>NZ_JAJNBY010000001.1:0-5662857 GCF_056835605.1 Pseudonocardia sp. ZF1
ATGACCGACCAGCCGGGCGATCTCGGCGCGGTCTGGAACCGGGTCATCGCCGATCTCTCCGGCGCGTCGGCCGAGTCCGGCACACCCGCCCTCTCCCCGCAGCAGCGCGCGTTCCTGCGCCTGACCCGTCCCCTCGGCCTGCTCGACGGCACCGCACTGCTCGCCGCGCCGAGCGAGTTCGCGAAGGACGCCATCGAGCGGATCCTGCGCAGGCCGATCAGCGACGCCCTCGGCCGCCACCTCGGTGTGGCGGTCAACCTCGCCGTCGTCGTCGACGCCTCCGCGGCGTCCGGCGGCACCGAGGTCCCCGACCCGCCCGGGTTCGGCATGCACCGCGGCGTCACCGCGGGGGACAGCGTCCGCGACACCGGCACCGGTGACCGGGCCGGCGACGACCCGGCCGCGTCGGCCGACGGGGACCACGACGCCCGTCCCGCACACGACCGCCCCGCGCGCGAGCACGCCCCCGCCGACGGCGCCGGCCCGGACACCGGGCCGCAGGCGGGCGTCGACGGCGGGTACGGCAACGGCTTCGCCGACGGGGCCCGCCGCGACGACGCCGGCCCATCGGGCATCGACCGCGGCTGGTCGGCCGAGCCGGCGCCGTCGTCGTCCGGGGGGTGGGCGCCGCAGCCCACCGGGCGCCCGGAGCCGGGCTCGCGCGAGGGCCAGACCTCGTGGCCGGCCTACACCGCGCCGCAGGCGGGCGACCCGGTCGCGCCGCGGTCGCAGACCCGGCTCAACGAGCGCTACACCTTCGACACCTTCGTCATCGGTGCCTCGAACCGGTTCAGCCACGCCGCCGCGGTCGCGGTGGCCGAGGCGCCGGCGCGGGCGTACAACCCGCTGTTCATCTGGGGCGAGTCCGGGCTGGGCAAGACCCACCTGCTGCACGCCGTCGGGCACTACGCCCAGCGGCTGTTCCCCGGGATGCGGGTCCGGTACGTCAGTACCGAGGAGTTCACGAACGACTTCATCAACTCCCTGCGCGACGACCGCAAGGTCGCCTTCCAGCGCCGCTACCGGGACGTCGACGTGCTGCTGGTCGACGACATCCAGTTCCTGGAGGGCAAGGAGGGGACGCAGGAGGAGTTCTTCCACACCTTCAACACCCTCCACAACGCGAACAAGCAGATCGTCGTCTCCTCCGACCGGCCGCCCAAGCGCCTCGAGACCCTCGAGGACAGGATGCGCACGCGGTTCGAGTGGGGTCTGATCACCGACATCCAGCCGCCCGAGCTGGAGACGCGGATCGCGATCCTGCGGAAGAAGGCCGCGCAGGACCGGCTCGCCGTCCCCGGTGAGGTCCTGGAGTTCATCGCGGAGCGGATCGAGCGCAACATCCGCGAGCTCGAGGGCGCGCTGATCCGGGTCACGGCGTTCGCGTCGCTGAACCGTCAGGCCGTCGACACCCAGCTCGCCGAGATCGTGCTGCGCGACCTGATCCCGGACTCCGCGGCCTCGGAGATCACCGCGCCGACGATCATGGCGGTCACCGCCGAGTTCTTCGGCCTCACGCTCGACGAGCTGTCCGGGCCCGGCAAGACGAAGGCGCTCGCCCAGGCCCGCCAGATCGCCATGTACCTGTGCCGCGAGCTGACCGACCTGTCGCTGCCGCGCATCGGGCAGACCTTCGGCGGCCGGGACCACACGACCGTCATGCACGCCGACAAGAAGATCCGCAACGAGATCTCGCTCCGGCGGAAGACCTTCGAACAGGTGCAGGAGCTGACCGCGCGGATCAAGCTGCGCGCCCGGCACTGACCTTCGCCGGTGGTCCGCCGAGGCGGGTTGTCCACCGGTCGCACCGCTTCTCCACAGCTCCGGCAGGCCCCACCGTGACCAGGCAGGACGCGTTCCCGGCGGTCACCGCGCGCACCGGGACCGATCCCGTGCAACCCACAGGGGCCACGGCCCCCAGATCGCCGCTGCGGCGCGTTGCGGGCCGTCCCCGGGTGATCGGCACCCCCCGCTGCCGCGGACGCCCGGGACGCCGGGACCGTCCGGCGTGGTGCCGATCGGGTCCGGCATGGCGTCACCCGCGTGTCGGTCCCACCACTCCCGTTCGTCGTCCGGTAGTGAGCACTCGGCGCTTCACCACTCGTCCCGGTGATCGCTTGCGCTCATTCGCCGGTCACGCTCCGTCGACAATCCTGTGACGGGTGGGACGTCTGTGGGTTCATCGTGCAACGCGGGAGTGCCGAACGGCGTGTGCCCGCCATCACCCTGGGTCCACGATCCACCACGTTTCCACCCACATCTGGGGACAACTCTGTGGATGGATCGTCGCAGCCCCGTGGACGGATCGCCCGGGATCCGTGGACAACTCTGTGGTGAACCCGGGATGAACCGGGGACGGATGGGGGTCGACGCCGTCGGTCCACCGCTCCACCGACCTGTCAACGGGTGCCCCCACCGCCGCATCCCCAGCCGACGCGGCCTGCTGACCAGCGGGGATGCGCTCCATCCACACTGTGCACAGGACTTAGTACTACGACGGTTTGTCTCTCTCTATCTCTTCTTCCCAAGAACACCTGTGTGGACCGACCCCCGGACGGGGTCACGGACGGGGACACCGAACGGGCACCGGGGTGGCGTGGAAACTGTCGGGGCGAGGCTCTACCGTGAGCGTCCCGGCGAACCCCGGCTTCCGATCCCGTTCCGGCCACTCCGCTCCGCAGCCCCTCCGGGCCACGGCGCCGGCCGGACCCGGAGGACGAACCGGCCCGCCGCCGCACCGCCGTCCCGTCGACGACCCGGCTCCGCGCCGTGGTCCGAGCCGGGCGCTACCGGGGAAGGTCTCCAGATGAAGTTCCGGGTCGAACGCGACGTCCTCGCGGACGCGGCCGCCTGGGTGGCGCGCAGCCTCCCGGCTCGTCCGCCGGTGCCCGTGCTCGGCGGGGTCCTCATCCAGTCCGACGGCGAGTCCGGCGAGAAGCTGACCGTCTCCGGCTTCGACTACGAGACCTCGGCGCGCGTCGAGCTCGACGCGACGGTCGGGGAGCCGGGCCGCACGCTCGTCTCCGGTCGGCTGCTGGCCGACATCACCCGCGCGCTCCCGTCCAAGCCGGTCGACCTGACCGTCGACGGCTCCCGCGCCACGATCAACTGCGGCAACTCCCGGTTCAGCCTCCCGACGATGCCGGTCGAGGACTACCCGCAGCTGCCCGACATGCCGCAGCGCGCCGGGTCGGTCGCCGCCGACGCGCTCGCCGCCGCCGTCGCCCAGGTCGCCGTCGCGTCCGGGCGGGACGACACGCTGCCGATGCTGACCGGTATCCGGCTCGAGATCGAGGGCTCGCAGCTGACGCTCGCGGCCACCGACCGGTTCCGGCTCGCCGTCCGCGAGCTCGAGTGGTCCCCGGAGGACGCCTCGATCTCGACCGCGGTGCTGATCCCGGCCAAGACCCTGGCCGAGGTCGCCAAGACCCTCGCCGGGTCCGGCACCGTGGAGATCGCGCTGTCGGCCGGGGACGGGATGCTCGGGCTCACCGGTGGCGGCCGCCGCTCCACCAGCCGGCTGCTCGACGCCGAGTTCCCCCGCTTCCGCCAGCTGATCCCGGCCGAGCACACCACCGCGGTCGAGATCGACGTGGCGCTGCTGGTCGAGGCGATCAAGCGTGTCTCGCTCGTCGCGGACCGGGTCGCCCAGATCCGGATGGAGTTCGGCGAGGACGGGCTGCGCCTGGCCGCCGGCGGCGACGACGTCGGGTCCGCCGAGGAGGAGCTGCCCTGCGCGCTCGACGGCAGCCCGCTGACGATCGCGTTCAACCCGGGCTACCTGCTCGACGCCCTCGGCGCGCTGCACACCGACCGCGCCCAGCTGACGTTCACCACGCCGAACCGGCCCGCGCTGGTCCGCCCGGTGCCCAAGCCCGCCACCGACGACGCCGGCGAGGCGCCGTCGCCGGAGAAGTCCGGCTACCTGCACCTGCTGATGCCGGTGCGGCTGCCCGGCTGACCCCCCGCCGGGCGGGTGTCCCGGCGAGGGGGAAGACTCGTCCGCGGTGTGATCGACGAGGGCCACCGGGTGCCCTGCGGGCATGCCGGCGGCACGGACGCGAAGGGGGCCACTGCCGTGCAGATCGGCATGATCGGACTCGGCCGCATGGGCGGCAACATGCGGGAGCGGCTGCGGGCCGCCGGGCACGAGGTGGTCGGCTACGACCCCCGCCCGGAGGTCAGCGACGTGGCCTCGCTCGCGGAGCTCGCGGGCGCACTGGCCGCGCCGCGCGTCGTGTGGGTCATGGTGCCCTCCGGCGAGCCGACCCGGAACACCGTCGCCACGCTGGCGACCACGCTGGATCCCGGTGACCTGGTCATCGACGGCGGCAACTCCCGCTACACCGACGACCAGCCCAACGCCGCGCTGCTCGACGCGCACGGCATCGGCTACGTCGACTGCGGCGTCTCCGGCGGGATCTGGGGCAAGGACAACGGCTACGGCCTGATGGCGGGCGGCGAGCCCGAGCACATCGAGCGCGCCATGCCGATCTTCGACGCGCTGCGTCCCGAGGGCGTGCGCGAGGAGGGGTTCGCGCACGCCGGGCCGGTGGGCGCGGGCCACTTCGCGAAGATGGTCCACAACGGCATCGAGTACGGCCTCATGCAGGCCTACGCCGAGGGCTTCGAGCTGATGGAGGCCAGCGAGCTGATCACCGACGTGCCCGGGGTGATCCAGGCCTGGTCGCGCGGCACCGTCGTCCGTTCCTGGCTGCTCGACCTGCTGGTCGACGCGCTGAAGGAGGACCCCCGTCTCGACCAGCTCGAGGGCTGGGTGGACGACTCCGGCGAGGGCCGCTGGACGATCGAGGAGGCCATCGCGCACGCGGTGCCGCTGCCGGTCATCTCCGCGGCGCTGTTCGCCCGGTTCTCCTCCCGGCAGGCCGAGTCGCCCGCGATGAAGGCCGTCGCCGCGCTGCGCCAGCAGTTCGGTGGGCACGCGGTGAAGAAGTCCGGGCCGGCCGGTGCCCCGGGCGACAAGGCGGGACCGTCGTCCGGCGGCGGTTCGACGCAGCAGTGACCCGGCGCCGAGCCGGACGGGAAGGGTGACCAGGCGGTGTACCTCAGGCGGTTCTCGGTCACCGACTTCCGGTCCTGGCCGGAGGCCGAGCTGGAGCTCGACCCCGGCGTGACCGTGCTGGTCGGGTCCAACGGCGTCGGAAAGACCAACCTGGTCGAGGGGATCGGCTACCTCGCCACCCTCGGCTCGCACCGGGTCTCCTCCGACGCGCCGCTGATCCGGCGCGGGGCCGAGCAGGCCGTCGTCCGCGGCGAGGTGCACCACCACGGCCGGAAGCTCGGCGTCGAGCTGGAGATCAACAACGGCAAGCAGAACCGGGCGCGGGTCAACCGCTCACCGGTCTCGCGGCCGCGCGACGTCCTGGGGATCCTGCGCAGCGTGCTGTTCGCGCCGGAGGACCTGGCGCTGGTGCGGGGCGACCCGTCGGAGCGCCGGCGTTTCCTCGACGAGCTGCTCGTCGCGCGGTTCCCGCGCTACGCCGGCGTCCGCGCCGACTACGACAAGGTCCTGCGCCAGCGCTCGGCCCTGCTGAAGTCCGCGAAGCCGGCACTGCGCGGGGCCCGTGGCCGGTCCCGGGCGCCGGTGGCCGCGGACCCGGAGCTGCCCGACGACCTGGCGACGCTGGAGGTCTGGGACGGGCATCTCGCCCGTACCGGCGCGGCGCTGCTGGCCGGGCGGCGCGAGCTCGTCGTCGCGCTGGCGCCCTACGCCCGCGAGGCGTTCGCGGCGATCGCGCCGTCGTCGGACCCGATCGGCCTGGACTACCGGTCCAGCCTCGGGACGGCGGGGGTCGCGGAGCTGCCGTCGTCGACCGGGGACCTGGAGTCGCTGCTGCTGGACCGGCTGGCCGAGGTGCGGTCCCAGGAGGTCGAACGCGGGGTCTGCCTGGTCGGCCCGCACCGCGACGAGCTGGACCTCGCCCTGGGCGAGGGACCGGCGAAGGGCTACGCCAGCCACGGCGAGTCCTGGGCGTTCGCGCTGGCGCTGCGGCTGGCGTCCTACCGCCTGCTGCACGCCGACGACGTCGAGCCGGTCCTCGTGCTGGACGACGTCTTCGCCGAGCTGGACTCGGCCCGCCGACGCGCGCTGGCCGGCCTGGTGGCCGACGCGGAGCAGGTCCTGGTGACCGCCGCGGTGGCCGAGGACGTGCCCGCGGAGCTCGACGGGGTCCGGTTCGCCGTCGGCGACCGGAGGGTGAGCCGCGACGGCGAGGTGCCCGCGTGATCGCCCCGGCAGGTCTCGAACGTGTCACGGCATTCTGGGGACAAGGCTGTGGATACTGTGGATAACTCAGGAGCACCGGGGGACGGACGCCGTTCCGGAACCGGAAACCGGAGGACAGGACGCCGGGGACTGGGCACCGACGGCGCCGTGCCTGGGGACGGACGCGACACCGGTCCCGGTCACGACGCGGTCACGGGCGGGGACGTCCCGGGCGGCGGTGTCCCGGGGGAGCAGGGCGACCTGCTCGCCGGCGACCGCGCGAACCTGCGCGGGGCCGACCTCGCGCGCGAGGCGCTGCGCGCGGCCCGCGAGGCGTCGGCCCGCAAGGCCGAGGAGCGGGCGCAGGCCGACCGGCCCAAGCTGCGCGTGGTCTCCGGACGGGGGCGTCGTCGTCGCTGGTCGGGGGCGGGGCCCGACGACCGGGACCCGCAGCCGTTCGGACGTCTGGTGTCGCGGGTGTCGGTGGACCGCGGCTGGTCGAACCGGCTGACCGACGCGACCGTCCTCGGCCGGTGGCCGCAGCTGGTCGGGCCGGACGTCGCCGACCACTGCACACCGGTCTCGCTGCGCGACGGCGAGCTGACCCTGCAGGCCGAGTCCACGGCGTGGGCCACCCAGCTGCGGACCCTGCAGCGTCAGCTGCTGACCCGGCTCGCCGCCGCGGTCGGGCCGGACGTCGTGCGCCGGATCCGGGTCGTCGGGCCGAGCGGGCCGAGCTGGCGGCAC
This sequence comes from Pseudonocardia sp. ZF1, assembly GCF_056835605.1. Classification (NCBI taxonomy): domain Bacteria; kingdom Bacillati; phylum Actinomycetota; class Actinomycetes; order Pseudonocardiales; family Pseudonocardiaceae; genus Pseudonocardia; species Pseudonocardia sp. ZF1. The sequence continues at coordinate 6,974 of NZ_JAJNBY010000001.1, forward strand.
GGTCCGCGGCACGTCCGCGGCCGCGGCCCCCGCGACACCTACGGCTGATCCGCGCCCTGCCGCCCGCTCCGCCCGGTCACCGCCCCGGCGTGCTCCCAGGGGAACCCTCGTAGCGCTCTAAGCCACGAAAGTTCCCCTGGGAGCATCGGGCAGGGGAGTGGGTGCCGCCGAACGGGTGGTGGGCGCCGGGGTGCACGTGTAGGCGCGTCACGTCGCCCCGGGGGCCGCGGAGGGCCGGATCGGGTGAGGAGCCGCACCCCACCGGCCCGGTGCCTCTCGTCGGCGGTGAGCGCGGGATGACACGGCCGCCGGTCCGCTCGACCCCGCAGGGGCACGTCCGATCCCGCACCGGACGCCGTTCGCCCGTCTGTGGCGCTTCTGGGTGGGTCCTTCCCGTCTTTCCGTCGGTCCCGACGGGTAGGATCGACAGGTGTTTCCCGGGTGGCTCCCCAAAGACATGACCAGAGCGCCCGGTCGGTGGAACCGTTCCGTCGTCGTCGCACCGGTGGTGCGCGCGTCGCGCGGGCGGTTCACGTGGCGAGGAGAAGCAGCTACCCGTGGCTTCCGACAAGGCAGCGAACAACGCCTACGGCGCGTCGTCCATCACGGTCCTCAAGGGCCTGGAGGCGGTCCGCAAGCGGCCCGGCATGTACATCGGCTCGACCGGTGAGCGGGGCCTGCACCACCTGATCTGGGAGGTGGTGGACAACTCGGTCGACGAGGCGATGGCCGGTCACGCCACGAAGGTCGTCGTGACCCTGCAGTCCGACGGCGGCATCCGCGTCGAGGACGACGGCCGCGGCATCCCCGTCGAGATGCACCCGGTGGAGAAGAAGCCGACCCTCGAGGTCGTCCTCACCAGCCTGCACGCCGGCGGCAAGTTCGACGACAAGTCCTACGCCGTGTCCGGTGGTCTGCACGGTGTCGGCGTCTCGGTCGTGAACGCGCTGTCCACCGCGCTCGACGTCGAGGTCCGCCGCGACGGCCAGATCTGGCGCCAGCACTACGAGTACGCCGTGCCCGGCGAGCTCGTCGAGGCCGGCACCACGAAGAAGGCCGACACCGGCACCACGATCACCTACTGGGCCGACCCGAAGATCTTCGAGACGACCAGCTACACGCTGGAGACGATCCGTCGCCGGCTGCAGGAGCAGACGTTCCTGAACAAGGGCCTCACCATGGTCCTGCGCGACGAGCGGCGGCCGGAGAAGCCGGCGGGTGTCCCGTCGTCGGACGCGGTGGACTCCGACGGCAACCCGATCGAGGCGCCCGTCCCGGAGGTCGACGCGGACGACGAGCCCGACGCCGAGGGCTACGTGGCCAAGCCCAAGGAGTACGTCTTCCACTACCCGAACGGGCTGGAGGACTTCGTCGCGCACCTGAACAAGTCGAAGGACCCGATCCACCGCAAGATCGTCAGCTACACCGGCGAGGGCCCCGGCCACCAGGTCGAGGTCGCGATGCAGTGGAACTCGGGCTACTCCGAGTCGGTCTACACCTTCGCGAACACGATCAACACGCACGAGGGCGGCACCCACGAGGAGGGATTCCGCCACGCGCTGACCGCGACGGTCAACAAGTACGCGCGCGACAAGAAGCTCATCAAGGAGAAGGACCCGGCGCTGTCCGGCGACGACATCCGCGAGGGCCTCGCCGCGATCGTCTCGGTCAAGGTCTCGGAGCCGCAGTTCGAGGGCCAGACCAAGACCAAGCTCGGCAACACCGAGGTCAAGTCGTTCGTCCAGCGCGTGTCGAACGAGTGGCTCGCCGACTGGTTCGAGCGCAACCCCACCGAGGCGAAGACGATCGTCACCAAGGCGGTCTCCTCGGCCCAGGCCCGTCTGGCCGCGCGCCGTGCCCGCGAGCTCGTGCGCCGCAAGAGCGCCGGCGACATCGGCGGCCTGCCCGGCAAGCTGTCGGACTGCCGCTCGCGCGACCCGGAGAGCTGCGAGCTCTACATCGTCGAGGGTGACTCCGCGGGCGGCTCGGCGAAGGCCGGCCGCGACTCGATGCACCAGGCGATCCTGCCCATCCGCGGCAAGATCATCAACGTCGAGAAGGCCCGGATCGACCGCGTCCTCAAGAACACCGAGGTCCAGTCGATCATCACCGCGATGGGCACCGGCATCCACGACGACTTCGATCTGGCCAAGCTGCGGTACCACAAGCTGGTGCTGATGGCCGACGCCGACGTCGACGGCCAGCACATCCGGACGCTCCTGCTCACGCTGCTGTTCCGCTTCATGCGCCCGCTGATCGAGAACGGGCACGTGTTCCTGGCGCAGCCGCCGCTGTACAAGCTCAAGTGGTCCGGTCGCGGGGCCGAGCCGGAGTACGCCTACTCCGACCGCGAGCGCGACGGCCTGATCGAGGCCGGCCGGGCCGCGGGCAAGAAGCTCCCCAAGGACCAGGGCGTGCAGCGCTACAAGGGTCTCGGCGAGATGGACGCCAAGGAGCTGTGGGAGACCACGATGGACCCGACGAACCGGCTGCTGCTGCAGGTGAGCCTGGACGACGCCGCCACCGCCGACGAGCTGTTCTCGGTGCTGATGGGTGAGGACGTCGAATCCCGCCGGTCCTTCATCACCCGCAACGCCAAGGACGTGCGCTTCCTGGACGTCTGATCCACACATCTGATCCAGACGCACGTATGAACACGCACGAGGAGACTTCGTGACGGACACGATCGACCCCGCCGCCCCCGCGGCAGGCGGCGGAGAGGGTGGGGGCCGGGTCGAACCGGTCGACATCCAGCAGGAGATGCAGCGCTCGTACATCGACTACGCGATGAGCGTGATCGTCGGGCGGGCGCTGCCGCTGGTGGAGGACGGTCTCAAGCCGGTCCACCGCCGCGTCCTCTACTCGATGGGGGAGAACGGCTTCCGGCCCGACCGCGCCCCGGTCAAGTGCGCCCGCGTCGTCGGCGACGTCATGGGCAACTACCACCCGCACGGCGACTCGGCGATCTACGACGCCCTCGTGCGGCTGGCCCAGCCCTGGTCGATGCGCTACCCGCTGATCCAGGGGCAGGGCAACTTCGGCTCGCGCGGCAACGACCCGGCCGCGGCCATGCGGTACACCGAGTGCCGGCTCTCGCCGCTGGCGATGGCGATGCTCCAGGACATCGACGAGGAGACCGTCGACTACCTGGACAACTACGACGGCAAGACCCAGGAACCGGTCGTCCTGCCGTCGCGGGTGCCTAACCTGCTCATCAACGGCAGCTCCGGCATCGCGGTCGGCATGGCGACGAACATCCCGCCGCACAACCTGCGCGAGGTCGGCGCCGGCGTCGCCTGGTGCCTGGAGAACCCCGACGCCACCGACGACGAGCTGCTCGAAGCGGTCATGGAGCGCATCAAGGGGCCGGACTTCCCGACCCACGGCCTCATCGTCGGGCGCGACGGCATCGAGTCCGCCTACCGGACCGGGCGCGGCTCGGTCCGGATGCGGGCCGTCGTCGAGGTCGAGGAGGACGCCAAGGGCCGCACCACCCTGGTGGTCACCGAGCTGCCCTACATGGTCAACCCGGACAACCTGATCGAGTCGATCGCGGGCATGGTCCGCGACGGCAAGATCGCCGGGATCTCCGAGATCGTCGACGAGTCCTCGGACCGCATCGGCATGCGGATCGTCGTCACGCTCAAGCGCGACGCCGTCGCCAAGGTCGTCCTGAACAACCTGTACAAGCACACCCAGCTGCAGCACAGCTTCGGTGTGAACATGCTGTCGATCGTCGACGGCGTCCCGCGCACGCTGCGCCTCGACCAGATGATCCGGCACTACGTCCGGCACCAGATCGAGGTCATCGTCCGGCGGACCCGCTACCGGCTCCGCAAGGCCGAGGAGCGGGCCCACATCCTGCGTGGTCTGGTCAAGGCGCTGGACGCGCTCGACGAGGTCATCGCCCTGATCCGGGCGTCGGCCACGGTCGACGTCGCCCGGGCCGGCCTGATCGACCTGCTCGACGTCGACGACATCCAGGCCCAGGCCATCCTGGACATGCAGCTGCGTCGCCTCGCCGCGCTGGAGCGCCAGAAGATCATCGACGAGCTCGCCGAGATCGAGCGCGAGATCGCGGACTACCAGGACATCCTGGCCCGTCCGGAGCGCCAGCGGCAGATCGTCCGCGACGAGCTCGCCGAGCTGGTCGAGGCCCACGGCGACGACCGCCGCACCCGGATCGTCGGCTACGACGGCGACGTCACCGACGAGGACCTGATCGCGGTCGAGGACGTCGTCGTCACGATCACCCGCACCGGCTACGCCAAGCGCACGAAGACCGACCTGTACCGCGCCCAGAAGCGCGGCGGGAAGGGCGTGCAGGGGGCGCAGCTGAAGCAGGACGACATCGTCAACCACTTCTTCGTGTGCTCCACGCACGACTGGATGCTGTTCTTCACCAACCGCGGGCGGGTCTACCGGCTCAAGGCCTACGAGCTGCCCGAGGCCAACCGCACCGCGCGCGGCCAGCACCTGGCGAACCTCCTGGCCCTGCAGCCGGAGGAGGAGATCGCCCAGGTCATGCAGATCAAGGACTACTCGGCGCGGCCGTACCTGGTCCTGGCCACCCGCAACGGCCTGGTGAAGAAGTCGCGCCTGACCGACTTCGACTCCAACCGGGCCGGCGGCCTCATCGGCATCAACCTGCGCGACGACGACGAGCTGGTCGGCGCCGTCCTCTGTTCGGGTGATGACGATCTGCTCCTCGTGTCCGCCGAGGGCCAGTCCATCCGGTTCACCGCGTCCGACGACGCGCTGCGCCCGATGGGCCGCGCCACCTCCGGTGTGCTGGGGATGCGGTTCAACGAGGGCGACAAGCTGCTGGCCCTCGGCGTGATCCGTTCCGACACCTACCTGCTCGTCGCCACCACCGGTGGCTACGCGAAGCGCACCCCGATCGAGGACTACCCCGTTCAGGGCCGTGGCGGGAAGGGAGTGTTGACCCTCCAGTACGACCGTCGGCGTGGCACGCTGGTCGGTGCGCTCATCGTCGGTATCGACGACGAGCTGTACGCGATCACCTCCACCGGCGGGGTCATCCGGACCTCCGCCCGCGAGGTGCGGAAGGCCGGCCGGCAGACGAAGGGAGTCCGCCTGATGAACCTGGGCGAGAGCTCCACGCTGCTGGCCGTCGCCCGCAACGCGGAGGAGACCGAGGAGGACCCGGGCCAGCAGGCGTAGTGCACGTCGGGTGGCCGGCCCCGCGGGGCCGGCCACCCGGCACACGCCGTGGGACCGGGGCAGTACCGAGCGACGACCAGCGAGGAGAGCTCCCACTCGTGAGCACCGACGACCGCACCCCGTCGCAGGACGAGGCCCGCACCGTCGCCACCGACGCCGACCACGACCCGTCGACGACGGCGGCCCCGGCCGACCACGTCCCCGGCCCGCGCGACGACGCCGAGCCCGCGGCCGACCCGGCCGCGGCCTCGCCGCCCCCGTGGCGCCGGGTGCCCGACACCCACGACGACCGCGACGGCGGCTCGGTCGCGGACTCGCTGCTGAGCGAGGCCCCGACCGCGTTCATGACCGCCCCCGGCGCCGGTGCGGCCGGCGCGACGACCGCCGTCCGCGACCCGGAGCAGCGCGAGAACGGCACGGCCCCGGCGGACACGCCGCGCGCCTCGGTCCGCAACCGGCCCCCGCGCCAGGCGCTGCTGCAGCTCAAGCGGCTCGACCCGTGGTCGGTGCTGAAGATGGCCCTGGCGCTGGCCGTCGTGCTATGGCTGGTGTGGATGGTCGCCGCGGGCGTCCTCTACGGCGTGCTCGGCGGCATGGGCGTCTGGGACCGGCTCAACGGCACCTACGCCGACCTGGTCACCTCGCAGCAGGAGACCGGGGGCTCGCTGATCAGCGTCGGACGGGTCTTCGGGCTCGCCGCCGTCGTCGGCGCGGTGAACAGCCTGCTGTTCGCGGTGGCCATCACCGTGGTCGCGTTCGTCTACAACGTGGCCGCCGACCTGGTCGGCGGCATCGAGGTCACGCTCTCCGAGCGGGACTGACCGGAGCGTCGTCTCGCACCCCGCACGGGGCCGGGTGGAGGGGGACCCCCTCGTAACCCACCCGACCCCGTGCGGTAGTGTTTCTCCTGTTGCACGGGCCTATAGCTCAGTTGGTTAGAGCGCATCGCTGATAACGATGAGGTCGCTGGTTCAAATCCAGCTAGGCCCACACCTTCCCCCTCCGACAGTCACTCGCGAGGAGACCTCCGATGAAGAAGCTGTTCGTGCTGGCCGTCGCCGCCGGTGCTGCGTACTTCGGCTGGTCCCGCTTCCGCGGCGTCGGGTCCGACGACCTGTGGCACGAGGCCACCACCCGCTGACTCCGCTTCCCGGGGTACCGTGATCGGGACCCACCAGGGGACATAGCTCAATTGGCAGAGCACCGCCTTTGCAAGGCGGGGGTTAGGGGTTCGATTCCCCTTGTCTCCACCAGCTGATACGCACTTCTCGCCGGTGTCCGTGGTCGGGGCGACCCGCCGGACGGCCCGACCGCCACTGTGACGCAGTCGTGGCGGTGTCCCGGTGGGCGACCACCCACCACCTGCGGTTCTCCCGGGTGCCCAGCTGTTCCACGTGGAACACGCCGCTCCGGCGCAGGCCCCGTGCCGGTGGCTGCGGGCCGTGGCGCGGACGGGCCGACCGACTCCGCGAGCCGACCGACCCACCCGTCGTCCGGCCTGCTCAGCCGTCCTCGCGCAGCGGGCCGCCGGCACCCGTCTGCTCCCGCTCGCGCTGCGCGCGGCGCTCCAGCTCCTCGTCGTCCGGCGGGTGCGGAGCCTTGGCGTGCTCACGGTGGTCGGGCGTCGCGCCCTCCTCCGGGTCGATGACCTCGTCCAGGCCCCGTCGGCGTTCGTGGTTGCTCATGTCCTGTGTCGTGCCCGTTCGCGGCCGATCCATGCGCGCTCCGGCACCCCGGCAGCGAGCCGAGCACCCGGGACGGTGCTGACGAGTGGGAGGGCGAGGTCGGTCGCGGCGTCGAGGAGTGGTGGCGGCCCGCCGCCGGGGCCCGACCCCCGTGCTCACCGGGCGTCGCGGTGCAGGACGACCGTGTCCTCGGTCGCGACGGTGTCCCCACCGTCGAACGAGACCCCGGTGAGCTCCTGCGAGACGCGCCAGATGCGCTCGGCGTCGTCGGTGCCGCGCAGGGGCCGGTAGAGGCCCAGCTCGGTGGGCGCACCGCCCAGACCCCCGAAACCGTCGGGCCCGTAGAACCGCCCACCGTGTGCGTCCGGGGAGGTCGCGGCGTACAGCGCGGGCAGCCCGGCGCTCTGCGCGGTCCCGACGAGGATGCCGCGGGCCGAGAGCGCGCCGATCACCCGTCGTCCCCGCGCGGGCTGCTCGCGACCGACCTCGGCGCGCGCGGCGAGCAGGCTGGTCGGGGCGATCCCGGGGTGGGACACGTTGCTGGTGATGCCCCAGCGCCCGGCGCGGCTGCGGCGGTCGAGCTCGAGGGCGAACAGCCCGAACGCGATCTTCGACCGGGCGTAGGCGGCCATGCCGTTGCCGTAGCCGACCTGCGCCTGGAGGTCGTCCCAGGCGATCCGGCCGCGGCGGGCGGCGACGCTGAGCTGGGAGGTCACCCGTGCCCGGCCGGCGCGCAGCAGCGGGAGCAGGTGCGCGACGAGGGCCACGTGACCGAGGTGGTTGGTGCCGAACTGCAGCTCGAAGCCGTCGACGGTCGTCGCCCGCCGGGGCGGGGTCATGACGCCGGCGTTGTTGACCAGGATGTGGATCGGGCGGCCCTCGCCCCGCAGCATGACGCCGAGCGCGGCGACGGAGTCCAGCGACGACAGGTCCAGCTCGCGCAGGGACACGGTCGCGCCGGGGGTGCGGGTGCGGATCGCGTCGACCGCCGCCTCGCCCTTGCGCCGGTTGCGGACGGGCAGCACGATCTCGGCTCCTGCGGCGGCGAGCCGGGTGGCGATACCGAGCCCGATGCCGTCGCTGGCGCCGGTGACGACGGCGAGCCGACCGGTGAGGTCGCCGATGGTGATGTCGCGGGTGCGGGACATGCTGTCTCCCTGGTGGGTGCGGTGCTCGAGGTCGGGCGGTGGTCAGGCGGCGGTGGCGACGTGGGGACCGATCGCGCGGCGGGCGGCGACGAGGGTGCCCGCGGCGAGTACGGCGAAGGCCGGTACGGCGGCGACGCCGAGCGCGGCCAGGACGGCGGGCCGGTCCGCGAGGTAGGCCACGGCGCGCAGGGTGAGGTTGAGCGCGTGGAGCACGACGCCGGCCAGCGTGCTGACGGTGTAGACGCGCATCAGCCGGGGGTGCCCACGCCAGTCCTCGGGGCCGCCGACCAGCCGGTTGAACAGGGCCCCGGTCACCGGGCGGCGGACGAGGACCGAGCCGAGGAACAGCACGCCGAGTGCGGCCGGGATCAGGGTGGGGAGCAGGAAGAACGCCCGGGCCTCGCCGGAGAACGCGGCGGCGGCGGCGCACACGCCGGCCACCGCCAGACCGACGACGGCGGCCCGCAGCGACTCCCGGCGGGCCAGGCGCACCCCGAACGTCACCGGCGCGGCGACGGCGAGCGCGATGAACGCCCAGGTCAGCCCGCCCGCCGCGTCGGCCGCCACGAAGGCGACCGCGGGCGCGGCGGCGAGGAGGATCCCGACGGCGCCGCCGGAGCGGTCCAGGCTGGTCCGCATCGCCGCGGAGAGCGTGGCGGCACCCGCGGCCCGGGCCGGCTCGCCGGTGCGGTGCTCCTCCGGGCGGCCCGGCGGCACGGTGGTGGTCGGGTCGAGCGGGAAGAGTTCGTTCGGCACGCTGGGCTCCTCGGGTCGGTGGCCGTGTGCCGACCACGTTCGCCCCACCGCCGGCCCGCAACCACGGCCTCCCGATCCACCCTTGGGCCGTGCGGCCCCGACCGGGTGGGGCGGATCGACGGTCCGTGGCTCCGCGCCGTGTGTCCCGGTAGGAACGGACGGAGGCGACCGAGAGGCGGTACGGATGATCGACCGGGTGGGTCTGGCCCAGTTCCTGCGGCGGCGCCGTGAGGTACTGCAACCGGAGGACGTGGGGCTGCCGCGGGGGCGGCGCCGTCGTACCAGCGGACTGCGCCGCGAGGAGGCCGCGGCGCTGTGCCACATGTCGACCGACTACTACGCGCGCCTCGAACGGGAGCGTGGCCCGCGGCCGTCGGAGCAGATGATCGCCGCGATCGCCCAGGGGCTGCACCTCTCGCTCGACGAGCGCGACCACCTGTTCCGCCTCGCCGGGCAGCATCCGCCGGCCCGGGGCGCGACCAGCGACCACATCGGTCCCGGCCTGCTGCGCATCCTCGACCGCCTCGTCGACACACCCGCCGAGATCGTCACCGAGCTCGGCGAGACGCTGCGCCAGACCTCACTGGGGGTCGCGTTGACCGGCGACACCACCGGGTTCACCGGCCCGTCGCGGAGCATCGGCTACCGCTGGTTCACCGACCCCGGCGCCCGTCTGCTCCACCCGCAGGAGGACCACGCGTTCCTGTCGCGCCGCTACGTCTCGAGCCTGCGGGCGGTCGCGGCCCGGCGCGGGCCGGGGTCCCGCGCGGCCCACCTCGCCGATCTCCTGTACCCGGAGAACGAGGAGTTCCGCGCGCTGTGGGACTCCCACGAGGTCGGCGTCCGGACCGACGACGTCAAACGCCTCCTCCACCCCGAGGTCGGCCCACTGGAGCTGCACTGCCAGACGCTGCTCGACCCCGACCAGTCCCACCTGCTGCTGGTCTACACCGCCGTCCCGGGCAGCGAGACCCACGAGAAGCTGCAGCTGCTCTCGGTCATCGGGGCACCGTCCGCCGCCTGGTACCGCCACGGCGAGCCGGTCGGCCCGCGGCCGGACGAGACCTGACCCGGGCAGGACGGCCGGTCAGCGCGGACCGGCGCCGACCCCGCGGACGAGGCCGGACAGCAGCACCTTCGACAGTCCCTTCGCGAGCAGCGCCTCGCCCGCCGGCAGCCGCTTGTCGGCCTCGACCGCGTAGGTGATCTCGGTACCGGTGCCGACCGGGCGCAGCGTGACCTCGCCGCGGTAGTTCTTCAGCGGCACACCGGCCAGCGCGCGGTACCCGAGGCGTCGCCCCGGCTCGAACGCGGTGACCTCCTCGACGATCGGACCGGGCGAGCCGATGCCGACCTTGCGGACGGTGCCGACACCGTTGGGCTCCGGCGTCCCGGCCCGCGTCACGGCCACCTTCAGGCCCGGCGCCCACGCCGACATGCCCTCGTGGTCGGACAGCACCGACCACACCGTCTCGGGCGTCGCGGACACGGTGCGGACGGACGTCGCTCTGATCATGTGCGGAACTTACTGACGGGTAGGAGAAAAATCGAGCGGACATGTCGAGAACGCGCGTCCGGTTCCGTCCCCGGGGTGAACGCGGCCAGGATGGGCCGCGACGAGCACCGAGGAGACCCACCATGGCCAAGTACCTGCTGCTCAAGCACTACCGCGGCGCCCCGGCCCCGAAGAACGACGTCCCGATGGACCGCTGGGCTCCCGAGGAGGTCACCGCGCACATCCGCTTCATGCAGGACTTCGCCGAGTCCCTGAAGGAGACCGGCGAGTTCGTCGACGCCCAGGCGCTGGCGCCGGAGGGCACCTTCGTCCGCTACGACGGCGAGGGCCGCCCGCCGGTCACCGACGGTCCGTTCGCGGAGACCAAGGACCTCGTCGCCGGCTGGATGATCGTCGACGTCGACAGCTACGAGCGGGCCGTCGAGCTGACCGGTGGGCTGTCGGCGGCCCCCGGCGCCGGTGGGGAGCCGATCCACGAGTGGATCGAGCTGCGCCCGTTCCTCGAGGCCCCGCCGACCGTCACGGAGTGAGCGGCGAGGTGGCCGGCGCCGACGCCGCGCTGCTGCGCGGCCTCGTCCCGGAGGTACTGGGGATCCTCGGCCGCCGCGGTGCGGACTTCGCGGCGGCCGAGGACGCCGTGCAGGACGCGCTCGTCGAGGCCCTGCGGACCTGGCCCGCGGACCCGCCGCGGGACCCGAAGGGCTGGCTCGTGACGGTGGCCTGGCGCCGCTTCCTCGACGCCACCCGGTCGGAGACCGCGCGTCGTGGCCGGGAGGAACGGGCCGAGGCCGAGCCGGCGCCCGGCCCGGCGCCGGACCGCGACGACGCGCTCGAGCTGTACTTCCTGTGCGCGCACCCGTCGCTGTCGCCGTCGTCGGCGGTCGCGCTCACCCTGCGCGCGGTCGGCGGGCTCACCACCCGGCAGATCGCCGCGGCCTACCTGGTGCCCGAGGCGACGATGGCGCAGCGGATCAGCCGCGCCAAACGCACCGTCGCGGGGGAGCGGTTCGACCGCCCCGGCGACGTCGCGACCGTCCTGCGGGTGCTCTACCTGGTGTTCAACGAGGGCTACTCCGGCGACGTCGACCTCGCCGCCGAGGCGATCCGGCTGACCCGGCGCCTCGCGGCGTCGGTCGACCATCCCGAGGTCGCGGGCCTGCTCGCGCTGATGCTGCTGCACCACGCCCGACGCGCCGCCCGCACCGGCCCGGCAGGCGAGCTGGTGCCGCTGGCCGAGCAGGACCGCGGCCGCTGGGACATCGCCCTGATCACCGAGGGGGTGGCGGTGCTGCAGGCCGCGCTGGCCCGCGACCGGCTGGGGGAGTTCCAGGCCCAGGCGGCCGTCGCCGCCCTGCACGCCGACGCGCCGGCCGCCGGGGAGACCGACTGGCCCCAGATCGTCGAGTGGTACGACGAGCTGGTCCGGCTCACCGGCAGCCCGGTCGCCCGGCTGAACCGGGCGGTCGCCGTCGGGGAGGCCGACGGGCCACGGGCCGGGCTGGCGGCCCTCGCCGATCTCGACCCGGCGCTGCCCCGCTGGACCGCGGTCAGCGCCCACCTGCACGAGCGGGCGGGGGAGCGGGCCACGGCCGCGCGTCTCTATGCCGAGGCCGCGGCACTGGCGTCCTCCACGGCCGAACGGGACCACCTGACCCGGTGTGCCGCCCGTCTCCACACCGGATCGGCGGGCTGAACCGCATCGTCACAATTGACGATCACCCGGCCTCCGAGGCACACCGACAGGACGCCGGCGCGCAGCGGTGCAAGGATCATGCGAATGAGCCTGGTGTCGGATCCCGTTGCGGTCGCGGCACCGTCGCCGCTGACGTCGCCGGCACGGCTGGCCGCGGTCCGGGCCACCCAGCTGCTCGACACCGGGCCGGACGAGGCGTTCAACCGCCTGACCCGGCTGGTCTCGGTGGTCCTCGGCACCCCGGCGGTCATGCTGACCGTCGTCGACGAGGTCCGGACCTTCCTCAAGGGCACGCCCGAGCCCGCGCAGATCGTCGGGCCGGACGGCGTCTGGTCGGCGCCCGTCGAGGACAGCGGGTGCAAGGTCGTCATCGAGTCGGGCGGCGAGATCTGCGCCGGTGACGTGCGGGCCGACCCACGGCTGCGCGACCTCTCGCTGATGACCGACTTCGGTGCGGCCGCCTGGCTCGGCGTGCCGGTGCGCGACCCCGCGGGCCAGGTCGTGGGCAACCTCTGCGCGATGGACGTGGTCGTCCGTGACTGGACCCCGCTGCACCGCGAGACGATCCGCACCCTGGCCGACGCCGTCGAGGGCGAGATCGCGCTGCGTCTGGCCCTGCGCGAGACCGAGCGGCAGGCGGTCGCCGCCGCCCGCGACGCCGCCGAGATCGAGACGCTGGCCCGGACGCTGCAGGAGTCGCTGCTGCCCGCGCAGCCCCCGCGGCTGCCCGGGGTCGACATCGCGGCCCGCTTCCTGCCCGGCGGCTCCGGCGTGGAGGTCATGGGCGACTTCTACGACGCCGTCCCCACCCCGGACGGCGTCGCCGTGGTGATCGGCGACGTCCAGGGCAAGGGCGCCGGCGCCGCCCGGACGACCGCGCTGGCCCGCTCGGCCACCCGCACCGCCGCGCACTTCGAGAACGACCCGGCCGCCGTGCTGCGCACCGTCAACGACGTCCTGCACGTCTGGTTCGACGGCCGCACCAGCTTCGTCACCGCCGCGCTCGCGTCGCTGCGCCGCGGGCCCTCCGACACCTGGCATGCCGACCTCGCCTCGGCCGGTCACCCGCCCGCCCTCGTGCGACGGGCCGACGGCACCGCGGAGTTCCACGGCGGCGGCGGGCTGGTCCTCGGCATCGGCACCACCCCGATGGTGGCCGACGAGGCTGTCACCCTCGCCGCGGGCGACAGCCTGGTGCTCTACACCGACGGCATCACCGAGGCGCACGTGCGCGGGCACTGGGAGCAGCTGGGGGAGGAGGGCGCCCGGCGCACGCTGGCCTCGCTCGACCCGGGCGCCGACGCCGACACGATCGCGCGCGCCCTCACCGACGCCGCCCTCGCGCACTGCGGCGGTCACCTCAGCGACGACGCCGGGGTGGTCGTCGTGCAGGTCGAGGAGCCCGGCACCGGCGACGTCGACCGGGTCGTCACCGAGCACGTCCCGCACGCCGGGGTCGGCCGGGAGACGCGGCGTTCCGCGGAACGCGTCCTCGTCGGCTGGGACCTCGCTCCCGGCACCCTCGCCGACGCGATGCTGGTCATCGAGGAGCTCGTCGCGAACGTCGTCGACCACGCCCGTACCGCGTTCCGCCTGACCCTGGTCCGGGGCCGGGACGCCCTGCGGATCGAGGTCGACGACGAGGGGGCGGGCGGCCCGCTGCTCCAGCCGATCGACCTGCGGGCGGCGCGTGGGCGCGGCCTGCAGCTCGTCGACGCCGTCGCGCAGTCCTGGGGCTGTGACCCCCGGGGCCGCGGCAAGCGGGTGTGGGCCGAGCTCGCCGCGCGCTGACCCCCTAGGACGCGTCCTCGCGCCAGGTCAGGTCGACCTCCAGCTGCCGGCGACCGTCGGAGGCTGTGCCGGTCGCGGACCGGCGGACCTCCGCGCGGCCGTCGCGCAGGGCGCGGGCGGCGTCCTCCAGGTGCGCGGCGAGGTCGCGCGCCGCGGTCGTCGCGTCGGGCCAGGACCATGCGTCGTCGGATGCGGTCATGCGCCCAGTGTGCGACACCCGCTCACACCCGCGTGAGGACCAACCAGGTCAGATAGGCCGCATAGCCCAGCACCAGCAGTCCGCCCTCGGGCCGCGACAGCCGGGAGCCGGTCCGCATCGCCAGCCCCGTCCCCAGGGTCGCGACGACCAGCAGCACCAGGTCGGCGTCGACGACGTCCGGCGGGACCGCGATCGTCGCGCCGGGTGCGGCGAGCACCGTCGCCCCCAGCACGAGCGCGATGTTCAGGACGCTGGACCCGACCAGGTTCCCGACGGCGAGCCCGGTCTCCCGCCGTGCGACGGCGACCAGCATCGTCACCAGCTCGGGCGCCGACGTACCGAGCGCGACGACCGTCAGCCCGATCACCGCCTCGTCGACGCCGAGCACCAGCGCCCCCTGCACCGCGCCGTCGACCAGCCACTCCGCGCCGAGCACGACCAGCGCCAGCGAGACCACCAGCACCAGCAGCTGCACCGGCGGGCCGCCGCGCCCGTCGCCGGCGTCGGCCTCGGCGGTGACGTCCTCGCGCGGGGAGGTGCGCAGCACCAGCACGACGTAGCCGACGGCGGCGAGGAGCAGCACGACCCCGCCGGCCGGGCCGATCGACCCGTCGCGCGACAGGACGAACAGCAGCAGCGCGGCGGCGACCATCGCGGGCAGGTCGAAGCGCAGCGTGCGCCGGTCGAACGCGACCGGTCGCAGCAGCGCGCCCAGACCGAGCACGAGCAGCAGGTTCGCCAGGTTGGTGCCGACGATGTTGCCGGTGGCGATGCCCGGGCTGCCCGAGCGTGCCGCGTCGATGCCGATCGCGAGCTCGGGCAGGCTCGTGCCGACCGAGACGACCGTCAGCCCGATGACCATCGGGGACAGGCCCAGCCGGGTGGCGAGCCTGCTGCCGGACCGGACGAGCAGCTCGGCGCCGACGAGCAGCAGTACGAGACCGCCGACCCCGAGGAGGACCGCCTCCACCGCCGCTACCGCATCCCGCCGGACACCACGGACCCAGCCTCGCCCACCGGGCGCCGCGTGTCGATCTGAGACAGGTCGGTCCGGCGACGTCCCGGATCGGCCACGCTGGGCCGGTGGAGGACGAGCACGACGTCGTGGTCGTCGGCGCGGGGGTCGCGGGTCTGTACGCGCTGCACCTGCTGCGCCGGCGCGGTCTGCGGGTGACCTGCGTCGACGCCGCGCCCGAACCCGGCGGGGTGTGGCACCACCAGCGTTTCCCGGGTGCCCGCATCGACACCGAGGGTGCCGCCTACCAGTACCTGTTCTCCGACGAGCTGTACCGCGACTGGGGGTGGAGCGAGCGCTTCCCGGCCGGCTACGAGGTGCTGCGCTGGCTGCGGTTCGTCGTCGACCGGCTCGACCTGCACCGCGACCTGCGACTGTCCACACCGGTCACCGCCGCCCGCTGGGACGGCGGCCGCTGGCGGATCCGCACCGGCGACGACGAGCTGTCCGCGCGGTTCCTGGTCCGCTGCACGGGGTCGTTCACCGCGCCCCGCACCGACGCCGTCCCCGGCCGGTCGGACTTCACCGGGCCGGTCGTCCACACCGGAGCGTGGCCGGCCGGGGGACCCCGGCTCGACGGGCTGCGGGTCGGCGTCGTCGGCTGCGGGCCGAGCGCGGTCCAGCTGGTCCCGGCCCTGGCCGGGCGGGTCGGCCGGCTCACCGTCCTGGCCCGGACCCCGCGGTTCGTGCTGCCCGCGGCCAACCCGATGTTCGGCTGGCCGGAGCGCGCGGCCTACCGCGACCGGTTGCCCGCGATGCGCGAGGCGGTTCGGTCCACACCGTCCGGCACCGGACACCCGTCTGTCCACAGAGGACTCCACAGTCTGGGGACGGTCCACGACGAGGACCCGCTGGCGCTGCACCCGGCCCGGCTCGCCGGACTCGCGTCCGACCCGGCACTGCGGGCCGCGGCGGCCGCCGTCGTCCGGGACCGGATGCGGGCGCGGCTGGGCGACGACCGCCTCGCGGCGGCGCTGGTCCCGGAGGGCGACGACTACGGCCTGCGGCCCGTCGCGACCGACCAGGGGTGGCTGGAGTCCTTCCACCGCGACGACGTCGAGGTGCTCCCCGTCGCCCGGAACCCGGTCACGCGGATCCGGCCGGAGGGGGTCGGGCTGGCCGACGGGACCGTCGTCGGGCTGGACGCGATCGTGCTGGCCACCGGGTTCGACACGGGCGCGACCCGGGCCGGGATCGACGTCGTCGGCCGCGACGGGCGGCGGCTGGGCACCGGGCCGGGCCTGTTCGGGATGGCGCACCCCGGCTTCCCGAACCTGTTCGCGCCGCTGGCGCCGACCCTCGGGTACGGCAACGACGCGGCCTGCCTGCAGGGGCAGGTCGAGTGGGTCGACCGGGCGATCGGCGCCCTCGACGCCGACGGCCTGTCGACGATCGAGGCGCTGTCGTGCGCGGCGGAGCCGGTCGCGCCCTACGCGGTGCCCGGCGGGGTCGCGGGCGTACTACGCGCCTGCGACGACGAGGCCGCCGCGGGCTACCCGTCGTTCGAGCGGCGCTGACCGTCCAGGCGGACGTCCGGGTCCGGTACGCCGAACAGCATGTTCCGCGACGAGGCCGGTTCCTCGGGGATCCGGTCGACGACGTCGAACAGGTCCATCGCGCCGGTCACCTGGAGTGCGCGTCGGGCGGGACGGCTCGAACCGCAGTACACCCGGAGCCGTTTGCCCTCGGCGCCCAGCATGTCGCGCGACTGGAGCAGCGAGTTCAGCCCCGCCGTCCCCAGGAAGTCCACGCCGGTCAGGTCGAGGATGAGTTCGGGACCCGCCTCGGACCAGATGCCCATCTCGACCCACAGGTCGGGGGAGGTGTCGTCGTCGATGGAGCCGATCGCGTGCAGCACGGTGGCGCCCGCCGGGTGGCTGGACTGCTCGAAGCGCAGCGTCGGCCCGGGAGCGGCGGCCTGCGTGGCATCCGGCACGGAGCGGTCGTCGTCCGCCATGGTCGGGAACCCCCTTCGGCCACCGGGATCACCGGTACGTCCGAGCAGCATTGCAGCGGGTGGCCGTCACCGCATGTGCTGATCGGCGGCGCCCCGGGCGCGTAGCCTTCGCACCCGACCGCCGACCACCCGCGGGGGCGATCCTCCCGCCGGGACCCGAAGGACCACCGTGAGCGCTACGACCCTCTCCGCCGCCGCGATCGCCGGGATGATCGACCACGCGATCCTCAAGCCAGAGCTGACCCGCACCGAGGTCGACGCCCAGCTCGACCTCGCCGCCCGCTACCGCATCTTCAGCGTGTGCGTACGCCCGTCCGACGTCGCGCACGCCGCCGCCCGGCTCGCGGGGACCGGCGTCGCCGTCGGCACCGTGATCGGCTTCCCGCACGGCACGACCAGCACCGCGGCCAAGGTCGCCGAGGCGCGGCAGGCGATCGCCGACGGCGCCGCCGAGCTGGACATGGTGCTGAACGTCGGCCGGCTGCGGAGCGGCCTGACCGACGACGTCGAGGCCGACATCGCCGCCGTCGTCGGGGCCGCCGACGGCCGCGTCGTGAAGGTGATCCTGGAGACCGCGCTGCTGTCCGACGACGACGTGGTCGCCGGCTGCCGGGCCGCCGAGTCGGCGGGCGCGGCGTTCGTGAAGACCTCCACCGGCTTCGCCGGCGGCGGTGCCACGCCCGAGCAGCTCGCGCTCATGCGCGCCACCGTCGGACCGCAGGTCCAGGTCAAGGCCTCCGGTGGGGTCCGGGACCTCTACACCGTGCTGGCCTTCCACGCCGCGGGTGTCACCCGCTTCGGCACCAGCGGTACGGCCACGATCCTCGACGACGCCGCGGCCCGCGACGCCGGCGGCGACGCGGCGGCCCGGGTGGACGACGCGTCGTACTGAGGGAGCTACCGAGCGGTACACCGGGCCGCCGGATCTGCGAAGCTGACCGAGCACGTTCCCGTGAGCCCCGGAGGAGACCGATGGCGAAGCAGCCCCTCCCGAGCTCCTGGTCGCCCGCGGGCGTCACCGGGACCCTGATCGGCGCCGCCCTCGGCACGGTCGGCGCGGCCGTGGAGATCGGCCGCCGGCTGCCCGGCTGGCTGGCCGATGCCCCGCGCGCGGTCGAGGCGATGCCGTCGGTCGCGGCCGACGTCGCCGCGCTGCCGCGGCGCATCGCCGGTGTCGACGCCGCCCTGACCGGCCTCGCCCCGGTGCTCGACGACGTGCTCGGCCGGGTCGTGACGCTGTGGGACGACCCGGTGACCGTCGAGCGGATCGACCGGCTGACCGCGGCCGTGGTCGAGCTGGCCGGGGCCGCCGGACCACTGCGCGAGCTGGCCGGTGCCCGCGACGACCTGCACCAGCTCGCCGGGCTGCGCGAGGACCTGCACCAGCTGGCCGGCGTGCGCGAGGACCTGCACGAGCTGGCCGGGGTCCGGGAGGACCTGCACGAGCTGGCTGCGGTGCGCGGGGACCTGCACGAGCTGGCGGGGATGCGGGAGGACCTGCGGGAGCTGGCCGCGGTGCGGGGCGACCTGCACGAGCTCGCCGCCGCGGTCGGGCCGCTGCGGGAGCTGGGCGGGGCGGTGGCCTCGCTGCAGGAGCTGGCGGGGGCCGTCGAGGCGCTGCGGGAGCTGGCCGCGGCCGTGGGTCCGTTGTCGGAACTCGCCGGCGCGGTCGAGGCGCTGCGGGAGCTCGCCACCGCCGTCGGTCCGCTGACCGAGCTGGGCACGGCGGTCGAGCCGCTGCGCGAGCTCAGCACCGCCGTGGGTCCGCTGTCGGAGCTGGCGGGCGCCGTGGAGTCGCTGCGGGAGCTCGGCGCGGCCGTCGGTCCCTTGTCCGAGCTGGCCGCGGTCCGGGACGACCTGCACGAGCTGGCCGGTGCCGCGGCGCCGCTGCGCGAGCTGGCCCCCGCCGCGGGCGACCTGGCTGCGCTGGCGGGGGCGGTCACCTCGCTGCAGCGCCTCGCCGACGCCGTCGCCCCGCTCCAGGAGCTCGCCGCCACCCGCGCCGACCTGGCGCAGCTCGCCGGCGCCGTCGAGCCGCTGCGGGAGCTGGCCTCGGCCCGCGAGCACCTGGAGAGCCTGACCGGTGCCGTGCCCGCGGTGCACGAGCTGGCCGCGACCCGGGCCGACCTCGCGCGGCTCGCCCAGGCGGTCGGACCGCTGGAGGAGCTGGCCCGCACCCCCGGCGACCTCGCCGCCCTCGCGGGCGCGGTGGAGCCGCTGCGGGTGCTCGCCACCGTGCGCGAGGACCTTGCGACGCTGGCCGCCGCCACCGGCGACCAGGGCGCCGTCCGGCGGATCGCCGCGGCCGTCGCGGACGCCGACGCGGAGGGGACCCCGCGGCTGGCGGCGCTGGACGTCAACCTCGCGCAGGCCGCGAGCCAGTTGACCGCCGTCGCCCCGGACCTGCGGTCGGTCGCGGCCCGGATCGACGCGCTCGACCGGCAGATCGGGGTGCTGGCGGACGCGCTCGCGCCGCTGCAGGGCACCACCGAGCGGATCGGCCGCATCGTCGACCGGCTGCCGGACCGCACCCGGCGCCTGGTCACCCGTCCGGCGACGGAGGGCTGAGCGCCACCACCCGGCCGGCAGGCGCGCCCCGGACACACGAACGGGCCGGCCCGCCCGTCCGCGGACCGGCCCGTTCGCCGGAGAAGCCGGGCTGTGCCCCCGGACCTCGGGTGTCTCAGGACTGGTCGGCGACCTGGTCCAGGACGGTCTTCTGGGCCTGCTCGGAGGAGGCCTTGTTGCCCTGCTCGTTCGACGAGTCGATCGAGTTGTCCTGCACGATCTCCTGGCCGGAGCCGCCGCGGACGTCCTCGTTCGCGAAGTCGCTCAGCGAGGCGATGCCGTCGACGTTCGCCGCCGGGTTCGCCTGGGTCACCGGGGCGCCGTTGGCGTTGCCCTGGGTGCTCTCCGACGACTGGGTGCCGGTGGCCGAACCCGCGGTCTCCTGGGTGCTGGTCTCGCTGCGGTTGCCGCGCTCGTGGTCGGCGAAGGCCATGCCGGCCGCACCGATGGTCATGGGGACGGCGAGCGCCGCGGCGGCGGCGATGCGGAAGGACTTGCGCATGGGGAACGATCCTCTCGGGGAAGGGTCCCGGCCGACCCGGTCGTAGGGGCCGGCACGGGCGGTAGGCGCCGGAGCGGGTGGGTTGTGCCCGGCGGCCGGGGACGACGGCGGATCAGCCCGCGAGGCCGGCGATCTGCTCGACGACGGTCTTCTGGGCCTGCTCGGTGGAGGCCGTGTTGCCCTGCTCGTTCGAGGAGTCGATCGAGTTGTCCTGGACGATCTGCTGTCCGGACCCCTCACCGCCGTCGTAGTCCTCGTTGGCGAAGTCGCTCAGGCCGAGGACGTCGCTCACGTTCAGCGCCGGGTTCGCCTGGGTGACCGGGGCGAACGAGCTGTTGCCCTGCTCGGTGGCGGCACCCTGCTCGGACGATGCGGTGGCCTCGGAAGCCTGGCCCTGATCGACGGTGTCGTCGGCGAAGGCCATCCCGGCCGCACCGAGGGTCATCGGGACGGCGATGGCGGCGGCGGCCAGAGTACGCACGGACTGACGCATGGAATGCGTTCCCTTCATGTGTTCACTGCTGTCGGCTGCACGCCCCGGAATTCGGGGGACGTACTGCGAAAAAAGGTAACCGGCGTTCTCCCGTAATGCGCGCCGACACCGGGTGACGTCATCGACACCCGTCTCGGTGAACCGTTGACGATGTGTCACACGTAGCGATCCGGCTCTGCCGGACAGTAAGCGATCTTGCCTCTGAGCTGCTGGGACATTGGATCCGCGATATCACCCCTTCGAGTGACATCCGACTCGCATCTGCTCTGCGAATAACGCGCGCGAATGCCGTTGCGCGCGGACACGGCGGGGTTACGGTCCGATTTCCCTCTCTTGTGGTGATGATCGTGACCCGGTGATCAATTTCACGACGATCGATTTCCCGGCGGAAGGAACTACGAGCGCAGCAGGGCCAGCCCCGGCCACACCAGCGCCATCAGCGTCGAGGCGAGGTCGTCGGGGTCCCCGCCGTCGCCGGCCCAGTCGGCCAGACCCTCGGCCGCACCCGCCAGCGCCGCCGCGATCGGGGTGGTGACCGTCGCGGGGTCGACCCCCTCGGGGGCGACCAGCTCGGCGGCCAGCAGCTGTGCTACCCGGTCGACGATGCGGGTGCGCGCCGCGTGCACCTCGTCCGCGAGTGCCCCGGTGCGGGCCTGGCGGTAGAGCACCGACCAGCCGTCGCGGTGGGTGGTCACGCTGGCGAAGAACGCCCGGAGTCCGCGGTGCAGGCGCACCTCGGCGTCGGCCGGTGCCCCGGCGGCGGCGCCGGAGACCGACTCCAGCAGCCGGTCGGACTCGCGGCGGATGCACCGCCGCAGCAGCTCCTCCTTCGAGCCCCCGCCGTGCGTGTAGACCATCGGCTTCGACAGCCCCGCCTCGTCGGCGACGGTGTCCATCGACGCGTCGTGGAACCCGTCCCGGGAGAACACGCGCACCGCCGCGTCGAGGACCTGCTTCTCGCGCTGCGCGGCAGGGAGCCTGCGGCGGGGTGGGGGTGCCATCTCGACAGCTTAGCTACTGCTGCGTAAAGTACGCCCCGTCCGAGCCGGTACGGCGAGTACCGGACACTTGTGTGAACCACGGCGAGGTGGAGCGAGCGATGGCCGACACGGTCGACATCAACGAGCTGGGTCGCAGCGTCGACCCGAAGTCCCTGTCCGACGAGCAGCTGATCTCCACCCTCGGCACGGCCCTGCGTGACGGGAACGCGAAGGACGTCGACCCGTCGCTGTTCGCTCGCCTGGTCAAGACCGCGTCGAAGCAGCAGCTGGCGACCGTGATGTCCTCCGAGGTCCGCCGGCCGGTCCTGGAGGCGATCTTCGGCCGGATGAGCGAGTTCTACTCGTCGAAGGGGGCCTCCGGGAACCGGCAGGTCGTGCACTGGCACATCAAGGACGGCTCGACGACCGACAGCTTCCAGACCGTGATGCAGAACGGGACCTGCACCGTCACCGAGGGCACCGACGAGGAGGCCCGGACCGCGCTGACCATGCCGGGCACCGAGTTCCTCAAGGTCGCCACGAACAACGCCAACCCGGTGACCCTGTTCATGACGCGCAAGCTCAAGGTCTCCGGCGACGTCGGCTTCGCGACCGCCCTGCAGAAGATGTTCCAGATCCCGTCCGCCTGACGAGAACCGCGACCGACCAGCGGAGAGCTGAGATGACTTCCTTCGAACTGTCCGAGGAGCACCGCGAGCTGCAGGAGTGGGTGCACGGCTTCGCCGCCGACGTCGTACGCCCGGCCGCCGCCGAGTGGGACGAGCGCGAGGAGACCCCGTGGCCGATCCTGCAGGAGGCCGCGAAGATCGAGCTCTACAACTTCGAGACCCTCGCCTCCTTCTGGGGTGACGAGACCGGCCTGTCCATGCCGCTGGTCAACGAGGAGCTCTTCTGGGGCGACGGCGGCATCGGCATGGCGATCTTCGGCACCACCCTCGCGGTGGCCGGCATCTTCGCCTCCGGCACGCCCGAGCAGATGGTCGAGTTCATCCCGCAGTGCTACGGCGACGCCTCCGAGCCGCAGGTCGGCGCGTTCTGCTCGTCCGAGCCCGAGGCCGGCTCGGACGTCTCGGCGATGCGTACCCGCGCCGTCTACGACGAGGCGAAGGACGAGTGGACCCTCACCGGCCAGAAGGCCTGGGCCACCAACGGCGGCATCGCGAACATCCACGTGGTGCAGGCCGTCGTCGACGCAGACCTGGGCAGCAAGGGCCAGGCCGCGTTCGTCGTCCCGCCGAACACCCCCGGCCTGGAGTCCACCCGCAAGATCAAGAAGATGGGTCTGCGCGCGTCGCACACCGCGGACGTCTTCCTCGACGACGTGAAGCTCCCCGGCTCCTGCCTGCTCGGCGGCAAGGAGAAGCTCGACGAGCGGCTCGCCCGCGCCCGGTCGGGGGAGAGGTCGAAGGGCTCGGCCGCGATGCAGACCTTCGAGCTGTCCCGCCCGACGGTCGGCTCGCAGGCGATCGGCATCGCCCGCGCCGCCTACGAGTACGCGCTGGAGTACGCCAAGGACCGCGTCGCCTTCGGCCGTCCGATCATCGAGAACCAGTCGATCTCGTTCATGCTCGCGGACATGAAGACCGAGATCGACGCCGCCCGGCTGCTCGTGCACCGGGCCGCGTGGATGGGCCGCAACAACGTCCCGTTCACCGCGGGCGAGGGGTCGATGTCCAAGCTCAAGGCCGGCCGGGTCGCGGTGTGGACCACCGAGCGCGCCATCCAGATCCTCGGCGGTGCGGGCTACTCGCGCGAGCACCCGGTGGAGCGGATGCACCGCGACTCGAAGATCTACGACATCTTCGAGGGCACCGAGCAGATCCAGCAGCTCGTCATCGCCCGCGCGATCTCCGGGAAGCACCTGGCGTGACCCCGGCGGGCCGGTCCGCTGCGACGGTCAGCGGGCCGGCCTCGCCGGGCGGGGCGTGGCTCCCGCCGCGGGCGACGCGCCGCTCTTCCGGGACGCCGCGGCGGCCGCCTCGCCGGCCGTCGTCCG
Source organism: Pseudonocardia sp. ZF1 (assembly GCF_056835605.1). Lineage (NCBI taxonomy): Bacteria > Bacillati > Actinomycetota > Actinomycetes > Pseudonocardiales > Pseudonocardiaceae > Pseudonocardia > Pseudonocardia sp. ZF1. Next base: position 30,478 of record NZ_JAJNBY010000001.1, read on the forward strand.
GGCTCCGGCCCGTCCGCCGGAGGCGCACCCGTTCGTCGTCGGACCGACGAGAACGCGTCACCGCAGGCCGCCGCCCTCGTTCACCGATCGAGAAGATCGACAACGGGGGACGACATGGCACGGACGACGAGGTCCACCCTGCTCGCGCTGGCCGTCACCGCGGCCTGCCTGACCGGCGTCGCGGGGGTGGCGGCGGCCTCCCCGGAGCGCGACCCCGACCCCGGGCCCGCGCTCACCGCGCCCGGCCTGGACGAGAGCCTCACCTGCCACGGCGACCTCGCCGGCTCCGCGGGCACCCCGGTCCTGCTGGTGCCGGGGACGACGCTGGACCCCGACGTCAACTTCGACTGGAACTACGCCCGCGCCTTCGCGCAGGAGGGCCGGGCCCACTGCCTCGTGCAGCTGCCCGCGCACGCGACCGGGGACATCCAGGTCGCGGCCGAGCACGTCGTCCACGCGATCCGCACCATGCACGACGAGGCCGGCGGACGGATCTCCGTCGTCGGGTTCAGCCAGGGCGGCATGGTCCCGCGCTGGGCGCTGAAGTACTGGCCGGACACCCGCGGCATGGTCACCGACCTGATCGGGATCGACCCGTCGAACCACGGCACGCTCGACGCCTACCCGGTCTGCGGCCCCGGTTGCGTCCCCGCGTTCTGGCAGCAGCGGACCGGCTCCCGGTTCCTCGCCGCACTCGACGACGGGCCGGAGACGTTCGCCGGGATCGACTACACCGTCGTCTACACGGTGACCGACGAGGTCGTGGTCCCGAACCTGCCGCCCGCGGCGAGCTCGGAGCTGCGTCGCGACGGCGCGGGCCGGGTCGCGAACGTCCCCGTCCAGTCGATCTGCCCGGTGCACGTCGCCGAGCACCTGACCATGGGCAGCACGGACCCGGTCGGGTACGCCGTCGTCGCCGACGCGCTGGACCACGACGGCCCCGCCGACGCGGGCCGGATCGACCGCGCCGTCTGCCTGGCCGACGTCATGCCCGCCGTCGACCGGACGCAGCTCCCGGCGAACGAGGCGCGGCTGCTGGGGCAGGTCGCGACCAGCATCGCGACCGAGCCGCGGGTGGCGGCCGAGCCGCCGCTGCGGGAGTACGCGCGCGGCTGACGACCGGCGGGGTGGGCGCGTACGCCGGGCCCCGGGGAGGATGGAGATCCAACCGGGTCCTGCAGCGGGCCCGTCCGTGCTGTGAGGAGACCACGTGCCGAGCGTGACGTTCCGTGGACGTACCTGGAACCGGGACCGGGCGATGGTCATGGCGATCGTGAACCGGACCCCCGACTCGTTCTACGACCACGGCGTCACCTTCGCCGAGCAGGCGGCCCGGGACCGGATCACCGCGGTGGTCCGGGAGGGTGCCGACGTCATCGACATCGGCGGTGTCCCGGCCAGTCCGGGCACCGAGGTCACCGAGCAGGAGGAGATCGACCGGGTCGTGCCGACCGTGGAGTGGGCGCGCCACACGTTCCCCGACGTCGCGATCTCGGTCGACACCTTCCGCGCCGGGCCCGCCGACGCCGTCTGCGCCGCCGGGGCCGACCTGGTCAACGACAACTGGGCCGCCGCCGACGGGGCGATCCTCGACGTCGCCGCCCGGTACGGCGCCGGCTACGTCAGCGCCCACACCGACCACGTCACCCCGCGCACCGAGCCGCACCGGCCCCGCTACGCCGACGTGCTCCGCAGCGTCATCGACCAGACCGTCGCGCTCGCCGAGAAGGCCGTCGCCGCGGGCGTGCCCGCCGGGGGGATCCTCATCGACCCGGCGATCGACTTCTCCAAGAACACGTTGCACAGCCTCCAGGTCCTGCGCGGCATCGACGAGATGGTCGCGACCGGATGGCCCGTGCTGCTGGCGATGTCGAACAAGACCGTCGTCGGGGAGTCCCTGGCCGTGCCGCTCGAGGAGCGGCTGACCGGCACCCTCGCCGCGACGGCGCTGGCCGCGGACCGCGGCGTCGCCATGGTGCGCGCCCACCAGGCCCGGGCCACCCGGGAGACCTGCGAGATGGTCGCCACCGTCCGTGGCGAGCGGAACCCGTCGCGGGCGGTGAGACTGCTGGCGTGAGCATGATCCACCAGATCTTCCCGGTGGCCGACGCCGGCCCGCTGTCGACCGAGCAGCTCGAACGGCTCTACGCCTACCCGGACGACCGCCTCCGGCTGTCGGTCAACTTCGTGTCCAGCGCCGACGGCGCCGTCGAGGTCGAGGGCAGCTCGGCCGGGCTGTCCACCCCGCCCGACCGCGCGGTGCTGGACCTGGGCACCGACCTGGCCGACGTCGTGCTCGTCGCGGCCGGGACGGCCACCGCCGAGGGGTTCACCGGCGTGAAGCACAACGACCGGATGGACGACCGGCGCCGCCGCTTCGGGCTGTCGGAGCTGCCGTCGACGGCGGTCGTCACCTCGTCGGGGCGCTCGCTCGACCCGTCTGCGCCGGTGCTGACCGACACCGTGGTCCCCACGATCGTGCTCACCTGCGAGTCGGTCCCGGCGGACCTGCGCGGCCGGTGGGCCGACGCCGGCGCCGAGGTCGTGCTCACCGGCGACGAGTCGGTCGACCTCGCCGTCGCCGTCGCCGCGCTGGGGGAGCGCGGGCTGCGCCGGATCAACTGCATGGGCGGACCCGCGCTGTTCGGCAGCCTGGCCGAGGCGGGCCTGGTCGACGAGCTGCGGCTGACCCTCGCGCCGTTCCTGGTCTCCGGCGAGGCAGGCCGGATCGCCCGCGGCGCGGGCATGGACCCCGCGCGTCTCGAGCTCGTCAGCGTCGTCACGGGGGACGACACGCTCCTCATGCGCTACCGGGTGCGCGAGGCGCCGTCGTCCTGACGGGGAACCCCGGAGGGGGAGGTCCCGATCACGCACGGCGACGTCTGGGGCAGGATGGTGCCGTGTCGCGTCCCTCGAACATGCTGGCGGACGGCGTCGTCGTCCTCAGTCCGCTCGGCTGGGACGACGTGACGGCCCACCTCGCGGGTGAGGACGCCGAGATCGTCCGCTGGCTCGGTGGCGCACCCGCGACCCCGGCGACCGCCCGCGCCCACGTCCGCCGGGCGATCGAGCGCTGGGCCGACGACGGGCCGAAGCTGAGCTTCGGCATCCGGGTCGACGGCGGCGCCGTCCTCGCCGGGACCATCGACGTCGACCTGGATCCGGCGGGGGACCGGGCCGGTCTGTCCTACGGCGTCTACGCGGCGTACCGCCGTCGCGGCCTCGCGACGCGCGCGGTCCGGCTCGCGGCCCGCTACCTGGGCGAACGGGGTGACGTGCGGTGGATCTCGATCGACGTCGACCCGCAGAACACCGCATCGGTCGGGGTCGCGCGACGGGCCGGGTTCCGGTTCCTGCGCCACGTCGTCGACGACGAGGGGTCCTTCGACCGCTACGAGCTCCTCGTCCGCGCGCCGGTGGTGCCCGCGCCGCCGCCGCGTCCGCGGCACGGCCGGCCCTGACCCCGTCCGCGGTCGCCCGTCCGGTGCCCCGGTCGTGGGGGACACCGGACGGGCGACGTCGCGAGCGCCGGTCGGGGGTCCGGCGCTCGTCGGTCCGCCGTCAGGAGACGGTCGGGGCCTCGAGGTACATCACGCCCGGGACCTCGAACACGGGCAGCGCGCCGGCGTCGTCGGCCGACGGGAGGTCGGCGTCGTCCACGGAGGGGAGCTCGGGGGCGTCGTCGGCGGAGGGGAGCTCGGGCACGTCCGGAGCGGAGGGGACCTCGGGCGCGTCCGCGGACTGCAGCGAGGCGGTGGAGAGGTCCTCCGCGCCCGGCAGCGAGTCCGCCGAGGGCAGTGCGTCGGTGCTCGGCAGCGAGTCGGCCGACGGGAGCTCGTCGGTGCTCGGCAGCGAGTCCGCCGACGGGAGCGCGTCGGTGCTCGGCAGCGAGTCGGCCGAGGGCAGCGAGTCGGCCGAGGGCAGCGCGTCGGCGCCCGGCAGGCCGGGGAGCGCGTCGGCCGACGGCAGCTCCGGCAGACCGGAGGCCTCGCCGTGCGGGGTCTGCAGCTCGCCGAAGGAGACGCTGTTCGCGTCGTTCGACACGGTGCCGTCCTCGTAGGACGGCAGGGCGGAGGTGTCCGGGGCGTCGGGTGCCTCGGGCAGTTCGGCGGCCGAGGCCTGGCCGACGACGCCGGCGCCGAGCGCGGCGATGCCGGCGCCGGCGAGGGACAGCCGCAGGGCGGTACGGGCGAGCGAGGTCATGCGCACGTCCTTCCAAAAGGGGAGCGGGGGAGCGGAGGGCCGACGGACGACCCTCGCCGGGGGACAACGAGATCCACATCGGCCGGTTGCGTTCCGCAGTCGATCGACGGCGATCTTCACTCGTACGAGTGGCAACCTGAGAGGGGTCTCGCACGTACGGCCCCGTCTCGTCACTCCAGCAGGCTTCAGGTGGTCCACTCGCGGCACACGTACGCGGGAGAGCAGGATGAGTGTGTGCGCGCGCCGAGCTCCTCCGTCCGCCACTCCGTCCGTCGTTCGGCGCCCGTCGCGGGAGCGCTGGCCGGGGCCCTGGGCGGGGCGGGCGGCGCCGCCGCGGCCGCGATCGGCTGGCACTACTCGACGATCCTGCTGCACCCGTCGCCGCACCCGGGGCTGCCCGAGCGGGTCGTCGCCGCCGGGGACGGCACCGTCGAGCTGGCGCGGACCCGGCTGTCCGCACAGCCGGGCGTCTGGGGGCTGCGCGGCCCGGCCGGGCTCGCCGTCGTCGGTCCGGTCCTGGACCGCGGGCGCCGCACCGTCGTCCGGGAGCTGCACGCCGGCCCGGTCCCCGCGACCGGCCCCGCGGTGCTCGACGCCGGCCCCTTCGACCCGGACCCGTCCGCGCGCGGGCTGCCCTTCGACGACGTCCGGGTGCCCACCGACCTCGGCCTCGCCCCGGCCTGGCGCATCCCCGCCCCGGACGGCGGTGACCCGGACACCTGGGCGCTGTGCGTGCACGGCCGGGGCGGGACCCGGCGCGAGGCACTGCGGATCCTGCCCGCGCTGCACGCGGCCGGGCTGGCCCAGCTCGTCGTCAGCTACCGCGGGGACGGGACCGCCCCGGAGTCACCGGACGGGCGGTCGCACCTCGGCGACACCGAGTGGCGCGACATCGACGCCGCCGCGGCCTACGCCCTGGTCCACGGCGCGCGCCGGCTGGTGCTGGTCGGCTGGTCGATGGGGGCCGCGGTGGGCGGGGCGTTCCTCGACCGGTCCCCGCACGCCGACCTCGTCGACGCCGTGGTCTGGGACGCGCCGCTGCTCGACTGGCGTCGCACGCTGCGCAGGCAGGCCCGCAACCGCGGTCTCCCGCCGACCCTCGCCGGGGTCGCGGCCCGGTTCACCGCGCGCCGGATCGGGATCGACCTCGACCGCTTCGACCTGGTCCGGCGCCCGCCCGCGGTCCGCCCCCCGACGCTCGTCCTGCACAGCGACGCCGACACCGCCGTGCCGGTCACGCTGAGCCGGGACCTGGCCGCGGCCGCCCCCGGGCACGGCTGGCCGGTCACCTACCGGGAGTTCTCCGGCACCGAGCACACCGGCAGCTGGAACGCCGATCCCGACGGCTACGAGGCCGCCGTGACCGGCTTCCTGCGGACCCTGCGCCCGGCCTGACCCGCTCGCTCCGGGACGGGCCGTGGGTCAGCGACCGCTCGTCTGCGACCGGCCCTGGCCGATCGGCTTGCCGTGGATCTGGTCGTCGGTCGGCGGGGTCGTCGGCACCGGGGTCCCCGGGTCCACCTCGCGCTCGCGCTGCAGGACCGTCGCCCAGCCCCACACCGCGGCCGCGGTCAGCAGCAGGACGGCCACGATCCACGGCGCCCGGCGCACCCGCGCCGGGGTCGGCTCGACCACCTCGGCCAGCGCGTGGCGGGCGTCGTGCACCGAGCCGGACACCACGTCGGACAGGCCGGACAGGCGGGACGAGACCCCTCCCGCCACGGCGTCGGCGACCGCGCCACCGGCGATCCGGCCGGCGTCGGCGAAGGTGTGCACGGCCTCGGCGGCATCCTTGCGGGCACGGGCCCGCGTCCTCTCGGCACTCATGTTCCGGACCTGCTTCCCACGGATGCGGCTGCTTACTGGCACGATGGTAGCCGTGACGGAACCAGGAAACGCCAACACGACGGCCGTCCTGCACACCTCCGAGGGCGTCGTCCGCGTCGTGCTGTTCGGCGACCACGCGCCGAAGACGGTCGCGAACTTCGTCGGCCTCGCGGAGGGCAGCAAGGACTACACGGGCCCGAACGCGAGCGGCGGCGACTCCGGGCCGTTCTACGACGGTTCGATCTTCCACCGGGTGATCAGCGGCTTCATGATCCAGGGCGGCGACCCGACCGGTACCGGTCGCGGTGGCCCGGGCTACCAGTTCGGCGACGAGTTCCACCCGGACCTCAAGTTCGACAAGCCCTACCTGCTGGCCATGGCCAACGCCGGGCCGGGCACCAACGGTTCGCAGTTCTTCATCACGGTGGGCAACACCCCGCACCTGAACCGGCGCCACACCATCTTCGGTGAGGTCGCCGACGCCGAGTCGCGGGCCGTCGTGGACGCCATCGCCCAGACCACCACCGGCCAGGCCGACCGGCCGCTGACCGACGTGGTCATCGAGAAGATCGAGATCGAGCGGTCCTGACCCCGCAGGTCTCCGACCACCGAGTGGACGGGCCGTGGTGAACGGACGACCCGACGACAGCGGATCCGGGACACCCGGCGAGCCCGAGGGCGGGCCGGGTTCCCCCGGCCCCGCGGGCACGCCGTACTACCCGGCGCCGCCCGGCTACCCGCAGCCCCAGTGGCCGCCGCCGGGCGCGCCGGGCGGTCCGCCCCGGGCCGGTCCCGGCGCGCCGTACGGCGGGGCCCCGGACGGCGGCGCCACGCACGGCATCCCGCACGGTGGCCCACCGCCCGGTGGGGTCCCGGGGGCCGGGGCCGGCGCGGTCTGCGTCCGGCACCCCGACCGGCCCACCGGTCTGGCCTGCTCGCGCTGCGACCGGCCCGCCTGTCCCGACTGCCTGCGGCCGGCCCCGGTCGGCCAGCACTGCGTGGACTGCCTCGCCGAGGGCGCGCGGACGACCCCGCGCTGGCGCAACGTCGCCGGTGCGAGCCGCACCGGGAAGCCGGTGATCGTCCCCGGTCTGATCGTCGCCAACGTGGTGGTCTACGTGCTCACCGCGGTCACGGCGGGCAGCGTGATGTCCAACTTCCGCTCGCCGCTGTTCGACGCCGGGGGGCTCGTCCCGCTCCTGGTCGCCGACGGCGAGTACTGGCGCATCATCACCTCGGGCTTCCTGCACATCGGCCCGCTGCACCTGGCGTTCAACATGTACGCCCTGTGGATCATCGGCCGCGAGGTCGAGGCGGTCCTGGGCCGGGCCCGGTTCGTCGCCGTCTACGGCGTCTCCATGCTCGGCGGTGCGGCCGCGGTCATGCTCTTCAGCTCCCCGGTCGGGGCGACCGCGGGCGCCTCCGGTGCGGTGTTCGGGCTGATGGGGGCACTGTTCGTCCTGCTGCGGCGGCTGAAGCTGCCGACCGGGCAGGTCGTCGCCGTCATCGCGATCAACGCCGTGATCAGCCTCAGCATCCAGGGGATCTCCTGGCAGGGGCACCTCGGCGGGCTCGTCTTCGGCGCCGCGGTCACCGCGGCGCTGGTCCACCTCGGGACGGGATCCCCGCAGCGCAGGCGGACCCAGCTGCTGGCGGTCTCCGGGCTGGCCGTGCTGGCGCTCGTGCTGATCGGGGTACGGGCGGCGGGGCTGCTGGCGGCCGTCGGCGTCTGAGCCGGCCCGTGCGCGGAGGGTTCCGGGCGGTGGGCCCACTCGGTGGGTACCTTCGCGCCGGCGAGCTCATCCGGCCGATACCTCTGCGGCGGTGCGGTCCGCCCGGGGTCGTTCCTCGCGCTGCCCCGCCGCCCCTACCGGCGCCTGCCGAGCTCGTCGTCGGGCGCGATGCAGCTCAGGGTTGCGGAGGGCGAGCCGGGACGACCCTGAGGTGCATCCCGACGATGTCCGCCGATCCCGGAGCGCTGGACGCGAATCAGTGCTCGGGCGGGCCCGCGTCGCCGGGGCGGTGGCCCGGGCGCAGGGCGGCGAGGTCGTCGAACACGTCGACCGGGTCCGCGCCCAGCTCGGCCCGGCCGAGGATCACCAGCCGCTCGTGGTCGTCGACGTCGCGCAGCTCCAGTTCCAGCAGCACCGACTCGCGGCCCAGCCTGCGGGTCCGCAGCAGCCGCAGGTCGTCCACCCGCCCCCAGGGCACGTGCCGGGTCCAGGTCAGCCTGCGGACCGTCAGCCCCTCGGGGCCGGCCTCCAGCCGGGGCCGGGCACGGGTCCCCGACGCCGCGGCCAGGGTGAGACCGAGCGCAGCGACGCCCGCGACCAACGCGCCCGCCGCGTCCGCGCCGGAGACGAGCACCGTGACCGACCAGCCGGTCGCGGCGACCGCCAGCACCCAGAGTACGACGACCGTGCCCACCGGCGTCGACCACCGAAGTCGATCACCCTGTGTGGTCATGTGAAGTTGTCCACAGGCTCCATCCACACGGTGGACAACTCACATCCGTGTATTTCTGCTGGTCAACGCCACCGCATCGTCATCAGCAGGCCGATCACGATGAGTGAGAACCCGATGATGAAGTTCCAGTTGCCCAGCGCCAGCATGAACGGGATGGACGGACCGGCCAGATAGTTGATCACCAGCCAGGCCAGGCCGAGGATCCACATCGCGACCATGACGGCGATGTAGGCCGGGTGTGTCGGTCCCGCGACCTTCTGCGGGGTGCGGCTGACCGGGGGCGGGGTGTAGGCCGCCTTCTTGCGGACCTTCGACTTCGGCATCTGACCTCATCGCCTGTCGGAGTCGGACACGGGTCCGGCCGGTGCGCCGGCCGGGGGCGGGACCTGCGACGGGGCGCCGTGGTCGGGGGACGTGGCGACCCGGACAGATCCGCCACCACGGTAGCGCGACCGCCTCGCCGTCCGGGTCACACCGGCGACACAGGCGTCACACGTCACGGGGACGTCGGGTGGTGCGGGGCGGGGATCAGACCCCGGCGACCAGTCCGGCCATCTCGTCGGACAGCCGTACGACCAGGTCCTCCGGCACGTCGTAGCCGGCCTGGCGCAGCCAGTTCGCCAGCATCCGGTGCCCGCCCTCGGTCAGCACGGACTCCGGGTGGAACTGCACGCCGGAGATCGGGAGCTCCCGGTGCCGCACGGCCATGATCAGGCCGGTCTCGGTGTGGCCGGTCGCCTCCAGCTCCGACGGCAGACCGTCGGGCGCGATCGTCAGCGAGTGGTAGCGGGTGGCCGTGAACGGCGACGGCAGACCGGTCAGCACACCGGTGTCGTCGTGGAAGACCTCCGAGGTCTTGCCGTGCAGCAGCTCGGGCGCGCGCTCCACGACCCCGCCCCAGGCGGTGGCCAGCGCCTGGTGGCCGAGGCACACGCCCAGCAGGGGCGTGGCGCGCTCCGCGGCGCGACGGATGACCTCGACGCTGCGACCGGCCCGCTCCGGGGTCCCCGGACCGGGGCTGACCAGGACGGCGCCGACCTCGTCGAGCTCGTCGAGCTCGACCTCGTCGTTGCGCCGGACCACCGGGTCGGCACCGAGCTGGGCCAGGTACTGGACCAGGTTGTAGACGAAGCTGTCGTAGTTGTCGACGACGAGTACGCGCACGGTCCCTCCCGGGAGAATCGTCAGTTGAACGGGAAGCCGTTGCTGCCGTTCTCACCGTCGCTGCTGCTGCCACCGGAGTAGCTGCCGACGGTGAGGGTGACGGTCTGGCCGCTCGAGGCCTCGGACCCGCCGGACGGGCTCTGCTGCAGCACGACGCCGTTCTGCGAGGAGTCCGAGACGTCGACCTGGCGGATCGACGGGCTCAGCCCCGCCTCCTGCAGTGTGCTGATCGCGCTGTCGACGCGCTGGCCGACGACGTTGGGCACCTGGTTCTGGTTCCCACGGCTGATCTGGATCGTGATGGTCTGGTCGGGTGCGACCCGGGTCCCGGCCGACGGGTTCGTGCCGACCGCCTGGCCCGCCGAACCGCTGCTGTCGACCTCGGTCGTGGAGATCGACTGGAAGCCGGCGTTCTGCAGCGTCGCCCGGGCGGCGTCGGCCGACTGGCCCGCCACGTCCGGCACGGCGACGGTCTGCTGCTTGCGGCCCACCACCAGCGACACCGCGGTGTTGCCCGAGACCTGCTGGCCCGGCCCCGGGTCGGAGGTGATGACCTTGCCGACCTGGCCGGAGTCACTGGTGTCGCGTTCGGTGCGGCCGCCGACCTGCAGGCCTGCCTCCCGGAGCTTGGCCTCGGCCTCGTCCGGGGACAGGCCCTCCACGCTCGGCACCGTGACCTGCGCGGGCCCGCTGCCGACGTAGACCGTCACCCGGCTGTTCTCGGCGACCTGGTTGCCGCCGCCGGGGTCGGTCCGGACCACCTTGCCGACCTGGGCGACGTCCGACGGCTGGTCCTGCTGGGAGAACAGCAGCCCGGCCTGGGTGATGGTCTGCCGCGCCTGGTCCGGGGACTGGCCGAGCACGTCGGGCACCGACACCTGGTCCGGTCCCGATGAGGAGAACAGCTGGAAGCCGACGAAGCCGAGCAGGCCGATGACGGCGAGCGCGGCGACCCACAGGAGGGCCTTGCGCCGCCCGCCGCGGCCCTCGTCGTCGGCGTAGTCGGGGTGGTGCGGCGGCATCGTGTGCCGGCCGGTGGGCGGGCCGCCCGCGTCGAGCCGGCGCGTCGCCATGGCCTGGGTCGCGCCGTCGTGGGCCATCATGTGCGTGCGCTCGTGCTCGCTCATGATCAGCGGCGCGTGCACCGGCTCGCCGTTGCGCACGCGGACCAGGTCCGCCCGCATCTCGGCGGCCGACTGGTAGCGGTTGGCCGGGTTCTTGCTGAGCGCCTTGAGCACCACCGCGTCGAGCGCCGGGGGCACCGACGGGTTGAGCTCGGACGGGGACCGGGGGTCCTCCCGCACGTGCTGGTAGGCGACCGCGACCGGGGTGTCCCCGGTGAAGGGCGGCTCGCCGGTCAGGAGCTCGAACAGCACACAGCCCGCGGCGTAGACGTCCGAGCGGGCGTCCACGGCCTCACCGCGCGCCTGCTCGGGGGACAGGTACTGCGCCGTGCCGATGACGGCGGCGGTCTGGGTGACGTTCTGGCCCTCGCCCAGCGCACGGGCGATGCCGAAGTCCATGACCTTGACCGCGCCGACGCCGTTGATCATCACGTTCGCGGGCTTCACGTCGCGGTGGATGATGTTGTGCCGGTGCGAGAAGTCGAGCGCGGCGCAGACGTCGGCCATCACCTCGACGACCCGCTGCTGGGTCATCGGGCCGGTGGTCTTGACGATCTCGCGCAGCGTCTGCCCGTCGACGAACTCCATGACGATGTAGGGCAGCGGCCCGAACTCGGACTCGACCTCGCCGGTGTCGTACACCGCGACGATCGCCGGGTGGTTCAGCGACGCCGAGTTCTGCGCCTCGCGGCGGAAGCGCAGCTGGAACTGGGGGTCGCGGGCCAGGTCGGCGCGCAGCACCTTGACCGCCACGTCCCGGCCGAGCCGGGTGTCGAGGCCGCGGTGGACCTCGGACATGCCGCCGTAGCCGAGCGGGTCGCCCAGCTCGTAGCGCTCGGAGAGCAGTCGTGGTGTCGTCATCGGTTCAGATTCCCGTACTCATCGAGTCCGTCGGAGGCGTGCTCATCATGCCGGTCGGCGCTCACTGCCGGTCCCGTACGGGCGACATGTGCGCTGGAGCGACCGTTCGGTGGGATCACCGGGACATCACCGGGCACCTCCGGTCGATCTTGGGCACGGGGGACGGCGAACGGCTCCGCCGGGACCGCCGGTCCCGTGGACCCGGCCGAGGGGCCGGCCGCGGTCGCCACGGTACCGGGCGCGACCCCCAGCGATCCGGGCCGCATGTCGTCGGGCGAGGCGCCCCTCAAGATCATCACTGCCAGGAGCACGGCGGCGAGCGTCAGGATCACGAACAGCACGGCCAGCCACGCCTTCGACCGTCCGGAGCGCTGCGGGCCGAGATCGAGCGGGCCGGACGGATGCTGCTCGGGCATCCGGTCGGCGGAGGCGTTGCGGCGCACCGGCGGACGGGTCGGCGCCGATCGCTGCTGCCCCGGGACCCCGGGTCCGGTGGGCGGCCCGCCCGGACGACGGCCACCCGGGAGACCGCCGCTGTGCGGCCCGGTGTGCGGCGGCCGCAGCGGGGCACCGTAGGGCGGCGAGCCCGGGGGCACGGGGACCGGCCCGGACCAGGACGGCGTGCCGCCCGGGGTGCGCGGTCCCTGCGGCCGGCCCGGCGCGCCACCGGGGTACGGACCGGTGACCGGGCGGGAGACACCCTGGTCCGGCCCGGTGCGGCGGGCGCCGTCGGGGCCGGGGTCACCGGTGCGCGGGCCGCGGTCGGCGGTGTCGGTGCCGCCCGCCGACGGGCCGTCGTCACCGGTCCCCGGCCCGGACTCGTGCAGGGCGTGCCGCGAGCCGGTGCCGTCGTCGCCGCGGAAGTCGGGTGCGTACCCGGCGGGGGCGGGGATACCGGGCGGCGGCGGCCGGTGCCCGCGCCGGACCGCGGCGACGGCGTCGGCGAACTCGGCGCCGTCGGCGTAGCGCTGCTCGGGGTCCTTGACCAGCACCGAGGAGACCAGCTCGCGCACCCGCTCGGGGATCTCGTCCGGCAGCGGCGGCGGGTCGTCGCGGACCTGCATCATCGCGACCGCGACCGCGCTCTCGGCGCGGAACGGCCGCACCCCGGCCAGGCACTCGTAGCCGACGATACCGAGCGAGTAGACGTCGCCCGACGGCCCGGCCTCCTCGCCGGAGGCCTGCTCCGGAGCGATGTAGTGGGCGGTGCCCATGACCATCCCGGACCGGGTCACCGGGACGGCGTCGGCGGCCTTGGCGATGCCGAAGTCGGTCAGCTTCACGACGCCGTCGGTACGCAGCAGGATGTTGCCGGGCTTGACGTCGCGGTGGACGAACCCGCGCTCGTGCGCGGCGAACAGCGCCCGGCCCGCCTGCTCGAGGATGTCGAGCGCCTCGTCGGCGGGGATGGGCCCGCGCCCGATCCGCGACGACAGCGGCTCACCCCGGACGAGCTCCATCACCAGGTAAGCGGTGCGCCCGCCGCCGGTGGAGCTGTCGTCCTCGCCGTAGTCGTGCACGGCGGCGATCCCGGCGTGGTCGAGCGAGGCGACGGTGCGGGCCTCGATGCGGAACCGGTGCAGGAACTCCGGGTCGTCGGAGAGCTCCGCCTTGAGGACCTTCACCGCGACGCTGCGCCCGAGCCGGGTGTCCGAGGCCTCCCATACCTCGCCCATCCCGCCGACCGCGATCCGCCGGTCCAGCTGGTAGCGCTCGGAGATCAGCTGCCCGGCCGACAGGGCGCTCACGGGGCCGCCGGGGACCTGCGCCGGGCCGGGTCCCGCGGGCTCACTGGGCGTCCCGCAGCGCCTCGGCGATCACGGCCCGCCCGATCGGGGCCGCGACCGAGCCACCGGTCGCCTCCAGCGCCCGGTCGCCGCCGTTCTCGACGAGCACCGCCACCGCGACCTTGGGGTCGTCGGCCGGTGCGAACGCCACGTACCAGGCGTGCGGCGGGGTGTTCTTCGGGTCGGTGCCGTGCTCGGCGGTACCGGTCTTCGACGCGATCTGGACGCCGGTGATCTTTCCGCCGCCCGAGGTCCGCTCCTCCGAGCCGACCATCAGGTCGGTCATCGTGCGGGCCACGTCGGCCGGCATCGACCGCGACATCCGGTCCGGGTCGGTGGTGTCGACGACGTCCAGGGTCTGGCTCTGGATCTCCTTGACCAGGTGCGGGGCCATCGTCTGGCCGCCGTTGGCGATCGAGGCGCCGATCATCGCCAGCTGCATCGGGGTCAGCCGGACGTCGCGCTGGCCGATCGCGGACTGCTGGGTCGAGGGGGTGTCGGACATCGGGCCGACCTGCGACGCCGTGACCGGCATCGGGATCTGCAGGTCGGTGCGGCCGATGCCGAACGCCTCGGCCTGGGCCCGGAGCTTGTCCGGCCCGAGCTCGCCGCCGAGCTGGGCGAATGCGGTGTTGCAGGAGCGTGCCAGCGCCTCGCGCAGCGACGCCGTCGCCCCGCCGCCGCAGGCCGAGCCGTTGTAGTTCTCCAGGGTGGTCGTGGAGTCGGCCAGCTGGATGTTGCGGGCGGCCGTGAGCTGGCTGTCCGGGGTGTAGCCGTTCTGCAGGGCGGCCGCGGTGGTGACGAGCTTGAACGTCGAGCCGGGCGGCTCGATCTCGTTGATCGCCCGGTTGGTCATCGGGTCCGGGTCGGCGGCGCCGTAGCGCTTCCACGCCTCCTGCTGCTGCGCCGGGTCCGGCGAGGCCAGCGGGTTCGGGTCGAACGACGGCGTCGAGGCCATCGCCAGGATCTCCCCGGTCTGCGGCACCAGCGCGACGACGGCGCCGGTGTACCCGCGGGAGGCCAGCCCGTCGTAGGCGGCGCGCTGCACCTCGGGGTCGATGGTGGTCACCACGTTGCCGCCCGCCGGGTCCCGGCCGGTGATGAGGTCCGACAGCCTGCGCACGAACAGCCGGTCGTCGGTGCCGTTGAGCACCTCGTCGGTGGACCGCTCGAGTGCGGTCTTGCCGTACACGGTCGACAGGAAGCCGGTGACCGGCGCGAACATCTCGCCCTGCGGGTACTGGCGGGCGAACCGCAGCCGACCGTCGCTCTCGACGCTCTGCGCGAGGACCTGCCCGCCGGCGACGATCTGGCCGCGCTGACGCGAGTACTCGTCGATCTGCGAGCGCTGGTTGCGGGAGTCGTCCCGGTACTGGCCGGCCATGACCACCTGCACGTAGGTGATGTTGCCGAGCAGGACCACGATCATCACCATCACGGCGAGTGCCACGCGGCGGACCGGGCGGTTCACGTCTCGCTCCTCTGGGCGGCGGTGTCGGCGTGGTTGTCGTCACGGGTGTCGGAGCGGCCCGTCCCGGGACGCTGGACGAGCTCGGTGCTGGCCTCGGCGATCGGCGCCCGCGGCTTGGCGGGCCGGACGGGGAGCGGTGCCCTGGCCACGTGCGAGATCCGCAGCAGGATCGCCACCAGCACGTAGTTCGCCAGCAGCGACGAGCCGCCGTAGGACAGGAACGGCAGCGTCAGACCGGTCAGCGGGATCAGCTTCGTCACCCCGCCGATGACGACGAAGATCTGCAGCGCCACCGAGAACGACAGCCCGGTCGCGAGCAGCTTGCCGTAGGAGTCGCGCACGGCCAGCGCCGACCGCAGCCCACGGGTGATGAGCACCAGGTAGACCAGCAGGATCGCGGCCAGCCCGATCAGCCCGAGCTCCTCGCCGAGCGAGGAGAAGATGAAGTCGGACTCGGCGAAGGGCACGATGTCCGGCCGTCCGGCGCCCAGCCCGGTCCCGCCGACACCGCCGGTGCCGAGCCCGAACAGCGCCTGCGCGAGCTGGTAGCCACCGCCGCTGAAGTCGGCGAACGGGTCCAGCCAGATCCGCACGCGGGTCTGGACGTGGTCGAACAGGTTGTAGGCGACGACGGCGCCGCCGGAGAACGCCAGCAGCCCGATCACCATCCACGACACGCGTTCGGTCGCCGTGTAGAGCAGGACCAGGACCAGGCCGAAGATCAACAGCGAGCTGCCGAGGTCGCGCTGGAGCACGAGCACGCCGACCGACAGCCCCCAGGCGACGAGCAGCGGCGCCAGGTCACGGGCACGGGGCAGCTCCATGCCCAGGAAGCGGCGGCCCGCGGTGGAGAGCAGGTTGCGCTTCTGGACCAGGTAGGCCGCGAAGAAGATGATCAGCAGGATCTTGGAGAACTCGCCGGGCTGGATGCCGGGGCCGCCGGGGATGCGGATCCAGAGCTTGGCCCCGTTGACCTCGGAGATCGACGACGGCAGGAACGCCGGGATCGCCAGGAAGACCAGGCCGACGAAACCGGCGGTGTAGCCGTAGCGGGCCAGTGTGCGGTGGTCCCGGAGGAAGAACAGCACCAGCGCGAACAACGCCAGGCCGGCGACGGTCCAGGTGACCTGGGCGCCGATCAGCCCGCTCGGCACCGGGCTCCCGGTGGCCTCCGCGCGGGCGGCCTTGGCCAGGTCGAGCCGGTGGATCATCACCAGGCCGATGCCGTTGAGCAGCGCGACCGACGGCAGGATCAGGGGGTCGGCGTAGGGCGCGAGGAAGCGCACCGCCACGTGCGCACCCGCGAACAGCACGAGGTACGCCAGACCCACCCACAACAGGTCGGTCGTCAGCGACTGCTCCTGGTTCGCCTCCACCAGCACCAGCGCACCGGTCGTGAGCACGGCGGCCAGGCCCAGCATCAACAGTTCGATGCCGCGGCCGGTGGGCGTGGTCGGCTCCGCGGCGGAGCTGCCCGTGGCCATCAGCCGTCGAGCCGGCAGTTCCGGCCCGGCTCGGGGGTCGCGGTCGGCAGCGGGGTCGTCGTCACCGGCGGGGCGCCGGGTACCTGGACGACCGCGGGCGGCTGCGGCGGGTTCAGCGTGGAGCAGAGCGGGAGCATGCGCTCCCGCAGCCGGTCGACGGTCTCCCGGGCACCGGTCTCGCCCTCGTCGGAGACGATGCCGTCGGTGACCTGGCTGCGGACCGCCTGCGGCAGGTCGTCGAGGCCGATGTCGGTGGACTCGGCCACCCGTTGCAACGGGACACCGAGCACGTTGCCGCGCACACCCTGGTAGATCGCGACCTGGTTCCGGTCGACGGCCACGTAGTACTGCTGCAGCACCAGCGCCCGGGCGACGAACACGCCCGCCACGAGCACCACGAGCACGCCCAGCAGGGCGAGCACCGGGCGCAGACCGCGCCGGCGGCGCGGCTCCTCCGCGGCAGCGGGCTCCAGCCGCACCGGCTCGGTACGGGGCAGCGTGGTGGCCGCGGCGCGCTGCGCCGAGGAGTGCGGGGTCCGCTCGTCGTGGCGGTAGTCGCCGTCGCCGGCGCGCGGGTTGCGGCCCGCGGAGCCCCCGATGATCGGGGCGTCGTCGGCGTAGTCGACGTCCACGACGTCGGCGACGATGCAGGTGATGTTGTCCGGCCCGCCGCCGCGCAGCGCCAGCTCGATCATGCGGTCGGCGCACTCGCGCGGGTCGGCGTAGTCGGTCAGGGTGTCGTGCAGCGTCTCGTCGCTGACCGGGCCGGACAGGCCGTCGGAGCACAGCAGGAAGCGGTCCCCGGCGCGGGCCTCGCGGATCGACAGCGACGGGTCGACGTCCTGCCCGGTGATGGCGCGCAGCAGCAGCGACCGCTGCGGGTGCGTGTGCGCCTCCTCCTCGGTGATCCGGCCCTCGTCGATCAGCGACTGGACGAACGTGTCGTCCTTCGTGATCTGGGCGAACTCGCCGTCCCGCAGCAGGTAGCAGCGCGAGTCGCCGACGTGGACCATGCCCAGGCGCGAGCCCGCGAACAGGATCGCGGTCAGCGTGGTGCCCATGCCCTCGAGGTCGGGGGCCTCGGCGACGTGGCGGGAGATCGCCTCGTTGCCGTCGTGGGTCGCCTCGCGGAGTTCGGCGAGCAGGTCGTCGCCGGGTACGTCGTCGTCGAGCGGGGCCAGTGCGGAGATCACCAGGGACGAGGCGACCTCGCCCGCGGCGTGACCGCCCATGCCGTCGGCGAGGGCGAGCAGGCGGGGGCCCGCGTAGACGGCGTCCTGGTTGTTCTGCCGGACCAGTCCGCGGTCACTGCGGGCCGAGTAACGCAGCACCAGTGTCACGGGGCGGCTCCGGCTTCGGTCGGGGCACGTCGGGCGGATCCCGCGCCGCGGGACCGGTCGGACGGCCGCGGCACCGGGGGAGCGGTCGGTCGCGCCGGGCTCACGGTCGGTACCTCATGGTCGGTCCGTGTCCGTCACGATCGCAGCTCGATCACCGTCTTGCCGATGCGGACCGGTGTCCCCAGCGGGACCCGGGTGGGCCCGGTGACCTTATTACGTTCCAGATAGGTGCCGTTCGTCGACCCGAGATCCTCGACGTACCAGTCGTCACCCTGCTGCGAGATGCGTGCGTGCCGGGTGGAGGCGTAGTCGTCGTCGAGCTTGAGGGTCGAGTCGTCGGCGCGGCCGATCAGGATCGGCCGGGAGTCGAGCGTGATGCGGCTGCCGGCCAGCGGACCCTGGGTGACGAGGAGCTGGCGGGCCACCTTGCCGCGGCCACCGCCGCGGACCCTGGCGGCCCGTCCGCCGCCCGCGCGGCCGGGTGCGGCCGTCCGGAGACCGGACGCGGCGTAGAGGTCGGAGCGGACCACCTGGAGTGCGAGCAGGACGAACAGCCACAGGAGGGCGAGGAAGCCGCCCCGGGTCAGTTGCAGTACCAGTTCCGGCACGTCGTCCTACTCGCCCTTCTCGTGTTCCCGCACGCTCCGCCCGCCCGGTGGATCACCGGGCGGGCGGGGACGCACCGCTGTCGCTGCGCGGACTCCGCTCCGCGGGTGTGGCTCAGCCCTGGGTGCGGAACACCAGGCTGGAGTGACCCACGCGGATCACGTCGCCGTCGGTCAGCTGGCAGGACTGCACCGGGGAGTTGTTCACCGTGGTGCCGTTGGTCGAGCCCAGGTCGTTCAGGGTCGCGACCTGGCCGTCCCAGGTGACCTCCAGGTGCCGGCGGGACACACCGGTGTCCGGGAGCCGGAACTGGGAGTCCTGGCCGCGGCCGATGACGTGGGTGCCCTCGGCCAGCTGGTAGTTGCGGTTCGACCCGTCGTCCAGGATCAGCATCGCGGTCAGCTGCGCCGGAGCGCCCCAGCCGCCCTGGCCGCCGTAACCCTGGCCGTCGTAGCCCTGGTCGTAGCCCTGGTCGTAGCCGCCCTGCTGGTAGCCGGGCTGGGCGTAGCCCTGCTGCTGGCCGTAGCCGCCGTCGTAGCCCTGCTCGTAGCCACCCTGCTGCGGGTAGCCGGGCTGGGCGTAGCCCTGGGGCTGGCCGTAGCCACCCTGCTGGGGCTGGCCGTAGCCGTCGTAGCCCTGCTCGTAGCCCTGCTGGGGGTAGCCACCCTGCTGCGGCTGGCCGTAGCCCTGCTGGCCGTACTGGTCGTAGCCGCCCTGCTGGGGCTGGCCGTAGCCGCCCTGCTGGCCGTAGCCCTGCTGCTGGCCGTACTGGTCGTAGCCGGGCTGTTGCTGGTCGTACCCGGGCTGCTGGCCGTAGCCCTGCTGGGGCTGGCCGTACTGGTCGTAGCCGGGCTGGCCGTAGCCGCCCTGCTGCTGCCCGTACTGGTCGTACCCGCCCTGCTGCTGGCCGTAGCCGCCCTGCTGCTCCTGGTCGTACCCCTGAGGCGCGTAGGTCTGCTGGCCGTACCCGCCGGGTGCGCCCCGGTCGTATCCGTACTGCCCGTTCTCCTCGGGGTGGCCCGGTTGCTGGCTCATGGGTGCTTCTCCTGCGGTGCGTGCTCGGTTGGCGGCCCGACGGGAAGCGTCGGGGTCGACAGCGGAGCGGGTGCGGAATTGTCCCGTGTGCAGCGCCTCGGAGCGCTCCAGAAAGACTACGACCTCACCGTAGGTGTCCCAGCCCTGGTCGGTGAGTTCCTTCGCCACGTGCGACGAGAGGGATCGGACGACCCCGTCCTCGTCGCCCGCCATCCGGTCGAGATCGCTGGGGCTGAGCAGAACGGTGTACCGGTTGGGCGCCAGCTGGCGACCTCCGGCGAGCTGCTCGACGTTGTCCTCGGCTTCCCTCAGCAGTGCCTGTGCGACTTCCTGTGGGACGACACTGCCCCCGAAGACCCGCGCGAAGGCGTCGCCCACGAACCCCTGAAGTCGGCGCTCGAAGCGGTCCACGCGGCCCAAAAGATCTCCTCCATCCGCATCGGCGTGTCGGTGATGTGCGACCGATCGTATCTGTGTTATCCGCCGGGCACGGCGGGGCCCGGCACGAGCGGGCGACCGGCCCCGCGGTGCCACCGACGTGCTCCCCTCCGATCTACCCGGCCCGGAGCCGCGGCGCATCCCGGTGCCCCACCCGCCACGACCCCCTCCAGCTGGTGATCGACGGGCAGGGGACCCCCCTGCGAACGGCTGCCGAGCGGGGTGCTAACTTTCTCGTGTCGCTCGGGCGAGTGGCGGAATGGCAGACGCGCACGGTTCAGGTCCGTGTGTCCGAAAGGACGTGAGGGTTCAACTCCCTCCTCGCCCACCATCTCCCCTCATCGGGGATTCTCCCCCTCCGGCGGTCACCACCGCCATCGCGAGATCGGTTCCGGGTGTAACCCGATCCGGTCTCGCTTGTCGTTTTCCCGGGCTCCGGCCACGCTCCGTGCCCGGACGCCGTGCGCCGATCAGGCGTCCCGCAGCGCCGGGCGGTCGGGATGGTCGGCCATCACGAGCACATCGGCGAACGAACCGGGGTCGCCCTCGCTCTCGTAGCGGGCGTACGCGGCGGCCGTCCAGGCGTCGTCGGGGGGCAGCATGCGGCGCAGCGCGGCCCCGCCGACGCGCAGGTGCACGGTCAGCTCGGCGGCCAGGCCCCGGCCCAGCAGCCGCCCGCCGGCGAGCAGCACCACCCCGTCCGGCCCGAGCGGCACCGGCTCGTCGCGGTAGGCACGGTCGCGCACCGTGTCGCGCAGCCGGGGCAGCACCAGGCCGCTGCCGCCGGGACCCATCGGGGCGAGGACCTCGCGGCGCAGCGCGGGCTCGTCGAGCCAGCCGTCGAGGAACATGTCCGGGTCGGTGCGGCCGAGCTCCAGGCGGACCGACGCCGGTCGCAGGAAGTCGTCGGCGTCCACCGCCAGGGCCGGTCGGCCGCCGGAGCGCAGCCGCTCCGCGACCGCCCGGGCCAGCTCCAGCGGGGCCGCGGGCGGGGCGCCGTCGACGAGCACGCGCACCCGCCCCGACCGCTCCCGGGCGCGTTCCGCCAGGTGTGCCGCGAGTCCCGCCCGGTCGACGGGCCGGAACGCCCCTGCCATGTCGTCCTCCCGGTCCTGGCGTGCCCTCGGTCCCGCAGCGACACTAGGCGGATGGTCGGCGACGGCGCGGGAGCGGTGCTGCGCCGAGCGCTGCGGGTCCTCGAGGCGGTCGCCGAGGCGGGTGACGGGGTCAGCGCCAAGGCCCTCGCCCGCCGCCTGGAGCTGCCGTTGCCGACGGCGTACCGGTTGCTGGGGACGCTCGTCGAGGAGGGCTACCTGGTCCGGCTGCACGCCGAGCGCGGGTACGGGCTGGGCTACCGCGTCGTCGGGCTGTACCGGGGGATGACCGACCCGATCGTGCCGCCCGCCCCGGCCCGGGAGGTGCTCGCCGAGCTGCACACCACGGCCCGCGCGGCGGTGGTGCTGGCCGTGCTGCGGTCCGACGACGTCGTCGTCGCCCACACCGAGACCTGTGCGGCGCACCCGGGGCCGGGCGCGGTGACCGGGGAGCCGCTGCCCGCGCACGCGACCGCGCCGGGCAAGGCACTGCTCGCCGGGCTGGACGCCGGACGGCTGGCCGACGTCCTCGGCGTCGGGCACGGGCCGCTGGCGCCGCTGACCCCGCACACCCTCACCGACCGGCGGCTGCTCGACCGCGACCTGCTGCGGGTCCGCTCGGCGGGGGTCGCGGTGGAGGTGGAGGAGCACGCCCGCGGCCGGGCCGGGCTCGCGGTCGCGGTGCCGCACCCGGGCGGCGGGTCCGCGCTGTCGGTCGTCGTCAGCCGGGCGGACTTCACCGGGCGCCGCTGGGAGCTCGAACGTGCGGTGCGCGAGGCCGCGGTGCCGCTGGCCCGGCACCTGGCCGCGGCGCCGGGGGTCGCCGCGTCCGGCTGAGCCCGCCAGGATGATCCGATGGCCGGCGGGGTGCGCTACGAACGCGACGGACACGTCGTGACGATCACCTACGACCGCCCGGAGAAGCGCAACGCGATCGACGGGGACATGCGGCGCGCGATCAACGCCGCCTGGGACCGCTTCCGCACCGACGAGGAGGCGTGGGTCGCGATCGTGACCGGCGAGGGGCCTGCGTTCTGTGCCGGGGCGGACACGCGCTCGACCACCGGCAACCCGGCGGGCGACTTCCCGGGCAGCTTCTTCGAGCGGCCGACGGTGAACTCGCTGGAGAGCGGCTGGGAGATCTTCAAGCCGATCGTCGCCGCGGTGAACGGACCCGCCGTCGGCTACGGCGTCACGCTGCTGACCTGGTGCGACTTCGTGATCGCCTCGGACCGCGCCACCTTCTCCTTCCCGGAGGCCCGGCTGGGCGTCCCGACGATCGTCGGTGCGCTGCGACTGCCCCGGATGATCGACCGGCAGTACGCGATGGAGCTGCTGCTCACCGGCGAGACGATCGACGCGCGGCGGGCGCACGAGATCGGCCTCGCCGGGTGGGTCGTGCCGCACGAGGAGCTGGGCGACGCCGCCCGGGACCTCGCCCGGCGGCTCACCGCGGGGGCGCCGCTGGCCCAGCGTGCGATCAAGGAGATGGCGGTGCGCGGGCCGGAGATGGGCACCACGGAGGCGATCCGCTTCGGCGAGACGCTGCGGAAGGTCGTCGCGACCACCGAGGACGCGGCGGAAGGTGCCGCCGCGGCCCGGGAGAAGCGGTCCCCGCACTGGCGCGCGCGATAGACCTTCCATTCTCCGGAAGTGACGTCGGCGGACATGCGGACACGGCGATACGTTCGCCCGATGCCGGAGAAGACAGTGGAGTCGCTCGTCCGCACCGTCCCGCCGTTCCGGGCCGACCACGTCGGTTCGCTGCTGCGGCCGCCCGCCCTGCTCGCCGCCCGGGAGCGGCACGCCGCGGGCGAGCTCGACGACGCGGGCCTGCGCGCGGCCGAGGACGCCGCGATCACCGACGTCGTCGCGCTGCAGGAGTCGGTCGGCCTGCGCTCGGCCACCGACGGCGAGTTCCGCCGCACCTCCTGGCACATGGACTTCATCTACGCCCTCGGCGGCGTCACGAAGACCTCCGGCCGGGTCGAGGTCGCGATGCGCAACGCGGCGGGCCAGAACAACTTCACCTCCGCCGGGATGGCCGTCGACAGCCGGGTGCACCTCGACGAACCCGTCTTCGCCTCGGCGTTCGAGTACCTGGCCGCGCAGGTCACCACGGCGACCCCGAAGCTCACGATCCCCTCGCCGAGCATGGTCTACGCCCGCGGCGGCCGGTCGGTCATCTCCGGCGAGGTCTACCCCGACGTCGAGGAGTTCTGGTCCGACCTGTCGACCGCCTACGCCGACCAGCTCCGCGCGATGTACGACCGCGGCTGCCGCTACCTGCAGCTCGACGACACCGCGCTGGCCTACCTGAACGACCCGGCGCACCGCGCGCAGCTGGCCGAGAAGGGTGACGACCCGGAGACCCAGCACCTGCGCTACATCCGCCAGATCAACGCCGCGATCGCCGACCGGCCGTCGGACATGTACGTCACCACGCACATGTGCCGGGGCAACTACCGGTCGTCGTGGGCCGCGGAGGGCGGCTACGACCACGTCGCCGAGGCGCTGTTCGGCACGCTGGGCGTCGACGGCTTCTTCTGCGAGTTCGACGACGAGCGCTCCGGTGGGTTCGCCCCGCTGCGGTTCGTCCCGAAGGGCAAGCAGGTGGTGCTCGGGCTGGTCACGACCAAGTCCGGGACGCTGGAGGACCCGGACGGGCTCAAGCGCCGGATCGACGAGGCGGCGCGGTACGTGCCGCTGGACCAGCTGTGCCTGTCGCCGCAGTGCGGGTTCTCCTCCACCGTCGAGGGCAACGAGCTCACCGTCGACGACCAGAAGCGCAAGCTGGAGCTGATCGTCTCGGTCGCCGAGGACGTCTGGGGCCGCTGAGGGCCATACTCGCCCGGGTGGCCTACGACGAGGGTCTCGCCGCCCGTCTGCGCAGCCTGCTCGCGGACCGGCCGGTGACCGAGAAGACGATGTTCGGCGGGCTCGCCTTCCTGGTCGACGGGCACATGGCCGTCGCCGCGAGCGGACGTGGCGGGCTGCTCGTGCGGGTGGCCGCGGACCGCTCCGCGGAGCTGCTGGAGCGCCCGCGGACCGAGCGGATGGTGATGGGCGGCCGCGAGATGACCGGCTGGCTGTGGGTGGCCGGCGAGCCCGACGTCGACGACCTCGACGGCCCGGAGCTCGCCGGCTGGGTCGCCGAGGCGGTCGCCGTCGTGGAGACACTCCCACCGAAGCGGTGACCGCGGCGCCGGGCCGGACTAGCGTCGGAGCCGTGAGCACCGCTGCCGCATCCCCGCTGTTCGACCGTGTCCTGGCGGGTGCCGGCCCGGGCTCGCGGCTGCTGGACGTCGGCTGCGGGGCGGGGCGGCTGCTCGCCGACGCGGCCGCCGCCGGGCTGGCCGTCACCGGCGTCGACACCGAACCCCGCGCGCTCGCCGCGGCGGAGCGGGCCGCGCCCGGGGCGGACCTGCGGGTCGCCGACGCCCACGAGCTGCCCTTCGCCGATGACGCGTTCGACCTGGTCACGCTGGTGCAGGTACTGGAGCACCTCCCGAACCCGGTGCTCGCGCTGCGCGGGGCGGGCCGGGTGTGCGCGCCGAGCGGCGCGGTGCGGGCCACGGTCTGGGGCACCCCCGACGAGTGCGACGCCGCCGTCATCGGCGCGGCGCTCGCCCCGCTCACCGGGGCCGCGCCCGCGCCTCCGCAGAACAACCCCGGGCCCGACCGCAGCGGCGTCGGTGCGCCCCCGCTGACCGATCCGCGGCGGTTGACCCGGCTGGCGGAGCTGGCCGGGCTCGTGGTGCGGGAGGTCGCCGTCGTCCGGGTCCCGGTGGTGCACCCCGACCCGGACGATCTCGTCGCCGGGGTGCTCGCGTCCGGGCCGGGGCGGCACGCGGCACGCCACGCCGGCCCCGCCGCCGTCCGCGCGGCCCTGCTGGACGCCCTGGCCCCGTTCGCGCACGGGGACGGCTACCGCCTCACCGACACCGTCCGCGTCCTGGACGCCGGTCCTCCCGCGCCCTGATTCGCGGTTCGCGCGCTGATCCGCGGTTCGCGCGTGCCGTGACACGCGCGGACTGCGGGGATGCGCGCGGACTCCGGATCAGCGCGCGGACTCGGGGCGTGCACACGTCCGGGCCGCGTCCCTCGGTGAGGGGCGCGGCCCGGAGGTGGCGTGCGGTGGTCAGCGGCCGGCGGTCGCCGCCGTCCGGCCGGTCTCGTAGCGGATCTTCAGCAGGCCCTTGCAGTACTCCCCGTTGGTCTCGATCCCGACCCGCTGCAACCGCGCGCGACGCAGGTGCAGCGGGACCTGCTCGACGGTCACCGCGGTGCCGTCGGAGTGGACCAGCAGCGGTGCGTCGTCGCCGGCGGGCAGGCCGATCGCCCTGCGGCGGGTCCGCATCCGGGTCAGCTCCTCGGTGTCGGCCTCGGTCCCGACCAGCTCGCCGAGCGTCAGCCCGGCCAGCTCGTCGGGTCCCCGGCCGGCGTCGACGAGCGGGCGGGCCACCCGGTCCTGGCCGGCCAGCGCGGCCTTGGCCAGGAACGTGTGCCGCAGCTCGTCGAGCTCGGCCGCGGCCTGCCCGTTGATCGAGCCCTCGAAGGACTTGACGAACCCGGCGTGCGCCGCGACCCCACCGTTGATCTCGTCGGAGGCGTGGTGGTCGGCCAGCGTCACCTCCGCCCTCGTCACTCCCGGTACCGCGGTCACCGCGTCGTAGGCGTCGGCGACCATCAGGAACGAGAAGTTCGGAGCGCAGAAGAACGTCGGCAGCCGGAGCCCGACGACGACCTCACCGGCGGGCGAGACCGACCACGACTCGACGAAGTCGAGCTCGGTGATCGGCTCGTCCAGCTCCGGGTCGAGCACCGTCCCCAGCGCGGACCACACGGCCTGCCGGAGCGGGCTCTCAGCAGGCCGCGGGGTCACGCCTGCGCCCCGGCCTTGTTGTCGACGAGCTCCTCGCCCGGGGCCATGGGCTCGTCGGCCGTGGTGTCGGGCAGCCGGCAGTCGGCCGGGACCTCCAGGTCGTAGAGCTTCGCCGCGTTGAGGCCGAGGATCTTCTTCTTCGACGCGGTGGTGAGGCGCGGGTAGTCGGCGAACTGGTCGTCGTCGGGCATCTGCCAGTCGACCAGGCCCTCGACCTGCCACTTCGGCGTCCAGATGTTGTAGTCGCTGCCGAAGGTCATCTTGTCCTCGCCGACCCAGAACAGCAGCTCGCCCATCACCTTGGCGAAGAACTTCGGGCGGGCGTGCATCAGGCCGCCGACGACGACCGACAGGCCGGCGTAGACGTTGGGCTCCTGCACCGCCATGAAGCAGAAGTCCTCGATGCGCGGCAGGCCGACGTGCTCGACGATGAAGTTCAGGCCCTGGAAGTCGGTGGCCGCGTGGTCGACGTCGGCGACGTCGAACGCGTCCTTGTCGAGCGGCCAGATCGTCGGGCCCTTGTGGACGTGGACGTTCTTGATGCCCAGCTCCTGGGCCCGCTCCAGGAAGCGGTAGCACTCCGGGTCGGTGAGCTTGAAGCCGCGGGAGCTGCCGTTCCACTCGGCGGTGTAGAGCTTCACGCCCTTGTGCTTGTACTTCGCGCAGTCCGCCTCGAACTGCTTCATGCCCTCGTCGCCGTCACGCGGGTCGAAGCGCCCGTTGACGATGATCCGGTCGCCCCACTTCTCCAGCAGCGCCGCGTTCTGGTCGGCGGTGTTGAAGCCGTTCTTGTACCACTCCTTGAGGTAGGTCGACTGGAAGACCACGTGGTCGACGTGGCCCTCGATGAAGACGTCGCGCTCGAAGTCGTCCTGCGAGACCTTGAGGTAGTGCTCCCAGTCCCAGTGGGTCTCGGGCGGGCCGAGCTGGTGGTAGCCGTAGAAGCAGTCGATCCAGCCCTTGGCGTACTGCTCGCGACCCTCGACCCAGTTCTCCCGGGAGGCGTCCCAGAAGTGGCTGTGGGAGTCGACGATGAAGTACTTCTCGCCGTCCTTCTCGTACATGTGGTTCCTCCTGCGTCAGCAGCTCTGCTGATCGGTGGTGGGTCAGGGAAAGAACGTTCGTCCTGTACGTACGTATGACTGAGTTACGGAACGAGGATCGCCCGGCCGCGGACCTTGCCCGCGTCCAGGTCGTGCAGGGCCTCCAGCGCCTGGTCGAGCTTGTACTGGACGGTGTGCAGCGTGACCTTCCCGGCCTGTGCCAGGACCATCAGCTCGGCGAGGTCGTTGTAGGTGCCGACGATGTTGCCGATGATGTTCTTCTCGCCGGCGACGAAGTCGAGCGTCGGAGCGCTGAGGTTGCCGCCGTAGCCGAGCACGAAGTTGTAGCCGGCCGGGCCGGTCATCGCCCAGGCGTCGTTCTCCGCGCCCTGCTCGGCGACGAAGTCGAAGACCACCGTGGCGCCGCCGCCGGTGAGCTCCTGGACGGCCTCGACCTGGTTCCCGTCGGCGACGACGGTCTCCTCCGCGCCGATCTGCTTCGCCAGCTCGAGCGCGTCCGGGTTCTTGTCGACGACGATGATCTTGGTGGCGGTGAGCGCGGCGAGCGCCTGGATGCCGATGTGGCCGAGCCCGCCCGCACCCTGCACGACCGCGGTGGTGCCCGGGTACAGGAACGGGACCGCCTTGCGGACCGCGTGGTAGGCGGTGATGCCCGCGTCGGCGAGCGCGGCGACGTCGGCCGGGTTGGTGTCCGGGTTCAGCTTCACGCAGGACCGCGCGGTGGTGCGCAGGTACTCGGCCATGCCGCCGTCGTTGTTCGACAGGCCGGGGAAGAACGCGTCCCCGGTGCACTGCATGTCGCGCCCGTAGCGGCACATGGTGCACAGCCCGCACGACGGCTGCGGGTGCAGGATGACGGTGTCGCCGACCCGCACGTTCGTGACGCCGTCGCCGACCGCGTGCACCCAGCCCGCGTTCTCGTGGCCGATCACGTACGGCAGGTCGGGGTTCTGGATGTCGGCCCAGTCCCCGTCGATGATGTGGAGGTCGGTGCGGCACACGCCGGCACCGCCGATCTTGACGATGACGTCGAGCGGACCCTGGATCGTCGGTTCCGGGATGTCGTCGATCCGGGGGTCCTGCTTGTACGCGTGCACCCGCACGGCCTTCACTGGCGGTACCTCCGAGCCTCGGACGCGCGGCGTTGCGCATCGTGGTGGTGGGACTTGGTGTGCCTGCTGTCACACCGATCTCAACCCCGTTGTGCACGACGGACAAGGGGGTTCGTTCTCGCACAGCGAGAATCGTGAGGAACCGGGCGTCGCTTTCCTCGGAGGTTACCGACGAGTAGGGTCGGGCCATGGCTGATGACGCGAGCTGGGTGGCCGACGCGATGACGCAGGCGGTGCCGTGGGTGGGCACCGCCGGGATCACCTTCGGATCGATCACGACCGACCGGGTCGAGGCGTTCCTCCCCGACCGGTCCGACCAGCACAACCACGTCGGCGGGCCGCACGCCGCGGTCATGTTCGGACTGGGCGAGACCGCGTCCGGCGCGGTCGGCCTGGCCGCGTTCGCCTCGGCCGGGGACCGGGCCGTGCCGCTGGTCGTCCGGTCCGAGATCCGCTACCTCAAGCTCGCCAAGGGAGACCTCCGCGCCGAGGCGGTGCTGACCCGTCCGGCCGGTGAGGTGCTCGCCGAGCTCGACGCCGGGACGCGCCCGGAGTTCACCGTCGACGTCACCATCACCGACGCCCAGGGTGTGCAGACCGGGGCCATGACGATCGTCTGGACGCTCAAGCCGAACAGGCGGTGAGCAGCCGTCCGGCCTAGCGTGGCCGCATGGACGTGGTGATCGCCGGAGGACACGGACAGATCGCGCTGCGACTGTCCACACTGCTCACGGGGCAGGGACACACGGTGCGCTCGATCGTGCGCAACCCCGACCACATCGACGACGTGGCGGCCACCGGGGCGAGCCCCGTCGTGGCGGACCTGGAGAAGATCTCCGCGACGGACCTCGCGGGGCACCTGACCGGCGCCGACGCCGTCGTCTTCGCGGCGGGGGCCGGGCCGGACAGCGGGGTGGAGCGCAAGGAGACCGTCGACCGGGACGGCGCCACCCTGCTCGCCGACGCGGCCGCCGGGGCGGGCGTCCGCCGCTACCTGCTGGTCTCCTCACCCGGGGTCGACGCCGAGCCCGACCCCGAACGCGGCGAGGTGTGGGCCGCCTACATCCGCGCGAAGAAGGCCGCCGAGGACGCGATCCGCGCCGACACGCGCCTCGACGCGACGATCCTGCGGCCCGGGAGGCTCACGAACGACCCGGGCACCGGGCGCGTCACCCTGGCCCCGCCGCCGGTGGAGTACGGCGAGGTGACCCGCGACGACTCCGCCGCGGCCGTCGCCGCGCTGCTGGCCGCGCCGGGCACCGCGGGCACGACGCTGGAGCTGCGCGGCGGCGACACCGAGCTGGGTGACGCGGTCGCGGCCCTGGGGTGAGTGCGGAAGGGTCGGCCCCATGAGCGAGCAGAGCTACGACGTCGTCGTGATCGGGGCGGGCCCGGTCGGTGAGAACGCCGCGGGCTACGCGGTGGACGCCGGCCTGTCCGCGGTGCTGGTGGAGGCCGAGCTCCTCGGCGGGGAGTGCTCGTACTGGGCGTGCATCCCGTCGAAGGCGTTGCTGCGCACCCCGCAGGCCGTCGCCGACGCCCGGCGGCTGCCCGGCGTGCGGGCCGAGTTCGACCCGGCGAAGGTCTTCGAACGCCGCACGACGTTCACCTCCGACTGGGACGACAGCGGCCAGGTGCGGTGGGCCGAGGGCGCCGGCGCCGCCGTGCTGCGCGGCCGGGGCCGGCTGGCCGGGGAGAAGCGCGTCGTCGTGACCGCGGCCGACGGCACCGAGACCGTGGTGACCGCGCGCCACGCCGTCGTCGTCGCGACCGGCAGCGTGCCGGTCGTCCCGCACGTCGCGGGGCTGGACACGGTCGAGTACTGGGGCTCGCGCGAGGCGACCTCGGCGCGGGAGGTCCCGCGCCGGCTCGGCGTGCTCGGCGGCGGCGTCGTCGGCTGCGAGATGGCGCTGGCCCACGCCCGGCTGGGCGCGCAGGTCACGTTGTTCAACCACGGCGACCGGGTGCTGCCGGGCGCGGAGCCGCAGGCCTCCGAGCGGGTCGCGGCCGGGCTGCGGGAGGCCGGCGTCGACGTGCGGCTGGGTACCGGCCTGGACGAGGTGCGCCGGAACGGGGACGCGACGGTGCTGGTCGGCGGTGGGGACGAGGTCGAGGTGGACCGGCTGCTCGTCGCGACCGGGCGCCGTCCGGCCACCGACGGGCTCGACCTCGGCTCGGCCGGGGTGGGCCCCGGGCGGCGCGGCGAGATCGTCGTCGACGACTCGGGGCTCGCCGCGGGGGACTGGCTCTACGCCGTCGGCGACGTCAACGGGCGGGCCCCGCTCACCCACCAGGGCAAGTACCAGGCCCGGATCGCCGCGCACGCGATCGCCGCGCGCGCCGCGGGCCGCCCGCTCGACGACAACCCCTGGGGCGAGGACGCGGCGACCGCCGACCACCACGCGGTGCCCCAGGTCGTGTTCACCGACCCCGAGGTCGCCTGGGTGGGCCGGACCGCCGCGACCGCCCGCGCCGAGGGGCTCGACGTGCGGGTGGTCGACATGGACATCGCCGTCGCCGGGTCCTCGCTCACCGCGGACGACTGGTCCGGCCGGGTGGTCGCCGTCGTCGACCCGCGGCGCGAGGTGCTGCTCGGGGTCACGTTCGTCGGGCCCGGGGTCGCCGAGCTGCTGCACGCGGCGACGGTCGCCGTGGTCGGTGAGGTGCCGCTGGCCCGGCTGTGGCACGCCGTGCCCGCGTTCCCCACCATCAGCGAGGTGTGGCTGCGGCTGTTGGAGACGTACCGCGCGGGCTGAACGTCGCCGTGGGCCCGGCCGGAGCCGGGCCCACGGAACGGGTCAGGAGCGGACGCCCAGGTGGTCGAGCAGGCGGACCTCGATGCGGTCCAGGTCGGCGGACACCGTGCGGTACGCGGCCTTGCGGCGGGCGGACGGCATGTTCTCCGCGGCCCGGACGGCGGCGGCGAGGTCGTGCAGCCGCGGCTCGGTCTCGTCGGCGAACCGCTTCGCGGCCTGGTCCCGCTCGACGGTCCCGTCCTCGCGCAGCTCGGTGATGGTGCGCGCGATCCGGGACAGCCGTGCGTGCAGCCGTCCGCCGGGGCCGGAGTAACCGCCCAGCTCGTCCGGGGACACGCCGAGTCGGCGGGACCGGTGGTCGTCGAGGCGGTGGCGCAGCGACCCGGCCGCGGCCATCGCGTACGGCGCCAGCAGCGGCGCGACGATCTTCGCCACGCCCAGGTACCGCTGGACCTTCTTGGCGTTCCACTCGCGGGCGGCGCGGTCCCGCTCGGCCTGCTTGGCGGCCAGGTTCTCGCTCTTGAGCCTGCCCTTCTCCGCGGCGCGCGCGGCCTTCGCCTCGGCCTTGCGGGCGCCGGCGTCGGCCTTCGCCGCCGCCTTGGCGACCTTCCGGTCGGCCGAGCGGGCCTTGAGGTCGGCCGAGCTCAGCAGGCTGTTCGCGGTGGCGGTGCCCTCGCCGACGGCGCGACGCGTGCTGCGCGCGGCCCGGCGGCCGGCCTTCTCCGCCCGCCGCGACGCCGCCTCGGCCTTCTTCCGGGCCTTCACCGCGCGCTGGTGCAGCTTCTCGGCGGCCTTGTCGGCGGTCTCGCGGGTGTACTCGAGGGTCTGGACCGTGGCCGACTGCACCCGTTCCGACGCATCGACCGCCGCCTCCCTGGTCGCCGCCGCGGCGCGCTCGCCCGCGCTCGGCTTCCTGCGCAGCAGTCCCATGTCGTGTCCTCCCGGGTCGGCTCGGCAGATGATCGCCGTGTCGACGCAGCCTAGGGCCCCGCCCACCGCACGCGCAGGACCGACACCACCCGGGTGGGGGAACGGGGCTTCACGCGGATCCGTTCCTGTCGGGGGTGGTCTCTACCCTCGGGAGCCGTGAGCACCTCGACCGGACCGCGTACCGCACCCCGTGTCCTGCTGGACGCGGCGGCGCTGAGCGGGTGCCGCCGCCGGGTGCACCTGGACCACGACCCGTCGGCGGCGGAGCGGCCGCGGGCGCTCCCGGACCCGGCGATCGAGCAGCGCCGGGCCGACGCGGCGGCGCACCGAGTGCGGATCGGCGAGCTGCTCGCGCGCACCTGGGGGGCGGACTGGGCGAGCACCTGGCCGGACGGCGCGGCCGGGCCGACCGGGACCGGCGCCGGTCCGCGGGCGGCTCGGGCGGAGCGCACGGCCGAGCTCGTCGCGGCCGGTGCACCGCTGGTCTGGGGTGCGGTACTGCCCGTCGACGGCGACCGGCGCGGCACCGCGGAGCTGCTCGTGCGCACGCCCACCGGGGGCTACGTCCCGCTGCTCGTCGTGCGCCGCCGGATCACCGATCCGGGCGAGGGCGCGCGCACCACCGCCGTCACCGACCCGTGGCCGCAGCGTGCCCGGCACGACCCGGACCGCAAGGTCCGCTCCCAGCCGCGCGACCTGTTGGCCCTGGCCCAGCTGACCCGGCTGCTGGAGGCCGCGGGCTGGGCGCCGCCGGAGTCGGCCCCGCGGCTCGGCGGGGT
Organism: Pseudonocardia sp. ZF1; assembly: GCF_056835605.1. Lineage (NCBI taxonomy): Bacteria > Bacillati > Actinomycetota > Actinomycetes > Pseudonocardiales > Pseudonocardiaceae > Pseudonocardia > Pseudonocardia sp. ZF1. The sequence goes on from NZ_JAJNBY010000001.1 coordinate 62,904, forward strand.
GATCGGGCTCGACGCCGACGTGGTCGTCTGGCACGACCTGCGGGCCGGGCACTGGCCCGGCGGGCGGTCCACGCTGGAGGAATACGACGCGCGGTTCACCGACCGGGCCGCCGTCGCCCGGGCCGCGGCGACCGGCGGGCCCGCGCTCGCGGCGCCGTCGCGGATCACCGAATGCCGCCGCTGCCCCTGGTGGCCGACGTGCGAGGCCGAGCTGGAGCAGGTCGACGACGTCAGCCTGGTCGCCCACGGCGAGACGGCGCGGCTGCTGCGGGAGTCGGGCGTCGCGACCGTCGCGGGGCTGGCGGGGCTGGACCCGGCGGACCCGCCCGCCGAGCTGACCGGCACCCTGCCCGGGCCGCCGTTCACCGACCTCGTGGCGCTGGCCCGCGCGCGCCGCCGGGGACTCGCCGTCGCCCGCCGGGTGCCGCGGGTGCCGGTCACGCGCGCCGACGTCGAGGTCGACGTCGACATGGAGAGCTTCGGCGAGTCCGGGGCCTACCTGTGGGGTGCGCTGCTGACGCTGCCCGGCGGTGCGCGTGACGGGGACCCGGAGCCCGGCTACCGGGCGTTCGCGACCTGGGACCCGCTGCCCACCCGCGACGAGGGGCGCTCGTTCGGGGAGTTCTGGACGTGGTTCGCGGGCCTGCGCGCCGCCACGCTCGCGTCGGGGCGCACGTTCGCCGCCTACTGCTACAACGAGCAGGCCGAGAACCGCTGGATGATCGCCTCGGCGCAGCGGTTCGCCGGGATGCCCGGGGTACCGACCGAGGCCGAGGTGCGCGCGTTCGTCGCGGACCCGTGCTGGGTGGACCTCTACGGCGTGGTCTCCACCTGGTTCCTGTGCTCGCAGGGCAAGGGGCTGAAGAAGATCGCTCCCGCCGCCGGGTTCTCCTGGCGGGACCCGGAGGCGGGTGGGGAGAACTCCATGCGCTGGTATCGCGACGCCGTCGCGCTCGACGGCGGCGAGCCCGACCCGGTCCAGCGGGAGCGGCTGCTGGGCTACAACACCGACGACGTGCTGGCCACCCACGCGCTGCGCGAGTGGATGTCCTCGGACCGGGTGCTGGAGGTCCCGCTGGTGAGCGAGCTGCGCGACCTCGCCTGAGGTCCGCGGGTCACACGCGAGCGTGTGAGGATCCGGGTCGTGGCACCCAGAGGACACGACCGGATCGGGCCGCACGGCGCGGTCAGCAGCACCCACCATCTCGGCACCGCCGCCGCGGCCACGGTGCTGGCGCGGGGCGGGAACGCCTTCGACGCCGCCGTCGCCTGCGGGTTCGTGCTGCAGGTGGTCGAGCCGCACCTGTGCGGGCCCGGAGGTGAGCTGCCCGCCGTGTTCGTCACCGCGGCCGACCCCGTCCCGCGGGTGCTGTGCGCCCAGGGCGTGGCACCGGCCGCCGCGACGGCCGACCGGCTGCGCGACCTGGGCCTCACGATCGTCCCCGGCACCGGCCTGCTCCCGGCGACGGTCCCCGGGGCCTGGGAGGGCTGGCTGACCCTGCTCCGCGATCACGGCACCTGGGAGCTCGCCGATGTCCTCGCACCGGCGCTCGGCTACGCCGCGGGCGGGTTCCCGCTGGTCCCGCGGGTGCCCGCGGCCATCGGCACGGTCGCCGACCACTTCCGCACGCACTGGCCGTCGTCGGCGGCGACCTGGCTGCGCGACGGTCGGGTCCCCGCCGCGGGCGAGCTGGTGCGGCTGCCCGCGCTGGCCGCGACCTGGCGCCGGCTGCTCGACGAGGCCGTCGGCCCGAGCCGGGAGGAGCGGATCGACGCCGCCCGCGACGCCTGGTACCGCGGGTTCGTCGCCGAGGAGATCGGCCGGTTCGCCGCGACCCCGGTCCGGGACGAGACCGGGCGCGACCACACCGGTCTGCTCACCGCCGACGACCTGGCCGGCTGGTCGGCGCACTACGAGGACGCGCTCGTCGCCGACGCCGGGACCGGCTGGTCGGTCGCGAAGTGCGGCCCGTGGTCGCAGGGACCGGTCCTGCTGCAGCAGCTGCGGCTGCTGGCGGGCCTGGACCTGGAGCTGCCCGGCGGTGTCGCGACCCTCGACACGGTGCACGCCGCCGCCGAGGCCGCGAAGCTCGCCTTCGCCGACCGGGAGGCCTGGTACGGCGACGGCGCGACCCCCGACCTGCTCGCCGACCTGCTCTCCGACGCCTACACCGACGACCGGCGGGGCCTGATCGGCCCGGCCTCGGACGGCGGGCTGCGACCCGGCGCGCCGGGCGGACGCACGCCGCGGATCGGGGACTACGCGGCGACCCCGGGCGCCGGGCGCGGCTCCGGGACGGAGGGGCCGGGCACCGGCGAGCCGACGGTGTCGCGGGACGGCGTCGCCCGCGGGGACACGGTGCACGTCGACGTCGTCGACGCCGCCGGGAACATGATCTCGGTGACGCCGTCGGGGGGCTGGCTGCAGTCGTCACCGACGATCCCGGCGCTGGGCTTCTGTCTCGGCACCCGCGGCCAGATGTTCTGGCTGGAGGAGGGGCTCGCGAGCACGCTGGCGCCCGGGCGGATGCCGCGCACGACGCTGTCGCCGTCGCTGGCGCTGCGCGACGGCGAGCCCGCGCTCGCCTTCGGGACGCCCGGTGGGGACCAGCAGGACCAGTGGCAGCTCGCCTTCCTGCTCGCACTGATGCACGGCGGGCTGGACCTGCAGGCCGCGATCGACGCGCCGACCTGGCACTCGACGGCGTTCCCCGCGTCCTTCGCGCCGCGCGGCTGGGAGCCGCACGGGCTCGTCGTCGAGTCGCGGCTCGGGGCCGGCACCCTCGCCGGTCTGACCCGTCGCGGGCACGTCGTGGAGGACGCGGGTGCCTGGGCCCTGGGCCGGATGTGCGCGGTCGGGACCGGGGTCGCCGTCCCGGGCGGCGGCGGGCGGGGGACGCTGCACGCCGCGGTCGACCCGCGGTCGGGGGTGGGCGCGGCGATCGCGCTGTAGACGCCGAACGCCCCGGCCCTCCCGTGACGGGGGAGCCGGGACGTTCCACGTGGAACACGGACGGGTGGGTCAGCGGTGCGCCTCGCCCCGCAGACCCTGCTCGCCCTCCCGGACGTGCCGGCCGTTCTGCAGCCCGTTGCCGTCGACCGTCGGGGACGCGGCGCCGTTCCTGGACGCCTGCCCGTCGAGCGGGAGCGGGAACTCCACGTCGGAGTGGGTCACCCGGCCCGGCTCGAGAGCGACCACGTTCGCGACCGGGGCGTAGCCGCTGGTCGCGAGGGTGTAGCTGCCCGCGGGCAGGCCCTCGAACGCGAAGGTCCCGTCCGGGCCGGACAGCCGCGACCCGACGACGGCGCCCTCGGCGTCGATCAGCGTGGCCAGTGCGTGCGCCACCGGGTGCCCGTCGGGCGCCGCGGTGACCCGGCCGGTGAGCCGGGAGCGCTGCGGCAGCCGCAGGTCCTGGACCGCCGTGCCGGAGCCGGGCACCTCGACGCCGACCGCCACCGGGTCGACGCCCTCGCCGGCGGCGGTGAGCGTGTAGCGCCCGGCCGGGACGCCGTCGAGCGCCCAGCGGCCGCCCTCACCGGACCGGCCTGCCGCGGCGACGTCGCCGCCGTGGTCGATCAGCGAGACGGTGACCCCGGGCAGCGGCGTGCCCGCGGCGTCGAGCACGGTGCCGCGGATGCCGCTGCTGACCGACAGCCGCACGTCGTGGCGGACCGGATCGGTGCCGACCGAGACCGTGGCGGCGTGCGGCGGCAGCGCCGCCGAGGCCGCCACCACCAGGAAACGTCCGGGCTGGTCGACGGCGATGCGGTAGTGGCCGTCGTCGTCGGTCGTGGTGCGACCGACCTGGTCGCCGGACAGCCGGGTGACGGTGACGACCGCCCCGGGGACCGGCGCGCCGGCGCCGCCCTGGACCCGTCCGGTGACGGCCGGGCCGTCGTCGCCCGCGGAGTGCAGGTGGTCCAGGCCCGCGGCCGCGGCGGCGTCACCGACGGTGCCGTTGTGCGGCCGCGACTGGGGCTTCGGCCGGGGCGCCGGGTGCGGCGGCTCCTGCCGGGCGACGACGGGCAGCGGCGTGGTGGGCGGCGCGATGTCCGCTCCGCGCCCGCCGTCGACCCGTCCGGCCGGGGCGGGGGCCGGGGCGACCGTCCCGAGCGCCTCGGTCGGGACCGACGCGGCGGCGGCACCCTCGCCCGCGGCCTCGGCCCGGGCGGCCTGCGCACCGGACATGGTGCGCAGCGGCAGCTCCTTGACGAACAGCACCAGGACGAAGGCCACCGCGATCACGCAGGCCGCGATGAGGAACGCCAGCGTCATCGCGCTGGTGAAGCCCTCCTGGAACGGTGCGGCCAGCCGCGGGTCGATCCGCTGCAGGAACGAGGAGTCGGCCAGCACCGAGGTGGACAGGCCGCCGGCCTGACCGGACTGCAGCGCCCCGACGACCTGCGCGTTGGCCGGGTCGGCCGCGACGGCGGGGTCGGTCAGCGCGGCCCGGAAGGAGCTCGTGCCGAGCGCGGCGCGGATGGCGTCGGCGATCTTGTCGCCGGCGGTGGAGAACACCACCGACAGGAAGATCGCGGTGCCCAGCGTGCCGCCCATCTGCCGGAAGAACGTCACCGAGGAGGTGGTGACACCCATGTCGCGGGCGGGCATCGCGTTCTGCACGGCGAGCACGAGGGTCTGCATGCACAGACCCAGGCCGAGACCCAGCAGGGCCATGGTCAGGTCGAGCTGCCAGATCGGGATCGACGGCGTGACGGTCTGCCACAGCAGCACCATCGCGATCGTGATGAACGCGGTGCCGATCACCGGGAAGATCTTGTAGCGGCCGGTGCGCGAGGTCAGCTGGCCGGAGAGGATCGATGCGACCATGATCCCGCCGACCAGCGGCAGCATCATGAAGCCGGCCTCGATGGGCGTCGCGCCGTGCACGATCTGCAGGAACTGCGGCAGCAGCGCGATGCCGCCGAACATCGCCATACCGATGAGCAGGTTGAGCACCGCGGACAGCGAGAAGATGCCGGTGCGGAACAGCCGCAGCGGCAGCAGCGCGGCGTCGCCGTAGGCACGCTCGGCCAGCAGGAACAGCAGCAGGCCGACACCACCGATGACATAGCAGACGATCGACGAGGTGGAACCCCAGCCCCACTCGCGGCCCTGCTCGGCGACGATCAGCAGCGGCACCAGGCACAGCGCCAGCGCCAGCGCGCCGGGCCAGTCGATCCGTGCGGGCCGCGGGACGTGCGGGATGTTCAGCACCCGCTGGACGACGACCAGCGCGACGAGCCCGATGGGCACGTTGACCAGGAAGATCCAGCGCCACCCGTCGATGCCGACGATGGTGTCCACACCGGACAGCAGGCCGCCGATGACCGGGCCGATCACGCTCGAGGTGCCGAACACGGCCAGGAAGAAGCCCTGGTACCGGGCACGTTCGCGCGGCGGCACGATGTCGCCGAGGATCGTCAGCGCCAGCGACATCAGGCCGCCGGCGCCGAGGCCCTGCAGCGCGCGGAACGCGGCCAGGGAGTACATCGACCAGGCCAGGGTGCAGGCCACGGATCCGATCAGGAAGATCGTGATCGCGGTCATGAACAGCGGCTTGCGGCCGAAGATGTCGGAGAGCTTGCCGTACAGCGGCGTGGTGATGGTGCTGGTGATGAGGAAGGCCGTCGTCGCCCACGCCTGCAGGTTGAGGCCCGACAGGTCGTCGGCGATGGTGCGGATCGCGGTCGAGACGACCGTCTGGTCCAGGGCGGCCAGGAACATGCCCAGCATCAGTCCACCCAGGACGGTCAGGATCTGCCGGTGCGTCAGCTCGCCGTCGCCGGAGGTGGCGGCGGGGCGCTGCGCACTGGCGGCAGCGGTGGACATTCTCAGGACTCCTGTGCTTCGAAGGTCTGGTAGTCGTCGAGGAAGCGGCCGAGCAGGCCGGTGAGGGCCTGCCGGTCGTCGGGGCTCCACGCGGCCAGCACGGTGGCGATGACGTGCGCGCGACGGCGTCGCTCGGTCTCGATCACGCGGACGCCCTCGTCCGTCGCGGCGAGGAGGGAGGCGCGTCCGTCGCCGGGGTCGGCGCGCCGCTCGATGAGACCCGCCTTGACCAGGCCGGACACCTGACGGCTGATCGTGGAGGGGTCGGAGTGGAAGGTGGCGGCGACCTCGCCGGCCCGTTGCGGGCCGCCGAAGTGGAGATGGGCCAGCACGTGGTACGCGGCCATGTCGACGATCATCTCGGGGCGGTGCCGTTCACCGGACCGCTTCACCTGGCGGACCAGCAGGAACAGCTCCCGGACGATCGAGTCGGCGAGCTCCAGGTCGGCGTCGGCGGGCTCGGCGGTGGCAGCCTGAGCGGTGCTCATCGCGGACCCCCTCTCGGTAGTGCATGTATCACGCAACTAGTTGACTCGCGCAAGCATGCGCCGATGCGTTGCGCAATGCAAAGCGATTGGCCGTGAGCTGCGCCACCTGATTACGGTGCGGATCGTGAGCACTCCACAGCGGATCCGGCTGCGTCGCACGAAGGGGTGGCGCAAACCGGACGGCGCGGTGCTCGTCACCCGGCCCGGACCGTGGGGCAACCCCTTCGACGTGCGCGAGATGGGGCGGGCACCGGCCATCGCCGCGCACCGCCGCTGGCTGCTCGACGAGCGCCCCGACCTGGTCGAACGGGCCCGGACCGAGCTAGCGGGCAAGGACCTGTGCTGCTGGTGCGCCGAGGACGTGCCCTGCCATGCGGACACGCTGATCGAGGTGGCGAACCGGTGAGCCGCCCCGATGGGGTCGACCCGGTCGGGATCGACACCGATGTGTTCGACCCGCGCGTGTTCGCCCGCGGGGTGCCGCACGATGCGCTGCGGCTGCTGCGCGACGCGGCGCCCGTCTCCTGGCAGGACGAGCACGCCGTCGGCCCCTGGCCGGCCGGACCCGGGTTCTGGGCCGTCACCCGCTACGACGACGTCCGGCACGTCCTGCGCAGCCCGGCCGACTACTCGTCGTCGCTCGGGGCGACGCAGATCCGCGACCCCGACCCGGCCGACCTGCCGTTCCTGCGCCGGATGGTGCTCAACATGGACCCGCCGGAGCAGGTCCGGCTGCGGACGCTGGTCACCGGGGCGTTCACGCGTCGTCGGCTGGAGGGGTTCGCCGCCGCGGTGCAGCGGCGCGCCGACGCGCTCCTGGACGCCGTGCGCGACGACGGCGGCTGCGAGCTCGTCGGGCGGGTCACCGACGAGTTCCCGCTGCAGAACCTGTCCGACCTGCTCGGCGTGCCGGTCGAGGACCGCCCGATGCTGCTGCACTGGACGAACCGGGTGATCGGCTACCAGGACCCGGACCACGCGGCCGAGGGTCCACCGGTGAACCCGCGCTCCCCGGCCGCGCTGGCCGACATGTTCGGCTACGCCGACGCCCTCGCCGAGCGCAAGCGCGCCGAGCCCGGCGACGACGTCATGACCGCACTGGTGCACGCCGAGGTCGACGGTCGCGCACTCACCGGACCCGAGCTGCACATGTTCTTCTTCCTGCTGGTCATCGCGGGCAACGACACGGTGCGCAGCGCGCTGCCGGGCGGGGTGCTCGCGCTCGTCGGGCACCCCGACGCCTACGCCCGCCTGCGCGCGGAACCGGGGCTGCTGCCGTCGGCGATCGAGGAGATCCTGCGCTGGCACCCGCCGGTGCTGACGTTCCGCCGGACCGCCACCCGTGACCACGTCCTGAACGGGGCGGAGATCGCGGCGGGGGACAAGGTCGTCGTCTACCACTGCTCGGCGCACCGCGACGAGCGCCGCTTCGCCGACCCGGACACCTTCGACATCACCCGCTCCCCGAACGAGCACCTGGCGTTCGGGCAGGGGCCGCACCTGTGCCTGGGCGCGCACTTCGCCCGGATGCAGATGCGGGCCTTCCTCACCGCGTTCCTGCGCCTGCCGCCGGCCCGGCTCGACGGGGAGGTGCGCCGCCTGACCTCCAACTTCATCAACGGGACGACCCGGCTGCCGCTCGCGTGGTGATCGGCCACTAGCGTGCGGTGCGATCACGCATCGCGCCCGGAGGGACACCGCCCGTGCCGCTCGCCCGTCACCTACTCGGACCGGCCCTGCTGGTCGCGACCGCCGCCCTGCTCGCGGGGTGTGCCCAGCCGGGGCAGCTCGGCCACGAGTCCGACGCCGCACCCTCCGACGGGACGACCGTCGAGATCCTCCCGGCCGACCGGTCCGCGGCGCCGACCACATCCGCGGCCGCCCCCGGTGGCTCCGAGGTTCCCGGTGCGACCGCGGCCCAGGCGGGTTCCGACGCGGTGGGGCGCCTCGACCGCCCCGTCGACATCTCCACGCCCGGCCCCGCCGAGCTGCTCGTGCGCACCGAGGTGCTGCAGCCGGGCCAGGCGAGCGGCTGGGTCCGCCACCCCGGCACGGTGATCACCGTCGTGCGGTCCGGCACGGTGACCGTGCAGCGCGCCGACTCCTGCGAGCCGCGCCCGTTCGGCCCGGGGGAGGCGTTCTTCCTGGAGGACGGCAGGCCCAACGAGCTGCGCAACGACGGCCCGGACCCGGTCGTGCTGACCCGCTCGGAGCTGCTGGCGCCCGGCGCCCCGGAACGCGAGCCCGCCGAGCCCGCCTGCTGACCCACCGCAGTGCCCTCCTCGGTCGGCTCTCGTGTCCGTCCGAGCGGGCCGTTCGCACGAAAGGTTCGTACGGACGGCCCGTTCGTGGGAGACGGGGGATCGCGACGCGGCGGCGGGCGCGTGAGGTCTCGGTTCTGCCGGTGGCCTGTGGGAACATCGTGGGCGGTACCGGGGCAGGGGAGCGGACACCTTGACGACGAAGACGGTCATCGCGGCGGACTACCGTGAATGGCAGGTGAGCCGGCGGATCGAGTGGACCACGCCGGCGGTCGGTGACGAGTTCGAGCACGACGTCGACGCGGGTAACGGCGCGGTCGTGCTGATCCTCGGCACGCTGGTGTTCTTCTGGCTGGTCCTCGTCGTCTGGGTGCCCGGCGGGGTGGTCTTCCCCTGGTTCTACTGGCTCGTCGTCATCGTCGGACTGGGTTTCTTCCCGTTCCGCTGGCTGCTGCGCAGGCCGTTCACGATCACCGCGAAGACCCAGGGCGGCTACGACCTGCCCCCGGAGAAGTGGACGGGCATGGTGCGCGGGCTCGCCACCGCACGCGAGGAGACCAAGGTGGTCGTGCGCAGCCTCAAGAACCGCTCGACGCCCGGCCACGCGGACAGCCCGCTGCAGCCGATCAACTAGGAGTCGCGGTGCCCGAACTGCCCGAGGTGGAGGCCCTGGCCCACCACCTGCGTGAGCACGCCGTGTACCGCCCGGTGGCCCGGGTGGACCTGGCCTCGATGAGCGCACTGAAGACGTTCGACCCACCGGTGTCGGCGCTGGTGGGCCGGGTGGTGACCGGGGCGTCGCGGTTCGGGAAGTTCCTGTCGGTCGACTTCGACGACCGCCCCGACAGCGGCCCGCTGCACCTGGTCACGCACCTGTCCCGGGCCGGCTGGCTGCGCTGGCACACCACCGCGGGCGTCACCCCGCCCAAGCCGGGCCGCGGCCCGTTGCAGCTGCGGGTGCACCTCGACCAGGTCGGCGGGCCGGGCTTCGACCTCACCGAGCAGGGCACCCAGAAGCGGCTCGCCGTGTACCTGGTGGACGACCCGGCGCAGGTCCCGGGCATCGCGAAGCTGGGTCCGGACGCGCTGGAGCTGGGCCGGGCCGGTCTCGACGAGCTGCTCGACGGCGACAACCGCAGACTCAAGACGCTGCTGGCCGACCAGTCCACGCTCGCCGGCATCGGCAACGCCTACTCCGACGAGATCCTGCACACCGCGCGCCTGTCGCCCTACGCCACGGCGTCCCGGCTCGACGCCGCCGCTCGGGACACCCTGTTCGAGTCGCTGCACGCCGTGCTGTCCGACGCGGTGGCCCGCTCGGTCGGCCAGGGCGCCGCGGAGCTCAAGGGGGAGAAGCGCTCCGGGCTGCGGGTGCACGCCCGCACCGGGCTGCCCTGCCCGGTCTGCGGCGACACCGTGCGCGAGGTGTCGTTCGCGGAGAGATCGTTCCAGTACTGTCCGACCTGCCAGACCGGGGGGAAACCGCTCGCCGACCGCCGCCTGTCCCGGTTGGTGCGCTAGTGGCGGGCGCGGGAACGGGGGTGCTCGCAGTCGTGGACGGATCCACCACGCTCACCCCGTCCATGGCGCTGCTGCTCGTGGTGGCGGTCGTCGTCGGCGTGGTCGCGGTGTTCTTCTTCCTGTGGCAGCGCAACCGGCGCAACACGATGGTCTCGCCGCTGGCCAAGGCCACGTTCTCCGCGCTGCACACGGTCGCGCTGGCCGCGCCGGTGCTGCGCGAGGGGCTGTCGTCGCGTTCGGCGTCGCAGGCGCTGCCGTACCTGCGCCAGCTGCTGGAGACCACGGCGATGGCGATGACCGACTCCCGCGGGACGGTCCTGGGCTGGGACGGCACCGCCGACCAGCACCAGCAGGACGTGCAGACGCTCGCCGACACGGTCGTCCGGACCGGCCGGATGGAGCTGATGAGCCACACCTCCATCAAGTGCAACCAGCCCGGCTGCGAGGTGCGGGGGATCGTCGTCGTCCCGCTGGAGAGCGACGGGAACATCATCGGCACGCTCGCCGCGCTGACCCCGTCGACGGCGGGCCCGCCGGTGCTGCGGGCCACCGGCGAGGTCGCGCGCTACGTCTCCAGCCAGCTGGAGCTCGCCGAGCTCGACGACTCCCGGGCCCGGCTCAACCGCGCCGAGGTCCGCGCCCTGCGTGCCCAGATCTCCCCGCACTTCGTCTACAACGCACTGACCACGATCGCCTCGTTCATCCGGACCGACCCGGCGCGGGCCCGCGAGCTGCTGATCGAGTTCGCCGACTTCACCCGCTACTCGTTCCGCTCGGCCGGCGAGTACACGACGCTGCTCGACGAGCTGAACAACATCGAGCGCTACGTCCGGCTGGAGAAGGCCCGCTTCGGGAACCGGCTCAACATCAAGCTCCAGATCGACCAGGAGGTGCAGAACGTCGTCCTGCCCTTCCTCGCGCTGCAGCCGCTCGTGGAGAACGCGGTCCGGCACGGGTTGTCCGGCAAGCCCAACGGCGGCACCGTCACCATCCGGGCGGAGAACGCCGGGTCGGAGTGCGTGATCGTCGTCGAGGACGACGGCGTCGGCATGGACCCGGCCCGGCTCAACGAGGACCTCGACGACGCCCACCTCTCCGGCGCGCACGTCGGCCTCGGCAACGTCGACGACCGCATGCGCTCGGCCTTCGGCGACAACTTCGGCCTCGTCGTCGACACCAACATCGGCGCCGGTATGAAGATCACGCTGCGGGTGCCGAAGTTCCGGGCGGGCATCCGGGCCTGACCGGCGGGCATCCGTGGGACCCTCCGGCGATCGGCTGGGCCGTACGGGTGAACCAGGTGGTCGCGAGCTGTGCCGATCCGGTCACACCACGTCACCCTGTGCTCGCGCGTACGGTGGGACGGCATGGACGTCCTGCGTATTCCCGCGGCGGTGACCTCCCGTCTGCCCGGAAGGCTGGGTGAGTCGGTCGGCCCTCCGGTGGTGTCGGTCGTGCGGATGCAGGGCGTCATCAGCGCCCAGGCCGCGCCGGTACCGCGGCAGGTGCTGAGCATCTCGTCGATGGAGAAGGTGCTGGAACGGGCGTTCGCGCCCGAGCGGCTCGCCGCCGTCGCGCTGGTGATCAACTCCCCGGGCGGCTCGCCGACCCAGTCCCAGCTGATCGGGGACCGCATCCACTCGCTGGCGGCGGAGAAGGACGTGCCGGTGCTCGCGTTCTGCGAGGACGTCGCCGTGTCCGGTGGCTACTGGCTGGCCTGCGCCGCCGACGAGATCTACGCCTGCTCCACCTCGATCGTCGGCTCGATCGGCGTGATCAGCGCCGGGTTCGGGCTCGACGGCCTGATCGAGCGATGGGGTGTCTCCCGGCGGCTGCACACCGCGGGCGGGTCGAAGTCGCGGCTGGACCCGTTCCTGCCCGAGCGGTCCGAGGACGTCGCCTGGCTCACCGGCCTGCAGGAACAGCTGCACGACCGGTTCACCGGATGGGTGCGCGAGCGGCGTGGCGACCGGCTCGCGACCGACACCGAGCTGTTCGACGGCGAGGTGTGGCTGGGTGAGCGGGCCCGCGAGCTGGGCCTGGTGGACGGCATCGGCAGCGCCCACGACGTCCTGACCGAACGTTTCCCCGACGCCGAGCAGCGCCCGGTGGAGCAGCGCAGGCCGCTGCTCGCCCGCCTCGGCGCCGGCGGGTCCGCGGCCCAGGCCGGCCTCTCCGGCGGCATCGCCGGGGCCGGGCACGAGCTGCTCTCCGCCCTCGAGACGCGGGCGGCGTGGGCCCGTTACGGGCTGTGACACCGGTGACCGTGCGTACCACGGCCGAGCTGCACCCCGTGTCCGGACGGTCACCGATCCGGTTCGTGCCCTGGCATCACGCGCGTCGGCACGTCACCATGGTCGCGGCGCCGGGCGATCATCGAGCGGATGGGCTTCCCGGCGCAGGCCCGGAAGCAGGATGAGGAGATCGTGGACAGCAACGACACCACTCGCGGACTGGTCGTTCTCGCGGTGGACGACGAGCAGCCCGCGCTCGAGGAGATGGCCTACCTGCTCGACGAGGACCCGCGCGTCGCGACGGTCCTCAAGGCTGGCGAGTCCACCGAGGCCCTGCGCATCCTGAACGGCCGCCGGGCCGGGGCGGCCGCGGGAGCCGGCGCGGGGGGCGGCGCGGACGTCGCCGAGCAGACCGACATCGACGCCGTGTTCCTCGACATCCGCATGCCCGGTCTCGACGGCCTGGAGCTGGCCCGGGTGCTGCAGAACATGGCCGTGCAGCCGGCGATCGTCTTCGTCACCGCGCACGACGACCGCGCGGTCGACGCCTACGACGTCGGTGCCATCGACTACCTCCTCAAGCCGCTGCGCACCGAGCGCCTCTCCGCCGCGCTCGACCGGATCCTGTCGACCCGTCGCAGCGGACCGGTCGAGACCGTGCGCGAGGAGACCGGCGGCGACGACGAGGTCATCCCCGTGGAGCTGGCCGGCACCACGAAGCTGGTACCGCGGTCCGCCGTGCGCTACGTCGAGGCGCAGGGTGACTACGCCCGGCTGCACACCACCGAGGGCAGCCACCTCGTCCGGATCCCGCTGTCGGTGCTCGAGGACCGCTGGCGCGACGCCGGCTTCGTGCGCATCCACCGCTCGTACCTGGTGGCGCTGCCGCTGGTCACCGAGCTGCGGCTGGCCGGGTCCGGCTACGTCGTGCGCATCGGATCCGGCCCGGAGACCGCGGAGCTGCCGGTCAGTCGTCGGCACACCCGTGAACTGAAGGACCGCCTCGTCCGCGCGACCAAGCAGGCGTGGAGCCAGAGGTGAGCAGGTCCACCGGCGGCGTCTCGCCGTCGGTGCGTCCGCAGTCCGACCGGGCCGCGGACGATCTCGACGGGTCCGACCGGCCCGGCACCGAGCCCGACGCGACGGCCGCCGGGGCCCGGGCGGACCAGGGCCCCGCCGCGCCCGAGGAGCGTCCGGACCCCGCACGGTCGCGCCCGTACCCCGACGGCGCCGTCGCCGGTCTGGACGCCTGGAACCCGGCGCTCGAGCACCGCAACCGCCGCGTCGCCCTCGCGTCGGAGCCGTCCGGGAACGCCATCCCGGCGCAGCCGCGTGGCTCGTTCGCGTCCGGTCCGCACCCGCGGCCGGCCGGCGGCTACGGCGCGCCCGGGACCGGGGGAGCGCCCGCCGCCGCGTCGCCGCACGGTCCGGTGCCGGGGCCCGGTGCGCCCGACGACCGTGGGCGGCCCGCGCCGGCGCGGTCGGAGGCCGGTGGCACCCCGTCCGGCCGTCCGGCTCCGGGGTCCTCCTCCGGCTCGGCTCGGCCGGTCACCGGTGCGTCCGGCCCCGAGCGGTCCGGGTCCGGCCGCGCCGGTGGCGGCTCCGTGCCGGGAACCGGCCCCCGGCCGACCCCCCGCCCGGAACCGACCGCTGGACCGGGGCCCGCGGCGGCCGTTGCGCGCACCGGGGGTGCTGCTCCGGCCGCGCCTGCACCCGCCGTCGACCCGACGTCCGGCGACCGGACCGTCGGCGACCGGGACGCGACCGCAGCGACCGGGGGCCGCGCCGCCCGCCGGGCCCGCCGCGCGGTCGAGGAACCCGCCGACGACAGCGGCGCCGGCTGGCTCCAGGCCGAGATCGCCCGTCGCGTCGCGGACCGGGCCGGGGGGACCGGCCGGCACGCCCGCGTCGACCCGGCCGGGACGCCGCGGGACAGCGGGCAACCCGACCACCACGACGCTCCGGCCCCCGACCACGGCGACCCGCCCCGCGGTGCGGCCGCCCGTGGCGTCGCGAACCCGGCCGGGGCCGCCGGGGCCGCCGCGCCGTCGCCCGCCGCCCTTGCCCCGGCCGACCCGCGCCCGCAGGACGACACCCGGCACGACGGCGCCCCGCGCGACGGCGTCCGCACCCCCGACGTCCGCGACCCGGATGCCCGCGACTCCGGCGACCCCGACGCGCGTGAGAGCTACGCCCGGCCGGTCCACCCCACCCGCTCCCGGCCAGCCCGGACCCGCGCGAAGCTCGTGCCGGACCCCTACGCCCCGGAGGGTGTGCGTCCCGGCGACGGCTGGCCGTCCGCCCCGGGCGTGACCCCGGCACCGGACGTCGCCGACAGCGGGAAGCAGTGGCCCCCCTCGAGCGGCGGCTCCGGCCTGCCCCAGCGCGTCCCGGGCGCGACCTCGTGGTCGAACACCTGGTCCCCCGACCGCAGCGCGCTCCTGGCGGGCACCACCGACACGACCGGCGCCCCCGGGACCGCGGGCGCGACCGGCACGGCAGGCGCCGCGGACAGCGCGGCCGGCACCGACACGGCCCGCCGCCCGGACACGGCCGACACCCACGGCACGGACGGCGCCGGGATCCCGCCCCGGACCGGGACCGCGGACACGACCGTCGTCGCACCGGCCGACCGGCCGCGTCCCGAGGAGTCCCCCGAGACCCGTCCGGTCCCCACCCGCTGGTCCGCGGCGGGACGACGCGGCCCCGTCGCACCGGCGCCGTATCGCCCCGCGGACCCCGACGACCGTGCCGACGACGAGCTGGACGACGACCTCCCCGACGAGGACGAGCTCGACGAGGAGCTCGACGAGCTGCGCGGCGGCCCCCTCGAACGCACCGAGGTCATCTGGCGCGCCCCCGAGGTCGACGTCGTCGCCCCGGCTCCCGGACCCTCGGTCGAGCCCGCGCCGGAGCCGTTCGCCCCGGCCGCCGCGGCGCCCTACACCGGGGCCCGCCCGCGCCCGTTCTCCGCGGAGCCGACCGACCCGCCCGCGGCCGTCGAGGAGCTCGACGACGCCGACGGCGAGGGGCCCGGCGCCGGGCGCGTCCGCGTCGTGCTCTCCGAACGCCGCTCGACCGCGCAGTCCTCGCGCGGGCTGTCCGACGTGCAGGACCCCGGCGCCGTCGGCACCCTGCTGCGCAACTCGCTGGTCCGCACCCAGCTGCTGCTCGCGCTGCGGGTCAGCGTCGTCGCGCTGATCGGGCTGGGCGTGCTGCCCGCGCTGTTCATCGCGGTCCCGGTGATCGGTCAGGTCGAGGTGCTCGGCATCCGGCTGCCCTGGCTGCTGCTCGGCGTGCTCGTCTACCCGTTCCTGCTCGGCCTGGGCTGGTGGTACGTGAGCTCCGCGGAGGCGGCGGAACAGGACTTCGCCGACGACGTGGCCGATCGATGAGCCTGACCGCGATCCTGTCGCTGGTCGCGATCGTCCTGGTGGCGGTCGCGTCCGCCGTGATCGGCTCCGTCGCCCACCGGACCCGGCTGACCTCGGACTTCCTCGTCGCGTCCCGGTCGGTGCCGTCACGGCTCAACGCCGGCGCGATCTCCGGCGAGTACCTGTCCGCGGCGTCGTTCCTCGGCATCGCGGGGCTGATCCTCGTCCAGGGCGTCGACGCGCTCTGGTACGCCGTCGGCTACACCGCCGGCTACCTGTTCCTGCTGCTGTTCGTCGCCGCGCCGCTGCGCCGGTCGGGCGCCTACACCGTCCCCGACTTCGCCGACGCCCGGCTCGCCTCGCCGATGCTGCGCAAGGTGTGCGCGGCCGTCGTCATCGTCATCTGCTGGCTCTACCTGCTGCCGCAGCTGCAGGGCGCCGGGCTGACCGTCGGCATCGTCACCGGTCTGCCCGACTGGATCGGCTCCGGAGCGGCCGGGGTGATCGTGGTCGCCACCGTCGCGCTCGGCGGGATGCGGTCGGTGACGTTCGTGCAGGCGTTCCAGTACTGGTTCAAGCTGACCGCGCTCGCCGTGCCCGCCGTGATCGGCCTGGCCGTGTGGCTCGGCGACGGCCACACCTTCGCCCGCGACGAGCCGCCGGAGTTCCGCGAGCCCACGACCGTCTCGGTCGCCACGCCGGTGACGCTGGAGGCGCGGCTGGCCGTCGACGTCGTCGCCCGCGGCACCGTCGACGGGCAGGCCGTCGACGGCCCGCTGCGCTGGGTCGCCGGGTCCACCCACGAGGTCACCGCCGGGACCGAGCTGCGCTTCGCGGCGGGCGACCCGGTACCGGTCACCCGCGGCGCCCCCACCGACAACGAGAGCTGGCTGCGCCCGTTCACCGGCTCCGAGCAGCACCAGCTGCTCGCGACCTACTCGCTGATCCTCGCCACGTTCCTCGGGACCATGGGCCTGCCGCACGTGCTCGGCCGCTTCTACACCAACTCCGACGGCCGGGCGGCCCGGCGCAGCGCCGTACTCGTCCTGGCGATGCTGGGCGGCTTCTACGTGCTGGTGACCCTGCTCGGCGTGCTGTCGCGGGTCTACACCCCGCAGCTGCTGGTCACCGGCCGCACCGACGCCGCGGTGCTGCTGCTCCCGACCGCGATCCTGGGCAGCGGGCTGCTCGGTGCGCTGGTGGGCGGCCTCGTCGCGGCGGGGGCGTGGGCCGCGTTCCTGTCGACGGCGTCGGGCCTGCTGGTCAGCCTGGCCAGCGTCGTGTCCACCGACGTGCTGCCCCGCCACGGCCGGATGACCCGGCGCTTCCCGCTGGCGACGGTGCTCGCCGGGGTGCCGCCGACCGTCGTCGCGCTCGTGCCGACCGGCCTGAACTTCGCCGAGGCCGTCGCGCTCGTTTTCGCCGTCGCCGCGTCCGCGTTCTGCCCGCTGCTGGTGCTGGGCATCTGGTGGCGCGGGCTGACCGACGTCGGCGCGATCGCCGGGGTCGTCGTCGGCGGGGTGGTGTCGGCCGGGGCGGTCGTCGCCGCGCTGGCCGGCGCCGACGTCTCCGGGCTCGGCCCGTCGGCCGGTTGGATCGGGGTCCTGCTGTACCGGCCGGCGATCGTCAGCGTGCCGCTGGCGTTCGCGACGATGGCGCTGGTCTCCAGGTTCACCCGCGCGCGCCGCCCCGCCGACGCCGGCCAGGTGCTGCTGCGCCTGCACGCACCCGAACGACTGGGTCTCATGCGGGACCGATTGGACGACAGAGCCTGACGGGTCTCCCCGAACGGATCTACACAGCGTCACCGTTCGGACGGGTCGGTTCGTCCGGACCGGGGTTCTTCGTCGGTAACGGCACGCAACGACGTTCCCCGATGCGATACCCGGTCGTTGTTCCGGGTGAAGTGTGTCCCCCGGGGGCGCGCCGCGGTCCCCCGGCCACGACGCGGCCCGGCTCCCCGCAGCACGACCCGAAAGGAACCGGCGCCATGAGCAGCCCCGCAGAGCGCTCGGCCGGCACGATCTACCAGCAGGTCCAGGCGAGTCCCGAGTTCCGGGCGTACCGCAGCCGTCTCCGGCGCTACGTGTTCCCGATGACCGCGATCTTCCTCGCCTGGTACCTCGCGTACGTCGGTCTCGCCAGCTACGCCCCCGAGTTCATGTCCATCCGGGTCGTCGGGACGATCACGGTCGGGCTGCTCGTCGGCCTCGGCCAGTTCGTCTCCACCTTCCTGATCACGACCCTGTACGTCCGGTTCGCCGAGCGTGAGATCGACGGCCCGACCGCCGAGCTGCGCGCCCGGGTCGAGCAGGCGGAGGTGCGCGCATGACCACGTCGGTGCTGGCCCAGGCCGAGTCGGTCGGCTCGGTCACCGCGAACCTCGGGTTCTTCCTGCTGTTCGTGATCGTGACCCTGATGATCGTGCTGCGGGTCAGCCGCACGAACGCCACGCGCGCCGACTACTACACCGGCGGCCACGCGTTCACCGGCCCGCAGAACGGCACCGCGATCGCCGGTGACTTCCTGTCCGCGGCCTCGTTCCTCGGCATCGCCGGAGCCATCGCGCTCTACGGCTACGACGGCTTCCTCTACTCCATCGGCTTCCTGGTCGGCTGGCTGATGGCGCTCCTGCTCGTCGCGGAGCTGCTGCGCAACACCGGCCGCTTCACGATGGGCGACGTCCTGGCGTTCCGGATGCGCCAGCGCCCGGTCCGCGCGGCCGCAGCGACCTCGACGCTGGTCGTCTCGCTCTTCTACCTGATCGCGCAGATGGCCGGGGCCGGCGGGCTGATCTCGCTGCTGCTGCAGATCCCGAAGACCGACACGCTGTCGCAGGCGCTGGTGATCGTCGTCGTCGGCGGCCTGATGGTCGTCTACGTGCTGTTCGGCGGCATGAAGGGCACCACCTGGGTGCAGATCATCAAGGCCGGTCTGCTGCTCACCGGTGCCGCCGTGCTCACCACCTGGGTGCTCGGCCGCTACGGGTTCAACCTGTCCGCGGTGCTGGAGCAGGCCACCGAGAACTCCGAGCGCGGCGAGGCCATCCTCAACCCGGGCCTGCAGTACACGAACAAGATCGACTTCATCTCGCTGGGGCTCGCGCTGGTGCTCGGCACGGCGGGTCTGCCGCACATCCTGATGCGCTTCTACACCGTGCCCTCGGCCAAGGAGGCCCGGCGATCGGTGGTCTGGGCGATCTGGCTGATCGGCATCTTCTACCTGTTCACGCTGGTGCTCGGCTACGGCGCGACGGCGCTGCTGCCGCCGGGGACGATCACCCGCGCCAACCAGAACGACGCCGCGCCGCTGCTGGCCTACGCCCTCGGCGGCGAGATCATGCTCGGCCTCATCTCGGCGGTGGCGTTCGCGACGATCCTCGCGGTCGTCGCCGGTCTGACGATCACCGCGTCGGCCTCGTTCGCCCACGACGTCTACGCCAACGTGCTCCGCCGCGGCAACGCGACGCCGGAGGCCGAGGTGAAGGTCGCCCGGACGACCGCGCTGGTCATCGGCCTGGTCGCGATCGGCGGCGGGATCGTCGCCAACGGCCAGAACGTCGCCTTCCTGGTGGCGCTGGCGTTCGCCGTCGCCGCGTCGGCGAACCTGCCGACCATCCTGTTCTCGCTGTTCTGGAAGCGGTTCAACACGGCCGGTGCGCTGTGCAGCATCTACGGCGGCGTGATCGTCTGCGTGGGCCTCATCGTGATCTCCCCGGCCGTGTCCGGGTCCCCGACCTCGATGGTGCCGAACGCGGACTTCGCGTTCTTCCCGCTGTCCAACCCCGGTCTGGTGTCGATCCCGGTGTCCTTCGCCCTCGGGATCATCGGCACCTTCCTCGGCGGCCGCGAACGGTTCAACGCCGCCCGCTACGCCGAGATGGAGGTCCGCTCGCTCACCGGTGCCGGTGCGGTGCGCGCGACCACCGCGCCGAAGGAGGCGCCGAAGTCGACCGCCGTGCCCGCCGAGGACCTCATCGGGATCCCCCGGCGCGAGGCCGAGGGATCCGGCCGGCACCGCTCGCAGCCGCGTCCGCAGCCCCGGCCGAACCCGGGGCAGCAGCGGCCGCAGACCAGCCGCCAGGCCGGCGAGCTGTTCGGCAACACCGGGCTGACCGGCACCCAGCCCGCGGTCGGGGCCGACGGGCGTCCGGACCGGTTCGGGACCGGGCGCAGGCCCGGGCCGCAGGGCACCGGCGGGTACCGCCCCGCGCAGGCCACCGGCGGCTACCGGGCCGTCCAGCCGCCGCTGGACCCGAACGAGGTGACGATCCCGCACGGGTCGCTCTACCGCGACGACGGCCGCTGACCCGCGCCGCTCACGGCGGGTTGACGGGGCGGCGTGGCAGGATGGCGCCATGTCCGACCCGGTTCCCGCCGTGAGCGTGTCCGATCTCCCCGCCGACGCCCCGATGCTGGACGTCCGCGAGCTCGACGAGTGGACCGCAGGGCACGCCCCGCACGCCCGTCACCTGCCGATGTCCGAGCTGGCCGGCCGGATGGGCGAGGTCCCCACCGACGACCCGCTCTACGTCGTCTGCCGCTCCGGTGGCCGGTCGGCCCGGGTCGTCGCCTACCTGGCCCAGCAGGGCTTCCCGGCGGTGAACGTCGAGGGCGGCATGCTGGACTGGGCCGCCCAGGGCCGCACGGTCGTGACCGACGACGGCAGCGCCCCCCGGATCGCCTGACCCGTGTCCGCGCCGGCGTCCCGACGGCCGGGCCCGCCGTGCCCGCGCTGCGGCCGGACGGCGCCCCCCGGTGGGGGTGCGTTCTGCCCGTGGTGCGGCCGGTACCTGGCCGCCCTGGACTGGGTGGCGACGACGCCCGGTGGGCCGGCCGCCGAGCCCACGGCCGCCCGGCGGGACCGCTACGCCGGCCCGCCCCGCTACCGCGCCGTCCCGCGCTGGGGTCTCCCGGTGGGGCCCTGGCGGATCGCGCCGGTCCCCGGTGAGGGCCCGCTCCGACCGGTCGACCGGGCCCGCGCGCTGGCCGCGCAGCTCGTGCCCGTGCTGTGGGTGGTCGTCGTCGTGTCGGGGGTCGCCGCCGTCGCCGAGGTGTGGCGGTACGTGCTCCTGCTGTTCAGCCGGTCCGACGCGTTGTCCCCGGAGGCCGTCGGGGTCTCCGACGCGCTGGTGTGGTTCGGCGGCTGGTCCTCGGTGGTGGCGACGATCGCCGCCGGGGTGTTGATGATCTCGTGGAGCCTGTGGACCTACCGGGCCGCCGCGGACCGCGCGGGCACGCGCGCCTGGCGAAGCCGCCGATGGGTCGTCGCGGGCTGGGTGGTGCCCGGCTGGAACCTGGTCGCGCCCGGTTCGCTGCTGGCCGAGACCGAGCACACCGCGCTGGACCTGCCGCCGGAACGGCGGCCGTCGCCGTCGCGGGAGCTGCTGGTCTGGTGGGCGCTGTGGGCGGCGTGCGTGGTCCTCGGCGCGGTCGTCCTGTTCTGGCGGTTCCGCACCGGCACCCAGGCGCTGGCCGACGGGGTCGTCCTGCACGCCTGGGCCGACGTGCTCGCCGCGGTCACGGCGTGGCGCACGATCCGGGTCGTCCGCCTGCTCACCGCTCTGCTGGCGACGCGGCCGCAGGGTCCCCGGCAGCTGCTGGTGTCGGCGACGGCGGGTACGGCCGGCGCGGAGCCGGCAGTCCCGGTGGGAGCGGGGGCCCCGCAGGCAGCGCCGACGGCGGCACCGGTCCCGACCACGGCGGCGGACCGGGCGGGCTGAACCCGGGCGGAGCCGGCACCCGGGGGGCGTCCGGCCGCACCACCGGTGCCGGTGCCGGTGCCGGTGCGGGTGTCGGGGGAACCGGCGGCGGCGCGGGAGCGACGGGCGTGGCCGCCCAGCCCGCCGAGCCGGGGCGGACCGCCGTCGACGGGCCCGCGGTCAGCGCGGCGTCGGAGACCTCCTCCAGCAGCTTGCGGACCCGCCGCACGGCCCGGTCGGGGCCGCGCACGACCACCGACAGGGCCAGCCGCCCGCCGTGCGGGTCGGCGACGGTGCGCAGCACGTGCCGGTCCGGTCCGGCCTCCAGGACGAGCCCGAGCCGCCCGCCCGCGTTCGGGGCGAGGGCCAGCGCGATCCGGACGAGCTCGGCGTGCGCCGCGCCGCGGACCTCGTCGCGGTGGTCGTGGGCCGCGGGGACGCCCCGGCCCGTCCGTCCGACGGCGGTGTCGGGCCCGCAGACGTCGAGGACCATCCCGCTGTCCACGTCGAGCAGGGCCGCCGAGCGGATCCGCGGGTCGAAGAACAGCGGCCCCAGTACGGCGGCCAGCCCGTCGGTGCGTACGGCGACGGCGTGCCGGTGACGTCCCATCGGTCGTGTGGGTCGCGGGGGCCTCAGCGCTGCTGGGCGGGGAAGAACGCCTGGCCCTGCTGCTGCGGCGCACCGGCCTGCGGCGAGGTCATGGCGAACTGCTGCTCGATGACGCGCAGGTCGCGGCGGGCCATCGCCAGGTTGGCCTGGGCGCGGTTGAGCACGAGGTAGAAGAACAGCTGCTCGTCGGTGCCGCGGATGATCCGGATCAGGTGGTACTGGGTGTCGAGGGTGATCAGGATGTCCTCGATGTTCTCGCGCAGCCCGAGCTTCTGCATGACCTCGAGCTTGGTCCGGACGACCTCGGAGTTCCCGGGCGCGGCGACGTCGAGGTCGAACTCGGGGCTGCCCCCGCGAGACCCCAGGGTCATGCCGCTGTCGAAGTCGACGATCGCGACCGCGAACGCGCCCTTGATGTTGGCGGCCATGTCCAGGGAACGATCGATGTTGTTCATCTCAGGAGCCTTCCGCGCGGCAGTCGCCGCGACGATCTCGGGGAGCCCGCGCCGCGATCCCTTTCCGTATTCCGTGGAAAATGATCTCAGTGCTTTCCGGCGCCGGGGCGGACAACGATAACGCGCAATTCCGGAGCGTCAACACCCCGTCGTCACCCTGTGGTCGACGACGGGTCCAGACGGCGCAGCGCGGCGAGGATCCGAGCCATGGTGCCCAGGTCGTCGGCCCACCGGCCGCCCTCGGGGACGGCTCCGGCGTGCGCGTCGTCACCCTCGGCCGCGGCAGGGGGCTCGGACGGCTCGGCGGGGCCGGGCGCGCGTCGGGGGAGCGGGACGGCCGGTCCCGGGGTGCGCTCGGCGTCCGGTACCGGCGACGGCCTCGGTACCGCGATCGTCGCCGGTGCGGTGTCCGCGGGCCCGGGTGGCGACACCACGGGCGCAGCCGGCCGGGCCCGCATCACCGGACGTGCCGGGGCTGCGGCCGGGTCGACAGCAGGCGTCGCGAACTGCGGATCCGTCCGTGCCGGGGCTGTCGCGGGTGGGCGCAGTGCCCGCCGAAGGAGCGCGACCGGGCTGCCGGACCGGTCGAGGTGGGCGTAGGCGAGCAGCGGGGCCGCGCCGTCGCGGGGCAGCGCCCGCAGGAGATGGTGGTCGCCCTCCCGGGTGGTGATCACCGCGTCCTCGAACACCGGTCCGTCGGCGACGACCTGCGCGGCGCCCCAGCCGAGCACCTCGGCGAGGCCGGGTACGGCACGCCCGCCGGCGTCCGCGACGAGCTCGCCCGTGGTGGGGTCGGCGACGCAGGTGTACCCCGTCCCCGGCACGGCGAGAACGGTCCGCAGCAGTTCCGACCACGATTCCATCGTCGTCGATTCCACCACGTCGCCCGAGGGTCGTCGACGTCGGTTCCGGTCGTTCTTGACGCCCCTTTTCCGTCGCTGATTGCGCGGCGCCGTCGACAATTCGCCGACGGCTCCCAGGGCTGGACCGTTCGGCTCTCAGATCATTGCGGCATTCGGTTCATCGGACGGTGTGGGCGGTCAGCCGCAGCTCCGCCCAGCCGCGCATGACGAACCGTGGCCGCCGGGCCGGCGCGCCGTCGACGACGGCGTCGGGCAGGCGTTCCAGCAGTGCGCGCAGCACCTCGGCGATCTCCAGCCGGGCCAGCGGGGCGCCCAGGCAGTAGTGCACCCCGGCCCCGAAGCCCAGGTGGGGGTTGGGGGAGCGGCCGACGTCGAGGCGGTCGGCGTCGTCGCCGAAGACGGACGGGTCGCGCCCCGCCGCGCCGAGCAGCGTCGCGATCCGGGTGCCCGCCGGGACCGGGTGGCCGGCCACCGTGGTGTCGACGACGGCGGTCCGCTCGAACAGCTGCAGCGGTGCGTCGAAGCGGATCAGCTCCTCGACGGCCGTTCCGACCAGTCCGGGGTCGTCGAGCAGCCGCTGCCACTGGTCTGGGTGCCGTAGCAGGGCGTGCACGCCGTTTCCGACGACGTTGACCGTCGCCTCGTGCCCGGCCATCAGGAGCAGCACCGCGGTGCCGACGAGCTCGTCCTCGTCGAGCCGGACGGACGGCGACCCGGCGTCCCGGACGGCGAGCAGGTCGGTGATCAGGTCCGGTCCCGTGCCGGTGTCCCCGGCGGGGGCGGCGCGGCCGGACCGGCGCTCGTCGACCAGTTCCCGCAGCAGCGCCGTGAAGTCGGCCGACGCCCGCTCGGCCGCGCGACGGCCGTCGTCGCCGGGGTCGGGCTCGTACATCCGCACGATCGCGTCGGACCAGTCCCGCAGCGGCGCCCGGCGGTCCTCCGGCACGCCGAGCAGGTCGGCGATCACGGCGACCGGCAGCGGTGCGGCGACGAGCTCCACCAGGTCGGCGGGGACGCCGTCGCGGATGCGGGCCACCAGGTCGTCCACCAGGGCCCCGGCCCGCGCCCGCACCAGCGGGGCCAGCCGCTCGGTGTGGCCACGGGCGAACGCCGAGGCCACCAGGCGTCGCAGCCGGGTGTGCGGCTCGCCCTCACGCTCCAGCAGCGAGTTGCGGTGCAGCAGGTTGAACGCGGCCAGCTCGGCCGCGGGCTCGGCGTCGGACCAGATGCGGCCCAGGCCGCGGTCGCGCAGCACGGCCGAGCAGGCCGCGTGCGTCACCGCGACCGGGACGCCCAGACCGGGGTGGTCGTGGACCGGCCCGGCGGCGCGCAGGGCGGCGTAGGCGGGGTAGGGGTCGGCGAGGAAACCGGGGTCGGCCGGATCGAAGACATGCACGACCCGCTACCTTGCCCGGCGATGGGTAAGAAGACGCGCAACCGTGCCAGCACCGCCGACGCGGGGGACAACCCGCGCCGGCCGTGCCCCTGCGGCTCCGGCAAGCGGTACAAGGCCTGCCACGGCGCCGGTGACGACGTGATCGTCATCCGGCCGTTCGAGGGTCTCGCGGCGGAGCCCGACCTCGTCGCCATGCGGGAGTTCCTCCCGTCGGCGACGGCGGCCCTCCCGGTCCGCTCCGGCGGTCCGGTCACGCTGGCCTCGGTGCTGCCGGGCGCGTCCGCCGCGATCGTGCGCGACAACGGCGAGGTCCTGCTCGGCATGCAGGTCCAGACCCGCTCCGGGGACCTCTCGGCCGACCTGGCCGGGGCGCTCGCCTGGGCGCGCTCGGCCGAGCCGGGATCGTCGCTGCCGGTCGTCGGCGCCGGGCGGCACACCGGCGAGCGGCTGCAGGACGTGCTGGAGCCCGGCACACCGCTGGAGCCGACGGTGCACGCCGACTTCGCGTGGTGGCTGCCGTCGGAGAGCCCGGACCCCGAGGCCCAGGCGATGCTGGAGCGTGCCAACTCGGTGATCATGCCGACCGAGGCGGTCACCGCCGACGGCGTGCGTGGCGCGTACTGGGTCGACACCGGGTCCAAGGCGCACGTGCGCTGGGTACGGACCGAGGACGAGACGACGCTGATGGCGGCGCTGGCGCGGCTGTCCGGCCAGGGCGGCCTGGAGCTGGGCGAGGGTTCCCGCTACGCCGGGTCGTTCCGGGCGCACGGGCTGCTCGTGCCGGTCTGGGACGTCGACCGGGAGATGCACTCCTCGGAGTGGGCGGGTCCCGCCGCGGAGTTCGCGAAGCGGCTCGACGAGGCGGTGGCCGGGCTGGACGCCACGCCGCTGACCGAGTCCGAGCACCGGGCGCGCGACGTGCTCGCGGGCAAGCAGATCACCCTGCGCTAGACGGCCGCGGGCCCCGGCGCTCCCGCGAGGAGCGCCGGGCCCCGGGTCGGACCGACGAGGGGTTCCTACAGGGCGCCGCCCGCGGCGGCCGGGGCGGTCGCGTCGGCGGCGTCGCCGCGCGCGAGCTCGCGGGCCACGAAGTCCTCGACGTGGAACAGGTCGTCGCCGGCGCGGCGGACGATGGTGAGCAGCGTCGTCATCGAGGCGACCTCCTCCACCTGCTCCTTCAGGAACCACTGCAGGAACTGCTCGCCGAGGTAGTCGTCCTCGTCGCGGGCGGTGCGGGCCAGCGTGGTGATCTGCTCGGTGACCTGCTTCTCCTGGGTCAGCGCGAGCTGCACGAGCTCCTCGACCGAGGCGAACTCGTTCTGCACCTCGCCGACCGAGGGGATGGTCGCCGTGAGGTCGTTGTCCAGCTGGTACCGGACCATCATCATCGCGTGGTTGCGCTCCTCGACGGCCTGCGCGTAGAAGTGCGCGGCCAGCTGCGGGAGGTCGGCGTCGTCGAGCCAGACGGCGATCGCGAGGTACTGCTGGGCGGCGGTGAACTCGCTCCGGACCTGGTCGCTGAGCAGGGCGTGGAACTTCGACTCGTCGGTCATGTCATCCAGGTTAGCGACTGGCGGCCTTTCCTGGAACGGCTCCAGAAAGGGTGTCCGTCTCAGTTGGACAGGGTCACCTTTCCGCTGGTGAGGGCCGCTTTCCCGGGTCAGAACGGGAGCACGCCACCGAGCAGTGCGTACCCCACGAACGCCACGACGTCGATCAGCAGGTGGGCGCCGACGAGCGGCCACAGCCGGTTCGTCCGCTGCCAGTAGCGGGCGAACACCAGGCCCATGACGAGGTTGCCGACGAACGCGCCGATCCCCTGGTAGAGGTGGTAGCACCCGCGCAGGACCGCGGCCGCGAACGCCGACCGGTTCTCCGACCAGCCGAGCCGCCGCAGCCGGGTGAGCAGATAGCCGATCATGACGACCTCCTCCGCCCAGGAGTTCGCCGCCGCGGACAGCACCAGCACCGGGATCCGCCACCACTGGTCGGTCAGCGTGCTGGGCGCGACGTCCGGGGTGATCCCGGCGAGCCGTCCGACCAGGTAGAGCCCCAGCCCGGGGAGGCCGATCAGCGCGGCCAGGCCCGCGGAGTGCGCCGCGTCGCGCCACGGCCGCCGCCCGTCGAGCCCGACCCGGCGCAGCGCGATGCCCGCCCGCAGCAGCAGGAAGGCGGCCAGCGCGCCCCATCCGGCCAGCTGCAGCGCGCGGACCAGCTGGAACGCGAGGTCGATCCAGGCGTCGGTGGACGCGGGCGCGTTCAGGGTGACCTGCTGGTCGGCCAGCGGGGCGGGGTTCAGCAGGGCCTCGAGCAGCGACAGCGCGCTGCGCACCGCGGACAGGCCCAGCGTCACGGTCAGGACGACGGCGATCTCCAGGCCGATCAGCCGTCGCTCGCGGGGGTCGGTGGCGACGCCCGGGAACGACGGGGGCGCCGGGCTCAGCCAGTCCCGCAGGGCCCCACGCGGTCGTGCCGGGACCGGTCCGCTCGTCATGGGCCGATCATCGCACCGGGTGCCGGAGGGCTCCGCGGGCCGAGTCGCGGGGTTGCCGGTGGGGCCTGGGCAGCCGATCGGCATCGCGCTGATCGGCATCGCGCGCGCTGATCCGCGGCTCGCGCGCGTCCGGACACGCGCGGTCCGCGGATCACCGCGCGAACCGAGGATCACCGCGCGGAGCCGACCGGGTGGGCGAGACCGCCGGAGGCGTGAGCCCACCGGACGGGCGAGTGACCGAGCGCTCGTCGGGGCCCGGCCGTCGCCACGCCGGGGTGCGTACCCTGGTCGGCGTGATGCGGCTGCTGCTGTCCCCGAGGTGGATGGTCTGGCACGTCCTCACACTCGGCGCGATGGCCGCCTGCACCTGGCTGGCCGTCTGGCAGTGGGGACGGGCGGGATCGGCGATGGGCTCGGCCCTCAACGTGGGCTACGGCCTGCAGTGGCCCCTGTTCGCCGTCTTCTTCGGCGTCATGTGGTGGCGCTTCCTGAGCATGGAGATCGCCGACCTGAAGGCGGCCGGCGCGGCCGGACCCGGCGGGACCGCGGGGCCGCCGGACAGGGCGCCGTCGGCTGCGGAGGCACCCGTCGCCGGGTCGGGGACGGCGGTCGCGGGGACCGTGCCGTCCGCGGCGCCGGCCACTGCGCCGGCCTCGGAGCCGGCCGCTGCGTCGGCCTCGACGTCGACCCCCGAGCCTGCCGTCCCGGCGCCCCCGGCCGGGCCGTCGCCGTTCACGTCCCGCCCGGCGAACGCCGCCCCGCCCCGCAGCACCGACCCGCAGCTGCGGGCCTACAACGAGGAGCTGGCCCGCCTGGCGGCCCGGCACCGGGAGGAGTCCACCCCGTGACCGTCGCGACCGCTCTGAAGGCCTACCGGATCTCCGCCTGGGTCACCGGCGTCGGCCTGCTGCTGCTGACCTTCTACGCGATGCCGGCGAAGTACCTGTTCGGCGACCCGCGGCCGGTCGCGCTGATCGGGATGGTGCACGGCTTCCTGTACATGATCTACATCGTGTGCACGCTGATCCTGGCCGAGCGCTGCCGGTGGAAGCCGGTGTTCGCCGTGGTCATCCTGGCCGCGGGAACCATCCCGGTCGCGTCGTTCGTCGCCGAGCGGAAGGTGACCCGGAAGGTGCAGGCCGAGCACCTGGCACCCGCCGGTCCCTGAGCCCGGCTCAGCGGCTCCCGGCCGCCGGGCAGCCCACCAGCTCGGCGAACCGGCGCTGCAGCTCCTCGGGCGTGTCCGCGGGTGCGGAGAACGCCAGCCGCACGTCCTGGGTGCCGGTCGCGGTGGGCACCCGCACGCGGAGCCCGAAGCGGTCCACGCCGACCGGGCGGACCCGGCCGCCGGTGAACCCCAGCCCGTCGGGCAGGTGCCGGCGCAGCGCGCACAGCATCTCCGGGTGCGCCCGGTCCAGGTGCTCCAGCCACACCTGCTCGACCCGGCAGAACGGGTCGGGCTCGGCGGCAGCGAGCTCGGTCGGGGAGACCGGCGCGCAGCCCTCGGCGTCGGAGTAGACCGCCGACGACGGGTGCAGCCGCAGCAGGGTGGCGCCGCGCCCGGCGTCGAGGAGGTTGGGGTGCGGGGCCTTCTCGGCGAGCCGCAGCGCCCGTTCCCGGCCGGTCGTCGGGTCCGGCTCCTGCAGGGTCCCGACCAGCCACAGCAGCTCCCGGACCGGCTCGTCGAGCGGCACCGGCGTGCTGCCGGTCAGCTCGAGCATCACCGGGAGCCCGTCGAGGGTGAGCCGGGCGCGCTCGCGGAGCACGTGGTCGTCGGGCAGCAGCAGGTCGGTCGTGCCGTCCGGCCAGGTGTGGTGCATCAGCGGCGCACACGGTTCCGGCTCGCCGGTGCCGACGAGTGCCGCGCGGCCACCACGGGTGACGAGGCTGCGGGCTCGCTCGGCGACGGCGGGCGTCGGGGGGCGGCGCACTCGGGTCGTTCCCACTCTCACCTCCGATTAGGTAACCCTTACCTAAGCAGTCGGAAGTATCGCCTGTCCAGTGGCTGCGCACACAGGGGGGCAACCCCCGTTGATGGGTCGCCGTGACCCGACCGTTAGCGTCTGTCGACGTGATGACCGTGCCCTCGGGTTCCTCAGCCGACCCGTGGCCGATCCGTCCGCTGCTCGCCGCGCTGGTCGACGACACCAGCCTGCTGCAGCCGAGGACCGTCGCACCGGGCGTCGACGCCGTCGTGTCGCGCTATCTCGCCGCCCGCGACGGCCACTACGGAGGCCTCGTCGGACGGCTGGTCTGCCCCGCGTCGCAGCTGCCCGCCGTCGTCACCGAGCTCGCCCGTTCCGCGCCGAGCCGGCCGGCGGAGCTGGCCCTCGTCGTCGACACCGGGCTGGGTGCGGTGCCGAAGGCGCTGTCGACCGTGTTCTCCCGCTCCAGCCTGCTCACCCCGAGCACCGTCGAGTGCGCCGCACCGCCGGACGTCGACGGCATCTGGCTCGAGCGCGTCTCGGAGTTCGTGCCGGACGAGGTGACCCCGGTCGTGGAGCCGCGCCGCCCCGTCGAGGGGGACGCCGACGGCACGCTCGCCTGGCTCGCCGCCGTCCGCAAGGTCGCCGAGCACGGCTGCACCCCGAAGATCCGCCTCGGCGGGCCGCGCGCCTCCGACGTGCCGGAGATCGTGGACGTGCACAAGTTCCTGCTGGCCGGCCTGGAGAGCGGCACCGGCGGGATCTCGGCCCAGGGCATCGACCGGATCGTCCGCGAGGACCCGTCCGCGTCGACGCCCCGCGGCCGCCACGGCCTGCTGAACCTGATCGCCGCCGTCGCGCGGATGACCGGGGTCAGCGCCTCGCCCGACCCGGCCGAGGATGCCCTGGCCTGCACCGACGGCGAGAAGCTGGCCCGGGAGCTCGACGAGCTGCCCGAGGCCGCCGTCGAGCAGGTCCGCACCGTCCTGCCGCGCTGCGGCGTCGACCCGGAGCCGGTCCCGATCGCCGACCTCGTCGCCCTCGGGCTGCTGGACTGATCAGGACGGATCGGATGCGGATCGGATTCCTGGGGCCGCACGCCACGTTCACCGAGCAGGCCCTGCTGACCCTGCCCGAGTCGCGTGGCGCGGAGCTCGTGCCGCTGCCCGGCGCCCCCGCGGTGCTGGCGGCGGTCCGCGACGGCTCCGTCGACGCCGGCTGCGTGCCGATCGAGAACACCGTCGAGGGCGCCGTCCCGCCGGTGCTCGACGGGCTCGTCGCCGACCCGCCGCTGGTGATCGCCCGGGAGGCCCGGATCGCGGTCCGGTTCTGCCTGATGGGTCGCCCGGGCACCACGCGTGACGCGATCCGCTCGGTCGCCTCCCACGGCCACGGCATCGCCCAGACCCGCGGCTGGCTCGCCGAGCACCTGCCGGCCGCCGAGGTCCGGGTCAGCTCCTCCACCGCGGAGGCCGCGGCCCAGGCCGCCCGGGGTGAGGTCGACGCCGCCGTCGCCGCCCCGCTCGCAGCCACGCAGCACGGCCTGGAGGTGCTGGCCGACGACATCGCCGACAACGCGGGCGCCGTCACCCGCTTCGTGCTGCTGACCCGCCCCGGCCCGCCGCCGGCGCCGACCGGCTGGGACCGCACCACCCTCGCCGCGACGACGACGAACCGCCCCGGCACCCTGCTCGGCCTGCTCACCGAGATCGCCGTCCGCGGCATCGACCTGACCCGGATCGAGTCCCGCCCGGTGAAGGGCCGCCACGCCGAGTACTGGTTCCACCTCGACTGCTCGGGTCACGTCGCCGACCCGGCGATGGGGGAGGCCCTGGCCGCACTGCACCGTCGCTGCGACCGGCTGATCTACCTCGGGTCGTTCCCGCGATCCGATCCCGCACCGGACGCCCCGGCGGCCGGTGTGGGGAGCCCGGTGGCGGCGCTCGGTGTCGCCACCGCCGACGACTACGCCGCGTCCGAGCGCTGGCTCGCCGCGGTCCGACGGGGAGCCGACACGTGAGCCACCAGACCGACGACGAGCACGACGGCGCGGCCTCCTTCGCGGCCGTCGGCACCGGCACCCGGACCGCGCAGGTCCCGCCGGACGACGGCGCGCTGCGCCTGGTGCTGGTCCGGCACGGCCGTACCCCGTCGAACGTGCGGCACCGCCTCGACACCGCGCTGCCGGGCCCCGGGCTGGACGAGCTGGGTCACGCGCAGGCCGAGGAGGTCGCCGGGCTGCTCGCCGGATGGCCCGTACGGGGCCTGTACGCGTCACGGGCGACCCGGGCGCAGGAGACCGCCGCCCCGATCGGCCGCGCGCTCGGACGCGAGGTGGGGCTGCTCCAGGGCCTGCACGAGGTGTTCGTCGGGGACCTCGAGGGCCAGGAGGGCGACGACGCCCGCGCCGCGTTCGACGAGGTCTTCGAGGCCTGGTGGGACGGTGACGTCGACCGCGCGATGCCCGGCGGCGAGTCCGCCCGCGACGTGTGGGACCGGGCGCTGCCCGACCTCGCCGCGGTGACCTCCGGCGTGGCGGAGGGGGCGGTCGTCGTCGTCAGCCACGGGGCGGCGATCCGGATCCTGTCGCTGGCGCTGCTCGGCGGGCACGACGGCTCCGGACCCGGCCACCCCGACGTCACCTACGGCCGCGAGCGCCCGGTCCCCAACACCGGCCGGGTCGTGCTGCGTCGCGACCCCGGCGGCTGGGTCCCGGAGCTGTGGGACGCGATGCCCGGCGGGCGGCGCGCCACCCACCGGTAGGGGTCAGCCCCAGCCGAGCTCGTGCAGCTTCTCCTCGGAGATGCCGAAGTGGTGCGCGATCTCGTGGACGACGGTGATCGCGACCTCGTCGACGACCTGCTCCTCGTCCTCGCAGAAGTCGAGGACGGCGTCGCGGTACACGGTGATCCGGTCCGGCAGCTCGCCCGCGTAGTCCGCGGTGCGCTCGGTCAGCGCGACGCCCTCGTAGAGCCCGAGCAGGTCCGGCTCGTCGGGGTGGCGCGGCTCGACCAGCACGACGACGTTGTCCATCGCCGCGGCGAGCTCGACGGGCACGAGGTCGAGCGCCCCGCCGACCAGCTCGTCGAACCGGTCGGCGGGCATCGCCACCGGCACGTCAGTTGCCCGACAGCCCGGGCAGGCCGGGCGGGATGTCGAGGTTCGGCCGGCCTGCGCCGGTGTCGGGTGCGGCCGGCTGCTCGCCGTCGGGCTGCTCGACCGGGGCCGGCGAGCTGGGGGCCGGGGTGGCCGTCCCGTCGGCCGGGGCACCCTCCGGGTCGGCGGGTGCACCGGGCGCGGACGGTGCCGGGGCGGCGGGCTGCCCGGAGACGACCAGGTTGCCCTTCACCGAGCCGGTGATCGAGGCGAAGCCGCTGTTGTCCGGCAGCAGGGTGCCGATGTTGCAGTTGACCTTGCGGCTGCCGGCCTTCCAGGACTCCTCGGAGAGGTTGCCCCAGTAGACGGTGAGGCCCTTGGCGCCGATCACCTGGTCGTTGCCGGCGAAGGTGTTGGCGGCCTCGGTGCAGGCGGGCTGGAGGAACTTGTCCTGGTCCTCGACGGCCGGCCAGTCCCCCGTGAACTCGGTACCCAGGTCGACCAGCCCGACGGCCTCGACGGCGTGCGGCCCGGCGCAGTCGGTCGGGTCGCCGACGGTGCGGCCGTCGATGCCGAGGCAGGTGCCCACCGGCTGGACCGCGGACTGGTCCTGCGCCGCGACCTTGCCGGTGATCGGGAACATCTCCCCGCTGCGCGAGGCCATCTGCAGGCCGCAGCGCATGCCCTTGTCGCCGCCGTCCCAGCGTTGCTGCGACGGCTTGAGCGCGCCCACCCGGAACTTCCCGTCCGGGTCGAACTTGCCGTTCAGGTACGTGGTGACCACCGGGGTGCAGCGGTCGGCGACGAGCTTCTGCCAGGCCTCGTCGGCCGGGAACGTCGGCTGGTCGGCCAGTGCGACCCGCCCCGCCTGCTCGAACAGGTGCGGCCGGGCGCAGTCGACGGCGGCGGTGTCGGTCGCGTCGGACCGGGTCCAGTTCAGGCAGGTGCCCGGGGTGTCCGGTGGGGGCGGCAGCGGCGGGGGCTCGTCCACCTTCGGCACCCCGGAGGACGCGAACGAGCCCAGCACCGGCACCTCGGCGCCGAGCAACGAGTCCACCGACGCGACGGTCAGCATCAGCAGTGCGCCGACGAGGATCCCGACGCCGACCCGGCGGGCCCCGAGGAGCCCGCCCCGCCCCGCGCCCGCCCGTCCGGAGGTCTCCGACGACCGTCGCCGACGGGTCGGGACCAACGGGGTGGCCGACGGCCGGGACAGCACCGAGGTCGTGCCCTGCCCGGCGTGGACGGCGGTGCGGCCGGTCGCGTCGGGCCGGTCGGAGCCGGCGGGGGAGCGGGAATCCATGACGTCCCCCATCATGCAGCCGGGGTCGGCGCGGCTTCACCCGGCCGGTGCCCCGGCGCGGCGGTCGGTCGGCCGGATGCTGTGAACGTGCAGGTCCGCCCGGTGCGACGGGGTGCCGCGACCACTCGTCCGGGCCGGCGTGGGTGAAACGCAGCCGAATCGTCATCCGGGAACGGCCGGTGGTCGTCGGCCGGTCCCGGTACGGTGCGCGCGGGGGACGGGAGTGACGATGGGGGACCAGCGATGACCGACGGACCGCGCGCCGGCGGCGGCCCGGACGACAGCACGCCGCCCGCCGGTACGCCGAGGGCGACACCGGGGGGCGCGACACCGGAGCCGCAGTCGACGACGCCGACACCGCAGACCGACGGACCGGCGACGGCGCCGTGGGCGAACGCGCCCGCCGAGCAGCCCGCCGAGGCCCCGCGCGGCCGGATCCGGCAGCAGGACGGCAGCACCGCGCCGCGCGAGCCCACGCTCGCCGAGAAGCGCGCCCGCGAGCAGAAGCTGCGCGCGGACCGCGAGGCGGTGCGGCTCAAGGAGGCCCGCTCCAAGACCACGAAGCGGGTGCTGATCGGCGCCGGGGCGACCGTCGGCGTCGTCGCCCTGATCGCGGCCGTCTACGCCGGGTCCGGTGGCGGCAGCGAGTCGGTCGAGGCGCGCTGCGTCGACGACCAGGGCGTCGTCGTGCCGGACGACAACTGCAGCGGCGCCGAGCGCCAGGGCCAGGTCGCCACCGGTGGCGGTGGTTTCGCCTTCGTCCCGATCTTCCTCGGTGGCGGCGGCCGCCAGTACCACTACAACTACGGCGGGACCGGCGGTGTCGGCCAGGTCGCGACCGGTGGCAACGTGACCCCGCCGCCGAGCGGCACCACGGTCCGCAGCGGCACGACCGGCTCGACCATCGGCTCGGCGAACCGCAGCGGCACGATCTCCCGGGGCGGTCTCGGCGTCGGCGGCGGGTCGTCGTCGTCCTCGGGCGGGTCCGGCTCGTCCAGCGGGAGCTGAGGCGTGCGACGCGAACGCGGCACCCCCCGTCCGGACTGGCAGCGCACGGTCGCCGAGCAGGGCCTGGCCTTCGGCACCCCGGGCCGGGACGGCTCGGGCAACGAGCGGCCGTACTGGGACGAGTCGGTGCACTACGTCTTCGAGATGGACGAGGTCCTGTCCCTCGAGGCCGACGTCGAGGTGCTCCAGTCGATGTGCCTGTCGGCGGTCGACCACGTGGTCACCACCGAGCGTTTCCGGGACTTCGCGCTGCCCGAGTGGTGCTGGGAGCAGGTCGCGCAGTCCTGGCGCCGCTCCGACCCGCACCTCTACGGCCGCTTCGACCTCCGCTACGACGGCTCCGGCCCGGCGAAGCTGCTCGAGTACAACGCGGACACCCCCACCTCGCTGCTGGAGGCCTCGATCCTGCAGTGGCACTGGCTGTCCGACGTCCACCCGGGCGACGACCAGTGGAACTCCCTGCACGAGAAGCTCGTCGAACGCTGGGGCGAGATCAAGGGTCTGCTGCCGTCGTCGGAGGTGCACGTCACCTGGTCCGGCGCCGAGTCCACCGGCGAGGACCACATCACCGTCGGCTACCTGCAGGAGACCGCCGCCGAGGCGGGCCTCGACACCGTCGGACTGTCCATCGAGGACATCGGCTGGGACTCCGCACTGGACCGCTTCGTCGACCTCGAGGAAGCTCCGATGTCGACGGTGTTCAAGCTCTACCCGTGGGAGTGGATGCTGTCCGACGAGTTCGGCAAGCACGTCACCCGCAGCCTGCCCGAGACGCTGTGGCTCGAACCGCTGTGGAAGACCCTGCTGTCGAACAAGGCGCTGCTCGCGGTGCTGTGGGAGATGTACCCCGGGCACCCGAACCTGCTGCCCGCCTCGCTCGGCAACCCGGGCATCCTCACCGAGTACGTCCGCAAGCCCCTGCTGGGCCGCGAGGGCGCCAACATCCAGATCGTCGCCCCCGGCTACGAGACCGCCACCGGCGGCGTCTACGGCGACGAGGGCTTCGTCTACCAGATGTTCGACCCGCTGCCCGAGTTCGACGGGTTCCGTCCGTGCCTGGGCGCCTGGCTGGTCGGTGACACCGCCGCCGGGCTCGGCATCCGCGAGACCGCCGGCCTGATCACCGACGACGGCGCGGCCTTCGTGCCGCACCGCATACCCGAGTCCTGACCCCCGTTCCCGCACCAGTTCCTGCACACCCCCGCTCCCCGGAGGTACCTCCCGTGATCCTCGCCCAGGCGTTCGACGCCACGTACTGGGGCTTCCTCGGCCGCGGTGTCGGCGCGATCCTGCTCTACGCCGTGATCGGCACCCTGCTCATGCTGGTCGGCTTCTGGGCCATCGACCTCACCACGCCGGGCAAGCTCCCGGCGATGGTCCGCGGCGGCCTGCCGAACGCGGTCACGATCACCTCGGCCGGGATGCTGTCGATGGCGTTCATCATCGTCACCGCGATCTACGGCTCGTACGGCTCGCTGCTGCAGGGCGTCGTGTCGTCGCTGGTGTTCGGCCTGATCGGGATCATCGCCCAGGTCGCCGCGGTGCGGCTGCTGGAGTGGGTGACCGGCATCGACATCGGCGAGGTCATCCAGTCCGACGAGCCGCGGGCGGTGGCGAAGGTCGTCGCGGCCGCGCACGTCGCGCTCGGCCTGATCGTCGCGGTCGCCGTCTTCTAGACCCTCGGTCCCGGCGCCGCTCAGGCCAGGGCGGTCAGCACCTCGACCCTGGCCTGCGGCGTCGGCATCGCGGCGATCTCGGCGC
Organism: Pseudonocardia sp. ZF1; assembly: GCF_056835605.1. Taxonomy (NCBI): domain Bacteria; kingdom Bacillati; phylum Actinomycetota; class Actinomycetes; order Pseudonocardiales; family Pseudonocardiaceae; genus Pseudonocardia; species Pseudonocardia sp. ZF1. The sequence goes on from NZ_JAJNBY010000001.1 coordinate 99,227, forward strand.
GGACGTCGCGGGCGGCGGCCGCGAGCTCGCCGTCGTGCAGCAGCCTGCGCAGGGTGTCGGCGGTGAACGGGCCGCCCAGCCCCGCGCCGCGGGCGGCGACCAGCTCGGCGTTGTGCCGCCGGTCCCCGGGCCCGGGCAGCGCGAGCTGCGGGACGCCCGCGGCGAGCGCGGCCAGCACGTGCGCGGCGCTGCCGTCGTGCAGCACCGCCGCGCAGGCCGGCAGCAGCTCGTCCAGCGGGACCCGCCCGACGGTGCGCACCCCCGGCCCGTGGTGGCGCAGCAGCCGCGCCGGGGGACGGACGAGCACGAGCTCGCAGTCCGTGCCGTCGGCGTGGACGCCCGGCAGCGCGCGCACCGCGGAGGACTGCAGGTCCCCGCGCACCGGTCCGCCGCCGCGCAGCACCAGCACCCGCGGGCGGACGGAGGGGCCGCTCAGCCAGGCGGGCAGCGAGGACCGGCCCGGGCCGCGGGCCCGTCCCGGCCGCACGGCCAGCGCGTCGCGCGCCCCGACCAGGCTCGACGGGGCGATGGTGAGCGCGATCGCCGGTGGCGGGACCCCGCGCAGCCCGTGCCGCAGCCGGGCACGCTGCAGCGGGCGGGAGTCCAGCAGCGTGCGGACCAGCGCGAACCCGTCGAGCAGGCCGTTCTCGTGCAGCACCGCCGGGACGTCGTGCCGGGCGGCCGCGAGCGCCCCCGCGACCGCCAGGGGCTCGTACACCACGACGTCGGGCCGCCACTGCTCGGCGACGGTCACCAGCGCGTCGGTCAGCTCCTCGTTCACCGGGCCGAACAGCGAGCGCACCCCGGCGTCGCCGCCGCGCCCGGCCAGCTCGGCCCGCGCGACCACCGGGTGCGCGACGAGCGAACGCGCGGCCAGCCTGCCCACCCGCAGGCTGCGGGCGACGTCGATGAACGGCAGCGGGTCCGTCCCGGGGAGCGGGTGCGCGTCGCCGCCGCCGGCGAGCAGCACCTCGTGCCCGGAGTCCCAGAGCGCGTGGGCGAGCGGCAACAGTGGTGTCAGGTGCCCCGACAGCGGGGCCGCCACCACCAGAACGCGCACCGTTCGAGGGTAACCGCCACGCGGTCGTCCGGGGGCGGTCTCCGCGCGGTTCCGTACGCTCTGGGTGTGATCGTCGAGAACGCGCCCCGGCTCGTCGCCACCGACGTCGACGGGACCCTCCTCGACGGCGACGGCGCGGTCACCCCGCGCACCGTCGCCGTGCTGGAGCGGGCGGTCGCCGCCGGCGCCGGCTTCGTGCTGGTCACCGGCCGCCCGCCGCGCTGGATCCCGCCGGTGCTCGCGCGGCTGCCCGAGGGCCTGGTGCGGCTGTGCGTGTGCGCGAACGGCGCGGTGCTCTACGACGCCGCCGACGACGTCGTGCTCGGCGCGCACACCCTGGAGCCCGCCACGATCCGCGAGCTCGCCGGCCTCGCCGCGGAGCTGTTCCCCGGCTGCGGGTTCGGCGTCGAGCGCGTCGGGAACGCCGAGGGCGACGGCGGCGTGCGGGGCGTCGTCGACGAGTTCCTCACCGACCCCGGCTACGTGCACGCCTGGGGCGAGCACGACGGCGGCTCCATCAGCCGCGAGGATCTGCTCGGCCGCCCGGCGACGAAGGTGCTGATCCGCTCCCCGGAGCTGACCAGCGAGCAGATGATGGACGCGCTCGCACCGAAGGCCGGCGGGCTGGCCGACCTGACGTTCTCGCACTCGTCGGGGCTGCTGGAGGCCTCCGCCCCCGGGGTCACCAAGGCGACCGGCCTGGCCGAGGTCGCCCGCCGTCTCGGGGTGACCGCGGCGGACACCGTGGCGTTCGGCGACATGCCCAACGACCGGGAGATGCTGCGCTGGGCCGGGCTCGGCGTCGCGATGGGCAACGCCCACCCGGACCTGGTCGGGCTCGCCGACGAGGTGACGGCACCGCACACCCACGACGGGCTCGCCGAGATCCTGGAGCGCTGGTTCTGAGCGCACCCGGCGCCGTTCACCCGCCCGTCGACGAGCGGTCATGCCCGGTCCCACGGGCCGCCCCGACCCGGCCCACGACCCCGCCCGCGCGTACCATCACCGGCTGTCATCGCCCGCGAGCCGGGTGCCAGCGCCCGCGCCAGGAGGCCCCCACCCGTGGCTGACACGGCAGACACCCTGGACCGTTCCGGTCCGCAACCGCCCGCCGACGTCCCGCCCACCGGCGAGGTCGCCGTGCTGGCGTCCGTGCAGGGCGCTCTCGCGAGCGACACCACCGTGCGGGTCGCCCGCGGGATGTCGCTGTTCGGCGAGCACGCCGCGGGCTGGCTGGCGATCGGCGTCGTGGGTGCCGCGCTGGACCGCCCCCGCCGGCGCGAGTGGCTCGGCTCCGCCGCGGCCGTCGCGTTCGCGCACGGCGCCTCGATCGGGATCAAGCGCGTCGTCCGGCGCCGCCGCCCCGACCACCCCGCGGTCCGGGTCCTGGTGGGCACCCCGAGCCGGCTGAGCTTCCCGTCCTCGCACGCCACGTCCACCACCGCCGCCGCCGTGCTCTACGGCGGCCTGCTGGGCAGGCGCTCCCGCCCGGTGGCCGCGGCGGGTGTGGGCCTGATGGCGCTGTCGCGCCTGGTCCTCGGCGTGCACTACCCGACCGACGTCGCCACCGGCACCGCGCTCGGCGCGGTCGTCGCCGGTACCGCGCGTCGCGTGATCTCACGCAACCCCACCACCGGAGGGTGAGCGCATGACCAGCACCGACCCCACGAAGGTCGACCGCGACGACTCCGAGAAGGAGAAGGTCGCCCAGGCCGCCGACCCGCAGACCCCCGTCGTCCCGGACGCCCCCGACGACGCAGGCGCCCCCGAGGGCCACGAGGCCGACGCGGCCCCGGCCGCCGTCGCCGCCGAGCACGCCCCGCACGTGCCGATGGACCCGTCCGAGCGCACCACCACGATGGTCGCCCGCGGCCTGCTCAAGACGATGCGCCCCCGCCAGTGGGTGAAGAACGTCCTGGTCTTCGCCGCGCCGTTCGTCAGCGGCCAGCTGTTCGACGTGCCGATCCTGATCGACTGCGTGATCGCGTTCGTCGCGTTCTCACTGGCCGCGTCCGGCGTGTACCTGGTCAACGACGCGCTCGACGTCGAGGCCGACCGGGCGCACCCGACCAAGCGCCGCCGCCCGATCGCGTCCGGCATCGTCCCGGTGCCGCTGGCCTTCGTCGCGGCGGGCGTGCTGTTCGCCGGGGCGATCGCGCTGTCGTTCGCGGTGACCTGGCAGCTGATCATCGTGCTCGCCGTCTACGTGGCGGTGCAGCTGTCCTACTGCCTGTGGCTCAAGCACCAGCCGGTGCTCGACATCTGCATCGTCGCCTCCGGCTTCCTGATGCGCTCCATCGCCGGCGGTGTGGCCACCGGCATCCCGCTGTCGCAGTGGTTCCTGCTGGTCACCGGGTTCGGCTCGCTGTTCATGGTCGCCGGCAAGCGCTACGCCGAGATCAACCTCGCCGAGCGCACCGGGGCCAAGATCCGCAAGTCGCTGGAGAACTACACGGCGTCCTACCTGCGCTACATCTGGTCGCTCTCGGCCACCGTCATGATCGTCATGTACGGGCTGTGGGCGTTCGAGATCCGCGAGGACCACAACTCGGTGTGGTCGGTGCTGTCGATCGTGCCGTTCGTGATCGCGGTGCTGCGCTACTCGGTGGACGTCGACCGGGGCACCGGCGGCGAGCCCGAGGAGATCGCGCTCGGTGACCGGGCGCTGCAGGTCCTGGCGCTGGCCTGGATCGCGATGCTCACCCTGGCCGTCTACAGCTGATGTCGCCCACCCGGGCCCGGCCCCCCGCACGGGGACCGGGCCCGAGGTGTGTCGGTGCCCGGTGTCTCAGCGCCCGGTGTGCCAGGCCCAGGTGTGCGCGAGGCCCTCGGCGAGCGGGGTCGGCGCGGGCAGACCGAGCGCGGCGATCCCGCGCGACGGGTCGAGGCAGCTGCGGCGCAGCTCCCCGGCCCGGGCCGGGAGGAACTCCGGCGCGAACGCCTCCGGGGCGAGCCCGGCGATCTCCCCGATCGTCGCGGCCAGCTCGACGACCGTGGACTCGGTGCCGGTGCCGACGTTGAACACCTCGCCGGCCAGCTCCCCGGCCGCGAGCCGGTCGGCGGAGGCGAGCGCCGCCCGGGCGACGTCGCCGACGTAGAGGAAGTCGCGGGTCTGGCCGCCGTCGCCGAACACGGTCGGCCGCAGCCCGGTGCGGGCCCGGTCGCAGAACAGCGAGACGACCCCGGCCCCGCCCGCCGGGTGCTGGCGCGGCCCGTAGACGTTCGCGAAGCGCAGCACCAGCGCCGGGAGGCCGTGCGCCCGCACGAAGAACCGGGTGTAGCGCTCCGCGGCGAGCTTGCTCATCCCGTACGGCGACTCCGGCTCGGCCGGCTCCGCCTCGGTCGTCGGCAGGGGGGCGCCGTCGCCGTAGATGGCGCCGCCGGTGGAACAGACGACGACCGCGCCCGCGCCCGCGTCCCGGGCCGCCTGCAGCACGCTCAGCGTGCCGAGGACGTTGACCGAGGCGTCGTGCACCGGGTCCTCCATCGAGCGGCGTACGTCGATCTGGGCGGCCAGGTGGAACACCGCGTCCGGGCGGTACTCCGCGGCCAGCGCGGTGAGCGCGGCGGTGTCGCGGATGTCGAGCTCGGCCACCGTGACACCCGGGGCGAGGTTGTCCCGGGTCCCGGCGGAGAGGTCGTCGACGACGAGGACGTCGTCGCCGCGGGTGAGCAGGGACTCGACCAGGGTGGAGCCGATGAAGCCGGCTCCGCCGGTGACGAGCGCGCGCATGGCATCCCTCTCGAATGGGGCCAGTGGTCCTCAGGGTAGTGAGTCGAGGCTCAGTCGATAGACTGAGACCGGGCCGCTCTGAAACTGCTTCGTGAGTCCCGGCAGCGGCGTGACGTCCAAATCTTCAAGGCCAGGTGGAACCGTGAAGGGGCCGGGATCGGAGACCCAACCGTAGGGCGAGCCGCCCGCCCCGATCCCGGGTGGTGCATCGTCAACGTATACCCAGGCGACGTCGAGCTCGCGGAGCATGCTCCGAATGTCGGCACGCTCCGGATAGTCGCGGAACGACGCGAGAAGCGGGATCGACCAAGGGACCGATCCGGTGCCGAGTGACGTGGTGTTGACAACCGGGATCCCGGCCTGCACGTACAGAAGTGTCGACCCGTCGTTCGCGGAGTTCATGACTCGTTGACCCGGGGCGACGCGACTGCGTAGGAAGTCGATCGCAGCCGCGTCGTGTGTGTCGAACCGCCGGAACTCCGGCTCGCCGTACCTCTCGGCAACGCTGATCGTGTTCGTTCGTGCGCCACTGCTGACGGGTGCGGCGACCAGGGCGGCAGCGGCGGCGAGAACGAGTGCGGGTACGAGGATGGTGGTCCGCAGGGCGACGGGTAGGTGGCGGCGCGTCACCCGGACCACGGCGGCGGAGGACAACACGACGGCGATCGCCGCCAGCGTCGGTACGAACAATGCCGTATGCGCCCAAACCCGCTGCAGCGCGTTGTAGAACAGTCCTGTCACGGACGCTTCGGGTCCGATGCCGGGGCTCAGCATCATCGCGAAGACGATCGCGCTCCAGGTCGCCCATGCGGCGACCACGCCGACGCCCCGACGTGCGCGAGCAACGAGGAACACCCCGACGAGCACCAACGCGGTCAGTCCTGCCTGGCCGGTGAGTCGACCGTTGTCCAGGTAGCCACCGTAGGAGAGTCCGATGGTGCTGCCGAGTGCTTGCGCGAAACCGGTCGCCCCCGTGTCCGGGGGAAATCCTGCGATACCTCCGATGGTGGAGGTGCTACTGAGTAGTAGCGGCAGGATCCCGATCGCCGCCACCGCCCCGGCGCCCAGCAGGACGGGTAGCAGTCGCACCAGACGACGACGCCCGTGGCGATCGAGGAGATCCCCGCACAACCAGGCGACGAGGCTGACCGCGACCGTCGCCACCGCGCTGGGGTGGGTTGTGACCAGCCCGGCGCAGGCGAAACCCAGGACGACGGCGATCGCGCCCCTCGACCGCTCCGCGGGCGCGGCCAGGAACGCGGCGAGTAGTCCCGGTGCGAGCGCCAGGGTCACGGCGTTCGGATAGACGCCGCCGTCGTGCATGAGCTGGAACGTCGGTCGATAGAGGGCTGGGGCGATCACTGCGCCGACCCCTCCGGCCAGTGAGGAAACCAGGGCACCACAACCGAGTTGACGTGCCGTCACCACGGAGAGGGCACATACGCCGATAACGAAACCGACCGCCAGATAGGTGATCGTGAACGCATTCAGCGCCGCACTGGGATCGGCACCCGCTCCGGCGAGGAGGGCTGGGCCCAGATGCCCTCCTGCCGGATAGGTGGAGACCGGCCCGCCTGTCAGGAGATCGACCGGCTGGACCTGCCACGGCGCAGCGCGCCCGGTCCGGCCGATGTAGGCCACCAGGAGTTGGTGAGTGATCATGTCGTGTTCCTGGGCCACCGTCGACAGCCCGCGGAACCCGCGCAGCCAGGTTCGCACAGCGAGTGCGAGTCCTGCGACCACCATGAGGATCGAACACAGCGCAGCGAACGACGGCTTCGCCAATGCGATCTCGAACGGCCGTCTCCTGAAGTACCGAGACGTTGCGCCGCCGAGGCCGACCACCACGATGACCACCCCGACCGTGGCCGGGGTGAACGCGACGTGGAGTGCCCCGGCGAGGGTCGCGATCGCCCCCAGTAGCCCGATCGTCACGGCCGGGCCGGCTGCAATCGTGACGAGCACGGACCGGACCCCGACAGCCCGAGCCAGGAGCATGCCGGGCCCGAACCCGAGCAGGATCGAGCTGACGAGCAGGACGAGGTCGTTCACGCCCCTACTCCGTCACTGTCCCTCTGGTGCGGTACTCGGGGCAGCCGCGGGGAGGGCGACAGCTCCTGCCGACGGATGCACTGCCTGCTGCTCCAGCACGGTCAGCCGCTGCTCGAGGTCGTTCTCCCGCCGGGTCAGCTCCGCGTCCCGGACGGCGATCTGGCGGGCCAGGTTCGTCAGGTGCTGGCTGATCTCGCGGTCCCGCAGGTAGGTGTTCAGCATGCCGAACACGAACGCAACGACGAGCAGGTAGACCAGCAGGTCCGTGCCGCGGCCGATGCCCACCGCCCGGGCCAGGTAGGTGAGGTCGTCGGGGCGCAGGACCGCGTAGATGTTCAGCACGATGAACGCGCCGAAGGCGATCCGCTTGCTCGCCCGCACGCCGACGCTCTGGCCGCTGCGCACGAAGTAGACGAGCGCGCCGACCGCGGCGGCCAGGAGCAGGATCTGCAGGATCACGGTGTTCGCCTCCTGGGTCATCGCTGCCGTACCGACAGGTCGAACAGGATGTTCACCCCGTTGAACAGCGACTGGCCCTTGGATCGTGAGTACTCGGTGTAGCGGATCGTGACCGGGACCTCGCGGATCCGCCACGACGACCGGGCCAGCGACGCGACGATCTCCGACGCGTGCGCCATCCCGTTCATGGTGATCCGCAGGTCCTCCGCGACCGCCCGGTTCATGGCCCGCAGCCCGTTGTGGGCGTCGGTGAGCTTGAGCTTGCGGCTGGCCGGGGACAGCGCCGCGACGGTGCGCAGCACCAGCCGCTTGAGCGGCGGGACCGGTTCGGTCGACTCCAGGAAGCGCGACCCGAGGACGACGTCGGCCTCGCCGCTGCGCAGGATCGCGGCCATCCGGATGGCGTCGGCGACGTCGTGCTGGCCGTCGGCGTCGAAGGTGACGATCCGCTCGGCGCCGCAACGGAGTGCGTAGTCGATCCCGGTCTGCAGCGACGCGCCCTGCCCGAGGTTGATCGGATGCCGCACCAGGTGCGCCTCGGTACCGGCGATGCGTTCGGCGGAGGAGTCCCGGCTGCCGTCGTCGACGCACACGACGTTCGGGAAGCTCGTGCGGATCTCCGCGACGACGTCGGCGATGACGGTGTCCTCGTTGTACACGGGGACCACCACCCAGGTGCCGGTGTCGGCGACCACGTCCCACTCCCTCGTCACTGACCGGCGGCCGTCCACAGCCGCACCGCAGAGGCTATCGGTCCGGGGATCCGGGCCGTGCGACGGTGGGTCACGATCGGGGCGAAGGTGATGTTCCGTACCGTTCGTCACATGGACCCGAGGACGCTGCTCGAGCTGATGCTGGCCGACCTGGACAGCGCGCCGGAGCTGTACCGGCCGACGGACTTCTGGAGGACCGGCCTGGAGAAGGTGGTCGCCGACCTGCGCGAACGCGGGTTCGCGGAGTTCCGCAGGCACCCCTCGGCCACGTTCTTCTACGCCCCGCAGTACGCGCCGGTGTCCCGCCCGGCGGCCGCCCTGTCGCGGGCCTTCGGTCTGGCGGGCGGCCCCGGGACGCTGCTGCGCGAGCGGATCGACCAGGTGCCCGTCGCCCGGGCCCACCACGCCACGGTGACCGCCCTCGACCCGGCCGACCGGTCGCCGTCGCTCGCCGGGTTCAGCGAGTCGGCCGCCGGCGCCCCGGCCGAGCAGCTGGTGTTCGACGGCCGCCGGTTCAGCCGGTCGTCGCTGAACTACCTGCGCGGGCTGGTCATGCTCAAGCGCGCCGTGCCGGACCTCGACGTCTCGACCGTCCTGGAGATCGGCGGCGGGTTCGGCACGCTCGGCGAGATCCTGCTGTCGGGCAACCCCGGGCTGCGCTACATCGACGTCGACATCCCGCCGGTCGCCGCCGTCGCCACGCACTACCTGCGCGAGGCGCTCGGGCCGGAGAAGGTCCTGGACTACGCCGCCACCCGCGAGCGCGAGAAGATCGTGATCGACGAGCTGGAGCAGCCTGCGACGGTGCTCTGCTCCTGGCAGCTGCCCCGGCTCACCGGGACCGTCGACCTGTTCGCCAACTTCATCTCCTTCCAGGAGATGGAGCCCGACGTCGTCGCGAACTACGCGAGCCTGGTCACCGACCTGGGCGCCCGCTGGCTGCTGCTGCGCAACTCCCCGACCGGCAAGCGAGGAGTCCGCGAGCCCATGCTGCGCCACCGCTACCTGGAGATGTTCGACCGGTTCGAGCTCGTCGACTCCGACGCCGGGCTCTACGGCCAGGACTCCGAGGGCACGGTGTCCGAGGTGATGGTGCTCGCGCGGCGCTCGTAGGGTGGCGCGCATGCGCACCCCGGACCCGATCGAGATCGGCGGCCACCGCGTGGGCCCCGGCGAGCGACCGTTCGTCATCGCGGAGGTCTCCGGCAACCACAACGGCTCGCTGGACCGGGCGCTGGAGATCGTCGACGCGATCGCCGGCACCGGGGCGCAGGCGGTGAAGTTCCAGACCTACCGGGCCGACACGATCACCATCGACGCCGACGGCCCGGCCTTCCGGATCCGCGACGACCACGGTCTGTGGGGCGGCCGGAACCTGTACCAGCTCTACGAGCAGGCGCACACGCCGTGGGAGTGGCACGAGCCGCTGTTCGCCCGGGCGCGTGAGCACGGGCTCGTGCCGTTCTCCTCGCCGTTCGACCCGACGGCGATCGAGCTGCTGGAGTCCCTCGACGCGCCGGCGTACAAGGTGGCCTCGGCCGAGCTGGTCGACCTGCCGCTGATCCGGGCGATGGCCGCGACCGGCAAGCCGATGGTGATCTCCACCGGGATGGCGACGCTGGCCGAGATCGACGCCGCCGTCGCCGCCGCCCGGGAGGGCGGTGCGACGCAGATCGTGCTGCTGGCCTGCACCGCCTCGTACCCGGCGGACCCGGTCGACGCGAACCTGCAGACGATCCCTGCGCTGCGCGAGGCGTTCGGCGTCCCGATCGGGCTGTCCGACCACACCCCGGGCATCGGGGTGCCGGTCGCCGCGGTGGCGCTCGGTGCGGTCGCGATCGAGAAGCACGTGACGCTGCAGCGCGCCGACGGCGGCGTCGACTCCGACTTCTCCCTGGAGCCCGCCGAGCTGGCATCGCTGGTCACCGAGACCGACGTGGCACGACGCGCGATGGGCCCCGCCCGGTTCGGCCCGCGCGAGTCCGAGCGCGACACCCTCGCGCTGCGCCGCTCGCTGTGGGTGGTCGCCGACGTCGCCGCGGGCGAGGCGGTGACCGCGGACAACGTGCGGTCGATCCGCCCGGCCGGTGGTCTGCACACCGACACGATCGGCACCGTCCTGGGCCGGACCTTCACCCGCGACGTCGCCCGCGGCACCCCGCTGACCTGGGACCTGATCTGAGCGACCCGCTCAGTGCAGGGTGCCCAGCGCCGCCTTGGTGAAGGGCACCAGCTCGGACTCGCGACCGTCGAGGACCTTGCGGCCCCACTCGGGGTCGGCGAGCAGCGCACGGCCGACGGCGACGAGGTCGAACTCGTCGTCCTCCAGCCGGTCGAGGAGCTTCTCGACGCCGCTGACGTCGGCGTGCGCGTCGCCGCCGGAGAACATCTCCGGGGCGAAGACCTGGTCCAGGCCGACCGAGCCGACGGTGATCGTCGGCAGGCTGGTGACCTTGCGCGTCCACCCGGCGATGTTCAGCTCGGCGTCGGCCTCGGGGAACTCCGGCTCCCAGTAGCGGCGCCCGGACGCGTGGAACGCGGTCACCCCGGCGTCGGCGAGGGGGGTCAGCACGTCGGCCAGCTCGTCGGGGGTCCGGGCGAGCTGCGCGTCGTAGGCACCGGCCTTCCACTGGGAGAACCGGAACACGACCGGGAAGTCGGGGGCGACGCGCTCGCGGACGGCGGCGACGATCTCGGCGCCGAAGCGGGCCCGCTCGGCGGCGCCGCCGGCGTAGCCGTCGGTGCGGCGGTTGGTCCGCTCCCACAGGAACTCGTCGATCAGGTAGCCGTGCGCGCCGTGCAGCTCGACACCGTCGAAACCGATCCGCTCGGCCTGCGCGGCGGCCTCGGCGAACGCGCCGACGATCCGGTCGATCCCGGCGAGGTCCAGTGCGGTGCCGGCACCCTCGGTGCCGTCGAGCGCGATGCCGGACGGGCCGACCGACGGCGCCTCGGGGAACGGCGGCTTCCCGGCCTCGCGGGTGATCCCGACGTGCCAGATCTGCGGCATGATCCGGCCGCCCGCCCCGTGCACCGCCTCGACGACGTCCGCCCACCCGGCCAGCGACGCCTCGCCGTGGAAGCGCGGGACGGCGGCGACGTCGCCCGCGGAGGGGTCGTCGATGTAGGTGCCCTCGGTGATGATCAGGCCGGTACCGGCGGCGGCACGGCGCGCGTAGTAGGCCGCCACGTCGGTGCCGGGGACGCCGCCGGGGGAGAACGCCCGGGTCATCGGGGCCATGACGATGCGGTTGGGCAGCTCCGCGGAGCCGAGGGTGTACGGGCGGCCGAGAAGCCGTGCGGCGCGGGTGGACACGAGGCACTCCTGAGGGGTGGGCCGTCCAGGCACGTCGGCGGGTCCGGGCGGAGGCGTCAAATGGTTCTGATCAAAGATACATATGGCTCCGTGAACTGCAACAGTGACCACCACCTTTTCGGGCGCGACGGGTACGCTGGCGGCCCGGGACGGGAGGTGAGGTCGTGCTGGACATCCGGTTCTCCAGTGCCCTGCAGGCGATGCTGTACCTCGCCGCCGCGGCCGAGGGCGACAGTCCGACCGTCAGCTCCGGACGGCTCGCCGAGGCACTCGGCACGAACGCCAGCGTGGTGCGCAAGCTGCTGGTGCCGCTCGGGGTGCACGGCCTCGTCGAGTCCAGCAGGGGGCGCAGCGGGGGTGCCCGGCTCGCCCGGCCGGCCGGGGAGATCACCCTGGCCGAGATCTACCGCTGCGCGGTGGGGGAGAAGCCGCTCTGGGCGTGCCGCCCGGAGAGCGAGCACGTCTGCCCGGTGACGACGAACGCCGCGGAGTACTTCGCCCGGCTGACCGTCGAGGTGGAGGGGGCGGTGCTGCAGTCGCTGGGGTGCCGGACCCTCGTCGACGCGCTGCGCGAGATGCGGGGCCTGGACCGCGCGGCGCCCTAACCGTCGAGGAACTCCCTGACCAGCGCGTTCACCTCGTCCGGGGACTCCCGGTTGGACCAGTGGCCACGGCCGGGCAGCACCACGAACCGGGCGCCCGGGACGGCCGCGGCCGCCGCGCGCGTCGTCGCGACGGGGACGCCCGCATCCCGGTCGCCCTGCACGAACAGGGCGGGGCAGCGGATCTCCGGGAGCCGGGGGCGCAGGTCGACCCGCATCCGGCGGAACCCGATCGAGTCGTTCTGCCAGTCGGAGCTGCCCGCGTTCCCGGCCCGGGCCTCGCCCAGGATCTGATCGACGATCCCGTCGAGGTCGGCCACGCGGCCTGCGTCGCCGAAGAGCGCGCGCCGGGTGAACGCGGTGACCGCCGCCCGGCTCCGGAACGCCAGGTTCGGCAGGGTCCGCGAGAGCAGCGGCACCCGCGCGGTCAGCCACAACAGCTGGTGCAGCCCCGGCGGGAAGCTCAGTGTCCCGGCCGGAGCGAGCGCCACCACGCGTTCCACCCGCTCCGGGTGCTCGATCGCGGTGGCCAGTGCGAGGGCGCCGCCCTGGGAGAGCCCGACGACCGCAGCACGCTCGACGCCGAGGTCGTCCAGCACGTCGACGACCGTCCGGAGCAGCACGTCGTGGCCGGCCCGGCCCCGCCACGGCCGGCTGCGCCCCTGCTTCGGCCAGTCGGGGCGATGACGCGGTGGTCGCGGGCGAGGTCGGGGATCAGGTGGTGCCAGCTGAGCAGCGCGTTGTCGAGGCCGGCCCCGGACAGCAGCAGCACGGGTGGGCCGGACTCGCCCGCGAGGTGGACGTGCAGGTCGCCCTCGGGGCGGGGGATCACATGGTCGCGCAGTGCGGTCATCGGGTCCTCCCGGTCAGCGGGTCGCGTCGACGACGAAGCTCCGTCCGAGCCCGAGCAGGACCCGGTCCGCGGTGAGCAGCTGCATGCCGTCCTGGTCCGCCTGAGCGATGATGAGCCGGTCGAACGGGTCGTGGCGGACGAGCTCGGGGAAGGCACGCAGGCCCTCGGCGTGGGCGGCCGTCACGTCCAGGACGACCAGCCCCTGTTCCTCCAGCAGCTCCGGGAGCCCGGCCGGGACGTCGAGCTTCCCCAGCATGGCTTTGATGGTGAGTTCCCAGACCGATGCCGCCGAGACGTGGACCGCGGTCGCGGCCCCGACGACCTCACGGGCCTTCGGGCCGAGCCGTTCGCTGTCGGTGAGGACCCACAGCAGGGCCTGGCTATCGAGGAGCAGCATCGTCGCCGTAGAACATGGCCTGGATGTCCTGGTCGACGCCCTCGAAGTCGGCGTCGTCGTAGCGGACGCGGCCGCGCAGCCCGCCCAGGCGCACGGTCCGGCGCTGGTGCGGCACCAGGTCCGCCACGGGCGTCCCGGCGCGGGAGATGACGATGTGTTCGCCCGCGGCGACGCGCTCCAGCAGTCGGGACAGGTGGGTCTTGGCCTCGTGGATGTTGAACTCGGCGGTCACGGTGCCTCCGTCCGTCGGACCTGGTCCAGCTTAGTCCATCCTTCGTGATCCGGGTCGGTCGTCGGGTTCGTCGTCGCCCCACCCGCGCGCCGCCAGTGCCTCCCCGAGCGCGTCCGCGTGCCGCAGCGTCCGCACCAGGAACGGCACCGCGAACGCCGTCGGGGAGCGGTCCGCCCCGCGCGCCTTCGCCGCGGCCCGGACCTGCCCCGCGATGCCGGACAGTGTCCCGATCGACTGCACCGTCAGCCCGACGAGAAGGCCGAGGCGCTCGGGTGCGAGACCGAACCGGCGCAGCGGGCCGAGTCCCCGCTCCACGGCGCCGACCAGGTCGTCCACCCGGGTGGTGAGGGTGAACAGGGTCGCCGCGCCCATCGCGGCGACCAGCCGGAGCACGATCACCAGCGTCCGTTCCGGGCCGAGCAGCCACCACTGGACCGCCCCGAGCAGCACGGCCAGCAGCACCAGCGTGCGCAGCACCGGCCGGGCCCGGTGCCACGGGATCCGGGCGACCAGGTAGCCGGCGGCGACGGCCAGGCACAGCCCGCCGAGCACCCGCGGGTCCTCGGTGAGCACCGCCCCGACCGCGAGGGCCAGCACCACGAGCAGCGACGGCCCGGCGGGCGCCCGGTGCAGCAGGCTGTCACCGGGCGCGTAGAGCCCCAGCGGGGTCACGAGCCGCAGAGCCTGCGGTAGTACGCGACGGCCGGACCGGGCTCGTCGTCGGCGACGACCCGCCCGCCGTCGAGGACGACGACGCGGTCGAAGCCCGTCAGCAGGTCCAGGTCGTGGGTGGCGAGCAGGACCTGCTGGCGCAGCCCGGCGAGCCGGTCGGCGAAGGCGCGCTTGTTGCGCAGGTCGAGCAGGGTGGTCGGCTCGTCGCAGACCAGCACGTCCGGATCCAGCACGAGCACGGCGGCCAGCGCGAGCAGCTGCTTCTGCCCGCCCGAGAGCTGGTGCGCGGGGTGCTCGACGTGGTCGCCCAGCCCGAACCCGGCCAGGGTCTCCGCGGCGAGCCGGGCGCGCTCGGCCCGGTCGCGCACGGTCCGGCGCAGCGAGAACGCGACGTCCTCACCCGCGGTCGGCATGACGATCTGGGAGTCCGGGTCGCTGAAGACGAACCCGACCCGGCGGCGGACGGCGGCACCGTCGCGGGCGGGGTCGCGGCCGTCGACGGTCACGGTGCCCTCGGTCGGTGCGACGAGCCCGTTCACGGTCCGGGCCAGCGTGGACTTGCCGGAGCCGTTCGCGCCGACCAGCGCGACCCGGGGCTCGGCGAGGGTGAGGGTGACGCCGTCGAGGACGGTGCGCTCGCCGTAGCGGTGCCCGACCGCCTCGAACTCGATCACCGGACCACCCGCCAGCTCGTCGCGACGCCGAGGCCGCCGCCGGAGGACAGCGCCGCGATCCCGGTCTCGCCGCGGCCCTGTACGACGAGCCGGTGGAACAGCCGCACGACCAGCACCGCGCCGGAGGCGCCCCAGGGGTGGCCGAGCGCGATCGCGCCGCCGTCCGGGCTCACCCGGTGCCCGTCGATCCCGGCCGCGTCGAGGCAGGCCAGCGCCTGTCCGGCGAACGCCTCGGTGAACTCGACGGCGTCCGGGGACCGCGGCCGGTCGCGGAGCGCGGCGAGGGCGGGGACGGCGCCGAGCCCGAGGTCGGCCGGGGGGCAGCCCCGGGTGGCGGCCGAGACCAGCGCGAGGCCGGGCACGCCCAGCTCCCGGCGGCGCCACTCCGGCACCAGCGCGACGGCGGCGGCCCCGTCGTTCACCCCGCAGGAGTTCGCGGCGGTGTGCACGCCGCCGGGGGTGAACGCGGGCCGGAACCGGGCGAGCCGCTCGGGGGTGAAGCGGTCGCGGGGACGCTCGTCGGTGAGCACGGCACCGACCGGGACCAGCTCGTCGTCGAAGCGGCCGGAGCGCTGCGCGTCGACGGCGCGGGCGTGGCTGCGGGCGGCGAACGCGTCGAGCCGCCGGCGGGAGAGGCCCGCCCGGGCGGCGACGTCGTCGGCGGCGGGCCCCATGTCCGGGTCCGGGTCGCCGGTCGGGGCGAACGGCGCGCGGGTGTAGACGGTGCCGTCGGCCCAGGTCCGCGTAGGTGCGGTCGACGGCGACTCGGCGCCCCCGGCGAGGTAGCCGGCGCCGTCCCCGGCGCGGATGCCCGCGGCGGCGGTGAGGATCGCGGCCAGCCCGCTCGCGCACTGCCGGTCCACGGTCATGCCGGGCACGTCGTCGCCGAGCCCGGCGGCGAGCGCCGCGACCCGGGCCGGGTTGCCACCGGGGCCGAAGACGTTGCCGAGCAGCACGTCGTCGACCGGGCCGCCGAGGGTGCCGGCCAGCGCGGCGAGGACGGGCGCGGCGAGCGCGTCGACGGTCACCGCGCGCAGCGCGCCGCCCGCGGTGCCGATCGGGGTGCGCCGCGCGGCGACGACGACCGGGGTGTCGGCCGTGGTGCCGCTGCCGGGGCCGGTCACTCGGGCCCCCCGAGCGGGACGGCGTCGAGGGTCCCGTCGCGCAGTGCGGCGTCGACGGCGGCGCGGGCGGGCTTGCCCGAGCCCAGCCGCGGCAACGCGCGGGTGACCAGCCAGCGGCGCGGGCGCTTCGCCGGAGACAGTCCGGCCCGCGCCGCGGCGCGCAGCGCCCGCCGGTCCGGGACACGGTCGCGGGCCTCGACGACCGCCGTGACCACCATCCCCAGCGACGCGTGCGGGGTCCCGGCGACGACGACGTCCCCGACGCCCGCGACGCCGCGCAGCACCTGCTCGACCTCCTCGGCGGCGACCAGCGTGCCGCCGGAGGAGATGGTGGTGGCGGCGCGGCCGAGGACGGTCAGACCGCCGTCGCCGGTGAGCTCGGCGCGGTCCCCGACGGTCGTCGGACCGGGGCCGGCGGGGACGAATGCGCCACGGGTGAACCGGCCGTGCACCGACTGCGGGCTGTCCACCCACAGCACGTCGTCGCGCACGGTGAGGTGCACGTCCTCGACCGGGCGCAGCGGGCCGTCGTCGCGGCGGGTGGCGATCAGCGAGTGCTCGGCCGAGCCGTAGTACTCGAGCAGCGTGGTGCCGGGCAGCAGCCGCGCGACCCGCTCCCGCATCCCCGGCGCGACGTGCGCGCCACCGCACACCACGACCCGTGGTGCGGGGCCGCCCGGGCGGCGCTCCCGCTCGTCGAGCAGGGCGCTGAGCTGGGCGGGGACGAGGTGGACCGAGCCGCCGTCGGGCAGGTCGGTCGGGTCGAGCCGGCCGCGGGTGACCAGGCCCAGACCGTGGTGCAGCGCGTGCAGCGCCCCGAACAGGTACAGCGTCGAGGACGGCGGCCCCGGCACGAGGACCGGTCCGGGAAGTGCGCCGAGGATGTCGAACCCGATCCGCCAGGAGCGCCGGTCGCGGGCCAGCACGGTGGGGACACCGGTGCTGCCCGAGGTCGTCGGGAGCAGGAACAGCCCGGGCGTCCGCGCTCCGCCGTCGGCGGTCGCGGCCCGGCCGTCGGTGCCGACGACGTGGTGCGGCGCGGCGTCGGCGAGCACCGCGTCGCGTTCGCGGCCGGTCCAGCCGGCGTCGGCCAGCAGCGACGCCGCGCCCAGCCGGTCCGCGGCGAGCAGGTAGGGCAGCACCGCCCAGCGGGCCCGGGTGGGGGTGTCGAGCACGACGCGTTCCCCGGCCCGCACCCCGAGCCGGGCGAGGCGCTCCCCGGCCGCGGCGACGGCGTCGGCGAGACCGCGCGGGAGCCAGGGGGCGGGGACGACGGGCGCGGCCGCGTCGTCGGCGGTCTCGCGTTCCGCCCCGCTCACCGGACCCGGGGCTCGGACGACGCGGAGCGGACCGGCAGCAGGTCCGGCAGGGCCCGGTGCACCAGCGACGCGATGAGCGCGGCCAGCACGATCTTGATCAGGTCACCGGGCACGAAGACCAGGGACTGCACGATCCCGCCGGTGACGTCGCCGATGTAGACGCCCAGCCACGGCATGCCGATCACGTAGTCGGCGAGCAGCCCGGCCAGGCAGGCGAGCAGCAGCACGGGCAGCGACCGCGACCGGAACCGCGCCACGACCAGGCCCGCGACCAGCGCGGACAGCAGCCAGCCGACGAGGAAGCCGCCGCTGGGACCGAAGAACGCGGCGCCGTTGCGGCCACCGGACAGCAGCGGCAGCCCGACCGCGGTGAGGACCAGCAGCAGTGCGACCGAGGCCGTGCCGAGCCGCCACCCGAGGATCACACCGGCCAGGATCGGGCCGACGTTCTGCAGGACGATCGGGACGCCGGCCACCCCGGCGAAGCCGGGGAACAACCCGAGGACGGCGATGAACGCGGCGAACACGACCACGCGGGCGAGGTCGGCCGCGGGGAGCGCGGGACGGGATCCGGACACGCGCGAAGGGTAGGTCACAGCGGCGTGCCGGAGGTGTGCCGTGCGGGTTGCGTCACGGCACCCGAACGGTCACACCACGCGGTGCAGGGTCCGGAAGCCGTCCGCGTCGGGGCCGGCGCCGTCGGCGTAGCCCGCCCGGGCGAACAGCCGGGCCGAGGCGTCGTTCCCGCTGTGCACGACGGCGGTCACCGCGGTCCCGGCGCCGGCCCGGGCCCGCAGCGCGTCCTCCCCGGCCCGCAGCAGCGGCCCGGCCAGCCCCTCGCCGCGGCGCTCCGGGGCGACGGTGATCGAGACCTCCCAGCCGCTGTCGTCGCGGTCCCAGCGGACGGTGCCGACCGGGCCGCGGACGTCGTCGACGACGAGGAGCAGCCGGTCGTCGCGGTCCAGCGAGTCGGTGAGCCAGCGGCGGTGGGTGGCGAGGTCGACCTCGTCGTTGTGGCTGCGCGACCAGCGGCGGGTGTCGGGGTCGTTGCGCCAGGCCAGAAGCAGTTCGGCATCGGCAACGGTGCCGGGGCGTACCTCCAGCCCCGCCAATCTCCGAGAGGCGGGATCACACACGGGGACAGAACTCCAGGGTCGCTCCGCCGGCGACGGACGTGAACGACCGGGAGCAGTCGAACATCGTGGTCAGCTGCCGCCGTAGAGCCGGTTCGAGGCGGTCGAGGTCGGCCCATGCGCGATCCATCACCAGGTATCGCGCCGCTGAGTCCGCCTCGTAGCAGGACAGGTTGTCTGCGTAGCTGCCCAGGCTACGTATCCGAGAGTCGTAGGTGCTGCGGGAAACGAAGACTGGTGACGGGTATCGGCACGGTGTCGGACTGCCGAGCAGGTAGGCCTTCGAACCGTACGCCAGGTACAGGACCGGGGTCTGCGTGCCGATCCTCTGGCGGACTTGGTCGTACTCCGCGTGCGCGTTCCGCTGGGAGTCGAGCAAGCCCGCGTTGGTGTACTGGTCATCGAAACCGTCGAAGGCATATGCCGCGGCGGGTAGCCCGGCCGGGAGCAGGCAGGCCGCGAGCGCCGTCGTCGCTGCTGCAAGAAGGACCGTGCCAGGGGTTCGCCGCGCGGCCCATCTGCGTTCCGCCAGTGCGCCGAAGACGGTGCACAGGCTCAGTACTACGAACGCCGCTACGACTGGTCCGAAGACCTCACGCCGCCATCCGAGGTCCTGTGCCAGCAGCACTGCGCTGAGCAGACCGGCGATGAGCGGAGCGACGATCAGAACGGCGCGGGCACGGGTCGACGCCAGACAGACGGCTCGTGCCCACACACCCGCGGCGAGCACCGGCAGACCGACGAAGTGGTAGGCGTACCACTGGCCCTGGCCGACGCCTGACGCAAGAGACAGTCCCACTGCGAGTACCGAGATCACAGCCCCTGTGGCCCAGCTCCGGTTGTGGAAGACGATCACCACGAACGCGGCGGGAAGTGCGACGAGGACGGGCGAGACGATGACCACGTTGGCGAGGACCCGGGCGAGTTCAGTCGCCTCGTGGGTGCCGAATCCGGTCTGCAGGGGCGAGGTGAAGTTGGCACGGACCGAGTCGCGCAGCCAGAGGATCTCCAGCGGGTCCACCCAAGAGGTACCGACGATCCATGCCAGGGTGGCGGCGCTGGCGACAACCGAGGCGAGGACTGCCCTCCGGAGGGTGAACAGGGCGACCAGTCCGACTGCTAGCACCGCCCACGGTGCCGTGGCGACTTTGACTGCCAGGACGCTCCACAGCAGCAACCCGCCGATCAGCCCGCCGACCCATCCTCGGCGCGGCCCGAGTGCCGCGCCGACGGAGGCGAACGCCAGGGCCGCTCCGACCCAGTCCGCGGTGAGGAAGTGGAAGTTCGGTGCCGCGCACAGGGCGACCGTCGCGGCGACAGTGATCAGTCGGCTGCTGGTCTCGTCCAGGTGCCGTCGTAGCCCCCACCACACCGCGACGCCCCCGGCGATCACGAGCAGGCAGGCGACCAACCGGACGACGAGTTGCGCGGGTAGACCGGAAGGGTCCTCCGTCAGGAGGTCTGCAATCTGCTGGAGGGCCGCCATGAACAGCCGATAGAGCAGTGGCCGGTGCACGAAGATCTCGTGCGCACCGCCGGCGCCGCCTGCCTCGGCGGTGATGAGACCACCGAGGACGTACTGAACGTCGACTCCGAGGCCGACCCAGGCGCCCGCCGCGACGCCGAGCAACGGCGGTATCACTACCGGGAGCCGGACGGTGGACCGATCGCGGTTGTGCCTCGGAGCTGGACCACTTCGAGTCCAGGAGGCAGGATCCAGGGACACCACGGCCGAGTCAGATGAGCCCGCGACCGTGCAGTGTGCTCGCGAAGGTGTCACGGCGGGCGAGCCAGGAGTCCCGGAACTGTGCGATCACGTGGACATCGAGCCACTCGCCGTCGCGGTACCAGTGCCGGCGTAGGCACCCTTCCTCGACGAACCCGAACTTCTGGTGCATCTGAAGGACAGGCTGGTTGAAGGACAGTACTTCGGCAGACAGCTTGTGCAGCCCGAGCTCGACGAAGGCGATGTCGAGGAGCAGGAACTCGGTGGCGCTGCCTACACCACGGCCTCGGGTGCGGGGGTCGGCGAGGTAGAAGGCCCACATCGCACGCGAGTTGTCGGTGTCGATCTCGGTGAGGAAGACGGCGCCCACTCCCGTTCCGTCCATGGAGACCACCCACGCTTTGCGGTCCGGTGCGGTGAGGAGTTTCTGGAACCAGGCCTCGTGCTCCTCCGCTGAGATCTCGTGAGTCGTGTACATGTAGCGGGCGACCTCCGGGTCGTTCCGCCACTGCCGCAGGTCGTCGCGGTGTTCGGGCCCGACAGGTACGAGTGCGATCATCAGGATCTCCTGCCCTCTTCACAGTGTGCTGGCATGACGGCACGATGCTCGGTCTGCTCGACGATGTCGGCGACTCGGGCGCATCCTGCTCCGTCCGTGACCTCGGACGCCCGGCGGGCTCTCTCAACCAGTACTGCCGGGTCCGCCGTCGCAGCGCGAAGCGATGCCGTCAGCTCGCGGGGCTCCACCGGCTGTCCGCCGAGTCGAACCGTGGCGCCGATTCGAGCGAGGCGACCGGTCGCGTCCTGTTGATTGTCGGCAACTACTACTACGCCGAACGGACGCCCCAACGCGCACAGCTCCCAGACAGAGGTGCCCCCTGCGGTGACGACGAAGTCGGCATCGAGCATCTGCTCGGCGATCTCCGGGGTCGGTGCGATCGTGTCGATGTCCTCGTGGCGTCGCAGAGCCTGTACGGCCCGTTCTGCACCCGGTGGTACGACCGCTCTGATGCGTGCGGAGGGAAATGCCTCCAGGCAACTGTGCAAGACCTGGGGCAGCGCGCCGGTCGCGTCACTGCCGCCCATCAGAACGAACACCCTGGACGGGCGGACGGGCTGCTGGTCCAATCTGCCGACGCCTACGCTGCGGAGCTGCGCGAATCGGGGCCGCAACATGGCGTAGCGGGGACCGGCGAGCAGGACCGTGTCCGACTGGGTGCGGTAGACGAAGTCCTCCGCCCCCAGGTTCTGGTTGACGATGACGTCGGCATCGAGAACGCCCCGGTCGTTGAGGTCGTCGATGACGACGGTGCAGCGCTGAGGGGCGCGTAGGGCCTCGACCGTGGCGGCATCGAGTCGATAGGTGTCGACGACGATGACCGCGGGGTTCACGAAGTCCAGGGCGGAACGCAGCGAGTCCGAATCACGTTCGGCGACGACGTGGGCCCACCCCCTGGCGGCGCCTTCCCCGATCGCCCGTGCATCGACATCAGGGGCGTGGACCACAACAACACGCCAACCTCGCCGCGCCATTTCCTCAGCCAACGTCGTGCTACGTACCCAGTGGCCGAATCCGGTGCGGGCACTGGCATCACAGATCAGGGCCAAGGATCGCACTCTCACCAGGCTGTCCAGCCGCCGTCGACCACGACTGAGGAGCCGGTGGTGAATCGAGATCTGGGCGAGGCGAGGTAGAGGACCGCGGTCGCGAGGTCCTCCGGCGTGCCCACCCGTCTCCCCGGGATCTCCCTCCGGAGACTGTCGGACAGGGGGGTGTCCGGCTCCGCCGGAAATGCCCCTGGTACCAGAGCGTTGACCCGGATCCCGTCTGGTGCGAGCTCCACGGCGGAGTATCGGACCAACTGAAGTAGCCCGGCTTTCGCCGCACCATAGAACGGCGGATTCGTCGTACTCGCATCCTCGTACAGGTGGGGCCTGGGGCTGATCATGCCGTACATCGACGACACAGCGATGACGGACGGAGACCCGTCGGCCGAAGCGGCGCGCAGCTCCCCGAGCGTGGTCCTGATCAGGCGTTGTGTCGCGATCAGCGAGAGCTCGATGGCCTCTCGATACTGGTCGGCGGTCGAGGTCGCAAGCGTTCCACCGCGGCCGACATGGGCATTACTTACGAGGACGTCCAAGCGCCCGTGCTCGTCGCGGATCGTCGCGGCTAGTGCCTCGATGTCCTGGTCGTGCGTGACGTCTGCGACATGGGGTGTCGCGATACCTCCGCGCGCTCTGATCCGCTCTGAGAGATCTTCGAGCGGTCCCCCACGCCGACCGACGAGCCAGACCGGGGAACCGGCTGCCGCGAGTGTCTGTGCGATGGTTCTGCCGAGATGTCCAGCGGCCCCTGTCACCAGCGAGGGGCGTCCGGTGAGGTCGAACAGTTGCGAGGGGCTGGTCATGCGTTCCACCTGCTGGGGTTTACGAGGTCCGGCCCAGCTGCGGGGACCCGGCTCATCACCATGAACGCTTCGTCCGCGGAGAGCGGTGGCAACGAAGTCAACGACGCGTTCTCGATCACTTGGGCTGCAGTCTCTGCGCCGATGACCACGGCATCGACCCAGGGCTGAGCAAAGACGAATCGCAGGCACAGGGCGGCTCGACCCGGTGAACCTGTTCTGATCGCGGCATCGTCCAGTGCAGAGAGGATCGGCGCGCCGTCGATGCCTGCGGGCCAACCGTGGTCATTTACCAACAAGCCCTGGAGAAAGACGCTGCGACAGACAACCACCACGTCCGGTCGGTCGGTCAGGGCACCGCACACTTCGGAGGTGAGCCATCGGCGGTCAACGACATTGAAGGGCAGCTGGACGTGGCCGATTTCTGGAAGAGCTAGTATGTCCAGAAGCTCATCGGGGTGTTGGACCGACACCCCAATCCGATCTATCCCCTCAGCGTTGCGTAATGCGCACAAGGAATCCCACGCGCCGGGACGCAGAGCGTCATCGGCGCGGTGAAAGAGCAGGTCGGAGACTGAGCGACTCGCGGCTCCCAGTGCCTCCGCAGACTGTGCCCAGCTGCGCGCGATCTGGTCGTTGGCGTTGCCCGACCGCGACAGTGGGGCGATCTTGGTGATGATCGCCGGGGGCTCCCCGGTCCGCGCGGCCGAACCGAGGTCCGCCTCGGAATCGCCGTATCCGCGGGCCGTGTCGACGTGACTGATGCCGTGCGCCCGCACCGCATCGAGAATTGCGCTGACAGTGCCCCGGTCAGGACGTCCTGCGAGATTCGTCGCCCCGTAGGACTGACCGATCTGCGCTGCACCGAGAACTAGACGTGGGCTGGAAGCCCCCGGACGTGCTGAGCGACTCATGACAAGCCGATCACGAGTTCGCGCCAGCCCGCCATGGCTCGTCCCGCCATCAGTGTCGCCACCGCCTCGTAGTCCCCCGGCAGATCGATCGTGCAACGCAGTCCGTCCGGTGTTCGTGGGGGCAGGGCGGGCCGAAACTGCTTCGCCGGTGCTTCCCGCCTCATCCACCGGGTGACGTGCTCGCGGTCCTGCAGGTCCTGGGATGCGGCAGCCGCGCGGAGCGCGTGAACGCGGAATGCCTCGGCACTCAGGCCGTAGGGCACCGAACTCTGGTCGATGTATCGGTAAGCGTCGTCGCTGCCGGTCAGACTCGCGACGAGGTCGTCGATCAGGTCCCCATCGGGAAGCGGGTTGTCGGCCGTCAGCCGAACCACCACGTCCTGGTCATGGAGGTCGGTTGTGGCGGAGAGGAACCGGTCGAGCACGTCAAGGCGCGACCCACGCACGACCGGAAAGCCGGCGGCACGGACGACCGCGGTCAGCTCGTCGTCGGACGCTTCGTCGCTGGTGGCGAGGACGACGTCGAGGCCGGTACTCGATGCGCGGGTCAAGACCAGTACCGCTAGCGGTATGCCTGCGACCGGCAACAGGCTCTTGCCAGGGAGCCGGGTCGACGTCATGCGTGCCTGCACCACCACACGAACCCGAGTGGCCACGCTCATCACCGCCCTCCTTCGGTCAACCGAACCGGACGCGTGCCATCATGCCGGGCGGAAGAAATTCCGCAGATCTGGAGGCGTGATGTCGGTACTCAAGGGCTCGTCGGTCCTGGTCACGGGCGGGACGGGGTCCTTCGGGAAGGCCTTCGTCCGCACCCTGCTCGACCGCTACGAGCCGCGCCGGCTGGTGATCCTGTCGCGCGACGAGCTCAAGCAGTACGAGTGCCGCTCGCTGTTCGAGAACGACCTGCGGCTGCGCTGGTTCCTCGGTGACGTCCGGGACCAGCCGCGCCTGCGCCGCGCGATGCACGGTGTCGACTACGTCGTGCACGCCGCCGCGCTCAAGCAGGTGGACACCGCCGAGTACAACCCGTTCGAGTTCATCCGGACCAACGTCGAGGGCTCGCAGAACGTCGTCGAGGCCGCGATCGACGCCGGGGTGAAGAAGGTCGTCGCGTTGTCGACGGACAAGGCGTCGAGCCCGATCAACCTCTACGGCGCCACCAAGCTGTGCGCCGACCGGCTGTTCGTGAGCGCGAACCACTACGCGGCCGCCTACGAGACCCGGTTCGCCGTGGTCCGCTACGGCAACGTGCTCGGCAGCCGCGGCTCGGTGGTGCCGCTGTTCAAGCGCCTCGCCGCCGAGGGCCAGTCGCTGCCGATCACCGACAAGCGGATGACCCGGTTCTGGATCACCCTGCCGGACGCGGTGCAGTTCGTCATCGACTCCTTCGACGCGATGCAGGGCGGCGAGCTCTACGTGCCGCGCATCCCGTCGATGCGGATGACCGACCTCGCCGAGGCCATCGCCCCCGGCGCCGCGACCCACGAGATCGGGATCCGGCCGGGGGAGAAGCTGCACGAGGAGATGATCGCCGCCGACGACTCGCGGCGGACCCTCAAGCTGGCCGACCGCTACGTCGTCGAGCCCTACATCGCCGGCTGGGGCTACACCTCCCCGGCCGTCGGCGAGCCGGTCCCGGACGGGCAGGCGTACCGGTCGGACACCAACGACCTGTGGCTCTCGCCCGAGCAGCTGCGCGCGATGGTCGAGGCGCTCGACTGATGCTCCCCTACGGCCGGCAGTCGATCTCGTCGTCCGACGTCGAGGCGGTCACGGCGGTCCTCGGGACCGACTGGTTGACCACCGGCCCGGCCGTGACCCGGTTCGAGGACGACCTCGCCGCGGTCTGCGGGAACCCCGCGGTGGCCGTGACCAGCGGGACCGCGGCGCTGCACGTCGCCTACGCCGCGGCCGGGGTCGGCCCCGGCCAGGACGTCGTGGTCGCCCCGCTGACGTTCGTGGCGACGGCGAGCGCCGCGGCGCTGCTCGGCGCGAACGTCGTGTTCGCCGACGTCAGCCCCGACACCGGCAACCTCGACCCGGACGCGGCGAAGGCCGCGCTCACCCCGGACACCACCGTCGTGGCCGGGGTCGACTACGCGGGCCACCCGATCGACGCCGAGGCGCTGCGCGCGGTCGCGCACGGGGCCGGTGCCCTGCTGCTGGAGGACGCCGCGCACTCCGTGGGCGGCACCTGGCATGGCCGCCCGGTCGGTGACCTGGCCGAGCTGACGACGCTGAGCTTCTTCCCGACCAAGAACCTCACCACCGCGGAGGGCGGCGCGGTCGTGTCCCCGCGGTCCGACCTCGTCGCGGGCGCCCGGTCGTTCCGCAACCACGGCCTCGTCCGTGACCGGGACGCGCAGCGGTTCCCCGACGAGGGGCCGTGGCACCAGGAGGTGCACGCGTTCGGGCTGAACTACCGGCTGCCCGACCTGCTCGCCGCGCTCGGATCGTCGCAGCTCACGCGGCTGGCCGCGTTCACCGCGCGGCGCAGGGAGATCCACGCCCGCTACGACGCCGCGCTCGCCGACGTGCCCGAGGTCCGCACCCCGGTCCGCCGCGACGGCGCCGAGCCCGCCTGGCACCTCTACCCGCTGCGCGTGCTCGACGGCCGCCGCCGCGCGCTGTTCGACCACCTGCGCGAGCGGGGCATCGGGGTGCAGGTCAACTACATCCCCGCCTACTGGCACCCGGTGTTCGCCGACCTCGGCTACCGCCGCGGCCTGTGCCCGAACGCCGAGGAGTACTACTCGCAGCAGCTCTCGCTACCGCTGTTCCCCGATCTCGCCGACACCGACGTGGACCGGGTCTCCGCCCTGGTCCGGGAGTTCTTCGGGCACTCCGCGTGAGGGAGACGTGAGCGTGGACGCCAGCCGGGAGGTACTCGGGCGCGGCTCGCTCTACACCCTGGGCAGCGTCGCCCCGATCCTGGCGAACGTCGTCGTCACGCCGTTCGTCACCCGGCTGCTGGGCGACGCCGAGTACGGCGTCGTCGCGGTCGGGCTGATCCTGGTGCAGGTCGGCGCGATGGTCGTCGGGTTCGGCCTCGCGTCGTCGATCACCCGGCACGGGATCCTGGAGAGCTCCGGCACCGACGGCGCGCGGGCGCTGGTGCTGCAGGGTAGCGCGCTGTCACTGGTCGTGGTCGTGCTCGCGGTGCTGGCCGGGCCGTGGTGGAGCGGACCGGTGCTGTCGGTGCCCTGGCGGGCCGGGCTGGTCTTCGCCGGGCTGGCCGCGGCCGGTTTCGTCGTGGTGCTCAACGCCCAGGCGTTCCTGCGGGTGCAGGACCGGCCGGTGCCGTTCGTGGTCATGTCCGGGGTGGCGACGCTCGGCGGCCCGCTCGCCGGGCTCGCGCTCGTCTCCTGGCGGGCGAGCGACGCCGACGACTACCTGTTCGGGCTGCTGCTCGGCTACCTCGCCGCCGCGGTCATCGGGCTGGCGCTGGCCCTGCGCGGTGGCCGTCCGCGCACCGCGCGGGGTGACTTCGGCCGGGCGCTGCGGATCGGGCTGCCGGCCGTCCCGCACCTGGTCGCGCTGCTGCTGGTGCAGAACGCGCTGGTCCTGATCGTGAACCGGTACTTCGGCGTCGCCGACGGCGGCCGCATGCAGATCGCGCTGCTGCTCGGCTCGGCACCCGCCATGATCGTTTCGGCGCTGAACAACGCCTGGGCACCGGTGATCTACCGGACGCCGCCCGAGGCCCGCGGCGCCGCCCTGGAACGCACCGCCCGTGACGTCGGCGTCGTCACCGCCGCCCTGGCCGGTGGGGTCGGGCTGCTCGCGCCGTTCCTGCTGCGCATCCTCGCCCCGGCCTCGTTCGCCCCCGGACAGCTGGTCCCGGTCACCGCGGTCGCGACGCTCGGCGCCGTGGTCAGCGTCGTCTACCTGGCCAACGTGCACCTGGTGTTCGCGTCCGGCCGCAGCGGCGGGCTGGCCTTCGTGAGCCCGGTCAGCCTGGTGCTCGGCGTGGTCGCGGCGGTGCTGCTCGCCCGGACCGGGTCGCTGACCGCGGTCGCCGCCGGGTTCCCGCTGATCTACCTGGCCCTGGCGGCCGGGACGTCGCTGCTGCGCCGCCGGGTGTCGCCGACCCGCTGGCGGGAGGCCGTGCTGGCCGGGCCGCTGGCCGTCGGCGTCGTCGTGTGCGGGGCCGGCGTGCTGCTGCCCGCCGAGGGCGTGCTGTGGCTGTCGGTGCGGTTCGGGCTGGCCGCGCTGCTCGGGGTGGCGCTGCTGCTGCTGGTGCGCCGGATCTTCCGACCGACCTGACCCGGCGTGGTCAGGCGTCGAGGGGCTCCTCGGTCATGATCGGCGTGGGCAGACCGTGCGGGAGCGGCCTCGGCAGGGCGGCCAGCGGGTGGCGCAGCCACAGCAGCGGGTTCGAGCTGCCTGCCGACAGCGCCTGCGTGCTGGCCTCGGAGCGCTTGGTCAGCCCGAGCACCATCGCGGCCTTCGCCAACGGCGACGCCGCGTAGTACTGCAGACCGGGCCCGACGCCCGGGGTGCGGCCCCAGCCGAGCGCGGTGCGCAGTGCATCGGGGGCGAGCAGGTGCTCGGCGCCGAGCTCGCGGCGGGCGAGCGCGGTCGCGGCGGCGTCCGACTCCGCAGCGCCCACCTCCGGGCGGGCCCCGTCCGCGGGGTCCACCGTGTGGAACTCCGGCCAGGTCGCGCGCAGCTCGTCCACCGCCGATGACGACTGGGCCCCGAACGTCAGCGGATCTCCCCACACCGCGGCGGGGGTACCGACGGCGGCCGCGTACAGCACGGCCGTCGACAGCCGGTTCGACGAGACCCGGCTCGCGTTCCCGACCAGGTGCATGATCCGCAGCAGGAAGTGCGGGTCGTCGCGCCGACCGGCGGTGACCAGCGTGTGCCCGGCGTCGCGCCAGGCCGTGGTGATCTCCGGGGCGGTCATGTCCTCGTGGTGCAGGCACACCGTCGACGGGCCGTCGACCTTCGCGACCTGGCGGGCCAGGTCGGCGTGCGCGCCGGTCACCCGGACCAGCCGGGTGCCGTGGAACGGGACGAACACCGGCCCGAGCCGCTCCGACGGCGTCCACCCCTGCGAGCGCAGCAGCGCCTCCAGGTAGAGCACCGGGGCGCCGACCGGGGTGGTCGTGCGGTCCTCGTCGGCGGGGGACCAGCCGCGGCAGCCGTGCGACCACACCAGCAGACGTCGCTGCCGGGGGTCGGTGCCGACCTTCGGGAAGTCCGCGAAGTGCGCGGCGACGGGCGAGACCGCGGTCCAGCCGTGCTGCAGCAGACCGGCGATGTGCCGGGGCCGGGACAGTCCGGCGTAGGCGGCGAGGACGGCCGAGTGGCCGTAGTAGTGGTTCTGGATGTCCATCGCCGTGCTCCGGGTCGTCGCTGGTGAGGCCGGGTGATCCTAGCCAGGGGGCGCCTCGCTACCGTCGGGTGCGTGCCCGTCGACGTGATGCTCCCCTTCTACGGCGACCCGGAGCTCCTGCGCCGCGCGGTCCGCAGCGTGCAGGACCAGCGCCGTACCGACTGGCGGCTCACCGTCGTCGACGACGGCTACCCCGACGACACGATCGGCCCCTGGTTCGCGGCACTGGGCGACGACCGGATCCGGTACCGCCGCAATCCCGAGCGGCTCGGCGCGCAGCCGAACAATCGGTACTGCATCGAGGCGGTCGAGCTGCCGTACTTCGTGATGATGGGCGCCGACGACCTCATGGAGCCCGACTACCTCGACACCGTCCTCGCGCTGCACGAGCGCTGGCCGGACGCCGCGGTGGTGCAGCCGGGCGTCGCCGTGATGGACGCCGACGACCGCCCGGTCCGCCCGCTCGCCGACCGGGTCAAGGCGCTGCTCGCGCCGTCCGGGTCGGGCCCGCGCCCGGTCGGCGGCGAGGACCTGGTGGTGAGCCTGCTGCGGGGGAACTGGCTGTACAACCCGTCGCTGTGCTGGCGGACCGACGCGGTGGCGCGCGTCGCGATGCCGCAGTCCGCGGATGTGTTCGACCTGGCGCTGCCGGTCGCGGTGATCGCCGACGGCGGCACGATGGTCGTCGACGACCACGTCTGCTTCCGCTACCGGCGCCACCGCTCCAGCGACTCGGGGTCGGGCGCCGTCGCCGGGAACCGCTTCGCCGAGGAGCGCCGCTACTTCGCGGCGGAGGCGGACCGGATGGACGCCCGGGGGCTGCCCCGGGCCGCCCGCGCCGCCCGGGCGCACGTGTCGTCGCGGCTCAACGCCGCCGTCCAGCTGCCCGGCGCGGTCCTGCGTCGCGACGCCGCCGCTCTGCGCGCCCTCGGCGGGCACGTGCTGGGGCGCCTCAGCTGAGCCCGAGGATCCGCTCCAGCCAGCGGGAGTAGCCGGGGTCGAGACGGGCGTCGGTGACCGCGCGGCCCTCGGCGAGGCGCCGGTCCAGCGCCGCCCGGACCTGGGGGGCGACGTCCGGCTTCGCGAACACGAGCTGGAAGTACTCCGGGCGCATCTGCGCGACACCGACGAGCTCGCGGCCGGCGAGCACCCGCGGCAGGTCGCTCCGCCACGACCCCGGCACCGGCGAGGAGCTGGTGACCACCACGACCTGCGGGTCGTCGGCCAGCAGCACGTCGACGGGGTTCGCGCCGTGCGCGATCCGCTCGTCGTTGAGGCCGATGTAGTCGGTGGTCCGCCAGCCGGAGAAGTACGGCATCGCGCCGGCGTCGGTCACCGCGAGGGTCCGCTCGCCTGCGGGGAGATCGGTGTCGGCGAGCGCGAGACCGATCGCGATGTGGGAGCGGCGCAGGTCGTCGCCGTAGTTGACCAGGGTGCGGGCGTCCGGGGCGAGGACGCCCGCCGCCGCCGTCCACCCGACCGCGACCGCGGCGGCGCCGGCCGCGACCCGCCGCACCTCGACGGTGTCGAGCGCCCACGCCGCGGCCAGGCACAGCATCGGGAACCCGTGCCAGGCGAACCGGGACAGGTAGTCCATGGCGGGCGCCGACAACGCCGGGATGATCCACAGCGCGGTGCAGCTCGCCAGCACCAGTGCGGCCGGGGCGGCGGTGCGCGGCCGCAGCAGCGCGGCGACGGCGAGTGCCAGCAGCGGCAGCAGGGTGGCCGCCGTCGTCTGGATCCAGCGGCCGTCGGTGGCCGCCTCCACGCCGACCTTCACGTAGAACGTGTTCGGCAGCAGGTGACCGAAGTACGCCCGGCGTGCGGCCAGGTACACACCACCGAGGACCGCGGCGACCCCGGTCGCGACCCACACCGACCGGTCCGTGCGCCGCACCCACAGGAACACGGCCAGGGCGGGCAGCACACCGAGCACGCCGTCCGGGCGCAGCGTCCCCGCGAGCAGCAGCAGGGCCGGGATCTCCCAGCTCCGTACCGCCGCGTCCCGGTCGCGCAGCAGCCGGGCGGCGAGGACCGTCGCGCGCAGCACCACCAGCGCGAACGGCGCGGTCTCCAGACCGGAGTCGACGTGCCCCCAGGTCGGCAGGAACAGCACGAACGACCCGGCTGCGAGCACCGCACCGGAGCGGGTCCGCGGCTCGGTGACCAGCACCCACACGACCGCCGCCGCACAGGCGGCCGCGGTCAGCTTCGACACCACCGGCAGCGGCACCCCGAGCCACACCCACGGCGCGTGCCACACCATCCAGGTGAAGTTCGTGAACCCCTCCACCGGGTCCTGGCCGGGGTTCCAGGTCGGCCCGGAGCCGTGCGCGAGGTTCGCGCTGTACCGGTAGGTGATGTAGGCGTCGTCGACGGTCACCGACCAGCAGGCCCACACCCCGACCGCGAGCGCGGCGAGCGCGGCGGCGAGCAGCACCGGCCGGTCGGTCGCCCACCGTCGGGTGCGCGTGGCCGGGTCGCGACGGCGCCCCCTCGGCCACCCCTCGTCCGTGGGGTCCGCGGTGTCGCGGTCGTCGGTCGCGGTCGACATGCGCGCGATTCTCGCGCACCGATGAGTTAGCGCCCGCGCCGCGGTCGTACCGGACATGAGCACACCCACACAGCGCCCCACCACTCTGAACAACATCGGCGTCGTCATGTTCACCGTCGCCGACCAGGACACCGCGCTGGACTTCTACACCCGCGTGCTCGGGTTCGAGGTCCGCGGCGACACCCGGTTCGGCGAGAACGGCGAGCACCGCTGGCTGGAGGTCGCGCCGCCCGGCTCGACCGCGCGGCTCGCGCTCAACCCGCCGATGTTCGACGAGCCCGGCGGCAGCGCGATCGGCGTCGAGACCTCCGACCTGGCCGCCGAGCACGCCCGGCTGACCGAGATCGGCGTCGCCGACCTGGAGCCGCTGCCCACCGAGGACACCCCCGGCGTCCCGCGGCTGTTCATGCTGCGCGACCCGGACGGCAACGTGATCACCGTCGTCGAGGCCTGAGGGCGTCAGGGCACCGGGGGGACCCCGGCCCGGACCAGCACCGCGTACGGGCCGACGTCACGTCGCTGCCAGGCCGGGTCGTCGAACAGCTGCGGCGCGAACACCGCGGGCTCGGCGCCCTGGCGCGGGTCGGGGAACCGGTCCTGCGACAGCGGCAGCCGCAGGGTCCCGTCCGCGGCCCGGTCCAGCACGAACACCGACGGTGCCCGTTCCGGGGCCCGGTCCAGCGCGTCGAGCAGCCGGCCCGGGTCGGCCGCGGCCGCCCAGCGGCGGGCCTCGTCGGTGCGGGCCGGGTAGTCCGCGAGCGGGTTCGCGTACTGCGGCTGCGACGCCTGGAACGCGAAGTACGGCACGTAGCTGAGCAGGGTCGCGTTCGCGCTCGCGACGACGACCTCCCGCGGCGGACGGCCGGTCAGACCGTCGATCGTGCTGCGCAGGTCCCCGAGCCAGGCGTTCGCCTCCGCCGGGTCCCGCGAGCCGTCGGGCCGCGTCCCGTCGGGCCGGTAGTCCTGGGCCGTCCCGGCCCACCCGTAGTCCTGCGGGACGGACTGCACCTGCCCGACGACGACCGCCGCGGCCAGCGCCGTCGCCACGGCCGCGCAGGTCCCGGCACGGACGCCCCGGTCGCGCAGGACGCCGGCCAGTGAGGCGACCGCCCAGACCGCACCACAGGCCAGTGCCGCGGTGAGGATCGGCTGGATGCGGAACGCCAGCAGCGTGCTGCCGAACGCCAGCGCCGCCGTCGACAGCAGGTACCAGGCGTAGCCGCAGGCCACGGTGATCCCGAGGCCGCGGGCGACCGGCGAGGAGCGGAACCGCGCCACGATCCAGACCGTGCCCAGCAGGCACAGCGCCCCGACCGGGGTCGCCTCCAGCATCGGCAGCGGCCAGCGCGACCCCGCCTCGGCGAGGAAGTGCTGGCCCGCGCTGTAGGTGGGCTGCCCGGCCGAGGCCAGCAGGTACGGCAGCCAGTGCACCAGGGCCGGCGGCAGCGCCGCGGCGACGACCACGACGATCGTCACCCCGAGCGTCGCGGGCCGGGTCGTCCGCGTCACCAGGCCGTCGATGGCCAGCACCGTGAGCACGAACCCGGCGAACACCAGGATCTGGGTGTGGGTGACCGCGGCCAGCCCGAGGACGAGACCGGTGAGCAGCGCCGTCCGGACCCACGAGCCCCCGTCCCGGCGCACCAGCCGCAGCCCGAGCACGGCCAGCGGCGGGACGAGTGCCGCGGTCAGCCACGAGTACGGCGAGTACGCGGCCAGCGTCACGAACCCGGCGAGGGTGGTCGCCACGGCTGCCCCGACCGCCCGCGGGCGGGACGTCACCAGTGCCCACAGGGCGTAGGTCAGGACGGCGGTGACCGCCAGCGTCGCGATCGAGAACGGCTTGTGGAACGCCCAGGCGTCGACACCCAGCAGCGCCGCGGCCCGCCCGCCGAGCCAGAACCACGCGGCCGGGTAGTACGGCGGCATGTCCGCGTAGGCGAAGTCCGCGAGGCGCGCCGAGTCCGCGAACCGGGTCAGGAACGCGACCCGGAACTGCTGGTCCCCGCCGACCCCGAACAGGTAGTGCGGGGTGTTCGCCAGGAACAGCGTGAGCGGCAGCGCGGGCAGGGCCGCCAGCCCCACCCACGACAGCGGCGCGGCGACGAGCGGCGACCGGCTCCACGCGGCGGCGGCCAGCACCGCGGCGACGAGCGCACCACCGGTCGCAGTGAGGGCCAGCCCGACGTTCGACCCGGCCGGGACCGTGATCCGGTCTGCGAGCAGCAGCCCCGCGGCGACGACCCCGACGGCGACGACCGGGCCGACGACCAGGTCGGCCGCGGCGAGGAGCCGTCGCGCCACGGTCAGGGCTGCTTCTTCACAGCGACGACGAGGAACGCCTTCGAGATCGCCCACAACGCCGGGAAGCGGCGCAGCGCCGAGACGCCCAGCGCGTACAGCCGCGACCCGCCGCCCTCGGCCAGGCTGACGTCGCCGGGCACGGTGAAGCGGGCGTCGAGGTCGGGGCGGCGCGCGAGGAGCCGGCGCATCCGCAGGTAGCTCGGGGCGTAGCTGGCGTCGGTGTAGTCGCTGCCGCGCCCGGACCAGCGCAGGTAGCGGGTCGCGAGCGGCAGCGGCAGCCACGCCAGGAACGGCAGCGCGTAGTGCGCCTCGATCGGCCACCACCGGTTCGGCACCAGGATGTAGGCGACGCCGCCGGGCCGCAGGCAGGACGCGATCCGTTCCAGCGCGTCGGGCTGGTCGTCGAGGTGCTCCAGGACGTTGTCGAGCACGGCGACGTCGAAGGAACCGGCGTCGTCGCCGTGGCCGAACTCGCCGATGCCCTGGACACGGAACGTGAAGTTGTCGGCCCCGCCCTCGGCGGCCAGCCGGGTCGCCTCGGCGGCGAGCGCGCCGTTCGGCTCGATGCCGACGACCTCCCGGCACAGCCCCGCGAGCTCCAGTGCGGTGTAGCCGTAGCCGCAGCCGAGATCGACCACCCGTGCGTCACGGAACGGCAGGTCGAGGAAGGGTTCGGTGGTGATCGCGATCTGCCGGGCGAACCCGGTGGCGAGCGTCCGCCGCTCCACCATGCGCAGGGAGCGTTCGTACTCGGGGAGGTCGGTCACGTGGTCTCCGTCGAGGGCGTCGGGGGGTCACCCACCGTACGGGGACGAGGGCGCACCGTCCGGACCGGGCGGGGCGAACGCCTGCGCCCCGGGGGTCACCGGCGCGCCCGGGGCGCAGGCGGTGAGCCGCCACAGCTCCTGGCCCCCGCCCGTCGCGACGAGCTCGAACCCGGGCACCGG
The DNA here is from genome assembly GCF_056835605.1 of Pseudonocardia sp. ZF1. NCBI lineage: Bacteria > Bacillati > Actinomycetota > Actinomycetes > Pseudonocardiales > Pseudonocardiaceae > Pseudonocardia > Pseudonocardia sp. ZF1. The sequence goes on from NZ_JAJNBY010000001.1 coordinate 133,766, forward strand.
GGCGATGTCGTGCAGCCCCGGGTACCAGCGGGCGCCCCCGTGGTTCGGCCAGAACGTGATCGGCCCCGTCAGGAGCCAGTCGACGCCGAGGTCGGCGGCCGCCGTGCAGATCGTCGGGTCGGTCCCGACGTCGCGGAACCGGGTGGCCAGCAGGATCTGCTCCGGGGTCCAGTTCCCGATCAGGTGCGGGAACAGCACCCGGCGCCCGGTGAGCGGGAACAGCAGGGAGTTGCCGGTGAACGGGTCCGCGGCCACGACGTCGTCGGGGCCGACGATCCGCCCGACCTCGTCGAGGAACTCGCGCTGCCCCGGTTCGAGGATGGCGTCCGACGGCCGCTGGTACGGCCCGGCCAGGACGTCGGCGTGTGTCGCCACCGACATCCCGCCGGTCGTGGCGACGACCACCGCGAGCAGCACCGCCGCGAGCGCGGGCGCGACCACCCGCCGACGGGCCAGGGCCGCGGTGGGCGGGATCCGCAGCAGCACGTGGCGCACGACCGACGCGACGGCGCACAGCCCGACCACGGCCAGCACGGCCCCGGTGACGGGCACCATCGCCGCCAGCCGGTAGGAGTCGTTGTACCAGGCACCGGTGAGGGCGGCGGAGGTCGTGCCGTCGTCGGCCGCGGCCAGCACGTACAGCGCGCCGGAGGCGACGTGCGCGGGCACCAGCCACGACGTCGCGACGTGCCGCAGCGCGGCCACCGCGCCGATCACGACCAGCACCGACAGCACGACGAGGTCGGGACGGCCGTTGGAGGAGTGGAACAGCACCTGACCGATCGCCGTCGGCACGTCGGTGAACGCGGGCCAGTCGAAGCTGCGGACCCCGGCGGTCAGCGGTGAGGCCGTCATGAACCACAGGACGGCGGCGACGATCCCGGCGACGCCGACCACGGCCACCACCGGCTGCCAGAACCGGCGGGTGAGCAGCCGGCGCCGGGCCAGCACGCCGATGCCCCACAGCACCGGGAACAGGCCGAGCACCGCGAGGCTGAACAGCGCGTTCGGGTGGGCGAGACCGAGCGCGGGCAGGGTCAGGACCAGGGTGGTCGCCGCGCCGGCCGCGCCGATGACGCTGCGCTCGGCCACCCCGACGACGGCCAGCAGCAACGTCAGGTACCCGGGCAGCAGTGCCACCCCGAGCAGGTTCGGCCACAGCACCCCGAACGACATGAGCGCCCACGGCAGGGCGGTGAACCCGGTGGCCAGCACCGGCGCGACCAGGGCGGCACCGGGCGACGGGCCCATGACCTGGCGGCTCACCGCCGCCACGGACAGCGGGAACACCACCCCCGCCACGACCCAGGCCGTCAGGTTGGTGGCGACCGGGACCCCGCTGCCGGACAGCATCGCGACCAGCGACACGAGGTCGTGCCAGCCCGCCGGGTACAGTGCCACCGCCGACGACGGGTTCGTCAGCGAGCCCAGCGTCAGCGACGACGCGTCGCCGGACTGCAGGATGTGGGCGACGGCGTTGTAGTGGAAGACACCGTCGTAGGTCGAGGACAGGGCGTCCACCGGGCCGAACCCCAGCACCACCGTCCACCACGCGAGCCCGGCGGCGACGACGACACCGGCCGCGGCGGCCACCCCGGCCCGGCGGCCGTCGGTGCCCGCGCGCTGGGCGGAGGTCCGCCACACCTGGGGCATCGCGGTCGTCATCGGTTCGGGGCGCTTCGCGAACCGGCCCTTCGGGGCGCGGAGGCGGGCCAGCGAGGCCCGGATCCGCCGGCCCGGGGTCCACGACCGCAGCGCCGTCCGCCAGCCCCGGTGCAGCGCGCTGCCGGCCGGGCGGCGGGCGACGAAGGCCCGGAACAGCCCGCCGAGCAGCGCGAGCACGACCGCGGCGCCCAGCGGCACCCACGGCCCCCAGCGCACCCCCACGAGCGGCGCGAGCACGGCCGAGGACGAGACGACCGCGGTCGACACCAGCGGGGACAGGCCCCAGGCGGTGATCCCGCGGACCCCGCACGCCCGCAGCACGAGGAGACCGGGCCCGACCACCCAGAACACCGCGACGAGTGCGGTGGGCAGCGCGGACAGCCAGGTGGGTCCGGCCATCGAGGTCGCGGCTCCTCTCCCGGCGCCGAACCCGGAGCCGTCGACGACCCACCGGACCCGATTCACCGGCGCTGGCCGGTCTCGGAGACTACCGGCGGTCCTACGGCCCCGCCGGTCCCGTGCCCGACCGGGTGATCAGGACCCGACGACCCGGCCCGCGTCGCAGGCGGTGATACGCCACAACGCGTTGTCGCCGTCGCGGGCGAGCAGCTCGAACCCGTCGGCGTCGGCGAGGTCGTCGAGGCCCGGCCACTGCGCGGCCAGCGGGTCGGGCTGCCAGAACGTGGGCGGCGCCGTGATCACGTAGCCGGTGCCGGTCTCGGCGACGGCCGCGCAGACCGCCGGGTCGTTCGAGGCGTCCCGCAGCCGCTCGGCGATGATCCGCTGGTCCGGTGACCACACCCCGGTCAGGTGCGGGAACAGCACCTGCCGGTCGGTGAGCGGCCACAGCATCGCGGTGCCGGCCCACGGGTTCTGCGCCACCACCGCGTCCGACGGCAGCAGGTCGCCCGCCTCGCGCAGGAACCGGGCCTGCTCCGGACCGACCAGCACCTCCTCCGGGGTCTGGTAGATCGCGGCGAGCGAGTCGATGTGCGAGCGCTGGTAGAGCCCGCCCGAGGTGACGACGACGGCGATCACCCCGATCGCGACGAGCACCGCGGCCCGGGGCCGGGGCAGCCCGGCGACGGCGGGCGCGGCCCGGGTGAGGCGGTCGCGGACCAGGCAGGCGAGGGTGCGGGCCAGGGAGCACAGCGCCACCAGGCCGAGCGCGGCCAGCGGGGCCGCGGTCACCGGGACGAGCGCGGCGATCCGGGGCGAGTCGTTGTACCAGACCCCGGTCCACACCGAGGACCACGTGGTGGCGCCGACGACGTAGAGCGTGCAGACGAGCAGGTGCGCCGGGACCAGCCAGGACGTGCGGGCCCGGCGCAGCGCCCACACCGCCCCGGCCACCGTGAGGACCGCGATCGACCACGCCGGGGCGTTGTCCTCGGGGTTGTGCAGCACCGCGTTCCACACGGCGTCGGTGACCGAGACCTCCGGCTCCCAGTAGTAGCCGCGGATGCCGTCGAGGGCGGGAGAGACGAACATGAACCAAGCGACGCCGCCGAGCGCGGCGAGCACGACCGGTACCGCGACGACCGCGCGCACCGTGGGCCACACACCGCCGCGCAGCCCGCGGCGCACCGCGCCCGCGAGGCCCCACAGGATCGGCGGTACCGCGACGACCACGGCGCCGAACAGGGCGTTCGGGTGCGCGAATCCCAGCGCGACGACGGCGGCCCCCGCCGGGAACCAGCGCGCCACCCGTCCCGGGGGGTACGGGCCCGGCCGGGCGGGCGACACCGGGTCCGGCCCGAGACCCGGCCGCGCGGCGAGCGCTGTCGCGGCCAGCGCGGCCGGCACCAGCGAGACGCCCAGCAGGTTCGGCCACAGCGCGCCGTAGGTGACCAGCGTCCACGGGAACGCGACGAACCCGAGCGCGAGCACCGGCGCGGCCAGCGCGGCACCGGCCGAGCGCCCGACCAGGGTGCGGACCAGGAAGAGCACCGACAGCGGCCACACCAGCAGCGTGGTGACCAGCGCGACCACGTTCGACGCGACGACGATCCCGCCCGGCCCGGTGGCCAGCGGCGCCACCAGCGAGACGACGTCGTGCCAGGCCGCGGGGTAGAAACCGGGGGAGTTGACCAGGCCGCCGACGGTGAGCGACGACGCGTCCTGCGTCCCGAGGATCCGGGCGACGGCGTTGTAGTGGAAGTTCGCGTCGAAGGTCTGGGACAGCGCGTCGGGACGGTCCATCCCGCGCAGCACGGCCCGCAGGCCCAGCACCGCGGCGATCGTCAGCCCACCGAGCGCGGCGAGCCCGGTCCAGCGCCGGTCGGGTCCGCCGCGGAGCAGCGTCCGGACCGACTCCCCGGCGGCGGCCCGCACCACGGTGGGCCGCGGCAGCAGCGGGCGGCGCAGCACCAGCCGTCGCACACCCACCACGAGCAGCGCGAACGCGGCCGCCGCGGTGACCGGTGCGGCCCCGCTCCAGGGCACGCCGAGCATGCTCGCGCCGACGGCGGACCCGGCGATCACACCGACCGACAGCATCGGGGCGGCGCCCCAGACGGCGATCCCGCGCAGGCCGGCGGCGAGGCCGACGACCAGCCCCGGGAGCGTGACCCAGGCAGCGGCCAGCAGCACGAGGGGGACGGCGGACAGCCAGCTCACGCCATTTTCTCCTCGGGCCACGACGGTGCCGGATACGTCCGCTTCTCCGACCTGCCTGCGAGGGTACCGAAGCCGCCGGGTGCCCCGGATCACGCCTGCCCTACCCTCGATGGCCGTGAGCGTCGACAGTGCCGACCTGAACGGTTACGACCTGAGCAGCTACGACCTGATCGTCGTCGGGTCCGGGTTCTTCGGACTCACCGTGGCCGAGCGCGTCGCCGACGGCCTCGGGAAGCGCGTCCTGGTCCTGGAGCGCCGGAACCACATCGGCGGCAACGCCTACTCCGAGGCCGAGCCGGAGACCGGGATCGAGATCCACCGGTACGGCGCGCACCTGTTCCACACCTCGAACGAGCGCGTGTGGGCCTACGTCAACCGGTTCACGAGCTTCACGAACTACCAGCACCGCGTCTTCGCCCGGGTCGGCGAGCAGGTCTACGCGTTCCCGATGAACCTCGCGCTGATCAACCAGTTCTTCGGGAAGGCCCACACCCCCGACGAGGCGCGCTCGCTGATCGCCGAGCAGTCCGCGGAGGTCGAGACCGGGCGGGCCGCGAACCTCGAGGAGAAGGCGATCTCGCTGGTCGGGCGCCCGCTCTACGAGGCCTTCGTCAAGGGCTACACCGCCAAGCAGTGGCAGACCGACCCCACCGAGCTGGACGCCTCGATCATCACCCGGCTCCCGGTCCGCTACACCTACGACAACCGCTACTTCAACGACACCCACGAGGGCCTGCCGACCGACGGCTACACCGCCTGGCTGGAGCGGATGGCGGACCACGGGAACATCGACGTCGTGCTCGACACCGACTACTTCGCGGTGCGCGAGCAGCTGCCCTCCGACGTGCCGGTCGTCTACACCGGACCGCTGGACCGCTACTTCGACCACGCCGAGGGCGAGCTGGGCTGGCGCACCCTGGACTTCGAGATGTCGGTCGAGCCGACCGGCGACTTCCAGGGCACCTCGGTGATCAACTACAACGACGCCGAGGTCCCCTTCACCCGGATCCTCGAGTTCCGCCACATGCACCCCGAGCGGGACTACCCGAAGGACAGGACGGTCATCGTGCGGGAGTACTCGCGCTTCGCCGAGTCCGGGGACGAGCCGTACTACCCGATCAACACCCCCGACGACCGGGCGAAGCTGGACCGCTACCGCGAGCTGGCCCGCAAGGAGACCGCGAACCGGGGTGTGCTGTTCGGCGGGCGGCTGGGGACCTACAAGTACCTCGACATGCACATGGCCATCGGGTCGGCGCTGACGATGTACGAGAACCGCCTCGTCCCGCACTTCACCGAGGGGCGCCCGCTGTCGGGCACCGAGGCCGAGGACTGATCACGGGGCGGAACGCCCCGGCGTCCACCCCAGCTCCGCCGACACCGCGGCCGCGGCGGCCGCCGTCGCCCGACCCGTCTCGTCGAACCGGCCGTGCAGCCGGGCGGTCGGCCCCGAGACGTTGAGCGCCGCGACGACCCGGCCGCGGAAGTCGCGCACCGGTGCGGAGACCCCGGCCACGCCGGGCTCGAACTCCTCGTGGGACACCGCCCAGCCGCGTTCGGCGGCCTCCTGGATCGCCTGCCACAGCTGCGGGACCGTCCGGACCCGGGAGTGCGGGTAGTCCGGCACCAGGTCCTCGACCGCGCCGAAGCGCACGAACAGCTCGTCGGGGGTCGCGTCGGAGAGCAGCACCCGGCCCGCCGACGTGCACGGCAGCGGCGCGCGCCTGCCCTCCCAGCCGGTCGTGCGGAACGAGTGCCCGGACACCGTCCGCGCGGTCAGCAGCGCGTCGTCGCGGAGCACGCACAGGTGCACGGTCTCCTCGGTCTCGGCGGCCAGCCGGTGCAGCACCGGCTCGGCGACGGCCGTCAGCCGGCCGCCCGTGCCCCGCGCGGCGAGCGAGAACAGCCGCCACCCCAGGCGGTAGACGAGCGTGTCCTCGTCGCGCTCGACGAGCCCGGCGTCGGCGAGGGCCCGCAGCGCGCGCGAGACCTGGCTCTTCTCCCGCCCGGTCAGCCGTGCGACCGCGGCGACGCCCAGCCCGTCGGTGGGTACGGCCTCGTCCGAAGCGAGCGCCTCCAGCAGCGCGACGTCGCGGCCGAGCCCGTAGCCGTTGTGCACACCGGCGACGCTAGTCCCGGTTGCCCTCAGCGCAACGATGATCTCGATTCCCGGTGGCCCCTGGCCGCGGCCGTGCCGACTTCCTACATTCGGGACCAACCGGCTCGGGGTGCACCGCCCCCGATCGCACCCCGAGCCGGAACCAGCTCCCGACACCACCCCGGACCCGATGAAGATCACCGACATCACGCTGGACCGGGTGCGCCTCCCGCTCGACCCGCCGCTGCGTGCCGCCTGGGACCCCGAGCCCCGCACCGTGTTCGACGCGACGATCGTGCGCGTCCACACCGACGACGGCGTCGTCGGCATCGGCTCCGGCGACACCATGGACGGCTTCGACGCCTACCGGCACCTGTTCGTCGGCACCGATCCGCTCGCGATCGCCCGGCATGTGCGCGTCATCGAGACCTGTGCGCTGCACGGTGGCCACTACTGGCCGCTGGAGGCGGCCCTATGGGACCTCGCCGGCGCGGTCGCCGGGCTGCCCGTCGCGACCTTGTTCGGCGGCACGTTCGACGCGGTGCCCGCCTACGCGTCGTTCTGCGTGCTGCGCCCGCCCGCGGAGCGTGCCGAGGTGGCGCACCGGGTCGCGGAGGAGGGCTTCCGTGCGGTCAAGATCCGGATCGACCGGGACCGGGTCGAGGAGGGGATCGGCGCGGTCGCGGCCGTCCGGGAGGCGCTCGGCGAGGACTTCGCGATCATGGTGGATCTCAACCAGGCGTGGCGGATGGCCGGCGACGTCGCCCCCGCCACCGACCTCGCCGCGACACGGCGCCTCGTCCGGCGACTCGCCGACCTGGGGGTCTTCTGGGTCGAGGAGCCGCTGCCCTACGCCGACGCCGACGGCATGCGCACCCTGCGTGCCGACAACCCCGGGTTGCGGATCGCGGCGGGGGAGATGCAGCGCTCGTTCGGTGAGCTGCTGCGCCTGCTCGACGACGACGTCCTCGACGTCCACCAGCCCGACGTCGTCCTCGCGGCCGGGATGAGCCGGGTCCGCACCCTCGCCGAGCTCGCCCTGTTGCGCCACCGCGCGTTCACCCCGCACAGCTGGACGAACGGCATCGGCGTGCTCGCGAACCTGCACGTCTGTGCCGGCGTCGGCGGCGGCCCGTTCTTCGAGTTCCCCTACGACCCGCCGGACTGGACCCCGGCGCGTCGCGACTTCCCGCTGGCCGAACCCCTGACCGTCGGCGACGACGGCATGCTGGCGGTCCCGAGCGCCCCCGGCCTCGGGTTCACCCTCGACGAGGAGGCGATCGCACGGTGGCGGGTCCGGTGAACGGGTTCACGGTCGAGGCGACCTGCGCCCTCGAGTTCGGTCCCGGCGCGGTCGCCCGGGTCCCCGCGCTGGTCGACGGCCTCGGTGGGCCGGCGGCGTTCGTCGTCACCGACGCCGGGCTGCGCGCCACCGGCATCGTCGACCGGGTCGTCGGCGACCTCACCGCCGCCGGGCTGTGGACCGAGGTGTTCGACGGCATCGGCCCCAACCCGTCGACGACGGTCGTCGAGCACGGCGCGACGGCGCTGCGCGCGTTCGGCTCCTGCGTGGTCGTCGCGATCGGCGGCGGCTCGGTGCTCGACGCGGCCAAGGGCATCGCGCTGCTCGCCACCCACCACGGCGCCCGCGCGACCGACGACCTGTGGTCCTCCCCCGTCGCGGGGCTGCCGCTGATCGCGGTCCCCACCACCGCCGGGACGGGCGCGGAGACCAACGGGTTCGGCGTCGTCGAGGACACCTGCGCCAAGCGGAAGGTCTACCTGGGCCACGCCTCGGTCCGGCCGCGCGTCGCCGTCCTCGACCCGGAGCTGACCGTCGGCCTGCCGCCCGCGGCGACGGCCGCCACCGGCTTCGACGCGCTCGTCCACGGCGTCGAGTCGCTCGCCTCCCGCGGCGCGAACCCGGTCTCCGACGCCGCCGCCGCCCAGGCCGTCGCCCTGGTGGGCCGGTGGCTGCCGGTCGCCGTCGACGACGGCACCGACCTGGAGGCCCGCGCGCAGCTGCTGCTGGGCGCGCACCTGGCGGGCCAGGCGCTGACCGTGTCCGGGCTGGGCCTGGTCCACGGCATCGCGCACGCGGTCACCGCGCACACGGGCACCCCGCACGGTGTCGCGCTCGCGTCGGTCAACGAGCAGGTCATGCACTGGAGCGCCGACGCGGCGGCGGAGGCGTACGCCCGCGTCGGGGCCGCGCTGGGGACCGCCGACGCCGTCGCCGGGATCGCCGCGCTCGTCGAGGGCATCCGCGTCCGGCGCCCGCTGCACGAGCTCGGCGTGGACCGGGGGCTGCTGCCGGTGCTGGCGGCCGCCGCCGTGGCCGACCCGGTGACGGCCAACGCGCCGCGCACTCCCACCGAGGACGACGTGCGGGAGATCCTCGACGCGGCCTGGTAGGGCGCAGAGCCGGGGCGGGAACCGGACGATCCACACCGCTTCCCCGCCGCACCCGCCCGCCTCCCGGCTCCCGCACCGCGCGCGGCTACGCTCGCGCACGACTCCACCCGGACCCGGGCGGACCGGCAGCGCCGCCGCCCGGGACCCCCGCGCCCCCGCGACGACAGAGGCAGCTCCTGCGATGACCACGACGGACCAGCGAGGTCAGGTGTCCTCCACCACCCCGGCCACGACCAGCGGCGAGACGCTGCTGCAGCGGGTGGTCCTGCCCCGGCCCGCCGACCCGACCGCCGTCCGCGCGCTCTACCTCGACGAGCGCCCCGGCACCACGCTCGCCCCGGTCGAGCCGCTGGCCGACGAGGACGCGCGTCCGCTCTCGCTGACCGTGTCGACCATCGGCGGCCGCCGTACCCGCATCCTCGACCGCACCAGCGCCACCGTCCCCGCGGCCACCGAGGTCTCCTTCGGCGCCTACTTCAACGCCTTCGCCGCCGGCTACTGGCGGGCCTGGTCCACGCTGACCAGCATCGAGCTGCGCCTGGACCTGGAGGGCTCGGGCCGCGTCGACGTCTACCGCACCAAAGCCGACGGGTCGCAGATCGTCGTCGCCGGTGAGGTGGTCTCCGGGCGCCGCCGGGTCACCCTGGAACTGGACCTGCGGCCCTTCGAGGACGGCGGCTGGTACTGGTTCGACCTGTCCACCGACGACGCCGATCTCACCCTGCACGGCGGCGGCTGGCACGCCCCGCACGACGCGCCGGGCCGCGCGGCCGTCGTCGTCGGGATGCCGACGTTCAACCGGCCCGCCGACTGCGTCGCCACGCTCACCGCGCTCGGCTCCGACCCGCAGGTCCTCGAGGCGATCACCGCGGTGATCCTCCCCGACCAGGGCACCCGCAAGGTCCGCGACGAGGCCGGCTACGAGCAGGCCGCGGCCGCGCTCGGCGACCGGCTGCGGATCATCGACCAGCCCAACCTGGGCGGCTCCGGCGGCTACGCCCGGATCATGTACGAGGTCCTGCACGGCACCGGCCCGCACGCGGGCGGGATCGACTGCGAGCAGATCCTCTACATGGACGACGACATCCTGCTCGAGCCCGAGTCGGTGCTCCGCGCGATCGCGTTCAGCCGGTTCTCCCGCGAGCCGATGCTCGTCGGCGGGCAGATGCTGTCGCTGCAGGCGCGCTCGCAGCTGTCCACCATGGGCGAGGTCGTCGACCGCAACCAGTTCCTGTGGCGCCCCGCCCCGGACACCGAGGCCCACCACGACCTCGCCGCGCGCACCCTGCGCCAGACCCGCTGGCTGCACCGCCGCGTGGACGTCGACTACAACGCCTGGTGGATGTGCCTGATTCCGCGCCGGGCCGCGGAGCAGCTCGGGCTGCCGCTGCCGCTGTTCATCAAGTGGGACGACGCCGAGTACGGCCTGCGCGCCCGCGCCGCCGGGTTCCGCACCGCGACCGTCCCGGGCGTCGCGATCTGGCACATGTCCTTCATCGAGAAGGACGACTCCTCGGACTGGCAGGCCTACTTCCACTACCGCAACCGGCTCGTCGCCGCGGCCCTGCACGGCCCCGACGACCCGCGCGCGATGCTGAAGGAGACCTTCAAGCGGACCCTGCGCCACCTGATGCTCATGGAGTACTCGGCGGTCGCGCTGCAGATCAAGGGCTTCACCGACTTCCTGGCGGGGCCCGAGGCGCTGTTCCCGAAGCTGCCCGTGGTGCTCGACGAGATCCGGGCCCTGCGGGCGCAGTACGACGACGGCCGCCCGCTCGACTCGGCGACCGAGGTGCCGCTCGCCGACCTCGACGCGCTGGGCGCCCAGCTGTTCCCGAAGCCCCCGGTGGGCCGGGCGAAGGCCGCGGTCGGGCTCGCCCGCGGGGTGCTGCGCAACCTGCGCACCCCGGACCCGGCGCTGCGCGAGCGGCCGCAGCGCAACGTGCCGTGGAAGAACGCCCAGTGGTTCGTGCTGGCCGGCCTGGACTCCGCGACGGTGTCCACCCCGGACGGCCGCGGGGTGACCTTCCGCCGTCGTGACCCGGCGATGTTCAAGGAGATGGTCGCGGAGTCGTTCCGGCTGCACCGCGCCGTCGCGGCGGACTGGGACGGCCTGCGCGCCCGCTACCGGGCGGCGGCGCCCGTGCTGACCGGCAAGGACGGTTGGAAGCAGATCTTCGAGTGAGCCCCGCCCGCCGGGGGCCGCTGCTGCTCCTGCTCGGCGTCGTCACCTGCCTGCTCGGCCTGGCCGCCGCGCTCGCCCCCGTCGACGCCGAGGACCCGGTCGTCACCTGGCCCCGGGCGGGACAGGCACCGGCGAGCACGGTGCTGCCGCTCTCGCCGTACCGGCCGCTGGAGTTCTCCGCGACCGTCCCGTGCGCCGCGGCGGCCGCCCTGGGCGAGGGCGACGTGCTGCGGACGATGCCCGCCGCCGAGGAGAACCCGGTGACCGCGCCGGGCTTCGTCGCGAGCGTGGCCGGCGGGACGCTCACGCTGCGCACCGGCGACCGGGTGCTCGCCACCGCGCCCGCGGGGTCGGGCTGCGTGTTCGAGGTGACCTCCGCGGACGGGGGCACCGTCGTCGCCCGCGACGGTGCGATCCTCGCCGAGCGCCTCGACGTCGCACCGCCGCAGGTCGCCGAACTCGCCACCGACGTCACCGGGCCCGCCGCGGCCGGGCTCGCGGTCACGCTGCACACCGACGCGCGCTACGCGTCGTCGCCGTCGCCGCTGAAGGTCGCGCTGCTCGTCGCGCACCTGCTCGCGCTGGCGGCCACCCTCGCCGTCGCCGTGCGGGCCTGGACCGGCACCCGCCGGGTGTTCGACGCGCCCGTCCGCCCCGGTCCGGCCGACCTCGTGGTGCTGGTCGTGAGCTGTGCCTGGGCGGTGCTCGGGCCGCTCAACATCGACGACTCCTGGTACGCGCTGATGGCCCGCCAGGGCGCGCGGACGGGGACGATCGGCAACGCGATCTACCAGCTCGACGTCACCGAGGCGCCGTTCGCGACCAGCCAGTACCTGCTGCAGTGGTGGGGGAGCCTCGTCGGCTGGGGCCTCGGGCCGCTGCGCGTGGTGCCGGTCGTGCTGGGTCTGCTGACCTGGGTGCTGCTGCGCTACACCCTCGCCGCGCTCGCGGGCCGGGCCGGCGTCCGGCCCGGGGTGGTCGCCGCGCTCGCCGTCGCGCACCTGGCCTGGTTCCTGCCCTACGGCATCGCGCTGCGCCCCGAGCCCGCCGGGACCGCGGCCGCCGCCGGGGCGCTGCTGCTCGTCGCCGCCGCCCGCCGCACCGGGGCGGTCGGGCTGCTCGCGCCGGCCGTCGTCGTCGCGGTGGTGGGGGTGACGACCGCGCCGACCGCGCTGGTCGCCGCGATGCCGCTGCTGCTCGCCCTGCCGCTGGTGTGGTGGCACCTCGCGCACGCGCCGTGGGCCACCCGGCTCGCGACGGCCGCCGTCGCGTTCGCCGCCGCGAGCGTGGTCGTGCCGCTCGGACTGGCCGACCAGACCCTCGCCGACGTGCGCGAGTCCGTCGCCGTGCACCGCTGGTACTACTTCCAGTACCAGTGGTACTCGGAGTACGTCCACTACGCCAACCTCCTCGGCCCCGACGACCAGGGCACCTGGGGACGACGTCTGCCGGTCCTGCTGACCGTCGCCGTCGTCGCGCTGGGCGCGGTGCGGCTCGCGACGCGCCGCGGCACCGGCGGCCCGCTGGGCTCGGCGCTCGGGTTCGCGCTCGCCGCCACCGCCCTCGGCCTCGTCGCCGTCGCCGTCAGCCCGACGAAGTGGGTCAACCACTTCGGCGCCGTCGCCGCCCCCGCGACGCTGCTGCTCGGCATCGCGCTCGCCCGCGGTCCGCTGCCGCGGCGCGCCCCGGCCCGGCTCGTCGCGGTGGGGACGGCCGTGCTCGGCGTCGTCGCCGCGGTGATCTACGCCGGCCCGAACCTGTGGCGACCGTTCTCCGACTGGGGGCAGCCGTTCGGGAACCACTCGGTCGTCGACGCGCCGATCCACCAGCAGGTCCTCGCACCGCACCTCGGACCGCTGTACCTGCGCAGCCCGCTGCTGTGGCTGCTCGTGGTCGCCGCCGCGCTGTGGTGGGCCCGGCGGCGGGGGAGCACGCCCCGGCCGGACCGGGCGGTGCTGCGCGTCGCCACGGCCGGCGGCGTCGCGCTGATGCTCGCCGTGTTCGTCGTCGCCCCGGTGCAACAGGCCCCCGGCACGTCGGTGGCCTCGATGAACCTCGCCATGCTGACCGGCGACGGCTGCGGGCTGGCCGACGCGCTGACCGTCACCGTCCCCGGTGACGCGACGCCCGCGCTCCCGAGTGACCCGCCCCGTCTCACCGGGGTGATGCGGGACGGCCCGCCGCCCGACCGCCCGTCGATCCCCGGCCCCGTCTGGCACACCGAGGACGCCGGCACCGGCACCCTCGACGCCGGCTGGTTCCCCGTCCCGGCCGGGACCACCCGGCTGATCCTGCCCCTCACCGGGGACCTGCGCGGCGACCAGGCCGTGCGGGTCGAGTCCGGCGCCGGCACGGCCACGGTCGACCTGCCGGGGACGAAGGTCGCCGACTGGCGGGACGTGGCGGTGACCCTGCCCGGCCCCGCCGACCGGGTCCGGGTCGTCGTGGACGACCGGATCGACGGGCCGGACACCTGGCTCGCCGTCGGCGCCCCGCGGCCCGCCCGCGACCTGCCCGCCCGCACGGTGCTCGGCGACGCCCCGGTGTTCGCCGACCAGGCCTCGGCGGTGCTGTGGCCCTGCCAGGACCAGATCGCGGTGCGCCACGGCATCGCGCAGGCCCCCCAGTGGCGGCTGCGCACCGGCGACGACCTGGAGGGCGCGACCGAGGCCACCGCGTTCTTCCCGGCGAACGGCGGGACCCTCGCCGGGATCGGTCGCACCGCGACCTTCGACGAGCTGCCCTCGCGGCTCGATCCGCCCGGCGGGCGCGCGATGTTCGCGCCCGCGCACGTCGAGCGGGTGCGCTACGAGCACCCGACCGACGGCTGGGACCTCACCGTCGGGACGCAGCGACGGTGGGGCTGGGAGCGGCTGCCGACCCTGGCCGACCGGGACTACACCGGACGGGACTTCCTGGGCTGACTCCGGGGCCGGCTCCGGGTGACCCCGGAGCCCCCCGGACGCCGGATCCGGTGTGCTCACACCATGTTCTCGACGACGACCTGGCGGCGGACCACCGTCTGGCTGCACGTGCTCACCTCGGTCGGATGGGCGGCGCTGGCCGCCTCGCTCGCCGTCCTGCAGGTTCTCGGCGGCGACCCGGTGGCCCGCCCGGCGGCGCTGCTCGGGGCCCACCACCTCGACGCCGTGCTGCTCGCCCCGCTCGCCGTCGGCTCCGCGCTGACCGGCATGGTCCTCGCCGCCGCGACGCCCTACGGCTTCTTCCACCACCGCTGGGTCGCGGTGAAGTTTGGGATCACCCTGGCCCAGCTCTACCTGGGGATCGGGGTGATCTCGACGCGGCTCGACGCGGCCCACGCCGACCCGGCCGGGCCGCTGCCGCCCGAGCTGCTCCCGCTGACGCTGCTCATGGTCGCGGCGATCGCGTTCCAGGCGTGGCTGTCGGTCGCGAAGCCGTGGGGCCGGACCCGCTGGTCGGCGGGCAGGCCCCGGCCAGTGACCGGCCCGCGATGGATGTTCGCGGCGGCGAGCGCGGCGGTCGTCGTCGACCTGGTGGCCGGGTTCGTGCTCGGGCACCCGGCCCCGGTCGCCTCGGTCGTGGTGCTGGTCGCGGTGCTCGTCGGGCGCCCGCGCGGGCGGGTCAGCCCGCGTCGTAGAGCCGCGCCCACGTCTCCCGCGACGTGAGCCGCGGCTCGGCGGCCCGCCACTCCCGGGCGACCTGCGGTCCCTCGTTCCACAGCCGCCGGACCGTGTGCACCCCGCGGGTGGTGAGCTCGCGCAGCCGCTCCGCGTCGCGGGTCCGGATGCGGACGCCGGTCTCGGCCATGTCGGTGACGATCGCGCGCTCGAACAGCGCCACGTGCCACCAGTGAGCCTCTCCGGCCGGGACCATCCCGGAGCGGAACGGCACCCGCCCGGTGGCCTGCAGCAGGGCGCGCTTCACCCAGGTCCGCACGATCCTCGACGGCTTGCCCCCGGCCAGGTGCACGACCGACTCGCGCACGTCGAGCCCGGCCTGCGCCAGCGGCACGGCCGTCGTCTCGGGGTAGGCGGCGCGGATCCGGCGGATCTCCGCCGCCGCGGAGGCCGAGCCGTCGTCGAGGACCGACGGGCCGCGCAGGAAGTCGTCGACGGCGGTCAGCAGCGTCGCGGCCAGCCCGTACTGCATCGCGACCAGGTACTGGGCCAGTAGCTCTGTCACCGCAGCGCAGATCTTCCTGCGGTTGAAGGGTGTGCGTAGCGCTGCCGTGATCAAGGCATTGCGAAGGTTGAAGTAGCGGTGCCACTCGTCCCAGTCTTTCCAGCCGAAATCGGAATGCCACACACCCGCCCCCGGGAGGGCGACTGTCGCGAAGCCGTGTTCGCGCGCCCGATAGCCGTACTCGACGTCATCCCATTGGAAGAAGATCGGTAGGGGGTAGCCGATCCCGCGGACCACCGCCGCGGGGATCAAACAGGACCACCAGCCGTTGTAGATCGTGTCGGCGCGTCGATCCAGTACATTCGGCAGGAAACGTTCGTCTCGCCCCAGGAGGTAGGCCTCGTGGAGACCGCCTTGAACGGGTTGCCCCGCCTCCAAGCGCTCGGGATCTGCGTATTCTGCAGTGATGTGCACATGGGCCGGGTGGAGGAGGTTCAGCATCTGTCCTCCGACGATGGTCGGGGAAGTGGTACATGCTGCGAACGCCGTCAGGCGCACGATGATCTCGGGGTCCAGGAGTACATCGTCGTCCATGAGGAGGACGTCGTGGTCCTCGGCCGGTGTATCCGCCGTGGCTTCGTAGAGCCCTCGTGTGAATCCACCAGCTCCGCCGAGATTCGGCTGACGCATGTACGCCAGTCGATCACCGAAAGCGTGTGAGATCGCGGGATACTGTTCACTCGACTCGATCGGGTCAGTACCTTGATCCACGACGCGCACGATATCCACCCGGCCGAGAGCCATCTCGTCACCAAGAATGCTCTCAAGGGTCTTGAGGCAGTCGTCGACTCTATTGAAGGTGCAGATTGTAATACTGGTCGGTCTCGCATGCGTGTTCGCTTCTACGGTCCATTGAACCTCGGAGACCGAAAGCTCGGCGGTCTCAGTGGCGAACTCCAGCCAGAGGCCGCCGCCGTCGACGAATCGATCGATCGAGCCTACGAGTTGGACGGTGGTGGGCTTCGCACTGTCCACCGGGAACGTGTCGACAGCCCGAGCCACCTTGTTGGTATCCGAAGCCATGAGCCATACGCGACCGTGTCCATTGGCCCGCAAGCTCACCCTGACCTCGGAAACTGCCGTCCAGCGTTGCCAGTAGGTGGCGTGGAACCGCCCCCAGTAGGAGTTGGTGGAGACGTGCGTGGCAGCCGTCAGATCTATCCGATCGCGCGTGCGGCGAGCGGCGCCTCGAAGGATCTCGGCATAGAGGTCCTCCGGTACGAGCGCGGAGGGGCCTGTGAACAGGCCGCGCTGGGCGATCAAGGTCCGTGGCGCCACACCGTTCTGCGCAGCAAGGTCCTCAGCGGCGTCGTCGGTTCGCGATGGCCGGGCGGAATCAAGCATCTCCAGCAAACACCCTTCGCTGTCAACTGTCCCGTGGAGTCTGCCGTCTCATCAGTCGAGCGACGGCGCCGGGTCCGACGGTGGGGCGCCGGCCTGCCCGACCTGCTGCCAGCCCCACAGAGTCCGGCCACCGTCCTGCACCGGGGCCGGGACGGCCCGCGGGTCGTAGGGCTCGACGAGCCGGACCTGGCCCCAGTCGAAGTCCCAGGCGCCGGGCAGGTAGGTCGGGACGTAGCGCTGGGCGGCGGTCCGGACCAGCCAGCCCTGCGGCCCGCCGAACCGGCTGCGGCCCCACTCGTCGGCGACGGTGCGCTGCTGCGGGTCGGCGAGCATCCGGAACACCGGCACGTCGGCGATGCCCCGGTGCACGCCGAAGCGCTGCACGCAGGGGTGCACGAACGACGTCGCCCAGTCCAGGTACGCGGTGCCGCGGGCGGCGATCGTGGTCAGCGGGGTCAGCCGCGGGACCCGGGGCTGGGCGACGGCGACCCACGACCCGGCCCCGATGCCGCGGTCGGACACGACCACCCGCACCCGGTCGGCGTCGGCGGCCGGGCGGCCCGCCAGGTCGACGCGCAGGTCCCGCCACGCCTGGCCGCCCGATGCGCCGCCGGAGTAGTCCGACGTGCTGCTGACGGCCCCACCGGGCTCGATCTCGTCGACGACCGCGCCGTCGCGGGCGAACTGCAGGGTCACGGTGTTGCCGCCGCCGATCGTCCCGGCGACGCCGAGCACCAGCGGCGCGGAGCCGTCGCGGGCCGCGGCGGGCAGCGCGTGCCACACCGAGCGGTAGTCGCCGACGTTCTCCGGGTCCGGCGACCAGCTGCCCATGACCGGCCCACCCAGCGGGCCGGTACCGGTGACGCCGGGCCGGTCGTCGCCGTCGCCGCTGTTGTCGCGCAGCGACCCCGGTCCGGTCGGGGGCAGGCCGTCGGGCGTGACGCCCTCGGCCAGGGGACCGGGGTCGGGGACACCGGCCGGTTCCGGCGCGACGGGCAGCACGTTCGCGGCCGGGTCGGTCTCGACCTGGATGCGCCCGGCGAGCCCGCAGCGCGACCCGGTCGGGTCGGTCAGGACGTCGGCGCCCAGGGAGTAGGAGCCCGCCTGCTTCTCCATGCCCTTGGCCAGGGAGGCGACCTGGAACAGCACCATGAACGCGCAGATCACCGCGATCGGCGCCGACCCGAGCCGGACGGCCTGGACGGTCCCGATCCGGCCGCGCCGACGCCCGAGGGTCCGCCGGACCGGGCGCGGCACCCCGGAGGTCGAGCGCAGGTGCTCCACCCCGGCGACGACGAGCGACAGGAACGCCAGGACCAACAGCACCGTCGTCGCCTGGATCCCGCTGACCGACACCGGCTTGTCGAACCACGGCACGCCCCAGTTCGAGACGTACCACCAGGTGTTCGGGCCGCGGAACGCCAGACCGGTCACCGCGAGCACCGCGCCGAGGAACAGCGCCTGGTTGCGTCGCGAGCGCAGCACACCGGTGCTCGTCGCCAGCGCGGCCAGCGCCGCGACGCCCGAGGCGAGCGCGGCGAACGCGCCGAAGTGGTGCGTCCACTTCGTGGGGGTCAGGGCCAGCACCGCGAACGACAGCGCGGTGCTGGTGAGCAGTCGCCGGGAGAACCCGAGCGCGGCGCCCGGGATGCGGCCGCGGCGCAGCAGCACGATCGTCGAGACGATCATGCACAGCCACAGCAGGAGGACCGGGAAGCGGCGTTGCAGCGAGCCGTCGCGGCTGTCGCTGAACAGCAGGTCGTAGCGGGCGAGCTCCTGGTACCAGGGCAGGTTCGGGCCGATGTCCTGGCGGACCCGGGTGGCCTCGGCGACGGTGGCGAGGGTCTGGTCGCCGAAGACGGCGGTGAGCACGATCAGACCGGCCGCGAGCAGCGGGCCGAGGGTGGCGGCCCACCCGGTGGTGCGGATCCGCTCGGTGAACAGCCGCAGCAGCGGCCGGGCCGCGGCCAGGAACGGGGCCAGCGCGATGAGACCGGTCGGCGTCGCCGCGACGGCGAACGCCCCCGCGACGAGTGCCCCCGCGACCGGCAGCAGCCGCCGGGTGGCCAGGGCGCGCTCCAGCATCACGAACGACACCAGCGCCGCGATCACGACGACGGTCTCCGGGCGGAGCCCGTTGTTGAACGGCAGCCAGAAGCACAGGAACACCCCGGCTGCGGCCCAGCCCGCGGAGCGGCTGCGCCGGACCCGGGTGCCGAGGCGCGGCAGCAGCGCCCGGCTGATCAGGAACCACGACGCGACGCCCATCGCCAGCGCCGGGACGCGCAGCCACAGCACCGACTCCGAGACCCCGCTCCACAGCGAGTACAGCTGGTAGAACCAGCCGAACGGTGCCTCGGGGACGTCGAACCAGCGGTGGTAGTTGCCGATGTAGCCGGCGGTGTCGTTGCCCCGGGAGATGTCGAGGATGTAGCCGTCGTCGCTGGTCATCGACCCGATGAGGGCCCACACGACCAGCACGCCGACGACGACGGCGTCGCGCAGGTCGTCCTGCCCGCGCAGCCGGCGCGCCAGCCGGCGGCCGTGCACGACGCGGCGGGCGTCGGCGTCGTCGATCCGGCGCAGGAAGAACAGCGAGCCGAACAGCGCGACGATCGCGACACCGCCCGCGACGAGCTTGAGCGTCGAGGCGTCGGTGTCGTAGCGGTTGTCGGTGTCGAACCGGACGCTCGTTCCGCCCATCGGGTCGCGGGCCGCGTCGAGGTCGGAGTGGATCCCGGTGAGCTGCGGACGGCCGTCGCCGGCGAACTCGTAGAGCGTGGCCCCGCCCAGGGTCGCCGTCGTCGCGTCGAAGTCCGAGGTGAACGTGAGCGCGCAGGGCGCGCCCGGCGGGGGCAGCGGTGCGGTGGCGATGCGCTGACCGCGGTTGTCGAGGGTGACCACCCCGTCGGCGACGGCGATGCGCAGCCCGACCGTGCCGCCGTCCGGGGCGCCGGTGGGTGTCGTGGACAGCACGGTCGCGCGGCCGGACCCGCGGTCGTCGAGGCTGCGGATCGCGTCGCAGCCGATCGTCGCGGTCAGGCTCTCCGGCCGGTACGCGACCAGGGGGGCGTTCAGCGGCGCGGTGCCGGTCGTGGCGTTCGGCCAGCTGACGGTCGCCGTGTTCTGCACGACCGGCAGGAACGGGATCGCCAGCGCCAGCACCGCCGAGAGCAGGCCCAGCGCGGCGGCGAGCAGGCGGTCGGTCGGACGCGACCGGCGGTCGGTGGGGCCGGATCCCGGACGGGGATCCGCCTCCGTGTCGGCGGTCAGCACACGACCGAGGCTAGACGCCACCCGGTGATCAACTGTGATCCCCCCGTGACCCCGACCGTCCACCCGTCCGGCGTAGTCCACCCACCCGGGGTCTCAAGGTCGGTCACTCCGGGTTTCGATCACGTTGAGTGATCAGCTGCGACATTCGGGCACTGTTCGGGTGTCACCGGTGACGGTGGTGATCTCGCCTCGTTGGCCCCGGTGTGAGCATCTGCACCGATTCGCGAGCGACGGCCGACGACCCGGCCACCGCCGCGTCCGCCGCCGGCGGAACCACTCCCGGACAGGGGGGTTCGTCCGTCCGATGTGGAGGCAACGGTGGCGGTGAGGTGCTCGCGCTGACGGGGCTGCGTATCGTCGCCGCGCTCTGGGTCGTCGCGTTCCACTTCCACTTCACCCCGATGGCGGGTGTGGAGACAGTGAACGGTTGGCTCGGACCGCTGATCACACAGGGTGCGCTGGGCGTCGACCTGTTCTTCGTCCTCAGCGGCTTCGTCATCGCCTGGACCTACCTCGACCAGCTCGGTCCGCGGCTCCGACTCCGGGACGCGGGCGGGTTCGTGTGGGCCCGCGCGGCGCGGATGTGGCCCGCCTACGCGGTGGTGTTCCACCTCTTCGGCGTGTGGCTGGTGGCGCGGCTGCTGTTCGGGTCGACGACCGACGTCGCCTACCAGGCGGTGCAGCCGTCGATCGGCGTCGGCGCGTGGCTCGAGCAGCTGTTCCTGGTGCAGATGTGGGACGAGCAGTACCTCGACGGCGCGTCCTGGGTCGGCCCGACGTGGTCGATCAGCGCCGAGTGGCTGGCGTACCTGCTGTTCCCGCTGCTGGCGCTCGGATTCTTCCGGCTGCGGAACCTGCCGTTCGCGGTGCTGGCGGCGGGGTCGCTGCTGTGCACCGCGCCGATGGCGGCCGCGTTCCTGGTGGTCGGCTCGCCGTACTACCCGTACAGCTGGCTGGTCCGGATCCTCGGCGGGTTCTCCGCCGGTGTCCTGGCGATGCTGGCCGTGCGGCGGCTGCGCGCCACCGAGCGGGTCCGCTCCGCGGCCTCGGCGACGGCGACGTCCACCGTCGCCGCGGTGCCGTTCGTCCTGCTGGCGGGGTCCGTCGTCGGCGGCGGCCTGCACGGCCTGGCCGTCGTCGCCTTCCCGGTCCTGGTCGGAGCCCTCGCGCTCGCCGACCGCGGACCGGTGCACCACCTGCTGACCCGTGGCCCGATGGTGCACGGAGGGCGGATCTCCTACGCCCTCTACCTGGTCCACATCCCGATGTTCGAGATCTTCTGGTTCCTGAGCGACTCCGGTGTCCTCCCCCGCGGCGGGGAGACGGGGCACCTGATCGCGCTCACCGTCTTCGTGGGGACTCTGCCCGTGGCACACCTGCTGTACTCGCTCGTCGAACGTCCCGCGCGCCGGTGGATGCGGGGCCGGGCCCGGCCCACCCCCGAGGCCGTCGAGGCGGTCGTCGCCCCCGACCCGGTCCCGGCCGCCCGCCGCGTCGTGGCCAACGACGAGGCGCGCCGTGACCCGGAGACCTCCGTGCTGCCGATGATCACCGACGAGCCGGTGACCTCGGTGCTGCCGGTCGTGTCTGCCGCCCCGGCCACCGCCGATCCCGCCGCAGCGGCTGCGGCCGTGTCCGCCCGGCGGGTGGCGCGGCGGTCCGTGCCGTCGCAGCCGTCGGCCCCGGCGCAGCCGTTCGCGCCGGCCCAGCAGGGCGACGTGCCCTCGGTGACGGAGGCGCTTCCGGTGGTCCGCCGCCGCTCGGCGGGCCCCGCCGTCGCCACGACGTCGGGCTGGACCCCCACCACGGCGCCGGAGCAGGCCCCGGCGGACGACGCGCGGACCGCCGCCCTGCCGGTCGTCCCGCCCGTCGCGGCCCCGTCCGCGCCGGTCGCCGAGCCCGAGCCCACCGCCCCGGCGTCCGAGCCGGCCCCTGCCGACCCGATCGTCGTCCCGGCGCCCGCGCTGCCCACCCGGGCACCGCGACGCCCTGAGGCCGATCCCGCCGACGTGCCCGCCGCGGCCGAGATCGACGTCCCGGCCCCGGCCGGTTCGGCCCGCTGGGTGCTCGAGCGCCTGGCCGCGGCCCGCGCCGCCGACTTCGACGGCGCCGGGCACAGCGACCTGTCCGCCGACCTCGTCGCCGTCGCCCGGATGCGCAGCGGCGGCGCCGGCACCGGCGGGGACCTGTTCACCCCGGTCGTCGAGGGCACCGGCACCACCACCGGTGTCGACCGGATGGAGCGGCTGCGGTCGCTGCACATCGCGGCCCGCGGTCTCGCCGACGACCGCGGTGTCGTCCCGGCACCGCGGGCGATGCGCTCCGCGTCGGCGCTGCCCGGCACGCGGACCGGCGCCGAGAACTGCGGGCGGGCCGGCCGTCGTCGCGACGACGCACACGCCAGCGCCGCGACACCGATCGTCGCCGCCTCCGGTGCCGCCGCGGCCCGTCGCCGCCGGAAGAAGCCGGCTCACGGGGCCTGAGACGCCGCTGGGGAGCGGGGAACACCGGGCGTGCCCCCGGACCACCGTCGTGGTCCGGGGGCACGGTCATGTCCGCCGTGCGCACCTCCGCCCGGGTCCGCCGGCTGCGGTGGACCGGTCACGGGCCTCGGCGACCGCGCTGCGATGCCGGTACCCGGGCACGGCGGTGTGCCGCGTCGGCGACAATGGACGTGCCCGCCCGTCGCGCCCCAGGACGGGTCCCGCCCACCGACGCGATGGACCGATGATCCCCACGACCCCGCCCCTCGCCGACCTGCCCGAGCCCACCGGTGCCGCACCGCCGGAGCGGGCCGCGCTGCACTGGTACCTGCGCCTGGCCCGCCACCACCTGGGCCGCGGCCCCTACCTCGACGTCGCGGGTGCCGGCGGGGCCGTGCTCGCCGGGCTGGCCCGGCTCGGCCCGGTCTCGGGGCTGGCCGGCTCGGAGGCCGAGGCCGGGGCGATGCGTGCGGGCGCGCCGGGATGCCCCGTGCACCTGACCCTGGACGCCCTGCCGGGGCCGGTCGCGTCGCTGACCGCGGTGGAAGTGCTCGACCGGCTCCCGGACGCGGCGCTGGCCGGTGACCTCGGCCCGGGCGGCTGGTTCCGGGCGCTCGAGCCGGGCGGGCGCGCACTCGTCGTCGCCGCCGACGCCGAGGGCCGCGGCCGGGAGCTGGCCGGTGCCCGCTGGGTGCCGCCCCGCGTCCCGCGCGGGCACCTGCGGATCCGGGAGATCCTCGTCGACGCCGGGTTCGAGATCGTCCGGGAGGGCTCCGACGGGCTGACCCGCGGCCCCTACGGCGGTGTCCCCACCTGGGCCGACCCGCGTCTGGCCGCGACCCGTGCGCAGCGGTCCGCGGGGCGCCTCACGTGCGAGGTGGGCGCAGGGGAGCGCGCGGTGATCATCGCGAGGAGGCCGAGGCCGGCGGCGCCGTAGCGTGCGGGGCATGAGCGATGTGCTGCCACTCGGGCCCGACGAGCTGCTCACCACCACCCGATCGGTCCGCAAGCGCCTGGACCTGGAGCGTCCGGTGCCGCTGGAGGTGGTCCGGGAGAGCCTCGAGGTCGCGTTGCAGGCCCCGAGCGGCTCCAACCAGCAGGGATGGCACTGGCTGGTGCTCACCGACGCCGAGAAGCGCAAGGCCGTCGGCGAGTACTACCGGAAGGCGTTCACCGCCTACCGGAACTCCTCGCAGTACCCGACGACCCGCTCCCACGGCGACGCCGACCGCGACGCCACCCAGCTCCGCGTCGCGGACAGCGCGCAGTACCTCGCGGACCGGATGGGGGAGGTCCCGGTGCTGGTCATCGGCGCGATGAACGCGAAGGCCGAGCTGCCGGCGTCGAACCAGGCCGGGATGTGGGGGTCGCTCCTCCCGGCCGCGTGGAGCCTGCAGCTCGCGCTGCGTGCGCGCGGCCTGGGCAGCGCCTGGACGACGCTGCACCTGCAGTACGAGAAGGAGATCGCCGAGCTGCTGGGCATCCCGGAGAACGTGCGGCAGGGCGTCCTGCTGCCGGTCGCGTACTACACCGGCGACACGTTCAAGCCCGCGAAGCGCCAGCCGCTCGACACCGTCCTGCACGTCGACGGCTGGTAGGCCGCCCCCGGATCAGATCGGGAGCCTGCGGAAGATCGGCCGGGGCACGTGGCGCAGTGCGCTCATCACGAAGCGCATCGGCGCCGGTGCCCACACCAGCTCCTTGCCCGTCCGCACCGCGTCGACGATGACGTCGGCGACGGCCTGCGGGGTCGTCGCGAGCGGTGCGGCGTCGAGGCCCTCGGTCATCTTCGAGTGCACGAAGCCGGGCCGGACGATCGTCACGGTCACGCCGAACTCGCGCAGCGCCTCGGTCAGCCCGGTGTAGAACGCGTCCATCCCGGCCTTGGTGGAGCCGTAGACGAAGTTCGAGCGGCGGGCCCGCTCCCCGGCGACCGAGGAGATCGCGACGAGCGAGCCGTGGCCCTGCTCGCGGAACCGCTCGGCCAGCGCGACCCCGGTGGAGACGGTCGCGGTGTAGTTGACCTGCGCCAGCTCGACGGCGTGGTCGACGTCGGTCCAGGCCTTCTCGTTGTCGCCGAGCAGCCCGAACGCGACGACGGCGACATCGATGTCCCCGCCCGCGAAGGCCTTCTTCACGACCTCGGGGTGGGTCTCGATGCTTCTGGCGTCGAACTCGATGGTCTCCACGCCGCACCCGAGCGCCTCGAGCTCGGCGCGGGCGGCGTCGAGCCGGGGGCCGGGGCGGGCGGCGAGCACGACCCGCAACGGGCGGTCCGCGGCGAACGCGCGCACGGTGGCCAGGCCGATCTCGGAGGTGCCGCCGAGGAGCAGGATGCTCTGCGGATTGCCGACTGCGTCGATCATGATGGTGCTGGCTCCGGACGTCAGAGGGTCAGTGCGAGGCGGCGGGACATGTCGGAGGCGAAGACGCCGGCCGGATCGACGCCGTCGCGGATCGCCTTCCACTCGGCGAACCGCGGGTAGCCGGCGGCGAAGGCCTCCGGCGACGTGCGCGACTCCTTCGCCAGGTACAGCCGCCCGCCTGCGGCCAGCACCATCTCGTCGAGCTCCGTGCAGAACCGGGACAGCCCGTTCGCGATCGGGAAGTCGACGGTGATCGTCCAGCCCTTGGTCGGGAACGACAGCGGTGCGTCGTTGCCCGCGCCGAAGCGCTTGAACACGTTCAGCCCGGACTTGTGCGGCGACGCCGCGATCTTCTCGAGGATGCGGCGCAGCTCGGTCTCCGCCCCCATCGGGACGACGAACTGGTACTGCAGGAAGCCCTTCGAGCCGTAGACCCGGTTCCAGTCCCCGAACACGTCGAGCACCTGGTAGAAGGCCGTGATGTTCTGCACCGAGCCGCGCTGGCGCTTCGGGGCCTTGCGGAACCACAGCTCGGAGAACGCGGTCAGCGACAGCTTGTTGGCCAGCCCGTTCGGGAAGACGTCGGGGAAGGTCAGCAGCTGCGGCGCGTCGAACTTCAGCGGCTCGGACCGCAGCTTCGCGGGGAGCTGGTCGACGGTCGCGAGCGAGCCGCGGGTCAGCACCGAGCGGCCCATCCGGGCCCCGGTCGCGGTGGTGTCGAACCAGGCGGCCGAGTAGCCGTAGGTGTCGTCGGAGCCGTCGGTGAGCAGCTCCAGCAGGCCGTCGAGGTCGTCGGTGCGATCGGTGTCGACCACGAAGTACGCCGACTCGGTCCGGTGCAGCCGCACCCTGGCCCGCACGATGACGCCGGTCAGGCCCATCCCGCCGACGGTCGCCCAGAACAGCTCCGAGTCCGGCCCGGACGGGGTCAGCTCGCGGACCGAGCCGTCCGCGGTCACCAGCGCCAACCACTCGACGTGGTTGCCGAAGCTGCCCTTGGTGTGGTGGTTCTTGCCGTGCACGTCGGCGCCGATCGCCCCGCCGATCGTGACCTGGCGGGTGCCCGGCAGCACCGGGACCCACAGCCCGAGCGGCAGCGCGGCGCGCATGAGCTGGTCCAGGCTGACGCCCGCGTCCACGTCCGCGACGCCGGTGTCCGGGTCGATGGCGTGGATCCGGCTCAGGCCCGGCATGTCGAGGACGACACCGCCCGCGTTCTGCGCCGGGTCGCCGTAGGACCGGCCGAGCCCGCGGGCGATCACGCCGCGCTCGCCCGCCGTGCGGACGGCCTCGGCCACGTCCTCGGCGTCGCGCGGGGTGAGGAGCTGGGCGACCGTCGGCGCGGTCCGTCCCCAGCCGTGCAGGGAGGCGGTCCGCCGCGCCGGGGCGTCGGTCCTGGTGCTGCTGGGAACGGTCGTGTCCGTCATCGTCGCCAGGGTAGCGAGGGCCACCGACGACGACGGGTGCGACCCTGGGCGGGTGCTCGACGAGCGGCAGGTCCGCCTCCCGCTGCCCCCGGCACGGCGCCGGGGCGCGACCGCGGGGCTGTACGTGCTGCTCGGGCTCGGCTACCTGCTGGTCTCGCTGTGGCTGCAGCGCCGGGTGCTCGCCGCCCCGGGCGGTCTGCTGATCGGGCACGTCACCGCCGACGCCGACATGTTCGCCTGGTGGCTCCACTGGTTCCCGTTCGCCGTGACGCACGGGGAGAACCCGCTGGTCACCGACTGGATGCACTGGCCGTACGGGCTGAACGCGCTGTGGAACACCGCGGTGCCGCTGCTGGCGCTGGCGCTCGCCCCGGTGACCCTGGTCGCGGGCTCGGTGACCGCGTTCAACGTCGGGCTGGTCCTCGGCCCGGTCGTGTCCGGACTGGTCCTGGTCGCCGCGCTCGGCCCGTACGTCGGCGCGGGCACCCGCGGCTGGGTCGCCCGCGGGATCGCCGGCGCGCTGTACGCGTTCTCCCCGTTCCATCTGGCGCACGCGATCGCCGGGCACCTCAACCTCACATGGTCGCTGCTGCCGCCGCTGCTGCTGCTCGTCGCGCACCACCTGTTCGCGCGCGGCCCGCTGCGTCGCCCGTGGCTCGTGGGGGCGCTCACCGGGCTCGCGCTGGTCGGGCAGCTCGTCCTCTACACCCAGACCCTCGCCATCGGCGTGATCTTCCTGGTCGTCACCGCGGTGGTGCTCGCGCTGCGGTTCCCCCGCCGGGTCCGCGCGCACCTGCCGGGGCTGGTCCGGGCCGGCCTGGCCTGCGTCGGGGTGTTCGTGGTGCTCGGCGCCTACCCGCTGTACCTGGTGCTGGCCGGGCCGAACCGCCCGCGCGGCGCGATCCGCAACGTGCACGCCACCGGCGCGGACCTCGCGAACCTGCTCGTCCCGACGCGGCTGACCGCCGTCCGGGCGGTGCCCGACGGCGCGGGCACCGAGCTCGGCGGCCACATCGGCGAACAGGGCGGCTACGTCGGCGTCGCCGTGCTGGCGCTGGTCGTCGTCGCGGTGCTGGTCGTCCGGTCGACGACGCTGCGGGTCGTCGCCGCGGTCGGGTTCCTGTCCTGGGTCGCCTCGCTCGGCACGAGTGTCGTGCTGCTGGGCGACTACACGGGGATCCCGCTGCCCTGGCTCGGGTTCGCCGAGGTCCCGTTGCTGTCGGAGGTCGAGCCGGTCCGGATCCAGGTGGTGACGGCGCTGTGCGTCGCCGTCGTGGTCGCGCTGTGGGTGGACCGGATGCCGCTCGACACCCCGGCGACGGCGGTCGGTGCCGTCGCCCTGGCCGCGCTGGCGGTGGTGTCCTGGCTGCCCGCCGACGCCCAGGAGGTCCGGCCCGCGCCGGTACCCGCCTTCTTCGCGGCCGGGGCGGCGCCGCTGGGCCCGGCCGACGTCGTCGAGATCTACCCGCGGATCACCGCGGCCTGGGACGACGGCGCGCAGGGCCTGCGCTGGCAGGCCGCCTCCGGCCCGTCGTTCCGCATCCGCGGCGGCTACTTCATCGCCTCCGATCCCGAGGACGACGTCGCCATCCAGTCCCGCTGGAACCGGTACCAGATCGGGGCGCAGTGGGTCGCCGACGGCAAGAACGACCCCAGCGACGACTACACCGCCGCCGCCCACCGCGAGCTGCGCGACCTGGGGATCACCGCGGTCGCGTTCGTCCCCGGGTACGCCGGCGGCGACGAGGCCCGTGCGCTGGCCTGGACCCGGCGGGTCACCGGCGACCCCGGCCGGTTCGACGGCGGGGTGTGGCTGTTCCGGCTGCCGGACGCCGCACCCGTCGGATAGGTGTTTACCCTGGTGGGGTGACCGGTGCGCGGCTACCCGGAGATGGTCGGGAGATCAGGATCTCCGACGCCGACCGCGAGCGCGCCGCGACGCGGCTCAACCGTGCGATGGCCGAGGGCCGGATCTCGGTCGAGGAGCTGCAGGAGCGGCTGTCGGTCGTCTACGGCGCCCGGTTCGGCTCCGAGCTGCTCCCCGTGCTGTCCGACCTGCCCGGGGACCCGCTGGACCTGTCCGCGGACGTCCTGGCCACCCCGGTCGGCCCGCCTACGGTGCTGCGCGGCGGCGTCGGCGGGGTCAAGCGCCGCGGCGACTGGGCGGTCCCGGCCCGGCTGCGGGTGCAGACCTCGCTCGGCCCGGTCCTGCTGGACTTCTGCGACGCGCAGCTGCCCATGCCCGTCGTCGAGGTGGAGCTGGAGCTCGGCGCCGGGTCGGCCCGGCTGCTGGTCCCGGAGAACGCCACCGCCGACGTCGACGGCCTCGTCTCCCAGTACGGCTCGGTCCGCTCGAAGATGCCCAGCCGCGCCGTCCACGGCCGCCCGCACTTCCGCGTCTACGGCCGGACGGCCGCCGGTTCGGTCACGGTGCGGACCCGCTACACCTTCGCCGGCCGCCACTTCTGAGTGCCGGCCCGGGGCTCACCGGAAGCGGCGCCCCTCGTCGCGGCGGTACGCCCAGCCCACCAGCAGCGCCAGCCCGACCGTCCACACCGCGAACGCGCCCAGCGCCAGACCGCTCGGGACCGGCCCGCCGAGCGACCAGAGCAGCAGGTCACGGGCCCCGCGGGTGGGCAGCACCTCGGTCGCGCGGGCCAGCCAGCCGGGGAACAGCTCCGGCGGCAGCAGCAGGCCGCCACCGAACGCCATCGGGAAGAACGCCAGCTGGGTCACCGGCAGCGCGGCCTTGGTCGGCAGCGAGTAGCCGATCGCGAGCCCACCGAACAGGAACGGCAGCCCGGCCACCAGGAGCGTCACGAACGCGAACGGCAGCCGCGCCGGTTCCACGTACGCCGGCGTGAGCAGGGCCCCCAGCACGACCACCGGCAACATCCCGAGCAGCGCGAACAGCACCCCGACCGCGAGCCTGCCGACCACCCGCGCCGACGCCGGGGCGGGCAGCGTGCGCAGGTAGGGATCCCACGGCTTCTCGCGGTCGTCGGCGACGCCCACGCCGAAGGTGAACAGGAACCCGCTGAGCACGCCGAACAGTGCGAGCTGGGCGACCGAGCGGGTCACCGCGACCGGGTCGTCCCCCCAGTCGAACGGCAGCACGAAGAAGCACAGGGTCAGGGCCGGGAACAGCGCGGTGGACAGCACCGCGACGGGGATCCTCAGCTGTTCCAGGATCAGGTAGCGGGCGTGCGCTGCGGCGATGCTCACGACGGGCCTCCGGTCAGGGTCAGGAACGCGTCCTCCAGCGACGCCCGGGACACCGACAGGCCGGTGAAGGGCACGTCGTGCCGGACGAGGGTGCGGACCAGCTCGTCGGCGTCGGCGGTGTGCAGGGTGACGTGGTCGCCGTCGCGCTCGGTCCGCTCGACGCCGGGCAGGTCGGGAAGGGTCGCCGCGCGGAAGGACACCCGCCCCACCCGGACGGCTCCGCGGACGGCGTCGACGTCGCCGTCGGCGCGGATCCGCCCGCCCGCCAGGACGACGACGCGCTCGGCCAGCGACTCGATCTCGTCGAGGTAGTGGGTGGTCAGCAGCACCGTCCCGCCGCCGGCGTGGAACGCGCGCACGGTGTCCCACAGGGCGCGGCGGCCCTCGACGTCCAGGCCGGTCGTCGGCTCGTCGAGCAGCACCAGCCGAGGGCGGCCGATGAACGCGAGCGCGAGCGCGAGGCGACGCTTCTGGCCGCCGGACAGCCCGCCCGCCTGGCGTCGTTCCAGCCCGTCGAGGCCGAAGCGCCCCAGCAGCTCACCGGCCCCGACCGGGTCGGGGAAGTGGGCGCCGACGAACCGGACGATCTCCCCGACGCGCAGTGTGTCGGGCAGCCCGGTCTGCTGCGGGGTGGTGCCCAGCGCGACCCGGTTCGCCGCGTCACGCGGGTCCCCGCCGAACAGCCGCACCGTGCCGGTGTCCGGTCGGCGCAGCCCGGACACGAGGTTGACAAGCGTCGACTTGCCCGCCCCGTTCGGTCCGAGCAGGCCGGTCAGGCTGCCGGGCTCCAGGACGAGGTCGACGTCGTCGAGGGCGACGGTGTCGCCGTAGCGGCGGGTCACCCCGTGCAGCTCCACCGGTGCGGTCACGACGGCACCTCCGACGGGTCGGCCGCCGGGTCGAGCAGCGCCCGCAGCGCGGCCGTGTAGTCCTCGAAGGCCCGCCTGCCCGTTCTCGTCAGTTCGACAAAGGTCACCGGGGTGCGCCGCTGGTGGGTCTTGGTGATCGCGACGTAGCCCGCGTCCTCCAGCTTGCGCAGGTGGGTGGACAGGTTGCCCGCGGTCATGCCGAGCAGCTCCTGCAGCCGCGGGAAGGTCATGCGGTCGCCGTCGTCGAGGGCGGCGAGGGTGGCGGTGACCCGCAGCCGGGCCTGGGCGTGGATGACGGGGTCGAGCTCGGTCACCGGACCGCCCGCGCCCGTGTCCACAGCCCGGTGGCGACCAGGGCGCCACCGCCGACGACCGCCAGTGTCAGCGCGTGCCACGGCGCCGGGACGAACGGCAGCGCCGCGCCGAGCACCAGCAGGCCGAGCCCGAGCGCGTAGTCCGGGATGTTGCGCCAGACCGCGGCCCCGACCGCGAACAGGCCGCCGGTGACGAACACGAACAGCGCGGGCATGGCGAACCCGACCGGCGCCCCGAGCCGGCCCAGACCGACCGTCAGCGCGACGACCCCGATCATCGCCACCGGCCACACCCAGCCGTAGAGGGCGCCGTGCAGCTGGCTCGGCCCGGTGACGCCGCGTCCCATCCGGGCGCCGACCAGGCCGCTGGCGATCGACCCCCCGGCGATCGCCAGCCCCGTGAGGACGCCCGCGGTGGCCGCGGTGACCGCGCCGGTCCCGTTCGCGAACCAGGCGAGCCCGATGACCGCCCAGGCCGCGCCCCAGATCAGATAGAAGATCCAGTACGGCGGGATCTGCCGGGCCTGCTCACGCTCGATGATCGCGAGCGCGTCGGCCGGTGAGCGCGGCGGCTGGTCGTCGACGTCGGTGTCCGTCCGGTCCTGCATGGTTCCCCCACTGCCAACTAGTTTGCTCTGTCACTAACTTTGTACGGCAAAGTGCATTGCCTTGTCCACGGTCGAGAACGGATCGGCAGCTCGGAGGGGCACGGCCTGCGCTCCGGTGGGTCGACGCGGTCGTTGCGGCGTGCGCCGCTACCCTCGATGGGTGACCGCCACCGAGCCCACCCGGGCCGAGCCCCCGGCCACCGGTCCGGCCGACGGCCCGGCCCCGCGCCTCGGCCTCGTCCGCCAGCTGGGCAGCTTCGTCGCGATCGGTGTGCTCTCCGCGATCGTCGACTTCGGCGTCTACCACCTGCTCCTGAACGCGGGCCTGTGGGTGCCGTTCGCGAAGGGCATCAGCTTCATCCTCGGTACGACGACGGCGTACCTGCTCAACAAGCGCTTCACCTTCACCGGCGCGAACACCGGCGGCCGCGCGAGGTTCGCCGGCTTCGTGGCCCTCTACGGCACGACCTTCGCCGTGAACGTCGGTGTGAACTCCCTGGTCCTGCACCTGCTGCCGCCGCTGACCTACGACACCAGCCTCGCCTGGCTGGTCGCGCAGGGCACCGCCACCGCGATCAACTTCGTCATGCTGCGCTGGGTCATCTTCAAGAACTGACCTGCTCTCGCACCCCGGCTGCGGTCGCCGCACCGTCCGCGTCGGGTGCGACGACCTCACGCGGGGTGCGGCAGCACGGCGAGGAGGCGACTCAGGCGGGGCACCATGCCGTCCGGGCCCCGGTCGTCGATGTCGGACCAGATCCAGCGCACCATGGTGAGCCCCGTCGACCGGATCCGGTCCTCACGCCGCTTCTCCCGCCACAGGACGTCCTCGAGATCCTCGCCGGGCCGCAGCGTGCGTCCGTACTTGATCCGTCCGTCGAACTCCCCGACGACGCCGTGCCCGGGCCATGCGAAATCGGTCCGGTAGCCGAGCCCCGGCACCTCCCACTGCGTCATCGGCGCGGGCAGCCCGGCGGCGTGCAGGTGGAAGCGGCTACGGGATTCTCCCGGACTCTCCGTCCGCTCGTCGACGAGGTCCATGGCGCGTCGTGCACGCGGCGCCCCGCGTCGACCGGCGAATCGGCCGAGGACGTCGTCGAGCTGCGCGGCGTCGACGGCGCCGGGTGGTGGTGGCACGGTCGGGTCGCGGCGGACGTACCGGTGGAGCGCGGCGTCGAGCGTGACCAGCGCCTGCTCGGTCGTGAGGGTGCGGGCGAGGTCGACCGCGGTCCGGGCGGCCGAGGTGACCCGCAAACCGCCCACGTCCACGACATCCCGGTCGGGCAGCGGTACGGCGTGCACGTGCGTACCCGGCCGGATGCGGCCACCGCCGGGCCGGTCCCGGAAGACGTGCAGCCGACCCAGCGGAACCCGCCACAGCGGCAGACCGAGCAGCACGGCTGCCGTCACACCGCCGTAGACCGCATCGGCGGCGAGCTCCGGAGCAGCGGCCCGAGCCCTGATTCGGTGGAGCTCGGCACGGGTCGGCTCCGCCTCACCGGGGAGCCGGTAGACACCGGGCCGGATGCCGACCAGCCGGCCGGCCCGCACGAACCGGTCGATCTCGTCCCGCCCGAACCCGGCTGCCAGGAGAGTGCCGCGCCACAGCAGGCCACCGGAGTCGAGCGGCACCGAGTCGAGGAGGTCCACATCCCCATTCAAGCCGCCCCGGCGCCGGACGACGCCCGCACCCGCCACCCTGTGGACAACCGGCCTCGTTGTGGACAACCCACATCCGGCGAGCTGTCGCACCCCTGCGGGGGTCGTCGCACCCGTCGCGGAGGGTGCGACGGCCTCACGAGGGGTGCGGTAGGTGACCGACCCGGAGGGGTGTCGGTCAGGGGGCGCGGTGGAACTGCTCGCGGCGGCCCTGGCGGAGCAGGGTCAGCCAGTCGCGGAAGGCGCGCGGGTCGCGTTTCGTCACCAGGAAGTACCAGGCGAACCTCGGCAGCTCCAGGAGGCCGATCCTCCGCATCCCGGGCTGGGACATCAGGTAGCCGCGGTTGCGGTAGGTGTAGTAGCGCTTGACCTCGTCGCCCGGGTCCTGGGCGTGCAGCCGCCCGCCCAGCATCGGCTTGAACTCGTCGGAGCCGTAGGGGTGCAGGTAGGTGGCCTGCAGGGCGGTGCCGAAGGGCAGCCCGGACCGGACCATCCGGCGGTGCATCTCCACCTCGTCGCCGCGGACGAACAGGCGCAGGTCCGGCACCCCGATGACCTCCAGCGTGGAGGCCCGGAAGAGGGCGCCGTTGAAGAACGAGGCGATCCCGGGGAGCAGGTCGTCGGGGCCCAGCGCCGAGCGGGACCGGTGCCAGGTGACGCCGCGGCGCAGCGGGAAGGCGAGGCGGTCCGGGTCGGCCTTGTCGGCGACCACCGGTGACACCGCGGCGAGCCCGTGCCGCGACGCGACGTCGAGCAGCGTGGCGAGGGTGGACTCGTCGGCGGCGTGGCCGTCGTCGTCGGCCAGGAAGATCCACTCCGCGCCCATGGCGAGTGCGTGCAGCATCCCCAGGGCGAAACCGCCCGCGCCGCCGAGGTTGGACCACGAGGGGAGCCACGTCGTCGGCAGCGGACAGGCCTCGACCGCGTCACGCGCGGGCAGGTCAGGCCCGTTGTCGACGACGATCAGGTGCGCCAGCGGGTGGGTCTGCTTCGCCATCGCCGCGAGCGAGTCGACGAGCAGCTCGGCCCGGTGCCGCGTGACGACGACGCCGACGACCGAGCCGGGCGGGAGCGGTCCGGTCACGACGGGGTCCGCCCCTTGTAGTGGTCGAGGACCTCGTGCAGCGGGCCGTACTCCTTGATCGTCCCGTGCTCCATCCACAGCGCGGTGTCGCACAGGTCGGCGAGGAACTCGTCGGAGTGCGAGGCGAAGACCAGGATCCCGGAGCGGTCGACGAGCTCGTGGAGCCGGTTGCGGGCCTTGTTCAGGAACTCCGCGTCGACGGCGCCGATGCCCTCGTCGAGCAGCAGGATCTCGGGGTCGATCGAGGTGACGACGCCGAGGGCGAGCCGCACCCGCATACCCGTCGAGTAGGCCCGCAGCGGCATCTCCAGGTAGTCGCCCAGCTCGGTGAAGGCGGCGATGTCGTCGATCCGCGCCTCCATCTGCTTGCGCGTCATGCCCAGGAACAGGCCGCGGATCAGGATGTTCTCGTAACCGGAGATCTCCGGGTCCATCCCGACGGCGAGGTCGAACACGGGCGCGACCTTGCCGCGGACCAGCGAGCGACCGCGGGTGGGCTCGTAGATGCCGGCCATCAGCCGCAGGAGCGTGGACTTGCCGGCGCCGTTGTGCCCGACGAGCGCGACGCGGGCGCCCTTGTCCAGGCTGACGGTGATGTCGCGCAGCGCCTCGATGATCGGCACCTTGGCGTCGGTGCCGATCCGGCCGCCCGCCTTGCCGAGGACGGCCTTCTTCAGCGACCGCGTCTTGGCGTCGAAGATCGGGAAGTCGACGGCGGCGCGGTCGATCCGGATGCGGGGTTCAGTCACAGAGGTTCACACCCAGTACGCGACGCGGGAGCGGTAGTTGCGCAGGCAGATCAGGGCCGCGGCCCAGCCGACGATCGTGATCACGCCCGTGACCAGCCAGTACCGGCCGACGATCTCCTGGCCGAGCAGCGGCTGGCGCACGATCTCGACGAAGTGGAAGACCGGGTTCAGCTCGACCAGCTGGGCGCGCTCGCGCGCGGCCGGGTTGTCGCTCAGGATGTCGACCGACCAGACGATCGGGGTCAGGTAGAAGACCAGCTGGGTGACGCTGGCGATGATCGGGGGGATGTCCCGGAACCGGGTCGCGAGGATCCCGGCGAGGATCGCGACCCAGGCGCCGTTGACCGCCAGCAGCGCGAACGCCGGGATCGCCAGCAGCGTCGACAGCCCCAGCGGATGCGGGAACACGATCATCAGCACGACCCAGACGACCAGGTTGTGCAGGAAGAACAGCGTCTGCCGCCACACGAGCCGGTAGATGTGCAGGCTCAGCGGGGCGGGCAGGAACTTGATCAGGCCCTCGTTGGCGATGAAGACCTCGCTGCCCTCGAGGATGCAGCCGGACACGAAGTTCCAGATCAGCAGCCCGACGGCGACGTGCGGCAGGAACGTCGCCAGCGAGATCTGGAACAGCGCCGAGTAGAGGATCCCCAGGCCGAGGGCGATGACGCCCATGCTGATCGAGATCCACAGCGGTCCCAGGACGGAGCGGCGGTAGCGCTGCTTGATGTCCTGCCAGCCGAGGTAGCCCCACAGCGGCCGTTGCCGCCAGCCCTGGGCGAGGTCCGCGAAGGCCCGCCGCCAGCTGCGCGGGCTCGACACCTCGGACGGGTCGACGACGTCACCCGGCTCGTCGGTCACGGTCACGGCCACCCGGTGAGGGTACTCAGACGCCGTCCGCGGGCCCGGCAGGGGAGGCCCCGGCCGGGACACCGCGAAACCGCAGGTCGTCGTCGTGCGTCAGAGGTACTGCCCGGTCCCGCGACCCATGCCCTCGGGGACGCCGCCCTGCTCCGGCCCACCGCCGACGCCCGGGGGCAGCCCGCGACGCATCTGCTCCAGCTGCGCCCGCGCGGCCATCTGCTGGGCGAACAACGCGGTCTGGATGCCGTGGAACAGGCCCTCCAGCCAGCCGACCAGCTGGGCCTGGGCGATCCGCAGCTCACCCTCCGACGGGATCGTGTCCGCCGTGAACGGCAGGCTGAGCCGCTGCAGCTCCTCGCGCAGCTCCGGCGCCAGGCCCTCCTCGAGCTCCTTGACCGAGTTCTCGTGGATCTCCTTGAGCCGCTCGCGGGACGCCTCGTCCAGCGGCGCGGCCTTCACCTCCTCGAGCAGCTGCTTGATCATGGTGCCGATCCGCATGACCTTCGCGGGCTGCTCCACCATCGACGCGGGGCTCTGCCCCTCGTCGTCCTGCGGAACCGAGGCCATGCCCACCGGACGCCCGTCGGCGCCGACCACCACGACCCGGTCCCCGGGGGTCTCCTGCTCGTCGCTCATGCCCGCCATTCTGGACCCGTCCGCTCAGGAGTTCACGAGGAGGAGCTTGCCGGTCACCCCACCGGCGTCCAGCCTGCGGTGCGCGTCGGCGGCGTCGGACATCGCGAACCGCTCGAAGATCACCGGCTTCACCCGGCCGTCGGCGAACAGCGGCCACACGTTCTCGCGGACCCCGTCGACGATCTCGGCCTTCGAGTGCGGACCGTCGACCGGGCGGCCGCGCAGGCCCATCGCCGAGACGTGGCCGCGCTTGGCCAGCAGCGCGCCGATGTTCAGCTCGGCCTTCACCCCGCCCTGCATCCCGATGATCATCAGCCGGCCGTCGCGGGCCAGCGCGGACAGGTTGTTCGCCAGGCCCTTGGCGCCCATGTTGTCGAGGATGACGTCGGCGCCGTGGCCGTCGGTGGCCTTCTTCAGCTCCTCGGCGATGTCGTCGTGGTAGTCGATGACGATGTCGGCGCCCAGGTCGCGGCAGAACTGCAGCCGGTCGGCGTGGCCCGCGGTGGCGGCGACGCGCGCGCCGAGCGCCTTCGCGACCTGGATCGCGTGCGTTCCGATACCCGACGAGCCGCCCTGGACCAGGAACGTCTCGCCCTCGGCGAGCCGGCCCTCCAGGAACACGTTCGACCAGACGGTGCAGGCGACCTCGGGGAGGCCGCCCGCCTCCTCCAGGGAGACGCCCGCGGGAACGGGAAGCAGCTGCGGGGCCGGGACGGCGACCTTCGTCGCGTAGCCGCCGCCGGCGAGCAGGGCGCACACCTCGTCGCCGACCGACCAGCCGGTCACGCCGTCACCGAGCGCGGCGATCCGGCCCGCGCACTCCAGGCCGAGGATCTCCGACGCGCCGGGCGGGACCGGGTAGTTCCCCTGGACCTGCAGGAGGTCGGCCCGGTTGACGGCCGAGGAGACGACGTCGAGTACGACCTCGCCCGGGCCGGGCTCGGGGTCGGGCACCTCCGCCCACGTCATCTGCTCGGGTCCGCCGTACTCGGTCAGGGTGATCGCCCACATGGGAGCCGACGGTATTCCGTGGCGCGCCCGTCGGCGATCCGGCACGGTCGACCGATGGACGTGCTCCCCGCGCCGATCGACCCGGTGCCCGACCCGTGGCCGATGTCCGGGCTGACCCTGCGGACCCCGCGCCTGGAGCTGCGCGTCGAGGACGACGCGTCGGTCCGGGAGCTGATCGCGGCCGTGCACGAGAGCGGGATCCACCCGTCGTCGGAGATGCCGTTCCGCGTCCCGTGGACCCGGGCCGACCCGCGGCACCTGGGGCGCGGCATCGCGCAGTACGTCTGGTCGAACCGCGCGAGGGCGTCGCCGGACTGGTGGACGCTGCAGTTCGTCGTGCGCGCCGAGGGCCGGGTGGTCGGCCTGCAGGACGTCGTGGGGGACCGGTTCGGCGTGCGTCGCGAGGTCGCGACCGGCTCGTACCTGGTGCGACGGGCGCAGGGGCGCGGCTACGGCACGGAGATGCGGGCCGCGGTGCTGGCCTTCGCCTTCGACCACCTCGGCGCGCTCGTGGCGCGCTCGGAGTACGTCGAGGGCAACCCGAGGTCGGCGGCCGTGTCGGCCCGGCTCGGGTACCGCGACGACGGCACCGCCACGATCGACCACGGCGACGCCCGGGTCACCGAGTACCGGGTGCTGCTCACGCGGGAGGCGTTCGTGCGGCCCGGGTGGGAGCTGTGCGTCGCCGGCTACACCGACGATCTCGCGGGGTTCCTGGCCGCCGATCCGCCGGCCGGGCGGCCCTAGTCGAGGCTGCGCGCGGCGAAGGTGTCGCAGGAGTCGGGGTTGCCGCTCTGCAGGCCGGTGGTGAACCACTTCTCGCGCTGCGCGGAGCTGCCGTGCGAGAACTGCGACTCGTCGACCCGGCCGCCACCCAGGTTGGACTGGATGTAGTCGTCGCCGATCCGGGACGCGGTGTCGAGGGCGGCGTCGATGTCGGACTGGTTCAGCTCGCTGATCAGCGGCCGCCCCGACGGGCCGGGCGTCGTCGTGGCGTGGTTCGCCCAGACGCCCGCGTAGCAGTCGGCCTGCAGCTCCAGGCGCACCGAGCCGGAGGTGGGGCCGGTGTCGTTGCCGGCCCTGCGGTTGGTGCCGAGCAGGTTCTGGATGTGGTGGCCGTACTCGTGGGCCATCACGTAGGCCTGCGAGAACGGTCCGCCCTGCGCGCCGAAGCGGGTCTGCAGCTCCTGGAAGAAGGTGAGGTCGATGTAGATCTCGGAGTCGGCCGGGCAGTAGAACGGCCCGCTGTCCGACGAGGCCGAGCCGCAGCCGTCGGTGCTCACCCCACCGGAGAAGAAGTTCGTCCGCGGCGTCGTGAAGCCGGAGGAGAACTGGGTGGCCCAGAAGTCGTCGAGGGAGTTGACGACGGCGACGACGCGGCAGTCCGTCGAGGTGTTCGCCGAGGCGCCGGTGGCGCAGTTCTGCTGCAGTGACGAGTTGTCCGCGGTCTGGCCGGAGCCGACCTGGTCGAGCCCCGGGTAGCCGCCGCCCGCGCCCATGCCGGACATGTCGACGCCCGCGAAGTTCGACAGCAGCAGGTACAGGATGACGCCGACGAGGCCCAGGCCGCCGCCCGCGCCCGCCACCCGGCCGCCGACCCCGCCGCCCCGGCCACCGCCGGATCCGCGCAGGTCGTCCACGCCGGACGTGTCGAGCCGGGCGTTCTCGTCGAACCGCACGTCGTCCTCCCGAGATGAGACCGGGGGAATCCCACCACACCGCGCCGGACCGCACCGGCGCGGACGTCCCCCGCCACCCGTCAGGGGGTTCCGGAGCCGGCCCGCCAGGTCGCGGCGCCGACGCCGTGCGCGGCCCGGAAGCGGCGGGCGAAGTAGCCGGGGTCGGGGTAGCCGACCCGGGCGCCCACCTCGGCGACCGGGAGGTCGGTGGAGGCGAGCAGCCGCCGCGCCTCCCGCATCCGGCGCTCGGTGATCCACTGTTGGACGGTCCGCCCGGTCCCGCGCCGCACGACGGTCGTCAGGTGCCCGGGGGTGAGCCCGACGGCCGCGGCGACGTCGCGCAGCGACAGCCGGCCGGCGAACCGCTCCTCGACGACGGCGAACACCGCCGCGAGCAGCGGGTCGCCCGACTCGGCGGGTACGTCGTCGACGAGCCGGCCGAGTGCCACCAGCAGCAGGGTGAGGTGGGCGCGGGCGGCCTCGGCGTGACCGTCGCGCCGGCGGGTCAGCTCGTCGTCGAGGTCGACGAGGCGGGCCCGCCAGGTCGCCCGGTCTGCCGGTGGGACACCGATCCGCTGCCCGCCCCCGCGGTGGCGCCCGACGAACGGCGCGAGCAGCGGATGGTCCTGCCAGGACGCGGGCGCGACAGCCTCCGCGGGGAAGACGACCGACCACAGCTCGCCGGGCGGCGTCGAGGTCTCCGCGGCGTGGTCGACCACGGCTCCGGGTGCGATGACGAACGCATCGCCCTCGACGAGCCGC
Organism: Pseudonocardia sp. ZF1; assembly: GCF_056835605.1. Lineage (NCBI taxonomy): Bacteria > Bacillati > Actinomycetota > Actinomycetes > Pseudonocardiales > Pseudonocardiaceae > Pseudonocardia > Pseudonocardia sp. ZF1. The sequence continues at coordinate 173,268 of NZ_JAJNBY010000001.1, forward strand.
CAGACCTGCCCGTCGACCTGGTAGGTACAGGTGCCGCGCACGACGTGCACGAGGGTGAGGAAGTCGTGTGCGTGCGGTCCCTGCACCCGCGGAAGCTGCACGGGACCGTCGACGCGGTACGCCGCGATCGGTACCGGGGTGTGTGCGAAGCCGATCAGCGGGATGTCCGAACTTCGTCCCATCACGGCCACGGATAGTGCCTTGTCGCCTGCTCGGGGGCCAGGGAGAGTCGCTGGAGAACACGAAGTTCGTCCGAGGGGATCCGATGACCACGCACGCCCACACGCCCACGCTCGTCAGCTCGCGGCTGCTGCCCGGCTACGACACCGTGGCCCGGCTCGGTGGCGCCGTCCCGATGTACTGGCGTCTGCTGGCCCAGGCCGGCATCGGCCCGCGGGACCGCGTGCTGGAGATCGGCTGCGGGACCGGGAACGTCCTGCTGCGCGCCACGGAGGCCGTTCCGACGGCCACCGTGCGCGGCGTCGACCCCGACCCGGAGGCGGTCGCCATGGCCCGCCGCAAGGCCGCCGAGGCCGGCGTCGAGCTGGAGCTGCAGGTCGGTGTGGCCGAGGACCTGCCCCTCGACGACGGCAGCGTCGACCGGGTCCTCTCCTCGCTGATGCTGCACCACATCGCCGCCGACGCCCGGGTCGCGGCACTGCGGGAGGCGCACCGCGTCCTGGCGCCGGGCGGGAGCCTGCACCTGGTCGACCTCGACCACGACCCGCGCACCGACGGACGGATGCGCACCGTGAACAGGGTGCTGTCGCTGCTGGCCCGCCTCGACCCGGCCCGCCGCCGCTCCCGGCACGGCGCCCGCAGGGATCACGGCGGCCACGGTCCCGGCGGCCACGGCCACGGCCACGGCCACGGTCACGGGGCGCAGCAGCCGGTGCCGGAGCTGCTCGCGGCCGCGGGGTTCACCGACGCGACGGTGGTCGGGCACGGGGCGACCAGGATGGGGCCGGTCACCTACTACCGCGCGGAGCGCTGAGCGGTCCCGTTACCCTCCCGTGCGGAAGCGTGGCAGAGCGGCCGAATGCACCCGCCTTGAAAGCGGGCGTCCGAAAGGACCGGGGGTTCGAATCCCCCCGCTTCCGCCACAGGTCAGACCCATGATCGACGATCACGACCGGTCCTCCGAGTCCTCGCTGACAGCAACCGGTGACAGCAACGCGCCGGTAACAGCGGTACTCAGCTGGGTCAGAGCGGCGGCCTTCTCGTCGAGGTTGCCGTGGGCGTAGACGGTCATGGTGACCTTGACGTCGCTGTGCCCGACGATCTCCCGGACGACGTGCGGCGGAACCCCGAGGGCGAGTAGCAGCGACACCGCGGTGTGCCGCAGATCGTGGAACCGCATCCGCCCGAGGCCGGCCGCCGTGCGGATCACGTGCCACTGCGCTGCGAGCGTGCGCGGCGAGACGTGCCCGCCCAGCGGCGAGGTGAACACGAGACCGGTCTCCGTCCAGCGGTCCCCGGCCATCTCCCGGTCGGCGTCCTGCCTCTCACGGTGTTCCCGCAGCGCATCGACGACGGTCGCGGGCAGCGGGACGACCCGGCGGGACGCCCGTGACTTCGGCGGCCCGAGGTGCACGCGGCCGTTCGCCCAGGTCAGCGACTGGCGCACGATGAGCTTCCCTGCGTCGAGGTCGACGGCGTCCCAGGCCAGGCCCAGCAGCTCCCCGCGCCGCATCCCGAGCACGATCGCGCACAGGTACAGCGCGTACAGCCGGTCGTCGGCGATCCGGGCGAGCAGAGCGCGGGCCGCGACCGGGTCGAGGCTGACCCCCACGTCGTACTCCGGGTTAGAGACCTGCACGAGCTTGGCGACGTTGCGGCCGATCAGCTCCTCACGCACCGCGTTGGACAGCGCGTTCCGAAGCACCGCGTGGGCGAACTGGACCATCCGCGGCGAGAGCCTCCGGACCCCGCCACCGCTGCCGCTGATCTCCTTTTCCCGGAGCACGGCGAGCAGCCTCCGGACGTCGGCCGGGCCGAGCTCGCCGAGCTTCTTGCGCCCGATTACCGGCACGATGTGCAGCCTGACCAGCGACTCGTAGCTGTTAAACGTGGTTGCCCGCTTCTCAGGGCGGACGACGTGCTCCAACCAGTAGTCCAGATACGCGGCGACGGTCTGCCGCTCACGGGCCCGCGGAATGCCGTCGTCCGCTTGGCGCATCAGGTCGTCGAGCTTCCCTCGGACCTCGTCGCGGGTGCGGCCGTAGACGTAGACCCGGCGCCGGCCCCCGCCGGAGACGAGCACGAATGCGGCGGCGGTGTAGCGCCCGTCGGCGCGCCTGTAGATCGACCCCTCGCCGTTCGCACGCTTGCGGGCCATCAGGACGCCTCGCGTTCCTGCTCCACGAGCCGGGCCGCGTACTCGCGCACGGCGTCGACCGGGATGCGCCGCAGGCTGCCGATCTTGATTGAGGTCAGTTCCTTCGACGCGATCAGCATGTAGACGCGCGAACGCCCGACGTGCAGGGCCTCCGCGACCTCCTCCGCAGTGAGCAACAGCCGTTCCATGTCCTCCCAGTACGGACGCGTGGTCGACACTCTCACCGCGCGCTGGCCCGACGCAGTCGAGCACCTCGACAACGCCCGCGATGAGCTGCTGGCGTTCACCGCATATCCGCGCGAGGTCTGGCGCCAGATCTGGTCGAACAACCCTCAAGAGCGACTGAACAAGGAGATCCGCCGTCGCACCGACGTGGTCGGGATCTTCCCCGGCCGCGACTCCCTGATCCGCCTCGTCGGCGCCGTCCTGGCCGAACAGAGTGATGAGTGGACCGAGAACCGCCGCTACATGGGCCTCGATCTACTGGCCCGCTCACGCATCCGCATCGTCACCACCGAAGCCGCACCGACCGGCAGCGAGGCACTCATGACAACCGAGGCAATAACCGCCTAGAATCCCGAACCAAGATCACGCGGAGTCGATCTCATACACCACTCCGCCGGACGTGACCTCGCCAAGCTCGCCTCGCCGGGCACCTCGACCACCCGCCGCACCAACGGTTCGACATCGACCAACACGATCTCGACCCGGAAAATCTTCGTCTTCACCGTCACCCGAGGCCTCGCCATGACCGCGATGCTCTCACCGGCCCAGCACACGACTGGACCCGCTCCGCTACTTCTGCAACGACCTCTTAGGGTTCCGGGCCGCGTCGATCGCCGACAGCTCGGACGCAGCAAGCAGGCGGGCCAGGGTGTCTTGCCTCGACTCGTTGACTCGTTGTGTGTCGGCAAACACGGAGAGTGCATAACGACCCGACAGTCGGTGATCCCGCTCTGCGCGTTCGAGGATCTTCTCAGGGGTCCTAGGGGTGAACCTGATGACGATCGCGTCACGTGGAAGGTCCACCGGCATCGCTCCATAGTAGTGACACGCCTCGCACTGGGGTGTGTGGGGAGCTGGTCTCGTGACAGCGAGTGTCAGCAGGACGTTCTCGGTGATCACTTGTCGAGCCCCCTCCGGTCCGGTGAGGACTTTCTTTACGTCTTCAAGCCGGCCCTGACGGGCCGGTCGGGCGGCGTCGCTGCCGTCCGCCTATCGCCTCCGGCCCGGCGGCCGGCGCGCGCACGCCCGCCACCGTCGACCAGCTCGAACGCGAGAAGACCGCACCCCGGAACTCCCGAAGGTGCGGCAACGAGGCTAAGCCGGCCCGGGTTCATCTCAGGGTTTCGGCCTGAGGTGAGCCGGTCGGAACGGGACGAGGATGCGGACATGGCCACCGAGACGCTGTTCGTCGCCATCCTCCTGTTCGAGTCGTCGTCATCTGCGCCGGACTACCGGCCGCTCTACCGCGAGGACATCGTCACGCTGCGGGCCCGGTCGCTGCGTGAGGCACGCGATCGGGCAGAGCGACACGGGCGCGAGGGTCAGATCTCCTACAGCAACCAGGCGGGGGAGGAGGTCAGGGATCGACTGGTGGAGGTCGTCGACGTAGCACCCGCCCTATACGAGAACGAGACCTCGCCCGCCGACCTGTACAGCCGCCACTTCCGAGACCTGACCTCCTACCGCACGTTCGAACCCCTCCTCGACGGCGAAACCCTGTGAAGGGCCGACCCCGCTCGGCCCAGCCCCGAGGGTCTCGGTGCCCGTCACCCCACCGAGGTCCGGGAGATCCCTGAGGACCGCCTCGATCCGCGGTGCCAACATCCGGGACATGGAGAAGAGCGCGTCCCGGCCGAACACCGACCGCAAGGCCTACTTCGAACTCAAGGTCGGCGTGTACTGCACGGAGGCGCAAGCGAGGATTCTGGTCGACGAGATCGGACTCCTCTTGTGTCCTGACCCGGAGCACAACGGACCGTGCCCGACCCCCTGGACGACAACGTACTTGCCCCTCGACAGGCCAGAGGCCGTTGAGATCTACCCCGTGCTGGTCGAGCAAGTCCAATTCGAGCAAGGCGAAGATCAGAGCTAGCGCACCGAGGAAGGGACAGCCCGCCCCCGATGCCGGAAACGGTCGTACGTGGTCCGCGCGGCATCCAGGGCGAACCTGCGCGGGGCCCCTACCCCACACAGAACCGTCGCTGCGCGAGCGCCTGCGGCGCCCCTGGACGCCCCACGGACCACGCCCAAGCCGGCCTCTATCGGGGAAGGGCCCAGCGTGGCGACTGACCACAACCGTGACCGCAACCCACCGGAGAACCGCGAGACACCACCGGACGGCCACGGACATCTGACCAGCCAGAACGGGCCCACGACCAGGCGCCCCAGTGGCCTTGAAAGCGGGCGTCCGAAAGGACCGGGGGTTCGAATCCCCCCGCTTCCGCCATCTCTGACCTGCAAAGACGCAACCGCCGCGCGCTCCCGGACCTCCGGGAACCCGCGGCGGTTGCAGTTGTGGTGGCATTCCGCCTTCTCAGACGGTCGTCGGCGGCCCGTCGGACGTCTGCCAGAGCAGCCCACCGATCCGTGAGGCGACGTCCTGCCGCACCGCTGACGTGAGGTGCTGGTACCGCGCAGCCATCGCGGTGTTCGACCAGCCCATCACGCCCATGACGGCCCGCTCGGTCACCCCCAGCAGAAGCAGGACTGTCGCGGCGGTGTGTCGAGCGTCGTGCAGCCGCCGTTCCGGGACTTCCGCCGAGACGAGGAGCTGCTTCCAGTTCTTGTTGTCGGTTCGAGGGTGCAGGACGGTGCCGAATTCGGTCGTGAAGACGTAGTCGGTGTCCACCCACAGGTCGGCAGCCCGCACACGCTCGTCGTACTGCTCGTTGGCGTGTTCCCGGAGCAGCTTGACGAGCGGATCGGGCAGACCGATTCCCCGGCGGCCGGCCTCCGATTTCGTCTCCGCGGTCTCGGGCCGCAGAGCGAGTCGGTGAGGACAGCGGCCGGCCTGCTTCCGTCCGCATGTCCCGTCGCAGCCGTGAGCCCATTTCGGGCGTAGGCGATTGCGGGCTCTTCCCAGATGAGGGTGTAGGTCGGCCGGGCGCGTCGGTCCGCAGATAGACGTCGAGGTCTCCCGACGATGGAGGTTCCTACGCCATCCATCCGAAAGACCTCGACGTGTCCGACGCTACCCCGCCGGCCGGCTTCGGCCGCCCTGACCTGACCGCCTTCGCGGCTCATCCCAATCGACCCTGATCGGGTCTGCTGACCCCCTCGACGAGAACGCAGCGACATCACAGCCACCCAACCCCGACCGTCCGGGAAGCCGGGGCACGTCACATGGCCTGTGCTGCGGGCGTGTCGAGTGGGTCGTCCAGGGGCGACGCAGGAGCGTCGACGCGACGTGCTGAGAGGTGGTTCCAACCGAGCGCTAGGACACCGGCTACAGGCATGGCGATAGGTCAGGAACGGCGTCGCTCCCTGCGCAGGAGGGAGCGCAGAGTCTCGGCGTTCGCGTAGCCGACCCGTCGCGCGATCTCGGCGGAGGTGAGGTCCGTGGTTGCTGAGAGGTGCCGAGCTCGTTCGATGCGAAGCCGTTGGACGAAGCCGAGCGGAGTGAGGTTGAGCGCCGCACGGACTCGTCGTTCGAGGGTGCGCCGGCTGGTGCCGAGCGACTGCGCGACGACGGCGACGTTGAACGGTTCGTCCAGGCGGACGCGCACGAAGCGTTCGAACTCGACGACGATCGGGTCCTCGTGCCGGAGATGTTCGTAGGCGACGAAGGCCGCCTGCGACGGGCGCTCGTCGATGATGAGGAGCTTGGCGACATGTTGGGCCAGGTCGGGGCTGATCGATCGCACGAGTGAGAGCGCGAGGTCGATGTGGGCGAAGGCGGCGCCGGCGGTGACGAGGTTCCCGTCGACCACGACCATGGTGTCGAGATCGAGGGCGACGGTCGGATAGCGCTTCAGGAACTCCGGCCCCAGGAACCAGCTGGTCGTCGCCCGCCGATGATGCATCCGTCCGGTCTCGGCGACGGCGAACACGCCGGTGCACGCCGCGGCGATCCGGGTGGTCGCGTCGTCGAGGCGCCCGAGTGAGGCGATGACCGAACGAGCATCTCGGCTCTGGAGGGCGTCGTGGGTCGCGGCGGCCGTGAGGGTTCCAAGCGCAGGGACGACGACCACGTCGAACTCTGCGGACTCCGACAGCGGGTGGTCCACCGACAGGGTCATCGATGCCGTCGTGGTCACTCGCCGTTTCGGTCCGAGGATGGCGAGTTCGATCGGGTCGATCCGCGGGTCGACATCGCCGCGGGCTCCGTCGGCCACCCGCACGATGTCGATGACCGACGCGACCGCCGAACCGAAGCAGCCGTCGATCGCGATCAGTCCGATACGCATGACGCGAACGATAGCAATACTGCCGTATACGCCACTCCCCACCGGCCATCGCTCGTCATACGCTGAACTCGCCCCACGAAGAACCCCGACTTCAAGGAGAACCCCTCATGTCCACACCCGCATCACTTCCGTATGCCTTCGTCGCCAAGATCGTCGCGGCCGATGGACAGCACGACGCGCTCGCCGATCTGCTCGCCGGCGCTGTCGCACTCGCCAACGAAGAAGTAGGAACGATTGTCTGGTTCGCGGCTAGGACCCACGCCGACACCTTCTGGATCTTCGATGCATTCCCCGACGAGGCCGCTCGCGACGCCCACGCCAACGGCGCCATCGTCGCAGCCCTGATGGCCAACCAGCACCTCCTCGGCGCAGCACCCGAGATCCTGCCGGCCGACGTCCTCGCGTCCAAGCTCCCGTAGTCCGCCAACGCACGAGACGATCGCGCCCCGCCGAGCCGTCGGACCCGACCGCCTCGACACCCGCACCACCACCAGAACCGAACCGCCCCTGCCCTGCGTTTGCGCAGGTCAGGGGCTGTTCGCCGGAGTCGCCTGTCGGAATCGAACCGACGACCTAATCACGTCGGCTTTGCGGGCTCTTCCCAGATGAGGGTGTAGGTCGGCCGGGCGCGTCGGTTCGCAGATAGACGTCGAGGTCTCCCGACGACGGAGGTTCCTACGCCATCCATCCGAAAGACCTCGACGTGTCCGACGCTACCCCGCCGGCCGGGTTCGGCCGCCCTGACCTGACCGCCTTCGCTCGACTCGACGGCCTCGGTCTGAGCGTGACCGGGCAACGACTTGAACCGGATCGTGCGGTCCTCGCGTGCCGCGTGGTGGAACCAGATCAGTCTTGCCGACGGTGCGGCAGCGAAGGCGCTGCTCGTGACACCGTGATCCGGCGGTTGGCCCACGAGCCGCTGGGCTGGCGACCGACCGTGCTGGAAGTTGTAGTGCGCCGCTACCGCTGTGCCGACTGCGGACACGTGTGGCGCCAAGACACCAGCGCCGCGGCGGAGCCACGCGCGAAGCTCTCGCGCACCGGGTTGCGGTGGGCGCTGGAAGGGATCGTGGTCGCACACCTCACCGTCGCCCGTGTCGCCGAGGGACGCGGGGTCGCGTGGGACACCGCCAACAACGCGGTCCTGGCCGAAGGCAATCGGCTGCTGATCAACGACCCCACGCGGTTCGAGGGCGTGCAGGTCATTGGCGTCGATGAGCACGTCTGGCGCCACACCAGGCGTGGCGACAAGTACGTCACCGTGATCATCGACCTCACCCCGGTCCGCGATGGCGCCGGCCCAGCAAGGCTGCTGGACATGGTCGAGGGCCGGTCGAAGGCGGCGTTCAAGACCTGGCTCGCCGACCGCGACGACGCCTTCCGTGACGCGGTCGAGGTGGTCGCGATGGACGGCTTCACCGGGTTCAAGACCGCCGCTGCGGAGGAGATCCCGGACGCGGTCACGGTGATGGATCCCTTCCACGTCGTGCGCCTGGCCGGTGACGCCCTCGACAGGTGCCGGCGCCGGGTCCAACTCGCGATCCACGGGCACCGTGGGTTCAGGGACGACCCGCTCTACAAGTCGCGGCGCACGCTGCACACCGGCGCGGACCTGCTCACCGACAAGCAGAGCGACAGGCTATGCGCGCTGTTCGTTGATGACGCTCACGTCGAGGTCGAGGCGACCTGGGGTGTCTACCAGCGCATGATCGCCGCCTATCGCCACGAGGACCGGCAACGTGGCCGCGAGCTCATGGAGAAGCTGATCACCGACCTCAGCGCCGGCGTCCCCAAGGTGCTCACCGAGCTCACCACCCTGGGCCGGACCCTGAAGAAGCGAGCCGCCGACGTGCTCGCCTACTTCGAACGACCCGGCACCAGCAACGGGCCGACCGAGGCGCTCAACGGACGGCTCGAACACCTGCGCGGCTCCGCACTCGGGTTCCGCAACCTGACCAACTACATCGCCCGAAGCCTGCTCGAGACCGGCGGCTTCAGACCCCAACTCCTACACCCCCGATTGGGATGAGCCCCGAAAGGACCGGGGGTTCGAATCCCCCCGCTTCCGCCACGGCCGTCGCCGATCACCCCCGCCGCCGGACCGCGTTCCCGTGCTTGCGCACGGCGAAGTCGTTCGCGTCGTCGAGCAGCTCCCGCACCCGCGGCCAGGTCGTGTCCGGCTCCACCACCGCCACCCACTGGTATGCCGCGTAGACGGGATGTGGGAACAGCACGTCGCGGGTGGCCGGGTCGATGCCCGGATCGGTCGGGAACAGCTCCCGGTAGCGCGCGGTGGGCAGCCCGATGTTGAGCCGGAACGCGCCCGGCCGGTCGAGCTCGGACGCGGCGTCGTTGACGTCGGACCGCACGACGGTCGCCCAGCCCTGCCGGGGGCGCTGCTCGTAGTCGTGGTCCGGGTCGTGGATCGCGAACGCGTCCCCGTTGCCCTCCACGATCCGAGTGCCGGGGAACCCGGCGAGAACGGCGATCACCTGTTCGGCATCCATGCCGCCAGGGCAGCACTTCTCCATGATCGCTCGTCCGGTGTGTGTGCTGCAGATCACATCCTCTCGGCGACGACGGCGAGCCGGTCCAGCGAGGCGCGCAGCCGGTCGGCGGTCGTGGCCCGGGCCCGCCGCTGCCGGAAGGCGTCGTCCGGGTCGAGGCCCGTCCAGTCGTAGGTGCACGTCACGCGGGTCCTGCCGGCGTCGACCGGCTCCAGCTCCCACCGCCACAGGTGTCCGGGCGGCGGGCTGCCCGGCTCCGACGGCAGCCAGGCCACCCGTCGTCCCTCCGTGAACTCGACCACCCGGTTGTCCCGGACGGTGCCCTGCGTCAGGAGCATCGAGAAGACGTCGCCGACGGCGCGTACCCGCTGGCCGGGGGCGGCCTCGGCGAGGTTGTCGTTGCCGTCCCACTCGGGCTGGCGGGCGGGGTCGGCGACGAGCTCGAAGATCGTCCCGGGCGCGGCGGCGATCTCGCGGCTGCTGCGTACCACGGTCGGCGAAGTGTCGGTCACGAGCGGAGTGAAGCACCGGCGCCGCGCCGGGGGAAGCGGCCCGGTGTCGGACCCCGCTGACACGATCGCGGGCATGACCGACCGCGCCTTCCCCCCGATGCAGGCCGACGCCCTCACCACGCTCACCGCCTGGCTCGACTTCTACCGCGTCACCCTCGTCGGGAAGTGCGAGGGACTGACCGACGAGCAGCTGCGGTCGGCGTCGGTGCCGCCGTCGTCGCTGACGCTGCTGGGCCTGGTCCAGCACCTGGCCGCGGTCGAGCGGAACTGGTTCCGCCAGGTCCTGGGCGGTGCGGACGTGCCGCCGCTGTACCCGCGCGAGCCCGGGACCGGCCACGACGGCGGCTTCGAGCCCGGCGACGCCGGTATCGCCGGGGCCCGTGCCGTCTGGGAGGACGAGGTCGCCCATGCCCGCCGGGTCGTCGCGGCGATTGGGCCCGACGGCACCGGGACGCTCGACGGGCACTCGGTGTCGGTGACGTGGGTCCTGACCCACGTCATCGCCGAGTACGCCCGCCACACCGGGCACGCCGACCTGGTCCGGGAGCGGATCGACGGGGCCACCGGCGTCTGAGGTCCCGGCCGCGTTCCGCGGAACGCGGCGTCACCGGCGCGCCGGACCGACGGTCGTGATCGTCAGCAGAACCCGCGGAACGTCCGGTCGGGCTGCAGCTCCGCGTGGTCGGCGTGGTCGGCGAACCCGGCGCGCGGCGAGGGGAAGCCGGAGAGCACGGCGGCGGCGATCCGGAAGGTCCGGCCCGGCTCACCCCGCAGGTCGGCGACGACCACCGGGAAGTCGTGGTCGGCCAGCGCACGTTCGTCCACGACCAGCAGCAGCGGGTGCCGCCCGGCCAGCCCGTCCTCCAGTGCGGACGTCACCACCCGCTCCACCGGCCAGTCGGTGAACAGGTCCTCCAGGACGACGTCGAACGAGGTACCGGTCGCCCGCAGGATCCCCAGCAGCTCGTTCCACGGGCCCTCGCCGGTGTCGGTGCACGTCCGGACCAGCGGCGTGCGGCGCGTCTCGGGGAACTCCACGGCCGTCATCCTCCGTGACAGGGTGACCGGGTGAGCAGCGCACCCAGCGTGGACGGCCGCCGGTTCGCCGGCGTGAGCAACTCCGGCGACGGTGGGATGCGCTCGCACGAGACCTGGGCGTGGGAGTCGCGGCCGGGCATCGGGGCGAGCGTCGTCGAGGAGGTCACGGGTCGGACGTGACCTCGTGCGCGCCGCGGTGGGTGCGGCCCGGCGCGGCGTCCGGCAGGTCGTCGGGGACGTGGCGCAGCACGTCACCGGGTTGGCAGTCGAGCACCCGGCAGATCGCGTCGAGCGTCGCGAACCGGACGGCCTTGGCCCGGCCGTTCTTCAGGACGGCGACGTTGGCCGGGCTGATCCCGACGGCGACGGCGAACTCCCCGACCCCCATCTTCCGGCGGGCGAGCATCAGGTCGATGTCGACGACGATCGCCATCAGACCACCTGCTCCAGCTCGCGACGCAGCGCGGTGGCGTTGCGCAGCAGGCCGAGCATCACCACCATGAGCAGGGCGAACGCGATCCCCGCGGCGCCGAGACCGCCGCCGACGAGGATCAGGCCGGGGGCGTCGTCGAGCTCTCCGATGTGCGCGCAGACGGCCCCGGTCAGCACCCCGGCCAGCAGTCCGGACAGCGCGAGGACCGGCACCCAGCGGAAGGCCCGTTCGTCGAAGATCGCGTCGCGGCGCACCATCGACAGCAGTACCCAGATCGCGACCAGCCCCACCTGCACGCAGCCGATCGCCAGGACGACGGCGACGACGTGCAGCAGTCCGGGGACCGGCGGTGCCCCCGCCAGGCCCGCGTTCCACGCGGTGGCCGTGAGGATGACCTGGGTGGCGAGCGTGCCGAGCCCGGTGAGGACGAGGGCGACGCGCAACGTCTGGATCAGCGCCGGTGACATCTATCGAGTATCGACAGGTATCCATCGAGAGTCAAGAGATTTCGTCGGCGCCGACGGCGGTCACCCGGCGCGGTCGGCCTCCGTCCGGCGGGCGGCGCGCACCAGCCGTCGTGCCTCCTCGATCTCCGGCGGCCCCGGCACGTCCGGCAGCACCCCGGCGGCGGTGCGGAGCCCGCGCAGCGTGAGCGTCGTGGACCAGTCGGTCGTCGGCAGGCCGGGCAGCCCGTAGAGGCGCCGGGCCCAGCGCGGCAGCGTGGCCAGGGCGAGGGTGGACAGGCCCGCGATCCCGAGCCGGACCGGCAGCGGCGCCGCGCCCTGCGGGGCGAACAGGTTCCCGGCCGCGCGACGGGCCTCGTCGGTCATCCGCAGCCGGGGACGCACCGCGGCCATGTACTCGGCCATCTCGGCCACCGACGACGGCACGGTCGCCGGGTCGATGCCGACCACCTCGGCGGCCCGGACGCTCTCGGCGACGTAGGCGTCCGCCGAGTCGTCGTCGAGCAGACCCGACCGGCGGGCGACGTCGGTGTAGGACTCGATCTCTGCAGCGTGCACCCAGAGCAGGCCCTCCGGGGCGTCGATCCGGTAGCTCTCGCCGCTGTCGGGGTCGTGCCCGCGCAGCCCGGCGTGCAGTCGGCGGACGCGGGCGCCGGCCCGGTCGACGTCGGCCCGCGGTCCGAACGTGCGGGTCCCGACGAACTCGACGGTCCGCCGGAACCGCGCGTAGGACTTCTTCGGGTCGAACAGCGCCGAGTTCTGGTACGTCCCGCGCATCACCCGCGGGTCGAGTGACTGCAGCAGCAGCGCGCGCATCCCGGCGACCCACATCACGGGTTCGAGGTGCACCCGCCACGTCACCGAGCGGGGGCCGAACAGACCGTGATCCACCATGTGTTCCAGGACACCCCGCGCGGGGCGGGAGCGCACGTCGATCACCGGATCCGGGGTCGGCCTCCGGGACATCCCGGAGGGGGAACCGGACAGCTCGGGCATGCCGGAGCCATGCTCCGCCTCATCCTGAACGTGGTCTGGCTGGTCCTCTCCGGCTTCTGGCTGTTCCTCGGCTACATGCTCGCCGGGATCGTCGCCTGCGTGCTGGTCGTGACCATCCCGTTCGGGATCGCCTCGTTCCGGATCGGGCTCTACGCGCTGTGGCCGTTCGGCCGCGACGTCGTGCGCCTCCCCACCGCGGGGGCGGCGTCGACCATCGGCAACGTGCTGTGGATCGTGCTGTTCGGCTGGTGGCTGGTCATCGGCCACATCGGCACGGCGATCGCGCTGGCGGTCACGATCGTCGGCCTGCCGCTGGCCTGGGCGAACCTGAAGCTCATCCCGGTGTCGCTGCTGCCGCTGGGGTCGCGGATCGTGGACAGCGACACCTACATGCCGGGGCGGCCCGTGCTGCGCTGACCGCGGGCCTCAGCCGGCGTCGGTCAGGAACTCCACACCCGCCCGGGCCAGCAGGCCCGGGTCGTGCACCCCGCACAGCTCACGCGCCGAGTGCATCGACAGCACCGGGATGCCGACGTCGACCGTCCGGATGCCCAGCCGGGTCGCCATGATCGGCCCGACGGTGGATCCGCACGGCACGGTGTTCTTCGAGACGAACACCTGGTTCGGCACGTCCGCGGTGCGGCAGGCCCGCTTCCAGGCGGCCGCACCCGGCGCGTCGGTGGCGTAGCGCTGCACCGCGTTGACCTTCAGCGACGGCCCCCGGTTCGGCACCGACAGGTGGTCCGGGTCGTGCTTGTCCAGGTGGTTGGGGTGCGCGGCGTGCGTGACGTCCACCGACAGGCAGCGCGAGCGGGCGAACACCGCGTGCCGGGAGTCGAAACCGCCGGCCAGCCGGGTCAGCACCGTCTCCAGCAGCGGCCCGGCCGCGCCGGTCGCGCTGGCCGAGCCGATCTCCTCGTGGTCGAAGCCGACGAACACCGGGAAGGTGCCCGGGTCGCGCTCGACGGCGGTGAGCAGCGCGCTGATCCCGGCGTGCACCGAGGCCAGGTTGTCCAGCCGCGGGGCGGCGAGCAGCTCGTCGTCGCGGCCGAGGGTGGCCGGCGGCGTCAGGTCGTAGGTGAACAGGTCGTGCGCCGCGACGTCCTCGGGGTCCTCGCCGACGCGCACGGCGAGGAACTCCACCAGGTCGCCGCCGTCCGGGTCGCCGAGCCCCCAGATCGGGAGCAGGTGCCGCTGCGGGTCCAGGGTCAGGCCCTGGTTCACGCCGCGGTCGAGGTGGATCGCCAACTGCGGGATGCGCAGCAGCGGCCGGTCCACACGGACCGGGACGACCCGGCCGTCGTAGAGCGCGAGGCGCCCGGCGAGGCCGAGGTCGCGGTCCAGCCAGGAGTTCCACAGCGCGCCGCCGTAGACCTCCACCCCGACCTGGCGCCACCCGGCCACACCGACGTCGGGGTTCGGCTTGACCTTGAACCCGGGGGAGTCGGTGTGCGCGGCGAAGATCCGCAGCGGGGCGCCCGGCCCGGACGCGGGCTGCCACCAGGCCAGGATCGTGCCGTCGCGGACCAGGTAGCGCCCGCCCGGCCCGTCCGCCCACGGCTCGTCCTCGCGCTGCTCGGTGAAGCCCGCCGCGGACAACCGGCGCACCGCCTCGGCCACCGCGTGGTACGGCGACGGGCTCGCGGTGAGGAACGAGGCGAGATCACGTGCAGCGTCGGTCACGTGGGGCATCCTGGCAGCAATGACCGACAGCTTCGACGTGGTGGTGGTGGGCGCGGGGTCCGCGGGGTGCACCCTCGCGGGCCGGCTGGCCGGGCGCGGTGTGCGCACGGCCCTGGTCGAGGCGGGCGCCGTCGTCGTCCCACCGGACTCGACGCCGATCGCCTCGCTCGCCGCGACCGCCCCCGGCCACGTCCTGAACTGGGCCTACCGGGCGACGCTGTGCCAGGGCCGGGAGTGCACCGTGCCGCGCGGACGCGTGCTGGGCGGCTCCGGCGCGATCAACGGCGGCTACTTCGTGCGCGCCGTCCCGGCGGACTTCGCGGACTGGGGCGTCCCGGGCTGGTCCTACGACGACGTCCTGCCGTACTACCGGCGGCTGGAGCGCGACCTCGACTTCTGCACCTCCGACCGGCACGGCGACGCCGGTCCGCTGCGCATCTCACGGCCCTCGGGCCGGCTGCGGGCCGCGACGACCGACCCGTTCCTGGCCGCCTGCCTCGCGCTCGGCCACCCCGAGGAGCCGGACAAGAACGCCGGTGGCCCACCGGGAGCGGGTCCGATCCCGACCAACGCCGTCGACGGGCGCCGGGTCAGCGCCGCCACCGCCTACCTGCCGCCGCCGTGGGGGAACGCGGAGTGGAAGGACGCGCTGACCGTGTTCGGGGGGACCCCGGTCGAGACCCTGGTGCTCGACGGTGACCGGGTCACCGGCGTGCGCGTCGGTGGTCGCACCCTGCACGCGGCCGAGACCGTCGTGACGGCGGGCGCGGTCGGCACCCCGGCGCTGCTGCAGCGCTCCGGGATCGGGCCGGAGGACACCCTGCGGGCCGCGGGCGTCGCGGTGGCGCACGAGCTGCCCGGGGTCGGGCGTGGCTGGTCGGACCACCCCGCGGTGTTCCTCCCGCTGCGCAGCGGGCTGCCGGACCCGCCCGCCGACGCCGTCGCCGCGCAGGCCGCGCTCAACCTCGACTCCGGGACCGACCCGGCCGGTGACCTGGAGATCCTGCTGTTCGCGCACCCGTTCGCACCCGGCGGTCCCGCGCATCTGATGTGCGCGGTGCAGCGCCCGGACAGCCTCGGGATGCTCGCCATCACCTCCCCGGACCACGACGACCCGCCCCGGCTGGACTTCCGCTACCTGCGCACCACCTCCGACCGGCACCGGATGCGGGCCGCGGTGCGGATCGCCGCGGAGATCCTGCGCGCCGCGGGCTGGGACCGCGCGGGCCCCGACGACGGCGGCCCCGCCGGCTGGGAGCTCGGCAACGACACCCGGCTCGACGGCTGGATCCGCGACCACCTGACGACCTCGGTGCACCTGTCGGGCAGCGCCGCGATGGGCTCCGGGCCGGACGCCGTCGTCGACGCCGGCCTGCGGGTGCACGGCCTGGCCGGGCTCCGGGTGGCGGACACCTCGGTCCTGCCCCGCGCGCCGCGGCGCGGACCGGCCGCGACCGCGATCATGATCGGGGAGCGCGCCGCCGACCTGGTGTGCGGCATCGAGGGGGAACACCGTGCATGACGAGGTCACCGTCCACATGGCGGCGCCGGCCGAGCGGATCTGGGAGCTGGTCTCCGACATCCGCAACACCGGCCGGTTCTCACCCGAGACCGTCGACGCGCAGTGGCTGGGCGGCGCGACCGGTCCGGCCGTCGGTGTCCGGTTCCGCGGCAAGGTCGTCCGCAACGGACGCGGCCCGACCTACTGGTCGGAGTGCGAGATCACCGCCTGCGAGCCGGGCCGCGAGTTCGGCTTCGTCGTGCTCCTGCCCGGCGGCCGGCGGATCAACCACTGGCACTACCGGTTCACCCCGGCCCCCGCGCCGGACGGCACGGCGGGCACCGACGTCACCGAGTCCTTCCGGCTGGAGCCCTCGGCCGCCACCCGGCTCTACTGGACGCTGCTGGGGTGGGCCCGCGGGCGCACCAATCGCGAGGGGATGCGAACGACCCTGGAACGCATCCGTGCGGTGGTGGAGGATCCCGCGGTGTGATCCGTCCCGCCCGCGTCGCCGACGTCCCCGCCCTGCGTGAGATCGAGCGCGCCGCGGGGGAGACGTTCCGGGAGATCGGACTCGACGTCGTCGCCGACGAGGAGCCGCCACCGGCCGCGGTACTGGCCGCGTACGTGGTGGCGGGGCGGGCGTGGGTGGCCGAGAGGAGCGCAGGCGGAACGAGCATCGGTGCCGAGAGGAGCGCAGGCGGAACGAGCATCGGTGCCGGGAGGAGCGCCGGCACCGGGCTCGTCGGGTACCTGATCGCCGACCTCGTCGACGGCTGTGCGCACGTCGAGCAAGTGTCGGTGCTGCCGTCGCAACGCGGACGGCGGATCGGGGAGGGCCTGGTCGAGCACCTCGCGGGCTGGGCCCGGGACCGCGGCCTGCCCGCGCTGACCCTCACCACCTACCGGGACGTTCCGTGGAACGGCCCGTACTGGGTGCGGCTCGGCTTCCGTGAGCTGATCGCGCCCGGTCCGGGACTGCGCGCGATCCGGGAGCACGAGGCCGCGCGCGGTCTCGACGTGTGGCCGCGGCTCGCGATGCGCCGTGAACTGGCCGGTTCCTGACGGTCCCCGGCCGTAGGGTCGGGCCCATGAGCAACCCGTTCCTCGCCCCGAGCGCGCTGCCGTGGGGGCTGCCCGACACCTCCCGGATCACCGACGAGCACTACCTGCCCGCGTTCGAGGCCGGGACGGCCGAGCAGCGCGCCGAGGTGGCGGCGATCGTCGCGGGGGAGGGCGGGCCGACCTTCGACGACACCGTCGTCGCCCTGGAGCGCTCCGGTGCCACGCTGGACCGGGTGGCGCGGCTGTTCTTCACGCGCGTCTCGGCGGACTCCTCACCCGCGGTGCGCGAGATCGAGGCGCAGGTCGCGCCGATGCTCGCCGCCCACGCCGACGCGATCGCGCTGGATCCGGGCCTGTTCGCCCGGATCGACGCGCTGCACGCCCGTCGCCACGACCTCGGTCTCGATGCCGAGTCGCTGCGGCTGCTCGAGCGCCACCACCGCGACATGGTGCGCGCCGGGGCCCGGCTCGGCCCCGAGGAGCAGGTCCGGCTGCGGGAGCTGAATGCCGAGCTGTCCGGGCTGACCACCCGGTTCGGTGCGGCGCTGCTGGCCGGGGCGAACGCCGCGGCCGTGCACGTCACCGACCGCGACCGGCTCGGTGGCCTGTCCGACGACGCGGTCGCCGCCGCCGCGACCGCCGCGGCCGAACGCGGTCACGACGACGGCTGGCTGATCACCCTGGTCCTGCCGACCGCGCAGCCCGCACTGGCGGTACTCACCGACCGGTCGCTGCGCGAGGAGCTGTTCCGTGCATCCACCGGGCGCGGTCAGGGCGGCGAGCACGACACCCGTGACACCGTCCTCGCGATCGTGCGGCTGCGCGCCGAGCGGGCCGCGCTGCTCGGGTACCCCGACCACGCGTCGTACGTGATCGACGACGCGACCGCGGGGACGGCGGAGGCCGCCGTCGCGATGCTGGAGTCGCTGGTCCCCGCCGCCGTCGCCAACGCCGACCGGGAGGCAGCGGAGCTGGCCGGCGGTGTCGAGGGCGACCTGGAGCCGTGGGACTGGGCGTTCGAGGCGGAGCGGATGCGCCGCGAGCGCTACGCCGTCGACGACGCCGCGCTGCGCCCGTACCTGGAGCTCGACCGGGTGATCACCGACGGCGTGTTCCGCGCCGCGTCCGGGCTGTACGGGATCACCTTCACCGAGCGCACCGACCTGCCCGCCTACCACCCGGACGTGCGCTGGTGGGAGGTCCGTGACAGCGACGGCGAGCCGCTCGGGCTGTTCGGCGCCGACCTGTGGGCGCGGCCGTCGAAGCGCGGCGGGGCATGGATGAACTCGCTGGTCGACCAGTCGTCGCTGCTGGGGACGCGGCCTGTCGTGCTGAACACGCTGAACCTGAACAAGCCCCCGGCCGGGGAGCCCGCGCTGCTCACCCTCGACGAGGTCCGCACCCTGTTCCACGAGTTCGGGCACGCCCTGCACGGGCTGTTCTCCGAGGTGGAGTACCCGACGTTCGCCGGGACGTCGGTGCCGCGCGACTTCGTCGAGTTCCCCAGCCAGGTCAACGAGATGTGGCTGGAGGACCCGCAGGTCCTCACCTCGTTCGCCCGCCACCACGTGACCGGCGAGCCGCTGCCGGACGAGCTGCTGGCCGCGTCGCAGGCCGCCCGCGGGTACGGCGAGGGCTTCGCGACGACGGAGTACCTGGCCGCGTCGCTGCTGGACCAGGCGTGGCACCGGCTGTCCCCGGCCGAGGCCGCCGGGATCACCGACGTGCTCGCGTTCGAGCAGCAGGCGCTGGAGGCGGCCGGGGTCGCGCACCCGCTGGTCCCGCCGCGCTACCGCAGCACCTACTTCAACCACGTGTTCGGCGGCAGCGGGTACGCGGCGGCGTACTACTCCTACATCTGGGCCGAGGTGCTCGACGCCGACACCGTCGCCTGGTTCGGCGAGCACGGCGGCCTGCGCCGGGAGAACGGCGACCGGTTCCGCCGCGAGGTGCTGTCCCGCGGCGGCGCCGTCGACGCGATGGAGGCCTATCGCGCGTTCCGCGGCCGCGACCCGGAGATCGCGCCGCTGCTGGCGCGGCGCGGTCTGGCCGGCTGACCCGGCACACACGACCGCCCGCCGTCCGGTGGGGAGCGCCGGGCGGCGGGCGGTCGTGGTGCGGAGTGCTACTCGTACTGGCGCATCCAGGCGACCCGCATCTCCGACGGCTCCGGCGAGCCGCCGTCGGGGAAGTAGTCGAGCTGGATCGTGGCGTGCATCGGACCCGGGGGGAACGTGCTCGGGTCCTCGGAGCGGAACCACTCGACGCCGTCGACGTAGCCGACGATCGCGTCCGGGGTCCACTCCACGGCGTAGTTGTGCCACTGGGTGATGTCGAGCTGCTTCTTGGCGTCCTTCTGCGAGTTCGAGCTGCCGTAGTGCAGGAAGAAGGACACGTCGTCGCTGGCGCTGGTGGTCTCGGCGAAGTCGATCTCGCCGCCCTCCGGCCAGGACACCTCGCTCGGCCACAGCAGCAGCACCGGGTGGTACTGCTTGTCGCCCTTGGGGAACTGCGCTCGCATCTCCCACTTGCCGTACTTCTGGGAGGTGCCCCAGGCCATGCCGCCGGTGTTGCCCTGCGAGTCGCCGCGGATGACGAGGTTGCCGTTCTCCACCGAGATCGCGTCGGAGGTGCGGCGGCCCTGGCCGTCGTGGCCCTCGCCGTTGTAGGGCGACCAGTTGCTGCCGAGGGTGTTGCCGAGGAACTCGTCGCCGCCGATGGCCTGCCAGCCCATCTTCAGCGCGGCCTGGATGCCGTCGCCGGCGACCTGGACGGCGCCACCGACCGGACCGGCGGCGGGGGCTCCGCCCGAGTTCCCGGAGCTCCCGGAACCACCGGAGTTCGCGGCGGCCCGTGCCCGCTCGGCAGCCTCGCGGCGGCGCTGTTCGGCGCGCCGCTCGGCGGCCTCCTGCGCGGCCAGGGCCTGGCCGATCTGGCCGGACGCGCCCTGCGCGGCATCGCCGAGTGCGGAGCCGCCCCCGTTGGCCAGCACCGGGCCGGCGGACAACGCGGTGTCCGACGCCGACCGGCGCGAGGAGTCGTTCACCATCGCCGCGGACAGCGACGGGTCCTCGGTGCCGGGCTGCAGCAGCGTCAGCACCATCGTCGCGGCGAGCACCGCGGCGGCGCCGACGCCCAGCGGGGCGAACCGGCGGACACGGGAGCGGGCGGGTCGTGACCGGTCGATCGCGACGACCGAGCCCGTCCCCGACACCTCGGGTTCGTGCAGGCCGGCGATGGCCCCGCCGGTGACCTCGGTGCGCGGTGCGGGCACCTCGGCCTGCGGGGACGCGGGCTCCCCGGTCCCCGACGACCCGCCGAACAGCTCCACACCGGACAGTCCGGCCGCCGACGACGGCGCGGACCGCCGCGCGCGACGGCCCGGGGTCCGGGTGGTGGGCGCGGCGTGCGCGCCCGTCCCGGTCACCGCGGTGTCCCCGGCGACGGTCTCGTCCCCGGCGGCCGCGGTGTCCACCGCGGCGGCGTGCGCCCCGGTGCCGGTGACGGCGCGGGAGCCGCTGCCGGTCGCGTGGCCGCCCGGCGCCCACGGGCCGGGGTCGGCCGTGTCGGCCCAGGTGATCCGCCCGGCGTCCGCCGTCGTGGCATCGGTGGGGGAGTCCGCCGTGACGGCGGCACCGGTGTCGTCGGGGTCGGTGTCGTCGTACCCGGCGTCGAGGACGCGGTGCCGCCCGGAGGCGCTCACCCGGTCCTCGAGCAGGGTGGCCGCGGGTACGGCGGATCGGGCCGTGTCGTCCGCCGGGGCGGAGGACACGGCATGCCTGCCCCGGGGAGACGGCACAGAGGGGGAGCTGTGCTCGGCGGCGAGTCGCGCGATCAGGTCGCGGGGGTCGACCTGATCAGCCGCAGCGGAACTCTTCCGTCGCATGAGGAGGGACTCTAGGTAGAGTGACCGAGTGTGAACACCCTCGCTGAGAAGGGTGGTTGCGTCTTCGCGCCGACAGGTCGACGGAGAGCGCCGAAGAGCAAGATCCCGCCATTTCGGCAGTAATGCTGGGCCGAACAGAGCAACGGGACTCTCAGAGTCACCCGTTCAGGCTAAGCGGTCACGGTACGTCGCACCGTTAGCCGATTGTGACGGGCTGCCGGTCGAGGAACAGTGACCGTGCCTCCCCGGTGCTCCCCGCACGACCTCACGAGCTCCCCGCTCCCCGACCTCCGCAGGATCTGTGAACGATCACGCTCCCCCCGTCTCGCCGTCCCTCCCGATCCCCGCGCCCCGTGCCGAGATGCGCGCGCTCAGCGTGCTGCTGGCCCTGCCGCCGTCGGCCGGCACCGCCTCGCTCGGCCGCGGGCTGCGCCAGGACCTCGCCGCCGAAGGCGTGGACCTCGTCGTCGTCGCCGACGGCATCGAGTTGCTGGACACCCTGCGCTCCCGCGGCGCCGACCTGCTCGTGCTCGACATGGAGCTGCCGGGCCCGGAGCCGTCGGTGCTGCTCGGAGCCGTGCAGTCCGAGTCCCCGCCGACCCCGGTGATCACCGTCGTGCCGCGCGAACGGCGGGCCGGGGTGATCGGCATGCTGCGCGGCGACCGCGACGACTTCCTGATCCGGCCGTTCGTCCCGGACGAGCTCGCGTCCCGGATCCGGCTCCGGCTGCGTGCCGCCGCGGGGCTGCCCGCGCCGACGGTGCTCGGGCACGGCGGCCTGTCCGTCGACGTCGATGCCGGCCAGGTGTTCGTCGACGGCCGCCGGGTCGCGTTGTCCCCGACCGAGTACGCGCTGCTGCTCGCGCTGGCCGAGCAGGCCGGCGAGCCGGTCGCGCTCGACGACCTGGGCCGCCGCGCCTGGACCGAACCGGTGTCGGCCAACCTGGTGCAGGTCTACGTGTCCTACCTGCGGCGCAAGATCGGTCCCGAGCGGATCAGGACCATTCGGGGGCTGGGCTACCAGCTGGACGGCTGAGCCGGGCTCTCAGGATCCGAAGGACGACGCGACGTCGAGCAGCAGGTCGTTCTCCTCCGGCGTGGACACGGTGACCCGCACCCCGTCGGTGGCGAACGGGCGCACGATCACCTTCCGCTCGCCGCAGTGCGTCGCGAACGCCGCGGCCCGGTCCCCGAGCGGCAGCCACACGAAGTTCGCCTGGGTCTCCGGCACGGTGAACCCGGACCCGCGCAGCCCGGCGGCCACCCGGTCCCGCTCCGCGACGACGGCGGCGCAGTCGGCGAGGATCTCCTCCCGGTGCTCCAGCGCGGCGACGGCACCCGCCTGGGCGACCGAGCTGACCCCGAACGGCGGCGCCACCTTGCGCAGCGCGGTCGCGACCTCCTCGGAGGTCAGGGCGTAGCCGACCCGCAGTCCCGCCAGCCGGTAGGCCTTGGAGAAGGTGCGCAGCACGACCAGGTTCGGGTGGGCGTCGAGCAGCGGCCGGCCGCTGACGGCGTCGGGGTCGGTGACGTACTCGGCGTAGGCCTCGTCGAGCACCACCAGCACGTCCGACGGCACGGCGTCCAGGAAGCGGGCGAACTCGTCGCGGTGCACGGCCGGGCCGGTCGGGTTGTTCGGGCTGCACACGAACACCACCCGGGTCCGCTCGGTGACCGCGGCGGCCATCGCGACGAGGTCGTGCCGGAAGTCGGCGTCCAGCGGCACGGTGCGGATCTCCGCCCCGCCGATCCGGGTCACGATCGGGTACGCCTCGAACGAGCGCCAGGCGAACAGCACCTCGTCACCGGGGCCCAGGCAGCCGATCTGCACGAGCTGCTGGCACAGCGTCACCGACCCGCAGCCGACCGCGACCCGCTCGGGCTCCAGGGCGTACAGGTCCGCGATGCGTCCGGTCAGCTCGACGACGCCGAGGTCCGGATACCGGTTGCCACCTGCGGCGGCGCGGGCGATGGCCTCCAGCACCGCGGGAGCGGGCGGCGCGGCGACCTCGTTGCTCGCGAGCTTGATCGCCCCGGGGACGGTGCGACCCGGCACGTAGGCGGGCAGGGTATCCAGATCGGGACGGATCAGCGTCATGACGGCAACGGTATCCGCCGGGGGTCGAACCCGGGCCCGTGCTCTGGTTGAGTGACGTCATGACGACGACCGCTGTCCGGACCGAGGGCGTGCCGCTGACCGACGGGGGCGAGCTGCGCCTGACCGTGGCCGAACCCGACGGTCCGGTCCGCGGCGGTGTCGTCGTCCTGCAGGAGGCCCGGGGGGTCACCGACTCCATCCGGCTGCTCGTCACCGGCCTCGCCGCGGACGGCTGGCTCGCCGTCGCCCCGCACCTCTACCGCGACGCCGGCGCGGGCGGCGACCTCGCCGACGGCTCCGAGGCCGCGGTCGCCGAGCACGTCGGCAGCCTCGAGCCGCGCCAGGTCATGGACGACTGCGACACCGCGTTCGGCTGGCTGGGCGACGTCGGCATCGAGGCCGACCGGATGGGCGTGCTCGGGTTCGACCTCGGGGGCACGGTGGCGCTGCACGTCGCGGCCAACCGCACCCTCGGCGCGGCGATCACGGTCGCGGGTGGCGGGATCGAGTCGTCCCCGTGGTCCAGCCTGCCCGCCCTGGTCGAGACCGCACCCGAGCTGACCTGCCCCTGGCTGGGCATCTACTCGGAGGCGTCCGACACCGACGCCGTCGCCCGCCTGCGCGACGCCGCGGCGTCCTCCGGGAAGGCGACCGACGTCGTGATCTACCCGAGCACCGGCTACCGCTTCGACGACGACCCGGACTCGGCCGCCGAGGCCTGGCAGCGGGTCCTCAACTGGTTCGACGCGCACCTGCGCTGACGAAGACCCCGGCGCGCGCGGCGGCCGCGGTCGCCGCGGCCGCACGGTGGGCGTCCGCGGTGTCCGGACGCGTCCCGCGGGTGAGGAGCTGGTGGTAGAGCGGGGCGGAGACCGCGCGGACGACGCCGGCCGGGTCGGTGCCCGCCGGTAGCTCGCCGCGGGCCACGGCGTCGGTGACGCACGGCTCCCAGACGGCGGTCCGGGCGTCGTAGAAGCCGCGCAGCGCGCGTGCGGTCCCGGCGTCGTCGACGGCGGCGCAGACCAGCGCGGTGAGCAGCGGCCCCTGTCGCGGGTCGGCCAGTGTGGATCGGACCAGCTCGGCGTTGGCGAGCAGGTCGCCGTCGAGCGAGCCGGTGTCGGCGCGCGGGGCGGAGGTCTCGATCATGTCGGTGACCAGGTCCTCCAGCACCGCGGGCACGCTGCCCCAGCGGCGGTAGACCGTCGTCTTGCCGACGCCCGCCCGGCGCGCGAGTTCGGCGAGGTCCAGGCCCGGCAGCCCGAGCTCGATCAGGGCGTCGCCCGCCGCGGCCAGCACGGCGGACCGGACCCGCGCGGTCCGGCCGCCCGGCCTGCTCATCTCCGGTGCCACGGCGCCCACCCTAACCCGTGACGGAACCGGAGTCCCGTTTGGCGTGCTACGTTCTAACGGAACCGCAGTTCCTTTAGAGGAGGACGGGCATGGAGTACCGACGGTTGGGTCGCAGCGGGCTGCAGGTCCCGGTCCTGAGCTTCGGCGCGGGCACGTTCGCCGGGCGCGGCGAGCTGTTCGGCGCGTGGGGGTCGGTCGACGTCGCCGGAGCGCGCCGGATGGTGGACCGGTGCCTCGACGCGGGGGTGACCCTGTTCGACACCGCCGACGTCTACTCCGACGGCGGGTCGGAGGAGGTCCTCGGAGCGGCGCTGCGGCAGCGCCGCGACGAGGTCCTGATCTCGACCAAGGCCGGCCTGCCGACCGGCCTCGGCCCGAACGACGCGGGCACCGGGCGCCTCCACCTGGTCCGCGCCGTCGAGGACGCCCTGCGCCGGCTCGGCACCGACCGGATCGACCTGTTCCAGCTGCACGCCTACGACGCGGGCACCCCGCCCGAGGAGGTGCTCGCGACGCTGGACGTGCTCGTCCGGTCGGGCAAGGTGCGCTACACCGGCGTCTCCAACCACCCCGGGCGACGGCTGGTGCGGACCCTGGACCTGGCCGACCGGCACGGGTGGCCGCGGCCCGTCGCGCACCAGGTGTACTACTCGCTGGTCGGCCGCGACTACGAGTGGGACCTCATGCCGCTGGGCCACGAGGAGGGCGTCGGCGCCCTGGTCTGGAGCCCGCTGGGCTGGGGACGGCTCACCGGCCGGGTCCGGCGGGGCGCCCCGCTGCCCGCGGGCAGCCGGCTGCACACCACCGCCGAGGCGGGCCCGCCCGTCCCCGACGACCTGCTGTTCGACGTCGTCGACGTGCTCGACGCGATCGCCGCCGAGACCGGCCGCACGGTGCCGCAGATCGCGCTGAACTGGTTCACGACCCGCCCGACCGTCAGCTCGGTCATCGTCGGCGCCCGCGACCTGGTGCAGCTGGAGGACAACCTCGGCGCGGTCGGCTGGCGCCTGGACGACGACCAGGTCGCCCGGTTGGACGCGGCGTCGCACCGTCCTGCGCCGTACCCGTACTTCCCGTACGAGCGGCAGGAGGCCTTCGCCCGGCTCGCGCCGCCGCTCGTCGGCGCCCCGGCCTGACCGTCCCCTGTGACGGGCACCCTGTCGCGGCGGGCCGGAGTGGGGTCCGGCCACTGGTGCGCGGCCGGGGCCGTCGGGGATGCTCGGGGCATGCCGCCCGTGTCGTCGCCGCAGACCGTCACCGATCCGGACACCCCCGAGCTCCTGTGGAGCCCGGACCCGGACCGGGTGGCGGACACCGAGATCGTCCGGTTCGCGACCTGGGCGCGTGACGAGCGGGGCGCCCCGCTGTCCGACGTCACCGACTACGCGCAGCTGCACACCTGGTCGGTGACCGACCTGGAGGGCTTCTGGTCGGCGGTCGCCGAGTACTCCGGCGTGCTGTTCCACGACCACCCCACGGCCACACTCGGCTCCCGTGACATGCCCGGCGCGCAATGGTTCCCGGGCGCGACCCTCAACTACGCCGAGCACGCCCTGACCCCCGGCCCGGGCCGCGCCGACGACGACATCGCCGTCGAGTTCGTCCGCGAGGACGGCCTGGAGCGCACCGTCACCCACGCCGAGCTGCGCGACCAGGTCGCCCGCGCCCGCGCCGGGCTCGTCCGGGCCGGCGTCGGACAGGGGGACCGGGTCGTCGCGCTCGCCCCGAACTCCGTCGAGACCCTGGTCGCGTTCCTGGCGGCGGCGAGCCTCGGCGCGATCTGGTCGTCCTGCTCGCCGGACTTCGGCGCCCGCGCCGTGCACGACCGCTTCGCCCAGATCGAGCCCGCCGTGCTCGTCGCCGTCGACGGGTACCGCTACAACGGCAAGGGCTTCGACATCCGCGACAAGGTCGCCGACCTGCAGCGACAGCTGCCGACGCTGCGCGCGACCGTCCTCGTGCCCTACCTCGACCCCGACGCGACCCTCGACGGCACGACGACCTGGGCCGGGTTCACCGCCGAGCCCGGCCCGCTGGAGTTCACGCCCGTCCCGTTCGACCACCCCCTGTGGGTGCTCTACTCCTCGGGCACCACCGGCCTGCCCAAGGGCATCGTGCACGGCCACGGCGGCATCGTCGTGGAGCACCTGAAGGCGATGCGTCTCCAGCACGGGCTCGGGCCGGGGGAGCGGTTCTTCTGGTTCACCACCACCGGCTGGATGATGTGGAACTTCCTGGTCGGCGGCCTGCTCGTGGGCGCGACCATCGTGATGTTCGACGGCAGCCCCGGCCACCCCGACCTCGGCGCGCTGTGGGCGCTCGCCGCGCGGCACCGGGTGTCGCTGTTCGGGGTCTCCGCGCCCTACGTGCAGTCCTGCATGAAGGCGGGCCTGCGCCCCGGCGACGACCACGACCTCTCCGCGATGCGCGCGCTCGGCTCCACCGGCGCGCCGCTGTCGGTCGACGGATTCCGCTGGATCGGGGAGGCTGCCGGGTCGCACATCCAGATCTGCTCGGTCTCCGGCGGCACCGACGTCTGCGCGGCCTTCCTCACCAGCGCCCCCACGGTGCCGGTGTGGCTGGGTGAGCTGTCCTGCGCGGCGCTCGGCGCCGACGTCCGGTCCTGGGCCGAGGACGGCACCGACCTGCTCGACGACGTCGGCGAGCTGATCATCACCACGCCGACCCCGTCGATGCCGGTCATGTTCTGGAACGACCCGGACGGCACCCGCCTGCGCGAGTCCTACTACGAAGACTTCCCCGGCAACTGGCGGCACGGCGACTGGGTCCGCCGCACCCCGCGCGGCTCCTACGTCATCTACGGCCGCTCGGACTCCACGCTCAACCGCGGTGGGGTCCGGATGGGCACCGCCGACTTCTACGCCGTCGTCGAGAACGTCGACGGGGTCGCGGACTCCCTGGTGATCGACACGACCGCGCTCGGCGAGCGCGAGGAGGGGGCACTGCTCTGCTTCCTCGTCCTCGACGAGGGTGTCGCGCTCGACGACGTCGAGCCGACCCTGCGCTCGCTGCTGCGCAAGGAGCTCTCGCCGCGGCACGTGCCGGACCGGTTCGTCGTCGTCGCCGCGGTGCCGCGCACCCTGAACGGCAAGAAGTGCGAGGTGCCGGTGAAGAAGATCCTCTCGGGCACAGCGCCGGAGAAGGCGGTGTCGGCCGGCGCCCTCCAGAATCCCGACGCGCTGACCCCGTTCGTGGCCCTCGCAGGGGCCTGACCTGCGCCGGATCGGGGTCCTCCGGCCAGGGGGACCCCGGTTCCGGACGGCCGGAACACCCGTGTAGTGTTGCGCTCGCTGGTGGCCGTCAGGCACCGGGGAGGCTTCGCCTAGTCTGGTCTATGGCGCCGCACTGCTAATGCGGTTTGGGGTAACCCCCCATCCCGGGTTCAAATCCCGGAGCCTCCGCACCGGCACGGCGGTGGGTACACCGGTCGCCGGCCGACAACTGAAGATTGCTACGCTGGAGACAGCAACGCGCCCGTAGCTCAACGGATAGAGCATCTGACTACGGATCAGAAGGTTAGGGGTTCGAATCCCTTCGGGCGCACCACGCGAGATCGGGCCCTGACCAGCTAGTTTGGTCGGGGCCGGACTTATTCCGGGACGACTGAAGTCGATCACGATCCACGGCGCGATCCACCAACGTTGCTAGCTTCCGACTTGTGACCGCCGTGGAGGAGCCGCCGACGCCGCGGCAACGGGGCAGCATCCGCCGCATGCGCGACAGGTTCCAGGTGCGCGTGTCAGCTGGCGAGGACCCGAGCACGGGCGAGCGGATCATCCTCACCGACAGCGTTGCGATCGAGCAGCCGGGCAACGCCCGTTCCGAGCGGGCGGCGCAGAAGGCAGCTGAGAAGCTCCGTACGCGACTGCTGGCTGACGCTGACGACCTTAAGATCGCCCGTACCCGCGCGACCGTGGGCGCGCTCCTGGACCGTTGGATGGCTCAGCACGAGATCGACCCGACTACGCGCATGACGTACGAGGCACAGATCCGGATCTACATCCGCCCGAAGCTCGGCGACGTCCCGCTGGTCCTCTTCGTTCGCGAGGCCGCCGAGCGGCTGGAGCCCTTCTATGCGCGCCTGCGGAAGTGCCGCGGCCTCTGCAATGGGAAGCCGTTCATCGAGAAGCACGTCGTCGAGGGCGCGCACGACTGCGCCGCTAATGGGTGCAAGCCTCACCTCTGCAAGCCCTACGCGGCGTCGAGCGTTCGCTCGATCCACGCGATCCTGTCCGGCGCCTGTTCGGCCGCGGTGCGATGGGGCTGGATCAGCTTCAATCCGATGCCCTCGGTTCGCCCGCCGGCCAAGCCTCGTCCTCAGCCGAAGCCCCCGACGAGCTCGCAAATGGCTCGGATCGTGGAGACGGCCTGGGAGCTGTCACCGGAGTGGAGTCTGTATCTCTGGCTCTCGGCGATGCTGGGCGCCCGCCGCGGCGAAGTGGTGGCGCTGCAGTGGGAAGACCTGGACCTCGACTCAGGCATCGTCCGGCTGGACGAGAACTACGTCCGGACTTCGGACGGGATGGTGCTTAAGGACACCAAGAGCCACCAGATGCGCCGGGTGTCGATCGACGCTCCAACGGTCGATCTACTTCGAGCTCACCGCGACGACTGTGCTGCCCGCCTAGCTCTGCTCGGCGCTGAGTTGACGGATCGGACCTGGGTGTTCTCGGCTTCGCCGGACATGAGTCGCCCACGCGACCCGGCCTCCCTTACACGTAGATACGGCCGCCTCGTCGCGAAGTTGGGCATCGAGACGACGCTGAAGGAGTTGCGCCACTACTCAGCCACTGAGTTGCTGACGGCTGGTGTCGACCTGCGGACCGTGTCGGGCCGGCTCGGTCACGGCGACGGCACAACGACGCTGAGGCACTATGCAGCGTGGGTGGGATCCGCCGACCAGGTCGCGGCGGGGGTGGTGGAGAGCAGAACCCCGCTCGATCTCGCCTCGCTTCGTGGGCGCGGGAAGTGACACCTGGCCCCGCGAGACGCCTAGACGAGCCGACTTCGCCCTCATCGATCACCGGCTCCAGGACTCGAACTCATCCTCGCGCCTCCTCCTCCTCCTCGTTCAACTCCTCCTAGCCCTTTCAAGATGCAGACACACATACTGCCCGCAGCCACCCAGCATTCTCGAAGTCTTACTTGCCATACCGGGGTGACATAGTCTAACTTCAACTTGTCGCTAACGCCTGCGACGAACTCACGGGAGGAAGCGTCATGACCCTGGTGCTGCGTATCGGCCACTACAAGACCTTGGAGGTGCCCGACTCGTTGGGGCGGGACTGGACGGGGTGGTTCCCCCGCATGACCGAGGCCGAGGCCTTCGAGGCCGGGCGCGGGGCGTGGAAGCTCGGCCCGCGCGCGGACAACGAGACCTTCGCCCTGATCACCGCGAACACCCCGCCGGACCGAGCCGTTCTGGCCGCGGTCGAGATCGAGTCGATCACCGCCCCGGACGCCGAGGGCCGTCGCAGCATCGTCGGCCGGGTCCTCGAGGCGGGCCACCCGTTCCGCGACGCCTATGTCGGGCACCACGACCCGCTGGACAACGAGTCCCGCAACCCCGTCGGCTACATCGATCTGCCCGAGGAGGAGCAGTATCGGCTGCGCGCCTGTGCGTGCGGATGTGGCACCGAGACCAAGCGCGACTTCGCACCCGGCCACGACCAGAAGGCCATCCACGACCGCATACGGGCCCACTTCCATGGCTCTACTCTGCGTTTCATCCACTGGATGGACCAGCACGGCCCGGCCGCGGCGGGCAGCGGAGAGGGGATCGGCGGCCTCGGCTACGACGAGCGTAATGGCCCGCCCGGAGAGGGCGACTGAGCTGCGTCCCGCCTCGATCAGCACCTCCGGGAGAACACCCTCATGGCTTTGAGCTGCCCCTCATGCGAGCTCTCGACCGTCGAGTACGCCGAGACCACCGAGGACGACCAGACCCGGCTGCGCTGCACCAGCTGCGCGCACCTCTGGCTGCACCGCCCTATCATCGCGGTCCCCGCTGCTCCCCCGGCCCGCACAGCCCGCCGCACCCGCACCCTCACTCTCACTCTCGACGAGGCCAAGGCCTACTTCCCGACCGAGGACGACCTCACCGACGCCACCCGTACACGCGTCGCCAACCTGAAGCAGCAGTTTCTGGCGCGGCAGCCGGCGACTGATTCCCGTGTCGGCCCCTACTTCGCCCGCTACCGGCAGATCTTCTCCACAGACGGCCTGCCCGCGGCCGACCCAGCCGATCTCAAGGAGTTCGCGAACAACTCCATCGGCGCGCACCCGGGCAACATGTCGGTGTTCAACCGCTACTGGAACAGTCTCGGCGACCAGGCCGCAGCCCAGCAGCTCCGCGGTGTCATCGACTACCTGCTCCGCGGCGCCGACGAGGCGGTCGAGGATCGCCTCGAGACCCTGATCAACCCGCGCAACCCGAAGGGTATGACCGGGTTTCGGGAGAGCCTGCTGACCCGCGTCCTGTGTGTCATCCACCCGGACCGGTTCCTGCCGATCCTGACCTACACCAGCGCGGCCGGGGGCAAGCGGGAGGTCGCCGCCACGGTCTTTGGACTCGAACTCCCGGCGCCCGAACGCACCTCGATGACCACCGGGCGGCTGGTGTTCTGGAGCAACGACCTGCTGTTGAAGCTGTGTGGACCCGGCTTCGTCGACGTCGCCCACGCCTCGGAGTTCCTCTGGTGGGCGAAGGACGAGTCGTGATCGGATGCCACTGGCCGCATCAGCGAGGACCGATCGGAGCGACGTGAGCGCCGGACGCAAGCAGGGTCGACCTCGCGCGGCGTTCCGTCCGGTCGAGGAGAAGGCGAAGTCTCCGAGCTCGGCTGCGCCCGGGTGGGCGGGCAAGAAGGGCCGCCAGACGCCCAAGCAGCTCTCCGCAGGTACCGGCCTGTGTCGAGTGTGCGGTCGTAGGAAGAAGCTGCGCGTCGACGATTTCATGATCAAGATGCACGGATCCCGTGACGATCCCAGGCAGAACTGCGGTGGAAGCGAGACCCGCCCGGCATCCGGGACCGTGGAGCCGTAGCGACTTCCGCGGTGAATGTAGCCACCTACAAGTTCGGACCCGATGGCAAGAAGAGCAGTCCTTCCGTGCTCCCAAGATCCCCAACAACGAAGCTTGCGCCGACGTCATGAGAGCAGGGAGGTTCGGCGCCGCGCTAGCGGACTCTGTAGCGTCGCCGAGGTGGGCGCATCGAGTCGGGTCGTGTCAGACGCCCAGCGGATCTCCGAGACGTTCGTAGCCCCATTAGGGCGGAGATGGGCCCACGTGCAGGCGGTCGCTCGCCGCGCGGCTGGACTGGGCTCAGCGGTCGCGGCTCCCGAGCGAGACGTACTGGTCAGCGCGTCGTGGCTTCACGACATCGGCTACTCCCCTGAGATCGGTCATACGCGCTTTCACCCGCTGGACGGCGCGCGCTACCTGCGTGACGAGGGTTGGCCCGAGATTGTGGTGAACCTTGTAGCCCACCACTCAGGCGCCAGGTTCGAGGCGACGCGGCGTAACTTGGCGGACGAGCTGGCGGAGTTCCCGTTCCCGGACGGGCCTCTGCTCGATGCGCTCGCACTGGCGGACCTGACGACCGGGCCCGCCGGAGAGCCGCTGACTTACGACGAGCGGATCGCGGAGATCCTGCACCGGTATCCGGAGGATGATCCGGTCCATCAGGCGTGGCTCGAGGCGGAGCCGGTGCTCCGCGAGTCGGTGCAGCGGGCCGAGGCTCGGCTCGCGGGCGGGTCAGCCTAGATACGGCTCGGTGCGGGCCTCGTCGAGCGCGTGGTCGATCCGCATCCGCATGGACTGATGGATGCTCAGGCCGGGCACGTCCGCGGGGTCGACCCACTTGGCAGCCTTGGTCTCAGTGCCGTCCTCGCGGGGCTTCTCGGACTCGTTGACGGGGACGGCGTGGAAGCAGAGTGAGAATTGTTGGCGCACTTCGCCGTCGTCGTACTTCATGACGTGGCGGGGGTCTGTGTAGGTGCCGACGAGCCCGGTGAGTCGGACGTCGATGCCGGTCTCCTCGCGCACCTCGCGCACCGCGGTGTCGGTGATGCTCTCTCCTGGGTCGTGCCCGCCACCAGGTAGCGCCCAGAAGTCGTTGTCGATCTTGTGGATCAGCAGTATCTGCCCGGCGCTGTTGCGCACGGCGACGGTCACTGAGGGGACGACGCTGTTGATGGCTGGCGCGGCCGGGTCGTCGAAGTAGTCGATGCGGGCCATGGGCCTACCTTCCGGCGGGTTCGGGGTCGGCGGTTTCCCACACGCGCTCGAACGAGCGCATGTAGTGCTCCCAGAGCGAGCCGCCATCGACGCGGCGGATGTGGAGCATGGGGTTCTGGCCCGCGAGCGAGCCGAAGGCGTGGTGAACCGCCCCGGCGTGTCCGGAGAGCTATCGGCTTGAGCCGTTCGGCTCCGGTTGGGTGCTCGTTGACGGTAGTGCGCGGCTTCCAGCTCGGCCGGTGGCAGGTCCGCGGCCGCGGAGTGCAGTCGGCGATGGTTGAACCAGTCGACGTATTCGAGGGTGGCGATCTCGACCTGTTCGACGGTCCGCCACGGGCCTCTCGGTTTGATCAGCTCGGTCTTGAATAGCCCGATCGTCGACTCAGCCAACGCGTTGTCGTAGGCATCTCCGACCGAGCCGACCGACGGTGCCGCCCCGGCGGTGGCGAGGCGTTCGGTGTAGGCGATGGACCGATATTGCGACCCGGCATCGGAGTGGGCGACCAGCCCGGACAGATCCTCTCGGCCCTGGCGAGCCCGCGTCCAGACCGCCTGTTCCAGAGCGTCGAGGACCAGTTCAGTGCGCATCGTGGTGGCCGCGCGCCAGCCCAGGATCCGCCGCGAGTAAGCGTCGATCACGAACGCGACGTAGACCATGCCCGACCAGGTCGGGACGTAGGTGAAGTCAGCGACCCACAGTCGGTCGGGCGCCGGTCGGGCGAATCGGCGCCCGACCAGATCCGCAGCCCGGGGTCCCTGGCCACCGATCGTGGTGCGAACCCGGCGGCCGCGCCGGGCGCCGACCAGCCCGTGATCGCGCATCAGCCGCTCGACAGTGCAGCGGGCGACGGTGATGCCCTCACGGTTGAGTTGGGCCCAGACCTTGCGCGCTCCGTAGACGCCGTAGTTCTCGGCGTGGACCCGCACGATCTGCTCGCTCAGCTCGTGATCACGCAGCGCGGTCCGGGACGGGACCGCGGTGCGGGCGGCGTAGTAGGTCGACGGGGCGATCGCCGCGCCCAGCTCGGCGAGCTGGGCACAGATCGACGCGACACCCCACCGCCGTCCCGCCGTGCTGCGGGCGGCGTGCTGGTCGATGAACCTCACCAGCGCTTGTGTGGCCGGTCGATCTCGGCCGCGAAGAAAGCCGACTTGGACTCAACCCGTCAGCGCAACAGTGCTTCGAATCTATCAGCCGGGGTGTCGAAGTCGAGGGTCTTACGGGGGCGCGTGTTGAGTCGGTGGGCAATCTCGTCGAGCTGGGCCTGGGTGACGTCGCCGAGGCTGGTGCCCTTCGGGAAGTACTGCCGGAGCAGCCGGTTGGTGTTCTCGTTCGTGCCGCGCTGCCAGGGGCTGGCCGGGTCGGCGAAGTAGACCTCCAGCCCGGTCCGCTCAGTGACGATCTTGTGTCGGGCCAGTTCCATCCCGCGGTCCCAGGTCAGCGTGCGGCGCAGCTGCTCGGGCAGCCGGCACATCTGCTGCGACAGCGCCCAGGTGACGGTGTCCATGTCGCGTCCCTGCAGGGCGACGAGCACGGTGAACCGGGTGGTGCGCTCGACCACGGTGGCGATCTGGGTCGTGCCGCGCCCGAGCAGCAGGTCGCCCTCCCAGTGCCCGGGCACCGCCCGATCGGCGACCTCGGCGGGGCGCTCGCGGATCGAGACCGCGTCGGTGATCTGCGAGCGCCACTGCCCGGTGGTGGTGTTGTGCACGTTGCGCCGGATCGGCCGCCCCGACCGCAAGTGCTTCTGCAGGGTCTTGGCCAGTACGCCGCGGGTCTGCACGAACAGCGACTTGTAGATCGTCTCGTGCGACACCCGCATCCCTGAGCCCGGCTCGAAGTGCTTGGCCAGGTGCCCGGCGATCTGCTCGGGCGACCAGTCCTCGCCGAGTCTGTCAGCGACGAACCCGCGCAGCAGCGGACGCCGCGCGAGCAGGCACACCTTCGGGCGCCGTGCCCGGCGCCAGGCACGATCCTCGGCGTCGACCGCCCGGTACTTGCGCCGGCCCTTGTTGCGGGCGATCTCGCGGCTCACCGTCGAGGCGGGTCGGCCGATCTCGGCCGCGATCGCGCGCATCGACTTGTTCTGGCCCAGCCCGCGCGAGATCTCCTCGCGCTCGGCGGCAGTCAGCGTCCCCGGTCGGCGCCGGCGTGGCGGCGGAACATAGCCCCCGCTCGACTTGAGCACCGTGAACACTGAACCCGGGGGCCGCTCGATCGCCCGAGCGATGTCACTGATCGACTCCCCGCGCCCCCAACGGACCCACAGATCAGTGCGGTCCTCATCGGACATCCCCGGCCTGCCCAAGCGTGCCATCGCCCACCCCTATCATGATCAACTACCTGTGGGGTGTTGCGCTGACCGGTTGAGTCCAAGGACGCCGCTTTCAGGATCTCGTTTGCGCGCTTGAGCTCGGCGTTCTCCCGTCTGAGCCGGCGCAGCTCCTCGGACTCCTCGGTCGTCGTCCCGGGCCGGACACCGCCGTCGACCTCGGCCTGGCGGACCCACTTGCGCACCGTCTCTCCGGTCCCGACCCCGAGCTTCTCCGCGACAGCGTTCATCGCCGCCCACGGCGAGTCGTAGTCGTCGGCGACCTCGGCGACCATGCGCACCGCACGCTCACGCAACTCCGGCGGATAGGGCGGCTGGGAACGACGTGTCATGACTCCATCTCCTCAGAAGATCAAGTCTCCGGACACGCCGGGGCGGTTCACAGTTCCTCGAGCTCGGCGGCGAGCGTGTCGCGCTCAACGCGGACCTCACGCAACTGGGCGGCGACCCCGGCGATCACCCGCCCAAACGCGGCGGTGCCAGGGACGACGACGGTTTGACCGGCTAGGGCGGTGAGGATCTTGGCGGGCAGTGTCTTGGCCAGCCGCGGGGAACGTGGATGCATGGCCGCGGCGATCCCGGCCTCGCCGAGGTCGCGCAGGGCCTGCGGGGTCGGTGCGACGGCGAGCAGATCGAGCACCCCGCCGCGGTCCATGCGAGGTCCGAGCAGGCGTTCCAGGGCGGGGTGGACGTGCAGCAGTGCGTCGCGCAGCCGGTTGGTCAGGCGTGTGGACTGGGCGGCGAGGTCGTCGTCGTAGCCGGCCAGGACGGTGAGCTCGGCGAGGGTCTCGTCGTCGGTGCCGACCCGGCGCAGGGTGTGGGGCATGGTGCGGGCGGCGTCGGCGATGACGTGGGCGTCGCGGGCGTCGGTCTTGCCCTGGCCGGGGTGTAGGTCGGCGATGCGGCGCACGGCCAGCCCGGGCAGGTAGGCCACCTCGATGCCCAGCGAGCGGGCCACCGCGACGGCCAGCGCACCGATCGAGGCGGGCTGGTCGACCACCACGAGCACGCGGCCGTGCGCGGTGAGGCAGGTGAAGACCTCGGCCAGCGCGGTCTCGTCATTGGGCAACGGCTTGTCGTGCAGCCGGTTCCCGGCCTGGTCCAGAGCGCAGGCGTGGTGGACGGACTTGCCCACGTCCAGGCCGCAGAACACCTCGAAGCTGGTGTTGTCGGGTTCCGACAAGAAGGTCTCCTCGCTCGTCGCCGCAGGCCGACCCGGGGCACCCGCGCCGGCAGCCACGTTACGAGCAGACCACGCGAGCGGGTCAGGTCTCTATCAGCGGTCGTTGGCGCCCGCCGACCACGGTGACAACACCCCCCAGATCATCAACGACAGGGGCGACGAGTCATGCCGTGGCCGGTGGCCTGCAAGCCCTCACCGGGCTTGATCAAGAAGGTAACGGGGGCGGTGGTGGCGGCAGGTGCAGCGCGACACGAGGTCCTCCTCGGGCCAGGCTGGGCAGCCCCGGCGTGCGGGGCGGCCCGCAGGGTCAGACCGCCCCCGGAGCCGTCGGCGTCGATGATGGCACCGGGGCGGGCCTCTCGTCGGCCGTGAAGGCCAGGGCGACGGTGGAACGGGTCCGGCTGCGACGGGATGCCGTCGTCGTCCACCTGCATGGCGTCGCCGCCGACGGGCTGCTCGACGGGCGGGACCGGGATGGGGTCGGCGACGGGCGCGGCGCCGTCGCCGGGGTCGGTGGCGGCGCCACCGGCCGGGGTGTCCCCGGTGACGCCCTTCGCGGCGTCGAGCTTCGCCCGCGCGTCAGCGATCTGCAGCTGGACGGTGAACGGGAGCGCCGGTATGCAAGCCCCGGATGACCCCGGCCTGTGCCGTGCTAGCAAGCGAGGACGGATGGACCCAGCACTCTCCCCGTCTTTCCCGAGCGTGGTACTACCGTCTCGGGCTTCCGAGCTGATACCCGCGCTAGAGTTCCAAGCCTGAGGGTTCCGCCCCTGACATCCCGTTTCCGGAGGCCGCTTTGTCAGACCACGCCGACGTCCGTGTCATCATCGATTTTGACGACGACGTCGACGACGCTGAGGCCGACCAGCTAACCATGAGCCTCCGCTCCGAGATGATGCTGCTCGACGTTGAAAGTGTCTCGCGCCCGGAAGTGTCGTCATCGCAGCCCGGCGCAAAGTCCGGAACCATCGTTACGATAGGCATCCTGACAACCACAGTCGCACTTCCCATTCTTCATCCACTGCTAACAACAATCAATACATGGCTCAAGAATCGCCCGACTAAGAAGATCATCATCCGAATCAAGGATGATGAAATCGAGCTGACGAATACGTCGCGTTCGGAGCAGGCGGAGATAATCAAGCTCTTCGCAAAGAAGCATGGAAAGAGCGCTAAGGGTGGCTGAACCCGCTCGGCGGGCTCTCCTCATCGCCACCACCAATTATCTTGAGGAACTACCTCTTAAGTCACCCGTAAATGATGCTGGGCGACTCAAGTCCATCCTGACCAATCCCGAGATAGCCGATTTTACTGTAGACGAAGTACTCAACAAGCCCTCGCACGAACAGCTCATTGCGATCGAAGAGTTCTTTAGTGCCGGCAACAGCACCGACGTGCTATTGCTGCACATATCGTGTCACGGAAAGCGGGACCTTGCGGGCCGCCTACATTATGTCGCCTCAAACACGCTCGAACGACGACTGGCGTCAACCGCAGTCTCTCACCGCTATCTGCAGGATCAGCTTGACTCCTGTCGCGCAGGCCAAATCTACGTGTTCCTCGACTGCTGCCACAGTGGAGCCGCTCTAGACGGCTCGAAGGGCGCTAGCGAGAAGGCCGGTTCACTAATCGGACTTTCCGCGAAAGGACGCGCAGTGATTACATCCACCGATAGCCTGACAAGATCATGGGAGAGTGAAGCAGGTAAGATTGCTGGCCTCAATCGCAGCACGTCATACTTCACAGACGCTCTAATTCGGGGGATCGAAACGGGTGCCGCCGATCTGGACGGCGATGGACTAATCGGCATTAACGAACTATTCGAATACATCTCAGGTGAGGTCAAATCTGCAAATCCGCAACAGACCCCCCAGTTCTCCAACAAGATCTTCGCGGGCCGGATGCACTTCGCTGTTTCCCCCAAGGTCAAGGGAAGCGACAAACAAGACAAGGGCCCTAGGTCGCCTAACCGGCAATCAAAAAGCGCACTAACGCAACCCTCCGGCAACGCGCCGAGAATTGAACCCCCACGGGCGAAGGCCGTTCGGTCAGACACCCCGCTTGACAAGCAGGGGCCCCAGAGTCGAACGCAGGACACTCCTAGGACTCTACCTCCCACTCCGGCTCGGGCGCCCGCACGAGAGACAACAGATCGTCCAACCCCGCCAGAATTCAAACCTCCTGCTGCCACTCGTCGAACACAGGCCTTATCGGCACCTGCAAGCCGTGATGAGCCCGAGCGCCCACCGGAATCCGCCGCGCGCAAAGGTCCAAGCAGCAATAAGAGCGAGCCATCTCGCAGCAATACCACCCAGAAGGCGGCAGCACGCCGACGAGACAAGCGCGTACTCACCTTTGGCGGAATTGCCATCGCAACGGTGCTTCCCGCCTCTGCTTTTGGCTACCTGGTCCAGCAGATCGCTGCCGCGGGAACAAGCTCAGCCGATGGCACACCAAGCACTGCGTTAGAACTCTTCAGCAGCGCATTCGGCTACTATTTCGCCCTCGGTTCCGCATCGGTGCTAATTCTCTGCTGTCTGTTTCTCGCCATTCCCCCCTGGGGGGAGAGTCGAGGACTTCGAGCGCTTGGTGGTGCCGTGCTTGGCACAGCCCTGCTCCTACTCACCATCAATATAGCCCCGGCGCAGCTGGCCCAGATCGAGGCCGAGCTTGCTGTTGAACGTGCAACCACACCATTTCCTATTGAAGATGAGATCGACTCAGATCAGCTGTGCTCTCAGGCATCCAGTCTCAAAGTTGGCGACACGTGGTGGAGCGCGGCGCTGATCAAGTCAACAAAGTCGCAAGCATGTACAACTCTCGACCTATACCAGGGTTGGAATAAGGTAGCCAGCGTGCCGCTGACGATTAATAGCGACGCCCATTACTCAGGCGCAACGCTGTTCGCATTCGCCGGGCCAAGCCTCGAAACGTCGTTCTTGGTAGCAAGAGTCGGCGGCGGCGTGACAGGAGTACCGCTCGCGAATCCGGCCGCTCCCTGGTCAATGGAACTCGATAACGCTGCTCAATACCCGAAGCTGTTCGAGGATAAGCTACTTGTCCCACGCAACGATCCAGAGGCCCTGAGAGCGTTCAACGGCACGACAGGCGAGCTGTTATGGACGGCAGGTTGCCCTACCCGGCGAACTTGGCAAAGCACTGTTGTAAACGAGCTCCCTCCGAGCATCTACTGTTCGGCTGGTGGAGACCGCGCGATCTATCAGGTTTCGCCGTCGGGCGAGTTGACTCGTACATCCTAGGGCGCCGACTGGCCGAAACGTGAAGGTAGGGGCGCGTCTCAACTGACATAATCGCCCATTATCGGCTCGCGCTTTGCATAGCCGCGCAGTCCCTGCTGTCAGCTCATAGAGACCGCGCGGCGGCCTTAGTGGCACGAGACCCAGCACCCGAGGCGGCGGTCGGCGGCGGCGTGAGCGAGCCGACTGAACCTGGACCGAGGAGTCGCGCAGCGAAGTCGATAGCGTGGCGCTCTGCTGCTGTCGCGCCGATTCATATTGCCCTTGAACCGAACCTCGTCGGCCGTTCCTACACGTTAGGCGCGGTGAACGCGATCGGGTCGCGGACAGCGGCCTGGTTGGCACAGTCGCGCGCGAGTTCGTAGGCGTCGCGGTGGAAGGCGTCGTCGTCCACGTACATGGCCAGCGTTGCCACTACGGGGACGAAGTGCACCTTCTCTTCCCTCGGTTCGCCGACGAACGGGCCTACCTGGCTCGGCATCACGAACTGCAGCGGATCGGTCGCCCCGTCCCACACCACACCGAACTGCACGTCATAGTCGTCGATGTGCAGCTGCGCGGCCGTCGCGCGCAAGAGCCCCAAGAAGTCGGCGAGCGCACACTCGACTGCGCTGAGCAGGACCTCGTTGCCGGGACGGTAGTCGCCGGGCGAACGGGGGAACGCGCCGACCGCTCCTGCGAGGGTCACCGTCCCGGTGTCCCCGATCATGGCGGTTGCATCCGTCGGCTGAGGCTCGTGGCCTAGGGAACGGCGGGGCGCGATCCACGACCGCAGGCCCGGCCGTAGCTGGAGAGCGTCGACACCGTACTCAAGCGGATGTACTCCGGCGTCTCGCCGGGCGAGCCGCAACGCAGGCTTCGTGGCAGCCTCGAGGCACTGCTGGGCCCGCTCGCGAGGCAGCCGACCGCTACAGCCTCAACTCGCGGAACAGCGGCAGCTACGAACCAGGCTCGCAGACTGGTGTCGCAAGGCTTCTGCGCTCGTTCGAAGAGCTCTGCTAGAGCTGCGGCCCGGTCCGTGCGACGGGTGAACCGGGCACGGTAGGCGGCTTCGATCTCGCGTTCGGACATCCAGTGGGTGTCGGCGTCCACGCGCACCGGCGCCCGGAACCGGTCGTTGCTGAAGATCAGGTGTGGAGCATCAGCCGAAGCGGGAACCTCGACCACGACGCAGCGACGGCCGGGGGCCCCGAGCTCGGTCGTACGCAGACTGAGCAGGCCCGGAGCCAGCTTGCTCGCGGCAACCTGGCGCAGAGTGCGCTCGAAACCCTCATCGAGCGCGACGTCATCAGCGCGCCCGCTGGCCCGCTTCTGCTCCTCGGCGATGCCGTAGACGATGGCCCCGCCGCCGGCGTTGGCCATCGCGGCGACGTCTTTCGGGAAGTCACTGTCTCCCAGCTTTCCCTCGGGGAACCGTCGTTTGAAGTCCAGCTGCTCGCTCGGGCACCTGCTGCTCGACCAGTTCGTCGATCAGCGCATCGGTCAGTGGGCCGTGGGTCACGCCGAGAGCGCGGTGGACCGCGGTCAACTCGTTCACCCCGCCATCCAACACCGGCCCACCGACAATCCGGCCGGCACGCGCTCAAGGCTGACGAGGCTTGAGGTGATCCACGCTGCGCGTGTTCATCACTGCCCCGCGTTGCTGGCCGCCGTGGAGTTTCGCTCCACACTCGACCAGCCCGAGATGCTGCGGCCACGTCCGCGGAGGAGGTGTATAAGATCGACTCCGCGTGATCTTGGTGGGGAGTTTAGGCGGTCAGGGGCTCGGCTGTCACGGCCGGCTGGCCGGTGCCGGACTCGACGGTGACGATCCTGATCCGCGACTTCGCCAGGACCTCCAGGCCCATGTAGCGGCGGCCCTCGGTCCACTCGTCGCTCTGCTCGGCGAGCACGGCCCCGACGAGGCGGATCAGGGCGTCGCGGTCGGGGAAGATTCCGACCACGTCGGTGCGGCGGCGGATCTCCTTGTTCAGCCGTTCCTGGGGGTTGTTCGACCAGATCTGCCGCCAGATCTCGTGCGGGTAGCCGGTGAAGGCGAGCAGTTCCTCGCGGGCGTCGTCGAGATGCGCGGCGGCATCAGGGAACTTGGCGCTCAGCGCGTCGACGACGCGGTCGTACTGGGCGCGCACGGCGTCGGTGTCGGCCTGGTCGAAGATGGTGCGTACCTGGGTCGCCACGTGCGGTTGCGCGCTCTTGGGGACG
Source organism: Pseudonocardia sp. ZF1 (assembly GCF_056835605.1). Classification (NCBI taxonomy): domain Bacteria; kingdom Bacillati; phylum Actinomycetota; class Actinomycetes; order Pseudonocardiales; family Pseudonocardiaceae; genus Pseudonocardia; species Pseudonocardia sp. ZF1. Next base: position 214,786 of record NZ_JAJNBY010000001.1, read on the forward strand.
CGGGTGAGCAGGTTGCGCAGGTAGTGGGTGCGACACCGCTGCCACCCGGCGCCGGGCAACGCCGCCCCGATCGCCGAGACCAGGCCGGGGTGCGCGTCGCTGATCACCAGCTGCACGCCCGAGAGTCCGCGGGCGACCAGGCCGCGCAGGAACGCCAACCAGCCGGCCCCGTCCTCGGCGCTGGCGACGTCCAGGCCGAGGATCTCGCGGTGGCCATCGGCGTTCACGCCGGTGGCCAGCAGGGCGTGCACGTTGACCACCCGCCCGTCCTCCCGGACCTTGATCGTGAGCGCGTCGACCCACACGAACGTGTACGGGCCGGCATCGAGTGGACGCTCGCGGAACGCGGCGACCTGGGCGTCGAGGTGGCCGGCCATCTCCGAGACCTGCGACCGCGACAGACTCTTCACCCCGAGCTGCTCGGCGAGCTTCTCGACCCGCCGGGTGGACACGCCGAGCAGGTAGGCGGTGGCCACGACGGTGACCAGTGCCTGCTCAGCGCGGCGGCGGTGGGTCAACAGCCAGTCCGGGAAGTACGACCCCGACCGCAGCTTGGGGATGGCGAGCTCGACGGTGCCGGCGCGGGTGTCCCACTCCCGAGCTCGGTAGCCGTTGCGCTGGTTGGTGCGTGCGTCGCTGCGCTGGCCGTAGTCGGCGCCGCAGGCCTGGTCGGCCTGGGCCGACATCATGGCGTTGGCCAGCGAGGTGATCATCTCGCGGAGCACGTCCGCGGACACGCTCGCCGAGGCCAGCTCGGTCACGAGCTGGGCAGGGTCCACACTGTGCGGTGCGGCCATCGTGGTGATCCTTTCGTGAGTTCCTTGGTCGGTACTCGTGAAAGATCACGCGGTGGCCGTCTCACGTCACGACGCCACGCCGCTGATCAGCGACGAACCCGTACACCAGCTCCGCGGACGTGACCGATGCTGCAGCAGCAGTGCCTTCGCTGCGGCGGGAGCTGGACGAGGCGGTCCGGTTAGACGGCGCCACCACCGCAACGGGGACCTATAAGACCGGGCACGACCTCGATCTCGTGCAGACGAACACGGCGCCTTGGTCCGGCTACTCGAGTCCGCCTTAGAGCGTGTTTGAGAAGATCAAGTCGCGGGTGTGAAGACGTACTTCTGTTGGCGGGCGGCCGGCTTGCCGCGGGCGATGCGGCGGGTGATGGTGTTGATCGCGGCCCAGCGGATCATGGCCTCGGAGACGGCGGGGTGGCGTTCGTAGTCGCGGGCCAGACGGCGGTGTGCGGTCAGCCAGGCCAGTGTCCGCTCGACCACCCAGCGGCGCGGGAGGACGGCGAACCCGCGCTGCTCAGGCGGTTTGCGCACGACCTCGACGCTGGTGCGCAGGATCGTGTTCGCCCACTCCAGCAGGCGTCCGGCGAACCCGGCGTCGGCGTAGACGAACCGCACCCTGGTGCGCAGGTACAGGTCGAGCAGGATCGACTTCGCCCCGTCGCGGTCCTGCACCGACGCCGAGCACACCACAGTGGTCAACAGCAGGCCCAGGGTGTCGGTCACGATGAACCGCTTCCGGCCGTTGATCTTCTTCCCTGCGTCGAAGCCGCGCGAGTCCTGCCCGACGGTGTCGGCACCCTTCACCGACTGCGAGTCGATGATCCCCGCGCTCGGTTCCGGGTCCCGCCCCTCGTCGGCACGTAGCTGACGGCGCACGACCGGGAGGATCTTCTCGGTGACCTTCTGCTGTTCCCGCCGGTTGAAATACCAGTAGACGGTCTGCCAGGGCGGGAAGTCCGCTGGTAGAGCCCGCCAAGCGCACCCCGCCCGCACGACGTAGAGGATCGCGTCGACCACGTCCCGGCGCGGGTGCTTCTCCGGACGCCCACCCGCCCCGGCCTCGGGCAACAGCGGTTCGATCAACGCCCACTGCTCATCGCTGGTGTCCGAGGGATACCGCCGCTGACGCCGAGCCACCCGTCCACGATGGACCAGAGCGCGGCCCGCGCGGCGCAGACACGCCGACCCTTCTCAAACACGGTCTTAGACCGACCGACACCTGACGAGCGCTACGCCTGGCAGTCGCATGACTCATACGCTGAACGGCTCAGCCGCTCCTGATCCTCCACAGTTCTGAGGATTCTCTCTGGCCGTACTAACGGCCGCTCTGGCAGCCCCGATGTGGGCGTATGTGCAGGTCATCGTGACGGAGCCCGAGCCCGTGGGGGACGACTGGTCATCGTTCATGGAAGAAACATGGAACTTTCGTGGTATCTTCGTGGACATGGAGAACGGCGAGCTGTCGGCGACCCTGAAACGGATCAGCGAGCTGGGCGAACAGGTCCAGCGCGCGCTGGCTGCTGGAGACGTGGAGCAGGCGGCTCGCCAGCACGCCGAGCTTCGCGAGGAGGAGGGGCGCCGGGACCGGCTCTTCGACACCCTGGCCTCAGGCTCGATCAAGGGCCGCCCACGCGACCACTCGGTGTCCGGCCGTGAGAAGGAGCAGTCCGCAGCAGCGGTGGAGCAGCCGTTGCGGGAGATCGTGCTTGGGGCGTTGACGTATCTCGGGCGGTCCGCCAGCACCTCGTTAATCGCTGACGTCGTGCGGGCGCGGGAGGGGCTCTCCATCCCGGCCGGGCGTCTGGCGAGCCTGCGGCGAGACGAGGAGCGCTCGTTCAGTTCGGCGTCCACCCGCACCGCCTACGTGGTGCCCGGGCTGACCCACGACCGGTTCGCACCCGCCCGGGGAGTGTTGACCAGCTCGGCATTCCCTCTGCCCCTGCGCATCGCAGCACCCGCGTCGGGCCGGGTCGATCTGCTCCACGCCGTGATCACCCTCGCCGAGGACGCCGCGGAACGCGACGTCGACGATCCGCGAAGGACGGCGCTGACGCGGCTGCTCTGGAAGCTCGCCCGCTCGATCCCCGACGCCCTCAGCGCCGAACTGGACCCGCAACAGGTCTGCCGCGCGGCCCGCGCCGAGCTCGATGTCCACGGAGCGGCTGACCAGGCAGAGCGCGACGAGGCCGCACAGCGAGCCCGTGACCAGCTCGACGCCCATCAGCAGCTGTTCGGTCACCGCACCGCGGTCGTCCGCCACCGTCGCACCAAGGAGGCGTGATGCCGCGTCGGATCCCCTCGCCGCGCCCCGAGACTCCTCTCGCGGGGTTCCGCGGGCAGAACACGCCGTCGGCTCTGAGCGCGCGAGCGATCACCGCCTCGTTGGAGGTCCCCGGGTGCCGTCGGCGGAGCCTGTTCGACACCGCGGGCATCAGCCTGGACCGTGTGGCCCCATTGTTGAGCTGCCCGCCTGGTGAACAGGCCAAGCACGCCTTCAGCCGCGGCAACGCCTTCGAGACTCGTGTCATGGCCAACGAGGGCGCGGACCTGATCGCGCTCCTGCGCGAGCACTTCAACCTGTCCATCGACCGGGTTCGCGTCGCGGACCTGTCCTCTCAGCAGGTGCAGGCCGCCCACGGCGGGCGCGGGCGCCAGCTCAACCGCACCCGCGCCCGGCTCACGGCGCAGCAGCTGCGGCGGATGCTAACCGGTGACCCGGCCGCGCCGACCCTGCTGCGTCACGCCCTCACCACGCTCACCCTCGGCGGCCAAGCCGCCTACCTGGAGCAGGACGCGCTGGCCGTCGTGGCGGACGGCGCCTGCCACATCATCGAGATCAAGAGCTTCTCCAAGATCAACGGTCGGGCGGACGAGCAGAAGGCCGACGCCGCGGCACGGCAGTCTGCCGTGTACGCGCTGAGCCTGATGGAGGTCGTGCGTGAGCTCGGGCTTCCCGCGACCGCCGTGTCGATGAAGGCGCTGCTGGTGATCCCGAGGAACTTCTCGCTCACCCCGGTCGCTAACGTCATCGACCTCACCACCCGCGTCCGCCGGCTGCAGCGGTCGCTGGCCCAGCGTCCCACCGAGGCTCAGCTGGCCGAGCTGCTGCCCGAGGGCACCACTCTCCCATTCTTGCCCTCCGACGCCTCCGACCCCACCTGGGATGCGACCGCAACCCAGGTCCGGCAGGTCTTCGAGGCCGTTCCGGCGCGGTTCGGTGACAGCTGCATCTCCTGTCCGACGTTCCGGTTCTGCCGCGACGAAGCGCAGCGGACCGGGGCGGTCGCCCAGCTCGGCACCAACGCGGTCAACGCCTGCGGCTCGGTCACCAGCACGCGTACCGCGCTGGAGCTCGCCGACGGTCGGCGGGCCCCCGATGGCGGCCCCGAGACTGCCCTGGCTCAGGCCCTGCGGCGAGCCACCACGATCCAGAGGGCGATCACGGCGTGAACACGATGAAGCTGCTCCGGGGACTCCAGGCCGCCGACACCGGGCACGCGGTCCCGCATCGGTCGGTGCGCCACACCCACCTCGCTGACGAGCCGCTGGTCGTGTGCGCCTATCACCTCGCGAACGAGCCGGGCGCCCCCATCGGGCTCGTCTACGGCACAGACCCGCTGGACCCGCAGGTCGTCGCGATGGGGAACCCCCTCAACCGCGACGTCCGGTTCGCCGCGCTCGGTGGCTTCGCCCGCGACGCACTCACCTATCTCGAGCCGTACATGGACCACGAGCTCGTCCGCGCGGGCCCGCGCACGAGCCGGATGAAGCCCCTCGCCGTCGACACCCCTCAGATCGTCACGCCCAACACCGCCACCGCGGCCTGGCTCGCCGACGTGCTCGCGCCCACGACCCGCAACCTGCGCCCCGAGGAGCAGGACGTCGATCCGGCGTTGCCGCTGTTCGGTGCTCACCTGACCGCGATGACCCAGGCAGCACGCTCTCCGATGTCGAGCCTGGTCACCAGCGCGACCGCGCTCCTGAGCGCTCACTGGGTCACCGGTCAGCTCGGAGGCGAGACCGAGATCCTGCAGACCCTTCTGCGGTGGATCGCGCCTGTCCCCGGTCTCACCGGCCGCGAGTCCGCTGCCGCCGCAGAACTCGACACCCCGCCCGCCGGGCCCGTCCCCGGCATCGAGTTTGACGACGCGCTCTACCCGGCCTGGGATCAGTGGTCGGCCCGGACCGCGGCCGGCACTGACCCACTCGAGGCGAGCGAGGCAATGCGCGCAGCCATCCTGGCGGCGCTCGCGCCCGCATACGCAGCAGCCTTCGAAGCGCTCCAGATCCTGCGCGACCTGCTGCCGGCGGCTCGGGACGAGGCCCGCCACGAAGTCGACCGGGAGGCGTGGGGCCGTCACTGCCAGCGGGTCGAGAGCGGGCCCGCGCGGTTCCGATCAAGGCTCGACCCGTTGACGGCGGCGCGGATCATGCAGGACAGCGAGTCCGAGCTCGCCACCTACGCCCGCCAACAGGTCCTCGACGACCCGCTGGCGCTGGCAGAGCTGGTTTTCATCAGCGACGCCGTGCAAGGCGAGGTCCTCGCGGTCGACTCCACCATCCGCGAAGGTCGGTCCTGGACACCGCTGGTCACCGTGCGCACCACGGTTCCCTACGAGAACGCGCCGGGTGCGCGCCTATTCACCGCGACGAACGACCAGCAGAGCGCCGAAGTGATCGCCGTCGACGGCGACACCGTCACCCTCAAGCTCCGCCGCGGCATGGGCCGAGGACGCCCCACCCCCGACAGGCTCCCGAGCCTCGGCGAGTCACTGACGTTCGTCTCTCTCGAACCCAAGAAGTTCACGGCCCCGACCCTGCCTCGCGAGCTGCCCTGGACCCACCGCCTGCCCGAGCCGGTCGACGCATGACCAGCACACCCACCCCCACCCACGAGGTGACCCCGTGACCCGCAGATCTCCCGTCGACCCCGCTGCGGTCGCAGCGTCCGAGGCCGTCACCGCCGACATCCTGGAGGTCGCGCGCGAGGGCCGCGAGCGCGTCTGCCTCGTCGACAGCCCCCCTGGCGCAGGTAAGTCGACCCTCGTGCGCTCGGTCGCCACCGGCCTCGCGCACGACGGCCGTCAGGTCCCCATCGTGTCCCAGACCAACGAGCAGGCCGATGACCTGGTCCGCGACCTGAGCCTCCAGCTCGCGGACACGCCACACAGGATCGGCCGTCTGCACCGCGACGGCTATGAGCCGCCCGACGACCTGCAAGCCGACCCGCACGTCGTGCTGAACAACGACATCGCGGTCCTGCAGGACTGCTCGGTGATCATCGCCCCGGCGAAGAAGTGGGCGTTCGTCGACTCCGGCCAGCAGAACTGGCCGTTGGGGATCATCGACGAGGCCTACCAGATGCGCGGCGGGGACGCCCTGGCCGAAGTCGCCGAGCTGTTCGGGTCGCTGCTCGCCGTCGGTGATCCCGGCCAACTCTCCCCGTTCACCACCGGCGACGAGACCCTGTTCCGCGGTATCGAGCGCTCACCACTGGCGAGCGCGGCGAACGTGCTGCTCGACTCCTTCCCCGACGCCTACCAGCGGATGCTGCCGGTGAGCTGGCGGCTGGCCCCACAGGCCGCCGACCTCGTGTCGAGGGCCTTCTACTCGACGCAGTTCCGCGCCGGAACCACAGCCGGGGCCCGCCGGCTGCAGTTCAGCCGGCTCGGCAACCAGGACCCGCTCGACCGCGTCCTCGGCCACGCTGCCGACTCCGGATGGGGGCTGCTCGAGCTGCCCCAGGCGTATATGCCCGCCGACGACCCGGATGCCGTGCGAGCGCTCGCCGAACTGGTCTGCCGCGCGCTGACCGCCCAAGGCCGCTGCCGCGACGAGCACGACCGGATCTACGGACTGAACGAGGCCCGGATCGCCGTCGGCGTCACCCACACCGCCCAGAAGCGTCGCGTGCGTGCAGTGCTCGACCAGATCCTCACCACCCGCGGCTTCCGACCCGGAGCGGTCGTCGTCGACACCGCGAACCGACTCCAGGGACGCCAGTTCGAGCTGGTCCTCGCCTGGCACCCGCTCTCCGGCCGACACGACACCAGCAGCTTCCACATCGAAGCCGGCCGACTCTGCGTGCTCCTGTCTCGGCACCGACAGGCCTGCGTCCTGGTCACCAGGGCCGGCCTGGACTCGCAGCTGGAGTCACACCCCCAGCCCGAGCCCCTCTGGCTGGGCGAGCGTCAGCTCACCGTCGACGGCTGGGAGGCCAACCTGTCGGTGCTCGAGCAACTCACCGAGCACCGCATCGCCGCAGGCTGATCCCATCGTGCTCCCTCACCCCGGTTGGAGGCACCGCACGCCCTACGCGCCTGCAGCGCCAGCAAGCCACCGATGACCACGAGCGGCTACCACCTGGCCGAGGAGTTGTGCCAAGAAGAGCTTCGCGCCTACAGCAGGCTGCGTCATTACGCCTGCTACCCACTGAACCGCATCGAGCACGCCGACATCGACAGGGACTGCCCAGGGTTCGGTTGACTCCTGACCTGTGAGGACGTGGTCCTCGCTGGAAGGATCAGCATCGTGCCCAAGCCGTTCCCGGCCGAGTTCCGCCGTGACGTGATCGCAGTCGCCCGTCAGGGCAATCAGTCGATGGCCCAGGTTGCCCGGAGTTTCGGGATCTCGGAGTCGTGTCTGAACCGGTGGTTGAGGATCGCCGACCGCGAGGACGGCATCGGTGACAGCACCGGCGGTACCAGTGCGAGCGCACTGTCCAGCGCTGCTGCGGCCGGTGGTGATCTGGAAGCGGAGAACCGAGAGCTGCGGCGGCGGACCAAGCAACTCGAGCAGGAGAACGAGATCCTGCGCCGGGCGACGGCCTACTTCGCCCGCGACGTCCTCCCAAAATGATGTACCCGCTGGTCCTCGACCTCGCCGATGACAAGATCCCCGTCGCGGTGACCTGCCGGGTGCTCGGCTTCTCCAAGCAGGCCTTCTACCAGTGGAAGGCCAAACCGGTCTCCGACCGCGACTACGACGACGCGCATTTGATCAACGCCGCGATCGATGTCTATCACGACGACCCCGAGTTCGGCTACCGCTTCATCGCCGACGAACTCGCCGCACACGGCTGGATGGCCTCGCGCAATCGAGTCGGGCGGCTGTGCACGCTGCAGCAGCTGTGGTCGGTCCACGCCCGCCGTCGCGGCCGCCACCGCCGGCCCGGACCGCCGGTGCACGACGACCTCGTGCGCCGCGAGTTCACCGCCGCCCGGCCGAACCAGCTGTGGCTGACCGACATCACCGAGCACCCGACCGGCGAGGGCAACCTCTACCTCTGCGCGATCAAGGACGCCTGCTCCAAGCGGATCGTGGGCTACTCGATCGACACCCGCATGACCTCAGCGCTGGCAGTCACCGCGCTGCGCAACGCGGTGACACTGCGGGGCAGATCTGCGGCGACGATCGTGCACTCCGACCGCGGCAGCCAATTTCGATCACACGCCTACCAGCGCGAACTCCGCGCGGCCCAGCTCCGCGGGTCGATGGGCCGGGTCGGGACCTGCGCGGACAACGCCGCGATGGAGTCGTTCTTCAGCCTGCTGCAGAAGAACGTACTCAACCGCCGCCGCTGGACCACCCGCACCGAGCTACGCCTCGCGATCGTCACCTGGATCGAGACCACCTACCACCGCAGGCGCCGCCAGCAGGGCCTCGGTCGACTGACCCCGGTCGAGTTCGAGACACTGCTCGACACCGCCCACGCGGCCTGACCCACCTATCGACACGGGTCAACTCAACTCTGGGCAGTCCCTCTGACATCAACGGCCACCTGCCGGTCGAGCAAAAGTTGGTAGTCCTCGACGATGGGGGTGCCAGCAACGCCGAGTGGCGGCCCGAACTGGTCAACTTGTTGTCACAGGTCGCCTATGTTGGGACCTGGGGGCAGCGAGACCTATGGACGCAGTTCGTCCTGGACGGCTCCCCCCGCGAGGATCGCGTGCTCGCCCCTGCCGGGCAGGGGCTATGGGACGATTGACCATCGACCGCTGGCTGGACAACGCGATGTGATGCGTTGTGCTCTGAACGCTGGGGCACCGGGGCCGCAGTCAGCCGTCAGCTCCCGCTTTAGCGGGTGGCTCGACGTGCTCGACCTGGGACGTCTGGCTGGTTTTGCTGCTGGGTGGGTCTTCTTTGTCGTCGCGACCGGGTGAGCACCGGCCGCATAGCCGACGATGACGCCGATCACTGCGGATGACCTCGCCGGTGACTATTCCGGTGATCCCGAGAGTGCGATGACCCCGCCGAGCGCGAAGAGCGGGACCCCGACCTGCGCTAGGCGTGTGGCCGAGAGCGGAGAAAATCATGATCCACCGACTGATCCACGAACTGCTGTGCGCTCGTGCCTCTCGTGCCCAAACGATCGCCTCCCGTGCCGACCCTGATACTGGTCACCTGGCGTCGCCGCGACCGCGTCCCAACTACGGATCAGAAGGTTAGGGGTTCGAATCCCTTCGGGCGCACACATCGAGATCGGCCCTGACCAGCGGTGATGGTCAGGGCCGTTTCCTTTCCCGCCCCTGGGGGCGATCCGGACCCGTGCGCCCTGCCCGCTCCGCCCCACGACCGGCCGGGCCTCGGCCATGATGGTGGCCGGGCCCCGTGGCCCGGGGAGGTCGACGAGCAGATGAAGATCGGCGAGCTGGCGGAACGCACCGGCGTCAGCGTCCGGATGCTGCGGTACTACGAGCAGCAGGGCCTTCTGACCTCCACCCGCAGCACCGGCGGTCAGCGCCTGTACTCCCTCCACGAGCCCGAGCGGGTCGAGCTGCTGCGCACGCTGTTCGCGGCGGGGCTGTCGAGCCGCACCATCGCGAGCCTGCTGCCGTGCGTGGACACGCCGGGTCCGCAGACCGCCGACGAGGCCTACGCGACGATGTGCCGTGAGCGGGACCGGCTCAGTGCCGCGATGGCGACGCTGGCGACCGCACGCGACGCCCTGGACGGCCTCATCGCCTGCAACTCCGAGCACCGGGCCGCCCTCGCGTCGCCACGACGCACTGCCTGAACGTCCACCCACCGAGGTGACCCGGGTCACGATCGCTGGCACCTGACACTCATGTCAGGTCCTAGCGTCGGGACCGTGATCAACGCATACGGGTACCGCACCTTCGGGGGGCCCGAGGTCCAGGAGTTCCTCGCCCGTCCCGCCCCCGTCCCGGCCGCCCACGAGGTCGCCGTCGCCGTCGGCGTCGCCGGGGTCAATCCCCTCGACCACGTGCTGCGCGCCGGACTCCTGCCCGCCCTGAACGGCGCTGTGCCGTTCCCGCAGGTCCTCGGCATGGAGGCGGCGGGCGTGGTCACCGCCGTCGGGTCCGGGGTCCGGGGTCCGGGGGCTGGAGGTGGGCGACCGCGTGTTCGGGTTCGCGCTCACCGGGGCGGGGACCTACGCCCGCACGACCGTCCTCCTCGGATCCGCCACGGCCCGCACCCCCGACGGGCTGTCCGACCGGTGGGCGGCCACCATCCCCGTCGCAGGGACCACGGCACTCGACGTGATCGACCAGCTCGGCCTCCCGCCCGGGGCGCGCCTGCTCGTCAACGGGATCGGCGGCGGCGTCGGTATCGCCACCGCCCAGCTCGCCCGTGCCCGCGGACTCCGCGTCGTCGGCACCGCCGGTGGAGCCAAAGCGGGTGACCGTCACCGCCACCGGCGCAGCCTTCGTCGACTACACCGGTCCGACGGCCGAGGCCGACCTGCGCGCGTTCGCGCCCGACGGATTCGACGGCATCGTCGACCTCGTCGGCGGGGCCTCGCTGCGCGCCGTGGCACCGCTGGCCGCCGCGGCGACGACGGTGGTCTCGGTCGGAGACCCCACGGTGGTCGAGATCGGAGGCGCCGTGGTCGAGCGGCACACCGACCGACCCACCCTGGAGCGGGTGGCGGACCTGATGGCGCAGGGGGTCCTCGACCCGAACATCACCGCCGTCCACCCCCTCGACGAGGCGGCGCAGGCCCTGGCGGGCGTGGAGAACGGCCACGCGACGGGCAAGACGGTCCTCGACCTGACCGGCTGAGCGCCGGCCTCCGGTGGGGAACGACCGGTATCGGGGATTCCGGACCTGCGCCGCGCGCCGGCCACGGGGCGGCAGGTCAGGGGTGCGATCCCCTTCGGGCGCACATGTCGATCGCCGTCGCGTCCGCCGAGGTCGCTCCCGGCCGGCGGACCCGCCCGGCCCGGGGCCGGTCCGCGGCGCCGGTCAGCCAGGCCCGCAGCGCCGCGGCCACGGCGACGGGGTTCTCGCAGGGCGTCAGGTGCCCCACGTCGTCGAGCACGACGACATCGGGGTCGCCGGGAAGCCCGGACCGGAGTTCGTAGGCCTGGCCCAGGGGGATCCAGGGGTCGTCGCGGCCCCAGCCGATGCGTGTCGGGCAGCGCGTGGCGCCCAGCCTCTCCGCCACCGCGCGGGTGTCGACGGAGCTCAGTGCGGCGATCTGGAGGTAGAAGGCGGCCTGCCCGCCGGGAGCCGTCCACGGGGACACGAGTGCGTCGACGTCCCGGTCCGGCAGCTCCCGCGAGAGCGCGCCGGTGATGTACCCCGTCACCAGTGCGGCGTGCAGGTCCGGGGGGAGCTGGGCGAACACGTCGGTGTTCTCGGCGACCAGCCGGAAGAAGGGCGAACCCCACGGGTCGAGCGTGACGACGTCCCAGAGGAACAGGTCGGCGTAGTCCGCCCCGTGCAGGAGGTGCGCTCCCAGCGCGACCGCGCCGCCGATGTCGTGTGCGACCACGTGCGGATGGCGGAGACCCCAGGTACGGAGGAGGGAGGCCAGTCGCGCCATCTGCGAGCGGAGGTCCGTCGCGACCGCCGGACCCTTCTCCGAGTCCCCGTAGCCCGGCATGTCCCAGAGGAACACGCGATGGTCGCTGCCCAGCTCCCGGGCGACGCGGCCCCAGACCTGCGAGGACCACGGCGTGCCGTGGCACAGGACGACGTCTCCCCGGACCGGCCCCGCGGGTTCCACGACCCGGGTGGCGACGCAGGTCCCGCCGACGTCGACCGGGATCGGGTCGGGCAGCAGCGGCTCGTGTGTCAGCATGGGGCGACGCTAGAACTTCAGGTCGACCTGAGGTCAACGCCGGGAAGGACGTGGGACGGTGAGGATCGGCGAGGCCGCCCGGCGGGTCGGCGTCGATCCGCACGTCCTGCGGCACTGGAACGACGAGGGGGTCGTCGTTCCCGATCGCGCCGCGTCGGGTCATCGCGAGTACACCGACGAGCACGTCCGTCGCCTCCGCGTGGTGCAGGCGTGCCGGGGTGTCGGGATGAGCCTCGCGGAGATCCGGCTCGTGCTCCACCGTGGCGACGCGGAACGCGCCCGGGTCATCGAGGAGAGGCTACGCCGCATCCGGGAGCAGCGCGCCCGGCTGGCGGAGGCGGAGAGATTCCTCGGGCACGTCGTCGACTGCACGCACGACCTGCTCACCCGGTGCGAGGACTGCTCGGCATACGCCGCGACGATCCCGGAGCCGGTCGACGGGCCCGGACCGGATACACCTCGGCCCCGGCCGGGGTGGCCGGGGCCGAGCAGCAGGAGCGCGGTCAGTCCTTCGTGACGGCGTCCTTGACCTTCTCGCCGGCCTGCTTGAGGTTGCCCTTGGCCTGGTCGCCCTTGCCCTCGGCCTCGAGCTTCTCGTCGTCGGTCGCCTTGCCGACGGTCTCCTTGGCCTTGCCCGTGAGCTCCTCGGTCTTGTTCGCGACCTTGTCGTCCGCTGCCATGGGTGCCTCCTCGGCTCGTTGGTCACCGCTGTCCTGCGCCACCGCGGGGGTGTCGCGCACGGCGTGGGACCGGGTACCACGCCGCGGGCGCGGGAAACGGCGGGTCCGTGTGCGGTTCGTCCGGTTCAGGCGGATCATGCAGGAGCGCCCGGCCGCCGTTCCCCCGCTGCGTGGTCCCGTCGCCTGCGGATGGCGGGCGTCGCCGGTGCGCTCCCGCTCCTGGTCGCCTGCGCGCCCGGGGCCGCGGCTCCCGCGTCGCCCGGCCCGCCGGACACCCCGGAGGTGACGGTCGTCCAGATGAACCTGTGCGACAGCGGGATCGCCGGTTGCTACACCGGGCGAGCCGTCGAGGCCGCGGCCGATCTCGTGCGGACCGAGGTGCCGGACGCGGTCACCCTCAACGAGGTGTGCCGCGCGGGCGTCGAGCGGATCGAGCGGGCGCTCGCCGGGGCCGCGCCGGGGTCGTCGACGTCCTCGGCGTTCCAGCCTGCCCGCGAGCGCGACACCGGCGCGCCGTACCGCTGCGCGAACGGTGACGAGTACGGCATCGGCGTGGTCTCGCGTGCCCCGTCGAGCGTCGCGAGTGCCGGGATCCACCCGGCGCAGGACCCGCGTGACCCCGAGGAGCGTGCCTGGCTCTGCCTGGACACGACGACCGCGGGTGGCCCGCTCGGGGTCTGCACCTCGCACCTGGCCTACACCGACCGCGCCGTCACCCGTGCCCAGTGCGGGTACCTGTTCGACACCGTCGTCGCGGGCCTGCGGTCCCGCGCCGACGCCGGACCGGTCGTCGTGGGGGCCGACCTCAACCTGGGGGCGGCCGAGGACCCCGACCTGCGGTCCTGTCTGCCCCCGGGGTCGGCACCGGCCGCCGACGACGGGGTCCAGCACGTCGTCGTCGTCCCCGCGGCGGCCGCGGCACGGACCCGGGTGATCGACCTGGGCGGCACCACCGACCATCCGGCGCTGCTGGTCACGGTGCGCCCCGAGGCCGGATCTGCGTAGCGCTGCGGATCGACGGGACCCCGCCGGCCGGTAGAACGGTCACACGACGCGGGAGGGGTGGGGTCATGGACGAGGACCTGGCCGTCGGTGCGGTGCTGGGCGACTTCGAGATCCGGGGACGGCTCGGGGCCGGGGGGATGGGGGTCGTGCTGCGGGCCCACGACCGCCGCCACGGCGGCGAGGTCGCGCTGAAGGTGCTGCCCGCCCGTCTCGCCGGGGACCCGGTCGTCGTGGAACGGTTCCGGCGGGAGGCCCGCGCCGCGTTCGAGCTGCGCGACCCGCACGTCGTGCCGGTCCACGGGTTCGGTGAGATCGACGGCCGGCTCTACCTCTCGATGCGCCTGGTCGACGGCGAGGACCTGGCTCGTGTCCTCGCCCGGCGCGCGCCGCTGGAGCCCCGCCGGGCCGCCCGGATCGTCCGCCAGGCCGCGCACGCCCTCGACGCCGCGCACGCGGCGGGCCTGGTGCACCGCGACGTGAAACCGGCGAACCTGCTCGTCGTCGAGGACCGGGACGACTTCACCGCGCTCACCGACCTCGGCATCGCCCGCGCGGTCGGCCCGGACCCGGACACCGCGCTCACCGAGACCGGCGCCACCGTCGGCACGCTCGCCTACCTCGCCCCGGAGCGGCTCGCGGGCCGCACGCCGGTCGACGGGCGTGCCGACGTCTACTCCCTGACCTGCGTGCTCGTCGAGATGCTGACCGGACGCACGCCGTTCCCGGAGGCGGACCCGGCCGCCGTGCTCACCGCGCACCTCATGGCCCCGCCGCCCCGGGTGACCGGGCGCCGGCCCGGCCTCGCCCCCGGCTGGGACGACGTCGTCGCCCGCGGGATGGCGAAGGACCCCGCCGACCGGTTCCCGACGGCCGGTGCACTCGCGGCCGCGGTCGACGCCCTCGCCGGGGACCGTCCCGTGCCGGACCCGACCCTCCGGGCGACCGCCCCCGTCCTCCCCGGGACCGATCTCGCGCCCCGTGGCGGCGGGCGGCGGTTGCCGGTCCTGGTCGGCGCCTGCCTTGCGGGGGCGGTGGTCGCGCTCGGCGCGACCTGGGCGCTGCCGACCGTTCCGTCCGGCGCGCCGCCCGCCGGGCAGGGTGCAACGGCGACGACCGGACCGGTGCAGCCCGCCGAGGCCACGACCACCCTGCCCGCCGCCGACCTGGGCCTCGGCCGCTCGCTCGCACCGGTGTCCTGCGCGGCGCCGGCGGACCTGGTCGTCGTCGGCGCGGCCGTCGACCCCGCGCGCTACCGCGAGGACGTGTCCGAGCACCTGCGCGCCCACCCCGGCGCGAACTACCTGCTCGCCGACGGCAGCTGCGTCCCCTTCCGGTCCCGGACCGACGCGGGCAACCCGATCTACGTCTCCTACCTGGGACCGTTCGCCGACCGAGGCGACGCCTGCGCGGCGCTGGCCCGGGCCGGCGGCGACGCCTACCTGCGCCCGGTCACCGGCCCGGTCGGATCGGCGGGTCCGCGGCCCTGCTGACCCGCGAGCCGGGTCGTGACCCGGAGTTCACCGGCGGAAACACCGATGTGCCCCGGAGCGGTCATGCTTCGCGCTCACCCCGCGCACCCCCGACGGGACCTGGGTTCCGAGGCGGCTGCGGGATAGTGTCCTGGCTCACGGCGCCGACGCCGGCGGAGCCGATGCGAGCTGTCGAGGAGGCCCCGAGTGCGCTACTGGACCACTGAGGACCGCCCGGCCGGTGAGCAGTTCAGCTACTGGCGCGAGGTGATCTGCGAGGCGTTCACCCCGCTCGCCGCGGAGCTGCCCGGCGCGCGGCGGACCGGCCGGGCCCACGCGCGCGAGATCCGCAGCTGGGTGCGCTCCAGCAGGCTCACCGCCACCAACTGCGCCGAGGTGTCGTCGGCGACGCAGCTCATCACCCACGGCGCGGCCGAGGTGCGGCGCACCGTCACCGACCACGTGTTCGTGAACCTGCAGATCAGCGGCCACTGCGTGGGGACCCAGGCCGGGCGCCGCTGCGTCGTCGGACCGGGCGGCTTCGCGTTGTTCGACACCACCCGCGAGTACGCGCTGGACTTCGTCGCCGACGACCGGAGCGAGGAGTGGCGCTGCGTCTCGTTCCGGGTGCCGCGCGCCCGGCTGCTGCCGCTGGTGGCCGACCTCGACGGCGCCACCGCGACGACCCACGACGGCGCCGCGCCCGGAATGGCCCGCATCGTCGCCTCCACCATGCTGTCCACCTGGAACGGCCTCGACGCGCTCGACCCGGCCGGCGCGGACGCCGCCGACACCGCCTTCACCACGCTGCTCGCCGCCGCGGCCGGCGGCACCGACGAGCTGCGCGACACCGGGCGCGCGGAGCTCGACGCGGGCCGCGGTCAACCGCTACCTGGCGGCCCACCTGCGGACCGGGGACACCTCGGCCGGCGCGGTCGCGGCCCGCTTCGGCATCTCCGTCCGCAAGCTGCACCAGCTCTACGAGGGCACCGACCGCAGCTTCTCCCGCACCGTCATGGCGCTCCGCCTCGACGGGTGCACCCGCGAGCTCACCGGTCCGGCGCGGACCGGCACCCTCACCGAGCTCGCCGCCCGCTGGGGCTTCGCGGACCTGTCCCACCTCAACCGGGTCTTCCGCACCCACCACGGCTGCCTGCCGTCGGAGTACGGCGACCGCGGCCCGGACGGACCGTGCACGCCGGTACCGGCCGCCGTGCACACCGGTTCGATCCCGGGACGGGGTGCGACGGCGACCATCGCGTCGCGTCCCTGACCCCAGGGTCCGGTCGGGGCCCGACCGGAAGGTATCCGACGATGACACTGGACTTTTCCCTCGACGCCGAGCAGCTGGCCCTGCGCGAGCAGGCCCGGCAGTTCGCCGACACCGTCCTGACCGGCGTCGAGGCGCGATCGCACCGCACCCGCAGCCCGCCGAGCGGTTCTACGCCATCCAGCCGTTCTACCGGCAGATGGCCGAGGCCGGGTTCGTGAAGGCCCTCATCCCGGCCGAGTACGGCGGCGGGAGGTTCACCTCGCTGCAGTTCGTGCTCGCCGTCGAGGAGATCGCCCGGGTCGACGTCAACGTCGCCTCCGCGATCCTCGGCACCGGCCTGGGGCTCTACCCGATCGTCCACTTCGGCACCGAGGAGCAGAAGCAGCGGTGGCTGCCGGCGTTCTGCGGTTCGGAGCCGAAGCTCGCCGCGATCGCCTACACCGAGGTCACCGGCGGCGCGAACTACGACTCGCCGGACCCGAAGGTCGGGGTGCAGACCTTCGCCCGGATCGAGGGCGACGAGATCGTCCTCAACGGGTCCAAGCACTACACCACCAACGCCTCGGGCTTCGACGGCCAGGGCGCCGACCTCATCGCGGTCGTCTGCCGTACGGACCCGGCGCTGCCGCCGCAGGAGTCGCTCGCGGTCGTCATGGTCGAGCGGGGCACGCCCGGGGTGGAGATCACCGGGATGCTCGACACCATCGGCCACCGCGCCGCGAACTCGCCGCGCGTCGAGTTCCGCGACGTCCGCGTCCCGCTCTCGAACATGATCGGCGGGCCGGGTGACGGCATGGAGATCGTGAAGAGCGCCTTCACCTGGACCTGCGCGCCGATCGGCGCGGCCTGCGTCGGGCGGATGCGGGCGGCCGTCGACTACGCCTACGAGTTCGCCCGGACCGACAACCGGTCGGGCCCGCACCCGGTCATCGAGTACCAGAACGCCGGGTACATGCTCGCCGACATCAAGATCCGCATCGAGGCGACCCGGTATCTGGCCTGGAAGGCGGCCGACCACTTCGACCGGACCGGCGGCAAGGACCGTGAGCTCGCGAACATCACGAAGATCTACGCCTCGGAGCGGTCGGTCGACGTCGTCTACGACGCGATGCGCCTGGTCGGGGTGGATGCCTACACGACCGAGACGCCGATCGCGGGGATCATGCAGGACGTCCTCTGCTTCCCCGTCTACGACGGCGGCAACATGGGCGTCCGGCGGCGGCACCTGCACGAGATGCTGATGGAGCCGAGCTACGACCCGCTCGCCTGGCCGAGAACCGGCTCGCCACCGGGACCTGACCGCCCCGGGCCGGCCCCCGTCCCGAGGGGGCCGGCCCGCTCCCGGGCTCAGGCGTGCGCGGCGACCGGGTCGTCGGCGGCCTCGGGCAGGATCTCGCCGTCCTCCAGCACGTTGGCGCCCGGCACCTCGTGCAGGAAGATCGCCACGTCGGACTTCGCGTCCCCGGTGACCGCGCACCACGCGTCGGCGATCCCGTGCAGCAGCCGGGCCCGGACCTCGGGGGAGCGGCCCTCGCGGATCAGCCCGACCATCCGCGGGCCCTCCACCGGCTCCCCGGCCACGAAGACGCTGCCGGGCGGGACCTCGGTGAAGGTGCAGTGCACGTAGCGGGCGGGGGCACCGGTGACCTCGCCGTGGACCCTCGTCACCGCCGCGGCGACCTCGGCGCGGCGGGCCAGCGTCGCGTTCCCGGTGGGCACGGTGAAACGGTAGTAGGGCATCGTCGACCTCCGTGGTGGGACTCGAATCGAGTTCGACGGTAACGGGGCACCTGTGGGTCTGCAAGCTCGTAGGACTCGAAACGTGTCCTAGTATCGGGCGCCGTGAAGCACGACGAGCTCGGTGCCGCGTACTGCTCGGTGGCCCGCACCTGGGCGGTCCTCGGCGAGCGGTGGACGATGATGATCCTGCGCGAGTGCTTCCGCGGCGAGCGCCGCTACGACCACTTCCGCGACAAGCTCGGCCTCGGCAGCAACGTCCTCAACGACCGGCTGCGCGTGCTGGTGGAGGAGGGCGTGCTCGACCGCGTGCCCTACCAGGAGCGCCCGGTCCGGCACGAGTACCGGCTCACGCCCAAGGGCGCCGACCTCTACCCGGTGCTGGTGGCGCTGATGAACTGGGGCGACCGGTACGCCGTCGACGTCCCGCCGGTCCGGCTGGTGCACCGCGGCTGCGGCCACCCCGCCGAGCCCCGGCTCACCTGCACGCACTGCGCCGAGCCGGTGGCGTGGCGGGACATGACCGCCGAGGTCGAGCCCGACGCCTGGTGAGCACCACGGCGGGGCCGGTACCTCAGGCGCCGCCCGGCGGGTGCCGCCCATCGCCCGGGGCGAGCAGGGTGTCGGCCGTCGCCGCGTCGCAGACCAGGGTGTGGACCAGGCCCGAGCGCAGCACGGCGCGGGTGGCGTCGGCCCGCTCCGGATCCCTGACCAGGGCGATCACGTCGCCCGCGGCGCGCAGGTCCGCCTCCCCGGCGGCGACGAGCTGGTGCGCCGGTCCGCTGTCGAGGACCCGGCCGGCGCGGTCGACCAGCAGCCCGACGACCTCGCCGACCGCGCCGCCCGCGGCCAGTCGCCGTCGCTCGGGGGCGGTCAGGACGTCGTGCACGGTGGAGTGCCCGGCCCGCCACGCCCCGATCCCGACGACGGCGGTGTCCAGTGCGGCGCAGCGGGCCAGCGCGTCGGCGACGCCCGGCTGGGCCCGCACCGCGCGGGCGGTGTCGGCGTCGGGCAGCAGCAGGGGCGCGTAGACCGGGTAGGCGTCGCCGCCGCACAGCGCGGCGGCCCGGAACACCGCGGTGGCCGAGCCGTCGCGCCGCCACGGCAGCGAGTAGGCGCCGCACAGCTGCACGACCGTGCAGCGCGCGAGCCGGGGGAGGAGCCCGACGACGTCGTTGACCGTCCGGGACCAGGCCAGGCCCAGGACGTCGCCGGTGCCGACGGTCTCGGCGAGCAGCGCGGCGGCGAGCGCGGGCACCCCGCCGTCGTCCCGGGCGACCAGGGCGCGGCGCAGCCCGTGGGCGGCGCGGACGGCGGACGAGCGCCGCGCGTCGACGTCCGCGCCCGGGTCGATGTCGACCCGGACCAGTCCCCGCTCGCGGGCCGCGTCCAGCAGCCGGGCCACCTGGAACCGGCTGAGCCCCAGTTCGGTGCCGACCGCGATCCGGGACCGCCCGTGCAGCAGTACCTGCTCGGCCACCTCGGCCGCGAGCACCCGGCGGGCCGGGCCCCAGGCGGGTGCGTCGTCATCACCGCTCATCTGAGCACCGTAGCGTGCGCATCGGCCGGTGATGTTGACCTTCCATGCCCGCGGCCGTGTACTCGACGGTGTTGGAACCGCTCAGATGAGTGGAGGCAGGCCATGACCGCGACGATCGGTACGACCCCGGCAGCCGCGCACCACCCGGCGCCGGAACCGGCCCCGGTGGCGCGCCAGCTGCTCGTCGGCCGCGACGACGGCTACGGCGATCTCGCCCTGGAACGGTTCGCGCTCGCCCCCGGTGCCGGGGCGTGGCACGCCCCGGCCGCGCCGTGCGACCGGCTGCTCGTCGTCCTCGCCGGCCGGGCCCGGGTGGGCGTCGAGGCCGGCGGGCCGTCGGTGGAGCTCGCCGCGGACGAGGTCGTGCACGTGGCGGGCGGGCACGCCCACCGGGTCGAGGTGCTCGCCCCCGGGCCCGGCGGGTGCCTGGAGTGGATCCTGCTGGCGGGTCCCCGGCCGGCCCCTCAGCCGTAGAGGTCGGGACGGCGGTCGGCCAGGTAGGGGTTCGCCCGCCGCGACACCGCCAGCGCGGACCGGTCGAGCTCGGCCACCAGCAGCTCCGGGTCGCGGCCCGCCCGCACCACGGCGCCGTCCGGCCCGGCGACGCAGGACAGCCCGCCGTAGGTCAGCGACCCCTCGGTGCCGCACCAGTTGGCGTAGGCCACGTACACCTGGCTCTCCCACGCCCGGGCCGGGACGAGCACCCGGGGCACGTGGTCGTAGGGGAGCATGTTCGCGGTCGGGACCAGCACCGCGTCGGCGCCGGCCAGCGCCAGCGCGCGGACGGTCTCGGGGAACTCGACGTCGTAGCAGACCAGCAGGCCCAGCCCCCAGCCGTTCCAGGTCGCGACGGCGGGCGGGGTGTCCGAGGCGGTGAAGCAGGCCCGGTCGAGCGCGCCGAACAGGTGCGTCTTGCGGTACCCGGCGAGCCGGGTCCCGTCCGGCCCGACCAGTGCGACGGCGTTGGCGACCCGTCCGCCGTGGCGCTCCGGGTAGCCGTAGAGCACCGCCGTCCCCGACGTCCTGGCGATCGCGGCGACGGCGTCCGCCGACGGCCCGTCGGCCGGCTCGGCGAGCGCGGCGACCGCATCGGCGCCGATGTCGTAGCCGGTCAGGAACATCTCCGGGGTGACGAGCAGGTCCGCGTCCGCGGCGGCGCACGCCTCGGCGAGCCGGGCGAGGTTCCCGGCCACGTCGTGCGGCCGGGAGACGGTCTGCAGCAGCGCGACGCGCATCAGTCCGGCAGCGCGGGCGGCGCGAGCTCGGCGAACCGGTCCCCGGGACCGGGGTTGTCCGGCGGGGTGGACCCGCCCAGGTGCGCGACGATCCCCCAGACCGCGTTCAGCGCGGTCTGCACCGCGCCCTCCGCCCAGGCCGGGGTCCACGACACGTCGTCGCCCGCCATGAAGATCCCGCGTTCGGCGGCGGGCAGGTCGTCCTGCACGAAGTGGCAGTACATCCGCCGGTTGTAGCGGTAGTGCCCGGGCAGGGCGCCCTTGAACGCACCGAGGCTGTGCGGGTCGGACTCCCAGGTCACGGTGATCGGGTCGCCGATGACGTGCGCCCCGACGTCGACGGTCGGGTAGATCTTGCGCAGCGCGCCCAGCGCCAGCTCGACCCGCTTCTCGACCGGGTACGGCAGCATCTTCAGCGAGTCGCTCATCCACGAGTACGACAGGCAGATCACCCCGGGCCGGTCCGGCCCGTTGTCGAACAGGTACGTGCTGCGGGTGAGCCGGTCGGTCAGCGTGGTGGACATGACCTCGCGCCCGGTCGCCGGGTCGACGTCGCGCCAGAACGGCCGGTCCACCATCACGAACGTCTTGGTCGACTGCATGTAGCGGGTGCGGTCCAGGGCCATCCACACCTCCTGGCCGAACAGCGACTCGTCGGTGTCGATCTGGGTGGACAGCAGCCAGCTCTGGCAGGTGGTGAGCACCGCGGGCACGTCGCGGGTGCCGCCGTAGACGTCGGTGACACGGATCGTGTCCGCGTCGAGGCGGTGCAGCCGCGCGACACCCGGCCGGGTCCCGCCCCCGTGCAGCGACGACAGGCTGGTTCCGGCGGGCCAGTGCACCGGGTCGTCGGGGGTGCGCGTCCACAGCCCCTGCGGCACCTGCTCCACCCCGCCGACGACGAGCAGCTGGTCGTCGTCGCAGCCGGTCAGCACCACCCGCAGGATCTCCAGCATCGAGTTCGGGAAGTCCGAGTCCCAGCCGCCGGTCCCGAAGCCGACCTGCCCGAACGCCTCGCGGTGGGCGAAGGACAGGTCGGAGAACGCCTTCGAGGTGGACACGAAGTCGTAGAAGGTGCGGTCGTCCCAGACCTCGACGAGCTCCGCCCAGAGCGCCCGGATGCGCCCGACGTCGCGCTCGCGGATCGCCTGCTGCAGGTCGGTGAAGCCCGCGCCCTCCTCCAGCGCGCTCGCCCAGGCGTCGGCGACCTCGGTGAAGAACGGGGGCAGGTCGGCCAGGGTCCGGCCGTAGTACGTCCGCCCGTGCAGGTCGATCACCGTGCTGCCGGCCGCCTCCGTCAGCGGGTTCGGGAACGGCGCGGTGGGCAGCCCGAGCAGGTCGACGTAGTGGTGGAACGCCGTCGAGGAGCGGGGGAAGCGCATCCCGCCCAGCTCGGCGACGATCCCGTCGGCACCCTCGAAGGGCTGCGAGCGCAGCCGTCCGCCCAGGTGGGAGGACTCGTACACGACCGGCCGCAGCCCGATGCGCATCAGCTCGTAGGCGGCGACGAGCCCGGCGATCCCGGCCCCGACGACCACGACCTCGGTCCCCAACCGGTCCGGTGGGACCCGGCCGAGCCCGGCCGGGTGGGTCAGCCAGTCGTCGTAGGGGAAGGGGAAGTCCGGGCCGAACGCGGTGACGGGTGGCTGCTCGGGGCTCATGGGTGGGCTCCTCGGGTCGTGTGCCGGGGATCACCCGGCCCCGCGACCCTATCGAGGACTCCGCCCCGGATCAGCCCTTTCCGCGCCGCGAGCGCACGACGCCGGTGACGATCCGCTGGTAGGTGGTCGGCAGCAGCCGCACCATCGAGTCGATGGCCCACGCGTCCGGTCCGATGAGGACACGGCGCTGGTTGCGCCGCACGCCGTCCAGGATGGTCTTCGCGGCCCGGTCCGGGGTGGTGGTGAGCATCCGCTCGAACTCGGCGGTGGCGTCGGCGGCCGGGCGGCCGGTGGCGGCGGCGACGCTGTCGTCGACCCGGGCGGCCTTCGCGATGTTGGTGCGGATCCCGCCGGGGTGCACGCAGGTCGCGGACACCGGGGACCCGGTGAGCTCGAGGTCCTGGCGCAGCGACTCGGTGAACCCGCGGACCGCGTACTTGCTCGCGTTGTAGCCGCTCATCAGGGGCTGCGCGGCGACGCCGAAGATGCTCGACAGGTTGACCACGTGGCCGGCGCCCGCGGTCTCCATGTGCGGCAGGAACGCCTTGGTCCCGTGGACCACGCCCCAGAAGTTGATGTCCATGATCCAGCGGTAGTCCTCCAGGGACAGTGCCCCGGTGGTGCCCGACAGCGCGACGCCGGCGTTGTTGACGATCATGTGGACGGCGCCGTGGTCGGCGACGACGGCGTCGGCCCAGCCGTAGACGGCCTTCTCGTCGGCGACGTCGAGATCGGCGGTGGTGACCCGTACCTGCGGCCCGGCGAGCGCGGCGGTCTCGGCGAGGCCCGCGGCGTCCCGGTCGGCCAGGGCGAGGTGGCAGCCGTCGCCCGCGAGGCGCAGGGCCAGCGCGCGCCCGATGCCGGATCCGGCTCCGGTGATCGCGGCGGTACGACCGGTGAAGGACTTCATCGTCGGCTCCTCACGAGCGGGTGTGGTGGGCGACCCTAATCTGATGACGCGTGATTCCACATAGCGGGGTGACCGGCGTCATCCCAGGCCGGTACCGCCCACGAGGAAGAGGGCGAGCGCGTCCGTGACCCGGTCGCGGGGCGGGTCGAACCCGCTCACCGTCCAGGTCATGACGACGTGGCTGATCCCGCCGATGACGGCGTCGGCGCGCAGCCGGGTGGCGATGGCGTCGGCGGGGGAGGGGGCGGCGTGGTCCGCGGTGAGCGCCAGGAGCAGCCGTCCGAAGCCGGACATGGTCTCCAGCGAGGTCCGCTCGACCTCGGGGCTCACGCCGAGCACCTCGAACCAGACCACCCGGGCGAGCCGCGGGTCGTCCTCCACCACGCGCAGGAACGCGTCGAGACCGGCCCGGGCCAGTGTGAGCGGGTCGGTGCCGGGCGCCGCGGCCAGTGCGGGGGGCACCGCGTCCCGGAGGCGGGCGGTGCACTCGGCGTAGACGGCGAGCAGCAGCGCCTCGGTGCCGTCGAAGCACTCGTAGAAGTACCGGTCGGCGACGCGTGCCTCCCGGCAGATCCGGCGCACGGTCGCCGCCCGGTAGCCGTCGGTCCCGAGCACCTGCAGTCCCGCGTCGAGCAGCCGGCGGCGACGGTCCTCGGCGCGGTCCGACGCGGACGCGCCCGCGTAGGTCCGGCCGGTGCTCATCCCGCCATTCCAGCACGGGCGGATCGCACCCCCGGGCTTCCCCGGTACGGCGCCACGTCTGTTCCGACCGGGTGAACCTGCTGTGTACGACCGGCCTTGCGCGCGACGCTCCGACAAACAGTCCGCGTGCTCTGTCTCCCGGGCTCGCCGTGACCCCCGGCGCGGCGCTGCACGGTCATGGGCACTACACCTAGCCGTTCGCGAACAGCTCATCGAGGGCGGCGGCGAGGATGATCACCCGACTGCTGGCTCGGCGTTCGCCCTGCGTGCGACGGGGCCGGTGCGGACGCGGTCCGTCCGCGGGGGAGACCATGCGGGGCAGGGTAGCCCCCGCCGATGTCTGTACACGCTGCTCCACCCGACCCTGGGGTTCGTCACCCGAGGGGGTGTCGACGATCGACGACGTACCGGTCCCGGGGTCGCTGCCGGCGGCCTCCGCGGCCGAGCAGGCGGCGTTCGCGCGGCGGGCCCGGCGGTAGGGGCTCGGCGAGGCGTGGCTGCTCATGGGGGTGCCGTGGGTGATGCCGGACATGCTGTCGCCGTCCTCGGCTCGGGCATGTCGGCGAACCCGGCGATCTGATCCGTCCCGGCCGTCCGGGACGGATCAGCGGACGGGGCCGGGCTCCCGGCGCCGGACCTGCTCGACGACGGCCTCGGCCGCGGGCTCGGTGACGTCGCGGTTGAACGGCAGCCGCGCCAGCGCCGACCCCATAGCGCAGGTGTTGCTCAGCGCGGAGAAGGTGAGTCCGGCGCCGATGCCGCCCGCGAGCAGCCGCAGCTTCGGTGTGACGAGGCGGCCGCCGAGGATCCCGGTCAGCACCAGGGACCCCGCGACGAGCCGGACCTGGCGCTCGAGCGCCCACGCGGTGCGGCCGCGTACGACCTCGTGGCCCGCCGCGGCCCAGGCGGCGACCCCGCCGTCGAGCACGTGGGCGCGGTCCAGTCCGGCGGCGGCCAGGTGCCGGCGGCCCTGCTCGGCGCGCACGCCCGACTGGCAGACCAGCACCAGCGGCGACGACGGGTCGTCGAGGTGGCGGGCGAGCTCGGCCGTGTGCTCGGCGAGGGTGTTCAGCGGGACGTGGTACGAGCCGCGGATGTGCTGCGCCTCGAACTCGGCGGCGCTGCGCACGTCGACGACCAGCGGCTCGGACCACTCGCGCAGGGCGGCGGGGGTCACGGTGCGGGTGGCGGGCTGTGCGGTCACGGGATTCCTCGGGAAGGTGGGACGGGAACTCAGGCGAGGGAGAGGAACAGCTTCTCGAGCTGGGCGACGTCGACCTCGCGCTCGCCGTCGGCGTTCTCGGTCAGGCAGTGGCGCAGGCCGGTCGAGATGATCTTGAATCCGGCGCGGTCCAGGGCCTTGGACGCCGCGGACAGCTGGGTCACGACGTCACGGCACTCACGGCCGTCCTCGATCATCCGGATCACCCCGGCGATCTGGCCCTCGACCCGGCGCAGCCGGGCGACGACGTCGGTGAGTTCCGTGGGGCGTACCTCCACGACGCACCGCCTCTCCTTCGATGTTCCCCCGACTGTACCCCAGGGGGTATATGCGCTGCGCCTCCCGAGACGGGTGTAACACCGGTCCGCGTACTTCGATCTGCAGAGTGAGTACGACGGAAGCGGGTGGGATGGACCGGGGCGGACCGTACGAGCGGTACTACGCGGAGCGCGAGGCGTCGGGGGAGCGCACCGTTCTGTGGCCGTGGCTTTTCCTGGCGCTGGTCGTCCCGCTGCTGCTCGCCCGCTCGTTCACCGTGTCCGACGACTCGGCCCAGGCGACCGCCACCCACGAGGCGACGTCGCCGGCCCCGTCGGGCGAGGTCGCCGAGGGCGTGTACCGGTCCGGCTTCGACGTCGTGCCCGGCACCTGGACGACCGTCGGTCCGCTCGCGGGAACCGGCTGCGGCTACGTCCGGAGCGCACCGGACGGGGTCGAGATCGCCCGCGCCGTCCTGCACGGACCCGGTGCGGCCCGGATCGCCGACGGCGAGTCCGTGGTCTTCACCGGCAGCTGCGTCTGGACGGCGGGCTGACGCCGGTCAGAGAGTGCCGGTGAGTGACTGCAGCGCCAGGCTGCTCGCGCCGACCAGGATCCACAGACCCGCGCCGAGCAGCAGCGGACGCGGACCGGCGCGACGGACGTCGGACAGGCGCATCGAGAGTCCGATCCCGGCCAGCGCTGTCGTGATCAGGAACGTGCCGAGCGTGGTGATCGCCGGGTGCCAGGCCTCGGGCACCAGTCCGGCGCTGGTCAGCGCGGAGGCGACGACGAACCCGATCAGGAAGGTCGGGACGAGCTTGCGCCACGGGAGCGAACGCGTCCGCTCGCCGGCCGCCGCGGCCTCCCGCCGGGCGACCCGGGTCGCGAGCACGAGGACGATCGGGACCAGCATCAGTGTCCGGGTCAGCTTCACGATGACCGAGTAGGGCCCGGCGTCACCGCCGAAGGCGTATCCGGCGGCGACGACCGAGGACGTGTCGTTGATCGCCGTGCCCGCCCAGAGGCCGAACGCGTGCGGCGCCAGGCCCATCAGGTGGCCGAGCTGGGGGAAAACCAGCACGGCGACCACGTTGAAGGTGAAGATCGTGCCGATGGCGTAGGCGACCTGCGACTCCTTCGCCCGGATCACGGCCTGGGTCGCCGCGATGGCGGACGCCCCGCAGATCGCGGTACCGACGCCGATGAGGAGCTGGGCGTCGCCCCGCACCCCGAGCAGTCGTCCGAGTCCCCAGGCGCCGGCGAGGGCCACGGCGAGCGTGCCGAGCATGACCGGCAGCGAGGTCAGTCCCACGTGCGCGATCTGGGTCAGGGACAGCGTCAGGCCGAGCACCACGATCGAGGTCTGGAGGACCGGGCGGGAGGCGAAGGCCAGGCCGGGCCGGAGCCGGTCGCCGGGCCTGAGCGCGGTCGCGACGAGTACCCCGAGCACGATCCCGAAGACCGGTCCGCCGATCACGGGCACCTCGATCCCGGCCGCCGTGGCGACGGCGGCGACGACCAGCGCGACGGCGAGTCCAGGCAGGCGGTCGCGGACCCGGTCGGTGACGGTGGCTGTGGGGGTGCCGGTGGTCGAGGGGGCACGATCGGCGGTGGGCGCCATGGTGCGTACCTTCCGTTAATGTACGGACATTACCTCGTGGAACGGTAGCCCTCTCGTGATCGTGATGTCGACGGCCGGCCGGGGGTGCCCTTCCCCGGGCGTCGTGGAATCGGTGAGGATGGCCGGTATGGACCAGTTCGAGGCGGACGGCACGGCCGGGGGCGACGAGGGCGGAGGGGCCGCATTCGCGCTGGCAGGAGCGCCGCTGCCGTTGTCGGCGCCCGCGCGGGTGTACGTGTGCGGGATCACTCCGTACGACGTCACCCACCTGGGCCACGCCGCGACGTTCGTCTGGGCGGACGTGCTGACCCGGGTCGTGCGGTCGACCGGCACCCCGACCCGGGTGACCCGCAACGTGACCGACGTCGACGACGTCCTCACCCGTACCGCGGCCGAGCGCCGGGTCGACTACGACGAGTTCGGCCTGCGCCAGGAGTTCTGGTTCGACCGCACCATGGCCGACCTGCAGGTCGTCGCACCCGACCACGCCCCGCACGCGCGCCACCACGTGAAGCACGTGATCGCGCTGGCCGCGGCGCTGCTGGCCACCGGCGCCGCCTACGAGCGCGACGGCGCGGTGTACTTCCGCGGCGCCGGCGTCCCGGAGGCGGCGGGCCTGGACCGTGACACCGCGCTGGCCCTGTCCGCCGAGTACGGCGACGACCCCGGTGACCCGCACCGGGACGACCCGTTCGACGTGCCGCTGTGGAAGCCCGCCGCCGGCGACCACCCGGCGTGGCCGAGCCCCTGGGGGCCGGGACGCCCGGGCTGGCACGCCGAGTGCGCCGCGATGGCCCTGGCGACCCTCGGCGGTGTCGTCGACGTGCTCGCGGGCGGCGCCGACCTGGCGTTCCCGCACCACGCGTACCAGTCGGCGATGGCCGCGGCCGCGACCGGCGCGGGTCTGTTCGCCCGGCGCGGGTTCCAGGCCGGGATCGTGTCCGTCGACGGCGCCAAGATGGCCAAGTCCACCGGCAACCTCGTGCTGGTGCAGGACCTGCTCGCCGGCACCCCGGGGGCCGCGGTGCGCCTGTTCCTGCTGGACCGGCCGTGGGCGCAGCCGTGGGAGTACCGGCCCGAGGACCTCGCGCTCGCGACCGGGCGGCTGGAGGAGCTCTACGTCGCGGCCGGGCGCAAGCCCGGCTCGGCCGCCGCGGTGGACGCGGTGCGCGACGCGCTGCTCGACGACCTCGACATCCCCCGCGCGGTGGCGACGGCGCTGGAGTCGGGCGGCGAGGCGGCGCGCACGGTCATCCGGACCCTCGCCCTGCAGTGACCCCGGTCAGCGGGTCGCGGTCAGCGCCACCATCGCGCCGATCGGCCCCCACGACGGTGCGGCCGGGAACCGCTCGACGGCGCCGGGCACGAACCCGGCGGCGGTGACCGCTGCCTCGGTGTCGCGGTCGAGCCGGCAGCCCGCCGCCATCCGCTCCCACAGCGGGGCCAGCCGCCGTCGCCAGGCCGCGGGCCGGC
This sequence comes from Pseudonocardia sp. ZF1, assembly GCF_056835605.1. Classification (NCBI taxonomy): domain Bacteria; kingdom Bacillati; phylum Actinomycetota; class Actinomycetes; order Pseudonocardiales; family Pseudonocardiaceae; genus Pseudonocardia; species Pseudonocardia sp. ZF1. Next base: position 243,425 of record NZ_JAJNBY010000001.1, read on the forward strand.
CGTGCCCGACGACGTGCTCGATCGCCACCAGCCGCCCGCCCGGGCGCAGCACCCGGTGCGCCTCGGCCAGTGCCCGCGCCGGATCGGGGACGGTGCAGAGGACGAGGGTGAACACCACCGCGTCGACCGAGCCGTCGGCGGCGGGCAGTGCGTCGGCGCCCGCCCCGCTCACGGTCAGCGGGACGGCGCAGGCCGCGGCGCGGTCGTCGAGCCTGCGGCGCATGGCCGGGTCCGGTTCGAGGGCGATCACCTCGTCGGCGGCGCGGTAGTGCGGCAGGTTGGCGCCGGTGCCCGCGCCGACGTCGAGGACGCGGCCGGTCAGGTCGCCGACCAACGCCGCCCGGCGCGGGCCGAGAACCCGGCGCTCGACGGGATCGAGGACGCGGTCGTACAGCGCGGCGAAGATACGGTGCTCACCGGTGGACACGGCGGCACGCTACCCGGCGACGACCGGCAGGCCCGCCGCCGCGGCGTTGCCGAACACGTCGTCGATCGCCACGACCTCCATCCCGCGGGCGTCGAGCAGTCCGGCCACGACGGCGGCGCGGTAGCCCCCGGCGCAGTGCACCCAGACCGGTCCGGTCGGGACCTCGTCGAGCCGGTCCAGGACCTCGTGGACCGGGATCCCGACCGAGCCGCGCACCCACCCGCCGGCCCGCTCGGGGTTCCGGCGGACGTCGAGGACCGACGGGTGCGCGCCACGGTCGTACTCGGCGGCGAGATCGGCGAACGTGGCCTGGCGGAAGCTGTGCAGCGGCGCGTCGCCGGCCCACTCCTCGGGCTTGCCGGTCGCGGCCGCGGCCGGCCGGTCGATCCCGATCCGGACGAGCTCGCGCTGCGCCTCGGCGACGTCCGCCGCGGTCTCCCCGAGCAGTGTCACCGGTGTCCCCCACGGCATGAGCCAGCCGAGATAGGTCACGAACTGGCCGCCGAGCCCGATGTTGACCGTCCCGGCGACGTGCCCGGCCGCGAACGCGGTCCCGGTACGCAGGTCGACGACCCACTCGCCCGCGTCGATGCGCCGCCGCAGCTCGGCCGGGTCGGCCTCGGCCGGAGCGGACAGGTCGATCTCGTCCGGCCCGGCGGCGTTGGCGGGTCCCATGTGCGCGTAGTACGCGGGGAACGCGTCGAGCCCGGCCAGCAGCTCGCGGACCCACTCGTCCTGCTCACGGGTCAGCGCGGGGTTGGCCGCCTTCTCCGCCCCGATGGTGCTCGCGGTGCCGGTGGCCTGGGTGGCGGAGCAGAAGCTGCCGAAGCCGTGGGTCGGGAAGATCTCGGTGGCGTCGGGCAGCTCCGCGGCGAGCCGCCGGGCGGAGCGCCACTGGGCGTGGGCGAGCGTGTCGGTGTGGTCGGGTCCCAGCAGGTCGGGACGGCCGGTGGAGCCGTACAGGAGTGATCCGCCGGTGAAGACGACCGCCGGCTCGGCGCCGGGCACGGAGCCGTCGGAGACGGCGAACGACAGGTGGGTGTGGGTGTGTCCCGGGGTGTGCAGGACCCGGACGTGCATCGTGCCGACCTCGACGACCTGACCGTCGCGGACGCCGACGCGTTCGAAGGAGACCGGGTCGTCGGCGTTGAGCAGGTACTGCGCGCCGGTCGCGCGGGCCAGCCGGAAGCCGCCGGTGACGTAGTCGTTGTGGATGTGGGACTCGAACACGTGGGTGATCCGGACGCCCGCCTCGTCGGCGGCGGCACGGACCCGGTCGTGGTCGCGCTGGGGATCGACGACGAGGGCGACCTGGCCGTCGTGCGCCAGGTAGCTGCGGTCGCCCAGGCCGGGCGTCTCGACGGTCAGAACGGTGATCATGTCCGGTCCTCTCGGCACTGACTTCGGGGCACCTGCCGCAACCCGATCAAATGATCGTACATTCCACAGCCTAGCTGTGAGCTGGATCGCAAGAAGGGGTCGATCGAGGGGTCTGACGGGCCGAATCCGGACCATTGTGCCCAGGCAATGCGACCGATAGCCTCTATGTACGTACATTTAAGGAGGCGACGAACATGCCGGGAAACCGGATCGTCATCGTGGGCGGCGGCAGCGCGGGCATCAGCGTCGCGGCCCGGTTGCGCCGGGCGGGGGAGCGCGACGTCGCCGTCGTCGACCCCGCGGTGACGCACTACTACCAGCCGCTGTGGACGCTCGTCGGCGGCGGCCGGGCGCCGGTGGAGCAGAGCGCGCGCCCGCAGGCCTCGGTCATGCCCAAGGGCGTGACGTGGATCCGCAGGGGCGCGGTCTCGGTGGACCCGGACGCCCGCTCGGTCGAGCTCGACGACGGGTCGAGCGTGGAGTACGAGTACCTGGTGATGTGCCCGGGGATCCAGCTGGACTGGGCCAAGGTCACCGGCCTGTCCGACGCCCTGGGGCGCGACGGGGTGTCGAGCAACTACGAGTACCAGCTCGCGCCCGCGACCTGGAAGTTCATCCGGGAGCTGCGGAAGGGCACCGCGGTGTTCACCATGCCCGGTGGCCCGATCAAGTGTGCGGGAGCTCCGCAGAAGATCGCCTACCTCGCCGCCGACCACTGGCGGGAGCAGGGCGTGCTGCGCGACATCGACGTGCACCTGGTGCTGCCGACGCCGGGCATGTTCGGCGTACCGGAGTTCGCGAAGGTGCTCGAGGGCGTCGCCGCCCGCTACGGCATCCAGGTCCACTTCCAGAGCGAGATGACCTCGGTGAACGCCGGCGCGAAGGAGATCACCGTCGTCGACCACGCGGCGGGCGACACGACCTCGACCCTGTCCTACGACGTGCTGCACGCCGTCCCGCCGCAGAGCGCGCCGGACTGGGTGAAGAAGAGCGCGCTGGCCGACCCGAACAATCCGGCGGGCTATGTCGAGATCGACAAGCACACCCTGCAGCACACGCGGTACCCGAACGTGTTCGCCCTCGGCGACGCCGGGTCCTCGCCGAACTCGAAGACCGGTGCGGCCATCCGCAAGCAGGCACCGGTGGTCGCCCGGAACCTGCGCGACGTCATGGCGGGGCGCACGCCGTCGGCGAGCTACGGCGGCTACGCGTCCTGCCCGCTGACGACCTCGCGGCACCACATGTTGCTCGCCGAGTTCGACTACACGATGACGCCGACGCCGTCGATCCCCGGGATCGACACCATCAAGGAGCGGAGGGACATGTGGCTGCTCAAGCGCTACGGCCTCCCCGCGATGTACTGGAACGCGATGCTCCGCGGTCTCGCCTGAGTCCCCGCACCGACGACGCCCCGGCCGGATCCCGGCCGGGGCGCCGTCGTCGGCGGGCGGATCAGGTGGTGGCCGGTGTCGCGACCGGCCGGGAGCCGTCGGCCCAGGCACCGAACCCGCCGAGCAGGTCGTCGACGGTGGCGAAGCCCCGGGCACGCAGCACCGACGCCGCGATCGAGGAGCGGTAGCCGCCCGCGCAGTAGACGACGGTCGGGGTGGCCGGGTCGAGCTCGCCGAGCCGCGAGACGAGGGCGGGCAGCGGGATCGGCACGGCTCCCGGGACGAGCCCGGACCCGGCGACCTCGCCCGGGCCGCGGACGTCGACGACCTGCGTCCCGTCCGGCAGGGCGGCCAGCTCGGTGGCGGTCACCCGGCCGGCCGAGCGCAGGCGCTCCGGCGGTGCGGCGGACACCCCGCCGTCGAGCTCACCCCGCACCCGGTCGAAACCGATCCGGGCGAGCCGGTTGCGCGCCTCGACCGCCGTGCCGGGGTCGCCGACCAGGACGAGGTCGGCGTCGGCCGGCACGACCTGACCGGCCATCTCGGCGAACCGGCCGCCGAGGCCCACGTTGACCGAGCGCGGGAGGTGTGCGGCGGCGAAGTCCTGCGGATCGCGGGTGTCGAGCAGCACGGCCCCGTCGCGGACCAGCTCGTCGACCTGCAGCAACGACAGCGCGGGGACACGCGAGGTCTCGTCGAGCACCGGCCGGGACTCGCGGTTGCGCTGCGAGGCGTGCGCGAAGTACATCGGCGCCACCGACTGGCCCTCGGTGACGGCGGCGACGAAGGCGTTCTCGTCCATCGGCGCCAGCGCGTAGTTGGTACGGCGCTGCTCGCCGATGGTGCTGGAGGTCTCGGTCGACAGGTTCTTCCCACAGGCCGACCCGGCGCCGTGGGCCGGGAAGACCCGGGTCCCGTCCGGCAGGGTGAGCAGCCGGCGGCGGGTGGAGCGGTAGAGGGCGCGGCCGAGCTCCTCGGCCGACCAGCCGGCCCCGCCGAGCAGGTCGGGACGACCGACGTCGCCGATGAACAGCGTGTCGCCGGTCAGTACGCCCCAGGGCGCGGCGCCGGGCTGGTCGCGCACGACCAGGCAGATCGACTCCGGCGTGTGGCCGGGGGTGTGCAGGACCTCCAGGCTCACCGAGCCCAGGGACAGGATCTGCCCGTCGGCGAGCGGTTCCACCGGGAACTCGACCTGCGCGGCGTCGCCGTAGGAGATGGGGGAGCGGGTCGCGGTCGCCAGCTCCAGGTGCCCGGAGAGGAAGTCCGCGTGCACGTGGGTCTCGAGCACCCGCTCGATGCGGAGGCCCTCGGCCTCGGCGTCGGCCAGGTAGAGCGCGACGTCCCGCTGTGGGTCGACGACGACGGCGCGGCCGGTGGCCCGGTCGCCGATCAGGTAGGACGCCTGGGACAGACAGCCCAGGTAGTACTGCCGGAAGACGAGGTCACCGCTGCGCTGCCACGCACCGGCCTCGACGGGGTCCGCTCCCATGATGCCCTCCTGGGGATGTGACGCTGTACAAATGACCGTACATTCATCGCGGTCCGCCGTCGAGGGGCGGCGGGTCACATGCGACCGGTCGGGCTGTTGCGCGATGGGGGGCCGCGTGGTGTCGTGATCCCCGTGTGTCCCGCAGCTCCGTCGGTCGATCGCGGCTTCGTCGTGTGCCTGATCGCCACCGACCAGCTGTCGGTCGACGACCGTCACTGTCGCCCGGGAGTCCGAGCGGCCCGGTAGTACCGGAGTCGCTCCCGTCCGTCCCGACCCACCGGATCACCGGAGCGACCGTGCGCACGTCCGTCCGTCCCCACCCGTCCGACTCCCCGGCCGCCTCCGCCGCCGAGCCGGCCGCCGCCCGCCCGTCCGCGGCGGACGCGCCCCCGCCCGTGGACACCCCGGGCGACGGCGGCACCGGCGGCCGTCCGGGGGGTGGCGCCCGATCCGGCCTGCTCGGCCGGGTGGCCGTGGCCGTGCGGGCCGCGCACGGGTCCGGCGTGCCGTTCTGACGTTTCTCCGGGCCGGTGCTCCGGCCCGGACGCCGTCCCGCCCCCGGCTGCGACCCGTCCCCGCCCGTCTCCCGTCCGAGCCGGCGCCCGCCCGTGGGTTGGACCATGACTCCGGCGTGGTCCGTGGCACTCCGGGGGGACTTGCTCACCGACGCTAAATGACCGTACATTCAAGGAGTGTCCGACACCGAGACCGATGCCCCCGGCCCCGCCGTGATCCGGCGCGAGCCCGGCCGTCTGCTCTGGGAACAGCTGCTCGACGACCTGCGGCGCCGCCTCGATCTCGACGCGTTCACCGACGGGTTCCCCGGCGAGCTGGCGCTGGTGGAGGAGTACGGCGTCAGCCGGCACACCGTCCGGCAGGCGGTCAAGGTACTGCGCGACGAGGGCCGTGTCGTCGGGACGCGCGGACGCCCGTCGCGCCAGGCCGAGCCGGTCGAGATCGCCCAGCGGCTCGGTGCGCTCTACAGCCTCAATGCGTCGGTGCGCGCGATGGGCCTGGAACAGCAGAGCGTGGTGCGGGCGCTGGACACCCGCGCCGACGGCGTCGTCGCGGCCCGGCTCGGGCTGGAGGAGTCCACACCGCTGGTCCACCTGGAACGCCTGCGGTTCGCCGGCGGCGACCCGCTCGCCCTGGACCGGGTGTGGCTCCCGCTCGACCTCGCCGCCCCGCTGCTGAAGGCCGACTTCACCACCGGTGCGCTCTACGAGCGCTACGCCGAGCTCTGCGGGGTCGTCCTCACCGGCGGCGAGGAGACCATCCAGCCCATCCTGCCCACTTCCGCCGAGCACCGGCTGCTGGGCGGCAGCCCGTCCACCGCCGCGTTCTCGATCCGGCGCCTCGGCTGTGCCAAGGGGCGCCCGGTGGAGTGGCGCCAGACCCTCGTCCGCGGCGACCGCTTCGTCCTGCGCGCGGACTTCTCCGCCAAGGACGGCTACCAGCTCGACCTGCTCGGCTCCCCCGACCGGAAGGACCCACGACGATGACCACGCCCGACCAGATCCCGCAGACCGACCCGGTGGACGCCCGTGAGCTCGTGGCCGGCGGTGCTCTGCTCCTCGACGTGCGTGAGCCGACCGAGTGGAGTGCCGGGCACATCGAGGGCGCGGTGCACACCCCGCTCGGCGAGCTGGACCCGATGGCGTTCGACCAGGACCGGATGGTCGTGGCTGTCTGCCGCTCCGGGAACCGGTCCGGCAAGGCCGCCGCGGCGCTGGCCGACGCCGGCATCGACGTCCGGAACCTGGCCGGCGGCATGACGGCATGGTCCGAGGCGGGCCTCCCGTTCGTCGACGACGACGGCGAGCCCGGGACCGTGGCATGACCGGCGTCCTGGCCGGGGCGCTGGGCCTGGTCGTCGGGCTCGTCATCGGGACCCTCGGTGGCGGCGGTGGCGTGCTCGCCGTGCCCGCGCTGGTCTACGCGCTCGGCCAGGACGCCCGCACGGCGACCACCGGCAGCATCGTCATCGTCGGCATCATCTCCGCCGCCGGCGTCCTGGCCCGGCTGCGCGGTCGCACCATCGACTGGCGGACCGGTGTCGGGTTCGGGATCGTCGGCGTGCCCACCGCCTGGGCGGGGTCGCTGCTCAACCGTGCTGTGCCCCAGCCCGTCCTGCTGCTGTCCTTCGCGGCCCTCACCCTCGCCATCGCCGTGCTGATGCTGGTCAAGGGCGGGTCGTCGGGGCAGCAGGCCGACGGTGCGGCGGTCGCGGAGACCGGCGCCGCGGCCGGGGCGGAGCCGGCACCCCGCACCGCCGGGGGCCCGGGGACGGTCGGCGCGACCGCCGTCCTCGCGGCCCCCGCGCGCCGGTCGGTGGCCCGCCGCATCGGCAGGATTGTCGCGGCCGGCTCGGTGGTCGGGTTCCTGACCGGGTTCCTCGGGGTCGGCGGCGGGTTCCTCGTCGTCCCGGCCCTGACCATGCTCATGGGCCTGTCGATGCCCGCGGCGATCGGCACCTCGCTGCTCGTGCTCACCTTCAACTCGATCAGCTCGATGGGTGCCCGGATCGGGCACCTCGACCTGGACTGGGCGGTCATCGGGCCGTTCGCCGCGGTCGCGGTGCTCGGCGCGCTCGGCGGCAAGCTCGTCGCCGACCGGATGTCGGGCGCGGCGCTCAACCGGACGTTCGCCGGGCTGCTCGTCGTCGTCGGGCTGTTCGTCGGGGTGCAGAGCCTGCTCGCCCTCTGACCGCCCCGGGACCGCGCCGTTGCGGCTCTCCGGCCCTCCGGGTGCTCCCAGGGGAACTCTCGTTGCCCTAGAAGCCCCGAGGGTTCCCCTGGGAGCAGCCGGGGCGGGGCGGGAAGGGTGGCTCTGGTCAGGACGCGGGGGCGAGCAGGTGCCCGCGGACCAGTGCACCGTGCGCCGTCCGGGCCGCGACGACCGCCCACGCCATGACGAGCAGCCCGTAGAGCGCCACCGCCACGACAACCAGGGCCGGGGTCCCGAGGCGGGCCGCGAGCAGGTTCGTCCCGGTCACGCAGGTGCCGAGCGGGAAGGTGAAGCTCCACCAGGTCAGCGCGAACGGCAACCCGCGCCGCGCCGTCCGGACGGTCACCGCGGCCGCCAGCGCCATCCACAGCATGGCGAACCCCCAGGCCGGGACGCCGTAGAGCACGGCGAACACGGCGGTGCCGCTCGCGAACGGCTCCGGCAGCGTGCCCGGCGCGACATTCGCCAGCAGGCCCGCCGCGGTGACCGACTGGCCGAGCGGGCCGAGGACGATCCACAGGGTGGGGACGGTCGCGGCCGGGCCGGTCCCGTGCACGACCAGCCGGTTCCAGATCTGCGGGAGCAGCGCGAGCGTCGCGAACAGGCTCATCCCGAACAGCGCGTAGCAGGCGAGCAGCAGCGTCGCGCGGCCCGGCCCCGGGGCGAGGTGGGCGACGAGCAGGGCGCCGTCGGCCGCCGACACCATCGGCGGCACGACCGGCATCAGCCAGCCGCCGAACGCGGCGTCCGGGCCGATCTCGTGGCGGGTGATCATCAGGTAGGGCACGCCGACGGCGGTGACCAGGCCGAACGCGGTGCCGGCCAGCCACAGCGTCCAGCTCGTGGCGAGTGCGGCCGTGGCACCGAGGACCGGGATCCCGAACTGGACGGCACCGGCGCCGACGGTCATCAGGGCCATCGCGACGGCGCCGTAGAACTGCACGGCGACCGGATCGGCCGCGTGCCCGCGGGCCCGGGCGGGGAAGCGCAGGCGGTGCGCCGCCGTCGCCACGACCAGCACGACGAGCAGCACCGAGGCCAGTCCCCACACCGCGGTGCCCCAGGCGGTCAGGACCGGCGAACGCAGCGGCAGCGTGGCGACCGCGCCGCCGACGATCCCGGTGCCCATCACCGATGCGAACCAGTTGGGCCCCAGCGACGAGACGGCGTCGCCGGGGCGGTCGAGGTCGCGCAGCAGCCCGATCCGGGCGAGCGCGTGCGGCCGCCGGGGCAGGTCCCCGACCTCGGCTGCGGGGCGGTCCAGGTGGGTCGTCATGGTCTCCACGGTGCGCGCGGCAGGCGCCGGACGGTACCCGTCGCCGGGTTGCGCAGTCATAAGCTGTGGTTGTGGCTCTGTCTCCGCGTGTGACCGACCTCGTGCCCTACGACCTGCTGGTCTCCGTCGCGACCCTGGGGAGCATGGGCAGGGCCGCCGTGGCGCACGGCGTCTCCCAGGCCGCGGTCAGCGCCCGGATCAGGAGCCTGGAGTCCGCGCTCGGGCTGACGCTGCTGGAGCGCTCCCCGCGGGGCACCCGGCTCACCCCGGACGGCGCGTTGGTGGTGGAGCGGGCCCGGGCCGCGCTCGACGCCGCGCACGCCCTCGACGAGGGGGTCGCCGCCCTGCGGACGGACCGCGCGGCCCGGCTGCGGGTGGCGGCCAGCGTCACGGTCGCCGAGTACCTCCTGCCGCGCTGGCTGGTCGCGCTGCGGGCGGAGCTGCCCGGTACCGCCGTCACCCTGACCTCGCACAACACGTCCGAGGTGGTCGACGACGTCCGCTCCGGGGACGCCGACCTCGGCTTCGTCGAGGGGCCCGAGCTGCCCCCCGACCTCGACGGCCAGGTCGTCGCGCGGGACCGGCTGGTGCTCGTCGTCGCCCCGGACCACCCGTGGGCGGGCCGCCGGGCGGTGGACGGGTCCCGGCTGGCGTCGACCCCGCTGGTGGCCCGGGAACCGGGGTCGGGCACCCGCGACTTCCTGGAGCGCGCGCTAGGTGCCCTGGCCCCGCCGGTGCTGGAGCTGGGATCGACGACGGCGATCAAGAACGCCGTCGCCGGCGGGGCGGGTCCCGCGGTGATCAGCGGCCTCGCCGTCGCGGCCGAGGTCGCGGCGGGGACGCTGCGGACGGTGCCGGTGCGCGGGGCGGACCTGCAGCGACGGCTGCGGGCGGCCTGGCGCCGTGGCCGGGCACCGTCGGGCCCGGCGCTGGTGCTGGTGCGGATCGCGTCACGACGCTGACCCCCGGACATGCGCGACGACGTATACTCGACGATACCCCCCGGGGTATCCAGCCGACCGGGACCGATACGAGGAGGCGATCGCTATGTGCCGACGCGCCACCTGTCGCAACTGCGGCAAGGTCACCTGGCAGGGCTGTGGGCAGCACGTGGACCAGGTCATGGCCGGGGTGCGCCCGGCCGAGCGCTGCCGCTGCACGCCGGCCGAGCGCTCAGGCGGCGGCCTGTTCGCGAGGTTGTTCGGCCGGTCCTGAGCGGGACCTCCGGCCCTGGGCGGGATATACCCCTGGGGGTATCCATGGAGCATCCGGACCACGATCGGAGACGCGCCATGATCCTCACGCAGTACTACCTGGAATGCCTGTCCCAGGCCTCCTATCTCGTCGGCGACGAGAGGACCGGACGGGCCGTCGTCGTGGACCCCCGCCGCGACGTCGGGGAGTACCTCGCCGACGCCGCCGCGCACGGCCTGACGATCGTCGGGGTGATCGACACCCACTTCCACGCCGACTTCCTGGTGGGCCACCTGGAGCTCGCCGAGCGGACCGGGGCGTGGATCGGGTTCGGCGACGAGGCACGCCCGGAGTTCCCCGCCCGCCTGCTCGCCGACGGCGAGCGGATCGAGCTCGGCGACGTCGTGCTCGAGGTGCTGGCGACACCGGGCCACACACCCGAGTCGATCAGCGTCCTGGTGTGGGAGCACGCCGGTGACGCGGTCCCCCACTCCGTCCTCACCGGAGACACCCTGTTCGTCGGCGACGTCGGCCGGCCGGACCTGCTGGCCTCGATCGGCGTGACCGCCGACGAGCTCGGCCGACGGCTGCACGCCTCGGTGGCCCGCCTCATGGAGCTGCCCGACGCGGTGCGGGTGCTGCCCGGCCACGGCGCGGGCTCGGCCTGCGGGAAGAACCTGTCCACCGAACGTGCATCGACCATCGGCGACCAGCGGCGCGACAACCCCGCCTGCCGGTCGACCGACGTCGAGGACTTCCTCGCGATGGTCACCGCCGGCCAGCCGGCCGCGCCCGGCTACTTCGTCCACGACGCGTTCGCCAACCGCCGCGGGCACGAGCTGTTCGATCCGGCACGCCACGCACGCCCGCTCGCTGCCGCCGAGGTCGACGACCTGGCCCGCCGGGGCGCGGTCCTGCTCGACGCCCGCGACGCGGACGCGTTCGCCGCCGGGCACCTCCCCGGCTCCCTGTCGGTGCCGCTCGACGGCCGTTTCGCCGAGACCGTGGGCACCGTGGTCGACCCGGACCGCGACATCGTGGTGGTCGCCCCGCAGGACCGCGAGGAGGAGGTGGTGACCCGGCTGGCCCGGATCGGCGCCGACCGGGTCCTCGGCTATCTGCGCGACCCGGACGCCGTGCTCGCGGAGCCGGGGCGTACGCAGCGCTCGGAGCGGCTCGACGCGGCCGCGCTGGCGGAGATGCTCGCGGGACCCGACCGACCGGAGGTGCTCGACGTTCGCAACCGCGGTGAGCTCGCGGCGGGGGCGGTGCCGGGGGCGCGCCGGATCCCGCTCGCCGAGCTGCCCCGCCGGCTCGACGAGGTCGCCCGGGACCGGACGGTCGTGGTGCACTGCGCGGGCGGCTACCGCTCGGGGGTGGCGGCCTCGCTGCTGCGCCGTGCCGGGTTCGCCGACGTCCGCGACCTCGCCGGCGGGTACGCCGCGTGGGCAGCCCTGCCGGAGGAGCGGCGTCGTCGCGCCGACGTCGCCGCGCACCTGCACCACGAGCTCGAGATGGCCGCGGACTGGCACCCGGACCTGTCCACCCGGCGGTGAGCGGATCCCGCCGGCGCCCGTCGGCGCCGGCGGGACGGGCGCGTCAGGCGACCTTCGGTCGCTGCTCCACGACCTCGGACCGGTAGCTCTCGATGATCTCCATGAACTCGGTGTGCTCCGGAGTGGGCACCCCGCAGAAGTTCAGCGTCGAGGAGATCTCCAGCGCGACCGCGTCGAACTGCTCGTCGGTGATCTTCAGCGTCTCGTGCGCGGTGACCATGTCCATGCCCGGGTAGCACTGCGGACCGCCCGCGGCCTGCACCGACCACGCCGTGACCAGGAACTTGTAGCCGGGGGCGTTGGCCGGGTCGCCGTGGTGGGCGTGCACCCCCTCGTTCGCGTTGACCGAGGCGTTCGCGAAGAGCCGGTCGACGAGGATGTCGACCGCCCCGGCGATCGCGTAGATGCCGCCGAGGCGGTCGTGCAGGGACTGCTGTTCGGGCATGACGACGCTCCCACTCCGTTGTCGGGACCCGATCACAATCCCGTGCGGTGCGGGTGTCGTCAATAGTGCACAACCGGTTCCCGGCCGTGCGGTCAGTCGTCGACCGCGTGCTGCCCGTGTCCCGGGCCGTAGCCGGTCAGCGACGGGACCTGGACCCGCAGCCCGGACGGCAGGTGCCGGGCCAGGTCGTCACGGGCGTCCGCGCCCAGGCTGCGGGCCAGGGTGTCGAGCACCGCGACCGAGGCGTTGGTGGCCCAGGCGACGTCGTGCAGCTCCAGGTACTGCTGCACCCGCGACAGGAACACCTCCTCGGTGAACGGCTGGGGCAGCACGGGCACGACCGACACCGGGACCGCGGGCTCCGCAGGCGCGCGGTGGTCGGGCACCGGCGCGTCGTCCGCCTCCGGCTCGGCCGGGTTCCCGCCCCAGCGCTCACCCGGGGCCACCTGCTCGCCCTTCATCAGGAACGAGTCGGCGGCCAGCGTCGCGCCGTCGCCGATGTCGGTGGAGTAGTGCACGAACGCCCGCACGCCGACGGCCACGCCGTCGCCGACCCGGATCCGGCCGGACTCGAAGCGGCCGTCCTCCAGCGAGTGGCACTGCAGGACCGACCCGGAGTTGAGCACGACGTCGTCGCCGAGGGAGACCAGGCTCTTCTCCGGCAGGGCGGCGCCGTCGTCGAAGACGCGCCTCCCGGCGCGCAGACCGGCCAGGCGGTTGCGCCACACGAGCAGCGGGGTCCCGGCCAGCACCGGCCGGACGTAGAGCTTCCAGAGCCGTTCGTGGAACCAGAAGTAGCGGTCGTAGATGGACGCGGTGCGCGGCTGCAGGCCGCGGAAGCCGAGCGTCGCGCGCTCCAGCAGCGCCGACCACACCATGAGCAGCAGCGGGCCGAGGAACACGGCCGGGCCGAGGGCCCACAGGCCCCACGCCGGCCAGAGCGCCACCGAGATCCCGAGCGGGACCAGCGCGACCGCGACACCGAGGGCCCGCAGCAGCACCGTGACGACGAGGGTCGAGGCGTTGTAGCGGTTCTTGGAGCGCAGCCGGCGAGCCAGCTCCTCGTCGGTGGCCGGGTGGTTCGGGTGCGGCCCCGCGCCGGTGCGCGGGATCTCCATCGGCGGCGAGCCGAGCAGGCCCACCCCGGTCCGCACCGGCCCGTCCACCGGGACCATGACCTTGGTCGCGAGCAGCACGTCGTCGCCGATCCGGGCGTCCGGCGGCAGGTGCACGTCGTTGCCGACGAAGTTGTCCCGGCCCAGCCGCACCGGGCGGATCCGGAACGAGTCGTGCGACAGCTCGGTGTTCATCATCCGCAGTCCGTCGGACACCATCGTCCCGGTGCCGACGCGGGCGTGCCGCGGCGACTCCTGGCGGAGCTGGGTGCCGAAGTTCGACCCCGTCTGCCGCAGGTCGTCGAGGTCGTAACCGAGGCCCTTCAGGTAGCCGGTGATGAACGAGCTGTCGCCGAGCAGCAGCACCAGGAACCGCGCGTTCGACACGCCGGTCACGATCTGCTGCGCGACGTGGCGCACGCCGTAGAGCGGGAAGGTGCGGTCGACCGGCACGAACAGCGCGGCCAACCGCGGCAGCGTCAGCACGGCGAGCACGCCCACCAGCAGGGCCGCCACGACCAGTGCCATGACCGCGATCGCGCCGACCAGGAAGAACCACCAGTGCGCGCCCATGTCGGCACCGGTCAGCCCGATCAGACCGGCCACCTGCGGGGCGAAGCGGGCGAACGCGGCCACGACGAGGGCGAACACCGCCGTCGCGACGGCCCAGGACAGCCCGGCGAACACCGCCGAGTAGACGACCCGGCGCAGCCGCCCCGCGCCGACGGCGTCGGGCCCGCGGTAGTCCGAGCCGGACGGACCGGCGGGCGAGCCGTGCCAGACCTGGCCGGCCGGGACGGTGACGCCGGAGCGCAGCGCCGAGGCGTGGCCCAGCTGCGACCCGTCCTGCATCCAGGTCCGGATGTCGAGCACGGCGGCCTCGCCGACCACGCAGTCGTCGCCGACGCCGACCGGGCCGAACTCCAGCGCGCCGGGCACGGCCCGGTAGCCCTGCAGCGACGCCTCCGGGTGCACGATCGTGCGGGCGCCGACCCGGACGAGGTCGGTGGCGACCGGGACGGCCCCGAACAGGGCGCTGCCGCGCCCGATCCGCGCGCCGAGCAGCCGCAGCCAGCCGGTGTACAGCGGGGTGCCGACGGCCAGCGCCATCGGGTTGGTCCGGATCAGCGTGGAGACGACCCAGAACCGCAGGTGGGCGGCGCCCCACAGGGGCACGGTCCGTTCGCGGAAGCGGCCGACGAGCGTCCACTTCGCGAGCACCGGCAGCAGCACGACGGCGACGAGCACCCCCGCGGTCCACAGCGCGGCCCGGCCGGTGAGCGACACCGCGTCGGGCGCGGTGGAGATCCAGCGGTAGCCGAGGACCAGCACCGCGGCGGCGGCGAACCCGGAGGCGAGCAGGAACAGCAGCTGCGCGACCCCGGTCAGCGCATGCGCCACCGGGCGGGCGCGCACCGGCTCGACCGGCTCCGCGGCCACGGCCGGCACGACGTCGCCGAGCGCGGCGGCGAGCCGGCGCACGGTGGGGTGGCGGTAGATGTCGCGTGCGGACACCGACGGCAGGTCGTCGCGACGGCGCACGGCGGCGGCGAACCCGGCCAGCAGCAGCGAGGTGGCGCCGAGCTCGTCGAAGAGGTCGGCCTCGACCGAGATCTCGGCGGGCTCGACCCGCAGCGCGGTGGCGAGCTCGGCGACCAGGCCGCGCTCGACGTCGGTCGCCGGGCCCACGACCGGGCCGGTCGCGGCCACGCGGCTGCCGGTCGGCGCGGGCAGGTTCCTGCGGTCCGCCTTGTCGCTGGTCGTCATCGGGATGAGCTCGAGGTGCTCGAGGTAGGCGGGCACCATGTAGGACGGCAGCCGGTCCTGCAGGCGGGCCCGCAGGTCGGTCGGCGGTTCCGCGCCGCGGACCAGGCTGTAGTAGCCGACGAGCTCCTTCGTTCCGGGCGTCGGCTCGAAGGTGTCCACCACGGCCATCGCGACCGCGGGGTGGTCCTGCAGCACGGCCTCGATCTCGGAGAGCTCGATGCGGTAGCCGCGGACCTTGACCTGCAGGTCGATGCGGCCCCGGTACTCGATCTCGCCGTCGGCGTTGATCCGCGTGAGGTCACCGGTGCGGTAGATGAGCCCGGACGGGTTGTTCGGCAGGTCGATCGGGGCCGGGACGAACACCTCGGCGGTCTTCTCGTCGCGGTTGAGGTAGCCGTCGGCCAGCCCCACCCCGGCGACAGCCAGCTCCCCGGTCTCGCCGAACGGCAGCACCCGGGTCGGGTCGGTGGTGTCCAGGACGAGGGCGGCGTAGGTCGGCAGCGGCCGCCCGATCGTCACCGGGCGGTCCGGGTGGACCTGCGCCATCGTCGCGGTGACGGTGGCCTCGGTGGGGCCGTAGACGTTGAGGAAGCGGCGCTGCGGGGTCCACCAGCGGCGGATGAGGTCCTGCGGGCAGGCCTCCCCGGACACGAGCAGGAAGCGGAGGTCGTCGAGGTCCGCCTCGACGGTGGCGAGCAGCGTCGGCACCACGCACATCGCGGTGACGCGGCGCTCGACCAGGAAGTCGTGCAGGTCCTCGCCGACCAGCGACACCCCGGCCGGCTTGGGGACGAGGGTGGCGCCGGTCAGGAACGAGGTCCAGATCTCCTCGACGGAGAAGTCGAAGGCCAGGGTCAGGCCCTGGTACATGCGGTCGTCGGCGCGGACGCCGTACTCGTCGGCGGCGACCCGCACGAAGTTGCAGATCGCCGGGTGCCCGATCACGACGCCCTTGGGCCGGCCGGTGGAGCCGGAGGTGTAGATCAGGTAGGCGGGGTGCTCGCGGCCCGGTGTGCGACGGCTGTCCGGTCCGAGCCGCTCGTCGGAACAGGCGGCGATGTCGGCGGCCGCCGCACCGGTGACCGAGAGGATCTCGACGTCGCCCCGCACGGGGTCGCCGACCTTCGCCAGCGCGCTGTCGGTGACCAGCAGCAGACCGGCCGCGGAGTCGGAGAGGATGAACGCCACGCGGTCCGCGGGGAAGCCCGCGTCCATCGGGACGAAGGTGGCCCCGGTCTTGAGCACCGCGAGCATGGCGGTGTAGCTCTCCACCGGGTCGTCGAGCAGCAGCCCGACGACGTCGCCGGGCCCGGTGCCGCGCCCGCGCAGGTGCCGGGCGAGACGGTTGGTGCGGCCGTCGAGCTCGCGGTAGGTCAGCGTGGCGTCGCCGGTGTCGACGGCGACGGCGCCCGGATGGCGGTCGACGGCCTCCTCGAACACCTCGGCGAGCTGCTCGCCGGGCCGGGCCCGCGAGGCCTCCAGGGTCGGTCCGGGGACTAGTACACGGTCGTCGAGCGTCCGGGGACGCGGGGTCGGTACAGGTCGCTTGGTCGGCGACGGGCGGTAGGGGAGGTCCCGGCGGATCACCTGGGGCTGTCCCGGCTGTGTGTTGCGGCTGTCGCCGCCGTCGACCCCACCGGTGAGGGCCGACCGGTTGGACACGTCGGACATGACTCCGGACTACCCCATCCCGAGGGGACGAAAAGTGCAGGTCGGGCGTGGCGATCGTCACTCGCAAACCGGTGAACCCCGGTCGGGTGGAGTGCGTAGCCAGACGAGGGGTCCGCCGTCGTCAGGGGGGCGACAACGGCCCGTGGACCGTCCTGAACAGCGTGTCGACGAGATCGATCCCCAGGTCATGATCATGGTCGGCCGGGAGGTCGACGCCGTGGTCGTGGAACCACGAGGGCGGGGCCTCCGGGTGCGGGCCGACGACACCGACCGCCCCGTCACCGCACCGGGTGACGCAGGCGGCCACCGTGCCGTCGGCGTATGTGGCGAGGATCTCGGTCTCCGCGAGCGCCCGGCGCGTCGGCCGGATCACGCCCCCGTCCTGGAAGTACATCCGCCGTTCGGCTCCGCGCCACCGGACCGTGACCAGTGCCGGGTCCGGGGTGGACGGATCGGCCCCCGGACGGGACCAGTACTCGTCGACGGCGAGGCCGACGAGGTTGAGGAAGCCGCGCTCCACCAGGAACGCGCCCATGCAGACGCCCAGGTAGCACCCGCCCCCGTGGACGAACCGGCGGATCGCGCCCTTGTCCGCGCGCAGCCGCCGGAACGCGGCCTCGTCGTCGCCGGAGGCACCGGGGTGGGCGAACAGCACCGTGTCCGGGTCGGACAGTGCCTCCCGCAGCGGACGGTCGCCCGCCGGGCCTGCGGTCCGGACGTCGAACCCGTGCCCACTGCGGCGCAGCAGGTCGGCGACGGCCTCGGTGTCGTCGGTGTGGTCGCCGGCCGACGGCCGGGTCCAGGCGTCGGCGAGCACGACGGCGACCGGCCGGCTCATGCGGAGCGCTCCGGTACGGCCGGGGCGTCCACCAGGTGCGCGAGCAGGTCCCGGACGCCGCCGGGCACGGCCACCTCCACCGGCCGCCACGACGACGGCACCCGCCCCACCGGCAGGAAGGTGTCCGGCCCGCGCCGCCCCTGCGCGAACAGCGCGGCTCCGGAGTTGATCCGGGTCACGAGCACCCGGTCGCCGTGCGCGGCCAGCAGGGACGCGGTGTCGACGGTGAGGACGACGTGCTCGGTGTCGGCGTAGCGGGGCAGCGCGTGCAGCCGGCGCAGGCGGGCGGGGTCCGCCCACAGGAACGCGCAGCCGTTGATCCGGCGCAGGTAGTCGGCCACACCGAACCCGGACGCCGGGTCGAGCATCCGTCCCAGGGCTGCCGGGTTGAGCGGACGCTGGTCACGCAGCCAGGCGGTGCCGTGCTCGGGGTGGTGCAGCCGCACCGCCCGCGGGCGACGGGTGGTCAGCAGCCGTTCCCGCTCGTCGCCGGTCACCCCGAACAGGTCGAGCAGCCCCGCGACCGGCAGCAGCCCGTGCGTGGCGATCCCCTGCCACGACGCGGCGGGCGTGGTGTGGAACAGGCGCGGCGCGCGCCGGACGAGATCGTCGGGGTGCAGGCTCAGGCCCCCAGGGCCGTGTCGAGATCCGGGTACCAGGTGATGACCTGGTCCAGCCCGGTCATCCGCACCGGCCGGATCACCGCACGGTTGCCCGGGCCGGTGACCCCGTCGAGACGGACCCCGGCCTCACCGGCCGCCCGGGAGGACCGGACCACCGCGGTCAGGCCGTGCGACCCGAGGAACCCGACGCCGGACAGGTCCAGCAGGGCCCGCGCCGGTCGCGTCTGGTGGAGCATCTCCGACATCCGGGCCCGGATCGCCTCGGCCTCGGCGAGGTCGACGTCACCGATCACCTCGAGGACGGTCACACCGGGTGCCGGGGTGTGCTCGCGCAGGCTCACCCGGGAGTGCGGCTCCGGCCAGCTGCCCGTGTGGCCGAGCCGCCGGCGACCGGGCTCGGCCGACGTCACGACGGCCACCCGGCTTCGGGCACGCCTCGCCCGCGACCCCGCCCGCCGGATGGTGCGGGGCCGGATGTCCGGGGACGTACGGCCGAGTTTCCGATGGGTTCACCGTACCGGGCCCCGGGCCGTTGTCCACCGGTCGACCTGCGGGATCCTGTCCGGGGAGAGAGTCTTCACCGGGTGACCACCTCCACATCACCGCGACCCCCGGACCCGGCCGACGACGGAGCCGTGACCGTCGTGCGGCGCGCCCGCGTCCCCGGCCACGACGGCGCCGTCGACATCGTGATGTCCGGTGGCAGGATCCGGTCGGTGGGTGCCCCGGCGCCCGCCGGGACACCCGGTACCGATGCGGGGGACCGGCTCGTCGTCGGCGGCCTCGTCGACGCGCACCTGCACCTGGACAAGGCGCTCACCGCGGACCGCTGCTCGTGGTCCGGCGGCACCGTCGACGACGCGATGGCCGAGACCGCGGCGATGAAGGCGGACTTCACCGTCGACGACGTCGCCGCCCGCGCCGGGGCCGTCCTGGCGTCCTGCGTCGCGCACGGCACCACCCGGGTGCGGACCCACGTCGAGCTCGACCCGACCGTCGGGCGCCGCGGGCTGGAGGGTGTGCTGGCGGCCGCGGCGGACTGGGCCTGGGCCGTCGACGTCGAGGTCTGCGTCTTCGCCCAGGACGGCCTGACCGGCTCGCCGGAGACGGCCCGTCTGCTCGACGAGGCGCTCGGCGGGGCCCGGGCGGCGGGCCGGCGCGCGGTCGTGGGCGGCGCCCCCTACGCCGACGACGACCCCGCGGGCCAGCTGGACCGCGTGTTCGGGCTGGCGGCGGACCACGACGCCGACGTCGACCTGCACCTGGACCTGTTCGACGGCACCGCCGAGGGCGTGCTGATCGGCACGCTGTGCAACCTGACCGAACGGGCGGGCCTCGGCGGCCGGGTCACCGCGGGCCACGGCACGGCGTGGTCGTTCCTGGAGCCAGAGCGGCGCGCCGCGGTGCTGGACCGGTGCGCCGGGACGGGGGTCGGCGTGGTCTCCCTGCCGTCGACGGACCTGTTCCTCACCGGCCGGGAGACCGGCGCCGGGGCGCCGCGCGGGGTCGTCGTGCTGGACCGGCTCGTCGAGCGCGACGCCGCGGCGGCGGTGGCCACGAACAACGTCCGCAACGCCTTCACCCCCTACGGCGACGGCTCCCTGGTCCGGATGGCGAACCTCTACGCCAACCTGACCCACCAGGCGTCGCCGGAGCAGCTGGCGGCCTGCCTGGACCTGGTCGGCCCGCGCGCCGCCCGGGTGCTCGGCACCCCGGCCGCCGCCACCGGGGTCGTCGCGGGGGCCCCGGCCGACCTGGTCTGCCTCGACGCGCCCGACCCGGGCACGGCGGTCGCCGCCGTCGCACCGGTCCGCTGGGTGCTGAAGGGCGGTCGCCGGACCGTCACCGGCGCGGCCGTGGAGCTGCACCCACCGGTGTGACCCGGCTCATCGGTGCAGGCCGTCGCGCAGCGGGAACGCTGCCCGACATGAGCACACGTGAGGGCAGGGCCGTGCGGTACGACCGCTACGGCGGCGTCGACGAGCTGTACGTGGCCGGCGTCGGGTTCGACGACCCCGGTCCGGGCCGCGTTCTGGTCGAGGTGCACGCGGCCGGGATCAACCCGGGCGAGACCGCGCTGCGCGAAGGCGTGTTCGCCGAGTCCTGGCCCAGCACGTTCCCCAGCGGGCAGGGCAGCGACTGGGCCGGGGTCGTCGCGGCGGTCGGGGAGGGCGTCACCGACGTCGAGCCCGGCGACGACGTCTTCGGCTGGACCGACGACCGCGCCTCCCAGGCCACCCACGTCGACGTGCCCGCCGAGCAGGTCCTGCGCCGCCCGGCCGGTCTCGACGTCGCGACGGCCGGGGTGCTCTACATCGCCGGGACGGCCGCGGCCGCGTCGGTCGCGTCGGTGGATCCGCAGCCGGGGGAGACGGTCGTCGTCGCCGGTGCCGCGGGCGGGGTGGGGCAGATCGCGGTGCAGCTGCTGACGCTGCGCGACGTGGAGGTCGTCGGGATCGCCTCCGAGCGCAACCACGACCGGCTCCGCGAGCTGGCCGTGACCCCGGTCGCCTACGGGTCCTCGCCCGAGGAGACGCTGGCGAACCTGCGCGCCGCGACGCCGGACCGGGTGCACGCCGTCGTCGACCTCGTCGGCGGCGGCTACGTGGCGCTCGCCCGCGAGCTCGGTGTCCCCGCGGAGCGGATCAACACGATCATCGACTTCGAGGGCGCGCAGGCCCACGGCGCCGCCACCCGGGGCACCGCCGACTCCGCGGGCCGCGACGACCTCGCCGCGCTCGGCGCGCTCGTCGCCGACGGGGCCCTGCAGGTCCCGATCGCGGCCGGGTACCCCCTCGACGGGGTCCGCGAGGCCTACACCGAGCTGGAGAAGCGGCACACCGCGGGGAAGATCGTCCTGCTGCCGCAGGAGTGATCCGACGCCTGCCGGGAACCCCGCCGGGGCACCCCCGAGGAGAGGACACCCGTCGTGCAGATCGGCTTTAAGCTCTTCGCCGAGGCCCACACGCCGCAGGAGATGGTCCGCCAGGCCGTCCGGGCGGAGGAGGCCGGTTTCGACTTCGTCGAGATCTCCGACCACTACCACCCGTGGCTGGAGAGCCACGGGCACTCCGGGTTCGCCTGGTCGATCCTCGCCGCGATCGCGATGCGGACCGAGCGGGTCGGCCTGGCCACCGGGGTGACCTGCCCGACGATCCGCTACCACCCGGCGATCATCGCCCAGGCCGCGGCGACGACCGCACTGCTGTCCGACGGCCGGTTCACCCTCGGCGTCGGCTCCGGCGAGCAGCTGTCCGAGCACGTCACCGGGCACCCGTGGCCGGTCGTCGGGGTGCGGCACGCCATGCTCCGCGAGGCACTCGAGATCATCCGTCTGCTGTGGAGCGGCGGCTACCGCACCTACCGCGGCACCCACCTGTCCGTCGAGGACGCGCGGGTGTTCGACCTGCCGGAGACGCTGCCGGACATCGTCGTCGCCGCGGGTGGGCCGAAGGCGGCCCGGATCGCCGGTGAGCTGGGCGACGGTCTGTTCGCCACCGAGCCCCGCACCGACCTGATCGACGCCTACACCGCGGCCGGCGGCACCGGCTCCCGCTGGGCCGAGGTCCCGCTGGCCTACGCCGGCACCGTCGACGCCGCGCTGGAGTCCGCGCACCGGCTGTTCCGGTTCGGCC
The DNA here is from genome assembly GCF_056835605.1 of Pseudonocardia sp. ZF1. Classification (NCBI taxonomy): domain Bacteria; kingdom Bacillati; phylum Actinomycetota; class Actinomycetes; order Pseudonocardiales; family Pseudonocardiaceae; genus Pseudonocardia; species Pseudonocardia sp. ZF1. The sequence continues at coordinate 264,962 of NZ_JAJNBY010000001.1, forward strand.
CGACCGGCTGGAAGATCCAGGCCGAGCTGCCGAACGTGCGCAACTTCGAGGCTGCGACGGCCTTCGTCCGCAGGGAGGACATGGCCGACGCGTTCGGGGCGGGCCCGGACGTCGAGACCCACGTCGCGACGGCGAAGGGCTTCGCCGACGCGGGCTACGACCGGCTCGCGCTGATCAGCGCCGGACCGGACGTCGAGGAGTTCTTCGCCTTCTACGAGGGTGAGCTCGCGGGCCGGCTGCGCGCGCTCTGAGCGATCCCGGCCGGTCGGACGGGGTGCGCGGACCGGCCCGACCGGCAGAGTGGAGGGCATGAACAGGGTCGTTCGTTTCACCGAGCTCGGCGGGCCCGAGGTGCTCACGGTCGTCGAGGAGCCCGTGCCGCAGCCGGGGCCGGGGGAGGCCGTCGTCGCCGTCGAGGCGATCGGGCTGAACCGGGCCGAGTCGATGTTCCGGCGCGGTGAGTACATCGAGCCGACCCGGCTCCCGGCCGGTCTGGGTTACGAGGCCGCGGGCACCGTCGCCGCCGTCGGTGCGGGCGTGGACCGCTGGTCGGCGGGGGACCCGGTGAGCATCGTCCCGGCGTTCTCGATGAACGACCACACCGTCTACGGCGACCACGCCCTCGTCCCGGCCCGTGCCCTGGTCCCGCGGCCGGTGGACGCGGTGACCGGGGCCGCGACCTGGATGCCGTTCCTCGTCGCCTACGCCGGGCTGCTCGAACCGCGCGTCCTGCAGCCGGGCGACCACGTGCTGGTCACGGCGGCGTCGTCGAGCGTGGGGCTGGCGGCGATCGCGACCGCGAACCGGATCGGCGCCGTCCCGATCGCCACCAGCCGCAGCCGCGCCAAGGCGCAGGCGCTGCTCGACGCCGGGGCCGCACACGTCGTCGCCACCGGGGAGGAGGACCTGGTCGCGCGCTGCCGGGAGATCACCGGCGGGCGGGGCCTGGACGTCGTGTTCGACGCCGTCGCCGGACCCGCCGTCGAGACGATGGCCGACGCGGTCCGCCCGGACGGCACGATCGTCATCCACGGCAGGCTCTCCGGTGAACCGACGATCTTCCCGACGGCGACGCTGCCCGACCTCGTCGTCCGCTCGTTCACCCTGTTCGCGATGACCCGCGATGCCGAACGCCTGCGCCGGGCGGCCGCGTTCGTCGCCGCGGGGATGCGCGGTGGGGACTTCACCCCGCAGGTGGACCGGGTGTTCGACGGCCTCGACCAGGTCGTCGCCGCGCACGAGCACCTGGAGTCCAACGCCCAGGTCGGGAAGATCGTCCTCCGGCCGTGATCGGACCGCTCAGCCGTCCAGCTTCGACGGGTCCAGGGCCGCCTTCTTCACCCCGAGCCTGCGGTTGAGCAGCAGGGTGATCGCGTAGAGCACCAGGCCGAGCAGGAGCAGCAGCCCGGCCAGCTCGTACTGGATCGTGTCGCGCCCGGAGAACGGCAGGACCAGGTACAGGCTCGCGACGGCGCCGACGACCGGCAGCCCGGGCGGGGCCCGGAAGTGGTCCTCGGCGATCCGGTCGCGGCGCAGCACCAGCACCGCGATGTTGACGACGGTGAAGACCGCGAGCAGCAGCAGCGACGTGGTGCCGCCGAGCGCGGAGACGACGTCGGAGTCCGAGTCCAGCGACACGTAGCTGATCAGCGCGAACGAGATCAGCGTGGTGAAGATGATCGACACCCACGGCGTGCGGCGGAACGGGTGCACCCGGGCCAGCGGCTTGGGCAGCACGGCCTGGTTGGCCATCCCGTAGAGCAGCCGCGAGGCCATCAACATGTTGATCAGCGCCGAGTTGGCGACGGCGAACATCGAGATGAACGGCAGGACCAGGTCGGCCGGGATGCCGGGCGCCCCGGCGCGGACGACCTCGACCAGCGGGGTCTCGCTCGCCGCCAGCGGGCCGACCGGGACCAGCGCCACCGCGCAGATGGCGACGAGCACGTAGATGACCCCGGTGATGGTCAGCCCGGTGATCATGATCTTGGGGAAGATCCGGCGCGGCTCGTGGCACTCCTCGGCCATGTTCACCGAGTCCTCGAAGCCGACCATCGCGAAGAACGCCAGCGAGGTCGCCGAGGTGACCGCCAGGAACACCCCCTTGTCCTCGGGGGTGTCGAAGGCGACGACGCGCGACCAGTCGGCGTCGCCGCCGGCGATGGCGTAGATCCCGATCAGGATCACCAGCAGCAGCCCGGACAGCTCGACCAGGGTGAGGACCACGTTGAGCTTCACGCTCTCGCCGACGCCGCGGAAGTTCACCAGCGCGACCAGCAGCATGAAGCCGAGCGCGATCAGGACGATCCCGCCGTTGCCCAGGTCCAGCCCGAAGCCCTCGTTCAGGTTCGCCGCGAACGCCCGCGACGCCGTCGACGCCGAGGTGATCCCCGAGCTCATCACCACGAAGGTGACCATGAACGTCAGGAAGTGGATGCCGAACGCCTTGTGCGTGTAGAGCGCCGCGCCTGCCGCCTGCGGGTACTTGGTGACGAGCTCCAGGTAGGAGAACGCGGTGATCATGGCGATGGCGAAGGCGACCAGGAACGGCACCCACGCCGCCCCGCCGACCTCCTCGGCGACCTGGCCGACCAGGGCGTAGATGCCCGTGCCCAGGATGTCGCCGATGATGAACAGCAGCAGGAGCTTGGGCCCCATGACCCGCTTCAGCGCCGGCCCGTCCTCCGCCGTCGGCGTCGTGGCGTCCGCCATCGTGGTGCGCTCCCCTCCGCGACGGCCCGTGCCGCCCGCGACCGGCTCAGCCTGGTGGGGGGTTCGTGCCGTGTCGAGTCGAAAGGGTGGAGTGTTTCATCTGGATTGAGCATGTGTGATCCCGCTCACGTGGCGTTCACTGTCCGGCGTCCGCTCGTCGCAGGAGCCGGAGGTCGCCGTGCGTACCGCATACCGAGTGATCGCCCATCTCGTCGCGCTGGAGGTCCTGATCCAGGCCGCCGCGATCGCCTACGCCGTGTTCGGTCTCGGCACCTGGATCGAGGGTGGCGGGGTCCTCGACAAGGCCGGGATGGAGAGCGAGACGACCGACTTCACCGGGGTCGGCGGGTTCGCGCTGCACGGCATCAACGGGCAGATCGTCGTCCCGGTGCTGGCGCTGGCGCTGCTGGTCGTCGCGTTCTTCGCCCGCGTCCCGGGCGGGGTGCGGTGGGCGGGGATCGTCGTCGTGCTGGTCGCGCTGCAGGTCCTGCTCGGCATCCTCGGGCACTCGGTGACCGGGCTCGGGGCGCTGCACGGGATCTGCGCGCTCGCGCTGTTCGCCTGCGCCGTGGTCGCGGGGCAGCGGGCCGGCTCGCGGTCCGGTGCCGCCGCGACGGCCGGCGAGCGGGTCGCCTGAGCCCGGGAGCGCCGCCATCGCCGCCGACCCCGTCCCCACGGCACGGCCGGAGCCCGGCGAGCCGCCCGGTCCCCCCGGGGAACCGCCGGACGGTCCGCCCGCTGCGCCGCGGCCCGGGCGCCGCCGGGTGGCCGTGGCGGTGCTGGCGACGTTCGCCCTACTGGCTCCGGTCGGATGGCTGTGGTGGGGGAGCCTGCTGCCGACCCCGTACGCGGTGACCGACATGGGCTACGTCGACACCGGCGGCGCCCCGGCCCCGGAGACGCACGACCACCACGGGGTGGGCGTCGACACCCTGCGCGAGACCTCGGCGGCCGCCCCCGCCGTGTCGCTGACGCTCACCGCCCGCAGGCAGGCGATCCCGCTGCCCTCGGGCCGCACCCTCGACGGCTACACCCTCAACGGGACGTCGCCCGGCCCGCTGATCCGGATCCGGCAGGGCGACGTGCTGCAGGTGCGGCTGGTCAACGCCGACGTGCCGGACGGCATCACGCTGCACTGGCACGGCGTCGACGTCCCGAACGGCGACGACGGCACCGCCGGCGTCACCCAGGACGCCGTCGGGCCGGGTGGGGAGTTCGTCTACCGCTTCGTCGCCCGCGACGCGGGGACCTACTGGTACCACTCGCACCAGGTCGCGAACACCCAGGTGCAGCGCGGCCTGTACGGGGTGCTGGTCGTCGAGCCGCGCGACGGCCCCACCGGGCCGGACGTGGTCGCCGCCGCCCACGTCCACGAGGGCGCACGCCTGCTCGACGGCCGCCACGCCGTACTGCCCGTCCCCGCCGCGCCCGGCACCCGGATCCGGGTCCGGATGGTCAACACCGACAACGGCCCGACCTCGGCGTGGGTGACCGGGGCGCCGTACCGGCTGGTCGCGATCGACGGGACGGAGGTGCACGACCCGCCCCCGGTGACGGGGGAGTCGGTGCTGCTCACCGCGGGCGGCCGGCTGGACCTGGAGGTGACCGTCCCACCCGGCGGCGCCCGGGTGGAGATCGGCGGCAACGCCGCGGTCGTCCTCGGCGACGGCCCCGGCCCGGCGGCGGCACCACGGCCGGACCGCGTGCTCGACCCGCTGGGCTACGGCAGGCCCGCGCCGCTCGGGTTCGACCCGGCCGCCGCGGACCGCCGCTTCGACTACGACATCGGCCGCCGCCCCGGCTTCGTCGACGGCGTGCCCGGTCTGTGGTGGACGGTCGACGGCCACATGTGGCCGGACGTGCCGATGTTCATGGTCGCCCGCGGCGACGTGGTGCGGATGCGGATCGCCAACGGCAGCGGCGAGGTGCACCCCATGCACCTGCACGGGCACCACGCCGTCGTGCTGTCCCGCAACGGGGTGCCCGCGACGGGCAGCCCCTGGTGGATCGACTCGCTCGACGTCGCCGACGGCGACAGCTACGAGATCGCCTTCGTCGCCGACAACCCCGGGGTCTGGATGGACCACTGCCACAACCTGACGCACCCGTCGGAGGGCCTGACGGCGCACCTCATGTACGAGGGGGTGACCACGCCGTACCGGGTCGGCGGGCCGTCGGGCAACGACCCGGAGTGAGCAGGCTCAGCCGCGGTGCCGGGGCCGACGCGGGGTGTCCGGGTAGGGCTCGGGGGAGCCGTCGTCGACCGGGCCGGGCTGCGACGCGTGCGGCGGGGGCATCGGACGGCCCTGCGGCGGGCCGGGCGGCATCGGCTGCGCCGGCGGCTGCCCGACGGCGCGGGGCGCCGGGGCGAGGGCCCGCTCGCGGTCCCGCTCGGCCTGGTCGCGGAGCAGGTCGCGGATCTCCTTCAGCAGGTCGAGGTCGGTCTCCAGGGCCGGGTCCTCGACGTCGCGCTTGCGGCGCTCCTGGAGCCACTTCATCGGGAAGACGACCAGGAAGTAGATGACCGCGGCGGTGATCAGGAACGTGATGACGGCGTTGAGGAAGCTCGCGTAGTCGAGCTGCACCTCGTCGGTCAGCGGGATCGTGCCCGGGGGCACGGCGTTCTCCCCGCCGGAGAACAGCCGGAGCAGCGGCTCCAGGAACGCCTTCGTGAAGGCGGTGACCACGGCCGTGAACGCCGCACCGATGACGACGGCGACCGCCAGGTCGATCACGTTGCCACGCAGCAGGAATTCCTTGAAGCCCTTCAGCACGCCGGAGCACTCCTCGAGATCGGGTCGGGGGCGGGGGTGGGTCCGGCGAAGGAGGCTAACCGGACCGTGACCTCCGTGCCGGGCCTGCGCCCGCACGGTGCGGCCCGGCGCGGCGGACGGGACGCGCCGGTCGACGGGCGGCCCGGGTGCGGGGGCGCGGGTCAGGCGGTGGGCCCGGCCCCGGCGTCCGGGCCGCGCTCCCCGGCGGGGCCCTGCGGGGTGACCGGGCGGGCCGCGATGAGCCGGTCCAGGAAGTCCCCGGCCTCGCGGGCGGCGCGGTCCACGTCGCCGTCGGCGATGGCCTCGACGATCCCGGTGTGGGAGATGTCGTCCTCGGTGCCCGCGGTGCCGGGCATCGTGGTCTTCACGCTGTCCGCGACCGCCTCCACCACACCCCGGTAGAGCTCGACGAGCAGGTCGTTGCCCGCACACCGGACGACGGCCACGTGGAAGTCGGTGTCCGCACGGGCCGCGCGCTCCAGGTCCGCGGTGTCCGGCTCCTCCCCGCGACGGCCGTACGCCGCGACGGCCGCGACGGCCCGGTCGCGCCCGGCCAGCGCCGCCCGCAGGACGGTCAGGTCGGCGTCGGTCCGGCGGGCGGCCGCCATCCGGGCCGCCTCGACCTCCAGGGTGCGGCGGACCTCCAGCACCTCGCGCAGCTCCGGGCCGCACAGCGTGCGCAGCGCCCCGGACAGCTCGGTGGTGGCCCGCACGTAGGTGCCGTCGCCCTGGCGTACCTCCAGGAGGCCGCCGTGGGCGAGGGCGCGGACGGCCTCGCGGACGGTGTTGCGGCCGACCTCCAACGACGAGGCGAGCTCCGACTCCGGCGGTATCCGGGCACCGACCGGCCACTCCCCGCCGGTGATGGCGGAACGGAGCTGGTCGATGACCTGGTCGACCAGGCCACCGCGGCGCGCTGTGACGAGAGGCACCGGATCATCCTTCCATCCGAACATCCTATGTCTGTAACAATACTGTTTCGTGAGCATTGCTGAGCAGGAGACACGCGCGGAGGAGACCATCGCCACCGGACGGGCCGAGGAGACCGGGCCGTCGCGCCGCGGTGCGCTCGTCGGGACTCCGCTGCTCGTCGTGGGGGTGGCACTGGCCGCCTCCAACCTCCGCCCGGCCGTGACCTCGATGTCCTCGGTGCTCGGCGAGGTCCGTGACGGCCTCGGCGCCTCCGCGGTCTGGACCAGTGTGCTCACCGCGGTGCCCACCATCTGCTTCGGCCTCGCCGCGATCGCCGCCCCGCTGCTCTCCCGCCGGCTCGGCATGGCCCGCGCGATCGGCCTCGCGATGGCGGTGCTGACCGCCGGGCTCGTGCTGCGCGTCGTCGACGGCCCGTGGGTCGTGCTCGGCGGCACCTTCGTCGCCGCGGCGGGCATCGCGATCGGCAACGTGCTGATCCCGGTCGTGGTGAAGCAGTCCTTCCCGCACGCCGTCGGCCGGGTCACCGGCGTCTACACCGCCGCGCTGGCCGCGGGCGGTGGGATCGGCGCCGCGTTCACGCCGCCGCTGGAGCCGCTGCTCGGCGGCTGGCGCGGTGCGGTCGGGGCGTGGGCGCTGCTGTCGCTGGCCGCGCTGGTCGTCTGGACGATCGGGGCCCGGCACGGTGAGCCGGAGCCGGTCGTGCGCACCGACGCGGGGGAGCGGCGCCCGATGGTGCGCCGGCCGCTGGCCTGGGTGGTCACCGCGTTCTTCGGGCTCCAGGCCTGTGTCGCCTACGTCGCGATGGGGTGGCTCGCGGAGCTGTTCGTCTCGGTCGGGGTCACCCGCACCGACGCCGGGCTGATGCTCGCCCTGATCAACCTGATCGGCATCCCGCTCAGCTTCGTCATCCCGCCGATCGCCCTGAACCGGGCGTCCCAGTCGGGTTGGATCGTCGGGCTCGCCTGCTGCTCCCTGGCCGCCGTCGCCGGGCTCGCGATCGCCCCGGCCACCGCGCCCTGGCTGTGGACGGTCCTGCTCGGCGTCGGCATGGCGGTCTTCCCGCTGGGGCTCGGCGTGATCGCGCTCCGCACCCGCGAGGCCGCCGAGACCACCGACCTGTCGGCGATGGCGCAGGGCTTCGGCTACCTCATCGGCGCGACCGGCCCGTTCCTGTTCGGGATCCTGCACGGGCTCACCGGGTCCTGGACGCCGTCGCTGGTGCTGCTCGGCGCGGTGATCGTCGCCGAGATGGTGCTGGGCTGGGTCGCGGGACGCCCGCGCTACGTCTGAGTCCCGCCCGCGCGGCGCCGGGCCGCTGATATATGAGAGCCCCCGGTGCCGCGTCCGTCGTCGTGGGCCCGGTGTACCGTCGTGACCGCCCGATCTCCCGGCGCATCCCCGCCCGGCGGCGGCCCGAGATCGGGGTCCTCGATCCGTCAGGGAGTACTCGTGACCGACACCGCCCTTCCCCCGGCCGGGGACACGGCGCGGCTGGTCGACCAGACCGGCCCGTACTTCGGCCGCTTCGGCGGCCGCTACGTCCCGGAGGCGCTGGTCGCCGCGCTGGACGAGCTCGAGCAGGCCTATCACACGGCCATGTCCGACGAGGCCTTCCAGGCCGAGCTCGCCGAGCTGCACCGCACCTACTCGGGCCGCCCGAGCCTGGTCACCGAGGCGCCGCGGTTCGCCGCGCACGCCGGCGGCGCGCGCATCCTGCTCAAGCGCGAGGACCTGAACCACACCGGCTCGCACAAGATCAACAATGTGCTGGGGCAGGCGCTGCTCACCAAGCGCATGGGCAAGACCCGGGTCATCGCCGAGACCGGTGCGGGCCAGCACGGCGTCGCCTCGGCCACGGCCGCCGCCCTGATGGGCCTGGAGTGCGTCGTCTACATGGGCGAGGTCGACACCGAGCGCCAGGCGCTCAACGTCGCCCGGATGCGCATGCTGGGAGCGGAGGTCCGCCCGGTCACCTCGGGCACGCGGACCCTCAAGGACGCGATGAACGAGGCCATGCGCGACTGGGTCACCAACGTGGCCGACACGCACTACCTCATCGGCTCGGTCGCCGGGCCGCACCCGTTCCCGGCGATGGTGCGCGACTTCCAGCGGATCATCGGCGTCGAGGCGCGGCAGCAGGTCCAGGACCTCACCGGTGCCCTGCCCGACCTGGTCTGCGCCTGCGTCGGCGGCGGCTCCAACGCGATGGGCATCTTCCACGCGTTCCTCGACGACACCTCCGTCGAGCTGGTCGGCTTCGAGGCCGGCGGCGACGGCGTCGACACCCCGCGGCACGCGTCGTCGATCGGCGGCGGTGACGTCGGCGTCCTGCACGGCTCGCGCAGCTTCATCCTCCAGGACGAGGACGGCCAGACCCGCGACTCGCACTCCATCTCCGCGGGCCTGGACTACCCGGGCGTCGGCCCGGAGCACTCGTGGCTGCACGACATGAGGCGCGCCCGCTACGAGTCGGTCACCGACGCCGAGGCCATGGAGGCCTTCCGCCTGCTCTGCCGCACCGAGGGCATCATCCCGGCCATCGAGAGCGCGCACGCGCTGGCCGGTGCGCTGCGCGAGGCGACGCGCCTGGGCGAGGGCAAGGTCGTGCTGGTCAACCTGTCCGGCCGCGGCGACAAGGACGTCGACACCGCCGCGAAGTACTTCCAGCTGATCGACGACGAGGGCAACGCCGTGACGGACGGAGCGGTCTGATGGGCAGCGTGGCGCAGCGGATCGAGCAGGTCCGCGCCGAGGGCCGGGCCGCGCTGGTCGGCTACCTGCCGGTCGGCTACCCGACCGTCGAGGGCTCGGGCGAGGCGATGCGGGCGATGGTCGCGGGCGGCGTCGACGTCGTCGAGATCGGCCTGCCCTACTCCGACCCGCTGATGGACGGCCCGGTCATCCAGCGCGCCACCCAGCAGGCGCTGGACAACGGCGCCCGCAGCCGGGACGCCTTCACCGCCGTGCGCGCGGTCGTCGACGCCGGCGCCCCGGCGCTGGTCATGACCTACTGGAACCTGATCGACCGCTACGGCGTCGAGCGGTTCGCCGCCGAGCTCGCCGAGGCCGGCGGCTCCGGGCTCATCACCCCGGACCTGCTGCCCGACGACTGCGAGGACTGGCTGACCGCTTCGGAGTCCCACGACCTGGACCGGGTGTTCCTCGTCGCGCAGACGACCACCCCCGAGCGGATGCGGATGACCGTCGAGGCCAGCCGCGGGTTCGTCTACGCGGCGTCGCTCATGGGCGTCACCGGCGTCCGCTCGGTCGGCGTCGAGGCCCGCGACCTGGTCGCCCGGACCCGCGAGGTCGCGACCCTGCCGGTGTGCGTCGGCCTCGGCGTCCGCACCGCCGAACAGGCGGCCGACGTCGCCGGCTACGCCGACGGCGTCATCGTCGGGACGGCGTTCGTGCAGGCGCTGGAGTCCGGCGGGCCGTCCGCGGTCGAGTCGCTCGCCCGCGAGCTCGCCGAGGGCGTCCGCGCCGCGGAGCGCGTCTCCGCCTGACCCTCCTCCACCGGCCGCGTCCGCCCCGCGTGGGCGGGCGCGGCCGTCGTGTGCCGTCGGGCCGTCGGTCGCAGCTCCCGACCGGCCACCGGCCGATCGACCGGCCGTCCGCAGCGGCCCCGCCGGGTTCCGGGGTGCCCGGGGCTGCCGTCTCCGGCTGTGCCGGCGTGCCCGATCGCGCCGCCGGAGGCCGACTGCGCGGGACCAGCGGTGGTCGCGCGCGGTGAACGTCGTGTCCCTGAGAGTCATCGCGCCGGTCGGTCGTACGTCCGTACTCCGACCGGAGCGATCGGTCCCCGCCCGCCGGACACCCACGACCGGACGGCGGTGCGTGTTCTCAGGAACGCAACCCCGTCCCGGTGGGGTTCCTATGTTCGTGTCACCGCACCGCGGCCCGCTCCCCCTGGATGCCGCGGCGGTGGCCGGGGCTCCCCACCCGGCCGGTTCCACGAACCGGAGTGATCCGATGACCCGCCCCGCCCTGCGCGGACGCGCCCCCGGCGTCCGCCCGACCGTAGCGTCGCACCCGCGACCGGCCCGAGGCCGGTCCGTGACGGTCCACCGCTCGCGCACCCACCACCCCCGCCCGCTGCGGGCACCCTCACCGGCCGGGCGCACGCCCGGTGACCGGTGACCCGCCCGGTTCCGCATCCGGTCACCGCACCCCTGCGGCGGGACACCCCGCCGCCCGCCGACGCCTGGCTGGCGCACCGCCGCGCCCGCACGGTGTGGGGATCCGTGCTGGTCACGGTCCTCGTCGGCCCGTCGTTGATCTGGATGCTCCGTTCCGGACCGCAGCCGCTGCTGCACCAGCTCTCGGTGCTGACCGGGCTGCTCGCGCTGTCGGCGATGGTGATCGTCGCGGTGCTGCCGTCCCGGGTGCGCGGGCTCTCCGGCGCCCTCGGCCTGGAGACCCTGCTCGGCCTGCACCGCAGGCTCGGCGTGCTCGCCGGGGTGCTGGTCGCGCTGCACCTCGCCTGCGTGGTGGCCGACCACCCCGAACGTGTCGGGCTGCTCGTGCCGCTCGCCGCACCGGCCCGCGGCCAGGCCGCCACCCTCGCGACGATCGCGGTCGTCGTGCTGCTGCTGCTCGCGCTGCGCGGTGTCCGGTCCGGCTCGCACGAGGTGTGGCGCTGGCTGCACCTGAGCCTGGCCGCGGTTGTCGTCGGCGCGTCGTCGCTGCACGTGCTGTGGCTGAACAACCTGGTCGGCGACGCCGTCATGGGGCCCGTGCTGGGCGGGCTCGGCCTGCTGCTGGTCGCGGTGCTGGTGCTCCGCTGGGGCGCCCGCGCGGCGACCGGCGAGTTCCGGGTGCACGTCGTGCGCCCGGAGAGCCCCACCGTGTCGACGCTCGTCCTCGCCCGGCCCGGCCGGCACGCCGGACCGTGGTTCCGGCCCGGCCAGTTCGCCTGGCTGCGGCTGGAGCGGATGTCGGTGGAGGAGCACCCGTTCACCATCGCGTCGTCGGCGTCCGACCGCGGCCGGGTCGAGTTCACCGTCCGGCACACCGGCGACTTCGCCGGGCGGTTGCGCGAGCTGCGTCGCGGCGACCCGGTCTGGGTGGACGGCCCCTACGGCTCGTTCACCCCGGACTCGGTGCCGTCCACCGGGCTCGTGCTGATCGCGGGCGGCGTCGGGATCACCCCGATGATGAGCATGCTGCGCACCGCCGCCGACCGCGGCGACCGGCGGCCGTACCGGCTGGTCGTGCACGCCCGTGACCGCGCCGACCTGCTGTTCCGGGCCGAGCTCGCGCACCTGCGCACGCTGATCGACCTGCAGGTCACCGAGGTGCTGCGCCGCCCGTCGGCGGACTGGTCCGGGGCGACCGGGCCGATCGACACCGCGCTGCTCGCCGCCGTCCTGACCGACCTCGAGGACCCGGCCCGCCGGCTCGACTACTTCGTCTGCGGCCGACCGCAGCTCGTCGGCGACGTCCTCGCCACCCTCACCGCGCTCGGGGTCCCGGACGACCGGGTGCACACCGAGCAGTTCGCCCAGGTCTGAGAAGGGGAGAACCCATGTCCCGCCGGATCCCCGGCCCGCTCCGCTGGTCGGTGCTCGCCGCACTGGCCGCGGTCGCCGCCGTCGTGCTCGCCCAGTACTGGGTGGCGACCTCGGCCGCCACCGACCAGCAGCAGGGGTGGACGCAGACCCGGTGGGGTCCGCTCGGGCCCGCCGACCGCGACCTGCTGCAGAAGGTGCGCCTCGCCGGTCTCTGGGAGGCCCCGACCGGGCAGCAGGGCGAGCAGCAGGCCACCTCGCCCGCCGTCCGCGAGGTCGCCCGCAAGCTCGGCGTCGAGCACCACGACCTCGACGAGCTGGTCCGCTCCACCGCTGAACAGCTCGGGGTCCTGCTGCCCAGCAGGCCCAACGACCAGCAGATCGGCTGGATGAACGACCTGACCGCCCGCACCGGGACCGACTACGACCGCCAGTTCGTGCAGATCCTGCGCGCCGCGCACGGCTCGGTCCTGCCGGTGATCACCGACGTCAAGGTCGGCACCCGCAACGAGCTCATGCGGCAGTTCGCGAACGAGGCGTCGGTGTACGTCACCCGGCACATCGGCTATCTGGAGTCGACCGGTCTGGTCGACTACGCGGCGCTGCCCGCCCCGCCCGATCCGGTGCCGACCGGGACCCGCACCGCGTCCGACGTCGTCGTCCCGGCGCTGGTGGTCGGGGTCGCGCTGCTCGCCGCGGGCGGGCTGCTCATGACCCTGCACCGGCGCGGCCGCCCCGCCCCCGGCCCGGCCGCCGCCTTCGTCCCCGCCCCGCGCCACCCCCGCGACGGCGCCCGGCGGGCCCTGCCGGTCGGCCCACCCGACCCCTGGGACGAGCTGGCGCACGTGCCACCCGTCCGGCCGCAGCCCGATCCCGGGCCCGGCCTCACCGACGCCACCCCCCACGACCTCGACCTGGACACCGACACCGGAGCGCCGCCCTCCCGCACCACCGGAGCGCACCGCACCGCCCCGAGGAGCCGATACCGATGAGATCCACCACCAGCCGCAGCAGGACGATCGCGGTCACCGCGCTCGCCCTGGGCCTGCTCGTCGCCGGGCCCGCCGCGTACGCCGCCGGGGCCGCCTCCGCCGACCGGAGCGACCGGCCGGCGAACGTCGCCGCCGGGCCGTCCGACTCGACCGGCTCGTCCGGAGGTTCCGGCTCCTCCGGCTCCTCCGAGGGTGCCTCCGGATCCGGGAGTTCCTCCGGGGGCGGGGAGCACGACCACGCCGGGCACACGGGCTCCGGCTCATCGGGCTCCGGCTCATCGGGCTCCGGTGACGGGGCCGGTGACAGCGCCGGGGCCGGTGGCGGCTCGGCCGACCAGGGTGCCGGCGGCGCGGGCGACGGGGAGAAGAAGGGCGCGCAATCGGCGCTCGACATCCTCGCCGTCGACTGCTCCGGCAGCCGGCTCACCGCCCACGACGGCTTCCAGAAGGCGCCCCGCTGCGTGTCCACCGCGTTCGGCGAGGTCGCCGACGCCGACCGCAGCCCGTCGCTGCTCATCACCCAGGCCCCGACGAAGGTCCGGTCCGGGGAGTCGTTCCGCCTGACCGTCAGCACCCGGAACCTGGTCCGCGACCGGTTCCTCCCCGCGGCCCAGGGCGGCTACTACGCCGAGGCGTCCCTGCTCAACGGCCAGGGACTCCAGCGCGGCCACTTCCACACCGCCTGCCGGATCCTGCCCGACCCGGGCGAGGCACCGGACTCGTCGCCCGATCCGCTGTTCTTCCAGGCCACCGAGGACGGCGGTGGAGGGGCACAGCCGGACAGCGTCACGATCGACGTGCCCGGGGTCGAGCAGACCGGCGAGCTGCAGTGCTCGTCGTGGGCGGGGGACGGGTCGCACCGCACCCCGATGATGCAGCGGGCCAACCAGACGCCCGCGTTCGACTCGGTCCGGATCGAGGTGGGCTGACATGCGACTCTCCGGACCCCTCCTGACCATGGTCGCCGTGGGCGCGGTCGCCGCCGGGGCCGCGACGGCCAACGTCGTGCTCACCGCGGAACCGGAACCGCTGCCCGCCGCCGTCGAACAGGCCGCCGGCTCGACCGCCCTCCCGGCGGCGCCCGCTCCGACGGCCGCCCCGGCACCGGCCGCGACCGGCAAGGTCGTCTACAAGGGCCGGTCGACGAACGGGAAGGTCACCGTCGACATCCGGGTCACCGACGGCGCCGTGAAGGCCTACGTCTGCGACAACCGCGGCATCGAGTCCTGGACGAAGGGCACCGCCACACCCGGCGGCACCACCCGCCTGACCGGCAAGGACGGCGCGGAGGTCGAATACACCGTCGCCGACGGCGTCGCCACCGGCACCGCCCGCGCCGACGGGAGGTCCTGGGACTTCACCGCGACCCGGACCGACGCGTCCGACCCGGCCCCGGCCGCGACGCCGGCCCCCGCACCCGCCGAGGCCCCGGCCCAGGCGCCGGCCCCGTCCACCGGCGGCAGCGGCTACGGCGGTGGGTACTGATGTCCCCCCGCGCGCGGCACGCGGACCGCGAGCTCACCGACCCGGTCGGGTTCGCCCCGGTCCCCGCGGACATCCCGAGCCCACGCGGCCCCGAGCACAGCGGCGGCTGGGCCGCCGTCCCGGAGCCGTCCTGGGCACCCGATCACGACCCCGACGGCGGCGCGGACCGGTGGGCGGGCACCGCCGACCGTCGCCGCGACGCCGTCGCAGGGGACCTGTTCACCCCGACCGGCCCGCTCACCCCGCCCCCGGGTGGCGGCTCGGGCGCCCACGGGGTCACCACGCCGCGCCGCCCGGCGCCCGCCGCCGGGGCCGCGCGTCCCGGCCGCCCGCGCCGGGCCGCCGGTGACGACCCGCCCTCGGGATGGTCCGAGGGCGCCGACGACACGGCCTGGTCCGGGAGCACCCCCGGCCGTTCCCGGCCCGCCGGCGCGGACCGGCTGCACTGGTCCGACCACGCCGACCACGCCGACCACCGTGGCCGGCCGGCAGGCACGGCCGACCACCCCGACGCCTACGAACCGCTCGCCGGCTACGCCGAACCCGGCCGCTACGACCGGACGGGCTACGGGACGGGCGACGGGGCGACCGCCGGCGCCGACGTCCGCACCGGCGCCCCGGCCGAGGACCCGACCGCCGCGTACCGCGAGCGCCCCGCACGCCCCGCCGTCCGCGACCGGGCCGACGGCGACGACGGCGCCGCCCGCAGGCCCGGTCGCCGCGGCCCCGGCCGTCGACGGTCCCGCGGGACGGCACCCGACCCGGCGCGCGCCCGTCGCCGCCCCGACGCCGAGGCTGCCCACGACGTCGCGGTCCCGGCGGAGGTCCTGTCGTGGCGGGTCGTGGCCGTCCCCGTCGTGGTCGGGTCGCTGGTCGCGGTCGCGCTCGGCGTCTGGGCCCGCCAGCACGTCGGCACCGGCGTCGCGGTCAACCTCGCCGGCTTCTCCAGCGGCGCCGCGGCCAAGGCGTGGCTCGGTTCGGCCGCCCTGGTCCTCGCGATCGTCCAGGGCGTCACCGGCCGGATGATGATGCGCGGCTACGCCGACCCGGTCACCGCGGTCGCGCACCGCTGGTCGGGCCGCGCCGCGGTGCTGGTGACCGTGCCCGTCGCCGTGCAGTGCCTCTACGCGTTCGGCTGGTCCGGCGCGACGACGTCGGCGCTGCTGCACTCCGCGCTCGGCTGCCTGTTCTACGGCGCGTTCGTCACCAAGATGCTGCTCCTGCGCCGCCCCGGCGTGCCCGGGTGGCTGCTCGCCGTCGCGGGCGGGGTGCTGCTCGCCGTCCTCGCCGGGGTCTGGCTGACCTCGGCGCTGTGGTTCTTCGCCGGCCACGGCCTGTCGTTCTGACCCCCCGACCGCTCCCACCGTCCTCCGGAGGTCCCCCGTGTCCCCGATCCCGCGCCGCCGGCTCCTCGCCGGCGCCGGTGCCGCCGTGGCCTGCTGCGCCGCGGGCTGCGCCACCTACGGAACCCCGCGCGACACGGCACCCGCCGCGCCCGCACCGACCACCCCCGCCCCCGCGGCGGCCGCCCCGAGCAGCAGCGCCGCCGCGGCACCGGCCGGCATCGCCGCCGTCGACGACGTCCCGGTCGGCGGCGGCCGGGTCTTCGCCGAGCAGAAGGTCGTCGTGACCCGCCCGGACGCGGACACCGTCCTGGCGTTCGACGCGACCTGCCCGCACCAGGGCTGTCTCGTCGACCAGGTCTCCCAGGCCGGCATCTCCTGTCCCTGTCACGGCAGCCTGTTCGCCGTCTCCGACGGGGCCCCGCTCGACGGCCCCGCCCAGGCCCCGCTCACCTCGCGACCGGTGCGGGTCGAGGGCGGGCAGGTGATCCTGGCCTGACCGGCAGCCCGCGGGACCGGCCGACCCACACCGTCGTGATCGTCGCGGGTCGGAGCTCTGTCTGCGCGTTCGCGTTCGCGTTCGCCCAGGAGAGCGGCCGCCCGCTGAGAGCCCCGCGGGCGAACGACGGACTCGGCTGGTCCCGACGGCCGAACGCATTCCCATCCGTCGCGCTCGCGGGTCCGTCCACCGGTCGGGGTCTCAGCTCGCGAACAGCGGCCCCCGTCGGTCCGTAGCGTGCGGTCCGCACCGGTTCCGTGGCCGCTCCCCGACTTCCGCGCCGCGCGACACGTCGCCGGATCCGGCGACGCTCCCCGTCGCCGGACCCGCGCGTCCCGACCACGGTGCCGGAGGACCGCCGTGCCCGGGACCTCGACCCCGGGCACGGCGGTGCACACCGCCGACGGAAGGTCCCCATGAGCACGTCCGAGACCCGTACCGACACCCCCGCCGCCCGCGTGCCCGCCCCGCGTCGTGCCGACCGCGGCGAGCGCTGGACCGAACGGCTGGGCTGGGAGGAGTCCCCGGCCCGGGGGTCCCGGG
Organism: Pseudonocardia sp. ZF1; assembly: GCF_056835605.1. Lineage (NCBI taxonomy): Bacteria > Bacillati > Actinomycetota > Actinomycetes > Pseudonocardiales > Pseudonocardiaceae > Pseudonocardia > Pseudonocardia sp. ZF1. Next base: position 281,753 of record NZ_JAJNBY010000001.1, read on the forward strand.
TCAGCCGAGGGTGAACGGGTCGCGGGTGCCGCCGGACAGCTCCACCCACACCGACTTGTTCTCCAGGTACTCCTCGACGGCCGCGACGCCGTTCTCCCGGCCGAGCCCGGAGTGCCCGAACCCGCCGAACGGGACGCTCGGCGCCACCACCCGGTAGGCGTTGATCCACACCGTGCCGGCCCGGATCCGTCCGGCGACGCGGTGTGCCCGGTGCACGTCCTTCGTCCACACCGCGCCGGCCAGGCCGTACGGGGTGTCGTTGGCCAGCTTCACGGCCTCGTCCTCGTCGGTGAAGGTGAGCGCCGCGAGCACCGGGCCGAACACCTCCTCCCGGTAGACCGTGGACTCGGGCGTCACCCCGGTGATCACGGTCGGCTGCACGAAGTAGCCGCCCAGCCCGGACTCCGCGGCCCCGCCGTAGGCGACGGTGTTGCCCTCCGCCTTCGCCGTCTCCAGGTAGCCGAGGACCTTCTCGTACTGCGGCCCGTTCGCAACCGGACCCATCTCGGTGTCCTCGGCGTTCGGGTCGCCGAGCGTGATCGTCGCCGCGCGCTCGGCGATGAGCCGGACGAGCTCGTCGTGGACGTCGGCGTGCACGATCAGCCGCGACCCCGCCATGCAGGTCTGGCCGGTCGCGGCGAACACGCCGGCGATGATCCCGTTCGCGGCCGACTCCAGGTCGGCGTCGGGGAACACGACCTGCGGGGACTTGCCGCCCAGCTCCAGGGTGACCTTGTTCAGGTTCGCAGCGGCCGCCTTCGCGATCGACCGACCGGTCGCGGTGGAGCCGGTGAACGCGACCTTGTCGACGCCCGGGTGACCGGCCAGGTGCGCGGCGGTGTCCCGGTCGTTCGTGGTGACGACGTTGACCACACCGGCCGGGATCCCGGCCTTCTCGATCAGCTGGGCCCACCTGAGCGTCGAGGCGGGCGAGTGCTCCGACGGCTTCACGACGATCGTGCAGCCCGCGGCCAGCGCGGGCGCGACCTTCCAGGTCATCAGCAGCAGCGGGGAGTTCCACGGCGTGATCGCCGCGACGACGCCGACCGGCTCCTTGCGCGTGTAGACCAGGTAGTTCGGGTTCGGCGCCGGGATCTGGCGGCCCTCGATCGTCGGGGCGATCCCGGCGTAGTAGTGGTACCAGCCGCCGAGCCCGCTCAGCTGGCCGATCATCTCCCGGTACAGCTTCCCGGAGTCGTTGACCTCGGTCCGGGCCAGCGCCTCGGCGTTCTCGGTGATCAGGTCGCCCAGCCGGCGCAGGCAGGCGGCGCGGGCGAACGGGGTCATCGCGCCCCACTCGCCGTCGAGCGCGGTGCGGGCGGCGGCGACGGCGGTGTCGACGTCGTCGGGGCCGCAGTCCGGCACGGTCGCCCACGGCGCTCCGGTGAACGGGTTCTGCGTCTCGAAGGTACGGCCGGACGCCGCGTCGGACGGCTTCCCGCCGATGAGCATCCTGAAAGACTCGAGCTCGGCCATGGACGGTCCTTTCTCCAGCGGCTCCGATGGCGCACGTCCTCGCCGGTGACCCTACGAACCCGGGCCGCAATCCGCAGCCGGTGCAGGATGGGCACATGGCACTCGATCTGCACCATGTCGTGGACGGTCCGGCCGACGGACCGGCCGTGCTGTTCGGCCCGTCGCTGGGGACCGACCTGCACCTGTTCGACGCCCAGGTGGCGGCCCTGTCCGACCGCTTCCGCTGCGTCCGGTTCGACCTGCCCGGCCACGGCGACTCGGCCCCCGTCACCGGTGACCTCACGATCTCCGAGCTCGGCCGCGGCGCGCTCGCCGCCGCCGACGCCGCCGGGATCGGGGACTTCCACTACGTCGGCGTCTCGATCGGCGGGGCGATCGGCCAGTGGCTCGGCGTGCACGGCGGGGAGCGGGTGCGCAGCATCGCGGTCCTGGCGACGGCGGCGCGCTTCCCGAACCCGGACTCGTGGCCGCAGCGCGCGGCGACCGTGCGGGCCGACGGCACGGCCGCGATGGTCGGTTCCCGGCCCGGGACCTGGTACGTCGAGACCTGGGCGCAGCGCGACCCGGCCGGTGAGCAGCGGCTGCTGGACATGCTGCGCGCCTCCGACGACGAGAGCTACGCCGCCTGCTGCGCCGCCATCGGCGCCTTCGACATCCGCGCCGAGCTGGGTGCGGTGTCGGTGCCGGCGCTCGTCGTGGCGGGGGCGGACGACCCGGCGACGCCGCCGTCGTCGCTGCACGAGATCGCCGACGCGATCCCCGGCGCCCGCTACGCCGAGGTCGCCGACTCGGCACACCTGCTGAACTACGAGCGCCCCGACGAGGTGAACGCCCTGCTCACCGAGCACCTGCCCGGCAGCTGACGTCGATCAGTACCTGAGCGCGGTCCCGACCGCGGCGCACCGCGCTCAGGTACTGATCGACACGGCGAGGCCGGGGTGTCAGGGCGTCCGGGTGGCGCGGCGGGCGCGGTAGGCGGCGACGTGCGCGCGGTTCGCGCAGTTGCCGGTGTCGCAGAACCGCTTGGACCGGTTGCGGGACAGGTCGACCAGCACGGCGTCGCAGTCCTCGGCGGCGCAGCGACGCAGCCGGGACAGGTCGTCGCCGCGCACCAGGTCGACGACCGACATCGCGATCTCCGCGCCCATCCGGTCCGCGAGCGGCGCGTCCTGGGGCGTGACGTGCAGGTGCCAGTCCCAGCCGTCGTGCCGCGCGAGGTGGGGGCGCGCGTCGGTCTCGGCGAGGATCGCGTTGACCAGCGTGACGGTGCCGTCGCGGTCGGGGCCGTCGTCGTCGCCGTGGGCGGGCCACAGTCCGGCCAGCCGCTCGCGGAGCGTACGGACGGCCCGGCGCTCGTCGTCGGAGCCGGCGCGGCGCCCCGAGTACGGCTGCTCGGCCAGCCACGCCGCGAAGCCCGGCACGTCGTCGAGCGGGTCCGGCTCGGCCCGACGGGTGTTCACCAGCGCCGCGGCCGCCGCGAGCAGCACCTGGGTGTCATGGGCGAATTCCATGTTGACCCCTGACATGGTCGGTTCCTAGTGTCAGGAGTCTATGGGTACTTCGGTCGTGACACGGGATCACATGGTCCGCGGGCTGATGTGGGCGCTGGTCTCGGCCGCCGCGTACGGCTTCTCCGGGCCGCTCGGCGCGGCGTTCCTGGAGGCGGGCTGGTCGCCCGGACTCACGACGCTGCTGCGCATCGCGGGCGCCGCCGTCCTGCTGCTCCCGGTCACGGTCGTGATGCTGCGCCGGTACCCGCTCAGTGCGCCGAACGCCCGCAAGGTCCTGCTCTACGGCCTGGCCGCCGTCGCCGGTGTCCAGCTGTGCTTCTTCCAGGCGCTGCAGCACCTGTCGGTGGGCGTCGCGCTGCTGCTGGAGTTCCTCGCGCCCGTACTGCTCGTCGGCTGGACCTGGGTGCGGACCCGGCGCGCGCCGGCGGCGGTGACGCTCGTCGGCTGCCTGGTCTCGCTCGCCGGACTCGTGCTGGTCGTCGACCCGTTCGGGCCCCAGCGCGTCGACCTGACGGGAATCCTGTGGGGCCTCGGCGCGGCGGTGTGCGTCTGCGTCTACTTCCTGCTGCCCGGCGGCGACGACGAGGGCGGCGTCCCGCCGCTGCTGATGATCTCCGGGGCGATGGTCGTGGGCGCGGTGACGCTCACCGTGACCGGTCTGCTGGGCATCACGCCGTGGCGGGTGGGGGAGTCCAGCGGCCGGCTGGCGGGCGTCGACGTGCCCTGGCCGGTGCTGCTGGGGATGCTCGTCGTGCTCGCGACGGCGCTGCCGTACCTCACGGGGATCATCGCCATCCGCCGGCTCGACACGCGCGTCGCGTCGTTCGTGGGGCTGTCCGAGGTGATGTTCGGTGTGCTGGCGGCCTGGGTGCTGATCGCTCAGGTGCCGACCCTGGTCCAGGTGGGCGGTGGGGTGCTGATCCTCGGGGGGATCGTGCTGATCCGGCGGGCGGAGAACCGGGTCGCGGCGACGCCGAGTGAGATCGCCACCCAGGGTTGAGCTCGGGCCGGAGTCGTTGGCGGCTATAGCGTGACGCGCTATAATTGTGCGGTGCTGCGGTCGTTCAACGGGAGCCTCACCGAGGAGATCTGGAACGGATGCAGGCCTCGGCGGTTCGACCCGAAGCTGGCCCGTGTCGCGCTGCGCAAGCTGACCGTGCTGCACGCCGCGGTCACGCTCGGGGACCTGGCGAGTCCCCCGGGGAACCGGCTCGAAGCATTGCGGGGTGATCGGGCCGGGCAGCACAGCATCCGCATCAACGACCAGTGGCGGATCTGTTTCCACTGGACCGAGGCGGGCCCCGAGGACGTCGAAATCGTGGACTACCACTGAGGAGGAGATCGTGGACGAGTTGGCACCGGTCACTCCTGGCGAGATCCTCGCCGAGGAGTACCTCGAACCCCTGGGGCTGAGCCAGAACGCGCTGGCCAAGGCCATTCATGTCGACCCCATGCGTATCAACCGCATCCTGCGCGGCAGTCAGGCCATCACCGCGGACACCGCGCTGAGGCTGGGGCGCTATTTCGGGACGACCGCGCAGTTCTGGCTCAACCTGCAGGACAACTACGACTTGCGGACGGCGGAGCGGTCCGTCGACCTGACCACGATCATGCCACGGGCGAGTGCCTGAGTTCGCGCCTCGCGCGGTCAGGTCTCGAAGCCCGGGGGGCAGCATCCTGACGCGGCGGGCGTGGCCGCGCCTCGTCGGGACTCTCGCGATCGGATGACGCACCCTTCGAACGGGCTGTCGACTCCGTTCCGATGACTGGACGGGAGCTGTACCGGCTGTGAGTGACGGAGTGGTCTAGCGGCCGATCTCGTAAGTCAAGCGGTAGAACGAGCCGGTGACCGTCGCTGCCGCCGTGCCCGCCGACGGGTGTACACGATCTTCGTGGGAGGGTGATCACACTCCGAATTCTGCCTTTCGGCAGGTCAGGAGAGGGCCCCGCAAGACGTGTGCGGGCATGAACAGTAGAGGTCGAGCGTGTCGAACCCAGGCCACGAGGGCCCGCAGCGCGAATCCGGCTCGCAGTTCGTCACTAGCTCTTTCTGTATGGGCGGTGAGTGTGTCGCGGTCGCGGCAACGTCCGAGGGCGTTGTCGTCCGCTCGACGACGACGGGGGCAGAGGTCGGCTTCTCCGACTCGGAGTGGGTCGCATTCGTCGCCGGGGTCCGGAACGCCGAATTCGATCTGAGTCGCCTGCGTAGTTGATCCGATCACGCTTCCAGGTGATCTAGCAGCCTCTGTCGCGTGGCGTCGACGTCGAGCGCGCTCGGAAGAACGTTCTTCCAGACGTTCTCGTACTCGGCTACGTCGGCTGCAGTGTCATAGTACGAATCTCTCTCGGTGCTCTCGACGTTGATGACCGGCCAGTCGGTCGTCGGGTCTCGCGGATCGAAGATCGAGAACGTGCTGACGGCGCGAGTCCACCCGGCCGAGAACGGGAGGATCTGGAGCTTCACGTTCGACTGCGCGCTGCGGCGGAGGAGGAGGGCGATCTGATCGCGCATGATGGTTGGATCCGTCACCCGATGCAGGGCGACCTCGTCGAGGACGACGTGCAGTTCCAGTGGGGGTGCGTCGGTTCGATCGAGATTGATGACGTTCTGTCTACGCATCCGGACCTCGACGATTCGATCTATCTCGGCTCTGGGTAGATCGAGCTGACCTGATCCGAGGAGGCTCCGTGCGTAGGCCTCGGTCTGCAGGAGTCCGGCCATCGGCATCGCAAAGGTCCGCTTCCTCCGAGCCTCCGTCTCGAGGGACAGCAGCTGATCCAGATTTCCACCTGCGACGTTCGTCGCCAGGGGCTGCCACCACGCAGGCGACTTGGCTTCGCCGGCCCACTCCAGGATGCGCTCGCTCTCCGCGGGGGAGGCCTTGTAGATCGTCAGCAGATCCCGTATGTCCCGGAACTTGGGTTCAACCTGCCCGGTCTCGATCCGGGACAGCTTGGACGGTGAGATCTCCATCTGCTTGGCGACTGGCGCGAGTTGAAGATTACGAGCCATGCGGAGTTGTTTCAGAGCGTGACCGAGCCGCTTGCGGACGACTATCGGACCGTGCGTCACGGTCATGTCACGACCTCCTCAGCGCGAACCTGAGCTGAGAGTAGTACTCGGACGCCGCCGCCGGATGCAATTGCAGGACTGATTTTGCATCTGGTCTGGTGCAGGCAGTCGTTCGCGTCGCATACTCGCCTTTCACCTGGGAGGGCGGCCACCCCGCCCGACGAACGGGGGTGCGAGATGTTCCGACGACGCATGATTCGCACGTACGGGCACGTATCGACCGTCCGGGGGTGGTCGGGATGATCACCTGGCTGATCCTCGTCGGGGGTGTGCTGCTGCTTCTCTGGTTCGCCGTCCTCATCGGGACGCAGATGGACACCGAGGCCCAGCGAAGGGTCTGGGCTCAGGTTGCGGCTGAGCGTCGGCGTAGGTCGGAGGCAGAGCAGGACGGATTGTGTGCGACCTGCCCGTTCCGCGACACCGGTCGTGCCTGATCGGTCGGGCATGTCTGCCAGCAGGGGAGAGCACCGTGATGCAGGTCGTCGACCACGAGCCGCACGCCTGGTTCCTCCTGCACGACGGCGCCCGGAGCTACCTGGACGTGAACTGCTCGGACGGCCCCGTCGGGTACTCGGTGCTCTTGGAGCTCGCGGAGGACGAGCAGCGCGCCCTCGGCGAGGGCGGACACGGCTATCTGGACGACCTCGCCGCAGCCGTCGCCCAGCGTGTCCGCTCGCCGTACCGGGACCGCGACCTGACGCGCGTCCGCGGGCGGGAGGTGACCGAGGCCGTCGCCGCGTGGCGTTCCGGCGGCGTGACGGACTGAGCCGCGCCGCCGGAGGGCCGCGGCCTCAGCCCGCGGCGACCGCCTGCTGGAGAGCCTGCGCGGTCGCGTCGACCTGGGTGCCGTCGACCTTCACGGCCGGGGTGCCGGACACCCCGTCGCGCAACGCCTGCTGGGTGATCTGGCCGACCCACGGCGCGTAGCGCTGGTCGTCGACGCACTGGGCGAAGTCGCCGCCCGCGCCGACCTTCTGCCCGAGCGCGACCAGCTGCTCGTTCGGGAGCCCGGCGCCGCCCTCGGCGGGCTGGTTGTCGTAGAGCTCCTTCTCGAACTGCGGGAACACCCCGGCCGCGGCGGCGCATCCGGCCGCGGCGCCCGCACGGGTCGAGTACCGGGTCGACGACGCCCGGTCCAGGATGGCGATCGGGTGGTAGACGATCTTCGCCTGGCCGGAGGACACGATCCGGTCGAGCGTCTGCCCGGCCTGTGCCTCGAACTGCCTGCAGATCGGGCACTGGAAGTCGAGGTAGATGTCGATGGTCTTCGGGGCCGCCTCGTTGCCGACGGTCACGCCCTGCGCGGACGCGTTCGCCGGGACCGCGATCCCGCCGCCGGAGTTCTTCCAGTAGACGCCGACACCGACGACCGCGGCGAAGGCCACCACGACGATCAGAGCGATCACCGTGAACTGCGACGGTCCCTTCCTCGCGGTGAGCGGGTTCTTCGCCGCCGCCTTCCGCTTCCCGGTGGCCATCAGGGTTCCTCCTCGGACGTCCGCGTACCCCCACTCCCGACGACCAGTTGTACGCCCTGTCGCCCCGCAACGGTTCGGCGGGGCGCCGGTCCGCCGCAGGTCAGGGGCCCGGGTGGCGGATCTTCGATCGCGTGTAGAACCATGGGGTCGTGAGTACCGACAGTGCCGTGGACAGGACCGTGGGGGAGACGGACGTCCGTACGGTCGAGCTCAAGATCGACGGCATGACGTGCGCGGCCTGCGTCGGACGTGTCGAGCGCAAGCTCGGCAAGCTCGACGGCGTCGACGCGACCGTCAACCTCGCCACCGAGCGCGCGCTGGTCCGGTACCCGTCGGCGACCCCGGTCGCGACCCTGGTCGAGACGGTCCGCAAGGCCGGTTACGGCGCCACCGAGATCCGCCCGACCGACACCGGCGACGAGGCCACCTCCGACGACTCCGCGCTGCGACGGCTGCGGACCCGGATGGCCGTCGCGCTCATCCTGTTCATCCCGCTGGCCGACCTGTCGCTGGCGATGTCGCTGGTCCCGTCGCTGCGCTTCCCGTACTGGCAGTGGGTGGTCGTCGCGCTGGCGCTGCCCGTCGTCGGCTGGGCGGCGTGGCCGTTCCACCGCACCGCCGTGCTGAACCTGCGCCACGGGACGACGTCGATGGACACCCTCGTCTCGCTCGGCGTGATCTCGGCGTCGGCCTGGTCGCTGGGGGAGATGGCCTTCCTCGACACCCGCCAGACCCTCACCGGGTGGGACGCGGTGCTGCACCCCTCCGGCCCGCTCTACCTCGAGGTCGCCGCCGGGGTCACGACGTTCGTGCTGGCCGGGCGGTACTTCGAGGCCCGCGCCCGCCGTACCGCCGGGCGTGTCATGCGCTCGCTCGCCGCGCTGGAGACCGACGAGGTCACCGTCCTGTCCGGGGGGACGGAGTCCCGCATCCCCGTGCGACGGCTGCGGGTCGGCGACCGCTTCCTGGCGCGGCCGGGCGAGCGGGTCGCCGCCGACGGCGTCGTCGAGACCGGGCGGGCCGCCGTCGACACGAGTGCGATGACCGGCGAGCCGGTCCCGGTCGAGGTCGGGCCGGGCGACGCCGTCACCGGCGGCACGATCGCCTCGGGCGGGCGGCTGGTCGTCGTCGCCGAGCAGGTCGGCGCGGACACCCGGCTCGCGCGGATGATCGCGGCCGTCGAGCGGGCGCAGACCGAGAAGTCCGCGACGCAGCGGCTGGTCGACCGGGTGTCGTCGGTGTTCGTGCCGGTGGTGCTGGCACTGGCGCTGCTCACCCTCGGGGGCTGGCTGCTGGCCGGCGCCGGCTGGGCCGGCGCGCTGGCGCCCGCGATCGCCGTGGTGATCATCGCCTGCCCCTGCGCGCTGGGGCTGGCGACGCCGACCGCGCTGATGGTCGCGACCGGCCGCGGCGCCGAGCTGGGGATCTTCGTGAAGGGGCACCGGGCGCTGGAGACCACCCGGGCCGCCGACACCGTCGTCCTGGACAAGACCGGCACGCTGACGACCGGGCGGATGGCCGTGGTCGAGGTCGCCGCCCTCCCGGGTACGGACGCGGCGCAGGTGCTGGCCCGCGCCGCCGCGGTCGAGAGCGGGTCCGAACACGCCATCGCCGCCGCGATCCGGGCCCACGCCGGGCCGGACGTCCCGGCGGTGGAGGACTTCGTCGCGCTGCCCGGGCTCGGCGCCCGCGGCACCGTCGACGGCCGCACCGTCTCCGTCGGGCGACCTCCGGAGGACACGGACGCGCTCGCGCCGCGGCTCGTGGAGTGGGAGGCGGCCGGGCACACCGTCGTCGCCGTGCACGTCGACGACGCCCTCGCCGGGCTGGTCGCGCTGGCCGACCCGGTGAAGGAGTCCGCACCGGTCGCGGTGGCCGAGCTCGTCGCGATGGGGCTCCGCCCGGTGCTGCTGACCGGTGACCGGCCCGCCGCGGCGCACGCCGTCGCCCGGGCCTGCGGGATCACCGAGGTCGTCGCCGGGGCGCTGCCCGACGGCAAGGTCGACCAGGTCCGTGCGCTGCAGGCGCAGGGCCGCACCGTCGCCATGGTCGGCGACGGCGTGAACGACGCCGCCGCGCTCGCCGCGGCCGACCTGGGCATCGCCGTCGGCTCGGGCACCGACGTCGCCCTGGAGGCCGCCGACGTCGTGCTCGTGCGCGACGACCTGCGCGTGCTCCCGGCGACCGTCGAGCTCGCCCGCGCCACGATGGGCACCATCCGCGGGAACCTGTGGTGGGCGTTCGGCTACAACACCGCGGCGATCCCCATCGCGATGGCGGGCCTGCTGAACCCCCTGCTCGCCGGGGCCGCGATGGCGCTGTCGTCGTTCCTGGTGGTCACCAACAGCCTGCGGCTGCGAAAGGCGGCGAGCTGGGCCGACGGCACCCTCGGCGGGACGCGCACCCCGGTCGGCGAGGAGTCGACCGACTACGTGGAGCCCACGGTCCACACCCCCTGACCGGTCCCCACACCCGTCGCAGCGGGTGTGGACGACCGCCGGAGGGTGTGGACGGGCGTGGTCGCCGGAATACGGCGACCCGTCCCGCGGCTGATCCGGGGGTGACCGCACCCCTGCCCGATGCGATCGACACCCGCCTCGACCGGATGCCGGCCTTTCGGAGTGGCAGCTGCGGCGGTCCCGCCGCTCCCGGGTGACCGACGGCGCGACGGCCACGGTGCTCCGCGACGCCACCGGGTCCGTCTTCCTGCGCGAGGGCCGCGCCCCGGTCCGCACGACGACCGGCTGCTGGACGACCGTCGCGGCGGGGGAGCTCGTCCTGGTCCCGCGGCCGGGGGACCTGAAGGTCCGCGGCGAGGACGGGGCGGGCCTCGCCGCCGTCGTGTTCGCCGGGCCTGACCCGGCTGAGGGCGACCGCCGCGACGGCGTGAGCGCGACCGGCGCTCAGCCGCCCCGGCGCATCTGCTCCAGCATCGCGTTGTAGGCCTTCAGCTCGGCGTCGTCGTCCCGCTCGGCCTGCCGGTCCTTGCGGGCCGCCTCCCGGGAGTCGTCGCGCGACCACTGCACCACCAGCGTGACCATCACCAGCAGCATCGGGATCTCGCCCGTCGCCCAGGCGATGCCGCCGCCGGTGCGCTGGTCGTCGAGCAGGTCCAGCCACGGCAGCCCGACCTGGCGGTAGAAGTTCTCCCCGAGCACCGTCGAGGAGCTCATCACCGCGACGCCGAAGAACGCGTGGAACGGCATCGTCGCGAGCATGACCGCGAGCCGCCCCAGGTGCGGCAGCCGGTGCGGGGCGGCGTCGACGCCGATCAGCGGCCAGAAGAACAGGTAGCCGACCAGCACGAAGTGCAGGTTCATCAGCTGGTGGGTCCAGTGGAACCGCAGCGCCCCGTCGAACAGCGGGGTGAAGTACAGGACGTAGAACGAGCCGACGAACAGCACCGCCGCGAACGCCGGGTGGGTCATTACCTTCGCGACGCGCGAGTGCACCGCGGCGAGCAGCCACTCGCGCGGGCCGGGTGGGTTGCCGCGGCCCGCCGGGCGCAGCACCCGCAGCGCGAGCGTGACCGCGCCGCCGAGGCTCAGCAGGATCGGCGCGAGCATGTTCAGGGTCATGTGGCTGATCATGTGGACGCTGAACATGGACGGGGAGTAGAAGCCCAGCCCCGACGACGTCGCCAGCAGCAGCGTCGCGCAGCCCAGCAGCCAGGCGACGGTGCGCCCGACCGGCCACACCACCCCGCGGGACGCGAGCCGGCGCACGGCCACCAGGTACAGCCCGGCCAGCACCAGCGCACCGGTGCCGAACAGCAGGTTCCAGCGCCAGTCGGTCAGTACCGCGAGCGCGGAGAACGGCCGGTCGATGTCCCAGCCGATCAGGGTCTGCAGCGCCGAGTCGTCGGCGACGACGAACCGCGGCGGCACCAGCCGGATGCTCGCGACGCCCAGCGTCGCCACCACCGCCCCCAGCACCGCGACCACCGGCAGCAGCCGGCCCGGCGCCGGTCCGCCCGGGGCGGCGACGAGCCCGCGGACCAGCAGCGCGGTCAACGGGACCAGGGCCGCGAGCAGCACCGCGACGGCCACGGCGACCTGCACGTAGGCCGACCCGCCGAGCGGACCGGCGTCGGTCACCACCAGCTGGAAGACGATCTCACCGGCCAGGTACACCACCCCGCCGACGGCGAGCAGCCCGCGGACCCGGCCCGCGGTCCGTCCCTCGACGACGCCGCCGTGCGCGCGGAACGCGACCAGCGCGGCGACCAGCCCGAGCCAGGCGGTCCCGGCGACGGCGCGCAGCACGTTCGCATCGCCGCTCCAGTCGTGCCCGGCCCCGGTCGCGGCCGGGTGGACCGCGGCGGGCACCGCCATCGCGCACGCGGCGACCAGCCCGAGCGCGGCGACGGCCTTCCAGCTCAGCGAGAACGCCGACCCGAGGGCGACGAGCAGCAGCAGCGCCCCGGCGAGCGCCCAGCCCAGCGGCTCCTCGATCGTCGCGGCGGCGCCGAGCCACCCGAACGGGCCCACCGACGCCAGGACGCCGGGGGAGTTGCCGGTCATGTCGGCCACCGACAGCCAGCCCGCGGCGATCGCCGACACCCCGGCGACGGTGGCGGCCAGGGTGCCCCGGCGCAGCGCGCGGTAGCCGTGGACGTCGACCGTCCCGGACCCCTGTGGCGCCGCGACCAGGCCGCCGACCAGCAGCGACCCGGCGGCGAGCGCGGTCGCGGCGACGGCCAGGACCTTCGCGACGACCGTCGCGGCCTTCAGGCCCGGCTCGGGCACCGGCAGCCCGCTCTGCCGCCAGAAGCCGTCGTCGCCGATCGTGACGGCGACCGCGACGCCGGCGCACAGCAGCACCAGGGCGACCGTGAGCGCGGTCAGGAGGGCACGGCGGTCGCGCCGCGCCGGCACCGCCGGTGCGGGCTGCGCACCACCGGCCGCATCGGTCGTCGCCTGCTCCGTGCTCGCGCTCACCGAGAACCCCTCCGCAGGTGGTCACCGGGCACGTACCGCGCCCGTGTCACCTCCGATGGTCCCCGCCCGGCCCGGCGCGCGCCGCACCGGGTCGGACGGGTCACGTCAGTTCCCGGTGATCCCGGACCACCAGCGCTGGATCGACTCCCAGAAACCCTGCGCGTCCTGACCGATCTGGCCGGGATCGGGCAGGTTCGACGGCAGCGACGGCAGCGACGGCAGCTCGCTCGGCAGCGACGGCAGGTTCGACGGGAGAGAGGGCAGACCCGACGGCAGACCCGGGATGTTGCTCGGCAGCTGGATGCCGCCGTCGTTCTCGCTTGTCGGGGCCTCGGTCGTCGTCTCGGTGGTGGGCGGTGCGCTGGTCTCGGTGGTCGGCGGGGCCTGGGTGTCGGAGTCGCCGTTGCCGAACAGCAGGAACCCGAGGAGCAGCACCAGCAGCGCGACGACGAGCGCGCCGATCGCGATCCACTTGCCGATCCCCGACGAGCCGAGGTCACGCGGTTCGGGCTCCGGCTCCGGCGCGACGACCGGCGGAGCGACGGCGGCCGGCTCGGAGAGGATCTCGGCGACGCGGCGGGCGTCCGGGCGTCGCTGCGGGTCGGTCGCGGTGGACCGGTCGATCGCCGTCCGCACCGGTTCGGGTACGTCCGCGGGCACCACCGGGGCGCGGTTCACGCGCTCGGCGGCGCCCTGCAGCCCCTGGCCCTGGTACTCCTGCCGCCCGGTCCAGGCCTCCAGCAGCACGAGGCCGAGCGCGTACACGTCGGTCGGCGGCCCGACCGGTCGGCCCTGGACCTGCTCGGGCGACAGGTACGCCGGCGTCCCGATGATCTCGCCGGCCGCGGTGTGGCCGTCGGCGCCGAGCAGGGCGGCGATGCCGAAGTCGGCGAGCCGGGCCCGGCCGTCGGAGTCGACGAGGATGTTCGACGGCTTGATGTCGCGGTGCGTGACGCCCTGCGAGTGGACGTAGGCCAGGGTCTGGGCGACCTCGGTGCCGATCCGGCGGATGTCCTCGGGCGGCAGGTCCTCGCGGGCGATGACGTCCTTGAGCGTGGGCCCGTCGACGAGCTCCATGACCAGGTAGGCGCGGTCGGCCTCGACGGCGAAGTCGTGCACCGCGACCAGCCCGGGGTGGCGCAGGTTCGCCATGACCTGCGCCTCCTGCTCGAAGCGCTGGTCGGCACTCGGGTCGTCGGCGGCACCGAAGATCTTCACCGCGACCGGCCGGTTGAGCCGGGTGTCGGTGGCCCGGTGCACGTCGGACATCCCGCCCTGGCCGAGCAGCCCCTCCAGCCGGTACCGGCCGCCGAGCAGCTCGGGCTCGGTGATGGGGGCGGGCATCATCCGGGTCGCGTCCGGGCGCGACGGGCGCGGCGCGCCGTGGGCGGCGGTCGGCGGGGCGCCGAGGTGGTGGGTCGGGGCCTCTCCGGGCCCGAGGCGCCGGGTGCCGTCCGCGGGGGCACCGGGTCCACCGGGGCCCGGGCGGCCGGGGCCGGGGGCGGGCCGACCCGGCGGGTGGCGTCCGGCGCGTTGCTGCGGGTCGCCGGGTCGTCGTCGGCGCGGCGCGGCGCGGGCCGGGCCCCGCCGACGCGACGGGTGGGGTCGGGCCCGGGGCCGCCCGGCGGCCGCTGCCGGCGGTTCCCCGTCCGCCACGGGTCGGATGCATCCCTGCGGGTGCGCTCCGGATCGTCGCCGCGGGTCACGGGCCCTCCCGGTCTGCTGGTACAGCCGGGCCGCGGGCGCGTGCACCGGCCGTCCGCCGTCGTGGCGGACCTCCTGGCGGCGACCGTACCGTCCAGAACCGGTCACCCCGGTGGACGGCACGCTGCCACCACCCGGTGATCCTCCCGCCCCGGAGCCCTCAGCGCGCCGTGACCGGTGTGCGCAGGTCGGCCGCGGGGAACGGGGGCCGGTCGTCGAGACGGACCGACAGCTTCCCGGCGGCCCGCCAGGCACGGGCGGTCAGGTCGCGGTCCTCGTCGGTCACGAGGTTGCCCATCACCCGCAGCGCGACGGTCATCAGCGCCCGCGACCGCATCCCGACCGGCCCGGCCAGCGGCAGCAGCCGCGGGATCGTGATGAGCCCGGCGAGCCGCCGCGCGATCGAGAACGCCAGGCCGTAGTGCGAGCGCAGGGTCGCGGGCCAGGCGCGGTCCAGGTCGGCGCCCGACGCGAGCAGCTCCGCGACCAGCCGGCCGGTCTCCAGGCCGTAGTCGATGCCCTCCCCGTTGAGCGGGTTCACGCAGCCCGCCGCGTCGCCGACCAGCGCCCAGTTCGGCCCGGCGACGCCGGACACCGCCCCGCCCATCGGCAGCAGCGCGGAGCGGACCAGCTCGACCTCCGGGCCGAGCTCCCACTCGGCGCGGCGCGCGTTCGCGTAGTGGTCGATCAGGCCGCGCAGCTTGATGTTCGCCGGGCGCCGGTCGGTGGCCAGGGTGCCGACGCCGATGTTGACCCGGCCGTCGTTCAGCGGGAACAGCCAGCCGTACCCGGCCAGGACCTCGTCGGCCTCGCCACGCAGCTCCAGGTGCGAGCTGATCCACGGGTCGTCGTGCCGGCCGGAGCTGACGTAGCCACGGGCGGCGACGCCGTAGGCGGTGTCCTGGTGCCACTCCCGGCCCAGCACCCGCCCGAGCGTGGAGCGCGCCCCGTCGGCGACGACGAGTCTGCGGCACCGGACGGAGCGGCCGTCGTCGAACAGCACGGAGTCGACCCGGCCCCCGGCGAACGTCACGTCGACGGCCTTGGCGCCCTCCATCGGGGTCGCGCCGGCCTCCAGGGCGACCCGGCGGATGCCCGCGTCGAGCTCGGTGCGCGGGATCGCCGAGCCGTGCGCCGGCAGCGACCCGCCCGGCCACGGCAGCTCCAGGACCTGCCCGAACCCGTGCGCGCGCAGCCCCTGGTTGGTGCCGTGCGAGTCGACCCAGCCACCGAGGCCCAGGTGCCCCAGCTCGGCGATCGCGCGCGGGGTCAGCCCGTCACCGCAGGCCTTGTCGCGGGGGAAGGTGGCGGAGTCGGCGAGGACGACGTCGAGCCCGTGCCGGGCCGCCCACGCCGCCGCCGCCGACCCGGCCGGTCCCGCCCCGACGACGAGCACGTCGGTGGAGTCCGGAGTGGTGGCGGGCGGGACGGGGCCGGTGCTCATGACCCCAGTGTCGCAACCCGGCCGGGCGGCCGCCGCCGAGCGTGCCCCCGGTCACGACCGGGGCCGCTACCGTGGCACCCGTGATCGGACCGCAGACACAGGACCCGGCCCGGCTCGACGCCGTCCGGGTGGTGGCGGCCCGGGTACCGGGACTGACGCTCCTGCTCCTGCACGGGTCGCGCAGCCGCGGTCAGGAGCATGCCGGGTCGGACTGGGACCTGGGCTATCGCGGCGACGCCGACCCGGCCACGCTGCTCGACGCGGTCGCGTCGGCGCTGGGTACGGACGCCGTCGACCTCGTCGACCTCGACCGGGCCACCGCGCTGCTCCGGTACGAGGCAGCCCGCGACGGCGTCGCCCTGTACACGTCCGGCGACGCGTATCGCGACTTCGTGCTGGAGGCCACCCGCTTCTGGTGCGACGCCGGTCCCGTGATCCGGTGTGCTCAGCAGGACGTCCTCGCGGGGCTCGGGCGGTGAGCGGGGCGATCCGGCCGGAACTGCTCGCCGAGCGCGCGGCGACGGTCCGCCGGCACCTCGACCGTGTGCGGGACCGGCTGCCGTCGGACCCGGACGGGCTGGCCCCGATGACCGACGCGACCGACGCCGTCGTCCTGCACCTGTGGCAGGCCATCCAGGTCGTCATCGACATGGCGGTGTCGGTCTGCGTCACATCGGGGCTCGGCTCGCCGCCCACCTACGGTGACGCGTTCCGCCTGCTCGGGAGGCACGGCGTCGTCGAGACCGGACTGGCGGACCGGCTGGCCAGGGCGGCCGCGTTCCGCAACCTACTGGTCCACGCCTACGGCGAGCTCGACCTGCGCCGGGTCCACACCATCGCTTCGCAGGGCCCTGCCGACCTGCTCGCGTTCCTGGCGGCGCTGCGCGACGCGTGAACTCCGGTCACGACCGGGTCAGGTGCCAGAGGATCACGTCGTGGGCGTGGCGGGCCTTGTCGTCGCCGCGGAAGGCCACCTCGTGCACGGCCGCCCCGACGGTGATCGCGATCTGGCTGGAGCTCGCGAACCGGCCCAGCAGGTTCCGGTCGGCGACGAACGACACCGAGGAGATCCGGCCGTAGGGGATCGAGGTGATCGCGGTGCGCTTGCCGACGAAGGAGTTGTCCTGCAGGACCGCCCGCAGGTCGGTGAGGCCGAGGAAGCCGGTGCCGGCGCCGATCGCGTCGTAGACGGCGATGATCCGCTCGCCCTCCAGCAGGCCGGCGGCGACCTTGTCGAGCTGGTCGCGCTTGTCGAAGACGGGTTCGCTCATGGCTCCGATACTGCCCGGCGGGCGAGCAGTGTCCGCACCGTCCAGACCAGCGCGGAGACGGCGAACAGCACGACGGTCAGCCACACCCACCGCATCCGGTAGGGCTCCTGGTCCAGCCCGGTCGCGTTCAGCGTGCTCAGCGCGCCCTGCCGGATGATCCCGGGCAGGAACATCAGCAGCGCGAGCCCGGAGCCGAGCACCGGGATCCGCACGTGGTTGACCAGCGGCACCCGGGTGCGGGGCAGCGCGAGCAGCAGCAGCCGGTCCCCGGCGGCGTAGAGCGGGAACAGCACGAGGTCGTGCAGCAGGACCGCGCCGGCGAACCACCAGGCCATCGTGACCAGGTCCGGGGACCCGCCGACGATCGCGTACACCGCCCACCCGGCGAGCGCGAAGCAGCCGAGGGCGGCGAGCAGGCGGCTACCGAGGAGCAGCACGGGAGAACCCGATCGTCGCGACCCACTTGGTGTTGTGCACCCCGGGGAGCGCCGGGACGATCAGCCGCGCCGGGTACCCGTGGTCGGGTGACAGCTCGGCGCCGTTGACCCGCAGCGCGAGCAGCGAGTCCGGCGACAGCGTCTGGCCGCGGTTGAGCAGCGAGCGGGCGAACGGACTCCCCACCTCGACCGACCGCACCTCCGCGGTCTCCGGGTCGGTCACGCCCGCGGCGCGGGCCAGGTCGGTCAGCCGCACCCCCGTCCACACCTGCGCGGTCGACCAGCCCTCGACGCAGGCGATCGGCAGCTCCGCGGTGTGCTGCGGCAGCGCGGCCAGCGCCGCCCGGTCGAGCACCACCGGTGCCGTGCCGCCGGTCAGGGTCAGCGTCCAGGCGCTCCCGACCGCGGCCGGGGCGATGCCGGACGCGACGAACGTGCGGTTGACCGGGAAGCCGTTCGGGCCGCCCCGCTCGGTGCTGTCGGGCGCCGTCGTCCGGCCGCGGGGCAGCAGCAGCGCCGTCGACCGGAGCCGGTCGGTGAACTGGCCGACGGTCAGTGCCGCGACGAAGAGCATCCCGCCGCCGACCAGGGCGAGCGCGCCGCGCCGCGACATCGTCGGGGGGTCCGGGTCGGGCGCGACCAGCGGGTGTGCCGGCTCGGGCCGGGTGGCGGCGAGCGGCGTGGCCAGCTCGGTGCGCAGCGATCGGCCCCGCAGCGACCGGACCATCGTCGGGAGCTTCGTGACCACGTGCAGCGCGAACGAGGCCAGGAACACCCAGGCCGCGGCGTAGTGGCCGTCGTAGAACGAGAAGCCGAAGACGTAGTCGTACTGGACGTTCAGCAGGCCGGTGACGATCAGGAACAGGATCGAGCCGACCAGCAGCACCAGTGACAGCCGTTCCAGGAACGTCACCGGGTTGCGTTCGGGTGCGGTGAACAGCTTCGGGATGACCGACCACAGCTTCGCCAGGACCAGCGGCACCAGCACGATCCCGAGCCCGACGTGCAGGCCCTCGGTGAGCCGGAACAGCCAGGCCGGTGACGCGGGCCAGTCCCACCACGGCAGCTGCAGTCCGCCGACGGCGTCGGCGGCCGGGATGGCCTGTTCCCGGCCGTAGGCGAGCCGGTCGAGCAGCCCGGTGAACGCCACGACGGGGAGCCCGACCAGCAGTGGCAGCGCGAACATCGAGGTCAGCCAGGGGCCCCGGATCGGGCTGCGCCACCGCACCACGCGCCTCACGGCCCGGTCAGCTCCAGGAACACCCGGGCGCCGAGGTGCACGTCGGTCACCCGCAGACCGGCCCGCCCGGCCGTCACGGCGAGGGGCACCGCGCCCTGCGCGGCCCACGGGATCGGCTCGCCCGCACCGCTGCCGCACAGCACCCGGGCGGTACCGCGCCACGCGTGTTCGGGGCGCGGGTCGGCCTCCACCAGCACCGTCCCGCCGTGGGCGAGCAGCCGCGCGGCGCGGGTGAGCAGGGCGACCGGGTCGCCGCCGATGCCGATGTTGCCGTCGGCTAGCAGCACGTGGGACCAGCTGCCCTCGCCGGGCAGCGGGCCGAACAGGTCGGCCTGGACCATCGCGACGCTGCGGCGGCGGCACAGGACCCGGGAGACGGCGGAACCGTCGACGCCGAGGGCGGCGATCCCGCGCGCGGCGAGCGCGACGAGCAGCCGGCCGGGCCCGCAGCCGAGGTCGAGTGTGGGGCCCGCGCAGTGGCGCAGCAGCCAGTCGTCGCAGCCACCGGCGGCGTCGGCCCAGCGGCCGACGTCCAGCGCGATCTCGGTGCCGTCGTCGCAGAGCAGGCGGGAGGGGGCGCCGGACAACGGCATGTCGAAGCCCTCGGCGGTCACGGTCACACCGACACCTCCGGACATCGCAGCCTGAGCTCGGCGACGGCGCGGGCGAAGCGGCTCCCCGGGACCTGCGCGGCGACGGCGACGGCCTCCGCCCCCGTGTCGACGTCGGTCAGCGGCCCGGTGAGGGCCACCCGCAGGCCGGCGGCCCGCAGCGCGTCCAGCGTCCGGTCGCCGGTCTCGGCGGTCGACATCGGCACGCCGTGCAGCGCGGCGGCGGCGAGCGGGTCGCGCAGGCCCAGCACCCACCAGCCGCCGTCGGTCGCGGGGCCGAGGACGGCGTCCACACCCGGTTCGGCGAGCCGGTCCGCACAGTGGGACAGCAGCTCGGCCGTGGCCTGCGGGGTGTCCATCCCGACCTGCAGGGTGGGGCGGCCCGGGTGCAGCGCGGCGGCGTCGGCGTGCGCGGCGGCGATCCGCGCGGCGAGCCCCTCCCCGCGCTGCGTGACGACGGCGAGCCCGTCCAGCGCGGCGGCCAGATCGGCCGCGCCGACGGCGGCGGCCCGGTCCCCGGTCAGCGCGACGACGGTGTCCCCGGCCACCCCGGCGGCGGCGTCGAGGGTGTCGAGCAGCGCCGCCGAGGCGATCGCCGCGGCGAGCTCGGGCGTCGCGGGCGGGCACAGCCTCGTCTTGACCCGGCCCGGCTCGGGTGCCTTCGCGAGGACGACGGTGGTGACGGGGCCGGTCATCGCAGCAGCCGGATCATGTCGCGCCCGGCCCGGACGGTGCCCTTGACCGAGCCGGAGACCTTGGACCGCCCGCCGGCACGCCGGGAGTAGGCGACCGGGATCTCGTCGAACCGCCAGCCCGCCCGGCCCGCCCGCAGCAGCAGCTCCAGCGGGTAGCCGAACGCCCGGTCCTCGATCCGCAGGTCCAGCAGCGCCTGCCGGCGTGCGACCCGGATCGGGGCGATGTCGTGCACCGGGACCCCCCGGGTCCGCAGCATCCCGGCGATCACCGCGTTCGCCGCGCGGGCGTGCCAGGGCCACACACCGACCGTGTCGGGGACCCGCCGTCCGACGGCGATGTCGGCGCGGCCGGACGCGACGGTCTCGGCCATGCCGGGCAGCACGTCGGCGTCGAGGGAGCCGTCGCCGTCGAGGAAGGCCACGAGCTCACCGCTGGCCGCCTCCAGCCCGGCGTGCACGGCCGCGCCGTAGCCGCGACGCGGTTCGACGACCACCCGCGCCCCGTGCCCGCGCGCGACGGCCGCGGTGTCGTCGGTCGACCCGTTGTCGACGACGATCACCGGCCAGTCGTCGGGCATCCGCTTCAGGACATACGGCAGCGCCTCCGCCTCGTCGAGGCACGGCAGCACGATCTCCGGGTGCACGTCGCGATCTTCACCTCTCCGCCGGTCCACCGCCCGCCGAATGCGGGAGGGTCCCGCAGGAGGTTCGAACGGCGCCCCTCAGCGGTTCGTGGTGATCGGTGAACGGAGCGGGTCGGTCGCGAACGCCGTCACCCCGTCGGCGAAGGTGGTCCGGGCGCGGAAGCCCAGCCGGGCCGCCGCGTAGGCCGGATCGGCGACGACGTGGCGCACGTCGCCGGGCCGGGCGCCGCCGATGATCTCGGGCTCGGGGCCGTCCATCGCGCGGGCCAGCTCGGCGGCGAGGTCGCCGATGGTGTGCGGCTCGCCGGAGCAGACGTTCGCGGCGCCGAAGCCGGTCGGCTCCGGGTCGGCGACGAGTGCGGCGGCGTTGGCGGCCGCGACGTCGGTGACGTGCACGAAGTCCCGGCGCTGCCGGCCGTCCTCCATCACCCGCGGCGCCTCACCGCGCTCCAGCGCGGACCGGAAGATCGACGCGACGCCCGCGTACGGGGTGTCGCGGGGCATCCGCGGGCCGTAGACGTTGTGGTAGCGCAGCGACCACACCGTCCCGCCGGTCTGGCGGGCCCAGGCGCTCGCGAGGTGCTCCTGGGCGAGCTTGGTGGCGGCGTAGGTGCTGCGCGGGTCGACCGGCGCGGACTCCGGGACGAGGCCGGACTCGAGGTCCTTGCCGCACTCCGGGCAGCGGGGCTCGTAGCGTCCGGCGTCGATGTCGTCGAGCGCACGCGGCCCGGGCCGGACGACGCCGTGGTCGGGGCAGTCGTAGCGGCCCTCCCCGTAGACGACCATCGACCCGGCCAGCACGAGCCGGTCCACCTTCGCGGCGTGCATCTGCGCCAGCAGCACCGCGGTGCCGAGGTCGTTGTGGGAGGCGTAGTCGGGGGCGTCGGCGGGGGAGACACCGTGCCCGACCATGGCGGCCTGGTGGCAGACCGCGTCCACCCCCGGCAGGAGCCGGGACAGGGTGTCGGCGTCGCGCACGTCGCCGCGGACCAGCTCGTGGTCCAGCTCCGGGGCCTCGCCGCCGTGCGCCTGCGGCAGCAGTGCGTCGAACAGGACGACCTCGTGGCCGTCCGCGACGAAGCGGTCGGCGACGTGGGACCCGATGAATCCGGCACCGCCGGTGACGAGGACGCGCATGCCCGCAGACGCTAGGGCGTACCGGTCCCGCCCGCCCACCGCCCGTCCCCGTCCGCGGCGCCGGCCGGGTCGTCGCGTGGTCCGGCCCCGGAGCCGCGGCTCCCGTCCCAGGTCTCGGCCGCGGCCAGCGCCAGGCCGAACAGGCCCGCCCGGGCCTCGCGGGCACTGGTCCAGCCGCGGTGCTCCCACTCCGGCCCGGCGAGCGAGTCCGCGGCGAGGAACACCTGGCCGTAGCCGACCCCGATCCGGCGCGCGGCCGCGACCAGCGCGGACGCCTCCATGTCGACCACCGCGCAGCCCTCGTCGCGGCGCCGCGCGACCCGCGCCGGGGTCTCCCGGAACACGGCGTCGGTGGTCCAGCACCGCCCGACGACGTGCGGCACCCCGGCGCCGTCGAGCACCCGGACCACCGCGTCGACACCGTCCGGGTCGGCGTCGATCGTCCGCGACGGCGGCTGGTAGTGGAACGAGGTGCCCTCGTCGCGCAGCGCGCTGCCCAGGACGACGGCGTGCCCCAGCGTCAGCTCGTGCCGCAGCGCCCCGGCCCCGCCGACCCCGACGACGGTGCGGACGCCCAGCGCCGCGAGGTGCTCCAGGAACATCGCCGCCAGCGGCGCGCCGACGCCGGGGTGCAGCACCGCGACCGGTGTCCCGCCGGGCCCGGTCGTGCGCCACACCGGGCTGCGGCCGAGCTCGCTGCGCAGCACGGTCACCGTCTCGGAGCGGGTCCCGAGGTCCTCGACGACCTCGGGGAACCAGCACAGCACCGCCGCG
Organism: Pseudonocardia sp. ZF1; assembly: GCF_056835605.1. NCBI lineage: Bacteria > Bacillati > Actinomycetota > Actinomycetes > Pseudonocardiales > Pseudonocardiaceae > Pseudonocardia > Pseudonocardia sp. ZF1. The sequence continues at coordinate 304,188 of NZ_JAJNBY010000001.1, forward strand.
GCCGGCATGTCCGGGCGGAGCGGGGTGATCGCCGACGCCCGGATCACGCCCTCGGCGTCCAGGTCGTCCTCGTGCAGGGGGAGGTCCATCGTCGACGATCATCCCCCGCGCACCCGGTCGGGTGGAACACCGCTGGTGGGCGGGGTGACCCTCTCGCCCGGCGTCCCGGGGACGACGGCGCGCAGTATCGTCGGCCACGGATGCCCAGGATCCGGGCCGATCGGAGGGTGGCACAGGCATGGCCGGAGACTTCCGCGGCCCGCCCCCCGCGGGCGGGCGTCCGCCGCAGGGCGAGCCGCCGCGCGGCGGCCGTCCCGCGCGGCCCGGCAGCCCCGGCTGGACGAACCAGCCCCGCAACCCGCTCCCCGGACACGGTGGCCGTCCGCTCCCGCCGCCGTCCCCGCCGCAGCAGCCGCCCGGGACCCCGCCGTCGCGCGGGGGCCGCGGACCGCTGCGCAAGCCGCCGCCCGGCCGGGCCGCCGGGGCGCCGCCACCGACCCGGGCCGCCGCGCCGCCGCGTGGTCCGGTCATGCCGCGTCCCGCCGGTTCCGGAGCCGGGGGAGCGGGGGCCGGGGTGCATCCCGCGTCGCAGGCCCCCCGCGACGGCCGGGTCACCCGCGGCCCGTCGATGCCGGACTGGCGCCGCGTCCGCCGTGCCACCCGCGGGCGCTGGAAGGCCGTGCTGATCCTGCTGCTGGTCGCGTTCGTCGGGTTCGGCGTCTACCTCGACCAGAACATGACCCGGGTGCAGGCACTGCCCGCGGACTCCCAGGCGTCGTCGTCGGGGACGAACTACCTGATCGTGGGATCGGACAGCCGCGAGGGACTCTCCGCCGAGGACGAGGAACGCCTCGCCACCGGTGACGCGGCGGGCCAGCGCACCGACACGATCATGCTGCTGCACACGGGCAGCTCCGGCAGCGTGCTCGTCTCCATCCCGCGCGACTCGTACCTCCCGATCCCCGGGAACGGCAGCAACAAGGTCAACGCGGCGTTCGCGTTCGGCGGCCCGGAGCTGCTCGTCGAGACCGTCGAGGCCGCGACCGGCCTGCGTATCGACCACTACGTCGAAGTCGGCTTCGGCGGGTTCGTCGGCGCGGTCGACGCGGTCGGCGGGGTGGACATGTGCGTCCCCCGCGCCATCGACGACCCGAAGGCGGGCCTCGACATCCAGGCGGGCTGCCAGGAGCTGGACGGGACGACCGCGCTCGGCTACGTCCGCACCCGCGCGACGCCCGGCTCGGACTTCGACCGCGTCCAGCGCCAGCGCGAGTTCCTCTCCGCGCTGCTGGGCAGGGCCACCAGCCCGCTCACGCTGATCAACCCGTTCCGGATGGTCCCGCTGGCGTCCGCGGTGACCGGCACCATCACCGTCGACGACTCCGACCACATCTGGAACCTCGCCGGCCTGGCCTGGGGGATGAAGGGCGTCTCCGGCGGCGACGGCGTGCAGACGACCGTCCCGATCGGCGGCAGCGCGGGCGGGTCGAACCTGCGCTGGGACCGCACCCGGGCCCAGGCGCTGTTCGGCGCCCTGCAGAACGACCAGGCGCCGCCGGAGTCCAGCTTCGGCCCCTGAGGGCGCCGGTCAGGCGGTCTTCTTCGTCGACCGCCGACGTGTGGTGGCCGGCTTCGCGGGCTTCGCGTCGTCGGTGCCGGTCCCGGCGTCCTTCTCCTCGGTCTTCTTCGTCCGGGAGGACGACCGCCGGGCCGGGGTCTTCTTCTCCGCCGACCCGGACCCCGAACCGGACCCCGACCCGGAGTCCGACTTCGTCGACCGGGCCGCGTCCACACTGGCCTGCAGCGCCGACAGCAGGTCGCTCATCGAGTCCCCGCCGTCGTCGGCGGCCTCCGCGGCGGGCGCCGGGCGGGCGTTGCCGTCGGAGCGCTTCGCCTCGATGAGGTCGGCCATCGCGTCGCGGTACTCGTCGTGGAACTCCGACGGGTCGAAGTCCGCGCCCATGCTCTCGACCAGCGACGACGCCATCTTCAGTTCCTGCGGCTTGAGGTCGACCTCGTTGTCGAGGATGTCGAACTCCGGCTCGCGGATCTCGTCCTGCCAGATGAGGGTCTGGAGCACGATCGCCTTGCCGCGCACCCGCAGCAGCGCGAGGGTCTCGCGCTGGCGCAGCGCCACCTTCACCACGGCGGTGCGGTCGGTCTCCTCGAGTGCCTCGCGCAGCAGCGCGTACGGCTTGGCGGCCTTGGTCTCCGGCTCGAGGTAGTAGCTCTTGTCGAACAGCATCGGGTCGATCTGGTCGTTCGGCACGAACTCGATGACGTCGATCTCGTGCCCCGTCCGCACGGGCAGCGACGCGAGGTCGGAGTCGTCGAGGGTGATCAGCTCGCCGTCGGGGGTCTCGAAGCCCTTCACGATGTCGGCGTAGGTGACCTCCTCGCCGCACACCTCGCAGGTCCGCTTGTAGCGGATGCGGCCGCCGTCCTCACCGTGCACCTGGTGGAACCGGACGTCGTGGTTGGACGTCGCCGAATAGACCTTGATCGGCACGCTGACCAGCCCGAAGGACACGGCCCCGCTCCAGATCGCGCGCATGCGGTTCCCCCTCGCGTGCCGTCCGAAGTGACAGCATGACGGTGTGCAGCCCATGCTCGCCACCCCCGGACCCCTGCCGACCGGGGCCGGCTGGTCGTTCGAGGTCAAGTGGGACGGCATGCGCGTGCTGGCCGAGGTCACCGACGGCGGTGGCGAACCGGCACTGCGCCTGCGTACCCGTTCCGGCCGCGATGTCACCGCGAACTTCCCCGAACTCGCCGGTCTGGTGGACCTGGCCCCCGACGTGCTCCTCGACGGCGAGGTGGTGCTGCTCGACGGTGGTGTCCCCAGCTTCGCCGCGCTCGCCCACCGGATCCACGGCCCCGCGGGCGGCCGCCCGGTCACGTTCATGGTGTTCGACGTGCTGCGCCTGTACGGGGTGCCGCTGCTCGACCGCCCGCTGGCCGAGCGCCGGGCCACCCTGGAACGGCTCGACCTGTCCGCGACCCCGCACGTCGAGACCTCGCCGCTCTACCCGGACGGGGCCGCGCTGCTGGAGGTGACGGCGTCGCGGGGGCTGGAGGGCGTCGTCGCCAAGCGGGCGGACTCGCGGTACCGGCCGGGCCGGCGCAGCCCGGACTGGGTGAAGGTCGCCCACCGGCACTCGCAGTCCTGTGTGGTGGGCGGCTGGAGACCCGAGAGGTCCGGTGGTGCGGGACGGATCGGGGCGCTGCTGCTCGGTGTCCCCGGGCCGGACGGGCTGGAGTTCGCCGGCCGGGTCGGGTCCGGGCTGGCCGGGACGGTGGTGCAGGAGCTGCTCGCCGCCCGGCTGACCGGGGCACCGGAGTCGCCGTTCGCGCGGGTCCTGCCCCGGGTCGACGCCGCGGGCGCACGCTGGTGCTCCCCGACGGTCGTCGCCGAGGTCGCCCACCTCGGGTGGACGGCGGCCGGCCGGCTGCGGCAGCCGGTCTTCCGCGGGATCCGCGACGACGTCGACGCCGCCGACGTCCGCCGGGAGCCCCGCTGAGGACGGCTGATCATCACCCGTTCGCGTGGTCCGCGCGGCGATGTGGTTCGGTGTGCCCGACATCGACGACCCGGAGGTGACGCGCGTGGCGGTCATGCTGACCTGGCGGTCCGACCCCGAGACCGACGGCGCCGCGGGCATGGAGTCGGCGCGCATCACGACCAACGGCGGCGGGTTCCGTGCCGTCGGCCGGATCATCCGCGGCGGGGAGGGCGGGGTGCTCACCGCGTCCTACCGGCTCGTCGTCGCCGGCGACGGGACGCTGTCGCGGCTCGCCGTCGACGTCGCCACCGCCGAGGGGGAGCAGCAGCTCACGCTGTCGCGCAGCACCGACGGCGTCTGGCTGGTCGACGACGGCTCCGGCGGCAGCCGGGGCCACTTCGGCGGCGCCCGCGACGTCGACCTCGCCTTCAGCCCGGTGTTCAACGCGCTCCCGGTCCGGCGCCTCGCCCTGCACCGTGAGCCCGCCGAGCACGTGCTGCCGATGCTGTTCGTCGACCTCCCGACACTGACCGTGGAGAACACCGAGCAGACCTACCGCACGGTGACGGCCGGGTCGCCCGGCACGCCCGCGGTCGTCGGCTTCGCCGCGGGTTCGTTCGCCGCCGACATGACCGTCGACGACGACGGCTTCGTCCTCGACTACCCGGGCATCGCGTCCCGGGTGACGCTCTAGCGCTTCACCGGCTCGACGACGTCGCCGCGGCGGCCGAGCTCGCGCAGCTCGGCGAACACGTCCGGTGCGCCGAGGTCGACCGGCACCTCCAGCGGCTCGCGGGTCGAGGCCCACCGCATCCGCGCCTCGTGCCCGGAGCGCACGGTCGCGGCCAGCCCACCGGTGGAGGCCAGCGCCCCGCGCATCGCGCCGAGCCTGCCCAGGGCGTCGTCGACGGCGGCGAGCAGCGCGCCCCGGTTGCCCTCGCACATCGCCAGGACCAGCTCGGGGCGGGTCCCGGCGACCCGGGTGCCGTCGGCGAACGAGCTCGCGGAGAGGGCGAGGGCGAGGTCGTCGCCCTGCTCACCGGCGCCGACGGAGGCGAGCACCGCGGCGAACAGGTGCGGCAGGTGCGAGATCCGGGCGACGGCGACGTCGTGCTCGTCGACGGCCGCGGGCACCACCCGGGACCCGCAGTCCCAGGCCAGCTCGGCGACGTCGCGCCACACCTCGACGTCGAGGCCGTCGTCGGCGGCGACCACCCAGGCGGCGCCGGCGAACAGGTCCGCGGACCCGGCGGGCCAGCCGGACTCGGCGGTGCCGGCCATCGGGTGCCCGCCGACGAACCGGGTGCGCGGTGCGAACTGGGCGACCGCGTCGGCGACCGGCACCTTCACGCTCACCGCGTCGGTGAGCCGGCAGGTGGGGGCGACCGCGTCGACGCGGCGCAGCACCGCCTCCAGCGCGGTCAGCGGGACGCACACGACGACCAGCGCGTCGGCCTCGGCGGCCCGGGCCAGCGCGGCGTCGGTGTCGGTGGTGACGTCGAACCCGTCGGCGACGCCGGCAGCCGCGGTGGGCTCGGACGCGGCGGTGCCCCACACCTCACGCCCGGCGCGGGCCGCGGCCCGCATCAGCGACCCGCCGATCAGTCCGGTCCCCAGCACGCACACCGCTCGCATGCGTCACGAGGGTAGAGACCGCGGTTCCCGGCCCCGCGCGGACTCCGCTCGTCGCACCGCCCGACCCGGTGATCACCGGTTGTGGAGCGCAGAGGCACGGACAGCGCACTCCGGACTCCACAACCGGTGATCATGGGCCGGCGAGCAGCGCGGCCCCGCGCGGGGAGAGCCGGTAGCCGACCTCCAGGCTCTCGGTCAGGCCCAGCTCCTTGAGCGCGCGGACGTCGCGCTTGAACGCCGGGGTGTCCCGCCCGGCCCGCTCGGCGAGCTCGGCGGCCCGTACGCCGGGCAGCTCGGCGACCAGCCGCAGCGTCGGCCGGGTCCAGGGCCCCCGGCGCGACCGGCGGTCCATCCGGTCCAGGGCCGCGACGACGTCGTCGAGGTCCCCGGTCGCGTCCCGCAGCGACTCCCGCGGGTCGGCCCCGGCGAAGCGCAGCCCGATGCGGAACACCGGGTCGGACCGCGTTCCGCGGAACGCGCGGCGCACCCGGTCGGCGGAGGGCTCGCCCGCGGCGCGGGCGTCGTCGTCGGTGATGCGGTCCGGGTCCACCTCGTCGACGGCGACGACCTCGACCACCCCGGCGGCGGTGCGCAGCGTCGAGCCCACGGCCACCCGCGACCGCGCCCAGCGGCGGTACACGCGGTCGACCTCGCCCGCGGCGACCCCGCGCGCCACCGCCACCGGGAGGATCACCGCAACGCCCTCTCCAACGCCCGCGCCAGCCCCAGCAGCACGTCCTCCCCGACGGTGATCCCCACCAGCTGCACCCCCGCGGGCAGCCCCGGCACCGGGACCGGCAGCGCGACGACGGGCCGGTCGAGCAGGTTGAACGGCGAGGTCAGCTGCAGCATCGACGGCAGCACCGGCACCCCGTCGTGCTCGGTCGCGCCGATCGGCGTGGCCCGCAGCCGGGTGGTGGGGCAGAGCAGCACGTCGCAGGAGGCCCCGAGCCGGTCGAGCAGGGCGCGCCCGACCCGGCGGCGCTCGCGCCGGGCGTCGACGTACAGGTGCGCCGGCGCCTCCGCGTGCCGGGCGAGCCGGGCGGCCGTCGCGGGCTGGTACTCGTCGCGGCGCTCGGCGAACCAGCGCCGGTGGGTCGCATAGGCCTCCGCGCCGGTGATCACCGGGTAGGTGGCGGCGAGCTCGGCCACGCCGGGGGTGTCCTGGGCGGCGACGGGTGCGCCGAGCGCGGTGAGCGCGTCCGCCGCGGCCCGGACGGCGTCGGCGATCACCGGGTCGTGCGGGCGCCACCAGTCGTCGTCGGCGACGCCGATCCGGGGCAGCACCGCCGCGGCCGACGCGCCGGGCTCCCCGAGCGCGGTGCGTGCGACGGCGAGCGAGGCGGCGTCGGCGGCCAGCAACCCGACCGTGTCGAACGACTCGGCGAGCGGGAACACCCGCTCGCCCGGGATGGCCCCGCGCCGCGGCTTCAGCCCGGCGACGCCGCACAGCGCGGCCGGGGTGCGCACGCTCGCCCCGGTGTCGGTCCCGACGGCCAGCGCGAGGTGCCCGGCGGCGACGGCCGCGGCGGACCCGGACGACGAGCCGCCCGTGATCCGGGCCGGGTCGTGCGGGTTGCGGGCCGCGCCGGTGGCGGCGACGTCGCCGGTGGGGCCGTAGGCGAACTCGTGGGTGTGGAGCTTCGCGACGACCACGGCCCCCGCGGCCCGCAGCATCGTCACCACCGGTGCGTCGGCGGTCGCGGGGGCGGCGTCGGCCAGCAGCCGCGAGCCGCACCGGGTCGGCAGCCCGGTGACGTCGACCAGGTCCTTGATCCCCACGGCGACGCCGTGCAGCGGGCCCAGCCGTCGTCCCGCGGCGGACAGCGCGGTCAGCTCGGCGGCGCGCTCGCGGGCGCGGTCGGCGTCGAGGGCGACCACGCAGTTCGTGGTGTCGGACCCGAGCCGGGACAACACGTCGTCGACGTGCTCGGAGGGGGAGAGCTCCCCGGAGTCGAGGGCCCGCAACAGATCGGGGAGCGGCAGCACGCGCTCAGCGTGCCGTCGCTCCCCGACTCCGACAACCGGTGGTCAGCGCGCGGCGTGCATCGTCGCCGCGATCTCGCGCGCCTCCTCCACCGACCCCGCCGACGGCTGCGAGTCCCGCAGCGGCCGGTTCGCCGTCTCGGGGAGGAACAGCAGCGTCACGACGCCGATGACCCCCGCCGCGATCAGGTAGTAGCCGGGCCACAGCAGGTCGCCCGTGGACAGGACGAGCGCCGACATCACCAGCGACACGGTCCCGGCGAACGCCGACACGAAGATGTTGAACGCGATCGACAGTCCGCCGTAGCGGATCTGTGTCGGGAACAGCGCCGGCAGCGTCGACGGCCCGGTGGCCGAGAAGCAGATCAGCAGCAGCCCCATGACCAGCAGGCCGAGGAACACCGCGGGCACCGACCCGTCCTGCATCAGAAGGATCATCGGGATGCCGAGCACGATCAGCCCGCCCGCGCCGACCCACATGATCGGCTTGCGCCCGGTGCGGTCGGAGAGCCGCCCGAGCAGCGGGATGATGAACACCGCCAGCCACAGCACCGCGATCTGCAGCCACGACGACGTCGTGGAGTCGATCGAGGTGCCGCCGTGCTGGTCGACCGTGGTCTCCAGATAGGTCGGCATGTAGCTGGTCAGCATGTAGTTCGTGACGTTCCAGGCGACGACGACGCCACCGACCATGACGAAGGTCGGCAGGTACTTCGTGAAGATCAGCTTGAGGCCGTCCTTCACCTGGGTGCCCTCGCGCTCCTCGGACTCCGAGAGCAGGGTCTGGAAGGCCGGGGTCTCCTCCAGCTTGACCCGCAGGTACACCCCGACGATGCCCAGCGGCAGCGCGACGAAGAACGGGATCCGCCAGCCCCAGCTCGACATGGACTCGGCGCTGAGGACCAGCGGCAGCACCGAGGCGATGGTGGCGCCGAGTGCGTAGCCGACGAACGTGCCGAGCTCCAGGAAGCTGCCGAAGTACCCGCGACGACGGTCGGGGGCGTACTCGGCGATGAAGGTCATGGCGCCGGCGTACTCACCGCCGGTGGAGAAGCCCTGCAGGACGCGGGCGGCGACGAGCAGGATCGGCGCGGCCAGCCCGATCGAGGCGTAGGACGGGATGAGCCCGATCAGGAACGTGCCCAGCGCCATCAGGATGACCGTGATCGACAGGACCTTGGTGCGGCCGATGCGGTCGCCCAGCGGACCGAAGAACAGCCCGCCCAGCGGACGGAAGAAGAACGCGATCGCGAACGTCGCGAACACCGCCACCTGGGACAGCGGCCCGGGTGGGAAGAATTCGGCCTCGATGGTCGTGGCCAGATAACCGTAGACACCGAAGTCGAACCATTCGGTGATATTGCCGACCGCGGCCGCCGCAACAGCGCGCCGCATGGTCGCGGGATCGGTGACGGTGACGCCGTCGACCGCCCCTTCTGCTGTGTCGTCCACGCGTTCCCCCTGGCGACAGCGCACGCCACGGATGAAGCTTTCGTCGGGAAACTGTCGATCCGTGGCGTTCTGTCCGTTTCGTCAAACAGTTCTCCTCGACGTTAACGAGACGTCGCCCCCCATGCCGAATGAGGCACCGACGTGTCTGTGAGCGGAGTCATTCGATTCGGTACTTCCGCAGGCGGGACAGCGCTTTTCCGACGTGGGACCGTGGTCGGCGGGCGCAGGTGGCGCCCGTGGGACTCGCAAGCGTCGCGACTCCGCCCGGGTCATCCGGACCCGGTCACCGGACCCGGCGCGTGCCCGTGTGAGGAGGAGCCGTCATGGCTGTGTCGAACGCCGTCTTCCTGTCGATCATCGCGAGCACGGGGGTGGGCCTGGCGGTCACCTCCGCGCTGGCCGCCTACGCCCAGCGCACCTGGAAGGGCTACGGCCGCGTGGCCCCGGCCGAGCAGGTCGAGGAGACCGTCTGAGCGTCCGCGTGCACGGCGCCGCGTCCCCGTCCGGGGGTGCGGCGCCGTCGCGCGTTCAGCCCGTCGCGGCCAGGGCGAGTCCCGCGTACACGGCGACCCCCGCCGGGAACGCGGCCTCGTCGAACACCACCCGGTTCGAGTGGTTCGGCGGGGCGAGGGCCGGGTCGACCGACGGCGGCCGCGCCCCCAGGAACGCCAGCGAGCCCGGCACCCGGTCCAGCACGTAGGAGAAGTCCTCCGACCCCATCAGCGGGTCCGGCATCGCCACGCAGGCGCCGCGGCCGAGCACCTTCTCCGCGACGCGCACCAGCCCGGCGGTCGCGCGGTCGTCGTTGCGGGTGACGGGGTAGCCCGGGACGATCTCGGCCTCGGCCGTGCAGCCGTAGGCCAGCGCGGTGTGCCGGCAGTGCTCGGTGACCGCCCGGTGCAGCAGCGTGCGCACCGGCTGCGACAACGTCCGCAGTGTCCCGGTCAGCTCCGCGGTCTCCGGGATGACGTTGTCGGTGGTGCCCGCCTCGATCCGGGACACCGTGAGGACCGCGGACTCCTGCGGCCCGACCCGGCGGGTCAGCAGGGTCTGCAGGCCGCCGACCATCGCCGCGGCGGCCGGGACCGGGTCGCAGGCGTCCTGCGGGGCCGAGGCGTGCCCGCCGCGGCCGGTCACCCGGACCCGCAGCACGTCCGCGGCCGCCATGATCGGGCCCGGCCGGTGGTGGAGCTGCCCCGTCGGCACCGTCGAGGTGATGTGCAGGGCGTAGGCCAGCTCGGGGTCCTCGTCCAGCACGCCCTCGTCGATCATGTGCCGGGCGCCGTGGAACCCCTCCTCGCCCGGCTGGAACATGAACACCACCCGGCCGGCGATCCGGTCCCGCCGGTCCGCGAGCAGGCGCGCGGCCGAGGCGAGCATGGCGGTGTGGGTGTCGTGCCCGCAGGCGTGCATGACGCCGTCGGTGCCCGAGGCGAAGTCCAGTCCGCTGTCCTCGGGCAGCGGCAGCGCGTCCATGTCGCCCCGCAGGAGCACCGTCGGTCCGGGACGGTCGCCGTCGAGGACGGCGGTGACCGAGGTGCAGGACCCGCCCGTGCGGATCCGCAGCGGCAGCCCGTCGAGGGACCGCAGGACCGCGTCCCGGGTGCGGGGCAGGTGCAGTCCGAGCTCCGGTGCCCGGTGCAGCTCCCGGCGCAGCGCGACCGTCCGCGGCTGCAGGACGCGGGCGGCCTCGAGCAGGCCGCCGGGGAGCCCCGCGACCGAGGCGGGCGTGATGGGCATGGACCGATCGTCGCCGACCGGAGCCCGTCCGGCGCCCGCGGGCCCGGTGTGACCACGCGTACCTGGTCGTGGCGTGACTCACAGCCCCGGAGCGACGTACCGTTGGTGCGTGGCCACACAGAGCGTCGAGGCAGCCCCGGACACCCGGGGCGCCGCCCTGCCCGGATTCGCGGTCGCCGCGATCCGGGAGGAGGGCCGTTGGCGCTGTGTCCGGCTGGACTCCGAAGCGCTCGTGGACCTCGACGCGGCGATCACCGCGTTGCGCGCGCAGCGCTCCACCGGTGCGGTGCTCGGCCTCCTCGACGTCGACGACGAGTTCTTCGTCCTCCTCCGCCCGTCCGCGGGCGGGGTACGCCTGCTGATCTCCGACGCCGTCGCCGCGCTGGACTACGACATCGCGGCGGACGTGCTCGACCTGCTCCGCGTCGAGCTCCCCCCGGACGACGACGCCCTCGACGACGCCTGGCCGGAGGGCGACCTCGGCATCCTGGCCGACCTCGGCCTGCCCGCCGACGAGCTGGAGATCCTCGTCTCCGACCTCGAGCTGTACCCCGACGAGCAGCTGGACACCATCGCCCGCCGCTGCGGGTTCGCCGCCGCGCTGGACGAGCTCGTCGGCTCCTGAGTTGTTCCGCCCGGCCGATCGGCTCGCGCTGGGCCGTGCCCTCGACGTCGCGCGCGACGCCGAGGCGACCGGGGACGTCCCGATCGGCGCGGTCGTGTTCGCCGCCGACGGCACCGAGCTCGCCGCGGCCTGCAACGCCCGTGAGGCCACCGGTGACCCGACCGCGCACGCCGAGGTGCTCGCCCTGCGCGCCGCCGCGGCCGTCGTGGGGGAGTGGCGGCTGACCGGGACGACCCTCGCCGTCACCGTCGAACCGTGCACGATGTGCGCCGGCGCGATCGGGCTGGCCCGGGTCGAGCGCGTCGTGTTCGGGGCGTGGGAGCCCAAGACCGGTGCCGCGGGCTCGCTCTGGGACGTGCTGCGCGACCGGCGGCTCGCGCACCGGCCCGAGGTCGTCGGCGGGGTCCGCGCAGGTGAGGCGGCCGCCCTGATGCGCGAGTTCTTCGGCCGGACCCCGTGCACCGACCGCGACTGAGCCTCTTGTAACCTTGTCGGCGGTAGCGTGTCCGAGCGGCCGAAGGAGCGCGCCTCGAAAGCGCGTGAGGTTCACGCCTCCGTGGGTTCAAATCCCACCGCTACCGCTGGTCGGAGGGCCGGATCCCCGAGTCGGGGGTCCGGCCCTCTGTCGTCGGGCCGATGAGTCCACGGCCGCCGGGGGGTCCCCAGGAGCAGCCGACCATCCGCGCGACGCCCGGGAGGACCACCGTGACCGAGGTCTGGAAGCTCGTCCACTCCGAGCGCGCCGCGCTCGTCGCCGACCTGCGGGACGTGTCCGGCGACCGGTGGGACACGCCGTCGCTCTGTCCCGGGTGGACCGTCCACGACGTGCTGGCCCACCTCGTCGACACCGCCCGGACGACCCGGGGCCGGTTCGTCGTCGGCATGCTGCGGGCGCGCATGGACTTCGACCGGCAGAACGAGCACGGGATCGCCCGCGCACGCGGTGCGACGCCGGAGGAGACCCTGCGCCGGTTCGCGGAGTGCGTGCCGATGACCGCGACACCGCCGGCCCCGCTCGCGACCCGGCTGGTCGAGATGGTCGTGCACGGGGAGGACGTCCGTCGTCCGCTCGGGATCGTCCGGACCTACGCCCCCGCGGCGGTGGCCGGCGCGCTCGCGCTGCAGATCCGGACCTCCACCTCGTTCGGGGGTGCCCGCGAGACCGTCGCCGGCCTCCGCCTGTCGGCCATCGACACCGGCCTGGTGGTCGGCAGCGGCCCGGAGGTGCGGGGGACCGCGCTGGCCCTGCTCCTCGCGATCTCGGGCCGGCCGCCGGGGGGCGACGCGCTCACCGGTCCCGGGGTGGAGGCACTTGCGCGGGCGGAGTGAGCGCGTCCCGTCTCCGACCGTGGTCCGACGGCGTGGATCATTCCCGGCTCCGATGTGGCCGACCCCCCTCCGGCGCGACAGTGGGTGCACACCCCGACACGAGGAGCTGGAGATGACCACGATGACCACCACCCCGCACGACCACGCGACCCCGGAGCCCGCCCGCCCCGGCGACCCGGACGCCTACCCCGTCCTCACCGTCCTGATGCTGATGCTCGGCGGCTTCGTACTGCCCGTCGTCGGCTGGCTCGCCGGTGTCGTGATGCTGTGGACCGGTCGCTCCTGGACGGTCGGGGAGAAGTGGCTCGGCACCCTGGTGTGGCCGGGCATCGTGGCCGTCCCGGCGCTGGTGCTGGTCGCCGGCTTCGTGGCGACCCCGGAGCCGGGTGCCGGGCACTGGGCGATCGTCGTCGCCGGGATCGTCGGTGTCCTGGGTGCGCTGGTCGTCCTGCCCTGGACCTTCGTGAAGCTGCTGCGCGCCGGTCGGCGTACCCACTGAAGTTGGTAGCGACGCTCGCTCGAACAGGTGAACGGAATATCGAGCGCACAACCTCCTGATTCGGACCTGTGAGACACATCGCATCCGCATCTGCGGGTATGTCCGGCCCGATTATCGGCGTTGTGCGGATCTCAGTGGGTTCCGTGGGTCACATCGCCGAGCGCATCACGACCACTGCCCTCTCGTTCCGCTCTCCAACGGACTCCGCCGGCCGCTCCCCCCGGGCCACGGAGCGAAGGAGAGGACAACGATGTCTGCCCCGACACGTGCACGCACCGAACGCCGCGATGTCAGCCGTCGCCGATTCCTCGGCTACCTGGTCGCGGCCCCCACCCTCGTCGTTGCGGCGGAGATCGGCCGCCAGCAGCTGTTCGCCCCGCCGGGGGCCTCGGCCGCCGCGATCCCGTCGCCGCCCCAGGTCGCCGACACCTACGACCTGCTCGACGCCGTCCGCGACTCCTCCCGGCCGACCTCGGCCCTGATCCGGGTGGAGGTGAACCGGGACGGCACGGTGTCGTTCCAGCTCCCGCGGTCGGACAACGGGCAGGGGATCATCACCTCGACCGCGATGATCATCGCCGAGGAGATGGACCTCGACCCGGACCAGGTGACGGTCACCCTGGCCGACTCGCGCCCGGAGCTGGTGTTCAACCAGCTCACCGGCGGCTCCAGCACGACGTTCTCGACCTACACCCCGATCCGGGTCGCCGCGGCGATCGCGAAGGGCCGGCTGCTCGACGCGGCCGCCGCCCTCCTCCAGCAGGACGTGGGCACCCTCACCAGCCGCGCCGGGCTCATCACCGGTGCCGGGGGCAGCGCGATCCCGTTCGGGGAGCTCACCGAGGCCGCGGCCGTCGACGCCACCCGCTCGGTGGAGGTGGTGCTCAAGCCGCGCGAGGAGTTCACGGTCATCGGGACCGACCGGCGCAACGCGCAGGCCCGCGACATCGTCACCGGCCGCAAGCAGTTCATCGCCGACATGAAGATCCCCGACGCGCTGCCGACGGTGATCTGCCGCGGCCCGAACCTGAACTGCGCCCCGGTCTCGGTCGCCAACGCCGACGAGGTGCGCTCCATGCCGGGCGTCACCGACGTCGTCGAGTGCGCCACCGGCGTCGCCGTGCGGGCACACACCTACGGCCAGGCCGTCGACGGTGCGAACGCGCTGCGCGTGCGCTGGGACGCGGGCACCGTCGAGGGCGAGAACGACGAGTCCGTGCTGCAGAAGGTACGGGCGGCCGAGCTGCCGCTGGCGGTCCCGTCGGTGCCGGGGGAGACCGTCGAGGGCGACTTCACCTTCTACTTCCGCAGCAGCTCGGCGCTGGAGACCAACACCGCGATCGCCGACGTCCGGGACGGCCGGTGCGAGATCTGGACCTCGCTGAAGATCCCGATCACCGTGCAGCACGACATCGCCGAGCAGCTTGGGCTGCCGGTCAACGCGGTCACCATCCACATCGTCCCGGGCGGCGGCTCGTTCGGCCGTCGCCTCTTCGGCGACGCGGCCAAGGAGGCCGCCGAGATCTCCCAGAAGCTCGGCAAGCCGGTCAAGCTGATCTGGTCGCGCGCCGACGACTCCCGCCAGGGCCGGGTGCACCCGATGGCGACCTCCCGGATCCGGGCGGTCGTCGCCGGCGAGTCCGTCGTCAGCTTCGAGCAGCGGCACACCGGTGTGAGCTGCGACTTCGGGCACGGCTTCGGCGACGCCGTCACCGCGGCCGCCGCGAAGGCACCGCTGGGCCAGCTCTCGGTCGCGGAGGCGATCTGGGAGCTGACCCAGGCCACGCCCTACGACTTCGGCGCCCAGACCCGTGTGCTCAACGAGGTCGACATGCAGTTCAACACCGGCTCGATGCGCAACGTGTACTCCCCCGACGTCTGCACCGCCCGCGACCTGATCGTCGACCGCATCGCGGAGAAGATGGGCAAGGACTCCTACGAGTTCCGCCGCGAGTTCCTCCGCAACGACGCGATGCGCGCCGTGCTCGACAAAGTCGCCGAGGAGGGCGACTGGGGCCGGTCGATGCCCGACGGCACGGCGCAGGGGATCGGGTTCCACGTCGAGTACAAGGGCTTCGCCGCCTGCCTGGTCGAGATCGACTGCCGCCCGCAGACCGTGGACCGGAAGGTCCGCCAGGCGCGGACCGGCCCGCGGGTGACCAAGGCGGTCTTCGCCGTCGACGGCGGTCTGGTCATCAACCCGCTCGGCTTCAAGGCCCAGATCATGGGCGGGATCAACGACGCGATCGCGATGACGCTGACCTCAAGCCTGCACCTGGTCGACGGTCACTTCCTCGAGGCGAGCTGGGACAACTACTTCTACACCCGGCAGTGGAACACCCCGCTCGACCTGCAGGTCCACCTGGTCGACAACGGCCGGCCGGAGCCCGGTGGGGCCGGCGAGTTCGGCGTCGCCCCGACCTGCGGGGCGATCGCGAACGCCTACGCGCGCGCCACCGGCCGGGTACCGGACCACTTCCCGATCCTGCACCACGAGCCGCTGCCGTTCGAGCCGTACCCGACCGAGCCGCCGATCCCGCCGTCGCCGACCAACGGCCTCGACTTCGTCCGCTGAGGAGACTGACATGCCTTCCCACACCTTCACGGTCAACGGTGAGAAGGTCACCGTCGACGTCGAGGACGACGTCCGGGTCCTGTGGGTCCTGCGGGATCTGCTGGGCGTGACGGGGCCGAAGTACGGCTGCGGGATCAACGTCTGCAAGGCCTGCACCAGCCACATCAACGGCAAGGCGTTCAACCCGTGCTCGGTGCCGGTGGGCGCCCTCTCGGAGTCGGACGCGATCACGACGATCGAGGGTCTGGCGAAGGGCGAGGAGCTGCATCCGATGCAGCAGGCCTGGATCGACAACGACGTCGCCCAGTGCGGCTACTGCCAGCCCGGTCAGATCATGGCCGCTATCGACCTGGTCAAGCGGTGTGCGGCCGAGGGCCGTTCGATCGACGACGACGCCCTGGACGAGATCCGCAACATCTGCCGGTGTGGCACCTACAACCGCATCCGCGAGGCGATCAAGGCCGGCGCCGACAACATGTGACGACCATGCGCCCGCCGCACCGGGGACCCGGGCGGCGGGCGCAGCCCCTTCGGTCGACACCCGGGTCCCGGTTCGGGTGCTCTCCACCGGATCACCCGTACGAGTGGTCTACTCGGCGGTATAGCAACCCCATCCTGCGGAACTTGTGGCGGCAAGTCATCCGCATCTGCGGGTAAGGGGACCCTGAACGCCAGGTCGTTGACCTGCGAATCATTGGATCTCCGACAGTCCGACCAGCGGATTTCCCTCTACGTGTGCCGCGCGTACCGACGCGTATCCGTCGAATCAGGCACGTCGTTGATCGTCCGAAAGCCCCGCAGTCGTCCCCCGCTCCCCGCACCGGACGTCGCATCGGGCGCGCACCGCAGCACATTCCGAGAGGACAACGATGCCCGCTCACAGCGCCACCGCCCCCGAGCGTCCGGCGTCCGGAGACGACCGCAAGAACGTCAGCCGCCGGCGGTTCCTCGGCTACCTGGTCGCCGCCCCGACGCTGGTCGTCGCGGCCGAGATCGGGCGTCAGACCTACTTCCCGGGCGTCCCGCAGGCCAACGCGGCCGCGATCCCGTCGCCGCCCCTGCCCGCCGAGCTCTACGACCTGCTCGACGTCATCCGCGACTCGGCGCGCCCGACCGCCAACCTCATCCGCATCGAGGTCAACCGCGACGGCACCGTCTCGTTCGCGCTGCCGCGCTCGGACAACGGCCAGGGCATCATCACCTCGACGCAGATGATCATCGCGGAGGAGATGAACCTCGACCCCGACCAGGTGATCGTCACCCTGGCCGACGCCCGCCCGGAACTGGTGTTCAACCAGCTCACCGGCGGCTCGACGACCACGTTCTCCACCTACACCCCGATCCGGGTCGCGGCGGCGCTCGCGCAGAAGCGGCTGCTCGACGCGGCCGCGAACGAGCTGCGCCAGGACGTGAACGTGCTGCGCAGCCGTCAGGGGCTCATCACCGGCAACAACGGCGAGCAGCTGCCCTTCGGGGAGCTCACCGAGCTGGCGTCCAGCTCGGTGAACGAGGCCGTCGACGTCGTCCTGAAGGACCGCGAGGAGTTCACTGTCATCGGGAAGCCGCGGACCAAGTCCGACGCGCGCGCCATGGTGACCGGGAAGAAGAAGTTCCTCGCCGACCTGCAGATCCCGGACGCGCTGCCGACCGTCATCTGCCGCGGTCCGAACATCAACTCGGCCCCGCAGGGTGTGCGCAACATCGACGAGGTCCGGAACATGCCCGGCGTCACCGACGTCGAGCAGGTCCCGACCGGCGTGGCGGTCCGCGCGAAGACGTTCGGGCAGGCCGTCGACGCGGTCAACGCGCTGCGTGTCGACTGGGACGGCGGCACGGTCGAGGGCGAGAACGACGAGTCCGTGCTGGCGGCCCTGCGCCGTGGCGAGCTGCCGCTGGCCGTGCCCCAGGTGCCGGGTGAGACCGTCGAGGGCGACTTCACGTTCTACTTCCGCAGCAACTCCGCGCTGGAGACCAACTGCGCCATCGCCGACGTCCGCGACGGCTCGGCTGAGATCTGGGGACCGTCCAAGTCGCCGATCGCCGCGCAGGCCGAGATCGCCAAGAAGCTCGGGATCGCGCAGAACGCGGTCACCGTGCACGTCACCGAGGGCGGCGGCTCGTTCGGCCGCCGGTTGTTCTTCGACGGTCTCGAGGAGGCCGCCGAGTGCTCGCAGGCGTTCGGCAAGCCGGTCAAGCTCATGTGGACCCGCGCCGACGACTCCCGCCAGGGGCGCACGCACCCGATGGCGACCACCCGGGTCCGGGCGCAGGTCTCCGGCGACGCGGTGTCCAGCTTCGAGATCCGCCACACCAGCGTCGCCTCCGAGATCAACCCCGGCCTGTCCGAGGCGATCACCGCCGCGGCGAACAAGGCTCCGGGCGGCAACTACACGATCTCGCAGAGCATCTACCTGACGACGCAGACCAACCCGTACAACGTCGGCGCTGCCACCTCGCTGCTCAACGAGGTCGACATGCGCTTCAACACCTGCTCGATGCGCAACATCTACTCGCCCGACACGGCCACGGCGCGCGAGCTGATGATCGACCAGGTCGCGGCGAAGATGGGCAAGGACCCGTACGAGTTCCGTTCGGAGTTCACCAAGCTGACCCGCTGGAAGAACGTCGTCGACCGGGCCGCGCAGGAGGCGGACTGGGGCAAGTCGATGCCGGAGGGCACCGCCCAGGGCATCGCGATGCACGTCGAGTACAAGGGCGTGGCCTGCGCCGTCGTCGAGCTGGACTGCCGCCCCGAGACGGTGAACCGGAAGATCCGTTCCGCTCGCACCGGCCCGCGCGTCACCAAGGTCACCTACGTCGTCGACGTCGGCCTGATCATCAACCCACGCGGTCTCGAGGCCCAGATGATGGGCGGGATCAACGACGGCATCGCGATGACGTTGACCTCAGGCCTGCACCTGGTCGACGGTCACTTCGTCGAGGCCAGCTGGGACAACTACTTCTACACCCGGCAGTGGAACACCCCGCCGGAGATGAACATCGTGCTCATCGAGGACTCCGAGGCCCCGGAGCCCGGCGGCGCCGGCGAGTTCGGCGTGGCGGCCACCTGCGGCGCGATCGCGAACGCCTACGCCCGCGCGACCGGGAAGGTCCCGACCGAGTTCCCGATCCTGCACAACGAGCCGCTGCCGTTCGAGCCGTATCCGACTGTCCCGCCCGTCCCGCCGTCGCCGACCAACGGCCTCGACTTCGTCCGCTGAGGAGACTGACATGCCTTCCCACACCTTCACGGTCAACGGCGAGAAGGTCACCGTCGACGTCGAGGACGACGTCCGCGTGCTCTGGGTCCTGCGTGACCTGCTGGGCGTGACCGGTCCGAAGTACGGCTGCGGGATCAACGTCTGCAAGGCCTGCACCAGTCACATCAACGGCAAGGCGTTCAACCCCTGCTCGGTGCCGGTCGGCGCCATCTCCGAGTCCGACGAGATCACCACCATCGAGGGGATCGCGAAGGGTGAGGAGCTGCATCCGATGCAGCAGGCCTGGATCGACAACGACGTCGCCCAGTGCGGCTACTGCCAGCCCGGTCAGATCATGGCCGCTATCGACCTGGTCAAGCGGTGTGCGGCCGAGGGCCGTTCGATCGACGACGACGCCCTGGACGAGATCCGCAACATCTGCCGGTGTGGCACCTACAACCGCATCCGCGAGGCGATCAAGGCCGGCGCCGACAACATGTGACGACCGTGCGGCGTGCTCCGTACGCCGTACCGCGCTGGGCCGTTAGTGTGAACGGCCTGCTCCCCAACCGAAGGACGGATTCGATGAAGAACCGGATGCGCCGCTCACTGATCGCCGTCGGCGCCCTCGGCGCCGTGGCGTTCCCGCTGGCCGGCATCGCCGCGGCCGACGAGGACCGCGACCACGGCTACCCGAGCACCCAGAGCCCGACGCAGGGCCTCGACGCCGTGCTCGAGACCTCCGACACGTTCGGCTACAGCTTCCTCGACGCCGCGGACACCTTCTCGCCGAACAACCGGCCGGACGGAGTCAACGGCACCGACACCGAGATCCCGCAGGCCGACCCCCGCTTCGTCGAGGGTCCCGTCGGTGGGCTGCTGAAGGACGGACCCTTCGAGTAAGGGGCTCCCAGGCGGCGGGGCCGGCACCTCTCACGAGGTCCGGCCCCGCCGTCGTCTCCAGCCTCAGTGCAGGACCTTCAGCCCCACCACACCGGCGACGATCGCCAGCAGACACAACAGCCGCGCCGTCGTCGCCGGCTCCCCGAGGGCGGCCATGCCGTAGAGCGCGGTGCCGACCGCGCCGATGCCCACCCACACGGCGTACGCGGTGCCGACCGGCAGGTCGCGCAACGCCAGGGCCAGCCCGCCCATGCTCAGGGCCAGCGCGCCCGCGAACAGCAGCGACGGGCCGAGCCTGCTGAACCCGCGGCTCTGCGACAGCGCCGCGGCCCACACCGTCTCCAGCACACCGGAGACCACGAGGTAGATCCATGCCATGACGAGCTCCTCCCGGAAGGATGCGTCGTCTTGGCGTTCCGGGTACGGCGCGTCTCGTCCGGGGAGCCGCCGGGTGGGCGGTCCGATACCAGGATGGCGGACCGCCGGGCCCGGGTCGAGTGATGGTGACCGGTCGGACCGCCCCCTACCCTTCTCGGGTGCGCCTGCTCGCCGTCGTCGCGGGGTTGTGTCTGGTGACCGGTGGGATCGTGCTGCTGCCGTCCTGGCTGGAGCGGGTGCTGCCCGATCAGGGCGACCAGCCGTACGTGTACCACCTTCCGCCCGGGGCCCCCGAGCCACCTGGTCCGGACCTGACCTGGCCGATCCTGGGAGTCGTGCTGGTCGGCATCGGCCTGGTCTGCGGGGGAGCGGCGCTGCTGTGGCTGGTGTTCCGGCTGATCGCCCGGCTGCGCTGAGACCTGAACCGCATCGATCCCGCTACCGTCGTCGCATGCTGGTCGTCGGCTCGGTCGTCCTGCGCGTCACCGACCTCGCACGACAGGTCCGGTTCTGGACCGAGGCGCTCGACTACGAGGCGCGCACCCCCGCGGACGACGACTTCGTGCTCCTCCGCCCGGGCGACGGCCGTCCCGGCCCGAACGT
This sequence comes from Pseudonocardia sp. ZF1, assembly GCF_056835605.1. Taxonomy (NCBI): domain Bacteria; kingdom Bacillati; phylum Actinomycetota; class Actinomycetes; order Pseudonocardiales; family Pseudonocardiaceae; genus Pseudonocardia; species Pseudonocardia sp. ZF1. Next base: position 324,616 of record NZ_JAJNBY010000001.1, read on the forward strand.
CTCGCTCGACGTCGCCCCGTCCGAGCGGGTCCTGCCGCCGCGTATCCACCTGGACCTCTACGCCGACGACCAGCAGGCCGAGGTCCGGCGCCTGGTCGCCCTCGGCGCGCAGGAGGTCCCGTGGACCAACCGGCCGGCCGGCGCCGACTACGTGATCATGCAGGACCCCGAGGGCAACCGGTTCTGCGTCGTCGACGGTGGGGACCGGCCGGCACCGCCCCGGCGCTGATCGGGAACGGGCTCGACACCGGAGGCCGGCCGGCGGACGCTTCCGCCGTGGACCATCGACTCCTCGCGTTCGCCGCCGCCGCGGCGGTCGTCATCGTCATCCCCGGACCCAGCGTCGTGTTCACCGTCGGCCGCGCGCTCGCGGCCGGCCGGTCCGCCGCGCTGGCGACGGTCGTCGGCAACGCCGTCGGCGTCTTCCTGCAGGTGGTCGCGGTGGCGGTGGGCCTCGGACACCTCGTCGCACAGTCCGCCGCGGCGTTCACCGTCCTGAAGCTGGTGGGTGCCGCCTACCTGGTGCACCTGGGGATCACGGCGTTCCGGCACCGGCACGACGTCGTCCGCGCGATGCAGCGCTCGGCCGGTGACGCCCGGCAGGTGGGTCCGGCCCGCAGCGTCGTCGACGGTCTGGTGGTCGGCCTGCTGAACCCCAAGTCCGTCGTCTTCTTCGTCGCGTTCCTGCCCCAGTTCGTCGACGCCCGCGGGCCGGTCGCCACGCAGATCCTGCTGCTGGGGGCGTTCTTCGTCGCCATCGGTCTGGTGCTCGACAGCGTGTGGGCCCTCGCCGCCGGATCGGCCCGGGCCTGGTTCGCGTCGTCGCCGAGGCGGATCGCGGCCGTCGGCGGTGCCGGTGGGCTCGCGATGATCGGGCTCGGCGTCGGGGTGGCGGCGACGGGGTCGTCGCAGTAGCCGGGACCATGACCACAGGGCGAGGTGGACCGGCGTCCGGCCGGTGGATCGCACCGCTCGGGTGACCCGGGACGGGCTAGACCATCCGTGCGGGTGACCACCAGGAGATGCTGCGCCACAACCACTCCGCGGGCCCGTACCGGAAGCGCCGCAGCCACCGGCGGCTCGCGACGACCTGGACCACCAGGATCCCGGCGGCGAGCGGGAGCAGGGCGCGGTACCCGCCCGGGCCGGAGAACGCCGGGGCCGTGGTCAGCAGCACGACCAGCAGCGTCGCCGTGAGGTAGTTCGTCAGCGCGAGTCGGCCGAGCGGGGCGAGCACGGACGACACCCACGGCCCGACCCGGGACGCCGTCAGCAGCACCAGTGCGCTCGCGTACCCGACGGCCATGACGAGCCCGGCGGTCGAGGACACCCGGTCGAACCCGCTGTGCTCGATCGTGTCGACCTGGATGCTCAGCAGCGGCACCGCGACGACGACGGCCCCGACCAGCACGGCCGTCCACACGGCCCGGTTCGGCGCCGCCATCCGGTGGTGCAGGCCGTAGCGGGCGGCGGCGAGACCGAGCAGGAACAGCCCGGGCACGAGGAGGAGCCCGCCGCTGGTGAACGCGAGCGCCACGCCCGTCGCGACCGCGCCGCCGAGTGCGATCACCGGCCGCGGCAGCCAGGAGGCCGGCAGGAGGACGACGACGCCGACGATCGCGTACGGGAGCAGCGCCTCACCGGGCTGCAGGAGATGGTGCGCGGCGCCGAGCACGCCGAGCACGAGCAGCCGGCGGAGCAGCACGAGCCGTGGCCGGGTGGTCCGCCGGGCGGCCCCGTCCAGGAACAGGGCGGTGCCGAGCCCGAACAGGAACGAGAACAGCGGGAAGAAGCGCTGGTGCGCGGTGAGCTCCAGCCACTGCGGCAGGGTGCCGCTCCAGGACCCCGTGGCGGGCGGCAGCCCGGCGATCGCGGGCATGTTGACGAGCAGGATCCCGCACAGGGCCAGCCCGCGGAGGGCGTCGAGGGCGTCGACCCGGCCGGGCGCGGTGGTCGTCGGATCCGGGGGAACGCTCACGTCTGTTCGCTGCACCGGTTCAGCGTGGCGGCCGTGCAGAGCTCGCGGATCGGCCCGGAGGCCGGTTCCGCCTGCGGGGCGTCGTACTTTCGGCCGGGACCGTGGAATGCCAGGCTCGGGCGATGTCCGCATCCCGTGTCGCGCTCCTGCGGTGGCAGTTCGACCTGACGTGGGCCCTGTTCGAGTACCACCTCGACCGGCTCGACGACCACGAGACCCTGTGGCGGCCGGCGCGCGTCTGCTGGACGGTGCACCCGTCCGGCGACGGGACGTGGCGGCCCGACTGGGCGGACTCCGAACCCGACCCGGTCCCCGTCCCGACGATCGCGTGGGTCACCTGGCACATCGACTGGTGGTGGTCGGTGACGCTGGATCACCTCCGCGGCCGGACCCCGCGGGACCGCACCGACGTGGTGTGGCCGGGCGACGCCGCATCGACCGTCGCCCGGATGCGCGCGCTGCGTGACGAGTGGGCGGACGTCCTGGACGGGCTGTCCGACGACGACCTCGCCGCGGAGGCCCCGTTCCCGTGGCAGGGGGATCCGGAGATGACGGTCGGCCACACCCTGGCCTGGGTGAACACCGAGCTGGCGAAGAACGTCGCGGAGGTCGGGCAGCTGCGGCTGGTACGCGCGGCCGGTCGCTGAGCGGACCCGGGAACGACGAACGCCGGGCCACCCGCGAGGGTGTGCCCGGCGTTCCGCCTTCCTGCTGGCGGAGGATAGGGGATTTGAACCCCTGAGGGATTGCTCCCAACACGCTTTCCAAGCGTGCGCCCTAGGCCACTAGGCGAATCCTCCGCGAAAGAGGTTACGCGACGCCCTCGGTGATCCGACGCGGCCCCCTCGCCGCCCGACGGCGCCGTCCGTGGCACACTGTCCGTGGACCCCGTGCGGCGTCCATCCTGTGAACTCCCCCAGGGCCGGAAGGCAGCAAGGGTCAACAGGCTCTGGCGGGTGCGCGGGGTCCCCTTCTGTCTCCGAGCGGGTCCCCGGAGTGTCGGACCCCCTGGGTAGCCTTCCCCTCGTGGCTCTGGCTCTGTACCGCAAGTACCGCCCGGCCAAGCTGGCCGACGTCGTGGGGCAGGAGCACGTCACCGAGCCCCTGGCCACCGCCCTCACCGCGGGGCGGATCAACCACGCGTATCTGTTCTCGGGGCCGCGGGGCTGCGGCAAGACGTCCTCGGCCCGCATCCTGGCGCGTTCGCTGAACTGCGAGCAGGGACCGACCCCGGATCCCTGCGGCGTCTGCAACTCGTGCATCGCGCTCGCCCCCGAGGGGTCGGGCAGCATCGACGTCGTCGAGCTCGACGCGGCGTCGCACGGTGGTGTCGAGGACGCGCGCGAGCTGCGTGACCGGGCGTTCTACGCGCCCGCCGAGTCGCGCTACCGCGTGTTCGTCGTCGACGAGGCGCACATGGTCACCACCCAGGGCTTCAACGCGCTGCTCAAGATCGTCGAGGAGCCCCCGGAGCACCTGGTCTTCGTGTTCGCGACGACGGAGCCGGAGAAGGTGCTCCCGACAATCCGGTCGCGGACCCACCACTACCCGTTCCGGCTGATCCCGCCCGGCACGATGCGCGCGCTGCTGGAGAAGATCTGCGGCGAGGAGCACGTGACCGTCGCGCCGCCGGTGTTCCCGCTGGTCATCCGGGCCGGGGGCGGTTCGGCCCGAGACACGCTGTCGGTGCTGGACCAGCTGCTCGCCGGCGCCGGGCCGCAGGGTGTGACCTACGAGCGCGCGGTCGCGCTGCTCGGGGTGACCGACTCCGGCCTGATCGACGACACCGTGGACGCGCTCGCCGCGGCCGACGGCGCGGCCGTCTACGGCGCGGTGGACCGGCTCGTCGAGGCCGGGCACGACCCCCGTCGCTTCGCCTCGGACCTGCTGCAGCGCTTCCGCGACCTGATGCTCGTGCAGGCCGTGCCGGACGCCGCCGAGCAGGGACTGGTCGACGGCGCCGCGGACGAGCTGTCCCGGATGGCCGACCAGGCCGCCCGGCTCGGCCCGGCCACCCTCACCCGCTACGGCGAGATCCTGCACCAGGGTCTGATCGAGATGCGCGGGGCGACGGCCCCGCGGCTGCTGCTGGAGCTGCTGGTCTCGCGGATGCTGCTCCCGGCGGCCACGACCTCCGACGGCGGGCTGCTCGAACGTCTGGAGCGCATCGAGCGGCGCAACGCGATCGCGCCCGGCCCCGCCGGCCCGGCCGACGACGGCGGCGCCGCCAAGCGGTTCGTCCGGCCCAGCGAGCGCCCGGCCACCCCGGAGCCGACCGGCGGCGCACCGTCGCGTTCCGCGGAACGCGAGGCAGAGGCCCCGATGGCCGTGCCCGCCCCGGCGCCGCCGCGCCCCGCCGACCCCGCCCCGGACGCCGCCGCCCCGGCACCCACCGCCCCGGAGCCCGCGGGGACCGGTCCGGAGGCGGGCGCGGAGCGTTCCGCGGAACGCTCCGACGGCCGGACCACGGCCACCACTGCCGCCCCGGCAACGGCCCCCGGTGCCCACCAGGGCGCCGGCCCCCAGGACCAGGGCGCCGGCCCCCAGGACCAGGGCGCCGGCCCCCAGGACCAGGGCGCCGGCCCCCAGGACCGGGGCGGCGACGTCCAGGACCGGGGCGGTGAGGGCTCCGGTCGTGGCCCCGCGGCCGCGGATGCCGGGACCCGGCCGGCGGGCGCCACGGCACCCCACGCCGAGGAGGCGACCGGGCCACGCGGACCGGGCGGCGCCGCGACGGAGGCGGCGTCCTCGGGCAGCCCCGCTGCTCCCTCCGCCGGTGCGGAGTCCGGGGCGGAGCGTTCCGCGGAGCGCGCTCCGGCGACCGCCGGCCCGGCCCCGGTGGACGGCCCGGCTGCCGACCGACCTGCTGCAGGGGGTCCGGGTACGGACGGCCCGGCCGCAGAGGGGCGGCAGGCGGACGGTCGCCGGGCGGACGGGCCGGGAGCGGGCGGGACCGAGGAGCCCGCCGCGCAGGAGGCCCCGGCCCGTCGTCCCGCCCCGCCCCGCGACGGCGCCCCCGCCGACGCCGTACCGCCGGAGTCGGCGCAGCCGGTGTCGTCGGCGTCGTCGCTGGACGCGACGGCGGTCCGCCGGGTCTGGCCGGAGATCCTCGCCGCTGTCCGTCAGCGCAGCCGCAGCACCGAGGCGCTGCTGGTCAACGCCACCGTCCGGGCGGTCGACGGCCACACCCTGGTCCTCGCGATCGGTGCCCCGCCGCTGGCCCGGCGGCTGTCCGAGGCGCGCAACACCGACGTGATCGCCGATGCGCTGCGCGCCGTCCTCGGGGTCCAGTGGCGGGTCCACTGCGACACCGGGGAGGCCGCGACCGCGCGTCGCGCTGCCACACCGGAACGCGCGCAGCGGGCGGTGCCGCAGCGCCCCTCCCAGCGCGACGCCCCGCAGCGCGAGCAGGGCGGGCGGCCCACCCGCCGTCCCGCGGGGGACCCCGACGTCCCGCTGCCGCCGGAGCCGCCGCCGGAGGACGCACCGCCGGACCCTCGTGATGCCGGACCGCAGGGGGGCGACGGTCCGGGCGCACGACCCGCCCCGGTACGGAACCAGGCCGCCGAGGAGGAGGACATGCTCGCCGAGGCCGCGGCCGAGGCGGCGTCGCCGGGCGCCCGTCGGGACCCCGAGGCCGCCGCGCTGGAGATCCTCACCTCGCACCTGGGGGCCCGCGCGATCGACCCGCGCTGACCCCCGGCCCGGACGGGTGGTGGCCGGGGCGCAGGTGGTCAGCGGCGCAGCTGTGCCAGCACCGCAGCGGCCACCGCCGCCGCGATCCGGTCCCGCCCGGCGGGGTCGGTGAGCACGGCGGCGTCGCCGGCGTTGCGCATGTTGCCCGCCTCCACCAGCGCGGTCGGCACGGTCGAGATGTTCAGGCCGGCCAGGTCCTCGCGGCCGTCGAGCCCGTCGCGGCCGATGTAACCGGCCGGGGCGAACCCGGCCGAGCGGAGCGCGTCCCGCAGCCCGGTGGCCAGGCGCAGCGACGCCGGTCCGGTCCCGTGCACCGCGGGCTCCGCGTACGCGACGTGGAACCCGCGGGCCGAGGCCGCCGCGCCGTCCGCGTGCAGCGACACGGCCAGCGCCGCACCGGCCCGGCCGCCCGCCGCACCGCGGGCGTCGACGCAGGGGCCGACGCCGTCGTCGTCGGAGCGGGTGAGCACCACCCGCACACCGGCGGCCTCCAGCCGGGACCGCACCCGCCCGGCCAGGTCCCAGGTGAAGGTGTGCTCGGCGTAGCCGGCGTTCGTGGAGGTGCCGGTCGTGTTGCACGGTTTGGTCCCGCCGCGCCCGTCGGGGACCGGCCGGTTCACCGCGGCAGGGTCCGCGGCGTTGCCGCCGTTGTGCCCGGGGTCGAGCAGCACGACGGGGGCGGGGACCGGCGCCGGGGTGGTGGGCAGCGAACGGGTCGTCGCGGCCGGTACCGGGGTCGCGTCGACCGAGGGCGGAGCCGGTGCCACTGCGCCGCAGCCGGCGCACAGCAGCGCGACGACGGCCGGGAGGACGGCTGTGGCGGAACGGATCAGGGCGCGCACGGTCGGTCAGCCTGACACGTCTACCCTGGGAGAAGGACACGTCCGCGCCGGTCGCGCCGGGGAAGCCCCCGATCGCGCGAGCCGGACCCGACAGCGAGGGGTACGCGTGCAACCCGGTCAGCCCGACATGCAGATGATCCTGCAGCAGGCCCAGAAGATGCAGCAGCAGCTCCAGCAGGCCCAGGCCGAGCTCGCGACCGCCGAGGTCACCGGCCAGGCCGGGAACGGGCTGGTCGAGGTCACCGTCACCGCGGGCCTGGAGCCGCGCTCGGTGCGGATCGACCCGAAGGTCGTGGACCCCGAGGACGTCGAGACCCTGCAGGACCTCGTCGCCGGCGCGCTCGCCGACGCGGTCCGCCGTGCGCAGGAGCTGCAGCAGGAGAAGATGGGTCCGCTCGCCGGCGGTCTCGACATGGGCGGCCTGGGCCTCCCGGGCGCCTGAGGTGTTCGAAGGACCGGTCCAGGACCTGATCGACGAGCTGGGGCGCCTGCCCGGGGTCGGTCCGAAGAGCGCCCAGCGCATCGCGTTCCACCTGCTCGCCGCGGACCCGGCCGACATCAACCGGCTCCAGGAGGTCCTGCAGACGGTCAAGCAGGGCGTCGCGTTCTGCGACGTGTGCGGCAACGTCGCGTCGGACACCCGCTGCCGCTACTGCTCCGACGCGCGACGCGACCCGACGCTGGTGTGCGTGGTCGAGGAGCCCAAGGACGTCCTGGCTGTCGAGCGGACCCGGGAGTTCAAGGGGCGCTACCACGTGCTCGGCGGTGCGCTCGACCCGCTGGCCGGGATCGGCCCGGACACGCTGCGGATCCGCGAGCTGCTCGCCCGCCTCGGTGGTACCGGTCCGGCGACCGACGAGACCGAGATCTCCGAGGTCATCATCGCGACCGACCCCAACACCGAGGGCGAGGCGACCGCGACCTACCTGGTCCGGCTGCTGCGCGACTTCCCGGGCCTGAGCGTCACGCGGCTCGCGTCCGGCCTGCCGATGGGCGGCGACCTGGAGTTCGCCGACGAGATGACGCTCGGCCGCGCGCTCGCCGGCCGGCGGGCCCTCTAGCCCCCGGACACAGGACGGGCCGGTCCGTCCAGGGCGCGTTGCCCCGGCCGTGACCGGCCACCCGGCGCAGCAACCCCCCGCCGCTGCGCCGTCCTTCCTTCCCGGTGGGTCCCGAGAGCGGTGTCAGTCGGAATCCTCGTCGCCCCACGCGTCCACGTGGTGCGGCCGGCCGTGGAGCTGGCGCTGCCTGCGCTCCCACTCCCGGCGTCGCTGCTCGGCGATCCGGCGCCACGCCTCGCTCCGGCGCCGCTCGGTCACCCCGATCACGATCGCCGAGACGACCAGCGTGGCCAGCCCGGCCAGGGCCACCACGACCAGCGCGATCACGGCGACCACCGCCCGGTACGGGCGCTGTGGTGCGTGCCTGTGTGCGGCACCTGCGTCCTGCGGATCATGTCAATCTCCCTTCGTGTGTCGCGGTCGGTCCGTGGTCCCCGGTCGCCACGGTTGGTGTGTCCGCCGTCACGTCCGGGTGACTCCAGGATGCACGACGACACGCGTCCGTGCAATTGCAGGCACAGGGAATTGCACAGAAATGTAGATTGCACGGCGGGGCCACGGAGGGAGCGCGAGGTGGAGCAGGAGCCGACCGGCGCGCGACGACGGCTGGGTGCCGAACTGCGCAGGCTGCGCGTCAACGCCGGTCTGAAGCTGGAGGACGCCGCGGGTGGCGTGGGCTGCTCGACGTCGAAGATCAGCAGGCTGGAGAACGGCAAGGGGGTGCCGCGCCCGGCCGACGTCGCCGCTCTGGTCGAGGTCTACGGCGGAGTCGCCGGGGTCGAGGCGGAGATGCTCGAGCGGCTCGTCACCGAGAGCCGCACCCGCGGCTGGTGGGAGCCGTTCACCGAGGGCCTGCGCAGTGACCCGCACTTCCTGCCGTCGCCGGGGCGCTACGCCGCCGCCGAGTCCGACGCGACCGCCGTCGCCGCGTTCGACCTGACCGTGCTGCACGGGCTGCTCCAGACGCCCGCCTACGCACACGCCGCGCTGCGTGCCCGGCTCCCGGGGCGCCCGGACTGGGAGATCGACCAGCTCGTGCGGCTGCGCGGACGTCGCCACGAGGCGCTCACCGCGACGCCGCCACTGGTGCTCGACGCCGTCGTCGACGAGGCCGTGCTCGCCCGCGCGACCGGCGGCCCCGCGGTGATGGCCGAGCAGCTCGACCGGCTGCTCACGCTGTCGGGCCTGCCCGACGTGACGCTGCGCGTGCTCCCGTTCGGCGCCGGGCCGCAGCGGGCGCACGCCGGCCGCTTCGCGATCCTGACCGTCCCCGACGAGCTCGGCCCCGACGTCGTCCACACCGAGGGGCACGCGGGGGAGTCGTTCCTGGAGTCGCCCGCCGACCTGCGCACCTACCGCGAGGTCTTCGACGAGGTCCGGGCCGCCGCGCTCGGCGAGGACGCCTCGCGGGCCGCGGTGTCGGCCCACCGGGACGCGCACCGGTCGGCCGTCGACGACGGCCCGGACGAACGGGACGTGCGTACCAGTTCGTAGCACTATCGTGACGCAAGGGTCTACCGGTTGGTAACGGACCGCTATAGGTTTCCCCGTCATCAGGTGTCCGCACGCACACATCGGGTGGACGCCTCTGCCGACGAGGGGACCGGAATGCGCAGACGGTGGATGACGGCGGTCATGGCGGGCGTGCTCGCAGTGGGCATGACCGCCTGCGCGAGCTCGGAGCGCGGAGCGGGTGGCGACGCCGCCGGGGGGACGTTCGTGTTCGGCGCCGCGGGTGCGCCGAAGAACTTCGACCCGATCTTCAACGACGACGGCGAGAGCTTCCGCCCGGCCCGGCAGATGTTCGACACGCTGATCACCTACAAGCCCGGGACCACCGAGCTCGAGCCCGGCCTGGCCACCGAGTGGACGTCCACGCCGGACGGCAAGACCTGGACGTTCACCCTCCGCGAGGGCGTCACGTTCCACGACGGCACGCCGCTCGACGCGACCGCGGTCTGTGCGAACTTCGACCGCTGGTTCACCATGAAGGGCGCCGCGGCGCAGAGCCAGATGATCTACTACGGCGACGTCTTCGAGGGCTTCGCCAAGAACGAGGGCGACGCCTCGGGCGCCCCGCTGTACAAGTCCTGCACGGCGCAGAGCCCGAACACCGCCGTCCTGGCGCTGAACAAGTTCAAGGGCGCGTTCCCGGCCGCCTTCGGCCTCACGTCGTTCTCGATCTCCAGCCCGGCGGCGCTCAAGCAGTACGACGCCGACGCCGTCACCCAGAGCGGTGACTCCTTCACCTACCCCGCCTACGCGAACGAGCACCCGACGGGCACCGGGCCGTTCAAGTTCGAGAGCTTCGACAAGGCGAACAACACGATCACCCTGGTCCGCAACGACCAGTACTGGGGCGAGAAGGCGAAGCTCGACCGGCTCATCTTCAAGATCATCCCCGACGAGAACGCCCGCAAGCAGGAGCTGGCCGCCGGCACCATCGACGGCTACGACTACCCGTCCCCGGCGGACTACCAGACCCTGAAGGACCAGGGTGACCAGGTGCTGATCCGCCAGCCGTTCTCGCTGCTCTACATGGGCATCAACACCAAGAACAACCCGAAGCTCAAGGACCTGCGGGTCCGCCAGGCGCTCGCGTACGCCATCGACCGCGAGTCGCTGGTCCGCACCAAGATGCCCGAGGGCTCCGCGGTCGCGAAGGAGTTCGTGCCGCCGACCGTCGCGGGCTACGCCGACGACGTCACCCAGTACCCGTACGACCCGGAGAAGGCCAAGCAGCTGCTCGCCGAGGCCGGCGCGCAGAACCTGACGCTGAACTTCTACTACCCGACCGAGATCACCCGGCCCTACATGCCGAACCCGGCGGACCTGTTCTCGGCGATGTCGGCGAACCTGAAGGCCGTCGGCATCACGGTCAACCCGGTCGCGCGGCCGTGGAACGGCGGCTACAAGGACGACGTCCAGAAGGCGGGCAAGCACGACCTGCACATGCTCGGCTGGACCGGCGACTACAACGACGCCGGCAACTTCGTCGGCACGTTCTTCGGCCGGGAGAAGGCCGAGTTCGGGCCGCAGGACCCGGCGATGTTCGCCGAGCTGGCCAAGGCCGACTCCATCCCGGACCCGGCCGGTCACGCCGCCGCGTACCAGCAGGCGAACAAGGACATCATGGCCAAGTACCTGCCGGCCGTGCCGATCCTGACCACCGGCCCGGCGATCGTCGTCGGACCGAACGTGCAGGGCGTGATCCCGTCGCCGCTGACCGACGAGCGCTTCGTCTCCGTCAGCAAGAACTGACCGTGCCCCGGGCGCCGCGGAGACCCCGCGGCGCCCGGTCGCGTGTCCCGCCTCCCACCACTGAGGACATCCACGCATGCTGCGCTTCGTCGCGCGCCGCCTGCTCCAGGTCGTCCCGACGCTGCTCATCCTGTCCGTGCTGTTGTTCGCCTGGCTGCGCTCGCTGCCCGGCGGACCGGCCGGTGCGCTGCTCGGAGACAAGGCGACCCCGGAGTCGATCGCGGCACTGAACAAGACGCTGGGCCTGGACCAGCCCATCCCGATCCAGTACCTGCACTACCTCGGCCGGGCGCTGACCGGCGACTTCGGCGCCTCGCTGGTCACCGGTGACCCGGTGATCACCGAGCTCGGCCGCGCGCTGCCGGGGACGATCGAGCTGTCCCTGTCGGCCCTGCTGCTCGCCGTCGCCCTCGGGATCCCGCTGGGCTACCTCGCGGCCCGCCACCGCGGCGGGATCTGGGACAACCTGACCATCGTCGGGACCCTGGTCGGCGTCGCCGTGCCGGTGTTCTTCCTCGGTTACGTGCTCAAGCAGTTCCTGGCCGTCGACCTCGGCCTGTTCCCGCCGTCCGGACTGCAGTCGACCGGCATCGACGCCACCTCGGTCACCGGGTTCCCCACCCTCGACGGCCTGCTGACCCGCGAGTTCGACGCCAGCTGGGACTCGCTGCTGCATCTCGTGCTGCCCGCCGTCACCCTCGCCACGATCCCGCTCGCCGTCATCGTGCGGATCACCCGGGCCTCGGTGCTCGACGTGCTGGAGTCCGACTTCGTCCGCACCGCCAACGCCAAGGGGCTCGCGCCGGGCACCGTCCGCGGCCGGCACGTGCTGCGCAACGCGCTGCTGCCGGTCTCGACGACGATCGGTCTGCAGACCGGCCTGCTCCTCGCCGGTGCGGTGCTGACGGAGAAGGTGTTCAACCGGCCCGGCATCGGCACCCTGATCGCCGAGGGCATCGAGCGCCGCGACTACCCGCGGCTGCAGGCCGTGGTGCTGCTCGGCGCACTCATCTACGTGCTGGTCAACCTGCTCGTCGACCTGTCCTACGCCGTGATCGACCCGAGGGTGAGGCTGCGATGAGCGCACCGACCACCTGGGCGCAGCGGCGGAAGGACCGGATCGACGACACCGCCGGCCGCAGCCTGTCCGCGGACGCACTGCGCCGGCTGCGCCGCAGCCCCACCGCGATCGTCGGGGCGGTGATCATCGGGGTGTTCGTGCTGGTCTCGGTGTTCGCGCCGCTGCTGGCCCCGCACGACCCGGCCCAGGCGTTCCCGCAGCTGCTCGACCAGCTGCGCCCCGGCTCGATCCCCGGACCGCAGCCCGGCTTCCTGCTCGGCAGCGACCAGAACGGCCGCGACGAGTTCTCCCGGATGATCCTGGCGTCGCGTCAGACCCTGCTCGTCGGCGTGCTCGCGACCGTGTTCGGGCTCGTGGCGGGCCTGGTCATCGGCGTGCTCGCCGGCGCGTTCGGCGGCTGGATCGACACCGTCCTCATGCGCGTCACCGACGTGCTGCTGTCGATCCCGTCGCTGCTGCTCGCGATCTCGGTCGCGGCGCTGGCCGCCCGGCCCAGCCAGACCACGGTCATCATCGCCGTCGCGCTGGTGAACGTGCCGATCTTCGCGCGGCTGCTGCGCGGGTCGATGCTCGCCCAGCGCGACTCCGACCACATCCTTGCGGCCACCGCGCTCGGCGTGAAGCGACGGGCGGTCGTGCTGCGGCACATGCTGCCCAACGCGATCGGCCCGGTGATCGTGCAGGCCACGCTGACCCTGGCGACGGCGATACTCGACGCGGCCGCGCTGTCCTTCCTCGGCCTCGGCGACGCCGACCCGGCCCGCGCCGAGTGGGGCCTGATGCTCGCCTCCGCGCAGCCCTACCTCGACGTCCGGCCCGGGCTGGCGGTATACCCGGCGATCGCGATCATCGTCGTCGCGCTCGGGTTCACGCTGCTCGGCGAGTCGCTGCGCGAGGCCATCGACCCGAAAGGCCGGAGATGACCACACCTCCGATGAACCCGTTGTTGCAGGTCCAGGACCTGTCCGTGCGCTTCGTCCGCAAAGGCGAGGCCGACGTCGTCGCCGTCGACGGTGTGTCGTTCGACGTCCGCCCCGGCGAGGTCGTCGGCCTGGTCGGCGAGTCCGGCTGCGGCAAGTCCGTGACCTCTCTGGCGATCATGGGACTGCTGCCGGGCCGTACCCCCCGGGTGGGCGGCTCGGTGCTGTTCTCCTCCGGGGACGAGTCCGTCGACCTGCTCACCCTGTCCGACGCCGAGCTGCGCGAGCGTCGCGGCCGCGACATCGGGATGGTCTTCCAGGACCCGCTGTCGTCGCTGAACCCGGTCGTCCCGGTGGGTGTCCAGATCACCGAGGCGCTCACCCGGCACCGCGGGATGAGCAAGGACGAGGCGCGTACGGAGGCCGTCGCCCTGCTGGAGCGGGTCGGCATCCCCGACCCGGCACGACGCGTGTCGGCCTACCCGCACCAGATGTCGGGCGGGATGCGCCAGCGCGCGCTGATCGCGATCGCGCTCGCCTGCCGGCCGAAGCTGCTCATCGCCGACGAGCCGACCACCGCCCTCGACGTCACCATCCAGGCCCAGATCCTGGAGCTGCTGCGCGAACTCGTCGCCGAGACGGGAACGGCACTGATCATGATCACGCACGACCTGGGCGTCGTCGCGGGGCTCTGCGACCGGGTCAACGTCCTCTACGGCGGCCGGGTCGTGGAACGCGCGGAGCGGCACGCCCTGTTCGGGGGCCCGCGCCACCCGTACACCTCGGGGCTCATCCGGTCGATCCCGCGGCTGGACTCCGACCCCGCCGCGGAGCTGCCCGCGATCACCGGGTCGGTGTCGGACAACCTGCCCTGGGACCACGCCTGCGCGTTCGCGCCGCGCTGCCCGCGGGCGCTGGAGACCTGCACCTCGGTCACGCCGGTGGCCGACGACGAGGCGGGCCGGCTGCTGCGCTGCCACAATCCCGAGCCGATCGGAGCGACGGCATGAGCCCCCTGCTGGAGGTCGAGGACCTGCAGGTCCACTTCCCGATCACCCGGGGTGTGCTGGTGCAGCGCACCGTCGGGCACGTCCGGGCCGTCGACGGCGTCTCGCTGCGGATCGAGCGCGGCGAGACCTACGGCCTGGTCGGCGAGTCCGGCTGCGGCAAGTCGACCCTCGGGCGGGCGATCCTCAAGCTCACCGAGCCGACCGCGGGCACGGTGTCCTTCGACGGCACCGACGTCGCCGCGCTGACGGGGGAGCCGCTGCGCCGGATGCGCCGCCGGTTCCAGATGGTGTTCCAGGACCCGATGTCCAGCCTGGACCCGCGCCAGTCGGTCGGGTCGCTGCTGCGCGAGGGCCTGGCCGCGCACGGGATCGAGGCCGGTCCGGACCGGCTCGCCGAGCTCATGCGCGCGGTGGGGCTGCCGAAGTCCGCGCTGCGCCGCTACCCGCACGAGTTCTCCGGCGGGCAGCGTCAGCGCATCGGGATCGCCCGGGCCCTGTGCGTGGAGCCCGACCTCGTCGTCGCCGACGAGCCGGTCTCGGCGCTGGACGTGTCGGTGCAGGCCCAGGTGCTCAACCTGCTGCGCTCGCTGCAGCGCGAGCTCGGCCTGACCTACCTGGTGATCGCGCACGACCTGGCCGTCGTGCGGCACGTGTCGGACCGGGTCGGGGTGATGTACCTCGGGTCGATCGTGGAGGAGGCGCCCGCCCGCGCGCTCTACGACGGCCCGCTGCACCCCTACACCCGGGCGCTGCTCTCGGCCGTGCCCCAGCCCGACCCGACCGTGGAGGACACCCGCGAGCGGATCCTCCTGTCCGGGGACCTGCCCTCGCCCGCCGCGCCGCCGTCCGGGTGCCGGTTCCACACCCGCTGCCCGTGGCGCCAGGACGACCGGTGCTCCACCGAGCGCCCGCAGCTGCGCGTGCTCGACGGCGACACCTCGGGGCACCGGGTCGCCTGCCACCACGCCGAGGCGATCCGCGACGGGCGCATCACCCCGCACGAGGTGACCGCGGAGGAGGCCGACGCCGCCGTCGGTCCGGGCGGCGGCCCGGAGGTCCCCGACGAGCAGATCACCCTCGGCGACGCGATCGGCCGCTGAGCCCCGGGCCCGCGGTGCCCCCAGGGGAACTCTCGTGGCTTAGAGCGCTACGAGGGTGACCCTGGGGGCAGGCGGGGAGGGGTCCGCGGACTCAGCGCAGGGCGCGGTTGATCGCGCTCACGACGCCCTTGAGGCTGGCGCTGGTGATCGAGCTGTCGATCCCGACGCCCCAGAACACCTTCTCCTCGACGGCGCACTCGACGTAGGCCGCGGCGCGGGCGTCGTCACCACCGCCCATCGCGTGCTCGTGGTAGTCGAGCACCCGCACGTCGAAACCGATCCCGGCCAGCGCGTCGACGAACGCCGCGATCGGCCCGTTGCCCGACCCGGCGATCTCGTGCAGGTCGGACTCGACGCGCACGGTCGCGACGATCTCGTCGCGGCCCTCGCCGTCGCTGTGGACGCGGTGGCGCACCAGCTTGAGCGGGGTCTCGCGGCCCAGGTACTCGACGTCGAACGCGTCGCGCATGGCCTTGGGCTCGACCTCGCCGCCCTCGGTGTCGGTGAAGGCCTGGATGACGTGGCTGAACTCGATCTGCAGCCGGCGCGGCAGGTCGAGCTGGTGCTCGGTCTTCATGATGTAGGCGATGCCGCCCTTGCCGGACTGGCTGTTGACCCGGATGACGGCCTCGTAGGTGCGGCCGATGTCCTTCGGGTCCACCGGCAGGTACGGGACCTCCCAGGTGTGGTCGGCGACCGGGTGACCGGCCTCCGCGGCGTCGGCCTCCATCGCGGCGAAGCCCTTGTTGATCGCGTCCTGGTGGGAGCCGGAGAACGCGGTGTAGACCAGGTCGCCGCCCCACGGGTGGCGCTCGTGCACCGGCAGCTGGTTGCAGTACTCGACGGTGCGGCGGATCTCGTCGATGTCGGAGAAGTCGATCTGCGGGTCGACGCCCTGGGTGAACATGTTCATGCCCAGCGCGACCAGGTCGACGTTGCCGGTGCGCTCGCCGTTGCCGAACAGGCAGCCCTCGATCCGGTCGGCGCCGGCCTGGTAGCCCAGCTCGGCGGCGGCGATGCCGGTGCCGCGGTCGTTGTGCGGGTGCAGCGACAGGACCAGCGCGTCGCGGCGGGCCAGGTTGCGGTGCATCCACTCGATGGAGTCCGCGTAGACGTTCGGCGTCGCCATCTCGACCGTCGCCGGCAGGTTGACGATCATCGGGTGCTCGGGCGTCGGCTGCCAGATCGCGCTCACCGCGTTGGTGATCTCGACGGCGTACTCCAGCTCGGTGCCGGTGTAGGACTCCGGCGAGTACTGGAAGGTCCAGTCGGTCGCCGGGTACTTCTCGGCGAACTTGCTGACCTCCTCCGCACCGTCGGTGGCGATCTTGGTGATGCCCGCGCGGTCGGAGCGGAAGACGACCCGGCGCTGCAGGATCGACGTCGAGTTGTAGAGGTGGACGATCGCCGAGTGCGCGCCCTCGCAGGCCTCGAAGGTCCGCTGGATCAGCTCCGGGCGGGCCTGGGTCAGGACCTGGATCTGCACGTCCTCCGGGATCGCGCCCTGCTCGATGATCTCGCGGACGAAGTCGAAGTCGGTCTGGCTCGCCGCCGGGAAGCCGACCTCGATCTGCTTGTAGCCCATGCGTACCAGCAGGTCGAACATGCGCCGCTTCCGCAGCGGGCTCATCGGGTCGATCAGTGCCTGGTTGCCGTCACGCAGGTCGACCGCGCACCACAGCGGCGCGGTGTCGATGACCTTGTCCGGCCAGGTGCGGTCGGGCAGCGAGACCGGCTCGACCAGCTGATGGAAGGGCTTGTACCGGTGGACCGGCATCTGCGAGCCGCGCTGCCGGTTCCAGGCGGGCTGGGTCGCGTGCGGCGCGCCCTCGGGGGTGCGGACGTTGCTGCGGGCGCGGGCTTCGTAGGCGTCGGGAGAGGTGGTCACGGGAATGCTCCGTCGTCGTGCCGTCGTGGCGACCGGCGGACACGCGAAACCCCGCGACGAGGGGCCGGTCGGTTCAGACCCCGCCGCGGCGGCGAAGGAGCAGGCGCGCCATGCCTCCTACCGTAGACCCGAACCCCCGTTGCGCGGCAAGTCACCACCCGCACGGTCGAACCCGGCCCCGAGTCCCGGCTCGCAACGAAGTGATCACAACCAGCGGCGTTTCCCCTCGTTGGAAGGGCAGTGAGGGTGCGGCGGTGCAACCATGACGCCGTCCGTGACGAAGGGGTTTGTGATGGCGGCAACCGTGGGTACGACCGTGCGGCAGGGCATGGGCATCATCGCGACGATCGTGCGGATCGTGGGCCTGGTGATCGTGGCCATCCTGGTCGCGCACATCGTGCTGACCCTGCTCGACGCCAACCCGGCGAACTTCCTCACCGAGTTCGTGTCCTCCTGGGCGGCCCAGCTGAACCTCGGTCTCGGTGACCTGTTCACCCCGTCCCAGCCGAAGATGGCCGTCACGCTGAACTACGGGGTCGCCGCGATCCTGTGGCTGATCATCACCACGGTGGTCGTGCGGCTGCTGCGCCGGGTCTGACACGTCCCCCCGCCGGGCGCGGGTGCGGTGGCAGGATGCCGGGACGTACCGGCGCCGCGACGCCGGACCCGTCCGGCCCGGAGGAGCACCACCCATGAGCACTACCCGACCCACCGGCGTCGGGGCCGTCCGGGTGCGGTCGCGGTGACCGTCACGGTCGCCTCGACCGCCCGCGAGCAGGTCGCGGCGCTGCGCGCCCGGGAGATCTCGGCCCGCGAGCTGATGGACCTGCACCTGGCCCGGATCGAGGCCCGCAACCCCGAGCTCAACGCGGTCGTCTCCCTCGACGTGGAGCGCGCGCGGGCGGGTGCCGCCGCCGCCGACGAGCGGCTGGCCTCCGGTGCGCCCGTCGGGCCGCTGCACGGGCTGCCGTTCGCGTTCAAGGACACCCATGCCGTCGCGGGGTGGCGGACGACCTACGGCTCGCCGCTGTTCGCCGACCACGTCCCGGACACCGACGACCTGATCGTCGAGCGCATCCGGGCCGCCGGTGTGGTGCCGATCGGCAAGACCAACGTGCCGGAGTTCGCGGCCGGTTCGCACACGTTCAACCGCGTCTTCGGCACCACGGTCAACCCGCACGACCCGACGCGGTCCGCGGGTGGGTCGTCCGGCGGCGCGGCGTGCGCGCTGGCGGCCGGGATGGTCCCGCTGGCCGAGGGCTCGGACATGGGCGGTTCGCTGCGCAACCCGGCGTCGTTCTGCGGGGTCGTGGGGTTGCGCCCCTCGTGGGGACGGGTGCCGGAGTGGCCGTCGTCGAACATGTGGGAGACCACGTCGACCGGGGGTCCGATGGCCCGCACCACCGACGACGCCGCGCTGCTGCTGTCGGTGCTCGCCGGTCCGGACCCGCGCGCCCCGCACGCCCTGGGCGACCCGGGGGAGACCTTCGCCTCGCCGCTGCGCCCGGTCCCGCTCGCCGGGCTGCGCGTGGCGCTGTCGGCCGACCTCGGTGGCGCGTTCACCGTGGACCGCTCCGTCGCCGCGGTCGTCGAGGCGGCCGGTGACGCACTGGCCGGCGCCGGGGCGGCGGTCTCGGGCACCGCGCCCGACCTGACCGGCGCCGACGAGTGCTTCCGCACCCTCCGCGCCTGGCACTTCCAGGCCCGGTTCGGCATGCAGCTCGCCGTGCACCCGCAGGAGTTCAAGGCCTCGCTGGCCGCGAACATCAGGGCAGGCGAGGCGCTGACCGGCGCTGACGTCGCCGTCGCGTACCAGCGCCGCACGACGCTCGCCCAGCGGATGCGGGAGTTCTTCACCGAGCACGACGTGCTGGTGCTGCCGGTGTCGCAGGTGCCGCCGTTCCCGGCCGACCAGGAGTTCCCGGCCACCGTGGACGGCGTCCCGATGGCGTCCTACCTGGACTGGATGCGTTCGGCGTACCTGATCACCGTGACCGGCTGCCCTGCCGTCTCGGTGCCCTTCGGCCGGACCCCCGACGGGCTCCCGGTCGGGGTCCAGCTCGTCGCCCGCCACGGCGCCGACCGCGCCCTGCTGGAGATCGCCGCGGCCGTCGAGCGCTTGGCGCGTCCCGCGGCCTGAAGGGTCCTACCCGCGCTCGGCCGGGGCGAGGGTCCGCGGGCCGTCCACCCGGTCCGGGCGTAGCCGGATCCGCCACGCCCCGCACCGGCAGCGCTGGTAGCTCACGACGCCGTCGGAGGTGCGGTGCCGCGACGTCGTCTCCCACTCGTGGTCCAGGGGTGTACTCACGACGACGACGTTGCTGTAATGGGTCAGTGCACATCAACCCTTACGGACGGGATCCGGTGCTCCTCGCCGCCGACCTGGTGAACGCGCCGCCGTCGTCGACCGGGGAGCTCGTCGCGCGCTGTCTCGCCGCCGGGGTGACGCGCGACTGGGACCCGGTCGGCGCCGACCTGCCGACGGTGCTCGACTTCCTGCGCCGGTGGGAGGCGGTCGTCGACGCCGAGCCGGGCGCGGAGCGGGCACGGCTGCTCAACGCCCTGCTCGCCGAGTCGACCGGGCCGCCACGCCTCACCGACCACGACGGCCACTGGCACCTGCACCACCGCGACGACGGTCTGGGCCTGGCCGGTGTGCTGCGCGCCCTGCTCGCGACCGGCACCGCCACCCACCTGGCGACCCGGGGGATGGACCGGCTCGGCCGGTGCTCCGCCGAGGGCTGCACCCGCGTCTACGCCGACGTCTCCCGCAACGGCAGGCAGCGGTACTGCAGCGCACGCTGCGGCAACACCGACGCGGTCCGTCGGCACCGCGGCAGGCAGCAGCCCGTCCGGGCCTGAGCCCCCGGTCCGGGGCCGTACGGCCCGCGCCCATACCCGAGCGGGGGGTCCGCGGGCGAGCCCGTGTGGTCTGGGTCATCGGTGACCGTCCAGATCCTGAAAACGGACGGCGCTCGCCGGTACTGTTCCGTTCCGACCAACGCCGCCGGTGCGTCACCTGCGCATTCCGGCGGTCGAAGAGAGAGCACCCGACGGCTCCCACCGCGGAGCCAGGATTGGAGGTCGGCGTGGCCCTCGTCGTGCAGAAGTACGGCGGTTCGTCGGTCGAGAACGCTGAGCGGATCAAGAAGGTCGCCGAGCGCATCGTCCGTACCCGCAAGGAGGGCCACGATGTCGTCGTCGTCGTGTCCGCCATGGGGGACACCACCGACGAGCTGACCGATCTCGCCGAGCAGATCTCCCCGAAGCCCCCGCTGCGGGAGATGGACATGCTGCTCACCTCCGGTGAGCGGATCTCGAACGCACTCGTCGCGATGGCGATCCACGCCCTCGGCGCGGAGGCCCGGTCGTTCACCGGCTCGCAGGCGGGCATGCTCACCACCTCGAAGCACGGTGACGCCCGCATCACCGAGGTGAACCCGTGGCGGCTGCGTGAGGCCCTGGACGAGGGGCACATCGTGCTCGTCGCCGGCTTCCAGGGCATGAGCGCGGACTCCCGCGACATCACCACGCTGGGCCGCGGCGGCTCGGACACCACCGCCGTCGCGCTCGCGGCCGCGCTGAACGCCGACGTCTGCGAGATCTACTCCGACGTCGACGGCGTCTACACCGCCGACCCGCGGATCGTCTCCAAGGCGAGCCTGCTCGAGACGGTGACCTACGAGGAGATGCTCGAGCTCGCCGCGTCCGGCGCCAAGGTGCTGCACCTGCGCGCCGTCGAGTACGCCCGCCGCTACGGCGTCCCGCTGCGGGTGCGCAGTTCCTACAACGACAAGCCGGGCACCCTGGTCTCCGGCTCGATCGAGGAGATCCCGTTGGAGAATCCGATCATCACCGGCGTTGCCCACGACCGGTCCGAGGGCAAGATCACCGTCACCGGGGTGCCGGACACCCCCGGCATGGCGGCGAAGATCTTCCGCACGGTCGCCGACGCGGAGATCAACATCGACATGGTGCTGCAGAACATCTCCAACGTGTCGGACAAGAAGACCGACATCACCTTCTCGCTGCCCCGCACCGACGGTGACACCGCCGTCGCGGCGCTGGAGCGCGCGAAGGGCGAGATCGGGTTCACCGAGCTGATCTACGACAACGACATCGGCAAGGTGTCCCTGGTCGGCGCGGGCATGCGCAACCACCCCGGCGTCACCGCGAAGTTCTGCGAGGCGCTCTCCGACGCCGGGATCAACATCGAGACCATGAACACCTCGGAGATCCGGATCTCGGTCATCTGCCGCTCCGACCAGCTCGACGACGCGGTGCAGGCGCTGCACGAGGCGTTCGAGCTCGGCGCCGAGGACGACGCGGTGGTCGCCGCCGGAACGGGCCGGTGAGCTGAGATGGCCATGGACAAGCCCGTTCTCGCGCTGGTCGGCGCGACCGGTGCCGTCGGCACCACCATGATCGAGATCATCGACTCCCGCGAGTCGGTGCCGTGGGGCGAGATCCGCCTGATCGCCTCGGCCCGCAGCGCCGGCAAGGTGCTGACGGTCCGCGGCCAGGACATCACCGTCCTGGAGCTGAAGCCCGAGGTCTTCGACGGCGTCGACATCGCGATGTTCGACGTGCCCGACGAGGTCTCCGCCGAGTGGGCGCCGATCGCCGCCTCCCGCGGCGCGATCGCCGTCGACAACTCCGGCGCGTTCCGGATGGACCCCGAGGTCCCGCTCGTCGTGCCGGAGGTCAACCCGGAGAAGGTGACCGAGCGGCCCAAGGGGATCATCGCCAACCCGAACTGCACGACGCTGTCGATGATGGCGGCGATGGGTGCGCTGCACCGCGAGTTCGGGCTCGAGGCGCTGGTCGTGTCGTCGTACCAGGCCGCGTCGGGTGCCGGCCAGCCCGGCATCGACCAGCTGCAGGCCGAGCTGTCCGCGGTCGCCGGCAAGGACCTCGGGAAGGCCGCCGGCGACGTCGCGGCCGTCCTGACCGAGGCCGGCATCCCGGTCGGCGGCGACTCGCCGTTCCCGGCTCCACTGGTGCTCAACGTCGTGCCGTGGGCCGGCTCCCTCAAGGACGACGGCTGGTCGTCGGAGGAGCTGAAGGTCCGCAACGAGTCCCGCAAGATCCTCGGGATCCCGGAGCTCAAGGTCTCCGCGACCTGCGTGCGCGTCCCGGTCGTCACCACGCACGCGCTGGCGATCCACGCGACCTTCTCCTCGGAGGTCCCGGTGGACGCCGCCCGCAAGGTTCTCGGCGCGCAGCCGACGATCGTCGTCAAGGACGACCCGGCCGCCGGCGAGTGGCCGACCCCGGCCGACGCCGTCGGTGGGGACCCGACCGTGGTGGGCCGGATCCGGCAGTCGCTGGACTTCCCGAACACCCTGGAGCTGTTCGTGTGCGGGGACAACCTGCGCAAGGGTGCCGCCCTGAACACCTACGAGGTGGCGGAGACGGTCGCCGCGGCCGGCTGACCTCCTCCGCACCGACGACGGCCGCCGTCCCGGAGCCCGGGGTGGCGGCTGTCGTCGTGTGCGGGCCCGGACGGGTTCGGCGGATCGTTTCGTGAGAAGTGCGATCAGGCGGTCTGTTCGTCCCCGGGTTCCCCAGGCTCGGCCCGGAACGGCTTCGTGCGTGCCTCACGGTCGTCCTCGGTCTCGAAATCCACCTGCCCGGGCAGGGTCGGAGTCGGTCCGGGGTCGGGAGGCGAGCGATCCGCGGCGGCTCGCAGGCGCCGGTCCCAGGCGCGCAACTCGATCTCCCACGTTGTGAGGTCGTCCTCCCACGTCTCGAGTTCCTGTTGCCGCGTGTACTGGGCCCGAGAGACGTCCCCGTTCCGGCGACGGGCGATCGAGATGCCATGCCAGGCTGTCCGCGTCGCATGGTCGTCGAGCAGGCCGATGATCACAGCTAATCCGAAGAGAACGAGAATCCCGACAACAAAGACGTTCCAGGTCGCCATGTCAGCCTCCTGTTCGGCGAGGATGCGAGGTATTACCGCCGGAGTGCGAGAGCAGCGAATGCACCTCTGATAGTGAGCGGTTGGATCTGATGGGTCAATTGGTAGAGTAAGTTTCACAATGTTTATCGCTGCGATTTCACTCCGCGCCTTCCGACATGAAGGGTCGTGCTGAAATTTCACGGCGCGCTTGCAGGATGTATGTTCATCGCAGCCTGGCCACTGTGTCCGAACGGGGGGTTGACCGAACATCCCCAGGTTCGGGCCACATTGCTGGGCTGCCGTCTTGCTGCCTACGAACAGGGGCTACGCTCCACACTTTGCGTCCGCGCGCGAAGGAGTTGACGGTGTCTGGCCCCTGCTCGAACCGTCCGCCAGAATACCGCAAGAGCTCGTATTCTGGGACGGAGAACTGTGTAGAAGTTGCAGTCGCAGCAAATGTTGTACGCCTGCGTGACAGCAAACGCGGCTCGCACGGTATTGCGCTAGTATTCACCTCGGACGAATGGTTGGCTTTTTTGAGTGGGGTTCGCGCGGGCGAGTTCGATTTGCCTGATGGCGGTGGCTGAGCCAGGTCGGCGGATTCTGCTTGAGGACTGGGACGACGCGTCGGGCCCGACTACAATCAGTACCCACGCCCTCGCCCTGTCGTGTCGGGAGCGTCGGGGGGGGGCGTCGGGTGGATCGGTCTGGGACGATCACAGCACTGTCGTACGGGAGTGTGGGTCCATGGTTCGCCGGTCGCCGGACTGGAGCTGATCTGACGAAATCCATCGGCTGGCATCCGCTTGAGGTGGGGCGTGGCACGCGCTCATTCCCCCGTGAGTGGTTCCGTGTCTGACGCGAATGGGCCGACCGCCAACCCCCCACTCTCTTCTGCCGGGCGGGTCAGCCCTTCGGCTGCGCGGCGACGGCTGGGCGTCGAGCTCCGTCGTTTGCGGGAGCGGACCGGTCTGCGCCTGTCGGATGTCGGCCAACGTTTGCAACGGTCGCAGGCAACGGTGAGTCGCCTGGAGAACGGCACCACACCGGCTCGTGTCGTCGACATCGAGAAGCTGTTAGAGATCTATTCCGAATACGCCACCATTGACGCCTCCACTCGCGAGAGCCTGCTGTCGCTGCTGTCAGACAGCAGGCGTCAAGAGTGGTTCAGGCCGTATCGCGACGTGATCAACAGTGACATGACTGCTGAGCATGTGGGCACGTACATGGAGTACGAGAGCTTCGCGGCCGGCTTCGTGTCGTTCGAGCCGGACCTTGTCCCTGGTCTTCTGCAGACTCCGCAGTACGCCACCGCTGTCGTCGATGCCTTCTTTCCGGAGCGCGATCAGCAGGAGCGGGAACGCCTGGTGCAACTCCGGATGCTCCGCAAGAGGTATCTCGACAAAGCGCACCCCTTGGAGATCGACGTCGTGCTGGGTGAGATCGCTCTGCGTCGTCGCTTCGGATCCGCCGAGACGATGAAGGGGCAGCTGCAGGCGTTGGCCGATGAGATCACCGACGGTCGTAAGACCGTACGGGTTCGAGTCGTACCTGCCGCACTTGCCGTCCCGGCCGCGATCGGCGGGCCGTTCGTCGTTATGACCTTTCTCGACGATCGGGACCAGGACGTTGTCTATATCGAGGGTCGAGCGGGCTCGACCTACCTGCGCGACCCCGCAGACGTCGCCAGCTACCAGAGGCAGTTCGACGTCCTCGCTGGTTCGGCTCTGCATGACAGTCAAGCGGTCGCTCTCATCGAGGGCATCATCGCGAACGAGGGCTGACCAGCTCGGATGGCCTCTCAGTCGATCGCGTTCACCTCTCTGTGTGCGCGGGCTACGTTCCGTCGCACATCGTCACTACGAGGGGGCCGGCGCGGGTGACGGACCACCGTGACCTTGATCAGGTCGCTTTCCGGAAGAGTTCGTACTCCGGAACCGAGAACTGCGTCGAGGTGGCGATCGCCGCGGGAGCAGACATCGTGTTGCGGGACAGCAAGAGCCGAAGCGCCACGCTGATCTTCACGCCGGATGAGTGGACGGCGTTTCTTTCGGGGGTCAAGGCGGGAGAGTTCGACATTCCGGACTGACTGTTACGGCAGGCGCAGCGTCGCCACGATCGCGCGGTGGTCGGTGCCGGGCACCAGCCGCGTCCCGAAGGACTCGGCGGCGATCCCGCCGTTGTAGACGATGTGGTCGATCTGCGGCCCCAGCCACGACGGCGCCCAGGTCGGCCAGGTTCCGGCCAGCCCGTTGCCGGTCTGCGAGCCCGCGTCGCCGCAGCCCTGGATCGCGTTCCGGAAGACCGAGTGGTCGAGGCTCGCGTTGAAGTCGCCGGCGACGATCGCCGGGCTCGTCGCGGAGCACCACTTCGCGACGGTCTCCAGGTCCGAGCGCCACTGCCCGACCGAGCGCGGGACCGGCGCGACGGAGTGGAACGCGACGAAGCGCAGGTTCCCCAGGCCGCCGCCGGTGATCTCGATGTAGTCGAAGCGGACGTCCTTGCCGATCCGGGTGCGGACGTCGCCGAGCCGGTCCGACCAGGCCACGGTGTTGCCGGTGACGTCGCGGTCCCAGCGGTCGACGCTGGACGCCGTCCGGTAGCCCAGCGGCTCCAGCAGCGGCGCGATCTCGCTCTCGTAGCGGCCGCCCGCCTCCGGGATCGAGACGACGTCGGGGTTCTCCGCGGCGACGAGCGCGGCGAGGGAGTCGGCGTCGGCGTTGCCCTCGTAGACGTTGAGCGCCAGCACCTTCAGCGGGGTGCCGCCGGTGGGCGCGGGGTCGGCCACGGTGCGCGGGAGCACCATCGCCGCGCCGACCAGCGCGACCAGCGCGAGGACGACCGGCACCGGCCAGAACCGGCGGGCGGCCAGGGTGATCAGCAGGCCGACCACCACCAGCACGCCGAGCGCGGCGACCATCAACGGCCGGAAGGCGATGACCTGCGCGAACGGGGAGTGGGCGTCGAGACCGACGAGGTCGGGCAGCGTCGCGAGCGCGGCGGCGGCACCGAGGAACAGCGCGAACCCCCAGCGCACCCGACCTCCCCGACGACGGGGCCGCCCACTCGGGATGGGCTGGGTCTCGGAGTCGGGGTGGGGCGGTGCGCTCACTCGATCCAGTCTGCCCGAGGGGCACACCTGCCCGCCGCATCCGGACGGTGCCCTGCGCCGATCGTCTGTGGGCGCTCTCAGTGTCCGACTTGCGCGACCGCTCGTCGACCGCTCGCACGTCGAGATGCAGCTCAGGGCTCCGGCGGAGCGATTCGGACGACCCCGAGGTGCATCTCGGCGGCAGCGGGATCGCCGAGATGCAGCCCAGCGGGCCTGGAAGATCCACGAATCCCGCTGAGGTGCATCTCGGTGACACCGACGGCCGTGCGGCCCCGGCCGGTCAGGCCCGGACGCGCAGCAGCGGCGCCGCCACCCCGGCGGCGACGACCGCGACCGACCCACAGGCCAGCATCGCCACGCCGGGTGAGGCGGTGTCGACCAGCACCCCCGCCAGCGGGGTCGCGATGGCGATGCCGAGCGTCGTCGCGGAGCCCTGCAGGCCGGTGACCAGGCCGCGCACCCGGTCCGGGGCGAGGTCGCCGATCGCGGCACTGCCCGCCGCGAGCGTCGACGCGGTCGCCAGACCCGCGGGGAGCAGCAGGAACAGCAGGCTCCACCACGACCAGGCCAGCGCCGCCGGGAGCGTCGCCAGCCCGAGCGCGGCGAGCAGCAGCGGCAGCGGCAGGCTGCGGCGGGCGCTGCCGTAGAGGAACCCGCCGACCAGCGACGCCAGGCACCACACGGCGTTGACCAGCGCGATCGCCCACGCCTGCCCGGAGGAGGTGAGGGCGGCGATGAACGCGAACTCGGTGCCCATGATCGCGATCACCGCGGCGGTCACCGCCAGCAGCGCGCCGACCAGCGGTCGGGTCAGCCAGCTGCGCAGCGGGGGGCGGGGGCCGGTGCGGGCGGCCCCGTCGCCGTCGGCACGGACCGGTGGGTCGAGCCGCCACAGCGCGATCCCGGCCAGGACGAACCCGGCGCCGATTACGCGCATCGTCGTCGCCGAGCCCAGCCACACCGTCAGCAGCGACCCGACGGCGGGCCCGGTCATGTAGGAGATCTCGACGGTCATCGAGTCCAGCGCGAAGGCGGGGCGGCGTCGTCCGGCCGGGACGGCGGCCGCGATGACCTGCCGGACCAGCGAGAACACCGGGAGGGTCAGGATGCCGGCGACGAAGGCGGCGCCGAGCAGACCGGCGTAACCCAGCAGCGGCGCCACCGACCAGAACAGCAGGCCCGCGGTCATCGTCAGCGCCAGGACCGGCCGCAGCCCGTGCCGGTCGACCATCGTGCCGAGCAGCGGGGCGCCGATCGCCATCCCGGTCGGGACCGCGGCGGCGACCAGCCCGGCGGCGCCGAAGCCGTGGCCGAGCGTGGTGACGGTGTGCAGGGTCAGGGTGACGCCGACGGCCGTCGCGGGGATGCGGGCGGCCATGCCGATCGCGGTGATCGCACCGACCCCGGGCAGGCGCAGCACGTCGGCGAACGCACCCGGGCCGGCGCGGGGTGCGGTGGCGGCGGTGTCGGGCACGACCCCATCCTGACCCGCGCCCGTCGTCGTCGCGCACCGGTTTCGGGTTTCGGCCGGGACCCCACGGGAAGTCCTTGGGGACCGAACACCGCCGACCGCGACGCGGCCGCGCAGCCGCGGGAGCGTCCCGGTCGACCCGGCGGGGCGCCGCCCGCCCCACCCACCACGCGTACGAGGAGGCTCGGCCGTGACCACGTCGCACCAGCCCAAGCCCACCACCACGGACTCCGGCAGCCCGGTCGCCAGCGACGAGCACTCGCTGACGATCGGCCCCGACGGCCCGCTCCTGCTCAACGACCACTACCTCATCGAGCAGATGGCGAACTTCAACCGGGAGCGCATCCCGGAGCGTCAGCCGCACGCGAAGGGCGGTGGGGCGTTCGCGCGGTTCGAGACCACCGAGGACGTCTCGCAGTACACCAAGGCCGCGTTCCTCCAGCCGGGCGTCGAGTCCCGTGGCGTGATCCGGTTCTCGACCGTCGCCGGTGAGCGCGGCAGCCCCGACACCTGGCGCGACCCGCGCGGCTTCTCGCTGAAGCTGTGGACGACCGAGGGCAACTGGGACATGGTCGGCAACAACACGCCGGTCTTCTTCGTCCGCGACCCCATGAAGTTCCAGCACTTCATCCGCAGCCAGAAGCGGCGCGTCGCGAACAACCTGCGCGACCACGACATGCAGTGGGACTTCTGGACGCTGTCGCCGGAGTCGGCGCACCAGGTCACCTGGCTCATGGGCGACCGGGGCATCCCGAAGACCTGGCGGCAGATGAACGGCTACTCCAGCCACACCTACAGCTGGATCAACGAGGCCGGCGAGATGGTCTGGGTGAAGTACCACTTCAAGTCCGACCAGGGCGTGGAGTGCCTGACCCAGGACGAGGCCGACACCCTCGCAGGCTCGGACCCCGACTACCACCAGGCCGACCTCTACAACGAGATCGAGGCGGGCAACCACCCGTCCTGGACGCTGTACGTGCAGGTCATGCCGTTCGCCGACGCCAAGACCTACCGGTACAACCCGTTCGACCTGACCAAGGTGTGGCCGCACAGCGACTACCCGCTGATCAAGGTCGGGAAGCTGACGCTGGACCGGAACGTCGAGGACTACCACGCCGAGATGGAGCAGGCCGCGTTCGAGCCGAACAACCTGGTGCCCGGCACCGGGCTGTCGCCGGACAAGATGCTGCTCGCCCGCGGGTTCTCCTACGCCGACGCCCACCGCGCCCGGCTCGGGGTCAACTACAAGCAGATCCCGGTCAACGCGCCCCGCAGCGAGGTGAACAACTACCAGAAGGACGGCGCCATGCGGATCACGAACACCCGTGACCCGATCTACGCGCCCAACTCCTACGGCGGCCCGGCGGCCGACCCGAAGCGCGTCTCCGAGGCCCTCTGGTACGCCGACGGCGACATGGTCCGCAGCGCGTACTCCCTGCGCGAGTCCGACGACGACTGGGGCCAGGCCGGGATCATGGTCCGCGAGGTCTTCGACGACGCCGCCCGCGAGCGCTTCGTCGGCAACGTCGCCGGGCACCTGCTCGACGGCGTGACCGAGCCCGTGCTGCAGCGCGCCTTCGAGTACTGGCGCAACGTCGACAAGAACATCGGCGACCGGATCGAGCAGGCCGTCCGCAACGGCGGCTGACTGCTCCGCGCACCGACCGACGGCCCCGGGGACACCCCCGGGGCCGTCGTGCGTCCTAGGCTCGGGGTGTGGAGATCTGGCACAACCCGCGCTGCTCGAAGAGCCGCGCCGCCCTCGCGCTGCTGACCGACCGCGGCGTCGAACCGACGGTGCGGCGCTACCTCGACGACCCGCCGACCCGCGCCGAGCTGGAGCGGGCCCTGGCCGCGCTCGGCACCGAGGACCCGCTCGCGATCACCCGCACCGGCGAGCCCGCGTTCCGCGGGCAGGGCCTCGCCGGCGCCGACCGGGACACCCTGCTCGACGCGCTGGCCGCCGAGCCGAAGCTCATCGAGCGGCCCGTGGTGATCGACGGTGACCGGGCCGTCGTCGGCCGGCCGCCGGAGAACGTGCTGGGCCTGCTCGGCGACTAGCCCAGAGCCCGCCGCACGAAATCGACCTCGGTCGCGATCAGGTCCAGCTGGTCGGACACCACCAGCGAGCCGTGCCCGGCGTCGAACCGGCTGACCTCGTAGGTCACGTCCCCGCGTCCGGCCAGCGCGTCCAGGTAGTTGTCGATCTGCCGGATCGGGCAGCGCGGGTCGTTCTCCCCGGCCAGCACCAGGACCGGCACGCGGACCTCGTCGACGTAGGTCAGTGGCGAGGCCTCCCGGTAGAGGTCGGGCAGCTCGTCGGGGGAGCCGCCGAACAGCGCCCGGTCGAACGCGCGCAGCTGCTCCATCTCGTCGGCGTAGGCGGCGGCGTAGTCGGCCACCGGCACCCCGGCGACGGCCGCGGCCCACCGCTGCGGCTGCGTCCCGGCGGCGAGCAGCGACAGGTACCCGCCCCAGGACCAGCCGTCGACGACGCAGCGGGCCGGGTCGACGGCGCCGTCGGCGACCAGCGCGTCCTGGACGGCGGCGACGTCCTCCAGCTCGGTCAGCCCCGGCCTGCCCTCGATCGCGTCCCGCCAGGCCGAGCCGTAGCCGGTGGAGCCGCGGTAGTTGACCTCGACGACGGTGAACCCGGCCTCCACCCAGGTGGCGCGGCCGGCGTCGAAACGGTCCTCGTCGGCGGCGTGCGGGCCGCCGTGCAGCACGAACACCGCGGGGGCCGAGCCGTCGGCGGTGCGCGGCGCCTCGGCGACGAGGCTGTGCACGGCGCCGCCGGGTCCGTCGGTCCACACGTCGCGCACGGCGACCGAGCCGGGCGGGCGCTCCCCGGGCGGGGCGACCAGGACGTCGTCGGTGCCGTCCGGGCGCAGCGCCCGGATCTGCGACGGGGTGGCCGCCGACGACGCGGAGTACTCGACGGTGCCGTCGTCGCGGACCTCGGCGGACCCGACGCAGCCGGGCGCGGTGGGCAGCTCGGTCAGCTCGCCGGAGGCCAGGACATAGCGGAACAGCCGGGTGCGGGCGGCGTGGGTGTGCGCGAGGAGCAGCGCGGAGGCGTCCGGGACGAACCCGCCGACCAGCTCGCCGGGCAGGTCGACCGCGAGCTCGGTGACCTCACCGGTGGTCGGGTCCCAGACCAGCAGCTCGTCGCGGCCGCGGCGCTCGTGGCCGACGAGCAGCCGCTGGTCGCCCGCGACGGGGGAGAACTCCAGCGCGGCGAGGCCGCGGCCGGGCCCGTCGTGCAGCTCGGCGACGGTGTCCCCGGTGGCGACGTCGAGCACCCGCAGCGACGGGTGGCGGGAGTCGCCGTGCTCGGAGTGCGAGATCGCCAGCAGCGTCTCGTCCTCCGACAGCGCGCCGACGCCCGCGTCCTCGGTGTGCCGGTAGATCTCCCGGGCGTCGGTGCCGGAGCCGCGCTCGTGCACCGACAGGACCGTGCCGTCGTCGGTGGACACCCCGATCGCGGTGATCCGGCGGCCGATCTCCAGGCCCGCCGGGTAGCCGTCGCCGGCGCCGGGGACGGCGGGCACGGTGTCGGTGCCCGCCGCGGAGGACCACGGCTGGGCGACCCAGTGGCCGAACTCGTCGCCGTCGGTGTCGGCGAACCACCAGACGTGCCCGCCGTCCGGCGGCAGCACGGCCGAGGTGGTGCCGTTGCGCCGGTCGGTGACCTGGCGGTGCTCCCCGGAGTCGCGGTCCCAGGCGTGGATCTCGAAGGTCCCGGTCGCGTTGGACACGTAGACCGAGCGGGCCGGTGCGTCGCGGGCCCAGCCGGGACGCGACATGCGCACCGCGGTGAACCGGGACCGCCAGCGCTGCTCGCGCTCGTCGTCGAAGAGCGTCGGGGGAACGGGTGCGCTGGGGTGCGGGCTCACGCCCCGATCGTGCCGAACGCCACGAACGGGTGCACCGGGCGGGGTCGTCGGACGCGCATCCGGCAGCATGGAGGTATGCGGAGACCGGCCCGGCTGCTGCTCGCCGGGGTGCTCGTCCTCTCCCCGGCCGCTGCGGGCTGCGGTGCGGCCGGATCGACCGCCGGCACCGTCGTGAGTGGTCCGACGGTCACCGCCAGGGCCGACTCGCAGGGCCTCACCGCGGTCCGGTTCGACCACTCCGCGACGCATCCGGAGCCCGCCGTCCCGACGGTGCGGGTGCGCCGCGGGACGACGGTGGTGCTCACCGTCGGCAGCGACGTCGCGCGCCGGGTGCTGGTCCCGGAGCAGGGCCGTGCCCTCGACGTCAGCGCCGGGGGCACGGTCACCCTGCGCTTCCTCGCGCTGGGGACGTTCACCGTGCGGGTGGCCGAGCCCGGTGCGGTCCGCGGCGGGACGATCATCGGCCGGGTCGAGCCCTGGCACTGACCCGCCGGGGGATCAGGCGAAGGCGTCGGCCCGGTCGGCGATGGCGCGCAGCCCCTCGGCGATGTCCACACCGGACGGCGCGGTGCCGGGGTCGAGCATCCACTGGACCATGAGCCCGGTGAGCAGCGCCTGGTAGACGGAGCCGAGGACGTGCACGCGGCGGTCCGCGGCGGCCGGGTCGTCGGGCAGCGTGTGGAAGGTCAGGGCCAGGCCCTCACGGACCTCCCGCTGGGCCTCGGCGAGCTTCGCGCGCAGCTCCGGCAGCCGCTCGGCCTGGGCGAGCGCCTCGACGTGGGTGGCCCACAGGCGTCGCTGGGTGGAGAACAGGCCGACCACCCGGCTCCAGGTCTCCTCGACCCGGCGCTGCGGGTCGGTGGTCCCTCCCGCGGGCTCGGCGAGCGCCCGGTCGAGCTCCTCGCCCCAGGCCGTCGTCGCCCGCAGCAGGGCCTCGGTGAGCAGGGCGTCCTTGGAACCGAAGTGGTAGCCGATGGAGGCCAGGTTCGTCCCCGACGCGGCGACCACGTCCCGTGCGGTCGTGCGGCCGAACCCCTTCTCGTAGAGGCACTGCGCGGCCCCGTCCAGAAGCTCCTCGCGGTGTCCCATGATCGCGGAACCTATCGGGTCGTCACGGACGTCCGTACACCGGCCGTTCACCCGGTCTGCCACTGTCGTGCAACGCTTGCGTGACGCCGGTCACGACGGGTAAGGACTGTCGTGGCGGTGCCCCCGACGGAGCGGGCGCCGGAGCGACGAGGAGTCACCGTGAGCAGACTGCGATTCGGCACCTTCCTGGCCCCGTTCCACCAGCCCGGGCAGAACCCCACCCTCGCGCTGCAGCGCGACCTGGAGCTCGTCGAACACCTCGACCGGCTCGGCTTCGACGAGGCGTGGATCGGCGAGCACCGCTCCGCGGGCTCGGAGATCATCGCCTCGCCCGAGATCTTCATCGCCGCGGCGGCTGAGCGGACCCGGAAGATCAAGCTCGGGACCGGCGTCACCTCCATCAGCTA
Source organism: Pseudonocardia sp. ZF1 (assembly GCF_056835605.1). Classification (NCBI taxonomy): domain Bacteria; kingdom Bacillati; phylum Actinomycetota; class Actinomycetes; order Pseudonocardiales; family Pseudonocardiaceae; genus Pseudonocardia; species Pseudonocardia sp. ZF1. Next base: position 357,330 of record NZ_JAJNBY010000001.1, read on the forward strand.
ACCACAACCCGCTGTGGGTGGCCGACCGCATGGTGATGCTCGACCACCTCACCCGCGGCCGCACGATGCTCGGCTGCGGGCCCGGCTCGCTGCCCACCGACTCGTCGATGATCGGCCTGAACCCCACCGACACCCGTGAGCTCCTCGAGGTGAACCTCGACATCATCATGCGGCTGCTGCGCGGCGAGGTCGTGAACGCCGAGACCAGGACCCACAACCTGATCGACGCCCAGCTGCAGCTCGCGCCCTACAGCGACCCGTGCTTCGACATCGCGGTCGCCGCCGTCGCGTCCCCGACCGGGCCGCGGATGGCGGGGCAGCACGGCATCGGCCTGCTGTCCACCGGCGCCACCCTCACCCAGGACGGCTTCGACGCGCTGGCCCACCACTGGAGCGTCGTCGAGGAGCGCGCCGCCCACCACGGGCAGCCCGCGCCCGACCGCAGCAAGTGGCGCCTGGTCGGACTCATGCACGTCGCCGAGACCCGGGAACAGGCCTACCGCGAGGTCGAGTACGGCATCGAGCACTGGTTCCGCTACTTCCAGAAGGTCGCGGCGTTCCCGCAGATGGCGGTCGAGGGCGGCGACGTCAAGGAGATGATCGACTTCATCAACGACGCCGGGATCGGCGCGATCGGCACCGTCGAGGACGCGAAGGCGCAGGTGCAGAAGCTCGTCGACCAGTCCGGCGGGTTCGGCGCGATGCTGCTGCTCGGCCACGAGTGGGCCAACCCCGAGGCGACGAAGCGCTCCTGGGAGCTCATCGCCCAGTACGTCGTGCCCGAGTTCCAGGGACAGGCCGCGGGCACCCTGGCGGCCAAGGACCGGGCCAGCTCCACGCGCGAGAAGCACGCCCAGAGCCAGCTCGACGCCGTCGACACCATGACCAAGCGCTACGAGCAGGAGAAGGCGGGCGGCTGACGGGCTCCGGCGCGGCGGCTACCGGCCGCCGCGTCGCGAGCGCCCCGCGCCCGCGACCCACAACGTCAGCAGCACCGCACCGGACGGCGCGGAGAAGACCAGGAACCACCACGGGCTCAGGTCGGTCAGCAACGCCAGCACCGAGGTCCCGGCCGCGGCCGCGGCGGTGATGCACAGCCAGATGATCGTCAGGACCCGCATCGCGACGCCCCCGGCCGTCGCGGAGAACAGCACGCCGTCGCGGCGGGAGGGGGCCGAGGAGGCGGGCAGGTCCCGGGTCACCCGGCCCAGGTCGCCGCGGGTGCGCATCCGCCAGACCTCGGTCACGCGCTCGTCGTACTCGGCGAGATCGAGGTAGCCCTCGGCGTGGGCGGCGCGCAGCCGGTCGGCGACGGCCTGGCGTTCGGCGTCGGAGATACGGATCTGCTCGGGTCCCACCACCTCGTCCACCTCCTCGATGATGCCTGTGGGTGCCCGGTCCGTGCCAGGATGACCGCTGTGGCGGCGAGGGCGCGGTCCCGGCGCGGGCGCGGGCGCCGTCGTCCGGCCGGAGACGCGCCGGTGCCCGGCGGGACCCCCGCCGGGCACCGGGTCACGTGGGTCGGCTCACTCGCACGCGACGCCGTCGCCGTCGCGGTCGAGGGCCGAGCGGTAGCCCGGGTCGCCGCTGCTCAGCGGGGCAGCTCCGGCGGCGCGGGCCGCGGCGCAGTTCGTGTAGTAGGCCGAGCCGCCGCCGGACGAGCCGGAGGACGACGAGCCGGAGGAGACCAGGGGCTGCGGCGCGGCCGGGACGTAGGGCCGGTCGACGTCGGTGTCGGCGACCAGCGGCGCGGCCGGCGGGGCGGACTCGGTGACCGGGGCGCTCTGCGGCACCACGACCGGAGCGGGCGGGACCGGCGGGGCGGCGGCCTCGCCGATCGTGATCGGGTCACCGGCGGAGGCGAGCGCCGCGGGGCCGGGCAGCTGGGTGGTGACGGTCCCGGCGGCGACCCCGGCGACCGAGCCGGTCGACGGGCCGAGGACGACCTGGGTGAATCCGGCGGCACGGAGCGTGTCCCGCGCCTGCACGTCGGTCATCCCGACGACGTTGGGCACCGTCAGCAGCACCGGTGCCGCCGGGGCGGCGGGAGCGGCCGGGGCCGCCGCGAGCGGACGCACCGGAGCGGTGGCCGCGCCCACGATCCCGAGGACGGTCATGAGCACACAGAGCGCGGTGGCCGTCCAGCCGAGCACGATGCCGACCGTCGAGCGGCCCGGCGTCGACGCCCCGCCGGTCCGGAAACGGGCGCGGCCGGCGTGCGACAGAAGCGCGGCGGGCACCGTGACCAGCAGGCCGAGCACCGGCACGAACCCGACCACCATCCCCAGCACCGAGAGCCAGAAGCCGGCAGTGGGGGGGGTGTTCCCGCGGGTCGCCGGGACCGGCTCGGCGACGGTCGTCCAGGGCTGGGTGGCGGTCATGACTGGTCCCCTCGTGGTGGCCCGACCGGAGCTGCTCCCGCTCCGACGAACGGCCTGTCGAGGGGCGTGACGCGGCCATTACCGCCCGTCATCAGGGTTGATGACTAGGGAGTGAGCACGAGCTTCCCGACCGCGGAGCGCTCGGCGTACGCGCGGGTCGCGGTCGCCGCGTCGGCCAGCGGCAGGGTCCGCGGGCGGGCCGGGTGCAGCTCCCCGGCGCCGATCCGGCGCAGCACGTCCTCGGCCAGGTCCCGCGACGCGGCGGGGTCGGTGCGCGACCAGTCGCCCCAGTCGACGCCGACGACGGTCCGGTTCCGCAGCAGCACGACGTTCGCGGGCAGTCTCGGGATCGCACCGGAGGTGAAGCCCAGCACGCAGAACCGGCCGCCGGTGCCCAGCGCCCGCAGCGCGGCCTCCGCGGCGTCGCCGCCGACCGGGTCGATCACGACGTCCGCGCCCCCGCCGGTGTGCTCGCGGATCGTGTCCTTGAGGGCGTCGTAGCCGACGGCGGTCTCGGCTCCGGCGGCGAGCGCGGCCGCGCGCTTGTCCGGTGTGGACGCGACGGCGAGCACCCGCGCCCCGGCGGCGCGGGCGTGGTCGACCGCGGCCTGCCCGATCCCCCCGCTGGCCCCGAGCACGACGACCCACTCGCCCGGGCGGACGGTGACCCGGTCCCGGAAGGCGAAGGCGATCGTCCCGTGGCTCTCCATCGAGCTGGCCGCGACGCCCGCGTCGACCCCGCCGGGCACCGGGACCAGGCGATCCTCCGGGACGACGACGTGGCTGGCGAACCCGCCGAAGCTCGTGAGCAGGGCGGCGACCCGCCTGCCGTCCGGGGTGGTCCCGGCGACCGCGGTGCCGGGTGTGAACGGCAGCGGCGGTCGTAGCTGGTAGCCGCCGCGGGCGATCAGCCCGTCGACGAAGCTGACCGCGGCGGCCTCGACGGCCACGAGCACCTCACCCGGTCCCGGCCCCGGGTCCGGCTCCTCCACCAGCTCGAACCGCTCCGGATCGGCGAACTCCCGGCAGAGCACCCGTCGCACCACGCCTCCTCGCGTCGCCCACTGCGTCCGTGGGCGAGCCTCGCACGCGGGTGCCCGGCGGTGATCGTCGGAGTGGCCGCGGTCATGACCGGGCCGGGCAGGCCTCCCGCAGCACGTCCCGGACGCTGCGCGGGGCGCGCCCGATGATCCGGCGCACCGCGTCGCTCGTACGGGCCTGGGCCCCGGTGGCGATGAGCCCGTCGAGTCCGGCGAGCACGTCGGCGTAGTCGGCAGGCATGCCGTCGGCGACGAGCCGCTCGGCCATCGCGGCCACGCCCACCGGGCGGTGCCGGGCCGGCCGCCCGGTGACCTCGGTCCAGATCGCGCACACGTCGTCGTAGGACAGCGCCTCGGGACCGGTGACCACCACGTCCGGCTCCGGCGGTGCCGGGTCGAGCAGCAGTGCGACGGCGACGGCGGCGATGTCCCCCGCGTCGACGAACGGGACCCGGCCGTCCCCGGTCGCGGTCACGACCTCACCGGCACGCAGCCCGCGTGCGGTGAGGTGGTCACCGAGCAGGTTCTGGGCGAACCACGAAGGTCGCAGGAGCGACGGTTCCGGGACCGTGCCCAGGACGACGTCCTGCACCGCGCCCAGCCCGGGCGTGCCGCGCTCGACGGCGGCCGCGCTCAGGAGCACCACCCGGCGCAGACCGCGCCGGACCGCCCGCTCCAGAGCGGGGGCGACCACGGGGGCCGGGTCGGGGGTGGCGAGCGGCGGGAGCAGGTACAGGCTCTCGACGCCCTCGAACGCGGCGTCGTGGGTCGCCGGTTCCAGCCAGTCGAACCCCGGCGAGGTGGACCGGGCGGCCCGGCGTACGTCGGCCCCGGCGGACTCCAGCAGCGCGGCGACCCGCCGCCCGGTGGTGCCGGTGGCCCCGGTGACCAGGACCGTCATCGGGTGGCCTCCGCCAGCCCCGTTCGGCCGAGCACCTGCTGGACCTCCAGCGGGCTCCAGTGGTCGCGGTAGCCGGTGATGCCGTCCGGGCCGACGGTCACGACCGCGACGTAGTGCAGGGCGTAGTCCGCCCCGGTCGCGACGACCGTGCCGCGCACGCCGAACTCCACGACGACGGTGTCCGGGTCGCCGGTCGTGTGCCGCACCTCGTCGACGACGGCGGTGGGCAGCAGCAGGTCGTTGTACCCGGCCACGTAGTCGGCGACGGCGTCGCGCCCGGTGAGCGCGCGCGGCGAGCCGGGCGCGGCGAACGGGAAGGTCATCGTGCCGTCGGGGGCCCAGAGCGCGGCGAAGCCCGCCATGTCGTGGGCCAGCACCCGGTCCAGGGCCGCGTCCACGGCGGCGTGGGCGCGCCGGCGTCGGGCGTCGTCGTCCATCGGTCTCTCCGTTGCGTCGATACGGTTCCGTCCCGACGACTATGGACGAGACGGTACCGTCCCGTCCAGTCGCTATGCTGTGGATGTGTCCACTCCGCGCCGTGCCCCGTCCGGAGCCGCCGTCCTGCGGCCCGAGCTGACCGAGGCCGTCGTCGACGCCGTGCTGGCCGAGCTCGCCGAGGTCGGCCACGGCCGGCTGTCGATGCAGCGGGTGGCGGCGCGCGCCGGGGTCGGCAAGAGTGCGCTGTACCGGCGCTGGCCCGGCAAGGACGAGATGGTCATGGACGTCGTCGGCCGGTTCGGGGTCCCGGCCGAGCCGCCGCCGGACACGGGCACGCTCGTCGGGGACCTGCATGCGCTCGTCGTCGGGATGCGGGACTGGCTCGACCACCCCCGGCTGGCGTCGATCGTGCCGGACCTGCTCGCCGAGTCACGCCGGTCGCCGCGGCTGGCCGAGGCGTTCCGGGAGCGGCTGTCCGGGCCGCGCCGGGACCGGTCACGGGAGGTGCTCGCCCGGGCCGTCGCGCGGGGGGAGATCACGCCGGAGCAGGCCGGCGGGGTCGAGGCGGAGCTCGTCGTTGACCTGCTCGGCAGCGTGCCGTTCTGGCGCGTGGCCGTGCACGGCGGCCCGATCGACGACGAGGGTGCGGCGGCCCTCGCCCGGCTCGTCGCACGGGGGATGACCGCGCCGCACCGAGTCGGCCGACGGCCTTCGTGATCCACTGTCGCCCGGGGTCCGGCCTTCCTCCCGCCGGGCCCGCCGAGGGAGGAGCATGGTGGGCGTGTCGTCCGACCGCACGGGCCCCGGGGCCGCGGACGACCTCCGGTCCGACGGCCGCAGTACGCGCTGGGACGCGCACCGCGCGCGCCGTCGGGAGCAGGTGGTCGACGCGGCGCTGATCGTTCTGGGCCGGGACGGGCAGGACTTCGGCCTGGACCAGGTCGCGCAGGCGGCCGGCGTCACCAAGCCGGTGATCTACCGGCACTTCGGCGACCGGGCCGCACTGCTCGACGCGATGGCCGAACGGGCCACCGACCGCCTCATGGAGCGGCTGATGCCCGCCATCTACCGGGAGAGCCCGGCGTGGACGCGGATCCACGACTCGGTGGACGCGGTCCTGGGCTTCCTCGACGACTCGCCGGGTGTCGACCTGCTGTTCCGCCGACGCCTGCCCGGGCAGCGGGGCGAGGTCGTCGACGCGGGCCGGGAGTTCATCGCCTCCGCGCTGACCGGCCTGCTCGGCGCCTACGCCCTGATGCTCGACGTCGACGAGCCCGACCTCGTCCGGGTGTGGTCGCAGTCGCTCGTCGGCGCGGTGCAGGCGACCGCGGAGTGGTGGCTGCGCGGCCGGGCGACCGGTGACGTCCCGGGGCGGGACGTCGTCGCGACCCACCTGACGGACCTGATCTGGGCGCAGATCGAGGGGCTGGCCCGGCGGCACGGGGTCACGGTGAGTCCCGAATCGCCACTCCCTGTGCGCGTCGAGCCGAAATAGGCGTTACCCTGCGTATAGGGTACCGTCGCGAGCCGGTCGCCCCGGCAGGTCTCGGACCCTCGTGGCGACCGCCGGATGTATCTGCGCACGGGCCCCGTCGCCGGGGAACTCCGGGCGCGCAGTCGTGCGGAGGGGGAGCCATGTCCGAGGGGGCGAACGGCGGGGGTCGGCCGGGCCCGAGACCGGTGCCGGTCGACGATCTGGCGCCGGGCGGGCCGCGGGCGAAGGCCCAGGGCTGCCTGTGTTCGGTGCTGGCGAACGCGGCGTTCCGGGCCGGGGCCGAGAGCAGGCCCTGCATCGATCCGCGCTGCCCGATGCACGCCGACCCGTCCGAGGACTGATCCCGCCACGGTGGGGCGCCCCGGCGCCCCGCCCTTCCGGGCAGGGCGGGGTTCACCTCGGGGGATGTGTCCCCGCCCTGCCGCCTCCCATCCGCAGGAGACGATCGTGTTCGACCTGGAGCGCGTGACCGCAGAGCTGCACCGTGAGCTCGGCGCGGTCCGCGAGGAGCGCCCCGGTGTCCGGCATGCCGGGCTCGTCACCCAGCTGCGCCTGGCGGGGGAGGTCGGCGTCCGCGACGGCAGGACGACGATCCACGCCGAGTTCGACGCCCCGGCCCCCGCGCTGCGGATGCGCTCCGAGCTCGGGGCGCTGCACGGTCGCGGCGGGCTGCGGGCCGAGGTCGTGACCGGTGGCGGGGCGATCCTGCGCTACCAGGTGCGGGTGACGGCGCCGGGGACCGACCTGGCCCGGGCGACGGGTCTGGTCGACCGGACCGGACGGCCGGTGCTCGGGCTGCCACCCGCCGTCGTCGCGGCGGGGCCCGCCGTGGCCGCCGGGGTGTGGCGCGGGGCGCTGATCGCTCGCGGCCGGGTCGTGCGACCGGCCGGGCGGGTCCGCCTGGTCGTCACCTGCCCGGGGCCGGCCGTCGTGCTCGCACTGGTCGGGGCGGCGCGCGGGCTCGGGGTGCTGGCCGCACCGCAGGAGACGGTGAGCGAGCACCGCGTCGTCGTGCGGGACCCGGAGAGCGCCGAAGCGCTGCTGCGCAGTGTCGGCGCGCCGGGCGTGGCCGAGGTGCTGAGCCGGGTCCCGGTCGCCCCGCGGGGTGCGACCACCGCGGACGGGTCGCTGCAGACGGTGAACGCCCGCCGGGCGGCGACGGCCGCCGCCGCGACGACCGAGCGGGTCCGGATGGCGCTGCGCGCGCTCGGCGACGACGTCGCCCCGCACCTGCGGGAGACCGCGCTGCTGCGTCTGGAGCACCCGTCGCTGTCGCTGGCGGAGCTCGGCCGTCTCGCCGACCCGCCGCTGACGAAGGACACCGTCGCCGGGCGGCTGCGCAGGCTGGTCCGGCTCTCCGGGGTCGCCGGACCCGACGACGACTGAGTCCCGCCGCCACGATCCGCCGCTGCGGCGTACTCGGGGTACGGTGTGGACTCAAGCATTCGCCGCCTAAATTCGTCTAAATTGGGAGGTTGCTTTTCCATGCCTCGGTCCGACTCGGCCACCAAGAATCCGGAAAAGGGATACGTCGCGCTTCTCGGGTGGAGTCTCAATGCGGTGGAGGCGATCGACCGCTTCGACCGCCGCTACGTCGTCGTGGCCCCGGACTGGGCCGAGGAGTACTGCAAGGAGCACGAGATCCCGTACGTCCCGTGGAACTTCGAGCGGCTGAACGACCGCTCGATGGAGATCGCGGAGACCTTGCAGGAGATGGGCGTCGACGTCGCCATCCCACTGTTCGAGGAAACCGTGGAATGGGCCGGCGCGATCAATTCCGTGCTGCTCGACAACCCGCGGCTGTTCGGGCAGGCGATGCTGCTCCGGGACAAGGCGCTGATGAAGCGTCGCGCACAGCTCGGCGGGATCCGGGTGGGCATCTTCGAGGAGGCCCACGACCGCGACGACATCGTCCGTTTCCTCAAGCGCGTCAACCAGACCCTGCTGAAGCTCGACGGTGACCCGAACGACCCGATCCACATCAAGGCGTTCGACAAGGCGGGCTGCCTCGGGCACCGCGTGGTGCGCACCTACGAGGACATCGACAACATCCCGGACGAGGAGTTCCCGCTCCTGATGGAGTCCCATCTCGACGGGTGGGAGTTCGCCGTCGAGGCGTGGGTGCACAACGGGAAGATCAAGTTCCTCAACATCTCCGAGTACGTCACCCTCGGCTACTCGGTGTTCGTGCCGGCGACTCCGGAGCTGGAGAAGTACCGGCCCGCGATCACCGCGCAGATCGAGAAGCTGATCAAGACCTTCGACATCGAGTTCGGCTTCGTACACCCGGAGTACTTCGTCACCTCCGACGGCGAGATGTACTTCGGCGAGGTGGCCTACCGCCCGCCGGGCTTCAAGGTCTTCGAGCTGCTCGAGCGTTCCTACGGCTTCAACGCCTACCAGGGCATGGTGCTGGCCTTCGACCCGAAGACCACCGAGGAGGAGATCGACGCCTTCTTCCCGAAGGAGGTCGAGGGTGCCTCCGGCGTGGCCGGCTGCTTCGGCGTCTACCCGCGCCGCCGCGTCGTCAGCAGCCTGCAGATCCCCGAGGAGACCGAGGACGACGACTACTACGAGTCGCACGACCTCACGTCGCCGGTCGAGGAGACCGTGACGAAGAGGACCGCGTTCGGCACGCACTGGGGTCTGCTCTACTTCTTCGGGGACGACCCCTACCGGATGCGCGATCTGTTGAAGAAGCAGGAAGAACTCGATTTCTACGTCTGAGGGCGGGTACCCCCGCCCCTGGCCGTGGAGCCCGAACGAGGGAAGCCGTGTGAAACCGACCGTCGACGTCGCGAGTGGGACCTCGGTGCTGGACAGGCGCCTGGTCTCGCTCGACGACGCCACCCGGGACCTGGCCCGGACCCCGGACTTCGGCAAGACGACGAAGATCCGCAGGGTTCTGGAGCAGCTCCGCCGCGTCCTGCTGCAGGACGGAGGGCCCGCCGCCGTGCAGGCCCGCGCCCGTGAGCTGGAGGACGCCGGCGTGTTCGCGGGCACCGACTGGGCGCAGCCGGACATCCTGGTTCCGACCTTCGTCGGGGCCGGGCTGCACAGCGGCGTCGCCGACACGGTGGTGATGGAGGCGACCAGCGAGCTGCGGATGCTCGCGGTCGCCCTGGGGGAGTACGACCACCCCGCGATCTCTGCCGACGAGGCCCGTCAGTTCCTGTCCCAGGTGCTGGCGATGAACCTCGAGCTGCTGTTCACCCCGCCGACCGAGGCGGAGCGGGTCCACGAGGGCCGGACGGCCCAGATGATCCGCGACCTGTTCCGCCACATCGCCGAGGGCATCGGCTACGACAGCGTCCTGGACAAGCTGGTGGACGAGATCTGGCGGATCCTGCGCCAGCGCCCGATCCAGGTCGACCAGGTGTCGTCGCTGATCACCCGGCTGTCGGTGTGGCGCGGCGACCCGAGCGTCGACCTGTCCTCCGGGCAGGGACTCGACCGGCTGATCACCGCGCTGTTCGGGACCACCGAGGCGAGCCGCGAGGACCCGGGCATCGACGTCTTCCGCTCCCGACTGGAGGCGATGGACACCGGAGGCCTGCAGTACGAGGCCGCCGGGTTCGCCCGGGCCATGCACGACACCGGGCTCGTGTCGCCGTACCACGCGGAGCTGCTGCAGTTCCTGCGCCACGAGAGCGACTACCTGCTCGCCGAGGCGCTCGGCCTGTCCGACACCGGCAAGAACTGCCTGCTGCGCTTCCGGGACCTGGTGCACCGGCTGATCGAGGAGGCCGTCACCCCGCACACCGCGCAGTGCATCTACGGCCTGGCACTGCTGCTCGACCGCGGCATCCTCTACGAACCGCCGGTCGTGCCCGGGCTCTGGCGCCAGATCGCGCTGGAGATCGGCCCGGCCGCGCGGGAGCGCCTGGTCGCCGCGTTCGGCGAGGAGCCCGCACCCGAGGTGCGGCTGCTGGCCGGTGTGCTGTCGATGCTGGGCCAGCCGCTCGGCGTCGGGCAGGGCGACAACCCGACCTGCCAGTCCGCGCGCGCCCTGTCCATGTGGGCCTACAACGACCCGGACTACCTGCTGCAGATGGTCGTCTGGGCGGCCCGCGACGACGAGATCGTCATGCACTTCGAGGGGCAGCGGATCTCGTCGCAGGAGAGCGGAGCCGGGGTCGCGGAGAAGCTGCCGATCGACCTCGACCCGGTGTCGCTGGTCGTCGTCCCGCACCTGGACCGGATCTACGCCGAGATGGGCCGCCGCTGCTCCGACCGGCCCGGGGACCCGCACCGCTGGGTCAACCCCGAGTTCCACGGCTGGTGGGCGGCCCGCGGGTTCCACATCAACGTCGACGTCGGGACCGGCAACCTGACCGACCTCGACGCGTTCCTGCGTCAGTTCCACGCCGGGTACCACCCCGGGTACAACGGCGGCCAGCCGCTGATCCACCCGCAGCCCGCCGGGATCGCGGTCACCGACAGCGCCGCCCGCTACGTCGGCTGGCACGCCATCGCCATCCTGCGGGTCGCGCCGGACCCGAACGACGTGATGCGGGTGTACTTCTACAACCCGAACAACGACAGCGGGCAGGACTGGGGCGACGGCGTCGTCGTCTCGACGGCGGGCAACGGGGAACGCTTCGGCGAGGCGTCGCTGCCGTTCGATCAGTTCGCGTCGCGGCTCTACATCTTCCACGGCGACCCGCTGGAGCACGGGGAGCCCGAGCGCGTGCCCGCGGAGGACATCGCCACGATCGTCGGCTACATCGAACGCAGCTGGGGCGCCGACCGGCTCCCCGCCGGCGCACTCCAGGCCTCCGACGGCCCGGCGGCCCCGACCGCCTGACCCCGGCCGTGGGGGAGCGACGCCGCCCGGTCGCGGCACCGACCGCGCTCGGCGCAGCCGGGGCGGTGCTGCTGACCGGCGGCGCCTGGGCGGTGGTGCTCCGCCCCGGGTCGACGGTGGCGCTCGGCGCCGCGGTGGCCGGGACGGGGCTGGTCGTCGTGGCCTGGGTGCTGCTGGTGCGCGCTCCGGTGCTCCCGGTGCAGGCGGTGCGGGCGCTGCTCGCCTGGGCCACGCCACTGCTCGTCGCACCGCCGCTGTTCTCCCGCGACGTGTACAGCTACCTCGCCCAGGGGATGGTCGCGCTCGGCGGCGCCGACCCGCACCGGACCGGTCCGGCGGCCGGGCTGCCCGCCGGGTCGCCGGTCCTCGCGCGGGTCGACGGCTACTGGAGGGAGACGCCGTCGCCGTACGGGCCGGTGACCGACCTGTGGCAGAAGGCGGTCGCCGCCGTCGCCGGGGACGGGGTGGTCGCCGGGGTGGCGGCATACCGGCTGCTCGCCGTCGTCGCGGTGGTGGGGATCGGGTGGGCGGTGCTGCGCCTGGCCCGTGCCCACGGGATCCCACCGGGGACGGCGCTGGCGTGGGGGGTCGCGAACCCGCTGGTGCTCTGGCACGTCGTCGGCGGGATGCACAACGACGGCCCGATGCTCGCGCTGCTGCTCGTGGGTCTCGCCGTCGGTCTGCGCGGGCCGTGGGCGGCGCTCGCCGCGGGCGCCGTGCTCGTCGTGCTGGGGGCGTTGGTGAAGGCCCCCGCAGCGGTCGGGCTCGTGGTCCTGGCGGTCGCCGCGGCCCGGTCCGCGCCCGGCCGTACCCGCGGGTGGGGGGCGGTTGTACTGGTCGCGGGGGTGGCCGCGGCGGTCGCGGTAGCGGTGTCGGCCGTCGACGCCGGCGGGGGGAGCTGGCTCGGCGCGGTCTCCGCGCCCGGGCAGCTGTTCAGCTGGATGGCGCCCACCAACTGGGCCGCGGCGGTCGCGGGCGTGCTCGGCGCCGACCCGGCCACGGCACTGACGGCGACGCGGACCGCCGGGACGGTGCTCGCCGCGCTCCTCGCCGCCGGGGTGCTCGTCGCGCAGGCCCGCGGCCGGACCGGTGCGACGACGGCGCTCGGCCTGCTGCTCGGCGCCGTCGTCGTGCTCGGGCCGGTGCTGCACCCGTGGTACCTGCTGTGGGCCCTGACCCCGCTGGCCTGCGTGCCGCTCCCGCGGCGGCCACGGGCGGCGCTGACGGGCGTCGTGGCGCTGTTCGCGGTGCTGGTGCCGCCGCTCGCGGGGGACTTCTCCGGGCGGCCGATGCAGCTCGTCGCCGCCTACGCGGGCGGGCTGCTCGTCGTCGCGGTGGTGGGGGCGGTGACCGCCGGGACCCGCGCGCGGGCCCGCGCCGCGGCCGGATCATGCTGACCGTGTGGTGAAGGCACTCGCGCTGCGGATCGCAGCGGTCGTCGTCGGCGGGGTGCTGCTGCACCTGGCGTTCCCGCCGCGCACCGTGTGGTGGACCGCGATCGTGGCGTTCGCGCTGCTCTGGTGGGCCCTGTCCGGGGTCCGGGTGCGCCGCGCCGCGCTGCTCGGTGCGGTGTTCGGGTTCGCCTTCTACCTGACGCACCTGATGTGGATCCAGGACTTCCTCGGCCGCGACTACGGCCCGTTCCCGTGGGTGGGGCTGTCGCTGGTGATGGCGGGGTTCCCGGCGCTCGGCGGTGCGCTCGTCGCCCTCGCCGCCCGGCTGCCCGCCGCGCCGGTGTGGGGTGCGCTCGCCTTCGCCGCGCAGGAGTGGCTGCAGAGCCGGTTCCCGCTCAACGGCTTCCCCTGGGGCCGGGTCGCGTTCGGGCAGGTCGAGGGGCCGTTCCTACCGCTCGCCGCGATCGGTGGGGCCCCGCTGGTGTCGGTCGCGGTGGTCGCGGCCGGGTTCTGCGTGGCGGCGTTCCTGCAGCGTCCCCGCCGGGTCGTCGGCCTCGTCCCGGTCGTGGCGGTCGTGCTCGTGCTGCTCGCGGTGCCGACCCCGCCCGTCGACGCGCAGGACGGCACCCGCACCGTCGCGGTCGTGCAGGGCAACGCCCCCGACATCGGGCTCGGCCTGTTCGACGCCGGTCGGACCCTGCGCGCGAACAGCCTCGCCGAGACCTCCGTGCTGATCGACCGCGTCCGGTCCGGCGCGGTCGGTCGGCCCGACCTCGTCGTGTGGCCGGAGAGCTCGCTGTCGACCGACGGCGTCGACCCGGCGGTCGACCGGGTCGTCGACGCGCTCGGCGTGCCGTTCCTGGTCGGCACCAACTACAGGGCGGGCGCGACCGACACCGAGAACGCGGTGGCCGTCTGGAACCCGGGGACCGGGGTGGGGGAGCGCTACGCCAAGCAGGAGCTCGTGCCGTTCGGCGAGCGCATCCCGCTGCGGGCGGTCACGCAGTACCTGACCCCGTTCGTCGCGCTGGCCGACTTCACCCCCGGTACGGCGCCCGCGGTGCTGCCCGTCGCGGGCACCCGGATGGCGACGGCGATCTGCTACGAGACCGCCTACGACCACGTGCTGCGCGACGGCGTCGCCGACGGCGGTTCGCTGCTGGTCATCCCGACGAACAACGCCTGGTACGGGCGGGGCGAGATGACCTGGCAGCACCTCGCGATGTCGCGGCTGCGGGCCGTCGAGCACGGGCGGGCTGCGGTCGTCGCGGCGCTGTCCGGGGCGAGTGCGGTGATCCGGCCCGACGGCTCCGTCGTCGCCGAGACCGGGCTGTACACCGCGGACACCCTGGTCGAACAGGTGCCGCTGCGCACCGACCTGACGTTCGCGACCCGCTGGGGGGCGTGGTTCGAGCACGGTCTGGCGCTCGCCGGGCTGCTCGCGGCGGCCGCCGGATTCGGGTGGCGACGCCGGCGGGCGGGCGTCCGGTGACCGTGGCGGCGGGCCCGGCACGGCTGTGGGTGGGGCCCTGCTGGGCCGTCCACCTGGGGCCGATGCTCGGACTCGACGCACACCGGGGTGCGGTGGCGTGCCTCGCGGTCGGTGTCGACGACGACCTGACCGTGCGCGTCGACGGCGCGCCGGACCGCACGGCGCGGACCCTGCTGGTCCCGGCCGGACTGCGCCACCGCATCACCGGCGGCGCGCACCGGGCGGCCTTCGTGTTCCTCGAGCCCGGTCGCGGGCCCGCCGGGATCGTGACCGGGCACCCGGCCGAGCCCGACCTCGTCGCCTGCGCGGTCGACGGCGACGGGCCGGGGCTGCGGCGGATCCTGGTCGACAGCGGTACGGCGCCGGACGCCCGCGCCGAGCCCGACGCCCGCATCGCGCGGGCGATCGAGGCCCTGCACCGGCCCGGCGGCCCGGACCTGCCGACCGGTGACCTCGCGGCGGCGGCCGGGCTGTCGCCTGGCCACTTCGCGCGCCTGTTCACCCGGCAGACGGGGGCAGGCCTGCGGGCCTACCGCAGGTGGGCGCGGATGCAGATCGTCGCGGGCGTCGTGCGCGACGGCGGGGACCTCACCCGGGCCGCGGCCGACGCCGGTTTCGCGACGCCGTCGCACCTCGGGCTGGCGTTCCGCCGGATGTTCGGCCTGCCGCCCGGACGGCTCTTCCGGTCGGGGCTCGACATCCGGGTCGTGCCCGGTCAGGTCGCGGCGACGACGACCAGCGCACCGGCCGCGACCGCCTCGACCAGGCCGTAGAACCAGATCGGGTAGAACGCGGTGGGCCGGTCGACCATCCGGGACAGCACGCGCCCGACGGCCATCCCGCCGAGCGCGAAGGCGACGGTCAGCACCACGCCGATGCGGAGCCCGGGGACGGCCAGGGCCAGTCCGAGCACGGCCGCGATCGCCAGGCCGAACCCGCCGTAGACGGCGCGCACCTCCGACCTGCTCTCCGGGCCGTCGGCCACCAGCCCGAACGGCCGGACCAGCGCGGCCGGCGCGGCCAGCGCGTACCCGCCCATGAGCAGGAAGAAGATGCCGACCACGACGATGACCACGATCATCGCTCCTCCGTCTCGGTGCGACCCCGCGGCGACCGGAGGCTCGTCAGGACGTGGGCGAGCCTGCCGGGAACGGAAGCGGTCCGCCGTCACGGATCTGCGCGATCCCGGGGCGGTGCCGGGTCAGCCGGTCAGCGCGCGGCGCATGACCACCCGCGGGAACCCGCCGGACACCCCGGTGGTCGCCGCGGCGAACGTGAACCCGCCCGCCTCGAACAACGCGCGGGTGCCGACGTAGGCCATCGTCAGGTCGACCCGGGCGCCCCGGTTGTCCACCGGGTAGCCCTCGACGGCCGGCGCCCCCTGCTCCCGGGCGTACGCGACGGCTCCGGCGAGCAGGGCACGCGCGACGCCACGGCCCCGGTGCCCGGCGCGGACCCGGAAGCACCACACCGACCAGACCGGGAGGTCGTCGACGTGCGGGATGGTGCGGGAGCGGGCGAACGGCAGCTCGGAGCGTGGCGCGACGGCGGCCCAGCCGACCGGCTCGCCGTCGTCGTGGGCGACGACGCCGGGTGCGACCGCGCGGGTCGTCAGCTCCCGCACGTACTCGCCCCGGGCCCGGCCGGTCAGGGCGCGGTGCGTCGCCGCGGGCAGGCGGTGCGAGAGACACCAGCAGACCGACGCGTCGGGGTCGCGCTTCGGACCCAGCAGGGTCGCGAGGTCGTCGAACGAGGTGGCCGGACCGACGACGAGGGGCACCGGCGCAGGCTAGTCGGGGAACGCCTCGGCGAGCATCCGGTGTCCGTGGGCCTCGAACGGCTCGTCGCCGACCTGGAGGGCCCAGGTCACGGTGCCGACGGCCTCGGCGACCCATTCCCGGCGCCACGGGCCGGGCTCGCGCGGGTCGCCGCCGTAGCCGTCGTGGTGGGCCGTCTCCAGCGCCGGGTCCCACCGGAACTGGCGGGCCGCGAGACGCACCAGGTCGGTGGACGCCGGGCGCAGTGCCGCCCGGCCCAGGTCGATCACGGCGACGACCCCGTCGTGCACCAGCCAGTTGCGCGGGTGCCAGTCGCCGTGGGTGGGGACGAGCCGGGCCGCCGGTGTCGGCCAGCCGGCCACCTCCGCCCGGAGCCGCGCGAGGAGCCCGGGGGCGATGCGGTGCGGACGCCCGAGCCTGGTCAGGACGGTGTCGCGCAGCCGGGCGCCGTACCCCTCGTCGACGACGGCGGGCCGGTCGTGCAGCAGCGCCAGCAGCTCGCCGGCGCCGCGGTAGGTCGACGCCTCGTGCTCGGCGGGGGTGTCCTGCACCAGGGCCCCGGGCAGGTAGCGGGTGACCAGGAGCTTCGCGTCGGCGTCGGCGTGGCGCAGCTCCGGCGCGCGGCCGCGGGCGACGAGCGGGGCCAGCCACTCGCGGTGGGCGCGCAGCTCACGGGCGATGTGGGTGTCGGCGTCGTCGCCGGCCTTCACGATGAGGTCGGCACCGGCGTGGCGGATCTGCAGCACGGTGGTCCCGACCAGACCCCAGCCGTGGTCGGCGACGACCTCGTGTCCGGGTAACCGGTCCGCCAACAGCGCGGTCTGGCGGGCGGACAGCGGCACTCCGCCACGCTAGCGGCCCGGAGACGCCGATGGCGGCATCCCGCGTGGGGATGCCGCCATCGGACGGAGGAACAGTGCCCGGCCGCACGGCCGGGCGGGGGTGTCAGCGGGGGGACACCGAGGAGGCCTGCGGGCCCTTGGCGCCCTGGGTGACCTCGTAGGACACGGCCTGGTTCTCCTGGAGCTCCTTGAAGCCCGAGCCCTCGATGGCCGAGTAGTGGACGAACACGTCGGCGCCGCCGTCCTCGGGGGCGATGAAGCCGAAGCCCTTCTCGGCGTTGAACCACTTCACGGTTCCGTTGGTCATGGTGACTCCTTGTCATGCAGCTTTCGGACGGAACAACCACGTCGTGCGGCTGCCCGGGTCAGAGGAATTCCCAGACGGCAGCCAGCTTCAGCTACACCAAAGACAGCGGATCCGCCCGCATCATCATTCTGCGAGCGCGCTTGAGACACGAAACTCAGAACTACGGTGACCGAGGAGGACGCTACCGCAGGGCCCGGTGTCGGCCAAACAGCCGTCCGCCCCGAGACGCTCCCGCGGCCGTTCCGCGGGGTCACGACCTGCTGATCGTCATGCTCGGCGTGACTCTGATCACTGGACGGGCGCCGCCCCGGCACGGTCGGTGCCGGGGCGACGACCCGTCGGGGTGTGGTCAGGCGTCGGCGGCGGCCCGCTGGCGCACCGCGATGGGTGCCCCGGCGAGGTCCTCCTCGTTGCACATCAGCTTGAGCTCGTAGTACGCCGCCTCGGACGCCTCGTTGTAGTCGAGGTGGATGGCGATCACGTCGACCGGCTCACCCAGCCAGGACTGGGTCTCCCGCAGCCACTGCGCGGCGCGCTCCAGTGCGGTCGGGAGGTCGTTGTCGCGGAACTGGACCGGGCGGAACGGTACGTCCTGGATCCCGTCGAGCTGGTGCGCCGGGCGGGGGAGGCCACCGGCCAGTCCCGCGTCGTCGAGATCGAGCGCTACCGGGTTCTCACTCATCCCGTCAGGATCGCGCATCACACCCCGTCGTCGCACCCCACCGTGCCCGGTGTGTCGTCAACGACCCGGTGGCCGGCTGTGGTCCTCGGCGAGCCGTCCCAGGTTCAGCAGCTGCCGCCGGGCCATCACGAGGTCGCCGACCGACACCAGCGGCGCGAGCGCGCGGGTGCCGCCCATGACGACCTTGAGCAGCAGGCGGGTCGTGTCCGCCCCCTGCGGCGCGAGGACGTAGGACATGACGGCGCCCAGGACGCTGCCGGTGAGCTGCACCCCGGGGTCGACCGAGAGGATCCGGCCGATCCGCCGTCCGCCGGTCGCGGTGAAGGTGTCCCCGACCTGCGGTTCCGGAAGTCCCACGAGCTCCTGCGGGGATCGGCGTCCGAGGTTGTCGACCCAGTCGTAGGAGTACGGGGCGAGCCGGATCTGGGCGACCCACGGCCAGACGGCGGCGGCCGGCGCGGCGACGGAGACGCCCCGCCACGCCTGCAGCGTGGGGGCCGGGACCAACTCGTCGCACGGGTAGGGGCGGGCGGTCTCGGCGTCGCTCACGCCCCAGCGGTCACCGATCACGGGTCCATCGTGCACCCGGAGGCCGTCCGCTACCGGGAGGAGGTCGCCCCGTTCCAGTCGACGAGCTGGACGACGACACCGTTGGGGTCGCGAACCTGGAAGGCCCGTTCGCCCCACTCCTCGGTGGTCAGCGGCATGGTGATCGCGACACCCTCGGCGACGAGGCGCGACAGCTCGCCCTCCAGGTCGTCGACGGTGAACGCGAGGATCTGGCCGGCCGCGTGGACGTCGCGCTGGTCGTCCGGGAGCGTCGCCAGGCCGCGCCGCAGGTAGATCACGTTCATGCCGACGTCGTCGCGGGTGAGCGAGGCGAACCCGTCCGCCGCCATGGCGACCTCGAACCCGAAGTGCTCGGTCAGGAAGGAACGTGACGCGGCGACGTCCTCGACGTTCAGCGAGACAGCGGAGGCGGTGATGTGCATGGGACTCCTCGATTCTGTACAGCGTACATTGTACAGCGTACGTGAAGGGGTGGAGGAGAATCGTCCCGTGGCTCCCACGCGAACGAACGCCGGCGACCCGGACCGCACACTCGCCCTCCTCTGGCGCGATCCCGCGGCCGTCCCGCGTCGCGGACCGCGGCAGTCGCTCTCGCTGGACCGGGTCGTGGAGGTGGCCGTCGCCCTGGCCGACCGGGACGGTCTGCCCGCCCTCAGCATGCGCAAGGTCGCCGATGCGCTCGGTGTCTCCACGATGACGACCTACACCTACGTGCCGGGCAAGGCCGAGCTGCTGGACCTGATGCTCGACGCGGCCTACCGCGGGATGCCGATGCCCGACCTCACCGGCCGGCCGTGGCGTGACCGCATCACCTCGCTCGCCGACGGCAACCGCGCGTTCCACCGGGCGCACCGGTGGGCGGCGACCGTCTCCACGCACCGGCCGTCCCTCGGGCCCGGCCAGATGGCGAAGTACGAGTACGAGCTGCACGCCTTCGACGGCCTGGGGCTGTCGGACCTGGACCGGGACAGCGCGCTGTCGCACCTGCTGGCCTTCGTCCGGCAGCACGCCCTCGCGGAGCAGGAGGCGCGTGACGCCGCCCTGCTGTCGTCCCAGACCGACGAGCAGTGGTGGGCGGTCAACGCGCCGCTGCTCGGGCGCGTGCTGGACCCGGAGGTCTTCCCGCTGGCGGTGCGGGTCGGCTCCGCGGTGGGCGCGGCCCAGGGGAGCGCCTGGGACGCGGACCGGGCGTGGGAGTTCGGCCTCGCGCGGACCCTGGACGGGCTCGCGGGGCTCGTCGGGGCGTAGTTCCGACCAGGACACGACGAAGGCCCAGGTCCGCCGGACCTGGGCCTTCGTGTTGTCGGGGTGACAGGATTTGAACCTGCGACCTCTTCGTCCCGAACGAAGCGCGCTACCAAGCTGCGCCACACCCCGATGGACACCCGGGTCTCCCCGTGAGCCGTGGAGAACTCTACCCGATGCCCTCCGAGGCCTGCGCGGGGGTTCCCGTCCGCGCATCGGGGCCGGTCGTGCGGGGGACGAGGGTCAGCAGCGAGGCCTCCGGCGGGCACGCGAAGCGCACCGGCGCGTACGGAGAGGTGCCCAGCCCGGCCGACACGTGCAGCCGCATCCGGCTGCCCCAGCGGCTCGCCCCGCGGGCCCGGGACCGGTCGATCCCGCAGTTGGTGACGAGCGCGCCGTAGCCGGGGAGCCGCAGCTGGCCACCGTGGGTGTGCCCGGCGAGGACGAGGTCGTAGCCGTCGGCGGCGAAGCCGTCGAGCACCCGCGGCTCGGGGGAGTGGGTCAGCCCGATGCGCAGGTCGGCGTCGGCGTCGTGGCCGGCGATGCGCGGGTAGCGGTCCAGGTTCAGATGCGGGTCGTCGACGCCCGCGATCCGGACCGTCCGGCCGTCGACCTCGAGCACGTGCCGGGCGTGGGTGGCGTCGACCCAGCCGTGCTCGCGGAACGCGGCGCGCAGGTCGGTCCAGGGCAGGTCCGCCCCGTGCACCCGCCTCGTGTCCCCGCGGCGCAGGTAGCGGGCCGGGTTCTTCGGGGTGGGGCCGTAGTAGTCGTTGCTGCCGAACACGAACGCGCCCGGCCGCTCCAGCAGCCTCCCCAGCGCGGTCAGCACGCCCGGGACGGCGTCGGGGTGCGCCAGGTTGTCCCCGGTGTCGATCACCAGGTGCGGGTCGAGCTCGTCCAGCGCAGCGATCCACCGGATCTTGCTGCGCTGGCCCGGCGTCAGGTGGAAGTCCGACAGGTGCAGGATCCGCAGCGGCCGCGCACCCTCGTCGAGGACGGGCAGCTCGACCCGGCGCAGCGTCCAGTGCCGCCGCTCGATCCCCGCCGCGTACCCGATGCCCGACGCTCCGAGCAGGGCGGCGCCGGCGGCGGTACGGGCGAGGGTCCCGGCGATACTCACGCGATCCAGCCTACGTCGCGGGACTATCGTGGCGACCCGTGAGCACCCTCAAGGAGCAGCTGCGGGCCGACCTGACCACCGCGATGAAGGCCAGGGACGAGCTGGTCCGGACGACCCTGCGATCCGTCCTGACCTCGATCGGCAACGCCGAGGTCGCCGGTGACACCGCCCGGGAGCTCTCCGACGACGAGGTCCGCGCGGTCATCACCAAGGAGACCAAGCGGCGCGCCGAGTCCGCCCAGGCCTTCGCCGACGGCGGCCGCCCCGAGTCCGCCGACCGTGAGCGCGCCGAGGGCGAGGTCCTCGCCCGGTACCTGCCGACCCAGCTCGACGACGACGAGGTGGCCGCCCTGGCGACCGCCGCCGTCGCCGAGGTGGAGTCCGAGACCGGGGAGAAGCCCGGCATGAGGCAGATGGGCCAGGTCATGAAGAAGGCGAACGCCGCCGCGGCGGGCCGCGCCGAGGGCGGCCGCGTCGCCGCCGCCGTGAAGAAGGCCCTCGCCGCGGGCTGACCGGCCCCGCCGACACGACGGGCCCCGCACCGGTTCATCCGGAGCGGGGCCCGTCGTCGTCACCGGTCTCAGGTCGTCGGGGTCTTGCGCGTCCGGGTCCCGGTCGATTTCGTCGGCGTGGTCTTGGTCGCGGTGCTGGGGGTCGTCGTCTTCTTCGCCGCGGCGGTGCGGGTCCCGGTCTTGGCCGCGGTGCCCTTGGCCGCCGTGCTCTTCGACGCCGTGCTCTTCGACGCCGCAGGCTTGCGGGTCGTCGTCTTCTTCGCCGGGGCCTTCGCCCGCCGCTCCGCGAGCAGCTCGGAGGCCCGCTCGTCGGTGATCTCCTCGACCGAGTCGCCCTTGCGCAGGCTGGCGTTGGTCTCGCCGTCGGTGACGTAGGGGCCGAACCGGCCGTCCTTGATCACCATCTTCTTCTTCGTCGAGGCGTCCTCGCCCAGCTCGCGCAGCGGCGGCGCCGCGGCGGCGCGGCCCCGCTGCTTGGGCTGCTTGTAGATCTCCAGGGCCTCCTCCAGGGTGACCGTGAAGAGCTGCTCCTCGCCGGAGAGCGACCGCGAGTCCGTGCCCTTCTTCAGGTACGGGCCGTAGCGGCCGTTCTGCGCGGTGATCTCGTCACCGGAGTCCGGGTCCGTGCCGACGATCCGCGGCAGCGACAGCAGCCGCAGCGCGTCCTCGAGGGTGATGGTGTCGACCGACATCGACTTGAACAGCGAGCCGGTGCGCGGCTTCGGCTTGGCCGGCTTCTTCTTGGCGCCCTCGGGCACCTCGGGCTCGGGCAGCAGCTCGGTGACGTAGGGGCCGAAGCGGCCCTCCTTCGCCACGATCTCGTGGCCGGTGACCGGGTCGGTGCCCAGCTTGCGGCCCTCCTGCGGCACCGAGAACAGCTTCTCGGCGATCTCCTCGGACAGCTCGTCCGGGGCCAGGTCGTCGGGCAGGTTCGCGCGCTGGGACTCGCCGTCGACGATCCGCTCCAGGTACGGGCCGTAGCGCCCCACCCGGACGACGACGTCGTTGCCCGCCGCGTCGGCGAACATCGGGATCGAGTTCACCGTGCGGGCGTCGATCTCCTCGAGGTTCGACCCGACGAGCTTCTTCAGCCCACCGGCCCGGGCAATCTCCGAGCCGCTGCTCGCGCCGTCGGTGCCGAAGTAGAACCCGGACAGCCAGTGCACGCGGGAGTCGTCACCGGAGGCGATGGAGTCGAGGTCGTCCTCCATCGCGGCCGTGAAGTCGTAGTCGACGAGCTGGCCGAAGTGCTGCTCCATCAGCCCGACGACGGCGAACGCCACCCACGACGGGACGAGTGCGGAGCCCTTCTTCCAGACGTAGCCGCGGTCGAGGATCGTCTTGATCGTCGACGCGTACGTCGACGGCCGGCCGATCCCCATCTCCTCCATCGCCTTGACCAGCGCGGGCTCGGTGAATCGCGACGGCGGGCTGGTGGAGTGCCCGTCGGGCACCAGCTCGGTGGCGGTCAGCGGCTGGCCCTCGGTCAGCTCGGGCAGCCGGGACTCGGCGTCGTCGGCCTGCTGGCCCGAGGCCTCGTCGTCGAGGGTCTCGACGTAGGCCTTGAGGAAGCCGGGGAAGGTGATCGTGCGGCCGGAGGAGGCGAACACGACCTTCTCGCCGGCCCCCGCGGTGCCCGCGATCCGGACGCTCACGGTGGTCCCGCGGGCGTCGTTCATCTGCGAGGCGATGGTCCGCTGCCAGATCATCTCGTACAGGCGGAAGTCGTCGCCGTCGACCTCGCGGGCGATGGCACCCGGGGTCCGGAAGGTCTCGCCGGCGGGACGGATGGCCTCGTGGGCCTCCTGGGCGTTCTTCACCTTGCGCGTGTACTGGCGCGGCGAGTCCGCGACGTAGGCGTCGCCGTACAGCTCACGGGCCTGCGAGCGGGCCGCCTCGATGGCCGTCGCCGACAGCGTCGTCGAGTCCGTACGCATGTAGGTGATGTAGCCGTTCTCGTACAGACGCTGCGCGCTGCGCATCGTGCGCTCGGAGGAGAACCGCAGCTTGCGGCCCGCCTCCTGCTGCAGCGTCGAGGTCATGAACGGCGGGTACGGCTTGCGCGTGTAGGGCTTGGAGTCGACCGACGCGACCTCCATCGGACGGTCCTGCAGCCCCTCGGCGAGGCGGCGCGCCTCGGCCTCGTTCAGGGTGACGACCTCCGCGGAGCCCTTCTTCAGCTGCCCGAGCGAGTCGAAGTCGCGGCCGGTGGCGACGCGCTTGTCGTCGACCTGCAGCAGCCGCGCACCGAACGAGCGCGGGGTGGCCTTCTCCCCGGCGTCGAGGGTCGCGGCGATGTCCCAGTACTCCGCGGAGCGGAACGCGATGCGGTCCCGCTCGCGCTGCACGATCAGCCGGGTCGCGACCGACTGGACGCGGCCCGCCGACAGCTTCGGCATGACCTTCTTCCACAGCACGGGGGAGACCTCGTAGCCGTAGAGGCGGTCCAGGATGCGGCGGGTCTCCTGCGCGTCGACGAGGTGCTGGTCGAGCTCGCGGGTGTTCTCGGCGGCCGCGCGGATCGCCGACTCGGTGATCTCGTGGAAGACCATCCGCCGGACCGGGACCTTCGGCTGGAGGGTCTCCAGCAGGTGCCAGGCGATGGCCTCGCCCTCACGGTCGGGGTCCGTCGCGAGCAGGAGCTCGTCGACGGTCTTCAGCGCCTCGCGCAGCTCCGAGACGGTGCTGCGCTTCTCCGGCGTGACGATGTAGAGCGGGCTGAACTGGTTGTCGACGTCGACGCCGAGCCGCGCCCAGGACTCGCCCTTGTACTTGGCCGGGACGTCCGCCGCGCCGCGCGGCAGGTCACGGATGTGACCGACCGAGGACTCGACGACGTAGTCGTTGCCCAGGTAGGGCTGGATCTTCTTCGCCTTGCTGGGGGACTCGACGATCACCAGGCGGCGCGTCGGGCGGCCGGATGCGTTCGCCGTCGAGGTCGGCTTGCGCGTGCTGCCCCCCGACGTGCGTGCCGAACCCGTCGTTCCCGTTGTCGCTGCTGCCACGTGGTCCTACCTCATCTCCTCGGCTGCGTCGCGGTCCCTGCGACGTCGTAGCCGTTTCCCGACCCCGCACTGTTACACCGTGCGGTCCCGGAGCGTGCCGGGACGGTTGCGCTGAGCGTCTTCTCCGGGGTCGACGATCGCACGATCTCACACCGTCGTCGCCCCGTGTCGTGGCTCGTGCCACTGGGAGCGGGCGAGTCGCCAGCGTAGACCCGGCCGTGGTTCGGCAGGTCAGGCGGCCGGTCGGCCGTGGTGCCGGGGCCACTCGGTCGGGCTCGTCATCCGCGGCGCGGGGCCCACCAGTTCCACCAGTCGGGCCAGTCGGCGCGCTCCGTGCAGACGCAACGCCGGGCCGGGCGCGCCGTGTTCCCCCGGGGCGAGCCGTGCCGGGGGAAGGCCGGCCCGGGTGGCGGCGGCGATCAGCGGGCCGTGCGTCCACGGGGCCTGCGGGTCGAGCAGCAGCAGGTGCCCGCCCCGCAGGTCGGGGGTGCCCGCGGAGAGCGCCCACAGCCGGAGTGTGGCGCCGTCGAGCTGGAAGTCCGGCGGGATCCGCTTGCGACCGTCCGGCGTGCACCAGGCGCGGGCCAGCGGGACCAGGTCGCGCCGGAACGCGCTGCGCATCCCGGACGCGCCGGGGGCGAGGGTGACGCCGCGGGCCGCCGCCAGCGCGGCCAGCGCCGTCTCGCGCCCCTGGATCGGCAGCGGGACGTCGAACCGGGCCGTGTCACCGGCGCCGAACCGCTCGATCCGCCCGGGCCCGCAGAGCAGCCCGGCCAGGTCGGTCAGCCCGGCCGGCCGGGCCTCCGCGGAGAACAGCGACATCTGCGGCACCCGCG
The DNA here is from genome assembly GCF_056835605.1 of Pseudonocardia sp. ZF1. Taxonomy (NCBI): domain Bacteria; kingdom Bacillati; phylum Actinomycetota; class Actinomycetes; order Pseudonocardiales; family Pseudonocardiaceae; genus Pseudonocardia; species Pseudonocardia sp. ZF1. The sequence goes on from NZ_JAJNBY010000001.1 coordinate 382,175, forward strand.
AAGCATAGAACGCATGTTCGAGCTTGCCCAGCAGGGAGCGCCGGACGGGTGACGCGGCGGGTCAGGCGGGACCGTTGATCTTCTTGAGGGCGACGCACTTCGGCGCGGTCGCGAACGCCTTGTCCAGCCGCGGGGTGGGGCCGATCTTGTCCAGGCCCTGGGCACCGGAGATCGTCCGCAGCTTCTGCTGGGCGCCGTCGAGCTTGCCCTTGAAGCCCTGGACGTCGTTCGGGTCGATCGCGTCGACGTCCTTCTTGGCCTGGGCGATCGTCGTGCCGGACCGGTCGAGCATGTCGCGCACCGCGGTCGCCCACGCGTCGCCGCCGCTCACCGGGGACTCGCCGGCCGCGGTCAGCTGCTTCTTGCCGGTGTCGATGCCGGCCGCGACCTTGCCGAGGTACTCCGACAGCCGCGTCTTGATGCCGGCGAGGTCGGCGCCGTCGTAGTTCGGCGGGGTGTTGAGCGGCTGGTAGTAGGCCAGGGTCGCGCCGCAGACCTTGTCGCCCCAGGCGACCGGGTCGGCGCCGACGCCCGCGGTCGGCCGCGGAGCCGGGTCCGCCGCGGGGGTGCCGGCCACGCTCGACGCGCAGCCGCCGGCCAGGAGCGCGGCGAGCAGGGTGGGGAGCAGGACCCGGGCGCTTCGCGCCGGGCGGGGGGTGGCCATCGTCGGGCTCCAGGGTCGGGGCCCGTCGGGGCCCGGGGCACGGACAGTGGTCGACGGTAGGACGCCGTCGCCGGTCAGCTGCTTCCACCCTCCCCGGTTGGCCCGTTCGGAGCAGCGGCGGGTGCGCCGGGCGGTGGTGTGGCGCAGGCCTGCTCCGCCGACCGGGTGAGATCTGTGCAGGTTGTCGAGGCCCGGAACGCCGAGGCGATCGCCGGGTTGCCGGTGACCTCGTCGAGGGGTCCGGTGGTGCCGCCGAGGCGGGCGAGCGGCTCCAGCGCGGCGGGCAGGTCGCGCTGCACCGCGGCCGGGTCGGCCGGGTCGATGGCGTCGACCCGCGAGCGCGCCCCGGAGAACGCCGAGCGGATCTCGCCCAGCCCGCCCTGGAGCCGTGCGGAGAGGGCCTCGCCGTCGTCGACGGGGGCCGGGCCGAGCCGGTCCAGGTCGCCCAGCGCGCCGTCGGCGGCCTGGGTGGTGCGGGTCAGGTAGTCCGAGAGGGCCCCCAGCCGCTGCGCGGGGTCCGGGGTCTCGCCGGGGGTGTCGACGGCGGTGCGGACGAAGGGCAGCACGGCCGCGCACATCGACTCGGTCCACTGCTCGACGGTCGGCCCGGAGGGGCCGCAGCCCGCCAGCAGGACGGCCGGGGCGACGAGGAGTCCGGCGAGACCTCGCGATGTCCGCATCGCTCCTCCGTCGGGGTGATCACTGCCGTCCGGCGGAGAGTATCCGAATCGTCCCGCGACGCAGGACGACCGCCCGTCCCGATGGGACGAGCGGCCGCCGTGGTCCTGCGAGGTGTCGGTCAGCCGACCGAGCTCTCGGCCGGGGTGTCGGTGATCGCCGAGGTGCGACGCTTCGAGACCACCACCGCGGCCGCGATGATCACCACGGCGACGATCGCGATGACGATCCGGATCACCGGGTTGGCGTCGGGGGTGGACAGCACCACGACCGCCGGGGCGATCAGCACCGAGACCAGGTTCATGACCTTGATCAGCGGGTTGATCGCGGGGCCCGCGGTGTCCTTGAACGGGTCGCCGACGGTGTCGCCGATGATCGTCGCCTCGTGGGCGTCGGAACCCTTGCCGCCGTGGTTGCCGTCCTCGACGAGCTTCTTGGCGTTGTCCCAGGCGCCGCCCGAGTTGGCCAGGAAGATCGCCATCAGGACACCGGTCGCGATGGCACCGGCCAGGTAGCCGGCCAGCGGGCCGACACCGAGACCGAACCCGACCGCGATCGGGGCGAAGATGGCGAGCAGACCGGGGGTGGCCAGCTCGCGCAGCGAGTCCCGGGTGCAGATGTCGACGACGCGGCCGTACTCCGGGCGCTCGGTGCGGTCCATGATCCCGGGGTGCTCGCGGAACTGGCGGCGCACCTCGTAGACCACCGCGCCCGCGGCGCGGGTCACCGCGTTGACCGCGAGACCGGAGAACATGAAGACCACCGAGGCGCCGATGATCACACCGACCAGGGTGTTCGGGCTGAACACCTCGTAGGCGAAGGCCGTCCCGGCGTCCTGCGCGGCGATGTTCACCCCGGCCAGGGCCTGGCTGATCGCGTCGCGGTAGGAGCCGAACAGCGCCGTCGCGGCGAGCACCGCGGTCGCGATCGCGATGCCCTTGGTGATCGCCTTGGTGGTGTTCCCGACCGCGTCGAGCTCGGTGAGGATGTCGACGCCCTCGCCCTCGACGTCACCGGACATCTCCGCGATGCCCTGGGCGTTGTCCGAGACCGGGCCGAAGGTGTCCATCGCGACGATGACGCCGACCGTGGTCAGCAGGCCGGTACCGGCCAGCGCGACCGCGAACAGCGACACGACGATCGAGCCGGACAGCAGGAACGCGCCGTAGACGGCCGCGGAGATGACGAGGGCGGTGTAGACGGCGGACTCGAAGCCGATCGAGATGCCGGACAGGATCACGGTGGCCGCGCCGGTCAGCGAGGACTCGCCGACGTCCTTGACCGGACGGTCCTCGGTGCCGGTGTAGTAGCCGGTCAGCTTGAGGATGACCGCGGCCAGCACGATGCCGATGACGACCGCGACCGAGGCGATCAGGCGCGGGTCGCCGGCGAGGCCGACGACGCTGGTGTCGGTCGGGTTCAGCAGCTCGCCGAAGGTGCCCGGGAGGTAGACGTAGGCGGCGACGATCGACAGCACCCCGGCGAACAGCGCCGAGAGGTAGAAGCTGCGGTTGATCGCGCGCAGGGTGTTCTCCCCGGCGCGGGCCTTGGTCAGGTAGACGCCGAGGATCGCGGTGATCACGCCGATCGCGGGGACGATCAGCGGGAACAGCAGTCCCTGCAGACCGAACGCCGCGGTGCCGAGGATCAGCGCGGCGACCAGGGTCACCGCGTAGGACTCGAACAGGTCGGCGGCCATGCCGGCGCAGTCGCCGACGTTGTCGCCCACGTTGTCGGCGATGGTGGCCGCGTTGCGCGGGTCGTCCTCGGGGATGCCCTGCTCGACCTTGCCGACCAGGTCGGCGCCGACGTCGGCGGCCTTGGTGAAGATGCCGCCGCCGACCCGCATGAACATCGCGAGCAGTGCCGCGCCGAAGCCGAAGCCCTCCAGGACGCGGGGCGCCTGGCCGGCGTAGACGAGCACGACGATCGCGGCCCCGAAGAGGCCGAGGCCGACGGTGAACATGCCGACGACGCCGCCGGTGCGGAACGCGATGCGGGTCGCCTTCTCCCGGCCGCCCGTCTCGCGCGAGGCGGCTGCGACCCGGATGTTCGCGCGCGTCGCGAGCCACATGCCCAGGTAGCCGATGATCGCGGAGAAGACCGCGCCGACGACGAAGAAGATCGACCGGCCGATGCGTTCGCCGAGGTCCTCGGCGGGGAGCGCGAAGAGCAGGACGAACACGATCGCGGCGAAGATCGCGAGCGTGCGGAACTGACGGTTGAGGTACGCCGTGGCGCCTTCCTGGACCGCGCGGCCGATCTCCTGCATGTTCGGGGTGCCCTCGCCGTAGGAGAGCACCTCCCGCAACAGGAGACCGCCGACGACCAGGGCGACGAGGGCGACCACCGCGACCACGCCGACGATGGCGAGGTCCCCGCCGCCGAGCTCGAGGCCCTGGGCGAGGTAGGTGGGCTGGGACATCCGTGTCCTCCCGGTGGAAAGGATCCGGCCGGCGAGGTCCCCGGCGGCCGGGACGGGCCGGTGTGGCTCGACCCGTCCGGGCGGCGACGGCCTCGTCGGCGTCGACTGGGCCCGGGCGGCGTCCACCGGTGACCGGGCTGGTGCAGTCTAGGAGTGTGGTGCATCCCTCAGTGCGATTGGGATCACAAGACGTAACGAACTGGCAAAAGTGATCAATCCCACACGATGTTGCGACGCAATCGGGGAACCTGCAGATCAACTGCGGTGCAACGACTTCCGCGATCCGACCGGCTGCGGGCCGGCGGTTCGGGTCGGCCACCGGGAGCGACGGCGGAGCGTTCGAACATCTGTGCCATCGTGGTCGGTCGTGGGAGCGACGGCGGAGAGCACGCAGGGCCCGGACGGGTCGCAGCGCGGGGTGGAGCTGCTGCGTCGCGTGCTGGCGGGCTCGGGGCTCGACCCGGCCCGTGCCGACACCACGTGGGCGTCCGGTGCCGCCGACACGGACGCGCCGGGGCCGGGGCCGGGGCCGGGTGCCGGGACGTTCGCCGCGCAGGACGGCTTCGACGGTCCTGACGGTCTCCTCGGTTCCGACCGTTCTCACGAATCCCGCGGCTCCGTCGACGACGGGGTCGGCGCCGTCGACGACCCGCTGCGGCACGTCGTGCGGATCCCGGCGCGGGCCGGGAACCCGGTCGACTGGCCGGGCTGGACGCCCGAGCCGCTGCGCACGGCCTGGGCGGCCCGCGGCGTGACCCGCCCGTGGTCGCACCAGGCGCAGGGTGCGGAGCTGGTGCACTCCGGCGCCGACGTCGTCGTCGCGACGGGGACGGCGTCGGGGAAGTCGCTGGTCTACCAGCTGCCGGTGCTCGCCGGGCTGGCCGAGGACCCGCGGGCCACGGCGCTGTACCTCGCCCCGACCAAGGCACTCGCGGCCGACCAGCTGCGGTCCCTCGACGGGCTCGCCCCGGACGGGGTCCGGCCCGCCGCGTTCGACGGCGACACCCCCATGGACCAGCGTGACTGGGTCCGCAGGCACTGCCGGTGGGTGTTCTCCAACCCGGACATGCTGCACCGGTCGATCCTTCCCCGGCACGGACGCTGGACGACCTTCCTCCGCCGGCTGCGCTACGTCGTGGTCGACGAGTGCCACACCTACCGGGGGGTGTTCGGCTCGCACGTGGCGCTGCTGCTGCGCCGGCTGCTGCGCCTCGCCGCGCGCTACGGCGCGCGTCCCGTGATCGTGCTCGCGTCGGCGACGGTGGCCCGCCCGGAGGAGTTCGCGTCCCGGCTGACCGGACGCGGCGTCGTCGCCGTCACCGAGGACGGGTCCCCGCACGCCGGGCGCACCGTCGCGTTCTGGGAGCCGCCGCTGCTCGCCGAGATCACCGGGGAGAACGGGGCGCCGGTCCGCCGCTCGGCCGGGGCCGAGGTCGCCCGGATGCTCGCCGACCTCGTCCTGACCGACGCCCGCACCCTGGCGTTCGTCCGGTCCCGGCGGGCCGCCGAGCTCACCGCGCTCGGTGCGAAGCGCCAGGTCGCCGAGATCGCTCCGGAGCTGGCCGCGCGGGTGGCCGCCTACCGCGGCGGCTACCTGCCCGAGGAACGCCGCGCGCTGGAGGCCGACCTGATGTCGGGCGAGCTGCTCGGGGTCGCGACCACCAACGCGCTCGAGCTCGGCGTCGACATCTCTGGGCTCGACGCCGTGGTGCAGGCCGGTTTCCCGGGCACCCGCGCGTCGTTCTGGCAGCAGGCCGGGCGCGCCGGACGGGCCGCCGACGAGGCGCTCGTCGTGCTCGTCGCCCGCGACGACCCGCTCGACACCTACCTCGTGCACCACCCGCGCTCGCTGATCGGGGCGCCCGTGGAGAGCTGCGTGCTCAATCCGGTCAACCCGTACGTGCTCGCGCCGCAGCTGGCGTGCGCGGCCGCGGAGATGCCACTGACCACGGTCGACGTCGAGGAGATCTTCGGGGGAGCCCCCGCGGTGGAGGTCCTCGACGCCCTGGTCGACGAGGGCGTGCTGCGCCGACGACCGCACGGCTGGTTCTGGCCCGACACCGGCGACGCCCCCGCCGCGCACGTCGACATCCGGGGCTCCGGGCTCGGGCAGGTCGCCGTGGTGGAGGCGGCGACCGGGCGGATGCTCGGCACCGTCGACGGCGGCTCGGCCCCGGGCACGATCCACTCCGGTGCGGTGTACCTGCACCGCGGCGACAGTTTCGTCGTCGACGAGCTCGACCTCGACGACGGCGTCGCGCTCGTCCACGCCGAGGACCCGGACTGGCGCACCGAGGCCCAGTCGGTCTCCGACGTCACCGTGCTCGAGGTGATGGAGCACCGCCGGTACGGACCGGTGCAGGTCTGCTTCGGCGCGACCACGGTGACCAGCCAGGTCGTCGCCTACCGGCGACGCACCCCGGACGGGACGGTGCTCGACCAGACGGCGCTGGACCTGCCGCCGCAGAGCCTGGACACCCGCTCGGTCTGGTACACGATCGACCCCGACGCGCTCGCCGACGCCGCCATCGACGAGGCACGCCTCCCCGGCGCACTGCACGCCGCCGAGCACGCCGCGATCGGTCTGCTCCCGCTGTTCGCGATCTGCGACCGCTGGGACATCGGCGGCCTGTCCACCGCGCTGCACCCCGACACCGGGCTCCCGACGGTGTTCGTGCACGACGGGCACCCGGGCGGCGCGGGCCTGGCCGAACGCGGCCACGAGGTGCTGGGGCGGTGGCTGGCGGCGACCCGCGCCGCGGTCCGGGACTGTGAGTGCCGCACGGGCTGCCCGTCCTGCGTGCAGTCCCCGAAGTGCGGCAACGGCAACAACCCGCTGGACAAGACGGGGGCGGTGCAGGTGCTGGACCTGGTCCTCGACGCGCTGGAAGGCGGTGCCCCGACCGGTTCGCGATGATCGCGGAACCGGACGGGGTACCACCGGCCCGCCCGTCGGGGGCGGGGGCGGGCCGGTGGCAACCACGTGCGACGACATCGGACGGGGGCGCCAGGGGCGCTCCGACGTCGTCGCTGTCTGGGGAGCGTGGTCTTCGTGGCGGGAGCGGACCGGACCCTGCCCGTCCCTGCGACTCCCAGTAGGCCCGAGTGTCGCGACGGTGACCAGATGCGGGCCGCGCGACGTCGGTGATCGGTCAGGCCCCCACGACGAAACGCGGTCGCGCTGGGACGTTCGTCGTAAGCACTCGTGATGACGGTGTGCTCCGGGGTTCGCCGTCCGTTCATCCGGGGGCGTGGACCGCTCACCGAGATCGTGATCACGTCCGGGGGAGTTCACGACGGCTCCGCGGTGGGGCCGGAACCGTCCACGGTCCCGCTCGCCGGGGGCGGGCCGGTGTCCACGGGAGCCGGGCCTGCACGTGCCCTCGCCCGCGCGGGACCGCGCAGCGGGAGCAGCCCCGACCAGGCGACCCGGGTCTCGACCATGGCGTCCCAGCCGTCGAGGCGGCAGGTCAGGAGCTCGGCGCCGTTGCGGTCGGCCAGGTCGGCGGCACGGGCGCAGGCAGCGGCCGTGCCGTCCACCGACCGGCCGGCGGCCGCGAGCGCGGACAGGTCCGCGGCGGCGGAGGCGACGTGCCGGGAGCGGGTGGCGGCGGCCAGGTCGACGCCGACGATGCCGACGAGCAGCAGCACCGCCGCCGCCGTCGCGGCCCACACCGAGGCGACGCCCGCGTCGTCGCCCCGGCGCGGAGGGGCCGGGCGGCTCATGACGCGCCGCCGGGCGGGGCCGACCCGGCTGTGACGCCGGGCCGGTCCGCCTGGGCCCCGGACCGGGCCACGCCGGTCGCGACGCCGGGTTCGACCGCGGCGCTCGCGGTGCCGCTGATCGTGACCGGCAGCAGCCCGACCGGCCGGACCCGCACCGTCACGACGACGAGATCGCCGTCGAGACGCAGCTCCGGTTCGGCCCCGGCCGGGGCCAGCTGCGCGGCCACGGCCCGGCCCCGTTCGGTGTCGCCACGTGCGGCCTGGCGGGCCAGCTCGCGGGCGGCGTCGGTGCAGCGGACCCCGGCCGCCACCGCGGCGACGGCTCCGACCGCCGCCGCGGTGACCGCGACCAGGGTGCCGAGCGCCAGCGCCGCCTCGACGGTGACCGCACCGTCGTCCTCCGCCGGGGAACTCGCCAGGCCGTTCGTGGCGCCGACGGCTGCACCCCGGGCGACGGTGCGGCGACCGCCGCGGCCGGTGCGGTGGGGGTCAGAGCGTCGTGGACAGCGCACGTTGCACGATCCCGGTGAGGGCGGCGAGGACGTCGCCGCCGCTGACGATCGCGTAGAGGAGCGCGGCGAACGCCGCAGCCGCGACGGTGCCGACGGCGTACTCGACGGTGGACATGCCGTCGTCGTCGGAGGCGAGTGCGTGCAGCCGGCGGTGCAGCTGGGAACGGGTGGGGGTCATCGGTGTCTCCTTCGTCGGGGGCCCGCGGGGTGCGGACCCGGTCGCCGCGCGGCGGTGGTCACCACCGCGCGAACGCCTCCCCGGCCAGCCCGATCACGACCGGCACGATGCCGAGGACCAGGAAGGCGGGCAGGAAGCAGAGCCCCAGCGGGGCGGTGATGCGGACCGCGGCGCGCTGCGCCCGCTCCTCGGCGAGGTCCGCCAGACCGGCGCGCAGCCGGGCCGCCTCCGCCGCGGCGGAGCGTCCGAGGACGGCACCGGTACGGGCCGACCGGCCCGCCGCGCGGGCGAACCCGGCGAGCTCGGGGACCGGGGCGGCGGCGGCCCAGGCGTCGTCGGGGTCGGCGCCCAGGGCGAGCAGGCCCGCGACCCGGCGCAGCGCCTCACCGGCCGGGCCGTCGAGCCGCCGGGCCGCGGCTCCGACGGCGTCCGCGACGGCGAGACCGGCGGCCAGACACGTCGCCAGGAGGTCCCAGGCGGCGGCCAGGTCCGCGGAGTCCACCGGCGCGGCCGGCCCGCGGGCCGCCCGCCGGGCGAGCCACAGCAGCCCGCCGCCCGTCGCCGCGCCGACGACCGCGCCACCCGCCCCGCCGAGGGCTCCGCCGAGTGCGGCCCCGGCGGGGACCAGCAGTGCGAGGACCGCCGTGCGGGGCGGCGCCGCGGCCGCAGCCGTGCCGACGACGGCACGCAGCCCGCGCAGCCGTCCCGGCCCGGGACGCCCGCCGCCGACGGCCAGGGCGAGCGCGGCGAGCCCGAGCGCGGCCGCGGTCACGTCGGCACCGCCGCACGCAGGATCCGGTCGGCCCACGCCGCCCCGGCGACCGTGAGGACGGCCCCCGTCAGCAGCAGCGCCGGCCCGTGCAGGCCGGTGCGCAGCACGGTCAGCGGCGCGATACCCATGAGCTGCCCGAGACCGATCCCGGCCAACGGCAACCCGGTCAGCACCGACGCCGTCGCCCGGGGTCCGGCCAGCTGGGCCCGCACCCGGGCGCCGTGCGCGATCCGCCAGCGGATGTCGTCGAGCAGCCCGGTGAGCAGGTCGGCGAGCGGGGCGCCGTGGGTGTCGGCGAGCTCCCAGGCCGCTGCGACCCGTTCGACGTCGCGCCGGGCGGGCCCCCGCGCCGTCCGGCGCAGTGCCTCCGGTACCGGTTCACCGATCCGCGCGGCGACGGCCGCCGGCTCGAGCAGCACGCGGGCGAGCGGCCCGTCGTGCACGTACCCGGCCAGTGCGGCCGCGGGGTGCGCGCCGGTGCGCAGCTCGTCGGTGATCCGGGCGAGCGCGTCGGCGAGCTCGGCCGCCGTCGACGCGGCCCGTTCCGCGGCGCGGCGCGCGGCGACCCGGCGCCGCGCACCCCAGGCCACCCCCGCCGCGCACACCGCACCGGCGGGGCCCAGGAGCAGCCACCCCAGCGGCGCGGCGAGCAGGGGCAACGGCGGGGCGAGCAGCCGGGCCGTCGGGAGGCCGGCCGCGGTGCCGGTCAGGGCCCGCCACCGGGATCGGCCCGGGGCCGCAGGCAGCGTCAGCACCGCCAGCGCGAGCAGGGTGGGGACCGCCACGCCCTGCGCTGTCCCGGGCAGTGTGCTCAGCACGGCACACCGACCCCGCGGTCGCGCAGCAGCGTGGCGAGCTCGTCGCGGCCCGGTCCGGCCCCGCTGCCGCGGCTCCAGGCGGCGGTGACGCGGGGGGTGCCGTCGTCGGAGCGGCCCAGCACGCCGATCTCGTCGAGCGTCCGGCCGGCGCCGGGGCGGCGTCGCATGTGCAGTACGACCTGGACGGCCGCGGTCAGCTGCCCGTCGAGCGCGGCGGGGGACATGCCGCCGAGCCCGGCGAGCGCGCGCATCCGGGCCGGGATCTCGCGGACCGAGTTGGCGTGCACGGTGCAGCCGCCGCCGTCGTGACCGGTGTTCATCGCGGCCAGCAGGTCGCACACCTCGGCGCCGCGGACCTCGCCGACGACCAGCCGGTCCGGACGCATCCGCAACGCCTGACGCACCAGCTCGCGCAGCGGCACGCCACCCGAGCCCTCGATGTTCGGCGGCCGGGCGACCAGCCGCACGACGTGTGGATGGCGCGGGGAGAGCTCCTCGGCGTCCTCGACGGTGATGAGCCGCTCGCCTGGGTCGACCGCGCCCAGCAGCGCGTTGAGCAGCGTGGTCTTGCCACTGCCCGTCCCACCGGCCACGAGCACGGCCAGCCGGGCGGCGACGATCGCGCGCAGCAGGGCCTCGCCGGTCGCGTCGAGGGTGCCGGTCCGCCGGAGGGCGGCCAGGTCGTGTCCGGCGGGGCGCAGCACCCGCAGCGAGATCGCGGTCCCGGCGGCCGCCACCGGTGGGAGGACGGCATGCAGCCGGACCCCGGCGTCGGGGAGTCTGCCGTCGACGCAGGGACTCGCGTCGTCGAGCCTGCGGCCCGCGGCGAGCGCCAGGCGCTGGGCGAGCCGCCGGACCGCGGCCTCGTCGGTGAAGGTGATGCCGGTGCGGCGCAGCCCGTCGCCGCGGTCGACCCAGACGGCGTCGGGCGCGGTGACCAGCACGTCGGTGGTCGCCGGGTCGCGCAGCAGCGCGTCGAGCGGGCCCGCTCCGGTGAACTCCTGGCGCAGGGTGCGGAGCGCGGCGAGGACGTCCAGATCGGATGCGACCCCACCGGACTCGGCCCGCACCGCCGCGGCGACGGCGGCCGGCCCGGTCTCGCCGCCGGCGTCGGCCAGCCGGGCCCGCACCCGGTCGACCAGCGGGTTCACGACGCCACCCGCCGGGGGCCGGCCGAGCCGGAGAGGCGCTCGTGCACGGCCCGGGCCGCGGTGGCGAGTGGGCCCCGCCCGGAGCCGGGGGTCCGCCCCCGTTCGAGGGCACCGGCGAGGTCGCGCTCCGGGCGCATGGTCGTGAGCAGCGCCAGCCCGAGGGAGGCGACGACCTCGTCGGGGGTGATGCCGCCGGGGGACGGCCCGCGCACGACCAGCTCCACGGCCCGGGCGTGTTCGGCGAGCACGTCGGCGACCCGGGCGGCCGCGGCGCAGGACCGCAGCCCGGCGGGGACCACCAGGACGGTCAGGTCGGCGGTGCCGAGAGCGGTGAGTGCGGCGTCGGTGGGGTAGCGGGGCAGGTCGCACACGACGGTGCCGCCCGCGCGACGCCCGGCGTCGAGGACCGCGGTGACCGCGGCCGGCTCGGGGCCGTGCGGGGAGCGCGCGCAGGACAGCACCGACAACGCGGTGCGCCCGGACCCGGCCCGCGGCAGCGCGGCGTGCAGCGACGCGGCGCGCACCCGGCCGTCGCCGACCGACAGCTCCGGCCAGCGCAGCCCGGCCTCCTGCTCCAGACTGACCATCAGGTCGAGGCCGCCGCCGAGCGGGTCGCAGTCGACCAGCAGCGCGGACTCCCCGGCCCGCGCGGAGGTCAGCGCGACGGCGGTGGCGAGCACCGAGGCGCCCGCCCCACCGCTGCCGCCGACCACGGCCAGCACCCGGCCGGCCCGCCCGTCGCCCGCCGCGCGCTCCCGGGCGTCGGCGAGGATCCCGGCCAGCCCGGCCTCGCCCTGGGGGAGCTGCACGACCCGGTCCGCGCCGAGGGTGACCGCGATCCGCCAGTCCTCCGCGGCGGGCTCGCCGGGGACGGTGATCACGACGCCGTCGCGGCGTGGGAAACCGGCCTCATCGCAGCGCCGGGCCCCGGCCCGGTCGAGCAGCACGACCGGTGCGCGGGCCCAGGCACGGCGGGCGTCGGCCGCGTCGACCGCGCGCTGGGCGTCCATGTCGGCTGCCGCGGCGAGCCGCAGCAGCGCGTCGAGCAGCTCGGGATCGTCGGCCACGATCAGGCAGCGCCGGTCCATCGCGTCGTCCTCCACACCGGCCCGCCGGTGCGGGCCCCGGTGTCGAGCGTGCGGTCCCGGGAGGGCTCCGCCGGACCCGATCGCGGGCCTGTGGACAACGTGGTGGAAACGGCCCGACCTGTGGACAACTCACCGGTTCCGTCGGTGTCGTGCGGGAGGATGGAGCACGGGGGAGGGCCCTCGCGGGCGCGCCACGGAGGAGCAGAACCGGAGCGCCGGGAGGCGGGCGACCGACACGACCGTGTCGTCCGACCCCGGACGTAGGACGACCCCCGCCAGGGGGGATTGGCGGGGGCCGTCGGGCGGTTCAGCCCCGGGGGGTCGAGCTGAACCCGCTCGGACCACGTCCGAGCTCGGTCAACTGTAGCCGGAACATGCCGGTCGCGCCCATACTCCGGCCGTGGCCTGCGCCGACCGGTACCGGCGGCGATGTCGCTCTCGACCCCGGCGGGGTGAACTGCGCCACTGACCGGTGGGCGCGTCCGGGCGACCGGTCGCGTACGTTCGATCACCCTCCGCTGCCGGTCATCGGCGTGCTCATACCCCCGGCCGGGCGGTGCGGGGACGGGCGGCGCCCGTCGTGGGGCCGACGGTCGGCGGGGTGTGGAAGAGTCGGGGACCGGGGACGAGGCGCGTCCCGGTTCGGGCAGGCTGGACGTCGTGCCCGAGTTCTCCACAGCCCCCGTCGCACCGGACCGGACCTCCGGCCCCCGGGCGGTGTTCCTCGACCTCGACAACACGATCATCGCCGGGTCGAGTGCGCTGGCGTTCGCGCGTCCGTTCGCCCGCGCCGGTCTGATCGACCGCGCGACCGTCCTGCGCGGGGCGTGGGCTCAGCTGCTGCTCGTGCTCGCCGGGGCGGACGCGTCCACGATGGACACCCTGCGCCGGCGGATGGTGCTGATCTGTCAGGGCTGGGAGGTGGCGCGGGTCCGTGCGATCGTCGCCGAGACGTTGCAGGAGATCGTGGGCCCGCTCGTCTACCCCGAGGCGGTCCGGCTGATCGAGCACCACCGTGCGCAGGGGGCGGAGATCGTGCTGCTGTCGGCGTCGGGGCTGGAGGTCGTCGAGCCGATCGCCGAGCTGGTCGGGATCACGCGCTTCCGGGCGACCCGGATGCACATCGAGGACGGCCGCTACGTCGGGGAGATCGCGTTCTACTGCTACGGGGAGGGCAAGGCCGTCGCTGCCCGGGAGATCGCCGAGGAGCTGGGACTCGACCTCGCGCGGTGCGCCGCCTACACCGACTCGATCACCGACCTGCCGCTGCTGGAGGCGGTCGGGCAGCCGTCCGTCGTGAACCCGGACCGGGAGCTACGGGTGATCGCCCGTGAGCGGGGGTGGCCGGTGCTCGCGTTCGTGCGCGCCGCCTCCCGCCGGGACCGGCTGTTCCGGTTGCGCGACCGGCTGTCCGACCGGTTCGCGGCCGGGGCCCGCGGTGGTGTCCACGCCGGGCGGGCGACCGAGGGGACCGGCGAGGACACCGGTGGGGCCGGTGCGGGCGGGCCGTGGCGGAACCCGGCGCTGCTCGGTGCGGCGGCGGTCGGCGGGGTGCTCGCGGCGCTGGTGGCGGGGGCGGCCGTCGCCCGGTCCGCCCGCGGTGGCCGCTGACGCGACGGCCGGCCTGTGGGCAGGGCGTCGCCGGACGAGCCGAGCGGCGCGCTGCCCGGCTCGTCCGGCGCCCCCCCGCCCGTCCCCGCCGCGACCACCGCGGACCCGACCGCGTCGCGACCGTCGATCAGTACGCCGATGCTGTCCGGGCAGCCTGCGAGCACGCTCGTGTACTGATCGACACGCGGTGAGCGGACTGCCGGGGGGGCGAGGCGCGGGACGGTGCGGAGCGCCCCGAGGAGCGACCGTCGATCAGTGCACGACTGCTGCCCGACCGCCGTCGGACAGCGCTGATGCACTGATCGACGGAGCCGTGCGGCTCGGTGGCGGAATCCGGCCGGTGCGGCGTGGCCGGCCGTGCCGGTGCGAGCCGGCCGGCCGTACCGGTGCGGGTGGCGGGGTGGCCGTGCGGGCAGCGCGGTGCCGGTGCGGGGAGCGGGGTGGCCATGCGGGCAGCGCGGTGGCGGTGCGGGTAGCAGTGCGAGTAGCGGTGGGCGACCCGGCGCCGACGGTGTCGGGCCGGAAAGCGGCCCGGATGCCGCGCGCGACCGCCGACCGGGCGTCGTCGTGCACCCACCCGGCGGCCGTCGACGGTCACCCTGTGCTGCTGAACCGGTGCATCCCGGTGCGAGGGTTGCCCGCATCACGTTCCGGGTCTACGAAGGAGGCACGGACCCCGGCCGGGCCAGGGGCGTCTCGGAGGAGAAGAGGCGTCTCCCCTGACCGGGCTCCGTACGTGGGAACCGGATCACGTCCACGCCGAGCACGCCGCGGGAGGCATGTCGTCGTGGGCCTGCGAACCGGGACGCCGGGCGCCGAGGCCGCACAACACGACACGTAGTGCACGCCAGGACGCCGGTTCCCACGTCGGGCCGGGTGGCGCCCCTCGGGGCGCCACCCGGCTCTGTCGTGTTCGAGCCCGGCTGGAGTGCGGGAGCCCGACCGGGGGCAGCGCCTCGACCGGGGTGCAGCGGCTCGACCGAGGGCGCGCGAGGCCCGTGCCGAGTGCGGGGCTCAGCCGGACTGCGCGGCGGCGATCGACAGGCCCTCCCGGCCGCCCGCCTCCCACTCCGCGCAGGTGTGGACGATCCAGCGGGCCAGACCGTCGGGCGTCCCGGACGCGAACGCCGCCGCGGCCTCCCGGTACTCCGCGGTGCGGCGCAGGAACCCCACCTCGGGCACCGACAGACCGCGCGGGTCCAGCCCGGTCGACATCGCGGTCAGCCGGGCCGCGGCCCGGGCCACGACGCCGTCGGCGGTGCCGAACGGGGCCAGGGTCAGCAGCTCGCCGTGCACGACGGCGACCAGCACCGGTGCCGGCACGGAGGTGCCCCCGCCGATCAGGTCGGCCAGCGCCGCGAGCCGTCCCGACGTCGCCGGGCGCGGCCTGCCCAGCACCTGCTCGTGCTCGGCGGCGGGCACGAGGTCGCCCGCGGCCAGCACGTGCAGCCGGGCGAGCCCCTGCAGCGGTGCGCGCCCCCAGGTGTCGAGGAGCTTCGCGCGCTCGTCGGCGATCCGGACGGCGCCGGCGAGGACCGGGTCCGAGACGTGGTCGGCGGTGACCGGCCGCAGCGGGGCACCGTCGACCGCGGCGGAGGAGCGGGCCGCGCGCAGGGCGGCCTCGGCCGCCGTCGCGGGCCAGCCGCGCCGGTTGACCGGCTGGTTGTGCACCTCGGTGGCCGCGTCGCGGGCGCGGGAGACCGCCTCGGGGACGCCGGGGAGGGCGGCGAGCGGGGCGAGCGGATCGGCTGCTGCGGGGCGGGCCATGGGCGTCATCGTCCCAACCCGTGGGTTACCGTCGGGTAGTACCCCTGCGGTGCGGACCGCTCGGCGACCGGTCGTGGTGATCCACCGACCGCCGGACGTCCGTCCGTCCACCGCCGGGGGTCCCGCGAATCCCCGTGACGCACCGGGGAGCGGCCCCCGACCTGCGCGGACGGTCAGGTGCAGCCGTCGTGTCCTGTCCCTACCTGTCCCGACAGACGGTGCACGGGCCACGACGTTTCACTAGCGTCGTACAGCACACGTGTGCGCACACCGAGTGCGACCGAGGCCGCCACACCGGCCCGAAGTGACCCGCCGCGTCGAGGAGGACACGAGGACATGGCCGAGTCCGAGAAGAGCTCTGCGCTCAGCGCACTCTCCACCGAGAGCCGGTCGTTCCCTCCGCCGGAGGCGTTCGCCGCGCAGGCGAACGCCACCGCCGAGTGGTACGACCGCGCCGATGCCGACCGCGAGGGCTTCTGGGCCGAGCAGGCGGACCGTCTGCACTGGACGACGAAGTGGGACCGGGTCCTCGACTGGGAGCCCCCCTTCGCGAAGTGGTTCGTCGGCGGCGAGCTCAACGTCGCCTACAACTGCGCCGACCGGCACGTCGAGGAGGGCAACGGCGACCGCGTCGCCATCCACTGGGAGGGCGAGCCCGGCGACTCCCGCACGATCACCTACGCCGACCTGCAGCGCGAGGTCTCCAAGACCGCCAACGCGCTGACCGAGCTGGGCGTCGGCAAGGGCGACCGGGTCGCCATCCAGCTGCCGATGATCCCCGAGGCCGTGTTCTCGATGCTGGCCTGCGCCCGCCTGGGCGCGCTGCACAGCGTCGTGTTCGGCGGGTTCTCCCCGGGCGCGCTCAAGGCGCGCATCGAGGACGCCGAGGCCAAGGTGCTGATCACCAGCGACGGCCAGTACCGCCGCGGCAAGCCGGCACCGATGAAGGAGAACACCGACGAGGCCGTCGAGGGCACCTCGATCGAGAAGGTCCTCGTCGTCAAGCGGACCGAGAGCGACGTGCCGTGGACCGACGGTCGCGACGTGTGGTGGCACGACGCCGTCGACGGTGCCTCCGACCAGCACACCCCGGAGTCCTTCGACTCCGAGCACCCGCTGTTCATCCTCTACACCTCGGGCACCACCGGGAAGCCGAAGGGCATCCTGCACACCTCCGGCGGCTACCTCACGCAGTCCGCCTACACCCACAACGTGGTGTTCGACCACAAGCCGGGCGAGAGCGTCTACTGGTGCACCGCCGACATCGGCTGGGTCACCGGGCACACCTACATCGTCTACGGGCCGCTCGCGAACGGCGCCACGCAGGTGATGTACGAGGGCACGCCGAACACCCCGCACGAGGGCCGGCACTGGGAGATCGTCGACAAGTACAAGGTCTCGATCTACTACACCGCCCCGACGCTGATCCGCACGTTCATGAAGTGGGGCGAGGACATCCCCGCGAAGTACGACCTGTCCTCGCTGAAGGTGCTCGGCACGGTCGGCGAGCCGATCAACCCCGAGGCCTGGATGTGGTTCCGGGAGAAGATCGGCAAGGAGAACTGCCCGATCGTCGACACCTGGTGGCAGACCGAGACCGGCTCGCAGATGATCGCGCCGCTCCCGGGCGTCACCGCGACCAAGCCGGGCTCGGCCATGCGTGCGCTGCCGGGCATCTCCGCCACGGTCGTCGACGACACCGGCACCCCGGTCGGCAACGGCGAGGGCGGCTACCTGGTCCTCGACAAGCCGTGGCCGTCGATGCTGCGCGGCATCTGGGGCGACACCGAGCGCTACAAGGACACCTACTGGTCCCGCTTCGCCGAGCAGGGCTACTACTTCGCCGGTGACGGCGCCAAGTACGACGACGACGGCGCCATCTGGCTGCTCGGCCGCGTCGACGACGTCATGAACATCTCCGGGCACCGCATCTCGACCACCGAGGTGGAGTCGGCGCTGGTCAGCCACCCGACGGTCGCCGAGGCCGCGGTCGTGGGCGCCTCGGACGAGACCACCGGCCAGGGGATCGTCGCGTTCGTGATCCTGCGCGGGAGCGCGTCGAAGGACGAGGCGAAGGGCGAGGAGGCCATCAAGGCGCTCCGCGACCACGTCTCCAAGGAGATCGGCCCGATCGCCAAGCCGCGCCAGATCCTGGTCGTGGAGGAGCTGCCGAAGACCCGCTCCGGCAAGATCATGCGCCGCCTGCTGCGCGACGTCGCCGAGAACCGGGACGTCGGCGACGTCTCGACCCTCGCCGACTCGTCGGTGATGGACCTGATCTCGTCCGGCATGAGCGAGTCCAAGGAGGACTGACCCTCCGGTCCCGGTGGCCCCGGGTCCCGTGCTCACCGCACGGGGCCCGGGGCCGATCGGCGACACTGGTCGGTGTGGACGACCCGATCGAGGTGCGGCGGGGCTTCGTCGTGCCCGCCCGCGAGCTGCACTGGCGGTTCTCCCGTGCCTCGGGGCCCGGTGGGCAGGGCGTCAACACCACCGACTCGCGGGTGGAGCTGTCCTTCGACCTCGCGGCCTCGCCGAGCGTCCCCGACGACCTGCGCGACCGCGCCCTGTCACGGCTGGCGAACCGGCTCGTCGACGGCGTGCTGACCGTCGTCGCCTCCGAGCACCGCAGCCAGCTCCGCAACCGCGAGGCCGCCCGCGGGCGGCTCGCGACCCTGCTCGCTGAGGCGACCGCGGCGGGCCCGCGCACCCGTCGCCCGACCCGTCCGACGCGCGGTTCGCAGCGTCGCAGGCTCGCCGCCAAGAACCGGCGCGGTCAGATCAAGAAACTGCGCGGCCGCCCGGACGAGTGAGGCCGTGTCCCCGGCGTGGCGCAGCCGAGCGGGTCGCCGGGCCCCGTGGCACGATGGCGGCTCACCGAACGACGGCCGTCCGGGGGATCCCCAGCGCCCCGGGTAGGCGAGTGCACCAGCAGGAGGGAAGACGGTGGCCAGCAACAGCCAGTCGGGCAACGCGGAGGTTCCGCCGGTCCTGCCCTCGATCCCGCTCACCAACGAGCCGGGGCCGCGCGACGCGTCCCTCGGTGCCCTCGCGAAGGACGTCACCACCCACCTCTCCACCCTGGTCCGGTCGGAGGTGGAGCTCGCCAAGGCCGAGGTCACGGCCGAGGTGAAGAAGGGCGTGCAGGGCAGCGTCTTCTTCGTGATCGCGGCGGTGGTCGGGCTGTTCAGCCTGTTCTACCTGTTCTTCACCCTGGCCGAGTTCCTGTCGCTGTGGCTCAACCGCGCCGCGGGCTTCGGGATCACGTTCCTGTTCATGCTGCTCGTCGCCGGCCTGTTCGGCTTCCTCGGCTACCTGCGGGTCCGCAAGATCCGCAAGCCCGAGCGCACCATCGACTCGCTCAAGGACTCCGCCCAGGTGCTCGCCCAGCGCGGTCACCGCGGTGACCGCGACAACGTCCGCGAGATCGCCGACGGCACCTCCGGGCGGCACGCCGCCGCGGGCTGATCCGGCGTGTCCGCGGCGACCGGTACCCCGCCCGACCCCTCGGTCGTCCGGGTGCCCGGTCCGTGGACGCACCGTGCGGTGTCGGCCAACGGCATCCGCATCCACCTCGCCGAGTACGGCCCGCCGACCGGCCCGCTGGTCGTGCTGCTGCACGGCTTCCCGGAGTTCTGGTGGACCTGGCGCCACCAGCTCCTCGCCCTCGGCGACGCCGGCTACCGGGTCGTCGCACCCGACCTGCGCGGCTACGGCGACACCGACAAGACCCCCCGCGGCTACGACCTGTGGACCCTCGCCGGTGACTGCGCCGGGCTGATCCGGGCGCTCGGGGAGCCGCGTGCCCACGTCGTCGGGCACGACTGGGGTGCCGCGATCGGCTGGACGGTGGCGACGCTGCACCCGCGGCTGGTCGTCTCGCTCACCGGGCTCGGGGCGCCGCACCCGGTCGTGATGCGTGACGCGGTGCTGCGCGACCCGCTCGGGCAGGGTCGCGCGAGCCGCTACATGGCCGGGTTCCAGCTGCCGCGGCTGCCGGAGCGTTCGCTGCGTGCCGACGGCGGCGCCCGGGTCGGGCGGATCATGCGGGCGTGGGCGGGTCCGGAGTGGGTCGCCACCACCGACTTCGGCGACGCCGTCGCCCGCAACGCGGAGGCGATGCGGATCTCCACCGTCGCCCACTGCAGCCTCGAGTACTACCGCTGGTCGATGCGTTCCCAGGTGCGCCCCGACGGCCGCCGGTTCGCCCGCGAGCTCTCCCGGCCGGTCGGGGTGCCGGTGCTGCAGGTGCACGGCGCCGACGACCCGTGCGTGCTCGACACCACCATGCGCGGCGACGAGCGGTTCGCCGGCGGCGGGCTGACCCACCACACGCTCCCGGCCACCGGGCACTTCCCGCAGCAGGAGCACCCCACCCACGTCACCGCGCTGATCGGGGCCCACCTGCAACGCTGCGACGGCTGAGCGGACACCGGTTCCCCGTTGTCCGACGTGCACGGATACGCTCGGCCACCGTGCGGATCCTGATCGTGGGAAGCGGTGCGCGTGAGCACGCCATCGCCGTGGCTCTGGCGCAGGACCCGGAGGTGACGGCGCTCGCTGTCGCCCCGGGCAACGCGGGGACGGCCGCGGTGTCCGAGCAGCTCGGGCTCGACGTCACCGACAACGGCGCCGTCGTCGACGTGGCGCGGACCTGGCAGGCGGACCTGGTGGTGGTCGGGCCGGAGGGCCCGCTGGTCAACGGTGCGGCCGACGCGGTGCGCGAGGCCGGCATCCCCTGCTTCGGTCCGAGCGCCGAGGCGGCTCGGATCGAGGGGTCCAAGGCGTTCGCGAAGGCCGTCATGAGCGCGGCCGGGGTGCCGACGGCCTCGTCGGTCGTCGTCGACAACCCGGCGCACCTCGACACCGCGCTGTCGGTGTTCACCCCGCCCTACGTCGTCAAGGACGACGGGCTGGCCGCGGGCAAGGGCGTCGTCGTGTCCGGCGACATCGAGGTGGCCCGCGCGCACGCCCTCGGGCTGCTCGACGCCGGCCACCCGGCGCTGCTGGAGTCCTTCCTCGACGGGCCCGAGGCGTCGCTGTTCTGCCTCGTCGACGGCGCCACCGTGGTGCCGCTGCTGCCCGCGCAGGACTTCAAGCGCGTCGGCGACGACGACTCCGGCCCCAACACCGGTGGCATGGGCGCCTACTGCCCGCTGCCCTGGGCGGGCGAGGACCTCGCCGAGGAGTTGGTCGCCCGGGTCGTCGCGCCGGTCGCCGAGGAGATGGTGCGCCGCGGTACCCCGTTCACCGGGCTGCTCTACGCCGGTCTCGCGCTGACCTCGCAGGGCCCCGCGGTCATCGAGTTCAACTGCCGCTTCGGGGACCCGGAGACCCAGGCCGTGCTGGCACTGCTGCGCACCCCGCTGTCGCAGCTGCTGCTCGCCACCGCGACCGGCGCCCTCGCCGACCAGCCCGCGATCGAGTGGGCCGACGGGTCGGCGGTGACGGTCGTCGTCGCCGCGGAGGGCTACCCGGCCACCCCGCGGCTCGGTGACGTCATCAGCGGCGCCGACGGGGAGGGCGTGCTGCACGCCGGTACCCGTCGCCGCGACGACGGCGCGGTCGTCTCCTCCGGCGGGCGCGTCCTGTCGGTCGTGGGCACCGGCTCCGACCTCGCCGCCGCCCGGGCCGAGGCCTACGCCCGGCTGGAGCCGGTCCGCCTCGCGGGTTCGCACCACCGCACCGACATCGGGCTGAAGGCCGAGCGCGGAGAGGTCAGCGTGCCCGTCGCGCAGGCCTGATGTTGCGCGGGCGTTACCACCGTATGGCGTAACCCCCATAGTCCGAATGGCCTGACCTGGCCCTCCGTACCTCATTGTTCGATGATCATGAAGAGCCGGTAAAACCGGACACCAGGGTTTGATCTCCACCGGTTCGTCGAGGAATCGTCCTGTGGCACAGGGACACAGCCCGTGTCCCTGAACCACAGGAGGATCACCATGGCCCACGCTCCCCAGCAGGCCCGTCGTCGTCGCGCCCTCGCCCTCGTGGGTGGCGTCGTCGCCGCGCCGCTCGCCGCCCTGGCGCTCACCGGCACCGCGCAGGCGGCCGAGCTGACCCCGGTCGCCGAGTACCTCGACGACACCGTCGCCGACACCGACGCGCAGATCGGCGCCGTCGTCGACGCCCTGGGCTTCGAGGCCGAGTGACACCGGGCGGGCCCCGCGCCCGCCCCGGTTCGTGACCGACCGCGCGCCCGGGAGTGGGCTCCCGCCCGGGCGCGCGGTCCGGTCCCGTGCCGGGCCGCCGCCTAGGCTCGGCGGCGTGACCCGCCTGACCGTCGCCGCCCGTGCCGCCGTCGCCCCGTTCCACGTCATGGACGTCTGGGCGGCCGCCGCCGAACGGGCCCGCACCCACGGCGACCTGATCAACCTCTCGGCCGGGCAGCCGTCGACCCCGGCGCCGGAACCCGTGCGCGCGGCCGCCGTCGCCGCGGTGCAGTCGGAGGTGCTCGGTTACACCGTCGCCCCCGGCATCGCGGAGCTGCGCGAGGCCGTCGCCGGGCACTACCGGCGCGCCCGGGAGCTGGAGGTCGACCCGGGCGACGTCGTGCTCACCACCGGGTCCTCCGGCGGGTTCCTGCTGGCCTTCCTCGCCGCGTTCGACGCGGGTGACCGCGTCGCCATGGCCCGCCCCGGCTACCCCTGCTACCGCAACATCCTCGCCGCGCTGGGCTGCGAGGTCGTCGAGCTGCCGTGCGGGCCGGCGACCCGGTTCCAGCCCACCGTGGAGATGCTGGAGGCGCTCGACGAGCCGGTGAAGGGCCTGATCGTGGCCAGCCCGGCGAACCCCACCGGAACCGTCCTCGACCCCGCCGAGCTGGCGGCGCTCGCGTCGTACTGCGAGGAGCGTGGCATCCAGCTCGTCAGCGACGAGATCTACCACGGCATCACGTTCCCGGGCAGCCCCGCGACGAGCAGCGCCTGGGAGACCTCGCGGGAGGCCGTGCTGGTCAACTCGTTCTCGAAGTACTTCTCGATGACCGGCTGGCGCCTCGGCTGGCTGGTGTGCCCGCCGCGGCTGCGCCGCACCGTGGAGGGGCTGGCCGGCAACTTCACCGTCTGCCCGCCCGCGCTGCCCCAGCACGCGGCGCTCGCCGCGTTCGACGAGGCGAGCTACGCCGAGGCCGACTCCCACGTCGTGCGCTACGGCCGTAACCGGGACCTGCTGCTCGACGGCCTGCGCGGGCTCGGGATCACCCGGCTCGCCCCCGCCGACGGCGCGTTCTACGTCTACGCCGACATCGCGCACCTGCTGCGCGAGGGCGAGGACTCGATGGCCCTGACCTACCGGCTGCTCGCCGACACCGGCATCGCCGTCGCACCGGGGCAGGACTTCGACCCGGTCGACGGCGGCGCCTACATCCGCTTCTCCGGCGCCGGGACGCCCGAGGGCATCACCGAGGCGCTGGAGCGACTGCGGGCCTGGGTCTGAGCCGGCCTCAGAGCACCAGCTCGGGCTTCACCGCCGTCGCCGTCCACACCCGCTTGCGGTATGCCGCGAACGTCGCCAGCGCCAGCGCCCCGGCGAACCAGGCCAGCAGCACCGGCACCGCCGTCCCGACGACACCCGCCAGCTCACCGCCGTACATCAGGTGGCGCAGTGCGTCGACGGCGTAGCCCATCGGCATCACGTGGTGCACCGGGTAGAGCGGCCCGGGGATGGTCTGCCACGGGAACGTTCCGCCCGCCGAGACGAGCTGCAGCACCATCAGGACGAGCCCGAGGAACTGCCCGACCGCGCCGAGCAGGGCGTTGAGGGCGTGCACGATCGCGGTGAACGTCATCGAGGTCAGCCACAGCAGCGCCAGCGTCGCGAACGGGTGCACCGGGGTGATCCCCAGCAGCAGCGACACCACCGCGTACATGCCGGTGACCTGCACGACTCCCAGCAGGCCGGCCGGGATCCAGCCGCCCAGCGCGATCCGCAGCGGGCTCTGCCCGGCCGCGATCGCCCGTCGGGACAGGGGCTGGACCAGCAGGAACAGCACGTAGCCGCCGATCCAGGTGGCAAGTGCCATGAAGAACGGGGCCAGCCCGGCGCCGTAGGTGTCGGCCTGGGAGTAGGCGACGTCGCGGGTGGCGACGGGGTCGCCGATGTTCGCGGCGGTGGCCTCCCGGACGCCCGGGGCCGGGTTCGGGATGTCGTCCAGGCCCGAGGCCAGGCCGTCGTGCAGCCGCGTCGCGCCGGTGGCGAGCTCACCGGTGCCCGAGTCGAGCCGGCGCGCCCCGTCGGCGAGCCGGTCGGTCCCGTCGACCGCGGTGCGCTCCCCGGCGACGAGCCGGTCCGCCCCGGTCCGCAGCGCGGTGGCGCCGGTGGACAGCTGCGTGGCGCCGTCGGAGAGCTTCCGGACGCCGCCGGACAGCTCGGTCGCGCCGTCGCGCAGGGTCCCGGCGCCGTCGGCGGCGCTCGCGATGCCGCTGCTGAGCTGCGGGGCCGACGCGGCGAGCTGCTCGGCGCCGTCGGCGACCCGCCCCGCGCCGGAACCGAGGCGGTCGAGCTGCCCGGACACCTGCTGGACGCGGGCGTTGCCGTCGACCAGCGGCTGCTTCGCGGTCGACAGCGCGGCCAGGGCCTGCTGCACCTGCTCGTCGGTGAACCCGCGCTCGCGCAGGTTCGCGGCGATGGTGCCGTCGGCGGCGTCGAGCTGGTCGGCCAGCCGGGCGCTCTCCTGCGCGACCCGGTCCCCGGCCGCGGCCAGCTGCGCGTTGCCGTCGGCGACCTGGCGGGCGCCGTCGGCGAGGCGCCGCGACTGCGCGGGCAGGTCGGCGGTGGCCTGGCGCAGGGTGCCCAGCCCGGTCGCGAGCTCCCCGGCGCCCGCGGACAGCCGGTCCGCGCCGGACGCGGCGGTGCCCGCCCCGGTGGCGAGGGTCCCGGCCCCGGTCGCGAGCTCGCCCGCGCCGCCGGCGAGCTGCTGGGCGCCGTCGAGGAGCGTCCGCTGCCCGGTCGCCAGCTCACCGGCGCCGGACGCCAGCCGGGCGGCCCCGTCGTGGGCGGTGGCCGCGCCGTCGGCGAGCTTCCCGGCGCCGTCCGCGGCCTCCTGGGTCCTGGTGTGGATGGTGGAGAAGCCGGTGAGGAACCGGTCCGCGGCCTGCGTCCCGACCTCCTTGGCGACCGACTCGCGGACCCGGGTGGTGAGGGTGTCGGCGATCGTGCGGGCCAGGTAGTTGTTGGCGTCGTTGGTGGTGAGCACGAGGATCCCCTGGCGCGGGGTGAACTCGCCGGAGGACTGCAGGGCCGCGGTGAAGTCGCGCGGGATCGTCACGGCGAAGGTGTAGACGTTGTCGCGGACACCGCGGTCGGCCTCGGCGGCCGAGACCCGGTGGAAGTCGAACGAGCCGGAGTCGGTCAGCTCCGTCGCGACGTCCTGGCCGACGTTCTGCGCCTTACCCTCGGCGTCGGTGCCGCCCGCGTCGTCGACGACGAGCGCGGCGGGCACCTGGTCCAGGCGGGAGTAGGGGTCGCCGTTGGCGTAGAGGTAGAAGCCCGCGTAGAGCATCGGGATCATCAGCAGCGCGAGCACGGCCAGGACCGGCAGCCGCCCGGCGGTGATCCGCCGCAGCTCGCTGATCGCCATCCTGATCGCGCTCATGAGGTCCGCTCCGTGCTCTCGTCGCCGTCGGTGGTCCCGGGGGTGAGGTCGGGCCCGGGCAGGATCGCCGTGCCCGCGTCCCGCGGGGGCTCCCCGGTGTCGGGCGGCGGAGCGTCCGCGGTCCCGGCGGGGCGGCGGCGCAGCAGCCGCCGGGTCCAGCCCTGGGGCAGGTCGTCGGCCCCCTGCGGTGCGACGACGGTCAGCGGCCCCGTCGGGTCCTCGGGCCTGCTGTGCCGCCCGGGGGGCTCCGGCAGCGCGCCGGCGTCGCCCCCGCCGAGCCGCACCGCGGGCACCCCCAGCAGCGCCGCCGACCCCTCGGTGCAGGTCACGACGACGGCGAACCCGGCGCGGGCGTGCTCGGAGGCGACCTGCCACCAGGTCACCGGGGTGCCGCCGTGCCGGTCCGGCGCGGTCAGCACGAGCACCCGCACCCCGGGCCGGGACGCGGCCAGCGCGGTCATCAGCCCGATCCGCACGGGCGCGGGCACGTCCTCGAACCGCGAGCGCACCCAGGTCTGCGCGCCCCGCGCGCCCAGCCACTCGGTCACCGCCCGCGGGGTGGTGCCGCGCCCGGCCATCGCCAGCTCCTCGCCGACGACGGTCCGCAGCGGCAGCACCGGCTCCGGCTCGCTGACCCCGGGCGTGTCGACGACGGCGACGGCGCGACGCAGGCGGCGCGGGTCGTCGTCGCCGTCGAGGGTGACGGTGCCGTGGTCGGGCCGCATCCGCCCGGCCAGCGCCAGCGCCAGCGCGGTGTGCCCGGAGCCGGGGGTGCCCGCGACCAGCAGCACTGAGCCGGGGACGGTGCGCAGCGAGGTCGACGCGAGCAACACCCCGTGGGTGCCGTCGACGGCGACGCCCTCGGCGACGAGCGCGGCCTCGGGGGCAGGGGCGCCCTCGGGGACGGCGGTGGCCTCGGTATCGGGAGCGGGCGAGGGGGCGGAGCTGGTCATGACGGTCCTGCTGTCCTGGGCGCCCCGGGCCGCACGACACCCGGCGATCGCGGGTCCGCGCAGCTCACCGGCGCCGGTCGTGGGTCGGAGCCACCGGCGCCCGGCGGTGCGTACGCACGGGCGCGACGGCGGCGGAAGCCTAGGCCGACGCCTGCTCCGGCGTCCGGCCGTCGCCCAGTGTGGACCCGATCGTGCGGGCCGACTTGACCTCGGACGACAGTGACTTGACCCGGCGCGACACTGTGACGGCGGCGACGAGCGACGTCCGGAGCGCCCGGCCCGGGCGCTCCGGTGCCGGGGACGGAGGGCGACCCGGAGCGCCGGCGGAGGGCGGCGCGGGGTGGGACCGGGGGTTCAGCCGCCGAGGGCGGTGCGGGGCAGCGGCGCAGGGCCGCCGGGGGAGCCGGTGCTGGACGGGCCGACCTCGCCGATCCGGTCCAGCGCCGCCTTGATGTGCTTGTCGCCGACGTCGCGGTGGGTCATCAGCCGCAGCTTGCCCGCGATGGCGCCGGCGCGGACACCGGCCTCGGCGAACGCGGCGATCGTGCCGCGCACGTCGGCCACGTCCACCAGCACGATGTTGGTCTGCGGCTCGCGGACCCGCCAGCCGCGCTCGCGCAGTCCGGCGGCGAGCCGCGTCGCCAGGTCGTGGTCCTCGGCGAGCCGGTCGATGTCCTCCAGCGCGACGAGCCCGGCCGCGGCCAGCACCCCGCCCTGCCGGACGCCGCCGCCGAGCATCTTGCGCAGCCGCCGGGCGTACTCGACGAACTCCGCCGACCCCGCGACGACCGACCCGACCGGCGCGCCGAGCCCCTTGGACAGGCACACCGCGACCGTGTCGGCGCCGACGGTCAGCGCGCCCGGCGGGACCCCGAGCGCGACCGCGGCGTTCCACAGCCGGGCGCCGTCGAGGTGCACCGAGAGCCGGGCGGCCCGCGCCGCGGCGGCGACGGAGGCGTGCTCCTCCGGTGCGGTCACGGTGCCGCCCGCGGAGTTGTGGGTGTTCTCCAGGCACAGCAGCACCGGGCGCAGGGAGGCGTAGAAGCCGTCGTCGGCGGCGGCCCGGCGCACAGCGGACGCGGTGACCTTGCCGGGGCCCGCGTCGTGCGGCAGCGGCCGCGGCATCCCGCCGGCCAGCCACGCGGCCGTGCCCAGCTCGAAGTCGAGCACGTGCGCGCCCTGGGGGGCGAGGAAGGAGTCACCGCGGCCGAGCCTGCTCATCAGCGCGATCAGGTTCGCCATCGAGCCGGTGGGCGTCCACAGCGCGTCGGCGGCGCCGAGCAGGCCGGCGACCCGTTCCTCCAGCTCGCGCATGGTGGGGTCGCCGTCGAGCACGTCGTCACCGACCTCGGCCTCGGCCATCGCCCGGCGCATCGCCTCGGTCGGCAGCGTGACGGTGTCCGATCGCAGGTCGACGGGCTCGCCGGGGGCCGGGGCGGCCGCCGCCCCGCGCGCACCACCGCGCGGTGACCAGCGGCTTCTGGGTGACGGACGCACACCACCAGTGTGTTCCATCCCCGCGGCGGTGAGAACGGCAGGGTCACGAAACGGTCACGGTCACCCCGTCCGACCTGGGCGTCGAGTCCGGTATCTCACTCGTCCGGACGGGCCCCGTCTTGGCACTATGTGGCGATGGCGGCCCCGAAGCAGACCGAGAAGGGTGAGCGTCGCCGCGCCCTGCTCGTCGCGGCGGCCGCGGAGCTGCTCGCCGAGAGCGGGTTCGACGCGATCCGGCACCGAGCCGTCGCCGAGCGCGCCGGGGTGCCGCTGGCGGCCACGACCTACTACTTCTCCTCGCTGGAGGACCTGGTGTCCGCCGCGCTCGACCGGCTCGCGCAGACCGAGCTGGCCGACGCCCACGACTGCCTCGCCCGGCGCGACGACCCGGCCGAGATCGTGCTCGACCTGCTCCTCGGGCCGCGCTCGCGCACCGACGGCCTCGACGCCGTCCTGGGCCGGTTCGAGCGGCTGATCGGGTCCGGCCGGCGCCCGTTCCTGGCCGGGCTGCTGCGCGCCCAGCGCGTCGAGTTCGACGCCCTGCTCGACGAGGCGCTCACCCGCGCGACCGGCCGTCGCCCGGGGCCGGGGGAGGTTCGCAGGCTCACCGCGCTCGTCGACGGCGTCGTGCTCACCGCGCTGATCGAGGCCGACCCCGACCCGCGCGCGGTCGGCCGGAAGGCGCTCCACGAGGTGCTGGAGTCCCTGCCCCGGGTGTGAGGCCGCGCTCCCGCCGGTCACAGGGCCCCCACCAGCCATTATCATCGCGCCACGTGATTCCCAACGTGCTGGCCGCGCGCTACGCGAGCCCCGAGCTGGTCCGCCTCTGGTCTCCGGAGTACAAGATCCAGCTGGAGCGACGGCTGTGGATCGCGGTGCTCCGCGCCCAGCGCGACCTCGGCATCGAGGTGCCGTCGTCGGTCGTCGACGACTACGAGGCCGTCGTCGAGCAGGTCGACCTGGGCTCGATCGCCGCCCGCGAGCGCGTCACCCGGCACGACGTGAAGGCCCGCATCGAGGAGTTCAACGCCCTCGCCGGCCACGAGCACGTGCACAAGGGCATGACCAGCCGCGACCTCACCGAGAACGTGGAGCAGCTGCAGATCCGGCTGTCGCTGGAGCTCGTCGCCGACCGGACCGTCGCGGTCCTGGCGCGGCTCGGGCGTCGCGCGTCGGAGTACGCCGAGCTGGTCATGGCCGGGCGCAGCCACAACGTCGCCGCGCAGACCACCACCCTGGGCAAGCGGTTCGCCTCCGCCGCGGACGAGCTGCTCGTCGCGCACGCCCGGCTGGAGGATCTGCGTTCGCGCTATCCGCTGCGCGGCATCAAGGGCCCGATGGGCACCAGCCAGGACATGCTGGATCTACTGGGCGGCGACGCTGAAGCCTCGGTGAAGCTCGAGGACCTGGAGCAGCGCGTCGCCACCCACCTGGGGTTCGCCGAGGCGTTCACCAGCGTCGGGCAGGTCTACCCGCGCTCGCTCGACCACGACGTCGTCACCGCGCTGGTGCAGCTGGCGGCGGCGCCGTCGTCGCTGGCCACGACGATCCGGCTGATGGCGGGCGCCGAGCTCGCCACCGAGGGCTTCGCCCCCGGCCAGGTCGGGTCCAGCGCCATGCCGCACAAGATGAACGCGCGTTCCGCGGAACGCATCAACGGCCTCATGGTGATCCTGCGCGGCCTGTCGGTCATGACCGCCGAGCTCGCCGGCTCCCAGTGGAACGAGGGCGACGTCTCCTGCTCGGTGGTGCGCCGCGTCGCGCTGCCGGACGCGTTCTTCGCCCTCGACGGCCTCTACGAGACCACGCTGACCGTGCTCGACGAGTTCGGCGCCTACCCGGCCGTGATCGCCCGCGAGCTCGACCGCTACCTGCCCTTCCTCACCACGACCGCGGTGCTGATGGCCGCCGTCCGCGCCGGGGTCGGCCGGGAGACCGCGCACGAGGTCATCAAGGAGCACGCGGTCGCCGTCGCACTGGCGATGCGCGAGCAGGGCCAGGCCGACAACGACCTGCTCCAGCGTCTCGCCGGCGACGACCGGCTCGGCCTGCCCGCCGGCACGCTGGACCGGCTGCTGGAGGACCCGCTGCGCTTCACCGGCGCCGCGTCCGCGCAGGTCGCGGCGGTCAACGAGAAGATCGCGGCGATCACGGCGAAGCACCCCGAGGCCGCCGCCTACACCCCCGGAGGGATCCTGTGAGGCTCGTCCACTCCGGCAAGGTCCGCGAGCTCTACCTCGACGAGTCCCGCGACCCGGCCCAACTGCTGCTCGTGGCCTCGGACCGGCTGTCGATCTACGACGTCGTGCTCCCGACGCCGGTCCCGGACAAGGGCGCGATCCTCACCGCGCTGTCGCTGTACTGGTTCGAGCGCACCGGCGACCTCGTGCCCAACCACGTCATCGGCACCGACGACATCCCCGACGGGTTCGCCGGGCGCGCCGTCCGCTGCCGTCCGCTGGAGATGCTGCCGGTCGAGTGCATCGCCCGCGGCTACCTCACCGGGCTCGGACTGAAGGAGTACCAGCGCACCGGCGCCGTCTCCGGCGTCACGCTGCCCGCCGGCCTGGTCGAGGGCTCGAAGCTCCCCGAGCCGATCTTCACCCCGACCACCAAGGCGCCGGTCGGTGAGCACGACGAGTTCATGACCTTCGACGACGTCGTGGCGCAGCTGGGCGCCGACACCGCGGCCCGGCTGCGTGACCTGACCCTGGAGGTCTACCGGCGCGGCGCGGAGTCCGCGGCCGAGGGCGGGATCATCGTCGCCGACACCAAGCTGGAGTTCGGCCGGGACACCTCCGGCGAGATCGTCCTCGGTGACGAGGTGCTCACCCCGGATTCGTCGCGGTTCTGGCCCGCCGACTCCTACGAGCCCGGCCGGGTCCAGTTCTCCTTCGACAAGCAGTACGTCCGCGACTGGTCCGCCGGGCTGGACTGGGACCGCACCGCCCCCGGCCCCGAGGTGCCCGACGAGGTCGTGAAGGTCGTCCACGACCGCTACGCCGAGGTCTACCGCCGCATCACCGGCACCCCCTGGGTGTCGCCCACGGCCTGACCCCGGCCGCACCCACACCCCTTGTCCGGCATTCACACCCCTCTCGACGGGTGTGGACGTCGGACAAGGGTGTGAACGTCGGGTGTGATCGGCTCGTCGACGGGACCGGTCGTGCGGCACGCCCTTCTGGGCCGAACCCGCTTACCCGGTAAGCGAGTTCTCGGCCGACCACAGCGGACCGTGGAATGGTCGTCCGGGCGGCGGTCCGACCCGAGCGCCCGCCCTCCGGAATCCGCTTACCGGGTAGGCAGATCGGCGGACGGGCAGGAGCTCGGTGTGACGGCGCAGTGTGCTCCCGTGTGCCGAGCCGGCCGGCGACGCCTACTCGGAACCGGGTGGATGGCGCGGTCTGCGATCACGGACATGTGCTGCCCCGCCGTCCGACGTCGTCGGTGGGTCAGACGGGGCCGAGGGCGTCGAGCAGGGCCTGGGCGGTCGGGGTGTCGGTCACCAGGCGGTTGAAC
Source organism: Pseudonocardia sp. ZF1 (assembly GCF_056835605.1). Taxonomy (NCBI): domain Bacteria; kingdom Bacillati; phylum Actinomycetota; class Actinomycetes; order Pseudonocardiales; family Pseudonocardiaceae; genus Pseudonocardia; species Pseudonocardia sp. ZF1. Next base: position 413,129 of record NZ_JAJNBY010000001.1, read on the forward strand.
AGGCCCGCCCGCGCCCCGCCGACGATGCTCGGCACCTTCTCCTCCCCGACGGCGACGGCGATCGTCCGCGGCACCCGTCGCAGTTGCTCCGGGGAGATCCGCACCATCCGGTCGCTGCCCGGGAAGGCGATCGGGCGGCCGTCGGCGCGGTAGAAGTTCAGGCAGACGTCGCCGACGCCGTCCTGGAGGCCCTCGTCGTCGAGCGGGACCGAGGTCGAGATCGACGCGCGGCCCGCGGGCGGGGCGCCGACACCGACCAGCGCGGCCTGTGCGCGCATCCAGAACCCGGTGACCCGCCGGAACTCCGGGTCCTCGGCGAGCGTGCGGCTCATCGCCGGTGACGGCATGGCCTGGGTGAACAGGAAGTGCGGGCGTCCGTGTCCGCGTTCGGCGACCGACCGGACGATCTCGTTGGTCTGGTGCCACGCCTCGGGTTCGGCGACCCCACCGACGGTCGGCACGATCTCGCAGCCGGCCAGCGCGGGCAGCGTGGTGTGGCTGAGCTCCCACACGGTGCGCCCGGACGAGACGAGCAGGACGTCGCCGGCGCGCAGCCCGGCCTCCCGCAACGCCTCGCCGACCGGCTCGGCGAGCGACTGACCGAGGTCGGTGGTGGGCCGCGGGGCCAGCCACACCCGGTCCAGCCCGAGCGCGGCGGCGAGCCGGGGTGCGTCGTCGCCGCCGGTGTGCAGCGAGTCCGGGTCGTGCACGGTGATCTGCACGATCCCGACCCGGCGGGCCTCGGCGAGCAGCCGGGAGACGGTCGGACGCGACACGGTGAGCCGGTCGGCGATCGCGGCCTGGTTGAGCTCGTCGACGTAGTACAGCCGCGCGGCCCGGTGCATCAGCCCCAGATCGCGCCGGGAGACGTCGTGCGGCGCCATCGCCACCTCCTCCGCCGGTCCGGATCGGTACCAGTCAAGCGTACTGCACGTTTGTTCAAGTCGGAACCGATGTGTTGACGGATGTTCACATCGGAACGCATGCTCAAGGCCAGTCGCATGCAGCACCCCGCATGGCACCAACGGAGGTTTCGTCGTGGGAGAGAACATCCCGACCCGGATGCAGGCGGTCGTCGTGCACGGCCCCGAGGACTACCGGCTGGAGGAGGTGGACGTCCCCCGGCCCGGCCCCGGCGAGCTGCTGATGCAGGTCGAGGCCGTCGGCGTGTGCGCGAGCGACCTGAAGTGCTACCACGGCGCCGCGAAGTTCTGGGGCGACGAGAACCGCCCCGCCTGGGCCCAGACCGGTGTCACGCCCGGTCACGAGTTCGTCGGCCGGATCGTCTCCGGCGACGACGAGGGCCTCGCCCTGCACGGCGTGTCCGTCGGTGACCGCGTCGCCTGCGAGCAGATCGTCCCGTGCGAGCAGTGCCGCTACTGCCTGCGCGGCCAGTACTGGATGTGCGGGCCGCACGACATGTTCGGCTTCCGGAACTTCGACGGCGCGATGGCCCAGTACATGCTGGTCCCGACCCGCGCCCGGGTGCACCGCGTCTCGCCGGACCTGGAACCGCAGCACGCCGCGTTCGCCGAGCCCCTGTCCTGCGCGCTGCACGCCGTCGAGCGGGGCACCATCGGGTTCGACGACGTCGTGGTCGTCGCCGGGTGCGGCCCGATCGGCCTCGGCCTGATCGCCGGCGCCCGCGCGAAGAACCCGCGCCTGCTGATCGCGCTCGACCTCGACGACGAGAAGCTGGAGCTCGGCCGCCGCACCGGCGCCGACCTCACGATCAACATCTCCCGCGAGGACGCCGTCGCCCGGGTCCGGGAGCTCACCGAGGGCTACGGCGCCGACGTCTACCTGGAGGGCTCGGGCGCCGTCCCGGCCGTCGCCCAGGGACTCAACCTGCTGCGCAAGCTCGGCACCTACGTCGAGTACTCGGTCTTCGGATCCGAGGTCACCGTGGACTGGTCGATCATCTCCGACGACAAGGAGCTCGACGTCCGCGGCGCCCACCTCGGCCCGCACTGCTGGCCCGCCGCGATCAAGATGCTGGAGGACGGCAAGCTCCCGATCTCCGACATCTGCACCCACCAGGTGCCGCTCGCGGAGTTCCAGAAGGCCCTCGACCTCGTCGGCGACACCTCCGGTGCGTCGGTCAAGGTCTCGATCCTCCCGAACGCCTGAGGGGTCGACGATGAGCAGCGCCGCTCCGCAGCACGAGACCTTCCTCGACCGCATCGGCATCCCGCACTCCCTGCGCTGGGGCTTCCTCGGCGTGCTGGTCTTCATGACCGGCAACGGGACCGAGTCCAACTTCATCTCCCCGCACATCGAGGCGGTGCTCGGCTCGCCCGAGGCGACCGTCGCGACGATCATCACCGGCTACAGCCTGGCCGTGCTCGTCGCCAGCTATCTGTCCGGTGCGCTCGCCGACCTGTGGGGCCCGCGCCGCGTCATGACCCTCGGCGTCGCCGTCTGGGTCGTGTTCGAGGTGCTGTTCCTGCTGAGCCTGCAGATCGGCAGCCTCCCGCTGGTCGCCGCCACCTACTTCCTGCGCGGCTTCGGCTACCCGCTCTTCGCGTTCGCGTTCCTGGTGTGGATCAACGTCGTCACGCCGTACTCGCGCAACGGCGTCGCCGTCGGCTGGTTCTACGTCATGTTCACCGGCGGCCTGCCCACCCTGGGCTCGCTGTTCGCGCTCGGCATGATCCCGGCCTTCGGCGGGGGCACCGGCGGCGAGACCGCCGCGATGGTCGGCTCGACCGCGCTCGTCGTCGCCGGGTACCTGATCGCCCGCTTCGGGGTGCACGAGCCGCACGCCACCCGTCGGCTCGCGCCGGCCGGGGAGACCACCGGCCAGGTGCTCAGCGCCGGGCTGCGGCTCACCGCGGCCAACCCGAAGATCCTCATGGGCTTCCTGGTCCGGCTGATCAACACCGCGCCGCAGTACGGCATGTTCATCATCCTGCCGACCGTCATCGCAGTGGACCTCGGCTGGGGCCAGAGCCGCTGGCTGACCATGACCGTGTTCGTCTACGCGACGAACATCCTGGTCAACGCGGTGTTCGGGGCCGTCGGCGACCGGTGGGGCTGGCGCCGCACGGTGCAGTGGTTCGGCGTCTTCGGCTCCGCCGTCGGCCTGCTGCTGTGGTGGTACGTCCCGCAGCTCGTCCCGGCCGGCTCGACCTGGGGCTTCTGGGTCTCGGTCGCCGCGGGCTGCGTGTTCGGCTGCCTGCTCGCCGGGTTCGTCCCGATGGGCGCGATCATGCCCGCGCTCGCACCCGACCACAAGGGCGCCGCTATGGCCATGTACACGACCGCCGCGGGCGGTGCCGCGTTCCTCGGGTCCGGCGTCGTCGCGCTGATGCTCGGGGTCGGTGCCGGGAACGTCGGTGTCGTGTGGGCCTCGTCGCCCTCTACGCGGCCGCCTTCGTGATGGTCTCGTTCCTGAACGTCCCGCAGGACGCCCCCGAGCCGCGCGCCGCCGTCGCGACCCCGGTGAAGGAGACCTCGTGACCAGGATCTACGACGACCCCGCCACGTTCGCCGACGACCAGCTCGACGGCTTCCTCGACCTCTACGCCGACCGTGTCCGAGGGGTGCACGGCGGCGTGGTCGCCCACCGTGGCGACGGCGGCCCGCAGGTCGCCGTCGTCATCGGGGGCGGCTCCGGCCACTACCCGGCGTTCTGCGGGACGGTCGGGCCGGGGATGGCGCACGGCGCCGTCGTCGGCAACATCTTCACCTCGCCGTCGGCGGCCCAGGCGTACTCGGTCGCGAAGGCCGCCGACCAGGGCCGCGGTGTGGTCTTCAGCTTCGGCAACTACGCCGGCGACACGATCAACTTCGGGATCGCGGCCGACCGGCTGCGCGAGGAGGGCATCGACACCCGCATCGTGGTCGTCACCGACGACGTCGCCTCCGCCGACGAGGAGTCGCGGCGCCGCGGGATCGCCGGCGACTTCACCGTGTTCAAGGCGATGGGCGCCGCCGCCGCGCGCGGTGCGGACATCGACGAGGTCGAGCGGCTCGGCCGGGCCGCCAACGCGGCCACCCGCAGCCTCGGCGTCGCGTTCACCGGCTGCACGATGCCCGGCGAGGACGAGCCGCTGTTCTCGGTGCCCGAGGGACATCTCGGGCTCGGCCTGGGCATCCACGGCGAGCCCGGCATCCGCGACGTCCCGATGCTGCCCGCCCGCGCGCTGGCGGAGCTGCTGGTCGACGACGTGCTGAAGCACGCGCCCACGGGAGCGCCCGGCCGGGTCGGGACGATCCTCAACGGGCTGGGCACCACGAAGTACGAGGAGCTGTTCCTGCTGTGGCGCCACGTCGCGCCGCGGCTGCGCGACGCCGGGTACGAGATCGTCGACCCGGAGGTCGGCGAGCTCGTGACCAGCCTCGACATGGGCGGCTGTTCGCTCACCCTGATGTGGCTCGACGACGAGCTGGAACCGCTGTGGCGGGCGGACGCCTACACCCCCGCCTACCGCAAGACCGCCGCACCGCTGGCGGCGCTGCGCGAGCCGACCGCCGACGAGCTCGCCGAGGCCGACGCCGTCGTCACCGCGCCCGCGGCGAGCGACGCGGCCCGGGATGTCGCGGGCACCGTCCGCGCCGCGCTGGTGGCGGCGGAGTCGACGATCCGCTCCCACGAGCACGAGCTGGGCCGGATCGACGCCGTCGCGGGCGACGGCGACCACGGCCGCGGCATGCTCAAGGGGATCACCGCCGCCACCGCCCGGGTCGGCGAGCTCGGCGACGACGTCGGCGGCGGCTGGGTGCTCCAGCAGGCCGGGCAGGCCTGGGCCGAGCGCGCCGGTGGCACCTCCGGGGTGCTGTGGGGCGCCGCGCTCGAGGCGTTCGGGCGGCACCTCGGTGACACCGCCGACGGCTACCCGGCCGCGACCGTCGCCGCCGGCGTCCGCGGGTTCGCGACGACCATCGAGCAGCTGGGCGGCGCACGGGCGGGGGACAAGACCCTGCTCGACGCGCTGCTGCCCTTCGTCGACGAGCTGGAGCGCCGGGTCGGCGACGGCGATCCGCTCGCCGGGGCGTGGGCCGCGGCCGCCGAGGTCGCCACGGCCCGGGCGCAGGAGACCGCCGACCTGCGGCCCCGGATCGGCCGAGCCCGCCCGCTGGCGGACAGGAGCGTCGGCACCCCCGACGCCGGGGCGGTGTCGATGGGCCTGGTCGTCACGGCCGTGGCCGAGGTACTCGCATCGAAGGAGGGGCAGGAGTGAGCGACACGCTGCGCATCGTGGTGGGCGCCGACGACGCCGGTTACGACTACAAGGAGAAGCTGAAGGCCGACCTGGAGGCCGACGAGCGCGTCGCCGAGGTCATCGACGTCGGCGTCGCCGCGGACGGGCACACCGCCTACCCGCACATCGGCGTGGCCGCCGCCCGGGCCGTCGCCGACGGGCGGGCCGACCGTGGCCTGCTGGTCTGCGGCACCGGGCTGGGCGTCGCGATCTCGGCGAACAAGGTGCCCGGCATCCGTGCCGTCACCGCGCACGACCCGTTCTCCGTGGAGCGCTCGGTCAAGTCGAACAACGCGCAGGTCCTGTGCATGGGGCAGCGCGTTGTCGGGATCGAGCTCGCCCGCACACTCGTCGACGGCTGGCTCGACCACCGCTTCGACCCGGGTAGCGCCTCGGCGGAGAAGGTCGCCGCGCTGGACTCCTACGACCGCCGCGACGGCGACCGGCTCGCCGAGGCGGAGACGGTCGGGACGGACTGCTGATGTTCGACCTCACCGGTTCGGTCGCGCTGGTCACCGGCGCGGCCTCGGGCATCGGCGCCGAGGCGGCCCGGGCACTCGCCGGGCAGGGCGCCGTGGTCGCCGCCGCGGACCTGCGCACCGACGGCGTCCCGGAGGTCTGCGCGTCGGCGCACGTCGTCGACGTCGCGGACCCCGACGCGGCCCAGGCCTGCGTCGACGAGGTCGTCGCCCGGCACGGCCGGGTCGACGTGCTGGTCAACTCGGCCGGGATCGCGCTGCTCGCCCCGGCGCTGGAGCTGGGGGTCGACGACTGGCGCCGCACCCTGGACGTCAACCTCACCGGGTCCTGGCTGATGGCGCGGGCCGCGGGCCGCGCCATGGTGGAGCGCGGGTACGGGCGGATCGTGAACCTCGCCTCGCAGGCGGCGAGCAGCGGGCTGGAGCAGCACGCCGCCTACTGCGCGTCCAAGGCGGGGATCACCGGGTTGACCCGCACCCTCGCCGTCGAGTGGGGGCCGCACGGGGTGACGGTGAACGCGGTGTCGCCGACGGTCGTGCTCACCGACCTGGGTCGCGCGGCCTGGGACAACCCGGCCGGGGACGCCCACCGCGCCGAGATCCCGGCGCGGCGGTTCGCGGAGCCGTCGGAGATCGCCGCGGCCGTGGTCTACCTGGCCTCGGCCGAGGCCGCGATGGTCAACGGCGCCGAGCTGCGGGTCGACGGCGGGTTCACGGCCCGCTGAGGAGGGCCGCCGAGAACGCCCGCCGATCGTCGTCCGCGCGATCCGGCGGCTCCACGCGGGGTTCACCTCGGTCGGGTCCGATGGGGGCCATGAGCACGCTGCTGGTCTCGCTGTCCGGCCTGACCGACTCCGACGACGCCGACCGCGCCCGCGCCGCCGCGTTCGCCGCGGAGCTCGACCGGCGCGCCGTGCCGCTGACCCACCTCGTGCAGCCCAAGGGGCCCGACGGGCCGCTGCGCCGCGGCGACGACCTGGTCCGCTGGATCGCCGGCCGCGTCCGCGCCGGGGACGACCTGCTCCTGCACGGTTTCGACCACACGAGCGACCCGGTGGGCGCCTGGCAGAACGGCTCCGTGCCGCGGATCGGGCGCCGCACCGAGTTCGGGGCGCTGCCCCGGCACGAGGCAGGCCTGCGGCTGACCGGCGCCCGGCGGATCCTGCTCGCGACCGGGCTGTCCACCGACGGCTTCGCCCCGCCCGGCTGGATCGCCTCCGAGGGCACCCTCGACGCGCTCGCCGACCTCGGCTTCGGCCTCTGCGCCGACGAGACGACCGTCCGCGCGACCGGCGGTCCGGTGCTGCGCTCGCGCGTGCTGACCTTCCGGGCGTCCGAGCCCTGGCGGGGCGAGCGCCGCGCCGGGGAGCGCCGCCGCGGACGGGCACTGGAGCAGCAGGCCGTGCGCACCGCCGAGCGCGGCGGGCTCGTCCGGCTCGCGCTGCGGGCCAAGGACCTGCGCCGCGAGCACCGCGTCGAGGCCGCCCTGGCCGCCGTCGACGCGGCGCGCGGGGCGGGCGCCGTCGGTGCCGTGCACCGCACGCTGTTCCCCGCCGCGGCCCCGGCCGCCTAGGAGCTCCCCGGCGACCGGCCCGGTTGTCCACAGTGTGTGCTCTCCTGTGGACAACCGGTGCCACCTGTGGACAGGTGTCAGGCCCGCCGCTCGCCGAGCACGCAGAACTCGTTGCCCTCGGGGTCGGCGAGCACCGTCCAGGACACCTCGTCGGCCGGGGCCCGGTGCTGGCCCACGTTGACCCGGGTGGCACCCAGCATCAGCAGCCGGGCGACCTCGGAGTCGCGGACGCCGTCCGGCCGCAGGTCGATGTGCAGGCGGTTCTTGGTCCGCTTCCCCTCCGCGACCGGCACGAAGATCAGCCCCGGGACGATGCCCTCGGCGGGCTGTATCTCGAACTCCGACGCCGAGGCGTTCACGACCGTCCAGTCCAGGGCCTCGGCCCACCAGCGGCCGAGCCGGACCGGGTCCCGGGCGTCGACGACGACCTGCTCCCACTGCAGGGCCATCAGACGTCGACCGCCGTCTCCCGGTCGGGGACCAGGAGCGTCGTGGCGTCGGGCCCCAGGTTGTCGAAGAACCGGTAGTGGAGCGTGGGGTCGGCGAGGGTGCCCTCGTGGATCGGCACCACCGTCCGCGGGGCGACCGACCGCAGGTAGTCGACGGCCTCGGACACCTTCAGCCAGGGTGCGCCGGTGGGGAGCAGCAGCGTCGCCAGCTCGTCGACGCCCGGCGGGACGTACGCGTCGCCGGGGTGGAGCAGCGCGCCGTCGACGAGGTAGCCGTTGTTCGCGACCAGCGGGATGTCCGGGTGGATCTGCGCGTGGTCCCCGGACCCGACGACGGACACCTCGGCGCCGCCGAGGGCCAGCACGTCGCCGGGGGCGGCGGTGCGGGCGTCGATGCCGTCGAGCTGCCCGGCGGTCTGGCCGTCGGTGACCAGGGCGGCGTCGGGGTTGGCGCGCAGCAGGGTGCGCAGCGCGTCGGCGTCGACGTGGTCGAAGTGCTGGTGGGTGACGAGGATCGCGTCGAGGCCCTCCAGGCCGCTGAACCCGGAGGAGAAGGCACCGGGGTCGAACAGCAGGCGTGCGCCTCCGGTGTCGACCAGGACGCAGGCGTGGCCGTAGTGCGTCAGCTTCATGGGCACAGCATCCCGCCTCGCGGCGGCGCGGCGCCCGGCGGCCGCGCCGACGGGTTCGGGTGGCCCGGCACGCCGGCGGAGTGCGCGGTCCGGCTGCGCGAGCTGCCCGGCCGAGCGGTCTTCCCGGCCGGCGGCGTCAGCCCCCGGTGTGCGCCGCCAGCACCGCCCGTTCCTCGGCGGCGGTCAGTCCGGCGGCCCGTGCGCGGTCGAGACCGAGCTCGCGTTCCCACGCCAGCGCCGCCCGGGCGGTGGCGGCGAGCGGGCGGGTCCCCAGCCCGGCGGCGACGGTCGCGGTGACGTCGCGGTCGGCGATGCCCCAGTGCGTCTCCGGCAGCCACAGGGGCAGCGACCGCGGTCCCGCCCAGATCGCGACGTCCAGCGACCGCAGGGTCTCCCCGGGCACGCGGACCAGCTCGAGGTCGTCGGCGCCGACGGCCTCCGCGGTCGCCGCGAGCACCCGGTCCAGGGTGGACCGCGGGCCGGTGCCGTCGTGGGTGCCCGTGGCGCCGGTCTCGGCGCGCGCGACGACCCAGGCCGCCAGGTCGTCGACGTCGACCACCTGCATCGGCTGCGCGGGCGCGTCCGGCACCACCACCCGGCCGCCGCGGGCGAACCGGTTCGCCCAGTAGCCGTAGCGGTCGTGCCGGTCCCCGTGCCCGCACAGCAGCCCGGCGCGGACGACGTGCGCACGGTCGCCCGCCCGCTCGCGCACCGCGTGCTCGCTGCCGACCTTCGCCGCGCCGTAGACGTCGGGATCGGTGCGGGACCGCTCCGGGCCGGGTTCGTCGTGCAGCGGCGCCAGGGTCGGCTGGTCGACGGTCCCGCCACGCACCGCCGGGTCGGCGTAGGCGATGATCGAGGACACGAACGTCCAGTGCCCGAAGCGGCCGTCCAGGGCGTCGAGGGCGTCGCGGACCCAGGGCGCGGACATCGTCGCCACGTCCACGACGGCGTCGGCGGTCCGCCCGTCCAGTGCCGCGGCGAGCGACCCGGGCCGCGAGCGGTCCGCCACCAGCACCTCCGCGTCGTCTGGCGGCGCCCCGGACACACCTCGCGACACGCACGTCACCGCGTGCCCGGCCGCCAGTGCGGCCGCGGCGACCGCGCGCGAGAGGAAGACCGTCCCACCCAGCACCAGGAATCGCATGCGCCGATGGTGAGGGCACGCACGTCGAGTTGTCCGCCCCGTTCACCGTAGGCTGACCCCGTGGCCAGAGTGGTGGTGGACGTGATGCCCAAGCCCGAGATCCTCGACGTGCAGGGTCAGGCCGTGACCCGGGCGCTCGACCGGATCGGTGTGTCCGGCGTGAGCGGGGTGCGGCAGGGCAAGCACTTCGAGCTCGAGGTCTCGGACGGCATCGACGACGAGACCCTGCACCGGCTCGCCGGTTCGCTGCTGGCGAACCCGGTGATCGAGGACTGGACGGTGACCCGGCTGTGAGTACCCGCGTCGGTGTGATCACCTTCCCGGGCACCCTGGACGACGTCGACGCCGCCCGCGCGGTCCGCCGCGCCGGCGCCGAGGCCGTCCCGCTGTGGCACGGCGACCACGACCTGCAGGGTGTGGACGCCGTCGTCGTGCCGGGCGGGTTCTCCTACGGCGACTACCTGCGCGCCGGCGCGATCGCGAGCCTGGCGCCGATCATGACCGAGGTCGTGGCCGGCGCCGGGCGCGGTCTGCCGGTGCTCGGCATCTGCAACGGCTTCCAGATCCTCTGCGAGGCGCACCTGCTCCCCGGCGCGCTCGTCGCGAACTCCGGGATGCACTTCCTGTGCCGCGACCTCGAGCTGACCGTGGAGAACGCGCAGACCGCGTGGACCCGCGACTACACCGCGGGGGACCGGCTGACGATCCCGCTGAAGTCGCAGGAGGGCCGCTACGTCGCCGACGCCGCGACCCTCGACGAGCTGGAGGGCGAGGGCCGCGTGGTCTTCCGCTACGCCGAGCCCGCTCCCAACGGCTCGACCCGCGACATCGCCGGCATCACCAACGCGGCGGGCAACGTGGTCGGCCTCATGCCGCACCCGGAGCACGCGACCAGCGAGCTGACCGGCCCGTCCGCGGACGGCCTCGGCCTGTTCACCTCGGTGCTGGCCCGGGTCACCGCCTGACCCGCGCACGACGCCCGGCCCGGCCGGCGGTCCCCACGGACCGCGGGCCGGGCCGTCGTCGTCCTCGGTCCGTGACCTGCTGTGGGGAACACCGCCTGTGGGCCCCGGCACCGTGCGGGGACGCGGGCGGGGGAGCCCCGTCTACCCTGACCCCGTGACGCAGTCCCAGGTGCCGGTCGATTCCGTCAAGCACGCCGAGGCCACTCCGGAGCAGCCGCAGCCCTTCCGGGAGCTGGGGCTCAAGGACGACGAGTACGCCCGTATCCGGGAGATCCTCGGACGCCGGCCCACCGACGCCGAGCTGGCGATGTACTCGGTGATGTGGAGCGAGCACTGCTCCTACAAGTCCTCCAAGGTCCACCTGCGCTACTTCGGTGAGACCACCACCGAACAGATGCGCTCGACGATGCTCGCCGGGATCGGCGAGAACGCGGGCGTCGTGTCCGTCGGCGACGGCTGGGCGGTCACCTTCAAGGTCGAGTCGCACAACCACCCGTCCTACGTCGAGCCCTACCAGGGCGCGGCGACCGGTGTCGGCGGCATCGTCCGCGACATCATGGCGATGGGTGCGCGCCCGATCGCGGTCGGCGACCCGCTGCGTTTCGGCCCGCTCGACGCCGACGACACCGGCCGGGTGCTGCCCGGCATCGTCGCCGGCGTCGGCGGCTACGGGAACTGTCTCGGCCTGCCGAACGTCGCGGGCGAGGTCGTCTTCGACCCGTCCTACGCGGGGAACCCGCTGGTCAACGCCCTGTGCGTGGGAGCGCTGAAGACCGAGGACCTGCACCTCGCCTTCGCCTCCGGCACCGGCAACAAGATCATCCTGTTCGGTGCGACGACCGGGCTCGACGGCATCGGCGGCGTGTCCGTGCTGGCGTCGGAGACCTTCGACTCCGCCGCCGGCGGCACCGGGCGGAAGAAGCTGCCGAGCGTCCAGGTCGGCGACCCGTTCACCGAGAAGGTCCTCATCGAGTGCTGCCTGGAGCTGTTCGCGGCCGGGCTCGTCGTCGGCATCCAGGACCTCGGCGGCGCCGGGCTGTCCTGCGCGACCTCCGAGCTCGCCTCCGCCGGTGACGGTGGCATGCATGTCGACCTCGACGCCGTCCCGCTGCGCGCCACCGGCATGACCGCCGCCGAGATCCTCTCCTCGGAGTCCCAGGAGCGGATGTGCGCGGTCGTCACCCCGGAGAACGTCGAGGCCTTCCTCGCCGTCTGCCGCAAGTGGGACACCATCGCCACCGTGATCGGCGAGGTCACCGACGGCGACCGCCTGGTGATCACCTCGCAGGGCGAGACCGTCGTCGACGTGCCGCCGCGCACGGTCGCCCACGAGGGCCCGGTCTACACCCGCCCGGTCAGCCGCGACGACGCGAAGCAGGACGCGCTGAACGCGGACTCGCCGGAGGCGCTGCCCCGCCCGGAGACCCCGTCCGAGCTGCGCGCGGAGATCCTGCGGATGGCCGCCGCCCCGAACCTCGCGTCCCGCTCGTGGGTCACCGACCAGTACGACCGCTACGTGCGCGGCAACACCGTCGCCGCGCACGGCGCCGACTCCGGTGTCGTACAGGTCGACGAGTCCACCGGCCGCGGCATCGCCGTCGCCACCGACTGCAACGCCCGCTTCGTGGCGCTCGACCCGTACGTCGGCGCGCAGCTCGCGCTGGCCGAGGCCTACCGCAACGTCGCGACCTCCGGCGCCGTGCCGCTCGCCGTCACCGACTGCCTGAACTTCGGCTCGCCGGAGGACCCGCACGTCATGTGGCAGTTCGAGCAGGCCGTGCGCGGTCTCGCCGACGGCTGCGCGGTGCTGGGCACCCCGGTCACCGGCGGCAACGTCAGCTTCTACAACCAGACCGGGACGACGGCGATCCTGCCGACCCCGGTGGTCGGCGTGCTGGGCGTGATCGACGACGTCACCACCGCGGTCCGGTCCGGGTTCGCCGGCGCCGACGGCGACACGGTCGTCCTGCTCGGCACCACCGCCGCCGAGTTCGGCGGGTCGGAGTGGGCGCACGAGGTGCACGGGCACCTCGGCGGACGGCCGCCCGCCGTCGACCTGGAGCACGAGCGGCGCCTCGCGCAGCTCCTCGCCGCCGCGGCCGCGGACCGGGCGCTGACCGGCAGCCACGACCTGTCCGACGGGGGCCTCGCCCAGGGACTGGTCGAAGCCGCGCTCGCCGGGGGCCGGGGCGCCCGCGTCGACCTGGCCGGGGTGCACGAGGACTCGTTCACCGCGCTGTTCGCCGAGTCCGCCGGACGGGTGCTGGTCACCGTGCCCGCCGACGGCGCCGAGGCGTTCCTGGCCCGCGCCGCCGAGGCCGGTGTCCCGGCGCTGCGGCTCGGCGAGACCGGCGGCGACGTCCTCGACCTGGGCGACGCCCTCGGCACGCTGGCGCTCGACGAGCTGCGCGCCGCCTGGGAGGGCACGCTCCCGGCGCGGTTCGGCGCCGTCTCGGTCTGATGTCCGACGTCCTCCTGGACTGGGTCGACGACGGGGTCGAGCCGGACCGGGCGACACGGAAGGCGGCGGTGAAGGCGTCGCTCGACGAGCTGGCCCGGCGCGCGCCGGGCCGCAGTGTCGAGGTGCGGGTCCCGCCGTTCGGTGCGGTGCAGTGCGTCGAGGGGCCGCGGCACACCCGCGGCACCCCGCCGAACGTCGTCGAGGCCGACCCGCGGACCTGGATCGCGCTCGCCGTCGGCCGTCTGAGCTGGGACGACGCGCTCGCCGCCGGGCGGGTGTCGGCGTCCGGGTCGCGGGCCGGCGAGATCGCCGCGTTCCTGCCGCTCCGCACGCCGTGACCGGGCGGGTGCGGTGTGCGACCCCGACGTGACCCCTGTCCCCGTACCTGGGGAGACGTGATCTCGGGGCGTACAGTCGTCCCCTGGTCCCGGTACGCCGCCAGCCGAGGAGCGCCGCGTTGAGTTCCGTCCGGAACGAGCACGTCAGCCCTGAACGAACCCTCTCCCTCACCCCCGTCGCACCCCCCGCCGCCGAGCCCGACGAGCAAGGACCCCGCGAGGAGTGCGGTGTGTTCGGCGTCTGGGCCCCCGGCGAGGACGTCGCGAAGATGACCTATTACGGCCTCTACGCGCTGCAGCACCGCGGCCAGGAGGCCGCAGGCATCGCCGTGTCCGACGGCCGCCGCACCGTGGTGTTCAAGGACCTCGGCCTGGTCAGTCAGGTGTTCGACGAGCAGACGCTGTCCTCGCTGCGCGGGCACCTCGCCGTCGGCCACTGCCGCTACTCGACGACCGGCGCGACGACCTGGGAGAACGCCCAGCCGACGTTTCGCACCACGGCCGCGGGCTCCGGTCTGGCGCTGGGTCACAACGGTAACCTGGTGAACACCGCCGAGCTGCGCGAGGACGTCGCGAAGCTGGAGAACCGCAAGCGGTCCGGGCTGCGCGCGACCACCGACTCCGACCTGCTCACCGAGCTGCTGGCCGCGGGCGCCGCGGACCTCGGCGTCTACGAGGCCGCGATGCGGCTGCTGCCGCGGCTGCGCGGCGCGTTCTCGCTGACCTTCGCCGACGAGAGCACCCTCTACGCCGCCCGCGACTCCCACGGCGTCCGCCCGCTGGTCCTGGGCCGCCTGGAGCGCGGCTGGGTCGTCGCGTCGGAGACGGCGGCGCTGGACATCGTCGGTGCCTCGTTCGTCCGCGAGGTCGAGCCGGGCGAGCTCATCGCGATCGACGCCGACGGCATCCGCAGCCAGCGCTTCGCCGCCCCGGAGCCGAAGGGCTGCGTGTTCGAGTACGTCTACCTGGCGCGACCGGACACCACCATCGCCGGCCGCTCGGTCTACGACACCCGGGTGGAGATCGGCCGCCGGCTCGCCGAGGAGCACCCGGTCGAGGCCGACCTGGTCATCCCGGTCCCGGAGTCCGGCACCCCGGCCGCGATCGGCTACGCCCAGGGCTCCGGCATCCCCTACGGCCAGGGCCTGGTGAAGAACGCCTACGTCGGGCGCACCTTCATCCAGCCCAGCCAGACCATCCGCCAGCTCGGCATCCGGCTGAAGCTGAACCCGCTGCGCAACGTCATCCGCGGCAAGCGGCTGGTCGTCGTCGACGACTCGATCGTCCGCGGCAACACCCAGCGCGCACTGGTGCGGATGCTGCGCGAGGCCGGCGCCCTCGAGGTGCACGTGCGGATCGCCTCGCCGCCCGTGCGCTGGCCCTGCTTCTACGGCATCGACTTCGCCAGCCGGGCCGAGCTGATCGCCAACGGCGCCGACACCGAGGGCGTCCGACGCTCGATCGGCTCGGACAGCCTCGGCTACGTCTCGGTCGAGCAGATGGTCGCCGCCTCCGAGCAGCCGCGCTCGCGGCTGTGCTGCGCCTGCTTCGACGGGGAGTACCCGATCCCGCTGCCGGAGGAGGCCCAGCTCGGCAAGCACTTGCTGGAGGACGTCCCGGAGCCGACGGCGTCCGGCGCCGCCTCTGGCGATCCCGGCCCGCTGTCCGTCGGATACGGTGCCGGAGAAGCGCTGACCCGCCCGTAGCGGCACCCGATCACGACCCCGTCCCGACCTGGAGAGACCACGCATGCCCTCGACCGAGCCCGGCCCCGCCAGCTACGCCTCCGCGGGGGTGGACATCGACGCGGGGGAGCAGGCGGTCGAGCGTTTCCGTCCGTTCGCCGAGAAGGCCACCCGGCCCGAGGTGCGCGGCGGCATCGGCGGTTTCGCCGGTCTGTTCGCGGCGAAGTTCGGCAAGTACTCCGAGCCGGTGCTGGCCGCCTCGACCGACGGCGTCGGCACCAAGGTCGCGATCGCGCAGGCGATGGACAAGCACGACACCATCGGCCAGGACCTCGTCGCGATGGTCGTCGACGACCTGGTCGTCTGCGGGGCCGAGCCGCTGTTCCTGCAGGACTACATCGCCATCGGCAAGATCGTCCCCGACCGGGTGGCGACGATCGTGCGCGGCATCGCCGAGGGCTGCCGGACCGCGGGCTGCGCGCTGCTCGGTGGCGAGACCGCCGAGCACCCCGGGCTGATGGAGGAGGGCGCCTACGACCTCTCCGCCACCGGTGTCGGTGTCGTCGACGCCGAGAAGATGCTGCGGCCCGAGCGCGTCCGCCCCGGCGACGTGCTGGTCGCGCTCGGCTCCTCGGGGCTGCACTCCAACGGCTACTCCCTGGCCCGCCACGTGCTGCTCGACATCGCCCGGCTGCCGCTGGCCGGTGAGCTGGAGGAGTTCGACCACTCCCTCGGCGAGGAGCTGCTCGTCCCGACCCGGATCTACGCCAAGGACTGCCTGGCGATCACCGCCGAGACCGGCGTGCGGACGTTCTCCCACATCACCGGCGGCGGGCTGGCCCGCAACCTGGAGCGGGTGCTGCCGGAGGGCCTCGCGGCCACCGTGGAGCGCGGCTCCTGGACCCCGGCCCCGATCTTCAAGCTGATCCAGTCCCGCGGCCGGGTCGAGCGCGCGGAGATGGAGAAGACCTTCAACATGGGCGTCGGGATGGTCGCGGTACTGCCGCCCGAGGACGTCGACCGCGCCCTCGCCGTCCTCACCGCCCGGCACGTGCCCGCCTGGATCCTGGGCGAGGTCGGCCGGATCGGCGACGTCGACGGTGCCGGTTCCGGCGAGCTCGGCGCCCGGGTGCAGCTGCGCGGGGAGCACCCCCGGTTCTGAGGCGGTCCCGCGCCGTCCGCTCTCACTCGACGGAGTGATGCAACTCCGTGTCGTGCGACGCCGGCTGCCGGTTCCCGGCGCGGTGCGACTCACGCAGCATCGGCGGGTGCAGCGCCGTCGCCGGGCCGCGGCGGAACAACCGGGGCGGCCGCCCGCGGCCGCCGGTGACCAGCGTCGTCGTCGGCACGAGGAAGCCGTCCGTGGAGGTCACCTTGCGCTGGAAGTTGCGCGGGTCCAGGGAGGTCTCCCAGACGGCCTCGTAGACCCGGCGCAGGTCGGTCACCGTGAACTCGTCCGGGCAGAACGAGACGGCGAGCGTCGTGTACTCGAGCTTCGACTTCGCCCGCTCCACGCCGTCGGCGAGGATGCGCTGGTGGTCGAACGCCAGCGGCGGCACGTCGTCCACGGCGCACCATGCGGACGCGACGGCCCCGCCACCCGGCGTCGGCTCCGGCATGTCCGGCAGCAGCGCGAGGTAGCCCACGGACAGGACCCGGCCACGGGGATCGCGGTCCGGTGCGGCGTAGCTCGCCAGCTGCTCGAGGTGCCCGCACACGGCACTGCCGGTGTCGGTCCCGGTCTCCTCGCCCAACCGCCGGCTGGCGGTGTGCACGAGGTCCTCCTCCGGGCGGACGAAACCACCGGGCAGGGCCCAGTGCCCGAGGAACGGGGGCTCGCCCCGCTCGATGAGCAGCACGTGCAGACGGTCCGACCGCACGGTCAGCACGACGAGGTTGACGGCGACCGCGAACAGGTTGCCGCGCATCTGCTGAACACCTCGGAGGTGACGGGATCGGTGACCAAGCCTCCCACAGGAGACTGGTCATGATCTTGCCCTATCCGACCGGCCGGGGGAAACCGCCCGGGTCGACACGTGCCGCGGCGCCCGGGCCGCCGTGTCACGACGGAGGGCCGGGCGCCGGGGTGGCCGTCAACGGCGAGGGTCGTCGTCCTCGTCGTTGTACTTGGCGGCGAGGTCGTCGTACTCGCCGTAGTCGTCCTCGCGGCTGTCGGTAGTCACCGCCGTCGCGCTACCGATCTCCCGCTGCAAGGCGTCGAGATCCATAGAAGGGGAGCTGTACTTGAGCTCACGGGCCACCTTCGTCTGCTTGGCCTTGGCTCGTCCACGCCCCATGGCAGGTCCCCCTTACAACAGGGAAGGGGCGGCCGGTCATTGCGCACGACCCGGCGGCCCCTCTCGTCTCATCAATGTCGTGAAAACAACCGTACCCTGCTCACCCCGGAACATGCGACGCGGCACCGCCGTCGTCACAGGCGGGCCCGGCCCCGGACCGGCGCGGGGCCCGCGTGTTCAGCCGGTGGCCGCCCCACGGTGGTCCGGCCGGGCTGCGCGTCATCCGCGACGCGCAGCGCCACCCGTCCGTTCCCGGGCCGCGCGGCCCGGCGGCGGGGTGTCCGGGTCCGGCTCGTAGGAGTCCGGGTCGATCGTCGCGGGGGAGACCCGGTCGTCGACGCCCGCGGTCAGCTCGGCGTCCACCGGAACCGACCGCTTGAGCAGCGCGAGCGCCACCGGGCCCAGCTCGTGGTGCTGGACGACCGTGCCCACACGGCCGACCGTGCGGCCGTCGCGCACCACCGGGTCGCCCGTGTGCGGCAGGTCCTCGTCGCCGGCGTCGAGCATCAGCAGCACCGTGCGCCGGGGCGGGCGCCCCAGGTTCGCGACCCGGGCGACGGTCTCCTGGCCCCGGTAGCAGCCCTTGGTCAGGTGCACGGCGGAGCCGATCCAGCCGACCTCGTGCGGGATGGTGCGGTCGTCGGTGTCGCGGTGCAGGCGCGGTGCGCGCGACTCCACCCGCAGCGCCTCGAACGCGATCGTCCCGGCGGCCCGCGCCCCGGCCGCGGTGAGGTCCGCCCAGCGGGCGTCCTTCGTCCCGCGGGGGACGACGACGTCCGCCGCGTCCCGGCCCGGCCACGGCATCCGTCGCACGAACCCGCCGTCCGGCAGGGCCGTGACGCCGTTCGGTGCATCGGGCACCGGCAGTCCCGCCGCGGCGAGCACGGCCGGGGTCTGCGGACCGACGACCGACAGCACCGCCAGCTCGGCGGTGACGTCACGCGGCTCGACCTTCGACCAGAACACCATCTTCGCCAGGTAGTCGAGCAGTGCTGCGCCCTCGCCGGGCTCGGTGTCGAGCCAGACCGTGTCCGCCGACGACGCGACGGCCATGTGGTGCAGCACCCGGCCCTGCGCGTCGAGTACCAGGGCCTCGGTGCCGGTGCCGGGCGGCAGCTCGCTGACGTGCTGGGTGAGCAGCAGGTGCAGCCAGGACAGCCGCTCCTCGCCGGTCACCGCCAGCACCTCGCGGTGCCCGCGGTCGACGACGGCGGCGGAGCGGGCCATCGCCCGCTGCTCGGCCGGCGGGTCGCCGTGGTGCGCGGCGACGACGTCGTCCGGGTCGGGGGTCGTGTTCTCGGCGTTGTCGGTGGTGTCGGGGTCCTGCTCGGATCCGGGAACGGTCACCGGTCTCCCTCCGCGCCCTCCTGGGGCGCCGTGTCGTCCTGCTCGGGGGCTCCGTCGGCGGAGTCCTCGTCGTCGTGCGCACAGTCGACGCACGTGCCGGACAGTGCCACGTGCGTCGCGTCCAGGTGGAAGCCCAGGTCGGCGAGCGTGCGACTCGCCACATCGGAGAGCAGCTCGGTCGGCGCCTCGTCCACCCGGCCGCAGTGGTGGCAGACGAGGTGGACGTGGCGGTGCTGGTGCTCGGAGTAGGTCGGTGCACCGTGCCCGAGATGGGCGTGCCGGACGACGCCGAGCTCCTCGAGCAGGTCCAGCGTCCGGTACACCGTCGTGATGTTCACCGCCGGTGCCGTCGCCTGGACCCGGCTGCACACCTGCTCGGGTGTCGCGTGCCCCAGCTCCCGGACCGCGTCCAGCACGAGCTGGCGTTGAGGGGTCATCCGGAGCCCACGCCGGTGCAACGTGCCCTTCAGTGTGCTGTCCACACCGCCGATGGTATTCGGTACGGCCCGGTAGGCTCGGGCCACGAGGAGGTGACCGCACATCGTGTCACGGAACCGTCCGTCGCGGGCCCCGCCACGCCGACGGACGACCGTTGCACGCTGCGTGGTTCGCCGCGACCCCGTCGTCGTGACTACCCTGACCGGCGAGGTCGCGGCGAACCGTCGGTCCGCCGACCTCGTACGTGCCCTCCGAGGGCACCCATGTCGACGACCTGAGGAGAGGCGATGACGGCAGACGGGGCGGACCGCCCGGGCGGTTCCCCGCGGTTCGACGTCGTTCTCCGCGGCTACGACCGTCGGCAGGTGGACGAGCACATCGTCCAGATGCAGCGGCTCATGGGCCGGATGCGCGCGGACATCGACGCACTGCGGAGCCGGCCGATGCCGCCGCCGATGCCGGTGCCGCCGCCCGGCGGGTTCGCCGCCGGTCCGGCCGGCGGGCCGCCGCGTCCGGCACCGCGTCCGGGGCCGCGTCCCGGCCCGGGGCCCTCGGACCCCGACCGGCACGGTGCCGTCGACAACTTCTCCGACCGCATGCAGGCGATCCTGCAGAAGGCGGAGGAGGAGGCGGAGGAGATCCGCAGCAAGGCCCGTGCCGACGCCGAGCGTGTCGTCACCGAGGCCCGCAAGCAGGTCGACCGCGCCCGCGCGGACGCCGACCGGGCCCGTGAACAGGGCGACAAGCTCCGCACCGAGGTCGGGGAGCTGACCCGGCGTCGCGACGAGCTGCGCGCCGAGGTCGGGAAGGCCCCGGCCACCGGGGACAAGGCCCGCCACGAGATCCGGCCGGCCCCCGGTCCGGGGCAGAAGCCCGGCGGACCGTCCGGCGAGGCCGGGGCGTCCGACGACCGCTCCGCGAAGCCCGCCGCGGGCGAGCGGCCCGGCGCCGGCCAGTCCGGTGCCGCCCAGCCCGCCGGTCAGCCGGGCCCCGGGCCGAAGCCCGCCGCGCAGTCCGGTGCCGGCGCCACGCCGGCCGCCGCTGCCGCCGGCACGGGTGCGGACGCCTCCGCGCGCCCGGGGCAGGTTGCCGACGCCCGGCCCGGGCGTCCCGACCAGGGTCGCTCCGACCAGGCCCGTCCCGACTCCGCGGACCAGCGGTCCGGTCGTCCCGGGCCGCGCCCGGGTGCACCGGAGCCACAGCGCCCCGGTGCCCGGTCCGGTGCCGAGGAGCGCCCGGGGGCCGAGCAGCGTCCCGGTCAGAAGGATCAGGGGCCCACGCGTCCGCAGGGCGCCCCGAACGGCCGCCCGCAGGCCCCCGCGGCCGGTGTCAACGGCGCCGGGGTGAACGGTGCCCGACCGGCGGCCGCCCAGGCGTCGCCGTCGGGCGATGCGGCACCCACGCCGCGGCCCGGTCCGCGTCCGCAGCCGGGGCCCGCCCCGACGCGCCAGGACTCCGGGTCCCAGTCCCGGCCCGACTCCGGTCCGGCCAAGCCCGGCGCCGGTGGGCCGGGTACCGACCGTCCGGCCGGGGCACCGCAGCCCGCCCGGACGGACGCCCCGGGCCCGCGCCCCGGCGGTACCGACGGGGACAAGTCCGCCGGCCCGCGCCCGGGTCCGCGGCCCGCGCCGGGCCCGCGCCCGTCGCCGGCCCCCACCGGGCAGCAGGGCGGTGCCGAGCGCACCACCGCTGTCCGGCCCGGGGACGAGCCCGAGCCCGCCGAGCTGTTCCGGCCCGCGTCGGACTCCCGCCCGGTCGAGGCGGAGCCGAAGACGTCGGCCGTGCCGCGCCAGGACCCGCGTCCGACGCCCGGCGGCGACGCCGAGCGCACGGTCGCGGTCGGCGCCGTCCGCCGTTCCGGTGACACCCCAACGGATGGTTCGCAGAAGCCGCCGGCGGGGGACAAGGGCACCTCGGCCGAGAGCACGAAGGCCGACGCGGAGCCGCCGACGACCGCGAACCCGGCCGCCGGGCGCGGCCCGGCGCGACCCGGTCCGGAGGGGGCCCGCAACGGCTCCGGCCAGGCCGGCCACGGTCAGAACGGTCGTAACGGTGCGTCGTCGGCGTCCGAGCCGTCGTCGCAGGGTGGCGAGAAGGGCAACGGCGCGACCCGCAACGGTTCCGGCGCGGCCACCGGCGACAAGGGCCGGACGGGCGCGGCGCAGCCGTCGACGGGGACGCGCAGCAGCTGAGGTTCCCCGCGCGGGGCCCGGGACCCCAATAAGGTCCGGGCCCATGCAGCTCGGCTCGTTCACGGTCCCGGTCCTGCCCCTCGTGGCGGTGCTGGGCGCGGGCGTGCTCGTGGTCCTGGTCCTGTGGGGTGTGTGGCGTGCGCGCCGCACCCCTGCGCCCGGGCCGCTGCCGCTCGAGCCCCCGCGCACGACCGCGGACCCGCAGCCGTCCTATGCGGACTGGACCGGTGAGGCGGCCGGCGGGCCGGCGGACCCGCCGCGTCCGGCCCGTGCACGGACCGTCGCGGACGTGGTCGCCGAGCGCGGCGCGGACACCGGTCCGCTGCCTCGGGTACCCGCATACGCCGGCGCGGTCGTCGCCTCCGGTGCAGGGCGCCACGCCGCCCCCGACGACGACGGGGCCGAGGGCTCGCTGGAGGCGCTGTTCGCCCCGGCCGACGAGCAGCCCGACGCGGCCACCCTCGCCCGGGGGCGCGACCCGGAGGCGACGGCCGCCGTGTCGCTCGCCGCGGCGTCGCCGGTTCCGGGTGCCGCGTCGGGAACCGGGGCGTCGGGTGCCGCGGTGGAGCCACTGCCCCGGCCACGGCCCACCCCGCGCCCCCGGTCGACCGGGCTGCGACGGGTCCGGGACGCGGGGACCGGGACCGACACCGTCGACCCGGGCCGTGCCTCCGCCACGCTCCGTGCCGCGGATCCGTCCGGGGCCGACGCCGCTGCCGGGGCCGACGCCGCCGTCGCGACCGCCACTGCCGCGATCGACGCCGCTGCCGCGACCGACGCCGCGACCGACGCCGCCGGGGCCGATGACGCGGCCCCGACCGACACCACCGTGGCCCGGGACGCCGCGGGCACCCCCGACGACCCGGCCACGCCGCCGGTGCCGGAGTGGCCGGTCGCACGGCTGCGCATCGTCGACGACCTCACCGACGTCGTCGCGCCCGGCCCGGACGCCACGCCCGCCGCAGCCGGGCAGGCCCCGGCCGCCGGGGACGACACCGTGCCCCCTGCCGCGGACCCGGCTCCGGCCGCCCCGAAGGACACCGCGGCCGGCCCGTTGCCGCCCTGGTCGGCCGAGCGCGCGGAGCCGGCCGCCGAGGACCTCCCCGCGACGTCCGGGATCCCGGCGGCGCCACCCCCCGCGCCGACCCCGCCCGCCGGGTCCGAGATCACGTCCCGGCCGACCCCCGAACCGGTCTCCCGGGCCGTGCAGCAGGCCCTCGCGGCCCGCGCCGTGCAGCGGGCGCGCCTGCGCGCCACCGACGGCGTCGTCGACCCGCAGCCCGACGCCCCCGGTGGCGAGCAGCAGGAGCTGCCGCTCGCCGTCGTCCCGACCGCGGGGGCGCGCACCCCGGCGGCCGGCGACGCGAAGGACCGGCTGCTCGGTGTGCTGCTGGAGAACCCGGCCCGCGCCGTCGACGCGACCGAGCGGCTCGACGACACCCGCGACCGCATCGCCGAGCTCGACGAGGTCCTGCGTCGCCGCCGCGACGACCTGGCCGGCGCCGTCCGGCACCTGCACGAGTGCGGCCTCGACCCGGCGCAGATCGGCCGGCTGTCCGGGATGGCCGTCGACGAGG
Organism: Pseudonocardia sp. ZF1; assembly: GCF_056835605.1. NCBI lineage: Bacteria > Bacillati > Actinomycetota > Actinomycetes > Pseudonocardiales > Pseudonocardiaceae > Pseudonocardia > Pseudonocardia sp. ZF1. The sequence goes on from NZ_JAJNBY010000001.1 coordinate 435,916, forward strand.
TCCGCACCATCCTCGACGGCGAGGACGCCGAGCGCTGAGCCTCAGCGCAGCACGGTGAACCGCACGCCCGTCCCCGGCGGGGCCTGGGCGAGCAGCGGCAGGTCGGCGCGCTCGACGACGGCGATCACCGGGTAGCCACCGGTCGTCGGACGGTCGGCGAGGAACACCACCGGCGGCCCGTCCGGCGGCACCTGCACCGCGCCGGTCACCATCCCCTCGCTCGGCAGCTCCCGGTCGCGCAGCTCCGGAAGCCGCTCCGGGGACGGCCCGTCGAGACGGACCCCGATCCTGTTCCCGTCGGCCGTCACCGTCCACAGCGGATCCGCGAGGGCGGCGCGTGGGTCGGCGAACCAGTCGTCGCGGGGGCCGGGGCGCACCCGCAGCCCGACCACGGCACCGGGCAGCGACACCGGGACCGGCCCGGACACCGGGATCCCGCCGGACCACGGGCCGACCGGCAGCTCGTCGCCGTCGGCGACCGGGTCGGGCCCCAGCCCGGACAGCAGGTCGGTGCTGCGGCTGCCCAGCGTGAGCGGTAGCTCCAGCCCGCCCGCGACCGCGAGGTAGCACCGCAGCCCGCCGACCGGCGTCCCGACCGTCAGCTCGGCGCCGTCGGGCAGGTGCAGTGCCCGGTGCGACGCGGCCGGGCTGCCGTCGACGCACACCGGCGCGGGCGCCCCCGTGACGGCGACGGTCCGGCCCCCCAGGGCACGCACCCGCAGCCCGCCGCCGAGCAGCTCCAGCCCGGCGGCGCCGTCGTCGTTGCCGACCAGACGGTTCCCCAGCTCGTAGGCCGGCCCGTCCAGCGCGCCCGACGGCGGCACCCCCAGGTGTGCGTGCCCCGGACGTCCGCGGTCGGTCACCAGCGCCTGCGGCCCGGCCCGCACCACCAGCAGCGCGCTCACCGGGGCTCGAACCGGACGCGGTCGCCGGGGGTGAACAGCGCGGGCGGGTCGGCCCCGGGGTCGAACAGGACCGTGTCGGTGCGGCCGATCAGCCGCCAGCCGCCGGGGGAGCGCCGCGGGTAGACGCAGCTGTAGACGTCGGCGATCCCGACCGAGCCGGCGGGCACCGCGGTCCGCGAGCTCTCCAGGCGTGGCTGCCGCAGCGGCTCCGGGAGCCCCGAGAGGTAGCCGAAGCCCGGCGCGAAGCCACAGAAGTCCACCCGGTACTCCGCGCCGCTGTGCAGCGCGACCACCTCGTCGACGGACAGGCCCGCGGTCTCGGCGACGAGCGCGAGATCCTCGCCGTCGTAGGTCACGGGCAGCGTGTGGACGGTGCCCGTGCCCGCCCCGCCGGCGGCCGCGTCCGCGGCCCGTGCGACCTGTACGACCCGCTCGGTGGCGGCTCCGGGCGCCACCTCGACGAGCACGGTCCGGGCGGCCGGGACCAGTTCCCGCACCTCGGGCAGCGCGGCGTCCCGCACGGCGGCGACGACGGCCGCCACCCCGGCGGCGTCGTCGACCTCCAGCAGCACCGCCCGCCCGCCGCAGCGGCGGACCCGGACCGCGACCAACTAGCCGACCACGCGGTGCAGGACGGCCGAGATGTGCGGCTGCATCGGCTGCCCGACCATCGCGCGCTCGTCGACGTAGGCGAGGTCGCCCTGGTTGACCAGGCCGTAGAGCCGCTTCGCCGCGGTGGCCTCCTTGGCCGAGGGCGTCCGGGCGATGGCGTCGGTCTCGATCTGCCAGGAGCGCATGTCGCCCCGCGGCCCGTAGTAGACCTCGACGATCCCGGTGTGGTGCGCGATCAGGACCTCGATCGAGCCGTCCTCCTGGGGGCGCCAGAACCCGGTCTCGCGGGCGGCCTGGCGGATGATCCCGCCGTCGTCGTCGAGCAGCCAGGACCGGGCCTCGTAGGACAGGAACGGTCGCCCGTCGTGCGCCCAGGTGATCTGCTGGCCGAAGTGGAACGGGCCCTCGATCGTCGGGTAGACGACCTCGCCGGTGCCACGCCAGGTACCGACCAGCGGCAGCAGGCCGAGGCAGGCCTCGTGCAGGTCGGGGCCCTGGCGCAGGTTGGCGGTGTCGTCGTCGACGGGCAGGTCGGGCCACTGCGGCCGGTTGCGCTGCGGGGAGTCCGGGGCCGCGTTCTCCGGACCGGTGATCGTGGTCTGCAGCTCCTCGTCGGACGCTGCGGCGGGCTCGGGGTCGGTCACGGGGTCTGCTCCTCGGTGTGGTGGTCGTCGGGGTCCCGTTCGGGATCGGGACCCGGCCCGGGCGCGGCGGCGGGCTCGACGACGAACAGGCGACGGAGCAACCAGCCGGCCCAGGCGGCGGTTCCCGCGGACAGGGCGATCAACAGCCCGGTGGAGAACCAGTGCACGACCGGCGACTCTACCGCCGCCCCCGGGGCGTGCACCGGGGGCCGCGCCCACCCGTCCCCGTGCACGAACGGGCCCCTCGTACGAAAGGTTCGTACGAGGGGCCCGTTCGTGAGGACGTGCGGTGGTCCGGGGCGAGCCCCGGGACCGGTCAGGCGACGGCGATCTCCGCCTGGTGCAGGCCCGGCCCGTCGGCGACGAGCTCGGACTGCCCGTTGCCCGAGCGCGACAGCGCCCGGACGGTCCAGGTGCCCGGGGCGGCGAAGAACCGGAAGTCACCCGAGGCCGAGGACACGACCTCCGCGGTGAACTCCCCGGTGCCGTCGAGCAGCCGGACGAAGGCCCCGGCGACCGGGTCGCCGGCAGCGACGACGCGGCCGGCGAGCACGGTCTCCTTGGAGAGGTCCGTGTTCGGGGGCAGGGTCAGGTTCTGGTCGGGTGCGGCACACATGTCACTTCGCTCCCAGCTCGATCGGCACGCCGATCAGCGAGCCGTACTCGGTCCAGCTGCCGTCGTAGTTCTTGACGTCGGAGTGGCCCAGGAGCTCGTGCAGCACGACCCAGGTGTGGCTGGAGCGCTCGCCGATGCGGCAGTAGGCGATGGTCGCCTTGCCCTCGTCGTAGCCGGCCTCCTTGTACAGCGAGGCGAGCTCGTCATTGGACTTGAACGTGCCGTCCTCGTTGGCCGCCTTCGACCACGGGATGTTGATCGCGCTCGGCACGTGGCCCGGCCGCTGGCTCTGCTCCTGCGGGAGGTGGGCCGGGGCCAGGATCTTGCCGGAGAACTCGTCGGGCGACCGGACGTCGACCAGGTTCTTGGCGTCGATCGCGTCGACGATCTCGTCGCGGAACGCGCGGATCGAGGTGTCGGCCTCCTTGGCGGTGTAGGAGGTCGCGGGGCGGTCCTTGACGTCGGTGGTCAGGGTCCGGCCGTCGAGCTCCCACTTCTTGCGGCCGCCGTCGAGCAGCACCACGTCGTCGTGGCCGTAGAGCTTGAACTCCCAGTACGCGTAGGCGGCGAACCAGTTGTTGTTCCCGCCGTAGAGCACGACCTTGTCGTCGTTCGAGACACCCTTGGCGGAGAGCAGCTGCTCGAACTGCTCCTTGGTGGGGATGTCGCGACGGACAGCGTCCTGCAGCTCGTCGGTCCAGTTGACCTTGACCGCACCGGGGATGTGGCCCCCGTCGTAGGCGGTGGTGTCCTCGTCGACCTCGAGGAACACCACCCCGTCGGTCTCCAGGTTCTCTTCCGCCCAGTCGGCGGTGACGAGGACGTCCTCGCGGCTCATGTCGATCTCTCCCGAATCGTGTGTCGTGGAACGGTCAGGACTGCGCGGCGGTGCCGCGCAGGCGGGCGAGGAGCCCGTGCATCTCGCAGCCGAGGCAGAAGCCGAAGGCCGCGTTGAGGAAGGCCGCCGCGAGGGCCGCCGCCGTGGCGACGACACCGAGCACGGTCAGGCCGGACAGGTAGCCGGCCGCCGCGACGACGGTGAACACCAGCCCGACGGTCTGCGAGAAGCGGACCGGGGTGGCGTCCTCGCGCTCGGCGGGCGGGCCCAGCCGGGGCGCGATGAGGTGCCGGTACACGACGCCGTAGGGGGCGAACCGCATGCCGGCGAACGCGCCGACGGCGAAGACGACGGCCTGCGCGAGTACGAGCAGGCCGCTGCCGGACAGCAGCACCAGCGCCAGGACGACGGTGGTGATCGCGGCGGAGAAGCGGACCCCGCGCGGGTCGAGCCGGGGCTCGGTGAGCGCGGATCCGCGGTCCGTGACGGACATGGGACTCCAGTAACCGGGGTGGGAACCTCGGCGTCGCGGGACGCCGGGGCTCAGGACACGCGGGTCAGGAGTCGAGACACAGGCAGCCGGCGAGGCGGCACAGATCGACCGTGCGGCGTCGGGTCAGCGGCCAGTTCACGGAACCGAGCCTAGCCGACGATCCGCGCCGAGCCCAGCGGTCGGCGCCCACCGGACATCACACACACGTTCTCAGCCGGTGGGAAGGGCGGCGACGAGCTCGTCGGTGCGCGGGACCCCGGAGACCCGCAGGACCTCGGCACCGCGGGCGTCGAAGACGACCGTCGTCGGGGTCCGCAGCACGCCCAGCGCCCGGGCGACGTCGACGCGCTCGGCCACGTCGACCTCCACGTGCGCCACACCCGGATCCGCCGCGGCCAGGTCGCCGAGGACGCGCGCGGTCTGCCGGCACGGCGCGCAGACCGGTGAGGACAGCTGCAGCAGCAGCGCCCGGCGCCCCTCCGGCTCGGTCCCGGCCAGCTCCCAGCCCGGCCCGGCCACGGCGGGCGCGCCGCCGTCGTCGACGGAGGGCCGGAGCCGCCCCGAACGGCTGCGCAGGGCCAGCCCGGCGAGCGTCGCCACCAGCAGGACGACGACCAGCACCACCGCACCCGTGACGTCCACCGCCGCCCCCTCTCAGCCCGCGGAGCGGGACGTGCCCGGTCCTCCGCCGACGCTCAGGTCGCGCACGGATCCGGCGACCTGCAGGACGTTGTACTCCGGAACGCCCGCCGAGGTCGCGGTGACGCCCAGCGGCAGCGGACCCGGGTCGATGTCCACGGCGAGCGCGCGCAGCATCGAGGTGCGGACCGCGTCCGGCACCGGCTCGTCCGAGCCGTTGATGCGGACGTCCCGCGGGACGATCCGCATCGTGCCGTGGTCGACGAGGAGCACGGCCAGCACGGCCACCTGCGCGTCGGCCCCGTCCACCGGCATCTCCGCGACGAACCGTGCCGCGTTGCGCGGGTCGAGCCCGCGCAGCGTCGGGTCGCCGCCGGCCTGGATCACCGAGTCGATCGCGTTGGCGTCGACGGCCTCGACCGACAGCCGCGTCACCCCGGCGACCGGCCCGCCGGCGTCGACGACCATCCGGCGGATGTCGTTCGGGCTGACCTGCACGATCCCCTCGGCCGCCGCGGCGCGGAACCGGGCGGGTCCGGGCCCGGCGAGGTCGGACAGGTCCCCGCGCAGGCCGTACATCTGCACCTGGAGCTCGGGGGTGCGCAGCGGCCCGACCGGGACCCGCTGCAGCGTCATCTCGACATGGTCGTAGCGGCCGGTCGCGGCCTGGGCGAGGACCGAGAAGCCGTGCACCTGCACGCGCGGGTCCTCGGGGAGGTCGAGCCGGTCGCGCAGCGCACGGGAGACGCCCGACTCGACCGCCGCGCCGGTGGCGAGGTCGCCCACGACGAGCACGGCGGCCACCGCCAGGACGGTGGCGAGCACGCGACGGACGGGGCGTCCCACGACCGGGCCTCCACAGGATCGGGATACGTCCTGACCAGGGTAGAGAGCCCGGTCGCCGGCCCGGTGGGCGGCCCCGGGGCCCCGGAGCGGTCCCGGTCCCCGACCGGAACGATCCAGTTCGTGGCGTGAAACCCGTCGCTCTGCGGCTGACCGTGGGGTGACGTCCCGGTATCGTCCGCGTATCGCGAGAAGGGGGAGTCCATGGAACTGCTCCTGCTGACCACGGCTCCGGATGCGGCAGCCGTTCTGCCCGCCCTGTCGCTGCTGCCGCACAACGTGCGGACCGCGGCGCCCGAGGTGGCGGCACTGCTCGACGCCGGTCCGCACGACGCCGTCCTGGTGGACGCCCGCTCCGACCTGGTCGCCGCGCGCAGCCTGTGCCGGCTGCTGGGCAGCGCCGGGACCGACGCGCCGGTGATCGCCGTGCTGAACGAGGGCGGCCTGGTCGCCGTGTCCGGCGAGTGGGTGGTCGACGAGATCCTGCTCCCCGACACCGGCCCGGCCGAGGTGGACGCGCGGCTGCGGCTGTTGCGGTCGCGTCCCGGCGCCGAATCCGCGTCCGGGGGTGGCGCGCTCGTCCTCGGCGAGCTCGTCATCGACGAGGCGACGTACTCGGCGCGGCTCAAGGGCCGGCTGCTGGAACTCACCTACAAGGAGTTCGAGCTGCTCAAGTACCTCGCGCAGCACGCGGGACGGGTGTTCACCCGGGCGCAGCTGCTGCAGGAGGTCTGGGGCTATGACTTCTTCGGTGGCACCCGCACCGTCGACGTCCACGTCCGGCGGCTGCGCGCCAAGCTCGGCGGCGAGCACGAGCAGATGATCGGCACCGTGCGCAACGTCGGCTACAAGTTCGTCCGCCCGTCGCGCGGCGGGCTGTCCGCGCCGCCCGACCAGGACGACGCGGACCCCGAGCCCGTCCCGGACCGTCGCCTGCCCGGCGCCCGGCCCCCGACCGGCCCGGGACGTGGAGCGTGGGTGCCGCGGTGACCTAGGGTCGGCGCTCGTGGACCCGCAGGAGCACTCCCGTCTCGACGCCGCCACCGTCTCCGCGGTGCAGGACCTGCTGAGGGCGGCGACCGCCGCCGACGGCGCCGAACCGCTCTCCGAGCAGTTCCTGATGCACCTGCGCCCGGACGCCCCCGCCGACGGTGTGACGCACCTCGTCGTCCCCGGTGACGACGGAGCCGTGGCCGGCTACGCCCAGGTCGACGGCACCTACGCCGAGCTGGCGGTGCACCCCCGCGCGCGGCGGCGGGGGATCGGCGGCGCGCTCGTCGCCGCGGTCGAGAAGGTCACCGCCGACCCGCACGTGTGGGCGCACGGCGACCTCGACGCCGCAAAGGGGCTCGCCGCGGGCCGCGGCTACCGCCGGGACCGCGTCCTCTGGCAGATGCGCCGCACCCCTGCGGCGGGCCCGCTGCCCGCCCTGACCGTCCCCGACGGCGTCACGATCCGCGCCTTCGAGCCCGGCCGCGACGACGACGAGTTCCTCCGCGTCAACAACGCCGCCTTCGACTGGCACCCCGAGCAGGGCGGCTGGACCGGCGCCGAACTCGCCGCGCGGGAGGCCGAGGACTGGTTCGACCCGGCCGGGTTCCTGCTCGCCGTCGACGGCGGCGGCACCCTGCTCGGCTACCACTGGACCAAGGTCCACCCGGCGACCGGCGACGAGCGGGCCGTGGGCGAGGTCTACGTCCTCGGCGTCGACCCGGCCACCCACGGACGGGGGCTCGGGAAGGTCCTGACGCTCGCCGGGCTGCACCACCTGCACGACCGCGGGCTGGACACCGTGCTGCTCTACGTCGAGGCCGACAACGCCCCCGCCGTGGCCGTCTACGAGCGCCTCGGGTTCGCCGTGCACGCCGCGGACGTCAACTACGCCCGGTGAGACCCGGTCACCGTTCGACGACCGGTGACGAGGTTCGTTCGAACGTGTGACGCAGGTCCACCCGGTCGCCGACCCTGTTCATCCCACGTTCATCTTCCGTGGGGGTGGCGTCCAACGTCGACTCCTAGCGTCTGCGGCCGGGTGGTCACCCAGACCGCCGTCCCGCAACCGGCTCGTTGCCGACTCGGAGGAAACTGCAGTGAAGACCAAGCGGCGTGCGCCCCGGGCGCGCCTGGCTGCCGTCGGTATCGCCACGTCCTGCGCGCTGTTCGTCGCCGGCTGCGGTGCGGCGAACGAGGGCGGCGGCTCGGACGCCCAGGGTTCGGGCGTCACCGGCCAGATCGCCGGTGCGGGCGCGAGCTCCCAGCAGGCGGCCATGCAGGCCTGGATCGCCGGCTTCACCGGCGCGAACCCCGGCGCGACGGTCAACTACCAGCCGGTCGGCTCGGGCGGTGGCCGTACGCAGTTCGTCCAGGGGGCGGTCCAGTTCGCCGGGTCGGACGCGTACCTGAAGGACGACCAGCTGAACCAGGCGCGGCAGCGCTGCGGCGGCTCGGTCATCGAGATCCCGAACTACGTCTCGCCGATCGCCATCGTCTACAAGCTCGACGGTGTGCAGGACCTCAACCTGTCGCCGGCGACCATCGCGGGCCTGTTCAAGGGCGAGATCAAGACCTGGAACGACCCCAAGGTCGCCGCGGACAACCCGGGCGTGCAGCTTCCGGCCACGGCGGTCACCCCGGTGCACCGCTCGGACGAGTCGGGCACCACCGAGAACTTCACCGACTTCCTCAACAAGGCCGCGGCGCAGGTGTGGACCGATGAGGGCGACGGCGAGTGGCCGATCCAGGGCGGCGAGGCCGCCCAGGGCACGTCCGGTGTCGTCGGCGCGGTGAACGCGGGTAACGGCACGATCGGCTACGCCGACGCGTCGCAGGCCGGCGAGCTGGGCAAGGCCAAGGTGAAGCTGGGCGACCAGAACGTCGAGCCGACCGCCGAGGCCGCCGCGAAGATCCTCGAGGAGTCCACGCGCGTCGAGGGCCAGGGCGACACCTCGTTCGCCTTCGACCTGAACAGGACCGCCACCGGCGGCGCCTACCCGGTGGTGCTGGTGTCGTACCTCCTCGCCTGCCCGACCTACCCCGACGCCGCCCAGGCCGACACCACCAAGGCGTTCCTGAACTACGTGGTCAGCACGGACGGCCAGCAGACCGCGGCGCAGAACGCGGGCTCGGCGCCCCTCTCGGAGACCCTGCGTGGCCAGATCACCCCGGTGATCGACCAGATCAAGGCCGCCGGCTGACCGTCGGCTTGAGTCGGATGTCATCTAGCCAGGGGCCCCGGGCCGTGTTCATCATGGACACCGAGCCCGGGGTTCCCCGGTGCCGTCCTCCCCTGCCCAGCGCACGATCGCACCCCCAGGGATCACTGTGACCACCACGGAAACGAAGCCCGAACCCGTATCGGGCAAGCCTCCGGGCCAGCTCGGTGACCGCATCTTCGCCGGTTCGGCGAAGGGTGCGGGGATCCTGATCCTGGTCGTCCTCGCCGGGGTCGCCGCGTTCCTCGTCTCCGAGGCCGCGCCCGCTCTCGTCGCTCCGGCGGAGGAGGTGCACGGTGGGCTCGCCGCCTACATCGCCCCGCTCATCTTCGGCACGGTCCTCGGTGCCGTGATCGCCTTGCTGATCGCGACGCCGCTCGCGGTCGGTGTCGCGTTGTTCATCAGCCACTACGCGCCCCGCCGGCTCGCACAGGGGCTGAGCTACGTCGTCGACCTCCTGGCGGCGGTCCCGTCGATCGTCTACGGGTTCTGGGGTGCCTTCACCCTCGCCCCCGCGTCGGTGGCGCTGAGCGTCTGGCTCAACGACTACCTCGGCTGGATCCCGTTGTTCGCCGGGCCGCCCTCGGTCACCGGCCGGACCATGCTGGTCGTCAGTGTCGTCCTCGCCGTGATGATCCTGCCGATCATCACCGCCGTCGCCCGTGAGGTCTTCCTCCAGGCGCCGAAGCTGCACGAGGAGGCCGCGCTCGCCCTGGGTGCCACCCGCTGGGAGATGATCCGGCTCGCGGTGCTGCCGTTCGGCCGCTCGGGCGTCATCTCCGGGGCGATGCTGGGTCTGGGGCGCGCGCTAGGGGAGACGATGGCGGTCGCCACGATCCTGTCGGTCTCCGGAGCGGTGACGCTGAACCTGATCAGCAGCGAGAACCCGTCGACGATCGCGGCGAACATCGCCCTGCAGTTCCCCGAGGCCTCCGGGCTCGACGTGAACGTCCTGATCGCCTCCGGCCTCGTGCTCTTCGTGATCACGCTGCTGGTGAACATGCTCGCCCGTTACATCGTCGAGCGCCGCCGCGACTTCTCCGGAGCGAACTGAGATGTCCACCGGAACCGAACGCAACCGCACCGACACCGAGGTACCCGTGACCAGTACCGGTCTGGAGACCCCCGCCGCGACACCCACGGTGCTGCGCCGTACGGGAAGCCTGCCGAACTGGGCCCCGTGGGCGGTGCTCGTGGCTTCCGCGGTCCTGATGGGTGGGCTCGTCGCACTCCTCGGCTCCGGTGTCGGACTCTGGGTGGTGTCGACCGCCGTCGTGTACGCGGTCGCGACCTATGTCGTGTCCCGGGTCGTCGAGGGCGGTCGCCGGGCCACCGACCGTCTGGTCACCGTCGTGGTCACCACGGCGTTCCTGCTGGCCATGCTGCCGCTGGTGTCGGTCCTCTACACCGTCGTCTCCGAGGGCTGGGCACGGTTCGACGCGACCTTCTTCACCCAGTCCATGCGCGGCATCGTCGGTGTCGGCGGCGGTGGTCTGCACGCCATCCAGGGCACGCTCATCATCACCGGGCTCGCCGCCCTGATGTCGATCCCGATCGGCATCCTGACCGCGATCTACCTGGTGGAGTACGGCAACAACTCGCGCCTGGCGCGGGCCATCACCTTCTTCGTCGACGTGATGACCGGTATCCCCTCGATCGTCGCAGGCCTGTTCGCCTACGCGCTCTTCGCGCTGCTGCTCGGGCCCGGGGTCCGCTTCGGGTTCGTCGGTGCGGTCGCACTGACCGTGCTGATGATCCCGATCGTGGTCCGCTCCACCGAGGAGATGCTGAAGATCGTCCCGAACGAGCTGCGTGAGGCCGCCTTCGCCCTCGGGGTCCCGAAGTGGCGGACCATCCTGAAGGTCGTCATCCCGACCACCGCCGGCGGTATCGCGACCGGCATCACGCTGGCCGTTGCCCGGGTCATCGGCGAGACCGCGCCGCTGCTGGTCACGGTCGGTGCCGCTCTCGGGATCAACCTCAACCCGTTCTCCGGGCCCATGGCGACGCTGCCCGTCTTCTCGTACTACTCCTACGCGGTGCCCGGCATCCCGCGTGAGGCGTTCATCGACCGGGCGTGGACCGCGGCCCTGGTGCTGATGCTCATCGTCATGGTGCTGAACATCCTCGCCCGCGTCATCTCCCGTATTTTCGCCCCGAAGACCCGATAAGGACTCCCGACATGGGCAAGAGTGTCGAAGCCAAGGACCTGAACATCTACTACGGGGCGTTCCTCGCGGTCGAGGGCGTCAACATGACCATCAAGCCGAAGACGGTGACGGCCCTGATCGGCCCGTCCGGCTGTGGCAAGTCGACCTTCCTGCGGTCGATCAACCGGATGCACGAGAACATCCCCGGCGCCCGTGTCGAGGGCCGGCTCGAGCTCGACGGCCAGGACCTCTACGGCGCGAACGTCGACCCGGTCGGCGTCCGCCGCCAGATCGGCATGGTCTTCCAGCGGCCCAACCCGTTCCCGACGATGTCGATCTACGACAACGTGATCGCCGGGATGAAGCTCAACAACAAGAAGGCCTCGAAGTCCGAGTTCGACGACACCGTCGAGCGGTCGCTGCGCGGTGCGAACCTCTGGAACGAGGTCAAGGACCGGCTCGACAAGCCCGGTTCGGGCCTGTCCGGTGGTCAGCAGCAGCGGCTCTGCATCGCCCGCGCGATCGCGGTGCGCCCGGACGTCCTGCTGATGGACGAGCCCTGCTCGGCGTTGGATCCGATCTCCACGCTGGCGATCGAGGACCTGATCAACGAGCTGAAGAACGACTACACGATCGTCATCGTGACCCACAACATGCAGCAGGCGGCGCGGGTCAGCGACTTCACCGGCTTCTTCAACATCGAGGGCACCGGCAAGCCCGGCAAGCTGGTCGAGCTCGACGAGACCAAGACGATCTTCTCCCAGCCGAAGCAGAAGGCGACCGAGGACTACGTGTCCGGTCGCTTCGGCTGAGTCCCCGCAGCACGACGACGGCTCCGGCCCCCTCAGGCGGGCCGGGGCCGTCGTCGTCGCGGGTGGGGTCAGAGCGCGGGTAGCTCGTCCACGGTGCCGCCGGTGACGGCGTAGACGATGTGGTCGGCCAGGTGCACGCAGTGGTCGGCGTAGCGCTCGTGGAAGCGGGCCAGCAGCGCGGCGTCGACGGCGGCGGGCACCCCCGCGGTCCAGTCCGGGCCGAACATCAGCTCGAAGACCTGTCGGTGCAGGGCGTCGACGACGTCGTCGTCGTCACGCAGCTCGGCGGCGAGGACGACGTTGTGGGTACGGAGCGCCTCGACGGCCTTGTCACCCATGGCTGCGACCCGGGCCCCGTAGTCGCGGAACAGCGGGCGGGCCTGCTCGGCGAGCACCGCACGGTCCGCGTTGCGAACGACGGTGGCGGCGACGTGCCGGGCCAGATCACCCATCCGCTCCAGCTGCTGGGCGCACCGCAGGGCGGTGATCACGGAGCGCAGCGGCGCGACCATCGGCTGGTGGATGTTCATGGTCTCGACGGCGAGCAGCTCGATCGCGTCGCGGTGGCCGTCGATGACGGGGTCGCGGGAGACGACCTGCTCGGCGAGCCGGGGGCGGTGGCACAGGAGCGCCTCGGACGCGTCGCGGAACGCGGAGGCGACGAGCGGACCCATCTCGTCGAGCATGGACCGGAGCTGCGTCAGGTTGTCGTCGAGCGTCTCCCTGCGCATGGCGACGACCTTAGATCGGAGTCCGTGGCCGATTCGGCCCGGGACCGGTGAACGCTCGGTGAACGCCGGGTCAGGCGGCGCGGGACCGCAGGCCGACGCGCAGGCCGACCCGGAAGCGCTCGGTGGAGCCGAGGACGGTCGATCGGACCCCGGTCACCTCGAACCACTCGAGGGCGTGTCCGGCCCGGCTCATGCCGTCCCGGATCGCCGCCTCGACGCTCTCGTCCGAGGTCCCGACGACCTCTGTGACGACGCAGCCCGCGTGTTCCATGACGCAGACGTGCCCTCGGCGTCGCACCGTCAAACTCGATCGGTCGGCCGTTCGCCGAGCGGGGTGTATCGACTACGTCGAACGGGGCAACAACACCCTCAGACAGCGAGCGGACCGGGCATCTGCCCGGTCACGACGTACACGATCCGGCGAGCGACGGCGACGGCGTGGTCGGCGTACCGCTCGTAGAAGCGTGCGAGCAGTGCGACGTCGACCGCGGCGGACACCCCGTGGGTCCAGTTGCGGTCCATCAGCACGGTGAACATGTGCTGGTGGATGTCGTCGACGGCGTCGTCGTCCGCCTCGAGCTCGTTCGCCGCGTCCAGGTCACGGGTCCGGATGACCCGACCGGCCTTCTCCGCGAGCTCCACACCGACCCGGCCCATCTCGGCGAAGTACGACTTCACCTCGTCGGGCAGCACGGTCTGCGGGTGCCGGCGACGGGCGGCCTGGGCGACGTGCAGGGCGAGGTCACCCATGCGCTCGATGTCGCCCGCACCGTGGATCGCGGCGACGACGACCCGCAGGTCGGTCGCGACCGGCGCCTGCAGGGCGAGCAGGCCGAAGGCCCGGTGCTCCGCGGCGGCACGGACGTCGTCGATCTTGATGTCCTCGGAGATGACCTGCTCGGCGAGCTGGAGATCGGCCTCGAGCAGCGCTGTCGTGGCGCGCGCCATGGCACGTGCGACGTCGTCGCACATGTCTGCCAGGCCGGAGGCCAGCTCGTCCAGCTGCTCCTGATAGGTGTCGCGCATGTCCCGAGCCTAGGCCCCCGGACGGGAAGGTTCAGCTGCAGCGGGTGAACCCGCCGTGAACGCTGGACGACATCCCCCGTTCGGGGTATGGGCGTGTCAGCCGCAGTCGGCGTCGTCGGAGGGGACGGCCTGCACCGGGGCCGCGTCGCCGGCCCCGACGACGAGCTCCAGCATCCGGCTCCCGGTCGGGTCCGGGACCGGCCGCGCGCCGGGCAGCGCCTCCACGAGCGTGCCCGCGGCGTCGGTGTTGTCGGGGGAGTAGCGGACCTGCGCGCCGGGTGCGGCCGGACCGGGCGTGACGGTGCCGATCTCGTAGCCGCGTTCGCGCAGGTCCGCGGCGATCCGGTCGGCCGCTCCAGGGCGTCCGGTCGCGTCGACCAGGTCCACGACGGTGCCCGGCGCCGGGGCGGCCGCGGACCGGGAGGCCGGCGCGGTCGCGCTCTCGGGCAGCGGCTCGTGCTCGCGCAGCGCGGAGAACAGGGTGCGAGCCTCGGAGCGGCGCAGCTCCAGCTGGCCCCGCGTGTTGGGGGCCTCGGTGACCGGGACCGACAGGAACACCGGGGTGTCGGCGTCGCCGGCGGCGCCGGACCGTGCGAGCCCGCGGGCGAGGGTGAGGATCTCGCCGGCGTCGACTCCGTCCGCCGACAGCGCCGACGACACCCCGGCCGCGGAGCGGCCCGGGGCCCCCGGGGTCAGCAGCGACGCGGTCGAGAGCGCGTCGCCGAGCGCGGCGGCGAGCACGCGTTGCTGGCGCCGGACCCGGTTCGCCGGGGAGCTGTCCGCGGTGCCCGCGGCGGAGGCGAACCGGACCGCGGTGGGCCCGTCGAGTTCCACGGTGCCCGAGCCCTCCACGACCGGGCCGAGCACCGGGTCCACGACCGGACGCTCGGTGCAGACCTCGATCCCGCCGACGGCGTCGACCAGCTGCGGGGTCCCGGCCAGGTCGAGCGCGACGACGCCGCTCATCGGCATGCCGGTCAGCTGCTGGACGACGCCGACGCTGCAGGCCGGGCCGCCGACGTCGTAGGCGGTGGCGAAGGCGGTGCGGGACTCAGCGGGCACGGTGTCGCCGTAGGTGCCGGTGGTGGCGTCGAAGCGCCGGCACGGCGGCCGGGACACCTCCAGCGTCGCGGGGATCGACAGGGTGACGGCCGGGCCGCCGCCCGCGGGCCGGTGGACCAGGACCGCCGTGTCGGTGCGCGCGGACTCCGCGGTGCCCGCGCGGTCGGCCTGCAGACCCAGCACCAGGACGTTGCGGTCGCCGGCCTGGACGTCGGCGTCGAGGATCGCGTCGCTGTCCCTGGCGAGGGCGGCGACGTCGCGGACGCCGTCGTGCACCTCGCTGCGCCCGGCGAACCCGTAGGCGGTGGTGACCAGGACGAGGATCGCGGCCGCCGCTGCGCCGATCCGCAGCGCGCGGGCGCGGGCGTCGAGCCGGGCCGGTGGCGGGGTCTCGCCCGGTCCCGGCTCCGCGACCCCGGGAGCGTCCGCCTCCGGCGTGGGCTCCTGCGCCGTGGTGGTGTCCTCGGCGGGCGGGTCGTCCCGGTAGCGACGACGACGGCGGCGCGGCACCAGCGCGTCGAAGACCTCGGTGACGCGCGAGTCCGCGGCGCCGCGGCGGGCGGGCCGCGGCGGCGGCACGCCCGCTCCGGTCTCGGTGTCGCCGTCGGTCGCACCGCTCCGGGGGGCCCCGGCGCTCACGGCGTCGCCCGTGTTCCGGCCGGCTCCGGTGCTCCGGGGGGCCCGGGTGTCCGGACGGGCTGCGTCGGGCGGGGTCTCCCCGGTGTCCGCGGTCGGGCGGGCTGCGGTGGTCGGTGTGGTCCCGGGGGTACCGCCCCGGGTCGCCGGGGTGGCCCCGGTGCCGGCGCCGATCCGGGTGGCCGGGGTGGAGGAGCGCGCGGTCGTCGGGGCCGTCCCCGGGGTGCGGGCGGGCCGGCCACCGGGCGTCGCCGGACGGGCGGTGCCGCCCGCGGGCGGCACCGGGGTGGTCCGCCCCGGGTCGCCGTCGCGCGGGCGTTGCGGCGCCGGCGGCTCACCGGGACGGCGGGGTACGGGTCCGCCGCGCACGCGTCGCACACCGGTCGGGGGGACCGGTCCCGGCGGCGGGGCGTCGGCGGGCCGCGGCTGCGGGCCGGAGGGGTGGGTCCCGGTGACGGGCCGCGGCTGTGGCCCGGAGGGGTGGGTCCCGGTGGCGGGACGGGGCTGCGGGCCGGAGGGCTGCACGCCGGGGCGCCCCTGCGGGCCCGACGGGTGCGCTCCGGGCGGCGGGACCTGCGCCCCGGGAGGGCCCTGCGGCGCGGGGGGCGCGGGCGGGCCCGCGTCGTCCGGGCGCCGACGCGTACGCCGGGGCCGGCGCACCTCGTCGTCGCCGTCCTGCACCGGGCCTCCTCGTCGCGACCGCCGGAGCGGAAGCGCGTGACGGGCGCGGCGTCGGGGGAGCGCGCCCTTCCGGGATCGTGCGGTCGCGGGGACCGCACGGAGGATCTTATTCGGCCCGGTTCGGCGCGGGTGGCGCGGGGCGCGACGCGCCCTGCTCCGGTTGGGGGATCGACCGGCGTCCGGATGCCGGGCCGGCGAGGCTCACCCGGCCGTCGGCGTCGCGGTGGGCGACGGCGTTCCGGCCCGCCTGCTTGGCCGTGTAGAGGAGCACGTCGGCTTCGGTGACGAGGGCCTCGACGTCGTCGTCGCCGGGACGGGACCGGGCGACGCCGATGCTGATCGTCATCCGCAGGTCGGGGTGCAGGTCGCTCCAGTCGTGCGCGGCGACGCTCTCCCGGGCGGTCTCGCAGGCCGCGACGCCCTCCTCGGCCGTCAGCCCGGGCAGCACCAGCGCGAACTCCTCGCCGCCGTAGCGGGCGCAGAACGCCCCGGGCGGCAGGGCCCGGCCCAGCTCCAGCACCATCCGCTGCAGGACCCGGTCCCCGAACGGGTGCCCGTGGGTGTCGTTGACCAGCTTGAAGTGGTCGATGTCGGCGAGCGCCAGGCAGACCGGCAGGCCCGTGCCCGCGGCGAGCAGGTCGATCAGCCGCTCGTCGAGGTAGCGGCGGTTGTACGACGCCGTCAGGCTGTCGCGGCGGCTCTGCTCACGGGCCTCGGCGTGCTCGCGGCGGAGCCGGTCGAGCTCGTCGGGGGGGCTGGGGGCGTTGAGGCCGTGCAGGAGCCGGACGGCCTCGCGCAGGTGCAGGTAGGCCTGCTCGTAGCGACGGTGCTCCGCGAGCCGCTCGGCGGCCGCGGTGTGCAGGGCCGCGCGGGCCGCGGGGGAGGCGGGGGCGACGTCGTCGCCCGGCGTGTCGGGTCCGGGAGCGGGGGGCGACGGGTCGAGACGGCGTGCGGACCGCACGAGCCTGCGCACCGTCCATGCGGTGTCGGTCATGGTCCACCTCCCCGTCGTCGAGCCGTTCGGCCACTGGGACTGTTCATCGGTGACACCCCCGGGACGCTTGAGGCGTACGGCGAGTCGGCACCCGTTCGGCGCCCTGGTTCCCCCGGGTCGGGGTAACGCGTGTTCGCCCCGGGGTCGCCGTGATCAACCTCCGGAGTGCTCCACGTCCGCCCCGAAGGGGATCGACGGGTCGTCCGGGTCGTCGAGCCAGTGCTCGGGCAGCACGACGCGACCGGGTGACCCCTGGCGCCCGCGCGGACCGTCGGCGTCGGCCGGGAACGGCTCGTCCGGGTCCAGCCCGGACAGCAGCTCGTCGAGGTGATCGATCGACTCCACCATCCCGAGGCTGCGCCGCAGCTCCGGGCCGACCGGGAAGCCCTTGAGGTACCAGGCGATGTGCTTGCGCACGTCGCGGATGCCCTTGTGGTCGCCCATGTGCTCGCACAGCAGCACGGCGTGCCGGCGCAGCGTCGCGGCGACCTGGCCCAGGCTCGGCGGGGCGGGCAGCTCGCGGCCGGCGAACGCGGCCTCCAGGTCCCCGAACAGCCACGGCCGGCCCAGGCAGCCCCGGCCGACCACGACGCCGTCGCAGCCGGTCCGGGCGACCATGTCCAGGGCGTCCTGCGCGGAGAAGATGTCACCGTTGCCCAGGACCGGGACGTGCGCCGGGACTGCGTCGCGCAGCCGGGCGATCTCGTCCCAGTCCGCGGTGCCGGAGTAGCGCTGGGCGGCGGTGCGGGCGTGCAGCGCGACGGCGACGGCGCCCTCGTCGACGGCGATCCGCGCGGCCTCGAGGTGGGTGTGGTGCTCGTCGTCGATGCCGATGCGCATCTTCACGGTGACCGGGCGGTCCCCGGCGCCGGTGACCGCGGCCCGCACGATCCGGCGGAACAGCTCCCGCTTGAACGGCAGCGCCGCCCCGCCACCACGACGGGTGACCTTGGGGACCGGGCAGCCGAAGTTCATGTCGATGTGGTCGGCCAGGTCCCGCTCGACGATCATCTCCGCGGCCCGCTGCATCGACACCGGGTCGACGCCGTAGAGCTGCATCGAGCGGGGGTGCTCGTCCGCGTCGAAGGCGATCATGCGGAACGTCAGCGGGTTCTTCTCGACCAGCCCGCGGGCGGTGATCATCTCGCAGACGTAGTAGCCGGCGCCCTGCTCACGGCACAGGCGGCGGAACCCGGGGTTGGTGATGCCGGCCATCGGCGCGAGCACCACGGGGGTGTCGACCTCGAACGGGCCGATGCGCAACGGCGGCAGCACGCGGTCACGGCGGGCGGGGGTGTCCGTCCGCGCGTCGCGGACGCTGTCCAACACGGTCACGCCCACCAGTGTCCCAGGCCCGCGTGGCGGCGCCGACCTGGGCGTCGGTCAGAAGTCGACGGTGACGCAGCCGGGGCGTCCGCCCGCGGTGCCGGCGTGCCCGGCGTGGGTGGCGGTCGGCTTCTCGTGGAGGACGACGGACTCCGCGCGCCGGTCGTCCGGGAAGGCCCACGGGACGGTGCTGGTCGACTCGCCGGTGCCGTTCGCGTCGGTGGTCACGTCGAGCCAGATCTCGTTCATCGGGTTGGCGTACGACGGGTCGACGCTCGGCGTCACCGGGTCCTCGGAGAACTGGTAGTGCGGGCCCGCGTCGGCGCCCGCGGCCGCGGTGCAGGGCTTCGTGTGCGCGTGCGCGCCATAGGTCCGGTTCGGCACCAGACCGCTCACCCGCAGCGTGGTGACGGTCGAGCCGTCCTGCTCGGCGCTGGTGACCTCGACGGTCGAGCCGGCCGGGACCAGCGCGGCGTCGTAGGTGTGGGCGGGTCCCTCGCCGCCCTGGGCGAACGTCGCGGAGACCCGGGTCGCGGCGCTCTGTGACTGCTCGCCGTCACCGCTGCCGCCGCAGGCGGTGAGGACGAGCGCAGCGGCGCCGAGCAGGGCGATCGAGGCGACGGAGCGTACGTGGATCATGCCGACGATGATCGTTCGTCGGGCTGGGGTGGGCACTGCGAGATCGGACATCGAGGCAGGTTCCACCGGTTCGTGTGGCGGCCACGCCCGGCCCCCGTACCTCCCCGCAGGCGGCCCCGCGGCCCGCACGTGCCCGCGACGCCGTCCGGCCCGCCCGGGAACCGCTCTGAGACAGCGGATCCGGTCGTTCGGTGGGGGCGCAGCGGTGAGCGACACCCGACACGGTGATGGTGTCGCGACGACGAGATGCCCGGTTGCGGACGGTAAGATGGCGTCCGGTTCGCCACGACCGGCCGGGGGTAACCGGTGGCGGGCCGGGCCCGGGGTGTCCGGGGTCGGTCAGGGGCCTCTAGCTCAATCGGCAGAGCAGCGGACTTTTAATCCGCGGGTTCGGGGTTCGATCCCCCGGGGGCCCACATTCTCCCAGGTCACGAGCCTGACTCCTCGGAACCGTCAAGATCCACCCCCGGATTACCCCCGGGATTGCTGAACACCTCCAGGACTCCGGCGGCCCCGGTCTGGGCGACCTTGCGGCCGAAGTAGTTGTCCTGGGTCATCGAGATCTTGGCGTGCCCGAGCTGGTCGGCGGCCTGGCGCGCGGTGAGGCCGGCCTCGTCCATGAGAGTCGCCACTGTCTTGCGGTAGACGTGGGAGGTGACCCACTCGTACCCGGCGGCGTCGAAGATATTTCGTAGGTCCGACTGGGTGTTCGACGGGTCCCGCAGCCCACCGTGCGGCGCGGTGAACACGACCTCCCACTCGTTCGGCACGCTCGCGGCACGTCGACGACGAAGCATCGCCACCGCCCAGCCCGGCAGCTCCAGCGTGCGGAAACCGCTCTTGCTCTTCGGCCGGGGCTTGATCGTGAGGCCCTGGCCCTTGATCCGGACGACGGTGCCGCGGACCTCGACCGTCGCGGCGTCGAGATCGAGCGACGGCCAGGTGATGGCGGCTGCCTCACCGATACGCAGGCCGGTCGAGAGCATGAAGTCGGTGAAGTCGACCAGGTCCCATTCCCTGGCCTTCGAATTCGCGCTGATCCTGCCCCGGAGGTCGACGGCCTGAACCACGGTCAGTGACCGGGCGGACGAGGTGGTGTTCTCGATCCGGCCGACGTCGCGCACGAGATTGCGGTCGAGCGCGTCGTGACGGACCGCCAGGCCGACGAGACCGCTGAGCACCGTGCGAGTGGTCTTCGCGGCACCGGCCCCGTACCGGTCGTGGACCTCGACCACCAGGCGATCGAGACGGGATACGGTCAGCTCACGGACCCGCAGCATGCCGACGCCCTCGCGGACGTGCCGGTCCCAGCGGTAGCGGTAGGCCTCGGCAGTCGTCGGTGAGCGCTTGCCCAGCCGGACGGCGCGGTCCATCTCGGCCAACCACAGCTCCCCGAGGTCGCGCACGGTCGAGTCGCGGGTGACCTCACCACCCCGGGAGACCCGGCCGCGGTCGCGTAGGGCCAGCCGCAACGCGTTCTCGGCGCCGGACCGGCTCGGGCCGGTTCGCTCGACGTCACGCACGACCCCGTCGTGATCGCGGTAGCTCGTCCGGGCGCGGTAGCGCTTCTGCCCGAGCTGGTAGACGCGGATGCGGCCGTGCGTGCCGATCGGCAGGGGAGGGCGTGCCATCAGGCCACCTCGTCCCGCAGCGACGCGACCCACTCGCGGACGTCGTCGGGGATGTAGCGGACGTGCTTGCCCATCCGCCGGCCCCGGGGCCCGTAGCCCTGGCAGCGCCAGCGGTAGAGCGTCTGGACGGGGATGCCGAGGTACTCGGCGACATCCTTGACGCCCCACAGCTTCTCGATCCCGTTCATGAGGTCCTCCCGAGGTGTGTGCGGTCGGTGCTGCGGGTCTGGCGTTGCTCGCGTCGTCGTTCGGCGATGCCGAGTGCAATCTCTCGTTCGGGGTCGTTGCGGTGCCCGATGTGGACGACGGCCCAGTCGTTGACCACCAGCACCGATCCGGGGTCGGCCGGGGTGTCGAGGGCGGCGAGGGTCTCGCCGAGCCGGTAGGTGCGCCGGTCCCCGCGGATTGCACCGAAGGTGGTCGAGTAGGCGCGGGATTTGGTGAGGAAGTGGCCGCGGAACCCGAGCATGTGCGCCCAGCGGCGCAGGTTCAGCCCCTCGTACTCCTCGCGGCCGCCGAGTTCCCACGCGGTCTCGATGAGCCTGCGGTGGTGCGGGGTGATGTCGAGGTGGTCGAGGTGGGCGATGTCGCGGATGGGCCGGTCGGTGGCCTCGGACTTGCCGGTGCCTTTGGTGGCGTACTTGGCGACGTAGGCGGCCAGGGCTGAGTCGGTGATCTCGCCGTCGTCGTTCTCCAGCGAGGCCGCGGTGGTGCTGGTGATGGGCCGGATGTCGACCTGCGTCCCCCAGGCGAGCGTCTGCGGGGTGCCGTCGGGCCGGTCGACGGTCAGTGACACGTCGTGTGCTGCGTCCCGGATAGCGGCGTGGAGCGCGTCGGCGGTGATCCCGGCGGGTGGGGCGGTCCAGGGTCCGTCGGGGCCGTCGAGGCGGATGACGGCGTGGAAGTGGACCAGTCCGCGGCGCTGGTACTCGGCGACCTTGGCGTAGGACAGCCGGGCGTGGTCCCGGAAGTCGCGGACCCGGACGCCGAGGATCTGTGCGAGCAGGCGCCGCAGCCGGATGGCGAACCGGTTCCACAGGACCCCGGAGTGGGCCTGCCAGAGCACCGCGCCCACGTAGTCGTGGGTGTCGGGGTCGAGGGCGCAGCCGACGCGGGGGTCGTCGCGGTGGTGCTTGTCGCCGCAGCGGCAGGGGATGACGAGGCCTCGGGCGGTGACTCGGCGGGTGTGGACCGGCCCGAATGAGGGCGCGGTCAGGGTGACGAACAGCCGCGGGTGGGCGGCGGCGGTGTCGGGGACGCCCTTGCCGCCGGTCATCCCGGAGCGGAGGAGGTGGTAGGCGTCGGAGGCGTAGCGGTCCGAGCAGGCCGGGCACACCGACGCGCGTCGGTTGCCGCACGGGGCGAGGATGTCGCCTTCCCGCTCAGCAAGGACGGTGCCGGTGGCACGGTCGTAGATCCGCGAGGAGCCGGTCAGGTGGATCGGTGCGGCGCAGCCGCCGATGGCGGTGACCTCGCGGCGCCAGGTCTGGAAGCCGTCGGAGCGCAGCAGGTGGGACAGGTTGTGGTCGTGCTGGTCGGGCGTGGTTGTGGCAGCCGTCATCACGGCATCCCTCCGGGGGACGAGTGAGTGGGTGGGGTGGCGCCGGCCCCGCCGGGAGCTGGTCTCGTCTGCGGCGGGGCCGGGCCGATTGCCGGGGTCAGCGGCGGTAGAGGCGGTGCTCGTGCTCGATCTCGACCGGGCCCGGTGTGAGGCCGTGGTAGCGGGCCAGGAGCCGGGCAGCAGCTCGGTAGGACGATGCGTGGCCGACGAGTGCGCCGTGGTCGTTCTCGACCCGGTAGCGGCCGCCGTCGCGCAGCACGGTCCCGCCCTGCCCGGTCGTGCCGAGGCAGACCAGGGCCTTCCCGGGCTCGACGACGTCGACGCCGATCACCCCGGTGGAGCACTGCGGCGTCTTCGCAGGCTCCGGCGTCGGTTCCGGGACGGGGCGCAGGTGGTCCCAGCGGGACACCATGTCCCGGGTGGCCTTGGGTACCAGGATCGAGCGGGCCGGTCCTTCGGAGCCTGCGTGGTGGACGTGGTGGGCGCCGCCGAGTCGGAGGTGTCCGGTGTCGAGGAGCTGGGCGACGGTGTCCCCGTCGTGCCGGGCGAGGGCGTCGGCGCAGCCGGGCCGGGCCCGGTCCGCCCTCAGCACGAGCCCGGCGCGCTCGATGACGAACAGCCCCGGGTCCTGGGCCAGGCCGACGACGCGGGCGACCTCACGCGGGTCCTGCGTCGCGGCCGGGCCGTGGTCGGTGGTCTCGACGGTGACCGGGTCCCCGAACAACGCACCCTGCACCGTGCTCGTCTCAGTGGTCATGCCGACCACCACCAGGTGGCGCGGGCTTCCCAGGACCACTCGCGTGCGAGCTGGCGGACCACGTACCACTCCGCCACGACCGCGCCAGCGGTGACGACCCAGAACCAACCCGACGCTGACCCCAGGTAGAGCCAGGTCCCGCCGACGATGAGCGCGAAGAGCAGGGTGAACTTGGCCCAGGTGCGCAGGACCCATGCGGTGGTGGTGCCCATCAGGCGGCCCCCCGCTCGGCGTCGTCGTTGTCGTGGAGGTCGATCACGTCCGCGTCCGGCGGCGGGGTGCAGCGCTGGACCAGTTCGGTGATGTCGTCGTCGGAGACGAACGCGGCCCGGAACCGGACCGGGAGGCGTGAGCCCTTGTCGATGACGAAGCCGATCCCGGCGTGGCGGGCGTCGCCGGGGATCTCATCGGCCAGCGCCCCACGCTCCCGGGCGCCCTCCCCGAGGACCATGTCGACGTGGGAGGCGGCGGTGACGCCGAGGCAGATGCGCTGGGTGAACAGCTCCCGCACGTCCACGACGTCCTTGGAGGGCTCCTGTAGGTAGCCGTGGACGGCGAACAGGGACGCCCGGCCCTGCGTCATCACCTCGGCGAGGAGGCGCAGGGCGTCGCGGACGGAGGTGCGGTCGCCGTAGGCGGTGAGCATGGCCATCTCGTCGATGACCAGCAGCTCCACCGGCGTGCCTGTGGAGGGGGTGCAGGCGCGGATGTTCTGGTCGCGCATGTCGTCCTGCCGGTCGCGCATCGCATCCCGGAACTCGTTCAGCAGCTCCAGCGCGGCGGGCATCGAGGTGGCGTAGCGGTGGAACAGCGGCGCCCCCTGCTCGGTCTCTACCCCACCCTTGAGGTCGACCATCCACACACGGACGATCCCGTCGCGGATGCACGGCCCCACCCCACGCAACGTGGACCACAGGACGGAGCCCTTGCCTGCTCCGGAGGCGCCGGCGACCAGACGGTGTCCGCCGATCACGGGAGCAGTGAACGGTTCGCCGCGCTCGTTGTCCCCAATCTCCACCGCACCCAAGTCCACGTCCTCGGTGGTCTCCGGGATGTCCGGGGCGGGGATCGTGCGGGTGAACGGCAGCTCCCACTCGATGACGATCGCGACGACGCCGGGTCGGTGGCGGGTGATCGCGACCCGGTGGGCGATCAGCGCCTCCCACAGCACCGAGGAGCGCTCCTGCCAGTAGGCGACGTCCTGCCCGCGGACCATGCGGACGTAGACGGTGTCGATCGACGCCGAGGACGAGCGGACCCGCAGCACACGGGGAACGAGCTGGTCCCCGGTTTGCCGGTGCTCTTTCGTCAGCCCGGTATCGGACATGAGCTGCGCCCACCGACGACCCCGGTAGACCGTCCAGCGCCGCCACGTGGCCCGCAGCGCCGGTGCGGCGAACCGGTCGAAGCTGGCCGGGTGCGACCGGCCCCAGACCGCCACCGAGGCGACCAGGACGCCGAGCCCGAGACCGGTGACGAGTGGCCCGAGCATGAGCACGAGGCCGAGGACGACGAGCGGGACGGCGACGAGCCCAGGATGCCGCGCCGTCCAGGCCAACGCCTGGAACTCCCGCCCCGGAGGCCGAGACGCACGCCCGACATGAGTGCGAGCCGGGCCGTTCATGCGTGTTGCAGAGCTACTACGCTTGGTCACTGCTACCAGTCCTCACGAGATTGTGTGTCGGGTAGCAGGGGCGCCCGCTGTGTGTTTCCGCCAAGAATCAGTGCAGCGGGCGACCCCACCACCCAGGTGGTCATTTCTGTTCGCGCAGAGCCCCACGCGCCGAATCGAGGTGCACGGTGAGGTGGGCGACGTCGCGGGCGAGGTTGTCGTGGGTGTTCTTGAACCCGCCGGTCCGATACGGAATCCCGTGCAGGCTCCGGCGGAGTTCGCGCATCGCGGCATCCAGGTCTTCGACGGTGCGATCGACAGCCTTCGACATCACTTCCTCCACTCGCGGGAGACCAACTCGGCCTCCCACTTCTTGGCCGCCGAGGCCATGACCCGCAGTGAGGCGTGCGCGGTCTTCGCCGAGGCCCGGATCTCATCCGGCGACGCGGTCGACCAGTGCTGCTCCTGAGCGCCGGCCTTCGCCGACACGCCCTTCCCCGACCGCTTGGTCTTCGAGTCGGTGGCCTTGGCCGCGATCCTGTCCGCTTCGGCGAGGGCGTCTCCGACCAGCTGCAATGCCCGCCAGAACTCCCCGTACTTGCGCAGCGCGCGCCGGTTGACCTTCGGCAGCGTCTTAACCCGATCCCGGGCCCCGAGGTTGATCGCCATGACGGTCAGACCCCCTTTCGGATCGCGAGCTGGGCCAGGCGCAGACCCTCCGCGACGCCGGCCCGCCACGCCTGCTCCGTCGCGACGACGGGGTGCTCGGTGCGAGCCCAGCGGCGCCGCTCAACCTCCAGCCGCCGCACGAGGCGGCCGACTCCGGTCGTCGCCCTGGGGCGGGTACTGGTGTTCGTGTTCATGCCGTCATCTCCATCTCCGCCAGCGCCGTCGGGCTGCTGGTCTCGCCGTCTCCGAAGCAGCCCGGGCAGGCCCCGGAACCACCACACGCCCCGCACTCGACGCCGCAGGTCGAGTCGCCGTAGCCGTCGCACACATCGCACGCCCGGCTACCGCTGCATTCGCCACACACCACCGCAGATCACCCCTGATCGAGGACATAGGTGTCCCCGTCTCGGAATTACTGGGAATTGTCGGAACACCATTCCGGCGCATGAATTGGGCCGCTACATCACGCGGCCTGCCCGCACATCACCGCGGGCGACACCGACGACTCAGAGGTCGGTCAGGAGTGGTTCTCGTCGTCCTTGCCCCGGCGCATCGGCGCGGGAGCGGGGTGGGCGTGCTTGAGGCCCATCGCCTTGAACGCGATCCCCGACACCGTCCGACCGTCCGCGGACTCGATCGAGTACGGGTTGATCTTCGGGTCGATGAGCTGGACCCGGGCGTCCTCCCCGAACCCCTCACCCGGGTCGGTCGTCAGGGTCACCTTGATCTCCTCACCCTTCGGCGCCCGCTGGCCCGCCTGGACCTGGAGCTTCGCGAACAGTGACACCACGAACTGCGTGACCCCGTCCCGGTCGGTCACTGGTACTTCCGCGCCGTTGGCGTCCTGGCGGGTCTTGGGTGCGGGCGGCTCCACCACCGTGAGCTTGTAGCCGTCGAGCACCACCGGAAGATCTCTCATTGCTCTCTCCTTCGTTCGCCTGACCAGCTTGGCTAGCCATCTGAGAATGACCGGCTTGGCTAGCCATGTCAAGCACGAATGAGAAAGATGGCTAGCCGGGCTAGTCAGCCGACCGATACCGTGGGGTCATGAGCACGCCAGCCGAGTTCCTCGCGCACCTGGACCCGGAGGATCCACGCACCCCGTCGCAGCAGATCTCCAACCAGATCCGCGCCGCGATCAAGCTCGGCAAGCTCAAGGCAGGGGAGAAGCTGCCGTCACAGCCCGACCTGGCCGAGCGCTACGGCGTCGCCCGCGAGACGGTCAAGGCCGCCCTGCGGCCTCTCTACGCCGAGCGGCTGCTCATCAGCCGCCAGGGGAGCGGGGTGTTCGTCCGCGCCCAGACCGAGCTACCGGTGGGGCTGCGCCCGCACATCGAGGCTGCGTTCGAGCGCCCGCACGTGCGTATCGACTTCGCCGGGTTCTCCGGCGAGACCCTGGCCAACACCTTGTCCGAGGTCCTGGACAAGGTGCGTGCCGGACGCCTGAGCCCGGAGTCCATCGCCGTGCGGATCATGCTGTCCGACCCCGGTGTACCCCTCGCGCTCCCGTGCCGAGCCGACACCGCCGCCGACGACCCCGCCGTCCGCAAGCGCGCCGACCGGATCACCCGCCGTGCCGTGGACAGCATCACCGACGGCGTCCAAGAACTGGCCGACCTCGGTCTGGTCAAGTCTGCGACCGCGGAGGTCCGGGCCCACAGCGCCTCACCGCTGTTCAAGCTCTACCTGATCAACGACGAGGAAGCGTTCTTCGGCTTCTACCCCGTCCTGGAGCACACCGTCACCATCGACAAGGCGCCCGTGCCGATCTTCGACCCGATGGGCAAGGACGCCACCCTGTTCCACTTCTCCACCGGCGACGACGCCGACACCAGCAACGGCCCCCAGTACGTCGCCCAGGCTCGCACTTGGTTCGACTCCGTGTGGACCACCATCACCCGGGAGTACCCGCAGTGACCCTCCCGACCGGCACCCGCACCCAGCTCGCCGAGCTGCTCCGCGGCGCCCGGGTCCTGCTCCTGGACTTCGACGGGCCCGTCGCGCACCTGTTCGCCGGCCACCCCGCACCCGAGGTCGCCGCCGCCGTACGCCAGTTCGCCACCGTGCGCGGCATCGACCTCAGCGAGGTCCGCACCGATGACCCGCTGGTTCTGCTGCGAGCCGCGTACCGGTATTCGCCCGAGTTCGGTCGTGATGTCGAGGCCCACGTCATCGAGCACGAGACTCGCGCCGCGACCGTCGCCGAACCGACCCCTGGAGCCCACGAGCTCATCCGCACCGCCGTCGCTACCGGCCACACCGTGCTGGTTGTCAGCAACAACTCGGAGCGAGCCATCCGCACCTATTTGGCCCGGCACGACCTCATCGAGCAGGTCGCGCAGATCATCGGCCGGCCTTTCGGGCATCCCGAGCAGATGAAGCCCGACCCACAACTCCTCCACGCGGCGCTGGACATCAGCCGAGCTGCACCGACCGAGGCGGTGTTCGTCGGAGACTCGATCACCGACGCCCTCGCCGGGGCAGCGGCGGGAGTGCCGTGCATCGGCTACGCCAAGCAGGCCGAGCGCGCGGAGAGCCTGGCCGATGCGGACGCCCTGATCGTCGTCGACGACATGCACACCCTCGTCACCGCACTGCGTCCGTGACACCGCTTCACCCCGACATCGCCCGCGCCGCACACGCGCGATGGCCCGACCGCGCACCCGTCTGGGCCGAGGCGCTCCCCGTCGAGTTGGCCGAGGTCTGCGCCGCACTGTCGGTCACACCGACCGGCGTGAGGTTCTCTGCCAGGTCAGCCCACGTGGTGGAGGCCACGACCAGCGCCGGTGCTCGGTTGATCCTGCGGTCGAGCCCCGACCCTGACGCCGTTCACCAGGCCGCAGTACTGGACCAGCTCGCGCGGGTGGGTCTGGCGCCTACGGTCCATCTCCTGCGGAACACGGCTACCAGCACGTGGACCGCGATGGACGCGGTCGAGCCCGGCACATCGCTCGCCGAACAGGAACCGCGACCGCGGGACCTCGCGAATGTAGCCACGATGCTGCGCACCCTCGCCGATGAACACGGTGCACCTCCTGTGCCGAGCATCGCGCCGTGGCTCCGGGCGCGACTTACCGATCCGCCGGCCGACGACCAGCCGCCACATCGCGGCCCTGAGCCTGCCGCAGTCCGCGAGGCCGCCATCGT
This sequence comes from Pseudonocardia sp. ZF1, assembly GCF_056835605.1. NCBI lineage: Bacteria > Bacillati > Actinomycetota > Actinomycetes > Pseudonocardiales > Pseudonocardiaceae > Pseudonocardia > Pseudonocardia sp. ZF1. The sequence continues at coordinate 464,152 of NZ_JAJNBY010000001.1, forward strand.
GATTCTCGACGAGCTTGCCGCCGACATGCCGGCCGGACTGTGCCACGCCGACCTCTCATCGCCCAACGTCCTCCACGGCCGCGGTCGGCTGTGGTTCATCGACCCGCGCGGGATGAACGGCGACGCGGCCTATGACGTCGCTGTCCTCGCGCTCAAGCTCAGCGACGACCACCTCGACACCGCCCGAGCCCTGGCCCGCAGCATCGCCCTCTCCAGCGGCACGGACCCCGACCGAGCGGAAGCCTGGGTCACCGTCGCCGACGCTGCCACCGTCTAGCTACGGGCAGCAGGCTCGAACGTCGAGCATCAGGTGAGACCGGAACGTCAAGCATCAGCCGGGACACGACAAACGGCATCAGCGCTCGCCGTGTCTAGACCTTCCATTCGGTATCAAGGCGCCCTTCGGGCGCTAGCAGTCGGTGAGCGTGCGCTAGCCATCGCACCGTCCGGGGCATGCGGCCTCCGGCCGGTCCCCGGGCGGTGCCCGATTCGGTCTGGAGCAACTCCGAAGTCACGGCATCGTCAGTGTCGCCGAGAGGTGTTAATTTCAAAGGTGCGGAGATAGTCAGCGTAAAGACGGGAAGTCACGATCCCTCTTGGGCAGCGGGCCGAAATCTGCTGATACTCAGACGCTGAGTCAGTAACGATGAAGATCTGTCTCAGCTGGAATGCATCTGTCGGCCTCGCGGAGAGCGCCTGAACGAAGTCCGACCATTTCGCAGTATCGAACAGTACACCGTAGGCCGCATCGTCGGGTGCGCTCCATCCCTTCGATTCAATCTCAGATATGCGACGCCCCTGCGCTCCCGCCTTCAACCATAGCATCGGCGCGATCGCTTCAAAGCGTCGTCCGAGCGAAACAAGTGCCGGATCCTCGTACGTAAGGTCAAAGAACTCGACGTTCTCATTAAAGCCGTCACTGAATGGGAACTCATCGACGAAGCGATAGTTGCCGGTAACAGGTTCACCACTCGGGGTGCACCCTGTCAACGCCGATGTAATTCGCGGCTTCGTGATGTGCTCGCAGATTCCTTGCGCTTCCCATTCCTTGTCGCCCGGAACGTATCCCCGAGCGCGAAGGTCCTTTGCCTCCCCCGGCGATACTTCGTTATTTGTTACGATTATCGATCGGCGGCTACCGAAATCTTGATGGTTAAGTCGAGCAACGGCATGGAGCGTCGTGCCTGATCCTCCGAAGAAGTCCAATACCAGTGCGTTCGGTTTGTCGACTAGGTAGTAGCGCAAGGCATCTTCGACTGCATAGAGTGATTTGGGATAGGGAAACTTTCTACTGGGAATGAATGAGTTAAGCATGATCGACCCGTGCGTAGTTGCGCTATAAGCAGGATTTGTCCAGATTGTCTTGCCAATCTGAGACCGTCGCACATTTTCGACGGTCTCAACGACGAGGGTTCCGTGCTCGTCAGTCCCAACTGCTGCGAGCTCTCCTTGTTCGATTGCGCGCATATGACCTGAAGTCAAGAACGAGAAGCCCCAACGGCCAGTTCTCTGATCCTTCCTTCCGAGGCGTATCCGTCCCTCACCTAGGTACTTCCGAAATGTCTTATCGGATACCTGCCAGCAGGCCTCGGATCCATCGCTCTTGATCGGCCAGACCTCGAAGCAGCCTCTGGGGGGAGCCGGTGCCGCCGAACGCGGTAGCCCTTCAGCTAGGTGATCCCCACAGCCGACGATCCTCTTGCTGCCCTCATCGACATAGATTGGGAAGAACTTGGCTTTTGTATCTTGTCGACGCGAATTTCCACCCGATCTCTGCAGTACTTCCCACCGGAAGGCTTTCGCCTTCCCTCCCGCATCTGCGAGTGTAGACACTCCAGGTGTTGTGTCAGTGCGTGTGCGTGCGGGCCGTGCGCCCCCGATGTGAACGAACAGTAGTTGCTCATCGACACGGGTGAACTGGTCTACGATTGATGCACCCGCAGGATTGATTAGCACGCTAACCATCTGAATCTTACTGGTCGGAAAGATCTGACCAAGCAGTAACGTGAGACGGTGCACTTCGTTCTCGTCGATCGCACAAATCAGGACCGATTCGTCACGCCGCAATAGCCGTTTTGCAACTCGCAGGCGGCGGTCCATAAAGGACAGCCACTTACTGTGGCGATACGGGTCATTTGAATCAACGTAGTTATTGTTGTACTTCCAGTCCCTGGCCCCTGAATTATACGGCGGGTCAATGTAAATCGCGTCGATCTGCCCCTCGAACGGATAAAGAAGTGCTTCAAGGGCGTGGTAGTTCTCGCTATTAATTACGGAATGAAACGGCTTGCCTGCCGACGTTCCATCCTGTCCGCCACCGCGAAGGACCGATCCGGTTGAGACTAGGCCCGGGTAGATTGGATCGCCAAACTCGCGAATGACGACGACTCTGCTAAGAGGCTCGCGGCGTACCTCGCCATCCGCATCATGGAGGATCGCAAAGTTCGAGTCTCTTTCCAAGTTTGCGACAGTCCAGAAGCCTGTTTGATCGGTCTGCGTTCGGTCCCGGGTTCCGGGCACCATCACGCTGACTCTGTCCCCTACACGAGGTCTAAGTCGAGGTAGGAGAAGGCTCTCCGGCTGATGCCGGTCGAAGACCAAGCCTAGGCTTCTAGTTTTCGTGGTCTTATCGTATTCAGTCTTAAGTGCCGCTCGAAGCTCGGGGTCACGAACTGAGTCGATAAGATTGTCAATATGAGCCATCAGTCGCCCCTCGCCTAATAGCGGACACTAAACTCTCTGAAGATGTCATCGGTGGAAGCGCTGCGCGAGAGATTGTGAATCGCTTCACGCACATCTGACCGAAAGTGGTCGAGCATTCGATACTGGCCATCAATCTGGGCGACCGATTGAACTCTTTGGAACTCATCCGCGTGCTCTATAGAATACTTAGAGATTCCGTGTAGCTTGGCAGCTGCGTCTGCAAGGTGAGTTCCGTGGGGGTCGACAATGGAAGCAGTCAACTTGCCACTCACCTCATTGAGGAAGATGAAATCGGGTGACATGCCAGCTACCCCTGCACTCGTAGTGTAGGGAATTTTGAGAGAGTGGCGACCACTACTTGGATTGCGGTACCAGGCGACACAGCCAGACTCTAGCTCAGTCTTGACAACGTGGGCTTCCCAGTCTGACAACGAAACCCTGAAGTTGCCTTGATCATCCGACAGGATGTGCTTGGGCCAACTCTCGCCGATCGCGTCCTCGGTCCTTCGACTCGGCACGATTATCGACGTGCGGAGCGGGCGGTCCGCTTCGCGCTTGATTCGGTCAAAGGCGTCCTGGTCGGCATCACTTAGGTGAGTGATGGACGAAGCAAATCGATCAAACCAGCTCTCAAGAAGCTGAGAAGCACGCGTGTCGAGTTCCTGCCGCAAATTCTCCTGACTCGCAAGAGCTACTGTCAAGATGAAGGCTTCGGCGACGTCGTCATCCGTCGGTGCATTTCGAGACGCATAGGCATTTGCTAGGCCCTCTGGAAGCAGACTTCTGGCGCGATTCATAAGGTACTCGAGGCCACGCCAGTCGAGTGCTATAGCGGTGCTTGTGTCGATGGACGAGCCAGCGGTTCCAAGGTGTATCGATTTCTCGAAGAGTCTGGTCGTGCGCGCGTGCGTCAGGAGATCGTCTAGCTCGCCAGTTTCTTCCAGCATCGACTTATAAACGTCGATCACAGCCAGCAGCTGATTCCGGAACTCGGACTGTGCTGCAGGGTGAATGGTGTGAGAGCCGTACGTCTTCGCCAGTAGGGTTGCGAGTGTCGAAAGACGTGAAATCGGCGACCGGTAGGAGCGACGAGGAATTGTATAGGAAGGCAGTCGTTCGATCACTTCGAAGACAGCAGTGGAGCCGTTGGAAGCCTTGAGTTCCTGGTTAGGGCACTTATCGCTAAACAGGTCAGGAGAATCTGGTGTGGTTGACGGCTCGATTGGCGGAAGTGAAGTGGGGCTGCCTGCAGGGCGCGAGCTTGTTGGCGATTGGGTTGTGTTCGGGCTACCGGGACTAACGAGGAATGATTCGGTTGTGTCGGTCGATCCGATGTCGCGGCTGGGATCCGAGCCGGCATTATCGGACGAACGCACTGTTGTCGTCTGTGGTTGACTCGGTCCGCCGCTAAGGGTCGGGTTCCGTGTAAGTGTAACGGGTGTCGTGATGACCGAGTGGGTCGCGATTAGGAGATCGTCGTCTCCCCGTCGAAACTTTTCGGCGATAGCGTCAACGGCGGCTCGCTCGAAGCGAGGAAGAATGCAATGAACTGAGTTGAGGCTCTCGTCAGTGTTAACTCGCCGGGCAAGTGGAGTGCGGACCATGCGGCCCATAACTTGGGTGATCGAGTCAATGTCCTTAGCGACTCGCAATGACACGAGCACCTCGGCGCGAGGGCAGTCCCATCCCGTTGTGATTGCGGTTTTGCAGAAGACGACTCGCGCGGAACTTCGGTCTTGAATGTCCTCGGGCGGGCACCAGTGAATTCTCGACTCTCCAACTTGTAAATCGGAGTGGTCGCCGAAGACATGAACAATGTTCGATGCAGAGATTTCCGGCCACTCGTCGAGTACTGTGCCTACCAATTCTGCTAGATCGTTAGTCGAAGGCTTATCTGCCACCTGAACCACGAGAGCTGGAAGAACATCCTCGTCCCCACTCGACGTGGTGTACTCACGCCATCGGTCGTGATACTGGCGGGTCCGCCGTACTGCATGGCGAACGAGGGTCGTTTCGGCGGCTTCTACGCCGTCGGTATGTCCAAGGACGATCTGGTCTTTCAGGAGGCCAGAGGATCGGACGTCGTCGACGTCGATAGTGTGCGCTCGGGTATTACGTCCGAGATCTGTCATCGCATTGACGAACCGCTTCGGCGTAGCGGAAATGCCCCACACCACGGGCGCCGCCGGCCGTCCAGTTGATCCGCCGCCGATTATCTGCGAAACAATTGTGTCGCGATCGCGGCGTGCGCCGTTAGCACTCATGCCTCGATGTGCTTCATCGATGATAACGGTGAAGCCGAAGGGTCGCTTCTGAATTGTGTTCGCGATTGTTTCCCAAAGAGACCACTCGCGGTGGTCGCTCCGCGGCTTCGCGAGATTTGCCGTCGTGCTGAGTTTCTGGATATTGAGAAAGTATACCCGTCCGGGTTCGAATATTTCTTCGTCGAAGTCGCTGTCGATCGTGATCAGTCTATTTGGCTGTAGGGCAGAAGACGCTGCCATCATTTTATGAAGCGTCTGTCGGTTCAGGCTAGGATCATCTGTCACCCACAGAAAGGTGGCCTCATCAATTCCGGGCGTCGTCGCGTCATCATCGAGTGACGCTTCAACAACCGCTGTGGCAACGACGGTCTTGCCTGCTCCGGTCGGTGCCGCAAGTACGACGGCCGAGAGCTCCGTAGGGTCGTTACGGTGCTCTCGGGCAGCTCTGACCAGGGACCTTGCGACCTTGTCCGCAGCGTCTGCCTGATAGTCGAGAAGTTCCAGCTTCAAGATCGTTCCTTCAGAGGCCGGCGCGCGTGGGGATAACCGTGGTGACCCTACTAACTGCTCTTCGTCAGCCCGTCAGCGCCATACGATCGTGGTAGCAGCAGCTCTGGTTCCAGCTCGAGTGCGTTCCCTCGCCGGGAGGCAGGTCTCCGGGATGGCGGGGGACCGTGCCATCCCGTCGACCTCCCGGAGGGCGTACCGCACGGACGCCCGTGGGCGGAGCGTGCGCGGTCGGGCGCGGTTGCGTCGAGGGCCGCCCACGGGCGCCCGGGCGGTCGGTCTGGCGACAGGTCGACGGGATGGCACTCGGAAGGTGCAGGGGGCTCGCCCCCGGGTTACCCCCAGGGATCAACGGCAGAAGCCAACGACGGACCGCCGCCCGTGGAAGACGCGGCAGCGAGTCCGTACAGCGCACGAGGGGTGACGGCGAACGTCGAGCGTCGCTGGAAGTAGTGGATCTTGTCTCCGCGGGTTCGGGGTTCGATCCCCCGGGGGCCCACACAATCCGCAGGTGAGAGCGATGCGTCCGGCTCGCCTTCAAGATCAGAGTACGCTTTTGGGACAGTTTTCGTGTCCTCGGCGAACATGTCCTCCAGGACGTCGGCGGTCTGACGGTCGGTGAGCCCGCCGCCCGAGATGGCGGTCCTGGGTCATGCTGATCTTCGCGTGACCGAGCTGGTCGCTGATCTTTCGGACAGGGACGTGTGAGTCGTCAAGGCGCCGCCTGCGGCGGCGCAGGCCGGCCACGCCGGCCACGCCGCTTCGCTCACCACACCTCCCGCCCGTCCGCGGCGTCGGGGCAGGCTGTCCGGCCCTGCTCCGTGATGGACCCCTGAACGATCCCGGCGGCTCGGTCGTTGACGTGGCACATCTCGACGCGGTTGCTCATCCCCGAGGCGTCGCCTTGTTGAGTCCGTCGTCCGGGGCCTTGCCTCGGCGGCGACGTCGTGTCGACCCCGACAACGACGAGGCGCCGTACAGACGCCCTGGAGCCGGTCGGCCGTGTGGTCGAGGACGTCCGAGAGTGGATGGCGAACCCTCAGGGGCAGCGGGGAGCGGTCAAGTCCCCGGGCGTGGTGTGTGACGGCTGACGCGTGATCTTGCTGGGTCAGGCGCTGAGCGCCGGGATAGTTGGGGTCGGGATGGTCTCCTCGTGGTCGTCGGTGGGGCTGGGGTCGGTGGCTGCGCGGGCTCTGGCGAGGACGTCGAGGCCGAGGTAGCGGCGTCCTTCGGTCCACTCGTCGTGCTGCTCGGCCAGGACCGCGCCGACGAGGCGGATCAGTGAGTCGCGGTCGGGGAAGATCCCGACGACGTCGGTGCGGCGGCGGATCTCGCGGTTGAGGCGTTCTGTGGGGTTGTTCGACCAGATCTGTCGCCACACCTCCTTCGGGAACGCGGTGAACGCGAGCACGTCGGCGCGTGCTTCGTCGAGGTGGGCTGCGACCTGGGGGAACTTCTCGTCGAGAGCACTGTGGATCCGGTCGAACTGGGCATGCACGGAGCTGGCGTCGGGTTGGTCGTAGACCGAGTGCAGCAACGTTTTCACCCACGGCCAGCTCGCCTTCGGTGTCGCCGACATCAGGTTCGCCACATAGTGGGTGCGGCACCGCTGCCACGATGCTCCGGGCAACGTCGCCCCGATCGCGGCGACCAGCCCGGCGTGCGCGTCGGAGGTGACCAGGCGGACCCCGGTCAGGCCGCGGGCGGTCAGATCGCGGAAGAAGCCCAGCCAGCCGGCGCCGTCTTCGGCGGAGGTGACCTGCAGGCCGAGGATCTCCCGGTGACCGTCAGCGTTGACCCCGGTGGCGAGCAGGGCGTGCACGTTCACGACCCGGCCGCCCTCACGGACCTTGAGCACCAGGGCATCGGCGGCGACGAAGGTGTAGGGACCCGCATCGAGCGGGCGGGCACGGAACTCGGCGACGTGGGCGTCGAGGTCGGCGGCCATCACCGACACCTGCGACTTCGACAACCGGGTGATGCCGAGCGAGTCGACGAGTTTCTCCATCCGCCGGGTCGATACCCCGAGCAGGTAGCAGGTCGCCACGACCGTGGTCAGGGCCCGTTCGGCGCGGCGGCGGCGCTCGAGAAGCCAGTCCGGGAAGTAGGAGCCCGTACGCAGCTTGGGGACCGCGACGTCGAGGGTGCCGGCGCGGGTGTCGAACTCGCGGTGCCGGTAGCCGTTGCGCACGTTGACCCGGTCGTCGGTGCGCTCGCCGTAGTCGGCGCCGCACACGGCGTCGGCCTCCGCGGACATCAGGGTGTTGATGAAGGTGGTCAGCATCTGACGCAGCAGGTCCGGACTCGCCTGGGCCAGCTGCTCGTGCAGGAACCGGGTGGGGTCGATACTGGAGGGTGCGGTCATCGCGTGGTCGTCCTTCTTGAGTTCTGTGAGAGGTGTTCAAGAAGATCACGCGGTGGCCGCCCTACACGAGGCTCCGCCCGTCACCGGGCCGGTCGCACACCACTCTGATGGACGCCACTCGGGGAGCGCGCCCGCTCGGCGACTGCGATCAGGGCGTCGGGATCACCGCAGAGACGGACTGCGGAAGAGGGGCTTGACGCGAGCGGGAGCGATACCTACCTTCTCACTCGAACTTGGACGGCCTGAACGCCAGAGGGACGGCGAAGGATCGAGACGAGCGGGAGGGTGATCATTAGAGAAGCCTCCGGACATCTGGATCAGTAGAATCTGTCTCTGTGAATGCGGGGCCCAGCCGTCAGGCTGGGCCCCGCTTCACGTCATGGGACTTGATCGGGCCTGACCCTTCTGTGCTGCGCCTGAAGGACCGGACCACGCCTGCCCGCGTTGTCCCGGCCCGGGTGAGGTCGCTGCCGGGGGGTATCCGACTGCGGAGCAGGTCCGGCCCCTGACCGACATGACTGCCGAGGCTCGCGAACGCGTGGTTCCGGGGGTCAGCCTCCCGGGCCGCTCCCGACCGCTGTCTCCACCGGATCCTCGCCGCGCACACCGTCGTAGACGTCCCGGTCGATCTCCCCGTCGGGGTGCGCGACGAGCATCGCCACCAGGGTGTCGGCGTTGACGTTGAGGAACGTCCGCAGGATCCCGGTGAACCAGTCGACGGCGATGAGCAGCCCGGCGGCCGCCGGCGGCAGCCCGAGGGTGGTGGCGAGGAACAGGGCCACGACGGGGAACCCGCCCGGCACGGTGATGGTGCCCATGTTGAGCAGGATCGCGAGAACCATCCCGAACACGATCTGCCCGGCCGACAGCTCGACGCCGCCGGCCTGGGCGAGGAACAGCACGACGATCGTGTAGTTGAGGACGGCGCCGTAGGACCCCATGGTCAGCCCCACCGACAGCGTGAAGTTGGCGACCCGCGGGCTCACGCCGACCTTCTCGATCGTGGTGCGCAGGACGGTGGGGTAGGTGACGGCCGAGCTCGTCGTCGTGACCGCGACGGCGGTCTGCTCCGCGAGCGTGCGGGGCAGGCGCGCGGGGTTGAGCCGGGTGCGCGCGGCGACGATCGCCACGAACAGCACGGTGAGCACGACGACGCCCAGCAGGTTGGTTCCGAGGTAGGCCAGCGCCGACCCGACCACGGCGAAGCCGATCCGGCCGGACAAGTCGGCGAGCAGTGCGAAGACCCCGATCGGTGCGACGTACATGACCAGCCGGATGAGGGTGAGCAGGACCTGCTGCAGCTGCCCGACGACGTCGAGGACGAGTGTGTTGCCCGTCGCGTGGACGTGCCGGTTGAGGGCGACGCCGAACAGCAGCGAGAACAGGATGATCGGGACCATCGCCGCCTCGGCCATCGACTCGACGACGTTGGTGGTGAAGAAGCCCAGGACCGTGTCCTGCCAGCTCTCCGGGACCGCCGCGGGCGGCGGCGCGGCGTCCGGCGCGGCCGTCGCGACCATTCCGGCGCCCGGACGGAACAGCAGTCCGAGCACCACCGCGACCACCGCGGCCACGACCGACAGACCGATCATCCAGGCGAATGTCCGTAGTGCGAGCCGGCCGGTGCCGGACCCGGTCATCGACCCGCAGGCCGCGATCACCGAGGTCATGACCAGCGGCACGATCGCCATCTGGACGAGCCGGATGAAGGCGTCGCCGACGACCTTCAGGTTGCCGGCCCACTCGCCGACGACCAGACCGAACACGATCCCGGCGACCGCGGCGAGCGCGATCAGGACGGCGGGATGCTTCATCGCGGCGAGTCTCATGAGGTCCTCACGTCGAGGGTGGTCGGGCCGCGGCGGCGGTCCCGGGTGTCGGTGGCGAGCAGGGCGCGGCCGGCGCGTTCGGTGACGATCTCCAGCGAGGCGCCCATGTGCTGGTGCAGCAGGTGGCGCGCGGTGTCGAGCCGGCCGGCGAGGACCGCCTCGGCGACGGCGACGTGCTCGGACACGGCCGCCTCGACGCGGCCGGGGAGCACGTAGTCGTTCATCCGCACCCGCCGGATCCGGCGGTGCACGTCGGCCAGCACCGCGACGAGCTCGGGGTTGCCCGACGCCGCGAGCAGCGTGCTGTGGAACCGTTCGTCCTCCAGCACGAAGCCCGGGCCGGCCGCGGGCGGCTCCTCGATCATCCGGTGCCAGCGGGCCAGCTCCGCCCGGAGCGCTCCGGCGTCGTGCACGGTGCCCGGGTTCTCCCGGCACCGGTCGATCCCGCGCAGCTCGACCGCGATGCGGACCTCCCAGAGGTCACGCACCCCCGCCAGGTCGGGGACGACGACCGAGTAGCCGTAGTCCTCCTCGCGCTGCAGGAGGCCGTCGGCGACGAGCCGGCCGAGGGCCTCGCGGACCGGGGTGCGGGAGATGCCGAACCGCGCGGCGAGCTTCGGTTCGGTGAGGCGGGTGCCGGCGCCGATGTCGCCGTTGACGACGTCGTCCCGCAGCACGGCGTAGACGCGTTCGCGCAGCGGCGGTGTCCCCGCCTCGTCGACGGCACTCGACATCGACAAGCCTCCTCATCTGCTGTGTCCAGGGCTGGATACAGCAGGCGGAGACGCTAGGAGCGGCACGTTGCGTCGGCGTCTCGCGCCGGTGTCGTCGTGTTTCGCGCGGGGGAGGTCGCATGCGGGGCGGTCTGTAGCGCTATTCCAGTGCTAGAATACAACCGTGGAGCTGACCCTCGGCGAGCTCGTCGTCCTCGGGACCCTGGCCGAGCGTCCGCGCCACGGCTACGACATCGAACAGGTCGTCGAGCAGCGCGGCGTCCGCCGCTGGACCGACATCGGCTTCTCCTCGATCTACTACCTGCTCGACAAGCTGACCGCCCGCGGCCTGGCCGAGGCCGACGACGACCGCCCCTCCCCGAAGGCCCGCCGCGTCGTGCGCATCACCGACCGGGGGCGCCGCACCGCGGCCGCCGGCGTCCGCGAGCTGCTCGCCGACGCCGGGGTCCCCGCCCGCTCCTTCGTCGCCGGCCTCGCCCACGCGGGCCTGCTCCCCGCGCACGAGGTCGACGAGGCGCTCCGGACCCGGCTCGTCGGCCTCGACGCCCGCATCGACGCGGTCGTCGCCGCCCGCACGGCGCAGGAGCCCCTCCCGCCGGAGGCGCGCGACGTCTTCTCGTTCTCCCTGTCCCAGCTGCGTGCGGAGAGGTCGTGGCTCGCCGAGCGGGTCCAGGTGCCCGATGAGTGATGCATCCACCGGCGTCCCGGCCACGGGAGGCGTCCACTGCGAGACGACGGCGCTCGGCGCGCTCCTCGGGCACGCCGGCGTCCACCTCGCCGAACCGGTGCTGTTCGGGCTCGGCTCCGGGCTGTCGTTCGTGTACTGGGACTCGAAGCGGCAGCCGGTGCCGTTCCTGGGCGGGCGGGTCAAGCCCTTCGAGCTGACCCGCACCCTCGCCCGCCGCCTCGGCCTCGACCTGCGCGTCCAGGAGACCTCGTCCGCCCGCCGGGGGTGGGACCAGGTGCGCACCCTCGTCGACGACGGCGTGCCCGTCGGGCTGCAGCTCGACAGCCACGACCTGGACTACTTCGGCTCCCGGGTCCACTTCGCGGGTCACGTCGTGGCCCTCCTCGGCTACGACGAGGAGTCCGCGTACCTCCTCGACACCGCGCAGCAGGGCGGCCGGGTCAGCACGAGCCTGGAGAGTCTGGCCCGGGCGCGCGCGGCGCGCGGACCCATGTCGGCGCCGCACCGCTCGTTCACCCTCGGACCGCTCCGGGAGCCGGTCGACCCCGTCCCCGCGATCGCGCCCGCGATCGTCGAGTGCGCCGAGGCGTTCCTGCACCCGCCGATCGCCAACATCGGGCACCGCGGCATCCGGACGACGGCGAAGCGCGCCCCGTCCTGGCTCGACCGCGTCGAGGACCCGCCCCGGGACCTGCCCCAGATGGCGATGCTCATGGAACGGGCCGGTACCGGCGGGGCACTGTTCCGGACCCTCTACCGCGACTTCCTCACCGCCTGCCTGCCGCTGCTCGACGACGGCGACGGGCCGGGCGGACGCGCCGCGGCGGTCGAACGGGGCCGGGACCTGTTCGCCGAGTCGGCGACGCTCTGGACCCGCGTCGCCGGCCTCGTCGAGCGCGCCGGGCTCGACGGGGACCCGGCCGGCCTGACCGAGGCCGCAGGGCTGCTGCTACGGATCGCGGACCTGGAGACCGCGGCCATGGGCACGCTCCGGTCGCTCTGAGCCGGGCCGGGGTCAGTCGGTGCCCCGGGCCCGGCCGCCGCCCGCCGGCACGGCGAGCGCCCCGGGCGCAGCGACGAGCTGCGGCAGGAGGACGTCCAGGACGGTCACGGGACGATCGTCGACGGTTCCGGGCCCGGTGTCGACCGCGGTCCGGCCCACCCGTCCCGTGGTGGGACACCGGCCGGTGCCGGGCGAACCCGGTCGACACCGCTGCGATCCTGGCCCGGTGAGCAGCTTCCCGACCGTCCGCCCGGCCACCCCCGCCGACCACCCCGGGCTGGTCCGCATCTGGCGCCGCGCCGTCGAGGCCACGCACACCTTCCTCACCGCGGCCGACGTCGACGCGATCGAGACCGAGGTCCGCACGGCGGCCCTGCCGGGTCTGACGGTCCTGGTCGCGCAGCGCGACGACGGCACCCCGGTCGGCTGGGTCGGCACCGACGGCCACCGGGTGGAGGCGCTGTTCGTCGACCCGTCCGCGCACGGCGGGGGCGTCGGATCGGCCCTGCTGGCCGCGGCCACCACCGGGATGCCGCGGGTGGAGCTCGACGTGAACGAGCAGAACCCGGGCGCGGTCGGGTTCTACGAGCACCTCGGCTTCGTCCGGACCGGGCGCTCCGGGCGCGACGGGCAGGGCAGGCCGTTCCCGCTGCTGCACCTGCGCCGCGACCGGCTCCCCGAGCCGTCCGACCCGGCGTCGTCGACGACCGCGCTGCTGCTCGGCTACGTCGACTTCTACCGCGAGCGCGTCCTCGCCAGGTACGCCACGCTGCCGGTGGCCGACTGCACGACCGGACGGCTGCCGTCGGGCTGGTCTCCCGCGGAGCTGCTGCACCACCTGAGCTGCATGGAGCGCCGCTGGCTGGAGTGGGGCTTCGTCGACGCCGACCTCCCGGACCCCTGGGCCGACCACGTCGACGGGCGGTGGGCGCTGCCGCCCGGGGTCGGCGCGGACGACGTCGTCGCCGCGCTCTCCGCGCAGGGCCTGCGTACCCGCGAGATCGCGGAGTCGGTGGGGCCCGGAGCCGCGGGGTTGCCGAGCGGGCGCTGGGCCGGTGCACCGCCCGCGACGATCGAACGGACCCTGCTGCACGTCGTCCAGGAGTACGCCCGCCACCTCGGCCACCTGGACGTCGTCGTCGAGCTCGCCACCGGCTCCACCGGCGAGTAGCCGCGTCAGGTCGCGACGCGGTGCAGGTCCCACCCGTCGAGTGCGACGCCGGGGCGGCGCCAGGCGTGCCGGACGGCGGCGGTGTGGGCGAACACCGGTCCGGGCAGGGCGTCCGGGTCGGTCCAGGTCCAGGAGTCGGTCGCGTGCGGCTCGGTCACCCGCAGCACGGCGCCGGCGGGCGCGGGCACGTGCACCGCGAACGTGACGCCCGGGCCGTCGAGCCGCACGCACACCGCGACCAGCGTGCCGGAGGCCGCGACGACACCGGTCTCCTCGGCGAGCTCGCGCAGCGCCGCGGCGACGACCGGCTCCCCGCCCTCCAGGTGCCCGCCCGGGAACGACCAGCTCGGGCTCTCCCCGGCGGTGATCCGGTGACCGACGGCGACGGTGCCGTCGGCGCGTTCCAGGACGACCCCGACACCGGACACCGGACGAAAAAGGCTCACCACCGCAGTCTGCCGGGGCGCATCCTGGGGTGGTGGACCCCACCACCCTCGCCGCCGCCCGCGCCCGCGCACAGGAGTGGGTCGGCTCGCTGCGCCGCGAGCTCGACGCGCTCGCCGATCAGCAGGCCCTGACCAGCCACGACGACGAGCACGACCCGGAGGGCGTCACGATCGCGGTGCAGCGTGCCCAGCTGCAGGGGCTGCTCGCCGCCGCCGAGCAGGAGCGCGACGAGCTCGACCGGGCGGCCGACCGCCTGGCCACGGGCGGCTACGGGCGTTGCGCCGTCTGCGGCGGACCGATCGCGCCGGAACGGCTGGAGGCGCTGCCCGCCGCGACGACCTGCATCAGCTGCGCGTCGGACCCGCGCCGCCGTCGCCGGTAGTCGCTGTCGGGGGTGGGAGCACCGTCACCGTCGGGGTGGGGGAGGTCGTGCCGCTGGGCAGGTCGATCGGCTCCGGCTCGTCGTCGAGGGTCACCCCGCACCCGGCGACGAGCAGCAGCCCCAGCACGGCGGTGCACAGCCGCGTCCTCACCTGTCCACCCCCGGCAGCTCGACGACGACCCGGGTCCCGCCGCCGGGTCGTTCCTCCACCCACACCCGGCCGTCGTGCCGGCGCACGTGCGCGGCGACCAGGGACAGGCCGAGACCGGTGCCGCCGCCGTCGCCGCGGCTGCCGGCCAGGGTGCCACGGGCGAACCGCTCGAACACCGCCAGCCGCTGTTCGGGCGGGATGCCGGGGCCCGCGTCGTCGACCTCGATCCGGGCGTACCGGTCCCGGGGCGCGACGCCGATCCGCCGCGCGCCGCCGCCGTGCGCGTCGGCGTTGTCCAGGAGGTTGCCCAGGATCTGGTCGAGGCGGCGGCGGTCGACCCGCACGGTCACCGGCTCCGGGGCGTCGACCTCGGGGACGTGCTCCCCGCCGCGGACCGCGACGAGACCGTGGACCAGTGCACCGAGCTCGCCGTCCTCGCGCTGCAGGGTGTCGCTGCGGGAGATCTCCAGCAGGTCCAGGACCATCCGGCGGAAGCGCTGGATCTCGCCGTCGAGCAGCTCGACCGCCTCCCGCGCGGTCGGTGCGAGCTCGTCGCGCCGCCGGGTCAGCACCGCGGCCGCGTTCACCAGTGTCGTCAGCGGCGACCGCAGCTCGTGCGAGACGTCCGCGGCGAACCGGGCGTCGCGCGACACCCGCTGCTCCAGGTCGTCGGCGGTCCGGTTGAAGGTCGCGACGAGCGGGGCGAGCTCGGCGTCGGTGCTCGACGGCAGCCGCGCGGTCAGGTCACCCCCGGCGATCCGTGCCGCGGCCCGGGTCACGGCGGTGAGCGGCAGCAGCGCGCGCCGCCCGGCCCACTGGCCCAGCGCGAGCCCGAGCAGCGCGCTCACCGCGACCCCGGTGAACAGCACGACGCTGAGGAACCTCAGGTTGGCGTCGAGCCGCTGCATCGGGAAGACCTCGACGAACACGTCGCCGCCCGGCATCGGCGCCGCGACGACGACGCTCGGCATCCCCGCCACCATCACCCGCTGCCGCGCCCCGGTCCCGTTCTCCGCCAGCGCCAGCACACCCGCCGGCAGCAGGTCGGGTTCGACCTCGCGGCCGCTGGTCGTCCAGGCGCCGTCGCGGCGCAGCGCGACCGTGGTGTCCGGGGTGCCCGCGAGGCCGGTCAACAGGTCGTCGAGCCCGCCGACGTCGGCGGTGTCGGCCATCGCCCGCTCGACGAGCTGGAGGTTCACCGCGAGCTGCCGGGTCGCGCTCTCCACCCGCTGCTCCACCAGGTAGTACGACGCGAGGTTCCAGGTGACCGTCGCGAACAGCCCGGTCACCACCAGCGACACCCCGGCGAACGCGACGCCGATCCGGTGACGCAGCGGAAGCCGGCCCAGCGGCAGTCGGTCCAGCACGGACCGCATCCTGCCGCGCCCGCTCACCCGCCGCGGCCCGAGGCGGGGGCGGCGCCCGGCAGCGCGGCGTCCGGTCCGGCGTCGCCGACCTTGTACCCGGCGCCGCGCACGGTCAACACGAGGACCGGCCGGTCCGGGTCGAGCTCGACCTTGCGCCGCAGCCGTCGCACGTGGACGTCCAGCAGCCGGGTGTCGCCGTGGTACTCGTAGCCCCACACCCGCGACAGCAGCTCGTCGCGGGTCACGATCCGCCCGCCCGCCGCGGCGAGCTCGGCGAACAGCCGGAACTCGGTGCGGGTCAGGTGCACCGGGGCGCCGTCGCGGAGCACGGTGCCCTCGTCCGGGCGCAGCTCGACGTCGCCGACGGTGATCCGGCGCGGTGCCGCCGGAGTCGGACGTCGCCGGCGCAGCAGCGCCCGGATGCGGGCGGCCAGCTCCCCGGCCACCAGGGGCTTGGTGACGTAGTCGTCGGCGCCCGCCTCCAGGCCGGCGATGACGTCGGCGGAGTCGGAGCGCGCGGTCACCATGATGATCGGCAGGTCACCGGTCTCGCGCAGCCGCCGGCAGACGGTGAGGCCGTCGATGCCCGGCAGCATGAGGTCCAGCAGCACGAGGTCGACGCCCGGGCGGGCGGCACTGACCAGGGCCTGCTCGCCGGTGTGGACCGCGTCGACGTCGACGCCCTCGTCGCCCAGGGCGAGGCCGAGCGCGCGCCCGATCCGGACGTCGTCGTCGACCAGCAGCACCCGGGTCCGGCCGTGTTCGCTCATGATGACGGCGATTCCACCGGATCCGGGCCGGTTCCGTCGATCCCGGCGTCGGGCCCGGCACGATCGTCAGGCGATCGCAAGCCCGACGGGGGCGTGACGGCGGCGCCGCAGCGCCAGCAGGTCTGCGGCGGCCCGCCGTCGTCGGTGGGCGAGGGCATCGCCCCGCAGTCCGGGCAGAGCCGGTCCAGCCAGCACACCGGGTCGCCGACCTCGGCCTCGTGGCCGTGGTCGGGGTGTCGTCCGGTGACCGGGGTCCCGGCGGACGGTGTGTCGGACACACCGCCATCGGACCACGGGGGTCACGCCCCGTCCAGGTCTCAGGCCGCGGCGGCTCCGCGGCGGCCCGGACGCACCACGGGACGGCCGCGCAGCAGCGTCGCGCAGCCGACCATCGCGACGGCGACGACCACCAGGGCCGCGCCCACGGCGTCCAGGGCGACGGCGGCGCTCAGCAGCGCGACGGCGCCACCGGCCACGAGCACCACCCGCGACGCGGCACCGGAGCGCGCCGAGGCCAGCCCGGCCACGCCGATGACGAGGTGCAGCACGTTCTGCAGCACCGACACCGGCAGCAGCCCGGCAAGCGCCGCGGTACCCGCACCGGGCAGCACGGCGAGCTCACCGGAGGTCACGCCCGGGACGAAGCCCAGGGCTCCGACCAGCAGGAACGCCGCGGCGAACGCCGCCGCGACCGGCTGTACCGGGGTGTAGGGCCGGGAGAACCCGCCCGTCGTCCGCATCATGTCCCGACCTCCTCGGTCCGTCGTCCTCCGGCGCGTCGCTGCGCCCCTCGTCGGGGTCCGGTTGCCCGGCCGGAGGCGCTCCGAACCGCGGTAGCGACGCACCTCACGTGGCGGCGCGGGCCACCAGGACGGAGTTGACGACGTCGGTGCGCGGGTGCACCTCGAGGAGTACGTCGAGTGCAGGCAGGTCGGCTGGGACGATCTCCGGGTAGAGCAGGGTCCGCAGCCCGGCGGCGGACCGCACGAGCAGGGTCGTGCCGGGCCCGGTCGCGGTGGTCAGCCGGGCGGTGATCGCGGCCTTGGTGGCGGCGTCCGGACCGACCAGGGCCCCGACGAGCACGAGGTCGGCCCTGCCCAGTTCGTCGGCGAGCGCGGGGGACAGCTGCGGGTCGTCGAGATCGGCGACCAGGCTGCGGACCCGCCCGTCCGCCCCGAGGGCGGCGGTGACCGCGTCCCCCGCGGCGACGGCCGCCCGGTCCCGGTCGACGTGCAGCACCTGCGCGCCGTGCCCGGTGGCCAGCACCAGGCCGGTCAGCGGCAGGGGCCCCGACCCGAGCACGACGACGCGCCGCGGCGCGGGCAGTCCGACGGCGGTCAGCGCGGCGAGCTCCAGCCGGACGAGGTCGTGGTAGTTGCCCAGGTAGGGGAACCGGTCCAGCTCGGCCCGCGGGTCGGGGGCGGCGGCGATCCGGCCCGCCCAGTGGTTCTCCATGTGGCCCTCGCCGGTCGCGGCGAGGGTCCGCAGGGCGTCCGAGTGCGGGGCGACCTGTGCCAGGACGCCCTCGGTGCAGCCGGCGGGCGGGAAGCAGCAGAGTCCGACGAGCTCGCCGAACGCGGCGTCGGTGTCCGGGGCGGGGCGCAGGTCGGTGCGCTCCAGGCGTCGTCGCAGGTCCACGAGTCGTGTCGCGACGGCGGCGACGGAGCCGTCGCCGCGGGGACGGCGGGGTGCGGGAAAACCGGGCGCGGTCGTCCGACTGCTCTGCGTGGTCACGATGATCCACCGTAAGCCAATGACAACCATTTCGTGCTCGGTCGTCCGGGTGGCGGGAAACTTGAGCGAACGCTCTACAATATGGCAAGGAGCGGACAGAGGGGGAGGAGTCCGGCGATGTGGGGTTGGCTCGCGCTCGCGATCGGCGCCGAGGTCACCGGAACGGTGGCGCTGCGGTTCTCGCAGGGTTTCAGCAGGCTGGTGCCGTCGATGATCACGGTGGTGGGCTACGGGCTGGCGTTCTGGTCGCTGTCCCAGGCGCTCGGCCGGGGGATGGCGCTCGGGATCGCCTACGGAACCTGGGCCGCGGCCGGGGTGGCGCTGGTCGCGCTGATCGGGGTGTTCTTCCTCGGTGAGTCGTTGACCTGGGTCCAGCTCGGCGGGATCGCGCTCGTCATCGCCGGGGTGCTCGCCCTGGAGCTGGGCGGCGCGACCGCGCATGCCTGATGCGATCGGACAGGACACCTCCGAGGCCGACGGTCGCCGCCGCCGCGGGGACCGGCGCCGCCGCGAGCTGGTCGGGGCCACGCTGCGGCTGGTCGGCGCCGGCGGGGTCGCCGCGGTCAGCCAGCGCGCGGTCGCCGCGGAGGCCGGCGTGCCGCCCAGCGCGGTCTTCTACTACCACCCCAGTGTCGACGCGCTGCTGGTCGCGACGCTCACCGCGGTCAACGACCGCTGGATCGCCCGGCTCGACGCGGTCACCGTCCCGGGCGACCTCGTCGCGCTGGTCGAGGACTGCGTCCGTCAGGAACGGGTCACCGCGATCGCCGAGTACGAGCTGTTCCTGCTGGCCGCGCGGCGCCCGGACCTACGCGGTGAGCTGGACCGCTGGGACGTCGCGCTCGCCGCGGCCGCCGCCCGGCTCCTGCCCGACGACGCCGACCGGCGTGCGCTGCTGACCGCCGCGGTCAACGGGCTCACCGTGAGCGGTGCCCTCGGCTCGCCGGTCGACCCCGCCCTCCTGGCCCGGCTCTGCGCGGCCGGGACCGCCTGAGCCGCCGTCGCCGGGATACCGTGGTGGGCATGAGCGCGGAGCGCCTCTCGGAGTCCGTGGAGAACTACCTGAAGACCATCTTCCTGCTCTCGGAGCGGTGGGAGGGGTCGGTCGGGGTCTCCGCGCTGGCCGAGCGGCTGCGGGTCTCGTCGCCGTCGGCGTCGGGGATGGTGCGCAAGCTCGTCGACGCCGGACTGGTCGACCACGCCCGCTACGCCGGGATCACGCTCACCGCCGCCGGGCGGGTGTCCGCGCTCGCCGTGGTGCGCAGGCACCGGCTGCTGGAGATGTTCCTGGTCACCGAGCTGGACCTGGCGTGGGACGAGGTGCACGAGGAGGCCGAGGCGCTCGAGCACGCCGTCTCCGACCGGCTGCTCGACCGGATCGACACCCGACTCGGGCACCCGCGGTTCGACCCGCACGGCGACCCCATCCCGGCCCGGGACGGCACGATGCCCGTGGTCCACGCCCGCCGGCTGCCGGACCTGCGCTACGGCGAGGGTGGCACCCTGGTACGCGTCGACGACACCGACCCCGAGGTGCTCCGTTTCCTCGACGCGCACGACGTCCGGCTCGGCGACCGGGTGGACCTGCTGACCCGCAAGCCCTTCGAGGGGCCGTTCGTGGTGCGGCTGCGCCGCTCCCGCGAGCAGGCACACCCCGCCCCGGGCGAGGCCGAGCACGAGTGGGGCCCGGCGCTCGCGACGGCCCTGTGGGTGGGCGGCGACGAGCACGGGCACCCGTGAGGTCCCGGGGCCCGGGTGTCCGGGCCCCGGGATCCGTCAGGTCGAGCCCTGGCGCCGCTCGAGCGCGACGTCCCCCGCGTGGTCGAGGACGTCGTCGCCGGAGTCCGGCTCGACCTCGTCCGAGGTCGCCATGGTGGCGACCGCGGTCTCGGAGTAGAGGGCCCCGTTGGGGTCGATGGTGGCCCGGCCGCCGTCGACCTCCGCCCGCTCGGTCGTGAGGTCGTCCGTTCGTGCGGTGCTGCTCCTCAGAGCCAGAGCTGGCGATGCCTCGACCGGCAGCGCGACGACGAACCGCTCACTGCGCAGGCCCCTCATGAGACCGACAGCCATGAGGATCAGCACGATGCACAGCGGCAACCCGGCGAGGATGGAGGCGGTCTGCAGGGCGGAGAGCGCATCCGCGCCCGCGGCCGCCCCGGCCCCGAGCAGTACGGCGGCGATGACGCCTTCGAGTACGGCCCAGAACAGGCGCTGCTGCCAACGGGGGTTCGGGTCTCCTCCGTTGGTCAGGATGTCGATCACGAGGGAACCCGAGTCCGACGATGTCGCGAAGAACAGCACCACCACCACGATCGACAGCACCGACGCGAGCAGGGTGAGGATCTCCGGGACCGGCAGCTGCTGCAGGAGCAGGAACATCGAGGTCTCCGGCGAGTCCGGGGCGCCCGCCAGCGGGTTCGCCGGGTCGGCCCGCAGGATGTCCAGGGCGGTGTCGCCGAAGACCGTCATCCACACCATGGACGCGCCGACCGGGGCGAACAGTGCACCGGCGACGAACTGGCGGATCGTGCGGCCGTAGGAGATGCGGGCCAGGAACATGCCGACGAACGGCGACCACGAGATCCACCACCCCCAGTAGAACAGCGTCCAACCGGACTGCCAGCTCTGGGCGTCGGCGTCACCGGGGAAGGTCTGGAAGCTCAACCCCGGCAGTTGCTGGACGTAGGTGCCCACGTTGGCCGCCGTCGAGTTCAGCAGGTCCCGGGTGGGTCCGAAGAAGAACACGAACAGCATCAGCGCCAGCGCCAGCCACAGGTTGATCAGCGACAGGTTCCGGATGCCCTTGTCGATCCCCAGCAGGACCGACACGGCCGCGACCGAGGTGATGAGCAGGATCAGCACGACCTGCAGCGGCGTGCTGTTCTCCAGCCCGAACAGGGTCTCCAGCCCCGCGCCGACCTGCTGCGCCCCGATCCCCAGCGAGGTCGCGAGTCCGAACAGCGTGCCGAACACCGCGACGACGTCGACCAGGTAGCCCGGCCAGGAGTTGATGCGATGCCCGATCAGCGGGTAGAGCGCCGCGGCCGGGCGGAGCGGCAATCCCTTGCGGAAGGAGAAGTAGCCCAGCGAGAGCCCGAGGACGATGTAGATCGCCCACGGGTGCAGGCCCCAGTGATAGAAGGTGTAGAGCATGGCGTTCTCCGCCGCCTCCGCCGTCCCGGCCTCGCCGGTCGGGGGACTCGTGAAATGCGTCAGCGGTTCGGCGACGGCGTAGAAGACCAGTCCGATGCCCATGCCCGCCGTGAACAGCATCGCGAACCACGAGACGGTCTTGTACTCCGGCGTCGAGTCCGACGGCCCGAGTTTGACCCGGCCGAAGCGCGAGGCCATGAGCACGACGACGAACACGACGAAGGCGCTCGCGGTGAAGATGTAGAGCCAGCCGAGGTTGCCGGTCACGACCGAGTTCACGGAGTCGGCGACGGAGCCGAGCGAGGCGGGGGCGACTGCGCCCCACAGTACGAAGGCGAGTGCGAGCACCGCCGATGACACGAAGACGGGAGGGCTCGTGTGCTCCCTGAGATAGCGGGCGATCACCGTGTACCTCCGGTTGGGGGTTTACGCGTCGATTCGGGTGGAATGTCCGGCACGCGACTGTAGGTCGAGTGGCCGCACGGGGCAGGACATCCGAGGCCGGAAGACGGGGTCGTCGACGCCGTCCCGCAGTCGCTCCGCGGTGTGAGCAGGGCGGATGCCCGGGGCGGCCGTCCCTGGGCTCGAGGAGAACGATTCGGTCACGGCCGGTCCGGAGCACGACACGACCCGGGCCCGGTATCGGTGTGGATACCGGGCCCGGGTCGGTGTCGCGTCGTGGAGGAGGGTCAGCGGGAGGCGTCAGCTGCGCCCTGCTCACCGGCCTTGCCCTGGGTGTTCAGCGAGCCGTCGGCGTTCTCCAGGTGCGCCCGGACGAACCACTGGTACTGCTCCAGCTCGCCGGCCTGGGCGATGAGCATGTCCTCGGTCACGGGGTCGAGCGCGCCGACCTTCTCGATCTGGGTGCGGTGGTCGGAGATGACCCCGGTGTAGACCACGTCGAGCGCGCCGAGGTGGGCGATCGCCTGGTCGCGGCCGATCGAGTAGTCGTCCCAGGTGCGGTCCTTGACCAGCGCGCCGGGGGTGCCGTTGGGCGAGCCGCCCAGGGTCGCGATGCGCTCGGCGACGTCGTCGACGAACCCGCGGACCGCGTCGACCTGCGGGTCGAGCATCTCGTGCACCGCGATGAAGTTCGGGCCGACGACGTTCCAGTGCACGTGCTTGAGCGTGAGCTGGAGGTCGTTCAGGGCGTGCAGACGGTGCTGCAGGATGTCGACGACCTGCTCGGCGTCTCCGCGCTCGAGGCCGGGGACGGTGTAACGGATCGTGGCCATGGTTCTGTGCAGTCCTTCCGTGACGGGTGCGTGGTTCAGGACGCCGCAGTGCGCGGGTCGTCGTCCGCGACGGGCTGGGCGTCGAGGTGGACGCCGTCGCCGTCGGGGGTCTCGTCGACCGGGGTGTCGCTCTGCTCGGTCGGGACCGGGTGGCTCGTGCGCTCGTCCTGCTCGCGCTGGTCCTTCTCGGGCGTCGTCATGACACCCGGGTACCCCGGTCGGGCGGGTTTCATGTCCGGCGTCGGCGGTCCCGGGAACGGGTAGCCGGTGGGGAGCAACCACACCGAGGAGCGATGCGATGACCCCCGGCACGACCGTCACCCCGCACGGGCTGCACCACGTCACGGCGATCGCCGGGGACCCGCAGCGCAACGTGGACTTCTACACCACCGTGCTCGGCCTGCGACTGGTGAAGCGGACGGTGAACTTCGACGCGCCCCAGGTCCACCACCTCTACTACGGCGACGAGGCGGGCCGTCCCGCCACCATCCTCACGTTCTTCCCGTGGCCCGACGTCGAGCCCGGCCGCCAGGGCGCCGGCCTGACGACCGCCACGGCGTTCGGCGTGCCGCCGGAGTCGCTGGGCTGGTGGCAGACCCACCTCGCCGCGCTCGGCGTGGACGCCGACGACCCCCGCACCCGGGACGCGTCGTCGGGTGCCGAGGAGGTCCTGACTCTGCGCGATCCCGACGGGCTGGTGATCGACCTCGTCGCCGCGCCCGGCGACACCCGCTCGGGCTGGGACGGCGCCGGCAACGTGCCCGCCGAGCACGCGGTACGCGGCCTGCACGCGGTGACGCTGTCCGAGGCGGACCTCGAACCGACCCAGCGGATGCTCACCGACCTCGGCATGACCCACGCCGGCGACGACGGCGCCCGCAGCCGCTTCCGTACCACGGGGGACACCGCGACGGCCGTGGACGTGCTCGGCGGCGTCGACGGGCACGGGGTGCAGGCCGGCGGCACGGTGCACCACATCGCGTTCCGGGTGGCGGACCGGGCGACCCAGCAGCAGTGGCGCACCGAGCTGGTGGCCCGCGGCCTGGAGGTCACCGAGATCCTCGACCGGCAGTACTTCACCTCGATCTACTTCCGCGAGCCCGGCGGTGTGCTGTTCGAGATCGCCACCGACGAGCCCGGCTTCACCGTCGACGAGCCGCTGCTCGAACTCGGCCGCGCGCTGAAGCTGCCGCCGTGGCTGGAGCCGGACCGGGCGACGATCGAGGCGAACCTGCCCGCGCTGCGCGACCGGGGGTGACCGCGGCGGCCGGTCGGCTCAGGTGTCGAGCCGCTGCTCGCGGGCCGGCCCGTCGACTCCGGTGAGATGCTCCAGGGTGTTGGTGACGCGCAGCAGCCGCTCCAGCGCACCGACACGGTTGTCGAGGTGGAGCTCGACGCCTGCGGCCCGGGTCCGCCTGCGGATCATCAGCAGCGACGACAGACCGTAGGAGTCGCAGTACCCGATCCCGGCGCAGTCGATCCGCAGTTCACGCAGGCCGGGCCGGTCCGTCAGCAGCACGGCGACGGCGTCGGCGAGCGCGTCGGAGGTGGCGTAGTCGAGGTCACCGGCCGGCGCGACCGTCGCGAGGTCCGGCGCGGGGCTGGTCCAGGTGAGGGACAGCTCTCGCGGGTCGCTCATGCGGGCCTTCCGGTTCGGTGCAGTGTCGTGGAGTCGGCGCCCTCGGTGACGGCGCCGGCCGGGACGGGGGTGCCCGCGCCTCCGGTGAGCGCCGGGGACGTGGTCGCGCGCCGCAGCAGCTCCGACGCCCGGGTGAAGTCGCGCAGCTCGTCGCCGAGCAGATCCAGGACGGGCCGCAGGACGGCCACCGGCACCGACCGGGCCTCGAGCACCTCGGCGGTCCAGCCGAGGAACTGCTCGAACAGCTCCGCGTCACCGGTGTAGAGCGCCACGGACAGGAAGTCGACGATGTGCCGGACGTCCTCGGCGGTGTGCCGGCGCTGGTCGTCGTCGTATCCGGCCATCGCCGGGACACGCTCGGGCAGGCGGTCCAGCACCGTGGCGACCAGCCGCGGGGCACTGCGGGTGACCAGCGTGTACTCCTGGTCGGCCAGGTGCGGCAGGTCGTCCATCGGCTGGGCGTGCGGGTGCGCCGGGGCGGGCAGCCCGTCGGCGAGGGTCTCGGCGGCGGTCCGCGCGTCCGGGGCCCAGGCGTCGGCGCCGAGCAGGCGGGCGTAGCGGCCGTCCGTGCCGAACGCCCGGCCGCCGACGATCACCGGGACACCCGCGGCCTGGCAGGCCGTGATCGTCGCGTGCGCGGTCGGCAGCCGGGTCGCGATCGACGACGACAGCGCCACCGCGTCCGGGCCGGTCCGGTGCAGGTGGGTGACCAGGTGCGCCGCGGGGACCTGCGCGCCCAGGTAGTCGACGGTGAACCCGCGCAGCCGCAGCACCTCGGCCAGCAGCCGGGCGGGCAGCGCGTGCCACTCGCCGTCGACGCAGGCCACGGTCACCCGCCCGCGCCCTCCGCCGTGCCGCCCGCTGGTCAGCGACAGCGTGCTGATCACGCGCTCGTTGATCGCGGTCGCGGCGTGCTCCTGGGCGACGGAGAGGCGGTTGGCCGCCCACTCGAGCCCGACCCGCTGCTGCACCGCGCCGATCACCTCGAGCAGCACGGCCTCCGGCTCCAGGCCGTCCCGCAGCGCGTCGACGACGACGTCGACCGCGCTGTACTCGTCGCCGCGCAGCACCGCGCCCCAGAGGAGGTCGGTGTAGCGCCCGGCCGTCATGCGGTGTACCTGCCCCGGCCCGAACCACCCACCGCGGTGAGGTGCCGGCCGCGCGGAGCGGTGACCGCGAGGACGGCCATGTCGTCGTGGAAGTTGCGCCCCACCCACTCGGTGGCGAGCATCTGCACCCGTTCGACGACGGCCTCGGCCGGCATCCCGGCGCACTCGGCGGCCGCGCGGCGCAGGCGTTCCTCGCCGAACTGGTCGCGCCCGAGCGGGCCGCCCTGGGCCTCGGTGATGCCGTCGGTGAACATCAGGCAGGTCTCGCCGGGCCCGAGCCGGGTCTCCCAGGTCGACGCGTGGATCTCGGGCAGCGCCCCGATCAGCGTGCCGAGCGTCGCGGCCTCCTCGACGCGGCCGTCGGCGCGGATGATCAGCGGCGGCGGATGGCCGGCGCAGGTGATCCGCAGGCGCACGTCGGCCCCGCTGCGCGACACCGACGCCAGCACCAGCGTCACGAAGCGGGCGTGGTCGTCGGAGAGCAGCGCGTTGTTGAGCAGGTGCAGCAGCCGCAGGTGGTCGTCGGCCATCGGCAGCAGCGCGTGCACCGCGCTGCGGATCTTGCCGGTGAGCACGGCGGCCTCGAGGCCCTTACCGCACACGTCCCCGAGCACGGCGAGGGTCTCGTCGGAGCCCTCCGCGCCGGGGTGGACGTCGTAGAAGTCGCCGCCGACCCGCTCGGAGTCCTGCGCGGGCCGGTAGCCGCCGGCGAACTCGACCCCGGAGACGTGCTGCAGCGACGGCGGCAGCAGGTCGCGCATCAGGGTCTCGGTGATCGAGGCCTGCTGGGCGAACATGCGGGCCGCGGACATCGCGAGACCGGACCGGGCGGCGAACTCGCGGGCGGTCGCCTCCTCACCCTCGCTGAACGGCCCGGTGTCGGCGCGGCGCAGGAGCACGATGGCGCCGGCCGGGATGCCGTGCCCCGGCAGCGGGGTGACGACGATCGAGCCGACCTCGCCGAACCCGTCCGGCGTCACCCAGGCGGGGGCGACGGCGGGGTCGATCCAGCGCGACGGGACCGGCGGGAAGCCCTGCAGGGCCTCGGCCAGGCCGGGGACCTCGTCCGGGTCGATGCGCAGTGTCCGGTGCCGGACGGGGCCGTCGGTGACGGCGTCGACGACCTGGAACTGCCCGCGGGTGCCCGGGGTCATCACGAGCGCCCCGTCGGCCAGTCTGCTCACGGCGAGCTGGGCGGTGACCTCCATGCAGCGACCCAGGTTCAGCGAGCCCAGGAGCGCGGCCGAGGCCTCGGACAGGAAAGCGGCGCGGGCCTGCTCCAGGTGCAGCTCGTCGCGGATGGACCGGACGTCGGTGACGTCGATCAGCCACCAGGTGACCGAGCCGTCCTCGTGCCGGACGGGCTGGGCCTCCAGCGCGCGACCGTCGACGATGTCGGAGAACGCGGTGGGGACGCCGCGGTCGGCGCCACCCGCGGTGGCCAGCCACGGGGCGACCCGGGACAGCAGATCCCCGGTACGGGCCCGGGGGAGCAGCGCGCGTGCTGCTCCGTTTGCCTGCAGCACGGTGCCGTCGGCGCCGACGGTGAGCGCGGCGCACGGCGCATCGGCCCAGCGCCGGTCGACCACGGGCGTCGCGTCCGGTAGCACGGTCGCGTCGCCGGTCGTCGGCTCCAGTTCGGTCACATCAGCTCCTGGCCCCTGGCGGGCCGGTCGTCGGCGCCCGGGGAGGCCGGGGCGCGGAACGCCCTACCGTACCGCGTAGGCGACAGGCCCTCATCCGGGGCGCGCGGCGCGGGGGCGGCGATGCGTGCCCCTCACCGGTGCTCGCAGACCCGGCGCCAGCCGCCGAACCGGACGGGCAGACCGGGCGAGGCGAGGACGCTGTCCGGGGGGCCCGACGACGGCGCGGCACCGGCCGCCGCGACCAGGTTCTCGTCGAGGTCGAGCAGCTCGGCGTGGTGGAGCGGCCAGCGCGGGTGGTCGTTGCGCCAGCGGACGGTGCCCAGCGGACGCCGGGTGTGCAGCGCCCAGCGTGCGGTGAGGAAGTGCTCGAGTTCCCCGGGGACGGCCAGCGGGGCGCCGGTGCGGACCCGGGTCCGTGCGGAGACACCGCGCGGGCCCGGGAAGCGGCGTGTGCAGGAATAGGCGATCTCCTCGCCCTCGGCGACCCGCCCGGACACCGTCGACGGCGACCAGTCGTAGGGCAGGGCCGCGACACCCCGCGCGGCGAGCACGGGCAGCATCCGGTCGGCGTCGAGCGAACGGAACACCACGCCCCGGCGACCCTCGTCGTCCACCGAGTACAGCCGGACGTTGGTCTCGGCGAAGCTGCCGAGCCAGGGCAGGCCGGGCAGCGGGCCGAAGCCCAGCCGCCGCATCCGGAAGTGGACGAGCCCGACCCAGGTGACGCCGTCGTGGGTGTCCGGACGGGTGCGGGGCGGCAGCAGCGGCGCCACCGCGGCGGGGTCGGCCCGCCAGTGCAGGAACACCACGTCGGCCCAGTACTGGTGCAGCAGCGGGTGCCGGACCGGGGCGGGCGGGTCCGGGGTGACCGGCTCGGGCGCGACGCCGGGCGGCACCGGTGCGGTGTCCCGGCCCGGTGCCGTGCGGCGGCCGGTCACGCCGGTGCGCCGCCGCGCTCGGTGCGGGCCCTCCACGCGTCGCGGCGCTCACCGGTGTCGCGGATGGCATCGACCTCGGCGAGCATGCGGCGCTGCTCCTCGGTCCCGCCACCGTTCGCGACGAGCCGCTCGGTGTCGGCCAGGGAGCGGGCCGCGGCGATGTCGGCGGCGCCGGCGGGCAGCCGCTGGTCGCGGTCGTCGCCACCCTCGGCGTCGACGACGTGCTTCTGCTCCGCCGCGTAGGGGTTGTCCGACGGCAGCCGGCCGCTGAACCGCCCGTACGCGCCGAGGACCAGCATCACCAGGCCCACGAGCAGGCTGAACACGACGTTCGGCATCCGGAACGCCAGCAGGTTGTACGGCGTGCCGATGAGCAGCACGTTGACCACACCGGACAGCAGGAACAGCGCGCCGACGGTCACACTGACCGTCGAGGCGAACCGGCCGCCCCGGACGGCGGCGCCGACCAGCACCGCGCCGACGACCACCGACACGGTCGACAGCAGCAGGTTCGTGGACAGCCCCAGCACCGGCGACCCGGTGGTGGAGAAGAAGTCGAGGTTGTTCGTGAAGCCCAGCACCCCGAACACCAGGAGCATGATCCCGACGAGCAGGCTGCTGATCCGGTGCAACCCGTTCAGCCGGCGTGCGTCGGACCCGATCGATGACATGACGTCGTCCTCCGTTCGTCGAGCGAGGCACTCCGGGGATAGCCGATCGCCTTCCCGGACAAACCGCGCTGACCTGCGAAGGTGTGCCGTGTCTCGAAACCCGGATCCGGGTTGCGGATCAGACGGGACCGGGGAGCGCGACGGGCCCGGGGCCCTCGCCGCGCAGCGGCCGCGCCGAACGCGGGTCCAGCGGGTCGACGGTGCCCGCGTCGCGCAGCGTCCCGTCGCCGGGCCGGCGCAGTGAGCGGACACCGGCGTCGGCGAGGGTGACCAGCGGCACCGCGAGCAGTGCCCCGGGCACCCCGCCGACGATCAGCCCGGCGCTGATCGGCAGCACCACCGCGAGCGGGTGCAGCCGTACCGACCGGCCCAGCAACAGCGGCTGCAGGATGTAGCCCTCGACGTTCTGCACGATCAGGAGCAGGCCGATCACGAGCAGCGCGTCCACCCAGCCCCCGGAGGCGAGCGCGACGAGCACCGCCACGATCCCGGTGACGACGGCGCCGACGGTCGGGACGAACGCGCCGAAGAAGATCAGCGTGGCCAACGGGACGACCAGCGGAACCCCGATCACCCACAGGCCGACCGCCGCGGTCACCGCGTCGACGGCGGCCACGACGACCGTCGCCCGGGTGTAGCCGACCAGCGACGCGAACGCCCGCCGGCCCGCGACGTCGGCCCTCCGCCGTACGTGCTGCGGGACCGCGCCGAGGACGAACCGCCAGATACGCGCACCGTCGTGGATCAGGAAGATCAACACGAACAGCATCAGCAGGGTCTCGGCGGCCAGCTCGCCCGCGGTCCCCAGGGCGCCGATCACGTTGTTCGCCAGCGCGGCCTGGTTGCGCGCCAAGGTGTCGAGCAGCGACTGGAAGACGGCCGAGAGCTGGGTGTCGTCGAGCCGGAACGGCGGCCCGGCCAGCCGGTCCCGCAGCGCGACGACCGTCTCCCCGATGCTCGCCGACAGGCTCGGCAGCCCGTCGAGGAACGCCGCGACCGCCCACCACAGCACCCCGACCGCCACCGCCAGCCCGCCCGCGACGACGACACCCGTCGCCAGACCGCGGGGAACCAGCGGGACCCGGTTCACGATCCGGGCCACCGGTGCGAGCAGCGCGGCCAGGATCAGCGCGAGAACCACCGGCACGACCAGCACCGCGAGCTGCGCGATCAGCCACAGCACGACGGCGACGGCGGTCGCGACGAGAAGACCGCGCCAGGCCAGGCTCGACGCGATCACCAGACCCCGGGGGATCCGCGGTTCCTCGGTCACCGCGGCCTCCCGGATCGGACGGGGTCGGACTGACGGTTGCGTGACGTCACGACGGTAGTCCGCCGGGGCCGTCCGGGCCCGTCACGGGCAGGGTGAGGACGAAGGTGGCGCCGTCGTCGTCGGGCGGGCAGGTGAGGTCGCCACCGTGCGCGCGGGCCAGGCCGCGGGCGATCGCGAGGCCGAGCCCGGCGCCGCCGCTGTCCCGGTCACGGGCGTCCTGGAGCCGGACGAGCCGGTCGAAGACGCGCTCGCGGTCGCCGTCGGCGATCGGGGTGCCGGTGTTGTGCACCGAGACCGACACGGTCCCGGCCGCCCGGTCGGTCCGGGTGACGACCTCGATCCGCCCGCCGTCGGGGGTGTGCCGGCGGGCGTTGTCCAGCAGGTTGGCGAGGATGCGCGACACCGCCTGCGGGTCGGCGCGCACCGCGGCGGGCTTCCCGTGGCCGTCGACGGTCAGGCCGGGCGCGAGCACCGCGGCCCGCCGGGTCTCGGCGCGCGCGATCCCGGCGACGTCGACCTCTCGTGCCGCCACCGCGGTGCCGCCGTCGATGCGGGCCAGGTCGAGCATGTCGGTGACCAGCCGCCCGGCCCGGCGCGTCTCGCCGAGCAGCAGCTCCAGGCGCCGGGTGCGGCGGGCGGGGTCGGCGTCGGGCCCGGACCGCTCCAGCGTCTCGGCGACGGCGGTGATCCCGGACAGCGGTGTCCGCAGCTCGTGCGCGGCGTCGGCGAGGAACACCCGGGTCCGCTCGGCCTCCTCCCGGGAGCGCCGCTCGGCGTCGGTGAGGGCGTCGAGCATGCCGTCCATCGCCGCCGCCGCGGTGCCGAGGTCGGTGTGCGGGCGGTCGGGCCGGAGCCGCGCGTCGCGCTCGCCCGCGGTGATCCGCCCGGCGAGCGCGGTCATCCGGTCCAGCGGGCGCAGCGCCGTCCGCACGACGAACGACACCGCACCGAGCGCGACGAGCAGGGTCAGCAGCACCGATCCGGCCAGCACCGCGCGCAGGCCGTTGCGGACCTGGGTGACGTCGGAGGCGTCGGCGACGAGCTCGACCGTCGCCCCGCCACCGGCGTCGAGGGTCACGGTGCGGCTGCCGGTGTCCGGCGGGACGGGTGGGCGTCCGGCCGGGACCGGGGCGGCCGGCGGGCTGCTCGGGTCGTCGGTGCGGTCACCACCGGGGCCGCGGTCCGGCCGGCCGGCGGGCGGTGGGGTTCCGGGCGCGTTCAGCCCGGGGTCGCCCATGACCTCCCCGTCGGCGGTGGTCACCTTGATCCGGATCTGCTGGCCGGACAGCCCGGTGACCAGCTCCTCCGGGGTGGCGCCCGCCGCGATCAGCTGCTGGGCCTGCACCACACGGTCCCGCAGCCGGGAGTCGAGATCGGACTCCAGGCGGGCCCCGAGCAGCACGTCGACGAGCACCACCACCAGGACCAGCAGCACCGCCACCACCCCGAGCACCGCCGCGGTGACCCGGCGGCGCAGCGACGGGGTGGCGGTGCGGGCCTGCGCGGCCGAGCTCACGACGGCCCGCGCAGCGAGTAGCCGAGGCCCCGCACGGTGTGCAGCAACCGCGGACCGTGTGCCTCCAGCTTGCGGCGCAGCGCCGACACGTGGACCTCGACGAGGTTGGGGTCGTAGGCGTCGTAGCCCCAGACCGAGCGCAGGATCTGCGCCTTGGACACGGTGCGTCCGCGCTGCTCGGCGAGGTAGGTGAGCAGCCGCAGCTCGGTCGCGGACAGCTCCAGCACCGTCCCCCCGCGGGAGGCGACGGCGGCGTCGGGGTCGAGGACGAGGTCGCCCACCTGCACCGCGGACGGCAGCCTGCCCCGGCGGCGCAGCACCGCCGCGACCCGGGCCACGAGCTCGTCGAGCGCGAAGGGCTTGAGGACGTAGTCGTCGGCGCCCGAGCCGAGCCCGCGGAGCCGGTCGGCCAGCGCGTCGCGCGCGGTGAGCATGACGATCCCGGCGTCCCCGTGCCCACGCACGACGTCGATCAGCTCGAACCCGTCGCGCCCGCCGGGGAGCATCACGTCCAGGACGACGAGGTCCGGCCGGAACGCGGCGAGCCGCTCCTCGAACGCGACGCCGTCGACGACGCCCTCGGTCACGTGCCCGGCGTCGGCCAGCGCGTCCACGACGGACTCACGGATGGCGTCGGAGTCCTCGAGCACCAGGACCCGGGTCGTGGGGCGGCGGCTGTCGTCGTCCTGGCGTGTGCTCACGGGACAAGGGTGCGCCGCGAGGCTGAGGGGGACCTGAAGGACCCGCCGGTTTCAGGTCCGTCTCAGGTACCGCGGGCACTGTCGTGGCAGACACCGAGACGACGGGCCGCCCGGCCCGCGGCGCGGAGAGGAAGAGATGACCCTGCTCGACGTGATCGTCTTGATCATCGTGGTGGCCGCCGCGATCGGCGGGTTCCGCCGCCTCGGCGGCGTGGCCCGGGCCGGGCGCCTGCTCGGCCTCGTGGTCGGTGCCGGCGTCGGCGCGGCCTGGGGCTCGAACCTGGCCCGCTACGGCGACACCCCCGACTCGGCCTGGTTGTGGGGCCTGGTCGGGGTGATCGCCGGTCTGCTGCTGGGCTCGCTGGTCGGCGGGTTCCTCGGCGGACTGGTCAGCCGGGTGCTCGCCCGCGGCAGGTTGTCCTTCCTGGACCGCATCGTCGGCGCCGTCACCGGTGCCGTGACCGCACTGCTGGTGATCTGGCTGGTCTCGTGGGTGGTCCCCGCGGTCGTGAGCGCCGAGGCGCTCGCCCCCGTGACGACGCTCGCGCAGTCCCTGGGCGGCAGCCGGATCGTCGACTCGGTGTCGGAGCTGCTGCCCGCGACGACGTCCGCCGCCCGCGACGTCGTCGACGCCGCGCGGCCTCCCGCCGGCTGATCCCACCCGACCCCCAGCGGTCCGCCGTCCGGCGGTCCGCGACCCGCCGCTGCCCGCTTCCGGGTACGGCACCGTCCGAGGAGAACCATGAACGACGAGAACCGCACCCCGCGCGACGACGACGACCGCCCCACCGACCGGCAGCCCCCGGTCCCCGCCGACGAGACCCCCACCGCTCACACCCCGACACCGCACGTCCGGGACGGCGTGCACGGCGGGGGGACGGTGGCCGCCGCCTTCGACGCGGGTGACCCTCCGCGGCGACGCCGGTTCGCCGCCCTGCGACGCCGGTCCGCGCTGCCCGCGGTCGCGGCCGGCGTGATCGGCCTGGTCGTCGGGGCCACCGCGAGCGGCCTGATCGTCGGGACCGCGTTCGCCGGGCCGGGCGACGGCCCCGCCCGCACGGCGGTCGCCGCCGACGGCCGCGGCCCCGGTGGACCCGGCGGGCCCGACGGCTCCGGTGGCCCCGGTGGTGAGACCGGTGGTCCGGGCCGCGGCCCCGACGGTGCCGGTCCCGGTGGCCCCGGTGCGTGCGGTCCGGCCGGTGGGCCGGGTCGGGACGGCGCGACTCCGCCCGCGCCGCCTGCCGGGGCCCCGACGCCGCCCGCTCCGGGCGCCGCCCCGGCCGCCCCGGGTGCGACGGCTCCGGGTGTCACGGCTCCGCGCCAGGACGGCGCCGCTGCCCCGGCCGCTCCCGCGGCCCCTGCTGCTCCCGCGGCCCCGGGGTCGTCCGCCGCTCCCGCGGCGCCGGCCGCTCCCGCCGCTCCGTGAGCGCGTGGGGGAGGGGAGAAGGGAGTGCTCCTCGTCGGATCGCGTCGCGCATTCGCCCCCGACGCGCTGCAGGATCCGACGAGGAGCACTCGACGGACCAACGCGCCGGAACGGGCACGGATACCCCCCTGATGCGGTGACGACGCGGGCCCGGACACCACCATCGGTCGTCCCCGCAGGTCAGACGGGTCGTCGTCGTGTCTTCGTGACAAGAAATCGGTGAGTGGTCCGGCCCGTCGAGCGCCGATCCGGGGGAACACCCGTCGTCCGTGGTGGGGCTCCGGGAGCCGGAACGGCGGGACGGAGCCTCACCCACCCGGGACGGTGGGGGCCGGAGCGACGCGGCCGAGCCCCGCACGGCCCGGGATCGCAGGGGTCGAGGCCGCTCCGGCTTCTCCCGCGGGAGGACCGTTCCGGCGATCGCCCAGGCCGTCCCCGGTGCTCCGCTGTGGACGTCCTGCTTCGCGACGGCGGAGGACGGGCCGGATCCGACGGTGGGCCGGAAGTGGGGCACCTGCACCGTCACCACGGGCCGTCGTGCGGGGCGGGGTTCCGGCCGACGGCCGGAACCGGACCACGGCGGTACCGGACGACCACCTGACGGCGCACCCCGACCGCACCCTGACGGCGCAGGTCACGGGCCGATTCGAGACCTGAACGGATGGTGGCCCGACCACCGAGAAGACCACGTGGACAACCCATCGCGAAGAGACCGTGGTCGGCGTCACACAGATCGGTGATCGCCGGTATCGCCCGGTGAGAGGGTGTCGGTAACCAGGAGTTCGCTTCCGCTCACCGCGGTGACCTGCGACGACGCCCGATGTTCGCCCGGGGGACCCCCCGGTTTGACGGCCCCGGACACCGTGCCGTAACTTTCTTCCTGTCAGCGAGTGAGCCGGACAGAACGGGCCCTGAGAGGCCCGGTCAACAGGCCCCGCGGACAGCGACCCCCCGGTGGTTCATCGAGTTTCTCGATGTGGTTACCTTTGTGGGTCAAGGCGATCCGTCTTCAGGATCCTGCTTCCTTGTTGGGGGTGGGTGAGTGCGGTGCGGGTGTCTTTTGAGAACTCAACAGTGTGTCGAGCTATTTTGATTCGGTTTAGCGTTTTGTGCCAAATTGTTTGTTTGGTTGCAGCATTCGATCCCGTCGGGTGTTGTGGCTAGTTGTTTGTTGCAAGTCAGGGTTTTGTTGGAGAGTTTGATCCTGGCTCAGGACGAACGCTGGCGGCGTGCTTAACACATGCAAGTCGAGCGGTAAGGCCCTTTCGGGGGTACACGAGCGGCGAACGGGTGAGTAACACGTGGGTGACCTGCCCTCCACTCTGGGATAAGCCCGGGAAACTGGGTCTAATACCGGATAGGACCACTGATCGCATGGTTGGTGGTGGAAAGTTTTTTCGGTGGGGGATGGGCCCGCGGCCTATCAGCTTGTTGGTGGGGTGATGGCCTACCAAGGCGGTGACGGGTAGCCGGCCTGAGAGGGCGACCGGCCACACTGGGACTGAGACACGGCCCAGACTCCTACGGGAGGCAGCAGTGGGGAATATTGCGCAATGGGCGGAAGCCTGACGCAGCGACGCCGCGTGGGGGATGACGGCCTTCGGGTTGTAAACCTCTTTCGCCAGGGACGAAGAGCGATTGACGGTACCTGGAGAAGAAGCACCGGCCAACTACGTGCCAGCAGCCGCGGTAACACGTAGGGTGCGAGCGTTGTCCGGAATTATTGGGCGTAAAGAGCTCGTAGGCGGTGTGTCGCGTCGGCCGTGAAAACTTGGGGCTTAACTCTGAGCGTGCGGTCGATACGGGCATCACTTGAGTTCGGCAGGGGAGACTGGAATTCCTGGTGTAGCGGTGAAATGCGCAGATATCAGGAGGAACACCGGTGGCGAAGGCGGGTCTCTGGGCCGATACTGACGCTGAGGAGCGAAAGCGTGGGGAGCGAACAGGATTAGATACCCTGGTAGTCCACGCCGTAAACGTTGGGCGCTAGGTGTGGGGACCATTCCACGGTTTCTGTGCCGCAGCTAACGCATTAAGCGCCCCGCCTGGGGAGTACGGCCGCAAGGCTAAAACTCAAAGGAATTGACGGGGGCCCGCACAAGCGGCGGAGCATGTGGATTAATTCGATGCAACGCGAAGAACCTTACCTGGGTTTGACATGCACCAGACATCCCTAGAGATAGGGCTTCCCTTGTGGTTGGTGTGCAGGTGGTGCATGGCTGTCGTCAGCTCGTGTCGTGAGATGTTGGGTTAAGTCCCGCAACGAGCGCAACCCTTGTTCCATGTTGCCAGCACGTAATGGTGGGGACTCATGGGAGACTGCCGGGGTCAACTCGGAGGAAGGTGGGGATGACGTCAAGTCATCATGCCCCTTATGTCCAGGGCTTCACACATGCTACAATGGCTCATACAGAGGGCTGCGAGACCGTGAGGTGGAGCGAATCCCTTAAAGTGAGTCTCAGTTCGGATCGGGGTCTGCAACTCGACCCCGTGAAGTTGGAGTCGCTAGTAATCGCAGATCAGCAACGCTGCGGTGAATACGTTCCCGGGCCTTGTACACACCGCCCGTCACGTCACGAAAGTTGGTAACACCCGAAGCCGGCGGCCCAACCCTTGTGGAGGGAGCTGTCGAAGGTGGGACTGGCGATTGGGACGAAGTCGTAACAAGGTAGCCGTACCGGAAGGTGCGGCTGGATCACCTCCTTTCTAAGGAGTCCCATCATGTGATGGGGCGCCACGATGCTCTGTGAGTTCTGCTCATGGTGAGTCTGTGGTTCCTTCATTGAATCGCATTTGCGGCCTCGTTCGTGGGTCGGGTGCGTTGGGTGGAACGCAGTACGTCGGACCGTTTGGCTTGGCACACTGTTGGGTCCTGAGAGGACATCTTGTGGTTCTTCGGAGCTGGGGTTGTTTTCTTTGGCCGCTCTGGTTGAGGGCTTCCTAACGCCTGCGTGTGTGGGTGGTGGTTGTTTCTTGGTTGGGTGTGGTTGTGGGTTGAGTGTTGCATAGTGGATGCGAGCATCTTGTTGTGGTCAAGTTGTTAAGAGCACATGGTGGATGCCTGGGCATCAGGAGCCGATGAAGGACGTGGGAGGCCGCGATAGGCCTCGGGGAGCTGTCAACCGAGCTGTGATCCGAGGGTGTCCGAATGGGGAAACCCAGCGCCCGTCATGGGGCGTTACCCGTACCTGAATTCATAGGGTGCGTGGAGGGAACGTGGGGAAGTGAAACATCTCAGTACCCACAGGAAGAGAAAACAATAGTGATTCCGTGAGTAGTGGCGAGCGAAAGCGGAAGAGGCTAAACCGTGTCCGTGTCAAGCCGGCAGGCGTTGCGGGTGCGGGGTTGTGAGACGTGTCGTTCATCTTCTGCCGAGGGTGGGACAGCAAGTGCCTGTGTTAGCGGAACGACTCTGGGATGGTCGGCCGTAGTGGGTGATAGCCCCGTACGCGAAAACACTGGGTTCTGTTGTGGGCGTGTTCTCGAGTAGCAGCGAGCCCGTGAAATTCGCTGTGAATCTGGCGGGACCACCCGTCAAGCCTAAATACTACCTGATGACCGATAGCGGACAAGTACCGTGAGGGAAAGGTGAAAAGTACCCCGGGAGGGGAGTGAAATAGTACCTGAAACCGTGTGCTTACAAGCCGTCAGAGCCTTTCGGGGTGATGGCGTGCCTTTTGAAGAATGAGCCTGCGAGTTATGCTTCGTGGCGAGGTTAACCTGTGTGGGGTAGCCGTAGCGAAAGCGAGTCCGAATAGGGCGTCTGAGTCGCGGGGTGTAGACCCGAAGCGGAGTGATCTACCCATGGCCAGGGTGAAGCGTCGGTAAGACGTCGTGGAGGCCCGAACCCACCAGGGTTGAAAACCTGGGGGATGAGCTGTGGGTAGGGGTGAAAGGCCAATCAAACTTCGTGATAGCTGGTTCTCCCCGAAATGCATTTAGGTGCAGCGTCGTGTGTTTCTCACCGGAGGTAGAGCACTGGATGGCCTAGGGGGCCGACAAGCTTACCGAAGTCAGCCAAACTCCGAATGCCGGTGAGTGAGAGCGCGGCAGTGAGACTGCGGGGGATAAGCTTCGTGGTCGAGAGGGAAACAGCCCAGATCACCGGCTAAGGCCCCTAAGCGTGCGCTAAGTGGGAAAGGATGTGGGATCGCCCGGACAACCAGGAGGTTGGCTTAGAAGCAGCCACCCTTGAAAGAGTGCGTAATAGCTCACTGGTCAAGTGGTCCTGCGCCGACAATGTAGCGGGGCTCAAGCGCACCGCCGAAGCCGTGGCAATGACACTTAGGTGTTGTTGGGTAGGGGAGCGTCCTGCATCTGGTGAAGCCCGGGAGTGATTTACGGGTGGAGGGTGTGGGAGTGAGAATGCAGGCATGAGTAGCGAATGCAGAGTGAGAATCTCTGCCGCCGGATGACCAAGGGTTCCTGGGCCAGGTTGTTCCGCCCAGGGTGAGCCGGGACCTAAGGCGAGGCCGTCAGGCGTAGTCGATGGACAACGGGTTGATATTCCCGTGCTCGTGATAGTGCGTCCATGCCGAGGCTGGTGATGCTAACCATCCGAACCCACCTTCGTTCCTTCGGGAGTGTTGTTTGTGGGGGAGCGTGGGATCCGATCTGGTAGTAGGCAAGTGATGGGGTGACGCAGGAGGGTAGCTCCGCCACGCGGTGGTTGTCGTGGTGTAAGCCTGTAGCCCGAGTCCTAGGTAAATCCGGGGCTCATCAAAGGGTGAGAGGTGATGCGTAGCCGATTGAGGCGAAGAGGGTGATCCCATGCTGTCGAGAAAAGCCTCTAGCGAGTGCTGTTGCGGCCCGTACCCCAAACCGACACAGGTGGTCAGGTAGAGAATACCGAGGCGATCGAGCGAACTGTGGTTAAGGAATTCGGCAAAATACCTCCGTAACTTCGGGAGAAGGAGGGCCGGTTGTCTTGAGGCTCCTTGCGGGCTAGGGACGGCCGGTCGCAGAGACCAGGCCCAAGCGACTGTTTACTAAAAACACAGGTCCGTGCGAAGTCGCAAGACGATGTATACGGACTGACGCCTGCCCGGTGCTGGAACGTTAAGAGGACCTGTTAGCTCTTCGGGGCGAAGCGGAGAATTTAAGCGCCAGTAAACGGCGGTGGTAACTATAACCATCCTAAGGTAGCGAAATTCCTTGTCGGGTAAGTTCCGACCTGCACGAATGGCGTAACGACTTGGGCGCTGTCTCGACCACAGACTCGGCGAAATTGCACTACGAGTAAAGATGCTCGTTACGCGCGGCAGGACGGAAAGACCCCGGGACCTTTACTATAGCTTGGTATTGGTGCTCGGTTCGGCTTGTGTAGGATAGGTGGGAGACTGTGAAGCTATCACGCCAGTGGTGGTGGAGTCGTTGTTGAAATACCACTCTGGTCGAATTGGGTGTCTTAACCTCGGGCCATGATCTGGTTCAGGGACAGTGCCTGGTGGGTAGTTTAACTGGGGCGGTTGCCTCCCAAAGAGTAACGGAGGCGCCCAAAGGTTCCCTCAGCCTGGTTGGCAATCAGGTGTTGAGTGTAAGTGCACAAGGGAGCTTGACTGTGAGACTGACGGGTCGAGCAGGGACGAAAGTCGGGACTAGTGATCCGGCACCACCTTGTGGAAGGGGTGTCGCTCAACGGATAAAAGGTACCCCGGGGATAACAGGCTGATCTTGCCCAAGAGTCCATATCGACGGCATGGTTTGGCACCTCGATGTCGGCTCGTCGCATCCTGGGGCTGGAGTAGGTCCCAAGGGTTGGGCTGTTCGCCCATTAAAGCGGTACGCGAGCTGGGTTTAGAACGTCGTGAGACAGTTCGGTCCCTATCCGCCGCGCGCGTTGGAGACTTGAGGAAGGCTGTCCCTAGTACGAGAGGACCGGGACGGACGAACCTCTGGTGTGCCAGTTGTCCCGCCAGGGGCACGGCTGGTTGGCTATGTTCGGGAGGGATAACCGCTGAAGGCATCTAAGCGGGAAGCCTGTTCCAAGATGAGGTCTCCCACCACCTTCGAGTGGGTAAGGCTCCCAGTAGATGACTGGGTTGATAGGCCGGAGATGGAAGCCCTGTGAGGGGTGGAGTTGACCGGTACTAATAGGCCGAGGGCTTGCCACAACGAGTTGTTCGCATCCACTGTGTGACCCTGAGTCCACAACCATCCACACTGTCCCCGGTGATCCGGGGGGGTTTGTGGGTTGGCTTGTGTGCTCGACCCCTGTCCCCGGGTTCGGGGTGGGGTGATAGTTGGATAGTGTTGTCGGTGGTCATTGCGGTAGGGAAACGCCCGGTCCCATTCCGAACCCGGTAGCTAAGCCTTCCAGCGCCGATGGTACTGCACTCGCCAGGGTGTGGGAGAGTAGGTCGTCGCCGACATTCAACTTTCATGGGAGATGCCCCGGACTTTCGAGTCCGGGGCATTTCTCGTTTCCGGACCGTTTCT
The DNA here is from genome assembly GCF_056835605.1 of Pseudonocardia sp. ZF1. Classification (NCBI taxonomy): domain Bacteria; kingdom Bacillati; phylum Actinomycetota; class Actinomycetes; order Pseudonocardiales; family Pseudonocardiaceae; genus Pseudonocardia; species Pseudonocardia sp. ZF1. The sequence goes on from NZ_JAJNBY010000001.1 coordinate 504,012, forward strand.
CGGTCCGATGCGTGCTACCCGGCCCGGCCCGGGTCGGGTGTCGGTGTGTTCGTCCCCGAGCGCTGGCACGGGTCCCTGAGGGGTTGCTGGTCGGGGCCGTGCCGCTCCCCCGGCGGAGTCGGGGGCCGCATCTCGGTCCGGTCCTGCTGGTGGGCCGGCCGCACCTCGCACCCTTTCCTGTGGTCTCGCGCCCTCTGCGGGGGCTGCGAGGTCGCAGAAACGTGTGCGACGTGGGATGCGGGGAGGGCGACCGGCGGGAACACCCGCGCCGCGGGCGTCAGAGATCGGCGCCCACGGCGTCGTCGACGCACGAGAAGCCGTCGGCGCGCAACAGCGCCGCGAGCTCACGGTGGACCCGGGCCGGCCAGAGCAGACCGCCGTAGACGAAACCGGTGTAGGCCTGCACCAGTGCCGCGCCGGAACGGATCCGGCGGTAGGCCTCCTCGGCGTCGGCGATCCCGCCGACGGAGACGAGGACCTGGTCGTCGTCGAGGCGGGTCCGCAGCTGCCGCACGACGGCACGGGCCCGCTCGGTCAGCGGACGGCCGGACAGCCCACCCGCACCGGTGGCGGCGACGACGTCGGGGGCAGTGCGCAGACCGTCGCGGGCGACGGTCGTGTTCGTGGCGACGACCCCGTCGAGCCGCATCCGGCGGGCCAGGTCGGCGACGGCGTCGAGATCCTCCGGCGCGAGGTCGACCGTGATCTTCACCAGGAGCGGGACACGACGGTCCCGGGACACCCGGTCCAGTTCCTCGCGGACCGCGACGAGCAGCGGCTCCAGCACGTCGACCTGCTGCAGGTCCCGCAGACCGGGGGTGTTCGGGGAGCTGACGTTGACCACGACGTAGTCGGCGTAGGCGCCCAGCGCGGCGGCGCTCGCACGGTAGTCCGACGCGGCGTCCTCGGCGGGTACCGCCTTGCTCTTGCCGATGTTGACCCCGAGCACCGGCATACCCGGCCCGGAGCGGGCCCGGAGCGCGGCGAGGCGGGGCCCGACGGTCCCGGCACCGGAGTTGTTGAAGCCCATCCGGTTGACCAGCGCGGCGTCGTCGACGAGCCGGAACAGGCGGGGCCGCGGGTTGCCGGGCTGCGCCCGGCCGGTCACCGTGCCGATCTCGACCGCGCCGAACCCGAGCCTGCCGAGCGCGAGCACACCCTCGGCGTCCTTGTCGAAACCGGCGGCGAGACCGAGTGGGCCCGCGAACTCCAGACCCAGCGCCCGGGTGCGCAGCACGGGGTCCGACGGGGCGAACCGCTCCGCCACCCGCTCACCCACGACGGGTGCGGTCCCGAGCGCGCGGACGACACCGAACCCCATCCGGTGCGCGGGTTCGGACGGGACGTGCCGGAGCACGTGGCGCATGAGGGCGTCGTACATGCCCCCATCCTCACACCGGCCTAGTTGGTGCGGCGGGACAGCCCCAGCTGGTCGAGCATGCGGCGGTCGCGCTTCGTCGGGCGGCCGGCGCCGCGGTCGCGGTGGGCGAACAACGGCTGCCCCGCGGTGCTCGGCTCCGGCGGGGTGTGGTCGATGTAGCACTCCTGCGCGATCGGGGCACCGACCCGCTTCTCGATCACCCGGGTGACCTCGACGATCCGGTTCCGGTCGTACACCCGCGCCCGCACCCGGTCGCCGACCTGCACCGTCGCCGCCGGCTTCGCGGGCCGGTCGTTGATCCGCACGTGCCCGCCCCGGCACGCCGTCGCGGCGTCGGCACGGGTCTTGGCCAGGCGCACCGACCACAGCCACCGGTCCACGCGGGTCCCCTCCATCGGACCATCGTGCCATCCGGGACGGCGGTCCGGGCCTCAGTAGTGCACGACGCCCGGTGTTCCCCCGCCCGCGGCGACGGCGTCGCCGGTGATCGCGACCGAACGGGGCGAGCACAGGAACGTGATGACGTCGGCGACCTCCGCGGCGGTCGTGATGCGGCCGATCGTCGTCGTCGCGTCCAGCTCCGCGCGGGCCTCACCCCCGGTGATCCCGGCCGACTCCGCCCGCGCGGCGACGGCGTCGGGCGTCCGCTCGGTCTCGGTGGCACCGGGGTGCACGACCGTCACGTTGATGCCGTGCGGACCCAGCTCCTGGGCGAGCGCCGCCGTCATCGAGGCCACCGCGACGTTGCGCACCGACCCCACCAGCGACGTCGACTTCCGTGCGTTCAGGCCGCTGACGTTCACGATCCGCCCCCACCCCTGCGCCCGCATCAGCGGCGCGACCGCCCGCGCGCACCGCAGGTAGCCGAGGAGCTTCGTCTCCAGCTCGACCCGCACCGCGTCGTCGGTGATCGAGGCCAGGTCGGTCGGCGGGCCCGCGCTCGCCGGCCGCGCCGCGGCGTTCACCAGCACGTCCACCCCACCGAACCGGTCGGCGACGGCGGCGACACCCCGGCGGACCGCGTCGTCGTCGGTGGTGTCGACGGCGACGGCCAGCACCTCCGGCGCGCCCTCGGCGCGCAGTCCGGCCGCCGCGGCCTCCAGGGCGCCGGCGTCGCGCGCGAACAACGCCACCCGGGCGCCCTCGGCGGCGAGCGCCCTGGCCGTCGCCAACCCGATGCCGCGGCTCCCACCGGTGACGATCGCCCGGCGCCCGTTCAGTTGCAGATCCATGGTTCCCACCGTGCCGCAACCCTGCCGGGACCGCAGGCGTCTACGGTGTGCGCGTGGCTGAGCCGATCGACTCCGTGCTGGTGGTCTTCAACCCGGGCAGTACGGGGGACGCCGACGTGCTCGCCGAACAGCTGCGCGACGAGCTCGGCGCCGCCCGGCCCGAGCTGGCCGTGCGGCTGGTACCCACCGAGTACGCCGGGCACGCCCGCGTCATCGCCCGCGAGGCCGCGTCCGCAGGCGGGCGCCCGCTCATCGTGTCGGCGTCCGGCGACGGCGGCTACAACGAGGTCGTCAACGGGATCATGGACGTCCCCGGCACGGACGCCTCGGCCGCCGTCCTCGCCGCCGGGAACGCCAACGACCACGACCGCGTCACCGCACGCCGTCCGCTGGCCGAGGCGATCCTCGACGGCCGCCCCGAGCCGATGGACCTGCTCGAGATGCACCGCGACGACGACCCGCCGCACTACGCGCACTCCTACATCGGGTTCGGGCTGACCCCCGTCGTCGCGCTGCAGATCGAGAAGGGCGGCAAGGGCAGCATCCGCGAGGTGATCACCACGGTGCGGGCGTTCTGGGCGTTCACCCCGTTCGAGGTGGAGTTCTCCCGCGGCGACCGGCGCCGGATCGACAACCTGGTCTTCGCCAACATCGGCGAGATGGCCAAGGTCGCCGAGCTGTCGGCCACGAGCCGTCCCGACGACGGCCGGTTCGAGGTCGTGCTGCTGGAGCACCGTCCGAAGTGGAAGCAGCTGTGGGTGGCGGCCCGGGCGGCGTTCTCCGGGCTCGGCCGCCAGCCCGCGACCTCGGACTTCCGGTTCACCGCGTGCGGGCCGATGCCGGTGCAGATCGACGGCGAGGTCGACGAGGTCGCCGGCGGCACCGCGATCCGCGTCCGCTGCGCGGCCGGGGCACTCAACGTCGTGCGCTGACCCCCGCCGTGCTCACGGGGCGAGCGTGAACTCCACCGCGCCGAGGTCGTCGCCGAAGCTCGCCCGCACCCGGGCGCCGCGGTGCACGGGCATCGGGACGGTCGTCGTCCCGGTGGTGACGACCGCGCCCGCCTCGAGCCGCAGGCCGTAGCCGGGCAGGACGTCGGCGAGCCACGCCAGCGCGGTCCACGGGTCCCCGAGGACGGCCGCGCCGGACCCGGCCGCCTGCTCCTCGTCGACCTGCAGGGTGGTCGGGGTCGCGGCGAGGTCGAGGTCGAGGGCGCCGGGGAGCTCCGGTCCCAGCACGAACCGGCCGGCGCACGCGGCGTCGGCCATCAGCGACGGCGCCCCCGCGGCGACGAAGTCGGTGAACCGCGACTCGGGCAGCTCCACCGCCCCGTGCACGGCCGCGACCGCGGCGCGCAGCTCCTCGCGGGTCGCGCCGGCACCCACCGGGGCACCCATCACGAACGCGAACTCCGCCTCGGCGACGGCCATGTGCAGGTCGTCGGAGGGCACCACGTCACCGGGGGAGTGCCGGAACCGCTCGAACAGCGCCCCCGGCAGCGGGGCGTCCACCCCGATGTGGGCCTGCCCGGCGGGCGCGGTCGCCGCGAGCTTCCAGCCGTAGGACGGCCCGGCCCGCTCCGACAACCTGCCCTGCGCGGCGAATCCCTCGGCCAGGCTGCGCGGACGCAGCAGCTCCGGCAGCGCGGCGATCCGCTCGCCGGTGGTCCAGGCCTGCCACAACGCACCGGCGGTGCCGTCGGCCCGCACGAGGTCGACGGCGGCCGGGTCCATGCCCGCGGAGCTGTTCTCGGCACTCATCGGGGCGGCATCCTGCCAGGGCCGCGGGTCAGCCGTCGTCGCCGGTCCGGGCGCGCAGCACCTCGGCGACGCGGCGGACCCGGTCGTCGGCGAGCGCGTCCTCCAGCGACACCGGCAGCGGGATTCGCCAGTTCGGGTACTCGTCGACGGTGCCGGGCAGGTTCGGCTGCCGCGTCTCGCCCAGTACGTCGTAGAGGGACGCCAGGACCAGCCGCGACGGCGCCGACGCCAGCAGCGCGTGCAACGCGACGACGATCGTGTCCTCGTCGGTCTCGTCCGGGGAGTCGAGCAGCCCCTCCGAGGTCAGCAACGCCAGCAGCTCGTCCCGTTCGGCTCCGGCCTTCGCCTCCTCGGTCGTCGGGTCGTCGAGGAGCCCCAGCTCGGCGCGCACCCGCACCTGCTCACCGGCCAGGAACCCGGGCGCGGTCGGCAGGTCGTGGGTGGAGATCGTCGCGACCGACCGCTCGGGCCAGCGACGCGGCGGGCGCAGCGGGCCGTCGTCCCCGCCGGTCACCGGGTCGGGGTCGCGGGAGAACCACAGCACCGTCGAGCCCAGCAGGTTCCGCTCGGCCATGTCCTCGCGGATCCGCGGGATCACCGTGCCCAGGTCCTCGCCGACGACCAGCGCGCCCGCGCGGTGGGCCTCCAGCAGCAGTACCGCGAGCATCGCGTCGGCGTCGTAGTGGACGTAGGTGCCGCGGTCGGCCGTCTGCCCCGACGGCACCCACCACAGCCGCCACAGCCCCATGACGTGGTCGATCCGCAGGCCGTCGGCGTGCGCGAGCAGTGCGCGGGTCATGTCGCCGAACGCGGCGTAACCGGTGTCGGCGAGGCGGTCCGGGCGCCACGGCGGCAGGCCCCACGTCTGGCCGCGCTGGTTGAACGCGTCCGGCGGTGCACCGACCGTCGCGCCGAGCGCGAGCACGTCCTGCAGCATCCACGCGTCGGCGCCCTCGGGGTCGCAGCCCACGGCGAGGTCGTGGATGACACCGACCGGCATCCCCGCGTCCTTCGCCGCGGCCCGGACCCCGGCCAGCTGCGCCTCGGCCTGGCGCTGCACCCAGGCGTGGAACGCGACGCGCGGCGCCAGTTCGGCACGGGCGGCGGCGACGCCGGGGGCGTCGGGACGACGCAGGTCGTCGGGCCACAGCGACCAGCGGCCGCCGAAGCGCTCGGCCAGCGCGCAGTAGGTCGCGAAATCGCGCAGGTCGGCATCCGGGGCGCCGTCGGGGTACCCGGCGCTGCGCCACAACGCCTCCAGCGCGGACCGCTTCGCCGCCCAGACCCGGTCGTGCGCGATCCGGTCGCCGGTCGTCTCCGGGCGCAGGGCGTCGACCTCGGCGCGGGTGGCCGCGTCCGCGGCGGCGTAGGCCGGGAGGTCGGTGACCCGCAGGCTCAGCGGGGTGGCGTAGCGGCGCGACGACGGTGTGTACGGCGACGGCTGCACCGGCGGCACCGGGGTGATCGCGTGCAGCGGGTTGAGCAGCACCGCGCCCGCGCCGTGCCCGCCGCGGATCAGCGTGGTCAGGTCGCCCAGGTCGCCGATGCCCCACGAGTCGCGCGAGTGCAGGGCGTAGAGCTGCAGCATCCAGCCCCACGTCCGGGGCGGGTCGGGCAGCCTGGGCGGCGCGACGACGACGTGGGCACGCCCGGCCGTCGTCTCGCACGCGTAGCGGCCCGGCTCCAGCCCGGCGGGGAGTTCGCCGTCGATGTCGCGGGCCCATCCCTCGTCGCCACGCGCACCGTCGACGGCGGTGAGGCGACCACGGCCCGGCACGGTGCGGGAACGGTCGCTGCGCAGTCCGATCGTCGGCGGCAGCGCCCCGGCGCCGGCGCGCTCGCGGGCCCCGGCGAGCGCCACCCGTTGCGCCTCGGGGGAGGCGACGTCGACCTCCAGCAACCCGAGGACGGTGCGGACCACCTCCGCGTCGATCGGCTGCTCGGTCCTGCTGCCGTCGAGGTACGAGGTCGCGACGCCGTACGCGTCGGCGATCTCGGCGAGCTCGGGGGTCACCGGGTCGCTGGTCATGGGTCGATCCTGGCGGATGAGCGGCGGCCCGGCCCGGCCGCCCGGGGTGATACGGGCAACCGCCGCGACCGACACGCGGGACGCCTCCGATCACCCCCGGTCAGGGGGGCCGCGGTGCTACGGTGCGTCGCCGGATGCGCCGACCGGGTCACCGTGGCCGGCCGGGCGGCGGGGCCCGGCGACGGGTACCTCCTCCCGGGCCGCACCCTGTCGTGGACGACGGTTCGCGCAGCTCCGGCAGGAGGACTTCGGAGATGTCGACGTGGGCCCTGCTCGGGCTGGTTGTGGTGGTGGTGCTGGTGGCCGTCGGGATCGCCGGGTTCCTGCGGTGGGGGCGGGGCCGGGAGGACGACGTCGCGTCGTCCGAAGGGGACCGTCCGCGCACCGTCGCCGATCTCGTCGACCGCCGCGCCCGCGGCCTCGACGACGGGCCCGGCAGGCCCGCGCCCGACCCGTCCGTGCCCGCGGCGCCTCCGGCGCCTCCGGTCGACGATGCCCCGGAGCCCGTGGTCGACGAGGAGCCGGCCGCGGACCGTGAGACCGCCGGGTCCGCCGCCGCGGCGGACGACGGTCCCGACGACACGGTCGCCGCGACCACGCCCGTCGCCGCGGTCCGTCCGCAGCAGGAGCGCCCGCGGCCCCCCGACGCGGAGGACACCGCCCCGGACGTCGGGCCGTCGTCGTCGGCGCCCGACATCACCGAGGCGGTCGGCACGGCCGATCCCACCGACGAGCTGCCGGCGGTCCCGCGGGTGACGCCCGACGTGAGCGCGGGCCCGGTCGGCCCGCCCTGGTCGCGCGGGTTCAAGGACGGCAAACCGCTCGAGCCCGTCGAGGTGGCACCGGCCCGGCGGACCCCGGCCCCGACGCCCTTCGTGCGACGACGGCCGGTCGCGGACCCCGCTGCCCGTACCGCCGACGAGGCGACCGCGGCCACCGGCACCGGCCCGGACAGCTCGGCGCCCGACATCAGCACGCCCACCTCCGGGACCGCGGTCGTGGGCGACGCGTCGACGACCGCGTCCGAGGCGCCCGCCGACGCGTCGACCGGCGTCACCGCGCCGACCGGCGTCACCGGGGACGTCGCGCCCGTCGGGGACACCGCCTCCTCCGGGGACACCGCCTCCGCTGGGGAGGAGGCCGACGAGTCGGTCGACGAGGCCCTGCCCGCCGCCACGACCCCGTCCCGCGCGCCCTTCGACCCGGACCTGGTCCGGCGGGTCACGGCGCTGCCGTCGGAGCGCACGTCGGTCCGTGCCCCGGCCGACCCGGACACCGAGCGGGAGTTCCGCGAGGCCCGGGACCGCATCTCGACCCCGCACACCTGGGCGGGCCGCGTCCCCGAGCAGGCCGGCGCACCCGAGACGGCCGGCGACACCCCGCCGGTGAGCCGGATCCCGTCGATCGGGCTCGCCGCCTCCGGCGCCCGTGCCACGCGCGAGAGCACTGACAGCCCCGAGCCGCCGCCGCGGCCCGCCCCGCGGGTCCTTCGGTCGGCGCGTCCCGGGAGTGGACCACGGCACCTCGCCCCGTCGCTGCGCGGGACGTCCGCCACCGACAGCGGCCCCGACGAGGACACCGCTCCTGTCGAGGACACCGTCGTGTCCGGCGAGACCGGGGACGCCGGTTCCGAGGCGGGCTCCGGCGGCACGGTGACCACCGACCGCGCCGCCGGTGCGGTCGACGCCGTCGACGTCCGTGGTCCGGCGGGGGACACCGACGCCTCCGTGCCGGACACCGGCGAGCGCGAGACCCCGACCGGGGATGCGGCCGGAGCCGGGACGACCGACGACGCCACGACCGACGACGCCACGACGGACGACGCCGCGACGGACGACGCCGCGACGGACGACGCCGCGACGGACGACGCCGCGACGGACGACGCCGCGACGGACGACGCCGCGACGGACGACGCCGCGACGGACGACGCCGCGACCGCCGCCCCCGAAGCGACGGACCCGGCCCCGCCCCGCCAGGCCCCGGACGAGCAGGCCTCGCACGAGCAGGCCCCACGGGACCAGGCCCTGCAGGAGCAGGACCCGCAGGCCGATGCCCCGACCCCGGACCCCACCACCCCGGAGCGGTCCACCACCGCGCCGGAGGCCGAGGAGACACCCCTGCACGCCGGCCCGACCACCGCCACCCGCCCCGACCGCGCCGAGGACGTCTCCCTGTCCGTGCTCAGGACCGGGCCCGTGCCGTCGGCGGTCGTGCCGGACACGGCACCACAGGACATCGAGGTCCGCGTCGTCGACGCCACCGACGCCCCGCTGCCCGGCGCCGAGGTCGCGCTGCGCGACCGCTCCGGCGGGCCGATCGGCTCCGCCACCACCGACGCCGACGGTACGGCGCACGTCACGGCGCCGGGCGCCGGGGCGTTCGTCGTCGTCGCCCGCGCCGACGGACACCTGCCCGGCGTCGCGACCTGCACCGTCGGCGACGACGACGCCGGCACCACCCTGCGCCTGGCCGCTGCCGCCGCCGTCCACGGCTCGGCGCCCGCGGGCACCGGCGTCGTGCTCTCCCAGGACGGCGAACCGGTCGCCTCGACGACCGCCGCGGCGGACGGGACCTACCGCCTGGCCGACCTCGACCCCGGCCGCTACCTGCTCGCCGCGGGCGACGGCCCGGGCGTGGAGGTCGACCTCGTCCCCGGTGGCGACGAGCGGCGGGACCTGGCGGGCTCGTGACCGGCACCACGGAGGTCCACGGCCGGCTCCCCGGCGTCGGCGGTGTCGAGCTGTTCTGGCAGGGCCGCCTCCCCGAGGGCGACCCGAGTGGCGTCCTGCTGGTCAGCCACGGCATCGGTGAGCACTCCGGCCGCTACGACGCCGTCGTCGACACGCTGGTCCCGGACGGCTGGGCCGTGTACGGCCTCGACCACCGCGGCCACGGCCGCTCCGGCGGCACCCGGGTGCACGTCCGCCGCTACGACGACCTGCTCACCGACTTCGAGACGTTCCGCCGCGAGACCATCGCCCGCCACCCCGGCGTCCCGGTGTTCCTGCTCGGGCACAGCCTCGGCGGCCAGATCGCGCTCGCCTACGCGCTGCGCCACCAGAACCGCCTCGACGGGCTCGTCCTGTCCGCGCCCGCACTGGCCTCCGACGCCGTCCCGGCCGCGCTCGTGCCGCTGCTGTCGGTCGTCGCGAAGGTCCTGCCCACGGTCCGCCCGGTCGGGATCGACACCTCCGCGATCAGCTCGGACCCGGCCGTCGTCGCCGACTACGACGCCGACCCGCTCGTGCACCACGGCCGCCCCACCCTGGCTCTCGGCGCGGAGATCTACCGGCAGATGGCCGAGCTGCCCGTCCAGGCCGCCGAGCTTCGGATCCCGCTGCTCGTGCAGCACGGGACCGCGGACCGGCTGACCGACCCGGCGGGCACCCGGCTGCTCGACGAGCGCTCCGGGTCGGCCGACACCACCGTGCTCTGGTACGACGGTTTCTGGCACGAGATCTACCACGAACCGGGCCGGGCGACCCCGCTCGCGGACCTGCGGGACTGGCTCGACCGGCACCGCGACGCGGCCGGTCAGGCGACCTGACCCGACCGATCCCCGCCTCACCGCGCCGGACCCGCCCCGGTGGTGCGATCCTGGGGCCGGTACGGCGGAACGGGGTGGCGCGCACGGTGGAGCGGTTCGACCGGCGGACGGAGGACGAGTACGTCCCCGTCCGCGACCTGCTGGCGACGATCGACTGGTCGGCGACCCCGCTCGGCGCGCGCGACACCTGGGACCGCGAGCTCGAGGACACCATCCGGTTCATGCTGGAGAGCCGCCAGCCGCTCGTCGCGTGGTGGGGGCCCGAGCTCGTCCTGTTCTACAACGACGAGTTCGCCGGGCACTCCGGCCTGCGCCACCCCCGGTCCTTCGGCAAGCCCCTGAGGGAGGGCTGGCCGGAGATCACCGCGCATCTCGGGAGCCACCTCCACGAGCTGCTCTCCGGGGACCGCGAGGGCATCTACCGCAGCGACGACCGGATCGTGCTGCGGCGCTGGGACACCCCGGAGGTCACGTGGTGGACCTACTCCGCGACCCCGGTCCGCGGTCCCGACGGCGGCGTCCTCGGCCTGATCGTCTTCACGGCCGAGACCACCGCGCAGGTCGTCGGGGGCCGGCGGATGGCGCTCCTGGCCGCGCTCGGCGAGGTGGCCCGGGACGCACCGACGCTGGACATCGCCGTCGAACGGCTCACCACGGTCCTGACCGACCTGCCCGACGACGTCGGCTGCGCCGTGGTGACGACGGTCGGCGCCGACCCCGGCCCGCTGGCCACCGTCCGCATCGACGCGCCGCCCGCGGGCTGGCTCCCCGACGACCTCGACCCCGACCACGTCACCGACGTCGAGTTCGTCGCCGTCGACCCGGTCGCGGTCCACGGCGACGACGGCGTCCCGGTCACCGACGTCGTCCGGGCGACGGTGCACACCCCCGACGGGTCGGCCGGCATCGCCGTCGTCATCGGGGCGCCGCCGTTGCTCCCGCTCGACGAGGACCACCGCTCGTTCCTGCGGCTGGTCGCGGGCACCGTCGGCGGCGTGCTGACCGCCGCGCTCGCCCGCGACCGCGAGCGCGACCGGCGCGACGACACCGGGCTGATCGAGCAGGCCCGCGCCGAGTACTACGCCGGCCTCGGCGACGAGTTCCGCGACCCGCTGACCCTCGTCCTCGGACCGCTGGAGCGGCTGCGCGACCACGACGACGCCGCCGTCCGCACCCAGGTGGAGCTCGCGCAGCGCAACGCGCAGCGGATGCTCAAGCTCGTCGACGGGCTGGTGGACGTCTCCGCCCTGCAGACCGGCAAGCACGACGGCCTGTTCGCCCCGACCGAGATCGGGAAGACCACCGCAGCGCTCGTCGACGCGTTCGCGCCCGTCGTCGAGCGGGCCGGGCTGGAGCTGGCGGTGTCCTGCCCGCCGCAGGTCCGGCCGGTCTGGGTGGACCGCGACGCCTGGGAGAAGGTCGTCCTCAACCTGCTCAGCAACGCGGTCAAGTACACCCGCCAGGGCACGATCACCGTCGACCTCGCCCAGGACGGCGAACAGGTCGTCCTGCGGGTCTCCGACACCGGCGCCGGCATCGTCGACGGCGAGCTCGACGCGGTGTTCGACCGCTTCCACCGTCCCACCCGGCGGCACGGCCGCAGCGGCGACGGCAGCGGCCTCGGCCTGCCGCTGATCCGCCAGCTGGTCCGTCTGCACGGCGGCACCATCGGGGTGACCAGCGAGCCCGGCGCGGGCAGCACCTTCACCGTGCGGCTGCCGCTGGGCTTCGCCCACCTGCCCCCCGAACGCCTCGTCCGGGCCCAGGTCGGGTCCCGCGCCGCCCCGCAGCTCGCCGCGCCCTACGTGGCGGAGGCGCTGCGCTGGCTGCCCGACGCCCCCGAGCCCGCGGGCGCCGCACCGGTCCTCGCCCGCGGCCGCTCGGTGGACGGGTCCGTCGTCGACGGGCTGGAGGTCGACCACCGCGATCGGGTGCTCGTCGTCGACGACGACCGCGAGATGCGCGGCTACCTGCGCGACCTGCTCGTCGAACGCTGGACCGTCCGGGTCGTCGCGGACGGTGCGGCCGCACTGGAGTCCGCCCGCACCGACCCGCCGGACCTGGTCGTCGTCGACGCGGCGCTGCCCGGCAACGGCGGCATCGAGCTCCTGCGGGCGCTGCGGTCGGATCCCCGCACGGTCGGGGTGCCGGTCGTGCTGCTGTCGTCGCGGGCCGGGGAGGAGGCCGCCGTCGAGGGGTTCGCCGCCGGCGCCGACGACTACCTGGTCCGCCCGTTCTCCGCCCGCGAGCTGCTCGCCCGGGTCGCGAACCACCTGCAGCTCGGCCGGGTCCGCCGGGCCGCCGAGCTGCAGTTCCGGGCCATGGCCGACTCCACCCCGGCACTGATCTGGGTCGACGACCCGGGCGGGCACCGGCTGTTCGTCAACCGGGGCTGGCTGGACTTCACCGGCGTCGAGGACGCGGCGCAGGAGCTGGGCCACGACTGGCGCCGCCGCATCCACCCCGACGACCGCGAGCGCTACCGCTCGGTGACCTCCGCCGCCGCCCGCGCGCACGCGCCGTTCGAGGTCGAGTACCGGCTGCTGGACCGGGCGGGCCGCTACCGCTGGGTGCTCGACCGCGGCGCCCCCGTCCGCGACGGCGAACGCTCCGCGGGCTACGTCGGCGGCTGCCTCGACATCGACGTCCAGCACCGTGAGCAGCGCCGGCACCGCATCTACTCCGAGGTCGCCGAGTCCCTGGAACGGGAGATCACCCGCACCGGGCGCACCGACCAGCTCGTCCGCGCCGTCGTCGAGGACCGGCTCGCCGACATCGCCGTGGTCCACGACGCCGACGCGGTCACCGGCACCGGCACCCTCGCCGTGTCCGCGCAGCGCTCGGCGCTGGAGCCCTCGCTGTGGCGGCTGGCCCCGCTGGTCCCCGCCGACGACGACGGCCGCCCCGAGATCCTCGACGCCGCCCACCTCGACGAGGTACTGGGCCGGCTCGCGCCCACCCAGCGCCGGGCCTGGACCCGGCTGCGCATGACCTCGGCGATGGTCGTGCCGCTGCCCGCCCGCGGACGCACCAGCGCCGTGCTGACCGTCGTCCGCACCGAGTCGGGCGACCCCTACACCGACGACGACCTGGACCTCCTGTCCGAGATCGGGCGACGGGCCGGGCTGGCCGTCGACAACGCCCGCCTGCTGGAGCAGGAACGAGCCTCGGCCCAGCGCCTGGGCCTGCTGCACCGCGCCACCGCCAAGATGTCGGCCGCGGCGACCCCCGGCGAGGTCGCCGCGATCGCCGCGGACCACATCGTCGACCTGCTCGACGCCGACCACGCCGGGCTCTGGGAGATCCGCGGGGAGTGGCTGCAGGCGCTCACCGGCCACGGGTGGGACCGCGACATGTGGCAGCGCGCCGCCCGGATCCGGGTCGACGCGCCGCTGGCGTTCACCGAGGTGCTGTCCGGGCACGAGCCGATGTGGTTCACCACCGCGCACGAGTGGGCGACGCGCTACCCCGCGGCCATCGGCATCGCACCGGACCACGCCCAGACCATCGGCTACCTGCCGCTCGTCGCCGGCGGACGCTCGCTGGGGGTCCTCGCCGTCGCCATGCTGACCGAGCGACGACTCTCCGACGCGGACAAGGAGGCGGCCGTCGCCGTCGCCGAGCTCGCCGCACAGGCGCTCGACCGGGCGTCGATGCTGGAGGCCGAGACCGAGGCCCGGCGGCTCGCCGAACGCCTCGGCGCGGTCGCGACCGGGCTGGCCCGGGCCACCGACCTGGAGTCGGTCGCCGAGGTCGTCGTCGAGCACGGCCGGATCTCGATCGGGGCCGACGCGGTCGCGGTGCTCGTCGTCGACGAGGGCGGCGCGCTCTCGCTGCTCCGGGAGACCGGCTGGCCCGCCGACGGCCCGCCGATGCGCACCCCCGGCCGCGCGCACCCGCTGAGCCGCGCGGTCAGCAGTGGCGAGCCGATCTGGAACGCCGACGGGCCCGCCGGCGGCGAGGTGCTGCGCTACCCGGTCCATACCGCGGTGCCGCTGATGGTCGCGGCCCGCCCGATCGGCGTCATCGGGCTGCGTTTCGAGACCGAACCGGTGTTCACCCCCGAGCAGCGCAGCTTCGTGCTGACCCTGGCCAACCAGTGCGCGCAGGCGATCGTCCGCGCCCAGCTGCACCAGGCCGAGCACGAGGTCGCGGTCACCCTGCAGCGCAGCCTGCTGCCCCAGCGCCTGCCCGACATCGAACGGCTGTCGCTGGCCACCCGCTACCGCCCCGGCACCCAGGGCACCGAGGCCGGGGGCGACTGGTTCGACGTCCTGGACCTCGGCGACGACCTGGTGGCACTCGTCGTCGGCGACGTCGTCGGCCGCGGCCCCGCGGCGGCCGCGGTGATGGGCCAGCTGCGGTCCGCGGTCGCGTCGAACCTGGTCAACGGCCAGCCCCCGGCGCGGGCGCTGGAGCAGCTCGACCAGTACGCGTTGCGGGTGCGCGGCGCGACGGCCAGCACCGTGGCCATCGCGACGATCGACACCGGCACCGGCGAGATGCGCTACGCCAGCGCCGGCCACCCGCCGCCGCTGGTCGCGGGCCCGGACGGGGTGCGGACCCTGTCCGAGGGCCGCGGCGTGCCGCTGGGGATCTCCGGGCGGCCCCCGTTCCCCGAGGCCGTGGACCGGATGGAGCCCGGCGAGACGATCCTGCTCTGCTCGGACGGCCTGTTCGAACGCCGCAACGAGGTCATCGACGACGGCCTGGCCCGGCTGTCCGCCGCGTTCGACGAGCTGTCCGCCGCCCAGCCCCGCGACATGGCGGACACGCTGCTGCACCGCATGTCCGAGGGGACGGTCATCCCCGACGACACGGTCGTCGTCGTCGCCCGGCTCATGCCGCCGCCGCTGCGGATCGCGATCGAGGCCGACCCGAAACGGCTCGCCCCGCTGCGTCGCGCGGTGGCCGCCTGGGCCGCGCAGTGCGGGATGGGCCCGGACGCGGTCAGCGACCTGCAGCTGACCGTCGGCGAGGCCGCCACCAACTCCATCGAGCACGCCTATCTGCCCGAGGACACCGACGGGCGCGCCGGGGTCGACCTCGACCTGGCGCTGACCGCGGACGGCTCGGTCGCGGTGCGCGTCACCGACGGCGGACGCTGGCGGCCCCCGCCGCCCGACCCGGGCTACCGCGGCCGCGGCATCGCGCTCATCCACGAGCTCGCCGGGGACGTGCACATCGACCCGTCGGACTCCGGCACCACCGTGCGGTTCCTGCTGCCCGCGATCCCGGTCGAGGTGGGCACCCCGGGCGCGGGACCGCCGGTGGAGTTCGTCGCCGGGGAGCCCGAGCCGGACCGCGACCGGATCGACACCCCGTCCGGCGACGGCGACGACGGCACCGTCCGGGCCCGGCTGCGTGCCGTCCCGGACGCGCACGGCGTGCGGATCGGGATCGTCGGCGACCTCGACCTCGGTGGGGTCTCGGCGATCCGGGCCCCGCTGATGGAGCACGTCGACCGCGGGCTGCCGATCACCCTGAACCTGCCGGGGGAGGCGTTCGTCAGCAGCGCCGGGATGGCCCTGCTGTCGGAGGTCGCCCGCCGGATGCGGACCAACGGCGCGGCGCTCACCCTCGTCGCGCCCGCGGGCAGCCAGGCCCGCCGCTCGCTGGTGCTGTCGGGGCTCGACACCGTCATCGGCATGTCCGACGACGACGGCGCCTGACCCGCCGACCTGTCCGGACACGCACGGGGTCCTCCCGCGGGCCGGACGGCGGGTTGAAACCGTGCCCACCGCTGTGATGCCATTCCCGGCATGAGTCAGGCAGCGACCCTCGGACCCCTGTGGGGCACCCGTCGCGCCGACCACTTCGACCAGGGCTGTCGCCCGAGCTGAGTCCCCCGACCACGCTCGCCCGATCGTCCCCTGGAGCACCACCGTGTCCGCGCCTGCCTCCGTGCCCGCGTCCCGCCCCGCCCGCCTGCGCGTCCCGCACGCACGACCCGTCACCGCGCCCACCCCGTACGGCCTCGAGGACCTGCAGGAGCTGACCCGCGAGATCGCCGCCGAGGTGCGCTCCGGGCGACACGAGGTCGTCGTCGACCCGGAGCGCCGCTGGTACCGGCTGCTGCGCAGCGACGGCTTCGTCGACGTCTGGCTGATCAGTTGGGCCACCGAGCAGATCGCGGAGCTGCACGACCACGCGGGCTCCCTCGGCGCCCTCACCGTGGTGTCCGGCTCGCTGACCGAGCGCCGCTGGAGCGGACCGTCCGGGCTGCGCACCCGGACCCTGCGTCACGGCCGCGGCGCCGGCTTCCCGCTGGGCCACGTGCACGACGTCGCCAACACCGCCGACGCCCCCGCGGTGAGCGTGCACGCCTACTCCCCGCCGCTGTCGGCGATGTCCTACTACGACGTCGAGGACGTCGCGGGCACCACCGGCCACCAGCGGCTGCGCCGCACCCGCACCGAGCTCGTCGAACCCGGCCGGGGTGTCGGATGAGCCGCACCGTCGCCGACCTGCTCGCCGCCGCCCGCGCCCGGCTCGACCGGCCGGACCCGCGGCGTGCCGCGGAGCTCGCCGCGGCCGGGGCGCACCTGGTCGACACCCGGCCGGGGTGGCAGCGTCGTGAGGAGGGGCAGATCCCGGGCGCGCTGGTGATCGAGCGCAACCACCTGGAGTGGCGCCTCGACCCGACCTCCGACGCTCGCGTCCCCGAGGCCGTCGACCACGACGTCGCCTGGGTGCTGTTCTGCTCGGAGGGCTACAGCTCCAGCCTGGCCGCCGCGTCGCTGCAGGACATCGGGCTGCACCGGGCCACCGACGTCGACGGCGGCTTCCGCGCCTGGGCCGCGGCCGGGCTCCCGGTCGAGGCCGGTCAGGACGGCCCGTCCGACGCCACCCGTCCGCCGGACAGGCGCGCGTCGAGGTAGCCCGCTACCAGCGCGGTCAGCTCGTCGACGACGACCGCCCGCGCGAACCCGGGCCGCTCCAGCACGAACCCGGTGGTGAGGTGCTCGACGGTCCGCACGACCGTCCACGCCGCGGCCCGCGCCGCGTCGGTGTGCCCGGCGCCGCGGGTGAGCAGCACCGTGGTGACCAGGTCGTCGATCCGGCCGGCGAACGCGGCCCGGCGCCCGCCGGGGGAGCGCGGCAGCTGCTCGACGATCACCCGTAGCAGGTCCGGCTCCTCGCCGAACGTGTCGAGCAGGGTCTCGAGGGTCGCGCGCACCGCCGGCGCGGTGCCCGCCCCCGGCCCGGCCGCGGCGACCGAGTCGAGGAACGCGCGCGAGACGCGAGCCTCCATCGCGTCGAGGTAGCGATCCAGCACCTCGGTCAGCACCGCGTCCTTGTCCGGGAAGTACTGGTAGAGCGACCCGGGCGACACCCCGGCGGCGGCCGCGATCCGGTTCGTCGACGCGCCGTCGTACCCGCGGGTGACCAGCACGTCCCGGCCCGCCGCGACGATCCGCTCCACCATCGCCCGGGACCGCTCCTGGCGCGGCTCGCGCCGCCGGGCCCCGCGCCCGCTCACCGGGCGCCCCGGAACGCGCGTTGAAGGCGAGCATTCGCTCGTGTCAGCATCGGTCCATGCTGGCAGAGCCGCCCGTCGCCCCGCGACGCTTCCGCAGTGCGCCCGAGCGTGCCGCGCGGATCGCCCGTCCGCTCGGCCTGGTCGCCGGGGTCCGCGACCCCGACCCCGCGCTGCTCGCCGAGATCGGCCGCCGGATGCTCACCCGTGACGAGACCGGCGCCGCGCTGGCCCGTGCGATGGGACGCGACCGCGACGAGACCGGCCACGCCGGCAGCGGCCGTGTGACCATGCGGGCGTTGCACACCGCGCTGGCCGCGGGCGCCGCGCCGGCCGACGCCCCGCCCGCGCTGCGGGACTTCCTCGCCGCGGTCACCCCGGACCCGGACTGGCTCGACCGGGACCTGCTCGAGCGCGGCGCCCGCGCCTACCGCAGGCTCGGCCGCAGCCGCGACGACGTGCTGCTGGGACTCTCGCTGATCGGCGGCTACCGCTACGGCGGCCCCACCGAGCTGCTCGTCCGCACCGGTGGGCTCACCGGCGCCGGCGCGATGCGCCGCCTCGGTGAGACCCAGGCGTGGGCGTTCGCCGTCAGCCGTCCCGGCGGGATGGTGCCCGGCGGTGCGGGCTGGGCGGCGACGCTGCACGTGCGCGCCATGCACGCCCTCGTCGCGGAGCGGTTCGAGCGGGGCGACCGCTACGACGTCGCCGGCCACGGGCTGCCGATCAACCAGGCCGACGCCGCGGCCACGCTCGGGCTGTTCAACAGCACCGCGATCCTCGGCTGCCGCCTGCTCGGACGGCACGTCCCGCGCGCCGACGGCGACGCGATCATGCACCTGTGGCGCTACGTCGGGTGGCTGATGGGCGTCGACGACGACTGGCTGTTCGACACCGAGCGCGCCCAGAACGCGTTCAACCACCACATCGTGCTGGCCCAGGGCGACGTCACCCCGGCAGGCCCGCTGCTCGCGGGCGCGCTCGTCGAGGGGCTGCGCAGCGAGCGGACCGGTGGCCCCGCCGACCGGTTCCGCGGCGCCTGGGAGCGACGACGGCTGCTGTCGCTGCTGCGGGTGTTCCTGCGCGCCGAGGGCCTGCGCGACCTGGACCTGCCGGTGACCGCGGCGTGGATGTGGCCGTCGCAGGTGCTGCGCAACCTGGTCGAGTCGCTGCTCGTCGCGCGGACCGCACGGGGGCGGCGGTGGCTGGAGCGCCGCTCGGACCGCCGCGTCGAGGCCGACCTGGCCCGTCGCTTCGGCCGCGAGACGCCCGGCCCCCGCGACCTGGCCGCCTGACCGCGCCCGCCGGGATCAGGTGAACGCGCTGATCCCGGTCACGTCCCGGCCCACGATGAGGGTCTGGATCGTCTCGGTGCCCTCGAAGGTGTGGATCGCCTCGATGTCGGCCCAGTGCCGCACGACGTGGTGCTCCAGCAGGATCCCGTTGCCGCCGAGCAGGTCGCGCGCCTCGGAGAGGATCTTGCGGGCGGTCCGGGTGTTGTGCATCTTCGCCAGCCCCGCGACGGTCGGCGACAGTTTGCCCACCTCGGCGAGCCGGGCGGACTGCATGCAGTAGAGCTGCATGCCGGTCAGGTCGGCGAGCATCGCGACGAGCCGCTGCTGCACGATCTGGAAGCTCGCCAGCGGCTTGCCGAACTGCTCGCGCTCCAGCGCGTAGCGCAGGGCGGCGTCGTAGCCGGCGGTCGCGTGGCCCAGCGCCATCCAGGCGCAGGTGCCCCGGGTGGTGGCCAGCACCGCGGCGCAGTCGGCGAAGGTCCGCGCCTGCGCCAGCCGGTTCTCCTCCGGTACCCGGACCCCGTCCAGCTCGATGTCGGCCTGCCAGAGCGCCCGCAGCGACACCTTGCCCGGGATGACGGTGGCCTCGTAGCCCTCCGCCGGGGTCTCGACGACGAACCCGAGCACCTCGCCGGAGTCGGTGTCGCGCGCCCACACGACCACCAGGTCCGCGACGCTGCCGTTGCCGATCCAGCGCTTCGACCCGCGCAGCACCCAGTGGTCGCCGTCGCGGGTCGCGGTGGTCTCCAGCGCGACCGAGTCCGAACCGTGCATCGGCTCGGTCAGCGCGAACGCGCCCAACTTGTCCATGGTGGACATCGACGGCAGCCAGCGTTGCCGCTGCTCCTCCGAGCCGCACATCGCGATCGCCTTCATCGCCAGGCCCGCGTGCACCCCGAGGAACGTGCCGAGCGAGCCGTCGCCGCGGTGCAGTTCCATGTGCACGAGGCCGAGCGCGAGCGGGCTCATCCCGGCCGCCCCGTAGCCCTGGATGTCCTCGCCGACGATCCCGAGCTCGGGCAGGCGCCGGAACAGGTGCCAGGGCAGCTCCGCGCGCTCCCAGTAGTCGTTGATGCCGGGGAGGACCTCGGTGTCGACGAACGTGCGGGTGTCGGCGAAGCGCTGCCACTGCTCGTCGGTGAACTGGTCGCGCACCGAGAAGAAGTCGGTGCCCAGAGCCTCGCCCAGCTCGGTGTACGGAGTGGTCGGTGCGGTCATGATCGCGGGCCCCTCGCCGTCGACGGAGACCTGATCCTCACAGAATCACCGGGGTTCCGCCGGGCGGAACTCAGGCCCGCACCAGGCAGAACGGGTGCCCGATCGGGTCGAGGAACACCCGGAAGCTCTCCGGTGCGGGCTGGGTCTCGTGCTTGACGGCGCCGAGCGCCAGCACCGCGGCCTCCCCGGCGTCGAGGTCGGGCACGTCGAAGTCGACGTGCCCGCGCTGCGGGCGCACCTGCCCCGGCCACTCCGGCGGGGTGAACTCCCCCTCGGAGATCTGCTGGAACGCCAGGGTGGCGCCCGCCCCGCCCGCGTCCAGCTCGACCCAGTCGGGGTCGGTGTCGGTGGGGCCGACGACCGGCCAGCCGGTGATCGCGGAGTAGAACCGGGCGAGCTCCAGCGGGTCCGGGCAGTCGAGCGCGAACAGTGCGAACCTGGCAACGGGTGCATCGGTCATGGGGGCAGTGTGCCTGCGACCCCCGACAGTCACGCCTCAGAGCGCGTCGATCGCCCGCTCGATCCGCTGCACCGACACCGGATGGCGGGTCTTCATCGGGTGCGCGTACAGCGAGATGCGCAGCTCCTCGACCATCCACCCGATCTCGCGCAGCGCGGCCGACGGCGGCGTGTGCTCGGGCAGGGCGGCCAGCAGCCCGCGGTACTCCGCCTCGACCGGTGCGATCTCGGCGGTCCACCGGGCGTCGCGGGCGGGGTCGGCGCGCAGCTTCTCCAGCCGCAGCTCGCAGCCCTGCAGGTAGCGCTTCACGTCGCCGAGCCGGGTCGCCCCGGCGGCGGTGACGAAGCCCGGCGCGGTCAGCCGGCCCACGACCGCCGTCACGTCGGCGACGCCGTCGCGGGTGGCGGGGCCGCGCAGGTCCGCCAGCGCCGCACCGACCCGGTGCCAGACCTCCAGCACGCCGCGTACGGCGTCGAGGACCTGCAACGTCGTCGACGGCAGCCGCATCCGCAGCAGCTCCGCGAGCCGGGCGTACTGCGCCTCGTCGAACGGGTCGCCGCCGCCCCGGGCCATCAGGTGGTCGGCCGCGGCGGTGGTGCAGTCGTCGAGCAGGGCGTCGAGCGAGCCGTGCGGGTTGCGCGACAGGGCCAGCCGCGCCCGGTTGTCCAGGCCGCGCTGCACCTGCTTCCCCGGGTGGGTGGTGTTGAGGAGCAGGAGCCGCCGGGCGCCGCGGTGGTGGGCGGGGTCGCGCTCGGGCGCCGTCGCGTACACCCGGACGTCGGCGCTCGTGCCGCGGTCGCGCAGGCCCGGGTAGCCGGTGACCGTGTGCGCGCCACGCCGGATCGGCAGCTCCCGGGGGAGGTCGCCGATCGTCCACGACGTCAGCCCGGTCGCCTCGACGTCGCTGCCCGCGGCGGCCAGCTCCTCGCGGACCTTCGGGGCGAGGGCGCGGCGCAGCCGGTCCAGGTCGGTGTCGCGGGCCAGCTCGGCGCCGGACTCGTCGAGCACCCGGAAGGTCACCGTCAGGTGCTCGGGCAGCCGCTCCAGCTCCCAGTCCTCACGCCGGATGTGCACGTCGCGCATCCGGCCGAGCTCGTCCTCCAGGACGTCCAGCAGCGGACGCCGGCCGGTCTCGCCGCGCAGCCGGGCCAGCACCGCCTTCGCGTGGTCCGGGGCGGGGGAGAAGTTGCGCCGCAGGTTCCGCGGCAGCGTCCGGATCAGCGCGGTGACGAGCTCCTCGCGCAGCCCGGGCACCTGCCAGGTGAACGGCGTCGGGTCGACCTGGTTCAGTGCCGCCACCGGTACGTCGACGGTCACGCCGTCCTCGTGATGGCCGGGCTCGAACGCGTAGGACAGCGGCAGGGTCAGCCCGCCCGCCTCGACGTGGTCGGGGTAGTGGGCGCGGTCGACCTGCTTCGCGGCCTCGGTCGCGAGCATCTCCTCGGTGTAGGTCAGCCGGTCCGGGGTCCGCCTCGACTCCTTCTTCCACCACCGGTCGAAGTGCGCACCGGAGACGACGTCGGCGGGGACCCGCTCGTCGTAGAAGGCGAACAGGGTGTCCTCGTCGACGACCAGATCGCGACGCCGCGCCCGGTGCTCGAGCTCCTCGACGTCCTCGAGCAGCTCCCGGTTGGCGTGGAAGAACGGGTGCCGGGTCTCCCAGTCGCCCTCGACGAGGGCGTGCCGCAGGAACAGGTCGCGGCTCACCTCGGCGTCGATCCGGCCGTAGGCGACGCTGCGGTCGGCCACCAGCGGCAGCCCGTGCAGCGTGACCCGTTCGGTCGCGACGGCGGACGCGCGCGTGCGTGACCAGCGCGGTTCCGAATACGTCTTCTTGACGAGATGTCCGGCGAGGGGCTCGATCCAGTCCGGCTGGACCGGTGCGACGGTCCGCGCCCACAATCTCGTCGTCTCGACGAGTTCGGCGGCCATCACCCAGCGCGGGGGCTTGCGCGCCAGTCCCGAGCCGGGCCAGATCGCGAACTTCGCGCCGCGGGCGCCGAGGTAGTCCTTCGGGCCCTTCCGCTCCTTCTTCCCGTCTCCACCGTCCCCTCTGCGCTTCCCCGTGGCCTTCTCGGAGAGAGGGTCCTGCATACCGACCTGCGACAGCAGCCCGGCCAGGACGGACTGGTGGATCCGGTCGGCGTGCCGCGGCCACTCGGGGTCGTGGTCGTTCAGATCCATGCCGGAGCTGCGGGCGGCCTGGCGGAGCTGGCCGTGCAGGTCCCACCACTCGCGCACACGCAGGTAGTGCAGGAAGTCCTCACGCAGCTCGCGGCGGAACCGGCTGCCCGACAGCTCGTCGCGGCGGGCGTTCAGGTGGTCCCACAGCCGCAGGTAGGCCAGGAAGTCCGAGCCGTCCTCACCGAAGCGGCGGTGTCTGTCGTCGGCGGCCTGGCGCTGCTCGGTGGGCCGCTCGCGCGGGTCCTGCACGCTCAGCGCGGCGGCGATGACCAGCACCTCGCGCAGGCAGCCGTTGCGGTGCGCCTCCACGAGCATCCGGCCCAGCCGCGGGTCCACCGGCAGCCGCGCCAGCGACTGTCCGACCGCGGTCAGCGAGCGCCGGTCCGGGCGCAGCGCGCCGAGCTCGTGCAGCAGGTCCAGGCCGTCGGCGACGGCACGCCGGTCCGGCGGCTCGACGAACGGGAACTCCGAGATCTCGCCCAGGTCCAGCGCGATCATCTGCAGGACGACCGACGCCAGGTTGGTCCGCAGGATCTCCGGGTCGGTGAACTCGGGGCGGGCGTCGAAGTCGTCCTCGGCGTACAGCCGGATCGCGATGCCGTCGGAGGTGCGGCCGCAGCGCCCGGACCGCTGGTTCGCCGAGGCCTGGGAGATCTTCTCGATCGGCAGCCGCTGCACCTTGAGCCGGCGCGAGTAGCGCGAGATGCGCGCGGTGCCGGTGTCCACGACGTAGCGGACGCCGGGCACGGTCAGCGAGGTCTCGGCGACGTTGGTGGCCAGCACCACCCGGTTGCCCGCGTGCGGCGCCCAGACACGCTGTTGCTCGGCCGTCGACAGTCGGGCGTAGAGCGGCAGGATCTCGGTGTTCCGCAGGTTGCGTCGCTCCAGGGCCTCGGTGGCCTCGCGGATCTCGCGCTCACCGGGCAGGAACACCAGCACGTCGCCCGGTCCCTCGCGCTGGAGCTCGACGACGGCGTCGCCGATCGCGTCGTCCAGCTGCCGGTCGGGATCGGCGTCCGGGTCGTCCGGGTCGACGACGGGGCGGTAGCGCACCTCGACCGGGAACGTGCGCCCGGAGACCTCGACGATCGGGGCCGGGGTCGGGTCGCTGCCCTCGGTGGCCGTGCCGAAGTGCCGGGCGAAGCGCTCCGGGTCGATCGTCGCCGAGGTGATGACGACCTTCAGGTCCGGACGGCGGGGGAGCAGCCGGGTCAGGTACCCGAGGATGAAGTCGATGTTGAGGCTGCGCTCGTGCGCCTCGTCGATGATCAGCGTGTCGTAGGCCAGCAGGTCCTTGTCGCCGGCCAGCTCGGCCAGCAGGATGCCGTCGGTCATCAGCTTGACCATGGTCGAGTCGCCGACGGCGTCGGTGAACCGGACCTTCCAGCCGACCGCCCCGCCGAGCTCGACGCCCAGTTCCTCGGCGATCCGGGTGGCGACGGTGCGCGCGGCGAGCCGCCGCGGCTGGGTGTGCCCGATCATCCCGTGCACACCGCGGCCCAGTTCGAGGCAGATCTTCGGCAGCTGCGTCGTCTTCCCGGATCCGGTCTCCCCGGCGACGATCACGACCTGGTTGTCGCGGATCGCGTCGGCGATCTCCTCGCGGCGTGCGGAGACCGGCAGCGTCGCGGGGTAGGAGATCCGCGGCAGCGCGGCGCGGCGCCGTTCCACGCGGTGCTCGGCCTTCGCGACGGCGTCGGCGACCCGCTGCTGGGCACGCCCGTCGCGGGCCCGGTCCAGCCGGCCGCGCAGCCGCTCGGCCTCGGCCGGTCCGAGCGCGTCGAGGCGCTCCCGCAGGGCGGTGAGCTCGGCGTCGTCGAGCGGGGGGAGCGGCTCGGCGGAGTCGCGGCCGTCGCGGTCGGGGCCGCGACGGCCGGGCTGGTCGGGGCCGGGCGCCGTGACGGCAGCGCGCCGACCCCGAGGCCCGCGGCGGCGCTGCGTCGATGCACGGCGGCGCTGCTGATCGCGGGCCGGGACGCCGCGCGCGGCGCCCTCCGTCCCGGGGGCGGCCTGCGCTGCGGCGAGGTCCGATGAGGTGTTCTCGTGTGGAGGTGTGTCCTGCGGGGTGCCGGAGCTCCCGCCGCGCGCCTGGTGGTCGCCCCGTGCGCCGGGACGGCGGCGGGGTCGGCGCGGACGGTCGTGCGACGACGGCTGTGCGGAAGTCGGAGACGGGACGGGTTCGCTGGACATCGTTCGTTCAGTCTGCCTGCTCGCCCGGGACCGGGCGTGCGCCGACCATGGTGACCGGCCTCGCAGGCGTCGTCGAATGGGTTTCGGGAATCGGCGGTATGGGGTCCGAACCGGACGCCGGTCGCCTCGCGGCGAGTGGCGCACCGCGGCTCCAGCCGAACGGAACTCCACGGCGGCGGTTGTCTATTGCGGCCCGGGGACTCGGTTCGCCCGGCTCGGACAGTCGTTCCAACGGGAGGGGGTCCCGGATCATTCCCGCCCCGCGCGACGGTTTCCGGCTCAGCTCCCGCCCCCCTCGGGAACGGTGTCGGACCCCGCCTCGGCGAGCCGGGCCAGCAGGTCGCGCAACCGGGCCCGCTCGGCCTCGTCGAGCGGGGCGAGGAACTCGGCGGCCAGCGCACGGGCCTCGGTCGCGGCCCCGGTGGCCAGGCGTTCGCCCTCGTCGGTGAGGTGGACCAGCCGTCGTCGCTGGTCGGTCTCGGAACGCGAGCGGGTCAGCCAGCCGTGACGTTCCATCCGGCGCAGCAGCTCGGTGGTGGTGCCCTTGTCGGTCGCGGCGAGCGATCCGAGCGTGACCTGGTCGATCCCGGGGCGCCGGCGCAGCGCGTCGAGCATCGCGTACTGCGGCTTGGTCAGCTGCGGGACGCGCTGCTGCCAGGCCGCGGTGTGGGACTGCAGGACCCGGCGGAGCAGGTGGACGACCGCCTCGTCGGCACCCGGGTTGCGATCGGTCATGCCGCGAGTATAGTGCGTATGCAAACAGTTAGTATACGAACTAGTTGGGAGGTGGTCCGGTGCGACTCGTCGTGGGAATCACCGGCGCGACCGGCGCGATCCTCGGGATCCGCCTGCTGGAGGCGCTGCGCGACGCCGAGGTCGACACGCACCTCGTGCTCTCGAAGTGGGCGCGGGCGACGATCGTCGAGGAGACCGGCTGGACGGTGCCCGAGGTCGAGGCGCTGGCCGGGACCGCGCACCCGTTCGGGGACCAGGCGGCCTCGATCTCGTCCGGCTCGTTCCGCACGGACGGGATGGTCGTCGTCCCCTGCTCGATGAAGACCCTCGCGCAGATCCGGCACGGCATCGCCGACGGGCTCGTGGCCCGCGCCGCGGACGTCACGATCAAGGAGGACCGGAAGCTGGTCCTCGTGCCGCGGGAGACCCCGCTGTCGGAGATCCACCTCGAGAACATGCTGGCCCTGCGCCGCACCGGGGTGCGGATCGTCCCGCCGATGCCCGCCTTCTACAACCACCCGGCCGCGGTGGACGACGTCGTGGACCACGTCGTCGCCCGCATCTGCGACCAGTTCGACCTGCCCGCCCCGCGGGCCCGCCGCTGGACCGGCGGGTCCGCGCGTCAGAGGAGGAGCGCCTGATGGACACCTTCCGCGACTACCTGGCCGAGCTCGAGCGGCACGGCCAGCTCCTACGCATCGACGACGAGGTGAAGGCCGAGCCCGACCTCGGCGCCGCCGGTGCCGCCGCCCCGAAGCTCGGCGACCGCGCCCCCGCGCTGCTGTTCACCGACGTCGCCGGGTTCCGCGACCCGAACATCGTGCTCAACGCGCACGGCTCCTGGGCCAACCACGCCGTCGCGCTCGGGCTGCCGCCGGAGACCCCGGTGCGCGAGCAGGTCGAGGAGTTCGGTCGTCGCTGGGACGCCTTCCCGGTGCCGGTCGAGCGGCGCGCCGACCCGCCGTTCGCGGAGAACACCGTCGCCGGCGAGGCGGTCGACCTGTTCTCGCTGCTGCCGCTGTTCCGCATCAACGCCGGCGACGGCGGCTTCTACATCGACAAGGCCGCCGTCGTCAGCCGCGACCCCGACGACCCGGAGTCCTTCGGCAAGCAGAACCTGGGCATCTACCGGATGGAGGTCCAGGGGCCGCGCACGCTCGGTCTGCAGCCCGTCCCGCAGCACGACATCGCGCTGCAGCTGCGCCGCGCCGAGGAGCGCGGCGAGGACCTGCCGGTCGCGATCGCGCTCGGCAACGAGCCGACGATCCCCCTGGTCGCGGGCATGCCGATCGCCTACGCCGACAGCGAGTACGAGATGGCGGGCGCCCTGCGCGGCTCGCCCTGCCCGATCGCCACCGGTCCGGAGACCGGGCTCGACGTCCCGTGGGGCTGCGAGATCCTGCTGGAGGGCGTCGTCCTGGGCCGCGAGCGGCACTTCGAGGGCCCGTTCGGCGAGTTCACCGGGCACTACTCCGGCGGCCGCCGGATGCCGCAGATCCGCATCGACCGGGTGTCCTACCGGACCACGCCCTACTTCGAGCACCTCTACATCGGCATGCCGTGGACCGAGTGCGACTACCTCATCGGGCCGAACACCTGCGTCCCGCTGCTCAAGCAGCTGCAGGCCGAGTTCCCCGAGGTGCGCGCGGTCAACGCCATGTACACCCACGGCCTGCTCGCGATCGTCTCGGTCCGCAACCGCTACGGGGGCTTCGCCAAGGCCGTCGGGATGCGGACCATGACCACCCCGCACGGCCTCGGCTACTGCAAGGTCGTGATCTGCGTCGACGACACCGTGGACCCCTTCGACCTGCCCCAGGTCATGTGGGCGTTGTCGACCAAGATGCACCCCGCGCACGACCTGGTGACCCTGCCCGACATGCCGGTGCTGCCGCTGGACCCCGGGTCCGACCCGGTCGGCATCACCCACAAGCTGATCATCGACGCCACCACCCCGACCGCCCCGGACGACCGCGGGCACTACTCCCAGGGCGTCGTGCCGCCCGACGACACCGCGGCCTGGGTCGAGCGCCTCGGCCGCCTCGTCGCCGGCGACCGGAAGGAGAACCTCTGATGACCTGTCCGCGCTGCTCCACCGACGGCGCCGCCGTGCTCGCGACCTCCCCGGTCCCCGGCGTGTGGACCGTGCACCGCTGCAGCCTGTGCGGCTTCGTCTGGCGCGACACCGAGCCGCCCGCCGTCCGCGACGCCGCGCACTACCCGGCCCGGTTCCGGGTCACCGAGCAGGACGTGGCCGCCGCGGTCGACGTGCCGACCGTCCCGGAGCGCCGGGCGTGACCCCGACGCTGATGTGGGAGGCCCGCGCCGCCGACGGCCGGCGCGACGAGCTCCTCGCCCACGTGCGCGAGCGGGCCGCCGTCGCGCTGGCCGGCGCCGAGCGCCACGAGCTGTTCGTCGCCGACGGCGGGCGGGTCGTCGTCATCGCGGTCGGGGTGCCGGCCGGCACGACGCTGCCCGAGCCGCCCGGCGAGCTGCTGGCCCGGCCTCCGCACTCCTGGGGCTTCGACCGGGTCGGCCCCTGACCCGTCCTCAGCCGGCCCCGAGCGCCGCGAGCACCCCGTCGGTCCACGGCGTCCACGCCTGGACCGCCCACGGCCCGAAGTCGCGGTCGGTCAGCACGACGGCGGCGGCGCGCACGTCCGGGTCGACCCACAGGAACGTGCCGGACTGGCCGAAGTGGCCGAAGGTCCGCGGCGACGAGTGCTCCCCGGTCCAGTGCGGGGACTTGCCGTCGCGGATCTCGAAGCCCAGGCCCCAGTCGTTCGGCCGCTGCCGTCCGTACCCGGGGAGCAGGCCGTCGAGCCCGGGGTGGGTGACGGTCGTCGCCTCAGCGACGGTGCGCGGGTCGAGCAGCTGCGGGGCCTGCAGCTCGGCGGCGAAGCGGGCCAGGTCGTCGACGGTGGACACCGCGCCCGCGCCCGCCGAGCCCTCCAGCCGGGTGTGCGTCATCCCGAGCGGGGCGCAGACGGCCTCGTGCAGGTACTCGGCGAACCCGATGCCGGTCGCCTCGGCGATGGCGCCGGCGAGCACCGCGAACCCGGTGTTGGAGTAGATCCGCTGCTCACCGGGGGCGGCGCGGACGTCGTCGGTGTCGAACGCCAGACCCGAGGTGTGCGCGATCAGGTGGCGCACGGTCGCGCCCTCCGGGCCGGCCGCGTCGTCCCAGTCGACGGCGCCCTCCTCCACGGCGACCAGCGCGGCGTAGGCCGAGAGCAGCTTGGTCACCGAGGCCAGACCGAACTCGCGGTCGGTGTCGCCCGCGGTGGCGAGCACGGTGCCGTCGGCGGCGACGACGGCCGCGCCCACGTGGTCGACCGGCCAGTCCAGGACCCGGCGCACCGCCGGGGCGAGCTCGGTCACGACGGGAGGTGCGGTCGGGTGCGCATGCCGTCCATCCTGGCAAACGGGCGGGACCGCAGCCGCCCGGGCGATGATCGGGCCCGTACCGCGTCCGCCGGGTCCCGCATCCGGCCGCGCACCGCGAGGGAGGGCACCGTGCCACTGCACCACGAGACCACCGGGTCGGGACCGCCGCTGCTGCTGGTCCAGGGCGGCGTGGCCGAGGCCGGCGCGGCCCGGATGCTCGTCGGCGAGCTCGCCGTCACCCACCGGGTCCGCACCTACGACCGGCGCGGCGTCGGTCGCAGCCCGGCCGGGCCGGACCCGGTCGGGCTGACCGCGCACGCCGACGACGCCGCCGCGCTGCTGGCCGACACCGGACCGTCCGCCGTCGTGGGGGTGAGCATCGGGGCAGTGATCGGCCTGCTGCTCGCGGTGCGCCACCCGGACCTGGTCACGACGCTGGTGGCGCACGAGCCGCCGCTGCCCGGCCTCGTCCGCGATGCCGACCGCGAGGCGGCCCTGGACCGGGTCGAGGCGCTCGCCGCACGCGACGACCTCGGCGGGGCGCTGCGGCTGATGGCCGCGCTGACCTCGGGCGAGGACCCCGTCGAACCCGGCTACCGGCCGGAGCCGCCGTCCGGGGACCCGGAGCCCGCGCTGCGCCGGTTCCTGCGCCACGACGTCCCCGCGGTACGGGCCGTCCGCATCGACCCCGACGACATCACTGCGAGCGGGGTCCGGGTCGTCCCCACCGGTGGGCTCGAGTCGCGCGGGCGCTGGGAGCACCGCTGCGCCGAGGTGCTCGCGTCCCGGCTCGGGCGTGGGCTCGTCGAGCTGCCCGGCGGCCACGACGGGCCCGTGACGCACCCGGTCGCCGGCGCGGCCGCGCTGCGCGGGCTGGTCGGCGGCACGTGAGCGGAACCGTGCTCGTCGGCACCTCGGGGTGGCGCTACCCGCCGTGGCGCGGCACGTTCTACCCGCCCGGACTGGTGCAGCGCCGCGAGCTGGAGTACCTGTCCCGGCAGGTCACCTCGATCGAGATCAACGGGTCGTTCTACGCGTTGCAGCGCCCGGAGAGCTACCGCGCCTGGGCCGCGCAGGTCCCCGCCGGTTTCGTGTTCGCGGTGAAGGGCCCGCGATTCGTGACGCACCTCAAGCAGCTGCGCGACGTCGCGGTGCCGGTCGCGAACTTCCTCGCCTCCGGGGTGCTCGGCCTCGGCCCGGCGCTCGGGCCGGTGCTGTGGCAGCTCCCGCCGCGGATGCGGTTCGACGCCGACCGGGTCGCGGAGTTCCTGACCCTGCTGCCGTCGACGACGGCGGCGGCTGCCCGCGCCGCGACCGGTCACGACGACCGTCTCGACGGGCGCGCGCTCGTCGAGACCGACGGCGACCGCCCGCTGCGCCACGCGGTCGAGCCCCGGCACGAGTCGTTCCGCGACCCCGCGTTCACCGCGCTGCTGCGCGAGCACGGCGTCGCCCTGGTGCTGTCGGACTCCGCGGGCACCTGGCCGGTGTTCGACGAGGTCACCGCCGACCTCGTCTACCTGCGCCTGCACGGCCAGGGGGAGCTCTACACCGGCGGCTACACCGCCGAGGCCCTCGACGGCTGGGCGGAGCGCATCCGGGCCTGGCGCGACGCCGGGCACGACGTCGTCTGCTACTTCGACAACGACGCGAAGGTCCACGCACCGGCCGACGCACTGGCCCTGATCGACCGCCTCGGCTGACCTGTTCGGCCGACTGTCGGCACGGCTGAACGGACCTGTCCTCACATTTGTTGATAAGGACGGGCCGCCTGATACGCCGGCCGCCGTCGCCGCGACAGCCGTGACGTGACCACTCCGCAGAACCGCCACGGCGCCCCGGACCTCTCCGGCCCGCCGCAGCAGCAGTCCGGCCCGCACCGTGTCCCGCAGCAGTACCCGGGCACCCAGGGCCCCGGCCGCCACCAGCAGCAGTACGCGCAGGACCCGCGCGGTGCCGCGCCGCAGGGCTGGGCGCCGCACCACCAGCCCCGGCCGCAGCACTCCGGCGGGAACCCGAACCCCTACTACGACGGCCACCCCGAGGTCCCCTTCGGCGGGCCGCCCTTCGGCCGCACCAACCCGGGCGGGGTCCCGCAGCAGACCCGCGGCCCGCAGCAGCAGGCCCCGGCCGCCACCGGCGCCCAGCCCTGGCCGAGCGCGGCCCGGCGCGGCGGTGTCCCGCAGCAGCGCACCGCGGCCCCGGCCGTCCCCGCCGTCGCCCCGCGCAACGGGTTCGGCGTCACCGCGCTGGTGCTCGGGATCCTGGGCCTGCTGTTCTCCTTCATCCCGATCATCGGGATGATCGCCTGGCCGCTGGTGCTGCTGGGCCTGCTGTTCGGTGTGCTCGGGGTCGTCCGGGCGAGCAGGGGCCGGGCGGACAACCGCGGCGTCGCGATCGCGGGCACCGTGCTCTCGGTGATCGGGCTCGTGGTCTGCGTCCTCTACGCGTCGGTGTTCGCCGCCGCGGTGTCGGGTCTGCCGACGACCTCCTCGACGGCGACTCCGGCCGTGGCCGGGTCGGGAGCCTCCGGCGCCTTCCCGGGTGCGACCGCCGACGACGTGGTCGCCGATGCAGGTGAGACGCTGACCGTCGGGAACCTGCAGATCGCGGCCACCCCGCTGCAGCCGGGCGACTCGACCATCGGGCAGACCCTGTGCTCGGACGTCACCTACACCAACACCGGATCCGGTACGGAGTCCTTCAACGGGGGCTTCGACTGGAAGCTCCAGGACCCGAACGGCGCGGCGCTGATGACCACGCTGCTCGGTTCCGACTCGCTGCTCTCCGCCGGCCAGCTGGCGCCCGGCGGCACCACGACCGGCACCGTCTGCTTCGACCGGCCGAGCGGCGCGACCGGGCAGTACGTCCTGCTCTACGACGCGATGGACTTCTCCAACAGCCGCGGAGCCTGGCTCAACCAGGTCGGCTGACCCCAGACGGACGCCGGGACGCTCGGCAGCGACGCGCCCGCGCAGTCGCTGGAGTGGTCACGCACGACGAGCGTCCCGACGGACGACGAGGCCCTCCCCGGGGACGCCCGGGGAGGGCCTTCCCACGTCCGGGGTCAGGCCGCCAGTCCCACCGCGAGGGCCAGCACGCCCAGCAGCGGCGGCCCCAGCTGGATCGACGCCGGCCGCCGCTTCGACGGGTCCGACAGCAGCAGCACCAGCCCGGCGGCGACCATCGAGCCCGCCCCGGTGAACACCAGCGTCGCGCCGACGCTGCGGGCGCCCGTCGCGAACACCACGGCCCCGAGCAGCACGGCGACGGCGAGGAACAGGTTGTAGAAGCCCTGGTTGAACGCCAGCGCCCGGGTCTGCTCCGCCTCCGCGCGGTCCGTACCGAAGGTCGCCCGGGCCCGGTCGGTGGTCCAGAGCAGCGACTCCAGCACGAAGATGTAGACGTGGATCAGCGCCCCGATCCCGGTCAGCACCAGCCCGGCGACGATCACGACGGCCCCCTCCGCGGCGGAACCGTTCCGCCGCAGGGGGACCGTAGTGGGACCGGCGGCAGCGGGGTCAG
This sequence comes from Pseudonocardia sp. ZF1, assembly GCF_056835605.1. Lineage (NCBI taxonomy): Bacteria > Bacillati > Actinomycetota > Actinomycetes > Pseudonocardiales > Pseudonocardiaceae > Pseudonocardia > Pseudonocardia sp. ZF1. The sequence goes on from NZ_JAJNBY010000001.1 coordinate 536,435, forward strand.
CGGCTCGCTGCCCGCCGGTACTGCCGGCTCGCCAGCGGCGCGAACACCGCGACGATCACGACCGACCAGATCAGCACGTAGAGCACCGGGTGCTGCAGCGGCCAGGCGTCCGAGGCGGACGCCGACGCGGGGATCGCGCCGTCGTTGCCGAACAGGGTCCGTGCGGCCGCGGTGACCGCCGAGACCGGGTTCCACTCGGCGAACAGCCGCAGTGGGCCGGGCAGCGAGTTCAGCGGCACGAAGGTGTTCGCCAGGAACGTCACCGGGAAGATCACGATGAACGACGCGTTGTTCACGACCTCCGGGCTCGGCACCAGCAGCCCGACGAACGCCATCACCCACGAGAACGCGTAGGCGAACACGATCAGCACCGCGAACCCGGCGAGCGCCTCGCCGACCGAGGTGTGGATGCGCCAGCCGACCAGCAGCCCGGTCAGCGACATCACGACCAGCACGATCAGGTTGTTCACCACGTCGGACAGGGTCCGGCCGGTCAGCACCGCCGACGACGACATCGGCAGCGAGCGGAACCGCTCGATGATGCCCTTCTTGACGTCCTCGGCGAGCCCGGCGCCGGTGTTCGTGGCCCCGAAGATGACGGTCTGGGCGAAGATCCCGGCCATCAGGAACTCGCGGTACCCGGCCCCGCCGCCGGCCGGGTCGATCGCGCCGCCGAAGACGTAGGCGAACAGCAGCACGAACATGATCGGGGACAGGGTGGTGAAGACCAGCAGGTCCGGGACCCGCTTGATCTTGATCAGGTTGCGCTTCGCGACGACGGAGGCGTCGGCGAGCATGGTGGCGGCGGCGTTCACGGGGTCGGCTCCTCGGCCTGGTCCGCCTCGTCGGCGGGGCGCCCGGTCAGGGTGAGGAAGACGTCGTCGAGCGTCGGGCGGCGCAGCCCCGCGTCGTCGACCTTGGTGCCGGCCTCGGCGAGCCGGTCCAGCGCGGCGCGCAGCACCTCGACCCCGCCGCTGACCGGCATCGTCAGGGAGCGGCGGTGCCGGTCCAGCACGGCCTCACCCACGCCGAGCGAGGCGAGCAGTGCGGAGGTGGGCTCCAGGTCGTCGGCCAGGCTGGTCGTGACCTCCAGGCGCTCCCCGCCGACCTGCGACTTGAGCTCGTCCGCGGTGCCGCGGGCGATGACCCGGCCGTGATCGATGACCACGATCTCGTCGGCCAGCGCGTCGGCCTCCTCCAGGTACTGGGTGGTGAGCAGCAGCGTCGTCCCGCGCGCGACGAGCCCGCGGATCACGTCCCACAGGTCGTTGCGGCTGCGCGGGTCCAGCCCGGTGGTCGGCTCGTCGAGCAGCAGCACCGGCGGGTCGGCGACGAGCGCCCCGGCCAGGTCGAGCCGGCGGCGCATCCCGCCGGAGTAGGTCCGGGCCGGACGGTCCGCGGCGTCGGTCAGGCCGAAGTCGGCCAGCAGCTCACGGGCCCGGTCCCGGGCCCGGCGCCGACCCAGGTGGTAGAGCCGCCCGACCATCTCCAGGTTCTCGAAGCCGGTCAGGTACTCGTCGACCGCGGCGTACTGCCCGGACAGACCGATCCGGCGGCGGACGCCTGCCGGGTCGGCCAGCACGTCGACGCCGGCCACGGTGGCCGCGCCCGCGTCCGGTGTCAGCAGTGTGGTCAGCACCCGGACGACCGTGGTCTTCCCGGCGCCGTTCGGGCCCAGCAGGCCGAGCACCGTCCCCTCCGGCACCGACAGGTCGACCCCGTCGAGCGCGCGGAGCGAACCATAGGTCTTGACCAGTCCCGTGGCGCGGATCGCGTCCGGCATCGTGTTGTCCCCCTCGGAAGGTGCGAGTGGGGGCCACTGTGCCCTACGACCCTGACAACCTGCGTCCTGATTCGGCCCGGCGGCGCGCGTGGGCGAGCAGCATCCGGCGCCCGACCAGCATCAACGCCGCCGACACCAGCATCACGACGGCGTTGACCGTCCACGCGGTCGGGAAGCCCGCGTGGGTGGCGAGCGAGCCGAAGACGATCGGTCCGGCGAAACCGCCGGCGTAGACACCGACCTGCACGATCGACGTCGCCGCGGCCGGGGCGGACGGGTTGAGCCGCACCACGGCGAACTGCAGCAGACCCGGCCACGCCCAGCCCAGCCCGAACGCCAGCACCACCCCGACGACCAGCGCGGGCGTCCCGGGCACGGCGAGCAGCCCGAACCCGCCGGCGCCCGCGGCGAGACTCGCCGCGACGACGGCGACGTGGCCGCCCGAGCGCATATCGGCCAGCCACCCGTGCAGCATCCGCACCGACAGCCCCACCACACTGCCGAGGGTCAGCATCAGCCCGGCCAGACCGGGGTCGATCCCGCGGTCCACCGCCGAGGCGACCAGGAAGATGCCGAGCGCGGTCGCGGTCCCGGCCGCGAGCCCGGAGGCGGCGCCGATCACGGCGAGCGCGGCCGTCGCCCGGTCGCCGGACCCCGTGCGGGCCGCCGGGCGGGCGTCGGTGCGCGGGCACGCGGACAGTGCCGCCAGCGCCAGCAGCGCGCCGATCCCGTACGCCCAGCGCCAGCCCACGGTCAGCGCCACCGCGGGGACGGCCAGCCCGGCCAGCAGCGTCGCCGCCGGGATCGCGGCCTGCTTCACCCCGAAGGACAGCCCCATCCGGTGTGCGGGCACCGAGCGCGCGAGCGTCAGGTTCGACGACAGCTGGCCCATCACGTTGCACCAGGCGCCGCAGAGCAGCAGGACGACGAGCGCGACGTAGGACCGCGCGCCCAGCGCCAGGGCCGCCATCAGCACCGCCGCCCCGACGACGGCGATCCGGCTGGTCACCCGTGATCCCACCCGCTCGACGACCATGCCGACCGGCAGCGAGCACAGCGCGCTGACCCCGAAGTACAGCGCGACGACCAGCCCCAGCCCGGACGGGTCGAAGGCCAGGTCGCGCGAGAGCTGCACCGACAGGGCACCGGTGAGGAACACCGGGAGCACCGACGCCGTCGTCACGACCACCGCGCCGGTCGCGACGCGGAAGGCGGACGGCGCGGTGGTGTCCGTCGTGCCCGATTCGGTTGCGATGCTCACGTTCAGCAACGCTAACCGATATGCGTCAACCCTGGATGCGCGAGTCCCCGCGGCCGGCCCACTCCTTCTCGCGCAGCTCGAACTTCTGGACCTTGCCGGTGGAGGTCTTGGGCAGCTCGTCGACCAGCTCGACGTACTTGGGCGCCTTGTACCGGGCGATCCTCGTCTTCACGTGGTCGATCAGCTCCTGCGGCTCGGCGGAGCGGCCCGGCTTGAGCACGGCGAAGGCCTTGCAGACCTCGCCCCACTTCTCGTCCGGCACCCCGACGACGGCGGCCTCCAGCACCGCGTCGTGCGAGACGATCGCCTGCTCGACCTCGACGGTGGAGATGTTCTCGCCGCCGGAGATGACCACGTCCTTGGCCCGGTCGCGCAGCTCGACGTAGCCGTCGGGATGCACGACGCCCAGGTCGCCGGAGTGGAACCAGCCGCCCCGGAACGCCTCGGCGGTCTTCTCCTCGTCGCGGTGGTAGCCCTTCATGACGTTGTTCCCGCGCATCACGATCTCGCCCATCGTGGCGCCGTCGCGGGGGACGTCGGCCATCTCCTCGTCGACCACCCGGACCCGGTCCGCGCACACCATGCCGACCCCCTGGCGGGCCTGGAGCCGCGCCCGCTCCTCGCCGTCGAGGTCGTCCCACGCGTGCTGGTACTGGTTCACCGCGTACGGCCCGTAGGTCTCGGTGAGGCCGTACACATGCACGATGCGGAACCCCATCCGCTCCATATGCAGGATGGTCGTCGGCGACGGCGGCGCGCCGGCCGTCGTGATCGTCAGCCGGTAGTCCAGGGTGACGGCCTCGGGCGCGTTCATGATCGTCGTGACGACGGTCGGGGCGCCGTTGAGATGGGTGACGCCGTGCTCGCCGATCAGCCGCCAGATGGTGTCGCCGCGGACCTCGCGCAGGCAGACGTGGGTGCCGCCGATGGCCGTCACGGCCCACGGGGTGCACCAGCCGTTGCAGTGGAACATCGGCAGCGTCCACAGGTAGACGCTGTCCGCGGTGTGCCCGGAGTGGACGATCTCGCCGAAGGAGTTCAGGTACGCACCGCGGTGGTGGTACTCGACGCCCTTCGGGTTGCCGGTCGTCCCCGAGGTGTAGTTGATCGTGATGGTGGCCCGCTCGTCGTCGACGGCCCAGGGCCGCGGGTCGTCCGAGCCGCGGGCGAGCAGGTCGGCGTAGCTCGTCCCGGAGCCGACGCCGTCGCCGGGCGCCGCCGGGTCGACGACGGTGACGATCTCGCGGACCGTGGCCAGCTCGTCGGCGACCGGGCGGACCGTCTCGTACAGGACGGCGTCGACGACCAGCACCGTGGCCGCCGAGTGGTCCAGGATGTAGCGGACCTCCTCGGTCGACAGCCGTGTGTTGATCGCGACCAGGACCGCGCCCGCCAGCGGCACCGCGAAGTGCGCGACGAGCATCTCCGGGACGTTCGGTAGCAGGTAGGCGACCCGGTCACCGGGCTCGACGCCCGACGCGGCGAGGGCGTTCGCCACCCGGGTCGCCTCCGCCGCGAACTCGGCGTAGGTGTGCCTGCGGTCGCCGTAGACGATCGCCGTGGACTCCGCGAACACCTCGGCCGAGCGGCCCAGGAAGGCCAGCGGGGTGAGCGGGGTGGTCCAGACGTCGGTCGTCGCGCCCTGTGTCACGGTCGGCTCCTTCGCAGGCGGTGCACTCGTCGCCGCGATCCTGCTCGCTGCGAGGAGTGCCCGGCAACTCGCGCCGGCCGCGCCCCCCGGCGCCCCCGACCGCCGGGGCTCAGTCCTCGATCGTGATGGCGGCCTTGGGGCAGCTCCGTGCCGCCTCCTCGACCTTCGGCCGCAGCGACTCGGCCGGGTTCTCGTCGAGGATGTAGAGGTAGTCGTCGTCGCGCACCTCGAAGACCTCCGGCGCGACACCCATGCAGACCGCGTTGCTCTCGCAGCGGTCGAAATCCACGATGACCTTCATGACATCCATGGTGCCCCCGCCGTGACGACGGCGCAGGACTGAGGGCTCCCTGACCTGCGGTTATGCTTCCCTTCCTTGCTCGGGAAGGCTGCAGGTCAGCGGCTGTCGCGGGTCTGCGCGGCGGTCGGCAACGGCTGCGGCGCGAGGTTCGCGCGGGCCTGCACGGGCGTCGGCGGCGGGGTGGTGTGCGGCACACCGGTGAGGAGCGCGGTCGTCGCCCGGGTGGTCACCGGGATGCTGCCGACCGAGGGCAGGCGCACCTCGTCGGGTTCGAGCATCGCGGCCACGCCGAGCAGGGCGCCGAGCGCCACCGGGGCGGCCAGTGCCGCGAGTCGCAGTCGCGCCGGGTCCACGGCACACCTCCACGTCGACGACCGCGCGGGGGATACCGGGGAGCGGCAGCGGCCGTCGACCAACCATCGGGTCGCGGCCGTCCGCCGTTACCGCCATCGGGTGATCCGGGTCAAGCGGGACGCATCCGGACCACCCGATGGAGGCTGCTCACTCCCTCCGCAGCACCGGACGCAGCGTGTCCAGCACCGACGCGTCGTCGATGGTGGAGGGCACCGGCTCCTCGGCGCCGTCGGCGATCCCGCGCATCGTCTTGCGGAGGATCTTGCCGGAACGGGTCTTGGGCAGGGCCGGGACGATCGCGACGTCCTTGAGGGAGGCGACCGCGCCGATCTGGTCGCGCACCATCTGCACGAGCTCGGCGCGCAGCCCGTCCTCGTAGCCCTCGGCGTCGCTGTCGACGCCGGACTTCAGCACCACGAAACCGCGCGGGATCTGCCCCTTCATGGTGTCCGCGACGCCGATCACCGCGCACTCCGCCACGTCCGGGTGCGAGGCCAGGACCTCCTCCATCCCCCCGGTGGACAGACGGTGGCCCGCGACGTTGATGACGTCGTCGGTGCGGCCCATGACGAAGACGTAGCCGTCGGCGTCGAGGTGCCCGCCGTCGCCGGTGAGGTAGTAGCCCTCGAACGCCGACATATAGGAGTTGACGTAGCGCTCGTCGTCGTTCCACAGGGTCGGGAACGCACCGGGCGGCAGCGGCAGCTTCGCCACGATCGCGCCGTCGACACCGGGCTCGGCCGGGTCGCCCCGCTCGTCGAGGACCTGGACGTCCCAGCCGGGCATGGCACGGGTCGGTGAGCCGGGCTTGATCTCCAGCAGCTCGATGCCCGCCGGGTTGGCTGCGATCGGCCAGCCGGTCTCGGTCTGCCACCAGTGGTCGATGACGGGGATGCCGAGCAGATCCGAGGCCCAGCGGTGGGTCTCGGGGTCGAGGCGCTCGCCGGCGAGGAAGAGGTACTTCAGCGAGGACACGTCGTACTGCCCGAGGAACGTGCCCTCCGGGTCCTCCTTCTTGATCGCCCGGAACGCCGTGGGCGCGGTGAAGACGGACTTCACCCCGTTCTCCTGGACGACCCGCCAGAACTGTCCGGCGTCCGGCGTGCCGACGGGCTTGCCTTCGTAGAGCACGGTCGTCGCTCCGGCCAGCAGCGGCGCGTAGACGATGTAGGAGTGGCCGACGACCCAGCCGACGTCGGACGCGGTGAAGATCGTCTCGCCGGGGCCGACGTCGTAGATGTTGGGCATCGACCAGGCCAGGGCGACGGCGTAGCCGCCCGAGTCGCGCACCACGCCCTTCGGCTTGCCGGTGGTGCCGGAGGTGTAGAGCACGTAGAGCGGGTCGGTGGCCTTCACCGGGACCGGGTCGGCGGGCGTGGCGTGGGCGACGGCCTCGGCCCAGTCGACGTCGGTCGGGCCCAGCTGCGCGGTGGCCTGCTCGCGCTGCAGGATCACCGTGGACGTGGGCTTGCGGTCCGACAGCTCGATCGCCCGGTCGAGCAGCGGCTTGTACTCGATGACGCGCTTGCCCTCGATGCCGCAGGACGCCGAGACGACGACCTTGGGCCCGGCGTCGTCGATCCGGACGGCGAGCTCCTTGGCGGCGAACCCGCCGAAGACCACCGAGTGGACGGCGCCGAGGCGGGCGCAGGCGAGCATCGCGATCGCGGCCTCGGGGACCATCGGCATGTAGACGACGACCCGGTCGCCGTGGCCGATGCCCTGGTCGCGCAGCACACCCGCGAACAGCGCGACCTCGTCGCGCAGCTCCGCATAGGTGTAGGAGCGCCGCGACCCGGTGACCGGCGAGTCGTACACCAGGGCCGTGCGGTCGCCGTTCCCGGCGTCGACGTGCCGGTCGAGCGCGTTGTACGCGACGTTCAGCTCGCCGTCGGGGAACCAGCGGTAGAACGGCGGGTTCGACTCGTCGAGCGCGCGGGTCGGGACGACGTCCCAGTCGATCCCGCCGGCCGCGCGGAGCCAGAAGCCCTCACGGTCGTCCACACTGGAACGGAAGATCTCCTCGTAGGCGGTCACCGTCGTCCTCTTCCCCTGACGATCCCGGCGGCCCACGGTGGCCGCCCCTCGTGTCGCCGACGACCCTAGGAGGTGACACCGACAACGCGCAGCCCTCTAGTGGGCGGACCGCTCCGGAGGGACGGGCCGTTCGGCGACGACGACGCGCCGATCGTCGCAGTGTGACCGGGCGGATCCGTAACGTGATCGGGTGACGGCCCGACACAGCGCGTGGGGGACCCGTCCGATACGCGGGCGGGCCCACGGACGGGAGGCGGTGCCGGTGCGGCCCGACGACGGTGCGGTCCGGTGGCGTGGCAGGCGGGGTGCCGCCGGTGCGGCGGTGCTCGGGACGCTGCTCGCCGGGTTCGTGGCCGCGGGCTGTGCCCCGGTCCCGTCGGTCGTCCCGGCGGCGGCCGCGGCGACGACGTGCACCCCCGGCTGGACGGCCGCCTGGCACGCCGCACAGCAGGCCGTCCCCGGCGACAGCCTCGCCGGCCGGACGCTGCGGATGGTGGTGCGGCCCGGCGCGGCGGGGGAGGAGCTGCGGCTGCGGCTGTCCAACCGGCACGGCGACGGGCCGCTGCGGATCGCGGCGATGACCGTCGGCGCCACCGGCCCGGGCGCCGCGGTGACCCGGCCGGTCCCGCTGACCGTCGGCGGGGCCCCCGTGGCCGACATCCCGGCGGGTGCCGAGGTGCTGACCGATCCCGCACCGGTCGCCGCCGCGGCGGGCGTGCCGCTGACGGTGAGCCTGTTCCTGGCCGAGGTGCCGCGCACGATCGGCTCGCACCCGGTCGCGATGCGCACCGCCTGGCTGTCCGGGCCGGGGGACCGCACCGCGGCCCCGGACGCGGCGGGCTTCGACACGACCCTGCAGTCCTGGCCGGTGCTGACCGGTCTGGAGGTCCTGGCGGCTCGCCCGGACGGCGCCGTCCTCGTGATCGGGGACTCCCTCGTCGACGGCGTGGGCTCCACCCCCGGCGGCGACGACCGCTTCCCCGACCAGCTCGCCGCCCGGCTGGCCGCGGCGGGCGGCGACCGGCCGATGACCGTGCTGAACGCGGGACTGTCGCGCAACCAGCTGCTGCAGGACGACCCGCCGGCCGGCGGTGACGCGCCGTCGACCCGCTGGGACGACGACGTGGCCGCCGTTCCCGGCGTGCGCGACGTGGTGCTGCTCGTCGGCACCAACGACGTCGCCGCCGGCGCGGCCGCCGGTGACCTCGTCGCCGGGTTGCAGGGCTTCGCCCAGCGGGCCCGCGCCGCGGGGCTGCGCGTGTTCCTCACCACCATCCCGCCGTCGGCCAGCGGCGGTCGCGCCACCCCGACGGCCGTCGCGACCCGGGACGAGGTGAACGGCTGGCTCCGTTCGGATGGTCATCGCTGGGCCGACGGGGTGATCGACGCGGCCGCCGCACTGGGCGACCCGGGTGATCCGCACCGGCTCCGTCCGGATCTGGACTCTGGCGACGGGCTCCACCCGTCGCCCGCCGGGTACCGGGCGCTGGCGGCATCCGTGCCGGTCGGGGAGCTGTCCGGCAGCCCCTGCCGGGTCTCGCGGGATCGCTGAGCCGCACCCGTCCCCCACAGCGCCGGGTGACCGGCCGTCACCCGGGAAGGGGCGTGCGGGGTCCCCGCACGATGGGTAACGTCTTAGTCACGGCCACAGCACGTGGCGGTACCGACGGACACCGGCACGCGGCGCGTCCCACGGACGGGCCCGGAGCAGGTCCTGGCGGCCTACGGGGAGGCCTCGTGACCATCGGCGCGAAGCGCGGCATCGACGACGACACCAGTTCCATTCCGGCGCCGCGGAACGCGGCCGACGCCTTCAAGGTCTCCGACGACCAGGTGCAGCGCGCCCGGCTCGTCGTCGCCCGGAACTCGGACGACTCCGAGGATCTGCGCGAGCTGCTCGACATGCTGGGGCTGATCTCCGGCAACCCGGAACAGCCGCCACCCGTGGCTCGCTGACCTGCGGCGACGCCGGAACCGGGGGGTGGTTGCAGGGCCCCTCGGAGCGGTGTCGTAAGGTTTCCTCACTCCCAACGGACAGCCGTTGAGGGAAGGTCGAGGCCCTCGGGCCTGGTCCCAGCCCCCATCGTCTAGCGGCCTAGGACTCCGCCCTTTCAAGGCGGCAGCGCGGGTTCGAATCCCGTTGGGGGTACCGCGAGACACATCGGCTACGATGCGTCTCGCGAGAGCAAGGCCCAGTGGCGCAGTTGGTTAGCGCGTCGCCCTGTCACGGCGAAGGTCGCGGGTTCGAGTCCCGTCTGGGTCGCTCCACTCTCTGGATCTCCGGTTCACCGGAGGCCGGGGCCAGGTAGCTCAGTTGGTACGAGCGTCCGCCTGAAAAGCGGAAGGTCGGCGGTTCGACCCCGCCCCTGGCCACAGTCCTGATCCCCCGCAGAGCCGGTCGGTAGCCACCGACCGGCTCTCGTGCGTTCCGGGGTCGGTTCGGTCACGATCGGCCGATGAGCTCCTACCCGCACGACATCACCGTCCCCGGCCCGCCCCGGCTGGAGGAGGTCTCCGACGGGCTCTTCGCCTACGTCCAGCCGGACGGCACCTGGTGGATCAACAACACGGGCCTGCTCGTCGGGCCGCAGGGGGCCGTCGCCGTCGACTCCTGTTCCACCGAGCGCCGGACGCGGGCCTTCGCGGCCGCGATCGGCGAGGTCACCGACCGGCCGGTCCGCACGCTGGTCAACACCCACCACCACGGCGACCACACCTGGGGCAACGCCCTGTTCTCCGGCGCGACGGTCGTCGCGCACGAGCGGGCACGCGCGGAGATGATCGCCTTCGGCCCGCCCCGGGACCTGCCGTTCTGGGACCACGGCGACTGGGGCTCGCTCCCGCTGGACCCGCCGTTCCTCACCTTCATCGACCGCATCGCGCTGCACCTGGGGGACCTGCGGGCCGATGTCCTCCACGTCGGGACGCCCGCCCACACCACCAACGACGTCCTCGTGCACGTACCCGACCGGTCGGTCCTCTACTGCGGGGACCTGGTGTTCAACGGCGGCACGCCGTTCCTGCTGATGGGCTCGGTGACCGGCGCGATCGACGTCCTGGAGCAGGTGGTGCTCCCGCTCGGGGCCGCGACGACGGTGCCCGGCCACGGGCCGGTGTTCCGGGGCGACGGGCCGCTCCGGGACACGGTCGACTACCTGCGGTTCGTCCTCGACCTGGCCGAGCGCGCCCGCGACGCCGGCATTCGCCCGCTGGAGGCCGCCCGCGACACCGACCTCGGCCGGTTCGGCGAGTGGCCGGACGCCGAGCGCATCGTCGGGAACCTGCACCGCGCCTACGCCGAGCTCGACGGCGCCGAGCGAGGCGCCCCGATCGACAGCACGGTCGCGCTCACCGAGATGGTCGAGTACAACGGCGGGCGCCCGCTCACCTGCCTGGCGTGAGCACCGGTCGCCGCTCCCTCAGCGCGACGACGGCGCCGGCCACCATCAGGACCGTCAGCACCCCGGCCGCGGCGACGGTGGGCGTGTCCGGCTCGACGAGCGGCTGTCCGCGCAGCGCCTGCCAGGTCAGCAGGGCGAGCACGCCGGTGTAGCCGGCGGCGGCCGTCGTCATCAGGTCGCGACGCACCCGTGGGTCGGCCAGCCGTGCCACCCGCCCTGCGGCCAGCTCGAACACGATCAGCAGCAGCGGCAGCAGCTGCAGCGCGTGCATCCCGACGAAGTGCGGGACGCGCAGGTCGCCGACCAGCGTGCTCCACCCGACCAGCGGCAGTCCCGGGCCGCCGTCCGGGACGCCGACGGTGTGCGCCCCGGCGATCCCGCGGAAGTCGGCGAGCTGGTCCGGGGTCGGTGACGTCATCAGGAAGCCGAGCGCCATACCGGCCAGCGCGAGCACCGCGCCGGCGCGGATCGCGACCGTGCGGGCGGGGTCGAGGTCGCGCACCGCGAACAGCCCGGCGGCGACCCACGACGTCGCCAGCCAGACGAGGACGATCGAGATCCCCATGGTGGTCCACAGGCCCGCGTCGAGCCGGGAGGTGTAGCTGAAGTGGCTGGTCGTGCCCCGCCCGGCCTGGACGGCGATGACGACCATCTCCACCACCAGGGCCACCGCCGCGACCGTGCCCGCGAGGAACGCGCCACGGGTCCGGCCGCGCCGGGAGCGCAGCTGGTCGTACAGCCAGGCCCAGGTCACGCAGAAGATCGCGATGGAGACGGCGAACTTGGTGGGCTTGAGCCACACCGGCGCGCCGAGCACCTCGCGCGGGTCGACGAGGGTGCCCAGCAGGCCGAGCGGGACGGCCGCGGCGCAGACGAGACCGACGACCATCAACGGACGGTGCCACGCGAGGATGTTCCGCATGTGGATACTGTAACTATCGGATATCTGGACTGTCCATGTGATTCTCGTGGAACCGTGCGCGGCCCGCGTCCGTTGTCCACCCGTGTCCGCGATCGTCGACCGAGCCCTGCGTACCGCCGTCACCGCCTTGCCGCGGCGGTGGCGGACCGACCGGCGCTCCGCCCTGGTCGGGCTGACCGCGCTGCGTCCGCAGCTCGGCGTCGCCGGACTGGGGGTCGCGGGTCTCCTGCGGCTCACCGGGCTGCGCCGCACCGCGACGGCGGTGGGCCTGGCCGGCGCCGCGGCCGCCGCTCCCGCGCTGCGACGGGTGCTGCCGCGCCCCGACGGCCCGCTGCCGGACGGGCCCGAGCTGACCGTGCTCGTCGCGAACGTGCTGCTGGGGCGGGCCGACACCGGCGCGCTCGCCGCGACGGTGACCCGGGAGCGGCCGGACGTCGTCGTGCTGCCCGAGGCGGGCGTCGCCTACCTCGACCGGCTCCTGCCCCTGCTCGGCGGCTACCGCGGCTGGTCCTCGGTCCCGCCCGGCGTCCCGGACCAGCGCGGCACGGTGGTACTGGTCGCGCCGCGGGCCGGGGAGGTCGACGTCCGGCCCGGGCAGGGGATGCGGCTGCCGTACCTGGAGGTCACCGGTGGGCTGCTCGGTGCCCGGACGCTGTACGCGGTGCACACCTCCGCCCCGACGAACCCGCGGTGGACCGAGCTGTGGACCGGTGAGCTCGCGCTGATCGGGGAGTGGACCCGCACCCGACCGGCGCCGGTCGTGGCCGGGGACCTCAACGCCGTCGTCGACCACCGGCGGCTGCGCGACGCGTCCGGCGACTGCGTCGACGCCACCGACGGCACCGGGCGGGGGCTCGTGGGGACCTTCCCGTCGTCGCTGCCGCGCTGGGCCGGGATCCGCATCGACCACGTGCTCGTGCCCCGCGGGTCGGTGACCCGCCGCCACGTCGTCCTCGAGACCCCAGGCAGCGACCACCGCGCGGTGCTGGTGACGGTGCGGCTGCCCGGGACTCAGGACCCGGCGCGGTAGCGCTGCGCGGAGCGGCTCTCCTGGGCGATCCGGCGCAGGGCCGCGAGCAGGGCGTCGCCGAGGACGGTGCCGACCAGTGCGGTCTCCGCGGCCTCCTCGCGGTCGGTGGTCCGCCCGATCGCGGCCAGGTCGCCCTCCGCGGCGCGGTCGGCGGCCTCGGCCCACGCCCGCAGGGTCTCCTCGCCGGGGCCCCAGCCCAGCTCGTGCATCCGGGCCAGCACCGACCGGGCCCCGGCCAGCGCGGGCGCGTCCTTCCCGACCTGCCAGCCCACGTGGGCGACGGCTCCGGCCAGGTCGGCCTCCGCCTCGTCGAGCGAGCCGGATGCGCCCACGTCGCCGGTGATCGCGTAGACCGTCCGGCCGAGCATGTCGTGCAGGCCGACCGCGGGGTCGTCGACGGCCGACAGCACCTCGCGGACGGTCGCGATCGGCAGCCCGCCGACCTCGACGAGCGCCCGGATCAGGCGCAGCCGGCGGACGTGCGCGTCGTCGTAGCGGGCCTGGTTCGGTGACGTCGTCTCGCCGCGGGGCAGCAGGCCCTCGCGCAGATAGTACTTGATCGTCGCGACGGGGACACCGGACGACCGGGACAGATCCGAGACTCGCACATCGGAGACTCTAGCTATCCGTTTTGGTCCGGGGTTCCGACAGCCCGTCGACGAGGCCGAAGGTCACCGCCTCCGCCGCCGACAGCCAGCGGTCCCGGGCGTCGTCGGGCAACGGGGCGCCGCAGTACGCCGCGGTCAGCGACTCGATCTCGCGGCGGCGTCCGGCGAGGTGGTCGGCCCGGACCCGCACGTCGCCGGGGTGCGAGCCGCGGACCGGCCCGTCGGCGGTGGGCAGGAACGCGGCGTGTGCGCGGGCGAGCCGTTTGCCCGGCGTCCCCGACGCGACGAGGAACGGCACCGGGCCCGCGAGCGATCCCACGGCGACGGTCGCGACGTCGACACCGAGCGTGCGGATCGTGTCGTGCACCGCCATCGCGGCGACCGGGGAGCCGCCGGGCGCCAGGACGTGCAGGGTGATGTCGCGGCGCGCGTCCTGGGCGGCCAGCAGCAGCAGGCGCGCGCAGGTCTCGGCGGCGACGTCGTCGTCGAGCTCGCGGGCGAGCAGCACGATCCGCTCGCCGAGCAGACGGTCGGCGGGGTCGGACGGGGTGGACAGGACGGGCATCGGATCTCCGCTCCTCGGGTGCCGCCCGACACTAGGGCCGGGGCGGGCCACCTGAGCTGCGGTTACGCCGACGGCGGACGGGGTTCGCCCTCGGTGGAGGTCGGGTCGGTGCCCGCGGTCGCGACCCGGCGCAGCAGCGTCCGGAGCGCGCCCTGCTCGTCCGGGGAGAGCGGCGCCAGGATGTGGGCCTCGGCGGTGCGCAGTCGCGTCTCGGTCTCGCAGAGCAGCGCCCGGCCGGCCGTGGTCAGCACGATCCGGCGGGCCCGTCGGTCGTTCGGGTCGGGGTGCCGCTCGATCAGTCCCGCCTCCTGGACCTTGTCCAGCAGGTAGGTCATCACGGTGCGGTCCACGCCGAGCTTGCGGGCGAGTGCGAGCTGGGTGGGCGGATCGTCCCCGGCCGCGGCGGCGAGCACCTGGAAGCCGCGCTGACCGCCGGGCAGCGTGCCGACGACGCACTGCACCGCCGTGGCGTGGTCGCGCGCGACCCGGGTCAACGCCCACGCCAGGTCGCACTCGACGCTCTGCGGGGCGGACGGACCGGACATCGTCACAGGGTACGCGCTTGCCAAGGTCGTCTCTCGCGCAGATACTCTGTTCAACAGAACATCTTCGCCCCAGATCGACCGGGAGGTCGTCATGTCCCTGTTCCGACTCGACGCGAGCATCCGCACCGAGGGCTCCGTCAGCCGCGAGATCGCCGACGAGGTCGAGCGCGCCTACCTCGACGCGCGACCGGGCGCCGAGGTCGTCCGCCGTGACCTGGGCACCGCCCCGCTGCCCGCCGACCTGTGGACCACCGCGGTCGCGGCCGGGTACGTGGCCGAGGCCGACCGCACCCCGGAGCAGCGCGGGGCCCTCGCGCGCATCGCGGAGCTGGCCGACGAGGTGCTGGCCGCGGACGCCGTCGTCATCGGATCGCCGCTCTACAACTTCGGCATCGCGGCGCACCTGAAGACCTGGGTCGACGCCCTGATCACCGACCCCCGGTTCGCGCCGGGCAGCACGCCCCTCGCCGGCCGCCCGGTCGTGCTCGTCGTCTCCCGGGGAGGCGGCTACGGGCCGGGCACCCCGCGCGAGGGCTGGGACCACGGCTCCGGCTGGATCACCCGCATCCTGCGCGACGTGTGGGGTGCCGACGTGACCGTCGTGGAGACGGAGCTGACCCTGGCCGACGTGGTGCCCGCGATGAGCGAGCTGCGCCCGCTGGCCGCGGAGAAGCGCGAGCGCGCCCGCATCGACGCCCGGACGGCCGGGGAGCGGGTCGCCGCGGTGACGCCGGCCGCGTGAGGCCCGGTCAGGGGGCGGCGCGCAGCGCGGCGAGCCGCTCCCGGGCGTAGCCGGGCTCGACGGTCCAGCAGACGGCGACCTCCCACGCGTCGACGGCGCGGCGGGCCTCGCGGGCAGCCCCGGGCCCACCGTCGAGGTCGAGCGCCGTCCGGTCCACCCGGCACTCGTCCCAGTCGAGCAGGCCCGGACGTCCGTCCAGGACCCGGATGTTGCCCAGGCCGGGGTCGCCGTGGACGACGGCGACCGGACCGCCCACCACGGCCCACGCGGCCCGGCACTCCGCGACGACGTCGGACGGCATCGCGGTCAGGTCCACGTCCCCGCCCCGGACGGCGCCCGCGAGCAGCTCGACCGTGCCCACGAACCCCGGCCGCTGGCTCCGCCCCGAGGTGAGGGCGTGCAGCCGGTGCAGCTCGGCAGCGACGGCGGCCTCGTCGCCCGGCCCGGGTGGGTCGCCGTCGAGCCAGGTCCGGACGACGACCGCCCCGCACCGCCGCCGTCCGTCACCGGTCGGGACGACGTCGGGTACGCGGAAACCGTGGGCCCGCAGCTCGCCGGTCAGGTCGAGCTCCCAGTCCAGCGCCGCGGGCGTCCGCCCGCTCCGGTGGACCACCAGCCGTCGGCTCCCGTCCGTCGCCGCCCAGACCGCGCCGCGGTGCCCGCCGCCGAGCCGGGCCGTGATGCGCAGCCCCGGCCAGGCGGCGAGCCCGGGCGGCGTCAGCCGGCCTTCGGCTCCCACAGCTCCGGCCGGTCGGCCAGCTTCAGCGGCAGCCCGAAGTAGCCGAACAGCTCGGTGTTGAGGAAGATGCTCAGCCCGGTGACCGCCCCGTCCTCGATCCGCAGGGCCGTGATGCCCCAGGCCTCGAACTCGCCGTTCGGCCCGGACGGCTTCCACTGGGCGAAGCCGACCGTCCCGTTGATCTCCACCGGAGCCACCCGCGACCCGCGGCAGCCCTGCCCGGGGCCGGTCGCCATCCAGGCGATGACGTCGTCCCGGCCGCGGAACCAGAGCTCCAGCGGGGGCATGTTCTGCTCGACGTCCTCGTGGAGCAGCGCCGTCAGCGCCTCCATGTCGAACGCCTCGAACGCTGCCATGTAGCGCATCAGCAGCGCGGTCTGCGCCGGGTCCATCGCCGGGGAGGTCTGCGGCGCCGCCTCGGAGATGCCCTGTTCGCCCAGGGTGGCGCGGGCGCGCTGCAGGGCGCTGTTGACCGACGCGACCGAGGTGTCCAGCAGCTCGGCGACCTCGGCGGCCTTCCAGCACAGGACCTCGCGCAGGATCAGGACGGCGCGCTGGCGGGCCGGCAGGTGCTGCAGCGCCGCGATGAACGCCAGCCGGATCGTCTCCTTCGCGACGGCCTTGTCCGCCGGGTCCCCGGCGGGCGTCGACACCCGGGCGTCGGGCATCGGTTCGAGCCACTCGGCGTCGGGCAGCGGCTCGCGCAGCGACTCGGCGACCGGTGCGCCGGGGCCTCCGATGTCCATCGGGACGGCGCGGCGCTTGCGCCCGTTCAACGCGTCGATGCAGACGTTGGTGGCGATGCGGTACAGCCAGGACCGCAGCGAGGAGCGGCCGTCGAACTTCGCGACGCCCTTCCAGGCCCGGACCATCGTGTCCTGCACCGCGTCCTCGGCCTCGAAGGCCGAGCCGAGCATCCGGTAGCAGTAGCCGGTCAGCTCACGCCGGTGGTCCTCGAGGCGTTCCTCGGGTGGCCGCTCGTCCACGGTGGTGTCGGCGGCCCGTGCGGGTGCGCTCATGGTTCCCCCTCGACGTACCCGTCCGGGTGGGTCCCGGTCCGTCTGGCCGCGAGTGTGCCGCGCAACACCGACAAAGTGGAGGGCCCGCGCGACGAACGGCCGCCGAACAGGGGCGACGTGCGCCGACGGGCCGGCCGCGACGTGGGATGATCGAGGCCGACGGCGTTCCGCTCGACCCTCCCGGTCCGCCGGTCGTAGGCACGACGGAGGAGTCGGGGAGCACGGCGGGGCGACGATGTCAGCGGTGACCGAGAACGACGGGATCGGGAGTACCGGCGGGGGCGGGGCGCGCCGCGCCGGTCGTCGCCCGGTCACGTCCCGCTCGGAGATCGAGCACATCGCGCTGGAGATGTTCAGCGACCAGGGGTTCGAGCACACGACCGTCGACGACGTCGCGCACGCCGCGGGGATCGGGCGTCGCACGTTCTTCCGGTACTTCGCCTCCAAGAACGACATCGCCTGGGGCGCCTTCGAGGAGCAGCTGGTGCGGATGCGCGCGGTGCTCGCGGCCCAGCCGTCGGACCTGCCGACGCTGGAGGGGGTCCGGCGGGCGGTGCTGGAGTTCAACCACGTCGAGCCGGACGAGCAGCCCTGGCACCGGCGCCGGCTGCGACTGATCCTGCAGACCCCGGCGCTGCAGGCGCACTCGACGCTGCGCTACGCCTCGTGGCGGGAGGTCGTGGCCGACTACGTGGCCGAGCGTCGTGGCGAGGACGCCTCGGAGCTCGTCCCGCAGAGCGTCGGACACGCCTGCCTGGGCGTGTGCATCGCGGCCTACGAGCGCTGGCTGGCCGACGACGGCTCCGAGCTCGCCGACCTGCTCGACGAGGTGCTGCGGGCGCTGCAGCGGGGCTGGGCGACCGAGCTCCCCTGAGACGCACCGCGACGGCGCCCCGGTGCGGGACGCCGTCGCGTGGTGGTGCCTGCGTCGCAGGTCAGCGGGTGGTGCCGAACAGTCGCTCCCACAGACTCGGGCGGGTCGGGGCGGTGTCCCGGGTCCGGGCGTCGGCCGGGGCCTGCGGAGCGGCGGTGCCGTCCGGGGCGGTGGCGACGGCCGGGGCGCCCGGTGCTGCCGGGGCCGCGGGCACGGCGGGAGCGGTCGGGGCACCCGGAGCGGCAGGGGCAGCCGGAGCGGTGGGCGCACCCGGGACGGCGGGTACCGCCGGGGCCGCGGGAGCGCCCGGGGCGGCCGGCGCCTGCGGAACGCCCGGAGCGCCCGGGACGGCCGGGGGCTCGGGGGCCTGCCGGCCCGCGGTGTCCGAGGTGACGGCGACGGCCGGGGTCACCGAGGCGGCCGGCGCCGCGGGGCGACCGGGGGGCGGCGGGCGCCGCGGGGGCGACCTGCGCCACCGGAGCCGCCGGGGCCGCGGGCACGGCGGGCGCGGCCGGCGTCCCCGGGACGGCGGGGGTGGCCGGCACCGCGGGAGCGGCGGGGGCCGCGGGCACGGCCGGAGCGGCGGGCGCAGCCGGGACGGCGGGCACGGCCGGTGCCGCCGGCGCACCCGGAACGGCCGGGGCGGCGGGAACCTGCGGCGCGGCCGGCGCGCCGGGGACGGCCGGAGCGGCCGGGACGCCCGGAGCCGCGGGAACGCCCGGTGCGGCCGGGGTCGGCACGTCCTGGACGGGGACGGTGGTGTCGGTGGGCGTCGCCGGGGCGGTCGCCGCGCCGTTCCCGAAGAGCGTGTCGAACAACCGGTCCAGCGGGCCGTCGGACACCGCGGCGGGCGCGTGGGTGACGGTCGTGACCGGGGTGGAGGCACGAACGGGCTCGGCCGCGCCGGCCACGCCGGCGCCGTACACACCCAGGGTGCCGATCATGAGGGTCAGGGCGACGGAAGTGGTGACTCGGGATCGCACGGTCTCTCCAGTTCGCTGTGCTGCTTGCACGGGGTGACGGACGGCGCTGAGCTTGCGGTCACCGGGCGTCGTCCACCAGTGGCCCGATCGTGGCCACACGAGTCACAGGGACCCCATCGGTCACGCTGTGAGCGGATCGCACCGCAACGCACCCGGAACGGGCGACCCCGTCCGGGGACGGAGGGGGCCGTTGGACGGGCCCGGACCGCCGTCACCACCCGAATCGGGGAGGACGGGCGCCCGGCGCTCACCCGACGGCGTGGAACACGTCCTGCGCTCACCCGTTCGGGACGGTGATGACCGCCCGTCGCCGATCGGCGGATCGGATCTCACGTTCCGTGATCGCGCCGGAGTGGTGCGACGGGCGGTCGGCGTCGCGGAACGGGCCCGTGCGGGGGCGTCGAGTGAGGACGGTCGACGTGCCGGAGAGCCGTGGTAGCGTCCGCGTCGGTTGCAGTCGTTCTTCTCCGATCGCCGCGAAGCGTCCGTGTGAAGTTGTGACGGTGGGCGTCGTCGATCGGTGCTGAGGTGCCACGGCGGTGTCCACGCGACCTCCGGCTCTTGCTGTGAGGGCCGGAACCGCTCCATCTGAGAAGGACACACGCTATGCCGCAGGGCACCGTCAAGTGGTTCAACGCCGAGAAGGGCTTCGGCTTCATCGCCACCGACGACGAGGGACCGGACGTCTTCGTCCACTACTCCGCCATCGAGTCGAACGGATTCCGCACGCTGGAGGAGAACCAGCGCGTCGACTTCCAGGCCAGCCAGGGCAAGAAGGGCCCGCAGGCCGACTCGGTCCGCGTGATCTGACTTCTGCGCGGGCACGACCCGCGCACCGCGACGGCGCCGGCTCCCCTCGGGGACCGGCGCCGTCGTCGTTCCCGGGGTCAGCCGAAGGCCGGCCGCAGCCCCTCCCGCGCCCGCAGTGCCGCCGCGACGACCACCGCCACGGCGCCGAGCGCCGCGACCACGGTCACCGGCACCGTCCCGGCCGTCGCGGACTCCACCGTGACCCAGACCAGCGCCCAGACGGCCGTCGCCGCGTAGGGCAGCGCCGCCGTCGTCCGCCGGGTCGCGACGCCCGCGGCCAGCACGCCGGCAGCGAGGAGTGCCGCGGCCGTCACCGGGCCGAGCGGCGCGCCCCAGTAGGTCAGCGTCACCGAGAACCCGGCCACGGTCGCGAGTGACACCCAGCCCGTGTAGAAGGCCAGCGGGCCGTGCAGGAGTGCCCGGTCGGCCACTCCCTCGGCGGGGAACGCGGCGAGCCGGTGCAGCACCACGGCCAGGGTCACCAGCAGTGCCACGATCAGCAGCTGCGCGGTACCCAGGAGCTCCTGGGAGAACACGACGATCCAGCCCGCGTTGAGCGCCGCCGTCGCCACGAACAGCCAGCCGGTCGCCCGGTGCACCGGGCGCGACCGCTGCCCGGGCAGCGACTGGTACACCGCGTACACGAGCAGGGCCAGGTAGATGAGGCCCCACACGGAGAACGCCACCGTCGCCGGGGTGACCAGTGAGGGGTAACGGTCGCTGAGCACCCGCTGCGACTCCCCGAACGTCCCGCTGCCGCCGAGCGAGCCCGCCACCACCTGCAGCACCGCCGCGGCGAGCACCGCCCAGGTGCGTGCCGTGTCCATCCCGGTGGCCGGGCCTGCCGTGCGGCCCGCCCTCGCCGTCGTCGACGCCATGTCCAGTCCTTCCGATCGTCGCAACCATCTCGATGATAAAGACAATCGACGCACGAGGCATGTCGAGCGGTACGACGACCGGCACTGCGCCGGACGGCGGCGGGGTTGCCACCGGTCGTCGGTCCGCTGCGCCCGGTCACCCGCCGTTCACCGGTGGTCGCGACGCCGTGCGGTCGGCGCTCCCCGCTCGTCTCGCCGCTGCGCACCCTCGCCGCGTACTCCTCGCGAACTCGTGCCCGGAGCCCGATCCTGGTGTTGTACTTCACAGGGAAAGCGGCACCACAGGGGTTGTCGCGCAAGCGGAAGGAAGTGACCTCCATGTCCTGGTGGGACAGCTACCGAGCCGTCTACGGCGCGGAGCTGCGAGCGGCCGCTCGCGAGTACGCCGACCACGGTTGGCCGCTCGTGCCGGGGCCGGGCGCGGAGGTCATGCTCGCGACGGGCGACGTGCTCGACGTGGTCGAGGTCCCGGCGGTCATCGGTCGCCGGGTCTGCCGGACGCTGCGTGAGGCCGGCGAGGTCGTGCCGGTCGCCGCGACGCCCGAGGGCACCTGGTGGTTCCCGATGAGCCCGCGGCACGCGCTCCCGGCCGAGCTGAGCCTGCACACCGACGTGGTGCTGCACACCGACGGCATCGGCGTCGTCGCCCCGCCGACCGAGCGTCCCGAGGGCTGGGTGCAGTGGCGCGTGGCCCCGGCGCGGGTCGGCTACCGGGTGCCCGAGGCCGCGGTCGTCGTCGAGGCGATCTGCGACGCGGTGCGCCGTCGCGACAGCGAGCAGGCCCTGCCCGACGAGCAGGAGGCGCGGGCCGAGCAGTCCGGCGTCCCGGGCGCCCTGCGGCGCTGACCCTCCCGCGCGGCCCGGACGGAACCGAGGATCCGGCCCGCGCGACCGCGTACCGCCCGCCCGGGTTCCGTCCCGTTGCCGTCCCCGCCGATCACCCGCGGGGGACGCCGGGACCGGCCGGGCGGTACGCCCGGAAGCGGCGCCCGAGGGGGCACTTCTCCCTCGCCGCGCAGCCGCTCCACCGGCCACGGCCGGGTCCGGCGGGACCATCCCCCGGGCCCGGCCGGGACCCACGGCGCGTGCCCCCCGCCGCCCGATGTCGGTGTCCCCGGGCACTATGGGTGTGTGCAGACCTCCCGCGCGCCGGAGCGCCCGACCCCCGTCCCGCAGCGGGACCGCACCGTCGGATCCGTTCCCAGCGTCCCTCTCGGCGGCTTCGGCCCCGGTGACGAGCAGAAGCGGCGCGACCTGCGGCGCATGAAGGCCGTCGCCACCGGGTTCCTTCTCGGCGCGACGGTCGTGTTCTTCGTCGCGAAGTACTTCGAGGTCGTCCGCGGTGTCCCCGGGGCGGACTACGTCCGGGCCGCCGCCGAGGCCGGCATGGTCGGTGCGCTCGCCGACTGGTTCGCGGTGACCGCGCTGTTCCGGCACCCGTTGCGGATCCCGATCCCGCACACCGCGATCATCCCGCGCAAGAAGGACATGATCGGTGACAGCCTCGGGGACTTCGTCGGGGAGAACTTCCTGTCCGAGTCCGTCGTCCGCGACAAGCTCGAGCGGATCGGGGTCAGCGAGTCGGTCGGGCGGTGGATCGCCGAGCAGCACAACGCCGACCGGATCACCACCGAGCTGGTCACCGCCGCGCGGGCCCTCGTGACCGTGCTGCGCGACGAGGACGTGCAGAACGTCATCGAGACCGTCGCGGTGCGCAAGCTGATGGAGATCCCGGTCGGTCCGCCGATGGGCAAGGCGCTGGAGGGCGTCCTGGCCGACGGCGCCCACCGCAGGCTGGTCGACCTCGTCTGCGACCGCGCCTACGACTGGGTCGCCGACAACCAGGAGATGGTCCTGCGGGTCGTGCACGATCGCGCACCGTCCTGGACGCCGCGCTTCGTCGACGACCTCGTGGCCGACAAGTTGTTCGCCGAGATCCGCGGGTACGCCTGGGCGGTCAAGACCGACCCCGAGCACCCGCTGCGGCACGCCGTGGACCGCTACCTCGCCGAGTTCGCCCGCGACCTGCAGCACGACGCGACGACGATGGAGCGCGCCGAGCAGGTCAAGCGCCAGGTCGTCGAGCACCCGGAGGTGCAGCACTTCATCGGCCGCGCCTGGACGGTCGTGAAGTCCATGGTCCTCGACGCCGCCGACGACCCGTCGAACGAGCTGCGCCTGCGCGTGCGCGACGGCCTCATGGCCTTCGGGCGGCGGCTGGGCCACGACGCCGAGCTGCGCGCGAAGCTCGACGGCTGGCTGGCGGACGCCGCGTCGTACGTCGTGCGGCACTACCGGCACCAGATCACCACCCTGATCACCGAGACCGTCGCCCGCTGGGACGCGGAGGAGACCTCGCGCAAGATCGAGCTCCAGGTGGGGCGGGACCTGCAGTGGATCCGGATCAACGGCACCGTCGTGGGGGCGCTCGCCGGCCTGGTCATCCACACCGTGGGGGAGCTCGTCATCGGGTGATCGGTCGGGTGTCCCCGGATGACATCGCACCGTCACCGGGCCGTCACCGACGTGGCGCACGCCACGTGACCAGCGCTAGCACTGTGCTTGCAGGAGCTAGCGGCGCCGCGTACGGTCGGTTCCGTCAGTGAGGAACGGATCGAGGCGGAGGTGAGATGGATGGCCACCGAGCGCAAGCACGGAGAGCGTGAGTCCGTCGAACCCGTCGAGCGCGTCGCGCAGGCCGTCGAGAGCGTCGGTCAGACCGTGGGGCACGCGGTGGAGGACATCGGGTCCTACATCCGCGCCCAGCGCGAGGCCGCCCAGGTCTCCATGCGGCAGCTGGCCCGCACCGCGGGCGTCAGCAACCCGTATCTCAGCCAGGTCGAGCGCGGGCTGCGCAAGCCGTCCGCCGAGATACTGCAGCAGATCGCCAAGGGGCTGCGGATCTCCGCCGAGGCGCTGTACGTCCGCGCCGGGATCCTCGAGGAGCGGCCCGCCGGTCAGGTGACCGACGCGGTGCTCACCGATCCGACTCTCAACGAGCGGCAGAAACGTGTGCTGCTCGATGTCTACGAGTCCTTTCGCAGGGAGAACGGCCTCTCTGCCGGCACCACCGACACCCCCACCGATACGAGGAAGTGATCACCATGGCCGTGAACCTCCCCACCAGCGCCGACGTGCAGAAGCTGCGTGAGCAGACCGCCGAGCAGGCCGAGGTCGTCCGCACCCCGCTGCTCGCCGTGCTGGGCGCCGGCGACTTCGCCGTCACCACCGTGAGCAAGGCCGTCACCGACGCCCGCTCCACCGCCACCAAGCGCGCCGAGGAGGTGCAGACCCGCGTCCAGGAGCTCCCCGACGAGCTCAAGGAGCTCCGCGGCAAGCTGTCCTCGGACAACATCCGCAAGCAGGTCGAGGAGTTCCGCTCCGAGGTCGAGGGCGTCTACGTCGGATTCGCCCAGCGCGGTGAGAAGGCCTGGGGCCGGATCCGCAAGCAGCCGCAGGTCAAGCAGGCCATCGCGACCGTCGAGGGTCTGACCGAGAAGTTCGACACCCGCGTCGACGAGTTCGTGGACGAGACCCACGACGTCGCCGTCAAGACCCTGGGTGCGGTCACCACGCAGACCCGCTCGGTCGGTGAGAAGGTCGCCCGCCGCGCCCAGACCGCCGCGAGCGAGGCCGCCGAGGTCGTCACCGAGGTCTCGAAGGAGGCCGCCGAGGCGATCGAGGAGGCCGGCGACGAGGTCGCGACGACCACGCGTTCGACCGCGCGCCGCACCGCCGCCAAGACCGACCCGAAGACCGCCACCGGCGCGAAGGTCCCGGCCCGCAAGCCGACCACCCGCCGCGGTACCTCGACGGCGTCGGCCAAGAAGTGACACCCGCCGGGCCCCGCGCCCGGTGAGCACGACCCGCGCCCCCGGCCGATCCCGATCGGCCGGGGGCGCCGTCGTGTGCGGATGCGGATCGTCCTGCCCGGATCCGGCGCCGGACGTGACCGACGCCCGGGTTGTCCGTACCCTGGCCGAGTGCTGTCACTGCCAGGTGCCCCCGATGAACTGATCATCTTCGTGATCAAGTGGATCATGGTCGTGGTCGGCGGGTTCTCGCTCGGGCACGCACTGATGCAACGTGCGGACGCCTTCACCGCGGCGGGCAAGCTCACCAAGAACGCATGGCTGGGCATCACCGGCGTCGCGCTGCTGCTCCTGATCATCACGAACGGCCCGATGTTCGGCGGTGCCATGTTCTGGCTGGCCGCCACCGTCGCGACGCTGGTCTACTTGGTCGACGTCAAGCCCGCGGTGATGGAGGTCCAGGGCGGCGGACCGCGCTGGTGAACCCCCCGGTCCTCGGGGCGCTCACGGCCGTCCCGGCGCCGGCCCGGCCCGACCTGCTCGCGGAGCCCGTCGCCGTCGCGCTGGCGGGGCTCGACGCGGGCCGGATCGCCGTCGCCGAGATCGATCCCGACCTGGCCGACACCGCCGCGTTCTGTGCCGCCTACTCCTCCCCGGTCGAACGGGCCGCGAACTGCGTGGTCGTCGCCGGGAGGCGTGGCGGCGAGACCCGGTACGTCGCCTGCGTGGTCCTCGCGACGACCCGGGTCGACGTCGACGGCGCGGTGAAGCGCCGCCTCGACGTGCGCACGGCGTCGTTCGCGCCGATGGACGACGCCGTCGCCCTGACCGGGATGGCCTACGGCGGCATCACCCCGATCGGGCTCCCCGCGGACTGGCCGCTCCGGCTGTCGCCCGGGGTCGCCGGGGCCGACGCCGTCGTCGTCGGGAGCGGGACGCGGGCGGGAAGCCGGCGGTGCCCGGCGACCTGCTGGCGTCGCTTCCCGGCGCCGAGGTCGTGCCGGACCTCGCGCGCTGAGTCGGCAGCCCGTGCTGCGGGCCGCCTCCGCGGCGGTGCACCCCAGCCGGTGGCCACCCCCGCGGGGGAGCGGGACGGCGGGCCCGTCGGCCGAGGTCCAGCCCGCGGGCAGCGGCAGGAACTGGCCGCCCGCGGAACCCGGTGTGCCCACGGTCGCCGTGACGTGCTCCGGTGGTCGCGTTCGCCCTGAGCGGACACGACTCAACTCCGGGAAGCGGAGGACCCTCCGTGTGGTTGGGCAGGACATGAGTGACGTGCTGACGCTCCCGGTCCTGCCCCTCGACGACGCCGTGGTCCTGCCCGGCATGGTCGTCCCCGTCCGTCTCGACGACTCCGACACCCGTGCTGCGGTCGATGCGGCCACCGCCGCGGCCCAGGACCGCGACGACGGGAGACGGGTGCTCGTCGTGCCCCGCATCGACGGCCGCTACGGCGCCATCGGCGTCGTCGCCGTGCTCGAGCAGATCGGCAGGCTCCCCAACGGGGACCGGGCCGCCGTCGTGCGGGGTGAGCGCCGCGCCCGCATCGGGTCGGGGGTCTCCGGCCCCGGCGCGGCGCTCTGGGTCGAGGCCGAGCCGGTCGACGCCGGCGAGCCCACCGGTCGCACCCACGAGCTCGCCCGCGAGTACAAGGCCCTGGTGATCGGCATCCTGCAGCAGCGGGGAGCCTGGCAGGTCATCGACTCCGTGCAGCAGACGAACGACCCGGGCGCGCTCGCCGACCTCGCCGGGTGGGCGTCGTGGCTGGACGTCGCGCACAAGGCCGAGCTGCTCGCCGAGACCGACCTCGACGCCCGGCTCGAGAAGCTCCTGGGCTGGACCAAGGAGCACGTCGCCGAGCAGGAGGTCACCGAGAAGATCTCGAACGACGTCCGCGAGGGCATGGAGAAGCAGCAGCGCGAGTTCCTGCTCCGCCAGCAGCTCGCCGCGATCCGCAAGGAGCTCGGCGAGGACGACCCGGAGGGCTCCGACGACTACCGCGCCCGCGTGGAGGCCGCCGACCTGCCCGACGACGTCCGCAAGGCCGCGCTGACCGAGGTCGGCAAGCTGGAGCGCTCCTCGGACCAGAGCCCGGAGTCCGGCTGGATCCGGACCTGGCTCGACACCGTCCTCGACATCCCGTGGAGCACCACGACCACCGACTCGTCGGACCTCGTGGAGGCCCGCCGCATCCTCGACGCCGACCACGCCGGCCTCGACGACGTGAAGGAGCGCCTCGTCGAGTTCCTCGCCGTCCGCGCCCGTCGCGAGCGCAAGGGTCTCGACACCGTCGGCGGCCGCGGCTCGGGCGCGGTGCTCTCGCTGGTCGGTCCGCCCGGCGTCGGCAAGACGTCACTGGGGGAGTCGGTCGCCCGCGCGCTCGGCCGGAACTTCGTCCGCGTCGCGCTCGGCGGCGTCCGGGACGAGGCGGAGATCCGCGGTCACCGGCGCACCTACGTCGGCGCGCTGCCCGGCCGGATCGTCCGCGCCATCCGCGAAGCCGGCTCGATGAACCCCGTCGTGCTGCTCGACGAGATCGACAAGGTCGGCAGCGACTTCCGCGGTGACCCGACCGCGGCGCTGCTGGAGGTCCTCGACCCGGCGCAGAACCACACGTTCCGCGACCACTACCTGGAGGTCGACCTCGACCTGTCGAACGTCCTGTTCCTGGCGACGGCGAACGACGGCTCCGCGATCCCCGGCCCGCTGGCCGACCGCATGGAGATCGTGACGCTCGACGGCTACACCGAGCCGGAGAAGGTCGCGATCGCCCGTGACCACCTGCTGCCGCGCCAGGTCGCGAAGGCCGGTCTCGACGACGGTGACGTCGAGTTCACCGACGTCGCGCTGTCGATGATCGCCGCCGAGTACACCCGGGAGGCCGGGGTCCGGCAGCTGGAGCGGGGCCTGGCGAAGGTGCTGCGGAAGGTGGCCGTCCAGCTGGACGCGTCGGAGACCGAGCGCCCGGTGCACGTCGACGCCGACGCGCTCGTCACCTACCTCGGCCGTCCGCGGTTCACGCCGGAGTCCGCCGAGCGGACCTCGGTGCCGGGCGTCGCGACCGGGCTGGCGGTGACCGGCGCCGGTGGTGACGTGCTGTTCATCGAGGCCACCTCGATGGACGGCGAGCCGGGCCTGCAGATCACCGGGCAGCTGGGCGAGGTGATGACCGAGTCCGTCTCGATCGCGCTGTCCTACCTGCGCTCGCGCGGGCTGGCCGGTGACCTCGCGTCGCGCAAGCTGCACGTGCACGTCCCGGCCGGTGCGGTCCCGAAGGACGGCCCGTCCGCCGGCGTCACGATGATGACGGCGCTGGCGTCGCTGGCCTCCGGACGTCCCGTCCGCAGCTCGGTCGGCATGACCGGCGAGGTGACGCTGCAGGGCAAGGTCCTGCCCATCGGCGGGGTGAAGCAGAAGCTGCTCGCCGCGCACCGGGCCGGACTGACCGACGTGATCATCCCGAAGCGCAACGAGCCGGACCTGGACGACGTCCCGGCCTCGGTCCGCGAGGAGCTGCGGGTGCACCCGGTCGCCGACGTCTCCGAGGTCCTGGCGATCGCCCTGGAGCCCGCCCACGACGCGGCGACGGCCGAGCAGTCCGCGGCCTGACCTCCGTCCGACCCGCGGCCCGAGCCGCACGACCCGGCGCCCGTCCCGCAGCACGCGGGGCGGGCGCCGTCGCGTGCCCCCCGGGGGGAGTTCGCCGAGATGCAGCTCAGCGGGATTTGTCGATCTCCATGACCCGCTGAGCTGCATCTCGGCGAGTGCGGTCGAGGGCCCGGCCCACCTCGGCGACGATCTCGTCGGGCCGTCGATGCATGTCCGGTGCGGTGTAGCGCAGCACCCGCCACCCCGCCGCGACGAGTCGGGTGTGCCGCCCGGCGTCGGCGCGGGCCGCCTCGGGCGTCGCGAAGTGGCCGCCGCCGTCGTACTCGACGCCGAGGTGGTGGTCCGGGTAGGCCAGGTCCAGCCACAGCGCCGTGCGCCGGGCGTCGTCGAGGACCGGGTGCTGGGGCACCGGCCGCGGGAGGCCACCCCGGACGAGGACCAGCCGGAGCCGGGTCTCGGGCGGGGAGCCGGCGCGCGGGTCGGCCCACGCCGTCGCGTCGACCACCCGTCGGACACCCCGGGCGTGGGCGTGCCGGACCGCGAGGTCCAGCAGCACGTCCGGGGCGAACGACCCGCGGGACAGTGCGTCGACGGCGACGACACCCTCGGTCGGGGACAGACGCCGCGCGAGGTCGAACGCGGTGCGGACACGCGTGGTGACCCGGACGCCGCGGACCTCGGTCACCTCGTCGGGGTGCAGGACGTCGCGGCGGACGAGCACACCGTCACGGGAGCGGGCTCCGGGGTGCGCCGCACCGACGGTCACCTCGGCCGGTGCGGCCCACGGTGCGCACGACGCGCCGAGCAGCTCGGCGGCCGAGTATCCGCTGAGCACGGCGTCCGATCCGGCCCAGCGGTGCGCCGCGAGCGAGCGGAGCCGCAGGTCGGGGCGCAGGTCGGCCGGCGCGTAGGTGTCCGGGAGCAGCCGGCGGTAACGGGGCCCTCGTAGAAGGTCGGGCGTGACGAGACCCGCCGCGACGGCCGCGGTCCCGCGGAACACCTCGGGCCATCCGGGGATCGTCACGCGCTGATCGTGCGCCGGCTGCCCCGGCCGACGGACCGGATCGGCCGGACGCCATCGCCATCGCGAACGAGGACGTACGCCGAGATGCAGCTCAGCGGGCCACGGAGATCCACAATTCCCGCTGAGCTGCATCTCGACGACACTTTGCTGCGCGCGACCCGGCAGGGCCGGGCCGGGCGGCAGGGCTGCCGGCTCAGCGGAAGACGACCGTCCGGTTGCCCTGGATCAGCACCCGGTCCTCCAGGTGCCACCGCAGCCCCCGGGCCAGCACCAGGCGTTCGATGTCGCGTCCCCGTCGCACCATGTCGGTCGCGGTGTCCCCGTGGTCGACGCGGGCGACGTCCTGCTCGATGATCGGGCCGGCGTCGAGGTCGGCGGTCGCGTAGTGGCAGGTCGCGCCGATCAGCTTGACCCCGCGCCGGTGCGCCTGGTGGTAGGGCCGCGCCCCGGCGAAGGACGGCAGGAAGCTGTGGTGGATGTTGATCGCCCGCCCGGCCCAGGCCTCGCACAGGTGCGCGGGCAGGACCTGCATGAAGCGGGCGAGGACGATCGCGTCGGGGGAGTCGTCGTCGACGAGTTTGCGGATCTCCTCGAACGCGGTGACCTTGCCCTGCTCGCGGGCCGGGTCGCCGGGCGCGGGGAAGGGTACGTGGTGGAACGGCACCCCGTGCGCGACGACGACCGGCTCCAGCGACGTGTGGTTGCCGATCACGCGGGTGATCTCCACCGGCAGCTCGCCCGCCCACACCCGGCCGAGGATGTCGTGCAGGCAGTGCTGGTCGCGGGTCACCAGCAGCACGGCGCGCTTGCGGACGCCGGTGTCGGAGATGCGGTGCTCACCGCCCAGCTCGGCGGCGACCGGGGCGAACCGGGCGCGGAGCTCGTCGACGCCGAAGGGGACCGACGCGGCGTCGACGACCTGGCGGGTGCAGAACACACCGGCCTCGACGTCGGCGTGGTACGCCGCCTCGGTGATCGAGGCGCCGAGCTCGGCGAGGAACGTGCTGATCCGCGCAACGATGCCGGTGCGGTCCGGGCAGGACAGGGTGATCACGTAGTGGGACATCAGGAGATCCGGGAGAGGGTGAACTGGGTCTCGGCGGCGAGCAGCTGCTCGATCTGCCCGGCGACCGCCTGCTCGATCTTCGCACCCACCAGCGGGACCTTGACCGTGACCTCGGCCCGGATCCGGACCTCGCTGCCGCCGTCGACGTCGGCGATCCGCATCACCGACCGTGCGGTGGCGGGGGTGCCGATGACCTTCACGGAGCCGGTGCCGTCGTAGACGCCCGAGTCGCCGGCCCGCCACTGCTCGCTGCGGTCGATCTGCAGGTCCCCGCCGGGCACGAACGACGACACGATCGACGGCAGGTGCTCGCCCGGGATCCCGTGCCGCAGCGTGTAGCGGACGCCGTCGGCGGTGGTCTCGTACGCGGTCACCCCGGCACCGGGGCCGCCGATGTGACGCAGCTGCTCCTCCAGGAGATCGCGGTCGACCATCGCCGCGTAGACCTTCGAGGCCGGATGCGCGGACGTTGCGCGGTAGTCGATCGAGCGCGGCATGGGCGAAGGCTACCGTTGCGGTCGTGAGTTCCCCCGCTCCGACAACGGTCGATCCGATGCTCAGTGCGCACACCACACTGCGCCTCGGCGGGCCGGCCTCCCGCATCGTGCGCGCCGAGGGCGCGGCCGAGGTGGTCGACGCCGTCGCCGCGGCCGACCGGGCCGGGGAACGGGTGCTGCTGGTGGGCGGCGGGTCGAACCTCGTCGTCGCCGACGCCGGGTTCGACGGCACCGCCGTGCTGCTGGCGGGGCGCGGGATCGACCACGAGCGCGACGGCGACCGGGTGCTGCTGACCGTCGAGGCCGGTGAGGACTGGGACGACGTCGTCGCCGCGACCGTCGCCGACGGGCTCGGCGGGCTGGAGTGCCTGTCCGGGATCCCCGGGCGGACCGGCGCGACCCCCGTGCAGAACGTGGGCGCCTACGGCGTCGAGGTCGCCGACCTGCTCGTCGACGTCGACCTCTACGACCGGCGCACCGGCACCGTCCGCGAGCACGTGCCCGCCTCCGACCTGGGGCTCGCCTACCGCACCAGCGTCCTCAAGGGCAGCGACGACGCGATCGTCCTGCGGGTGCGCTTCGCGCTGCACGCCGACGGCCGCTCCGCCCCGATCCGCTACGGCGAGCTCGCCCGCACCCTCGGCGTCGACCCGGAGACGCGGACCGCCCCGGCCGCGGTCCGCGAGGCGGTCCTCGGGCTGCGCCGTGGCAAGGGCATGGTCCTCGACGCCGAGGACCACGACACCTGGTCGGCCGGCTCGTTCTTCACCAACCCGATCCTGCCCACGGACCGGGCGCCGCAGGTCGACGGCCTGGCCGCGTGGCCCGCGGGAGAGGGCCGGGTCAAGCTCAGCGCCGCCGGGCTGATCCAGAACGCCGGGTTCGGCCGCGGGCACGCCGGCCCCGGCGGCCGGGTGTCGCTGTCGACGCGGCACGTCCTGGCCCTCACCCACCGCGGCGGGGGGACGACGGCCGACCTGCTGGCCCTGGCCCGTGAGGTGCAGGGCGGCGTCGCCGAGCGGTTCGGCGTCACCCTGCATCCCGAGCCGGTGCTGGTGAACTGCGCCGTCTGACACCCTCTGTGTCCGAGCGTCCGGTTCGCGTTGCGCCGCACGGGGGAGCACCGTCCTCCTGCTGATCACGCGTACCGGTCCCGGCGTACCGTCGGTGCACAACGCAGGAGATCGAGTACGCGGGGGAACGGTTGCGACGGGTTCTGATCGTCGTGGTGGCGCTGATCGGCGCGCTGGGCGTCGTCGGGGCGGTGGCGCTGGCGGCCTCACCGCAGGACCCGGCGGTGCTGCAGGCCGCTCCGGCCCCGGCCGGACCACAGGTGAGCTACCAGCCGGCCGCCTCGGCGTCGTCGGCGAACCCGGCACAGCCGGTCTCGGTCCGCGCGGCGGGCGGCACGCTGGACGGGGTGTCGCTGACCGGCCCGGCCGGCGACGCCGTCGACGGCGCGCTGTCCCCGGACCGCACCACCTGGACCAGCAGCGGTGATCTGGATTTCGCGACCACCTACACCTGGCACGGGCGCGCCGTCGCCCCGGACGGCACGGCGACCCCCGTGCAGGGCACCGTCGCGACGCTGGAACCCGCCCACACCGTGCGCGGCACCCTGAACATCGGCGACGACCGCACCGTCGGCATCGCCGCGCCGATCGAGATCCAGTTCGACCGGCACGTCGAGGACCGCGCCGTGATCGAGAAGGTCCTGAAGGTCACGACCTCGACGGAGGTCGAGGGCGCGTGGGGCTGGCTGCCCGACGAGAACGGCGGCTCGCGCGTGCACTGGCGGCCGAAGGAGTACTGGCCGTCGGGCACGAAGGTCACCGTGGACGCGCCGCTCAAGGGCGTCGACTACGGCGGCGGCAGCTACGGCGCCGAGGACCTGACCACGTCGTTCGCGATCGGCCGCGCCCAGATCGTCAAGGCCGACGCCCGATCGTTCCGGATGATCGTGATCCGCGACGGCAAGCAGATCGCGGACTACCCGGCGTCCTACGGCCTGGCCGACGACCCGAACCGCAACACGCGCTCGGGCATCCACGTCGTCACCGAGAAGTTCACCGACAAGCGGATGGTCTCGCAGCAGTACGGCTACGACGTCGTCGAGAAGTGGGCCGTCCGGATGAGCAACAACGGCGAGTTCATCCACGCCAACCCGGTGTCGGCCGCCGCGCAGGGGGCCGCGAACGTCACCCACGGCTGCGTGAACCTGTCGATCGAGAACGCCAAGGCGTACTACGACACCGTGCTCTACGGCGACCCGGTCGAGGTCACCGGCACCCCCGTGCAGCTCTCCGCCCGCGACGGCGACCTGTGGGACTGGACGCTGTCCTGGGAGAAGTGGAAGGGGTTGTCGGCGCTGTCCTAGCGGGTACCCGCCCGCCATGAGCGTTCCCGACGACCGCGCCGCCAGCCGTGCCACCCCGCTCCCGGAGGAGGAGGGCACCGAACCCGGTGCCGAACAGATCCTGCGCGAGTCCGAGGAACGGATCGCCGGCGCCGCCCGGAGCGAGAGCCCCGGTGACGACGCCGACCAGAACCGCCGGTCGGAGGAGACCCTCTAGCGCCGGTGCCGCCGCGTGCCCGACGCCTGGTCGCGCGGCTTGAGCACGATCTGGTCCAGGTTGACGTGCGACGGCCGGGTCGCGGCGAAGACGATCGTGTCGGCGACGTCGTCGGCGGTCAGCGGGGTCAGGCCCTCGTAGACCTTCGCCGCCTTCTCGGCGTCGCCCAGCCGCACCTCGGAGAACTCGGTCTCCACCATGCCGGGGCAGATCTCGGTGATCCGGATCGGCTCGCCGAGCAGCTCCCCGCGCAGGGTGCGGTGCAGCATCGCCTGGGCGTGCTTGGCACCGGTGTAGCCGGCGCCGTTGTCGTAGAAGTCCAGCGCGGCGATCGAGGTCACCGTGACGATGTGCCCGTCGCCCGACGCCCGCAGCTTCGGCAGGAACGCCTGCGTCAGACGCAGCGTGCCGGCGACGTTGGTCTCCCACATCCAGCGCCAGTCGTCCTCGTCGGCATCGGCGACGGGCTCCAGCCCCTTCGCGCCGCCGGCGTTGTTGATCAGCAGCTTCGCCTCGGGCACGGCGTCGGCGAACGCGCGGACGGACTCCCGGTCGGTGACGTCGAGGGGCAGCGCCGTGCCGTCGATCTCCTTCGCGATCTCCTCGCAGCGCTCCACCCGGCGGGCCCCCAGCACGACGTGGAAGCCGGCGGCGCCGAGCGCACGGGCGGTGGCGGCGCCGATCCCGGAGGAGGCCCCGGTGACGACGGCGGTCGGACGGTCGTTCGCGGTCATGCCGCCGAGCCTATGACCTACCTCGGCTCGACGCCGCGCTGCGCCGACCGGTCCCCGCGCCGGGCCGCGGCCCGCTGCGCCGAGAACACCGCGGCGCCGAACAGGCCCACCCCGACCCCGGCGATGCAGGTCCAGAACCAGGCGCCGGCGCCGCTCGCGGGATCGAACCCGGATCCGGTGACCATCACGAACGCGGCGGCGACGCCCGCACCGACCGCCCACAGCAGCATCCCGCCGAGGATCACCGGCGGGGACTCGTAGAAGCGCGCCGGCAACGGCGGCGGGGGCGGGGGGTCGCTCGCGCGCTCGCTGTCGTGGGCCGTCACGGGGCCGTAGCCTAAACGGTGCACGTACGGAACCCGCAGCGTTGCACCGCGTCTAGGGTGTCGCCGTGATCGAGCGCCTGTTCCGCGTGTCCGAGCGCGGCTCCACCGTCTCCCGCGAGCTGCGCGGGGGTCTCGTCACGTTCATGGCGATGGCCTACATCATCGTCCTGAACCCGCTGATCCTCGGCAGCGTCACGCCGGGCGACCCGTCGGCCAAGGCCGACGCGCTGGGCGGGATCCTCCCGGTCGCGCAGGTCGCCGCGGTGACAGCCCTGGTCGCGGGCGTGATGACCATCATCTTCGGCGTCGTCGCGAACTACCCGTTCGCGATCGCCACCGGCCTGGGGATCAACACCCTGCTGGCGGTGACCATCGCGCCGCTGATGACCTGGCCCGAGGCGATGGGCCTGGTCGTCGTCAACGGCGTCATCATCGTGGTCCTCGCCCTGACCGGCTTCCGGACGGCGGTGTTCAACGCCGTCCCCACCGAGCTCAAGACGGCGATCGCGGTCGGCATCGGCGCGTTCATCGCGCTGATCGGCCTGGTCGACTCCGGCTTCGTGCGCCGGCTGCCCGACGCGGCCAACACCACGGTCCCGGTCGGGCTGGGCACCGGCGGCTCCATCGCCTCCTGGCCGACGTTCGTCTTCGTCGTCGGACTGATCATCGTCGGGGTGCTCGTCGCCCGCGGTGTCCGTGCGGGCATCCTCATCGGCGTCGTGGTGAACACGATCATCGCGATCGTCGTCGAGGCGATCGTCCGGGTCGGCCCGGGCGGTCCGACCAACCCCGGCGGCTGGTCGCTGGCCGTGCCCGCCATCCCGGACCGGATCGTCGGGCTGCCGGACCTGTCGCTGGTCGGGCAGGTCTCGCTCGGGGCGTTCACCCGGCTCGACATCATCACCGTCGTCCTGCTGATCTTCACCCTGGTGCTGGCGAACTTCTTCGACGCGATGGGCACGCTCACCGGTCTCGGCCGCCAGGCGGGCCTGACCGACTCCGACGACAAGCTCCCGGACGTCGGGAAGGCGCTGGTCGTCGAGGGCGCGGGCGCGGTCGCCGGTGGTGTGGGGTCGGCGTCGTCGAACACGATCTTCGTGGAGTCCGCGGCCGGCATCGCCGAGGGCGCACGGACCGGTCTGGCCAACGTGCTGACCGGTGTCCTGTTCCTGCTGGCGATGTTCTTCACGCCGCTGTACGCGATCGTCCCGGTGGAGGCCGCCGCCCCGGCGCTGGTGGTCGTCGGCGCGCTGATGTTCCGCCAGATCACCTCGGTCTCGCTCGACGACCTGCGCACCGCGATCCCGGTGTTCCTGACGATCACGGTCATGCCGTTCACCTACTCGATCGCGAACGGCATCGGCGCCGGTTTCATCAGCTACGTCGCGCTCGCCGCGGCCACCGGTCGCGCGCGGCAGGTCCACCCGTTGATGTGGGTCGTGGCGGTGCTGTTCGTGGGGTACTTCGGCGTGGGACCGTTGCGGGAGCTGCTCGGCTGAGAATCCACCCCTTGCGTCTGCGACGAAGGTTAGGCTAACCTCAATCTCGTCGCTTCGTGGTGGGAGCGGCGCGTCAGTTCGGGACAGGAGAAGGCCCCGGACCCCACAGGGTCCGGGGCCTCCTTCTTTCCCCAGTCACACCCGACCCGCCGCCGAGCGGGTCAGGGCGCGTAGATGCGGACCCAGTCGACCTGGAAGTCGAGCGAGTCCGGCGTGGTCGCGTCCGGAGCGGGGATCCAGTCGTCGCCGTAGGGACCGATGTCCTGCTGCATCGCCAGGTGCATCGACCGCGGCGGGATCTGCTCCGGATCGGTGGTGCGGAAGACCTCGGCGCCGTCGATGTAGAACACGACCCGGTCGGGCAGCCACTCGACGGCGTAGGTGTGCCACTGCGTGAAGTCGCCGCGGACGGTCTTGCCGACCTGGCTGTTGTCCTCGCCGTAGTGGACGATCGTGTGCGTCTCGTCGCGCTGCGGCTTCGGGATCTCCATGAAGTTGAGCTCGCCGCCCTCGGGCCAGTCCTCGTCGTCCGGCCAGAGCAGTGCCACGTCGCCGTAGCCGACGGCGGGGTTGGTCTTCGCCCGGATCTCCCAGCGGCCGTACTGCTGGCCGCCGCGCCAGGCCAGACCGGCGGACGTGCGCCCCCGGCTGGTCAGGACGAGCTCACCGTTGCGCACGGAGATGTTCTCCGCGAGGTGCCGACCGTTGCCGCCGGTGGTCTCCCCGGTGTACGGGCTCCAGCGCGTGCGGTCGAGCGTGGCGCCGTCGAACTCGTCGTGGTCGGTGAGACGCCAGCGGTTGCGCACCGCCGCCTCGGTGTCCGAGCGCGACGCGGGGTCGAGCTCGCCGACCTCGGTCGGGCGTTCCTGGTCGTGCATCCCGCCCGGCGGCGTCGCCGGGGCCGACGGTGCGGGTGTCGGGGTCGAGGAGCCGGTGAGCAGCGACGGGTCGGTGGCGACGGTGACGACACCGGCCAGCACGGCCAGACCCGCCACGATGCCGACGACGGCGGGCCAGCGGCGTCGCGACGGTGCCTCGGGGTCGTGCTCGGGCCCCTGCTCCGTCTGTTCCGGCACGACCCCCTCCTTGTCGTCGACGGCGGGTCGGCGGCAGCCTAGGAGGGGACGGCTGTGGGTGAGCTGAGAAGTCCGGGCCACCTCCCGCGGCGGGGCCGGTCGGGGGCTCCATGATCGACGGTTGTGGAGCGCAGGGTGCGCTTCGCGTACCTCCGTACTCCACAACCGGTGATCATGGTCGGGCTCAGCCGGTCGAGCCCGTGGTCCCCCCGCTGCCGGTGACGCCGCCGCCGTCCGCTGCTCCGCCGTTCGCTCCGCCGGCTGCGCCGCTGTCGAGGGTGTACTGGCGGACCCAGTCGACCTGCATCTGCGTCTCCTTCCCCGACCCGCCCTTGGGGAACCAGTCGAGCTGGATGCACAGGTGCATCGGCCCCGGCGGCTGCACCTTCTGTTCGGTGGTCTCGAACCACTTCTCGCCGTCGACGTAGGCGGTGATCCGGTCCGGCGTCCACTCCAGGGCCCAGTTGTGCCACTGCGTCGCGTCGATCTCGACCGAGCCCTCGACCTGGGAGTTGTCCGCGCCGTAGTGGAAGAACGCATTGGTCTTCTGCCGCTCGGGGTCCATCATCTCCATGAAGTCGAGCTCGCCGCCCTCGGGCCAGTTCTCCGCGGTGGGCCAGAGCAGCAGCAGGGCGTTGTACGACGGGTCCCCGACCGGCGCGCGCACCCGCCCCTCCCAGCGTCCGTACTGCTGGGAGCCCTCCTTCCACGCCATGCCCGCGGTGTTGCCCCGGCTGTCGCCGGTGATCGTCAGGACGCCGTCGGCCACCGCGGCCGCCTCCGGGGTGCGACGGCCGTTGCCCGCGTGCCCGGCGCCGTCGTAGATGCTCCAGCCGTCGGTGCCGTTGTCGAACTCGTCGGCGCGGACCGGCCGGCCCCAGCCCAGCTTCGCCGCCGCGGTGGTGCCCTCGGCCACCGTCGCGCCGCCGCCGGTGGTCGTACCGCCCGCCTCCGGGGTGCTCCCGGTGGCGGGCGCGGGATCGGCCGCGCCACCCGAGCCGGTGGGGCAGGGGGCCGGGGCGGTCCGGCCGCCGGTGCCACCGGTGAGGAGGCCCGCGGCGGCGTCGTCGCTGGTGCCGTAGGCGGTGGCGCCGGACTCGTCGGGGGCGCCGGAGGCGGTGCCGCTTCTGCCCGAGCCGCTGCCGCCCGAGCCGTTTCCGGACGAGCCGCTGCCCGACGGGGTACTGCCGCTTCCCGAGTCGCTGTCGCCGCGGCTGCTGTCGTCCGAACCGGAGCCCCCGGAGTCGCTGCCGCCGGACCCGGTGTCCTCGGAACCGCTGTTCCCGGTGCTGCTGTCGTCCGAGCCGCTCTTGCTCCCGGAGTCACCCGACCCGCCGGCTCGGCGACTGCCGTCCGAGTCGCCCGACCCGTCGGAGCCGCCGCCCCCACCGTCGCGGCCGTCCTTCGACCCGGAGGAGTCGCCGCCGGACCCGGCGGAGGCCCCGTCGGACCCGGCCCCGTCGCGGCCGTCCCCGCCGCCCGAGCTGTCGGAACCCGACCCGGAACCCGACCCGGAGTCGGCGCCCGACCCGGACCCTCCGGATCCCGACCCGGATCCGGAGGACCCGCCCGACCCGACGCACACCTCGCCGTCGGCCCCCAGCTCCAGGTCCGGACGCGGCGCACCGGCGGCGTCCTGCCCGGAGCTCACCGACGGCGTCGCGGACCCCCCGGGTTCCACCCCCACCAGCTCCCCGGCGGGGCCCAGCGCCAGCAGGACGACCGTGACCCCCTTGGCCAGCAGGGACTTGAGCAGCTGCTCGAGCTCGTCGGCGGTCATCGCCCACTCCAAGGTTCGGTCACGTCAGTCGTCCACGTCGGGGGTGTCGGTGGTGATGGGTGTGTCGGCGGTGACCAGCCAGTGGCCCGCCGCGTCGAGCGCCACGACCACGCGGGTACGCCAGCGCCGGACCTCGGGGGCCGCGCCGGGGCCGGCCGTCGTCGTGCGGACGGTCGCGACGAGCGCGGTGCGCCCACGGGCCCAGTCGGTGGCGCCCTCGTCGAGGTCCTCGACCTCGACGGTCCGCCCCGCGCCGGGCGGCGGCGGGTCGAGGACGGGCGCCCCGGCCGCGGCCGGGCTGCCGGGCAGTGCGTACGGGGTGCCGTCGAGGGTGGTGCCCGCGGCCGCGCCGGCACCGGTGCCGTGCGCGGCGACGAGGTAGGCGCGTGCCACCGCCCCGGGCGACGACGGCCGCGTCGCCGGCACGGGGGGCTCCGGTCCGCGGACGGGGCCGGGATCACCGAGGGCGTCCCGGTCGGCCGAGGTCAGCACGGCCTGCGACGGCGGTCCGGGCAGCAGCGCGGGCACCAGCAGGGCCAGGGGAACCGCGAGGACCGCGGCGAGCACGAGCAGCGGCAGGGAACGTCGCACGGGGTCACTCCGCGAAGCTGATGTGGATGTGGTCGTAGTGGCCGCCGGTCGCGTCGGCGGTGTCGTAGACCCCGCCGCCGGTGTAGCGGCGGCCCCAGCCGGAGCCGTCGGCGCGCACCGAGGGGTCCCAGTAGCGGCCCTGCCAGATCAGGTACTCGACCTTCAGCGGGGCCGCGTTGCGTTCCAGCCAGCGCGCGATCGCCCAGCCCTCGTCGAGGTCGGCGCCCTTCGCGAACGCCCCCGCCTTCCCGGTGAACACGTCGCAGGCCCTGCCCTTCGGATGGTCCGACCGCGGGTTCTGCAGGTGCTCGTCCCAGCAGCCGACCGTCTCGATGGTCGGGCCGAAGACCGCCCGGACCGCATCGAGTCCGTGCTTCGTCGCGCCGGTCAGGCAGCCGTCGGAGCGCACCGGATCGGGTTCGTGGCAGCCCGTCGCGCCGCCGGTCCAGGCGGGTGCCGGTGCCGACGCGGCGTCCTTCGCGGCCGGTGCCTTCGCCGGGGCGGCCTTCTGCGGCGGTGGCGGGGACGACTCGCGGTCGTCGACGGCCGTCGTACCGGAGTAGTCCGCGACGAAGCCGTGCACCGCGTCGAGGTAGCGCCGGATCGCCGACGCGCACGCCTGCGAGCAGCCCGCCTCCCCGCCCGCCGGGACCCCCGACGCCGAGCCGGTGACCCGGCTGCAGCCCGCGATGTGGCAGACCAGCATCGCGTCGAGCACCGGCACGTCCTTCGGGGTCGTCGCCAGGTACCCGGCGGCGGCGCGCAGCGTCGAGCAGAGCCACGGCACGACGACGCGCAGGTGCCCCTCCGGCTCGGTGAGCGCCGCGTCCGGCCAGGGCGCGCCGCCGGCCGCGACCCAGGTCCGTTCCGAGACCTGCAGCAGCCCGGCGGCGGTGCCGGTGCGCAGCTCCGGATCCCATCCCGACTCCGCCTGCACCTGGGCGACCACCCAGGCCGGTGGCAGCTCCGGGCAGCCCTGCGAGGTCAGGTCCGTGACCAGGTCGAGGTACGGCCGCGCCGCCTCCGGCACGTGAGCCGCGTCGACGCCCGAGGTGACCGGTTCCGCGGCCGGTGCGGCCAGGACCTGCCCCGCCGCCCCCAGCAGGAGTGCGACGACGACCGGCACGATCAGCAGCGCTCGCACGGCTCACCGGACCGGCCCGGTCGGGACCGCCAGCACCCCGCGCAGGGGTCGCAGCCCACCGACGCCGGCCGGGGTGAGCGGCCGGTCGAGCCGGCCGGACGTCGTCAGCGCGGTGACGATCCGGCCGATCGCGTCGGCGTAGCGGCGGACCGCGGCCGAGGGCCCGGGACGGGTGAGCACCCCGGCCGCGTCCGACCACGGGTCGGCCGAGCGGGCCCAACCCGGCACCGCGGGCAGCGCGACGACGGCCGCCCAGCCGGGACCTGCGGCGTCGGCGTCGATGCC
The DNA here is from genome assembly GCF_056835605.1 of Pseudonocardia sp. ZF1. Taxonomy (NCBI): domain Bacteria; kingdom Bacillati; phylum Actinomycetota; class Actinomycetes; order Pseudonocardiales; family Pseudonocardiaceae; genus Pseudonocardia; species Pseudonocardia sp. ZF1. Next base: position 576,951 of record NZ_JAJNBY010000001.1, read on the forward strand.
GTCGGGGTCGGCGGTGCCGGGGTGCAGGACCAGGACCGGCGCGCCCGGCCCGGGTGCCGGGGCGACGAGGGCGGCGGCGGCCAGCCCGGCCACGGTGTCCCGGGTGACGACGACGTCGGGCAGCAGGTCCGGCCCGCACACCCGCCCCAGGTCACGGCCGTGCAGGGCCCGGGCGACGGTCGTCGTCCCGACCCCGCCGGCCAGACCCCCGACGACCGGGATCCGCCCGCTCACCGCGCACCGCCCCGGGCGAGGTCGACCGGCGACGGGCGCCGGGCCGGCTCCGCCTCGGGCCCCGCGTCGACGACGAGCCCGTCGCCGGTGAGGACCACGCCCACCTCCAGCCGGACCCATCGCGCGGCCAGCCCGCGCCAGCCGCGCGCGGCCGGGGCCGGGGCACCGGCGGGTGCCCCGATCGGGTCGTCGGGTTCGGGTTCCGGCGCGGCCGCCCCGCGGGCGTCGACGCGGCGGTAGGGCACGACCCGCACCCGGACGTCGACGACGGCGCGGTCGCCGTCGGTGCTGACGCGGCCCGGCAGCACGAGGTCGGCCCGCTGGCGTCCGGTCCCGGTCCAGCCGAGCAGCCCGTCGGCCGCGGTCGTGGGCAGGTAGGCGGCGAGGACGCGGCCGCGGCGGGCGACGTCGTCCTCGTCCCAGGACAGCAGGTCCGCGGCGAAGGCCCCGGCCAGCGCGGACGCCTCGGCGGGGTCGACGAGCGGCGACGGGGTCCCGACCGGCGCTGCGGCCGAGCGGGGGGCAAGACCGTGATCGGCCGGTGCCGGGCCGGACAGCGCCTGCGTGGTGGGCGCGGATCCCGAGGACGCCGGGCCGGAGGGCACAGCGGGCGTCGCCCGTCCGGACGGCGCCGCCGGGCCGGGCGAGTCCGGGTCGGCGGCTGCTGGACCGGATGCAGCGGTCGCGCTGTCCGACGCGGAGGGCGGCACCCCGGGATCCGCGCTGACCTGTGTGCCGTCGGCCCGCGGCGTCGCGGCAGGCGCCCACGCCGCCCAGGCCGCGGCGACCTCGTCGGAGACGGGGGCGGTGGCGGGGACCGGGGCGACGGCAGTGGGCGGCCCGGCCGGCGGCACCGGCGGGAAGCCGAAGGGATCGGTGACCGGCTCCGGCTCCGCGACCGGTTCCTGTGGCGGCCGCCGCGGCGTCCAGACCGCCGGCCGCGCCGCCGCGGTCGCGGGGCCCTCCGCCACCGGAGCCGCGGACGTCCCACGGGTCGACGGAGCCGGGGCGGCCTCCCGGGCCCGAGGCGCGGCGGGCCGCGGAGCCGGGTCGGGCGCCGGGTCGTCGAGCCAGGGGTCGGGGCCGTCGTCGAGGGGGCGCCCGTCGCGGGCGGTGCGGCTGAACAGCCGGAACGGGGACATCGTCGTCGCCCGGGTCATCGACGCCGGTCGGGGTGGTGCTGGCTGGACATGTCCCTCCGTCCCGTACGCGCACCCGGGGCGGGTGTGCGGAGGGGGACGGTAGGAACGTGCGGGCGGTGAGCGGGCCCGGTCGCGGAGAATGCTTCGCGATGGCGAAGCCGATCAGCCGGGGATCTCCCAGGTGTGGACGGGCTGGTTCGCGGTCGAGTGCGCCAGGTAGCGCTCGAGCATGCCGCGCAGCGCGGTCATCCGGTCCGCGCCCCGCGCCTCCAGCGCGGCGACGGTGTCGATCTGCCACGACGACCCGGTCTGACGCGTGACGCAGCGCCGCTCCAGCACCGTCAGGTACCGGTCGCAGACCGCGCCGGAGACGCCCCAGCGGGCGAGACCCTCGTGGGCCAGGGGGAGCAGCTTGCGCAGGGCGAGCTCGTCGGGGAGCACCCAGCCGGTGCCGGGCCAGTACAGGGGAGCGTGCATGCCGTGCTTGGCCGCCGTCTGGAAGTTCTCCCGCGCCGCCTCGAACGACACCGACCGCCACAGCTGCTGGTCGGCCTCGACCAGGGTGCGCAGCAGGCCGTAGAAGAACAGCGCGTTGGCGACCATGTCGACGGTCGTCGGTCCCGCGGGGAGCACCCGGTTCTCGAGCCGGACGTGCGGGGTGTCGCCCGTACTGTCGTAGATCGGCCGGTTCCAGCGCCAGATCGTGCCGTTGTGCAGGGTCAGCTCGGGCAGGTCCGGGAAGCCCTTGTCGCGCATCTGCGTCGCCGGGTCCACATCGGACGTCAGTGGCATCAGCGCGGGGAAGTAGCGGGCGTTCTCGGAGAACAGGTCCAGTACCGAGTCGATCCAGCGCTCACCGAACCAGACCCGCGGACGTACCCCCTGGTTGTGGAACTCGGGGGTCCGGACGTCGCAGGACTGCTCGAACAGCGGGATCCGGGTCTCCGACCACAGCTGTGACCCGAGCAGGAACGGCGAGTTCGACCCGAGCCCCAGCTGGACACCGGCCAGGCACTGCGCGGCGTTCCAGTAGCGCCCGAAGTTGGCGGGGGACACCTGCAGGTGCAGCTGCATCGACGTGCAGGCCGCCTCGGGAATGATCGTGTCGAAGTCGGCGTTGACCCGCTCCTCCGGCGAGCAGCCGGCGATGTCGATCCGGATCGGCTCGCCCCGGGCGTTGAGCATCTGGTCGTTGAGCGCCTCGTAGCGGTCCTCGGGGGAGATCGCCTCGGCGGTCATGTGTGCCGGGTCCAGCGTCGGCAGGATCCCGATCATGACGAGCTGGGTGCGCAGGTCACCGGCCTTCGCCCCGGCGCCCGCGAGCAGGTCGAGCAGCTCGTGCTCCAGCTGGCGCCACTGGTCGCCGGGCAGCGGCCGGGGCGGCAGGTTCAGCTCGAGGTTCCAGCGGCCGAGCTCGGTCTGCCACTCGCCCGAGTTGATCGTGTCCAGCACGTCGCTCCCGTTGAGCGACGGCGCCAGCTCCGTATCCACCAGGTTGAACTCGATCTCGACGCCGGTCATCGGCTCCGTGTCGGAGAACGGGTAGCTGCTGAGCAGGTCACCGAGAGTGTCCAGACAGCGCTGCACCTTGATCCGGTACCGCTGGCGGTCGCGCCGGCTGAACGTCGTCCGGTCGACCACCTGACCCATGCGCGAACCGACCTCCATCGAACGGGGAGCGCCTTCTCACTCACACGGCGGAGGACCGTTGTCGGAGGAGGCGGCACTACACCGTGTCATATCGCCGGACCGGGCGGTACCGGCTGACCGGGCGACCAGGCGCGGTGAACGGTCCGTGACGTGGGACGATCGGGCGTCGTGGCCATACTCACCACGGTCGAGCACTCCGACGACCCCCGAATCGACGACTACCGCGACCTCACGACCGCCGATCGGCGCCCCGATCGGCCCGGTGGGCGTGGGCTGGTGATCGCGGAGGGTGTCGTCGTCGTGCGCCGGCTGCTCGACTCGCCGTATCCGGTGCGCTCCCTGCTGGGGGTCCCGCGTCGCCTCGACGAGCTCTCCGACGATCTCGCCGGCGTAGACGTCCCGGTCTACGCGACCGACGCCGACACCATGGCCCGGGCGGTCGGGTTCCACCTGAACCGGGGGGTGCTCGCCGTCGCCGACCGGGCTCCCGCGCCGTCCCTCGACGACGTCCTGGCCCGCGCCCGCACGCTGGCCGTCTGCGAGGGGGTGGGGGACCACGAGAACCTGGGGTCGTTGTTCCGCAACGCCGCCGCCCTCGGCGTCGACGCGATCCTGCTCGGCCCCGGCTGCTCGGACCCGCTGTACCGGCGCAGCGTCCGCGTCTCGATGGGGCACGTGCTCAGGGTCCCGTTCACGACCCTCGACGGCGCGTGGCCCGCCTCGGTGGACCGGCTGCGGGAGGCGGGGTTCACCGTCGCCGCCCTCACTCCCTCCGCCGACGCCGAGCCCCTCGCCTCGGCGGGCCTGTGCGGCCGGAAGGTCGCCCTGCTGCTGGGTGCGGAGGGTCCCGGTCTCACCGACGAGGCACTGGCCGCCGCCGACCGCCGGGTCCGGATCCCGATGGCGAGCGGCGTGGACTCGCTCAACGTCGCAACGGCCGCCGCCGTCGCCTTCCACGCCGTCACCGGCGGGGGCTGACCGCGGGCGGTGCGGTCCCACACCGGACCCGTGCTCCCACACGGGACCGGATCCGGTGCGGGAGGACGGAACCCCTGCGGTAACGTGTCAGCGCTGGCCGCGGACGCCGAGCAGGACCTCGTCCCACGACGGCATGACCGGCTTGCCCTTCTTCGTCCGCCGCGACCCGGCGGTGGACGGGCGGCGCGGGGCCGCGCTCTCGGTGTCCTGTGCCGGAGAGGGGTCCGTCTCCGGGTCCGAGCCGTTCGACGACGACGTGCCCGGTGCCCCGGTGGCGGCCGCGGCGGTCCCGGTGGGTGCGTCGGTGCCCTCGTCGGGGGCGTCGCCCGACGCGGCCGGGGAGGCCTCGCCGTTCTCGGCCGAGGTGCTCGTGGAGCCCGCGGCGGTGCCCGCGGACGCCGGGGTGGTCGGTGCCACGGTGGTCGACGCGGCGGTCCCGGTGTCCTGCGCCGGGGCCGCCGTGGCCGAGCCCGGGTTCGTCGTGGTCGGTGCGGCGTCCGACGCGGGGGTGGCCGTGGCCGCTTCCGGCGAGGTCGTCGCCGACGACGCGGCCGGGCCCGCCGCGTCGCCCGCGGACCCGGAGTCCGTGGCGGACGTCTCCGCACCGGACGCGGTCGTGTCGCCTGCGTCCGGGGCCACCGCGTCCGTGGCGGCCGCGTCCGTGCCGGTCCCGTGGGGGGCGGCGGAGCCGGTGCCTGCCGGCACCGGGGCGCCCGGGTCCGCGTCGGTGGTGTCCGAGGCCGTCGACTCCCGGCCGGTCGGGCCCGCGCCGACCGGTGCCGCGGCGGCCGGGGCGGAGACGTTCGAGGAGATGCGGTTCGAGGAGGCGTCGTCCGGAGAGGTACCGGTCGAGGCGGAGCCGTTCGGGTCCGCGCCGGTCGTGCCCGTACCCGTGCCGGCCGCCGCGGTCGTGTCGGTGCCGGGAGCGTCCGCGTTCGAGGCAACCGTGCCGTCGGTGGTCGCGGAGTCGGCCTGCGAGGTGCCGGCCGCAGCGGAGGACCCGGCGTCCTCGACCTGCTCGGCGCGCCGGGGGACCACGGGCGCCGCGGCGGCCGGGGCCCGGGTGTCGTCCGGGCGGGCGCCCGCGGTGCGACCGGGCGTCTCGACGCGGGTCCGGGGCGGCGGGGGGCTCGCCCGGCGCTGCTCGGGCGCGATCCCGCGTCCGGCCCAGGCCTCGGGCTGCTGCCCACCGGCGGCCGCGACGGCGCGCGCCGGAGCGGCGGTCGTCGGGGCCTGGGGGGTGTGGTCCTCGTCGCGGGCCATGTCGACCACCGCGCCGAGCGGACGCAGCGGGCGTGCGGGCAGACCCTCCACGAGGTCGGAGGCGTGCTCGTCCAGCGCAACGACGGTGCCGCCGTGCGCGCCGGGCTGGAACGCCCAGTGCGCGGCGTTGTCCGAGCGGCCGGTCTGCCACGTCAGGACGACGACCCACTTGCCGTCCTCGCCCTTCCAGGAGTCCCAGCCGGCTCCGCCGTAGTCCTGTCCGCGCAGGCCGAAGGTGTGCGCGACGGTCTCACCGAGCGTGCGCGAGTCGGGTCCGTCGGCGCGCTGCGGGTGGGCGCCCTGGGCCAGCTCGGCGGTCCGCGACCGTTCCAGCAGGACGGGATAGGCGAAGCGTTCGATCTTCTGGGTCGGGACGCCGGCCGCGGCTGCGACCTCGTCGACCGACGCGCCACCCCGGATTCGGGCCTGGATCTCCCGTGGGCGCAACTGGCTCTCCAACTCGATCGCGATCTGGCCGAGCCGGGTCACGTCACCCCGTGCCGCGGCCCGCAGCTGCTCGTCGGCCGGCACCGTGTAGCGCTCGCGACGCCCCGGGTCCTCGAGGACGACCGAGCCGTCCCCGGTCACCCCCACGACCCGCAACGCGCGCATCGACCTGACCTCCTGCTGTCGTCCCCGTCCGGGTGACGGTAGAGGGCGAGGGGTCCGTGCCGGGTGAGGCGCGCCGGGCGAGTTCTGCCTGGTCGACAACACCTACTCGCCCGGGGGACCGCCGAGCCGTTCTCACTCACCGTGCGCAGCGTCGCACAGTTCGTGGCTCACGAGGTAATTGGGGCGATTGATACGCGTGTGACTACAACGAGTTGCTATCGATCACGCAACGACGCCGCGCCGCGACGCAACCCGGCGTGTGCGGTGCCGGAGCCGCCCCGATCCGTAACAGGACGGCCGGGACGTATCCCCCGGCGCGGCATCAGGACGGGGACGGCAGCGGGGCCGTCGTGGCAGGTGGACGCGAGGCACCTGCCGGCGCGCTCCTGCCGCGGTGACCGGACCCGCCCGGCGATCCCCCGCCCGCGCGGTGATCCACGGTCCGCGCGGCGATCCGCGGTCCGCGCGGCGATCCGCGGTCCGCGCGGTGATCCGCGGCCCGCGCGCGTCCGGACGCGCGCACACGACGGAACTGCGCGCGCCATGTGGATCACCGGCCGACGCGCACGCCGGCGCCCGCTGTCCGCCGCGCGTCGCCCCGGGCGGCGCGGTCGTTCGCCGCCGGCGTGGGCGATCCCCGCCCGCCCCGACCCCGGCCGGATCCGCCCGAGGCCGGGTTCGCGACACCGGCACGGCGTCGGCGGCGTCGCGGGACGACATCGCCCGCAGGCCGGGAGCGCGCGGACTCCGAGCGCGCGACGGCGACGAGCAGGAGAGCGGCCGCGGGCGGCCGGGGAGCGGCGCCCCGGTGACGACGGTCGGGGTGCCGGCGGACACCACCGCCACGACGAGGGCCGCCGCCGGGTGGGCCGACCGCAGCCGGTCGACCCACCTCGGTGGACGGTCCTCGTCCACCCGGGAGGGATGCCCTCCCAGGGCACGGTCAGGAACCCAGCCGCTCCACGACCCAGTCGATGCACGCGGTCAGCGCCGAGACGTCCGACGGCTCCACGGCCGGGAACATCCCGATCCGCAGCTGGTTGCGGCCCAGCTTCCGGTACGGCTCGGTGTCCACGATCCCGTTCGCGCGCAGCGCCTTCGCCACCGCGGCGGCGTCGACGGCGTCGTCCAAGTCGATCGTGCCGACCACCAGGCTGCGGTGCGCCGGGTCGGTGACGAACGGCGTCGCGAAGCTGCTCTTGTCGGCCCAGGTGTAGAGCCGGTCGGAGGAGTCGCGGGTGCGTGCGACGCAGCCGTCGAGCCCGCCCAGCGCGTTCATCCAGCGGACCTGGTCCTCGAGCAGGAACAGGGTCGCCAGCGACGGCGTGTTGTAGGTCTGGTCCTTGCCGGAGTTGTCGACGGCGGTGGCCAGCGACAGGAACGGCGGGATCCAGCGGTCCGACGCGGCCAGCTCGGCGACCCGCTCCAGGGCCTTCGGGCTCATGATCGCGAGGAACAGGCCGCCGTCGGAGGCGAAGCCCTTCTGCGGGGCGAAGTAGTAGACGTCGGACTGGGTGATGTCGACCGGCAGCCCGCCGGCGCCCGAGGTGGCGTCGATCAGCACGAGCTGGTCGTCGGTGGTGCCCGCGGGCCGGTTGACGGGCACCGCGACGCCGGTCGAGGTCTCGTTGTGCGCCCACGCGATGACGTCGACCGACGGGTCGCTCACCGGCTCCGGCGCGTTGCCCGGGTCGGCCTTGACGATCACCGGGTCGGCCAGGAACGGCGCGCCGGTGGTGGTGTCGGCGAACTTCTGGGAGAACTCGCCGTAGGTCAGGTGCAGCGAGCGCTGACGGACCAGGCCGAACGCGGCTGCGTCCCAGAAGGCGGTGGAGCCGCCGTTGCCGAGGACGACCTCGTAGCCGTCCGGCAATGAGAACAGCTCGGCCAGCCCGGACCGCACCCGTCCGACGAGCTCCTTCACCGGCTTCTGCCGGTGCGAGGTGCCCATCAGGGAGTCACCGGTCGCGGCGAGGGCGGACAGCTGCTCGGGGCGCACCTTGGACGGACCGCATCCGAAGCGGCCGTCCTGCGGAAGGAGATCGCCGGGGATCTTCAGATCGGCAGGGGAGGTCACTCCACCAGTGTCGCAGCCGGACCGGCGTGCCGTGCGACGAGTGCTGCGCGCCACCCGCCGGCGTCGTCGGGTGACGGCGGGGGCGCGGTGCGAGCGCCGGTAGGCGAGCGGGGCCATCCCGATGTCGGCGTGCAGCCGCTCGCGCAGCGCGGCGGTGGTGCCGAAGCCGGAGCGGGCCGCGACCTGCTCGACGGGGAGGTCGGTGGTCTCCAGCAGGCGTCGCACGAGGTCGAGGCGGCGCGCGGACAGCCAGCGCCCCGGGCTGGTGCCGGTCTCGGCGCGGAAGCGGCGGGTGAAGGTCCGCACGCTCATGGACGCCCGTTCCGCCAGCTCCTCGACGGCGAGCGGCCGGTCGAGGTGCTGCAACGCCCACTCGCGCACGGCGCGGGTGTCGGGGCCGCCGCCGGGGTCGGGGACGTGGGACTCCACGAACTGCGCCTGCCCGCCCTCCCGCCACGGCGCGACGACGTTGCGCCGGGCCGTCGCCGCGGCGGTCCCGGCGCCGTGGTCGCGGCGCACCAGGTGCAGGCAGAGGTCGATGCCCGCGGCGACGCCCGCCGAGGTGAGGACGTCGCCGTCGTCGACGAACAGCACGTCGGGGTCGAGCTCGACGTGCGGGTACAGCGCGCGGAAGTCGTCCACGTGCGCCCAGTGGGTGGTGGCGCGGCGGCCGTCGAGCACCCCGGCGGCGGCGAGGGTGAACGCGCCGGTGCAGATCGCGACCACCCGCGCGCCGCGGTCCACGGCCCGGCGCACCAGGCCGAGGACGGCCGGGCCCGGGTCGCCGGTGTTCGGGCCGCGCACGGCCGGCACGACCAGGGTGTCCGCGCGCTCCAGCGCCTCGATCCCGTGTTCGGGCAGCACCCGGTACCCGGCACTGGTGCGGACCGGGCCGCCGTCGACGGTGGCGACCCGCACGTCGTAGAGGGGGGTGCCGTCCGCCGTGGTCGTGGTGCCGAGGATCCGCTCGGGGATGCCCAGCTCGAAGGCGATCACCCCGTCGACGGCGAGCACTCCGACCCGGTGCATGGCCGAATTCTTGCGCATGTCGTCCGAGCGGCCACTGTTGCGCATCGCAGCGCCACCGCACGATGGAGCCATGACGACAGCGCCCGCGACGGCGGACACGCAGCGGCGCCGGGTGCACCCGGCCTGGTGGGCGGCCGGGGCGACGTTCCTCGCCCTGCTCGGCGCGGCCGGGTTCCGCTCCACGCCGGGCGTGCTGGTGGAGCCGCTGCACGCCGAGTTCGGCTGGGGCATCGGGTCCATCTCCTTCGCGCTCGCGGTGAACCTCGCCCTGTTCGGGGTGACCGCGCCGTTCGCGGCGGCGCTGATGGAGCGCTTCGGCGTGCGCCGCGTGGTCGCGACCGCGCTGGTCATGGTGGCGGTCGGCGCGGGCACGACCGTGTTCATGACGGCGGTCTGGCAGCTGGTGCTGCTGTGGGGCGTCGTCGTCGGGCTGGGTACCGGGTCGATGGCGATGGCGCTGGTCGCGACCGTGGTGAACCGCTGGTTCGTCGCCCGTCGCGGCCTCGTCTCCGGCGTCCTCACCGCCGCCACCGCCACCGGGCAGCTGGTGTTCCTGCCGCTCGTCGCGGCCGTCGTCGAGTCGGGCGGGTGGCGGCCCGCGGCGCTGATCACCGCGGGCGCGGCCCTGGCCGTGGTGCCGGTCGTGCTGCTGTTCCTGAAGGACCGCCCCGCCGACGCCGGGGTCCTGCCCTACGGCGGCACCGAGGCCGACGTCGTCCCGCCGCAGCGCGCGGGTGCCGCGCGGCTGGCGCTGCGGGCCCTGGCCGACGCCTCGCGCACCGGCACGTTCTGGCTGCTCGTCGGCGGGTTCTTCATCTGCGGCGCGACGACGGCCGGGCTGGTCCAGTCCCACTTCGTCCCGGCCGCGCACGACCACGGCATGCCCGCGACGACGGCGGCCTCCCTGCTCGCCCTGGTCGGCATCTTCGACCTGCTCGGAACGATCTTCTCCGGCTGGCTGACCGACCGCGTCGACCCGCGGCTCCTGCTGGGCGCCTACTACGCGCTGCGCGGGCTGTCGCTGTTCCTGCTCCCGCCGCTGTTCGGGACCGATCTGAACGCGAGCATGCTCGCGTTCGTCGTGTTCTACGGCCTGGACTGGGTCGCGACAGTCCCACCGACGATGGCGCTGGCCCGCGAGGCGTTCGGCGCCCGCTCGGCGGTGGTGTTCGGCTGGATCTTCGCCTCGCACCAGATCGGGGCGGCGTTCGCCGCACTCGTCGCGGGGCTGGTCCGCGACGCGCTGGGCAGCTACGACGCGGCCTGGTACGGCGGCGCCGTCCTCTGCGTCGTCGCGGCCGGGCTGTCGCTGGCGATCCGGCGCCGGCGGGTCCCCGCGCCTCTGCCCACCGGCTGATCACCATCGGCTCACGATCGCCGGAGATCCCGCCCGGGCGTCCCCGATGTCCGGTAGGACACGAACCGGGCGAGCAGAGGGGGCGACCGTGACGGAGGACCACCCCGGCCCGGGGGAGCCTGGGCCGCCGCAGCCCGGCATCGTGCCGCTACGACCGCTCGACGCCGGAGAGATCGTGGGTGGGGCGTGGCGCCATGTGCGCCGCGGCCCCGTCCTCACGCTGGTGCCGGCCCTCGTGCTGATGATGGTCGTGCTCGGGGCCGAGGGCCTGCTGACGCTCGTCGAGCCCACGCCGCCCCCGACCCCCGACCTGGTGGAGGTGTTCGCGGGGTCCCTGGGCAGCGGCCTGCTGGTCGCACTGCTGGGGGCCCTGGTGACTCCGCCGTTCGCGGTGCTGCTGCTGGCGGGCCTGCACCTCGCGGTGCTCGGGCAGCGGCCCACGCTGCGGTCGTCGTACCCGGTACGGCCCTGAGCTACGGCGTGTACGGGCTGCTCCACCAGGACCGGTGGCTCCGCCGCGACGGCGGGGAGGCCGTCGCGCGGATCACCGGCCCCCGCTCCTGAGCGGGCCCCGTACGTCGCACGGGCCGCGGGTCCCGGTCAGCGGGCGACGACCGAGTCCCAGCCCTCGACCTCCTGCGGACGGCGCGGGCCCGGGCCGATGTACTGCGCGCTCGGACGCACGAGCTTGCCCTCGCGCTTCTGCTCCATCACGTGCGCCGACCAGCCCGCGGTCCGGGCCGAGGTGAACATCGCGGGCATCATGTGCGGCGGGACCTCGGCGAAGTCGAGGATCACCGCCGCCCAGAACTCGACGTTGGTCTCGATCGGACGGTCCGGGCGCCGCTCGCGCAGGATCGCCAGCGCCGTGCGCTCCAGCTCGGCGGCCACCTCGTAGCGCGGGGCGTTCAGCTCCCGACAGGTGCGGCGCAGCACGCGGGCCCGCGGGTCCTCGGCCCGGTAGACCCGGTGCCCGAAGCCCATGAGCTTCTCCTTGCGGTCCAGCAGGCCCGTCACCAGCGCCCCCGCGTCACCGGTGCGCTCCACCTCGTCGATCATCGGGAGCACCCGGGCCGGGGCGCCGCCGTGCAGCGGGCCGGACATGGCGCCGATCGCGCCGGACAGCGACGCGGCGGCGTCGGCGCCGGTGGAGGCGATCACCCGGGCGGTGAAGGTCGAGGCGTTCATGCCGTGCTCGGCGGCGGACACCCAGTAGGCGTCGACGGCGGCGACGTGGCGCGGGTCGGGCTCGCCACGCCAGCGGGTCATGAAGCGCTCGGTGATGGTGGAGCACTCGTCGATGCGCGACTGCGGCACCGCGGGCACACCGATGCCGCGGGCGGACTGGGCGACGTAGGACAGCGCCATCACCGAGGCGCGGGCCAGGTTGTCGCGGGCCTCGGTGTCGTCGATGTCGAGCAGCGGGCGGTAGCCCCAGTACGGGGCGAGCATGGCCAGCGCCGCCTGCACGTCGACCCGGACGTCACCGGTGTGCACCGGGATCGGGAACGGCTCGGCGGGCGGCAGGCTCTGGCCGAACCGGCCGTCGACCAGCAGGGCCCAGACGTCGCCGAAGGTCACGGTGCCGGCGAGGTCCTCCAGGTCGACGCCGCGGTAGCGCAGCGACCCGCCGTCCTTGTCGGGCTCGGCGATCTCGGTCCGGAACGCGACGTGGCCCTCCAGCCCGGACGTGAAGCCGGGCGGCGGCGGGGGCACCTCGTACGCGGTCGTCTCGGTCACCGGGTCTCCTTCGGCTCGGATCGTCGCCGTCACCCTGCTCCGAACGGGTCAGCGGGGCAACGCGACCGGCCGGTGGTGTCGATCACGAACCGGACTCCCGTCCGTGAACACCGGTCGCGACCACTCCGATCGGCGGGTGCACACGCGGCTCCGGCGCGCTTACCGTGCGAGACGCACGCACCTGTCCGGAAGGGGAACCGATGACCGACGCGCCCGCCCTCGAGAGGATGCGGACGGACTACTCGAGCCGCCCGCTCGACGTCGACGATCTGGCTCCGACCTGGCACGAACAGCTCACCGCGTGGCTGGAGCAGGCCCGTGAGGCCGGGCTGACCGAGCCGAACGCGATGGTGCTGGCGACGTCGGACCCGGACGGGCTGCCGTCGTCGCGCACCGTCCTGTGCAAGGGCCTCGACGCCGGCGGGATCGTCTTCTACACCAACTACACCTCGGCCAAGAGCCACGACCTGAACCGCACGCGCGTCGCCTCGGTGACCTTCCCCTGGTACGACCTCCAGCGGCAGGTCCAGCTCTCCGGCCGGGTGGAGCGCTGCTCGGACGCCCAGTCCGACGCCTACTGGGCGCTGCGCCCGCGCGGGTCGCAGCTGGGTGCCTGGGCGTCGGCGCAGTCGACGATCGTCGCGGGGCGCACCGTCCTCGACCAGGCGCTCGCCGGGGTCACCCGCCGCTTCGACGGCGTGGAGGAGATCCCGCGGCCCCCGCACTGGGGCGGCTGGCGGATCGTGCCGTGGCAGGTCGAGTTCTGGCAGGGCCGCGCCGACCGGATGCACGACCGGCTGCGGTTCGAGGTCGGCCGCGACGACTCCTGGTCCGTGCGGCGGCTCGCCCCCTAGGGAGATCCCGGAGGCGCGTCGTCGGGGCGTCCGTGTACACCTTGACGTCGTGAGCACGCGCAACGATCCCGGCGAGGGGCCGACGCAGCCCGTGCCCGGTGCGGAACGGGACACCCCGACCCGCCCGGTCCCCGCCGCCGCGGACCAGGGCCCGACCGTCCGCACCCGCGCGTCGCGGATCACCGGGCTGCTGCGGTCGACCTTCGCCGACACCACCCCGCTGCGCACACCCGCCTACCGGCGGCTGTGGGTGGCCGGGATCGTGACGGTGATCGGCGCGCAGCTGTCTGTCGTCGCCGTGCCGATCCAGATCTTCCAGCTGACCGGCTCCTCGGCCTACGTCGGACTCACGGGGCTGTTCGGCCTGGTCCCGCTGGTGGTGTTCGGGCTGTGGGGCGGCGCGATCGCCGACGCCGTCGACCGCCGGGTCATGCTGCTGTTCACCGGCTCCGGGATCGCGCTGAGCTCGCTGGCGCTGTGGGTGGTGTCGGCCAGCGGCGCCGGGAACGTGTGGGTCGTGCTGGTGCTGTTCGCGTTCCAGTCGGCGATGCTCGCGATGAACCAGCCCACCCGCAGCGCGGTCATCCCGCGGCTGCTGCCCGCCGAGCAGCTGCCCGCGGCGAACGCGCTGAACATGACCGTCGTGCAGGTCGGCGCGGTGCTCGGGCCGCTGCTGGCCGGGGTGCTGATCCCGTTCATCGGGCTCTCGACGCTCTACCTGATCGACGCGATCTTCCTGCTGGCGACGCTGTGGGCGACCTGGCGGCTGCCCGCGCTGCCCAGCTCCGCGCAACGGGTGGACGGCGCCCGCCCGAAGGTGGGGCTGCGCTCGGTCGTCGACGGCTTCCGCTACGTCGGGACGCAGCGCATCCTGCTCGTCTCGTTCCTGGTCGACGTGATCGCGATGGGTCTGGGCATGCCCCGGGTCCTGTTCCCGCAGATGGCGGTGGACACCTTCGGCGGGACGGTCGACGGTGGTGTCCAGCAGGGCCTGCTGTACGCCGCGATCCCGATCGGGATGGTCGCCGGCGGCGTGCTCTCGGGCTGGCTGCAGAAGGTGCAGCGCCAGGGCGTCGCGGTCGTCGTCGCGGTGTGCGTGTGGGGCGGCGGGGTGCTCGTGTTCGGGCTCACCGGGTCGCTGTTCCTCGCGGTGCTCGCGCTCGCCGTCGCCGGTGCCGGGGACCTGGTCAGCTCGGTCTACCGGTCGTCGATGCTGCAGACCGTCGCCACCGACGAGATGCGCGGCCGGATGCAGGGCGTGTTCATCGTCGTCGTCGCGGGCGGGCCCCGGCTCGCCGACATGTGGCACGGGTCGGTGGCCTCGCTCGTCGGGCCCGGCCCCACCGCGGCGCTCGGCGGCCTCGCCGTGATCGTCGGCGTGCTGCTGTGCGTGTGGCGCTTCCCGGAGTTCCTCCGATATCGGGCACCCCGCGACGGAGGGTGAGAATCGTCGCCGCGTTCTGCGGAATCGCCCCGGCGGGCTAGCGTGTGCCCGAGACCCGATTGATCCCCGCTGTGAGAGGGAACCTCCACATGTCCGACGAGACCGCCGCCAAGTCCGACACCGCCGTACTCCGGTACTCGGGCGGCGAGTTCGAGACCGCGGTGCACACCCCGACGGAGGGGTCGCAGGCCGTCGACGTCAGCAAGCTGCTCGGCAAGACCGGCCTGGTCACCTTCGACCCGGGCTTCACCAGCACCGCTGCCTGCTCGTCCGCGATCACCTACATCGACGGTGACGCCGGCATCCTCCGCTACCGCGGCTACCCGATCGACCAGCTGGCCGGGAACTCCACGTTCCTCGAGGTCAGCTACCTGCTGATCTACGGCGAGCTGCCGAGCCAGCAGCAGCTCGACGCCTTCACCAACCGGATCAGCCGGCACACCCTGCTGCACGAGGACCTGAAGCGCTTCTTCGAGGGCTTCCCGCGGGACGCGCACCCGATGCCGGTGCTGTCGTCGGCGGTCAGCGCGCTGTCGACCTTCTACCAGGACTCGCTGGACCCGCACGACGAGGAGGCCGTCGAGCTCTCCACCGTACGGCTCATGGCGAAGGTCTTCACGATCGCCGCCTACGCGTACAAGAAGTCCGTCGGGCAGCCGTTCCTGTACCCGGACAACTCCCTCGGCCTCGTCGAGAACTTCCTGCGGATGACCTTCGGGTTCCCCGCCGAGCCCTACGAGCTGGACCCGGACATGGTCCGCGCTCTCGACACCCTGCTGATCCTGCACGCCGACCACGAGCAGAACTGCTCCACCTCGACGGTGCGGCTGGTCGGCTCCAGCCAGGCGAACCTGTTCGCCTCCATCTCCGCCGGCATCAACGCGCTGTTCGGCCCGCTGCACGGCGGCGCCAACCAGGCGGTCCTGGAGATGCTGACCCGCATCAAGGACGTCGAGGGCGGCAACGTCGACGACTTCGTGAACCGGGTCAAGAACAAGGAGCAGGGCGCGAAGCTGATGGGCTTCGGGCACCGGGTCTACAAGAACTACGACCCTCGCGCGAAGATCGTCAAGGAGCAGGCCGAGACGATCCTCAAGAAGCTCGGCGTCAACGACCCGCTGCTCGACATCGCCATGACGCTCGAGGAGAAGGCGCTGGCCGACGACTACTTCGTCGAGCGCAAGCTCTACCCGAACGTCGACTTCTACACCGGTGTCATCTACCGGGCGATGGGCTTCCCGGTGAAGATGTTCACCGTGCTCTTCGCACTCGGCCGGCTCCCGGGCTGGATCGCGCACTGGCGCGAGATGATGAACGACCCGCAGAACAAGATCGGGCGTCCGCGCCAGCTCTACACCGGTTCTGCGGAGCGGCTGTACGTGCCCGTCGGGCAGCGCTGACCGCGTAGCCCCACCGCCTCACCCCCCGAGCGGGCCGGTCCCACGACCGGCCCGCTCGCTCGTTCCGGGGAGCCGCCGCCCCGCCTCGCGCACCGCCGCCCCGGTGCCCCCAGGGGAACCCTCGTAGCGCTCTAAGCCACGAGAGTTCCCCTGGGGGCACACCGGAGGGGTGCGACGGCTCGGCGGGCGGCGCGGCGGCGGCGCCGCTAGCGTCGACCGGCATGGCGCCCAGCACTGCCGTCGTCTGGTTCCGGCGCGACCTCCGGGTCGCCGACCAGCCCACGTTCCTCGCCGCGGCCGACGCCGCCGACCGCGCGCTCGCGCTGTTCGTGCTGGACCCGGCCCTGCTGACCCCCTCCGGTGCGGCCCGCGCGAACTTCCTCTTCGGGTGTCTGCGCGAGCTCGACGAGGCACTCGGCGGGAAGCTGCTCGTCGTGAAGGGCGACCCGGCCGACGTCGTCCCGCGGATCGCGAAGGCCGTCGGCGCGCAGACCGTGCACGTCGCGGCGGACTACGGCCCCTACGGCCGCGAGCGCGACGAGCAGGTCGAGAAGGCGCTCGCCGAGGACGACGTCGAACTCGTCCGCACCGGCTCGCCCTACGCCGTCGCCCCCGGCCGGGTGGAGAAGGGCACCGGCGGGCCGTTCAAGGTGTTCACCCCGTTCAGCCGCGCCTGGGCCGACCACGGCTGGCGCGCCCCGGCCGACACCGACGCGTCGACGTGCACCTGGATGGATCCGTCGGACAAGGACGGCGGGCCCCGCGCGGTGAAGGTCCCCGACGACGAGCCGGTCGAGGCCGAGCTGCCCGAGGCGGGGGAGTCCGCGGCACTGGCCCGCTGGAAGGACTTCCTCGACGAGGGCGTCGAGGACTACGGGTCCGCCCGCGACCTGCCGGCCGAGCGCGGCACCTCGGGCATGTCGCCGTACCTGAAGTACGGCTGCGTCCACCCGCGCACGCTGCTCGCGGACCTGGCGAAGCGGAAGGGTGACTCGGTGAAGACCTACCGCACCGAGATCGCCTGGCGGGACTTCTACGCCGACGTGCTGTACCGGCGCCCGGACTCCGCGCGGGGGAACTACGACACGGCCTTCGACCACCTGCCGCTGCGCACCGGGAAGGCCGCCGACGCCGACTTCGAGCGCTGGTGCGAGGGCCGGACGGGCTTCCCGATCGTCGACGCCGGGATGCGCCAGCTGCGCGGCGAGGCCTGGATGCACAACCGGGTGCGGATGATCGTCGCGTCGTTCCTGGTCAAGGACCTGCACATCCCGTGGTGGCGTGGCGCCCGGCACTTCATGGCACTGCTCGTCGACGGCGACCTGGCCTCGAACCAGCACGGCTGGCAGTGGACGGCCGGGTCGGGGACGGACGCGTCGCCGTACTTCCGGGTCTTCAACCCGATCACCCAGGGCGAGAGGTTCGACCCCGACGGCGACTACGTGCGCCGCTGGGTGCCCGAGCTCGCCGACGTCGACGGGAAGGCCGTGCACCAGCCGTGGAAGCTGAAGGGCGGCATCCCGGACGGGTACCCGGAGCCGATGGTCGACCACAAGGCCGAGCGGGAGGACGCGCTCGCCCGCTACGACCAGGTCAAGGCCGCCCGGTCCTGAGGGCGTCCCGCCAGCGGACCCGCGCCCCGGTGCGCAGCACCGAGTTGCGGTAGACGCGGGCCGACAGCACCACCATCCCGGCCAGCGCGAGCAGCGCCAGCACGAACGCGACGACCGGCTCCCACCACGCGGTGACCCCCAGCGCGGTGCGGGCCGGCATGAGCGTCTGCGACAGGTAGGGCACGAACGACAGCACCGTGGTGACGGGGTTGCGCGGGTCCACGGGCAGCACGGCGACGGCGAGCAGGAACGGCACGAGCAGCACGACGGCGATCGGCGCGGTCACCGACTGGAGCTCCTCCTGGCGGGACACGAGCGCCCCCGCCGCTGCGTAGAGCGTCGCGAACAGGAAGAACCCGACCAGGTACCAGGCCAGCGCCGACACCAGCGTCGGCAGCAGCAGCGCCGGGACGGCCAGCGCGCCCGTGCCCACCGCGACGGCCGCGCCCACCGCGCCGAGGATCAGCAGCTGCAGCAGCCCGACCAGACCGAGGCCGAGCACCTTCCCGGCGAGCAGCTGCCGGGCCGGGATCGTCGCGAGCAGCAGCTCCACCACGCGTCCGGACTTCTCCTCGACCACCCCCTGCGCGACCGCCGCGCCGTAGGCGGTGACCGAGAAGAACAGCAGGAACGTCACGACGAACGCGGTCCCCACCCGCTGGCCCAGCTCGGTGTCGACCGGTTCGAGGGTGCGCACGCCCACCCCGGACAGCGTGCTGACCCGCTCCGGGTCGGCGCCGGCGGCGAGCAGCGACTCGCGCACGGCCTGCTGCTCGACGACGTCGGCGACCAGCGACCGCAGCCCCGGCGCGACGTCGTCGAGGCCCACGAGCTGGTAGGTCCCCGGTGCCCCGGTGAGCATCGCGTCGGCCTCGCCGGTGCGGACCATCGACTCGGCGGTGGCCCGGTTCCCGGCCTCGGTCAGCCGCAGCGCGGTGCCCAGCCGGTCCGCGGTGCCCTGCAGCTCGCCGCGCAGCTCGCGGGCCGGCCCGTCGAGCACCAGCGACGACGACGAGTTCTGCGACCCGGCGAACACGATCACCGCGCCGTAGCCGCCGAACACCAGCAGCATCAGCAGGATCCCGACGACGAACGTCCGCGACCGCAGCTGGGTGGTGATCTCCCGCCGCGCGACGAGCAGCACCGTCCTCATCGGGCACCGTCGGTCGACGGGACGGCGCGGTCGCGCACGGCGTCGCGGTACAGCTCGGTCAGCGGCGGCCGGTACGGACCGAACGCGTGTACCGGTCCGGCGGCGAGCGCCGCGGCGAGCAGCGCCTGGTCGTCGGTGCCCGGCGCCAGCTCGACGCGGGTGCGGTCGCCCTCGGTGCCGACGACCCGTACCCCGGCGACGGTGTCGGCCCAGCCGGGCGGCGGGCCCGTCACGTCGTAACGGTCGGCGGCCCCGGCCCGCAGTCCGTCGACCGTCCCGACCGCGGCCATCCGGCCCGCCGAGATGATCCCGACCCGGTCGCACAGCCGCTCCACCAGCTCCAGCTGGTGGGAGGAGAAGACCACGGGCACCCCGGCCGCGGCGCGCTCGCGCAGCACCGCCCCCAGGGTGTCGACGGCCGCCGGGTCCAGCCCGGAGAACGGTTCGTCGAGGACCAGCAGGTCGGGGTCGTGCACCAGCGCGGCGCACAGCTGCACCCGCTGCTGGTTCCCCAGCGACAGCTTCTGCACCTCGTCGCCGCGGCGGTCGGCGAGCCCGACCCGGTCGGTCCAGGTCTCGGTGGCGGCGAGCGCGGCCGACCGGGACAGCCCGTGCAGCCGGGCCAGGTAGACGAGCTGCTCGGCGACCCGCATCCGTGGGTACAGACCGCGTTCCTCGGGCAGGTAGCCGATCCGGCGCCGGTCCGCGGGACCGAGCGGGCCGCCCTTCCAGGTGACCGCACCGGCGTCGGCGTCGAGGACGCCGAGCACGATCCGCATCGTCGTCGTCTTGCCCGCGCCATTCCCGCCGACGAAGCCGAACACCTCGCCCGGGGCGACGGTGAAGCTCACCCCGTCCAGCGCGACGGCGGGGCCGAACCGCTTGGCCAGGCCGTCGATCGCCAGCACGGTCGCGACGCTACACGGGGCCGTCGCGAAGGGCCGGGGATCGATCTCCACCCGTGGGTGGCAGCCCCCCTTTTCGCTCTGTAAGCTCCGCACACCGCAAAGACGCTCACCATGTCGATCGCGTAACGAAATGCGGCTCCGCTTGCGGTCCGGCATTTCGACAGTGGGGGGATTATCGAATGTCATCGACTCCGGCAGACGCTGGTCAGCAGGGTGATCAGGACGACGTGGAGCCCTCCGTCCTGCGGAGGGCGGTCGCCGCGTCGGCGATCGGAAACGCCACGGAATGGTTCGACTACGGCATCTACGCCTACCTGACGGTCGAACTGACGAACGCGTTCTTCCCGGGTGAGCTGGGATATCTCGGGACCCTGCTCGGGTTCGCGATCTCGTTCGTCCTGCGGCCGCTCGGCGGCTTCGTGTGGGGTCCGCTCGGTGACCGCATCGGCAGGCAGAAGGTCCTGTCGATGACGATCATCCTGATGGGTGTCGCGACGTTCCTGATCGGCGTCATCCCGTCGTACGAGACGATCGGCTGGGCCGCCCCGGCACTCCTGTTCCTGCTGCGGATCATCCAGGGCTTCTCCACCGGCGGTGAGTACGGCGGCGCCGCCACGTTCATGGCGGAGTACGCGCCGGACCGCAAGCGCGGCTTCTGGGGCAGCTTCCTGGAGTTCGGCACCCTGGCCGGCTTCACGCTCGCGGTGCTGGTCGTCTTCGGCCTGGAGACCGCGATCGGCGAGCAGGCCATGCTCGACTACGGCTGGCGCATCCCGTTCATGATCGCCCTGCCGCTGGCCATGATCGGTCTCTACATCCGGACCAAGCTCGAGGACACCCCGGTGTTCCGGGACCTGGAGGCCGCCGGCGAGTCCGAGTCCGCCGCGACCGGAGCGCTCAAGGACCTCCTCGTACGCTACTGGCAGCCGATCCTGGCGCTGTTCGGACTGGTCATCGCGCTGAACGTCATCAACTACACCCTGCTGACCTACATGCCGACCTACCTGCAGACGACGCTGTCGATGGACTCGGCGAGTGCCGACACCGTCGCCGTGATCGGCCAGGTCGTGATGATGCTGCTGATCCCGTTCGCCGGTGCGCTGTCGGACCGCATCGGCCGCAAACCGTGCTGGTGGATCTCACTGGTCGGCATCTTCGTGCTGGCGATCCCGATGTACATGCTGATGGCGCAGAGCCTGCCGCTGGCGATCCTCGGGTTCACCGTGCTCGGCCTGATCTACCTGCTGCAGCTCGGGACGATCTCCGCGACGTTCCCGGCGATGTTCCCGACCCACGTCCGGTTCGCCGGCATGGCGATCTCCTACAACGTGGCGACGGCGGCGTTCGGCGGCACCGCGCCGCTGATCAACGAGGCGGCCATCGAAGGCACGGGCGACGTCCTGTTCCCGGCCTACTACATGATGGGCGCCTGCGTGGTCGGCATGATCGCGCTCTACTTCCTCATCGAGACGAAGGGTGTGTCGATCGCCGGCCGGGACGTCCCGGGGCTCGCCGAGCACCGCGCACGCCAGGCCGCGAAGACCGGCTCCTGACGCGTACCGCCCGACCGGGCCCGTCCCCACCGGGGACGGGCCCGGTCCGCGTTCAGCGCCCCGCCCACCCCCGGGCCAGCGGCACGTGCCCGACCCGCGCCGCCGCCCACACCCAGGCCCAGCAGACGGTGCCGTCCTCGACGAACACCCGGATCCGGGCGTACTCCGGCCCCTCGTAGGCGTCCAGGATCGCCAGCGCGGACACCGGGTCGGCCAGCTCGACGACCCAGCCGGGCACGCCGTCGCCGGTGTCGAGGGTGAGGGCCGGGTAGTCGTGCCCGGTGTCGGCGATCCCGCCGACCGGCAGCACCGCCGGCTGCGGCAGCGTCGCCGAGGCGTGCGCGCGCAGCAGCCCGAACGCGCGCTGACCCGGCATCAGCGAGCCGTAGACGAACACCCGGGACGGCCAGTGTTCCGGCACGGGCACCCCCTCGGCGGTGTCGGCGTCGAGCCCGTCCGGGCCGGGCGTCCCGGCCTGCGCGGCGGCCCTGGCCTGGTCGAGGGCGGTGCAGGTCACCGGGGCGCCGTCGAGCACGAGCGGCCGGCGGTCGGTGCGGTCGTCCCCGGTCGGGGTCTGCGGTGCGACGTAGGCCCACGGCCGGTCCAGCACCCCGACGCCGTCGAGGAGGGTCACGCGCCCGGTCGCGACCCGGGCGAGCCGGTAGCGGGGCGGGTCGGCGTCGCGGCCCTCGACGGTGTCGAGCGCGGCGAACTGCTCCGGTGCGGCCAGCCACACGGTGTGCTCCTCCACCGCACCGTCGAGGGCGGCCAGGGTGGCCGGACGCTGGTCGTCGACGACGCGGCGACCGGCCGCCCACACCGCCGCCAGGCCCGTGGTGCGCACCCGCAGCACGACCACCGGCCCGCCCAGCCCGCGCGCGTCGCGCATCCAGGTGATCTTCGACGGGCAGGCGTTCGAGCCGTAGGCCAGCAGCGGCACCCGCCCGGCCAGCCGCGGTGCGCCCAGGCCGGCGAGCACGTCGTCGAGGCAGCGGCCGCCGGCCCGCCATCCCGAGGGCGCCGACGGGTCGGCCGTCAGCGGGTGGGTGCGGCCGTCGGTGTGCAGGAACGAGCACGGCGGCCGGGCGCCCGGGTAGGGGTCGGCGGGGAACGCCGAGTCCGGCCACGGTGCAGCGATGTCCGTTCCCGTCATGGGCACGGACCGTAGATCAACGACCGGGGCTCAGCGGTGCGCGCCCGGGTAGCGCCGTCGCAGCAGCGCCGCCGCCAGGGCGAACAGCGCCAGGACCGACAGCACGGACACCACGACGAGCACCGCCGTCGAGGTGCCGGCGGACAGCAGCGTGAGGGGCCAGAGCACGGCGACCAGCACGGTCAGCGCGGCGACGGCGCCGCGCAGCGGCGCCGGGACGCCGTCGGGGATCAGGAACAACCGTCGGAGCAGGGCCATGGTCCGACGGTAGGGGCCGTCCGGGGGCGTCGCAGTCCGTACGGGCCGTCACCCCTCGTGTCGGCGCCTGCCCTGCGTCGCCGCCCGGCGCAGCAGCGCCGCGGTCAGCAGCATCAGTCCCAGCACCGCGAGCGCGGACATGACCACCCGCAGCCACAGCGGCGCCGGGTCCGGCAGCAGCATCGCGATGACGAACACCCCGGCCATCGAGCTGCTCAGCAGGATCACCACCAGCAGCGGGGGCGGCGTGCCCTCCGGGAAGGAGAACGCGCGGACGATCCGGCTGCGGCGACCCACGCCGCGCAGGCTACCGGGACATCCCCGCCCCCTCCGGCGTCGCGATGCCGTAGCCGCGGATCTTGCGGTAGATCGTGGCCCGGCTCATCCCGAGCCGGCGCGCGGCCTCGGCCTTGTTGCCGTCGGCGTCGAGCAGGGCGTCGACGATGGCGTCGCACTCGATCGACTCCAGCGGGGTCAGCACCCGCCGGGCCAGCACCCGCGTCTCCGGCGGCAGGTCCTCCAGCCGGATCACCCCGGTCCGGCGACGGCTCACGACCTTGCGCAGCACCTGGTAGAGCTGCTCGACGTTGCCCGGCCACCGGTGCCGCATGAGCACCCGCAGGGCCTCCGGCGCGCAGGTCAGGTCGGCGCCGCGGGTCAGCCGGGCGAGCAGGTACGGCACCAGCTCGGCGACGTCCTCCACGTGGTGGCGCAGCGGCGGGACCTCGATGGTGCGCGGGAAGCAGTCCAGCAGCGACGCCAGCTCGGGCGAGTCGGTCGTCCGGGAGCTGCCGCGGGTCGCGATGACCCACGCACGCTCCGGGTCGGTCGACTCGCGGTGCGGCTCGAGCACGTCGGCGAGCGCCGCCGCGGCGGCCGGGGGGAGCCGGTCGACCTCGCGCAGCACCAGCGTCCCACCGCCGCCGTCGAGCTCGTCGGACACCTCGGAGAGCCAGCGCGGGCCCACGTCGCCCGCGTCGAGCACACGGACGTGCCCGGCGGGGGAGTGAGCCTTTGCCAACCTGATCAAGCGTTGGCGATCACGAGGGTCTGAACTGCGGCGATGAGTTCGTCGGCCCGGTTCGGGCTGGAGCGGATCTTGCGGAGGACTTTCCAGTTCTTCAGTTCGGCGTTGGCCCGCTCGCCCGGTCCGCGGCGGCGGGCGTGCGCGGCGTTGACCTCCTTCTGCGCCCGCGACAGCCGCCGGTAGCGGCCGGTGTCGGGGTCCTTGCGTCGCCGGCGCTGGGGAACCGCGACGGTCGGGCCGGCGCCCTGGTAGGCGGTGTCGGCTGCCGCCCGGATCTGGTGCTGGTCCAGAGCATCGATGATCCCGTGCTCGCGGGCGGCTCCCATGTCGTGTCGTGCACCGGGCAGCGGCGGGGAGATCCACACCAACCTGCCGATCGGATCGGCGATGACCTGCACATTCAACCCGTGGGCCTTGTGTTTCCCCGAGTAGAACGCGCGGTCGTAGCCGCCGGCCATGCCGACCCGATCGATCCGCAGCAGGGTCCCGTCGAGGATCACGAACGCCTTCCCGATCGCGACCTCGATCGCCTGCTCCAGGGTCGGGGCCATCGCGGCGAGCAGCCTGATCGCCTCGCGCAGGTAGCGGTACACCGTCGAGGTCCCGACGCCGAATCCACAGGCCAGATCCGCGTAGGTCTCGCCCTTGCGCAGGTGCGCGATCACCAGCAGGGCCTGGCGGCCCGGGGTGAGCTTGCGCCACCGGGTGCGGCGCTGGTTGCGGTGTGCGCGCAGCGCGTCGGACAACACGTGCAGGGCGCGGCTGGACACGGTCATCCCGGACGGGTAGGACAGCACCTTGAAGCTCCTGGTCAGGCGGTCAGATCTAGTCAATCGCCCGTCTACCAGGAGCTTCACCCATCTCAGGTCACGCCACGCCGGACACTCGCTGACCAGTACGAACACGAGGTTGGCAAAGGCTCAGTGGAGGTGGTGGGTGGCGCGGGCCAGCGTGGTCCGGCCGGAGCCGTGCTCGCCCTGCAGCACGAGCCACTCGTTGGTGCGGAAGTGCCGGTCCACCGCCTGGGCGCACTTGGTCCACAGCGCCCCCGAGCCGACGGCGGTCGGCAGCGCGGTGGTGATCGTCGGGGTCGCGGAGCCGCGGCCGACGGTGTCGCGGTGGGTCAGGCTCACCTGCAGGATGCCGCCCGCCGAGCCCGCCTCGTTCCAGCTCGGCCGGCACTGCACGCGCGCGGTTGCCCCGCTCGGCAGGTCGACGACGAGCTGGCGGTTGCGTCCGGCCCGCAGCGCGTCGGTCGCCCCGGCGAGCAGCGGGACCTGGTCACCGGGTGCGATGAGCTCGCGGGCGCGGTCGTTCATCATCACGAGGTCGTCGCCGACGGCGAGCACCGCGGAGTCGCCCCCGCGCTGGACCGCGGTCAGGTAGTCGTGCAGCAGCGTCAGCTCGTGCCGCCCGGACGCGGCGAGCAGCGCCTCCTCGATGCGGCGGGCCGTCGTCGCGGCGGTGGCGACCATCAGCGCGTTGGCCTCGCTCCGCCAGCAGGTCAGGTCGACGACGCCGAGGATCTTGCCGGTCACCGGGTGCCGGATCGGGGCGCCGGCACAGGCCAGGTCCTCCAGGTGCTCGACGAAGTGCTCGTGCCCGAACACCTCGGTCGGGCGCCTGCCCTCCAGCGCGGTGCCGATGCCGTTGGTGCCGACGTGCTGCTCGGCGTAGGAGAAACCGGGGACGAGCCACACCCGGTCCAGGTGCTGACGCAGCGCGGAGTCACCGGTCCGGCGGTCGAGGACGACACCGTCGCCGTCGCAGAGGATGAGGCTGACCGGCTCGGTGGCGAACTGGTCGCACAGCTCGGAGACGATCGGCGTGGCTGCCCGCACCAGCGGGCTGTCGGTCTCGCGGCCGATCTCGGGCAGGTCGATGGAGTCGGGCGCGACGTCGCTGTCCCGCGACCGGATCCAGGACGCCAGGATCGGCGGGCGGACCGAGTCCTCACGCATCTGCTCGTGGTGCAGGAACGCGTCGCGGGCCGCCGCGATGCGTTCGGCCGCGGCGCTGGTGCTGGTGCTGGTCCTGGTGGCGGGTGTGGGCGCCGAGCCGGTGACGGGGGAGTCATGTCCGTGTCGCGGGCGCGGCGTCGGCCGGCCCGCCCGGGTGGCGCCCTGCGCGCCGTCGGGCAGGGGTCTCACACACGGCCTCCTCGCCTGTGTCGAGCTCGGGACACGACCACCGGGGACCCGCGTGCAACAGCGGTGACCTGCCCGGATCCCGTGGTCACGGCGACGGTACGCGCCGTGAGAGCAAGATCACCACAGGTGGCGGGGCGGAAGAGTCTCATATTGAGACCTCGAATGCCTGCCGGACCATGTGTGATTCGCAGCACGGAAGACAGACGGCACCGGCGCCGCGGCATCCACCCACGTCACCGGGTCGTCCGAGCTCCGTGCACGACCACGACATCGGGCTACCCGCGCTCGCCCGCTGATCCGACCACAACCCACCACCGTGAGGAGACGACGTGAGTCGGCAGAGTTTGGCGAAGGCTCACCAGAAGATCCAGGAGCTTTCCTGGGAGCCGCAGTACCACGAGCCGTACATGAAGTACGGAACCGACTACACCTTCAAGAAGGCGGCGAAGAAGGACCCGCTCAAGCAGGTCCTGCGCTCGTACTTCCCGATGGAGGAGGAGAAGGACCACCGCGTCTACGGCGCCCAGGACGGTGCCATCCGCGGCAACATGTTCCGGCAGGTGCAGGAGCGCTGGCTGGAGTGGCAGAAGCTCTTCCTGTCGATCATCCCGTTGCCGGAGATCTCGGCGGCGCGCTCGATGCCGATGCTGTTCCACGTGGTGCCGAACCCGGAGCTGCACAACGGCCAGGCGATCCAGATGATCGACGAGGTTCGGCACAGCACGATCCAGCAGAACCTCAAGCGCCTGTACATGAACAACTACATCGACCCGGCGGGCTTCAACAACTCGCTGCGGAACTTCCAGTCGGACTACTGCGGCACCATCGGCCGCCAGTTCGCGGAGGGGTTCATCACCGGTGACGCCATCACCGCCGCGTCGATCTACCTGACCATCGTCGCGGAGACCGCGTTCACGAACACCCTGTTCGTGGCGATGCCGGCGGAGGCGGCCGCCAACGGCGACTACCTGCTGCCGACGGTGTTCCACTCGGTGCAGTCCGACGAGTCGCGGCACATCTCCAACGGCTACGCCACGCTCCTGATGGCGCTGTCGGACGAGGACAACCGCCAGCTGCTCGAGCGCGACCTGCGCTACGCGTGGTGGAACAACCACCGCGTCGTCGACGCCGCCATCGGTACCTTCATCGAGTACGGCACGAAGGACCGCCGCAAGGACCGCGAGTCCTACGCGGAGATGTGGCGCCGCTGGATCTACGACGACTACTACCGCAGCTACCTGCTGCCGCTCGAGAAGTACGGCCTGGTGATCCCGCACGACCTGGTCGAGGAGTCCTGGAACCAGATCTGGAACAAGGGCTACGTGCACGAGGTCGCGCAGTTCTTCGCCACCGGCTGGTGCGCCAACTACTGGCGGATCGACGGCATGACCGACACCGACTTCGAGTGGTTCGAGTACAAGTACCCGGGCTGGTACGACCGGTACGGCAAGTGGTGGGAGAACTACAACCGCCTCGCCAAGCCCAACGGTCACCACGCCATCGTGGCCGAGGACGTCGACTACGTGTACCCGCACCGCTGCTGGACCTGCATGGTCCCGTGTCTGGTGCGCGAGGACATGGTCGTCGACAAGGTGGACGGCCAGTGGCGCACGTACTGCCACGAGGTCTGCCGCTGGACCGACGCCGAGGCCTTCCGGCCCGTGTACCAGGGTCGCGAGACCCCGAACATGGGCAAGCTCGTGGGTCACCGCGAGTGGGAGACGCTCTACCACGGCTGGAACTGGGCCGACGTCGTCCAGGACATGGGCTTCGTCCGTGACGACGGCAAGACGCTGACCGCTCAGCCGCACCTCGATCTCGACCCGAAGAAGATGTGGACGCTGGACCACATGCGGCGCATGCCGCACCTGGCCAGCCCCAACGTCATCCTCAACGAGATGAGCGACGCCGAGCGCGAGGCGTTCGTGGCCGACTACAACCGCCAGGGGCCGGCAGGCCGGCCCGCGCCCACCGACGCCTGAGCGCGGGTCAGGCGAGGGGAGGGGGTTCCCGTCACGCCATGACGGGGCCCTCTTCCCGCGGCCCGGCCGGGGGGTCGTCTTCCCCGGCCGGGTCACCCCGGGACTCCCGTCCGCCGGGCGGGGCCCGGGGCGACGCCTGCCCACATCTGTCCGATTGGTCTTTTTTCTCACGCCATTCGTCACGCCAAGAGAGGTGGTCTGCGCTCGTGGGCGACAAACACGTCGTGCGGTTCGAGCCCGTCGGCATCGAGATCGAGGTCGACGAGGACCAGAACATCCTCCGCGCCGCGGCCGAGCAGGGCGTCCAGCTCATGCACGGCTGCAAGGAGGGCCAGTGCTCGGCCTGCAAGTCCTTCGTGCTCGAGGGCGAGGACATCGAGTACGACAGCTACTCGACCTTCGCGCTCCCGGACTACGAGAAGGAGGAGGGCCACACCCTCCTGTGCCGGGCACATGCCTACGAGGACCTGGTCATCGAGCTGACCAACTACGACGAGGAGATCATCCGGTCCGGCCTGCCCCTCACCAAGGGCGTGGTCGAGGTCGTGTCGGTCGAGGCCGTCACCCACGACATGCGGCACCTGACCGTCAAGCTGGTCGAGCCGTCGGAGATCAAGTTCTTTCCCGGGCAGTACATGGACCTCGTCTGCCCCGGGACCGAGGAGAGCCGTTCGTTCTCCATGGCCAACACCCCCAACCGGGACGGCCTGTACGAGTTCGTCATCAAGGTCTACCCGGGTGGGCTATTCGGGACCTGGCTCGACGAGAAGGCCGCACCCGGTGACCGGCTCGACGTCGAGGCGCCCTTCGGCACCTTCACCCTCCGACAGAACCGCAGCTCGCCGATCGTCTTCGTCGGCGGTGGCGCCGGCATGGCGCCGGTACTGGGCCTGCTGCGGGCGATGGCCGAGGGCGGAGTCGAACGACGGGCCACCTTCTACTACGGCGCGCGCACCGCGGCCGATCTCTGCTTCGAGAAGGAGATCGCCGAACTGGCGCCCCAGCTGAACGGCTTCCGGTACGTCCCCGCCCTGTCCGACGTCGACGGCGGCGACGGCGGGGACTGGGCCGGCGAGACCGGCCTGATCACAGAGGTGGTCAGGCGCAACGAATCCGATCTGAAGGGAGCGGATGCCTACGTCTGCGGTCCCCCGCCGATGGTCGACGCGGCGATCGCGACGCTGACCCAGCTGGGTGTGAGTGAGACCAACATCTTCTACGACAAGTTCACCACGACCGGTGAGCAAGAAGGCGAGGACGGACAGCAATGACTCAGTCCCCCACCACGCAGGACACGTCGTCCGGTTCGCAGCGCAGCGTTCCCAAGCCCGTCTTCACCGACGCGGAGGCCGGGGCGCGGGAGTTCCCGGACTCGAGCTCGAACGCGCGCCGCTACAACTACTACGCGCCCGCCAAGCGCAAGCAGACCCTGTACGAGGACACCACCGTCGAGGTCCAGCCGGACCCGCGGCACTACCTCGCGCAGGGCTGGATCTACGGCTTCGCCAACGGCGAGGGCGGCTACCCGCTGCACTGGACCAAGCTCAAGGCCTGGGGCGTCGACGAGCCGGAGCCGCAGCGCAGCATCGGCAGCGGCGGCATGCACGTGAAGAACTGGCCGGCCCACGGCTGGCACGAGTTCCGCGACCCGAACGAGGAGTGGGAGCAGAGCCTCTTCCGGTACAACGCGAACGTCGTCCGTCAGCTCACCCAGAACATCGAGAACGCCCGCAACGCGAAGGCGTTCGAGCTCTGGAACCCGAACTGGGTGCGCTTCGTCGAGCGCAACGTCGGCGCCTGGATGCACATCGAGCACATCCTCGGCCTCTACGTCTTCGCGTCCAACGAGCGGTCCGCGCCGACCAACATGCACAACACGGCGCTCGCGGCGAACTCCACCCGCAAGATCCGCTTCGCCCAGGACCTCGCGCTCTACAACCTGACGCTGTCGGAGGAGATCGACGGGTTCGACGGCGCCGCCCACCTCGACGCGTGGGACAACGCGCCGGAGTGGCAGGGCGCCCGCAAGCTCACCGAGGCCCTCACCGCGGTCCAGGACGACTGGGGCGAGGCCGTCTTCGCGGCCAACTGCGTCTTCGAGCCGCTGGTCGGTGAGCTGTTCCGGTCGAACCTGGTCATGCAGTCCGCCGCCACCAACGGTGACTACGTGACCCCGACGGTCATGGGTGCCGGCGAGTTCGACTACGCCCAGCGCGACCTGCGCTGGTCGGTCGCCTGCTTCGCGCCGCTCACCCAGGACCGCGAGTTCGCCGACCACAACCGGGAGCTCATGGGTGGCTGGCTGCGGACCTACGTGCCGCAGGCGCTGGAGGCCGCCCGGACGATGCAGCCGATGTGGTCCCAGTCGGACTCCAAGCCGCCGACGTTCGAGGACTCCCTCGACCGCGCCAAGAACCGGTTCGCCGGGATCTGCAGCGATCTCGGTCTCGACGTCCCCGAGGAGCTGAAGCAGTGACCAGCACGGACTCTCCCTTCAAGCAGGACAGCACCGCGTCGAACATGTGCGGATTCACGCTGATGAACAACCAGATCGGCGCGGTCATCGCGACCGTCCTGGACCGTCAGGACAACGTGACCGTGCAGCACCTGCCCTCGATGATCCGCGTCGACGGCACCGGCAAGTTCGAACTCGACTACGAGGCGATGGACGAGGAGGCCGGCCAGGAGGACGGCTGGTTCGACGCCGCCCAGTTCGAGGAGAACATGTCCACCCACTACGGGCGGATGGTGCACCTCGACGACAAGACGATCATGTTCGCCAATCCCGAGGACGCCGCCGAGTACATCGACTTCGACCTGAAGCCGGTGTAAGGACCCGCTCCTCACCCGGAACGCACCGCCCGGGACGACGACCCGTCCCCGGCCCACCACGGCCTGCGACGGCCCGGGCGGTGCGCTCCACCCGCGCAGCGCGCCCGCACGGCGCCACGGCTGCGCACGTTGATCCGCACCCGCGCACCTGGACCGACTCTTTCTCCGGGAGGACCCACCATGGCCAAGGAACTCCGCTTCGGCGCCGAGGGCCGTCATCTGCTGCAGGCTGGCGTCGACCAGCTGGCCGAAGCCGTCAAGAGCACGCTCGGCCCCAAGGGCCGCAACGTCATCCTGGAGAAGATCACGGGCTCGCCCGAGGTCACGAACGACGGCGTCACGATCGCTCGCGAGATCCACCTGCGCGACCCCTTCGAGAACATGGGCGCCCAGCTGGTCAAGGAAGCGGCGGTCAAGACCAACGACACGGTCGGCGACGGCACCACCACCGCGACCGTCATCGCCCAGGCCATCGTCCGCGAGGGCATGAGCGCCATCGAACGCGGCGGCAACCCGGTGCTGGTCAAGCGGGGGATCGACATCGCGGTCAACGCGCTCGTCGAACGCCTGCAGACGGTGTCGCACCCGGTCAGCACCGAGGAGGACTACGCCCGCGTCGCCTCCATCTCGGCCAACGACGACTACACGATCGGCCGCGTCGTCGCGAAGGCGCTGCACACCGTCGGCGACGACGGCGTCGTCACCGTCGACGACACCCCGCTCCCGGGGGTCTCGGTGGACTTCGTCGAGGACTTCGAGTTCGACAACGGGTACGTCTCGCCGTACATGGTGACCAACCCCGGCACGCTCGAGGCGATCGTCGACGACCCCTACATCCTGTTCACCGCCCACAAGATCAAGGACGTCCAGCAGATCATGCCGGTGCTGGACCGGATCATGCGCAACGACCGGCGCCCGCTCGTCATCGTCGCGGAGACCGTCGAGGGCACCGCCCTGCAGATGCTGGTCCACAACCACGTCAACGGGCACTTCCAGGCCGTCGCGATCAAGGCGCCCGGCTTCGGTGAGAAGCGCATCCACCTGCTGGAGGACATGGCCGCGCTCTGCGGCGGGCAGGTGCACTCCAAGAGCTCCTCGTTCTCGCTCGAGCAGATCGACGTCGAGCACCTCGGGCGCGCCGTGCAGGTGCAGGTCACCAGCGAGGGCACCACGATCATCGGCGGGCACGGCGACAAGCAGAAGCTGGAGTACCGGCTGTCGCAGCTGCGCGCCGAGCTGGCCCGCGCCACGATCGGCACCGACGAGGACTTCTTCTCCGACCGCATCGCCCGGCTCTCCGGGAAGGCCGCGATCATCTCGGTCGGTGCGCCGACCAACGCCGAGGCCCGCGAGATCCGGCACCGCGTGGACGACTCGCTGCAGGCGACCCGGGCCGCGGTCGCCGAGGGCATCGTCGCCGGTGGCGGCTCGGCACTGCTGCACGCCGAGCCCGCCCTCGACGAGCTGGACGTGACCGGGGACTACCGGATCGGCGTCGAGATCGTCCGGCACGCGCTCACCGAGCCCGTGCACCTCATCGCCTCCAACGCCGGCTACGACGGCGACGACGTGGTCAAGCAGGTCACGACCATGGGCGTCGACGAGGGCTTCGACGCCCTGGAGGGCCGCTTCGGGGACATGGTCGAGATGGGCATCATCGACCCGCTGCGGGTCGTACGCTCCGCCCTGCAGAACGGCGCCTCGGTCGCCGGGCTGATCCTCACCACCAACTCGCTGGTGGCCGAGGAGGTCACGCCCTGGAACAAGGCGCTCATGACCGAGTTCGGCCAGCTCGACGAGGGCATCCCGCAGCCCAGCCCGGACTCGAGCACGCCCCAGTCGATGGGGCTCGGCCCGTCGGTCGGATAGGTACCGGCCCGTCCGGTCAGGGGAACAGTGGGGAGCGGCCCGGCACGCGCTGCGTGTGCCGGGCCGCTCCGCGACAGTGGAGAGGTGGTCGTCGTGGACCGGTGCTGCGGAGCGCCCCAGGGGCGTGGTGGTCTCCCGGCGGTCGTCGACGCCCAGGTGCACGGCTGGGACGGTCGGCCGCACAACCAGGCGGGCCCGGCGGGGGAGCAGTTCGTCGCCGACCTGCTGCACCGCCACCGGATGGTCGACCCGTCGCCGCGCCCGCTGACCGCGGACGCGTTCGAGCTGGTCACGCCGCAGGCGCTGGCCGCGCACGTGCTCTCCGCGGTGGACCGCGCGGTGCTCGTCCCGGCCGGCTTCGAGGACCTGTTCGTGCTCGGGTTCGCCGCACCGGCCTGGCACGCCGAGCTCGCCGCCGAACACCCCGGGCGGCTCGCGCTGGCGGGGGAGCTCGACCCGGCCGACCGGGCCCGCGCCCGTGGCATCGGGGCCCGGGTCGGCCGCGACGGTCTGCGCGCGCTGACCGTGCTGCCCGCCCGTCGTCCGGAGACCGCGCTGTCGCTGCGGGCGCCGTGGCTGCGCCGCACCCTGATCCGGGCCGAGCAGGCCGGCGCCGGGGTGGTCCACATCGGGGTCGCGCCGACCGCGCGACCGTCGCGCGCGGCTCCGGAGTGGGCGCACGCGGGCGTCGTCGCCGAGGGCGACGCCGTGCCGCGGCCCCGGTGGCCGGAGTGGGCCGAGCCGGTCCGCGCCGGGTCCGCGCTCCCGGTCCGGGTGCGCAGCGCCGGACCGCTGCCGGCCGGTGCCGTCGACGTCACCGAGGTCGCCGCGCTGGCCTCGGCCCTGCCCAAGATCCGGTTCGTGGTCGGCGCCGCCTGCGCCCCGACCGCGTCGATGGTCCGGCTGGCCCGCCTGCCCAACGTCTACGTACTGCTCACCGACCTGCTGATCGCGTTGCGCCGGCACCGGGTGCCCGCCGCCGAGGCGCTCGGCGAGCTGCTGGCCGCCTACGGCCCGGACCGGCTGATGTTCGGCAGCGGCTACCCGCTGGTGCGCCCGGCGCGCCTGATCCGCGACCTCATGACCTTCCGCTACCCCGACGAGCTGCGCGGACGGTTCCCCGAACTCGACGACGACGTCCGCGCCGCCCTGCTCGGCGGCACCGCGGCACGGGTCCACGGGTTCGACCTGGCCTGCACCACCGTCCGTCCGCGCCGCCGGGGAGTGTTGAGCCCCACCTGAATGCAGGAAAGGCAACCCTCACAACGTGTCCTATCCTTCCGCCGGACGAGCGAAGGGGAACGGACATGGGACTCACCCGACGGCAGATGCTTCTCACGACGCTGGCCGCGGCCGGTGGCGCCGTACTGGCCGGGTGTGGCGGGGGCGGCAGGTCGGAGACCGGCACCGGTGCCGCGACGGGGAGTGCCGGGTTCCCGGTGACGATCGAGGGCAAGCTCGGTGCGGCGACGATCCCGCAGGCCCCGCAGCGGGTGGTGTCCGTGGGCTACACCGACCACGACGCGATCCTCGCGCTCGGGGTGGCGCCGGTGGCGGCGCGCTACTGGTACGGCGACGAGAAGGTCGTCGTGCAGCCGTGGGCCCGGGCGGCCGCGCAGGCGGTGGGCGCGGCACCTGCGGTGCTGAACATGTCCTCCATCGAGCCGGAGAAGATCGCCGCACAGCGTCCCGACCTGGTGATCGGCCTCTACTCCGACCTCGACGCCCAGAGCTATCCGGTGGTGAGCGCCGTCGCGCCGACCGTCGGACCGCCCCGGGGGTTCGACGACTACGGCGCACCGTGGCAGGAGTACACCCGCGAGACCGGGCGGGCGCTGGGCAAGGAGGCCGAGGCCGAGAAGCTGGTCACCGACCTGGAGGCCAGGTTCGTCGCCGCACGCGACGCCGACCCGCAGTGGAAGGGGCGCTCGGTCGTCGTCGCGAGCCGCAGCGCGGACACGATCAGCGTGTTCTCCTCGCAGGACCCCCGCTCGCGGTTCTTCACCCAGCTGGGGTTCACGGTGCCGCCCAGGATCGACCAGCTGGCCCCAGGCAGGTTCTACACCGAGTTCAGCTTCGAGCAGGCGAGCGAGCTCGACCACGACCTCATCGTCTGGGACCAGCTGTCGTTCACCCCCGGCGGGAAGGCGACGGTCGTCGGGGACCCGCTGCTGTCGCGGTTGCCCGCGATGCGCGACGGGCGCACCGTGTTCCTGGAGGGGGCCACCGAGCTGGCCTTCGCCTGGCAGACCGTGCTCAGCCTCCCGTCCGTACTCGACGCGGTCGTCCCCCAGCTGCAGCGGGCGATTCCGAGGACCTGACCCGCCGGCCCGACCGCCGTTCCGGGGGTTGCCGTGGTGGTGGTCAGGCACGACGACGCCGGACGGCCGGGGTGAGCAGGAGCAGCACCGCGGCCGTCGTGCCGAAGGCGGCGGCGAACCCGAAGGGCTCGGCGATCGCGCCGAGCCCGGTCGCCCCCAGGCCCGTCCCGGCGTCGTAGGCGATGTTCCAGGCGGCGCTGGCCGCGCCGTAGTGCAGCGGCCCGGCGGCGGCGAACAGGGCGACCATCGCGTCGTTCTGCACCAGCCCGAACCCGGCGCCGACGACGGCCGCCCCCACCACCAGCAGGACCGACGCGTACGGCGCGGCGAGCACCCCGAGCAGCCCGACCGTGGCGCACGCCGTCCCGACCGGGAGCAGTGCCCCGGGACGTCCGCTGCGGTCGGTGAGGGTGCCCGCGACGCCGCGGCCGAGCAGCGCGCCGAGTGCGGTGGCGAACAGCGCGGCGGGCACCGCGACCGTCGCCCCGGGGGCGACGAGCGGGGCGAAGGTGATCACACCGCCCTGCGCGGTGGAGCAGCCCAGCATCGCCAGGACCGGCGCGGCGGGGAGCCGCCTGCGGGTCTCGCGGGGGTGCGGGACGGCGTCGTCGCGGCGGGGTGCCGGGGCCCGCCGGGGGCCCCGCACGAACGCCACCACCAGGGCTCCGGCGACCGGGGTGATCCCCGCCAGCAGGAACACCCCGGTGAACCCCAGCGCGTCGACGACCGCGACACCTGCCGGCAGGAACACCAGCTGGGGCAGTCCGACGGCGTAGCCGTAGCGCGCCGACGCGCGACCGTGTGCGGAGGGCTCGACCAGCTCCGCGACGAGCGCGCTCCCGGCGACCGTCGCCAGCCCGAACCCGATCCCGCGGACCGCGGAGATCGCCAGCACGGGCCCGAGGTCGGCGGTCAGCGCGAGCAACGGCGTCGGGAGGCCGAGCAGCAGCGACCCCACGACCAGCACCGGACGGTGCCCGACCCGGCGCAGCATCGCGGGCACCAGCAGCTGGGTGGCCACGGTGGCCGCCATCAGCACGCCGGTGCTCAGCCCCGCACCGAACTCGCCGGAGCCGCCCCGGGACACCCACAGCGGCACGACCGGCAGGAGCAGGGCGTACCCGCCGAACGCCAGCGCGGTCGCGGCGAGGAGCAGGCGGAACGGGAGCGACGACAGCGACCGGGGCACGCCCCACCGTGTCAGACCGCACCGGTCCCGGCCCGCCCCTCCCCGGATCCGGGACCCGGCCGTCCGCCGGGGCGGGCTCCGACGCCGTTCTCCGGGCCGACGCTCCGTCCTGCCCGCGCGAGCGGCCCGAGCTGCCCGGTGTGGGCCGGACGCGGGCGGTCCGGTCGCCCAGATGCAGCCGAGCGGGAGGTGTGGATCTCCCCGGCCCGCTGGGGTGCATCTCGGCGGGGGAACGGCCGCGGCCCGGCCTCTCGGGGTGAGGGGCCGGGCCGCGTCGTGTGCGGGGGTCAGGATCCGTTGCGGATCCATTCCTCCAGGTGGGGTGCCTCGTCGCCGATGCGGGTGGAGTCGCCGTGTCCGGTGCGGACCCGGGTGTCGGCCGGCAGCGGGAGCAGGGTGGTGCGGATGGACTCGATGATCGTGTCGAAGCTGGAGTAGGAGCGTCCGGTGGCGCCGGGTCCGCCCTGGAACAGGGTGTCGCCGGTGAAGACGATGCCGAGCTCGGGGGCGTAGAGGCAGGACGAGCCGGGCGAGTGGCCGGGGGTCTGCAGCACCCGCAGGTCGATCCCGCCCGCGGTGAGGACCTGGCCGTCGGCGAGTTCCTGGTCGGGCTTGCGGTCGGGCCAGGTCATGTCCCAGAGGACCATCTCGGCCGGGTTGAGCAGGATCGGCGCGGAGAACCGGTCGGCGAGGGCGGGTGCCTGGTTGACGTGGTCGTCGTGGGCGTGGGTGCACACGACGGCTGTGACGGTGCGGTCGCCGACGGCGGCGGCGATGGCGTCGGCGTCGTGGGCGGCGTCGATGACGATGACCTCGCGGTCGTCGCCGACGATCCACACGTTGTTGTCGACGTCGAAGGAGCCGCCGTCGAGGTTGAAGGTGCCGGAGGTGACGACGTGGTCGACCGGGGCCATCAGAGGATCACCACCGAGCGGAGGACCTCACCGGCGTGCATCTTCTCGAAGGCCTGCTCGACGCCGTCGATCCCGATCTCCTCGGTGACGAACTTGTCGAGCGGGAAGCGGCCCTGCAGGAAAAGGTCCACGTACATCGGGAAGTCGCGGCTGGGCAGGCAGTCGCCGTACCAGGAGGACTTCAGCGCCCCGCCGCGGCCGAAGTAGTCGATGAGCGGGATCTCCGGTGCCTGCAGGTCCGGGGTCGGGACGCCGACCAGGACCACGGTGCCGGCGAGGTCGCGGGCGTAGAAGGCCTGCTTGTAGGTCTCGGGGCGGCCGACGGCCTCGATGACGACGTCGGCGCCGTTGCCGTCGGTCACGCTCTGGATGAACTCGACCGGGTCGGTCTCCTTGGCGTTGACGGTGTGGGTCGCGCCGAACTCCTCGGCCCACTTCAGCTTCCGCGGATCGGTGTCGACGGCGATGATCGTCGTCGCGCCGGCGAGCTTCGCCCCGGCGATGGCGGCGTCACCGACGCCGCCGCAGCCGATGACGGCCATGGAGTCGCCGCGGCCGATCTGGCCGGTGTTGACCGCGGCGCCCAGCCCGGCCATGACGCCGCAGCCGAGCAGGCCCGCGACCTTGGCGGGGGCGTCGGGGTTGACCTTGGTGCACTGTCCGGAGTGGACGAGGGTCTTCTCGATGAACGCGCCGATCCCGAGTGCGGGGGAGAGCTCGGTGCCGTCCTCGAGGGTCATCTTCTGGGTGGCGTTGT
The DNA here is from genome assembly GCF_056835605.1 of Pseudonocardia sp. ZF1. Taxonomy (NCBI): domain Bacteria; kingdom Bacillati; phylum Actinomycetota; class Actinomycetes; order Pseudonocardiales; family Pseudonocardiaceae; genus Pseudonocardia; species Pseudonocardia sp. ZF1. Next base: position 614,410 of record NZ_JAJNBY010000001.1, read on the forward strand.
GGGTGTCGAAGCAGTACTGGGGCTTGCCCTTCTTGCAGGCCCGGCACTGGCCGCAGACGGCGCGCCAGTTGAGGACGACGTAGTCGCCGGGTGCGACGTCGGTGACGCCGTCGCCGACGGACTCGACGATTCCGGCGGCCTCGTGGCCGAGCAGGAAGGGGAACTCGTCGTTGATGCCGCCGAGTTTGTAGTGCAGGTCGGTGTGGCAGACCCCGCAGGCCTGGATCTTCACCACGGCCTCACCGGGACCGGGATCGGGGACATTGATCGTCTCGACGGTGACCGGCTCACCCTTGGCGCGGGCCACGACGCCACGTACCTGCTGTGCCATTGCTCGTACTCCACTCGTCCTCGATGCCGCCCGCTCGGGACGGATGCTCGGATGGCGACTCTGGCATGGGTGTCCGGACGGTGCCAGGTCGGATCCGGCCCTGCAACAGGTGTTGTACCGGAAAGGCCCCGGCCCGCGGGACGCGGGCCGGGGCCGGGGCCGGGCCGGGCGACCTCAGAAGTCGAAGTCGCCACCCATGTCCATGCCGCCGTCGTCGAAGCCGGGGTCCTCGGCCGGGGGGTCCTCGGCCGCGGCCACGTCCTCACCGGCACCGGCGTCGTCGAACATCGCGCCGGCGATCGCCGTGCCGATGAACGCACCCGCGACCCCCGCGAGCAGCGACCCGGCGATCATCCCGCCCATGCCCGGGCCACGGCCGCCGGCGAGCGAGCGCTCCATCGTCCCTGGGTTGCGCATCTCGGCGCGGGTCGCCATCCGCGCCAGCTCCTGCGGGTCGGTCGACCGCGCCCGCTCGGCCTCGGGGACCTGAGCGCCGACGTCGGTCAGCACCGCCTGCCGCTGTTCGGGGGTCAGCTTCGCGAAGGCCTCCGCGTGTGCCTGCTCCACCTGCTCCGGCGGGGCGGTGCGGAGCATGTAGCGGTAGCGCTCGATCGCCTGCTGGTCGGGATCCTGCTGCTGCGCCCGGCCGGAGCCCTGGTGGGGCGCGCCCCCGAAGCCCTGCTGCGGCTGTGTCTGCGCGCCTCCGGTGAGGCGCTCCTTGAGCTTGTCGAGCAGACCCATCTGCGGGTGTCCTCCTGCGTTCCGGGTGAGTTCCCGGTGGTGTGTCGGTAGGTGTCCGATCCGGACGGATCGGACGCACCGGTCGAACGTGTGACAACCGCGGCGAGTTCCCACCCACGCCGTCGCCGGATCGCCTACGGTCGGGGACCGTGACGACTGCGCCACCGCCGACGACCGCCCCCGCCCTCGCGCTCGGCGCCGTCGCGGGGAAGGGGCGCCCCGGGAGCTCGCGCATCGCCTGCCCGCTGCCGGACGGTGGCCTGCTCGACGTCGGCTCGCTGGCCACCGCGCAGCGCGGCCCGTACCCCGACCTGCTGGCGGCGCCCGACCTGACCCGGCTGCTCGACGCCGGTGCCCCGGCCTGGCGCGAGGTCGTCCAGTGGCTGCGCGGCTGGCGCGAGGACCACGAGCGGGCCGCCGCGTACCGCCTGCCCGACGAGGGACTGGTCCCGGTGCTGCCCTTCGCCGTCGCCGACTACGTCGACTTCTACGCCTGCGAGCAGCACGCCCGGAACGCCGGACTGATCTTCCGTCCGGACGCCGAGGACCCGCTCACCCCGAACTGGCGGCGGATTCCGCTCGGGTACCACGGCCGATCCGGCACGGTCCGGGTCACCGGCACCCCGGTCGCACGCCCGTCGGGGCAGCGCGGGCCCGAGGACTTCGGTCCGTGTGCCAAGCTCGACTTCGAGGCCGAGCTCGGCTTCGTCCTCGGCGGGCCGGTCCCGGGGCCGGTCGGGATCGACGACGCCGCCGACCACGTCCTAGGCGTCGTGCTGCTCAACGACTGGTCCGCCCGCGACATCCAGTTCTTCGAGTCCCGCCCGCTCGGCCCGCACCTGGGCAAGTCCTTCGCGACGTCGATCTCGGCGTGGGTGACACCGCTCGACGAGCTGTCCGCGGCCCGGGTCCCGCTGCCCGCTCACGACCCCGCGCCGCTGCCCTACCTCACCCCGGGCGAGCCCGCGCTCGGCCTCGACATCGACCTCGCCGTGCACGTCAACGGCGAGCTGGTCGCGTCCCCGCCCGCGAGGGACCTGTACTGGTCCCCGGAGCAGATGGTGGCCCACCTCACCTCGGGCGGCGCCGGGCTGCGCGCCGGCGACCTGCTCGGCTCGGGCACCGTCTCCGGCCCGGAGCGCAGCGGGTTCGGCTCGATGCTGGAGCTGTCCTGGAACGGCCGCGACCCGGTCGTGCTCGCCGGCGGCGCCTCGCGCACCTGGCTGGAGGACGGCGACGAGGTCGTGATGACCGCGACCGCGCCCGCCCGCGACGGCGGCCGGGTCGCCCTCGGCGAGGTCCGCGGCCGGATCCGCGGCGCCTGACCGCCGCAGCCGGCGGGGGAGACCCTCGGCCGGGGGTGCTCAGGGGCGCAGCGGCATCAGCGGCTCGGGGTCGCCGAGCGCGTTCAGGATCAGCGCCGGCACCTCCTGCTTGCCGCTGCCGTCGACGGCGATGACCACGTAGACGGTGCGACAGTCGCAGGTGACGATGCGCTCGCCCGCGTCGTCGAGGGCGCGGACCTGGAAGTCGAGCGCGAAGCTGGTCCGGCCGATCCGCGCCGTCGACACCGCGACGGCGACGTCCTCGCCCCACCCGACCCCGGCCCGCCAGTCGAGCTCGGTGTGGACGAGCTGGACGTCGTATCCGGCGTCGAGCATCGCCCGGTAGGTGAGACCGCGGGACTCGAGGAACTCGGTCATCGCCTCGTCGAACCAGGCCAGGTACCAGGCGTTGAAGACGACCCCCTGGGCGTCGACCTCGTGGTAGCGCACCCGGACCGGGAACTCGAAGCTCGCCATGGGCCGATGTTACGACTCACCGGCCGGGCTCACCCCTCGTGCCGGTCGGAGCCCCCGGAGGAGTCGACGCGCTCCCGGATGGCCCGGTTGACCGCCCGCCCGAACGCTGCGACGACGCCCTGCAGGGTGATCGGCTTGAGCCGGGAGAAGGCGGCGGCGAGCCGTCGCCGCTCGTCGGCGGGGCGGCCGCGGTCCCGGTAGGGCTGCAGGACCTCGTCCTGGAACAGCGTCATCAGGTCCTCCGCGAGCGCGGCGGTGTGCCGCTCGATGAGGTCGTGCGAACGCTTCCACAGCTCGGGGGGCAGGCCGGAGTCCAGTGCCTCCAGTGCGGAGCCGAGCGCGACCGCGCCGTGCAGCCGGACGGTCGCCGGGCCGTCGCCGGGCAGCCGGGTCAGGGCACCGAGCCGTTCGAGGGTGGTGACGTCGTCGTCGGACAGACGGCGACCCGCGCGCCGGTCGAGCCCGGCCCGGTCCAGCTCCTCGTCGACCTCGGGCAGCCAGGGCGTGAGCAGCGCGCGCTGCAGGGCCAGCTCCTCCGGCGCGGTCTCCAGCGGTACCCGTTCCAGCTGCCGTTCGATCGCGGCGAGGGTGAAGCCCAGCCCGGTGAGCTCGCCGATCAGCTCCAGCCGGGCGCGGTGCGCGGCGTCGTAGAGGCCCGTGCGGCCGCGCAGCCGGGGCGCGGGGATGAGTCCCTTGCTCGCGTAGAAGCGGATGGTGCGCACCGACATCCCGGTCCGCTCGGCGAGCTGGTCGACGGTGAGGAGATCCCCGTCGTCGGGGGTCGGGCTCAGCGCGGAGCCGTCGATGGCGGCGGACATGGCGAGCAGGTTACGGGTCGGCCGCTCGATATGACAGTGCTGGTGTGACATCATCCGTGTCACATGCACGCCGGTCCGTCTTGACCCATGTGACAGTGCTGCTGTAACAAAAGCTACCAGTAAGTAGGGGCAGTGCCGCCTGTACCGCCCCCGTGCCGACCACCCCACGAGAGGTTCGGATGAGCGAGATTCCCGAGGCCTACATCTACGACGCGATCCGTACACCGCGCGGACGGGGCAAGGCCTCCGGTTCGCTGCACGAGGTCAAGCCGATCTCGCTGGTGACCGGGCTGATCGACGCGGTCCGCGAGCGTCACCCGGACCTGGACACCAACACGATCGACGACCTCGTGCTCGGCGTCGTCTCGCCGATCGGCGACCAGGGCGGCGACATCGCCAAGACCGCCGCGATCGCGTCCGGGCTGCCCGACACCGTCGCCGGTGTGCAGCTCAACCGCTTCTGCGCCTCCGGCCTGGAGGCCGTGAACACCGCCGCGCAGAAGGTCCGCTCCGGTATGGAGGAGCTCGTCCTCGCCGGTGGCGTCGAGGGCATGAGCCGGGTGCCGATGGGCTCCGACGGCGGCGCCTGGGCGATGGACCCCGACACCGCCTACGCCACCGGCTTCGTGCCGCAGGGCATCGGCGCCGACCTCATCGCGACCGTCGAGGGCTGGTCCCGCACCGACGTCGACACCTTCGCCGTCGAGTCGCAGACCCGGGCCGCCAAGGCGTGGGCCGACGGTCGCTTCGCGAACTCGGTCATCCCGGTCAAGGACCGCAACGGCCTGACCATCCTCGACCGCGACGAGCACATCCGCGCCGGCGCGACCGTCGAGGCGCTGGGCGGGCTCAAGCCGTCCTTCGAGATGATGGGCCGCGACGGCGGGTTCGACGCGGTGGCGCTGCAGAAGTACCACTGGGTCGAGAAGATCGACCACGTCCACCACGCGGGCAACAGCTCCGGCATCGTCGACGGTGCGGCGCTCACCCTCATCGGCACCGAGGCCGCCGGGAAGGCCAACGGCCTGACCCCGCGTGCGCGCATCGTCGCCACCGCGCTGTCCGGCGCCGACCCGACGATCATGCTGACCGGTCCGGCGCCCGCCGCGCGCAAGGCGCTGGCCAAGGCCGGGCTGTCGGTCGGCGACATCGACCTCTTCGAGATCAACGAGGCGTTCGCGGCCGTGGCCCTGCGCTTCATGCGCGACATGGACATCTCCCACGAGATCACCAACGTCAACGGTGGGGCCATCGCGATGGGCCACCCGCTGGGGGCCACCGGCGCGATGATCCTCGGCACCCTCGTCGACGAGCTGGAGCGCCGTGACCTGCGCCGCGGCCTGGCCACGCTGTGCGTGGGCGGCGGCATGGGCATCGCCACCATCGTCGAGCGCGTCTGAAAGGGACTGGATCAGTGACTGAGCAGAAGGCCGTCCGCTGGGAGTCCGACGCCGACGGCGTCGCCGTCGTCACCCTCGACGACCCGGCCAGCAGCGCCAACACCATGAACGACGCCTACCGCGAGGCCATGCGGGAGGTCGTCGACGACCTGGAGAAGCACAAGGACGACATCGTCGGTGTCGTCGTCACCTCGGCCAAGAAGACCTTCTTCGCCGGCGGGAACCTCGAGCAGCTCAGCGCGGCCGGTCCCGACGACGCCGAGAAGATCTTCGAGCTGGTGACCGAGGTCAAGGCCCAGCTGCGCAAGCTGGAGACCTTCGGCCGCCCGGTCGCGTCCGCGCTCGTCGGCACCGCCCTGGGCGGTGGCCTGGAGATCGCGCTGGCGACCCACCACCGGGTCGGCGTCGACGCGAAGGGCGTCGTCTACGGCCTGCCCGAGGTGAGCCTGGGCCTGCTGCCCGGTGGCGGCGGCGTCACCCGCGTCACCCGCATGCTGGGCATCGCGAACGGCTTCATGAACGTCCTCGCGCAGGGCCAGCGGCACAAGCCGGCCAAGGCGCTGGAGCTGGGCCTGATCGACGAGCTCGCGGCCACCCGCGAGGAGGCCTTCGACAAGGCCCGCGCGTGGGTGCTCGCCAACCCCGAGCACACCACCCAGCCCTGGGACCAGCCGAAGTACCGGATCCCCGGCGGCACGCCGTCGAGCCCCTCGCTGGCCTCGATCCTCCCGGCGTTCCCGGCGAACCTGCGCAAGCAGCTCAAGGGTGCGCCGATGCCGGCCCCGCGCAACATCCTCGCGGCTGCCGTCGAGGGCAGCCAGGTCGACTTCGAGACCGCGCAGAAGATCGAGGGCCGCTACTTCGCGGAGCTCGTGACCGGCCAGGTCTCGAAGAACATGACCAAGGCGTTCTTCTTCGACCTCAACGCCATCAACGGCGGCAAGTCCCGCCCGGACGGCCCCGCCAAGTGGCAGCCGACCAAGGTCGCCGTGCTCGGCGCCGGGATGATGGGCGCGGGCATCGCCTACGTCTGCTCTCTCGCCGGCTGGGACGTCGTGCTCAAGGACGTCTCGAAGGAGGCCGCCGAGAAGGGCAAGGCCTACTCGCAGGGTCTCGTCGAGAAGGGCGTCAAGCGCGGGAAGACCACGCAGGAGAAGGGCGACGCGCTGCTCGGCCGCATCCTGCCGACCGACGACTACGCCGACCTCGCCGGCTGCGACGTCGTCATCGAGGCCGTCTTCGAGTCCGTCGAGCTGAAGCAGGAGGTGTTCCGCGAGGCCGCGAAGTACATCAACTCCGACGCGCTGCTGTGCTCGAACACCTCGACGCTGCCCATCACCGAGCTGGCCAAGGGCGTCGACCGCCCGGACGACTTCATCGGTCTGCACTTCTTCTCGCCGGTCGACAAGATGCCGCTGGTCGAGATCATCAAGGGTGAGCGCACGAACGACGAGGCCCTGGCCAAGGCGTTCGACCTGACGCTGGGGATCAGGAAGACCCCGATCGTCGTCAACGACTCCCGCGGCTTCTTCACCAGCCGCGTGATCGGCACCTTCATCAACGAGGGCGTCGCGATGATCGCCGAGGGCATCGACCCGCAGACGATCGAGCAGGCGTCGTCGCAGGCCGGGTACCCGGCCCCGGTGCTGCAGCTGATGGACGAGCTGACCCTCACGCTGCCGCGCAAGATCCGCGAGGAGACGAAGAAGGGCGTCGAGGCCGCCGGCGGCACCTGGACCCCGCACCCGTCCGACCCGGTGATCGACCGGCTGGTCGACGAGTTCGACCGCAAGGGCAAGAGCACCGGCGCCGGGTTCTACGAGTACTCCGAGGGCAAGCGCACCGGCCTCTGGCCCGGTCTGCGCGAGCACTTCGGCGCGACGAACCACGACGTCGACCTGCACGAGCTGTCCGAGCGGATGCTCATCATCGAGTCGATCGAGACCGTGAAGTGCGTCGACGAGGGCGTGCTGACCACCGTCGCCGACGCCAACATCGGCTCGATCTTCGGCATCGGCTTCCCGGCCTGGACCGGCGGCGTGCTGCAGTACATCGAGGGCTACCCCGGCGGCCCGGCCGGCTTCGTGGCCCGCGCCGACGAGCTGAAGGCGAAGTACGGCGAGCGCTTCGAGGTCCCGCAGTCGCTGCGTGACCGCGCGGCGAAGGGGGAGTCGGCCACTGCGGCCGCCTGATCCCGCCCGACACCGACCCCCGCCGGCACCTCCGCCGGCGGGGGTCGGTGCGTTCCGGGCCCGCTCAGCGGGGCACGGTGGGCTGCAGCGTCGCCTCGACCAGTGCCTCGGTCCGGATGTGGGTCCCCTCCTGGTAGCCGGGGTCGCGGACCATCTCGGAGAAGGCCCGCCGGCTCGGATAGGACACCAGGAGCACCGCGTCCCACTCCTGGCCCGGCTCGGCGACGACCGGTGCCAGCCCGCGCCCGAAGTAGACGACCTCGGCGCCGAACCGGGCGGCGGTGGCCCGGAAGTGGGTGACGTAGTCGTCGTAGCGGGCCTCGCCGCCCTCGGCGAAGCGCAGCAGGTTCAGCATCACGACCGGCTGGTCGGGGTCCTCGGCGAGGAAGGCCTTCATGTCCGCGCCGGACGGGTTCACTGCCATCGGCCGAGTCTAGGGTCGATCTCCGGGGGCGGTACCCGACGACGACGGAAGGAGCCCGGTACATGATCCGCAACGTGGTGGTCGGCCGGCTGAAGGACGGCGTGGACCCGGCCGGGATCGAGAAGGGCCTCCAGGCGCTGCGCGACCTGCGCGTCGAGGGCCTCGACCTCGACCTGAAGGCCGGCCTGGACCTGGGGCTGCGCGAGGGCAACGCGCACTTCGTGCTCACCCTCGACCTGCCCGATGAGGAGTCCTACCGCGTCTACGACGCCGACGACGAGCACAACCGGATCCGTCGCGAGTTGTTCGCCCCGCTCTGCTCGTCGATCGAGCGGATCCAGTTCCGCCTGCCCTGACCGGTCGAACCGGACCAACCGGATGACCTGATCCTCGGGCACCATGGTGTGCGTGACGCAGTGGGTGTTCGACATCGTGGACCGGCTCGGCGCCGCCGGCATCGGGTTGCTGATCTTCCTGGAGAACGTGGTCCCGCCGATCCCGTCGGAGGTGATCCTCCCGCTGGGTGGCTTCCGCGCCTCGACCGGCGCGATGGACCCGGTCGCGGTCTGGGCGGCGGCCACGATGGGAGCCGTCGCCGGGGCGCTGGTCCTCTACGCGCTGGGCCACTGGCTCGGGTTCGAGCGGGTGCACCGGCTCTGCGGGCGTCGCTGGTTCGTCGTCTCCAGCCAGAAGGACCTGGAGAAGGGGCTCGCGCTGTTCGAGCGGTGGGGGAACTGGTTCGTCCTCGGGGGGCGCTGCATCCCGATCGTGCGCAGCCTGATCTCGATCCCGGCCGGGATCGCCCGGATGCCGCTGCTGCGGTTCACCGCGCTGTCCGCGCTCGGCAGCGGTGTCTGGAACGCGCTGTTCGTCTCCCTCGGATACGTGCTCGGCGAGCGCTGGGAGGTCATCGAGGTCTACGTGTCGCCGATCAGCAAGGTCGTCGCCGTGCTCGGCGCGGCGGCGATCGTGTGGCTGGTCGTGCGGAAACTCCGGCAGCGTCGCCACCGCGACGCCGGGGTGTCGACCGGGACCGGCTGAACGCGCCGAGCCGACGTCCGGCTGCGCCGGACGGGTGATCACGACAGCCCTGCGTACCGGTCCCGCCACGGGCCGTACCGCCGGGCCACCGCCGGGCCTCGGGCCCGCGCCGCTGTGCGAACCTGATCGTCACGCACGGGCGGCGACGAGCGGTGGAGGTGGTCGGGTGCGCCTGGTCGGGATCCACCACACCCACCCGTCGGGGGCGGTCGCCCTGCGCGGTGCCGACCTCGACGTCGACCCTGCCATGCCGACCGTCGTGCGGGGAGGCAACGGGGCGGGCAAGTCCACGCTGCTGCGGATCGCCGCCGGTGCACTCGCCCCGACCGCGGGCGAGGTCGAGGACGTCCCCGAGGTCGTCGGCTACCTGCCCGACCGGTTCCCGGCCGCCCGCAAGCTGACCCCGCGACGCTGGCTCGACCACATCGCCCGGGTGCGCGGCGTCGACGTCGACGACGCCGCCGACCGCGCCGAGGTGCTGCTGACCGAGCTCGGGTACGACGGCGACGACGACGAGCCGATGGCCGACCTGTCGACCGGCAACGCCCGCAAGGTCGGGCTGGTGCAGGCGCTGGCCTGCGAGCCCGGCGTGCTCGTGCTCGACGAACCCTGGAACGGTCTCGACGACGACGCCGCGGACGCCCTGACCCGGCTGCTCACCGCCCGCGCCGCCCCGACCCTGCTGACCGACCACACCGGTACCGCGGCCGGTCTGCCCGGCGCCCGCCTGCACCGGCTGCGCGAGGGCCGGATCGCGACCGCCTCCGACCCGGACTCCGTGCCGTTGCCGACCGCGCCGCCGCCCGGGGCGATGATGCGCCTGGACATGGCCTGTGCGGGAGACCCCCGCCCGCTGCTGGAACGGGTGCTGCCGCCCGCCCGCGTCGAGGGTGCGGCGCCGGGCCGGTTCACCGTGCGGGTCCCCGCCCCCGAGAGCGACGCCTGGTTGGCGGCCGCGCTCGCCGCGGGCTGCGCGGTCCGTTCGGTGCGGCCGGTCCGCCCGGGTCCTCCGGAGGGCGGCCGGTGAGGCGGCGGGTGCGCTCGGCGTTCGCCGTGGCGATGCTGTTGGGCGAGGACGTCGGCCGCACCGAACGCTTCGTCGCCCCGCTGGTGCTCTACGCCGGCGCCCTCGCCGTGCTGTTCGGCGGCGCGCCCGGCCCGTTGCCCGCGCCGTGGGCGGCCAGCGCGCTGCTGCTCTACCCGGTCGGGGCCTGGCTGGCGCACGCGCTGGCCGAGTCCGAGGACGACGACGCCCGCACCGTCACCCTGTCCGCCGCGGGCGGCCCCTGGCCGGTCGCGGCCGGCGTGCTGATCGCCGCCACGGCGGGCGTGGCGGTGCTCGGGCTGCTCGCCGTGGTGTGGGGCGTGGTCGCGGCCTGGGGCACGGCGACGACCGGGAGCCTGCTCGACGGGCTGCTCGCGCACCTGGCCTGCGGGATCACCGGCGCCGCGGTGGGGTCGGTGTTCTCCCGGCCGGTGGTCCGCAACGAGGGCGTCGCGCTGATCGGTGCGCTGGTCGTGCTCGTGGTGACCGGGACGCAGTCGTGGCTGCCGCCGGTCGGGACCGCGGCCGCGGCCCTGGGGAGCGGGCGGCTCGGGGTGGGCCCGTTCGGCGACCTGGTCGTCGCGCTGCTGGTGGCGGTGGCGGCGACGGCGCTGGTGGTCCGGGTCGAGCAGGGCGGCGGGCTGCGCGAGCTGGGCGCACGTCTCGGCCGGCGGGTCGGCCGTCTGCGCCGCTGACCTGCTGCTCCGCCCGGCACCGCCCCGGGTCCGTCCTCAGATCAGGCCCGCGACCCGGCCGAGGCGTTCGACGGTGCCCGCGAACAGGGCGTCGCGGGCGTCGACGGCGTTCTCGAACTGGCCGAACAGCTCGAAGGACAGGTGCCCGAACAGCCCGGTCCAGGCGGTGAGGGCGGCGAGCACGGCCCCGTCGGACAGGTCCGGCAGGTCCAGCGCGGCGCGGACGCGGTCGGCGTCGGCGGCGAGTGCGGGGTCCGGTTCGGGTGCCTCGGCGAGCGTGCCCGCGGCGTGCGCGGCGGCCAGGGCACGGGCCAGCGGCTCCAGGACCCGGGCCGCGACGGGGACGGTGTCGGTCGGCGCGCGGTAGCCGGGTACGGGGGAGCCGTAGATCAGTGCGTACTCGTGCGGATGGGCCAGCGCCCAGCCGCGCAGGGCCCGCGCGATGCCCCGCCAGTGCTCCGCCGGGCCGGTGCCGGGGTCGGCCGCGGCGAGGGCGTCGGCGAGCCCGTCGTAGCTCTGCACGATCAGGGCGGTGAGCAGGTCGTCGCGGGTGGGGAAGTAGCGGTGCAGCGCCGAGGACACCATCCCGATCTCGCGGGACACCGCGCGCATGGACAGCGCGGCCGCGCCGGTCTCGGCCAGCTGCCGCCGGGCCGCCGCGGTGATCTCGGCGACGAGCTCGGCGCGGGCCCGCTCGCGGGCGGTGCGGGAGGCGTTCACCCGGCCACGGTAGAGCATCGGTCTGTTCCCCGAGCGCTGTGCTGATCCAAGAGCGGTGATCTCGTTCGTGGCCCTCGCCCCGGGTGGGTCCCGGCGACCGTCAGTCCGGCAGCGCCACCCCGACCAGCGCCGGCAGCGCGGTCCGACCGGACGCCGTGAGGCGCACGGACCGCCGGTCCCGGCCGCGCTCGACCCAGCCGCGGTCGAACAGGGCCCGGCACAGCACCGCGCCCGCCGTGCCCGCGAGGTGGTGGCGGCGCTCGGTCCAGTCCAGGCACGCCCGCACCACCGGGCGGCCGCGGCGGGCGAGCGCGTCCGGCCCGGCGAGCCCGGCGAACCACAGCCGGCCGGCGGGGGTGAGGGCGAGGCCGTCCCCGGTCGCGAGCAGGTCGTCGGCGACGAGCCCGTCGAAGAGCGCGACACCCAGGGCGCCCGCGAGGTGGTCGTAGCAGGTCCGGGCGGAGGCGAGCCTGGCCGCGGCGCGCGAGGCACGCAGCGTCGGGGCCGGCGGGGCGGGCGCGGTGCCCGCGGCGAGCGTCTCGATCGTGCGTGCGACGTCCGGTCCGCCGAGCCGCAGGTAGCGGTGCCGGCCCTGCCGCTCGGCGACGAGCAGTCCCGCGTCGACCAGCCGGTCCAGGTGGGCCGACGCCGTCGACGGGGCGACGCCGGCGTGCCGGGCCAGCTCACCCGCGGTCCAGGCGCGACCGTCGATCAGCGCGAGGCAGAACGCGGCCCGGGTCCGGTCGGCGAGCAGTGCGGCCCGGGCGGCGAGGGCGGCCGGGTCGATCGGGCCCCCCGAGCCGCGGCCGCCGTCCGTGCCGGGACCGCCGGTCACCGCGGGCTCCGGTCCCGGCCGGACCCCGGCACCCCGCCCGCCGCGATCCGGCTCTCCCGCGCCGGCCGCCCCCGGTAGCGGGACAGCGCCACCCCCGTCAGTGCGAGCACCCCGCCGAGCAGCGCCAGCGGCGGCGGCAGCTCCCCGAGTACCGGCCACGCCATGAGCACCACCAGGGTCGGGACGAGGTAGGTGGTGACGCCGAGCTGCCCCGCGTCGATCCGCGACAGCGCGTACGCCCAGGTCCCGAACGCGAGCGCCGTCGGGACGAGCCCGAGGTAGACCATCCCGGCGATCTCCGGCCCGGACGCCGTGCCGAGAGCGTCGACCAGGTCGCCGGCCCACGGCAGCGTGGCGACCGCCCCGACCAGACAGGCGACCTGGGTGACCTGCACCGCGGGCAGGCGCCGGAGCACGGGTTTCTGGGCGAGCACCCCGATCGTCCAGGTCGCGGCGGCCAGCAGGCACAGCAGCGCGCCCACCGGGCCCCCGGCGCCGGCCGGGCCGTCGCCCGAGGTGGCGAACCCGATCAGCACGGCCCCCGCGAACCCGATCCCGGCGCCCGCCAGCAGCGGGCGCGGGAAGCCCTCCCGCAGCACGACGCCGGCGGAGAGCGCGATGAGGATCGGTCCGACGTTCACCAGCATCGCCGCGGTCCCGGCGTCGAGGCGTTCCTCGGCCGCGTTCAGCGCGACGTTGTACACCGCGAACCAGCTCACCCCGCACAGCGCCATCAGCAGCCACTCCCGCGCGGTCGGCCGCACCCAGGACCGCGATGCCAGCACCGCGAGTGTGAGCGCGGCCCCGCCGACCGCCAGTCGTCCGAGCGCGAGCGCACCGGCGCCGAACGCCGGCCCCACGGCCCGGATCGCCACGAACGCCGACGCCCACGCCAGCACGGTCACCCCGGCCGCCGCGGCGACCCGCACCCCTGTTCCCGTCACGGCGACGACGCTAGGCGCCCGACGTTTCGGCCCGCACCGAATTCAGCCCCGGTAGTACGGTGCCGTCGCCGCGAGGGTCGCCTCCCAGTCCGGCATCGGCGCCCCGGCCAGGACTGCGGCGAGCCGGTCGAGGTACCAGTGCCAGCCCGGGCCGGCGTCGGCCGGGGAGAACCCGTCGGGCAGCACCTGCTCGAACACGAGCACGGTGCCCCCGCCGTCCGGGGTGAGCGTCACCGACAGCTCCCACGGCTCGCCGCCCTCCCGGATGTCGACGACCAGCCGGTGCGGGGGCTCGCAGTCCCGGACGAGCACGGTGGACGGGGCGCCGCCGCCGTCCTCGTCGCTGGTCAGGACGAGCTCGACGGTGCCGCCGGGACGCCCGTCGCCGCTCCACCGCCCGAACCACCGCGCGCAGCGGTCCGGGTCGGTGACCGCCGACCAGACGTCGGCGACGGGTTCGTCGTGGACGCGGCGGAACCGCAGCACGGCACGCCCGTCGGCGCCGCGGACCACCTCCCCGGCACGGCTTCCGGTATCGGTCACGGGTTCCTCCTCGATCCACGGGCCAGTTCGGTGTCGAGCGCGTCGAGCCGCTGCACCCAGAAGCCGCGCAGCCCGGCCAGCCACTGCTCGGCCGCGGCAGGCCCGGACGGGTCGACCGCGTAGAGCCGCCGGGTCCCCTCCGCCCGGACGGTGGCGAACCCGTTGTCCCGCAACACGCGCAGGTGCCGGGAGACGGCCGGCTGCGATATCCCGAACTCGGCGCGGACGACCTCGGTCACCCGCCCTGCCGTCCGCTCGCCCCCGGCGAGGAGCTCGAGGATGCGCCGCCGGACGGGGTCGCCCAGCACGTCGAACGCTTCCACAACTCGGAGTTTATATAACCCGGACCGAAAATAGTAGTCCGCTGGACGGATCGGTTCCTCGCCGCTATGGTTCATTACATGACTAATGAACCACTGCACTACGGCACCGGGAGGTCGCCGTGATCGACGACGGACGCCCGCTGTTCGCGCAGATCGCGGAGGACATCGCGTCCGCGGTGGTGGACGGGACCTATCCGGAGGAGACCCAGGTGCCGTCCAGCAACGAGCTCGCCGCCTTCCACCGGATCAACCCGGCCACCGCGGCGAAGGGCCTCAACCAGCTGGTCACGCAGGGCGTGCTCTACAAGAGACGGGGGATCGGCATGTTCGTCGCCGAGGGGGCACGGTCCCGGCTGCTGGACAGCCGCCGCGAGGACTTCGCCCGGCAGTACATCGCTCCGCTGGTCACCGAGGCCCGCAAGCTCGGTATCGACCCCGAGCAGCTCAAGAAGATGATCGACGTCTGGGGGGACGACCGATGAGCACCGACGTGATCGCCATGCACGGCGTCACGAAGCGCTACGGCGACGTGACCGCGCTCGACGACGTGACGTTCGCGCTGGAGGAGAACCGCATCCACGGGCTGCTCGGCCGCAACGGCGCCGGCAAGACCACCGCGATGCAGATCCTCACCGCGCAGAACTTCACGACCTCCGGGCGCGCCGAGATCTTCGGCGAGCAGCCCTACGAGAACGCCCGGGTGCTCGCCCGCACCTGCTTCATCCGCGAGTCCCTGAAGTACCCGGACGAGTACCGGGTCCACCACGCGCTCCGGGCCGCCGCGAGCGTGTACCCGCAGTGGGACCAGGCCTTCGCCGACCGGCTCGTCGGGGAGTTCTCGCTGCCGGCGTCCCGGAGCTGCAAGAAGCTCTCCCGCGGTCAGCAGTCCGCGGTCGGGGTGGTCATCGGGCTGGCCTCGCGGGCCCCGCTGACCTTCTTCGACGAGCCCTACCTGGGCCTCGACGCCGTCGCCCGGCAGATGTTCTACGACCACCTGCTCGCCGACTTCGCCGAGCACCCGCGCACCGTCGTGCTCTCGACGCACCTGATCGACGAGGTCTCCGACCTGATCGAGCACGTCGTCCTGATCGACCGGGGCCGCGTGCTCATCGACGAGGAGGCCGAGGCGTTGCGCGGCCGGGCCGTCACCGTCTCCGGGCCCGCCGAGTCGGTCGAGCGGTTCGCCCGCGGCCACACGGAGCTGCACCGGGAGCGCCTCGGCGGCTTCCTGCGCGTCACCCTCGCCGGGGTCGCGCCGGCCCGCACCTCCGAGCCGCACCTGCAGTTCGAGCCGGTGTCGCTGCAGCAGCTCGTCGTCCGTACGACCCAGATGAACGCGGCGCCGGGCGCCGGCGTCGCCCAGGAGGTCCTGTCATGACCGCCGTCACCGCCGACCGCAGCCCGGTCGACGCCGCGCCCGCCCGGGTGCGCGCCGCGATCCGGATGGGCACGGTCAACTGGGGCCGCCGGTTCGGGATGGCCTGGCTGATCCTGGCCGTCGTCTTCGTGCTGCACCAGACCATCTGGTGGGTCGTGAGGAGCAACGGCGGAGATGTGGAGACCGGGTACACCGGCGCGCTGACGTCGTTCTTCTTCATCCTCGGCAGCACCTACCTCGCGCTGATGACCCAGGTGATGCCGTTCGCGCTGAGCCTGGGCATCACGCGACGGCACTTCTACCTCGGCACCGTCCTGCTGGTGGCCGCCGAGACCCTGGTCGGCGCGATCGGGCTCAGCGTGCTGCTGGCCGTCGAACGGGCCACCGACGGCTGGGGCCTGCGGGTCCAGTTCTTCGAGATGGGCTTCATGGGCCAGTCGAACCCGGCCACCCAGGTGCTCGCGTACTGGGTCCCGCTGCTGACGCTCTCGCTGGTGTTCGTGCTCCTCGGCGCGGTGTTCCGGCGTTGGGGGCAGCTCGGGATCTGGTGCGTGGTCCTGGTGCCCGTGGTGCTCGCCGCGGCCGGGGTGATGGTCCTGACCTGGCAGGACGCCTGGGGGGCGTTCGGCCGGTTCTTCGCCGAGACGCCGACGTCGGTGCTGCTCGCCGGCTACCCGCTGATCCTCGCCGCGGTCGCGGCGGGGGCCGGGTACCTGGTGCTGCGCCGCGCGACTCCCTGACGGAGGACCCGGCGGGGCCCGGCACCCTCGTGGGGGGTGGTGCCGGGCCCTCAGCCGTCCAGCACGAGATCGGCCCGTTCCGGTGCACCACCGGAGCGGGCCAGCTCCTGTTCGGCGCGCCGCCAGCCGTCGCGGTACGGGGCGTAGCCCGGCCAGTCCGCCCGCCCGTGCAGCCGCCGCTCCCGCTCGTCCGCCGACGCCTCCACCCAGATCGCCAGCGAGGTCACCGGCGCCAGCTCGGCCGCGCCGCTCCCGCACCCCTCCAGCACGACGACGGCCGCCGGCGCCAGCGTGCGTTCCGGTCCCGGCCGCTCGCGCACCCAGTCCCACGACGTCCAGCGCAGGGTCGTACCGGCCGCCAGCGGGTCACCGATCCCGCGCCGGGCCAGCGCCGGGACCCGGGGCAGTCCGTCCCAGCCGGGGCAGAGGTCCTCGATCTCGAGCAGCGGGGCCCCGAGCCGGTCGGCGAGCGCGCGGGCACGGGTGGACTTCCCGGCCCCGGAGAACCCGTCCACGGTGACCAGCCGGTTCCCGGCGGGCCCGGCGGGGGCGGCGTGCACGAGCCGGGCGACCGTGTCGGTCCAGTCCCGGTCCGCGACCGTCCTCACGGCCGGACGACCACCTTGACCTGCGACGCGTCGGGGGACAGGGCGTCGCCGACGTGGTCGAGGTCGACGTGCCCGGTCACCAGCCGGTCCAGGTCCACCGCGCCCGTCGCGGCCAGGCGCACCGCCGTCGGCCAGGTGTTGGCGTACCGGAAGGTGCCGGTCAGGGTGATCTCGCGCGACTGCAGCATCGACACCGGCAGCGTCATCTCGTCGGCACCCATCCCGACCAGCACCGCGGCGCCTCCCGGCCGGACCGCGGGCAGCCCGCCCAGCACCGCGGCCGGCACCCCGGAGCAGTCGACGAAGACGTCCACACCGGACACATCGGCGCCCGGCGCGACGACGTCGGTCGCGCCGAAGTCGCGGGCCAGCGCGGCGCGCGCCGGGTCCGGGTCGCTGACGACGACCTCGGCGGCGCCCTGCACCGCCGCCACCTGCGCGACGAGCAGCCCGATCGGCCCCGCCCCGGCGACGAGCACCCGCGACCCGACCCCGGTGCCCGCCCTGTGGTTCGCCCACAGCGCGACCGACAGCGGTTCGAGCAGCGCGGCGGCGTCGTCGGAGACGTGCTCGGGGACGGGGTGGGCGAAGTCGTCGGCGATCGTCACGTACTCGGCGAACGCGCCGTCGACCGGCGGGGTCGCGAAGAACACCATGTCCGGGCACAGGTTGTAGGCGCCGGTGTGGCAGTACCGGCAGCGACGGCAGGGCACGCCCGGCTCCAGCGAGACGCGCTCGCCGATCCGCCCCGCGTCGACGCCCTCCCCGACGCCGACGATCCGCCCGGACGGCTCGTGCCCGAGCACCATCGGCTCGCGCAGCACGAAGTCGCCGATCCGGCCGTGCCGGAAGTAGTGCACGTCGGAGCCGCAGGTGCCGACCGCCGCCACCCGCACCAGCACCTCCCGGGGGCCGGGTCGGGGGACCGGTCGCCGCTGCACCTCCAGCTCGCCGGCGGCACGCAGCACGCTGCACCGCATCGACTCCGGCACCTCGGCGATCGTCGTCACGGGCACGACGGTGGCACGCGCGGCCGGGCCGGGCAACGCGGTGCGCCGACCGCGCCGGACGTACCGGTGCGCGCACGGTCGATCATTCCGGCGGACGTCGTCCGCCCCCGGGAGGTCCGCCGGTGGTGTACTGCTCCGCGACGAGAGGGAGGACCGGCCGCCCCGCGGGCGGCCGGCGACGAGAAGGACGCCCATGGGCTCGGCCATCGAACGACCGGCGGTCACCGGCTTCCACCACGTGGCGGCGGCCGTGACCGACGTGGAGTCCAGTGCGCTCTGGTACCAGCGCGTCCTCGGGCTGCAACGGCTGCCGATGACCTTCCCGCACCACGACGCCGCCGACGGCTCGTCGGAGAAGGCGGCGCTGCTCCTCGACGTCGTGACCGGAGTGATGATCGAGCTGCACGCCCCGGCCGACGGCGACGGCGGCGGCCCCCGCGGCGCGCTCGACCACCTGGCGTTCGGCGTCGCCGACCGCGCGACCCTCGACGCCTGGGCCGCCTGGCTGGACAGCCTCACGGTGCCGCACGGCGGTGTCGTCGACCGGACCGACCCGACCGGCTACGCGACGCTGGAGTTCCGCGACCCGGACGGCATCGCGCTGGAGTTCATCCACTTCCCCGGCCGCGGTTAGGCGACCGGCGGGCCCGGTTCGACCGACGTCTCCGGTCAGTACACCTAGCGGGGGTCCACGCAGACCAGGCCCCACGGCCGGTCGTCGACCCGGGTCATCACCACGGTGGCGTGCCGCGACCCGCGGCCGCGCAGCTTCCGGGCGATCGCCTCGACGTCACCGGCCAGGCCGCGGCGCCGCACGTCGACCGCGCCGACGTCGAGCTCGCGCAGCAGCCGGGGCAGCCGCTTCTGGTCCCACGGACGGGAGTCGAGCACCCGCAGCGGCCGCGCGAACGGCGTGGCCGGGGGCTCGTCGTCGCCGGTGAGGAAGGCGATCCGCGGGTCGATCCGGGCGGTGCCGGTGGCCCGGGCCAGCGCGGAGACCAGCCCGGCCCGGGTGACGGCCGGGTTCGGGTCGAGCAGCCAGGCGCCCGGTTCGCCGACCGCGATCCCGGTGTCCCCGTCCGGCGGGTCCGGATCACCGTGCAGGTCGTGCACGCCGTCGTCGTCGACGACGGTGGCGCGCGTGCGGGCGCCGGCCAGCGCGGGGGACCAGGCGCAGGCCTCCTTCAGCTCGCGCCCGAGCGCGAGGAACTCGATCTCCCAGTCCGGCGGGACGGTGTCGTGGTCGATCCCCGGTGCCGCCTTGATCCCGACCGCGCCGGCCCGCCGCTCCAGCTCCAGACACCAGTCCAGCGGTGGCTCGGACTCGCCGGTCCGCATCCGGCCGCCGCCGGTGCGCCGGGCCGGGTCGACGAACACGCCGTCGGTCCCGGACAGGTCGGCGTCGCGCACGTCGCACCGCACCGTCCGGGCCGAGCCGCCGTGCACGGCCGCGTTGCGGTCGGCCATCCACAGGTGCACCGGATCCAGGTCGACGCCGGTGACGTCGTGGCCCGCCGCGACCAGCGAGACCAGGTCGCCCCCGATCCCGCAGCACAGGTCGACGACCGCGCGCCCGGCGAAGCGTGCGGCCCGGTGCCGCGCGATCACCTCCGACGACGCCTGCTCCAGCCCGTCGCGCGTGAACCACATCCGCGCGGCCCGCGCGAACTTGCGGGCGGCCCGGTCCCGCAGCCCGGCCTGGGCCATCGCGTCGGCGACCAGCCCGGCGTCGTGCTCACGGCGCAGCGCGGTCCCCAGCCGGAGCGCGGCGTCACCGTCCCGGTCGGCGACGGCGAGCCGGTCCAGCAGCGCCGTCCCCTCCGGCCCGGCGAGCCGCTCCAGCCGGGCGATCGGATCGTCGTCCACGACGACAGTGTCCACGGCGCCGTCCCCGGCACCGTCGTGTGCCCGCACCGGCGTCGGCCGCCGCGGACCGGCGGGCGTACGGTCGTCGGCCGGGACAGCGGAGCGGAGGGCCACGTGGTCGAGCACGACGGCCGCGACCCCGCCGTACCCGGCGCACCGGTGCCCGCGCCCCCCACGGTGCTGGGTGCGACGGCGCTGCCCCGCGAGATCGGCGTGCTGGTCGGGTCGGCGTTCGCGATCGCCATCGGGTTCGGGCTGGTCGCGCCGGTGCTGCCGGCGTTCGCGCGCTCGTTCGACGTCGGGGTGACCGCGGCCGCCGCCGTGATCAGCGTGTTCGCCTTCTCGCGGCTGGTGTTCGCCCCGCTCTCCGGCACGGTCGTCGGCCGGTTGGGGGAGCTGCGGGTGTTCGTGGCCGGGCTCGCCGTCGTCGCCGTGACGACGGCCGGTCTGGCCTTCGCGACGGCGTACTGGCAGCTGATCGCGCTGCGCCTGGTCGCGGGCGTCGGATCGACGATGTTCACGATCTCGGCGGTGTCGCTGCTCGTGCGGCTGTCCCCGCCGCACCTGCGGGGCCGCGCGACGAGCCTGTGGGCGACCGGGTTCCTGCTCGGCAACATCGCCGGGCCGCTGCTCGGCGGCACCCTCGCCGCGATCGACGTACGCGCCCCGTTCCTGATCTACGCGGCGCTGCTGGTGCTGGTGATCGTCGTGGGCGGGCCGCTGCTGCGCCGGCCGGAGGGCCCGGTCGACGAGGCGCCCCCGCCGCGCACCCGGTTCCGCGACGCCGTGCGCCACCGTGCCTACCGGGCGTCGCTGGTGGGGAACTTCGCGAACGGCTGGGCGGTGTTCGGCGTCCGCATCGCGCTGGTCCCGCTGGTGGTGGTCGAGGCGCTGGGGCGCGAGGACGCGTTCGGCGGCATCGCGTTGTCGGTGTTCGCGGCCGGGAACGCGGCGACCCTGCTGCTGGCCGGACGCCTCGCCGACCGCTCCGGTCGCAGGCCCCCGCTGATCGTCGGCCTCGCGGTGTCGGGCGCGTCGACGGCCGTCCTCGGCTGGGTGCTCGACCCCTGGGCGTTCCTGGTGCTCTCGCTCGTCGCGGGGCTCGGCAGCGGACTGGTGAACCCGCCGCTCAACGCGGCCGTCGCCGACGTCATCGGGGAGCGCGCCCGTGGCGGCTCGGTGCTGGCGGGCTTCCAGATGGCGGCCGATCTCGGTGCCATCGCCGGGCCGCTCGTGGCCGGTGCGCTCGCCGAGGTCTGGGGGTACGGGCCGGCGTTCGCCGTGACCGGGGTGCTGTCGCTGGTCGCGGCGCTCGTCTGGTGGCGGGCGCCGGAGACCCTCCCGTCCCGGTCCTGACCTGGGGCGTCGCCCGCCGGGGTGACACGAGGGCCGGTCGCTCCGTCCCGCTGGTCCCGATCGTCACCCGGATCCCACCCGTTATGGCGGGCCGCCGGTTCGGGTGACCTCCTCCGGGGTGACCTCACCCCACCGACGGGTGGCGGGTGTGGCTGGTGTGCACAGGGTGCTTCTAGCGTCGTGGATATCGGACAAGCCGGACACGGATGGGGACGGGAACGAAGCCATGAGGCGCGGACTGGCACGACGTACGGTGATGAGCGCGGCGGCGGTGGTGACGGTGAGTGCTGTCATGTTCACCGGAGGGGTCCTGGCTCTCGCCGACGGTGCGGCCGTGTCCGCGGCCGCGGCACCCACGGTGCCCGGCGCCGTCGCGCAGGCCGCGGCCCCGGAGGCACCGAGCGTGCTCGCCGGGCCGGCGACCACCCCGTCGGGCGCCGCGGCGTTCCCGACCGACTCCGCTCTGCGGTCGTCGTCGGAGGCCGCCGGGGGCTCCGGTGCCGCGACGGCTGCCCGATCCGCGGAGACGGGGACGGACGCCGTCCGCGGGGCCGAGGGCTCCGGTGACGCCGGACCGGCCCGCCCGGCCGCGACCGGGTCGTCCGGTTCCGCGGGCCCGGTCTCGCCGTCCGCGCCCGAGCCCGCCGACGCCGCGGAGCCTGCCGACGCGGCGAAGCCTGCCGACGTCGCGAAGCCTGCCGACGTCGCGAAGCCTGCCGACGTCGCGAAGCCTGCCGACGTCGCGAAGCCTGCCGACGTCGCGAAGCCCGCCGGCGCGGCGAAGCCCGCCGATGCCGCGAAGCCTGCGGACACCGCGAAGCCTGCCGACGCGCCCGCCGACGTGCCGTCCGGCCCCGCGGACGGACCCACGACACCGGTCGCCCCCGCCGAGAAGCCCGCCGGTCCCGCAGCCGACCCGGCGCCGCCCGTGGACGAGCCCGGCGGTCCCGCGGCCGGACCGGCCGCTCCCGCGGAGAAGCCCGCCGGTCCCGCAGGAGGCCCCGCCGCTCCCGCGGACGAGCCCGCTGCTCCCGCGGGGACACCGGGCGGGCCTGCCGAGAAGCCGGCGGATACTGGGGAGACCCCGGCCGACCCGGCGCCCGCACCCGCCGACGCCGGGACGGAGCCCGCCGGCACGGGGACGGACCCTGCCGCTCCCGAGAAGCCCACCGACCCGGAGGAGAAACCCGTCGACCCCGCGGACACCCCCGTCGAGACGCCGACCGACCCCGCGGCCGCGCCCGCCGCGCCCGCCGACCCCTCGGCCCGACCGGCCGACCAGAGCACGCCCCGCCCCGGCGCCACCAGCGCGGGCGAGCGCTACGGCTGGGGCGCGCCGCTGCCGGCGTCGGACGAGTTCGACTACACCGGACCGCCCGACCCGGCGAAGTGGAACCAGGCGGGCGAGTGCTGGCCCGGTCACGCGGGCAACGGCGGCCGCTGTGCCAGCCGGTCCACGGTGAAGGACGGCAAGCTGGTCCAGACCGGGCTGCGCAACGGCGACTCGGCGTGGATCTCGTCGAAGTTCAATCAGCAGTACGGCCGCTGGGAGGCCCGCGTCCGCTCCGAGGCCACCGGCCCGGACAACGGCAGGCAGTACCACCCGCTGCTGATCATCTGGCCGCAGTCGGACCGCTGGCCCCAGGACGGCGAGTACGACTTCCTCGAGAACGGCGCGCCCGGCGAGCAGTGCGCCGAGGCGTTCATCCACTACCCGCACGGCCGCGGCGCGGTCCAGCAGGAGTACGCCAAGGAGAAGAACTGCGGCGCACCGCTGAGCGAGTGGCACAACGTCGCCGTCGAGTGGACGCCCGACCACGTGAAGGGCTTCATCGACGGCAAGGAGTGGTTCTCCTTCTCCGGCGGTGCCCGGCCCGGCCGCAAGAACATCCAGGACATGCCCAGCGGGCACCTGACGATCCAGCTCGACAACTTCTTCGGCGGCAACATGCAGCCGGCGACGTACGAGGTGGACTGGGTCCGGATCTACTCCCTCGACGGGAAGTGACCGGCTAACGCCGGACCGTTGCGGGGCGATGAGTGGACGTGCCGCTTCTTACACGCAGGACCGCGGGGTGGCTGCTCGCGGGCGTCGTGGCCCTGGAGGTCGCGATCCCCGCGGTCGGCCTGGCCACCACCGAGCCGCCGCGTCGCTACTCCTGGAGCATGTTCGTCGCGTCGTCGACGGAGTACGCCTACACCGGACGGACCGCTGACGGCGCGTCCCGCGCCCTCGACACCGGGGCCCTGCCGTGGCCGCAGCGGACCGTCCACTACGGAGCCACGGTCCCGGGGCTGCTGTGCGCGGCGATCCCGGACCTCGTCTCGGTGTCACGGACCCGGGACGGCGCCCCGGAGTGGGAGCAGCCGTGCTGAGGCTCCCCGACACGCTCCCCGCCCGCCCGCTGGCCGGGTACCGGATCCTGGTCGGGCTCGTCGCCGGGCTGAAGGCCGTCGAGCTCGGCGCGAGCCCGCTGCTCGGGACCCGGGCCGGGCCGCTGTTCGGGGTCGGCCCGGTGCTGCCCGCCCCGGTCTGGCTCGCGCTCGGCGCGGTGATGGGCCTGGCGGCGCTGGCCGTCGTCGTGGGGTGGAACGCGCGGGCGGCGGCCCTGCTGGTCGGGCTGTGCACCGCCGGCTTCGTCTGGGGTGCGGGCTACTACTCCAACCACACCTACCTGCTGTTCACCGCGGCGGTGCTGCTGTCGTTCTCCGACTGCGACGCGGCCTGGTCGCTCCGGTCCCGGCGCGGACACGGCGCCGACCGGGTGTGGGCGGCGCCGGTGCTGGTGCTGCGGGCGCAGATCACGATCGTCTACTTCTACGCCGCGATCTCGAAGATCCGTCCGGACTTCCTGTCCGGCAACGGGCTGGCGTCCTGGACGTGGGACTCGGTGCTGGTCCCGGCGGGGATGCTGACGCCGGTGTTCCTGGTGCCGATGGCGTTCGGCGCGGTGCTCACCGAGCTGTTCGTCGCGTTCGGGCTGTGGTCCTCGCGGCTGCGGCCGGTCGCCGTCGTCGCCGGGACCGGGCTGCACCTCGGCATGATCGCGATGCTCTCCGACGGGCTGCACGCCGCGGTCGAGCTCGGGCTGTTCGCCACCCTCACCTGCGGTGGCTACCTGCTGTTCGCGGACCGTGTCCCGGTCCCCGGCGCGGTGGTGGTGCCCCGGCAGCGCCGGTCGGAACCGGCGCTGCCGAGCACAGTCACCCGGCGCTGACGCCCATCGCCTCGGCCAGCCGCAGGTGCGGCGCGGCCTCGTCGTGGCGCGAACGGCGCTGCAGGGTGCGCCCGAGGAGCAGGTGGGCGTACCCGTCGGCCGGCTCGCGGCGCACCAGCTCGCGGAGCTCGGTCTCGGCCCGGCCGAGCTGCGCGGAGTGGTAGTACGCGCGGGCCAGCAGCAGCCGGACCGCGGCGGCCTCGGGCTGCTCGGCGACGAGCTCGGCGAGCACCGTCGCGGCCCCCGCGGGGTCGCCGGAGTCGAACAGGAACCCGGCGTGCTCCCACCGGTCGGCAGGCCCTGCCTCCGTCCCGGTCATCCAGGACAGCGCGTCGATCCTCATCGGTGCGGCCTCCTTCCGGCCCGTTCGGTTGATACGTCAACCACAACCGCGGCGCCGGGTGTTCTGTTCCCGGCTCAGGCCAGGGCGGCGCGGACCAGTTCGGGCATCCCGGTCGCCGGGCGGCCGAGCAGCGTCGCGAGGTCCTCCGACGGCTCGGCGAACATCCCCGACGAGACGAACTCGCCGATGAAGGCCGGCGCCGGGCCCTGGTCGAGCGGTACCCGGCGGTGCGACACCGGCCGGCCGGACTCCGCGGCGATCGTCGCGGCCAGCTCGTCGTAGGTCCACAGCGGTCCGCGCAGCTCGTAGGCGCGCCCGGCGTGCTCCTGCGGCCCCCCGGCCACGACGACGGCGGCGGCCCGCGCGAGGTCCGCGATCGTGGCGGTGTTGAGCGCCCGGCCGCCGTCCGCGGCGACCGTCTCCCCGGCCTCCAGCGCGGTGGCGACCACGCCCGGGTTGACGAACATGTCCGAGTAGAAGGTGTTGCGCAGCGGCGTCGCCGGCAGTCCGGAGTCGCGCAGCAGTTCCTCGGTGAAGGTGTGGTCGGCGAGGAACGCGGGCGCGCCGGGCCGGTCCGCGCCGATGGCGCTGGTGTAGACGACGTGGCCGACGCCCGCGTCGGCGGCGGCGCGGACCACGTTGCCGTGCTGGCGCTCGCGCACCCCGGGGGTCACGTCGGAGCCGGACACGAACAGCAGCCCGTCGGCGCCGGTGAACGCCGCCTTCAGCGAGGCCGGGTCCTCGTAGTCGCCGACGTGCACCCGGACCCCGGCCGCGGCCAGGTCGGCCACCTTCTCCGCGGACCGGGCGAGGACGCCCACCTGCTCCGCCGGCACGGTCTCCAGCAGCGCCCGCACGGCCGCGCCGCCCAGCTTCCCGCTCGCCCCGGTCACGATGATCATCGCTGTCTCCCCATCTCGTCGTGGACGGTGCCGACACTGCCGGATAGACTTACGTTCGGTAAGTACGTACCTTCTGGTAAGTAGGTGGGTGGACGGTGAGCACGCAGGTGGAACGGCCCACGGGCCTGTTCTCGGGTGACGCGTTCGACAGCAGCTGCCCCTCGCGGTCGGTCCTCGACCACGTGACGTCGAAGTGGGCGGTCCTCGTGCTCGTCGTCCTGTCCCGCGAGGACCACCGCTTCTCCGTGCTGCGGCGCGCCGTCGGCGGGATCAGCGAGAAGATGCTGGCCCAGACCCTGCGCACCCTGGAGGGCGACGGCTTCGTGCACCGCGAGGTCGCCGCGACCACCCCGCCGCAGGTCAGCTACGGCCTGACCGAGCTCGGCCACGGCGTGACCGGCCACCTCGCCGGCCTCGTCGGCTGGATCGAGGACCGGATCCCCGAGGTGCTGGCGGCACGCGAGCGGGCCTAGGTCCCGGTGGTCAGTGCCCGCCGCCCAGGTGCCCGGCGAGCCGCTCGTGGCGGTCGCGGCTGTCGTCGTTCATCCCGGTGACGACGAGCGTGCGGCCGGACCGCGCGTAGCGGCGCCGCAGGTCGTCGAGGACGGCG
Source organism: Pseudonocardia sp. ZF1 (assembly GCF_056835605.1). Lineage (NCBI taxonomy): Bacteria > Bacillati > Actinomycetota > Actinomycetes > Pseudonocardiales > Pseudonocardiaceae > Pseudonocardia > Pseudonocardia sp. ZF1. The sequence goes on from NZ_JAJNBY010000001.1 coordinate 640,295, forward strand.
ACGGTCGAGGCGTCCCACACGTGCGCGCCGGACAGGTCGACGGTCACCTCGTCGGGGTCCCCGTCGGGGGCGAACGCCGTGCTCAGCTCGCTGCTGGAGGCGAAGAACAGCTGGCCGGTGACGCGGTAGACGACCGCCCCGCCGTCGTCGACGGTGCGGTCCACCCCGACCAGCCGTGACACCCGGTTCGCGAACAGCACCGAGGCGACGAGCACGCCGGCGCCCACGCCGAAGGCGAGGTTGCGGGTGCCGACGGTGACCACGACGGTCGTCAGCATCACCGCCGTCTCGCTGCGCGGCATCCGGCGCAGCGTCGCCGGACGGATGCTGTGCCAGTCGAACGTCCCGACCGACACCATGACCATCACCGCGACCAGGGCGGCCATCGGGATCAGCGCGACGACGTCGCCGAGTGCGACCACGAGGACCAGCAGGAACACCCCCGCCAGGAACGTGGACAGCCGCGTCCTGGCCCCGGACGCCTTCACGTTGATCATCGTCTGGCCGATCATCGCGCAGCCGCCCATGCCGCCGGTGAAACCGGTGACGATGTTCGCGACGCCCTGGCCCCACGACTCGCGGGTCTTGTCCGAGCCGGTCTGCGTGATGTCGTCGACCAGGCGCGCGGTCATCAGCGACTCGATCAGCCCGACCAGCGCGACGCCGAGCGCGTACGGCGCGACGATCCGCAGCGTCTCCCACGTCAGCGGCACCGCGGGAAGGTGCGGGAGCGGCACCGTGTCCGGCAGCGCGCCCTGGTCGCCGACGGTCGGCACGGCGACCGCGGCCGTCACCGTGACCACGGTCAGCCCGACGATGGCGACCAGCGGTGCCGGGACGACGCGGGTCAGCCGCGGCAGCCCGACGATGACCACCAGGCCGACGGCGACCAGCGGGTAGACCGCCCAGGGCACGCCGACCAGCTGGGGCACCTGCGAGGTGAAGATCAGGATCGCGAGTGCGTTGACGAAGCCGACCATCACGCTGCGTGGCAGGAAGCGCATCAGCCGCGCGACGCCCGCGGCGGCCAGCGCGATCTGCAGCACCCCGCCGAGCACGACCGCGGCGAACAGGTACTCGACGCCGTACTCCCGCGACAGCGGGGCCACGACCAGCGCGATCGCGCCGGTGGCGGCCGAGATCATCGCCGGTCGCCCGCCGCAGACCGCGATGACCACGGCCATGGTGAACGAGGCGTACAGGCCGACCCGGGGGTCCACCCCGGCGATGATCGAGAACGCGATGGCCTCGGGGATCAGGGCGAGCGCGACGACGAGTCCGGCGAGCACCTCGGTGCGCACCAGGCGGGGCGTCCAGCGCGCACGCAGCGTGGCGAGGTCGGGCAGGGCGGAGCGGGGCACGATACGACGGTCGCTTTCACGTCGGGGGAGGGGCGGGGCCGCGGGCCACGGCGGCGGGAGCGCGCGAACGGCCCGACCGTACTCTCACGCGGGGGGAGAGTCTGCGGTGCGGTGCCCGGATCCCGTCCGGGGTGGCGCGCCCCACACTCCGTTGTCCCACAGGCCGATCTCAGCGTCGTCACAGCGACGGTGAGCACGATGGGGTCCATGGCCATGACTCCCGACGTAACGACCTGGGTGGGTGAGCTCGACCGGCTCGCCCCGGCCCGCGACCTCGAGGTCGACCGGCGGTTCGCCGCCGCCCGGCTGCTGGTCACCGTCGGTGGCACCCCGCAGGGTCAGGTCACCGTGCCGCTGCGCGCCGGGCGCGCGACCGCCGCGGAGCTCTCGCTCGCCGTCGCCGCGCTGCCCGCGGCCGGCACCGTCGCCGTCGCGCCGTCCGCGGCCGACCCGGTCACCGTGGTCGTCGCGACCCGCAACCGGCCCGAGTCGCTGGCCCGCTGCCTGCGCGCGGTCCTCGCCTCCGACCACCCGGCGCTGTCGGTCGTCGTCGTGGACAACGACCCGGACGACGAGCGGACCGAGGTGGCCGTGCGGGCCGCGGGTTCCGACCGCGTCCGCTACGTCCGCGAGCCGCGGCGCGGTGCGTCCATCGGGCGCAACCGGGGCCTGGCCGAGGCCCGCACCGAGATCGTCGCCTTCACCGACGACGACACCGAGGTCGACCCCGCCTGGGCCTCGCGCATCGCCGGCGCCTTCGCCGCGGACCCCGAGCTCGCCTGCGTCTCCGGCCCGGTACTGGCCGCCCGCCTGGGCAGCCCCGAGGAGCGCGCCGCCGACGTCGCCCTGGCCTGGAACAAGGGCTTCACCCCGCGCCGGTTCACCCTCGCCGAGCCCCCCGCGGACTCCCCGATCTTCCCGTTCGCACCCGGCCTGTTCGGCATCGGCGCCAACCTCGCCGTGCGGGCTGGGGCCGCCCGCGCCGTCGGCGGCTTCGACGAGGCCATGGGCCCGGGCACCCCCACCCACGGCGGCGAGGACTGCGAGTTCCTGGTCCGCATGATCCTGGCCGGCAACGTCCTCGGCTACGCCCCGGGCGCCTACCTGTGGCACCACCACCGACCCGACCAGGCCGCGCTGAACACCCAGCTCGAGGGCTACGCGATCGGGTTGGGCAGCTTCCTGGCGAAGGTGGCACTGTCGCCGCAGGGCCGGTCGGTCGCGCTGCGCCGGCTCCCGGCGGCGGTCGCCCGGCTGCGCCACATCTCCGACCGCGAGGCAGGCGCCGGCGACGCGATGCCCGACAGCGGACTGCTGGAGCGCGGCGGCCGGATCGCCCGCGGCGGCTGGGCCTACCTGCAGCGGTCCCGCGAGGTGCGGCGCAACGGTGGCGCGGTCCCGCCGATGCTGCTGCCCGCGCGCTCGGCGCTCGTCCCGGCGCACATCCGCCGCGCCGCCGAGGCCGCGCGGGTCCGGGCCGGGGCCGGCGCCCACGTCGGCCCGGCGGCCGTCCCGGCTCCGCGTCCCGACCGGCAGGCCGAGGCCGAGGCCGGCGACGACCGCGGGGCCGCGGAGCTCGCCCGGAACTCCGCGGCCTGAGCCGCTACAGCCCGTAGGACTTCCCGATGATGTCGCGCTGGATCTCGCTGGTCCCGCCGTACACCGTCGAGACGACGCTCTGGCGGAGCAGCCGCTCCATGCCGTACTCGGTGGCGTAGCCGTAGCCGCCGAGCATCTGCATCCCCTCCAGGGACAGGTGCTTGGCGAGTTCGGTGGCCTTGAGCTTGGCCATCGACGCCTCGCGGGGGAACAGCGCACCCGCGGGGGCCTCGTCGATCACCCGTGCGGTGTCGTGCACCAGCAGTCGCGTGGCCGCCAGCTCGGTGGCGTTGTCGGCGATGCGGTGGCGCATCGCCTGGAAGCTCCCGACGGGGCGGCCGAACTGCTTGCGCTCCTTGACGTAGGCGACGGTGTCGTCGAAGGCGCGCCGCGCCAGTCCGAGCATGAGCCCGGCCAGGATCATCCGCTCCAGGTTCAGCCCGGCCATGAGCTGGCGCCAGCCCTGGCCCTCGACGCCGACGACGGCGTCGGCGGGCAGCTCGCACCCGTCGAAGTAGAGGTCGTTGACCTCCTTGCCGCCCATCGTCTCGATGCCGTGGATCGACAGGCCCGCCGCGTCGGCGGGCACGACGAACATGGTCAGGCCGTCGTGCTTGCCGCCCTCGGTGGAGGTGCGGGCGACCAGCAGGATGTGCGACGCGATGTGCGCGTTCGAGCACCAGGTCTTCTGGCCGTCGATCCGCCAGCCGGTCTCCGTCTTCGTGGCCTTGCACTTCAGTCCGCCGACGTCGGACCCGGCCTCCGGCTCGGACATCGAGATCGACAGCACGTCGCCGCGGCACATCCCGCCCAGCAGCTCCTGCTTCTGGGCCTCGGTGCCGAACTTCTCGATCGCCGCGGCGGTGATGGTGGTCGTGCCGAACCCGGCGATCGGGGCCTGGCCGTACGCGGACTCCTCCAGGAAGACCAGCAGGTCACGCATGCCCTGGCCGGCGCCGCCGTACTCCTCGGGGGTGGCGATGCCGAGCCAGCCGAGGTCGGCCATCTTGCGGTAGATCTCGTCGGAGTGGGCGTGCCGCCCGCCGCCGGTCAGCTCGTCGCGGCGCTCCTTGCTGCCGATCTCGCGACGGCAGAAGTCGCCGATCGCCTTCGCCAGGTCGGTCTGATCCTCGGTCAGGGTGACGGGCATCAGGGGTCTCCTCGGTCGTCGGACCACATTCCCGTGCGGTCCAGGTGGGTGAGCAGCAGGTCCCGGCCGTCGAGCACGTGACGGCGCATCGCCGCCCGCGCGGCGTCGGGGTCGGCGGCGCCGAGCGCGTCGAGCAGGACGACGTGGGCGTCGACCGCGCCGGCCCGCCACTCGGGCGAGCCGGTGTAGAAGTGCGCCGGCAGGTAGTGCGACGAGCGCCCCACCAGCCAGGCGAGCTTGCGCGAGCCGGCCAGCCGGTTGACCTCGGCGTGCAGCCGGTGCTCGGCGGACACGAGCGGGTCCAGCTCGGCCGGGTCGTGGGTCTCGGGGGTGCGCTCGCACAGCGCGGCGATCCGGTCGGCGAGCTCGCGCAGCGGTGCGAGGTCGGCGGGGGACAGCCGCTGCGCCGCGCGCGCGGCCAGCGTCCCGGTCAGGTCGGCCTGCACCTCGAACAGGTCCGCGACGTCGTCCCGGGTCAGCTCGGCGACGACGAACCCGCGCCGCGGCACCGCGTGGACCATGTCCTCGGCGCGCAGCGACTGCAGGGCCTCGCGGACCGGGGTGTGGCTGACGCCCAGGTCCGCGGCGATCCGGTCCATCCGCAGGAAGGTGCCCGGGCGCAGCTCACCGGAGAGGATGCGGTCCCGCAGGACGAGCGCGATGCGGTCGGGCAGCTGCGGGGCGCGGCCCGGGGCGAGCTCACGCACGAAGTCGGCCGTCGACACGGCAACTATCATATACGATTTCGCCGGACCTGCGTCGCCGACGACCGAGGGAGAAGAACGTGCCGGGTCAGAGCCCTGCCGAGGATTTCCGCCTGACCGACATCCTCGCCGATCCCGACCGCGCCGACCTCGTCGCGCTGTCGTCCGACGGCGCGACGACCACCTACGGCGAGCTCGAACAGCGCGCCGGGCGCACCGCGGCGGCCCTGCGCGACCTCGGCCTCGGGGCCGGGGACCGCGTCGTGTGGATCGGGAAGAACCGGCCGGAGTTCCTGGAGCTGCTCTTCGCCGCGCCACGGATCGGCGCGGTGTCGGTCCCGCTCAACACCCGGCTCACCGAGGCCGATCTGCTGGCGCTCGTCGCCGACGCCCGGGCCGGTCTCGTCGTGCTGGGGCCGGACTTCGCGGGGCTGCGCGATGCGCTCGAGGGGCGCCGGGTCGTCGTCGTGGGGGAGGACCACGCGGACTGGCGTGACGCGGCCGCCGACGTGCTGCCGCCGTCGTCGCCGGCCGGGTCCACCCCGGACGACACCGTGCTGCAGCTCTACACCTCCGGCACCACGGGGCTGCCCAAGGGCGTGCTGCTCGCGCACCGGCAGTTCTCGGCGCTGCTGCTCGCCGCCGGGCACTGGTCGATCGACCCCACCTCGACCGCGCTCGTCGCGATGCCGCTGTTCCACATCGGCGGCGTCGGCTACGCCCTGGTCTGCCTGGCCGCCGGGGCGCGGTGCGTGCTCGTCGCCGACATCGTCCCCGGGCCGCTGCTCGACACGATGTCCGACGAGCGCGTCACGAACGCCTTCCTCGTGCCGGCGGTGCTGCAGATGCTCTCCGCGGTGCCCGGTGCCGCCGACCGCGACTGGTCCGCGCTGCGGTCGATCGCCTACGGCGCCTCGCCGATCACCGTCGGCGCGCTGCGGGCGGTCGTCGACACCTTCCGGGCGCCGCTGTTCCAGGTCTACGGCGCGACCGAGACCACCGGTGCGATCACCCAGCTCGACCCGGCCGACCACGACCCGGACGGCCCCCGGGCGCACCTCATGCGCTCGGCCGGACGGGCGTACCCGTGGGTGCGGCTGACGATCGTGGACCCGGCGACCGGCCGGGAGCTGCCGTCCGGCGAGGTGGGGGAGGTCCGGATCCGGTCCGACCAGGTCACCGCCGGCTACTGGAACCGGCCCGAGGACACCGCGGCCGCGCTCGGCGACGACGCCACGCTGCGCACCGGCGACGGCGGCTACCTCGACGCCGAGGGCTACCTGTTCCTCACCGACCGGATCAAGGACATGATCGTGACCGGCGCGGAGAACGTGTATCCGATCGAGGTGGAGAGCGTGCTGTCCGAGCACCCGGACGTCGCCGACGTCGCGGTGATCGGGGTCCCCGACGAGCGCTGGGGCGAGGCGGTGAAGGCCGTCGTCGTGCCGCGGCCGGGGGCGACGATCGATCCGGACGCCCTCGTCGAGTGGGTCCGGCCGCGGATCGCGGGCTTCAAGCGGCCCCGCTCGGTCGACGTCGTGGAGGCGCTCCCGCGCAACCCGAGCGGCAAGATCCTCAAGCGCGAGCTGCGTGAGACCTACCGCAGGGCCTTCACCTGACCGCAATCGTCGGTTAGCCTCGCCTCAGTACCGGTGAGGGAGGGCTTCCATGTCTCTGCGTCTGCCGACCGGCAGCATCACGGTGCTGCTCGGGCCGTCGGTGCAGCGTCGCCGCATGATGAACCGGCTGGACGACGCGAGCGGCCGGTGTGCCGACGGGCACGACGCCGTGGTCCGCAGGCTGGGGGCCCGCGCGACCGAGTCGGCGGCGGACCGGCTGGCCACCGTCGACGCGGCCCGCCGGGGCCCCACCGCGATGGTCCTCGCCGACCGCCTGACCGACGGTCTCGACGCACACGACCGCAGCACGGTGCTGTCCGCGCTGCGGGCCGTTGCAGCGGACGGGGTCGCCGTCCTCGTCGACGACATCGACCCCGTCGCGGCCCTCGCCGTCGCCGACGGCGCGTTGCGCGTCGACGAGCGTGGCGAGGTCCGGGCGGAGGAGCTGGCCTACTTGGCCTCGTAGGTGAGGCAGTCGGCGGCGTCGGCGCCCGCGCCGATGTTCACCGACGACGCCGTGCACTCGAGCTTCTCGTTGAACCGGCAGTCCGAACGGTGGCAGGCACCGACGAGGCCGTTGCCGCTGCCGCCGCGGAACGAGATCTCGACGAAGGTGCCGCAGTGGGCGTGCTCACCGGAGATCGTGATCGCCCCCGCGCCGCAGCTGGAGTCGGAGTTGTAGGAGCAGCTGGTGGCGGAGCACTGCTGAACCTGGGGCATGTCCTGGGCCGTGGTCATGACGCTCAGGTTGTCGGGGTCGTGCGGTGCGCGCCAGGCAACAGAGGCTCGCCTGACCGGCGGTGCGGGGCGCCTCATTTGCGCCCTCCACCTGGGCGATCGGTGCGGCAAGCGCGGCACCTGTGTGGCGTGAATCACATTGCACGCCCGCCGGACGGGTGATCCGTTTCGGTCACGGAGGTGACCGGCCGGCGACGACACCCGACCGTGCGGTCGCCCGGTGGCGGCGGCCGTCCGTCGCACGGTCCCGCCCGGTGCGACGACGGTGCCGGAGCCGTGCGTGGCCGCCGACCCGCGGTGGGCGATGATCCCCCCGCCGGACCCGCTGGACCGGGCCGGAGAGGGGGGCGACGTGGACGAGGACCTGATGGGCCGGCTCATCCGGTTCGCCGACCTGACCGCCTGGCCGGCGTTCGCGGCGTTCGGGGTGCAGGAGGAGTCGATCGACCGGCTGCTCGCGACGACCGCGGGCCTGGACCCGTCGGCCGTCGCCGGGGTGCGGGCCGGGCTCGCCGGACGGGTCCGCGCCGCGGCGCGGGCGCTGCGGAACGAGCCGCCGGTCGCGGACGGCCTGCACCGGATGGCGCTGCGTCCGGGCGAGCGGATCGTGGTCGTCGGCGACTCCCTGTCCGCCGACCGGCTGAGCTGGGCGCGGCTGTTCGCCGAGCTGGTCCCGATGGTCGAACCGGAGGCCTCGGTCGAGGTGCTCGCGCTGTCCGGGCGGACCAGCTCCGAGGCACTCGCACTGGGCCCGGTCCTGGTCTCCCGGGTGCCGACCCGGGTGCTGGTCATGCTGGGCACCAACGACATCCGCCGGGAGGGCGCGACCACCGGGATCCGGATGGTGTCGATCAGCGAGACGGCCCGGAACCTGCGGGCGCTGCGCCTGCTGCTGGAGACCGAGAGCGGCGCCCGGGTGCGGTTCGTCGTCCCGCCGCCGGTCGACCCCGGACGGGTGGCCGCCACCCGCGAGCTCACCGGCGAGTGGTGGGACCCGGCCGACGTCCCCGGGCTCGTCGCGACGGTCCGGGAGGTCGACCCGGACGCGGTCGACCTGTCCCGGATGCCGATCCGGCCCGACTTCTGGGAGGACGACGGCCTGCACCCCAGCCCGATCGGGCAGGTCGCGATCCTGCGGGCGGTCCTGGCCCGGATCTGACCCGGCACGCTCAGCCGCGCAGCGCGGCGATCGCCGCCCGGGCCGCGGCGGCGACCGCGGCCTCCCCGCGCGCCGTGTCGGCCGGGTCGGCCGGGACGGTGAAAACCGTCAGGACCAGCGGTGCGCCGTCCGGCGGGTGGAGCACCCCGGAGTCGTTGCGCTCCCCGAGCGGCCCGGAGCCGGTCTTGTCGCCGACGGTCCAGCCGGCCGGGACCGCCGCGCGGATCTGCCGGTCGCCGGTGGTGCTCGCCCGCAGCCAGCCGGTCAGCCGGTCGCGCTGCGCGGACGGCAGGGCGTCGCCGAGGACCAGGGTGCGCAGCGTGGCGGCCAGTGCGGCCGGGGTCGAGGTGTCGCGCTCGCCGTCGCGGTCGTTCAGCGCGGTCTCGGACCGGTCGGCGCGGGTGACGCCGTCCCCGGTCGTGCGCAGCCACGCGGTCAGCTCGGCGGGGGATCCGACCTCGCGCAGCAGCAGGTTGTGCGCGGTGTTGTCCGAGACGGTGACGGCGGCCTCGCACAGCCGGCCCACCGTCATCCCCGTCGCCAGGTTCCGGGTGGTGACGGGCGCGTACTCCAGCAGGTCGGCGCGCCCGTAGCGGACCGGGCGGTCGAGCAGGCCGGGCTCGGACAGCGAGCGGTGCAGCACGAAACCGGCCATCAGCGCCTTGACCACCGAGCACATCAGGAAGCGGTCGCCGTCGCGGTGCCCGGCCGCCGCGCCGGTACCGGTGTCGAGCACGTGCACCCCGATCGTGCGGGCGTACTCGCGTTCGACGTCGGCCAGCGCGGGGATCGGCGCGCTCCCGGCGCCCGGGCCGGCCGGGGCGGGCGCCGCGGGTGCGGCCGGTGCCGCCGGCGCGCAGCCGGTCAGCGCGGCGCCGCCCAGTGCGGCACCGGCCAGGAGCAGGGAGCGGCGGGTGATCGTCATGGTCGCACCGTGTCGCATCCGCACCGATAGCGCGAATACAATCGTGCTTCGCGTGTGATAGCCGTTCGATATGGGGCGAGGCCGGTGGACCTGCTGCGGCACCTGACGTTCTTCGTCGCCGTCGCCGAGGAGCGGCACTTCGGGCGGGCCGCCGCCCGGCTCGGGATGACGCAGCCGCCGCTGTCCCAGGGCCTGCGACGGCTGGAAGCCCGGCTCGGCACCCCGCTGTTCGACCGCGGACCCGGCGGCGTCTCCCCGACGGCGGCCGGTCGCGACCTGCTGCCCCGCGCCCGTGCCCTGATCGAGGACGCCGCGGCGCTCGGCCGCGCCGCCGCCCGGCACGCGGAGGCGGCCCGGGTGCTGCGGCTCGGCGTCGTCGCCGACCTCGGCCCGGCCGCCACCGCCCGGCTGGCGGTCCGCGCCGCCGCCGCGACCGGCCTGCGGGTCGCGCCGACCGTGGCGACCACCGTCGCGCTGGTCGACGCGGTGTCGGACGGGACGGTGGACGTCGCCGTCGTCGCGCACCCGACGGTGCTGGAGTCGGCGCGGGCCGGGCCGGTCGTCGCGCTGCCGACCGAGGTCCTGCTGTCCGCAGGCCACCCCGCTGCGGCCGGGCCGGGGCCGGTGGTGCTGCGCACCCTGCGCGGGACGGCGCCGGCCACGGCGCCGCGGGCGCACGCCCCGGCCGCCCACGACCTGCTGCTCGACACCCTCGACGCCCGCGGGTGCCCGGCCGGCCCGGCCGACGCGGCGTCCCCGGCGGAGGCGCTGGCGCTGGTCGCGACCGGCGCCGCGTTCCTCCTCACCGCCGACCCCGGCCTCGCCGGCGACGGTGTGGTCCGCAGGCCGGTGGCGGGGGAACCGGTGCCCTACCGGGTCCGGGTGGTGCACCGCGACGGCGTCCCGGACGGCCTGGTCGGGGCGCTCGCCGACGCGCTGCGGGAGGGCGCGTGACCCCGGCCGCGGAGGTCCGCGCGGTGTTCCGCGACGCCGGGGTGCGCGGCTGGCTGCACGCCCGCCCGGTCACCGGCGACGGGACCCGCCCGACGGCGCGCGAGGTCGGCGTCGGCGCGCACGTGCCGGTCGTGATGGCCTCGGTCTACAAGGTGTTCGTGCTGGTCGCGTACTGCCGGGCGGTCGACGCCGGCACGATCGACCCGCGCGAGCCCGTCGTCGTCCCGGTGCGGCGCACACCCGGGATCACCGGGATCTCCGCGCTGGCCGACCCGGTGACGATGAGCTGGCGGGACCTGGTCACCTCGATGGTGACGGCCTCGGACAACGCCGCGGCCGACGTCGTCCACACCCGGGTGGGGCGCGATCGGGTGGCCGCGCTGCCCGCCGAGCTGGGCCTGGGCGGCACGCGGATCCGGGGCGGCACCGACGACGTGTTCGCCGACCTGCTCGCCGACACCGGCACCGACGACGTCGCCGCGGCCTTCGGGGTGCTCGCCGACAACGACGTCCCCGTCGAGACCCGCGCGCTCAGCCCGGTCTACGGCTCCTCCACCACGGCGGCGGACACCACCGCGCTGCTCGGGATGCTCTGGCGCGGCGAGCTCGCCTCGGACGGGTCCACCGCCTTCGCCCGCCGCGTGCTCGGCGCCCAGATCTGGCCGCACCGGCTGCGTGCCGGGTTCTCCGCGGCCGCGCGGGTGGCGGGCAAGACCGGCACCGTCGGCGCCGTGCGCAACGACGTCGGCGTGGTGACCTACCCCGGGGAGCACCCGGTCGCCGTCGCCGTCTACACCCACGCCGCGCGCAGCGATGCCGCCGTCCCGCGGGCTGACGCGGCGATCGGGGCCGCCGCGCGGGTCGCGGTGCACGCGCTGCGCGCCCCCGCCCTCTGACCCGGTCAGCCGACCGGCAGCCACTCCCGCGCCGCCGCGACCAGCGCCGCGACGCCGACCGACAGCGTCGGCTCGACCACCGGCGCGTAGCGGGGGGAGTGGTTCGACGGCAGCGACGCGGTCCGCTCCCGGATCTCCGCGACGGTGCCCGCGCCCTCGAACGCGGCCGGGTCGGCCCCGCCGAGCAGCCAGTACACGCACGGCACCCCGGCGGCGACGGCGAACCGGCCCACGTCCTCGCTGCCGGTGACCGGCCCCGGGTCGACGACCGGGAGCGGGGTGACCGCGGCCAGTGCGGCCCGGGTGCGCTCGGCGGCGTCGGCGTCGTTGACGACCGGCGGGAAGGACTCCAGCAGCCGGATCTCGGGGTCGCTCGGCGCCCCGGAGGCCGCGGCCTCGCCGCGCACGGTGCGCTCGATCCCGGCGAGCACCCGGTCCCGGACACCCGGGGTGTAGGACCGCACGGTCAGGCCCAGCTCGGCGGAGTCGGGGATGACGTTCTCCTTCGCGCCCGCCCGCAGCATGCCGACGCTGAGCACGGCGGTCTCGGTCGCGGCCACCTCCCGCGGCACGACGGTGTGCAGGCGCAGCACCGTCGCGGCGGCGAGCAGCACCGGGTCGACCGTCGTCTCCGGGCGCGAGCCGTGCCCGCCCGAGCCGTGCAGGGTCACCCGCACGGTGTCGCTGCCCGCGAACGCCGGGCCGGCGGCGAGGGCCAGCAGCCCCGCGGGCAGCGGCGCGACGTGCTGGCCCAGCACGACGTCGGGGGTGCCGAAGCGGGCGAACAGACCGTCGTCGAGCATCGCGTCGGCGCCGGCGCCGAACTCCTCGGCGGGCTGGAACACCACCAGCAGCGTGCCCCGCCAGCTGTCGCGGGCGGCGGCCAGCTCGGCGGCGGCGCCCACCAGACAGGTGACGTGCATGTCGTGCCCGCAGGCGTGGGCGACGGCGGTCTCCTCCCCGTCGCGGCCGACGGCGCGGGCGGTGCTGGCGTAGTCCAGGCCGGTGTCCTCGGCGACCGGCAGCGCGTCCATGTCGGCCCGCAGCAGCGCGGTCGGGCCGTCGCCGTTGTGGAGGACCCCGACGACACCGGTGCGTCCGACCCCCTCGGCGACGTCGTAGCCGGCGTCGCGCAACCGGGCCGCGGCGATGCCCGCGGTGCGGGTCTCGGCGAAGGACAGCTCCGGGTGACGGTGCAGGTCGCGGTACAGGTCGGCGAGTTCGGCGCTGCTCACCCGAGTGAACCTAGGCGGCAGGTGCCAGAAGTGGCTGGGCCGGACGAGGTCCCTCCGATGCCGTCACACGGACCGGTGAATCCGCCATCCCAGGGACAACCACGGGACCGGTCGAGTTAACCCCTTGTTCAAGGGGGCCCTATCATTCGCTCATGGCGCAACCTTTCGGGACGAGCCGGTGACCCTCGAGGAGACACGGCGCGGCGCACCTGCCGCGGCCGACCGCTGGCGCGGCCTGGCCGTGTTCGTCGTGCGATCGGCGGCCGCGCCCCTGCTCGACGAGGCCGTCGCCGGTGTCGCCCGCGGGCTGGAGATCCTCGACGTCGTCGTCCTGGACGACGCGCAGGTCGCCCGGGTCCGCGGCACACTGCCCGCGCCGGCGTCGCGCCCGGTCCCGTCCGGTGCGCCGTACGCCCTGATCGTGGCCTGCGACGTCGTCGCCCCGGTCGGGACGTCGGGCGTGCGGGCGGTCGCCGACCGGGTCGCCGCCGTCCTGGACTACACCGACAAGCGTGTCCTGCGCCGCGTCCCGCCGCGCGAGCACTACCTGCCGGTGCAGGCGTCGTCGTCGCCGGAGCACGCCCTCGCCCTGCTCGACGCGCTCGGCGACCCGGGGATCCTGCACCGCATCGCCGGACCGGTCGAGGACCTCGGCCGCCGGTGCGCGATGCCCTTCCCGGTCGTGCGGATGCTCGGCGGCACCTCGCCCGGGTTCCGTGCCCGCGTCGCGCTGGTCCACCACCCGGTGCACGGGCCGTCGGTGTGCAAGGTGTTCCGGCCCGGGGCGCACGAGGCCTACGACCGCGAGCTGCGGGCCCGCCTCGACCTCGGCGACCTTCCCGAGGTCCCGGAGCTGCTCGAGCACGGCCCGAACTGGCTGCTCACCCCGTTCTACGGCGACACCGGCCGGCACGTCGTGCGCCGGCTGCCCGGCGAGCTCGCCCAGCTGCGCCCTGAGGTCGTGCGGACGCTGCTGCGGTTCTGCCGCGACCTGCACGAGCGCGGCCGCTTCGTGCTCGACCTGTCCCCGCACAACCTCGTGTGGGACGAGCGGGCCGGGCTCAAGGTCCTCGACCTGGAGTTCGTCCTCGAGTACCCGGGCGAGCCGCCGGCGTGGTCGGACTGCTGGAGCCTGCGTGGCGTGCCGCCTGCCTACCGGGCGTCGGTGGAGGGGCTGCCCGACCTGGTCCTGACCCGTGGTGTCGGCAACTCGGTGTTCCACCCGGCGATCTCCGGGATGCGCCGCGCCCGGCTGCTCGCCGAGCCGCGCCGGGGCGAGGCCGCGCACAGCGGGGCCACCCAGCTCGCCTGGTTCAGCGCCCTCGGTACCGTCGGGCGGTTGCATCCCGCACTCCGCGGGAAGCGGCACTGACGGCGCGTCCCCCGACGCGCCGACCCGCCCCGACGACCGGAGGACCCGCGTGACCGGACCCGGTGGCGACCTGCCCGAGGACCCGACCCGGCCGCTGCGGCCCGTGCCCCCGGAGCCCGCACCGGCCCCCGGCCCGCCGGGTGCGGCGGGTCCGTCGGGGTCGTCCGGGTCGTCGCTGACCGCGCGGACCGCGCGCGGGTTCGCGTGGGCGTTCACCGGCACCGTCGGACAGGCGGTGCTGCAGATCGGCGCCACCGTCGCGCTGGCCCGGCTGCTCACCCCGGAGGAGTTCGGTGCGGCCGCGGCCGCGCTGCTGATCGTCGGGCTGACCCAGCTGGTCACCCAGCTCGGCGTCGCCGCCTCCCTGGTGCACCGCGAGGACCTCGACGACCGCGACGTGACGGCGGCGTTCTGGTTCTCGGTGCTGGTCGCGGCGGCGTTCGCCGCGGTGCTGGCCCTCGGCTCGCCGGTGATCAGCCCGCTCGTCGGGCTCCCGGCCGACTCCGCGCTGCTGCCGCTGCTGTCGATCGCGCTGCTGTTCGCGGGGGCCTCGGCGACCCCGCTCGGCCTGCTCCAGCGCGACCTGCGGTTCCGTTCGATGGCGACGGTCGACCTGCTCGCGGCGGGCCCCGCGCTGATCGGGGTCAGCGTCGTCCTGGCCGCGGCCGGGTTCGGCGCCTCCGCGCTCGCGTTCGGCGAGATCGCCGCCGCCGTCGCCAAGTGCGCGGGCTACCTCGCGCTGACCCGGCCGCGGTTCCGCCCCGAGGGGCCCACCGCGAGCTGGGGCCGGCTGCGGCCGCTGCTCGGCTACGGCGCCGGGTTCTCCATCGCCCAGCTCGGCAACTGGTTCGCGCTCAACGCCGACAAGCTCGTCGTCGCCAACGCCCTGGGCACCGGTCCGCTCGGTGTCTACGGCCGTGCCTACAACCTGCTCTCCGAACCCGCGAACATCATCGGTGGCGCCGCCGACAAGGCACTGTTCCCGGCGATGGCCCGGGTCCGCGACGACGGCCCCCGCCTGCGCGCCGCCTACGTGCGCAGCGCGAGCCTGGTCGCGCTGGTCACCGCGCCGGCCGCGGTGCTGCTCTGCGTGCTCGCCCCCGAGGTCGTCCGGGTGCTGCTCGGGGCGCAGTGGGACGCCGTCGTGCCGCTGGTGCAGCTGTTCGCGCTGGTCCTGCTGCCGCGCACCTCGTACAAGATCAGCACCTCGCTGACCCGGGCCACCGGCGCCGTCTACCGGGCGGCCTGGCGGCAGTGGCTCTACGCCGGCTACGTCGTCGTGCTCACCGTGACCGGCGGGCTGCTGTGGGGCCTGGTCGGCGTCGCGGCCGGGGCGTCGCTGGCGATCGTCGTCCACTTCCTGGTGATGCTGCAGTTCTCCGCACGCGTCTCGCCCGGCCTGATGGGGGCGGTGCTGCGGATGTACGTCAAGCACGTCCCGGCGCTGGTGCTGACCGTGGCCGCGACCTGGGGCGTGGCGGTGCTGGTCCGCCCGCTCGGGATCGACCTGGTGACCCTGGCCGCCGCGGCCCTGGCCGGCGGGGTCGCGTCGGTCGGCACGCTGGTCGTGCTGCGCGCCCGCTTCGCCGCCGAGCTGTCGGTGGTGCGGAGCCTGCGCGGGGGCGGCGCGCCGCGCGGGCCGAGGCCGGACCGCCCGGCCGACGCGGCCGCCCCGGCGGCGACCGGGGGCCGTCGTCGCCTCCCCGACGACGCCACCGTGCAGCTGCCCGTCGTCGGTCGCGGGGACGCGCCCCGCGCCGTGGGACACCCGGCCGACCGTCGCTGAGCCGACGGCCTGCCCCGGAGCGGGGCGGCGTCCGGGTCCGCCGCACGCGTGCGCGGCCGCCGCACCGGCCGCGCCGGCGGAGTGAGGCCGGGCACCCGTCGTCGCGCCGGGTTGTGCCCCGCCCCCCGCCGACGGAAGTCTCGACGGTTCGACCGCGTCCCGGAGATCCCGGGACGCGCAGAGGGAACTGAGGTGCTCATGGAGCGCGTAGGCGTCGTCGGCTGCGGTCAGATGGGATCCGGGATCGCGGAGGTCGCGGCACGGGCCGGGTACGGGGTGCGGGTCGTCGAGACCTCCGCCGCCGCGGTGGAGGCGGGCCGGGCCCGCCTGGAGTCGTCGCTGGCCCGGGCGGAGAAGCGCGGCCGGATCGACTCCGCCGAGGAGGTTCTGGCCCGCCTCGAGGTCGTCGAGGGGCTGGACGCGCTGGCAGACCGGGAGCTCGTCGTCGAGGCGATCGCCGAGGACGAGGCGCTCAAGACCGGCGTCTTCCGGGAGCTGGACCGGCTCGTCACCGACACCGGCGCGGTGCTGGCGTCGAACACGTCGTCCATCCCGATCATGAAGCTCGCGGTGGCGACGAAGCGTCCCGAGCAGGTCGTCGGCATCCACTTCTTCAACCCGGTGCCGGTGCTGTCGCTGGTCGAGCTCGTCCCGAGCCTGATGACCTCCGAGGACACCCTGGTCCGGGCGCGGAGCTTCGTCTCCGACGGTCTGGGCAAGAAGGCGATCGACTGCCAGGACCGCGCCGGCTTCGTCGTCAACGCGCTGCTGGTGCCGTTCCTGCTGTCGGCGATCCGGATGATGGAGTCCGGCTTCGCCACCGCCGAGGACATCGACGAGGGACTGGTCCGCGGCTGTGCGCACCCGCAGGGCCCGCTCGCGCTGTCCGACCTGATCGGCCTGGACACCGTGCAGGCCGTCGCGGAGTCGATGTACGCGGAGTTCAAGGAGCCGCTGTACGCGCCGCCGCCGCTGCTGGCCCGCATGGTCGACGCCGGCCTGCTCGGCAAGAAGACCGGGCGGGGCTTCCACACCTACGCCTGACCGGGCGTCCCGGGGGGCGCGATTGTGCTCCCCGGGACAACGTCAGTGCTCCCGGTGCCAAGACCGGCGCGCGGCGGGCGACCAGTCTCGTGGGTGACGCCATCCCACCACGAGGCGAGGAGCACCCATGACCGCGACGCACGAGGCCCCGGCCACGCCGCTGACCGAGAAGGTGGTCAAGGCCGCCTGTCCCCAGGACTGCCCGGACACCTGCGCGATGCTGGTGACGGTCGACGGCTCGGGGACGGCGACCTCGGTCGTCGGCGACCCGGACCACCCGTACACCAACGGCGGCCTCTGCGTGAAGGTCAACAACTACCTCGACCGCGTGTACGACCCGGGCCGTGTGCTGTTCCCGATGCGCCGGACCGGGCCCAAGGGCAGCGGCCGCTTCGAGCGGATCACCTGGGACGACGCCGTCACCGAGATCGCCACCCGCTTCACGGCCATCGCCGCCGAGCACGGTCCCGAGGCGATCATGCCGGTCAGCTACCTGGGCACCCAGGGCATCCTGAACGGCCTCAACGTCGGCGACCCCTTCTTCGCGAAGCTGGGCGCCACCGTCGCCGAGCGCACCTACTGCGACTCCGGCTCCTGCACCGCCTACGCCATGACCATCGGCGACACCGCCGGGGTGGACCCGGAGAGCCTCGTGCACTCCACGTTCATCCTGGTGTGGGCCTGCAACATCATGAGCACCAACCTGCACCTCTGGCCCTACATCGCGAAGGCGAAGAAGAACGGCGCGAAGGTCGTGGTCGTCGACCCGGTCCGCACCCGCACCGCGGCCGCGGCCGACCAGCACATCCCGATCCGCCCCGGTACCGACGGCGCACTCGCGCTGGCCATGGCACACGTGATCATCGTCGAGGGCCTCACCGACGACGACTACATCGCGAACCACACCGTCGGCTACGACGAGTTCGCCGAGCGCGTCTCCCGCTACACCCCCGAGTGGGCCGAGACCGAGACCGGCGTGCCCGCCGAGACCATCCGGGTGCTCGCCCGCGAGTACGCCGGTGCGCAGCCGTCGGTCATCCGGATCGGCGTCGCCGTCGAGCGGCACGCCGGCGGCGGCCAGACCGTGCGCGCCCTGTCCTGCCTGCCCGGCCTCGTCGGCGCCTGGCGCAGGCCCGGCGGCGGCATCCTGCAGCTGCCGCTGTGGGCGTTCCCCGTCAACTGGGGCGCCTTCATGCACCCGGAGATGCTCACCCCCGGCACCCGGGTCGTCAACCAGTACCGGCTCGGCGCCGCCCTGGCCGGTGACCTGCCGGCCGGCCCGCCGATCAAGGGCCTGATGGTCTACAACTCCAACCCGGTCGTCACCACGCCCGACCAGGACCGGCTGATCACGGGCCTGGAGCGCGAGGACCTGTTCACCGTCGTGTCGGAGCAGTTCATGACCGACACCGCGGAGTACGCCGACATCGTCCTGCCGGCCACGACGCAGCTCGAGCAGGACGACATCATGTTCTCCTGGGGCCACCTGTTCGTGACCTACAACCACCGGTCCATCGAGCCGCTGGGCGAGGCCGTCCCGAACACCGAGATGTTCCGCAGGCTCGCCGCCGCGATGGGCTTCGACGACCCGGTCTTCCGGCGCACCGACTCCGAGATGATCGCCGAGGCGTTCGACTGGTCCCACCCGCACATGGAGGGGATCACCGTCGAGTCGCTGAAGGAGAAGGGCTGGCAGCGGCTCAACGTGGCCCCGCCGGAGGCCTACGCCCCGCACGCCGAGGGGAACTTCCCGACGCCGTCGGGCAAGGCCGAGTTCGTCTCCGCCGCGGCGGCGGGCGGCAACTTCGTCGTCCCGCTGTTCCGGCAGGGTTCCAACGACCACCAGCCGGGCCAGCCGGTCGACCCGCTGCCGCACTACATCCCACCGCGCGAGTCCGCCGCGGCCGACCCGGAGCTCGCCGCCCGCTACCCGCTCAACCTGCTCACGCCCAAGTCGCACGCGTTCCTGAACTCGAGCTTCGGCAGCCACGAGTTCCACCGCCGCGTCGCGAACGAGCACACCCTGATCATCCACCCGGACGACGCCGCCGCCCGCGGCATCGCCGAGGGGGCGCCGGTGCGGGTGTTCAACGACCGGGGCGAGTTCACCGTCGTCGCGTCCCTGCAGGACACCGTGTCCCGCGGGGTCGTGGTGAGCCCGATGGGCGGCTGGCGCAAGAACTCCAAGGCCGGCACCACCCTGGCCGCGGTCAACCCGACCGTGTTCGGCGACCTGGGCAACGCGCCCACGTTCTCCGACACGCTCGTCGAGGTCGAGACCGCCTGAGCCGCACGGCCCGGCCGGATCGCCCTTCTCGGCCCGGCCGGGCCGTGCCCCACCCCGACCGTCCACATCGGAGGAAAGACTCGTGGCCTACGTCGTCACCGAGGCCTGCATCGACATCCAGGACCGCTCCTGCATGGAGGAGTGTCCGGTCGACTGCATCTACCCCGGCGAGCGGATGATGTACATCCACCCCGACGAGTGCGTCGACTGCGGCAAGTGCATGCCCGCGTGCCCCAGTGAGGCCATCCACTGGGAGCACAGGATGCCCCCGGAGCACCAGGACTTCGTCGAGGCCAACGCGCTGTTCGTGCGCGAGCAGGGCTTCTCCGGCGGCGGCGAGGACGCCGATCCCGCCGACGGCGACCACCCGATCGTCGCGCAGCGGAGGCCACGATGAGCGGCGAGCTCACCGCCGACCTGGTCGTCGTCGGCGCCGGGCCGACCGGGCTCTACGCCACGTACTACGCGGGCTTCCGCGGGCTGTCCGTGGTCGTCGTCGACGCGCTCGACCAGCTGGGCGGGCAGATGTCGGTGCTCTACCCGGAGAAGCCGGTGTTCGACGTCGCGGGCTTCCCCCGGGTCCGGGCGCAGGACCTGGTCGACTCCCTGGTCGAGCAGGCAGCCCTGGCCGAGCCGACCTACCTGCTCGGGCACGACGCCGTGGAGCTGGAGCAGTTCGACGACGGCGTCGCCGTCACCACCGACCGCGGCGTGCGGGTCCGGGCGGGTGCGCTGCTGGTCACCGGCGGCATGGGCCGGTTCACCCCGCGCCCGCTGCCCGCGGGCGGCGAGTTCGTCGGGCGCGGGCTGCGCTACGCGGTGCCGCGCCCGGCCGATCTGACGGGCACGGACGTGCTGATCGTCGGCGGCGGGGACTCCGCGGTGGACTGGGCGCTGTGCCTGGAGCCGCTGGCCGCCTCGGTGACCCTGGTGCACCGCCGGGACGCCTTCCGCGCGCACGAGCGCAGCGTGACCGAGCTGCGCGCCTCGTCGGTGCGGATCCTGACCCCCTACGAGGTGCACGACGTCCGCGGCGACGGCCGCGTCTCCGAGGTCGACGTGTCCGGCCCGGACGGCGTCGAGACCCTGCGGGTCGACGAGATCGTCGCCGCGCTGGGGTTCAAGGCCGACCTCGCGGCGCTGTCGAGCTGGGGGATCGGGATGAGCCGCCGGCACATCGCCGTCGACCGGTCGATGCGCACGACGCTGCCCCGGGTGTTCGCGGCCGGGGACATCACCGACTTCGAGGGCAAGGTCCGGCTGATCTCGGTCGGTTTCGGCGAGGCCGCGCTGGCGGTCAACAACCTCGTTCCGCTGGTGCGGCGCGACCTCCCGGTGGTGCCCGGACACTCGAGCGACGCGGCATGACCGGCGCGGCGCCCGATCGGTCCGGGGTGGGGCGGGCCCCCGGCAGCACCGGCGCGGCGATGATCGGACACCCCCGCACGTGCGGGCGCACCACCACGGTGCACCAGGCCCGGGAGGTGTTCCGCGACGACCACGTGCACGCGCTGCTCCTCGTCGACCGGGGTGTGCTGCTGGCTGTGGTGGAGCGCGGCGACCTCGCCGGCCGTCCCGCCGCGGCGCCGGTCCGCTGGCTCGGCACGCTGGCCGGGCGCACCGTCGCCCCCACCGCGCCGGCGACCGCGACGCGCGACCGGATGCGGGCCGAGGGGCGCAGGCGGCTCGCCGTCGTCGACGGGCACGGCCGGTTGCTCGGTCTGCTCTGCCTCAAGCGGTCCGGGGCCGGCTTCTGTACGGACGAGGGGGTGCGGGCCCGGGCGGCCGAGCGGGCCGCGCGACGATCTCCTCACATCGGAGCAACACGTCCGTGATGTCCACGTGCGATGCTCGGGTATGGCATTGGTCACGATCGACACCACCACCGTGGCCGAGACCGACCGGCTGGACTTCTGGCGCGCGACGGTGTGCGACCAGTTCGTCGCGCTGGACGTGACACCGTCCACCACCGGGTTGGTCTCCGGACGGGTCACCGCCTCGTCGGTGGCCGGCACGCATCTGCGGCGGATCTCCTCGGTTCCACACCGCTTCGACAGGACGGTAGGCCAGGTTCGCGCCGCAGACGAGGACTATCTGCAGATCGCGCTGGCCCGCCGTGGCCGCACACTCGTCGCACAGGACGGGCGGGAGGCGGTGATCGGCCCCGGCGAGTTCGTGATCTACGACAGCAGCAGGCCGTTCACCTTCGTCACCACCGACAGCTTCGAGTACCAGGTCTGCCTGCATCCCAAGAGCGCGCTGCCGCTGTCCCGGGCGGAGATGGCCGAGGCCACCGCGGTCGCCCTCGACGGCCGTCGCGGCGTCGGCGCGATGCTGCCGCCGCTGCTGTCCTCGCTGGACCGGGCGATCGGCGACGACGTCCCCGTGGCCGCGCAGGAGGCCGTCGCACGGACCATCGGGGACGTGTTCGTCGCGCTGGTCCGCAGCACCGTGCCCGCGTCCGCGCCGGAGAACCTGCACGTCGCGCGGGCCCGCGGGCACATCCGCGAGCACATCGCCGACCGTGACCTCGACCCCGCGGGTGTCGCCGCCGCCTGCGCGATCTCGGTGAGCTACCTGCACAAGCTGTTCGCCGAGGAGGGCACCACGGTGGCCGGGGCCATCCGCGAGGAACGCCTGCAGGGCGCGTGGACCGACCTGCGCCGGCCGGAGTCCGCCCACGTCGGGGTAGGCGCGATCGGCGCGCGATAGGGCATGCCGGACCCGGCGGCGTTCAGCCGGGCCTTCCGGAACCGGTTCGGGCGGTCCCCCAAGGCGCACCGCGAGTCCTGATGGCCGGCCGGGCGGGGAGGGTCCGCCCGGCCGCTCCGTTCAGATCCGCTGTTCGCCGAGGAACCCGGTGACCAGCTTCGTCAGGTCCTCGGGCCGCTCCAGGTGCATGCAGTGGCTGGACCCCGGCCCGGTGACCAGCTCGAACCGGGCGCCCGGGATGCGCTCGGCCACCGCGCGGGACTGCCAGTGCGGGGTCAGCAGGTCCTGCTCGCCGACCACGACCAGCGTCGGTGCCGTAATCGCGTCCAGCCGGTCGAGGGTGTCGTGCACGAGGTCGGCGTCCCACTGCTCGACGGTCACCTGCATCTGCGCCTCGTCCTGCGGGAACGCCGGCAGCAGCGCCTCCAGCAGGGCGCCCACGTTCGGGTCGTCGAGGGCCTGTGGGGAGAACGCGAGCCCCGACGCGGCCAGTGCGGACTCCATGTCACGGTGCACGTAGGGCAGGCGCAGCGCGGTGAGCACTGCGCGCTGGAAGCCGTCGGTGCGGCCCCAGGTGCCGTAGAGGACCTGCGAGGCGACCTGCTCGGGGCGGGCCAGCGCCATCTCCTGTGCGACGGCCGAGCCCAGCGACCAGCCGAGCAGGTGCGCGCGCGGGATCTCCAGGGCGTCGAGCAGCGCGGAGGTGTCGGCGGCCATCGAGCCGACCGTGATCGGCCCGGAGCCGCGGTCGCTGCCGCCCAGCCCCCGGTTGTCGACGGTGATGACCCGATGGGTCTGGGCCAGCCGGTGCGCGAGCTCGCCCCACAGCGGGATCGCGCCGGACGTACCCATGATCATGAGCAGGGGGTCGCCGTCGCCTGCGGTCTCGTAGTTCAGCTCGACGCCGGTGGACACGGGGATGCGGGGCACGGTGGTTCTCCTCGGGGTGTGCGGTCGGTCAGGGTCAGCGGTACTGCAGGCCGTCGTCGAGGTCGGCCTTCGGCAGCTCGACCCGGTCGACGTCGTGCTCGTGCATGTGGGTCCAGGGCTCGCGGTCGCCCTGCCCGAACATGCGGTGCTGGGAGCGTCCGATGTAGCCGGGGTTGAAGTTGTCCTCCGAGACCCACGGCAGCCGTGGCATGTCGGCGTCCTGGGCCCGCAGCGTGGGCACGACGACCCGGTCCCCCCGCTCGTCCATGCGCGCCAGGATGCGGCCGATCAGGTCGTTGACCAGGTCGATCCGCAGCGTCCAGCTGTGCCGGAAGTACCCGAAGGCGTAGGCCATGTTCGGGATGTCGCTGATCATCAGACCGCGCCAGGTGACGTGCCGGGTGAAGTCGACCGGCTCGCCGTCGACGGTGAAGGGGATGTCGCCGAACACCGCCAGGTCGAAGCCCGTCGCGGTGACGACGACGTCGGCCTCGATCACCTCGCCGGAGGAGACCTGCACGCCCTTCTCGGTGAACTCGGAGATGGTGTCGGTGACGACCGAGGCCTTCCCCTCGCGCATCGCGGCGAAGAAGTCGCCGTCGGGCACGAACGCGATGCGCTGCTGCCACGGCCGGTAGCGGGGGACGAAGTGCTTCTCGACGTCGGTGCCCTCGGGCAGCAGCGGCCGGATGGACTCGACCAGGAACTCGTGCAGCGCGTCCGGGTCGTCGCGGCCGGTGGTCGCCAGCCAGTCGAGCTGCTGGACGTAGGTGCGGCGCAGGATCTCGTGGGTCCACTCGCCGGGCAGGTCGAGCGGCTCCAGCATCGTCGCGAGCTCGTGCACGGTCGGCGCCGGGAACCAGTACGACGGCGAGCGCTGCAGCATCGTCACGTGCCCGGCGGTCGCGGCCGTCGCCGGGACGACCGTCGCCGCGGTCGCGCCGGATCCGATGACCAGCACCTTCTTCCCCGTGACGTCGAGGTCCGACGGCCAGGACTGCGGGTGCACGACCGTCCCGGCGAAGCGCTCGGTGCCCGGCCACTCCGGGGTGTAGGGCTCGTCGTGGTTGTAGTAGCCCTGGCACATCCACAGGAACGACGCGGTCATCCGCAGGGTCTCGCCGGTGTCGGTGCGCGTGACGTCCGCGGTCCAGAGGTTCTCCTCCGAGGACCAGCTCAGCGCGGTGACGCGGTGGTGGTAGCGGATGTGCCCGGCGAGGTCGTCCTCGTCGATGACCTCGCGGAGGTAGGACAGGATCTCCCCGCCCGCTGCGATCGACGGTCCCTTCCACGGCTTGTGCCGGTAGCCGTAGGTGAACAGGTCGCTGTCCGAGCGGGCACCCGGGAAGCGGTGCGTCCACCAGGTCCCACCGGGGGCGTCCTGGGCCTCCAGCAGCACGAAGCTCCGCTCCGGGAACTCCTCCCGCAGCCGGTGCGCGGCGCCGATGCCGGACACCCCGGCCCCGACGATCAGGACGTCGACGTGCTCGGTGGTCGTGGCGGCCATGTGTCCTCCGGGTGTGGGTGTGACGACGGTCTCCCGACGCTAGGACGATCGGTCGGTTCCTCGGGTGTCCGAACTTCGGACACCGGCGGGTGTTGACCGGTGACGCATCATGTGAGGACGAGCACAGAGAGGTGCGTCGATGGGGGATCTGCTCGCACGCCGCCGCGAGCTCGTGTCCGCGCGGGCCGAGCTGCTCGACCGGCCCGACGTCGCGTTGCCCGGCGTGCCCGGCCACGTCGTCGCGTCGTGGCGGCGCAGCATCGCGGGCGGGGTGGACCCGGCGATGATCGTGAACCGGTTCCACCCCGACCTCGACACCGGCTCCCGGCTGGTCCGCTGCGCGCGCCCGGTGATGGAGCAACTGGTCGAGCAGGTCGCCGGGATCGGGGTGTGCGTCGCGCTCACCGACCACCGGGCCCGGCTGCTGGTGCGGCTGGACACCGACGCGGTGATCGCCCGGTCCGCGGACGTCAACGCGTTCGCCGCCGGGTTCGGCTACGCCGAGGGCGCGGTGGGCACCAACGGGGTCGGGACCGTGCTGGAGTCCGGCCGGCCGGTGCACATCGTCGGCGCCGAGCACTTCGTCGAGCAGCTCCACGACTACGCCTGCGCCGGCGCCCCGGTGCGCGACCCGGCGACCGGGCGGATCGAGGCGGTACTCGACCTGTCCTGCCGCGCCGAGCACTCCTCGCCGCTGCTGCTGTCGCTGGTGCGCTCCGCGGCCGCGCGCATCTCCGACGCCCTGCTGCACGACCGCGACCCCGCCCAGCAGGCCCTGTTCGACGCCTACGCCCGCACCGAGTCCCGCACCCGGCGGGCGGTGCTCGCCGTCGGGCGCCGCACGGTGCTGGCGAACACCGCGATGCAGACCCTGCTCGACGCGGGCGACCACGCCGCGCTCACCGACCACGCCCGGTTCCTGCTGCTCCGCGGCCCCGGCGTCGACGACCGGGTGGACCTGCCGTCGGGGACGCGGGCGCGGCTGCGCGGCGCGGTCGTCCCGGTCGGCGGGTCGGTCGCCGGCCTGGTGGCGGTGGTGACGCTGCTGCGCGAGCCCGACGGCGGCGGCCCCGCCGGACCGGTCGCGGCGACCCCGCGGTCCGACGCCGGCGGGGTGAGCCCGGCCTGGCGGGCGGCGCGGGCCGCCGTCGCCCGGGCGCTGGGGGCGGGGGAACCGCTGCTGGTCACCGGCGAGCCCGGCTCCGGCCGGGCGCGGCTGGTCACGGACTCCTGGCCCGGCCCGGTCGTCGAGGTCGGCCCGGACGACGACGGCGCCGATCTCGAGGACCGCGTCCGGCGGGCCGGGCGGCGGGCGCTGGTGCTGCTGCGCGACCTCGACCGGCGCGACGCCGGGATGCCGCCCGCCGTCGCGCGCGGGGGTCTGCCGACGGCCGGCACCCGCGCGGACACCGCCGTCCCCGACCCCGTCCGCGACGCCGTGCTGGCCCGGTTCCGGGTGTCGGTGCCGGTCCCGCCGCTGCGCGGCCGCCCCGGCGACCTCCCCGGTCTGGTCGCCGCGCTGCTCGCCGAGCTCGCCCCCGGTCGCGACGTGCGGCTGTCCGCCGGGGCGCTGCGGACGGTGAGCAGGCATCCGTGGCCGGGGAACGTGACCGAGCTGCGCGACGCGCTGACCGCGGCCCTGGGCCGGCGGCCGGTGGGCGTGGTCGAGGCGACCGACCTGCCCGAGTCCTGCCAGAGCGCGCCGTCCGGGACGTTGCGGGCGGTGGACCGCGCCGAGCGGGACGCGATCGTCGCCGCGCTGCGCGACACCGACGGGAACCGGGCCGCCGCGGCCGCGGCGCTGGGGGTGGCCCGGTCGACGCTCTACCGGAAGATCGCGCAGTACCGGATCACGGACTGAGCGGGCCGCATCACCCCGTCAGGAACGCGGTCAGCTCCCGCGCCACCTCCTCGGGGCGCTCCTCGGGCAGGTAGTGGTCGGCGTCCAGGGCCGTCCCGTGCACGTCCGTGGCGTAGCCGGCCCACACCGCGGGGACGTCGTAGGACCGCCCGACGAAGGAGTGCGTGCCCCACAGCGCCAGCAGCGGCGCGGTCACCCGTCGGCCGGCGTCCACGCCGTCGTGGACGCGGTCGATCCCGGCCGCGGCGCGGTAGTCGGCGCACGACGCGGCGATCGCGGCCGGGTCGGCGAAGCAGCGGACGTACTCGGCGACGGCGCGGTCGTCGAACGGGGTGCCGCCGTGGTGGCGCGACCGCATCCGGGCGGTGATCCAGAACTCCGGGTCGCCCCCGATGAGCCGCTCCGGGATCCCGGCCGGGGCGGTGAGGAAGAACCAGTGCCAGTAGCCCAGCCCGAAGCCGGCGTCGGCGGTGTCGAACGCGTGCCGAGTCGGGACGATGTCGAGCACCGCCAGCGCCGACACCGCGTCCGGTGCGTCGAGGGCCAGCCGGTGCGCGACCCGGCCGCCGCGGTCGTGCCCGGCGACGGCGAACCGGTCGAACCCCAGCTCCCGCATGACGGCGAGCTGGTCGGCGGCCATGGCACGCTTGGCGTAGGCGGCGTCGTCCGGACCCGGGGGCGGCTTGGCGCTGTCGCCGTAGCCGCGCAGGTCGGTCGCGACGACGGTGAACCGGTCGGCGAGCAACGGCGCGACCCGGTGCCAGATCGCGTGGGTCTGCGGGTAGCCGTG
Source organism: Pseudonocardia sp. ZF1 (assembly GCF_056835605.1). NCBI lineage: Bacteria > Bacillati > Actinomycetota > Actinomycetes > Pseudonocardiales > Pseudonocardiaceae > Pseudonocardia > Pseudonocardia sp. ZF1. The sequence continues at coordinate 666,924 of NZ_JAJNBY010000001.1, forward strand.
CAGGAGCAGCAGCGGCGGCCCGGATCCGCCGGTCACGGTGTGCACCGCCGTCCCCGCCGCGTCGACCGTGCGGGCGGTGAACGGGGCGGGCAGCAGGGTCCGCGGGCTCATCGCGCCGGACCCCCGTGGGCTGGGGTAGGACGGGCGGCATGCCGCTGCCGAGCCCCGTGCCGACCGACCCCGTGCCGACCGACCCCGAGCCGACCGACCCCGTGCGACCCGGCGCCGCGCTGCCGGACACCGTCCTGCTCTGGGACGCCGACGAGGTCGCCGACCCGCCCCCGGAGCCCTGCTGCCTGGCGGGGACCGCGCCGGGCGACCGGGCCGCGGTCTACCGCACCGGGCCGGGCGGCGGCGTGACGGCGCTGTTCGCGTTCACCGGTCCCGCCGAGCCGCACCCCGGGGGACGGCACGCGGCGGGCGTCGTCGTGCCGGTCGGACGGCCGGTGCCGCGGGCCGAGCTGCTGGCCGACCCGGTGCTCGCGCCGGTGTTCCGGCACCTGCGCGGCCGTCGCAGGCTGCCGCCCGACGCGGCCCGTCGCCTGGTCGCGCTCCTCGCGGGCTGAGCCGCGACGCCCTGCCGCCGGGGCGCGCCGGCCGGGTCGGGACGGGCTCATCCCCGCACGACCTCGGCGATCGCCGCGCCCAGCTCGGCGGTCGTCGCGGTGCCGCCCAGGTCCGGGGTGACGGTCGCGCCGCCCCGCCCGACGACGTCCTCGACCGCGGCCAGCACGGCCGCCGCGGCCTCGTGCTCGCCGAGGTGCTCCAGCATCATCGACCCGCACCAGATCTGGCCGACCGGGTTCGCGACGCCCTTCCCGGCGATGTCCGGTGCGGACCCGTGCACCGGCTCGAACAGGCTCGGGAACTCCCGCTCCGGGTTGATGTTCGCGCTCGGCGCGATGCCGATCGTCCCGGTGCAGGCCGGCCCGAGGTCGGACAGGATGTCGCCGAACAGGTTGCTGGCGACCACGACGTCGAAGCGCTCCGGGCTCATCACGAACCGCGCCGCCAGGATGTCGATGTGGGAGGAGTCGACGTCGACGTCGGGGTACTGCGCCGCCATCGCCGCGACCCGCTCGTCCCAGTACGGCATGGTGATCGCGATGCCGTTGGACTTCGTCGCCGAGGTCAGGTGCCGGTTCGGGTGCCGCCGCGCGAGCTCGAAGGCGTAGCGCAGGATCCGGTCGACGCCGGTGCGCGTCATGACGGTCTCCTGGATCACGATCTCGCGGTCGGTGCCGGAGAACATCCGCCCGCCCACCGACGAGTACTCGCCCTCGGTGTTCTCCCGGACGATCAGCATGTCGATGTCGCCGGGAGAGCGGCCGGCGAGCGGGGCGGCGACGCCGGGCAGCAGCCGGGCCGGGCGCAGGTTGACGTACTGGTCGAAGCGGCGGCGGAACTGCAGCAGGCTGCCCCACAGCGACACGTGGTCGGGCAGCACCTCCGGCCACCCCACGGCGCCGAAGAACAACGCGTCGAAGCCGCGCAGCTGCTCGAACCAGTCCCCGGGCAGCATCGTGCCGTGCTCGAGCCAGTGGTCGGCGCTCGCGAAGCCGAACTCGGTGAACTCCAGCCCGATCCCGAACCGCTCCGCGGCCGCGGTCAGCACGCGGACGCCCTCCGGGACGACCTCCTTGCCGATCCCGTCGCCCGGGATGACGGCGATGCGGTGCGCGGTCATGTCGTGTCCTCCTCGACTCGGTTGCTTCTATCCTGATCGGCGAACCGGACGCGGTGAACCGTCGTCCGGACCGGACAGTCTTTCCGTAGGGGAAAGGAGTGGGGGTGGAGCTGCCCGAGTTCGACGACCTGCGCTTCTTCGCCGGGGTCGCCGCCGCGGGCACGCTGACCGAGGTGGCGCGCCAGTGGGGTGTGTCGGTGTCGGCGGTCAGCAAGCGCCTCGCCCGCCTGGAACGACGTCTGGGCGTCCGCCTGGTCAACCGGTCCACCCGACGTCTCACCCTGACCGACGAGGGCCGCCGCTACGCCGAGGGCGCCCGCGACGTGCTGGGCCGGATCGACGACCTGGAGGACGAGATCGGCCGGCGTCGCTCGGGGCTGCACGGGCGGATCGCGGTGCACTCGTCGATGGGGTTCGGCCGGGCGCACGTCGCGCCGCTGCTCGGCACGTTCGAGGCGGCCAACCCGGATCTGCGCATCGACCTGGAACTGTCACACCTGCCGGTCGCCGTCGGCGGGTCCGGCTACGACTTCGCGGTGCGTGTCGGACCGCTGCCCGACTCGCGGTTGCACGCCCGGGTTCTGCACCGCAACCGGCGCGTGGTGTGCGCGGCGCCGTCGTACGTGGGCCGCCGCGGCGCCCCGCGCACCCCCGCCGACCTGGCAGGACACGACTGCATCGTGATCCGGGAGAACGACACCGCCTACGCCCACTGGCGTTTCGGGACCGACGCCGACGCCGCCGGGGTCCGCGTGACGGGCGCGATGACCTGCAACGACGGCGAGGTCGCGACGGCGTGGTGCCGGGCCGGCCGCGGGCTGGTGATGCGCTCGCTGTGGCAGGTGGCGCCGCTGCTCGCGTCGGGGGAGCTGGTGCAGGTGCTGGCGGACATCCCGACGCCGTCGGCGGACCTGCTGGCGGTGCACGGTGCGGACCCGCCCCGGCGGGTCCGCGCGGTGCTCGACCACCTCGTCGACGGGCTGGCGGAGCGGCTGCCGGTCAGGCCGGCTCCCGTTCCCGCCGCCGCGTCCACGGCCACGTGATCACCGCCCACCCCACCGCGACCAGCACGAACTCGACGACCAGGTAGACCGGCCACGGACCCAGCAGGTCCAGCGCGGAGGCGTTGGTCGGCTTGTGGGCGAGGAAGCCGTAGTTGGTGCCCGCGGCCAGGTTGAACGGCAGCACCACCGCCGCCCAGGCGATCGTGGCCGCCAGCGTCACGGCCATCCCGCGCCAGGTCGGCCGCACCCCGGTGCCCCAGGTCAGGTACACCGCGGCCCACGTCACCAGCAGGTGCAGCGCCCAGAAGTGCAGGAACGCGACGTGCGGGAAGTCGGGGGAGTCGGTGGCCGGGGTGAGCAGCGCCTGCGGGGTCAGCGTGAGACCCCAGTAGTACAGCGGTGCGCACGCCCACCAGCGCCGTGTCCACAGGGCGACCGCGGCGGTCATCCACGACAGGTCCGACAGCTGCAGCGGCAGCGAGATGTGCACGTCGAAGGTCTGCGGGGTCAGCAGCCGCAGCTGCAGCGGCACCAGCAGCACGACGACCACGACGGCGAACGCCCGCGAGACGCCCGGCTCGGCGGGGGTGCCGCGCAGCCGTCGTCCCAGGGCCACCAGCGCGACGGCGCCGAGGACCCCGACGGTCAGCGCGGCCCAGTGGGTCGCGCCGTAGGGCACGAAGACGCCGGTGTCTCCCATCGCCCGATCATGACGGACCGGGCAGCGCCGCGAGCAACCGCCACAGCGGGCGCTGCACCGCGTCGGGGATCCCGGCGAGGGAGAAGTCCAGGTCGTGGGCGACGTTGAGTCGCGCGAGGCGGCGCAGCGGCGGCAGTCGCCCGGCCGTCGCCAGGATCCGGAACTGCTCCTCCAGGGGCCCGGCGGGGGTCTCGACGGTGCGCACGCGCACCGGGCCGTCGCCCCCGTTGCCGAACGAGTGCGTGACGCCTGGCGGCACCACGATCCCGTCGCCGGGGTGCAGCAGGCTCGTCCAGCCCCCGGCCCGTACCCGCAGGACGCCCTCGAGCACGGTGAACGACTCGGTGGCGCCCCGGTGCCGGTGCGGCGGGGGACCGGCCACCCCGGGCGGTACGACGGCCTCGAACTCGAAGGCCGGGGCGCCGCTGTGCAGCACGTCGATCGTCTCGCCGGACGGCATCTCGATGCGGCTCACGGCGGCCTCCCGGCTCAGGCGCCGGCGGTCCCGGCGGCCTCGGCGTCGTCGTCGGTGTCGTTCTTCTTCCGCTTCGGCACCAGGTGCGCCACGGCGACGATCACCGCGCCGACCACGACCCCGAGGATCGCCGAGCCGACGGTGTTGGTGAGCCAGCCCAGGAACCCGCCCAGCGCACCGGTCGCGTCGGCGACGGCCACCTCCAGATGGTGCACCAGGTCGTAGATCGGGGAGAAGCCCAGCTCATCCATCCCGACGAGCAGGATGTGCCCGCCGACCCACAGCATCGCCGCGACGCCGACGACCGACAGCGTCGTCAGCACGATCGGCATGGCCTTCACCAGCCCGCGCCCAAACGACGCGACGGGGCCGGAGCCGCGCTTCGCCAGGGCCAGGCCGGCGTCGTCCATCTTCACGATGAGCGCGACCGCGCCGTAGACGAGCGCGGTGATCGCGACGGCGACGACGGCCAGGATGATCGCCCGGGACACGATGCCCTCGGCCGCCACCTCGTTCAGCGCGATGACCATGATCTCGGCCGAGAGGATGAAGTCGGTGCGCACGGCGCCGGAGACGACGGTCCGCTCGTGTTCGGCCGGGTCGGTGGCGGCCTTCTCGTCGCGCTCCTCGGGATGCTCGGAGTGCCCGGAGAAGTACTCCCAGAGCTTCTCCGCGCCCTCGTAGGCCAGGTAGCAGCCGCCGACCATCAGGATCGGTGTCAGCAGCCACGGCGCGAACTGGGAGAGGATCAGCGCGACCGGCAGGATGAACACGATCTTGTTGATCAGCGAGCCCCTGGCGATCCGCCAGATGATCGACAGTTCGCGTTCGGGCTTGAGCCCCTGCACGTAGCGGGGGGTGACCGCGGCGTCGTCGACGACCACACCCGCGGCCTTGGCCCCCGCGCGCCCGGCCGCGCCGGCGACGTCGTCGAGGGAGGCCGTCGTCAGGCGCACCAGCGCCGCGACGTCGTCGAGCAGGGCGAACAGTCCGCTCACCGGGTCACCGTCCGTTGCATGGCCGAATCCGTGCGCACGCGCGGAGCCTACGGGGAGAGCGGGACGAACGGGACCGAACCCGCCCGATCGCGGGGCTTGACCATGCCGCGACGGCACGGTGTCGACTGGGCCCATGGCAGAGGACACGACCACCGCCGCGCCGACCGCGACGACCGCAGGCCCGGACACCGTGGACCCGTCGGACCCGGTCGCCGGCTTCTCCGCGCTGCGCGAGGTGGCCGCGGCCGTCGAGATCCCGCTGGAGGTGCCCGGGCGGCCGACCCAACAGGGGCTGATGGTGACCCGGCACGCCGAGGTCCGCGCGATGCTCACCGACGACCGCTTCCGGCACGACGCCGCCGCGGTGCCGGAGGCGGAGAACTTCCTGCGCAACGCCCAGACCGGCCTGATCGGGCTGCCCGAGGACCTCGACCTGCTCCGCCGTCCGATGCTGGGCCGCGACGGCGAGGACCACGCGCGGCTGCGCCGGCTGGTGTCGCGGGCGTTCACGGTGCGCCGGGTGAACGGGCTGCGCCCCCGCGTCGGGGCGATCGTCGACGGCCTGCTCGACGAGATCGCCGCGGCCGGTGCCGGCGGCACCCCGGTCGACCTGGTGGAGGCGCTGGCCTACCCGGTGCCGATCGCGGTCATCTGCGAGCTCGTCGGCGTGCCGGAGGGCGACCGGGACCGCTGGCGGGAGTTCGCCCGGCTGCTGATCCAGCCCGACCCGGCGCGGATGCCCGACGTCGCCCGGGGGATGGTCGCCCACGTCCGGGACCTGATCGAGGCCCGTCGCCGGGAGCCTGCCGGCGACCTGCTGTCCGGGCTGGTCGCGGCGCACGACGAGGACGGCGACCGGCTCTCGGAGCAGGAGCTCGTCGACATGACGGTGAACCTGACCGTCGCCGGGTTCGAGACGACCGCGCACGTGCTGGCCAAGGGCACCCTCGCACTGCTCAGCCGCCCGGGCGAGCTCGCCGCGCTGCGGGCGGACCCGCAGCTGTGGCCGACGGCGGTGCACGAGCTGGTCCGCACCTGCGGCCCGATCCCGGCCGGGGCCCCGCGCTACGCCGCCGAGGACACCGAGATCGCCGGGACACCGGTGCCCGCCGGGACCGCGGTGCTGCCCGGCCTGCTGCCGGCGAACTTCGACCCACGCGTCGTCGACCGGCCCGACGAGCTGGACGTGCGCCGCGACCCCGGACGCGGCGAGGGGCACCTCGGGTTCGGGCACGGCGCGCACTACTGCCTCGGCGCCGCGCTGGCCCGCCAGGAGGTCGAGGTCGTGCTGTCGGCGCTGGTCACACGCTTCCCGGGGCTCCGGCTCGCCGAACCGGCGGACGGCCCGTCGCGGCTGGGGTTCGAGCGGCTGCCCGCCCTGCCCGTCCACGTCGACCGCCCGCCGGAAGGCTGACGCTCAGCGCGCCGCGCGGGTCTCGTAGAGCCGGCGCGACCACAGCAGGCTCCCGACGGTGATCACCACGCACCAGCCGACGGCGAGCGCGGCGTCGGCGCCGAGCCCGGCCCCGCTGCGGGGCCCGGCACCGAGCAGCCCGCGCAGGGTGTCGATGACCGGCGTGAACGGCTGGTACTCCGCGAACCACCGCAGCCCGGCCGGCATGGACTCCACCGGCACGAACCCGCTGCCCAGGAACGGCAGCAGCATCAGGAACATCGGGGTGTTGCTGGCCGTCTCCACACTGGCGGCGGCGAGCCCGAGGGCCACGGTCAGCCAGGTCAGGGCGACCGTGAGCAGCACCAACATCCCGGCGACGCCCAGCCAGGCGAGCGGCCCGGCACTGCTGCGGAACCCGAGCGCCAGCGCCACCCCGAGCACGACGACCAGACCGACCGCGGTCTGCACGAACGCGCCGACGACGTGCCCGGTGAGGACGCTGGACCGGGCGATCGCCATCGTCCGGAAGCGGGCGACGACGCCCTCGGTCATGTCGGTGGCGACCCCGATGGCGGTGCCCATCGCGACGCTCGCGACGGTCAGCAGCAGCACCGCGGGGGTGACGAAGGCCAGGTAGTCGCTGCGGTCACCGCCCAGCCCGGCGCCCATCGTGCCGCCCAGGACGACCACGAACAGCAGCAGGAACACCAGCGGCTGGGCGATCAGCATGATCGTCAGCGACGGGTAGCGGCGCAGGTGCCGGATGCGGCGGCGCAGCATCGTCACCGAGTCGGTGAGCAGGCGGGGACGGTCGAGGTCGGTGGTGTCCATGACGGCGGCGCTCATGACGCGGCCACCTCCGGGGTGCTCGGGTGGTCGGTGAGGGCCAGGAAGACGTCGTCGAGGTCGGGCGTGTGGGTGGTCAGCTCCTCGGGTTCCACCCCGGTCACGGCGAGGCGGTCCAGCAGGTCCCGCAGGTCGCGGGCCCCGGCGGCGGGCAGCTGCAGCGTCACCGCGGCGGTGTCGGCGACGGCGGCGGGCAGCACGGTGCGGGCGGCGGCGAGGGCGTCGTCGTCGGCGAAGCGCAGGCGCACGTGCCCGCCGGGGACCCGGGCCTTGAGCTGCGCCGGGGTGCCGCGGGCGACGAGCCTGCCCCCGTCCAGGACGGCCACCTCGTCGGCGAGCTGGTCGGCCTCCTCCAGGTACTGAGCCTTTGCCAACCTGACGGACGGGCAGGTCAGAGCGTGTGCGGCGTGGCGTGACCTCGAAGGGGTGAAGCTCCTGGTAGACGAGCGGTTGCTGAGACCAATCCGTCCGACCAGGAGCTTCAAGGTGCTGTCCTACCCGTCCGGGATGACCGTGTCCACCCACACGCTGAAGATGGTCAGCACGCTGCTGCGTCGTCACCGCCGCGAACGCGCGACCCGCTGGCGCAGGCTCACCCCGGGCCGTCAAGCCCTGCTGGTCGTGGCGCACCTGCGCACCGGTGACACCTACGCCCAGCTGGCCTGCGGATTCAAGGTCGGGACCTCCACGGTGTACCGCTACCTGCGCGAGGCCATCGACCTGCTCGCTGCGATGGCCCCGACCCTGGAGCAAGCGATGCAGGTCGCGGCGCGCAAAGCGTTCGTGATCATCGACGGGACCCTGCTGCGCATCGACCGGGTCGGCATGGCGAGCGGCTATGACCGGGGGTTCTACTCGGGCAAGCACAAATGCCACGGGCTGAACGTGCAGGTCATCGCCGACCCGGTCGGCCGGTTGGTGTGGATCTCCCCGCCGCTGCCCGGGGCCCGTCACGACATGGGCGCAGCCCGCGAGCACGGCATCATCGACGCGCTCACCGAGTACGCGATCCCGGCCGCCGGCGACACCGCCTACCAGGGTGCCGGGCCTACGGTCGCGGTCCCGCAGCGCCGTCGGCGCCTCGACCCCGACACCGGTCGTTACCGACCCTTGTCGGTGAACCAGAAGGCGGTCAACGCCGCGCACGCCCGCCGTCGCGGGCCGGGCGAGCGGGTCAACGCCGAGCTGAAGACCTGGAAGGTCCTGCGCAAGATCCGCTCCAGCCCGAACCAGGCCGCAGCGCTCATCGCCGCAGTTCAGACCCTCATGATCGCCAACACTTGATCAGGTTGGCAAAGGCTCAATCTCGTCGAGCTGGGCCTGGGTGACGTCGCCGAGGCTGGTGCCCTTCGGGAAGTACTGCCGGAGCAGCCGGTTGGTGTTCTCGTTCGTGCCGCGCTGCCAGGGGCTGGCCGGGTCGGCGAAGTAGACCTCCAGCCCGGTCCGCTCAGTGACGATCTTGTGTCGGGCCAGTTCCATCCCGCGGTCCCAGGTCAGCGTGCGGCGCAGCTGCTCGGGCAGCCGGCACATCTGCTGCGACAGCGCCCAGGTGACGGTGTCCATGTCGCGTCCCTGCAGGGCGACGAGCACGGTGAACCGGGTGGTGCGCTCGACCACGGTGGCGATCTGGGTCGTGCCGCGCCCGAGCAGCAGGTCGCCCTCCCAGTGCCCGGGCACCGCCCGATCGGCGACCTCGGCGGGGCGCTCGCGGATCGAGACCGCGTCGGTGATCTGCGAGCGCCACTGCCCGGTGGTGGTGTTGTGCACGTTGCGCCGGATCGGCCGCCCCGACCGCAAGTGCTTCTGCAGGGTCTTGGCCAGTACGCCGCGGGTCTGCACGAACAGCGACTTGTAGATCGTCTCGTGCGACACCCGCATCCCTGAGCCCGGCTCGAAGTGCTTGGCCAGGTGCCCGGCGATCTGCTCGGGCGACCAGTCCTCGCCGAGTCTGTCAGCGACGAACCCGCGCAGCAGCGGACGCCGCGCGAGCAGGCACACCTTCGGGCGCCGTGCCCGGCGCCAGGCACGATCCTCGGCGTCGACCGCCCGGTACTTGCGCCGGCCCTTGTTGCGGGCGATCTCGCGGCTCACCGTCGAGGCGGGTCGGCCGATCTCGGCCGCGATCGCGCGCATCGACTTGTTCTGGCCCAGCCCGCGCGAGATCTCCTCGCGCTCGGCGGCAGTCAGCGTCCCCGGTCGGCGCCGGCGTGGCGGCGGAACATAGCCCCCGCTCGACTTGAGCACCGTGAACACTGAACCCGGGGGCCGCTCGATCGCCCGAGCGATGTCACTGATCGACTCCCCGCGCCCCCAACGGACCCACAGATCAGTGCGGTCCTCATCGGACATCCCCGGCCTGCCCAAGCGTGCCATCGCCCACCCCTATCATGATCAACTACCTGTGGGGTGTTGCGCTGACCGGTTGAGTCCAAGGAAGCAGCCTTGAGGATCTCGTTGGCCCGCTTGAGCTCCGCGACCTCCCGGCGCAGCCGCTTGACCTCCTCGGACTCCTCAGTGGTGGTGCCCGGCCGGACACCACCGTCGATCTCGGCTTGACGGACCCACTTGCGCACCGTCTCCCCGGTGCCGACCCCGAGCTTGGTGGCGACGGCGTTCATCGCCGCCCACGGCGAGTCGTAGTCCGACTCGACCTCGGCGACCATGCGCACCGCCCGCTCACGCAACTCCGGCGGATACGGCGGCTGGGAACGACGTGTCATGACTCCATCTCCTCAGAAGATCAAGTCTCCCGACACGCCGGGGCGGTTCACGACGAGTTCTATGCGTGGGGGTGGGCGTTGACCGAGCTGTTCGACCGCACCGACGAAGCGTTGCAGGTGCTGCAGCGCCAGGTCGAGCACTACGGCGACCACCGGCTTCTCGCCGACGACGAGGGCGCGGACCCCGCCACGCGGATCGCGGAGATCACGGCCCGACTCTCCGCGACCCGGGCCGCGCTGGCGCCGGCCCGGCAACGGGTACGCGAGTACCGCAGCGCGGCAGCGCACCTCTCGGTCGCGATCGACCCGGACCCCCAAGCCCAGCCGTGACGGTCGCGCCGCGCGGACAGCCCAGACGCTGCGTGCGTGAGCCGCGCCGTGGCTCAGGAGCCTGTCGGTATCACGCGCTGACCCCACGAGCCCTGACGGTGCACTCGTGGCGGACGTCGTCTTCGAGGGCGGCGGGCTGGACACCGCGTAACACCCCACCGGCGGCGAGATCTGGTGGAACCTCTACGAAGCCACCGGTGCATCGCAGCCACCGACTCTGACATGCCCGACTGGCAGCTCGTGCCGTCACCGAGGAGCCGCCCACCGCGGCCGCGTGGCCGCCATCGGGGGCGTCGGCCGGCGGCCGCGGTGACGCACCGGCCGGGGCATCTGAGGGGTCGGCCGGACAGGGCGCCCGGGCCGGCTGGCGCACCGCCGAAGGTGGCTCGCACCGCAACCCGGACGGTGCGCAGGGTAGCCGACTCATCGCGACACGCTTCACAGGTGGCGGGCGACCGTCGCGCAAGGCGGTCCTCATACCAGCTGAGCTGTCTGTCGAGTCGGCTCGGACCGATCGGCGGATGGCCGCCGATCTGGGTACGGTTGTGAGATCAACAGTCGGCTATCACGTCCGTAATCGAGGCGCCGTGGCCTGCCGCCGGGGTGGGCGGGAGTGAGCCCCTGCGGGGCTGAGGAGCAGGGAGCCCGCCAGATGGATCCGGTCGAGGGGGAGCAGTTGACCGCGGCGCTGGCCCGGGCCGCCCGGTCGGTTCTGCGTGGCCGGTTGCGCTCGCCTGAGGATGTCCTGGCCGAGGTGGTGGCGGCGGCGGCGCGGGCGGTTCCCGGTGCGGACGGGGCCGGGATCACCCAGGTCGGGCGGGACGGGCGGGTGTCGGCGCGGGTGCCCAGCTCGTCGTGGGTGGCCGAGCTCGACCGGCGTCAGGCCGATCTCGGCGAGGGCCCGTGTGTGCTGGCATCGCGGATCGCTCTGGGGGTCGACGAGATGTCGACGGTGGTGCAGGTCGCCGGGCACGATCAGGTGATCGAGGTCGCGGATATGGCGGTGACCGGGCGGATGCGGTGGCCGCGGTGGGCCGGCGAGGCCGTGGCGGCCGGGGTGGGCAGCCTGTTGTCGTTCGCGATGGCTCCGCCCGAGGAGCCCGGCTCGGCATTGAACTTCTACGCCCGTGAGACCGACGCGTTCACCGAGGTTAGTGTGCTGGCGGGAGAGGCGTTCGCCACGCAGACCGCGATCGCGCTGTTCGGCGCCCGGCGCGCGGCGCAGATGCACCGGGCGATGCAGAGCCGGGACGTGATCGACCGGGCCAAGGGCGTCCTGATCGAACGGTTCGATGTCGACGACGATCAGGCATTCGCGATCCTGGTCGAAGCCTCCCAGAACACCGACGCCAAGCTCGTCGACGTCGCCCGCGAGGTGAGCACCCAGGCCCAGCGACGCCACCACTGACGCCGCCACCACTGACGCCGCCGGCATCCCGGCGAGCGACACTCTCGGCGGCCCTCGCCGGTGCGAACCTGACGCGCCTCGAACTCGGTGCCCGACCGGTGGCGCGACAGCAGACAGCGGCCCCTTCACGGCACCCGGGACGAGCCGGGCGAGCAGTAGGGGGCTCGGTCAGACGGGGCTGAACAGGTCCGGCCCGATCAGGCCGCCGCCCGATCCTCCGTCACCGCCGCCGGGTCCAGAGGCCGGTCGCCGCCGCATAAGCATGGCTACCGCCAGCGCCAGGAGCCAGAGCACCTGCACGGCGGGACCGGCCAGGATGACCGGCAGACCGCGACCGACGACCGGGACGGACCGCCCGCCGATGACGGTCACAATGATCAGTCCGGAGTCGGTCTGAGCGCGGTCCAGGGGCACGTCGGGGCCGATCACGCTGCACCAGTATGGCGCAGACGACAGTGTCATGTGCGTCAGGCCGACGAATCGGGTACGTGGAATTATGCGGATGACGGGCGCCGGAGCCATCGATCGGCTCGTCGACCTAGTCGCACAGCCCGATCTGCAGCTCGTCGCGCTCACCACCGGGCTGGCCGCGCTCGCCGGGCCGCTGTCCGGGCAGGTGGTCTGGGTCATCGCTGTGCTGCTCGTGCTGGCCTCGGTGCTGCCCGGCCACAGCGCCGGGCCGGTCGACGGTCACGGCAGCTCCGGTGGCGGCGGCGCCGGCGACGGGGGCGGTGGTGGCGGCGGCGGGATACGGCCCTTCGGCCCACGTTCACCCTCGCCGACCGGGGCGCGCCGCCGTTGAGCGCGCCGTGCTCGGCTCGTCCGACCGCGTCGATCCGTTCCCGGGGGTAAACGCCGGGGCCGGGCCTGCGACCATGCGGCAGCCTGCGCCACCCGGCGAACGCTCCCAGCAGCGAGCATGAGTCCTCTCGTCCGCGGCAGGTCGCCGCTCACGCGGTTTCACCCGCTCCGCGGGCGGGGCTCGGTGTTGCGGGCGCCACGCCGGCGCGCTGTCTCGTGGATCGGGGGTTCGGGCGCGGCGCCGGAGCAATCGCCCTCGCTGCAGGCTGTGTACTTCGGCCCGATGGGGGTAGCTCTACCGGTCCGCGTCAGCGTGTCAGCTCCACGCGAGACCACGGAGATCAGGAGGTCGACAGACGCGGATCCGGTGCCGCCGCTTGACCCCTGTTGAGGCGGCGACACCACAGGTGACCGACCGGGAACGCGTCGCGCCCGCCATCGCGGCCCCGGTCGGTCACCCGGTATCGGCCTGCCTCGCGGAGTACGTGCTGCGCCAGGCGACGCGATCTGGCCGTGCTAGCCGTCGTCACCTCGCGCCCCGCGCGTTCCTCTATGAGCGGTCACGGTGCGCGAGCGCCGTGGCCGCGCCTGGTCTAGGCGGTATGAGCTTAAGACCCCCAGCGTGGGGCCTGTTACTACACGCGAAGGCGATCCGCTCGGTGGTCCCGGTGGCCCGGGGGTCGGTGCGGCGCTGGCGCGGGTCATGGAAGGTGCAGCGCAGAGCTGCTGTCGCATCGCGGTGGTGGGTGAAGGGCAGCCTGGAGCTGATCGTGGCCGGGGCGGTCGCCTCGATCCCGTTCCCGCCCGCCGACGCGTGAAGCACGGTCCTTCGGGTACGCAGCTGGTCATGGACCACGAGATTCGTGCCCTCGCACTAGTGTGCAGCCTCAAGCCCGGCCCGCAGGCCTCAAGCAGCGAGGTGATGGCCCGACAGGTGCTCGACGCCATGGCCGATCACGGTGTCGCCGGCGACACGCTGCGGGTCGCCGACTACGACGTGAAGCCCGGCACCGCGGCCGACATGGGCGAGGGTGACCAGTGGCCGCAGATCCGCAGCCGGATCTATGACGCGGACATCCTGGTGTTCGCGACCCCGACCTGGGTCGGGCACCCGTCGAGCGTGGCACAGCGGGTCCTGGAGCGGCTCGACGCGGAGCTGTCCGAAACCGACGACCAGGGGCGACCCGAACTGTTCGGCAAGGTCGCGGTCGTCGCTGTGGTCGGCAACGAGGACGGCGCACACAAGATCGTCGCCGACTCGTTCCAGGCACTCAACGACATGGGGTTCACCATCCCCGCAGGCGGAGCGACCTACTGGAACTCCGAAGCGATGAACCCGGTCGACTACAAGGATCTCGACCAGACCCCGGAACCGGTCGCGGCGACGACCGCGACGCTGGGCCGCAACGCCGCCCACCTGGCCCGGGTGCTCGGCGCCCAGCAGTACCCGGCCTCCTGAGACCGAGCCCCCTTCAGGGATGTCCAGTTTGCGCTGCGCGGTAGTTGCCGGGCCGGGGCGTCAGCGGCAGGGCACGACGATGCGCTACTACCGCGCGGTGAACAGCCTGCAGCACAGCGCCGTGCACGGCCTACCGGCGGGCCCGCCGCGACTGGATGGGCGCTGTGCAGTAGCGGCCAGTTGATCTGAGGGTCGGCCTGGCGGTCGGCGTGATGCACAGGGCCAGGGTCAGTGACGCTGGCCGTTCCCGTCTCAGAGCAGGTCTACCTCGAGCGACGGGTCGACGCGACGCAGTCGCTCTGGGTCCGTGGACAGCGCCGGCCATCCCCGCTCCCGGCACAAGGCGGCTACGGACGCTGCCAGCGGGTCGTACACCGAGGCTGCGGAGGTCTCGTCGAGCAGACGGGCTGCCTCGGCGGGGGAGTCGGTCAGGACGACATAGGGCGCGGCGAGCAGCAGGTCAACCTCGGCGACGAGGCCCGGCCGCAGACAGAGGGCCTCGTCACGAGCGAAACGCGGAACGACGAACGTGAGCCCCAGTTCCCAGGCCAGGGCGTACCAGGTAGCCATGCCCAGATGCCCGTTGGCGTAGGCGTCGAGCGCGCTCGCGTCGAGGACCTTCCCGCTCACAGTGTTCGCGGTAAGCGCAGGTTGAGTGCTCAGGACACGTCCGCCACGGGGTAATGCGCTCGGATGTGATCCTCGCCCGGCCACTCACGGCCGGCGGTGGCGTAGATGCGCCGGTAATGCTCCAAGGTCGGAGCGCCGAACCGGGTGGCGTGGTCGCGCACGACCTGGTCGTGGCGAGAGTCGCGCCGCTCAGGACGCAGCTCTCCCGGCCCGGCCGCGGCGATCGGAACGATGTCGGCGACGGCGTGGCCCTGACGGACGACGCGAACTCGTGAACCTTTCGACGCACGCTCGATCGCGGCCGCGACCCCATCCGGATCGTCGGGCGACACTTCGAACGCCTCGCTCACAGGAGACATCGTAGCGCTACCACCACAAGCTGAGGGCATCCTGCGCAGCCGCGGCACCGAGAAGGACACCTGCGCGGTCGTCCTGCAGGGCTGCAGCCCCTCGACCGTCGCACTCCGTGACGGCTATCTGATCGAGACGCGGCGGTACCACAACGGCTCGGCGTCTCGCGCCGCATCTGGGACTGTGGCGCTCGGGGATGCGCAGTGATGACACGTGAAGACGGGCTGGATGCCGGGTCGCGACCGCCCCACATCAGGCGGAAACCTGCTTCGCACTTACCGAACGAGTGGCGAGCCGCCGATGTGCGCGGACGCCGCGCATCTCGAGGCTTGTCACGCCGAATCGGCCAGGATGCGGCACAGCGCGATGAGCAGGTCGGTCTGGGTGACCATGCCGCGCAGGCGGTTCCGCTCGTCGACGATGACGACGGCGTGCGTGCGTCCGTCGGTCAGGATGCGGCTCAGCGCTGCGAGGGGCGTGTCCGCCGAGGCCGTCGACGGTAGTGAGGCCATCGAGCCGACGGTGCCCGCGGGGTGCGCGAGCTCGCGGAGCCCGAGAGTGCCGACGACGGCGCCGTCGTCGTCGAGCACCGGCACCGTCCGGACGTCGTGCTCGAGCAACAGGTCCCGCGCCGTCGTCGGATCGTCGCCCGACCGGACCGAGACGGTGTCGCGCGACATCACGTCCGCGGCGACGAGGTCGCCGTGCTGCCGGACGAGCGCCTGGGTCTCGACCTCGCGCAGCAGCAGACCGATGTCGTCGCGGTCGATGTCGAACGTCTCGCCGATCTCGGCCAGCGCCCGGTCCACGTCGTCGGCCCGGAAGCAGCTGCGGCGATCGGCCCGGTCGGACGGCGCCGTCCGGTGTGGGTAGGGGTGCCGCGACAGGCGGTGGAACAGCCACCCCATCGCGACCAGGACGACCGAGTTCACCCCGACCGGGAACAGGGCGAACAGCGGGCCCGCTCCGGTGATCACGCTGCCGCCGATGACGGCCGTCAGGGCTGCGGCCCCTCCGGGTGGGTGCAGGCAGCGCAACAGCGACATCGTCGCGATCGCCACGGCGACGGCCAGCCCCGCCTGGGCGAGGACGTCGGGTACGACCAGCCGCGCCCCGACCCCGATGAGTGTCGAGACGACGTTGCCCGCGATGACCGGCCAGGGCTGCGCGAGCGGGCTCGACGGCACCGCGAACACCAGGACCGCCGACGCCCCGACCGGTGCGACGATGAACGGCAACGCCGCGCCCGGCCCGACGACGAGCGCCCCGATGGCACCGGCGACCGAGATGGCCGCGAGCGCCCCGGCACAGGCGAACAGCCGGTCGGACAACCGGGCACCGGCGAGGATCGGGCGGAACTGCGGGAGTCGGCGCGAGAGAGCCGCCACGCGCGTCCTCCAGGAACTCTCGACCCGTCGATTCCGGCAGCTCGTGGCGCCGGTCGGGACGTTACGGGCAGATGTCGTTCCAAGTCATCCCGTACCTCGTCCAAGGGCTGGGCAGGAGTGGCCTCTCCAGGCAGGCAGGGCATGACCGTCTGACCAGGCAGGATCGTGAGCGGCGATGCAGGCTGACGATCTCCGACGGGAGTCGGCTCCACGTTGCCGCCTACCCGTCAGGCCGCGTTCCGATCGCCCAACCAGTGTCCACTCGAGCCGGCAGCTGAACGGTTCAGATGCGGGCGGTCATCATGCCGCCCACGACTGCTTCGCCAATGACCCGGCACCATTGAGCCTTTGCCAACCTGATGGACGAGCAGGTCAGCTGGCGTGCGGCGTGGCGTGACCTCGAAAGGGTGAAGCTCCTGGTAGACGGGCGATTGCCTAGATCAATCCGCCTGACCAGGAGCTTCAGAGTGTTGTCTTACCCGTCCGGGATGACCGTGTCCAGCCGCGCGCTCGGCCTGCTCGCCGACGCGCTGTGCGCGCACCGCAACCAGCGGGCTACACGCTGGCGCAAGCTCTCCGCCGGCCGCCAGGCCCTGCTGGTGGTGGCCTATCTGCGCAAGGGCGAGACCTATGCCGACCTGGCCTGCGGGTTCGAGATCGGCACGTCAACGGTCTACCGCTACGTGCGCGAAGCGCTCGCCCTGCTCGCGGCGATGGCCCCGACGCTGGAGCAGGCGATCGAGGTCGCCTCACGCAAGGCGTTCGTGATCGTCGACGGCAGCCTGCTGCGGATCGACCGGGTCGGCATGGCGTCCGGCCGAGACCGCCCCTACTACAGCGGCAAGCACAAGGCCCACGGGCTGAACGTGCAGGTCATCGCCGACCCGGTCGGCAGGCTGGTGTGGATCTCCCCGCCGCTGCCTGGCGCGCGGCACGACATGGGAGCCGCCCGCGACCACGGGATCATCGAGGCGCTGACCGCGCATGAGATCCCCGCGGTCGCCGACACCGCCTACCAAGGCGCCGGTCCGATGGTGGCCGTGCCGCAGCGGCGTCGGCGCATCGACCCGGACACCGGGCGCTACCGGCGCCTGTCGCGCAACCAGAGGGAGGTCAACGCCGCACACGCCCGCCGACGCGGGCCGGGTGAGCGGGTCAACGCCGAGCTGAAGAACTGGAAGGTTCTGCGCAAGATCAGATCCTGCCCGGCCCGGGCCGCCGAGCTCGTCGCCGCAGTTCAGACCCTCATGATCGCCAACGGATGATCAGGTTGGCAAAGGCTCACTGGGTGGTCAGCAGCACGGTCACGCCGCGGCCGACGAGGTCGCGCACGGCGTCCCACAGGCCGCGGCGGCTGCGCGGGTCCAGCCCGGTGGTCGGCTCGTCGAGGAACAGCACCTGCGGGTCGGAGACCAGCGTCATGGCCAGGTCCAGCCTCCGGCGCATCCCGCCGGAGTAGGTCCCGGCCCGGCGGTCCGCGGCGTCGGCGAGGTCGAACCGGTCGAGCAGCTCGCGTACCCGTTCCCGGCGCCGCCCGCGGGGCAGGTGGTGCAGGTCGGCCATGAGCCGCAGGTTCTCCGCCCCGGTCAGCAGGCCGTCGACGGCGGAGAACTGGCCGGTCACCCCGATCGCGGCGCGGACGCCGTCGGGGTCGGTCGCCGGGTCCCTCCCGGCGATGCGGATCCGGCCGGAGTCCGGCGCGAGCAGCGTCGACAGGATCCGGACCAGGGTGGTCTTGCCGGCGCCGTTCAGGCCGAGCAGGGCGAGCACGGTCCCGGCGGGGACGTCGAGGTCGATGCCGCGGAGCACGGCGTGGTCGCCGTAGGACTTGTGCAGGGCGGCGACGGCGACGGCGGGCGGGGGTGTGGGCACGGTGGTTCCTCTCGTGGTGGTGACGGTGGACGGCGGTGCTCAGGCGCGGCGGACGACGATGTCGCCCTCGCGGGACCGGGCGTGCACGGCGACGGTGTCGACGGCGTCGCCGTCCGGGGCCTCGCGCGGTTCGAGGTCGTTGCCGACCCGGCCGGTGGTGTCGAGGTCGAGCCAGGCGGCGCTGCCCTGCGCGACGCCGATCTCCAGCCGGCCGTGCGTGCTGGTCAGCGACACCTCGCCGCGGTGGACGCGGCCGAGCCGGACGTCGCCGTAGGCGGTGCGCACGCGGGCGCCCGCGCCGAGCTCGTCGACGTCGATGGGGCCGTGCGTGCCGGTCAGCTCGGCGTCGCCGGTCAGCTCGTCGGCGCGGATGCCGCCGTGCTTGCTGCTGAGCGTCGCGGTTCCGCCGACGCGGTGGATCTGCATGCCGCCGTGGTCGGAGCGGACCGTGGCGTCCCCGGTGACGGTTCCGCCGATCCGGACGTGACCGAAGCCGGTGCTCAGGTCGGCGGAGGCGGCGTCGTCGACGCGGACGTCGCCGAAACGGGTGCGGGCCTCGCAGGCCCCGAGCGGGCCCTCGACGACGATCCCGCCGTAGGTGGTGGCGGCGGTCAGCGCCGACCCGGCGGGCAGGGCGATCCCGACCTCGATCGAGCGGCCGGGGGTGCGCGGGGTGAGCTTCTGCAGCAGCCCGAGCTGCGGGCCGGTGACGCGCAGCTCCCGCCCGGTCAGCTCGACCCGGACCCGGTCGGCGTGGGCGCGGTCGGCGTCGGAGCTGCGGACCTCGACGACGGTGTCGGTGCGGTCCGACGCGGTCACCCGCAGCTCGCCGATGGCGAGGTCCACGATCGCGGTGACGGGCTCGGGGGTGTCATAGGTGGGCACGGGGCATCGCCTCCTCGGCGTCGCGGTGACGCCGTGAGTCAGGGGTGGGTGGCAGAGGTCGTGTGGCTCAGCCGAACCAGCCGACGCGGCCGCGGCGGGCGGCGTCGGGACGGTCGGGCGCGGTGGCGGGGCGGTCCAGCGCGGCCGCGGCCACACGGGTCAGCCAGGTGTTCACGCTGAGGCCGTCCCGCCCGGCGGCCTCCTCGATCCGGGTCTTGAGCGTCTCCGGCGGCCGGAAGTTGATCCGGGCGACCGGCCCGGACTCGCCGTCGGCGCCCGCCGGTGGCGATGGCGCCACGGGTGGCGCCTCCGTCGCCGGGGGTGCCGACGGCGGGGCCGACCCTGCGGTGACGACGAACTCGGGGTCGCTGCCGCGCAGCCGCACGTGCACCGACCCCGGTGCGAGCTCGAGGGTGATCTCGTCGGCCGCCGCGGCCAGCGCCTCGAGCAGGACCAGGCGGGTCGTCGACGTCAGGGGCGTGAGCAGCCGTTCCGCGGCCGCCCGCGTGTCCTCGCCCGCGGCCTCGCCCAGTGCGGCGAACTCGGTGCGCAGGCGGTCGACATATCCGTCCAACTCCATGGCGCAACGATGGCGCCATCGTCAAGGGAGTGGCGCCACGGAGGTCGGTCGGCGCCGCGGGCTTGACCCTGCCGCGACGGCACGGTGTCCGATGGACCGGACCTGCTGACGCCGTCGAGGGAGTACGTCGTGGACCGCACCACCTGCCCGGTCGCCGCCTTCGGGCGCCTGCGTGAACAGGGGCCCGTCGTGGCGATGCCGGAGTCGCCGATGGTCGCGGCGTCGCTCGTCACCCGGTACGACGACGTGCACGCCCTGCTCCTCGACCCGCGGTTCCGCAACGACCCCACCGGGGTGCCCGGCGCCGGGGACGTCATGGGCCCGCTCCTGACGGGGCTCGGGCTGCCGCCGGAGCTCGACCACCTCGGCCGGGGCCTGCTCGTCCGCGACGGCTCCGACCACGCCCGGCTGCGCCGGCTCGTCTCGCGGGCGTTCACCGTGCGCCGGGTCGCCGCGCTGCGCCCGCGCGTGGAGCAGCTCACCGCCGAGCTGCTCGACGACGTCGCGGCCGCCGGCGCCGACGGCAGCCCGGTCGACCTGCTGCCCACGGTGTTCCGCGCGCTGCCGATCGCGGTGATCTGCGAGCTCGTCGGCGTCCCGGTGGAGCAGCGCGGACTCTGGCGGGAGCTGGCCGCCCTGCTCGTCGCACCCGACCCGGAGCGGATGCCCGACGTGGCGCGCGCCGTCGTCGCACAGATCCACGAGCTCGTCGCGGCCCGGCGGGCCGACCCGCGCGACGACCTGGTCGACGTGCTCGTCGCGGTGCACGACGACGGCGACCGGCTCACCGCCGACGAGCTGGACGTCCTGCTGTTCGACCTGGTCGTCGCCGGGTTCGAGACGACCGCGCACGTGCTGTCCCGGTCGACGCTGGCCCTGCTGACCCGCCCCGACCAGCTCGCGACGCTGCGCGCCGAGCCGTGGCGGTGGCCCACCGCGGTGCACGAGATCGTGCGGACCTGCGGCGCGGTCCCGGTGAGCACGCCCCGGTACGCGAGCGCCGACGTCGTCGTCGGCGACACCCGGATCGCGGCGGGGGAGTCGGTGACGGCCGGGCTGGTCACCGCGAACTTCGACCCGCGCCGGCACGACCGGCCCGACGAGCTCGACGTGACCCGGGACCCGGGCCGCGGTGAGGGGCACCTCGGGTTCGGCCAGGGCGCCCACTACTGCCTGGGGGCCGCGCTGGCCCGTACCGAGCTCGAGATCGGGCTGCGAGCGCTGGTCACCCGGTTCCCCGCCCTCCGCCTCGCCGAACCCGCCGACGGCCCCGCCGACCTGGGGTTCGTGCGGACCGGCGCGGTGGAGGTGCGGGTGAACCCGGTCCCCACCCGTTCGGGTGGCGCGCATCCACCGCCGTCCTGAGACAGTGATGTGGGTCACCGGTCGCGCCGCGGCGGCCGGGTGTCGGACCGGAGCGGGGGCGGTCGGGGATGACGGCGACGTCGGCGGTGCGGGCGGTCCACGACGATCCGGCCCGGCCCGCGGGTTTCCGCGGCCCCGGCCATGTCCACAAGGTCATCGCCCGGCGGCGGCTGACCGACCTGCTCGACCGGGAGGGGCCGCGCCCGCTGACCGTCATCCACGCCCCGGCCGGGTACGGCAAGACCACCGTGGCCGTCCAGTGGCTCCAGATGCTCCACGCCCGCGGCGCCACCGTCGCCTGGATGGGTCTGCACCGCGACGACGACACACCGCACTGGTTCCTCTCGCACCTGCTGGGCACCGTCCGCGGGGTCCTGCCCGACCCCGCCTCGGTCGACGACCTGCTCGGGCTCATCGAGCAGAACGCCGAGGACACCCGCACGTACACGGTCTCGGCCCTGCTGGAGATCCTCGGCGCGCACCCCGGGCCCTTCGTCCTGGCTCTCGACGACTGGCACCTCGTCGAGAGCCCCGAGGTGCACCGCACGCTGATGCAGCTGCTCGACCTCGCCCCGCCGAACCTGGTCGTCGTGCTGACCAGCCGCCGTCGGCCACGGCTGCCGCTGAGCCGGTTGCGGGTCGGCGCCCGGCTCACCGAGATCGACGCCGACGCCCTGCGCTTCGACCTGGTCGAGACCCGGGAGTTC
Organism: Pseudonocardia sp. ZF1; assembly: GCF_056835605.1. Classification (NCBI taxonomy): domain Bacteria; kingdom Bacillati; phylum Actinomycetota; class Actinomycetes; order Pseudonocardiales; family Pseudonocardiaceae; genus Pseudonocardia; species Pseudonocardia sp. ZF1. Next base: position 688,526 of record NZ_JAJNBY010000001.1, read on the forward strand.
CTGGTCGAGCTGAACGGACTGTGCCTGGGTGGCGACGACGTCGCCCGGCTGTCGGAGGGGACCGACGGCTGGGTCGCGGCCCTGCAGCTGGCGTCGCTGTCGCTGCGCGACACCGACGACCCGGAGACGCTGATCCGCGGCTTCTCCGGCCGCCACCACTCGGTGGGGGAGTACCTCGCGGAGAACGTGCTCGACGCGCTGCCCGCCGACCTGCTCGACCTGCTGCTGGCGACCTCGGTGTGCGACCGGCTCTGCGGCGGCCTCGCCGGGGCGCTGGCAGGGCGGCCCGACGGCGGGGTGGCACTGGCCGAGCTGGAGTCGCGGGACCTGTTCCTGCGGGCGCTGGATCCCGAGCGGGAGTGGTTCCGCTACCACCACCTGTTCGCCGAGTACCTGCGCCGCAGGCTGGAGCGCGACCGCCCGGGCCGGGCCGCGGAGCTGCACCGGCGTGCCTCGGCCTGGTTCGCCGGGCACGACCTGGTCACCGAGGCCGTCGTCCACGCGCTCGCGGGCGGCGACGTCGCCGGGGCCACCGACCTCGTCGAACGGCACGCCATGCCGCTGGTCGAGCACAGCCGGATGGTGAGCCTGCTCGGGCTGGTCCGTCGGCTGCCGCCGACCGCCGCCGACGGGCGTCCGCGGCTGCTGATGGCCGTGGCCTGGGCGAACTGCCTGCTGCAACGCAGCGACGCCGCGCAGGCCACGCTCGACGTCCTGCGCGCGGCGCTGCCGGCCGACGACGCCCACGACGAGTTGCACAGCGAGGCCGACGTCGTACAGGCGTGCATCGACGTCTACGCCGACCGCACCGACCGCGCCGAGCTGCTGGTCCGGCGCAGCCTGGACCGGTCACTCGTGTACCGGCCGTGGGTGGTCGCGGTCGCGGCGAACATCCAGTCCTTCTGCGACCTGCACGCGGGACGTTTCGAGCGCGCCCGGGAGCGTCAGCGGTGGGCACGCCGCGTCCACGACCGCGCCGGCGGACCGTTCGCCGGGGTCTACGGCCGCTGTTTCGCCGGGATCGCCGCGCTGTCGACCCTCGACGTCGACGGGGCCGAACGGCAGCTGCGCGACGCGGTGGCGCTGGCCCGGGAGATGGCCGGGCGGCGCTCGCACGCCGCACAGCTCGCCGGGGCGCTGCTGGGGGAGCTGTGCCACCTGCGGGGCGAGCGCGAGGAGGCAGAGCGGCTGCTGACCGAGAGCGCGGAGCTGGGCGCGGAGAGCGGCGTCGTCGACTTCATGGTCGCCAGCTACGCGCTGCTGGCCCGGATCCGGGCCGCAACCGGCGCCGGGGACGAGTCGGCCGAGCTGCTCGCCGAGGGGGCCCGGGTCGCGGACCGGCTCGGGCTGCCCCGGCTGCGGGCCGCCGTCGGCGCGGAGCGGATCGACCAGTTGATCGTCCGCGGCCGCATCCGGCAGGCCCGCCGGGCCGCGCAGGAGCTGCCGACCGGCGCCGACCTCGACGGCGGGATCGCCGTCCGGGTGGACTCCGTCCGCGTCGCCGCGCTGGCCGCGGTGCTCGCGGCCGAGGGCGAGACCGACCGCGCGATCGCGCTGTTGGAGGAGCTCGCCGCCGAGGCCCGCCGCCGGGGCCGGGTGCGGGAGGAGACCGAGCTGACCGTACGCCTGGCCGGGGTGCTGGAGAGCGCGTCACGGCGGCTCGCGGCCGAGCGGATCCTGGCCCCGGCGCTGGAACGGGCGGTGACCGCCGGCGCCCCCCAGCTGGTCCTCGACGGTGGGCGCGAGGTCCGTGCGGTCGTCGCCCGGCTGCGGGCACGCGTGGCGACCGACGGTGCGGGCGATCCGGCGCCGGATCGGCTGGCGTCGCTGCTCGACGGCGGGGCCGCCGCGGCCGGATCGGCCGAGGAGGCCGGGCTGACCGCGCGGGAGCGGGAGATCCTCGTGATGCTCGACCTCGGCCGGGACAACCGCGGTATCGCCGACGGGCTCGGCGTCACCGTCAACACCGTGAAGTGGTACCTGAAGCACATCTACGGCGCGCTCGGCGTGCGCAACCGCACCGAGGCCGTGTCGGTGGCCCGCCGCCGCGGCCTGCTCGGCTGACCGCGGCGGCGGGCCGGTGCGTCACCGGAGCGAGGCGTAGACCGCCTGCTCGAACTCGCCGTAGAGCGCGAACGCCCCGGGCGACACGAACGGCAGCGAGTTCGTGTAGATCGACGCGCAGACGCCGGCGGTGCGGTCGACCCAGAAGTGGGTGTTGAACAGGCCCGCCCACGCGCCGGAGCCTGCCCGGCGACCACCCGGGACGTCGGCGGTGTTGAGCAGCAGGCCGTGTCCCCACTTCCAGCCGGGCCCGGCGTCGAACGGGAAGGTGATCGCCGGGTCGGCCGACGGGATCGCGGGCGGGAAGTCCAGCTCGCCGATCTGGTTGCTGAACGCCTCGTCGACGGACGCCGCCGACAGGATCCGCTCGCCGTCGAGCTCGCCGCCGCGCAGCAGCGCCCGCTGGAAGCGGACGTAGTCGCGCGGGGTCGAGTACAGGCCGTGCCCGCCCGCCCACCACTCCGGCTCCTGCGGCAGCAGCTCACCTGCCGAGACCCACCCGCCGTCCTCGCCCGGGACGTGCACGGTCACCGCGTTCGCGGTGCGCGCCCCGTCGAGCAGGAACATCGTGTCGTCCATGCCCAGCGGGCCGGTGATGCGGTCCTTGACCACGACGTCGAGGCCGGCCCCGGCGACGGTCTCGACGACCTTGCCGAGCCAGTCGGTGTTGATGCCGTAGGTGAACCGTTCGCCCGGATCGTGCAGCATCGGCGCGCGGAACGCACCGAGACCGCCCAGCACGTTCGGCGTCCCGGTGACCTGCTCGTAGCGGGCGAGGTCGGCGTCGAAGAACCAGTAGCCCAGGCCGGTGGTGTGGGTGATCAGGTGCCGGACGGTCGCCGGGGTCCGGGGCGCCCGCAGCCGCGGGGTGTCGCCGTCGAAGCCGTCGAGGACCTGGACCTCAGCGAACTCCGGCCGGTACTCGGTGACCGGGGCGTCGAGGTCGAGTGTCCCGGCGTCGCGCAGCTGCAGCGCCGCGGTCGTCGCGACCATCTTGGTCATCGACATGATCCGGAACTGGGTGCCGGCACCGACGTCGCCGCCGGTCCCACCGACGGTCGCGGGGCCCGCGCCGCCCTCGTAGAGCACGCCGTCGCGGTCGGCGACGATCGCCGCGACGTGCGGCACCGCCCCGCCGTCGACGCCGTTGCGCAGCACCGCGTCGACGGCGGCGCGGTCGACGGAGCCGTGGATGGCTGTTCCCATGGCGCGTTCCTCTCAGGTCCGGGTGAAGGCGGGGTAGCCGTGTGCGGCCTCGTCGGCGCACTTCTGCCGGTAGGTGCCCACCCCACCGATGTAGGACAGGACGCGCCGCGGTTTGCCCGGCACGTTCGAGCCCAGGTACCAGGAGGTCGTGTTCGCCACGAGCGTCGCGCCCGCGGTCTCCTCGTGGTGGGCGACCCAGGCGTCCTCACCCTCTGCGGTCGGCTCGATCACCGACTTCCCCTCGGCGCGCAGCGCCGCGATCGCCTCGGTGATCCACTCGGTCTGCTGCTGCAGGCAGGTGGTCATGTTGCACAGCGCCGCCGACGGTGCCAGCGGGGTCGCGGTCGTGAGCAGGTTCGGGTAGCCGTGCTTGGCCAGGCCCATGGTGGTGCGGATGTCGCGGCCCCACTCCTCGGCCAGCGAGCGTCCGTCGCGGCCGCGGATGTCGATGCGGGTCAGCGCGCCGGTCCCGGCGTCGAACCCGGTGGCCAGGATCAGCACGTCCAACTCGTGCACGGTCCCATCGGCCAGCTCGACGCCCTCGGGCCGGATCCGCGCGACGGCGTTCGTGCGGCAGTTGACCAGGTCGACGTTGTCCCGGTGGTAGACCTCGAAGTACCCGTTCTCCAGCGGGACGCGGTGGGTGCCGAAGCCGTAGTCGGTCGGCACGAGCGTCTCGACCAGGTGCGGGTCGTGGCGCAGCCGCGCGCGCATCTTCTCGCGCACGAACTCCGAGATCTCGTCGCTGACCTCCTGGTCGAAGAACATCTCCCCGAAGCTCGCCAGCCACAGCTTGAGCGAGCCGTCGGCGTAGATCTCCTCGAGGATCGCGCGACGCTGCTCGGGGGTCTTGTCGGCCCACACGTGCTCGAAGTCGTACTCGAACCCGGTGAAGGTGTGCGGGATCGTCTCGCGCAGCTCGTCGAACCGGGCGTGGTAGCGCTCCTTGTCCTCGGTGGAGTAGCTCGGGTTCTTCATGGGCAGTGCGTACTGCGGGCCGCGGGCGAACACCGTGAGGTGCCCGACCTCGGGGGCGATCGTCTGGATGATCTGGATACCGGTCGCACCGACACCGATCACGCCGACCCGCTTCCCGGCGAGGTCGAGCCCCTCGGCGGGATAGGACGAGCTGTAGGCCAGCTGCCCGGCGAAGTCCTGCGCGCCCTCGATGTTGTGCAGCGGAGCCGACAGCATCCCGGCGCAGGAGACGAAGAACTGGCAGTCGACGACGTCGCCGCGGTCGGTGCGGACCAGCCACCGGTCGCGGTCCTCGTCGAAGTGCGCGGCGGTGACACGGGTGTCGAAGCGGATGTCGCGGCGCAGGTCGAGCCGGTCGGCGACGTAGTGCAGCCAGCTCTCGATCTCGGGCTGGCCGGGGAACTTCTGGCTCCAGGACCAGTCCTTGTACAGCTTCTCGTCGAACAGGTACTGGTAGATGTAGCCCTCGGAGTCGAAGCGGGCGCCCGGGTAACGGTTCCACCACCAGGTCCCGCCGACGTCGCCGGCGGCGTCGAACGCCTGCACGGTCAGTCCCTGCTCGCGGAGCTGGTGCAGCTGGTAGAGCCCGGCGACGCCGGCGCCGAGCACGACGGCGTCGACGGTCCGGGTGGGAGTGGTCGGGTCGTTCATCGGAGACCCTCCTGCTGGTCGGTCCGGGGGGTCACGGGAACGTGATGAGCGGCTTGACGATGCGGTCCGACTTGTCCTGCATCATCGTGAAGGCCTTCTCGATGTCGTCGAAGCCGAAGCGGTGGGTGGTCATCGGGGTCGGATCGACCCGGCCGGAGAGCAGTAGCTGGAACAGCCGCGCCATCCGGGTGTTGCCGCCCGGGCAGAGTCCGATGGATGGACTTGTCGGCCATACCGAGTCCGAACGCGTCGAGCGGCAGCTTCAGCGGTTCGGGGTTCTCGTCGTGGTAGCCGATGTTGGAGACGCGCCAGCCCGCCTTGGTGACGCGTACGCACGCCTCGAAGGTCTGCGGGAAGCCGAACGCCTCGATCGCGGCGTCGACGCCCTCGCCGCCGGTCAGGTCCATGATCTGGTCGACCGGGTCGCCCGCGGTGAAGTCGACGACGTCGTCTGCGCCGAACCGGCGGGCCAGCTCCTGGCGTACGGGTCGGGCCTCGACGGCGATCACCCGGCCTGCGCCGATCGTCGCGCAGAGCCCGACCGGGCCCTGTGAGAACACCGCCACGGTCTCGCCGAGCCCGATCCGGGCGTGCTCGGCACCCAGGAAACCGGTGGAGAGCATGTCGCAGCAGTAGGCGGCCTTCTCGTCGGACAGCTCGTCCGGGATCGGCGCGAGGTCGCCCTGCGCCGCGGGCACGACGAAGTACTCGGCCATGTTGCCGTCCATCTGCGCGGTGTAGCGGTAGCCGCCGAGCGGCCCGCCGCACTGGCTGGTGAAGCCGCTCTGGCAGTAGTGGCAGCGGAAACAGGGGGTCACCGCGTTCACCGCGACGCGCTGGCCCTCGGTGAAGCCCTCGACGGCCGAGCCGAGCGCGTGGACCACGCCGACGGCCTCGTGCCCGAGGGTCACCCCGGCGGCGACGGGCAGGGCGCCCTTCACGGTGTGGACGTCGGAGGTGCAGATCAGGGCGGCCGTCGTGCGGACGATCGCCTCCTCCGGGCCGGGTTCGGGGACGGGCTTCTGTGTGACCGCGGTCTTCCCGACCTCCGGCATCACGAACGCGTTCATCATCTCGGGCATGGCTGCTCAGCTCCGTCGACGAGCGGGTGGGTCACGCCCGACCGTCGCAGCGGTCCGGGACGAACGACCCCCTCTTCCGGGTGGCCGGAATCCCACCGCGCCGGGTGGTGGTCGTTGCACGACGACGACCACCCTGCCGGATCGGGCGGTGTCGGCCAGGATGTCCGATGTGCCCCGTGATCACCTCGTATCCCGTGTCCGCCGCGCCGGGACGGCGGTGGCGGCCGTCGTCCTGATGGGCGCGGCGGGGTGTGGTGCCGCGTCGCCCACGGCACCGGCCCCTGCACCGCCCGCGCCGGTCCCGGCACGGACCGACGGTCTGCGGATCACCACCGTCGCGGCCGGGTTCTCCCACGTCTGGAGCGTCGGCGTGCTGCCCGACGGGCGCGCGCTGGTCACCGAGCGGGACGGGCGCCTGTCGCTGCTCGCCTCGCTCGACCCGGGCACCGCGGTCACCCCGGTCGCCGCCGACCTGGGCGACGTGTTCGCCCGCGGCGAGGGCGGGCTGATGGGCCTGGCCGTGCACGCCGACTTCGCGACGTCGAACCGGTTCACCACCTGCCAGACCCACGCCGAGAACGGGAGCCCGGTCGACGTCCGGCTGGTCACGTGGACGCTGTCCGCGGACGGGGCCACCGCGACCCGGGTCGCGGACCCGCTGGTCGGCGGACTGCCGATCGCCTCCGGCGGACGGCACTCGGGCTGCCGGGTCGCCGTCGACGACACCGGGGCGCTCGTCGTCGGGACCGGCGACGCGGCCATGCCCGCCACCCCGCAGGACCTCACCTCGCTCGGCGGTAAGACGCTGCGGGTCGACCCGGCCACCGGCGGGCCCGCGGCCGGCAATCCCTTCGCCGATGCCGCCGACCCGGCCCAGCGGCTCGTGTACACCTCCGGGCACCGCAACGTGCAGGGCGTCGCGGTCGAGCCGGGCACCGGGCGGGTCTTCACCGCCGAGCACGGCCCCACCCGCGACGACGAGGTGAACCTGCTGCGCCCGGGCGGCAACTACGGCTGGGACCCCTCGCAGGGCGGCACGGTGACCACCTACGACGAGTCGGTCCCGATGACCGACCGGGACCGCTTCCCCGACGCCGTCCCCGCCGTGTGGGCCTCCGGCAGCCCGCCCGAGGCGCTGGCCGGCGCCGCGTTCCTCGACGGCGCCGCGTGGGGGCAGCGGAACGGGATGCTCGCCGTCGCCGCGCTGCGCGGGCAGAAGCTGCTGCTGATGCGGGTCGGCCCGGAGGGCACCGACGGCGCGGTCTCCGACGTCGAGATCCCGGCGGCGCTCGACGGGAACTCCGGCCGGCTGCGCGGGGTGTACGCCGTGCCCGGCGGTCCGCTGCTGGTCACGACCTCGAACGGCGACGACGACCGGATCCTGCGGATCGACCCGAGCTGACCCCGCGGTCGTCGTCCTCGACCACCAGGACGCGCACCAGCCCAGGACGGTCCGACAAGACGCACAGAATGGGCGCCCGGGGGTCTGAACCGCCCGGAGCCGGGTAGATGGCGCGGATGGTCGTGCCCGAGGAACCCGTGACGGTGTCGCTCCCGGCCGGGGCGGCGCTGTCCGGGCTGTCCGCCTACGACGTCTGGGTCCGCTACGCGGGTCTCGGCGGCACCGGCAGCGAGCACGACGTCGCCGACATGCTGACCGACCCGGCCGCGGGTGCCCGGGCCGACCGGGTCCTGCTCGCCCGGGTGCTCGACGCACACCTGGTCGTGCTGGGCTGCCGCCGCCGGGTGCGCCCGGACGCCGGCGACGACCCGGCCCCGCCCGCCGTGTCCTGACCCGGCGGGCTCAGCCGCGCACCGACCGGGCGAAGCCGACGACGTCGCGCACGGCGTGCGCGTAGACGTCGGGCATCGCGTCGCGGAACAGGATCATCCCGACGTGGCAGAGCCCCGGGTACACGAGCCCGACCGACGGCACCCCCGCCGCGAGCAGCCGACGGTGGTGGGCCAGCCCCTCGTCGCGCAGCGGGTCCAGCTCCGCGCACGCGATCACGTGCGGCGGGAGCCCCCGCAGGTCCTCGGGACCTGCGACCGCGGCCCAGCAGGTCGGGTCGTCGGCGTGCACGGAGCCGGGGTCGTAGACCTCGGCGAGCAGTGGGAACAGCTCCCGGTTGAGCCAGTAGCGGTCGTTCTCCCACAGCGACGCCAGGTCCGCGGGCGGCCGGTCCCAGGACCCCAGCACGTAGGGGCACTGGGCGTAGACCCCGGCGATCCGCCCGGACCAGCCGTCGCGACCGGCCCGGATCGCCAGCCCGAGCGCGAGGTTCGCCCCGCCGGAGTCCCCGGTGACGACGACGTGCGTTCCGCCCAGCTCGGCGAGGTGTTCGTGCACCCAGTGCAGGCCGGTGACGCAGTCGTCCAGGCCCCCCGGGAACGGGTGCGGCCCCAGCCGCCCACCGCCGTTGCGGTACTCGACCCCCACGACGACGGCGCCCTCGGCGGCCAGCTCGTCGCGCCAGCGCACGTAGAGCGGCCCCGCGGCGGCCAGCATGACCATCCCACCGCCGTGCACCTGGTAGACGACCGGCAGCGGCCCGTCCACGCCGGTCGGTCGGTGGACGTGCAGGGTGATCTCGTGCCCGTCGGCGGCGGGCACGGTCCGTGTCGTGCGGTCGATGCCGGACATCGGGGCCCAGCCCGCGGCCAGCGCCGCGAAGAGCCCCTCGAAGCCCTCCTCGACGGCGTCGACGAAGCCGAGCAGCGCCGGGCGGCCCGCGGTGCGGTCCAGCCGGGCGTCGTCGGCGTGCGCGGTCAGGCCGAAGCCCTCCAGCACCGCGACCATCCGCGGGTCGGCCCGCGGGTCGTCGCCGATCGTCGTCGCCGGGTCGCCGAGCCTGCCGGGTGCGCGGGTGGGTACGGAGGCGTCGGTGCTCATGCGGGCTCCTCGGGCAGCGGGTGGGCGCCCGATCGTGTCCCGCGTCACACCCGTCCGTCAACGGCGTCGTCGCGCCGCGCCGGGGTGGCCGGTTCGAGCAGGTGGACCTCCCGCTCGAGCTCGCCCATCCGGTCCCGCTTCACCGGCGGCGGCTCGGGCACCGGGCCGCCCTCGCGGATGACGCGCACGGTGTCGGCGAGCCGGTCCACCCGGCGCAGGATGCCGTTGCGGTGCAGGAACCAGGCCAGGAACCGGGTCAGCACGGCGACCGCGAGCGCGATGCCGACCGAGAGGTAGTCGCGGAGACGGATCTGGTTGATCTCGTCGATACGGTCGTCGAGCAGCTCCCGCTCACCGGTCCGCATCTGGTCGACGCGGCTGCGGATGCCGTCCATGAGGTTCTTGCCGTAGGCGAGGTCCTGCCGGATCTCGCCGTCGGTGTCCCCGCCCGCGGCGACGACGTCGCGCTGCCGGGCCAGGTCGGAGATCTGTTTCGACGTCAGGTCCCGCAGCTCGGCGATCCGGGCCAGCTTGTCCGTGCGCGGCTTCTCCCCGGGCTCCGCCGCGGCCAGCGTCGCCAGCCGTCCCAACACCGCCGGGAGCTCCGCCGACGCGTCGGTGAACGGCTCCAGGTACTCGGTGCGCCCGGTGAGCTGGTAGCCGCGCACCCCGGTCTCGGCGTCGACCATGAGCGTGGTGAGCTCGCCGAGCGAGCCGGTCATCTCGAACTTGCGCTGGATGTCGGTCTCGATGTCGACACGCTGCAGGTTCCCGGTCAGGGCCAGCCCGGCCGAGATCAGCACCGCGACGAGCGGCAGCCCGATCGTGATGCGCCCCTGCACGCGCATGGGGAGGTCGTTCCAGTACCGCAGGCGGGTCGCGCCGGAGCGCTCAGGGTGTCGCGAAGGCTCCTGGCCACGGCGGGAGTCTACGGACGGGCCCGAGGTGGGGCCTGTCCGAGCGACCGGGTGGACCGGCCCGGCCGCGGCAGTGGGGCCGCTCAGCCCGGACGCCCCACGAACGCCGTCGCGACCAGGGCGACGGCCCGGTCGTTGTCGCGGGTGAGCCGGAGCAGCGCCTCCCGCGCCCCGGGCCCCGGCTGCTCGACCAGCGCCTGGGCCAGCCGGATCCGCGCGGCCGGATCAGCGCCGTCGAGCGCACCGCCGAGCGCGTCGAGTACCCGCTCCGAGGTGGCGGGGTCGTCCTCGGACAGCGCCGCCAGCACCTCCGCGGCGGCGACGTCGTCCACCCCCGCGACGACCAGCGCCACCAGGGCGGGCACGGTCGCGGTCACCCCGCGCCCGCCCGCGGCCAGCACGGCGCGCCGGTGCACCTCCGGGTCCGGGTCGTCGACGGCGTCGACGAGTGCCGCGGTCGCCTCCGGTGCCGTGCCGGTCTCGGCGAGCGCGTCCACCGCGCGCCGCCGGACCGCGACGTCGGCGGACCGCAGGCCGGCGGCGAGCGCCGCCGCCGCGGTGCCGTCCGGGTCGCCGGAACGGGCCAGCGCCCACCGCAGTGCACCCGCGACGTGCGGGTCGGGCTCGGCCAGCGCGGTCCGGGCCAGCAACTCCGGGGGCAGCGAGGCGTCGGCCGTCGCGGCCAGCGCCGCCTGCTGACGGTGCCCGGCCGCGGGGGAGGCCAGCGCCCGCAGCAGCCCGATGACGTCGAGCACATCGTCCCAGCTCCCCGGCTCCGCGGCGTCGACGGTGCGCAGCCGCGCGAGCAGCTCCCGGTCGCGCGTCAACCGGTCCTCGGTCGCCCGGACCAGGTCCGCGACCAGCTCCGACGGCGTGAACGCCGGGTCCGCCAGCGCCCGCCCCACCTGGGCCAGCGACAGCCCGAGCGTCCGCAGGCCCTCCACATGAAGGAGCCTGCGGACGTCGGCGGGGGAGTACTCGCGGTAGCCGCCCACGGTGCGCCCGGTCGGCCGGACCAGCCCGACGGCGTCGTAGTGGCGCAGCATCCGGGCGCTGAGCCCGCTGCGCCGCGCCACCTCCCCGATCAGCACCCGGCCATCGTCCCGCGGCCGGGGCCCAGCGCCACCACCCGCTGGGCCTCCGCGACGGCGGCGTCGAACCCGGTGTCCGGGTCCGCGCGCAGCGCGACGGTGGCACGCGCGTGCGCGGCGACCGCCGGGTCGGTGTCCTCCGAGGCCCGCGCGAGCGCCGCGCCGGCTGTGTTGCCGAGGTCGACCAGGGCCCGGCTCAGGCTGAGTCGGACGTCGCGGTCGCCGCGGCCGAGCTGCCCGGCCAGCTCCCCGGCCAGCGCGGCACGCTCCCCGGTGGGGGCGAGCACGACTGCGGTGCGCCAGGCCGTGCGGGCCACGTCGTCCTCGGGGTCGCGGAGCAGGTCGCGGGTGAGCCACGGCCACGTCGACGGGGCGGCGATCTTCGACAGCGTGTGCAGCGCCTGTGCCCGCGCCCGGGGCCGGGGCGAGCCGAGCTCGACGCGCAGGCGGGGCAGCACGTCGGCGGCCGGGAGCCGGGTCAGCGCCCAGGACAGCATGTCGCGGACGAAGGCGTCCGGCTCGGCCGCGCACCGCTCGACCAGGACCCCGGCGAGTGCGGGGTCGGGGGCCGACCCGGCGGCGAGCGCCGCCCGCAGCCGGGTCGAGGCGTCGTCGGCGGCCATGGCCGACCGGAGGTCCTGCGGTGTGGTCATGGCTCCATCCCAGACCTTGTCACGGTGTGAGGGTCAAGCCCGGCGTGCAGGTTCAGGCCTGCTGCTCCAGCCACGGCCGCAGGTACTCACGCTCGTAGGGGACCTCCGGCGGGATCAGCGCGACGAGGCGTCGTACGCGCTCGGCGGCGTCGCGTGTCAGTCGGGCATCGTCGTCGCGGGTCAGGGGCTGATCCGGGCCGAACCGGCGGGCCGCCTCCACGATCTGGCCGACCGCGGCGTGCAGGTCGTCGAGGTCACCGACGACGACGGCAGGGTCCAGGCCGGCCTCGCGCATCCGGTCGGCGGGGCGGCGCAGCTGTTCCTCCAGCCAGCCCCAGGGGTCCTCGGTGAGGGCCTCGGAGAACACCCGGTCGCTGGGCTCGACGCCGTCGAACGACGGGTGGACGTGCGCGGCCGCCCACTCGCCCGGCCTGTCCATGCGGTCGAACAGGTCCGCCCGCCAGAACGGCCGGTCCACGACGAGCCGCTGCCCCGCGGACTCGCTGCCCCGGTGCGGCTGCGGGTCGAGCAGCAGCAGTTCCACCCGGGCGCCGCGCTCCATGGTGGCGTCGGCACCGATCTCGAACCAGCGCCGGACCTGCACGGCGAGACGGGTGAAGGAGAAGGTGATCAGCACGGTCGTACTCCCGTTCGGGCGAGCTGGTCGGCGAGGTCGGTCAGGTCCGCGGCGTGCAGGTCGAACCGGTCGTGTGTGCCCGGCGGGTCGCCGCCGGGCCGGTCGACCCAGGCGGTGCGCATCCCGGCCGCCGCCGCACCCCGAAGGTCCCACGCGTGGGCCGCGACCATCAGGAGCCGATCGGGCGGGACCGCCGCGGCCTCGACCGCGAGCCGGTAGACCTCCGGGGCGGGCTTGTATGACGCGGCGTCCTCCGCCGACAGTGCGAGGTGCCAGCGCAGCCCTGCCCTGGCGGCCAGCCGCAGCAGGGTGGAACGGCTCGCGTTCGACAGCCCGACCACCGGGAGGCGGCCGGCGAGGTGGCCGATCCCGTCGGCCGAGTCCGGCCACGCCGGATGCCGTGCACCGGCGCCGGCCAGCGTCGCGACGACCTGCGGGTCGCCGACACCCGCCCGCCGCGCGACGGCCGCCGCGGCCTCGGCGTCCAGCACGTGGCCGGGCACGAAGGCCCGCCCGCCCGCGACGATGCGCTCCTGCTCGCCCGCGACGTGCGCCTGCCACAGCCCGGCCAGGTCCGCGGCGGTGTCGCGGTCGGTGCCGGGCACGGCCGCGGCGACCGCGTCGCGCAGGCTGGACGGCTCGTCGACCAGTAGGCCCAGCACGTCGAACACGACGACGTCGATCGTCATCAGCGGCTCCCCGGGATCGTCCGGCGACGGCGTCACCGGTTCGACTGGTGACGCAGTTTGCGGGACCGATGCGTCACCGGTCAAGATGGTGACGTGGGTTTCGCGTTCGTGAGTGGCAGTGCCGCGCTCGACCTGGTCGGCACCGTCACCTGGCGGCGCGCCGACCCGACCGAGCTGCTCACCGGGCCCGCCGACCTCGCCCGCTGGCTCGACGCCTGCGCCGACCTCCCGGACGGCGTGACCGTGACCCCGGAGATCCTCGGGCGCGCGCGGGACCTGCGGGAGGCGGTCCACCGGCTCGCGACCGACCGGCTGGCCGGGCGGGCGTTCGACCCCGCCGCGCTGGCCGTCGTCAACGGCACGGCCCGCGGCCCCGGCCTGACCGTGCAGCTCGATGACCACGGCACACGCCGCACCGGCGACGCCGACGCCGTCCTCGCGGAGCTGGCGCGCGACGCCGTCGCCGTCCTCGCCGACCGGGACACCCCGCTCAAGGAGTGCGGCCGGCCCGCCTGTACCAGGCTCTACCTCGACCGTTCCCGCGGCGCGCGGCGCACCTGGTGCGGCATGGACGAGTGCGGGAATCGGGTGAAGGCGGCCGCCTACCGCGCTCGGAAGAAGAGGATCACCGGCTCCTGACGGCCCCTGCACGGGGCCCCGACGCGGGCGGGGCCCCGGTGAATCGGCGTCAGCCCGGGGTGATGACCACCTTGAGCGCCTGGTTCGCCGCGGCGTTCTTGAACACGTCGTACGCCTCGTCCATCTGGTCGAAGGTGAACGAGTGGGTGCCCATCTTCTCCGCCGGGATCCGTCCGCCCGCGACCATCTTGAGCAGCGTCGGGATGGACACGGTGTCGACCAGGCCCATCGTCAGCGTGACGTTGGAGATCCACATGTCCTGCATGGGCAGCTCCACCGGGGTGCCGTGGACGCCCACGTTGGCGATCGTGCCGCCCGGGCGCACCAGCGACGCCGCCGTCAGCAGCGTCTCCGGGTAGCCGACGGCCTCGATCGCGACGTCCACGCCGAGCCCGTCGGTCAGCGCGGTCACGTCGGCGACGGTGCCCGGCCCGACCTCGACGCTGTCGGTCGCGCCGAACTCGACGGCCTTCTCCAGCCGGAACTTGTTGGAGTCGATCGCGATGACCTTCGACGCGCCCCACAGGCCGGTCGTGAGGATCGCCGAGAGGCCGACCGCACCCGCGCCGACGACCGCGACGGTGTCGCCCGGCCGTACGTTGCCGGCGAGCACACCGACCTCGTAGCCGGTCGGCAGCGAGTCGGCGAGGAAGATCGCCTGCTCGTCGCTGACCGACTCCGGCACGGCGTAGAGCGAGGTGTCGGCGTAGGGGACCCGGACGTACTCGGCCTGGGTGCCGTCGATGAGGTGGCCGAAGATCCAGCCGATCCCGCCGACGGTCTGGCAGTGCGACGGCATGCCGCGCTGGCAGTAGTCGCAGCGGCCGCACTTGGTGATCGCGGGGACGAGGACGCGGTCGCCGACGGCGAACCCGGACACGGCGTCGCCGACGGCGGTGATCGTGCCGACGGCCTCGTGGCCGAGGATGCGGCCGTCGGTGACGGCCGGGACGTCGCCCTGCAGGATGTGCAGGTCGGTGCCGCAGATCGTGGTGGTGTCGACCTTGACGATCACGTCGGTGGGGTCCTGGATCGTCGGGTCCGGGACCTCCTCCCAGGCCTTGGCGTCCGGTCCGTGGTAGACGAGTGCCTTCATCTGCTTACTCCGTTGGTCGCAGGGGCTGCCGAGAGCGTCGGCGGGCCCGACGCTAATGCGGGAGTGCGCATGTGACTGTCCCGTTCTGGGACGACTCCGCGGGCGGCACGACCCCCGGCGACGGCGGTGTGTCCCGGTCCCGGGACACCTCAGCCGATGTAGCTGATCCCGAACGCGTCGATCTTGCGGTAGAGCGAGGACCGGGCGATCCCCAGCAGCTCGGCGGCCTGGTAGCGGTTTCCGCGCGCCTCGTAGAGGGCCTGGATGATCACGTCGCACTGCGCCGCCTCGAGCATCGACATCCGCGGTGCGCCGCCGGTGAAGCACGACGACGGCAGGTCCGGTGCCTGCACCACGCCGACCGGCTTGCGGGCGATGACGTAGCGCAGCACGTCCTCCAGCTCGCGCAGGTTCCCCGGCCAGGCGTAGCCCTCCAGGACCCGCACCACCTGCATGCTGAGGCTCAGCGACCGGCCGCCGGACAGCGAGTGCAGCACCGACCGCGCGAGCTGGCCGAGCTCGTCGGCCCGGTACCGGAGCGCGGGCACCCGGACCGTGTCGTGGAAGTGGCGCAGCAGCAGCCCGTAGGGCCGGGTGGCGTCGACCGAGGGCGTGTCGATGCAGCCGACGACGGTCGGTGCGGCGGGTGTGGCCACGAGCACCCGCAGCGACTCGTCGAGGCGCCGCGCGGCGACCGACCCGAGCATCGCGAGCCGGCGCAGGACGAGCAGCCGCGGCCGGTCCCCGTCGGTGCCGCGGACCGTCGGCAGGAGGGGGCCACCGGACTCCGCGATCCGCGCGCAGTCGAGCACCTGCACCGTCCCGGACGGGTGGCTGCGGCGGAACTGCTCGACGGCCAGGGTCTGCTTCCCGACACCCGGCTCGCCGACGAGGAGCAGGTGCCTGGTCCGTGCGGCGACCGCGGCCGCGACGTCGCGGCGGGCGCGCAGGTAGGGGCTGAGCAGCTCGCGGTTCGCGCGGCGCCGCACCTCGGCGGCGGCGCCGTCGGCGTGGGCGTCCCGGAAGTCGGCCGCGAAGTCCCGGCGGGCGGTCGGCGCGACGTGCGACCCCTGGCGGCGCATCGCGTCCGTCGCCAGGGCCCCGGCCGGTACGGGAACGCTGCGCCGCCCGGAGCTGACATGGCCCACGACGGCACGGCCGTCGCGGACGACGGAGGTGACGACGTCGTCGCGGCGGCCCGACGGGAGGTCGGCCGTGGACCCGGCGGGCGGCGGCTCGGCGAGGGCGGCGTCGGCGAGCGCCCGGTCGAGCAGGTGGTCGCGGTCCTCGCGGGGCAGGGCCCGGAACCCGGGGCTGCACAGGGTCGCCCGGCCGTCGGTCGCGAGGACCCACTCGGCCCCGGAGCGTGCGCAGACGTCGTCGAAGCGGGCGTGCAGCATCCGCCCGGCCCGGTGCCCGCGGTCCCGGACACACTCGCCGACCTGGCGGGCCAGCTCCGCGGCGACGGCCGCACGCAGCGCCGACGTACCGCCCGGCGTCGACAGATGCGTCACGACCACCACCGTCTGCGGGGCCGCGTCGGTGTCGGACGGCACCGGTGCGGCGGCCTCGGCCAGGTGGGCGAGGTCGGGGTGGAGGTGCTCGGGACCGTCCACCCGGGCGGCGCGGCCGGTGGCCCGCACGAGCGCGGACGCCGTCGTCGCCACGTCCTGCTCGGCGATCCGGAAGCCCGGTGCGACCAGGACGGCGTCGAGCAGCGCGGCGAGGTCGGGGCAGGCGTCGCGGCGGACGCGGACCACACCGTCGCCGTCGACGAGCAGCACCGAGCAGTCCAGGTCGTCGGCGCCGACGAGGAAGCGGTCGAACACCTCGTCCGCCTCGGCGGCGGCGGCGGCGCCGGGTTCGTGCCCGACGTAGGTCGCGGACCGGGCGAGGTCGACGCCCAGGTCGACCGACCGCTGCCAGGACTCCGCGACGACCGGGCGGACGTGGGCGCCGACGTCACCGACGTGCCGGGCGTGCCGCACCCGCCGGGCGGCGGCCTCGACCCCGGCGCCGGTATCCACAGCCGTAGCGTAGCCAGCCGGCGCCCCGGTCCACGAGGATCGCCGGCAGCCGGCGTCTGCCGGCCACGCTCACCGATCCGGAGCCGGGCAACCTCTCGGGGCAGTGTGGCTAGGCAGGGAAGTCCGCGCTGCGCGAGAGGTCCTCGTTCGCCCGGATGCCGGCCAGGCTCTTCTCCAGAGCATCGACCACCGCGTCGTATCCGCTGTTGCCCAGGACCAGCCGGCGGGGCGGCGGATCCTGGGACATCGCCGTGATCACCGCACGGGCACCGCGGTGCGGGTCGCCGGGCTGCACGCCGTCCATCCCGACGAAGACGGCCCGGACCTGCTCCAGCATCTCGTGGTACACCGGGATCGCCTCCTCGACGGTGTCGTCGGCGAATCCGGCGTAGGCGTTGGTGCGGAACGCTCCCGGTTCGACGGTCAGCACGGAGATGCCCTGTGCGGCGACCTCGTCGTGCAGCGCATCGGTGACGGCTTCGACGGCGAACTTGGTCGCGCTGTAGTAGCCGAATCCGGGCGCCGCGATGAGCCCGGCCACCGAGGACACGTTGACGATCCACCCGTCGCCGCGGGCGCGCATCCCCGGCAGCACTGCGCGGGTCACGGAGAGCACGGCGAAGAAGTTCAGCTCGAACATCGACCGCATCGCGGACTCGTCCATCGCCTCGATGGATCCGTACCAGCCTCGGCCGGCATTGTTGACCAGCACGTCGATACCGCCGAAGTGCTCCTCGGCTGCTCGTACCGCGCGCTGCACCTGTGTCGCGTCGGTCAGTTCCAGCGGCACGACGAGAACGCGGTCACCGAACCGGTCAGCCCACGTCGCCAACTCCTGTGGGCGGCGGGAGGTCACCACCACGCGGTCGCCGGTGTCGAGCGCCGCCTCGGCGAAGGCCGTCCCGAAGTAGCCGGGTGTTCCACCGGTGATGAACCATCGCCGCGTCACGGCTCGATCACCAGCCGACGGATCACTGCCCCATCGAGGGTGAAACGGTAGTTCAGGTCGACGACCCCGCCCGGGAAGTCGCCCTCCAGATGCTGCCCGACGTCGACGCCTCCGGTGGTCGTGGACGCACCGGCGAACTCGGCGGTGTAGGTGTACTCGGTGACCGCGGTCGCCAGCCAGGCCCTGATCTCGTCGGTGCCCGCGTGGTCGCGGCTGTCATCGGTCACCACGGCATCGGAGGCGAAGGTGGCGAGCGCCCGATCGAACTCCTGGGAGTCGAGTGCGGTCATGAACGTCTTCACGGATTCCGGGAGTGCTTCCCATTCTGCTGTGGACATGGCCCCACGATGGAGCTTCCCGTGAGGGGAAGGTCAACCCGTGGTCGCGGGCATCCCGCGACGTTGACCTTGCCCCTGGGGGAGGCTTCAGGATTGCCTCGTCCGGCAGCCGACGCGACGTGGAGGAGGACGCCATGGGGGCCCAGGTCTCGATCGGTGACTTCGCGCTGATGACCGGTCTGAGCCGTAAGGCACTACGCCACTATCACGACATCGGCATTCTCGAACCGGCCCATATCGACCCCGGCACCGGCTACCGTTTCTACGACACCGGCCAGGTCGACCATGCGCACATCATCCGCCGGTTCCGCTCCCTGGGCATGTCCATCCCCGACATCAAGGCGCTCCTGAGCACCGACGACGCCGGGGCCCGCACCGCGATCATCACCTCCCATCTCGAGCAGATGGAGGCTGCGCTCGCACAGACCCGTGACACCGTGGGGGCGTTGCGTGAACTGCTCGCCCCGGCGAGCCCGCCCGCCGACGTCACGGTGCGCCACGAGCCGGCGCTCGCCGTGTGGTCCGTCAGCGCGACCATCGACGTCTCCGAGATCGACGACTGGTTCGCAGCGGCACTGCGGACACTCCACCGGGCTGTCGCCACGGCCGCAGGCGCGCCCGCCGCGGTGGTACCGGGCGGCCTCTACGAGAGAGCGCTGTTCCTCGAACAGCAGGGTCGCGCAACCCTGTTCGTCCCCGCACCACCATCGGTCGATCCGCCGGCGGATGTCCGGGCCGAGGTTCTCCCCAGGACCGAGTTCGCGGTGCTCACCCATCCGGGCGGCCACGATGGCATCGACCGTGGCTACGCGGCCCTGGGGATCTATGTCAACGAGCATCTGATCAGCAGCCAGGGGCCCATCCGCGAACACTACTTCGGGGGTACCCCCACGGATCCGGCCCGGTTCACCGCGACGGAGATCTGTTGGCCGATCTTCAACACCACCGGATCATCGGAATGAGCTTCTTCGCACGGTAGATCGCCTCGGTCCCGAGGCGCCCGCTGCCGCGCGGCGGGGCGTGGCGACCAGCTCCGGCCCGTCGGCGGCGGGTCAGGAGCGCCGCGCCAGAACGTCGGACCAGTGCCGCTGCGCGACCCGGGGGTGCGAGCGCAGCCAGCCGGTCAGCGCGTTCTCCCCGTAGCGCGCGTCGAGCGGGTTGTCGGCGTCCTCGCTGATCCCGCGAGCGTCCGCGGCCAGCTCGGCCGGCAGGTCGAGCGGCGCGACGACGGCGTCCAGGCGCGGAGCGAGGAAGAACGGCACCGAGATCCGGTCGACCCCGGGCGGTGGCGACACCACCCGGTGCCGCGTCGCGGTGAGGTAGCCGCGGGTGGCGATCTCCAGCATCTCGCCGATGTTCACCACGAACGAGCCCGGCACCGGGAGGGCGTCGATCCAGCCGCCGTCGGGACCCTCGACCTGCAGACCGCCGACCTCGTCCTGCTGCAGCAGCGCGAGGTAGCCGTAGTCCTTGTGGGCGCCGACGCCCTGGTCGGAGTCCGGGTCCGGCCGCCCGGGATAGCGCACGATCTTGAGGTGCAGCGAGGACTCCTCGTCGAACCAGCCGTCGAAGTAGCCCTCCTGCCGGCCGAGCGCGGCGGCGAGCGCACGCAGTACCTCGCGGGAGACCCGCAGCGCCTCGGCCTGCCAGCGCAGGACGACCTCGCGCAGCTCGGGCAGGGCGGCCGGCCACTGGTTCGGCCCGATCAGCCGCAGCCAGTCCGGCTCCCCGGGACCGGGCTCGACGGCGGTGCGCTCGGGCCCGATGTCGATCTGCTCACGCCAGTCGGCGGTACCGCCGGTGTGCTCGGTCCCGGCCCTGGTATAGCCGCGGAACTGGGGGGAGTGGACGTTCTCGATCGCGAGACGGTCCTTCAGGGGCAGCGCGAAGAAGCGGCGGGCGAGCGCGTCCATACCGGTCAGGACGTCGTCGGGGACGCCGTGACCGGTGACGTAGAAGAACCCGACCTCGCGCGCGGCGCGACGCAGTTCCGCGAGGAAGGCCGCCCGCTCCTCCGGATCGGCGCGGAAGCGGGACAGGTCGAGGACCGGGAGCCGGTCGGTGGCAGGGGGCGGCATGGTGCCTCCGACGGGGTGGCGGGCGGCACCTCGGACGTGGTGCGCCGGGCGTACCAGACAACCCGGCCGTCGGAGGGGACGTCAAGGCGCCGTCCGCGGACCGACCGTCGTGATCAGCCGCGGCTGCTGCCGACGAGATGGGCGAACACCACGGTGTTGTCCCGATAACTCCGAGCGCTCGAGTCGAAGGATCCGCCACAGGTGATCAGGCGCAGTTCCGCGCGGTCGACGTCGCCGTAGACGGATTCGGTCGGAAACGCATTCTTGGGAAAGGAGCGGACCTCGTCGACGCGGAACGTCGCGGCGATCCCGTCGGCCCGTGTCACGGTGATGTCCTCGCCCGGACGCATCCGGCCGAGGTCGTAGAACACCGACGGTCCCTCGGCGGCCGAGTCGACGTGGCCGAGGATGACCGACGGGCCGCGGAAGCCCGGTGCCGACGACCCGCGGTACCAGGACGCCCGGTCGTAGCCGGGGCCCGGGGCCGGGACCTCGAGGGTGCCGTCCGGAGCGAGACCGGACTGGTCGACGACCGACTCGACCCCGATCGACGGGATCGAGATCGACCGGGGCGGGGAGGGCGGGAGCACCTCGCCCACCGGCCGGGCCCCCGCGGGCGCGGTGCCCACCACGGCCGGTCCCACCGGGCCGGCGGCCGCGGCCACCGGCTCCGGAGGACCGCCCGCGGTCAGCGCCGACACCAGAACGACCACACCCGCGACGGCCAGCAGCAGCGCGCCCAGCGGAGCGAGCAGCCGCCGGACGCGGGACGGGGGTGGTGCGGTCATCGGGTGCTCCGGTCCTGGTACCGATCGGGGAACCGGTCGTGGTGGTCCACCTCGACCGGAGCCGGGTGTGCCGCCCGCCTGTGCGGACGGCACACCCGGAGTGGATCAGTGCCCCCGAACGCCGCGACGGCGGACGACGAGCACCAGCGCGGAGCCGGCGAGCAACGCGACACCGGTCACGACCAGGGCTGTGTCGGTGCCGGAGGTGCTGCCACCACCGGTCTCGACGCCACCCTGCGGCATCGGCATGGTCCCGCTCGTCGTGTTGACGACGATCGTCGCGATGCCGATGGTGGTGCCGCCCTTGAGGGCGTCGGTCTTGAAGGCGCCGTTCAGGGCCTCGGCGGCCCCGGCGTTCAGGGTGACGGTCGTGCCGGTCAGCGTCGCGGTGCCCGCCGACTGGTCGATCGTGATGGGCTTCAGGGTCGAGCCGTTGAGATCGAACAGGGTGGTCGACTCGGCGACGGTCTGGCCGCCGGCGCGGACCCGGCCGGTCAGCACGGCGGGGTCGCCCGGGTCGATCACGAAGTTGTCGAGCGTGACCTCGGTGTCACCCTTGGTGAGGGTGAGCCCGCTACCCATGTGCTCGATCCTGCCCTGCACGTAGGGCAGGACCTCGTCCGGCTTGTAGACGGTCACGTTGCCACCGGTGATCGGGAACGACGCGGAGCCGTCCGTGATCGAGGCGGACCCGAACGGGCCGGGGGTGACGTCGAGCGAGGTCAGCGCGTCGGTGAAGCCCTTGTCCAGCGCGACCGAGGTGCTCTTGCCGGTCAGGTTGGAGATCATCGCGACCGGGGGAGGGGTCTCCTGCGCGGAGGCGACCCCGGCGCCCAGCGCGGTCGTCGCGGCGGCGACCAGGCCGATCGTGGCCAGACCGATCACACGTCGAACTGAATTCGCCATGGTGGTTCTCCTCGGATCACACCGACCGACGGGCGATTCCCGGCGACCTCTGCTCCTGTATTCGACGGCCGGAGCGCGGGGGTTCGGAGAAATGCGGGAAAGAATGTCCCGGAGCCCGGATATCACTGCCGGTGACGTGTTCCGGACCCCGGGCAGCGGAGCGTGTGCGGCGGAGCTCAGCCCCCGGGGCGGCCGAGCTCCTGGTGTCGGATGCGGGCCTTCATCTCGGCGACGCCGTCGGCGAACCGCCTCGCGTAGACCTCCTCGACGGCGGCCGCGCCGGCCGCGGTGACGCTCCCGTCGGCGTCGATGAGGCCGAGGGCGAGCAGGTGCCGGGCCACCGCCGGGCGCAGCAGGTCGACGTCCACCTCGCGCGCGTCGAGCAGTTCCAGGGCCCGTGACTCGTCGCGGGTCAGGAGCATCCGCCTCACCTCCACCCCTGGGTTCGTGCGCGGGGCGCGAGGGGTTCACCCCGGCCCGGCGACGGACCCGGCGGGCCCCGGCGACGGCGGTCCCCCCGGGGGACCGGTGGCGGCATGCTGCCGGGATCCGGTCACGGGCGGCCCCGGCCGTGTGCCGCGGTCAGATCAGGCCCGCCGCGCGGGCCGCGATGACCGCCCGCGCCCGGTTCTGGGTGTCGAGCTTGCGCATCGCGCTGTGCAGGTAGGCCTTGACCGTCCCCACCGTGATCCCGAGCTGCGCGGCGATCTCGGCGTTGGTCGCGCCCACCGCGACGTGCTGCAGCGCCTCGATCTCCCGTGGGGAGAGTGCGGGTGTCTCCCCGACCGTCCGGCCCGCGGTCGGACGCACCCCGGCGAGGCCGGTGTGGATCCGGCGCAGCCTCTCGCGCAGCTCCGGGTCACCGGTGCTCTCGATCAGCGCAGCGAGCTCCAGCAGTGCGTCGGTCCGGCTCCCGGCGTCCGCGGCGGCCGGGTACGCAACGGCCGGGGGAGCGTGCTGGTCGAGCAGGGTCGTGGCGTCCCGGGCGATGGTGGCGGCCACGATGCCGGCGTTGCGGACCGCGACGTCGCCGATCGGCCGGTGCTCGCGCATCGCCCCGTACATCACCCCGCGGACCGAGCCGCGGACGACGATCGGGTACGCTAGGATCGACGCGAGCCGCTCGTGCTCGACGACGACGTGGTCGTAGTCGTGGGTGATCCCGGGGGTCGAGGCGTAGTCGCTCACCCGGCACGGGATCCGGCGGGCCATCGCGGCACCGCCGAGTCCGCGTCCGGTCAGGACGCTGAGCAGTCGCAGTGAGTCGCCGAAGGTGCCGATCAGCTGGTTGATCGAGAGCTGCTGTTCGTCGCCCACCGTCCGGGTGGTCCCGCCGAAGACGACGGGCAGGCCGGTCGTCGCGCTGAGTTCGTGCAGACGCCGGGGCATGACCCGGTCCAGGGCCCGCGCGACTGCGTCGTCGTCCTGCACGAGTGCTCCTCCCCGTCCTGGCGGCGTCGTCGCCGGCTCCGGACCACCTCGTCACGTGCAACGAGTCATGCCCGGCGGGGTTGTTGTGCCAGACACGCCCCGGCGCGTCAATCGGCCCGGTCGGTTCCAGCCTGTCACCTGCCCGGGTACCGGAGCAGGTCAGCCGTGCCTGTCGCACCGGCGACCTCACGGCGGCAGGCACGTCGACCGGGCCGCGGGACCCGCTCCGTGGATCCGAACACTGACTTCGGTTGGTAGCGGGCGGTGGACAGCTGCGGCGAGTCTCGGTGCTCCCACCAGGCCGCGCTCGACGAGGAGCCACGCATGACCACCACCCCCGCACCGGTCCCCCTGAGAAGGGTGGCCGCGGCCAGCTGCGCGGGCACCACCATCGAGTTCTACGACTTCTTCATCTACGGGACGGCCGCGGCGCTGGTGTTCCCGAAGGTCTTCTTCCCGGCCCTGGGCTCCACCGCGGGCACCGTCGCCTCCTTCGCGACGTTCGCCGTGGCGTTCTTCGCCCGCCCGGTCGGCGCGATCGTGTTCGGCCACTACGGCGACCGGATCGGCCGGAAGAAGACCCTGATCTCGACGCTGCTGCTCATGGGCATCGCGACCGTCCTGATCGGACTGCTCCCGGGCGCGGAGACGATCGGCGTCGCGGCCCCGCTGATCCTGGTCTTCCTGCGGTTCTGCCAGGGCTTCGCCGTCGGCGGCGAGTGGGCGGGTGCGACCCTGCTGACCGCGGAGTACGCGCCGAAGGAGAAGCGCGGCCTGTACGGCGTGTTCCCCCAGCTCGGCCCGGCCATCGCGTTCGCGCTGTCCTCGGGCACCTTCCTGGTCACCGGGCTGGTCATGGGTGACACCGACGACGCGTTCCTGACCTACGGCTGGCGGATCCCGTTCCTGCTGTCGATCCTGCTCGTCGGCGTCGGGCTGTGGGTGCGGCTCTCCATCGAGGAGACCCCCGCGTTCGCCGAGGCCCGGCGGCGCGCGGCCGCGGAGGCGACCGCGCTCGACCGCTCGAAGCGGCTGCCGTTCCTGGAGGCCGTCCGGGCGCAACCGCGTGAGGTCCTGCTGTCGGCCGGTGCGCTGTCGATGCTGTTCGCGTTCTTCTACATGGGCACGGCCTACCTGACCGCCTACGGCACGAACCCGCAGGGTGCGGCTCTGGACCGCCCGGTGGTGCTGGGCATCGGCATCGCCGCGGCCGTCGTGTTCGGGCTCGCGACCGTGGCCGCCGGGATGCTGTCGGACCGGTTCGGGCGTCGCGCGGTCATCCGGACGTCCTGCGTCGCCGGGATCGTCTGGGCGCTGGCGCTGTTCCCGCTGCTCGACACCGGCAGTGCCACCGCGTTCGCGGTCGGCCTCTGCGGGACCTTGGTGATCTTCGCGGTCGCCTACGGTCCGGCGGGCTCCTTCCTGCCCGAGCTGTTCTCGGCCCGGCACCGCTACACCGGCGCCGGGCTCGGCTACAACCTCGCCGGCGTCCTCGGCGGGGCGATCCCGCCGCTGGTCGCGCCCGGTCTGGCCGCGGCGTACGGCTCGATCGCGATCGGCGTGATGCTCTCGCTGATCGGCGTGATCTCCCTGGTCTGCGTGTCACTGCTGCACGAGACCCGCAACGTCGCGCTCGAGCACGAGCGCCCCGCGACCGCCCCGACGACGGTCTGACCCGCACCACCGACCCGGAGGTCGTCCGCCCCATGGCCAACCACGACATCTACCGCGACGCCCGTGACCGGCTCGTCGCGCTGCACGGCGAGCACGAGAAGGCCGTCGCCGACTTCACCTGGCCGCAGTTCGACGGCGCGTTCCAGTGGGCGCACGACTGGTTCGACGTGATCGCCGACGGCGAGTCGCGGACCGCGCTGCGGATCGTCGAGGAGGACGGTGCCGAGGGTGCCTGGACCTTCGACGAGCTGCGCCGCCGCTCCAACCGGGTGGCCCGCTGGCTCGCCTCGCACGGCGTCGGCCGCGGGGACAGCGTGCTGGTCATGCTCGGCAACCGCGTCGAGCTGTGGGAGTCGATGCTGGCGGTGATGAAGCTCGGCGCGGTGATCATGCCGACGACCACCGCGCTCGGCGCCGTCGACCTGCCGGGCCGGCTGGAGCGCGGCCGCGCACGGTTCGTGATCGCCGACGTGTCGTGCACGGGCAAGTTCGACGGCCTGCTGGACGGGCTCACCGCGGTCTCGGTCGGCGGGTCCGCCGAGGGCTGGCTGGACCTCGCCGACTCCCACGACGTCGACGACGCGCCCGTCGAGCACCCGGGCACCACCGCCGACGACCGGCTGCTGCTGTACTTCACCTCCGGCACCACCAGCCGGCCGAAGCTGGTCGAGCACACCCAGGCGTCGTACCCGGTCGGGCACCTGTCCACCATGTACTGGCTGGGCATCACCCCGGGCGACGTGCACCTCAACATCAGCTCGCCGGGCTGGGCCAAGCACGCGTGGAGCTGCTTCTTCGCGCCGTGGATCGCCGGGGCGACGATCTTCCTCTACAACTACACCCGCTTCGACGCGGCGTCGCTGCTCGGCCAGATCCGGGACAAGGGCGTCACCACGTTCTGCGCTCCGCCGACGGTCTGGCGGATGCTGATCAAGGCCGACCTGTCCGGCGGACCCGGCTCGCTGCGCGAGGTCATCGCGGCGGGCGAGCCGCTCAACCCGGAGATCATCGAGCAGGTCCGGGCGCAGTGGGGCCTGACCCTGCGCGACGGGTTCGGCCAGACCGAGACGACGGCGTCGGTGGGCAACACGCCCGGCTCCGTCGTGAAGCCCGGGTCGATGGGGCGTCCGCTGCCCGGTGTCCCGGTGGTACTGGTCGACGAGCTCACCGGCGAGGTCTCGGGGACCGAGGGCGAGATCTGCATCGACCTGTCCCGGCGGCCCACCAGCCTGATGGTCGGGTACCTGGACATGCCGGAGAAGACCGCCGACGCCATGGCGGGCGGCTTCTACCACACCGGTGACACCGCGACCCGCGACTCCGACGGCTACCTGTTCTACGTCGGCCGCACCGACGACGTGTTCAAGGCCAGCGACTACAAGATCTCGCCGTTCGAGCTGGAGAGCGTGCTCGTCGAGCACCCGGCGGTGCTGGAGGCGGCCGTGGTGCCCCAGCCCGACCCGGTCCGGCTCGCCGTGCCGAAGGCCTACGTCGCGCTCGCCCCCGGCCACGAGCCGACCCGGGAGACCGCGGCCGCGATCTTCGCCCACGCCCGGGACCACCTGGCGCCCTACCTCCGGGTGCGGCGGATCGAGTTCTCCGAGCTGCCGAAGACGATCTCGGGCAAGATCCGGCGGGTGGAGCTGCGGGCCCGCGAGCGCGACGAGGCCGGGGCGGCCGCGGGCGGGGAGTGGCGCTACGAGGACTTCCCGGAGCTGAAGGGCTGACCGCCCTCCCCGGGAACGCTCCGGGGCGGTGTCCGCCGAGCCGCCTCGGACCGGACGGTCGGCCCGTCACCGGCACGACGCCGTGATGGGCCGGCCGTTCGCGTCTCCGGCCCGCCGGGCTCAGGGCCGTCCGGTGCGCAGGCCCTCGACCAGCAGTGCGACCAGCCGGCGTCCGCGGGCGAGGTCGGCGTCCGACGCCGCCCGGCACAGCTGCGGCACGGCGAACAGCAGGTCCTCGGCGGAGACGGCGTCGCGCCGGATCGCGCCGTCGCCGACCGCCGCGTCGAGCAGCGCGGCCAGTGCGGGGCCCAGGCGCTGCGTGAAGTGGCCGGGCAGCCCGTCGAAGGCGGGGTTGCCGGAGTGCAGCGCCGAGGCGAGGCCCCGCTTCGTCGCGAGCAGGTCGATGAACCGGTCGAGCCAGTGCGTCAGCGCCGCGACCGGTGGGTGCTCGGAGGCCAGCTGTGGGCCGGCGTCGGCGAGGGCGTCGATGCCGGTCTCGACCACGGCCTTCACCAGGTCCGCCCGCTGCGGGAAGTGCCGGTAGAGGGTGCCGACGCCGACGCCCGCCAGGTCGGTGATCTCCTTCGCGGGGGCGTCCACCCCCGAGGTGTCGAAGACCCGCCGTGCGGCGTCGAGCAACGCGTCGACGTTGCGCTGCGCGTCCGAGCGCGGACGTCTGGCCCCGGTCCTCCCACTCATCCCGTCACTCTGCCACGCGCTCCTTGTGGACCGGAATGGCCTTCCGTATCGTTGATCCGGAAAGCCATTCCGTTTAGTTCCACCGCACACCCGGAGACCCGCCATGCAGTGAGCCTTTGCCAACCTGATCAAGTGTTGGCGATCATGAGGGTCTGAACTGCGGCGATGAGCGCTGCGGCCTGGTTCGGGCTGGAGCGGATCTTGCGCAGGACCTTCCAGGTCTTCAGCTCGGCGTTGACCCGCTCGCCCGGCCCGCGACGGCGGGCGTGCGCGGCGTTGACCGCCTTCTGGTTCACCGACAAGGGTCGGTAACGACCGGTGTCGGGGTCGAGGCGCCGACGGCGCTGCGGGACCGCGACCGTAGGCCCGGCACCCTGGTAGGCGGTGTCGCCGGCGGCCGGGATCGCGTACTCGGTGAGCGCGTCGATGATGCCGTGCTCGCGGGCTGCGCCCATGTCGTGACGGGCCCCGGGCAGCGGCGGGGAGATCCACACCAACCGGCCGACCGGGTCGGCGATGACCTGCACGTTCAGCCCGTGGCATTTGTGCTTGCCCGAGTAGAACCCCCGGTCATAGCCGCTCGCCATGCCGACCCGGTCGATGCGCAGCAGGGTCCCGTCGATGATCACGAACGCTTTGCGCGCCGCGACCTGCATCGCTTGCTCCAGGGTCGGGGCCATCGCAGCGAGCAGGTCGATGGCCTCGCGCAGGTAGCGGTACACCGTGGAGGTCCCGACCTTGAATCCGCAGGCCAGCTGGGCGTAGGTGTCACCGGTGCGCAGGTGCGCCACGACCAGCAGGGCTTGACGGCCCGGGGTGAGCCTGCGCCAGCGGGTCGCGCGTTCGCGGCGGTGACGACGCAGCAGCGTGCTGACCATCTTCAGCGTGTGGGTGGACACGGTCATCCCGGACGGGTAGGACAGCACCTTGAAGCTCCTGGTCGGACGGATTGGTCTCAGCAACCGCTCGTCTACCAGGAGCTTCACCCCTTCGAGGTCACGCCACGCCGCACACGCTCTGACCTGCCCGTCCGTCAGGTTGGCAAAGGCTCAGTACCGCCCGCTCGGCCGGACCGGGATCATGGTCAGCCCCGTCGCGCTCGGCGCGATGATGTTCGCGACGTCGTTCGGCAACCCCGACCCCGCCGACTCCGCGCGGATCATCCACCGGGCGCTCGACGCCGGGATCAACCTCGTCGACACCGCCGACGCCTACGGCGACTCGGAGGAGGTGGTCGGCCGTGCGCTGAAGGGCCGCCGCGACGACGTGGTGCTCGCGACCAAGTTCGGCCGCGCCGTCGACGACGACCCGGCGCACCGCGGGGCGTCGCGCCGCTGGATCGTCACCGCCGTCGAGAACTCCCTGCGCCGGTTGGGGGTCGACCACATCGACCTCTACCAGCTCCACCGCCCGGATCCCGACACCGACATCGAGGAGACCCTCTCCGCGCTGACCGACCTGGTCCGCAGCGGGAAGGTGCGGGCGGTCGGGACGTCGCAGGCTCCCGCCTCGGGCATCGTCGAGGCCCAGTGGGTCGCCGAGCGGCGCGGGCTGGTCCGGTTCCGCACCGAGCAGTGCGCCTACTCGATCCTGAACCGTGGTGCCGAACGCGAGGTGCTGCCGGCCGCGCAGCGCTTCGGCATGGGCACGCTGATCTGGGGGCCGCTCGGCCAGGGGGTGCTCACCGGCCGCGTCCGCCGGGGCGGGGCGAACGACCTGCGCCGGGTGGGGCTCCTGCAGCACCTGTCCGACGAGCGACGCATCGAGGTCGTGGAGCAGCTCGTCCCGCTCGCCGAGGAGGCGGGCCTGCCGCTCACTCACCTGGCCGTGGCGTTCGTCGTCGCCCATCCGGGGGTGACCAGCGCGCTGCTCGGGCCGCGCACCATGGCCCAGCTCGACGATCTGCTCGCGGGGGTGGACGTCGCGCTGGGCGACGACCTGCTCGACCGCATCGACGGGATCGTGCCGCCGGGGGTCGACGTCAGCGCACTGGACCAGGAGTTCCGGCCGCCGGCGCTGCTGGACCCGCAGCTGCGGCGTCGACCGGTGGCGGGGCGGTCCGCGGCCTGACCCGGGCGGCCGGCCCGTCGTGGCTGACCGGCGGCGAGTACGGGCGGAGGGAGTGGTGGGGATCGCGCTCCGCATGGTGATGATCGGTGTCGTCCGTGGTTCCGTTCCTGCGTGGACGATCGGCCCGCGCGGGAGTCGCGACGGAACGGCGCCGCCTGAACCGGGACGGTGCCGTCGAGCTCCGGGTTCCGGTCGGAGGATCGTCGTTGTGCCTCTGACCTACGTGCCCCCGGCAGGATTCGAACCTGCGGCACACGCTTTAGGAGCGTTTACCTATCCGTGGACTGGGTCATCTACCAGCGCGTTTGTCCCCAACCCAGGAACAGCGAGAGCCTCGGTAGCTCCCCAACATCAGCGTTTCGCTCCCATGGTGGCTCCCAGGGAAGCGGCGCGCTCGACGTTCAGCGAGGCGGAGTCTCGCGGTCGGTAGCACGTCGAGCCACCGCCAGGCGGCAGCCGTAGCCTGTGGCGTGATGAGCACGCAGGGCGAGACCTTCGGCCGCGCCTCCGCCACCCGGATCATGCGCGAGGCGTGCGAGAGAGTCGGTCTGTCGCCCGACGGCGCGGAGCTGATCCGGCTAGGCGAGAACGCGATCTTTAGGGTTGGAAACCCGCCGGTGATCGTCCGCATCGCCCGCGGACCGGCGTTCCGAGACTCCGCGGCCAAGGAGGTCGCGGTCTCGCGCTGGCTGAAGGACGAGGGCCTCCGTGCTGCACAGCTGTGGCCGGGCCAGGGCGAGCAACCGCTGGACGTTGACGGCCATCCCGTGACCTTCTGGGAGTACCTCGACGGCCGCCGCGGAAGCCCGGAGGACATCGTCTCGCTCGCGGGCATCCTCCGAGACCTGCACAGCAAGCCGATCCCGTTCTCGTTCGAGCTCCCCAAGGAGGACATCCTTAGCCGCGTCCTGCCGAGGATCGAGAGCGCGCCGATCCCGGACGAGGATCGACAGTTCCTCACAGGCCTGGCCGAGGAGCTCCGCGACGCAGTAGGTGGCCTGAGCTTTCCCCTCAAGCCAACGATCATCCACGGAGACGCCCACGTCCAGAACCTGATGGTCGTCGGCGAGCAGCCGATTCTGATTGACTTCGAGCGCGTGGCCGTCGGTCAGCCCGAGTGGGATCTAGCCATGACGGCGACCGAGTATGCGACCGCTGGATGGTGGACCTCAAAGCAATACGATGCATTCGCGGCCCGCTACGGCTTTGACGTCATGATGTGGGCGGGCTTCGACGTCCTGCGCCGAGTTCATGAGATCAAGATGACCACATGGGTGATGCAAAACAGAGCGGAGTCGATAGACGCAGCTACTGAATTCCATACGCGTATGGCGACGCTACGGGGTGGCCAAAGGCTCTCGAATTGGCGTGCCTTCTAGGCGGTTGGCGATAGCAGCCACGCTTCGTCCGCGATTGAATGTTACTAGTCGTCCATCCTCGCTACCGCCCGTATTGCTGCAGCATATGGCTCATCTTGGCGTTGCGTCGCCACATCAAGTTCAGTGTACGGTCTTATCGCCGGATGGTCAGGGTCTCGACTCAACATCCACGCGACCCAGGCGTCGTGAACATCTTCGCACGAGACTGATTCGCCCTTCGATCGCAGCAAGACGGCATAGATTCTGAACAGGTCCTCCGAGTCGTCGGGCGGACTAGCTGTCGGGCCAATTCTATTGCGAATCTGCAGCGCCAAGGTCGTCAAGTAGTCACTCACCTAGTCATCCTTACAATGAAGAGCACTAAGTAGATAATCGAGAATATCCACGGGACAAATCGCTCGACGGCTCCGAGTTCTGCGTATCGAGGCCGAAATCTTGAGATCTTGTCCTTCTTTAGCTCAGTCCACTCATCCGCGAATATCGCACGAGGTAGATCTTTCTCGAGCGAGGTAATGACGCTGAACTTGGCGTTGTTTAGGTCGCGATAACTCCGCAGCTGGAGCCACCACGACGCTGAAAGCGCGATGCCAGCGACTGAAACAGCTAGACTGGCCCACCAGGGTCTGTCAAACAGGGCAGGGGTTGCGAGTCCGAGAACTGCGACAAATGCAGTCTGAACTGTGAGAAAGAAGGAGTTCGCGGTCGCACGCCTTGCAGACACGCGATCCGCCATCTCGACAGCGAGCTTGTACAACTCGAGCTGATGCGCATTGCTCCAAATCTCACTCAACCGAAGACCTCGCGTTCAACATGCACTTAACTCCCTCTACCGTCGTCGCGCCCAGACCGGCCCGCGCCAAGTCGAGGTCCTGATGTGCCGGTGAGCTTAGGATACTGCCTGGCTACAGGGAATCAGTCAATCCGACTAACTCGCATGTAACACCGCGACGCTCTAACGCGACCTGAGTCCGAGACGACGACTAGAGAGGCGCGCATCGGTGCCTCATTCCACCACGTACCTTCCTTCTTCCTCGATGTACCAGATTATAGCGAGCACGTGCGGAGCGGACTTCAGTGAAGAGTAACTCCTGGGCTACTGTAAATGCCCAATATTGGGCGTCCGTCGCAACTCGATACAATCGGCTGTACGATTCTCGCTGGAGCGAGCTTGAGAACAGGGAGGTCGAAGCGACACTCAGAGGTGAGGTCGAGCTCTTGTCCCAGCCGGTGCATCTCCTAGACATCGGCTGCGGAACTGGGCTGGCTTTCGAACTTCTGTCTGGGCAGATTAGGCAGTACATCGGCGTCGACATCTCATTGCCAACGCTGTTGGAGGCTGCATCCGGGGTAGGCGAAGCTGGGGAGCCGCTATTCTTGTGTTGCGACATCGGCAGCCCTTTGCCTTTCGTGGACTCCTCTTTTCAAATGGTAACCGCAACGTTTACATCATTTTCATATGTAGAGGATTGGCGAAGCCTCTTGAGGGAATGTAGACGGGTACTGCAACCTGGTGGCCGAGTCTACTTATCGACGATAGGTAGGGAATCGGCTAGGCGACGGCTACGGGGGCTTCGGGGGGAGCAGGAGAAATATCGAACGAGAGGCCTAGAGCGGGAAGGCACGCATGCACTCGCGAGTACTATATCGGTATCGGACATGCGTCTTGAGCTCACAAATGTCGGATTTAGGAGTATCACGCATAGGCCAATCAGTGCTTTAGGAGGAGTCGCGGAATTGCCGGCACTGTGGCGGCTAGATCGGCTCCTATGTCGAATGATGCCGAGTCTCGGTCATCTATCTGACTGGACTGCAACGGTCGAGGAGTAGGTAAGTGCCCACTGGCCAGTCCCCCCTGCTGTTCATCAGTTACACGCAGGCCGATGAGATTTGGGCGCTGCGGATTGCCACCGAGGCCAGAGGCATTGGATTCAGAGTGGAGGTTCAGGCTTCGACCTTCAGGCCTGGCGACAATTTTGCGCTAAAGATACATCGGGCGGTTGAAAACGCGCTGTTCATTGTGATTGTTCTGAGTGTTGAGTATCTGAGTTCCCGTTTCGGAGCCGCGGAGTGGCTGGCCGGTTGGGCGTCGGATCCCCTAGGGGAATCACGCCGTATTGTCCCGTTTCGGATCGATCAGGTAGAACCCTCAGGGCTGCTGGCCCCTATAGCATATCTGGACTTGGCCGGTCGCTCGGAGGACGCCGCACGCAGCCTAATTCACGATGAATTACGGAGGATGTTCGACTCCGACTCCTCTATCGAATTCAGGCCTAGCAGTGCTACATCGGCGTCTAGGAGTACTAGACGCAGTCTGCGAGGGCCCTCCGCACATCGGAACCAATACTTTGTCGGCCGAGTCGCGGAACTCGATTGGCTGCGTACGCAGGTCAGCACCCCAGGCAATGGAGGAGATCGGTCTGTAAAAGCTATTACAGGGTTGGGTGGGGTCGGAAAGACTCAACTAGCTCTAGAAGCCTACTTTGAAGCACAGAAGGTTCTTCCTGTCACTTGGTGGGTGTCAGCGGAGTCGAGGGCCACCGCTGACCTCGGACTCGCTTCACTATGCGAGGAGCTAATGCGGCGCGGATATCTGGATGACGCATCCCCGCCGTCAGCTGAGAAGTGCTTGTCTTGGCTTCAAGACAACGACGACTGGTGGATCGTTTATGACAACTGCGACTCACCTGCGGAGGTCCAAGACGTGATCCCTGTGTCGGGAGGAGGCACCGTAGTGCTGACCTCACGATATCCTGATTGGGGCCACATTGCAGATCAGCTGACTCTCAAGCCACTGTCAGTACAGGAGGGGACCGAGTTGGTCCTAGGGGGTTGTCCCCTAGTCGAGCCTGAACTCGCTCAAGCACTCACCGTCGAGCTTGGGGGGCTCCCGCTTGCGTTGACTCAGGCCACGGCATACTTGCGACGGACAGGCGCCGTCCTAGCATTGCCAGATTATCTGGCTGCACTACAGCAGGATGCAACCCGTGTTATGGCGCAGCAGCACCCGCCAGGTTACGACAAGACTCTCGCAACGGTTTGGGGGATATCAATGAGCGAGTTTGGTCCCAGCGCCGGTTTGCTATACAGACTTCTCCCGTTCTTCGCGGCCGAGACTCTGCCTGTTCGCACGCTATTCGCAGATTCAGGAGTAGGTGGGTCCCTAAGAGATCCGCTTGAGTTGGCAGAAGCTGTCGGCGAACTGCGAGATCTGTCGCTGATTTCAATCGAGAGCGGTGCCGCGATAAGTGTGCATAGGCTCGTGCAATCAGACATCTATTCGCGGTTGACGCAGGAGGAGAAGCGAGACGGTGCCTCTACAGCGCTAAGACTTCTTTTTGAGACCACACCCGTCGATGAGATGGACGGAGATAGCTGGCCTCTATCAGAGCAACTTGTCCCGCATGTCTTGAAGTCAGTGCAGTATGCGGGAGCTCTAGACGTAGACATGGAGGTCGCGGCTGACCTTATGGCCCGTGTGAGTGGCTACATCTCCGCACGCTTCGACGCAAACAGTGCTGCATCTCATGCGAAGATGGCGGTCGGACTTGCGGATCGCGTCCGCGAGGAGAACGCGGCCGTATGGAAGCGTTGCGTCGGGATATACGCCTCAATTCTCGCAAATATTGGCCAGCTCAGCGAGGCGCGAGAATTGCTTGAGAATGCTCTACCTGAAGAGCATGGAGGCGGGCTTGAGGATCTGCCTGTGCTTCGGACACTCGGATGGGTGTTGGTGGACTGCGGCGACGCCCAGCGAGGCGCCGCGACAATGAGCCGTGCCGTACGCATTGTGGAGGAGTCGGAAGTTTCGACGCCCGATCTCGTAGAGCGGCTATATGATACGTATGGCTGGGTGCTCGCAGAGGCCGGGAGATTGGAGGCTGCGCGAGACGCGATCCTTACGGCGGCGCAGACATCGCGCATGTACTTCGGGGAGATGAGCTCTCGCCTCGCGCAGAATCTCGACACGTTGGCGCGAATCCTGCTCGAGCTTGGACAGTTGCAGGAGGCTGCGCTAAACGCTGATGAGGCATTAGCCATTGCCTTCCATGCCTATGACGACAGTCACCCAAGGGTCGCCGAGATGATTTGGACAAAGGCCAAGATTCTGTCCGCTCAAAGTGACTATGGAGCGGCAGTGCCGTTGCTTGAGCGTACGATCGCGATGACGCGACATCGTATGGCGCGACGACCCGAGCTTATCGACTATCTTGTGACGTATGGGAGAGCCCTCCAAATGGACGGGCAGTTGCGAGCCGCGCTCGAAGCTGCCCGTGAGGCAGTCCAGATTGCCGAGGCTACGTATGTTGTGGGTCACGCCCGGAGGGTTGCCGCCGAAGAGTTGCTGGCCGCGATAGACAATGACCAAGCACGCGAGGACGGAGCCCGCAACGATGTTTGATTCTTCTGTTTCACGTTCCACGGAGCCGGGCGGTGATGTTGAACGTCGCTGTTTGGCGCATTTAGCGAAATGCGGTATTCCGTATGAACTGCTTCAGCATGAGCCGGTCTTGGACTATGCGACTGCTGAGGTTATCCGAACTCGGTTTGCTCTTCGTGGGGTGGAGTCGAAGAGTGTCTTTCTTGAGGGGCACTCGGGTAGGTTTTACATGTACGTCACGCTCGAAGGCCATAGAGTCGACCAGAAGTGGCTCAAGGCTCATTTCGGTGATCGTGTGAAGGTGGCGACGCCAACGTCTCTGGAGGATCGAACTGGCTGTGTGCCTGGCTGCGCCTGCCCACTAGGTTTGCCGGAGGATATTCAGACGGTCGTTGATCCGGTTGCTTTTTCTGCGTCAGCGGTCATCTTCTCTCCTGGAAGTCCTACGCGGACGATTGAGTTGTCCCAGGCTCATTGGAGAGCTGCGATTCTGGCCGTGACTCCTAGTCCCGCCGTCGTGAGCCCGACCACGTAGTCGAATGGGCTCCTCTTGGGAGCCTGCTTGTGTGGTGGGCAAGCCTCACAGGTGGTGGCTAGCTTGTCGAGCTGAAGGCTGAACCGTCGTCGGGTCGCCAGCCTGGAGGAAGCAGTTGGGCGAGCGCCAGATGCCAGCGGCGGTGCTGGCTGAAGTCCGATATGCGTGCTCCGCAGAGGTCGCAGTCGAGGCCGTCCCTTTGGACGGTGAGGCGTGGATTCGTGGCGATTAGGGCATAGGCAGTCTCGGCGTTCATCGATTCTTGATTCGCTCCAGTGTCTTGCCGCGTTACGGCGGCTAGATGCCGATCGATTCGGACCCGGCTGAGGTCACAATCCTTGTTGTGGTTTGGCTTTGACGAAGATGCGAGTCGCTTAGCCCGTGAAGTACGGCATCTTAAGTGCTTCTTGGGCGTGAGCTGCAAAGTCGGCTAGTCGAGTATTCGTTATGAGGGCTGAATTAGCAGTGCTGAGGAAGTCTCTCATGTATCGTTGGAATCGGGAAGACTGAATATGGCGGGCGCTGGTGAGCGCGGTAGTTGCAATGAGCCTTTGCCAACCTGATGGACGAGCAGGTCAGCTGGCGTGCGGCGTGGCGTGACCTCGAAAGGGTGAAGCTCCTGGTAGACGGGCGATTGCCTAGATCAATCCGCCTGACCAGGAGCTTCAGAGTGTTGTCTTACCCGTCCGGGATGACCGTGTCCAGCCGCGCGCTCGGCCTGCTCGCCGACGCGCTGCGCGCGCACCGCAACCAGCGGGCTACACGCTGGCGCAAGCTCTCCGCCGGCCGCCAGGCCCTGCTGGTGGTGGCCTATCTGCGCAAGGGCGAGACCTATGCCGACCTGGCCTGCGGGTTCGAGATCGGCACGTCAACGGTCTACCGCTACGTGCGCGAAGCGCTCGCCCTGCTCGCGGCGATGGCCCCGACGCTGGAGCAGGCGATCGAGGTCGCCTCACGCAAGGCGTTCGTGATCGTCGACGGCAGCCTGCTGCGGATCGACCGGGTCGGCATGGCGTCCGGCCGAGACCGCCCCTACTACAGCGGCAAGCACAAGGCCCACGGGCTGAACGTGCAGGTCATCGCCGACCCGGTCGGCAGGCTGGTGTGGATCTCCCCGCCGCTGCCTGGCGCGCGGCACGACATGGGAGCCGCCCGCGACCACGGGATCATCGAGGCGCTGACCGCGCATGAGATCCCCGCGGTCGCCGACACCGCCTACCAAGGCGCCGGTCCGATGGTGGCCGTGCCGCAGCGGCGTCGGCGCATCGACCCGGACACCGGGCGCTACCGGCGCCTGTCGCGCAACCAGAGGGAGGTCAACGCCGCACACGCCCGCCGACGCGGGCCGGGTGAGCGGGTCAACGCCGAGCTGAAGAACTGGAAGGTTCTGCGCAAGATCAGATCCTGCCCGACCCGGGCCGCCGAGCTCGTCGCCGCAGTTCAGACCCTCATGATCGCCAACGGATGATCAGGTTGGCAAAGGCTCAATGTCAATGGCATGGTCGAGATGTCCTGCGTGGAGCGCCCCTGTTGCAGCCACCATCGCAATGAAAGCCTGAGTTCGAATGGGCGTGACCCCGGGCACGATGGCAAGTGATGTGAACCGCTCTGTCTCGTTGGGACGTCGTAGGGTCCCGAAGCAGTGGGCTGCTTCCCCAGCGAGTTCGGTCTCGTCGTAGTAGCCGATCCATGCTGGGTCGTTCCCAGCGTCCCGTGCGTGGAAGGCTCTTTCGGCTCGGGCGATCGCGGCTGCGGCGCCGGGGCCGTCGCCGAGGGAGGCGAGGGCTCGGGCCTCCATGGCGAAGAGCAGCGATGCCACAGCGCCGGAGCGCTTGTGGCCCGGGATCGACTGGCCGGCACGGGCGAGCTGCAGGGCTTGCTCGAAGCGGCCGATGTAGTTTGCCTGGTGGCTCAGGTTCGAGAGGAGTCGCGCGCCCATTAAGGGGTCCTGCGCCTCCTTGGCCAGCCGGAGGGCGTACACGAAGTAGCGCTGGGCGGCGCCGTGGCGGCCGGAGTCATACGCGCTCCAACCCAGCATCTGGGCGAGCTCGGCGGTCGCGGAGAACAGGTCGCGGCCGGCCGGACCGGTCGCTGCGGCGGTTCTCAGGATTGGCATGACCTGGTTCCGGAAGAAGAACAGCAGGAGCTCGCGTGTGTGTCCGCCGCCGAGCTGGAAGTCCAGGATGACCCGCGGCCGCGAGGCCAACACCGCCCACGTCACCACGCACACCGGACCCGACGACCCCGCCCAGGGCGACCCCGAGCGCCACACCCTCCACCGCGACCCCGTCGCGACCCTCGCCGGGATCCTCGACGCCAGCGACACCGCCGCCCCCCGCTCCGCGGTCGCGATCGCCACCGAGTCCGCCGACGAGGCCACCAGCACCCGCACCGCCGCCGAGCTGCTCGCCGACGCCGCCCAGCTCGCCGCCACCGAACGCACCGCCGAGTCCCTCGACCGGCTCGTCGCCAATGGAACGCTCGGCGAGGACCAGCGGGCGCGGATCGCCGCCGAGGACGGCGTCGCCGGACTCACCCGCGTCCTGCGCCGCGCCGAGCTGGCCGGCCACGACCCCCACCGCGTCCTCACCGACGCCGTCGAGCACGGCAGCCTTGTCGGATCGAGGAACCTGACAAACGTCCTCTACTCCCGCATCCGCGACCGCTATCGATTCGACCCCCGCGGCGACACCTGGGCCGACTGGACACCCCACACCGACAACCCGGAATGGCGCGACTACCTCACCGAGCTCGCCCGGGCCGCCGACGACCGCGCCGCCCAGCTGGGAGCCGAGGCGGCCGAGGAGCCGGCGCAGTGGGCGACAGCGGCGTTCGGCCCGGTCCCGGACGACCTCGTCGACCGCGCCGCCTGGGAAGGCGCAGTCGGCCGCATCGCCGCCTACCGCGAGGCCCGCGGCCACGACGACCCCGACGAGGCCCTGGGCCCCGCGCCCAAGCCCGGTCAGGTCGAGCAGTTCGCCGCCTACCGGGCCGCGTGGCGGGCCCTCGGCCGTCCGGAGATCGACCGCGAGCACCTGGAGCTGTCCAACGGCCAGCTCCGGATGCGCGTGCGCGCCTATGAGCGCGAGCTCGCCGCCGCACCCCGCTACGTCTCCAACGAGCTTGCCGGAACCCGCGAAGCCGCGGCCAACTACCGCCAGAACGCCGCCCTGACCCGCGCCGAGGCCGAGACGGCGCCGGACGACAACCGTCGGCAGCAGCTCGCCGCGGAGGCCGATCAGACCGCCAGGCTCGCCGAGCTACTGGACGGGCAGGCTCAGCAGCTCCAGCAGGTCGACGGCGCCCGCGCGGCCTGGCTTGCCCACACCGCTCAGACTCGCGTCCAGGCCGAGCTGTCCAAGGCCGAGCTCTCCGCCCGCGACGCCGACGACGACCCGGCCGACCGGGTCACCGCGGCGGAGTGGAAGGCGGCGCACGATGCCGCCCAGACCGAAGACGAACGCCACCGCGAGGTCACCGAGGACGACCTCGACCGCATGGCCGAGCACGACGAGCTCGACGAGTCGCGGACGTTCCTGGCGGAGACCGAACGGCGCGACGTCCGGGAGCTGGCCGCTGAGGCGTCGGCACGGGCCAGCGAGGACGTCGTGCGGGTTCCCGATGCTGCGGAGACCGCGGACAGCCTCGACTGGGCCGGACAGATCCTCGCGGAGATCCGTTATCGAGAGGCCGCGGACGTAGCCGAGGAGGCCGACCATCGCGCCGCGCAGCTCAACCAGTGGCACGTCGACGACATCGCGGCCGAGGCCGACACTGCTCGTCAGCACGAGGGCGCCGCGGATGGTGACGAGTGATCAGCGCCCGTTGCAGCCGCGGGTGGCAACCGTGTCGCTGAACGGCGGCGGGCCCTCGGCCCGCCAAGCCCAGCGCAGCGTGGCCACGATTCCCTCACACCAGCCAGGCCGCTGTTGAGCGAGCTTTGGCCGGCGCTGTGCGAGGAGCTCTGCCTCGACGAGCTCGGCCTCGATCGTCTCTGCATACGCCCGCAGCTCGCGATCTGTCGCAGGGGATCGGGCGGGATGCGCCCGACCCCAGCTCGGTGTGACTGTCGCATCGGCCAGCCAGCGGCAAGTGACGACGACTGCGGCGGCAAACCAGTCGCTGTCCGGACTCGTGGCGTCGGTTCGTCGGTCGGCCTCTGCCCAGAGGGCAGCGAACTGCGCGGGCGAAACTCGCAGATCCTGGGTGGGGACGCGTCCCATGTGCTCAACCACAGACACGACCAGAGGGTCGCACGCAGCACTGACAATCGCGGGTCGTTCTCCTCGTCATGAGTGTGGTCGTAGCTCGTCGCAGGTCAAGGTCGTTCGTCCTCACTGCGTTCCGGGCGCTCCACCTTGCCCGGCTCCTCGTCTACGACCGGGCGGCCTCGTGCGGAGAAAGGGCGACACTGGAGCACAGGGGTTGGGCCGAGGGCAAGGACTGCCCTAGCTCAAGCGTCGACACATGTCCGCGTTCATGCCCGCGGACCGCAACCTCGACGAGGGCACCCGAATCTCCTCACCCCGCGGAAAGCCCCATGGAGCGCGTGGGCATCGCACCTCGAACCGCTCGCCTATACATCGGCATCGTCCTCGTCATCGACGTCTTCAACTTGAACCACCGCGTCGCCAGCGGAATCCGACCACGTCAAGCCGAGCCAATCTTTCAATCGGGCGTACGCAAGCCTCAGCAGCGTATCTGCACGACTGGCCATAAATGCCGGATCCCAGTCAGAATCCCGCTGCCCGAGCGACCGGAGATGGGGGAGATAATGGGAGAGCTGAGCAAGCTGCTCGGTAGTCTGAGCAAATGTCAGACCCGAATCAACGAGAATTCTCCGCGACTCATCTGCAGAAGGTGCACCCAGCGCAGCGTATAGCACCTTCTTCTCGTCCCAAGGGCGGGAGCTCAGCGAGCTATTCGCATCTCCCGGCGCCAATACTAGATTGCCAATACGATGGACAACTTCCTTATCGGAATAGAACCCTCCGTCCCAGCCGCTAGTAGCCAGCTTCGGGGCGATATGCTCAATCGTGAAGTGACCCTCGTCTGACCATCCGTCAGCAGTGAAGCACGGGGCGACGCCAGTCTTCCCCGGGACGATAAGCCCAGCATTTGCGCTGTCCTCGACAGTGTCGTGGTACGCCGCTAGCAATAGGAATCGAGTTAGGGGTCGACTGATTGTGTACAGCGGTAGCGTCGAAGCCGCCGCAAGGAACGACCCCAAGTTCTGGATTCCGCCGTGTTCCGGATCAGACAGGCGCGCTGCTAGCTCCGCCTTCAGCGCAGTTACATCGACTACCGGATCCGACTTGTCGGAGTCCTTACCGGATCGCTTGCGAGCTAGCGGGCCCATTCCGGTCAAGGAGTCTCCGGCCAGTACCGCACGATACTGGCTGTCGATGTTTCCGGTCCCTCTCCGGGTGGCCCGCCAAAGTACTGTGAACGCTGTAACAGCCTTGACTGCTGCCTCGAAATCCAAGACACGTTGCTCGCGCGCATTCGTATCCGTCTCGCCAACTGCGGCGGAATAGAAACGCAGCATTGGCGCAATCGCAATTGAATGATTGAGATCCTTCAAGAAGGACAAACACAACTTCACGCTGTCCGTCATCGCAGTCGTTGGCAAACCGGGAAGCTGACGCGGTGAGCCGGTGGGAGGCTCCCAGGTGCTTCCGACGAAAGTCGCCGTATCGCGCATATGGCAGAGGTACGCCGCCCTCTCATCTTCGGAATTCTCGTACTGATCGAAAGTGTCTTTCATATAGACACGTTGATCTGGGAGTCGCTTAGACAACTTCTTGCCGGTCTCAGCCAAAGCGAACGAGATAAGGAGCTCACGAGTTGCGTTCTGCAGCTTATCGCCAACATCGTAGCGATTCAAGTAGGTCTGAACTGAAGTCATATATGTATGAGCCGGCGAGTTCCGGTACTCGGTAATCTTCTCCGCCATGACTACGCGTGGGAGGAACGTCTCAAACGCAGTGAGTGGCTCTCCCGTCGTATTCAGCGACTCGAAGATGGTAAAGGCGTAGTCTTCATCCTTTCCCTGCACGACAGTTAGTGCAATCCGGTTCAAAGCGTACGCTGCGAACATCACCAGCCGCATAAGCTCGGCTTCAGGCTCGTTGTCTAGGGCAGAAAGTAGCGCGCAAAGGTTAGAGTCTAATTCATGGTTAAAAAGCGCTCTCTGGAACTCGATATTTGTCGCAAGGATGCCAAGGGTGGGAAGGTCCTCAAGTTCCTCAACCGGCTTTCGCTGAGCCAACTTTGTAAGTGATAGACGGACCTCAGTGAATCGCTTCACGAGATCAGTCTCTCCCTCGCCAACACCTTCTCGCGGCTTTGGCCTGAAGTCCGTCGGCTTGCTAGACGGATCGGCTTCAGCCTCGGCGAGGCTGGCGTACCTATACTGAAGGTTTCCAATCGGCGACTCGTACAGCTTGTCCTTCTCAGACCTCGACCACTGATCAACGAACGAGCGAATCAGTCTTGGGTAGATCGGCGCATCGCCGTAATTCTTTCGTTCGTAGAACGCGGTTCCGAGTGTCTGAAGGATACTTACTGACTCGCTGTAGAGCGCAATCTGGGCGACGTTCGAAGGGTCAGGTCCCTTCCCCTTGAAGACTTTCCAAGACCTCTGCCGAATTAGATTATGTAACTGAATAAGAACTAGCAGTAAGCTTGACAGTCGCTGCTGTCCATCGATCACCGTCAAGACTTTTGATGGAACCTCCGGTTTGACGATCGGAAGGACGGTGGCGTGATTAACGTCATGAATAGTGATGACGGTTCCGAGGAACGTGAAGCTGTCAGGCGATTCGCCGAGGTTCTTGAGGCCGTGTAGCGTATCGTCAAGGAGCTTCTCGACCTTGTCCTTCCCCCAACCGTATGGCCGCTGGTAGGGCGGAAGGTACAAGCCAAGTCCATTGTCAGAAAGTAGCTCACGAAGGCTCTTGCTTTGAGCTTCGAAGATTTCTCTAGCCTGGGTAGGCATCAAACATCCTTCGTGTCGACTGACTGGCAAGGGTCGTGCGCTCCATGCAGCCTAGAGGGAGCCCGTCATGCTGGCAGCGTCGCCATCGGTCATCGGGGGGCGCTCGTCGTTGAACGCACCTACCGTTCCTCCGATGGATATCCCCCACCCTGGCCCTCGCAGCCTGAGAGGTGGGAGCCGGACGCGCGGCTCCGCCAGCGCGCCTGGCTCTGTGCAGGCAACTGGTCAGGTTTGCTGGGTGGATAGCGGTAACCGTGTGACGATCACGGTATGTCTGACGGTTCCGGGAGGAGCAGGGCGCGGAGGCGGCGATCAGGGATTGCCAAGGGCCTAGTATCCCGCGATGTTGAACGTGCGGTTGCAGAGTGGCGAACGATCGGAAGATCAGCGTTCCAGTCGGCTTACGGGGGAGCATCGGCGCAGAAATATGTGCTCGTAGATGAGGCTGATGAAATAGACGCTTTGGTGCTCCTCAGAGGAGCGAGGAAACTTGCGGGACTTGAGGTCTCCGACTCCTATCGGGCTGATCGTGAGAGCGTGGCCGAACCGCTCCGTCGCCTTG
This sequence comes from Pseudonocardia sp. ZF1, assembly GCF_056835605.1. NCBI lineage: Bacteria > Bacillati > Actinomycetota > Actinomycetes > Pseudonocardiales > Pseudonocardiaceae > Pseudonocardia > Pseudonocardia sp. ZF1. The sequence continues at coordinate 731,663 of NZ_JAJNBY010000001.1, forward strand.
GCTTCTTCGTCGAAAATCTGGAGTCCACGACCGAGAGCCCGATCATCCCTGAGATCGAGAATGTTCGAAGGTGGGTTGAGAGACTCGACGGGTCGACAGATAGGGAGGGGGTGCAGACAGTGCGCCGAGAGCAACGAGTGCTGCGTGCAGCGCTTGGCATTGGCACCGGCAACAACGAATCACTGTGCGAGTGCGGAATCTGCGGGCGAAATCTTCCGGAGAATCTTCTAGTGGCTGCGCATATTAAGCCGCGCCGATTCTGTGCCCGTGAGGAGCGGCTTGACGTCCCTAGTATCGTACTGCCAGCGTGTCTCCTCGGATGTGATTCTCTATTCGAGAACGGGTATATCGGCGTCGGGCATGATGGATTGATCCTCATGTCTCGCCCGACAGGCAGCGACCTGCCAGCACTTCATGGCCATCTAGCCCCGGCGTGGAGTCTTGAGCGTGAAAAGTACTTCTATTGGCATAGAAAGAACCAATTTATGGGCCGGGCCTGATGGCCTTTCCTTGGTAACGAAGCGCGCATTCTGTTCCGGAGTCGCGACTCGTTCGATCGCTAGATGTGGCAAACCATGCAAGCATCATCGCCGCCATCCTCGGCGAGCACATCGTCTAGAACATCTACGAGCGGCAGATTGGTGCGTCTGTTCGAAGCTCGCTCCATCGCGATGGCGTGCTTTTGCTTGATCTCGTCGGCGCGTGCGTGGAGCTCGCGCAGGGTCTCACCGCCAGACCACGTGTACTGGCGACCTTGCATGGCGTTGGCCTCGTAGCCACGCTTCTCTTCGTAAGCAATTGCCTCGTCGAAAAGATCGGGGTGACGTTCGCTAAGCCCGATCCACTCTGCTTTCCGCTGAAAGAAACAAAAAGAGCAGCCGCTTCTAGTTCGCCATTCATAGTACTCGGGGAGACCGACGCCGGCGTCGTCAAGAATCTTGAATACCTGATCTTTTACGATGCCGTCTTCCTTGAAGGGGAACACTGGCTTGATTGTCGGCTTCGTGGAGATGTACCCGCTACGGTTCTCGTCAGCGCGAATGCCGATATAGGTGTACGTCTGTGCATCACCTAGCCATGCTTCGAGTGGCTTGATCTTCAGGACCTTAGTGCACCAGCGCATTTGTGGGCTAGGCAATGCGCCGCCGAATACCTGAAGCCAGTGATCGAAGCCTCGCTCAGCGTTCAGTCGGACGATCTTCTTACCGAGTGCGGCCTCCAGATTAGCGAGATACTCGTACGTTTCGGGCAGCTCGGCGCCGGTGTCGGTGAAGAAGTACTCCAGGTTCGGCACCCGATCCTTCAGATAGATTGCCAGCGCCGCACTGTCCTTCCCGCCCGAAATCCCCAGCACGTGCCGCGCACCTTCGTGCGCCAATGCCTCGTCGACTGTCGCACTGGTTCTGTTCAGCGAGTTACTTGCCACCGCTGATCATTCCCTTCTTGGCTTCGTTTGCCGGGACCGCAATCTGGGTGTCCTGCCGGGTGGGTGCGCGAAGAACCTCTTCAAGGAGCATCGCCATGAGCGCGTCGCGGCTCTGAGGGCCGCCTACCACTTTCTCCGCGTCTTGGAGAGTCTTGTAAACGAGGTCGCGCAAGCGCTCGGTGGAACTGTCATGGTAGTACAGGACACGGATCGCTTCCTCACCTTCCGGTGTCGTGTATGTGATCCGTCTGGCAGTGAAGCCAGCCTCGAACGTCCGAGTTCGTAGATCTGCGTGAAGCGCTTCGACACGCTGGAAGGCGGCGGCTGTCTCTGCCAGTACTCGCTGAAAATCTAGGCGATCATCGTCGAGCCACCGCTCGACCGACTTTCCGGTGATTGCTAACCCGATTCGACCCAGCCAGCCTTCTCCGTCGGTGGTTTCATCCGCTACGTTGAAGATGAATGCTTTCAGTTTGCTGTCGATAACCTGGTCATCGATCTGCTCGGCTCGTGCGCTGAGAGACTTCCGAAGTTCGTCCAGCTGGTTGGACTCGTGGAACGAATCAGCTAGCCATCCCAGCACTTCCAGGAGTTGGCGCTCGTAAGCGTGCTGCAATTCTTCGAGGGCCGTCATGAGGCTGTCGCTGAACGACGCAACAGCAGCCGCTGAGGGTTTGCTCCAGGCCGGCCCCGAGAAGCCGCACGCGTTCGGGAGATCCACGAGGAGCAGCTGATCAGGTTCCCGGGCGCTGAGGAGTACGCGGCGAACGGCGAGTGCTTTTTCGCCCAGGTGGCTGGTCTTGCGTGTGTAAAGGTTCATGCCGCGGACTAGGTTGAGAAGCGGTGCCGCGACGGCGAGTACCGTCTCGTTGCGAAGTGCCTTCTGGGTGGTGCTGCGCAGCCCCCCTACTCCCAGGGACGCCGTCACCTTCGCGATCGCGGCTAGGACTTGCGCTCTGCTACCACTGTGTTCGAAGGACTTCAGCGCGAACCGCTGCGGCGACTTGACGAGACGCTCCACCAAGTCGGCTGTGAGGCTCGGTTGAAAGGTCCCATCCTCGTAGATTGCGACGTCATCGGACCTCTGCAGGAGATGCGCCACGAGGAGTACTGGGATCGGCCCCTCCTTGAGTCCAACAGGCGGAGCCATTAGGCGGGCGTATAGGCGATCGATGCCCGCTGGCTTGTCGTGAGCCCGGTCTATGAACCCGGCGATAGCTCCCCAGGAGTCTTGGAGCTTGCTATCCCGGCTGGGTGTTCCGAACGACCAAGAGTCTTCTAGCTGGCAGTGGATACCGGTGTGACGGAGTACCGCTTCGTACATAGCTCGCTCCGGGCCATACCCGCTGAGCCCTAGACGCTCCTCGCCCGGGTGCTGGATCATGGCCTCAATGAGCTCGCGACGCGCCTTCGCGCCTTGGCTCGTGAGTTCGCGACGTCCCAGCATCTCGTTGCGAATGTGAGGGCTGTGGTTGTAGGCGTCGTCGCAGACGTCGGAGAGCAGGCGAGAGAGGCTCACCTCGCTCGCTGGCGGCTCGCTCCAGGAGTCGTCGGTCCGAACTCGGAAGTCGACGCCGTTGGTCCCTGGACGGAACGCGTCAGATAGCGCTTGGCTCAGCCTGTTGCGGGCATCGGCTACGCGGTCCTGGAGCTCGCGCTTTGCGACTCGGTCGTCGACCACCTCTTGCTGATCAAGGACAGCTAGCGCCGCAGCGACTTCGATTGCGGCCTCCCGCACCTGCCGAGCGCGTTCGCTTGTGCACAGCACGACCGGCCTGTTGTCGGCTCCCGGAGCCAGCTGAAGTGCCGAGTCGGATAAGCCGAGGTGGTACACGACGAGCCCGTCGGCTGGATCGTTTCGCGGCAGCTTGGGAAGTGACTTCGAACCGTCGTCTGTGTATGCGACGGCAAAGTACCGGAGCATCCCGACTTCCTGACTGTGCCGCGCAGCGATAATTGGGTTGTCGCCCTGCAGGCGCCCAATTAGCTCTGCAGCGCTCGTGCTTCGGAGTTGCTCGCGTGCGTCTGCGACGCGGCTCCGAAGGTCTACATCGCTGCCCTGCCACAGTCGATACTCGTCAGCAAAGGAACGGAAGGTTAGGAAGCCTCGCGCTTCTAGATCCTCAAGCCGTGCCCGCCATTGCGGGTCGGCGACGTGATCCGGGTTGCTAAGTGCATAAGCTACGAGATCCGCTGATGCGCGTAGGCCGAGTGTGTTACCCATCAGATTCAGCAGTCCGACAGTCTTGAGGACTGCAAGTTCGTTCAGGTCGAGGTTGATGGCCTCGTGGACGCGATCATGGATCTCGCGCCAGCGTTGCCCGCCGATGCTGAGCGCCATGGCTCGACCTGCACCTGCGAAAAAGTCGAACAGTTCTGGCAGTCCGATGGTCGGTAGGGCGGCTGGAGCCTTGGGTACAATAGTGGATTCGAGGAAGTGCCGAGCCGAGCCGGCCTCGACGCTGGTGAGGAACGTGAACAATGTGCGGCCATGTTGGCCTAACTGTGCACAGAGCTCAGGCAGCGCTAGCAAGGCCACGGGATGAAGGGGGTAGCTATGCGCGACTGTCTCGATGCCGCCTGGAAGGTGGTTCGCAATCCCAACTTCTCGGGCGCCTTCGAATGATGCGGTAGCCCACTTCTGGCGACGGCCAGAGAAGGACCTCGACATCGCTCCACCATCGAGAGCGCCCACGACCAGGCGGAGCGACTGCTCTGGTGATTCGAGGAACGAGACATCCTCGAAGCGGCCCTGGACTTTACCCCACTCTCGGCGCTGCTGCACCGAGGCCTGCCGCACATAATCATCGAACGCTAGATGCTGAAGGGTGAATGTAAAGGCGGCAATCGCCTTATCGCCGGTTGCGTGCTCGGCCAGCTCTTGCAGAACAAATAGGTCGGCGCCGACTTCGCTTCCCTCGCTTGCGCGCACTGCGAAGTGCTCCAGCGTTTTGCCGAACTCATCGAGAATCAGAAGTAGCGGCGCGTTGCCCGCAATGCTTCGGGCTGCTGCCGCAATCGAGCGAGCCGACTTCGTAGCCTGAGCCTCCCGGAGAGCCTCGGTGACAGCGACGGGCTTTCGCTTGGGCCAGTAGTTCTGGGTGCCCTTGACGAGAGCACGCAAGAGGCTGTCAGTCACCGGCTCTAGCTGACACGTGGTGGTAGCGAGCACGAAGCCATCGTCGGCACCCAATGTCGTGCGGGCGGCGACCAGGTCATCCAGCAAAGCGGCGTCGGCGGCGCGGAGCGATGCCTCAGCGGCACATCGAAGGTCCCCGCGGGGGCCGAGCAACGTCCGCAGGAATAGGGCGAACGAACTCTTGCCAGCACCGTACGGACCAGTCAACGACCATGACCGGCCTGCGTTCGGGTCTGTCATCGATTGGACAAGGCGGCGCAGCACCTCGAGGGCACGGCTGGTTGGGATGTAGTGCTCCGCCTGCTCCTGGTGACTCTCTAGGTTGGCAGCACGCAAATAGTGGTCGCGGGGTCGGACCTGTGCTGACAGGGTGGTATCAGCACTCACGCTGCGTGCTCCTGGTTCTTGTCGTAATAGTCTGCGACGAACTGATCTTTGAGGACGCTGATATCGCCTTGGACCACTAGCTGTCGAAGGCCGCCGGGTTCGGCGACGCGTATCTGGCGGACCTTCTTGCTGGCGTCGACGAGGATCTCGTAGAGATTGCTTTCGGTGAGACGGAAGGCGCGGCCGGGGCTGCACGGATCGCTAGCGAGGCGGGCTAGGGTGATGGTCGACTCCTTGCCGCCAACCTCCTGCATGAAGTCGAGGCAGGCGTACGCGACGATCGCGCTAGGTAGTGAAGGCTTGGGGCCGGTAACGAAACGCCAGCTTCTTGACTCTCCCACGGCGGGCGCGATAAGACCCAGCTGGCGAGTGGGGCAGTCGAGAACATCGTCCATTGTCTGGCGGCCAGTGCGGCGAACAGCAAACGTGCGGAGTAAGCAGTCGACGTCCTTCTTGACCGAGGCCTCAACGACGCTCTTCCACCCCGCAGCGTCAGCGAGCTCCTGGACGTAGGCAGTCAGCTGAGTTTCCTCGAACTGCTCAAGGCCAAAGAGATTGAACGCGGTCCACCATGCCGGGGCTAGGCACGGGCCACTTAGTAGCTTCCAGTGAAGGAGCCAGAGGCTAGCTGGCTCTTCAAGCCAGGGATCCCAGCCGTCTTCGGCGAGCAGCTTTAGACCGAATTCCGAGGGGCGCCAGTGAGGTACTCGCGGTCGGTCGGTGTTCTCCGCGGCCTCAATCACCTTATACGCCTGGCACCAGTAACGGATGGCGTTGACCATATTCTTGCCGACTCCGAGCGTCACCGTGGCGTCGGGCTCCGAGAAGACCGCCTGGTTTCGCTGGGCCTCGGCGTAGCCCTTGCGGAGCCAGCCGAAGCGGAGATGGAACGTTTCGTGACGCGCAAAAATGGGTTCCGAGTGTTGGGCGAGTAGTGCGCCACTCATCTCGTAGTCCTCTCAACTGGGGAGACGTCACCAAGCAGGAGGGCCAACTCAGTGTAGGCGGCGATGAGGGCCTGTGAAGCTTGGTCAATTTCGCGTGCTGTCGTATACCTGCTCAGGCTGAGGCGCAGCGACCGAGCGGCCTCGTGCTCGGGGACCCCCATGGCGAGCAGCACCGGCGACGGCCCTGGAGCGCCTGAATGGCAGGCACTGCCAGTCGACGCAGCGAGATCGGGTATCCGCGCAAGCACCACGTCGGACTCGACACTGTCTGGATCGGAAGCGCCGACGGCGACGTTCAGAATTCCAGGTAGGCGCCGGGCAGCGGCAGCGCCGTGCTCGACGACATCGACGAGTCCTGTCTGGAGGTTGTCTCGGAGGCGTGCGCGCAGACCCGCGGTTACCGCGGCAGCCTCGTGTCCTGAGTTGGCGGCGAGAGCGGCTGCAGCGCCGAAGCCCGCGATCGCCGCGACGTTGAGAGTGCCGCTGCGTAGGCCCTTTTCCTGTCCGCCACCCGTTACCTGCGCACGCAGTAGCTGCCGCGCCGTTGGCCTCGCGATGAGTGCGGCAGCTCCTTGCGGGCCGTGCATCTTATGGGAGCTGACAGTGATTAGGTCGCATTCGTCGAGTAACGGCGCCCGCCCCCAGGCCATGAGTTGGCTCGCATCGGCGTGGACGAGGGCGCCTGCTGAATGCGCCAGATCGCAGATTTCGTCGAGGGGCTGGACTATTCCGGTCTCGTTATTCGCTGCGTGAACCGAGACTAGAAGTGTCTTTGGGGTGACGACTTCTTTGAGCTCAACTAGGTCGATCTCACCCGACAGAGTTACGGAGGTCAGCCGGATCGGACTCCCTTGGCCGTCAAGGTCGTCAAGGGTGGCAAGGACCGAGGGGTGGTCGGTAGTTGTAGCAACGACCTCCTTCCTCCGATCCCTACTGCTGAGGCCTCGCAGCGCGAGGTTGTTTGCTTCCGTCGCGCTGCCCGTGAATATGACGCTTGCCGCGCCGACGTTCAGGAGTGCTGCCACTGCTTCACGGGCAGAGTCGATGGCGTGGGCCGCCGAGTGGCCAGCGGCGTGGGCTGCGGACGGGTTCCCCGAGTGACGCAGCATTTCGACGGTCGCTGTGAGCGCCTCAGGGGCAAGCGGTGTCGAGGCGGCGGCGTCCAGGTAGATCACGTCGTGCATCTTCGTCTCCTCCCCCTGCTAGACGATGGGTGGGGTGCAGACCAAGCTACGGTCGGGGTCCGACAGTTTCGGACGGCCGTCGCCCCGTGGGGTTCGGGCGAGTGGAGGTGCCCAGCGCGACAGGGCATGACGAGATGCTCGCCGTCGACCACGCCGTGCGACGACAGGTCGACGGCAGGCGGCTTGAGGGCCTCGGCGGCCGTCGAGCTGACACCGCCGGTCCCGCGGTGGAAGATCCTCGCCGTCCGCGCTGTCACAGCGGCAGTCTCTCGCGAACCTCGTCCTGGGACTTCTCCAACACGCCGACAGCCTAGTCCCAGGAGCACCTGTGTGACCGCCCGGCCTACCGCTTCAGGTGTGGCTCCCGAGGCGCGGGAATCTGTCTGATTCGCTCAGACAATCAGCTCTGCTGAGATTGCTAGTGCTTCAGGTAAAGGACCCGCTATGTGTGGGGCGATCGTAGATCACCGACGTTCGACGTCCTCTGCCTGATGATACGAGACCCTCGGTCTGAAGAATGGTGACCGCGCTATGTGCGGTCCCGGTCGCAACTTCGTATCGCGCAGCCAGCGTTTTGACGGCTGGGAGCTCGTCGCCGATCCTGAGCGCTCCGCACGCGATCGCGGCCCGGAGATCGTAGGCAATCCTTCGGGACTTCCCCTTCTCGTCGATGTCGTCTGGGTGTTCTTCGACTGAGGGGCTCCCTGCAGTGGCGCCAGCCGGGATGGCAGGCATCCGGACCCCAGTCGACTTCATGGCTCGCTGGTCGGACTCTGCAACCCAGGCCGTGTAGACGCGGAGAGTCGTAGAGCCACCGCCTCCGTGGCCGAGGCGACCGGCGACGGTGCGGACGTCGACTCCCGCGGCGATGAGCTCCGTGGCCGAGTAGTGGCGGAGCTGGTGGAGGTTCATGTCCCAGCCGAGCCTCTTGCACATCCGCACGTAGCGGTTGGAGATCGAGGAGGGACGGAGCCAGGTGCTGTGGTCGATAGCCGGCGAGAAGATGCGGCCGTCCGGGCGGATCGTGATCCCGGCTGACTCGGCGAGCCGGTCGCACTCCGCTCGGTAGGTCTTCAACAGCGTGACCGTGTCCGCGTCGAGGTGGATGCGGCGTTGCTGGTGGGTCTTGGTGTCCTTCTCCCAGGTGTGGGTGTCCCGCTGGGCGACGCTGGAGCGGATCGTGAGTACGGCGCGGTCGAGGTCGAGGCGGTCCCAGCGGAGGGCGCAAAGCTCGCCGCGGCGTGCGCCGGTCACCATCGCCAGCCAGAGGAAGCAGGCCCACCAGAGGTCGGCGTCGAACGCGGACGCCAGGATCCTGGCGGCCTGAGCAGCCGTGGGCGGGTCGGGCTCGGCCACAGAGCTGCGGGGCGGCTCGGCTTGGTCGAGCGGGTTGACGGCGATCCAGCGCCAGCGGACGGCGCGGGCCAGCGCGCCGCTCAGGCAGAAGTGAATCTTGCGGATCGTGGCGCTCGCGAGTGGCTTGCAGACGTGGCGAGTGCACTTCGCGTCGCACTCGTGCGGCCCGTCAGAGGCGTGGTCGACTTTCAGGCGGCCGTTGCAGTGCTGCCGACAGCGCCGCAGGATCGCGTAGTACGAGTCCAAGAGCTCGCCGTCGAGCCGCGCGACCTGGAGGGGACCGAGTCGCGGGCGGATGTGGACTCGGATGACCTGTTCGTAGCGGTCCCTCGTGGTGTCTTCGACTTCGAGGAGCTCGAGGTAGCGGTCCAGGAGTTGGTCGACCGTGGCCTTGGTGCGCGGGTTGCGCTGCTCGTCGACCTGCGTAGCGAGCCGGCGCTGCACCTTCTCGGCCTCTTTGCGAGCGTCCTTGCCGGCGGGGACAGTCTCGACGAGGTAGTGCCGCTTGCCGCTCAGGGGATCGATGCCCGCGTACACGCGGACGCGCAGGGAGCCGTTGGAGCGGACCTCGATCTCGCCCCGCTGTCGTCTGGCCATGGGAGCGACGCTAGCGATTCGCTCCCATCATGGCTCCCAGGCCTGTGGACAACTCCGGCCAGCACCCCTGCTGACCTGCGTGCCCCCGGCAGGATTCGAACCTGCGGCACCCGCTTTAGGAGGCCGGGACGGTGCGTGATCCGGACCGCGCTCGTCGGCTCTACCAGGAGCCGGAGTTCTCGCGGACTGTCCACGGTGGTCCCGGATGCGCTGTAGTTCGCCCCACGATCGGCCCCACGTGGGGTCATGCTGAACCGCTGGTCAGCGGACGGTCAGTGCCTCTCCGTGCTCCAGGTACCGGACATCACTCGACGCCGTGGTGCGGAGACGACGTGCCAGGCGAGGGATCACGTACGACTCCAGGTCTTCGAGAGCGACCCACTCCCAGCGGTCGAGTTCGTCGTCGGCGAGCCGGATGCGCTCAGCGTCGTCGCCGAGCTGGCCGCAGTCGAAGATGAACAGGAGTTTGTCGCCTTCCTTATCGCTCGGTGCCCAGTCGACCGACAGCAGCGCGACGGGCTTCCGGTCCAGACCGAGTTCCTCGGCGATCTCCCGGCGGCAGGCGGCAGCGGGCGACTCCCCGCGCTCGACGTACCCACCGGGGATGTCCCACGTCTCCTTGTAGGTCGGGTGGACAAGGAGGATCCGGCCGCCGCCATCAACGAAGAGCGCGCCAGCGGCGACGCGGGGAGTTGCGAACGATTCGCTCGGGTCGGACACGCCGCGAGCTTACGACTGCGGCTGTGGAGGTGCTGTTGGCCGTGCGGCACGAGCCGATCAGACCAGACGCAAACGGCCGGCCAGATCGTCGAGGGCCGGATCCCGGTGCGCTCGATTGCTCTTCACCCAGCCGAGAACGAGTTGGCGGCTGAGGGCATGGTGTCGGATCTGCTCAGGAGCGATTCGCTCGGCCTGGAGCAACACCGCCAGCGCGTCCTCGCGGCGATTCCGGGCCGCGTAGGCGCGAGCCGTCTCGATAGCGTGTCGCACCTGACGCTCCGGAGGAAGACCCGAGACGTCGATCGAGGGTGCGAGGTCGACCGCCACCTGGACGTCGCCGAGCTCCAGCGCTGTCGTCATGCGGTGGAGCGCGACGTTCGTCGGGCCGAACGCTGTCCACATCGCGTTGGTGTCGTGCCCGACTCGGTGCGCGCTGTCCTCAGCTTCGCGGAGGAAGGCGTTCACCGAGGCCCGATCGTCGGCCCTCGCCGCAGCGACGGCCCCGGTCAGGAAGAGCGTGCCGTAGACCGAGAGGAAGGACTCGTCGGTGCGGCTGCTCAGGTGTGTTTCGAGGACGCCCGCGGCGGTCCGTACGAGGTCGACGCCCGCCGCGAACCTTCCGGTCGAGTGCAGGGCGTAGGCGACGGACCGGAACAGCGAGCCGAGTACGACGGGGCTCTCCGACTCCTGGGCTGCGGCCAGACCGCGCTCGGACGCGATCCACGCCAGGTCGGTCTCTCCCAGCTTCGTCAGGACCGACACCGCGACCTGATAGGTGAGCGCCAGCAGTGCGAGCGCCCTCCGGCGGTCCGCCTGCTCCGCGTTGTGTACAGCGGTCAGCGCGTCGCTGAGGACCAGGGGAGTCCGGCCGGTGACGTAGGCGTAGCGGCTCGCCTGGTACGCGTCGAAGATCGCCGAGACGTCCGCCTCCAGCGAGTCGAGGTCGGCTGCCTCGCCCGGAGCCGTCGGGCTCGCAAGTAGCGGAGTGATCTGCCGGTAGTCCATGAGGGCGGAGCGGAGCGCGGGGACGGTCTGGACCCCGCTGTCCGCCGTCCACTCCAAGAGGGTCGGTTCGCCGACCAGGTCACCGATCGTCACGTCGAGTGCCTCGGCGATCCGTCGAATGACGGACAGTCGATCGAGGTCGATCCGCCCGTTCTCGACCTTGCTGAGCCAGTCCTCCGTCCGGCCGATGAGACCGGCGAGCACGAGCTGCGAGAGCCCACGCCGCCGCCGGTAGAAGGCGATCCGCTCGCCGATGGTCATCGCCGTCGTCATTCCGCGCATGGCAACCACCCTCCTCGACTGGTCCGGACGTACCCCGGAATTTCCTTCCGGGTTCTACGTCAGAACAGGACTCAGGCTATCTCCACTGCCCGACAGGGAGCAGTAGTTCGAGAGGAGAAGCCCAGTGAACAGTCCGTCTACCAGGGAGGGTGTCGGCGCCGCCGCGGCAGTCGGCCCGACCTTCTACAGCGTTCCCGACGCCGCGAAGTTGATCGGAACCTCGCCCGTCACGCTGTACCGCGCAATTCGCGATGGTGAATTCCCCGCGCTCCGAGTCCGCGGCCGACTGATCATCCCGGCACGGGTTCTCGACGAGATGGTGAGCGCCGCCGTCAGCCAGCAGGCCGTCGTCGATGTCGCCGCGTGGGTCCCCGCGACCCGGGGGAGCGCGTCCTGATGGGCAGCGTCGGTGTGCTCATCCTCGGTGCGGTGCTCGGGGCGTTCATCTGCGCGAAGGCGCGGGTCGCGATCGGTGCGGTCGCGTTCTCGCTGATCGCGCTGGTCCTGTTCATCGCCACGCCGGTCGGTTCCGGGCTGCCGGAGGCGATCAGCACGTTCGTCTCGGCGTTCGACCGGGCGGCGACGCCCGCCCTGAACGGCGCCGGGACCACCGGGGCGGGGGCGTGACCGCGGCCGCCGATCCCGGAGCGGGAGACCTCGCCCTCACGGCCGGGCGGGCCGAGACCCCGGGTGGACCCGCCTGCGGCGGGGCGGAGGGCCGTCCGGCCCGAGTTTGGCCCGGCCTCACTCAGATTCAAGGGCGCTCCGCTGGCGCTACGCGTCGCTGCGCGACCGACCTTCGGCCGGCCCTTGAGTCCGAGCCTCGGAGGCCGTGCGCGCCTGACGGCGCGGTGGCGGACGGGACGCCGCCACCGGGGGGCCGGACCGGCCGACCCTCCTCACCCCTTCTGGAGGCCAGCATGACCGCGATCTTCCTGCCCGGCCCGCCCGTCGTGGACCTGGCCGACGACCCCGTCGACCTGGTCGACGTGACCGATCTGGTGTGCCCGGGTTGCGCTGGGCCGGTGGTCGACGCCCCGCCCTCGGGGTGGCCCGCGAGCGCCGGTCGGTGCCCGCAGTTCTCGCACCTCGACGGGTCGGTGCTCTGCCCGGGCTCGCTGGGGCGGGTCCCGGAGCCGGTCGAGGCGGCGTCGTTGCGCTACGGGCTCACCGAAGCCGGGGCGACCGCGACCGCGGCCGCGGACGAGGCGTCCGGGTGGTCGGCGTGAGCGCCCGTCCGTCGCCGGAGCGGACGGTCCCGGAGCGGGTCGTCGGGCCCGAGGACCTGGACCCGCGGTTGCTGCGTCCGACCGGTCGGACGGATCGGTTGCAAGTGGTGGTCGAGCACTACGTGCCGGGTGCGGGTCGGTGCCCGGGGTGCGGGTGGCCGGTACTGCGTCGTCAGGAGTGTCCGTCGCGCCAGGTCGCAGTGTGCCTGCTGGACAACCGGCCGCTGCCGGTCCGGCTGGCGCACCTGGCCGAGGTGATCCCCAGTGCCCGTGCCGGCCGGGACACCGCGGCGGACCGGGACGAGCAGCGCCGGATCGAGGACGGGCTGCCGGGGCTCTTCGCGGCCCCGGCCCGGGCCCCGGAACGGGGACAGCCGTGAACCAGCAGCAGAACCACGAGATGGGACGGCCCGGCGACGAGATCTTGGCGGAACACGACCGCCGGGCCGCTCTCACCAACCAACAGGAGGCAGGAGAGATGTTCACCGTAGACCCGACGCCCGGCATAGGCGACGCGTTGGACTGGCGGGCTGCTGCGGCCTGCCGCGACGTCGACCCCGAGCTGTTCTTCCCGACCGCGATGAGCGGTGCCGCGCTGGTCGCCGCGGAGCGGCGGGCGCTGTCGGTGTGCCGGGTGTGCCCGGTCGTGGCCGCCTGCCGGTCGTGGGCGATCGTGGAGCAGCCGCACGGCATCGCGGGTGGGACGACCGAGGACGAGCGCCGTCGCGCCCGTCGGGTGATGCCCCGCCGGGCCGGTCGCGTCGAGGGTCCGGCCTTGGTGCCTGGCCCGTCGCCGCGTACCGATCGGGCTCCGGTCATCGCCGCGGGCCGCACGGCGCTCACCGCCGGAGCCGACCGTGGGGACATCGCCCGCACGCTGGGTGTGACCCGGCGGACCGTGGATCGCTGGGCCGCCGCCTTCGCGATCCCCGCCGGGGGTGGTCGGTGATGAGCGAGATGTTCAGGGTCACCGAGTCCGGACAGGCTGCCGGCCGGATCCGGGAGCTGGTCCGCCGGATCGCCGTCGAGGTCTTCGCCGCGACCGAGACCGAGGTCCCGATCCCCGGGTTCACGATCTTCACCGACCGCAAGCTTGACGACCCGCTCGCCGGGGTCCGGGCCGCGCTGCTGATGCTCAGCGTCGCGGAGGCCCAGCTCTACGACTACGCCCGCTCCGCGCGGGCCGCGGGCCGCGCGTGGGACGAGATCGGCGCGGTCCTCAGCCTGCCGACCGGCGGGGTGCCGGTCGGGGAGGCGGCGTTCAACTGGCTGGTCTGCGGCCGGGTCCCCGACCCGGAGCGGGACGGGATCAGGTCGTTCAGGACGCCGTCGGCGTTCTGGCGGTGCTCGACCTGCGGTGAGCAGGTCACCGACGACGGGCCGTTCGAGTCCCACCCGACCGACAACGAGACCGGGCACGCCGACTCCTGCACCCGCCACCAGGCCGACGTCGCGGCGTGGGCGCAGCGGACGGGGTGGGCCGACTGATGGAGATCCTGTTCAGCTCCACCAGTCTCGTCCTGGCCGTGTTCGCCGGGGGCGCGCTGCTGGCCTGGTCTCGTGGTGCCCGCGGTCTGGCCGCTGGGCTCGCCGCGGTCGCCCTGCTTCCGGCGGCGACGCTCGTCACCGCCCTGTCCTGGCCCGCGATGGTCGCGGTGGCCGGGCTGGCCGTGGTGATCGTGTGGCACCGCTGGACCCGCTCGTCGGCGACGGTGTCGCGGTGGGCGTCGCGGTCCCGGCGCAAGGTCGGGGTCGCGTCGTCGTTGGACATCGTCCGGCACGCCGGGACTTTCGCGGTGCGTCGCCGCACCGGCACCGTCCGCCCCTCGCTGGCCGGGCTGCCGCGCTGGCAGCGGGCCCAGCTCGCGACGACCGAGGCTGCGGTCGAGCTGTGCCGCACCGGTGCTCTGCGGGTGTGGGCGCTGGTCGAGGACGTCGTGATCGTCGTCGGCGGCCCGCGCACCGGCAAGACGGGCTGGCTGGCCGGGCGCGTCCTCGACGCCCCTGGCGCCGCGCTGGTGACCTCGACCCGCACGGACCTGCTGGACCTGTGCGCGCCGATCCGGCGCCAGTCCCGCGGGGAGGTGTTCGTGTTCAACCCCGCCGGTCTGGGCGATCGGACCTCGACGATCACGTTCGATCCTCTGACCGGCTGCACGGATCCGGTGACCGCGACCGAGCGGGCCACGGACATGCTCGCCGCCGTCGCCTCCGGCAGTGGTGGAGATCGGGAGTTCTGGGACGGTCAGGCCCGCCGCGTCCTCGCCGCCCTGCTACACGCCGCCGCCCTCGGGGGCCGGCGGATGGTCGACGTCCTCGGGTGGGTCGCCGACCCCGACGCCGCAGGCCGCGAGGTCCCCGCCCTGCTGCGCCGCTCGGGTGTGACCGCGTTCGAGCAGGACGCGATGCAGTTCATCACCACCAACGAGCGCACCCGCTCCTCGATCACCTCCAGCGTCATGCCCGCGCTGGGCTGGCTCACGCACCCGGCCGCTGCCGCGGCGGCCGAGCCCGGGCAGGGGTTCGACGTGGCCCGGCTCCTGGACGATCGGGCGACGGTGTTCCTGCTCGGCGCCGAGGAGGCCCAGACCGCGCCCCTGGTGTGCGCCCTCACGGGGCACATCGCCCGCGAGGCCCGACGGCTCGCCGCAGGCCAGCCCGCGGGGCGGCTGGACCCGCCGCTCGGACTGTTCCTCGACGAGGCCGCCCTCATCAGCCCCGTCCCGTTGGAGTCCTGGACCGCGGATATGGGTGGGCGGGGTGTGACGATCCTGTGCGCGTTCCAATCCCGTGCCCAGCTCCTCGCCCGCTGGGGCGAGCACAAGGCCGCGACCATCCTGAACAACACCGCCGCCGTCATGATCTTCGGAGGGACGCGGGACAAGGCAGACCTGGAGTTCTGGTCCACCCTCGCCGGAGAGCGCGACGAGAAGGTCTCGACGACGGACGAGCGCGGTCGAGTCGCGTCGAGGTCGGTGCGGAAGGTGCCGGTGCTCGCCCCGGCGCAGATCGCGAACCTGCCCGCGGGGCGGGTGGTGGTGATCCGGCGGGGGATCGCCCCGGTGATCGGTCGGGCCCGCATGGCCTGGAAACGGCCCGACGTGCGGCGCCGCGCTCGGCTGATGGCCCGGGTCGAGGCCGAGTCTCGTCGTCACCGCCGCAACGAGGCGGTCCGGGTGTGGGGCGACGCCCAGCTCGAACGGGCCCTGGTGGTGCTCGCGGCGCGGTGGCCTGTCCGGTTCGGGGAGGCGTTGGAGCGGGTGCGGTCGTCGAACCGGATGTTCGCCGAGCTGCGTGCCATCCGCCGCGGCGACGACGCCGACCAGGCTGCCGAGGCAACGGCGCTGGTCGAGCCGGCCCCCGGTGAGCGGCCGGCCGATGGCCCGACCGGTGACGAGCGGTGGCAGCGATGAACAACAGCCACGAGCTGCTGACCCCGGCCCAAGCCGTCGAGCGGCTCGCCGCCGAGCTGCCCGGCGGTCGGGCTGACGCCGAACAGGTCATTGCCTCCTACCTGCGCGACGCCACCGGTGTGCACGGCCGTCCGTCGTCGGGGTGGCGGCTGGATGACTTCGATCTCGACGACGCCCGCGCCCGCTTCGGCTGGGTCGACTTCACGGGCGGGGAGACCGTCGCCGCCGCCCGAGCCCGGGCTGAGACGGCTGCGGTCGCGGCAGTCCGCGAGGCGCGTGGGACGTCGGCGGTTACCGAGCGGGACCGGCTGGCCGGGCTGCACTCGGATGCGGAGATGTGGGGCTACCGCGCCCACGAGGTCGGGCTCGACGAGCTGACCACCACCACCGCGTGTGCCCCGCAGCCCCGGTTGGTGACTGTCGCCCGGGAGGGCCGGGAGAGGTCGCATCGCGAGGCCGCCGCGACGCACGACGCCCGGGTCCTGGCCGCGGAGGCCGCGGCCGAGGCAGCCCGTTGTGGACACCCCGCACGAGCGCACGAGCAGCCGGACCACGACCAGCACGAGGACAAGGAAGGGGACCCGATGACCACCCCGGACAACGACCAGCATGACACAGAGCCGGAGGTGTCGCGGGTGTCGGACCTGGTCCGCGCGGTCCAGGCCGAGGCTGTCGCCCAGCAATTCGACGACCTCGACACCGTGGCCGCCCGCGGGCCGGTCGACGACGTCGACGGGGCGGGGTGGGAGCGATGAACACCCCGCCCGCTCCCGGACCCGCCGAGGTGGAGGTCCTCGCCGACCTCGTTCGCGAGGTCGACACGCTCCGGCGCCGTCTGGGTGTCCTCGACCAGGTCGGGCACCGGCTCGACGAGCTGGATCGGGTCGTCGCGCAGCTCGCGAACACCCTGGCGACCGTCGCCGCGCGACGGCGGGTCCCGGTCGCCCCGTCGTGGCTGCTCGCCCCGACCGGGGCGGACGAGGTCGCCGTGCTGCTCGACGAGCTGTCCGCGTGGCTGGCCGCGGTGTTCTTGCGCTACCCCGACGGCGCGACTGCGCTGCCGGAGTGCTGGCTGTGGCACCCCGACGTCGTCGAGGAGCTGCTCTGGCTCATGCACGCCTGGTGTGCCGCCTACCAGGGTGAGAACGCCTCGGTGCAGGCCGCGGGGGACTGGCACGACCGCCAGCGTCCCGGTGTCATCGCCCGGCTGCGCAAGTCGGTCGGGTCCTGCTCGGTGGAGCGGCACCAGACCCGGCCCGGTTGGTCGGACGTCCCGACGCCCGCCGCGGTGGTGCCTGGTCTGGCGCATATGGCGCTGATCGTCGGGTGGTGGTCCGCGCAGCGGGACGGGACGCCGCCGGAGCCGCCGGCCGTCGCGCCGAGCCCGATCGGGGGTGCGCTGCGATGAGCACCGTCACCTCGCCGTCGTCGGGCCGGTGGGCGCGCGGGGCGGTCTGGTTGCCCGGGCTCGTCGTCGCCCTCGGCGCCGCCGTCGCTACCGCGCACGGGCTCTACGAGGTCGCCGTCGCGGCCCGGGTCCCCGCCGCCATCGCCTGGATTTACCCGTTGATCACCGACGGCCTGGCCCTGGTCGCCTACGCGGCCACGGCCCGGCTGCGCGGGTCGGCTGCGCGCTACGCCTGGTCGGTCGTGATCGTGTCGGCCGGGCTGTCGGGTCTGGCCCAGGCCGTCTACCTCGCCTCCGACGCCGTCGCGGCCGGGATCGCGCTGCCGGTGTCGTCGGCGCTGCGCTTCGGCGTCGGGGCGTGGCCCGCGGTCGCGGCGGCCGTCGTCGCGCACCTGCTCTACCTGCTCGCCGCCGACCACCTGGCCGAGACCACCGGGGCCGTCCAGGCGGAGGCGACTGTCCGACCGGCCGGGCCGGACGACTCCGCCCGGCTGGACGCCGGGCGTCCCCCGCGGATGGTGCTCGACGGTCCGGTCATCCCGGCCCCGGCAGCCGAGGCGTCCAGCCGGAACCCGGCATCCCGGCCGGTGTCCCGCCCGTCCGACGGTCCCCGCCGGGCCGTCCCGGACACCGGAGCACCGTCGGCCGGGTCACCGGCCCGAGACCGGGCCCGCGACGCCGCCCGGAGGCACCGCGACCGCCACGGCGCCCTCCCGACGGTGCGCGAACTCCAGTCCCTCGCCGACGTCAGCCGCGGCACCGCGGGCGACGCCCTCAAGCAGCTCCGCGACACCCCGCAGCAGGCCGCGACCGGCCTGCACCTCGTCCCCGACGAGCCCGAGACCAGGACTCAGCAGTGACACCCAGCAGTCAGCACCCCGACGCGACCGAGCACACCACCAGAACAGAGAGCGAGAACCCCGAGCAGAGCAAGAACAGAGCCAGATCAAGAGCCGCACACCGAGGCATCACGATCCGAGGGGGCGGGCCGGCCTCCGGCCGGCCACGCCGCACGGCTTCTGCCGCGGGCGCCGAGAACGCCCGCCGGGCGGCCGGGAGCGGGTGGTCGACGTGCTGAGGATCGCCACCGGCTACTCCCCGGAGTACCTGCTCAAGGAGGTCGCCACCGGGCGGGAGAACTACTACACCGGTGCCGTCGCCGAGGGCGAGCCGCCGGGCCGCTGGTGGGGCGCCGGAGCGGAGAAGCTCGGCCTGCGGGGCCTGGTCGACGCCCAGGACATGCGCGGGCTCTACGAGCGGTTCCTCGACCCGCGCGAGGACGGGTTCGGTGACCCGGACCGGTGGGACGAGGTGTCCACCCTCGGACACACCGGACGCCGGTACCTGTCCGAGGACGAGCTGTACGCCCAGGCGTTGGACAATGAACCGGACGCGTCCGCCGAACGGCGCGCCGAGCTTCGGACGGAGGCGGGCAAGGCGGCCCGGCACAACGTCGCGTTCCTGGACATCACGTTCAGCGTCCAGAAGTCGGTGACGCTGCTGCACACCGCGTTCGAGGCCAAGGAGGTCGCTGCCCGTCGCGCTGGGGACGAGGAGACCGCCGCGGCGTGGGGCGAGTTCCGCCAGGCCGTCGAGGACGCCATCTGGGCCGGGAACAACGCCGCGCTCACCTACCTGCAGGACAAGGCCGGGTACGTGCGGATCGGGCACCACGGCGGCACCGCCGGCCGGTGGGCGGATGCGCACGGCTGGACCGTGGCGTCGTTCTTCCAGCACGACTCCCGCGACCGTGACCCGCAGCTGCACATCCACAACGGCACGCTGAACCGCGTCGAGGGCCCGGACGGCGTCTGGCGCACCCTGGACTCCCGCGCGATCCACCGGTGGCGGCCCGGCGCCGCCGCGGTCGCCGAGCGCACCTGCGAGGAGCGACTCGCGCACTCGCTCGGCACGCTGTGCGCGACCCGCCCGGACGGGAAGGCCCGCGAGCTCGTCGGCGTCCCGGCCGAGGCGATGTCGCTGCTGTCCTCCCGACGGCACGCGGTGACCGCGAAGCAGGCCGAGCTGGTCGAGGCGTTCGAGGCCCGCTACGGCCGGGCCCCGAACGGACTGGAGCGCGACCGTCTCGCCCAGGAGGCCACGCTGCGGACCCGGGCGCGCAAGTCCCACGACGGCGAGACGCGCGAGGAGTTCCTCGACCGGGTCAACGGCAAGGTCCGCGACGAGATCGCCGGCGGGCTGGAGGGGATCGCCGACCTCGCCCTGGCCGCACGCCGTGAGGGCGTCGAGCCGATGGCGTTCAACCCGGAGGCCGTCATCGAGCTGGCGCTCGCCGACGTCGCCGACCGCAAGTCCGGCTGGACCCGCGCGGACCTGGTCCGCGCGGTCAACGCCGCCCTGCCCGACTACCTCGGCACCCCGGACGGCGCCCAGGTGGCCGAGCTGCTCGACCAGCTCACCGATCGCGCGCTCGAGTACGCGGTCCCGATCGAGACCGCGCGGCCCGCGGCCGAGCTGCTGCCCGCCGACCTGCGGCTCGCCAACGGCGAGTCCGCCTACGTCGCCCCGGGTGGGCGGGTCTACTCGACCCCGGACCAGGTCCGCTCGGAGCGGATCCTGTTGGCCGCGACCAGCGCCCGCGACGGCGCCGCGCTGACCCCGCAGGCCGTCGGACGGTTCCTCGACGGGCTGCGCTCGGGCGGGGTCGAGCTGGGCGCCGACCAGGCCGCCGCGGTCCGCGGGATCCTCGCCTCCGGGGCCCGGGTCGAGACCCTCGTCGGCCCAGCAGGGACGGGGAAGTCCTACGTCGTCGGCACGCTGGCCCAGGCGTGGACGGACCCGACCCTGCGCCACGACGGCACCCACAGCCGGGTGTTCGGGCTCGCGACCAGCCAGCAGGCCACCGACGTCCTCGCCGCCGAAGGGCTGACCGCCCGCAACGTCGCCGCCTGGCTCGGCACCCAGCAGCGGCTCCACACCGGCGCCGCCGAGCGTCCGCACCGGCCGGAGGACGAGCCGTGGCGGCTGCGCGACGGGGACCTGGTCGTGATCGACGAGTCCGCGATGACCGACACCGCCGCGCTGTCGGCGATCCACCAGCACGCCGAGCGGGCCGGGGCGAAGCTGCTGCTGGTCGGTGACCACCGCCAGCTCGCCGCCGTCGGCGCCGGCGGCGGGATGGAGCTGCTCGCCGCGGCCGGGTCGAGCTACGAGCTGACCGACGCCCGCCGCTTCACCGCCGAGTGGGAGCGCGACGCCTCGTTACGGCTCCGGGCCGGGGACCAGACGGTGCTGCGCGAGTACCACCAGCAGGGCCGTGTCCTGGACACCGGCACCCGCGACGACGCCCAGACCTCCGCCGCCCGGGCGTGGGTCGCCGACACCCTCGACGGGCGCCGCTCGCTGCTGCTGGTCGACACCAACGAGGAGGCCGCGCAGGTCTCGGCGCAGATCCGCGCCGAACTTGTCCGCCTCGGCCGGGTCGACGCGCACGGCACCCTGCTCGGACGGCAGGGCACCTACGCCGGGGTCGGGGACCTGATCCAGGCCCGGGAGAACGCCTGGCACCTCGACGGCTACGAGGGAAACCGCCGCGCGATCCGCAACCGCGACGACTTCCGCGTCACCGCGCTACGCCCCGACGGCAGCCTGGAGGTCACCACCGACCTCACCGGCGCGGGCGAGGGGGAACGGTTCGTGCTGCCCGCCTCCTACGTCGCCGAGCACGTCGCCCTCGGCTACGCCGGGACCATCCACACCGCCCAGGGCGCCACGGTGGACACCACGCACTCGGTGGTCACCGCGCGCACCAGCCCGAACGCGCTGTATGTCGGCATGTCCCGCGGCCGCGGCGCCAACACCGCCCACGTCGCCACCCGCACCGCGCCCGAGGACCCGGCCGACGGCAGCGCAGAGCGCCACGAGCTGCACCGCGACCCCGTCGCCGTCCTCGCCGGGATCCTCGACACCCACGACCAGGTCACCCCGAAGTCGTCGCTGGCAATCGCGACCGAGTCCGCCGACCAGGCCGGAAGCGCCCGCACCGCGGCCGAGCTGCTCGCCGATGCCGCCCAGCTCGCCGCCACCGAACGCACCGCGCGCTCCCTGGACCGGCTCGTCTCCGACGGCGTGCTCACCGACGACCAACGCGCCCGCATCGCCGCCGAGGACGGCACCGGCGCGTTGACCCGCATCCTGCGCCGCGCCGAGATCGCCGGCCGCGACCCCGACCGGGTCCTCACCGACGCCGTCACCCACGGCCCGCTCACCGGGGCCCGGAACCTGTCCAACGTCCTGTACTCCCGGATCCGCGACCACCACCGGTTCGACCCCGTCGGCGACACCTGGACCGACTGGGTCCCGCGCACCGACAACCCCGAGTGGAAGCAGTACATGGCCGGCCTCGCCGAGGCCGCCGACCGGCGCGCTGCCCGACTCGGCGCCGCCGCGGCCCAGGACCCGCCCCGGTGGGCGCTCGACGCGTTCGGCGAGGTCCCCGCCGACCTCGTGCAGCGCGTCGGGTGGGAGGGCACCGTGGGACGGATCGCCGCCTACCGCGAGGTCCGCGGCCACGACGACCCCACGGAGGCCCTCGGCCCCGCCCCGAAGCCGGGACAGGTCGAGGAGTTCGCCGCCTACCGTGTCGCGTGGCGGGCGCTCGGGCGGCCGGAGATCGACCGCGAGCACCTGGAGCTGTCCAACGGCCAGCTCCGGATGCGGGTCCGCGCCTACGAACGCGAGCTGGCCGCCGCGCCCCGCTACGTCGCCAACGAACTCGCCGGAACGCGCCAGTCCGCCGACGACCACCGCCAGACCGCAGCGCTCCGACGAGCCGAAGCTGAGACGGCGATCGGCGACGCCGGGCGCGAGCAGCTGCTCGGCGACGCGGCGCGGTCCGCGCGGCTCGGGGAGCTGCTCGACCAGCGGGCCGAACAGCTCCAGCAGGTCGACGACGCCCGCGCTGCCTGGCTCGCCCACACCAGCCAGACCCGCGTGCAGGCCGACCTGTCCAAGGCCGAGCTGACCGCACGCGGCGCAGCCGACGACCCGGACGAGAGGGTCACCGCCGCGGAGTGGAAGGCCGCCCACGACGCCGCGCTCGCCGAGGACGAGCAGCACCGGGAGATCACCGAGGACGACGTCGACCTCGACGACCGTGCCGAGATCCACGACGCCGGGGCGGGGGAGACTCGGCACCGCGACGTCCGCGAGGTCGCGGACGAGCAGCCGGCCCCGGTGCTGGAGGACGTCGTACGGGTCCCGGACGCCGAGCAGACCGCCGACAGCGTCCAGCACGCCGGACGGGTGCTCGATGAGATCCTCTACCGCGACAGCGCGGACGAGGCCGCCGCCGACGACCACCGGGCCGAGGAACTCACTCGCTGGCACGGCAACGACCAGGAAGCCGCTCGCGAGTACGAGGCAGCCGGCTGGGGCGACGGCGAGGACTAATCAGGTGCGGGGAGCCGACCAGGCGGTCGGCTCCCCGTTCTCGTCCAACGGGGGCGGGCCCTCGTTGCGCCAGGCCCAGCGCAGCGTCGCGCGGATGCCCTCGCACCAGCCGGGGCGCTGCTTCAGCAGCCAGGGCTGGCGCTCCGCCATCAGTTCGGCGGCCTGGTACTCGGCTTCGATTGAGTCCTCCGCCGCGGAGATGGCACGGTCCTCGACCGGAGATCGTGCTGGGTGCGAGCAACCCCGTGCAGGAACGTAGTGCGCGTCAGCTAACCACATGCACGTGACGATGATGCCGGACGTATACCAGTGGACAATCTTGTGTTGGCCGTACGCGTCGGCTTGCGTCTGTGCGGCGGCCCAGACTGCACCGAACTCCGCGCGAGCGACCCGGAGGTTCCGCGCCGGGACCCGGTGAAGAGCCTGGTCAACGGCTGTCATAGCCACATGCTCTCACCGAACACCGACAACGAACGCTCTCGCTAAGCAGATGAGTCGGTCGCAGCTCGTGCCGGGCGCTGTAACCACGGGGGGCTCGTCCTCGATAGCCCGCACATAGACTGTGACCGGAAGGTGCGTACGTTGGCGCGACTCGAAGAAACTCTCAAAGGTGCGATCGGCTTCTTCTGGGAGTTTCAGCGGCCGAAAGATCTTGATTCTGAGCCTGCGCGCGGGCATGTTGCATTACATGATAGTCAGTGGCTGGTACTGGATACCCTCGACGAACAGCCCCTTGAGAGCTTTGCGGAAAGTGATGGCGAGAGCCGCAAGTGGCCTGCATCGATCGTCGGCGCAACAAGCGAATCTGGAGTGATGCTGCTGAATCAGCGTTCAAGCGGTCATCAAATTAGGTTCGGAGTCGGACGTGCCTCAACGCGCCATTCGCGCTTTCGCACCATGCTCTCGGGGGTTGATAGCGACGAGCTTCGCTCTCCCAAAATGCGGGGGATCCGCATAGAGATCCCTGAGGGTTTGGACTGGTCCGGAATGCAAGCCTTATCGGACGAGCGCGAGTATCACGAAGATGGATCGAGTCGACTCGCCAAGGTCACAGTTACGTTGGACGCAGGTAATCAGGAGCTAGTCATTCAGCCTGGAGGCGGCGTGCGTATCAGCCTCCGTCCCACGTGGCGGATAGACGGCCCGGATGAGCTCCGGACTCTCCGCGCAGGCCTCCTTGTTGAATGCACAACAAAGAAGGCTCGCAACTTTGACGATCTTGCCGTTCATGTGGATGCAGTTAAACAGCTATTGCATCTCTGTTTTGGTCGAGAGGTAGAGATATCCAACGTTCGCGCGCTTCCGGACTACAAGGATCCGTCTGAGACATGGGCTCACGCCTGGGATGATCGATTCCTGTCGAAGGCCATCAAGGAGTCCGCTCCACCTCGATCTGGTAAGAAGCCGCGCTTTCCGTTGATCGGCTTGGCTGACCTCGGGTCCAGTTTGGCAGTGCGTCGCTGGATGAAGTTCTACTCAACGCATGGGCGATTCATGGGGCCGGTGCTGCACGGTATTCGGATCGGGTCGTCAGTCCCTGTTGAGTCTCGCTTACTAAGCCTGGCTGTCGGCATCGAGTACTTCGTCGCCGCAAACCGATCCAAGAAGAAGGCATGGGCTGCAGACCGTCATATCAATCGTGCACTCGCCAAGTACGCAGGTCGACATTTCGAACAGTGGATCGGCGACGTGGAAGTGTGGGCCGACGAAATGCAATCGACTTATAATTCTATTAAGCATGATCCGGCCCGGGCTGTTGACCCGCTTCGGATACTTCTTCTTGTGCAGACTGCAGAAGGTCTCATGTCGAGCGTTGCTCTCAGTGAGATATGTGGGCGGAAATCTGTTGTTCGCCGCTACCTTGCTGATCATCGGTTAGAAAGCATCGGTCGCCGCTTTCGGGAGGAGTTCGGTACCTGATTGACAGTCGTTGTTGCAGTGGGACTGATTGAGGGTTGCGCACCCTGTTGCGGCAAAGCGCGCGGCGCAACGAGCAGCGCGCAAGTCGGGCACGGCAGTCGATCTCACCGGGAATGGCGTTCCGCTCCAGATCGCGCCGAGCTACATCTGGGCCGATCGAGTCTCGATCTCGCGGGCTTCGATCGAGGGCGCGACGGCAAATCCTGGAAGCGGTCGAGCCCGGGCAGCCCTGACGGCATTGAGGATGACCAGTACTTCGGCGGCCTCGTGGATGACGACGACGGTGGTCAGGCCGAGCACGCCGAGGGCGGCGAGCGGGATGAGAGTGCCGATGATCAGCAGTGAGAAGCCGACGTTCTGCAGCATGATCGTCCGGGCGCGCCGGGCGTGGGCGAGGTTCTGGGGTAGGTGACGCAGATCCTCGCCCATGAGGGCGACGTCGGCGGTCTCGATGGCGACGTCGGTGCCCATGGCGCCCATGGCGATGCCGACGTCGGCGGTGGCGAGAGCGGGGGCGTCGTTGACGCCGTCGCCGACCATGGCGACGGGGCGGCCGCGGGCGATGTCGGGAAGCATCGCGGCCTTGTCCTCGGGACGCAGCTCGGCGTGGACGGTGTCGATGCCGGCCTGCCGGGCGAGGGTGTGGGCGGTGCGCCGGTTGTCGCCGGTGAGCATGGCGACCTCGATGCCGAGGTCGCGGATCCGGCGGACGGCGTCAGGGGCTTCGTCGCGGAGTTCGTCGCGGACCGCGACCGCACCCAGCAGTGTCCCGTCGCGTTCGAGCAGGGCCACGGTGGCGCCGTCGCTTTGCAGGCGGGCGACGTCGTCGGTGAGGGGGCCGGGGTCGATCCAGCTGGGCTTGCCGAGCCGCAGTGCTGCGCCGTCCCGGGTTCCGGTGAGGCCATGGCCTGCTACGGCGGTGACGTCATCGGCGGGGGCGAGCGTGATGGCCCGTGCGGGGTCGGCGGCGGCGTCGAGGACGGCGCGGGCGAGGGGGTGCTCGCTGCGTGCCTCCAGGGCGGCGGCGGCCTCCAAGACCTCCCGCGCGGCGTGTCCGGCGGTGGCCAGGATGGCGACGACCTCGGGCCTGTTGCGAGTGAGGGTGCCGGTCTTGTCGAGGGCGATCACCCGGATGCGGCCGAGTTCCTCCAGAGCGGCGCCGCCCTTGACCAGGGCGCCGTGTCGGCTCGACGCGCCGATCGCGGCGACGACGGTCAGAGGTACCGAGATCGCGAGCGCGCACGGGGACGCGGCGACGAGTACGACCAGCCCTCGTTCGATCCATATCCCGGGGTCACCCAGCAGCGATCCGAGCGCGGCGATGAGCGCGGCGAGCACCATGATGGCCGGGACCAGGGGGCGGGCGACGCGATCGGCGAGGCGCTGACCGGCTCCCTTGCGTTCCTGGGCCTGCTCAACGATGTGCACGATCCGGGCCAGTGAGCTGTCCGAGGCTAGGGCTGTGACCTCGACCTCGATCGCGCCGCCGCCGTTGATCGTGCCCGCGTGCAGGGTGTCGCCGGGGCCGGCCTCGACCGGGACGGACTCCCCGGTGATGGCAGAGGTGTCCAGGCTGGTCCGGCCGGTGCGGATGACGCCGTCGGTCGCGGCGCGCTCGCCGGGCCGCACGACGAGCAGGTCGCCGACGACAAGGTCGTCGGGGGAGACGGTGAGCTCACGGCCGTCGCGGATCACGGTGGCGGTCGGGGGCACCAGACCGAGCAGCGCCCGTAAGCCTCGTCGGGTCCTGGTGACCGCGTAATGCTCCAGGCCCTCGGCGACGGAGAACAGAATCCCGAGCAGCGCGGCCTCGGCGACCTGCCCGAGAGCGACCGCACCGATCGCGGCGATGGTCATCAGGGTGCCGACGCCGATGCGGCCGTGGCGCAGGTTGCGCAGTGCGCCGGGGACGAAGTTCCACGCCGCGATGACGGCCGCGGCCAGTTCGATCCCACCGACCAGCGTCGTCCGACCCGTGGCGAGGGCGTCGATCGTCAAGGCGGTCGCCAGCAGGAGCGCTGCGACAGTGGCGAGTTGCAGCTCCCGGACCTGCCAGATGCGGGCGGGTCCCTCGTCGGCCCCTGACGGTGTGTTCGTCGTGGCCTCTGGGCCGCAGCAGTCGTCAGACACGGTCGGCTCCTTCGACTGCGACGTCCTGGTCGAGGTCCAGCAGCGCGCCCAGCACCGACGCCCCCCGTTCGGACAACCGGTACATGACCATCCGGCCGTCTTTGCGGGAGATTACGACCCCCGCGCTGCGGAGCTGACGCAGATGATGGGACACCAACCTCTGCGATGCGCCGACGATCCACGCGGTGTCGCACACGCACAGCTCGTCCCCGGCCAGCAGGGCCACCGCGATCCGCAGGCGTGTCGGCTCGCCCAGTCCACGCCCGATGCCTGCCGCAGGTTCGAGGCTCGCCACGCCTGGAAGCTCCGTGCGGATTCGTTCAGCGCGGGGCAGATCCAGGCACAGCAGCTCACATTGGTCGTCGATCGACATCCAAATATACTAACACTCATTTGTATGTAAGAACTCGAGGCAGGTTCAGTCGAAGTGGCTGCTGGCGCTCGCCCTACCGGGACGTTCATCTCGGCGTCGTCTCCGGCAGCCCGACAGGCGCCGCGACTCGCGATCACGGCCTCTCCGGTCACGAGGGAGCTGAGAACGACCCGTCGACGTCAGCTCAACGCATCGATCGATGCGGAGCGTCGTCACTCTCCCTTAGGTTGTGTGGTCGCCCGTCCTGCCGCGGACCGGCCTGAGGGACGTGGCCAAGGTGTCGCGAGGTCGGTCTGTTCGGCCGGCGGGCCTCTGTCGTTCTCAGCAGGTTCTGGGTACGTCGACGCCGATCGGATGCCCATCTCCGACTCGGGACTTGGGCAACGTTCGGAGGGGATGGCGGTGTTCTGGACCGTGTCGCGATCATGTGCGACGTCGACTACCCGTTCTGGCCACGGCCGGAACGGGGCACCAGCGTCATGCGGCGTCAGCCCGCCGACGGTGCTCCGCCCCTGGCCTCTCGCTCGGCGGAGGCATTGACGACCTGTACCTTGTCGCCCTCCACGAGGTCGTTGAAGAAGGCTTCGGCCTCGGGCAGGTCGAGTTTGACGCAGCCGGCGGAGGCGCGTTCGCGGTCCCCACCGTGGAAGGCGACCCCACCGTCTGCGAAGAAGACCGACCAGGGCATCGGGGCGGGGTTGCCGTCGGGGCCGGTGAACTCGCCGCTCTTGTGGTCCTTGTTCTTGCGGTAGACGCGGAACGAGTGTCCCAACGGGGTCTCCTGCCCGGCGCCGCCCGAGGCGATCGGAACGGGGCCGCGGGTCACCTTGCCGTCGCGGATGAGCCATGCGCGCTGCGTCTCGAGGTCAACGCATGCCCGCGTCGAGATCGCGCACGGCGTGTCCGGCGTGATCGCCTCGGCGTGGGCCTGGGCGGCGACATCGCTCTGTTCGATCTCGGCGAGAGCGGTTCCGGCCAGCCCGATGCTGGCTGCCGCGACGAGCGTGGCCACCAGGACCTTGCCTCGCATGACGCGTCGAGGGCTTCGGTTGCGCAACAGTTCTCCCTGGTCGTGTCGTGACGGGCTCGCACTCGGTGTAACGACCGGGTGCCCGTCCTGTCACCTACGACGTCTGGGCGGCGCCCAGGTTGTCACGCTGTGCGATGTCGCATCGCGGTGAGTGACCGAACGGAGCGAGCTGTCGGTAGCCCGGGCCGCCTCCGAGGGATCAGCCGGTGGTCGTTAGCCTCCGGACCATGGGAAGGAGGGATGTCGTGGGTCGTATCAACACGTCATCCCTGCTCGCAGTCGTCGTACTCGGGGTTCTTGGCCTCGGCCTTCTCACCGGTGGCCTCGCCGCCGTCGATGCCCCGGCGCCGGTCGCTGCAGGGCAGGCACCGCACAGCTGCCACGGTGCTCCTCTCCAGGATGTGGACCACTCCACGGCTGTCTCCGCGCGAGGCGCCGCGGACCCGTTCGACGTGCCTGCGGACCGTACGTGCACCGTCGTCGCCGTTGGGGCTCCCGTCGCGACCGAGTCTCCGCTCTCCCGCCCCACGGACCGGTCACCCCCCACTACCGGTGCTGCCTCCATCACCGAGTTGCAGGTCTTCCGGATCTAGTCGCGCTGCGCCCCCGCATGTCCGCAGCCCCGACAGATCCGGATTCTCGTATGCCGTCGCACCCGTCTGTCCGATCGACCGTCCCCGCTCCGCCGCCCTCGGGAGCCGGCATCTGCGCCGCAGCTGCATTCGGCGCTCTCATCGTCGGCGCCCAGGCCACGTACGACCAGCTCGACCCGCGCGACGATGCCGACGTTCATCTCGCGGCAGCGCTCACGCCGACTGAGCTGGGCGCATCGTCGACCTCGGTCGCCTCGATCAGCAGTGGACTCCGACCGATCCGTTCCGTCGAGCCGCCGTCGAGAGCAGATTCCGACCAGCTCGCCGCACTCGCCAAGGGTGCCCGTATCGGCGAGACGGAGCGACGACATGCCGACATGGACGCCCGGCTGCGGAGCGCGGGGGCGCCGGCGGTCTCACTCACAGATGGGGAGGCCACGGTCCAGCCCGTCACCGGCCGCATCACCTCGACGCCCGGGCCGCGGTGGGGGACGACCCACTACGGTCTGGACATCGCAAACCGAATCGGGACCCCGATCTTCGCCGTCGCCGACGGGATCGTCGAAAGATCAGGGCCCGCCAGCGGATTCGGGCTCTGGGTGGTGATCCGCCACGCCGACGGCTCCCGCTCGGTGTACGGCCACATCAATCGCGCATTCGTCGCCGTGGGCGAGCGGGTCTCGGCGGGGGAGCGCATCGCCGAGGTCGGTAACCGCGGTCAGTCCACCGGTCCGCACCTTCACCTGGAGATTCGCCAGGGCTCGGCGTCCGGCGCGAAGGTCGACCCGGTCGCATGGCTGCGCGATCGCGGGCTGACGCTGATATGAGCTGACATGAGCGGTCCCGGCCGCCGTAGCCGATCTCCGTAAAGCCGCGACGAGTTGAGCCATCCGACGATCGAACGACGTTGAGTACTTGCGTCCGTAGAGGGACCGACCAGAAGGTCGTGGCCGACGGTCGCTAGGTTGCGGTCACGAGGATGACGTCGGGGAGCCGACCGGGAGGTGGACGTGCGTTCGGTGGTGTCGCTCGCGACGAGCAGTCTGGCCGTGCTCCTCCTGCTCGGTGTCGTACTGAGCTCCCTAACGGCCTGCTTGTCGCCCGGCGTAGACGGGACGGCGGCAACTGTCGTCGCAGCGGAGCCCATGGCGGGCCCGGCGAAGGACGAACCGCCGGCCCAGTCGCCGGCCGGGTCCGATCCGTGTACTCCCGAGAAGCCCTGCCAGCACGTCCCCGAGCGGGCCCGAGGCGTCGAACATGCGCTCGGGCGGACCGGGGCAACCTCCTGTGACGCCGTACAGACCGTCTCGGAGTCCGACCTCGGTCCGCGTCATCCCCTGGAACGGCCCGGACCCCCTGCCTCGACATCGAGCCCGGTTCCGCCCGTAGCCGTGCGCGCCCCCGTCGCGGCCCTCTGCGTCGACCGGAACTGAGCCACCGGCGCGTCGACACCGCACCACTTGCCCGATCTGGGTGCAGGTGTCGAGTAGGCCGTCGCCGTCTCCTGACTCCTGTTCCCGATCGTCCGCGGCTCCAGGCCGCCTGCCCGAAGGGCATTTCCATGTCACGCTCCCAGCGCACGACCCAGCCGTCGGCCACCCCGCCGCGGCGACGGCTGTCGAACACGACCCTGTCGCTGGTCCTCATCGGCGCCTTCCTCCTCGTCGTCGCCACGATGTACGCCGTCACCCGCGCCGGTTCGGACTCCCCGACCAGCAGCTCGGAGGCCGCGGCGATCGCCGCGCGGCCCGACAGCCACAGGCTGTCCGCCGCGCCCGGTTCCACGGTCGACTTCGTCGAGTTCCTCGACTTCGAATGCGAAGCCTGCGGCGCGGTCTACCCCGCGATCGAACAGCTGCGCCAGCAGTACGGCGACCGCGTCAACTTCGTCATCCGCTACTTCCCCGGCCCCGGCCACGTCAACGCCGAACCCGCTGCTCGAGCCGTCGAGGCGGCCGCCCGGCAAGGACAGTTGGAGGGCATGTACCGGCTCATGTTCCAGACCCAGGCCGAGTGGGGCGAGCAGCGGGTCCCGATGGACGACCGCTTCCGTGGCTACGCCGAGCAGCTCGGTCTCGACATGGCCCGCTACGACGCCGTCTACGGCGACCCCGCCACCCTGGACCGCATCCGCGCCGACCGCGACGATGGCCTGACCCTCGGTGTGCGCGGAACCCCCACCTTCTTCGTCAACGGCGAGCAGCTCGACCCGCGGTCCTACGGCGACCTGACGGCGAGGCTGGACGATGCCCTGGCCGGGCCATGAGGAGCGCTCCTACGCGGCTTCCGCCTCACGCGGGCCGGGCTTACCGATTCGGTCCTGGTACGCCCAGGCGAGCACGCCGAGCGCGACCAGCATGCGGCGAGGTAGCCAAAGGCGACGGTCTGCGAGACGACGGTGTAGAGCAGGCCCGCCACGTTGCCTGCTGCCTGGACGGTGGCGAGCATGCCGAAGGCGGATTCGAGGCCGACGGCGCCGCGACGGTGCGGTCGCCGCTGCTGCGCGACCAGGACCCCCACCTGATCCACCTGTGGCGTCGCGAGCAGGGGTTTCTGGTTCCCCGAGGCGGAGCGGGGTCGGTCGCGACGGCTGCCGATCTTTCCGGGTTGCGGGTCGCCCGTAGGGAGACCGGTGCCGGTACGCGGGTGCTGCTGGACCAGCTCCTCCTCGGCGCGGGAATCGCGCCGGAATCCGTCCCCGGACCGGAGCTGGCGTCGCACCTCGAATGTGGGCTCGCGGTCGCCGCTGGAATTGCCGACGTCGCACTCGGTCTGCGGTCGGCGGCCCGTGATCTCGACCTGGAGTTCGTGAGCGTCGGGTGGGAGCCCTACGAGGTCGTGGTTCCGGCGGCGACGCTGCCGGCGGCCCTGCGTCTTCTCGACGGGCTCGCCGTCCCGGCTCTCCGGGCCGGTATCGAGGCGCTCGGGGGCTACGACCTGGCGGATGCTGCGACTGTCCGACGGCTGGCGCCGGGGTGAGCGAGAGTCGATCCGCCTCGACGGCTCTGCTCGCCCATCTGTCGGTCGGCCGAACGCGCGGCCGACGCGACGGGTCTCCCGGCCGGCCGGGAGACCCGCGACGAGATCAGCGGTCGGCGCAGCACGAGGCAGGCGGCGCGCCGTCCGGGACGGCCATGGGCATGATGGATCCGTCCTGGCCGTAGTCCGGGGAGTCATCGGTGACGGTGTAGACCTCCCACGGCTCGTCGCCGGGTCCGTGTACCCACACCTTGTCCTGCCGGGCGTAGCAGCAGGTGGTGTCGTTCTCCACCTGTGTGAACAACCCCAGCTCGGACAACCGCTCGGTTGCCTCCTGCACGGTGGCCGTGTCGTCGACCTCGACGCCGAGGTGGTCGAGCACCGTTGCCTTGCCGGGCTCGCCCTCGATCAGGACCAGCTTCAGCGGCGGCTCGGCGACGGCGAAGTTCGCGTACCCCGGGCGGCGCTTCGCCGGTTCCACCCCGAACAGCGACCGGTAGAACGCGATCGAGCCCTCCAGGTCCGACACACGCAGGGCGAGCTGCACACGGGACATGACCCCTCCTTGTTTCGACAACTGCCGAGACAGAGGTTGCGCCGATGGTTCGATACTTGTCAAGATAGACGCATGTCGAAGCAAGGTCCCGAGCTGCCGTTCCTCGGCAGCGGTATCGAGTGCTGCTCCCCGCTGGTCGCCGAGCCGTTGTCCGGCGAGCAGGCTGCGGACCTCGCCCGGGTGTTCAAGGCGCTCGGCGACCCGGTGCGGCTGCGGCTGCTGTCGTTGATCGCTTCCCACGCCGGGGGAGAGGCGTGCGTCTGTGACCTGACCGACGTGTTCGACCTGTCCGGCCCGACGATCTCCCACCACCTCAAGGTGCTGCGCGAGGCCGGTCTGATCGCCGGGGAACGGCGTGGAACGTGGATCTACTACCGGGTCCTGCCCGACGTCCTCGGTCGTCTCGCGGGCGTCCTCGCCCCGACCGCCACCGGCCAGAGCGTCGCGGAGGCGACCCGATGAGCTCCACGACGCACCGCGGCGACGTCGTCGCCCGCCTGTCCACCCTGGACCGGTTCCTCCCGGTCTGGATCGTCGCGGCCATGATCGCCGGGCTCCTGCTCGGTCGCCTGGTCCCCGGCATCGCACCCGCGCTCGACGCGCTCGCCGTCGACGGGATCTCGCTGCCGATCGCACTCGGCCTGCTCGTGATGATGTACCCGGTCCTGGCCAAGGTCCGCTACGACCGCCTCGACACCGTCACCGGCGACCGCCGCCTGCTGATCAGCTCGCTGGTGCTGAACTGGGTCCTCGGGCCTGCGCTGATGTTCGCGCTGGCCTGGCTGATGTTGCCCGACCTGCCCGAATACCGCACCGGGCTGATCATCGTCGGGCTGGCCCGTTGCATTGCCATGGTCATCATCTGGAACGACCTCGCCTGCGGCGACCGCGAAGCCGCCGCCGTGCTCGTCGCCCTCAACTCGGTGTTCCAGGTCATCGCGTTCGGTGCGTTGGGCTGGTTCTACCTCGTCGCCCTGCCCGGCTGGCTCGGGCTGCCCGTCACCGACGTCGCGTTCTCCACCTGGGACATCGTCAAGTCCGTGCTGGTGTTCCTCGGCATCCCGCTGCTCGCCGGCTACCTGACCCGCCGCATCGGTGAGCGCGCCAAGGGCCGCACCTGGTACGAGGAGCGCCTGATCCCGCGGATCGGACCGTGCGCGCTCTATGGCCTGCTGTTCACCATCGTGCTGCTGTTCGCGTTGCAGGGCGAGGCGATCACCTCCCAGCCGCTCGACGTCGCCCGGATCGCGCTGCCGCTGCTGGCCTACTTCGCCCTGATGTGGGCCGGGTCCTACGCCCTCGGCCGCGCCGTGGGCATGGGCTACGAGCGCACCACCACCCTCGCGTTCACCGCCGCGGGCAACAACTTCGAACTCGCCATCGCCGTGGCCATCGGCACCTTCGGCGTCACCTCCGGCCAGGCCCTCGCAGGGGTCGTCGGGCCGCTGATCGAGGTCCCCGTTCTCGTCGCCCTGGTCTACGTCTCCCTGTGGCTGCGCCGTCGATTGTTCCCCTCCACCGCCACCCCGGTGTCGAACCCGTCGACTCCACCCTCCGTCTGACGCCCGAGGAAGTGCGCCATGCCCGTTCAGCCCACCCGGCCCGTACCGGAGCACCGTCCCGACATCGAGAGCTACGCACTGCTCAGCACCGACATGCGTCTACGACGAGCAGCCGAGGACGTCGCCGCCCAGTTCCGCGGTGTGTTCGCAGTCGAGACGGTCCAGGCCTGCATCGAGGAGTCCTACCGGCTGCTCGCGGCGACCGCACGCATCTCCACCCACCTCCCCGTCCTGGCCACACGCTTCGCCCGCGACCGGCTCACCGCCGTCGCGCTCACCCAGGGAGACCTCGTGTCCACCGCCCCGGAAGTCCTGTTCGTCTGCGTCCACAACGCCGGGCGCAGCCAGATGGCCGCCGCCCTGCTCGCCCACCACGCCGGCGGCGCCGTCAACGTCCGCTCCGCCGGATCCGCACCGGCCGACTCGATCAACCCCGCCGTCCGGGAGGTCATGGCAGAGATCGGCATCGACCTCGACCACGCTTTCCCCAAGCCCCTGACTACCGACGTCGTCCAGGCCTCCGACGTCGTCATCACCATGGGCTGCGGCGATGCCTGCCCGGTCTTCCCCGGCAAGCGCTACCTCGACTGGCAGCTCGACGACCCCGCAGGTCGGACTGCCGACCAGATTCGCCTCATCCGCGACGACATCGACGCGCGCGTGCGAGCCCTGCTCACCGAGCTGACCGCTGACCGCAGCGGTTCGTCCCAGGCTGTTGTCCTGTCGTGACCCGCCCCGCCGTGCTGTTCGTCTGTGTCCGCAACGGCGGGAAATCTCAGATGGCTGCCGGGCTGATGCGTGCCACAGCCGGTGATCGCGTCGAGGTGCACTCCGCAGGAACCAGCCCCGGGGAGAAGATCAACGCCCTGTCCGCCGAGGTCCTGGCCGAACAGGGGGTCGACATCAGCGGGCAGACCCCGCGATCGATCGACCCCGAACTGCTGGAGCGGGTCGACCTGGTCGTGACCCTCGGTCGAGAGGCACACGTCGACGCCGGCGACGTCGAGACCCGCAACTGGGACACCGACGAACCGTCCGAACGAGGGATCGGCGGTATCGAGCGCATGAGACTGGTCCGGGACGACATATCCCGTCGCGTCGCCGATCTCGCTGCCGAGTTGGGCTCGGGCTGAGAGGTGTCCGGGTATCGGCATCCGATGTCAGACGGCCCCTGATCGTGGGGCGTACATGATCACCGCGACTCCGGCGATGCAGGTGAGTGCTCCGATGACGTCGTAGCGGTCCGGCCGGAATCCATCGGCGACCATGCCCCAGGCCAGAGATCCGGCGACGAACACTCCGCCGTAGGCGGCAAGGATGCGACCGAAGTTGGCGTCCGGCTGGAGCGCGGCGACGAAACCGTAGAGCCCCAGGGCGAGGACGCCGGCGCCGATCCATAGCCATCCACGGTGCTCGCGGATTCCCTGCCAGACCAGCCAGGCGCCACCGATCTCGAACAGTGCGGCGACGACGAACAGTGAGACGGACTTGAGGATCAGCACAGGTCACTTCCGGTGGCGTCGGGGAGAAACAGGTCGCGCAGCACCGGAGTGGCGTCCGCCGGGGCGGTCGCGACGAGGCGAGTGCTATCACGGGTGATGGTGAGGGTGAACTGGAGGAACGGGCAGCAGCCCACCTCCTCCGACACCAAAGCGGTGATCTCGGCGGTTCGAGGGCCCGGAATCTCGACGCGGACCGAGCCGTCGTCGAGGTGTTCGGGCGCGGTCCCGCCGAGGGCGGTGTGCCAGCGGCTCAGTCGAACTGCGTGGTCCCTGGGCGAAAGGGAGCAAGCAACCACAACGTCCGACGTAGAAGGTGGGTCGGCAGCGTCCTTCGGCGCGGCCGGTGTGTGGCTCAGGAAAGCACAGTCCGGGTCACACGGTGAGTCCCTGGACGGGAGGGCGTCGAGCCTCCTGTGCGCCTCCACCAGATCGTCGCGCAATTCGTTGAAAACCATCAGGCGAGCGTCGAGATCTGCGATCTGCTCGTTGACCAGTGGGAGGAGTCGTCTCCGGACGTCGCGGCACATCCCGTCCTGCCACACGTCGAGCAGGTCACGGATCCGGACCAGTGGTATGCCGAGATCCTTGGCGGCCGCAATGAACCGGACACGTTCGACGTCGTGATCGTCGTAGGCCCGATATCCGCTTGCCGTCCGACGGGCCGGCAGAAGGCCCCGGGTCTCGTAGTAACGCAACGTCGTGGCCGGAACGCCTACGCGCTCGGAGAACTGGGAGATGCGGTAGTCGACCACGCCAGCGACGCTAGACCTTCGACCACGGTCGAAGGTCAAGCCTGGATCGGGCCATCGCGCTGGAGCGTTGATAGCTGGGCCCCGTCGGCCGGGTAGACGTTCGATCCGAGGTTCACTGGTCGGTCCACGAACTGCACGACATCGACACCAGCCATGCCCGATCTGGTACCGGTAGCGCAGGCAGCCACCCGGGATACCTGACCTGCGGACGCCGACACGCCAACTACGGTTCAGGAGGTCGAGCGGAGGGGCTCGTGGCTGACCTGGCCGGTCACGGACCGGTCGTGTGAGCCGGTCGTGGTCCGATGACTACCGCTCGGCGTCCGCGAGAGACCTCGATCAGTCCCTCCTCCCGTAGAAGCGAGACGGCGCGGTGCGCAGTCCCGACCGCGCAAGAGTTGGCGACGGCGAGTTCGGCCATCGTCGGTAGGGGCGCTCCCGGCGGAAGGGTGCCGTCCTGGATCTGTTGACGGAGTGCCGCGGCGAGCAGCTCGTACGGCCCCGCCCGCTGCACCGCGGGCTTCGGCTGCGGGAGCACCGTGGCGATCGTCGCGGCGGCCCGCCGGTCGGCTTCCTCGACCCACGCCGCGTACACCCGCAGGGTCGTCGCTCCGCCGCTGCCGTGCCCGAGTCGTCCGGCGACGGTCCGGATATCGACCCCGGCCGCGACCAGCTCGGTCGCGGAGTAATGGCGGAGCGAGTGCAGCCGGGTGCTGCGCAGCTTCAAGCGGACGGCGAGCCGTCGGTAGCGCTGGCTTATCGCGCGGGGCGCGTAGGGCGTCCGTCCGTCGGGCGACGGTGAGAACACGAACCCGTCGGGAGAGAAGTCGACGCCGAGTGCGCACAGTCTGCTTACCCAGAGGTCCCGTTGTGTGCGCAGCAGATCGACGGTGTGCGGGTCGAGTGCGACCCGGCGCTTGCGGTCGGTCTTCGTGGACTTCTCGACGACGCCGGCCTTGGACTGGGTGTTGCTGCGCTGGACCCAGACGGTGGCGCGGTTGAGGTCGACGTCGTGCCAGCGCAGGGCGGAGATCTCGCCGCGGCGGGGGCCGATGAGCATCGTCAACCAGAGCAGCAGGCCCCACTCCGGGTCGCGCCATGCCTCGTTGAGGATCGCGGCGGCCTCGTCGGCGCTGGGCGGGTCGGGCTCGGCCTTGCTCGGTGCCGGGGCTTGGGCGATGGCGGCGGGGTTGACGCCGAGGTGGCGCCAGCGCACCGCCCGGTCGAGCGCGGCGCGGAGGATGTAGTGCACCTTGCGGGTCGTGCTTGCGCTGAGCGGTCGGCACTCGTGCCCGGGGCGGGGGCGGCCGGTGCAGAGCGTCCGGCACCGCTGGAGGCGGGCGTAGAACCGTTCCAGCAGCTCGGCGTCGAGCTTCCCGGCCTGGAGTTGGCCGAACGTGGGTAGCACGTAGAGCCGGATCAGGTCGTCGTAGCGTTCCTGTGTGGTGGGCTGGAGGTCGGCGACCTCCAGCCACTGCGCGATGGCCTGGCCGACGGTGATCGAGGACTTCGGCTGCTTGTTCTCGTCGACCTGGCGCTGGAGCTTGGTCAGCGCCTTCTTGGCCTCGGCGTGCGTCTTGCAGGTCTCCCGGAGCTTGCGCTTCTTGCCCGTCAGCGGGTCGATGCCGGCGAACACCTCGGCGCGGAACGAACCGCTCGGCAGCTCCTCGATGTAGCCGCGTGACCTGCGCTTCTGCGGGGGCATAGGCGGACCGTAGCCAAGTTTGACCCCACAAATGGCCCCACGGCCGTCTGTCGTTCGCGATCGTGAACAGCGTTTCCGCTGGTCACGGTGTTGTGCCCCCGGCAGGATTCGAACCTGCGGCACCCGCTTTAGGAGAGCGGTGCTCTATCCCCTGAGCTACGAGGGCCTGACGGGAGCCTACCCGGACGCCTCCCCGCCGGACCGCCGGTGCCGCCCGCCGCGCCGCGGAACGGCGGATCCGCCGTTCCGCGCGGAATTCGGGAATCGTCGCCGTGACGTCGCCCACTACGACACCGGAAGGCTTCTGCGAGTGCACGGCGACAGCGACCTCCTCGCAGCCGGAACGGTGCCACGAGCCGCGTCGACCTGCGGATTCGTGGTTCGGGGACGATGTCGCCGCCACCTCGCAGTTCACGCCGGGAGGCTGCTGCTCCCCGCTGGCAACTGATCCGTTGGGGCGATCGGGAAATCGTTCTACGGTCCCCGCAGTCGACGGGGGAGGGCCAGTGCGATCGCTGTTCCGGAACACGCGGTTCCGCCGGTTGTTCACGGCCCAGGTCGTCGCTCTGGTCGGGACCGGGCTCACGACGGTCGCGCTCGGGCTGCTCGCCTACGACCTGGCCGGCGAGCGGGCCGCGCTCGTCCTCGGCTCGGCGCTGACGATCAAGATGGTGGCCTACGTCGTCGTCGGGCCGGTCGTCGGCGCGGTCGCCGACCGGGTCCCGCGACGGATGCTGATGGTCGGCGCGGACGTCGTCCGCGCGGCGGTCGTGCTCGTCCTGCCCTGGGTGACCGGGATCTGGCAGGTGTTCGTCCTGGTCGCGGTGCTCCAGGTCGCCTCGGCGACGTTCACCCCCGTGTTCCAGTCGGTCATCCCCGACGTCGTCCCCGACGAGCGGGACTACGCCGGGGCGCTGTCGGCCTCGCAGCTCGCGAGCAGCGCGGAGACGGTGCTGAGCCCGCTGCTGGCCGCGGCGGCCGTCGCGGTGACGAGCTACTCGACGCTGTTCGTCGGCACCTGTGCCGGGTTCGTGTTCTCCGCGGTCGTCGTGGCGTCGACGGCCGTCCCGCCGGTCGCGGGCCGCGCCCAGGGCGGCTTCGCGACCCGGCTGCTGCTCGGGGTCCGGCTGTTCCGGGCGGTCCCGCAGTTGCGGGGGCTGCTGGCGCTGAACGTCGTCGTCGCCGCGGTGGGGGTGGTGTCGCTGGTGACGACGGTGAACGTCGTCCGCGACCTGCTCGGCGGCACCGAGGCCGATGTCGGGCTGCTGCTCGCGGTGTCCGGCGCGGGCACGGCCGCGGCGGCGCTGGCCTCCCCGTGGGTCGCCCGGCGGCTCCCGGTCCGGACGGTGATGCTGGCCGGCGCGGCGGTCTCCTGCCTGGCGGCCGGCGCGACCCTGCTGCTGGCGGCCGCACCGTCGTGGACGACCGCGGCACTCGCGTGGGCGCTGGTCGGCTTCGGCCCGGGGTGGATCATGGTCAACACCGGTCGCCTGCTGCGCACCTCGGCCGGGCCCGGTCAGCGGCCGGCCCTGTTCAGCGCGCAGTTCTCGCTCTCGCACGCCTGCTGGCTGGTCACCTACCCGCTCACCGGCTGGCTGGTGGTCTCGGCCGGCTGGACGGTCACCTGGTCGGTCCTCGCCGCGCTCGCCGTCGTCGCGCTCGGGGTGGCGGTCACGGTCTGGCCGACGGCCGGCGCCGACCTCGTGCGGCACCGCCACGACCACGACGCCGACCACGCCCATGTCGTCACCGCCAGCCCGTCGGTGCACGGGTGGACCCACGCGCACCGGCTCGTCGTCGACGACCAGCACCCGCACGGACCCGTCCCGGTGTGACCGTTCAGGGCGCCGGGAGCAGCCCGTCGGCGACCTCCCGGGCCGCGCGGATCGGCCCCCTCCCGCGCTCGACCACCGCCATCGCAGCCGCCCCCTCCAGAAGGATCATCAGGATCCCGGCGAGCGCCGGGGCCGGCTCGGCCGTCCCCAGCCGCTCGACCTGGGCCTGCAGGTAGCTGCGCAACGCGGTCTTGTGGTGCCGGACGACCTCGCGGGCCGGGTGGTCGAGGCGCGGCAGCTCGGAGGCCGCGTTGAGGAACGCGCAGCCGCGGAAGCCCTCCCGGGACTGCCAGGTCTCGTAGGCGTCGAACACGGCGAGGATCCGGTCCCGCGGCGACGCGTGGTCGGCGGTGATCCGGTCGATGTCGGACTGCCACCGGCGGTCGCGGTCCCGCAGGTAGGCGACGACGAGCCGGTCCTTCGAGCCGAAGTTCGTGTACAGGGCCGTCTTGGTGACGCCCGCCTCGGCGGCGACGGTGTCCACCCCGACCGCGTTGATGCCGTCCCGGTAGAAGAGCCGGGACGCGGCGTCGAGCACCTTCGCCCCGGCGTCGCCGCGCCGTGTGCGTGCCATACATCCTCCTGCAGTAAACCGAACTGTCTGTTCTGTTGACCGACTTTAGCAGCAGAAACAACACCGTCGATCGGCGCGAGTTGCAAACAAACATACCGGTCTGTTTACTAGCGGCATGACGGCGACCTGTGAACGGCCCGGACCTGCACCCGCCACCGACCGGCCCTGGTGGACCACCGCGCTGCTCGGCGCCGGGGTGATCGCGCTCTGCTACGGCGTCGCCCGCTACGCCTACGGACTGTTCGTGCCTCGCTTCACCGAGACGTTCGGCCTGACCCCGGCCGCGGTCGGCGTGCTCGGCGGGCTCTCCACGGCCGGCTACGTCCTCGGGCTGCTCGCCGCTCCGGCGCTGTCGGCGCGGTCGGCGCGCGGCGCCACGATCGCGGCCGCCGTCTCCGCGACGGTGGGGCTGCTGCTCATGGCCCTCGCACCCGGCGTGGTGGTGTTCGGTGCCGCGATCGTGGTGGCGGGGGCCGGGGCCGGCATCGCGACGCCCGGGGTGGCGCAGCTCGTCGTCGAGACGGTCGGTGCGGCCGCGCGCACCCGGGCACAGGCCTGGGCGAACACCGGCACCGGGGCGGGGCTCGCGTTGACCGCGTTCACGCCGCTGCTGCCGGGGGACTGGCGGGCCGTCTGGCTCGGGTTCGGTCTGGTCGCGGTCGTCGTCACCGCTGCCGCCGCGTGGTCGCTGCCGCGGGGGGTCCCCGAGGCGGCGCCCGCGCAGCGCGGGCACGACCGGGTGCTGCCGCTGCTGGCCGTCGCCGGGCTGCTGGGGCTGGTCAGCGCGCCGTACTGGACCTTCTCGACCGCGCGGCTCGACGAGCTCGGCGCCGGGCCGGTCGTCGGCACCGTCGCCTGGTGTGCGATCGGTGTGGTCGGTGTGGTCGGCGGCGCGGTGGGACGGGCGGCGCAGCGGTACGGGCTGCGAACGGTCGGGCTCGTCGTCTGGACCCTGTTCTCGGCCGGGATCGCCCTGCTCGCCCTGCCGGAGCCGGGCCTGGCCGGCGCGGTCGTCTCGGCGGGCCTGTTCGGCGCCGGCTACATCGGGCTGACCGGGCTGTGCATCCTGTGGGCCGCACACATCCTCCCGGGCGCTCCCGCACGCGCGGTCACGTGGGCGTGCCTCGCCCTGGGCGTCGGCCAGACGGTGGGCTCACCGCTCACCGGGGGGCTGGCCGGCCGGATCGGGACGGCGGGGACGTTCGCCGTCGCCGCCGCGCTGGGGCTGCTGGCCTGGGCTCAGCTGCACCCGCGGCTGGCGCCGCCGGACGCGGACCGGTCCTGGACGACGGCGTCCCCCGGCGCGGACGTGCCGCACCGGGGGACGGGTGTCAGCGACGGGCCGGGGCGCGGCCGTGCGTGACGGCGCTCCAGGTGTCGATGCCCACCCAGATCGCGCGGAGCACGTTCCCGGTGCGCCGGCCGGCGTCCCGCAGGGTCTCGGACCAGGACGGCATCGGGGTCTCGTGGGTGGTCATCGGCTACCTCCTCGTAGTGGTCGACGCGGACGCTGCTGTGTCCGAATCGCGCCACGAGAGTAGCTAATGAGACATGATTGCCTCAAGGGTGACCATCGTGTGTCACGCCTCATTCGCTCGGGGCAGCACCGGTGACAGGTCGCAGCAGCCGGGCGCATGCGCGTGACCAGCGCGGGCCACCCCGTGACGCGGCTCGGTCGCTGCGTCGCCCGCATGGTGGTTTCATGAACATTGCCCGCTTTTGATCTGGACATCCGGTTCAGGGGGCGCCGCACGCAGGAGGACCGATTGTTCAGCATCACCGTCCGGGACCACGTCATGGTGGCGCACAGCCTGCGCGGCGAGGTCTTCGGACCGGCGCAGCAGCGACACGGCGCGACCTTCCTCGTCGACGCCACCTTCCGGCGCCCTGAGCTGGACCCGGACGGGATCGTCGTCGACATCGGGCTGGCCACCGCGCAGCTCGCGGAGACGCTCGCCGACCTCAACCACCGCGACCTCGACGACCACCCCGAGTTCGCGGGCGTCAACACGACCACCGAGTTCCTGGCCCGGGCGATCGCGGACCGGCTCGCCGACCGCATCGGCGCGGGGAAGCTCGGCGGCAACGCCGGCGGGCTGACCGGCGTGACGGTGACGCTGCACGAGTCGCACGTCGCGTGGGCGAGCTACGAGCGGGACCTGTGACGGCTCCCGCACCGCCCCGCACCACGGGGCGTGCGGTGCACGTCGTCGTCCCCGCCGGGATCGACGACCCGCGTTCGCCGAGCGGCGGGAACCGCTACGACCGCGGTGTCTGCGCCGCGTTCGACCGTCCCGTGCGGGAGATCGCCGTCGTGGGCGGCTGGCCGGACCCGGACCGGGCCGCCCTCGAGCGGCTCGACGCGGCGCTCACGGGCGTCCCGGACGGCGGGTCGGTGCTGCTCGACGGGCTCGTCGCCTGTGCCGCGCCGGGGGTCCTCGCCCGTCACACCGGCCGGGTACGCGTGGTCGTCCTGGTGCACCTGCCGCTGGGCGACGAGCACGGGCTCGCCGCGGCGGTCGTCGCGGACCGCCGGGCCCGGGAGCGCGCGGCGCTGCACGCGGCAGCCGCCGTCGTCACCACCAGCCGATGGACGGCACGGCGGGTGGTCCGTCTGCACCAGCTGCCCCTCGCCCGCGTGCACGTCGCGTCGCCGGGGGTGGACCCTGCCCCGATGACGTCCGCGCACCCGGCCGGTACCCGGCTGCTCGCGGTCGGGGCGCTCACCCCGACCAAGGGCCACGACTTGCTGGTCGAGGCCCTCGCCCGCGTCGCCGACCGGGAGTGGACGTTGCGCCTGGCCGGGCCGCTCGACCGCGTCCCCGCGCACACCGCGGCCGTGCGCGCGGCGGTGGACCGGCACGGCCTGGCCGGGCGGATCACCCTCACCGGCCCGCTGACCGGCCCCGCCCTCGACGCCGCCTACGCCTCCGCGGACCTGCTCGTGCTGCCCTCGCGCACCGAGAGCTACGGGATGGTCGTCACCGAGGCGCTGGCCCGGGCCGTCCCGGTGATCGCCGCTGCGGTCGGCGGGGTGCCCGAGGCGCTCGGCGACGGTGGGCTGCTCGTCGACCCCGGCGACCGGGACGCGCTGGCCGGCGCGCTGCGGTCCTGGCTGACCGACCCGGGGAT
The DNA here is from genome assembly GCF_056835605.1 of Pseudonocardia sp. ZF1. Classification (NCBI taxonomy): domain Bacteria; kingdom Bacillati; phylum Actinomycetota; class Actinomycetes; order Pseudonocardiales; family Pseudonocardiaceae; genus Pseudonocardia; species Pseudonocardia sp. ZF1. The sequence goes on from NZ_JAJNBY010000001.1 coordinate 774,811, forward strand.
GCGGGCGGACCTGCGCGCCGCCGCCCGGGAACGCAGGGACCGGCTCGACGGCTGGGCCGACACCGCCCGCGCCCTCGGCGCGGTGCTGCCGTGAGCGCCGCCGCCGACCGCGGCATCGACCACACCGCCGTCCCGATCCAGGGTGCGGCGGGCAACCCGGTCTGCCCGCCGGAGTGGCTCGCCCTGCGCGAGCCCGCCGACGCCGACGCCCGCTCGACCGCGCTCGCCGACGCCGTCCGCGACCTCCTGCCGCCGGGTCCGCTGCTGGTGCGCGACCTCGGCTGCGGCACCGGGTCGATGGGCCGCTGGCTCGCCCCGCACCTCGCCCGGCCCGGTGGCCAGCACTGGGTCCTGCACGACCGCGACCCCGTCGTGCTCTCCCACGCCGTCGCGTCGCTACCCGGCGGTGTGACCGGTGAAGCCGGACCCGGCGACCTCACCGGGCTCGGCGCCGACGCGCTGGCCGGGACGTCGCTGATCACCGCCTCCGCGCTGCTCGACCTGCTCACCGCCGACGAGATGGACGCCCTGGCCGCCGCCTGCACCGCCGCCGGCTGCCCCGTGCTGTTCACCCTGACCGTGTCCGGCCGGGTCCGGCTGCACCCCGAGGACCCGCTCGACGCCGAGATCGGCGCCGCCTTCGACGACCACCAGCGCCGCGACGAGAACGGTCGGCGGATGCTCGGGCCGGACGCCCCCGCCGCCGCGGCGGCCGCGTTCGCCCGGCACGGCGCGCGGGTCCGCACCGCCGACTCGCCGTGGCGGCTCGGCCCCGACCGGCCCGCGCTGCTCCGCGAGTGGCTGGCCGGACGGCTCGATGCGGCGTGCGCGCAGCGTCCCGGCCTCGCCGCACACGCAGGCGCCTACCGCGACCGGCGCGAGCGCGCCCTCGACGCGGGGGAGCTCACCGTGTCGGTCGGCCACATCGACCTGCTGGTGGTCCCGGGGGAGCGGCCGTGAGACGCCGGGTGGGTCCGGCCCTGCGGCTGCTCGCCGGGGCCGGGTTGCTGGCCGCGCTGGTCGTGCAGGTCGGTGTCGGGCCGGTGCTGGAGCGGCTGCGCGGCGTGGGGCCGGCAGCGGTCGTCGCCGCGCTGCTGCTCGGCGCGGTCGCGACCGTGCTCAGCGCCTGGCGGTGGCGGATGGTCGCCCGCTCGATCGGGCTCGGCCTGACTGCGGGACGCGCCGTGGCCGACTGCTACGGCGCCACCTTTCTCAACTCGCTGTTGCCTGCCGGGGTCCTCGGCGACGTCCACCGCGCGGTCAGCCACGGGCGCAGCGAGGGGAACCTCGGCGCCGGGGTCCGGGCCGTGGTGTTCGAACGGGTCGCGGGGCACCTGGTCGCGGTGGCGGCCGTCGCCCTCGTCCTGGCGCTGCAGCCGGACCTGCTGCGGGCCGCGGCCGGCGCGGTCCCGGGCGGCGCGGTGCTGCCCGCGGTCGCCGTCGTGGCCGCGCTCGGCGGGGCCGGGTGGCTGCTGCTCGCCCGGCTCGGCCGCGTGTGGGCCGACGCGCGCACCGTGCTGCGCCCGCGCACCGCGACCGGGGTGGTGCTGACCTCGGCCGGGGCGCTGGCCTGCCACCTCACGCTGTTCGTGCTGGCCGCGCGGGCGGCCGGCGCGACCGCACCGCTCACCGTCCTGCTGCCGCTGCTGCTGGTCGCGTTGCTGGCGATGACGATCCCGCTGACCGTCGGCGGGTGGGGGCCGCGCGAGGCGGCCGCGGCGGCCGGGTTCGCCGCGGTCGGACTGCCCGCGGCCGAGGGGCTCGCCGCCGCCGTCGCCTACGGGGTGCTGGCGCTCGTCGGGGTCGCACCGGGCGCGCTCGTGGTGCTGCGGCGCCGCCGGGCGGCCCGGGAGACCGCGCCGTCAGCGCCCGGCGAGCGCCCGCAGGTGCCCCTCGAAGGCGACCACGAGCGCGTCGAGCAGGCCCCGGCCCTTGTCGGCGGTGGCGAGCGACGGCCGCCCCACCACACCGCCGGCGGAGTAGGCCCCGAGCCCGGTGGTGAGCAGGTGAGGCCGCTCGTCGGCGACGTGGTCGGCGGTGCGGTACGACGGCCGGACCTGGTCGGGGACGGTGTGCAGCAGGATCGAGGTCTCCAGCTCCCCGGCGTGCATGTCGGCGGTGTTCGAGGTCTCGCACCCGGCGGTCCGGCGGGCGGCGGTCCAGTCCTCGGAGACGGGGAACAGGGCCATGGGCAGCGGCCCGACCGAGGCCTCCTGGACGACGTTGCGCAGGACGTGGTTCCCGCCGTGCGCGTTGACCAGGACGAGTGCGGTGGTGCCGGAGGCGCGCAGCGAGGCGGCGACGTCGGAGACGACCGCGCCGAGCGTCGCCGCGGAGATGCTCACGGTGCCCGCCCACGCGGCGTGCTCGTGGGAGCAGGAGATCGTCAGTGGTGGCAGGACGCGCACGGGGTGGGTCTGCGCGATCCGGGCGGCCACCGCGGACGCCACGAGGGTGTCGGTGGTCAGGGGCAGGTGCGGTCCGTGCTGCTCGAGGCTCCCGACCGGGAGCAGGGCCACGGAGGCACCTCGCTCCCGGACGTCCTCGGTGGTGTCGACCGGGAGGGGATTCACGCAGGCGAGGCTCTCACGGCCCTGCCCGATCATGGAGGAGCAACGGTGTACGACGACCGACACGAGTTCGCCGAGTCCCGGTTGACCACGCGGCACGGGGAGTTCCGTGCGATCGCCTTCCGCGAGTACGAGGGCGGTCCCGAGCACCTCGCGCTGGTGCACGGCGACCCCGCGGACGTGGAGGCGCCGCTGGTGCGGATGCACTCCGAGTGCCTCACCGGTGACGTCTTCGGCGCGCGGCGCTGCGAGTGCGGGGCGCAGCTGTCGATCGCGATCGACGCCGTCGTCCGCGCGGGCCGCGGCGTGATCGTCTACCTGCGCGGGCACGAGGGCCGCGGCATCGGCCTGCTCGCGAAGATCCGCACACACGTGCTGCAGGACGAGGACGGCCTGGACACCATCGACTCGGCCGTCGCGCTGGGCCTGCCGGTGGACGTGCGCGACTTCGGGGCCGCCGCCGTCGTGCTGCGCCACCTCGGGATCGGTCGGGTGCGGCTGTTGTCCAACAGCCCGGCGAAGGTCGAGGCGCTGACCGGGTACGGCATCGTCGTCACCGAGCTGGTGCCGGTGCTGGAGCCTGCCGACGAGCACAACGTGCGGTACCTGACCGCCAAGCGCGACCGGCTCGGGCACGTCCTGCCGCAGGTCGACGCCGCGCCGGACGCGCCGCGCGGCCACACCGCGACCGGCTACTGACCCCCGTGGTGCGACACCCGAAGGCACAGCGACGGCGGCCCGTCCGCCGCCATCGTGGCGAGCACGGTGGGCAGCTGGTCGAGCGTGCAGTCGCCGCCGACCAGGGCGTCGAACCGGGGGTCGGCAAGCAGCCGCAGCGCCAGCGCCATCCGGTCGCCGTAGCCGCGGCGCGCCCGGCGCGGGGACACCGTGCCGACCTGGCTGGCGCGGATGGTGAGCCGGCGGCTGTGGAACGCCCCGCCCAGCGGCAGCGGCACCGAGCGGGTCCCGTACCAGCTGAGCTCGACCACCTCGCCCTCCGGTGCGAGCAGCTCCAGCGAGCGGTCCAGGCCGGCGGGGGTGGCGCTCGCGTGCACGACGAGGTCCCGGTCGCCCTCGGCGTCGTCGGGAGAGGCGAACCCGACGCCGAGCGCCGCGGCGACGGCGGCCCGGTCCGGGTCGGGGTCGACGAGCTGCACCCGCGCGCCGGGCAGCCCGGCCAGGACCGCGGCCACCGACGCCCCGACCATCCCCGCCCCGACGACGGCGATCCGGTCGCCGACCAGCGGGGCGGCGTCCCACACCGCGTTCACGGCGGTCTCGACGGTGCCGGCGAGCACCGCGCGCGCGGCGGGCACGTCGTCGGGGACGACGGTGACCGCGTCGGCGGGCACCACGAACCGGCTCTGGTGCGGGTACAGGCAGAACACGGTCCGCCCGGCGAGCTCCGGCGGGCCCTGCTCGACCTCGCCCACCGCGAGATAGCCGTACTTCACCGGGGCGGGGAAGTCGCCGTCCTGGAACGGCGCGCGCATCCGCTCGTGCTCGGACTCCGGGACCTCGCCGCGGAACACCAGGGTCTCGGTGCCGCGGCTGACCGCGGTGTACCGGGTGCGCACGAGCACCTCGTCCGGCCCGGGGTCGGGCACCGGCACCGTCCGGATCTCGCCGTGCCCCGGTGCGGCCAGCCAGAACGCCCGTGCCTCGTGCCCCACTCCACCGTCCCCGATCCCGGCGCGCGGCGCACCGACGGCCCCGACAGTATCCGGACGTATCGGGCGCCTGCCCGGTACGTGGAGGTGATCTGATGGACCGGCCGCACGTGCTGGCGTCGGTCGCGATGTCGCTGGACGGCTACATCGACGACGCCGGTCCCGACACGCTGGTGCTCTCCGACGCGGGCGACCTCGACCGCGTCGACGCCGTACGCGCCGGGGTGGACGCGATCCTGGTCGGCGCGGGGACCGTGCGCGCCGACGACCCGCGGCTGCTGGTGCGCTGCGCGGAGCGCCGGGCCGGGCGGGTCGCCGACGGCCGCCCGCCGTCGCCGCGGCGGGTCGTGCTGACCACCGGGTCCTCGCTGGACCCGGCGGCGCGGGTGTTCACGGGCGGGGACGCGCCGCTGGTGTTCACCGCGGGCCACGCGGCCCCCGCACTGCGGGACCTGCTCGGCGACGCCGCCGAGGTCGTCGCCGCGGGGGACCCGCCGGACCCGTGCGCGGTGCTCGACGACCTGGCCGCCCGCGGCGTGCGACGGCTGCTGGTCGAGGGCGGGGGCGGCGTGCACACCGCGTTCCTCACCGCCGGGCTGGTCGACGAGCTGCACGTGGTCGTCGCGCCGTTCTTCGTCGGTGACGCCCGCGCCCCCCGCTTCGTGCACGACGGCCGGTTCCCGCAGTGCCCGCAGCGCGGCATGTCCCTGGTCGAGGCACGCCCGATGGGCGACCTGGTGCTGCTGCGCTACCGCGCGCCCTGACCGGTCACGAGAACGCGGCCAGGAAACGGTCCCGGAACTCGGCCATCAGCCACGGCGGTGCGTCCGGCGGCGGGAGCAGCCCGGGCGTCCAGCCCCAGTCGTCGATGCGGTCCAGCACGTCGGTGTCGCGGGTGATGACCGAGACGGGGACGTCGGAGCCCGCACCGGGCCCGGACACCGTCGCGCCGGGCTCGTGGTCGCCCAGCATCAGGACGACGAGGTCCCGGTCGTCCTCCGGGCGGTCGGCGACCCAGCCGGTGGCGCTGCGCAGCGCGTACTCCAGCGAGGTCAGGTAGTCCCCGCGCAGCGTCTCCCGGTCCAGGGAGAAGATCGTGTCGTAGGACTGCTGGCCGCCGGCGTACGGCCCGTAGACGGCGCCGTCGCCGATCCCGGCCGGGTCCAGCAGCGGCGGCACCGGCGACCACGGCGCGTGGCTGGAGGTCAGCACCACGGTGCCGAGCACCGGGCCCCGGTCGGGGCGGTCGAGCTCGAGCCGGGAGAACGCGTCGAGGGTGTACTGGTCGGGCATCGGGGACCAGCTGAACGGCGGGCCGGCGTAGCCGAGGTCGTCGCCGGCGTACACCCGCTGGTGGCCGAAGAACGCTGCCTCGGGCCACTCCCGCGTCGTCGCCGGGGTGATCACGGTGGTCTCCCACCCGGCGTCGCGGAACGCGCGGGGAAGCGTCAGCCGGTCGGACGCGGTGAGCCGGTCGTGCGCGCCCTGGTCGGCGATGGAGAGCCCGGAGAACAGCGTCGCGTGGGCGAGCCAGCTGCCGCCGCCGTTGATCGGTGCGGTGAGCACGCCGCTGCGCGCGCCGTACCCGGCCGCGGTGAGGCGGGCGTCGGCCTCGGCGAGGACCGGCCGGATCCGGGGCGCCATCGCGGGGGCGTTCTGGGCATTGCGGCCGTAGCTCTCCACGAAGGTGATCACGACGTCCTTGCCGCGCAGCGCGGACAGCAGCGCGTCGGGCGGGGCGCCGTCCCAGCCGTCGCGGGCCAGGCTCTCGGTGAGCTCGCGGCGCTCCCGCAGCGTCTCGGGGACCTGCTGGGCACGGTGCGCGACCTCGGCGACGCCGTCGGCGGCGGCCACCGGCACCCCGGGGACCAGGCGGGCGTCGGCGACCGTGCCCACGACGAGCCAGGCCGCGGCCAGCAGCGCGGCGACGCCGACGGTGGCCCGCCGGTGCCGGGCCGCGAGCTGTCCGAGCCGGACGGCCGCGGCGGCCGTCGCCACGACCAGGCCCACCGCGACGACGGCGGCGAGCACCACGACCGCCGTCCCGGCCGCGCCGGCGGTGCCCTGCAGGAAGTCGTGTGCGTTGCCCAGCAGCGACCAGTCGGACACGGCGTCGAACCGGCGGCCCTGGAAGGCGAGGAACCCGATGTCGGCCAGCTTGAGCAGCCCGAGGGCGGCCAGCAGCGCCCCGGCCAGGGCGGCGGCGACCCACCGGGCCCGGCCGGGCAGCAGCGCGAGCACCGCCGCCCCGAGGACCGCCTCGATCGGCAGCCGCAGCAGCCCGGCCGGGTCGAGGGCGGCCGGGTCGGCGGGCAGTACCAGGATCCCACCGACGAGCGCGAGGCAGAGCGTGGTGAGCAGCGCGGCACCGGCCCGGCGGGCGTGGAACGGGTGCCGTTCGGCGGCCCGCCACAGCTGCACCACCGACACCCCGAACGACCACACCAGCGCAGCCAGCGCCATCCCGACCGCGGTGAGCGCGACGGCGTCGGGCAGCACCCCGGCCGCGGTCACCACGAGCACGATCCCCTGCAGGGCGGCGACGACCTTGGCCGAGTAGCGCGGCGGGAGCTCGCCGCGCAGCCACGGCGCGACCCGCCCGGCGGCGACGAAGGCGTAGCGCAGCAGGCCCAGCGCGGTGACCCACCACTGCCCGGTCGTCGCCGCGACGTGCGCCGACAGCACCATCAGCAGGAAGGCGTCGGTCTCCATGTCGAACCGGGCGCCCAGCGCGGTCTCCGTGCCGGTGCGGCGCGCGACCGGGCCGTCGACGCCGTCGAGGACGAGCGCGACGCCGACGAGCGCCACGAGCGCCACGGTCCCGGCGCCGTCCAGCCCGACCAGCGCGACGACGGCCACGGCGAGCGCCCCGCGGGCCACCGTGACCACCCCGGCCGGGCCGAGCGTGCGCTCCCCGGCGCGGCGCGCGGCCCGCAGCAGCAGCGCCGCGGCGACGGCGCCGACGACGGCCGCGCCGGTGACCCGCAGGGCGCCGGCGCCGGTGGTCGGTACGAGCACGGTGAGGACGGCCGCGAGCAGCGCCGCGCCCGCCGCGATCTGGAGGGCGACGGGGGCGGTGGCGGCGGTGCCGTGGGTCTTCCGGAGCATCAGGTGTCCAGCATGCCCGACTTGTCCGGTGAGCGACCCGGCGGTGCGGTCAGGCGGGCACGTGGCGGGCGTAGACGTCGCCCGAGCGGCCCAGCGGGCGGCGCCGGTCGAGCAGGGCGCGGAGCTCGGCGGCGTCGACCCAGCGGTCACCGGCCGAGGTGTCCCAGGTCATCGTCTCGACGGGGGAGTAGCGGTAGACGTAGCGGCCCAGGGCCTCGATGCGGGCGAGCGACTCCAGGGTCGCGTCGTGCGCGGCGGGCAGGTACTCCACCGACAGCGCGGGCAGCGGGCGCGACAGCCCGTCGAGGACGTCGGCCTCGAAGCCCTCGACGTCGATCTTGCAGAAGGCCGGGACGCCGTGCTCGGCGATGAGCGCGTCGAGCGTGCTGACCGGCACCTCGATCGAGGAGTCCCAGGTCACCCGGCTGAACCCGGCGTCGTCGGCGACGGTGTCGCGCCAGCGCTGCGACAGCGTCGAGACGGTGGGGGTGGCGCGGGAGACCCCGAGGCGGGCGGTGCCCGCCGCGGCGCCGAGCGCGAGGGGCAGGACGGTCACGGCGTCGTCGCGGCCGAAGAACAGGCGCAGCAGCCGGGTGAAGTCCGGCTGCGGCTCGACGGCGACCACCCGCGCCCCCAGGGCCCGCCAGGCACGCACCCGGTTGCCGGCGTGCGCGCCGACGTCGAAGGCGAGGTCGCCGGGACGCAGGAACGCGGAGTAGAAGCGGCGCATCCGGCGCTGCCGGCCCGGGATCCCGTGGTAGGTCGCGAGCGAGCGGGCGATGCCGGAGGCACGGGTGAGCACGCCCCGAGCGTAGTGGACGAACGAGGAGGAAACGGACTCGACGGTCAGGGGGTGGCCGGGCTGCGGCCGGCGGTCTCCACGACCCCGGCCAGCAGCGTCCGCTCGGTGACCCCGACGATCTCCTGCCGGCCGAGCCTGCCGTCGTGCGCGGCGAGCACCGCCCGGGTCAGCAGGGCGTAGAGCGCCTCGGTCATCCACGTCGCGGACTGGGTCACGCAGAAGGCCCCGCTCCGCTGGCCGCGCCGGAACAGCTCGACGAGCAGGGTGTCCATCTCGGCGTAGCGGGCCAGGACCTCGTCGCTGGACTGGATGCGCTCGGCGAGCACCCACAGGTCCACCGAGGGCAGCAGGCCGACGATGACCCGGCGCACCGCCTCGATCGGGTCGCCCTCGTCGGTCCGGGCCTCCCGGATCGCGGCGATCCCGCGCTCCACGCCCATCTCGCTGAGCTCGGAGAGCAGGGCCTCCCGGCCGTCGACGAGCCGGTGCAGGGTCGCCCGGCTGATGCCGGCGCCGGTCGCGATCTCCGACATCGACGCGGCCGGGTTCTGCACGAGCACGGTCGCGGCCGCGAGGAGCACGTCGTTCCGCTCGATGGCCACGCCGGAGACGGTAGACCTCTCGGCGTCAGACCATCGCAGCCGTTCCGACCTGCGGATTCGCGCTGAAGAAGCGGACCATCGCGTCGACGTGCCCGGTGAACGGCGGGCAGTGGACGCCGAGCCCGCCGAGCATCGCCGTCGTCGCGTCGGTGTCGTAGTGCGACGGGTGGGTCAGGTACTCCAGCGTGCTCGACGGGACCTGGAACAGCCGTCCGACGCCGGGTACGTGGTCGATGGAGAACGCGGCGAGCCCGACCGGCATCGGCACCACGCGCAGCTGCTTGCCGAGCCGGTCGGCGAAGACCTCGCACATCTCGGTCACCGTCGGCGGGGCCGGCTGGGCCAGCGCGAACGTCCGGTTCACCGCCGGGCCGTGCCCGGCCAGCGCGGCGATCCCGTCGACGACGTAGTCCGAGGGCACCAGGTTGAACCGGGTCCGCGACGCGGCGCGGGGGAGCGGCGCGAACGCCGTCCGGCCCTGCCGGGCCAGCAGCTGGAGCAGGTAGTAGGGGCCGTCGAACTTCTGCGTCGCACCGGTCACCGAGTCCCCGACGACGACCGAGGGCCGGTAGACCGACACCGGCAGGCCGGCGTCGCGGGCCTTCGCCACGACGCGCTCGGCCTCGTGCTTGGTGTGGTCGTAGTGGTTGGCGAAGGGCTGGCCGAGCTCCAGGTCGGTCTCGGAGAAGATGCCGTCGTAGCGGCCCGAGACGTAGCAGGTCGACACGTACTGCAGCCGGACCAGCTGCGACGCGGCCTCGGCGAACCGCACGACGTGCCGGGTGCCCTCGACGTTCACCCGCCAGGCGACGTCCGCCGGCACCGAGAGGTCGTAGACCGCGGCCAGGTGGAAGATCTCCAGCGGTCCGCCGAGCAGGCGCTCGCGCTCGACCTGCTCCAGTCCCAGCCCGTCGACGGTGATGTCCCCGACGACGAGGTCGGTGCGCCCGGCGATCTCCGGCGCCTCGCGCTCGATCCGGGCCAGCGTCGTGCGGGCCTGGTCGAGGAACTTCGCCTGCACCAGTGCGACCGCGCGCGCGTCGGGCGCGCGGCGCAGCGTCCGCGGCAGCAGGGCCGACCCGAGGAACCCCGGGAACCCGGTGAACAGCACGACACCCACGGGTGCACCGCCTCTCGCGCGGCGTCCGTGCCGCATCGTCGCTCGTCGGGACGGTATCCGGTACCGGCCGTACCGTCCGGGTGGGTGTGACCTAGATCAGCGTCGACGCGTGGTCGGGCACGTCGCGCTGCACCTCGCGCGGCGGGCGCTCGTAGCCCGTCGACGGCTTCCGGTCCGGCAGCGTCAGCACCTGTCGCGCCACCGGCTCCCAGGGGATCGACCCGAGCAGGTGGTGGATCATGTTGATCCGCGCGTTGCGCTTCTGCTCGGCCTCGACGATCCACCACGGTGCGGACTCGGTGTCGGTGTGGATCAGCATGTCGTCGCGGGCGCGGGAGTAGTCGTCCCAGCGGGTCATCGACTCGAGGTCCATCGGCGAGAGCTTCCACTGCTTGAGCGGGTTCTCCAGCCGTTCGGCGAACCGTCGCGCCTGCTCCTCGGCGCTGACCGAGAACCAGTACTTGCGCAGGTGGATGCCGTCCTCGACGAGCATGTTCTCGAACACCGGCGCCTGGCGCAGGAAGCGGCGGTACTCGGTCTCGGTGCAGAACCCCATCACCCGCTCGACGCCGGCGCGGTTGTACCAGGACCGGTCCATCAGCACGATCTCGCCGGCCGCGGGCAGCTGCTCGACGTAGCGCTGGAAGTACCACTGCCCCTTCTGGCGCTCGGTCGGCGCGGGCAGCGCGACGATCCGGGTGAACCGCGGGTTGAGGTACTGGGTGACCCGCTGGATCGCCCCGCCCTTGCCCGCGGCGTCGCGTCCCTCGAAGACAACGACCACCCGTGCGCCCGACGCCCGGACCCACTCCTGCATCTGCAGCAGCTCGCCCTGCAGGCGGAGCAGCTCGGCGTCGTAGACCTTGCGCGGCAGCTTCGGGGTGCTCACCGGCCCAGCCAACCAGAAGGCGGGGTGACGTGGCGGACAGCGCGGTGGGCTGGCGCGTCGCCTATTTACTCGTCTAGCGTTTTTATTCGCGACGACGACGCCGCCTCCCTGTCCCGCCACTCCCCGGAGGAGGCACCCGATGCGTGCCGTCACCACCCGTCCCGCCTTCGCGCTCGCCGCACTCGCCGTCGGCGCCTTCGCCATCGGCACCGGCGAGTTGGTGATCATGGGCCTGCTGCCCGACGTCGCCGGCGGGCTCGCGGTCGGCATCCCCGACGCGGGCCGGCTGATCTCGGCGTACGCGGTCGGCGTCGTCGTGGGGGCCCCGCTGCTGGTCGCGGCGGCGAACCGGTTCCCGCGCAAGCACGTCCTCATCGGACTCATGGCCGGCTATGCCGCGTTCAACGTGCTGTCCGCCGTCGTGCCCGGCTACCTGCCGGTGCTCGCCGCACGGTTCCTCGCCGGGCTGCCGCACGGCGCCTTCTTCGGGATCGGCGCCGTCGTCGCGGGCGGGCTCGTGAGCGCCGACCGCCGGGCCCGCGCGATGGCGACGATGTTCGCCGGGCTGACCCTGGCCAACGTCGCGGGCGTCCCGGCCGGGACCCTGCTCGGCCAGCAGTTCGGGTGGCGGCCGGTGTTCGGCGTCGTCGGGGTGATCGCCGCGGTCGCCGCGGTGGCCGTCGCCGCCTGCGTCCCCGACGTCCGCGACGCCACCCCGGTGCGCCTGCGCGCCGAGCTGCGCGCCCTCACCCACCGTCCGGTGTGGACGGCGCTGCTGGTCGCGACGGTCGGCGGGGCCGCGCTGTTCAGCACCTACAGCTACATCACCCCGATGCTGGTCGAGGTCGCCGGGTTCACCCCGACCGAGGTCACGCTGCTGCTCGCGTTGTTCGGCGTCGGCATGACCGTCGGGAACCTGGTCGGCGCCCGCCTGGCCGACATCGCGACCATGCCGACGATCTACGGCGCACTCGTCGCCGACGCCGTCGTCGCGTTGCTGTTCGTGCCTGCCCTGCAGAACCAGGCGACCGCGGTCGTCGCCCTGTTCGCCTTCGCCGTGACGACGTTCGCGCTGGTCCCGGCGGTGCAGCTGCGGATCATCAGCGGCGCCGGTGACGCGCCGAACCTGGCCTCGGCGGCCAACCAGGCCGCCTTCAACGTCGCCAACGCGATCGGGGCCGCGCTGGGCGGCATCGTGATCGCGGCCGGGTTCGGCTACGCCTCGCCGAACGTCGTCGCGGCCGGGCTGGCCGTGGTCGGGCTGGTCGTCGCGGTGCCGGCCGGGCGTGGGGACCGGACGGCGGCGTCCCGGGCGCGCGCGGTCGCCGCGGCGGTGTGACGGGGTTCAGTGCCCGGCGCGACGCAGCGCCTCGGCGAACACCTCGGTGATGGCGGCGTAGCCGCGGTCGTTGGGGTGGAACCGGTCGGAGGCGAGCTTGCCGCGCCAGTGCCGCGTCCGCGGGTCCCGCAGCTCGGCCAGCACCAGCCCGCGGCGCCGCACGGCGTCGTCGATCAGGCCGTTGACCTGCACCGCCGCGGCGAAGGTGCCCGGCTGGTTGCCGACGACCGTGCCGCGCGGGAGCCGGTCGAGCAGGGCCGCGTACCGGCTCCCGACGCCCTCCTGGTGCTTGGGCTGCATCAGGTCGTTCGACCCGATCAGGCACAGCAGCAGGTCCGGGTGCAGCCGCAGCGCCGCCGGGAGCTGCGCGTCGAGGACGTCGTCGACGCGGGCGCCGTACTGGGACAGGTTGACCGTGCGCCAGCCCGGCAGCAGCCCGACCAGCTGCCCGAACCAGCCGCACTCCGGGGCCGACGCGCCGACGCCCTGGGCCATCGAGTCGCCCAGCGCGACGCACAGCGGCCCGGTCCGGGCGAGCTCGGTGCGGTTGCGCTGCTCCCAGTACGCGGCGTAGGGCTCGATCTGCTGCTGCACCCGGCGGATCGCGGGCACGAACCGGGACACCGCGGTGATCACCCGGCCCGGCGGGCGCCCGGTCCGGTTGGAGAAGCCGAGATCGCCCGCGTCGGTCACGTCCCCAGTGAAGCAGAGACCGTCATCGCACCGTCGTCTCCCCGTGCGCGATCCGCGCGGTCAGCGGGGTGTCGGGGAACGACCGCAGGCTCCGCTTGAGCTCGGCGAACCCGGGCCAGGTGGCGAGGGTGTACGTCGCGTCCCACAGCCGCAGCGCGTCCTCGCCGAACGGCACGGAGTCGATCACCGGCCCGAACAGGGCCGGCCCGTCCGGCGGGGAGAACGACAGGATCGGGGTACCGACGTCGTCGCCGCACCGCCGCCGGGCCTCCGCCACGTTCGCGGCGAGGCCCTCGTCGAGGTCGGTGCCCGTCGCGGCGTCGGCCAGGGCAGGGTCCAGGCCGAGGTCCTCCAGCACCGGACGCAGGTCCCGCTGCTGCGCCATGACGCGCATGACCGGGTCGAAGCCCTCGCCGTCGGGTGCGGGGGAGTCCCACACCAGCTCGCCGAACCGGGTGTAGAGGTCCCCGACGACCCCGGGGCCCGCCACCGCCTCGGCCGCGGCGATCACCCGCAGCATCTCCAGGCCGCGGAGGTGGGAGTCCGGGTAGGACTCCGAGACCTTCCGCCGCTCCTCGTAGGAGATGCCCTCGTTCAGCATCGCCAGCGGCAACGGGCGCCAGTGCACCGCCAGCTCGCGACGACGGCCCACCTCCACCACCCAGCGGGACGTGACCCAGCAGAACGGGCAGATCGGGTCGAAGAAGAACTCGAGTTCGTCGCTCATCCCACCGGGTACCCGTTCGGGGTGCCTGCAGTGCCGCGCAGGCGCGACGGGGCCCGACCCGCGACGGACCGCTCCGGACCACACGACCCGGCGTGCGGCGGCGCTCCCACGGAGATCGACCTACGGTGGGTCCATGACGACCGTGGCACTGCTGGGAACCGGGATCATGGGCGCCGGGATGGGGCACAACATCCTCGCGGCCGGGCTGGACCTGCGGGTCTGGAACCGGACCGCGGCGAAGGCGCAGCCGCTCGCGGACGCGGGCGCGGCCCTGCACACCGATCCGGCCGACGCCGTGCGCGGCGCCGACGTGGTCGTGACGATGCTGGGGGACGCCGACGACGTCACCGCCGTCCTGGAGCAGGCCGCCGGCGGTCTCGCGCCGGGCCAGGTGTGGCTGCAGACGACCACCGTCGGCGTCGAGCCGTTCGACGGGCTCCGCGCGATCGCCGGGCGCCACGGCCTGACCCTGCTCGACGCGCCGGTGCTCGGCACCCGAGCGCCCGCCGAGTCCGGGCAGCTCGTCGTGTTCGTCGCCGGCGACCCCGCGGCGCGTCCGGTCGTCGACCCGGTGCTCGACGCCGTCGGCAGGCAGACCGTCTGGGTCGCCGAGGACAACACGACCGCCCAGGCGAGCCGGCTCAAGCTCGTCGCCAACAGCTGGGTGCTGGCGATCACCGCAGCGACGGGGGAGTCCGTCGCGCTGGCCCAGGGACTCGGCGTGGACCCGCAGGCCTTCCTCGACGCCGTCGCCGGCGGTCCGCTGGACCTGCCCTACCTGCAGAACAAGGCGAAGGCGATCCTCGACGACGACTTCACGCCCAGCTTCACCGTCGACAACGCGGCCAAGGACGCGGGCCTGATCGTCGCCGCGGCGGAGGCCTCGGGCACCCGGCTCGACGTCGCGCCCGCGGTGCGGGACCGGCTGCGGCGGGCGTCGGAGCGCGGGCACGGCGGCGACGACATGGCCGCCGCCTACAAGGCGTCCTGATCGCCGGGCGCTGATCACCACCCGCTGATCAGGGCCTGCTCAGGTTCCTCTCAGAGCCGTCGGCGAGACTGGCGCCCATGCGCATTCTGGTGGTCGACGACGACAAGGCGGTCCGAGACTCGCTGCGTCGTTCGCTGGCCTTCAACGGCTACCAGGTCGACCTCGCCGAGGACGGCCAGGTCGCGCTGGACAAGATGCTCACCGACCGGCCCGACGCGCTCGTCCTGGACGTGATGATGCCGCGCGTCGACGGGCTGGAGGTGTGCCGGCGGTTGCGCAGCGCCGGTGACGCGCTCCCGATCCTCGTGCTCACCGCCCGCGACGCGGTGTCGGACCGGGTCGCCGGGCTCGACGCCGGCGCCGACGACTACCTGCCCAAGCCGTTCGCGCTGGAGGAGCTGCTCGCCCGGCTGCGGGCGCTGCTGCGCCGCCGCACCCCGGACGCCGACGGCGACGCGGGCACCAGCCCCGCGCTCACCTTCGGCGACCTGTCGCTGGACCCCGACACCCGCGAGGTGTCCCGGGGCGGACGGCCGATCAGCCTCACCCGCACCGAGTTCTCCCTGCTGGAACTGTTGCTCGCGCACCCGCGCCGGGTCCTGACCCGCGCCCAGATCCTCGAGCAGGTGTGGGGCTACGACTTCCCGACCAGCGGCAACGCCCTGGAGGTCTACGTCGGCTACCTGCGCCGCAAGACCGAGGCCGAGGGCGAGCCCCGGCTGATCCACACCGTGCGCGGGGTCGGCTACGTCCTGCGGGACACCCCGCCGTGACCCAGCTGCTCCCGCCCGACGAGGAGCGGGCCGAGCGCTGGTGGCGCCGCGGGCCCGCGGCCGAGCCGGACCGCGAGCGGTTCACGCTGCGCGCCCGGATCGGGGTGCTCGCCGCACTCGTCGCCGCCGCGATGGTGCTGCTCGTGTCCGCCGCCGCGTTCCTCGTCGTGCGCCAGAACCTCACCAGCTCGCTGGACGAGACGCTGCGCCAGCGCGCCTACGCCGCGGCGCAGAGCGACCTGATCGACCCGCGGCTGCTCGCCGCGCTCCCGCCCGACGTGCTCGGCGCGGCCGACCTGCACATCGCGCTCGTCTACTCCTCGGGCGTCGCGACCTCGGCGGACGAGTCGTCACGGCCGCCGCTGGGCGAGCCTGAGATCGAGGTCGCCCAGGGCGGGCCGACCCAGCCGGGCCGCACCGCCGAGCTCGACGGCGTGCCGTACCGGATCGTCGCGGTCCGGGCCGGGGACGGCCGCGCGCTGGTGCTGGCCCAGCGGCTGGACACGATGACCCGGGTGGTGACCCGGATGGGCACCGCGCTGCCGATCGTCGGGCTGGGTGGCGTCGTGCTGGCCGCGCTCGCCGGGGTCGCCGTCGCCCGGACCGGGCTGCGGCCGGTGCTGCGGCTGACCGCGGCGACCGAACGCGTGGCCAAGACCGGTGACCTGCGCCCGATCCCCGTCTCCGGGTCCGACGAGCTCGCCCGGCTCACCCAGTCGTTCAACACGATGCTCGGCGCGCTGGCCGCGTCGCGGGAACAGCAGCGCCGGCTCGTCGCCGACGCCGGGCACGAGCTGCGCACCCCGCTGACCTCGCTGCGCACCAACCTGGAGCTGCTCGCCTCCGCCGACCGGCCGGACACCCCCGACCTGCCCGCCCAGGACCGCACCGAGCTGCTCGACGACGTCCGCGCCCAGGTCGAGGAGCTGTCCCACCTCGTCGGGGACCTCGTCGAGCTCGCCCGCGACGACGCCCCGACCATGACCAGCGAGGCACTGGAGCTCACCGAGATCGTCGACCGCGCCCTGGACCGGGTGAAGCGACGCGCGGGGGAGGTCGAGTTCGACGTCCACCGCACCCCGTGGATCCTCGACGGCGACGCCAGCGCCCTCGAACGGGCCGTGCTGAACCTGCTCGACAACGCCGTGAAGTGGAGCCCGCCCGGCGGCACGGTGCGGCTGTCGATGGTGCCGATCTCGCCGGAGTGGCTGGTCATCGAGGTGGCGGACGCGGGTGACGGGATCGCCGCGGAGGACCTGCCGCACGTGTTCGACCGCTTCTACCGGGCCGACACCTCGCGGACCATGCCCGGCTCCGGGCTGGGGCTGTCGATCGTCGCGCAGGCGGCGGCACGGCACGGGGGAGAGGTGCGGGCCGGGCGCGCCCCGGAGGGCGGTGCGCTGCTCTCGATGGCCCTGCCGGGCCGGTACGTGGCGGAGCCGGACAGCCCATAGCCTGGTGTGACACGACGTGACACAGCGGTGACACGACGGACGGAGACGACGGACGGTGGACGCATGACCCAGGACAACCCGCCCGACGAGCCGACCCGCACCGGAGCGGGGACGTCCGGCGGGGCCTCCGGGGACGCGGCCGGCCGCGAGGGCGGGCCCTCCGCCACCGCGGGAGCGGCCGGGTCCTCCGGCGACGCCGCCCCCGAGCAGGACGGGCCACGGTCGTCCTCGCCGGGGTCCTCCGCCGACGGGTCCGCGTCGGACGGGATCACCGACGCTCCGGCCACCGACGCTCCGGCCACCGGCTCGCCGGGCGCCGCCGGGGACGGCACCGGAGCGGGCCCGGCCGGGGACACCGCCGCGGCCGGCGCGGGCGGCGGGTCCGCGACGACGCCCGCGACCGCCGACGGCGACGGCGACGCGTCCACCCGGTCCGGCACGACCGCCGCGGCGACCGCGGCCGGGGCGTCGCCCGCTGTCCCGGCGGACGAGGACGCCACCCCGCAGCACGACCACGGCCCCGACACCGAGGCCGTCTCCACCCAGGACCCGCCCACCGACCGCTGGGCCGTGCCCGCCAACCCGTGGGCCCGCCCCGGCTCCACCGCCGCGGACGCGCCCGTCGCGGGATCCGACGGTGCCGCGCCCGACGCGGCCGCCCCGGACCTCCCGACCGACACGACGCCGGTGCCGGCGGACGGCACCCGGGAGCTCCCGGCGCACCTGGACGCGACCGGCGCGGCCGCCCCCGGCGAGCCTGCCCCGCCCCCGTGGGCGGTCGGTGCGCCGCCCGCACCGCGCCGTCCGTCCGGCCGCGGCCGCCGGGGTGTCGTCCTGGTCGCGGCCGGGCTGCTCGTCGCGCTGGTCGCGGGTGCCCTCGGCGGCCTGATCGGCGCGCGCCTCGCAGGCGGATCGGGGGGCACGGCGCCGTCCGGCTCGGTCGAGGCCGTCGCCGAGAAGGTGCTGCCCGCCGTCGTGCAGATCCGCGTCGACGGCGGAGCGGGCAACGTCGGTGACCGCGGCGAGGGCTCCGGCATGATCGTCGGCAACGACGGCCTGATCCTCACCAACAACCACGTCGTCGCCCCGGCGGCCCAGGGCGGCACGCTGCGCGTGGTCCTGCAGGACGGCCGCACCGCCATCGGGACGATCCTCGGGCAGGACCCGCAGTCCGACATCGCGCTCGTGCGCACGGACCTGCCGGGCCTGAGCACGGTCGAGCTCGGCGACTCCGACCGCGTCCGGGTCGGTCAGCAGGTCACCGCGTTCGGGTCGCCGCTCGGGCTCGGCGGGTCGGTCACCACCGGCATCGTCTCGGCCGTCGACCGGGCCGTCGGCATCCCCGCCGAGTCGGGCGCGCCGGGGGCGGGCGACACCGTGCTGAACGCGATCCAGACCGACGCCGCGATCAACCCCGGCAACTCCGGGGGCCCGCTCGTGGACTCCGACGGCAGGGTCGTCGGCATCAACTCCGCCATCGCGACCGCCGGGCCGGGCGGCGGCTCGATCGGCGTCGGTTTCTCCATCCCGATCAACCAGGCCCGCCGGATCGCCGACCAGCTGCGCGGCGGCGGCAAGGCCACGCACGCCGTGCTCGGCGTGACCGTCGGCAACGACCCGCAGCTGCGCGGCGCGGTGATCCAGGAGGTCACGCCGGACGGCGCGGCCGCGAAGGCCGGGCTGCGCCTGCAGGAGATCGTCGCCCGGCTCGGCGACCAGCGGATCACCACCGGCACCGATCTGCAGGCCGCGGTGCGGTCGCAGCCGCCGGGCAGCGTCGTCCAGCTGGACGTCGTCGACGCCGGCGGGGCGACCCGGACCGTCGAGGTGACACTCGGCGAGCAGTGAGGGCCTGCCCGGGTGCAGTCCGTCCGACCGGACGGGGCCGGGTGGGTGGCACACACCGCACGTCGTTGACGGGTGAAGAACCGGCGTGATGGGGTGTCCCCGTATTCGATGGTGCCCCACCGAATACGCCCGGAGCGTCGTGTCGGTGCCGGTCCCCCCTCCCCGCACCGGCACGGCCTCCCCCGGGGCCGCGTCCCGGCCGACGCTAGGGTGACCGCCATGGAGATGTCGGGTCCGCAGATCGGCCGTGCCCTCGTGGTGATCGTCGACGACCGGGTCAGCGCGGGTGAGCGGTCCGACGGCACCGGGCCGCTGGTCACCGAGCTGCTGGAGGAGGCCCACTTCCTCGTCGACGGCGTGGTCTCGGCCCCCGGCGACGTGGTGGCCATCCGCAGCGCGCTGAACACCGCCGTGATCGGCGGCGTCGACCTGGTGGTGACCGTCGGCGGCACGGGCGTGTCGCCCCGTGACGTCACCCCGGACGCCACCACCGGTGTCCTCGACCGGCCGGTGCCGGGGATCGCCGAGGCCATCCGCGCCTCCGGCCTCGCCGCCGGTGCGGTCGACGCCGGGGTGTCCCGTGGGGTCGTCGGCGTCTCGGGCAGCACGCTGGTGGTCAACCTGGCGGCGTCCCGCGCCGCCGTCCGCGACGGCATGGCGACGCTGACCCCGCTGGTCCCGCACGTCATCTCGGAGCTCTCCGGCCTCGACGACTGACCCCCTGCACGACGGACGGGCCCCGGCGGATCGCCGGGGCCCGTCCGTGTGCGTGGGCTCAGTTCGCCGGGGGCACCGGCGGGACGCCGCCGTCGTCCTTGCGCTCCGGCGGCACCGGCGGGACGGCCGGCGGCTGCTGCGACGCGGCCGGGTTGCCCTGCGGCGCCAGTGCGTCGCCCCCGGGCGGGGCGGGCGGCACCGGCGGGACGGCGCCGCCGTGCGTGCCGGCGCCCGGAGCGGCCGGGTCGGTGTGCCCGAGTGCGCCCTCGACCTTCCCCTTCACCCCGTCGATCTGCTCGGAGTACTTGCCGCCGGTGGCCTGGTCGACCTTCTCGGCGGCCTTCTCGACGAGCGGGCCCGCCTTCTCCTTGGCCTTCTCCAGGTGCGGGCCGGCCTGCTCCATCGCCTTGTCCAGGTGCGGCTTCGCCTTCTCGATCGCGTTCTCGGCCGCCTCGCGTGCCTTGTCCAGGAACCCCATGAGCGGTCCACCTCTCCTGTCGTCGCCCGGGTGCCCGGGCGGATGCGTACGGCTGACCCCATGGTGTCACCCGGACGCGTCGTCGTGGGGCGTCACGGGCACGGCACGGCACGGTGACGCGGGATCGGTGTCCACCCGCGCCGCCCGCGCACGGCACCATGGGGCCATGAGCGAGCCCGCGGACCGGATGCGCCGACGGATCGAGGAGATCTTCGGCGACGACCCCTCGACCACCGCCGACGAGCGGGCCGA
The DNA here is from genome assembly GCF_056835605.1 of Pseudonocardia sp. ZF1. Taxonomy (NCBI): domain Bacteria; kingdom Bacillati; phylum Actinomycetota; class Actinomycetes; order Pseudonocardiales; family Pseudonocardiaceae; genus Pseudonocardia; species Pseudonocardia sp. ZF1. Next base: position 794,844 of record NZ_JAJNBY010000001.1, read on the forward strand.
CTACGGCGCCGCCGACGAGCGCGACTCCGCGGACCCCGACCGCTGGTTCACCGAGAACCGTCCCCCGCACCACGGCGGCTGACCGGCCGGAGCGCGTTCGGAGACCGAGGGCGGCCCGCACCGCGGGACGGCGCGGGGCTCAGCGCAGGGTGACCGTGACCTCGCCGGCCAGCGTCGCCGCGGCCACCGCGGTCGCCTCCGCCTCGGGCAGCGCGACCAGCACCAGCGGTCCCGGGTCCGCCCGCGCCCCGGCGGCCCCGGGGGCGGGTGGCAGCACCGCCACCACCCCGGCCCGGGCGGCCAGCACACGCGCGCCGTCCGGGCCGCCCGCCACCACGTCCACCCTCGAGCCGGGGGACAGCAGCGCGGCCACCGCCGGATCGGCCGGGCGCAGCGGCACCGCCGAGGCGCCCGGCCCACCGGTGACGACGGCGAGCGCGGACCCGACCAGCCGCAGCTCGCCGACCGGCTCGCCCGCGGTCACCGGTCCGGCGAGCAGCCGCCCGGCCACGGCGTCGGGCGCGGTCAGGGCACCGGCGGGGGCGAGGGCGGGCGGCCAGGAGGCCACGACGACGTCGGCCGGGCCCAGCGCCGTGCCGGGGGCGAGGTCACGGGCGGCGACCAGTACCGGGACCCGCTCGTCACCCGCGGCGGGGAGCAGCGCCACGACCACGGCCGCGACCGCGAGGGCGGCGGCCAGCACCCGGCGGGCGAGCAACGCCCGTGACCAGGAGGGCCGCCGCAGCAGCCGGTCCCACGGGCGGTCCGCCCGCCGTGTCTGCTCCGCCATGGCCGCCCCTCCGCCGTCGTCGTTCCGACGCTAGGGCGGGACACGGCCGGTGACGGGTCGATCCACCGGCCTGTGGACAACCCGGCCGGTTGTGGACGGATCAGGAAGCGGCGGCCTTCGAGGACGACGTGCCGGCCGAGTTCGACGAGGAGCTCGACGACGAGGAGTCCGAGGAGGACGAGGAGCTCGACGAGGACGAGGAGTCCGAGGACGACGAGCTCGACGAGGAGCTGTCGGACTTCGCCGACTCCGACGAGGACCCGGACCCGCTACTCACCGAGCCCGAGCGGGAGTCGGTGCGGTAGAAGCCGCTGCCCTTGAACACGATGCCCACCGAGGAGAAGACCTTGCGCAGCTTCCCGCCGCAGTTCGGGCAGGTGCTGAGAGCGTCGTCGGAGAACGACTGCACCGCCTCGAAGCGGTGGTCACACGCGGTGCATGCGTACTGGTAGGTCGGCACAACATCCTCCGGACGAACTGGGGCGGTGCCCGCCCGCGGGCTGGCACTCGGCGAGAGCGAGTGCCAGCATACTCCGAGGCGACGGTCGCTCCGACCCGTCCACACGGTCAGGGCGAGAGATGCACCACCCCGTCCCGGGGCAGGACGACCGCCCCCACCGCGACGTCGTGGTCCTCGGCCGGGACGTCGTCGAGCAGCTCGCCGTGGTGCAGCGGGACGATGAGCAGGGCGCCGGGCGCGGCGAGCGCGAGCGTCCGGTCGTAGAAGCCGCCGCCGCGGCCCAGGCGTCGCCCGCGCCGGTCGACGGCCAGCGCGGGCACCACCACCAGGCCGGCCGACGCGAGCGCGGCGGGCCCGAGCCGGGGACCGGTCGGCTCGACGACCCCGAGCGGCCCGGGGGCCAGGTCGTCCGGGCCGCGGTAGACGGTCCAGTCCAGCGGGCCCGGCGCGTCCGGGACCACCGGGGCGAGGATCTCGTGACCGGCGGCGACCAGCGCGTCGGGCAGCGACGTCACGCCCGGTCCCGCACCGCCGGGTTCGGTGCCGATCGGCAGGTAGCAGGCCACCGGGCCGGGTGTCGCGGTGGCGAGCGCGCACAGGTGCTCCGACAGCGCGGCGGTCGTCGCGGCCCGGTCGGCGACCGGGCGACCGCGACGTGCCGCCAGCAGCGTGCGCCGCAGCGACCGCTTGGCGTCAGCGGCTCGTCCACCCTGATCAGGCGACGATCCGCCCCTGTCCTCCGCGCGAGCCGTCACGGCTCCAGGCTAGAGCTGTGGCTAGGCTCGCCGACCATGAGCGTGCAGACGTCCAGCGGCACCGGGGCCTTCCGCACCGCCGTCGTCCCGGCGGCGGGTCTGGGCACCCGGTTCCTGCCGACGACCAAGGCCGTGCCGAAGGAGCTGCTCCCCGTCGTCGACACGCCCGGGATCGAGCTCGTCGCCGCGGAGGCCGCCGAGGCCGGCGCCCAGCGGCTGCTGGTCGTGACCTCCCCGGGCAAGGACTCGGTCGCGGCCTATTTCCGCACCGACGACGAGCTGGTGAAGACCCTGGAGGGCCGCGGCAAGGGCGAGCTGGCGGACAAGGTCCGCCGCGCCCCCGGCCTGCTCGAGGTCGACTCGGTGTACCAGTACGAGCCCAAGGGCCTCGGCCACGCCGTCGCCCAGGCCGGCCCGGCACTGGCCGACGACGAGCAGGCCGTCGCCGTCCTGCTGCCCGACGACCTGGTCCTCCCGACCGGGGTCCTCGCCCGCATGGCGCAGGTCCGCGAGGAACACGGCGGCAGCGTCCTCTGCGCCTTCGACGTGCCGCGCGAGCAGATCTCGGCCTACGGCGTCTTCGAGGTCTCCGACACCGGCGACGACGACGTCAAGCAGGTCCACGGGATGGTCGAGAAGCCCGCCCCGGACGAGGCCCCCTCGACCTTCGCCGCGGCCGGTCGCTACCTGCTCGACCGTGCGATCTTCGACGCGCTGGACCGGATCACCCCCGGCGCGGGCGGTGAGCTGCAGCTGACCGACGCCGTCGCGCTGCTGATCTCCGAGGGGCACCCGGTGCACGTCGTCGTGCACCGCGGCGGGCGCCACGACCTGGGTAACCCCGCCGGGTACGCGCGGGCCTACGTCGACTTCATGCTGCAGCACCCGGAGTACGGCGAGGACCTGCGGACCTGGCTGAACGAGCGACTGAAGGACTGAGCGTGCGCACGGTCACCGATCACCTGTCCCGCATCCTGGACGTGGCGGTGCGTCCGGCCCCGGTGCGCGTCGCGATCACCGACGCGCAGGGGCTGCGCAGCGCCGAGGAGGTCGTCGCGGCGCGTCCGCTGCCGGTCTTCGACCAGGCCGCGATCGACGGCTACGCGGTGCGCAGCGTCGACGTGGCCGGGGCCACCGACGCCTCCCCGGTCACCGTCCCGGTGGTGGGCGAGATCGCCGCCGGGTCGCGTCAGCCGCTGCGGCTGCAGCCCGGCCAGGCCGTCCGCGTCGCGGCGGGGGCGCCGCTGCCGACCCTCGCCGACGCCGTCGCACCGCTGGGGTGGACCGACGGCGGCACCGCGCGCCTCACGATCCGCCGCGGCGTGCCGTCGGCCGGTTTCGTGCGCCGCGTGGGGGAGGACGTCCAGTCCGGTGACGTCGCCGTCCGCGAGGGCGACGTCGTCGGCTCGGCCCAGGTCGCGATGCTCGCCGCCGCGGGCCGGGACAAGCTGCTGGTGCACCCGCGGCCACGGGTCTCGGTCGTCTCGGTCGGCGACGAGCTGGTGGAGGTGAGCCGCTCGGCGTCGTCCGGGCAGGTCGCCGACGTCTGCTCGCACGCCGTGGTCGCCGCCGCCCGCGAGGCGGGCGCGGAGACCAACCGGCCCCGCACCGTCGGCGGCAGCGCCGCGGAGATCCGTGGCGCCGTGGAGGACCTGCTACCGGCGTCGGAGATCGTCGTGGTCTGCGGCGCGGGCGGCGGGACGACCGCGGCCGAGGCCAGGAGCGGGCTGGCGGACCTCGGTGGCATCGACGACACCCGCGTCGCGATGCACCCCGGTTCCGCGCAGGGCTACGGCCGGCTCGGCCCGGACGCCGTGCCGGTGTTCCTGTTCCCGTCGCACCCGGCGACCGCGCTGGTGCTGTTCGAGGTGTTCGTCCGGCCGCTGATCCGGCTGGCGCTGGGCCAGGAGCCGATGCGGCGCACCTGGACCGCCCAGCTGACCTCCCCGATCGTCTCCCCGGCCGGGCGCCGGTCCTACATCCCGGCGCGGCTGCTGCGCTCCGACGACGGCGGCGAGCTGCTCGCCCAGCCGCTCGGTGCGTCGGGCACCCACCTGCTGGCCGTGCTGTCCGAGGTCAACGCGCTGGCGGTCATCGACGAGGACGTGACCGAGATGACCGTCGGTGAGCACGTCGAGCTGGTTCCCCGCGGGCGGAACTGAGCCGCGTGCCGCCGTCCGCCGTCCCCGAACCGCCCGGCGGTCACCCCGGCTGGCCCGCCGTCCTCGGACCGTTGCGGGTGCGCAGGCACGAGGTGGGGCTGCGCCCGGTGCGGCTGCGCGACGGCGGTGACTGGGCCCGGATCCGGGTGCGCGACGAGCAGTTCCTGCGTCCCTGGGAGCCGACGACCTACGGCGGGTGGTCCCGCCGCAACTCCGGGGTGGAGTGGCCCGGCCGCTGGTGGCTGCTGCGCGGGGCCGCCCGGCGCGGGCTGTCGCTGCCGTTCGCGATCACCGTCGACGGCGCGATGGCCGGCCACGTCATGGTCGGCAACGTCGTGCGGGAGCCGCTGCTGTCGGGCTACGTCGGTTACTGGCTCGACTCGACCCTGGGCGGGCGCGGGATCACCACCGCGGCCGTTGCGCTCGTCCTCGACCACTGTTTCGGCCCGGTGCGGCTGCACCGCGTCGAGGCCACGGTCCGCCCGGAGAACGTGGCCAGCATCGCGGTGCTCGCCCGGCTCGGGCTGCGCCGCGAGGGACTGCTGCAGCGCTACCTCGACGTCGACGGCGCCTGGCGCGACCACTACGCCTACGCGGTGACCGCCGAGGAGGTCCCGCCGGGTGGTTTCGCGGCCCGGCTGGTGCGGGACGGACGCGCCTCGCGGGCCTGACCCTGCGCAGCGCCCACACCTCGCCCGATCACTCACCGGAGTCACACGTGTACCGCACGTCCCTGGTTTCGCACCGTCCGTCCGAGGGACCACGGCGCGTCGCGACCCGGGTGCGGGCGTCCGCCCGATTACGGTGATCGGTGGTGGCGCGGATCGGGGCCGTTCCACCGGGCGGACTGCGCCGGTCGGGGGAGGAGGCAGCCGTGCCCAGCTCTCTGATCTTCGTGGGTCTGGTCGTGCTCTGGCTGCTGATCCTCGTTCCGACCGTCGCCCGGCGTCAGCAGGAAGTGGCCCGGCTCAGCCCGGCGCTGTTGTCCGGGCGGGTGCTGGAACGTCCCGCACGGCATCGACACCCGGAGGTTCTTGTGACACAGCGATCCGGTCCGACCACGGTCGGCGAGCTGGCGGAGGCGCGGGACGACGTCCCCGCCCCCCGTGAGCGCTCCGACGAGGCCGACCAGTACGCCTACGACGACGTCGAGGACACCGAGATCGACGACGAGGGCCGGGTCCGCGGCCCCGGAGGCGACGACCACGACGACCACCTCGTCGGCCACGACGACGACGCCGAGCCCGACGATCGGGTCCGGTCGGACCGGGAGCGCGACCCCCGGCCCGACGACGACCACGAGCCCGCCGTGCCCGTCGACGGCGACGACGAGCACGGGACCGACGCCGACGGTCTCGACGAGGCCGACGAGGTCGACGAGGCCGACGAGGTCGACGAGGAGGGCTGGTCCCGCCCGCCGGCCCGCTACCGCCCCGGCCGCGGGGGCTTCGACCCCGAGGCCGCCGCCGCGGCCGCGCACGCCAAGTACGCGTTCCGCCAGCGCGTCGTCCTCGGTCTGCTGGTCCTGCTGCTCGCCGCCGGTGCGGCCGCACTGCTGGTCTCGACGGTGTTCTGGTGGGTCACCGGTGTCGTCGGTGCGGGCCTGGTCGGCTATCTGACCTACCTGCGCCGCCAGGTCCGCATCGAGGAGGGCATCCGGGCCCGCCGCGCCGCGCGCCTGGCCGGCACCCGGCAGTCCCCGGCCGCCGACGACCCCGAGCTCGACGAGTGGGCCCACCGCGGCCGCGACGCCTCCGCCGAGGAGCGGGCCGACGACGAGATCCGCGCGACCGCGGCCCCCGTCGCCGCGGGTGCCGACGAGGACGACGACTGGACCGCCGACGACGGCGAGCCCACCCGGGTCCGCGGTACCGGCGAGCCGCTGGGCGTGCTCCCGGCCCGCGGGCGCACCGTCGAGGGGCCCGTCGGGACCGAGCACGAGTCGTCGCTCCCGCGACTCGCCGCCGCCCCGCCGCCGCCCGTCCCGGTCGGGACGTCGCTGGTCGACGTGGACGCCGAGGAGGAGCCCGACGAGTTCGACACGGGCACCCCCCACCGGCGTGCGGTGGGTGAATAGGGGTCTGTTAGGGTTCTTCAGGTCGGCCCGCGAGGGCGGGCCTGAGACACCTGGGGCTGTAGCGCAGTTGGTAGCGCGTCTCGTTCGCATCGAGAAGGTCAGGGGTTCGATTCCCCTCAGCTCCACCACTACACGGCCGGACCCCGCACGGGTCCGGCCGTTCGTCGTTGCGAGGTTGCGGTCGCCGTATGGCCGATCCGACCGCGTCCACCGTCCGGGCCGCCGTCCCGGCCGACGCCCCAGGGATCGCCGACGTCTGCACCCGCGCCTACCGGGCCACCTACCGCGACCTGCTGCCGGAGGCGTTCGTCGACGACGTCGTCGCCCGCTTCTACGACGAGACGAGGGTACGGTCCGAGACCGTCCCCGACCCGCCGCACTGGCTGGGCTACATGGTCGCCGAGGAGGCGGGCACGGTGGTCGGCGCGGCCGGCGGGGCGATCACCGGGGCCCGCGTCGGCGAGCTCTACGTCCTCTACCTCGACCCGGACCGTCGCGGCGAGGGGATCGGCACCCGGCTGCTCGACCACGTCACCGCCCAGCTGTGCGACCACGGCGCGACGGGGATGTGGGTGAGCGTCGCCGAGGGCAACGACCTGGGCGTCCCGTTCTACCGGGCCCGTGGCTTCGTCGAGCGCGACCGGGTGCCGATGCACATCTCCGCCGCGGACGACGGCCTGTGGTCTCTGCGGATGCACCGGGTCATCGCGAGATCCCCTCGTCAATCGTGACGATCTTCGTGGGACGGTGCCCGTTCCGCCTGGCCCCTCGTGATCGCAGGCCGGATACTCGTCCGGGTGACCGAATCCCCTGACGGTCGTCCCCTCGACTCCCCGGACCTGTTCTGCCGCGACTTCGCCGCGGTGCTCGACGCCCGCGGCGTATCCGTCCGCGAGGCCGCGGAGCGGTCGAACTGGAGCAAGAGCGCGATCGGCAACGCCCGCACCGGGCCCCGCCTGCCCCGCGCCGACCTGGTGACGACGGTGCTCGCCGCCGTGGGGGTGCCCGAGGTGGAGGTACGGGGCTGGGCGCGCCGGCACGCGGCGCTGGCGGCGGCCCCCGCAGCGCCCGCGTCCCCCACCACGGCCCCGGCGAGGTCCACGGCGACCCTCTCCGCGGACGTGCCGCCACCGTCCGCGGGAGCACCTGCGGTCCAGGACGCGGCCGCGGCCCCGGCGGCGGGCCCGCAGGAGACCGGGGGACGTACGACGCGGGCGGTGGTCGTCGCCGTACTGGTCACCGGCATGGTCTCGGGCGCCGCGGGCTGGTTCGCCGCCCGGACGGCGGGCACACCGACCGCGGCGGGACCGGTCGTCGTCACGGTGCAGAACAAGGTCGCGCTCGGCGCCGAGGACCTCGTCGAGGACTCCGGGCCCGCCTATCTGTCGTCGCGGGCGATCGCGTTCTGCGGTACCCGGGGCTGCCGGGAGGACGGCACCGACGTCGTCAGCGGCGCGATGCTGCCCGCCACCTGCACGGTCGTCGGTGAGCGGATGTGGAACTACAACCTCGACTCGCCCGCCGCGCACAACCCGCACCGGGTCGAGTCCGCGCTCTGGTACCGCGTGGCCTGGCCGGACGGGCGCTCCGGTTACCTCTCGGAGGTGTACCTGGAGCCGGCGTCCCGCGGCGGGCTCGGACTTCCGGCCTGCGGCTGACCTCTCCCTCCCGCCGACCGCTCAGGCGGTGTGGGTCAGGGTCGCGGCGACCCCGGTCGCCGCGACCAGCACCAGCACCTCCACCGCCGCCCACACCAGCACCGGCAGCCGCCCGGCGCGCAGCCGGGCACGCGTCGCGCCGCCCAGCGCGGCGGCGCAGGCCAGCAGCGCGACCTTGGTGAGGACGACCGCGCCGTAGGCCGTCGTGACCAGGTCGGTGGGTGAGGACAGCCGCGCGGTGGCGGCGAGCAGCCCGGTCACCCCCAGCACGACGACGGCGGCGAGCGCGAGCCGGGAGAACCGGGGCACCGCGACGGTGCGCACGTCGGCGTCGCGGGCGGTCACCAGCACCGCACCCAGACCGCCGACCCACAGCAGCGCCGCCGCGACGTGGGCGACGACCGCCGGCACCGCGTACGCCGCGACCGTCGACGCCGCGGTGTGCCCGGTCGCCGCGGGCGCCGCCGCCGCGACGACGACCACCAGCAGCGCCAGCGCCGCGGGCCCCGGACCGGCGCCCGGCCGGGCAGGCCGCGACCCGGCGACGCCGACCAGCGCGAGGACCGCGGCCAGTGCCACCAGCTGGCCGGTCCCGGCACGCGGACCGGTCAGGAACTCCAGCAGGTCCGGGCCGCGCACGTCGGCGAGCCCGCGCCCGGACACGACCGCGCCCCGGACGAACGTCTCGACCAGCAGCACCCCGAGCCAGAGCGGCGCGACGGTCGTCAGGACCCGGTCGGCGCCGGGAACCCGGTCGGGGGCGAGCAGCGCGACCAGCGCCGCACCCGCCGCGACCACCGCGGCCAGGTCCGCCGCGGCCCGTGCGACGGTCTGGGCCAGGTCGAGCGCGACGCCGTCCGGCCCGATGCCACCGGTGACCCCGGCGACGACGACCGCGGCCCCCACCAGCACCGCGACCCACCCGGCGACGGCGGGCGCGGGCTCGCGGACCCGGTGCCCGGGCGGGGTGTCGCCGATGGTCAGACCCTCGACCGGCGCAGCGCGAACGCGACCCCGGCCCCGATCACGACGACGGCCACCACGATCCACGGCCAGACCGGGGCCCCACCGTCGTCGGTGGCGGCGGCGGGCGTGGTCTGCGGTGCGGTCGTGGGAGCGGCGGTGGCGGGCTCCGGGGCCGCGGCGGAGGTCGCCGCGGCCGCACCCGGGCCGGCGGTGGTCAGCGTGAACGGCACCGTGCCCGAGACGGGGTGGCCGTCGTCGGAGACCACCCGGTAGGTGACCGTGTAGGCGCCGGCCGCACCGAGCGGGCGCAGCGGCACGGTGAGGGTGTCGCCGTCGCCGGTGGCGGGGCCCGCCGCGTAGTCGGTGCCGCCGGGGCCGGCCACCGAGACGGTGGCGTCGGCGGCCGCGATGTCCTCGGAGAACGTCAGCGACACCGATGTCGGCGCGGTGCCGACCTGCGCGTTCGCGGCGGGGCTGCTGGACTCGAGCTCGGTGTGCGCCCAGGCCGGTGCGGCCCCGGCGACGAGGGCGAGGAGCACGGCGGGGAGGGCGACCGCGAGGCGGCGGAGAACGGGGCTCACGCCGGGTTGGTCGTCGCACCGCCCGCCGGAGTTCCGGGCGTCACCCGGACGGAGCAGATCAGCGCCAGGACGGCAGCCACAGCTCGGCCTGCCAGTGCGCCGCGGTGATCGGGTCGCCGACCAGGATCGGCCACAGCCACACGAAGTTGACCCCGATCAGCGCCACCCACGTCGCGACGACGAGCAGCCCGTTGCGGCGACGGCGCGCGCTCATCCGCGAGTGGCCCAGCATCTGCCCCATCGCCAGCACGACGCCCAGGACCAGGAAGGGCACCACCGGCATCATGTAGAAGAAGTACATCTGCCGGTCGATGTTGAAGAACCACGGGACGAACCCGGCCGCGTAGCCGACGAGCACCGCCGTCCACCGCCAGTCGACCCGGGTCACCGCCCGCCACAGCCCCCAGAGCAGCACCGGGATCGCCGGCCACCACAGCGCCGGGGTGCCGATCAGCATCACCGCGGAGACGCAGTCGGTCTCCCCGCAGCCGGTCGCGTCGTCGGCGTAGCGGTAGAGCATCGGCCGCAGCCCCATCGGCCAGGTCCAGGGCTTGGACTCCCACGGGTGCGCCCCGGCGGACTGGGTCGTCAGGTTCTCGTGGAAGGCGAGGACCTGGCCGTGGTAGTACCAGAGCGACCGCAGCGCGTCGGGCACCCAGGCGAACGCCCCGCCGGTGCCGATCTCCCGGCCCACCTCGTGGCGGTCGATGCCGGTCTCGCTGCCGAACCACGCCCACCAGGACCCGACGTAGGTCAGCACCGGGATCAGGACGAGCGCCCACAGCGCGGGGGCGACGTCGCGCACCATCGTCCCCACCCACGGCCGGGCGACCCCGGCGCGGCGGCGCACCGAGACGTCCCACAGCACGCACAACAGCCCGAACGCGGCGATGTAGTAGACGCCGTTCCACTTCACCGCACACGCCAGTCCGAGCGAGACGCCCGCGGTCAGCCGCCACCAGCGCACACCCCAGCGCGGGCCCCACACGGTGTCGCCGACCCGCCCCTCGGCGACGACGCGCGCCATCCGGGCGCGGACGTCGTCGCGGTCGGCGAGCAGCGCGGCGAACGCGGCCACCACGAACAGCGCGGAGAAGACGTCGAGCATCCCCATCCGCGACTGCACGTGCGACAGCCCGTCGGCGCACAGCAGCAGCCCCGCCAGCCCGCCCAGTGCGGTCGAGCGGGTCAGCCGACGCCCGGCCCGCACCACCAGCAGCACCGTGAGCACCCCGGCCAGCGCGGCCGAGACCCGCCAGCCGACGCCGTCGTAGCCGAAGACCATCTGGCCCAGCGCGATCAGCTGTTTCGCCAGCGGCGGGTGGACGATCTTCTCGTAACCGGGGTTGCTCTCCACCCCGCCGTTGCGGACCATGTCCCAGGCCTGCGGGACGTAGTGCTTCTCGTCGAACACGGGGGTGCCGCGGTCGGTGGGCTCGCCCAGGTCGTAGAACCGCAGCAGCGCCGCGACCAGCACCACGCCCGCGGTGACCAGCCAGCCCGTCAGCCGGTCCGAGGGTGGCGGCGCGCCGAGCCGCGCGGCCGGGCCGGGATCGGCGCGGCGCAGCGGTGGCGGGGTGCCCTGCGGGGTCAGACCGGGTTCGGGTGCCGCTCCGGCGACCCGGCTCCCGGCATCGGCGCTCGTGGTGGCCATCGCGTCCGATCGTAGGCTGGCCGACGTGACTCCCGCCCCCGACTCCACGCCCGACACGGCGACGACGACCGGTCGCCTCGTCCTGGCCGCGACCCCGCTGGGCGACCCGCGGGACGCGTCGCCGCGGCTGCGGGAGCTGATCGCCACCGCCGACGTCATCGCCGCCGAGGACACCCGCCGGTTCCGGACCCTCGCCGCGGCGCTGCCGGTCACCTACACCGGCCGCATCGTCAGCCACTACGACGCCGTCGAGGCCGAGCGGCTGCCCGGCCTGCTGTCCGCGGTCCGCGACGGCGCGACCGTGCTGGTCGTGTCCGACGCCGGCATGCCCGCCGTCTCCGACCCGGGCTACCGGCTCGTCGCCGCGGCCGCCGCGGAGGACCTCCCGGTCACCTGCGCGCCCGGCCCGTCCGCGGTGACCACGGCACTGGTCCTGTCCGGGCTGCCGTGCGAGCGGTTCTGCTTCGACGGCTTCCCGCCGCGCCGCTCCGGCGAGCGCCGCCGGTGGCTGGAGACCCTGCGCGACGAGCGCCGCGCCGTGGTGTTCTTCGAGTCGCCGCGGCGGACCGCGGACACCCTCGCCGACGCCGTCGCGGTACTGGGGGAGACCCGGCGTGCCGCGGTGTGCCGGGAGCTGACCAAGACCCACGAGCAGGTCGTGCGCGGCACCCTGGCCGAGCTGCACTCCTGGGCCACCTCCGGCGACGTGCTCGGGGAGGTGACCGTGGTGCTTGCCGGCGCCGAGGCCCGGGAGGCGCCGCCGGTCGAGTCGCTGGTCGACGCCGTCCGGGAACGCACCGACGACGGCGAGCGTCTCAAGGACGCCGTCGCCGCCGTCGCCGAGGCCGCGGGCGTGCCGAAGCGGGACCTCTACAACGCGACCCTCGCCGCCCGGGACTGACACCGCACCCCGCGCGCTGTCGCCGCACCCGTCGCGGCGGGTGCGACGGCCCCCGGTGGGGTGCGACGGCGGGCAGGGCGGGGCGAGCGGGCGGTCAGGCCGTCGCGGGGGTGCGCGTCGGGATCGCCCGCATGACGGGCTCGACGTAGCGGGCGGCGATCGGGCCGAGCACCGCCATGATCAGCACGTACGCCGTGGCCAGCGCGGACAGTTCGGCGGGCACGGCGGCGTAGCCGACGGCCAGCCCGGCGATGACGATCGAGAACTCCCCGCGGGCGATCAGCGCGGCCCCGGCGCGGGCCCGGCCCATCCGCCCGATCCGTGCGCGCTTCGCCGCCCACCAGCCCGTCGTGTACTTGGTCGCGGCCGTCGACACGGCGAGCACGAGCGCCCAGCCGAGCACCGGCGGGATGGCCCGCGGGTCGGTCGACAGCCCGAACACCACGAAGAACACCGCGGCGAACAGGTCCCGCAGCGGCTCCAGCAGCTTCGTCGCGTTCTCCGCGGTCGAGCCGGAGATCGCGATGCCCAGCAGGAACGCGCCCACCGCGGCGGACACCTGCATGGCCTGGGCGAACCCGGCGACCAGCAGCGCGGCGCCGAGCACCTTGAGCAGGAACACCTCGCGGTCGTCGGAGTCGACGACGGCCGAGACGTAGCGGCCGTAGCGCAGGGCCACGACCAGCACCACCGAGATCACCGCGAGCGACACCGCGACCGCACTGATCCCGCCCCACAGCGTCACGCCGAGCAGCAGCGCCGTGAGGATCGGCAGGTAGAGCGCCATCACCAGGTCCTCGAAGACCAGCACCGACAGCACCACCGGCGTCTCCCGGTTGCCGAGCCGGCCCAGGTCCGACAGCACCTTCGCGACGATCCCGGAGGAGGAGATGTAGGTGACCCCGCCCAGCACCATCGCCCCGACCGCGCCCCAGCCCAGGACCAGCGCGACGGCGACGCCGGGCGCGGCGTTGAGCACGATGTCCACGATCCCGGCCGTCCAGGACCGGCGCAGCCCCGTGACCAGCTCGACCGCGGAGTACTCGAGCCCGAGCAGCAGGAGCAGCAGGACGACGCCGACCTCGCCGGCCAGCGAGGTGAAGTCGCCGATGTCGCCCAGTGGGATGACGCCGCCCGCCCCGAACGCGAGGCCGCCGAGCAGGTAGAGCGGGATGGGGGACAGGCCGATCCGCTGGGCGAGCCTGCCGAGCAGGCCGAGCCCGAAGAAAACGGCGCCGAGTTCGAGCAGTTCGAGTGCGGTGTGGTCCACGACTACCGGGGCGGCCTCAGCCGCGCGCGAGGATGTCGGCGGCCTGCTCCAGCTTCTCGGCCGTCCCGACGGCGATCACGATGTCCCCGGCCGCCAGCACGTGGTCCGGCGTCGGCGACGGGATCACCTGGCCCGCGCGCATGATCGCGACCACCGACACCTGGGTGCGGGTGCGCAGCGCGGTGTCGCCGAGCGGGCGGCCGTCGAACGGGCTGTTGAGCTTGATCGGCATCTTGCGGGTGGTGATGCCCGGGAGGTCCGCGTGCTCGTCCTTCAGCTGGTTGACCAGCTGCGGGGCGCCGAGCAGGTTCGCCAGGGCGCCCGCCTCCTCGGTGGTCAGCGGCAGCTCCGCGACGCAGGCGTCCGGGTCGTCGGCACGGGAGAGGATCAGGTCGATCTTCCCGTCGCGGTGCGCGATGACCCCGACCCGGCGGCCGCTGCGCAGCTCGATCTCCTTCCGCACCCCGATCCCGGGCAGCGGCGTCACGTCGACGTTCACCCCTGCAACGGTACGCCGCGCACACCGGCCGTCGGAAACACGCTCGTGACCGGCGCCGCCGAATGACCGGGCCCGCCCGGGGGTAGCCGGGGATCATGCCTTCGGACCTGCCCCCGCACGTGATCGTGCTGTTCGGCGCCACCGGCGACCTGGCGAAGCGCAAGCTCTTCCCGGGTCTGCTCCACCTGCAGAACGAGGGGCTGCTCCCCGAGGACTTCCGGGTCATCGGGTCCGGCCGGCACTCGCCCGGCTCCGACGACGAGTTCCGCGACCGCATCCGCGGCGCCCTGTCCGACGACACCGGCTGGGACGACTTCGCGCCGCGGCTGAGCTTCGTCGTCTCCGACGCCGACGACGGCGCCGACCTCGCCGACGCGGTGCGGCGCGCGGAGAAGGACCTCGGCTCCGACGACGTGCGCCGGCTCGTCTACCTCTCCGTGCCGCCGACCGCGATGACCCCGATGGTCGCGATGCTGGGGGAGACCGGCATCGCCGAGCGCTCCCGGCTGGTGCTGGAGAAGCCGTTCGGCACCGACCTGGAGTCCGCGAAGGAGCTGAACGCGGGCCTGAAGGACGTCTACGACGAGGCCGACATCTTCCGCATCGACCACTTCCTCGGCAAGGAGTCGGTGCAGAACATCCTCGCGCTGCGCTTCGCGAACGGTCTGTTCGAGCCGGTGTGGAACCGCCAGAACATCCGCTACGTGCAGATCGACGTCCCCGAGGAGATCGGGATCGAGGGCCGGGCGTCGTTCATGGAGTCCACCGGCACGTTCCGCGACATGATCTCCACGCACCTGTTCCAGATCCTCGGGTTCGTCGCGCTGGAGCCGCCGCACGAGATCGCGCCGGACGCGCTGCACGCGGAGAAGGCGAAGGTGTTCGGATCGATCCGGCCGCTCGACCCGTCGCGGGTGGTGTTCGGCCAGTACGCCTCCTACCGCGACGAGGAGGGTGTCGCCGACGACTCGGAGTCCGAGACGTTCGTCGCGCTGGAGACCTACGTCGACAACTGGCGCTGGTTCGGCGTCCCGTTCTTCCTGCGCACCGGCAAGGCGATGGGTGCGACCCGGCGCACCGTGACGATCGGCTTCGACGAGCCGGCGCTGACCATGTTCCCGGGCGGGTCGTTCACGGGCGACGCCCAGGACGGGCCGCCCACCGAGCTCGTGATCGAGCTGGCCGACCAGGTGTCGGCCGAGCTCGACGTCCGGGCGAAGGTCCCCGGCCCGGAGCTGAAGGTCGGCCGCGGCCGGATGCGGCTGGACCTCGACAGCGTCGGTGACCCCGACGACGCGCTGGAGGCCTACGAGCGGCTGCTCCTGGACGTCATGAAGGGGGACCGCACACTGTTCACCACCACCGAGGAGGTCGAGCGGCTCTGGGAGCTGTGCGACCCGGTCCTCGCCGACCCGCCGCGGACGCAGACCTACCCCGACGGGTCCTGGGGCCCGCAGGACGCGCTCGACCTGCCCGGCCCGCGCGGCTGGCGGGTGCCGGAGTGAGCCCCTCGCGCAGCGAGCGCTACCTCCCGATCGCCGAGCACGGGATCATCGGCGACCTGCGCTCCGCGGCGCTCGTCGGCACCGACGGCACCGTCGACTGGTTCTGCCCGGGCCGGTTCGACGCGCCCAGCGTCTTCGCCTCGCTGCTCGACGCCGACCGCGGCGGCCACTGGAGGCTCGCGCCGTGCGTCGACGAGACCCAGCTCGCCAGCCAGCAGCAGTTCTACTACCCCGACTCCAACATCCTCATCACCCGCTTCCTCACCGCCGACGGCATCGTCGAGGTGCAGGACCTCATGGTGGTGCTGCGCCCGCACGACCCCGACCACCGCCAGCGGCTCGTCCGCCGGGTGACCGGGGTCCGCGGGTCGGTGCCGATGACCGTCGAGGTGGTCCCGCGACCCGACTACGCCCGGGAGACCCCGAAGGTCGAGAGCGCGGGCGCCGGCATCCGGTTCACCGGCAGCGGCGTCACCCTGGACCTGACGTCGTCGGTGGAGCTGGAGATCACCGACCACGCCGCGGGCGCGGAGTTCCGCACCGCCGAGGGCCGCACCGAGGTGTTCGTGCTGGAGGTGGACGCGACCGGGGAGCCCACCCCCTGCGACGACGCCGCGGAGGCCCTGTTCACCGGGACCGTCTCGTTCTGGAAGGACTGGCTGGCGCACTCGTCGTACACGGGGCGGTGGCGCGAGCGCGTCCACCGCTCCGCGCTCACCCTCAAACTGCTCACCCACGAGCCGACCGGCGCGGTGATCGCGTCGCCGACGATGGGGCTGCCCGAGCAGCTGGGCGGCGAGCGGAACTGGGACTACCGCTACGTCTGGATGCGTGACGCCGCGTTCACCCTCTACGCGCTGCTGCGGCTCGGGTTCACCGAGGAGGCGGGCGCGTTCATCGGCTGGCTGTCGGGCCGGTTCGGGAGCACCCGCGACGGGGACCAGGGTCCGCTGCGCGTGATGTACACGATCGACGGCGACGAGACCCCCGACGAGGTCGAGCTCGACCACCTCGACGGCTACCGCGGCTCGCGCCCGGTGCTGGCCGGCAACGGCGCCGCGGACCAGCTGCAGCTCGACATCTACGGCGAGATCATCGACTCGGTCTACCTGTACGACAAGTACGGCGACGGCGTCGGCCACGAGGACTGGACGAACCTCTGCACGATCCTCGACTGGCTGCGCGAGCACTGGGACTCCCCGGACGAGGGCATCTGGGAGACCCGTGCGGGCCGCCAGGACCACGTGTTCTCCCGGCTCATGTGCTGGGTCGCGGTCGAGCGGATGATCCGGATGGCGCGCCGGCGCGGCCTGCCCGGCGACGTCGGGGCCTGGACCACCACCCGCGACGAGATCTACCACCAGATCATGGACCGCGGCTGGGACCCCGACGTGCCGCCGCGCGGGTCGTTCGTGCAGCGCTACGGCGCGACCACGCTGGACGCCTCGGTGCTGCTGATGCCGATGGTGAAGTTCTGCGCGCCCACCGAGCCGCGGTTCCTGGCGACCCTGGACGCGATCAACGACGACCTCGTCGTCGACACCCTGGTGTTCCGCTACGACGTCGAGGACTCGCCGGACGGTCTCGACGGCGAGGAGGGCACGTTCTCGATGTGCTCGTTCTGGAACGTCGAGGCGATGACCAGGGCCGGCCGCCTGGAACAGGCCCGGATCGCGCTGGAGAAGATGTTCTCCTACGGCAACCACCTGGGCCTCTACGCCGAGGAGATCGGCCTGACCGGGGAGCAGCTGGGGAACTTCCCGCAGGCGTTCACGCACCTGTCGCTGATCAGCTCCGCGATCAACCTGGACCGGGCGCTGGGGTGAGGCCGTTCAGCGGGTGAACAGGCAGGACTCGTAGAGCCGGACCCCGTGGCGCAGGGCCTGCTCGCGGGTCACGGGGCTCTCCGGGTCCAGCCAGGCCAGCACGATCTCGCCCATCCCGCCGAGGCAGAAGTGCCCGGCGACGCGCAGGTCGTCGGGCTCGATCCGGGTGTCGGCGGCGCCGCTGACCATCAGCTCGGCGAAGCCGCGGTTGGCGCTGCGGCGGCGCGCGAGCAGCGCAGGACAGCCGACCGCGTCGACCAGCGCCACGACCCGGCGCGGGTCGCGGTCGACGTCGTCGAACCACGCGGTGAGGGCGGCCCTGATCTGGGCGGCCGGGTTCGGGGCCGCCGACTGCACCGCGGCCATCGTGGCGGCGGCGCGCTCGTCGACGACGTGGTCGAACACCGCGCACCCGAGCTCCACGCCCGAGGCGAACTCCGCCGCGGCGGAAGCGGGCAGCCCGGCCCGTTCCGCGGCCGAGGACGGGTCGATGGCGGGCCACCCGCCGTCCACCCACTGCTGCAGGGCCGCGTCGAGGAGTGCCTCGCGGTCCCGTTCACCCCGGTCCATGGGCGCCACTATGACACCAGCAGGGGGAACGACACCCGTCTCCGCGAGCTATCCCCATCTTTGGTGATGTGCCGCCGCAGAACGGGATGGCGACGGTGAATACGCTGGAGGGCATGAGTAAAGCCGTGCTGACCGCCGTGGCGTGGCCCTACGCCAACGGCCCCCGGCACATCGGCCACGTGTCCGGCTTCGGTGTGCCCTCCGACGTGTTCGCCCGGTACCGGCGGATGGCGGGGGACCGGGTGCTGATGGTGTCCGGCACCGACGAGCACGGCACCCCGATCCAGGTCCAGGCCGACGCCGAGGGGCTGACCCCGCGCCAGCTCGCCGACAAGTACAACGGCGTGATCACCGACGACCTGCAGGGTCTCGGGCTCAGCTACGACCTGTTCACCCGGACCACGACGTCGAACCACTACCGCGTCGTGCAGGACATGTTCACCGCGCTGTACAAGAACGGCTACGTCGTCCCGAAGACGCAGCTGGGCGCGATCAGCCCGTCCACCGGCCGCACCCTGCCCGACCGCTACATCGAGGGCACCTGCCCGATCTGCGGCTACGACGGCGCCCGCGGCGACCAGTGCGACAACTGCGGCAACCAGCTCGACCCGGCCGACCTCAGGAACCCGCGCTCGCGGATCAACGGGGAGACGCCGAAGTTCGTCGAGACCGAGCACTTCTTCCTCGACCTGCCCGCCTTCTCCGAGGCGCTCGGCAGCTGGCTGTCGACCCGCACCGACTGGCGCCCCAACGTGCTCAAGTTCTCCGCCAACCTGGTGGAGAACCTCAAGCCGCGCGCCATCACCCGCGACCTGGAGTGGGGCGTGCCCGTCCCGCTCGACCTCTGGTCGGACAACCCGCTCAAGAAGATCTACGTCTGGTTCGACGCCGTCATCGGCTACCTGTCCGCCTCGGTGGAGTGGGCCCGCCGCGGCCCGGACCCGGACGCGTGGAAGCAGTGGTGGACCGACCCGGCCGCCGAGGCCTTCTACTTCATGGGCAAGGACAACATCACCTTCCACTCGGTGATGTGGCCGGCGATCCTGCTCGGGCAGAACGGCGCGGGCGACCGCGGCGGCGAGCCCGGGCCGTACGGGACGCTCGACCTGCCCAGCGAGGTCGTGTCCTCGGAGTACCTGACGATGAGCGGGTCGAAGTTCTCGACCAGCCGCGGCACCGTCATCTACGTCGGCGACTTCCTGCGCGAGTTCGGGCCGGACGCGCTGCGCTACCACATCGCCGTCGCCGGGCCGGAGAACCAGGACGTCGACTTCACCTGGGACGAGTTCGTCCGCCGGGTGAACTTCGAGCTGGCCAACGAGTGGGGCAACCTGGTCAACCGGTCCATCTCGATGGCCCACAAGAACGTGGGCGCGGTCCCCACGCCGACGGCGCCGCAGCAGGCCGACGCCGAGCTGCTCGCGTACTCGCGGGCCGGGTTCGACACCGTCGGCGGGCTGCTCGCGCGGAACCGGTTCAAGCAGGCCGCGGGTGAGGCGATGCGCGTGGTCACCGCCGCGAACCGGTACCTGTCGGACCAGGAGCCGTGGAAGCGCAAGGACGACCCGGAGCGCCGGGACACGATCCTGCACACCGCGCTCCAGGTCGTGCAGGACGCCAACACCCTGCTGACCCCGTTCCTGCCGCACGCGGCGCAGAAGGTGCACGAGGCGCTCGGTGGTACCGGGGTGTGGGCCGCGCAGCCGGAGAAGACGACCGTCGACGACCTCGGCGACGGCCCCGCCTACCCGGTCCTCACCGGCGACTACGCCGCCGAGCAGGCCCACTGGGGGGCGACGCCGATCGAGGTGGGACGCCCGCTGGCCAAGCCGTCGCCGATCATCGCCAAGCTCGCGCCCGAGCTGGGGGAGACCGGGCCGGAGTGGGCCCCGGTCCGGAAGTGAGCGGACACGGCCGCCGGCCGCGTCCCGAGCCGCCGGAGCCGCTCGCCGCGCCGACGATCGACAGCCACACCCACCTCGACGCGTGCGGTTGCGAGACCGGCGCCGACGTCGTCGCCGCGATGGACCGGGCGGCGGCGGTCGGCGTCGTCGGCGCGGTCACCATCGCCGACGACCTCGACGGCGCGCGGTTCGCCGTCCGCGCCGCGCATGCCGACGACCGGGTGTGGGCGGCCGTCGCGCTGCACCCCACCCGGACGGCACGGGTACCGGCCGCCGACCTCGCCGAGATCGAGCGGCTGGCCGCCGACGACCGTGTCGTGTCGATCGGCGAGACCGGCCTGGACTACTACTGGGACCACAGCCCGCCCGCCGCGCAGCAGGACGCGTTCCGCTGGCACATCGGGCTGGCCAAGCGCACCGGCAAGCCGCTGATGATCCACGACCGGGACGCCCACGACGACGTCCTGCGCATCCTCCGCGAGGAGGGCGCCCCGGACACCGTCGTCTTCCACTGCTTCTCCGGCGACGCCGCGATGGCCCGGGAGTGCGCCGACGCCGGGTACGTCCTGTCCTTCGCCGGGCCCGTCACCTTCAAGAACAACCACGAGCTGCGCGCCGCCGCGGCGCTGGTGCCCGCCGGGCAGTACCTCGTGGAGACCGACGCGCCGTTCCTCACCCCGCACCCGCACCGCGGCCGCGCCAACGAGCCCTACGTGCTGCCGTGGACCGTGCGGGGGATCGCCGCGACCCGCGGGGAGTCCGAGGCCCTCGTCGCCGAGACGGCCCGCCGCAACGCCGAACGGATCTTCCGGCTGCGCACAACCGATTGACGCCGTCCGCCGTGACGAGTGGCGGGGTTGTCGTCACTCACCGTCGACCACCGTCCGCTCGTCGCCACGCGCGCGTCGGAAACGCTGCGCCGGGTCACGGTCCGCTAACGTCCGTCGTCGTACCCGCCGGGACGGGGTCGCTCCCCCGACCCGCGGGACGACGACCGGTCCGCTCCCCAGCGACGGTTCCGCTCCCCGGCACCGCGCCGGTCGTCGTTCCCGCAGGTCATGGCCCTTCCCGGACAGCCGAGCCCCCGGGAAGTCATGTCTTCGCGTCACGCCGCACCGCTCGCCGACGACGAGCTCACGCGACCGCTCCCCGTCATCGCGCCCGCCGGTCTCGCCGGCGACGAGGCCGGGTACGTCACCTACGAGGGCCGTCACCGCACCGCCGGTGCCCGCTCCCGGGCCGGGGTCCGGACGGCCGCTGCGGCCGCGCTGTTCTCGGTCCCCACCGGCGGCCTCGCCGCCGCGGTGCTCACCGCCCCGGCCGAGCAGCCCGCCCAGGAGCTCCAGGCCGGGCTCGCCGCGAACGCCACCGACCTCGGCACGGCGTCGATGAACCTCGACCGGCCCTCCTCGCCCGCGTCGTTCGCCCCGGTCGCCGCCCCGACCACCGGCTCGGACATCGTGAACGCCCAGATCGTCGAGTCGCAGAAGCTCCCGGCGCCGGAGCAGGAGGTGCAGGACCCGTCGCTCGACGAGGGCACCCGCACCGTCGTCGACCCGGGCCGCGAGGGCGCCCGCAGCATCATCTGGCGGGTCACCTACGACCAGGGCCGCGAGATCGCCCGCGAGCGCGTCGGCGCCGGTCAGGACACTCCGGCCATGCCGCGCGTCGTCAAGGTCGGCACCAAGAAGAAGGTCGAGGAGACCGTCGAGAAGGCCGCCGCGAAGGCGAAGTCCGCGGCGCCCGCGGTCTCGAACGGCGCGACCTGGGACAAGCTGGCCAAGTGCGAGTCCGGCGGCAACTGGGCGATCAACACCGGCAACGGCTACCAGGGCGGGCTGCAGTTCAACAAGCAGACCTGGCAGGCCTACGGCGGCGGGCAGTACGCCCCGACCGCGGACCAGGCCTCCCGCGAGGAGCAGATCGCGGTCGCGGAGAAGGTCAAGGACGACCGCGGCGGCTACAGTGCCTGGCCGTCCTGCTCCTCCAAGCTCGGCCTGAGCTGATCCCGCACGCACCCCGCCCGGGGTGCCCGGCGAGAATGGGTGCCGTGAGTGACCACGGGACCGACGGCGGCCGGAGCCGGAGCATCGACGCCGACGCCGACGGCGACCGGAGCCGGACCGCCGCCACCGCCCGCCTGCTGGGCCCGGCCGACGTCCGGGTGCTGGCCGAGCGGCTCGGTCTGCGCCCCACCAAGAAGCTCGGCCAGAACTT
This sequence comes from Pseudonocardia sp. ZF1, assembly GCF_056835605.1. Taxonomy (NCBI): domain Bacteria; kingdom Bacillati; phylum Actinomycetota; class Actinomycetes; order Pseudonocardiales; family Pseudonocardiaceae; genus Pseudonocardia; species Pseudonocardia sp. ZF1. Next base: position 816,639 of record NZ_JAJNBY010000001.1, read on the forward strand.
CGTCCACGACGCCAACACCGTCCGCCGGATCGTGAAGTCCGCCGGTGTCGACGGTGACGACGTCGTCCTCGAGGTCGGCCCCGGTCTCGGCTCGCTCACCCTGGCGCTGCTGCCGGTCGCGGCCCGGGTGCACGTCGTCGAGATCGACCCGGTGCTGGCCGGGCTGCTCCCCGCCACCGTCGTTGAGCGCGCCCCCGAGCTGGCCGGTCGTCTCACCGTGACCGGGGCCGACGCCATGCGGGTCGGCGCGGACCGGCTCGCGGCCGACGCCGGGCCCGGTGCGGCGCCGCCCACCGCGATCGTCGCGAACCTGCCCTACAACGTCGCGGTGCCGGTGATCCTGCATCTGCTCGCCGAGCTGCCGTCGCTGCGGACCGGGCTGGTCATGGTGCAGGCGGAGGTCGCCGACCGGCTCGCCGCCGGACCCGGCTCGCGCGAGTACGGCGCCCCCAGCGCCAAGCTCGCCTGGTACGCGGCCGCCCGCCGGGCCGGGCCGGTGCCGCGCGCGGTGTTCTGGCCGGTCCCCGGCGTCGACTCCGGGCTGCTGGCCTTCACCCGGCACGACCCGCCCGCCGACGCCGACCGGGCGGCGACCTTCGCGGTCGTCGACGCGGCCTTCGCGCAGCGTCGCAAGGTGCTGCGGGGAGCACTGTCGGGCTGGGCCGGCTCGGCCGCGGCGGCCGAACAGGCCCTGCGCGCCGCGGGGGTCGACCCCACCGCCCGCGCCGAGACCCTGGCGGTGTCCGACTTCGCCCGGATCGCCCGGAACCGCCCGGCTGGGCACCCTCCCACCCGACCGGACCGTGCCGGGGGCGGCGCATGATGGCGTGGTGACGCGGTCGAGGGAACAGGTGGTCAGCGCCGACGGGACGAACCCGTGGCCCGCGCTGTGGGCGCTGGTGATCGGGTTCTTCATGATCCTGGTCGACGCCACCATCGTCACCGTCGCGACGCCCGCGCTCCTGACCTCGCTGGACGCCGACGTCAACTCCGTCGTCTGGGTGACCAGCGCCTACCTGCTCGCCTACGTCGTCCCGCTGCTGGTCACCGGGCGGCTGGGGGACCGGTTCGGGCCCAAGCGGGTCTACCTGTGCGGGCTCGCGGTGTTCACCCTGGCCTCGCTGTGGTGCGGGCTCACGACGACCGTCGGCGCCCTGATCGTCGCGCGGGTCGCCCAGGGCCTCGGCGCCGCGATGATGACGCCGCAGACCATGGCCGTCATCACCCGGACCTTCCCGGCGGCCCAGCGCGGGCGCGCGATGAGCCTGTGGGGCGCCGTCGCCGGCGTCGCGACACTCACCGGGCCGATCGTCGGCGGGCTCCTCGTCGGCGGCCTCGGCTGGGAGTGGATCTTCTTCGTGAACGTCCCGGTCGGGGTGATCGCCTTCGTCGCCGCCTGGCGGCTGGTGCCCTCGCTCGAGACCTCGCGCCGCCGGTTCGACGTCGTCGGCGTGGTGCTGTCCGCAGCGGGCATGTTCCTGCTGGTCTTCGGCATCCAGGAGGGCCAGAAGTTCGGCTGGAGTGCCGGGATCTGGGCGCTGATCGGCAGCGGCGTCGTCGTGCTGGTCGCGTTCGTGTGGTGGCAGCGGGTCACCACCAGCGAGCCGCTGGTCACGCTGCGCCTGTTCCGGGACCGCAACTTCTCGCTGGCCAACATCGCGATCTGCACCGTCGGCTTCGCGATCACCGCGCAGGGCTTCCCGCTGATGATCTACGCGCAGAGTGTGCGCGGCTTCACCCCGACCCAGGCCGCGCTGCTGCTCGCGCCACTGGCGATCTTCTCCGGCGCGCTCGCGCCGTACACCGGGCGGCTGACCGACCGCGTCCACCCGCGGCTGATCGGCGGCTTCGGGATGTCGACGTTCGTCATCGCGCTGGCCTGGCTGGCATGGGTGATGGGCCCGGACACCCCGGTCTGGCAGCTGCTGCTGCCGCTCACCCTGCTCGGCATCTCCAACTCCTGCGTCTGGGCGCCGATCTCCACCAGCGCCACCCGCAACCTGCCGATGGACCAGGCCGGATCCGGTTCGGGTGTCTACAACACGACCCGTCAGGTCGGCGCGGTGCTCGGCAGCGCGGGCATCGCGGTGCTCATGGAGTCGCGGATCGCCGCGCTCGTCCCGGGCGCGTCGGCGACCGGCGGCTCCCCGGAGGCCGCCGCGACCGGCGGCCCGCTGCCCGAGGTGCTCCGCGAGCCCTTCGCGACGGCGATGGCCCAGTCGATGCTGCTGCCCGCGGCCGTGCTGGTGATCGGGTTCGTGGCCGTCGCCTGCTTCGCGACGCCGCGCCACCTGGTCGAGCACCGCGCCGCCACGGAGCGCACCGGCTCCGCGGAGTCGCTCCCCCGGTAGCTCCTCCTCCGGGAGCGGGCGTCTCCTCCGGGAGCGGGCGTCGGCGGTGGGCCGGGTGATCGGTCGGGCGGCGGTCCTCGGCGCTCCGCCGTGCCGCCCAGACCGTCTGGTCGTGAGGTCTGCACCCGTGAGGTCTGCACCGAGTGGGATCCGCGCCGGGCGATCCGCCTCGGGCGGTCCGCGCCGGGCGGTCGCGGATGCCTGTTGTGCGAATTCGCTCACCCGGTAAGCGAGTTCGCCGGAGAGACGGTGTCGGTGGGGACGATCCCGGTGCCGACGGTGGTAGATCGGGCGGTGGCCGTCCCACCGGCAGCGCTGTCCTACCCATCGGCCCGCGTGGGTGCCGGTTCTCCGAACTCGCTTACCGGGTAAGCGGATTCGTTGGGGGACGGGTGCCCGTGACCGGGGCTGATCGGCCTGCCGCGTCACCCGGTGCCGCGCCGCCGGGGTCGGATCGGCCGGGGTCGGATCGGCCGGGGTCGGATCGGCTGGGTCGGATCGGCCGAGGTCGGGCCGCCGGGGTCCGGCCGGCCGGCCTGACCGGGCAGTGCGGCCTGACCGGGCAGTGCGGCCTGACCGGGCAGTGCGGCCTGACCGGGCAGTGCGGCCTGACCGGGCAGTGCGGCCTGACCGGGCAGTGCGGCCTGACCGGGCAGTGCGGCCGGATCAGGCAGCGCGGCGGACCGGCAGCCCGGCCGGCCCGGTGAGCCCGGCCACCCCGGATGCCGGGCGGCGGCGGCCCGTCCCGTGCTGCCCGTAGGGTTGAGCGGTGCTGTCCGCCGTGCCGCGACCGGTCACCGTCCGGGTTCCCGCGAAGATCAACCTGCACCTCGCCGTGGGCGGGGTGCGGCCGGACGGCTTCCACGACCTCGTCACGGTGTTCCACGCCGTCAGCCTGTTCGACGAGATCTCCGTCGAGCAGGCCCAGGAGCCCGCGCTGGAGGTGCACGGCGACGGCGTCGCCGAGGTGCCGCTGGACGCCACCAACCTGGCCTGGCGGGCGGTCGAGCTGCTCGCGGAGAAGGCCGGGCGTGCCCCGGACGTGCGGGTGACCCTGCGCAAGGGCATCCCGGTCGCGGGCGGCATGGCGGGCGGCTCCGCGGACGCGGCGGGCACGCTCGTCGCGCTGTCCTCGCTGTGGCGGCTGGAGCTGGGCCGCGACGAGCTGTCCGAGCTGGCCGCCGAGCTCGGATCGGACGTCACGTTCGGCCTGCACGGCGGTACCGCGCTCGGCACCGGCCGCGGCGAGAAGATCATCCCCGTGCTCGCCCGGCACCGGCTGCACTGGGTGATCGCGCTGGCCCGGGGCGGGCTGTCCACGCCGGCGGTGTTCTCCGAGCTGGACCGGCTGCGCGGCGACGGTCCGATCGCCGAGCGGCCGGTCGAGCCCGTCCTGGAGGCACTGTCCTCGGGGGACCCGCGCCGGCTCGCGCTCAACCTGGGCAACGACCTGCAGGTGGCCGCCGTCTCGATGGCCCCGGACCTGCGCCGCACCCTGCGCGCCGGGGTCAACTCCGGCGCGCTCGCCGGGCTGGTGTCCGGGTCCGGGCCGACCTGCGCGTTCCTGTGCGCCGACGCCGACTCCGCCGTCGAGGTCGCGACCGAGCTCGCCGGGATGGGGGTGTGCCGGACGGTGCGGGTCGCCCACGGCCCGGCCGGCGGCGCCCGCATCGTCGACACCTCCGAGACCGGCGGCGACCACCCCCCCGACCGCGGCGGTCCCTCGAGCTCCGGCTCGTGGCCCCCGGTCCGTGCCTGACCTTACCGACGGTGGAGACGTAGTTGCCCGAGAACCTGCTCAACCTGGAGAACGTCACCGCGCACGTGCCCGGTGACGCCAGCCGCGTCCTGCTCGACGGTGTCTCGCTCGGCGTCGAGCGCGGCGACCGGATCGGCGTCGTCGGCCTCAACGGCGGCGGGAAGTCGACCCTGCTCGACGTGATCACCGGCGACCGGCCCGTCGAGGGCGGCCGGGTCAGCCGCCTCGGGGGCCTGCGGATGGCGCACCTGGTGCAGCACGACCGCTTCCCGGCCGGGTCGACGGTGCGCGACATCGTCCTCGCCGAGTACGGCGCCGACCACGAGTGGGCCGCCGACGCCCGGGTCCGCGACGTCCTCGACGGGCTCGCCATCTCCGACATCGAGCGCCCCACCGACGGCCTGTCCGGCGGCGAGAAGCGCCGGGTCGCGCTCGCCGCGGCGCTGATCGGGGAGCTCGACCTCGTCGTCCTCGACGAGCCCACCAACCACCTCGACGTCGAGGGCATCGGCTGGCTCGCGACGCACCTGACGTCGCGGCGGATCGCACTCGTCGTCGTCACCCACGACCGCTGGTTCCTCGACACCGTCTGCACCCGGACCTGGGAGGTCGCGAACGGGCGCGTCGAGTCCTACACCGGCGGCTACGCCGACTGGGTCTACGCCCGCGCCGAGCGCGGCAGGCAGGCCGACGCCGCCGAGCAGCGCCGCCGCAACCTGGCTCGCAAGGAGCTGGCCTGGCTGCGCCGCGGTCCGCCCGCCCGGACCTCGAAGCCCCGCTACCGGATCGAGGCCGCGGAGGCCCTGATCGCCGACGTGCCCGCGCCGCGCGACACCGTCGAGCTGATGGCGTTCGCGACCAACCGGCTCGGGCGCACCGTGCTGGAGCTGGAGGACGCGACCGTCTCCCTCGCCGGGCGCACCCTGCTCGACGACGTGACCTGGCGGCTCGGCCCGGGCGACCGGGTCGGCATCGTCGGGGTCAACGGCTCCGGCAAGACGACGCTGCTGCGTGCCCTGTCCGGGGAACGTGCGCTCGACTCGGGCCGGCGCGTCCAGGGCAGCACCGTGAAGATGGCGCAGCTGTCGCAGGAGCTCGTCGACCTGCCCGCCGAGATGCGCGTGCTGGAGGCCACCGAGGCCGTCGCCAAGTACGTGCGGTTCGGCAAGCAGGAGATGACCGCGTCGCAGGTGCTGGAGCGGCTCGGGTTCCCCGCGGCCCGCCAGTGGACCCCGGTCGGGCGCCTGTCCGGTGGCGAGCGCCGGCGGCTGCAGCTGACCCGGCTGCTGATGGACGAGCCGAACGTCCTGCTGCTCGACGAGCCCACCAACGACCTGGACGTCGACACCCTCGCCGGGCTGGAGGACCTCCTCGACGGCTGGCCGGGCACCCTGGTGGTCGTCAGCCACGACCGGTACCTCACCGAGCGGGTGTGCGACCAGGTCGTCGCCCTGTTCGGCGACGGCCACCTCACCCACCTGCCCGGCGGGATCGGCGAGTACCTGACCCGCCGTGCCGCCACCGGCCACGGCCCCGCCGGGGCCGCACCGACCGCGCCGGTACCGGCCGGTGCGCCCGTCGCACAGGCGGCCGGGCCGAAGGCGAGCGCCGCGGAGCAGCGGGCCGCCCGCAAGGACGCCCAGCGCCTGGAACGACGGATGGGGCAGCTCACCGCGCAGGAGGAGAAGCTCCACGCCCGGCTCGCCGAGGCCGCCACCGAGCCCGGAAAGCTGATGGAGCTGGACCGGGAGCTGAAGGCCGTCGTCGCCGAGCGCGAGAGCGTCGAGCTGGAGTGGCTCGAGGCCGCCGAGCGCGCCGAGGGATGAGGGGTCTCTCCTACCCAGGTAGGAGAGACCCCGGGTAAGAGATCAGTAGTTCGACCGATCCGCGGCCCCCGGGTGCGCGGATACCGTCGTACTCGCATCACGGCGGGCTGGGGAGCCTCGCCGGGGCGCGGGGGGGAGAGACGGGCCGGTTCCGTCGCCACAGTCGGGGGGTGGCGACGGGACCGGGCTCGTGGCGGTGAGTCCGCCACCCGCGGCTGTCACCGCGATGCCAGCGCCGTACCAGGGCCGTGTCAGCGTCCGGGCGCACGCTCACCGGCATGAACACTCCCGCTGTCGAGGTCGACGGCCTGGTCCGGACCTTCGGTGACGTCCGCGCCGTCGACGGGATCTCCTTCTCCGCCGGGCGCGGACAGGTCCTCGGGCTGCTCGGGCCGAACGGCTCTGGCAAGACGACGACCGTCCGCATGCTGGCCACGCTGCTCCCGCCCTCGGCGGGCCGGGCCGCGGTGCTCGGCCGCGACGTCGTCGGCGACGCCGCCGGGGTCCGCTCCCTGATCGGCCTCACCGGCCAGTACGCCGCCGTCGACGAGTCCCTGACCGGCCGCGACAACCTGTACCTGATCGGCAGGCTGCTCGACCTGCCGCGCCCGGCCGCCCGGGCCCGCGCCGTCGAGCTGATCGAGCGCTTCGGGCTCACCGACGCCGCCGGGCGCCGCGCCGGCACCTACTCCGGCGGCATGCGCCGGCGGCTCGACCTGGCCGCGAGCCTCGTCGGGCGCCCCGAGGTGCTGTTCCTCGACGAGCCCACCACCGGGCTGGACCCGCTGCACCGCAACGAGGTGTGGGAGGCCGTGCGGCGGCTCGCCGAGGACGGTGTCACCGTCCTGCTCACCACCCAGTACCTGGAGGAGGCCGACCAGCTCGCGCACGACCTGGTCGTCCTGGACCGGGGGCGGGTCATCGCCTCGGGCACGGCCGCGCAGCTGAAGTCCCGGGCCGGCGGGCGACGCCTGCACGTGCGCCCCGAGCTGCCGCGCGAGGCACCGCTGGTCGCCGCCGTCGTCGCGCAGGAGGCCGGCGCCGAGCCGACGGTCGAGCCGTCCGGGGAGGTCACCGCGGCCGTCGCCGACCACGGTGCGCTGCGCCGTACCGAGGACCGGCTGGTGGCCGAGGGCGTCGCCGTCGCCGAGATCGGTCTGCGGCTCCCCAGCCTCGACGACGTCTTCCTCTCCCTCACCGGCCACGCGGCCGAGACCACCTCCGGAGGCCCCCGATGACCGCCACCCTCGAGACCCCGCCCACCAGCCCGAGCTCCGGCCGGTCGGCCGGCTCCGCCCCGATGCTGCCCTCGACGGTGCGGCACGGGCTGTCGCTGGCCCGCCGCGGGATCGTGAAGACGATCCACTCGCCGGAGGCGCTGATCGACGTCACGCTGCAGCCGGTCGTCTTCCTGCTGCTGTTCGTCTACGTCTTCGGCGGCGCGATCGCCGGCAACAGCACGGAGTACCTGCACTACGCCCTGCCCGGTGTCCTGCTCCAGACGGTGGTGTTCGCCTCCGCGGGCACCGGCGTGGGCCTGGCCGAGGACCTCAGGACCGGGATCTTCGACCGCTTCCGCAGCCTGCCGATCTCCCGCGCGGCCCCGCTGGTCGGCGCGATCGGGGCGGACCTCGTCCGCTACGTGACCTCCGGCGTGATCATGCTGGGGTTCGGGTTCGCGCTCGGCTACCGGACCCCGGCGGGTCCGCTCGGCATCCTCGCCGCGTTCGGGCTGGTCGTCGCGTTCGCGTTCGGACTGTGCTGGGTGTTCACCGCGCTCGCGATGGTCGTGAGGCAGCCCCGCTCGGTGCAGGGACTGTCCGCGTTGATCATGCTGCCGCTGACGTTCGCCAGCTCGGTGTTCGTCCCGACGCAGACGATGCCCGGCTGGCTGCAAGGCTTCGTCGCGGTCAACCCGGTCTCGCGGACCGCGGACGCCGTGCGCGCCCTGCTCGACGGCGCGCCGGCGGGTGGCGCGGCGACGGTGTCGCTGCTGACCTCCGCGGGCCTGGTCGTGGTCTTCGCGCCCCTGGCCGTCGCGCTCTACCGCCGCCGCACCTGAGGGCGCGGCGGCCGGGCGCTCACGGTGTGGGGGGCGCGTCCCGGGGGAGGGCCCGGCCACGGTCAACCGCAGCGTCGGCCGCGGCCGGGCCCAGCCGTGCGCGGACCCCCTCCAGCGTCGCGACGACCTCGGGCAGGCCCAGGTGCAGTGCCCCCCGGCGGGCCAGGGCGACGCCGAGCAGCTCACCGGCCCGCTCCGCGTCCCTCGCGTCCAGCGCCCACCGCGCGGCGGTCTCGGCGACCAGGCCGAGGATCGGTCCGTCCTCGCTGGCGACGGCGGACCGCCCGGCCTGCTCCAGCCGTTCGCGGGCGTCGCCGGGACGTCCGAGGGCGAGCAGCGCGGCCGCGATGAGCGCGTGCGTCGACGCCTCCCGCTGCAGCCGTCCGGGGCCGGGCCGGGCCGGCGCGTCGCACTCCTGGAGCAGGTCCAGGGCCTCCTGCGGTCTCCCGAGCCGCAGCTCGACGTCGGCCCGGCCCCAGCGCAGGCCGAAGTCCGCGCGGGGGTCGTCGACGATGTCGTGGTCGACGGCCAGGCGGAGGTGCTCGCGGGCCTCGGTCTCGTCGCCGTCGCGGGCGGCGAGCCGGGCGAGCTGCAGGTGGAACTGGGGGACGTCGTCGGCGTTGCCCAGCTCGGCGGACAGCGCGACCGCCTCGGTCCAGGCCCGGCGGGCGGCGTCGGTGTCCCCGGCGTAGTCCTCCAGCTCACCGAGCGCGAACGTCGTCATCCCGAGCCCGAAGCGGTCCCCGGTCCGGGCGAACAGCTCGTGCGCGGCCCGCAGCCGGACCCGCTGCACGTCGAGGTCGCCGGTGTTCTCGGCGTACGCGGCGATGATCTGCGACGCCGTCGCCCGCAGCCACGGCTCGCCGTCGCCGTCGGCGATGGCCACGAGCGCGGAGCGGTCCCCGTCACCGAACAGCCGGCCCGTGGGCCGGGCGAGCTCGACCACGGGGTGCCGCGGCTCGGGCAGCTCCGGCCACAGCGCGACGACGGCGTCGAGCTCCGCCTGCGCCGCACCCGGCTCGTCGCCGAACCCGATGTGGACCGTCGCCCGGATCGTGCGGGCGAACGCGACCGCGGCGGCCGGTGCCTCGGCCGGGACCGTCGCCGTCCGGTCGGACCAGCGCTTCAGCGACCCGAGGTCGCCGCGGACCATCCAGCTCCAGCCCAGTGCCGCGAACAGCCGGTGTGCCAGGGGACCGTCGCCGGCGTCGACGGCGCGGTCCAGCGCGCGGACGGCCTCGCCCTCCACCCGCCGGACGACGGCGAGCTGGTCGAGCTGGTCCCCGGTGCGCAGCCGAGGTTCCCCGGGCTCCAGCACCGCGAGCAGGTGGTCGGCGTGCGCCGCGGTCACGGCGTCGTGGTCCGGTGCGTCGGCCAGCCGTGCGGCGGCGTACTCGCGGATCGTCTCCAGCATCCGGTAGCGGGTCGCGCCGTCCTCGGCGCCGTCGACCGGGACGACCAGCGACTTCTCCACCAGCGCCGGGAGCAGGTCGAACGCGTCGTCGCCGCAGACGGCCTCGACGGTGCGGGCGTCGACCGGACCGGCGAACACCCCGAACCGGGTCGCGAACGCACGCTCGGCGGGGGAGAGCAGGTCCCAGCTCCAGTCGACGACGGCCCGCAGCGTCTGGTGGCGGGGCAACGCGGTCCGCGCACCGGTCACCAGCAGCCGGAACCGGTCGGCGAGCCGGTCGGCGATCTCGGCCGGGGTCATGCTGCGCACCCGGGCCGCCGCGAGCTCGATCGGCAGCGGCTGACCGTCGAGACGACGGCAGATCTCGGCGACGGCCCGGGCGTGGGCGGCCGGGTCGAGGTCCGGCCGGACGGCGACGGCGCGTTCGGCGAACAGCCGCGTCGCCTGCGCCGGGTCCAGCGACCCCAGCGGGTGCAGGACCTCGCCCGGCACCCCGAGGGGTTCCCGGCTGGTCGCCAGTACCCGCAGCCCGGGCAGCCGGGCGAGCAGGTCGTGCACGAGGTCCGCGACGTCGTCGACCAGGTGCTCGCAGTTGTCCAGCAGCAGCACCAGCTCGCGGCCGGTCAGCGCCGACACCAGCCGTGTCCCGGCGTCCGGACCACCGCGGTCCGCGACCGACAGCTCCGGCCCGCCGACGGCGTGCAGCGCGGCCGGGACCACCTGGTCGCCACCGGTCAGCGCGGCCAGCTCGACCACGGCGACGGCCGTACCGACGTCGCGCACGGCCTCCTGCGACAGCCGGGTCTTCCCGGCCCCGCCCGGCCCGACCACGGTCACCAGCCGCGTCGAGCCGAGCAGCGCCCGCACCCGGTCCAGGTCCTTCTCGCGGCCGACGAACGAGGTGAGCGCCACCGGCCGGGTCCGCTCCCGCGGCGGTCCCGGCCGCCGTGCGGGGACCGCGGTGGCGGTGGGCGGGTCGTCGCGCAGCAGCTCGGTGCGTGTCCGCAGCAGCTCCGGGCCCGGGTCGACGCCGAGCTCCTCCGCCAGCGCGGCCCGGGTCCGGTCGAGCACGGCCAGCGCGTCGGCCCGCCGTCCGGCCGCGTGCAGCCCGCGGGCCAGCGCGACGGCCGTGGTCTCCCGGAGCGGCTGCTCGGCGAGGACCGCGGTCAGCGCGTCCAGACCTGCCGTGGGCGCGCCGGCGGCGAGCCCGCGGGCGGCCAGCTCCTCGGCGGCGCCCGCGCGGGAGTCGGTCAGCCGGGTGGCGGCCGGTGCGGCGAACGCGAGCCCGTTCAGCCCGCCCAGCGGCGGACCGTGCCACAGGTCGAGGGCCTCGGTGAGCAGGGCGCGGGCGCGGTCGTCGTCCGGGTCGGCCGCCGCGGTCCGGCGCAGTGCGGCGAACCGCAGGGCGTCGACCTCGTCCGGGTCGACGGCCAGCAGGTAGCCGCCGGTGGCCGACCGCACCCGGTCGGCGCCGATCGCGCGGCGCAGCCGGGTGGCGAGGGACTGGAGCGCGTTCGCCGTCGACGGCGGGTCGTCACCCCACAGCGCGTCGACCAGCGTCGCGGTGTCGACCGGATGCCCGGCGTCGAGCGCGAGCCGGGCGAGCAGACCCCGCACCCGGGCGCCGGCGGGCAGCAGCTCGCGCCCGCCGGCGTCGGTGAGGGAGACGGGGCCGAGCAGCCGGATCGACATCACCGGCCATTCTGCCCCGCAACGGCCACCGGTTTCCGGCCGACCGAGGTCAGCTCGACCGCTGGACCACCTGCGCCAGCTCGTCGAGTGTCGTGAGGGTCTCGGACTCCGGGAGGGTCGGGAGCAGGAACGTGACCCGCTCGACGCCGACCTCGGCGTAGCCCGCGACGACGTCGGGGTCCGGCTCCCCGCCGAACACCGTGGTCGGCACGTCCGGCTTGCCCCGCTCGGCGAGGTCCTCGCGGACGCGGCGGATCTCGTCGTAGGAGGCGTGCGAGCGCGGGAGCCAGCCGTCGCCGACCTCGGCGAGCCGGTTCAGCGCAGCCTCGCTCTCCCCGCCCAGGTAGATCGGCGGGGTGCGGACCGGCTTGGGCCAGGAGAAGGACCGCTCGACGTCGAGGTGCTTGCCGTGGAACTCCGCCTCGTCCTCGGTCCACAGTGCCCGCAGCGCGTGCAGCTGCTCGGTCATGAGCGGCCCGCGGGTGCTCGGGTCGACGCCGTGGTTGCGCATCTCCTCGCGGTTCCACCCCGCGCCGACGCCGAACAGCAGCCGCCCGCCGGACACCAGGTCGAGGCTCGCGGTCTGCTTGGCGGTGTGGATGACGTCGCGCTGCGGCAGGAGCGCGATCCCGGTGCCCAGCAGCAGGTCGGTGGTCGTCCCCGCCATCGCGGTGAGCGCGACGAACGGGTCGAGGGTGCGGTAGTAGACCCGCGGCAGGTCGCCCCCGCCGGGGTAGGGCGACTCCCGGCTGGTGGGGATGTGCGAGTGCTCGGCGAGGAACACCGAGTCGAAACCGCGTTCCTCCAGCGCCCGGCCCAGCGGCCCGGGACGGATGCCCTCGTCGGTCACGAACGTTGCGATGCCGAACTTCATGACCGGCGGGTACCCGTCGGGCCGGACCGTCACGCCCGGCCGGCGAGCCGGTCCAGCAGCAGTGCCTCCGCGAGCACCCCGCGCCCGAACATGCCCAGGTGCAGGCTCTCGTCGATGCCGTGCCAGCGGCTGGCCGGATCCCCGACGCCGGTGACCAGCACCGCCGCGCCCGGGAACGTCCGGGCGAACTCGGCGATGAACGGGATGGACCCGCCGATGCCGGTCTCGACGGCGTCGTTGCCGTAGGCGGCGGAGAACGCGGCGCGGGCGTGGTCGTAGACCTCGCCGGCCGACGACAGGCTGAACGGCTCGGCGACGCCGTGGCCGGGCGTCACCGACACGTGCGCGCCCCACGTGACGTTGCCCTCCAGGTGCTCCGCGAGAGCGCGCTGGGCCTCGCGGGCGTCCTGGCCGGGGGCCAGCCGCATGCTGACCATCGCGCGGGCGCGGGGGAGCAGCACGTTCGAGGCCTCGGCGACCTTCGGCGCGTCGATCCCCAGCACCGCGACGGCGGGGGTGTGGTTGACCCGGTCCGGGATCGAGCCGGTGCCGAGCAGCTCGACGCCGTCGAGCAGGCCCGCGTCGGAGCGGTAGGTCGCCTCGTCCGGGTCGGGCGCGTCGGAGCTGCCGCGCACCAGGCCGGGGACGGCGACCTCGCCCTTGTCGTCGTGCAGGGTGGCCAGGGTGCGGCACAGCGCGGTCAGCGCGTCCCCGACCGGGCCGCCGTAGACCCCGGAGTGCACCGGGCGCTCCAGCATCGACACCTCGACGACGACGTCGACCAGGCCGCGCAGGCTGGTGGTCAGCGCCGGCACGTCGACGGCAGGGTTGGCGGCGTCGGCGATCACGATGACGTCGGCGGAGAGCTTGTCGCGGTGCTCGGCCAGGAGCGCGGTCAGCGTGGGGGAACCGGACTCCTCCTCGCCCTCGATGAACAGCACGACCCCGACCGGCGGCCGTCCCTCGTAGGCGCGGAGCACGGCGAGATGGGTCATGACGCCGGCCTTGTCGTCGGCGGCGCCACGGCCGTAGAGCCGCCCGTCGCGCTCGGTCGGCTCGAACGGCGGGCTGGTCCACTCGTCGTCGCCGCCGGTGGGCTGGACGTCGTGGTGGGCGTAGAGCATGACCGTCGGCATGCCCTCGGGTGCGGGCCAGTGCGCGACGACGGCCGGGGCCCCGCCGTCGGCGGAGATGATCTCGATCGAGGTGGCGCCCGCGTCGCGGGCCAGCGTCGCGACGGCGTCCGCGGAGCGGCGGGTGTCCTCGGCGTGTGCCGGGTCGGCCCAGATGCTCGGGATGCGGACCAGCGCCTCGAGGTCCGTGCGCGCGCCCGGGAGGACGGCGTCGACGGCGGCGGAGAGGTCGGCGGGAGCGGGGGCGGTGTGCGGCTCGGCCATGCGCCCGGATGCTACGCCGCGGCGCGTCGCGTACGGCCGGTCGTCGATCGTGCCGCCCCGCACGGGCGGTTCGTCGCTACATTCGGGCCCATGTCCCGATTCCTGGCGACGTTGCTGGAGTCCGCGACCGTTCCCGGCGGGCTCGCCCGTGGGATGACGACGGGGGAGCCGCACGATCCCGTTCGGCGTTCCTGGGCGGAGGTGCACGAGACGGCCCGCGGGATCGCGGACGCCCTGCGACGCCCCGGCGAGGACGGCGGCCCGGCCCTGCCCTTCGGCGGCGCCGTCGGGGTGCTGGCCGGCGAGCCCGCGGCGATCGCCCCCGCCGCGCAGGCGGTGTGGCTGTGCGGCGGCAGCGTGACGATGCTGCACCAGCCGACCCCGCGCACCGACCTCGCCGAGTGGGCCGCCGACACCGTGACCACCCTGGGCATGGTCGACGCCGCGATGGTGCTGCTCGGCCCGCCCTTCGACGCGCTCGCGCCGGTGCTGACCGAGCGGGGCGTCCCGTTCCGGATGCTCGACTCGCTGACCGGCGACCCCGCCGCGTTCGTCGCGGACGCCGCCGTCGCCGACGAGGGCGACACCGCGCTGCTGCAGCTCACGAGCGGTTCGACCGCCGCCCCGAAGGCGGTCCGGATCACCCACGCGAACCTGCACGCCAACATCGGGGCGATGGTGACCGCGTCCGCTCTGGACCTCGCGACCGACCGGATGGTGTCGTGGCTGCCGCTGTTCCACGACATGGGGATGGTCGGGTTCCTGACCGTCCCGATGACGGTCGGGCTGGACCTGGTCACCGTCACCCCCGCGGACTTCCTGGGCCGCCCGCGGCTGTGGGCCGAGCTGATCTCGTCCTACGGCGGCACCGTCACCGCGGCCCCGAACTTCGCCTACGCCGTGCTGGCCCGCCAGCTCGCCCGGGTCGACGACGGCGCGCTCGACCTCTCCTCGCTGCGGCTGGCGCTCAACGGCGCCGAGCCGGTGGACCCGGCGGCCGTCGCGGCGTTCACCGAGGCCGGTGCCCGCTTCGGGCTGCGACCGGAGTCGGTCCTGTGTGCCTACGGGATGGCGGAAACCGCACTCGGGGTGTCCTTCGCGCCCGTCCACACCGGGCTGACGGTGGACCGGGTCGACGCCGAGTCCCTGGAGACGCACCGGCGCGCCGAGCCCGCGGGCACCGGTCCGGTGCGGGAGTTCCCCGAGCTCGGACCGCCGCTGCCCGGGATCGAGGTGAAGGTCGTCGGCAGCGGCAGCCGCGTGCTGGGCCCCCGGGAGGTCGGGGTGCTGCACCTGCGCGGCGACGCCGTGACGCCCGGCTACCTCACCGTCGACGGCCCGGTGTCCACCCAGGACCGCGACGGCTGGTTCGACACCGGTGACGAGGGCTACCTGACCCCCGACGGCGCCGTCGTGGTGTGCGGCCGCACCAAGGACGTGATCATCATGGGTGGGCGCAACATCTACCCGACCGACATCGAGCGGGCCGCCGGTGCGGCCGAGGGCGTGCGCGCGGGCAACGTCGTCGCGGTCCGGATCCCGGCAGGTGACGGGCGGCGCCGGGAGTCGTTCGCCGTCGCCGTCGAGGCGAAGGGGGCCGACGGCCCCGAGGCGGTGCGTGCCCTCCGCGACGACGTGATCCGCCGCGTCGTCTCCGCGGTGGGGGTGCGGCCGGCCGAGGTCGCGGTGCTGGCCCCGGGGAGCCTGCCGAAGACGCCGTCGGGGAAGCTGCGCCGCGCCGCGACGGCGGACCTGCTCACCGCCCGTCGCTGACCCGGACGCACGGGAGCCCCGGTCCCTGCGGAGGGACCGGGGCTCCCGTGGAGGACGGGGCTCAGCCCGACAGCGGGTGGAACCGGTTCTGCGCCGGCTCCAGGCCCTCGGACAACAGGGCCTCGGCGGCGTCCGCGGCGAGGTCCAGACCGAGGTCCAGCTCCTTGTTCTCCACGCCGGAGAACCGCTTGAGCACGTAGTCCGCCGGATCCTGACGACCCGGCGGCCGGCCGATGCCGAACCGCACGCGCAGGTAGTCCTTCGTCCCGAGCGCCTTGCTGATCGAGCGCAGGCCGTTGTGCCCGCCCTCGCCACCACCGCGCTTGAGACGGATCACGCCGAAGTCGAGGTCCAGCTCGTCGTGGACGACGATCACCTCGGTCGGCGGGATCGAGAAGTACTGCACGAGCCCGGCGACCGGGCCGCCCGAGAGGTTCATGTACGTCCGGGGGACGGCCACGGTCACCGGGCGACCGGCGAGCCGGCCCTGCGCGATGTCGGAGTTCGACCGCTTGTGCGCGGAGAACCGGCCGGCGCCGGCCCGCGTCGCCAGCAGTGCGGCGACGCGGGTACCGACGTTGTGCCGGGTGCCCTCGTAGTCCGGCCCCGGGTTCCCGAGTCCGACGACGAGGGCCGGCCCCGGCACGGGGCTCACTTGTCGGAGGACTCGGAGTCGCCCTCGGAGTCCGCGGAACCCTCGGCGGAGTCGCCCTCGGCCTCGGCGTCGGTGGCCTGCTCCTCGTCGGACGGCTCCTCGACCACACCGGCGCCCTCGGTGTCGATCTCGGCCTCGAGGTCCTCCTCGGTCGGGGCCGGGACGACCTGCACGACGAGGTACTCCTCGTCGGTGCGCAGCTCGACGCCACCGGGGAGCTTCAGGTCCTTGGCGAAGTACTGGGTGCCGATCTCGGCGTCCTCCACGGAGATCTCGATGTTCTCCGGGATGTTCAGCACGTCGGCCTCGACCAGGACGGTGTTGAGGTCCTGGGTGACCAGCGAGCCGGGGACGGCCTCGCCGGTGACGACGACGTCGAGCTCGACCTCGACCTTCTCGCCACGCTTGATGACGAGCAGGTCGACGTGCTCGATGTAGGGGCGCAGCGGGTGCACGACCACGGTCTTGGTCAGCGCGAGCTGCGGGCTGCTGCCGTCGACGTCGAGCTCCAGCACGGCGTTGCGGCCCTGCTCGCGGACGACCGCGGCGAACTGCAGCGACGGCAGCGACAGGTGGACGGGGTCGGTCCCGTGGCCGTAGAGGACGGCGGGGATCTTGCCGGCGCGACGGGTGCGGCGGGCGGCGCCCTTGCCGAACTCGGTCCGGGTCTCGGCGGGAATGCGGGTCTGGGCCACGGGAACTGCTCCTCGAACTGTCTGCGGTGGAAGGCGCGCGCGGCGAGGAGCCGACCGGGATCGGCCCACGTCGATCACGGCGGGTCAAGAGTGCACCCGCCCTCGCCGCGGAGATGCCGAGAAGAGTACGCCAGGCCGGTGGCCGTCCCGGGGCCAGCCCCCCGGGACGGCCACGGACCCCGCTGGTCAGGCCGCCGAGTGCGGGACTCCCTGGCCCGGGTCGATGCGGTGCGGGCCGTTCTTGCCCGGCTTGACGTCGAAGTCGAAGATCCCGGTCGGCAGGTAGACCGTCGAGCACGAGTTCGGGATGTCGACCACACCGGACAGCCTGCCCTCGATCGGCGCGGCCCCGAGGATCATGTAGGCCTGGATCGGGGAGTAGCCGAAGTTCGTCAGGTAGTCGATCGCGTGCAGGCAGGCCCGCTGGTACGACAGGTGCGAGTCGAGGTAGCGCTGCTCGCCGTCGAGGGTGACCGAGGTGCCGGAGAACGCGATCCACTCGCTGTACTGCGGGTCGGTGTTGCCCGGTACGAAGATCGCGTTCTCGGAGACGCCGTAGGTCGCCATGCCGCCCTTGATGACGTCGACGTGCAGGTCGATGAAGCCGCCCATCTCGATCGCGCCGCAGAAGGTGATCTCGCCGTCGCCCTGGGAGAAGTGCAGGTCGCCCATCGACAGGTTCGCGCCGTCGACGAACACCGGATAGAAGACCCGGCTGCCCTTGGTGAGGTTCTTGATGTCCTGGTTGCCGCCGTTCTCCCGGGGCGGTGCGGTGCGCGCGGCCTCCGCGGCGGCCCGGTCGAAGTCGGCGCCGGTCAGCGAGCCGAGGATCGCCGAGTCCGGGTTCGGCGGCAGGGCCAGCGGCGGCACCCGCTCCGGGTCGGTGTCGATCAGCGCCTGCTCGCGGGCGTTCCAGCGGCCGAGCAGCTCGGGCGACGGCGCCGTCCCCATCAGCCCGGGGTGGACGATCCCGGTGAACGACACCCCCGGGACGTGCCGGGAGGTGGCCGTCCCGCCCCGGAAGTCCCAGATGACCTTGTAGGCGTCGGGGAACTGTTCGGTGAGGAAGCCGCCGCCGTTGCGGGTGGCGAACACCCCGGTGTAGCCCCAGCCCTGCCCGGCTAGCGGCCCGGAGTCCTCCTGCGGGATCGGCCCGACGTCGAGGATGTCGACGATCAGCAGGTCACCCGGCTGCGCCCCTTCGACGGCGATCGGCCCGGACAGCACGTGCACCCCGGCGAGCGGTGCGTTCAGGATGTCGTCGGCGGAGTCGTCGTTGTGGATGGCGCCGTCGAACCACTCGCGGCAGTCGACCCGGAACGTGTCCCCGGGCTTGACGTGCACCTGCGCCGGGATGTCGGGGTGCCACCGGTTGTGGCCGGTCAGCTGCTGGTCGGTGAAGGTCTTGGTGCTGTCGAGGGGGAAGACGTTCCTGGGCATCGGACACTCCCGGGGTCGGTGCGGACGCGGGCGGGGCGGACGGGGTGCAGCGGTCGGCGCGGGGCGGTGCGACGCGGTCAGGGCCGCGGCAGACCGCGGGTGGCGGGGTGCAGCGGCGGCCCGCCGGGGCGCAGCGGGCGCGGCGGTGGGGCGGAGACGACCTGCGGTTCGTGGGCGGTGGCCGTGGTGCGGTCGATCAGGGCCATCCGGCCGCGGTCGGCGAGGCCGAGCATCGGTGCGGTGATGACGCGCGGGGACTGCTCCCCGCAGGTGGGGCAGCGCGCCGTCGCGGGGGCGCTGCCGATCGGGTGCCGTTCCTCGACGGGGCCGTCGGCCCCGCACCGGTAGACGTAGAGCGCCACGGTCGTACCTCCCGGCACGCCGGGCGACCCGACATGCATCCGAGGAAATATTTTCCTGGGAAAGTACGACCGACGGGCCGGGGTGTCAACGCACCCGTCAGAGTTGCTGGACGACGTCCCAGGCCACCCCGTCGGCGACGGCGAGGAACACCTGCTGGCGCAGGTGCCGCCCGTGCACCTCGACGGTCCCGCGCGGGCTCTCGTAGGCCAGCCCCTCGGCCACCGCGGTCATCGCCGGGACCTCCGGCGACCCGGCCCGGCGCATGAGCTCGGTCAGCAGCCGGACGCCCTCGTAGCAGGACTCGCCGAGGCTGTTGAGCACCGGCGCGTCCGGGCCGAAGCGGTGGGCGTGCGCGGCCGCGAAGTCCAGCCCCGACGCGGTCGCCAGGTCCTCGAAGTAGCCGGCCGAGGTGAGCAGGCCGCGGGTGTTCTCCGGCCCCGAGGCGAGCAGCACGTTCTCCTCGATCAGCGAGCTGAACCGCAGGATCTCCCGGTCCAGCCCGAGGGCGCAGAACGCCCGGTTGAACTCGACGGCGTCGTTGCCGATCAGCAGCATCAGGACGGCGTCGCAGCCGCTCGCCTCGACCCGGCGCAGCACGCGCGCGAAGTCCTCGGTGCCCAGCGGGACGTACATCTCGTCGCAGACCGTCCCGCCAATCCGGCGCAGGTGCTCGGCCGCGACCTGCGCGGACCGGCGCGGCCACACGTAGTCGTCGCCGACGATCGTCCAGCGGCGCACCCCGGCGGCCTCGGCGAACCAGCTCAGCGACGGGCCCAGCTGCAGGTCCGGGGTCTCCCCGGTCAGGAACAGCCCCGGTCGCTGCTCGCCGCCCTCGTACAGGGCGGTGTAGGCGTAGGGCACCCGCCCGCGGATCCGGGGCGCGACGGCCTCGCGGACCGCCGAGATGTGCCAGCCGGTGACCGCGTCCACGGCGCCGGCACTGACCAGCGCGTCGAGCTCCGCGGCGACGACGGCGGGTGGCGCGCCGCCGTCGACCGGCACCAGGTTCAGCTCCCGGCCGAGCACCCCGCCCGCGGCGTTGACCTCCTCGGCGGCCAGCGTCGCGCAGGTCTCGCAGGACGGGCCGAAGATGCCCGCCGGACCCTGCAGCGGGACGACCAGCGCCACGTTCAGCACCTCGCTCCCGCGCGCCGGCACCGCCGTCGCGCGCCCGGGGTCCGGGAACGGAGTCATGCAGGTGACGCTATCCATCGTGGCGTCGCCCACCTAGCGCCTCGTCGGAAAACGTCCGGTTACGATGCGCTCATGTCGGAGCCCGCGGAGCACGTGCGGCCGTCCGGGGACGAGTCGCTGCGCCTGCTCTGCGCGGTGGGCCGGACGCTGGACCAGGAGCTCGACGACGCCCTGCGCGGCTGCGGGTCCGACGTCGACCAGTGGCGGGTGCTCGGCCTGCTCGCCTCGCGCGGCGGCTGCACGATGAGCGCGGTCGCCGAGCACGCGCTGCTGCTGGCGCCGCGGGCGACGAAGCTCGTGGACCGGATGACCGCGGCGAACCTCGTGCACCGCAGGCCCGACGTCGTCGACCGGCGCCGGGTGCTCGTCGTCGCCACCGGGCGGGGCCGCGCGGCACTCGCGGAGTGGGACGCCGCGGCGGCCGGGGTGCTGGACCGCTACCGGGACCTGCTGGGTTCCGACGCCGCCCTGTTCGACGACGTGCTGCGGCGGCTGCAGGACGCCACCGGGCGGGCCGGGGCGCCGGGCCTGGCGCGGCTCGCCACGACCGAGGGCTGAGGCGGAACGACCGACGGCGCCCCACCCGCGGGTGGGACGCCGTCGGCGGACGTGCGGAGTGCTCAGGCGTTGCCGTCGAACAGCAGTACCTCAGCAGGAACAGCGCCCTCACCAGGGCAGACATGGCGCTCATGATCCACCGGGCAGTGCTGGGGCAGCGGGAGCCTGCGCAGCAGCCCCCCGGGACGTCGTCCACGCCGCGTCGATCGCCTTCCGTGCGACCTCCTCCGACCCCGGCATCAGGTGCCCGTAGGTCGTCAGAACCAGCGTCGCGTTCTCGTGACCGAGCAGCTCGGCGACGGCGACCGGGCCGGAGCCCGACGCCAGCAGCAGCGACGCGTAGTGGTGCCGCAGGTCGTGCGTGGTGACGTGGCTCGGCAGCGCGGCCGGGGCATCCTCACCGGTGCGGCGCGCCTCGACGGTCTCGCGCTCGATCCGCTCCCGCACCCGGGTCACGGTCCGGGCGAACACCTTGTTGGCGTACCAGTCGTGATCGATCGGCAGCCCGGAAGAGGTGTGGAACAGCAGCCCGTCGGCGGCCGGGTCGAACGCACGCAGGTGCTCGGCGAGCGCGCGGGCCACCATGTCCGGCAGCGGCAGGGTCCGGCGGGACCGCGGCGTCTTCGGCTCGACCCGCTCCCGGGTGTCCCGCTCGATCTGGTGCTCGATCCGCACGGTGCGCCGGAGGAAGTCAACGTCCTGCACCCGCAGTGCCAGCAGTTCCCCGATGCGCAGCCCGAGGCCGGCCTGTGCGGCCACCATCGCCCGGTACCGCGGCCCGATCTCGTCGTGCAGCGCGGCGACCTGGTCGACGGTCAGCGGCACGATGCGTTCCCGCTCGACCCGGGGCAGGGCGACCTTGACGAACGGCGACGCCGGGATGACCCGGTCCAGGACCGCGGCGTTCAGCGCTGACCGCAGGAGGCCGGCCAGGTTCCGCACGGTGCGGGGTGCGAGGACGGCCGAGCGGTCGGTCACCCACCCCTGCACCTCGGACGGCTTGAGCGCGGCGACCCGCCGCGACCCGATCGCGGTCGCCTCGATGTGGTTCACGATGTCGGACTCGACTCGCTCGGCGGTGCGGCGCTTGTGCCGGCGGGTGGCGACGTAGGCGCGGACCAGCTCGGTCACGGTGGTGTCGTCGGTCGGGTCGACCCATGCGCCGCGGTTGACCGCGGACTCGAGCTCGACGAGCTTGCGCTGCGCGATGACCTTCGTGTCGTACGCGCCGCCGTCACGCTCCCGGCCGTCCACCTGGTACTTGACCTGCCAGCGCTTGCCCTTGCCGCGTCGGGCGGGGTCGCGCCAGCGGTCCCGGATGTGCCCCATCAGATTCCCTCGACCCGGACCCGCAGCTCCGCAGGAAGCTCCGGCAGGGGCAGGCCGCGTTCGGTCATCTCCTTGCGGTGAGACCGCAGCAACTCGACATCGGACTCAGCTCCCGCGTCGTGCGTCGCGCGGAACTGTTTGATCATGTCAACGCTTTCGGCGGCCCCGGGGATGTCGTCCAGGCCCGCGCGTTCTGCGGACTCCCTGGCCTGCTGAAGCTTGCCTAGCAGGGTTGCCTGCCGGACGTTCGTCGCCCAGCGCTGAACCAGCAGCTGATGCCTGCGGAGCCGTTCTACGTCGTCTCCCGCCTCGAGGTACGTCTGCGTGCTCTGCTCACCCAACGCGTGCAGCGGGTCATCGTCGAAGAGCCGCCCCTCGAACCAGGTCAGTGCCTCCCCTGGCTCGGCCAGTACTCCAGGCATGACCTCGATCCGATCGGTCCGGCCCGGTGGGAACAGCAGGCTCAACGGCGGGACCTCCAGCACCGAAGCGATGGCGAACAGCTCTCCTACGGAGATGGTCGGCCGGCGTCCGGTTTCCAGGTTGGACAGCACGGGCCGTGCGATCGCGACGCCCACTGCGGCCAGACGGTCGCTGAGCTGCTGAATCGACAGCTTGCGCGCCTGCCGGACGCGGCGGATCTCGGCGGCGATGACCTCGATCAAGCTGCCTGGCCAGCGCGACGGCAGTTGGGACATGAGATCGCACCGTACAGCACCACTTGCAACCTAGGAACACTCTGCGGCATGCTGCGTCACTGCTAGATCAGATCGCTATCCGACAGGAGAAACGCGATATGAGATCCCAGAAGCCCGTCACGCTGGACGATCGGATTGGCGATCTGATGCGCGAGCAGGAGACGGCGGAGCTGCTCGGCCTGAACCCGGGGACGTTGCGCAACATGCGCTCCCGCCGTGAGGGGCCGCCGTACATCCGGGTCGGTCGCTCGATCCGCTACTCGCGGTCCGCCATGCGCAAGTGGCTCGACGAGCAGACCGTCAGCGGCGGTGCGGCGTGAACCGGCCCCGGAACGACAGCGGGGCCGCCGGCTTGCACCCGGTCGGCCCCGCTCGGAACGCAGACGCCGCCGCCAAGCCGCACCCGCACGACCACGGTAGCGGGGACCTGCGTCCGCACCAACTGGTCGAACGCCTGCGTGCGGCGCTGACGCCCGTGCAGTTGGCCGTCGCGATCGCCGGCTGCCGCGTGTCGGGCGAGTACATCGCCGCGGTCACGGCCGGCCTGGATCTGGCGTGGCTGCGCTGGTACCGGTCCGAGGAGCTGGCCCAGGCCGGCCGCGAGATCGCCGCCAGTCTGCCTCCGGGGTGGACGTCGCAGAACCTGCCCCACGAGGAGCTGATGCGGCGCCGGTGGCCGCCGACCGGTGATCCCCAGACCTGGGCCCGCTACGGCCCGGCCGGACCGCCGGATGCCCGGGCGGTGGTCGCGTGACCGACCCGAACAGCACTCCGGCCGAGCCGGGTGCGACGCATACCGGCGGGGGCGAGAAGAAGGCGACGACGCCGCAGCCGACGGTGAGCACAGAGCTGGTCAGGCGGGCGAAGCGCCACTACCGGTTCCTGCAGGGCGAGGAGGGCACCCCGTACGCGGTCGCAGCCGGGGCGAAGAGTCCGAACGTGGTGCTGCCGTTGCGCGGCCGAGACGGCGTCCGCCAGCGCCTGGCCCGCGACTACTACGAGACCCGCAAGGCGGTCCCGTCCGGCGCGGCTCTGGCCGACGCGCTCGCCGTGCTCGAGGGGGAGGCAGCGGCCCAGCCGCGTGAGCGGGTCGCGCTGCGTCTGGCCCGGCACGGCGACACGATCGTGATCGACAGGGGCGACCCGGACGGGCGACACATCGTCGTGCGGCCCGGCGGCTGGACCTACCCGAACGCGGGCCAGCGCTCCCCGGTGCTGTTCCGACGGACCGCCCTGACCGGAGAGCTGCCCGTACCCCGTCGCGGGTTCGACGTCGAGGGGCTGGCCGAGCTGGTCAACGCCGACCGTTCGACGGTGCGCCTGCTGATCGCGTGGCTGGTGTCCGCGCTGATCCCGGAGATCCCGCACCCGATCCTCGCGGTGTTCGGTGAGCAGGGGACGGCCAAGACCACGCTGATGCGGCTGCTCTCGATGCTGATCGACCCGTCGCCGGCGCCGACCCGCACCGCGCCCCGAGACCTCGGGGTGTGGGCGGTGACGGCGTCGGGGTCGTGGCTGGTGGCGCTCGACAACCTGTCGAGCGTCCCGGACTGGTTGTCTGACGCGCTGTGCCGGGCGGTGACCGGGGACGCGCTCACGACCCGCGCGCTCTACAGCGACGGCGACATCCACGTCATGGAGTTCCGCCGGGTCATCGCGCTGACCAGCATCGACGCGGGCGCTCTCCGCGGGGACCTCGGCGAGCGACTGCTGCCGATCGAGCTGCAGCGCATCAATCCCGGCAAGCGCCGTACCGACGCCGGCGTCGCGGAGGAGTTCGCCGCCGCGGCGCCTGGGCTGCTCGGCGGTCTGCTCGACCTGCTCGCCGAGGTCCTGGACGTCCTGCCCGACGTGCACCCGGCCGAGCTGGGCCGCATGGCCGACTTCACCCGGGTCCTGGTCGCTGTCGACGCGGTCAAGGGCTGGACCACGGCGACGACCTACACCGAGTCCGCCCGCGACATCGCCGAGTCGGTCGTCGAGTCCGACCCGTTCGCTACTGCGCTGCGCACGCTCGGCAGCGTCACGGAGGTCACCGCCGCCGAGTTGTTGTCGAAGCTGAACGCGGTGCTCGACGACAAGCCGCCGCGCGGCTGGCCGCGGACTCCGCGCGGTGCGTCAGGCGCCCTCAAGCGCGTCACGCCGGCCCTGCGTGAGCTGGGGTGGGAGATCACGCACGACCGGAAGCCCGGCGGCAACCGGGATCGGATCGTCACGCTGAAGAGTCCAGCAGGTGCGAATGACGGTCCCAACGGTCCCGACCGTCCCGACGCCACCGCTGACCAGGGAGAGCGCCGGGACGGTTCGCGAACCGGGCAGGCCGACCTACTCGACGACGCCGGGACGGTTGACGACCCGGCCGGGACGGTTCGGGACGATGCCGACCTGCAACCGTCCCGAGCGAAAGGCCGCTCTGACCTGCACCGACACCCGAACCGGAACGGTGGGGACGGTCGGGACGGTCCGACCCCCGAAGTGGACAGCTCCCGGCCCCGCGACACGTGGCGCGGCTCCGGTCTCCCGGTCGGCGGTGTCCGGTGATGGCCCCCCAGCACGCGGTCGACGGCGAGGACGACGACCGCGCCGAGCACGTCCGCGGCCCGGTCCCACGGCCGCACCCGCGGTCGTGCACCGGCTGGACGACTCCGCCCGGTGCGGACCGGCCGCGGGCGTGCCCGGTGTGCCGGCCGTGGTTGGCGGGTGAGCGTCCTCGGCCGCCGACGGCGGAGGAGTTGGCCGCGGCTCGGGCCCGCCGCCCGGACCGTCCGATCCGAGGAGGGAGGAGATCTACGTGACCATCCCCGACCCCGACCAGCCGTTCACCGCGGACGCGTTGGCCGACGCGCTGATCGGCCGGGCCGGGTGGGTGTGTCCGACCTGTGTCCCGCGGGCGATCTCGGTCCGCGCCGGCCCGCACGGACTCGCGATCGAGATCGTCCACGCCCCTCGCTGCCCGACGGCGGCGCTGTTCATCACCGACCCCGTACCGCCCCTCACCGGAGGACCCACCAGATGACCACCACCCTGCCCACGACCGCCCCGACGCCGGCCCCCGCCCGGGTCCCGCTCCCGGCGGTGGTCGCCGAGATCACCAACGGCCCCGTCGGCGGCCCGGACTCCGGGCCCGTGCTGGTGCACGGCGCCCACCTGGTCCGCGACGTCGTCGACCGGCTCCTGGTCGCCGGGGTCACCCCGCCCGCGGCGACGCTGCGCGCGCTGGCCCTCGACGACGAGATCGCCTCCGCGCTGACGCAGCCGACCCCGGCGGTGGACCTGCTCGCCGAGCGGGACCTGACCGGGGTCGACGGCGCCGAGGTCGCCGACTGGATCACCGCCGAGGCGCGGGCGTCGTCGGTGCAGACCGGCCGGATCGCCGCCGCGGTCGCCGGGCAGCTCCTCGACCGCGCCGCAGCCGCCCTGTTCGATGACTTCGACGCCCTGGTGGCCGCGCTGCGCCCGCAGTTCGATCCCGCCGCCCGCGTCATGAGCGAGGCCACGACGGCCGGTGTGCACCCCGGGATGAGCGCCGAGGACGTCGTCGACGACGACACCCTCGTCACGCACTGGCGCGCGATCGGCCCGGCCGTGGAGGTCCTCGACCGGACCGAGGACCTGTGGCACCGCCTGGCCCTGGTCGCCGGCGTCCCGCTGGGCACCGACGAGCGGGCCCGCCGCGGCCGCGCGGTGTGGCTCGCCGCCGCCGCCGACGGGCCGCCGCGCCTGCTGCAGCTCGCCGACCGCGCCCCGGCCGAGGTGGACCCCGACGTGCGGGTGGGGCGGCTCGGGCACCGGCGCTCCGGGACCGCGACGGTGGTGCAGCGCGAGATCGTCGACGCCAGCGAGGCCCGCTCGATTGAGCAGGAGGACCGCCGCCGCGCCGCCCGCCACGCGATCGGCACCGGCCCCGCCGACACCACCAAAGACGACGCCGACACCGGCGCGGCGGTCGCGACCACGGGTGGCTCCCGGTGACCGGGCCGCGCCCGCAGCGACGAGGGCTGGCCGGGTTCGCCGCGGACATCGCCGACCGTCACCGCCCCACCGAGACCGACCCGGCTCCCGGCCCTCGACCACCGGCCCCCGCACCCGAGCCGGGGGAGGCGCCGCCCACGGGTGAGGTGCAGCCGTCGGGGATCCGGGACGCTCTCGGCCTGCCCGACGGCGCGACGCCCGACGAGGTGTTCGCTGCGTTCACCGCGACGATGGACGACGCCGACGCCGAGCACGCCGCCGCGCTGACCGCGGCCCTGCCCGACGGGGTGGTCGCGGTGCCCCGGACCGAGTTCGAGCGGCTGCGCACCGAGGCCGGCCTACCCGCCGAGATCGCCGCCCAGCGCGACCAGCGCGCCCGCGCCTCGGTCATCGACGCCGCGATCGGTCGTGGCGCCGTCGCTCCCGCCCAGCGCGAGGGCTACCTGCGGGCGCTGGCCGCGGACTTCGACACCACCGCCGCGGCGCTGTCAGCCCTGCCGAACGAGCGCGCCGTCCCGCTCGCCGAGGTCGGCCACGGCCAGGCCCACGACACCACCGAGACCGGGGACGGCTGGTTCGACCAGACCCCGCCACCCCGACCGCAGCACTGACCCCACCCACCCCCGGAGAGGACTCCCACCCATGAGCACTCACACCCCGTTCGTCACGCCGCTGGTCTCGCGCGTCGCGGCCGAGCTCGGCGTCGACCTGGACACGGTGACCGGCACCGGCACCGGCGGACGCATCACCACCGGCGACGTCCGCGCCGCCGCTGCAGGCCACGCCACCACCCCGGCACCGGCCGCGCCTGAGCGCGCCGAGACCGACGACTCCTGGTTCCCCGGGGTCGGAACCCCCGACATCCCGGCCTGACCGGCTCTGGACTGTCCTGGCCCTCGGAGGGGCGGTAGGGGCGTCAACGTCGCCGGGTGGGCCCGCTGCATGACGGGCCCACGACAGCCGGAGCGATGGGCGCACACCCGTCTGAATGGCGCCCCGGGCGTCTGCCCGGGCGTCGGGTGACCCCAGCACCCCACCCCCCGCCGAGCCCGGCCAGGACCGCGGCGTGAAGCCCGCCGGGCCCGCTGCCCACTGGGTGCAGCAGGGCGTGACCGCCGGAGGTATGGACGCACCGCACCCGGCCGAGAGGTGATCGGCCAGCACCACCGCGTGCGGATGGTCCAGCGCCGCACCAGTCCGGCCCGGACCCCGGATCTCCACCGGGGTCCGGGCCGGACACCCCACCACCAGCACGACGCACGACACCAGCACGAGGGAGGGCCGGATGCCCAGGCGTGGCACGACCAGCGAGCGCGGCTACGACCACCGACACAAGGCCGTGGCCCGTCGGCTCAAGGCGGAGCTGGTCGACGGTGACGCGTGTTGCCGGTGCGGTGGTCCGATGTACCGGTGGCAGCTTGACGTCGGGCGCAACGACATGCGCGGCCTCGACGCCGACCACCACGCACAGGCCCGAGTCCTCGGCGGTGACCTGCCCGACGCGCTCTGTCACAGGCGCTGCAACCGCTCGGCCGGCGCGACCCTGGGCAACCAGCTCCGCGGCCGGGCACGACGCCCCACACCACCGCGACCACGGCTCAAGCAGTGGTGATCACGTGCCGACAGACGATCATCACCGCCCCGACCGGCCGCGACGCCCTGACCAGGGCAAACGCAGCGCCTGAACGTCGATCATGCCTCTGACCTGGGAAAATCCAGGAACTTTGCGGGCGACCCCGCACTGGCCCGCAAATTATCTCCCCGCGACCTGAAATCAACGGGCCCCAGCGCCCGCAGAAGGGACCCCGACCATGCCCGCCCCACCCCGCATCCCGCGCCCACCGGCGGGCACCCGCGCCGCCGGGAAGCGCCTGTGGACATCGATCCTGGACCGCTACGAGCTGGAGGAGCACGAGCTGGCCCTGCTGGTCGAGATGGTCCGCACCGTCGACGTCCTGACCGTGCTCGACCAGACCGTCCGCGAGGAGGGCGTCACCATCAGCGGCGGGGAGTCCGGCCCGAAGGTCCACCCCGCCGTGATCGAGGCCCGCCAGCAGCGCCAGGCCCTCGCCCGGCTGCGCGCCGCGCTGCGCCTGCCCGAGGAGGAGGAGTCCGGCGCCGACCGCCGGCCCCAGCGGCGCGCGGTCCGCGGCGCCTACGGCCCCCGGGCGGTGTCCTGATGCGCCGTCGCACCGACACCCCCGCCGCCCCGCCGCCGCGCGCGGCCCGCACCGGCGCCGCCTCGGTCCCGGTCGTGCCCGGGGAGTTGCCCGTCGAGTTCTGGCGGCTGGTCGATGACCCGCCCCCGCCGATGCGGCCCCGCGACTGGCACGACCCCGACCGGCGTGAGCGCCGCGGTGCCCACACCCGCGCCATGCTCGACCTCGCCGGTGCCGCCGGGGTCGACATGGCCGCGATGATCACCGCGCTGCGCGCGCACCACAACCCGACCGAGATGGACTGCCCCTGCCCCACCCACCGGGCCGGTGCCCGGTGAGGCGCCGCACCGCCGGGCCCGGCCCGGCCGGACTCCCGGCCGCGTTCTGGTCGGCCCTCGACGACCCCGCCCCCGGCACGCACAAGCGCGCCCTGGCCCTCGCCGCCGCGGCCGGCGTCGGCCCGATCGCCGCGCTGCGCCTGGCCGTCGTGCACCGCCGCGGCGGACCCGTGGCGTGGGACCCGACCCGCTGCCCCTGCCCCCTCCACGACGGCTGACCCGCCGCCGTCACCGGCACCTCGAGCTACGACCGCCCGCCCCGGGAACCTCCGGCGGCGGGCGGTCCCATGCCCAGGGACCCCCGTCCGGAGCCGGTGGGAGTCCGACGGGAGGACGGGAGTTCTCCCGCGGCGGGTCCCACCACCCCGCCGCCCCGCCGGACGTGCGCTGACGGCCGCTACGGGAGGCGCTGTGCGGGCCTGTGCACCCGGCCGGGAGCGACCTATCCATCGACCCGCGGCGGCGCGCGGGACTCCCACACGGACCGTCTGAGCCCCGGGGAGTCGTAGGACTCGATAGCCGATAGAGACCAGGTCGGACAGCGGATCCGGTCGCTAGCGCCGTCGATAGACCTATCGGGGCGGGTAGCCGACGAGCTACCACCCACCTACCCGCCCACCTACCGGCTGACCTGCCGGAACCCGCTCGGGTAGGTGACGCGTCCAGTCGGGTGCTCGATGCCGTTTCCCCTGGTCGACCTCCCCGGGAGCCGGTGACGGGTGGCCTGACCTACCTGACCCCGTCCTGACCGGCGGGTCAGGTGCTCGGTCAGGTGCCCCGACAGCAGGAACGCCCCGACCTGACCGTGACGCAGGTGGTCACGCGGTCGGGGCGTTCCCCAGGTCGCACCCCGGGCGGTGCGGGCTGCGGTCGTCGGTCAGGTCACCAGGTACCGCGGTCGGTGATGGCCTGGGCCGCGGCGGCGGCCAGCAGCTCCCGCAGGGTGTGGGCCTCCTCGGGGCTCACCTTCACCGGCGGGCCGCCGGCGACCGCGAACGTGAGGTCCCCGGTCGCGGCCTGCACCTGCATCACGATCATCACCTCCTGGTCGAGCAGGTTGCGGACCCGCTGCCGCCACACCCGTCGTGGCTCCCGCGGCCGGTCGCGCCTCACCGGTCGCGCCGGAACCGTCGGCGGGCCTCGCGGCGGACCCGGCGCCGCCACGACCACTCCGTGACGGCCCACCCGCCCAGGGCGCCGGCCGCCGCGGCCGTGAGGACCGCGGCGGCCAGAGCGCCGGTCACCGGGCGAGCCGGTAGCGGCGGGACACCTCGACCCGGAAGCGGCGCGGCTCCCCGGACCGGTCCGGCTGCTCGGGCACCGACCCGACCGCGGTCCGGCAGACGTGCTCGACCGGGGCGTCGTCGACGAGGCACCCGGGCAGGCACTCCCGCCCCTTGATCACCCGCCGGACCGGCCGCCCGGTCTGCTCCCGGTCCACCCACCCGGCCACCCGGTCCGCGCCGGTCCGCCGGGCGCTCACCGGGCGCCCCTGACGACCGCGGCGGCCAGGGCTTCGACCAGCTCGCCCACCCGCTCCAGCGGGAGGACGACCGGGTCATCCCGCCAGCCGCCCGCCTCGTCCAGGTCCACGACCAGCACGTTGCGGTCCGGTCCGTACCGGTCCACCTCGACGGCCACCCGCCGGTCCCGCCCGCACACGTCGCGGTGGGCGACCACGCCCGCCCGGGCGATGCACAGGTGGTCCGGACCGGGCGCGGTCCGGCAGTCCGGCAGACACCCGGACCGGTCCGGTCCGGACCCGGTCTCCCGGAAGCCGCCCGATCCACCCGCCGGTCCGTCGCGCCGCTCACCCGGTCCAGTACCGGTCCGCCCAGTCTGGGTGTCCTCGCTCCCAGTCTCGTCGGCCAGCACGCCGAGCCCGCACCCGGCGCAGCCGAGGACCTGCGGCACGGTGTCCTGCGGGGTAGCGACCCGCCACCCGCACAGCGCGTCGTGCACCGCCGGCGGGACGACCGGGATGCCCTCGACCCGCCGCAGTCCCTGCCCGGGCCGCGGCCCCTGGCCGGCGTCCAGCGCGTCGGCGAGCGCGCGAAGACCAGCCGCGGCCTCGCCGAGGCGCAGGGGCCGCTCCCACCGGGCCATCACCGACCACCACCACGGCGGGCCGGGCTGTCCGGCCCTGCCCCGACGCGGCCGATCGACTCGCCGAGCTGCGCCCGGGTCAGGCGCTCGATGTGGCGCGACACCTCGGTCCCCGACACCGCCGTGTACTTGCGGGTCATGTCCACCGAGGCATGCCCCATCACGTCGGCCTGCCGGAACACGTCGGCGTCGATCTCGTGATAGCTGGTGCCGAACCGGTGACGCAGCTGGTGCGCGGTCGCCCGCACCCCGATCTCGGCCAGGAACCGGTTGATCAGCTGCGACACCCGGTCCGGGGAGTGATGCCCGCCGTCGAGTGGGCGCGGGAACAGCGGCCCCCGCGGGCCCCGCAGGAACCCGCCGAGCACGATCATCAGGTCCGACCCGACCGGGACGATCCGCTGGTGCCCGCCCTTCCCGGTCACGTGCAGCAGCCCTGTGCCGTCACGGCGCTCCTCGACGTCGAGGGTGCGCAGCCACGCCACCTCGCAGCAGCGCAGGCCCCCGCAGCCCATCAGCGCCAGCCACGCGTACAGCTCGGGCCGGTTCGTCGCGCACGCCAGCGCGAGCTGGTAGTCGCGCTGCAGCACCGGGCGCGGCAGGGTCCGCGGGACCTTCGGGCGCGACAGCAGCACGGTCGGGTCGTCGGTACGCACCTGCGGGCGCGACATCGACTGGCACCACCGGTAGAAGCTGCGCAGCATCGACGCCTGCGAGTTGCGACCCTCCGGCGACAGATGCGCCAGACCGTCGTAGTAGCGCAGCACCTCCAGCTCGCTGGCCTCGGCGATCGGGACCGGCTCCATGCGGCGGGCGTAGGCGGTGAGCTGCACCCGGCGCAGGCGCAAGGTGTTCGGGCGCCACCGGTCACGGTGGAACCCCAGGAACCGCTCGATCACCTCGGCGTTGGACAGCCGCACCCGGGCATCGACCAGGTGCGGGCCGGAGGTGACGTCGTCGAGATAGGTCGGCGCCAGCATCGGCTCGGCGCGGCGAGGGTGGCTCATCACCGACCACCCGCCAGACGGGCCCGCTCGGCATCGATCCGGGCCACGACGGCGTCGACACCTGGGCCGTGCACGTGCTCGACGATCAGGGCGCGCGCGTCGGCGAGCACGATGTCGGTCTCGGCGGTGGCCGGCCACCCCGCGAGCGCCATCGGCGCCGCGGCGTCCGGGGCCCGGTGGATCGCCTGGGCCATGAGCTCGGCGAAGGCCAGGGAGTAGACGACGTCGTGGACCCGGGCCCCGTTCATCACGGCCGGGACGTCCTCGACGTGGACCAGGACCTCGTCGGGCAGCACGGGCCCGTCCGGGTAGATCACGGTGTCGTTGCGCAGGACCGCGATGTAGGCCAGGTCCGGGTCGTCGAGCACGACACGCACGTGCTCCCGGCGGAACGTCTGCCCGGCCGCGGCGAGCACGGGCAGGTCGTGGTCGGACGGCGCGCCGCACCACTCGGGGCAGGGCGGCGGGTTGAGGCCGGCGTACGCGCCGGCGTCGGGGATAGTGCTCACGGGTCAGTCCTCCACGGGGGCTGATCAAGGGCCCGGCCGACGTTCGTAGCGTCGTGTCCGGGCCCGCCTTCGTTTGCGAGGGCGGGTGATCAGCAGGAGGGGTGGACCCCGTGTCCGGTGTGGACTCTCTTGGGCAGTGGTGGGGCAGTGGCAGAGGTGGACGGGCCGGGGGAGCGCGTGACCGCGAGTGACAAGCCGTGATGAGTGTTCCGGCAGGTCAGACCGCGTGTCACGCGCGTCCCGGCAGGTAGTCCAGTCGGACCAGAAACGCCAGTCAGGCGTTGCCGTCGAACAGGCTCGTGACCGAGCCGTCCTCGAACACCTGGTGGATCGCCTCGGCCAGCAGCGGGGCGATCGGCAGCACGGTCATGCTGTCGAACCGCTTCTCGGCCGGGATCGGCAGCGAGTCGGTGAAGATGACCTCCGACGCGCCGCAGTTCGCGAGGCGCTCGGTGGCCGGGCCGGACAGCACGCCGTGGGTGGCGGCCACGATCACGTCCGAGGCGCCCTCCTTGAGGAGCACCTCGACCGCCTTCGCGACGGTGCCACCGGTGTCGATCATGTCGTCGATGACGACGCAGCAGCGGCCCTCGATCTCACCGACGACCCGGTTCGCGACGGCCTCGTTCGGCTTGCGCGGGTCGCGCGTCTTGTGGATGAACGCCAGCGGGGTCCCGCCGAGGGTCTCGGCCCAGCGCTCGGCCAGGCGCACCCGGCCGGAGTCGGGGGAGACGACCGCGAAGTTGTCGGTCGGCCGGGTGCTCTTGATGTGCTGGGCGAGCACCGGCAGCGCGAACAGGTGGTCGACGGGGCCGTCGAAGAAGCCCTGGATCTGCGACGTGTGCAGGTCCACGGTCAGGATCCGGTCGGCACCGGCGGTCTTGAACATGTCCGCGACCAGGCGGGCCGAGATGGGCTCGCGGCCGCGGTGCTTCTTGTCCTGACGGGCGTAGCCCCAGAACGGCATGACCGCGGTGATCCGCTTGGCCGACCCGCGCTTGAGCGCGTCGACCATGATCAGCTGCTCCATGATCGCGTCGTTGATCGGGGCGGAGTGCGCCTGGATCACGAACGCGTCGCTCCCGCGGACCGACTCCTCGAAGCGGCAGAAGATCTCACCGTTCGCGAAGGAGTAGGCGGACTGCGGGGTGACCGTGACGTCGAGCTCCTTCGCCACGTGCTCGGCGAGCTCCGGGTGCGCCCTCCCCGAGAACAGCATCATGTTCTTCTTGGGAGTGCCTGCGATCGCGCTCACCGTGCGGTGCCTCCTCGGCTGAGGTCTCTCGGGTCCGTCGTACCGGCGGAGGTGGTGTGACCTGCGCCGTCGTTGCTGGTCGTGCCGTTCGTGGACGGGTCGCTGCCCGCCCGCTGTGCCGCCTCGGCGGCGGGGGTGCCGGGCCGCTTGCGCGGCACCCACCCCTCGATGGTGCGCTGTGCTCCACCCGACACCGCGAGCGCCCCCGGCGGGACGTCGTCGCGGAGCACGGTCCCGGCGCCGGTGTAGGCGCCGTCCCCGACCGTGACCGGGGCGATGAACATGGTGTCCGACCCGGTCCTCACGTGGGATCCGACGACGGTCCGCTGCTTGCGGACGCCGTCGTAGTTGACGAACACCGACGAGGCGCCGATGTTGCTCATCTCGCCGATCGTCGCGTCCCCGACGTAGGTCAGGTGCGGGACCTTGGTGCCCGCGCCGATGTCGGAGTTCTTGACCTCGACGAACGTGCCGATCTTGCCGCGCTCGCCGAGTACGGCGCCCGGGCGCAGGTAGGCGAACGGCCCGACCGAGGCGCCGGGCCCGATCCGGGACTCCGACCCGTGGGTGCGGACGACGCTCGCGCCGGCCCCGACGACGGTGTCGGTCAGCGTGGTGTCGGGCCCGATCACCGCGGCCTCGTCGACCTCGCACGCGCCGTGCAGCTGGGTGCCCGGGTGCAGGACGACGTCGCGCGCGAGCCGCACGCCGACGTCGACCCGGGTGGTGGCGGGGTCGACCACGGTGACCCCGGCCAGCATCCACTCCCGCAGCACGCGGCGGTTCAGCTCCGCGCCGAGCTCGGCGAGCTGGACGCGGTCGTTCACACCGCGCACGCGCCACTCGTCGTCGCAGCGGACGGCGTGCACCGTGCGGTCCGCGGCGACGGCGGCGGCGACCAGGTCGGTGAGGTAGAGCTCCTGCTGGGCGTTGTGCGCGGCCAGGCCCGCGATGCCCGCGCGCAGGAACGCGGCGTCGAAGGCGTAGACGCCGGAGTTGACCTCCGCGATGGCACGCTGCTCCGGTGTCGCGTCGGTCTGCTCGACGATCCCGGTGACGGCTCCGTCGGCGGTGCGCACGATCCGGCCGTAGCCGGTGGGGTCGGCGACCTCGCAGGTCAGCAGGGTGACCGCGGCGCCGTGGTCGGCGTGCTCGGTGACCAGCGCGGACAGGGTCGCGGTGTCGAGCAGCGGGACGTCGCCGTAGGTGACCAGGACGGTGCCGGTCAGGTCCGCGGGGAGCGGGGTGAGGCCGCTGCGGACCGCGTCGCCGGTGCCGAGGCGCTGCTCCTGGACGGCGGTGGTGACGGTGCGTCCGAGGGCGGCGGAGATGCCGTCGACGGCCTGCTCCACCCGCTCGCGCTCGTGTCCGACGACGACCACGAGGTGCTCGGGGGCGGTACCGGCCAGTGCGTGCACCGCGTGGCCGAGCATGCTGCGCCCGCCCAGCTCGTGGAGCACCTTCGGCGTCGACGACCGCATCCGCGAACCCGCGCCCGCCGCGAGGACGATGCCGGCTGCGACCGTCGCGGATCCGGGTGCCGGTCGGTCACCGGTGCCGGCCCGGTCGGGTTCGGGCATGTTCGGTTCCTCCTGCCGGACTCGCCGCCCGTGCCGGGCGGAGGACGCGGGGCGCGCCGTGCCGGTACGGCATCGTACGGGGACGGCCCCGGGTGACCCGGCGGGCCCGTCGCGCCCGCGGTGACGCCGTCGTAAACCCAAGATCAACCCTTCGGGTGGTAACCGGTCGGGTGCCGGTCTCGTTCCACCGTTCAGACGACGGTGACCGGCCGGTCACCGTCCGCGATGATGAGCGGAGTGCGATGACGCGCGAGGTCGAGGGACGCCGTCGGCGGCCCCGGGTGATGACGGTCCTGGCCACGGTGGTGGCCCTGGTGCTGGCCGGGCTGACCGCCGGGATGATCGGGACCGCGTCCGCGGCGCCGACGGAGTCCGACCGGGGCGGCCCGGGTCGCGCCGAGGGGACGCCCTGCTCGGCGGCCGCGCGCGCCTGCGTGGACCTCGCGAACAGCACGGCGTGGCTGATCCGCGACGGGAGGATCGAGGCCGGGCCGGTCCCGGCGTCGTTCGGGAAGAAGGGCCAGCGCACCCCGGCCGGCGTCTTCCAGGTCCAGTGGAAGAACAAGGACCACCGCAGCGCGGAGTTCAACAACGCACCGATGCCGTTCGCGGTCTTCTTCGCCCCCGGCGGCATCGCCTTCCACGAGGGCAACACCGAGACCGAGTCCGCGGGCTGCGTCCGGCTGTCCCGCGCGAACGCCGAGCGCTGGTTCAACTCGCTGCAGGTCGGCGACCGGGTCGAGGTCACCAACATCCCGCAGTGACCGGAGGCGTTTCGCGGTCCGGGGTGGCGGGAACGGCTGGGGCGGAGAAGACTGCCGAGTGATCGGTTGTGCAAAATCGGTCCCCACGACACGGAGGTAACGATGCCCACGCGCAGCGCCCGCACCGCATGGAACGGCTCTCTGGAGCAGGGATCCGGCCAGGTCGAGCTGTCCAGCTCCAAGGTCGGTACCTACGAGGTCAGCTTCCCCAAGCGCGCCGCGGACGAGGCCGGTGGCACCACCAGCCCGGAGGAGCTCATCGCCGCGGCGCACTCCGCCTGCTACGCGATGCAGCTCTCGGCGAACATCGCCGAGGCGGGTGGGACCCCCGAGTCCCTCGACGTCTCGGCCGACGTCTCGCTCGGCCCGGACAAGGACAACGGCGGCTTCAAGCTGACCGGCATCACGCTGAAGGTCCGCGGTGAGGTCACCGGACTCGACGCCGACGGCTTCGCCAAGGCCGCGGAGGCCGCCAAGGCTGGCTGCCCCGTGTCGAAGGCGCTGACCGGCGTCGAGATCACGCTGGACGCCGCGCTGGAGAGCTGAGACCCGGCACGTCGCGACGCCCTCGACCGGATCCCGGTCGGGGGCGTCGTCGTGTCCCGGGGTCAGCCGTCGAGCCCGTCCAGCACCGTCCGCGACGGCACGAAGAACGTGCAGCCCGTCGTCGGGGTCGAGTAGTCGAGGATGCGGTCGTGCAACGGCGGCGGGTCGCCGACGAACATCCGCCGCAGCATCGTCTCGACCACCCACAGGTGCCGGCTGTAGCCGATGAAGTAGGTGCCGTACTCGCCCCGTCCCGGCGCGGCGAACGGCATGTTGTCCCGCAGGATGTCGTGCTCGACGCCGTCGTCGTCGGTGATCGTGCACAGCGTCTTGTGCGACTTCTGGCCCTCCTCGGCGTCCGGCAGCTCCACCCCGTCGAACTTGGTCCGCCCGACGATCTCCTCCTGGGTGGCCACGCTCTGCCCGCGCCAGGCGGTCATGTCGTGCAGGTACCTCTGCACGACGACGTAGCTGCCGCGGGCGTGTGCCGGGTCCTCCTCGCCGACCAGGGTCGCGGCCGGGAGGCCCGCCCCGTCCGGGTTGGCCGTCCCGTCGGCGAAGTCGAGCAGGTCCCGGCCGTGCCGGTAGCGGAAGCCGGCGGTCTCGTCGACGGTGGTGACGGTGTCGCCGAAGGCCTCCAGCAGCATCATCTCGAACCGCACGATCAGGTCCGTGGTGTCCGCCCGCAGGTGGTAGAGCAGGTCCCCCTCGGTGGCGACGGCGGTGTGGCTCGCGCCGGTGATCTCGCGGAACGGTGCGAGCTCGCGCGGCGGCGGCCCGCCGACGACCCGTTCCCACACCCGGTGCCCGATCCCGACGGTGCAGTGGAACGCCGCCCCGTCGGCGCCGATGCGGACGTTCCTGACGAGGTCGGAGGTCGCGGCGAGTGTCGACCGGACCCTGGCGTCGGAGTCCGGCCCGTCGCCCACCCGCAGGACGAGGAAGGCAGCCGCGGCGGTGAGCGGGGCGGTGACGTCCTGGGGCTCCGGTGGTGGGACTGCGCGTTCGGTCGCCTGGGTCACACCGCCGGAGCGTAGCGACCCCGTGGCTACGGTGGGGCCGTGACGACCCCGCCCTCCCGGCACCGCGGCATCGTCCTGTTCGGCCCCGGCGCGGGCGGCGACCCCGGCCGCTACGCCACGCTGACCGGTGCGCTGCGTGCCGCCGGGTGGGACGTCCTCGCCCCGCCCGCGGAGCGGTTCGCCCCCGCGACCGTGACGCCCGGGCAGCTGCGGGCGCGGGTCGCGCTGTTGCACGACGCGCTCGCCGTGCACCCGGACCGCGACGCCCTGCCCGTCGTCGCGGTGGGGCACTCGATCGGCGGGTGGGCGGCGCTCTGCCTCGCCGGTGCCCGCCCGTGCACCCGCGACGGCGCGGAGCTCGCGGTGCCCGCCGAGCCCCGGGTGTCGCGGCTCGTCGCGATCGCGCCGCCGGTGGGCTGGTTCGCCGCGCCCGGCGCGCTCGCGGCCGTGACGGTGCCGGTCGCGGTGCACGTCGGAGCGGCGGACGTGGTGACGCCGCCGTCGTCGACGGAGCTGCTGCGCGCCGCGCCCGGTCCGGTGACGGTCACCGTGCACGAGGGCGTCGGGCACTTCGACGTCGCCATGACCGAGCTGCCGCCGGGGGAGCGCCCGGCGGCCGGGCTCGACCACCGGGCGTTCCTGGACCGGCTGGCCGCCGCCGTCGCCGGGTTCCTCGCCACCCCGTGACCCGGGCCGGGCGGTCCGCCGGCCGCGGGGGTCGACGTCGGAACCGGATGTCGGGGGGGAGCGGTGTGCGGCCCGGACGGGGAGAGCCTGCCGGGCCGTTCCCAAGTCAGCAGCCTGCTCCGCCGCCAGGATTCGAACCTGGACCATCGGAACCAAAATCCTGGCCGTGCTCGACGCTGATGCGCGTCGCGGCAGGTCAGGGGATGGGGTCCGTCCAGGACCGTCCGTGGCGGACCGGCCCAGGGCTCTCTGACTGATGTCGGTTGGTGATGTCAGGCTGCGCCTGCCCCGCTTGCCAGTGCCATCCCGTCGACCTGCTGCAAGCCGACCGCGCGGGCGGCCGTGGGCGGCCCTCGACGCAACCGCCGGCCGACGTCGTCAAGCTCCGCCCACGGTTGTCCGTGTGGTAGCCCGGAGGGAGGTCGGCGGGATGGCACGTTCTCCATCCCAGAGATCAGCCCGCCCGGCGAGGGCAAGGGACTGTATCTCTCAAGCTTCTACCCTCGTCTCAAGTTGTACTTATCCTGACGCTTCTGAAAAGCGGGAATCCCTCCGTCAAGAATCTTGCAGGCATGCTGCCTGATGCCGTGTCTTCCAAGCGTGAATCGCGAGTTGCTTTCGTCGCTGTGTTCGAGGGGGCCTGAAAGGTACGCGAACGTTCGGCCATCTCGATTTGGACTGTCGTCGCCATGCCTATTGGCGACAAGGACCTCTTCAGAGTCGGCACCCACTACTAGGTTTGCGTCGTGTGTCACCATGATGATCTGCCGCTCTTTCTTGCGTTTCATAAGATAGGGGACGATTACATCGTAG
Source organism: Pseudonocardia sp. ZF1 (assembly GCF_056835605.1). Classification (NCBI taxonomy): domain Bacteria; kingdom Bacillati; phylum Actinomycetota; class Actinomycetes; order Pseudonocardiales; family Pseudonocardiaceae; genus Pseudonocardia; species Pseudonocardia sp. ZF1. The sequence goes on from NZ_JAJNBY010000001.1 coordinate 855,477, forward strand.
ATGGACCGACTGTCTAGGTCGTCTTCCGGTTGGTCGATAAGCAAAGGCCAACCGTCCTCTGCCTCATTGAGAATTAGGGTCAGAGCAAACAGCGCTTGCTTTCCGGGGGTCATCGACGAGCGACTGAACCCTCCTATTCGGTCGCCTTCCAGGGTCGCGGCGAACCGAACTTCTTCGGTCGCTGTCAATGCTGAGACTGCTAGCGCGTCAGGTTCTGACCCCCTGTTGATGCCTTGCCGGCGCGTTTCCATGCGGTCCAAGTATGCGGCCGGTTCGGCGCGCACCGCGGCTATGTCGATGCATCCAGTGTCGCGGTCTAGAAATGGACTCAGTTGGTTCTTCCGGTAGCCTGCAGACAGATGCTCGATCTGCTCGTCGGAGAAATTGGCTTCGACTTCGAACACTAGATCGTCGAGCTCTCGATCAGTACTTCCAAACATTGATCTAAAGGTCGCAAATTTCTTAGACCTGGATTCAACCCTCACCGCTACGGTGGCGGAAGTTTGGTCGGCTTGTTCGTCAATCTCATCTCTGCGTGCGAGTAGAGCCTGAAGCCGCCCTAACAGTCGCTCCTGCGTCTGCTTCTTCTGAACCAGATCTTGGAGGATTGTCTCCGCTCTACCCTTCTCCAGTAGCTCGGAATTGGACTCCCGAAGCAATTTCTGGTCGGCTTCTTCCTGTATTCTTGCCAGCTCGATCCCAGCTCGGTAGTCGATGACCTCTTTCGTCATCTGAGCGAGAAGAGCGTCCTGCGCTCTGCCTGTAGCTTCAGCGATTTTATCGCCGAGCGTCGCGGGTAGCTCCGAGCTTTCGGGCCGAGTAGTAATAACTACATTAAAGCGGCTAAGATTTGGAGCGAATTCGTCACCGGTGACCTCTACGAGAGTGCTCAGGGCCGCAGCTTCTGTGTTTAGCTCATCGATTCTACTGCCATGCTCCTCAAGCCTTCGGACAACCGATTGGTACGCTTCCAACTCCGCATCGTCGAGGGAGGATCGATCTTTCGTCTCGGCAATTTCTCTACTCAGGCCGTCAACAGTTGACTGAATTGCAGCCTGGTCGCCGAACTCGTCTACTTCGATTTGTAGCTGCGTACGCCTACGTCGAAGATCGAACCACTTATCGACTGCCTTTTTGATCTCCTCGTTGTCATCCGCGACTTCGCTTCTAAAGGAACGGATGGCGGTGACGAGGTCAGGGTAGGTGCGGAGCAGAACGGGTTCGATTTTATCGGTTATGAGATCGGGTCTTCCGCTGATCGCGAAAAGCGAGTTCTGGGGGATGTAGACAATCTTCCCTCGGCTTGCGCTGGGATTAGCCCACTCCACCGTGCAGCCTACTGACAGGGCGTCTGTCCACTTGTGTCCTGCGGCAGGGCCTAGATCTTGCTCTCTCGTTCCGGTCGCGGCGACCTGCTGGGCGAGGGTGTGTTGCGGGTCCACTGCGTACGCTATATGCGCGAGTAGGGCGGATTTTCCCGATGAACGACTACCAATGATAGAGGTCAGGTTTGGATTGAAAACAACTTTTGATGGGAAGTTCTGCGCGTCTTCAAAATTGACTTGAGCTATGCACTTGTACGCCTCTTTGAAGTCGGGCTGCAGTGCTTGTATTGCCACTCGGCTTTCAGGTTCGATGAGAGTCTGTTGTAATCCTTCGAAGGTGAGATCTGCCTTGATCCAAGTTGTCTCTGCAGATTCTCCGGGTTCGCTAAATTGACGCCCAAGCCGCTTTCGAAGTGCTGCAAAGTCGTGGGCATCGCAGCCGCCGTAAACGGGTTTAGGTGCGACCTCTTGATTAGCATCTTCTAGCCGATTCGGATCAAGGAAATGCTTAGTGCTCGACGAGCTCCCAAAGAAGGCGTGAGACATCCTGTCAATCTCATCGACCAGGGCGGATTTTCTTTTTTTGCCACTCCCCCCCCGGGCGAATGCCATCGCCTTTGACTGAAGGGACAATGAGAACGTTCTCCCAGATCTCTCGCTTCGAGCCAAACGTCTTCGAAATTGCTTCAAGGATACTCGCGCGAGTGACGGTCGCAGACTCGAATTCCTGTGAAGTGCTGAGGTCTGAGCACAGCTTCGGGCGCCCGTCTGCGTGCGGTTGCTCGGTGACGAGAGAGTTTTCGAATCGCTCGGCTATCTGTTCGTCGAGTTCCGGCCTGAAGATTAGGTGCAGATTGACGTGCTGGCCATCGCGGTTTACTGACTCGTTCAGTCTAAGCTCCATGTTCGGAAAGAAGACCTTGAGTGAGTCGGGGAATCGTGTCGAAAACTCGCGCTGAAACTGAAAGAAGGAACTGAGGCGGAAGTAGTCAGTTACTCCAAAGGCTGCGACGTCTGAGTCGTGAAGGATCTCGCAGTACTGCTCCCAGTCAGGTTGGCCACTGGGCGAGTACCCGTCTGTTAGCGCAGTTCCTGGAGCGTGTAGATGGAGGTCCCACTTTCTCCACCACGACCCGCGTGGGTCTCGTCGCATGTCTTCCTCCGCTGCGTAGTCTCTTGAGTGATTGAGTGTAGCGCTCTCGCGTGTAGCGCCTTGGTGGGCACCGAGAAGGCGATATACATATGAAGACACTCGATCAAGCCAGCATTCGGGCGACCTTGCTCATTTCGGCGGGCTAATTTGTGAATTACCCCGTACGGCGCACCGGGGGCTAGACTGAGCGCTGCCGTCGTTGGTCCATCCAGACTCTGCTAGTGGTCCGTCCGTGTCGGGTCAGCGCGGGGACCGGCCGGAGGCCGCAGCCCCGCGCGCGGGCGCCGACGGCGCCCCTTGATACCGAATGGAAGGTCTAGACACGGCGAGCGCTGATGCCCTCGTCGTGTCCCGGCTGATGCTTGACGTTCGGAGTGGCGCCGCGGTCAGACGGTGGCGGCGTCAGCGACCGTGACCCATGCGTCAGCTCGGTCGGGGCTGACTCCGCTGGATAGGGCGATGCTGCGGGCCAGGGCTCGGGCGGTGTCAAGGTGATCGTCGCTGAGCTTCAGCGCGAGGACAGCGACGTCGTAGGCGACTTCGCCGTTCATCCCTCGGGGGTCGATGAACCACAGTCGTCCGCGCCCGTGGAGCACGTTGGGCGGCGAGAGGTCGGCGTGGCACAGCCCGACCTCCATGCCGCGACCGAGCTGGTCAAGAACGAGACTGGCGGACTCGCGTACGTCAGCGGGCTCGGGACCGCGGTGCGGTGGCTGGTCGCCGACCGGCGGATCGGTGAGCCGCGCTCGGAGCCACGGCACGATGTTCGGCACCGAGGGCACGCCGTCCTCGTCGGCGAGGGTGCGCAGCATCGCGGCTGCCCCCGCGAGATCTCGCGGTCGCGGTTCCTGCTCGGCGAACGATGCGCCAGGCTCGACCGCGTCCATGGCGATCCACGTGCTCGTGGGCGTGTACCGCAGGAGATGGACCGCTGGCGCCAGACCAGCACACGCGAGCTTGTCCAGTACAGCGGCCTGGTGGACGGCGTCAGGGTCTGGGCTCGACCGCAGGATCATTCGAGTGCCAGTACTGGTCGTGGCCTCGACGACGTGGGCCGACCTGGCAGAGAACGTCCGGCCGGTCGGGGCGACCGAGAGTGCTGCGCAGACCTCTGCCAGCTCAGCGGGGAGTGCTTCGATCCAGGCGGGTGCGCGGCCGGGCCATCGCACATGTGCGGCGCGGGCGATCTCAGGGTGCAGCGGGGTCACTGGCGTAGTGCGGTGGCGAGGGTGTGCATGTCGTCGACGACGACCAGGGCGTCCGCGTCGGCCAGGCCCTCGGCTCGCTCGGCCCGCTTGGCGTAGCCGATGCACGGCACTCCGGCTGCGGTCCCGGCGAGGGCGTCGGTGATCGAGTCTCCGACGAACACCGCGTCGCTCGGCGCTGCTCGGGTGATGTCCAGGGCGGTGCGGAGAAGGTGGGGGTCGGGCTTCATCTGCTCGGGGTGCCCAAAGGGCCGGCCGATGATCTGCGCGACGTACTCGGTGAGGTCGTGGCGAGCCAGGTAGGTGCGGATGGCTCGTTCGGAGTTGTTGCTGACGATCAGGACGGTGTGGCCGGTGGAGAAGGCGGTGCGGATGAGCTCGTGGGCGCCGGGGGTCGGTTCGGCGACGGTCGCGGCGCGGGTCTCGTGCTCGATGACGTGGGCCTCGACGTCGCGTCCGGACTCGGGCGAGTGCCGGTAGGCGGCTCGGAGCAGGACTAGCGGGTCGTCGGTGCGGACCTCGGTGAGGTCGATGCCGTGGACGGTGGCGAACTGGCGTATGGCGGCGGCGACCTCGGGGGCGGGGTGGCCGGCGAACAGGTGTGCGACGGGCCCGTCGAAGTCCAGGAGCAGGACCCGGGCGCCGCGGAGCAGGTCGGCGAGCTGGGTGCGGGTTCCGGTCGGGAGTGTCACTGCGGGTACTCCCGGGTGATGGTGGTCCACACGGAGTCGAACCAGGTGCGGGCCTGGGTGACGTACTGGGGGCCGTTGCTGGTGTCGGCGTCGTCGCCGGTGGAGAAGTGGAACAGGGTGGCGTCCTTGCCCATCGGGTCGAAGATCGGCACGGGGGCCTTGTCGATGGTGACGGTGTGCTCCAAGACGGGGTAGAAGCCGAAGAACGCTTCCTCGTCGTTGATCAGGTAGAGCTTGAACAGCGGCGAGGCGCTGTGCGCCCGCACCTCGGCGGTCGCGGACTTCACCAGCCCGAGGTCGGCGAGTTCCTGGACGCCGTCGGTGATGCTGTCCACGGCACGACGAGTGATGCGATCGGCGCGCTTGCGGACGGCGGGGTCGTCGGCGGCGGTGTCGGCCCGGCAGGGGAGCGCGAGGGGGACGCCGGGGTCGGACAGCATGATCCGCACGGCGATGGACTCCGGGCTCAAGCGTCCGGCGCGGACCTTGTCCAGGACCTCGGACAGGGTGTTGGCCAGGGTCTCGCCGGAGAACCCGGCGAAGTCGATACGCACGTGCGGGCGCTCGAACGCAGCCTCGATGTGCGGGCGCAGCCCCACCGGTAGCTCGGTCTGGGCGCGGACGAACACCCCGCTCCCCTGGCGGCTGATGAGCAGCCGCTCGGCGTAGAGAGGCCGCAGGGCAGCCTTGACCGTCTCGCGGGCGACGCCGTAGCGCTCGGCCAGGTCGGGCTGGGACGGCAGCTTCTCCCCGGCCTTGAGCTTGCCGAGCTTGATCGCGGCGCGGATCTGGTTGGAGATCTGCTGCGACGGGGTGCGCGGATCCTCCGGGTCCAGGTGCGCGAGGAACTCGGCTGGCGTGCTCATGACCCCACGGTATCGGGTCAGCTGACTAGCCCGGCTAGCCATCTTCCTCATTCGTCCTTGACATGGCTAGCCAAGTCGGTCATTCTGAGATGGCTAGCCAAGCTGGTCAGGTAAACGAAGGAGAGAGCGATGAGGGATCTTCCGGTGGTGCTCGACGGCTTCAAGCTCACGGTGGTGGAGCCGCCCGCACCCAAGACTCGTCAGGACGCCAACGGTGCGGAGGTGCCGGTCACGGATCGGGATGGGGTGACGCAGTTCGTGGTGTCGCTGTTCGCGAAGCTCCAGGTGCAGGCGGGGCAGCGGGCGCCGAAGGGTGAGGAGATCAAGGTGACCCTGACCGCCGACCCGGGTGAGGGGTTCGGGGAGGACGCCCGGGTGCAGTTGATCGACCCGAAGATCAACCCGTACTCGATCGAGTCCCCGGACGGGCGGACGGTGTCGGGGATCGCGTTCAAGGCGATGGGCCTCAAGCACGCCCACCCCGCTCCCGCGCCGATGCGGCGGGGCAAGGACGACGAGAACCAGTCCTGACCGACCTCTGTGTGTCGGTTCTGCCCGTGAGCGTAAGCGGGCCGGTCGCCTGATGTAGCGGCCCCTCTATTCGCCGGAATGGTGTTCCGGCAATTCCCAGTAATTCCGAGACGGGGACACCTATGTCCTCGACCAGGGGTGATCTGCGGTGGTGTGTGGCGAATGCAGCGGTAGCCGAGCGTGCGATGTGTGCGACGGCTACGGCGACTCGACCTGCGGCGTCGAGTGCGGGGCGTGTGGTGGTTCCGGGGCCTGCCCGGGCTGCTTCGGAGACGGCGAGACCAGCAGCCCCACGGCTGCGGTGGAGATGGAGATGACGCGATGAGCACGACCACGAACACCCGCCCGCGGGTGACGACCGGAGTCGGCCGCCTCGTCCGACGGCTGGAGATCGAGCGGCGCCGCTGGGCCCGTACCGAGCACCCGGTGATCGCGACGGAGCAGGCGTGGCGGGCCGGGGTTGCCGAGGGCCTGCGCCTGGCCCAGCTCGCCATCCGCAAGGGGGTCTGAGAGCGGTGGCGATCACCCTCGGGGCCCGGGACCGGGTCAAGACGCTGCCGAAGGTCAACCGGCGTGCGCTGCGCAAGTACGGGGAGTTCTGGCGGGCATTGCAGCTGGTCGGGGACGCGCTCGCCGAGGCGGACAAGGTCGCCGCGAAGGCGGCGGACTCCAAGTCAAAGCGCTCTGGCAAGGGCGTGTCGGCCAAGAGCGGCGCGAACGGTGAGCACTGGTCGACCGCGTCGCCGGAGGAGATCCGGGCCTCGGCGAAGACCGCGCACGCCTCCCTGCGGGTCATGGCCTCAGCGGCGAAGAAGTGGGAGGCCGAGCTGGTCTCCCGCGAATGGAGGAAGTGATGTCGAAGGCTGTCGACCGCACCGTCGAAGACCTCGACGCCGCGATGCGCGAACTCAAACGGTCGCTGCACGGGATCCCGTACCGGACCGGTGGATTCAAGAACACCCACGACAACCTCGCCCGCGACGTCGCCCACCTGACCGTCCACCTGGACTCAGCCCGCGGCGCTCTACGCGAACAGAAATGACCACCTGGGTGGTGGGGTCGCCCGCTGCACTGATTCTTGGCGGAAACACACAGCGGGCGCCCCTGCTACCCGACAACTCTCGTGAGGACTGGTAGCAGTGAACAAGCGTAGTAGCTCTGCAACACGCATGAACGGCCCGGCACGCACCCACCTCGGGCGGGCGTCTCGGCCTCCGGGGCGGGAGTTCCAGGCGTTGGCCTGGACCGCCCGGCATCCCGGGTTCGTCGCCGTCCCCCTGGTCGTCCTCGGGTTGGCGCTCGTCCTCGGGCCGATCCTGGCGGCGATCCTCCTCGGCGCGCTGGTGGGCTCCGTAGCGGTCTGGGGCCGTGCCCACCCGGCCACCTTCGACCGCTTCGCCGCACCCGCCCTACGGGCCACGTGGCGGCGGTGGACGGTCTACCGCGGCCGTCGCTGGGCGCAGCTCATGTCCGACACCGGACTGACGAAGGAGCACCGCCACACCGGCGACCAGCTCGTCCCCCGGGTGCTGCGGGTCCGCTCGTCCTCGGCGTCGATCGACACCGTCTACGTCCGCATGGTCCGCGGCCAGGACGTCGCCTACTGGCAGGAACGCTCCTCGATCCTCTGGGAAGCCCTGGTCGCCCACCGGGTCGCGATCACCCGCCACCGACCAGGCGTGGTCGCAATCGTCATCGAATGGGAGCTGCCCTTCACCCGCACCATCCCCGCCCCCGACATCCCCGACACCGTCGACGACGTGGACCTGGGCGCGGTGGAGATCGGGGACAACGAGCGCGGCGAGCCCTTCACCGCCCCCGTCATCGGCGGACACCGCCTCGTGGCCGGCGCCTCCGGCTCCGGGAAGGGCTCCGTGCTCTGGTCGACGCTGCGCGGGGTCGGGCCGTGCATCCGCGACGGCATCGTGCGGGTCTGGATGGTCGATCTCAAGGGCGGTGTGGAGACCGAGCAGGGCGCGCCACTGTTCCACCGCTACGCCACCTCCATGCCGCAGGCCCTGGAGCTGCTGACCGAGTTCCGGGATGCGATGCGCGACCGGCAGGACGACATGCGTGACCAGAACATCCGCGCCTGCACACCGTCGACCGGGACGCCGGTGGAGCTGCTGGTCATCGACGAGATGGCCATGCTCACCGCCTACGGCGACCGCACCTCCGTCCGCGACGCCCTCCGCCTCCTCGCCGAAGTCATGACCCAGGGCAGGGCGTCGCTGTTCGCGGTCCACGGCTACCTGCAGGAGCCGTCCAAGGACGTCGTGGACGTGCGGGAGCTGTTCACCCAGCGGATCTGCCTCGGCGTCACCGCCGCGAGCCACGTCGACATGGTCTTGGGCGAAGGCGCCCGCGAGCGTGGGGCGCTGGCCGATGAGATCCCCGGCGACGCCCGCCACGCGGGCATCGGGTTCGTCATCGACAAGGGCTCCCGCCTTCCGGTCCGGTTCCGGGCCGCGTTCGTCTCCGACGACGACATCACCGAGCTGGTGACTCGCTGCACCCCGCCGCCGGACGCGGACGTGATCGACCTCGACACCGAGCGGGGGGCCGCCTGATGGGCACCACCACCGCATGGGTCCTGCGCACCTGGCTCAAGTTCACCCTGCTGTTCGCCCTCATCGTGGCCGGGACCTGGCTCTACGTCGGATCGGCGTCCGGCTGGTTCTGGGGCGTCCTCACCGGGGCGGTTGTCGCCGAGTGGTACGTCGTGCGTCAGCTCGCCCGGGAGTGGTCGTGGGAGGCCCGCGCTACCTGGTGGTGGTCCGCATGACCGGGACGGTGCAGAGCGCACTGTTCGGGGACCCGGCCGTCATCGAGACCAGCGATCACGCTCCGGCCGCGACGCAGGACCCGCGCGAGGTCGCCCGCGTCGTCGCGCTGGCCCAGGACCCGGGGCTGTTCGTCATCGAGCGCACCGGACTCGTGCTGACGGCGGACCCCGCACGTCCGGGCTGCGCCGACGGACTGGCCCGGCATGACGGGGACACCGTGGTCCAGCTCCTCGACACCGGACACCTGCGGCTCGGGGGCACCCACCACGTCCATCACAACGGCGTTGAGGGCCCGGCCCGGTCGGTCCTCGTGCCGAAGGCGACCCGGGACATGGTGTCGCGCTGGGACCACCTCCGGCCCATCCCGGCATCGACCCGGGCACCCCAACCGCAAAAGGAACCGCGGCGCTCCACCGGCGTGATCAACGTCGACGTCGTCGAGCCCGGTAAGGCGCTGGTCTGCCTCGGCACGACCGGGCAGGGCGGGACGGTGCTGCGTGACGGCGGCCGCTACCGGGTTGAGAACGACCACGGCGCGCTCGTCGGCCATGCCTCGTCCTACCGGGCCGCTGCCCGGCTCCTGGCCCGCTACCACGGCTTCACACCGGGACCGGTCGAGATCGAGCACGAACACCGCCTCTACCGCCGGTGATCCGGCCCGGCTCCGCCGCGTGAGTCCAGCTCCCGGCGGGGCTGGCGCCCCACCCTCGAACCATCGTCCCGGGAGGATGCCGTGAACACGGCTGCCACCAGCACACAGCACGACCAAGACCTGTCCCACCTGCTGCGCTCCGACGGCTTCCAGACCTGGCGCCGGGAGGTCACCGCCATCGGCGGCTGCGCCGCCCCCATCCACCTCACCGGCTCCTCCCGCATCTACGACCGCGCCACCGGCACCGTCCTCGCCGAACGCAACGGCGAGATCCTCGCCCCGTGCGGCAACCGCCGCGCGTCGGTCTGCCCCGCGTGCTCGGACCGCTACGCCTCCGATGCCTACCACCTCCTGCGCTCCGGAATGGCCGGCGGAAAGGGCGTCCCCGACACCGCCGCCACCCACCCGCGACTGTTCGTCACCCTCACCGCACCGTCGTTCGGGCCGGTCCACACTCGCCGAGTCACCGCCCGCGGCCTCGTGATCCCCTGCCGCTGCGGGGACAAGCACCACCGCGACGACCCCCGCGTCGGCTGCGCCCTCGACCCCGACACCCACGACTACGTGGGCGCGGTGCTCTGGCAGGCCCACTCCGGAATCCTGTGGAACCGGTTCGCCATCCGCCTCCGCCGCCTCCTCGCCCAGACACTCGGGGTCAAGGTCCGCGACTTCCGTGACCACGCCCGGCTGTCCTACGCCAAGGTCGCCGAGTACCAGCGCCGCGGACTGGTCCATTTCCACGCCGTCGTCCGCCTCGACGGCCCCGACGGGCCCTGGACCGCCCCGCCCGCCGGGATCACCGCCGACGCACTCCATGCGGCCATCCGGGATGCCGCCCACGACGTGTCGCTGACCGTCGACCGGCCCGACGGCTCCCAGCAGGTGCTCGCCTGGGGGACGCAGGTCGACATCCGCCCCATCACCTCCACCACCGCGGCGGCGCTGGAGAACGACGACGGCGAGATCACCGACTCAGCCCTGGCCGCCTGCGTCGCCAAGTACGCCACCAAGGGCACCGGCAGGTCCGAGGCCACCGACCGGCCCATCCGCGACATCGCCCACCTCGACCACCTCGACATCACCCCCCACCACCGACGGCTCATCGAGACCGCGTGGGAGCTCGGCGGCATCGAGCAGTACGAGGGGCTGAACCTGCGCCGATGGGCCCACATGCTCAGCTTCCGCGGCCACTTCCTCACCAAGTCCCGCGCGTACTCGACGACGTTCGGCGCGATCCGCGGAGACCGCCGCACCTACCGGCTCGGGGAGACCCTCGCCGCCCTCGACACCCCCACGGAGCCCGGTGCGGTGCTGGTGTTCAACGACTGGGCCGTCGTCCACATCGGGCACCGCAACGACGCGGAACGAGAGATCGCACTGGGCATCGCCGAACGACGACGCGAGCAGAGGCAGAGCCGGGGGACACGAGCGGGGGAGGGGGCGTGATGGAACGCGTGCTGCTGACCGTCCAGGAGGTCGCGGAGGCGCTGCACGTCGGGCGCTCCAAGGTCTTCGACCTGATCATCGCCGGGGAGATCGACTCGGTGAAGATCGGGAAGCTGCGTCGCATCCCGGTGAGCGCCGTGCACGAATACGCCCTCCGGCTGGTCCAGGAGAGCCGGGAGGCGTCCTGATGGCCGGCCGCGAGCGCAACGGCATGGGCACCGTGGTCAAGCGCTCGGACGGGCGCTATCAGGCCGCGGTGTACGTCCTCACCCCGACGGGGCACCGTCGCCGGAAGTTCGTCTACGGCCGCACCTGGGACGAGGCCAACGACAAGCGGCTGGAGCTGCTCGACAACAACCGCAAGGGCGTGCCGTCGGAGTCCTCGGCGATGCGGCTGGACGAGTACCTGACGTACTGGCTGGACCACATCGCGGTGCACGAGCTGCGCCCGTCGACCTTCGCCCGCTACCGGGCGCTGATCAGGGACTACATCACCCCGCACCTCGGCCGGAAGAAGCTCAACCGGCTCAGCCCGTCCGACGTCCGCGGGCTGATGGCCACCCTGGGGCGCACCAAGGGCACCAGCGGGCGCGTGCTCTCGCCTCGGACGATCCAGTTCATCCACGCCGTGCTGCGCAGCGCGCTGCAACACGCCGTCCGGGACGAGCTGATCGGCCGCAACGTCGCCAAGCTGGTCAGCCCACCGCGGGCGACCCCGCCGGAGATCACGCCGCTCTCGCCGGAGGTCGCGCGGAAGTTCCTGCGGGTCGCGAACACCCATTGGCTCGCGGCACTCTGGCTGATCCTGCTGACGACCGGTCTGCGGCGCGGTGAGGTGCTGGGGCTGACCTGGTCGGACGTCGACCTGGACGCGGGAACGCTGCGGGTCCGGCGCACGGTGCAGAAGCTCGACGGGGTGTTCCTCTTCGGCGAGCCCAAGAGTGCACGGTCGCGGCGGGTCCTCACGTTGCCCGCCGTGTGCGTCGCGGCCCTGCGTCGGCAGCCGGAGATCAACCGGGGGAGGGCCGTCGGTGAGCAGCGACGGGTGGACGGCCAGCCTGCGGACCTGGTGTTCGTGTCGACGTCCGGCCAGCCGATCGACCCGCGCTCGGTGAACCGGGCGTTCGACCGGCTGCTGACCAAGGCGGAGGTGCCGCACTCGCGCGTGCACGACCTCCGGCACACCTGCGCGACCCTGCTGCTGGCGGAAGGTGCGTCGGACCGGGAGGTCATGGAGCTGCTGGGTCACAGCTCGATCGGCATCACGATGAACACCTACGCCCACGTCCTCGACGACTCGAAGCGTCGGATGGCCTCGCGCATGGACGGCCTGTTCGGCGAGGGCGGTTGATGTCAGAACCGGATGTCAGGAGCGGACCGCGGCCCGGACGGGGGAGACCCTGCCGGGCCGTTTCGCATGTCAGCGGCCTGCTCCGCCGCCAGGATTCGAACCTGGACCATCGGAACCAAAATCCGAGGTGCTGCCGTTACACCACGGCGGATCGTGGGGCCTCGTCATCGTGACACGTCGGCGACGCCGTCCTCGCAGCGCACCCGCCCTGCGCGTCGGCCCTGGATGACCGGGATCACGGACAAACGCCCACGAAAGGGTGATCCGCACCCCGGGCGCGGCGGATCCGCGTCGGGTTGACACACTCCCGTGCGTGCTGAACACGGATGCTTCCGGGACGACGTCGTCGATCGGGTCCGGAACCGCGTTGACGTGCCGTCTCTGTGGCACGACCGACCTGCGCAGCTTCTGCGACCTGGGCGCCACACCGCCCTGCGAGCTGTTCCTCACCGAGCAGACGGCGCAGCAGCCCGAGCAGACCTTCCCGTTGCACGTGCGGGTGTGCAACTCGTGTCTTCTCGCCCAGCTTCCCCCGGAGATCAGCCCGGAGGAGACGTTCGAGGAGTACGCCTACTTCTCCTCGTTCAGCTCGTCCTGGGTGGACCACGCGCGCCGATTCGTCGACTCGGCGGCCGAGCGCGCCGGGCTGGACACGGGCTCGTTCGTCGTCGAGGTCGCCTCGAACGACGGCTACCTGCTCCAGCACGTCGTCGCGAAGGGCATCCGCTGCCTCGGCGTCGAGCCGAGCGTGAACGTCGGCGAGGCCGCCCGCGAGAAGGGCGTCCCGACGCTGACGGCGTTCCTCACCCCGGAGACCGGCGCCCGGGTGCGCGCCGAGCACGGCCCGGCCGACCTGGTCTGCGGCAACAACGTGTTCGCCCACATCCCCGACGTCGTCGGCTTCGCGCAGGGACTGCGCGCCATGGTCGCCGACGACGGCTGGGTCTCCATCGAGGTCCAGCACCTGCTCACGCTCGTCGAGCGCAAGCAATTCGACACGATCTACCACGAGCACTTCCAGTACTACACGCTGCTCACCGGGCAGCGGGCGCTCGCCGCGGGCGGGCTGACCCTGGTCGACGTCGAGCTGCTCGACACCCACGGCGGCTCCATCCGCATGTGGGCGCGCCCGGCCGAGGTCGCCGGTGAGCCGAGCGCGACGGTCCGCGAGGTCCTGGCCGCCGAGGCGGCCGCCGGGCTGCACACGCCGGAGGGGCACGACGGGTTCGCCGAGGCCGTCTCCACCATCCGCGACGACCTGGTGGCGTTCCTCATCGACGCCCGCCGGCAGGGCAAGCGCGTGGTCGGCTACGGCGCCCCGGGCAAGGGGAACACCCTGCTCAACTACTGCGGCATCCGGCCCGACCTGCTCGAGTACACGGTGGACCGGAACCCGTACAAGCACGGGCGGCTAACGCCGGGCACCCGAATCCCGATCTTCGCTCCGGAGCGGATCGCGCAGGACCGCCCCGACCACGTGTTGATCCTGCCCTGGAACCTGCGCACCGAGCTGACCGAGCAGCTGTCCTACGTCCGCGAGTGGGGCGGCACGCTGGTCTTCCCGATCCCGTCGCTCGAGGTGGTCTGACGTGAAGGTCGTCCTGTTCTGCGGTGGTTACGGCATGCGGATGCGCGATGGCGCGTCCGACCTCCCGAAGCCGATGCACCCGGTGGGGCCGCGCCCGTTGATCTGGCACGTGATGCGCTACTACGCCCACTTCGGCCACAAGGACTTCGTCCTGTGCCTGGGCTACGGCGCGCACCACATCAAGAACTACTTCCTGAACTACGACGAGACCGAGTCCAACGACTTCGTGCTGCACCAGGGCGAGGTCGAGCTCATGGGCAGCGACATCAAGGACTGGAACATCACGTTCGTCCACACCGGTCTGGACTCGCCGATCGGTGAGCGTCTGCGCCGGGTGAAGGCGCTGGTCAAGGACGAGGAGATGTTCCACGCGAACTACGCCGACGTCCTCACCGACGCCCCGCTGGACAGGATGGTCGAGCAGTTCGCCGGCACCGACGCCGTCGGACAGCTGATGGCGGTGCCGCCGCAGTCGGCGTTCCACTGCGTCGACGTCGACGACAACGGCAGGCTCGAGTCGATCACCACGCTGCAGGAGATGCCGATCTGGGAGAACGGCGGCTACCTCATGTTCCGGCCGGAGATCTTCGACTTCCTCGAGAAGGACTGCGACCTGATCGCCGACGCCGCCGCCCCGCTGGCGCGCAAGGGCCGCATGTCGGCCTACCGGCACCGCGGTTTCTGGCAGCCTGCGGACACCGTCAAGGAGCGCAACGCGCTGGAGGCGGCCTACCAGAGCGGCGCGCGACCGTGGATGCTCTGGGAGTCCCACGAGACCGACCAGGACCCGCTGCAGGCCGCGATCGCGGAGATGCACCGCAGCAGCCACCAGCGCGACTAGGCCGCGATTCCGGGGGGGAACGAGAGACCGTGCTGAACCTGTTGCCCGAGCGGCTGGACCGCATCCTGCTGCTCGGCGCCCACTGTGACGACATCCCGATCGGGGCCGGCGGGATGCTCCTGGAGCTGTGCCGCGCCTATCCGGGGGTGCAGGTCACCGCGCTGGTCCTGACCGGGGCGGGGTCGCTGCGCGAGGAGGAGGAGCGGGCCGCACTGGCCGCGTTCACCCCGGGCGCGCACCTCGACGTCGTCGTCATGGACCTGCCCGACGGCCGCGTCCCGCAGCACTGGGAGCGGGCGAAGATGGCGCTGGAGGACCTGCGCAGCCGCAGCGAGCCGGACCTGGTGATCGGCCCGTCGCCGCACGACGCCCACCAGGACCACCGGACGCTGTCGCAGATGATCCCGACCGCGTTCCGCGACCACCTGACGCTCGGCTACGAGATCCTCAAGTGGGAGGGCGACCTCGCCCAGCCGACGGTCTTCCTGCCGCTGTCCGAGCCGGTGCTCACCGAGAAGATCGCCAAGCTCAACGAGCACTACGGCAGCCAGCGCGACCGGACCTGGTTCGACGACGAGACCTTCCGCGGCCTGGCCCGCGTGCGCGGGGTGCAGTGCCACGCCCGCTACGCCGAGGGCTTCCACGTCCAGAAGCTGACGCTGTCCGCAGCGCCGATGGTCGGTTCCGAGCCGAACGGTTTCTGACCCCGCACACCGCCGAGAAAGGGATATTCATGCGCGTACTGCTCACCGGGCACCAGGGCTACCTCGGGACCGTGATGGCGCCGTTGCTGGCGGCCGCGGGTCACGAGGTGACCGGCCTGGACTCCGGGCTGTTCGCGGACTGCGTGCTGGGTTCGCTGGACACCCCCGACGTCGAGGGCTTCGACACCGACCTCCGCGACGTGACCGTGGAGCAGCTCGCCGGGTTCGACGCCGTCGTCCACATGGCGGCGCTGTCGAACGACCCGCTGGGCTCGCTCGCCCCGGAGATCACCTACGACATCAACCACCACGCGTCGTCCCGGCTGGCGCGGCTGTCGAAGGAGGCCGGTGTCGGCCGCTTCGTCTACGCCTCCACCTGCTCGGTCTACGGCGCCCAGTCCGGGGACGACCTCGTCGACGAGGACGCCCCGCTCAAGCCGGTCACCCCGTACGCGATCTCGAAGGTCCGCGTCGAGGACGACCTCGCCGAGCTCGCCGACGCCGACTTCGTGCCGGTCTCGATGCGCAACGCGACCGCCTTCGGCTTCTCCCCGCGGCTGCGCGCGGACATCGTGCTGAACAACCTGGTCGGGCGCGCGGTCCTGACGAACGAGGTCACGGTGCTCTCCGACGGCACCCCGTGGCGCCCGCTCGCGCACGCCGAGGACATCGCGGGTGCCGTCGTCGCGGCGCTGGGCGCCCCGGCGGACGTCGTCCGGGCGCGGGCGTACAACGTCGGCACCGAGCGGAACAACCGGACCGTCGCCGAGATCGCGCAGGCCGTGATCGACGCCGTCCCCGGCTCGACGCTGAACATCACCGGCGAGGCCGGCAACGACCCGCGGTCGTACCGGGTGGACTTCTCCCGGGCGCGCAAGGAGCTCGGCTTCGAGGCGTCCTGGACGATCCCGGCCGGTGCCGAGCAGCTCGCCACCGAGTACCGGGAACGCGGCCTGACCCAGGACGCGTTCGACAACTCCTTCACCCGGCTCGCGGTGCTCAACCGTCGTCAGGCGGCGGGGGAGCTCGACGGGTCGATGCACGTCGTGAAGTAGGACCGCTCGGCCGACGGCCCGTCCCGCGCTACCGTCGCGGGGCGGGCCGTCGACGTCTCCAGGGGGAGCCATGTGCCGCAACATCCGGACCCTGCACAACTTCGAGCCGCCGGCCACGCCCGACGAGGTGGACGCCGCGGCGCTGCAGTACGTCCGCAAGATCGCCGGGTCGGCGAAGCCCTCGCAGGCCAACGCCGAGGTGTTCGAACGGGCGGTCGCCGCCGTCGCCGAGGCGACCCGGGAGCTGCTGGACGGGCTGACCACGACCGCCCCGCCGAAGGACCGTGAGGTGGAGGCGGCGAAGGCCCGGGCGCGGGCGGAGCTGCGCTACGCCCGCTGATCCGGCGCGGGACCGAGCAACCGGGCCCGCCTCCGTGCAGCCACCGAGACGCACGTTTCCGCCCTGCCGGGGGCGAGAACGTGCGTCTCGACGAGCACTACGCGGCGGGAGCGGCCAGTGCGTCGATCTCCACCAGCATCTCGGCGTGGGGGAGGCCCACGAACACCGTGGTGCGGGCGGGGAGCGCGGCACCGTCGGGGACGTGCCGGGACACGAACTCGCCGTAGGCGTCGTTCATCGCGGAGAAGTGCTCCCGCTCGGTGAGGTAGACGCGGAACATCAGGACGTCGCCGACCGAGGCGCCGCCCGCCTCCAGGATCGCGCGGACGTTCTCCAGGGTCCGCAGCGTCTGGGCGTGCACGTCGCCCGGCGCGATGTACTGCTTCGTCGCCGGGTCCATCGGGCCCTGCCCGGAGACCTGCAGCAGGCCGCCCTTGCGCACGCCCTGGCTGAAGGTGTGCGCGGGGGCGGGTGCGTCGGTGGTGGTCACGGTGCCGTTGGCGGCGGTGGTCATGCGGGGGGATCCTCTCGGGTCGGGCGCCAGCCGAGGTCGCGGGAGATCGTCCCGGTGACGGCCAGCAGTGACGGGACCAGCTCCATCAGCTGGTCGTAGCCGGCGACGATGGTCGGCACGGACACCGACACCGCCGCGACGGCGGTTCCGGCCGGTCCGCGGACCGGCGCCCCGATGCAGTTGATCGAGGCCTCGTTCTCCTCGCGGTCCTGGGCCCAGCCCTGCTCACGCACCCGGGCGAGCTCGGCCAGGTAGGCGTCGCGGTCGGTGATCGTGTGCGGGGTGCGGGCGGGGAAGTCGACGTCGTCGAGCACCCGGTTCCGCTCCGCCGCGGGCAGGTCGGCGAGCAGCACCTTCCCGGCGGCGGTGGAGTGCACGGGTCCGCGCAGCCCGACCCGCGACGCCATGCGCACGTTGTCGAGCGACTCCAGCTTGTCGATGTAGACGATCTCGCCGTCGTCGCGCTCGGACAGGTGCACGGTGTGGCCGTGGGCCCGGTTGAACGCGTGCAGGTGCGGTGCGGCGACCGTGCGCACCTCGCGCTGGTCCAGCCCGCGCGAGGACAGCTCGAACAGCCGCGAGCCGAGCCGGTAGCGGTGGTGGTCGTCGCGGTGCACGAAGTGCTCGTCGGCCAGGGTGCGCAGCAGCCGCAGGACGGTCGTCTTGTGCACCTCGAGCGCCGTGGCGAGCTCGTCGAGCGACGCCGGGCCCTCCCCGAGGACCACCAGGATCCGCAGCGCCTTGGTCAGGCTGGTGCTCACACGGCCTCCCGGTCGGCGCTCACGCGCAGGGTCGCCCAGGCGTCGTCGTCGAGGTCGAGCAGGTGCTCGGGCAGCGGTGCGGCGGAGTCGCCGGGAACGACGAGCACCGCGGCGGCACCGAGGTGGCCCCGGCGCAGGCAGCGGCCCACGTCCTCGCCGCGGACCAGGCCGGTGAGCAGCCCGGCGGCGAACGCGTCGCCCGCCCCGACCGGCTCGACGACGTCGACGACCAGCGCCGCGCGCTCGGTGACCGCACCGTCGCGGTGCACGGCCAGTGCGCGCCGGGCGCCGTCCTTGACCACGACCAGCTCCGGGCCGGGCAGCAGCGTGCGCAGCCGGGCCGGGTCGTCGGTGCCGAACACCCGCCGCGCCTCGTCCGCCCCGACGAGTACGACGTCGGCCCGATCGGCCAGCGCGGCCACCGGGGCCGGGTCGCCGTCGGGCCACATCTGCTCGCGCCAGTTCACGTCGAACACGACCCGGTACCGGCGGGGGCGGGCCAGCAGCGCGGCCAGTGCGGCCGCGCAGGACGCCGACACGGCCGCGGTGATCCCGCCGACGTGCACCCAGTCCGCGACGGCGATCCGGTCGCGTACCGCGGGCACCTCCAGCAGTTCGGGCCCGGCCGCCGAGGCCGCCGACCCGGACCGCCGGTAGGTCATGACGGTGCCGCCGTCGGGCGCCGGGGACTTGGCGTAACGGCCGGTCGGGAGGTCCGGGTCGACGCCGATCCCACCGGTGTCGACCCCGGCGGCGGCGAGCGTGTGCTGCACGAGGGCGCCGTGCCGGTCGTCGCCGAGACGCCCGACCCACGCCACCGCGACGCCGGCCGCGGCCAGGTCGAGCGCGACGTTCACCTCGGCGCCCGCGGCGTGCGCGGGGGCCCGCGGGTCGTCGACGGCGGCCGCGTCGGGGACCAGGGCGAGGGCCTCGCCGAAGCACACCACGGCGCTGCGGCCCGGGGTTTCCACTGCTGGGTTCTCCTCCGCCGTCGTTGACCGATCTGTCGCGGCGATGCTAGAACAGCCGCACCGAAATACGCAACCAGCGCTGCAGAATACGCAACGTACCTGCTCAGAGGGGAGAACGGGATGCTCCGGTACGCGTCGCTCGGCGCCGAACGGCCCGGCCCGTACGCCAAGTCGGTCCCGCCGCTGCCCGGTACGGTCGACGAGTGGCTCGCCGGCGGGCCGCGGCTGTCGGACCTGGCCACCCCCGTCCTCACCCTCGACCGGGCGGCCCTGCACGCCAACGCCGAGCGGATGGCCGGCTGGTGTGCCGCGCACGGCGTCGACCTCGCCCCGCACGGCAAGACGACGATGGCCCCCGCGCTGTGGGACCTGCAGCTGCGCCACGGCGCCTGGGGGATCACCGTCGCGACGCCGTGGCAGGCGCGGATCGCGATCGACGCCGGCGTGCGACGGGTGCTGCTGGCGAACGCGCTCGTCGACCCGGCGGGCGTGCGGGCCGTCGCCGCCGCGCGTGACGCCGACCCGGAGCTGGAGGTGCTGAGCTGGGTCGACTCGGTCGACGCCGTCGCCGCGATGACCACCGCCGCGGGGTCCCCGGCACGGCCGCTCGCCGTCGTCGTCGAGCTGGGGGCGCCCGGCGGCCGGACCGGCGCGCGCACCCTGGCCGAGGCCGAGCGGGTGGCCTCGGCCGTCGTGGCCAGCCCGGCGCTGGCGCTGGCCGGGGTCGGCGGCTATGAGGGGGCGCTCGCGCACGACCCGTCGGAGGCGTCGCTGGCGACCGTCCGCGCCTACCTCGACGACCTCGCCGAGCTGCACCGCCGGCTCGCCCCGTCCTACGGGACCGACGAGGTCGTGGTCACCGCGGGCGGCAGCGCCTACTTCGACCAGGTCGTCGCCGCGCTGGCCGGGCTCGCCGACGCGCGCACCCGCGTCGTGCTGCGCTCGGGCGCCTACCTCGTCCACGACGACGGCTTCTACCGCGGCATCTCCCCGCTGGCCCGCGACGACGAGCAGCGCCCGTTCCGCTCGGCCATGCACGTGACCGCCCGGGTGGTGTCGACCCCCGAGCCCGGCCTCGCGCTGCTCGACGCGGGAAAGCGCGACGTCCCGTTCGACGAGGGGCTGCCCGAGCCGCAGCGGATCGCCGACGACCTCGGGTCGCCCTCGCGGCCGCTGACCGGCACCGTCACCGCCGTCAACGACCAGCACGCGTTCCTGCGCACCGAGGAGCAGGTCCGGATCGGGCAGGTCGTCCGGCTCGGACTCTCGCACCCGTGCACCGCGTTCGACAAGTGGCGCTGGATCCCGGTGCTGGACGGCACGGACCCCGACCCGCAGGTCGTCGAGCTCGTCCGGACGTTCTTCTGATGGGCACGCTGCTGCGCGGCGGCACCGTCGTCGACGGGACCGGCGGGCCCCGGTACACCGCGGACGTGCTCGTCGAGGGCGACCGGATCGCCGCGGTCGGGCCGGACGCGGCCGGACGGGCCGGGCGGGTCGTCGACGTGGACGGGATGGTCGTCGCCCCCGGGTTCGTCGACATGCACGCCCACTCCGACCTGCGCCTGCTCACCGAGCCCGCGCACCTCGCGAAGGTCTCCCAGGGCGTGACGACCGAGGTCCTCGGCCAGGACGGGCTGTCCTACGCCCCCGTCGACGACGACGTGCTGCCCGTGCTGCGCCGCGCGATCGCCGGCTGGAACGGTGACCCCGGCGCGGACTTCGTCACCTGGCGCACCGTCGCGGAGTACCTGGACCGGCTCGACGAGGGCATCGCCGGCAACGCCGCCTACCTCGTCCCGCACGGCACCGTCCGCGCGCTGGTCTGCGGCTGGGACGACCGCCCCGCCACGCGGGCGGAGATCGCCCGGATGGCCGGCGTCGTCCGCACCGGCATGGACGAGGGCGCGGTCGGTCTCTCGGCCGGGCTCACCTACACCCCCGGCATGTACGCCGACGGCGCCGAGCTCGCCGCGCTGTGCGCCGCGGTGGGGGAGCGGGGCGGCTTCTTCGCCCCGCACCACCGCAGCTACGGCGCGGGCGCGCTGGAGGCCTACGCCGAGATGGTCGACGTCGCCGAGCGGTCCGGGTGCGCGCTGCACCTGGCGCACGCCACGCTCAACTTCGGCCCCAACAAGGGCCGGGCCGGGGAGCTGATCACGCTGCTCGACACGGCCGTCGCCCGCGGCGTCGACATCACCCTCGACACCTACCCGTACCTGCCGGGTGCGACGACGCTGTCGGCGATCCTGCCCAGCTGGTGCCAGTCCGGCGGCCTCGACGCGGCCCGCGAGCGGCTGCGCGACCCGGCCGCACTCGCCCGGATCCGCGAGGACCTGGAGGTCCACGGCTCCGACGGCTGCCACGGCGTCGTCGCCGAGTGGGAGACGATCGAGATCAGCGGGGTCACGAACCCCGAGCTCGCCGAGACGGTCGGGCGGACGGTCGCCGACATCGCGGGCGCGACCGGAGCGGATCCGTTCGACACCTGCGTGGACATCCTGCTCCGCGACGACTTCGGGACCGGCATCCTGCAGCACGTCGGGCACGAGGAGAACGTCCGCGCGATCATGCGCCACCCGCGGCACACCGGCGGCAGCGACGGCCTGCTCGTCGGTGCGAAGCCGCACCCGCGGGCCTGGGGGACCTTCCCCCGCTACCTCGGTCACTACTGCCGCGAGCTCGGGCTGTTCTCCCTGGAGGAGTGCGTCCACCACCTCACCGGGCGCGCCGCCGACCGGCTCCGCCTGGCCGACCGCGGTCGCGTCCGGCCGGGCCTGGCCGCCGACCTGGTCGTGTTCGACCCGGACACCGTCACCGACACCGCCACCTTCGCCGAGCCCGCCCAGCAGGCGGCCGGCATCCCGTACGTCCTGGTCAACGGGGCCGTCGCGGTCGACGGCGGGGAGCGCACCGACGCGCTCGCCGGCCGCGCACTGCGCCGCCGGGCCGACGGCCGGACCGCACCGGGCACCCACCCCACCGGAGGACGACGATGACCTTCCTCGACTGGCTGCAGAACGACACGGCCGGCCTGCTCACCCTCGCCGCCGTCAGCGTCGCGCTGCTGCTGATCATGATCATGCGACTACGGCTGGAGCCGTTCATCGCGCTGATCGTCACCGGCGTGCTGGTCGCGCTGGTCGCGGGCGTGTCGGTCACCGACCTCGTCGGCACCCCGATCAAGGCGTCGGACTCGCTGTTCGAGACCGGCTTCGCCGGGATCCTCGGCCACATCGCCCCGATCATCGGGCTGGGCACCGTGCTCGGCGCGATCATGGAGCGCTCCGGTGGCGCGGACGCCCTGACCGAACGGCTGCTCCGGCTGTTCGGGCCGAAGGGCGCACCGCTCGCGATGGGGGTCACCGGGCTGGTGCTCGGCATCCCCGTGTTCTTCGACATCGGCATCTTCGTGCTCGCGCCGCTGGTCTACGTGGCCGCGCGCCGCGGCGGCCGCTCGCTGGTGCTCTACGCGATGCCGATGCTCGCCGGGCTGTCGATGACCCACGCGTTCCTGCCGCCGCACCCCGGACCGGTCACCGCGGGCGGGCTGCTCGGCGTCGGGATGGGCTGGGTGATCGCGATGGGCCTGCTCTGCGGCATCCCCGCCTGGCTGGTCAGCGGCGTCTGGTGGGGCTCGTTCATCGGGCGGCGGATCCAGGTCGGCGTGCCCGAGGACCTGCCCGGCGGGGCCGCCCCGGCCCCCGGCCTGGCCGGTTCCGCGCGCGACACCGGCGACAGCAACGGCGACGGCGACGGCGACCCGGGCGGCGGGACAGCCGGTGTCCGCACCGCGGAGACGGCCGGCCCGCAGACCGCGGTCGCGGTGGCCGCGCCCCCGTCGGTCGCGCTCATCTCCTCGATCATCGCGGTCCCGCTGGTGCTCATCCTCGCCGCGACCGTCGCGGGGGTGACGCTCCCGGAGGGCACGGTGCTCCGCGACGTCCTCGTGCTGCTCGGCACCCCGGCCATCGCGCTGACGCTGTCGGTGCTGCTCGCGCTGTACCTGCTCGGCATCCGGCGCGGGACGTCGATGGCCGAGCTCGGCCGGATCTCCGGCGAGTCGCTGCGCCCGGTCGGGATGATCCTGCTCGTCGTCGGGGCGGGCGCGTTCTTCGGCAAGGTCCTGCAGACCACCGGCGTCGGCGACGCACTGGCCGGCTCGATGACCGCGATCGGGCTGCCGGTGATCGCCTCGGCGTACCTGATCAGCGCGGCGCTGCGGATCGCCCAGGGCTCGGCGACCGTCGCCATCGTGACGACGGCGGGCATCATCGGCCCGACCGTCGCCGCGGGCGGCTACAGCCAGCCGCAGCTCGCGCTGATCGTCGTCGCCGTGTCGGCCGGGTCGATCATCGCCAGCCACGTCAACGACGGCGGGTTCTGGATCGTCGCCAAGTACTTCAACATGACGGTGAAGCAGACCCTGATGACCTGGACGGTGCTGGAGACGATCCTGTCGGTCGTTGGGTTCGCCGCGGCCGCGCTGGTGTGGGCCGTCGTCTAGGGCGTGTCTTGTAAGGGTTCTGACCTGCTGTCGGTGATCATGCTCGGGTGGTGGGTCGGGGTGAGCTGACGGACAAGGCCTGGGCGCGAATCGAGCCGTTGCTGCCCCCGGTCGCAGGGCGAGGCCGGCGGTGGCGCGATCACCGTCAGGTGATCAACGCGATCCTGTGGAAGCTGCGCACCGGCGCCCCGTGGCGCGACCTGCCCGAGCGCTACGGACCCTGGAAGACCGCGCATGATCGCCTGCGGATCTGGACCGCGGACGGCACCTGGGAACGCATCCTCGACGACGTGATCGTCAAGGATGACGCCGTCGGGAACGTGGAGTGGACCTTCAGCATCGATTCCAGCAGCGTCCGGGCTCACCAGCACTCCGCCGGTGCCCGGATAAAGGGGGCTGCACCACTGGGTGGGTCGAAGCCCTCGCCGTCGACGGAGAAGCCCTCGGACGGTCCCGTGGCGGGCTGACCAGCAAGATTCATCTCGCGGTCGATGGGCGCGGACTGCCGATGTCGGTGATCCTCACCCCGGGCCAGGCCGGGGACAACCCACAACTGCTCCCGCTGCTCGATCAGATCGTGGTCGGCCGAGACGGACCCGGCCGACCACGCACCCGGCCCGACCGGGTGCTGGCCGACAAGGCCTACTCCCACCCCTCGACCCGCGCGGCGCTACGCCGGCGCCGCATCGCGTTCACCAGCCCCGAACGCAGCGACCAGATCCAGCGCCGACGCGCGAAGGGCCCCCGCGGCGGTCGCCCACCGGCGTTCGACCCGGCCCTCTACGCCAGTCGCAACGTGGTCGAACGCTGCTTCAACCGGCTCAAACAGTTCCGCGCCCTCGCCACCCGCTACGCGAAGCGCGTGGCCTACTACCGATCGGAGATCATCATCGCCGCGACCGTGTTGTGGCTGCGCACCGACTTACAGGACACGCCCTAGAAGAACTTGAGCAGGTGGTCGGTGACCGGGCCGGCGGCCTCGACGGCCGTCCAGTGACCGATCCCGGGGACGATCTCGACCGTCGCGGAGCCGTGGGCCTCGGCGAGCTCGGTGCTGGCGTCGGGCGGGCCCACCTTGTCCTCGTCGCCGGTGATCAGCAGCAGCGGCAGGCTCGGGGTCACCGGGCCCGGGTCTCCGGCGGCGGCGAGCGCCTCGCAGTTGCGGGCGTAGCCCTCGGCGTCCTGGCGCATGACCAGCTCGCGGACGAACGCGGCCACCTCCGGCTTGTCCCGCCGGGTGCTCTCGGACAGCGCGTTCGCGACCACGCCGGGCGCGACGGCGGCGGTTCCCTTGTCCCGCAACGTCGCAGCCCGGTCGCGCTGGGCCTGCCGGCCGGCCTCGGCGGGCTCGCGGACCGCGCCGAGGAGGGCGAGCGCGCTCACCCGGTCCGGGTACTTCGCGGCGAACCTGCGCACGACGAGGGTGCCCATGGAGTGGCCCACCACACCGGCCGAGGCGATCCCCAGCTCGTCGAGAACCGCGGCCAGGTCGTCGGCGTGGGACTCGATGCTGATCCCCTCGGCGTTCGCCGAGCGGCCGGCGCCGGCGGAGTCGACCCGGATCACCGTGTGACCACCGGCGAGGGCGTCGGCCTGGACCTGGTAGAAGTTCGACGTGCCGCCGAGGCCGTGCACGAGCACGACCGCCGGACCCTGGCCGTCGATCTCGACGGCGAGTTCCTTCCCGTTGACGTACATGTGCGTCCTTTCTCAGGCGATGCGGTTGCGCTGCGCGCCGAGGCCGGTGATCGAGACCTCGACGACGTCGCCGCTGACCATGAACCGCGGCGGGTCGAACCCGATCCCGACGCCCGCCGGGGTGCCGGTGGCGATCAGGTCTCCGGGCCGCAGGGTGATCCCGGCCGACAGCGTCGCGATCAGCTCGGGGATGTCGAAGATCAGGTCCTTCACCGGGGCGGACTGGCGCGGCTCGCCGTTGACGACGCTCTGCACCTGCAGCGACGTCACGTCGTCGATCTCGTCGGCCGACACCGCGTAGGGACCCATCGGCGCGTGGGTGTCGAGGGACTTCCCGATCAGCCACTGCTTGTGCTTGCGCTGCAGGTCCCGGGCGGTGAAGTCGTTGATGATCGTGTAGCCCCACACGTGGTCGTAGGCGTCCGCGCGGCTGATCCCGCGCCCCCCACGCCCGATGATCACGCCGAGCTCGGCCTCGTAGTCCAGCTCCGAGGTGACGTCGGTGTGCGGCTCGATGTCGTCGAAGGGGCCGTTGACCGAGGTCGTGGCCTTGGAGAACACGACCGGGTACTCCGGCAGGGCCTCCGAGCGGTCGGGCTGGTCGTAGCCGCTGCGGCCGAACTCCACGACGTGGTCGCGGTAGTTCTTGCCGACGCAGAAGATGTCGCGCCGCGGCACCGGGATCGGCGCGTGCAGGCGGACGGAGTCGAGGGCGTGCCGCGGCTGCGCGGCGGCGTCGCGCTCCAGGGCCGGACCGAGCTCGGCCCAGCCCTCGATGACGTCGAGGACGCTGGCGCCGGCCGGAAGGAGCGCACTGACGTCGTGGACGACGCCCGCGTCGGGGTCCACCACGCCGACGTGCTGCGCCGACCCGGTGGAGAAGGTCACCAGCTTCATCGCTGCACCAATCTGAACCAATAGAACCAATGTGGCCAGGCGTGAACGTACGCCCCTCATCTCGACCTGTCGAGGGGAGGGTGAGCATCGACTTCGGCCGATTTTACATTGGTCTGGATTGGTCACACTGCTGCGGCTACTGTAGGCGCATGATGGCGGTGGAACAGTCGCTGCGCAGCCTCCTCACCGAAGGCGCCCAGGCCGGGACCTTCGGCCCCGGCTCGAAGCTGCCCACCGAACGGGCCCTGGTCGAGCAGCTCTCCGCGCCCCGCAGCGCGATCCGGCGCGCGCTGGAGGTGCTCGAACGCGACGGACTGGTCATCCGCCACGTCGGCCGAGGCACGTTCCTCACCGAGGCGGTACTGCAGCCCGTCGAGGGTGCACCCGCGAACACGAGCCCGGCGGAGATCATGCAGGTGCGGCTGCTCCTCGAGCCGCAGGTCGCCACCCTCGCAGCCCGGGTCGCGACGCAGGCCGATCTCGACCGCATCACCGAGTGTCTCGACGCCGGGGGCAGCAGCGAGGACTTCGAAGGCTTCGAGTCCTGGGACGCGCGGCTGCACCGGGCCATCGCGCAGGCCGTCCACAACGGACTGCTCATGAACATGTTCGACGTCCTCAACACCGCCCGGGCCCTTCCCGTCTGGGGCACGTTGAAGCGTCGGACGTCCACCCCGGAACTGCGCCGCTGCTACCACGGCGAGCACACCGCGATCGTCGACGCGCTGCGCGACCGCGACTCCGCCCGATCCGGCGAGGCCATGCGGATCCACCTGGAGAACGTGTCGGACAACCTCCTCGGCCGGCACTGACCCGCCCGCCCGGGGTCGAGAGGAGTGGGTCCCGCCCGCGGCGGGTATCCGCACCCGTGATCATCACAGCCGACCGGCTCCGGGAGTTGTTCGACTCCGACCTGCCGGACCCGCAGCTCGCCGTCGTCGAGGGGCAGGCCCGCGTGGTGCCCGGAACAGCGGACGAGGACCAGGGCCTCGTCGTCGCGTCCCGCAGCGAACTGCTCGAACGACACGGCGGCTCGGCGCCGTCCGGACAGGCGCTCGAGGAGCTCGCCGTCGCCCTCGAGACCACCGTCGACACCCTCGGCGCCTGACCCGCCCGCCCCGACCCGGGAGGGCGTGAGACGGGTTCAGCCCTTGACGTAGGCGAGCTTCTCGGCGACCCAGGCGGGCATGTCGTCTCCACCGCCCTCCTGGCGGGATTCGCGGCACACGACGGACAGGTCCCGCCCCAGGCGTCAGCCTCTCGAGAGTCGACGGCGGTTGGCCACGACCCGCCGGTGGACCGGGCCGAGCACGTTGCCGACGGCCTTGGCGGTGTCCTTCGGCGGAGTCGTCACCGCGGCCGTCGCGGCCTGGAACAACGCCTCGACCTTCTCCTGCACCATGCGGGTGTACTCCCGGCGGTCCCGGGCGCTCGGCGGCCAACCGCCCGACGCCATCCGGAACGTCCGATGGGCGATCACCACCGGCGCCGACCAGGCGATCTCCGCGACCAGGAGCCACGGCTTCACCCACCCCGGGCCGGGCATCGTACCAGCGGACGTGCGCCTTCTCGCGGTCATCGGCCGACGCTAGCGTCCCGGCCCAGGCGCGTCAGCGGCGCGCGGCCGCGAATCCGGCGAGCTCGTCGAGGGCTCGGAGGGCTTCGGACTCGGGGAGGGTCTCGAGGTTCAGCGTGACCTCGTCGACCCCGGCAGCGGCGTAGCCGTCCACCCTCTCCGGATCCGGATCTGCGGCGTACACCGTGAAAGGCACGTCGTGCCTGCCCTGCTCGGCAAGCCATTCCCGGACGCGGCGGATCTCCTCGGGAGGGGTGTGCGCGCGGGGCAGCCACGCGTCGCCGTAGGTCGCCAGCCGGCGCAGCGCCGCCTTGCTCTCCCCGCCGAGGTAGATGGGCGGATGGGGCTTCTGCACTGGTTTCGGCCAGGCGTAGATGGGGTCGAAGTCGACGTGCTGCCCGTGGAACTCCGCCTCGTCCTTCGTCCAGATCTCCTTCAGCGCCGCGAGCTGCTCGTCCATCTGCGCGCCGCGGGTGCCAGGCTCGGTGCCGTGGTTGCGCATCTCCTCGCGGTTCCACCCGACCCCGACCCCGAAGGCGACCCGGCCGCCCGAGACGAGGTCGAGGCTCGCGACCTGCTTCGCGGTGTGGATGACGTCCCGCTGGGGCAGCAGCGCGATCCCGGTACCCAGCACGAGCCGCGACGTCACGACGCCGGCCGCGGTCAGGGCGACGAACGGATCGAGCGTGCGGTAGTACATCTGCGGGAGCTCACCCCCGCCCGGATACGGGGTCTCCCTGCTCACGGGGATGTGGGGTGCGTAGCCGGTGGTCCATCGCCTCGGCGGGTGACGCGCCGTGGTGGTGGGCCGGTGGCGGGCCGGTCTCGGGCCGCGCGCAGGACCGATCGGGTCTTGCCGAGCGCGATCAGCTGGTCATAGCCACTGGTACTGCCGGTGGTGCGGCCCTGGCTGAGGGTGTGCTCGCTGGCGTAGCCGGCGTCGAACAGCAGGGTGCCGACCTCGTCGCTGGCGTCGAGGTCGGCGGCGGTGCGGGTCACGCGGGCGGCCATGGCGTCGTAGTAGGTGACATCGGCGGGGTTGGAACCGACCTCGGTGCCGAGGATGAGCTGGTCGGCGGTGACGGCGAACTGGGCGTTGTAGCACTGGAGCCAACCGTGCGTGGACGGCATCAGCGACGAGTCCGGGTGGTGTTCGCCCGTGCGGGCTGGTCCCGGTCGCGGCGCCCTCGCCGGTCGGAGTGCTTCCTGCTGCCGCCCGGGCCGGGGTGCGGTGTCGGGGTCGGCGAGCCGGTGTCGGGCGCGTTCGACCCGTTCGCGGGCGCGCCGGACTCCGGAGGCTTCCTCGATCGGTCGGGGTGCTCGGCCGTGGGGTGCGGGGCCGCAGGTGGCGATGGCCTGCTCCCAGGCCTGTTCCCAGGCATCGATCTTGTCTTGCTGCGCGGCGAGCTCGTCGGCCAATGCCTGTTCGGCGTGTTCCAGTGCCCGGCTCTCGCGCTGGCTGGTGCGTGTGCGAGCCCGCTCGGTCTTCGCCTCGCGGGCGGCGTCCGCGGCGGCGATCCGCTCGGCCGCGGCCCGGATCCGTTCCTGCCGCCCGGCGCGTCCACCCCATCCCGGGGCCGCTCGTCGCCGCGAGCCTGCTGCCCGAAGCGGACGTCCTCGGCCGCGTCGACCTGCGCGGCCTCGTCGAGGACCTGCTGGGCCAGCGCCCGCTCCCGCCCTCCGGCCTGGTCGGTGTCGGCCTGGTCGGTGTCGGGCTGGTCGAGGCGTTCGACCTCGGCGGCCAGCCAGTCTCGTTCCCGGTTGGCCTGCCGGGACGCGTTCGCGGCGATTTTCGTACCGTCGATCGCGACCGTGCCCAACCGGGCCATCCCCGCGTCTCGGCACAACCGCAGGACCTGCGCGAACAGGCCGGCGAACACCTCGCTGTGGGCCTGGCGGAACCGGGCCAGCACGGTGTGATCGGGCACGTCACCGGCGCACGCGACCCGGAATGCCACATCCGTGGCGCACAATCGCTCGATCTGGCGGCTGGAGCGCTGCCCGCGACAGTAGGCATACAGCAGCAGCCCGAGCAGCATCTCCGGGTCGTACCCGGCCCGACCGGCCGCGCTGCGCCGCGCACCGCCATCACGGCGGCGCGCGACCCGGGCATGCAGCGCCGCGGTGTCCAGCACCGCGACCGTGTCCAACACGAACCACACCAGATGCTCATCCGGCAGCCAGTCGACCATGTTCGGCGGTAGGAGGAACTCCTGATCCCGCACCACCGGGCGATACCCCTCAGCCATCCCGACACCGTCTCACCGAACAAGATCCACAATGGACAGACGTGCCGAACCTCGATTCGGCAACAGCCTCCCGGCGAACGTTCCGCCGCCCGAATCGTGATCATGGCCTGCCGAGGACGGTCGAGAGCCCGTCCGCCGGGCTCGGGGCGGCGCTCGCGGGTGTCGCGCTGATCGTCGTCGGGGTGCCGGCGGTGGTGCTGCGCGTCCGCTCCCGGCCGGACGGCTTCCTGCCCCGGTCCGTGGTGACCAACCCGGTGGTCGTCCGCTCGGCACTCGCCGCGGCCGCGGTTCCCGCGAGCTGGTTCGCCCTCCTGCTGGGCATCCCGATCGCCCTCGCCGCCCGCGGCCGGACCCCGTTGGCGATCGGGCTGACCCTGGCCGCGGTCGGGGCCTGGTACGACGTGACCGCGCTCCTCCTCGTCGCCGTGGTGCTCAACACCGTCGCCTTCGGGATCGGCCGGCCCTCGATGACCGCCGCCGTGAGCGGTGCGAGCGCCGGGGAGGAGTGCTCGGCGTCGCCACCCCGCGTTCCTCACCGGCGCCGGGGTCGGCGCCGCGGTCGTCGGCGGCCTCGCCGCGCCGCTCGGCATCGGCACCGCGGTCGCCGTCCTCGTCCTGCTCCCGCTCCTGGGCGTCACGCTGCTGCTCGGGAGGAACCGAACCGAGCACCCGGCCTGATCGGCGGTGCCGACCACGGGCCCGGCCCCGGCCCGCGCGCGACGCGGGCCGGGGCCGGATCTGTTCGACCGTCCCGGGGTCGACGAGAGCTACCCCGTGGCTTCCGCCGCCCCGGCCTCCGCCTCGCCGCGTCGCGGCGGCCGCCGCTCCCGGCAGTAGCTCCCCGGCGGGTCGGAACGGCCGAATGCGCACTCGCCCCGTTCCCGGCACCGCCGGTTGCACGGGCCGATCGTGTCCTGCTTCGCCGCCGCCGCCCTTCGCAGCGCGGCGACGTCGAGCCCGGTCACTGCGCCGACGCCAGCACGTTCTCCTTCTCGCCGGCGCTCATCCCGGGCTTCGCCCCGAGGTCGAACCGCGGACCGGACGGCAGCGTGTTGTGGAAGATCTTGCCGCCCTTGATGACCGTGGTGATCTTGTCGAGGTCCTGCATCACCGTGATGTCGGCGAGCGGGTCGCCGTCGACCACCACGATGTCGGCGAACTTGCCGGCCTCGAGGGTGCCCACCTTGCCCCCGAAGTCGACCAGGGCGCCCGCGTCGCGGGTGGCCGCCACGAGCGTCTCGCGCGGGGTGTAGCCGAACATCTCGACGAAGTTCTGCAGGTCCCGGGCGTAGGTGCCGTGCGGGGTCCAGGCCAGGCCGAAGTCGCCGCCGGGCAGCACCCGGATGCCCGCCGCCTTCATCTTGCCGACGCTGGCGATGGTCTCGACCATCTCCTCCTTGTAGCCCATGGAGTCGAGCACCTCGTGGCTGAAGCCGAACTGGGCGCCGTTCTCGTAGAGCCCGACCTGCCAGTGGATGGCCGGGCTGACGAAGATGCGGTGCCGCTGCTCGCGCATGCGCTCGAGCGCCTCGTCGTTGAGGTAGTTGGCGTGCCCGATCACGTCGAACCCGGCCTTCATGGCCTGGATCACCGCGTCCGCCGACCGGGCGTGGCAGAGCATCCGCAGGCTGCGGCGGTGTCCCTCGTCGACCGCGGCGTCGGCCTCCTCCTGGGTGTAGGAGAGCTCGCCGGGCAGGTCGGACTCGATCATGCCCTCGCCGTCGAGGTAGACCTTGACGGTGTCGGCCCCGGACTTGCGGACCGAGCGGATGACCTTTCGGACCTCCCACGGGTTGTCCGCCAGCAGGGCCAGCCCGTCCATGCCGAGCTGCAGGTGGTCCGGGTTCCAGTCGACCATCCCGCCGGTGCCGAGGACGTCCCGGCCGCAGGCCACGTAGCGCGGGCCGGGGGCGACCCCGGAGTTGATCGCGTTGCGGACGGCCACGTCGACCGCGTGCAGGGAGCCGAAGCTGTTCGCCGAGGTGTAGCCGCAGCGCAGCATCGTCCGCGCGTTCTCCACCGCGTAGATCGTGGTGGCCTCGGCGGTGCAGTTCATGTCCAGGTCCTGCAGGCTGGACGCGTTGAAGTAGGACAGGTGGCTGTGCGCCTCCGTCATACCCGGCATCACGAAACGCCCGCCCAGGTCGATGCGGGGGACGCTCTCGTCGACGTCGTCGAACTGGTCCATCGAGCCGACGCGGCGGATGTCCTCGCCCTCGACCCAGATGGCACCGTCGGGGATCACCTCCTCGTCGGTGCCGTCGAAGATGCGGCCGTGGACGAGGAGCATGGACTCGGCGTTGAGCATGGTCACTCCTTGTTGAGGTGGTGGTGCGGGCGTCGTGCCGGGCTCGCGGAGTGCAGGCCCCGGCCGGCGGCCGCGCGGGCCGCCTCCTGGACCTGCTCCCCGACGGTGGGGTGGACGTGCACGGTGTCGGCGAGGTCCTCCACCGTCGCGCCCATCTCGATGGCCACCGTGCCCTCGGCGACCAGCTCGGAGGCGTGCGGGCCGACCACGTGCAGCCCGAGGACGAGGCCGGTACCGGTCTCCGACACCAGCTGCACCGTCCCGCGCGGGGCGCGCAGCGTGAGTGCCCGGCCGTTGCCGGCCATCGGGACCGTGGTGACGACCGGGTCCAGTCCCTCGGCGCGGGCCGCGGCGGCGGACAGGCCCACCGTCGCGATCTCGGGGTCGGCGAACACCACCGCGGGGATCGCGGCCGGCTGGAAGGCCACCCGGTCCCCGCACAACGCGTCCACCGCGACCGGTGCCTCGGCGTAGCCCTTGTGCGCCAGCGCCGGTCCCGGCGTGACGTCGCCGATCGCGGCCACATGCGGGCGCAGCGTCCGGTCGGGGGCGACGTGCAGGAGGCCGTCGTCGCCCGGCGTCACGCCGAGCCGGTCGAGGCCCAGCTCGTCGGTGTTCGGGCGGCGGCCGACCGCGACGATGACGACGTCGGCCTTCACCTCGACGTCCCGGTCGCCGCAACGCACGTGCAGGATCGTGCCCCGGTGCTCGCCGGCGCGGGCGGCCGTGAGCACGGTGACGCCCAGCTCGTCGAGCCGCCGGGCGACCGGACGGGTCAACGCGACGTCGATCTCGGGTAGGATCCGTTCGGCCATCTCCACCAGGGTCACGGACGAACCGAGCTTTGCCAATGCCGTGCCGAGCTCGACCCCGATGTAGCCGGCGCCGACGACCGCCACCGTGGCAGGCAGCTCGGGGAGGTCGAGCGCTCCCGTGCTGTCCAGGACGTGCACGCCGTCGGGTACCAGGTGGGGCAGCACGGCCGGGCGCGAGCCGGTGGCGATGACGACGTCGCGGAACTCGACGAACGCCGCGCGGCCGGCGGGTGTGCGGACCACGGCCTGGTCCGGGCGGGTGAACCGGAGGTCGCCGGCGAGGACCCGGACCCCGGCGCCGGCCAGCAACGACCGGACTCCCCCGGTCAGCTCGCCGATGATGCGGGCCTTGTGCGCCTGAAAGGCGCCCAGGTCCACCGAACGCTCGCCGACCGACAGGCCCGCCGACGCATAGCCGGCGGCCCGTTCCGCCACGTCGGCCATCTCGATCAGGGCCTTGGACGGGATGCAGCCCGCACGCAGGCACACCCCGCCGACGCCGTCCTCGCCGTCCCGGTCGATCAGCAGGACGTCGCGGCCGCGCTGGGCGCCGCGCAGCGCGGCCGCGTATCCCGCGGGGCCGCCGCCGACGACGAGCAGGTCGGCGGCCTCGGCGATCTCTCCGACGACCATCAGTCCTCCTCGCCCAGCAGCAGCAGCGGGGTGCGGATCAGGCGCTCGAGGGTGTTCACGAAGGCGCCGAGGTGCTCGCCGTCGATCAGGCGGTGGTCCGCCGCGACCGCGAGCGGCAGCACCCGGCGCACCGCCGGGACGCCGTCCACCGGGACCACCGCGTCGTGGACCCGGCCGAACCCGGCGATCGCGACCTGCGGGGCGTTGATCAGCGGGGTGCCGAGCCAGGTGCCGTAGCTGCCGAAGTTGCTGATCGTGAACGTGCCGCCGGTCGTGTCCTGCAGCGGGAGCGAGCGTTCACGGGCGCCCGCGCCGAGCCGGGCGATCTCCCTGGCCAGGCCGGGCACGCTGCGCCGGCCGGCGTCGCGCAGCACCGGCACGATGAGGCCGTCCGGGGTGGCGGCCGCGATCCCGACGTCGAGACGCCGGTGCAACGTGACCTCCTCGCGCTCCATGTCGAGAGTCGCGTTGAAGTCCGGGTGCCGGCGCAGGGCCGTCGTCACCGCACGGACGAGCAGCGGCAACAGCGTCAGCCGCAGCCCCTGCTCCTCGGCGTCCGCCCGCAGGGTGCGGTGGGCGCGTTCGAGCTCGGTCGCGTCGACCTCGCGGAACTCGGTGATGTGCGGGACCGACCAGGCCGCGGTCATGGCCCGGGCGACCTGACGGCGCAGGCCGCGCAGCGGCCGGACCCGGGTCTCCCCCGTGCCGGGCTCGGCCGGGGTGGCGGCGGGGGTGACGGCTGCCTGTGCGGTGACCGGCTCCGGGCTCCGCGGTGCGGCACCGTTGACGGACCGGGCGCCGCCGGCGATCGCGGCGCGGACGTCGTCGAGGACGATCCGGCCGTTCGGTCCGCTGCCGGTGAGCTCGGCCAGCTCGATGCCGTGCTCGACCGCCAGCCGGCGGGTGCTCGGGGCGGCCAGCACCCGGCGGCGGCCGGCGCCGGCGGGGGCCGCGGACGCGGGCACGGGCACGGGCCGACCGTCGACGGCCGGAGCGGTGGCGAGCGCGGGTTCGCCCGCGGGCTCCGGCTCCACGGCGTCGGCTCCCGAACCCGTCGCCTCGAACGTGAACAGGGCCGATCCGACCGGCACGACGTCCCCCGGCCCGTGCGCGAGCTCGGTGATCACGCCGTCGGCCGGCGCGGGCAGCTCGACCTGTGCCTTCGCCGTCTCGACCGTCACGACGGGCTGGTCGGCGCGGACCTCGGCCCCCGCCGCCACCAGCCACTCGACGATCTCGGCCTCGGCGAGGCCCTCCCCGATGTCGGGGAGCCGGAACACGGTCGTGCTCATGCCGCCTTCACCGTCGCCCTCGCCGCCGCGACGACCCGGTCCACGCCGGGCACGAAGTGGTCCTCGATCCGGCCGGGTGGGTAGGGGGTGTCCGGCGCGGCGACCCGCGCGACCGGGGCCTCGAGCGAGTAGAACGCCGCGTCGTTGATCGTGGCCACGACCTCGGCGCCGAAGCCGGCGCTGAGCGGGGCCTCGTGCACGACCACGCAGCGGCCGGTCGCCGCGACGGCGTCGGCCAGACCGGCCTCGTCGAGCGGCACCAGGGTGCGCAGGTCCACGACGGCGGCGGAGATGCCCTCCTCGGCCAGCGCCTCGGCGGCCTTCTCGGCGACCTGGACCGCCGCGCTCCACGCGACGAGGGTGACGTCGGTGCCGTCGCGGGCGACTCGCAGCTTCCCGAACGGCACCGGAGCGTCGCCGTCCGCGACCTCCCCGGTGACCAGGCGGTAGCCGCGTAGTGGCTCGCAGAACAGCACCGGGTCCGAGGACCGGACCGCGGTCTGCAGGAGCCCCTTGGCGTCGGCCGGGGTGGCCGGCATGACCACGGAAAGCCCGGGGCTCTGCACGAACTGCGCCTCGAGGGCCTCGGAGTGCAGCTCCGGGGTCCGGACCCCGCCGCCGAACGGAGCGCGGATCACCACCGGCATCGGGAAGCGGCCCTGCGAGCGGTAGCGCATCCGCGCCAGCTGGGCGCCGATCTGGTGGAAGGCCTGGTGGCTGAAGCCGAGGAACTGCATCTCGGCGATGGGCACCTGCCCGGCTGCCGCGAGGCCGATCGCCGCGCCGACGATCGAGGCCTCGGCGAGAGGCATGTCGACGACGCGGTCCGGGCCGAACTCGTCGAGCAGGCCGTCGGTGGCGCGGAAGACGCCGCCGAGCCGGCCGACGTCCTGCCCGAGGACGAGGGTCCGCTCGTCGCGGGCGAGCTCGCCACGCAGGGTCGTGTTGATCGCCTGCAGCATGTTGAGCCGGGTCATCGGGTTCTCACCTGGGCCTGGAGTTCGGCGCGCTGGCCCTGCAGCCGGGGCGACAGCGTCTCGGTCACGTGCTCGAAGAGGTGCTCGACACCGGGCGGTTCCATCGCCTCGACGGTCCGCACCGCCTCGTCGATCCGGGTGGCGATCCGCTCGCGCACCGCGGTGTCGTGGGCGTCGTCCCACAGCTCGCGCGTCCGCAGGTGGGCCAGGACGCGACTGATCGGGTCCCGCGGCGCCCACGCCTCCAGCTCCTCGGCGGGCTGGTAGCGGCTGGCGTCGTCCGCGGTGTTGTGGTCGCCGAGCCGGTAGGTCAGCGTCTCGACCAGCGTCGGGCCCTCACCGGCCCGGGCGCGGGCCACGGCGTCGGCCACGACCTGGTGAACGGCGGGCAGGTCGTTGCCGTCGACCAGGGCACCGGGGATCCCGTAGCCCGGCGCGCGGCCCGCGAGCGTCGCCGCGGCGGACTGCCGGGCGCGCGGGGTGGAGATCGCCCAGCCGTTGTTCTGCACGACGAAGACGACGGGCGCGCGCAAGGTGCCGGCGAGGTTGCAGGCCTCGTGGAAGTCGCCCTCCGACGAGGCGCCGTCCCCGCAGAAGACCGCGACGACGCTGTCGCGGCCCTGCAGCGCGTGGCCCCACGCGAGCCCGACGGCCTGCGGGAGCTGGGCGGCCAGTCCGATCTGGATGGGCAGCACGTTCACGCCCTCGGGTGCGGCGCCGCCGCGCGGGTCACCGAGGAAGGTCAGCATGAACTGCTCGAGCGGCAGGCCCTGGCGAAGCAGCGCGGGCAGCTCGCGGTACTGCGGGACGACCCAGTCGCGGGCCGGGTCGAGCGCGAACGCCGCGCCCACCACGGACGCCTCCTGCCCGCGGACCGGTGAGAACGTGCCGAAACGCCCCTGGCGCTGCAGGCTGAAGCCCTTCTCGTCGAAGGCGCGGGAGAAGAGCATGAGCTCGCAGGCGTCGCGGAGCTGCTCGTCGGAGAGGGCGGCCTCGCGGCCGGGTTCCAGCTCGCCGTCGGGGCGCAGCACGGTCCACGGGGTCGCCTGCCCGTGCTCGGGGCGGAACTGTGGGGTGAATCCGGACATCGACACCTCTCGTGATGGCTGCGCTGCAGCCGGGTTCTCGGGAGACACTGCGGTCACCAGCCGCCGTAGGCGAGCCAGCCGCCGTCGACCGGGATCTGGGCCCCGGTCATGTAGGAGGCTGCGGGCGACGCGAGGAACGCGACGACCTCGGCGACCTCGGCCGGGGCCGCGAGGCGGCCCAGCGGGGTGCGGCGCTCGATGTCATCGGCCGAGAAACGCCCGCTGCTCATGGTCTGCTCGACGAACGGGGTGGCCACGTAGCCGGGGTTGACCGACAGGACGCGGACTCCGCGGTCGGCCCACTCGACGGCGAGCGACTTCGTCAGCCCGTCCAGGCCGTGCTTGGCGGTGGAGTAGCCGGTGCGGCCGGGGATCGCGGTCGCCCCCAGCACCGACGAGACGTTGATGATCGTCCCGCTGCGGGCCGGCAGCATGACCCGCGCCGCGGCCTGGGCGCAGTGGAACGGCCCGGTGAGATTGGTGGCGAGGACGGTCGCCCACTCCTCGGGGGTGATCTCCTCGGCGGCCCGGACGAGCGGGATGCCGGCGTTGTTGACCAACACGTCGAGACGGCCGTAGGCCGCGACGGCGGCGTCGACCAGGATCTGCCCGCCCTCGGGCAGGCTCACGTCCGCGGCGACGCCGACCGCCTCGTACCCGGCCGCCACGATCTCGTCGGCGGCCTCCTTCGCGCGTCCGTCGTCGCGGGAGTTGACCACGACCCGGGCGCCTCCGGCGGCCAACCGGCCGGCGATGGCCCTGCCGATGCCCGAGCTGGAGCCGGTCACGATCGCGACCAGGCCGGCGACCGAGGCTTCGGGGGGTTTCGACTGCACTGTCGTCAAGGGGTGGCCCTTCTGACCGCAGGGGTCATCGCGCGAGGAGGCGGCGCCTCCCCGGTGGGGGTTGCTCTTCTGCCCGGACGCGCGGTCTCCCCACGCCATTCGCTGTGGTCCACGTCACCGTCCAGGAACGTGTGTCAAGCTTCGGCCGGACGCCCCGCTCCGTCAATGGCGACTCCTCGGTCCTGAACATCCGGAACCCGGATGGCCCCGCGGCGCTACCGGAGATCGGTGGTCGTGTCCGGCACGGGCGTCCCGAGCAGGGTCTCGAGCAGCGCCGACGCCGCCGGGGAGCCGGCCAGGGCCGGTGCCCAGTACACGCCGACCTCGCGGTACACCCGCGGGGAGACCCCGACGACCGCCACGCCGTCGGTCCGGACGCTGTCGATCGCGAGCCGGTTGGTGAAGCCGAGCGCGAGCCCGCTGCGGACCAGGCCGACGAGGATCTGCGGCTGGTCGGACAGGAACCGGATCCGGGGTTCGATGCTCTCCCGGGTGAGCAGCCGGAAGGCCTCGGTGTCGTAGCGCAGGTCGTGCCCGGAGACGACGAGCTGCTCTCCGCGCAGATCCGCCAGCGCCGCTGTCTCCTGGTCCGCCAGGCGGTGCCCCGACGGGACGACGAGGCACATCGGCTCCCGCCACAGCAGCCTGTGGCTCAACGAGTGGGTGCTGCGTGGCGGCGGCAGGGTCGGCCGGACCGCGAGCAGGGCGGGCCCCTGGTCCAGGGCCCGGTCGATGCCGCGCACCGCCTGTTCGACCAGCTCGACGCGGATGCCGGGGAAGTCCTCGGAGAAGCGGCGGAGCACCTCGGGCACGAACGCGGCGCCGGCGCTCGGATAGGTCGCGAGCGTGACGTCGCCCCGGATCAGGCCCTGCACGGAGGCCATCGCGGCCCGCCCGGCGTCGAGTTCCTCGACCATGGCCCGTGCGTGGGTCACGAGGGCCTCCCCCGCGGCGGTGAGCCGGGCCGGCCGCTGGTCGCGGTCGAACAGCTGCGCGCCGAGCTCACGTTCCAGGGACGCGATGTGGCTGGAGATCCGCCCCTGGGACCGGTAGAGGTGCACGGCGGCCGCGGTGAACCCGCCGCGGTCGACCACTGCGAGGAACGCGTGAATCCACTCGATCTGCACGGTTGCCGATCCTCGCCCCAGCAGGGTCCTCGAGCAGCGGAACCCCCGTCACATTCGGCGCGCGTCGGACGAGTCATCCTCCGGACAGCTGTGCACACCGATCGTCGGAGGCAGAGGTGACCGGCTAGGTGTACCCGGTC
Organism: Pseudonocardia sp. ZF1; assembly: GCF_056835605.1. Lineage (NCBI taxonomy): Bacteria > Bacillati > Actinomycetota > Actinomycetes > Pseudonocardiales > Pseudonocardiaceae > Pseudonocardia > Pseudonocardia sp. ZF1. Next base: position 894,410 of record NZ_JAJNBY010000001.1, read on the forward strand.
ATGACGTTGGTGCCAGTCGGCTGGTCGGTGGGAGCCCGCCGAGCGCGCTGTGGCGTCGTCGAGTGTTGTAGTGCTTGAGGTTCCCCCGCCGGCTCGGAGTGCTGGTTAGCTGACCGGGGCCGGGTCGGCCCCGTCGGCGGGTGATGCGGGTTGATCGTCCAGGACGCCGTCGTGGGCGCGCCAGGTGGCCTCGTACTCATCAGGTGAGAGCCAGCCGAGGCGGGCCTGGATGCGTTCGGTGTTGTACCACCCGTCGATGTAGGCGAACAGCTCGTTCTCCGCCTGCTCACGGGTCCGCCATGATTTCCGGTAGACGAGCTCGGTCTTGAGTGTGGAGAAGAAGTTCTCCATGAGCGCGTTATCGTAGGAATCGCCGACCGAGCCCATGGACGCGAGGATTCCGTGGTCTTCGAGTCGCTGTCCGAATCGCAGAGATGTGTAATTCGAGCCGCGGTCGGAATGGTGGACTATCTGCCCGCTGGCGACGTTGCGGGTCCAGACCGCGTACTCCAGCGCGCCGAGGATCAGGTCGGTGTCGCAGCGGTCCGAGCAGCGCCACCCGACGATGCGGTTGGAGAAGGCGTCGCGGACCGCGGCCAGCCAGAACACGCCCTCCCCGCACGGGATGCGAGTGGCGTCGGCGACCCACAACCGGTCGGGCGCCGCAGCGGTGAAGTCCCGGTTGACCAGGTCCGGTGCCGGGGTGTGGCGCGGGTTCTGCCTGGTCGAGGCGACACGCCACCGTTTGCGTAGGAACGCGCCCTGCAGCCCGTGCTCACGCATCAGTCGCTCGACCCGCTTACGGGACACGTGGCGTCCGCGCCGGCGCAGGGTCGCGTGGACTCGCGGAGCGCCGTAGGTGGCGCCGGAACGGTCGTGGATCTGGCGAATCTGTTCGAGCAACTCGGCGTCGGCGCGCCTCCGGGCAGACGGGTCGCGCTGTTGAGTAAGCCAGCCGTAGTAGGTCGACGCAGCGACACCGAGGACCTTCAGGATCGGGGCGATCCCGAACCGGTCCTTCAACGCGGCGACGGCCTTCACCACTTCTTCCTTGTCGGGTCCATCTCCTGGGCGAAAAAAGCACTCTTGGACTCAACCCGTCAGCGCAACAGTGCTTCGAATCTATCAGCCGGGGTGTCGAAGTCGAGGGTCTTACGGGGGCGCGTGTTGAGTCGGTGGACAATCTCGTCGAGCTGGGCCTGGGTGACGTCGCCGAGGCTGGTGCCCTTCGGGAAGTACTGCCGGAGCAGCCGGTTGGTGTTCTCGTTCGTGCCGCGCTGCCAGGGGCTGGCCGGGTCGGCGAAGTAGACCTCCAGCCCGGTCCGCTCAGTGACGATCTTGTGTCGGGCCAGTTCCATCCCGCGGTCCCAGGTCAGCGTGCGGCGCAGCTGCTCGGGCAGCCGGCACATCTGCTGCGACAGCGCCCAGGTGACGGTGTCCATGTCGCGTCCCTGCAGGGCGACGAGCACGGTGAACCGGGTGGTGCGCTCGACCACGGTGGCGATCTGGGTCGTGCCGCGCCCGAGCAGCAGGTCGCCCTCCCAGTGCCCGGGCACCGCCCGATCGGCGACCTCGGCGGGGCGCTCGCGGATCGAGACCGCGTCGGTGATCTGCGAGCGCCACTGCCCGGTGGTGGTGTTGTGCACGTTGCGCCGGATCGGCCGCCCCGACCGCAAGTGCTTCTGCAGGGTCTTGGCCAGTACGCCGCGGGTCTGCACGAACAGCGACTTGTAGATCGTCTCGTGCGACACCCGCATCCCTGAGCCCGGCTCGAAGTGCTTGGCCAGGTGCCCGGCGATCTGCTCGGGCGACCAGTCCTCGCCGAGTCTGTCAGCGACGAACCCGCGCAGCAGCGGACGCCGCGCGAGCAGGCACACCTTCGGGCGCCGTGCCCGGCGCCAGGCACGATCCTCGGCGTCGACCGCCCGGTACTTGCGCCGGCCCTTGTTGCGGGCGATCTCGCGGCTCACCGTCGAGGCGGGTCGGCCGATCTCGGCCGCGATCGCGCGCATCGACTTGTTCTGGCCCAGCCCGCGCGAGATCTCCTCGCGCTCGGCGGCAGTCAGCGTCCCCGGTCGGCGCCGGCGTGGCGGCGGAACATAGCCCCCGCTCGACTTGAGCACCGTGAACACTGAACCCGGGGGCCGCTCGATCGCCCGAGCGATGTCACTGATCGACTCCCCGCGCCCCCAACGGACCCACAGATCAGTGCGGTCCTCATCGGACATCCCCGGCCTGCCCAAGCGTGCCATCGCCCACCCCTATCATGATCAACTACCTGTGGGGTGTTGCGCTGACCGGTTGAGTCCAAGCTCGCCGCCTTGAGGATCTCATTGGCCCGGCGCAGTTCGGTGTTCTCCCTGCGCAGCCGGCGCAGCTCCTCGGCCTCGGCCGTGGTCGGGCGGTCGTGGCGCTCGCCTCGATCGGCCTCGGCCTGGCGGATCCAGTTCCGCAACGCTTCGTGATGCACACCCAGCTGCTCGGCCAGCCGCCGGATCACCGGCTTGGGGTCGGACTCCCGATAGAGACGGACGGCGCGCTCACGCAGCTCGTCGGGGTACTTCTTCGGTGCTGCCACGGAGACTCCTTACACGGCCCTTCAGCCATGATCGTCGATCTCCGAGCAAGCGGGGGAACCTCAGCTCGATCCAGGGGGCAAGCGCTGCAGTGCGTTCGGCGTTGCTGGTGAAGACCTGCCGGTAGGCCCACTCGGTGGCAAGGGTCCGATTGAGACGTTCGACCTTGCCGTTCTGCCAGGGGCAGTGCGGCTTGATGAACACCTGCTGGGCCCCGAGGTCGGCGACCACTGACCGTAGGGACCACTTGTAGGCCCAGGCGTTGTCGGTCATGATCCGTTCGATCCTGGTGATGCCGTGTCTGGCGAAGTAGCCCGCGGCCCGAGCGAGGAACCCGGCGCAGGTGGTGCCCTTCTCGTCGGTCAGAACCTCGGAGTAGGCCAGCCGGGAGTGGTCATCGACCAGCGAGTGGATGTAGTCGAACCCGACTCTGGTCGAGCGGTCGCGAGTGGCGTCCCTGCTGGCGCGGCCGTGCGCGCGCCAGCCGCCGCCATCGGGGATGCGTCCGATCTTCTTGACGTCCATGTGCACCAGCTCGCCGGGGCGGGCGCGTTCGTAGCGCACCGCGGTGGTCTTGCTGGCGCGGATGCGCTCACCGGTGAGTGGGTCGAGTTCACGCAGGTAGGGAACGTGGTGGCGGCGCAGGATCCGCGACACTGTGCGTGGGGCGAGGCCGAGTTCGGGGCCGATCTCATCCTGCCCACGACGGTCGCGGGCGCGCACGGCCAGCACGCGAGCCTCGGTGTGGGCCGTGGTGCGAGTTGTGCAGCGGCGCGGGCGCGAGGATCGGTCGTGCAGGCCGTTCTCGCCTTCGGCGCGGTAGCGGGCGACCCAGCGGCCGGCGCACTGGCGCGAGACCCCCATCTCCGCCGCGACGTGGGCACGAGGACGTCCCTGACGCACGATCCGGTCGACCAGCAGGACCCGGCCGTGGAACGTCAGGCGGGCATTACGGTGGGCCACGAGAGCCTCCAGGTGGTGTGGGTCCTAGACAAGCCACACCCCACCTGGGGGCTCTCCTCACGATCAACGTCTCGTGACTGCGTGTCGCGACATCCGCACCGTCACCAACCTCCTGGCCGGGTACACCTAGGAGCGCAGCGGGCCGGCGTCGAGCGTGACCGGCGCGCCGTGCGGGGTCGCGACGGCGGCACGCAGCCAGGCGCCGGTCCGCTCCTCGACCGAGCCGCGGTCGGCGACGCCGAGCCCGTCGAGCAGGTGCTCCAGCGCGGCGAGCCAGGCGTCCCAGTAGTCCAGGCCGGTGTCCAGCTCGCCGCCCAGGGTCTCGGCGAACTCCTGCCGGTCCAGCGTCCCGGTGTCCTGCAGGGCCACGGCCAGCGCGAACGCGCTCGCCTGCCACGGCTCGTCGAAGACCGGGCCGTCAGGCGGGCTCAAGGTAGGACTCCCAGGCGTCGACGGAGACGGTCGTGGTCGGGTCGGCGTCCGGGCCCCACAGCTCGGGGCCGGTGAACACGACGGTGTAGAGCGGCTCCGGGCACTCACCGTGGCCGTGCGCGCGGGCGTCGGGCAGCACGTGGGTCCCGCGGTGGGTCTCGACGGTCCCGCACCGGCCGCGGACGTAGCGGGGGAGCCGGGTGTGCCCGCGCGGGTGCATCACCCGGGCCCGCACGCGGTCGCCGGGGGCGAACCGGGGCGGGCCGGTGCCGTCGCGCTCGGTGGGGGCGCCGGTGGCCAGCACCCGGGCGGCGGCGTCGGCGTCCAGCGCGGCAGGGGCGTCGGCGCGCGGGCGCAGGGAACGCCCGGCGTCGAGCTCGTCGGCGCCGACCAGACCGTGGGTGACCAGCAGCTCCTCGGTCGCCGCGAGCCAGATCTCGTAGTAGGTCAGGGTCAGGTAGACCGGCGGCGGGAGCGACTCGCGGGCGTGCCGGGACTCGTCGATCGACCAGCCGCCCGGGCGGGCCGCGGCGAGGGTCAGCGCCAGCACCAGCGGCTCCCAGCCCGCGTGGAACCGGACGTCCTCCGGCTCGGGCTCCACCGGTCCGAAGCCCATCGCGCCGCCGAGGTCGTGCGCGCCGTTCACGCCGACACCAGCCGGGTACCGATCATGGCGTCGCGGGAGACGATCGCGGCGAGCTCGTCGGCGGACCAGCCGTCGGTACCGGCCGGGCGCTGCGGGACGACCAGGTAGCGCAGCTCGGAGGTGGAGTCGTGCACCCGGATGGCGACGTCGTCGTCGAGCACGGTCCCGAAGTCGGCGAGCACGCCGCGTGGGTCCAGCACCGCGCGCGACCGGTAGGCCGGCGACTTGTACCAGACCGGGGGCAGGCCCAGCACCGGCCACGGGTAGCAGGAGCACAGGGTGCAGACGACGAGGTGGTGCTCGCGCGGTGAGTTGAACACCGCGGCGAGGTGCTCGCCGCCGCGACCGGCGTAGCCGAGCTCGGCGACCGCCGCGGTCGCGTCGTCGGCGAGCCGGGCCGCGAAGTCCGGGTCGGTCCAGGACCGGGCGACGACGTGCGCGCCGTTCCGCGGGCCGACCCGGTGCTGGTAGGTCTCGATGATCTCGTCGAGTGCGGCCGGGTCGACGTAGCCCTTCTCGACCAGGATCGACTCGAGTGCCCGCACGCGGGCGTCCACCGGTCGCAGCTCACCGCTCATCGGGAGGACGCTAGCCAGGCGGGGCCGGGGCGTCGAGAGCACGACGGCCCGGCACCTCGCGGTACCGGGCCGTCGGGAGGGCGGTGGGCTCAGGCGTGCGTGAGTGCGTCCTCGAACTCCTCGGCCTTCAGCGGGGCGAGGTCGGAGACCCGCAGGAAGTCGCCCAGCGTGGTGCCGGTCGCGCCCGAGTCGACGTTGCGCGGGCCGCGGCCGGCCCGGACGTCGTCGAGGTTGATCGTGCGCAGGTCGTAGGAGAACCGGGTGACGTCGGAGGTGTTCGGCGCCGACGCGTGCAGGTGGTTCGACGAGAACATGAACACGTCACCCGACTGCCCGGCGATCCGGATCTCGCCGCGGGACTCGAAGTCCTCCAGCGGGAGCGGGTGCGGACGGGTGTCGGTGGTCTTCTCGCCGGCGGCCGCGGTGCGGTGCTTGGCGACCCACTCGTCGTAGTCGTACTGGTTCGAGCCGTTCTTCACCGGGCGGTCGAAGTAGTCGGTGTACATGCTCATGACGTTGTCGCCGACGACGTCGAACACCGGGGTCCAGTAGTTCACGAGCTGCTGCGGGTGGCCGTACCACATGTCGCGGTGCGCCTTGTAGTTGTAGGACACACCGGCGGTGAGGAACTGGTCGGCCGGGATCACGCGCAGCCGCGGGATGTCGAAGTAGGTGCGCTCGGGGTCGACGCCGAAGTCGACGGCGAACTGCTGGCAGAGCGCCTTGGTCCGGTCGCCGTTGGTGAACTCGCGCTTGAGCGGCTCGACGCGGCGGACGAACTCGTCGACGTCCATCTCGTACTGGGCCCGCTCCGGGTCCAGACCCTCGAAGGCCTGACCGATCAGGTCCTTGGCGTGGTCGGCGAGGGCGTTCGCGCCGCCGATCCCGCTGTAGAGGTGGAAGTCGCCCCGGAACAGGGACTCGCGGCGCGCGTCGTCGTCGATCCGGCGGTTGAGGTAGACCGTGATCACCGCTTGCTCCTCCGTGCTGGCTCGGGGGTCGGAAACCCGCCTGACGCCTGTCGACGCTAGCGCACACGACCGGGTGAGCATCTACGATGCGTCGTAGTAGTCGTGCTGTGCGACACCGTGTCCGGAAGATCCGTTTGGTGTGGCCCGCTCCGTCGTGGTTAGCTGAGCCTCACCTATGGAGGAGGCGGCGATGTCGGTCGTGACCGAGGACCGGGCGGCGGTCCGCGTGGTGGGTCTGCAGCGGCTCTCGGACGTCTTCGTCCGGGCCGAGATCGAGGGGGAGGGGCTCGCCGGTCTCGGCCTGCCGGGCGTCCCCGACGAGGCCTGCGTCTTCCACTTCCCGCTGCCCGACGGGGGCCGCGACGACCACGGTCGCTGGTACACCCTGCGCGAGGTCAGCCCCTGCCGCACCCGGGCGTCCATCGACCTGGTCTGCCACCCCGGCGGGGTCGGCGCGGGCTGGGCCCGGCGGGCCTGCGTCGGTGACGAGATCGAGGTCTCGCACTCGAACAGCTGGTTCAAGCGCCCGGCCGGCGTCGGCTGGCAGATCCTCGTCGGCGATGCGGCCGCGCTCCCGGCGCTCGCCCGGATCGTCACCGAGACCCCCGAGGGCGTCGACACCGAGGTCGTCCTGGAGATCGACGAGGTCCCGGCCGACTTCCCCACGCGGGCGCGGGTCCGGCGCGAGCCCGCGAGCGAGACCGGCAGCCGGCTGGCGGAGATCGTCGCCGGGCTGGCGCTGCCGGACGGGCCCGGCTACGTCTACGTCGGCGGTGAGGCGTCCGCGACCCGTGCCGCCCGCAAGCACCTGCGCCACGAGCGCGGCCTGCCGCCCGGCGCTTACGGCGTGCTCGGCTACTGGCGTCGTGACGCCGACACCTTCCGTCGCACCTGGCAGGCCAATCAGGAGCGCTTCGAGAAGGCCTACGCCGACGCGGCCGTCGCCGCCGGGGGCGACGACGAGCGGATGCTCGACATCTACGAGGCGACCCTGGAGCGCGACGGGCTGCTCTGAGCGAGGCGTGCCGCGGGACACGGACGCCTCGGTCGGCGCCCGCGTGGGCCAGGCGTAAACTCGGAGGTCGGCACCCCGACCGGGTCGGGAGCCCTACCGCGACCCGGGCAGGGGTCTGTCCTGCCCGCGGCCGGCCCCCGTCGCCGCGCGCACCGCCAGCCCACCTCCACCGAGGAGCCAGCGCCGTCGTGGCCATCCTGTCCGGTCTGCTCACCTCCGCCCTGTCCGACGCCGGTCTCCGCGCCGCCGTCGACGCCGCCTGTGCCGCGGACACCCGCGCCGGTGAGACCCCTGCCGTGCAGGTCGAGGGCCCCTCCGCGGTGCGCCCGCTGCTCGCCGCCGGGCTCGCCGAGACCTCCACGGTGCTCGCGGTGACCGCCACCGACCGGGAGGCCGAGGACCTCGCGGCCGCGGTGTCGGACCTGCTCGGCCACGGCGAGGCGCCGGGCGCCGCCGCCGACACGGTGCACGACTGCGCGGGCGCGCCGGTCGTCGTACTGCCGAGCTGGGAGACGCTGCCGCACGAGAAGCTGTCCCCGCGCCCGGACACCGTCGCCCGCCGGCTGACGATCTTCCACCGGCTCTCCTCGGCGGAGACCGCCCCTCGGGTGGTCGTGACCGCGGCGCGCAGCCTGATCCAGCCGGTCGCGCCCGGGCTGGGCACGCTCGCCCCGGTGACGCTGGCCGTCGGCGAGGAGTACGACTTCGAGCAGCTGCTGGTGCGGCTGGTCGAGCTGGCCTACAGCCGCGCCGAGATGGTCACCACCCGCGGCGAGTTCGCCGTGCGCGGCGGCATCCTCGACATCTTCCCGCCGACCGCCGAGCACCCGGTGCGCGTCGAGTTCTGGGGCGACGAGGTCTCCGAGGTGCGGTCGTTCTCCGTCGCGGACCAGCGCTCGGTCGGCGAGGTCACGCGGATCGACGTGCCGCCGTGCCGCGAGCTGCTCCTCACCACCCCGGTGCGCGAGCGGGCCGGCGAGCTGGCCCTGGAGCAGCCCGAGACCGCGGGCCTCAACCGCAACCCGCTGCGCGAGCTGCTCGAGAAGCTGTCCGAGGGCATCCCCGGCGAGGGCATGGAGTCGCTGATCCCGGCGCTGGTCGGCGGGGAGATGCAGACGCTCACCGACCTGCTCCCGGACGGGACGCGGGTGCTGCTCGCCGACCCCGAGCGCATCCGCACCCGCTGCGCGGACCTCGTGCGCACCGGGCAGGAGTTCCTGGAGGCGTCCTGGCTGGCGTCCGGCTCCGGCGGCGAGGCCCCGATCGACGTCTCCGGGTCGGCCTACCGCGACCTGCGCGTCACGCTGGACCACGCGACGGCGACCGGCCGCCCCGTGGTCTCGCTGTCGCCGCTGCTGTCGGGCTCCGACGACGTCGTCGTGGCGGGCGTGCACGAGATCGAGCCCTACCGGGGCGACACCGACCGCGCGCTGACCGACCTGCGCGCGCACGTCGCCACCGGCGGCGCCGCGGTGCTCGTGCTGGCCGGGCAGGGCACCGCCGACCGCTCGCTGGAGCAGCTGCGCGAGGCCGAGGTCCCCGCCTCCGCCGTCCCGGTGCTCGCCGACGCCCCGGAGAAGGGGATCGTCACCGTCACCTGCGGGCGCGTGCTGAACGGGTTCACCGCGCCGGAGGTCGGGCTGGTCGTCGTCTCCGAGGCCGACCTGACCGGCAGCCGCGCCGGGCTCGACACCGCGCCGCGCAAGACCACCCCCCGCAAGCGCAACGCCGTCGACCTGGCCGTGCTGCAGCCCGGCGACTTCGTCGTCCACAACCAGCACGGCATCGGACGCTTCATCGAGATGAAGGAGCGCACCGTCCAGGGCGCCACCCGCGAGTACCTGGTGCTGGAGTACGCCAGCTCCAAGCGCGGCCAGCCCGCCGACCGGCTGTTCGTGCCGACCGACGCCCTCGACGAGATCAGCCGCTACGTGGGCGGCGAGCAGCCCGCCGTCAACAAGCTCGGCGGCGGGGACTGGGCCAAGACCAAGAGCCGCGCCCGCAAGGCGGTCAAGGACATCGCGGCCGGTCTGGTGCAGCTCTACGCGGCGCGCCAGGCCTCGCCGGGGCACGCGTTCGGCGCGGACACCCCGTGGCAGCGCGAGCTCGAGGACGCCTTCCCCTACACCGAGACCCCCGACCAGCTCTCCGCGATCGACGAGGTCAAGCGGGACATGGAGCGTCCGGTCCCGATGGACCGTGTCATCTCCGGCGACGTCGGGTTCGGCAAGACCGAGATCGCGGTGCGGGCGGCGTTCAAGGCGGTGCAGGACGGCAAGCAGGTCGCGGTCCTCGTCCCGACGACGCTGCTCGCCACCCAGCACCTGTCGACGTTCTCCGAGCGGATGCGCCAGTTCCCGGTGACCGTGCGCGGGCTGTCGCGGTTCACCGACCCGGCCGAGGCGCGCGAGACGATCGAGAAGCTCGCCGACGGGCAGGTCGACGTCGTCGTCGGGACGCACCGGCTGCTCCAGACCGGCATCCGCTACAAGGACCTCGGCCTGGTGATCGTCGACGAGGAGCAGCGCTTCGGCGTCGAGCACAAGGAGCACATCACCGCGCTCCGGGCACACGTCGACGTCCTCACCCTGTCGGCGACGCCGATCCCGCGGACGCTGGAGATGAGCCTCGCCGGCATCCGCGAGATGTCGGCGATCACGACCCCGCCCGAGGAGCGGCACCCGACCCTGACCTACGTCGGCGCCTACGACGACAAGCAGGTCGCCGCCGCCCTGCGCCGCGAGCTGCTGCGCGACGGCCAGGTGTTCTACGTGCACAACCGGGTCAGCTCGATCGACCGGGCGGCCAAGAAGATCCAGGACCTCGTCCCCGAGGCGCGGGTCGCCGTCGCGCACGGGCAGATGAACGAGGACCTGCTGGAGCGGACCGTCAGCGCGTTCTGGCACCGCGAGTTCGACGTGCTGGTCTGCACCACGATCGTCGAGAACGGCCTGGACATCTCCAACGCCAACACCCTGATCGTCGAGCGCTCCGACACGCTGGGCCTGTCCCAGCTCCACCAGCTGCGCGGCCGGGTCGGGCGTGGCCGCGACCGCGGTTACGCCTACTTCCTGTTCCCGGCGGAGCACCCGCTCACCGAGACCGCGCACGACCGGCTCGCCACCATCGCCCAGCACTCCGAGCTCGGCTCCGGCGCGGCCGTCGCGATGAAGGACCTGGAGATCCGCGGCGCGGGCAACATCCTCGGTGCCGAGCAGTCCGGCCACATCGCGGGCGTCGGGTTCGACCTCTACATCCGCCTGGTCGGGGAGGCCGTCGCGGCGTTCCGCAGGCAGGCGGGCGGGGAGATCGGGGCCGAGCCGGAGGAGCTGCAGGAGGTCCGGGTCGACCTCCCGGTCGACGCGCACGTCCCGCACGACTACGTCGACGGCGAGCGGCTGCGCCTGGAGGTCTACCGCAAGATCGCCGAGGCGCCGGACGACGCCGCGCTCACCGCGATCGTCGAGGAGCTGACCGACCGCTACGGCGAGCCGCCGACCCCGGTGCGCAACCTGCTGGAGGTCGCCCGGTTCCGCCAGCTCTGCCGCCGCCTCGGCATCCGCGAGGTCGCCTCGGCGGGCACCCAGCTGCGGATCGGTCCGATGCAGCTGCCCGACTCCGCCCAGCTGCGGCTGCGCCGGCTCTACCCCAAGGCGCAGTACAAGGCGGCCGCGCAGGTCGTCACGGTGCCCAAGCCGGTGCAGGGCAACCGGATCGGCGGCGCCGCCATGCGCGACGTCGAGCTGCTCGGCTGGTGCGCGGAGCTGCTGCTGCAGATCGTGCCGACCTCCACCCCGGTGCACAGCTCAGCCTCGTCCTGACGCGGCCCCGACGCGGCGTTGACGCCGCGTTGATGAACACCGGGTGCTGCACCGGAGAACATCGGGTGTCGGCGTCCGTGCCGTTTCCGGGACGGAACGGGACGGACGCCGGCGAACTGCTCGCCGGAGTTGTCGGGATCAATCGCGCGACGTGGGTTCCCGTTTCCTCCGGTGATCCACGGCACCCCACGCGCGTGATCCACACTGTTTTACGATCGGATCAACGGCGGATCAGAACGCCGTTTCCGTCGTGAACCCCCGTTTCCGGGAAAGAGGTGTGTCCGATGTCCGATCGCCGGCCCGTCTCCACCGAATCCGTCGAACTCTGCACTCCGTACCTGGTGCTGGACCTGGACGCCGTCCGGGAACGGTATGCCGAATTCGGACGTGCACTTCCCGGAGCGGAACTGTTCTATGCGGTCAAGGCGAATCCGGCCCCGCGGCTCGTCGCATTCCTGGTCGGTCTCGGCGCGCGATTCGACGTCGCCAGCCGGCCGGAGCTGGAACTGTGCCTCGCGGCCGGCGCGCGGCCCGCGGACATCTCCTACGGCAGCACCGTGAAGAAGGAACGCGACATCGCGTTCGCGCACCGCAGCGGGGTCCGCCGGTTCGCCGTCGACTCGGCCGCCGAGCTGGCCAAGATCGCGCGCTGCGCGCCGGGGGCGGAGGTGTTCGTCCGGGTCACCTGCACCGGCGCGGGCTCCTGTTTCCCGCTGGACCGCAAGTTCGGGTGCTCGACGGCCGCGGCCGCGTCGTTGCTCCTCGACGCCGACGCGGCCGGTCTGCGCGCCGCGGGCGTGTCGTTCCACGTCGGCTCCCAGCAGCTCGACCCGGGGGCGTGGCGGGCCGGGATCGCCGACGCCGCGGAGGTGTTCCGCCGGGTCCGCGCCCGCGGGCTGCGACCCGACCTGCTCGACCTCGGCGGCGGCTTCCCCGCGCACTACGACACGCAGGTCCGCCCGCTGTCGGACTACGGCGACGCGATCCACGAGGCGGTCGCCGCGGAGTTCGGCGACGACCGGCCGGAGCTGATGATCGAACCGGGCCGGGGCCTCGTCGCCGACGGGGGGACGCTCCACAGCGAGGTCGTGCTCGTGTCCGACCGGGACGGTGACGCCGGTCCGCGCTGGGTCTACCTCGACGTCGGCCGCTTCGGCGGGCTCGCCGAGACCGAGAGCGAGCTGGTCCGCTACCCGATCCGCACCGCGCACGACGACGGCCCCCGCTCCCCGGTCGTCCTGGCCGGGCCGACCTGCGACAGCGCCGACGTGCTCTACCGCAGGCACCCCTACCTGTTCCCCGACGACCTGTGCGCCGGTGACGTGGTCCGGCTGCTGCACACCGGCGCCTACACCGCCAGCTACTCCTCGGTGGGCTTCAACGGCTTCGCCCCGCTGCGCTGCGTCTGCACCGGCGACCCCGCCGCGGGCGGGCCCGGATCGTCGGTGCGTGCGGCTAACGTCGCCGTGTGAGCTTCCTGCGCCATCCCCATCTGTCGGGTGACACGGTCGTCCTGGTCGCGGAGGACGACCTGTGGACGGCTCCGGTCGAGGGCGGGCGGGCCCACCGCCTGACCGCGGACGGGGTGCCCGTCACCGCACCGCGCTTCTCGCCCGACGGCGGGTCCGTCGCGTTCGCGTCCCGGCGCGACGGCGCACCCGAGGTGTACCGGGTCGACGCCGAGGGGGGCACGCCCACCCGGCTGACCTGGTGGGGCGAGGCGCCGACCCGCGCCGCGGGCTGGACCCCCGACGGCGCGGTGGTCGCGCTGTCCGCGCACGGCGACGCGACCTCCCGGCTGTGGGCGTACGCGGTCCCGGCGACCGGCGGGGCACCGCGGCTGCTGCCGTACGGCACGCTCACCGCGCTCGCCCACCAGCCCGGCGGACCCGCCGTGCTCACCCAGGTCGAGGGCGGGCGCGACGCGGCCCACTGGAAGCGCTACCGCGGTGGGCGCGCCGGCCGGCTGTGGCTCGACACCGCCGGGACGGGCGAGTTCACCCGGGTCCTCGCCGCTCTGGCCGGGCAGCTGGAGTGCCCCATGATCGTCGACGACGGGTCGGGCCCGCGGCTGGCGTTCGTCTCCGACCACGAGGGCTGGGGGAATGTCTACTCCGTCCCGCTCGCCGACCCCGGCACCGACCTGCGCCGGCACACCGACCACGGCTCCGGCGGCGGCACCGACTTCTACGCCCGGCACGCCAGCACCGACGGGCGCCGGGTGGTCTACGAGTCGGCCGGGGAGATCTTCCTGCTCGACGACCTGTCCGCCGCCTCGCAGCCGCGCCGGATCGACGTCCGGCCCGGCGGGCCGCGGCGCGCCCGCGAGCCGTTCCGCGCGTCGCTGCCCGCCGACCTCGGCCCGGTCCGGCCCGACCGCACCGGCCGCACGAGCATCGTGTCGGTGCGCGGGACCGTGCACCGGCTCACCCACCGCGACGGTCCCGCCCGCGCGCTGCTCGCCGAGCCCGGTGTGCGGGCCCGGCTCGCGCACCCGCTCGGTACGCACCGCGCCGTGTGGGTGGACGACGCGACCGGTGAGGACGCCGTGGTCGTGGCCCCGCTCGACCCGCACCTCCCGGACGCCCCGGAGCGGGCGCGGTACGCCGCGGGCGGCATCGGACGGGTCCTGGAGCTGGCCCCGGCACCGGACGGGTCCGCCGTCGCGCTCACCACGCACGACGGCAGGCTGCTGGTGCTGCACACCGGCGCCGATCCCGCACCGGACCCGGCGCCCGGCCCCGACGACCGGCACGACGACGGCGTGGTCGACGAGGCCGTCCCGGCCCGGGCGGTGGGGGAGCTGCGCGAGCTGCACCGCGGCACCGCGGGCGAGCCCTCCGACGTGTCCTGGTCACCGGACTCGGCCTGGCTGGCCTGGTGCGACCCGGCCCCCGAGGGGCTGTCGCGGATCGTGCTCACCCGGGTCGCCGACGGCGAGCACGCCGAGGTGACCCCGGCCCGCTTCCACGACAGCGACCCGGTCTTCACCGCTGACGGCAGGCACCTGGCGTTCCTGTCCCGGCGGGTGTTCGACCCCAGCTACGACGAGCACTCCTTCGACCTGACCTTCGGCACCGGCTGGAAGCCGTTCCTGGTGCCGCTGGCCGCGCGGACGCCGTCGCCGTTCGGGGCGGGGCCGGACGGCCGCCCGGTGGACCCGGCCGACGAAGGCCCGGACGACCCGCCCGCGACCCCGCCGACGCCCCCGGCCCCGCCGGAGCCCGGCGACGAGCCCGAGCCGTCCGGCGACGGAGCCGCCGACGGTGCGGGCCGCGCGGTGGCCGCGGCGACCGGGGCCGGGACGCAGGCCCGGAGCGGGGCGCGCGGCGGCCGTCGCCGGTCCGGACGCGACGCCGACGAGGTACCACCGGAGGTCGTCGTCGACGTCGAGGGGCTGGCCGACCGGGTCGTCGGCGTGCCGGTCGAGGCCGCCCGCTACACCCGGCTCTCCGCGGTCCGGGGCGGCCTGGTGTGGCTGCGGCTGCCCGGCGGCACCGGCGTGCTCGGCGACAGCCTCCCCGACGACGACGCCGAGCCCGACCGCGCCGTGCTGGAGCGGTTCGACCTGGCCCGGCGCACGGTCACCGTGGTCGCCGATCCGGCGTCGTCGTTCACGGTGAGCGGCGACGGCACCCGGCTCGTCGTCCGCGACCGGGGCACGGTGCGGCTGCTGCGCGCCGACCGGGGCGGCTCCGCGGCACCCGAGGACGACGCGGGCGGCGACGAGTTCACGATCGACACCCGCCGGCTCGTGGTCACCGTCGACCCGGTCGCCCAGTGGCGGCAGATGTTCGACGAGACCGCCCGCCTCATGCGCGACCACTTCTGGGTCGAGGACATGGCCGGGGTCGACTGGGCCGCCGAGACCGCCCGGTACCGGCCGCTGGTCGACCGGGCCGGGAGCCACGACGACCTGCTCGACGTGCTGTGGGAGCTGCACGGCGAGCTGGGTACCTCGCACGCCTACGTCCTGGGCGGCGGCGCCGGCGGCGACCCGACCGGGCGCCCCGGCCTGCTCGGGGCCGACCTGGAACCCGACCCGGCAGGCGGACCGGGGTGGCGGGTCCGGCGCGTCCTGCCGCCGGAGACCTCCGCGCCCGCCGCGCGCAGCCCGCTGTCCGGGCCGGGCGTCGACGTGCGGGCCGGGGACGTGCTGCTGGAGGTGAACGGGCGCCCGCTGGACCCGCACTGGGGGGTCGCGCCACTGCTCGTCGCGACGGCCGGGAGCACCGTGGAGCTCACCGTGCGCTCCGGTCCCGACCGGCCCGACGCGGGCACCGTCCGCCGCGTCGCGGTGCGCCCGCTGCACTCCGAGGACGAGCTGCGCTACCAGGACCGGGTGGCCCGGCTGCGCGCCGAGGTCGCCGGGCGTTCCGGCGGGCGGCTGGGCTACCTGCACGTGCCGGACATGATGGGCTACGGCTGGGCCCAGCTGCACCGCGACCTCGCCCGCGAGACCGCGAAGGACGGCCTGCTGCTCGACGTGCGCGGCAACCGCGGCGGCCACACCTCGCAGCTGGTGGTGGAGAAGCTCGCCCGCCGCGTCATCGGGTGGGACCTGCCCCGGCACGGCGCACCCGCCACCTACCCCGAGCAGGCGCCGCGCGGGCCGGTGGTGACCCTGGCCGACGAGCGCTCGGGCTCCGACGGCGACATCGTCACCGCCGCCATCAAGCGGCTCGGGGTCGGCCCGGTCGTCGGGACCCGCACCTGGGGCGGGGTGATCGGCATCGACAGCCGCTACCGGCTCGTCGACGGCACCCTGGTGACCCAGCCCCGCTACGCCACCTGGTTCGACGACGTCGGCTGGACGATGGAGAACCACGGCGTCGACCCCGACGTGGAGGTGGTGGTGACCCCGCAGGACCGGGCGGCGGGACGGGACCCGCAGCTGGACCGGGCGATCGCGATCGCCCTGGCCCGGCTCGACGAGCACCCGCCCGCGCGGCCGCCGGACCTCGCGGGGCGGCCGTCGGCGGCCCGGCCCGCGCTACCGGGTCGGCCGGGCGGGGGAGATCGGCACCACATCGCGTGAGAGGCTGACCGCCGTGCGCACTCGCAGGATCACCGCCGCCCTGCTGATCGTCGGGGCCGTCGCTGTCACCGGGGCCGGCTGCGGCACCGGACCGAGCCGGGTCGACTCAGCCGCGATCGTCGGCGAGACGTCGATCCCGCTCGCCACCGTGCAGCCCGCGATCACCTCGGTGCTCACCCGGCCCGGGCTGGTCGACGGTCTCAAGGCCCAGGGCGGGTCCGAGGCCGACATCGGGCGGGCCGTGGTGTCCCAGCTGGTGATCCGCGACCTGATCGGCCTGGCCGCCCCGGAGCAGGGCGTCACCGTGTCCGACCAGCAGGTCGCCGCGGCGATCGCCCGGCAGGGCGGCGAGCAGGCGGTGCAGGAGTCGTCGCTGGCGGTCGGCGGTGCGCAGGCCGCCACCCGGGACGAGCTGACCCTGTCCGAGCTCGCCCGCCGCGAGCTGCCGCGGCTGTCGGTGACCGCGGACGTCGCGGTCGCCCAGGACCGGGCACAGGCCACCACGCTGGCCCGTGAGGTCGCCGCCGGCGGGCAGCGGGCCGAGACGGCGCTGGCCGGTGCCGGCACCACCCAGCGCGGGCTCGCGATCCGCCCGGCCGAGACCCCGCAGGCCGCGCTCACCCCGCTGATCGGGATCCCGGCCGGCTGGGTCGCGGCGTTCCCGCTGGGTAGCGGCCAGGGCTGGGTCGTGGTGCGGGTGACCGAGCGCGACCTCGGCGCCCCCGCCCCGGGCGACGCGGTCGGCCAGCTGGACCAGCGGTCGCTGTCCGAGGCCGGCATCCGCATGCTCACCCCCACCGCGCTGCGCACCGGGGTGCAGCTCAACCCCCGCTACGGCGAGTGGGACCCGATCCAGATGCTCGCCGTACCGACCGCCGAGGACGCCTCCGTGGTGTTCCCGGTCGCCGCGGGCAACCCGACCCCGCCCGCTCCCTGATGGCCGCCACGGTCGTCGTCTGCCCCCGGCGCGGGGCCGCGCTCCCGGCCGCGGCGCTGCCGCTGCTGCGCTCCGCGACCGACGTGCTCGCCGTGCCCGGTCTCGACGCCGGCGCCGCCGCCGGTGCCGCCGACTGGACCGGCACCGACCCCGCCGGGCTCGCCGACGGCACGGTGCTGCTGGTCCCGGCGGGCCACCCCGCCGCCGCGCACCCCGGTGCGGTGCCGCCGCCCACCGGGCACGCGGTGCTCGACGCCGTCGCGGTGATGGATCGGCTGCGCTCGCCCGGCGGCTGCCCGTGGGACGCCGAGCAGACCCACACCTCGCTGCTGCGCTACCTCGTCGAGGAGTGCTACGAGCTCTACCAGTCCATCGAGGACGGTGACCGCACCGAGCTGCGCGAGGAGCTCGGCGACGTCCTGCTGCAGGTGCTGTTCCACGCCCGCGTCGCCACCGAGCACGACGGCGCCCCGTTCGGGATCGACGAGGTCGCGACCGGGCTGGTCGACAAGCTCGTCGGCCGCCACCCGCACGTGTTCGCCGCGGGGGAGCAGGTCGCCACGGCCGCCGACCAGGACCGCCGCTGGGACGAGCTCAAGCGCGCCGAGAAGCAGCGCGAGTCCAGTGTCGACGGCATCGCGACGGTCCAGCCGGCCGTCGCGCTCGCCGCGAAGCTGACCTCCCGCACGGCGAAGGCGGGGCTGCCCGCGGACCTGCTGCCCGCCGACGACGGTGCCGGTGCGGCGCTGTTCCGGCTGGCCGCGGCCGCACAGCTCGGCGGTGCCGACCCGGAGGCCGCGCTCCGCACGGCCGCCCGGGAGTTCGAGGCGCGGGTGCGGTCGGCGGAGAAGGCCGCCGCCGCCGACGGGCTCGACCCGCACGCGCTGACCGCCGAGGACTGGCGCCGCTACTGGGACGGTCCCTGACCCCCACCCCGATCGGGTGATACCCGCCGGTAACGTGTGAGCGTGCGCACCCAGTCGCTGCTCGCGGCCATCGGCGGCATCCTGGCCCTGATCGTGCTCGTCTCGCTGGCGACCGGCCCGGACTTCGGGCCGTCGCTGCCCCGGACCCCGGTCGACAGGCAGTCCGCCCCGCCTGCGTCCGCGCCGCTGCCGGCGGGCACCGACGTCGTCGCGTGGGCCCGGGCGACCGCGGCCGAGGCCGAGATCCCCGAGCGGACCCTGCAGGCCTACGCGAACGCCGAGCTGCGCCAGCGCGAGCGCACCCCGGACTGCCGGCTGAGCTGGGCGACGCTGGCCGGGGTCGGGCGGATCGAGTCCCGGCACGCGACCTTCCGCGGCGCCGAGCCCGGCCCGGACGGCCGCGTCGACCCGCCGATCATCGGCATCCCGCTCGACGGCACCGGCGGCACCCGCCGGGTGGCCGACACCGACGGCGGCCGCCTCGACGGCGACCCGGTGCTGGACCGCGCGGTCGGGCCGATGCAGTTCCTGCCCGGGACCTGGGCGCGCTACGGCGCGGACGGCAACGGTGACGGCGTCGCCGACCCGCAGCAGGTCGACGACGCCGCGCTCGCCGCGGCCGGGTACCTGTGCGCGAACGGGCGCGACGTCGCCGACGCCGACGACTGGTGGCGAGGGGTGCTCGCCTACAACGCCTCGGGCGACTACGCCCGCGACGTGTGGTCCGCCGCCGCGGACTACGCGCAGCGCACCGCCGTCCCGGCGCCGCCGGCCCCTGACCCGGCCCGCCCCTGGCCCGGCCCGCCCCTGGCCCGGCCCGCCCCCGGCGGGCGCGGCCGTGCCGGTGGGACGCGGCGTGCGGGTCAGGCGAGGAGCGCGCGTCCCCAGTGGTCGTCGCCCTCGGCGAGGCCGGGCGGGACCGCGAACACCGCCGAGCCGTTGTGCTCCAGGTACTCGCTGAGCGCATCGGACCGGGCCAGCCTGCGCTGCATCGGCACGTACTGCGTGAGCGGGTCGCGCACGAACGCGACGAAGAACAGCCCGGCGTCGAGGTGGCCGCGGCCGTCGGTGCCGTCGACGAAGTTGTAGCCGCGCCGCAGCATCCGCGCGCCGCCGTTGGCCTCGGCTGAGGCGAGCCGGATGTGGCTGTCGTCCGGGATGACCGGCCCCGACGGACCGGTGGCGGCCAGGTCGGCGAGGTCGAACTCGGCCGTGCCGGTCAACGGGGCGCCCTCACCCTTGTCCCGGCCGATGATCTGCTCCTGCTCGTCGAGCCCGGAGCGGTCCCAGGTCTCGATGTGCATCCGGATCCGGCGGGCGACCAGGTAGGACCCGCCGCGCAGCCAGTCCGGTCCCTCGTCGCCGACCCACACGTGCTGCGCGAGCAGATCGGGCTCCTCGGCCTTGAGGTTGTTCGTGCCGTCCTTGAACCCGAACAGGTTGCGCGGGGTCGCCTGCCCGGTCGAGGTCGACGACGTCCGCCCGAAGCCCAGCTGCGACCAGCGCACCTCGGTGACGCCGAAGCCGTCGCGGACCAGGTTGCGGACCGCGTGCACGGCCACCTGCGGATCGTCGGCGCAGGCCTGGATGCACAGGTCCCCGCCGGAGCGGGCCGGGTCGAGCCGGTCGCCCTGGAACCGGGGGAGCCCGGCGAGCTGGGGCGGGCGGCGGTCGGGGATCCCGAGCTTGTCGAAGAACCCCGGGCCCACGCCGAAGGTCAGCGTCAGCGACGCGGCCGGGAGCCCGAGCGCCTCGCCGGTGTCGGCCGGGGCGGCGTAGCGGTTGGCCGGGATCGCGCCGCCCTCGGCGGTCTCCCGGCCGCTCGTCATGCGCTCGGCCGCGGCGGTCCAGCGGCGCAGCAGGTCGGCGACGGCGGCGCGGTCGGTCGAGGTGAGGTCGAGCGCGACGAAGTGCAGCCGGTCCTGGGCCGGGGTGACGATCCCGGCCTGGTGCTCGCCGCGGAAGGCGACGACGCCGTCGGCGGCGGGTGCGCCGGACAGCCCGTAGCCCGCGGCCGCGCCCGCCCCGGCCAGCGCCGCTCCGGCGCCGGCGAGGCCGAACAGCCGTCGCCGGGACAGGTGCCACGGGCTCATGCCGTCACGGTGCCCGCGACCTTGCTGACCGGCTCGGACAGCGCGTCGACGGCCGCGGTCATCGCGCGGGTGTCCTCCGGGGTCAGCTGGGTGTAGAGCCGGTAGCCGTCGCCGACCCGGTAGCCCTGCAGCAGCGTCTCGACGGCCTCGAACCGCTGGTCGAGCACCGGGCCGAGCGCGGGGTCGTTGGCGTCGATCGTCGGGCGGAGTGCGGCGACCGCGGCGCGGGAGCCCTCGACGTTCGCGGCGAAGTCCCACAGGTCGGTGTGGGAGTAGCGGTCCTCCTCGCCGGTGATCTTGCCGGTGGCGACCTCGTCGAGGAGCTCCTTCGCACCGTTCGCGAGCTGGACCGGGGTCAGCTCGACGGTCCGGGTGCGCGCGGCCAGGTCGGTGATGTCGGCGGTGAGCCGGTCGGCGATCGCGGCCGAGTCGGGCTGGAGGCCGGTGACCCACAGGTCCTTCTCCAGCCGGTGGTACCCGGTGAACCCGACGCCCGGGTCACGCTCGTCGTCCTCCCGGCCGTCGATCCTCGGGTCGATGTCGCCGAAGGACTCGGCGACGGGCTCGATGCGCTCCCAGTAGGTGCGCGCGACCGGGAACAGCGCCTTGGCCTTCTCGACCTCGCCGGCCTTGACCGCGTCGGCGAACTCCTGGGTCTTCGGGACGAGCGCGCCGACCTGGGAGTCGACGTAGCGCTTGTAGCCGGCGGTGGCCGC
Source organism: Pseudonocardia sp. ZF1 (assembly GCF_056835605.1). Classification (NCBI taxonomy): domain Bacteria; kingdom Bacillati; phylum Actinomycetota; class Actinomycetes; order Pseudonocardiales; family Pseudonocardiaceae; genus Pseudonocardia; species Pseudonocardia sp. ZF1. Next base: position 915,122 of record NZ_JAJNBY010000001.1, read on the forward strand.
GGCCAGCTGGGCGTTCGCGTCGGTGGCACGCTGCGCCGAGCCGGTCACGGTGAACGGAGCGCGGATGCCGCCGCCGGACATGCCGGGCTTGCAGGCGGTGGTGTAGGTGCCGCCGTCGGGGACCTCGACGATCAGGTCGCGGGACAGCCCCGGGCCGATGTTCTCGACCTCGCCCATGATCCGGTCACCGGTGGCGTAGAGGTAGAACTCGGTGACCTTGCTGCCGGCGTTGGTGATCCGGAAGGTGACGGTGCCGGCCGGGGCCTGCGCGGTCGAGATCTCGCAGGCGGTGTCGGTGGCGTTCACGGTGATCGGGCCGCCGTCGCCCGCTCCCTGCGCCGTGGGGGCGGTCGAGGTGCAGCCGGCCAGCAGCGCGCCGGCGACGGTGAGCGACGCCAGGCCGGCGGCCGTGCGCGTGACGGGGGACATCGTGCGTTCTCCTAGAGGGGTCGACACCGTGGACGGTGCGGGGTTCAGGCGTCGGTGGTGGCGGGGGCGCGCCGGCGGGCGGGGCGCAGGAACAGCGCCAGGACCACCACGACGTAGAGCGACCAGACGACGGCCTCGAGCACGGTCGTCTGCGGTGAGAAGTTGAAGATCCCCTTGAGGAGCGTGCCGTACCAGGAGTCGGCGGGGATCACGTCGCTGACGTCGAAGGCCAACGTGGTCAGCCCCGGCAGGATCCCGGCCTCCTGCAGGTCGTGCACGCCGTAGGCGAGGATCCCGGCGGCGACGAAGATCAGCAGGAAGCCGGTGACGGTGAAGAACCGGCCCAGGTCGATCTTCAGCGCGCCACGGTAGATCGCGTACGCCAGCGCGACGGCGATCGCGATGCCGATCAGGAACCCGACCAGCGGCCCGGCCGTCTCGCCCGCGGCCTGCGCGGCGGCGAAGAAGAAGATCGCGGTCTCCAGGCCCTCGCGGCCGACGGCGAGTGCCGCCATCACGACGACGGCCCACGGCCCCATCGACACGGCCCGGTCCAGGGCGCCCTCCAGCTCCTGGGACAGGGTCCGGCCGTGCGAGCGCATCCAGAAGATCATCCAGGTGACGAAGCCGACCGCGATGATCGAGAGCGAGCCGCCGAGCGCCTCCTGGGCCTCAAAGGTCAGTGCCTGCTGGGTCAGGGTCAGCCCGAGCGTGACGCCGACGCTGACGGCGACGGCGAGCGCGACGCCCGCCCACACCCTGGGCAGCTCGGAGCGACGCCCGGTGCGGACCAGGAACGCGACCAGGATCGCCACGACCAGTGCGGCCTCGAGCCCTTCGCGCAGCCCGATGAGCGCGTTCCCCAGCATACGACCTCCTGCAGCGTGACCACGACGAGCAGTCACCAGGTGAGGGTGTGCTGCCGGGCGGGAAGGCTAACCTCACCCGATCGAGCGGGGAAGTGTCGCGCGGCATTCGCCCCGGAAGATCCGTTTTCGGACGTCAGGGACGGTCGGGTGCGAGCGCGATGCGGGCCCGCACCTCGCCCAGTGCCTCCTGGTACTCCGGGCGCGGATCCATCGCCGAGGCGATCTTCAGCTGCGTCTCGGCCTCGCCGAGCCTGCCCTGGCGCTGCAGCGTCTTGCCGAGTGCGAAGCGCGCGTAGTGGTCGGCCGGGTCCATCTCGACGACCCGGACGAAGGCCGCCTCGGCCTTCCGCAGCTGTGCCGAGTCGAGGTAGGCGCGGCCGGCGAGCAGGTGCACCGAGGCGTCGCCGGGTTCGTCCGGACCGTGGGCGTCGAGGACCGGGCGGAGCGCGTCGAGTGCCTCGAGCGGACGGTGCCGCGAGAGCAGCCGGTCGGCACGGCGGAACGCCGCGACCGGGTCCTGGTGGTTCGCACGGGGACTGCTCATGGTCACCCTTACGTTAGGTGCGATCCGGGCGGGATGCGAGGTCTTGACAGACCGCCGGTGCGGAGCAGGGTGACGCAAGCGTCCCCCGCCGGGGGCCGACCGGTGACTACGCTGACGCACCGGACGACACCCGCGATCAGAACAGGAGTCACGGTGGCGGTCATCGAGCAGGTCGGGGCACGCGAGATCCTCGATTCCCGGGGCAACCCCACGGTGGAGGTCGAGGTCGCGCTGGACGACGGCACGCTGGCGCGTGCCGCGGTCCCGTCGGGCGCCTCGACCGGCGAACACGAGGCCGTCGAGCTGCGGGACGGCGACAAGAACCGCTACGGCGGCAAGGGCGTCGAGAAGGCCGTCGCGGCCGTCCTCGACGAGATCGGGCCGGAGCTCGTCGGCGTCGAGGCGGTGGACCAGCGACTGGTCGACCAGCGCCTCGTCGACCTCGACGGCACCCCGGACAAGTCGAAGTTCGGCGCGAACGCCCTGCTGGGCGTGTCGCTGGCCGTCGCGAAGGCCGGGGCGGAGTCCTCGGGCCTGGAGCTGTTCCGCTACGTCGGCGGCTCCAACGCGCACGTCCTGCCGGTCCCGATGATGAACATCCTCAACGGTGGCGCGCACGCCGACACCTCCGTCGACGTGCAGGAGTTCATGGTCGCCCCGATCGGTGCGGAGACCTTCCGCGAGGCGCTGCGCTGGGGCGCGGAGGTCTACCACGCGCTGAAGTCGGAGCTGAAGGACAAGGGCCTGTCGACCGGCCTCGGCGACGAGGGTGGTTTCGCCCCCGACGTCAAGGGCGGCACCCGCGGCGCGCTCGACCTGATCGCCGCCGCCGTGCAGCGGGCCGGCTACACCCTGGGTACCGACGTCGTGCTGGCGCTCGACGTCGCGGCGACCGAGTTCCACGACGCCGGCAAGTACTCCTTCGAGGGCAAGAAGATCACCGCGGACAAGCTGTCCGAGGTGTGGGCCGAGCTGGTCGACTCCTACCCGCTGGTGTCCATCGAGGACCCGCTGGACGAGAACGACTGGGACGGCTGGGTCGGCCTCACCGAGGCCATCGGCGACAAGGTGCAGCTCGTCGGCGACGACCTGTTCGTCACCAACCCGGAGCGGCTCGAGGACGGCATCGCCCGGGGCGCCGCGAACGCGCTGCTGGTGAAGGTCAACCAGATCGGCACCCTGTCCGAGACCCTCGATGCGGTGACGATGGCGCACAACGCGGGGTACCGCTGCATGATGAGCCACCGTTCCGGGGAGACCGAGGACGTCACCATCGCGGACCTCGCCGTCGCGACCGGCTGCGGCCAGATCAAGACCGGCGCCCCGGCGCGGTCCGAGCGGGTGGCGAAGTACAACCAGCTGCTGCGCATCGAGGAGCTGCTCGGTGACGCCGCGCGCTACAACGGCGAGCTGGCGTTCCCGCGCTACCAGGTGCCCGGCCAGAGCTGACGCTCCGGTCGTTCCCCCGTCGGTGACGCCGGTGCCGCCCGGATCGTCTGCGGACGGTCCGGCGCGGCACCCCCACCGGTGCCCGATCGGGCGGCATGCTGGACGGGTCGCCACGGAGGGGCACGGGCGGCACCGACGGGTGAGGGAACCCGGGACGGACGGGAGGGTGCATGGCGGACCGTCGGGGACGTGGACGGGACGCTCGTGCGCGCACGACCGGCACCGGGCGTGGGCGTGCCGCGGCCAAGCCGCGGACCACGACCGCACGCTCGGCGCGCGCCCCCGCGTCGACGGGCGGCTCCGGTGCGCGGTCGCGGCCGGCCGGACCGCAGGGCGCCCGGCCCCGTCTGACCCGCGCCCGGTCCCGCGCCGGCGAGGTCGTCGCCCGCACGACCGGGCTGCTGGGCCTGTCGTCGACGAAGCGGGCCGCGATCCTGGCCATCGTGGTCTGCGCGCTCGCACTGACCGTCGCGGTGCCGCTGCACAACTTCGTCGCCCAGCGCCAGGAGCTGGCCGACGTCTCCGACCGGCAGCAGGCGCTGGAGGCCGACGTCGCGCGGCTGTCCTCCGACCGCGCCCGGCTCTCGGATCCGGCCGAGGTCGAGGCGCAGGCCCGGTCCCGGCTCGGGATGGTCCAGCCGGGGGAGACCCCCTACGTCGTGCAGTTCCCGGCCCCGCCGGCGCCGGTCGTCGAGGACGGCCAGGCCGAGCCCGGCGTGCCCTGGTTCCACACCCTGTGGAACGACGTCACGGGCGACCCGCGACGATGACGGTGTGAGCAGCACTCGTTCCCGTCCGCCCGGTCTGGAGCCGGGCCCGGTCGCCCAGGCCGACCTCGACGCCGTCGCCGACCAGCTCGGTCGCGCCCCGCGCGGGGTCCTCGCGGTCGCCTACCGCTGCCCGTCCGGGCACCCGGCGGTCGTGCAGACCGCGCCGCGGCTGCCCGACGGCACTCCGTTCCCGACGCTGTACTACCTGACCTGCGCCCGGCTGGCGTCGCGGATCGGGACCCTCGAGGCCGAGGGCCGGATGCGGGAGATGGAGGAGCGGCTGGCCGTCGACGACGAGCTGGCCGCCGCCTACCGTCGCGCCCACGAGACCTACCTCGCCGAGCGCGACGCCATCGAGCCGCTCGCCACGCACCCCGACGTCACGGCCGGGGGGATGCCGGACCGGGTCAAGTGCCTGCACGTGCACGTCGCGCACGCCCTCGCCGCCGGGTCCGGGGTGAACCCGTTCGGCGACGAGGCCCTCGACGAGATCGGGGAGTGGTGGCGGTCCGGACCGCCCTGCCTCTAGATCCCCGGCGTCGCCCGCTCCAGCAGCACCCCGACGCTGTCCTTGCCCGGCCGCGTCCCGGCCGTGCGCAGCGGCCCGTCGGCGTCGAGCCGGGTCGCGTGGAAGACGTCCGCGACGGCCGTCGGGGCGTGGCGCACCAGCAGCGACCCCTGCAGCGCCAGCGCGGCCAGCTCCGCGAGACGGCGGGCCCGGCGCTCCTCCGGCGCGGCCAGCTCGGCGCGCAGCGCGGTGACCGTCGCGTCCAGCCGCGGGTCGGCTCCCGCGGCGAGGTCGATCTCGGCGAGCAGCGCCTCGACGGCGTGCGGCTCGCGGGCGATGGCGCGCAGCGCGTCGAGCGCGGTGACGTTGCCCGAGCCCTCCCAGATCGAGTTCAGCGGCGCCTCCCGGTAGAGCCGGGGCAGGTCGGACTCCTCGACGTAGCCGTTGCCGCCCAGGCACTCCAGCGCCTCGGCGACGACGGTCGAGGTCCGCTTGCACACCAGGTACTTCGACACCGGCAGGGCCAGGCGCAGCAGCGCCGAATCACCCCGGTCGACGGCGCCGGCCAGCCGCAGCGCCAGGACGGTCGCGGCCTCGGTCTCGGCGGCGAGCTCGGCGAGGACCTCCCGCATCAGGGGCTGGTCGGCGAGCCGCGCCCCGAACGCGGACCGGTGCGCGACGTGGTGCGCGGCCTCGGTGACCGCGGCCCGCGCGGTCGCCGCGGAGCCCAGCACGCAGTCCAGCCGGGTCATCGAGACCATCTCGATGATCGTCCGGACGCCGCGGCCCTCGTCGCCGACCCGCCAGCCGACCGCGCCCGCGTACTCGATCTCCGACGACGCGTTGGACCGGTTGCCGAGCTTGTCCTTGAGCCGCTGCAGCCGGATCGCGTTGCGGGTGCCGTCGGGCAGCACCCGGGGCAGGACCAGGCAGGTCAGCCCGCCGGGGGCCTGGGCGAGGGTGAGGAACAGGTCGTTCATCGGGGCGCTGGTGAACCACTTGTGCCCGGTCAGGCGGTAGCTGCCGTCGGGCTGCGGGGTGGCGACGGTGGTGCCGGCGCGGACGTCGGAGCCGCCCTGCTTCTCGGTCATCGACATGCCCGCGAGGAGGCCGTCCTTGCCGGCCGGGACGGCGAGGCCGGGCACATAGCGGCGGGCGGTCAGACCGGGTTCGTAGGCGGCGGCGAGCTCGGGCGCGTGCCGCAGCGCGGGCACCGACGCGTAGGTCATCGAGATCGGGCACAGGTGACCCTGCTCGACCTGCGAGGTGAGGTAGAAGCCCGCCGCGCGGGTGACGTGCGCGCCGGTCCCGGGCTCCTCCGCCCACGGAGCGGCGGCGAGGCCGTGTCCGACGCTGGTGCGCATCAGCGCGTGCCAGGACGGGTGGAACGTGACCTCGTCGACCCGGTGCCCCGTGCGGTCGTGCGTGCGCAGCTCCGGCTCGCAGGCGTTCGCGGAGCGGGCGTGCTCGCGGTGCTCCGCGGTCCCGACGGCCGCGGCCACCGACTCCAGCGCCGCCGCGTCACCGCCCTCCCGCGCGAGCGCCTCGACGACGGCCGGGTCCGCGGAGAGCAGGTCGCCGTCCGAGCGCGGCGGGACCTGGTTGAGGACCTCGTGGGTGCCGAGGTCGGACACCGGGGCCGGGGTGTGCGTCGTCGCCATTACCGGAGGGTAACCCGGACGGGCGGCTCCACCGGCCGATCCCGACTACGGTGAGGCCCGACGGTCGCCGAGAGCAGGGAGTGCCGATGTCGCGGGTCGCCGCCATCGACTGCGGAACCAATTCGATCCGGCTGCTGGTCGCCGACGTGACCGAGGCGTTCGACGGGCAGAAGGAGCTGCGCGACCTGCACCGCGAGATGCGGATCGTGCGGCTGGGCAAGGGCGTCGACGCGACCGGCCGGCTCGACCCGGAGGCGCTGGAGCGGACCCGGGTGGCGCTGGTCGACTACGCCGTCGCCGCCCGCCGCAAGGGAGCCGAGCGGATCCGGATGGTCGCGACGTCGGCGACCCGGGACGCGTCGAACCGCGAGGACTTCTTCGCGATGGTCCGCGACACCCTGGGCGTCGAGGCGGAGATCATCTCCGGCGACGAGGAGGCGCGCCTGTCGTTCGTCGGCGCCGTCGGCGACCTCGACCCCGACGACGGCCCGTTCGTGGTGACCGACGTCGGCGGCGGGTCCACCGAGGTCGTCGTGGGGGAGCTGCGCGACGGGGTCGCCGTGGTGACCGCGGCGAAGTCGGTCGACATGGGGTCGGTGCGGCTGACCGAGCGCTGCCTGCCCTCGGACCCGCCGTCGGACGCCGAGATCGACTCCGCGCGTGCGGTCGCCGCCGAGGTGCTGGCCGAGGCGTTCGCATCGGTGCCGCTCGAGACCGCGACGACCTGGGTCGGGGTGGCCGGGACGATCACCTCGCTGTCCGGGATCGCCCAGGAGCTGCCCGCCTACGACCGCGAGCAGGTGCACGGCTCGACGCTGACCCGCGAGGACCTGCACCGGGTCGCCGACCTGCTGATCCGGTCGTCGCGGGCGGAGCGGGAGAAGCACGGTTCGCTGCACCCGGGCCGCGTCGACGTCATCGGTGCCGGGGCGCTGGTCGTGCAGGCCCTGGCCGACGAGCTGCATGCGCGCGCCGGGATCGACCGGGTCGTCGTCTCCGAGCACGACATCCTCGACGGGATCGCGCGATCGATCGCATGAACCTGGCGGTCCTGGACCAGCGGATCTCCGAGTGCCGGGCCTGTCCGCGGCTGGTCGAGTGGCGCGAGCAGGTGGCCCGGGACAAGCGGGCCGCGTTCCGCGACGAGACCTACTGGGGACGCCCGGTGCCCGGCTTCGGCCCGCCCGACGCGCGGATGCTGATCGTCGGGCTGGCTCCCGCCGCGCACGGCGCCAACCGGACCGGGCGCATGTTCACCGGCGACCGCAGCGGCGACGTGCTCTACGCCGCGCTGCACGCCGTCGGACTGGCCTCGCAGCCGACCGCCTCCCACATCGGCGACGGCCTGGAGCTCCACGGGGTCCGGATCACCGCGCCCGTGCACTGCGCACCGCCGGCGAACAAGCCGACCCCGGCGGAGCGCGACGCCTGCCGGAACTGGTTGGAGCAGGAGCTCGACCTGCTCGCGCCGACGGTCCGCGGGGTCATGGTGCTCGGCGGCTTCGGGTGGCAGGCGCTGCTGCCGGTGCTCGCCGGGGCGGGGTGGACGGTCCCGCGGCCGGCCCCGAAGTTCGGGCACGGGGCGTCGGTGACGCTGGCCCCGGCCCGGCCCGACCGGGAGCCGCTGGAGCTGTTCGGCTGCTACCACGTGAGCCAGCAGAACACCTTCACCGGCCGGCTGACCCCGGCCATGGTCGAGCAGGTCCTGGCGGACACCGCGCTGGCCGCGGGATTGTCGCCGATCCGACGATGAACGTCGTCGCCGCTGCCGCCGCCGAGATGCAGCTCAGCGGGGTTCCGGTACGGGGCGCCGCCCGCTGAGCTGCATCTCGGCGGGCGTCCCGGTCCCGGGGCTCAGCCGGTGGTGAAGCGGTGCAGGCGCATCGCGTCCTGCATGGCGGGGAGGTGTCCGGCCGCCGACAACAGCGGGCGCAGCCACACCCGCGGCTCACGCAGGGACACCTCGTCGTAGATCGAGATGTCGTCGCGCTCGGTCAGCGACGGGTGCCGGTGCGCGAACTCCGCGGGACTCCACGACCACCGGAACTCGGTACCGACGGCGCGGAACGTCGGCGTCCACCGCGAGGCACGCACCGTCCACGGGGCGACGGCGTCGAACGCCAGCGTCGCCGCGGGGGTTCCGGCCACGACCCGGTCGACGGTGGCGTGCACGGCCTCGGCCGGGACGTACATGAACAGCCCCTCGGCGACGACGAGCGTCGGCAGCGTCGGGTCGACGGCGGGCCACCAGTCGTCGTCGGTGACGGAGCCGGAGACCTGCTCGATGCTGTCGGGGAGGTCGTAGAGCCGGCGTCGGACCTCCATCACCTCGGGCTGGTCGACGTCGACCCAGCGGCACGTCGAGGGCACCCCGACCCGCAACGGCCTGCTGTCCAGCCCGCAGCCCAGGTGCAGGACCTGCCCGGCGGGCTCGGCGGAGAGGAACTCCCGTGTCCAGCCGTCGAGGATCGCGGCGCGGCACACGATGGTCGAGACGTCTCCGGTGAACTGCCAGAGGCCGTGGACGTCGTGGTCGATGCGGTCCCAGACGGGCTCCGCCCACGGGTCGCCCAGGATCGGGCGGCGGGACCGGGCGTCCAGGCGTCGCATGTAGAGGGTCATCAGCAGGGTCGCCGCGGCGCCCCGGAGGTCGACCTTCTCGGTGCTCGGCATGAGTCCTTCCCGCCCTGGCTACGCTGTCGCGGCGCCCCCGTAGCCCAACGGCAGAGGCAGGCCCCTTAAAAGGGTCACCGGTGTGGGTTCGACTCCCACCGGGGGCACCCGTTCCGACCGCGACGTTACGCCCCTGACCAGCGTGTTCGCCCGTCGAGGCCGTGAGGCGGCCGTCCGGCTGTGACCGGCGGGAACCGGTGCCCACCGGGTGGCTGTGTCGAATACGTGTCGAAGTATCTGCCACGGCCGGGCTCCCCGAAGCATCGGCGATCCGCTGGCGGGCCGCGTCCTCCTGGCCGGAGATGCACGTGGCGTGGATCTGCAGCTGGACGACGACGCCGTGCCCGGCCCGCTCGGCGACCGGCGTCGACGGGGCCGACCGCGTCGAGCCGTGTCGGCACGGCGGTGCGCCGGGGACCGTACGGACGCCGAGTCAGCGGTGGGTCCACCTCGTCGCGGCTCGTGCGTGCCCGGTCCGCACTACTCCGGCGAACACCGCCGCCAGGACCAGGGGCGGGGCGGGAGTGTGTCCGGGAGGTCGGAGGTGTCGCTCCACCGCTCGCCCTGTAACGCAGGCCGGCGCCTTCCCGACCCCCGGTCGGACGTGTCACCGACCTGGACGACAACTCGGCACGACGGAGAGCGCGGAATCTGCTTCAGGCCGACCTGGCGGCGCCGGGAATCCGGTGGCGGATCTGAACAGGGAGAACCGATGACCGGGACGCTGTCGGTCGTGATGGGGGGAGCGGGTGTCGTTCTCCTGCTGGTCGGGCTGATAGGTGGTGGTTTCACGTTCTCGGGTTCCGTCATGCCGACGGTGGGGCGCGGTCCGCGAGTGGCCTGTTTCGCCGTCGGCTCGGTTCTTCTCCTGCTGGCGCTCGTCCTCGGTCTGGCCGACATCGGTTCGAAGATTCCCCAAGCAGAACCTCGGTCGAGCTATCCCGGGCCTCCTCCGGAGCCGAGCGTGTCGGCCGCGCCCGCTCCGTTCGTCGCGAGCGTTCTCGTTCCGGCCGGACACGGTGCTCTCATCTATTCGGATCCGTTGTCGACCGCGCCGACCGTGGGGCAGGTCAACTCCGGTGTATCGATCAACCTCTTCTGCAGCGTGCAGGGTGAGTACGTCGTGAACTCACAGAACGTCGGAAGCACGCTCTGGTACCGCACGGAGACCGGATACGTTCCGGACGTCAATCTGAACACCGGGACGAATCAGTCCGTCACCGTGGCGTGTCAGTGATTCCCGGAGGGGTGGTGCATGCCCGCTCGTGACCCTCGAGGCGGGACGGCGAGCCGGTCGGCCCCGGCGGACCGACTGTCCGTGGCGCCGGCCGCAGGGGTGGTGCCTGCGGTGTCGCCACGGCTTCGCCGTCGATGATTCCCCGGCCCCGTGCCGGTCTCCCTCGTTGTCCAGGTCGGCCGACCCGTGGACATCCGTCCGACAAGGAGAACCCGATGAGCGATCCCGTCGCCTCCCAGGCCCTCGACCACACGTTCACCGCCACGCTCGAGAAGAGCGACGCACCGGGCGGGTGGGTCTACCTGCGCACCGACTGGTCGGCCGAGTTCTTCGGCACCCGCGGACCGGTCAAGGTCCGGGGCACGATCGACGGCCACCCGTTCCGGAGTTCCTTCATGGCGCTCGGCGACGGGACGCACAAGCTGCCCGTGACCGCTGCGGTGCGGACGACGATCGGCAAGCAGACCGGGGACACCGTCACCGTCCATCTCGACGAGCGCCTGGGCCGTCACTGACCTCCGTCCTCGCCACGCTCGGTGCGGTGGTCGCGGCGTTCGTGCTCGGCAGCGTCCCCCACGCCGTACCCAGGTCCCGGCCGGCGGGCCTCCTCCCGGCCGGCGCCGGGCCCTGCCGCTCGGCGGGCGCGACCGTGGTCGTGGAGCTGGTCCGCGACCTCGTTCTCGCCGTCGTTCCCGGCGTGTTCGTCGCGATCGGCTTCCGAGCGCCCGGCAGGGTCACGGGCTCCACCCTCATCCGGGCGGATCCGCGTGGAAGTGCACGGCGAAGGCGACGACGTCGTCGTGGGTGTTCTCGGGCAGCGACTCCATCGCCGCGGTGACGACGGCCTCCGGTCCGTCGTCGCGGACACCGTCGAGGAGCGCGACCAGAGCCCGGGTCGTCTCGTCGATGTCGGAACCGGGGCGCTCCACCAGTCCGTCGCTGTAGAGGAACAGCGTCGATCCCGGTTCCACGACCAGCTCGTGGTCGGTGCGCGTGAGCCCGTCGGTGATCGCGAAACCGAACAGGGCGTCGTGGTCGGCCAGGAGCTCGGTCCGGCCGTCGGGCCGCAGCAGGAGGGGAGCGGGGTGCCCCGCGTTGGTCCAGCGCACCACCCACGGGGCGCCCGGCGGGCGGTGCATGTGGGCCACCACCGCGGTGCCCGCGGCGCCCGGGCCGATCCCCCGGTTGGCGGCTTCGAAGGCGCCGAAGACCGCCGTCGGAGGCCCCGCCGAGTGGTCCCACGCCGCTTGGCGCAGCATCCACCGGACCTGCCCCATGAGCGTGACCGCCGGGAGGTCGTGCCCGATCACATCACCGACCGAGACGGCCACCGCCTGACCGTCCCGGTCGCGGGCACCGCGAAGCGCGATCGCGTCGTACCAGTCGCCCCCCACGTTCAGGCGTGAGTCCGCGGGCCGGTAGCGGGCGGCCATCGACAACCCGTCGATGGCGGGGAGGACGGTCAGCATGGCCGCCTGCAGCTCGCGGACGACCTGTTGCTGCCACTGCTCGACCAGGTCGCGGCGCCCGGCCTCGATACCGGCGTCGTACCGGGCCAGCCGCAGCCGGAGCTCGGCCGAACAGGAGCGGGCGATGTCGTGCAGCGTGGCGAGGTCGTCGTCGGACCAGTCGCGCGGTCGCCCGTCGATCGCGCACAGCGAGCCGAGGACCCTGCCCCGCTCGTCGGTCAGGGGGACACCCGCATAGGCGACGACGCCGAGATCCGGGATCGCGAGGTTGTCCCACACGAGCGGATGCGCGCGGGCGTCGCGGATCACCAACGGCTGCGCCGACGCGACGACGTGCTGGCAGAACGAATGCGTCAGCGGCGTCGCCCGCTCGGCGGCAGCTGGCTCCGGCAGGCCGACCATCCCCGGGAAGACCTGTCGGTCGACCTGGACCAGCGACACCAGCGCCGTCGGCACACCGAGCGCGCGGCGCACCCAGTCCGCGATGCGGTCCATCTCGGGGTCGGCCGCCGGACCGAGCCCGGTCCTGGCCAGCGCCAGCAGCCGCGCCCGGTCGCACACGGCCCGCTCGGCGTCCGGGTACCCGCCCGCGTGGGTCGGCCCGCCGACGACCGCCTCGCCCACAACCGCCTCCTGGCCCACGTGGTCGGCCGGTCCACGACCCGGCGGACCGACCCCCGCCCGCGAGATCGGTGCGGGGCCCTCCGATGGCACAGCGTAGGACGGCCGGGTCCGTCACGCGCACGGTCTCCCGCTCCAGCCGCGACGACCGGTCCGGCGTCGACGGGGCGAGCAGCTCGTCGAGGACGCGGTGCTGCTCGGCCGGTCCGGCCACGACGGTGTCCACGATGCGCTCCTTTGCGGACGTCGGCCCGTGCCGGACCGCGCCCCGCCTCGACGACGAACCGGCCCCGGACGACGCCGGCCGGCAGCCGGACCCCGCGTCGACCGACGCTTCTATGTCTGTCAAGACCTCAGGTAGGGATCATGGTTGCGGCGAGGGTTCTGTAGAGCTCACGGGTGATGTAGCGCTTGAGGCAGCGGCGGATCTCGCGGGGGGACTTGCCTTCGGCGGTGCGCCGCTCGACGTAGGCGCGGGTGCGCTCGCAGCAGCGCATCCTGGTGAGGGCGATGGTGTGGACGGCGCGGTTGAGCGCCCGGTCACCGCCGCGGTTGAGCCGGTGTCGCTTGGTGCGTCCGCTGCTTGCCTCGAGTGGGCTGGTGCCGGCGAGCGCGGCGAACGCGGCGTCGTTGCGGCACCGGCCGGGGTGGGAGAAGGACACGATCGCCTGGGCGGCGCTGACCGGGCCGACACCGCGGCGCTCGGTCAGCCCGGGGACGAGGTCATCGACGATGGCGTGGAGCTGGGCGCGGTTGGCGTTGAGCGCGCGGGCGCCCTCGCGGACCGCGACCGCGAGACGGCGCAGCTCACCGTGGCGCACGGCCTGGGCCCGGTCGGCATCTCGGGGGCTCCTGCGCCTGGCCAGCCCGGCCAGAACGGTGTCGGTGAGCCTGGCGCGGGCGGCGCGTCGGTCGGTGTCGTCACCGCCGAGCAGCAGCGCGCGGAGCCGGTTGGTCTGCGCGGTGTGGCTGCTGGTGAGGTCGTGGCGGGCGCCGAGCAGGATCCGCAGCGCCTCGCGATCGCCGTCGGCGCGCGGGGTCGGGAGCTGGTCGGCGTTGAGCTGTAGCGCGGTCAGCACCGCCAGGTGCGCGTCGATCGGGTCGGATTTGCCTTTGCCCCGGCGGGCTTTGCGGTTGGGCTGTTCGCACTCGATGACTGTCAGTCCGGCTGCGGCCACAGCGCGGGCCAGTCCGAGTCCGTAGCTGCGGGTTCCTTCGATCGACACGGCCAGTCGTGGGCCGGGCGAGTGGTCGACGATCCAGGCGAGCAGCTCGGCGTAGCCGGTGCTGTCGTTGCTGATCTGGCAGGTGGCGACCGGGGTCCCGGTCGGGAGGGCGATCTCCACCTCGTGGGTGTCGCGGTGGGTGTCGACACCGACGACGGCGTCGACCATTTCTGCCAGCATGGGCACCGGCTCGGTCCTTCCTGCAGGGAGCGGGTCACGGGTCGGCACCGGCCTGGGTGGAGTCACCGAGTGGCACATCTGTGACGGGTCACGCCGCAGGGCGGACAGGCTTCTGATCAGGCCAACCTGGTGGGCCAGGCCGGTGCCGGCAACCACAGCGGACACGTCGGCACGAAGGCACACCGAAGCGGCCAGATGAGTTCGGAGTCACGCTGGGTCACCGGCACCGATCCTGGTGGTCCTCCTCCCAGGAGCACCGATACGACACTCACAGATGAGTTCCGCCGCCCCCTGCGGTCCACCGTCGTGACGCGGTCCGCGTGTTCACCGAGGAGGCCCCATGCCCCGCACCCGGGTGCACAACCTGTTCATCTCGCTCGACGGCTACGCCGCCGGCGACCACGTGGCCCTCGACGCCCCGATCGGCGACGCCGGACGGCTCTTCGCCGGGTTCGACGGGCGGTTCATCCACGGGATCGGCGGGGTGGAGGCCCCCGTCACCCTGGACCGCGCCCTGACCAGCACGTGGGCCCAGGGCATCGGAGCCGAGATCATGGGGCGGCGCAAGTTCGGCCCGCAGACCGGCCCCTGGACCGACGACGGCTGGCGGGGCTGGTGGGACGACGAGCCCCCGTTCCACACCCCGGTGTTCGTCATGACCCACCACCCGCGGCCGCCGATCGAGTTCGCGAACGGGACGAGCTTCCACTTCGTCGACGGGTCGGCGCAGGAGGTGCTGACGGTCGCGCAGGAAGCCGCGGGCGACCTCGACGTGCGACTCGGTGGGGGACCCTCGACGATCCGGCAGTTCCTCGACGCCGACCTCGTCGACGTCATGCACGTGGTGATCCTGCCGATCGTCCTGGGGCGTGGGGTGTCCCCGTGGGAGGGACTGACCGGCGTCGAGGACCGGTTCACGGTCGAGTCGGTCGCCTCGACGAGTGGGCGCATCCACCAGTTCTGGAACCGGAAGGTCTGACACCCGTGGGTTTCCTCAGCTACTCCATGAGCATGTCCCTCGACGGCTTCGTCGAGGACCCCGCCGGCAGCATCGCCTTCGGCGACCCCGACGAGGAGGTGCACCGCCTGTCCAACGACCAGACCCGGGCGACGTCGGTGTTCCTGTTCGGCCGCAACCTCTACGACGTCATGGAGGACTTCTGGACCGCCCCCGAGCGGGCCGACGGCCACCCGGTGGAGGCGGAGTTCGCGCAGCTCTACACCGCGATCCCGCGGGTGGTGTTCTCCGACTCGCTGACCTCCGTCGCGCCCGGGTGCCGTCTCGTCCGCCGCGCCGACGCCCTGGAGGAGGTGGCCCGGCTGAAGGAGGAGACCGACGGCGAGCTGGCCGTGGGCGGGCCCGGGCTGGCCGCGTCGCTGCTGGATCTGATCGACGAGTTCCGCCCGCGGGTGGTGCCGGTCGTCCTCGGCGGCGGGAAGCGGTACCTGCCGCTCGGCGCGGACCTGCGGCTGCGGCTGGTGGAGCAGCGCGTGTTCGACGGCGGGACCGTGCACCTGCGTTACCAGCGCGTCCGCTGACCCGGAGCATCGCGTGGTACGCCGACCTGCGCCGCCGCCGTCGCCCCGGACCGCACACCGGGACCGTCGACGGCGCCGGGCACCTCGTGCCCGTCGGGCGGCCGGAGGCGTTCGCCGAAGGACGCACCCGCCGGGGCGCCCGCGGCGCGTGGGCGTCAGGCGTCGCCGACCGAGGAGATGGCATAGCGCCGCACGTCCGCGCCCAGGATCCGGGCCGCGGTGTCCCCGTCCGGCCCGGAGCCGCGGAACGCGAGCAGCTCCTCCTCCGACGCCCAGCGCTCGAAGACGTTCACCCGCGCCGGGTCCAGGGTGTCCGCGGTCAGGGCGAAGTCCAGACAGCCCGGCGCCGAGCGCGCGAGCGCGACCGCCCGCGTCCCCTCGGCGACGAGGGCGTCCCGGTCGGCAGGGTCGGTGAGCAGGTGGCCCGCGACGATCAGCATGCAGGAGAGACCGCAGCGCGGCCCCGGACTCATCGGTCGCGCAGCGCGTCGTCCAGCGCGGTGATCAGCGCGGCGACGCGGCTGCGCCCGGCCGCCGCGCGCGGGTAGCGGCACAGGACGTCGACCAGCTCCGGTGTCGCGCGCCGCCGGGCACGGTCGAGCTGCGCGTCGCCGCTGCGGGGCGCGTCGCCGTCGGCCAGCTCGACGGCGTGCGCGGCGTGGGCGGCCGCGCGCAGGATGTGCCCGACCTGGGTGGCCTTCGCCAGTGGGTGCAGGTAGGCGGACGCGGCGGCGTCGGCGGCGGCCAGCGCGGCGTGCCTGCCGGCTGGGGTGTGGGCGTCCTTCGCCGCCCGCGCCGCGTCGACGGCGGTCACCCGCTGCAGCCGTGACCGCTCGGCGCCGTCGGCGAAGGCCCACGCCGCGGCGAGCGCCGCGCAGGGTCGGCCGTCGTCGGGCGCGTCGAACAGGGGGAGGGCCTCGGCGGCGCACTCCGCGGCGAACCGGGTCACGACCCGCAGGTCGGCCATGGTGAGGGTGATGTCCCCCGGTCCGATCCGTGCCATCGCCGCACCTTCCCGTACCGCGCGCACCTCCGCCAGGACGGGCTCGTGCCGACGACGGTGGAACCGGGCTGCGCATGACCGGCCGCCACCACGAGATCCACCTCGGCGACCCCGCCGGACGGCCCCGGAGAAGCTGCGCACGCCCTGCGCCGGCCCGTCACCGACGCGTGATCACCGGTCGGGGAGCGGCGCGTACGCGAGGCGGTCGTCGCGCTCCACGACCGGTGATCACGGGCGCTCAGGCCGGGCGGTACCGGTAGCGCGCCAGGTAGAGGCAGTACCCGACGATCCCGGCGACCAGCAGCGCCAGCACCACCCAGAGCGGTCCGACCGGCAGCCGTGGCGGATCGGTGCGGGTGGCGTACACCGCCGTCACCGGGACCACGGTGAGCAGGAACAGGGTCGCGCCGAAGGTCCGGCCCATGTCCTCGGCGAGCATGCGACGCAGCCGCCCGATCCGCTGCGGCGCCGTCCAGTAGTCGCGGTGCGGCACCGACACCCGCGCCAGCGAGCCGGTCGCGACGAGGCGGTAGAGCCCGGCACCGGTCCCGGCGACGAGCAGCCCGAACAGCGTGCCGAGCGTCAGGAACCAGGCGCGGCTGCCGAACGCGGTCGGCGCGCCCGTGGGGTCGAAGTGCAGCGGCACCCCGTGCTCGGGGAGCTCACCGGCCGCCCACACCAGGGCGAACGCGTAGAACACCGAACCGGCGAGGAGCGGGAACCAGGGGCGCACCGCCCGGATCATTCCGGGTCGCCGGCCGGTCCGCGCGCCGTGGCGGGGGCGAGCCGGTCGAGCATCGCGGTCAGGGTCCGCCGGGCGCGGTCGACGGGGGCGCCGTGCAGCGCGACCTCCGCGCTGAGCCCCCCGGTCAGGGCGAGCAGGGCGTGCGCGTCGGTGTCGGGGTCGGCCGATCCGGCGTCGGCGACGACCCGGACGGCGAGCGCGCGGATCTCGTCGTCGCCGTCGGTGAGGATCGCCCGCGCGCGCTCGTCGACCTCGCGGGTGGCGAAGGCGGCATGGATGCGCAGCGCGTCGCGGGTCCGCGGGTGCTCGCCGAGCAGCTCGTCGAGGATCGTCGCGAGGACGGTCCGGTCGCCGCCGCCCACTGCCCGGGCCCTGGCCTCGATCCGCTCCTCCATTCGCCGGTGCGACCGGTCCAGGGCGTGCAGCAGCAGTGCGTCCTTGCTGGCGAAGTAGTGCTGGACGCGGCCCATCGAGATGCCGGCCTCGGCTGCGACCGAGCGCAGCGAGACCGCCTCGGTGCCCGACCGTGCGACGAGCGCGAGCACGGCGTCGGCGATCTCGGAGCGTCGGGTGTCGTGGTCGACGGAGCGGGGCACGACGCCACCGTAGCAATGCGGTCGCATTGACAACTCGCGCCGCGCTCTGTTGCAATGCGAGTGCATTGCAATCTGGAGAGGGCATGTGAAGACGGCACAGAACGTCGCCGGGTTCCTCGGGGTGGTCCTCGGCGTGATCCCGCTGCTGCAGTACCTGGTCACCGGCCGGATCGGCCTGTGGTCCTTCGTGGTCGGCGACGCGCCGCCGCTGCCGTGGGCCTACCCCGCGGTCCTGCTCGTGGTCACCGCGGTCGTGGTCGTGGTGGCCGACCGGCGGGAGAAGGCGGGCTGACCCGGTCAGTCCTGCCGCGGCGAGCCGTAGCGCAGCAGGTTGTTGTCCGGGTCGTGGTGCGCGCCCTCGCGCAGCCCGTAGGAGGTGTCGACCGGCGCCACCTCGCGGCCGCCGGGCACGGCGGACCAGCGGGTGTGGAGCGCGTCCGCGTCGTCGACGTGCAGGTAGGCGCAACCCGCGGTGCGGGCCGGGTCGTGGTCGGGCAGCACCGAGACGTGCAGCTCGACGCCGCCGAGGACGGCGAAGCCGTAACCGTCGTCGTAGCGCTCGACGGTGAACCCGAGCGCCCGGTAGTGGTCCAGCCACCGGTCGAGATCGGTGGTGGCGAAGACCGGGGCGACCGAGCGCAGCGTGGACACCGAGGCAGTCTGCCCGCATGCTCGCCGCCGTGACCAGACGCCACGACGAGCTGAACCGGGCACTCGTGCACGGGATGCGTCCGGTCGTCGTCGAGCTCGCCGATCCCGACCCGGCCTGGCCCGCCGCCTTCGACGCGGCGGCGGCCCGGCTCCGTGCGGCGCTGGGGAGCGGGCCCACCGGATCGAGCACATCGGATCCACCGCGGTGCCGGGGCTCGCGGCGAAGCCGGTGATCGACGTCGTCGTGGCGCTCGACGATCCCGACGACGAGACGGCCTACCTGCCCGACCTGCTCGCCGACGGCTACGACCTGCGGGTCCGCGAGCCCGGGCACCGCTGCCTGCGCGGCGCCGTCGGCCGGGCCGGCGGCCCGCCCCGGCCCTGACCCGCCGGATCAGCCGCCGGGACGCTCCGCCCGCTCGGTGAGCATCCGCTCGGTCGCCGCCCGGACCTCGTCGACGCCGATCTCCTCGACGCCGTCGGCGGTCACCGTGATCAGGTTCGGGAAGATCGCCCGGGTGAGGTCGGGGCCCGCGGTGGCGGTGTCGTCGTCGGCGGCGTCCCACAGCGCGTTGACCGCGAGCGCGATCGCGCCGGCCCGGTCGACGCCCGGATCGTGCCGCTTCTTCAGCGACGCCTCGGCGAACTGCGAGCCGGACCCGATGCCGACGTAGCCGGACCGGGCGCGCTTGATGCTGCCGGTCGGGTCGTAGGTGACGATGCGGACCGGGTCGGGGTCGGTCGGGTCGTAGCCGACGAACAGCGGCAGCGCGACGAAGCCCTGCATCGCCGCGCCCAGGTTCTCCCGCACGATGCTCGACAGCCTGCGGACCTTGCCGTCCTGGCTGATCGGCGCGCCCTCGACCTTCTCGTACTGCTCCACCTCGGCCGCGAACATCGTCAGCATCTGCAGCGCGTGCCCGACCGACCCGGCGAACCCGGCGGCGGAGGTGTCGTCGATGCCGACGACCTTCACCAGGTCCTTCTGGGCGATGAGGTTGCCGGAGGTGGCGCGCCGGTCACCGGCGAGCAGCACGCCGTCGGCCCAGGTCAGGGCGATGATCGTGGTGCCGTGCGGGACGTCCAGGTCGGCGGGGACCCGCTGGGCCGGGTCGCGCGGGAGGTGCGAGGGCAGCAGCTCCGGGGCGTGGGCACGCAGCTGCTCGAGGAACGAGGGTCCGGTCATGAGGGGGAGCGGGCTCCTTCGCACTGCGGGGCGGGGACGGGTCCGATCCTTCCCGTCCGCGGCGCCCCGGTCCACCCGCGGTGCCATGGCACACTCAGGGCGGTGAGCGCACGGAGCCGGGCCGAGTCCTTCTGCACACGCCACGGGCTGCGGGTGCCCGTCCTGGAGGCCCCGATGGCCGGGGCCTGCCCACCGGAGCTGGCGGCCGCGGTGGCCGCGGCGGGCGGCATGGGTGCCGCGGGCGTCGTGAACGACACCCCGGAGGCGATCGCCGACTGGGCCGCCCGCTTCCGCGCGCTCGCCGGGACCGCGCCGTTCCAGCTCAACCTGTGGATCCCCGACCCGCCCGCCGACGACGACGTGGGCCTGCAGACCGCCTACCTCGACACCCTGGGCGGCACACCCGCACCGGCCGGCGGCCCCGGACCGTCGTTCTCCGACCAGCTCGCCGCCGTCCTGGCCGCCCGGCCCGCGGTCGTCTCGACGATCATGGGCCTGTTCACGGCCGAGCAGGTCGCCGCGGTGCACGGTGCGGGCTGCGCCTGGTTCGCGACGGTCACGACCCGCGCCGAGGCCCTCGCGGCGGAGCGGGCGGGGGCGGACGCCGTCGTCGTGCAGGGCATGGAGGCCGGCGGGCACCGCGGGACCACCGACCCCGCCGACGCCGAGGCCGTCTCGGTCGGGCTGCTCGCGCTCGTCCCGTGGGTGGCCGACGCCGTCGGTGTCCCGGTGGTCGCCGCCGGCGCGATCGGCGACGGCCGGGCCCTGGCCGCCGCGCTCACCCTCGGCGCGAGCGCGGTGCAGGTGGGGACGGCGCTGCTGCGCTGCCCCGAGGCCGGGATCGACGACGGCTGGTCCGCGCGGCTCGACGGCCTCGACCCCACCGGCACGACGACGACCCGTGCCTACACCGGCCGGCTGGCCCGCGGCATCGCCACCGACTACGTCCGCGCCTGGACCGTGCCGGGCGCCCCGGCCCCGGCGCCCTACCCCCATCAGCGACGCCTGGTGGCCCGCTACCGCGCGGGCGAGCCCGGCGCGGTCGACCGGGTCAACCACTGGGCCGGGCAGGCCGCCGGACGTGCGACGACCGACCCGGCGTCCGAGGTCGTCGCCCGGCTGTGGCGCGAGGCGGACCCGCTGCTGCCGTGAGCCCGGCTCAGTCGCGGAAGGGGTCGACCATGTCGTCGAACTCGCCCTTCTTGGCACCGTCGACGAATGCGGAGATCTCGGCCGGGGTGTAGACGAGCACCGGGCCGTCGGGGTCGCGGGCGTTGCGGACCGCGACCTGGCCGTCGTCCAGGACGGCGAACTCCACGTTCTGCCCGTCGGCGGTCCCGCCGGCCGGGCGGCGCCACGTCACGGGGCCGAGATCTGCTGCGCGCGTGCCGTTCGGGTGGGGCATGGGGACCTCCGGGTGTGTCCGCTGCGTCCGTTTGACTGCGGAGAGTGTCGAAAGACTGTGCAAGCGATCTTGCATCCGCACGTGTCATCCGTGACGATGGAATCACCGACACGCTGAGGGGGCCCGTGAATGCGCCGGTCGACGCACGGATCTGCCGCCGGGTGGCTGTCGTCGTGACCGCCGGACGGATGAACGAGGCCGGCGGACCCGATGTCCTGACGGTGACGTCCGTTCTCGACGGTCGTGCACACAAGGTGACCGACTCGGAACTCTGCGCACCGCACTCGATGCGGACCGGCCGGTATGCGGCCCTGTGTGGCCACCTGGTGTCCCCGGCCCCGCTGATCGACGTCGCCGGGACCCCGTGCGGCCGCTGCGTGGAGCTCGACCCGACGCCACCGGCGGAGGTGACGTCGCGGCGCCCCGCCCGCCGGCGCGGCTGGGGCCTGCGCCGGGTACTGCCGGCCTGAGTCGTCCGGTACCGGAGCGGGACCCGTCAGCGGGCGAGCCGCTCCGGGTCGGTCTGCTCGTGGCGGCGCAGCGGTCCCCGGGTGCGCCGCTCCAGGTAGCGGCGGCCCGAGCGGGTCAGCTTGCTGAGGGTGTTGGGGCCGCGGCGGCGCTCGACGGCGTCGCCGATCTTGCCCAGGAGCCAGGCCAGCAGCGGTGCACCGACCGCCAGGAGCAGCCATACGCGCAGGTGCCGGGAGAGCAGGGCCCACATGTCCGGACCGTCCTTTCACTGGGGGCGACGGAGGTGTCGTCGCCGGAGGCGCCGACAGTAGTGCGGCCCGCCCGGGTGCGCCCGCTGCGAGGTGACGGCCCGTGACCGACCCGCCACGGGATCGTTGTACGACGCGAGGGTGGGTCCGGCTGCCCCCGGCCGGGCGCCCGCTTCTGCGAGGAGGTACGCCCGTGTTCGTTCCGGGTCCCGGCAGCGTGGTGGTCGTCGCCGTCGCGCTGCTCGTCGTCGTCGCCGCCCTGGTCAGTCCCGCGGGCCGCCGTGCCGCGGTGGCCGCGCTCGGCTCGGTCGGACGCTGGCCCGCGCTGATCCGCGCGGAGATGCGGGGTGACGCGCCGCTGTCCGACGCGCGTGCCGACACCGCCGACGACCGTCGCTTCGACACCACGCCCGAGATGCCGGCGGTGCGTGCCGAACCGCTGCCGCCGACGTCGACGTTCCCGCAGGTGAGACACCCGGGGCGGTGATCATCGCCCGTCGTGGGAGACGGGGCTGACGCCGGAGGCCCCGGACGCGGTAAATTTTCTTTTACCAGCGGGAACCCCCGGCGCTCCCTCGGCGTTGCACACGTGTGAGGGCCTGCCAGAGGTGGGCCCCGCACACGTCCGTCGAGGAGGATCCAGGTGCGCTCCACGAGCAACCCGGCGTTCCGCAACCTGCCCACACAGCAGCAGGGCGGCTACGCCACGTTCGACCGCTCGGGTGGCGGCATGATGGGCGGGGGCGCCGCCATGGCCGGCTCCCAGTCGTCCTACGTCGACCCGACCCAGGCCACGCAGGACACGGGCCGGCCGATCACGGTCGACGACGTCGTCCAGAAGACCGCCATCAGCGGCGGACTCGCGCTCGTCGCGGGCTTCCTGACCGCCATGTCGGGGCTCTACATCCTGGCGCTGCCCGCGTTCGTCGTCGGGCTCGTCGTCTCCCTGATCGTCATCTTCAAGCAGAAGCCCAGCGCCCCGCTGACGCTGACCTACTCGATCGCGATGGGTGTCGCGCTCGGCGGCATCACCGGGCCGATCAACCAGCTCTACCCGGGCATCGCCTTCCAGGCGCTCATCGGCACCGCCGGTGTGTTCTTCGGGATGCTGGTCGTCTACAAGACCGGTGCCGTCCGGGTGACCCCGCGGTTCACCAAGTGGATGATGGGCGCGCTGATCGGCGTCGTCGTCCTCATGCTGGCGAACCTGGTCGCGAGCTTCTTCATGGAGGGTGGCTTCGGCCTCCGTGACGGCGGCCCGCTGGCCATCCTGTTCTCGGTCGTCGTGATCGGTGTGGCGGCGTTCAGCCTGCTGCTCGACTTCGACGCCGCGGACAACGCGGTCAAGGCCGGCGTCCCGGCGAAGTACTCCTGGTACATCGCGTTCGGTCTGATGACCACGCTGGTCTGGCTCTACATCGAGATCCTGCGCCTGCTGAGCTACCTGCGCCAGGACTGACCGGTCACCCACGACCCGGCCCGTGAGGGCCGGGTGCGGCCGGAATCGCCCCCTCCGGTCGCGCGCGCCGCGGACACCCCCGGGTGTCCGCGGCGTCGTCGTGTCCGGGGGTGGCCCGGCGGGACCGGGAGTCGTAGCGTCGGTGTCGTGCCCGGGAACGACCCGGTCGTCACCGGGATCGCCATCCTCCTGGGGATCGCGTTCGGGCCCGCGGTGCTGGTGGGGCTGCTGGTGCGCCTGCCCCGCCTGGTGCGCTGGGTCGCCGCGCGGCACCGCCGCCCGGCTCCGCCCCGTCCGATCGGGCCGCCGCTGGAACGGCTCGTCGCCGACCTGCGCCGCCTCGACCGGCTGCGCCGCGGGCCGCAGCCGGCCACCCGGGTCCGGCGCCTGGCGCTGCTGGCCGCCTACGACGACGTCCTGCTCGACGTCTGCCGGGCCGTCGGCGTCGAGGACCCGCCGCTGCGCGCCCACGTCGAGGCGGGCGGGACCCAGGGCGCGCTCGACGCCGACCGGGAGCTCGCCCGGCTGCGGACCGAGGCCGAGATCGAGGCGACCGGCGTGCGCATCGACCCGCCCGGCCACGCCGCCTGACCCCGTGACGCCGACGGGCCGGCCCGCGCGAGGCGGACCGGCCCGTTCGTGGGACGCCGTGGGGTCAGGCGAGGTTCTCGATCACCAGCGCCATGCCCTGGCCGCCGCCGACGCACATCGTCTCGAGCCCGTAGCGGCCGCCGGTGCTGCGCAGGCCGTTCATCAGGGTCGTCGTGATGCGGGCGCCGGTCATGCCGAACGGGTGGCCCAGCGCGATCGCGCCGCCGTGCACGTTCAGCTTGGCCTCGTCGATGCCCAGGTCGCGGGCGCTGGGCAGCACCTGCGCGGCGAAGGCCTCGTTGATCTCGACCAGGTCGATGTCGTCGATGGTGAGCCCGGCGCGGCGCAGCGCCTGCTGGGAGGCCTCGACCGGGCCGTAGCCCATGATCTCCGGCGACAGCCCGGTGACACCGGTCGAGACGACCCGGGCCAGCGGCGTGACGCCGAGCTGCTCGGCCTTCGTGTCGGACATGATCACCAGGGCGGCGGCGCCGTCGTTGAGCGGGCACGCGTTGCCGGCGGTGATCCGGCCGTCCGGGCGGAAGACCGGCTTGAGCTGCGAGATCTTGTCGTAGGTGGTGCCGGGGCGGGGGCCGTCGTCGGTGTCGACGACCGTGCCGTCGGGCAGCGTCACCGGGGTGATCTCGCGCGCGAAGAAGCCGTCGGCGATGGCCTTCTCGGCGCGGTTCTGCGACTGCACCGCGAAGCGGTCCATGTCCTCGCGGGACACGTCCTTGTACCGCGCCAGGTTCTCCGCGGTCTGCCCCATGGAGATGTAGGCGTCCGGCAGGAGACTCTGGTCGCGCGGGTCGGTCCAGCTCTCGGCGCCCTTCTCCGCGGTCTCGGCGGTGCGGGTCTCGGCGTCGGCGAACAGCGGGTTGTGCGTGTCCGGCCAGGAGTCCGACGTGCCGCGGGAGAAGCGGGAGACGGTCTCGACGCCGGCGGAGACGAACACGTCGCCCTCACCGGCCTTGATCGCGTGCAGCGCCATCCGGGTCGTCTGCAGCGACGACGAGCAGTACCGGGTGATGGTGGTGCCGGGCAGCGAGTCGTGGCCGAGCTGGATCGCGACGATCCGGGCCAGGTTGTTGCCCTGCTCCCCACCGGGCAGGCCGCAGCCGAGCATCAGGTCGTCGATCTCGGCCGGGTCCAGCTGCGGGACCTGGCCCAGGGCGGCGCGGACCATCTGCACGGTCAGGTCGTCCGGGCGCATCCCGGCCAGGGAGCCCTTGTTGGCGCGGCCGATCGGGGACCGGGCCGCGGCGACGATCACGGCTTCGGGCATGGGACGTCCTCCTCCATCGCAGGTACCTCTCGATCAGACCCTACTCGTCGGTAACCGATGATCGGGAGACGGCGTGACGAAACCGTCAGGGGTCCGCGGCATGCTCCGGTCCATGACGTCGTGGGGAGACTTCCGGCGGGCCGAGCCCGCGTTCGCCGACCTGTCCGAGCGGATCCTGCGGCGGGGGATCGCGCTCGTGATCGCGACGCTGCGCGCCGACGGGGCACCGCGCGTCTCCGGGATCGAGGTGGTGCTGGACGACGCCGGCGGTGACACCGAGCTCTCCTTCGGGTCGATGCCGGGCGCCCGGAAGGGCTCCGACCTGCGGCGGGACCCGCGGTTCGCGCTGCACGCCGCACCGGCCGACCAGTCCGGCGGGGACCTCGGGGACGGCGACCTGAAGGTGTCGGGCCGGGCCGTGCTGCAGGGCCCGCTGTCCGGGCCGGTCACCGGGGACGCGTTCCGCGTCGATCTCACCGAGGTCGTCTGGACCGGGCTCAACGACGAGCGGAACCGTCTCGTGGTCCGCTGGTGGACCCCCGGTGGCGAGATGCAGGAGGTCGCGCGCGAGTGAGCGGTGCGAGGATGCGTGCATGCGCTACGTCGAGCACGTCGTCGACCTGGTCGGGAACACGCCCCTCGTCCGGCTGGGAGCGACGGCCCAGGGCATCGCCCCGCCGGTCCTGGCCAAGGTCGAGTACCTGAACCCCGGTGGATCGGTGAAGGACCGCATCGCCCTGCGGATGGTCGAGGCCGCCGAGGCCTCCGGTGAGCTGCGCCCGGGCGGCACGATCGTCGAGCCGACCTCGGGCAACACCGGGGTCGGGCTGGCGATGGTCGCCCAGCGCAAGGGCTACCACTGCGTCTTCGTGTGCCCGGACAAGGTCGGGGAGGACAAGCGCAACGTCCTCAAGGCCTACGGCGCCGAGGTCGTGGTGTGCCCGACGGCGGTCGACCCCGAGCACCCCGACTCCTACTACCGGACCTCCGACCGGCTGGTCCGCGAGATCGAAGGCGCCTGGAAGCCCAACCAGTACGCGAACCCGGCCAACCCCGAGTCGCACTACCACTCGACCGGCCCGGAGATCTGGGAGCAGACCGAGGGCCGGATCACCCACTTCGTGGCGGGGATCGGCACCGGCGGCACCATCTCGGGCATCGGGCGGTACCTCAAGGAGCAGTCGAACGGCGCCGTGCGGATCATCGGCGCGGACCCGGAGGGCTCGGTCTACTCCGGCGGCACCGGGCGCCCCTACCTGGTCGAGGGCGTCGGCGAGGACTTCTGGCCGACCACCTACGACCGCGACATCTGCGACGAGATCGTCGCCGTCTCCGACGCCGACTCCTTCGAGATGACCCGCCGTCTCGCCCGCGAGGAGGCGCTGCTCGTCGGCGGTTCCTGCGGGATGGCGACCGTCGCCGCCCTCCGGGTGGCCGCGACGCTGCCCGCGGACGCGGTGGTCGTCGTGCTGCTGCCCGACGGTGGCCGTGGCTACCTCGGCAAGGTCTTCAACGACCGCTGGATGGCCAGCTACGGCTTCCTCCCGCCGTCGCAGGGCGCGACCATCGGCGACGTGCTGCGGCGCAAGGACGGCGCGCTGCCCGCGCTGGTGCACGCCCACCCCAACGAGACCGTCGCCGACGCCGCGCTCTACCTGCGCGAGTTCGGTGTCTCCCAGATGCCGGTCGTCAAGGCGGAGCCGCCGGTCATGGCGGCCGAGGTCGCCGGGTCGGTCAGCGAGCGCGACCTGCTCGACGCGCTGTTCACCGGGCGGGCCAAGCTCTCGGACCGGCTCGAGGACCACATGTCCGAGCCGCTGCCGACCCTCGGCGCCGGCGAGTCGGTGCAGGACGCGATGGAGGCCTTCGCCAAGGCCGACGCCGCGCTGGTGCTGGAGGACGGCAAGCCCGCGGGCGTCGTCACCCGGTCCGACGTGATCGCCTTCCTCGGGGGCAACGCCTGACCCGGCCCGCACGGACGCCGGGAGTAGCCTCGGCGTCCATGCAGGGCTTCTCCACACGCGCGATCCACGCCGGCCAGGTCCCGGACCCGACGACCGGCGCGGTCACGACGTCGATCCACACCAGCTCGACCTACGCCCAGGACGGCGTCGGCGGGACCCGCGGGGGGTACGAGTACTCCCGCAGCGCCAACCCGACCCGGACCGTGCTGCAGGACCAGCTCGCCGCCCTGGAGGGCGGCCGGCACGCGCACGCGTTCGGCTCCGGGATGGGGGCGACGGACACGCTGCTGCGGATCCTGCTCAAGCCCGGTGACCACCTGGTCATCCCGCACGACGCCTACGGCGGCACGTTCCGGCTGGTGGACAAGGTGCTGTCCGGATTCGGTGTCGAGCACACCCCGGTCGACCTCGCCGACCACGACGCCCTGCGCGCGGCGCTGCGGCCCACGACCAGGGTCGTGTGGTGCGAGACCCCGACCAACCCGCTGCTCGGCATCGCCGACATCGCGGCGCTGGCCGGGGTGGCGCACTCCGCGGGCGCGCGGCTCGTCGTCGACAACACCTTCGCCTCGCCCTACCTGCAGACGCCGCTGGCGCTGGGCGCCGACGTCGTCGTGCACTCCACGACCAAGTACGTCGGCGGCCACTCCGACGTCGTCGGCGGTGCACTGGTCACCGACGACGACGCCCTGTCCGAGCAGATCGCCTTCGTCCAGAACTCCACCGGTTCGGTGCCCGGCCCGTTCGACGCGTGGCTGACCCTGCGCGGCGCGAAGACCCTCGCGGTGCGCATGGAGCGCCACTGCGACAACGCCGAGCGCGTCGCCGAGATGCTCTCCGCGCACCCCGCGGTGGCCTCGGTGCTCTACCCGGGCCTGCCCGGGCACCCCGGCCACGAGGTCGCGGCCAAGCAGATGCGCCGGTTCGGCGGGATGGTGTCGTTCCTCGCCGCGGGCGGGCGCGACGCGGCGCTGCGGATCTGTGCGGGCACCCGGCTGTTCACCCTCGCCGAGTCCCTCGGCGGAGTCGAGTCGCTGATCGAGCACCCGGGCGAGATGACCCACGCCTCGACCGCGGGGTCGATGCTCGAGGTGCCGGACTCGCTGGTCCGGCTGTCGGTCGGCATCGAGGACGCCGACGACCTGCTCGACGACCTGCGGGCCGCGCTCGACGCGGTCCGGTAGCGCCGCCGGGCGGGCTCAGCTGCGCGACTGCTCCGGCGACGGCGCGGGGGGCTGGACCACCGGCGGCGGCGGGATGACCAGGTCACCCGGGTCCACGCAGCCGCCGACCAGCGACCACGTGCCGTCGCCGCGGGCCTCGTAGCGGCCCGGGTCGGCGCAGCCCGCGTCGTGCACGGTCGCCACCGCGAGCGCGGCCAGACCGGCGGCCAGCAGCAGCGGTGCCGTCGTGCGCAGACGCGTCATTCGCGAGTCCCTCCCGACACCGGGCGCGCAGGAGACGTCACGCCCGGTGAGACACCGGCGAGGTTACCCGGGGCGGTGCGAGACTGCCGGGATGGCCGCCCCCGTCATCCCCCCGGTCACCGCCGACGACGTGCTCTCCGCCCGCGAACTGCTCTCCGGCGTCGTGCGCACCACGCCCGTCGCCGGTGCCCGCGCCTTGTCCGACCTGACCGGCTCCCGGGTCGTTCTGAAGTGCGAGAACCTGCAGCGCACGGGCTCGTTCAAGATCCGCGGTGCCTACACCCGCATCGCACGCCTCTCCGACGACGAACGTGCAGGCGGCGTCGTCGCGGCGTCGGCGGGCAACCACGCCCAGGGCGTCGCGCTCGCCGCACGGCTGCTGGGCGTGCGCGCCACCGTGTACATGCCCGAGCGGGCGGCCCTGCCCAAGGTCGACGCGACCCGCGGCTACGGCGCCGAGGTCGTGCTCACCGGCCGCACCGTCGACGAGGCCGTCACAGCCGCCACCGCGGCCGCCGAACGGTCGGGTGCGGTGTTCGTGCACCCCTTCGACCACCCCGACATCATCGCCGGCCAGGGCACCGTCGGCTGCGAGATCCTCGACCAGGTCCCCGACGCCGGCACCGTGCTGATCTCCGCGGGCGGCGGTGGGCTGCTCGGCGGGACCGCCGCGGTCCTGCGCGCCGCCCGCCCGGACGTCCGGATCGTCGGGGTGCAGGCCGCGGGTGCCGCGGCCTGGCCGTCGTCGCTGGCGGCCGGCGAGCCGATGCCGGTCGGCGGGATGCGCACGATGGCCGACGGGATCGCCGTCGGACGCCCGGGCGACGTGACGTTCGCCCAGGTCAGCAGCCTGATCGACGAGATGGTCACGGTGTCGGAGGACGCGTTGTCCGCGGCGCTGCTGCACTGCCTGGAGCGGGCGAAGATGCTCGTCGAGCCGGCCGGCGCCGCGTCCGTCGCCGCACTGATGGAGCAGCCCGACCGCTGGCCGGGGCCGGTCGTGTGCGTGCTGTCCGGCGGCAACGTCGACCCGCTCGTGCTGCTGCAGGTCATCCGGCACGGGCTGGTCGCCTCGTCCCGCTACCTCACGCTGCACCTGAGGATGCCCGACCGCCCCGGCGCGCTCGCCGAGCTCCTGGCCCGGGTCGGTCGGCTCGGGGCCAACGTCACCGACGTCGCGCACTCGCGGATCAGCGGCGCGCTCGCGGTGGGGGAGGTCGACGTCGAGCTCAGCGTGGAGACGCGGGGGCCCGAGCACCGCGACGCGATCGTCGCCGACCTGCGCGAGGCCGGGCACGCCGTCGCCACGCCCTGACCCGCCCCGGTCCGCTCCGACCGGCTCCGACACGCTCGACCGGCCCCGACACGCGAACGGGCCCGGCCGACCGGCCGGGCCCGTTCCGCGGGTGGTCGTGGGTCAGCCGGTGAAGGCCTCCACCGACACCAGCGTCACCTTCATGGTTCCGCCGTCGGGCAGCTGGTACTCGCGGGTGTCACCCGGCTTCGCGCCGAGCAGCGCCGCGCCGAGCGGGGAGTTCGGGGAGATGACCTGCAGGTCGCCGTGGCTGCCCTCCTCGCGGGAGCCGAGCAGGACCTTCTCGGTCTCGTCGTCGTCCTCGTAGCGGATCTCGAGGACGGTGCCGGGGGAGGCCTCGTCGGAGCTGGACGGCGCGGTGCCGACCTGGGCGGTGCGCAGCAGCTCCTGCAGCTGACGGATCCGGGCCTCCTGCTGGCCCTGCTCCTCGCGCGCCGCGTGGTAGCCGCCGTTCTCCTTCAGGTCGCCCTCCTCGCGGCGGGCGTTGATCTCCGCGGCGATGACGGGCCGGTTCTCGATCAACCCGTCCAGCTCGGCCTTCAGCCGGTCGTAGGCGTCCTGGGTCAGCCAGGTGGCCTGGGTGTCCGTCACCGTCATCAACTCCTCCAGGAAAACAGGACGTGTCGCCGCCGGGACGCCTGGCGCCCGGCGGGCACACGGGGGTGGCGGCTCCGAGCGGCACGCCCCGAGTAAGGAAAAACACGACCCGCCTGCGGGTCGTGTGGGGCTCACCTTACCACGGAGCGTGCCGCTCATCGCAGCCTTTCGGTGAACGGGCGCGTGTACCGGATAGTTCCCTGCCGAGGAATATTCGCAGGTAACGGGGTTGTCGGCGGCCGCACAGCCGCCCCGGTCGCGTCGGCGTCAACCGTCCGTCGCAGACGGGTGCCCCGGCGGGAACAGATGGTGCGGGTGACGGCGTTGCCGATGCCGGAGCCCGTGCTCGGCGCGGTTCCTGTCGGTCCCCTCTGCCAGGATCGTCCCTGAGCACGACCTCGCCGCCCGCCGCCGGCAGACCACCGGCGCGGGACCCGAGTCCGGTGACCGTGGAGGAACCCGCCCCGATGGCTACGCAGTACACCCCGTCCGCCCCGCGCCCGGTCCAGCCGCCGGCGCCCGGCGAGCGTCCCCGGTTGATGACGGTGCACGCCCACCCCGACGACGAGTCGTCGAAGGGCGCGGCGACCACCGCCCGGTACGCCGACGAGGGTCACGAGGTCATGGTCGTGACCTGCACCGGCGGTGAGCGGGGCAGCATCCTGAACCCCGCGATGGACCGGCCGGACGTCCTGGAGAACATGACCGCGGTCCGCAACGCCGAGATGGCGCGCGCCGCCGAGATCCTCGGTGTGCAGCACGTCTGGCTGGGCTTCGTCGACTCCGGCCTGCCCGAGGGCGACCCGAAGCCCCCGCTGCCCGAGGGCTGCTTCGCCCTGGGTGACGTCGAGGAGCAGACCGCGGCCCTGGTGAAGGTCATCCGCGAGTTCCGCCCGCACGTGATCGTCACCTACGACGAGAACGGCGGTTACCCGCACCCGGACCACATCCGCACCCACGTCATCTCAATGGCGGCCTGGGAGGCCGCGGGCGACCCGGCACGCTTCCCGGAGGCGGGGGCTCCGTGGCAGCCGATGAAGCTCTACTACGGCCACGGCTTCTCGAAGGCCCGGCTGGAGGCCTTCCACAACGCGATCGTCGAGTCCGGCCAGGAGTCGCCGTACGCGGAGTGGCTGGAGAACTGGAAGAGCGACCGGCCCGACCCCGGCACCCGGGTGACCACCAAGGTCCCGTGCTCGGACTGGTTCGGCCGGCGCGACGACGCGCTGCGCGCACACGCCACCCAGATCGACCCGGACAGCAGGTTCTTCTTCACCCCGCTCGAGGTGCAGGCCCGGGTGTGGCCCACCGAGGACTACGAGCTGGTCCAGTCCCTGGTCGACACCGAGGTCCCGGAGGACGACCTGTTCGCCGGCATCCCCGTCGAGGTCGGCGGGGAGCGCCGTCGCGCCGGATGAGGGCGCGCGGGCTCCGCGGGTAGCCTGGTCACCGGCCCGTCCCGCAGCTGCGGGGTGGTGCCGGTGATCCGGGAACCGGAGTACGGAGGCGCGTGGCGGTGCAGGTCGAGAACGTGACGGCTGTGGTGAACCAGGTCGTGACGGGGCTGCTCGTCCCGATGCAGGACCGGCCCCCGCCCCCCGGGCAGCTGCCCGAGTTCGGCAACGCGGCCCCCGCCGGCCTGGCGATCGTGCTGCTCCTGCTCCTCGCGACGGTCTTCCTCATCCGCAACATGAGCAAGCGGATCACCCGCCTCCCGGAGTCCTTCGACGGAGAGGACACCGCGACGGGCGGATCCGACCCGGCCGGGACCGCGACCGACCGCGGCGAGCCGGGACCGGCCCGCTCCTGAGCCGCCGACCCGCGCAGGCGCCGGGTCAGCGCAGCAGGGCCAGCCAGATCGCGACGTGGTGGCAGGCCCAGGCCAGCACCGTCGCGGCGTGGAAGAACTCGTGGTAGCCGAACGTCGCGGGCCACGGGTCGGGCCGCCGTAGCGCGTACATGACCGCGCCGACGGTGTAGAGGGCCCCGCCCGCGAGCAGCAGCACGAGCGCGGCCACGCCACCGCCGGCCAGCAGCCCGGGCAGCACGAACACCGCGACCCAGCCGAGCGCGACGTAGATCGGCACCCCGACCCAGGCCGGCGCGGTCGGCCAGGCGAGCTTGAGCGCGACCCCGGCGAGCGCCCCGCCCCAGACGACGGCGAGCACCCAGGTGGCGGTCACCGCGGGGAGCGCCAGCACCGAGACCGGCGTGTAGGTGCCCGCGATGAACAGGAAGATCATCGAGTGGTCGAGGCGCTTCATCAGCCGTCGCCGGGCCGGGTCGACCCAGGTGTGCCGGTGGTACAGCGCGCTGATCCCGAACAGGCCGAACGTGGTCAGCGTGTAGACGGCCGTGGCCGCGGCCGCGGAGGCCCCGACGAGCGCCCCCGCGACACTGATGAGCGCGGCGCACGCGAAGACGGAACCGACGAGGCTCCACAGGTGCAGCCAGCCCCGCAGACGGGGCTTGAGCGGTGCGGACGGGGCGATGCTCACGCACCCCGACGTTACGGGTCGCGACGGCGGGGGTCCCGTCCGGCGGACGAACGCCACACCCGGGACTAGGCTCCCTGTACGTGGCCCTCCGAGACCTGCTCTACACGGTGTACGAGCGCAGGATCCTGCGTCAGATCGCGGGGGCCGAGCAGCCCAGGCACGTGGCGCTCATCCTCGACGGCAACCGCCGCTGGGCGCGGGAGGCGGGTCTGGCCGACCCCGCGGAGGGGCACCGTGCCGGCGCCGCGAAGATCGCCGAGATGCTCGGCTGGTGCTCCGAGGCCGGCGTCGAGGTCGTCACGGTGTTCCTGCTGTCCACCGACAACCTGGACACCCGCTCCCCGGAGGAGCTCAAGGACCTCCTGGAGATCATCGCCGGGGTCGTCGACGACCTCTCCGGCCCGGACACCCCGTGGCGGCTGCGAGTCGTCGGCGCGATGGAGTTGCTGCCGGGCAGCCTGGCCGACCGGCTGACCGCGGCGGTCGCCCGTACCAGCGACCGCGGGGGCATCCAGCTGAACGTCGCCGTCGGCTACGGCGGCCGCCAGGAGATCGCCGACGCCGTCCGCAAGATGCTGCTGACCCAGGCGGAGGCGGGACGGACTATCGAGGAGCTCGCGGAGTCGCTCGACGTCGACCACATCGCGGAGCACCTCTACACCTCCGGACAGCCCGACCCGGACCTCGTCATCCGGACCAGCGGTGAGCAACGACTGTCGGGGTTCCTGCTGTGGCAGTCGGCCCATTCGGAGTTCTGGTTCTGCGAGGCCTACTGGCCCGAGTTCCGCCGCGTCGATTTCCTGCGGGCACTGCGCGACTTCGGCGCACGGCACCGACGTTTCGGCGGATGAATTCAGATCGACCGTAACCTCCGGACGACTCGCTCGTTATAGTTGTCCCGGAAACGGGGATCACGATCCCCGGAAACGGGAAAGGCCCCGGGAGCGGACTCCCGGGGCCTTCCGCGCGTCGGTGACGCGAGGTCTTACTTGCCACCGCCGTGGTGCTTGCCACCGTCGATGTCGACCTTGTCGCCGTTGTCGGCGGCGTTGGTGCAGTCGACGCTGTTGTCCGACTTGACGCCCGACTTGTTGTACGCCTCGCTGAACAGACCGCCCAGGGCACCCTGGACCAGGCTGTTGCCGTTGAGGGCGGTCCCGCAGGCCTGCGGCGAGACGTTGATGTTGTTGTTGGACAGGTTCACCAGGCCGGCGCTGTTCTTCTGCGCGACGCCCTCGGAGTCCTCGACGGTCGAGGCCTTGGCCTTGTTGCCGCTGAAGTAGCTCTCGTGGGACTTGGTGTTACCGCTGTCCTTGATGTGGGTGTCGCCACCGTGCTCACCCGCGAACGCGAGCGGGCTCAGCGCGACGAGCGACGCGGCGCCGGCCGCGGCAACGATTCCAGCCTTCTTCAGCACAGTCCGTCTCCTGTTAGTCGGAGAGCGCGCCCGACCAAGGTGCGCGACTCTCAGTACCTGTCGACGCTCGAACCGGGGAGCCCGCATCGACTGCGTGTCAATCTAACGGACGCTTTCGCGCTCGACAATCTGACCCTGCGTAATTCTTCGACGGAGTCGACGAATCATTCGTGTACCTGGGGATTCGTCGCCGCACTCGCAGCGCGGTCGGCGTGGCGTGCGGGCGTGTCGGCACTGCGGCGGACGGGGCAGTGCGGTGGGAGCCGTCCGGGGGAGGCGTACGGACAGTGCCGACGGCACCGGGATCCGGCTGTGCGGCCCGCCGCGCGGGTGGGCATCGCCTTCACGAGTTCGGCGCCGGCCGCGACGGTCGAGCCGGGTGGGTCTCGGAGGTGGGCCGTGCCGGAGGAGGGCTCAGGTCGGCGGGCGAACCCGGGGGGTGCCGCATGAGTCGAACCGGTGCGGGCGACCCGGTTCGGCTCCCGGCCCGGCCGCATGATCACCGGTTGTGGAGTCAGGCGTCCGCCACGCGGACGTTCCGCTCCACAACCGGTGATCATGGCGGCGTCGGGCGTCCGGCATCTCGCGCGAGGTCGTGAGCGCCGGACGTGGCGCGCACGGGCCGGGACGGCGGCGGTCGAGGCGGGGGCGGTCGACGCGAGGACTGTCGGGCGGCCGGGGCGGCCGCGACCGAGGCGGCCGGGGCGCCGGGGGTGACCGGGCGCGAGGCTGCTGGGACGTCGGGCGACCGGATCTGCCGCGACCGAGGGCCGCCGGGCGGCTGAGCGGCAGTCGCGTGCCGGGGGCGCCGGGAAGTCGGGCGGCCTCACGGCCGCCGGTGCGAAGGAGGTCGGGCGGCAGGAGGGTCGCCGGGCGCGGGTGTCGCCGCCGGGTGCGAGGGGAGGCAGGCTTCGTGTACGGAGCGTGGTCAGGAAGCCGAGGAATCGGAGTGGCGCCCGGAGGTGTCGACACGACGGGGTGAGCACGACCGTCGGTCCCTCGAAAACGATGACCCGGCGGAATCCCGGTCACCCGGGAGTGGGCACGGACCGGAACGCAAGAATGCCCCGGAGCAGAAGCTCCGGGGCATTCTCAGATCTGCGAGGAGATCAGCCGATCGAGTCGCCGGCGCCGGCCTCCTGGCCGCAGTTGTCCGACTGGTCGGTCGTCGAGTCGCCCGACTTGGCCTGGGCCTTGCCCAGGATACCCAGGGCGCCGGTGACGCCGTTGAGGGCGGAGGCGTCCTCGACCGGGACCTGCACGCCCAGCACGTTGACCGGGACGTTGTTGTTGCAGGCCTGGATCGGCACGTTGACGTTGTTGCCGTTCAGGCCGGCGATGAGGCCCTTGGCGTCCTTGTCGATGACGTTCTCGGCACCGTGGTGGTGGCCGCCCTTGTGGCCGTGGTCGCCGTCCTTGTCGCCGGCGAAGGCGAGCGGGGACAGGGCGAGCAGGGACGCGGCGGAGGCCGCAACCACGATTCCAGCCTTCTTCAGCACAGTTTTCTCCTGTTGAGTCTCGAGTCCGCCCGAAGCCGGTCTCACGCGTGCCGGCACGCTGACGAGGGGGAGCCCGTACCGACTGCGAGAAAAGCTACCGCTGTTATTCCTGCGAAACAAATCTCGTGACCCTATCGAGGTACACTTTCACTGACGGTTCCGATACTCCCCAAATAGGTTGTTCCGCTCCCGTGCGACCGAGCCGTCGCCGACCCGAACCGTGCACTCTGCGTGGCCGGGTACCTCCGAACGGACGCGTCACCGGCGGCCCTCGCCGTCGTTCCGCTCCGGGCCCGCCTACGCTCCGGGGATGGACCTGCTGCACGCGACGGCGGAGCTCGCGTCGCGGGTGGACCGGCTGCGGCCGGGTGTGCTGGACGGGCCGCCGCCGTACCCGTCGATCGCCCGGCGGGTGGCCGCGGAGCCGGTCGGGGACCCGGCGGCGCTGGTTGTCACGGCCGGGCGGCTGCGTGCGCAGGTCGCGGCGGCGGGACTCCCGGACGGTCGTCGCCGGTACCTGGACGCGCTGCTGGTCGCGCTGCGCTGCCGGGCCCGGCTGCTCGCCGGTGAGGACGTCGGCTACGTCGAGCAGGTCCGCGACCTGTTCGGAGTGCTCCCGCGCCGCAGCGAGCCGGACGAGCTGCACGAGGCGCACCGCAGGCTGGCGGCGGTGCTGCCCGGGCGCGGTCCGCTGGCCGCCCGGATGCGGGACCACCGGGCCGCCGACGTCGTCCCGGCGGAACGACTGGCCGCTGCGGTCACCGCCGTCGTCGCCGAGCTGCGCCGCCGCACCCACGACACGCTGGGGCTCCCGGACGGCGAGCACGCCGACGTCGACCTCGTCGGCGCCCGGCCCTGGACGGCGTTCACCCGCTACCGCGGCGGCCTGCGCAGCCGGATCTCGGTCGCGACGACCGGTCGGGTGCGGGCCGGCTCGCTGCTGCCGCTGCTCGCCCACGAGGTCTATCCCGGTCACCACCTGCAGTACTGCCGGGCCGAGGTCGCGTCGGCGCGGTACCCGGAGCTGGCGCTGCGGCTGGTCCACAGCCCGCAGGGGCTGGTCGCGGAGGGGGCGGCGGAGGCCGCCGTCGCCGTGGTGCCCGGCCCCGGCTGGGGCGCGGTCGCCGAACGCGTCCTCGCGGGCGCGGGCGTGCGCCTCGACGGCCCGGCGGCCGAGCGGATCGAACGGGAGCTGGACCTGCTGGGCCGGGTCCGGCTCGACGCCGCCCTCATGCGGCACGTCGACGGCGCCGGCCCCGACGCGGTGCTCGCCCACCTCGCACGCTGGCTGCTGGTCGACGACGACCGGGCGCGGCGCATGCTCGACTTCCTCGACCATCCCCAGTGGCGCACCTACCCGGTCACCTACGCCGAGGGCGGCCCGCTCGTGCGCGCCCGGCTCGCCAGCGCCCCGGAGGGCCCCGCCGCCGCGCTGGCGACGCTGCTCGACACCCCGGTCCTGCCGTCGGATCTGGTCACCGACGGTGGCGCCGCGCACGGTCCGGAACGCGGTGGACCGACCGCCGCCGCGGTCGGGGTACTCCGTCCGCCGCACCTCGGCTGAGCCGAACGGCCCGCCACCGAACGAGGTGCCGTTACCCGATCCGACGTCGGACGGTACCGATCACACGATGAACGGCACGTTACGACTGTTCCATCAGGGGTCAACGTAGCGATCGGACGGAGAGTTGCTATTGACCGCACGAGGGTGACCACTAGTAGCGTCCATGACGACGGGCTGTACCCGATGCGGCCCGTTCGGGAGGCCCTGGAGTGGTGTCACACGCACCCGAGAGGGCCGGCACCCGGCCCTTGCGGGCGTGCCGGCCGGAGGACCGCCATGGTCCCTCCGCGTCGTCGCGGCCCGCACCGGGGCCGGCCGGCCCGACGCAGAGCAGGCGCGGTGCCGCGCCTGCGAGGGAGCACCCGTGACCGATCGTCGTCCCGCCCTCACCGACCCGACCTCCGCACCCCAGGGGTCCGTCGGGGACGCACCGGCAGGTACCACCCGCTGCTATGTGCTCGACACGTCCGTGCTGCTGTCCGACCCCTGGTCGCTGCAGCGCTTCGACGAGCACCAGGTCGTCCTGCCGCTCGTCGTCATCAGTGAGCTGGAGGCCAAGCGTCACCACCCCGAGCTGGGCTGGTTCGCCCGGACCGCGCTGCGCCAGCTCGACGAGCTGCGCGTCAAGCACGGCCGTCTCGACGCCCCCGTGCCGATCGGCGAGTCCGGCGGCACGTTGCACGTCGAGCTGAACCACTCCGACCCCACGGTCCTGCCGGCCGGGTTCCGCACCGACTCGAACGACTCGCGGATCCTGGCCTGTGCGCTGAACCTCAAGGCGGACCCGGCAGCGCCGGCGGACGTCACGCTGGTCACCAAGGACATGCCGTTGCGGGTCAAGGCCGCCGCGGTCGGTCTGGACGCCGACGAGTACCACGGCCAGGACGTGCTGTTCTCGGGCTGGACCGGCATGACCGACCTGGAGGTGACCCCCGAGGACGTCGACGCGTTGTTCCGCGACGGCGTCATCGACCACGACGAGGCCCGCGACCTGCCCTGCAACACGGGGTTGCGGCTCGTGGGGGCGTCGAACGCGCTCGGGCGGGTCACCGCGGACAAGCGGGTCAAGCTGGTGCGCGGGGACCGGGAGGCGTTCGGGCTGCACGGCCGTTCCGCCGAGCAGCGGATCGCGCTGGACCTCCTGCTGGACAACGAGGTCGGGATCGTCTCCCTCGGCGGCCGGGCCGGGACGGGCAAGTCGGCGCTCGCGCTGTGCGCCGGCCTGGAGGCGGTGCTGGAACGACGCCAGCACCGCAAGATCGTCGTCTTCCGGCCGCTCTACGCCGTCGGCGGGCAGGACCTCGGCTACCTGCCCGGCAGCGAGGTCGAGAAGATGCAGCCCTGGGCGCAGGCCGTCTTCGACACCCTGGGCGCGATGGTCAGCCAGGACGTCATCGACGAGGTCATCGCCCGCGGGCTGCTGGAGGTCCTGCCGCTGACCCACATCCGCGGCCGGTCGCTGCACGACACCTTCGTGATCGTCGACGAGGCGCAGTCGCTGGAGCGCAACGTGCTCCTCACCGTGCTGTCCCGGCTCGGGACGGCGTCGCGCGTCGTGCTCACCCACGACGTCGCGCAGCGGGACAACCTGCGCGTCGGGCGGCACGACGGTGTCAACGCCGTCATCGAGAAGCTCAAGGGCCACCCGCTGTTCGCGCACGTCACGCTGACCCGCAGCGAGCGCTCGCCGATCGCCGCGCTGGTCACGGAGATGCTGGAGGGACCGAACTCCTGAGGTCCCGGGCGCGGCCCCCGTCCGCAGCCGCGGACGGGGGCCGTGTGCTCAGTCGAACAGGTCCGGGTCGGTACGGACGACCTCGTCCCACAGCGGCTGGTAGGAGAACCAGCCGGCGTAGGGGGTACCGGTCTGCTCGGCGGTGAACCGCGCGTTGACGTGGTCGACGAGCGTCGGCGTCCCCGCGGCCTCGGCGAGCAGCTGCGCCTGGCAGTTGCGCTCGGTCGAGATGAACCACCAGGCGGCCTCGGCGACGGTCTCGCCGACGGAGAAGATCCCGTGGTTCTGGTGGAACACCATCTTCCGGCCGGTCAGTCCGCGGGCCAGCGCCCGGCCCGCCTCCGGGTCGAGCACGACCGCGCCCGCCCCCTCGTGGACGACGCCGTGGTTCTCGTAGAGGGCGCAGGCGTCCTGGGTGATGGGGTCCAGCGGGCGGCCCAGCGACGACCACGCCTTGCCGTACACCGAGTGGGCGTGGGCGGCCGCGACGACGTGCGGGTGCTCGGCGTGCACCGCCGAGTGGATGACGAACCCGGCCTGGTTCACCGGGCGGTTCCCGTGCCGGACCGTGCCGTGGTGGTCGACCATGATCAGGTCCGAGACCCGGATGTGCCGGAAGCTCATGCCGAACGGGTTGACCCAGAACATCTCCGGGTCCTCCGGGTCGCGCACCGTGATGTGCCCGGCGACGCCCTCCCCGAAGCCGAACCGGCCGAAGATCCGGAACGCGCCGGCGAGCTGCTGCTTGCGGTGCAGCCGTTCCTCGGCCGAGGTGGCGAACGTCGGTGGCGTGGGCAGACCGCCGGTACCACCGCCGCCGAGAGCGGCGGTACCGGAGCTGCTGGTGGTGGTGGTGTCCTGCGTGGGGGCGGCCATGACCCGACCGTGCGCCGGATCACGCCCCGGTCAAGCGGTGGGTCAGAGGCCGTGCGGGGTGCCCTCGGTGAACCCCGCGGTGGTCTGCACCCCGACGACGGACCGCTCGTGCAGCTCGTCGACCGAGCGCGCGCCGGCGTAGGTGCACGCGGAGCGGACGCCCGAGCAGATCTCGTCGAGCACGTCCTCCACGCCCGGCCGGTCCGGGTCCAGCCGCTGGCGCGAGGACGAGATGCCCTCCTCGAACAGCGACTTGCGGGCCCGGTCGAACGCGTTGTCCCCGCGGGTACGGGCGCCGACCGCGCGCTTGGACGCCATCCCGAACGACTCCTTGTACGCGCGGCCGTGCTCGTCGCGCAGCAGGTCGCCGGGGGACTCGTAGGTGCCCGCCAGCCAGGAGCCGATCATCACCGAGGCCGCGCCCGCGGCGAGGGCGAGGGCCACGTCGCGCGGGTGGCGCACCCCGCCGTCGGCCCAGACGACGGCGCCGCGCTCGCGGGCCGCGGCGGCGCACTCGGCGACCGCGGAGAACTGCGGGCGCCCGACGCCGGTCATCATCCGGGTCGTGCACATGGCGCCGGGGCCGACGCCGACCTTGACGATGTCGGCGCCCGCGTCGACCAGATCGGCGACGCCCTCGGCGGTGACCACGTTGCCGGCGGCGACCGGGACCGCGGCTCCGGCCTGGTCGACCACACGGCGGACCGCGCCGAGCGCGTCGAGCATCTTCTCCTGGTGGCCGTGCGCGGTGTCGACGACGAGCACGTCCACACCGGCGTCGAGCAGGGCCTTCGCCTTCACCGCGACGTCGCCGTTGATACCGATCGCGGCCGCGGTGCGCAGCCGGCCCGCGCCGTCGAGGGCGGGGGAGTAGATCCCGGCCCGGATCGCGCCGAGCGGGGTGAGCAGGCCCGCGAGGCGGCCGTCGCCGTCGAGGCCGAGCGCCACCGCCTTCCGGCCGGCGTCGAGCTGCTCGAACACCTCGCGCGGCTCGGTGCCCAGCGGCAGCGCCAGCGGGTCCGGATCGAGGACTTCGGCGAGCCGGGTGAAGCGGTCCACCCCCGCGCAGTGCGCCTCGGACACGGTCCCGACCGGGCGGCCGCCGTCGTCGACGACCACGACGGCGTCGTGAGCCCGCTTGGGCAGCAGGTTCAGCGCGTCGGCCACCGCGTCGGAGGTACGCAGCACCAGCGGGGTGTCCCACACCGGGTGCCGGGACTTGATCCAGGACACGATCCCGGCGACGGCGTCGGTCGCCACGTCCTGCGGCAGCACCGTCAGCGCGCCGCGGCGGGCGAGGGTCTCGGCCATCCGGCGGCCGGCGACGGCGGTCATGTTCGCGGCGACGACCGGGACCGTGGCCCCGGAGCGGTCCGGGGCGGTGAGGTCCACGTCGAACCGGGACGTCACCGTGGAACGGCGCGGGACGAGGAAGACGTCGTCGTAGGTGAGGTCGTGCTCGGGCCGGCGGTCGTCGAGGAAGCGCACGGTATCGGGACTGTACGCCCCCGGCCGCCTCGTCACGTGCCCGTCACGTGTCGACAACCGTCGGGCAACCACGGATGCCTACCGTCGGGTACATGCCGGTGCCGTCGCCGAACCCCCGTGTGCGTGCTGCCGACGTACGCCGGCTCCGGGACCTGCTGCGCATCGCCGTGGCCGGGCGCGGGCGCCCCGGGGACCTGCTCCCCGGCGAGGACGAGCTGATGGTCGGCCACGGTGTACCGCGCAGCGCCGTCCGTGCCGCGCTGGGGCTGCTCCGCGAGGAGGGGCTGCTGCGGCCCGGGCCGACCGCGCACCGGATCGTCGCCCGCCCGCACTACCCCGGCCGGACCGCCGTCACGGGCACGGGCGCCCGGGTCCCGCGCTGGCTGGAACGCACCGGGATCGCCGCGCCCGACGTGCTCGCCGACTGGCTCGGCGTGCCGGTCGGGGCACCGTGCCTGCGCACCGAGTGCGTCTCGGCCACGGCCGGTGGCGGCGCGGTGCTGGAGACCCACTACGTGACGACCACGGCCGCGGCGCGGCTGCTCGCGGTGCCCGGGACCGGCCCCTTCGACCGGCAGCTGTGCGAGGCCGGGCTGCGCCCGGCGTCGGCGGGCACCCGCTCCGGGCCGGTGCCGGCCGACCCGGACTCCGCGGCGCTGCTCGGTGTCGCCGCCGGCACGCCGCTGCTGGGCGCCGAACGGACCCTGACCGGTGACGACGGCCGCGTCCTCGCGGTCAGCGTGCTGCGTGCCGACCCGGCCGGGTCGGTGCCCGCGGCCCGCGACGGCGCCGCGGCCGCTCAGCCCGACAGCAGCGCCCGCACCGCGTCGAGCGAGTCGGCCTCGGCCGGGGTCTTGTCCGGGCGGTAGCGCAGCACCCGGGCGAAGCGCAGCGCGACCCCGCCCGGGTAGCGGGTGCTGCGCTGCGCGCCGTCGAGCGCGATCTCGACGACGAGCTCGGGTCGCAGATGCACCACGCCCGGCTCGCGCGCCGTCTCGTACTCCGGGAAGGTCGCGGTCTGCCAGGCCAGCAGCTCGTCGGTCATCCCCTTGAACGTCTTGCCGACCATCACCGGCTCCCCGCCGTCCGGGTCGCGGGCGCCGAGGTGGATGTTCGACAGCGACCCGGTCCGCCGCCCGTAGCCCCACTCGGCGCCCAGCACCACCAGGTCCAGTGTGTGCACCGGCTTCACCTTCTGCCATGCCCTGCCGCGCCGCCCGGCCGCGTACGGCGCGGCCAGGTCCTTCACGACGACGCCCTCGTGCCCCGCCGACAGCGCCTCGGACAGGACCGCGGCCGCCTGCTCCGGCGACGGCCGCCGCACCCCCGGCATCCGCAGCGCGGCGTGGGTGTCCGCGGCGAGCAGCCCGGCGAGCGCGTCGAGCCGGACCTCGGCGGGCTCGTCGACCAGGTCACGGCCGTCGAGGTGGAGCAGGTCGAAGAAGAACGGCGACAACAGGACGTCCGGTACCCGCTCCTCGGTGCCGAACCGGCTCATCGTGTCCTGGAACGGGCGGGGGCGGCCGTCGTCGTCGAGGGCGAGGGTCTCGCCGTCGAGCACCGCGGTGTCGCACGGCATCCCCCGCACCAGCTCCACCAGCTCGGGCACGCGAGCGGTGATCTCGCGCAGCGTGCGCGTCCACACCCGCACCTCGTCGCCGCGGCGGTGCACCTGGATGCGGGCGCCGTCGAGCTTGTGCTCGACGGTGACGTCGGTGCCGAGCCCGGCCAGCGCGGCGTCGAGCGAGTCGCCGGGGGAGGCGAGCATCGGCCGGACCGGCCTGCCCACCTCCAGCCCGACCGCGGCGAGCGCGTCCTGCCCGCCGGTCAGCGCGGTGGCCGCGGTCTCCGGCAGCCGGCCGGACAGCATGAACGCGCGGCGCACCGCGGCCGCGGCCACCCCGGAGGCGGCGGCGACGGCGTCCACCATCAGCCCCTCCAGCGCGCCCTGGCGCAGCTCGCCGGTGAGCAGACGGTGCAGGAAGCGCTGCTCCTCGGTGGTCGCGGCGCCGTACAGCTCGGTGAGCAGCTCGCGGCGCCGGGCCGCCGAGCCGGTCCCCGCGGTGCCGGCCAGCTCGTCGAGCAGTGCGTCGACCTGCTCCACCGTCAGCGACGGCTCCGCCGCGGCCGGCACGTCGACGCCCGACAGCGTCCGCCAGCCGGTCCCGATCCGGCCCTGCCGGGGCACCCCGGACAGCCAGGCGACGACCGGCACGACCTCGGCCGGCGCGGCGGTGCGCAGCAGCCCGGCGAGCGCGGCGGTCTTCTCCTTGCGCGCGCGGGTCGCCCCGACCGCGGCCGAGGTGGTGACGACGTCGGTGAACAGCACCGGGTCAGTGAAGCAGCGACCCCCGACAGTCCGCGCGTCGTCGGATCAGGCGGTGCGCGCGGCCTGCGGTACCGGGACGGGGCGCGGGCCGGACGCGGCGGGCGGCAGGATCGCGCGGCGCCACAGCTCGGCGACCGGGACGACCCCGCGGCAGGTGCCGTCCGGGGCGACGACGACCAGGTCGTCGTAGCCGCGGGCCGGGTCGCCGGACAGGCCGATCTCCATCGCGCGGTGCAGCGGGGTCCGCTCGTCGACGGTCCGCGGCGGGTCCGCCAGCTCGGCCGCCGGCTTCTCGGCCCACAGCGCGTGCCCGAACCGGCCGGCCAGCTGGAGCAGGACGCGGCTGC
This sequence comes from Pseudonocardia sp. ZF1, assembly GCF_056835605.1. Taxonomy (NCBI): domain Bacteria; kingdom Bacillati; phylum Actinomycetota; class Actinomycetes; order Pseudonocardiales; family Pseudonocardiaceae; genus Pseudonocardia; species Pseudonocardia sp. ZF1. The sequence goes on from NZ_JAJNBY010000001.1 coordinate 958,993, forward strand.
GGTCGAGGTAGCCGACCGGCCGGTGCGCCCGGTCGACCAGGACGATCCCGGCCGAGTCGGGACGGGCGCGCAACGCCTCGCGTGCGGTGTCGCCGACGGCGTCGTCGGGCAGGGTCACGGCCGGCACGGCGAGCCCGCGCACCGGGGGACCGGCCGGGACGGGCACCGGGGTGGCGGCCGGCTCCGGCGTCCCGCCGCGCTCCGGCGCCGGGTGGCCGGGCCCGGGACGCCCCGGGACGGGACGGACGGCGGCGGTCCGGCCGGCGGCGGGCTGTGGCATCGCGCTCAGCAGGCCGAGCAGCTCCGCGCGGGTCGCCGGGTCGGCCTCGGGCGCGGCGCGCGTCCCACCCAGCAACGGGCCCTGGGCGAACGCGATCCCGGTCGCGAACAGCCCCGTCAGCCGGGCCGCGTCGCGGACCCCGGTCGCGGCGACCGGCGCCCCGACCGCGCGGGACACCTCGACCACGGCACGGACGGCGGCACCGGTCCCCGTGTCGAGCATTCCGTCGCAGAGGTCCGGCTCGAGCTTCACCACATCCGGCCGAACGGCGGCCACGAGCTCCGGACCGAACGCGCGCCCGGCCCCGTCGAGACCGATCCGGAACCCCCAGCGCCGCAGCTCGGCCAGTGCCAGGACGAGGTGCTCCGCCGGTGCGGCCGCGGCGATCGGCGGGCCGACCTCCAGCAGGGGAGCGACCGGGTCGGAGGTGCCGCCGAGCATGGCGCGCAGCCGGCCGCGGGCGTGGAGGACGGTGTCCGCGGCGACGTCGACCTGCACCGGGACGGCGGCACCCCAGGACCGGGCGGACGCGACCGCGGAGACCGCGGTGCCCGCGTCGAGCTCGGCGATCCGGCGGGCGTCCCAGCCGCGGTCGCGGGCCGCGACGGCCACCGCGTCGTGGTGCAGTCGCGGCACGACCTCGACCCCGGTGCAGCGACCGGAGCGCAGATCGTGCACAGGGACGTACGCGAAGCGCTGGTCGGGCATCGGAGGGATCCGTTCGGGTGACGGTGATCGACTGACGCACACACGGTGTCACGTCGATGTGGACCGAACGGGGACGCGGAGGTGAACAGCGGATGGACTGACCCGGTGCGCCCGGCCGGTGACCGGGCGCAGCCGGGATCAGGAGCGCTTCTCGCCGCGGGTCATCGCCAGCACGTCCAGGGCACGGTCCAGCTCGTCCTCGGTGAGCGTCCCGTTCGCCACGTGCCCGCGCTCGATCACGACCTCGCGGATCGTCCTCCGCTCCTTCAGTGCCTGCTTCGCGACGGCCGCCGCCTCCTCGTAGCCGATCCTCGAGTTCAGCGGGGTGACGATCGACGGGGACGACTCGGCGTACTCGCGGGTGCGCTCGAGGTCGGCCTCCATGCCGTCGACGACCTTGTCGGCGAGCAGCCGGGCGGCGTTCGCGATCAGCCGGGCGGACTCCAGAACGTTGCGCGCCATCACCGGCATCATCACGTTCAGCTCCAGGTTGCCCTGGCTGCCGGAGAAGCCGACCGTCGCGTCGTTGCCCATGACCTGCGCGCAGACCATCATCGTGGCCTCGCAGATCACCGGGTTGACCTTGCCCGGCATGATCGAGCTGCCCGGCTGCAGGTCCGGCAGGTGGATCTCGGCCAGCCCGGTGCGCGGCCCGGACGACAGCCAGCGCAGATCGTTGGCGATCTTGTAGAGCGACACGGCGACGGTGCGCAGCGCGCCGGAGGCCTCGACCAGGCCGTCGCGGGAGCCCTGGGCCTCGATGTGGTCGGTGGCCTCGGTGAGCTGCTCCAGGCCGGTCGCCTCGCGCAGCTTCGCGACCACGGCGGCGCCGAACCCGTCCGGGGCGTTCAGCCCGGTGCCGACCGCGGTCCCGCCGATCGGCAGGACGGCGAGGCGGGGGAGCGCGTCGCGGACGCGGTCGGCGCCGTAGCCGGCCTGGCTGGCCCAGCCGCCGGCCTCCTGGCCGAGGGTGATCGGGACGGCGTCCATCAGGTGGGTGCGGCCGGCCTTCACGACCTCCGACCAGTCCGCCGCACGCCGGCGCAGCGCGGCCTCGAGGTGCTGCAGCGCCGGGACCACCTCGGTCGCCAGCGCCTCGGTGGCGGCGAGGTGGATGGTCGTCGGGAAGACGTCGTTCGACGACTGCGAGGCGTTGACGTGGTCGTTCGGGTGCACGTCGGTGCCGGCGCGGGCGGCCAGCGAGGCGATCACCTCGTTGGCGTTCATGTTCGACGACGTGCCCGAGCCCGTCTGGAAGACGTCGACCGGGAAGTGGTCGTCGTGCCCGCCCGCGGCCACCTCGTCGGCGGCCGCGGCGATCGCGCGGGCCCGGTCGTCGTCCAGTACGCCCAGCTCGCCGTTCACCCGGGCCGCGGCCGCCTTGACCAGGCCGAGTGCGCGGATCTGGGCGCGCTCCAGGCCGCGGCCGGAGATCGGGAAGTTCTCCACCGCGCGCTGGGTCTGGGCCCGCCACAGCGCGTCGGCGGGGACCCGGACCTCGCCCATGGTGTCGTGCTCGATGCGGAAGTCCTCGCTCATGGGCTGAGGTCTACTCCTCCGCGACCCGTCCCGCAGTGTTAAGTGAGCCTAACCTCACGGCAGCGGCGGGGCCTCGCCCTCGACGCCGTCGAAGTCGACGGAGGAGAACTCGCGCAGCTTGGTGAGACGGTGGTAGCCGTCGATCAGCCGGACGGTGCCGGACTTGGACCGCATCACGATCGACTGGGTGGTCGCCCCGCCACCCCGGTAGTGGACGCCGCGCAGCAGGGGGCCGTCGGTGATGCCGGTGGCGCAGAAGAAGACGTTCTCGCCGCGCACGAGCTCGGCGGTGGTCAGGACCTTGTCGAGGTCGTGGCCCGCGGCGAGGGCCTTCTCGCGCTCGGCGTCGTCCTTGGGCCACAGCCGGCCCTGGATCTCGCCGCCCATGCACTTCAGCGCGGCCGCGGTGATGATCCCCTCCGGGGTGCCGCCGACGCCGTAGAGCATGTCCACGCCCGAGGTGGGACGCGCGGCGGCGATGGCACCGGCGACGTCGCCGTCGGAGATGAAGGCGATGCGGGCACCGGCCGCGCGGATCTCGGTGACGATCTGCTCGTGGCGGGGGCGGTCGAGCACGCAGACGGTGACGTCGGCGACGTCGATCTCCTTGGCCCGCGCGACCCGGCGGATGTTCTCCGCGACCGGTGCGGTGATGTCGATGGCGTCCGCGGCCTCCGGCCCGACCGCGATCTTCTCCATGTAGAAGACGGCGGACGGGTCGAACATGGCGTCCCGCTCGGCGACGGCGAGCACCGCGAGGGCGTTGGGCATGCCCTTGGCCATCAGCGTGGTGCCGTCGATGGGGTCGACGGCGACGTCGCAGAACGGGCCCTCGCCGTTCCCGACCTCCTCGCCGTTGAACAGCATCGGGGCCTCGTCCTTCTCGCCCTCGCCGATGACGACGACGCCGCGCATCGACACCGAGGAGATGAGCTGGCGCATGGCGTCGACGGCGGCACCGTCCCCGCCGTTCTTGTCGCCCTTGCCGACCCAGCGGCCCGCGGCCATCGCGGCGGCCTCGGTGACCCGGACCAGCTCCATCGCCAGGTTGCGGTCGGGCGCCTCACGACGGCGGGGGGTGGCGGGACTGGCGGGCTGGCTCACGGATACGTCTCCATTCACGGGCGGCGTGCTCGTCGGCGACGTCCCCTCGTCCGGGTTCCCACGGGCGTACGGGGAGGCGCCCGGCGATCCTCGCACGCCCGACGTCGGGGGAGCAGCGATGAGCGACCGACGCCATGCCTGGGACGATGGACACGTGAGCGCACGACCTGACCCGGGAACGCCGTCGCCGGACTCCTCGGAGCCCGCCGGGCCCCCGGCTGTCCCGGACCCGGCCGACACCTCCGGTACCGCCGGGGCCGCCGAACGGGCCACGGCCGGTGGCACCGGCCCGGACCCGGTTCCGGCGGCGGACCCGGCCGCCGCGCCCGAGGGTGCGGCCCGGTCCGGGAGGCCGCAGCCGCCGCCGGTGACCCGCCGGATCCCCGAGGCGGGTCCGCAGGCGATGCACAAGCCCGGCCGTGGCGATACGTCGGTGCGCGACCTGATCTGGGCCTGCCTGATCCTCGTCCCGGTCGCCCTGCTGATCTTCTCGGTCGGCGGGTCCTGCTCGTTCTCGCCCGGCGCCCCGGCCGAGGACGCCGAGTCGGCCCCCACCGTCGACGCCCCGGCCCGGATCGCCGAGTACGCCCGTGGCTCGGCCTTCCCGCTGCGGCTGCCGGACGTCCCGTTCCGGGTCAACTCCACCGACCGCGGCCCGGTGGAGGGCGGCGGCACCGCGGTGCGCATCGGCTTCGTCACCCCCGACGCGGACTTCCTGAGCCTGGTCCAGACCGACGGCTCGGTCGAGGGTGTCCTCGCCACCGAGTCCGGTTCCGCGGGACGCGGCGACGGCCCGCCGACGATGCGCGGCACCGTGCAGGCGGGCGGTCTGACCTGGGAGGTCTACGGCGCCGAGGGCGGCGAGCCCTTCCGGATCGCGACGCTGCCCGGACGGCCGGAGGTCCGCGTCCTGGTGACGGGCTCCGCGTCGGACGCGCAGTTCCGCACCCTCGCCGACGCCCTCGTGGAGGCACCTCCGGTCGCGCCCGCAGGATCCTGATCCGTCTCGGTGACGCTGACGCGGCACCGGCGGGGCGCGCGGGGCGAACCCGGCTCCGGACGGTCGCGACCTGCCTCAGCGGCCGAGAACGGTGTCGAGCCAGTCGAACGTGCGCTGGTGGAACAGCAAGAGCGCCCCCTCGTGGCAGTGCTCCCCGCCTCCCTCGTCCTCGCGGAACACGATCAGCTCCTTGACCGAGGTGAGCTCGTCGTACACGCGTTGCGGCTGTCCCCGGAAGAACTGGTCGTTCTCCGCCTCCAGCACCAGCGTCGGGCACGTGATGAGCCCGGTGACCCCGTTCATCGTGTAGGGCCCGGCCGCGTCGAGGAGCTCGTCGAAGTCGCGTACGCCGAAGGTCCACAGCCCGTTGAGCACGGCCCAGCGCGCACCCGTGTCCCGGGCCATCAGGGCGTCCAGCCCGCCGGGGGTCGCTGCAGCGCGGTCACCGATCGCGGCGACGACCGGCCGGAAGTCGTGGACGCCGTCGTACAGCACCGCGGCGGCCGGCCGTGGCTCGAAGGCGGCGGCCCTGGCGGCCAGGTACCCGCCCAGGCTCATGCCGATCAGGGTGAGGCGCTCCGGGTCGACCTCGGGCTGGGCGAGGGCGAGGTCGACGGCCGGAGTGACGACGGCTTCCCAGTCCGGGCGGAAGTGCAGGCCCCGGTCCCGGAGGCTCCGGCCCTGACCCGGGCCGTCGAAGGCCAGGACGTCGTAGCCGCGCCGCAGTGCGCCGGCCGCGAGCGCGAAGTAGTCCTCCTCGAGGGTGGAGTCGTAGCCGCCGTGGAAGAGCACGGTGGGCCGGCGGGCCCCGGAGTCGTCGACCAGGAACAGGTAGCCCGGCAGCGACACGTCCTCGTAGGGGATCTCGACGGCCCGGACCGGGGTGTCGAAGAGGGTGACCGCGTCCGCGAACGTCTGCTGCGACGCGGTGGCGAGCCGGGCGGACTCCGTGTCCTGCGCGGGGTTCTCGCGCCGGTAGAAGTCAGCGGTCCGGTAGTAGTTCGACGCACGCAGCAGGGCCTCCCGGGCGCTCACCGGGTGACCGGCCGCCTGCGCGTCGCGACCGATGAGCTCGACCTGCGCCGCGGTCGCGGCCCATCGCGTCGACCAGGCGTCATGGTCGCCCTCCGGGATGTCCCGGCAGGTCACCAGGACCTCGCCGAGGTCGGCGCCGGCGTAGGCCGCGTAGCCGGCCGCGCGCAGCGCCTCGAAGGAGAAGGACTCGTCGTCGAAGAGGAACTTCATCGCCACCTCCGGTGTCCAATGGAACGAAACGGTATCGTTCCGTTTGAACGGTAGGCAGGACCGGGGACGATGTCCAGGGGTGGGTGCGGGCGCGTGGCCGCCGGGCACACGACGTGGCCCGGCGTGCCGGGTCCCGGATCGTCGCCCGGCTCGACGGACGGGGCCGTGGTCGTCGCCGCGGGTGGCCTGCCGGCGCCGGCATCCCGACCGTGTGCCGGCGGGACGGCGTCAGGAGTCGGGGTCGCGTTCCGCCTCGGCCAGCTTCTCCTCGATGCGGGTGCGGGCGCCGGCGAGCTGGGCGTCGCAGCGCTTGGCCAGGGCCTCGCCGCGCTCCCACAGTGCGACGGACTCGTCCAGGCCGAGGCCGCCGACCTCCAGCGCGCGCACGACCTCCACCAGCTCGTCGCGGGCCTTCTCGTAGCCCAGGGTCTCCACTGCCGGTCGGTCGCTCATCAGGTCTCCGGGTCGGGGGTGGTGGTCACGGTGGCGGCGACGGCGCCGTCGGCGACCCGGATCCGCAGGCCGGTGCCGGCGGGCGCGTCGGCGACCGACCGCAGCAGCGGGGGCACGTCGTCGTCGGTGCGGTCGGCGAGCTGCACGATCGCGTAGCCGCGGGCCAGGGTCGCGGTCGGGCCGAGCGCGGCGAGCCGGGCACCCAGGTGCTCCAGCTCCGACGACGACCGGTCCAGCCGGCGCAGCACCGCGCGGTGGGCGGCGGCGCGGGCGTCGGCGATCTCGCCCTCCCGGGAGGTGACCATGCGCAGCGGGTCGGCCAGCACCGGCCGTCGTCGCAGGTCGTCGAGGCGGTGCTGCTCCCGGTCGACCCAGCCGTGCAGCGCGCGGCGGGCCCGGTCGCGCAGCCCGGAGATCCGCGCGGTCTCCTCGGCGAGGTCGGGCACCAGGCTGCGTCCGGCCTCGGTGGGGGTGGAACAGCGCACGTCGGCGACGTGGTCGACCAGCGGGGTGTCCGGCTCGTGCCCGATGGCCGACACGACCGGGGTCCGGCAGGCGGCGACGGCGCGGCACAGCGTCTCGTCGGAGAAGGGCAGCAGGTCCTCGACGCTGCCGCCACCGCGGGCGAGCACTATGACCTCGACGTCCGGGTCCCGGTCGAGGGCCCGCAGCGCGCCGACGACCTGCTCGACGGCGAGCCCGCCCTGCACCGCGACGTTCTCGATCCGGAACCGCACCGCGGGCCAGCGCGAGGTCGCGTTGCGGACGACGTCGTGCTCGGCCGCCGAGTCGCGCCCGGTGACGAGGCCGATGGTGTGCGGGAGCAGCGGCGGGCGCCGCTTGAGGGCCGGGTCGAACAACCCCTCGGCGGCGAGCAGCCTGCGCAGCCGCTCGATCCGGGCCAGCAGCTCGCCGAGCCCGACCGCGCGGATCCGGTCGACGCGCAGCGACAGCGTGCCGCGCCCCAGGTAGAACGACGGCTTGCCGTGCACGATCACCCGGCTGCCCTCGGTCACGGCGCCGCCGGCGTCGCGCACGAGCGACGACGGCGCCGTCAGCTGCAGGGAGATGTCCGCGGCCGGGTCACGCAGGGTCAGGAACGCGGTCCCGGAGCGGGCGTTGACCTGCGCGAGCTGGCCCTCGACCCACACCGCGCCGAGCCGGTCGACCCACTCGGCGATCTTGCGGGCGACCGTGCGGACCGGCCACGGGGCCTCCTCGGAGGTCGTGGCGCTCAACGGTTCTCGGACACCGTCGCGATCCGGTTCGTCAGCATCGTGACGTACGGCGGCCGGTTCTCGTGCGCGGTCTCCCAGGCGAGGAGGTCCGCGAGGTCGTCGAGGCTCAGCGTGCGGAGCTTGCCGCGCAGCTGGGGCACGGTCATCGTCGGGTACTCGGGCAGCGCGGCGGGCGCGGCCGCACTCGCCTCGGCCCGGTTCGACGCCGACGCCGGACGCGGCGACGCGGGCGACCGGTCGATCGGGATGCCGGTGCGGGCGGGCCGCAGCGACGACACGGTGCCGTTGCGCCCGGCCGGGGGAGCGGCGGGCGGCAGCGGCGGGGCGATCGGCTCCGGGTCGGGCAGCGAGAGGTCGGCGCCGTCGGCCAGGTCGTCGTCGAAGGTCGCCCAGCTGGGGATGTCGTCGGCGGGCCGCAGTGTGCCCAGCGCGCGGTCGCCCTTGATGGCCAGCTCGGTGATCCGCTGCTGGAGCCGCATGGACACCTGCAGCGCCTGGCTGACCGCGGTCACCGGCAGCTCGACGGCGTGCCGCGGCAGCTCTCGGGCCTGCTCGACGGCGGTCACGACGAGGCCGGCGGCGATCCGCACGGGGAACGGCAGCGGAGACATGCACGCCATTGTCCCCTGATCCGCGGCCGCCTGTCGCGCCGGGCGCGCCGGGAGCCGGTCGGGCCGGTCACGTACGGCTGCCCGCTCCCGGGCCGGTCCGTACCCTGGGGGCCATGTCCGGTTCTGCCAAGCAGGTCCTGCTCGCCAAGCCCCGCGGCTACTGCGCGGGCGTCGACCGTGCCGTCGAGGCGGTGGAGCAGGCGCTCGACCAGTACGGCGCCCCCGTGTACGTCCGCAAGGAGATCGTGCACAACAAGCACGTGGTGGAGACGCTGCGCGAGCGCGGTGCGATCTTCGTCGACGAGGCGTCGGAGGTTCCGGAGGGCGCGCACGTGGTGTTCTCCGCGCACGGCGTCTCGCCCGCGGTCCGCGACGAGGCCGCGGGCCGGAACCTGCAGACCATCGACGCGACCTGCCCGCTGGTGACCAAGGTCCACCAGGAGGCGAAGCGGTTCGCCCGCGAGGACTACGACATCCTGCTCGTCGGGCACGCCGGGCACGAGGAGGTCGAGGGGACCTCCGGTGAGGCGCCGCAGCACATCCAGCTCGTCGAGTCCGCCGCCGACGTCGACTCCGTGACCGTCCGCGACCCGGAGCGGGTCGTGTGGCTGTCGCAGACCACGCTGAGCGTCGACGAGACGATGGACACCGTCCGTGCGCTGCGCGAACGGTTCCCGAAGCTGCAGAACCCGCCGTCGGACGACATCTGCTACGCCACGCAGAACCGCCAGGTCGCGGTGAAGACGATGGCGCCGCGCTGCGACCTGGTGCTGGTCGTCGGGTCGCGGAACTCGTCGAACTCGGTGCGCCTGGTCGAGGTCGCACTGGGCGCCGGGGCCGGTGCCTCGTACCTGATCGACTACGCCCGCGAGATCGACGAGTCCTGGCTCGACGGCGTCACGACGGTCGGGATCACCAGCGGTGCGTCGGTTCCGGAGATCCTCGTGCAGGGTGTCGTCGAGTACCTCGCCGAGCGCGGCTTCGGCTCGGTCGAGGAGGTCGACACCGCCGAGGAGACGCTGACCTTCTCGCTGCCCCGCGAGCTGCGCCCGCCGCGCGGCCGGTCGCTGGGCCTGACCCCGGTGAACTGACCCGCGGCACACACGACGGAGGCCCCGGACCGACCCGGTCCGGGGCCTCACGTGTGTACGGGGCGGGGGATCAGCCCGCGGCGCGGTCCGCCTGGACCTGCTTGGCCGACACCACCTGCACCTGGTCGCCGATCTGCAGGGTGTCGAACCAGAGCTTCGCGTTCTCCGGGGTGAGCCGGACGCAGCCCGCCGACGGGGTGTCGGTGCGGCCCTCGTGGAAGGCGATGCCGCCGTCCTGGAAGAACACCGCCCACGGCATCGGGGCGGGCTCGCCGTTGGTCATCGTGTACTCGCCGCTCTTGTGCAGCTGCTCCTTGCGGTAGACCCGCAGGGAGTGGCCGACCGGGGTCTCCTTGCCCGGGCCGCCGATGGCGACCGGGACGGGCCCGTGGGTGATCTTCCCGTCGGTGAACAGCCAGGAGCGCTGGGTGTCGAGGTCGACGCAGGCGCGGGCCGTGACGGTGCACGGGGTGCCCGCGACGAGCGGCTGGTCCCGGAAGGCCTGCGCGGCCGGGGTCCCGGCGATCGCGGTGCCGACGCCGATCAGCGCGACGGCCGCGGCGACCAGCGCGACGACGATCGCGGGTCGTGTCCTGCGGGGGCTGCGGGTGGTCGACATGGCTCTCCAGTGGGTCCGGCGTGCGTCGGGGAGCGGCGGGGTCACGCCGTGCCCCCGATGGGAAGACGCTCGGGAGGGCAGTGGGTTGCTCCCATTGTCCGATCCGTCGTCACCCGGGCGTTCTGCGGGGTACGTTCCGGCCGTCCACCTGGGCGGATGCGTCCGGACGACCGTGGCTGCGCCGGGTGGCGGTCAGCGGGTGTCGCGGCGTGTCCGGCCGGTCGCGCCGCGTGTCGACCCACGGGAGGGGTCGGAGCGGGAGGAGTCGGCGCGCGCGGAGCCGGAGCGCGCGATCCCGGTGGAGCGCGCTGCGGAGCCGGTGCGGGAGACCCCGGTGCCGGTGGACCCGGTGCGCCCGGTGGACCCGGTGCGACCGGCGCTCCCGGTGCGGACCGATCCGGTGCGGGCGGTGCCGGTCGTCGAGCCGGTGCGGGCGGTGCCGGTGGTGCGGGAGCGGGCCGCGGTCGTCGTCGCGGTGCCGGTGCCGCGCGGTGCCCGGGTCCGTCCGCCGGGACCGTCGGGGTCGTACCCGCCCGGGTCGCGGCCCAGTCGCTGCCGCAGCCGCCCGACGGCGTCGTCCGGGCCGAGACGCTGGCGCAGCACGCGCAGACCGGCGACGAGCAGGACGACCAGCGTCGTCACCGCCATCGCCGGGAACGCGTTGATCAGCGGGGCGCCCGCCATGAGCAGGCTCTGCGCCGTGCCGCCGCCGGACGGGGCGCCGATCAGCACCGCGACCAGCGGTACGACGACGGCGAGCAGCAGCGGCGGCTGCACGGTCGGGAGGAACAGCCCGCGCCGGCGGACCCAGGACACCGCGAGGACGCAGCCGAGCAGATAGCAGACCTCGAACACCCGGCCGACGGTGCCGATCCGCAGCAGGTCCACCAGGACCCCGAGGGCGGTGGTGCCGACGGCCAGACCGGTCGCCGCGAGCGGCGGGATGCCGAGCACCGGGGGGAGCAGGGACCGCTCACGCACCGGCCAGCCGCCGCGCGCGGGGGCGGACCCCCGGCCGGGCCGGCGGGCCGAAGTCGATCGGGCCGTGGTCACCCGGTCAGCCTAACCCCTCCCGCCACGGTGTCCCCGCCCCCTCGTCGCGAGCCGTGTCGCCGTCGCCGAACGTGCCCGGATGTGCGCCGTCGGGTCGGCCACCGCCGGATCGGGTGCCGTCCGGCCGGTGGTGGTCGGGCCGCCCGAGGTCCTCCAGGGACACCAGCGAGTCCCCGGCCGAGGCGACCAGCTCGGGCGCGGAGACGCCGCGCGGGGTCCGGTCGACCGTCGCGGGGGTGCCCAGCTCCGTGTCGGACACCTGCAGCTCGGTGAACTTGCGGGCGCTCACCAGGACGCGCGCCTCCAGCGAGGAGACGGTCCGGTTGTAGCTGTCCACCACCGCGTCCAGGCTGCGGCCGAGCTTCGCGACGTGCGTGCCCATCGTCGCGAGGCGCCCGTGCAGCTCGCGCCCGAGCCGGTGCACCTGGGCGGCGTTGCGGGCCAGGGCCTCCTGCTTCCAGCCGTAGGCGACGGTGCGCAGCAGCGCGACGAGGGTGGTCGGCGTCGAGAGCACGACGTTGCGGCCGAAGGCGTACTCCAGCAGCCCCGGGTCCGAGCGCAGCGCCGCCTCCAGGAAGGGGTCGCCCGGCACGAACAGCACCACGAACTCCGGTGTCGGCTCGAACGACTCCCAGTAGGCCTTGGCCGAGAGCTGGTCCACGTGCGTGCGCAGCTGCCGGGCGTGCGCCGCGAGCCGTTCGGTGTGCACGTCCGGGTCCGAGGCCTCGACCGCCTGCAGGTAGGCCGCGAACGGCACCTTCGCGTCGACGACGACCTGCTTGCCGCCCGCGAGCCGGACCAGCATGTCCGGGCGGACCCCGCCGTCCTCCCCGGCGGCGGACACCTGGGTGGAGAAGTCGCAGTGCTCGAGCATCCCGGCCATCTCCGCGACCCGCTGCAGCTGCATCTCGCCCCACCGGCCCCGCACCTGCGGTGCCCGCAGCGCGTTGACCAGCGCCTTCGTCTCGGTGCCGAGCTTGTCCGAGCTCGCCGCCATCGCCCTGACCTGCTCGCGGAGCCCGGCGTAGGCGGACTCGCGCTCCTTCTCCACCGTCCGCAGCTGCCCCTCGACCCGGCCCAGCGCCGCCGAGACCGGATCGAGCAGCTGCTCGACGGCCTTCGCGCGGGCGGCCTGGTCGCCGTCGGCCTTCGCCGCGAGCGCGGCGGTCGCCTCCTTGAGCCTGCTCTCCGCCAGCGCCACGAACGCCTCGTTGTTACGGGCCAGCGCGTCCTGCGACAGCGCGGCGAAGGAGTCCTTCAGCTCGGCCTCGCGGCGCACCGTCGCGGCCTCGGCCCCGGCCCGGGCCTCCCGCTCGGCGCGCAGCGCGGCGGTGGCTCCCGCGGCGTCGGACTCGGCCCGCCGGGCGCGGATCGTCGCGTCGTCGAGGGACTCGTGCAGCTCCTCGACCCGTTCGAGCAGCGCGGCGCGCTCGGCGCGCAGGCCCGCCGCGTCGGCCCGGGTGGTGGCGGCGGTGTTCGCGGCGGCCCGGGCCGCCTCGGCCGCCTCGGCCCGGAACCGGGCGGCGACCACCGACCGGACCACGGCGGCGGCGACCGCCGCACCGAGCAGCGATCCGAGGAGCAGGCTGAGGACGTCCACCCCCGCAGCGTGCACCGCGCCCCCGACAGTTCCGCGTCGCCGCAGCTCAGCGGCGTGTCCGGAGCCGGGTGTCTCGCACGGGCACGCACGGGGGACGGCCGGCGGCCGGCCGGGTTGCCCCGGCGAGGCGGATGCCACGCCGGGCGAACCGGTTCGCGATGCACACGTCTTTCCCGGTGTCGGACCTTCGGGGGCCCGACGGTCCGGGCCGGGGGGCCCGGGCGCACCGCGAGAGTGAGAGAGGTACCTGTGATGACCACCCGACTCGCCCGCACCATCGGCCGTACGGCCGCCACGACCACCGCCGCCCTGGCGGTCGCCGCCGCGTCCGTGCTCGTCCCGGCCGGGGTCGCCTCGGCCGCACCCGCGACGCCGGCGGGGGACCCGGCGCCCAGTGCCTGCCGCCCGGCGAACCAGCAGGCGACGATCCACCCGGCCCCGGGCAGCGCCGGACACCGTCACTACACGGTCGTGCTCAGTGCGGCCCCCGGCACGTCGCCGTGCCTGCTGTCCGGATCGCCGTCGGACCTGGTGTTCAGCCTGAACGGCTCGCCGCGCGCCTCCGAGGTCGCGGTGCCCTACGGCGACCAGACCCGCGCCGTCGGGTTCGGGCCGGGCGAGCCCGTGCAGTTCGACGTGCAGGTCCGCGACTCCGCCGGACCCGCCCGGGCGAACGAGCTGCAGTTCTCGCTGCACGGTCCCGGCGGTGACATCCCGGGTAGCTTCCTGGCCCGCGGACCGATCGGCGTCGACGCCGGCATCCAGGTCGGGCCGGTCACCGAGCGCTGACCCGGGGCGGGACCACCGGACACGCGGCGGCCGCGGTGCGCGATCCGCGGCCGCCGCGGTGGTCTCAGACCGCCTCGTGCTCCAGCAGCCACCGCTTCACGGCCAGGCCGTAGCGGAACCCGCCGAGCGTCCCGTCGGTGCGCAGCACGCGGTGGCACGGGACGAACAGCGCCGCCGCGTTGTGCGCGCAGGCGCCCGCCGCGGCCCGCACCGCCGCGGGGCGGCCGGTCTTCTCGGCGTAGCCGGTGTAGGTGACCGGTGCCCCCGCGGGGACGGTCCGCAGCACGTCCCACGCCAGCTCCCGGTAGGGGCCGGACCGCTGGCGGACGGGCACGTCGTCGATCACCGACAGGTCGCCGCCGTGGTAGCGGTCGACCGCCTCGCCGACCGCACCGAGGTCGCCCTCGACCACGGTCGCCGGGGCCAGCGAGCGGTGCACCAGGGCGAGCAGCTCGTCGACCGAGGCGGTCCAGCCGGAGGCGAGGACGTGTCCGTCGGCGTCGTCGACGACGGCGGTGAACGGCCCGGCCGGGGTGTCCCGTGTGGACCAGGTCGCTGTGCTCATGCGCTCCTCCGAGCAGTGGTGGTGGCGGCGGACGTCGCGGCCCGCCAGAGATGGGTGGCGGCGTAGGACCGCCAGGGGGCCCAGGCGTGGGCGCGCGCGGTGAGCGCCGCCTCGCCGCCGGGCAGTCCGAGCGCCTCGGCTCCGCGGCGCACCGCGAGGTCGGAGGCGAGCAGCTCGTCGGGGTCGCCTAGGACGCGCATGGCCAGGTAGCCGGCGCTCCACGGACCGATCCCGGGCAGCGCGCACAGCTCGGCGCGCAGCCCGTCCGGGTCGCGCCCGGGGTCGAGGGCGAGGGTGCCGCCGGCGAGCGCGGCACACAGCCCCCGCAGCGACGACGCCCGACGCGCCGGCCCCGCGATGTCGGCGTCGGCGAGGGTCTCCGGCCCGGGGAACAGCAGGTGCGGCCCGTCGTCGTCGCGCAGCTCGGCGGGCAGCGGCGTCCCGTGCACGGCCGCGAGACGGGCCGCGGCGGTACGGGCGGCGGCGACCGACACCTGCTGGCCCAGCACCGTGCGCACCGCCGTCTCGGCCGGGTCGACGGTGCCCGCCAGCCGGATCCCGGGCGTCGCGGCGACCACCGGGGCGAGGGCGTCGTCGGCGCCCAGCACGGCGTCGACGGCGAGCGGGTCGGCGTCGAGGTCGAGCAGCCGGCGCAGCCGGGACACCGCAGGCCCGACGTCCCGGGGGTCGGACGCCCGCAGCGTCGCCACCACGGACCCGGCCCGCGCGGTCAGGTCCAGCGCGACGACGGCCGGTCCGTGCGGCAGCCGCAGCGTGCGCCGGTAGGTGCCGCCGGTGACGGCCTCGACGCCGTCGACGGCGCGGGCCGCGAGGTGGTCGAGCAGGCCGTGCGGGTCGAACGGGGACCGGTAGGGCAGGCGCAGGACCAGCGCCCCCGGCGGACCGGGCTCACGGGTCCGCGACCGGCGGGCGGCCTCGGCGCGCAGCTGTGAGGGCGGGACGCCGTAGACGGTCCGGACGGTGTCGTTGAACTGGCGGACGCTGCCGAACCCGGCGGCGAACGCGACGTCGGCCAGCCCGAGCGGGGTGGTCTCGACGAGGATGCGGGCGGTGTGCGCGCGCTGCGCGCGGGCCAGGGCCAGCGGCCCGGCGCCCACCTCGGAGGTGAGGATCCGGCCGAGCTGGCGGGGCGAGTAGCCCAGCCGCGACGCGAGCCCGGGGACCCCGTCGCGCTCGACGACGCCGTCGGCGATCAGGCGCATGGCCCGCCCGGCGGCGTCCGCGCGCAGGTTCCACTCCGGCGAGCCGGGGACGGCGTCGGGCAGGCACCGCCGGCAGGCCCGGTAGCCCGCGGTCTGCGCGGCGGCCGCGGTGCGCAGGAACTCGACGTTGCGCGAGCGCGGAGGCGGTACCGGGCAGGACGGGCGGCAGTAGATGCCGGTGGTGCGCACGGCCGTGACGAACTGGCCGTCGAACCGCGCGTCCTTGGCGGCGACGGCGCGGTAACAGGAGTCGTGGTCGAGCAGCACGGCACCGACGATGCCACTCCGCGGCCGCCGTCACTGGCGGGAATCGGTCACCGGTGTCCGGTCTACGGGCAGAGCGCGCCCGACACCCATCCCTGCTCGCAGGCGAAGCGGACCTCCTCCTCGCGCGAGGCGTCCCGGTCGGGGACCCCCGACGGGCGCTCGCGGGTCCGCTCCGGGGTGGTGCGCGGAGGGTCGGCCGGGGCCGGGGTCGCGACGGGGGCGGGCTCGACCGGCTCGGGGCCGCCGTCTCCCGCTCCCGGGTGACGGCGCCGGTGTCGTCGCCGGTGTCGTCGCGCACGACGGGTGCGTTCCCGCCGGACGGTGCCGGTGCCGGTGCCGGGGCCGGGACGAGCGGCGGGGAGCGGGCGCGGGCGGGGCGGGTGCGGCCGGCGGTGCCGGGGGTAGCGCGGGCTCCTCCCGGCCGGCCGCGGTCAGCGACACCGCGGACACGGTCCCGGCGGTGGTCAGGACCGCGACCCCCGCGGTCAGCAGGGCGTGCATTCCGGGCAGGCGCACGACGTCCCCCTCGGTCTCGGTCGTCGAAGCTCGGCCCGGACGGATGTGGTGCACGGCCGTCCGGGTGATGGGAGCGGTTCGACGATGGCTGTACGTCACCTGTGCGTCGTGCGACGGAGTATGCCTTACGCCCAACGGAGCAACGTCGGCGACTGACGGTGATCTTCCGCGGTGGATGTCGTGTCCCGGCCCCGGGGTGGGTACGGGATCATGGTCGTCGGCACGGACGAACTGGAGGCGATCATCGCGACCGAGGCCGTCGAGACCGGCCCCGGGCCCCGTCGCGCCGGGCGGGTGACCGCGGCCCGCACCCGCATCGTCGGGTGGGTCCTGCTGCTCGTGCTGGCCTCGCTGGGCGTCGTCACGCTGCTGACCTGGATGTTGCTGATCGACGAGACCGACCGCCGGATCGACGGCGCGCTGAACTCCGAGATCGCCGAGTTCGCCCGCGTCACCGAGACCGGCGTCAACCCGACGACCGGCCAGCCGTACTCCTCTGTCGACGAGATCCTGCGGTCGGTGATCGCCGCCAACGTCGCGCGGCCGAACGAGAAGTTCCTCGGCTACCTCGACGGGCGCTTCCGCTGGGAGTCCCGGCGGACCAGCCCGCGGGTGCTGCTGCGCGAGGACCCGGCGTTCGCCGCGCTGGTCGCGGACGTGCGCCGTCCCACCCGCGGCTCCTACCTCAGCTCGGCGGGCGAGGTGCGCTGGTCGGCCCTGCCGGTCGGGCTCGCCGGCGACCCGCAGCGCGGCGTCATCGTGATCGGCTACTTCACCGAGCGCGAGCACGACTTCGCCCACGAGGCCGCGCGGCTGATGGGGCTGGTCGGGTTCGGGACGGCGCTGCTGTCCGCGGTCGGGGCGTGGCTGGTGGCCGGGCGCATCCTGCAACCGCTGCGCGACGTCGCCGCGACGGCCCGCACCATCACCGGGCGGGACCTGTCGCGCCGGGTGCCGCAGCGCGCACGGGCCCGCGACGAGATCGCCGAGCTGGCCACCACGCTGAACGCGATGCTCGACCGGGTGCAGAGCGGGATGGTGTCCCAGCGGCGGTTCGTCGACGACGCCGGGCACGAGCTGCGCACCCCGATCACCATCGTCCGGGGGCACCTCGGGGTGCTCGACCCGCGCGACCCCGACGACGTCGCCGAGACCGTCGCCCTGGTCGACGACGAGCTGGAGCGCATGAACCGGCTGGTGTCGGAGATGCTCGCGCTGACCCGGGCCGAGCAGCCGTCGCTGCTGCGGACCGAGACCGTCGACGTCGGCGTGCTGACCCGGGAGCTGTTCGAGAAGCTGACCGGCCTCGCCGACCGGGACTGGCGGCTGGAGTCGGTGGCCGCGGTGCGGTGCCGGATGGACCCGCAGCGGATCACCCAGGCCGTCGTCGCGCTGGCCGACAACGCGACCCGGTTCACCGGTGACGGCGACCGGATCGCGCTCGGCTCGGAGGCGGTCGACGGGCGGGTGCGGATCTGGGTGGCCGACTCCGGACCGGGCGTCGCACCGGAGGACCGGCACCGGGTGTTCCGGCGCTTCGCGCGCGGCGACGACGCGCCCCGCTCCGACGGCGCCGGGCTCGGGCTGTCCATCGTCGAGGCCATCGCGACGACGCACGGCGGCCGTGTGCTGCTCGAGAGCACGCCCGGGCACGGGGCGACCTTCACGCTGGACCTGCCGAGGAGCGAGACGTGAGCAGCCGGATCCTGGTGGCCGAGGACGAGCCGCGCATCGCGTCGTTCGTGAAGAAGGGCCTGGTCGGGGCCGGGTTCGAGGTCACCGTCGTCGCCGACGGGGCCGGCGTGCACGACCACGCCGTGACCGGTGGGTTCGACCTGCTGGTGCTCGACATCGGGCTGCCCGGGATGGACGGCTTCGAGGTCCTGCGCCGGCTGCGGGCGGCGGGCAGCGCCGTCCCGGTGATCATCCTGACCGCGCGCGACAGCGTGCACGACACCGTCGCCGGGCTGACCGGCGGCGCCGACGACTACATGGCCAAGCCGTTCCGGTTCGAGGAGCTGGTGGCCCGGATCCGGCTACGGCTGGAGCGCGCCCGCCCCGTCCCGGACCCGGACGTGCTGACCTTCCACGGGCTCGAGCTCGACCCCCGTACCCGGCACGTGAGCGTGCACGGCCGCACCGTCGAGCTGTCGGCGCGCGAGTGCGCGCTGGCCGAGACGTTCCTGCGTCACCCGGGTCAGGTGCTGTCCCGCGACCAGCTGCTCCGGCTGGTGTGGGGGCCCGACGGGTCGGGGGCGTCGTCCAACGTCGTGGACGTCTACGTCCGCTACCTGCGCCGCAAGCTCGGCGCCGGCTGGATCGCGACCGTGCGCGGCGCGGGCTACCGGCTCGAACCGGGCTGAGCGGACCCGACTACCCTGGTCGTCCGTGTCCCTCACCCTCGGCATCGTCGGCCTGCCCAACGTCGGCAAGTCGACCCTGTTCAACGCGCTGACCCGCAACGACGTGCTCGCCGCGAACTACCCGTTCGCGACGATCGAGCCCAACGTCGGCGTCGTCCCGCTCCCCGACGCGCGCCTCGGGACGCTGGCCGAGATCTTCTCGTCGGAGAAGATCATCCCGGCGTCGGTGTCCTTCGTCGACATCGCCGGCATCGTCAAGGGCGCGTCCGAGGGCGCGGGCCTGGGCAACAAGTTCCTCGCGAACATCCGTGAGTCCGACGCGATCTGCCAGGTCGTGCGCGTCTTCGACGACCCGGACGTGGTGCACGTCGACGGCCGCATCGACGCCGCGAGCGACATCGAGACGATCGCGACCGAGCTGGTCCTGGCCGACCTGCAGACGCTGGAGAAGGCGATCCCGCGGCTGGAGAAGGAGGCCCGCACCCAGAAGGACCGCAAGCCGGTCCTGGACGCCGCGAACGCCGCCGTCGCGATCCTCAACGAGGGCCGGACGCTGTTCCAGGCGAACGCCGACACCGAGCTGCTGCGCGAGCTGACCCTGCTCACCACGAAGCCGTTCCTCTACGTCTTCAACGCCGACGAGGCCGTCCTCACCGACGACGCCCGGCGCAAGGAGCTCACCGAGCTCGTCGCCCCCGCCCAGGCGGTCTTCCTCGACGCCAAGGTCGAGGCCGAGCTGCTGGAGCTCGACGACTCCTCCGCCGCCGAGCTGCTGGAGTCCATCGGGCAGGACGAGCCGGGCCTGGCCCAGCTCGCCCGGGCCGGGTTCTCCACCCTCGGGCTGCAGACCTACCTGACCGCCGGGCCCAAGGAGTCGCGCGCCTGGACCATCCCGCAGGGCGCCACCGCGCCGCAGGCGGCCGGGGTCATCCACACCGACTTCGAGCGGGGCTTCATCAAGGCCGAGATCGTCTCCTTCGACGACCTGGTCGCCGCGGGGTCGATGAACGCCGCGAAGGCCGCGGGCAAGGTGCGGATGGAGGGGAAGGACTACGTCATGCACGACGGCGACGTGGTCGAGTTCCGCTTCAACGTCTGACCGACCCCCGTTTTCGCTGGTCAGCGCGTCACGCGTCCGGCTCGTTCGTCACTGGTTCGTCAGTAGCGCGGAGCACGGCCGTCAGCATCGTGTCCGCAGCGGACCGGGTCCGGTCCTCCGCAGTCGGCCACAGGTGCGCGTAGGTGCTCAGGGTGACGGTCGCGCTGGAGTGTCCGAGCGCCCGTTGCACGGTCACCACGTCGCAGCCGGCCGCGATCAGCCCGGAGGCGAAGAAGTGCCTCAGATCGTGCAGGCGGATCGTCCGGTGCCCGGCGTCGCTCCGGGTCTTGCGCCACCAGTAGCCGACGGTGTTCTGGTGCGGCGGGTTGCCGTTCTCACCGCGGAACAACCACCGCTCCGACCCGCGGCCAGGTAGCCCGGCCAGGTGTGTCCGCACGATGTCCACCAGGCCGTCGGCGAGATAGACCGTGCGCTCACTGCCGTACTTGGGTGCCCGGATCTCGACGGCCTGGGCGTTCGCCCGCTGCACCTGACGACGGACCAAGAGCCGCCGGTCCGCCAGATCGAAGTCGCCGACCTGGACCGCGGCGGCCTCTCCGAGCCGCAGCCCGGCGAAGGCACACAGCGCGATGAAGCACACGAACCGTCGGTCGGCCATCTCCAGCAGCACCCGGACGTCGTCCGAGGTCGGTAGCTCCATCGCCACGTCGGTGCGACGGGCGCGGGGGAGCTTGACGCCCTCGCTCGGATCGGTCGCCAGGACCCGGTCCTTGACCGCCCCGCGTAGAACGGCCCGGACGTTGTTCACCCGCGTCCGGATGGTTCCCGGTGCGAGCCCGGCGGCGCGGTCAGGGCCGCGATCGGCAGCCTGCATCTCTTTGATCCACAGCTCGATGTGCGACCGCAGCAACCGCTGTAACGGGACGTCCCAGAACGGCACCGAGCGAGCAGCCAGGTTCATCGCCCGCGCCGTCCCCGGCACCCAGATCTGACGGGCGGACCAGCGCTCGAAGTAGGCCCCGAAGGCGACCCGCCCGGCGTGGGGATCGACGTAGTTGCCGCTGATAAGCGACGTGGTCTGCTCGTCCAACCACCGCTGCGCGTCGGACTTCTTCCGGGTTGTCCGGGTGATCTGCTTCCCGCCCGGGTAGGGCCGGTATTGCGCCTGCCATCGACCGTCGGTCAGTTTCCGCACGCTGGCCATCAGGCGCTCGCCTTGACCTGGTCGGCGACCCAACGCCGAACGTCGTCCGCGCGGTACCGGACGTGACGGCCGATCCGGACGCCCCTCGGGCCGTAGCCGCGACTGCGCCACTGGTAGAGGGTCTGCATCGGCACCCCGAGGTAGTGCGCGACGTCCTGGATCGTCCACAACCGCTCAGCGCTGCTCATCGGGCGTTCCTCTCGGTACGGGTGCGGCGTTGTTCGCGTCGTCGTTCGGCGATGCCGAGGGCGATCTCGCGTTCGGCGTCGTTGCGGTGCCCGATCTGGACGATGTGCCAGTCGTTGACCACCAGCACCGTCCCCGGTTCGGCCGGGGTGTCGAGGGCGGCGAGGGTTTCGCCGAGGCGGTAGGTGCGGCGTTCGCCGCGGATGGCGCCGAAGGTGGTGGAGTAGTTGCGGGACTTGGTGAGGAAGTGGCCGCGGAACCCGAGCATGTGCGCCCACCGCCGCAGGTTCAGCTCCTCGTACTCCTCGCGCCCGCCGAGCTCCCACGCGGCCTCGATCAACCGGCGGTGGTGGTCGGTGATGTCGAGATGCGGAACGTGGGCGATGTCGCGGATCGGCCGGTCGGTCGCCTCGGACTTGCCGGTGCCCTTGGTGGCGTACTTCGCCACGTAGGCAGCAAGCGCCGAGTCGGTGATCTCGCCGTGGTCGTCCTCGAGCGCGGCGGCCGCGGTGGAGGTGATCGATCGGATGTCGACCTGCCGCCCCCAGGCCAGCGGCAGCGCCGTCCCGTCCGGCCGGTCGACGACGAGCGACACCGAGCTTGCTGCGTACCGGACCGCGACGGTCAGGGCCTCGGTGGTGATCCAGTCGGGTGGGGCGGTGGTGGGTCCGTCGGGGCCGTCGAGGCGGACGACGGCGTGGAAGTGCACCAGCCCGCGGCGTTGGTACTCGGCGACCTTGGCGTAGGAGAGGCGGGCGTGATCTTTGAAGTCGCGGACCTTGATCCCGAGCATCCCGGCCAGGACCCGGCGCAGGCGGATCGCGAAGCGGTTCCAGAGCTTCCCGGAGTGGGCCTGCCACAGCACCGCCCCGACGTAGTCGTGGGTGTCGTAGTCGAGGGCGGTGCCGACGCGCGGGTCGTCGCGGTGGTGCTTGTCCCCGCACCCGCAGGGGACGACGAGGCCGCGGGCGGTGACCCGGCGGGTGTGCACCGGCCCGAACGACGGTGCGGTGAGCGTGACGAACAGCCGCGGATGCGCTGCGGCCGAGTCGGGGACGCCTTTCCCGCCGGCCATTCCTGCGCGGAGGAGGTGGTAGGCGTCGGAGGCGTAGCGGTCCGAGCAGGCCGGGCACACTGACGCGCGTCGGTTCCCGCAGGGGGCGAGGATGTCGCCTTCCCGCTCGGCCAGGACGGCGCCGGTGGCGCGGTCGTGGATGCGGGAGGAGCCCGACAGGTGGATGGGGGCGGCGCAGCCGCCGAGGGCGGTGACCTCGCGGCGCCACTGCTGGAAGCCGTCGGAGCGCAGCAGGTGGGACAGGTCGTGGTCGTGCTGGGTGGTGGCAGCGGTCATGGCGGCATCCCTCCCGGGGATGTGGTCGTGGGGGTGGCTTCCGGGCCCGCCGGGGCTGGTCCCACGCGCGGGGCCGGGCCGGGTCACCGGCGGTGGGTGTGGTGTTCGTGCTCGATCTCGACCGGGCCCGGCGTGTAGCCGTGGTAGCGGGCCAGGAGCCGGGCGGCGGCCCGGTAGCTGGAGGCGTGGCCGATGTGGGTGCCGTGGTCGTTCTCGACCCGGTAGCGGTTGCCGTCGCGCAGCACGGTCCCGCCGGCGCCGGTATTGCCGAGGACGACCAGGGCCTTGCCGGGCTGGACGACGTCCACGCCGATCACACCGGTCGAGCGCTGCCGGTTGTTCGTCTGCTCCAGTGCCCGGGCGGTCTCCGGGATGGGCCGCAGGTGGTCCCAGCGGGCGACCATGTCCCGGGTGGCCTTCGGGACCAGCACCGATCGGGCCGGGCCCTCCGAGCCGTTGTGGTGGACGTGATGGGTCCCGCCGAGGCGCAGGTGTCCGGTGTCGAGGAGCTGGAGGACGGTGGCGCCGTCGAGGCGGGCCGCCGTCTCGGCGCAGCCGGGCCGGGCCGGATCGGTGCGCAGGACCTGGCCGGTGCGCTCGATCAGCAGGAACCCGGGCTCCTGGGCCGTGGCGACGATGCGGGCGACCTCGCGCGGGTCCTGCGTCGCGGCCGCGCCCTGGCCGTCGCTGGCGACGGTGACCGGCTCGCCGAACAAGGCGCCCTGGACGGTGCTGGTGTGGCCGGTCATGCCGACCACCACCAGGTGGCGCGGGCCTCCCAGGACCATTCACGGGCGAGCTGGCGGATCACGTAGTACTCGCCGACCACCGCCAGGCCGACGGCGACCCAGAACCAGCCGGAGCCGGTGCCGAAGTGCAGCCAGGAGCCGCCGACGATCACGACGAGCAGGACGGTGAGCTTGGCCCAGGTGCGCAGCGCCCACAGGGTCGCGGTGCCCATCAGGCCGCGCCCCGATCCGAGGCCAGCTCGATCACCTCGGCAACCGGAGGTGCGCAGCGGGCGACCAGTTCGGCGATGTCGTCGTCGGTGACGTAGGCGGCCCGGAACCGGACCGGGAGCCGGGAGCCGTGGTCGATGACGAACCCGATCCCGGCGTGCCGCTCGTCGCCGGGGATCTCGTCGGCCAGCGCACCCCGCTCCCGCGCGCCGTCGCCAAGCACCATGTCCACATGACTCGCGGCGGTGACGGCGAGGGCGATCCGCTGGGTGAACAGCTCCCGCACGTCGAGGACGTCCTTGGAGGGCTCCTGCAGGTAGCCCTGGACGGAGAACAGTGAGGCGCGGCCCTGGGTCATGATCTCGGCGAGCAGTCGGAGGGCGTCGCGGACGGCGGTGCGGTCGCCGTAGGCGGTGAGCATGGCCATCTCGTCGATGACCAGCAGCTCCACCGGCGTCTCGACCGACGGTGTGCAGCGGCGGATGTTGTGGTCGCGCATCCAGTCCTGGCGGTCGCGCATGGCGTCGCGGAACTCGGTCAACATGTCGAGGGCTTGGGTCATGGTGGTGGCGTAGCGGTGGAACAGCGGGGCGCCCTGCTCGGTCTCCACCCCGCCTTTGAGGTCGACCATCCAGACCCGGGCGACCCCGTCGCGCAGGCACGGGCCGAGTGACCGGAGGGTGCCCCAGAGGATGGAGCCCTTGCCGGAGCCGGTGCGGCCGGCGACGAGGCGGTGCCCGTCGATGACGGAGGCGGTGAAGGGCTGGCCGTGTTCGTTGTCGCCGATCTCCACCGCCCGCAGGTCGACGTCGTCGGCCTGGTCGGGGATGTCGGGTGCGGGGATGACCCGGGTGAAGGGGAGTTCCCATTCGATGACGATCGCGACGACGCCGGGGCGGTGGCGGGTGATCGCGACCCGGTGCGCGATCAACGCCTCCCACAGGACCGACGCGCGTTCCTGCCAGTAGGCGACGTCCTGGCCGCGGACCATGCGCACGTAGACGGTGTCGATCGTCGCCGAGGACGAGCGGACCCACAGGACGCGGGGGACGAGGTGTTCGCCGGTGTGGCGGTGCTCGCGGGTCAGCCCGGTGTCGGCCATCAGCCGCGACCAGCGGCGGCCGCGGTAGACCGTCCAGCGCCGCCAGCACGCGCGCAGCCGGGGCGCGGCGAACCGGTCGAACGTCGCCGGGTGCACCCGCCACCACACCAGCACAACGGCGACGAGGGCTGCGATGCCCAGTCCGGCCCCGAACGCGCCAAGAGTGAGCGTCAGGCCGAGCCCGAGCAGTGGGGCCAGGACGAAGCCGGGGTGCCGGAACAGCCAGGCGGTGGCCTGGACCTCCCGCCCCGGTGGGCGCGTGGCACGGCCGCCGTGACTGCGAGCCGGGCCGTTTATGCGAGTTGCGGAGCTACTACGCTGCTTCACTGCTACCAGTCCTCACGAATCGAGATCGGGTAGCGGGACGCCCGCCGTGTGTTTCCGCCAAGAACCAATCTCGGCGGGCGCCCCACCACCCGGGGTGATCACTTCTGTTCGCGCAGTGCGCCGCGCGCCGAGTCGAGCTGCACCGTCAGGTGCGCGACGTCGCGGGCGAGGTTGTCGTGGGTGTTCTTGAACCCACCGGTCCGATACGGGATCCCGTGCAGCGAGCGCCTGAGTTCGCGCATCGCCGCGTCGAGTTCTTCGACGGTCCGGTCGACGGCCTTGGACATGTCACTTCCTCCACTCGCGGGAGATCAGCTCGGCCTCCCACTTCTTGGCCGAGGCGGCCATCACGCGCAGCGAGCTGTGCGACTTCTTCGCCGACGCCGAGATCTCCTCCGGCGAAGCCACCGACCAATGCCGCCCCTCCGTGCCGGCCTTCGCCGACGTCTCCTTCGCGCCGGTCCGGCCGCGCTTGCCGGCCTTGGTGTCACCGGCCTGGGCGGCGACCTTCTCCGCCTCAGTCAGGGCGTCGCCGACCAGCTGCAGGGCGCGCCAGAACTCGCCGTACTTGCGCAGTGCGCGCCGGTTGACCTTCGGCAGCGTCTTGACCCGGTCCCGCGGGCCGAGGTTGATCGCCATCGCTCAGACGCCCTTGCGGATGGCGAGTTGGGCCAGGCGCAGGCCCTCGGCGACCCCGGCCCGCCACGCCTGCTCGGTCGGCACCACCGGGTAGTCGTTGCGGGACCAACGACGCCGCTCGATCTCCAGACGCCGCACCAGCCGGCCCACACCCGTCCTCGCGCGGGGCCGCGTGTTCGTGGTCGTGTTCATCGCGTTGCCTCCGTCTCCGCCAGCGACGCGGTGCCGCTGGTCTCGCCGTCTCCGAAGCAGCCCGGGCAGGCCCCGGAACCGCCACAGGCCGTGCACTCGATCCCGTTGATCGAGTCGCCGTAGCCGTCGCACACGTCGCAGGCGCGGCTACCGCTGCAGTCGCCACACACCACTGGCGATCACCCCTGGCTCGGGACATAGGTGTCCCCGTCTCGGAGTTGCATGGAAGTGCCGGAACAGATCCGGCCGGAAGAAATGGGCCGCGAGTGTCAGGCGGCCGGCCCGCTGATCGCGGAGCCCTCGTTGTCGTTCTGTCTGCTTGTCAGATCGTGCTCGGCCTGCTCCAGCACCGTGCACAGGCGGGCGATGTCGGGGCGGTCGAGGAACAGCGTCACCGATCCGCCGGAGCCGGTCGCGTCGATCGTGACTCGGTCCTCGTCCGGGTAGGTGCGGGTCACGAACTCGGTGCTCTCGTAGACGTGGAGCCCGACCGAGACCGTGGACGAGGGCAGGAAGTCCGGGCGGCTCACGACTCGCCCTCCCCGTTGTCCTTGCCCCGCCGCATCGGCATCGGCGCCGGGCCGGAGTGCTTGATTCCCATCGCCTTGAACGCGATCCCCGACACCGTGCGCCCGTCCGGGGACTCGATCGAGTACGGGTTGATCTTCGCGTCGATCAGCTGCACCCGGGTGTCCTCCGGAAACCCCTCCCCAGGATCGGCGGTCAGCGTCACCTTGATCTCCTCCCCCTTCGGGGCCCGCTGCCCCGCCTGGACCTGGAGCTTCGCGAACAGCGACACCACGAACTGCGCCACCCCGTCCCGGTCAGTCACCGGCACATCAGCACCGTTCGCGTCCTGCCGCACCTTCGGTGCGGGCGGCTCCACCACCGTGAGCTTGAAGCCGTCCAGCACCACCGGAAGGTCCCTCATGTCTCCACCTCTCGTTCGTTAATACCCCTAAACGTACTTGTCGCGTGAGTGCGTGCGTGTTCAGGGGGCTAAACCAGGATGCCGCCGGTCGCCAAGCTTGTCAAGGGGCCTAAACTCGGGGAGTGGCTGCTGTTGACGATGAGTTCCATGCGCTTCGCCTGGAGCCGGACCCGGTCCGGCGGGGGCGGCGTGCAACCGACCTGCTGGCGACCTACCAGCAGCGTTCGGTCGAACTCGCGCGCATCCGCCGCGCCGCGGTCGAGGAAGCCCGCGACCAGCTCGGCGGCAGCTACACCGAGGTCGCCCGGGCCTTCGGCCTGACCAAGGGCCGCATCACGCAGATCCGCAGCAGTGCCCCACCGGCGCATCGAGCGTTCTTCGGGGTCGGCCCCCTGGAGATGGCGCTGCCCGGGAGGCGGCTGCTCAACCGCGACGATCTCGTGATCGCCGGCGAGGACGATGCCACCGGCGTGCACCTGACCGATGAGGTCGAGCGCCTGATGTTCACCGTCGAGCGCCGCATCATCGACCCGCTACAGGAGTGGGAGCCCACCGGCGACGCCGTCGTGGTCTGCGGCCCGGCGTCCGCGCACGTGGGCAACGCGCTGATGGAGCGCGATCCCTTCTTCACGATGACAATCGGCGACGGCGCACGCTGGGGACTCGTCGACGATCAGACCGGCGAGCGCTTCGTGTCCCCGATGGACGATCCCGAGCCACGCCGGGCCGACATCGCCTACCTCGCACGCCACGTGATGCCCACCGGCGCCGTCGTCGTCCACATCGCCGGGCTACACGCCCTGGGCTCCGTGGGTGCCGCGCACTACCTCACCGAGCACGTCGCAGACCTGTGGGCCGAGCTGGGGGAGGACTCGTTCAGCATGGTCCTCAGCGGCGAGTTCGACGAGCTCACCCCCACCACGCTGAAGGTGCTCGTCCCTCCGCGACGATGGCCCCGATGAGCACTCACGGCGCATCACTACCCGGGGGAACAGGTCCCGGACAAGACCGCTGGGCAGCCACCCCGAACGGACTCATCGTCCTCGACGGCGCGACCGCCATCGCCCCCGACGTCCCACCAGCGGAGCAGTACGTCGACGCCTTGCTCGACACCCTCCGAACAGGCCTCAGCTCCACGTCAGACCTGCGGACCGTCATCGCCGACGCCATCGACCACGTGTCCGCCGAACTCGACCTGACCCCGGGCGACGGCCCGTCCTCGACAGTCGCCCTGCTGCGATGGACCGACACCGGTGCCGACGCGGCGGTACTCGGCGACAGCACGATCATCCTCGGCACCCGCGACGGCCACGAGATCCGACTCTGCGACGAACGTTTGGAGACCGTCGCGCCCGCACAGCGGCAGAGCTACCGCGAGCGGCTGCAGCGGGGGAGTGGCTACGACGAGACCCACCGGCAGCTCCTCGCCGACCTACAGACCACCGAGCGTCGCGCCCGCAACTCCGATGATGGCTACTGGATCGCCGAAGCCACCCGCGACGCCGGCCATCACGCCACCGTCCGGCACATCGACGCCGACAACCTCCGTTGGGCCGTGCTCGCCACCGACGGTGCCCAACGCACCATCGACCACCTACACATGGCCTGGCACGACATCGCCGCCAAGAGCGACGACGAGCTACTTGCGCTCCTCCAGGGCCTGCAACGCTGGGAAGCCGAACGGGACCCCGAGGGGCAGGACCTCCCGCGAGCCAAGCGCCACGACGACAAGACCGTCACCACCTGGCAGGCCGACACCCGCTGACCGTCTGACCGTCGACCGGACGTCGACCGGACGACAGTCGACCGGACGTCATCGACCGGACGTCATCGACCGGACGTCAATCGACCGGACGTCCTGTCGGGTCTCACCTGATGCTTGACGTTCCTGTCCCGGGTGATGGTTGACGTTCGGGCTAGGAAACTGTGCGGTCTATCTGGGCCTTGAGGTTACGGATCGCGCCGGTGCTGGTGCGGCTGACGGTGCGTTGGGCGCCGTCGACGAGGTCGATGGTGATGGTGTGTTCGGCGACGTGGGCGGTGATCACGGTGCGGGCCTGGTCGCGGCCGAGCGCGATGAGTTGTCGGGCGATCATGATGGTGCCGGTGGCCGAGACTCGGCGGGTGACGGTGACCGGCTCGGTGCTCGGTCGTGGTGGCGGGCCGGCGGGTCGGGCGCCGCGCAGGTGTCGGGCCTGGTCGTAGGTCAGCGGGTTCGGTCTGGTGCGCAGCAGTTCCCGGGTTTCGGGGTCGAAGATCAGCAGGACGTGGTCGTCGATGCGGATGGTGACCCGGCGCCCGCCGAGGATTTCCGCAGCGGGGTGCCAGTGTCCGGCCAGGGCAATGTTGCCGAGGCGCGAGACGGTGCGGTCGATCTCGATCGCGGTGCCGTCGGGTTCGGCCGGTGGCAGCGGTGGCGGGCCGGCGGGGCGGCCTCCGGTCGCGGCGAGGGTGGCGAGCTGGTCGTCGGTGTAGGGGGAGCGGACGGTCTTGATCCGTGCCCCGCCGGCGGACAGGTGGATGACCTGGGCGTCGGCCCAGAACGTGATGGTGACCCCGGCGCGGAGCGGGCCGAGCCAGAACTGCTTGCCGAGAACGGCGAGGTTCCCCGAGGCGGGGACGACCCGCTCGAACTCCACCGGCCCGCCCCGATAGATCTCGATCTCGGTGCTCGTCTCGTCGTCCGGGGCCGGGCCGGGGTGCTCAGGGCCCTCTGCCGGGACGGGCGCGGCGGTGAGCCGGGCGGGCAGCCGCAGTGGGAGCAGGTCCTCGTCGCCGCGCTGGTGCTGGCTGGGGGCGAAGCGGTCGACCGGGCAGGCCATCTCGATCGCCTGGTGCGGGCGGGTGCAGTTGTAGTCGGCGATCCAGGAGTCCAGCGCCGCCTGCGCCGCGGTCAGGGTGTCGAAGGGTTCGGCGTGGTCGAGCAGCTCGCGGCGCAGGGTCTGGTGGAAGCGTTCGACCTTCCCGGTGGTGGTCGGGGTGGCGGGCTGGGTGAGGCGGTGGGTGATGGCGTTGTCGCGGCAGATCCGGTCGAACAACACCTCGCCGCCGCGGCCGAAGCGGGCGGTGAACTGCTTGCCGTTGTCGGTCAGGACCTCGTCGGGGATGCCGTAGCGGCGCAGCGCGTCGGCGAAGGCGAGGCAGACCGCGCGGCCGGTCGCCCGGACCATGACGGTGGCGATGACGGCGAAGCGGGAGTGGTCATCGACCCCGGTCACGATCTTCGCTTCGGTGACCGTGCCGTCCGGGGCGCGCAGGTGGATGCCGCCGACGATGTCGAGCTGCCAGAGCGCCATGGGCTCCGGGCGTTCCCAGCGCCGGTAGTCCGAGCGCAGCTTGCGGCGGCGACGGGGTTCGACCAGGCCGTTGCGGTGCAGGATCCGCGCCACCGTGCTGCGCGACGGGGCCTGGGCGCCGAAGCGGGGAGCGAGTTCATGGGCGATCCGGCGTGGTCCCCAGCGGGGGTTGCCGCGCCGCATCTCGCAGACCGCCACCTCCACCACCTCGCTGGCCTGGTGCGGGCAGGAGTCCGGGCGGTGTGAGCGTGAGGCCAGCCCGGCCAGTCCGTCGGCGCGGTAGCGGGTGATCCAGGTGTGCAGGGTCTGCCGGGAGACGCCGAACTGGGCCGCGACCTGATAGCGCGGTTCGCCTTGCTCGACGGCCAGCACGGCGCGGTAGCGCTGCTCGACCACGGTCATGTCCACCAGGGCCAATCCCGGCCTCCCCGCCACCCGCTGACCAGCACGGACAGCGGACAGGAAAGCCGATCAGGCCCGAACGTCAAGCATCAGGTGAGACCGGAACGTCAAGCATCAGCCGGGACACGACAATCGACCGGACGTCCGCTGTGTTTAGACCTTCCATTCGGTATCAAGGCGGCGCTCCGCGCCGCTGTCCCGGGCTGTGGTCAGGCTCGGCGCGCGGCGCTGGGGCATGCGGCCTTCGGCCGGTCCCCAGCGCCGCGCGCCGAGCAAGAGCGCTACTACGTGCTGCGGTGCGCGCAGCTAGTCCACCGGCGGTTGCGGCGACTTGTGCCCGACCTGCGCGACGGCGGTAGCCTCAGTCGCTTCCTTCAGTTCTCGCTCCTTGCAGGTGATCGAATGGTCGACAGGCCGGACGGAAACCATGACTTGGCGCTCGAGATCGGTGCCGAGTCGCTAGCTGTCGCCCTAGAGCCGTCGCTCGACGATGTCGTTCGCCGTGCTGTGGACGACATCTGGCGGCAGGTCCCCGCATACGCAGGAAGCGACGACGGCGAGCTGCGCGACAATGTCACGGCCCACGTAGGGTCGGTGTTTCGTACGGTACTGGCTACGATCTCAGAGGGGCGTCCGGCGTCCCGTCCGGACTTCGCGCCGAGCGCAGAGCAGGCACGGAGGCGTGTCGGGCAGGGCGTGTCGCTGTCGGATTTCCTCCAAGCGTTCCGGATCGGGCAACTGAACCTTTGGCAGGGTCTGTTGGCGGTCTCGAAGCAGCGCCCGGGGTCCGGCGACACGGCGTTGTCGCTCGTTGCGCACGTCATGCAGGTGATCGAGGTGGGCAGCTCGGTGGCTGCGGAAGCCTATCTCGCTGCGCAGCAGTACCAGCTGGCCGAGTACGACCGGGTCCGCCGCGACCTGCTCGAAGACTTGCTCGCACGGCGAGACTGTTCGTCAGGCGTACGCCAGTCAATTCTGCGGGCATCCGGTCTCGGCCCGTCGACCCGACTGATAGCCCTGTCGGCTGCGCCCGTGCAGCAGCTACCGGGGGAACGCACGCTGGGCGACGTGGTGGCTGCGGTCCAGCTCGCCGCCGGCCCCGGCTTCCAAGGACTGACCGTCGTCCGGCATGACGAGATCGTCGGAATTGCACCGGTACCGACCCGTGGGGTGCGACCGTTGGTCGACGTTCACGAGCGCACAGTGGAGCAGCTTGAGCGGCAGGGCATCCGGCTGTCCATAGGTGTCAGCACGGTGTACTCCGGTCTCGCCGAGGCGCCGGAGGCGTACGCCGAGGCATGCGTTGCCCGCGATGGCCTCAACGGGCGGACCGGGGTTCTCGCCTTGCCGATGCTGTCAAGCCTGGACTACCTGATGCTGCGAGACGACGGGACCGCCCGTCGGCTGATCCACCCTGAACTGCGACGATTCGTCGAGGAGGATCAGTCCGCCGGTGGCTATATGGTGGCCACACTCCTGGAGTACGCCGCTAGCGACCTCAACGCCAAGGTCGCTGCCGAGCGGCTGCACGTACACGTCAACACTGCTTACTACAGACTCGATCGAATCGCTGCGCGTACCGGACGAGACATGCGCAAGCTCGCAGACATACAAGAGTTGCTGATCGCCATTCGCCTGTTGTTGGGGCGACGTCCCGAGAGGATCTCACCCGACAGCTTGTGACTCGATCTCAGCCAGCCTTGTGGTCCGGCCACTATCCGTGTCCGGCCGCACCGGGCCACGGTGTGGTGTCTCACCCACAGAGCCGTGGAGATCCGGATGTTCAATCTCGCTGTCCTGCTCGAACATGCCGCGCGTGAGTTCCCCGATCGTGATGCGGTGGTGCTCGGTGACGAGCGCCTGAGCTACGCCCAGCTCGACCGAGCTACGGACGAAGTGGCGCGAGGGCTGCTGGCTCGTGGCGTTCGACCGGGTGACCGCGTCGCATTGACGTGTCCGAACGTGCCCGCCTTTCCGGTCGCCTACTACGGCGTTCTGAAGGCCGGAGCGGTTGTCGTCCCATTGAACGTGCTGCTGACCGCGCGCGAGATTGCTTTCCACCTCGAGGACTCGGGAGCGAAGACGTACCTGTGTTATGAAGGCACCGCTGACCTCCCGTCTGGAAGGAGCGGGTGGTCGGCGTTCCAGTCCGCATCGGGCTGCGGGCATTTCGTACTTATTCGGGCAAGTGCGCCCCGTCAGCTGGAACACACTGAGGTGTCGACGCTCGACGACCTGCGGCGCTGGGGAGTGCAGGAGTCTGCAACCCCACCCATTTGCGAAACTGACACGGCGGTGGTTCTCTATACGAGCGGAACAACCGGAAAGCCAAAAGGCGCGGAGATGACTCACAGCAACCTGGTGCTTAATGCGCTTCTCGTTGATCGGGTGGTCGGTCGCCACTCGCACGACGTACACTTGGCCTCGCTGCCGCTCTTCCACTCGTTCGGTCAGACGGTCCAGATGAACGCGGGCTTTGCGAACGGCGCGACGATCGTCCTCCAGCCGCGCTTCGACGCCGCCGAAGCATTCCAAATCATGCGTCGTGAGAAGGTTACGGTATTCGCCGGCGTGCCGACGATGTTTTGGCAATTGCTTAACCACGCGCGGGAACGACTCGCCCCGTCAGACGTTGACCATGCGTTGCGGGTATGCCTCGCTGGTGGCGCTCCGCTCCCGATTGAAGTGCTTACTGGTCTCGAGCGGACTTTCGGCGTGCCAATCCTCGAAGGGTACGGCCTGTCGGAGACCAGCCCGATTTCCACATTCAATCGCCTCGACGAGCCACGCTGTCCCGGATCGGTCGGGCGGCCGGTATGGGGTGTGGAGGTGAGAATCCGTTCAGCGGACGGGAGCCAAGCGGCCCCCGAAGAACTCGGAGAGGTGTGTATCCGTGGCCACAACGTGACCAAGGGTTACTTGAACCGCCCTCAATCCACGGCTGATGCCATCGATGCCCACGGCTGGTTTCGGACCGGGGACATCGGCAAGCAGGACGCGGCCGGCTGCGTCTATATTGTCGACCGCAGCAAAGAGATGATCATCCGCGGCGGCTTCAACGTGTACCCGAGAGAGGTCGAGGAAGTGCTCGTGACTCATCCGGCTGTGAGCCTCGCGGCCGTAGTGGGGGTGCGCGACGAGCAATATGGCGAGGAGGTTAAGGCGTATGTAATTTGCGAATCCGGCGCCGAGATAGGCGAGGATGAATTGATTGCGTGGTGCAAGGATAACCTGGCGGCCTACAAGTACCCAAGGTTCGTCGAGTTTCGCGACACGCTGCCTATGACGGCCACCGGAAAGATCCTCAAGCGCGAACTAACGAAGGAGACAACGCATGCGTGAAAGCGGAAACGACGCGACCACGGAGACCGCGCGGACGCGTTCCTGGTGGGGATGGGGCACCATCGAAGATGCAGCCACCGGGCCAGAACTCGAGGCCTTGCTGGCGCGGATCACCGCACTGCTGCCCAACGCCGACCTGACCGACCACCAACCGCCCGAGGTCACGGCGCTGAACCTTCCAGCGGCACGTGTGACGCCGCCTTCCTCTCTGGCCTCCTTGTGCTCGGACGACCTGCTTGACCGTGCATCGCATGCGCACGGCAAAGGATTTCGCGACGTGGCCCGGAACCTGCAGGGAGACATGTCCCACGCACCGGACCTTGTGATTCGACCACAGAACGAGCAGGACATCATCGACGTGCTCGACTGGTGCACCGAGAACCGCCACGCCGTGATTCCCTACGGTGGCGGTAGCTCGGTCGTCGGGGGCGTCGAGCCCCGGTTCACCGATTTCCCGGCTACGGTCACGCTGGATCTCGGGAGGCTCAATCAGGTCCTCGAGATCGACCACACCAGCAGGGCGGCCCGGATCCAGGCCGGCGTCCTGGGCCCCGATCTGGAGAATGCGTTACGCCCCCACGGACTCTCTTTGCGCCACTTTCCTCAGTCCTTCGAGTTTTCGACGCTCGGCGGCTGGCTGGCGACCAGGGCTGGTGGACACTATGCGACCCGGCTGACCCATATCGATGACATGGTCGAGTCCATGCGCGTGGTCAGCCCGACCGGGGTCGGCGAGTCGTGGCGGCTACCCGGCTCGGGCGCCGGCCCATCACCCGACCGGATGTTCCTTGGATCGGAGGGCACTCTCGGATTAATCACCGAGGCCTGGATGCGGCTGCAGGAACGACCGGTACACCGCGCCGGAGCGTCGGTGATTTTCGACTCGTTCGAGGAAGCTGTGGAGGCTACCCGAGCCGTCGCGCAGAGCGGCCTAGACCCTGCCAACTGCCGCTTGCTCGACACGGTTGAAAGCGCGCTCAACGCCGGGATCACGACGGGGGGCGGGGTGCTCGTGCTCGGGTTCGAGTCCGCAGATCACCCGGTCGACATCCAGCTGGCCCGAGCTACCGAGCTGTGCCGACAGCACGGCGGCACGGTCCACGACCCCGTGGAGAACCGGAGCGCTAGCCCCGCACAGGCGTGGCGGACGTCGTTCCTGCGCATGCCCTACCACCGGGATGCGCTGGCGAGGCGATCGATGATCCTCGAGACCTTTGAGACCTCCTGTACGTGGGATGCCTTCCCCGCGTTGCACGCTGCCGTCACCGAGGCCGCGCAGCACGCGTTCGCAGACGTCACGGGCTCAGGCCTGCTCACCTGCCGGTTCACGCATGTGTACCCGGACGGCCCGGCGCCCTACTACGGCGTCTACGCCCCTGGCAAATGGGGGAGCGTCTTGTCCCAATGGGACGAGATCAAGTCGGCAGTATCGGAGGTTCTCGTCAAGCACCACGCGACGATCACCCACCACCACGCCGTCGGTCGCGATCATCGACCCTGGTACGACCGGCAGCGGCCGGAGCTGTTCGCGAGCGCACTCGCCGGCGCCAAACGAGCGCTCGACCCAGCCGGTGTCCTCAACCCGGGAGTGCTGTTGCAGCCCGCCAGCTGAGGCGACCTGACGATCAGGAGTCGGGGCACGGGCGGCTACGGGCCGCCCGGCTCGCGATGCACGTGTCCGCGTCAGTTGCGGTACCGAGAACACGTCGTCAGCGGTGCCCGACATGGACGAGCCCGTTGCTTCTAGACGGTCCGAGCCTTGGCCAGTTCACTCCCAGTTTCGGGCCATTCGTGCGGCCACACGTCAATCACCCCATTTTCCCGGGAGGACCGAGAAATGGAGCTCTACGAGAACGGCAGCGCCGAGGCGGCTCCGGCCCCCGTAACCGCCTCGACCCGTCGCCGAGCGATAGTCGCGGCATCCATCGGGAACGCCGTAGAATGGTACGACTACACGGTATACGGATACCTCGCGGCGACACTCGGAGTGATCTTTTTTCCGTCTACCGACCCGACTGCGTCAATACTCGCCTCGTTCGCCGCATTCGCCCTGGCCTTCATCGTCAGACCGATCGGAGGCATAGTCTTTGGCAGCATCGGCGACCGGATCGGCAGGCAGAAGACGTTGGCCGCGGTCGTCATACTGATCTCCGTAGCAACCTTCGTGACCGGACTTCTACCCGGCTACGCGAGCATCGGCGTCGCGGCGCCCGTCTTTCTGGTGCTCCTTCGAATCATCCAGGGCCTCTCAGCCGGTGGAGAGGTCGGCGGTGCGGTGGTCTTCCTCGCCGAGTACGCCCCGGCGCACCGCCGCGGGTTTCAAGTCGGATGGGTGAACATGTCGGCACTGCCTGGTGCGTTCGCCGGGGCAGTCTTCGTCACCGTACTGAGCGCGACCCTGTCGCAGGAGGAGATGGTCACTTGGGGATGGCGCGTGCCGTTCCTACTCGCGCTCCCGCTCGGGCTCATCGGTCTCTACCTGCGCCTGAAGGTTGAAGACACTCCCGAGTTCCGGGCCTTGGTCGCCGCCGGTGAGCACACCGGCTCCCCGTTGCGCGAGACTGTGAAGGGGAACGTTCGTGGCATCACTCTTTGTCTCGCCCTCACTACGATGCATGCGGCAGGCTTCTACATGGTCCTGACATACATTCCTACCTATCTGGCGACGGTCCACAATTTCGAACGCGGCAGCGCGCTGGTCATGATGATGATTGCCCTCGGAATCGCGATCGCCGTCATCCCGATCACAGCCTCGCTGTCCGACCGGATCGGCCGGCGGCCGGTCGTCGCCGCAGCGTGTATCGGCTATATTCTTCTTGCCTACCCGATCTTCGTGCTGATGTCGTCGGGCGACACCGGAAGCGTGATCTTGTCCCAGGTACTGCTGGGTCTTCTTTTCGGCACGTTCTCCGGCGCGCCTTTCGCGGCGATGATTGAGCTGTTCGCCACGCGCGTCCGTTACACGGCGTTCTCAATCGGTTACAATATATCGATTGCACTATTCGGGGGCACAACGCCCATGATTTCGGTTTGGCTAGTCGCGATCACCGGTATCGACGTCGCTCCGGCACTGATACTCATTGCGGCCGGTGTCGTGTCACTCGTCGCCGTCAGCTTGATCCCCGAGACCGCCAGGCTTCCGCTCGGCAGCTTGGGATCAGTCGGTCGAAGCACGTAATTCGGGTGGTTTGAAGGGGTACGGATGCCCGCCAGTCGCGCATCAGTCCTGGCGGTCTCAGTTCACCGAAAGCCGAGCATGCCCTCGCCGGGCGGGCAGGATGCTCCTATGTCCTGTCAAGAACGATGACCGGGGTGTCCTTCGTCCGCTGGGATGGTCCGTGGGGCAGGCAGGCGCTTCAACCCCGCTGCGCGCGCCTGCGGCGTTTCAGGGTTGACCCGCCCACCTGCCCCACTGAGTGAGCTGGGACGACGAGGACGGGTAGGTGTGAGCAGCGCTTGGTAGAGCTCGCGCGCCAGGTAGCGCTTGAGGCACCGGATGATGTCGTTCTTGGACAGGCCCTCCGCGGTGCGCCGGTCGAAGTAGGCGCGAGTGCGTGGATCACAGCGCATCCGGGACAGCACCACGGTGTAGAGCGCGTTGTTCGCGCCGCGGTCACCGCCGCGGTTCAGCCGGTGGCGGATGGTCTTGCCACTGCTGGCCGGGATCGGAGCGACGCCGCAAAGATGGGCGAACGCGGCCTCCGAGCGCATCCGCTGCGGGTTGGCCCCGGCGGTGGTGAGCAACTGGCCGGCGACTTCGGTGCCGACCCCCACCAGGGCGAGCAGGCGCGGCGTCGGTGACGAGCCCGTGCAGGTCGCGGTCGGCGTCGCGGATCTCATCGGTGGGGTGCTGGTAGCGCACGGCCAAGCGGCGCAACGCCAGAACCACGGCGGCGCCGGGATCGTGCAGCGGGCCACGGGGCTCGAGACTAGCGCCGGTTGCCCCCACGGCACAGCAAGGTCGGGTGGGGCCACTGTCGACGGGATGGCACCAGGCGCCTTCTGCGGTGGGCGGGCAGAGCCGGAGGGCGTTCGTCAGTTGTTCGTCAGCAGATTCACTACGGGCGATAGGCAGCGACAGGTGTTAACCCACGTTCACGCAGGTCACGCCGTATGCGATCGCGAACACCGCAGGTCCGTGGACCGTGCTGATTCGTTCCGCTTCAACGTCTGAGCCACGGCGGGCCCGCCCGTCGTCCCTCATCAGAAGGGGTGACGATCCGGCGTACACGCTGACCGTCGTCGCGCCACCCACGACACTGTGGGCCGGCCCCGGGGGGCGGGGCCGGCGTGACCGGGGTGGGGGAACGACGATGGGCATGGGCCGCTTCGCCGTGGCGGCCGTCGTCGCCGCCGTCTTCGCCACCAGCGCGTGCGCCGCCGCGTCGGGCGCCGAGCGGGCCACCACTCCGGCACCCGCGGCCGCCTCGGTGTCCGCGCCGTTCGCACCCGCCGCCGGGGTGCTGCCCCGGGCCGGGGTGGGCTCGTCCGTGCCGGTTGCGGCGGTGGACGGCGCGGTCGTCGCGGCCCGCCGGGCGATGGACCGGGCCGCGGCCGCCGAGGCGCGGTCGGCGGAGGCGAGCAGGGCGAGGACGTCCGGTGACGACTGCGCGGCACGGGCGATGGCCGCCGGGCGGTTCGACCCGTCGTGCTCGGCCTACCAGGGGTATCTCGACCCGGGCACGTCCGCGGGCCGGGCGCCGACCAGCGGCGAGACCCAGATGCAGTACCTGTGCGAGCGGGGCCTGGTGCCCCGGAGCGACTGCTGACCAGTCGCGGCGCGTGGCGCGACGTCACCGGTGAGGGCGCGCCGCCGCGGGTCCGGGTCGACGGTGCGGAACGGCCGGGCCACGGTGTGGCGGCACGGGGCGGACGGCAGGTCCGGGTGGACGTCCGGTTCGACGGGACCCGCTGACGGCCGATCTTCCGACGGGTTGTCTCATATCGCGACGCTGCAGTGTGTCCCACGCCACTACCGTCGGACCATCCGTGACGATCACCCGGGGTCCGGGCCCGTGACGGTTCCGCGCCCGGCCCGGTGACGCGGCCCGACCGACACGGGGGAAGCCCACATGGCCGAGCAGGTCCACCGGTTGATCTACCGCAGTCACAGCACCGTGCCGCGCGAACGCCGCGACGAGGTCCTCGCCGAGATCTTCGACGTGGCCCGGTCGAACAACAAGAAGGCCGGTGTCACCGGTGCGCTGCTGATCTCCGACAACTGGTTCGTCCAGACCCTGGAGGGCGACGAGACGGTCGTCACCGGGCTGTTCGAGAAGATCCGGGAGGACGACCGGCACACCGATGTGTCGGTCGTCGAGTCGACGACGGCCCAGGCCCGGGTGTTCTCCCGCTGGTCGATGGCCCGCATCTCGGTGATCGGGCGCTCGGACATCCCGCTGCACGACGTCGACGGCCGCATCCGGCCCGCCGCACCGGACCAGCCCGGGCGTGAGCAGCAGGAGCTGCTCACGCGGATGCGGAACACCATCGGCGCGGACTCGGTCTGACCCGGCTCACCGCAGCGGGATGTCGACACCCCGCTCGGACTCGGGGCGCGGACCGTGGATCCGCCGCTCCGCCTCGGTGATCGGGACGTCGTTGATGCTGGCCTCGCGCCGCCGCATGAGTCCCAGCTCGTCGAACTCCCACAGCTCGTTGCCGTAGCTGCGCCACCATCGGCCGTCGGCGTCGCGGGACTCGTACTGGAACCGGACGGCGATGCGGTTGTCGTCGAACGCCCAGAGGCTCATGCGCAGCGCGTAGTCCTGCTCGCGCTGCCACTTCGCCGTCAGCAGCTCGACGATCTCCTGCCGGCCGGTGGCGAAGGTGTCGCGGTTGCGCCACACCGAGTCCGGTGTGTACGCGCCCGTGACGCGCTCGGGGTCCCGGGTGTTCCAGGCGTCCTCGGCGGCCTGCACCTTCTGGCGTGCGGTCTCCGCGGTGAACGGCGGGTAGGGCGGACGGCCATCGGCCACGACTGTCTCCTCGGTCAGTCGAGAACGAGCGTTCTCGATCTGCTCCGGTAACGTAGGGAACGATCGTTCTCGATGTCAAGGAGGCCATCGGTGCCCGCGGCCATCACCGAGGAACAGGCCCGTCTCGACCGGGACGGCCTGCTGGACGCAGCGGAGCTGCTGTTCTACGAACACGGCATCCGAGCCGTCGGGATGGACCGGGTCAGGTCGGCGTCGGGGCTCCCGCTCACGCGGATCTACCGGGACTTCGCGACCAAGGAGGACCTCGTCGTCGCGGTGCTCCGTCGGCGCGACGAGCGCTGGCGGGGCGACCTGGTGGCGTACGTGACCCGGGTCGGGGACCCGCGGCGGCGGCTGCTCGCCGTCTTCGACTGGCTGGGGGAGTGGTTCGCCCGGCCCGGGTTCCGCGGCTGCGCGTGGATCAACGCCTACGGCGAGCTCGGCAGCACCTCGGAGCCGGTGCTGCGCGAGGTGCGCAGCCACAAGGAGCTGTTCCACCGGCAGCTCGGGGAGTGGGCGTCGGCGGCCGGGGTGGATCCCGTCGAGCCGGTC
Source organism: Pseudonocardia sp. ZF1 (assembly GCF_056835605.1). Taxonomy (NCBI): domain Bacteria; kingdom Bacillati; phylum Actinomycetota; class Actinomycetes; order Pseudonocardiales; family Pseudonocardiaceae; genus Pseudonocardia; species Pseudonocardia sp. ZF1. The sequence continues at coordinate 998,778 of NZ_JAJNBY010000001.1, forward strand.
TGCCTGCTCGCGGAGGGGGCGATGGTGACCGCGGCGATCGGCGGGAGCCCGGAGCCGGCGCGGCAGGCGCAGGCGGCGGTGGCGGCGCTGCTGCCCTGACCGGCGGTCACTGCGACCAGGCCGCCGACATCACCGCGGACAGCGGCTCCAGCTCCGCGACCAGCTCGTCGAGCTCCGCGTCGGACAGGGCCGCGTACGGCGGCGCGGCGAGCTCGTCGGTCAGCGTCTCCACGCGCGCCGTGAGGTCCCCGCCCGCGTCGGTGAGCCGTCCGTCGTCGTCGACCAGGCCGCGTCGCCGCAGCCCGGACATGACATCGGCCAGCCGGGCCGCCGGCAGGTGGTGCACGCGCCCGAACGTCTCCGGCGGGTGGATGCCCATGTCCAGCGCCGACAGCAGGTGGGCCTCGGTGCCGCCGACCCGCTCGGTGAGCAGGGCGGTGACGTGCCCGTCGCCGCGGTGCTCGCGCAGCGTCGTCGCGGACTGCCACAGCCGGGTCAGCGGGTCGCCGGGGATCTCCAGGGTGCGCATCCCCGCGTACATCACCCGGCCCTCGGTGGGGGCGCTCGTCGCGGCGGTGGTGAGCAGGTCGGCGGCCCGGGCCACACCGGGCGACCCGGACAGCTGGGTGCCGAGGATCCGGCGCAGTGCCGCGACGCTGCCCCGTCGCCACGCGGCGAAGGACTCCTCCGGCGGGACCGTCGCCCAGGCGCTCGGGATGTGCCGGGCGGCCTCGCCGTCGGCGAAGCTGTAGAACGCCGCGTGCACGACCTCGGCCGGGACCCGGCCGAGCGGCGCGGCCCGGCTCGCGAAGTAGCCGTCCCAGTAGGTGCGGTGGCCGAGCGCGGCCAGCTCCTCGTTCGGCTCGTCGGCGAGGTAGGTGACCAGGCAGATCGGCTCGGTCAGCCCGAACATGCGGCGTGCGGTGTGTGCGGAGGACATGACCGGTACGACCGGGCGGGCGTCCGGAACTGATCGGCCACCCGGGCGCCACGGTCCGGCTCACGTGCGACCCCTCACCCGCCCCGACGGGACGGTCGCGCACCCGAGGATCCGCCCGGCGCGGTGACGGCGAGGGTCCAGCCGTCGACGTCGCAGCGGCCGTCGGAGCCCTCGCCCGCGGCGACGACGGTCCCGTCGGCCCGCAGCCCGAGCGTGTGCGCCGACCCGGCGGCGACCGCGACCACGTCCCGCCAGGTCCCGACGGCGCACTGTCCGAGGTCGTCGTCCCCGGCGGCGACGGCCGTCCCGTCCGCGCGCAGCCCCACCGTGTGTCCGCTGCCCGCGGACACGGCGACGACGTCGTGCCATCCCGCGACGTCGCCGCCACCCCGCCCGGTGGTCACGACCGTGCCGTCGGCCCGCAGCCCCACGGTGTGCAGGTACCCGGCGGACACCGCCACCAGGTCGTGCCATCCGCCGACCGCGCACTGGCCGTACCGGTCGTTGCCGGTCGCGACCGCGGTGCCGTCGTCGCACAGCCCGACGGAGTGCCAGTCGCCGCAGCTCAGGCCCCGGACCCCGCGCCATCCGTCGACCGCGCACGCGCCTTCGGCGGCGCGGCCGGCGGCGAGCACGGTGCCGTCGGCGCGCAGCCCCAGCGTGCGGCGCCGCCCCGCGGCGACCGCGACGACCCCGCGCCAGCCGGCGACGGCGCATTCGCCGTCGTCGTCGCGGCCGGTGGCCAGGACCGTGCCGTCGGCGCGCAGCCCGACGGTGTGCGTGCGGCCGGTGTTGCGGGCGGTGTGGACGTTCCCCACCGCGACGGCGACGACGCCGGTCCAGCCGTCGACGGCGCACTCCCCGGCGCGGCCGTCCCCGGCCGCGACGACGGTCCCGTCCGCCCGCAGCCCGGCCGAGTGCCGCCGGCCCGCGGCGAGGACGCCCATGTCGCCGGGATGCACGGCCGGCTCAACCCAGCCGGCCGTGCACGGCGTCGTCGTCGACGGTCACGTCCGCGCCCAGTCCGCGCAGCACCGCGACCGCCGCGACGTTCGCCGGGGTCGTCTCCGCGACGACCGGGCCGTCGGCGCGTGCCACGAGCATCCGGAGCACCGCCCCGCCGACCCCGCGGCCCCGCCACGGCCGGGCCAGCCAGATCCCGGCCTCCTCGCCGCCCTCGACCGGTTCCAGCCGCGCCGCCCCGGCCACCTCCCCGTCGACGACGACGGCCCAGGTCCGCTCCACCGGCACCTGCGCCGCGACCGACCGCTCCCGGTGGAACGCGACGAACGCCGCGCGCCGCGGCGTCGTCCAGCCGGGTGGGCCGGATACCGGGGGCATCACCTCGAGCGGGTCCGCCCCGGCCGCTGCCGTGTCGCACAACGACGCCAGCAGGGACTCGTCGAGGCGCCTCAGTCCGATGTGCACCCGCCCAGGATCGTGGTCACCCGTCCGGCGCGTCACCGGGTTTCCGGCCGGCGTGCACCGTCGCGGCCCGCACGGCGGCGGATGACCCGGCGGAGGAGTGATCTGCACCGACAGCGTTACTCCGGACGGACCACGTCGTTGACCATCGTGAGGGACCGCGCCGACGTGCGACAGTCTGGCGCGAAAGGCTGTCCAGCCCCGTCCCGTGCCGCCGTTCGGCGATCGATACACACCCGACGGCCGTGCCCCGCACGACGAACGGTCGAGTCCCGTCGCGCCGTACGGCCCATTCCCGCAGGTGGTCGCGGGTGTCGGAGGGCTGCCGGGCGGGTCCGGCGGTGACACCGGGAGCTAGAGACGCCCGTTCCGGCCCGTCGTTGCGCTGATGTGATCCATCCCACTTCTCGGCGCCTTACTGTAACGATCGGCGAGCTGTCGATCTTCTACGGAGAGTAGCTAAACGACACCTGACGGATAGCACTGTGTGTAGTTGATCAGCGGCGAACGGTCGGTTCGGGCGAACGGAAACGGGCATAACGCCGCCCGAACGAGGGGGTGCTCTCGCTTCGGTGATCGGCGTCCGTACGTTCTGCGGCACCGGCCAGTGACGGAGTGTCAGTACGACGGCCGGATCACATCGCCACAGAAGGAGTGCCATGAACGCCCCCGAGACGACCCCCGCCCGTCGTAACGCCCGGCGGATCGCCACCGCCGGCGTCCTGTCCGTCCCGCTGGTCCTGGGCTCGGCCGGAATGGCCTTCGCCGGTGACTACGGCGACGGCGGCAAGCACCACGACAAGGGCCGCGACTGCGCGCCGTCGTCCGCCTCGCAGAAGGGTGGCCTGCTCGGCCTCGACGCGGCCGTCGACCCGCAGCTGAACGTCGGAGGCATCCTGAACCAGGGTGCGGTCTCCCAGCACACCACGAAGCTCGACCGGTCCAACTCCGGCATCGTGCAGAGCGGCTGCGGTGCGGGCGACGCCGTGCAGGTCGACGACCTGGTCGGGCTGGGCCTGGACGTCAGCCCGTCGGCCAACATCGGCGGCATCCTGAACTCCGGCCCGGTGCAGCAGTCGACCACCACCGTCGACGACTCCAACAGCGGGATCCTGCAGTCCGGCGGCACGCACGGCGGTGGCGGGCACGCCTCGCAGCGCGGCGGCCTGATCGACGTCGCGGCCACCGTCAACCCGTCGATCAACATCGGCGGCCTGCTGTCCAGCGGCCCGGTGTCGCAGTCCACCACCACGGTCGACCAGGGCAACTCCGGCATCGTCCAGGGCTGAGCTCCGCGGGACACCCGCGAGGCGCGTACCGCCCGGGCCGCTTGACCCGGCCCGGGCGGTACGGCCGACCGGTCCCTCCGAGCGGAGCTCAGAAGTCCCGGCGGACCAGCATCCGCCACGCCCACCCGGCCGCGACGTCGGGTGGGGGCAGCGGGTCGCGTTCCAGCCAGCTGGCCGCGACCCCGAGCAGTGTCCAGGTCAGGCCGGCGGCGAACACGTCCAACGGCATGCCGAACGCGTCCTCGGAGACACCCAGCCGCACCGTCGTGTCGGCGACGACCGACTGCATCCGCCGGCGCATCCCGGCTGCCGCGTCCGGCGCCGCGGCACCGCCGAGCGCCTGCCGGTACAGCGGGGCGTGCTCCGCCAGATGGAGGAACCAGCGCAGCAGCGCCGCGGGCGGCTCGGGCCCGATGTCGTCGATCGACAGGTCCGACAGGTCCGCCCCGGCGTCCGCCGCCCGGTTGGCGAGCGCATCGGCCAGCAGCATCTCCTTGTCGGTGTAGTGCTGGTAGAAGCTGCTGCGGTTCACCGACGCGTGCTCCGCGACGTCGGCGATCGTGATCGACTCGAGGGTGCGTTCCCTGGCCAGCGCGAGCAGCGCGTCCTGGAGACGTCGTCGTGTGCGCACCGCCCGGGGATCCACGCTCAGCATTCTGCCGAACGGGTGACACCCGGTTGCGACGGCCCACCGTGTCGCCGTCCGGTCAGGACGTCCGGTTGCACGGCGGCCCCCACATGCCGGCCCGCCGGTCCTGCGCGATGCGCTGCCCGGCCTCGAAGCCCGGCCGGTAGCGGCCCTGCCCCGGGCCCACCCAGCCCGCGACGAGCGCCGCGTCGGTGTAGGACTGCTGCGTCCCGACCACGAGGTACGCGGGCCAGGTCGGGGCGTCCGCCGCCGGGGCGGGCAGCGTCGGGTCCGGTACCAGGGTGACCTCCTGACCGTCGAGGAAGCCCTGGGCGAACCGCTGCGCGTCGGCCCGCGCGCACGGCGGCGTCGAGGCGGTGTCCACGCCGATCACCGACACCGTCACCGGACGGCCCCCGACGTCCACCACGACCGTCGCCGGGTCCACGACGCGCTGCACCCGCCCGTACAACGTCGGCGGGCCGGTGAGCGGGCCGAGCGCGGCCGTCCCCGGTTCGCCGGCCAGGGCCGGGCCGTCGGACATCCGGCCGATCGTGAGCCCCCCGACGATTCCGAGGGCGACCAGCGCCAGCACGGTCAGCATCGTGATCATGCGGCGTGGGCCGGTGGACCAGGCGGACTGGAGTGTCCGGGCGCGGTGGCGCGGTTCGGGCAGCATGACTGGAGTTCGTACCGAATCGGGCGTCCGGTTGCCTGTCGGGCGGGATCAGGGACATCCGGCCGCGGTCCAGGCCGCGGAACAGCCGGTGCCCGCGGAGGCGGGCCCGGCGACCCCGGTCCCGAACAGGGCGAGCGCGAGGACGGCGCCGGCCAGCAGCAGGCGGGGTCCGGTGGGACGGGTGCGGCGGCGCGGCGCGGTCATGCCGGTCCTCTCGCCGGACAGCGGGCCGATGTTGCGCCGTCCGGACCAACCTCATCAGGATTGTCGATCGCCGGACACGCGGCGGGACCGCTCCGGGGCGCTGCTAGGTTCGGCGCCTCCGTCCGTCCGGGAGGCCATGCGTGATCACCGTCCGGGAGCTGGGACCCGACGACTGGGAGACCTGGCGCGACCTGCGCCTCGCCGCCCTGGCCGAGGCCCCCGACGCGTTCCACAGCCGGCTCACCGACTGGCTCGGCGCGGGGGAGCGGGAGTGGCGCGACCGGCTGGCCGCGCCCGGCCGGTACCTGGTGGTCGAGGTCGGCGGCCGCCCCGCCGGGCAGGTCGTGGCCGTCCCGCCGGACGGCGACGGCGTCGCCGACCTCATCGCCCTGTGGGTCGCCCCGCACGCGCGCGGGGGCGACGCCGCGACCGCGCTCGTCGACGCGGTCCTCGACCGCGCCGCCGGATGGGGCGCCCGGACGCTGGCACTGCACGTGGTGATCGGCAACGACCGCGCCGCGGCGTTCTACCGGCGGCTCGGGTTCGTCGACCGGGGTGTCGTCGAGCGGCCCGACGGCATCAGCGAGACCCGGATGGACCGGCCCGTCGGCCGTCCGGCCCCGCGGTGCTGACCGTCCGGCCCGCGGTGCCCTCCGACGACCCCGGGCTGACCCGGATCGACGCCCTGACCTGGACCGCGGAGGTCAGCCCGGCCCCGCCGCCCGGGAGCTGTACCGCCGCTGCGGCTTCGTCGAGGAGGGGGTGCTGCGCGCCGAGTTCGTGATCGACGGGGTCGCCGTCGACGACGTCCTGATGGCCAGGCACCTCGCTCCGCCGGTCGGCTGACCTGCGGCGACGCGGAACTGTCGGGGGTCGGTCGTAGCGTCGAAGCCATGACCAGCGCCCTGCCGTCGCCCCCGGCCTCGCCACCCGTCCCGGCCCGGGTGGCCGCCGCGCTGCGCGCCTCCTGGGGCCGCGACACCTGCGATGTCGCGGACGTCACCGGCTGGACCCCGGACCGTCCGTCGCGGGGCCAGTGCGGGGCGACGGCGCTGGTCCTGCACGACCTGTTCGGCGGTGACCTGCTGCTGGCCGAGGTGTGGCAGGCCGACGGCCGGCTGCAGGGCTACCACTGGTGGAACCGGCTGCCCGGCGGCGCCGAGGTGGACCTCACCCGGGACCAGTTCGGCCCGGGGGAGACGGTCCACCCGCCCCGGGTGGTCGTGCGCCCGGAGGGCCCGCCGCGGCGCTGCCGCGCGCAGTACGAGCTGCTGCGCCGGCGGGTCCTCGACCGGCTGGACGGCCCGGGGTGAGCGGCCGGGGCTCAGCGGCGGCCGCGGCGCACGGCGTCGGCGAGCGTGCCCAGCAGCTCGTCGGTGGTGCCCCAGGACATGCAGGCGTCGGTCACCGAGCGGCCGCGGACCATGTCCGGCCCCAGCTCCTGGCGTCCCGCCTCCAGGAAGCTCTCCATCATCAGCCCGGTGACGGCCCGCTCGCCGCCCGCGATCCGCTCGGCCAGCTCCGCGACGACGCCGGCCTGCCGCACGTGGTCCTTGCCGCTGTTGCCGTGGCTGGCGTCGACGACGACCCGCTCCGGCAGACCCGCCGCACGCAGCCCGTCGGCGGTCGCGGCGACGTCGGCGGCCGAGTGGTTGGGGGTGGCCCCGCCGCGCAGGATGACGTGGGTGTCCGGGTTGCCGGTGGTGGTGACCAGGCCGGCGAGCCCGTCGGCGTTCACCCCCATGAACACGTGCGACGCCGCGGCCGCGCGCATCCCGTCGATCGCGGCGCGGATGTCGCCGTCGGTGGCGTTCTTGATCCCGACCGGCATCGACAGGCCGCTGACCAGCTGGCGGTGCACCTGGCTCTCCGCGGTGCGGGCGCCGATCGAGCCCCAGGTGACCACGTCGGCGATGTACTGCGGGGTGATCGGGTCGAGGAACTCGCAGCCGACCGGCAGCCCGAGCGCGGAGATGTCGAGCAGCAGCGTGCGCGCGGTGCGCAGCCCGCGGTTCACGTCGAAGGTGCCGTCCAGGCCCGGGTCGTTGATCAGGCCCTTCCAGCCGACGGTCGTGCGCGGCTTCTCGAAGTAGGTGCGCATGACCACGCACAGCTCGCCGGACAGCTCCTCGGCCCGGGCGGCGAGGCGGTGGGCGTAGTCCAGGGCGGCGTCCGGGTCGTGCACCGAGCACGGCCCGACGACGACGAGCAGCCGGTCGTCGTCGCCGTCGAGGACGTCGGTGACCGCGGCGCGGCCGCGGGTGACGGTCTCGGCGACCCGGGGGTCGCAGGGCAGGTCGTGCCGCAGCAGTGCGGGCGAGATCAGCGGGCTGATCCGCTCGATGCGGCGGTCGTCGGTCGGGGCGACCTGCAGGGGGGTGGTGCTCGCACTCATCGGAGACGGTGGTCCTTACCCGGCGGACCGCCCCGGATCACCTCGACCGAGCCGGTCTGGAATGCCGGCTCGAGGGGATGGAGGTCAGCGCGCTACGGCACCTGCCAGCCCATCCCGGGCCGGCCGGCGAAACCAGTAGTACGCGTTCAGCACGTGGCGACCGTACCCCACGCCGACGGCAGGCGTGGTACCACCGGCACATGCGGATCGCCCTCGCCCAGATCGTGTCCACCCCGGATCCCGAGGAGAACCTCGCCGAGGTGGAGCGCCGCACCCGCGCGGCCGCCGACGCCGGCGCGCAGCTCGTGCTGTTCCCCGAGGCCACCATGTGCTGCTTCGGGGTCGCGCTCGGCCCGGTCGCGCAGCCGCTGGACGGACCGTGGGCGACGCGGGTCCGCGAGGTCGCCGCGGCGGCCGGGACCACCGTCGTCGCGGGGATGTTCACCCCGTCCGGGGACGGCCGGGTCCGCAACACTCTGCTCGCCACCGGCGGCGGTGTGGACACCCACTACGACAAGATCCACATGTTCGACGCGTTCGGCTTCGCCGAGTCCGACACCGTCGAGCCCGGCACCGAGCCGGTCGTGGTCGGGGTGGGCGGTGACGAGCCGGTCACGGTCGGCCTGTCCACCTGCTACGACGTGCGCTTCCCCGGTCTGTACCAGCGCCTCGCCGACGACGGCGCCACCGTGCTGCTGGTACCCGCCTCCTGGGGCGCGGGCCCGGGCAAGCGCGAGCAGTGGGAGCTGCTGGTGCGGGCCCGTGCGCTCGACACCGGCTCGTTCGTCGTCGCGTGCGACCAGGCCGACCCGACGACGGTCGGCCGCGAGCACGGCAAGGCGCCGACCGGGATCGGGTACAGCCTGGTCGCCGGCCCGCGCGGCGAGGTCGTCGACGCACTCGGCGCCGAGCCCGGGCTGCTCGTGGTCGACGTGGACCCGGCGGCGGCCACGACCGTGCGCGAGCAGATCCCGGTGCTGGCCAACCGGCGGTTCTGAGCAGCGTCCGCCGCCCGGAGCGGCGGCCGCCCGGGGCGGCTCAGCCGCCCGCGGTGCTGAGGCGGTCGGAGATCTGCGCGGCGAGGTCGACGTCCTTCGCGGTCAGCCCGCCCTCGGAGTGCGTGGACAGCCGGAACGTCAGCGTGGCGTAGCGGATGTCGATGTCCGGGTGGTGGTCGGCGGCCTCGGCGTCCTCGGCGACCCGGTCCACCACCGCGATCGCGGCCTCGAAGTCGGGCAGGGTGGCGGTGCGGACGATGGAGTCGCCGTCGCGGTCCCAACCGGGCAGCTTCTGCAGGGCGTCGGCGATCTCGGCGTCGGTGAGCGTCGGGGTGGGCATCGCCCCATCGTGGCGCAGACGGCGCACCCCGTCGCGGTGGAGGGTGTCCGAATCCTCCCGGTGGAGCAGCCCGCTCCGGTGGAGCGGCGACCGGCCGGGAGCGCTCATCCGTCGCGGCGGGTCAGGGCGAAGACCACGGCACCCGCCCCGGCGACGGCGAAGCCGGCCGCCCGCGCCGTGGTCGCCCACAGGGCCGACGGGTCGGCGGGCACCGCGAGGACCCCGGCCAGGACCTCGTGCCAGTGCCCGGACGGCAGGACCGGCGCGATCGGCTCCCACAGCACGGTCGCCAGCGGCGCGACGGTCAGCGCGGCCAGACCGGTCGCGACCACCCCGGCGGGTCGCCGGACCAGCGCCGACATCGCCAGCAGCAGCATCCCGAGCCCGCACAGCTGCAGCGCGGCCCAGCCGGTGAGCACCAGGGCCCGGGCCACGGTGGCGCCCGCCCCGAACGGGCCGGCACCCAGGGTGAGGCCGCCGCAGACCAGGGCGGAGACGACCGTCGTCGCCGCGGCGAGCAGCGAGGTCACCGCGACCGCGGCGGCCTTGAGCCCGAGCAGCCGTCCCGGGCCGACGGGGGACAACCGCAACGCGTCGAGGGTGCCGCGGGCCCGCTCCGCGGCGAACGCGTCGGCCGCCACGAGCACGACGGGCATCCCGAGCGCGAACGCCGCGGGTTCGGACAGCGCGACCGTCAGGGTCCCGAGTGCGAAGGACAGGCGGCCGGCGTCGGTGGCGAGCGCGATCGTCGCCAGCAGCGGCACCAGTGCGACCGCCGCGAGGACGACCGCGGTGCGCGGACGCAGCAGGGCCAGCTCCAGCTCCGAGCGGAGCAGCCGGCCGAAGGGCGCCGAGGTGGGGCGGCGTGCCGTCGGGCCGGAGCGCGGGCGGGTGGAGCCCGCGGACCGCACCCGCGCCGGTGCCTCCGAGGGAGACGGCCCGGTCCGGGGGAGGGGGGCGGCGGCCCAGTCGTCGTCGGGCCGGGGAGCCGCGGTGCCCCGGGTGTGCTCGGGACGCACGCCCGCGCTCACCGTCCCGCTCCGTACCCGGCACCCGCCGGGGCCGGTTCCCCGGTGAGCCGGGCGAAGAACTCCTCCAGCCGGGCGGCGGGCCGGGTCACCCCGTGCACGGCGACACCCGCGTGCACCAGCGTCGCGACGACGTCCGGCGCGGCGGGCCCGGCCGGCACGAACACCCGGTCCCGGGCTCCCGGCTCGGCGTCGATGCCGCGGGCCAGCAGGGCCGCGACGGCGCGCTCGCCGTCCGGCGTCGTCACCACCAGCGCCGACGGGCCGGAGTCGACGAGCTCGTCGAGCGGGCCGGCGCACAGCAGGCGCCCGGCCCGGAGCACCGCGACGTGGCTGCAGGTCGCCTCGATCTCCCCGAGCAGGTGCGAGCTGACGATCACCGTCGCGCCCGCGGCGTTCATCTCCGCGATCAGCCTGCGCACCTCGCGGGTCCCCGCCGGGTCCAGCCCGTCGGTCGGCTCGTCGAGCACGACCAGACGTCGCCGGGTCAGCAGCGGCACGGCCAGACCGAGGCGCCGCCGCATCCCCGAGGAGTACTCACCGGCGCGGCGGTCGGCCGCCTCGGCGAGCCCGACCCGGCGCAGCACGGCGTCGACGGCGGCCGGGATCCGTGCCGAGTCCAGCAGCGGTTCGGCGGCCGCGGCCCGCAGGAGGTTCTGCCGGCCGGTGCGGTGCGGGTGCAGCGCGGGCGCGTCGACCAGGGCTCCGACGTGCGGCAGCACCTCCGACGCGCGGTACGGCAGCCGCCGTCCGAGCAGCTCGACCTCGCCGTCGGTGGGGGCGAGCAGCCCGAGCAGCATCCGCATGAGCGTCGTCTTGCCCGCGCCGTTGGGGCCGAGCAGCCCGAGGACCGCGCCCATCGGCACGTCGAGGTCCACCCCGTCGACCGCGCGCACCGCGCCGAAACCGCGGGACAGGCCGATCGCGCGCACGGCCGGTGGGCGGGGCGTGGCGGTCGGCTCGGGGGAGTCGGCGGGGGCGGACGTCCGGTACACGGGACCCAGCGTGACCGTGCGGCGCCGCGAGCGGGCCGTTTCGGCGAGATCGGGCGGCCCGGCCGGGTGCGGGCCCGGCTGCGAGGATCAGCGGTGTGCCGGTGCTGAGCCTGGACCATCATGTGGACGGACCGCCCCGACTCGTCGCGGGGGTGCTGCGTGAGTCCGCCCCCTCGGCCCGCGCGGTCGCGCGGGTGGGCGCCCGGTTCACCGCACCGTCGGCGCTGCTCGTGGCCGGGGACGAGATCCGGGTCGCGCTGCCCGGCGGGTTCCTCGCCTGCCGGACCCGGATCACCCGCGCCGGGGCCGACGGGTTGTGGTCGGAGCTGGCGGCGGGTCCGGCGGCGGTGCTGCGGCACTCGACCCGGGTCACGCCCGCGGACGGCGGCGGCAGTCATGTCCACGACGAGCTCACCTGGGAGCCGCCCCTCGGTGCGCTCGGCCGCCTCTCCGACCCGGTGCTGCGCCACTACGGGGCGCGGCTGCTCCGGGCCCGCCGTGACGTGCTCGCCGAGCGGGTCGCGGAGCTGGGCCGGGCCGGGGTGGTCGTGGGAGCGGCGATCGTCCGCGACGGCAGGCTGCTCGTCGCCCAGCGCTCCTACCCGGCCGAGCTGGCGGGACGCTGGGAGCTGCCCGGCGGCGGCGTCGAGGACGGCGAGAGCGAGCAGCAGGCGCTGGTCCGGGAGTGCGCCGAGGAGCTGGGCGCCCGGGTGGTGGTCGGGGCGCGGCTGGGCACCGACCTGCCGATCGGGCGACGCGTGCTGCGGATCCACACCGCCCGGGCGGCGGCCGGCTCCCCGGAGCCGGAGGCCCGCGAGCACCGGGCGCTGCGCTGGGTGGGGCCGCACGAGGTGGCGGCCCTGGGCTGGCTCGACGCCGACCGGGCCGTCGTCGCCGAGCTGGTGGACCTGCTGCGGACCTGACGCGCGGTCCCCGGTGCCGGAACGACGATCACCGCCGGATCGGTGGAACCGATCCGGGCCGGGCGTCGTCCAAGCCGCATGAACCGGAACACCACCGCCCCCGTCCCGTCCGTCCTCCCGGCCGCCGCGCACGGGGCGGCCCGCCGCCGCACGTCGCGCGGCACCGACCCGCTCGCCCGGCTCGTCGCCGCACAGGACGGCCTGGTCACCCGGGCGCAGGCGCTGGCCCACGGCCTGTCGACCGACCAGGTCGACCGCAGGCTCGCCGCCCGGCGCTGGATCCCCGTGCACCCCCGCGTGTACCGGCACACCGCCCACCCGCCGAGCGAACGGTCCCGGGTCCGCGCCGCCGCACTCTGGGCGGGGGAGGACGCCGTGCTGACCGGGGCCGCCGCGGCCTGGTGGTGGGGACTGATCCCGTCGGCACCCGCGGTCGTCACGGTCACCGTGCCGCGCCGGCGGGCTCCGCGGTCGCGGGCGGGGGTCCTCGTCCGGCGCCGGGACCTGGACCCGCGCGACGTCGTCACCCACGACGGGGCGGTCGTCGCCCGTCCCGCGGCCGCGGTGCTGGAGGCCGCGGCCGATCCGTCGGTCCCCGGGGACGCGCTGCTCGACCACGTGCTCACCACGGGCTCCGTCGGTGCGGCCGAGCTGGTCGAGGCGCACGCCCGCAACCTCGGTGCGCACGGGTCGGGTCCGGTCGGCCGGATGCTGGCGGAGGCGTCGCGCCGGGGCGCCGTCCGGGCCCGGCACGGGCTGCGGGCGCTGCTCGCCCGGAGGGGGGTGCGGGCCTGGCGCACCGACGTCACCGTGGCCGGGGTGCTGCTCGACCTCGCGTTCCCCGCGGCCCGGCTGGCGGTCGAGGTGCACGACCCGGTCGACCCCGGGACCGGCGCCGACGGCTGCGGCCCCGCGTGGCGGCGGGCGGTGCTGCGCCGGCACGGGTGGCGGACGCTCGTCGTCGAACCGGCGGAGCTCCGGTGCCCCGACGAGCTCCTGGACCGCCTCCGCGAGGCGGTGACCGGGCACCCGGCGGGGCCCGGCGGTACCGCGGGGCGGGCCGCGGGGTGAACGACCGGCGAACGCCACCACACACGGTGTCACCGGACCACTCGGACGACTGTGATTCCGGCCATGCCGGCACCGCGCAGCGGACGCGTCGTCGCAGCGTACGGGGTGATCATGAAGGCCGGTCCGGGGTCCGGGCGCACGACGACCCGGACCTGCCGGACGACGTCGACCGGCCTGCCGCCCTCCTGTCGGACAGGCGGTGCGCACGCACCCCGCAGCGCGACGTCGTCGCAGGTCAGCGGGTCATACGTCCGTTCAGTAGATGCGCGCGATCTTGATCGCGCGGGTGAGTGCCTTGCCGCTCAGGTCGTCCGCACCCGCCTTGCGCAGCCGCAGTGCGACGACCGGACAGCTCTTGCACCGCTTCGGCTTGGACCGGCAGCACTTCTTCTTGACCTTGCTCATGATGAGGTCAGGCTAACCTGCGCCCGGGGCAGGGTGAAGGACTTGCAGCGGATACCGTTGAGGTGTGACCATCCCTCGTTCCGCCTCGGCCCTCGACGCTCGTTCCTCGCTCGAGAGCGACGCCGTGCCCGATCGGGCCGGTCGACCCGAGCTGCGCAACGTCGCGATCGTCGCGCACGTCGACCACGGCAAGACCACGCTCGTCGACGCGATGCTCCGCCAGTCCGGTGCCTTCGCCGAGCGTGCCGAGCTCGTCGACCGGGTCATGGACTCCAACGACCTGGAGCGCGAGAAGGGCATCACGATCCTCGCCAAGCACACGGCGGTGAACTGGCACGGCACGACGATCAACGTCGTCGACACCCCCGGCCACGCCGACTTCGGCGGCGAGGTCGAGCGCGGCCTGTCCATGGTCGACGGCGTGGTGCTGCTGGTCGACGCCTCCGAGGGCCCGCTGCCGCAGACCCGCTTCGTGCTCCGCAAGACCCTGACCGCCGGTCTGCCCGTCATGCTCGTGGTCAACAAGACCGACCGCGGCGACGCCCGGATCGCCGAGGTCGTCGACGAGTCCCTCGAGCTGCTGCTGGAGCTGGCCGACGAGCTGGAGCTCGACGAGTCGGTCACCGCCCACCTGCTCGACCTCCCGGTCGTCTACGCGTCCGGCCGCGCCGGCAAGGCCTCGCGGATCCGTCCGGCCGACGGCGAGCTCCCGGACTCCGACAACCTCGAGCCGCTCATCGAGACCCTGCTCGACGTCGTCCCGCCGCCCGCCGACGACGTCGACGCCCCGCTGCAGGCGCACGTCACGAACCTCGACGCGTCCAGCTTCCTGGGCCGCATCGCGCTGTGTCGCGTCCGCGCCGGCGTGCTGCGCCGCGGCCAGCAGGTCGCCTGGTGCCGCGAGGACGGGACCACGCCGCGGGTGAAGATCACCGAGCTGCTGCGCACCGAGGCGCTGACCCGCGTCCCCGCCGACGAGGCGCGCGCCGGTGACCTGGTCGCCGTCGCGGGCATCGCCGAGGTCACCATCGGCGACACCCTCGCCGACCCGGAGTCCCCGGTCGCGCTGCCGCGCATCCACGTCGACGAGCCCGCCATCTCGATGACGATCGGCACCAACACCTCGCCGCTGGCCGGCCGCGACCCGCACCCGGGCAAGAAGCTGACCGCCCGCCTGGTGAAGGGCCGGCTCGACGCCGAGCTGGTCGGCAACGTGTCCATCCGCGTGCTGCCGACCGAGCGCCCCGACGCCTGGGAGGTCCAGGGCCGCGGCGAGCTCGCGCTGGCGATCCTGGTCGAGACCATGCGCCGCGAGGGCTTCGAGCTGACCGTCGGCCGTCCGCAGGTGGTCACCAAGACCGTCGACGGCACGCTGCACGAGCCGTTCGAGCAGCTGTCGGTGGACGTGCCCGAGGACAGCCTCGGCGCCGTCACCCAGCTGCTCGCCGCCCGCAAGGGCGAGATGGGCGACATGGTGCACGGCGACGGCCGGGTCCGGATGGAGTTCCGCGTCCCGTCCCGCGGCCTGATCGGCTTCCGCACCGAGTTCCTGACGATCACCCGCGGCGCGGGCATCGCCAGCCACGTCTTCGACGGCTACGGCCCCTGGGTCGGCGAGATCCGCACCCGGAACAAGGGCTCGCTGATCTCGGACCGTTCCGGGCCGGTCACCCCGTACGCGATCGACCAGCTCGCCGACCGCGGCACGCTGTTCGTCGGGCCGACCACGCTGGTCTACGGCGGGATGGTCGTCGGGGAGTACACCCGCAACGAGGATCTCGAGGTCAACATCACCCGCGAGAAGAAGCTGACCAACATCCGCTCGTCGACCTCCGACGTGCTGGTCAAGCTGATCCCGCCGACGATCCTGAGTCTCGAGCAGTCGCTGGAGTTCTGTGCGACCGACGAGTGCGTCGAGATCACCCCGGAGAACGTCCGGATCCGCAAGATCGAGCTGGACCCGAACCTGCGGGCCCGTGCCCGGTCCCGCGCGAAGGCCGCGGCCAACGCCACGAAGTGACCCGTACGGCCCGTGCGCTGCAGTGTCGCGTATCGGTGAGCAGAGCAGAGCCTCACCGACACCCGGCCCTGCTGCGTATCGGTGAGCAGAGCGGTGGCGCCCGCCGTACCCCGTCCGGCGGGCGTGCCCGCCCCGGTGGGGATACTGCGGACGTGAGAGCACGTCGACGCTTCCGGGCGCTCCCGGCGCTCCTGCTGGTCGCCCTGCTGGCGCTGACGGGCTGCGCGGCGGACCCGCAGCCGGCACCCCCGCCGGAGACGAACCGCCCGACCGAGCCGGTCACCGCCCCCACCCGGGTGGTGGTCGGCGTCGACGACCTCGGGCCCGGGTTCAACCCGCACCTGCGGTCGGACCAGTCGGCGGTCACCACGGCGATCGCGTCGATGACGCTGCCGTCGGTGTTCCGACCCGACGACCGCGGCGTGCCGCAGCTCGACACGACCGTCGCCACGTCCGCGACGGTCACCTCGCAGAGCCCGTTCACCGTCAGCTACGAGCTCAACCGCGACGCCGGGTGGTCCACCGGCGCCCCGATCGCCGCCGAGGACTTCGTCTACCTCTGGCAGCAGATGCGCAGCCGGCCCAACACGATCGGCGCCGCGGGCTACCGCGAGATCACCGACGTGCGCTCGCGTGCCGCGGGCAAGGCCGTCGACGTCGTGTTCCGCGAGCCCTACCCGCACTGGCGGGAGCTGTTCACCGACCTGCTGCCCGCGCACCTGCTCAAGGACGCTCCGGGCGGCTGGACCGCCCCGTTCGCGGGCGGGGTGCCCGCGTCGGGCGGCCCGTTCCGGCTGATGCAGGTCGACCGCCTCCGCGGCGAGGTCCTGCTCGCCCGCAACGACCCGTACTGGGCGACCGCCGCGGTCGTCGACGAGATCATCCTGCGCCGCATCCCGGCGAACACCCTGCCGACGGCGCTGGAGAGCCAGGGCGTCGACCTCGCCCTGCCCGACGCCCGGCCGGAGATCACCCAGGCCCTCGACGTCCTGGCCCGGGGCCCCAAGCCGCCGACGGTGCAGCGCGGCCCGCGCCCGGCCGTCGAACAGCTGGAGTTCCGCACCACCGACGGCCCGCTGGCCGACCCCCGGGTCCGCGAGGGCATCGCGGCGCTGCTGGACCGCGACGCGATCCGGGAGCGCGTCAATCCCGACGCCGTGGCCGTGAACGCCTTCGGCGCCGCCCCGTCGGACCCCGGCTACGCGCCGACCGCCCCCGCCGGTGCCCCCGGCAGGCCCGATGCGGCGGCGGCCGCGGCCGCGTTCACCGAGGCGGGCTACGTCCGCGGTCAGGACGGCCGGTGGACCCTCGCCGGGCGCCCGCTCACCGTGGTCATCGGCGCCGGGGCCGAGCGGACCGAGGACGTGAACGTCGCCCGCGTCGTGGCCGAGCAGCTCAAGGCGGGTGGCATCGGCGCCACGATCGTCGCCCCGTCGGCACCGGACCTGCTGACCGACCCGAGCGTCGCCCCGACGACCCCGACCCCGACCACCACCCCCGCCCCGGGCGCGGGACCGGTCCCCGGCGGCAGCGACGCGCCGGCCACCACGCCCCCGGCGGCCCCGACCACGACGTCGGCCGCCCCGACGACGTCCGGTGCCCCCGACTCCGGGACCCCGGTCGCCGTCGACGTGCTCGTCGCCCCGCGTGCCGCCCACGGCGCGATCGGGCCGCGGCTGGACTCCGACTACGGCTGCCCCGCGGACGCGGTGCCCGCCGGGCTGCCGGGCGTGGCCTGCTTCCCCGCGTTGCAGCCGCTGCTCGACGACCTGCTGGTCGCCGACAGCCCGGATCCGGCCGTCGTCGCCGAGGCCGAGCGGGTGCTGTGGCGCCAGCTGCCCGCGCTGCCCCTGTACCAGGCGCAGGGTCTGGTCATCAGCAACCCGCAGACCGACGCGGCCACCCGGGTCACGCCCGGCCCGATCGCGACCGGCCCGATGTCGGGTGCCCGGACCTGGGCCGAGCCGGAGGGCTCGGGCGAGCGCCCGACCGGCGACGACGACCCGAACTGACACCGACGGACGCGTCCGTTCGGACGCACTCCGCTGCTGCACGGTGACGGCGAGTGGTACGTAAGTACCAACTGTGTTTCGGCGTGCATCGAGGGCTGTGCGACGCAACGGTCCCGTTGTTACTGTCCGGTTCGGCTGCGAGCCCGTTACGCCGTTCAATGGTCACCGTTTCGCCACGATCGGCGTCGGACCTCGCTGCTGGAGGGCCGCGATTCCTAGCGTGCCTCCCGACGGGCCCCGGCACACATCCGGTGGTCCGTCGCGTCCCGGACGGGTGCGACAACGGCGTGCACCCACGACATCTCGAGAGGCACGGCGGACGATGAGAATCAAGGCGGCAGCCGCGATCGCTGTGGCGGGCATCAGTGCCCTGCTGCTCAGCGCGTGCGGAGTGGGCGGCGGCGGCGGGGGAAGCGCTACTGCCAGCGGGAACTTCGCCGACTGTGCCGGAGACATCAACAACTGCAACGCGGTCCCGGCCGACCAGGTGCAGCAGGGCGGCACGATCACGTTCGCGATCGAGAAGAACATCCCGAACTGGAACGTGAACTCGGCCGAGGGCAACGTCTTCGAGACGGGTATGGCGACCAAGGCGTTCCTGCCCTACGCCTTCACCTCGCAGCCGGACCTGACGACCAAGCTGAACTCCGACCTCATGGTCTCGGCGGACCAGACGAACCCCACGACGATCGTCTACAAGGTCAAGCCGGAGGCGAAGTGGAGCGACGGCACCCCGATCGCCGCGCCGGACTTCGTCTACTCCTGGAAGACCCAGGACTCGCGCCAGTGCCCGGACTGCGCCACGGCGGGTAACGGCGGGTTCGACCAGATCAAGAATGTCGTCGGTTCGGACAACGGCAAGACGGTCACCCTGACCCTGGACAAGCCGTACACCGACTGGCAGTCGTTCTTCAACTCCTCCGCGCCCCTGTACCCGGCGCACATCGCCGCCCAGCACGGCGACATCAACACCCCGGCCGGTCTGGCGTCCTCGTTCGACTGGCTCGGCAAGAACGTCCCGACCTACTCGGGTGGTCCGTTCGTGATCGCGAACTGGCAGGACAACCAGGCGCTGACGCTGAAGCCGAACCCCACCTGGTACGGCGCGACGAAGCCGAAGATCGACACCCTGATCCTGCGCGTCATCACCGACGCCACCCAGGAGCCGATCGCGCTGCAGAACAACGAGGTCCAGGTCGTCTACCCGCAGCCGCAGGTCGACATCGTCTCGCAGCTGCAGCAGATCCCGAACACCTCTCAGGTCCAGCAGCTCGGACTGACGTGGGAGCACTTCGACTTCAACCTGCGGAACCCCGTCCTCAAGGACAAGGCACTGCGGGCGGCGTTGTACACCGCCACCAACCGGCAGGACATCATCGCCAAGACCGTCGGGCAGTTCAACCCCGACGTGAAGCCGCTGAACAGCCTGATGTTCCTGCCTCAGCAGTCGGAGTACGTCGACAATCTGCAGGGCTCCTCGCTCGGCAGTGGCGACATCGAGGCCGCGAAGAAGCTGCTGACCGATGCCGGCTACACCGGTGTGGGTACCAAGCTCGTCGCTCCGAACGGCCAGGCCGTCCCGGACATGCGAATCCGCTTCACGGTCGGCAACTCGATCCGCCAGAACACGGCGGAGCTGTTCGCCGGGTACGCCAAGCAGCTCGGCGTCACCGTCACGGTCGCCCCGACCGACGACCTCGGCACCACGCTGACCGCCGGCGACTACGACATCATGGTGTTCGCCTGGGTCCAGTCCCCGTTCCCGTTCGGCGGCGCTCAGCAGCTGTGGCTGTCCACGTCGGGCTCGAACTTCGGTAAGTACACCAACCCGAAGACCGACCAGCTCATCAACGCCGCGGCCTCCAGCACCGACAAGGCGTCTGCGGCACAGCAGCTGAACGAGGCCGACAAGATCATTCTGGGCGACGCCTACGTTCTTCCGCTCTACCAGAAGCCGACCCTGCTGGCGGCGCAGAACTCGGTCGCCAACGTCCGGGGCAACGCGACCCTCGACGGGCCGATGTACAACGTGTCCGAGTGGGGGCTCCGCTCCGGCAGCTGACGCCGACCACGAAGGAAGCTCCGGCCGGTCGCGCGCTCCGCGGGAGTGTGTGACCGGCCGGGGTTCCGGCTCATCTCCACCGCCCCGGCGGGTCCCGTCGGCCGGCTGTACGGTTCTCGGTCACGAGCCGGGTCCGGCCCTCCCACCACACATGTCGGAAAGACCCCCACATGCTCCTGTACGCAGTGCGCAGGGTCGTGGTCTCGATCCCGATCCTTCTCGTCTCGTCGTTCATCGTGTTCTGGCTCGGAACGTTGTCCGGGGACCCGCTCACGCCGCTCCGCCTACGCAACCCACCCCCGCCGCAGGCCGTCCTCGATGCCGAGGCCGCACGGCTACATCTCGACCAGCCACTCCTGCCCCGCTACTTCTCCTGGCTCGGAGGGGTGCTCCAGGGCGACTTCGGGCCGTCCGTCGTCTCGACCCAGGTGATCGGCAACGAGCTCGGAACCCGGTTCTGGGTCACGATCCGCCTCATCCTCGTGGCGATGGCCGTCGCGCTCGTCCTGGCCGTCCTGGTCGGCGTCTGGACCGCCGTCAGGCAGTACTCGAAGTCCGACTACGCCGCGACGTTCGTCGGCTTCCTGTTCCTCGCGATGCCGTCGTTCTGGCTGGCCATCCTGCTCAAGCAGGCCGGCATCGACTTCAACACGATCGTCGGGGCCCAGGTCATCTCGACCATCGGCTCGGAGTCCATCCCACCGAAACACGGGCTGGAAAGGGTCTTCGACATCGCAGGCCACCTGGTGCTCCCGACGATCGCCCTCGCGCTCATCTCCTATGCCGCGTGGAGCCGGTTCACCCGTGCCTCCATGCTCGAGACGCTCAACTCCGACTACGTCCGGCTCGCCAGGGCGAAGGGACTGTCCCGTCGTACGGTGATGTTCAAGCACGCGTTGCGGACCGCGCTGATCCCGCTCACGACCGTGACCGCGCTCGACATGGCGACGATCCTCGGTGGAGCCGTGGTCACCGAGCGGGTGTTCCAGTGGCGCGGGTTGGGTGACTTCCTCCTCGTGTCGATCCAGCAGTTCGACACCTACGCGGTCGCGTCGTGGCTGCTCGTCTCCGCGACGATCGTCATCGCCTTCAACCTGATCGCCGACCTGCTCTACGGCGTTCTCGACCCCAGGATCCGCTATGCCTGACGCCGCCGACACCCGTCCGGCCGTGCCGTCGTCCGCATCCGTGCCGGACCGCGAGTTCACCGTCGCCGAGCGCACCCAGAGCCAGCTCGTCGTCCGCCGGTTCCTCCAGCACCGTGCCGCCATGGTCAGCCTGGTCGTTCTCGTGCTGCTGGTCCTGCTCGCCTACGTGGGCGGAGCCCTGTGGACCTACGGCGTCGGGGAGATCACCGACGCGAACTCCGCAGCGCCCTCGCTCGCCCATCCCTTCGGCACCGACGCGGTCGGGAAGGACCAGTTCGCCCAGGTTCTCGGAGGCACTCGCACCTCGCTCCAGGTCTCGATCCTGGTCGCGTTGATCGCCACCGCGGTCGGCACGATCTGGGGTTCGGTGGCCGGTTACTTCGGTGGCTGGGTCGACACCGTCATGATGCGCATCGCCGATCTGGTCCTGACCCTGCCGCTGATCGCCGTCGCCGCCATGCTGGCGCACAACTTCGGAGGCACCTGGTACCTGATCGCCCTGGTGATCGCGGGGCTGTACTGGGCGTACGTGTCCCGGGTCGCACGTGGGGTCGTCCTGTCCCTGCGGGAGAAGGAGTTCGTCGAGGCGGCCCGGGCACTCGGTGCGTCGGACGCCCGCATCATCTTCCGGCACCTGGTGCCCAACGCCTTGGGCTCGATCTTCGTCAACCTGACCATCCTGGTGGCGACCGCGATCCTGATCGAGACGGCGCTGTCCTACCTCGGATTCGGGGTGCTGCCTCCGGACACCTCGCTGGGACTGCTGGTCTCCGAGGCGCAGACGGCGTTGACCACCCGACCGTGGTTGTTCTACTTCCCAGGACTGTTCATCATCATCATTGCGCTCACGATCAACTTCATCGGTGACGGCCTGCGTGACGCGTTCGACCCGCAGCAGACGAAGGTGCGCCAGTGACAGCGACGACGAACGGGGCGGAAGACACGGTCCTCGAGGTGTCCGGTCTGACCGTCACCTTCCCCGGCGACGACGGTGCGGTCCGCGCGGTCCGGGGTGTCGACTACCGGCTCCGCCGCGGTGAGGTTCTCGGCATCGTGGGCGAGTCCGGCTCGGGCAAGTCGGTGACCTCCCTGGCCGTGATGGGACTCCTGCCCCGCACCGCGAAGGTCACCGGCGAGATCAGGTTCGACGGCCGTGATCTCCTGGGCCTGTCCGAGAACCAGCTCAACTCGGTCCGTGGCGAGCGCATCGCGATGATCTTCCAGGACCCGATGACGTCGCTGAACCCCGTTTACTCGATCGGCTACCAGATCGCCGAGGCGGTGCTGGCGCACCGGGACGTCTCGAAGGCCCAGGCCCGGGAACGGGCGATCGAGCTCCTGCGGACCGTGCGTATCCCGAATCCCGAGCAGCGGATCGACTCCTACCCGCACGAGCTGTCCGGCGGGATGCGGCAGCGGGTGGTCATCGCCATCGCGATGGCCAACGACCCCGACGTCATCATCGCGGACGAGCCGACGACGGCGTTGGACGTGACGGTCCAGGCCCAGGTCCTCGAAGCGCTGAAGGTCGCGCAGCAGGCGACCGGTGCGGCGATGGTGCTGATCACCCACGACCTCGGGGTGATCGCCGGACACGCGGACCGCGTGCTCGTCATGTACGCCGGTAAGCCGGTGGAGATCGGCGACGTAGAGGACATCTTCTACCGCCCGCGGATGCCGTACTCCCTCGGCCTGCTGGGAAGCCTTCCTCGCCTGGACCAGCCCACCGACCGGCTGACCCCCATCCCCGGATCGCCGCCCTCGGTGGTCAACATGCCGTCGGGCTGTCCCTTCTCCCCACGCTGTCCCCTGGTCTCGTCGGTGTGCCACGAGACCGAGCCCGAGCTGACGGACGTCCGGCCCGGACACCGGGCTGCCTGTCATCACTCCGACCAGATGGTGGACACCGCGGCCGAGGAACTGTTCGAGGCCGGATCCGTCGCGGATCCGGACCCGGCCGGCGACGCCCACGGCGCGGTCACGACGGAGGTCGACCGATGAGCACCACCACGTCAGCGCCGACCCTGTTGTCGGCCCGCGACCTCGTCAAGAACTTCCCGATCCGCTCGGGGGGCCTGCTGCGCAAGCAGGTGGGAGCGGTGCAGGCGGTCTCCGGGGTGTCCTTCGACATCGCGGAAGGGGAGACGCTCGGGTTGGTCGGTGAGTCCGGGTGCGGGAAGTCGACGCTCGCCCGGGTCGCGCTGAACCTGCTCCCGGCCACCTCCGGCGAGGTCCGTTTCGACGGCCACGAGATCACCGGGTTGTCCGGCTCGCGGATGCGGGCGTTGCGCCGGGAGATGCAGCTGGTCTTCCAGGACCCGTACGCGTCGCTGAACCCGCGGATGCCGGTGAGCGAGCTGATCGCGGAGCCGCTCCGCATCCATGATCTGTACGGCAACGACGGGCGGCAGCAGGTCCGCGACCTCATGGCCACCGTCGGGCTCAAGCCCGAGCACGGCAACCGCTACCCGCACGAGTTCTCCGGTGGCCAGCGCCAGCGCATCGGCATCGCGCGGGCGCTGGCACTGAAGCCGAAGCTGATCGTGCTCGACGAGCCGGTCTCGGCGCTGGACGTCTCGATCCAGGCCGGTGTCCTCAACCTGCTGCAGGAGCTGCAGGCCGAGCGCGGGCTGTCCTACCTGTTCGTCTCCCACGACCTGTCCGTGGTCCGCCACATCGCCGGACGGATCGCGGTGATGTACCTGGGCAAGATCGTCGAGACCGGCCCCGCCTCCGAGCTGTTCGACGCGCCGGGGCACCCGTACACGCACGCGCTGATCTCGGCGATCCCTCTGCCGGACCCGCGGCGGGAGCGGGCCCGCGAGCGGATCACGGTCGTCGGGGACCTGCCGAGCCCGGCGAACCCGCCGTCGGGGTGCCGGTTCCGGACGCGCTGCCCGAAGTTCGCCATGGAGCTGTCGGAGTCGGAGCAGGCACGGTGCACCGACAGCGAGCCCGAGCTGGTCGACCGCGGGGCCGGGCATCCGGTCGCCTGTCACTTCGCCGAGGTCCGCTCGCTGCTGTAGTCGGACCCCACGGCCACGACACGCCACCCGGTGCGAAACTGGGTGGCGTGTCGCTGGTTCTGGGGATCGAGACGTCGTGCGACGAGACCGGTGCCGGTCTCGTCCGGGACGGGGTGCTGCTCGGCGAGGGGCTGGCGTCGTCGGCGGACGAGCACGCCCGTTTCGGCGGTGTCGTCCCGGAGGTCGCGGCCCGCGCCCACGTGAGCGCGGTGACGCCGATGGTGCGCGCGGCCGTCGAGGCGGCCGGGGTGTCGCTGTCCGACGTCGACGCCGTCGCCGTCACCGCGGGGCCGGGACTGTCGCCCGCGCTGCACGTGGGCGTCGCGGCGGCCAAGGCGTACGCGGCGGCGCTGGACGTGCCGCTCTACGGGGTGCACCACCTGGCCGGGCACGCCGCCGTCGACGTCCTGGAGCACGGGCCGCTGCCCGACCGCTGCGTCTGCCTGATCGTCTCCGGCGGGCACACCTCGCTGCTGGCGCTGGGCGACCTGGCCCGCGACCCCGTCGAGCACCTCGGCGACACCGTCGACGACGCGGCGGGGGAGGCCTTCGACAAGGTCGCCCGGCTGCTGGGCCTGCCGTACCCGGGCGGCCCGTCGGTCTCGAGGGCCGCACTCGACGGCGACCCGGCCGCGATCGCGTTCCCGCGCCCGATGACCGGTCCGCGCGACGCCGCGTTCGGCTTCTCCTTCTCCGGGCTCAAGACCGCCGTGGCCCGGCACGTCGAGGCCGCCCAGGACGCGGGCCGCGCCGTCCCGGTCCCGGACGTCGCCGCGTCGTTCCAGATGGCCGTCGTCGACGTGCTGGTCCGCAAGGCCCTGCGGGCGTGTGCCGAGCGCGGCGCGGACACCCTGCTCATGGTCGGCGGGGTCGCGGCGAACCGGGTGCTGCGCACCGAGATGGAGCGCGCCTGCGCGGGCGCCGGGATCACCCTGCGGGTGCCCGTGCCCCGGCTGTGCACCGACAACGGCGCGATGATCGCGGCCCTGGGCGACCTGCTGGTCCGCGACGGCGTCGAACCCGCGGGGCTGGCCGGGACCGCGGTCCCGACGGTGCCGCTGACCGGCGCGACGATCACGTTCCCCCCGGCGACGGGGGAGGCGGCGGAGTTCCCGCTGCCCGTCGTCCCCCACGCCGCAGCGGGGTCGATCATCGCCCCGTAGGCTCCCGGCGTGCCTGCTCGTCGCCTCCTGCTCGTCCACGCCCACCCGGACGACGAGACCCTGACCACCGGCGGGACCATCGCCCGCTACACCGCCGACCCCGACTGCGAGGTCACAGTGGTGACCTGCACCCTCGGTGAGGAGGGCGAGGTGATCGGTCCGGAGCTGGCCGAGCTCGCCCCGGACCGCGGTGACCAGCTCGGCGGCTACCGCATCCGCGAGCTCGACGCCGCGCTGGCCGCCCTCGGCGGGCCCCGGCACCGCTGGCTCGGCGGCCCCGGGCGCTGGCGCGACTCCGGCATGGTGCTGGCCGGGCACGGCACCCGCGCCGCGCTCCCGCCGGAGCTGCACCCGCGGGCGTTCGCCGCCCCGGAACCGTTCGGCACCCAGCTCGCCCAGC
This sequence comes from Pseudonocardia sp. ZF1, assembly GCF_056835605.1. Classification (NCBI taxonomy): domain Bacteria; kingdom Bacillati; phylum Actinomycetota; class Actinomycetes; order Pseudonocardiales; family Pseudonocardiaceae; genus Pseudonocardia; species Pseudonocardia sp. ZF1. The sequence goes on from NZ_JAJNBY010000001.1 coordinate 1,023,929, forward strand.
TGCTGGAGATCATCGACGAGGTCCGCCCGCAGGTGCTGGTCTCCTACGCCTCCGACGGCAGCTACGGCCATCCCGACCACGTCCGGGCGCACGAGCTGGTCGTCGCCGCGGCGGGGGCGCGCCCGGACGTCGTCGCCAAGCTGTACTTCGCGGTGCGGTCGAGCGCGCTGCTCGACGACGGGCTCACCGAGCTGCTCTCCGCGCTCGGCGGGGACCCGGACCGCACCGGGCTGCGCTGGCCGGAGCCCGACGAGCACCCTGGCCACGACGCCGCCGCCGTCACCACCCGGGTCGACGTCGACGCCCACGACGACGAGCGGGTCGCGGCGATGCGGGCGCACGCCACCCAGATCGACGTCCGCGGCGGCGACGGCTGGGTCGCGTTCGCGATGAGCAACGGCATCGTCCAGCCGCTGCTGGGGGTCGAGGAGTACGTGCTCGCCGGCGCGCCGCCCGGCACGACGGAGACGGATCTGTTCGAGGGGGTCGACGGGTGAGCGACGTGACGAGGCTCCCGCTCGCGCTGGTGCTGCTGGTGATCTCGCTGCTGCTGGTGGCCTTCGAGCTGATGTTCCAGATGCTCTACATCGGGCCGGTCCCGGTGCCGCTGGGCACGGTGATCGTGGTCGTCTCGCTGCCGTGGCTGATCCACACCACGGCCACCGAGATCCTCCCGACCCCGGCGGGTGCGGCGGCCCCGCTGGTCGTGTGGTTCGCGGCGGTGCTCGTGCTCGGCTTCTTCGGCCCGGGCGGGGATCTCCTGCTCCCGGTGAACTGGGAGTCGCTGCTGCTGCTCGTCGCCGGCGCCGTGACCGGCGTCGTGTCGTTCCGCAGGGCGCTCGACCGGCTGGCGGCCGGCCGCAACGACCGGAGGGTGACCCGATGACGATCTCCGACGACGACCTGGTGCGGGTCCTGCGCCCGTTCGTGCGGGCCACCCGGCCGGTGCTCGAGGGGCTGCGCGAGTCCGACCCGTTCGGCCTGCGGGCCCGGGTGACGCCCGGCTCGGACCGTCCGGAGGACGCGACCGACGAGGAACGCTCGCTCGCCGACAAGATCCTCGACGCGCTGGCGTCGGTGAAGGTCCCCGGCACCTCGGCCTGGGCGGCGATGGACGTCCCCGCCCGCACCGACTGGTGGGTCTACCGGGTCGGCCGGTTCACCACGCTGATCGCCGCGATCCCGGGTCTGGGCGGGGCACTGGCCCGCACCCTGCCGGTGTCCGACGCCGTCGGCGCGGCGGGCGAGGGGCTGCTGCTCGTCGCGATCGCGGGCGAGCACGGCGTCCGCTCGGAGGACCGGCTCGTCGAGCTGCTGGCGTCGGTGCTGTTCCAGCGTGAGCTCGACCTCGCCGCCCGGGAGCTCACCGCGGCCGAGGACGCCGATGCCGACGCCCGCGCCGAGGAGCTCACCGGTGATCTCGCCGGCGACGGCAAGCGGGCCACGCTCAAGCGCGTAGGCAGCGCCGTGTGGCGTCTCGGGCGGGCCCTGTGGGGCGTCGAGGACGAGCTCGGCAAGCGTCCGCACGGCCGCTTCTACCACCAGTGGCTCGGGCTGCTGCCGGTCGTCGGCGTCGTCGGGAAGTACCTGGGGGAGTGGTCGGGGCTCAAGCGCGCCGCCAAGCAGGCCCGCGCCTGGCTGCTCCGCCGCGGGTTCGCCTGAGCCCCTGACCCTCCGGTCAGGCCGGATCCGGGGGGACCAGGTAGTGGTAGCGGTGGTGGTCGGTCCAGCCGGTGGCGCGGTAGAGGGCGAGCGCGGCGGTGTTGTCGTCGGCGACGTCGAGCATCCCGTGCCGCGCCCCGTGCGCCGCGCCCCAGGACAGCGCCTGTCCTGTGAGCCGGGCCGCGAGACCGCCGCGCCGCGCGGCCGGGACGACCCACAGCCGTGACACGTAGACGTGGGAGTCGACGACGGCGGCCCGCACCGACGCGAGCGGCGTCCCGGCGGCGTCGGCGAGCGTGCCGAACCCGACCTCGACGCGGTCCGTGCCCGTCGCTCCGCTCTGCTCACCGGGACGCAGCACCCCGGTCAGCACCGCCCACGCGGGCGCGCCGGGCCCGGGCTCCGGCTCGCCCTGCGCGGCCCACCAGTCCGGTCCGGGCGTCGCGGGCCACTGCGGCGCCGGGCCGTCGGACGCGGCGCGGGTGACGAGCACGGTGCAGGTCCCGGGGTCCTCGGCCCGTACCCAGCCCGCCTCGGCCACCCGGTTCGACCAGGGCGCGTCCACCGGGGCCTGCACCGTCGGGGCGATGTCGTGCCGCCCGGCGAACTCCCGCACGCGTTCCAGGGCTCGTTCGACCGGCATCCCCGGGTCGCCGAGCGCGAGCGCGGAGTTCGCCCGGCGCGTCCAGCCGCCGGCCGCGCGCAGCAGCCAGCTGCCCAGCTCCTCGGCGACCGGCGCCGGCCAGGCCGCCGCCCGAACGCGTTCCAGCCGGTCCACCGCCGCACGGGACGCCCGCCGGGCCGGGGCGGGCGGCACCTCCCGGACGGCGACGACGGCGTCGCGCCGCACCCGGACCGGGCCCGACCGGGTGTGCACGACGACGGCGTCGGGCCCGTCGGGCTCCAGCTCACCGACCGCGTCGGTCAGTCCGGGGCCCGGTGCGCCCTCCGGCGCGATGCGGTGGCGCAGGGCCACCCGCCGTCCTGCCAGCTCGTCGAGCATGAAGCCGACCACCTCACTCCTGCCCCGCCGGGGGGCGCGGGTTAACCTGCGGGCGTCCCAGTTTGACCGGGCGCCCCGCCACCACATGATCTCCGGGTGCCCGCTGCTCCGAGTGGAGGACCACCGAAGTGACCTACGTGATCGCCGAACCCTGCGTCGACCTGCTCGACAAGGCGTGTATCGAGGAATGCCCGGTGGACTGCATCTACGAGGGTGGACGGATGCTCTACATCCACCCCGACGAGTGCGTCGACTGCGGGGCCTGCGAGCCGGTCTGCCCCGTCGAGGCCATCTACTACGAGGACGACGTCCCCGACCAGTGGGCCGCCTACACCAAGGCCAATGTGGACTTCTTCGACGAGCTGGGCTCGCCCGGCGGCGCCTCGAAGCTCGGCAAGGTCGACCGTGACGTGGAGCCGGCGAAGAGCCTGCCCCCGCAGGAACACGACGAGTGAGCAGGCTCGACCTCCCCGACTTCCCCTGGGACTCGCTGACCGGTGCGCGTGAGCGCGCGGCGGCGCACCCGGACGGCATCGTCGACCTGTCCGTCGGCACCCCGGTGGACCCGGTCCCCGGGGTGCTGCGCGACGCGGTGGCCGGGCCGGCCGCCGCCGAGCCCGGCTACCCGACGACCCACGGCCCGGCGTCGCTGCGCGAGGCGGTCGTCGCCTCGCTGCAGCGGCGCTTCGGCGTGTCCGGGGTCGACCCGGCCGCGGTGGTGCCCACGATCGGCTCCAAGGAGCTGGTCGCGTGGCTGCCGACGCTGCTGGGCCTCGGTGCGGGCGACACCGTCGTCATCCCGGAGCTCGCGTACCCGACCTACGAGGTCGGGGCGCGGCTGGCGGGGGCCGGGCACGTCCGTTCCGACGGCCTCACCGCCGCGGGTCCGGCCCGGGTCCGGCTGGTGTGGCTGAACTCGCCGTCGAACCCCACCGGCCGGGTCCTGCCGGTCGAGCACCTGCGCAAGGTCGTGACCTGGGCACGGGAGCGGGGCGCGGTCGTCGCCTCGGACGAGTGCTACCTCGGACTGCCCGGCGACGCCGACCCGGCCCCGCGGTCGGTGCTGCACCCCGACGTCTGCGACGGCGACACCACCGGGCTGCTGGCCGTCCACTCGCTGTCGAAGGTGTCGAACCTCGCCGGGTACCGCGCCGGGTTCGTCGCGGGGGACCCGGCGCTGGTGTCGGGGCTGCTCGAGGTGCGCAAGCACGCGGGCATGATCGTGCCGCGTCCGGTGCAGGCCGCGCTGGAGGCGGCCGTCTCCGACGACGCGCACGTCGCCGAGCAGGCCGCCCGCTACGACGCCCGTCGCACCCGCCTGCGGGCCGGGCTGGAGAAGGCCGGGCTGACGGTCGAGCACTCGCAGGCCGGGCTCTACCTGTGGGCGAGCGCGGACGAGCCGTGCCGCGAGACCGTGGACCGGCTCGCCGGCCTGGGGATCCTCGTCGCACCCGGTGAGTTCTACGGACCCGCCGGTGCCCAGCACGTCCGGGTCGGGCTGACCGCGCCGGACGAGCGGATCGACGCCGCGGTCGAGCGGCTCGGCGCGGCCTGACCCCGGCTGTCGTTGCGATAGGCAAGGACCCGGGAGAGGATCGGCCCGGTAGCGACGAGGCCGGTGCAGCGAGCCGGCAGGCGAAGGAGCCGTCGAATGCAGGCACCGCGTCCCGGTGGTCGGAACCTACCCGGGGGCGCCGGGCCTGGCGCCCCCGTGGCCCGGTCCCGGCCGGTCGTCCGGCCCGCCCTGGTCCTGCTCGGGGTGCTGGCGCTCGCGGTCAACCTGCGGGCCGGGCTCGCCGGGTACCCGCCGCTGCTGGAGACCGCGCGGGCCGACCTCGGGATCGGGGCGGGCGCGGCCGGTCTGGTGCAGGCCGGCGCGGTGTTGATGATGTCGGTGGGCTCGTTCGGCGCCGCCGCCGTCGCCGTCCGGGTCGGCCGTGAGCGGCTGCTCGGCGTCGCCGTGGCGACGATCGCGGTGGGCAGTCTGCTGCGGTCGGTGATGGCGCTGCCCGCGCTGGTCGGTGGCTCGGTGCTGGTCGGGCTCGGCATCGGGGTGTCCGGGGTGCTGCTCACCGGGGTCGTCAAGGAGCATCTGGCCGAGCGTGCGGGTGCGGTGACCGGTGCCTATGTCGTCTCGATGATGATCGGTGCGACGGTCGCGTCCGCGGTCGCCGTGCCGCTGGCCGTCGCGCTCGGCGGCTGGTCGTGGTCGCTCGCGGTGTGGGCGGTGCCCGCGGTGTTCGCCGTCGCGGTGTGGATCCCGGTCGCGAGCCGGATCGGTCTCGCCCGGCGGGAGCCCGTGGGCGCCCCGGAGGCGACCGGCGACGGCCCCTCGCTCGCCGAGGAGGTCCGGGTCCGGCACGACCCGTTCGCCCGCCGTGTCGCCTGCTACCTGGCCGGGACGTCGACGATCTTCTACGGCTGGCTGACCTGGCTGTCGCCGTTCTACGAGTCGCAGGGCTGGTCGCCCCAGGGGGCCGGGCTCCTCCTCGCCGTGTGGAGCATTGCTCAGATCCCGTCGGCGCTGCTGTCCCCGGCCGCGGCCGAGCGACGACGCCGGTGGCGGTTCTGGGCGGCGTTGTCCGTACTCAGCTCGGCCGCCGGGACGCTGGGGGTGCTGCTCGCCCCCGCGCAAGGGACGCCACTGCCGTGGCTGTGGGCGATCCTGATCGGGATCGGGGTCGGCGCCGGGTTCCCGCTGGGACTGACCGTGATCGCCTGGCGGACGCCGACCCCTGCCCGCAGCGCCGCCGTCAGCGGCTTCGGCCTCGGTATCGGCTACCTCTCCGCCGGGGTGGGACCGCTGGTGATGGGCCTGGTCATCGACTCCGCCGGGTTCCCGGCCGCGATCGCGTTGCTTCTGATCGGCGCCGCGCTGCAGGGCGGCGCGGTGGTCAGGATCGGGGACCGTCCGCGCTGAGCGGGCGCCGTCTCAGAGCGCCTCGGCCTGCTCGGCCAGACGTTCCCACGCGGCCCACCACTGCTCGCGCAGCGCCTCGGCACGGGCCCGCTCCCGCTCGACCAACCGGCCGCCGACGAAGACCTCGTGGGCGTCGGGGCCGGGGCCCAGCTCGTCGAGCAGGGCGCGGATGCGGTGCTCGGCGACGCAGGCGTCCTGGTGGTCCCCCAGGACCTCCTGCAGTCCGGCGGCGGCCTTCAACATCCGGCGGACCTGACGGGCGTCGTCGGTGCGGGACCCGTCCGCGTCGCGCATCGCCGGTTCGACGAGTTCACCGGTGTAGCGCAGCCGCTTGGTGCGGATCCGCAGGTCGTGCAGGGTCATGTCCGGCGGGTTCGGCCCGGCCCGGCGCACCGCCTTGACGAGCTTGCGGGTCTCGGCCCGGACCAGCTCGATCAGTTCGGGGCGGGCGACCTCGTCCGGCGGCTCCGGCAGCGGAGCGGAGACGGCCTCGACCAGCGAGCGACGCAGTGCCGCGTGCCGGTCGGAGTCGAGCTCGTCGAGCATCTCGGCCCGCGCACCGACCCGCTCGGCCTCCAGCACCGCGATCAGTCGCTCACCGGCGGCCAGTTCGGCCGACGGCAGCGTGGCCACCTCACCGCGGAGGCGGGCGATCATCACGTCGAGGTCGCGCACCGGGCCGAGCGCCCGGCCGAGCCGGCCGAGCTCGGCGCGCAGCAGGTCCGCCCAGGTGTGCTCGAGCAGGGGGCGGGCAGCCTTGAGCGCCGCCCGCATCCGCCGCACGGAGACCCGCATCTGGTGCAGGTCCTCGATCTCGGATCCGTCGCGCACACCGGGCTCGTGCCGCAGCATCGCGCGCAGCCGCTTGTCCAGCAGCGCGCGGACGTGCGCCACCGGCGGGTCCTGCGGTCCCGCGGTCAGCGGCTCACCGAGGTCCGCGGCGCCGTAGAGGTTCCCCGGAGGCTGTGCAGCCCCGTCCATACCCACCATGTCCCTGCCGTCCTGCTTCTGTGGGTCGTTCCGCCGCGAACCGCTGCCGGGCCGTCAGTTGGCGTGCAGCGCTGCGTTGAGGGCGATGCCGTCGCCGGTACGGGCCAGCGCCTCGACCGCGCCGGACACCGAGTTGCGGCGCAGCAGCAGCCCGTTCTGACCGGACAGCTCGCGCGCCGCGGTGGTGCTGCCGTCGGGCAGCGTGACCTTGGTGCCCGCCGTGAGGTAGAGACCGGCCTCGACCACGCAGTCGTCGCCGAGGGAGATGCCCAGGCCCGCGTTCGCGCCGAGCAGACAGCGGCGGCCGATCGAGATGACCTCCTTGCCGCCACCGGACAGCGTCCCCATGATCGAGGCACCGCCGCCGACGTCCGAGCCGTCCCCGACGACGACACCGGCGGAGATCCGGCCCTCGACCATCGACGCGCCGAGAGTGCCGGCGTTGAAGTTGACGAAGCCCTCGTGCATGACGGTCGTGCCCTCGGCGAGGTGTGCGCCGAGCCGGACGCGGTCGGCGTCACCGATGCGGACGCCGGCGGGGATCACGTAGTCGACCATCCGCGGGAACTTGTCGACATGGGTGACGATCACCGGGCCGCGGCCGCGCAGCGTCGCCCGGGTGAGCTCGAACCCGGGCACCGGGCACGGGCCGTGGTTGGTCCAGACGACGTTGGTGAGCAGCCCGAACTGGCCCTCGAGGTTCACCTGGTGTGGCTGGACGAGGCGGTGGCTGAGCAGGTGCAGCCGCAGGTAGACGTCGGCGGCATCGGCGGGCGCGTCGGCCAGCGAGGCGATCTCGGTGCGCACGATCTCGGTGCGGACTCCACGCAGCTCGTCGGTCCCGACGAGGTGCGCCAGGTCGACGGCGTCGTCGGACGAGCCCCCGGCCAGCACCGGCGCCGGGTACCAGACGTCGAGGACGGTGCCGTCGGTCGTGACCGTGGCCAGGCCGGTTCCGGAAGCGCCTTCGCGGCGGTACTCGGTGCTCACGGGCCCCGAACCTACCGGCCCGCCGTCGCCCACGGCACGCCGCGGTGGGTGCGCCGGGACACGTCCTCATGATCGGCTGCCCGTGCCGAGAGCAGGAGGGCCGCGGCCTGCAGGTAGCGGAGCACCGCGGTCGGCGCGAACGGCGGCGGTGGCGGGTCGGGCAGCCGCCCGCACGCCCGGCACCGGGCCTGCATCATCATCCAGTGCTCGATGGTCGGCGGTGGCGGCACGGTGCGGAACTGCGCGACCCGCACCTCCCACACGCTGCGCCGCCGCATCGCGTCGCGCAGCGGCCGATCCCGGTGGAACGTCTCCGGCGGTCGTGCGCAGCCGTACCGGTCGCCCCACCACTCGCCGGGCAGCGGGTCGAGGATCACGTCCAGATGTGACGGGAACCTGCGCCCCGCCCCGTCCCGCAGGTCACCCGGCGGGTCCTCCATCGGTGGCACCCGCCGGTTCTCCGCGTCGACGACGACCAGCCGCAGCCCCGCGACCGACAGGATCGCGGCCAGCGTGTCCAGCGCCGGCGCGAGCGACCGGCTCTCGATCCGGGCGATCGTCGACGGCGCCAGCCCCGTCCGCTCCGCGAGCTCCCGCTGCGATAGGTCAGCGCTGCGCCGCACCCGCCGGACCAGGCCGGACAGATCCGGGACGACGACGTCGACCGGGGCCGGCGGCGGCTCCGCGGGCAGCCGGTCGCCCTCGATGATGTCCATGCACCGACCCTGCCTCCGCGAGCCCGGAATGCGCCGGTGACCTGCGAACCTGTGGACAACTCGCGCACTTGTGGACAGCCGGGCCGTCGCCGGTGCCGGCGATGATCGACGCGGCGGGCCGCGGCCGGATCGGTCGCCCGGAGGTGGCCGTCCGTGCGTCGCTTTGCTCTGCTCACCGATACGCAGCGGGCAGGTCCGGGGGCGCCCCCAGAAGGCGAACGGAGACCGTTCACGCCCCGACCCTGCCCCGATCCGGGGGCGACGGGAGGGGCGCGAGAGGCGCCCGTGGGCCCGTGCTGCGTATTGGTGAGCAGAGCAAAGCCACGACCAGGGAGCCCCCCCGGCGACGCGGCACGGGCCGGGGGCGTCGATCCGGCGCCGCGGCGGTCGGTCCGGAGTGCCCGCGCGGCCGGGTCGCGGAGGAGGGGCGCCCGGGCGGGTCGGTAGCGTCGGGCCGGTGACGACGACGCTGCCCGCGCTGGACCTCACGTCCGACCCGGTGACCCTGACCGCCGCGATGGTCGACATCGCCAGTGTGTCCGGGGACGAGCGGCGCCTCGCCGACGCGCTCGAGGCCGCGCTGCGGACCCAGGCACCGCACCTGGAGGTGCTGCGGTCCGGTGACGCGGTGCTCGCGCGCACCGATCTGGGGCGTCCGCACCGCGTGCTGCTGGCCGGGCACATCGACACCGTGCCGATCGCGGACAACGTGCCGTCGCGCCGCGCCGACGGGATCGTGCACGGCTGCGGCACCTCGGACATGAAGTCCGGCGATGCCGTCTTCGCGCATCTCGCGGCCACGCTGCCCGAGCCGAGGCACGACCTCACCCTGGTGTTCTACGACTGCGAGGAGATCGAGGCGGAGCGCAACGGGCTCGGCCGCATCGAGCGCGAGCACCGGGACTGGCTCGACGCCGACCTCGCGATCCTCGGCGAGCCCACCGACGGCACCCTCGAGGCCGGCTGCCAGGGCACCCTCCGCGTCGAGCTGCGGACCGCGGGACGACGCTCGCACTCGGCGCGGTCGTGGCTGGGGGACAACGCGATCCACCGGGCCGGGGAGATCCTCTCGCGGCTGGCGGCGTACCGGCCGCGGTGGGTGGACATCGACGGCTGCGAGTACCGCGAGGGTCTGCAGGCCGTGCGGATCGGCGGCGGGGTCGCGGGCAACGTCGTCCCGGACGAGTGCGTCGTCACCGTGAACTTCCGGTTCGCCCCGGACCGGTCCGCCGAGCAGGCCGTCGAGCACGTCCGAGAGGTGTTCGACGGGTTCCCGCTCGTCGTCACCGACCTCTCGCCGGGTGCGCTGCCGGGCCTGTCCGCGACGGCGGCCGCGGAGTTCGTCGCCGCGACCGGGGCCGTGCCGCGGGCGAAGTACGGCTGGACCGACGTCTCCCGCTTCGCCGCGCTGGGCATCCCGGCGGTGAACTACGGGCCCGGCGACCCGAACCTCGCCCACACCCGCGAAGAGCACGTCGCCGAGGACGCGATCACCGCCTGCACCGAGGTGCTGCGCCGCTACCTCGCGGGCCACCCCGCCTGACCGGAGCCGGCCGGCCGGGCCCGCGCCGACGACAGCGCCGACGACAGCGCCGACGACCCCACCGGCGGGGGCGGGTCGTCGCCGCCCGAATACCGTGATCGCCATGGCCGACGAGAACGCCGATCCCCGGACGCTGCACGAGAAGCAGCCCGAGAAGCAGCGTGGCCCGGTGGTGCTGCGCGGCGAACGCAGCATCGAGCCGACCACCACCGACCAGCGGCTGCTCGACTCCCGGGGCCCGGCCGACTGGGTGCACACCGACCCGTGGCGGGTGCTCCGGATCCAGGCCGAGTTCGTCGAGGGGTTCGGGATGCTCGCCGAACTCCCGCGCGCGGCGACCGTGTTCGGCTCGGCCCGCACGCAGGCCGGCTCCCCGGAGTACGAGCTGGGCCGCGAGCTCGGGGCGCGGCTCGCCGGAGCCGGGTTCGCCGTCATCACCGGGGGCGGCCCGGGCGCGATGGAGGCCGCGAACCGCGGTGCCTCCGAGGCGGGCGGGCTCTCGGTCGGGCTCGGCATCGAGCTGCCGTTCGAGCAGGGCCTGAACCCGTGGGTCGACCTCGGGATCAACTTCCGCTACTTCTTCGCCCGCAAGACGATGTTCGTGAAGTACTCGCAGGCGTTCGTCTGCCTGCCCGGCGGGTTCGGCACGCTCGACGAGCTGTTCGAGGCGCTCGTCCTCGTGCAGACCAAGAAGGTCACGAAGTTCCCGGTCGTCCTGCTCGGCAGCGACTACTGGGGCGGCCTCTACGACTGGATCGCCAAGACCGTCCTCACCGACGGCAAGATCAGCGAGAAGGACCTCGACCTGCTGCACGTCACCGACGACATCGACGACGCCGTCGACGTGGTCAACGAGGCCTACCACGCCTGGGAGGAGACGCACTGATGGCCGGTCCGGAGCCCGGGTTCGCCGTCTGCGTCTACTGCGCCAGCTCCGACGGCGTCGCCCCGCACTACCTCGACCTCGCCCGGGAGGTCGGCCGTGCCGTCGCCGCCCGCGGCTGGACGCTCGTGTCCGGCGGGGGCCGCAAGTCGATGATGGGTGCGGTCGCGGCCGGCGCCCGGGAGGCAGGCGGCCGCACCGTCGGGGTCATCCCGCGGTCCATGGTCGAGCGCGAGTGGGCCGACCACGACAGCGACGAGCTGCTCGTCGTCGAGAGCATGCGCGAGCGCAAGCAGCAGATGGAGGATCGTGCCGACGCGTTCCTCGCGCTGCCCGGCGGCATCGGGACCTGTGAGGAGCTCTTCGAGGTCTGGACCGCCGGGTCGCTCGGCCTGCACGGCAAGCCGGTCGTGCTGCTCGACCCCGACGGCCACTGGGACGGCCTCGTCGACTGGGTCGCCGGCCTCGCCGACCGCGGGTTCGCCTCACGGGCCCCGATCGAGCGGCTGCGGCAGGTCCGCGGCGGCGACTCCGCTCCGGCCGACCCCGCCGGGCTGGCCGACGCGGCGCTCGACGAGTGCGCCCGTCCGCTCACCTGAGCCCGTGACCCTCTCCGCCCGGCTCGCCGCCCGCAAGGACGGCCGTCGCATCGCCGTCGTCCTGCCCGCCCTGGACGAGGAGGCGACGGTCGGTGCGCTCGTCGCCGGGCTGACCCGGCTGTGCGAGGGCCCGTCCCCGCTGGTCGACGACCTCGTCGTCCTCGACTCCGGGAGCACCGACCGCACCGCGGAGTACGCCGCGGCGGCCGGGGCACGGGTGCTCGGCCGCGAGCGGGCGGTGCCCGGCGTCCACGTGCTGCCGGGCAAGGGCGAGGCGATGTGGCGCGCCGTCGTCGCCCTGGGGAACGGGCCGCGCCCGGCCGACCTGGTCTGCTTCGTCGACGCCGACCTCGTCGACCCGCACCCCGAGCTCGTCGAACGGCTCCTCGCGCCGCTGCTCACCCGGCCCGGGACCGCGCTGGTCAAGGGCTACCACCGGCGTCCGCTCACCGGCCCCGGCGGCCCCGGTGGTGCCTGCGGCCCCGACGAGGCGAGCGGGCACGAGGGCGGCCGCGTCACCGAGCTGCTCGCCCGCCCCCTGCTCGCCGCGCTCCGCCCCGGGCTGCGGCACGTCCGCCAGCCCATCGGGGGCGAGTACGCCGCCACCCGCGAGCTGCTCGACCGGCTCCCGTTCGCGACCGGCTACGGCGTCGACATCGGCCTGCTGCTCGACACCGACGCCGACACCGTCGTCGGCGGGACCGCGGCCATCGCGCAGGCCGACCTCGGCGTGCGCCGGCACCGCAACCGCCCGCTGCACGAGCTCGGCCGCACCTCCCGCGAGGTCCTCGCCACGGCCCTGGCCCGCTGCGGGGTCGAGGACTCCGGCGCCGGACTCACCGCGTTCCTCCCCGACGACGCCCTCCCCGGCCACGGTACGGAGACGGGATGGCGCACCGAGACCCGTCCGTTGCGCCAGGTGGACCGGCCCCCACCAGGCCGGGTGCGCGACGGGGGGTCCGCCGAGCCGGTGGTCGCACCCGCCGCCCGCGTGGGGTGAGACCCGTCGTCGGACCGGCGTGATGAGATGGCGGCATGGGGACCGCCCTCGCGTACGTGATCGTCCTGGCCGGCGTCGCCGCGCTGGTGTTCGTGTTGGCGGCCGCGGTCTTCGGCCGCGGGGAGGAGCTCGCCCCGCTCGCCCCGGACGCGACACCCACCCGGCTGCCCGCCCGCGAGGTCTCCGGAACCGACGTCCGTGACCTGCGTTTCCAGCAGGTGCTGCGCGGATACCGGATGGCTGAGGTGGACTGGGCACTCGACCGGCTGGCCGGCGAGCTGGACCGGGTCCGGACCGACCGGCACGAGCTGGCCGACCGGGTGGCCCGGTTGGAGGCGACGATCGCGCGGATGCGCGCCGAGGAGGACCCGGGTGACGAGCAACGACGGCAGTGGTGACGGCGGTACCGCAGGCAGGAGCGGGGACGGCCGCGACGGCGGGGTCGGCGACCGCACCCCGGGCGTGCGGCCGGCCGGTGGCGGCCGGGTGGAGCTGACGGTCCCGGTCGACGTCAACGTGCCCGCCGACGTCCTGTGGGAGGTCGTCTCCGACCTCGAGGGCCAGTCGGACTGGATGCTCGGCACGACCGTCGAGATCACCGCGGGCGACGGCCGCTCGGTCGGCACCGAGCTGCGCGCGGTCACCGGGGTCGGGCCGCTCGGCGTCGCCGACACGATGCGGGTCACCGAGTGGACCGAACCACCCGCCGGTGCGCCGGGGGAGCGGCGGATCGTCGTCACCCACACCGGCACCGTGATCCGCGGCGACGGCGTGTTCGTCGTCGTGGAGCTGGGCCCGGCGCGGTCGCGGTTCCTGTGGACCGAGCTGCTCGACCTGCCGCTCGGCGCGCTCGGCCGGTTCGGCTGGCCGCTGGTGCGCCCCGCGTTCCGGGCCGGGGTCGCGCACTCGCTGCGCGGGATGGCCGAGCGGACCGAGGACCGCTACCGGGCCGGCCGGTGACATCGCCCGGCCCCTCGGCCCACGACGACCGCCCCCGCTGCGACTGGGCGCTCTCAGCACCGGACTACGTCGCCTACCACGACGACGAGTGGGGCCGCCCCGTCCACGGCACCGCGGCCTGGTTCGAGCGCATGAGCCTGGAAGCGTTCCAGTCCGGGCTGTCCTGGATCGTCGTACTGCGCAAGCGCCCGGCGTTCCGCGAGGTCTTCGCCGGCTTCGACCCGGACACGGTCGCCCGCTTCGGCGACGACGACGTGGCCCGCCTCCTCGGCGACGCCCGGATCGTCCGCAACCGGATGAAGATCGAGGCCACGATCTCCAACGCCCGCGCCGTGCTCGACCTCCTCGACGCCGGCGACGACCTCGGCGCGTTCCTCGCCTCCTACGCACCCGACCCGGCCGACCACCCGCGCCCGGCACGGCTGTCCGACGTCCCCGGCTCCACACCCGCGTCGACGGCGCTGTCGAAGGCGCTCAAGAAGCGCGGCTTCCGGTTCGTCGGTCCCACCACCTGCTACGCACTCATGCAGGCGACCGGTCTGGTCGACGACCACGTCGCGTACTGCTGGCGTGCCGGGGCCGCCCCGGAGGGCCCGCGGGGGACCGGACCGGGGTCGCCGTAGCGTCGCCGGGCCGTTGCGCTGCGTGAACGCCGCGGGTATCGCTGCCGAGCCGTGATCGCCTCGGTTGCACCTCGGCGCCGGTGATGGGGGACAATGTGGTCCCACGGTCGGCGCGTGCCCCGAGCGCGCACCGGGGAACGACAGTTGTGGATGTTGACGGAGGACGGACGAATGGCCGCGATGAAGCCCCGCACCGGCGACGGGCCCATGGAAGTCACCAAGGAGGGCCGGGGCATCGTGATGCGCGTCCCGCTCGAGGGTGGCGGGCGTCTCGTCGTCGAGATGACCCCGGACGAGGCCACCGACCTCAGTGAGGCGCTGAAGTCGACCGTCGGCTGACGGCCGACGGAACGGACACGACGCGGCGGGACCGGGGAACCGGTCCCGCCGTCGTCGTACCCGGGGCCCGGTGACGGGCCTCAGGCCACCGACTCGTAGACCTCCAGCGTCCGCCGGGCCATCTCGGCCCAGGCGAACTCGGCGACCGCACGCTCCCGGCCCCGCTCACCCATCGTCGCGGCCCGTCGCGGGTCCGCGACCAGCGCGTTGACCGCCTCGGCCAGTGCCGCCTCGAACGCGGCGGTGTCGGCCGGGTCGTAGTGCGCGAGGAGGCCGGTCACGCCGTCGTCGACGACCTCCGGGATCCCGCCGACGTCGGAGGCGACCACGGCCGTACCGCAGGCCATCGCCTCCAGGTTCACGATGCCCAGCGGCTCGTAGACCGAGGGGCACACGAACACCGTCGCCGCCGACAGCAGCTGGCGGACCTCGGCGGTGGCGAGCATCCGCTGGATCCACACGACGCCGTCGCGCGAGGCGGACAGCTCCGCCACCGCCCGCTCGGTCTCGGCCGCGATCTCCTTCGTGTCCGGGGCGCCCGCGCACAGCACGACCTGCGCCGACGGGTCGAACCGGTGCGCCGCCGCGACCAGGTGCCCGAGGCCCTTCTGCCGGGTGATCCGGCCGACGAACACCACGAGCGGCCGGTCCGGGTCGACGCCGTGCGCCAGCAGCGCGTCGCGGGCCGGGTCGGGCGCGTAGAACTGCGTGTCGATGCCGTTGTGCACCACGTGCACCAGGTCCGGGTCGATCGCGGGGTAGGCGTTCAGCACGTCGCGGCGCATGCCGTGGGAGACCGCGATGACGGCGTCCGCCGCCTCGTAGGCGGTCCGCTCCACCCACGACGACAGCCGGTACCCGCCGCCGAGCTGCTCGGCCTTCCACGGCCGCAGCGGCTCCAGCGAGTGGGCCGTGACCACGTGCGGGCGCCCGTGCAGCAGGCCGCCGATGTGGCCCGCCATGTTGGCGTACCAGGTGTGGGAGTGCAGCACGTCGCAGCGCTCCAGCTCGGCGGCCATCGACAGGTCCACCCCGAGCGTGGTCAGCGCCGCGTTCGCCCCGTCCGGCAGCGGCGGCGCGGAGTGTGCGCGCGCGTCGGCCGGGGCGTCGCTGCCCGGTTCGGCGAAGCAGTGCACGTCGACGTCGACGAGCTCCCGCAGGGCGGGGACGAGATGTCCCACGTGGACTCCGGCGCCGCCGTAGACGGCGGGCGGGTATTCACGGGTGAGAAGGCCGACGCGCACGGGCCGGGACGCTACCGGGGCGGGCGGACGCGGCGCGAGGAGTCCGCCGGGCGATCGCTGCGTCCGATCCGGTCCGACCCTGCCCGGCGGGCCCGGACGTATGGCCCCGCCACCGGGCGCCCACTAGTGTTCACGCCATGCGACCGACCGCGTCCGGACGTCTTCCCGGAAGGGTTCTCGGCATCGTGCTGGCCGGTGGCGAGGGGAAGCGGCTCTGGCCGCTCACCGCGGACCGTGCCAAGCCCGCCGTCCCGTTCGGTGGCAACTACCGGCTCATCGACTTCGTGCTGTCCAACCTCGTGAACTGCGGGATGGACCGGCTGTGCGTGCTGACCCAGTACAAGTCGCACTCGCTGGACCGGCACATCTCGACGACGTGGCGGCTGTCGTCGGTGCTCGACCAGTACATCACCACCGTCCCGGCCCAGCAGCGGCTCGGCAGGCGCTGGTACACCGGCTCGGCGGACGCGATCTTCCAGAGCCTCAACCTGGTCTACGACGACCAGCCCGAGTACATCGCCGTGTTCGGCGCCGACCACGTCTACCGGATGGACCCGGCGCAGATGATCGCCCAGCACGCCGAGTCCGGCGCGGGCGTCACCGTCGCGGGGATCCGGGTGCCGCGGGCCGAGGCCAAGGCGTTCGGCTGCATCGCCTCCGACGAGACCGGCCGCATCACCGAGTTCCTCGAGAAGCCGTCCGACCCGCCGCACGTGCCGGACGATCCCGAGGTGACCTTCGCCTCGATGGGCAACTACGTGTTCACCACCGAGGCACTGCTCGACGCGCTGAAGGCCGACGCGGCGAACGCCGACTCCGACCACGACATGGGCGGGGACATCATCCCGGCGCTCGTCGCCAAGGGTGACGCGCACGTCTACGACTTCGCCGACAACGTCGTCCCCGGCGCCACCGAGCGCGACGCCGGCTACTGGCGCGACGTCGGGACCATCGACGCCTACTACGACGCGCACACCGACCTCGTCTCGGTGCACCCGATCTTCAACCTCTACAACCAGCGCTGGCCCATCCGCACCGCGGTGCCCGCGCTGCCGCCGGCGAAGTTCGTCGAGGGCGGCATCGCGCAGGACTCGATCGTCGGCGCGGGCACGATCATCTCCGGGGCGATCGTGCGCCGGTCGGTCATCAGCCCGAACGTGTCGGTGTCGGGCGGCGCGGAGGTCTCGGACTCGGTCGTGCTGCCGGGCGCCCGGATCGGCCGGGGCGCGGTCGTGCGCCGGGCGATCCTCGACAAGAACGTCGTGGTCCCCGACGGCGCCCTGATCGGCGTCGACCTGAACCTCGACCGCAGCCGCTACACCGTCTCCAACGGCGGCGTCGTCGTCCTGGGCAAGGGCGTCACGGCACAGTAGCGCTCACCTGCCGGTGCCGGTGCCGCGTTCGCTCCGCTCACCTGCGGACGGCGCAGAGCATCCCGTCCGCGACCGGGAGCAGCGCCGACAGCAGGCGCTCGTCGTCGCGGACCAGCGCGGCGGTCTCGCGCAGTGCGGCCGTACCCGGGCCGTGCGCGGCACCGGGCTCGGCGACCCGGCCGCCGTCGAGCACACCCTCCAGCACCAGCACCCCGCCCGGCCGCAGCAGCCGGATCGCCTCGGCCAGGTAGCCGGGGTACTCGGCGGGGACGGCGTCGGCGACGACGAGGTCGTAGCCGCCGTCGGTCAGCCGCGGCAGCACCTCCAGTGCCATCCCGTTGATCAGCCGCGCGCGCCCGGGCCCGTACCCGGCGGCGAGGAAGGTGCGCCGGGCCGAGCGCTGCAGCTCCGGGTCGACGTCGATGGTGGTCAGCGTCCCGTCCCCGGCCATGCCGCGCAGCAGGTACAGCCCGCTCACCCCGGCTCCGGTCCCGATCTCGACGACGGCCCGCGCGGAGACCGTCGCGGCGAGCACCGACAGCGCCGCCCCGCCCGCCGCGGAGATGGGGTGCGCGCCCGCCGCCGTGCCCAGTGCGCGGGCCTCGCCGCACGCGTCGTCCTCGGCGAGGTAGCCCTCGGCGTACGCGGCCGCCCCCGCGGGTGTGCTCATGGCGCAAGATTATCGCCGCATGATCCGTCGTCGGTTTCACAGACTTCTCTCAGACGGGTTTCACATCCTCCTCATGGGTGGCGGGCAGTCTGTGGTGCAACGAACGAAGCCTCGCGGCCGATCGACACCACGACACGGTCGCGACTCCACGGAGGTGCCCCGCCCCGATGTCCGCCCCTCGCGCAACCGACGACGCCCCGTTCCGGGACGCCGCCGCCGGTACCCGCCCCGGTGAGGGTGCCGACTGGACCCCGCCCACCTGGGACGAGGTCGTCCGGGAGCACGCCGACCGCGTCTACCGACTCGCCTACCGCCTGTCCGGCAACCAGCACGACGCCGAGGACCTCACCCAGGAGACCTTCATCCGGGTGTTCCGGTCCCTGGCGTCCTACAAGCCGGGCACCTTCGAGGGCTGGCTGCACCGCATCACCACGAACCTGTTCCTCGACATGGTCCGCCGCCGCGCCCGGCTGCGGATGGAGGGCCTGCCCGAGGACACCGACCGGCTCCCGGGCGGCGGCC
Source organism: Pseudonocardia sp. ZF1 (assembly GCF_056835605.1). Classification (NCBI taxonomy): domain Bacteria; kingdom Bacillati; phylum Actinomycetota; class Actinomycetes; order Pseudonocardiales; family Pseudonocardiaceae; genus Pseudonocardia; species Pseudonocardia sp. ZF1. The sequence goes on from NZ_JAJNBY010000001.1 coordinate 1,041,966, forward strand.
CCGAACCCGAGACCGTGTTCGCGATCAACCACCTCGACCCGCACCTGCAGGCCGCGCTGGACGAGCTGCCCCCGGACTTCCGGGTCGCCGTTGTCCTGTGCGACGTCGAGGGCCTGTCCTACGAGGAGATCGGCGCCACCCTCGGGGTGAAGCTCGGCACCGTCCGCAGCCGCATCCACCGGGGCCGGACCGCGCTGCGGGCGTCGCTGGAGCGGCACCGCGCGGCCGCGGTGGAGGAGCAGGCGGTGGCATCCGACCGCGGTCCGGTGGCAGAGTTGGTCCCGTGACCGAGCGACGGCGTTTCCAGGTCGTCCCCCCGGACTGGGGGACGACCCACCTGACGCTCGAGGCGGTCGTCGCCTTCGTGGACGACGAGCTGGCCGCCGGTCCGCACGACCGCGCCACCCGCCACCTCGAGCGTTGCCCCGACTGCGCGGTGGAGGTCGCCGAGCAGCGGCGGGCCCGTACCGCGCTGCGCGGTGCCGACGCCCCCACGCTGCCGCCGTCGCTGATGTCGACGCTGCGCGCGATCCCGCAGGACACCGAGCTGCCCCCGCCGCCGGCGGGCCTGTCGCTCACCCCGGACGGTCAGCTCGTGTCGGTGCTCCGCCCGGCGCCGGTCGAGGGCGACCACGGCCGTCGCGCCGGCCGGTCGCGTCGGGTGCGTCTGGGCACCGGCGCCGCCGTGTCCGGGCTGGCGCTCGGCGCGCTCGCGTTCGGTCTGCCCGCCGCCACGACCGCCACCCCGGCCGGGCCGGTCGTCCCCGGCCCGGGTGCCGCGGCCGTCGCCCGGTTCGCGGCCACCCCGGTGCCCGCCTCGTCGCGGCGGACGGCCGTCCCGGCCGCCACCACGGTGGGCTCGACCGGTGCGCCGCTGTCGCCGACGACCTCGGCCACGCCGACCGGTGACGCCGACATCTCCCCGACGCCCTGACGCGTCACCGATACACCGACTTCACCGCCCGCCGGGCAGGCTGTGCGGGTGTACTGGGTGGACGCCGTGCCGGCTGATCGATCGTCGGGAGCAGTCTCCCCGGGCTCCGGGGTGACCCGGTGAGCGACGACCGCGGCACCCGCCCGGACGGCGCAGCCGACCCGGAGGCCCACGGCTCCGCCCCGCCGCGGCTGCGCCCCCGCCCGCTGGACCGTCCCGCGACCGACCCCGGTGAGCAGGCCGCCTTCGGCCGCCCGGACGGCGTCGGCAGCTCGTTCGCGCCGCCGTCGTCGCACCTCGGGTCGAACGAATCGCTGCCGACGGTGCCCCCACCGACCGCCGCGGTCGCCCGCGCGTTCGGCCGCCCGGACCGCACACCCGACGGCGACCCCGCCGGTGGTCTGCAGCGTCCGCCCGGTGCGTCGGGCGACGCGCTGCGCGGTGGTGAGCAGAGCGCCGAGCAGGACCCGTTCTGGCCCGGCGGCTCGACCGGCGACCCGTGGCGCGACCCGGGCACGCCGGTCGTCGCCGCCCCTCCGCCCGGCGACGGCGACGGCCCCGGTGGGGGTCCCCGGCCCGACGGCCCCCGGCTGAGCGTCCGCGAGGTCCTGTTCGGCAGGCGGGTACAGCCGCGCGCGCTGGCGCTGCTCGGCGTGCTCGCCCTCGTCGTCGGTGCGGCGGGCGGCCTGATCGGGCACTGGACGGCCACCGCGGCGAGCGCACTGACCAGCCCCGGAGCCGTGCTGAGCGCGACCGAGCCCGCCCGGGAACGGCCGCCCGGCTCGGTGTCGGAGGTCGCCTCGCGGGTGCTGCCCGCGGTCGTCTCGCTGGAGGTGACCGTCGGCAACCAGGCGGGCAACGGTTCCGGCGTCGTGATCGACCCCGCGGGCTACGTGCTCACCAACGACCACGTCGTCGCGCCGGCGACCGGACCGGGCCAGGGCACCATCGAGGCCCTGTTCTCCGACGGCTCCCGCGTCCCGGCCACCGTGGTCGGCGCGGACCCGATGACCGACCTCGCGGTGGTCAAGGTGCCCGTCGCGAACCCGACGGTCGCCGCGATCGGCCGCTCCGGCGAGCTCGCCGTCGGCGACGCGGTGATCGCGATCGGGTCGCCGTTCGGCCTGGCGGGCACGGTGACGACGGGGATCGTGTCGGCCGTCGACCGCCCGGTGCGGCTCGACCCCGAGGGCAGTGCGGGCGACGCGGTGATCGACGCCGTGCAGACCGACGCCGCGATCAACCCCGGCAACTCCGGCGGCCCGCTGGTGGACGCGACCGGCGCCGTCGTCGGCATCAACACCGCGATCCGTAGCGCGGGCGGCGCCGAGTCCGGGGCGCAGGGCGGCTCGATCGGCCTGGGCTTCGCCATCCCGATCGACGACGCCCGCGCCATCGCCGAGGAGCTCATCCGCACCGGCCGCGTGGCGCACGCCGACCTCGGTGTCAACGCCCGCTCGGTCACCGACGGCGCCACCGACGGCGCCCAGGTGCAGAACGTCGTCGCCGGGGGACCGGCGGCCGCGGCCGGGATCGCCGACGGCGACGTCGTCGTCGACGTCGCCGGACGCCCCATCGCCAGTGCCGACGAGCTCGTCGTCGCCGTCCGCGAACACGCCCCCGGCGAGCAGGTCCCGGTCGGTCTCGTCCGCCAGGGACGACCGCTCACCGTGACCGTCACGCTCGGGCAGCGCTAGTACCCGTACGCTGGCGCTGTGTTCGAGAACATCGGCATGCCGGAGATCCTCGTCCTGGTCGTGGCGGGGCTCTTCATCCTGGGCCCGGAACGGCTGCCCGAGGCCGCGGCCTGGGTCGGTCGCGCGGTCCGCCAGGTCAAGGAGTTCGCGAGCGGCGCCCAGAACCACCTGAAGAAGGAGCTGGGCCCGGAGTTCGACCAGATCCAGCAGCCCCTCAACGACCTGCGCAGCCTGCGCTCGCTCAACCCGCGCACCGCGATCACCCGCAGCCTGTTCTCCGACGACGGGTTCGCCGGCCCGGTCAAGCCGAACGGCTTCGCCCCCGGCGCCGGGACCGCCGCGGCGGCCGGCGGCGCGGCGGCGGCCGGGGGCGCGGCCGCGGCGAGCACCCCGCCGCCCGTCCGGGAGCCGCAGCCCCCGCTCACCTCGGGGGAGAAGCCCCCGGTCGACTGGGACGCCACCTGAGCCCACCCGCTCCGACGCCCCCGGCGCCGCACCCGATCCCGGGGTGCGGCGCCGGCGTCGTACGGGACGGGGTCAGCCCAGCAGCGGGGGCCTGCGCAGGTGGTGGGTCGTCGCCTGCTGGTAGGCGTGCGCGGCGGCCAGCACCGTGGCGTCGGCGTGCCGCGGCCCGACGACCTGCAGCCCCACCGGCAGCCCGGCGGAGGTGAAGCCGCACGGCACCGACGTCGCGGGCTGCTGGGTCATGTTGAACGGGTAGGTGAACGGCGTCCACGACGTCCAGCGTGGGTCGTGCCAGCCCTCGGGGACCTCCCGGCCGCCCTCGAACGCGGTGATCGGCAGCGTCGGGGTGAGCAGCAGGTCGTACTCGGAGTGGAAGGCGCCCATCAGCGTCCCCAGCTCGTTGCGCACGGCCATCGCGCCCAGGTAGTCCAGCGCCGAGACCCCGGCGCCCTGCTCGGCGATCTCCACCAGCGCCGGGTCCATGGCCTTCCTGGCCTCGGCGCCGATCGGCTCCAGGGACTTCGCGGCCGCGGCGAACCAGAGCGTGTGGAACGGCTCGATCGGGTCGGCGAAACCGGGGTCGGCGTTCTCGACGGTCGCGCCGAGCTCACGGGCGAACACCGCGACCGCCTCGGCGACCAGCGCCGCCACCTCCGGGTCGACGTCGACGAACCCGAGGGTGGGGGAGAACGCGATCCGCAGGCCCTGCGCGCCCCCGGCGAGCCGCTCGACGGCGGACTCGCGGGGCACGTCGAACACCCACGGGTCGCGGGTGTCGGGCTGGGCGACGACGTCGTGCAGCAGCGCGGCGTCGTCGACGGTGCGGGTCATCGGGCCGACGTGGGCGAGCGTCCCGAACGCCGAACCGGGGTAGTGGGCGATCCGGCCGTAGGTCGGCTTGTGCGCGACGGTGCCGGTGAACGCGGCCGGGATGCGGACCGAGCCGCCGGCGTCGGTGCCCAGCGACAGCGGGCCCATCCCCAGCCCGACGGCCGACGCCGAGCCCCCGGACGAGCCGCCGGCCGTCCTCGTCGGGTCCCACGGGTTGGTGGTGACGCCGGTCAGCGGTGAGTCGGTCACGCCCTTCCACGCCAGCTCGGGCGTGGTGTTCTTCCCGATCAGCACCGCACCCGCGGCGCGGACCCTGGCCACCGGCGGGCCGTCGACCTCGAACGGCCCGTCCGGCGACGTCGTCGTCGAGCCGCGGCGGGTGGGCCAGCCGATGGTCAGGAGCATGTCCTTGATCGAGGTGGGGACGCCGTCGAGCGGCCCGACCGGCTCCCCGGCCTGCCAGCGCGCCTCGGAGTCCTTCGCCTGCGACAGCGCCGAGTCGGCGTCGACCAGGCAGAACGCGTTCACCGCGCCGTCGTGGGCCTCGATCCGGTCCAGCGCGTCGCGGGTGGCCTGCACCGGCGAGATCTCGCCGCTGCGGTAGCCCGCCAGCAGCTCGGTGGCGCTGAGGTCTGCGGTCGTCACGGCAGTCACACCTTTCCTGCGGATGAGCTCACGTACCCACGTTCGGGGTCCACCACGTTGCGCAGCTCCCGGCCGTCCCGGAAGCGCGTGAGGTTGTCGGCGAACAGCTCGACGAGCATGTCCTTCCAGCCGACGACGTCACCGGACATGTGCGGGGAGAGGAGCACGTGCTCCATCGTCCACAGCGGCGAGGTCGCGGGCAGCGGCTCGACCTCGAACACGTCCAGGGCGGCGCCGGCGAGCCGCCCGGTCGCGAGCGCGTCGGTCAGGTCGTCCTGCACGACGAGCGCGCCCCGGCCGACGTTGACGACCCGCGCCCGCTCGGGCAGCAGGGCGATCGTCCCGGCGTGCAGCATCCCGCGGGTCGCCTCGGTCAGCGGGGCGGCGAGCACCAGGTGGTCGGTGTCGGGCAGCAGGCCGGGCAGCTCGTCGAAGGCGTGCACGCCGTCCGCGGCGCGCCGGCCGACCAGCCGCACCCGCATCCCGACCGCGCCCAGCAGGTCGGCGACGGCGCGCCCGATCGGCCCGCTCCCGACGACCGTCGCGACCTTCCCGGCGACGGTCTCGGTCTCGCGGTGGCGCCAGGTCCGCTCCCGCTGCAGCGCGAGCGAGCGGGCGGTGTCCTTGGCGAACGCGATCACCGCGCCGAGCACGAACTCGGCGATCGGGCGGTCGAACACCCCGCGCGAGTTCGTCAGCGTCGCACCCGAGGCGAGCAGCGCGGGGAACGCGACCCGGTCGACGCCGGCGCTGGCGGTGTGCACCCAGCGCAGCGCCGCGGTGTCGGTGGCCTCCCAGACGTCCTTGACGGCGTCGGAGGTGAAGTCCCAGGTGAGCAGCACGTCGCAGCCGGGCAACGCGGCGGCGAGCTCGCCGGCGTCGGCGGCGAAGCGGAGACGTGCGTCACCGGCGTGCCGCTCGAGCCCGGGCGGGGTCTCCCCACTGTGCAGCACGGCGACGGTGATGGGGTCCTGACCAGCGGAAACCGGCAACGGTAGATCCTGTCGGTAGGGAGGTCGGGCGGCGTTGACACGCTAGGAAGCGCACCTACGATTGTCAACAATCCGCGTATCGGACAGGGGGATCGGATGACGAAGCTGATCAGGATCGAACTCGCGAAGCGTGGCGTCGCGTGCACCGCGAGACTGCTGGAGGCCGAGGCCCCGCGCACCGCCGCGGCGGTCTGGGAGGCGCTGGCCGACGGCCCGCGGGGTGGCGACGCGCAGCACGCCAAGTACGCCCGCAACGAGGTCTACACGATCGTCTCGCGGTTCGGTCCGCGGATCGGGCAGGAGAACCCGACGGTCACGCCCATCCCGGGCGACGTCTGCTACTTCGACTTCCACGGCGGGATGCTCGACAGCGCGTTCAAGGACGACCAGGGCATCGACGCCGCCGAGGGCGGGATCGACCTCGCGATCTTCTACGGGCGCAACAACCTGCTGCTCAACGGCGATGTCGGCTGGGTGCCGGGCAACGTGTTCGCCACCATCGTCGACGGGCTCGAGGAGATGGCGACCGCCTGTCACGACGTGTGGCGCGCGGGCAGCGTGGGGGAGCGGCTCGTCTACTCGCGGGCGTCGTGACCCTTGCGGTGAGGCGGTCTCTGTAGGATTGTCGACAACATGAGCACGGTCGGATTCCTCTACCCGGGCTTCTCCGCCGAGGACGACTACCCGCGCGCCGAGAAGCTGCTGACCGACGGCAGCCGGCTCGCCCTCGTCCACACCGCGATGCCCGAGGACGCCCACCGCGAGGACGCGCTGCTGACCATCGGCGGCGACGAGGTCCTCGCCGACGGCGCGCGCCGGGTCGCCGCGGAGGCGGGCCCGCTGGACGCGGTCGTCTGGGCCTGCACCTCGGGGTCGTTCATCTTCGGCCCCGAGGGTGCCGCCCGGCAGGTCGCGGCGCTGGAACGGGTGTCGGGGGTGCCGACGTCGAGCACGTCGTTCGCCTTCGTCGACGCCTGCCGGCGGCTCGGGATCCGTTCGGTGGCGGTCGGGGCGACCTATCCGCCGGACGTCGCCGGTGCCTTCGTGCACTTCCTGACCCACCACGACATCTCCGTGCACACGCTGTCCGCCCGCGACATCATCACCGCCGCCGAGGTCGGGACGTTGCCGCCCGAGACCGTGCTGGAGTTCGCCGCCGCGGTGGCCTCGGACGCGCCCGGCGCCGACGCGGTGCTGCTGCCCGACACCGCGCTGCACACCGTGGACGTGCTCGACGCGCTGGACGCACGCGTGGGCAGGCCGGTGCTGACCGCGAACCAGGTGAGCATCTGGCAGGGACTGCGTCTCGCCGGGGCCGACGTCGACCGTCCCGGCCTGGGGACACTGTTCCGGAGAGGGTGAGTCGTGGGGCTGGACGTCTCGGAGCTCGAGCCGGTGAGCCGGCGCTCCACCGCGGAGATCGTCGCCGACCGGATCCGTGCGGCGATCATGCGCGGCACGTTCGCGCCGGGCACCCAGCTTGGCGAGGTGGATCTCGCGAACCGGCTGGGGGTGAGCCGCGGCCCGCTGCGCGAGGCGATGCAGCGCCTCGTCGCCGAGGGTCTGCTGCGCAGCGAACGCCACCGCGGCCTGTTCGTGCGCGAGCTCGGTCCCGACGACGTCCGTGACGTCTACCTGGCCCGCACCGCCGTCGAGCGGGCCGCGGCGCTCAAGGTGTTGGAGGGTGACCTGGCGGCGGCCGTCGTCGCGCTGGAGATCCCGCTCGGCGTGATGGCCGCCGCGGCCGAGGCGGGCGACGCCGTGGCCCTCGCCGACGCCGACCACGACTTCCACGCCGCGCTCGTCGCCGCGTCGGGGAGCCCGCGGCTGCGCCGGATGACCGAGGGTCTGCTCGTCGAGACCCGGATGTGCCTCGCCGCGTTCCAGCAGACGGCCCCGCCCGCCCGGGCGCTGCTCGCCGAGCACGAACGGCTGCGCGACGCCCTGCGCGACGGCCGCACCGAGCTGCTGCTCGACCGATTGGCCGCCCACATGGACGACGCCGTCACCCGCATCCTCGCCGCGATGCCCGGGGCGGCCTGAGCGCCTGTGAACCGAACCGCCGGACACCCCGGGGACTAGTTCGCATACGTAACATGTCGGCACGTGGTGGGTGTCCTCGAAGGTTTCCTGGTCATCGGCGTCGTCGTGGTCGTCGGGTACGTCCTCGGCCGCGGAGGCCTGCTCGGTGACCAGGGTTCGAAGGTCCTCGCCCGCACCGCCTTCTTCGTCGCGACGCCCGCGCTGCTGTTCACCACGCTCAGCCGTTCGGACGTCGGCGCCGTCCTGTCCTCGGGGCTGGTCGTCACCGCGCTCACCAGCACCCTGGCCTGCCTGCTGTTCGTGCCGGTCGCGCTGCTGCGCCGCCGCCCGGCAGGCGAGGTCGTCGTCGGGTCGATGGCGTCCGGCTACGTCAACGCGGGCAACCTCGGCATCCCGATCGCGGCCTACGTGCTCGGCGACTCCGCCGCCGTCGCCCCGGTGCTGCTGTTCCAGCTCGCGATCCTGACGCCGCTGTTCACCACCCTGATGGACGTCCTGCCCGGCGACGGCCGCGGTGAACGCCCCGGGTGGGTCCGGGTCGCCCTCGCCCCGCTGCGCAACCCGATCGCGATCGCCACCGCCGCCGGGCTGACCGTCTCCGCGACGGGCGTCGTGCTGCCCGAGCCGGTGACCGCCCCGGTCGAGCTGCTCGCCGACCTCGCGGTGCCCGCCATGCTGCTCGCGTTCGGGATCTCCCTGCACGGCGCCCGCCGCCCCGGGACGGGGGAGACCGCGGGCTCGGTGTGGACCGCCGTCCTGATCAAGAACGTGCTGCACCCGCTGATCGCGTGGGCCTTCGCCGCGGGTGTGCTCGGCCTGACGGGCCCGGCGCTGCTCGCCGCGGTGGTGCTGGCCGCCCTGCCCACCGCGCAGAACGTGTTCGGCTACGCCGTGCGCTACGACCGCGCCGTCCCGCTGGCCCGCGACGTGGCGCTGGCCTCGACCGTCGTCGCCGTCCCGGTGCTGCTGGTGATCGCCGCACTACTGGCCTGACCAGGGCTTCCTCGTCGCCACGTCCGGGATGTGGGGGTCCTTCGCCCGTCCCTTTGCTCTGCTCACCGATACGCAGCACCGGCCCCGCGCCGGCGCCCGGCGGCCGCACGACGGGCCGGCCACCCGGGTCGAGCGTGCGCCGAGATGCATCCCAGCGGGCCGTGGAGATCGACAACTCCCGTTGAGCTGCATCTCGACGCCGCCGAGGGCTGTCCGCCCGGCAGCGCGGGCCCGCCCGGGGTCGCAGCGCCGGGGCGTTCCGGGCGCGTGCTGCGTATCGGTGAGCAGAGCAAAGGCGGGCCCGACCGACCCTTGCCCGGACCCACCCGCCCGTGTTTCCCTAGGATTGTCGACAACTCGACAACCCGAGACGCACCACCCTCGACGTATCAGGAGCTGCGAACCCATGGCACAGCTGTCCCCGCTGCTCAAGCAGGCCACCCCGGTCCAGGCCGCCCGCGGTGAGGGCGTCTACCTGTACGACACCGATGGGCGCCGCCACCTCGACTTCACCGCCGGCATCGGCGTCACCTCCACCGGGCACTGCCACCCGACGGTCGTCGCGGCCGCCCAGGAGCAGGTGGCCACGCTGATCCACGGCCAGTACACGACCGTGATGCACCAGCCGCTGCTGACGCTGGTCGAGCGGATGGGCGACGTGCTGCCCGAGGGCATCGACTCGGTGTTCTTCACCAACTCCGGCTCCGAGGCCGTCGAGGCGTCGGTGCGGCTGGCCCGCCAGGCCACCGGCCGGCAGCTGATCGTCGCGTTCGACGGCGGCTTCCACGGGCGCACCATGGGTGCCGCGGCGCTCACCACCTCCGGGGCGAAGATCCGGGCCGGGATCGCCCCGATGATGGGCGGGGTCGCGTTCGCGCCCTTCCCCTACGCCTACCGCTACGGCTGGTCCGAGGAGCAGGCCGTCGCGTTCGCCCTGTCCGAGCTCGACCGGCAGCTGGCGAGCACCGCGCCGGCGTCCGACGTCGCCGCGTTCATCGTCGAGCCGGTGCTCGGCGAGGGCGGCTACGTCCCGACCCCGCCCGCGTTCCTGCACGGGCTGCGCGAGCGCGCCGACCGGCACGGCATCCTGCTGATCGCCGACGAGGTCCAGACCGGCTACGGCCGCACCGGGAAGTTCTGGGGCCACCAGCACGCCGAGGGCCTCACCCCGGACATCATCGTCACCGCCAAGGGGCTCGCGTCCGGCTTCCCGCTCTCGGCCATCGCCGCGCCGAAGGCCCTCATGGAGAAGGCGTGGCCCGGCTCGCAGGGCGGTACCTACGGCGGCAACGCCGTCGCCTGTGCCGCCGCGCTCGCCACGCTCGAGGTCGTGCAGGGCGAGGGCCTGGTCGAGAACGCCCGCGTGCAGGGCGAGAAGCTCCTCGCCGGCGTCCGGGACGCCGCGCAGGGCATCGCCGCCATCGGCGACGTCCGCGGCCGGGGCCTGATGGTCGGCATCGAGTTCATCGACGCCGACGGCAAGCCCGACGGCGCGACCGCGGCGAAGGTGCACGCCGCGGCCGCCGCGCAGGGCCTGCTCCTGCTGACCTGCGGTGTGTACGGCAACGTCGTCCGGATGATCCCGGCGCTCGTCGTGACCGCCGAGCAGGTCGACGAGGCCCTGGCGCTCTGGACCAAGGCACTGAACGACGCGCTGTCCTGAGATCCGCCCCCGGGGGAACGGACGAGGCCCCGCACACCTGCCGGTGTGCGGGGCCTCGTCGTCGGAGGTGCGGGTCAGCGCCCGACGGGGGAGATGTTCAGGCTCATCCCGGCCAGACCGCGGGCCTTCACGGTCAGCTTCTCCGCGATGGCGTCGAGGGCCTGCGCCGCGGCCGACTCCGGCTTGCCGAGCACGATCGGGGTCCCGGCGTCGCCGCCCTCGCGCAGCGCGACGTCGAGCGGGATCTGGCCCAGCAGCGGCACCGTGGTGCCGACCGTGCGGCTCAGCGAGTCCGCGACGATCTGCCCGCCACCGGAGCCGAAGATCTCGTTGCGCGAGCCGTCGGGCATCTCCATCCAGGACATGTTCTCCACGACCCCGGCCAGGCGCTGGCGGGTCTGGGTGGAGATCGACCCGGCCCGCTCGGCGACCTCGGCGGCGGCCTGCTGCGGGGTGGTCACGACCAGCAGCTCGGCGTTCGGCACGAGCTGGGCGGTGGAGATGGCGACGTCGCCGGTACCCGGCGGCAGGTCGAGCAGCAGCACGTCCAGGTCGCCCCAGAACACGTCGGCGAGGAACTGCTGCAGCGCGCGGTGCAGCATCGGGCCACGCCAGACGACCGGGGTGTTGCCGTCGGTGAACATGCCGATCGAGATGACCTTCACGCCGTGCGACTGCGGCGGCATGATCATGTTCTCGATCTTGGTGGGCCGGTCCGCGGCACCGATCATGCGCGGGACCGAGTGGCCGTAGATGTCGGCGTCGACCACGCCGACCTTCATCCCGCGCCGGGCCATGGCCGCGGCCAGGTTGACGGTGACCGAGGACTTGCCGACGCCGCCCTTGCCGGACGCCACGCAGAACACGCGGGTCAGCGAGCCGGGCTGGGCGAAGGGGATGACGGGCTCGTCGGCGTCGCCGCGCAGCGAACGGCGCAGCTCGGTGCGCTGCTCGTCGCTCATCACGTCGAGCTCGACCTCGACCCGCTCGACGCCGGGGACCTTCGAGACCGCCTCGGTGACGCGGGAGGTGATCGTCTCGCGCATCGGGCAGCCCGCGACGGTCAGGTAGACCCCGACGTGGGCGAGGCCGTCGGCGGAGACGTCGACGCTCTTGACCATCCCCAGCTCGGTGATCGGCTTGTGGATCTCCGGGTCCTCGACGGTGCCGAGGGCTGCGCGCACGGCCTCGACGACGGTGCTGGTGCTGCCGGTGACGGACATGGGCTCCTACGACCTCTTTCCTCTCGCGTCACCCCATGCTACGTGGGTGCTTCCGCGGTCTCCGGGTCACCGGCGGTGTCGCCCGGCACGTCCGCGCTGACGAGGTGGTGCGGGTGTCTCTAGCATTCCTGCGATGGACGACACGAGTGGCACCCCGACGCGCGAGCACCCGGCGCGCCGCCGCGTGGTCCCGACCCCGGCCGAGCTCGCGTCGTGGCGCAGCTTCCTACGCGCGCACGCGGGCGTCACCAGACAGCTCGAGACCGAGCTGGAGGGCGAGCAGCAGCTGTCCCTGGCCGCCTACGACGTGCTGGTCCAGCTGTCCGAGGCGCCCGGCCACCGGCTGCGGATGACCGAGCTGGCCGACGCCGTGCTGCTCTCCCGCTCCGGGGTCACCCGGCTCGTCGACCGGCTGGAACGGGTCGGGCTCGTCGCCCGGGCCAAGGTCGCCGACGACGGCCGCGGGGTCACCGCCCGGCTCACCGACACCGGCTACGACCGCCTGCGCACCGCCGCGGTCACCCATCTGCGCGGGGTCCGCGCGCACTTCGTCGAGCGGCTCGACGCCGACGACCTCGCGGCGCTCGAGCGCATCATGGGCCGCCTGGTCCCCGAGCGCTCCTGAGCGCTCAGCGTTCCTTCTTGCGCATCTTCTTCCGGGCACCCGGCTCGACCGGGAGCTCCTCGCCGCGGCTGCGGGCCACGGCGTCGTCGAGCCGGTCGCCCAGCTTCTCCAGCTCGCCGCGCAGGTAGTCCCGGCTCGCGGTCTCCCCGACGGCCAGGCGCAGCGCCGCCAGCTCCCGGGCGAGGAACTCGGTGTCGGCCTTCGTCCGCTCGGCGCGCCGCCGGTCCTCGTCCAGCGCGATCCGGTCCCGGTCGTCCTGCCGGTTCTGGGCCAGCAGGATCAGCGGTGCGGCGTACGCGGCCTGGGTGGAGAACGCCAGGTTGAGCAGGATGAACGGGTAGGGGTCCCACTGGATCGACCAGGCGACCAGGTTCAGCGCGATCCACACGACGACGATCACCGTCTGGATCGCGAGGAAGCGGCCCGTCCCGAGGAACCGGGCGATCCGCTCGGAGAAGCGGGCGAAGCCGTCCGGGTCCACCTCGAACCGCCGACGCCCGACGCGCGGCTGGTCCAGCCGCCGTCCGATCCCGGGCTCAGGCACCGTGCACCTCCCCGTCGTACGTACGGTCGCCGGCGCCGTTCGCGGCCCGCACCGCGCCGCCGTGCACCTCGCCCGGGGCGAGGTCGCGGTCGCGCCAACCCTGCGGCAGCAGGTGGTCCAGCACGTCGTCGACGGTGACCGCGCCCAGCAGGTGGTCCTCGGCGTCGACGACCGGGCCCGCCACCAGGTTGTAGCTGGCGAAGTAGCGGGTCACCTCGCCGAGCCCGGCCTCGGGCCCCAGCTGCGGCAGGTCGGCGTCGACCATGCCCGCGACCAGCTCGAACGGCGCCGCCCGCAGCAGCTGCTGTGCGTGCACACAGCCCAGGTAGCGCCCGGTCGGGGTCGCGGTCGGCGGGCGGACGACGAACACCATCGACGCCAGCGCCGGGGGCACCTCCGGGTTGCGCACCCGGGCGAGCGCCTCGGCGACGGTCACGTCCGGCCCCAGAGTGATCGGCTCCGGGGTCATCAGGCCGCCCGCGGTGTCCCACTCGTAGCGCAGCAGGCGGCGCACGGGCTCGGACTCGTCGGGCTCCATGAGCTCCAGCAGCCGGCCCGCCTCGTCGTCGTCGAGCTCGCCGAGCAGGTCCGCCGCGTCGTCCGGGCTCATCGCCTCCAGGACGTCGGCGGCACGGTCGTCGTCGAGGTAGCCGAGCAGCTCGCGCTGGTCGGACTCGGACAGCTCCTCGAACACGTCGGCGAGCCGCTCGTCATCCAGGGCGTCGACGACGTGGCGCTGCCGGTCGTCGGGCAGCCGCGACAGCGCCGCGGCGACGTCGGCCGGGCGCATCGAGTCGAACACCGCGAGCAGCCGGTCCGCGCCCTGCGCGGCGGCGACGTCGAGCCCGGACACGGCCTCCCAGCCGTACACCTCGACCCGCGGCCTGCGCGCCAGCCGGGTCCGCCGGAACCGCAGCGCCACCTTGGTGATCACCCAGTCCCGGGTCCGGCTCGGCTCGACCGCCACGTCGACGACCGAGCCCTCGATCCCGCCCTCGCGCACCGTCGCGGGGGAGTTCAGCAGCTGGCCGAGCACGAGGGTCTCGTTCGGGCGCTGGTCGAACGAGCGCAGGTTCACCGAGCCGCTGGCCAGCGTCACCGCGGTCGGCGCGATGTCGGCGACCCGCAGCATCGGCACGAAGATGCTGCGGCGCGCGGACAGGTCCACGACCAGGCCCAGCACCCGCGGTGGATGACTGTCCAAGCGCAGCGACACCACGACGTCGCGGACCTTGCCGATCCGCTCACCGTCCGGGCCGTAGACGGCCAGGCCGGCCATCCGCGCGACGAACACCCGTACCGAGGCCATGGGGCCGAGACTAGAACCCCCGGCGGTACCGCGACCGCCCCGGCCGTGTGACTAGGCTCCCCCGCCGTGAACGAGCCGCAGCACGATCCCGGCCAGGGCCCCGAACCCCTCCGCTACGACATCGTCGACGTGTTCACCGACCGTCCGTACGCCGGTAACCCGCTGGCCGTCGTGCACGGCGCCGAGGCCCTGTCCACGGCCCGGATGCAGGCGATCGCGCGGGAGTTCAACCTGTCGGAGACGACGTTCCCGCTGGCTCCGACCGGCGACGGCGAGGGCGGCGCCGACTACCGGGTGCGGATCTTCACCCCGCTCGCCGAGCTGCCCTTCGCCGGGCACCCCAGCGTCGGCACCGCCTGGGTGCTGGCCCGCGACGGCGCCATCGGCGAGGGCGACCGCGTGCAGGAGTGCGGGGCCGGTCTGCTGCCCGTGCGGGTCGACGGCACCGGCGCCCGGGTGTGGGGCGGCGCGCCGTCGGTCGGCGCCGAGCTGAACGCCGTCCGCCTCGCCGCCGCGCTCGGCCTCGGCCCCGACGACGTCGACGGCGCCGCCGTGCCGGGCGTGGCCGGTGCCGGGACCGACTTCGCGATCCTGCTCGTCGTCGCCGGCGCGGTCGCCCGCGCGGTGCCCGACCCCGCGGCGCTGGCCGCCGCGGTCGCCGACAGCGGCGCGACCGGGCTGCTCGTCGCCGCCGTCGACGCCACCGCCGAGCGGGTCCACGCCCGCATGTTCGGCATCGGGATCGGGGTTCCCGAGGACCCGGCGACGGGCTCGGCCGCCGTCGCGCTCGGGATCTTCCTCGCCGACCGCGGTCTGGTCACCGACGACGGCGAGCACTCCTTCGTCGTGACCCAGGGGGTGGAGATGGGCCGTCCGTCCACGTTGTACGCCGGCGTCCGCACCGAGGGCGGCCGGGCCGTCGGCAGCTGGGTCGGCGGGACCGTCGTCGCGGTGGCCAGGGGTTCCCTGACCCCACCTCCCGAACAGGGGTGACCGACGGGTAACCCCGCCTGACCACCGGCGGGTGAGAAACCAATCACCTGGACGGGGCGCCGCGGCCGTCGTCGTGCCAGCATCAGTCCTCAGCCCGAGCGCCCGTGTCGTGACGACGTCGTCGCCGCGACGCGGGCGAGGACGATCTCGACGAGGAGCCCGCCTGTGAGCACCACCCTCCGCGCCCGCCGGTCCTGCCTGGCCGTGCCCGGATCGAGCCAGAAGTTCATCGACAAGGCTCGCACGCTGAACTCCGACCAGGTCTTCCTGGACCTGGAGGACGCCTGCGCCCCGCTGGCCAAGCCCGGTGCGCGGACGACGATCGTCGAGGCCCTCAACGAGGGCGGCTGGGGCGAGAAGATCCGCGTCGTCCGGGTCAACGACTGGACCACCGAGTGGACCTACCGCGACGTCGTCGAGGTCGTCGAGGGCGCCGGCGCCAACCTCGACGCGATCATGCTGCCGAAGGTGCAGACCCCCGAGCAGGTCGTCGCGCTCGACCTGCTGCTGACCCAGATCGAGAAGACCAACGGTCTCGAGGTCGGGAGGATCGGCATCGAGGCGCAGATCGAGAACGCGCTGGGCCTGACCAACGTCAACGCCATCGCCACTGCGTCGCCGCGGGTCGAGACGATCATCTTCGGCCCGGCCGACTTCATGGCCTCGATCAACATGAAGTCGCTGGTCGTCGGCGAGCAGCCCCCCGGCTACGACGTGGGCGACGCCTACCACCACATCCTCATGTCGATCCTGATGGCGGCCCGCGCGCACGACAAGCAGGCCATCGACGGCCCGTACCTGCAGATCAAGGACGTCGACGGGTTCCGCCGGGTCGCCGGCCGGTCCGCGGCACTGGGCTTCGACGGCAAGTGGGTGCTGCACCCCGGCCAGATCGACGCCGCCAACGAGACCTTCTCCCCGGCGCAGAGCGACTACGACCACGCCGAGAACATCCTCGACGCCTACGAGTACTTCACCTCCGAGGCCGGCGGCAAGCGCGGCGCGGCGATGATCGGCGACGAGATGATCGACGAGGCCAGCCGCAAGATGGCGCTGGTGATCTCGGGCAAGGGCCGCGCGGCGGGCATGACCCGCACCGACAAGTGGACCCCGCCGGAGGCCTGAGCCCCGACCGCCCGCCACCGACGACGCTCACCGAGGAGTAACCAGCATGGCCCGGCTCGCCCAGACCGCCGGTCTGACCGACATCCAGACCGAGATCCTGTCCACCGTCCGCTCGTTCGTGGACAAGGAGATCATCCCGCACGCGACGGCGCTGGAGCACGCGGACACCTACCCGCAGGACATCGTCGACGGGATGAAGGAGATGGGGCTGTTCGGCCTCATGATCCCGGAGGAGTACGGCGGCCTCGGCGAGTCGCTGCTCACCTACGCCCTGGTGGTCGAGGAGATCGCCCGCGGCTGGATGAGCGTCTCCGGCGTCATCAACACCCACTTCATCGTGGCGTACATGCTCCGCCAGCACGGCACGCAGGCGCAGAAGGAGAAGTACCTGCCGAGGATGGCCACGGGCGAGACCCGTGGCTCGTTCTCGATGTCCGAGCCCGACCTCGGCTCGGACGTCGCGGCGATCAAGACCCGCGCGAAGCAGGACGGCGACGACTACGTCATCGACGGCGCCAAGATGTGGCTGACCAACGGTGGCACGTCGAACCTGACCGCCGTGCTGGTGAAGACCGACGAGGGCGCCGAGCGTCCGCACCAGAACCTCACCACGTTCCTGGTGGAGAAGCCCACCGGCTACGGCGAGGTCGCCCCCGGCCTGATCGTCCCGGGCAAGATCGACAAGATGGGCTACAAGGGGGTCGACACCACCGAGCTGGTGTTCAAGGACCACCGGATCTCCGGCGAGCAGATCCTCGGCGGGGAGCGTGGCAAGGGCTTCGCGCACATGATGGACGGCGTCGAGGTCGGCCGCGTGAACGTCGCCGCCCGTGCCTGCGGCATCGCGATCCGGGCGTTCGAGCTGGGTGTCGAGTACGCCCAGCAGCGCTCGACCTTCGGCAAGCCGATCGTCCAGCACCAGGCGATCGCGTTCAAGATCGCCGAGATGGCGACCAAGGTCGAGGCCGCGCACCTGATGATGGTCAACGCCGCGCGCCTGAAGGACCGCGGCGAGCGCAACGACGTCGAGGCCGGCATGGCCAAGATGCTCGCCTCGGAGTACTGCAAGGAGGTCACCGAGGAGGCGTTCCGCATCCACGGCGGCTACGGCTACTCCAAGGAGTACGAGATCGAGCGCCTCATGCGCGAGGCGCCGTTCCTGCTTATCGGCGAGGGCACCTCGGAGATCCAGAAGACGATCATCTCCCGGGGTCTGCTGCGCGACTACAAGCTGCGCTGACCGCACCCGCGTCCACGGCCCCGTACCCCGTCCCGGGGTGCGGGGCCGTGTCGTCCGGTCGGTGGGGTGTGACCTGCGGCTCCGCGACTAGTGTTCGGGGCACGTCGCGGTCGGGTCGAACGTTGCACCGACGACGAGACAGGACATCTTCCACGAGGAGCACGCCATGACCAACCCCTTCGGCGGCCAGACTCGTCCGGCTCCGGGCCTGCCGCAGCTGCCCACTCCGCCGACCGGGTGGCCGGTGGGGTCCTACGCCACCTACGAGGAGGCGCAGCGGGCCGTCGACCACCTCGCCGACTCCGACTTCCCGGTCGCCGACGTGACGATCGTCGGCGTCGACCTGATGCTCGTCGAGCGGGTCATCGCCCGCCTGACCTGGGGTCGCGTGCTGGCCTCCGGCGCGGCGCAGGGCGCCTGGCTGGGTCTGTTCGTCGGTGTCCTGCTGTTCGTGTTCTCCCCGGACGGCAACTTCCTGCCCATCGTCGTCGGCCTGGTGTCCGGGGCGGTGTTCTTCATGGCCTTCGCCGCGGTCAGCTACAGCGCGAGCAAGGGCCGCCGGGACTTCCAGTCCGCCAGCCAGATGGTGGCGGGCCGCTACGACGTCCTGTGCGAGCCGCGCAACGCCGAGCGGGCCCGCGAGATGCTGGCCAAGCTGGCGATGGGCGGCCCCGGCGGAGGCTTCTGACCGGCTCCCGCCCCGCCCGCACGACCCCGCGGCCGTCGTCACCCGACCGGGTGGCGGCGGCCGTCGTGCGTCGGCAAGCGGACATCGGTTCCCACAGGGCACACCGCCTCCTATAGTTCGCGCGTCGGACATATCGGAGGGGCGCGATGACACAGGTGTCGGGCGGACCGGCGGGGCGTGAGCTCCCGCCGGCGGCGGTGGACGAGGAGGTGCTCCTCGCCGAACAGCGGGCGTGGACACCGTGGAAGATCGCGGTGTGGGCGGGGATCGCCCTGCTGGGCGGTCTGGCGTGGGTGATGCTCGCGCTGGTGCGCGGGGAGACGGTCAACGCGATCTGGTTCGTGTTCGCCGCGGTGAGCACCTACGCGATCGCGTACCGGTTCTACTCCCGCTACATCGAGAACAAGCTGCTGCGTCCGGACGACCGGCGCGCCACCCCGGCCGAGTACAAGGAGAACGGCCAGGACTTCCTGCCGACCGACCGGCGGGTCCTCTACGGCCACCACTTCGCCGCGATCGCCGGTGCCGGTCCGCTGGTCGGACCGGTCCTGGCCGCGCAGATGGGGTACCTGCCCGGCACGATCTGGATCATCGTCGGCGTCATCGTCGCCGGCGCGGTCCAGGACTACCTGGTGCTGTTCTTCTCGATGCGCCGCGGCGGGCGCTCGCTGGGCCAGATGGCCCGCGAGGAGCTCGGCCGGGTCGGCGGGATCGCGGCGATCATCGCGACCCTCGCCATCATGATCATCCTGATCGCGGTGCTCACGCTGGTCGTGGTGAACGCGCTCGGGGAGAGCCCGTGGGGCGTCTTCTCGGTGGCGCTGACCATCCCGATCGCCCTGTTCATGGGCGTCTACCTGCGGTACCTGCGGCCCGGGAAGGTCTCCGAGGTCTCCTGGATCGGCTTCGTGCTGCTGATCGGCGCGATCGTCGCCGGCGGCTGGGTCTCCGAGACCGGCTGGGGCCAGGCGCTGTTCACCCTGGACCGGACCACCATCGCCTGGGGCGTGATCGTCTACGGCTTCGTGGCCGCGGTGCTCCCGGTCTGGCTGCTGCTCGCCCCGCGCGACTACCTGTCGACGTTCATGAAGATCGGCACGATCGTGCTGCTCGCGGTGGCGATCATCGTCGTCCGCCCCGAGCTCGCGGCGCCCGCGTTCAGCGAGTTCGCCGGTCGCGACGACGGCCCCGTCGTCGCCGGGTCGCTGTTCCCCTTCCTGTTCGTGACGATCGCCTGCGGCGCGCTGTCCGGCTTCCACGCCCTGATCTCCTCGGGCACCACGCCCAAGCTGGTCGAGAAGGAGCGCCAGACCCGCTTCATCGGCTACGGCGGCATGCTCATGGAGTCCTTCGTGGCGATCATGGCGCTGGTCGCGGCGCTGTCGATCGACCGCGGGCTCTACTTCGCGATGAACGTGCCCGCGTCGCTGACCGAGGGCACCGTCGAGGGCGCGGCCGCGTTCGTGAACTCGCTCGGCCTGATGAACGTGAACGTCACCCCCGACCAGCTCGCGACGACCGCGGCACTGGTCGGCGAGGAGTCGATCGTCTCCCGCACCGGCGGTGCGCCGACGCTGGCGGTCGGCCTGGCGAACATCATGCAGCAGTTCATCGGCGGGCCCGGGATGATGAGCTTCTGGTACCACTTCGCGATCATGTTCGAGGCGCTGTTCATCCTCACCGCCGTCGACGCCGGCACCCGGGTGGCGCGCTTCATGCTGCAGGACGCGATCGGCACCGTGGCCCCGAGGTTCAAGGACACCTCGTGGCGGCCGGCCGCCTGGATCTGCACCGGGCTGATGGTCGGTGCCTGGGGCGCGATCCTGCTGATGGGCGTGACCGACCCGCTGGGCGGGATCAACACGCTCTTCCCGCTGTTCGGCATCGCGAACCAGCTGCTGGCGGCGATCGCGCTCGCGGTGTGCCTGGCGATCGCGGCCCGGCGCGGGCACGTGCGCTACCTGTGGATCATCGTCGTGCCGCTGGCGTTCGCCGCCGTCGTGACGGTCACGGCGTCGATGTACAAGATCTTCTCCTCGAACCCGAAGATCGGGTACTGGGCGCAGCACTTCGCCTTCCGGGAGGCCATCGCGTCCGGGGAGACGAGCTTCGGCACCGCGGGAACCCCGCAGGCGATGGCGGCCGTCGTCCGCAACACCTTCGTCCAGGGCACGCTGTCGATCCTGTTCGTGACGCTCGCGCTCGTCGTGATCGTCGCCGCGGTCCTGGCCGCCTGGACGTCGATCTCGACGGGCGGCCGCCCGGACCACGAGGAGGAGCCGGTTCCCTCGCGGCTCTACGCCCCGGCCGGCCTGGTCGCGACCCCGGCGGAGAAGGAGCTGGAGAAGGAGTGGACCGAGACGGTCGGCACCCCGGCCCGGTCGGGGCACTGACCGTGGCGGGACCGACCGTGGCGGCCGCGACGCTGGCCCGGCTGCGGGCGCTGCACGGCTGGTGGCGCGGGGTGATCGGGGCGGACCTGTACGACCGTTACCTCGACCACCACCGTCGCAGCGGGCACGACCACCCGCCGATGACCGAGCGGGAGTACTGGCGGGCCCGCACCGCGTACCAGGAGAGCAACCCGCAGGGCCGCTGCTGCTGAGGCGGCACCCCGTCTCCGGCCGGATCCGCTGCGCCGCACGGGTGGCCGGAGCTCCACGTTCGGCCCAGCGCGCCCTCCCGGGTGGGTGTCACACCCCACCGGGGAGGGCGCGTCGGGTTCCGGACACGGGCTGCTGCGGGCAGGATCAGGCCCCGTGAGCGGCGAGGCGTGGCAGGAGAGCGACCAGATCCGCCCGGCCACGGTGCACCGTGCCTACGGGCGGGGTGCCGCGGGCTTCGACGCCTTCGTCGCGACCCTGCCCGGCTACCGCACCCACCTGCGGGTGTCGGCGTCGCGGATGGGCCTGGGCGACGGCCACGGTCTGCGTCTGCTCGACGTCGGCTGCGGCACCGGGGTGTCCACCGAGGCGCTGCTGACCAGCGTCGGAGGTGCCGAGGTGGTCGCGGTGGACGCGTCCGCGGAGATGCTCGCCGTCGCCCGGAAGAAGAACTGGTCGCCCCGGGTGACGTTCGTGCACTCCCGGCTGGAGACCCTCGCCGAGGCCGGCATCGAGGGCCCGTTCGACGGGATCCTCGCGTCCTTCCTGGTGTCCAACCTGCCCGACGCCGAGCACGGCCTGCGCCGGCTGCTGAGCCTGCTCGCGCCCGGCGCCCCGCTGGCGGTGCACGACTACGCCGTCGGCGGCCGAAGCCGGATGCGCTGGACGACGGCGAACTGGACCTGGATGCTCCCGATGGCCTCGCTGCGCTGGGGGGCCGCGGACCTCGCCCGCTACCGGGCCAGGCGGATCGCGACGGCCGGTGGGCCCGAGCAGATGGTGCACCGGATGGAACGGGCCGGGTTCGACGACGTCCGCGTCCAGACCGTCGGCGGGGTCCAGCAGCACCTCGTGCACACGTTCCTGGGACGGCGCCCCGACGAGCCCGACGTCGTGGGGGAGCGCCAGGAACGCCGCGCCCGCCGCTCGGCCATCGCCGCCGCGGGGTGGCGGCCCCTCCGGGACGAGCCCGCCCCGGCTCCCGAGGACACGACCGGACCCGTCGACGAGGGCGGCCCCGAGGACCCCGGCTACGCCGAGACACTCCCGGAGCAGGTGCTCGAGGACGACGGGGTCGAGGTGGGGGAGGGTGACGCCGACGGCGCCGCGGACCCGGCCCCGTCCGGTGCGGCGGACGACCCCGCCCCCACCGAGGACGACGACCCGGACACCCGCCCGCGCGGACACGCCGTCGCCCGGGCGCTGCGGTACGGGCTGCCGGACCCCCGTCCCGAGCCCCCCGGCCCCGCGGAACCCGGTCCCGGTGCCGCGGAACCCGAGCCCGGTGGCACCGCATCCGACCCCGGCGCCGCCGGAGCCGACCCCGGCGCCGCCGGACCCGACCGCGGCGCTGCCGGGCCCGGGCCTGCCGGCCCCCCGCCGCCGCGGGCCCCGGCGCCCGGCGCCCGGCCCCGTCCGCGCCGCCCGGTCGGGCTCCCGGCGCCCCGGCCCCGCGGCCGCGCGCCCGGGGACGCGCCCCCGCCCGCCGGGGACGACGAGCCGCCGACCCCGCCGACGGGCACCCGCCGGGTCTGACCGGCGGGCGTCCCGCGCCTACAGCCAGCCGTTGCGGCGGAAGTTGCGGTACAGCAGCCCGCACAGCGTCGCGATGACGATCAGGACCATCGGGTAGCCGAAGTCCCAGTGCAGCTCGGGCATCGAGTCGAAGTTCATGCCGTAGACGCCGGCGATCATCGTCGGCACCGAGATGAGGCCCGCGTAGGCGGTGATCTTCCGCATGTCGTTGTTCTGCCGCATGCTGATCTTCGCGAGGACCGCGTCGACCAGGGTGGTCAGCAGCTCGTTGAAACCGGCCACCTGCTCGGCGACGCCGCCGAGGTGGTCGTCGACGTCGCGGAAGTAGGACCGTACGTCGTGCGGGACCAGCGCGCTGTAGCCCTCGGCGAGCTTGCGCATCGGCCCGACCAGCGGCATCACCGCACGACGCAGGTCGAGGATCTCGCGCTTCATGACGTAGATCTGCTCGGGGTTCATCGTCGAGCGCGGCGAGAACACCTCGGCCTCGACCGCGTCGATGTCGTCCTCGATCTGCCCGCAGACCTCGATGTAGGAGTCGACGACGTGGTCGGCGATGGCGTGCAGCACCGCGGCCGGGCCGAGGGACAGCTGCTCCGGGTCGTCCTCGAGCCGTCGCCGGACCTCCCGCAGACCGGTGTGGCGGCCGTGCCGAACGGTCACGACGAAGTCGCGCCCGAGGAAGGCCATGACCTCACCGGTCTCGACGATCTCGTTCGACGTCGTCGGGTCGGCGTGCCCGACGTAGCGGACGGTCTTGAGCACCATGAACAGCGTGTCGTCGTAGCGCTCGAGCTTGGGGCGGTTGTGCGCGTGCACCGCGTCCTCGACGGCGAGCTCGTGCAGCCCGTAGGTCTCGGCGACGCCGGCGATCTGCTCGGAGTCCGGCTCGTGCAGCCCGATCCAGACGAAGCCCTCGCCGCGCTCGCGGACCTCGGCGATCGCCTCGTCGTGGGTCCAGCGGCCGGGGAGACGGCGGCCGTCGACGTAGACGGCGCAGTCGACGACGTAGGCGGACAGCGGGACGCGCAGCCGGACGGGCGGGCTCGCGGCGGCCCGCGCCGCGGCGCGCTCGGCGCGGCGGGACGGGCGGATGGTGGGGCGGAGCTGGGAGAGCGAGGGCATCACGAGGACCACCTCCGGGCGTGCCGGTGCGGCTCGGGGGCGAGCGGCACCGGGGAACGGTGCGACCGCGCTGGGCGGTCGCCGGGCCGGAACTCGCCTCCCGCCGGGATCAGCCCGTGACGTACTCCGGGGCCGTGTGCAGCGGGAGGCGGCACCTACTGCTCGCCGGTGTCTGGGACGCGGACACCGCACTCACCTCCCTGCCGTTCCGGTGGACGTCCTGTGTCTCGTCCGTGCGCGGGCGGACGTCACCGAGATGTGACATCCCCGACC
This sequence comes from Pseudonocardia sp. ZF1, assembly GCF_056835605.1. Classification (NCBI taxonomy): domain Bacteria; kingdom Bacillati; phylum Actinomycetota; class Actinomycetes; order Pseudonocardiales; family Pseudonocardiaceae; genus Pseudonocardia; species Pseudonocardia sp. ZF1. The sequence goes on from NZ_JAJNBY010000001.1 coordinate 1,065,513, forward strand.
GTGCACGTGTGAGCCGGACCGCCCTTCCTCGCGCGGGCCACCGGATAGATTACTCCCGCAACGAATCGACAGCGTGATGGGAGCGTGAACGGTGCAGTTCGGGCGCTACTACGAGGAGTTCGAGGTCGGTGCGGTCTACAAGCACTGGCCCGGCAAGACGGTCACCGAGTACGACGACCACCTGTTCTGCCTCCTCACCATGAACCACCACCCGCTGCACATGGATGCGCACTACGCGGAGGAGACGACCGACTTCGGCAAGAACGTCGTGGTCGGCAACTACATCTACTCGCTGCTGCTGGGCATGTCCGTGCCGGACGTGTCGGGCAAGGCGATCGCGAACCTCGAGGTCGAGTCGCTCAAGCACACGAAGCCGACCTTCCACGGCGACACGATCTACGGCGAGACCGAGGTCCTCGACAAGACCCCGTCGAAGTCGAAGGACGACCGCGGCGTCGTGTACGTCGAGACCCGCGGCTACAAGCAGGACGGCACCGTCGTGTGCACCTTCCGCCGCAAGGTCATGGTGCCCAAGCGGTCCTACGGCGACAGCCGCGGCGGGGAGCAGCCCGGCCGCCCCACGCCGCAGGCCTGACCCGCGCCACAGCACGCCGGCACCGGCCCCCGACTCCGTCCCGGAGCGGGGGCCGTCGTGTGTCACCCACACGCATACCGCGGGGCCGGACGGGCACCCGCCGTGGCGGTCAGGTCCGGGGCAGGCAGTCCCAGCCGCCGAGGGTCTCGGTGAGGCCCTCGACGACGGCCAGCGCCGCGTAGCCCGCCCGGTCGACGAACCGTGCGTCGGTGGCGTCGTCGCCGGCCCGCGGGACGCCGTCGCCGGTCGCCAGGGTGCAGACGTAGTCGGCGATCCGGTACGGGCCGCGGAGGACCACCCCGGCCAGGCGCCCGGCGACGACCGTCAGGCCGGTCTCCTCGGCGAGCTCGCGGACCACGGCCTCGTGCTCGCTCTCGCCCGCCTCGACCCGGCCGCCGGGGACCGACCAGAGCCCCCGACCAGGCTCGTTCGCCCTGCGGACGAGCAGCAATCGTCCGTCCGGGTCGAACACGATTCCACCCACGCAGGCGACGTGTCGGCTACTGTCGGTCATCCGGAACGACGGTACGCTGCTCGGGTGCCGGTACCGGGGCCAGTCGGCCCTCCGGTACCAATGACATGTCTGTGTGTCCGACACACCGAGAAACGGGTGGGCAGGGAACGTGAAGAAGATCCTGATCCTGGTAGCGGTGGCGCTGGGGATCTTCCTGGTGATCACCAATCCCAATGGTGCGGCCGGTTCGGTCTCGAACGTGGGCAACATCCTCTACGACGCGGCGCAGTCCGTCTCGACCTTCGTCACCAACCTGATCTGAGCCCGTGCTCGCGCCCCGGGAGATCGACGAGTACCTGCTCCCCACGGAGCGACGCGTCATCCGTGTGCGCCAGCACTGGGCGGTGATGGTCAAACACATCTGGCAGACGGCGCTGTTCATCGTCGTGGTGATCGGTGTCGAGCAGCTGCTCGACCGGCCCGGGGTCGACCCGGTGCTGGACGTCGTGGTCGACAACCTGGCGTTCTACCTGGTCGTCGTCGCGGTCCTGCGCTACACGGCGCTGTCGATCCTCTGGTGGATCGAGCGGATCGTGATCACCGACAAGCGGGTGATGATCGCCCAGGGGATCATCGTGCACAACGTCGGCATGATGCCCCTGGGCAAGGTCACCGACCTGACGTTCCAGCGTTCGCTGTCCGGGCGCATGCTCGGCTACGGGACGATGGTCGTCGAGTCCGCGGGCCAGATCCAGGCGCTGAACCGCATCGACTACATGCCGCGCCCCGAGGAGATCTACGAGGCGCTCTCCGAGCTGGTCTTCGGGGAGAAGGGCAAGACCCGCGCGACCGGCATGCTCGCCAAACCGCGCTGGCGGCGCTGACCCGCCGCCACCTCCCCGGAGCGCCGTCCCGGCGCCCCGGCACAGCCCGTCCCGACGCGGGGCCGCGCACCGTGCGCGGCCCCGCGTCGTCGTGTGCGCACCCGGCGTCCGGGGTGTGGCCGCGGGCCGTCGCGGGGGCGCCGCCGCAGCCGGTGAGCCCCGCGCGACGGCCTGGACCTGCTGCTCGCCGCCTCGCTCGACGAGGAGACCCGGCCGCACCGGCGGCTGTGGTTCGAGTGCTGGCAGGACGGCGTGTGGGACGACGAACGGTCCCAGCACGAGCGCTACACCGGCTGGCACGCCGTCCTGCGGGACCTGGTCCTCGCCGGGGTCGCCGACGGCTCGCTGCGCTGCGCGGACCCCGACGGCACCGCCGCCCGGCTCGTCGCGCTGGTCGACGGGCTGGCCCTGCAACGGCTGCGCGGGGTGCCCCCGATGTCGTCGGAGCAGGCCGTCGCGCACGTCCGGACCGCGCTGGCCGACTGGACCGGGTCGTCCCACCCGACGGGGGAGTAGGCGCCCCGTCCCGGGGTGCGTCGGCGGTGCGCGGGGCTAGGGTCGGGCGCGTGTCCGTCATCGACCTGCACGCCCACTCCACCGCGTCCGACGGCACCGACTCCCCGGCCGGGCTGGTCCGGGCGGCCGGCGCCGCGGGGCTCGACGTCGTCGCGATCACCGACCACGACACCACCGCCGGATGGGCCGAGGCGGGGGCCGCGCTGCCGGCCGGTCTCGCACTGGTGCGCGGCGCCGAGTTCTCCTGCCTGAGCCCGACCGGCCGCACGGGCGAGCCGCGCTGCTCGGTGCACCTGCTCGGCTACCTGTTCGACCCGGAGCACTCCGCGATCGTCGCGGAGCAGGAGCGGCTGCGGTCCGAGCGCGTGCAGCGACTGGAGACGATGATCGGGCGGATGGCCGCCGACGGGTACCCGGTCGACGTCGACACCGTGTTCGCGCACCTGCCCGAGGGCGGCAGCGCGGGCCGGCCGCACCTGGCCCGGGCGCTCGTCGCGGCCGGCGTCGTCGGGTCGGTCGACGAGGCCTTCGCCGAGCTGCTGCACAACGACAGCCCCTACTACGTGCCACGGGCCGACACCCGGGTCGAGACGGCCGTCGAGATGATCGTCGCGGCGGGCGGGGTCGCGGTGTTCGCGCACCCACTCGCCCGCAGGCGCGGTGTGGTCGTGGAGCCGTCGGTGCTCGTCGACCTCGTCGGCCGGGGGCTGGGCGGGATCGAGGTCGACCACCCGAACCACGCCCCGGCCGACCGCGAGCTGCTGCGCGGGATCACCGCCGAGCACGGCCTGCTCACGACCGGCTCCAGCGACTACCACGGCACGAACAAGACGACCCCGCTCGCCGAGGAGACGACCGACCCGGAGGTCTACGCGGCACTGACCGAACGGGCCACCGGCGTCCCCGTGCTGCACGGCGGATCCGGCGGCACCGCGTGACGGTGCGTCGCCGGGAGTGATCGACGGTCGGTGACCGTCCCGGAGTACCGTGGCGCCCATGGCCCGGACCACCGCTCCCGCCACCGGGACCCCGGACGGTCAGCTCGGCCTGGACCTGCTCGACCCCGGCTTCGGTGCGACCGCGCTGCACCGGGTCACACCGGCCCGGCTCGACACCTGGGACGCCTGCCCGCGCCGCTACCGGATGCTGCACGTCGACCGCCCGGCCCCGCCGCGCGGGGGCGGGTTCGCCCACACCACGATCGGCGCGGTCGTGCACCTGGCGCTGCGATCGCTGGCGGCCCTGCCCGCCGAGCGGCGCACCCCGGAGCAGGCCGCGTCCCTGGTGGACCGGCACTGGACCGGCGAGGGGTTCGCCGACGACGCCCAGGCCGCCCGGTACCGCGAGCGCGCCCGGGACTGGCTGGCCGCCGCCGTCGACGGCCCGGCCGGGCGGGACGAGCCGCTCGCCGTCGAACGGTGGGTGCGGGCCCCCGCCGGGCCGCTGCTGGTCGAGGGCCGGGTCGACCGGATCGACGCGCGCGACGGCGAGGCCGTCGTCGTCGACTTCAAGACCGGGCGCCGGGTGCCGACCGCGGCCGACGCCGCGGACTCCCGGCAGCTCGCGCTCTACGCCGTCGCCACCGCCTCGGTGTTCCGCCGCCCCTGCCGCACGGTCGAGCTGCACCACGTGCCGACCGGGACCGTCGCCGCGCACACCCACGACCAGGCCTCCCTCGACCGGCACGTCGCCGCGGCCGCGGAGTCCGCCGACGCCGCCGCCGGGGCGACGACCGCGCTGGCCGACGGCGGCGACGCCGACACGCTCTTCCCGGCCCGCACCGGCGCGCACTGCGGGACCTGCGCGGTCCGGCGGAACTGCGCTCCGGGCCGCGCCGCCGTCCCGGAGCCGCGACCGTGGGACCTGCTCGCACCGTGACCGCCGACCCGCAGTTCCCCGGTCCGCCGCCCCGCGGCCGCCCCCCGCTCCCGCCGGGCCCGCCCGCCCTGTACCGCGCCGGGCCGTCGTACGGACGCCCGCACCCCGGCCCCGACGGCTACGGCCCCCGCCCGCCGGTCCCGCCGTCCGGCCCGCCCGGCCGGCGTGGCGGCGTTGGCCCCCGGCCGGTCCGCGCCCCACCGAGGCCCTGCCCGAGTCCCGCCGCGCGCAGCGCCGCGGCGACGCCGGGTCCCGCCGGGGGCTGTCCTCCGGCGCGGACGAGCCGCCGCGCGCCGACGAGCACCCCGCCGCCCGCGCGCCCGGCCGTCGGGCCGACCGCCGCCGCGCCGAGGAGGGCGAGCGGCGGGCACGGCGCCGCACCCCCGGACCCGACGTCGAAGGCGCCGGCGCCCGGCTGCTGCGCGGCCTGGCCGGGGTGCTCGCCGGCGGGCTGGTCGTGCTCGCGCTCGGGCTGGTCGTCGTGGAGTGGGCGGCCGGGAACAGCGGGGTCCCCGGCCCCGGCTCCGGCGCGATCGTCGCGCACGTCGGGGCGGCGGTCGTCGCCGTCGTCGGCCAGGTCGTCGCGGACCGGCGGCGGGACCGCACCGGTCTGCTCGCCGCGCTCGGGGTGGTCGTGACGGCGTCGCTGGTGCTCGGGTTCGGCTGGTTCCTGTAGCCGCGCGGAGCGACGCCGGCTCAGCCGGCGGGCCCCAGCACGACGAGCTCGTCGCCGCGCAGCTCGACCAGCAGGGCGCCCTGGGCGGCGAGCAGGACCGGCGCGGTGACCGGGCCGCGGTCCACCGGCAGGGTCCGGGCGACGACACCCGTGGCCGGGTCGACGTCGGCGATCCCGCCGGGGACGGGCACGAGCAGCCGGTCGCCGTAGCGGGTCCCGGGGCCCAGCGTGCCGGGCAGGCTCCAGCGCGGCTGGAGGCTGCGGGTGTCCAGCGCGACCGTCGCGCCGCCGGTCCACCAGTAGCGGCGCCGGTCGTCGGCCGTGGTGCGGGCGACGCCGTCGGAGGGGGCGGCGACCGTCGCGCTCGCGTCGACCGGGAACTCGCCGATGCTGCGCCCGGACCGGTCGTAGAGGGCCAGGCGGGGTGCGCCCGGCAGCAGGACGGCGACGCGCTCGGACGACGCGGCGACCACCTGGGCACCGTCGGTACCGGTGACCGACGACGAGTCGAACGCGGGCCGGTCACCCTCGGTCCCGCTGGGGCGCAGCACCGTCAGCCGCTCGGACGGCTCGCCGGGGCAGCGCTCCAGGATCGCGGCGCGGTCCTCGGCGGTGGCGAACGAACGGAACGTGCACCCCGACCGCGGCTGCGAGCCGGGCTCCTCCAGCGCGCGCACCGTGCCGTACTCGGCGGTGCGGACCAGGTCGGAGCGGAAGGTCTCGACGTAGTCCTGGCCGGTCGCGAGCACCGGGTCCTGGCCGATCAGCCGGGTGCCGGGCCGGGCGTCGAGGGTCCGGGCCGGTCCACGGGCCCCGGAGCCGGGCTGGAGCGTGGACAGCTCCGAGCAGTACTCGTCGTTGCGGTAGAGCGCGAGCACGCGGCCGTCGGCGAACCCGGTGGTGCACAGCGGCAGGTCACGGGAGTAGCTCCAGCGCTCGGCGCCCGTGCGGGCGTCGTGCCCGGAGACCCGCGACCCCGCGGCGACGACGACGCCGTCCCCGACCGCCAGCGGTACCGGGGTGTCCGGGCTGGCCGCCCGCCACAGCTCGGTGAACCCGGCCGGGACCGGGCCGACCGGCGGCGGTGGGGTGGGCGCGGTCGCCGCCGTCACCGACTCGGTGTGCGCGGCCGGGCTCTGCACGGCGTAGAGCACCGCGACCCCGGCCAGCAGCAGCACGAGCACCGCGGCGACCAGTCGGTCGCCGCGGTGTCGTCGTTCGGCGGGGACGCCCGGGAGCGGGAGCCGGTCCCGCAGGGGTCGGCCGCGCAGCACGCGTGGGGTCAGCTGGCGGCCGCGTCGGCCCCGTCGGCGGACTCGCCGCCGCCGGGTCCGCGCCGCGAGCCGCCGCGGCGACGACGGCGGCGCGGCTTGGCCGCCCCGCCCTCGGCCGACGCGCCGGCGTCCGGCCCGTTCTGCGGGGCGCCCTCGGCGGAACCCGCGGAGGCGGCACCCTCGGCGGGGGCCGAGGCACCCGCCTCGACCGCGACCCCGCCGCGGGTCCGGGAACGGGACCGGTTGCGCCGCGGGCGGCGACCGCCCTCGTCGCCGTCGCCGTCGCGGCTGCCCTCGCGGCCGCCGCCGTCGCGCCCGGCGCCGTCACGACGGCTGCCGCGCGGCTTGCGGGCACCCTGGTGGTCGCCCTCGGAGTCGATGTACTCGGCGTCGAGCCCGGCGCGGGTACGCGCGGACAGCGGGAGCCGCCCGGACGCCGTCGTCGGGATGTCGAGGTCGGTGAACAGGTGGTCCGAGGTCGAGTAGGTCTCGACCGGCTCGTCGATGCCCAGCGACAGGTCGTCGGAGATCATCTTCCAGCGCGGGGTCTCGTCCCAGTCCACCAGCGTGACCGCGACGCCCTCGCGCCCGGCGCGGCCGGTGCGGCCGATCCGGTGCACGTAGGTCTTGGCGTCCTCGGGGCACTGGTAGTTGATGACGTGCGTGACGCCGGTGACGTCGATGCCGCGGGCCGCGACGTCGGTCGCGACCAGCACGTCGACCTTCTCCGCGCGGAACGCGCGCAGCGCCTGCTCACGGGCGCCCTGGCCGAGGTCACCGTGCACCGCGGCGGCGGCGAAGCCGCGCTCGGCGAGGTCGTCGGCGACCCGCTGGGCGGTCCGCTTGGTCCGGGTGAAGATCATCGTCAGGCCGCGGTCCTTGGCCTGCAGGGCCCGGGTGACCAGCTCGACCTTGTCCATCGCGTGCGCGCGGTAGACGAGCTGCTTGGTCCGCTCGTGGATGGAGCCCTGGTCGGCCTCCTCCGCACGGATGTGCGTCGGGCGGGTCAGGAAGGCGCGCGAGAGCTGCACGATCGGGCCCGGCATGGTGGCCGAGAACAGCATCGTGTGCCGCTCCTCGGGGAGCATGCGCAGGATCCGCTCGACGTCGGGCAGGAAGCCCAGGTCCAGCATCTCGTCGGCCTCGTCGAGGACGAGCGCCTTGACCCGGCCGAGCACCAGGTGGCGCTGCTCGGCGAGGTCGAGCAGCCGGCCCGGGGTGCCGACGATGACGTCGACGCCCTTGCGCAGGGCCTCCAGCTGCGGCTCGTAGGCACGGCCGCCGTAGATGGCGACGACGCGCACGCCCAGGTTCTTGCCCGCGGCGGCGATGTCCCGGGCGACCTGCACGCACAGCTCGCGGGTCGGGACGACGACGAGCGCCTGCGGGACGTCCTTGGTGCGGTCGGCGGCCTCGCCCTCGGCGGTGGCCGCGGCACGCTCACCGGGCGGGGTGATCCGCTGCAGCAGCGGGACGCCGAAGCCCAGCGTCTTGCCGGTGCCGGTGCGGGCCTGGCCGATGACGTCCTCGCCGGCGAGCGCCAGCGGGAGGGTGAGCTCCTGGATCGCGAACGTGCGCACGATGTCGTTCTCCGCGAGCGCGGAGACGATCTCGGGCCGGACGCCGAGCTCGGCGAAGGTCGGGGGGAGCTTCTCGCCGCCGGGGTTGGTCACGCCGAGCGGGGTCTCGCTGGGGGTGATGCCGGTGGGCAGGAAGCCCGGGTCGGCCTCGGGGGTGTCGGTGCTGTCGACTCGGGACAGTGTGATCGCCTCTCTCCGCGCACAGGAGCCGTGGCGTGGCTCGTCGACCGGCCCCGGGCCGTCGGGGACGGTCCGGGCGGGAGAGCCGCCGAGGCGCTGCGCGCACCAGTTCGGGTGCGGGTCCCGGTGAGACGTGCTCGGCCGTGTCGGCCGCTCGTCCCGTTACCCGGTCCCCGCGCGGTGGGCGCGTCCGCATGGAGTTCCATGAGCCCGAAATCCGGTGACGCGCTGCCCGCATGGTACCCGCCGCGGCGCGCGAACACGACGGCGCGGGCGTCGCCGGGTGTGGTGAGTTCTCTCGCCCCGTGGCCCGGGTGGCCGTCGCGGGCCGCCCGGCGGGCCCGTACGGCCCGGTTAGGGTGGTGGTCATGACCACTGGAGGCGACGCGCCGACGGCCGCGACCGTGGAGCTGCTCGGCGTGCTGGCCTACGGCGAGCTGTCGGCGTTCGACCGGCTCGCCGAGGACGCCCGGGCCGCGCCGACGCTGGCCGGCCGCGCGCAGCTGTCGACGATGGCGGCCGCCGAGATCGGCCACTTCCGCCTCATCGAGGACCACCTGGGCCGCAGCGGGATCGCCGTCGCCGACGCGATGGCGCCGTTCGTCGCGCTGATCGACAGCTACCACGCCTCGACCGCCCCGCGGAGCTGGCTGGAGTCGCTGGTCAAGGCCTACCTCGGAGACGGTCTCGGCGCCGACTTCTACCGGGAGGTCGCGGGCTGGGTGGACCCCGGCACCGGCGACCTGGTGCAGCGGGTGCTCGCCGACACCGGGCACTCCGCCTTCGCCGAGCGCGAGGTGCAGGCCGCCTGCGCCGCCAACCCGGCGCAGCGCGACCGGCTGGCCCTGTGGGGCAGGCGGCTGCTCGGCGAGGCCGTCACCCACGCCCAGCGGGTCGTCGCCGAGCGCGACGAGCTCGCCGAGTTCATCGTGCTCGGCTCGGGGGAGAAGGGCGGCGTGGCCGGGCTCATCCGGACGGTGCAGACCGCCCACGGCCGCCGGATGGGCAGGCTCGGACTCTCCTGAGCCCCGGCCCGGCCGTCCGCTCCCGGCTCGCCGATGCTCCGGCCCGATCTGGACTAGCCTGGCGAGGGCAAGGTGATCAGAAGTGACGGATCGGGAGGACCACCGGTGAAGGTCAAGATCGGCATCGCGGAGACCCCGCGGGAGCTCGTGGTGTCCAGCGACCGCACGCCGGACGAGGTGGCCCAGCTCGTGAGCGGGGCGATGAAGTCCGACGACGGGCTGCTGGACCTCACCGACGACGAGGGCCGTCGCTACGTCGTCCCGGTCGCGCGCATCTCGTACGTGGAGATCGGCCCGACCGAGGAGCGCCGGGTCGGGTTCGGCCTCAGCGGCTGAACGCACACGGAGTCGTCCGGGCCCGGTACCCGTCCGCGGGACCGGGCCCGACGCGTGTCCGGGCCCGGTGTGCGCGGGTCAGTCGGTCTCCGGCGGGGGCGGCCCGTCCAGCGCGAACGGCGGCCTGCCGGTGCCGGTGATCCGGAACCGGTCCCACACGTCCGGCTCGGACAGCGTGCCGACGGCCGCGTGCCCGGGCGTCCGGACCTCGGCGGTGCCGCCGCGGCTGCCGAGCAGCGCGGTGAGCCGGGGGTGCGCGGCGACCCGGCCGGACCAGTGGAGCCTGCCGTCGAAGGGCTCGTGCCGGGCGTCGAGCAGCACCTCGACGTCGACGGTCTCCCCGTCGAGCACCAGGGTGGCGGGGCCGCGGTAGCCCTCGTTGTGATCGTGGTCGCCGCTCACCGGTCGCGCCCCGAGGCGTCGTGCACCTGCGGCTCGGGGACCAGCCGCAGGATGTCGGCGTTCGCGGTGGGGGAGTCGATCCCGGCGACGCCGGCGATCCCGCCCCAGATCAGCGCGGACAGGTAGTTGGTGAGCGCGTCACGGCTCATCGTCCGGCGCTCCAGCCACCACTCGCCCGCGGTCTGGACCATCCCGATGATCCCGTGCGCCCACGCCTCGGCGCCGCCGGAGTCGCGGCCCTCGGCGCGCAGCCGCTCCCCGAACAGGGTGGTCAGCAGGGCGCCGATCTGGCCGCGGACGTCCTGCGCGATCTCGGCGCCCGGCACCGGCTCGGCCGGGTTCGCGACGACGAACCGGTACAGCTGGGGCTCGTCCTCGATCATCCCGAGGTAGGCGTCGATGACGGCGGCGACGTGCTCGATCGGCTCGGCCTCGATCGCCAGCACCGGGTAGATCCGCTGCATCAGCATGTCCGCGGCGTGCTCGCTGACGGCCCGCTGCAGGTCGGCGCGATCGGCGAAGTGCCGGTAGAGCACCGGCTTGGTGATGCCGGCCGCGGCCGCGATCTGGGCGACCGAGACCCCCGGGCCGTGCTCGCGGATCGCCTCGACGGCGGCGGAGACCATCTCGGTCCGCCGTTCCTCCCGTCGGCGGCTGCGCGCGTCCGGCTTGACATCCCTCGCGTCCTGGGGCACGTTACCAGTGGTAACCGTTACCGGCGGTAACAGCAAGGGTTCCGGGTGTGGAACCCGCCACCGCAGGCCCCTCCCAGCAGGAAGGCGCGACCGATGAGCGCTCCCGCCCGCACCGGCAGCAAGACGAACCTCGCCGACCGCGAGGACACCGCCCGACGGCTGCTCAAGAGCTCGGTCACGACCTCCTACGACCCGTCGATCGACATCGACTGGGACGCCCCGCTGGTCGAGGGCAAGTACGGCATCGTCCCCGAGCGCGTGTCGCTCTACGGCACGCCGCTGTGGAACGGCCTCACCGAGGAGCAGCGGATCACGCTGTCGGTGCACGAGTTCTGCAGCGTCGCCCGGATCGGGCTGTGGTTCGAGATGATCCTCATGCAGATGCTGCTGCGCTACGCCTACGACCGCGACCCGCGTCGCGCGCACATCCAGTACGCGCTGGTCGAGATCGCCGACGAGTGCCGGCACTCGATGATGTTCGCCAAGGCCACCGAGCGCTACGGCGTGCCGGACTACGCCCCGCGCCGGCTCACCCACGAGCAGGGCCGGCTGATGAAGACCATCGGCACCGGCCCGGCGATGTTCGCCGGCACCCTCTACGTCGAGGAGATCCTCGACCAGCTCCAGCGGGAGGGCATGCGCGACGAGCGCGTCCAGCCGCTGTCCCGCATGATCAACAAGATCCATGTCACCGAGGAGGCGCGGCACGTCCGCTACGCCCGGGAGGAGCTGCAGCGGATCATGCCGAGGACCAACCGCGCCGAGCGCGTCTGGGCCCGCTACCTCACCGCGCGGATCGCGTTCGTCGTCGCCCGCAACCTCGTCCACCCCGAGGTCTACCGCAGCGTCGGGATCGACCCGGCGGTCGGGCGGAAGGCGGCGCTGGCCAACCCGCACCACCACGAGATGCTGCGCTGGTCCTCGCGCAAGCTCGTGCCGTTCCTGCGCGAGCAGGGGATCGTCGGCGGCCCGACGGAGACCCTGTGGAAGCGCGCCCACCTGATCTGAGGAGGCATCCCGCGATGAGCACACGGATCGTCACCCGCGACGGGACCGGCCTGTTCGCCCGGGTCTCGGGCCCGGAGTCGGCGCCGGTCACGGTGCTGCTGGCGCATGGCTGGACCCTCGACGAGCGCTGCTGGGCCCCGGTCGCCGACGCCCTCGCCGTCGGTGCGCCCGGCGGCGGCCCCGCGCCGCGGGTGATCCGCTACGACCACCGCGCGCACGGCCGCTCCGACGACACCCCCGACGAGCTCAAGACCCTCGACGTCCTCGCCGACGACATGGCCGAGGTGATCACCCGACTCGCCCCGACCGGGCCGCTGGTGATCGCCGGGCACTCGATGGGCGGGATGACGGCGATGGCGCTGGCCCAGCGCCACCCCGACCTCGTCGCGTCCCGGGTCACCGGCGTCGCGCTCGTCGCGACCGCCAGTGGCGGCCTCGGGGCGGCGGCGACGCTCGGGATGACCGGGCGGCCCGCGAAGATGTTCCTGGCCGGCAAGGACAAGGTGACCGTCAGCCCGCTGTGGACCGGGCGCCGGTCGCTGTCGACCCACCCCACGTTGCTGCGGGCCGCGCTGCAGCCGTTGCTGCTCGGCACCCGGCCGGACCGGCTCGCCGTCCGCGCGACCTGCGAGGCGATCGCCGACTGCCGCCCGACGACGATCTCCGGGTTCACCCCGACCCTCACCACCCACGAGCGCGACGAGGCGCTGGCGGCGTTCTCGTCGCTGCCGGTGGAGATCCTCGTGGGGACCCGGGACCGGCTCACACCGCCGCGGTTCGCCCGGCGGATCCACCGCAGCCTGCCGCGCGCCGAGCTGACCGTGTTCCCCGGCGCCGGGCACATGCTCCCGGTGGAGCGGGTCGGCGGGGTCACCGGCCGGATCGCCGCGCTGGTGCGCCGGGCCGGCGCGGAGCAGGCGGCCTGAGCCGCCCGCCCCGCCGCCGGGGCCGGGCCGTCAGATCTGGTCGAGGCCCTGCTTCGGGAACCCGGCGATGCCCCGCCAGGCCAGCGAGGCCATCAGCGCCACGGCCTCGTCGCGCGGGACCCGCTGGTCGGAGTCCAGCCAGAACTGGGCGCCGACCTGGCTCAGCCCGACGAGACCGACGGCGAGCAGCCGCGCACGGTCCTGGTCCAGCCCGGCGTCGGTGGTGACCGCGCCGGCGACCGCGTCGATGCAGCGGTCCAGCGCGCTCTCCACCAGCGCCGCGGCCTCCGGGTCGCCCCGCAGGTCGGACTCGAACACCAGGCGGTAGGCCTTGCCCTCGCCGGCGACGAAGTCGAAGTACGCCGCGACGGCGGCCTGCACGCGCTCCTTGTTGTGCTCGGTCCGCTCGATGGCGTTGGAGACCCGCTCGACGAGCTCCTCGGCGTAGGTCGTGAGCAGCGCCTGGTACAGCTCCAGCTTCCCGGGGAAGTGCTGGTACAGCACGGGCTTGGAGACGCCTGCCCGCTCGGCGATGTCGTCCATCGCGGCGGCGTGGTAGCCCTGGTCGGCGAACACGTCGCGGGCGGCCAGCAGCAGCTGGGCGCGCCGCGCACCGCGGGACAGTCGTGCGCCCCGTGGCGTGGCGGTTCCGGTCATGGGCCCCCTACCTCTCACCCGTCGTGGGAATACCCTACTAGCAGGTAACCGCGTTGACGAACGATCCGTGAAAGGGCTTCTCCGCAGAAGGGTGACAACCTCTCACGATCGGCGGCGCGGGCCCCGGGCGGCGAGCCCGAGCGCACCGAGGACCGGCACGGCGGCCACCACGACCGCGGGCGTCCCGAGCACGGCGAGGACCACGCCGGCGACGGCGAGCACCACGGCCGCACGGACGTACGCGCGGACCTGAGCCCGCGCGCGGCGGGCGATCAGCAGGGCGGCGGCCACCTCGGCGGGGCCGCCACGGGCGCAGATCCTCTCCGATCCGGGTGCGGGCACCACGACCGGGTCCGGCCGCGCGTCCGGGCCGTCGTCGGACCCGGGGCCGGCCCCGTCGTCGGTGGGCCAGGGCACCAGCTCCACGGCCAGGTCGGCGGCGGCCAGGGCGGCCTCGTCGGTGGCCGGGTCGGCCGCCACCGCGACCGTGCGGCCGCGTACCCGCAGCCCGGCGACGGCCGCGGCCCGCGCCGCCGCGTCCAGCCCCGGGCGGACGGCGTCGGGGTCGGCCGGGTCGAGACCGGACGCCGCGGCGAGGGCACGGGCGGCGCCGTCGTCGTCGGGGGTGAGCAGGACCGGCGCGACCCCGGCCGCGGCCAGTTCCGCCACCCCCGGTCGGGCCGCGGGGTGCGGCGCCCGGGGCAGCGCGAGCACGGCGCGGGCGCACCCGTCCCAGGCGACGACGAGGACGGCGCGGCCCTCGGCCACCGCCCGCTCCCGCTCCGCCGACAGCGGCGGGGGCACCCGGATCCCGTGCTCGGCCAGCCAGTCCGGGCCGCCGAGCAGGACCGCGTGCGCGACGACGGTCGCCGTGGTGCCGCCGTCGCCCGGGCCGGGCTCCCGCAGCTCGGCCACCAGGCCGGACACCCCGAGGCCGGGCTGCTCGTCGGCCTCGGCGACGTCGGGCACCGGGCCGTCGACGGCGTCGGCCAGCGCCCGCGCCGCGACGCGCAGGTCCGACCCGGGCCGCGCGCCCGCCGCGACCGACGCGGCCAGCCGCAGCACCAGCGCGGGGTCCTCGCCCCGTCCCGCGTGCACGGTGACCGTCCCGGGGCCGGTGCCGGTCAGCACGTCCGGCCCGGCCAGCGCGACGGTGTCCACCCGGCCCACGAGTCCCGGGCCGCCCGCGGGCCCGGTCCAGCCCACCGGCTCGCGACGCCCGGGCAGTGGCGACGGCAGCCGCACCGTGTCCCCGCCCGCCCGGTCCGCGGCCCGCAGCGCCGCCGGCAACGCGGCCAGCAGCGGCACCGGGCAGGCCCCGACCAGCACCGCGATCCCGGCCGGGACCGCGACGGGCCACGGGGTGCCGGTGCCCGCCGCGAACGCGGTCACCGCGACCGCGGCCAGCGCCGCGGGCGGGGTGAGCAGGGCGCTCCACCGGTCCGCGACGGTGCGCAGGCCCGCGCGGACCTCGTCGGTATCCCCGTCGGCCGGGCGCCCGGTGCGCTGCACCGCGGCCGCGACGACGGTCAGCACCGCGGCGGCGCCGGGCAGCAGGACGGGCCCGGCGAGCGGGTCGGCCGGCACCGCGCCCGGACCCGCGGGCGAGACCGCCGCGACGGCCAGCACCGCGGCCGGCCACCCCAGCGCGGCGAGCACGGCCGCCGCGACGCCGGTCTCGGCGGTCACCGTGCCCTCCCGCAGCCCACGCCCGGCGACGCGCAGACCGGGGCGCCCCGTCGTCGCGACGACGGCGAGGGCGACCAGCAGGGCGGCCGTCGCGCAGGGCGGGGCCCACGCCGCGCCGGCGAGTGCCGGGCCGGCGAGCGGCAGCAGCAGGGCGAGCAGGGCCGCCGTCGGCGGGGCGACGGCCCGCAGGACCGGAGGCAACCGCCGTCAGCTCCCCGGGGCGGTCGGGAGCGTGAACTCGCACGACCGCAGCACACCGCCGGAGCGGTAGTCGAGGAACAGCCGGTAGCTGCCCGGGGCGGGGACCGACACCGCGAACGCCACCCCGGGGCCGGACCGGTCGGTCGCGGCCGCGCCGGTGATCTCGGGACGGACCGGGAACCGGGCCAGGTCGCCCTGGCGGACCGCGGTCATCCGGCCGAACGCGCCGCCGTCGACGGGCTCGAGGTCGGTGACCGGGGTGCCGTCGCGCCCCACCGTCGCGAACAGCCGGGACTCCCCGCCGGGGACCAGGGCGCCGTCGAGACGGACCTGCTGGTCACTGCCCCCGCAGAGCCCCGCCCGGTTCTCGGACGGGAAGGTGAAGGCACCGTAGGTACCGGGGACGTGCAGGTCGGCCCCGAGGTCCAGGTGCGGGCCGCCGGTCGGGGTGAACCCGGCGTACAGCCGCCACACGCCCTGGCCGGGGAACCGGACCGGCGCCCGCCACACGCCGTCGGGGCCCTGGGTGGCGCGCAGCCGCATGTAGCCGGCGACGTCGCGTCGCAGCACGGCGACGTCCATGACCCCGGAGCCGTCGGACGGGGCGTCGAACCGGGTCACCGGGGCGCCGTCGGAACCGGTCACGGTGAACGCGACCTCGGTGGGCTCGCGCCAGGGGTGGACGGTCCCGACCGGGGTCAGGGTGTAGCCGGCCGCGGTGGTGAGCACGCCGCCCGCGCCGGTCGTCGCGTCGCCGGTGGCCAGGCCGGCCGCGAGGACGCCGTCGTCGCCGCGCTCGTCGCCGGGGTCGCCGCCGGCCCGCGTGTCGGCGGCCGGGGTCGCCGAGAGGGTGCCCACCGCACCGCCCGCCGTCCAGGCCGCGGTGAACACCAGCACCGACGCGGCGCCGAAACCGGCAAGCCGGGCCGCGGCCGATCCCGCGATCCGCCCCATGCCCACCTCCTCCGTCTCGTCGTCCACGGGGTACAACGTCCGGGGGACGATCTCGTTGCGCTCCGTGGAGCCCGGATGCGGACGGTGATCACAGCGAGACGGGGATCACCCGGCGCGGCGGGTGGCGCGCACGACACGTCATGCTGGTCGGATGGTCGCCGCCCCGTCGATGTCCGTTCACCCGCCCGTCACCGTGCCCGCGCCGGTGACGGCGTCGGGTGCCGGGACGTCCCCGGGTGCGTCGGGAGCAGCGCACGCGGACCGGGCCTCGGCGGACCGCCCGCCGTGGCCGGGCCGCGCGGTCACCTCCGGCGGGGTCACCCTGCACGTGCGCGAGACCCCCGGCTCCGGCGACGCCGACGCCGTCTACGTCCACGGGCTCGCCGGGTCGGCCACGAACTGGACCGACCTCGCCGGGCTCCTCGCGCCGCGGGCGGCGGGCCTGTCCGTCGACCTGCCCGGGTTCGGGCTGTCCGAGCCGACCGCCGTCGCCGACTTCGGCCCGGACGGCATGGCGGACGCGCTGCTGTGCTGGCTGGCCGGGCGCGACCGCCCGGTGCACCTGGTCGGCAACTCCCTCGGCGGTGTGATCGCGACGACGGTGGCGGCCCGCCGTCCCGAGCTCGTCCGCACGCTCACCCTGGTCTCGCCCGCGGTGCCGGACCGGCGTCCCGACCCGCGACGCCTGTCGGACCCGCGGATGGCGCTGGCCATGGTGCCGCTGCTCGGGCGCGGCGCGCGGCGCGCGCTGGCCGAGGAGCCGCTGCGGGCCCGCGCCGAGCGGATCGTGAAGGTCTGCTTCGCCGACCCGCAGCGCGGCTCCGCCCGCCGGCTCGAGGAGCTGGTCTCCGAGCACGAGCACCGCGCGACGCTGCCCTGGGCCGGCGCGGCCACCGACGGCGCCACCCGCGGTCTGCTCGGGCTGTGGGCCGGACGCGAGATCTGGCGCCGGATGGCGCGGGTGCGGGTGCCGTCGCTGGTGGTGTGGGGCGAGCAGGACCGCATCGTGTCCCCGCGGCTGGCCGCGCGGACCGCGGCCACGCTGCCCGGGGCGCGGCTGCTGGTGCTGCCCCGTGCCGGGCACGTCGCGCAGATCGAGCGGCCCGCGGCGGTGGCCGACGCCGTCGCCGCGCTGTGGGACGCGGTACCGGTCGGGGCGGGTGCGGGAAGATGACGCGCACGAGGCGCGTTGAGACGCCCTGAGACCCGTACGCAACCCGCGAGGAGTGGACGAGATGGCGCTACCGCCACTGGTGGAGCCGGCAGCCGAGCTCACCAAGGACGAGGTGGAGCGGTACAGCCGCCACCTCATCATCCCCGACGTCGGGATGGACGGGCAGAAGCGCCTGAAGAACGCGAAGGTGCTCGTCGTCGGCGCGGGCGGCCTCGGCTCGCCCGCCCTGCTGTACCTGGCCGCCGCGGGCGTCGGCACCCTCGGCATCGTCGAGTTCGACGTCGTCGACGAGTCGAACCTGCAGCGTCAGGTCATCCACGGGCAGTCCGACGTGGGCCGCCCGAAGGCCGAGTCGGCCCGCGACTCGATCCGCGAGGTCAACCCCTTCGTCGACGTCCGCCTGCACAACGAGCGCCTCACCAGCGAGAACGTGCTGGACGTCTTCCGGGACTACGACCTCATCCTGGACGGCACCGACAACTTCGCCACCCGCTACCTGGTGAACGACGCCGCGGTGCTGCTCGGCAAGCCCTACGTCTGGGGCTCGATCTTCCGGTTCGAGGGCCAGGCCTCGGTGTTCTGGGAGGACGCCCCGAACGGGCAGGGCCTGAACTACCGCGACCTCTACCCCGAGCCGCCGCCGCCCGGGATGGTCCCGTCCTGCGCCGAGGGCGGCGTGCTGGGCGTGCTCTGCGCGTCGATCGGCTCGATCATGGTCAACGAGGCGATCAAGCTGCTCACCGGCATCGGCGAGCCGCTGCTCGGCCGTCTGGTGATCTACGACGCGCTGGAGACCACCTGGCGCCAGGTGAAGATCCGCAAGGACCCGGAGACGCCGAAGATCACCGAGCTGATCGACTACGAGGCGTTCTGCGGCACCGTGACGCAGGAGGCCCAGGACGCGGCCGCCGGCAGCACGATCACCGTCGGCGAACTCAAGCAGATGATCGACGCGGGCAAGGACTTCCAGCTCATCGACGTCCGCGAGCCGCACGAGTACGAGATCGTGCGGATCCCGGGCTCGGTCCTGATCCCGAAGGACCGGATCCTGTCCGGCGCCGCGCTCGCGGAGATCGCCCAGGACAAGCCGGTCGTGCTGCACTGCAAGTCCGGCGGCCGGTCCGCCGAGGCCCTCGCCGCCCTGCACAAGGCCGGGTTCCGCGACGCCGTCCACGTCGGCGGCGGGGTGCTGTCCTGGGTCAAGCAGATCGACCCGTCGCAGCCGACCTACTGATCATGGGCTGACCGGCTCCGCACTACACCGACGGCCGCCGTCACCGGTACACCCGGGACGGCGGCCGTCGGCGTTCCTGGTGTGGCACAGGGTGACCGCTCGTCGATCGCGCACGACCGTCCGAGTGAACATCGTCCGTTCACCCCTGTGATCGGCCCGTTGGGCGAAACATCTGCACCGATCGCCGCGACATGGGGATGCACGCGATCACCAAGATCGGGAGGACGCTCGGTGGACGACTCGCTGCGCACATGCGCCCTGCAGGGGTGCGACGCACCGTTGGAGCCCGCGGGGGACGTGTCCGGCGACCGTCCACAGCGGCGCTACTGCTCGGCCGCCCACCGGCTGGCGGCCCGCCAGGTCCGCCGGGCCGCGGCGCAGGCGGCGGGGGACCAGCGGCTCGCCGACACGCTGCCGTGGCTGCGTGAGCCCGAGGCCGTCGAGGCCGACGGGCGCGTGGTGCCCGCCGGGCGGGGTACGGCGACCCGCCGTCCCGTCGTGGCGCGCCCGGCCGTGTCGGCGGGCCCGGACCGCCCCGGACCGCTGCGTGCCCCGCGCAGCCCGCTGCGGCACCGGCGCACGCTGGCCCTGATCGGGGCGACGGCCGTGCTCCTCGGCGGGTACGCGCTGACGACCTCCCCGGCGGTGACCGGGAAGCCGGCGCCGCAGGACCGCAGCGCCGACCAGTGGGCCGGGCAGGCCCGGATCGCGTTGGCGGCCCTCGACGACAAGCTCGGGACGCTCAACGCGAGCGAACGGACCTGGCAGGCGTCCGCGCCCGAGTCGGACCGCACCCCGGCCGCGGTCGCGAAGCTGCAGCAGCAGCGCGACACCCTGCTCCAGCAGCGCGCCGCCCTGCAGTCGCAGCTGCAGGTCTACACCTCCCGGCAGGACGCCGTGGACGCGCTGGCCGCCGCCGAGCAGCAGCTCGCCGAGATGGACCGGATCGTCGCCGACCTGCCGCCGGCCACCCGTCGGACCCCCGACCAGATGGCCGCGGCCGCCTCGCTGGAGGAGCAGCGCGACCTGCGCGCCCGCAACCGCGACGCCTGCGCGGAGCGCCTGGCCGCCATCGACGACGGCATCGACCGGGCCCGCACCGCCCCGCTGCCCGGCGACGGCGACGAGACCGAGAAGGTCTCCGACGACGTGCTGGCCCTCGCCCGCGGCGAGGACCCCGCCAACCCGGAGCCGTCCGGGGTGCGCCGCAACCCCGAGGTCCTGGCCGGGGGCCGGGAGACCGCCGGGGACCGCGAGCGCGACGACGTCGGCACCAGTGGCCCGCCCGACCCGCGGGGCCCGCTGGACGAGACCCGGCCGCGGGCCGAGGGGCCGGAGGGCGCCTCGGCCCGCGGGCCGGGCAGCACACCCGGCCGGGACGCGGGTCCGGGGGAGAAGCTCGGTGGCGCCGTGTCCGGTGCCGCCGACAACGTCGCCGGCCTGACCGGCGGCGAGCCGGGCCCCGGCGACGGCGCGGGCTCCGGTGCGGGTTCCGGCGCGGGTTCGGGTGCGGGTTCGGGCGCCGCGAAGAAGGCCGACCGGGCCGAGGTCGTACCGGCGTCGTCCGAGGGTTCGGTGAAGAAGGTCGGAAACGGCGTCGGCGAGGCCGCGCAGGGCGTCGGGGACACCGCCGGATCGCTGGGCCGGGGTGTCGACGACGTCGCGGGCGGGCTGACCGGGAAGAAGTCCGGCTCGGGTTCCGGCGGCTCGGACGCCGGCTCCTCCGGTCCCTCCGACGAGGCCCCCGCCCGGTCCGCCCCCGCGCCGCGGAAGGACCCCGCGCCGCGGAAGGAGTCCTCGCCGCGCGCGGCCGCGTCCCCTGCGAGCCCGCCCGCGTCGACCGCCCCGGCGGAGAGCCCCGGCA
Source organism: Pseudonocardia sp. ZF1 (assembly GCF_056835605.1). Lineage (NCBI taxonomy): Bacteria > Bacillati > Actinomycetota > Actinomycetes > Pseudonocardiales > Pseudonocardiaceae > Pseudonocardia > Pseudonocardia sp. ZF1. Next base: position 1,085,715 of record NZ_JAJNBY010000001.1, read on the forward strand.
CGGAGCGCTCCGGCTCGGGAGCGCAGGGGTCCGGCGGGAGCCGCGGCTCCGGCGGCATCGTCAGCGCCGTGGCCGGGTCCTACGTCGAGTCCGCCATGGGGCGGGAGGCGGCGGCGCCGGTGCTGGCGGAGGCCGACCGGCAGGCGGCGGAGCAGATGGCCGAGCGCAGCGGGTCCTCCGGGGCCCGGTCCGGCGGCTCGTCCGGCTCCTCCGACGGCTCGGGATCGGACTCGCGGTCCTCCGGCTCCCGCTCCTCCGGATCGGACTCCGACTCCGGATCCTCGGGGTCGCGGTCGTCCCGGTCCTCGGACTCCGGTTCGTCCGCCCGGTCGTCGGACTCGGGCTCGTCGTCGTCCCGGTCGTCCGGCTCGGGCTCCTCGTCCTCCTCGGACTCGGGGTCGTCGGACTCGGGGTCGTCGCGGAGCAGCGGCTCGGACGACTCCCGCTCCTCGTCCTCGGACTCCGGCTCACGGTCGTCCGGGTCGGACTCGGGGTCGGACTCGGGCGGCGGCAGCTCCTGGTACTGACGGTGTCGCCCGCGGTGGCCGGCTCCCACGGCCGGTCACCCGGGCCGGCCGTGTCACCGGGCCGTGTCACGGGACCGACCGCCTCGCCCGGCCGACGGCCCCGCCCGCCCCGCCCCACCGGCCCCGACCGGCCCACCGTTCACCCGATCGGTCGTGGCGCGTCGCGCGGTTCGGGCGTGGCGCGACGAACGCGGGCCGGTGACGCGGGTACCGTCCCCGCTGTGACCGCTGCCCGCACGCTCGCCACCGCGCCGGCCGCGAGCGTCCTGCCCGAGCACGTCCGCACCGCCTTCGGCGTGCGCGAGACGTCCCCCCGTCCCGTCGTGTGGGCGGGCCAGCGGGCCTGGCAGTGCGGCGACGTGCTGCTGCGGCCGGTGTCCGACCACGTCGTCGCCGCCTGGTCGGCGACGGTCCTGGAGAACCTCGAGGTCGACGGCGTCCGCCTCGCCCGCCCCGTCCGCAGCTCGGACGGCCGGTGGGTCGTGGGCGGCTGGGCCGCGTCCCGGCACGTGCCCGGCGTCCCCGAGCCGCGGCACGACGAGGTCGTCGCCGCGTCGCTGCGGCTGCACGCCGCCACCGCGACCGTGCTGCGCCCGCGCCTGCTCGACGACCGCGACGACCTGCTGTCCCGGTCCGCGGCCGCTGCGTTCGGCGAGCGCCGCCTGGACCTGCACCCCGAGACCGGCGGCCGGCTGTTCGCCGAGCTCGCCGCGCACCGCCGCACGATCCGGCTCACCCCGCAGGTCGTGCACGGCGAGCTGTTCGGCGCCATGCTGTTCGACCCGACGGGGCGGCCCGCGGTGCTCGACCTCGTGCCGTTCTGGCGGCCCGCGGAGTGGGCGGCGGCGGTCGTCGTCGTCGACGCGGTCGCCTGGGGCGGTGCCGACGAGGAGCTGATCGAGCGCTGGTCGGAGCTGCCCGAGTGGCCGCAGTCGCTGCTGCGGGCGGTGCTCTACCGGCTGGCCCTGCACGCCCAGCACCCTGACGCGACGACCGAGTCGCTCACCGGGATCGAGCGGGTCGCGAGCCTGGTCAGCCGCCGGCTCTGACGGGGCCGCTCCCGGCACGCCGCCGCTCACCGGCGCCGCGGGGAACACGGGGACGCCGTTGCGTCCCCGGCCGACCCGGTGCACCACCGGGTGGGCGGCGCGTTCTGCGACGCCCCGCTCGGCGTCCCGATGCGCCGAAGCGGCTCACAGCCGTCGCGACACCCGTGTGAGACAAGCGTTGCGGGGGTGTCACACGGGGCCACCCGTCGGAAACTGGGGGTCCCTAGCGTCGTCGACGACGTGACCGCCGGCGATCAGGAGACCGATCCGTGACCACCACCTCTGCCCCGGGGCGCCGCATCGGCGGCCGCTGGATCGACCACTGGGACCCCGAGGACGAGGGGTTCTGGCAGCGCACCGGCTCGGCGATCGCCCGTCGCAACCTGTGGCAGTCGATCTTCTCCGAGCACATCGGCTTCTCGATCTGGACCATCTGGTCGGTCCTGGTGCTGTTCATGGGGCCCGAGTACGGGTTCACCGCGGCGCAGAAGTTCTTCCTGGTCGCCGTACCCACGCTGGTCGGGTCGATCCTGCGGCTGCCCTACACCTTCGCCGTCGCCCGCTTCGGCGGCCGCAACTGGACGATCTTCGCGGCGTCGTTGCTGATCGTGCCCACGATCCTGGCGATGGTCGTGCTGGAGCCGGGCGTGTCGTACACGACGCTGCTGGTCGTCGCCGCGGTCGCCGGAGTCGGCGGCGGCAACTTCGCGTCGTCGATGGCGAACATCAACGCGTTCTTCCCGGAGAAGGAGAAGGGCTGGGCGCTGGGGCTCAACGCCGGCGGCGGCAACCTCGGCGTGCCGGTCGCGCAGCTGCTCGGCCTGCTCGTGATCGCCACCCTCGGCGCAGGCTCCCCGCGGGTGCTGCTGGCGGTCTACCTGCCGTTCATCGTGATCTCGGCGTTCCTGGCGTGGAAGCGGATGGACAACATCGCCGCGATGTCCAACGACACCGGCGCCTTCACCGAGGCCTGCCGGGACCGCCAGACCTGGATCATGTCGTTCCTCTACATCGGGACGTTCGGGTCGTTCATCGGCTACTCGTTCGCCTTCGGCCTGGTCCTGCAGAACCAGTTCGACCGGACGCCGCTGCAGGCCGCCGCGGTCACCTTCATCGGCCCGCTCATCGGGTCGCTGATCCGCCCCTACGGCGGCAAGCTCGCCGACCGGTTCGGCGGTGCGGTCGTCACGCTGTGGAACTTCGTCGGTATGGCCGTCGCCACGCTGGTGATCATCTTCGCCTCGGGGATCGAGTCGCTGACGCTGTTCACGATCGGCTTCATCGCCCTGTTCACGCTGTCCGGCGTCGGCAACGGGTCGACCTACAAGATGATCCCGGCGATCTTCACCGGGCGGGCGCGCGTCGCGATCGCCGGGGGCGCGGACCGCGGGACCTCGTTCGACACCGCGCGACGGCTCTCCGGCGCGGTCATCGGCATCGCCGGCGCGGTCGGGGCGCTGGGCGGGCTGTTCATCAACCTCGCCTTCCGCCAGTCGTTCATGACAGTGCAGTCCGGCACGCCCGCGTTCTGGAGCTTCCTGGCGTTCTACGTCCTCTGCATCGGCGTCACCTGGGCGGTGTACCTGCGCCCGCGCGCCGCCCTGGTCGGGAGCACCGAGGCCGCCGCGATGGCCCGGGTCTGAGCCGTGGGTCCGGACGACCGGACCGCCACCCACTGCCCGTACTGCGCCCTGCAGTGCGGGCAGTGGGTCGGCCCGTCCGGCGAGGTCGACGCCCGTGACTTCCCGACCAACGCCGGGGGCATGTGCCAGAAGGGCTGGACCTCCGGCGCTCTGCTCACCCATCCGCAACGCCTGACGTCGCCGCTGGTCAGGACCTCGCGGACGGCCGGTTTCGCCGAGACCGGCTGGGACGACGCGCTCACCGGCGTCGCCGCGCGGCTCGCCGCGCTGCGTGCCGAGCACGGGCCCGACTCGGTCGCGGTGTTCGGCGCGGGCGGGCTGACCAACGAGAAGGCCTACCTGCTCGGGAAGTTCGCCCGGGTCGCGCTGGGCACCAGCCAGATCGACTACAACGGACGGTTCTGCATGTCCTCGGCGGCCGCCGCGGGCAACCGGGCCTTCGGCGTCGACCGCGGGCTGCCGTTCCCCGTCACCGACCTCGACGACGCCGAGCTGGTCGTCCTCGCCGGCGCGAACGTCGCCGAGACCATGCCGCCCCTGATGTCGCACCTGACCGGCGCGCGCCTGGTCGTCGTCGACCCGCGGCGCACCCCGACCGCGGAGCGCGCGCTCGCCTCCGGCGGGCTGCACCTGGCGCCGCGCCCGGGCACCGACCTGGTCCTGGCGCTGGGGATGCTGCACGCCGCCGTCGTCGACGGGCACCTCGACCTGTCCTACGTGGACGACCGGACGACCGGTTTCGACGACGTCTGGGCGATCGCCTCGCAGTGGTGGCCCGAGCGCGCGGAGCGGGTCTGCGGCGTCGCCGCCATCGACATGCGCACCGTCGTGCGCTGGCTCGCGGAGTCCATGCGGCGCTACGTGCTCACCGCGCGCGGCGCCGAGCAGCACGCGCACGGCGTCGACACCGTCGCCGCGTGGATCAACCTGTCGCTGGCGCTCGGCCTGCCCGGCCGCCCCGGATCCGGGTTCGGGACGATCACCGGGCAGGGCAACGGCCAGGGCGGGCGCGAGCACGGACAGAAGTCCGACCAGCTCCCCGGCTACCGGCACATCACCGATCCGGCCGCCCGCGCGCACGTCGCACGGGTGTGGGGGGTGCCCGAGCCCTCGATCCCCGGGCCCGGCCGCAGCGCCGTCGAGCTCCTCGACTCCCTCGGCCGCCCCGGCGGGCCGAAGGCGCTGCTGGTGTTCGGCTCGAACGTGCTCGTCTCCGCGCCCGACGCCCGCGCCGTCGCCGAGCGGCTCGACGCGCTGGACCTGCTCGTCGTCGCCGACGTGCTGCCCGGCGAGACCGCGCTGCGCGCCGACGTCCTGCTCCCCGTCGCCCAGTGGGCCGAGGAGGAGGGGACCATGACCAACCTGGAGGGACGGGTCCTGCGCCGCCGTCGCGCACTCGCCCCGCCGCCCGGGGTGCGCACCGACCTCGAGGTGATCGCCGGACTGGCCGCGGCCCTCGACGCGCCGGGGGAGTTCCCCGCCGATCCGCGGACCGTGTTCGACGAGCTGCGGCGCGCCTCGGCCGGTGGGATCGCCGACTACGCGGGCGTGTCCTACGACCGGCTCGACGCGGGCGAGGCCCTGCACTGGCCGGTCCCCGCCGACGACCACCCCGGGACCCCGCGGCTGTTCACCGAGCGCTTCGGCCACCCCGACGGACGCGCCCGGATGCTGCCGGTCGACCACGTCGAACCGGACGAGGGTGTCGACGACGGGTTCCCGCTGAACGTGACGACCGGCCGGGTGCTGGTGCACTACCAGTCCGGTGCGCAGACCCGCCGGGTCGCCGAGCTGGCGGAGGTGTCGCCGGAGGTGTTCGTCGAGGTGCACCCGGACACCGCCGCCCGGCACGGTCTCGCCGACGGCGACCTGGCCGACGTCGTGTCCCGGCGCGGGACGACGACGGCGCGCGTCCGCTGTGTCGCCTCGCTGCGCCCGGACACGGTGTTCCTGCCCTTCCACTTCGGTGGGGCGGGGGCGGCGAACAACGTCACCAACCCTGCCCTGGATCCGGTGAGCCGGATGCCGGAGTTCAAGGTGGCCGCGGTGCGGCTGGAACCCGCCTCGACGGACCGGGACCCGTCCGACGGATCCGGGACCGGCACCGCCGCCGAGCTGAGCCCCACCGGCGCGGGTCGGTCCGCGCGCTGATCCGCTGCTCGCGCGCGTCGGGACACGCGCGAGCAGCGGATCACCGCGCGCTCTGCGGATCACCGCGCGGACGGTGGGCTCCGCGGCCGTTGCGCAGGCGCACCTCGGACGGTCCCACCCCACCTCGCACACGCTGCAGAGGCTGCGAGGGGGGAGGAACCGCTGCGAGGTCCCGGCTCACGGAGGGCGCCCGCCGAGAATGAGGACCTCGTAACGCCCGTGCAATGGCCGGCGTTCTGCCCGTAACCCCCCGTTCCTACCGTCGGTGTCATGAGCAGGCGCGTGGTGGTGATCGGGCACGGCATGGTCGGCGCCCGTTTCGTGGAGGAGGTCCGCCGGCGCGACCCGGACGGCGAGCGGGTGACGCTCACCGTCCTCGGCGCGGAGTCCCGCCCCGCGTACAACCGGGTGCTGCTGTCCACCGTGCTCGCCGGCGGGCTGCGGCCCGCCATGGTCGCGCTGCCCGTCGTCGACGGCATCGCCCTGCACACCGGCGTCGCGGCGACGGCGCTCGACCGGACCGCGCGCGTCGTCCACGCCGACGACGGCACCGTCCACCCCTACGACGAGCTGGTCCTCGCCACCGGCTGCCGCGCCTGGCTGCCGCCGGTCGACGGTCTCGCCGACCCCGGGGCCCCGGAGGTCCCGGCCCGCGGCGTGAGCCTGTTCCGCGACCTCGACGACTGCGGGCGCATCCTCGACGCGGCCGCGCCGGGCGCGCGGATCGCCGTCGTCGGGGGCGGGCTGCTCGGGGTCGAGGCCGCCCGCGGGCTCGCCGGACGCGGTGTCGCCGTCACCCTCGTGCACCCGCGCACCCACCTGATGGAGCGCCAGCTCGACGCGGGCGCCGGTGAGGTGCTCGCGACCGCGCTGCGCGGGCTCGGGGTCGACGTCCGCTGCGGTGTCGGCGCCAAGGCCTGGGACCCCGAGGCCGGCCTGGACTGCGACGACGGTTCCCGGATCGCCGCGGACCACGTCGTCGTCGCCGCCGGGGTGCGCGCGAACAGCGGGCTCGCCGCCGACGCCGGGCTCGCGGTCGACCGGGGGATCCTCGTCGACGACCGTCTCGCCACCGCCGACGGCCGGGTGCACGCCCTCGGCGACTGCGCGCAGCACGCCGGCGCCCCGGGCGGGCTCGTGCAGTCCGGCTGGGAGCAGGCCGCCGTCCTCGCCGACTTGCTGACCGGCACCGACCCGGCCGCGCGCTACCGCGGCACCCGCCCGGTCACCCGGCTCAAGGCGCGCGGCATCGACCTCGCCGCCCTCGGCGACCCCACCGCGGGCGACGAGGAGCTGCGTGTCTCCGACCCCCGCCGCGGCCGCTACGGCGTGCTCGCGCTGCGCGACGACCGCGTCGTCGGGGCCGTCCTCATGGGACTGCCCGACGCCGCCGCCATGATCACCGGGCTCTACGACTCCGGCGCCCCCGCTCCCTCCGACCGGCTCGCGCTGCTGCTCGGCCGGGCCCTGCCCGGCGAGACGTCGCCCGCCACCGACCCGGTCCGGATGCCGGGAAGTGCCGTGGTCTGCCGCTGCAACAGCGTCACCAAGAACGCGCTGGTCACCGCGTGGCGCGCGGGCGCCCACGACGTCGACGCGCTGTCGCGGCGCACCCGGGCCGCCACCGGCTGCGGGAGCTGCCGCGACGTCGTCTGCGGGATCCGGGACTGGCTGGCCGACATCGACCCGCCGCAGGAGAGCGCGGCATGAAGGAGCAGAGCATGAGTCGTCTGGTCGTCGTCGGGAACGGCATGGTGGGCCACCGCCTCGTCGCCGCGATGCGGGACCGGGACACCGCCGGGGACTGGGAGATCACCGTCCTCGGCGAGGAGACCCGCCGCGCCTACGACCGGGTCGCCCTGTCCTCCTACGTGGACGGACGCTCCGAGGAGGAGCTGCGCCTCGACGACGACGAGCTGCGCGGCGACCCGCTGGTGACCTACCACCTCGGTGACGCCGTCGCGACGGTCGACCGCGACGCCCGCCGCGTCACCACCGCGTCCGGCCGCACCCTGACCTACGACGCGCTGGTGCTCGCCACCGGCTCCTACCCGTTCGTCCCGCCGGTCCCCGGCAAGGACCTGCCCGGGTGCTTCGTCTACCGCACCCTCGACGACCTCGACGCGATCAAGGCGGCCGCCGCGGCCGCCGCCGACGACCCGGGCCGCAGGGGACGGCCGTCGGCGATCGTCGTCGGCGGCGGGCTGCTGGGCCTGGAGGCGGCGCGCGCGATGCGGCTGCTCGGGCTGTCCCCGCAGGTCGTGGAGATCGCGCCGCGGCTGATGCCGGTGCAGGTCGACGCGGGCGGCGGCGCGCTGCTCGAGCGGCTGGTCACCGCGCAGGGCATCGCCGTGCGGACCGGGGTGTCGCTGGCCGCGGTGTCCACCGACCGCGGCCGGCTGGTCGGGACGCTGTCCGACGGCGTCGAGCTCGACGCCGACCTGGTCGTGTTCTCCGCCGGCATCCGGGCCTCCGACCAGCTCGCCCGCGACTGCGGCCTGCCGGTCGGCGAGCGCGGCGGCGTCTGGGTCGACGACCGCTGCCGGACCCGTGACGACGCCGTCTGGGCGATCGGCGAGTGCGCCGCGCTGGAGGGCCGCACCTACGGCCTGGTCGCCCCCGGCTACGCGATGGCCGAGGTCGTCGCGGACCGGCTGCTCGGCGGCGAGGCCCGGATGACGCCCGAGGAGCTGGACATGTCCACCCAGCTCAAGCTGCTCGGCGTCGACGTCGCCAGCTTCGGCGACGCGCACGCGGTCACCGAGGGCGCGCTGGAGATCGTCGTCAACGACCCGGTCGAGGGGACCTACTCCAAGCTGGTCGTGTCCGACGACGCGTCCACCCTGCTCGGCGGTGTCCTGGTCGGCGACGCCTCGCGCTACGGCGCGCTGCGCCCGCTGGTCGGGTCCCGGCTGCCCGACGACCCGGTCACCCTCATCTCCAAGGGCGGCGCCGAGCCCGACGCGTCCGCACTGCCGGACTCGGCCCAGATCTGCTCGTGCAACGCCGTCACCAAGGGCACGCTGTGCGCGGCGATCGCCGACGGTGCGCACACAGTGCCGGAGCTGAAGGCGTGCACCCGCGCCGGTACCACCTGCGGCTCGTGCGTCCCGGCGCTCGCCCGGATCCTGGCCCAGCAGGGCGTCGAGGTCTCGAAGGCCCTGTGCGAGCACTTCGACCACTCCCGCGCCGAGCTCTTCGAGATCGTCGCCGGGGCGGGCATCACCTCGTTCTCCGCGCTGATCTCCCGGTACGGCCGCGGGTCGGGCTGCGACATCTGCAAGCCGGTCGTCGGGTCGATCTTCGCGACGCTCTACAACGAGCACGTCCTCGACGGCGAGCGCGCGACCCTGCAGGACACCAACGACCACTTCCTCGCGAACATGCAGCGCAACGGCACCTACTCGGTGGTGCCGCGGATCGCCGGTGGCGAGGTGACCCCCGAGGGCCTGATCGTCATCGGCGAGGTCGCCCGCGACTACGGGCTCTACACCAAGATCACCGGTGGACAGCGGATCGACATGTTCGGCGCCCGCGTCGAGGACCTGCCGGCGATCTGGCGCCGCCTGGTCGACGCCGGGTTCGAGTCCGGGCACGCGTACGGCAAGTCGCTGCGCACCGTGAAGTCCTGCGTCGGCACGACCTGGTGCCGCTACGGCGTGCAGGACTCGGTCGGCCTCGCCGTCGAGCTGGAGCTGCGCTACCGCGGGCTGCGCAGCCCGCACAAGCTCAAGTCCGGCGTCTCCGGCTGCGCGCGCGAGTGCGCCGAGGCCCGGTCCAAGGACTTCGGCGTGATCGCCACCGAGCACGGCTGGAACCTCTACGTCGGCGGCAACGGCGGCTTCACCCCGCGCCACGCCGAGCTGCTCGTGTCCGACGTGGACACCGCGACGCTGGTCCGGACGATCGACCGGTTCCTGATGTTCTACGTCCGCACCGCCGAGCGGCTGCAGCGCACCGCGCCGTGGATCGAGGCGATGGAGGGCGGGCTGGACCACCTGCGCGCCGTGATCGTCGACGACTCGCTCGGTATCTGCGGCGAGCTCGACGCCGCGATGGCCCGTCACGTCGACTCCTACGCCGACGAGTGGGCCGGCGTCCTGGCCGACCCGCAGAAGCTGGAGCGGTTCGTCTCCTTCGTCAACGCGCCCGACTCCCCCGACCCCACCGTCCGGTTCGTCGAGGAGCGGGGACAGAACGTCCCGGCCCCCGGCCGTCCCGACGAGCCCGTCCTGATCGGCCTCCCGGAGGTGTCCTCCCGATGACCACCCGGCTCGACGCGACCACCACGACCACCGCGCCCGCCCCGGCCGGGACCGAGCCCACCGGCTGGCTCACCGTCTGCCCGGTGGACCGGCTGCAGCCTGGCCGGGGTGTCGCCGCACTCCTCGGCGACACCCAGGTCGCGTTGTTCCGTCTCGCCGACGGCTCGGTGTACGCCCTGGACAACATCGACCCGTTCACCGGGGCCGCGGTCGTCTCGCGCGGCATCGTCGGCGACCGCGGCGGCGAACCGACCGTCGCCTCACCGCTCCACAAGCAGGTCTTCGCCCTGCGCGACGGCCGCTGCCTGGCCGGGGCCGACGACGGCGACGCTGTGAGCCTGCCCGCGTTCGCGGTGCGGGTCATGGGCGACGCGCTGCAGGTCGGGCTACGGTGAACGGGCCTTCCCGCACCGTCGTGCCCACCACCACCCGCGACGCTCCCGGCGACCTCCGCGCGTCCTCCGCGCCGGCCGGCCGGGGTTTCGGAGGAACGGAGAACCGGTGACCCGATCCGCCGCACGAGACACCGCCGCCGCGCCCGACGCGGCCCCGGTGCCACCGCTGGCCGGGTTCACCGTCGGCGTCACCGCAGCCCGACGCGCCGAGGAGCTCGCCACGATGCTGGAGCGCCGCGGCGCGACCGTCCAGCACGGGCCCGCGCTGCGCATCGTGGCCCTCGCCGACGACGCCGACCTCGAGAACCGCACCCGCGAGCTCGTCGCGGCACCACCGGACATCACCGTCGCGACCACCGGGATCGGCTACCGCGGCTGGATCGAGGCCGCCGACGGCTGGGGGCTGGGCGAGGACCTGCTCGCCGCGCTCGGCCGCTCGGAGATGCTCGCCCGCGGCCCCAAGGCGCGTGGCGCGATCCGCGCGTCGGGCCTGGTCGACGCCTGGTCCCCGGAGTCGGAGTCCACCGCCGAGGTGCTGGAGCACCTGCTCGACCGCGGCGTCGAGGGCAGCCGGATCGCGGTGCAGCTGCACGGCGAGCCGCTGCCCGACGTCGTTGACGCCCTGGAGATGGCGGGCGCCGAGGTCGTCACGGTGCCGGTCTACCGCTGGGCACCGCCGCTGGACCTCGGCCCGCTGGACCGGCTGATCGACACCACCCTGGCCGGCGGGATCGACGTCCTGTCGTTCACCAGCGCCCCCGCCGCGGCCGGGATCCTCGCCCGCGCCGGGGAGCGCGGTCTGCGCGAGGGCCTGCTCACCGCGCTGCGCGGCCCCGTGCTGGCGCTGTGCGTCGGCCCGGTCACCGCGGCACCGCTGGAGGCACTCGACGTGCCGACGGTGCAGCCGCAGCGCTCCCGGCTCGGCGCGATGGTGCGGACCTGCGAGTCCGTCGCCCCGGCCCGCGCCCGCAGGCTCCCGGTCGGCGGCCACCACCTGGAGGTGCGCGGACACGCGGTGCTCGTCGACGGCACGCTGTGCCCGCTCCCGCCGACGCCCATGGCACTGCTGCGGCTGCTCGCCAAGCGCCCCGGCCGGGTCGTGTCCCGCGCCGAGCTGCTCGCCGCGCAGCCCGGTGGGGCGGGCGACGAGCACGCCGTCGAGAACGCGATCGGCCGGCTCCGCGCGGCGCTCGGCGTCCCCGGCCTGGTGCAGACCGTGGTGCGCCGCGGCTACCGGCTCGCACTCGAACCCGAGCACGGCGCGCACTGCGCCGAGGACCCGGAGGTGACCCGGTGACCGGGCTCCCGCTGCTCCTCGTCGCGCACGGGTCGCGCTCCGACGCCGCCGACGCGGTGATCCGGTCGCTCGCCGCGGCCGTCGCCGCACGTGGCCCGCAGGTCGAGATCTGCTACGTCGACGTCCGCGGTCCCAGGGTCGTCGACGCCGTGATCGGGCTGCGGGACCGCGGCCACGACGGCGCCGTCGTCGTCCCCGCGTTCCTCGCCGCCGGCTACCACGTGCGCACCGACCTGCCCGCCCAGCTCGCCGAGGTCGGCGCCGACCCGGCCCGGTTCCCGGTCACCCGCTCCATGGGGCCCGACCCGCTGCTCGCCGCCGCGGCCCTGGACCGGCTGCGCACGGCCGGCTACCGCGACGGCGACGCCGTCGTCCTCGCCGCGGCCGGCTCGTCGGACCCGTCCGCGGTCGCGCAGGTGCACGCGAGCGCCGGAATGCTCGCCCGCCGGGTCGGCCGTCCGGTCCCGGTCGGGTTCGCCGCCACCGGCAGCCCGTCGGTGACCGAGCTGGTCGCCCGGCTGCACGACGCCGGGGAGCGGCGGGTCGCGGTCGCGTCCTGGCTCCTGGCTCCCGGGGTCTTCCAGACGCGGCTGCTCGGATCGGGGGCCGACGTCGTCGCCGACCCGCTGGGCGTGCACGACGACGTGGTGACCGCCGTCCTCAAGCGCTACGCCGCCGGGGCCGCCGCGGTGCTCGCGGCCTGACGGTGCCCCGGCCCGACCCGGACCTGGTCGCCCGGCTGCGGGCGGCGGGCTGCGTGTTCGCCGAGGACGAGGCCGCGCTGCTCGCCGCCGCGGCCGCCGGACCGGAGCTGGAGGTGCTGGTCCGGCGCCGCATCGCCGGGGAGCCGCTCGAGCACGTCCTCGGCCGGGTGGACTTCGACGGGCTGACCGTGCGGGTCACCCCGGGGGTGTTCGTGCCGCGCCGTCGCAGCGAGGCGCTGGTGCACGCGGCCGTCGCCGCGTTGCCGGGCTCCGCGCAGCCCGGGCGCCCGCTCGTGGTCGACCTGTGCTGCGGCTGCGGGGCGCTCGGGCTCGCCGTCGCGCGCCGGGCCGCCGTCGACCTCCACGCCGCCGACGCGGATCCGGTCGCGACCGCCTGTGCCGCGCAGAACCTGGCCGGGGTGGGGACGGTGCACACCGGTGACCTGTTCGCCGCGCTGCCGACCGGACTGCGGGGACGCGTCGACGTGCTCGTCGCGAACACCCCCTACGTGCCCAGCGGCGCGATCGGCTCGATGCCCCCGGAGGCCCGCGACCACGAGCCCCGCACCGCGCTCGACGGCGGCCGCGACGGCCTCGACCCGGCCCGCCGGGTGGCCGCGGGGGCGGGGGAGTGGCTCGCGCCGGGCGGGGCGCTGCTGATCGAGACGGGCACGGCCCAGGCTCCGGTGCTGGCGGAGGTGTTCGGCGGGCACGGGCTCGTCGCGCACGTCGGGCACGACCAGGACCGTGACGCGACCTGGGTGCAGGGCCGCGCGGCGCCCTGATCGGCCGCCCCTTTGCTCTGCTCACCGATACGCAGCACCCTCGCAGTCCCGTCGAGCGTCGCCCGGCGCATCGAGACGCACGTTTCCGCCCCGGCGAGGGCGAGAACGTGCGCCTCGATCGGGCGGCGGGGCCGCCGTCGAGCACGGCCGCGAGAGCGGTGGTCGTCGCGGCAGGGTCGTCGGAGAGCCGGACGGCGCCGGGCCCGCTCGATCCCCGACGCCCAGCCGCTGACCCACGCGCTGAGCGACGAGGTGGTAGCGCTGCGGGTCGAGACCGTCACCCGGGAGGCGGAGGCGATCATGGCCGGGAGGAGGGCGCGCCGGGGCGGTCGAGGGCCGGCTCAGCGTCGGCGGTGCTCACGGGGCAGCCGGCCGTCGACCATCAGGATCCCCTCGGCCCGCAGCCGGGCCGCCTGCTCGGCGGCGATGTGCGGGGCCGAGCGCCCGTCGGAGCGCAGCACCCGGTGCCACGGCAGGTCGTGGCCGTCCTCGGCGAGGATCCGGCCGACCAGGCGCGCCGAGCGGATCCCGGCCAGCTCGGCCACCTCGCCGTAGCTGAGGGTCTGCCCGGGCGGGATCGACCGAACGACCTCGCGCACCCGTTCCAGGGTCTCGGAGTCCACGCCTGCAGTCTGACGCTGTCGGTGCCCCGTGGTCTCATCGCCCCATGAGCCGAACAGCCCCCGAGCAGGCGTCGCCGCGCCTGGTGCGTGCGGACCCCCGGCCCGCTCCCGTTCGGGAGTGGACCGGCGCCGCCGCGCGGGTGCTCGCGCACGAGCGCGGCGCGCTGCGGGTGCTGGGCGGCCCGGGCACGGGCAAGACGAGCCTGCTGCTCGACGCGATGGTCCGCCGCATCCGGGCCGGTGAGCCGCCGGGGTCGGTGCTGCTGCTGGTGGGCAGCCGCCGGGCCGCGGAGGAGCTGCGTGGCCGCCTCACGTCGCTGCTGACCGCGGGCGGGGGTGAGCTCGCCGGGGACTTCGGGGTGCGCACCACCCGCGAGCTGCTGGTGCGGACGGTGCACTCCTACGCGTTCGGGGTGCTGCGGCTGCACGCCGCGCGCTACGAGGACCCGCCGCCGCGGCTGCTGGCCTCGGCCGAGCAGGACGTGGTGGTCCGCGAGCTGCTCGCCGGGGAGATCGACGGCTGGGGCGGCACCGTCCCCGGCTCGGGCTGGCCGGAGCGGCTCGACCCGGCCCTCGGGCTGCCCGGGTTCGCCGCGGAGCTGCGTGAGCTGCTCCTGCGGGCGGCCGAGCGCGGGCTGGGGCCACGCGAGCTGGCCGAGCTGGGACGCGAGCACGGGCGCGAGGAGTGGGTCGCCGCGGCCCGGTTCTTCCGCACCTACGAGGAGGTCACGCTGCTCCGCGGGGCGGCGGGGCGGGGCGCACCACAGGCGACGGCCCCGGCGCTGGACTCCGCCGAGCTCGTCGCCGCCGCGCTGGACACCCTGGCCGCGGACCCGGACCTGCGGGAGCAGGAGCGGCGCCGGGTCCGTCACCTCCTGGTCGACGACGCGCAGGACCTCGACCCGCAGCAGATGGAGCTGGTCGCGGCGCTGGCCGAGCACGCGGGGTCCACGCTGCTCGCGGGCGACCCCGACCAGGCGGTCCTGACCTTCCGTGGTGCGGACCCGCAGGGCCTGACCGTGCTCGACGCGCCCACCGAGGTCCTCACCGTCGACCACCGCCAGCGGCCCGGGGTGCGGGCGGCGGGCCTGCGGGTGGCGGAGAAGCTGCCCGGCTCCGGGGTGACCCGGACCCGGCGCGGCCCGGAGCACGACGACCCGGCCCCCGAGGCCCCGGACGGGTCCGGGGTGGGCGAGGCGCTGCAGGTCCGGGTGTTCGGGTCGCCGTCCGCGGAGGCCGGGTGGATCGCCGACCGGCTGCGGCGCGCACACCTCGTCGACGGGGTGCCCTGGTCGGACATGGCGGTGCTGTCCCGGTCCGCGCGGCGCACCCTGCCCGCGCTGCGCCGGGCGCTGGCCGCGGCCGGGGTCCCGCTGGCCGCACCACCGGACGAGGTGCCGCTGCCGCGCCAGCCCGCCGTCGTGCCGCTGCTCCTGGTGCTGCGCGCGGCATGGCGGCCGTCCGCGGTCGACGCCGACCTCGCGACCTCCCTGCTCACCTCACCGCTGGGCGGCGGCGACCCGATGCGGATGCGGCGGCTGCGCCGCGGCCTGCTGCGGATGCACGCCGCCGCGGGGCACGACGTGCGGACCTTCGCCGACGACGAGCGCGTCGAGGCGGGTGAGGTCGACCCGGCCGCGGCGAGCAGCGACCCGTTGCTGGTCGGGATGCTGCGCGACGCCGTCGCGGGCCGGCCCGACCCGCTGCCGATGCTCTCGCCCGCCGAGGCCGCCCCGATGCGCGACGTGGGCCGCCTCCTCGACACCGCCGCCCGCTCGATCGGCGCGGGCGAGCAGGTCGAGGAGACGTTGTGGAAGGTGTGGCGGCGCACCGGCCTGGCGAGGCGCTGGAGCGAGGCCAGTGCCCGCGGCGGCCCCGGCGGAGCGGCCGCCGACCGGGACCTCGACGCGGTCCTGGCCTTGTTCGACGCCGCCGCCCGCTACACCGACCGGCTGCCCGGCGCCGACGTCGGCGGGTTCCTGGAGTACCTGCTCGACCAGCAGCTGCCGGGGGAGACCCTGGCCCCGCAGGCGCCCCGGGGGGGCGCGGTGGAGCTGCTCACCGCACACGGCGCCCGCGGCCGGGAGTGGACGGTCGTCGCGGTGCCCGGGGTGCAGGAGGGGCTGTGGCCCGACGTACGCCTGCGCGGCAGCCTGCTCGGCCACGAACGGCTCGTCGACCTCGTCGGCGGAGTCGCCGCCCCCGACGACGCGGTCTCCCGCACGGCGCCACTGCTCGCCGAGGAGCGGCGGCTGTTCTACGTCGCCTGCACCCGTGCCCGGACGACGCTGCTGGTCAGCGCCGTGCAGGGGGAGGACGAGCAGCCCTCCCGGTTCCTCGACGAGCTCGACCCCCGCCCCGCCGACGCCGCCGAGGCCCGCCCGGTGCACCGGCCCGAGCGCTCCCTGGTGATGGCCGAGCTGGTCGGGGAGCTGCGGCGCGCCGTCACCGAACCCGACCACGGCGACCCGGGACGCGCCGCACGCCGTCACCGGGCGGCGACCCAGCTGGCCCGGCTCGCCGCCGACGGCGTCCCCGGGGCCCACCCCGACGACTGGTACGGCGTCGCCGACCTGTCCGACGGCGCCCCGCTGCGCGCCGAGGGCGAGCTCGTCCCGATCTCGCCCTCCGACGTCGAGACGATCGCCGGCTGCCCGCTGCGCTGGGTGCTGTCCCGGCACGGCGGCGACGAGACCGGCGCGCTGTCGGCGGTCACCGGGTCCCTGGTGCACGCGCTGGTGCAGGCCCGCGCCGCCGGGGCCGACCCGGTCGAGCTGGAGGAGGCGCTGCGCTCGGCGTGGCGGCGGCTGGACTCCGGGGCGCCGTGGTTCGGGCGCCGCGAGCTGGTCCGGGTGCGCGAGATGCTCGCCGCCTTCGACGACTGGGTCCGCCGCAGCCGTACCGAGGGACTGGAGCTGGTGGCCGTCGAGCAGCCGGTGCAGCTGGACCTGGACGGCGAGGACGACAGCGAGGGCGACGACCCGGGCCTGGCCCCCGGCGGCATCGGTGCGGGCGACGACGACCCGGCGGGGGCCGCGCTCCTCCCGGTCGACACCGACGGCGACGGCGCGGGCGGACGCGGCGGCGGGGCCGCGCGGGCGGCCCGGCGGGTCCGGCTCCGCGGCCGGGTCGACCGGCTCGAACGCGACGACCAGGGGCGCCCCGTCGTCGTCGACGTCAAGACCGGGAAGACGGCCACCTCGGCCCGGGCCACCGCCGAGCACCACCAGCTGGCCGTCTACCAGCTCGCGGCCTCGCTCGGCGCGTTCGACCAGTTCGTCGGGGGCGGGGTGGAGCCGGGCGGGGCGCGGCTGCTGTTCCTGGCCGACCGCAAGGCCAACGGGGAGGCGAAGGAGCCGCAGCAGGCGGCGCTGCGCCCGGAGGAGATGGGGCACTGGCGCGACGTGCTGATGACCTGCGCCGAGGACTCGGCGGGTGCGGTGTTCGTCGCCCGCGCCGGGCCGGACTGCGACCGGTGCCCGGTCCGCACCAGCTGCCCCGCGGTCGAGACCGGCCGGACGGTGGTGGACGGGTGAGCGGGTCCGGTCTCGTACCCGGACGGACCTCACACCCGGCCGTGCCGGCCCGCGGTCGAGTCGTGCAGCCGGCCCGGGCTCCACACCTGCGGTGCCGGACCCCGGTCAGGTCGTGCGGACGGGCGGGATCCGGCGGTCGGCGACCCGGTCGATGACCAGCGCCGAGCCCAGCCCGAGTGCGACCGCGGCGCAGAACCCGCCGACGGTGTCGGTGGCGTAGTGCGCCCCGATCCGCACCATGCCCGCGCCGACGGTGCCGCCGGCCAGCAGCGCCGTCGCGGCCAGGGTGGCGACGGCGGGCCCGGTGCGGGCCACCGGCAGCAGCCCCACCAGCAGCAGGGCGACCACCAGCCCGATCGACACCGCGCCACCGGTGTGGCCGGACGGGAAGGCGAAGCCGTCCACTCCGGGGGCGCCGATGGTGCGCCCGATGAGCGGCTTGAGCACCGTCGTCGCGACACCGGTGAGGCCGGGGCCGACGACGGCCAACACGGCCAGCCGCCGCCGTCGCAGGACCAGGGCCAGGCCGGCGACCAGCAGCGCGCACAGCACGACCGTCGGCGGGGACCCGAAGGTCACCGCATCGGCGAGCAGGGAGCCCGGGCGGTGGCCCAGCGCGTCCACCGCGCTGCCGGCGCGCCGGTCGATCCGCCCGGCGGCGGCGTCGCCGCGGTACACCCACGCCAGCACGGCGAAGACGGCGACGGCCGCCGCCACGATCAGTGGCGCCGGCCGTCGCAGCGGTCCCAGCAGGGACGGGTGGTCGGGGGTCGGGCGCACCCGGCCCAGGTTATCCGGCGGTGCCGAGGCCGAGCGCGCTCGCCAGCCGGCGCAGGTCGCCCTCCGGATCGGCCATCCCGGGGGTGATCACCTGGGCGCAGACGTGGTCGGCGCCGGCGTCGAGGTGCTCGTTCAGGCGGGCCGCGACCTGCTCCGGCGTGCCGTGCGCGACGAGCGCGTCGATCAGGGCGTCGCTGCCGCCGTCGTCGAGGTCGGACTCGGCCCAGCCGAGCCGCTTGAGGTTGCTCCGGTAGTTGACCAGCCCCAGGTAGGGCTTCTCGACGACCGGACGGCCCAGGGCCCGCGCGGCCTCCGGGTCGTCGTCGAGCACGACCTTGTGCTCCGGCGCGATCAGCGCCCCGGCGCCGTAGCGTTCGCGCGTGGAGCGGGTGTGCTCGGGCGTGGTCAGGTACGGGTGCGTCCCGGCGGACCGGTCGCGGGCCAGGTCCAGCATCTTCGGCCCGAGTGCCGCGAGTGCGCGTCCCTGCACCGGGACACCGAGCTCGTCGAGCCGGTCCACGTAGGCGACGAGCGCCGCGTACGGGCGGGTGTAGTCGCTGGTGGCCTCCGGGTGCCCGACGCCGATCCCGAGCAGGAAGCGGCCCGGGTGCTTCTTCTCGATGCGGTGGAAGGACTCCGCGACCTCGTCGGCGGGGGTGGCCCAGATGTTCACGATGCCGGTGGCGACCGCGAGCGACGTCGTCGCGTCCAGCAGCGACTCCGCCAGGGCGAGGTCCCCGGGAGGGGAGCCGCCGATCCACACCGCGGTGAACCCGAGCTTCTCGATCCCGGCGGCGAGATCGGGGGACAACCCGGTCTCGTGCCGCCAGACGCCGTACCGGCCGAGGGAGACAGTCATGTCCTTGACTACCACTGCGCGGGCCGAATCATTCCCGGTCCTACGATGACCCCTCCACTACCCGAGAGGCTGGAACAGCAGTGATCGACCTCAAGGCGGCCCGACAGGACCCGGACACCTTCCGCACGGCGCTGTCCCGTCGCGGCGCGTCCGCGGACTTCGACGCCCTGCTGGAGGTCGACACCCGCTGGCGCGAGGCCACCGACCGCGTCGGCGGCCTGCGCGCCGCGGCCAAGCAGCGGCCCAAGGGCAAGCCGACCCCGGAGCAGGTCGAGCAGTTCAAGCGGGAGAAGGAGGAGCTGCGCGCCGCCGAGGACGAGCTCGCCGCCGCCGACGTCGAGCGCACCGGCCTCCTCGCCCGCATCCCGAACCTCCCCGACCCGAGCGCGGCCGACGGCATGGCCGAGGAGGACGCGGTCACCGTCCGCACCTGGGGCGAGCCGCCGGTCTTCGACTTCACCCCGCGCGACCACCTGGACCTCGCGTCGCCGACCGGCCGGGTCGACATGGCGCGCGGCGCGCGCCTGTCCGGCTCGCGGTTCGCCTACCGCTTCGGCGACGTCGCGCAGCTCGAGATGGCGCTGTTCCGCTACGTCATGGACAAGCTGGCCGGCGAGGGCTTCGTCCCGGTGCTCGGCCCGGTCTTGGCCAACGAGCGGGCGATGTACGGCACCGGCTTCCTGCCGACCGAGGCGTCCAACCTCTATGAGCTGGAGAAGGACGGCCTCTACCTCACCGGGACCTCCGAGGTCGCGCTCGCCGGCATCCACATGGACGAGATCGTCGACCTCGACGCCCTGCCCGCGAAGTACGTCGCGTTCTCGACGAACTTCCGCCGCGAGGCGGGTGCGGCGGGCAAGGACACCAAGGGCATGTTCCGGGTGCACCAGTTCGACAAGGTCGAGATGTTCGTCTACTGCCTGCCGGAGAACTCCCGGGACGTGCACGAGGAGCTCCTCGCCCACGAGGAGTCGATCGTGCAGGAGCTGGGGCTGCCCTACCGGGTGCAGAACATCTCCGTCGGCGACCTCGGCAACCCGGCCGCGAAGAAGTACGACATCGAGGCCTGGTTCCCGGTCCAGGAGCGCTACCGCGAGATCACCTCGTGCTCCAACACGACCGACTACCAGGCACGACGCCTGAACGTCCGGTTCCGTCGCGAGGCCGGAGCGCCGACCGAGAACGTGCACACGCTCAACGGGACCGGCGCCACCGCCCGCGCCATGCTCGCGATCATGGAGAACTTCCAGGACGTGAACGGGACGGTCACGGTGCCGGAGGTCCTGCGGTCCTACGGTGCCCCCGCGACCGTCGGTACCCCGCCCGCCTGATCCCCGGTCGCAGGCGGGGTGACGCGCGCGACCTCCCGACGGGGCAACCGGACGGGGGCCCGCGCGTCCTGCTTGCGTGGAGAGATCGGGGAGCGGTGCGTCGCGGGCCGGGGAGCGCCCGGACACGTCGCGCCACGCCGTCCCCGCCGGGGCCGACGCCCGCCGTCCCGGCTCCCACCGTTCCGAGGACCGGCCGGACACCTCGGACTCCGGCCGGCACCGCTCGCCCGAGCCGCCCGTCGACGGACGTCGTGCCGCCGCACCGTGGCCGACCGGGCGACGGGCCGCGTCGTCCACGCCCCGGACGACGGCACCCGCGGTCCCGCCCGCGCCGCAGCCTGCCGCCCGGAGGCCGGTGGCCCCGGCGGCCGCGCCTGCGGGCCCGGTGGACGCGGCGTGGCCGACGGCCGGTCGCCGCGGGCCGGTGCCGCCGGCCCGCCGGACGTCGTCGGCAGCCGGCTCCGAGCCCGCCCGGTCCACCGCCCGCGGACCCGTCGCGCGCCCCGAGGACATCGTGGCGTCGACCGTCGCCCTCCCGCCGCGGACCGCGCCCCCGCCGACCCTGTCCCGGAGTCCCGCCGCCCCGTACGCGAGGTGCCCGCGCCGTCGCGCCCCGCCCCGGACCCCGTCCCCGGCCCGCGCCGAGCGCCCCGGCCTCCGGCGGCAGCGCAGGCACCCGTGGTCCGGCCCCCCGTGGCGAGGACCCCCGTGGCGCGTGTCTCCACGACGCCGGAGCCGGTCGCCACGACCTCCCGTATCCGCCCCACCGACCGCGGAGCCCGTGCCACGGTCGTCCGGGCCGAGATCCCGGACGGTGCCGGACGGGCGGACCGTGCCGGGCGGACCGGACGTCGTGAGCGCCCGGACCGCGCCGTCACCGGCCTGCGCCGCCGGATCGCGCACGGCACCGGAGCGATGGCGCTGGTGCTCGTCGCCGCCGCCGGGCTGACCTGGACCGTGCTCGTCCCGCCGGACGGCACGGCCGTCGCCGCCGACCCGGCGACCTCCGCACTGGACAACCAGCTGCCGCCCCCGCCGCCCCCGCCCCCGCCCCAGCAGTGGCGCCAGGTCGGTGGCGACGAGTTCGACGGCTCCCGCGTCGACCGCTCCACCTGGAGCGTCTACAACTCGCCCGGCGGGTTCGGCAACGGCCTGCGCCGCCCGTCCGCCGTCGGCGTCGGCGACGGCCTGCTCACCGTGACCGCGCGCCCCCGGGCCGCGGGCGGGGGCGTCTCCGGCGGTGTCGCGATGCACGACGGCCGGCTCTACGGCCGCTGGGAGTTCCGCGCCCGCACCGACGTCGGCAACGGCTACAGCCCCGCGATCCTGCTCTGGCCGGACTCCGAGCGGTTCCCCGACGACGGGGAGCTCGACATGATGGAGATCCCGTTCGGCGACCGGCACGCGGCCACCGCCTTCGTCCACTACGGCGCGCAGAACCACATCCTGTCCACCGACACCCCCGGCGACTTCACCCAGTGGCACACCTTCGCCCTGGAGTGGCTGCCGGACCGGATCACCTGGTACGTCGACGGGGTGAAGAAGTGGGAGGTCACCGACCGCCGCGCGATCCCCACCACCCCGATGCACCTGGCCGTCCAGCTCGACCAGGGCCCGGCGTCGGGGTGGATCCCCGGCCCGGACGCGACCACCCCCGACGAGGTACGCCTGCAGGTCGACTGGGCCCGCGTCTTCGCACCGGTCGACGACGCCGGCCGCTGATCCGCCGCCGGTCCCGGGCCGGGACGGCGCCGGGTGGCGGATCTGTCGGTGACGCCGGGTAGAACGGTCCGTGTGGACCCCACCCCCGCCGAGCTGGCGCACGCGCTCGGTCTGCACCCGCCGACCGAGGAGCAGGCCGCCGTCATCGCCGCGCCCGCCGGGCCGGCGCTCGTCGTCGCCGGGGCGGGGGCCGGCAAGACCGAGACGATGGCGGCCCGCGTCGTCTGGCTGGTCGCGACCGGCCGGGTGCTGCCCGAGCAGGTCCTCGGACTCACCTTCACCCGCAAGGCCGCCCAGCAGCTCGGCACCCGCGTCCGGTCCCGGCTGCGCCGCCTCGCCGGGGCCCGGCTGCTCGACGACCTGGACCCGTCGGGTGCCCGGCGCGCCGCGCTGCTGGCGGGCGAGCCCACCGTCGCGACCTACCACGCCTACGCCGGTCGCCTGGTCGGCGAGCACGCGCTGCGGCTGCCCGCCGAGCCCGCCGCCCGGCTACTCGGCCCGACGGCGGCCTGGCAGCTGGCCCACCGGGTCGTGTCCACCTGGGCCGCGGACCTGGAGATCGACCGGGTCCCCGCGACCGTCACCGGCTACCTGCTCTCCCTGGCCGGGGAGCTGGGGGAGCACCTCGTCGAACCGGACCAGGTGCGGCGCCTCGCCGAGCGGATGCTGCCGGTGCTGGAGCACGCCCCGCCCGGCAAGCGGCAGCGCGCCGAGCCCTCGGCCGGGTACAAGGCCCGGATCGCCGGGCAGCGGATGCGCTGCGAGCTGCTGCCGCTGGTCGAGGAGTTCGCCCGGCGCAAGCAGGCCGAGCAGGCCATGGACTTCGCCGACCAGATGGCCCTCGCGGCCCGGATCGCCGAGGCCGACCCGGAGGTCGGGCGGATCGAGCGTTCCCAGTACCGGGCCGTGCTGCTCGACGAGTACCAGGACACCGGGCACGCCCAGCGGGTGCTGCTCCGCGCCCTGTTCGGCGTGCCGCCCGGGCTCGCCCCGGAGCCGGACGACGGCCCGGACCACCGCTCGGTCACCGCGGTCGGCGACCCCTGCCAGTCGATCTACGGCTGGCGGGGCGCGAGCGCCGGGAACCTGGCGCGCTTCCGCACCGACTTCCCCGCCGCGGGCGGCGACCCCGCGCCCGTGCACGGGCTGCTCACCAGCTTCCGGAACCCGTCCGAGGTGCTCGTCCTGGCCAACCGGGTCTCCGAGCCGTTGCGGACCGCGCCCGGCACCGTGCGGGTGGGGGAGCTGCGCCCGCTCGACGGCGCCGGCCCCGGCGACGTCCGGGCCGCCCTGCTGCCCGACGTCGCGGCCGAGGTGGCCTGGACCGCCGACGGCATCGCCGAGCGCTGGCACGCCGGCCACGACGAGGGCACCCCGCCCACCGCGGCCGTGCTGGTCCGGCGCCGCTCCGACATGGACGCGCTCGCCGCCGCGCTGCGCGACCGGCGGGTCCCGGTGGAGGTCGTCGGGCTCGGTGGGCTGCTGTCCACCCCCGAGGTCCGCGACCTCGTCTCCGCGCTGCGGGTGGTGTCCGACCCGCTCGCCGGGCCGGCCGCCGTCCGGCTGCTGACCGGGCCGCGGTGGCGGCTCGGGATCGCCGACCTGGCCGCGCTGTGGCAGCGCGCCCGCGAGCTCGTCCCGCACCGCCCGGCCCGCCCCGGGCCGCTGTCGGCCGCCGACCTCGCCCTCGGCGCACTGCCCGGCGAGCAGGCCGAGCAGGCCGGTCTCGTCGACGCCCTCGACGACCCGGGTGGCCCGGAGCGCTACTCCCCGGCCGGGTTCGACCGGATCCGGCGGATCGGCCGTGAGCTCGCCCAGCTGCGCGCCCGCACCGCGGCCCCACTGACCGACCTGGTGGCCGACGTCGAGCGGACCCTGCTCCTCGACGTCGAGACGATGGCCCGCCCCGGCCCCACCGGCCGGGCGCACCTCGACGCGTTCGCCGACGTCGTCGCGGACTTCGCCGCCGGTGCGGACGTGCCGTCGCTACCGGGTCTGCTCGACTATCTGGAGACCGCCGAGCAGGCCGAGGAGGGGCTGACCCCCGGCGAGGTGGAGGTCGCGCCGGACCGGGTGCAGATCCTCACCGTGCACGCGGCGAAGGGGCTGGAGTGGGAGGTCGTCGCCGTCCCGCACCTGGTCGCGCAGGTCTTCCCCGGCCGGAAGATGTCCGGCTCCTGGCTGAAGGACCCGGCCGCGTTGCCGGTCCCGCTGCGCGGCGACGCCGACGACCTGCCCGGCCTGCACCTGCCCCCGCCCGGCGCCGACCGCAAACAGGTCGAGACCGCGCTCGACGACCACGACGACGCCCTCGACGAGCGCCGCCTCGCCGAGGAACGCCGGCTGTTCTACGTCGCGCTCACCCGGTCCGAACGGGTGCTGCTGGTGTCCGGGCACCGCTGGCCCGCGACGGGGGAGAAGCCGAAGGAACCGTCGGTGTTCCTGACCGAGCTCGCCGAGATCCTGGAGGGCCCCGGCGGCTCCGAGGTCGGTGTGCTGGAGCAGTGGGCACCGCCGCCCGAGCTGGACACCGGCAACCCGGCGCTGGGCGTCGAACGGACCGCGCAGTGGCCGCCGGACCCGTTCGGCGACCGCGCCGACGACGTGCGCTCCGGGGCCGACCTGGTCCGTACCGCGCTGCGGGCCCGGCGCCCGAAGCGGCCGCGCCGCGCCGCGCCCGCCGACCAGCTCGCACTGGAGCTGCCGGCGGCTCCCGACGCGGAGCCCGGGGCCGGCGTGGTCGACGCCGAGGGTGATCCCGAGGGCTGGGCCGCCGACGTCGACGTCCTGCTCGCGGAGCGGGCCGCCGCCGCGCAGCGGCCCACGGTGTCGCTGCCCGGGCGGCTGTCGGTGAGCCGGCTCGTCGAGCTCGCCGACGACCCGGACGCGCTCGCCGTGCGGCTGCGCCGTCCGGTGCCGATGCCGCCCGACCAGCACGCCCGCCGCGGCACCGCGTTCCACGCCTGGCTGGAACAGCGCTTCGGCGCGGAACGCCTGCTGGACATCGACGAGCTGCCCGGCGCCGCCGACGAGTCGGTCTCCTCGGAGGCCGATGCGACCGAGCTCGCCGAGCTGCAGGCCGCGTTCGAGGCGTCGGAGTGGGCGGACCGGCGGCCCGTCGACGTCGAGGTGTCGTTCGAGACGGTGCTGGCCGGGGTCGCCGTGCGCGGCCGGATGGACGCGGTGTTCGCCGACCCCGACGGCGGCTGGACGGTCGTGGACTGGAAGACCGGTCGCCTGCCCGCCGAGGACCGCAGGCAGGCGGTCGGGGTGCAGCTCGCCGCGTACCGGCTGGCATGGGCGGCACTGCAGGGCGTCGAGCCGGACCGGGTGCGGGCGGCGTTCCACTACGTCCGCGACGGCGTCACCCTGCGCCCGGCGGACCTGCTCGACGCCCGCGCGCTGCACGACCTCGTCGCCGGGGTGCCGACCGTCTCCGCCGCCGAGGTGTAGCCGCAGGACGCGGAGAGCCCGCGCCCCCGGGGACGGGGACGCGGGCTCTCCGCGTGGGGTGGCCTGCGGTCAGTGCGCCTCGGCCTTGGCGATGCCGGCACCGGTCAGGGACCGGACCTCCATCTCGGCGTACTTGCTGCCGTCGTGGCGCTTCTGCCCGATGTAGGTCCCGACCACGCCGAGCAGGAACGACAGCGGGATCGAGACCAGGCCGGGGTTGGCCAGCGGGAACCAGGCGAAGTCCACACCCGAGAAGATCGACGTCTCGGCGCCCGACACCACCGGCGAGAAGACGATCAGCACCAGGGTGCTGATCAGACCGCCGTAGATCGAGAACAGGCCGCCGGTGGTGTTGAACCGCTTCCAGAACAGCGAGTACAGGATCGTCGGCAGGTTCGCCGACGCCGCCACCGCGAAGGCCAGCGCCACGAGGAACGCGACGTTCTGGTCCTTCGCGAGGATGCCACCGACGATCGCGACCACGCCGATCACGATCGCGGTCCGCCGGGCGACCCGGACCTGGGTGGCCTCGGTGTCCTCGACCTCGCCCCGCTTGATCACGTTGATGTAGACGTCGTGCGCGAACGACGCCGACGCGGTGATCGTCAGCCCGGCGACGACCGCCAGGATCGTCGCGAACGCGATCGCGGCGATGATGCCGAGCAGCACCGGTCCGCCGAGGGCTGCGGCGAGCAGCGGCGCGGCCGAGTTCACCTTGCCCGGCGCGGCCTGGATCGCCTCCGGCCCGACCAGCGCACCGGCCGCGAAGCCGATGACCAGCGTGAACAGGTAGAACAGGCCGATCAGCCAGATCGCGACCTCGACCGAGCGGCGGGCCTCCTTGGCCGTGGGCACGGTGTAGAAGCGCATCAGCACGTGCGGCAGGCCCGCGGTGCCGAGCACCAGGGCGATGCCGAGCGAGATGAAGTCGATCTTCGAGGTCAGCGACGCGCCGTACTGCTGGCCGGGGGCGAACAGGCCCTCGCCCTTGGGGGAGCCGTCCGCGGCGGCCTGCATGATCGACGAGAAGTTGAAGCCGAACAGCGCCAGTGCCCAGATCGTCATGACCAGCGCGCCCACGATGAGCAGCACCGCCTTGATCATCTGGACCCAGGTGGTGCCGCGCATGCCGCCGATGAGGACGTAGGCGATCATCACGACGCCGACGACGGCGATCACGACGCCCTGGGCGAACCCGCCCGAGATGCCGAGCAGCAGCGAGACCAGTGCACCGGCACCGGCCATCTGCGCGAGCAGGTAGAAGAACGACACCGCCAGGGTGGAGGTGGCCGCCGCGGCGCGGATCGGGCGCTGCTTCATCCGGAACGCCAGGACGTCGCCCATGGTGAAACGGCCGGTATTGCGCAGCAGCTCCGCGACCAGCAGCAGCGCGACCAGCCACGCGACCAGGAAGCCGATCGAGTAGAGGAAGCCGTCGTAGCCGTTGATCGCGATGGCGCCGGCGATGCCCAGGAACGACGCCGCCGAGAGGTAGTCACCGGCGATCGCGAACCCGTTCTGGGTGCCGGAGAAACCCCCGCCCGCGGTGTAGAAGTCGGCGGCGGTCTTCCTCGCCTGCCGACTGTTGACGTAGAAGACGATCCCCAGCGTCACGATCACGAACGCCAGGAAGATGGAGATGTTCAGCGCCGGGTTGCTGTCCGCGGTCGCCGCCAGGACGGTCGGGCTCATCGGGTTCCCTCGATCTCTCCGCGGAGCTTCGACGACAGCGGGTCGAGCACACGGCCGGCGAAGCGGATGTAGACCACGGTGATCGCGAAGGTGGACACGAACTGCAGCAACCCGAGGACCAGACCCAGGTTGATGTTGCCCAGCACCGGGATCGCCATGAAGTCCGTCGCGAACGTCGCGAGCAGCACGTACAGCAGGTACCAGGCCAGGAACCCGGCGGTGACCGGGAAGACGAACCCGCGCAGACGCCTGCGCAGCTCCTGGAAGTCGGGGCTCGCCTGTGCGGCGGCCCAGTCGGGAGTTCCCGGCGTCGGACCGCCGGGCTGCTCGTCGGACTCGGTCGTACTCACGTATGCCTCCTTGCACAAGCCACGCACGGCCACGGGACCGGACCCAGGAAAGGGCCTTCGGGCCGTGTGCGGAACCCCACACGCACGCTCCGAGCGGCCCAAGATGCAAGCGGCCGACGACCGGACGATCGAGCGCGGCACCGAACGACGAGCGGTCTTGACTCCGATGTCGCCGCTACGCTAAAGCGCTCACTCCCGATCGGCCAGATGGAGCCGCAGCATCGTAGCTTCCGCGTCCGACGGAACGTGATCGCCCAGTGACACGGCGATCATGACGAGGAACGCGCAGGGCACCGACCACAGCGCGGGCTGGGCGAGCAGCATGCCCGCCGTCCCGCCGAGCCCGAGCGCGGCGCCCAGCGCCATCGACCCGACCGTCGCGAGCAGCCCGGTGACCATCCCTGCGTACGCGCCGCGCGCGGTCAGCCCCTTCCACCACAGGCCGAGCACCAGCAGCGGGCAGAACGTCGACGCCGCGACGGTGAACGCCGAGGTCACCGCCGCGCTGACGTCGACGCGCACCATCAGCAGCGCCGCCGGTACGACGGCCGCCGACGCGGCCAGCGCGGTCAGCCGCAGCCGGCGCAGCCCCGAGGGCATGAGGTCGTGGGCGAGCGCCCCGGACAGCGCGAGCAGCAGCCCGAGCGAGGTGGCCAGGAACGCGGCGAACGCCCCCGCGGTGAGCATCGCGGTCAGGGCCGCCGCGGTGCCGCCGCCGGTGACCCGGCCGGGCAGCGTGACGATCGCGGTGTCGGTGCCCTGCGACAGGTACAGCTCGGGGGTGAGCACCGTCCCGAGCAGCCCGTAGACGATCGGGAACAGGTAGAACGCGCCGAGCATCGCGACGGTGATCGCCGCGGTGCGCCGGGCGCCGCGCCCGTCCGGACTGGTGTGGAAGCGCACGATGATGTGCGGCAGCCCCATCGTCCCCAGCGCTGTCGCGACCAGCACCGACCAGGTCGTCAGCAGCGGCGAGGTGTCGGCGGTGCCGAGCAGCGGCAGTGCCCACTCGGCGCCGCCGGGCACCGGCAGCGACGCCCCGTCGCCGCCCAGCTCGGGCACGGCGGCACCGTCGGGGAAGACCCAGACGGCGTCGGCGGCGGCGTGGTGCGGGCCGGGGGTGAGCGGGACCGGCATCCCGTCGACGACCACGACGGTCGGCTCGGTCAGCACGAGCTCGGTGTCGAGCCGGAAGTCCACCGGGGTCTCGGCGGTGAACCGGGTGAACTCCGGCGGGGCGACCATGTCGGCGCGCAGCTGCGGCCCGGCGAGCAGCAGCAGCCAGATCGCGGGCCCGGCGAACAGCAGGAGCTTGAGCGCGAACTGGAACGCCTGCACGTAGGTGGCGGCGCGCATCCCGCCCAGCGCCAGGGTCAGGCCGACGGCGAGCCCGGACACCACGACCCCGACCCAGTAGTCGACGCCCGACACCAGCGTGAGCAGCTGCCCGGCCGCGACGATCTGCGGCACCAGGTAGAGCACCGCGATCACCACGACGACCACCGCGCAGAACCGGCGCAGCGACCGCGACCCGAGGCGGGCCTCGGCGAACCCGGGCACGGTCAGTGCCCCGGAGCGGCGCATCGGCGCGGCGACCAGCGCGAGCATCAGCAGGTAGCCCGCGGCGAACCCGACCGGGTACCAGAGCGCCCCCGTGCCCTCCTTGATCACCAGCCCGGCGACGCCGAGGAACGACGCCGCCGACAGGTACTCCCCGGAGACCGCGGCTGCGTTGAGCATCGGCGAGGTCCGCCGGGACGCGACGAGGAAGTCCGAGGTGGTGCGCATCGCCGCGACGCCACGTGCCCCGATCAGCACCGTGACCAGCAGCAGGGCGACGACCGCGGCGGCCGTCACGGGCGTTCCGCGCGTTCGGCCCGGCGCAGATGCCACCACGCCAGCCCGCCGAGCAGCGGGTACGGGAGCCAGGCGACCGCGATCCAGCCCAGCGGGAGCCCCCCGACCCGCCACTGGGCCAGATCCGGCGCGAGCCGCAGCAGCACCGGCAGCCCGAACAGCAGCACCGCGGCGCAGGCCAGGGTGACCACGGCGCGCCGCAGCTGGGCCCGGCGCAGCCCGCGGGCCCGCTCGGTCAGCCCCGGGTCGAGCGCCGCGGCCGGCTGTGGGCGCGGTACGGCGGTACCCCGCTCGGGCGGTGCGCTGACCGCGACCCGGCGCGGGCGGGCGGTCACGGCCGCCCCCGGCCGCTTCCCGGGCCGTCGCCGTCGGGGGCGCGGTGGCCGTCGAGCGCCCCGGCGGTGGCCGCGGCGAGCAGCTGGTCGCGCAGGTCCCGGGCGTGGCGACGACTGACCGGCACGTCACCGGCATCGGTGTGGGCGAGCAGGCCGCCGCCGGCGTCGCTGCGCAGCTCGCGGACCGCGGGGAGGTGCAGCAGGAAGCTGCGGTGCACGCGGACGAAGCGGTGCGGGTCCCAGTGCTCCTCCAGCCGGGACAGCGGGATCCGCACGAGGTGTGAGCCCCCGGGCAGGTGCAGCCGCACGTAGTCGCCGTGGGCCTCGACGAAGCGGACGTCCTCGCGGCGGACGTAGCGGGTGCGCCCGGCGGCCTCCACCGGCAGCACGGCGAGCTCGTCGACGCGGGGGAGCGCGGGCCCGGCCGGTTCCGGTGCGGTCCCCCCCGCGGTGCCCGGCCCGGCGGCCGAGCGGCCCGCCCGGGCCCGGTGCACCCGGCCGAGCGCGTCGGCGAGCCGGTCCGCGCCGACCGGTTTGAGCAGGTAGTCGACGGCGCCGAGGCCGTACGCGGCGACGGCGTGCTCCTCGAACGCCGTCACGAAGACGATCTCCGGGGGCGTGGCCATCGCGGCCAGCACACCGCCGAGCTCCAGGCCGTCCATCCCGGGCATGGTGATGTCGAGGAAGACGGCGTCGAACCGGCCGGTGGGGATCGCGCGCAGCGCCTCCACCGCGCCGCCGGCCCGTGCGACCTCGCCGACGTCGGGCGCGTCGGCCAGCAGCGCGCAGATCTCGTCGAGGGCGGGGGCGACGTCGTCGACGGCCAGTACGCGCAGTGGCTCGGCGGGGGGTGTCACCTCAGATCACCACCCCGGGCTGGAACCGCGGGATCCGCAGCACGATCCGGGTGCCCGCGCCGGGCGCGGTCTCGATGACCAGGCCGTGATCGGGGCCGTAGACCGCGCGCAGCCTGCGGTCGACGTTCACCAGCGCCAGCCCGGCGCCCTCGGCGGTGCCGGCCAGTACGGCGCGGGCGTGCTCGGGGCTCATGCCCGGCCCGTCGTCGTCGACGGTGATCACGCAGACGTCCCCCTCGGCCTCGCCGCTGACCTGTACCAGCCCGCCGTCGGGGGAGCGCTCGACGCCGTGCTGCACCGCGTTCTCCACCAGCGGCTGCAGCGCCAGCACCGGGACCGGCACCGGCAGCACCTCCGGCGCCACCCGCACCTGCACCCGCAGCCGCTCGCCGAGGACGGCGCGGGCGAGGGTCAGGTAGGCCTCGACCGAGCGGAACTCCCCGGCCAGCGGCACGTAGTCGCCGCGTGCGGCGAGCGAGTGCCGGATGAACTCGGCGAAGGTCTCCAGCAGGTCGCGGGCGCGCGCCGGGTCCGAGCGGACGAACGAGGCGATCGTGGTGAGCGCGTTGTAGACGAAGTGCGGCGAGATCTGGGCCCGCAGCGCGCGCAGCCGGGCGGCCTCGGCCTCGGCCTCGCCGTCGGTCAGGCGGGCGCGTTCGAGGGCGTCGGCGACGAACGCGGCGGTCCGGCGGGCGGCGGCCGACCCGACCCCACCGGCCAGGACGAGCACCGGCCCGTCGCCGACGGGCAGCGCGGTGCGGCCGGCCTCGGTGAGCCGTCGCCCGCGGGCCCGCCCGGCGAGCGCGACGCCGTCGGCGCGGCCGGGGCCCCACCACGAGTCGGGCAGGCCGGGCCGGACCAGGCCCGCCGCCTCGGCGCCGCAGAGCCCGGCGAGCCGGCGCAGCGCCTCGGTCGCGGCGGCGGACCCGGCGGGCTCGCGCAGGCCCGCGGCCACGGCGACCCCCGTCTCGAGGGCCTCGGTCGGGTCCGGTCCGGGTGCGGCACCGCCGCGGAACCGGCGCGCGCTCAGCCGCGGCCGCAGCGACGTGCGCGCAGCAGGCGTCACACGTTCGTGGTCCCCCTCGGCCGACACCTGAGTGAGGATAGGGCCCGGGCGGTCGGTGCGGCGCGACCTGGGCGCTAGCCTTCGCACGTGATCGGCTCCACCCGGCTCAGCGAACTCGATCCCCAGGTCGAGGGTGCGCTGCGGATGCCGGACCCGCGGTCGGGCCCGGTGCGCTCGCTGGTGACCCGCCTGGCGATCGCGGTGTTCGCGCTCGGCGCGACGACGTTGATCGTCTTCTTCGGGCGCGACGGCTACCTCGACAACAACGGTACGGGCGAGATCTCGCTGCTCGACGCCCTCTACTACGCGACGGTGTCGCTGTCGACGACCGGCTACGGCGACATCGTGCCGGTCAGCCCGATGGCCCGCTCCATCAACATCGCGGTGATCACCCCGTTGCGGGTGCTGTTCCTGATCGTCCTCGTCGGTACGACCGTCGAGCTGCTCACCGAGCGCTCGCGGCAGTCGTTCCGGATCCAGCGCTGGAGGTCGCGCGTGCGCGAGCACATCGTCGTCGTCGGCTACGGCACCAAGGGGCGCGCGGCGGTGGAGACGCTGCTCGGCGACGACGTGGACCCCGGGAAGATCGTCGTCGTCGACACCGACCGGGCGCGGCTGGACGTGGCCTCCGGGCTGGGCCTGGTCACCGTGTCCGGCAACGCGACCCGCTCCGCGGTGCTCCGCATCGCCGGGGTGCAGCTGGCGACGACGCTGGTCGTCGCCCTGGACCGCGACGACACCGCGGTGCTGGTCACCCTGACCGCCCGCGAGCTGTCCAAGTCGATCTCGATCGTCGCCGCGGTGCGCGAGGCGGAGAACGTGCACCTGCTCCGCCAGTCCGGCGCCAGCTCGGTGATCGTGTCCGACGAGACGGCCGGGCGGCTGCTGGGCGTCGCGACCCGCTCGCCCGCCGTCGTCGAGGTGGTGGAGGACCTGCTCACCCCGGACGCCGGCTTCGCGATCTCCCAGCGCCAGGTCGAGCCGACCGAGGTCGGCGGCTCCCCGCGGCACCTGCCCGACATCGTGCTCGGCGTGGTGCGTGGCGAGCAGCTCCACCGGGTCGACTCGGCCGCCGTCGACGCGCTGGAGCGGGGTGACCAGCTGCTCTACGTCCGCAAGGCGACCCCGCCGGACGAGGAGTAGCTCGGCCCCTTGACCTGAAGTCGGCTTCAGATCACAGAGTGGTCGAATGCGATCACCGACCGGCTACGCCGACCTCGCCGGGCTGATGACCCGGATGACCGGCGACGAGAAGCACGAACCCGCCGCGACCTCCACCCTCGACGTCCTGTGGGTCCTCTACGACCGCATCCTGCGCGTCGACCCGCAGCACCCCGACGACCCCGACCGCGACCGCTTCCTGGTCTCCAAGGGGCACGGCCCGATGGCGCTCTACGCCGTCCTCGTCGCCCGCGGGTTCCTCGACGACCACCTGCTCGACCGGTTCGCCGGGTACGACTCGACCCTCGGGCACCACCCCGACCGCACGCTCGTGCCCGGGGTGGAGATCTCCTCCGGCTCGCTCGGCCACGGGCTCGGACTGGCCGTCGGCACCGCGTCGGGGCTGCTGCTGCAGGGCCGCGACGCGCGCACCGTCGTCCTCGTCGGCGATGCCGAGCTCGACGAGGGCTCCAACTTCGAGGCGATCCAGTACGCGGGCCGTGCCGGGCTGTCCGGGCTGAGCGCCGTCGTCGTCGACAACAGCTCGGCCTCGCACGGCTGGCCCGGCGGGATCGCCGGCCGCTTCACCGCGGAGGGCTGGGTCGCCGTCGACGCCGACGGCCGCGACCACGACGACCTGGAACGCGCCTTCCGCACCGCACACCCCGACCGACCGCTCGCCGTCGTCGCGCACGTCGAACCGAAGGGGAGCCACCGATGACCGGCTTTGCTCTGCTCACCGATACGCAGCAGCCCACTCCCTCCGACCCCGTGACCCCGCCCGACCTGCGGGAACGCTTCTATGCGCTGCTGCCGGAGCTGATCGCGTCCGACCCGCGGGCCGTCGCGCTGCTGGCCGACATCGGGGCCGGCTACGTCGACGTCCCGCCCGACCTCGCCGACCGCGTGATCAACGTCGGCATCCGCGAGCAGCTGCTCGTCTCCACCGCCGGTGGGCTCGCGCTGACCGGGATGCGCCCGGTCGTGCACACCTTCGCGCCGTTCCTCGTCGAACGGCCCTACGAGCAGCTCAAGCTCGACCTCGGGCACCAGGGCGTCGGGGCGCTGCTGGTGTCGGCCGGTGGGTCCTACGACATGGCGGGCGCGGGGGAGACCCACTTCGGCCCGCGCGACGTGCCGCTGCTCGACACCCTCGACGGTTGGACCGTCCACGTGCCTGGGCACGCCGACGAGGCGGAGGCGCAGCTGTGGGCCGCCCTGCCCGGCGACGACCGGGTCTACGTCCGGCTCTCGGGCGCGTCCAACGCGCGGCCGTACGGGGCGGGCCCGTCGATGACGGTGCTGCGGCGGGGGCGCCGGGGGACGGTCGTCGCGGTGGGGCCCCTGGCGGACCGGACGCTCGCCGCCGTCGCCGACCTGGACGTGACCGTCCTGTACGCCGGGACCGTCCGCCCGTTCGACGCGGCCGGCCTGCGCGCCACGCTGTCCGAGCCGGACGTCGTGCTCGTGGAGCCCTACCTCGCCGGGACCTCGGTGCGGCACGTCTCCGACGCGCTCGCCGACCTGCGGCACCGGGTCCTCGGGCTCGGGGTCGGCGCCGCCGAGCTGCGTCGCTACGGCAGCCCGGAGGACCACGACGCCGCGCACGGCCTGGACGTCGCGGGCATCCGCCGGTCGGTGACGCGCTTCCTCTCGTAGGGTCGGGGCGTGCGTCTGGCCACCTGGAACGTGAACTCCGCGAAGTCCCGGCTGCCGCGGCTGCTGCCGTGGCTCGACGAGCGGGAACCCGACGTCGTCTGCCTCCAGGAGACCAAGCTCTCCGACGACGACTTCGCCGCGGCCTTCGGCGAGGCACTGGCCGAGCGCGGCTACGCGAGCGCGCACCACGGCCAGGGCCGGTGGAACGGCGTCGCCCTGCTGTCGCGGGTGGGTCTGGACGACGTCGTGCGCGGCCTGCCCGACGAGCCCGTCTTCACCGAGGGCGGGCTGGAGGTCCCGGACGCGCGCGCCGTCACCGCCACCTGCGGCGGGCTGCGGGTCACCTCGGTGTACGTGCCGAACGGCCGCAGCCCCGAGGACCCGCACTACGCCTACAAGCTGCGCTGGCTCGGTGCACTGCGCGAGCTGGTCGCGACGGGCGACCCCGCGTCGACCGTGGTGGCCGGGGACGTGAACATCGCCCCCACCGACGACGACGTCTGGGACCGTTCCCTGTTCGACGGCGCCACCCACGTCACCCCCGACGAGCGGGCCGCGCTCGCCGCGCTGCTCGGGACCGGGCTGCGCGACGTCCTGCGCGAGCGCTGGCCCGACGAGCGCGTGTTCAGCTACTGGGACTACCGGGCCGGCCGGTTCCACCAGGACCAGGGGATGCGGATCGACCTGGTGCTGGCCGGGTCGGGCCCGGCCGACCGTCGCGCGGCGGTGTGGGTGGACCGCAAGGCGCGCAAGGGGAAGCTCCCCAGCGACCACGCCCCGGTCGTCCTGGACCTCGACGAGGCGCCCGACGGCGACGTCGGCCCGGTCGTCCCGCCGCCCTCGGCCCCGGCACCGCTCAGCCGTCGGCGATAACCACTCGCCGCCCGCATGGGACCTGTCGTGTGGTTCGAGTTGCAACGTCCGGAGTAAGCCGATAGCCCATCAGGCGTACACCGCTACCTCCGGGGGATGACTCGCATGACGACGACCACGAACCACCCGCGCCGGATCAGCCGCACCGTCGGTGCCGCCGTCGCCGCGGCCGCACTCGTGGGGCTGACCGCCTGCGGTGGCGAGACGCCGCAGGTGCCGAACCTGCCCGACAACCTCCCGCAGGTCCCGGGCGTCGGCGACCCGCGCCAGGCGTTCGGCGACGCGCACCAGAAGGCGCTCGGCCTCGCCGCGCTCGGCGGCATCGGCCTGGAGCAGGGCGTCGGGGACAAGGTCAAGGAGCTCGCGCCGCAGGTGCAGGGCGAGGGCCAGCAGATCAACGACAAGCTGCGGGGGCTGGCGTCGTCGATCGGCGTCTCGCTGCCCGACCAGGTCTCCCCGGAGATCCAGTCCCAGGTCGACGACCTCAAGGCCCGCACCGGTGAGCAGTTCGACCAGGGCTGGCTGCAGGCCGCGCAGGAGCAGGTCGGACAGCTCAGCGACCAGGCCCAGCAGCTGCTGAACGTCCCCGGCCTGCCGCCGGAGCAGCTCGACCAGGCCCGCGCGCAGCTCACGAACCTGGGTGAGCTGAAGACCAAGCTGGACCAGGCCGCGGCCGAGGCCGGGGCCACGACCCCGGGCTCCGGCTCGGACAACCCCGGGAACGGCACCGACGGGAACGGCACCGACGGGAACGGCACCGACGGGAACGGCACCGACGGGAACGGCACCGACGGGAACGGCACCGACGGGAACGGCACCGACGGGAACGGCACCGACGGGAACGCCGCCGGGTCCGGCGACGGGACCGCGCCCGGTGCGGGCACCGGCAACGGTACCGGCAACGGCTCGGCCTCCGGTTCCGGTGACGCCGCGGGCCGGGGCGGCTCCGGCGCGCCCGCCGTCGACGCCGGCACCGGCGGTCAGGCCGCGTCGGCGTCCGACGCCGCGCTGCCCGTCGCGCTCGGCGGTGCCGGGCTGCTGCTGCTCGTCGCCGGCGCCGTCCGGCTGCGTCGCGCCCGCGCGTGACACCGCGGCGCCGGCGCCCGGCCGGGGGCGTACGGGGAGCGGCCGCGCTGCTGCTCCTCGGCGCCGCCCTGCTGGGCGCCGGCGCCGGTCTCGCACTCGGTGACGACGCCCGCGTCGAGGCGAGCGACCTCGGCGCCGTGCCCGCGGGAACGGCCCCCACCGCGACGCGTGCGGTGCCGGTGGCCCGGGCGGTGCCGGTCCTGGCGCCACCGGACCCGGCTCCGGTGGTCGGGGCGCTCGACGCCGCGGCGCTGCCGGGGGCGGCTGTTCCCGGTCCGCCCGGCCCGCCCGCTCCCTCGGTCCCGCCCCCACCCGCGTCCGCCGGGCTCCCGGCGGGCCCGCTCCCCGGCCCCGGCGACCGCACCGGCCCCCGCCCCGCTCCACCGGCCCGGCGCCGATCGCGCCGCGCGAGCCGTGGACCGTCTCGGCGGTCTACCCGCTCCCCGCGCCCGAGCCCGGCACCGTGTCGCAGCCGGTCGTCCCGGCCGTCCTGGAGCTCCCCGCCCGCGGCCTGTCCGCCCCCGTCGACGCGGTCGGCACCGCCCCGAACGGCGGGATGGTCGTCCCCGACCAGGTGCGCACGGTCGGCTGGTGGGCCCCCGGTGTCCTCCCGGGCGGCGCGTCCGGGAGCGCCGTGATCGCCGGTCACGTCGACTCGCGCACCCAGGGCATCGGGTTCCTGTCGGTGCTGCCGCAGCTCGTCGCGGGCGAGCCGGTCGTCGTCCGTGGCGCCGACGGCCGCACCGCGGCCTACCGGGTCGTCGCGCGTCGCGAGTACGGCAAGCACGACCTGCCCCGCGAGGTGTTCCGCCGCGACGGCGACCCGCAGCTCGTCCTCGTCACCTGCGGCGGGGTGTTCGACCCGGCGGCGGGGAGCTACGAGTCGAACATCGTCGTCTACGCCGTGCCGACCGCTGCGCCCTGAGCCGTCCTCGCCGGATACCCGGTCGGGCCCGCGACGGCGACCGCCTACCCTGACCTGCGTGAGCAGCACCGTGACCACCCCGCAGGAGACGACCGAGGCGCCGGAGTTCGCCGCCGTCCGTGAGGCCGCGCAGCGCGCCCGGGCCGCCGCCCCGGCCGTCCGCGCCGCGGGCGAGGGCCGGATCGACGACGCCCTGCGCGCCGCCGCCTCGCTGATCCGGGACCGGGCGCACGAGCTGCTCGACGTCAACGCCGCCGACGTCGCCGCCGCCGAGCGGAACGGCATGGCGGCGGGCCTTCTCGACCGGCTGCGCCTGGACCCCGAGCGGCTGGCCGGGATCGCCACCCAGCTCGAGGTGCTCGCGGCGACCCCCGAGCCGCCCACCGAGTGGCCGGTCCGCACGCTGGAGACCGGCGAGCGGGTGTTCGAGCGGCGCATCCCGGTCGGCGTCATCGGCGCGGTGTTCGAGGCCCGGCCGAACGTGACCGTCGACGTCGCCTCGCAGGTCCTCAAGGCCCGCAGCGCCGCCGTCCTGCGCACCGGGTCCGCCGCGCTCGGCAGCGCCACCGCGCTCGTCGAGCAGGTGCTGCGCCCCGCACTGGCCGACGCCGGGCTCCCCGAGGCCGCCGTGCAGCTCGTCCCGCTGCCCGGCCACGCCGGCGCCGAGGCCCTCGTCGGGCTGCCCGACCTGGTGCCGCTGGTCGTCGTCCGCGGGTCCGGGGACGTCACCCGCAAGCTGTCCGTGCTCGGCGCGACCGCGGGCACCCGGGTGCTCGCCCACGCCGACGGCGGCGGCGTCCTCTACCTCGACGCCAGCGCCACCGAGGCCGACGTCACCCGCCTGGTCACCGACTCGACCGACCGGCTCGGCGTCTGCAACCGGCTCAACCTGCTGCTCGTCGACCGGCCCGTCTACGACACCCTGCTGCCGGTCGCGAAGGCCGCCCTCGACGCCCGCGGCATCGCGCTGTCGCTGCCCCCGCACGACCACCCGCTCGGTCACGAGTGGGCGCTGGACTCCGGCGCCGAGGCGCACGTGACGGTCGCCGTCGTCGACGGCCCCGACGACGCCGCCGACACCGCCGCCCGGGAGACCTCCGGCCTGGCCGCGACGATCTGCGCCGCCGACGAGCAGGTCGCCCACCGTTTCATCGACCGCTACACCGGCACCGGGGTGTTCTGGAACGCGCCGTCGCGGTTGCTCGACGGCTACAAGCTGCTGGGCCTGCCCGAGACCGGCATCAACGTCGATCACACCCCCGGCCCCCGCGGCCCGGTGACCTACCGCGACCTCGGGCTGCGCCAGTTCGTGATCCTGCCGCCCGAGCGCGCCTGACCGGGCAGGTTGCCGGGGGTGGGGGATAGCCTCGCTCCCGTGTCCGTGATCGCCGACAAATCCGCTCTCGAGCTGCACCGGGCCACGCTGGCCAACGGGCTGCGCGTGCTCGTCGTCCCGGACCCGGCCACCCCGGTGGTCGGGGTCTCGGTGCACGTCGACGTGGGCTTCCGTTCCGAGCCGGAGGGACGTACCGGCTTCGCGCACCTGTTCGAGCACCTGATGTTCCAGGGCAGCGAGAGCCTGGAGAAGCTGGAGCACTTCCGGCAGGTCCAATCCGCGGGCGGGATCTTCAACGGCTCGACCCACCAGGACTACACCGACTACTTCCAGGTGCTGCCCGGTGCGGCGCTGGAGCGGGCGCTGTTCCTGGAGTCCGACCGGCTGCGCGCCCCGAAGCTCACCGTCGAGAACCTGCGCAACCAGGTCGACGTCGTGAAGGAGGAGATCCGGCTCAACGTCCACAACCGCCCCTACGGCGGGTTCCCGTGGATCCTGCTGCCACCGGTCCTCTACGACACCTTCCCGAACGCGCACAACGGCTACGGCGACTTCTCCGAGCTGGAGCAGGCGAGCCTGGACGACGCGGCCGCGTTCTTCGACACCTTCTACGCGCCGGGCAACGCGCTGGTCACCGTGCACGGTGACCTGTCCGAGCACGGTGTCGACGGCACCCTCGCCCTGGTCGAGCGGCACTTCGGGGACATCCCCGCCCGGCCCGTCCCGCAGCGGCCGTCGTTCACCGAGCCCGCTCCCGGCGCGGAGCGGCGGCAGACCGTGGCCGACGCCCACGCCCCGCTGCCCGCCCTGGCGCTCGGCTACCGCGTCCCCGACCCGGCCGCCGAGCCCGACGCCTACCTGGCCCACGCCATGCTCGCCACCGTCCTGGCCGACGGCGAGGCCTCACGGCTGCAGCGCCGCCTGGTCCACGGCGGCGCCGACGGAGCAGGCCTGGTCACCGACGTCTCGGCGTCCAACGGCCTGATGGGCGGCCCGTTCGACGCCCGCGACCCCGACACCTTCACGATCACCGCGGTGCACCCGGCCGAGGTGCCCGCGGACCGGGTCACCGCCGCGGTCGACGAGGAGCTGGACCGCCTCGCCGAGCAGGGCCCCGGCGCCGAGGAGCTGGAGCGTCAGACCGCCCGCTGGGTCGCCGCGCTGCAC
This sequence comes from Pseudonocardia sp. ZF1, assembly GCF_056835605.1. Lineage (NCBI taxonomy): Bacteria > Bacillati > Actinomycetota > Actinomycetes > Pseudonocardiales > Pseudonocardiaceae > Pseudonocardia > Pseudonocardia sp. ZF1. Next base: position 1,125,199 of record NZ_JAJNBY010000001.1, read on the forward strand.
CGCGAGGACGACCGCGTCATGTACCGGATGCTCGGGCTCGGCGCCCGCGAGCTGCTCTACGGCCGCGCCGAGCTCGCCGTGGAGCTCCCCGGCAGGCTGGCCGCACTGACCGGTGCCGACGTCGCCGCCGCGGCCGCCCGGCTGCGTTCGGCCGGGCGGGCCGTCCTGCTGGTCGAGCCGGCCGCCGAACCGACCGGGGACGGCGACGCGTGAGCGCACCGACCCGTCCCGGCACCGTGAACCACACCGAAGGGGGCTCCGCGTGAGCGCCGACCGCACACACCGCAGCGCGGAGGAGATCGGCCGCACCGAGCGCGGCCCCCGCCCGCTGCCCGCGCTCGGCCGCACCAAGGAGGTGCCGCTGCCGGACGTGCTCACCGAGACCCTGCCGAACGGGCTGACCGTCCTGGCCGCGCGCCGCCCCGGGGTCCCGCTGGTCGAGACCGTCCTGCGCATCCCGGCCGCCTCGCCGGAGCCGGTCGCCGACGCCGCCCGCACCGCGGGCACAGAGGTGCTCGCCGAGACCATCCTGACCGGCACCGCGGGCCGCGACCGGATCGGCATCGACGACGCGCTGGCCTCGGTCGGCGGGGAGCTCGGCGTCGCCGTCGACCCGGAGTACCTGCAGGCGGGCGGCTCCGCGCTGGCCACGGGTCTGCCAACGGTCCTCGACGTCCTCGCCGACGTCCTCACCGCCGCCACCCACTCCGACGCCGAGGTCGCCCGCGAGCGGTCCCGGCTGGCCGAGCGGATCGCCGTCGCCCGCGCGCAACCGCGCACCGTCGCCCGCGAGGCGCTGATGCGCCGCCGCTTCGGCGACCACCCCATCGTCTCGGAGATGCCGACCGCCGAGGCCGTCGCCGCGGTCACCCCGGAGCGCGTGCGGGAGCTGCACGCCGACCTCGTCGTCCCGGACGGGGCGAGCCTGGTCCTCGTCGGCGACATCGACCCCGAGGCCGCGATCGCCGAGGTCGCCCGCCGGCTCGGGGGGTGGACCGGCGACCACCCCGCCCGGTGGCTGTCCGCCCCGCCGGTGCCGCAGGCGGGCGACCTGGAGCTGGTCCACCGGCCCGGCTCCGTGCAGTCCCAGCTGCGTCTCACCGCGCCCGGCCTGGACCGCACCGACGAGCGCTACACCGCGTTCCAGCTCGCGAACCTCGTGTTCGGTGGCTACTTCTCCTCGCGCTGGATGGAGAACATCCGCGAGGACAAGGGCTACACCTACGGCGCGCACTCCGGGCAGGAGTTCGTGCCCGGGGGCGCGGTGCTCGGTCTCGACGCCGACGTCGCCTCCGACGTCACGGCCGCCGCCCTGCTCGAGACCCGCTACGAGCTCGGCCGCATGGTGACGGTCCCGCCGACAGAGCAGGAGGTCACCTCGGCCCGTCGCTACGCGATCGGCTCGCTGCTGATCTCGCTGGACAGTCAGTCCGCGCTGGCCGGCACCCTGTCCGCGCTGCACGCCGCCGGGCTCGACGTCGACTGGCTCCGGGACCGGCCGCGCCGGCTGGAGGCGGTCACCGTCGACGAGGTCGCCGCGGCCGCCACCGCGCTGTTCGCGCCGACCCGGTTCACCGGGGTGGTCGTCGGGGACGCCGACGTGGTCGGGCCACCGCTCGCCGCGCTCGGCGGCGTGGTCCGCGGAGGCGGGCGATGAGCCCCGGGGACTTCTCCCTGACCGAGGAGCCGGTGCTGTCGCGCAACGCGCTCTCCCGCGACGAGAACCGGCGCCTGGACCCGGCCTACGTGCGCGACACGTGGGCGACGGCGCGCGTGGTCGTCGTCGACGAGTCCGGACGCACCCCGGTGGACTGGGAAGTCGAACCGGGCCGCGAGTTCCGCGAGGTCGACGCCGCCGCCTGGGACGACGCGGCGGGCCGTGGCGGGCACGTCCGGACCCGCGCGGGCACCGACGTCGCCGCGGAGCCGCCGGCCGAGGCCGTGCTGCTCGGCGAGCGCGAGGGCGTCCCGTACTGGGCGGTGCGCGTCGGGACCGAACGCACCGCCGACAGCGACATCTTCACCGGCGAGGGGGAGTGGGCGGACCTGCGCGCCGCGGGCGCGTTCCTCGACCCGCTCGGGTCCGGGCTGCTCACCGGCGCGGTCGCCACGCTGAACTGGCACGACCGGGCCCGGTTCTGCGCGATCGACGGCACCCGCACCCGCCCGCACAACGCGGGCTGGGCCCGGGTCTGCGACAACGGCCACGAGGAGTACCCGCGCACCGACCCGGCGATCATCTGCCTGGTGCACGACGGTGCGGACCGCGTCCTGCTCGCCCGCCAGCCGGTGTGGCCGGCCGGGCGCTACTCGGTGCTCGCCGGGTTCGTCGAGTCCGGCGAGTCGCTGGAGGCGTGCGTGCACCGCGAGATCTCCGAGGAGGTCGGCATCGCCGTGTCCGACGTGCGGTACCTCGGCAGCCAGGCGTGGCCGTTCCCGCGGTCGCTGATGGTCGGCTTCCACGCGATCGGGGACCCGGAGGTCCCGCTGACGCCGCAGGACGGCGAGATCGCCGACGCCCTGTGGATCACCCGGGACACGCTGCGGGCGGCACTGGCCCGCGGCGACTGGGGCACCCGGGACGAGCCCGACCCCACCGACGGACCGGTGGTCATGCTGCCGGGGAAGGTCTCGATCGCACGCACCATGCTGGAGTCTTGGGCCGCCGCCGGGGGCTGACCCCGCAGACGAAGCGGCGGCCCGCCCCCGGTGAGGTACCGGTGGCGGGCCGCCGCGCTCCGTGGTGGGAGATCAGGGGAGGTGTCAGACCCCGAGCCGGGTCTTCACCTCGGAGAAGCTGGGGTTCGTCGCGACCGACTCGTCCGGGAAGACGACGGTCGGCACCGTGCGGTTGCCGCCGTTGGCCTTCTCGACGAACGCCACGGCGTCCGGCTCACGCTCGATGTCGATCTCGCGGTAGCCGATGCCGGCCTGGTCGAGCTGCAGCTTGAGACGACGGCAGAAGCCGCACCAGCTGGTCGTGTACATCGTCAGGTCCGCCATACCGGGTGCAACGGGCTCGCTCGCGGGATTCTTCCCGCCCCGCTGTGACCTGCCCGGCACCCGGACGGGCGGGACGGGCGACCCGTGACCGTCGGGGGTGGGTGTCAGGATGGGTGGGTGCCGTCCCGATCCACCACCCGCCCCGCCCGTGCGACCCGCGCCGTGCCGGACCCGGCGGCCCCGATCGGCGCGGACGGTCTGGACCCCGAGCAGCGGGCCGCGGTGCACGCGCCGCGCGGCCCGGTCTGCGTCCTCGCGGGGGCGGGCACCGGTAAGACCCGCACGATCACCCGGCGGATCGCCCACCTGGTGACCTCGGGCCACGTCGCCGCCACCCAGGTCCTCGCCGTCACCTTCACCGCCCGCGCCGCGGGGGAGCTGCGCACCCGGCTGCGCGCCCTCGACGCCTCCGGGGTGCAGGCCCGCACCTTCCACGCCGCGGCGCTGCGTCAGCTGCGCTACTTCTGGCCACAGATGGTCGGCGGCAGCCCGTGGCCGCTGCTCGACGGCAAGCTGCGGCTCGTCGGCCAGGCGGCTGCCCGCGCCCGGGCCGGCACCGACTCCGACGCGCTGCGCGACCTCGCCTCCGAGATCGAGTGGGCGAAGTCGACCCTGGTCGCCCCGTCGGACTACGCGGCCGAGGTCGCCCGCCGTCGCCGCGACACCCCCGGCCCGGCCGAGCAGGTGGCCGCCGTCTACGCCGCGTACGAGGAGCTGAAGAACGCGAGCGAGCAGCTCGACTTCGACGACCTGCTCCTGCACACCGCGATCGCGCTGGAGGAGCACGGCGGCGTCGCCGAGGAGTTCCGGTCCCGTTACCGGTGCTTCGTCGTCGACGAGTACCAGGACGTCACCCCGTTGCAGCAGCGCCTGCTCGACGCCTGGCTCGGCGACCGCGACGACCTCACCGTCGTCGGCGACGCCAACCAGACGATCTACACCTTCGCCGGCGCCTCCCCCCGGTACCTGCTGGAGTTCCCGCGCCGTTTCCCCGACGCCGCGGTCGTGCGCCTGCAGCGCGACTACCGCTCCACCCCGCAGATCGTCGGCTGCGCGAACCAGCTGATCGGCGCCGCCCGCAACCGGCCCGCCGGGTCCCGGCTGCAGCTCATCGGGCAGCTCCCGCCCGGCCCCGACCCGGACTTCTCCGAGCACGACGACGAGGCCGGGGAGGCCGCCGCCGTCGCGGGCCGGATCCTGACCCTGATCAACGACGGCACCGAGCCGTCGGAGATCGCGGTGCTGTTCCGGATCAACGCCCAGTCCGAGGCGTTCGAGCAGGCCCTGTCCGACGCCGGCGTGCCCTACCAGATCCGCGGCGGGGAGCGGTTCTTCAACCGGCCCGAGATCCGCCGGGCGATGCTCGCGCTGCGCACCGCAGCGCCGGACCAGCGGCCGGGCACCGACCTCGTCGACGTCACCCGCGCGGTGCTCACCGCCCGCGCCGGGCTGACCGACGAGCCGCCGAAGGGCGCGACGCTGCGCGCGCAGTGGGAGTCGCTGCTGGCGCTGGTCGGCGTCGCCGAGGAGCTGGCCGCGGTCGAGCCGCAGGCCGACCTGCGCCGGTTGTGCGGGGAGCTGGAGACCCGCGCCGACCACGCGCAGGCGCCCGTCGTCAACGGCGTCACGCTGGCGTCGTTGCACGCAGCGAAGGGCCTGGAGTGGGATGCGGTGTTCCTCGTCGGGCTCGCCGACGGCACCCTCCCCATCGGTCACGCCGGGGACGACGAGGCCGCCGTCGAGGAGGAACGCCGGCTGTTCTACGTCGGCGTCACCCGCGCCCGGCGGGTGCTGTCGATGTCGTGGTCGCTGACCCGGGCCTCCGGGCGCGGGCCGAAGCGACGCCGCTCGCGGTTCCTGTACGGACTGATCCCGGACTCGCACCCGGCGTCCCGGGTGGCCGGCGAGCGCCGGCCCGGGGGTGCCCGGCCCAAGTGCCGCGTCTGCGGGACCCCGCTGTTCGGGACCACCGCCACCAAGCTCCTGCGCTGCGACGACTGCCCGTCCGATGTGGACCTGGAGTTGCTGGACCGCCTCAAGCAGTGGCGGTCGGCGGCGGCGAAGGCGCAGGACGTGCCCGGCTTCGTCGTGCTCACCGACGCGACGCTCACCGCGATCGCGGAGCAGCGGCCCGCCGGACCGTCGGCGCTGGTGGGCATCCCGGGGATCGGCGCGGCCAAGCTGGACCGCTACGGCGACGACGTGCTGCGGGTGCTCGCCGAGCACGCGGCGGAGGGTTCACGACCCCCTCTTCGGTAGGGATCGGCGTGAACTTCCGGCGAGACTTCGAATAATCGGTTGCCGTGCCGTGCGCAGCACTTCTACTGTCGTCGGCACCAGGTGGAGCGCCATGCTCCCGACACAGACGCGTCGCGCGGGAGACCGCGGACGGAACCGGAGGAGGTGACGAGATGGGCACGATCGACACGACCGACCTGATCGGCACCACCCTGTCCGTCCCGGCCCCGGTGTGCGTCCCGGAGCAGACCGTCGTCGCGCACGACGTCGCTCACGCGGGCATCGCGGTCACCGGGGAGTCCGGCGTCCGTCGTCGCCCCCAGGGGGTGGCGCTGCTCGCGCCGTCGACGCTCCGCGCCACGGGTGAGGTGTACCCGCTGGGCGGCATGCCGGTCGCGGTCACCGGCCCGATCTTCGATGACAAGTGCACAGCTGCGTTCGTTCCCGGGCGCCGAGGGGGTACCTGACCCTCAGCACCCAGCGAGTCCCATCGGGGCCGCGGAACCCACGCACACGGGTTCCGCGGCCCCGTTTTTTGTCCCCGATTCCGTCCCGAGAGATGACAGATCCCGACCAGACCGGTCTGACCAGTTACAGAGAAGTTCGATCGAGGAGGTCGATCGTGTACGTGCGATCCGTTCCGTGTGACGGCGGAATGATCACCGAGCAGTCCGGCGGCGGCGCCGGACCCGACGAGGTGCGGCTGCGGTCCGTGCCGAGCGTGGGCTCAGCCCTGCCCTGCCGCAACGGCGACGCCGACCTGTGGTTCGCCGAGGCCCCGGCCGAGCTGGAGGAGGCGAAGTCCCGCTGCGGCGGCTGCCCGCTCCGGCAGGCCTGCCTGGACGGTGCGCTGGAGCGCGCCGAGCCGTGGGGTGTGTGGGGAGGCGAGATCTTCGACCACGGTCGGGTGATCCCACGCAAGCGCCCGAGGGGGCGTCCCCGCAAGGCCGACCTGGAGCGCGACCGGGCCCTGGCCCTGGCCGCGAGCCGCTGACCACAGCCGTACGGGCGCGACGCGCACCGCGGCGCCCGCCGACCCACCAGACCCGAGGAGACCCGAGACATGAACGACCTGAAGCCGGCACCGGCCGTGCGACCGATTCCCCGCACCGACCGTTCGTCCCACCTCGTGAACCAGGAGAACGTGATGACGCTCATCCAGGAAGCGCTGGCGAGATCCCATCAGCAGGAGGCACAACGGGCGGCGGCCGAGCACCGGCTCGCACGCCGGCTCACCGCGGGCCGCGGCTGGTCCCGGATCGCGGCCTGGGCCGCCTCCCGCGCCGAGCGGGCGCGGCTGCGCGCCGGCTGATCCCGCCGCCGACCGATGCGATCGGTGCCCCGTCCGGACCCGACGTCCGGGCGGGGCACCGTCGTGTCCGGGACCTGCCGGTCCGCCGGTGGGAGAGGGTGCCTGCTCGTCGCTTTGCTCTGCTCACCGATACGCAGCACCCCAGGTCAGGGCGCCGGCGACCCCGTGAACGCGTCGGCGAACTCCGCCGACGGGGCGATCTCGGTGATCACGTCGACCAGTACCCCGTCCGGCCCGGCGACGACGAAGTGCCGCTGCCCGAAGTCCTCGTCGCGTACCGGGAGCAGCGCCTCCAACCCACCGCGGACGACGAGACGGTCCCACTCGGCGTCGACGTCGTCGACCTCGAAATTCATCAGCGTCCCGGCGGCGGACCGGCCGCGGTACGCCGCCGGGATCGTCGGATGGTCCCGGTCGAGGACGGCGAGCTCGAAGCGTCCGCGACGGAGGCTGACGTACCAGTCGGTGTCGAAGACGATCTCGAATCCCATCAGGCCGGTCCAGAACGCGCGGGCGGCCGGGACGTCGGCCGTCGCGAGGACCGGGTAGCAGCTGTGGAGCACGGCACCCTCCTATACGCATACCTTCGGTACGTGAAATCTATCGACGTACCATCAGAACGTCAAATCGGGGAGAGGGCACGGGAACTTTGGTCCGAGCAGCGCGAGCGGATCCGGCAGGCGGTGCTGGACGAGGCGGCGCGCCTGTTCTCCCGCAACGGGTGCGGCGCGGTCGGGCTGCCGGCCGTCGTCGACGGGCCGGGGTGACGAGGGGCACGCTCCACCACCGGTGCGACGACGAGCGGCGCTGTTCGCCGCGGTCCTGGCGCGGTCGGCGGACCGTGTGGCGGACCGGGGTGGTCGACACGGCGGAGGCGGTGCCCGACCCGTGGGGACGGCTCGTCGCCGGGTGCCGGGTGTTCCTCGGCGCCGCACGGAGCCGTCGGCGGCGCGGATCATGCTCGTCGACGGGCCCGGCCTGCTGGGCTGGGGCGCGCCGGCGCGAGCTGGGCGCCGAGTCGTCGGGACGGCACCTTGTCGAGGCGCCGGCCGATCCCGGCGAGCGCGGGGCGCCGGTGCGCAGCCGGTCGAGCCGCTGGCCCGACTGCTGTCGGGCGCCATGAACGAGCACGCCATGTGGCTCGCGGAGCCCGGCACGGCCCATGGGGAGCGAGACCCGGAGCCGGCGCCGACCGGGAGCGGCCCGGTGCCAGCGACCCGGGGCCGGCGCGGAACCGCCGACCGGCGGGTCGGACCCACGACGGGGTGGCGGGAGGACGACCGGACCGGGGAGCGCGGGCGACCGGGGCGCGGCTCGGGCCGCGCTCGACCGGGTGCTCGACGGGCTCCGCGTCCGCCCCGACCCCACGACGCCCCCGAAGACCCCGCCAGTGGCGCCGACCTGCGCTGCTGCGTATCGGTGAGCAGAGCACAGCGACGACAGGGCACCCCCGTCCCGCAGGACCGGAGTAGCGCAGGGAGGTCAGCCGGTCGGGGCGTCCGGCTCGAACATCTCCGGCTGCCACTCGGCGACGATCTCCCGCAGCCGCACGTGGGAGTCGAGCTGGCACAGGATGCCGACGGTCCCCATCGTCACCCGGTGCACCAGCAGGAACCGCGGGGGCAGGTTCAACGACCGGCCGATCGCCGCGTCCGGGCTGCGCAGATCACCGACCCGCTCGGCCTGCTTCTGGATCCACCGGCGGCTGAAGTGGAACTCCTCGGACCCCAGCGGCTCGGTGAAGGGTGCGAGGTAGTCGAGGATCTGCTCGGACTCGATCCGGGCGCCGTCGCGGACGAACCCGGCCGAGCGCATCAGGGCCATCAGGTCGCCGCTGCGCCCATCGAGCGCGTACTTGGTCATCGTGACCAGCTCGGGGGGCATGCCGTCGGGCATCCGGGCGACGGCACCGAAGTCGAGGACGAGCAGACGGCCGTCGTCGAGGATCCCGAAGTTGCCGGGGTGCGGGTCGGCGTGCAGCAGGTGCGCGCGGTCCGGCGCCGAGTAGTGGAAGCGGGCCAGCTGGTTGCCCGCGTGGTCGCGCTCCTCGCGGGTGCCGTCGCGGATGATCGAGGCCAGCGGGCGGCCCTGTACCCACTCCGTGATGACGGCCTTGGGGGCCGAACCGACCACGCGGGGGATCTTCACGTCCGGGTCGTCCTCGTAGAACGCGGCGAACTCGCGCTGGTACGCGGCCTCGTCGCGGTAGTCGAGCTCCTCCTCCATGCGGTCCTTGAGCTCCGCGACCAGCGGCTTGATCTCCATACCGGGGACCAGCGGCTGCAGGATGCGGCTCATCCGCCCGAGCTGACGCAGGTCCGAGCGCAGCGCCTCCTCGGCGCCGGGGTACTGCACCTTGACCGCGACCTCGCGGCCGTCGCGCTTCCAGACCGCGCGGTGCACCTGGCCGATGCTGGCCGAGGCGGCGGGCGTCTCGTCGAAGTCGGCGAACCGGGACCGCCAGGACCGTCCGAACTGCTGGGTGAGCATGTAGTCGACGTCGGCCATGGGCATCGGCGGCGCCGCGGACTGCAGCTTGGTGAGCGCCTCGCGGTAGGGCTCCGCGTACTCGTCGGGCACGGCCGCCTCGAACACGCTGAGCGCCTGCCCGAACTTCATCGCGCCGCCCTTGAGCTCGCCGAGCACCTCGAACAGCTGCTCGGCGCTCTTGGCCGCGAGCTGGGCCGCGATCTCGTCGCGGTCACCACCCGTGAGACGGCGCCCGAACCCTGCTGCGGCACGTCCGGCGACGCCGAGCGGGAGGCCGGCGAGCTTGGCGGTGCGCGAGGCGGTTCTTCGGGGAATGTCGCTCACACGGTGATTGTCCACCCGGCCGGGGGATTCCCGCACGGCGCGGTGGGCCCCGGTGCGCTGTCCGGTACCGCCGCAGCCGCTGTGCCGCAGGAACAACCGGGTCGTCGGAACCCCGGACGGGTGACGACCGTCGCCGCGTCCGCGTCGACCTCCAGCACCGCTCCCCACGACGCGGGCGGCCGGCCGCCACGCACCGGCCCGTCGACGGCGGCGAGCACCTGGCCGACCGCCACCGCCGCCGTCGCGACCAGCACGTGCGGTGCCGCCGACGACGGTCCGCCGGCCGCACCGGGCGCCCCCGCACAACCGGGACACAGCCCCCGACCCGGCAGGACGAGCGGCCCCACCACGCCGCGGCCGTCGCGCAGGGCCACGAACAGCTGCTCCGACGGAGCCTCCGGCGGCATCGGCCCGTCGTCGGCGAGCACCACCAGGTCCGCGGGCACCCGCCGGGGCGGATCGGCGTCGACACCGGCGTCGCGCAGGAACGTGCGCAGCTCCTCCCCGCGGCCCCGGCCCGGCCCCACCGGCAGCCCGGCCAGCACGTCGTCGGCGCCCGTCACCCCGCCGACCTGCGGGTACAGCTGTCCGATCCCGGCCCGGGCCAGCCCGGCGACGACCGCCACGGCGAGCGCGCCGTTGCCGCGGACCTCGACCAGCGTGCTCGCCCGGCGCCGCCGGACCCGGTCCACGACGTCCGGGTCGGCGAGCAGCCCCGCCCGCCACAGGACGGCGAGCAGCACCGCGACCTCGTCGTCGCCCCGGGTGAGCGCACCGGTCGGGCACGGGCCGTCGGCGAGCCGGTCCAGTGCGTCGACGGCGGCGGGGGACAGCTCCTCCAGCAGCCGGGCCCGGGGTGGGCCGGACCCGATCCGGCGGGCTCGTGGCCCGGCCGGGAGGACGGCGAGGTGGGCGGCGAGCGCGAGCCGTGCGGGCAGTCCGGTCACCGGTGCCACGGTGCCCGCTCCGTGCGGCGACGGGGCCGGAACACGTCCGCGCCGTTCGCATCCGCGAACCGGGGCGGCCTACCCTGGAGCCATGGCGAGTCCCCCGGTAGAGGTCCGACGCAGCGCCCGCCGGAAGCGCATGGTCAGTGCCCGGCGGGAGGGGGAACGGCTCGTCGTGTTCATCCCGGGCTGGATGTCCGCCGAACAGGAACGCGACTGGGTCGCGGAGATGGTGCGACGCGTCGAGGCGAGCGAGGCCCGCCGCCGCTCACCGGGCCGCAACAACGACGAGGCCCTGATGCGCCGCGGCCTGGAGCTGTCGAAGCGCTGGCTGGAGGGGCGCGCGCGGCCGTCGTCGATCCGGTGGGTGCCGACGATGCGCACCCGCTGGGCGTCCTGCACCCCCGACGACGCCACGATCCGGATCAGCGAGCGTCTGCGGGACGCGCCGGGCTGGGTCGTCGACTACGTGCTGGTGCACGAGCTGGCCCACCTGCTGTCCGCCGCGCACGACGACGTCTTCTGGTCCTGGGTGCGCCGCTATCCGCGCACCGAGCGGGCCATCGGCTACCTGGAGGGCCTCAACGCGGCCGCGGAGCTCGGCATCACCGGTGTCGACGGCGACCCGGCCACCGCCGACGAGCCCGACGGGGTCGCCGACGCCGACGGTGAGGTCGGCGGGTTCGGCGGGACCGGCCCCGGGAGGGAGCCGGTCCGCGCGACCGGGACCTGAGCCGGGCTCAGGAGTCCTTCCGGTCCGTCCCGTCCTCGCCGTCGGTGTCCTCCGCGGAGGGCTTCTCCGAGGTCCCGGGCTCCTCCGGGGTCCCGGACGACTCGGCCTTCCTCTTCTCCGCGTCGGCGGCCATCTGGCGCTCCAGCTCGGCGATCGGGTCGTCCGGGACGGCCCCGCCGGTCGCGCCGCCGCGCACGAAGGCGGCCGGGTCGTCCAGGTCCTCGGCCGACGGGATCAGGTCCGGGTGCGCCCAGACCGCGTCGCGGCCCTCGACGCCGCGCTCGGCGCCCAGCAGCTTCCACAGGTCCGCCGCGGCCCGCAGCTTCCGCGGCCGCAGCTCCAGCCCGACGATCGTCGCGAACGCCTGCTCCGCGGGCCCGCCCGAGGCGCGGCGGCGGCGCATCGTCTCGCGCATCGCCTCGGCCCCGGGCAGCCGCTCGGTCAGCGCCTCGGCGACGACGGTGTCCACCCAGCCCTCGATCAGGGCGAGCAGGGTCTCCAGCCGGGCCAGCGCCGCCTTCTGCTGCGGTGTGTCCTCCGGCTCGAACATGCCGGACTGCATGGCCTCCTGGATCGACTCCGGGTTCGACGGGTCGATCCCGCGGGCGAGCTCCTCGATCCGCGAGGTGTCCACGGTGATGCCGCGGGCGTACTCCTCGACGGCGCCGAGCAGCCGCTCGCGCAGCCAGTGCACGTGGGTGAACAGCCGCTGGTGGGCGGCCTCGCGCGCGGCGAGGAACAGCGTGACCTCACCGGCCGGGCGGTCCAGGCCCTCGGTGAACCGGGCGACGGCCTCGGGCAGCAGTGCGGAGGTGCGCTCCGGGCCGACCGGGATGCCGAGCTCGGTGGAGGTCAGCACCTCCTTGCCGAGCTGCGCCAGGCCCTGGCCGAGCTGGCTGCCGAACGCCATCCCGCCCATCTTGCCGAGCATCCCCAGCATCGGGCCCGCCGCGCCGCGGACCTCCTCGGGCAGCCCCTCGACCCAGGCCGAGGACAGCCGCGTCGCCACCGGGTCGCAGAGCCGCTTCCAGGTCGGCATGCCGGCCCGCACCCAGTCCGACGGCGTCCAGGCCTTCACCTCGCCGCCGGAGGAGGGGAACGACGTCGCCGGGTCGAGCCACAGCTCCGCGAGCTTCACGGCCTCGGCGACCCCGGTGCGCTGGGCGTCGGTGAGCGACGACGTCGACTGCGCGAGCTGCTGGGTGGCGATCCGGGCGGCGAGCTCGTAGTCGACGGGGCCGCCGTCGGAGGAGCCGCTGCTGGAGAGCATCTGGCCGAGCTGGGACAGCATCTGCCCGAGCTGGCTCATGTCGAACTGGCCCCCGCCGGGCATACCCGGCATGCCGGGGATCCCGCCCATGCCGAACGCCGCGAACGGGTTCTGGCCCGCGCCGCCGGAGGCGCCGGACGGGTCGTCGGACCGGGGGTGCGACCCGAAGCCGAACGGGTCCTTCGGGCCCTCGGGCTCGCCCTTCCCGTCCTTGCCCGACGTGCCCCCGTCCGTGCCGGAGGCGTCGCCGGAACCCGAGTCGGGCTGGTCGCCGGGCTCGCGGTCGCGGTCACGGTCGGCGGGGCCGAAGCCGAAGGGGACGTCGCTCATGGCGTCCACCGTACGCGGGCCCGGGGGGTGGTCGCCGCCCCGACAGCCGGTGGATCGGGCCTGGTGGGGCGGTGTTCGCCGGGAGCGGACCGGGGAACTACGAGCAGCCGGCGGGCGTACCGCCGGTGTCGAGGGTGGTCAGCGCGCCGACCGCCTCGTCGAGGGTCCCGACGCGCACGAGCTGGAGCCCGTCGGGCGCGTCCTCGGCGGCCTCGGTGCAGTTCGCAGCGGGCACCAGGAACGTCTGCGCACCGACCTCGCGGGCCTTCAGCATCTTGAAGCGGATGCCGCTGATCGGCCCGACCCGGCCCTCGGCGTCGATGGTGCCGGTGCCGGCGACGAACCGGCCGCCGGTCAGCGGACCCGGGGTCAGCTTGTCGACCAGCGCCAGGCTGAACATCAGACCGGCCGAGGGGCCGCCGACGTCGCCCAGCGTGATGGTCAGCTTCTGCCCCTCGGCGGGCGAGGTGGCCGGGGTGATGCCCAGGAAGGCCCGCGCCGGGTCGTCCGGGTGGGCGGCCGGGGTGACGGTGACCTGGCGCGGCGCGGCGTCCCCCCGGCGGACGGTGAGGGTGACCGGCTGACCGGGGCGCGCGGCCCCCATGGCGTCGAGCAGGCCCTGGACCGAGGTCACCGGGGTGGCGCCGACGGCGCGGATCTCGTCGCCGGGTTCCAGCACCCCCGCCGACGGCGAGCCGTCGGTCAGCGCGCCGACCGTGACCCGGGTCGGCAGGTGCAGGTGGTTCAGCGCCGCGGCCTCGGCGTTCGCGATCGAGCCGTCGAACTCCTGCTGGTTGGCCTGGGTGACCTGTTCGGTGGACTCGCCGGGCGGGTACAGCGACCAGCGCGGCGCGAGCCGGTAGGTGCCCGAGGCCCACATGCCGAGCGCCCGCAGCGTCGAGATCCCGTCGGTGACGCCGACGGTGGTCATGTTCAGGTGCCCGGTCGTCGGGTAGGTCGGCAGGCCCTCCGCGGACACGACGGGCGTGCCCTCGACCTCACCGAGGGTGTCGAAGGTCGGTCCCGGCCCGAGGGCGACGACCGGCGCGGGGACCACGGTCCCGACCGCGGTGAGGGCCAGCAGCACGAGGACCGCGGTCACCCACGTCGAAGATCGAACGCCCACGGACGGAACCCTACGATCGTGCGACGACGACGGCGCGCCCGACCCCGGCCCGTCCTGCGACGATGCGGTCGGAGAGCCGGGGGACCACCGCCCGATGTGTCGTTTTCGTCCCGACACACCGGGACCCGACCGCGACTTCACCGAACCTCCGTACAGTTGCCCTCGGAGAACCGTGCCGTCGCCCCAGCCGGCCGCGCTCTCCACGAGTCGTACCCGAACTGTGGAGTGTGCCCGTGTCGTCCATGCGGCCCCCTGTGGGAGCGCCGTCGCTGACCCGCCGAACCCGGATCCTGCTGGTCGCCGCGGGCGTCCTCGTAGTGCTTCTGCTCGGTGGCTCGCGGCTGTTGAACTTCTACGTCGACTACCTGTGGTTCGGCGAGGTCGGTTTCCGGAGCGTCCAGCTCACCCGGCTGTTCACCCAGATCGTGCTCTTCGGGGTCGTGGCCCTGGTGGTGGGCGGCCTGGTCGCGCTGACGCTGTGGCTGGCCTACCGGTACCGCCCGGTCTTCGTGCCGGTGTCCGGCCCCGAGGACCCGGTCGCGCGCTACCGCACCACGATCATCCAGCGCCTGCGCCTGTTCGCCGTCGGCGTGCCGGTCGTGATCGGTCTGATCGCCGGGCTCGCGGCGCCGACGCAGTGGCAGACCGTGCAGATGTTCCTGCACGGCACCCCGTTCGGCCGCGCCGATCCCGAGTTCGGCAACGACATCGGGTTCTACGCCTTCACCCTGCCGTTCCTGCGGATGAGCCTGAACTGGCTGTTCGTCGCCGTCGCGATCTGCTTCGTGCTCGCGCTGGTGACCCACTACATCTTCGGGGGCATCCGGCTGTCCGGCCGCTCCGGCTTCGTCTCCACCGCCGCGCGCGCCCAGCTCGCCGTGCTCGCCGGGGTGTTCGTGCTGCTCAAGGCCGTCGCCTACTGGTTCGACCGCTACGACCTGCTGTGGTCCAACCGCAACGCGCAGACGTTCTACGGAGCCACCTACACCGACCTCAACGCGGTCCTGCCGGCCAAGCTGATCCTGCTGGTCATCGCGGTGATCTGCGCGCTCGCGTTCTTCGTCGCCGCCTTCCGCCAGAACCTGCAGATCCCGGCCGTCGCCGTGGTCATGCTGGTCGTCTCCTCGATCCTGGTCGGCACGGCGTTCCCGCTGGTGCTGCAGCAGTTCGTCGTCGCGCCCAACGCGAACGTCAACGAGGCCCCGTCGATCGAACGCAACATCGCCGCGACCCGGGACGCCTTCGGCATCGGGCCGGACAAGGTCGACATCACGCCCTACGCGGGCACGTCGGAGGCGACACCGGCCCAGGTCCGGGCCGACACCGACACCATCCCCAACATCCGGCTGCTCGACCCGGGCAAGCTCAACCGCACGTTCACCCAGCTCCAGCAGCGACGGAACTTCTACGGGTTCTCGCCCAACCTCGACATCGACCGCTACACCGTCGACGGCGAGACCCGTGACTACGTCGTCGCGGCGCGCGAGATGAACGCCAACGGCCTGGTGAACAACCAGCAGGACTGGATCAACCGGCACCTGGTCTACACCCACGGCAACGGGATCGTGGCCGCTCCGGCGAACCAGGTGAACGAGGCCCTGGAGGACGCGGGCGGTTCCGGCGGCCTGCCGAACTTCCAGGTCTCCGACACCCAGCAGCAGGGCTTCGTGCCCGTCCAGCAGCCCCGCATCTACTACGGCGAGCTGCTCGACAACCAGTACTCGATCGTCGGTGCCGAGCCGGGTACCGCGCCGCGGGAGTACGACTCCGACGAGGCGCAGTACACCTACACCGGTGCCGGCGGCGTCCCGATCGGCGGGCTGTTCAACCGTTCGGTGTTCGCGCTGGCCTACGGCGAGCGGAACATCCTGTTCAACAACTCGATCAACGCCGACTCGAAGATCATGTACGTCCGGAACCCGCGGGACCGCGTGCAGGCGGTGGCCCCGTGGCTGACGCTGGACAACGACCCGTACCCGGCCGTCGTCGACGGGCGGGTGCAGTGGATCGTCGACGGCTACACCACGCTGCAGAACTTCCCCTACGCCGAGCGCGTGCAGCTGGGCGACGCCACGTCGGACTCCCGGCTCGGGCCGAATGGCCAGCAGCTGCCGAACGACACGATCAGCTACCTGCGCAACTCGGTGAAGGCCACGGTCGACGCCTACGACGGCACCGTGAAGCTCTTCGCCTTCGACGAGTCCGACCCGGTGCTGCAGACCTGGCAGAAGGCGTTCCCGGGCACGGTCGAGCCGCGCTCGGCGATCACCCCGGACCTGCAGGCCCACCTGCGCTACCCGGAGGACCAGTTCAAGGTCCAGCGTGAGCTGCTGACCCGCTACCACGTCGACGACCCGAACGAGTTCTTCTCCACCGTGTCGTTCTGGGACGTCCCGTCCGACCCGACCGTGCAGGGCGGCAACGGCGGCAGCCAGGACGCGCAGCCGCCGTACTACATCTACGCGGGTCTTCCGGGGCAGGAGGGCGCGTCGTTCCAGCTCACCAGCGCGCTGGTGAGCCTGCGGCGGCAGTTCCTCGCCTCGTACGTCTCGGCCAGCTCGGACCCGGACACCTACGGGAAGCTGACCGTGCTGCAGCTGCCGAACGAGACCCAGACGCTCGGCCCGCAGCAGGTCCAGGCCCGGTTCCTCGGCTCGCCCGAGGTCTCCTCCGAGCTGAACCTGCTGCGGCAGAACCAGACCACAATCGACTACGGCAACCTGCTGACGCTGCCGGTGGCCGGTGGTCTGCTCTACGTCGAGCCCGTGTACATCGAGCGGGCGGGCGGTCAGGACAACTCGACCTATCCGCAGCTGGCCCGCGTCCTGGTGTTCTACGGCGACCGGCTCGGCTACGACGCGAGCCTGTCCCGGGCCCTCGACGAGGTGTTCGGCGCCGGAGCCGGTGCCGCCGCGGGCGGTGCCGCTCCGACGACCGGGCAGCCCGCCCAGCCGACGACGCCCACGACGCCGGCCACGCCGAACGGACAGGGCGCCCAGAC
Source organism: Pseudonocardia sp. ZF1 (assembly GCF_056835605.1). Lineage (NCBI taxonomy): Bacteria > Bacillati > Actinomycetota > Actinomycetes > Pseudonocardiales > Pseudonocardiaceae > Pseudonocardia > Pseudonocardia sp. ZF1. The sequence goes on from NZ_JAJNBY010000001.1 coordinate 1,141,973, forward strand.
CCCGGCGGCGCCCAACGCGGCGCAGGCGACCGCGGCGCAGCAGATCCGTGCGGCGCTGAACGAGCTCAAGGCGGCCCAGCAGTCCGGTGACTTCGCCAGGCAGGGCGAGGCGCTGGCCGCGCTGGACCGTGCGGTCGCGGCGTTCCAGGGCGCGGGCGGCTGATCATCGTCGGGCCGGACCCCCCTGCGGGTGGGGTCCGGCCCGGTGTGTAAGGTTGCCCCTGCAACACAGACGGAATGCACGCGGTTCCGTCCGGCGCGGGGTGGAGCAGCTCGGTAGCTCGCTGGGCTCATAACCCAGAGGTCGCAGGTTCGAATCCTGCCCCCGCTACCACCCACGAAGGCCCCCAGGATCTCCTGGGGGCCTTCGTTCGTCGTGGGGTCCGGCCCCGGTCGCCGGGAGCGACCCCCCCTCGGAGGTCCGGTGAACGGCCGGTGTACGGTGGTGACACAACACAGACGGGATCGCACGCGGTCCCGGACGGCGCGGGGTGGAGCAGCTCGGTAGCTCGCTGGGCTCATAACCCAGAGGTCGCAGGTTCGAATCCTGCCCCCGCTACCACCCACGAAGGCCCCCGGGGAGCACCCCGGGGGCCTTCGTCCTGTCAGGGGACCCGCGCGTACTCGGCGACGACGACCCCGGAGCGGTACGGCGTCGACCGCACCAGGTCCCACGACCGCGGCCGGTACCCGCCGCCGTCGTCGAACAGGGGCTTGCCAGCCCCGAGCACGACCGGGTTCACCTTGAGCACCAGCCGGTCGATCTCGCCCGCCAGCGCGGCCGCGAGCCGCCCGCCACCGCAGAGCCAGATGCCGGCGCCGGTGCGGAGCTTCAGCTCGCGGACGAGGTCCACCGGGTCGCGCCCGGTCAGGGTGATCCCGGCGGGCACCGCGTCGGCGGGACGGCTGCGCGACAGGACGTACTGCTCCAGGTGCGGGTACGGGTCGGCGGTGGCCGCCAGGCCCGCGGCGTAGGTGTTCCAGCCCATCAGCACGGTGTCGAACCGGCTGTTGTCCGCGGTCAGCCCGAGCATGTCCAGCCCGACGGCCGGGACCGTGTCGGTCCACTCCCGCAGGATCATGTCGATGTGGTCGCCGGTCTGCGGGAAGGCGTCGAAGGTGTCGTCGGGGGCCGCGATGCGGCCGTCGAGCGAGACCGCGACGTAGTAGACGAGCTCGCGCATGCGCGGACCTCCGGGTCGAGAAAACCACGACGGATGTCGTGGTCGTCGAAAGTACAACAGGCGTCGTGGTTCGTCTAGGGTGCCCGCATGGCACGCAACGACGACCGCAGGCAGCGGCTGGCCGACGCGGGGCTGGCCGTCCTGGCCCGCGAGGGTGCCCGGGGACTGACCCACCGCGCGCTGGACCGGGAGGCCGGCGTCCCGACCGGCACGGCGTCGAACTACTTCCGGACCCGCGCCGAGCTCGTCCGTGCGCTGGCCGACCGGATCGGGCAACGCCTGGCGCCGGACCCGGACACCGTCGCCGGGCTGCGTGCGGGGGAGGCGGGGCCCGCGATGTTCGCCGACCACATCCGCGACATCGTGCGCCGGCTCGGTGCCGAGCGGGACGTGACGCTGGCGCTGTTCGAGCTCCGCCTGGAGGCTGCCCGGCGCCCGGAGGTCGCCGAGGTCATGGGGGAGTGGCTGCGCACCGGGTTCGCCGCCGACGTCGCCTACAACCGGGCCGCGGGACTGCCTGGCGGGCCCGCGGAGATCGCGCTGTTCCACTACGCGGTCGACGGCCTGCTCCTGGACCGGCTGACCCTGTCCATCGACCCGGATACCCCGACCGACACCGTCGTCGACGCACTCGTCGACGGGCTGCTCCCGCCCGCTCAGGGCGCCGGTGCGACCTCCAGTACCCGGTAGCCGCGCTCGGAGGCCAGGCGGGTCGTCGGGAAGCCCTGCTCGTCGTTCAGCCACCGTTGCAGCGAGTCCGAGCCCAGGTTCTTCGCCACCACCAGGTACGCCCGCCCGTCCGGGAGGAGCCGCGGGAGCCAGCGCAGCAGCAGCTCGTGCAGCGCGGCCTTGCCGGAGCGGATCGGCGGGTTGGAGTATATCCCGGCGAAGGTGACGTCGTCGGGGACCTCCTCGGGCCGGCAGGCGGTCACGTTGCCCAGCCCGGCCGCGTCGGCGTTCTCCCGGGTGAGGCCCAGCGCGCGCTCGTTCAGGTCCACCGCCCACACCGGAAGCCGGCGGCGCCGGCTGGCCAGGGTGAGCGCGATCGGGCCGTAGCCGCAGCCGACGTCGAGCAGCGGGCCGCGGACCGGCGGCATCGGCGCGGTGTCGAGCAGCACCTTCGTCCCGCGGTCGAGGCGGCTGTGCGAGAAGACCCCGGTGTCGGTCACCAGCGACAGGTCCACGCCGGACGTGTGCAGGCGGACCGACCCGCGGTGGCTCGCGACGGACGGCGTGGCGCTGAAGTAGTGGTCACCCACGCCGGGTGATGCTACGGCGGGGACACTGGGGACATGAGGACGCCACAGCCCCCGCAGGACGTGCCCATCCGTGAGGAGCCGATCCGGATCGGTCAGTTCCTGAAGCTCGCCGGCCTCGCCGAGGACGGCGTGCACGCCCGCGAGATCCTGGAGGCGGGCGAGGTCACGGTCAACGGGGCACCGGAGCACCGCCGGGGCGCCCGGATCCGGCGCGGCGACGTCGTCTCCGTGGCCGGGCGGAGCGTCCGCCCGGCCTGAGGCTCACCAGCCGAGGTGGTCGAACGCCGTCGCGAGCGTCGGGGCGAGGGTCTCGGCGTAGGTCGCGGTCAGGTGGTTGTCGTCCATGTAGACGAGCACGTTGCCCACCTCGCTGCGGCAGACCGCCGGGTCGCAGATGCCGTCGGCCACGTCGGCGAACACCACGTTCGGCGGGACGCCCGGGACCGCCGACCACGGCGGGTACGGCTGGTACAGCGTGTGCCGGTCGACCTCGCAGTCCGGCGCGCCCCGGCCCTGCCGGGCGACGCAGTCGACCACGTTGAAGTCGAACCGCGGGTTGTCGCGGACCGCGACGACCGGGATCCCGGCCGCGTCGAGCCGCTGCCAGGCCTGCACGAACCCCTCGGGGGTCTGCTCGTGCAGTCCGGGCCGCACGTCGCGGCTGGCCAGGGTCAGGACCGCGTCGGGGTGCATCGCGACCAGCTGGTCGTGCACCGCGGCGTTCCAGTCGGTGCACCCCTGGTCGTCGGCGACGGTCTCCGAGCGCACCGACATCGGGCAGGCCCCGCGGAACATGCCCACCATCGACCAGTTGCGCTGCTCGGCGATCACCGCGAGCGAGGCGGCGTACTGCTGGGCGTGCGAGTCGCCGACCACGGCGACCGTCCGCTCCGAGGTCTCCGGGGCCGGCGCGGGCACGGTGCAGACCTCGAGCTCCGCGCCGTGCTCGGAGGGCCCGCAGTCCCAGCTGGTGCGGTGGTAGCTCCAGTCGTCGGGCGCCTGCACCAGCGACGGGGTCAGCTCGGCGTCGGCCGGGTCGAGCGAGGCGAGGTCGAACTGCGGGGACAGCGCCACCGCGCCCGGGTGCGACGGCGAACCCGCCAGCACAGGCGTCGACGCCCGCGCGGCGGCCAGCCCGTACCAGGAGCCCGCCGCGACGAGCACGGCCAGCGCGAGCACCCCGCCGGTCCGCAGCGCGTGGCGCACGTCGAGCGCGGCGATCCGCTGCTCGACGAACCGGTGGGTCAGCCAGGCCAGCACGAACGACACCGCGATCACGGCGGCGCCCTGCTCGAGGTCCAGCCGGTCCTGCCCGGTGCGCACCAGGGTGAGCGTCAGGATCGGCCAGTGCCACAGGTACAGCGGGAACGAGATGTCGCCGATCGTGCGCAGCACCCGTCCCGACAGCAGTCGGTCGACGCCGAACCGGTGCCCGGACCGCCCGGCGACCAGCACCATCGCCGCGGCCAGCGTCGGCCAGAGCGCCGCCCAGCCGGGGAACGCGCGGTCGACCTGGAGCAGGATCCCGCAGGAGACCAGCGCGGCCACGCCGCCCCAGCCGAGCACCGCGCGGGTGCCGGGGGTCAGCTCCGGCCGGTCCTCGATCCGGGAGATCCACAGCGCGAGCAGCCCGCCGAGCGCGAACTCCCAGATCCGCGTCGCGGAGTGGAAGTAGGCGAGCGGCTGGTTCACCAGCGTCAGGTACACCGAGTACGCGAACGAGGCCCCGCCGACGGCGAGCAGCGTGCCGGTGAGCCGCCGGTGCAGGTCGGCACCGTCCCGCCGGGTCGCGATCGCGACACCGGCCACGACCAGCGGCGCGAGCAGGTAGAACTGACCCTGGATGGACAGCGACCAGAAGTGCTGGACGATGCTCGCCGCGTTGTCGCGGGCCGCGTAGTCGACCGAGTTGTGTGCCAGCTCCCAGTTCTGCAGGAACAGCAGCGACGCGACCGTCTCCCGGACGGTCGGCATCCACCGGTTCTCCGGCAGCAGCCAGAACCCGGCCACCACGCCCGCGACGAGGACGACCGTGACCGCCGGTAGCAGCCGGGAGAACTGGCGTCGCCACGTGGCGAGTACGTCGACCCGGCCCCGCGCCGCCGCCCGGTGGAGACCACCGGTGATGAGGAAGCCGGTGATCAGGAAGAACACGTCGACGCCGCCGGAGACCCGGCCGACCCAGACGTGGTAGACGACCACCAGCACCACCGCCAGGGCGCGCAGCCCCTGCAGCTCCGGACGGAACCGGGAGCGCGCGACGCCCCCGGCCGTCGTCGTGGTGCGGCTGGCGGGGGCTCCACCGGGGGACGACACGAGTGGCAGCTCCTCGTTGCGGGCACGATCGGGTAAAGGGAAGTTTACGATTCGACCCCTACAACGACGACGGCGGTCACCGGGTTCCCCCGGTGACCGCCGCTCGTGGGGTCAGGGTCTCGCTCAGTATCCGATGTATCCGCCGTGGCTGCCGACCCGGCCACCCGCGTCGAGCGTGTCGATGCCGTAGCGGTCGATCATGTAGCGGACGCCCGCGGTGATGTTCGCGATCGGGTCGGTGATCGCCCGGTCCGCGAAGTCCGGGTGCACGTAGGCCGCGAACGTCGAGGGGATGACCTGCATGAGGCCCTCGGACGGGTTGCCGGCCGCGGCGTTGGAGTCCCAGTTGTTGATGGCGTGCGGGTTCCCGTTGGACTCCTTGAGGATGATCCGCTTGAGCCCGCTCGCGTAGGACTGGGACAGCCCCATGTGGTCCAGGGCCTCGGCGATCCAGCCGTCCAGTCCGCCCTGGGCGACGATCGCGTCGATCCGCGCCTTCTCGGCCTGGCGCGCCTTCTCGGCCGCGGCGGCCTTGGCGTGCTCGGCGGCGATCTTCGTCGCGATCTCGTGCGCCTTGCCCATGGACGCGAGGTCGGCGTCCTGGGCGGGGGCGGCGGCCTGCAGCGCGCCCGACGCGGCGGACGGCTGGGCGAAGGAGACCGGGCTGAAGAAGCCGGAGGTCGAGCCGTCCGTGGCCTTCGTGGCCGAGGGGATGTTCGCGGAGTACGCGGCCAGCGTCGTGGCGGCGGTGGTGCCGCTCTCCTCGGCGTCGGCCTGCGTCGAGGTCCCGTCCAGAGTGGTCGGGACGATCGCGGCGAACGCACCGGAGGCGAGCACGCCGAACGCGGCGCCGGTGGCGGCCGTGCGGGTGCCGGCACGACGCGCGGCGTGCGCGGGGCCGCCGTGCCGCGAGGAACGGAGGGACGGTGCAGCGGCCGTCGCTGCGGGTGTGGTCGCCACGGGTCGGGGGAACCCGTGGTGGCCACCGGGGGAGCGGTGTCCGGGCAAGGAAACGCCTTTCAGATCACGGACGGCACCGCGCACGAACGGCCGGGTCGGGGGTCCCGGGTGAGCCGGTCGGGGAGTCCGGCTCCAGCCCGCTCGTGATCGGGCCGTGATGACTGGGGATGACCGTAGAGGGCCCCGTCGCGGGGGTCCAGCCCCGGGGTCGTCGGTCGCCGCGCGACAGGCACCGTTCACCGGTTCCGTGATCTTGAGAGAGTGCGGGGAGCAACCCGGTGGACGGTGCCCCTCGGCCGACGGACGGCGGTCCCCGCAGGTGGCGGGCTTGCGATGAACGGCGCAATACTGGAGTCGGCTCGAGGTTTGTACGGCCCGTCCCGATGCGCGGAACGGCGTGTGGGACGGCCGCGGCGGGGTAGTGGGACGGGGGACGGGCATGGACACGGGCGACCTGTTGACCATCGGGGAGATCGTCGAGCGCAGCGGGTTCCCGCACTCGGCGCTGCGCTACTACGAGCGCGAAGGGCTGATCTCCGCGACCCGGACCTCGGGCAACCAGCGTCGCTACCGGCGCAGCGTGCTGCGCAGGCTCGCCTTCGTCCGGGCGGCCCGGTCCATCGGGATCGGGCTGGAGGAGGTCCGCTCCGCCCTCGACGCGCTGCCCGCGGACCGCACGCCGACGCGGTCGGACTGGGCCCGGCTGTCGCGGTCCTGGCGCGGCAGGCTCGACGAGCAGATCGACGCGCTGACCGCCCTGCGCGACGGCCTCGACGGCTGCATCGGCTGCGGCTGCCTGTCGATGACGACCTGCCGGCTGGTCAACCCCGACGACGCCGCCGCCGCGTACGGCGACGGTGCCCGGGTGCTGCCCGCCGCGCTGCGCCGCCCGCCGGTGCACGGCCGGTGAACCCCGCCCGGTGACCGCTGCCGTGGCGCCCCGGGCTGCCTAACCTGGGGTCGTGACCGATCTCGTACCGGACCGCTGGTTGACCGTCGACGGCCTCGCCAACGCCCGTGACGTCGGCGGCCTCCCGCTCGACGGCGGGGGCCGCGTCCGCACCGGCGTCCTGCTGCGCACCGAGTCCCTGGAGGGGCTGGGGCCGGCCGCCGTCGCGTACCTCACCGACGAGCTGGGCGTCGCGCAGGTGCTGGACCTGCGCACCGACCACGAACGCACGACCTACGGCCTCGGTGCGCTCGCCGCGGCCGGGGTGCCGGTGCACCGGCTCAGCTTCATCCCCGAGACCGGGATCGCCCTGCCCGAGACCGAGGACGCCCACGCCGCGCTCGACCCGATGCTCGGCCACTACCTGGCCTACCTCGACGGCCGCGGCGAGTACGTCGTGGACGGGGTCCGCCGGATCGCCGGGCTGGAGTCCGGCACGACCGTCGTGCACTGCGCCGCCGGCAAGGACCGGACCGGCGTGCTCGTCGCGCTGGTGTGCGCCGCGGTCGGGGTGCCGCGGGAGGAGATCACCGCCGACTACGCGCTGTCCGCGACCCGGATCGACGCCCTGTTCCGGAAGTGGACGACCGCCTCGGGTGAGCCGATGCCCGGTGCCGACGAGCTGGACCGGCACCGCCCACGGGCCGAGGTCATGGCCGAGTTCCTGCGGCTGCTCGACGAGCGCCACGGCGGCCCGGTCGGCTGGCTGCGCGAGAACGGCCTCACCGAGGACGAGCTGGCGCGCCTCCGGACCCGGCTGCGCGACGGGAGCGCCTGAGCACGCTCAGGGCAGCTCCTCGATCGGCACCATCGGGTCGAGCTTGCGCAGCGACCCCGGGTCCCCGGTGACCGCGGGCCAGCCCCGCCGCCGGGCGGCGGTGACGACCTGGCCGGTCACGATGTCGTCGAGCCCCTGGGAGGCCAGCAGCAGCCCGGCCTCCTGGGCGCTCTCGGGGGACAGCTCGTGGATCACGGTGTTCGGCAGACCCAGCAGGACCTGCAGTGCGGCGTGGTGCTCGGCGTCGACCATCGACCAGGCGCGGCCGAGGGCGGCGCTGGGCACCGCGAGCACGATGTTCTCCTCCACCGCGGCCCAGACCAGCGCACGCATATAGACGGGGCGACCGGTCGCGAAGGCCGCCAGAGCCGAGGAGTCGAGTACGCGTCCGCCGATCATCGCGGGCTCAGCCGACGGCCACGGGCGGGACCGGGCGCAGCGAACGGCGCGCGGCATCCAGCTCGTCGGCCGGCGGGGGGCCGCCGTAGAGGTCGGCCAGGGTGGCCAGGGAACGGTCCCGGTCCTGCCGTGCCTGCACGGCCTCCGCCACGTAGGCGGACAGGCTCGCCGCCGATCCGCGGGACACCGCGTCCCTCGCCTCGGCCACCAGCTCCGCCGGCAGCGTGACCGTCACCCGCTCGCTGCGCATACCGAAATGCTACTCCCTGCATACCGCCCGGGCCACGGACACGCCGCGGGAGGCAGGTTACCGGCGGGTATGGAAGGCTCCGGGTCGGGACAGTGCCGACCTCACACGACGAACGGGTGCTCATCCATGGACCTGACCTTCACCCCGGCCGAGGAGGAGTTCCGCGCGGAACTGCGCTCCTGGCTCGGCGCCCACATCCCGCAGGAGTGGACCCGCCCCGGGTTCTGGGAGTCCCTGGAGGACTCCGAGAGCTTCCGGCTGCGGCGCGACTGGGAGCGGGACAAGGCCGACGCCGGGTTCGCCGGCATCCAGTGGCCCGTCGAGTACGGCGGCCGCGGCGGCACGCCGGGCATGAAGGCCATCTACGACGAGGAGACCGTCCGCGCCCAGGCGCCGCGCACGGTCAACCCGCTCGGGCTGACCTTCCTCGCGCCGACGGTCATGGCGATCGGCACCGACGCGCAGAAGAAGGAGATCATCGGCCCGCTGCTGCGCAACGAGGTCGTGTGGTGCCAGGGCTTCTCCGAGCCCGGTGCCGGCTCCGACCTCGCGGCGCTGTCCACCAAGGGCGTCCGCGACGGTGACGACTTCGTCGTCAACGGCCAGAAGGTCTGGACCACCAACGCCGTGCACGGCGACAAGATCTTCACCCTGGTCCGCACCGAGGCCGGGTCGGAGAAGCACCGCGGCATCTCGATGCTACTCATCGACATGGACCAGTCCGGCGTCACCGCGCGCCCGTTGCGCCAGATGAGCGGGGCCAGCGAGTTCGGCGAGGTCTTCTTCGACGACGCCCGCGTCCCGGCCGCGGACTGTCTCGGCGAGATCGGTGACGGCTGGCGCACCGCGATGCTGCTGCTCTCGTTCGAGCGCGGCGCGTCCGGCATCTCCCAGTACACCGAGTTCCGTCGTCAGTACGACGAGATCGCCGCGGTCGCCCGGAGGCTGGGCCGCGACACCGACCCGGTGATCCGCGACGACCTGGCCCGCGTCCTGGTCGAGCTGGAGTGCCTGAGGCTGCACTCGATGCACGTGCTCACCCAGGTCGAGCAGGGCCGCGATCTCGGCTTCGAGGCGTCGATGACCAAGCTGCAGTGGTCCGAGGCGTTCCAGGACCTGTGGGAGGTCTACGACCGGATCCTCGGCGAGGACGCCACGCTCGACGCGCTGCCCGACGGCACCGACCTGCGCCCGCTGCACGCCCAGGCCATGTGGTCGCGCTCGGTCACCATCTGGGGCGGCTCGTCACAGGTGCAGCGCAACGTCACCGCCGAGCGCGTGCTCGGCCTGCCGCGGTAAGGGGAACGGACACATGTTCTTCGCACTCACCCAGGATCAGCAGGAGTTCGGCGCCGCGGTGCGCGACTACCTGGCCGAGCGCTTCGACCTCGCCGCCGTGCGGACGGTCGTCGAGAACCCGTCCGACGACGGCAATCCGGCGTCGTTGTGGCGTGCCGCGGGTGAGCAGGGGTGGACCGCGGTCACCGTCGACGAGGAGCACGACGGCCTCGGTCTCGGCCTGGTCGAGGCCCAGGTGATCGCCCGGGCGCTCGGGGCGGGTGTCGCCCCCGGCCCGTGGCGCGGCACCGTGCTGGCCGCCGACGCGATCCGGCTCGCCGGCTCCGACGAGCAGAAGGCGGCCTGGCTGCCGAAGCTCGCCGCGGGCGAGGCGGTCGGTGCGTTCACCACCCGGGGCAGCGCCGCGACCGGTCTGCCGGTCGTGGAGTACGGCGCGCTCGCCGACGTCGTCGTCGCCCCGGCCGAGGACGGCCTGCCCGGGCTGGCGCTGGTCACCGGCGCCACGGCGTCGCCGGTCGGCAGCTTCGACGGCACCACCCGGCTCGCGTCGCTGGGCGGCGGGACCGCCGAGGCGCTGCCCGGCACCACCGTCGAGCTGCAGAAGCAGCTGACCGACCGGGCGACCGTGCTGGTCGCCGCGGACCTGGTCGGCATCGCCCGCGAGGCGTTGACCCGCACCGTCGCCTACGACCGCGAGCGCACCCAGTTCGGTGTGCCCGTCGGGTCGTTCCAGGCGCTCAAGCACGCGCTGGCCGACCTGCACGTCGGGGTCACGATGGCCGAGCACGCGGCGCTCTACGCCGCGCACGCGGTGGACACCGGGCTCGACGGCGCCGAGCTCGCCGTCGCCGTCGCCAAGGCCAAGAGCAGCGACGTGGCGCTCCAGGCGACCGCGGCGATGATCCAGTTCCACGGCGGCATCGGCTACACCTGGGAGCACGAGGCGCACTTCTTCTACAAGCGCGCCAAGCGGCTCGCCGGCCAGTACGGCGACGTCGCCGTCTCCCGCGAGCGGATCGCCTCCCTGACCATCGGGGCCTGACCCCTCCGTGGGCCGCGTGAGGCCACAGTGCACCCCGTCTGCTCAGGGCGGATGTGCGCTGTGGACTCGCGCGCCCGGCGCGGACGTGGGACCGTCGGACGATGGCACCCGTCACACCGGTCAACGCCACCGCCGCCGCCCTCCTCGGTCTGCTCCACGGCGGGCCGATGACCGGTGGGCAGCTGGTGGCGGCGGCCGGTGAGCGGTTCGGGCTGTTCTTCTCGGTCACCCGCAGCCAGGTCTACCGCGAGCTGCCCGCGCTGACCGAGGAGGCGTTGCTGCGCCTGGGCAAGCAGGGCCCGCGGGCCAGCCAGCAGTACGTGATCACCGCCGCCGGCAAGCGGTCGTTCAAGCACTGGCTCGCCACCGGTGGCGACGCCGACGCCGTCCGCAGCCCGCTGGTGCTGCGGCTGCTGCACGCGGGGACGCTGACGGTCAAGCAGCGCACCGAGCTCGTCGCGGCCGCCCGCGAGGCCTACGCCGAGCGGCTCGCGGTGGCCCGCGCCGCCGCCCGTGCGACCGACGACCCCTACGGCCGTCCGGTCGCGGACTTCGCCGTCGCCCACACCCGGGCGATGATCAAGCTGATCGACGCGATCCCCCAGGACTGAACCGGGTCCCACCCCCGCGTACCCTCGACCGTTGTGAACTCCGACGTCCAGGCCGACCTGAAGGACCTCGACACCACGCTGTCCAGCATCGAGGCCGTCGCCGACGTGCCCCGGCTGCGCCAGGAGATCGAGGAACTGTCCGAGCAGGCGGGCCGGCCGGACCTCTGGGACGACGTCGACGCCGCCCAGCAGATCACCAGCCGGCTGGCCTACGCCCAGGGCGACCTGCGCCGGCTCGACGACCTGCGCCGCCGCCTCGACGACGTGCCGGTGCTCTACGAGCTCGCCGAGGACGAGGGCGACGAGTCCGCCGTCGCGGACGCCGACGCCGAGCGCGCGAAGCTCCGCAGCGAGATCTCCTCGCTGGAGGTCCGCACCCTGCTCTCGGGCGAGTACGACGAGCGCGAGGCCCTGGTGACCATCCGGTCCGAGGCCGGGGGCATCGACGCCGCCGACTTCGCCGAGATGCTGCTGCGCATGTACCTGCGCTGGGCCGAGCGCCACGGCTACGGCACCGACGTCTACGAGACGTCCTACGCCGAGGAGGCCGGCATCAAGTCGGCCACCTTCGCCGTCCACGCGCCGTACGCGTTCGGGACGCTGTCGGTCGAGGCCGGCACCCACCGCCTGGTGCGGATCTCGCCGTTCGACAACCAGGGGCGGCGCCAGACGTCGTTCGCCGGTGTCGAGGTGGCCCCGGTCGTCGAGACCTCCGACCACATCGAGATCGACGAGAAGGACCTGCGGGTCGACGTGTTCCGCGCGTCCGGGCCCGGCGGCCAGGGCGTCAACACGACCGACTCGGCGGTCCGGCTGACCCACATCCCGTCCGGGATCGTCGTCGCCTGCCAGAACGAGCGCTCCCAGCTGCAGAACAAGGCGTCGGCGATGGCCGTGCTGCAGGCGAAGCTGCTGGAGCGCCGCCGGCAGGAGGAGCGCGAGCTGCGCGACTCGTTCAAGGAGGCCGGGTCCTCCTGGGGCAACCAGATGCGCAACTACGTGCTGCACCCGTACCAGCTGGTGAAGGACCTGCGCACCGAGCACGAGGAGGGCAACCCCTCGCAGGTGCTCGACGGCCAGATCGACGAGTTCATCGAGGCCGGCATCCGCTGGCGCAAGCAGACCGAATCGGCCTCGTGAGCCGGGGTCGCCGGGCGTCCGCCGTCTGCGGCGCCCTCCTCGTCCTCGCCCTGGCCGGATGCACGACGGGATCCCCGGAGCCGGCCGCCGACGGGGCTCCGCCCGCCTCCGCCGCGCCGTCGGCGCAGGACACCGTGGCCGCCGCGGGCACCGCGCTCGCCGACGCCGGGTCTGCGCGGGTCGACGTCGAGCTCGACTCGGTCACCGGCCCGGTGCGCGCCTCCGGCCCCGCCCGCTTCACCCCGTTCGCCGCGGACCTCACCGTCGCCCTCGGCACCCGTGGTGCCCGGGTCAGGGTGCTCGACGACCGTGCCTGGGTCCGGTTCGGCGGCAGCGACCGCTGGCAGCCGCTGTCCACGGGGCTCCTCCCGGTCGGTGCCGTCGGCGGGATGCTGCACGCCGCGCCCGGACTGCGCGACGTCGCCGCCGCGCCGGGGGCCACCGACGTCGGCGGCGTCGCCGCGACGACGTACACCGGGTCGGTGGACCTCGCCGCCGCACGGGCCGGCGCCCCGGCCCCGGCGGTCGCGACCCGGCTCGACGAGCTCGCCGGGCTGGTCTCGCCGACCCCGCGGTTCACCGCCTGGCTCGGTGCCCCCGACGCCGCCCCCGCCGACCGCGGACGGCTGCTCCGGCTGCGCCTGCAGCCGCAGGCCCCGGCCGCCGGGACGCAGAACGCCGGCGCCGCGGTCCCGGGTGCGGTGACCGTCTCCTTCAGCGACCCCGGGCTGCCGGTGGAGATCACCGCCCCCTGACGACGGCCCCGTGTCCCGTGGCCCGCGCGCCTCGACCCGGGTCGGCGCGGTCCACCGAGATGCAGCTCAGCGGGCCGTGGAGATCGACGATTCCCGCTGAGCCGCATCTCGGCGTCACGGCGGCCGGGCCGACGAGTGTCCGGGGCGGGGCGGGCGGGGCGGGCTCAGCGCGGCGCGGTCGTGCCGCGGGTCAGGGCGGCGAGCGACACGGCGGAGAGCGTGGCCGCGGTCAGCATGGTCACGGCCATCGCCGTCGCGCTCGACCCGACCAGCGGCGAGACCAGGGCGCCGAGGCCGAACTGGGTGGCCCCCAGCAGGGCCGAGCCCGTCCCGGCGCGGTCGCGGACCTCGCCGGTCGCCAGCGCCGCGCTGTTGCCCATCACGAACCCGAGCGTGGCCAGGGTCGCGAACAGCAGCACGAGGACGGGCCAGCGGGCGGCGCCGAGCAGCACCACGACGAGCAGCGCCGCGCACAGCACGACCAGCCCTCCGACGGCGACGACGAGCTGGCGGCGCGGGGCGACCCGAGTGGCGAGCCGGCTGCTGACGATGTTGCCCAGCACCAGCCCGGCCGCGTTCGTCCCGAAGGCGAGGGCGTACTGCGTCGTGGAGAGGCCGAGGGTCTGCTGCAGCACGAACGGTGACCCGGAGATGTAGGCGAACATCATCGAGAACGACGTGGCGAACGCGAGCACGTAGCCGACGTAACGACGACGACGCAGCAGCGCACCGACGTCGGAGAAGGTTCGTCGCACACCACCGGAGGTTCGCGCCGAGGCCGGGAGCGTCTCGTGCACCGCGAGCAGCGACGACACCAGCATCAGCAGGGCCAGCCCGGCGAGCACCACGAAGATGCCCCGCCAGCCGACGACCCCGCCGAGCGAGCTGCCGATCACCGGCGCGACCACCGGCGCGATCCCGTTGATCGCCATCATCAGCGAGAACAGCTGCGCGGTCCGCGAGCCGGTGGTGCGGTCGGAGATCATCGCGCGGCTCAGCACCAGGCCGGCCGCCCCGCCGAAGCCCTGCAGGAACCGGGCGACGACGAGCACCGCGACCGACGGCGCGACCGCGCTCGCCAGGCAGGCGGCGAACAGCAGGACCGTGCCGGCGAGGACCAGGCGTCGCCGCCCCCAGCTGTCCGAGAGCGGGCCGATCACCAGCTGCCCGGCCGCCAGTCCCACCAGGAACGCGGTCAGGGTCAGCTGCGCCGCCGACGCCGACGCCCCCAGCTCGGTCGCCACGGTCGGCAGCACGGGCAGGTACATGTCGGTGGCCAGCGGCGCCACGGCCGTCAGCAGTGCGAGGACGCCGATCCACACGCCGTCCGGCACGGTGCGGCCGCGCGCGGTCCTCGGTGCGGCCTGCTCGGTACCCACGGTCATGACGGTCCTCTCTCCTGCGGTGATCAGTTATGAAAATATATATGAACAGTCGAGTAGTATCGTGTCTGTGACGGAGATCAAGGAGCGCGAGGACTGGGCGGCGCTGGTGGCCGCCGTCCACGACCTGTCGCGGGTGCTGCGGGCGTCGGGCGAACGCGCGGTCGGCCTGGACGCGATCACCGGATCCGAGCACGAGGTGCTCCGGTGGGTCTCGGCCCGGCCCGGGCACCCGGTGTCGGCGGTGGCCCGCGGTCTCGGGCTGCAGCCCAGCAACGTCAGTACGACCGTCCGGTCACTGGTCGAGCGCGACCTCGTCGAGCGCCGTGCCGACCCGGCCGACGGCCGTCGTGCGCTGCTGTACCCCACGGCCCGGGCGGTCCGGCACCGCGAGCTCCTCGACGCCGCCTGGACGCGGCAGATCCGGCGCGCGCTCGGCGACCTGGACGGCGCCGACGCGGTCGCGCTGCGTGCGGCGGTCCCCGTCCTGGACCGGCTCGCCGGTGCGCTCGACCCGTCGCGGGACCCGGTCGCCGCCGGACCGGCCTGACGGGCGTGTCGTCACGGCCCGTGTACTCCGGGCGGCGGTACCGTCCCGCTCCGTGATCGAGCTGCGGGACGTCACCAAGCGCTACCCGGCGTCCGGGCGTCCGGCGCTGGACCGGGTCTCCGCGACGGTCGGTGCGGGCGAGTTCGTGTTCCTGATCGGACCGTCCGGGTCGGGCAAGTCGACGCTGCTGCGGCTGCTGCTGCGCGAGGACGTCCCCACCTCGGGATCCATCCTCATCGACGGCCTCGACGTCGCCGGGCTGCCCCGGCGCAAGGTGCCGAAGCTGCGCCAGCGGATCGGGTGCGTGTTCCAGGACTTCCGGCTGCTGCCCAAGCGCACCGTCGCCGGCAACGTCGCGTTCGCGCTCGAGGTGCTGGGGCGCAGGCCCTCGGAGATCCGGATCGCCGTCCCGGAGCTGCTGGAGATGGTGGGGCTGCAGGGCAAGGCCGAGCGGCTGCCGCACGAGCTGTCCGGCGGCGAGCAGCAGCGCGTCGCGATCGCCAGGGCGTCGGTCAACCGGCCCCCGCTGCTGCTGGCCGACGAGCCCACCGGCAACCTCGACCCCGAGACCGGGCGGGAGATCATGCAGGTCCTGGAGCGCATCAACCGCGCGGGCACCACGGTGCTGATGGCCACCCACGACTCGTCCATCGTGGATGCGATGCGCCGCCGGGTGATCGAGCTGGCCGACGGCGGCGTGCTGCGCGACGAGGCCCGCGCGGTGTACGGGGCGGGCCGGTAGATGCGCCCCGCCCTGCTCACCCGCGAGGTCTCCTCCGGCCTGCGCCGCAACGTCACGATGACCGTCGCGATGGTCCTGACCACCGCGGTCACCCTCATGTCGGTCGGTGCGGGCCTGCTCGTGCTGCGCACCATCGACGACATCTCGGCGCTCTACACGAACCGGCTCGAGATCCAGGTCGCGCTCACCCCGGACGTCTCGGAGACCGACCCGGACTGCAGCGGGCCGACGTGCGCGTCGGTGCGGAGCGCGCTGGAGGCCGCCCCGGGCGTCGGCTCGGTCTCGTTCGAGTCCCAGCAGCAGGCCTGGACCCGCTTCCGCGAGCTGTTCGCCGGGCAGTCGGTCGCCGACGTCGCCCGGCCGCAGTCGCTGCCCGCCACGCTGCGGGTCACCCTGACCGACCAGCAGGCGGGTGCCGCGGCCGCCCGGGCCGCCGTGGAGGGCCGGCCGGGGGTGCGCGGGGTGATCGACCAGCGCGACGTCGTCGGGACCCTGTTCGACTTCCTGAACGGGGTGCGCAACGTGGCGTTCGCGCTCGCCGTCGTGCAGGCGCTCGCGGCGATCCTGCTGATCTCCAACACGGTGCAGGTCTCGGCGTTCATGCGGCGCACGGAGGTCGGCGTGATGCGCCTGGTCGGTGCGACGCGCTGGACCACCCAGCTGCCGTTCCTGGTCGAGGCCGCCATCGCCGGGGCCGTCGGCGGGGCGCTCGCCGGGATCGGCCTGGTCGCGGCCAAGTACGCCGTCGTCGACGACCTGTTCGCCGCGATGGGGCAGGCCGGCGTGATCCCGCCGGTCCGGATCACCGACGTGCTGGTGGTCTCGGCGCTGCTCGTGCCCACCGGGGCGCTCGTCGCCGGGATCACCGGCTACGTGACCCTGCGCGCCTACGTGAAGGTCTGAGCGCTCGCCCCGCGGGGGTGAACGCCGCGGCGTGGTCGCGGGCGAACTCCTCCAGGGTGCGGGCCGGGTGGCCGGTGAGGACGGCCACGGCGTCGTCCACCCGTGCGGCCTCGCCCCGCCCGTAGTGGGCGTAGTCCTCGACCGGTCCCGCGGCCTGCCAGGGCGGCAGCACCCCGTCCAGGGCGGCGGCGAACGCCTCGGGGGTGAGGTCGTCGAACGTGACCGGGTGTCCGGTGGCCCGGGTCAGGGCCGCGGCGATCCCGGCGTGGGTGACCGCGCGCGGCCCGGTGAGGTCGTGCACCGCACCGTCCCCTCCGGCGCCGGTGAGCACGGCCGTGGCGGCGTCGGCGATGTCGCGCACGTCGACCGCGCTCACCGCGGCGTCGCCGATCGGGGCGCCGAACCGGCCGGTCGCGGCGACCGGGGGGGCGAAGGCCAGCAGGCCCTGCAGGGACAGGTTCGGCCGCAGCACCACGTGGCCGATCCCCAGGTCGTGGACGTGCTGCTCCACCGCGGCGTGCCGGCGCAGGAACCGCACCGGGGAGTCCTCCCGTGCCGCGAACTGCGACAGCAGTACCAGCCGGGACACCCCGGCGGTCGCGGCGGGCGTCGGCCACCGCGATCTGGGTGGTCGCGGCGTCGGGGGCCGAGGGTGAGTTGAGGAACGCCGCGTCGACCCCGTCCAGTGCCGCGGCGACGGCGTCCGGGTCGCGCAGGTCGCCCCGCACGACCTCGACGCCGCCGGCACCGGCGAGGCGGTCCGGGTCGCGGACCAGCGCCCGCACCGTCACCTCGCGGCCGGCCAGCGCGGTCAGCAGGTGCCCGCCGATCCCGCCGGTCGCCCCGGTCACCAGCACCGGCGTCGTCATGCCCGTCTCTTGTGATCGTCGATCCAATACGAGAGCACTGCTCTCGCATTGGAGTCTGCATGCGGCGCCGCCGACACGCAAGAGCGGTGCTCCGGCGATGCCGCGGTCGGATACCGGTGGCGGTACGCGGGTAGGCTGGTCGTGTGAAGGAACAGGGCCGGAAGGTGATCGCGCAGAACCGTCGGGCCCGGCACGACTACGCGATCCTGGAGGAGTTCGAGGCCGGGGTCGCGCTCAAGGGGACCGAGGTGAAGAGCCTCCGTCTGGGCCGGGCGTCGCTGGTCGACGCCTTCGCCACCATCGACGACGGCGAGATCTTCCTGCGCAACCTGCACATCCCGGAGTACGTGCGCGGCAGCTGGACCAACCACGAGCCGCGCCGCACCCGCAAGCTGCTGCTGCACCGCGGGGAGATCGACCGGCTGATGGGCAAGACCCGGGAGGGCGGGCTCACCCTGGTGCCGCTGTCGCTGTACTTCAACGACGGCAAGGTCAAGTGCGAGCTCGCGCTCGCCAAGGGCAAGAAGGACTACGACAAGCGCCGCGACCTGGCCAAGAAGGACGCGCAGAAGGAGATCGCGCGCGCCGTCGGCCGTGCGGCCAAGGGGCGGGCCCGGGACCTGCGCGGCTGAGACACCCCGCCTAGGGTGGGGCCGTGGATCTCCCCCTGCCGCCGGTCGACGACGCCGACGTGCCCCGCTGGACCGCCGAGCTGGACCTGCCCGGCCTGGTCGACGTGCACGTGCACTTCCTGCCCCAGCGGATGCTCGACAAGGTCTGGGCCTACTTCGACGACGCCGAGACCCACTACGGCACCCCGTGGCCGGTGCAGTACCGGCTGCCCGAACAGGAGCGCTACGCGATCCTCGAACGCCTCGGGGTGCTCGCGTTCGCGCCCCTGACCTACCCGCACAAGCCGGGCATGGGGGAGTGGCTCACCGACTGGGCCGGTGGGTTCGCCGACGCCCACCCGCGTGCGGTGCGCACCGCGACGCTCTACCCGGAACCGTCCGTGGTGGACTACCTCGGCCGTGCCGTCTCCGACGGTGCGCGGATTGTCAAGGTGCACGTCCAGGTCGGCGGGTTCGACCCGCGCGACCCCCTGCTGCGCGACGCCTGGGGCCTGCTGGCCGACGCGGGCGTACCCGCCGTCGTCCACTGCGGCGACGGCCCGATCCCCGGTGAGCACACCGGGCTCGGGATCTTCGCCGAGGTGCTGGCGGCGCACCCCGATCTGCGGATCGTGCTGGCGCACGCGGGCATGCCGGACTTCCGGGGCGCGCTGGAGCTGCTGGACCGGTTCCCGAACCTGGTGCTGGACACGACGATGGTCGGCACCGCGTTCTCCCAGGCGATCGCGCCGCTGCCGCCGGACTGGCCGGCACGCCTGGCCGAGCACCCGGGGCGGATCGTGCTCGGCACCGACTTCCCCAACATCCCCTACGCCTACGCCGAGCAGCTCGCCGCGATCGCCGGCTGGGCCGCGGCCGAGCCCCGCCTCGGCGCGGCCTTCCTGCGCTCGGTCCTGTACGACGCCCCGGCCGCGCTGCTGGGCGTCGACCCCGTCCGACACGCCGCCCCCGGCCCCGCGGCCGAGACCCCGAGGAGCTCTTAGCCATGGTCAGCCCGCAGAACGACGGGAACGGCGCGGCCGCCCCGGTCGACATCGCCCTCTACGGCGCGACCGGCTTCGTCGGCGGCCTCATCGCCCGTCACCTCGCCGAGCACGCCCCGCCCGGGGTGCGCATCGCGCTGGCCGGCCGCTCCGAGGCGAAGCTCGCCGCGACCCGGGCGGCACTGCCGGCGTCGGCCCGGGACTGGCCGCTGATCGTCGCCGACGCCGCCGACCCGGCCGCGACCGACCGGCTCGCCGCGGGCGCACGCGTCGTGCTGAGCACGGTCGGCCCGTACGCGAAGTACGGTCTGGGGCTGGTCGGGTCGTGCGCGAGGGCCGGCACCCACTACGCCGACCTCACCGGCGAGGTGCTGTTCGTCCGCGAGGCGATCGACCGCTTCCACGGCACCGCGCGCGCGAGCGGCGCGCGGATCGTGCACTCCTGCGGCTACGACTCCGTCCCCTCCGACCTGGGGGTGTTCCTCGCGCACCGGGCCGCACAGGCCGACGGCGCGGGTGGGCTCACCGAGGTCCGCACGGTCGCGACGATGCGCGGCGGGGTCTCCGGCGGCACGGTGGACTCGTTGCGCGGGCAGCTCGACACCGTCCGCACCGACCGCGACGCCCGGCGCCTGGCCGCCCGCCCGCACTCGCTGAGCCCCGACCCGTCGGCCGAGCCGACACCGTCGCAGCCGGGTGACGCGGGACCGCCCGCCCGGCTCCCGGACGGCACCTGGACCGCGCCGTTCGTGATGGCGTCCTACAACACCCGGATCGTGCGCCGTTCCAACGCGCTGCTCGACCACGCCTACGGCCGCGGACTGCGCTACGGCGAGCTCCAGGGCTGTGGTCGCGGGGTGTCCGGGGCGGTCACCGCGGGTGTGGTCACCGGCGGGCTCGGCGCGCTGGTCGGTGCGTTCATGGTGCCGCCGATCCGCCCGCTGCTCGACCGGGTGCTGCCCGCGCCCGGGACCGGGCCGTCGGAGCGGACCCGCGAGCGCGGCTGGTTCCGGATGGACGTGCGTGCCGAGACCGAGTCCGGACGTCGCTACCGGGTGCGGGTCTCCGGCCCCGGCGACCCCGGCTACGGGGCCACCGCGGTCATGTTCGGCGAGGCGGGCCTCGCACTGGCCCTGGGCGGGTCCGCGCTGCCCGACCGTGCGGGCTGCCTCACCCCGGCCACCGCGCTGGGTGACGTGCTGGTCGACCGGCTGCGGGCCGCGGGGCACACCTACGACGTCGCGGCGGGATGACACGCCACCGGGAACCGGGATGATCGGGCGGGCGTGGGGCGTTATGCTGTGCGTCCGCCCGGGTACGTCCGTGCGGAGTGCAGGTGGACTGCGGGTCCTCCGGGATCCGACCAGGGGGTGAACGGTTTCGACTCCGATCGTTGATCGAGGTGAAGCGTGCCGAGGAAGGCGACGATGATCTCGTTAACCATGCGTCGCAAAAAAATAAGTGCCGACAACAGTCGCACTGCCCAGAGCGCTTACGCGCTCGCTGCCTGATTTTCAGGTAGGGGCTGTCGGGCCGGAGGCGTCCCCGCTCCGGTTCCCGACATCATTCAGGGGACTCACCCTGCGGTCCGGCCGCGGAACCGCAGGGAACATCCAACAGCGGCTGGGATCGTCACACCGGCTTGTTCGCGTGACCGGTGGATCCGAGTAGAGACAGAGCGGACTGCGCACGGAGAAGCCCTCGTGAACCGACGGAGGACCCGGGTTCGATTCCCGGCACCTCCACTGCCCAGCGGCCCCGTCCCGATCCCGGGACGGGGCCGTTCCTGTCTCTGCTCTCTGCACAGATCGTTGCGCAATGAAACTGAGCATTGCTAACATTCTCGGCGGGAGTGATGCCGATGACCGCCGTGACCGACCCCGTGCCCACCTACCCGATGACGCGCGGGTGCCCCTTCGATCCGCCCGCCGAGCTCGCCCGCATCCGGGACGACGAGTGCCCGGCCGGACCGGGGGTCGCCCGGGTCAGGATCTGGGACGGCAGTACGCCGTGGCTCGTCACCCGCTACGACGACGTCCGCGCCGCACTCGCCGACGAGCGGCTGTCCGCCGACGCCGACCGCGACGGCTACCCCGCCGCGTCGCGGTCGCGCCGCGTGCGCTCCCAGGGGCGCCGACGCAGCTTCATCATGATGGACGGCCCCGAGCACGCGCGGCACCGGCGGATGCTCATCGGTGAGTTCACCGTGCGCCGCATCGAGCGCCTCCGGCCACTGGTCGAGCAGACCGTCACCGAGCTGCTGGACGCCATGGCGGCGGGGGAGAACCCGACCGACCTGGTGCAGGCGTTCGCGCTGCCGCTGCCGTCGCTGGTGATCTGCCACCTGCTCGGGGTCCCCTACGCCGACCACGCGTTCTTCGAGGCACAGAGCCGGATCATGGTCGACCTGACCTCGGGCGCGGAGGTGTCGGCCGCGGCGTCGGACGCGCTGCAGGACTACCTCGCCGGACTCGTCCGGGAGCGGCTGGACCAGCCGCGCGACGACGTGCTCGGCGGGCTGGCCGCCCGGGTCGCGGCCGGGGACCTCACCGTCGACGAGGCGAGCGCTTCGGCGCTGCTGCTGCTCGTCGCCGGGCACGAGACGACGGCGAACATGATCGCGCTCGGCACGCTGACCCTGCTGCACCACCCCGACCAGCTCGCCGTCGTCCGCGACGGCGACGCCGCGCAGGTCCGCGCCGCGGTCGAGGAGCTGCTGCGGGTCCTGACCGTGACCCACATCGGCCGCCGCCGGGTCGCGACCGAGGACCTGGAGATCGGCGGGGTCACGATCCGCGCGGGGGAGGGCGTCGTGCTCGCCGCCGAGGCCGCCAACCGCGACCCCCGCCAGTGGCCGCACCCCGACGAGGTCGACGTGACCCGCGGGACGAACCGGCACGTCGCGTTCGGGTTCGGGTGCACCAGTGCCTGGGGCAGCCACTGGCCCGCCTCGAGCTGCAGATCGCCTACCCGGCGCTGCTGCGGCGCTTCCCGGGACTGCGGGTCACCGTGCCGGACTCGGAGATCCCGTTCCGCGACGACATGGCCGTCTACGGCGTGCACGCGCTGCCGGTGGCATTCTGATGGCCATGCGCGTGATCGTGGACAAGGAACTGTGCATCGGGGCCGGCCAGTGTGTCGTGACCGCGCCCGACGTCTTCGACCAGGACGACGACGGGATCGTCGCGCTGCTGACCGACTCGCCCGCCGAGGGCGACCGGGACGCGGTGAAGGAGGCCGAGCACGTGTGCCCGGCCCGGGTGATCAGTGTGGAGGACTGACCCTCAGGCGGCGCTGACGCCGATCAGCATGCCGACCAGGTACGTGGCGCCGGCGGCGATGGCGCCGAACGCCAGCTGGCGCAGCGCCGCCGACCACCACGACCGGGAGGTGAACCGCGAGGTCAGCGCCCCCGCGGCGAGCAGGCCGACGCCGCCGACGGCGAGGCCGAGCGCGAGCGAGCCGTAGCCGAGCAGGAACGTGATCAGCGGGATCAGCCCGCCGACCGCGAACGCGGCGAACGACGACACCGCCGCCACCCACGGCGACGGCTTGTCGTCCAGGCTGACCCCCAGCTCCTGGCTGATGTGCATCCGCAGCGCCAGCTCGGGGTCGCGGTGCACCTCCCGGGACACGGCGTCGGCGGTCTGCTCGGACAGGCCCATCTCCCGGAACCGGGCGGCCAGCTCGTGCTGCTCGGCGCGGGGGTGCTGGGCCAGCTCACGGCGCTCGACGGCCGCCTCGGCGTCGAGGGCGTCGTTCTGGGTGCCGACCGAGGCGAACTCGCCGAGCGCCATCGAGAACGCCCCCGCGACGACACCCGCGAGCCCGCTGAGCACGATGACGTCCCGGCCCGCCCCGCCGCCCCCGACACCCGCGACCAGTGCGATCGTGGTGACCAGGCCGTCCATCGCGCCGAAGGTGGCCGCGCGCAGCCAGCCGCCGGAGATGTCACGGTGGGAGTGGTCGTGGTGGTGGTCGGCGAGTTCCGCCTCCAGCTCCGGATCGTTCACGGATGCAACAGTAGGCCGCCGCCGCTCGCCGCGCGGCGCCGCGCGACCACCCCGACACTGGGCCGATGTCGTCCGATGACACGGCTCCGCTCTGGCTGTTCGCCGACCAGCTCGGCCCGCACGTGTGGGACACCGAGGAGTTCGCCGGCCGCGAGATCGTGATCGTCGAGTCCACCCGCGCGCTGGGCCGGCGTCGCCACCACCGCCAGAAGCTGCACCTGGTGCTGTCCGGGATGCGCCACCTCGCCGAGCAGCTCGGCGACCGGGCCACCTACCTGCGCACCGACACCTACCGCGAGGCGCTGGAGCAGGTCGGCCGCCCGGTGGTGGTGCACCAGCCGACGTCGTTCCCGGCCTCGGACATGGTGCGCCGCTTCGTGAAGGAGGGGCTGGTCACCGAGGTCCGGCCCACCCCGACCTTCGCGCTGGGCAAGGACGAGTTCGACGACTGGGCCGGCGACCGCGAGACCTTCCGGATGGAGGAGTTCTACCGCGCCCAGCGCGAGCGGTTCTCCGTGCTCATGGACGGCGAGAAGCCCGTCGGCGGGAAGTGGAACTACGACCACGACAACCGCGAGTCCCCGCCGAAGGGCGCCGAGCGCCTGGAGGTGAAGGCGCCCTGGAAACCCCGCGAGGACGGGATCGACGAGCAGGTCCGCGCCGACCTCGACGCGGCCGGGTACCCCACGGTCGGCAACGACGGGCCGCGCCGCTTCGCCGTCACCCACGAGGAGGCCACCCGGGCGCTGCGGCACTTCGTCCGGCACCGCCTCGACACCTTCGGCCCGTACGAGGACGCGGTGCTGGAGCAGGACTGGGCCATGGCGCACTCGTTGCTGTCGGTGCCGATGAACCTGGGCGCGCTGCACCCGCTGGAGGCGGTGCACGCCGCCGAGCAGGCCTACCACGACGGGGACGCGCGGCTGTCCAGCGTCGAGGGGTTCGTCCGGCAGATCCTCGGCTGGCGGGAGTACGTCTGGCAGCTGTACTGGCGCTTCGGGCGCGGCTACACGCGTCGCAACCACCTGCGGGCCCGCACCCCGCTGCCGGACTGGTGGACCGACCTGGACGCCGACGCCGTCACCGCGAACTGCCTGTCGCACGCCCTGGGCGGGGTCCGCGACCGCGGCTGGACCCACCACATCCCGCGCCTGATGATCCTCGGCAACCACGCCATGCAGCGTGGCTACCGGCCGGCGGAGCTCAACGACTGGTTCGCGACGGCGTTCGTCGACGGGTTCGCCTGGGTGATGCCCGCCAACGTGATCGGGATGAGCCAGCACGCCGACGGCGGCCGGATGGCCACCAAGCCCTACGCCTCCGGCGGCGCCTACATCGACCGGATGACCGACCTGTGCTCGGGCTGCGCGTTCGACCCGAAGGTGCGGGTGGGGGAGAAGGCCTGCCCCTTCACTGCGGGCTACTGGCAGTTCGTGCACCGCCACGAGGAGATGCTGGCGGGCAACAACCGCACCGCCCGCGCCGTCGCCACGATGAAGCGGCTGACCGATCTCGACGCGCTGCTGGAGCAGGAGTCCGCCCGCGAGGAGTTCTGAACCGGCGGGCTCGCTAGGCTCCCCGGTCGTGACCGCAGTCCGCCCGCTCGACGTGCTGGGCACCGTGCTGCGGCTGGGGCTGGCCGTGGTCTGGCTGGTGTCGGGGGCGGTGAAGCTGTCCGAGCCGTTCACCACGGCCGTCGCCGTCGCCGCCTACCGGGTGCTGCCGGACGCGCTCGTCGTGCCGGTCGCGACCCTGCTGCCGCCGCTGGAGATCGCACTCGGCCTGCTGCTGCTCGCGGGCCTCGCCACCCGGCTCGCCGCGGTGGTGGGCACCGTGCTGCTGCTCGCGTTCGTCGCCGGTCTGGTGCAGGCGTGGGCGCGCGGGTTGGCGATCGACTGCGGCTGCTTCGGCGGTGGCGGGCCGGTCGACCCCGACGACACCGGCTACGGCCCGGCCCTGCTGCGCGACCTCGCCTTCGTCGCGGCCGCGGTGTACCTGACGGTGCGCCCGCGGACGCTGTTCTCCCTCGACGGGCGCGGGGACCGGGCCGCGGCACACGACCACGACCGGCGGGCGCCGGCGGACGCGACGGAGGAGCACTGATGGGACAGAGCGAGCGCGAGCGCCGGCAGGCCGCGCAGGCCCGGCTGCAGGCGGCGGGGATCAGCACCGCACGCACCTCGAGCGGGCTCGGTCGCAACCTCGGGATCGGCGCGCTCGTGCTGGTCATCGCCCTGGCCACGGGCGTCTACGTGCTGTACCAGAACTACCAGAAGGCGACCGTCGCGACCTACCCGGTGACCCGCGACGGCGTCGTCGTGAAGGCCGGGAACCAGGCGGCCCCGGTGACCGTCGACCTCTACGAGGACTACCTCTGCCCCGCCTGCAGACAGCTGGAGAGCAGCGTCGGGAACCAGCTCACCACCGCGGTGAACGAGGGCAAGGCGAAGATCAACTACCACCACATCGTGATCCTCGACGAGCGCTCGACCCCGCCCGGTTACTCGACCCGCGCCGGCAACGCCGCGCTGTGCGCCGCCGACGCCGGGATCTTCCCCGCCTACCACTCCCGCCTGTACGCCGACCAGCCCGCCGAGGGCAGTGCCGGCAAGACGGTGCAGGAGCTGACCGCGCTCGGCACCGAGCTGGGGGCCACGGGGGACTTCGCGGGCTGCGTCACCCGCCAGGCGAACACCCAGGCGATCGCCGACGCGACCGAGGCGGCCGTCGCCGACCCGGCGGTGGCGCCCGGCGGCCGCTTCGGGACCCCGACGGTGATGGTGAACGGGGTCAAGATGGATCTGAGCAACGGGGACTGGCTGTCGAGGGTGACGGGCTGACCGCACCCACGGTGAAGCGCGGCAGGAACCACTGCACCAGCGGCCCGACGGCGAGTGCGTAGACCACCGTCACCGGGCCGAAGACACCGCCGAGCGCCCACCCGACGAGCACGACCGTCACCTCGATCGCGGTCCGCACCAGCCGCACCGACAGGCCGGTGCGGGCCGCGAGCCCGGTCATCAGCCCGTCCCGCGGGCCCGGCCCCAGCCCGACCCCGATGTAGGCCGCCGTCGCCGCCGCGTTCAGCACGATCCCGGCGACGGCGTACGCCATCCGCAGCCACAGCGCCTCCGGGGCGGGCAGCACCGCGAGCGCGGTGTCCACCGTGGCCCCGATGACGACGACGTTCGCCACCGTCCCCAGCCCCGGTCGTTCCCGCAGCGGGATCCACAGCAGCAGCACCCCGACCGCGACGACCACGGTCACCGCGCCCACCGACAGGGCCGTACGCCCGGCGACGCCCTGGTGGAACACGTCCCACGGCATCGAGCCGAGGGCCGCGCGCATCATCAGCGCCATCGAGACCGCGTAGGCGACCAGGCCGGCCACGAGCTGGGTGAGCCGCCGGGTGCGCCGCGGCATCCGCAGCGACCAGCGGGAGCTGTCGATCGTCACGAGATGGCATGCTGCCTCGATCGGTGGCCTGTCGTCACCGTGCCACTCGAGCGGAAGTGGATCGGGAATGACGCAGGGGGTCGGGGCGGAGCGCCTCGCCGCGCTGTGCGGTGACGTCCACGGCGGGCGCGGCCCGGCGTACCGGGTGCTGGCCGACGCCGTACGGGTGCTGACCGGCGACGGCAGGCTGCCGTCGGGCACCCGGCTGCCGGCGGAGCGGGCGCTGGCCGAGGCGCTGGGGGTCAGCCGGGTCACCGTCGCCCGCGCCTACCGCGACCTGCGCGACGACGGCTGGGCCGATGCCCGGCACGGGGCGGGCACCTGGGTGCGGCTCCCGGACCGCACCGGGGGCGTCGACGGGGTCTGGGCGCCCGGGCCGGTGGACCGCGGCACGATCGACCTCGCCCACGCCGCGCCCGCCGCGCCCGCGGTGCTGCCCGACCTGGTCGCCCGCGCCGTCGAACGGGGTGCCGCGGACCTGGCCGGACACGGCTACGGCCCGGACGGCCTGCCCGCGCTGCGGGCCGCGATCGCCGACCGGTTCACCGCCCGGGGGCTCCCGACCGGGCCGGAGCAGGTCGTCGTGACCGGCGGGGCGCTGCAGGCGATCGGGATCGTCGTCGCCGAGCTGGCCGGGCCCGGCGACCGGGTGCTCGTCGAGCACCCCACCTACCCGTCGGCGCTCGACGTCGTCGCCGACGCGGGGGCGGTCGCCGTCCCGGTGGCGGCGGACGGCGCCGACGCGACCCCGCAGACCGTGCTGCCGCGGGCCGCCCGGCAGACCGCGGCGCGGGTCGCGTACCTGATGGCGGACTTCCAGAACCCCACCGGCCGCCTCCTCGACGACGACGCCCGCGCCCGGCTCGTGCAGCGCCTCGCCCGCCAGGGCACGGTCGCCCTGGTCGACGAGACCTTCGCCGAGCTGGACCTGCGCGAGGGCGCCACGGGGCCGCTGCCCTGCGCCGCGCACGCCGCCGGTCCCGACGACGTCGTCACCGTCGGCGGGCTGAGCAAGATCGCCTGGGGCGGGCTGCGGATCGGCTGGATCCGGGCCGGCCGCGAGCGCGCCGCCCGGATGCGACGACGGCTGGCCCGCGCCCAGCTGGCGCTGCCGGTGCTGGAGCAGCTCGTCGCCGTCGAGGTGCTGGAGCGGCTCGACGTGCTGCGGGCCGAACGGGTCGGGGTGCTGCGCACCCGGCGCGACCTGCTGGTCGCCGAGCTCGCCGCGGCCCTGCCGGACTGGCGCTTCACCGTCCCCGACGGCGGGCTGGCGCTGTGGTGCGACCTCGGTGCGCACGTCTCGACGGCGCTGACCGCGGCCGCCCCGCGGCACGGCCTGGTGCTGGCGCCCGGCCCGCGGTTCGGGGCCGGGCACGCGTTCACCGACCGCTTGCGGGTGCCCTTCACCCACCCCGGGCCGGTGACGGCCGAGGCGGTGCGGCGCCTGGCCCGCACCGCCCGCGACGTCGGCGGGCCGGGCCGGACGACCGGCGCCGACCCGGCGACCCGGGCCGGCGTCGTCGTCTGAGCGGGGTCAGATCACCAGGTCGATCACCAGCACCAGGACCAGGCCGGAGACCGAGATGACGGTCTCCATGATCGACCAGGTCTTGATGTTCTGGCCGACGGTGAGCCCGAAGTACTCCTTGACCAGCCAGAACCCGGCGTCGTTGACGTGGGAGAAGAACAGCGAGCCCGCGCCGATCGCCAGTACCAGCAGCGAGGTCTGGGTCGGGTCGAGCGTCGGCAGCAGCGGGACGAGGATGCCCGCGGCGGTCACCGTCGCGACGGTCGCCGACCCGGTCGCGAGCCGGATCGCCACCGCGACCAGCCAGCCCAGGAGCAGCGCGGAGATGCCGGCGCCGGTGGCCCAGCCGGCGATCATCGCACCGATCCCGGTGTCGACCAGGGTCTGTTTGAACCCGCCGCCCGCGGCGACGATCAGCACGATCCCGGCGATGGCGGGCAGCGACTTCTCCAGCGAGCCCATGATCCCGGCGCGGTTCATGCCGGATCCGGTGCCGAGGGTGACCATCGCGACCAGCACCGAGAGCAGCAGCGCGACCAGCGGGGTGCCGACGAAGTCCAGCGCGGCGCGCACCGGGTTGCCCTCGGGTGCGGCGATGTCGCCGACGGCCTTGCCCATCATCAGCACGACCGGCAGCAGCACGGTGAGCAGGGTGGCGGCGAACCCGGGGCGCCGGGTGGGCCCGCCGTCCGGGGCGTCGCGATCGACGGCGGCGTCGCTGCCGGACCCGCTGTCCGGGTCGGTGCCGGTGGTGGCGGCGGCCGATCCGCCGGACGCGGTGCTGCTCCCGGCCGCGACCCGGGACTCGAAGAGCGCCGGCGGGGACACGTCGACCCAGCGGGCCGCGACCTTGGCGAACAGCGGCCCGGCCAGGACGACGACCGGGATCGACACGAGCACGCCGAGGACCAGGGTGATGCCCAGGTCGGCGTCGAGGATGCCGATCGCGGCGAGCGGGCCGGGGTGCGGCGGGACCAGGCCGTGCATGGCGGAGAGCCCGGCCAGCGCCGGGATGCCGACGGCGATCAGCGAGACCTGGGCGCGGCGCGCGACCAGGAAGATGACCGGCATCAGGATGACCAGGCCGATCTCGAAGAACATCGGCAGGCCGATCAGTGCGCCGACGGCGGCCATCGACCACGGCAGCGTCCGCGGGCCGGAGCGGGAGACGATCGTGTCGACCAGCCGGTCGGCACCGCCGGAGTCGGCGAGCAGCTTGCCGAACATCGCGCCCAGCGCGATCAGCGTGCCGACGCTCGCGGCGGTGGAGCCGAAGCCGTCGGAGAAGGCCTCCACGGCGTCGCCCATCGACATACCCGCCACGCCCGCGACGAGCAGCGAGCCGATGGTCAGCGCGAGGAACGGGTGCAGCGAGAACTGCGTGATCAGCAGGACCAGCGCCACGATGCCCACCAGCGCGGCGGTCACCAGGCGACCGGCGGAGGCGACCGGCTGGGCCTGCTCCGCGGCCAGGACGAGTGCGGGGTGCAGTGTCATCGCGGGGCCACCTCCGGCCCGGTGACGGCGACGGCGCCCGCGACGATCTCGTCGACCGGCCGGCGGATGTCCAGCGTCGTCCCGGCCTCGTCGGCGGCCAGCGGCTCCAGGGTGGCCAGCTGGGAGTCGAGCAGCGCGGTCGGCATGAAGTGCCCGGAGCGCCCGCCCATGCGCTCGGCGAGCACGGCGGCGTCGCCGGACAGGTGCACGAACACCGTCGACGGCGCGTGCGAGCGCAGCCGGTCGCGGTAGGCACGGCGCAGCGCCGAGCAGGCGACGACGAGCCCGGTGCCGGTGTGCTCGGCCAGCCGGGCGCCGACGGCGTCGAGCCAGGGCTCGCGGTCGGCGTCGGTGAGCGGGATCCCCTGGGTCATCTTCGCGACGTTCGCGGCCGGGTGCAGGCCGTCGGAGTCGGTGAAGGGGACACCGAGGGCGTCGGCGAGGGCGGCGCCGACGGTGGACTTCCCGGAGCCGGACACCCCCATCACGACGACGAGCGGGTGGGGTGGTGGCTGCTGTGTCGCCGGCTGTTGCGTCACTGCATCGGCTCCTCACGGGTGTGGCGGCATCGGCACGCGGACCGGGAGTACCCGGACCGTTGTGGGGACCAGAGTGAGTTATTAGTAGTACTTTTTCAACACCGAATCGGTTCAGGTATGTCGTATCGCGTCGTTGAGCCTGTGCAGTGGCACGATTCGGGTCGTGGGTGGCGCAACGGAGGGTCTGCACGGGGACGTCCTGGACCGGCTCGGTACCGCGATCGCCGCGGGGACCATCGGGGCGGGCGAGGTCCTGCGGGCCGAGGAGCTGGTCGCGCGCTACGGCGTGTCGCGCACCGTCGTCCGGGAGGCCGTGCGCGTGCTGGAGTCGATGGGCCTGGTGCGCAGCAGGCGCCGGGTCGGCACGACGGTCGCCCCGCGGGAGCAGTGGAACGTGCACGACCCGCGGGTGATCCGCTGGCGGCTGGACGGTCCCGGCCGCGACGAGCAGCTGCGGTCGCTGTCCGAGCTGCGCTGCGGGGTGGAGCCGCTGGCCGCGGAGCTGGCCGCCGACCGGGCCACTCCCGAGCAGTGCGGTGCGCTCGTCGGCGCGGTGATGGACATGACCGTGCACGGGCGGTCCGGAGACCTGCTGGCCTACCTGGAGGCCGACGTCGTGTTCCACCGCACGCTGCTCGCGGCCTCGGGCAACGAGATGGTGGCCGCGCTGGGCGACGTCGTCGCCGAGGTGCTGGCCGGGCGCACCCGGCACCACCTGATGCCCAGCCGTCCGGAGCCCGACGCGATCCGGCTGCACCGCGACGTCGCCGACGCCGTCCGGTCCGGTGACCCGGCGGGTGCCGGAGCGGCGATGCGCGAGATCCTGCGCGAGGCGGACGCGGCGATGCGGGCCGGTGTGGCGCGCGCTCCGGGTCCTCGATTGTGATGATGGTGCGGATCCGGACGTATCAATCCGTCGTCCGCAACCGATCATAGGGAGACCGTCGTGCGCGACGGGGCCGCGGCACCACGTCGCGGGACGGTGCCGAAATGAGTGAGATGATCTCGCAATGGCCGTACGGCGGGTGACGGAAGAGCTGCAGCGACTGGGCTTGTCGGGCTACGAGGCCAAGGCCTACGTGGCGCTGGTCAGCGCGGGCGAGGCGGTCAACGGCTACGAGGTGGCGAAGCGGTCGGGGGTGCCGCGCAGCACCGTCTACGAGACGCTGGGCAAGCTCGTCGGCCGCGGCGCGGCGTTCGAGGTGCGGGCCGCCGACGGCACCGGCTACGTCCCGCTGCCGCCCGCGACGCTGCTGGAGCGGATGCGCCGCGACTTCGACCGCACGCTGGGCATCCTGCAGAACGAGATCCCGCGGCTGACCGCGCCACCGCAGGTGCGGCTGGTGCACTCGCTGACCGAGCGCCGGGTGCTGCTCGAACGGGCCGAGGACGTCGCCGCCGCGGCCCGCTCCGAGCTGTACGTGCTCGGCTGGCCGGAGGACGTCGAGGCGCTCAAGCCCACGATCCGCCGGGCCGAGGAGCACGGCGTCGACGTGGCCACGGTCGTCTTCGGCGCCGACGACGACCCGGTCGGCTGGCACACCGAGCACCGCTACTCGGCCCCGTCGGCGGTCGAGGACAACCTCGGCCGGCGGATGCTCATCGTCGTCGCGGACCGGGACCAGGCCGTGATCGGGGGGCTCACCGCCGACCGCACCTGGGGCCTCTACACCGACGACCCGGCCGCGGTGCTGCTCGCGCACCTCTACGTGCGTCACGACATCGCGATCCACCGCGTCGCCGACCGGTTCGCCGAGCACGGGTTCGACGAGTTCTGGGTCGACGACCCCGCCCTGCGACGGCTGCGCGAGCCCGTCGGCGAGCCGGTCCGGGCCGTCGACGGCGCGCCGCGGTCCGTCGGCCCGGAGACCGACGACCAGGGCGTCGACATCGAGGACCTGGGCGACGACGAGGACGGGCGCAGCCGGGCCGGCTGAGCGTCGCAGCTCAGCCGGCGGGGACCTCCTCCGGCCTGCGCCCGCCCAGGTGCCGGCCGACGAAGTCGAGGACGATCTGCGCCCGCTGGACGCGGTGGCGCGGCGACCCGTCGCGCGACATTCCGTGGCCCTCCTCCGGGAACCGCCAGTACTCCACCGGCCGCCCGAGCAGCCGCAGCGCGACGAACAGCGCGTCGGCCTGCTCGACCGGGCACCGCAGGTCGTCCTCGGAGTGCAGGATCAGCATCGGCACGCCGATGCCGCGGACGTGGTGCAGCGGGGACATCCGCCGGTACTCCTCCGGCGCGTCCAGCAGCGAGCGGCCCAGCTCGTGGCCGAACCACCCGGCGGCGTCGGAGCTCCAGTCCAGCGACTCCAGGTTGTTCACCGCCCGCTCGCTGCACGCGGCGGCGAACCGGGCGGAGTGGTGGGCGGCCAGCCACGAGGTGAGGTAGCCGCCGTAGGACCCGCCGAGGACGCCCACCCGGTCCCGGTCGAGCCGGTCGAAGGCGGCAAGGGCGCCGCCGAGCGCGGCGAGCACGTCGTCGCCGTCGTCCGACGTCAGGGGGCTGCACGGGGCCGACGGCAGGTATCGGCTCCGGAAGGGGCACCCCCCTTTCCGGGCCGGAAACCGGCCCGTGTAGTGTTCTTCATGTCGCAAGGGGCTGTGGCGCAGCTGGTAGCGCACTTGACTGGCAGTCAAGGGGTCAGGGGTTCGAATCCCCTCAGCTCCACCCGATACGAAAAGCCAGGACTCCGGTCCTGGCTTTTTTGTCGGTCCGAAGGGCCGTACTGCCTCGAGGGGCTTCGGCGCCCTCGCATCCCGCTCTGCCGTGCCCGGTGGTCCCGGACGGTGGGCACGACCGCGGCCTGCACCACGACGTGGCTCAGGACGAACGGCAGCATCCGACGTCGCGTCGCGCGGGCGAGCCCCACCCGGCGGACCCGAGCACGAGCAGCAGCACCCCGAGGGCGAACGGCCCGTCACCGGCCGCGACCCCGGCCGCCCGCGTGACGACGAGCCCGAGGACCAGCCCGGCCAGCCGACAGCGGCCTGATCAGCAGAAGGCCGCCGACACCAGGCGGACCGACTTCCGGCCTGCTCCCGGTGGCCGGCGCACGATGCCGACGCCGAGGTCGAGCGGTGCGGCTCCGCCGATCAGCTGCATCGCGGAGACGAACTCGGTGGCCCGGCCGACGCTCTCCTGCGGCATCGCCCGGGCGGCGACGAGAGAGCCGAGAAGCCCCGCGGCGGAGTCGAAGACCGATGTCGGCGTCAGAGCCGGCGGGGCACCGGGCCCACCACCCCTCCCGACGACGGGTCCGCACACCCGATCGTCGCGCTACGCTCCCGCCGGCACCGCCTGCCCGGTCGAAGGGGTGGAATCCCGGCCTGTGACGCAGTCGTGACTGCGCACGCCCGGTTCCGGCATTACCTTCCGAAAGGCCCGCGACCAGCGTGAGCGACGGAGCGCGCGCGAGATCGAGGAGAGTGCATGAGCGACAGCCCTGACCCGTCGGGACCGGCGATGCGGATCGGTGTGGCCGCGGAGGCGGAGCCCGAGACCCGCGTGGCGATGAGCCCCGAGACGATCGCGAAGGTCGTCGGCCTCGGTTACGCCGTCACGGTCGAGTCCGGGGCGGGTGCCCGTGCCGGGTTCACCGACGAGGCGTACGCCGAGGCCGGTGCCGACGTCGTCGACGGTCCCGTCTGGGACACCGACATCGTGGTGCGGATCAACGCCCCGCAGCCCGACGAGATCGGCAAGCTGCGCGAGGGGTCCGTGCTGATCGCCATGCTCGCGCCGCGCTTCGAGGCCGAGCGGACCGAGGCGCTCACCGCCCAGGGCGTCACCGCACTGTCGATGGACGCGGTGCCGCGGATCTCGCGGGCCCAGTCGATGGACGTGCTGTCGTCGATGGCCAACATCGCGGGCTACCGGGCGGTGATCGAGGCGGCCCACGTGTTCGGCCGGTTCTTCACCGGTCAGGTCACCGCGGCGGGCAAGGTCCCGCCGGCGAAGGTGCTCGTGGCCGGGGCGGGCGTCGCCGGGCTCGCCGCCATCGCCGCGGCCAACAGCCTCGGCGCGGTCGTGCGTGCCACCGACCCGCGCTCCGAGGTCGCCGACCAGGTGCGGTCGCTCGGCGGCGAGTACCTGGCGGTCGAGGTGGAGCAGGAGGCCTCCACCGACGGCTACGCCAAGGCCACCTCGGCGGACTACGACAAGCGCGCGGCCGAGATCTACTCCGAGCAGGCCGAGGACTGCGACATCATCATCACCACCGCGCTGATCCCGGGGCGCCCCGCGCCCAAGCTGATCACCGCCGCGGACGTGGCGTCCATGCGCCCGGGCAGCGTGGTCGTCGACATGGCGGCCTCGCAGGGCGGCAACGTCGAGGGCTCGGTGGCGGGGGAGTCGGTCGTCACCGACCACGGTGTCACGATCGTCGGCTACACCGACCTGGCCGCCCGGCTGCCCGCGCAGGCGTCGCAGCTCTACGGCACGAACGTGCTCAACCTGCTCAAGCTCATGACCCCGGAGAAGGACGGGCGGCTCGCGCTCGACCTCGACGACACCGTGGTCCGCGGCATCACCACCGCGCACGCGGGGGAGACGCTCTGGCCGCCGCCCGAGGTCACGGTGAGCGCGGCGCCCGCGGCCCAGCCGGCCGAGGAGCCGAAGGAGAAGGAGCCGGAGAAGCCGCGTTCCCCGTACGCGGGTCTCGCCGCCGGGATCGTCGGCGCGCTGGCGCTGTTCGCGGTCACGGCTCTGGCCCCGGCCGAGCTCGCCGGACACCTCACGGTGTTCGTGCTGGCGATCGTCATCGGCTTCTACGTCATCGGCAACGTGCACCACGCGCTGCACACGCCGCTGATGTCGGTCACGAACGCGATCTCCGGGATCATCGTCGTCGGCGCGATCCTGCAGATCGGCACGGGCGGCGACGCCCTGGTCATCGGGCTCGCCGCGGTCGCGGTGCTGCTCGCCGCCATCAACATCGTCGGTGGCTTCGCGGTGACCCGCCGCATGCTGCAGATGTTCACGAGGAGCTGAGCCGTGCAGACGTGGACCACTGCGGCGTACCTGATCGCCGCGATCCTGTTCGTGATCAGCCTCGCGGGGCTGTCGAGGCACGAGACATCGCGCTCCGGTGTGCTGTTCGGCATCGCCGGCATGACGATCGCGCTGGTCGCCACGGCCGTCGTCGCGCTCGGCCAGGCGTCCGGGCTGGGCGTCGCCCTGCTGCTGGTCGCCGTCGTCGTCGGCGGGGCGATCGGGCTCTGGCGGGCCCGCGTCGTCGAGATGACGGGGATGCCCGAGCTCATCGCGCTCATGCACAGCTTCGTCGGCCTCGCCGCGGTGCTGGTCGGCTGGAACGGCTTCCTGGAGGTCGAGTCCGGTCACCTGCAGCTCGAGGGCTCGCTGCTGGGCATCCACCACGCCGAGGTCGCCGTCGGCGTCTTCATCGGCGCGGTGACCTTCACCGGTTCGGTGGTCGCCTACCTGAAGCTGTCGGCGAAGATCAAGTCGGCGCCGCTGATGCTGCCCGGCAAGAACGTCCTCAACCTCGGCGCGCTCGTGGCGTTCGCGGTGCTGACGGTCGTCTTCGTCCTCTCGCCGCAGATGTGGATCCTGGCCGTGCTCACGGTGCTGGCGCTGCTGCTCGGCCTGCACCTGGTCGCCTCGATCGGCGGCGGTGACATGCCGGTCGTGGTGTCGATGCTGAACTCGTACTCTGGCTGGGCCGCCGCGGCGGCGGGCTTCCTCCTCGGCAACGACCTGCTGATCATCACCGGCGCGCTCGTCGGGTCCTCCGGTGCCTACCTGTCCTACATCATGTGCAAGGCGATGAACCGGTCGTTCGTCTCGGTCATCGCCGGTGGCTTCGGCGCCACCTCCTCGGCGGCCGCCGCGGTGGAGGGTGAGCACCGCGAGGTCGACGCCGACGGCGTCGCCGAGCTGCTCGCGAACGCCGAGAGCGTCGTGATCACCCCCGGCTACGGGATGGCGGTCGCCCAGGCCCAGTACCCGGTGGCGGAGCTGACCCGCTCACTGCGCGACGCC
Organism: Pseudonocardia sp. ZF1; assembly: GCF_056835605.1. Lineage (NCBI taxonomy): Bacteria > Bacillati > Actinomycetota > Actinomycetes > Pseudonocardiales > Pseudonocardiaceae > Pseudonocardia > Pseudonocardia sp. ZF1. Next base: position 1,178,013 of record NZ_JAJNBY010000001.1, read on the forward strand.
GGCGTGAACGTGCGCTTCGGGGTCCACCCGGTCGCGGGACGGCTCCCCGGGCACATGAACGTGCTGCTCGCCGAGGCCCAGGTGCCCTACGACATCGTCCTGGAGATGGACGAGATCAACGACGACCTCGCCGAGACCGACGTCGTGCTCGTGATCGGCGCCAACGACACGGTCAACCCGGCCGCGTCGGAGGACCCGGGCTCGCCGATCGCCGGGATGCCGGTGCTGCGGGTGTGGGACGCCAAGGACGTGATCGTGTTCAAGCGGTCGATGGCCACCGGCTACGCGGGAGTGCAGAACCCGCTGTTCTTCCGCGACAACACCCAGATGCTGTTCGGCGACGCCAAGGAGCGCGTGCAGGACATCCTGTCCTCGATCAAGAGCCTCACGAAGACGGGCTGACCGGCGGGCGACTTCACCCGGGCGGTGCGCAGGTGTTACCGAGCCGACTCCTGCGCTCCGCTTGCCCGGAACGTCCGGTGGGCACTCTGTGTCCATGAGTGAGAGCAGCACGCAGCACGCGAACACGACCTGGCCCCACCCCGAGAGCGAGCAGGCCCGCCACGACGGGCGCTACACCCCGGTCGCCCGCGCGGGACACCGCGGACACCGGTCCGACGACCCGTCCGCCTCCATGCGGGACTGACCACCGCACCACCACGCCCGGTCCGCAGCCGGATCGGGCCCGATGAGAACCGGTCGCCGTCACCCGCCCTCGGGCGTGGGGTGCGGCGACCCTGTCGTTGCAGGGGTCCCCGGGTGCGGGGACGGGTCAGGACGCCGGGACGCAGAGCCCCGGACAGCGGCCGATCCGCCCCTGGAACGAGACGGTCGTCCCGTCGGGACCCGGCACCACCCGGACGTCCTCCGCGACCGCCTCGATCATCCCGATGCCCCGTCCGCGGTGGCCGGGGTCGGTGGGCGGGTCGCGCCAGCGCCCGCGGTCGCTGACCTCCATCCGCACCCGGTACCCCTCGGCGTCACCGCGCAGCAGGACCGTCGCGTCCCCGCCCGGGCCGGTGGCCCCGTAGGCGTGCTCGATGCAGTTGGAGACGGCCTCGTTGACCGCGAGGACGAGATCCTGCACTGTCGGGCACTGTTCGTCGGTCCCGCACAGCGACGCGAGCCACCTCCGGGTCTCCCGGCGGGAGCGACCTGCCGACCCGGGTTCGACGGGCAGCTCGACACGCAGAGTCGGGGACATGGGAGAGCAGTACCCACCAGGTCGCCGTGCAACTCATCGGAGTGACCGTCGATCGACAGTCGACCAGGTCACGCGACGTTCGACATGCGGGCCCGCGCCACCGGGCCTACCGTCGGTCGGTGATGACAGTCGATCATCGCTGGCCGCGGAGACGGCATGGCTGAGCCGAGCACGGACGCCGAGGGAGCCGAGGTGTCGCGGGCCGACGACACGGTGGGGGACCCGGTGGACGGCACGAGCGGGCACGTCGGGACCGTGCACACCGGTCCCGGGCACCCCGTGGACGAGGCCGCCGGGAACGCCCACGAGACCACGGACGCCCGTCCCGACGAGTACGCCCACCTCGTAGCGCCCCTGCACGCCTTCGCCGCCGCCGGACCCGACGACCCGGAGCGGGAGCGGCTGCGCTCGGAGCTGGCGAGGGGCTTCCACCCGGTGGTCCGGCACATCGCCGGGCGCTACCGGCACCGCGGCGAGCCCGTCGAGGACCTGGAGCAGGTCGGCACGATCGGGCTGATCAACGCGCTGGACCGGTTCGACCCGGGCCAGGGGACCCCGTTCCTGGCCTACGCCGTCCCCACGATCACCGGGGAGATCCGCCGGTACTTCCGCGACCGCACCTGGTCGATGCGCGTGCCGCGGCGGCTCAAGGACATCCAGAGCCGCATGACCCGCGCCCAGGAGGAGCTGGCCTCGCGGCACGGCCGTGCCCCCCGGGTCTCCGAGCTCGCCGAGCACCTCGGCATCAGCCGCGAGGAGGTCATCGAGGGGCTGCAGGCCCAGGACTCCTACCGGTCGGACTCGCTCGACCAGCTCGTCGGCGACACCGACAACCCGCTCGGCGAGATCGTCGGGGGCATCGACGCCGGGATGGACGCGGTCGAGGCCCGCGAGTCGCTGCGTCCTGCGCTGCGCAAGCTCCCCGAGCGGGAGCGGACCATCCTCATGCTGCGGTTCTTCGGCAACCAGACCCAGACCCAGATCGCCGCCCAGGTCGGGCTCTCGCAGATGCACGTGTCGCGGCTGCTCGCCCGGACCCTGGTGACCCTGCGCGGGCACCTCACCGACGAGCAGACCCACCACGACGGGGTCCCCGAGGCCGGCTGACGCCCGTCCGCTACGACGACCGGGTGGCTGTGGTGGTCCGACCGGGGCAACCGGACCGGTCCGGATCACCTCGCCGTCACCTGCGCGTTTCCCCACCGGCCTCCCGGGGCACCCTGTCGTGTTCCGCGCACGCCGTCGTCCGTCCACCGGGCCACGGTGTCGCGCATACCGAGACATCAGCGAGACCGTCGTCCCGCGACCCGTCACCCGCGCCTCCACGGCCGGTCGGTGCTCCCACCGACCGGTCCCGCGCCCTGCCGCCGGTCGGGACGACAGGAGAGGAACCGGGTATGGCCGTGCAGGAGAAGACGTTCGCCACCGAGCGTGACGGCAAGCAGGCGGAGCGCTCGGCGGCCGCGGCCGCCGAGCGCGCCGAGGTGGCGGCCGCCAGGGCGGAGCGGGCCGCCGCGACGGCGCAGCAGGCCGCGCTGACCGCGGCCGGTGCCGCCGGCTCGGCCCGGGAGGCCGGGACGTCGGGCCCGTCGGCAAAGGACGCGAAGGCCGGGAAGAAGGCCGACGCGAAGAAGGGCAAGAAGGACAGGAAGGGCGGCCGGAAGGCCGTCGAGGCCGCGAAGGCCGACACGAAGAAGGCTCGCCGCAAGGAGGAGAAGGACGCCGAGAAGGCCGTCCGCGCCGCCGAGAAGGCCGAGAAGAAGGCCCGCAAGCAGGCGAAGGCCGAGCGTGCCGAGCAGGAGAAGGCCGCGGCCGCGGAGAAGAAGGCCGCCCGGAAGGCCAAGGCCGCGCGGCTGGAGAAGGTCGCCAAGCGCGACGCCGCCGCCAAGGCGGAGAAGAAGGCCCGCAGGCTGGCGAAGGAGCAGGTCGTCGCCGGCCGGCCGGGCAGCGGGGTCGGTACGCCCGAGACCACGCCCGCCGAACGGGAGAACCGACGTCGCGAGGCCGAGCAGGAGGCGGCCCGGCTGGCTGCCGCGGCCGAGCACAAGGCCACCGCCGAGCGCCCCGCCGAGGTGCACCACACCAACGGCCTGCGCCTCTGACGGCACACCGCAGCCACCGGAGACGCCCGGACCCGGCCGGGTCCGGGCGTCTCCGTGTGTCAGAGCCTGCACACCTGACCGGATGTTCAGGCTTGCACGATCGAACGACGTGGCCGTAGCGTTCGCCCGTGCACATCGCCGAGGGGTATCTGCCGCCGCTGCACGCGGCGGCCTGGACCGTCGTCGCCGCGCCGTTCGTCGTGCACGGCGCCCGCGCCGTGGTGCGCCGCGTGCGGGAGGACCCGGACACCAAGCTGCTGCTCGCCGCGGCGGGCGCGTTCACCTTCGTCCTCTCGGCGCTCAAGATCCCGTCGGTGACCGGGTCGTCGTCGCACCCGACCGGAACCGGGCTGGGCGCGGTGCTGTTCCGACCACCGGTGATGGCCCTGCTCGGGACGGTGGTGCTGTTCTTCCAGGCCGTCCTGCTCGCCCACGGCGGGCTCACCACGCTCGGCGCCAACGCCTTCTCGATGGCGATCGCCGGGCCGTGGATCGCCTACGGCGCCTACGTCGTGGTCCGCAGGATCGGGGGCTCGCTGGGGCCCGCGGTGTTCGCCGCGGCCTTCCTCGGTGACCTCGGTACCTACACGATCACCAGCGCGCAGCTCGCGCTCGCGTTCCCCGACCCCACCTCCGGGTTCGGCGGAGCGTTCGTCACCTTCGCCTCGATCTTCTCGATCACGCAGATCCCGCTGGCCGTGGCCGAGGGGCTGCTGACCGTGCTCGTCGTGCGGCTGCTCGTGCGCATCACCCCGGACGAGCTGCGCCGCCTCGGCGTGCTGCGCCCGGCCGCGGGCACCGACACCGGCGGCCCCGCCCCGGCCGCGACCGCGCAGGGCCCGGAGAAGGAGGCGTCGGCGTGAGCCGCTCGACCGTCGTGAACATCCTGCTGGTCGTCGCCGTCGTCGCGTTGTTCGCGGTGCCGGTGCTGTTCGTGCCCGGCGAGTACGCCGGGTCCGACGGCCAGGCGGGCGAGGCCATCGAGGCCACCGGCTACCAGCCGTGGTTCAGCCCGGTGTGGGAACCGCCGTCGGGCGAGATCGAGTCCGGCATCTTCGCGATGCAGGCCGCGGCCGGCGCGGGCGTGCTCGGCTACTGCATCGGCGTCGCCCGCACCCGCAGCCGGGAGAAGGCCGCCCGGCAGAGCTGATGCTGCTGATCGACGAGACCGCCCACGCCAACCGCTGGCGATCCCGGCACCCCGGGGAGAAGGCGTTCCTTGCCCTGGGGCTGCTGCTGCTCGCCGTCGCGCTCCCACCGTGGCCGGGGGCCGTGCTGACCGGTACCGCGGCGCTGGCGCTGCTGCTGGGCGGGGCCCGGGTGCCGTGGCGCACCGCGCTGCGGCTGCTCGCGCTGCCCCTCGGGTTCGTGATCGTGGGGGCGCTGCCCCTGCTGGTGACCGTGGGCGGGGACCCGTGGCTCGCGCTCGCGCCGGGCGGACCGGCCCGGGCGGCCGCGCTCGTCGGACGCTCGCTGGCGGCGGTGTCCTGCCTGATCCTCTTCGCCGCGACGACGCCGCTCGCCGACACCCTGCCCCGGCTGCGGTGGGTGCCGCCTGCCGTCCTGGAGATCACCCTGCTCGTCTACCGGATGCTGTTCCTGTTGCTGGACTCGCTGACCGCGGTCCGGGAGGCCCAGTCCCTCCGGATGGGATTCCGGACGCGGCGGACCACCTTCCGGTCGCTGGCCGGGCAGGGCGGGGCCGTGTTCGTCCGCGCCTTCGACCGTGCCCGCCGCCTCGAGGCCGGCCTCGCCTCCCGCGGCTACGACGGCTCGCTGCGCGTCCGGGTACCCGCCCGCACCGTCTCGCCCGCCTTCGTCGCGGCGAGCACGGTGCTGCTCGTCGCCGTGCCCGTACTGGCCCTGGCGGTCGTCCCGTGACCGCGGTCCTGGAGGCCCGCGGGCTGGTCTTCGCCTACCCGGACGGGCCGGTCGTGCTCGACGGGGCGGACCTCGTCGTCGACCCGGGGCGCAGGCTCGCGGTGCTCGGCCCCAACGGCGGCGGCAAGACCACCCTGTTCCGGCTGCTGCTCGGGCTGCTCGCCCCGTCGGCCGGGCAGGTCCTGCTCGACGGCGAGCCGGTCCGCCGCACCCGCCGCGGGCTGCTGCGGCTGCGCGAGTCCGCCCAGCTCGTCCTGCAGGACCCCGACGACCAGCTGTTCTCCGCCGACGTCGCGCAGGACGTGTCGTTCGGCCCGCTCAACCTCGGTCTCGACGAGACCGAGGTCGACGCCCGGGTGCACGACGCGCTGTCCGCCGTCGGCATCGCCGACCTCGCCGACCGGCCGACGCACCGGCTGTCGTTCGGGCAGCGCAAGCGGGTCGCGATCGCCGGGGCACTCGCCGTCCGGCCCCGGGTGCTGGTGCTCGACGAGCCGACCGCGGGCCTGGACCCGGCCGGGGTGGAGGAGCTCGTCGTCGTGCTGGCGGACCTGCAGTGCGCCGGGACCGCGGTCGTGCTGTCCACACACGACGTCGACCTCGCCCACCGCTGGGCCGACGACGTCGCCGTCGTCGCGCGCGGGCGCGTCCGGCGCGGCCCGGCCGCGGAGGTCCTCGGCGACGCCGCGCTGCTCTCCGACGCCCGGCTCGGTCCGGCCTGGGCGCCCGCGGTCGCGCGGCTGCTCGCGCTGGCGGGCCACCCCGGCGTCGCCCCCGGCACCGCGGCGGAGCTGCACGATGTCCTGTCGGGACTTGCGACCCGGGAGACACCGGCGAGAGGGTGACGCCCATGACCGCCCCGGAGCCCGTGCCCGACCCGGTGGACGAGATCGACCTGACGCTCCCCAACCCGGCCCGCGTCTACGACTACATGCTCGGCGGCGCCCACAACTTCGCCACCGACCGGGAGTTCGCCGAGCGGGTGCTCGCCGCCCTGCCCGACACCCGGGAGGTCGCGCTCGCCAACCGGGCCTTCCTCGGCCGGGCCGTGCGGGCCTGCCTGGACCGCGGGGTGCGCCAGTTCCTCGACCTCGGTTCCGGCATCCCGACCGCCGAGCCGGTGCACGAGATCGCCCACCGCGCCGACCCCGCGGCGCGCGTGGCCTACGTCGACGTCGAGCCGGTGTCGGTCGCGATGAGCCGCCAGATCCTGACCGGTGTGGACGGTGCTTCGATCACCGCCGCCGACCTCACCGACGCCGGGGCCGTGCTCGCCGCGCCGGGTGTCGCGGGCCTGCTCGACCCGACCGAGCCGGTCGCCGTGCTCGCGGTGTCGGTGCTGCACTTCGTCCGCGACGACGACCTGCTCGGGGCCCTGTTCGACCGCTACGTGACGGCGTTCGGGCCCGGCAGCATGCTCGTCGTGTCGCACGGCAGCACCGACGTCGACGACCCGCACACCGCCGAGCGGATGCGCACCATCGAGCGGTTCACCCGGGACACCGCGCAGCCGGCGCGCTCCCGCGACCGCGCCCTGCTGCGCCGGCTGTTCGTCGACCGGCCCGGGCACCGGCTGGAGCTGCTGGAACCGGGCCTGGTCGACGTCAGCGACTGGCGGGCCGAGGACGGGCAGCCACCCGCAGGGATGTACGCGGTCGTCGGGGAGGTCGTCGGGCGACGGTAGGGCGGGTCAGTTCCGGTAGACGCCCTGGCGCTTCTCCATGAACGCGCTGACGGCCTCGGTCAGGTCGGCCGAGACCAGCTGGCCGCCGTTCCAGGTGGCGATCTGGTCGAGCCCGTCGGCGACCGAGTGGTCGCGGGCGTAGGTGATCGCGTGCTTGGTGCCGCGCAGGGCCAGCGGCGACTTCGCGGCCAGCGACGCGGCCAGCTCGGCGACGCCCGCCTCCAGCGCGTCGGCGTCGGCGTACACGCCGTTGACCAGGCGCAGCTCCTTCGCCTCGGTGCCCGACACCGGCCGGCAGGTGTAGGCCATCTCGCGGGCCACACCCTCGCCGACGATCCGCGGCAGCCGCTGCAGCACGCCGACGTCGGCGGCCAGGCCCATGTCGACCTCCTTCAGCACGAACGACGCGTCGGCGGTCGCATAGCGCAGGTCGCAGGCGACGGCCAGGTCCAGGCCTGCCCCGAGGCAGACGCCCTGGATCGCGGCGACGACCGGCTTCCGGCAGCGCTCGATCGCGGTGAGGCAGTCCTGCAGGTCGAGGATGGTGCGGCGCAGCGCGTCGGCGCCGTGCCCCACCGAGTCGTCCGACGCGGTCTCGCGCAGCCCGCCCAGCATCGACACGTCGATGCCCGAGCAGAAGTGCCGCCCGTTGCCGCTGATCACCACGACCCGCACGGCGGGATCGGCGTCCAGCTCGCGCACCGCGTCGCGCAGCCCGAACCACATCGGCTCGTGCAACGCGTTCGCCGCCTTCGGGCGGTCCAGGCGCAGCCGCGCGACCCCGTCCGCCACCTCGACCGCGATCCCCGTCGGTTCACCCATGTCGTGTCACTCCGTCCTCGTCGCCGGTCCTCGCTGCGGAGGCTACCGGTAGGTAACCCCCGGCTGGCAGGATGCGACGGTGCGGCAGGGAGGCCGGGGGGACCGGACGTGGCTCGCGGCCTGCGGGCTGTTGTTCGCGACGGCCTTCGGCACGAACGTCCCGACCCCGCTGCTGCTGGTCTACCGGGCCGAGCTCGATCTGTCGGCGAGCACGCTCGCCGCGATCTTCGGGGTGTACGCGCTCGGGCTGGCGCCGTCGCTGCTGCTGGGCGGGCCGGCGTCGGACCGGTTCGGGCGGGTGCGGGTGCTGCTGCCGGTCGCCGCCGGGGTCGCCGGGGCGTCGCTGCTGTTCCTCGGCGGGGCGTCGGCCCTGTGGCTGCTGTTCGCGGCCCGGTTCCTGCAGGGGCTGGCGTCGGGTGCGGTGTTCTCGGTGGGCAGCGCCTGGCTGCAGGACCTCGCCGGGCCGGACGGCGCGCCGCGGGCCGCGCGGGCGGCGTCGGTCGCCCAGACCGCCGGCTTCTGCCTCGGGCCGCTGACCTCCGGGCTGCTCGCGACCTCCGGGCCGCTGCCGCTCGCCCTGCCCTACCTCGTGCACGTGGCCCTGGTGGTGGTGGCGGTCGCCGCGGTGCTCGCCACCGTCGGGACGGGGGCCCGCCCGGCCGGGCCGCCGTCCCGCGGCCTGCTGCCCCGGCCGGGCCTGACCCCGGCCGCGCGGCGGGTGTTCGTGCGGGTGGTCGTGCCGACCGCGGTGTGCGTGTACGCGTTCCCGTCGGTCGCGGTGACCGTGCTGCCGCTGCTGCTGCCCGGGATCTCCGGCGCGGTCGCGTTCACCGGGCTGCTCGCCGCGCTGACCCTGGGCACCGGGACGCTGGTACAGCCCTTCGCGCACCGCCTCGGCCGCCGCACCGGGCCCGCCGGGGCCGGGCTGGGCGCCCTCGGGGCCGCCGCCGCGACGGTCACCGCGCTGCTCGCGCCGCCCGGACCGGCCGCGGTCGCGGGTGTCGCGGTGGCCGGGGTGCTGTTCGGCGCGGGCGGCGGGCTCTGCCTCAACGCCGGGCTCACCCGCGTCGGCCGGCTGGCGCCGGCGTCCGGGCGGGGCGCGGTGAACGGGCTGTTCTACACCGCCGCCTACTCCGGGTTCGCCGCGCCCTGGCTGGCCACCGCATTCGTCGCGACGACGGCGCTCGCCGCCCCGCTGGCGGTGCTCGCCGCCGCGGCCGCGGTCACCGCCGGGTGGCTCGCGGTCCGCTCCGGAGACCCGGACGGGGCACCCGGTCCCGGCCGGTCCCCGGACGCCCCGCCGTCCTAGGCTCGTCGGGTGCCCGACCTGACCAGTACCGCCAACCCGCGTGTCAAGAACCTGGTCCGGCTGCGCACCCGCCGCCACCGCGACGCGGCGGCCGTCACCGTGATCGAGGGGCACGACGAGCTGGCGCTCGCGCTCGACGCCGGCGTCGAGCCGACCGAGGTGTACTGGGCGCCGGACCTCGTGCGGTCGGACGCGCTGCTGGCCCGGATGCCGTCGGCGCGGGTGTTCTCGGTGACCCGCGAGGTGTTCGCCCGGATCGCCTACCGCGAGTCCCCGGACGGCTGGCTCGCCGTGGCCCCGGCCCCCGGCCGCCCGCTCGACGAGCTGGACCTCGGCCCGGACCCGCTCGTGCTCGTCGCCGAGGGTGTCGAGAAGCCCGGCAACGTCGGGGCGATGCTGCGCACCGCCGAGGCGTGCGGGGTGGACGCGGTGGTGATCGCGACCCCGGAGCGCGGTGGCACCGACTTCGCCAACCCCAACGTGGTGCGGGCGTCGAAGGGGACGGTGTTCGCGGTGCCGGTCGCGTCCGCGTCCACCGCCGAGGTCCTCGACTGGCTCGACCGGCGCGGCATCGCCACCCTCGTGACCACCCCGGCCGGGACGACCGGGCTCGCCGGCGCCGACCTGACCGGGCCGACCGCGCTGGTCATCGGGACCGAGGCCACCGGGGTGACCGACGCGTGGCTCGACCGGGCCGACGCCACGGTGGTCATCCCGATGCGCGGGCGGGTCAACTCGCTCAACGCCTCGATCGCCGCGGCCGTGGTGCTCTACGAGGCGGTCCGTCAGCGCGGCTGACCGACGAGCTCGGCGCGCAGCCGCTTCTTGTCGGTCTTGCCGATCCCGGTCAGCGGGATCCGCTCGACGAACTCCACGGTGTCCGGCACGTACATCGCGCCGGCGCGGTCGGCGACCAGGCCGGTCAGCTCGTCCGGGCTCGGCGCCGGGGAGTCGGTGACGACGGCGGCGTGCACGGTCTCGGTGCCGTCGTCGTCGGGCACCCCGAAGACCGCGGCGTGCCGGACGGCCGGGTGCTCCATGAGCAGGTCCTCCAGCTCGGAGGTGTACACGTGCCCGCCCACGACGACGATCATGTCCTTGACCCGGTCGAGCAGGTGCAGGTAGCCGTCGGCGTCCTGGCGGGCGACGTCGCCGGTCCGCACCCACCCGTCGACGACGGTGGCGGCGGTCAGCTCCGGCTGCTTCCAGTAGCCGTCCATCTCCATGCCGGTGTGCACCCACAGCTCGCCGCGCCCGCCCGGGGCGACGGGGCGGCCGTCGGCGTCGGTGATCGCGATCCTGGTGGTGGGGATCGGCCGCCCGACGGTGCCGAGCAGGTCGGAGTTGCGGTGCTCCTCGGCGGTGAGCACGCTGATCCCGCCGGCCTCGGTCTGGCCGTAGAACTGGGTGAACACCGGGCCGATCCGGCGCAGCGCCTCGGCGGTGCGCCGCGGGTTGGCGGGGGCACCGCCGTAGACCAGCGACCGCAGCGACGACAGGTCGGTCCGGTCCAGGTCGGGGTGGTCGAGCAGGCGGTAGATCAGCGGCGGCAGCAGGAAGCCGTGGGTGATGCGCTCCCGCTCGACGGCGGCGAGGTAGGCGCCGGGCTCGAAGCCGTCCTGCAGGACGACGGTGCCGCCGTCGGTGAGGGTGCGGTCGGCGAGCGACCCCCCGACGTGGGCGACCGGCGTGGCGACGAGCAGGCGCGCGCCGGCGTCGCCGCTGCCGAACCCGCCTGTCCCGCGCCGCATCGCGGCACCGCGACGGTGGTGGTCGAAGGTGTAGGTGATGCCCTTCGGGTGGCCGGTGGTGCCGCCGGTGTGCCGGATCTGCTCGATGGCGTCCGGCCGGGCGCGGCCCCGGACCGGCTCGGTGGACGCCGTCGCGGCCTCGGCCGTCACGTCGGTGTCGGTGCCGTGCGGGCCGAGCCAGAGCACGTCGACGCCGGGGACCAGCGCGAGGACGGGCTCGGCGGCCGCCGCGGCGTCGGCGTCGGCGAGGACGAGCGGCGCCTCGACGTCGTCGACGATGCGGGCCTGCGCGGCGGCGGACAGGCCCTCGTGCGGCTGGGCGATGCCCGCCCCGAGCAGCGTCACCGCGAGCCGCGCGACGACCGCCTCGGGCGTGTTGCCGGCCAGCAGCGCCACGACCCGGCCCGGCTCGGCCCGGCCGTCGAGGGCGTGGGCGAGCCGGTGCACGGAGTCCACGAGCTCGCCCGCGGTGATCCTGCGGTCGCGGTGCACCAGGGCCTCGCGGCCGCGGTCGGCGGCGAGGGCGTCGAGGAGCTCCTCGACGTCGCTGTGCAGCGCGGCCCCGCTCTGCGTGGCGGCACCGTTGCGCGGCGCGGTGGCGCTGTCCGGATCGGCGGACATGTCCGGGCTCCTCTCGACGAGATCGTTGTCTTACGCAACGATCAACTCGAGGGCAGGCTTCCCAGAGGTGATCTGATCGACACCTCTCGCTTGTGTGACCTACCAGGCGGTCCTCAGGCGGCCAGGGCGAGCTCCTCACGCCGCTCGGAGCGCTCCATCCGGACCGCCACACCCAACGCGGCCAGCCCCAGCAGCGGCAGCACGGTGGCGACCGCGGCGGGCGCGGTCCAGCCCCATCCGGCGGCCAGGACCAGGGCGCCCAGCGCGGCCCCGAGGGCGTTGGACACGTTGAACGCGGCGTGGTGCAGTGCCGCGCCCAGGGTCGGACCCTCGCGACCGGCGTCCATCAGCCGGGTCGCCAGCGCCGGGGTGGTCGCGGTGGTGGTGAACGCCAGTGCGAACAGCGTGACCAGCGCGAACACCGGCGAGGACGCGGTGAGTGCGAACAGGGCCATCGACACCGCGGCGGCGGCGAGCCCCGAGGCGATCGTGCGGACCGGCGCAGCCTCGGCGAGCCGGCCGCCGACCTGGTTGCCCAGCGTCATCCCGAGCCCGAACACGGCCAGTGCGAGCGGCACGGCCGCGGTGGCGAGCCCGGACACCTCGGTGAGCACCGGGGTGATGTAGCTGTACACGGCGAACGAGCCGCCGAACCCGGTCGCGATGACCGCCATCGTGATCCAGACCTGGCCGCGGCGCAGCGCCGACAGCTCACCCAGCACCGAGCCGCGGCGCTCGTCGCGGACGTCGGGGACCAGTCGCCAGACGGCCAGCATCGTGAGCGCCGCGACGGCGCCGACGGTCAGGTAGGCCGCGGACCAGCCCGCGTTCTGCCCGAGCCAGGTCGCGCCCGGGACGCCGACGATGTTGGCGATCATCAGCCCGCTCATCACCGTCGCGATCGCCCGTGGCCGCCGCTCGCGGGGGACCAGGGAGGCGGCGAGCACCGAGGCCGTGCCGAAGTAGGCGCCGTGCGGCAGCCCGGCCAGGAACCGGGTGGCGACGAAGGTGCCGAACGTCGGGGCGAACGCCGACAGCACGTTGGTCACCGCCAGCGCGCCCGCCAGGGCCAGGACGAGGTGCTTGCGGGGCCACCGCGCGCCGAGCACGGCGAGCACCGGCGCGCCGACGACGACGCCGAGCGCGTAGGCGCTGATGGCCGTGCCGGCCTGCGGCACGGTGGCACCGAGGTCGGCGGCGAAGGCCGGCAGCAGACCCATCGAGGCGAACTCGGTGGTGCCGATGGCCAGACCGCCGAGGGCCATCGCGGCGAGCGCGGGCCCGGTGGTGGAAGACTGGGACGGGGTGAGAGCCTTTTTCATCGTGACACGAGGATAAATCTCGGGAGGCCGGAGGTGTCAAACCGGATGACGTCGATGTCGGCCGGTTCACGTTCCGGCACGGAGGCGCCCGGGCGCGCCGAGACCGACCGCTGGCGCGCCACCGCCGAGGTCCTGGACGAGGTCCGCCGCGAACCCGGCCTCACCCGCGTCGAGCTCGCCCGGCGGCTGCGCCTGGCCAGCGGCTCGGCCACCGAGATCGCGGCCCGGCTGCGCGACCTCGGCTGGGTCACCGAGGAGCGTGCCCCCTGCGGCGGGCGCGGGCGACCGACCACGACCCTGACGCCCAACCCGGACGGGCCGGGCGTCGTCGCCGTCGACGTGCGGTTCGAGGGCTGGCGGGCCGGGTTCGCCGGGCTCGACGGAGCCCCGGTCGCGGTGCGCTCGGGGCGGCACCGCCGTCGCTACCCCGACGCCGTCGCCGCGGAGCTGGCCGGGGTGGTCGGTGAGCTGGTCGCGGACGCGCCCGGACCGGTCGTGGCGGTCGGGATCGGGGTCGCGGCGACCGTCGTCGACGAGTACCTGGCCGAGACGGGCGGCGGGCAGGGCTGGAGCCCGCTCGACGTGCGCCGGATCGGCGCCGGGCTGGGCCTGCCCGTACTGGTCGGCAACGACGCGAACCTGGCCGGGGTCGCCGAGGTCCGGGACGGGGCCGCGGCCGGCGCGGGCACCGCGCTGTTCCTCACCGTCGAGGTGGGCATCGGCGGTGCGCTGCTGCTCGGGGGGCGGGCCCAGACCGGCGCCCGCGGCGCGGCGGGGGAACTGGGGCACCTGCCCTTCGGCGATCCGGCCGCCCGGTGCGCCTGCGGTGCCCGCGGCTGCTGGACCACCGGGGTCGACGGCCGGGCGCTCGCCCGGATGCTGGGCGAGCCGGAGCCGGACGCCCCCTACAGCTACGCCCGCGCGGTGCTCGACCGTGCCGCGGCGGGTGAGCCCGGACCGTCGGCCGCGGTCACGGGCGCGTCGGCGGCACTGGCCCGCGGCGTCGCCGGGCTGGTCAACGCGCACGACCCGGAGGTCGTCGTGCTGGCCGGGCTCGGGCCCGCGCTGCGGGCCGCGGCGCCCGAGGCGTTCGCCGTCGCCTACGACGCCGGGCTGATGGCCTTCCGCCGCGCCGTCGCGCCGCCGGTGCACGACGACGCGCACGGCGAGGACGGCGTGCTCCGGGGTGCCGCCGCGATCGCGCTCGACCACGCGGTCTCGGCCCCCGGGCTCGCCGCACGCGCCGGCTGACCCGCCCCGCTCAGGGCCGGGGGATCGACCGCAGGTTGCTGCGCGCCAGCTCGACCATCTTCCCGACGCCGCCGTCGAGCACCGTGCGGGTCGCGGCGAGTGCGAACCCGCGGACCTGCGCGGCGGTGATGTGCGGCGGGATGGACAGCGCGTTCGGGTCGGTGCGCACGTCGACCAGCGCCGGACCGCGGTGGTCCAGCGCCCGGCGCAGCGCGGCGCGCACGTCGGACGGGTCGTCGACGGCCTCGGCGTACAGCCCGGCGGCGCGGGCGATCCCGGCCAGGTCGGCCGGGCCGTGGTCGGTCTGGAACGACGGGTAGCCCGCCACCATCATCTCCAGCCGGATCATGCCCAGCGACCCGTTGTTGAACGCGACGACGGTGAGCGGCAGGTCGTGCTCGGCCGCGGTCAGCAGCTCGCCGAGCAGCATCGTCAGCCCGCCGTCGCCGGACAGCGACACCACCTGCCGGTCCGGGTACGCGAACTGGGCGCCGATCGCGTGCGGCAGGGCGTTCGCCATCGTCCCGTGCCGGTAGGAGCCGATGATCCGGCGCCGGCCGTTGGGGGACAGGTAGCGGGCCGCCCACACGTTGCACATGCCGGTGTCGACGGTGGCGACGGCGTCGTCGGCCATCTCCTCGTCGAGGACCGCCGCGACGTGCTCGGGATGGATCGGGCGCAGGTCGGAGACCTTGCGGGTGTAGGCGCCGACCACCTTCTCCAGCGCCTCGGCGTGCCTGCGCAGCATCCGGTCCAGGAAGGAGCGGTCGGTCTTCTCCGCGATCCGCGGCAGCAGCGCGTCCAGGGTGGACGCGGCGTCGCCGTGCACACCCAGCTCCAGCAGCGTGCGACGCCCGAGGCGCGCGGGGTCGGTGTCGATCTGGACGGTCCGCGCCTGCGGCAGGAACGAGTCGTAGGGGAAGTCGGTGCCGATCAGGACGAGCAGGTCGGCCTCGTGCGTCGCCTCGTAGCAGGCGCCGTAGCCGAGCAGCCCGGACATGCCGACGTCGTGGGCGTTGTCGTACTGGATCCACTCCTTGCCGCGCAGCGAGTGGCCGATCGGCGCCTTCACCTTCTCGGCGAGGGCGAGCACCTGCTCGCGGGCGTGCTCGATCCCGGCGCCGACGAACAGCGTCACGGTGTCCGCGGCGTCGACGAGCCGGGCCAGCTCGGCCACCTGGTCCTCGGACGGCGCCACGACGCCGGTGGGCGGGGACAGGTGCGAGGTGCCGGTGTCGTTCGGGGCGTCGAGCGCGCTGACGTCGCCGGGCAGGACCAGCACCGCCACGTCGGACTCGGCGAGCGCGGTCTGCATCGCGATCCGCTGCATCCGGGGCATCTGCTCGGGCCGCGAGATCAGCTCGCAGTACGCCGAGCACTCGGTGAACAGCCGCTCCGGGTGGGTCTCCTGGAAGTAGCCGGTGCCGATCTGGACCGAGGGGATGTGCGAGGCGATCGCCAGCACCGGCGCACCGGTGCGGTGGGCGTCCATCAGGCCCTGGATCAGGTGCGTGTTGCCGGGGCCGCAGCTGCCGGCACAGACCGCGAGCCGCCCGGTGAGCTGGGCCTCCGCGGCGGCCGCGAGCGCGGCGGCCTCCTCGTTGTGCACGTGCACCCACCGGATGCGGCCGTCGCGGCGGATCGCGTCCGCGATCGGGTTGAGGCTGTCACCGACCAGGCCGTAGATCCGTTCGACGCCGGCCTGGTGCAGCAGCTCGATCATCTGGTCGGCCACGGTGCGGCCCATGTGGTCCTCCTCGCGCTCGGGTGCGAGAGCCGTGTTCCCCTCCGGTGGCGGACCGAACCGTTCCGGCGTGTGACGGTCCCCGCGCACCGTCCGGCGCACGGCAGGTCACGACTCGAACATCGGAATCGATTCCCGCGCTGCGGCGTCCCCCGGACGTGAGTACTTTCTCCTCACATTCCTGGGAGGGACACGAAATGATCATTCTCGGTCTGATCCTGCTGCTGGTGGGGTATTTCACCAGCATCTCCATTCTCTACTACCTCGGTGGTCTGCTGGTCATCGTCGGTGTGGTCCTGCTGATCCTGGGAGCGATCGGACGGCCGGTGGGCGGGCGGAAAGCCTGGTTCTGACCGGGCCGGCCGGACCCGGCCGCGGACATCCGCGGACCGGGTGACGGCCGGCGTCGTCGAATTCTCCGCGGGGGTGCGTGCCCGGGTCGACCGGAAACGCACCCCCGCGGTGTGTCACGGCGAAAGGATCACCCGCGCGGCCGGATTCCGAGAATGTCGCGGGCGGCCGCGGGGGAGGCCGGTGTCGCGCCCACCCGGTCCAGCACCCGCAGGGCACCGTCGAGCAGCTCCCGGTTCGACGGCGCCGTGCCCCGGCCGTCGTCGAAGTCCTCCAGGCCGACCCGCAGGTGCCCGCCGCGGCGCACCGCCAGCTCGGCCAGCCCGGAGGCGACGACGTCACCGCCCAACACGGCCACCGACCACGGCAGGCCCGAGGGCTCCAGCAGTTCCAGGTAGGCCTCCAGCGCGGCGGGCGTCGGCGGCAGCCCGAACTGCAGCCGGTCGGCGAAGTACAGCTTCACGATCGCCCCCGGCGGGACCCTCCCGTGCCGGTGCAGGGTCAGCGTGGTGCGCAGGAACCCCGGCTCGAAGATCGAGATGCTCGGGGCGGCGCCCAGCTCGGCGGTGCGGGCGAACATGTACTCGGTGTCGGCGAAGGAGTTCTGGTACGGCTCCGGCGCCGCCGCGTCCGGGCAGGTGCCGTCGTCGAGCAGGCCGACGTTGACCGAGCCGGGGTCGACCAGTGTCATGTGTCCGCGCCGGCCCAGCTCCTCGACGTGCGCCCACCGCCGGGTCACCGGGATGTCGCGGGCCCCGGCCGCCATCGTCGGGTAGAGCAGTGCGTCGGGGTGCGCGGCCAGGACCGGGTCCCAGGCCGCCAGGTACGGCTCGACGGCGTGCACCCCGTCGACGGTGAACATCGGCTCGTCGTTGTGGTGGTGCACGATCGCCGCGCCCGCGTCGAGCACGTCGACGGCCTGGTCGGCCACCTCCGCCGGGGTGCGGGGCACGCGCGGGTTGCGCTCCCGCGTCGTCGTGCCGTTCAGCGCCACTTCCAGGATGACCGCGGTGTCCACGCCCGCCAGCATCGCCGCAGGCGGCGGTGGGGCGCGACCGCTGCGGTCGTAGGCTCGCCGCTGTGATCGGCACACGCGGTACCGCACTGGCCGGGTCGCTCCTGGTCCTGGGACTGCTGGCCGGGTGCGGCGACCAGCCCCTCCCGCTGACCGAGGGGCCGCCCGGCGCGTCCCCGGCCGACGGGCTCATCCGAGTCGTGCAGCTGTCCGCGCAGCGCGCCCAGGTCTCCGACCAGGTCGCCGCGGCGAAGTTCGGGACCGGGGCGGCCGTCACCGACCCGGCGCGGGAGGCGGCCGTCGTCGCGCAGGCGCGGGCGGACGCGACCCGCGACGGCGTCGACCCCGACTGGACGGCCCGGATCGTCGCCGACCAGATCGCGGCGAGCACCCAGGTGCAGAACGACCTGATCCGGCAGTGGACCGACCGGCCCGACACGCGTCCGGCGCAGCGGCCCGAGCTGGCCCGGGTGCGGCCGCGGCTCGACCGGATCGGCGACGAGCTCGTGGCCGCCCTGAAGCTGGCCGGACCGGCACGGGCGAACGAGGAGTGCCCGTCGACCCTGGCCCAGGCCGCGGTCGAGCAGGCGCAGGGGCTCGACGAGGTCCACCGCAACGCCCTCGGGCGGTCGCTGAAGTCCGTCTGCGACGGCGCCCCCGGCTGATCCGCCCCGTGTGACGGTGCCGTTTCCGCTCGCCCGAAGGTCTTGCGTATCCGGATAGTACGTGCTCGGATTAATAGAACGAGACACGGAGGGGCGCGATGGACCAGAACCTGTTCAACGACATCTGCCTGCAGCAGCTGACGCTGTCGGGCGTGCACGAGGGGGAGACGGTCGTCGTGCTCACCCGGGGCGCGGAACGGACCGAGTACGCCGACGCGTTCCTCTGGGCGATCCAGAAGCTGGGCGCGACCGGCTACCACATGCGGCTGCCGTCGCCGGCGAGCGCGGGCGGCGCCTGGGCGGTCGGCGACTCCGGCCTGGGGAACATCCCCCTGGCCGTGGACGCCCTCAAGGCCGCGGACATGGTCGTGGACTGCACGTTCCTGCTGTTCAGCGCCGAGCAGTTCGCCATCCAGGACGCGGGCACCCGCATCCTCACCGCGGTGGAGCCGCCCGAGCTGCTGGCCCGGCTGATGCCGACCACCGAGCTGCGCGAGCGCGTCGAGACCGGCGCGGAGCTGCTGGCCAAGGCCTCGACCATGCGGATCACCAGCCCGCACGGCACCGACGTGACCTACCAGCTCGGCATGTACCCGACGCTGAGCGAGTACGGCTACACCGACACCCCCGGTCGCTGGGACCACTGGCCCGCGGCGTTCGTGTTCACCGGCGGTTCCGACGACGGTGTCGACGGGAAGATCGTCCTCGCCCCCGGGGACGTGCTGCTGCCGTTCAACACCTACGTGCAGACCCCGGTGGAGATCACCATCGAGCAGGGCTTCATCCGCGACATCCGCGGCGGCGCCGGCTCCTCCGGTCTCGACGCGGACCTGCTCCGCTCCTACATCGAGTCCTTCGACGACCCGCGCGGCTACGGCATGAGCCACGTCGGCTGGGGCCTCGACGAGCGCGCCCACTGGCACGGCCTGACCCAGTTCGGCGGCGGCATGGGCATGGAGCTGCGCAGCTTCTACGGCAACGTCATGTTCTCCATCGGCCCGAACAACGAGCTCGGCGGCCCGAACGACACCGCCTGTCACTTCGACATCCCGATGCGCGGCAACTCCCTGTTCCTCGACGACGAGCTGATCGTCGACGCCGGCGAGCTGACCGTGCCCGAGATGAGGCCGGTGAACCGCCGATGAGCGGAGACCGCCCCCGCGACCATCACGTGGGCATGATCGTGCCGAGCTCCAACCTGACGATGGAGACCGAGCTCCCGCGGATGCTGCGCGCCCGGGAGGACGTGCTGCCCGAGGACCGGTTCGTCTTCCACGCGGCGCGGGCCCGGATGCAGCACGTGACCCCCGAGCAGCTGCGCGCGATGAACGCCCAGGCCCAGCGGGCCGCGGCCGAGCTGGCCGACGCCCGGCCGGACGTCGTCGCGACGGCCTGCCTGGTCGCGATCATGGCGCAGGGCCCCGGCTACCACTGCACCGCCGAGGACGACATCACCGCCGCGCTGCGGGCGGAGGGCTCCGACGCCCCCGTCGTCTCCAGCGCCGGAGCGCTGCTGTCGGGGATCGCCGCGCTCGGTGCGACGCGGGTCGCGATCATCACCCCGTACATGGAGCCGCTGACGAAGGCGGTCGTGGACTACATCGAGGACGCGGGGGTCGAGGTCGTCGACTCGCTGTCGCTGCAGGTGCCCGACAACCTCGCCGTCGCCCGGCTCGATCCGGCCGACCTGCGCGAGCACTGGCGCAGGCTGGACCTGACCGGCGCCGACGCGCTGGTGCTCAGCGCGTGCGTGCAGATGCCGTCGCTGCCGTCGATCGAGGCGGTGCAGGACGAGGCCGGCATCCCGGTCCTGTCCGCCGCCACCGCGACCACGCACCGCATCCTCACCGGGCTCGGGCTGGAGCCACGGGTGCCCGGGGCGGGGGCGCTGCTCGCCGGCTGAGGCCGTACGACCGGGACCCGCGTGCCGCGCCGGCACGCGGGTCGTCGTCGTGTCCGCGGGCCGGGTGTCCACGTGGTCCTCCTCCGAGGAGTGCGGGGTCCCCGGAGGATGCGCCCGGCTCCGCGCAGCTGGATCACGGGGCGCCGGGCGTCCGGGACGGGGGGTGGACGCGGCCGACCCTGTGCTGTACATGTTTGTACATGTCTGAACAGGGTGGGCGCTCCAAGAGGGCGCGCCTCGTCGAGGACCTCGCCGGGCGGATCCGCTCCGGCCGGTTGCCGCACGGCGAGCAGCTCCCGGGGGAGAACCAGCTCGCCCGCACCTACGCCGTCTCCCGCGGCACCGTCCGCAGCGCACTGGCCGAGCTGGCCCGTCGCGACCTGATCACCACCGAGACCGGCGTCGGGTCGTTCGTGACCTTCGACGGGTCCCCGCTGGACCAGCGGCTCGGCTGGGCGCAGGCGCTCGCCGCGTCCGGCGCGGCCGTGAGCACCGAGCTGCTCGGCATCTCGCCCGGCGGCGACCCCGGCCCCACCGGGTACGAGGGGCCGCTGGTCACCGTGCGCCGGCTGCGCCGCGCCGGGACCGTTCCGGTGTCGCTGGAGACGGCGTCGCTGCCCGCGACCGGCGCGCTGGCGCAGCTGCCCGCGACCGGGCTGGTCGACGGCTCGATCACCGCCACCCTCGCCGCCACCGGGCTGACCGGCGTCGGGGGGGAGCAGTGGATCTCGGTGGCCCCGCTCGGCGCCGCGGACGCCGCCACCCTCGAACGCGCCCCCGGCGAGCCGTTCCTGCAGGCCGTGCGGGTCACCCGGGACGCGACCGGCGGGCTCGTCGAGCACGTGGTCAGCCTCCTGGACCCGCAGCGCTTCCGGTTCCACCTCGAGTTCGGCGGCGGGCGGTGAACCCGGCCCGCGACCGCGCGCTCGGCGCGCTGCTCGGCCTGGCCGTCGGCGACGCGCTCGGCATGCCCACCCAGTCGCTGTCCCGGTCGGCGATCGCCGAGCGCTACGGCGTCGTCGACCGGCTCCTCGACGGCGCCGACGACCAGCCGATCGCCCCGAAGCTCCCCGCCGGCACCGTCACCGACGACACCGAGCAGGCGCTGCTGCTCGCCCGGATCCTGCTCGACCACGACGGCCGGGTCCCGCCCCGGGTGTTCGCCTCCTCCCTGGAGAAGTGGGAGCAGGACATGATCCGGCGCGGGTCGCTGGACCTGCTCGGCCCCTCCACCCGCCGGGCCCTGACCCGGCTCGCGGACGGCGAGCCCCCCGAGATCGCCGGCCGCGACGGCGTCACCAACGGCGCCGCGATGCGTGTCGCGCCCGTCGGCATCGCGTACGCCGGCCCGCGGCTCCTCGACGCCGTCGTCGAGTCGGCGGTCGTCACCCACCACACCGCACCCGGGATCGCGGCCGCCGCCGCGGTGGCCGCCGCGGTGTCGGCCGGGGTGTCCGGCGCGGGGCTCCCTGCCGCGCTGGACGCCGCGCTCGACGCCGCCCGGGCCGGTGCGCGACGCGGCGGCTGGGCGGCCGGCGCCGACGTCGCCGCCCGCCTCGACGTCGCGTTCCGGGTCCTGCCCGGGCTCGGCCGGGCCGCGCTCGCCGACACCCTTGTCGGCGTCGTCGGCACCTCGGTCACCGCGACCGAGTCCGTCGTCGCCGCCCTCGGGCTCGCCGCCGCCCTCGGCGACGACCCGCGGGCCGCGCTGGTCACCGCCGCCTCGCTGGGTGGTGACACCGACACCGTCGCCGCGATCTGCGGCGCGGTCCTCGGGGCGGTGCACGGCGCCGCCGCACTGCCCGCCGACCTCGTGGGCACCGTCCGCCGGGTCAACGCACCCCTGCTCGACCCCCTCGACGACGTGGTCGAGGGACTGCTCCACCTCCGGTCCACCTCCTGAACGGAGGCCGCCATGGCCACCAGCACCACCGACACCGGTACCACCGCCGAGGGCGGCGCCCTCGAGACCCGGGGCATCGAACCGGTCCCCGTCGCCGAGCGCCACGGCCGGCCCGGCCAGCTCTTCTGGGTCTGGTTCGCCGCGAACATCTCCATCCTCGGCCTCCCGCTCGGCGCGACCCTGGTCGCGTCCGGGCTGAACATCACCCAGGCCGTGCTCGCCGCGGTGCTCGGCAGCGTCGGGTCGTTCGCGATCGTCGGCGCGGTGTCGATCGCCGGTCGGCGCGGCGGGGCGCCCGGCCTGACCCTGTCGCGCGCGGTGTTCGGCGCCCGCGGCAACATCGGACCGACCCTGGTGTCGCTGCTGTCGCGGCTGGGCTGGGAGACGGTGAACACCACCACGGCCGCGTTCGCGTTGCTGTCGCTGGTCACGATCGTCGCGGGCACCAGCCCGTCGGCGAAGGACCACCCGGTGATCACGATCGCCTGCATCGCGGTGTTCGTGCTGTGCACGGTGCTCGTCGCCGGGCTGGGGCACGCGGTGCTCGTGGCGGTGCAGCGCTGGGCGACCTGGGTGTTCGGTGCGCTGAACATCGTCGTCGGCGGGTTCCTGGTCGCCACCGTCGACTGGGCCGCGGTCGCCGCGGCGGCCCCCGCGCCGTCGGGTGCGGTCGTCGCCGCGGTCGGGGTGATCGCCGCCGGGACCGGCATCGGCTGGGCCAACGCCTCGGCCGACATGTCCCGCTACCAGTCCCCGTCGGTGCGCGCCGGGTCGCTGGTCGCCTCGGCCGCGGCCGGCGCGGGCATCCCGCTGGTCCTGCTGATCTCGCTGGGCAGCCTGCTCGCCGCCGGGGACCCGACCCTGGCCACCGCGGACGACCCGGTCGCCGCGATCCGCGACCTGCTCCCCGCGTGGATGGCGATCCCGTACCTGGTCGCCGCGTTCGGCGGGCTGCTGCTGTCCAACCACCTGTCGGTCTACTCGGCCGGGCTGACCACCCTGACCCTGGGCGTGCGGCTGCCGCGGGTGTACGCCGTCGTCGTCGACGTGCTGGTGACCTTCGCCGGCGCGATCTACTTCATGCTGATCGCCGACGGGTTCTACCCGCCGTTCATCGCCTTCATCAGCGCCCTCGCCGTCCCGATCACCGCCTGGGTCGGGGTGTTCGCCGTCGACATGCTGCGTCGCCGCCACTACGACCCGGTGGCCCTGATGGACACCTCGCGCGGCAGCGGCTACTGGTACCGCGGCGGGATCGAGCCGCGGGCGACGGCGGCCTGGGCGCTGGCGATCGTCGTCGGCTACCTGTTCGCCACCGTCGGGCCGTCGGCGCAGCCGTGGTTCACCGGGCCGCTGGCCGGCACCTGGTTCGGCGAGAACGGGCTGGCCTGGGTGATCACCTTCGTCGTCGCCGCCGGGGTGTACGCCGCGCTGGGCGGGGCCCGGGAGCAGCGGTGACCGGCAGGCTCGTCCACTCCGGACAGGTCCTGGTCGACCTGGTCATGCGGGTGCCCGCGCTGCCCCCGCCCGGCGGGGACGTGCTCGCCACCGGCACGACGATGCTGCCCGGCGGCGGGTTCAACGTCCTCGCCGCGGCCGCTCGGGCCGGGGCCGAGGTCCTCTACGCCGGCGGGCACGGCACCGGTCCGCACGGTGACCTCGTGCGGGCCGCGCTGGCCGCGGAGGGCGTCACGGCGACCGCGCCGCCCGATCCCGGCGGCGACACCGGCGTCTGCGTGACCCTGGTCGACCCGTCCGGGGAACGGACCTTCGTCACCGGCAGCGGGGTCGAGACCGCGCCGCCCGCCGGGCTCCCGTCGACCACCGCCGACGACGTGCTCTACGTCTCCGGCTACAGCCTGCTCGTCCCGGACAAGGCCGCGTCGCTGGTCGCCGCGGCCGAGGAGTCGTCGGCGACGGTCCTGCTCGATCCGGGGCCCCTGGTCACGGACGTGCCGGACGCGCTGTGGGAGCGGATGCTCGCCGCCACCGGGGTGCTGAGCACCAACGCGCGGGAGGCGCGGCTGCTCACCGGGGAGCCGACCGCGGCGCGTGCCGCCGGGGCCCTGGCCCGGCGGTTGCGCGACGACGCGGCCGTGGTCGTCCGCGACGGTGCCGCCGGCTGCGTGGTCGTCCGCGACGGGGCGGTGGAGGCCGTCCCGGCGCCGGTGGTCGACGCCGTCGACACCAACGGGGCCGGGGACGCCCACTGCGGGGTCCTGGCCGCGGAGCTGCTGCGCGGCACGGCATGGTCCGAGGCGGTCGCGCGGGCCGGCGCGGCCGCGGCGCTCGCGGTCACCCGGTACGGGCCGGCCACCGCGCCGACCCGGGCGGAGCTCGACGCGTTCCTCGCCGGGGCCGCCGCGGGGTGACGGCGCGCTCCGACGGGCGAACTGCGCTCCGACGGGCCGGCTGCGCTCCGTCGGGCACGCTCCGTCGGCAGCGAGCTCCGTCGGCAGGCGCATCCGTCGGCGCGGTGCGGGCCGCCGGTCGGCGCGGTTCCACCCCGTTCATGATCACCGGTTGTGGAGCGCGGAGGTCGTCGAGCACACTCCTGGCTCCACAACCGGTGATCATGGACGGGGGCAGGGTCCTCAGGTCCCGGCGCCGGCGGCCGTCGCCATGCCCTGGGCGGTCTCCTGGACCGCGCGGAAGGCCGGGCCGCAGACGGCGGCGTCGCCCTCGGCGAGGGTGCCCGGGTCGGCCTGGCAGCCCTTCGCGGCGAAGTCGTCGAGCGCCTTCCCGACGAGGTCGGCCTGCGCGGCCGCGGCCGGTGCGTCCTGGCGGACCTGGGGCAGGGCGTTGCGGATCTCGGTGGTGAACCGGCCGCAGCGCGGGAAGACCGTCGCCGGGTCGCTCGACCAGCAGGGGTCCTGGGCGTAGAAGCGGAACTTGGTCCGCAGCGCCTCCAGCCCCGGGGCGCCGACCCGCTCCGAGGCGGTCTGTCCCGGCCAGCGCTCGGTGTCCTGCGCCGACGAGGCGGCGGGGCGGTCGGCGGAGCAGCCGGCGAGGAGCAGGGCGGCCACCAGCACGGTGGCCGCCCGCAGCAGGGAGGCGGTCGGGCGCGGACACGGTTGCACACCGCGACGGTAGGCCCGTCCGATCCGCCCCGCCGCTCCGGCCCGGGGCGTCGGACGGGTCCGGCCGGCCCCGGAGCGGGTCAGCCCCGGTCCGGGCCGCCCAGCGCCCCGCGCAGCAGCCCCAGCGCCTCGGCCGGGTTGTCCCAGAACACCATGTGCCCGGCGTCCGGGACGGCGACGAGCCGGGCGTCGGGCCGGGCGGCGGCGATCTCGGCGACCCCGGACGCGGGCACGACGGGGGAGTCCGCGCCGTACAGCAGGGTCACCGGCGCCGGGACGTGCGGCCACGCGTCGAAGAAGTCCTCGGACTCGAACCCGGCGTGCGTCGCGGCGATCGCGGCCTCGTCGCAGGAGGACAGCCAGCGCGCGCGCAGCTCCTGCTCGCGGCGTGGCCAGCGCGGCCAGGACCGGGCGACCCCGTCGGCGTCGGTGCCGCGCTGCGCCTCGTGCAGCTGGCCCAGGAACGCCTCCAGCGTCGTCGGGTACGGCGCGCGGCCGGGGCCGGACAGCGGCGGATCGACGAGCACGGCGCCGCCGACGGGCCGGCGCGTCGCGGCGACGGCGGCGATCCGGGCGCCCATCGAGTGCCCGAACAGGATGGTGTCGGGGCCGAGCTCCAGCGCGTCGAGCACCGCCAGGACGTCGCCGGCGTAGTCGTCGAGGGTCCACGAGGTGCCGCTGCCGGACAGCCCGCGGCCGCGGACGTCGAGCACCACCGGGCGGCACAGGTCGACGAGCTCGCGGGCGACGAAGTCCATCGTCACCGCCGGGCTGGTGATGCCGGGCAGGACCAGGACGGGGGCGCCGTCGCCGCCGTAGTCGAGGGCGTGCAGCGCCAGGTCGCCGCGGCGGACCCAGCGGGACACGGCGGGGACGTCGGCGAGGTCGGCGAGCGCGTCCTGGCGGACCTGCCGGACCAGGGTGGACGTGACGGTCACAGGAGTCCCTTCAGGTAGGCGAGCGCGTCGTCGAGACCGAGCACGTCGCCGTACTTCGCGTGGATGTCGAACAGGTTCGCCTCGTGCGGCCCGGCCGCGCGGTCGCCGACGCAGTCCCGCGGCACCAGCACACCGAACCCGGACTGGACGGCGTCGACGGCGCTCGCGCGGACGCAGCCCGAGGTGGTGGCCCCGCACACGAGCACGGTGTCCACACCGGACGACCGCAGCAGGGTCGCGAGCCCGGTGTCGAAGAACGCCGACGCGCCCTTCTTGGTGAGCGTGTGGTCGGTGCCGCGGACGTCGAGCCGGGGGTCGAAGCCGACGGCGGCCGAGCCCTCGACCAGCGAGCGCATCCCGGGTGCCTTCACCAGCCAGGGCAGGGTGTCGAGCTCGGCGGGGGTGTAGGCGATCGTCGTCCACACCACCGGCGCGCCGAGCGTGCGGGCCGCCTCGACCAGCGTCGAGGTCGCCGCGACGACCTCGGACAGCTCGCTGCCGGTGGGCAGCGCGGGGTCGGTGAACCCGACCGTCAGGTCCACGACGACGACCGCGGGCCGGGTCCCGCGCCGGGCGGCGGCGCCGAACCCGGCGGTCGCGTAGGTCGCGTCGGTACCGGCCCCGTGCAGACCGGTGGGGTGCGGGCTCATGCGGATGCTCCGTCCAGTGCGGACTGCGGTGCGGACTGCGGTGCGGACTGTGTCGCGTGCTGCGGGGCGGAGTCCAGTGCGGACTGCAGCGCGGCGCGGCGGCGGCCCGCGCAGTCCTCCACGGCGTCGACGATGGTCTGGTAGCCGGTGCACCGGCACAGGTTCGACGCCACGACCTCGCGGATCTCCTCGCGGCTCGCGTCGGGCTCCTCGGCGAGGTAGCCCTCGGCCAGCATCAGGAACCCGGGTGTGCAGAACCCGCACTGCAGCCCGTGGTGCTCGCCGAAGCACTGCTGCAGGTCCGACAGCCCGCCGTCGGGCCCGGACAGCGACTCGACCGTGCGGATCGCGGCGTTCTCCACCTGCACGGCGAACAGCAGGCAGGCGCGGGCGGGCGCGTCGTCGACGAGCACGGTGCACGCCCCGCAGATGCCGTGCTCGCAGCCGACGTGGGTGCCGGTCAGCCCCAGGTCGTGGCGGAGCACGTCGGCCAGCGTGCGGCGCGGTGGGATCGCCAGCTCGTGACGCTCCCCGTTGACGGTCAGCTCGACCAGCTGGATGTCGGTCACGGTGCCTCCCGGTTCAGCGCGGCGAACAGGTCCGCGCGCGACAGTGGGGTGGAGTCCAGCTCGACGCCGGTGGGGCGCAGCGCGTCGTTGACGGCGTTGAGCACGGCCGCGGGCGCGCCGATGGTCCCGCCCTCTCCCGCACCCTTCGCGCCGTCGGCGGTGAACGCGCACGGCGTCTCGAGGTGCTCGATCCGCACGTCCGGGATCTCGGCGGCGGTCGGGACCTTGTACTCCATGAAGCTCGGCGCGAGCGGCTGGCCGAGCTCGTCGTAGACGACCTGCTCGAACAGCGCCCCGGCGATGCCCTGGGCGATGCAGCCGCGGGCCTGCCCCTCGACGACGCGCGGGTGGATGGCGACGCCGCAGTCCTCGACGCAGACGTAGCGCAGGATCTCCACGCCGCCGGTGCCCGGGTCGAGCGCGACGACGCAGCCGTGGGTGGCGTTGGAGAACGTGCCGTCGCCGCCGACGTCGAAGCTCGCCGTCGCGGTCAGGCCCGGCCCGACCTCCTTGGGCAGCAGGTGCGCGCGCAGGTAGGCGACGTCGGCCAGCTCGGCGTAGGAGAACGTGCGGTCCCCGGCGCGCACCCCGCCGCGGCCGTCGAGCTCGGCCGAGTCCACGTCGGCGTCGGCCAGGTGGGCGGCCAGCGCGCGCAGCTGGTCGCCCAGCTTCACCGCCGCCGCGGCCGCCGCGGACCCGCCGATCGTCACCGAGCGGGACGCGAACGAGCCCCAGCCGTAGGTGATCCGGTCGGTGTCGCCCTGGACGATCTTGACCTTGTCGTAGGGCAGGCCGAGCCGGTCGGCGACGATCTGGGCGAAGGTCGTCTCGTGGCTCTGGCCGTGCGACAGCGTGCCGGTGGTGACGGTGACCGTGCCGTCGAGGTCCATCGTGATCTGGGACAGGTCGAACCCGGGGACGACCTGCATCCTCCGCGCCGCGAACGCGCCGGAGCCGTAGCCGGTGCGCTCGGAGAAGCAGGAGTAGCCGATGCCCAGCACCCGGCCGTCGGGCAGGGTGCGCCCGGGCCAGCCCTCGTCGCGCAGCACCTGCTCGCACAGGTCGAGGGACTCCCGGTAGGAGCCCGGGTCGTAGGTGATGGCGTTGACCCCGCGGTAGGGGAACTCGGTGATCAGGTTGCGCCGGCGGACGTCCAGCGCGTCGAGCCCGAGCTCGCGGGCGGCGCGCTCCATCAGCCGCTCCATCACCATCACGTACTGCGGCCGGGACACCCCGCGGTACGGCGCGGTCGGCGCCTTGTTCGTGGTGACCGCGCGCCCGCGCACCCGGTAGGCGGGGACCCGGTAGACGCCGGGCGTCTCCGCCGAGGCCATCAGCGGCTCGATCCCGGCCGTGAACGGGTAGCAGGAGTAGGCGCCCATGTCGCAGACGACGTCGGACTCCAGGGCGAGGATCTCCCCGTCGGCGGTGAACGCGGCGCGGGCAGTGTAGTGCTGCTCGCGGGCCAGGAAGCTCGCGGTCAGCGCCTCGCGCCGGTCCTCGATCCACTTCACCGGACGGCGGAGGCGCCGCGCGGCGGCCGCGGCGGCGATCTCCTCCCGGCCGACGACGCACTTCTGCCCGAACCCGCCGCCCATGTCCGGCACGACGACCCGGACCTGCTTCTCGTCGAGCCCGGCGCAGCGGGCCAGGACCGTGCGGACCTGGTGCGGGACCTGGGTGCAGGTGCGCACCACCAGCTGCTCGTCGCGGTCGTCCCAGTCGGCGACGACGCCGCGGGTCTCCAGCGGCAGCGCGTTCTGCCGCCCGGTGCGGGCCTCCACGGTGACCACCGTGTGCGCCTCGTCGAAGATGCCGTCGATGCCCTCGGTGGCGAACAGCGACACGTCGACGAGCACGTTGCCGGGGGCCTCGTCGTGCACCAGGGGACCGGCCGCGGCCAGCGCGGCGGTCTCGGTCACCACCGGGTCGAGCGGGTCGAGCTCGACGACGGCGGCCTCCACCCCGTCCTCGGCGGCATAGGGGTCGGTGGCGATCACGACGGCCAGGGGCTCGCCGACGTAGCGGACCTTGTCGCCGGCCAGCACGGGCATCGAGGTGGGGACGAACTCCTCGAGCGGCCGGTCGAGGAGCGCGGTGATGTCGCCCAGGGCGAGATCGGCGGCGTCGAACGCGGCGACGACGCCGGGCACCCGCCGGACCTCGGACAGGTCGACGTCGACCACCCGGGCGTGCGCCTCGGTGCTGCGCACGAACGCCGCGTGCAGCATCCGGGGCAGGGTGATGTCGTCGACGAAGCGGCCGCGGCCGGTGAGCAGCCGCGGGTCCTCCCGGCGCGGGACGGACGCGCCGACCCAGCTGCCGTCGCGGCGGAATCCGGGCTCAGCCACGGGCGGCCTCCTCCCGGGCCCGGGCGACGAGGGTGCGGACCAGCCCGCGGCGGTACTCCGCGGGGATCCCGGCCTCGTCGCGCAGCTCCAGACCGTCGGCGACCTCGTCCGGCGTGCCGGCGTCGGGCACCAGCACCGGGACGGCGCCGACCCCGCCGAGCACGACCTCCTCGGTGTCCAGGTCCACCCCCGCCGCGACGACGGCGAAGTCGCCCCGGCGGTCGGCGTACTCGGTGAGCGCCGCCCGCGGCGCGGGACGGGGGAAGACGATCTCCACCATCACCTCGTCGGGGTCCAGGGCGGTGGTGAACGGGCCGAGGAAGAACTCCCGCGCCCGGACCTCCCGGCGCCCGCCCGGCCCCTCGGCGACGACGACGGCGTCGAGCAGCACGGCCAGCAGGCACCACTCGGCGGTGGCGTCGCCGTGCGCGATCGACCCGCCGACGGTGCCACGGGTGCGGATGGGCAGGTGCCCGACCCAGCGCATCGCGGCGGACAGGACCGCGAAGTCCGGCCCGAGGTCGGCCCGTTCGACGGCCCGGTGGGTGGTGAGCGCGCCGATCCGCAGCGCCCCGTCGGCGTGGTGGATGCCGGCCAGGCCCGGCACGTGGGTGAGGTCGATCAGGTGCCCGGGACGGGCCATCCGGTAGTTCATCATCGCGACCAGGCTCTGCCCGCCGGCGAGCAGCTTGGGCTCGTCGTCGGCCAGCTCGGTCAGCAGGTCGACCGCCCCGCGCACCGACGACGCCCGGTGGTAGGTGAACGCGGCGGGCTTCACGCCTTCTCCACCCGCTCCACCGCCGGCGCGTCGAGCGTCTCCTCGTCGCCGGTGATGCGGTCCAGCTCGCGGCCCCGGGTCTCGGGGGCGCCGAGGGCCATGAAGGTCACGGCGGCGAACACGAGCAGCGCCATCAGGGTGAAGGTCAGCGGCAGGCCGAGCACCGGCCACAGCAGGCTGCCGAAGATCAGCGGGACGAACCCGGTGACCGCCCGGCTCGACGACGACGCCCAGCCGAAGCCCGAGGCCCGCAGCTCGGTCGGGTAGAGCTCGGAGACGTAGGCGTACATCACCGGGATGACGACCAGGGCGAAGAAGCCGAACACCGCGATCATCGCGACCGCCGCCGTCGGCGAGCCCATGACCAGCGAGAACACGACCAGCGACAGTGCGGCGCACGGACCGGCGACGCCGATGACCCACTTGCGGCCGACGACCTCGACCAGCAGCACCGAGGTGATGACACCGAGGATGCCGACCGCGTTCATGACGGTGGTGGAGGCGAACGCGGCCACCTCGCCCATGCCCTGGGCGCGCAGGATCGACGGCATCCAGGACAGCGCGGCGTAGTAGACGACCATGACGGTGATGAACAGCGACCAGGCGACGCCGGTGATGCGCGGGTTGAACGCCCACACCATCCTCAGCTGCTCGCCCAGGGCGCCGAGACCGCGGCGGCGCGAGGTGGTCGGCTCCGGTGCGGCGGCGGTGATCGCGTACTGCTCCACCGGGGCGCCGGTGCGGCGGACCATGTCGTCGATGACGGTGCGGGCCTCGGCCTCGCGGCCGGTGCGGGCCAGGTAGATCGGGGACTCCGGGACACCGCGGCGGATCCAGAACAGCAGCAGCGCGGGCAGCACCATCAGCGCGAGCATCCAGCGCCAGTTGCCCTCGACCGGCACGAGCAGTGTCGCCGAGAGCCCGGCGAGGGTGGTGCCGACCGGCCACCAGCCGTCCATCGCGGCGAGCACCTTGCCCCGGTAGCGCCGGGGTGAGAACTCGCTGACGATCGCGTAGTCGACCGGGATGCAGCCGCCGAGCCCGATGCCGGCCAGGAAGCGCAGCGCCAGGAAGATCTCCCAGCTGGGGGAGAAGGCGCCGAGCACCGAGAACAGGGCGAAGATCAGCAGGGTGATGCTGAAGACCCGCTTGCGGCCCATCCGGTCGGCGATCGTGCCGAACGCGACGGCGCCGACGGCCATGCCGATGAGGTTGGCCGTCGCGACGAGGCCGCGCTGGCCGGTCGAGAGGTCGAACTCGACGCCGAGCAGCGGGGTGAGGAAGCCGTTGAGGGCGACGTCCCAGGCGTCGAACATGTAGCCGAGGCCGCCGATGAGGAAGATCTTCCCCTGGACGCCCCAGCGCCAGGGCAGGTCCTGGACGACCTGGTCTCCGGTACGCATGTCGGTGCTCCTCTATCGGGCGAAGGGGTAGGTGACGGACTCGTCGTCCGGGTCGTTCAGCGGGGAGCCCCGCCACAGCCAGTCGTAGGACACGTCGGACTCGCCCTGGAAGCGGCGCAGCTTCTCGTCGCGTTCGCGCTGCTCGGGGCCGTCGGGCAGGTGGTAGAAGTCCATGTTCTGCAGCGAGGCGTCCTGCACGACACCCGCGTGCTTGGCACGGCGCTGCACGTAGCGGGCGAGCGCGGTGTCGATCCCGCCGCGGCCGACCGCGCCGAGCTCCTCGGCCAGCACGGCGGCGTCCTCCATCGCCTGG
Source organism: Pseudonocardia sp. ZF1 (assembly GCF_056835605.1). Lineage (NCBI taxonomy): Bacteria > Bacillati > Actinomycetota > Actinomycetes > Pseudonocardiales > Pseudonocardiaceae > Pseudonocardia > Pseudonocardia sp. ZF1. The sequence continues at coordinate 1,209,623 of NZ_JAJNBY010000001.1, forward strand.
GAGGCGCCCTGGGCCTGGTAGGGGAGCATCGCGTGGCAGGCGTCGCCGAGCAGGGCGACCCGGCCGTCGAGCCAGACCGGGTCGCGGCGGCGCCGGTACAGCGCCCAGACCGAGACGTCGTCCTTGGCCTTGGACAGCATCGCCGGGACGCGGTCGTCCCAGTCGGCGAAGTCGGCGACGAGGTCCTCGGCGGTCGCCGGGGCGCTCCAGTCGCGCTCGACCTGCTCGGTGCAGGGCACGATCGCGACGACGTTGAGGTACTCGCCGCGGCGGATCATGTAGTGCACCAGGTGCTTGCCGGGGCCGTACCAGATCGTGGAGTGGTAGCGGTCGAGCAGGAACCGGGTCGCAGGGTCCGCGGCGATCAGCTCGCCGGGGATCAGGGCGCGGTAGGCCATCTCGCCGGAGAAGACGAGGGTGTCGTCGAACCCGGCGAGGTCGCGGACACCGGACCGGATGCCGTCCGCGCCGACCAGCACGTCGCCCGCGACGCGCAGCCCGCGCGCGGTGACGGCGACCGGGCGGTCCGGGTCGGTGCGGTCGAGTTCGACGACCTTCGCGTCGGTGTGCACGGTGACCGCGGGGCCGGGGCCGTCCGGGTCGAGGCATGCCTCGAGCAGGATCCGGTGCAGGTCGGCGCGGTGGTAGTGCCAGTACGGGGCGCCGTAGGTGTCGACGACCTGCTGCCCGAGCGGGAGCTGGGCGATGATCGAGCCGTCGGCCCAGCGGCGCCGCACCTGGTCCTGCGGGGCGGTGTGGATCCGCTCCAGCGACCGGCGCAGCCCCAGGCCGAACAGGATCCGGCTGGCGTTGGGGGCGGTCTGGATGCCGGCACCGACCTCGCCGAGCTGCGGCGCGGCCTCCAGCACGGTGGCCCGGAAGCCCTGACGGCGCAGGGCCAGTGCGGCGGTCAGTCCGCCGAGACCGCCGCCCGTGACCGTGATCTCCAGGGACTGGCTGGGTGCCACGACTACCTCCTCGCGTCCGTCGGGCCTGTGACGTGGCCCGCACGAGAAGTAATCCGAGCACGTACTATCCGGATACGCAAGGTTTTCGTGCGAACGACCCGGAAGGGAAACCGGGACGTAACCCGGGCGGCCGGGGCTCAGTCGTTGCCGGGCAACGACGTCCGCTCCGCGACGGCCTCCCAGTGTGCGCCGAGGGTGTTGAGCAGGCCGGCGATCTCCGAGCGCCGGTCCTCGGGCACCGCGGCGAGCAGCTCCGCGTCCAGGCGCCGGGTCCGGCGGGTGACCTCGACGAGGGCGGCCGCGCCGTCGTCGGTGAGGGAGAGGATCTTGCGCCGGGCGTCGCGGGGGGACTCGGTGCGCTCGATCAGTCCGCGGCGCTCCATCCGGCGGCAGACGTCGGCCATCGTCGAGGTGTCCAGGGCGACCGCGCCGGCCAGCGAGCTCTGGTCGGACTCCGGGTAGGCACGGATCGCCGAGAGCACCGCGAACTGCGGGCCGGTCAGCACCGGGTCGACGTGGCGGCTCCAGGCGGCGAGGTAGGCCTGGTACATCCGGCGCGCCCCGTAGCCGGGGGCGGCGACGAGGTCGGCCGGGGGAGCGGGGGCGACGCCTGTTCCGCCGCGCAACAGCTCACCCATCATGCCTCCGTGCTCGTCCGGGCCGGGGCCCTCGTCCGCAGGAGATCCTACGTGTCCGGACGATCACCCGGGGTGGCCGGGCCGGGGCTCAGCGCGGGCGCAGGCCGTCGACGAGCAGGTCCAGCAGGCGTCCGGCCTGCTCGCGGCCCTGCGGATCGGCGACGGCCATGCAGATCCCGCTGGTGCCGACGAGCACGTCCGCGGCGTCGACGTCGTCGCGCAGGGTGCCGTCGGCGATGCCTGCCTTCTGGAGCAGGCGGACCGCCTCGACCATCCGCTCGCGGCTCTGCGCGAACGGGTTGTGCCCGCAGGCCACGAGAGCGTGCAGCGAGTCCGCGAGGTGCTTCTTGGTGATCACGTAGTCGACGAAGCGGTCCATCCAGGCCCGCAGTGCCCGGTCCGCGGGCAGCTCGGTGCGCAGCTGTTCGGCGGCGGCGCAGAGCCGGTCGAGCTCGTTGCGGTACACGGCCTCGACCAGGGAGTCCCGGTTCGGGAAGTGCCGGTAGAGCGTGCCGATGCCGACTCCGGCGTCCTTCGCGATGCCGTCGAGGGTCGTGGCGGGGCCGCCACGGCTCTCCGCGGTGAACGCGCGCACGGCCGCGGCCAGCAGCAGCTCACGGTTGCGCGCGGCGTCCGCACGCAGGCCGGAACGTGTGCTGGTGCCCATGGCGGTGCCTCCTCGGGTGGGACTGACGATCCCACGATACGTCTTGCGATCCGGAGGATGCTCCGGATAGAGTCCGGAGTCATACGGAGGATCCTCCGTTTACTTGTCCCCGGGGACACGGCGACGCAACGACGACGTCACCGACCGCGTACCCGGTGCTCAGAAGGGATCACGCCATGCTGTTCCGCTCCACGACCGACCGATCCCGTCCGCTGTCCACCACCGGCACCTCCCGTGCCGTCCTGCCGGCCGCACCGGCCGGGACCACCGCCTCCGACGTGCTCGCCGGCGTCGACCTCACCGGCCGGCGCGCCGTCGTCACCGGTGCGACCACCGGGGTCGGCCTCGCTGCCGCCCGCGCACTGGCCGCCGCCGGGGCCGAGGTCACCCTCGCCGTGCGCGACGCCGAGGCCGGTGCCGTCGCCCGCGACGGCATCGTCGCCGACACCGGCAACGAGCGTGTCGCCGTCGGCGAGCTCGACCTGTCCGACCAGCGCTCCATCGCCCGCTTCGTGCGCCTGTGGGACGGTCCGCTGCACATGCTCGTGCACGCCGCGGCCGTCACCGGTGCCCCGCTGACCCGCACCGTCGACGACTGGGAGCTGCACCTGGCCGTCAACCACCTCGGGCCGGCGTCGCTCACCTCGGGGCTGCACTGGGCGCTCACCGCGGTCGACGGGGCGCGGGTGGTCACCGTGACCTCCGCGGCCCACCGGGACGCGGCGTTCGACCCGGAGGACCCGCACTTCTCCGACGAGCGCTACGACGCCCACCTCGCCCACGCCCGGTCCCGCAGCGCGGCGCTGCTGCACGCGGTCGAGGCCGCGCGTCGCTGGTCGGGCGACGGGATCGCGGTGAACGCGGCCGACCCCGGCCCGGCGGGGGCCGACCCCGAGCAGGGTGCCGCCACGGTCGTGCTGGCAGCGGCGTCGCCGTTGGTCGGGGGGATCAGCGGGCGCTACTTCGCCGGGCTCGCGGAGGCGGGGCCGGCCGGGCCGGGCGTGGCGGGCGGGGTCGCCACGCACGCACTCGACCCGGTCGCCGCACGGCGGGTCTGGCGCTGGACCGAGCGCACGCTGCGCGAGGTCTGGTTCGCCGGGCTGCCGATCGTGGCCTGACCCCGGGGACTGCCCCGAGGGGAACCCTCGTGGCGCTAGAAGCCACGAGAGTTCCCCTGGGGGCGTCCGGGACGGGCGCGCCGGTCAGTGGCGCAGCCACACCGCGGTGTCGGCGGGGACCTCGCCGCGGGCGGTGAGCGGGCCGCTGGACAGCATCACCTCGGCGTCCTCGGGCAGCGACACCGGCGCCGAGGAGACGTTCACCAGGCAGGTGAAGCCGCCGTCGCCGGAGTCCGAGGTGCGGGCCAGGGCCAGCGTGCCCTCCGGCGACTCCTGCCAGGTCAGCGCGCCGCCGCCGAGTGCGGGGTGCGCGCGGCGGAGCGCCAGTGCGTCCCGGTAGAGGTGCAGCACCGAGTCCGGGTCGGCCTCCTGTGCGTCGGCCGCATGCCGGGCGAACACCTCCGGCTGCGGCAGCCACGGCGTCCCGGACGGGCCGAACCCGAAGCCGGGCTCGCCCGCGGACCAGGGCAGCGGGACGCGGCAGCCGTCGCGGCCGCGCAGCGTGTGCCCGGACAGCTCCCAGGTCGGGTCGTCGAGCCGGTCGGTCGGGATGTCCTCGACCTCGGGCAGCCCGAGCTCCTCGCCCTGGTATAGGTACGCGGTACCGGGCAGCGCGAGCATCAGCAGCGTCGCCGCGCGGGCCCGGCGCAGGCCGAGCTCGGGGTCGGCGGGCAGGGCGATCACGTCGTCGAGGTTCCAGCCGCGCCCGGCCTCGGGCTTGCGGGCCAGTCGGCTCGGGTGCCGGCAGACGTCGTGGTTGGACAGCACCCAGGTCGCCGGTGCGCCGACCCGGGTGTTCTCGGCGATCGCGTCGTCGATGTTGGCGCGCAGGTCGTCGGCCAGCCAGGCGGCGGTGAGGAAGTTGAAGCTGAACGCGGTCTGCAGCTCGTCCGGGCGCAGGTAGCGGGCCAGGCGCTGCGGATCCGGCACCCAGGCCTCGGCGACGAACACCCGCGGCGGGTCGTAGGTGTCGCCGATCCGGCGCCACGACCGGAAGATGTCGTGGACGCCGTCGCGGTCGAGGTAGGGGTGGCCGCCGTCCTGGGCGTCGTTGACGCCCTCGACGATGTCGGGCAGCCCGGGCTCCTTCACCATCGAGTTCGCGACGTCGACCCGGAACCCGTCCACGCCCCGGTCGAACCAGAAGCGCAGGGTCTCCTCGAAGTCGGCACGGACCTCCGGGTGCTCCCAGTTCACGTCCGGCTGCCGGATGTCGAACAGGTGCAGGTACCACTGCTCCGGCGTCCCGTCGGAGGACACGACCCGCTCCCACGCGGGCCCGCCGAACATCGACTCCCAGTTGTTCGGCGGGAGCTCACCGTTCTCGCCGCGGCCGTCGCGGAACAGGTAGCGCTCGCGCTCGGGCGAGCCGGGGCCCGCGGCCAGCGCCTGCCGGAACCACACGTGCTCGTCGGAGTGGTGGTTCGGGACGATGTCGAGCAGCACCCGGATGTCGCGCGCGTGGGCCTCGGCGATCAGGGCCTCGGCCTGCGCGGTGTCGCCGAACATGGGGTTGATCGCGCGGTAGTCGGCCACGTCGTAGCCGCCGTCGGCCAGCGGCGACGGGTACCAGGGGTTGATCCAGATCGCGTCGACGCCCAGGCGGGCGAGATGGTCGAGCCTGCTGCGCAGACCGGCGAGGTCACCGGTCCCGTCGCCGTTCCCGTCGGCGAAGCTGCGGATGTAGACCTGGTAGACGACGGCGTTGCGCCACCAGTCCTGCTCGTGCACGGACATGATGCTCCCGGGTACGGATCGTGGGGCGGGGCGGTGTTGCAGAGTGTTTCATCCGGTTGCAACCGCTGTCGAGGCGCGGGCACGATGACGCCCGTGACGGACGAGCCGGTGCGCGAGGTCGTACGCCGGGTGGGTGTCCGGCGGGTCGCCGAGCTCGCCGGGGTCTCCCCGGCGACGGTGTCGCGCGCCCTGCGCGAGGGCACCCCCGTCTCGCACGACACCCGCGAACGTGTCCGCCGGGCGGCGGCCTCCCTCGGCTACTCCCTCCCCGTCCGGCCGCTGACGGTCGCCGTGCTCGCCCGCTTCCCGACCCGCTGGTTCTTCGCCGAGGCCGTCGCCGGGGTGGAGGGCGTGCTGTCCGCGGCCGGGCACGTCACCCAGCTCCACAACCTCGGCGACCCGGACGCGCGGGCGCACTTCTTCGCGACACTGCCGGTGCGCGGGCGCGCCGACGGGCTGATCGTCGTCGCCTCGGCGATCGACACCACCGAGGCCGCGGCGCTGGACGCGCTGGGGATCCCGGTCGTCGTGCTCGGCGGGGACATGCCGGGACGGCCGCGGATCGGCATCGACGACCGCGCCGGAGCCCGCACCGCCGTCCGGCACCTGCTCGGGCTCGGCCACCGCGGCGTCGCGCTGGTGTCGTTCGACCCCGACGAGGCCAACGGCCGCGCCACGACCACCGACCGGCGCGACGGCTGGGCCGACGCGCACGCCGAGGCCGGGCGGCCCCGCGGCCCGGTCGTCGCCCCCGGGGCCGGGGTGGCCGACGGCGACGCCGCGGCCGCCGAGCTGCTCTCCCTCCCGGTGATGCCGACCGCGGTGTTCGCGATGTCCGACGAGCTCGCCGTCGGCGTGCTGCGCACCCTGCGCCGTGCCGGAGTGGCGGTGCCGGGCCAGGTGTCGGTGGTCGGGTTCGACGACCACGACTCGGCCGCCGTCGCCGAGCTCACCACGGTCGCCCAGCCGGTCCGCCGCCAGGGCGAGCTCGCCGCCCGGGCACTGCTCGCCGCGCTGGGCGGCGACGCCCCCGGCGACGTCGAGGTCCCGACCCGGCTGGTGGTCCGGGCGACGACGGCGCCACCCCGGGTCAGCTGACCAGCCGGTCCGGGCGCAGCTCCACCCGGCGCAGCAGCTGCGCGTTGAGCGCGACGACGACCGTGGACAGGCTCATCAGCAGGGCGCCGACCGCGGGCGGGAGCACGAACCCGACCGGTGCGAGCACCCCGGCCGCGAGCGGCACCGAGACCAGGTTGTAGCCGGCCGCCCACCACAGGTTCTGCAGCATCTTCCGGTACCCGGCGCGGGACAGCGCGATCACCGACAGCACCCCGCGCGGGTCGGACGAGGCCAGGACCACCCCGGCCGAGGCGACCGCGACGTCGGTGCCGGCGCCGATCGCGATCCCGACGTCGGCCCGGGCCAGCGCCGGGGCGTCGTTCACGCCGTCGCCGACCATCGCGACGACCGCGCCGCGGTCCTGGAGCCGGGCCACCGCCTCGTCCTTGCCCTCGGGCAGCACCTCGGCGACGACCTCGTCGACGCCCAGGTCGCGGGCGACCGCCTCGGCCACCGGGCGCGCGTCACCGGTGAGCATCACGACCCGTACGCCGCGGGCGTGCAGGGTGTCCACCGCGGCCCGGGACTCCGGGCGGACCGCGTCGGCGAGGGCGAGCGCGCCCACCACCTCGCCGGGGTCCGCACCGGCCACCACGTACAGCACGGTGGCGCCGTCGTCGCTCCACCGGTGCACGTCGCCGGTCAGCTCGGCGGGCACCTCGAGACCACGCTCGCGCAGCAGCGCCGGACCCCCGACGGCGACCGGCCGCCCGTCGACGGTGGCGGACACCCCGCGTCCGGTGTGCGAGCGGAACCCGTGTGCGGCCGGGACGGCCCGCCCGTCCGCCGCGGCGACGACGGCGCGGGCCAGCGGGTGCTCGCTGTCGACCTCGACGGCGGCGGCCAGGGCCAGGGTGTCCGCAGCGCCCGCGGTCCCGACGACCCGCGGGCTGCCGGTGGTGAGCGTGCCGGTCTTGTCGAACAGCACGGTGTCGACGGTGCGGGTGCGCTCCAGCGCGAGCCGGTCGGTGACCAGTACCCCGGAGCGTGCCGCGCGGGCCGTGGAGATCGCGATGACCAGCGGGATCGCCAGCCCGAGCGCGTGCGGGCAGGCGATGACGAGCACGGTGACGGTGCGGGTGACCGCCTGCGCGGTGTCGCCGAGCAGCGTCCACGCGGCGAAGGTCGCCACCCCGGCACCCGCGGCGAACCAGAACAGCAGCGCCGCCGCGCGGTCGGCGAGTGCCTGGGCCCGGGAGCGAGAACCCTGCGCGTTCTCCACCAGGCGGCGGATGCCCGACAGCGCCGTGTCCTCGCCGACGGCGTCGACCCGGACCCGCAGCGCCGAGTCGGTGGCGACGGTGCCCGCCACCACCCGGTCGCCGGTGCCGCGCGGGACCGGCCGGGACTCGCCGGTGATCATCGACTCGTCCACCTCGGCGGCACCGTCGACGACCGTGCCGTCGGCGGGCACCCGGGCGCCCGACCGGACCAGCACGACGTCGCCGACGGTCAGGTCGGCCGGTGCGACCGTGCCGACCGTGCCGTCGGCGCCGACCCGCTCGGCGGTGTCGGGCAGCAGCGCGGCCAGCGCGTCGAGGGCCCCGGACGCCTGCCCGAGCGCACGCATCTCGAGCCAGTGCCCGAGCAGCATGATCACGACCAGCAGCGCCAGCTCCCACCAGAAGTCCAGCCCGCCGACGCCGAGCGAACTCAGCATGCTCGCCACCCACGCGACGCCCACGGCCATGCCGATGAGCAGCATCATCCCGGGCCGGCGCGCCCGGATCTCGGCGACGGCGCCGGACAGGAACGGCCACCCCGGCCAGAAGAGGATCACGGTGCCGAGCACCGGGGGGATCCACGCCGACCACGCCGGGGGCGAGTACCCGAGCAGCATCCCGGTCATCGCGCTGAACCCGACGACGGGGACGGCGAGCACCAGCGCGACGACGAACCGGTCGCGGAACACCGCCGCGTGGCCCGCATGCCCGTGTCCCGTGTGGCCGCCGCGGCCGCCGTGTCCGTCGTGTCCGGCGTGGGTCCCGGGGGCGCCGCCGGGGTGCGTCCCGTGCTCCTGCGGGGCGGAGGCCGCCCGTGGCTCGTCGTGCATCGTCTACCTCCCGACGTCGTGGACGCCCGCTGCAGCGCATATACCCCCCCAGGGTATTCCCGGTCGACGGGCCGCGCGGGGTACCGTCGTGGTCGTCCCGCGGGGACACCACGGGAGGTGGTCGGCGTGGTCCGGGTCGAGGGGCACTGGCGCAACCGCAGCTGGGTCGCCGCGCACTACCGGCACCCGATGCGGCCCGGTGCCGACCAGACGGTGCTCGTCCTGCCGCACGCCCGGACGGTGTGCATCGACCTGTCCGCGCACGGTGGACCGTTCCCCGCCGAGCCGGTGGACGGGCGCCCCGCACCGGCGCTGCCCGCACCCCGGCCGCCCGCCGAGCGCTGAGGCGGCAGGATGGTGCCGTGCCGAAGCTGATCGAGAACGCCAGCCGGGTCACCGCCGCCGGGACCCCGCCGAAGACCATCGACGAGTACGTCGGGCGGGTGAACTCCGGCGACGGCCGGGTCTCGGTCGCCCACATGCGCAGCCCGTCGGGCTGGGCCGAGCCCGGCCAGACCCCGGAGTTCGACGAGTACACCCTGGTCCTGCGCGGCGCACTGCGGGTCGAGTTCGACGGCGGGGAGCTCGACGTCGCCGCCGGGCAGGCCGTGCACACCGCGCCGGGGGAGTGGGTGCGCTACAGCTCACCCGGCCCCGACGGGGCGGAGTACGTGGCCGTCTGCCTGCCCGCCTTCGAGATCGGTGCCGCGCACCGCGACGACGAGCCCGGGAGCTGATCCGGCCCCGTGGCGCCGCGCCTCGGGAGCGGTCGGGGACCCCGATCCGGTACACCTGGGGCGTGACGATCCGGACGGTTGCCCTCGCCGCCCTCACCGCGCTCCTGCTGGCCGGATGCGGCACCGGCGGTGCCTCGGTCGGCGGTGCGCAGACCGCCGGCCCGCGCGCGGCCACGGCCGCCGACCTCACCGGCGTCCGCTGGTTGCCCGCCGACGGCACCGCGCAGGGCCGGGCGTTCGCCGAGTTCGCCGCGGACGGCACCTGGACCGGCTCGGACGGCTGCAACGGCCAGAGCGGCGACTGGAGCCTCGGCGACGGCGGCACCCTGCGGGCGTCGGCGGGCCTCAGCACGATGATCGGCTGCGAGAACGTGCCCGTCGCGCGCTGGGTCTCCGAGGCCGTCCGCGTCGAGACCGAGGGCGACGCCCTGCTCCTGCACCCCGCGTCGGGCGAGCCCGTGCGCCTGGTGCGCGCACCCCGCTGACACCGAGGCGCACGTTCCCGCCCCGCGGAGGGCGCGAACGTGCTCCTCGACGCGGGTGCCGGTCGTCGAGCGTCGAGCGTCGCGGAACCGTGCCGCCGACCACGGGAGTGCAGCGCCCGGTCCGGGGCGGATCAGCGCGGCAGCGGCAGCCAGTCCAGGACGTCGCGGATCCGGGCGTCCCAGTAGCCCCACTCGTGCTCGCCGGGGCCGAACGCGGTGCTCACGGACACCCCGGCGGCCCGGGCCAGCTCGGCGAAGCGCACCGACTGCGGGTGCAGCGGGTCCTCGGTCCCCGCGCACACGTACAGCGCGGGCGCCGCGGCCGGGTCGAGCCGGGCGAGCAGGGTGGACAGGTCCGCCTCGGTGCCGGCCACCGGGGCGCCGTCGAGGATCCGCTCCCAGATCCGGGGGTCCTCCTCGCGGGGCGGGCCCGCGGCCAGCGCGGCGAGGTCGAGCGCCCCGGACAGCGACGCCGCGGCCGCGAACCGGCCGGGCTCGGCCAGCGCCCAGGACAGCGCGCCGTAGCCGCCCATCGACAGCCCCGCCACGAACGTCTCCGCCGGGTCGGCCGACACCCGGAAGAACCGTGCCACCAGCGCCGGGAGCTCCTCGGTCACCCAGGTGCGGTAGCGGCCGCCGTAGGCCTGGTCGGTGTAGAAGCTGCGGTGCACCTGCGGCATGACGACGGCGAGACCCAGCTCGTCGGCGTACCGCTCGACGGCGGTGTAGCGGGTCCAGGCGGTGTCGTCGTCGGACAGGCCGTGCAGCAGGTAGAGCACCGGTGGCGGGGCGTCGAGGTCGCGCACCCCGGCGCCGATGCGGGTCCGCGACGGCTGGGGCAGCAGCACCGTGACCGAGGTGGCCAGTCCGAGGGAGTCGGCGACGACGTCGCAGCGCAGCCGGGCCATTCCGGTGATCCTCGTCGGCGCGCGACCGGCCGGTCAAGGCACACTCTGGTCGTGCACGTCCTCATGTCGACCACCGCCGCGCACGGCCACGTCCACCCGAACCTGCCGGTGATGGCCGAGCTGGTCGCCCGCGGCCACCGTGTCACCTACCCGGTCCCGGAGCGGTTCGCCGAGGCCGTCGCCGCGACGGGGGCGACGCCGCTGCGGATCCGCACCGATCTGCCCGACCCGGCGAAGGGCGAGCAGTGGCCCGACGGCGGGATCGAGGCCATGCGGCTGTTCTCCGCCGAGGCCCGCTCCGCCTACGACCAGATCGCCGACGCGCTGCAGTACGAGCACCCCGACGTCGTCTGCTACGACGGCAGCGGCTGGGCCGGGCACGCGTTCTCCCGGGTCCGGGGCATCCCGCGGGTGGAGCTGTCCCCGCACATGGTGGCCTGGGACGGCTTCGAGACCGACATGGCCGAGGCCTTCGCGTTCCTGGAGACCCCCGAGGGGCTCGCCTGGCGCGGCGAGCTGGACGCCTGGCTGGACGAGGTCGGCGCCGGTGTCGGGAGCCGGGAGTTCCTCGGCCGCCCGGACCGCTCGGTGGCGCTGATCCCCGAGGCGATGCAGCCCGAGCTCGACCGGGTCGACCGCGACCGCTACACCTTCGTCGGCCCGGTCATCGGCGACCGCTCGCACCAGGGGCTGTGGCCCAAGCCGAAGGCCCCGCTGCTGCTGGTGTCGCTCGGCTCGGCCTACACCGACCGGCCGCAGTTCTGGCGGGCCTGCATCGACGCCATGACCGGCACCGGCTGGCAGACCGTGCTCGCCACCGGCCCGCACGTCGCCCCGGCCGACCTCGGCGAGGTCCCCGACGACGTCACCGTCCGGGAATGGGTGCCGCAGCTGGCGGTGCTGGCGCACGCGTCGGCGTTCGTCACCCACGCCGGGATGGGCGGCTGCACCGAGGGGCTGTGGCACGGCGTCCCGATGGTCGCGGTCCCGCAGGCGGTGGACCAGTTCGGCAACGCCGACCGGATCGCCGCGCTCGGCGTGGGCGAGCACCTGCCCGCCGACGCGGTCACCCCGGAGACGCTGCGCGAGGCGGTGCTGCGGGTGTCCTCGTCGGAGGAGGTCGCGCGCCGCTGCGCCGAGGAGAAGGCGACCGCCCGCGCGGCCGGCGGGGCCGCGGCCGCCGCGGACGTCGTCGAGGGTCTGGCGCCGTCCGCGCTGTGTGCGGCGTGCGCCCTCGTCGGTGGCTGCGGGGGACGCCGCTGAGCCCGTCCCGACCCGCGCTGGTCCGTTCGGGGCACCGTCGGGCGTGGCGATTGTGGACACAGCGTTGCTAATGGCAACGTCTGCCTCTCGGTCGGGGGGCGGGCGCGTGCGCCCGGAGAGGTGGAGCCGGTGCGCAGGACGATCATCACGCTGCTCGTCGCCGTGGGGGTGGCGCTCGGGACGGCCGGTCCGGCCCTGGCCGCGCCCGCACCGCCCGCACCGCCGCCGCCGCCGGGACAGGGCATCACGTGGGGTCCGTGCACGAGCCCGTCGCTGCAGCAGGCCACGGCCGAGTGCGGCTTCCTGACGGTCCCGCTGGACCACGCGCAGCCCGCCGGCAAGAAGATCGAGATCGCGGTGTCGCGGATCCGGCACACCGTGCCTCAGGCGCAGTACCAGGGCGTCGTGCTGGTGAACCCCGGTGGCCCGGGCGGCCCCGGGCTGGGCCTGTCCCGGCTCGGCGGCGCCGTCCCGAAGAACGCCGGCGCCGCCTACGACTGGATCGGCTTCGACCCGCGCGGGGTGGGCACCAGCCGTCCCGCCCTGACCTGCGACGCCGACTACGGCGGTTACGCCCGCCCCGACTACCGGCCGGAGAACGGCGCCGAGGAGGCGTGGCTGCCGAAGGTCAAGGCCTACGCCCAGGCGTGCGGCAAGGCCGGCGGCGACCTGCTCGCGCACCTGCGCACCGAGGACACCGTCCGCGACATGGACCTGATCCGCCGGGCCCTGGGGGCACCGCAGATCAACTACTACGGCTTCTCCTACGGCACGATGCTCGGCCAGGTCTACGCCACGATGTTCCCGGACAAGGTCCGCCGGATGGTCCTCGACGGTGTCGTCGACCCCCGTGACTGGTGGTACCGGGCCAACCTGAACCAGGACGTCGCGTTCCAGCGCAACATCGAGACCTTCTTCGACTGGGTCGCCAAGAACGACGCCACCTACCACCTCGGCACCACCGGCGACGCCGTCGAGAAGCGCTTCCACGACCTCGCCGCGGAGTTCCGGAAGGCCCCGCTGGGCGGGCGGATCGGGTCCTCGGAGTGGACCGACATCTTCCTGCGCGCCGGCTACAACGTGGGGGAGTACACCTCCGTCGCCGACGCGTTCGTCGCCGGCACGAAGAAGGACGCGGCGAAGCTCAAGGCCGCCTACGACCAGGCGGGCTCGCCCACCGACGACAACAACTACGCCGTCTACCTCGCCACCCAGTGCACCGACGCCCCGTTCCCGCACGACTGGGCCACCTGGAAGCGCGACAACACCGCCACCGACCGGAAGGCGCCGTTCGAGACCTGGGGCAACGCCTGGTACAACGCGCCGTGCCGGGACTGGCCGGTGAAGCCCGGGCCCGCACCGAAGGTCGCCGGGACGCTGCGGGCCGGCCCGCTGCTGATCTCCGAGACCTACGACGGCGCCACCCCCTACGAGGGCGCACTCCAGGCCCGGCGGACCTTCCCCGGCTCGTCGCTGGTCGAGGGCGTCGGCGGGCACACCCACTCGTCGTCGCTGTCGGGGATCGCGTGCACCGACGACACGGTCGCCGACTACCTGCTCACCGGCGCGCTGCCGAAGCGCACCGGCGGGGACCGGTCGGACCGGCAGTGCCCGCCGCTGCCGCCGCCGTCCCCGGCGGCCGCGGGCGGGTGAGCCGGGCCCAGCCGGCTCAGCTGCCGACGAGCACGAGCACCAGCGGCACCGGGACGGCGACGAGGGCCAGCAGCACCGCGTTCGTCACCCGGTACTCGCGCAGCACCGCGACGAACTCGCGCAGCACCGCGCTGGGCCAGTAGTAGCCGGCGGTCGGTGCCCCCACGGCCTGGGCGTCGACGCCGAGCCGCCGGGCCAGCAGGGCCGCCCGGAACGCGTGGTAGTTGCTGGTCACGATGACCCCGGGGCCGTCGCCGACCAGTGCCGAGCTGAACCGCAGGTTCTCCTCGGTGGTCCGCGAGTCGGTCTCCGCGGTCAGCACCGCCGGGTCGGCGCCGTGCGCCGCGGCCCAGCGGGCCATCGCCTCGCCCTCGGCGAGCCGCTCGTCGTCACCCTTGCCACCGGACAGCACCAGCCGTCCGGCCCCGCGGCGGGTCAGCTCGTCCATCCCGGTCGCGATCCGCGACGCCAGCAGCGGCGGCACCTCGCTGCCGTGCAGCCCGGAGCCGAGCACGACCACCCAGTCCGCGGGCCGGTCGCGCACCAGCCACCGGTAGAGGCGCGCATAGCCGAGGAAGGCAGCGAACTGGAACGCCAGGAACGCAGCCGCGAGCAGGCAGGCCAGCCACAGCGCGCGCAACACGAGCGAGTGCAGCGCCAGCACCGGCCAGACCGCGACGATCAGGCCGATGATCGCCAGGCCGGTGAGCAGCGACAGCGAGTTGCCGAGCGAGAAGCGCTCCCGACGCAGCATGACCGCGCCGTTGAGGACGCAGAACACCGCGAACACGACCGTGATCAGCGGCGACAGCACCACGGCGAGCACGAGCGCACCGAACACGGGGTTGCCGCCCGACCCGGCGAGCGCGAGCACCCACCCGAGGCTCACCGCCGCGGCGAGCAGCCAGTAGGCGTTGCCCAGCCGTCGGGGGTCGCGCCGGATCCGCCGCACGGTGAACACGGTGACGACGACCGCGAGCACGACGGGCAGCACGACCGCGAGGACGGTCACGAGCAGGGTGAGGGACGAGTCGGACATCGACGACGATCCTTCTCCCCGCCCCACGGACCGGCCCCGGACGGCCCGGGCGGCCACCCGGTCGTGGCGGCCGGCGGTCGGCCCGGTGCGCCGGACCGGGTCCCGGCGACGGCGCCGCCCGGCGGTCGGGGAGGATGACGGCACCGTGTCGTCCCTCTTCGCCCCCACAGTGCGCGTGCCCGGTGGCCGCTTCAAGCCGGACCCACCGGTCCCCGCGCGCGACGTCGCCCGCGCCGACCGCCGGGTCCGCCGTGCCACGGGCGTCCTCGCCGCGCTCGCGGTCCTGCTCGTGCTCGCCTGGTGGGTCGACGGCGGGGGCGCGACCGGGCTGTTGGGGGGCGGCACCGGGGCCGTCGCCGAGACCGGACGGCTCTGCGGGCTGCTGGCGTCGCTGCTGCTGCTCGGGCAGGTGCTGCTCGCCGCCCGGATCCCGCTGCTGGAGCACGCGTTCGGCCAGCGGCACCTCATCGCGCTGCACCGCGGTACCGGGATCGCCTCGTTCGCCGGGATGCTGGCGCACGTCGGCTGCGCGAGCTGGGCGCACGGCCCCACCGGCGCGGGCCGCGTCCCCGCCGGGTTCTGGCAGCTGACGTGGACCTGGCCCGGGATGGTCGCGGCCTCGCTCGGCACCGTCCTGGTGGTGCTCGTCGTCGTGACCAGCGCGCGGTGGATCCGCACCCGGCTGCGCTACGAGTGGTGGCACCTGCTGCACCTGTGGGGCTACGCCGGGGTGTTCCTCGCGCTGCCGCACCAGCTGTGGGCGGGGCGGGAGTTCACCACCTCGCCGTCGCGGACGGTGTTCTGGTGGGGGCTGTGGTCCGCCGCGGTGCTCGCCGTCGTGGTCTGGCGGGTCGCGGTCCCGGTGCTCCGGTCGCGCCGCCACCGGATCACCGTCGCCGCGGTGCTGCCCGAGGGCGACGGCAGCGTGTCGGTGCACATGATCGGCGACCGGCTGCGCGAGCTCGGTGCCTCGGCCGGGCAGTTCTTCGTCTGGCGGTTCCGGTCCGGGCGTGGCTGGCCCGCGGGCAACCCGTACTCGCTGTCGGCACCGCCGACGGCCCGCTCGCTGCGGATCACCGTCAAACAGCTCGGCGACGGCAGCGCCGCCGTCCCGAACCTGCGGCAGGGCACCCGGGTCTACATCGAGGGCCCCTACGGACGGCTCACCCCGCGCACCCGGACCAGCCCGCGGGTCGCGCTGATCGGCGCGGGCGTCGGGATGACCCCGTTGCGTGCGCTGGCGGAGAAGTTCCTCAACGAGTCCGCCGACGTCGTGGTGGTGCACCGCTTCACCCGCGAGCCGCTGTTCGCACGGGAGTTCACCCGCCTCGCCCGGGAGCGGAACCTGCACGTGGTGGCCTCGCCCGGGCGTCGCCGGGGGGCGGGGTCGTGGTGGGGCGCCGACGCGGGCCGGGCCGACGACCTCGCCGCGCTGCGCGCCCGGATCCCCGACATCGCGGTGCGTGAGGTGTACGTGTGCGGTCCCGGCCGGTGGACCGCGATGGTCCGGCGGACCGTGCTCGGCGCCGGGGTGCCGGAGCGGCGCGTGCACGTGGAGAACTTCGGCTGACGACGCGTCCGGGAGCCCGGGCGGGGCGGGCGGGTCAGGGCGCCAGACGCTGCAGCAGCGCCATGACCTCACCGAGGGTCGTCTCGACCACCCGCAGGCGCTGCACCTCCTCGCCGCCGGGCGGCACGGGCGCGCCCGCCGCACCGGGACGACGACGGGGCAGCGCGGCCGGGCCGCCGGTGTCCGACGTGCCCGGAGCGGTCGACCCCGGGGCCGGTGACCCCGTGTCCGGTGCGGCCGGGCCCGGCGACCCCGTGCCCGCGGCGGCCGGGGACGCGGGCACCGGGGTCGCGGGAGCCGGGTCGTGCCGTCGTTCCAGCTCGTCGAGGCGCTGCAGGGTCGCCTGCAGGGTGGCCTCCGCGCTGTCCGCCCGGACCGTCTCCCGGCGGCCCTGTTCCACGAGCCGGGCGACCCAGCTCGCCCAGGCGTCGACCTCGGCCCGCCGGTAGCCCCACGGGGCGGTGCCGAACACCGGGGGCGACGCGTCGTCGGCGGTGACGCGGCCGAACCGGGCGGCCACCCCCGCGCCGCCGACCCGGTCGTCGACCCGGTCGGCGGTGTCGCCGGCGTCGTCGTCGCGTTGTGTGCCCGCCGCACCCCGTCCTGTGACCACGGGGTCAGTCAACGGGCCCGATGCGGGGTCACGCGAGCGCGACGGGCGGCGAACGGTCACCCGGTCGGCGAACGGTGACCACTCTCGGTGAACGGTCCGGTGTGGACGATCAGGCGAGGTGGACGTACTCGTACTCGAAGGGCTTGCCGTTGATCCCGTTCGACGGCGGCGCGATCCAGCCCGCGATCTTCCCGGGCTCGTAGACCGGGCGCATCAGGTTCTGCACGAACGTCCGGTCGGCCTCCGACGGCAGCCAGTCGTCCTGGCGGGACGCCCACACGTCGGCGGAGATCAGGTCGCCCTTCGGGGTGAGCTCGTGGGAGGAGAACAGCCCGACCTGCCGGTTGAACCCGACGTGCGGGAGGTACACGCGGTCGTCGAACCCGTTCTTCTCCAGGATGCGGTTCCAGCGCTTCAGCCCGGACTGGCAGTCCTTCACGTACTCGTTGCGCAGGTCCAGGTTCAGTGCCAGCAGGGCCGGGACCTCGTCGGTGACGACGCCGCCGTCGCGGACCTGCTCCATCCCGTAGCCGTCCTCGGTCAGCACGTGGTCGTCGCGGCGCCGCTCCTCCTGCCAGCGGCCCTTGAGTCCGGCGGTGAAGTAGTTCGCCGCGTTCGTCGACTGCTCGGAGCCGAACAGGTCGAGGCTGACCGAGTAGTGGAAGTTGATGTACTTCTGGATCACGTCCAGCGGGATGCCGCCGTGCGGGGCGATGTCGGCGGTGTCGTGCTCGCGCATCAGCTCGCAGGTCCGCTGGATCACCCGGTCGATGCCGGTGGTGCCCACGAACATGTGGTGGGCCTCCTCCTTCAACATGAACTCGCAGGTGCGCGAGAGCGGGTCGAAGGCGGACTCCTTCAGCGTGCCGAGCTGGTACTTGCCGTCCCGGTCGGTGAAGTAGGTGAACATGAAGAACGACAGCCAGTCCGGGGTCTCCTCGTTGAACGCGCCGAGGATGCGGGGGCTGTCCAGGTCGCCGGAGTTGCGCTGCAGCAGCGCCTCGGCCTCCTCGCGGCCGTTGCGGCCGAAGTAGGCGTGCAGCAGGTACACCATCGCCCAGAGGTGGCGGCCCTCCTCGACGTTGACCTGGAAGAGGTTGCGCAGGTCGTAGAGGCTGGGGGCGGTCTCGCCGAGGCGGCGCTGCTGCTCCACCGAGGCGGGCTCGGTGTCGCCCTGGATGACGATCAGGCGCTGCAGGTCGGCGCGGTACTCGCCGGGGACCTGCTGCCAGACCGGCTCGCCGCGGTTCTCGCCGAAGGCGATCCGGCGGTCGTCGGAGCGCTCGGCGAGGAACACGCCCCAGCGGTACTCCTCCATCGCGACGTGGCCGAACTGCGCCCAGCCCTCCTTGCCGACGTCGACGGCGGTGCGCAGGTAGACGTCCTGGGTCGGGACGGCCGGGCCCATCGTCTTCCACCAGGTGAGGAAGTTGGGCTGCCAGGACTCCAGGGCACGCTGCAGCTTGCGGTCCCCGGCGAGGTCGACGTTGTTGGGGATCTTCTCGGAGTAGTCGATGCTCATGGCTCACACCCGCTTGCGGTCGAAGTCGGCCCTGCGGCCCGTCCCGTACTTGCGCAGTGCGCCCTCCGGCCCGGAGGCGTTCGGGCGCACGAAGATCCAGTTCTGCCAGGCGGTGAGCCGGCCGAAGATGCGGCTCTCCATCGTCTCCGGCCCGACGAACCGGTGGTTGGCCTCCATCCCGGTCAGCGCGTCCGGCGAGAGCGAGGCCCGCTCCTCGAGCATGATGCGGACCTCGTCGTCCCAGTCGATGTCGTCCGGGGCGTCGGTGACCAGGCCCAGCTCCAGCGCCTCGGCCGCGGTGAGGCGGCGCCCCACTTCCTTGCGGAGCGTGGCGACGTGGTCGTCGTCGCCGTGGAAGCGGCTCGCGACCCGGGACGGTCCGTTGGGCATCGGGAAGGTGCCGAAGTTCGACGCCGTGAGCATGATCTGGGCCTCGTCGCCCTGCTCGTCGCCCTCGATCGTGCCGTCGAGCATGTACTGGCGGTCGCAGGCCAGGGCCAGCTCCAGCAGCGCACCGGCGAAGCAGGAGCCCGGCTCGACCAGCGCGATCAGGCTGCGGCTGGTGACGTCCAGACGCTTGAGCGTGCGCTTGAAGTAGTGCCGGATCTCGTTGACCAGCCAGTCGTCGCCGGAGTGCTGCTCGATGACGCGCTCGAAGGCCAGTGCGTCCTCGACGTCGCCCCGGGTGCGGATCACCCAGGTGCCCAGCTCGGGTTCGTTGCTGCGCAGCCGCAGGACCAGGTCGTCGAGCTGGCGGGTCATGGCCAGCGGCCAGAAGTCCGCGCCGAGGGCGTGCACGCGCTCGATGCTCTCCGGGACACCGCCCCCGGGCCCGTCGACGGTGATCTCCACCAGGCCCCGGTCACGGTCGAACTCGGCGCGCACGTGCGGGTAGGTGATGCCGTCGGCGGTCTCGGTGCGCTCCAGCGGGGGCAGCTCGATCCCGTCGTCCGCGGGCAGCCGCGTCGACGCCGCCGCGGCCTCGACGGCCCGCTCGGCCACCGTCTCGTCCCAGCGGCGCTTGGGGATCACCTCGTCGACGAGCTTCCACTCGACGGCCTGCTTCCCGCCGAGGCCCTCGGACCTCGTGGCGAAGACGTCGGCGCGGTCCTTGCGGACGCGGCGCTTGTCGGTGACGCGGGTGAGGCCGCCGGTGCCGGGCAGTACGCCGAGCAGCGGGACCTCGGGCAGCGCGACGGTGGAGGAGTTGTCATCGATCAGCAGGATCCGCTCGCAGGCCAGCGCCATCTCGTAGCCGCCGCCGGCGGCCGTGCCGTTGACGGCGGCGATCCAGGTCTGGCCGGAGTACGCGGTCGCGTCCTCGATGCCGTTGCGGGTCTCGTTGGTGAACTTGCAGAAGTTCACCTTCCACGGGTGCGAGGACCCGGCGAGCATCCGGATGTTCGCGCCCGCGCAGAAATTGCGGTCCTTGGCGCTGGTCAGCACGACGGCCCTGACCCGGGGATGGGTGAACCGCAGCCGCTGGGTGATGTCGTAGAGCTCGATGTCGACGCCGAGGTCGTAGGAGTTCATCTTCAGCTCGTAGCCGGGGACGAGGCCGCCCGCCTCGTCGACGTCGAGCTTCACGTACGCGACCGTGGGGTCGTCCGGGTCGAGCGCGAGCTGCCAGTGCCGGTAGCCCGACGGGTCGCGGTCGAAGTCCACCCGCGGGACGTCTCCGTCGTCCGGGTCGACGGACGGGTCTGCACTGCTCATGGACTCCGCTCCTCCACGCGTCGTTGCGGCCATCAAAGACTACAACCAGATGACGTGGCGACGGAAGAGTGTGGAGTATCGGGGTTGCGGCCCCGGCCGGTTCAGCCCTGGTTCTGCACCAGCGCGGCCGGGACCTGCTTGCGCAGCTCGCCGACGTCGTTGCGGGCGAAGCCGCGCGCGGTGAGCCAGGCGGTCACCGGCTCGGGGTCGGGGTGGCCGTGCGGCACGACGTTGTACAGGTAGTTCAGCCGCCGCCGGCCCGCCTCGGCCTCCAGCCGCTCCAGCACGAACGAGCCGACGCCGGAGTGCCGGGCCGCGGGGGCGACGAGGACCAGGATCTCGGCGTCACCCCAGCTGCCGTCGAGCCGGCCGTAGGCGACGGTCGTGCCGTCGGCGTCCTCGACACGCCACCACTCGTCGCCGAGCGGGTCGCCGTCGCCGGGACGGCCGAGGCCGAACAGCGCGGGGTCGAGACCGTCGAGCACCCGGCCCTTCCGGTCGTCCCAGGTCGCGGGGGTCTCCGGGATCCAGTCCCACGTGTCCACGCCGGCCTCCTCGCCCTCGGTGTGTCCGCCGAGTGAACCCCGGCGGAGCGGCCCGGGTCGAGCGAACGTCCTACATCGAGACACTCCGGACGGTTCTCAGACCACCGTCTCCGGGTCGCCGGGGTTCCCCCCGGCTCCCGGCAGCGCGGCGGCGTGCGCGCGCAGCCGGTAGCGCTGGATCTTCCCGGTGGGGGTCTTGGGCAGCTCGTCGACGGTGACCACGGCGCGCGGCCGCTTGAACGACGCCAGCCCCTCGCGGCAGAACGCGACCAGCTCGGCCTCCGACGGCGCCGCCGCCGGGTCGCGGGGCACGACGAACGCGACCGGCTTGTCCAGCCCGTCGTCGTCCGGGATCCCGACGACGACCGCCTCCGCGAGCCCCGGATGCTCCAGCAGGCGGGTCTCGACCTCGCCGGGGGAGACCCAGATGCCCCCGACCTTGAGGACGTCGTCGGCCCGGCCCAGGCAGGTCCACGACCCGTCCTCGCCGCGGACGTACTGGTCTCCGGTGCGCATCCAGCGGCCCTGGAACACCGCGCGGTTGACCTCGGTGCGGCACCAGTAGCCGGTGCACACCGAGTCGCCCGCGACGTAGAGCATGCCCTGCTCGCCGGGGCCGTCGATGACGCTGCCGTCCGGCCGTCGCAGCTCCACCTCGTAGCCGGGGACCGGGAAGCCGGAGCTCCCCGGCACGACCTCGCCCGGCCGGTTGGAGATGAAGATGTGCAGCGCCTCGGTGGAACCGATCCCGTCCAGGACCTCGAAGCCGTAGCGGTCGAGGACGCCGTGGAACATCCGCGCGGGCAGCGCCTCGCCCGCCGACGCGCCGCGGCGCACGGTGGCGAACCGCTCGCGCGGCAGGTCGGCGGCGATCATCGGGCCCCAGAAGCTGGGGACGGCGAAGAACAGCGTCGCGCCGTGCTGCTCGGCGAGGCGGGAGTAGTGCTCGGGGTTCGGCCGGGACGGTTCGAGGACCGTGCAGGCGCCGACCGAGAGCGGGAAGAACATCGAGTTGCCGATGCCGTAGGCGAAGAACAGCTTCGCGACCGACAGGCAGACGTCGTCGCGGTGGATCCCGAGGACCTGGCGGCCGTAGGTGTCGGCGACGAACCGGATGTCGTCGTGGCGGTGCATGGCGCCCTTGGGCTTACCGGTCGTGCCCGAGGTGTAGAGCCAGAGCGCCTGGGACTCCGCCCAGGTCGGGTGGGGATCGGGCAGCGGGTCGGCGCCGTCGAGCAGGGCGTCCCAGGTCAGGGAGGTGACCCCGGCGACCAGCGGGTCGGCCCCGGTCAGCACGACGCGCTCCAGGTCGGGCGCTCCCGCGACGGCCTCGGTGAGGTGCGCGGCGAACGCCTCGCCGCCGATCACGGTGGTCGCCCGCGAGTCCCGGACGAGCACGGCGAGCTCGCGTCCGGTCAGCATCGTCGAGCACGGCACGGCGACCGCGCCCGCCCACAGGGTCGCGAGGATCGCGGTGAACAGCTCGACGTCGTCGGGCATCACGAGCAGCACGCGCTGCTCGGGCCGCACGCCGGCCCGGCGCAGGGCCCCCGCGACGAGCCGGACCCGGTCGGTCAGGGCGGCGTAGGTGAGCGAGCCGCCGGGGAAACGGACGGCGGTGCGGCCGCCGTCCCCGGCCCCGACACGGGCGGCGGTGAGGTGCGCGGCGGCGTTGAACGCCTCCGGCGCCTGCTGCGCGCTGCGGGGGACGGGCACGGCGGTGTGGGCGGGATCGACGTTGTCGACGCTGACGACATCGGCCATGGTGGGTGGCTCCTGTGCCGGTTCGGGGACCTGTGATGCTACACACATCGGACGGCGCGTCAACGGTGTGTAGATCGACGACGGCCCGGTGCGGGGCGGCCGGGACCGGCTCCTAGGCTCACCGTCCGTGGGGACCCTCGTCAGCTTCCATGCCCATCCCGACGACGAGTCGATCGGCACCGCGGGCACGCTCGCCAAGGCCGCCGCGCTCGGCCACCGCGTCGTCCTCGTCTTCGCCACCCGTGGCGAGCTGGGGGAACCGGTACCCGGTGTCCTGGCCGAGGGGGAGCAGCTGCCGGTCCGCCGCTCCGCGGAGTGCCACGCCTCGGCCCGCGCCCTCGGCGTCGCCCGCGTGGAGTTCCTCGGCTACGTCGACTCCGGGATGATGGGCGAGCCCAGCAACGACGCCCCCTACTGCTTCTGGCAGGCCCCGGTGGAGCACGCGGCCAAGCGGCTCGCGCTGATCCTCGAGGAGGAGGAGGCCGACGTCCTCACCACCTACGACGACAACGGCGGCTACGGCCACCCCGACCACATCCAGGTGCACCGGGTCGGTGGCCGCGCCGGGGAACTCGCCGGGGTGCCGGTCGTCGCGCAGAACACCACCAACCGCGACTGGCTGCTCCGCGGCATGCGCGGGCTGCAGAAGGAGCGCGGCAGCGACTGGCAGATGCCCGAGATCCCCGACGACGGGTCGTTCGGCAAGCCCGAGTCCGAGATCACCCACCGGGTCGAGGCCGTCGAGTACGCCGAGACCAAGCGGGCCTCGATGCGCGCGCACGCCAGTCAGATGGGCCCCGACCACTTCATGCTGACGATGCCGGACCCGGTATTCGCGATGGGGCTGGGCACCGAGTTCTACATCGTCGACGCGCAGCCGAACCCGGCCACCGCGCCCGAGATCTGGACCGAGGTCTTCGAGCCGCTCAGGTGACGCCCGCGCGCCGGTCCCACGCCCGCATCAGCGCGGCGTGGGCCGGGCGTTCCACCAGCCGGGTCAGCGCCCAGCCGAGCAGCACCGCCGTCGCCAGCATCGCCGCGGACTGCGCCAGCGGTCCGGCTCCGAGGTCCTGCAGCCGGCGCATCAGCACGTAGCCGGCGGTCTGGTGCACCAGGTAGACGCCGTAGGAGATGCCGGCGAGCCTGCGCACCGCCGTCGCCAGCGGGGTGGGCATCCGCGAGCCCGGCCGGGGCAGCCGGGCCACCACGGCGACGAGCGCGATCCCGGCGCAGACCAGCGCGGCGGCGACGGCGTCGAGGTGGTCGAGGTCGATCCGCACGACGCC
This sequence comes from Pseudonocardia sp. ZF1, assembly GCF_056835605.1. NCBI lineage: Bacteria > Bacillati > Actinomycetota > Actinomycetes > Pseudonocardiales > Pseudonocardiaceae > Pseudonocardia > Pseudonocardia sp. ZF1. The sequence goes on from NZ_JAJNBY010000001.1 coordinate 1,233,024, forward strand.
GTCGGGTCCCGGCTCGAGGCCGTGCACGAACTGGGCCAGGCCGCACACCGCCAGCAGGGCGATCGCGTGCGGGGTGCGCATCCGCCGCGTCGACCACAGCCACACCGCGATCCCGGCCACGAACAGGTGCAGCCGGTGGAACCCCAGCCCGTCGACGACGGTCCGGTACCACCACGGCGGGTCGGCGACGTCGCCCGGCCGCGCCCGCAGCGGCCACAGCAGCAGCGGGACGACCACCATCGCCCACAGCAGCACCCGCAGCCGCGGCCCGTACCCCCAGCGCGTCACGCTCAGCACCGCGGCGGCGGTGAACGCCATCAGCTGCAGCGGCAACGTCCAGAACGCCGGGTCGAGCCACGGGTAGCGCTCGGTGTCCCAGTTCCCCAGCATCAGCCAGTTGACGACCATCTCCCGTGCCGGCGGCGACGCCCAGTCCGGCGGGGACACGAAGCGCAGGGCCACCCAGGCCAGCGGCACCGCGACGACGAACGCCGGCAGCAGCCGCGCGACCCGCCCCCACCAGTAGCGCCCGGGGGAGTGGCGGCCGAGCGTCGCGCAGGCGAAGTAGGCCGAGACGACCAGCAGCAGGCTCGCCCCGACCTGGTGGTCGAAGGAGACGCTGCGCGGCGCCAGCTCCGGGTGGAGCACCGGGCCGAGGTGCGTGGCGTGGTAGAGCACGACCAGCAGCACGAAGGTGCTGCGCAGTACGTCCCAGCCGGGCTCCCGGCGACGGGTCCCCGGCGGGGGTGTCGGAACCACCACATCGTCACCGTCGCACACCGCCGGCGACCTGTTGATCCGGGTGAAGGGCGCCCTGAGTGCGCGGTCGGGGGCTGTCGGTTCTACTCTTCGTAGAGCACAATCGGCGCGCGCCGTGCGACGAGCCGGGACCCACGGAGTGGATCTCCCGGACCGGACGGGCGCCGCTCGCCGGTCGGGAAGTAGAGTCTGCCCGTCCGCGAGGACGTGCTCAGGTCAGGCAAGTGCATGGAGGCCCAGGTGACAGCCGTCGAGCCCAAGCCGATCTCGACGCGCCCGTATCCGGCGCGGCGTGAGGGCAAGGGATCCACGTTCCTCAAGATGTTGAGGACGACGGACCCGAAGGACATCGCGATCCTCTATCTGACGACGTCGTTCGGCTTCTTCGCCGTCGGCGGGGTCATGGCGCTGCTGATCCGCGCCGAGCTCGCGCGGCCGGAGCTCCAGTTCCTGTCGACCGAGCAGTACAACCAGCTGTTCACCATGCACGGCACGATCATGCTGCTGCTGTTCGCGACGCCGATCGTCTTCGGTTTCGCGAACTACATCGTGCCGCTGCAGATCGGTGCCCCCGACGTCGCGTTCCCGCGGCTCAACTCGTTCTCGTACTGGCTGTACCTGTTCGGCGGCATCATCGTCGTCTCCGGCTTCCTCACCCCGGGCGGCGCGGCGGACTTCGGCTGGTTCGCCTACACCCCGCTGTCGGACGCGGTGCGTTCGCCGGGGCCGGGCGGTGACCTCTGGATCATGGGTCTGGTCGTCTCCGGTCTGGGGACGATCCTCGGTGGCGTCAACTTCGTGACGACCATCGTCTGCATGCGCGCGCCGGGCATGACGATGTTCCGGATGCCGATCTTCACCTGGAACATCTTCATCACCGCGCTGCTGGTGCTGATCGCGTTCCCGATCCTGACCGCCGCGCTGCTGGCGCTGGCCGCGGACCGCCACCTCGGTGCGCAGATCTTCAACCCGGCCAACGGTGGTGTGGTGCTCTGGCAGCACCTGTTCTGGTTCTTCGGCCATCCGGAGGTCTACATCGTCGCGTTGCCGTTCTTCGGCATCGTCTCGGAGATCTTCCCGGTGTTCTCCCGCAAGCCGCTGTTCGGCTACAAGGGCCTGGTCTTCGCGACCATCGCCATCGCGGCGCTGTCGGTCGCGGTGTGGGCGCACCACATGTACGCCACCGGCGCGATCATGCTGTCGTTCTTCGCCTTCACCACGTTCCTCATCGCCATCCCGACGGGCGTCAAGTTCGTCAACTGGATCGGCACCCTGTGGAAGGGCAAGATCACCTACGAGACGCCGATGCTGTTCTCGGTCGGCTTCCTCGTCACGTTCCTCTTCGGCGGCCTGACCGGCATCCTGCTCGCGATGCCGCCGGTGGACTTCCACGTGTCGGACACCTACTTCGTCGTCGCGCACTTCCACTACGTGCTCTACGGCACGATCGTGTTCGCGACCTTCGGCGGGATCTACTTCTGGTTCCCGAAGATGACCGGCCGGTTCCTCGACGAGAAGCTCGGCAAGATCCACTTCTGGCTGACCTTCGTCGGGTTCCACCTGACGTTCCTGGTGCAGCACTGGCTGGGCAACGAGGGCTACCCGCGTCGCTACGCGGACTACCTGCCCTCGGACGGCTTCACCACGCTGAACACGATCTCCTCGATCGGCGCGTTCATCCTCGGTGCCTCGACGCTGCCGTTCTTCTACAACGTGTTCAAGAGCTACCGGTTCGGCCGGGTGTGCACCGTCGACGACCCGTGGGGCTTCGGCAACTCGCTGGAGTGGGCGACCTCGTCCCCGCCGCCGCGGCACAACTTCACCGAGCTGCCCCGGATCCGCTCCGAGCGCCCGGCGTTCGACCTGCACTACCCGCACCTGGTCGAGAAGGCGCGCGCCGAGGCGCACGTCGGCAACCGGGCGCACCCGACCGAGGTCCTCGCGCAGTCGGTCGGCAAGGAGTCCATGCCGGACGACGACCCCAAGTCGAACTGAGGTGTCGGCGGTCCACACCGTCCCTCCCGGTCCGGCCCGGCCCACCGTGCTCGTCACGGTGACCGGGCCGGACCGGCCTGGTGTCAGCTCCGTCCTGTTCACCGCGCTCACCGCGGCCGGAGTCGAGCTGCTCGACCTGGAACAGGTCGTGGTGAACGGCCGGCTCACCCTGGGCGCGCTCGTCGTGCCGGCGGGGGACCCGGAGGACCTGCAGGAGACGGTCGGCGCGGCGATGGACTCCATCGCCATGACCGTGCACATCGAGATCCAGCGCGACGGTCGTCAGGCCGCCCGGACGCCGTCGACGCACGTCGTCACGGTGCTGGGCAGGCCGATCACGGCCCGCGCGTTCGGCGCGATCGCCGCGGAGCTCGCCGCGGTCGGCGCCAACATCGACTCCATCCGCCGGGTCGCCGACTACCCGGTGACCGGGCTGGAGCTGCTCGTCTCCCCGGTCCCGGAGGGCGACGCCGACGCCTACCCGCCCGGCACGCTGCGCAGGCGGCTGGTCCGGGTGGCCCGGCAGGCGGGCGTCGACGTCGCGGTGGCCCGGGCCGGGCTGGCCCGGCGCAGCAAGCGGCTCATCGTGTTCGACGTCGACTCCACCCTGATCCAGGGCGAGGTCATCGAGATGCTGGCCGCCCGCGCCGGGGCCGGCGTCGAGGCCGAGGTCCGGCGGGTCACCGAGGAGGCCATGACGGGCCGGCTCGACTTCACCGAGTCGCTGACCCGCCGCGTCGCCGCGCTGGAGGGGCTGCCCGCCTCCGTCGTCGACGAGGTGGCCGCCGGGATCGAGCTGACCCCCGGCGCCCGCACCACGATCCGCACGCTGCGCAGGCTCGGCTACCGCTGCGGCGTCGTCTCGGGTGGGTTCACCCAGGTCATCGCCGGTCTCGCCCGCGAGCTCAAGCTCGACTTCGTGGCCGCGAACGAGCTGGAGATCTCCGGGGGGACGCTGACCGGGCGGGTCGTCGGCGAGGTCGTCGACCGGGCCGGGAAGGCTGTCGCGCTGCGCCGGTTCGCCGAGACCCACGACATCCCGCTCGACCAGACCGTCGCGGTCGGCGACGGCGCGAACGACATCGACATGCTCTCCACCGCCGGGCTCGGGGTGGCGTTCAACGCCAAGCAGGCGCTACGTGAGATCGCCGACACCTCGGTGTCGGTGCCCTACCTCGACGTCGTGCTGTTCGTCCTGGGCATCACCCGCACCGAGGTCGAGGCCGCCGACGCCGCCGAGGGTGTGCTCCGCCGGGTCCCGCTGGCGTGACCGGTCCCGCGCCGATCCTGCATCTGCTCGCGGGCCGCTACGGGGCCGGGGCGAGGGAGCGCGACATCGCGCCGGAGGCCGACGGCGTCGTCCGGGCGATGCCGGTCGTGCTGCGGATCGAGCGCGACCCGCTCCCCGGACGCACCGCGCTGCTGGAGGCCGCCGCGACGGCCGCGGTCGCCGTCTGCACCGACCCGCGTGCCCAGCCCGGCGGCGAATGGTCCGACGCCGTCGCCCCCTGGGTGGACGGGCGCATCCGCAAGATCGCCCGCCGGGCGCGCGGCGCGCACTGGCGTGCGGTCCAGGAGCTGCCCGGCGTGACGGTGCGGGTCGGCGACGCCGAGGCCCGCGCGCTGGTGCCCGGACCGGTCGACGAGACGCCGAAGGCGGTGTCGCGGCTGCAGATCGGGGGCACCGAGCTGCCCGTCGACGAGCCGGGCCCGCCCGATCCCGGCTCCCCGCTGGTGCTGCTGTCCCCGTACGCGGAGATGACGGTCGGCAAGGCCGCCGCGCAGGTCGGGCACGCCACGATGCTGCTCGGTGCGGCCCTCGGCTGGCCGGTCGGTGCGGCACCGGTGTGCGCGGTGCGGACCGCGGACCGGGCCGCCTGGGACCGGCTGTGCCCGGCCGCCGACGACGGCACCGACGGCGTGGTCGGGGTGCGCGACGCGGGCTTCACCGAGGTCGATCCGGGCACCATGACCTGCTTGGCAATGGCCCACGCCGCGTTTGCCGCCGCACCCCGGCGGTGATCCACCGGGTGTGACCACACATCCGTCTGCCGGCGCCCGTGACTGGGGCGGCCGGCTTCCCCGCAACGAGACCCTCGACCTCGACGACGAGCAGCGCGCCGCCGTCGACCGGATCCGCTCCGGTACGGCCCGCTGGGCCGAGGAGTCCGGCTTCGCCGCGACCGACGACGAGGGCGGCCTCATCGGCCCGTTCAACGCGTTCGTGCTGCGCCCACGACCGGGTGCGGCGTTCAACCGGTGGGTCGCGACCGACCGGCAGGAGTCGTCCCTGCCGGCGACCGTCCGCGAGGTCGTCATCCTGACCGTCGGCGCGGCCTGGGGTGCGGCCTACGAGCTGTACGCGCACACCGCCGTCGCCCGCTCGGTCGGGCTGGACGAGAACGCGGTGCAGGCCCTGCTCGACGGCACCGCGGCGCAGGTGCTGACCGGCGACGAGCTCGTCGTGCACCGCTTCGTCGACGAGCTGGTCCGCACCCACCGGGTCGCCGACGACACCTACGCCGCGGCCGAGGCCGCACTCGGCCGCGACGGGATGCTCGACACCGTCCACCTGACGGGCATGTACCTGTCGGTGTCGGCGCTGCTCAACGCCTTCGAGATCCCGGCGCCGGAGATCCCCCCGGCGCCGTGACCGGCAGGACGCCGTGGCCAGGTCAGACGGTCGCAGTGAGGCTGACCTCGACGTTGCCGCGGGTGGCCTTGGAGTACGGGCACACCTGGTGGGCGGCCTCGACGAGCTCGTCCGCGGCCGCCTGGTCCAGGCCCGGCAGGTGCGCGGTGATGTCGGCGGCCACGTGGAAGCTCACGTCGTCGGGCGCCAGCTGGATGGTGGCGGTGACCTGGGTGTCGTCGGGGACGGTGGTCTTCGCCGTGCGGGCGGCCAGCCGCAGCGCGCCGTGGAAGCAGGCCGCGTAGGCCGCGGCGAACAGCTGCTCGGGGTTGGTGGCGCCCCCGGGGCCGCCCAGCTCCGGCGGCATCTTCAGGTCCTGGTCGATGAAGCCGTCGTCGCTGCGGACGTGGCCGTCGCGGCCGCCGCCGGTCGAGGTGGCCTCGGTCGTGTAGTTCGCCATGGGTGCGCCTCCGAACTCGATTGGTTGCGCACAACCTATCTCGGGTCGGGCCCCGTCCGCCGTATGGAGCCGGTCACGAGGACTCGCGCAGCCGGCGCAGCGCGCCGTGCACCTTCTCCCGGTCGGTGGTCTCCCAGAACGGGGGCAGGCTCGCCCGCAGGAAGCCGCCGTAGCGCGCGGTCGCGATCCGCGGGTCCAGGATCGCGACGACGCCGCGGTCGTCCGTGGCGCGCAGGAGCCGTCCGGCGCCCTGGGCGAGCAGGAGCGCCGCGTGTGTCGCCGACACCGACAGGAAGCCGTTCCCGCCGCGCGCGTCGGTGGCCTTCTGCCGGGCCGCGATCAGCGGGTCGTCCGGGCGCGGGAACGGGATCCGGTCGATGATCACGCAGGACAGCGACGGACCGGGCACGTCGACGCCCTGCCACAGCGACAGCGTGCCGAACAGCGAGGTCTCCGGGTCCTCGGCGAACCGCTTCACCAGCAGCATCGTGGAGTCGTCGCCCTGGCACAGCAGGGGGGTGTCGAGCTTGCCGCGCAGCGCCTCGGTGGCCTGTTTCGCCGCGCGGGTGGAGGAGAACAGACCCAGCGTGCGGCCCCCGGCGGCGCGGACGAGTCCCTCGATCTCGTCGAGGGTCTCCGGCGCGAGGCCGTCGCGGCCGGGGCTGGGCAGCCGCCGGGCGAGGTAGAGGATCCCGGACTTGGCGTGCGCGAACGGGGACCCGACGTCGAGGCCCTGCCAGCGCGGCGCCTCCGGGTCCTGGACCGGGCCGTGCCCCTCGTCGACGCTCGACGGTGGGGTGGACCCCGCCTCCCTGGGCTGCGACGCGGGCAGGCCCCACTGCCGGGCCAGCGCGTCGAACGACCCGCCCAGGGCCAGGGTCGCCGAGGTCAGCACGGTGGTGCGGGTGTTGAACAGCCGCTCGCGCAGCAGCCCGCCCACCGACAGCGGCGCGACCCGCAGCACCTTGTGGCGGGAGCCGTCGGGCCCCTGCTCACCCAGCCAGACGACGTCGCGGCGTGTGGCCGCGTCGGTCTCGGAGAACGTCTCCAGCAGCCGCGCGGCGGTGTCGACGACCTCGTCGAGCACGGCCTGGGCGAGCTTGCGCGCGGCGGCGCCCTCGGGGTCGGCGTCGTCGCTGCGCTTGTTCGCGCCCATCGACTGCCGGCAGCCCGCCCCGGCCGAGAGGATCGCGTTCAGTGCGCCCGCGGCGGCGGTGGTCAGCGACTCCCAGCGCCCGGGGGGCATGTCCTCCAGCACCGCGGCGAGACCCTCACCGGCCTCCGCGAGCCGGTCGGCGGTGTCCTGGTCGACGAGCTTGCCGCAGCGCCGGGCCGCGGTCGCGACGGTGCCCGCGGTCAGCTCGGCGGTGGCCGCGCCGGTGACCCGGTCGACGAGCTCGTGCGCCTCGTCGACGATCACCACGTCGTGCTCGGGGAGCACCTGCGCCTCGCCCATCGCGTCGATCGCGAGCAGGGCGTGGTTGGTGACGACGATGTCGGCCCGCCCGGCCTCGGCCTTCGCCTTCTCGGCGAAGCAGTCCTCGCCGACCGGGCAGCGGCTCGCGCCGAGGCACTCCCGCGCCGTCACCGACACCTGCCGCCACGCGGAGTCCGGGACGCCGGGGACCAGCTCGTCGCGGTCCCCGGTCTCGGTGTCCGACGACCACTCGTGCAGCCGCTTCACCTGCCGCCCGAGCGCCGAGATGGCGAACGCGTCGAACAGTTCCTCGGAATCGTCGGCAGCGTCCCCCATGTCACCGTGGAGCTTGTTCATGCACAGGTAGTTCCGCCGCCCCTTGAGGATGGCGAAGGTGGGCTCGCGGCCCAGCACCTTCTTCAGGCTCTTCGCGACGCGCGGCAGGTCCCGGTCCACGAGCTGGCGCTGGAGCGCGATCGTCGCCGTGGAGACGACGACCGTGGTGTCGCGGGCGATCGCGTGCCGGATCGCGGGCACGAGGTAGGCCAGCGACTTCCCGGTGCCGGTGCCCGCCTGCACGGCCAGGTGCTCCCCGGACGACAGCGAGCGGCGCACCGCGTCGGCCATCCGGTCCTGGCCCTCGCGGCGTGAGCCGCCGACCGAGGTGACGGCCACCTCGAGCAGCTCGTGCACTCCGGGCAGGTCCTGGGTCCGCACGGGGGCCGTCGAGGGGGGAGGCACGTCCGGCAGGTTACCGAGCGCCCCCGACAGGCCCGGCCGTGACCGTGCCGCCCGGCACCCGGGACCGCGCACCCGGCGTACCCGGGCCGCTCACCGGGTGTGATATCGGGCGGCCGGTTGCCGGTGAGCGGCGACACAGCGTCACCATGGGGGGGTGACAGCAACCATCACGACGCCGACCGTGCCCGAGCCGGGGATGTTCCCGGTGCTGATCGAGCACGAGGCCCGCTACGCCGACCTCGACCCGAGCCGCCGGATCGGCCGCGACGCCCTGGTGCGCTGGTTCGAGGACGCCCGCGTCGCCGTCGAGCGCGACACCTTCGGCGCCGACCTGGTGGCCCGCCTGCAGTCCCGCGTGCGGCTGCTGCTCGCCGCCATCCGGGTCGACGTGCTGGCCCCGCTGCGGGTCGCCGGCTCCTACCGGATCGGCGTCGGCGTCAGCCACATCGGTACCACCTCGTTCTCCTACCGGTACGCGGTCTTCGCCGGCGACGAGTGCGTCGCCACCGGCGAGTCGACCTCGGTGCACACCGACGGCGACGCCCCGACCCCGCTGACCGACGAGGTCCGCGGCGCGCTGACCACCCTGCGCATCGAGTCCCCCGCCCCGGTCCGTCCCGAGCGCGGCGACGCCCGCGCCGTCCGCGAGAACTACCCGTTCCGCTGGGACGTCCGCACCCGCTTCACCGACCTGGACACCAACCGCCACGTGAACAACGTCGCGCTGGCCTCCTGGTACCTCGACGGCCTCGCCGAGCTGCACTCCGACGTGCTGGGCTACCCCGCGGGCGGACCGCTCGACGGGCTCTCCCCGTCGACGCTGTCGGTCCAGTACCTCTCCGAGGTGCACTACCCGGGCATCTACCAGATGCGCGTCGCGGTCACCGAGATCGGCGAGGACACCGTCCGCTACGTCTGCGGTCTGTTCCACGACCGCGAGCTCATCGGCCTGGCCGAGGCCGAGGGGGCCCACCACGCCCCGGGTGAGGACGGCGACCCGGTCCTCCTCGCGGAGAAGCTCGCCCCGTTCCGCTTCCGGGACTGACCCCGCCACGATCCACCGAGATGCGGCGCAGCGGGACTTGTGGATCTCCACACCCCGCTGAGCCGCATCCCGTCGACGGAGGGCCCGATTCAGAGGACCGCGCGGACGGCGGTCTCGAAGCCGACGACGTGGTCGCGGCTGACGGCCTCGGCGCGGTCGGCGTGGCCGGCGGCGATCGCCTCCAGCAGTGCCACGTGTTCGTGCACGTGGTGGCCGACCTGGTCCATGCGGTCCAGGAACAGGCAGTGGATCCGTGTGGCCAGGTGGTAGTAGCGGGTGAGTGTGTCCTCCAGGTACGGGTTCCCGGCGGCCCGGTACACCGACCGGTGCACCGTCACGTCCCACCGCATGAGCTCGGTCCGGCCCATCCGCGGCGCCTCCAGCGACGCCACCCGCACGGCCAGCTCACGCAGCTCGTCACGCCGCCACCGCGGGGCGACGACGGCGGCCCGCCGCGCGGCGGTCGGTTCCAGCACGGTCCGGACCTCGCACACGTCGCGCAGGTCGGAGATGTCGACGGCGGTCGCGAACGTCCCCCGCCGCGGGTAGGACACGACCAGGCGCTCGGTCTCCAGCCGCTTCAGCGCCTCGCGCACCGGGGTGCGGCCCAGGCCGAGCCGGGTCGACAGCGCCTCGTCGTCGATCGGGGCCAGCGGCGGGATCTCCAGCATGATCAGCTGGTCCCGGATCGCCACGTAGGCCCGGTCGGCCAGCGACCGCGGGCTGTCGAAGTCCACGAACACGTCCTCGGTGATCGTCATGCGGGCTGCCCCTCGGGAACGGCCGGGCGGTCCAGCCGCGACGCGACCGCGCCGGGCAGCCGGAACGACCCGGTCACCACGACGGGGTCGCCCCCGCCGGTCGTCAGGGCGTGGTCGACGGCGTCGGCCGGGTCCGCGACGGCGACGGCCGGCACCCCGGCCGCCCCCGCGGCCGCGGCGATCTCGGACGGGCTCCAGTGCCGCGACGCGTGCTCCCCGCCCGGCAGCCCGGTCGCGACGACCCGCGCCCCGGCCCCGGCGACCGCCCGGACGGCCTCGCCCAGGTCCTTGTCCCGGGCCAGCGCCAGTACCCAGGTCACCGGGCGTCCCGGGTGGGTCTCGGCCACCGTGGTGGCCAGCGCGGACAGCTTCAGTGCGTCGTGCGCGCCGTCGAGGACCACCGGGGTGCCCGCGACGGTCCGCCGCTCGAACCGCCCCGGCAGCGAGGTCAGCGCCAGTCCCTGACGGACGGCGAGCGGGTCGAGCCGCCAGCCGTCGCGCCGGGCGAGCACCGACACCGCATGCAGCGCCAGCACCGCGTTCCCGGCCTGGTGCCTGCCGTGCAGACCCAGCGGCACGTCCGACCACCCGGCCAGGTCCACCATGGTTCCCGCCGGGCCGGTCCGGGCCAGCGCGGCGGCGACGGCGACGTCCACGACGTCGACCAGGGTGTCGCGGCGCACCGCCTCCCGGGCCACCGCGGCGTCGCTCTCGGGGCCGCCACGGGCCAGCACCGCGCGGCCGCCGACCGGCAGGATCCCGGCCTTCTGCGTCGCGATCTCGCCGAGCGTGCTGCCGAGCATGTCGACGTGGTCCAGGCCGATCGCGGTGAGCACGGCCAGCTTGTCCGGGCGGGCGACGACGTTCGTCGGGTCCAGCCTGCCCCCGACACCGGTCTCGACGACGGCGTAGTCGGCCCGTCCGGCGACGGCGGCGAACCCGAGTGCGGTCACGACCTCGAAGAACGAGCAGCGCTCGCCCCGGCGCGCCTCGACCGCGGCCACCGAACGCGCGACGGCGGCGAGCCGGTCGTCGAGCACGTCCGCGCGGACCGGGAGGTCACCGGTGCGGAACCGCTCGCGGATGCCGTAGACGTGCGGCGAGGCCTGCACGCCGACCCGGAACCCGTGCCGGGTCAGCAGCGACGCGACGAACGCGCACACCGACCCCTTGCCCGCCGTCCCCGCGACGTGCACGGTCCGCACGGCCTCCTGCGGGTCACCCAGCCCGGCCAGCACCTCGCGGGTGCGCTCACGGGGCGCGTCGGGTGCGGTGCCGTTGCGGCGCCCGGTGGCCGGGCGCGACAGCAGGAACCGCTCCAGCTCGTCCTGTCCGGAGAACACGGCTCAGCACTCGACGATGTTCAGCGCGAGACCACCGCGGGCGGTCTCCTTGTACTTGTCCTTCATGTCCGCGCCCGTCTCCCGCATCGTCTTGATGGCCTTGTCCAGCGAGACGTGGTGCACCCCGTCGCCGTGCGCCGACATCCGCGCCGCGGTGATGGCCTTGATCGAGGCGACCGCGTTGCGCTCGATGCACGGGATCTGCACGAGCCCGCCGACCGGGTCGCAGGTCAGCCCGAGATTGTGCTCGATGCCGATCTCGGCGGCGTTCTCGACCTGCTCCGGGGTGGCGCCCATGATCTCGGCGAGCCCGGCGGCCGCCATCGCGCAGGCCGACCCGACCTCGCCCTGGCAGCCGACCTCGGCGCCGGAGATCGAGGCGTTCTCCTTGAAGAGCAGCCCGACCGCGCCCGCGGTGAGCAGGAACCGGACGACGGAGTCGTCGTCGAAGCCGGGCAGGAAGCGCTCGGCGTAGTGCAGCACGGCCGGGACGATCCCGGCGGCGCCGTTGGTGGGGGCGGTGACGACGCGCCCGCCCGCCGCGTTCTCCTCGTTGACGGCGAGGGCGTAGAGCGTCACCCACTCCATCGCGTGCAGCGCGTCCGGCTCGCCGGTCGCGGCCTCCAGCCGCTCGCGCAGCGCCATCGCCCGGCGCCGGACCTTCAGTCCGCCGGGCAGGGTGCCGCCGGTGCGGGCGCCGCGCTCGACGCACTCCCGCATCACCGACCAGATGTGCAGCAGCTCGCTGCGCACCACGTCCTCGGTGCGCCGGGACAGCTCGTTGGCCAGCATGACGCCGGAGATCGACAGCCCGTGGGCGCGGGTGAGTCCGAGCAGCTCGTCGCCGGTGGTGAAGGGGTGGGCGACCGGGGTCGCGTCCTCCACCAGGACGGGGCGGCCCGCCTCGTCGGAGTCGAGCACGAAGCCGCCGCCCACCGAGTAGTACTCGCGCTTGTCCAGGACGGCGCCGACGGCGTCGAAGGCCTGCAGCAGCATGCCGTTGGAGTGGAAGTCGAGCCGGCGGTTGCGGTGCAGGACCACGTCGTCGTCGGGAGCGAAGGTGATCTCATGGACCCCGCCGAGGCGGATCCGCCCCTCCGCGTGGACGTCGGCGACCATCGGGTCGGCGGCGACCGGGTCGACGAGGTGCGGCTCGTGCCCGGCGAGCCCGAGCACGACGGCCTTCACGCTGCCGTGGCCGTGTCCCGTCGCGCCGAGGGAGCCGAACAGCTCGACCCGCACGGACGCGGTGCGGGGCAGTTCGCCCGACGCGGCGAGCCGCGCGACGAACCGGGCCGCGGCCCGCATCGGGCCCACGGTGTGCGAGCTCGAGGGTCCGATCCCGACCGTGAACATGTCGAACACGGAGATGCTCACGGCCGCTCCGATCCACGCCGGGCTCTGGTCATGTCGACGATGTTAGACTGATATATCAAACATGCCAAGAGGGGTGCGAGGGTCGGTCCGCGGCGGGTCAGTGCGTGTGGTCGTAGGGCTGCTCGAGCGGCACGCCCTCGGGCGACATCGGCGGCGGGGGCAGGTCCGCACTGGAGGTCAGCGGGGCGGCCCCGGCCAGCGGGCGGCCCGCGGTCTCGGGCAGGAACACCACGCCGACCACGCCGACGAGGCCGGCGGCGACGAGGGCGTACCCCGGCCAGTCGAGGTTGCCGGTGGCGGTCACGGCGGTCTCGATCAGCGTCGGCGCGGTGCCCGCGAACAGTGACACCGACAGGTTGAACACCACGCCCAGGCCGCCGTAGCGGACCATCGTCGGGAACTGCGCGGGGAGTGTCGACGGCAGCACCGCGGCGAAGCCGACCAGCACCGTCGCCATCAGCAGCAGGCCCACGAACTGGCCGATCATGCCGTCGCGCATCAGCCAGACCGCGGGCAGCCCGACCCCCACCAGGGTCAGGCTCGTGACCATCAGGACCGGCTTGCGGCCGACCCGGTCGCTGAGCCTGCCCACCGCGGTGATCGCGCAGAGCATGCCCAGCATGACCGCGACGAGCATGGCGCCGGTGGCGGCCCCGGAGGCGCCGTGCTGGCCGTGCCGGGGGAGCGTCCCGGTCAGGTAGGTGGGCATGTAGTTGGTCAGCACGTAGTTGGTGACGTTCCAGGCGACCACCAGTGCCGCGGTCACCAGGGCCGGTGCCCGGTAGCGGCGGACCAGGATCTGCATCGCCCGCCGGTAGGGCATCGTCGCGAGCGCGGGGGAGCGCTCCATCAGTTGCCGGAACGCCGGGGTGTCCTCCAGGCGCATCCGCAGGTAGATGCCGGCTATCCCGAGGGGGAGGGCGAGCAGGAACGGGATCCGCCAGCCCCAGGCGAGCAGGTCCTCCTCGGGCAGCACCGCGACGAGCACGCCGCAGACACCGGCGCCGAGGGTGTAGCCGGTGATCGTGCCGAACTCCAGCCAGCTGCCGAAGAAGCCGCGACGGCGGTCGGGCGCGTACTCCGCGACCAGGGTCAGTGCGCCGGTGTACTCCCCGCCTGCGGAGAAGCCCTGCAGCATCCGGATCAGCAGGACCAGCAGCGGCGCGGCGATCCCGGCCGTCTCGTAGGAGGGCACGAAGCCCAGCGCGAGCGTCGCGACGGTCATCAGCAGGACGGTGAAGGCGAGCACCCGGGTGCGGCCGATGCGGTCCCCGAGCGGCCCGAACACGAACCCGCCGAGCGGTCGGACGACGAAGGCGGCCGCGAACGTGGCGAGGGTCAGCACCAGCGACCACTCGCCGGCCTCCGGGAAGAGGACCCGGTTCAGCACCACCGCGGAGAGGAAGGAGAAGAGGCCGAAGTCGTACCACTCGGCGACGTTGCCGACCGAGGCCGCCGCGGCCGCCCGCCGGACCGTGCGCTCCTCCTCGACCGCGACCGGGCCGCGGCGTCGGGGCCTGCGCGGTCCGTCGGTCATGGGGTCTCCTCGGATCGATCGGCCGCGCCGCGGCAGCCACGCCGACGTGGCGATGCAGTATCGCCACACCATCATTCTCGCGGTCATGGTGTCACGTGTCCACGAGTGATATATCTTTCGTCGACGGGCGGCCCGGAGTGTGCCGGTGCCGGTTTTCGGGGCTTTTCGGTCACCGGGGACAGCCGCTCACATTTCCACGTCGTGACGCCGATGCCCCGTCCGGGCCGGCCGAGAAATCGCTCGTTGACGGCTGCGACCTGCGGCCTCACCATACGGTTGCGCATGGCATGGCGAGTTTCGCGATAGGCAACAGTGGAGGAAGCATGATCTTCGTGGGCGAGCTGTCCGACATCCCCGTCGGGGAGTCCGTTCGTGTCCAGGGGACGGTGCCCATCGCCGTCTTCAACGTCGACGGCGATCTCTACGCCATCGACGACACGTGCACCCACCAGGACGCCTCGCTGTCCGACGGATGGCTCGAGGACTGTGCGGTGGAGTGCCCGCTGCACGCGGCCTGCTTCGACCTGCGGACCGGGATGCCGAGCGGCCCGCCCGCGAAGACCCCCGTCCGCACGCACCAGGTGGTGGTCGCCGACGGTGTGGTCCACGTCGTCGAGTCGGTCCCCGCCTCCGGTGCTGCGACCGGCGTCCGCCCGGGCGTACGGGCCGGCACCTGATGCGCGACGTCACGGTCGTCGGCGCCTCGCTCGCCGGCCTCGCCACGGCGCGTGCCCTGCGCGCCCAGGGCTTCACCGGGACGATCACGGTCGTCGGCGACGAGAAGCACGCCCCCTACGACCGCCCTCCGCTGTCCAAGGAGTTCCTCGCCGGGAGCTCCGACGAGGACGCCATCGCCCTGACCGAGGACGACGACGCCGCCCTCGACGTCGAGTGGCGCCTCGGTCGCACCGCACTCGCCCTCGACGGTCCGGCCCGGACCGTCACCCTCGACGACGGCTCGACCCTCTCGGCCGACGCCGTCGTCCTCGCCACGGGTGCCCGCGCCCGGAACCTCCCGGGTGAGCTGCCCGGCGGGGTGCACACCCTGCGCACCCTGGACGACGCCCGCGCCCTGCGCGCCGACCTCACCCCGGGCCGGCGGCTGGTGGTGATCGGCGCCGGGTTCGTCGGGGCCGAGGTCGCCTCGACCGCCCACGGCCTCGGTCTGGACGTCACGATCGTCGAGGCGGCCCCGGTGCCGCTGCAGCGGGCCCTCGGGCCCGAGATGGGCACCGCCTGTGGCCGCCTGCACGCCGCCGCCGGGGTGTCGCTGCACCTCGGCACGGGCGTGGCCCGGCTCGTCGGCTCGCCCCGGGTCACCGGGGTCGAGCTCACCGACGGCCGCGAGCTGCCCGCCGACGTGGTCGTGGTGGGGATCGGCGCGATCCCGAACGTCGAATGGCTCGACGGCTCCGGCCTGGAGCTCGACGACGGTGTCGTCACCGACGCCGCGGGCCGCACGACCCTGCCCGGGATCGTGGCGGTGGGGGACTGTGCCAGCACCCAGCGCGACTACACCGGCTCCCGGCTGCGCCTGGAGCACTGGACCAACGCGCTGCAGCAACCGGCGGTCGCGGCCGCGGCGCTGCTCGGGACCGAGCACTCGCTGCCGGCCCACCACGCGGTGCCCTACTTCTGGTCCGACCAGTACGGGCACACCATCCAGTTCGCCGGGCACCGGGCCGAGGACGGTTCGGTCCGGATCGAGGACGGGGACCCCGAGGCCGACGGCGGGTTCCTCGCCGTGTTCCGCGACGCCGCGGGGGAGGCCGTCGGCGTGCTCGGCGTCGACCGTCCCCGGCCCTTCGGGCGGATGCGGCGGGAGCTGGCGAAACGGCTCGCCTGACCCGGTCCGTCACCTGCGGCGCAGGTCCTCATGTGGACCTGCGCCGCAGGCGTGTCCGGACCCGCTCGCACGCACCTCGATCAGCCTCTTGACCTGCCGGGAGTGCCGTGCGAGGCTGAGCGCGGACAGTTGATATATCAGTCTTCTGAAGAAGATATCTGGAGGTGCCCATGACGACGTTCGCCGTGGATCGGGGTCCGTCGGACGGTGCGACGCGGGTCCTCGACGGGACGCTCGCCGAGACCGACCCGGAGGTGCACGCGGCCGTCGCCGCCGAGCTGGGTCGCCAGCGCGGCACCCTGGAGATGATCGCCAGCGAGAACTTCGCCCCGCTGGCCGTCATGCAGGCACAGGGCTCGGTCCTCACCAACAAGTACGCCGAGGGCTACCCCGGCCGCCGCTACTACGGCGGCTGCGAGCACGTCGACGTCATCGAGCAGCTCGCCATCGACCGCGTGAAGGCGCTGTTCGGCGCCGACTACGCCAACGTCCAGCCGCACTCCGGCGCCCAGGCCAACGCCGCCGCGATGGCCGCGCTGCTGAACCCCGGCGACACCATCCTGGGCCTGGACCTGGCCCACGGCGGGCACCTCACCCACGGGATGCGGCTCAACTTCTCCGGCCGCCTCTACGACGTCGCCGCCTACCACGTCTCCGCCGAGGACCACCGCGTCGACATGGCCGAGGTGGAGCGCCTGGCCCGGGAGCGCCGTCCGAAGCTGATCATCGCCGGCTGGTCGGCCTACCCGCGGCAGCTCGACTTCGCCGAGTTCCGGCGGATCGCCGACGCGGTCGGCGCCCACCTGATGGTCGACATGGCGCACTTCGCGGGGCTCGTCGCGGCCGGGCTGCACCCGTCGCCGGTGCCCTACGCCGACATCGTCACCAGCACCACCCACAAGACACTCGGCGGCCCGCGCGGCGGCATCATCCTGGCCCGCGCCGAGCACGCCAAGAAGCTCAGCTCACAGGTCTTCCCCGGCCAGCAGGGCGGCCCGCTCGAGCACGTGATCGCGGCCAAGGCCGTCGCGTTCAAGCTCGCCGGCGAGCCCGCGTTCGCCGAGCGGCAGCAGCGCACGCTGGAGGGCGCCCGGATCGTCGCCGAGCGGCTGGTGACCGAGCCCGGCGTCGGCGTGGTCTCCGGCGGCACCGACGTCCACCTGGTCCTGGTCGACCTGCGCGACTCCGAGCTCGACGGCAAGCAGGCCGAGGACCGCCTGCACCGGGTCGGCATCACGGTCAACCGCAACGCCGTCCCGTTCGACCCGCGCCCGCCGATGGTGAGCTCCGGGGTCCGGATCGGGACCCCCGCGCTGGCCGCCCGCGGCTTCGGTGCCGAGGACTTCACCGAGGTCGCCGACATCATCGCCCGCGCCCTGCGCCCCGCCGCGGGCGAGGCCGAGCTCGACGAGCTGGCCGCCCGCGTCACCGTCCTCGCCGACCGCCACCCCCTCTATCCGGAGCTGACGGCATGAGCACCCGGAACACACCCCCCGGGGCGCACCTGCCCGAGCACCCCGACGCCCTGTGGCGCAACCCCGAGCCGAAGCGCTCCTACGACGTGGTCGTCGTCGGCGGCGGCGGGCACGGTCTGGCCACCGCCCACTACCTGGTGAAGAACCACGGCATCACCAATGTCGCGGTGCTGGAGAAGGGGTGGCTCGCCGGCGGCAACATGGCCCGCAACACCACCCTGATCCGCTCCAACTACCTGTGGGACGAGTCGGCCTTCATCTACGAGCACGCGCTGAAGCTGTGGGAGGGGCTGGAGGAGGACCTCGGCTACCCGATCCTGTTCTCCCAGCGCGGCGTGCTGAACCTCGCCCACACCGAGCAGGACGTGCGCGACTCGGTCCGCCGGGTCGAGGCGAACAAGCTCAACGGGATCGACGCCGAGTACGTCGGCCCCGACGATGTCGCCAAGATCTGCCCGATCGTGAACGTCTCGCACGACATCCGCTACCCGGTGCTCGGGGCGACCTACCAGCCCCGGGCCGGCATCGCCAAGCACGACTACGTGGCCTGGGGCTTCGCCCGTCGCGCCGACGAGGCCGGGGTGGATCTCATCCAGGACTGCGAGGTGCTGGACTTCCTCACCGAGGGCTCCGTCGAGGACGGCACGGCCCGGGTCACCGGGATCCGCACCAGCCGGGGCGACATCGCCTGCGGGCAGGTCGCGCTCTGCGCGGCCGGGCACACGTCCACCCTGCTCGACCGGCTCGGCGTCGACACCCCGTTGCAGTCGCACCCGCTGCAGGCGCTGGTGTCCGAGCTGCTGGAGCCGGTGCACCCGACGATCGTCATGTCGAACGCGGTGCACGTCTACGTCTCCCAGGCGCACAAGGGCGAGCTCGTGATGGGCGCCGGCGTCGACTCCTACAACGGGTACGGCCAGCGCGGCGCCTTCCACATCATCGAGCGCCAGATGGCCGCCGCGGTCGAGCTGTTCCCGGTGTTCGCGCGGGCGCACCTGCTGCGCAGCTGGGCGGGCATCGTCGACGTCACCCCGGACGCCTCGCCGATCGTCGGCCGCACTCCGTACTCCAACGTGCTGGTCAACTCCGGGTGGGGGACCGGCGGCTTCAAGGTGACGCCCGGGCTGGGCTGGTGCCTGGCCCACACCATCGCCACCGGCGAGCTGCACCCGCACATCGCCCCGTTCTCCCTCGACCGGTTCGTCACCGGCGCGCTCGTCGACGAGCACGGCGCCGCCGGCGTCGCCCACTGACCCCAGGAGCCACCACCGTGCAACTCATCGACTGCCCCTGGTGCGGCCCCCGCGAGGAGGTCGAGTTCCACTACGGCGGCCAGGCCCACGTCGAGTACCCGGCCGCACCCGCCGAGCTCGACGACGAGCAGTGGGCGCACTACGTGTTCTTCCGGGACAACCCGAAGGGCCCGTTCGCGGAGCGCTGGAGCCACTCCGCGGGCTGCCGCCGCTGGTTCAACGCCGTCCGTGACACCCACACCTACCGGTTCCTCGCCGTCTACCCGATGGGCGAGGCCCGGCCGCAGATCCCGGGGACCCGCACATGACCCGCGTCGACGGGTACGGGCGCATCGACCGCACCCGTACACTGACCTTCGTCTTCGACGGCACCACCTACACCGGTCACCCGGGCGACACGCTGGCCTCCGCGCTGCTCGCGCACGGCGTCACCGTGCTGGGCGGCTCGGTCAAGCTCGGCCGCCCGCGCGGCATCGGCGGGGCCTGGACCGAGGACCCGGTCGGCCTCGTGCAGATCGAGGAGCCGTTCCCCGAGCCGATGCTGCAGGCCGCCACCGTCGAGCTCTACGACGGCCTGGTCGCCCGCGGCCTCAGCGGGCAGGGCCGGCTCGCGACGGTCCCCGACACCGCGCGGTACGACCGTCGCCACGCCCACTGCGACACCCTGGTGATCGGCGCCGGCCCGGCCGGACTGCTCGCCGCGCGCACCGCGGCCCGCCGCGGCGACCGCGTGGTGCTCGTCGACGACCGTCCCGAGGCCGGTGGCGCGCTCGTCCCGACCGACCGGATCGACGGGCGCGCCGCGCACCGCTGGGTCGCCGACGTCGTCGCCGAGCTCGCGGAGAACCCGGAGGTGCTGCACCTGCAGCGGACCACCGCGTTCGGCCACTACGACGACGGATTCGTCCTGGCCCTGGAGCGGCGCACCGACCACCTCGGTGCGGCCGCCCCGACGAACCGGTCCCGCCAGCGGGTGCACCGCATCCGCGCCGGGCGGGTCGTCGTCGCGGCGGGCGCGATCGAGCGTCCCGTGGTGTTCGCCGACAACGACCGGCCGGGCGTCATGCTCGCCTCCGCGGCGCGGGAGTACCTGCACCGCTACGGCGTGCTCGCCGGCCGCGAGGTCGTCGTGTTCACCACCGACGACGCCGCCTACCTCGCCGCCGCCGACCTGGCCGGGGCCGGGGCACGCGTCACCCTCGTCGACGCCCGCGCCGAGCTGCCCGCCGAGCGGGCCCGCGCCTGCACCGAGGCCGGGGTGACCGTGACGGCGGACGCCACCGTCGTCGGCTCCGACGGCGACGCCGCGGGCCGGGTGTCCGCCGCGCACGTCGCGACCGGCGACGGCACCGAGGTGCTGGCGTGCGACCTGCTACTGGTCTCCGGTGGCTGGACGCCCACCGCGCACCTGTTCAGCCACGTGCGCGGACAGCTCGTCTTCGACGCCGGCCTGGGCGCGTTCCGCCCCGGCGCCGCGATCGCGGGTACCGAGGTCATCGGCGCCGCGAACGGCACACTCGACCTGGCGGGCTGCCTGTCCGAGGGCGCGGGCGGCGACGCCCCGAGCTCCGCCCCGGAGCCGGTGCGGACGCCCGGCCTGGTGCTGTGGCGCACCGCGGGGGACTCCGCGCGCCAGTTCGTCGACGTCCAGCGGGACGCGACCGTCGCCGACATCGAGCGGGCCGTCGGCGCGGGGCTCCGCTCGGTGGAGCACGTGAAGCGCTACACCACCATCGGCACCGCCCACGACCAGGGCAAGACCTCCGGCACCATCGCCTCCGGGATCACCTCGGAGCTGCTGGGCCGCCCGGCGGGCGACCTCGGGACCACCACGTTCCGCCCGCCCTACACCCCGGTCCCGTTCGCCGCGCTCGCCGGCCGCGAGCGCGGGCAGCTGTTCGACCCGGTCCGCACCACCGCGGTGCACCCGTGGCACGTCGCGCACGGCGCGGTCTTCGAGGACGTCGGCCAGTGGAAGCGGCCCCGCCACTTCCCGCGGGCCGGTGAGGACATGGATGCCGCGGTGCTGCGCGAGTGCGCCGCGGCCCGCCGCGACGTCGCGATCATGGACGGCTCCACGCTCGGCAAGATCGACGTCCAGGGCCCGGACGCGGACACGTTCCTCGACCTCGTCTACACGAACCTGATGAGCAGCCTGAAGGTCGGCCGTGTCCGCTACGGCGTCATGTGCGGCAACGACGGCATGGTCACCGACGACGGCACCGTGCTGCGCATCGCCGAGGACCGGTTCCTGCTCACCACGACCACCGGCGGCGCGGCCTCGGTGCTCGACCACCTCGAGGACTGGCGCCAGACCGAGGTGGGGCACCTGAAGGTGAACCTGACCTCGGTCACCGAGCACTGGGCCGTGTTCCCGGTCGTCGGGCCCCGCTCGCGTGAGGTGATCTCGGCGGTCTTCCGCGACGTCGACGCCTCCGCCGAGGCGTTCGAGTTCATGACCTGGCGCGACACCGAGCTCGACGGCGTCCCGGTCCGGCTGGCCCGGATCTCCTTCTCCGGGGAGCTGGCCTTCGAGGTCAACGTCGACGCCCGGTACGGCCTGGCCGTGTGGGAGCGGCTGGTCGCGGCCGGCGAGCCGTACGGCATCACCCCCTACGGCACCGAGACGATGCACGTGCTGCGCGCCGAGAAGGGCTACCCGATCATCGGGCAGGACACCGACGGCACCGTCTCCCCGCACGACCTGGGGATGAGCTGGGCGGTGTCGAAGAAGAAGGTCGACTTCGTCGGCAAGCGCTCCTTCGCCCGCGCCTCCAACACCGACCCGATGCGCAGGCACCTGGTCGGGCTGCTCCCCACCGACCGCGGCACCCGGCTGCCCGAGGGGGCGCAGATCGTCGAGTTCTCGCCCGACGGCACCCTGCCCCCGCCGCCGGTCCCGATGCTCGGCCACGTCACGTCCAGCTACCTGTCCGCGGAGCTGGAGCGGCCGTTCGCGCTGGCCCTGCTCGAGGGCGGGCGCGACCGCATCGGCGACGTCGTGCACGTCCCGCACCAGGGGGCGCTGGTCCCGGTCGAGATCACCGGACCCGTCCTCGTCGACCCGGAAGGAGCCCGCCGTGACGGCTGAGCTCGCCACCACGCACCCGCTCGACGCCCACGCCACGGCACTGACCGGGCTCGCCCGGGACACCGACGGCGGCCTCTCGGTCGAGGTCCTGCCGACCGCGCAGTCGGTGACCCTGCGTCTCGACCCGGCGGGCCCGGCCCGCGCCGGTGTCGACGCCGCGCTCGGCACCGCGCTGCCGACAGGTGCGAACACCTGGGTCGCCGCCGGTGACGGCGAGGTCGTCTGGCTCGGACCCGACGAGTGGCTGGTCACCAGCCGCTCCGCGAACGCCGCGGTCTCCGAGGCGGCGCTGCGCGCGCTCGTCGCCGGGGAGGCGGGCGGCGCCGCCGTCGACACCTCCGCCCAGCGGGTCGTGCTGCGGATCGGTGGGCGCCTGGCCCGCGAGCTGCTGTCCTTCGGCTGCTCGCTGGACCTGCACCCGCGCTCGTTCCCGGCCGGGCGCAGCGCCCAGACGCTGCTCGGCGGGGCGGGGGTGCTCCTCCTGGCCCGTGACGCCGCCGCCGACGCCGACGGGGGAGCGGTCCTCGACGTGCACGTCCGCAGCTCGTTCGCCGGCCACCTCGCCGACTGGCTGCTCGACGCCGCCCAGGAGTTCCGCGACGACCCCGCCGCCGACCCCGCCGCGTCGCCGGCCCTCGCCGGCTGACCCGCCCGACGACCACCGAGAAGGAGACCACCATGACCCCCCGTGTCGTCATCATCGGAGCCGGGATCGTCGGGGCGAACCTGGCCGACGAGCTCACCACCCGCGGCTGGACCGACGTCACCGTCCTGGACCAGGGGCCGCTGCCGCTGACCGGCGGTTCCACCTCGCACGCCCCCGGCCTGGTCTTCCAGACCACCGGGTCGAAGACCATGACCGCGTTCGCGACCTACACCGTCGAGAAGCTGAAGAGCCTGGACGTCGACGGCGGCTGGTGCTTCAACCAGGTCGGCGGCCTGGAGGTCGCGACCACCCCGGAGCGGCTCGCCGACCTGCACCGCAAGCGGGGCTGGGCGGTCTCCCGCGGGGTCCCGGCGTCGGTCGTGGACGCCGCCGAGTGCGCGCGGCTGCACCCGCTGCTCGACGCCGACCAGGTCCTCGGCGGCCTGCACACCCCCACCGACGGCCTGGCCAAGGCGGCCCGCGCGGTCGTCGCGCTGGCCCGGCGTGCCGAGTCCCGCGGTGCGGTCTTCCGCGGCTCGGTGCGCGTCACCGGCATCGCGCAGTCCGGCGGCCGGGTCACCGGCGTCGAGACCGCCGACGGCGAGACCGTCCCCGCCGACATCGTCGTGTCCTGCGCCGGGTTCTGGGGCCGCGAGCTCGGAAAGCTCGTCGGGATGCGGGTGCCGCTGCTGCCCCTGGCCCACCAGTACGCCCGCACCACCCAGGTCGAGCAGCTCGTCGGCCGCAACGACGAGCTGATCGAGGCGCGGCTGCCGATCCTGCGCCACCAGGACGCCGACCTCTACTACCGCGAGCACAACGACTGCATCGGCATCGGCTCCTACGCCCACCGCCCGATGCCGGTGTCGATCTCCGACCTGCCCGAGGTCGGCGACGGCGAGGTAGGCGAGCGCACCCAGCCCTCGATGCTGCCCTTCACCTCCGACGACTTCGCGCTGCAGTGGGAGCAGAGCACGCAGCTGCTGCCCGGTCTGCAGCGCTCCACGATCGAGCACGGCTTCAACGGGGTCTTCTCCTTCACCCCCGACGGCGGCCCGCTGATCGGCGAGTCCGCCGACGTCGCCGGCTTCTGGATCGCCGAGGCCGTGTGGGTCACCCACTCCTCCGGCGTCGCCCGCTCGGTTGCGCAGCTGCTCGTCGAGGGCCGCAGCGAGCTCGACCTGCACGGCTGCGACGTGCACCGCTTCGACGAGGTCGAGACCACCGACGCCTACGTCGACGAGACCTCGCAGCAGAACTTCATCGAGATCTACGACGTGCTGCACCCGCTGCAGCCGAAGCTGTCCCCGCGCGACCTGCGGACCAGCCCGTTCGTGGACCGCCAGCGCGAGCTCGGGGCGTTCTTCCTGGAGTCCCACGCCTGGGAACGTCCGCACTGGTACGAGGCCAACGCGGTGCTGGCGAAGGACCTGCCCGCCGAGTGGCGTGCCCCGTCCCGCGACGCGTGGTCGGCGATGTTCCACTCGCCGGTCGTCGCGGTCGAGGCGTGGCGGACCCGCACCGCGGTCGCGATGTACGACATGACCCCGCTGAAGCGCCTGGAGGTGTCCGGGCCGGGTGCGTGCGCGTTCCTGGAGGGCCTGACCACCGGCACGATGGACAAGTCCGTCGGCGCCGTCACCTACACCCTCATGCTCGACGAGGCCGGCGGCGTCCGCAGCGACCTCACCGTCGCCCGGCTGGGCGAGCAGCTGTTCCAGGTCGGCGCGAACTCCCACCTCGACCTCGACCATCTGCGGCGTGCGCTGCCCGACGACCACTCGGTGGTCGTCCGCGACATCACCGGCGGTACCTGCTGCATCGGCGTCTGGGGCCCGCTGGCCCGCGACCTGGTGCAGCCGCTGTCGGGCGACGACTTCTCCCACGAGGGGCTGAAGTACTTCCGCGCGAAGTCCGCGCACATCGCCGGCATCCCGGTGACGGCGATGCGGCTGTCCTACGTCGGCGAGCTCGGCTGGGAGATCTACACCAGCGCCGAGTACGGCCGGAAGCTGTGGGACGTGCTGTACGAGGCCGGGCGCCCGCTCGGCGTCGTCGCGGCCGGGCGCGCGGCGTTCAACAGCCTGCGGCTGGAGAAGGGCTACCGCTCCTGGGGCGCGGACATGTCCACCGAGCACAACCCGTACGAGGCCGGTCTCGGTTTCGCGGTCCGCCCGCACACCAAGGGCGACTTCGTGGGCCGCGCAGCCGTCGAGAAGATCGACCCCGACGCCGTCACCCGCAGGCTGACCTGCCTCACGATCGACGACGGCCGCAGCGTCGTCCTCGGTCACGAGGCCGTCCTCGTCGACGGACAGCCCGCCGGCTACGTCACCTCCGCGGCGTACGCCTACACCCTGGGCACCCCGATCGCCTACGCCTGGCTGCCCGCCGGGCTGCCGGTCGGGGGAGCGGTCGAGATCCAGTACTTCGACCGCCGGATCCGCGCCTCGGTCGCGGCCGAGCCGCTGTTCGACCCGGAGATGAGCCGCATCCGGCGCTGACCCGCACGACCCGGGGCCCGGCCCACCCGCCGGGCCCCGGGCCCCGACGTGCCACCCGCCCGTCGCACCGCCGCACGGAAGGACCCCATGCGTTCCGACACCCTCGACCGGTTCCTCTGGGACCTGGCCGCCCGCGTCCCCGCTCCCGGGGGCGGCGCGACGGCCGGCCTGCACCTCGCGCAGGCCGCCGCCCTGCTCGGCATGGTCGCCCGCTACACCGACGGGGACCGCTACGCCGAGCACGCCGACGCCGTCCTCGACATCCGCAACCGGGCCGACGCGCTGCGCATCACCGGCCTCGGACTCGCCGAGGACGACGCCCGCGCGTTCGGTGCGGTCGGCGCGGCCTATGCACTCCCGCGCGACACCGAGGAGGCGAAGAAGGGCCGCACCGCGGCGATCGCCGCCGCACTGGTCGAGGCGGGACGGATCCCGGCGCAGGTCATCCGCGCCGCGGAGCAGGTGGTCGGCCTCGCCGAGCGGCTGCGGCCGATCGGCAACCCCACCGTGATCAGCGACGTGGGAGCGGCGGCCGACGCCGCACGGGCCGCAGCCAGCACCGCCCGGCTCAACGTCGAGATCAACCTGGCGGGCCTCACCGACCCGCCGGCGCGCAGCGAGCTGTCCGCGGCACTGGCCGGCGTCGACGACCTGCTGCGCCGGGCCGACACGGTGACCGACGACGTACGGGAGCAGATCCGCCGATGACCCCGCAGGCCCCCACCCCGCCGACCCCCACCCCGACCACGTCGTGCTCGAGGGCACCGCGCGCGCCCGCGAGCTGCGCCAGGGCGTGCACGCCGAGGCCGCCGCGCTCACCCTGCTCGGCGTCGCACCGCGGCTGGCCGTCGTCGTCGCCACCGCCGACGAGGGCGCCGGCTGGTACGTCCGCTCGCTGTCCCGTGCCGCCCGCCGGGTCGGCGTCGAGTGCGAGGTCGTCGACCTCGGCCCGGACGCCGCGCCCGAGCTCATCGGCGCCACCCTGGCCCGCCTGAGCAGCGACGACACCGTGCACGGCATCATCCTGCAGACCCCGCTGCCCGACGGCGCGCGGGTCGAGGAGCTGGCCGCGTCGATCGTCCCGGAGAAGGACGTCGACGGCGCCAACCCGCTGTCCGCGGGCCGGCTCGCCGCGGGCCTACCCGCCTACCCGCCGGCCACCGCGGCCGCGGTGCTCGAGCTGCTCGACCACCACGGCGTCGAGCTGGCCGGGCGCAGCGCGGTCGTCGTCGGGCGCTCGCTGGTCGTCGGCAAGCCGACCGCCCAGCTGCTGCTGCAGCGCGACGCGACGGTCGGGATCTGCCACCGCCACACCAAGGACCTCGCCGAGCACACCCGCACCGCGGACGTGCTGGTCGTCGCGGTCGGGCGGATCGGGCTGATCCGCGCCGAGCACGTCGCCGACGGCGCGGTCGTGGTCGACGTCGGTACCAACACCGCGTCCGACGGCAGCCTGGTCGGCGACGTCGACGCGGTCGACGTCGCGCGGAGGGCGGGGGCGCTCACGCCGGTGCCCGGTGGTGTCGGTCCGGTGACCACGGCGCTGCTGCTCGCGCACACCGTCCGCTCGGCGCGCGCCCACGTCCGAGACCCGCTCACACGACCTGGCGGACCGCCTTCTCGAACCCGATGACGTGCGCGCGGGCCCGTTCGGCCGCCTCGTCGGCCTGCTGGCCCGCGATGGCCCGCAGCAGCCCCGAGTGCTCGCCGACGTGCCGGTCGAAGTCGGTCATCCGGTCCAGGAACAGGCAGAAGATCCGGGTCGCCAGGTTGTCGTAGCGGATCAGGGTGTCCTCGAGGTGCGGGTTGGCCGCCGCGGAGTAGATCGTCCGGTGCACGTGCAGGTCCCAGCGCATCAGCTCGTCGCGGTCCAGTGTGCGCACGTCGATCCGGTCGATCGTGTCGGCCAGCTCGGCGAGGTCGGCCCGGGTCGCGGGGCCGGAGTACTCGGCGGCGCGGCGCGCGGCGAGCGGCTCGAGCTGCACACGGATCTCGGAGATGTAGGCGAGGTCGGTGATGTCGACGCCGGTCGCGAACGTCCCGCGGCGCGGGTAGGAGACGACCAGCCGGTCGATCTCGAGGCGCTTGAGCGCCTCCCGGACGGGGGTGCGACCGACCTCGAGGGACTTGGCGAGGGCGACGTCGTCGATGGCCGTCATCGGCGGGATGTCGAGCATGATCAGCCGATCCCGGATCACCGTGTACGCCTTGTCGGCGAGGGACGTGTACTCCGGCTCGGCGTCGTCGGGAAGAGCGGTCACCGTCGCATGTTAACGCGACATGTGTGGGTAACAGTCCTCGGACGTGCCCACACCTCTTGACCGAGACTGATATATCAATGCACTATCTACACCGTGCCGCGGTCTCCGCGGACCGCGTCCGACCGAGGAGAGGCCGCCGTGTCCCGTTCCTTCATCCTGACCCTGGACTGCCCGAACCGCACCGGCATCGTGCGGGCGGTCAGCGCGTTCCTGTTCGAGCACGGCTGCGACATCGGTGAGTACCAGCAGTTCGACGACCCGCTGCGCGGCCGCCTCTACCTGCGCACCCAGGTCGGCGCGGAGCAGGACGTGGACCTCGACGCGGTCGGTCGCGACTTCGAGGCGGTCGCGGCGGAGTTCGGCATGAGCTTCACCTTCACCGACGGCGTCCCCGCCCGGATCCTGGTGATGGTCTCCAAGCTCGGCCACTGCCTCAACGACCTCGTCTTCCGCTGGCGGGCCGGCAGCCTCGGCGCCGACATCGTCGCCGTCGTGTCCAACCACGAGGACCTGCGCCCGATGGCCGAGGCGGCGGGGCTGCCGTTCGTGCACGTCCCGGTGACCGCGGAGACCAAGCCCGAGGCCGAGGCGCGGCTGCTGTCGCTCGTCGACGAGTTCGACGCCGAGCTGGTGGTGCTCGCCCGTTACATGCAGGTGCTCTCCGACGAGACCTGCAAGGCCCTCGAGGGCCGGGCGATCAACATCCACCACTCGTTCCTGCCCGGTTTCAAGGGCGCCCGCCCCTACCACCAGGCCTACGAGCGCGGCGTCAAGCAGGTCGGCGCCACCGCCCACTACGTCACCCCGGACCTGGACGAGGGCCCGATCATCGAGCAGGAGGTGATCCGGATCGACCACTCCTACGACCCGAAGGCGCTGCAGATGGTCGGCCGCGACGCCGAGGCGCTCGCCCTGTCCCGCGCGGTGCGCTGGCACTGCGAGCGACGGGTGCTGCTGACCGGCGGCAGCACGGTCGTCTTCCGGTGACGCCGCTCCGGCCTCCACGGCCCCGTCCCCGCACCGCGGGGGCGGGGCCGTTCCGCGTTCTGTCGGTCGTGTCCCGCCTGCCGCTGCCCGGCCCGGCGACACCTCGCGTCTCGTGGCACCCGACGCGTGGGGTGCCACGCGTCGTGGTGAGGTGCCACGGTGTTCGTGCACTTCTGCCCGATGCCGGGGGGCGGGAAGGGGGAGTGGGGCGCACGAACGCCCCGCGCCGGCGGGCCGGGCGGGGCGGTCGTGATGGTGCGGGACGGAACGGGACGGAACGGGATCAGCCCACCCGGTCACGCACCCAGTCGTGGAACTCGCCGATGTGGTGCTCGCTGGGCACGAGCACGCCGCCCTTCTCGTAGGAGCGCGAGTCCATCGCGAGCTGACAGCGCTCGCAGGCGTCGAAGTCCTGGACGTTGACCCGGTGGAACAGCTCCACCGAGCGGTCGATGTCGGCGCCGGAGTCGACGACCTCGGGCAGGTAGAGCCAGTCGCAGACGACCAGGGTCCGCTCGGCGGTCAGCGGGAACATGCGGTGGAACACCACGTGGTCGGGGACCAGGTTGACGAACACCGACGGCCGCACGGTGATGGCGTAGTAGCGGCGGTCCTGCTCCTGCGCGACGCCCGGGATGCGGGTGAGCCCCTCCGAGCCGTCGACGGTGAACCCCTTGATCTCCTCGCCGAACTCCGCGCCGTGCCCGACGAAGTACTGGGCGGCGAGGCCGTCGGCGAACTCGGGCAGCACCTCGGTGAGCTCGGGGTGGATCGTCGCGCAGTGGTAGCACTCCATGAAGTTCTCGACGATCTGCTTCCAGTTCGCCTTGACGTCGTAGGAGATGCGCCGGCCGAGCTTCAGGTTCTCGACGTCGTAGCCGACGATCGCGTCCGGCGAGCCGAGCCGGGTGGTGACGTCACCGATCACCGTCTCGGTGAACGAGGGCGGCTCCTCGGCCAGGCTCAGCCAGACGTAACCCAGCCACTCGCGGACGTGCACGGTGTGCAGGCCGTACTCGACCTTGTCGACGTCGGGCATCGAGCCGAGGTTCGGCGCCGCGATGAGCTTGCCGTCCAGGCCGTAGGTCCAGGCGTGGTACGGGCACTGGAAGGAGCGCTTGACCTCGCCCTTCTCCTCCGTGCACAGCCGCGCGCCGCGGTGCCGGCAGACGTTGAGGTAGGCCCGCACGGAGTTGTCCCTGGCCCGCGTGACGATCACGCTCTCCCGTCCGATCTGGACGGTCTCGAACGCGCCGGGCTTGTCCAGGTCCGCGGCCAGCACCGCGCAGAACCACGTCTTGTGGAAGATGTTGTCCTGCTCGGCCCGGAAGATCGCGGGGTCGGTGTAGTAGTGGCCGGCGAGGGTCTCTCGCAGGCTGTCCGGGAGGCTCTGCCCCTCGGTGGCGGGGGTCGACAACTCACCGGTCGTCATGGCGGTGCTCCTCGTGGGCGACGGTCGGGCGTACGGCTGCGGGTCTGGCGCGAGGTCGGGCGCCTCGACGGGGGTGTGTCCGGCGGGCCGAGCTCGGGATCGGTGCGACGGCATCGGTGTGTCACGGGGGCCGGCGCCGCGGGTCCGGGGGCCCACGCGACGGCCGGGCGCCGGCGGCGACCGGCGTGCGGTCACGGTGGAAGCGTTGCGGCACAGCGGATCACCTCCTGCAGTGGGATTCCGATGCGACGACGACGGCGGCGATCGGGGCCGCGGAAATACACGAGAAACACCGGAAACTGTTGCGTAACAAGCAACGAGTCGCTCAATGCGCACCATGATGGGAGCGCGTCTCCCGGGTCGGTGTCAAGGGGCCGCGGTGGTGGTGTTCGTGCAGGCCCGGGGTGTGGACCGGTCGCCGCGGGTGGGGCGACGGAACTGCTGGGGGCACGGTGGCGACTCCGGTGTCGGCGGGCTCCGGGCGGCTGGCGAGGTCTTGACCGCCGCTCCGGGGTCACCATAACGTGCACAGATATATTAATCGAGTATCTGGGGAGCAGGTGACGCCGGGCTCGGTCCCGGCCGGCCGCCGCCCCTCCGGCGCCGCCTGCGCGGCCGGAGGGACCCGCCCCCTCACCCGTCGCGCCGGGCGACCCCGGCCGCGGGACCGCACGACCGCACGACCCACGGAGCGGCGCACGGACCGCACTTCCCCCGCACCCGGACAGAGGTGGAGACGTCATGACGCAAGTCGATCCCCGGTCGTGTACCGAGGACCCCGGAGCACCCCCGGAACGACCCCGCACGGACTGGACGGTCTTCGGGATCGGGGCCGCGCTGGCGCTGCTGTTCGTCGTCTGGGGGGTCGCGTCGCCGGAGAGCCTGCGCACGACCGCGTCCGGGATGATCGAGGGACTGATGCGTGGCGGCGGCTGGGGCTTCATCCTCGCCGCGACCGCCTTCGTCGCCTTCGCACTGTTCCTGGCCTTCAGCCGGTTCGGGCGCATCAAGCTCGGCGCCGACGACGAGGAGCCCGAGTTCCGCACGGTCTCGTGGATCGCGATGATGTTCTCCGCCGGCATGGGCATCGGGCTGATGTTCTTCGGGGTCACCGAGCCGCTGACCTTCTTCCGGTCCCCGCCGCCCGGGTCCGCCGCGCCGGCGACGACCGAGTCCATGCAGGTCGCGATGGCGACCTCGCTGTTCCACTGGACCCTGCACCCGTGGGCGATCTACGCCGTCGTCGGTCTCGCCATCGCCTACTCCACCTTCCGTCGGGGCCGGCGGCAGCTGATCAGCCAGGCGTTCGTCCCGCTGATCGGGCAGAAGGCCGCCGACGGGGCGATCGGCAGGGCGATCGACATCCTCGCGATCTTCGCGACGCTGTTCGGCTCGGCCGCGTCCCTCGGTCTCGGCGCGTTCCAGATCGGCGGCGGCATGCAGACCGTCGGCTGGGTCGACGGGGTGCCGGGGGCCGGCGTGCTCGCGACGATCATCGTCGTCCTGACCGCGGCGTTCATCCTCTCCGCGGTGTCCGGCGTCGCCAAGGGCATCCAGTGGCTGTCCAACACCAACATGGTGCTGGCCGGGGCGCTGGCGTTGTTCGTGTTCGTCGTCGGCCCGACGGTGATCATCCTGGACCTGGTGCCGACCGCGCTGGGCGCCTACTTCGCGCAGTTCTTCGAGATGGTCGGGCGCACGGAGGCCGTCGGCGGCGAGCCGATGCTCGAGTGGCTGTCGAGCTGGACCGTCTTCTACTGGGCGTGGTGGATCTCGTGGACGCCGTTCGTCGGCATGTTCCTGGCGCGGATCTCGCGCGGGCGCACCATCCGTGAGTTCGTCGGCGGCGTCATCCTCGCGCCGAGCCTGGTCTCGCTAATCTGGTTCTGCATCTTCGGCGGCACCGCGATCACCCAGGCCCAGCAGGGTGCGCAGTTCTCCGACGACTCCAACGTCCAGCTCTTCCAGATGCTGGCCGCCTACCCCTGGGCGACGGCCACCGGCCTGCTCGTCATGGTCCTGGTGGCGATCTTCTTCGTGTCCGGCGCCGACGCCGCGTCGATCGTCATGGGCACGCTGTCCCAGCGCGGCACCATCGAGCCGAGCAGATGGGTCGTGGTCTTCTGGGGTGCCGCGATGGGCGCTGTCGCGGTGCTGATGCTGGTCACCGGGGGTGAGGACGCCCTGTCGGGCATCCAGAACCTGACGATCCTGGTCGCCGCGCCGTTCGTGGTGATCATGGTGCTGCTGTGCCTGGCGCTGCACCGCGACGTGCGCCGGGACAAGGTCATTCTGCGCGCCGAGAAGAGCGCCGAGGTGATGGAGCAGGCCGTCGAGTGGGCGACCGACAACCACGGCGACGACTTCTATGTGAAGGTCGGGTCCTTCGCGAAGGACGACTCCGGTGAGCCCGCCTCCCCGGACGGCACCCACCCCGCTGCGACCGCCGCCGCGCCGGCGGCGGCCGACGGGGCGGGGGACCGGGCCGAACCCGTCCCGGTCGCCGTCGTCGACCCCCTCGCCCCGGTCGGCCGGCCCGACGACGACCGGCCCGCCCCGGTCGGCACGGCCGACCGGCACTGAGTCCGGCACCGCAGCACCGGCACCGCAGCACCGGCACCGCAGCACCGGCACCCGGCCGGGTGCGCGCCACGAGCGCTTACCCGGCCGGTCCGGCGCCGGGCCGCCGGGGGTCAGGCGGTCCGGAGCTCCACGCCGGCCCCGGTCAGCGCGGCGAGCGCCCGCTCCGTCGTCTCCGGTGCCACCCCCGCGCAGTGGTGCAGCAGCACCGTCGTCGCCAGCCCGAGCCGGG
This sequence comes from Pseudonocardia sp. ZF1, assembly GCF_056835605.1. NCBI lineage: Bacteria > Bacillati > Actinomycetota > Actinomycetes > Pseudonocardiales > Pseudonocardiaceae > Pseudonocardia > Pseudonocardia sp. ZF1. The sequence goes on from NZ_JAJNBY010000001.1 coordinate 1,265,398, forward strand.
ACGCGTCGAGCGCGGTCGCCCGGACGCAATGGTCGGTCGCCAGGCCGACGACGTCGACCTCGGTCACCCCGCGCTCGGTCAGCCAGTCGCCCAGCGGGGTGCCCGACTCGTTCGCGCTGGCGCCCTCGAACCCGGAGTAGGCGCTGGTGTAGGCGCCCTTGTCGAAGACGCACTCGATCGGCGCCACGTCCAGCGCCGGGTGGAACGACGCGCCCGGCGTCCCCGCGCGGCAGTGGGGCGGCCAGGAGTCGACGAAGTCCGGGGTGTCGGAGAAGTGCGGCCCCGGGTCCACGTGCACGTCCCTCGTGGCGACGACGTGCTCGTAGACCCGCCCGTCGCGGCCGGCGGTCGCGAGCGGCCCGATCCCGGCGGCCACGGCGGCCCCGCCGGCCACCGCGAGGGCGCCGCCCTCGCAGAAGTCGTTCTGGACGTCGACGACGATCAACGCTCGTGCCATGGCTCAGCTCCCGGTGAGGAAGGTGGTCGGGATCGCAGGCTCGCCGCGGGACAGCTTCAGCCCCTCCCACGGTACGGCGACCAGCGCCGTCCGCAGCCGCTCCCGGGCGGCCTCCAGCCCGGTGACGACGTCGTCGGCGACGACCTTCCCGTCCCGCACCAGCGGCACCGGAAGCGCCCGGTCGTGCGGGCCGAGGACCGGGTCGGTGCCGTAGGGGTACACGACCTCCTCGACCGCGGTCCCGGTCGGCTTGAACCGGCGCAGCGCCGCCTTGCGCCCGCCGCGGGACTCCTTCGCACTCGACCGCTTGGCCACCGGGCGCCCGTCGACCTCGACGAGCTTGTAGACCATCCCGGCCGTCGGCGAGCCCGACCCGGTGACCACCGAGGTCCCCACGCCGTAGGAGTCGACCGGCTCGGCGCGCAGCGAGGCGATCGCGTACTCGTCGAGGTCGCCGGACAGCACGATCCGGGTGCCGGTGGCGCCGAGCGCGTCGAGCTGCTCGCGGGCCTGGCGGGCCAGCTCGCCGAGGTCACCCGAGTCGATGCGGACCGCACCCAGCCCGGGCCCGGCGGCCGCCACGGCGTGCTCGATGCCGCGGCGGATGTCGTAGGTGTCGACGAGCAGCGTGGTGCCGGTGCCCAGCGCGGCGACCTGGCTGGCGAAGGCGGCCGGCTCGTCGTCGTGCAGCAGGACCCAGGCGTGCGCGGCGGTGCCCGCGGTCGGGATGCCGTGCCGGGCGCCCGCGGCGAGGTTCGACGTCGTCGCGAAGCCCGCCAGGTACGCGGCCCGGGCCGAGGCCACGGCGGCCTCCTCGTGGGTGCGCCGCGAGCCCATCTCGATGAGCGGCCTGCCGGCCGCCGCGGTCACCATCCGGGCCGCCGCCGAGGCGATCGCGCAGTCGTGGTTGTAGATCGACAGGGCGACGGTCTCCAGGATCACCGCGTCGGCGAAGGTGCCGGTCACGGTGAGGACGGGGGAGCCGGGGAAGTACAGCTCGCCTTCCGGGTAGCCGTCGACGTCACCGGAGAAGCGGTAGTCGCCCAGGCGCTCCAGGGTCGCCGCGTCGACGACCGGGGCGAGGAACTCCAGGTCGGCGGCGGAGAACCGGAAGCGCTCCAGCGCCTCCAGCAGCCGCCCCGTCCCGGCGACGACGCCGTAGCGGCGCCCGTCGGGCAGGCGCCGCGCGAACAGCTCGAAGACGCAGTGGCGTTCCGCGGTGCCGTCGGCGAGGGCCGCCGCCACCATCGTCAGCTCGTAGCGGTCGGTCAGCAGGGCCGTGCCGGTCATGGCCGGGAGCCTACGGCTCCTGTGCCACCATGGGGTGCATGTCCGCGCCGTCCCCAGCGCCGTCCCCGGCGCCCACCGAGCAGGTCACGCCCGACCTGGACGAGTCCGCCGGCCCCGACACGCCGTGGCAGGCCATCGTCTGGAACGACCCGGTCAACCTCATGTCGTACGTGACCTACGTGCTGCAGAAGGTGTTCCACTACCCCGAGGCGAAGGCCACCGCGCTGATGCTCGACGTGCACCACAAGGGACGCGCCGCGGTGTCGGCGGGGGACAAGGACACCGTGGAGGGCCACGTCGCCCAGCTCCACGCGGCCGGCCTGTGGGCCACCATGCAGCGGGCCTGAGCGTGAACGGCTGGAAGCGCAGCGGCCGGGGCGACCGCGTCCGCTACACGTCCGGGTTCTCCGGTGAGGAGGCCGTCGTCCTGCGGGGGCTGTTCGTCGAGATCCGCCAGATGCTCGCCGGTCGTGCCGAGCTCGCGCCCACCGACGAGCTGGCCGAACTCACCGGCATCCGCACCGGTCCGACGTCGCGGCCGACCGACCGGGTGCTGGCCCGGCTGCTGCCGGACTTCACCACCGAGGACTCCGACCTCGCCGGCGGGATGCGCTCGCTGCACGAGCCGTCGCTGATCGAGGCCAAGGACACCGCCGCGGCGACCGTCCTGGACACCCTGCCCGAGGCGGGCGGACGGCTCGAGCTCACCGAGGCCCAGGTCGACGCCTGGCTGGCCGCCCTCAACGACGTGCGGCTCGCGCTCGGCACCGCCCTCGACGTGAACGAGGACATGCCCGAGCAGCTGTCCGACGACGACCCGCGGGCCCAGCACCTGGGCGTCTACCACTGGCTGACCTACGTGCAGGACTCCCTGGTCCGGGTCCGCGTCCGCGGGCTCTGACCCGCCCGGCCGACCCTCAGCGGCGCACGATCCGGTCGGTCGACGGCGCGGCCAGGCCCGGGTTCGCGCCCAGGTACGCGACGAACGCGTCGAGGTCCACCGGGCCGCCGACCAGCTCGGTCCCGGCGGTGAAGGTGTCGAAGCCGTCGCCGCCCGCGGACAGGAAGTTGTTCGTCGCGACCCGGTAGCGGCCGTCGTCGGTGACTCCGACGCCGCCGATGGAGATGTCACCGACCCGGTTCCCGGCCACCACCGTGTAACGCAGGTTCGACGAGCTCTGCAGCACCGTCGGACCGTCGTCGACGGTGAACTGCTGGTCGAGCACCGCGCGCAGCTGAGCGCCGGTGAGCGTCATGGTCTGCAGGATGTTGCCGAAGGGCTGCACCGTGTAGGCCTGCCCGTAGGTGACCCGCCCGCCCGGGCCCGGCACCAGGTCCGCGCGCACCCCGCCGGGGTTGGTCAGCGCGAGCTGTGCGCCGTCACCGCGCGAGGCCGCCAGCTGGGCGTCGGCGATGACCGTGCCGAGCGGGGACAGCCCGGTCGGTGCGGCCGCACGCAGCAGCGGCCCGGTCACCGTTCCGACCGGCCGTTCGGCCAGCGGCCGCGACTGCGCGACCGCACGGTCGACGATGTCGGCGACGGCCGGGTCGGGGGCGACGTCGCGGGTGACGACCTCGTTGCGGGCCGTCGTCGCGCCGCGGTCCACGTCGCCGTCGCCGGTCAGGGCGAGGTCGACCACCGACAGCAACCTGCCGGACGACAGGCCCTGCACGAACGGTCGCGGGTTCCCGGCCGGGTCTGTCGCCGAGCACGCGTACTGCTGGTGGGTGTGCGCGGAGAACACCGCGTCGACGTCGGCGGACACCGCGGCCGCGATCCGCGACCCCGGCCCGCCGGGCTCGATCGCACAGGCGTCCGGGCCGCCGTCGCCGGTCGCCTCGTCGCCCTGGTGCAGCAGCAGCACCTGTGCCCGCACCCCCTGCGCGGTCAGTTCGCGCGACGCCGCGTCGACCGCGGCGACCTCGTCGCCGACCTCCAGGCCGCGGATGCCGTCGGGGGAGACCAGGTCGGGCAGCTCGGACAGGGTGGCGCCGATGACGCCGATCCGGGCGCCGCCCGTCTCCACCACCGTCGACGCGGCGAGCGCGGGCTTCCCGCCCTCGGTCACGTTCGCCGACAGGATCGGGAACGACGCGCCGTCGTAGGACGGGGTGAAGCGGCAGCCGTCGGCCGGGTGGCAGCCGCCGCGCTGCAGCCGGCGCAGCTCGGTGATGCCCTCGTCGAACTCGTGGTTCCCCGCGGCGGACGCCGCGACGCCGATCCGCTCCAGGACCTCGACGGTCGGCTCGTCGCGGAACAGCGCCGACGCCAGCGGGGACGCGCCGACGTTGTCGCCGGTGGACAGCACCACGCTCGCCGGGGCCTGCGCCCTCAGCGCCGCGACGTGCGCGGCGACGAACGCGGTGCCGCCGGCCTCGACCTGCGCGCCGGCGTCGTCGGTCACCCGGCCCGAGGTCCCCGAGGGCGGCTCCAGGTTGCCGTGCAGGTCGTTGAGTGCGATGAGCCGCACCGTGCCGGAGCCCGGCGCGCCCGCGGCGGGGCGACCCGAGAGCGTCACCGCCTCGACGGTGACCCCCACCGCGAGGACGACGACGAGCACGGCGGCGAGGACGAGTCCGACACGGCGACCGGAGGAGGGCACGCAGGGCAGTATGGCCGCACCCCCGTACGGGAGGCCGTGGCCGGGATCACCGACCGTGGTGTCGAGTGCGTGAACGGGCGGTTCCGGCCCGGCGGGTGTTCGGTCCCGTGGCCGTGGCCGCGTATCCTCGGGCCGTGCTCGTCCTCCGGTCCGACCTCGTCGATGCGATCGTCGCGCATGCCCGCCGGGACTTCCCGGTCGAGTCGTGCGGGCAGCTCGTCGGTCCCGAGGCCGGCGAGCACCCCGAGCGCTACGTGCCGATGACCAACGCCGACGAGGTGGCGAGCGACTTCGCCTTCGCCCCGGCCGAGGACATCCGCCTGGAGCGCGAGCTGGACGCGGCCGGTGAGCGCCGCATGCTCGTCGTCCACTCCCACACGCGGCTGCCGCGGCGCCCGGTGGCGCACACCGGCCTGCCCGAGGCCTACCCGTCGCCCAAGGACGTCGCCCAGATGGAGTGGACCCCCGACCAGCACTGGCTGATCGTGGGCCTCGCCACCGCCGACGCCGAGCCCGAGGTGCGCTCCTACCACCTCGCCGACGGCGAGGTCGTGGAGGACGAGCTGGCGGTCGTGGAGTCCTACATGTTCTCCCACACCGGCTCCGACGACGTGCCCGACCGGGCCTGATCGACCCTCTCGCGCACCCGCGCCGGAGGTCGCGCGGGAATGTCGCCGTACTCCGGCCGCGTTGTCGCGCGTGAGAAATCCACGCCAGAGCGACCCACCAGGAGTGATCACAGAGATGGCCGTCTCCGTCTCCATCCCCACCATCCTTCGCACGCACACCGACGGTGAGAAGACCGTCGAGGCGAAGGGCGACACCGTCTCGGCGGTCATCGACGACCTGGAGTCGCGGCACAGCGGCATCAAGGACCGTCTGATCACCGACGGCAAGCTGCACCGCTTCGTCAACATCTACGTCGACGACGAGGACATCCGTTTCGCCGGCGGCCTGGAGGCCCCGGTCTCCGAGTCCTCCACGTTCACGATCCTCCCGGCCGTGGCCGGCGGTCGCTGAGCCCCACCGGACCCCGGCACCGGGCGGCGTCCCCGCCCGGTGCCGTCGTGTGAGGAGAACCCGTGCGTTACGACTCGTTGCTGGACGCCGTCGGCGACACCCCGCTGGTCGGGCTGCCGTCCCTGTCGCCGTCGGAGGACGTGCGGCTGTGGGCGAAGCTGGAGGACCGCAACCCCACCGGCTCGATCAAGGACCGGCCCGCGCTGGCGATGATCACCGACGCCGAGAAGCAGGGGCTGCTCACGCCCGGCTGCACGATCCTGGAGCCCACCTCGGGCAACACCGGGATCTCGCTCGCGATGGCCGCGAGGCTCAAGGGCTACGAGATCATCTGCGTGATGCCGGAGAACACCTCCGAGGAGCGTCGCCAGCTGCTGGCGATGTACGGGGCACAGATCATCTCCTCGCCGGCGGCGGGCGGCTCGAACCAGGCCGTCGCCGTCGCCAAGCAGCTGGCGGCCGAGCACCCGGACTGGGTGATGCTCTACCAGTACGGCAACCCGGCCAACACCGACGCGCACTACCGCGGCACCGGCCCCGAGATCCTGCGCGACCTGCCGTCGATCACCCACTTCGTCGCCGGGCTCGGCACCACCGGGACCCTCGTCGGCGCCGGGCGCTACCTGCGCGAGCACAAGCCCGACGTGCAGGTCGTCGCGGCGGAGCCCCGGTACGGCGAGCTCGTCTACGGCCTGCGGAACCTCTCGGAGGGCTTCGTCCCGGAGCTCTACGACGAGACCGTGCTGACCGGCCGGTTCTCGGTCGGCTCCTACGACGCGCTGCGCCGCACCCGCCAGCTCGTCGAGCAGGAGGGCATCTTCGCCGGGATCTCCTCCGGCGCGATCCTGCACGCCGCGCTCGGCGTCGCGAACAAGGCGCTCGACGCCGGGCAGCGCGCCGACGTCGTCATGATCGTGTGCGACGGCGGCTGGAAGTACCTGTCCACCGGGGCCTACTCCGGCGACCTGGGCACGGCCGCGCAGGGCATCGACGGTCACCTCTGGGCCTGACCGGGCCGAACCGGTACGTAACGGGCGAATCGGGCGGCCAGGCCGGTACCGTGGGTGACATGACCGCGCTCTCGGACGGCCGTCCCGCCCGCGTGCTGCCGCCGGCACCGGTGCGCGCCGCGGTGATCATGCTGGTGTTCACCGCCGCGCTCTACGTGTTCGAGGCGGTCGACCAGGCCTCCGGCGGCATGGTCGAGTCCGCCGCCGCGATCTACCCCCGCAGCACCGAGGGGCTCACCGGTGTCCTCACCGCGCCGCTGGTCCACGACGACTGGGCCCACCTCGCCGCGAACAGCCTGCCGTTCCTGATCTTCGGGTTCCTCGCGATGTCCGGCGGGCCGGTGCAGTGGTTCGCGGTCACCGCCACGATCTGGCTGGTGAGCGGGCTGGGGGTGTGGCTCGTGTCGCCGGCCCCGGTGATCGGCGCGTCCGGGATCGTCTTCGGCTGGTTCCTGTTCCTGCTCGTGCGCGGGTTCTACGCCCGCAACGGCAGGCAGATCCTGCTCGCCCTCGTGCTCTTCCTGTTCTACGGCTCGATCCTCTGGGGCGTGCTGCCGTCGGACCCGTCGGTGTCCTGGCAGGGCCATCTGTTCGGCGCGGTCGGCGGCGTCGTCGCCGCCTACTGGGTGGCCAAGGCCGACCGCCTACCCTCCTAGGGTGTGAGCGACGCGCCCGGTATCGACGCCCCGATCGGCATCTTCGACTCCGGAGTCGGGGGACTCACCGTCGCCCGCTCGGTCATCGACCTGCTGCCCGCCGAGCAGATCGTCTACGTCGGCGACACCGCGCACAGTCCCTACGGGCCGCGCCCGCTGGCCGACATCCGGCGCCTCGCGCTCGCCATCGGCGACGAGCTCGTCGACTCCGGGGTCAAGGCCCTGGTCATCGCCTGCAACTCCGCCTCGGCGGCCTGTCTCGCCGACTTCCGCGAGCGCTACCCGGTCCCGGTGGTCGAGGTCGTCCGCCCGGCCGTGCGCCGCGCCGTCGCCACCACCCGCAACGGCCGGATCGGCGTCATCGGCACCGCCGCGACCATCGCCTCGGGCGCCTACGCCGACGCCTTCGACGCCGCCCGCGACACCGAGATCACCTCGGTGGCCTGCCCCCGGTTCGTCGACTTCGTGGAGCGCGGCACCACCAGCGGACGCCAGGTCCTCGGCGTCGCCCAGGGGTACCTGGAACCGCTGCAGCGCGCCGGGGTCGACACCGTCGTCCTCGGCTGCACCCACTACCCGCTGCTGTCCGGGGTGCTGGAGATCGTCCTCGGCCCGGACGTGACGCTGGTGTCCTCGGCCGACGAGACAGCTCGCACCCTGGTCCGGACCCTGCACGCGCACGACCTGCTGCGCGACGACACGACTCCGCCCGCGCCGCACCGCTTCCTCGCCACCGGCGACCCGGAACCCTTCGCCCGGCTCGGCCGCCGCTTCCTCGGCCCCGAGATCGGCTCGGTCGTGGGCCGCGCGGGCGCCGCGCTCCCGTCCGCCTGACCACCGGCCGCGACGGGCGGGTCCTCCGCGCCGCACCGGGAGCGGGGGGTAGCGTTCCCGCCGTGATCGGAACGCTCGTCCTGGTGATCACCGTGGCGCTCTCGGCCACCGCGCTGTTCGGGCTGGTCACGACGGCGCTGAACCGGCCCCCGAGCCGGGTGCACACCGTCGCCGTCGGGATCTGTGTGGCACTCATCGTCGTGCAGGCGGCGATCGCGGCGTATCGGGTCCTGCTCGGCGGGGTCACCCTGCCCGAGCAGTCGACCTTCCTCATCTACCTCGCCGTCGCGGTCTGCGTCCCGGTGATCGCGCTGCAGTTCGCCACCGCCGAGCCGAGCCGCTGGGGCGGCGCCGTGATCGCCGTCGGCGCGGTCGGGACGCTCGTCGCCGTACTGCGCCTGCAGGGTCTGTGGATCCCGGGGGTGCCCGGTGCCTGAGCCCCGCGCCACCGCCACCGGGCCCGGCCGCATCCTCATCGCCGTCTACGGCATCTTCGCGCTCTCGGCCTCGGCGCGGGCCGGCGTGCAGATCGCCGAACGCTTCGGTGACGCGCCGCTCGCGTACGCGCTGTCCGCGCTCGCCGGCTTCGTCTACATCCTGGCCACCGTCGGTCTGGCGGGCACCGGCCCCGGCTTCCGCCGCCTCGCCTGGTCCGCCGTGGTGTTCGAGCTCGTCGGCGTGCTCGCCGTCGGCGCGTTCACCACGTTCGTCCCCGCCGACTTCCCCCGCGAGACGGTCTGGTCGCACTTCGGCGCCGGCTACGGCTTCGTCCCGCTGGTGCTGCCGTTCGTCGGGCTCTGGTGGCTGCGGCGTACCTCACGATCGGGTTAGGGTCGCGCATGCGGCTGATCGTTCTCGGGTGCTCCGGCAGCGGCCCCGGACCCGAGTCCCCGGCATCGGGCTACCTCGTCGAGGCCGGGACGACCCGCCTCACGCTCGACCTCGGCAACGGCACCCTCGGCGCCCTGCAACGGCACGCCGACCCGTTCTCCCTCGACGCCGCGGTGTTCAGCCATCTGCACCCCGACCACTGCTCGGACTTCCCGTCGCTGGTGGTGCACCGTCGCTACCACCCCCGGCCCCCGTTCGACGCGACCGCGCGCAAGCTGGCCGTGCACGCCCCGGCCGGTGCGCACACCCGCTTCGCCCGCGCCGACGCCGTCACCGAGGCCGACTACGCCCGCACCGATCTCACCGACGTCTTCTCCTTCCACGACCTCGTGGTCGGCGAGCCGTTCACCGTCGGCACCGGGGACGACGCCGTCACCGTCACCGCGTACGAGGTCGTGCACGTCTGCCCCGCCTACGCGCTGCGCCTCGAGCACCGCGGCCGGGTCCTGACCTACTCCGGGGACACCGCCGCCTGCCCCGGGCTCGTCGAGGCCGCCCGCGACGCCGACCTGCTGCTCTGCGAGGCCAGCTGGCCGCACGCCGAGGCCGGGCCGCCCGGGGTGCACCTGTCCGGACGGGAGGCGGGCGAGCACGCCGCGGCCGCCGGGGCCCGGCGCCTGGTCGTCACCCACGTCCCGGCCTGGTTCGACCGCGAGCTCCTCGGTGCCGAGGCCAAGGCGGCCTTCGGCGGGACCGTCGAGCTCGCCTGGCCCGACGCGGTGTTCGAGGTCTGAACCGGCTTCCTACGATGGCCGGGTGACACGAACAGAGGGCAGGGCCGACGGCCGGACCGACGACGAGATGCGGCCGGTGACCATCACCCGGGGCTTCCAGAAGCACCCTGCGGGATCGGTGCTGGTGGAGTTCGGGGACACGAAGGTGCTGTGCGCCGCCAGCGTCACCGACGGCGTACCGCGGTGGCGGAAGGGATCCGGCCTCGGCTGGGTCACCGCCGAGTACGCGATGCTGCCCTCGGCGACCGACACCCGCTCGTCGCGGGAGTCGGTGAAGGGCAGGATCGGCGGCCGCACCCACGAGATCTCCCGGCTGATCGGCCGGTCCCTGCGCGCCTGCATCGACCTGCGCGCGCTCGGCGAGAACACGATCGCGATCGACTGCGACGTCCTGCAGGCCGACGGCGGCACCCGCACCGCGGCCATCACCGGTGCCTACGTGGCCCTGTGCGACGCCGTCACCTGGCTCGGCGAGCAGGGCAAGCTGTCCGATCCCAAGCCGATCTCCTGCCAGGTCGCCGCGGTGTCGGTCGGCGTCGTCGACGGCCGCGTCCGGCTCGACCTCCCCTACTCCGAGGACTCGCGGGCCGAGGTCGACACGAACGTCGTCGCCACCGAGACCGGCACCCTCATCGAGGTCCAGGGCACCGGCGAGGGCGCCACGTTCTCCCGCTCGACCCTCGACGCCATGCTGGACTCCGCACTCGCCGGTATCGCCGAACTGGCCCGCCTGCAGGTCGAGGTGCTCGCCGCGCCGCACCCGAAGATCGCCGCGCAGGCCGCCGCCGACGTCCCGGACACCGCGGGGGAGGGCGACGCGTGAGGATCCTGCTCGCCACCCGCAACGCCAAGAAGCTCGTCGAGCTGCGCCGGATCACCGAGGCCGCCGGGCTCTCCGGGGTGGAGATCGTCGGGCTCGCCGACGTCCCCGGGTTCCCGGAGGCCCCCGAGACCGGCGCGACCTTCGCCGCGAACGCGCTCGCCAAGGCCCGCGACGCCGCCGCCGCGACCGGGCTGCCCGCGATCGCCGACGACTCCGGCATCACCGTCGACGCCCTGAACGGCATGCCGGGCATCTTCTCCGCCCGCTGGTCCGGCCGGCACGGCGACGACGAGGCCAACCTGCAGCTGCTGCTCGGGCAGACCACCGACGTCCCCGACGAGCGCCGCGGCGCCGCGTTCGTGTGCGCCGCCGCGCTGGTGACGCCCGACGCGGCCACCGCAGGCCCCGATTCCGACCCCGCCCCCGGCGACACCGACGGCACCGGCGGCCCGGACGCGGAGGCCTCCGTGCCCGGGCGCACCGTGGTGCACGGGACGTGGCGCGGCACCCTGCTGCGCGCCCCGCGGGGTGAGAACGGCTTCGGCTACGACCCGATCTTCGCCCCGGAGGGCGACGACCGCTCCTCGGCCGAGCTCAGCGCCGAGGAGAAGGACGCCGCCTCGCACCGGGGGACCGCGCTGCGCGCGCTCGTCCCGCACCTGCAGGCGCTGCTCGCCGACGGCTGAGGGACTACTCGGGAGCGGGCTCGGCCAGGACGCGCTGCGCGATCCGGAACGCCGAGTTCGCCGCCGGGACCCCGCAGTAGATCGCGGTCTGCAGGATGATCTCGACGATCTCGTCGCGGGTCAGGCCGTTGCGCCGGGCCGCCCGCACGTGCAGCTCGAACTCCTCCCAGTGCCCGTGCGCGACGAGCGCGGTCAGCGTCACCGCCGAGCGCATCCGGCGCTCCAGCCCGGGGCGGGTCCAGATCTCGTTCCACGCGTAGCGGGTGATCAGCTTCTGGAAGTCCGCGGTCGTGTCGTCGACGCGGCCCAGCGCCGCGTCGACGTAGTCCGAGCCGAGGACCTCGCGGCGCACGGCCAGCCCGTCGGCGTCCAGTTCGGCGGGGTCGATACCCGAGTCGCTCATGGCCGGCAGCCTCTCACGGCCGGCCGCGGCGGCACGCGCGCCGACCGCGACCGGTGGCGCGCCCGGAGGTGCCCGGCCACGCGGACGGTCGCGGCCGGTGACGCACACGGGGGAGTCCGGTCACGTGCGACGACCGCGGCCGACGGCACCGGCACGGGTCTCGGTACCGTGATCTCCGTGCGGTGGTGGCGGTTTCTTCTGGGCTGCCTCGGGCTGGTGCTCGCGGCCGCACTCGTCGTACTCGTGGCCCGGTCCCTGGGGCTGTCCGCCGTCCCCCGGTTCGGTGAGCTGCGCCGGGCCGTGGAGGCCGCCGGGATCTGGGGCCCGGTCGTGTTCGTGCTGCTCCAGGTCGCGTTGAACGTCCCGCCCTTCCCCCGGACGGTGTTCACCGTGTCCGCCGGGGTGCTGTTCGGCGCCGTCGGCGGTGCGGCGCTGACCCTGTTCGCGACCGCGCTGTCCGCGGTCGTGGCGTTCGCGCTCGTCCGGGCCACCGGCGGGCGGCTCGTCGCCCGCTACGCCGGCCACCCGCGCGCGGTGTGGGTGCGCCGCAGGCTCGACCACCACGGCGTGCTCGCGGTGACGTCGCTGCGGCTGATCCCGATGGTGCCGTTCGCGGTGCTCAACTACCTGTCCGGGCTGTCCCAGGTGCGGTTCTGGCCCTACCTGGTCGGCACCGTGATCGGGTCGGCGCCGAGCACCATCGCCGTCGTCGCGCTCGGCGACGCCGTGACCGGGCACGTACCGCCGGCCCTGCTGCTGGTCTCCGGGATCTGCGCGGTGCTCGGTCTCGGCGGGGTGCTGCTCGCCGCACGGCGGCCGCTGCCGGACGAGACCGACGGCGTCGCGCCCGGAGGCGCGGAGCCGGCCGGGACCGCGCCGCCCGCCGGGTGAGGCGGGCGACGCGACGCGTGCCGGCGGCGGGATTCGAACCCGCACTTGCACGGACCTAAACCGTGTCTCTCTGCCAGTTGGAGTACGCCGGCTAGTTCTTTCGGCCGCACCAGGTAGCGGTGAGGGCATGGCAGTTCGCGCACAGGATACGAAGGTTCTCGAGCCGGTTGTCGGTGTGGTCGCCGTTCACGTGGTCGAGCTGGAGCGGGACGGGTCGTCCCTGCCACTCGGTCAGGCCACACCCCTCGCACCGCGCGGCCTTCAGCCCCTCCGCGACGAGCCGCCGGCGCAGGGTCGCGCTGCTGCGGTAGCTCGACCCGCGGACCAGGATGTCCGCCAGCGGGCGTGCCCGCCGCCCCGGGAAGGTCCGGCCCCGGGCCCAGGAACGCCCCGTGAAGTGTGTCGTGTCGAGCTCGAGCGTCCGGATGTGCGCGACCACCGCCCGGAACATGCCGCCGCTGGGCTCGTACCCGAGCCGCCGGAGCACGGCGTGCACGCTGACCTCGGCCGCGACGGCCGCCCGCAGCTCGCCGTCGGTGTAGCGCCGTCGGTGGTTGCGGTGCCCGGGGTCGAGCGCGCCCGGGATGTGGCTCGCGTCCGCGCCGGTCCGGACGATGTGGGCTCGCAGCTGGTCGTACCGCCCGGGCCGGATGCCCAGCCGGTGACACACCTCGCTCGACCGTCGCGACACCGCCACCGCCGCGACCAGCTCGTCGTCGGTCCACCGGCGGGCGCGGGGCACGTCCGCTCACCCCGCGCCCGCCGGCCGGACGGGCATCAGACCTTCCAGTCCCGGCGCAGCTTCGCCACGTGCCCGGTCGCCTTCACGTTGTACTGCGCGTCGACGATCGTGCCGTCCTCGCCGACCAGGAAGGTGGAGCGGATGACCCCGGTGACCGTCTTGCCGTAGAGCTTCTTCTCGCCGAAGGCGCCCCAGGCGGTGAGGACCCCGCGGTCCGGGTCGGACAGCAGCGGGAAGGTCAGCTCCTCGTTGTCGCGGAACGTCGCGAGCTTGGCGGGCTTGTCCGGGGAGATGCCCAGCACGTCGATGCCCGCGCCGTTCAGCTCGGCGAGGTTGTCGCGGAAGTCGCAGGCCTCCTTCGTGCAGCCCGGGGTGCTCGCCGCCGGGTAGAAGTAGACGACGACCTTGCGGCCGCGGTAGTCCGCCAGGGAGACGGGCGTGCCGTCGGCGTCGTCGAGGGTGAAGTCGGGGGCGGTGTCGCCCGCCTGCAGCCGTGTGCTCATGACGATCAGCGTGCCACCCGTGTCCTCGTCCTCGGCGCCGAGCACGCGGCCTGTGGACGGACCGTCCGGTTGTGGACGGAGTGGGCTCAGGGCTCCCCGGCGAGCCGTTCCAGCCGTCGCAGCTGGCCGTCGAGGTAGGGCCGTGCACGGCGCAGGCCGCCACGTTCGGCGATCGCCGCGGCGAGCGAGCGCAGCGTGCCGAGCACCGCGGGCAGGTCCGGATCCCAGCCGCGCCTGCGGCACTCGGCGAACCAGTCCGCGGGGCTCGTGTGACCGCGGGCCCGGTTGCAGCGACCGCAGGCGACGACCTCGTTCTCCAGCCACGACGGTCCGCCCTTCACCTTCGGGACGAGGTGGTCGGTCGTGGCGCGGACCGGTCCGGTGCAGTCGCGGCGGCACCACACACAGTGCCCGCCGTCGCGGAGCGCGGCCAGCGCCAGGCGCTGTGCGCGCCCGGGCTGGGCGGGGGAGGGGGTCACGGAACGGTCAGAACGCGTAGCGGATGCGCAGCCACGGTGCGTGCCGCTCGACGAGGCCGCGCAGTTCACGCACCCCGCGGGCCTTCACGGTGTCCCGGTAGCGCACGTTCCACATGCCGTTGCCGCTGCGCTTGCCCTGCTGGATCGCGGGTCGCCACAGCACCTCCTCGGCCCGCGGGTGCCAGCCGAGGTTCACCTCGTGCAATCCCTCGTTGTGGGTCAGCAGGATCACCTCGGCGGCGGCCTGCGCACGGAACGCGGGGCCGGTGACGTCGCCGATCCGGCTCAGGAGCTCGGCCCAGTCGGCCTGCCAGCCCTCGCGCAGCACCACCGGGGACAGGTTGAGGTGCACCTCGTAGCCCGCGGCCACGAAGTCGTCGATCGCGGCGATCCGCCGGGCGACCGGGGTGGTGCGCACGTCGAGCAGCCTGCTGTCGCGTTCGGGCATCAGCGAGAACCGGATGCGGGTGCCGCCCTGCGGGTCGAGGCCCAGCAGCTCGCGGTTGACGTACTTCGTCGCGAAGCTGGCCCGCGCGCCGGGCAGATCCCGGAAGCAGCCGACCAGGTCGGCCACGTTGTCCGAGAGCAGCGCGTCGACCGCGACGTCGGAGTTCTCCCCGATGTCGTAGACCCAGTCGGTCGGGTGGACCTGGTTCGGTTCGGTCTTGGGCCCCTGACGCCGCACGTGCCCGCGCAGGTAGCGGACGATCCGGTCGATGTTGGTGAACACGGTGACCGGGTTCGCGTAGCCCTTCTGCCGGGGGACGTAGCAGTAGGCGCAGGCCAGCGCGCAGCCGTTCGCGGTGGAGGGGGCGATGAAGTCCGCGGAGCGGCCGTTGGGGCGGGCCGAGAGCGACTTCTTCTCGCCCAGGACCAGATTCTCGGTCTTGACCCGGACCCAGCGGTCCACGTTGCCGGCGTTGCCGTGCAGCGCCTCGATGTTCCAGTGCGAGGCGATCTCGACGATCTCGGCGCCGGGGAACGACAGTGCGACCTGCTGTCCGCGCGGCGACGCCAGCGCGTCCGGTTCGGCCCAGATCCGGCGGATGTCGAACAACTGTTCCACACTCACCGGCCCAGCCTCGCAGGATCGTGCGGGTACCGCCCGGCGACCGTCCGCGGCACCCGAATCGGCGGCGCGCCGTGGGCGGGCGCGCGGACCGGCCCGTGCGGTGGCTACGGTGTGTGCCACGCCGCTCGCGGTGCCCGGACGTCGGTGTCGGGGCAGCGTCGGGCGCGAGCAGCAGGAGTCCCGGGCGCGGACGCGTACCGGCCGAACCGGAGGTGGACGTGGTGGCCCGCGACCCCGAGAACATCCAGCGCGAGATCGAGAAGACCCGGGACGCGCTGGCCGAGAGTCTGGACGCCCTGGCGGACCGGGCGAACCCGAAGAACCTCATCGAGGGCGGCAAGGAGCAGCTCGCGGAGCGGCTCGCCGACCCGAAGGTCAAGTACTCGCTGATCGCGGTCGGCGCGCTGGTCGGGCTGGCGATCGTCCGCTCGATCTTCCGCTAGACCGCCTGCACGCCACGCCCGGCCGGTGTCCGCACCGGCCGGGCGTTCGTGTGTCAGGACAGCGAGTCGCGCAGCTCCAGCGTCGCGGCGCGGTCGGCACCCTCGGCCAGCGGGCGGCGGTAGCGGGCGACGAGCCGGGCCGCGCCGAACCCGGCGACGGCGACGAGGTCGTCGCCGCGCAGGTAGCCGAGCACGGTGCCCTTGACCGGGCCGTCGTCGAGACCCTCGCCGTGCAGCGGCAGCAGCGAGTCCGCGCGGTCCGGCCGCCCGACGAGCTGGATCTTCATGCCGAACTGGTCGGACCAGAAGAACGGCACCGCGGCGGGCGGCGGGGTCGTGCCGGTGATGTCCGCGGCGACCGCGGCGGCCTGGTCGCTCGCCGAGGTCCAGTGCTCCAGCCGGGTGCGCTCGCCGGTGTCCGGGTCGGTCCAGGCGGCCGCGTCGCCCGCCGCCCACACCCCGGGCAGCCCGTCGACCCGGCCGCGGTGGTCGCAGGGGATGCCGTCGGCGACGTCGACGCCGGTGGCCTCCAGCCAGCCCAGGTCGAGCATCCCGCCCACGCCGACGACGATCTCGTCGGCCGTCACCGTCGACCCGTCGGAGAGCGTGGCGCCCGAGTCCGTCAGCTCCGACACCGACACCCCGGTGCGCAGGTCGACCCCGGCGTCGCTCATCAGCCGGGCCACGACCGCACCGGCCTGCTCGCCCAGCAGCCGCGCCATCGGCACGGTGCCGGTCTCGACCACGGTGACCGCGACGCCCCGATCCCGGGCGGTGCTCGCGACCTCGGCCCCGATGAACCCGGCACCCACCACGAGCAGCGACGACGCCGAGGCCAGCGCGTCGCGCAGCTGCTCGGACTCGTCGACGGCGCGCAGCAGGTGCGCGGAGTCGGGCTGGTCGTCGAGCACCCGGGAGGTGACCCCCACGGCGAGGACGACGGCGTCGGCGTGCAGCACGGTGCCGTCGTCGAGCTCGACCTCGGAGCCGTCGGCCGGGTCCTCGGCGGGCCGCAGGGCGACCGCGGAGCGGCCGAGGTGGGTGCGTACGCCGAGCTCGTCGAGGTCCTCGGCGGTGCACAGGTCGACCTTGGTGCGCTCCCACTCACCGGCCAGGAACTGCTTGGACAGCGGCGGGCGATCGTAGGGGAGGTGCTCCTCGGCACCCACCAGGCTGATCCGGCCCTCGTAACCGTCCCGGCGCAGGTTCTCCACCGTGCGCAGTCCGGCCAGTCCTGCGCCGACCACCAGCACGTGTTCCGGCACGTTCATCTCCTACCTCCCCGCTCCGGGCCCGGACGGTGTGCCGGTCCCGCCCCGATCTTCGCGGACCGGGCACCGCGCCGCCGCGCGGCCCGGGCGTCAGAAGGTGCGGTCCTCCGGGTCGAGCCGGTTGCGCAGCCGGGACAGCGTCTGCGCGAGCAGCCGGGAGACGTGCATCTGCGAGATGCCGACCTCCTGGGCGATCTGGGTCTGGGTGCGGTTGCCGAAGAACCGCAGCATCACGATGGTCCGCTCGCGGGGCGCCAGCTCGGCGAGCAGCGGGCGCAGCGACTCGCGGTAGTCGACCCGGTCGAGCTCGGCGTCGGCGTCGCCGACCAGCTCGCCGACGGTGGCGCTGCCGTCCTCCGACGACAGCATCTCGTCGAGCGAGGAGCTGCGGTAGGCCTCGGCGGCCTCCAGGCCCTCCAGGACCTCGGCGACGGGCAGGTCGAGGTACTCGGCGAGCTCCGAGGGCCGGGGCGCGCGACCGAGGGTCTGGGACAGCTCGGACACCGCGCCGTTGATCGACACGTGCATGTCCTTGAGCCGTCGCGGCACCCGCATCGACCAGCTCTGGTCCCGGAAGTGCCGACGTACCTCACCGGAGATCGTGGGCACGGCGAAGGAGAAGAACTCACCGCCCTTCTCCGGGTCGAACCGGTCGATGGCGTTGATCAGCCCGACCGTCGCGACCTGCACGAGGTCGTCGAGGGGCTCGCCACGGTGGTTGAACCGGCGGGCGATGTGCTGGGCGACGGGCAGGTAGCCGGTGACGAGCTGCTCACGCAGCCGTTCCCGGCGGGGGTCGCCGTCGTCGAGACCCGCGTACTGCTCGAGCAGCGGGGTGAGGTGGGCGTACTGAGGGTCCGACGTCACGTCACAGCCCGTGACCCGCGAGCTTGTGCAGGCGGATGGTGAGGGCCGGGCGCCCGCCGTCCTCCTCACCGGACTCGACCGCGACGTGGTCGGCCAGGGTCTGCAGGACCCGCCAGCCGAAGGAGTCGGTGGGCAGCTGCGCACCGGTGGCCGTCTCGACCCGGGCGGTGACCTCGATCCGCTCGTCGGAGACGGCGAAGGTGCACCGCAGCGGCGACCCGGGGGCGGCCATCGCGACCAGCGTCGCGCACGCCTCGTCGACGGCCATCCGCAGATCGGAGACCGCGTCCAGGTCGAAGTCCGCGCGTGCGGCGAGGTCGGAGGCCACCGCACGGACCGTGGGGATCAACGCGGGCCGTGCCGCGACCCTGATCTCGACGGTGTTGTCGGTGCCGGCGCCGTGCGCCGTGCCTGCCACGTCCTCCTGGGCCACGCTGACGAGTCCTTTCGTGCGACGGGGGTGTCGGGCCGGATCATGTCGCCTCCGGCGGGGGTGTGCAGGACCGGGTGCCCGCTCAGGCGCCGGGAATGCCCGCCTGGTCGGGCAGGACGGTGAACAGCTGGGCGGAGCCGGTGACCTCGAGCGGTCGGAGCACGGCCCGGTTGGTGGCGACGACGAACAGCCGCCGTCCGTCCCGGGCGGCCCGCCGTGCGGTGTGGATGAGCACGCCGAGGCCGCTGGAGGCGAGGAACGTGACGCCCTCCAGGTCCACGGCGAGGTCGCGGCCGTCGCCGTCGGGGGCGAGGTCCAGCAGCTCGTCGAGAGCGGTCTCGAGGCGCGGTGCGGTCAGGGTGTCGACCTCGCCGCGCACGGTGAGCACGGTCAGGCCGCTGCGCGGTGAGGAGAAGCCGACGCCGAGGTGGGCGGAGTCGGTGCCGTCCAGCTCGGCGTCCCCGTCCCCCCGGGACGGTTGTGCCGGCGCGGATCCGGGCAGGGTGATCACCTCCGTGTCGGGCGCCGGGCGGCGCGGAAGCGTTGCGGAGCGCCGCCGTGCTCTCGACGGGCAGGTGTCTTCTCGCGCCGCACGACGCACCGGGGTCGCGGCGGGGCCGTCCTGGCCCGCGCCGGGTCCGGTCCACCCACGACAGGAGACCGGGCCCGACGATACCGGCCGGGCTCGGCGGGCCCGGCACGGCGCCTGCCCTTAGGCTCGCCCGGGTGACGCGGTACTCCGATCTCGGCCCCGACGCCCCGGCCGGTCCCCCCGGCGACGCGGTGGACAGGGCTGTCGACCAGGCGGTCGCGACCTCGGTGGAGTCCTTCGGGGAGCAGCCGAGCACCCCGGCTATGCCGCACGTGCGCGGCGGGGCGCAGGTGGCCGTCCTGATGATCGACATCTCCGGGCGCCGGATCGTCTACGCCAACACGACCGCGCTGGAGCTGGCCGGTGACCGCCCGGTGCAGCTGCCCGTCGGGGTCCGCGAGTGGAGCGAGGCCGCGCGGCTGACCGACCTGGACGGCCGTCCGTACACCGGCGAGGGGTCCCCGCTGGCCCGGATCGCCTCCGGCGAGGCGGTGTCCGGCGAGCCGGTCGCGCTGCACGGACCGGGGCTCATGCCCGACCGCGACGGTGTCCCGGTCCCGGGGGAGGGGGCCACGGCCAGCAGCACCCTGGTCTGGGTGACCGGGTTCGCGCTGGCCGACCCCGCAGCCCAGGGGCATGGCACCTACGCGCAGACCTCGGCCACCGGGCCCGGCCGGGCGCTGGCGGTGCTGTTGCCGCTGTCGGACTCCGAGGTCGGCCAGGGCGAGGACCGCGACCGGATGGGGTTCCTGCGCGACCGTGCGGTGCTCGCCACCGAGATGTCGTTCACCATCTCCGACCCGCAGCGTGAGGACGACCCGCTGGCCTGGGTGAACCCGTCGTTCGAACGGCTGACCGGGTACCCCCTCGACGAGGTGGTCGGGCGCAACTGCCGGTTCCTGCAGGGCCCCAACACCGACCGGTCCGCGGTCCGCCGGGTGCGCGAGGCGCTGCGGGACCGGCGGGCGATCACCGAGGTGCTGCTCAACTACCGGCGCGACGGCACCGCGTTCTGGAACCAGGTGTCCATCTCGCCGGTGCACGACGGCGACGGTGAGCTGGTCAACTTCGTCGGCGTGCAGAGCGACGTCACCGAGCGGGTCGTCGTCGAGCAGGAGCGGCGGGCGGCGCTCGCCGACGCCGAGGCCGCACGGGCCCAGCTGCGGCTGCTGGCCGAAGCGACCACCCAGATGACGACGGCGCTCGACGTGGCCGACGCCTGCCGCCGCTTCTCCCGGATCGTGGTGCCGGAGCTGGCCGACCTGTGCACGGTGGACCTGCTCGACACCCCCGACGGGGCGACCCGCGAACGGATGGCCGTCGCCGCCCGTGACGCCGACGACGAGGCGTTGCTGTCGCGGTCCGGTCCGCTGGGGGCGGTGCGGATCGAGCAGCAGGCCGAGACCGCGGTGCGGACCGGCAAGCCGTACCTGGTGCAGGAGCTGCCCGACGACGGCCGCGAGGTCTACCCCGACGACCCGGAGGCGGCCGACGCCTACGAGCGGCTGCGGCTGCGCTCGGCGATGGTCGTCCCGCTGCTCGGCCGCGGCCGGGTGCTCGGCCTGGTGACACTGTCCACCCAGTTCCCCTACGGCCGTCGCTGGACCCAGCGCGACGTGCACCTGGCCTCGGACCTCGCGGGCCGCGCGGGGCTGGCCGTCGACAACGCCCGGCTCTACGAGGTGGAGCGGGCCGCGGCGGCGACCCTGCAGCACAGCCTGCTCCCGGCGCTGCCACAGGTCCCGGGGATGCGGGTCGCGGCCCGCTACCTGGTGGGTGCGGACGGCAACCAGGTGGGCGGGGACTGGTACGACGTGCTGCCGATGCCGGACGGCTCGGTCGGCGCCGCGGTGGGCGACGTCGTCGGCCACGACCTGTCGGCGGCGGCCGCGATGGGGCAGCTGCGCGGCGTGCTGCGCTCCTACGCCTGGGGCGGGGACGCTCCCGGGCCGGTGCTCGACCGCTGCGACCAGCTGGTGCAGGGCCTGGACATCGCCGCGATGGCGACCGCGGTGTACGCCCGGTTCGGGCCGGTGACCCCCGACGGCGGACGCGAGCTGACCTACGCCAACGCCGGGCACCCGGCGCCGCTGCTGCGCGACCCGCAGGGCCGGCTGCACCGGCTCGACGCGCACCACTCACCGATGCTCGGCGCGGTGCCGGACTACGGGCGGGCCGCCGGGGCGCACCGCGGCGGCGCCACGGTCCCGTGTGCCGCCGGGTCGCTGCTCGTGTTCTACACCGACGGTCTGACCGACATCATCGGTGAGGACGCCGACGCCCGCACCGAGCTCATCGAGCGCACGCTGGAGGACCTGCCGTCCGACGCCGACCCGGAGCGGGTGGTGGAGCGGGTGCTCGAGGTCTGCCTGCCGGACCGGCTCGACGACGACATCGCCCTGCTCGCGATCCGTCTGGACCACCCGGCCTGACGGTCCGGTCGGCCGGGCCGTCACCCGTCCGGACCCGGCCGCGCGGAGCGACCCGATCGGCCCCACCGGCCGACACGATCGGCGGCCGGCCTGCCGTGTCGGCCGGTGGGGCCGGACGGGTCGACCGCTCCGGCCGCGTCGGGCGTCCGTGGTCGACCGGTCCGCGGTCGACCGTCCGGGGCGGCCGCCCCCGGGCGGTGCCCCGCCCGGCAGCGGGCCGGTGCCGTTCGACCGTCCGACCCATCCGCGCTACCGGTGGGCGGGCCGAGGTCACGGCGGTGTTGCGGTCGGCGCGGTCCGCGGGTTCCGGACCGGGGGTCGTCGCCCGCTCGTGGATCGGGTGACCCCACTCGTCCGTCCGGGTGGGTAATCGACGGCCGAATCGGGGATCCGGGCGTTGTACTCGACGGACGAGGACGTGCGGGATCGACGGGGGCGAGCGTGAGGCAGGGGACGACGCGACCACGGAGGCTGGTCGCGGTGGCACTGACCGCGGCGGAGTCCGCCCGTGCGGGGGGCCCGCTCGCGGCGCTCTCCGGTGAGGCGGGGGAGACCGACCTGCTGGTCGTGCGGGACGACCCGGCCCCCACCCGGCGCCCGCTGACACCGGTCGAGGCGCGGGAGCTGCTGGCGGCCGAGGACGACACCGAGGACGTGCCGGTCGAGGCGCTGCCGGTCGAGCGGGTGCGGGTGCACCGGCTCGGGCTGCGCTGGGCGGTGCAGGACGGCGACGAGGCGGACCTCGTCGCGGCGCTCTCGGAGCTGGTCGGGTTCGACCCCGACGACGACACCTGGTGCGTGGCCCCGGCCGCCGCCGGGCCGGTGGACGACCCGGAGATCGAGGTGATCCGCCGCGCGGTGCGCCGCGTCGCCCGGGTCTACGGCCTGCCGGTGCTGCCCTACCGGCCCGCCGGACCCGCCGCGGAGGACGTCACGGAGCCGGAGGCTCTGCCCTCGGCGGTGTGACTCCGGCCGGGCGGCCGGAACGGCCGAGCAGCAGAACGGCCCGCCCGGAACCCGGGCGGGCCGTGCCGGATCGACGATCCGTCGTCCGTGGTCCGTCAGACGACGGCGGCGAGGCCGGGGCCCTGCTCGGCGACGATGCGCTCGGCGTCGCGACGCTCGATGATGGCGCGGCGCTCGGACTCGCCCAGCCCGCCCCACACGCCGAACGGCTCACGGCTGGCCAGCGCGAAGCGACGGCACTCCTGCAGCACGGGACATCCCCGGCAGACCTGCTTCGCGCGCTCGGTGCGACGCGACCGGGAGGGGTTGCGCTCCCCGTCGGGGTGGAAGAACACGGCGCTGTCCATGCCGCGGCACGCACCCAGTCGCTGCCACTGCCACACGTCGTCCATCGGGCCGGGAAGCCGGGAAACGTCGCTCACGTGCTCACCTCGTCGCTCGGGGCCCGGGAGGACCGGGTTGGCTCCTCACCCCGGTTCCCGAGGGGGTTCGAGATCAAACCTGCGCGATGCCGGGATGGGTGCTAGCGACGGGCCGTGCGAGGCGTCCCGGGGCGGCCGCGCGGTCGGACGGACCGGGCATCGCCCCTGTTCACGACACCGCCACGCATCCCCGGGCCGCGCACTCCGCCGCGCCAGGGGGTGGATCCGGGCTCGTCGATATGTGACTCAGGTCACTTTCTCAGGAGTCGAGTGCGGCCTGCACGTCGTCGTGGATGTCGAACAGATGGTGCAGCCCGGCGATGCCGATCGGGCGCAGGACACGCCGCTCGGTGCACGCCAGACGCAGCTCGACCCCGGCCCGGTGGGCCTGCTCCCGCAGCTCGATCAGCGCCGCCAGCCCGGAGGTGCCGAGGAAACGGACCCCGTCGAGGTCCAGCACGACCAGCGAGGCCGCGGAGATCTGCTCGGCCACCGCGTGCCGCAGCTCCGGCGCGGTCAGCATGTCCAGCTCACCGGTCACGGCGACGACGACCGTCCCGTCCGCGGGCCGGGAGTTCTCCAGCCGCAGCCCGTCGCAGGTGTCGGTGACATCGGGTGACGTCCCGCCCGAGCCGTCGGTGGTGCCGGCGGCGGGCGGACGGGGGTCGGTCATTGGGTCGACGGTAGGCACCGCGGCACGCCGTCGCCACTCGGAGCCCGCTCAGCGCAGGCGATGTGTCCCGTCGGGCATCCGCACCGTGAGGCCCCTGCGGGCCAGCAGCTCCAGCAGCGGCACGACGACGCGGCGGCTGCTCCCGAGTACCTCCCGCGCGGCGGAGACGGTGAACGCGCCGTCGAGCCCGTCGAGCGCGGCGACCGCCCGCTCCGGCGCGTCGGGGCCGAGCACGACCTCCGGGGCCACCCGCAGCAGCTCCCCGGCGCGGTCGAGCACCGCCAGCTCCCGCGGCCCGAGCCCCAGCTCCGCGAGCCGGGCCGCCCCCGGCGCGGCGAACGGGGCCCCGTCGAGGTCGGCGCGCACGCGGGCCGCGGCGTCGCGCAGGGCCGCGGGCGGGCCGGTGTCCGCGGCGGCCCGCACCCGCCCGTCGCGCAGGACGAGACCGGACCCGCCGACGGCGGACAGCACGGCCTCCACCAGCGCGACGTCCGGGAGTCCCGCGGCGCGCCGGGCCGCGGCGAGCGGCAGCCCGGGGTCGAGGGGGTCCTCGGCGTCGTGTGCGGCGACGGCGGCGGCCAGTGCGGCGGCCGACGACGCGGCGGTGGCCGGGTGCAGCAACCGGCCCGCCGCGCCGGGGACCCGGGCCGCGAGCGCGGCCACCTCGCCGGCGGGCACGCCCCAGCGCACCAGGTCGTCGGCCCGGACGGTGCCGCGCCGGGCGAGCTCGGCGTCGGCGTCGGGGACGGCACCGGCCCCCGCGAGCTCGTCGGCCCGGCGGCGGGCCGCGCCGCGCCTGCGCAGCGGCGGCGGTGCCGGGTCCAGCACCGTCACCCCGGCCACGATCCGCCCGGCACCCGGGTCACGCAGCACCGCCCGGTCCCCGATCCGCAGCGGCAGCGGCCGTGCCGGGGTCAGCCGCACGACCGGGTCGCCGCCCGCCGGGCCGGGACCGAGCGGGCGGACCCGCACCGGCACGGCCGCCGAGCCGACGTGCAGGGTCAGTCCGACCGGCGACGACGGCAGCGGTACCGGCCCGCCGATCCCGTGCAGCCGGGCGTCGGCCGCCCCGGTCACCGGCCACGCCCCCGGGCCGAGCAGCGCGTCGCCGCGGTCGACCCGGTCACGGGGGACGCCCCGCAGGTTCAGCGCGACCCGCGCGACCGCGTCGGCGGCGTCGACCGGCTCGCCGAGCTCCTGCACCCCGCGCACGGTCACCGGTGCCCGCCCGGCGCCGCCGTCGAGCTCCAGGGTGTCGCCGGGGCGCACGGTGCCGCTGCGCAGCGTGCCGGTGACGACGGTCCCGGCCCCGCGGACGGTGAACGCCCGGTCCACCCACAGCCGCACCGGCCCGTCCGGGTCGGGTGCGGGCAGCCGTGCGGTGAGCGCGGCCAGCGCGCCGCGCAGCGCGTCGAGACCGGTGCCGGTGCGGGCGGAGACGGCGACCGAGGGCCAGCCGCCGAGCCCGCGGGCGGCGAGCGCGGCGCGGGCGTCGTCGAGGGCCAGCTCGGGGTCGAGCAGGTCGGAGCGGGTGACCACGAGCAGTCCGTCGGTGACGCCCGCGGCCGCGAGCGCGTCGGCGTGCTCCCCGGACTGCGGCATCCAGCCCTCGTCCGCGGCGACGACGAACAGCGCCGCCGGGACCGGACCGGCCCCGGCGAGCATCGTGGCGACGAAGCGTTCGTGCCCGGGGACGTCGACGAACGCGACCGTGCCCGCCCCCGGCACCTCGGTCCACGCGAAGCCCAGGTCGATGGTCATCCCGCGGCGGCGTTCCTCGGCGTACCGGTCGGGCTCCATCCCGGTCAGCGCCCGGACCAGCGTGGACTTGCCGTGGTCGACGTGGCCCGCGGTGCAGAGGACGTGCACGGCTCAGCCCTCCGGACGCACGGGCACCGCGCGCACGGCCCTGGCCAGCGTCGCGTCCGCCGACGCCGGCAGCGCCCGCAGGTCGAGCAGGCAGCGCCCGTCGGTGACCCGGCCCAGCACCGGCGGGTCACCGGCACGCAGTGCGGCCGCGTACCGCTCGGGCAGCGCGACCGCGGCGCTGGGCAGCTCCACCCCGGGTGCGCCGCCACCGCCGACCCCGGCGACGGTGTCCGTCGCGGTCGCGTCGATCCCGTCGGCGGCCAGGGCCTCGGCGAGCGTGTCGGCCCGCGCCCGCAGCGCGGCCGGGTCGGCGTCGAGGAACTCCCGGACGGGCGTCGGCGGCCCGGCCACCGACGCCTCCAGCGCCGCGAGGGTCAGCTTGTCGACGCGCATCGCCCGGGCCAGCGGGAAGCGCCGCACCCGCTCGACCAGGGCGGCGCCGCGGTCCCCACCGCCGAGGAGCAGCCCGGCCTGCGGCCCGCCGAGCAGCTTGTCCCCGGAGGCGGTGACGAGGTCGGCGCCGTCGGCGAGGGTGCCCGCGGCGTCGGGCTCGTCGGGCAGCAGCGGGTGCGGGGTCAGCAGCCCGGACCCGATGTCGACGACGACCGGTGGCCCCAGCCCGGCCAGCTCCCGGACCCCGACGGCCGAGACGAACCCCGTCACCACGAAGTTCGACGGGTGCACCACCAGCACGAACGCGGTGTCCGGGCCGATCGCGCCGGCGTAGTCGCGCAGGTGGGTGCGGTTGGTGGTGCCGACCGGGCGGAGCCGGGCCCCGGTGGACTCGATCAGCTCGGGGATGCGGAAGCCGTCGCCGATCTCGACGAGCTGGCCCCGGGAGACGACGACCTCGCGGCCGGTGCCGGCGAGGGCGGCGCACACCAGCGCGAGGGCGGCGGCGCCGTTGTTCGCCACCCAGGCCGCCCCCGCACCCGGGACGGCGGCGCGCAACGCGGCCAGCGCGTCCGCGCCGCGCGGCCCGCGGCGCCCGGTGGCCAGGTCCAGCTCGACGTCGCAGGTGCCCGCGGCCACCCCCAGCGCGTCGACGGCGGCGGCCGACAGCGGCGCCCGGCCCAGGTTGGTGTGCAGCAGGACGCCGCTCGCGTTGAGGACCGCCCGGATCCCGGTCGCGGCGGCGGGCAGCGACGCCCCGGCGACGGCGGCGACCTCCTCGGGTGCGATCCGGCCCGCCCGCGCGTCCTGCTGCGCGGCGACGACGGCGCGCTTGACCCGCGGCCGGCCCAGCCGTGCGGCGGCACCGGCCAGCGCCGGGTCGGCCAGGACGACGTCGGTCCGGGGGACGCGCCGGCGCGGGTCGGGCTCGGCGGGAGTCACCGGCGCACCGTAACCCCCGTCACACCGTGCTGTCCCGTGCTCCGGGCCGTCGCGTTCCGGGACCCGGGGTCAGGACGTCCGCTGCCCGCTGCCCTCGGTGGTGGCGGCGGTGCCGGTCGCCGGGGCCGCATCGGCCGGCGGCTCCGGCTCCCGCTGTTCGGGCAGCACCACAGCCGGCAGGTCGACGGCGTCGGCGTGGTCCACGACCACGGCGGCGTCGTCGGCCGCGAGCTCGCCGGTCCCGGGGGCCTCCCCGGTCCGCAGGGCGTGCGCCGGGCCGCCCACCGGGCGCCGGACACGCTCGCCCTGGTCGGCGCCGCGCGCGGCCCGGGCGGGCGCGTCGAGCCTGCCGAGCTCGGACCCCAGCATCCCGTGCAGCCGGGCGATCTCCTCGCGCACCGAGGAGCGCAGCGCGGACACGTGGGCGTGCATCGACGCCGCGGTGTCCGCGACGAGCTCGCTGTCCCGCCGCGCGGCCACCCCGGCCGCACGCAGCCGGTCGACCTCCGCGCGGGCGTCGTCGACGATCCGGGCGGCCTCGTCGCGGGCGGCGTCCACCAGCTGCGCGGCCTCGGTCTCGGCGGTGCGCCGCCGCATCGCGGCCTCGTGCTCGGCCATCCGCAGCACCTTGTCCGCGCGCATGCCGAAGGTCTCCGCGGGTCGGGACCGGGCGTCCTCGAGGGCGGCGGCGAGTGCCTCGGCCCGGCGCTCGGCGGCGTCGCGGGCGTGCTCGGCCGCGGCGAGGCGGCCCACCAGGTCCTCGACGGTGTGCTCGACGCTGCGGGCGCCGTCGCCGCCGCGCGGGGCGCGCTGGGGCAGTCCGACGGCCGTCGTCGGAGGGAGCACGGCGTCGGCGACGGGCCCGGCCGGGGGAACGGCGTCCCCGGAGCGGGTCGTCTCGTCGTCGCGTACGTCCTCGGCCGTCACCTCGGCGCCGGTATGCGTGACACCGTCGGTCACCTCGTCGTACCCCCCGTGCAGCTGCTCACGGTGCGTCAGTCTCCGTCTCCCCGGCGCAGCCCGACAGCCCCCGTTCGGCGGACGGCGGCAGTCCGGCGGTCGACGGTGTGTGACGCGGGCGATCACGGAGCGACGCTGCCAGGATGGGGACATGTCCGACACCGGTGTCGTCCGTCGTCTCACCGAGTTCAGCCACGGCGCGGGCTGCGGCTGCAAGCTCGGACCGGCCCAGCTGGGGGAGGTCCTGGCGGCGGTCACGCCCCCGTCCCATCCGGACCTGCTGGTCGGCACCGACACCGGCGACGACGCCGCGGTCTGGCGGCTGTCCGCGGACCGTGCGCTGGTCGCGACCACCGACTTCTTCACCCCGATCGTCGACGACCCGGGGACCTGGGGCGCGATCGCCGCCACCAACGCGGTCTCCGACGTCTACGCCATGGGCGGCACCCCGCTGTTCGCGCTGAACCTGGTGTGCTGGCCGTCCGAGCAGCTCGGGCCCGACGTGCTGGCCGCCGTCCTGGAGGGCGGCGCCGGGGTGGGGCGGCGGTGCGGGTTCGCCGTCGTCGGCGGGCACACGATCGACGACCCGGAGCCGAAGTACGGCCTCGCCGTGGTGGGGGAGGTCCACCCGGACCGGGTCCTGACCAACGCCGGGCTGCGCCCGGGCGACGAGCTGGTGCTGACCAAGCCGCTCGGGATCGGCGTGACCACCACCGCGGTGAAACGCGGGGTGCCCGCGGACGTCGACGCCGCCGTCGCCGTCATGACCACCCCGAACGCCGACGCCGCGACGGCCGCCCGCGAGGCGGGCGCCACCGGCTGCACCGACGTCACCGGCTACGGCCTGCTCGGGCACCTGACGAAGATGACCGTCGCCTCGGGGGTGGACGCCCACGTCGACGTCGCCGCGGTGCCGCTGCTCGGCGGGGTGCGGGAGCTGGTGGCCGACGGCGTCGTCCCCGGCGGCACGCTGCGCAACCGCGCCTGGATCGACGACCGGGTCGTCGCGGGCTCCGCGGGCGAGGAGGACCTGCTGGTCCTGTCCGACGCCCAGACCTCCGGCGGGCTGCTGTTCGGCGCCGCCCCCGGCCGCGGCGACGCCGCCGTCGCGTGGCTGCGCGGGCGCGGGCACGACGCGGCCCGGATCGGCACCGTGACGGAGGGGACCGGGCTGGTCCGGCTCTGAGGCCGATCTAGGGTCGGGGGCGTGCAGCCCGTCGACCGCTCCTGTGCCCGTACCCGCGCCTGGGTCGACGAGGCGATGCGTCGCGTCCAGGCCGACGCGAACCGTTCCGGCGACACGCACCTGCACGTGCTGGACCTGCCCGCCGAGTGGGGCGTGCAGGTCTACCTCAAGGACGAGTCGGTGCACCCCACCGGCAGCCTCAAGCACCGGCTGGCCCGGTCGCTGTTCCTCTACGCGCTCGCGTCGGGCTGGATCACCGAGGGCACCACGGTCGTCGAGGCCAGCTCCGGGTCGACGGCGGTCTCCGAGGCGTACTTCGCCCGGCTGCTCGGGGTGCCGTTCGTGGCCGTCATGCCGCGCTCGACCAGCCCGGAGAAGATCGCGCTGATCGAGCGGGAGGGCGGGCGCTGCCACTTCGTCGACCACGGCGGCGAGGTCTACGCCGAGGCCGAGCGGCTCGCCGCGGCCACCGGCGGGCACTACCTCGACCAGTTCACCTACGCCGAGCGCGCGACCGACTGGCGCGGCAACAACAACATCGCCGAGTCGATCCTGGCCCAGCTGGCCGAGGAGCCGCACCCGGTGCCGGAGTGGATCGTCGTCGGGGCCGGGACCGGGGGCACCTCGGCCACGATCGGCCGCTACCTGCGCTACCGGCGGCTCGCGACCAGGCTGGCCGTCGTCGATCCGGAGGGGTCGGCGTTCCTGCCCGGCTGGACGGCGGGGGACCCGTCGTACGCGACCGGGGCGGCGTCGCGGATCGAGGGGATCGGGCGGCCCCGGATGGAGCCGAGCTTCGTCCCGTCGGTGATCGACCGGATGGTCCCGGTGCCCGACGCGGCCAGCGTCGCCGCCGCCCGGCACCTGCGCGACCGCACCGGCCGGTGGGCGGGCGGGTCGACCGGCACCAACCTGTGGGGTGTCTACCAGGTCGTCGCGGAGATGCTCCGCGCCGGACGCGCGGGCAGCGTCGTGACCCTGCTGTGCGACGGCGGCGAGCGCTACCGCCACAGCTACTACGACGACGCCTGGGTGGCCGCCCAGGGGATGGACCTGGCGCCCTACACGGAGACCCTCGACCGGTTCGTCGCCACCGGGGTCTGGTCCCCGCCCGCGGACTGAGCCGGGCCGGGGATCATTCCCCGGCGAGCAGGGCGCCGGTCGCGAGCAGCCGCCGCTCCGACCCGGGCCGGCCCACGAGCTGCACGCAGCCGTGCTCCCCGGGCCGCTGCACCGGCGCGACCAGCGACGGCAGCCCGGCCAGGTTCCACGCGGCCACCCCGGTGGACCCGGCCCCGGACGCCCCGGGCGGGGCGGGCAGCAGACCGGCCTCGGCGCCGGCGTCGTCGAGCCAGGCGATCATCCGCTGCCGCCACGACGCGGGCGTCGCGGGACGCAGCCCGCCCAGACGCCGGACGCGGCGGCCGCGCCGGACCAGGCTGCGGGCGCTGCGCGGCAGCTCGGCGGGGTCGAGGCCGAGGTCCTCGACCCGGCGGGCGAGCCCGGCCTGACGGCGGCGGGCCGAGTGCACGACCAGTACGGCCCGGTACGGCGGGTCGGCCGCGACGAGGCCCAGCCCGGCGTCCTGCAGCAGCCGGATCGCCGCGTGCACCGCGGACGCGGAGTCCGGCCCGGCGAGCCGGGTGCGGCCGGTGCGCAGCGACGCGGCCAGCGAAGAGACGGGCGCCGCGGCCGGACCGGGGCCGGTGCCGGCGGGGGTGGTGAGCCGCAGCACCGACGACGGCGCGGGCGGCCCGCCGGTGCCGCGCGAGAGCGCGTCGAGCACGGCGGTGAGGTCCTCCGCGCGTCCGGCGAGCAGGGTGGGCTCGGCCAGCCCGCACCAGCGTCGCTCGGCGGCGTCGGGCAGCGGGAGCACCCGGCGGCCCGGCTTGAGCGCGGCGATCCCGTGGGCGGCGGCGGCGCAGCGCAGCGTGCCGTCACCGTCGACACCGATCCCGAGCGGGACGACGCCGGAGGCGACCACGGTCGCGGTGGCCCGGCCACCCGGGGTGGCGTCGAGGCCCACCTCGTGCTCGGCGGTCCGCGCCCGCCCTGCGACGAGTGCTCCCGCGGCCCGCAGCCTGCGCACGATCTCGTCCCCGCGCCCGGCCACGGAGATGCCGTCCTCGACCACCACCGGGACCCCTGCCAGCGGCAGGGCGAACCGGTCGGTGCGCCGGTCGAGCGCCGCGGCGGCCGCGCGCAGCGGCGCGGGGTCCACCACCAGCCCGGCGCCCACGGGGACCGCGTCGCCGGGGGTGGCGAGGAGCCGCTCGGCGACGGTGGCCGCGCTCAGCCGCCCCTCGCGTACCGCAGCCGCGAGCTCCGGCACACCGGACGGGCCGTCACCCGAGGTGGGGGACAGCTCGTCCAGGTGCAGGAGGCTCATCGCGGTGGGGCTCGTCGTCCCGGTCGTCGGGGGTGATGGTCGGCGGAGGCGGACGGGAATCGAACCCGCCTGGCCGAGATGCTCGGCCACGTCGGTGTTGAAGACCGCGGGGGCCACCAGGCACCCATACGCCTCCGGGTCGTCAGGCCGTGCGGAGCGCCTCCGGCACGCCGTCGGCCACGTCGAACAGGGACATCAGGTTGGTCGCCTCGAGCGCGCGGGTGACGGCGTGCGAGCCGCAGACCAGCCGTAGCCGGCTGCCGGCGTTCTCCGCCTTCTCCTTGCCCTCGACGAGCGCTGCCAGCCCGGCCGACCCGAGGAACGTGACCCGGGTCAGGTCCACCACGAGCAGGCTCGCGGAGCCGATCCGCTCGGCGAGTCGTTCGCTCAGCACGGGCGCGGTCATCGTGTCGATCTCGCCGTGCACTCCGACGACGACGGCGCCCTCACCGTGCTCGGTCACCTCGAAGCGGACGACCTCGCCGACGTCGGGGCCCTGGTCTCCCCCCACCCCGGTGGGCGTCTCACTGCTCATGTGTCGTGCTCCCTCGCGAGTCGTCGCCGTCGGCGCCGTCGACGTGCTCGTCGTCCGTTCCCGGACGCGTCCTCGACGTCACCGTGAGTGACAACCGGCCGCCGTTGCTTGACGTACCGCTCGTGCTGCCTCCGCACCAGCCTAGTCAGCGCGGTCACCCACCCTACGACCGCGGTCGCAGGTGGCACAAACGTCCCGGGACACGGTCGGGCGCGCTGCCCGGGGTGGTCCGGCCCGGCTGGCAGGGTAGGGGCCATGAGCGTCGAGCAGTCTCCGCCGTTCGGGGTCCGGATCGGTGTCCGCAGCTACGAGATGGACGTGAACGGGCACGTCAACCACGCCGTCTACCACCAGTACGGCGAGCACGCCCGGATGGAGCACTTCCGTGCCGCCGGGCTGTCCCAGCACGCGCTCGGCGCACACGGCCTGACGATCGTGCTGCTGTCGACGACGGTGCACTTCCGGGCCGAGCTGCGCGCCGGGGACGAGCTGCGGATCGACTCGGTGATCGCGTTCACGACGCGCAAGCCGTTCACGATGAGTCACCGGATCGTCCGGGTGGCCGCGGCCGACGGGGCCCGGACGGACGATCTCGCGGCCGAGGTGGAGTGCACCCTCGGGGTCCTCGACACCACGACGCGACGGCTGGTCGCCGACCCGCACGGCAGGCTCGTCGCCGCGTCGTCGGACCCGGCCCTGCTGGGGCCGGGTCCGGACGTCACCACGTCCTAGCGCGGTCCGTGGCGGCGGGGCGTCGCCACGGACCCGCGGGCGGCTCAGCCGCGCCGGGCGGGGCCGGCGCCGTACGGGCCGCCGGTGCGGGCGGGGACGGGGCGGTACCCGCCGGTGTCCTGCGGCCGCCCGGGGGCGGCGGCCGGGTGGCCCCCGGTGCCCTGGGGCCGGGCCGGGGCGACGGCCGGGTACCCGCCGGTGCCCTGCGGCCGGGCGGGGGTGACGGCCGGGTGGCCGCCGGTCGCCAGGATCCTGTGCGGGGCGGTCGTCCCGGCCCGCGCCGGTCCGATCAGCGGCGGCACCGCTCCGCCGGCCCGCCGCACCGCGCGGCGCGACCGGAGGTAGGCCCGCGGGCCGTTCAGCAGACCCCGGTTGCGCGTCTGGTCGGCGTCGGCGGGCATCGCCACGCCCGCGCCCGCCTCGCGGTCGGAGATGTGGCGCAGCCGGGCGACCGCCGCCGGGAGGCGGCGCAGCGCGACCGACCGGCCCTGCGGCGACAGCGCCACCTTGGCCAGGAAGCTGCCCAGTCCGACGGCGTAGCCCTCCATCTGCTTGCGCAGCGCGGCCTGGTCGGGGCGGTGGTGGTGCCACAGGTAGGCGCCCGGGGCGTAGCCGAGGACGTTGCCGGCCAGGATCATGCGGACGAGGAACTCGCAGTCCTCGCCGCCGTGGGTGGGGGTGCCCGGGCCCATGGCCTCGTCGAAGCCGCCGACGGCGCGGGCGGCCCCGGCCCGCACGGCGAGGTTGGCGCCGATGCCGAACAGGCCGGGTGCGAACGGGAAGATCGGGGAGTCCGCGGGGGGCTCGGCGAGGGTGAACCGGCGTGGGGTGAAGCCCTTGTTCCAGGCCAGGGCGACGTCGGCGGCGCGCTCCTCGGGGCTGCCCAGGCGGGCGGCCAGTACCGGGCCGGAGACGCAGGCGAGCTCGGGGTCCGCGGCGAACGCGCCGGCGATGCGCGAGGCCCAGGCGGGGTCGACCTCGGTGTCGTCGTCGGTGAAGGCGACGATCTCGGTGCGGGCCTCGGCCAGACCCCGGTTGCGCCCGACCGACGCGCCCCGGCGGGGCTCGCGGACGTAGCGGACCCGCGGGGACCCGGCGGCGGCGACGGCGTCGCGGGTGAGCTCGTCCGGCGGGTCGTTGTCGACGACGACGACCGACAGTGCCGGGTGGTCGGAGGCGAGGACCGCGCGCAGGCAGCGGGCCAGCGACTCGGGCCGGTTGCGGGTCGCGATCACCACCGTCACGGGGTCGCTCGCGACCGGAGCCGGGGCCACCCGCTCGGGCGACCCCAGGGTGATCAGTGCGGACCGCAGCTCCGCGATCGTGGCGCGACCGCCACGCAGCGGCACGGTCACCTGACCCTGCGGAGTGCCACCGACGGTGACGAGCAGACGGGCGGCGTGGAAGGCCGGGTCGACCCGCAGATCACGCAGCGGGCCGAGCCGGTCCAGCTCACCGACCCAGGTCGCGGCGTCGTTCGGCGCAGACATCCCTGACATGGGACACAGTGTCGGGTATGCCCGCTGTGCTCACACTGAGAGTGCGCGGTTGCCGGAAAACGGACACCGTGCGTGTGCGCGGTCGCGGAGTTCACCGGATGTGGTGCGACGGACGGCGTCGGCGCAGGTAGGAGCCGTACCGTCCGATCGTGCGCCGTACGGGTGACGACGGCGGCCGCGCAGGGCGGTTGCCCGCGGCCGTCCGGGGGCACGACGAGCGGCATTCGCGATGCGACGACACGCCGGAGTGGTGCGGTTCCGGGCGTGTCGTGCGCCATCATCACCCGAACGGGTGGCGAGTCCACACCGGACGGCGTCCCGACGGCCCGGACCTGCACCGATGGTGACCCCGCGCGCGACGGGGTGCGGACCTCCCGGCGCGGGTAGGTTCGGATCATGAGCGAGTCCCGTCCCACCGCGTCGGTCCTGGTCACCGGGAGCGAGCTGCTCACCGGCCACGTCGCCGACGCCAACGGTCCCTTCGTCGCCCGCTCCCTCGGCGAGCTCGGCTTCGCCGTCTCGCGGGTCCTGCTGGTGGGGGACCGCCCGGAGGACCTGCGCTCGGCGCTGGAGTTCGTCGCCTCCGACGACCTCGTCGTCACCTCGGGCGGGCTCGGGCCGACCGCCGACGACCTGACCGCCGAGGTCGTCGCCGGGTTCGCGGGCGCGGAGATGGAGGTCGACACCGCGCTGCAGGGCCGGATCCACGACCGGGTCGCCGGCTGGGCGAGCCGCGCCGGCTGGGCCGGGCCCGCGCTCGACGCGGCGACGGCCAAACAGGCCAGGGTGCCGCGCGGCGCGAGCGTCCTCGAGCCGGTCGGGACCGCACCGGGGCTGGCCGTGACACGGCCGGGTGGACCGTTGGTCGTTGTGCTGCCGGGGCCGCCGCGGGAGCTGCAGGGCATGTGGCCCGCCGCGCTGGAGTCGGCGCCCGTGGCGGAGCTGTTGACCCGGGTGCCCCGCGCGGAGGCCACGCTCCTGCGCTTCGCCGGGCTGCCGGAGTCCGAGATCGCCGAGACGCTGCGTGTCCTGGAGGGCGAGCTCGACGTGTCCGGGGTGGAGGTGACCACCTGCCTGCGACGCTCCGAGCTGGAGGTCGACCTGCACCCGCTGCCCGGCGCCGAGCTCGCGGCCCGCGAGCTGGCCGCGCGCATCGTCGACCGCCACCGCCGCGCACTCATCAGCGACGACGGCAGCACCACCGACGAGCTGCTCGCCGCGGCGCTGGGCGCGAAGGGCTGGACGGTCGCGACCGGCGAGTCCTGCACCGGCGGGCTGCTGGCCGGGCGGCTCGTCGACCGGGCCGGGTCGTCGGCCTACGTCGCCGGAGGCGTGGTCGCGTACTCGAACGAGGCCAAGACCGCACTGCTCGACGTCCCCGCCGCGCTCATCGAGGCGCACGGGGCCGTGTCGCCGGAGGTCGCGCGGGCACTGGCGGACGGTGCGCGGGCGCGGTTCGGGGCGGACGTCGGCGTCGGTGTCACCGGCGTCGCGGGCCCCGGCGGCGGTACCGAGGCCAAGCCCGTCGGCTACGTCTGCTTCTGCGTGACCACCGCCGACGGCCAGGTCATCGCGCGCGACCCGCAGCTGCCCGGCGGGCGCGCCGACGTCCGCGAGCGTTCGGTCGACCTGGCGATGCACCTGCTGCTGCGCGCCACCGGGGTCACCGGGGCGGGCGCGCACCGCTGAGGGCGCGACGCCCCGCCCGGGGCTCCCGGGCGGGGCGCGGTCGCGGTGCGGGGAGGCTCAGCCCTTCGCGGCGGCGAACCGCTCGGCGGCGTCGGCCCAGTTGACGACGTTCCACCAGGCCTTGACGTAGTCGGGCTTGACGTTCTTGTACTGCAGGTAGAACGCGTGCTCCCACATGTCGAGCAGGACGATGGGGGTCTGGCCGGCGGGGAGCTGGGACTGCTGGTCGTAGAGCTGGTGGATGAGCAGGCGGTCGCCGAGCCGGTCGTGGCCGAGGATGGCCCAGCCGGAGCCCTGGATGGTGGTGGCGGCGGCGGTGAAGTGGGCCTGGAAGCCGTCGAAGGAGCCGAAGTCCTTCTCGATCGCGGCGGCGAGGTCGCCGGTGGGCTTGTCGCCGCCGTCGGGGGAGAGGTTGTTCCAGAAGGCGGAGTGGTTGACGTGGCCGCCGAGGTTGAAGGCGAGGGTCTTCTCGAGTCCGACGACGGCGCCGAAGTCGTTCTTCTCGCGGGCGTCGGCGAGCTTGTCGAGGGTGGTGTTGAGGCCCTGGACGTAGGTGTTGTGGTGCTTGGAGTGGTGCAGCTCCATGATCTCGGGCGCGATGTGCGGGGCGAGCGCGGAGTAGTCGTAGGGCAGATCCGGAAGCGTGTACTCGGCCATGGGGCCTCTCCTCGTCGGGGATGCGCGGCGGGACGCCACGCGCGGTCATTTGCCACTATGTAGCAACTGCCGCCTACCCGCGACGGGCGACGCGCACGCATGGACGCGGGGATTCGCCACATGTACTCTTCTGCAAGTCACTTGCAGAAATGCGGGCGACGCGGTGGGGATCGTTCTGGCAGCTCGAATCCACCGTCGACGGCGCCGCGCGTCACGTCCGACCGGACGGGGCCGCGGCGCCGTCGCGTGTCCGGCTCAGCCCAGGAACTCGGCCAGCTTCACCACGGTCGCCCGGTTCCGCATCGTCCCGCCCTGGTCGCCGGCCCTCGTCCGGGCGGCCAGCCGGGTCGCGAGCTCGCTGCGTCCCAGCCCGTCGGGCAGGTGCAGCCAGACCACCCGCCCGCGGGCGACGGCGTCGCCCGGCCCACCCTTCGCCCGCTCGGCCGCCAGCGCGGCCGCGATCCGCTCGCGGTCGTCGTCGGACACCGGACGGGCCCGGAACAGGGCGTGCAGCTGCTTCGGGTCGGTGACCTCCGGGTACGGGTTCGCGGCCACCGCGGCGAGGAAGTCGTCGCGGCCGAACACGACCACCGGGCGCTCGACGCCGAACTCCTCGACCAGCGCCGCGGCGACCGTGGCGGCGACCTCGTCGTCACCCAGGGGGCTGGTCAGGGCGACGTTGCCGGACTGGATGTGGGTGACGACGTCGGCGCAGCCGCGCCCGCCGAGCACCCGGCGCAGGTCGGCCATCGGGACCTTCCCGTGGCCGCCGACGTTGATCCCGCGCAGCAGCGCGACGTGGGTACGCACGCCGGAATGGTGCCGCCGCCACGCGGCGATCGGAAGGGTGAAGGCCGAGGCGGACCGTGCGCGGGTTTCCCGGCCGTCATGACGGACGGTCGGCGGCGGCCAGCACGGTGTCGGCCAGCTCCGTCGGGGTGAGCCGGTCCGAGCGCAGGACGAGGGTCCCCACCGGCTGCCGGCCCGCGGCGGCCGGGTCCAGTCGGCTCAGGGCCCAGTCGAGGGCCGACCCGTCCGGTCGGTGGTCGCCAGGTGGCGGCGTGCGGGCGCGGAGCCGGTCCCGCAGCACCTCGGGGGCGGTGTCCAGGAAGACGTGCAGCACCTCCTCGCCCGCGGCGGCCAGGCCGTCGAGGATCTCCGTCCGGTAGCCGTCGCGCAGGAGCGACATCGGCACGATCAGTGTCTGCGCGTGGTGCCTGCGCAGGGCCAGGGCCGTCGCGACGACCAGCTCCCGCCAGCTCGGCAGGTCCTGGAAGTCCTCGTTCGGCGGGAGCCACTTCGAGAGCATCAGGCCGACGTCCTCGGGGTCGTACACGACCGTGCCCGGGAGGCGGCGGTGCAGCTCGGCGGCCAGGGTCGTCTTGCCCGCTCCGAACCCGCCGTTCAGCCAGACGATCACGGGGGCACCGTAGCGCCGGGGTCCGGACTCACCGAGGTGCCGGGGCTCCTGACCCGAGCACCGAACGGTAGTGCGCGACGAGGGCCTCGTCGGGTCCCGGCGTGGTGTCGAGGTCGCTCCCGCCGAGGTGTGCGGAGAGTGCCTCGAAGCAGCGGTCCCACCCGGCGGCGGTGTGCGCCGACCAGCGGGGGTCGAGCACGGTGTTGCCGAGACGCAGCACGCAGCCGTCGCCGTCGGGTTCGAGGGTCCAGCGCAGCCTCTCGTCGGCCCAGGTGAACCCGAACGCCGTCGGTGGCTCGAGCTCGGTGATCTCGGCGTGGTCCTGCTCGCCGCCCTCGAAGGTCAGCGTGATCGTTCCCCCGACGCGCATCTCCGCCTGCACCTCGCAGGGGAACC
Organism: Pseudonocardia sp. ZF1; assembly: GCF_056835605.1. Classification (NCBI taxonomy): domain Bacteria; kingdom Bacillati; phylum Actinomycetota; class Actinomycetes; order Pseudonocardiales; family Pseudonocardiaceae; genus Pseudonocardia; species Pseudonocardia sp. ZF1. The sequence goes on from NZ_JAJNBY010000001.1 coordinate 1,303,258, forward strand.
AGCGACTCATCTGGGCGGGTTCGGTCAGTGCGGCCCAGACCTTCTCGATCGGATGCGGGTAGCGGCGTGCGAAGCGCAGGACCGGGCCGTCGGGATCGACGGTGACCTGGATGCTCATGACGGTTCCTCTCCGTGGGGGCTGTCGAGGGAGTCGAGGTGTGCGCCCAGGGCGTCGAGTCGTTCCTGCCAGAAGGCGCGATGCGGCGCGAGCCAGGTCTCGATCTCGGCCAGCGCGTCCGCCCGGAGGACGTAGCGTCGGCGCTGGGACTCGACGACGACGTCGACCATGCCCATGTGGCGCAGCACGCGCAGGTGCTTCGACACCGCGGTCTGGTTCAGCTCGAGCGCGGTCACGAGCTCTCCGACGACGCAGCCCTGCGTCGTCCGCAGCCGGTCCAGGATGGCTCGTCTCGTCGGGTCCGCCAGGACGTCGAAGGAGTCACGCACCCGCTGAACATGCCATAACAGGTATATGCCGGTCAAGGCACATACTTGTCACGACCCGGCAACGACGACGGCGCTGACCGCGGGGAGAGATCCCCGCTGGTCAGCGCCGTCTCAGGGCCTGTGATCAGGCAGCCTGCTTGGTCTCCCAGAAGATCTTGTCGATCTGGGCGATGTAGTCGAGCAGCTCCTGGCCGGTGGCCGGGTCGTTCGAGCCCTTGGTGCCCGACGCGCCGGCGGCCTTGGTGGCCTTGTTGAACAGCTCGTGCAGCTCCGGGTACTTCTCGAAGTGCGGCGGCTTGAAGTAGTCGGTCCAGAGCACCCACAGGTGGTGCTTGACCAGGTCGGAGCGCTGCTCCTTGATCTCGATGGCGCGGGCCCGGAAGTCCACGTCCTCGTTGCCCTGGTACTTCTCCTGGATCGCCTTGACCGACTCGGCCTCGATCCGGGCCTGGGCCGGGTCGTACACGCCGCAGGGGAGGTCGCAGTGCGCGGTGGCCTCCAGTCGCGGACGGAGAATGCGGGACAGCCGCATGAGTGTCCTCCCTGGTGGGGTGATCGTTCTGGCACCGGCGACCCTACCCTCGCGGCGGTGGTCGGGCAGGACGACCACCGCCGCGAGAGATCCACTCTGGAGGGAGTCCGTGATGCGCCTGCGGAGGGTGACGGTGCGGGGGCCGTCGATGTCCCCGGCCCTGTCCGACGGCGACGTCGTGCTGGTCCGGTTCGGCGCGCCCGTCCGGTCCGGCGACGTCGTCCTCGTGACCTGGGCGTCCCGCCCCGGACAGCTGTCGGTGAAGCGGGCCGTTCACCCCGACGGCGACGGCTGGCACGTCCGCGGCGACAACCCGTTCGGCTCCACGGACTCGGCCACCCTGGGCCCTGCCTCCGTCCACGCCGTCGCCCGCCACCGCCTCTGGCCCCGCCCCGGCCGGGTGCCCGGACCCCGCCACTGAGCCCCGCACGGGACCCGGCGCCCCGCACCGGTCCCGGCCCCGCGCGGGACGCCCGAACCGGTGCGGGAGCCGTGGGCTGACGTAGCGTCGGGGCCGTGGGTGCCGGTGAGGGTGTGCAGGTCGGGGACGGGCTGGCCGTCGGGCCGGATCTCGTCGGCGCCGCGGAGGTCGCGACGGGGCAGGCGCTGGCCGCGCTCGGCGTCGTCCCCGACCTCGTGGTGTTCTTCGTCTGCCCCGGTGCGGGGGCGGCCGCGCCGGTCGAGGAGGTCGAGGCCGCGGGGCTGCGGGTGATGGAGCTCGCCGCGCCCGGCGCGACGATCGGGACCACCGCGCACGGCGTGATGGCCGACGGCCGCGGCGTCGAGGGCGAGCCCGCCGTCGCCGTCTGGGCGGCGTCGCTGCCCGGCACCCGGGTCCGGACGATCTTCCCGGTCGCCGAGCGCCGCCCCGGCGCCGGACCGGACGGCCGTGACGCGATCGGCGTGCGCGGCCTGGTCCCGCCCGCCGAGGACGACCGCGTCGCCGTCCTGCTCGCCGACCCGTTCGCGTTCCCGGTCAGCGGGGTGCTGGACCGGCTCGCGTCGACGAGCCCGGGCTTCCCGGTGATCGGCGGCCTGGCGAGCGGCCCCGGCGGACCCGGGGCCAACCGGCTGTTCGCAGGCGGGACCGTGCACCACGGCGGCGCGGTCGGGGTGCTGCTCGGCGGCACGTCCGACGCGCGGGTCGTCGTCAGTCAGGGATGCCGCCCGATCGGGCCGCCGATGGTCGTCACCCGCGCCGAGCAGAACCGGATCGCCGAGCTCGCCGGGCGGCCCGCGGCGGAGCGGCTGCGCGAGATCGTCACCGCGCTGCCGCCCGAGGAGCAGCAGCAGGCGCTGACCGGGCTGCACCTGGGCGTCGCGGTCGACGAGTACGCCGAGTCCCACGACCGTGGGGACTTCCTGGTCCGCGCGGTGCTGGCCGTCGACGTCGGCGACGGTGCCGTCATCGCGGGCGACGTCGTCGAGATCGGCACCACCGTGCGCTTCCAGGTCCGCGACGCCGCGGGCGCCGCCCAGGACCTGCACGAACTGCTCGCCCCGGTGCGCCACGCCGCGCCGGCCGCGGGCGCGCTGCTGTTCTCCTGCAACGGTCGCGGCGCCGGCATGTTCGGCGACGCCGACCACGACGTGCACGCCGTGCGCGTCGGCCTCGACCCGCACGCGGGCGGATCCGGCGACGCGGCCGGACCCCGGGTGGCCGGCTTCTTCGCCGCCGGGGAGATCGGACCGGTCGGGCCGGGCAACCACCTGCACGCGTTCACCGCGTCCGTGCTGGTGGTCTGAGACCTCAGCGCAGGGTGCGGAAGAACCCCCGCACCTCGTCGACGAAGGAGTCGGGCTGCTCCAGCGACGGGAAGTGCCCGCCGACGTCGGGACGCGAGAACCAGCGCAGGTCGGTGTAGCGGCGCTCCAGCCAGGACCGGGGGAGCTTGACCATCTCGTGCGGGAACTGGGCGACGCCGGTCGGGACCTCGACGTCGTCGAGGCGGCGGCGGGCGAAACTCTCCCAGTAGATCCGTGCCGACGACGCGCCGGCCGAGCCCAGCCAGTACTGCATGACGTTGTCCAGCAGCCGGTCCCGGCTGATCACGTTCTCCGGGTGGCCCGCGCAGTCGGTCCAGTCCCAGAACTTCTCCACGATCCACGTGCACTGCGCGGCGGGGGAGTCGGCGAGCCCGTAGCCGACGGTCTGCGGACGGGTGGACTGCTCGGCGGAGTAGCCGGAGCCGTAGCGGGAGAACTCCTTCGAGAAGCGGATGTCGGCCTTCTCCTGCGCGGTGAGCCCGGCGGCGTCGTCGGGCTTGGGCGCCAGCGCCATCGTCAGGTGGATGCCGTACAGCATCTCCGGGGCCGCGGTCCCCAGCGCCGAGGTGATCATCGAGCCCCAGTCGCCGCCCTGTGCGGCGAAGCGCTCGTAGCCGAGCCGGTCCATCAGCTGCGCCCAGGCGACGGCGATCCGCTCGACCCCCCACCCGGTCGTCGTGGGCTTGCCGGAGAACCCGAACCCGGGCAGCGTCGGCACGACGACGTGGAAGGCGTCGGCGGGGTCCTCGGGGTCGGTCAGCGCGGGCAGCACGCCGAGGAACTCGACCAGCGAGCCCGGCCAGCCGTGGGTGAGCAGCAGCGGCATCGCGTCCGGGTGCTTCGAGCGGGCGTGCAGCACGTGGATCTCGACCGAGTCGTCGCCGCCGCCGTCGAGGCCGGTGCGGAACTGCGGCCACGCGTTGATCTCGGCCTCGACGCGGCGCCAGTCGTAGCGGGTGCGCCAGTACTCGCACAGTTCGCGGGCGTAGTCCAGCGGGACGCCCTGGGACCAGCCGTCGACGGTCGCCGGGTCCGGCCAGCGGGTGCGGGCGAGCCGCTCACGCAGGTCGTCCAGCTCGGCGTCGGGGATCTCGATCCGGAAGTCGCGCACGTCGTCACGGTGGCACGGAACGCCACGGCGGGCGTACCGGTCACGGCATCGGAACGATCACGATGCGAGCGCCCGGCTGATCCCACGGGCCGCAGCGCGCACCGCGGGCACCAGGGTGTGCGGGTTCGTCGCGGCCGGCACGACGATCGACAGCGCGGCGACGACCGGACCGTCCCCGCTGCGCACCGGGGCGGCCACCGACATCGACACCTCCTCGATCTGCCGGTCGGACACCACGAACCCGCCGGTGCGGGCCTGGGCGAGCAGCGCCCGGACACCGTCGGCGCGGCACACCGTGAACGGGGTGAACCGGCGGATCGGGCGGGCCAGCACGGCCTCGACCGCGGCCGGGTCGGCGTGGGCGAGCAGCACCAGCCCGACCCCGGTCGCCGTCGACGGCAGCCGCGACCCGGTCCGGGTGACGATCGAGACGGCGTCGCGGCTGGACAGGCGCTCGACATAGACGACCTCGCCGGCGTCGTCCGGGTCGAGCACGGCGAGCTGCACGTTGTGCCGGGTGACCTCGTGCAGGTCCTCCAGGAACGGCATCGCCGCCTCCCGCAGCCCGTGGCTGGCCGGGGCCAGGTGCGCGATCTCCCAGAGCCGCAGCCCGATCCGGTAGCGACCGTCGTCGCCGCGGTCCAGCGCCCCGCCCGCGGCGAGCTCACCGGCGATCCTGTGCACCGTCGTCAGCGGGAGCCCGGTGCGCCGGGCGATGTCGGTCAGCCCGAGCACCGGGTCCTTCGCGCTGAACGCGCCCAGCACGTCCAGCACCCGCGCGGTGACCCCCGAGCGGACCGGACGCGTCGTCATGACCGGGCATTCTTCCGTAGAGCGGAAGCTCGGTCGAACGGCCGTGCCGGGAACGGGAAGGTGGCTCCCATGACGCAGCGACGCGAGTCCCGGACCCAGGTCGGCATCGTCGGAGCGGGCCCCGCCGGGCTCGTGCTGGCGAAACTGCTGGCGCTGGCCGGTGTCGAGTCGGTCGTGCTGGAGGCCCGCGACCGCGCCTACGTCGAGGCGCGGGTCCGCGCCGGGGTGCTGGAAGCACCCACGGTCGAGCTGCTGCGCGGGATGGGCGTCGCCGGACGGCTGGACCGTGAGGGCATGCCGCACACCGGCATCTCGCTGCGCTTCGCCGAGGCGCCCGGCGCCCCCGCCGCCGACCACCGGATCGACTTCGCCGACCTCGTCGGCACCGGGATCACCGTCTACGGCCAGCAGGAGGTCGTGAAGGACCTGCTCGCCGACCGCGTCGACGACGCGGGCCTGCCGGTCGAGTTCGGCGTCTCCGGCGTCGCTCTGCACGACGTCGACACCGACGCCCCGTCGGTCACCTACGCCGACGCCGACGGCGCCGAGCACGTCCTGCGCTGCGACGTGATCGCCGGCTGCGACGGCTTCCACGGCGTCTCCCGCCCGCTGGTGGCACCCGACATCGCCGAGCGGGTCTACCCGTTCTCCTGGCTCGGGGTGCTCGCGAAGGCCGCGCCCACCACCGACGAGCTCGTCTACGCCCACCACGACGACGGCTTCGCGCTCTACTCGATGCGCAGCCCCGAGGTGACCCGGCTCTACGTCCAGGTCCCGAACGACACCGACCCGGCCGACTGGTCCGACGCCCGCATCTGGGACGCCCTCCACACCCGCCTGGCCTGCGAGGGCTTCACGATGAACGAGGGCGAGTTCCTCGAGAAGCCCTCGGTCACTCCGATGCGCAGCATGGTCGCCTCCCCGATGCGCCGCGGACGGCTGTTCCTCGCCGGCGACGCCGCGCACATCGTCCCGCCCACCGGGGCGAAGGGCATGAACCTCGCCATCGCCGACGTCCGGGTGCTCGCCGACGCGGTCGTGCGCGCGCTGCGCGACGGCGACACCGGCGGTCTCGACTCCTACTCCGACACCTGCCTGCGCCGGGTCTGGCGGGCCGAGCACTTCTCCTGGTTCATGACCTCGATGCTCCACCGCTTCGACCCCGCCACCGAGGGCGGCGACGCGTTCGGCGTCGGCCTGCAGCGCTCCCAGCTGCGCTACACCGTGACCTCCCGCGCCGCCGCGACGAGCCTCGCCGAGAACTACGTCGGCCTCCCGCACGGTGCCGTCTAGATCCCACCCACCACGAGGAAGGACCGCCGATGCGGGGCTACGCCCCCGTCCCGGCCGGGACCCACGCACCGCTGCTCTCACCGGACTACCGCAGCACCGCGCTGCGGGCACCCGCCGAGCAGCCGGTGATCCTGCCCCAGCGGCTCACCGAGATCACCGGCCCGCTGCTCACCGGCCCGGTCCGCCCCGGCGACGACGACCTCACCGTCGGCGCCGGCGGCGAGGCGCTCGGCCAGCGGATCGTCGTCGCCGGGCGGGTGCTCGACTCCGACGGCCGCCCCGTGCCGGACACCCTCGTCGAGGTCTGGCAGGCCAACGCCGCGGGCCGCTACGCCCACCGCTGGGACAACTGGCCCGCCCCGCTCGACCCGAACTTCACCGGCGGCGGCCGGGTCCTCACCGACGCGCAGGGCAACTACTCGTTCACCACGATCAAGCCCGGCGCCTACCCGTGGGGCAACCACCACAACGCCTGGCGCCCCGCCCACATCCACTTCTCGCTGTTCGGGCGTGCCTTCACCCAGCGGCTGGTCACCCAGATGTACTTCCCGGACGACCCGCTGTTCGGCCAGGACCCGATCTACAACGCGACGCCGGAGGAGGCCCGCGGGCGGCTGGTGTCCACCTTCGACCTCGACGCGACCCGCCCCGAGTGGGCACTGGCCTTCCGCTTCGACATCGTGCTGCGCGGCCGCGGCGCCACCCCGTTCGAGGAGCCCCACGCATGAGCCTGCCGCTGACCCCCACCCAGACCGTCGGCCCGTACCTGTCGCTGGGGCTGCCCTGGCCGGACGGCCCGGACGTCGTGCCCGACGGCACCCCGGGCGCCGTCCTCGTCGGCGGGACCGTGGTCGACGGCGCCGGCGCGCTCGTGCCCGACGCGCTGGTCGAGACCTGGCAGGCGGATCCGGACGGCCGCTTCGACCACCCCGACGACCCGCGCGGCGCGGCGAAGTCCACGGTGGAGGGCTTCCGCGGTTTCGGTCGCTGCCCCACCGACGACGAGGGCCGGTGGTGGATCCGCACCGTGCTGCCGGGTGCGCTGCCCGACGAGGTGCCCCACGGTTCCGATGCGCGCTCCGCCGAGGCTCCGCACGTGAACGTCTCGGTGTTCGCCCGCGGCCTGCTCGACCGCGTCGTCACCCGCATCTACTTCCCCGAGCACACCGACGCCCACGCCACCGACCCGCTGCTCGCCGCGGTCCCGGAGGCGCGCCGGCACACGCTCGTCGCCGTCGCGGAGGGCCCGGGCCGGTACCGGTTCGACATCCGCCTGCGCGGCGAGGGGGAGACGGTGTTCCTCGCTCTGTGACGGTGCCCGGCCGCGCGCGCACCCGCCCGGGGCATCACACCGTGGAGGTGTGACGCGTCCGGTTGATTCCCGGTGATCCGTCGGGGGTACTCCTGCGAAGATCTACCCAGCAGGGGCGGGAGGAACGGTGGACGCAGCACAGTCGGCGGCACACGTGCCGTTCGGGGACCCGGCGACCTCCGCGGCCCGGGTCCCCGGGCGCGTGACCGGTGCCGTCGTCGCGTTGTCGCGGCGGTACCCGCTGGCCGTGCAGCTCGCCCGCTACGCCGCCGTCGGCGGTGGGGCGACGGCGCTGAACGCCGCGCTGTTCCTGCTGTTCCGCCCGGTGCTCCCGGCCGTCCCGGCGAACCTGGTCGCGCTGGTCCTCACCACCGCGATCAGCACCGAGGCCAGCCGCCGTTTCGCCTTCGACGGCGCCCCCGCGCACCGGCTGCGCGAGTGGGTGCAGGACGCGGGCACCGTCGCGTTCTACGCGACCTACACCTCCGCGGTGCTGCTCGCGCTGCACCAGCTGGCCGGGGCCACCACGCCGGGGGAGGAGGCCGCGGTCGTCGCGGTCGCCAGCCTCGCCGGCGGGCTGCTGCGGTTCGCGGTGCTGCGGTTCTGGGTGTTCGATGTGGCGCGGCCGGCCGCCGGTGCGCGACCCGACCAGGGAGGACGGCACCCGTGCCCGGAACAGTCGACTTCGACGCCTTCGACCTGACCGTCGGCCCGCCCGAGGAGCGGGTCGTCGTCCACGGGGTGCGCGGTGGCGAGGGCCCGCCCGTCCTGCTGCTGCACGGCTTCCCGCAGACCCACGCCATGTGGGGGCCGCTCGCGGCGGACCTGGCTCGCGACCACACCGTCGTCGCCACCGACCTGCGCGGCTACGGCGAGTCCGGCCGCCCCTCCGACGGCGAGAACCACGCCGGCTACTCGTTCCGGGCGATGGCCGCCGACCAGGTCGACGTCATGGCGCGGCTCGGGTTCGACAGCTTCGCCGTGGTCGGCCACGACCGCGGCGCCCGCGTCACCCACCGGATGCTGCTCGACCACCCCGAGCGCGTCGCGCGGGCCGCGCTGCTCGACATCCTCCCCACCGCCTACGTCTACGCCCACACCGACCGGGCGCTGGCGACGGCGTACTACCACTGGTTCCTGTTCATCCAGCCCGCCGACCTGCCCGAGCGACTCATCGCCGGGGACCCGATCGGCTACCTGCACTCGCTGCTCGGCGGCTGGGGCTCCGGACTGGACGCGCACCCGCCCGAGGCACTGGCCACCTACGAGCGCGCGTTCGCCGACCCGGCGGCCCGGCACGCGATGCTGGAGGACTATCGCGCCGGCGCCTCGATCGACCTGGAGCACGACGCCGCCTCCGACGCGGCGGGTGAGCGGATCGCCGCGCCCACCCTGGTGCTGTGGGGCGAGCGCGGCGTCGTCGGCGCCAACGGCGAGAGCCCGCTGGAGGTCTGGCGCCGCGCGGCCGCCGATCCCGGTCTGGTCACCGGGGAGGCGGTCACCGAAGCCGGGCACTTCCTCGTCGACGAGCAGCCCGCCGTCACCACCGCGGCGGTGCGGGGCTTCCTCTGCGGCTGACCGGGCGATCCGGAAGACTCGTGCGTATGCGACGAAACACCCCTCTCCGGGCGCTGCTCGGCACCCTCGCGGCGCTCGCGCTCGTCCTCACCACCGCCGCGTCCTGCGGCGGCGGGTCCGCGACCCCCGCGCCGGCCCCCCAGCAGCAGCAACAGCAGCAGGACACGGACGACGACCGCGACGGCGACGACGACCAGGACGGCCGGCAGGACGGCGACGACGGCGGCAACGACGCCGACGACGACGGCTGAGCGCGTCCGGCCCGGGCCCCGCGCGAGGCCCGGGCCGGACACCGTCCTCAGGCCCGGACCGCGTGCACGATCCCCCAGGTGAGCTTCCCGGCGCGGCCACCGTCCACCCAGTGCTGCAGCCCCGCCTTCATCGCCGTCAGGTAGGTCCCCGAGATCGACGACGACAGCTCCTCCTCGTGCGCCACCAGCTCCTCCCGCACCCGGCGGTAGTGGGTCGCGAGGTGCTCGGCGTGGTCGAGGAAACGGACCCCGGTGAAGCCACGCCGCTCCAGACCGTCGGTGTAGAAGCCGGGCGTGGCCATCGTGGACAGTGCGATGCGGTCGAGGATCGGCTGGATCGAGGACTGGTCGAGCCCGTCCACGGCCATCGGGTCGGTGAACACCACCTGCCCGCCGGGGCGGAGCACCCGGGCGATCTCGTCCAGCACGGTGTCGCGGGAGCCGGAGTGCAGGAACGCGTCCTGCGACCACACCAGGTCGACCGAGGAGTCCTCGACCGGCACGTCCTCGTAGCTGCCGGTGGTCACCTCGACCCGACCGGCCAGGCCCTGCTCCCGGGTCATCCGCTCGTTGCGGGCGTTCTCCACCGGGGAGAGGTTGAGGCAGTGCACCGTGGCCCCGTGTGCGGCCGCCAGCCGGCGGGCCGCGCCGCCGTACCCCGCCCCGAGGTCGAGTACCCGGGTGCCGGGGCCGACCCCGGCGACCTCGGCCATCCGGGTCACCGTGCGGGCGCTGGCGACCGAGATCAGCTCGTCCGGTGCGCTGTAGATGCCGACGTGGATGTCCTCGCCGCCCCAGACCCGGGAGTAGAAGGTGTCGGCGTCGTCGGAGTCGTAGTAGGACCGGGCGGTGTGCTCGGCGGTGTCCTGGGTCGTCCGTGTCACTCGGCGTCCTCCTGGTCGAGGTAGGCCTTCTCGGCGATGTGCACGAAGAAGTCGGGCTCGTCGTCGGCGTAGGTCGACTGGAAGTCGCCGTAGGTCTCGACCCGCTGGAACCCGACCTCGTGCATGAGGCGGCGGGTGTAGTCCTTGCGCAGCGGGAACATGTTCAGGTGGTACTGGGACCCGTCGGGGAACCGGTAGCGGAACCGGGCGAGGCCGTCGTCGACGTACTCCGGCTCGGCCACGACGTCGTCGCCGCAGTAGTAGTACTGGTGCTTCGAGCTGAAGCCGTTGTCGAGGATCGCGTCGTAGTTGCGCTGGTCGAGGATCAGCACACCGTCGTGGGAGAGCATGGCGTAGAACTCGGCGAGCGCCCGGCGGCGGTCACGCTCGGAGAACAGGTGTGTGAACGAGTTCCCGAGGCAGATGATCGCGTCGTACTCGCCGTGGACGTCGCGGTTGAGCCAGCGCCAGTCGGCCTGCACGACGCGCAGCACGTGCCCGCCGAACTTCATCCCGTTGTCGAAGGCCTTCGCCAGCATCTCGGCGCTGCCGTCGGCGGAGACGACGGTCTCGAAGCCCTCCTCCAGCAGCCGGACGGAGTGGAAGCCGGTGCCGGTCGCCACGTCGAGCACACTGGTGACACCGCGCCTGCGGAGCTGCTCGACGAAGAAGCTGCCTTCGCTGGCGTAGCGGGCCCGCCAGTCGATCAGCTCGTCCCACTTGTCGACGAACGTCTGCACGTACTCGTGCTTGTAATGGGTGGACTCGCGGACCTCCGTGGGCGCGTCGCCGAACTCCTGCACGGTGCTGGCGGGCCCCCGGAGCCCGCTGCGGTGGTCTGCCGTCATGGGGCGCGCCTCCTCGGCGCTCGGGTGCGGGACGGCCCTGACGGTAGGTGTCCCCGCGGCCCCTGTCCCCTCACCCAGGGTGAGACTGGAACGGCCGCCGGAGTTGTGTTATGCGCAACTCGGCCGGTCATTCGGGGATTTTCCGGGCGGCGGCGAGCGGACCCGGGCGGTGACCGGCGGCGTGCGGGCCCACCAGTGACGTCATGTGGTCGTCACACATCGTGGGTCCGGAGTGGACGCCGTCTCACTGCCGTCCGGCCGGCGGTGGCCCGCGGCCGGGACGTCGGTGATCCGTTCACCCCGGGTGATCTGTGGTTCCGGTCACACCGTGGATCGGAGTTCACACGTCTGGCGTAACGGCGCCGCCCCACAGGGCGCTCAGCGCGCGTCGCCGCTCGGCGCGGCCGAGCCCCCGCAGGTCCGCCGTGCCCCGTTCGGTGACGACCACGTCGACGTCGTGCGACGGCGTCGTCACCGGTCCGCCGAGCCGCTCGACCAGCGTCGGGCGCCCGCGGTGCGCCGCGGGCAGCGCGATCACCGACAACCCCGGCCCGCGGACCGCGGCGGCCGCGAAGTCCGGGTGCCCGCCGATCATCCCGGCCGCCGAACCGGCGACGCCCTCGACGTTGACCTGGCCGTCCCGGTCGATCTCCAGCGCGGTGTTCAGCGCGACCAGCGGCCCCGGGCCGGTGCTGAGCCGGGACACGTCGTGGGTGTGCTCGACCGGGCGGACCGTGCCGCGGCCGGCCCGGCCCAGCCGGTCGGCCCAGTCGTAGAGCCGGGGGCTGCCGTAGAGCGCCGTCGACGACGGTGTCCCGCGCAGCAGCCCGCGCTCGTCCAGGTCGACGACCGCGTCGGCGAGCAGCCCGGAGTCCACCGCGACCGGCACCTGCAGGGCCTCGACGAGTGCGGCGGCCAGCCGCCCGGGGCCGAACTGGATCCGCGCCCCGGCCGGGACGAGACTCGCGACCGCGGCGGCCACCGCCCGGTCGGCGTCGCCCGGCGCGGGGGTGGCGACGGTGTGCGGCGCGCCGTCCGGGCCGTCGACCTCACCGAGCACCGCCACCCCGGCCAGCGGGGGACCGGCGTCGGCGTGCGGCGCGGAGCGGGACACGACCGCCGCGACCGGGACCCCGGCGTCGTACAGGCCGCGCATCCAGGACGCCTCCGCGCCGAACCGCAGGTCGCCGCGGTCGTCGCGGACGACGGTCGCCAGCAGCAGGTCCGGGCGCAGCGGACCGGCCAGCAGCGCCGGCGTCGCCGAGAGCCGGGCCGGGACCCGGTGCGCGCGCCCGGACTCGATCAGCGTCCGCGCTCCCGGCCCCCCGACGACGGTGCGGATGTCGGCGAACGCGTCCGGCTCGAGGTCCGGGGCCGGGCCGGGCACCCAGCCCAGCACGAGCCGCACACCCCCGGCACGGGCCGCGACCGCCGAGAGCGGGCGGGCGAGCGCGTAGGGGAGCCCGCAACCGTCGGCCAGCGCCACCCGGGAACCCGGCGCGACCAGCTCGGACAGACCGCGTGCGAGGTCACCGTCGACGCCCATGCGCCCATCCGACCACAGGGCTAGCGTCGGCGGCATGGGGACCGACCAGGACAGCGGTGAGTTCGTACGGGAGGCGCTCGGGGTGGCCGAGCGGATCACGGCCGACGGGTCGTCGCCGTGGCCGGTCGAGGCGGGCCGCTACCGCCTCGTCGGCGCGCGCGCCTGCCCGTGGGCGAACCGGGTGATCATCACCCGGCGGCTGCTCGGGCTGGAGGACGCGATCTCGATGGGCATCGCGGGCCCGCTGCACGACGAGCGCAGCTGGCGCTTCCACCTCGATCCGGGGAACGTCGACCCCGTGCTCGGCATCGAGTACCTGCGCGAGGCCTACGAGAAGGCCGTCCCCGGCTACGACGAGGGTGTCACCGTCCCTGCCATGGTCGAGGTCGCCTCGGGCAAGGTCGTCACCAACGAGTACGCGCTGCTGGAGCGCGACCTGTCGACCCAGTGGCGGGGGCTCCACCGCGACGGCGCCCCGGACCTGTGGACCGACCCGGAGGCGATCGACGAGATCGGGGAGGGGATCTTCCACGACGTCAACAACGGCGTCTACAAGTGCGGGTTCGCCTCGTCCCAGCGCGCCTACGACCGCGCCTACGACGCCCTGTGGTCGCGGATGGACGAGCTGTCCGAGCACCTGTCGACGCGCCGCTACCTGGTCGGTGACTCGATCACCCAGGCCGACATCCGGCTGTGGGTGACCCTGGTCCGCTTCGACGCCGCCTACCACGGCCACTTCAAGGCCAACCGGCACAAGCTCACCGAGCTCCCCGTGCTGTGGGCCTACGCCCGGGACCTGTTCCAGACCCCCGGCTTCGGCGACACCATCGACTTCGAGCAGGTCAAGCAGCACTACTACGGCGTGCACGCGTCGGTGAACCCGACCGGGATCGTCCCGAAGGGGCCCGACACCGCCGGCTGGACGACCGCGCACGGCCGCGAGGAGCTGGGCGGGCGCCCGTTCGGCGACGGCACCCCGCCCGGCCCGCCGCCGGAGTCCGAGCGGGTCCCCGCGGTCGGCTGAGCCCCGCACCCGGCGGAGCGGGTCGGGCCGGGGGAGCCGGTGACCGCGGCGCGGCGGGGACGCCGGGCCGGGACGGGCCTGTCACGATGGTCCCGATGCGAGTGCCTGGACGACCCCACCCCGTGATCCGGCAGCGACGCCGTCGCAGCACCGGACTGCTCACCGCCGCCGTCGTGGGCGCGCTGACGGCGGGGCTCGTCGCCGTCGCCGGGCCGCAGCTCACCGCGAACAGCACCGCCGCCGCCCCGCCGGGTGCACAGCCGCAGGCGGCGCCGGCGGCACAGCCGGACCCGGACACCTGTGCCCCGATGGTGGCGGCGCTGTCCCCGCGCGACCGGCTCGCCCAGCGCCTGATGGTCGGGGTGGACGCCGCCGACCCGGCCGGCGCCACCGCGATCGTGCGGGGGTCGCAGGTCGGCGGGGTGTTCCTCGGCGGCAACGCGACCGCGCTGCTGCAGGACGACCGGCTCGCGGCGCTGCAGAAGGCGTCCCGCACGCCGCTCGCCGTCGCCGTCGACGAGGAGGGCGGCCGTGTCCAGCGCATCGACGAGCTCGACGGCGAGGTCCCCAGCGCCCGGCAGATGGCCGCGTCCGGCAGCCCCGAGGAGGTCACCGGGATCGCCCGCGAGCGCGCCGGACAGCTGAAGGCACGTGGTGTCACCTGGAACCTCGCGCCGTCGGTCGACGTCTCCGACCAGCCGCGCACCGCCGTCATCGGGGACCGCTCGTTCTCCGACGACCCGGCCACCGTCACCCGCTACGCCGCGGCCTGGGCCGAGGGACAGCAGGCCGGCGGGGTGTTCGGGGTCCTCAAGCACTTCCCCGGCCACGGGCACAGCTCCGGTGACTCGCACAAGGGCTCGGTGAGCACTCCGCCGCTGGACCAGCTGCGTGCCGGTGACCTCCGGCCCTACTCCGACCTCGTCGGACCGGGGAAGCCGCTCGACGGGCGGGTCGGGGTCATGCTCGGCCACCTCGACGTCCCGGGCCTGACCACCGACGTGCCCACCAGCATCGCCCCGGCCGCCTACCGGCTGCTGCGCGAGGACTACCGGTTCGACGGCCTCGCCATGACCGACGACCTCGGTGCGATGAAGGCGATCACCGATCGCTTCGGGCTCGCCGAGGCCACCACCCGGGCCCTGACCGCCGGCGCGGACATGGCGCTGTTCTCCAACGTCACCCCGGTCGCCCCGCTGCTCGACGCCGCGGAGAAGGCGCTGGCCGAGGGGCGGATCACGGCGCAGGCCAACGACACCGCCGTCGCGCGGGTGCTGGCGGCCAAGGGGCTCTGCAGCCGCGGCTGAGCGCCCCTCAACCGGAGGGGCTCTGCAGCCGCGGCTGAGCGCCCCTCAACCGGCGAAGAACGCCCGGATGTCGGCCGCCACGTCGGCCGGCCGCTCCAGGGCGGCGAAGTGCCCGCCCTCGTCGAAGGTGCTCCAGTGCTCGATCCGGCTGTTGTCGCGCTCGGCGAACACCCGGACGGTCCGGAAGTCCGAGGCGAACACGGCCACCCCGGTCCGGGCGTGGTTCACCCGCGGCTCCGCGCCGGCGCGTGCGTCCTCGAAGTAGATCCTGGCCGAGGTCGCCGCGGTGTTGGTCAGCCAGTACAGCGACACCTGGGTCAGCAGCTGGTCACGGGTCACCAGCGCGGTGCCGTTGCCGAAGGACGCGAACAGCTCGGAGTAGGCCAGCTGCCCGACCGGTGAGTCGGCCAGCGCCGCGCCGATCGTCTGCGGGCGGGAGGCGTTCATCCCGTTGTAGCCGCCGACCGAGGAGAACCACTGCATGAACTCCAGCGCGGCGTGGTCGTCCGGTCCCAGCCGCTCGAACTCGGCCGGGTCGCCCGACGGGAACGAGAACAGCTGCAGCACGTGCAGCCCGAGGAACCCGGGCGGGTCGAGCAGGCCCAGCTCCCGCGCGACGAGCGCCCCGGCGTCGCTGCCGTGCGCCCCGTAGGAGGGGTAGCCGAGCCGGCGCATCAGGGTGTCCAGCGTCGCGGCGATCCGGGCGGTGGTCCAGCCGCCCTCGGCGAGCGGGGTGCTGAAGCCGAACCCGGGCAACGAGGGCACCACCACCGAGCAGGCGTCCTCGGCGCGGCCGCCGTGTGCGACCGGGTCGGTCAACGGGCCGATCACGTCGAGGAACTCCGCGAACGAGCCGGGCCAGCTGTGCAGCAGCAGCACCGGCGTCGCGCCGGGCTCGGCCGAGGGGACGTGCAGGTAGTGCAGGACCTGGCCGTCGATCTCGGTGCGGTACTGCGGGTGGGCGTTCATCCGGGCCTCCTGGGCCCGCCAGTCGAACCCGTCGCGCCAGTACGCGACGGTCGCGGCCAGCCACGCGTCCGGGGTGCCGTAGGTCCAGTCGTCTCCCGGCGCGGGACGGGGCAACCGGGTGCGGGACAGACGGTCGGCGAGGTCGTCGAGGTCGGACTGCGGGATCTGCACGGTGAACGGCGTCATGGGTACTACGGTGCCGGTTGAACAGGCACGTTCCCTTCCTGTCCGCGACCGGATCCGGAGGTTCTCGTGGCCGACACCGCCGCCCGCATGCTCGCGCTCCTCGGGCTGCTGCAGAGCCGGCCGGAGTGGACCGCGCCGGAGCTGGCGGAGCGGCTCGGCGTCAGCACCCGCACCATCCGCAACGACGTCGCCCGGCTCCGCGGACTCGACTACCCGGTGCACGCCGTCCGTGGCGGCGCCGGGCACTACCGGCTCGGGCCCGGCGCGCGGCTGCCCCCGCTGCAGCTCGACGACGCCGAGGCCGTCGCCGTGGCGATCGGGCTGCGCACCGTGAGCGCGAGCGGCGGGCGGCTGGGGGACAGCGGCGACCGCGTCCTGGCCAAGCTCGACCAGGTGCTCCCGGACCGGCTGCGCCGCCGCGTCGCCGCGATCCACGACGGCACCGTCGCGGGGCCGCGCAACACCGACACCGTCGACCCGGATCCGGAGGTCGACCCGGCGGTGCTCACCGAGCTCGCCACTGCGATCCGCGACCACACCTGCGTGCGGCTCGACCTGCCCGGGCAGGAGTGGCCGGTCACGGTCGAGCCGTACCGGATGGTCTCCTGGCAGGGCCGCTGGTACCTGGTCGGGCGGCTCGACGGCGGGTGGCGGACGTGGCGGGTCGACCTGGTCCGCCCGCGCACGGCGACCGGCCGCCGGTTCGTCCCGGACCCGCTGCCCGGCGGGGACTACCCGGCCCTGGTCCTGCGGGAGGCCGCGTCGACCGGGTGGCAGGTGCACGTCCGCATCACCGTCGACGCATCGGCGGCGACGGTGCTCGCCCGGATCAACCCGGCCGTCGGCGCGGTCGAGGAGGTCGACGACACGCACTGCGTCCTCGTGACGGGGGCGGACAGCATCGAGACCGTCGCGGTGTACATCGGGCTGCTCGACCTGGACTTCCACGTCACCGAGCCACCGGAGCTGGTGGCGCGGCTGCGCGCACTGGCCGACCGCTACACCCGGGCGACCACGGGCCCCTGAGCACGCACGAGGGCCCCGCACGACACTGTGCGAGGCCCTCGGCCGGGGAGAACGACGGTCAGGACGCCATGTCCAGCCCGCCGTTCACGCTGATCACCGAGCCGGTCACGTAGCCGGCGCGGTCGTCGACGAGGAACTGCACGGCGCGGGCGATCTCGTCGGCCTGGCCGAGGCGGCCGACCGGGATCTTCGAGACGATCTTCTCGAGCGCCTTCTCCGGCACGGCGGCGACCATCTCGGTCTCGATGAAGCCCGGCGCGACGCAGTTGACGGTGACGCCCTTGCGGGCGACCTCCTGGGCCAGCGACTTCGAGAAGCCGATCAGGCCGGCCTTCGACGAGGCGTAGTTGGCCTGGCCCATCGCGCCGGTCTGGCCGATCACCGAGGAGATGTTCACGATCCGGCCGAACTCGTTGCCGGTCATGTGCTCCAGCACGGCCTTGGTCATGTAGAACGCGCCGGACAGGTTGATCCGCAGCACGGCGTGCCAGTCGTCGACGGTCAGCTTGCGGACGGTCTTGTCGACGGTGATGCCGGCGTTGTTGATCAGGTAGTCGACGCGGCCCCGCTGCTCCAGGACCTCGGTGACGACCCGCTGGCAGTCCTCGGGCGAGCCGACGTTGCCCCGGTGCACCGAGATCGACGCGCCCTCGGCCTCCAGCTTGCCCTTCAGCTCGTCGGCGGCCTTGGAGTTCGACGAGTACCCCGCGGCGACGTGCACCCCGGTGCGGGCCAGCGCGGTGGTGATCGCGGCGCCGATCCCGCGCGCACCCCCGGTCACGATGGCGACGCGCTGCTCCGGGTGGGTATCGGTGATCGCGGTCATGCGTTTCCTCCAAGGGTGTCGAGAGTGCGCTTCATGCCCCGCTGGACCGCGTCGGCCAGGTACGGCCGGAGCTGGTCGGGGGAGACGATCCGGTGCACCGAGCCGACGGACTGCGCCCGCTCGATGGAGTGCTTGGTGTCGAACTCGTCCGCGACCTGGCCGAGCTTCTCGGAGCGGACGTCGGGGCGGAGTGTGGCGAGGTCGCCGCGCAGCCGTGCCGCCGTCGCCTCGTCCCCGTCGGTGACGGCCTGCTTGATCCGGGTCTCCAGGTCGGTGACCCGCTCGTCCTTGGCGGTGCGGTCGTTGACCTCGCCGGCGAACACGACGGCCGCGGCGGGCGCCCCGCCGAGCACGGAGGCGTAGGAGCCGGTGATCGCGGCGACCTCCATGTTGTCGTTCAGCGTTCCGGAGAACACCACGAACGCGCCGCCGTGGTAGCGGGAGACCACGCAGAACACGATCGGGCCGTCGAAGTTGACGATGGCCCGGCCGATCTCGGCGCCGTTCTCCAGCTGCAGGCCGCGCAGCGACTCCGGCGAGCCGTCGAAACCGGACAGGTTCGCCAGGACGACCAGCGGCCGGTTGCCCGACGCGGCGTTGATGGCCCGCGCGCACTTGCGCGACGAGCGCGGGAACAGCGTCCCGGCGGTGAACTGCGACGGCCCGTCGACCGGGCGCGGCCCGCGCCGCGGCAGCGGCCGCGACTCGATGCCGATCATCGCGATCGGCTGGCCGCCGAGGTGGGCGTCGAGCGCGACGACCGAGTCGGCGTCGTGCATGTCGGCCCACCGCTCCGACGTCGGGTGGTCGGCGTCGGCGACGCCGCGCAGCACCGAGCGGATGTCGAACGGCTTCTTCCGCTCCCGGTTGGTCTCCGGCGCCCAGATCTCGCCGAGCGTGGTGAAGTCGCAGTTCGGCCCGGAGTGCGGCGCCGTGGTGACGTCGCGGGAGACCGGGTCGGTGGTCGGCGCGGGTCGCGGGAACCGCTCGCCCGGCTGGGTCCAGGTGTGGGCGTAGTGCTGCAGCAGAACGCCCACGGCGCCGCCCAGGTCCGGCGCCCAGTACTGCGCCTGCCCGTTCGGGCCCATGATCCGGTCGTAGCCGCCGATGCCGAAGTTGTCCTCGGCCGAGACGCCGCCGGAGAAGTCCAGCGAGTGCTTGCCGGTCAGCACCATGGCCGAGTCCGGCGTCATCACCAGGATGCCCCTGGTGTGCATGAGCATCGTCGCCTCGGCGTTCCAGTAGGGCTGGGCGCCGACGTTGATGCCGGTGACGACGACGTTGATCTCCCCGCCGTCCTGGGTGAACTCGATGATCCCGCGCAGCACCCGGGAGATCCAGTCCATGTTCTCGGTGCCGGAGTCCATCGCGATCTTCGCGCCCGCCGAGACGGCGAACCACTCGATCGGCACGTCCAGCTCGCGGGCCAGGTGGATCGCGGCCATCACGCGGCGGCACTCCGGCTCGGCGATCGCGCCGAGCGCCCGGGTCGGGTCGCCGAGCAGCACGACCCGCTTCATCCCGTCCGGGTAGCGCCGGGTCGGCACCGAGACGACACCGAGCACCAGGTTGGCGCTGTTGCCGCCGGGGGCGCGGTCGACCGGCACCGGCAGCGCCGGGTCGGCCGGGTCGACGAGGTCGTACTCCTGCCAGGTGCCCGGGCCGGCGTCGACCGGGGCGGTGAGCAGCGGGACGATCTCGTACGGGTAGACGGCGCCGCGGCGACGGGCCTTGAGCACCTTCTGGTCGTAGGCGTCGAGCTCGCGCATCGGCTCGGTCGGGGGCTGGTCGAGCTTGACCGTGAGCCCCGCGCCGGGCGGGCGCGACATGCGCAGCAGCATCGAGCGCGGACCGCCCTGGCCGCCGGTGACCTGCGGGTCGGCGGTGCGGAACTCGACGAGGACCTGCTCCAGACCGAGGTTGGCCGTGCGCGGCGCGAGCCGGCGGACCACCGAGTCCAGCTCGGCGAGCGGGACGTCGACCTCCGGCCACACGTAGAGCGCGATCCGGTTCCACGACATCCGGGCGAGGGTGCGGTCCCCGGCGCGTGCGGCACGCAGCGAGTTGATGCAGGCGTCGAGCGCGCGCTCGAACTGCGGCAGCGAGCGGACCTTCCCGGTCTCCTCGTCGCGCAGCACGGTCAGCTCGCGGACATCGGCCATCGCGACCAGCCGGTCGTCGGCGGTGACCTCGCGGCCGGTGGCCCGGAACAGGTGCACGTCGGTGGCGGCGGGCAGTCGGTGCAGCTCGAAGTTGCGGAAACGCCACAGCCGCAGCCGGTCCGCGACCAGCGGGTGCATGCCCCGCAGCGTGCGGTCCTCGACCAGCTCGCCGGTCTCGTCGGGCCGGAAGGTGAACCAGGTCGGCGGCTCGGCCTCCTCGCTCGCCGTCCCCGCGGCGCGCGGGTTCGGGCGGACGGCGACGGCGACCCGGTGCAGGTGCGCGGGCACCTTCCCCAGTGCGGCGCGGACGCGCTCGGCGCGGGCGTCGGGGTCACCGCCGTCGTCGGCCTTGGTCGAGGTGACGTAGAGGTCGACGAGCGCGGTGCGGTCCCCGTCGAGTTCGCCGACGCGGCGGCGCAGCTCGTCGGACACGGCCTGCGCGGCGGCCGGGTCGTTGTTGTCGATCACCGAGGCGAAGACCGTGCGGTCCCGGCCCAGGTGCTGGTAGCGGGCGGTCAGCAGCGGCTTGCCCGCGTGCTCGACGAGCTCCAGGTCGCGCAGCACCCGCACCCGGTAGTAGCGCCGGGTCATGACCTCGAGCAGCACGGCGTCGTGCCGCTCCCCGAACACGCCCAGGATCGGCTCCGAGGACCCGACGAGGGTGTCGATCCGGCGGGCCCGGTCCGCGGTCTCCGGGTCCGAGGCGAGCACGTCCAGGCTCTCCCGGACCTCGGCCAGCGCCCGGTCCCGCTCGGCGGCGACGACCGGGGCGTCGAACGCCCGGTAGCGGGCCAGCCGCGCGGTGTCCCCGACGACGGGGTGCCGCAGCTGGGTGGCGACGACGACCTCGTCGAGGGTGCGCAGGTAGTCCTCGCGCGCCGCGGGGGAGAGGTTCGCGACCGACTCCGGGTGGCGCAGCCGCCAGTTCAGCAGGTCCAGCACGACCGGCACCTGCTGCGGCGCGCGGCGGTGGGCCAGGAACATGCGGTACAGCGCCGGGCCCAGGTCGTCGGCACGGCCGGTCCCGCCGTCGATCTCGGTGACGCCGTAGTGGGCCAGCGCCCGGCGCAGCTTGGCCTGGAACGACTCGGGCAGGCCCTCGTCGTCGGCGTCGCGGGAGCGCAGGTAGGCGTAGAGGTACTCCTGCGGGTTGCGCTCGGTCTCGCCGGTCTCGTCGTCGGTCTCGGACCGGTTGCGCGAGAGCTGGCACAGGTCGGCGAAGATCTGCAGGACGGCGGTCTCCCCGGCCAGCACGGCCGGGTCGTCGGCGGCCAGCTGGTCGCGGGCGGCGGTGAGGCGGCGCAGCTGCGGGCGGGCCTGGCGCTCGTCGACGTCGAAGCCCAGCACCTGGAAGCGCAGCGCGGACAGCGCGTCGGCCGCGGTCGCGGCGGCGTCGGTGTCGGCGCCGGCCGCGGCGAACGCGGACAGGTCGGCGCGCTCCCCGCTGGGGCCTGCTGCGTCCGCGTCGGCCGACGGCTCCAGCCGCACGAGCTTGGTGCCGCCGTCGACCTGGGTGTTGGCCGGGACGAGGATCTCGGCGACGGTGCCGTCGAACGGCGCCCGCAGCGAGGTCTCCAGCTTCATCGACTCGACGATGGCGAGGGTGTCGCCCTCGGACACGGTCTGGCCCGCGGTGACCGGCAGCGCGACGACCATCGCCGGGGCGGGGGCGCGGACGATGCCGGCCTCGCCGCCGGAGATGCGGTGCACGGCGCCGTCGACCTCGACGAGGTAGTCCGCCTCCTGCGCGACCGACAGCACGGTCCAGGACAGGTCGCCGACGGTGAGCCGGCGCTCGTAGGCGCCGTTGCGCTCGACGTCGACGTCGACCGACACGCCGTCCAGCTCGACGGTGTAGCGGCCGGCGCGGGTGCGGGCGACCGTCAGCTTGTAGGACTGCCCGGCGACGGTGACGTCGGTCTGGTGCCAGGTCTCGTAGCCCACCTCGGGCCGGCCGGCCTCGGCGGAGCGGAACAGCCGCTCCTGCTGGCGGGCGACGTGGCCGTCGTGGCTCTGCACGGCGGTGGCGAGCAGCGCGACGTCGAGGCGGCGCGGCGGCGCGTAGCCGTCGGCCATCATGGTGTCGAGCCAGGTGGTCTGCAGCTCGCCCGAGCGGAACTCGTCGCGGTCGAGCAGGTCCAGCAGGAACGCCTTGTTCGTGGAGCCGCCGTCGATCACCGCGGAGGTCTGACGCAGCGCCCGGGACAGCCGCGCGCGGGCCTCGTCGCGGTCGCGGCCCCAGGCGATCACCTTGGCGATCATGGAGTCGAACTGGGGCGGGATGACGTCACCGGCGGCGACGCCGGTGTCGACCCGGATGCCCGGACCGGACGGCAGTGCCAGGTGCTCGATGCGCCCCGGGGCGGGCGCGAACTCGCGCTCCGGGTCCTCGGCGGTCAGCCGGGCCTCGATCGCCCAGCCCTGGGCCGCCGGGACCTCGCGTGCGACCTCGGCGAGCGTGCCGCCCGCGGCGACGTGCAGCTGCAGCTTCACGATGTCGACGCCGGTGCACGCCTCGGTGACCGGGTGCTCGACCTGCAGCCGGGTGTTGACCTCGAGGAAGGAGAGGAGCTTCTCCTCGGGCTGGTAGAGGAACTCGACGGTGCCGGCGTTGACGTAGCCCGCGGCGCGGGCCAGCTCGGCGGCCGAGCTGCGCAGCAACGCCTCCTGCCCGGCGTCGAGTGCGGTGGACGCCGACTCCTCGATGACCTTCTGGTTGCGCCGCTGGACCGAGCAGTCGCGTACCCCGAGGGTCCAGACGTCGCCGGTGGCGTCGGCGACGACCTGCACCTCGACGTGCCGTCCGCCCGACACCGCGCGCTCCAGGAACACGGTCGCGTCCCCGGCGGTCCTCGACGCCTCCGACGCGGCCCGCTCGAAGGCCTCGTCGAGCTGCTCGGGACCCGGCACGTAACGGATGCCGCGGCCCCCGCCTCCCGCGGTGGCCTTCACCATCAGCGGGTAGCCGACGGTCTCGGCGGCCTTGCGCGCCGTCTCGACGTCGGCCACCGGACCGCCGGACCACGGCGCCATCGGCACGCCGACCGACTCGGCCAGCTGCTTGGAGGCGATCTTGTCCCCGAGCCGGCGCATCACCTCGGCCGACGGGCCGACGAAGGTGATCCCCAGCCGCTCGCACAGCTCGGCGAAGTCGGCCTTCTCCGAGACGAAGCCCCAGCCCGGCCAGACCGCGTCGGCGCGGGTGGCGCGCAGCGCGCGCTCCAGCTCGTCGTGATCGAGGTAGGGGCTGGTGCCCATGTGGTCCGGGTCGTCCGGCCCGATCAGGACGGCCTCGTCGGCCTCACGGACGTACATCGCCCGCCGGTCGACGGCGGTGTGCAGCGCGATCGTGCGCAGGCGGCGGTCGGGCCCGTTCTGGGCGTTCCACTCACGGACGGCGTTGATCAGCCGCATGGCGGGTTCGCCGCGGTTGACGATGGCGATGCGCGAGAACATGGCTGGGCTTCACTGCTCCTACGGGTGCTGCGACGAGGTGGCGGCGGTGTGCCGCATCGACATCGTCGTCGTGCGGTCGGCGGGTCGGTGCGGACGGTGGCCCGGTCGGTGCCGGAATGCGGGCGGGCTCACCTCTCGGACGGGGATCTTCCCGCCCACTGTGGCCCGTGTCACCCGGTCGTGGCTACTCGCCGAAGGCGATCCGGACGTCGTCGGAGGTGGGCGCGGCGGCCGGCTCGGCCGTCGCCGCGGCGGTCGGGTCGAGGTGGACCTCCGGTGCCATCACGGCCGGGTCGACCTCCAGCACCGCGTAGCCGCCCACCGCGCCGGCCCCGAAGCCGGGCGCGAAGACCCGGGTCCGGCCGGCCACGACGCCGTCGGCGACGGAGTCGAACAGCGCGATCGGGATGGACGCCGCGGAGACGTTCCCCATCGACTCGATGTTGAAGTACAGCTGCTCCGCCGAGAGCCCCGCCTTGCCCGCGAGCTGCAGGATCATCGTCTTGTTGGCCTGGTGCGGGACGATCAGGTCGACGGCGTCGAGCATCGAGCCCTCGCCGTCGGGGCCGGCCTGCTCGGTGAGCTCGCCGATCATCTGCGACAGGTAGCGGGCGACGAGCGCCTTGACCTCGGGGCCGTAGACGGTGATGTCGTTGTCGAACTCCGGGTTCGGCCAGATGATCGAGTTCACCTGGGTGTCCGGGCCCGACGCGTAGGTCTGCAGCAGGTCGATGTCGCCGCGCTCGCCCTCGGCGGCCGGGGCGATCACCATCGCGGCCGCGCCGTCACCGAAGATCATCCGCGAGGTGCGGACGTTGCCGATCTTGTCGGAGAACTTCTCGACGCAGACCAGCAGGACCGGCCGGTTCACCTCCTGCAGCTGGCGCACGGCCTCGGACAGGCCGTAGGGCAGCCCGGCGCAGGCGGCGACGATGTCGGCCGAGCAGTGCGTCTGGAGCAGCCCGAGCCGGCCGGACAGCCACGTCGACAGCGACGGGATGAGCCGCTCGCTGGTGCAGGTGGCGACGAGCACGGCGCCGATCTCGGAGCGGTCGCGGCCGGAGTGCTCCAGCGCGCGGACCGCGGCGGCCCAGGCCAGGTCCTCGATGTCCAGCTCGGTGTAGCGGCGCTGGTCGATCCCGGTCTTGGCGGAGATCTCGTCGGCGCTCATCGGCGACCAGGAGAACGCGGAGTTGCGGACGACGTCGTCGTTGGAGCAGACGTGCTCGCCCCGGACGACGGCGAGCGCCTCGACCTTCGGCTGTACCGCGAACGCCTCACGGACCCGGATCGGCGGCAGCGGGGTGGCGGGCTCGACCGGGTCGGACTGGGTGGAGAGCCGGCCCCGGCGCGCCGGGCGGGTGCCGGTGGCGCGGTCCAGGAACTGCTCGACGTCGCGGTTGCGGGGGTGGAAGGCGATGACGTACTCGTCGTCGCCGATCTCGTCGGCGGTCCGCAGCTCGGTGGCGGCACGGTCCCAGGGGTACTGGTTGTGCAGCACCATCGCCCAGCGGGTCAGGGCCTCGAGCTCGGGACGCTCGGCGTGCGCGTCGAGGATCTCGTTGAAGGAGAAGACCGGGTAGTCCGGGTCGTGCTGCGGCACGACGAAGGTCTGCGCCCCGGGTGTGGTGAGGAACTGCTCGACGGTCGGCTTGACGGCCGGCAGCTCGGTCGCGTGGTGGCGACGGTTGCCGTAGACGTCGAAGAGGAGGTCGAAGATGCGGCGCTCGGTCGCCTCGTCCCAGGTGCTGGGGAGCGCGGCGAAGGCGTCGGCGACGGCCCGGACCTTCTTGTCGCCGTCGCGCCACGGGGTGAGCAGCGGGAGGAAGACGTCGCTCCGGTGGCGGGGGAGGTCACGCCAGCGGGTCGGACGCTTCTCGAACATGGTGAGCGTGTACCGGTTGACCCAGAACAGGTTCTGGCTCATGTCGCGCAGCAGCGCGAAGCGGCTCTCGTAGGCGCCGCTGGTGACCCGCTCGAGGATGTCGGTGCCGGTGGGCGCCTTTGCCTCGAAATCGCGACCGACGATGGCGGTGAACTGCTCCATATCGTCGATGACGGAGAAGTCGAGTTCTCCGAGAAAATTGGCGGGAAAGACCAGTCGGTCGTGGTTGTTGACCACGAACGGTTTCATGTGACGACCTCCAGCAGCGGCGTCGACCGGCGGAATCGCCAGGCGGGGCGCGGTGCGGCCTGGTCGATCGGATCGGTTGCGGTGCCTGCAACGCTATCGACGAACAGTCACGATCGGAATGTGATCCAGCCGCCGAGTGTGCGCTCTCACGGATGGTCGGTCAACTCGGACTGTTACCGGCGAGAATGTTACCGGTCGGTTCTACTCGTCGGTTCCCTGAAAGAATTCCGCAGATCCGCAGGTTGGCGGGCGGTGGTCGTCCATAGTGGAATGATCACCGGGTGTGGCCGGTCGGTCCCGAGGCGTGCACATGCAGGCGGGAGCGTGGTCGTCGGCGTCACAGCCCGCGCGACGATCGTCACCCGCACCTGGTGGGGTGCACCATCGTCCGAACGGGGGAGGGCGGTGTCGATCCTCCGATGTGGACGGTCGCACGGGGTCGCGGCGGGCGGGTCGGACCGGCGGGCGGTGTGCGGGACGGAATGCGTGGGCGGAATGCGGTCGCCCCCATTTCCGGGGCACCGTTCCCGGGGGGTCCGGTCCTCAGCCGTGGGCGGTGGCCGGGGCCGGGGCCGCGACGGTCTCCGCCGCCGGAGCGGGCGTGAGCAGAACCAGCACCGTGGCGAGCAGCCCGGCGGCGCCCGCCGCGACGAAGGAGATCGTGTACGCCGTCGCCGAGGGGGGTCCGCCGTCGCCGAGCACGTAGGTCGCCGTCACGGCCGCGACGACCGCGGTGCACGAGCTCGTGCCCAGCTGGCGGGCCAGGGTGTTGAGGCTGTTCGCCGCGGCGGTCTCCGACTCCGGCACCGCGCGCATGATCGTCAGCGGGATCGCCGAGTAGGCGAGCGCGGCGCCGACCGCGGCCACGGTGGAGGCGGCCATCAGCAGCGGCACCGTCGAGGGCATCGCGGCGAAGGCGAAGTTGCCCACCCCCAGCAGGAGCGTGCCGAGCACCAGCGTGGTGCGCGGGCCGCGCAGCCGCGACAGGCGCGCCGAGGCCGAGGAGAACACCACCATCGACCCGCCCATCGGCAGCAGCACCAGCCCGGCGACGACGAGCGAGAGCCCGAACCCGTAGCCGGTCGTGACCGGCGCCTGGAGGATCTGGGTGGCGAGCACGAAGCCGGCGAACATCGCGAAGCCCACCAGCACCGAGGCCAGGTTGGTGAGCAGCACCGCGGGCCGTGCCGAGACCCGCAGGTCCACCAGCGGTGCGGGGACGCGCAGCTCGTACCGGGCGGTCGCGGCCACCAGCACCACGGTGCCGGCGAACAGGCCGAGCACGGTCGGGGAGGCCCAGCCCCAGTCGTTGCCCTTGGAGATCGCCAGCAGCAGGCACACCAGCGCCCCGCCGACGCCGAGCGCCCCGGGCACGTCGAACCGGCCGCCGGTGCGCAGCCGCGACTCGGTCACCAGCCACCGGACCAGCAGGATCTGCACGACACCGAGCACCGCGGCCCCGGCGAACAGCCAGCGCCAGCTCGCGAACTGGGCGACGACGCCGGTGATCGGCAGCCCGATGGCCCCGCCGAAGCCGAGCGAGGAGGACATCAGCCCGACCCCGGACCCGACCCGCTCGGCGGGCAGGACGTCGCGCATCAGGCTCATCCCGAGCGCGATCACCCCGAACGCGGCGCCCTGCAGCACCCGGGCGACGAGCAGCAGCCCGATCCCGGGCGCCAGCGCGCCGAGCAGCGACCCCACCCCGACCAGACCGAGCGCGACGAGGAGCATCCGCCGCTTGCCGAACATGTCGCCGAGCCGCCCCAGCACCGGCGCCGACACCGCGCCGGCGACCAGATTGGCGGTGATCAGCCACGACGCGGTCGACCCGCTGACGTCGAGCAGCTCCGGGAACCGCGGGAGCAGCGGGACGACCATGGTCTGGACCAGCGAGACGAGCAGCCCGCAGGAGGCCAGGACGGCGATCGCGACGCCGGGGCGTGGCGGCACCGGTGCGGATCCCTCGGGGTGGGTGCTCTCGGGCTGCTGGTGCGGACGGCGTGCCCGGAACACTCGACCTCCGTGGTGGGTGACAGATCGTGCCGGCGGACGACCCCGCTCAAGCGGGAGTCACCCATCAGATGAGCACGCCGGTCACCCGTCCGGCAAGCCGGGTCACCTCCCGCGTGCGGGGACCGGCTCGGGCGGCGGCGGGCCGTCGTAGACCGCGGAGGGCCGGATCAGCCGTCGCTCGGCGGCCTGCTCCAGCACGTGCGCGCACCAGCCGACGACCCGGCTGACCGCGAACGTCGGCGTGAACATGCTGCGGGGGATCCCGCAGCCCTCCATCACCACGCCCGCGTGGAACTCGACGTTCGCGAACAGCGGGTGGTCCGGGCGCAGCTCCGCGAGGGTGGCGGCCACCCGCCGTTCGACGTCGGCGGCCCGCGCGGGCAACGGCCCGCCCAGCTCCGCGGCGACCTCGCGCAGCAGCGCCGAGCGCGGGTCCGGCCCGCGGTAGACGGCGTGGCCGAACCCCATGATCCGCATCCCCGCGGCGAGCCGGTCGGCCACCCAGCGCTCCGGTGAGCCGCCGGCGTCGCGGTCGATCGCGTCGAGGCTCTCCAGCGCCCGGTCGGGGGCGCCGCCGTGCAGCGGCCCGGCGAACGCCCCGAGCGCGGCGACCACGCAGGACGCGACGTCGGCGCCGGTGGAGGCGACCACCCGGGCGGTGAAGGTGGAGGCGTTGAAGCCGTGGTCCACCGTCGCGACAAGGTAGGCGTCGAGCGCGCGGACGTGCGCCGGCGCGGGCTCGGCACCGTCCAGCATCCACAGCCAGTTCGCGGCGGAGGACAGGTCGGTGCGCGGTGCGACCGGGTCGAGGCCGTGCCGCAGCCGGTGCAGCGCGGCGAGGACGGTCGGTGTCGCGGCGCAGACGGTCGCGGTGTCGCGGGTGCCCGCCGCCGGGTCGTCCCAGAGCGGGCGCATCCCGTGCTGCGGGCCCAGCAGCGACAGCGCGGTGCGCAGCCCGGCGAGCAGGTCGGGCCCACAGGCGTCGGCGATCGCGGGCAGCTGCGCCGCGACGGCGTCGGGCAGTGCCCGGCGCTCCGCGGTCGCGGCGGCGAACTCGGCGGCCTCGCCCGCGTCCGGGAGACGGCCGTGGACGAACAGGAACCACACGTCGTCGAAGGTGCGGGTGCGCGCGAGGTCGACCGCGGAGTACCGGCTGTAGTGGTAGAAGCCCTCGTCGCCGCGGACGTCCCCGATGCGGGTGCTGGTGACGGCGACGCCGCGCAGGCCCGGTGGGACCTGCCCGGCGGCGGCGCCGATGCTGTCGGTGCTGGTCATGACCGGACCGTCCGCCCGTCGGGAACCATTGTCAATATTGATGCAATCAATGTTGATACGGTCCACGTCGTGGAGTACCTGACCGTCGCCGAGACCGCGGAACGCCTCGGGGTGAAGCGGGAGACCGTCTACGCCTACGCCAGCCGCGGGCTGCTGACCAGCGTGCGCGGCGCGCAGCGGCGGGGCAGCCGGTTCGCCCAGGACGAGGTGGAGGCCCTCGCCGCGCGCGGCCGCGAGTCGGGCGAGCCGTCCGGGACGGTCGAGCGGATCAGGACGCGGATCACACTCGTCGCCGACGGCGGGCCGTGGTTCCGCGGGCTGGCGGTGCCCGCACTCGCGGAGTCGCAGGACCTCGAGCACGTCGCGGCGCTGCTGTGGGAGGTCCCCGGCCGGGTGCCGTTCGACGCCGACCCGGACCTGCTCGCCCCGGCGCGTGCCGTGCTCGCCGCCGCCCCCGCCGGGGCCCGGGCGACCGACCGGTTCCGGCTCGCCGTCGCCGCGGTGGCCGCGGCCGACCCGCTGCGCGCCGACGCGCGGCCGGGAGCGGTGGTGGCGACGGCGTCGTCGCTGCTGGGGACGGTCGTGACCGCGCTCGCCGGGGACACGGGGGCCGCGGGCGGGCCGGGTGTCGCGGGGGCCGGCCTGGCGGAGCGGCTGCTTCCGGCACTGGTCCGTGACCCGGACCGGGCACCCGCGCCGGCAACGGCCGGACACGTCCGCGCCGCGCTGGTCCTGCTCGCCGACCACGGCCTGGCGTCGTCGACGGTCGCGGCCCGGGTCGCCGCGAGCACCCTGGCCGACGTGC
This sequence comes from Pseudonocardia sp. ZF1, assembly GCF_056835605.1. NCBI lineage: Bacteria > Bacillati > Actinomycetota > Actinomycetes > Pseudonocardiales > Pseudonocardiaceae > Pseudonocardia > Pseudonocardia sp. ZF1. The sequence goes on from NZ_JAJNBY010000001.1 coordinate 1,332,826, forward strand.
ACGCCGTCGTCTCGGCCGGTCTCGGCGCCCTCGACGGGCCCCGGCACGGACTGGTCAGCGGGCTCGCGTACCGCTTCCTCGCCGACGCCCTGGAGGACCCGCCCGGCGTGCTCGCCCAGCGGCTGCGGGCCGGCGAGCGGGTCCCGGGCTTCGGGCACTCGGTCTACCGGGGCACGGACCCGCGGGCCACGGTGCTGCTCGACCGGTTGCGTGCCGACCCGGCCGCGGACGACGTCGTGGCCTGCGTCGACGCCGTCGTCGCGGGGATGGACCGCGGCGGCGACGGCCCCGCCGCGAACGTCGACCTCGCGCTCGCCGCGCTGATGCACGCCCACGACCTGCGCCCGGACGCCGGCGAGCTGCTGTTCGCCTGCGCCCGGACGGTCGGCTGGGTGGCGCACGCCCTGGAGGAGTACGCGGAACCCGGACTGCGGTTCCGGCCGACCGGCGTCTACACCGGGCCGCGGCCCGGGTCGACCAGCGCGGCGAGCACCACGACGTTGTCGGTGTAGCTGCGCACACCCCGGTCGAACGTCCCGCCGCAGGTGATCATCCGCAGGCCCGCGCCGGGCAGGTCGCCGTAGACGGCCGCGGTGGGGAAGCGGTCCTTGGCGTAGCGGCGCACCGCCTGGACCTCGAAGGTCGCGGTGGTGCCGTCGGCGCGGTCGACCGACACCAGGTCACCGGGGGCCAGCGCGTGCAGCCGGTGGAACGGGCCCGGCTCGTGGTCCCAGTCGACGTGCGCCGCGAGCACCGCCGGTCCCCGGGCGCCCGGGGTGGGGGCGCCGGTGTACCAGCCGGTGTCGGCGCCGTCGGGCGGCACCTCGAGGGTTCCGCGCCCGGTCAGGCCGAGCGGGACGAGCCCGCTGTCGAGCCCGATCGAGGGCGCCCGCACCCGCACCGGCTCCGACGGCGGCAGCGGGGCCGCCGCCGGACGGAGCGTGGTGGAGGGCAGCGGCGGCACCGCCCCGCCCAGCGCCACCGGCGGCGCCCCGAGCGGGACGGCCAGTGCCAGCACGACGAGCACCCCCCACCACACCCGTCGCACGGCACGGGGCCCGAGCGGTCCCCGCGGACCCCGGACGCGCGCGGGGTCGGAGGACGCGTTCCCGATCGGGAGCGCGTTCTCCGGAGCGGCGCGCGTGCGGTGTCCCCACGGGGCCGCGGGGGCGGGGCGGGGGCGGGGGTCACGAGTGGCGGGTGGTCAGGGGGGGCGCGGCGCGGCCGGTGCGACGCCCGCCCCCACGACGACGCCCGCCCCGGTGGCGAGGACCGCGCCCGTCCCGACCAGCAGGAACACCGTCGGGTCGACCCCGGCGCCGCCGGAGCCGTCACCGGCCTCGACACCACCACCCGGGACCGCGCGGACCTGCCCGGTACCGGCGGCCGCGACGAGGTCCGAGCCCTCGCAGGCCCGGCCGTCGTCGTCGCGGTCCAGGTTGTTCGGGTCCGTGGGGTCGGCGGCGAGCACGGCCTGGGCCTGGGCCCGGGAGAGGTCGACGCAGTCCAGGTCGCTGCCGCGCCCGGCGGCGGGGGCCCCGGCCGCGGGGGTGGTCGCCTCCGGGGCAGCGGCGGTCTCCTCGGGTGCGGTCTCCTCGGGGACGGTCGCGTCCGGGGTGCCGGCGCCGGGGGCCTCGTCGGCCGACATCGCGTCGTCCGCGGGCTCCTCGGCGGACGGCTCCGCGGTGTCCTCCTGCGCCGGGGCGGTCACGACCGGGCCCGCGGTGGCGACGGCGGCCGGGGCCGTGACGGCGCCCGCCACCGGGGTGACGGCCGGTTCCGCGGCGGACGCCGCTCCGGCCAGCGGGACCCCGGCGAGCGCGGCGAGGGTGAGGGACGCGGCGACGGCGCCGGTGCGGCGGACGAGCGAACGTGCGGTCATGATCCACTCCCTGTGACGAACGTGATCCTGGTGACCGGTGGGGCGAACGGGACGCCCTGTCCGATGGCGGAGAGTGAAGCGACACCCCGTCGACAGGGCCAGGGAAGTCGCCCGTACGGGGATCACCGGGGCGGGTGGCGTCGCCCGGAGTGACCGGTGCCTCGGCGTGCCGGGGCGCGCGGGGCCCGGCACGACGTCCAGGATGGCGACCGTGACGACCACCCCCGAACCGCACCGGCGCCGCCGCCGGTCCCTCGACGACGGTGTCTCCGACGCGTTCGTCGAGCTCTGGTCCCAGCGCCGCCCGTGCGTCCTGGTGACCCCGCGCCGCGACGGCACCCCGCACGCGGTACCGGTGGGGGTGACCGTCGACGTGGCCGGGCGCACCGCCCGGGTGATCTGCAGCGGCGGGTCGCAGAAGGCGCGCAACGTCGCCGCGGCCGGGCCGGACGGGGCGCGGGTCAGCGTCACCGTCGTCGACGGCCGCACCTGGTCCACGCTGGAGGGCTGCGCCGTCGTGCGGGACGAGCCCGACGTCGTCGCCGACGCCGAGCGCCGCTACGCCGCCGAGTACAAGCAGCCCCGGGAGAACCCCGCCCGGGTGGTGCTGCAGATCGCCGTCGACCGGGTCCTCGGCAACGCCTGAGGGGATACTCGACGGTGTGGACCTGCCGGAGACGACCTTTCTCGGCCACAGCACCCTGCGGCTGCGGATCGGCGGGCGCACCGTCCTGACCGACCCGGTGCTGGGGCGGTCGGTCGGGCCGCTGCGCCGCGCCGCGCCGGCCGTCGACCCGGCGGGGCCCGCCGGGGCCGACCTGGTCCTGATCTCCCACCTGCACGCCGACCACCTGCACCTCGCCTCGTTGCGCCGGCTGCCCCGCGCGGTGGAGGTCGTGGTCCCCGCGGGCGCCGGCGACTGGCTCCGCCGTCGTGGTGTCGCCCGGGTGTCCGAGCTCGCCGTGGGGCAGACCCGTGTCTTCGACGGGCTGCGCGTCACCGGCACCCCGGCCGACCACTCGGGGCACCGGTGGGGACCCCGGTTCACCCACGGCCCGCAGGCCGACGCGATGGGGCACCTTCTGGAGGGCGACGGGCTGCGCGTCTACGTCGCCGGTGACACCGGCCTGTTCCCCGGGCTCGACGACGTCGCCGCCCAGGGCCCGATCGACCTCGCCGCGCTGCCGGTGTGGGGGTGGGGCCCGAACCTCGGCCCCGGCCACCTCGACCCGGCCGGCGCCGCCGAGGCCGTCCGTCGGCTCGCACCGGCCGTCGCGCTGCCGGTGCACTGGGGGACCCTCGCCGTGGCCGGGCTGTGCTCGGTCCCGGGGCGGACCGGGTCCCGGATGCGGGAGCTGCTCGTGCGCCCGCCGCACGACTTCGCCGACGCCGTCGCCGCGGCCGGGCTGCCCACCCGCACCCTCGTGCTCCCGCCCGGCGCCGCCGTCGGAACGCCGGCGTGAGCGCGCCGCACCTGCTGGCCGCGTCCGCGCAGGAGTGGCTGGACGCCGAACTCAGCCCGGACGCCGGACGGATCGCCTACCTCGTCGTCGCCGGGGGAGTGCTGCTCGGGTCGGTGGTGCCGGTCGTGCCGACCGGTGCGATCGTCGGCGCCGCCGCCGCGACGGCGATGACCAGCTCCGCCCTGTCGCTGCCGGTGGTGCTGCTGCTGTCCTTTGCCGCGGCCCTGCTCGGTGACGTCATCACCTTCGCCGTCGCCCGCCTGGCCGGTGACCCGGTCCGCGCCGCCGTCGCCGGCGGGCGGCTCGGCGGTGAGCGCACCGCGGCCCGGATCGAACGGATGCGCGGCGCGTTCGCCGAGCGCGGCTGGCTGGTCGTGCTGGTCGGACGGGTCGCCCCCGCGGGGCGGGTGCCGACCCTGATCGCCGCCGCGGTCTCCGGGATGGCCTGGGCGAAGCTGGTGCCCGCGGTCGCGGCCGGGGCGGTGCTGTGGACGCTGCTCTACGGCGTGCTCGGGGTGCTGACCGGCAACCTCACCGACTCCCCGCTGGTGGCCGCGCTGCTCGCGGTCGGGTTGGTGGCCGTCGTCGCGGCGGTCACCGCGCTGGCCGGGCGGGTGCGGACCCGGCTACGGGCCCGGCACCCCACCGGCTGAGCCCCGGCGGCCCCGCCGTCCCGGCACGCGTACGGCACGCCCGTCCGCCGGCGCACACGGAACCGGCCGGGCGCGACGGGAGGGGGGTGTCGCGCCCGGCCGGGGCGGGTGCCCGGGGCGTGGCGTCGCCCCGGGGGGATCAGGTCAGTTGCCGCCGCCGAAGGGGTTGATGCCGAACGGCAGCTCGCCGGTGGAGCCGCCCTCGGGCACGGTGCGCGCCCCGTTCTGGGCGGTCGCGGCGGCGGTGTCGCGCACGCTGCCGAGCGTCACCGGCACCTCGCGGGCACCGGACCCGCTGCCGACGGTCAGCGTGACCTGCTGGCCGGGGGTGAAGTTGCCGACCCGGGCGATCAGGTCCGCGAAGCTCGACACCGGGTACTCGTTGACCTTGGTGACGACGTCGCCCGCCGCGATGCCCGCGGCGGCCGCCGGCGAGTTCGGCTCCACCGTCGTGATCTGGGCGCCCGCGGTCCCGCTCGGGGCGCTGCCGGAGGCCGACACCGAGCCCTGCACGCCGAGCTGCGGCTTGGTCGCGACGCCGGAGTCCATCAGCTCCTGGGCGACCCGCTTGGCGGTGTCGACCGGGATCGCGAAGCCCAGCCCGATCGAGCCGGAGCTCTGCCCGGCGGTGGCGATCGCGGAGTTGATGCCGACGACCTGCCCGGCCAGGTTGACCAGCGGACCGCCGGAGTTGCCCTGGTTGATGGGGGCGTCGGTCTGCAGGCCGTTGTAGACGACCGGGGCCTGGCCGTCGCCGCCCGCGGTGACGGTCCGGTTCAGCGCCGAGACGATGCCCGCGGTGACGGTGCCGGACAGGCCCTGCGGCGAGCCGTTCGCGACGACCTGCTCGCCGACCTGCACGCTCGAGGACTCCCCGAGAGTGGCGGGCTTCAGGTCCGTGGCGCCCTGCAGCTTGATGACGGCGAGGTCGTAGCTGGGGGAGGTGCCGACGACGGTCGCGGTGTACTGCTTCCCGTCGGCGGTGGACACGGTGATCCGGCCGCCGTCGGCGGCGGTGGCGACCACGTGGTTGTTGGTGAGGATCTGGCCGTCGGAGGTCAGGACGACCCCGGAGCCCTCGGCGACGCTCTGCGCGGTGCGGACCTGGATGTCCACCGTGCTCGGGGTGATCGCGGCCGCGGCACCGGCGATCGAGCCGTCGGCGGGGGTGGCCGGGGTGCCGGGGGCGGCCGCGCTGGTCAGCGTGGCCGGGGTGGAGGAACCGTCGAGCACCAGGTAGGCGCCGCCGACGCCGGCCGCACCGCCGACGAGGGCGGCCGTCAGCGCGACGGCGGCCAGGCCCGCTCCGAACCGGCGCGGCGGCCTCGGTGCCGGACCCTGCTGCGGGAACGGCGGGTACACCGAGGTGGGCGGGCTCCCCGCGCCGTAGGCCGGGATCGTGGGGTTGCTCGTCGTCGCCCACGGCGGGGGAGTCTGGGTCCCGTGGCTACCGCCCGGGTCGCCCCCCTGGCTGCCGCCCTGCTGCCGGTGGTCGGTGTCGGTCACGGTGGTCGCCTCCTGTGCGTGGGTGCCGTCGTCGCCGGCCGGGTGGGCGGGGACCGCCCCCTCGTGACGCCGTGCGGGCCGGACGGGGTCGGTGGCGCCGCCTCCGGTGGAGGTCCGTCCGTCGGACGGCTCGCCCGTTCCCGGCCCGTTCTCGGTCATGGGGCAACTGTGCGCCGTGACCCTGAGACGACCCTGTGACCGCGCTGGGAATCGCTCGGGCATCGGGTGAGAGTGCCCGGCACGCGGGTCCCCACCGACGGTCCGGGCAGGTCAGGAGATCGCGCCGACCACCGTGAGCACCAGTCCCAGCACCGCGAGGGCGGCCCCGCCGCGGGCCCACAGCCGCTGCGCGCGCCGGTCGGAGGCGGTCAGCTCGGCCTCGGTGCGGGTGGACAGCACGAAGGTCCCGCCGGAGTCCTGCGGCGGCCGGACCACCAGTGGCCCGTCGCGGTCGTCGACCTCGCCGAGGACGTACATCGCGACGCCGGGGCGCAGCACCCACTCCTGGTTGCGGTAGCCGACGGTCCGGTCCCCGCCCCGGCCCCGGTCGTCGGCCGGATCGAACCGGTCCAGCACCCGTTCCACCGGGTCCGGGTGCCGCCCGCCCGGGTCGACGCCGATGGTGTGCCCGTCGCGCAGCAGCGCCCAGCCGTGCGGGGACGTCCGCTCGGACACGGTCTCGGTGTGGGTCTGCGTCCGGGTGCGGCCCTCGTCGTCGCGCTCACGGCGCTCGAACCGGCGCTCGACCCGCTGCATGTGCCACACGCAGTCGACGCCCGCGAGGTCGGAGCGCAGCACCCCGACCGGGGCGGGCGCGGTCTGCCCGACGACCTCGCAGACCTTCCGGAACGTGCCCGGCCGCCCGGCGAGCTCCGCCGCGACGCCCGCGAGGTCGAGCAGCTCGGGCACCGACAGCGTCTCGGCAGCCATCATCGCGTGCACCCGGCGCTGGGTGCGGACCGCGACCCAGATGCAGGCGGCCCCGGCCAGCAGCGCGATGATCCCCACCCACAGCACGGGCGGAACCTAGCAGGTCAGGCGACCAGCTCCACGATCGTGGCGTTGGCGGTGCCGCCGCCCTCGCACATGGTCTGCAGCCCGTAGCGGATCCCGCGGTCGCGCATGTGGTGCACCAGCCGGGTCAGCAGCACGGTCCCCGACGCGCCCAGCGGGTGCCCGACGGCGATCGCCCCGCCGAGCGGGTTCAGCACGGCGTCGTCGGCGCCCAGCTCGGCCTGCCAGGCCAGCGGGACCGGCGCGAACGCCTCGTTCACCTCGAACGCGCCGATGTCGCCGATCGAGAGCCCGGAGCGCTTCAGCACCTTCTGTGTCGCCGGGACGGGCCCGGTCAGCATCCGCAGCGGGTCCGCGCCGGACACGGCCCCGGAGTGGTAGCGCACGATCGGGGTCAGGCCGAGCTCGCGGGCCCGCTCCGGGGTGGTCACGAGCACCGCCGACGCGCCGTCGGAGATCTGCGAGCTGTTCCCGGCGTGGATCACCCCGTCCGCGGAGAACGACGGCTTCAGCGCGGCCAGGGTGTCGACGGTGGTGCCACGGCGAAGGCCCTCGTCGGCGGTGAACCCGGGCGCTCCGGGCACGTCGACGAGCTGGTCGTCGAACACGCCGGCGTCGATCGCGGCGGCGGCGAGCTCGTGGCTGCGTGCCGCGTACTCGTCGAGCCGGGTCCGCGACAGTCCCCAGTCCCGGGCGATCCGCTCGGCGCCGACGCCCTGGTTGAAGTCCCCGTTCGGGAACTCCCCGGACTCCAGGTCGGCGCGGTAGCGCTCGCGCACCAGCGGCCCGTAGGGACGTCCCAGGTCGCGGCCCGCGCCCAGCGGCACCCGGGTCATCGACTCCACCCCACCGGCGACGACGACGTCGTACTGCCCGGCCAGCACCATCCCGGCCGCGAAGTCGAACGAGGACTGGCTCGACCCGCACGCGCGGTTCACCGTCACCCCGGGCACCGTCTCCGGCCAGCCCGCGGCCAGCAGCGCGTAGCGGCCGATCTGCGCAGCCTGGTCGCCGACCTGGTTCACACAGCCCCACACGACGTCGTCGACGACGGCGGGGTCGATCCCGGTCCGCTCGGCCAGGGCGCTCAGCACGGCGGCGGACAGGTCGACCGGGTGGACCTCGGCCAGGGACCCCTTCCGCTTCCCGATCGGTGTGCGGACGGCGGCACAGACGACGGCCTCGGGCATGGGGGTCCTCCTCGGTCACCGGTGACACGACTCGTTCGCGACGCTAAGCCATCGGAGGGGGTCGGCGCTGAGAGAGCGATCACAGCGCCGGATGCGCATCAGGTGTCGAGGCGCTCTGGATCGATGAGGTACCGTCTCCGGCGTACGCGAAGGGGAGTAGCTCCCAACGCTGCGCTCGACATACTGGTCCGCCTCGTACTCCGACGGCCGACCCGGGTGCAGCGGCCTGACCACCACCAGGCGAGCGAGACCTTCGATCCGGATACACCGGGTCGAGGGCACCCCAACCTCGGTCCGGTCGAGATCGAGGGATGGACATGGACGGATTCCTGATCGCGTTCGCGATCAGCTTCGGCGTCATCTTCGTGGCCGAGCTGGGCGACAAGTCGCAGCTCATGGCCCTCACGTTCGCGACGCGCTTCAACGCGATCCCGGTCCTGATCGGGATCACGATCGCCACCTCGGTGACCCACCTCGTGTCGGTCGCCGTCGGCTACGGCCTGGGCGCGTCGATCCCGACCGGCTGGATCGCGCTGGTCGCCGCGGTCGCGTTCCTGGCGTTCGGTGCCTGGACACTGCGCGGCGACAGCCTCTCCGAGGACGAGGAGGCGAAGGCCAAGCGGGCCGGCGGGTCCGCCGTCGTCGCCGCGTCGGTCGCGTTCTTCCTCGCCGAGCTCGGTGACAAGACGATGCTCGCGACGATCACCCTGGCCTCCCAGCACGGGACCCTCGCCGGGTCGATCGGCATCTGGGCCGGATCCACGGTCGGCATGGTCGCCGCGGACGGGCTGGCCATCGTCGTCGGGCGTCAGCTCGGCAAGCGGCTCCCGGAGCGGGCCATCTCGATCGGCGCCGCGGCCATGTTCTTCGTGTTCGGCGCCTGGCTGCTCTACGAGGCCGTCCCGCAGGTGTGGGGCGAGGACGCCTGGGGCCGCGTGGTCGACGTCGCCGGGCACCACGGGCTCGGCTGGGCCGCGCTGGTGCTGGGGGCCCTCGCCGTCGGCGCCGGGCTGTGGTTCCGCGGTCGTGCGCACCGCGCCCGCGGGGAGCGCAGGCTCGACGTCACCCGGACCCCGGGCAGCCCCGCCTGGTGGGCCCGCACGCTGTTCGTGCTGGCCGCGCTGCTCGGGTTCGGTGCACCGCTGCTGGTCGCCCTCGACGTGCTGCAGCCGATCTCGGTGCTGGCCCGGCCGGCGGTCGCCGTCGTCGGGGCGGGGCTGCTGCTGCTCGGTTTCGCCGTCGTCGCGGTCGCGATGCTGCAGCTCGGCACGGTGTGGCGCCGCTCGGCCACCGAGGCCGGAGCGGCCGCGGCCGGTGACCCGGACGCCGCACGACGCCCGGTGCTCGCCACCGGCGGGATCTACCGCCGCGTCCGTAACCCCGCCCTGACCGGCCTGATCGTCGGGTGCGCCGGGATGCTGTTCATGGCCCCGACCCTGCTCGGCGTGCTCGCCGGGGTGCTGATCCTCGTCGCGGTGCAGATCCAGGCCCGTGCGGTCTACGAGCCCGGCCTGGGCAGCGCACTGGGCGCCGAGTACGACGAGTACCGCGCCCGGACCGGCCGGTTCCTCCCGCGGGTCCGCACCGACCGCACCCCAGCGGGTGAGGGCGACCGCACGACCGTCGGCTGAGCGGCCCGCCGCGACGCCACTGCGGCGACGACACCGCCCGCCCCGGCGCGACCGGGGCGGGCGGTGTCGTCCGGGGGTCCGCAGGCGGGTCAGGAGTACCAGGTCGGCTCGGGCAGCTCGTCGCGCAGCACCCACGCCCCGACCTCGCGCCGCTTGTAGGCGACCGGGTCGTGCAGGGTGTGCGTGCGGACGTTGCGCCAGAACCGGTCGAAGCCCAGCTCCGTGGTCGTCGCGCGGGCCCCGAGGCCCTCGAAGATCCCCGAGGTGATCTCCAGCGCGACGTCGGTGGCACGCGCCTTCACCGCGGCGACCCGCACCTCGTGCCGGCCGCGCTGCTCGGCGGTGACGCCGTCGGCGTCACGGTGGATCACCTGCTGCTCCTGCGCGACGGCGTCGGCCAGCGCCTCCACCGCCCACAGCTTCGCGTGCAGGTCGCCGTAGAGGTCGAGCTGGTAGGGCTCGTCGACGGCGCGCTCGTGGCCCCCGTGGAGCCACGGCCGGGTCCGCTCGCGGGTGAAGCGCGCCGCGGTCTCGAGCGCCCCGCGGGCGATCCCGAGGTAGAACTCCACGAAGACGAGCTGGATGATCGGCACGTTGAGCGTGTTGTAGACCCGCGGCGTGAACACCCTGTCGGTGAACCCGGCGGCCGCCGCCCACGGCACCCGGACGTCGGTGATCGTGACGCTGCCGGACTCGGTGAGGCGCTGGCCGATGTTGTCCCAGTCGTCGCCGAAGACGATGCCCTCCTGGTGGCTCGGCACGATCGCGAAGACGTGGGTGTCGGTCCGCTCGATCACCCCCTCCAGCACGGTGACGTCGGAGACCCTGCTGCCGGTGGAGAAGGACTTGCGGCCGGAGTAGACGAGCTCGTCGCCCTCGTCGCGGATGGTCAGTTCGGCGTCGCGCGGGTTGACCGCGCCCCCGAAGAACCAGCGGTTGCGGGTGGCGTCGGCCTCGACCGCCGCGATCTGCTCGGGCGTCTCGACCAGCCGGGCGGCCCAGAACCAGAGCAGGTGGTAGCCGAGCAGCTGGCCGATGGAGCCGTCGCCCGCGGCGACCTCGCGGATCACCCGGTAGGCCAGCGGCCACTCCTGTCCGCCGCCCCCGTGCTCGACCGGCCCCAGGATGGTGACCAGGCCGGAGTCCTTGAGCAGGGCGACCTCGTCGTGCGGGGTGGCGCCCGCCTGGTCGCGGGCCGCGGCGTCACGCTCCAGGACACGGCGGACGTCGCGGGCCCGGGCCAGCCAGCCCGGGGCGTCGGTGGGCGTGGTGGACCAGTCGAGCGACTCGACGGTGGTGGGCTCGGAACGGTTCTCGGTCGTGGTCACGGTGTGTCTCCTCGTCGTCGGAGAAAGGTGTCCGGGCGCGGCGCCGCAGGATTCGGCGGATACGCGCGAAAGTGCGCACCGAATCGGCGGAGGAACGGTGGGCCCGGACGGGAGGGAACTGTCGGGGCGGTCACCGGCGACCGGGATCGCCGGCCGCGGCGCAGCTCAGGGAGCCTGCTCCGCGGGGATGCCGGTCAGCGACAGAGCGACGAGGTCACACGCGAGAGGTCGACGTGGCGTCGACGGGTGAGCTCGGTGAACAGCACGGCCCCAGTGTTCGGGGAGATCACGGTGGACGTCAACGGGACATTCCCGGGAATGGGACGCGGCGCGGGATGTCCGGTCAGGACGGGTCCCGGGAACGCGGACGGGCCCGGCGACGACGGTCGCCGGGCCCGTGCGGACGGTCTCGCTCAGACGGTGGTGAGCTGCGGCTCGCGGGCGGCCAGCTCGGCCTCCTTCTCGCGGATGATCGGCAGCACCTTCGCGCCGAAGTACTCGACCTCCTCCTGGAAGTGCAGGAAGCCGAGCAGCAGCAGGTTCGCGCCGCGCCGCTTGTACTCGATCGCGCGGTCGGCGATCTGCTCCGGGGTACCGATCAGCTGGGTCTTGAAGCCGTCGTTGTACTGCACGAGGTCCTCGAACGACGAGTCCGCCCACATGCCGCGCTTGTCGCCGGTGGAGTTGCCGGCCTGCTGGACGGCGTCGCGGAAGCCCTCGACGGCGGGCCGGTTGGCCTTCTCGATGATCTCGCGCAGGGTGTCCCGGGCCTCCTTCTCGCCGTCCCGGGCGATCATGAAGCCGTTGAGGCCGAACCGGACGGGCTGCAGCCGCTGGGCGGTCTTCGCGTGGCCGAGGACCTCCTCGACCTGCTCGGTGAAGCCGTCGTAGTCCTTGCCGTTGGAGAAGTACCAGTCCGACACGGTGCCGCCGTTGTAGCGGGCCGCGGTGGAGTTGCCGCCCTGGAAGATCTCCGGGTGCGGACGGCCGGGGACCTCGACCGGGCGGGGCTTGAGGTCGAAGTCGCGGATCCGGTAGAAGTCGCCGGCGAACTCGGCGCCGCCGTCGGAGGTCCAGATCTCGCGCAGCACCCGGATGAACTCGTTGCTGCGGCGGTAGCGCTCGTCGTGCTCGAGCCACGGCTGGCCCATCGCGGTGAACTCGGCCTTCAGCCAGCCGGAGACGATGTTGACCGCGAGCCGGCCGTTCGTCAGGTGGTCGGCGGTGGCGACCCACTTGGCCAGCACCGAGGGCTCCCACAGGCCGGGGTGGACGGCGGCGATCACCTTGAGCCGCTCGGTGGCCAGGCCCAGCGCGAGGGAGAACGCGGTGGCCTCGTGCTGGTGGTCGGCGCCGTAGCTGGCCATGTAGCGGATCTGGGACAGCGCGTACTCGAAGCCGTTGTTCTCGGCGGTCTGCGCCAGCTTCCTGTTGTACTCGAAGCCCCAGTCGGTGCGCTGTTCGATGGTGCTGGTGACCAGCCCGCCGGAGACGTTCGGGACCCAGTACGCGAACTTCAGCGGCTCCTGGATCCGGGTGTTGGGCGTGGTGGCGAGAGCTTCGGACACGGGAGACTCCTCGGGGGTGTGCCGGGCACGGCAGACGGACGCACGACGGCGCCGGAAAGAGGGGGAAGAGGGAGGAAACGGACCTGCGGTGACGCGATCAGCGACAGGCCTGGCTCACGACGACGAGGTTGTCGACGTGACGGCGTCGGGTCAGCAGGAAGCCGGTCACGCTTCCACCGAACCCGCGGTGCGAGTTGTTGTCAACCGGATGCCGGGGAGATCACCACGGGTCCTCACCGGTGGACCGGATCGACGCCGAGCAGGCCGTGCGCCAGCCCGCCGAGCAACCCCACGAGCCGGTGCTGGTCCAGGCCGCTGCGGAAGAACAGCGTCGACTGGATCGCGCCGACGCAGGCGTGCACCAGCACGCGCAGCTCGCCGTCGGACAGGTCCGGACGCAGCGGGGCGAGCACGTGCACCCAGTCCTCGACGTGGTGGCGCTGACGGCGCCGCAGGTCGCGGCGGGCCTCGGCGGGCAGGGTGTGGACCTCGCCGTAGTAGACGGCGAACTCGGTGCGGTTCTCGGTCACGAGCCGGATGTGGTCGGCCACCAGGACGGTCAGCGTCTCGCGCTCGGGGGTTCCCGCGGCCAGCGCCGCCGCCGCGGAGGCCTCCAGGCGGGCCATGCCGCGGTCGAGCAGGGCGAGCAGGACCGCCTCCTTGGAGGCGAAGTGCCGGTAGATCCCGGACCCGACGATGCCGGCCTCGGCGCCGATCTCGGCCATCCCGACGGTGTGGAACCCGCGACCGGCCGCGAGCCGGGCCGCCGCCTCGAGGATCCGCTCCCCGCGTTCCGGGTCGCGCCGCCGCGGGGGTCCCGCGGTTCCGGAGCTGGTTCGCGTCGGCATCTTTCCAGCATCGCATCCGCGCGGTACGGTCCGCCACAAGTGAACAACGGATCACTAGGGAGTCGGCGTGGACTTCACCGAGACCGACGAGGAACGCGATCTGCGGGCGGCCGTCGCCGCCATCGCGGCCTCCTTCGGCAGCGAGTACTACCTGCGGTGCGCCCGGGAGGGCAGGCACACCCACGAGCTGTGGAAGGCGATGGGGCAGGCCGGGTTCCTGGGCGTCAACGTCGCTGAGGAGCACGGGGGCGGTGGCGGCGGGCTCGTGGAGCTCTCCATCGTCTGCGAGGAGGCCGCGGCGCAGGGCGCCCCGCTGCTGCTGGTGCTGGTGTCCGCCGCGATCTCGGCCGAGGTGATCGGGGAGTTCGGCTCCGAGGAGCTGCGCCGTCGCTGGCTGCCCGGGCTCGCCGACGGCTCGACCAAGGTCGTCTTCGCGATCACCGAGCCGGAGGCGGGGTCCAATACCCACCGGATGGCGACCCGCGCCGACCGCGACGGCGACGACTGGGTGCTGAACGGCACCAAGCACTACATCTCCGGCACCGACGACGCCGAGGCCGTGCTGGTCGTCGCGCGGACCGGGAGGGCGCCGGACGGGAAGGCGCGCCTGAGCCTGTTCGTCGTGCCGGTCGACTCGCCGGGGCTGACCCGCACCCCGCTGCCGGTGGACCTCATCGCCCCGGACAAGCAGCACGTCCTGCACTTCGACGACGTCCGCGTCCCGGCGGGCAACCTGGTCGGCGCCGCGGGCGACGGGTTCCGCCAGGTCTTCCGCGGCCTCAACCCCGAGCGGATCACCGGCGCCGCGCTCGGCGTCGGCATCGCCCGGTTCGCGCTGGCCAAGGCGGCCGACTACGCCCGCACCCGGCAGGTCTGGGACACCCCGATCGGCGCCCACCAGGGCGTCTCGCACCCGCTGGCGCGGGCCCGGATCGACACCGAGCTCGCGGCGTTGATGACCCGCAAGGCCGCGTGGCTGCACGACCGCGGGATGCCCGCGGGCGAGGAGTCCAACATGGCCAAGTACGCGGCGGCCGAGGCGGCGACGCACGCCGTCGAGGCGGCCATGCAGACCCACGGCGGCAACGGTCTGGCCGGCGAGTACGGGCTGATCCCGTACTGGGGGATGGCCCGGCTCATGCAGGTCGCGCCGGTGAACCGCGAGATGATCCTCAACCACGTCGCCCAGCACGGGCTCGGACTGCCGAGGTCGTACTGATGGGTGCCGGCGAGCTCGACCGGAACCTGATCGGGCGGGTCAACGTCGCCGACGCACTCGGCCGCAGCGCCGCCGCCCGGCCGGGGCGGACCGCCGTCGTCGACGGGGAGCGGTCCTGGACCTACGCCGAGCTGGACGCCTGGGTGGACCGGCTGGCCCGCGGGCTCGCCGCGCGCGGCTGGGCCCGGGGCGACGCGCTCGCGCTGGCCTCGGGCAACAGCGCCGAGTTCCTCGCCGTCTACTACGCCTGCGCCCGCCTCGGCCTGGTCTGCGTGCCGGTGAACCTGGGCTGGCGTCCGGACGAGGTCGCCTACGTCCTGGGCCACTCCCGGGCCCGCGGGATCGTCGTCGAGGCGCAGCTGGTCGCGGCGCTCGCTCCGGCCTGGGAGCAGGTGCCCGCGGTGACCGAGGTGTTCGTCGCGCCCGGCACCGGCGGGCCGGCCGGCACCGGGGTCCCGCTGGCCGACGTCGAGACCGGGGAAGGGGACGGCGCCGGGCCGGTCGAGGTACTGGTCGAGGACCGGGACCCGCTGTCCTACCTGTACACCTCGGGGACGACGTCGTTCCCCAAGGGCGTCGTCACCTCGCACCTGGCGGTCACCCTGGAGTCGTTCTCCGCGGCGCTGGACTCGGGCTGGTCGGCGGCGGACAGCTTCCTGGCGATGATGCCGATGTTCCACACCGCGCAGCTCAACGCGTTCTGCACCCCGGCGGTGCTGGTCGGGGCGACGATCCACCTCTCCCCGGGGGTTCGAGCCCGCCGCGTTCCTCGACACCGTCGAGCGCGAGCGGATCACCCAGGTGTTCGGACTGCCGATGATGTACCGGGCGGCACTGGAGCACCCGTCGTTCGCCGGGCGGGACCTGTCGTCGCTGCGGCGCGCGGTGTACGCGATGGCGCCGATGCCCGAGCCGCTGATCCGGGCCTGCCTGGACGGCTTCGGCTGCGACTTCGCGCTGCTGTTCGGGCAGACCGAGATGAGCCCGTGCACCACCCTGTTCCGTCCCGAGCACCAGCTGACCCACATCGGTGCGGTCGGCACCCCGATCACCGGGGTCCGGGTCGCGGTCATGGACTCCGGCGGGACCCTGCTCGGCCCGGGGGAGGAGGGCGAGATCGTCTACCGCGGCCCGTCCACCATGAACGGCTACCTCGACGACGACGCCGCGACCGCCGAGGCGTTCCGGCACGGCTGGTTCCACTCCGGCGACGTCGGCCGGCTCGGCGAGGACGGCGTGCTGTGGTTCGCCGACCGGGTCAAGGACGTGATCAAGACGGGCGGCGAGAACGTGGCCTCGCTGGAGGTCGAGCGGGCCGTCTACGCGGCCGCACCGGACGTCGCGGAGGCGGTCGTGGTCGGGCTGCCGCACCAGCGGTGGAGCGAGGCGATCACCGCGGTGGTCGTGCCCCGGCCCGGCGCGACGGTCGACCCGGAGGCGCTGCTGGTCGCGCTGCGCGGGCACCTCGACCCCTACAAGGTCCCGAAGGCGGTGATCGTCGCCGACGAGCTGCCGCGCACCTCGACCGGGAAGATCCGCAAGAACGTCGTCCGCGAGACCCACGCCGGCCACTACGGGCCGCCCTAGCCGACGTGCACCACGGGGCGCCGGGCCACGTCGGGCTCGGCCTCCCGCAGGATCTCCCGGGTGATCGGGGCCACCTCGCCGACGCCGGTGAACAGGTACCGGCCGAAGTGGCGCACCGGGTTGCCCTCGGTCCAGTCGAAGTAGATGTGCGGGGCGCGGTCGCCGACGTCGCGCAGGTGCAGCAACAGCGCGGCGATCGCGTTCGGGACCGACGGCGCCGACGTCGTCAGCACCCGGTACGGGCCGCGACGCTCCCCGCGCACGGCGATGCCCGACTCGAACTCCGACGGGTCGGTGACGGTGACCTCGACCAGCACCACGCGGCCGGGGTCGGGGATGTGGTGGTCCTCGGTCTCCTCGGCCAGCTTCTCCCGGTACTCCTCGTCGCGGGCGACGCTGTCCCGTTCGCCGGGGCGGGGCTCGTGCGCGACCAGGCGCAGCGGCCTGCCGGAGCCGGAGCACTCGTCGAGGAACCCGCGGGCGGTGTCGTCGAGGGTGACGTCGGTGATGCGCAGCTCGAACGCGCGCAGGGTGCGCGACAGCAGCGACACCACCAGGATCCCGGCGATGAAGCAGGCGGCGATCTTCACACCCTCCGGCCGCTCGACGACGTTCGCCACCGTCGTGTAGGCGAACACGAGCGCGATCAGCGCGAACGCGACGACGACCGGGCGGCTCCCGGTGCGCCGCACCGACAGCGCGACGGCGACCGCCGCGGAGGTCATCAGCACCAGCACGCCGGTGGCGTAGGCCCCGCCCTGGGCGTCGACGTCGGCGTCGAACAGCCACGTGACGGCGAACGCGACGACCATCACGACCAGGACGAGCGGCCGTGCCGCCCGCGCCCAGGACGGCGCCATCCCGTAGCGGGGGAGGAACCGCGGCACCAGGTTGAGCAGGCCCGCCATCGCCGAGGCCCCGGCGAACCACAGGATCGCGATCGTGGACAGGTCGTAGACGGTGCCGACGACGTTCCCCAGGTCGCGGTGGGCCAGGAACGCCAGCGCCCGCCCGTTCGCCTGCCCGCCGGGGGCGAACTCCGGCTCGGGGATCAGCAGCACGGTCACGACGCTGGAGGTCACCAGGAAGGTGCTCATGACCAGCGCGGCGACGGTGAGCAGCCGCCGGGTGCCCGCGATCCGGCCCTCCGGGCGGTCCTCGGTGTCACCGTCGCGGCCGCGCACCAGCGGCATCACCGACACCCCGGTCTCGAACCCGGACAGGCCCAGCGCCAGCTTGGGGAACACGATCAGCGCGACCCCCACCATGAGCAGCGGGTCCGGGTAGCGGGACACGAGCAGCGCCGACCAGTCCGCGACGACGTGCGGCGCCGCGACGATCCGGACCAGCCCGTCCACCACGACGACGGCGTTGAGCACCAGGTAGACCGCGACCAGCGCGACCGCGATCCGGATGGCCTCGGAGAACCCGGCGAGGAACACCCCGCCGAGCAGCGCGAGCAGCAGCAGCGTGATCGGCACGTTCTGGCCCTGCAGGGCCGCGGGGGCCAGCGGGTTCTGCACCAGGTGCGCGGTCGCGTCGGCCGCGGACAGCGTCATCGTGATGAGGAAGTCGGTGGCCGCGAACCCGAGCAGGACCAGGACGAACACCTTCCCGCGCCACCCGGGCAGCAGCCGTTCCAGCATCGCGATGGAGCCCTCCCCGTGCGGGCTCTCCCGGGCGACGCGGCGGTAGACCGGCAGCGCACCCAGCAGCGTCACCGCCACCAGGACGAGGGTGGCGACGGGGGAGAGCACGCCGGCGGCCAGCGCCGCGATCCCCGGCTGGTAGCCCAGCGTCGAGAAGTAGTCGACGCCGGTCAGGCACATGACCTTCCACCAGGCGTGGCGCGGGTGCTCCGGTTCGGGCCGGGCGTGCGGGCCCTGCCGGTCGGGGCGGTGCGCGTCCTGCAGGAGCCAGGAGCCCACCCGGTTGCGGACCCGCCGCGGGGCCTCGGTGATCGCCACCGGCCCAGGATTGCGCTACGACACCGTCGGCGCCGCTCCTGCGGGCGGATCGTCCGGATCCGGTGGGGTGACGGTGGCCGCGTCGGTGCAGGCGAGCAGCGCGCCGGCGAGCGGGCCGTGCCCGGCGACGAGCTCGACGACCCGCGCGTCGTAGCCGCGGACCTCGAGGAACCGGGCGGCGTCGCGCTGCGGGTCCCCGGTCCGGCGGGCGACCGGCGAGTGCCCGATGGGGTGCAGCACCGCGGCCGTCATCAGCAGGTCCCGGTCGTGCCCGCCGTCCTCGGCGGCGGCGCGGGCCGCGATCGCCGCCCGCTGCGCGCGCTCCCACAGCTCCGGGCGTTGGTGGGCCAGCAGCGTCTCGGCGAGCGCGCGGGCGGCGTCGAACCCCATGACCCGATCCTGCCCCACCCCGCCGTGAGGTGATCCGCTGCGCGCGCGGTGATCCGTGCCGCGCGTGCGTCCGGACGCGCGCGGCGCGCGGATCACCGCGCGGACGACGACGCCCCGCGGCCGGTGCGGCCGCGGGGCGTGTCGGGGCACCGGCCGGGTCAGACCGTCTCGGACTCCCGGTCACCCCGCTGGGCGCGGACCGCGCGGAGCACGACCGGGGCGACCAGCAGGATCGCGATCAGCGAGTACACGACGATCGCGAGCGGGGTGGAGACCAGCGTGGTGACGTCGCCGTCGGCGATCTGCAGGGCGCGGCGCAGCTGCAGCTCCGCGTCCGGGCCGAGGATGACACCGATGATCGCCGGCAGCACCGGCAGCCCGAACCGGCGCATCAGGAACCCGATGCCGCCGATCGCGAGCAGCACCAGCAGGTCGACCGGCTGGCCGGACACCGCGTAGGCGCCGACGCAGGCGAAGAACAGGATGCCCGCGTAGAGGTACGGCCGCGGGATCCGGAGCAGCGTCGCCCAGGCCGGGGCCAGCGGAAGGTTCAGCACCAGCAGCATGACCAGGCCGATGAACAGGCTCGCGATGAGCGTCCAGACCAGGTCCGGCTCCTTCTGGAACAGCAGCGGGCCGGGCTGGATGCCGAACTGCTGGAACGCGGCGAGCATGACGGCGGCGATCGCCGTCGTCGGCAGGCCGAGGGTCAGCATCGTCGCCAGCGTCCCCGCCGACGACGCGCTGGCCGCGGACTCCGGCCCGGCGACGCCCTCGATGGCGCCCTTCCCGAACTGCTCCGGGTGCTTCGAGAGCTTCCGCTCGGTCACGTACGCCATGAAGGTCGACATCTCGGCGCCGCCGGCCGGGATCGAACCGAAGCCGAAGCCGATGAACGGGCCGCGCAGCCACGGCTTCCAGGTCCGCCGCAGGTCCTCGCGGCCCAGCCACGGACGGCCGACCGGGATGACCTCCTGCGTGCGTCGTCGCAGGTGGGCGGCCACCCACAGCGCCTCGCCGATCGCGAACAGCCCGACCGCGACGATGATGACGTCGATGCCGTCGGCCAGCTGCGGCACCCCGAAGGTGAGCCGCGGCTGCCCGGAGATCGGGTCGAGCCCGACCAGGCCGATCGTGAGGCCCAGGGCGAGCGCGGCGAACCCGCGGACCCGCGAGGCGCCCAGCACGCCGCTGACGGCGACGAAGGCCAGGACCATGATCGCGAAGTAGTCCGGGGCGCCGATGTCGACGGCCACCGAGGCGATCAGCGGGGCGACCAGGACCAGCCCGGTCACGCCGACGATGCCGCCGATGAAGTGCCCGATCGCGGCGGTGGCGAGCGCCTGGGCGCCGCGCCCGGACTTCGCCATCGGGTTGCCCTCGATGGCCGCCATCACCGAGGCGGACTCGCCGGGGGTGTTCAGCAGGATCGACGTCGTCGACCCGCCGAACATCGCCCCGAAGTAGATGCCGGCGAACATGATGAACGCACCGGTCGGGTCGAACGCGTAGGTCACCGGCAGCAGCAGTGCCACCGCCATCGCCGGGCCGATGCCCGGCAGCACGCCGATCGCGGTGCCGAGCAGCACCCCGAACGCGGCGAACAGCAGGTTCTGCGGGGTCAGCGCGTGCGCGAACCCGTTCATGAGCAGGTCGAACGTGCTCATCAGCCGAACACCCCCATCAGCGGGCCGCCCGGGAGGTCGACGCCGAGCACGGCGTCGAACAGCACCCAGGTCAGCAGCGAGACCGCGGCGGCGATGCCGAGGTCGCGGAGCACCGCGCGCGAGCCGAGCGCGTAGGTGGCGCCGGCGAACAGGACGGTCCCGGCGATCGGCCAGCCGGCGAGCGGGATGAGCGCCGCCGTCGCGGCGATCACCCCGGCCAGCATCCCGACCGTGCGCAGGTCCATGGCGGTGTCGAGGTCGACGTCCTCGCCGCCCTCGGCCTCGCCGCGGCCGCCGCGCAGGACGTCGACGGTCAGCAGCGCCGCGAGCACCAGCAGCGCCGCGCCGAGCACGAACGCGACGGTGCGCGGTCCGAGCGGGTCGGACGCGCTGCCGCCGCCGCCCTCGGCGAGGGTGTCACCGAGCACCAGCAGGCCGGTGAGGGCCAGCAGCACCGACACACCCAGCTCCGAGTGCTCCTTCCACCAGGAGCGAGCGGTCCCGGTGTCCCCGATGGTCGTCACGTCAGCCCCAGCCCGGTCAGTACCCGCTCGACGCGGGCGTCCTCGTCGGCCAGGAACCGGCCGAACTCCGGCCCCGGCAGGTACGCGTCCTGCCAGCCGTTGCGTGCCAGCACCTCGCGCCACTCCGGCGTCGTGTGCAGCTCGGCGTAGGCACGCTCCAGCTCGGCGACGCCCTCGGGGGCCAGCCCCGGCGGCGCGACGACACCGCGCCAGTTGGTGAACTCGACGTCGATGCCGGACTCACGCAGCGTCGGCGCGTCGAGGCCGGGGATCCGCTCGCCCGCGGTCACCGCGAGCACCCGCAGGTCGCCCGAGGCGATCTGGTCGGCGAACTCGCCGAGCCCGGACACCCCGAACGCGACCTTGCCGCCGAGGACCGCGGCGAGCAGCTCGCCGCCGCCGTCGTAGGAGACGTAGTTGACCGCGCGCGGGTCCACGCCGGCGCCCTCGGCCATCAGCATCGGGGCCAGGTGGTCCGGGCCGCCGGGGGAGGAGCCGCCGCCGACCGGGGTCTTCCCGGGGGCCGCCCGCCAGGCGGCCAGCAGGTCGCCCACGTTCCGGTAGGGCGAGTCACCGGGGACGACGACGATCTCGGTCTCCTCGGTGAGCCGCGCGATCGGTGTGGTCTGCTCGAGCGTGGCCGGCGAGTCGTTGGAGTACACGCTCCCGACCACGCCCAGGCCCATGCTCATCACGAGCCGGTCGTCGCCGGCCTCGTTGACGGTCCGGCCGAGCCCGACCGTGCCGCCCGCACCGGGCAGGTTGAAGACCTCGACCGACCCGGTCAGCCCGGCGTCCTCCATGGCCTTGGCCGCGCTGCGGGCGGTGACGTCGTAGCCGCCGCCGGGGGCGTTCGGGACCAGCATCCGCAGCCCGCGGAGCTGGGTGCCGTCGCCGCCGCCCCCGATCGCGCCCACCGCCGGCGGGACGAGGAGCAGGGCGGCCAGCACGGCCACCACCGTGCCGAGGAGAGGTCCGACCCGGGGCCGCGGCACGGGCGACGTGGGGTCGTCCGGCGGGGGCCGGTCCTGCGTTCGTGGAGGAGCCGTCTGAGGCATCTGCGTCCGATCTCACCGTTGCGAAGCGAACGCGTTGCAGTGTGCGGAGTCACCCCTCCGATGTCTCCGTAACGGCCACAACGGTCGTTGTGGTCGTTGCGGTCACCGCGGCCCGGGTCCGCGGGTCAGCGTGACCGCAGCCCCAGCTCGCCCAGGACGTGCTCCACCCGCTCGTTCTCGGCGGCGGTGAACCGGGCGAAGTCCGGGCCCGGGAGCCAGGCGTCGCGCCACCCGTTCGCGGCCAGTACCTGCCGCCACTCGGGGGTGTCGCGCATCGCGGAGACGGCGTCGGCCAGCGCGGCGCGGTCGGCGTCGGCCAGCCCGGGCGGCGCGACCAGCCCGCGCCAGTTGCTGAACTCCACGTCCACCCCCGACTCGCGCAGCGTCGGCACGTCGAGGCCGGGTACCCGCTCGCCCGCGGTCACCGCGAGCACCCGCAGGTCACCGGACCCGATCTGGTCGGCGAACTCGCCCACCCCGGACACCGCGAAGGCCACCTCGCCGCGCAGCACCGCCGCGAGCAACGGCCCCCCGCCCTCGTAGGACACGTAGCGGACCCGGGCGGGCGCGATGCCGGTGCCCTCGGCGAGCAGCATCGTGGCGAGGTGGTCCGGCCCACCGACGCTCGAGCCGCCGCCGACGGTGATCCCGCCGGGGGCGGCGCGCCAGGCGTCGAGCAGCGCGCGGACGTCGCGGTAGGGCGAGTCCGCGGGCACGACGACGATCTCCGACTCCTCGACCAGCCGCGCGATCGGCGTGGTGCCGGTGAGCGAGAGCGGGGTGTCGCGGGACGCGGTCGCCCCGACGATCCCGAGCCCCATGCTCATCAGGAGCCTGCCGTTGCCCGCCTCGCCCTCGACCCGGCCGAGCCCGGCGATCCCGCCGGCACCGGACAGGTTGAACACCTCGACCGGGCCGGCGATCCCGGTGTCGGACAGCACCTTGGCCGCGCTGCGGGCGGTGACGTCGTAGCCGCCGCCGGGTGGGTTGGGGACCAGGATGCGCAGGTCGGACAGCGGCCGCGGCCCGTCGGTCAGCACGATCGGGACGACGACCGCGGCGAGGGCCAGCACGAGCACCACGATCAGCGAGACGACCGGACCCCGGCGGGCGCGGCGGGGGATCGGTGCCCCGCCGGGCCGCGTCACCGTCCCCGCCATGCCCACCCGCCCGTCGCCGTGCCGCCGCAGGTGAGTCTGCGCGTCCGCGGCCGGGCCGGTCCACCGAGGGTGAGCCGCGCGACGCGTCGTGGTCCCACCGCCTCGCGTGGCCGCCGCCGTCGCCGCACGTCCTACGCTGGGCGCATGCGACGGCGCGCCGGGGGGACGGGTGGACCGCTGGCCCGCCAGTTCCTCGTCTGGCAGCTGGTGGTCGTGGTCGTGCTGCTCGGCGCGGTCGCGGCGCTGGCCGCCGTGCAGTCCTCGGAGTCGTTCCGCGAGACCCAGGGACGCCGGATGCTGTCGGTCGCCGAGGACGTCGCGTCCGTACCGACCGTGCGCGAGGCGTTGCAGACCCGCCGCTACGACCTGCTTCCGTCGTTCGCCCGCAGCGCGGAGAACCTGTCCGGGGCCGACGAGATCGAGATCGTCGACGCCGGTCTGGTCGTGCGCACCTCACCGGACCCGTCCCGGGTCCGGCAGCGGTTCGACCCCGGTGCCAGCACCGCGCCGCAGGGCCGGGCCTGGGTCGGCAACCCCGACGGGCGCACCGTCGTCGCCCAGGTGCCGGTGATCGACGACCGCGGCGCCGTCGCCGGACTGGTGTCGGCCGGGATCCGCGCCCCGTCGCTGTGGGAGTCCCTCTCCGGGGCCCGCGCGGAGACCGGCGCGCTGCTGGGGCTGGCCCTGGGCGTCGGCGTCCTCGGGTCGCTGCTGCTCGCCCGGCGGGTCCGCCGCCAGACCCTCGGCCTGGAGCCCGACGAGATCGTCGAGCTGGTGCAGCGCCGCGAGGCGATGCTGCTCGGCATCAAGGAGGGCGTGGTCGGGCTGGACACCGCCGACCGGATCACCCTGCTCAACCCGGTCGCCCGCGAGCTGCTGGAGCTGCCCGGCGCCCGCGAGGGCGACGCCGTCGCCGACCTCGGCCTCGACGACCGGCTCCGCGAGGTCCTCACCGGTGCCGCCGACGGCGAGGACCAGCTCGTGCTGCGCGACACCCGGGCCCTGGTGCTCAACCGCCGCCCGGTCCGCGTCGACGGCCGCGACGTGGGCGCCGTGGTGACCCTGCGGGACCGCACCGAGCTCACCACCCTGCAGCACCGGCTCGACGCCTCGCACACCGTCACCGACACCCTGCGCGCCCAGGCCCACGAGTTCTCCAACCGGCTGCACACCATCGCCGGGCTCACCGAGCTCGGCGAGCACGACGAGGTGCGCCGGTTCGTCGCCGGGATCGTCGCCGCCTCGGAGGGGTGGCGCCGCGAGGTCACCGCCAGCGTCGGCGACCCGGCGACGGCCGCGCTGCTCGTCGCGAAGAACAGCCAGGCCGCCGAGCGCGGCGTCGAGCTGGCCCTGGACCCGGAGTCCCGGCTCGACCCGACCGACCCCGACCACGACCCGGACCTGTCCGCCGACCTCGTGACCGTGCTCGGCAACCTGATCGACAACGCGATCGACGCGACCGCCGGGCGGGACGGCCCGCGCCGGATCGAGATCGGGCTCGCCGGCGGCGGCGACACCGACGGCGACGAGGTCTGGGTCGAGGTCCGCGACTCCGGCCCCGGGATCGCCTCCGAGCTGGCCGAGGAGGTGTTCCGGGCCGGCTACTCGACCAAGGCCGCCGAGATCGGCGGCCGCGGGCTAGGCCTGGCCCTGGCCCGGCAGGCGTGTCTGCGCCGGGGTGGCACCATCGCGGTGCGGCCGGCGCCGGCGGGCCGGGCCGGTGCGGTGTTCGAGGCGGTGCTGCCGGTGGCGCCGACGGGGGTGCGGGTGTGAGGGTCCTGGTCGTCGACGACGACTTCATGGTCGCGAAGGTCCACTCCGGCTACGTGGAGCGGATCGAGGGCTGCACCGTGGTCGGCGTCGCGCACAACGGCGCCGACGCCCTCGACGCCGCCGCCCGGCTCCGCCCGGAGCTGGTGCTGCTCGACGTCTACCTCCCCGACATGTCCGGCCTCGAGGTGCTGACGCGGCTGCGCACCGGGGCCGCCGACGACCCGTTCGTGCTGGTCGTGACCGCCGCCGACGACTCCGACACGGTCGCCGCCGCCCTGCACGGCGGCGCGCTGCACTACCTCGTCAAGCCGTTCGACTCCGCCGCGCTCGCCGCCCAGGTGCACCGCGCGACGCGGATCCGGCGCGACCTGGACCGGGTCCGCGACCAGTCCGACATCGACCGGCTCTTCGGCGGCACCGGTGCCGCCCCGGCCCGCACCCCCGGCGGCCCGGAACGGATGCCGAAGGGGCTGACCACCCCGACCGCGGAGCTCGTCGCGGGCACCCTGCGCGCGCACTCGGGTACCGACGCGGAGGCGGACCTGTCGGCGACCGAGTGCGCCGAGGCCACCCGGCTGTCCCGGGTCAGCGCGCGCCGCTACCTGGAGCACTTCGTGTCGACCGGGCAGGTCACCGTACGGCTGCGCTACGGCGGCACCGGCCGCCCGGAACGCCGCTACCGCTGGGTCGGCTGACCGGCCCCCCGCAGCGGCTCCGCGTACGGTGCCGCCGGTTCGGCCTCCGCCTGCGGTGCCGCCGGCTCGGCCCCCGCCTGCGGTGCCACTGGGTCGGCCTCCGCCTGCGGTGCCACTGGGTCGGCCTCGGCCTCGGCCTCCTCGGCCTCGGCGGCGTGCTCCAGCAGGACCGCCGCGATCGGCTCGCACAGCAGGTCCGGCAGGGCGTGCCCCATCCCGTCCACCGTGACGAGTTGCGCGGCCGCCCCGATCCGCGCCGCCAGGTGGTCGGCGTGCGGCGGCGGGTGCACCGGGTCCTCCGGCGCCTCGACGACGAGCGTCGGCACCGTGACCGAGCCCAGCTCGGCGCCGCGGTCCAGCCCGTCGGGATCGGCCTGGGCGTGCGCGGTGCACGGCTCGACCCGCCCGGTGTGGTCCATGATCCGCCGCTCCCGCGCGGTGAACTCCGCGGTGTCGAACGGCAGCACCCCGCCGGAGACGCGTCGCCAGTACTCGACCCGCCAGGCCAGCTCCCCGGCCTCGTCACGCGGATCGCCCAGCTCCTGCCACATCCGCTGCACGTCCCGGGTCGGGCCGGGCAGGTCGGCGTCGCCGGTGTCGAGCGCCGCGGTGCACAGCAGCGTCGCGCTGACCATGCGGTGCGGCGCGTCGAGCGCGAGCAGCTGGACCAGCGTCCCGCCCATCGACATCCCGACCAGGTGCGCCCGGTCGATCCCGCAGCCGTCGAGCACCGCGAGTGCGTCGGTCGCCAGGTCGGCGACGGCGTAGGGCCGATCCTCGAACGCGTGGGTCGAGCGGCCGGTGTCGCGATGGTCGTAGCGGACCACCCGGTGCCGCTCCCGCAGCACCTCGACCAACGCGTCCGGCCAGCCGTACCCGGCCGAGCCCGCCCCGTTCACCAGCAGCACCGGCGCCGCCGGCGTCGGCCGGTGTGCGGGCAGGTCCTGCACCCAGAGGGTCACGCCCGGCTCGGTCTCGACCTCGCGTACGGTGCCGGCGATCTCCACATGCGCAGGCTGCCAGACCGGTGACGACCCGCCTCCGCCGACCGGGCCCTGCCCGGAACGCGCGACGGCCCGGTCCGCACAGTGTGCGTACCGGGCCGTCGCGAGGAGCTGGGGGAAGGTCAGCCGACCTTCTCGATCAGCGCGGCGCGCTGACGGTCGCCGAGGCCGGCGGCACGGCGCGACACGTCGATGCCGGCCTCCTCCATCACCTTGGAGACCTTCGCCGGGCCCCAGCCCGGGACGCTCTTGAGCAGGTCCGCGACCTTGGTCTTCCCGACGATCTGGTCGGTCTTCGCGCGACCCAGCACCGCGGGGATGGTCTCCTCGCCGCTGGCGATCTTGTCGCGGAGCTCCTTGCGGGCGGTACGGGCCGCAGCCGCCTTCTTGAGCGCCTCGGCGCGCTGCTCCGGGGTCAGGGTGGGCAGAGCCATCGCTGACAACTCCTCTCGGTTCACGCACCCCGCTCACCGGGGTGGACTGCCATCTCCGATCGCGGTACAGACTGGCAGAGACATCGCCACGACCTGCGGGAACCCCCTCCTCAGGGCGTGTCGGCCCTGTTCGGGGCCGTCCGTGGCGCTGCTCACCGCACCCGGGCGACCGCCCGTCGCACGGCGCGGGGTCGGGACTGTTGCCGCAGGTCAGCGGCATGAAACCGCGGAAGCGGTGACGATGGGCTCACCGTTCGAGCACGGAGCGCAGTCCCGTGACGTCCCAGAGGGTCCGGACCTCGTCGATCCGGCCCTGCCGCACCCGCACCAGCTGCACCGCCAGCACCTCCGCCGCGCGTCCGGTGGGGGCGAGCCCGGGCACCAGCCACGGCAGCTCCCGGTCGTGGGTGAAGCCGACGCGGACCTCGTCGACCACCCGGCGGACGTCGACGGTGCGCGACACCCGGGTCCGGGTCAGCCCGGACGGCCGGGCCGCGGCGAGGGCGGCCAGGTGCGCGGCGACCGCGTCCCGGCCGTGGCCCCCGGCGCCGGTCGGCAGCTCGGTCCAGCTCACGTCGGTGGCCAGCGCGGCCGTCGCCGGGCCGGGGTCGCCCGCGGCGTAGAGCGCGTCGGCCGCGGTGTCCCAGAGCCGTGCGATGTCGCGCATCAGGACCTGCATCGCCGGGGTCACCGGATCACGGTGCCACGCCCCGGCCCACCCCCGCACGCGACGACGCCCGGGGGCACGTGCCCCCGGGCGTCGGTCGTGGTGCGTGGGCCGGCTCAGGCCGTGGCGGCCGGGCTCCCCTCGGGCGCGGGCGGCGTGCCGGGCGACACCCGCGGGTCCAGCTCGGCGCGCTCGTCGGTCTTCTCACCCAGCGGCTTCTCCGGGTCGACCGCCTTGTCGTAGGAGGCGGTGACGCTGATCAGCCGGTGCCCGCGGAAGCGGGCGTAGCGCAGCGACCGCAGCCAGTTGTAGAGCGTGCCGAAGCGGTTGCCCCAGCCGATCAGGAACATCACGTGCACGTAGCACCAGATGAAGTACCCGAGCCAGCCGGTGAGCTTGATGCCGCGGACGTCGGCGACGGCCTCGCGGGCGCCGATGGTGGCCATCGAGCCCTTGTCGAAGTACTTGAACGGGGCCGGGGTGGTGTCGTCGCCCTTCGCCCGTGCCTTGATCAGCTTGCCGACGTAGGTGCCCTGCTGCATCGCGACCTGCGCGACGCCGGGCAGCCGGTCGATGGTGGAGACCATGTCGCCGATCGCGAACACGTCGCGGCGGTCCGGCAGGCTGCAGTCCGGGTCCACGGTGAGACGGCCCGCGCGGTCCACCTCGCCGCCGGAGGCCTTCGCCAGCAGCTCGCCCAGCGGCGACGCCTGGACGCCCGCGGCCCACACCTTGGTACGGGCGGTGATGCGCTCCTCGCCGTTCGGGCCCTTCACCGTGATGGAGTCGGCGTCCATCCCGGTCGCCATGGTGTTCAGGCGGACCTCGATGCCCTTCTTCTCCAGGGTCTTGCGGGTGTAGTTCTGCAGCTTCTTCGCGAACGGCGGGAGCACCGCCGGCGCCGCGTCGAGCAGGATGATCCGCGCGGAGCGGGTGTCGATCGACCGGTACTCACGCGGCAGCACGTACTGCGCCAGCTCGGCGAGCTGACCGGCGAGCTCGACGCCGGTGGGGCCGGCGCCGACGACCACGAAGGTCATCCACGCCTGCTTCTCCTCCTCGGTCGTCGCGACCTCGGCGAGCTCGTAGGCACCCAGGATGCGCGAGCGCAGCAGCCGGGCGTCCTCGATCGACTTCATGCCGGGCGCGTGCTCGGCCCACTCCGGGTGCCCGAAGTAGGCGTGCGTGGCGCCCGCGGCGACGACGAGGGTGTCGTAGGGCAACACGATCCGCTGCCCGTCCGGCGCGGCCGCGTGGACGACCTTGGCCTCGAGGTCGATGTCGCCGACCTCGGCGAGCAGGGTGCGCACGTTGCTCTGCTTCTTCAGCACCCGGCGCAGGGCCGGGGCGATCAGGCCGGGGGACAGGATGCCCGTCGCCACCTGGTAGAGCAGCGGCTGGAAGAGGTGGTGGTTCGTACGGTCGACGATCGTCACGTCGACATCGGCGCCCTTGAGCGCCTTGGCGGCCTGCACACCGCCGAACCCTCCGCCGACGATCACGACCTTGTGCCGGCCCTGCCGCTCGTCGTGCTCTGCCGTGCTCACCTGAGTCCGCCCCTTGTCGGTCGGTCCTGGCGCGGCGTCACCGCGCACCTGCTCGATGGCCGGTGTCGGTCCCCGCCTCCGGACCCTGAGTCCTGGTGTCGGCGGTGGACGGCGGCCGTCCTGGCCGGTCTCCGACCGTACGAACCCACGGCCGCCGGGGCAATTCGGATCGCCCCGGAAACGCCTTTCAGAGTCCGAACTCACACGGTGGGGGAGCGGAAGCCGGGATGCGGGTGCACACGACCGTGCGACGATGGAGCCCATGTGCGGGATCGTGGCTGCGTTCGGTGGACCCACGGCGTGGCCGGGCGGTGAGCCCGCCGACCCCGGGAAGTACGAGCGGATGCTCGCCCGGGTGGCGCACCGCGGCCCCGACGACACCGGCGTGCAGGTCGTGGGGAACACCTGGCTCGGGCATCAGCGCCTGTCGATCATGGACGTCAGCGGCGGGCACCAGCCGATGTCCGACGTCGCCCGCACCGCGTGGATCGTCGGCAACGGCGAGATCTACAACCACGAGCGCATCGCCAAGGCGTTCCCGGACGGCACGGTGCGCACCAAGTCCGACACCGAGGCCGCGCTGCACGCGGTGATGTGGGACGGCCAGGCCGCGGTCGCCTCCCTGAACGGCATGTTCGCCGTCGCCATGGGGCGTACCGACGGCGCCGGGCTCGTCGCCAGGGACCCGTTCGGCGTGAAGCCGCTGTACTGGGTGCCGCCGACCGAGACCGGTGGCGATGACGTCCCCTACACCGCGCCGGACCCCTCGGAGACGGTGCTGTTCGCCAGCGAGCTCCGCGCGTTCGACCCCGAGGACCGCCCGTACGTGCGCTCGTTCCCGCCCGGCTGCCTGTGGAGCCCGTCGTCGGGGCTGGTGCGGTTCGCCGACGCCGTGCCGGTCGAGGTCCGCCCGGCACGCCGCGCGATCCGCCCCGGCTGGGACGACGCGGACCTGTCCCGGGTGCGCGAGGCCGTGGTGTCCGCGGTCCGTCGCCGGATGATGTCCGACGTCGGTGTCGGCGTCTTCCTGTCCGGTGGCCTGGACTCGGCGCTGGTCGCGGCCATCGCCGCGCAGGAGGCCCGGGCCCGCGGCGAGCAGCTGCCCACCTTCGCCGTCGGGACCGCCGAGTCCGGTGACCTGATCGCGGCCCGCAAGGTCGCCGCGCACATCGGGTCGGACCACCACGAGATCCTGGTGACCCCCGAGGACATCGCCGAGGCCCTCGACCACGCCGTCGAGGTCATCGAGCACTACGACCCGGCCCTGGTCCGCAGCGCGGTGCCCAACCTGATCCTCGCCCGCGAGGCGGCGAAGAAGGTCAAGGTCGTGCTCACCGGGGAGGGCGCCGACGAGCTGTTCGCCGGTTACTCCTACGTCCACGGTCCCGAGTACGCCGACCCGGACACCCTGCAGGCCGAGCTGGTCCGCTCGCTGGAGCAGCTGCACCACCTCAACCTGCAGCGCTGCGACCGCACCACCATGTACTTCGGCCTGGAGGCCCGCGAGCCGTTCCTGGACTCCGGCCTGGTCCGGGCCGCGCTGGCGCTGCCGCCGGAGTGGAAGCAGTGCCCGGACGGCCGCCCCGAGAAGGCGGTCCTGCGCGAGGCGTTCGAGGGCTGGCTGCCCGAGGACCTGCTGTGGCGCGGCAAGGAGCAGTTCGGCGACGGCTCCGGCGCCGGCACCGTGCTCGCCGAGCTGGCCGCCCGCAAGGCCGCCGCCGCAGCCGACGCCGGGGAGACCGACGGGGTGCCCGAGCATCCGTCCGACTCCTGGCCGCTGCGCAGCGAGGAGGAGATCCTCTACCACGGGATCTGGCGCTCCCACTTCGACGGGATCCGGCCGGACCACGTGCTCGGGGCGTTCGCGACGGCCTGAGCCGCAGGTCGGCCCCGGGTCAGCCCCGGGCCGCCCGGTCGGCGCGGGACGCGTCGGCGAGCTCCTTCAGGCCGGGGGTGTCGTCGCCGTCGCCCCAGCTGTCCGGGTCCCACAGCCCGGCCGCGGCCAGCGCACGGCCGCAGTGCACGTAGGCGTCGTGCACGTCGACCAGCAGCGCCAGCGGCGGTGGCCTGTGGGCCGCCCGGCCCTGGGCGGCGGCGTCGGACGGCCCCCACAGCGCCAGCACCCCGGGGTCCCGTGTGACCCGGGCCCGGCCGTGCACGCGCAGCACGTGGGCTGAGCGCGGCACGCAGAAGGTCAGGCCGACGCCGTCGCGTGCGAGCAGGTTGCGCATGCTGTCGACGCGGCGGTTGCCCGGTCGTTCCGGGACGGCCAGGCGGCGACCGCCGTCGAGGACCCGCACGGAGCCGGGCGCGTCGCCGCGCGGGGTCACCGTCACGGTGCCGTCGGCGGCGGTGGTGCCCAGGAAGACCAGCGGCGACGCGGCGACGAACCGGGCGGCGACCTCGTCGACCCGGTCGGTGGACTTGTGCGCGACCAGCGGGTGCGGCTCCGCGACGACGGCGCGCAGCTCCTCCTCGGTCCGGATCCCGGAACCGTCGGCCGCGCCGGTGTCCGGTGCGGCGAGCGGGTGGTGCCGGCCGGCCGGGACGACCATCGGGGTGCCCGCGACCGGGTCGGGCACCACCCGCGACTCCATCCCGAACACCCGGCGCACCAGGTCGGCGGTCATCGTCGTCGCGGGCGGGCCCTGCGCGACGATCGCGCCGTCGGCCATCGCGATCAGGTGGTCGGCGTAGCGGCAGGCCAGGTTCAGGTCGTGCAGGACGACGACGACCGTGCTGCCCCGCACCCGGTTCCGGTCGACGAGCAGGTCCAGCACCTCGACCGCGTGCGGCAGGTCCAGGAACGTGGTCGGCTCGTCGAGCAGCAGCGCCCCGGTGTCCTGGGCCAGCACCATCGCGATCCACACGCGCTGGCGCTGACCGCCGGACAGCTCGTCGACCGGCCGGTCGGCCAGCTCCAGCACCCCGGTCGCGCGCATCGCGTCGGCGACGGCGGCGTCGTCGGCGTCGCCGCGGCCGCCGAACCAGCCCTGGTGCGGCGACCGGCCGCGTTCCACCAGGTCGGCGACGGTGATGCCGTCCGGGGCGGTCGGGGACTGGGGGAGCAGCCCGAGCCGCCGGGCCAGCTCGCGGCCGGGCAGCGTCCGGACGTCGGTGCCGTCGAGACGCACGGTCCCGGCGGCCGGGGCGACGATCCGGCCCAGCCCACGCAGCAGTGTGGACTTGCCGCAGGCGTTCGGACCGACGATCACGGTGATCCGGCCGGGCGGGGCGTGCACGGTCAGGCCGTCGACGACGACGCGCTCGTCGTAGCGCAGGACCAGGTCCTCGGCGTCCAACGCGGGCCCGGCGGGGGCGGTGGCGGGCGTGGTCACGGGGTTCCTCCGGTCCGGGAGCGGGCGAGCAGCCACAGCAGGTAGGGGGCGCCGATCGCGCCGGTGACGACGCCCGCGGGCAGCGCGACCTCGGCGATCAGGGTGCGGGCGACGACGTCGGCGAGCAGTACCAGTGCGGCCCCGACCCCGGCGGCGTGCGGCAGCGACGCCCGCCCGGGGCCGGCGAGCCGCGCGGCGAGCGGCCCGCTGACGAGCGCGACGAACGAGACCGGCCCGGCCGCGGCGACCGCGGCGGCGACCAGCAGGACGGCCACCGCCAGCAGCGCGGCCCGGGCCCGGCCGACGGGCAGCCCGAGCGCGGTCGCGGTGTCGTCGCCGAGCTCCAGGCGGGGCAACGCGCGGGCCAGCAGCAGCCCGGCCGGGACGAGCACGGCGCAGGCGAGCGCCAGCGAGACCGCGGTGGACCAGCCGGTCTCGGTGACGCTGCCGGTCAGCCAGACCAGCGTCTGCTGTGCCGTGGTCAGCGACGCGGTGATCATCAGGTAGGACACGACGGCCATGGCCGCCGACCCGATCCCGACCCCGACCAGCACGAAGCGGGTGCCGCCGAGGCCGTCGCGGCGGGCCAGGACGGTGATGAGCAGCGCCGCCGCGACGGCGCCTAGGACCGCGCCGGCCGAGGTCCCGGTGGCGGACAGGCCGAGCACGACCGAGGCGGTGACCGCACCGACGGCCGCACCGGCACCCACACCGATCACGTCCGGGCTGGCCAGGGTGTTGCGCAGCACCCGCTGGAACAGCGCCCCGGCCAGGCCGAGCGCCGCGCCGACCAGCAACGCGGTCAGCGCCCGCGGCATCCGCAGCCGCAGCACCACCAGCTCGGTGCGCGGCGTGCCGAGCCCGGTCAGCGCGGCCAGCACGTCGCCGGGACCGAGGCCCTGCGCACCCACCGAGAGGGAGGCGACGAACGCGGCGAGCGCGGCGACGGTGACGGCGAGCCCGGCCGTCGTACGACGGCGCCGGGATCGGGCCCGGATCCGGCGCAGCACCGCGGTGGGATCCCCGACGGGGACGGTCCCGGTGCTCATCGCAGGAATCTCCGCCGCCGGACCAGCGCGACGAACAGCGGGGCGCCGACCACGGCCGTCACCACCCCGGCCTGGACCTCGCCGGGCGGGGTGACGACCCGCCCGAGGACGTCCGCGGCCAGCAGCAGGACGGGCCCGGCGAGCGCCGCCAGCGGCAGCACCACCCGGTGGTCGGTCCCGGCGAGGCGTCGCACCAGGTGCGGCACGGCCAGCCCGAGGAAGGCGATCGGTCCCGCGGCGGCGGTCGCCGCCCCGGCCAGCACGACCAGGGCCACCCCGCACACGGCGCGGTCGGTCCCGACCGCGCGGCCGAACGACCGGGCGACGTCGTCGCCCAGCGCCAGCGCGTTGAGCCGCGGACCGCAGGTCAGGGCCAGCGCGAGCCCCGCGACGACGAACGGCGCGGCCTGCGCTGCGATCCCCAGGTCCCGTCCGGCGACCGAGCCGACCTGCCAGAACCGGTAGTCGTCGAAGGCCTGGGGGTCGGTGAGCAGGAACAGGGTGGTGATCGACTGCAGGCCTGCGGCGAGCGCGGCGCCCGCCAGGGCCAGCGTGGCGGGGGAGACGCTGCCGCGCCGGCCGATCCCGGCCACCCCCGCGACGACGACGGCCGCCACCGCCGCCCCGGCGAAGCCGAACCAGACGTAGCCGGTGAGGGTGTCGACGCCGAGCAGCGCGATCCCGAGCACGACGGCGAGCGCGGCGCCGGTGTTGAGCCCGAGGATGCCGGGCTCGGCGATCGGGTTGCGCGTCATGCCCTGCGCGAGCACCCCGGCCACGCCGAGCGCGGCCCCGGCGAGGACCGCCAGCACCGTGCGCGGCAGCCGCACCTCGGTGACGACGAGCGCGTCGGCGAGGACCGGTCGACGGCGCCGGTGAGCACGTCCAGCACGAACCCCGGCGCGAGCGGCCGGGCGCCGACCAGCAGGCCGAGCGCGGCCACGGCCAGCAGCGCGGCGGCCAGCCCGGCCGCGGCGGGCCACCGCCGGCGCCGCACCGTCGCCGGTGCGCCCGGCGGGGGCGGGACGGGGGCGGTGGTCGCCGGGGCGGTCACCGCGCCTTCGCCGCCGCGTCCGCGAGCGGGGCCACGGTGCGGTCGAGGGCGTAGCGCCAGCCGTCGACCGAGGCGCTGGAGAACGCCTGGGAGACGTCGCGGTCCGACAGCAGCACACCGCGACCGGCGGCGACCGACGGCACGGCCTTCCACAGCGGGTCGCCCGCGATGGCCGAGGTGTCCTTCGAGATCGCCTGCATGACGGTGACGTCGGCGTCGAGGAGATTCATCCGCTCCCGCGAGATCGGGACGGAGAAGCCGTCGGTGCGCTGCGACGCGATCTGCGGGGCGTTGACCATGCCCAGCTCCTGGAGGAACGCCAGGCGCCCGGAGTCACCGGTGTAGGCGGCGTACTCGCCGAGGGTGTTGCGGGCCCCGGACACGACGGTGGCGCCCTGCAGCTGCGGGTGCTGTGCCCGGGCGTCGGCGAAGCGCTGCTCCAGGTCGGCCTGCGCGCGCGCCGCCTCCTGCGGCTTCCCCAGGGCGGCGCCGACCGTGCGGAGCTGGTCGCGCCAGGTCGTCTTGTAGTTCTCCGCGCCGGCGGGGATGCCGACCACCGGGACGCCGAGCTGGGTCAGCCGGTCGTGGCGGTCGCGTGCGCCGGATGCCCGGGTGTCCAGGACGAGGTCCGGGTCCAGCGCGGCGACGGCCTCCAGGTCGACCTCGAGCGTGCCGAGGATCTGCGGCGGGGTGGTGTAGCGGGCCTGCACCCACGGTCCGAGGCCGTCGCCGCCGACGGCCAGCCAGTCCGCGGCCCCGACCGGCTCGACGCCCAG
This sequence comes from Pseudonocardia sp. ZF1, assembly GCF_056835605.1. Lineage (NCBI taxonomy): Bacteria > Bacillati > Actinomycetota > Actinomycetes > Pseudonocardiales > Pseudonocardiaceae > Pseudonocardia > Pseudonocardia sp. ZF1. The sequence continues at coordinate 1,367,818 of NZ_JAJNBY010000001.1, forward strand.
GGCCAGTGCGGTCTCGGCGTCGCTCCACCCGAGGGCGACGACCCGGCGGGGCTGCTCGGGGACGGTGACGTCGCCGAACGCGGTCGGGATCGTCACCGGGAACGCGCCGTCCCCGGACGGAGCCGTCCCCGGCGCGGGCGCGGGCGCCGGTGAGCCGCATCCGGCCAGCACCATCATCACGGTGAGCAGACCGGCGAACAGGGGGAGCGTTCGACGCACGGTAAGGGCCGCCTTTCCACTGAACAGGTGACCCTTACTTCACCATCCCGGGTGCGGCGAACGGAAGAGCGGACCGCAGCCGTCTGCGCCACAACTGGCGCCGCACGGCCCCCGGTACGGCGGGCCCGGGTGCGGAGCGCTCAGTTCTGGTCGGGACGGAGGCCGTCGACCTGATCGGAGCCGGAGACCCCGGTCGAACCGGTCGCGGACGGGTCCTGCGACGTGCCGGGCTCGCCCCCGGCGGGGACGTCGGCCGCGCCCGTCGCCGCGCAGGACTCCTCGACCGACTGCGGCAGCGCCGCGGCCGGGTCGGGGGTCGGCGACGCGCTCGCCGAGGACGACCGCGACGACTCCGTGCTCGGGGACGGCTGCGTCGTCGGGGCGGCGGGCGCCGGGGCGCTCCCGGGCGCCGGCTCCGGGGCCGGGTCGGCGATGGCGTTGCGGACGACCTCGCGCATGTAGGAGACGTCGGGGTCGGCGGTGACGAAGTAGCCCGTCGAGGAGTTCGGGTCCGGCAGCGACGGGTCGAACGCGACGCTCTCCAGCCGGAACCCCTCGTCGGCCAGGACGGCCAGCGCGGGCAGCACCTGCTGGGGCATGTCGGTGGCGACGTTGTCCCGGGTCACCGCGGCGATGCTCTGGAACCGGGAGATCAGCTCGGTCGCGGTCGTCTGCGAGATGACCGCCTGGATCAGGCAGCGCTGGCGGCCCATCCGCTGGTAGTCGGTGCCGTCCCGGCGGGAGCGCGCGAACCACAGCGCGTCCTCGCCGCCCAGGGTCTGCACCCCGGGGCTGATGTAGCGGTCCGGGGTGACGTGCCTGCCGAACGCGGTGACGCCACCGACCGGGATCGGCTCGGGCCCGACGTTCACGGTGACCCCGCCGACGGCGTCGATCATCGAGGAGAACCCGGCCATGTTGACCTCGAGGTAGTAGTCCAGCGGCAGGCCGGTCATGTACGCGATCGAGGACTGGAGCAGGTTGATGCCCGGCGACGACGTCGGTCCCGACGGCGCGATCTCCGGGTGCTGCTCGGCATAGGCGTAGACGGCGTTGAGCAGGTAGTCGCCCGACAACGGCTGCGACGGGTCGTGGAAGCCGTCCGGGAACTCCTCCGCGGCCGGGCTGCCCGGCGGGAACTCGGCCCGCTGGATGTTGCGGGGCAGGCTGAACAGCGTCGTCCGGCCGGAACGGGTGTCGATGCTGGCGACCATCATGGTGTCGGTACGGGTACCGGTCCGGTCGTCGCCGGCGTCGCTGCCCAGCAGCAGCACGTTCAGCCGGGGCTTGCCCAGCGCCTCGGCCGCCGAGGTCCCGCCGCCCTGGAACAGCGAGTTCAGCAGCCCGCGCTGGGAGTTCATCAGCTCGACGCCGTAGCCGAAGGGCACGGCGACGGTGAGGCACAGCAGGGCCGCGGTCCCGGTGCCGAGGATCTTCCGGCCGAGCGGCATCCCGCGCGGCCGGGCCAGTGCGTAGGTCCGCGCGACCTGGGCGATCCAGGCGATCCCGGCGACCACCAGCGCCACCGCGATGACGGTCAGCGTGGTCGTCGACAGCAGGTTCTGGAGCAGCGTCGAGCGCCGGGCCAGGAGTACCACCGCCGCCAGCCCGACGACGATCGCGACCACTGTGCCGAGGATCAGCCCACCGGTACGACGGCGGCGCAGCGCGAGGTGTCCGCTGCCGGGCACCACGGTGGACGCCACGGTGAGTCCGAGCGCGGCGGCGAGGGTGCGCCGCGCGGGGTCGGGTGCGGCCGACCTGCCGGCGGGCGGGGACAGCGTGCTGTTCCCGTCGCGCCTCTCACCGCGGCCGCCCCGGGCCTTCGCCGCGGAGCCTCCCGCCGCCGAGCCTGCTGCGGCGGTGCCTGCCGCGGCGGTGCCTGCCGCGGCACCGGCGGCGAGACCGGTGTGCGGTGGCCGAGGAGGAGCGGAACGCGAGGTGTCGCGCGGGGCCTCCGGCGCGGACCCGCCCGGACCTGCCGGGCGTGTGTCGGCGGGGCGTGCCTGCGGTCCGTCCGGTCTGCCGGTGTCGGACCGACCGGGGGCGCCGTCCGGGCGGGCGGTGCCGGACGACCGCGCACCGGAGGGGGGCGCGGTGGCGCCGCCGGGCTGCCCGGTCGCGGTGGAACGGCCCGGTACGGCCTGCGGGCCGCTGTCGGGCCGGCCGCCGGACCGCGGGTCGGGAGCACCGGGACGGGCCTCACCGGGGCGCCGGGCGCCACCCGGCGGCAGCGGCCCCGGGCCCGCCTGGCCCGGACGCGACCGACCCGGACCGCTCGGGACCGCGGGGCCGCCGGGGCGCGACGGTGCGTCCGGGCGCGAACCCGTGGGCGCGGACGCACCGGCACCACCGGGCACCGCGCCACCGGAGTCCGGGCCACCGGGCCGGCGCGGGACGATCGGCAGCTCGCCGCTGAGCCGGGCCGCGCGGTCACGCTCCTCCGGCGGGGCGTCGGGCTCGGAGGCGCGGTGCCGCCGGTGCTCCGCGGCGGTGTCCGGCCGGCCGGGGACCTTCACGGTGTCACCGATGCCACGACGGGTCGCGCGGATGGAACGGATGTCGGTGGGCCTGCTGTCGCTGTGCCCACCACGGCCCGGGGTCTCCTCCCGGGTCGCGCGGGACGACCAGGCGGCGGCCTGCCGGACCGCGGCCCGGGCCTCCCGCTCGCGTCGGGGGAGCCAGGACTCGTCCTCGGCGGGGCGCCCGGCACCGTCCGGCGGGCCGGGGGGCCTGCCACCGGGACGCGCCGCGGGACCGGTCCCGGGGCGCGGGTCACCGGCGGGCGGGCGTGGCGCACCGGGTGCGGGCGGACCGGGTCGTCGCCGGGGGCCCGACGGCTGCTCCTGGGGAGGCCTCCCGGACTGCGGGGGCCTGCGGTCACCGGGCCTGCCGGACTGCGGGGCCGGGGGCCCGGGGGGCCGGGCGGGGTGTGGCACCGCCACGGGCGGGCGGCGGCGGGGTCTCACCGCGGTCCCGGGGCGGGGTGCCACGCCGGGCCTCGTCCCGCAGGTGCGGGCGGTCGTCGCGGCGGGCGCGCTCGGGAGGGCCGGGTCGTCGTGGCCGGTCCGGACCGGTCGGGCGGGAGCCCTCCTGCGGTCGTTCGTCCACCCGGAGCACCCCCTTCACTGGTCGGCACGGGCGGGGTGGCCGTGCCGCGCGGAGGAGCCGCGGCACGTGCCTGCGCACCCGGCGGCGACGACGGCGCTCGGGTCCCGGTGAGGGTACTTGCCGTGATCACGATCTCGGTGAGCGGCCACCCACCCCGGTGGGTGGCGCCGGGCAGGGCGGACATACCCGTCACTGGTAGGACACGAAGACGGGCGACTCGGGCCGGACGGCGTAGGTCTCGCGCGGGGTGAAGGTCGGCTCGTCCTCGTCGATGAAGTTCTTCCAGCCCCACCACAGACCGGGCGGACGGGGTGCGGCGTGCAGTGCGTTCCAGGTCTCGGTCTTCTCCTGGCGGGTGCCGTAGCCGTCGGCGTGCAGCACGGTCGCGAGCTCGCGGTGGGAGGTGACCACGGTCTGCCGGTCGGAGATCATCGAGACCCGGAACTGGTGGATGAGGAACACCTTCTGCGGCAGCTTCTTCGCGCGCACCAGCCCGGCCAGCCACTCCGAGGTCCGGTTGATCTCGGCCGCGGTCACCGAGCCGACCTGCACGCCGTGGCGCCGGCCCGGCTCCAGCCGCCACTCGGGGTCGAGCGCGAGCCCGACGTGCGGCTGCGCGAGCAGCTCGGCGTAGCGCTTCGCCTGGGTCAGGAAGTCGGTGGTCCCGGGCTGCAGGTCCAGCACCACGTAGACGCCGGCCTTCCCGGCCTGCTCGACCCACGGTCGCAGCTCCTCGACGCTCATCTCCGCCGAGTAGTCGCCGTCCGGGCCGGGGGCACGGTCGGCGACCGTCGTGATGATCTCGAACGCCGGCACGACGGGCTCGCGCACGAGCGGCTGGAAGTCGGCGGCGAGGTCCTTCGCGCGGGCGATCGAGCGCGGCAGGTCCTGCTCGCCGAGGACGCCCATCGACGGGGTGCCCGGGTGTCCGTAGAGCGCTGCCATCCGGCGGCCCGGGAAGACCTCGGTGCCACCACCGGGAAGCTCCGGCACCGCGGGCGCGGCGGAGGTGGGCGCCGGCTGCTCGGGGACGGCGGGGCGGCCGGAGCCGGGCGGGGCGGCGGCGCTCGCGGAGCAGCCCGCGACCAGCGCGCACGCGGTCAGCAGCGCCACGAGCAACGCAGGCGGACGCAGGCGACGCGCGCGGCGACGACGGCTGGTGACGGACAGGACGTGCGAGGACTCACCCGAGATGGACACCGGTCACCAGGCTAGGCGACAGGATCGCGCACGGCAGTACGGACGGTGACCGGGCGTGTCGGCCACGCGACGGGCCGTGGCCCGCCGCGGTCGTCCGACCCGGGTCAGCGCGGGACGACGGGCCCGTCCGGGCCGTCCTCGGGCCCGCGCTGCGGACGCGGTGGACGTCCCCGCAGGATCCGCTTGAGGCCCGCGGTGTGCCGCCTGCTGACGGGCAGCTCGACCGCCCCCGGCCCGTTGCCGAGGCGGACCACGTACCCCGACCCGGACATGCGCAGCTCGGTGATGAGCGGCAGCGACACCAGGTAGGCGCGGTGGATCCGCACGAACCCGGCCTCGCCCCAGCGGTCCTCCAGCACCGAGACCGGTATCCGGACCAGGTGGCTGCCCTCGCTGGTGTGCAGCCGGGCGTAGTCGCCCTGGGCCTCGACGAACCGGATCGAGGAGCGGGGGACGAGTTTCGTGGTGCCGGCCAGCTCGACCGGCACCACCTCGTCGTCGGTGGTCGCGGCGGGGGCACCCCGGCGGGCGGCCGCGGGATCGGGCCTGCCGCCCTGCTCGACGCCGTGGCGCGGCGGCGCCGGGGGTGGGCCGGGGGCGGCCCGGCGGGCGGCGCGCAGCGCCATGGTGCGGTCCAGCGAGCCGGACAGGCGCTCGGTGCGCAGCGGCTTGAGCAGGTAGTCGACGGCGCCGACCTCGTAGGCGTCGACGGCGCGGTCGTCGTGGGCGGTCACGAACACCACCGGCGGCGGGTCGGCCATCGCGTTCAGCACCCGGGCGAGCTCCAGGCCGTCGAGGCCGGGCATCCGGATGTCGAGGAACACGACGTCGACGGTCGGGGTGCTCGCGTCGGCCTGCGAGCCGTGCAGGATGCGCAGCGCCTCGGTGGCGTCCGGCGCGGTCAGCACGGTCGCGACCCGCTGGTCCTCGCCGAGCAGGTGCGCCAGCTCGAGCAGGGCCGGTTCCTCGTCGTCGACGGCGAGCACGGTGAGCCGTGTCCCCGCCGGGGCGGCAGGCGGTGGTTGCGGCGGCTCCGGGGCGCGGAGCTGTCCCGGGACCCCGATGGGCCGGTGGTTGCTCGCGGCGCCGTACCCGGGCTGCAGCACGTGGCCGACCGGGCCGGCGGGCGTCGCGCCCGAAGCGTGCCCACCCCGCGCGTGGCTGTACACGGCTCCTCCTTGCCGCGGGCACACCGCCCGCTGACCGGTGACTGCGGGCACACCGTATCGAGACAGCGGAGCGTCACCGACGGCCGGTCCGGCCTCCCGTCCCACACGATCCGGGGTGGGCCTTCGGAGTGGGCGTGACAGCGGAGCGTCACGAGTCGTGGCAGCCGGTCGTGGACGCGGTCCGTCCTCGGGGCCTGGGACGGCGTCGTGGCTGGTCGGGCGGAGGGTCGTTCCCCCGCCGATCGGACGGGCTGCGGGCGGGTGTCATTGTGGCACTCGGTGCCGAAACGCTACCGTGCCGTGAGACCCGCCACGTGGGACCGTCTCGTACGCGGTCGGCGTGTCGGACCGGCCGCGACCGACGGTGGCCGGGCGCAAACCTCCGACTGCGAAGGGGCAGGCATGGCGAGCACGAAGGACTGGTTCGAGACGGTCGCGGAGGCGCAGCGACGGGCGCGCAAGCGCCTGCCGAAGTCGGTCTACTACGCGCTGGTCGCCGGCGCGGAGCAGGGGATCACGCTGGCGGACAACGTCGCCGCCTTCGACGAGCTCGGTTTCCGCCCGCACATCGCGGGGCTGCCGCCGCAGCGGGAGCAGAAGACCTCGGTGATGGGCGTCGACATCGACTTCCCGGTCATGATCTCCCCGACCGGTGTGCAGGCCGTCGACCCCGAGGGCGAGGTCGCGGTCGCGCGCGCCGCGCACAGCTCCAACATCCAGAACCCGCTGAACCCCGAGCAGACCGTGTCGACGGCGATGGGTCTGTCGTCGTTCGCGTCCCGCTCGGTCGAGGACGTCTGCGCGGTCCACGACAAGGTCTTCTTCCAGGTCTACTGGGCCGGGTCGAAGGAGGACATCCTCGAGCGCGCCCTGCGTGCGAAGCGGGCGGGCGCCAAGGGCCTCATCGTGACCCTGGACTGGACCTTCGCCACCCGCCGCGACTGGGGCAGCCCGCCCATCCCCGAGAAGGTCGACGTCAAGGCCGCGCTGCAGTTCGCGCCCGAGATGATCACCAAGCCGCGCTACGTGCTGGACTGGGCGAAGTCCGGGAGGATCCCGGACCTCAAGGCCCCGAACATGGCGCCCCCCGGTGGCGGCGACGCCCCCACCTTCTTCGGCGCCTACGGCGTCTGGTGGACCACCCCGCTGCCGACCTGGGACGACATCGCCTGGCTCCGCGAGAAGTGGGGCGGCCCGTTCATGATCAAGGGCATCATGCACCCCGACGACGCCCGTCGCGCCGTCGACGCGGGCGCCACCGCGGTCTCGGTGTCCAACCACGGCGGCAACAACCTCGACGGCACCCCGGCCGCGATCCGGGCGCTGCCCGCGATCGTCGACGCCGTCGGTGACCAGGTCGAGGTCGTGATGGACGGCGGCATCCGACGCGGCGCCGACGTCGTCAAGGCGCTCGCGCTCGGTGCCCGCGCGGTCCTGATCGGCCGCGCCTACCTGTGGGGGATGGCCGCGCAGGGCGAGCGCGGGGTCACCAACGTCCTGTCGATCCTCTACAAGGGGATCGACGAGGCGCTGCTGGGCCTGGGCAAGAAGTCGATCCACGAGCTCTCCCGCGACGACCTGATCGTCCCGGAGAACTTCACCCGCGTCTCGAAGCTCTGAGACACCCGGTGGTGGGGGGGCCCGGCGCGACCGGGCCCCCGCACCACCGCCTGCTCACAGCGGGTACGTGACCCGGGTCAGCTCCTCGGCGCGCTCCCAGAGCGCCCGCTGCATCCGGCGGTCGTGCGAGGCCGCCGTGGACCCCACCGGCCGCGGGTTGCCGCGTGCCTCGCCGATCCCGTCGGGTCCGATGTAGGCACCGCCCGGCAGATCCGGCACGGTCGCCGCGAACAGTGTCGGCAGCGCGCCCATCGGCGCCGGCTGGGCGACCAGCGGGGTGAACACCGACATGATCGTGTCCTGGAAGGACTCGGTGCGCCCCTGGAGGTTGGTGGAGGACAGGCCCGGGTGGGCGGCCATCGACCGCAGCCGCGACCCGGCGGCCACGAACCGGTGCTCCAGCTCGTAGGCGAACATCAGGCAGGCGAGCTTGGACTGGCCGTAGGCGGTCCAGCGCTCGTAGCGGCGGCGCTCGAAGTTCAGGTCGTCGATGCCGATCCGGCCCATCCGGTGGGCGAGGCTGGACAGTGTCACGACGCGTTCGGTGATCCGGTCGCCCAGCAGCCCGGTCAGCGCGAAGTGGCCGAGGAAGTTGACCCCGAGCTGGGTCTCGAATCCGTCCGCGGTGCGGGAGAACGGCACCGCCATCAGCCCGGCGTTGTTGACCAGGACGTCGGCGGTGCCCTCGAACCCGGCGGCGAACTCGCGGACCGAGGTGAGGTCGGCCAGGTCGAGGCGGCGCACCGACACCGCGCCACCGAGCTCGGAGGCGATCTCCTCGCCGCGGACGGTGTCCCGTACGGCCAGCACGACACGCGCACCGGCGTGCACCAGGGCCCGGGTGGTCTCCAGCCCGAGGCCACTGGTGGCGCCGGTGACGATCACGGTCCTGCCCTGCTGGGGCGGGATGTCCGCCGTCGTCCAGGGGGCGGGTGAGGTCCGGAACACGGGAGGACTCCTTCGCGGGGAACGGGACCCCAGGTCTACCCGCTCGCGCGGGGCCTTGCGCGCCCGCGCCCCGGACGGGTCAGCCCGCCGGCTCGCCGGTCTGCCGGTCCCGCCGGGCCGCGACCAGGGCGTCGACGAGCAGGAACAGGATCAGCGAGACCCCCAGCACCGGCAGCACCAGCCCGGCCGCCACCGCGGCCAGCCCGACCAGCGCCACCGCGGCGGGGGAGGGCCGTTCCCGGGACCCGGGCGGCCCGGCGAGTCCGCGCGACCCGTCCGGCCGGGTCGGCCTGCGCAGCCACCACATCCGGTAGCCCCACACGACCAGCACGACCACGGCCGACGCGAGTGCGGCGAGCGCGACCAGGTTGACGGTGCCGAACAGCAGGCCCATGTGCGCGTCGATACCCCAGCGGGCGAGCTTCGCCGCGACCGGCCAGTCCGCGAAGGCGAGCCGGTCGGTGATCGTCCCGGTCGCCGGGGCCACGGCGACCGAGTCCTGCTGCGACGGCCAGCTGCGCACCGTCTGCTGGACCGTCCAGGCCTCGCCGGGCTCGCCCGGGGTGAGCTCGACCGGTCCGGAGAGGCCGTCGGCGCGCGCGGCGTCCAGGACCCGCTGGGCGACGGCCGGGACCGCCCGCGGGGCCACCGGTGCCGTCGCGGCACCCGTCACGGGCGCGGCCGCGTCACCACCGGCGGCGGGCAGCGTGCTGCTGACCGACGGCGTCGTCCAGTCCAGGGCGGTGCGCAGCGCGCCCACGTTGGCCCCGGCGAACTGCGACCAGGTCAGGCCGGTCGCGGCGAGGAACAGGAAGCCGACCGAGGCCCAGACGCCCACCGCGCCGTGCCAGGACCGCAGTCGCGACCGCGACGACCCGCCGGTCCGCGGCAGCAGCCGCTCCCGGCGTCGTCGTACCCGGCGGGTCACCTGCACCACGAGGCCGGACAGGGTGAGCACGGCCAGCCAGGACGCCGCGAGCTCGGTGTAGACCTGTCCGGGGGCGCCCAGCAGCAGTGAGCGGTGCAGATTGTCGATCACGCCGCGGGCCGGGAGCCACTCGGCGTAGGTGTCGAGGGTGGCCCGCACCTGCGCGGTGTACGGATCGACGAACACGGTGCGGCTGTAGCTCTCAGGCAGGTCGGCGTCGAACGACACCCGGGTCGTCGCGCCGGGCTCGCGCGACGGCCGGATCTCGGTGACGGGCAGGCCGGGCTGGGTCGCGACGGCCGCCTCGACCTGCCGCGACAGCGGGAGCTCCGGGCCACTGACCGGGGCGGTCAGCGCGTCCGCGTACATCCAGCGCTCGATCGGTGGCGACAGCGTGTAGAGCAGCCCCGTCAGCGCCGCGACCAGCAGGAACGGGCCGACGAACAGGCCCGCGTAGAAGTGGATCCGGGTGACGAGTCCCTTCAGGCCCCGGAACAGCGGGGGCCGCTCCGGCGGCGGGACGGGCGCCCCGGGCCGGGTGTCGAGGCCGGCGCTCACCAGCCCGCCACCATCGCCGCGAGCATGACGACCATGCCGACGCTCATGGCTGCGTGGCAGGCGGCGTCGGAGCGCGCGCCCAGCCGGCCCGCCGTCCGCGCAGGGGCCCCGGCCCGCTCGGCGAGCGCCGTGGCCGCCCCCGCCGTCCCGGCCGTGGTCGCCGTCCCGGCCGGGGCCGGCTGCGCGGAACGGGCCTGCGGGGCCGCCGCGGGGTCGGCGCAGTCGCAGGCGGCCGGGTCGGTCGCGGCACCGGTCGTGGACGCGTCGTCGGGCGTCAGCGGGTCCCCGGCGTCGCGGTCGTGGCTCAGCGCGCGGGCACCCCAGTACCCGGCGGCGGCCAGGAGCACCGCGCACAGCGTCACGGTCACCGCGATCGCCCACCCGGCCGGGCCCGCCGCGCGGGCCGTCCCGGACATGTCCATGGCGGCACCGCCGCCGTGGTGGGCGTGGGCACCGCCGCCGCCCGCGGCCTCCGCCGGTGAGGCCATGATCAGCGGCATCGCGGCGAGCATCCAGACCATCGCCGCGGCCATCAGTGCGTGCGCCGCACCCGCGACCCGCCCCGAGGGTCCGCAGGGCACCCCGCGTGACGCGGTGACCAGGAAGAACACACCCAGCACGGAGAACAGGACGATCTGGGTCCACAGCCCGGCGCTGCCGTACCAGGTCCAGGTCATGACGACCATCGCCGCGCTCATCAGCAGGTGCGCGAGCTCCGCGGTGCGGTGCGCGGCGGAGCGACGCTCCGAGACCGCGGTGGCCCAGCGGGTCAGCGCATAGAACCCGGTGGCGGCGAACACCGCCGTCAGGGCCCAGGCCAGCGGCAACGACGAGATCACAGGTACTCCTCGGGGGCGGGGGAGGTGCGGGGGCGCACGCCGGAAGTGGTCGCCGGTGGGGCCTGTCCGGTTCCCGCCCGTACCGGTCCGGTGGGTGCGGCGCCGGTCACTCCCGTCGTGACCGTCGGACCACGGTGGTCGGGCGGTGCGGAGGCCCGGATGCCGCGGCGGTCGGATGCGGCGGCGGCCGGGTGCCGCGACGGCCCGGGGTACAGCGGCGGTCGGGTGCAGTGACCGGGGGGTATGCGGCCGGGTGCCGCTGTGGTCGGGTGCCGCTGTGGTCGGATGCCGCTGTGGTCGGATGCCGCTGTGGTCGGATGCCGCTGTGGTCGGGGCGGCGGCCCGGTGGGACGCGTCGGGTGCGGCGCGGTCTCAGGGGCGGGCGGCGCGCCGTACGCCGGGCGCGGCCGCCCCGGCGGTCCCGGTTCCGTCCTCGCCGAGCGCGCGCAGCAGGTCCTCGCGTGCCCGGGCGACCCGGGACCGGATGGTGCCGACCGGGCAGCCGCAGACCTGCGCGGCCTCGGCGTAGCCCAGGTCCAGGACCTGGGTCAGGACGAACGCCTCACGACGGTCGTCGGGCAGCGCGTCGACCAGCGTCCGCAGCAGGACGGCCTCCTGCGCGCCGGTGCGGGGCACCGCGCGCTCCAGCACCTCCTGGGTGTCCTCGCCCAGGTCCCGCACGCGGGGCCGGCGGACCGCGGTGCGCACCGCGTCGACGGCGACCCGGCGGGCGACCGACAGCAGCCAGGTGCGCGCGGTGGAGCGGCCCGCGAACGAGGGCAGCGACCGCAGGGCCCGCAGGAACGTCTCCTGGGTGAGGTCCTCGGCGTCGTCGCGGCCGAGGTGGACGAGGAAGCGGTGGACGTCGACCTGGGTCGCCCGCACGAACTCCGCGAGCGCGGCTGTGTCACCGGCACCCGCGGCCAACGCCCACGCCGTCACGGTGGCGTCGTCGTGGCGTTCGGGCACGCTGGTCACGGTAGCCGTCGGCCGTGCGGGGCAGAAGCCCGACCCGGTCACCGTCCGCTCGGTGGGAGCACGGTGTGTGACCGGATCGGTGCTGTCCGGACGCTACCGTCGCAGGGTGTCCGACATGTGGGTCAGCTGGTCCGGGGGCAAGGACGCGGCGACGGCGCTGGCCGCCGCGCGGCGGGCCGGAGCGCGGGTGACCGGGCTGCTCAGCACCGTCACGGCAGGGCCCGGTGGCGCGGAGATCGCGGTGCACGGCGTGGGGGCCGCGCTCGTCGCCGCCCAGGCCGACGCGCTGGGCCTGCCGCTGCACCGGGTGGAGCTGCCGCCGTCGTGCGCCGACGGCGAGTACCGGGCCCGGCTGCGGGCCGCGCTCGCGCCGGCCGCCGCGTCCGGTGTCACCGGGCTGGTGCACGGCGACCTGGCGCTGGCCGACGTCCGTGCGTTCCGCGAGGAGGTCCTCGACGGCACCGGGGTCACCGGGGTGTTCCCGCTGTGGGGCGCGGCGACCGGTGCGCTGGCCGCCGGGATGCTCGACGCCGGGTTGCGGGCGGTCGTCGTCGCCGTCGACCCGGGCCGGGTCCCCGCGCGGCTCGCCGGGGCTGCGTTCGACGCCGAGTTCCTGGCAGCGCTGCCACCGGGGGTGGACCCGTGCGGGGAGAACGGCGAGTTCCACACCTTCGTCACCGGCGGGCCGGGGTTCGCCCACGACGTGCCGGTCGTGGTCACCGGCACCGTCGCCCGCGACGGCCACGTGCAGGCCGTGCTGGCCCCGGCCGGCTGAGACCGGGTCCGTGCCCGCCGGGCGGCTCAGCCCGCGGTGCGGGAGGCGAGCAGCCGGAACGCCGGCGTCGGCAGCTCGGGGGCGAGGTCGACCACGCAGGTCCGGGCCAGGATCTCCAGGGTGCGTGGGCAGGCGCCGGGGCCGTGGTCGATCTCGGTGCCGTTCGCCGCGTACGGGTCGAACCCGGGGTGCAGCGGGTTGCGGGCCCGCAGCGAGCGCCAGTTCGTGTAGACGTGCCGGCCGGTGTCGATGAGCCGGTGCACGCCGCGGCGGGCACCGAACTCCGCCGCCGCCTCGGCCGACGGGAAGGCCAGCGCCAGCCCGGCGGCGTGCGCCGGGTCGTGGTGCGGCACCGGCTCCAGGTCGCGCCCGATCCGGTCCGACAGCGCCGACAGCATGATGTCGCGGTGCCGCCCGCGCCGGGCGATCTGCGCACGCAGGCCGGCCAGCTGCGGACGCAGCACCGCCGCGGACAGCTCGGGCATCCGCAGGTTGACCCCGACGATCAGGTCCGCGTCGGCCCCGGCGAATCCGGCGCGTTCGTAGCTGCCGACGTCGTGGTACATCGACGCCCGCTCGAACAGCTTCGGGTCCCGGGTGACCAGGGCGCCGCCCTCGCCGGAGCGGATGTTCTTGTGCTGATTGAAGCTGAAGGCGCCGGCGTGGCCGATCGACCCGGCCGGGCGCCCCCGGTACGTGACGCCGATGGCCTGGCAGGCGTCCTCGATCACCACGAGGTCGTGGGCGGCCGCGACGTCCATGATCGCGTCCATGTCGGCGACATGGTTGAGCATGTGCACCGGCAGCACCGCCCGGCTGCGCGGGGTGATCCGGTCCTTGAGGTCGGCCGGGTCCATCGTGAGCGAGGCGTCGACCTCGACCAGGACCGGCACGGCGCCGACGGCGAGTGCCGCGGCGGCCGTCGACACCCAGGTATAGGCGGGGACGAGCACCTCGTCGCCGGGGCCGACCCCGGCGCCGACGAGTGCCGCGACCAGGGCGCTGGTGCCGCTGTTGACGGCCAGTGCGTGCGAGGTCCCGAGGAACCCGGCGAGCTCGGACTCGAACCGTGCGACCTCCGAGCGGTCGCCGCCGGTGAAGCGGCCCAGCTCCCCGCGCCCGAGGACCCGGACCGTCGCGGCCATCCCCCGTGCGGTCGTCGCCATGGCGGCGAGTCCCATACCGTGCTCCTCCGGATGCGAACCGTGTGAACCGGACACGACGGTACCGGGCGGGTCGGCACGCCCCCGGCGACGGGAGGCCGGGAGCAGCCACAGCGTCCTCACAGCCGAGCCGGGGCACCATCGGTGGCAGTACCGCACCACGTTCGGAAGGAACCGCCCTCCATGCTCATCGACACCCGGCGCGCGCTCCCCGGCTCCATCTTCGAGGCCGAGGTCTGCGTGATCGGCAGCGGTCCGGCCGGGGCCGCGGCCGCGACCGAGCTGGCCGACCGCGGCCTGCGCGTCGTCGTCCTGGAGGGTGGCGGCCCGGGTCTGAGCCGCACCGCCCGCGACACCTACCGGGGCATCACCGGGCGGGGCAAGCACGACCCGGTCGACGCCGTCCGGCAGAAACGCCTCGGCGGCACCTCCCTGGTGTGGGGCGGGCGCTGCGCCCCGCTCGACGACGTCGACTTCTCCGACCGCGAGTGGATGCCCGGTGCCGCGTGGCCGATCCGGCACGAGGAGCTGCGCGCCTGGTACCCGGCCGCCCAGCGGCACCTCGACGCCGGCGCCTGCGAGTACTCGGCCCCGGAGTCGGGCTTCCCGGCTGCCCCAGCCGGGATCCACAGCGACACCCTGCGCTGGGACGACCTGTGGCGCTGGAGCCCGCCGACGTCGTTCGCACCGACCGTGGAGAACATGGCGAAGGCGGGGCGGATCCGGCTGTTCCTGCACGCCACCGTCGCCCGTCTGGAGCGCGACCCGGTGTCGGGCACCGCGACCGAGGCCGTCGTCGTCCCGCGGCCGGGATGCGACATCCGGATCCGGGCGCGGCACTTCGTCGTCGCGGCGGGGGGCCTGGAGTCGGTCCGGATCCTGCTCGCCTCCGACGGCTACGGCGGCACCGGGACCGGAGCCGGGATCGGCGACGAGTACGGCCAGGTCGGGCGGCACTACATGACCCACCCGGTGGGCGAGGTCGGGCGGCTGCGGCTGACCACGGCCGGGCGCACGCTGGGCCTGGGCTACCTGCCCACCGACGACGGCGTCTACGCCCGCCGGATGCTCTCGCTGTCCCCGCAGGTCCAGGCCGACCACCGGCTGGGCAACCTGAAGGCAGCGCTGTGGTTCGCCGACCCGAAGGACGCCGAGCACGGCGACGCGCTGCTGTCGACGTTCGCGCTGACCTACTGGGGCCTGGGCAAGCTCCGCACCGGGTTCAAGGCCGCCGGGACGCACGCCCAGTACAGCCACACCACCGACATCGGCCACCACGTGCGCAACGTCGCCGCCGACCCGCTGCGGGTGGCACGCTTCGCCCGTGGGTGGGCCCGGCCGCGGATCACCGGGGAGCGGCGGGTGCCGTCGTTCATGCCGCTGGACTCCGCGCACTGCCGGCTGCGGTTCGACGCCGAGCAGACCCCCGACCCGGGGAACCGGGTCACGCTCGACCGCGAGCGCGACGCGCTGGGCCAGCACCGGCTGCGGGTCGACTACCGGGTCTCCGCCGCTGACCGGGAGGCGATCGTGACGTCGCTGTCCCTGATCGGCAAGGAGCTGGAGCGGACCGGGCTCGCCCACGTCGACCTGTCCGACGTGGAGCACGTGCACGACATGGACATGACCGACGGCACCCACCAGATGGGGCTGCTGCGCATGTCGGAGTCGCCGCGCACCGGCGTCGTGGACCCGGAGTGCCGGGTGCACGGCACGCCGAACGTGCACATCGCCTCCAGCGCGGTGTTCCCGTCGGCCGGCGCGGTCGGGCCGACGCTGGCGCTGGTCGCGCTGGCCTGCCGGACCGCGGAGCTGATCACGGCCGACGTCCGGGGCTGAGCCCGCGCGGTCAGCCGCGCAGCAGCGTGACCCCGGTCCCGGCGTCGTCGAGCGCCGCCCACATCTCCTCGAGGGGAAGTGGGCGGTGCCGGGTCCGGGTGATCACCGCGTGCGACGGCGTCGGGACGAACGGGAACACCGCCGCCAGCCCGGCGACGGTCTCGCAGAGCCGCTGGGCGGCCGCGGCCATGGACCGGACGTCGGCGCCGGGCAGCAGGAGGAGGAATTCCTCGCGCCCGACGCGCACCGGCCGCCCGGCGGACCCGACCTGCCCGGTGAGCAGCCGGGCGATCCCGCGGAGCACCGCGGTCTCGGCACGGAACCCGTGTCGCCGGGTCATCGACCCCAGCCCGTGCACCCGCAACAGCACCAGGCCCAGGGGCAGGGTGCCCGGGGCGGACCCGTCGAGCCAGCGGTCCAGGAACGCCCGGGTCGGCAGCCCGCTGCGCGGGTCGCGCTCGGCGCCGGGTTCGAGCTCGTCGAGCCGGGTCTGCGCGGCGTCGGCGCGGCGGCGTTCCAGTGACAGCTCACGGGCGAGGGCGTCCGCGGCGGCGTCGTAACGGTGGTCGGTGGCCGTGCCGGGGATGGGGACGACCCGGGAGAGCACCTCGTCGAGGCCGCCGGTGTGCCGCGAGCCGAGCCGCGCGCCGAGCTGGTGACGCAGCCGCAGCAGCTCGGAGTGGGCGTCGGCGTGCCGGAACGACCAGCGGGCGGAGAACAGCCTGCCCCGCTCCAGCGAGCGCGCCGCCCCGTCGACGGCCTCCAGGTCGTGGGCGACGACGGTCGCCCCGGACCGCGGCGTCAGGACGGTGACGCTCCACTCGCGGGCCGCGTCCTCGCCGCCGGTGAGACGGACGTGCCCGAGGCCGTCGGGGAGCCCGTCGGGGGCGTCGCCGACGGTGGCGACGACGGCGCCGTCCCCGCACACGGCGGCGAGCCGGTCCCAGACGCCGAGTGCCGGCCGGAGGTACTCCGACCGCTGGACGAGCCCGACGACCGCCATCGGCCGGTCCCGGGACGGGGCGAGGGCGAACTCCTCGATCGCCAGGGCGAGCGCGTCGAGCAGCGGCTTCGTGACGGTCCGTGAGGGGCGGTGCGCGACGCCGGGCATGAGTGTGGAGTCCCCGGCACTGATCACTCACGCCTCACTCATTTGCAGTAACGCTTGTCACAGAGTTATACGTGTGTGAACGGTTAAGCGGTTGCCTGTGTGATGCGAGTCTCGGTCCCTCCCCGTAACAGTGCGGCGGCGAGTACCGCACCGATCACGAGGAGTGATGATCCGATCCACATGGCGCTCGTGAACCCCGGCCCGAACGACGCCGGGTCGGCGGGGGCGTCCCCGCGGATCCCCGCGATCGCGGGTACGGCCGCGACCGCGAGCAGGCCCGCGGCCCGCGCGATCGCGTTGTTGACCCCCGACGCGACGCCCGCGTGCCGGTCCGCTGCCGCGTCGAGCACCGCCGTGGTCAGCGGCGCGACGGCCGCGGACAGCCCCAGCCCGACCAGCGCCGTCGCCGGGAGCACGTCGGTGAGCCAGGTCGCGCCGGGCCCGATCCGCGACGCCAGCAGCATCCCGGCCGCGGCCAGCAGCAGCCCGCCGGTGACCAGCGGTGCCGGGCCCGTGCGCGTCGCGAGCCGTCCGGCGCGGGCCGACAGCAGCAGCATGAGCACGGTGACCGGCAGGGTCGCGGTCCCCGCCAGCAACGGGGAGAACCCGGCCACGATCTGCAGCTGCACGGCGAGCAGCACGAACAGCAGCCCCAGCGCCGCATAGACGGCGACGGTCACGACGTTCGCGCCGGTGAACCGGCGCCCGTCCCCGGCGTCGCCGGTGCCGGTGAACAGCTCCGGTGGCACCAGCGGGGACCGGCTGCGCCGTTCGACCAGCGCGAACGCCACGAGTGCGGCCACTCCGGCGAGGCCCGCGCCCCACACCTGCAGTCCGGGCGATGCACCGGCGCCGGCCGCCGTCCCGGCCCAGGTCAGCAACGCCAGCCCGGCGACCGCGAGCACGCTGCCCGGGACGTCGAGCCGGTGCGCGGCGTCGGGGTCACGCGACTCGGGCACGTGCCGCACCGCCACCGCGACGACGACCGCCGCGAGCGGCAGGTTGATCAGGAACACCGCCCGCCACGACCACTCCACGAGCGTCCCGCCGACGAACGGGCCCAGCGCCCCCGCGACCCCGCCGAGCCCGGACCAGGCCCCGATGGCCACCGCCCGGTCCGCCCCGTGGAACGACGCCGAGATCAGCGCCAGGCTGCCCGGGGTCAGCAGCGCCCCGCCCACCCCCTGCAGGGCCCGGGCCGCGGCGAGCACCTCGACGCTCGGCGCCAGCCCGCACAGCAGCGAGGCCAGCGCGAACCAGACCGCCCCGGTCACGAAGATCCGCCGCCTGCCGAACCGGTCGCCCAGCGAGCCGCCGAGCAGGATCAGCCCGGCCAGGGTCAGCGTGTAGCCGTTGACCGTCCACTGGAGACCGGCGAATCCGGCGCCGAGGTCCTCGGCGATGCGGGGCAGGGCGATCGTGACGACGGTGTTGTCGAGCATCGCCATGCCCGAGCCGAGCACGCAGGCCGTGATGACCCAACGGCCGGCCGCGGTGCCGGTGCGCAGTCCGGTGTCCATGGTCGGCGAACACCGGGATGTCCCGGTCTCTTCCGCCGCCGCGACGTGCCGTTCCTGTCAGGGGGTGCCTGCACACTGCCGGCCATGGCGGAACGGGCGGCGCGGCCGCTGATCGGGATCGAGGACCTGGCGGTCCCGGAGTGGGCGCGGACGATGCAGGTGGCCGCCGAGGCCGGGGTCCTCGCCGTCGCCCGGTCGGTGCCGAGGACCGCGATGTCGCTGACCCGGTGGGCGTGGCGGGCCGCGCCGGGATGGACGCTGCTGGCCGGGACCGTGCATCTGCTCGCGGGTGTCGCGACCGCGTTCGGACTGCTCGCCACGGCCGACGTGTTCACCCGGCTGCTCGCGGACGGTCCGACCCCGGAACGGGTGGTGGCGTCCCTGCCGGCCGTCGCCCTCGTCGTGGCGGCACTGTCGGCGCGCGCAGCTCTCGAGCTCGCCGTCCGTGCCGTCACGACGACGCTCGCGCCCCGGGTCGAGCGGCTGGTCGAGCGCGAGCTGCTGGAGCACGTCGCCGAGGTCGAGCTGATCGCCTTCGACGACGCCGACTTCACGCTGCTCGTGCAGCGGGCCGATCAGGCGACGGCCCGGATCAGGGAGGGCGTCCGGATGGTCGGCGACCTGCTCGGGAACTGCATCGGCCTGCTCGCCGCGGCCGCCACGGTGGGCGTGGTCCATCCCCTGCTGGTCCCGGTGGTGCTCATCGCCGCCCTGCCGCAGGCGTGGGCGACCCTGCGCACGATCCGCAACAGCTTCCTGTCCCACCTGCGGATGATGGCCAACCACCGACGTCTCGCCATCAGCGGTGGCCTGCTGACCAGCCGCGGCGACGCGGCCGAGGTCCGCGCCTTCACCGTGCAGGACACACTCCTGGCCGAGCACGCGCGCATCGCCGCGGTGGTCGCGGAGGAATCCGTCCGGGTCGGCCACCGCGCCACGCTCGTCACCGCGGTCGGCCGCGTCCTCGGGGGCGTCGGGGCCGGAGCGGGGTATGCGGTTCTCGGCCTGTTGCTCCACGGCGGATGGCTCCCGCTGGCGCTGGCGGGTACGGGGGTCATCGCGCTCCGGACCGCGACGTCGTCAGCGGTGGGGGTGGTGCTGGGGGTGAACAACCTGTTCGACGCCGGACTGTTCGCCGAGCTCTACGACCGGTGTCTCGTCGAAGCGCGCGACCGCCGGTCCCGCGGGACCGCTGCGCCCGCCGGCGATCCGGACGAGATCCGCTTCTCCGGCGTCACCTTCACCTACCCCGGCCAGCCCGATCCGGCACTGGCGGGGATCGACCTCACCCTCCGCCGCGGCGAGGTCGTCGCGTTGGTGGGGGAGAACGGCTCGGGGAAGTCGACGCTCGCCAAGCTCGCGGTCGGGCTCTATCGGCCGCAGACCGGCAGCGTCCGGTGGGACGGCCTCGACACCGGCGGCCTCGACCAGCGCGCACTCCACGACCGGGTGGCCCTCGTGCTGCAGGAACCGGTGCACTGGCCGGTGTCGGCGGAGGACAACATCCGCCTCGGCCGCCTCGACCGCCCCGACGCCGGTGGGACCGCGCTGGCCGACGCCGTCGAGCGGTCCGGGGCCCGCGCGGTGCTCGACGACCTGCCGGACGGCGGCGCGACGGTGCTGTCCCGGGCGTTCCAGGGCGGTCGGGATCTGTCCGGTGGGCAGTGGCAGCGCATCGCGGTCGCGCGTGGTCTCTACCGCGATGCGGCCGTCGTCGTCGCCGACGAACCGACGGCCGCCCTGGACGCCCGTGCCGAGCACGCCGTGTTCGGCGCGTTGCGCGAGCTGTCCGGTGGCCGTGACCGGATCACCGTCCTCGTCACGCACCGCCTGGCGAACATCCGCGGCGTGGACCGCATCGTCGTACTCGACCGCGGCCGCATCATCGAGCAGGGCACGCACGCCGAGCTCATGGCGAACGACGGCCCCTACCGGGAGCTCTTCACCCTGCAGGGGGCCGCCTACGCCGACCTGTGAGCCGTGCGGCCGCGTCCCAGCCGGGGTCAGCCGGTGACCACCCCCGCCCGCCGCCCGGCCTCGGCGAGCCGCTCGGCCAGCAGCGCCGCGGCCGCCTCGTCCACCCGCCCCACCGACAGCCGCAGCATCTGCCGGTCGTCGGGCAGGAACGCGGTGCCGGGGATGGTCAGGGTGTCGTGGTCGAGCAGCAGCGTCCGGACGACGTCGAGGGTCGGGCGGTCCGGGAACGGATGGCGCACCCAGGCGAAGAACCCGCCGAGGGCGGCGACCTCGAACCCACCCGGCCGGTCGGCGAGTGCGGCACCGACCCACTCCCGCCGCCGGGCGATCTCCGCGACCCGGTCGGCCCGCCACGCCCCGGCGCGGGTGAGCCCGGCCACCGCGGCCTCCTGCCCGGTCCGCGGTGCGCAGATGGCGATGCAGTCGAGCAGCTTGAGCACCTGGCGTCGCAGCTCGGGGCCCGCGATCACCGATCCGACCCGGTACGCCGGGATGGCCAGGTCCTTGGAGTAGGAGTGCAGGCCGACCACGGTCGAACGCCACGCCGGGTCGGCGAACAGCGTGTGCGACGGCTCGGTCGTGTCCGGGCGGAACGAGCGGTAGGTCTCGTCGAGGACGAGCGCGATGTCGTGGCGCCGGGCCAGCTCGGCGAACGCGGTCATCTCCTCGGGCGGGACCGTCACCCCGCTCGGGTTCCCCGGGGTGACCAGCACGATCGCCCGGGTCCGCGGGGTGAGGAGCGCCTCGGCGTCGGCGGCGCGCGGGACCAGGTCGGCGTCGGGCTCCAGGTACACCGGCGTGACGCCGCGCATCCGCAGCCACATGTCGTGGTTGAAGTAGTAGGGCAGCGGCGAGATCACCTCGTCGCCCGGACCGGCGAGCGCGTCGGCGACCACGGCGAACGCCTGGTTGCAGCCCGCGGTGACCACGACGTCGTCGGGGGTGAGGTCCCCGCCGTGCTCGCGGGCCAGCTCGTCGGCGATCGCCCGCCGCAGCGGCGGGATGCCCGGCACCGGCGCGTAGCCGGACAGGCCGGGGTCCCGTGCGACCTCGACGACGCGCTCGACGACCTCGGGTGCCGGCGGGTACGGCGGCGCGGCCTGCGACAGGTCCAGCAACGGGTGCGTCGCGTTCCGCGCCGGGTCCCGCTCGCCGGCCAGCGCGAGGGCCGCACCGATGGGGGAGTCGCTGCCGGCCGCCGTCGTGGGGTCGAGTCGCACCGTGGGATGCCGCCTTCCGGGTCGTCCTGCGTCGGTCCTGCGGTCCGATCGTCGCCGACGCGGCCCGGGGCGGTCCAGCGACCCTCGGGATACGGTCGCCGCACGAGGCGTTGCGAGGTGGCACGGTGGTCGAGGTCCGCACGGCGCCCGGCGCGGGGTTCCGCCGCCGGGTCCTGCTCGTCCTGTGCCTCACCGAGATCACCAGCTGGGGCGTCCTCTACTACGCGTTCCCGGTGCTCGCCCCGTCGATCTCGGCGGACACCGGCTGGTCGGTGAGCGCGGTGACCGGCGCGTTCTCCGCGGGCCTCGGGGTGTCCGCGCTGGCCGGGATCGTCGTCGGACGGCTGCTGGACCGGTGGGGCCCGCGCTGGGTGATGACGGCCGGATCGCTGCTGGGGGTGCCCGCCGTCGTCGGGATCGCGGTCGCGCCGTCCTGGCCGTGGTTCCTCGCGGCGTGGCTGGTCGCGGGGCTCGCGCAGTCCGCGACGCTGTACCCGCCCGCGTTCGCGGCGCTGACCCGCTGGTGGGGGAGCGACCGGGTGCGCGCGCTGACCGGGCTCACCCTGGCCGGCGGCCTGGCCAGCACGGTGTTCGCGCCGCTGTCGGCGGCGCTGCTCGGCGGGTTCGGCTGGCGCGGCACCTACCTGGTGCTCGCCGTCGTCCTGCTGGTCGTGACGGTCCCCGCGCACCTGCTCGGGCTGCGCGGCCCGTGGCCGGAGGCACCCGCCCCGCCCGAGCACGCCGACCCGGGCGCGATCGCGCGCAGCCGCCCGTTCCTGCTGACCGTGGCCGCGGTGTTCCTCGGCACGTTCTGCGGGTTCGCGGTCGCGGTGAACCAGGTGCCGCTGCTCATCGAGCGGGGACTCGACGTACAGACGGCGGCCTGGGCGCTGGGGCTCGGCGGGGTCGGGCAGGTCGCCGGGCGGGCCCTCTACACCCGTGCCGTGGGACGGCTGGCCCCACCGGCACGGGCGGTGCTCGTCCTGGCGGCGCTGGCCGCGTCGACCGCGCTGCTGGGACTGCTGCCCGGCCCGGCGTGGCTGCTGGTCGGCGCGGCGGTGCTGACCGGCGCGGCCCGCGGGATCACGACGCTGTTGCAGGCCACAGCGGTGTCGGACCGGTGGCCGTCGCGGTTCTACGGGCGGCTCGGCGGGCTGCTGTCGGCGCCCGCGACGGTGGCGGTCGCGGTCTCGCCGTGGGCCGGCGCGG
Source organism: Pseudonocardia sp. ZF1 (assembly GCF_056835605.1). Taxonomy (NCBI): domain Bacteria; kingdom Bacillati; phylum Actinomycetota; class Actinomycetes; order Pseudonocardiales; family Pseudonocardiaceae; genus Pseudonocardia; species Pseudonocardia sp. ZF1. The sequence goes on from NZ_JAJNBY010000001.1 coordinate 1,390,202, forward strand.
CGCTGGCCGGGCCGCTCGGGGGCTACCCGCAGTTGTTCGCGGTGCTCGCCGGGGCCGCGGCGGTGGGGGCGGTGCTGGCCGTCGGCACCCGGGTCCGTGATCCGCGCTGACCCGGCTGTGGGGCCGTGCCCGTCCCCCGGGACCTGCCGCCGGTAGTGGCGCGCCGTCGCCTGTCCCGCCCGCCCCGCGACGACCACGGCGCGCCGATCCACCCTCACGGGTGGGCGACGGGCCCGGAACGCACGAAACCGGCCACGGAGGACCGTGACCGGTTTCGGAGGATGTGTGTCCGAGGGGGGACTTGAACCCCCACCCCCTTATACGGGGACTAGCACCTCAAGCTAGCGCGTCTGCCATTCCGCCACTCGGACGTCGCGATCTCTCGATCGCGTCGTGGAGAAGCATAGCCGAGGCCCACGGCCGGGTTGCGGCGGGGTCGGCACGCGTCGCCGGTGGTAGAACGACGCCCATGACCGCTTCAGCGAACGACGACCCGAGCAGTGCCGAGGACGAGGTCGTGCAGCTGTGTTCGGAGCTGATCCGGATCGACACGACGAACACCGCCGACCCGGAGACCCTCGTCGGTGAGGCCGAGGCGGCCGACTACGTGGCGGACAAGCTGCGCGAGGTCGGCTACGACGTCGAGCTCGTCGAGTCCGGCATGCCCGGGCGGATGAACGTGATCGCCCGGCTCGAGGGCGCCGACCGCACCCGCGGTGCACTGCTGATGCACGGCCACCTCGACGTCGTCCCCGCGGACGCGGGCGAGTGGTCGGTGCACCCGTTCTCCGGGGCCGTGCAGGACGGCTACGTCTGGGGCCGCGGCGCCGTCGACATGAAGGACATGGACGCGATGATGCTGGCGGTCGCCCGCCGCTTCAAGCGTGAGGGCGTCGTCCCGCCGCGGGACATCGTGTGGGCCTTCGTCGCCGACGAGGAGGCCGGCGGGAAGTGGGGCGCGCAGTGGCTGGTCGAGCACCGGCCCGATCTCTTCGAGGGGTGCACCGAGGCCGTCGGCGAGGTCGGCGGGTTCTCGCTGACCCTCGGTGAGGACCAGCGGGCGTACCTGATCGAGGCCGCGGAGAAGGGCATCGCCTGGATGCGGCTGCGGGCCAAGGGCAAGCCCGGCCACGGCTCGTTCCTGCACGACGACAACGCCGTCACCATCCTGGCCGAGGCCGTCGCCCGGCTCGGGAACCACACGTTCCCGCTCACGATCACCGACACAGTGCAGGCGTTCCTGGACCGGATGACCGAGCTGACCGGCGTCGAGTACCCGGAGGACGACCTCGGGGGCGCCCTGGCCAAGCTCGGACCGATCTCGCGGATCATCGGCGCGACCGTGCGGGACACCGCGAACCCGACGATGCTCAACGCCGGGTACAAGGCCAACGTCATCCCGTCGACGGCCGAGGCGGTCGTCGACTGCCGGGTGCTGCCGGGCCGCGAGGAGGCGTTCCTGCGCGAGGTCGACGAGCTGCTCGGCCCGGACGTCGAGCGCGAGTGGGTCACCGACCTGCCGGCCGTCGAGACGCCGTTCGAGGGTGCGCTGACCGACGCGATGCAGGCCGCGCTGCGCACCGAGGACCCGACCGCCGAGATCGTCCCGTACATGTTGTCCGGGGGGACCGACGCGAAGGCGTTCTCGACGCTGGGCATGAAGTGCTACGGCTTCGCGCCGCTGCGGCTGCCCCCGGAGCTGGACTTCGCGTCGCTGTTCCACGGCATCGACGAGCGGGTGCCGGTGGACGCGCTGAGGTTCGGCACCCGGGTGCTCGACCGCTTCCTGCGCACGGTGTGACGGGGACGCCGGGCCCGGCCGGCCCGGCACCCCGCTCCGTGACGGCCCCGGCCCCCGGGTGGCAGGGTGGCGGCATGGATCTCTCGGGCAAGGTCGCCCTGGTCACCGGAGGCGCGTCGGGCATCGGTGCGGCCGCGGTCGACCGGCTGGTGGCGGCGGGTGCGCAGGTCGTGGTCGTCGACCGGGACGCCGACGGCGCCGCGGCCGTCGCGGAGAGGGCCGGTGGGCTGGCCCACGCGGCCGACGTCACCGACCCCGCGGCGATGACCGCCGCGGTGGCCGCGGCCGAGGAGCGTTTCGGGCGGCTCGACATCGTGCTGCTCAACGCCGGCATCACGGCGGGCCAGTCCGGCGTCACCGACCTCGACCTGGACGGCTACCGGCGCATCCTCGGCGTGAACCTCGACCACGTGGTGTTCGGGCTCAACGCCGCCGTGCCGGCGCTGCGCCGCGCCGGGGGCGGGCACGTGGTGGCGACCGCGTCGCTGGCCGGGCTGATCGGTCTGCCCGGCGACGCGCTCTACACCGCGACCAAGCACGCCGTCGTCGGCTACGTCCGGGCCGCGGGCCCGGCGCTGGCGGGGGAGGGCATCCGGGTCACCGCCGTGTGCCCCGGGTTCGCCGACACCCCGCTGATCGGCAACGTCCGCGCCCAGTTCGGCGACTTCCCGCTGCTGGGGGCCGACGACGTCGCCGCGGCCGTCGAGCAGATCCTGGAGCGGGGCGAGCCGGGGGAGTGCTGGTACGTGCAGCCCGGCCGCGAGCCCGCGCCCTACGGCTTCCGCGGGGTGCCCAGCCCGCGCGGGGCGGGCACGCCGCCGGAGGTCGGCTGGCAGGACGCCTGAGCCGGGTCTTGACCTCGACGGCGGTGCAGGTCACATCCTGGGGGCATGGCCGAGCTGAACCACACCATCGTCCACTCCCGTGACAAGCGCGCCGGGGCGGCGTACCTGACCGAGATCCTGGGACTGCCCGAGCCGACGTCGTTCGGGCCGTTCCGGGTCGTGCGTGTCGCCAACGGCGTCGACCTGGACTTCATGGACGCCGACCCGGCGACGATCGTCCCGCAGCACTACGCGTTCCTGGTCTCCGACGAGGAGTTCGACGCCGCGTTCGCCCGGATCACCGCCCGCGGCCGGCAGTACTGGGCCGACCCCGACGGGAGCCGTCCCGGCGAGATCAACACCCACGACGGCGGCCGGGGCGTGTACTTCGACGACCCGTCCGGGCACCGCCTGGAGCTCATCACGGTGCCCTACGGCGGCTGACGGGCGGGGACCGTCAGAAGGTGGGCTCGGGCAGCAGGCCCTGCTGGGCGCCGAGCCGTCGTCGCAGCACGATCTTGCGCACGCCGCCGGGATAGAGGCGCAGCCGGGACAGCTCCCAGCCGGAGAACTCGGCCTGGATCGCCAGCCGCACCGACGCCGTCAGCCGGGAGACGTCCCCCTCGATGCGGACCGGGCGGTACTCGTACCGGTCGTCGGTCCAGCCGTCGCCGTCCCGAGTCCCGGCCACCCGATTCCCGGCGGCGGAGTCCTCCGACCCGTTCCCAGCGCCCTCGGTCATGCGTGCCTCCTGGTCGTGCCGTGCTCGTCGGTGCCCACCGGATGAACGGCGGGTGTCGCGTCGGGCATTCCCACTGTAAGGGGCACCCGGGCCGGCGGGGGAGGCTCAGACGGGGTCGCTCACGTCGTCGAGCGCGGTGCGGATCTCGGCGGGCAGCACGAGGTCCTCGGCTGCGAGCGAGGCCCGCAGCTGGGCCGCGTCCCGCGCCCCGACGACGGCCGAGGCCACCCCCGGGCGGTCCCGCACCCAGGTCAGCGCCACCGACAGCGGTGAGGTGCCGAGCCCGTCGGCGGCGGTGAGGACCGACTGGACGATCCGCGCCGAGTGCTCGGTGCGGCGCGCCTCCACGTACGAGGCCAGCAGCGCGCTCGCGCCCCGCGAGTCCGCCGGGGTGCCGTCGGTGTACTTGCCCGTGAGCACCCCCCGGCCCAGCGGGGCCCAGGCCAGCAGCCCGAGGCCGTGGTGCCGGGCGGCGGGCAGGAGCTCGGCCTCCGGTTCCCGGGCGAGCAGCGAGTACTCCACCTGCGCCGACACCGGACGGCAGACGGCCGGGTCGGGCCCGGCGGTGGCGCCACCCGCGACGGTCGCCAGCTGCCAGCCGGCCGGGGCGACCAGCCCGGCGTAGCGCACCCGTCCGGAGTAGACGGCGACCTGCACCGCGGACAGCGTCTCGTCCAGCGGCACCCGGGGGTCCCAGCCGGGGAACTGCCACAGGTCCAGGTGCCCGGTGCCCAGCCGGCGCAGCGTGCGGTCCAGTGAGCGCAGCAGCGCGGTCCGCGACGCCCGTTCACCCGCGTCGGGGGCGGCCGTGCCGCGCCCGGCGAGGACGACGTCGTCGCGACGCACGGTGCCCCGCAGCAGCCCGCCGAGCACCTGCTGGGCGGCGCCGCCGCCGTAGTCCTCGGCGGTCTCGACGAGGGTCCCGCCGACGTCGACGAACGCGCGCAGCTGGTCCGCGGCGTCGGCCGGGGAGGTGTCCTCGCCCCAGGTCATGGTGCCCAGGCCGACCCGCGACACCTCGAGGCCGCTGCCGCCCACCGGTCTGCGTTGCACGGTCGTCGAGCCTAGGCGCGCGGGCCCGCGGGACCGGTGAGGGCGCGCAGAGTGACCCCCGTCTCGGCGAGTACGGTGACGGCCTGTGATCAACCAGGAGCCGAGCCGCCAGGACCGGACGACCCCGGACCGGAGCACGCCGGACCGCGGCCGCGACGGGAGCCGTTCGTGAGCTGGCTCGAGGTCGTCGTCCTCGGGATCGTCCAGGGGCTCACCGAGTTCCTCCCGGTGTCCTCCTCGGCGCACCTGCGGATCGTCTCGGCGGTCGGTTTCGGCGGGGACCCGGGGGCGGCGTTCACCGCCGTCTCCCAGCTCGGCACCGAGGCCGCGGTGATCGTCTACTTCGCCAAGGACATCTGGCACCTGTTCCTCACCTGGGTGCGCGGGTTCCGCGACGCGGAGGTCCGCGCCACCGACGACTACCGGCTGGCCTGGCTGGTCGTCATCGGGTCGGTCCCGATCGCCGTGCTCGGGGTGCTGTTCAAGGACCAGATCGAGGGTGTCGCCCGGAACCTCTGGCTGGTCGCGACCACGCTGATCGTGTTCGGTGTCCTGCTCGGCCTGGCCGAGCGCTTCGGCAAGCAGGTCAAGCCGGTCGAACGGATCACCGTCAAGGACGGCATCCTGCTCGGCTTCGCCCAGGCCATGGCCCTGATCCCGGGCGTCTCGCGGTCCGGCGGCACGATCACCGCCGGCCTGTTCCTGGGGCTGACCCGGCCCGCGATCGTGCGGTACTCGTTCCTGCTGGCGATCCCGTCGGTCTTCGGTGCCGGCCTGTTCACGCTGCCCGACGTGTTCGCCGGCGACGGCCCGTCCGGGCCGCAGATGCTCGTGGCCGTGCTGGTCGCGTTCGTCGTCGGCTACGCGGTGATCGCCTGGTTGCTCCGCTTCGTGGAGAACAACACCGTCTACGTGTTCGTCGCCTACCGGATCGCGCTGGGCGTCGCCCTGCTCGCCGCCCTGTCACTCGGCGCGGTCAGCGCGTACTGACCGCCCTCGCTCCCGTAGCCTCGGTCGGCGTGACGACCTTGATCCTGCTGCGGCACGGCCGGTCCACCGCGAACACCGCGGGCGTGCTGGCCGGGCGCACCCCGGGCGTTGAGCTCGACGACCGCGGCCGGGAGCAGGCGGCGGCCGTCGTCGACCGGCTCGCGGCCCTGCCGATCGCCTCGGTCGTGACCTCCCCGCTGGAGCGGTGCCGCCAGACCGTCGCGCCGCTCGCGGCGGCCCGCGGCCTGGAGCCGGTCGTCGAGGACGACCTGGCCGAGGTCGACTACGGCGCGTGGACCGGGCAGAAGATCTCCGACCTGCTCAAGGAGGACCTGTGGAAGGTCGTCCAGGCGCACCCGTCGGCGGCGACCTTCCCGGACGGCGAGTCCCTGGCCGGGATGCAGGCCCGCTCGGTCGCGGCGGTGCGTCGCCACGTCGCCCGGGTCCGGGCCGAGCACGGCGAGAACGCGATCGTCCTGGCCTGCAGCCACGGTGACGTGATCAAGGCGATCCTCGCCGACGCGCTGGCCAGCCACCTCGACAACTTCCAGCGGATCGTCGTCGACACCTGCTCGGTGAGCGTCGTCACCTACACCGAGCTGCGGCCGTTCGTCGCGCGGATGAACGAGCAGTCCGGCGACGTCGCGAGCCTGGTCCCCAAGCCGAAGCCCGCCGAGGGCGAGGAGCAGCCGGTGAACGCCTCCGACGCCGTGGTCGGGGGTTCCACGAACGCGTGAGGCGGGGTGATCCACCTCGCATCGTCCCTGGTGGACGCACCCACAGGTGACCGCGGGGATGCCCCCGCAGCCGGATACGCCTACCCTGGGAAGGGTCATGGCACGCGTCATCCACGTCTTCCGCCGACCCGACCGCTTCGTGGCCGGGACCGTCGGCGAGCCCGGCGATCGCGCCTTCTACCTGCAGGCGATCGAGAGCAGCCGCACCATCAGTGTGCTGCTGGAGAAACAGCAGGTCTCGGTGCTGGCCGAACGCATCACGGCGCTGCTGGGCGAGGTGTCCAAGCGCTTCGGCGAGGACAACCTGCTCGGCGCGACCGTGACCACGGGGTCCTCGGACAACGACCCGCTCGCGGTCCCGCTGGAGGAGGAGTTCCGGGTCGGGACGATGGGCCTGGGCTGGGACGCCGACTCGAGCTCGATCGTCGTCGAGCTGCTCGCGGTCACCGAGGAGGAGATCGACGAGTCGGTCGTCCTCGACGACACCGAGGAGGGCCCGGACGCGCTGCGCGTGTTCCTGTCCCCGACGGCGGCGAAGGCCTTCGCCGAGCGCGCCGAGAAGGTCGTCGACGCCGGCCGTGCCCCGTGCCCGTTGTGCGCCGAGCCGCTCGACCCGGCGGGCCACGTCTGCGTGCGCCTCAACGGCTACCACGACCGCAACCCCGTGGCCGGGACGGAGTGACGCTCGACCTGCGCGACCCCGCGGTGTTCGAGGTCCTGCGCACCGGCCGCATGGACATCACCGGCCGGATGGTCGACGCCTCCAACGCCACCCTGTTCGGCACCGTCTCCCTCGACGGCGTCGAGCTGCGCTGCGTGTACAAGCCGGTGCGCGGGGAGCGCCCGCTGTGGGACTTCCCGGACGGCACCCTCGCCGGGCGCGAGGTCGGTGCCTTCCTCGTCTCCCAGATCTCCGGGCTCGACGTCGTCCCGCCCACGGTGCTGCGCGACCAGGCCCCGTTCGGGACCGGCATGGTGCAGGCCTGGGTCTCCTCGGGTGACGAGAGCGCCCTGTCCGAGCCGCCCGCCGACGGCGCGGGCGACGAGCTGGACGGCGACATCACCGAGGAGACCGTCCAGCTCGCCACCGAGTCGCTGGTCGAGCTGTGCGAGCCGCACGAGATCCCCGGCGGCTGGCTGCCGGTGCTCCGTGCCCGGGACGGCGCGGGGGACCCGGTGGTGCTGGTCCACGCCGACCACCCGCAGCTGCGGGACATGGCGCTGTTCGACGTCGTCGTCAACAACGCCGACCGCAAGGGCGGGCACGTGATCCTCGCCGGGGACGGCGACGTCTACGGCGTGGACCACGGCCTGACCCTGCACACCGAGCCGAAGCTGCGCACCGTCCTCTGGGGCTGGGTCGGGGACGAGCTCGGCGAGGAGCACACGGCCGTCCTGAAGGAGCTGCGCGCCCGGCTGGCGGGCGAGTTCGCCGACGTCCTCGGCGAGCACGTCACCCGCCGCGAGGTCGCGGCGCTGCGCTCCCGGATCGACCACCTGCTCGCCGAGCCGCGCTTCCCCGGCCCGGACGGCTACGGCCCGGCCATCCCCTGGCCGGCGTTCTAGCCGGTCACATCCAGGAGCCCGAGCCGCTGCGTCGCGCGGGTCATCGCGACGTAGAGGTCCGCCGGGTCGGCCGCCCGGATCCGCTCCGGGTCGACGATCACGACGGCGTCGAACTCCAGGCCCTTCGACGACACCGGGGTGTGCACCGGCACGCCGGGTGACCCCAGGTCGGTGCCGGGCGGGGCGATGACGGTGACCGTCCCGCCGGCGGTGCGGGCCCGCTCGTCGTCGACGGCGGCGCGGACCGCGGCGCGGAGCTCCCCGGCCGGGACCGTGCGGGTCCACGGCCGCTCACCGGTGCTGCGCACCGACTCCGGCGGGCGACGGTCCGGGGCGTAGGTCGCCAGCACCCGCGCGGCGGCGTCCATGATCTCCGACGGCGTCCGGTAGTTCACCGTCAGCGTGCGGTGCGTCCAGCGTCCGGCCAGGTGCGGGGCGAGCACGTCGGCCCAGGCCCGGGCGCCGGCCGGGGCGCTGCGCTGGGCGAGGTCGCCGACCGCGGTGATCGACCGCGCCGGGCAGCGCCGCAGCAGCACGTGCCAGTCCATCGCGGACAGCTCCTGCGCCTCGTCGACGACGAGGTGCCCGTAGCGCCAGTCCCGGTCCGACGCCGCGCGCTCGGCCACGGTCAGCGGCACCCCGGCGACGTGCCGCTGCGCGAGCATGTCCGCGGTCACGAAGTCGGTGGGCCGCAGCTCGTCCGGGTCCTCCCCGGCGAGCGACCGGTCCGCGGACTCCAGCACGGTCAGCACCTCGGCGGCGTAGGCGCTGTCCGGCTCCGGTGCCGCGGCGGGTGTCCCGTCCGGGACCGGGCCGAGGAGCTCGGCGAGCTCGTCGAGCAGCGGCGCGTCGGCCACGGTCCACGGCGTGCCCGGTTCCCGCCGCAGCGACTCCGGAGCGCCCGCGGCGGCCAGCCGGTCCGGGTCGGCGTACAGCTCGGCCAGGGCCCGCTGCGGGGTCAGCACCGGCCACAGCTCCTCGACGGCCGCGTGGAACCGGGGGTCGGTGCGCAGCGCGTCGCGCAGCTCGGCCCGCATCTCGGCCGACACCTCGGCCGCCCCGGCGGGCTCGATCTCCGGGATGTCCAGCCCCGCCAGCAGCTCCGCGAGCTCCGGCGGGTCCTCCAGACCGACCTCGAGCCGCTCCAGCCCCTGGTCGACGAGCAGCCGCCCGAGGGTGTCGCGGAACGTGGCGCGGGCGGTGTTGTGCGGCTGCCCGGTGGCGCGGGCCCGCCGGCGCGCCTCGGCGGCCAGCGTCGTGTCGATCTCGACGGTGACGTCGTCCATCCCGATCGCGACCGGTGCCCCGGGCAGCTCCTGGCGGTCGTCGACGGCGCGGCGCAGCACGTCGACCATCGCGAGGTCGCCCTTGAGCCGCGCCGTCCCCGGCGGGTCGGTCGCGTCGGCGACGACGCCGTGCGCGAGGCGTCCCGGGGTGGTGAACACGACCGCGGACTCGCCGAGCGCGGGCAGCACACCGCCGACGTAGTGCACGAAACCCGCACTCGGCCCGACGACGAGCACGCCGCTGCGGGCGAGCCGGTCACGGTGGGTGTAGAGCAGGTACGCGATCCGGTGCAGCGCGACGGCGGTCTTGCCGGTCCCGGGGCCGCCCTCGATCACGACGGTGCCCGACAGCGGCAGCCGGATGATCTCGTCCTGCTCGGACTGGATCGTCGTGACGATGTCGCGCATGCGGGTCCCGCGCGGCGCGGTGAGGGCGGCGAGGAGCGCGGGGTCCGACGCCGACACGGTCCCGGTGCCGGGCCCGTCGCCGTCGAGGAGGTCGTCGTGGAAGCCGGCGACCCGCTCGTGCGGGGCGGTGCCGGCGACGGTGTAGTGCCGGCGCCGGGTCACCCCGAGCGGGGTGACCGGGGTGGCGCAGTAGAACGGCTGCGCGGCCGGGGCCCGCCAGTCGACCAGCGCGCTCTCGCCGTCGGCCGGGTCCGTCAGCCCGATCCGGCCGACCCGGGTCGGGGCGGCCCCGTCGACGTGGTCGAGACGCCCGAAGCACAGTCCCGCGCGGGCCGCGGTGAGGGTGCGCACCCGCTCCGAGGCGCGGTGCACCGACACGTCGCGTTCCCAGCGGGCGCTGAGCTGCTCCCCGGCGCGCTCGGCTGCGGCGCCCCGGGCCTGCGCGCCCGCCGCGGCGAGCTCGTCGTCGAGCAGGGCGTGCAGCCCGCGGAGGTGCCGGGTCTCGCGGGTCAGCTCCGCCTCGTAGGAGGAGTGGGTGGTCGCCGGGGCCTTGCCATCCGTGTTATGCTGAGACTGCAGGGTTACGTCCTCGTGTTCTGCGCGCACCCCACAGGGTAGCGCGATCCCGGCCCCCTGCGCACTCATCTCCCTCGTCGGCGGACGAGTCCGACCGTCTCGCGCAGCGCCATCGCCGTCGCGAACGTGCCGAACACCAGCCCCAGCACGACCGCGTCGAGCGCCAGGCCGAGGAACGCGCCCGCCACCGTGCCCGGTGCGGCGGTCAGCGCCAGCACCGTGCCCCACCTCCCGGACGCGGTGCCCTGACGCAGGTGCACGACCGTCCCGACGATCGAGTTCGGGATGAACATCAGCAGCGACGTCCCGGCCGCGACGTGCAGGTCCGTGCCGAACAGCAGCACCATCGCCGGCACCGCGAGCAGCCCGCCACCGAGTCCCATCGCACCCGCCCAGGCGCCGATGACCAGGCCGACCACCGTCGCCGTCGGGTACAGGAACCAGGGATCGGCGACCAGCGACGCCGGCACCACCGCGCCGCCGAGCAGCGGCACGCCCAGCGCGTCGACGAGCAGCTTCGCCGCCGTCAGCACCAGTACGGCCACCAGCAGCACCCGCAGCAGCGTCTCCGACGCGCGCGCCAGCAGCTTCGGCCCGATCCACCCGCCGACCGTGCCACCGACGATCAGCCCGGCGCCGGTCCGCAGGTCCAGCGACCCGCCGCCGAGCGCGTAGGCGGCCGCACCGGCGACGCAGACCCCGATGTTCGCGATCGTCGACGAGCCGTGGATCCGGGCCCGCGACATCGCGGTGAACCGGTCGAGCGCGGGCACGAACAGCACTCCGCTGCCGCCGCCGATCAGCCCGCCGACGACGCCGCCGATCAGGCCGATCACGCCCACCGGCACGGCCCGGCCGTCCCGGTCCGTGTCGGGGGAGAGGCGGACCATCGGGCCAGTGTCACCCCGACGGCGGTCCCGCCGTGCGCGGCGTCCCAGCGGGCGGGAACCGGGGATACGGTCGGCCCATGACCTTCCCGGCCCCGCAGCGGATCACCGTCCCCGGCACGACCCTGCCCGAGATCACCCTGTCCGTGCACGACACCGGCGGCGACGGCGACCCCGTCCTGCTGCTGCACGGCTGGCCGGACCGCGCGAGCCTGTGGACCCACCAGGCCACCGCGCTCGCCGGGGCCGGGTACCGGGTCGTCGTCCCGGACCTGCGCGGCTTCGGGGACTCCGACCGGCCCGCCGAGGTCGAGCACTACCGGATGCGGGCCCTGGCCGCCGACGTCCTCGGCGTCGCGGACGCGCTCGGCATCGACCGGTTCGCCCTCGCCGGGCACGACTGGGGCGCCTCCCTCGGCTGGGCCCTCACCCTCGCCTCGCCGCGGGTGACCCGCTACGCCGCGTTCTCCGTCGGGCATCCCGCCGCGTTCGCCACCGCGGGGTTCCGGCAGAAGGCGATGTCCTGGTACATGCTCTGGTTCCAGTTCCCCGGCGTCGCCGAGCAGGTGATGCCGGCCGACGACTGGCAGTTCCTGCGCGGCTGGCTGCACGCGACGCTGCCCGAGGGACACCCGATGGCCGCCCGCCAGCTCGCCGACCTCTCCCGGCCGGGTGCCCTGACGGCGTCGTTGAACTGGTACCGCGCCAACATCGACCCGGCGACGTTCGTGCCCACCACGATCCCCCAGCCCCCGCGGATCACGGTGCCGACGATGGGGGTGTGGAGCGACGGCGACCTCGCGCTCACCGAGGGGCAGATGCGGGGCTCCTCGGCGTACGTGGACGACTTCCGCTTCGAGCGCGTCGAGGGCTGCGGGCACTGGATCCCGGAGGAGGCGCCGGAGACCGCGAGCGCCCTGCTCGCCGACTTCCTCGCGGGGTGACCGAGGGGACACGCGCTCCTCGCTGCGCCGCCGGGGGCCGCGGGCCAGGATGGGGCGGGTACAGCGGCGTCGGAACGACACGGAGGAAGCACTGATGGCGGAGAAGAGCCGGATCGGGGTCACCGGGCTGGCGGTGATGGGGGCGAACCTCGCCCGCAACATGGCCCGCCGTGGCTTCCCGGTGGCGGTGCACAACCGCACCACCTCGAAGACGACCGAGTTCATGAAGGACTACGGCGACGAGGGTGCCTTCACCGGCACCGAGTCGCTGCAGGAGTTCGTCGACGCGCTGGAGACCCCGCGCAAGATCGTCGTCATGGTGAAGGCGGGCAAGCCGGTCGACGCCGTCATCGACGAGCTGGCCCCGCTGCTCGACTCCGGCGACATCATCATCGACGCCGGCAACTCGCACTTCCCCGACACCGATCGTCGCGCCGCGTACTGCGAGGAGCGGGGCCTGCGGTTCATGGGGATCGGCGTGTCCGGCGGCGAGGAGGGCGCACTCAACGGGCCGAGCATCATGCCCGGCGGACCGCAGGAGGCCTACGGCGAGGTCGAGGAGATCCTCACCGCGATCGCCGCGAACGTCGACGGCACCCCGTGCTGCACCCATGTCGGCCCCGGCGGCGCCGGGCACTACGTGAAGATGGTGCACAACGGCATCGAGTACGCCGACATCCAGCTCATCGCCGAGGCCTACGACCTGCTCACGCACGTTGCCGGGCTGTCCGCGCCGGAGATCGGGACGATCTTCGAGGAGTGGAACTCGGGCGACCTCGAGTCCTTCCTCATCGAGATCACCGGCATCGTGCTGGCCAAGACCGACGAGAAGACCGGGAAGCCGCTCGTCGACGTCATCGTCGACCAGGCCGAGCAGAAGGGCACCGGCCGCTGGACGGCCATCGACGCGCTCGACCTCGGCGTCCCGCTGACCGGCATCACCGAGGCCGTGTTCGCCCGCACGCTGTCCAACCTGCGCGACGAGCGCCGGGAGGCCTCGACCACGCTGGGCGGCCCCACCCCGGGCTCGGGGAAGAACCGCGACGAGCTCGTCGAGGACATCCGCCAGGCCCTCTACGCGTCCAAGGTCGTCGCCTACGCCCAGGGCTTCGCGCAGATGCGCGCCGCCTCGCAGGCCAACGACTGGGACCTCGACCTCGGCGCGATGGCCCGGATCTGGCGCGGCGGCTGCATCATCCGCGCCCAGTTCCTCAACCGGATCACCGAGGCCTACGAGTCCCACCCGGACCTGGACAACCTGCTGATGGTCCCGTACTTCACCGAGGCCGTCGCGAACGCGCAGGACGCGTGGCGCCGGGTCGTGGTGACCGCGACCGAGCAGGGCGTGGCGATCCCCGCGTTCTCCTCCAGCCTGTCCTACTACGACGGCTACCGTCGCGAGCGCGGCCCGGCCAACCTCATCCAGGGGCTGCGGGACTACTTCGGTGCGCACACCTACGCGCGCACCGACGCCGACGGCAAGTTCCACACCCGCTGGAGCCAGGACGGCAGCGAGGTCGCCGCGGACTGACCCCCCGCGCCGTGACACCCCGGCCCCGGCACCATGGGGCCGGGGCCGCGGTGTGCCGGGCGGGCCCTCAGCCGCGGGTCGCCGCCGGCCGCGCCGCGCCGGACGCGTCGCCGTCGGTCGTCACGGGCCCGTCGACGTGGTGGTACTTCCCGCCGCGCAGTGCGCTCGCCACCGCGGCGACCAGGCAGGCGACGGCGGCGAACCCGAGCGCGAAGGTCAGCCCGTCGGCGAACGGGCCGGAGATCAGCTGCGGGAAGAACTCCCGCCCGGTCAGGTACGCCGACTGTGCGGGCGCCAGCGCGCCGAGGACCTGCGGGCCGAGCAACGTCGCGATCGGGTTGTAGCCCAGCAGCGCCGCGAACAGGATCCCGACCGGCGGCAGCGCCGCGACCCGGTCCGCCGCGAGCTCCGGCACGCCCTGGGCCATGAGCCCGTCGTGCAGCGACGTGGGCAGCGTCGTCGACAGGCCCGCGATGAGCAGCGAGAAGAACACCCCGATCGACAGCACCGTCGCCGCGTTCTGGAACGTCGAGGTCATGCCGGCCCCGGCGCCACGCTGGTGCGCGGGCAGCGAGTTCATGATCGCCGCCCGGTTCGGGGAGCTGAACAGGCCCATCGCCAGGCCGTTGAGCGCCAGCAGCAGCGCGAACGCCCGGTAGTCGAAGTCCACCGGCAGCGCCAGCAGCGCGAGGAACGTCGCGGCCGCGCCGAGCATTCCGACGGTGGCGAAGGCGCGGGCGCCGTAGCGGTCGGACAGGATGCCCGACACCGGCCCGGCGACGAGGAACCCGATCGTCAGCGGGACCATGTAGATGCCCGCCCACAGCGGCGTCGTCTCGAACGGGAAGCCGTGCTCGGGCAGCCAGATGCCCTGCAGCCAGATGATCAGGATGAACTGCAGCCCGCCGCGGCCGAGCGCGGCCAGCAGGCTCGCGATGTTGCCCGCGGTGAACGCGCGGATCGAGAACAGCGAGACGTGGAACATCGGCTCGGGCACCCGGCGCTCGATCCAGGTGAACAACGCCAGCACCGCGATCCCGCCGAGGATCAGGCCGAGGACGAGCGGGCTGGTCCAGCCCATGACGTGGTCGCCGTAGGGCTGGATGCCGTAGGTGATGCCCATCAGGACGGCGACGAGCCCGACCGCGAACGTCAGGTTGCCCCACCAGTCGATCCGCGCCGCGCGGCGGGCGCCGGTGTCGCGGAGCCGGGCGTAGGCCCAGATCGTGCCGAACACCCCGACCGGGACCGACACCAGGAACACCAGGTGCCAGTTCACCGGGGCGAGCACCCCGCCGACGACCAGTCCGAGGAACGAGCCGGCGATCGCCGCGACGGAGTTGATCCCGAGCGCGAGGCCACGCTGGTGCACCGGGAAGGCGTCGGTCAGGATCGCGGTGGAGTTGGCGAGCAGCAGCGCCCCGCCGACACCCTGCAGCACCCGCATCGTGATCAGCCAGACCGCGCCGGCGTCGCCCTGCATCCAGGTGGCGGCCAGCAGCACCGAGAACACCGTGAAGACGGCGAAGCCCAGGTTGTACATCCGGGTGCGGCCGTACATGTCGCCGAGCCGGCCGAAGCTGACCACCAGCACCGCCGTGACGACCAGGTACCCCATGATCAGCCACAGCAGGTAGTCGATGTTGTCCGGCGCCAGCGGGTCGATCCCGATGCCGCGGAAGATGTCCGGCAGCGCGATCAGCAGGATCGACATGTTGATCGTCACGATCAGCACGCCCATCGTGGTGTTCGACAGTGCGACCCACTTGTACCGGTCGGCCGGTCCCGATTTGTTGAGCATCGCTAATAACTATAACTCTCCGGTGCGCGTTCGCGCTACGGTCTCGCCCGGCTCGTCCGGTCCGTCCCGATCCTCCCCCGGGTAAAGGAATTCCCAGGTCGGACGGGGTCTACAGTCCGCGGCGTGAGGTGGCGAGGGGCGGAGCCGTCCGCCGGGACGACCCGGCGCGAGGTGCTGCGCGCGGCGGCCGCCGCAGCCCTGCTCGCCGCGACGGGCGGGTGCTCCACCGGACCCACGGCATCCCCGCCGTCGTCCCCGGTGCCCGGCGCCCCGTCCGCTCCGCGGACCACCACACCCGCCCCGGATCCGGCCGGGACCGAGGTCGCGCACGCCGGCACCGGGCGCCCCGAGCTGGCGCTCACCTTCCACGGCGCCGGCGAGGTCGACCTGGCCCGCCGGGTGCTCACGCTGCTGCACGACCGGGGCGCCGCGGTGACCGTGCTCGCCGTCGGGACCTGGCTCGCCGACAGCCCGGACGCCGCCCGGATCGTCACCGGGCTCGGCCACGAGATCGGCAACCACACCTGGTCCCACGGCGACGTCAACGGCCTCGGCGAGGCCGCCGCCCGCGTCGAGATCGAGCGCTGCCGGGACGTGATCGCGGCGGCCACCGGCGGGCCCGGGGCGTTCTTCCGGCCCTCGCAGGCCCAGCACGCGACCCCGCTGCTGCGCCGCCTCGCCGCCGACGCGGGCTACCCGGTGACCCTGTCCTACGACGTCGACTCCCGCGATTTCGCCGACCCCGGACCGGCCGCCGTCGCCGCCCGGGTGCGGACGGCCGGGCCCGGCAGCGTCGTGAGCATGCACCTGGGCCACCCCGGCACGCTCGCCGCGCTGCCCGCCGTCCTCGACGACCTCGACGCCCGCGGCCTGCGCGCGGTCACCGCGACCCGCCTGCTGGCCCCGGCATGACCCGCCCACCCCGGAGGGACCCCGTGCGCCGCCCGCTGTACGTCCTGCTGGCCCTCGCCGCGCTCGCGGCGGGCTGCTCCGGCCCCGCGCCCACGACCCCCGAGGCGTCCCCGGCCCCGTCGGCCGCGCAGGCCGCGCCGGCGCAGGCCGGGCTGCCCGGCATGCCCCCCGTGGCCGACCCCGGCAACGTCGACGCCGCCGCCGGCGCGAACATGCTCTCCGACGCCGCCCGTGCGGCGAAGCCGCTGGTCTACGTCCCGCACACGAAGTCGGGGGAGGTCCGGGTGATCGACCCGGGGACCTTCGCCACGGTCGGCACCTACCGCCTCGGCGGGGAGCTGCAGCACGTCGTCCCGGCGTGGGACATGCAGACCCTCTACGCCACCGACGACACCACGAACAAGATCACCCCGTTCGACCCGCGCACCGGGCTGCCGGGGCGGAACATCCCGGTCGAGGACCCGTACAACATGTACTTCACCCCGGACGGGGCCTCGGCGATCTCGGTCGCGGAGGCCCGCCGGGAGCTGGTTCTCTACGACCCGCACACCTGGGCCCGCCGGGCCGAGATCCCGACCCCCGACTGCGCGGGCATCGACCACGCCGACTTCACCCCCGACGGCCGGACCGCGGTGTTCACCTGCGAGTTCGCCGGCCGCGTCGCCGTCGTCGACATCCCGGGACGACGGCTGCTGCGGATGGTCGACATGCCGGTGCGGCACACCATGATGGGCCCGCAGGACATCAAGCTCGCCCCGGACGGCTCGGTGTTCTACATCGCCGACTCCGAGGAGAACGGCGTCTGGGTGCTCGACGGCGCCGCCACCCGCGTGCTGCGCGAGATCCCGACCGGCGCCGGCGCGCACGGGCTCTACCTCTCCCGCGACGCCCGCGACCTCTACGTCACCAACCGGCACGACGGCAGCGTCTCGGTGCTGGACTCCCGCACCGGGGCGACGAAGGCGCTCTGGCGGATCCCCGGGAAGGCGAGTCCCGACATGGGTAACGTCTCGGCCGACGGCCGGACCCTGTGGTTGTCCGGGCGCTACGACCGGGAGGTGTACGTGCTCTCCACCGACGACGGGCACCTGATCCGGCGGATCCCGGTCGGTGACGGCCCGCACGGGCTGTGCGTGTGGCCGCAGCCCGGCCGCTACTCCCTCGGCCACACCGGGATCACCCGGTGACCGCCGGACCGACGGCGACGACGACCTCGGCCCGCCGGACCGAGCAGCTGTTCCGCGTCGCCCTGGTCGTGAAGGGCATCGACGGGGCGGCGGAGCTGCTGGGCGCCGTCGCGCTGGTGCTGGTGTCGGGGGACTGGCTGCACCGGGTCGTCGCGCAGATCCTCGCCCGCGACCTGATCGGTCCGCCGGACGGCACCCTGGCCCGGCACCTGACCGAGGGCGTCGACCGCTTCGCCGGCGGGGACCGCACCTTCGTCATCGTCTACCTCGGGCTGCACGGCGTGCTCAAGCTCGGCCTGGTCGCGGCGCTGCTGACCCGCTGGCGACCCGCCTACCCGCCCGCGGTGGTGATCCTGGCGGTGTTCGTCGTGTACGAGCTGGTCCACGCCTGGCACACGCACTCCGTCGTGCTGCCGTTCCTCGCCGCGCTCGACCTCGCGATCATCGTGATGGTGATCCGCGAGTACCGGCTGCTCGGCCGGGAGGCCGCCGACTCAGGCGCCGGCCGCGACCGGTAGCCGCTCCAGGACCGCGCGCGCCGCGGCGCGACCGGCCCGGTCGGCGCCGATCGTGCTCGCCGAGGGGCCGTAGCCGACCAGGTGCACCCGCGGGTCGGCGACGACGCCGGTGTCGCGCGGCCCGCCCATCACGATCCCGCCGCCCGGTCCGCGCAGCCGCAGCGGGGCGAGGTGGCCCAGCGCGGGCCGCCAGCCGGTCGCCCACAGCAGCACGTCCGCGGGCTCGCGGGTGCCGTCGGACCACTCCACCCCGTCCGGCACGACCCGGGTGAACATCGGCCTGCGCGCCAGCACCCCGCTCGCGATCCCGGCCCGCACCCCGGGCGTGAGCCCCAGCCCGGTCACGCCGACGACGCTGCGCGGCGGCAGCCCGGCCCGGACCCGCTCCTCGACCCGGGCGACGGCGGCGCGCCCCTGCTCGGGCCCGAACGGCGTGCTGTGCCACTCGGGCTCCCGGCGGGTGACCCAGGTCGTCGCGGCGGCGTACGGGGCGATCTCCAGCAGCAGCTGCACCGCGGTGATCCCGCCGCCGACCACGACGACCCGCCGGCCGGCCATGGCCTCGGGACCCGGGTACCCACGGGCGTGCAGGCTCGTGCCGCGGAACGTCGCGAGGCCCGGGTAGGCGGGGACGAACGGGCGGGTCCAGGTGCCGGTGGCGTTGATCAGGTGGTCGGCGACCCAGGTGCCGCGGTCGGTGTCGACGGTCAGCGACCCGCCGGTGCCGACGGCCTGCGGCCCGCCGGCGTCGGCGTCCGGCGACCCGCCGGTGTCGGACACCTTGTGGACGTGCACCGGGCGAACGACCCGCAGGTCCAGCTCGCGTTCGATGCGCCCGAAGTAGGCCGGGACGGCGTCGCGCGCGGGGAGGTCCGGGTCGGCGCCGGGGTCGTCGAACCCGGAGCGGACCCCGGCGACGTCGTGGATGCCGTTCACCGTGCGCATCCGCAGCGTCGGCCAGCGGTGCCGCCACGCGCCGCCGGGGCCGTCCTCGCCGTCGAGCACGACGAACCCGGGGCCCGGCTCCAGCCCGCCGCGCCGCAGCCCGGCCGCCGCCGACAGGCCCGCCTGGCCCGCGCCGATCACCACGACCCCGGTCCGCTCCACACCCGGGCCAACGCCCCGGCCGCACACGGTCATCCCGCGGCGAGCACCGGTTGCGGAGCATCACGCCCGCCTCGCGGACGCCGCGCGCCACAACCGGTGATCACGGCTGCGCCGCGGCGCGGACCACGTCGGCGACGTCGGCGTTGGCGCCGCAGACCACCAGGGCGAGCCGGGCGTCCGGGTGCCGCTGCACGATCCGGCGGGCGGCCGGGACCAGGCAGCCCGCGGCCGGCTCGGCCCAGATCCCGGCGTGCTCGGCGAGGGTGAGGGTGCCGCGGCAGGCCTCGGCGTCGTCGACGACGAGGACCTCGTGCACCAGGGCACGGACGTGGTCGTAGGTCAGCTGCGACGCCGACGGCGCGGACAACGTGGTGATCGCCGACGAGATCGTGACGGGCGTCGGGCCGCCCGCGGCCAGGGCGGCGGACATCGCCTCGCCGCCGACGGTCTCCACACCCCACACCCGGGTGCCGGGCAGCAGCGCGTGGACCGCGGTGGCGACCCCGGAGATCAGCGCCCCGCCGCCGATGGAGACCAGCACGTCGGTCGGCGGCTCGCCGAGAGCGACGGCGTCGCGGGCCAGCTCCAGCCCCACGGTGCCCTGCGCGGCGACGATCACCGGGTCGTCGAACGGGTGCACCAGCGTCCGCCCGGCCCGCTGCAGGTCCCCGGCCTGCGCGAACGCGGCCGCGATGTCGGAGGTGAGCCGTACCTCGGCACCGGCGGCGCGGGCCGCGGCGACCGACCGGGCCGGCGCGGTGCGCGGCATGACGACGACCGCGTCCACCCCCGCGGCGCCCGCGACCTCGGCGACGGCGAGCCCGTGGTTGCCGCCCGACACCGCGACGACGCCCGCGGCGCGCTCGGCGCCGGTCAGCGACGCGAGCTTGGCCAGCACCCCGCGCGGCTTGAACGACCCGGCCCGCTGCAGGTGCTCCAGCTTGAGCAGCACGGGCGCGCCGAGGGCCGCGGACAGCCCGGGGGAGGGGACGGTCGGGGTGCGCACCACGCCCCCGGCGATCCGCTCCGCCGCCGTCTCGATGTCTGCGATGCTCACCTGGTCCGCCACCGCCGCAACGTAACCCCGGCCCCGCGGCCGTCCGGGGCCGCCCTGGGCGGCGACCGTGTGGCCCGTGGCGGTCGCCGCGGAACCGGTGGTGGGCGGGTCGGCACGACCGCGTCGAACCCGCCCGGGATCCGTGCGGCGCCGTTCGCCCGGCTCAGCCCATCGTCCGCGCGCCGTCGATCGCCTCGCGGATGACGTCGGCGTGCCCGGCGTGCTGGCTGGTCTCGGCGAGCATGTGGATCGCGACCCGGCGGACCGACCAGGACGTGTTCGGCTCGAACCACGGCGCGACCGGCAGGGCGTGCGAGGAGTCCAGGTCCGCGGTCCGCAGCACCTCCTCGGTGCGCGCGGCGACCTGCTCGACCCGGGCCCGCAGGTACTCCAGGGTCTCGTGGTCGGCCAGGACGAACCGGGTGTCCACCCACTCCTCGCCGGAGGCGGACCAGTCACCGCCGTTCGCGCCGGCCTCGGCGTCGACGGCGTCCCAGTCGACGGAGTCGTTGTAGACCTCGACGTCACCGAACGCGGCGGCACCCTCGACGGCGAAGCGGAACCACTGCTCCTCGGTGTCCGCGACGTGCTTGAGCAGCGAGGCGATCGTCAGCGCACTCACCGTGCTGCGGGTGCGCGCCTGCTCCTCGGTCAGCCCGTCGGCGGTCTGCAGCAGGAAGCCGCGGTGCCGCTCCAGGGTGGCGATCAGCTCGGCACGCTCGCCGGTCAGGGCCTGCTTCTCGTCGGTGGCGTTCATCTCCGGGGCCGCCTCTCGGGGTCCGCGGACCGGGGCCGTCCCGGTCCGACGGGAACGACGATAGGACCGATCGCGGACGGATCCGGTCCTCGATCAGGAACTGCCGGCGGGGCGGTCGCCGAGGTCGTGCAGCGCGGTCTCCCAGCGCTCCCGGCGGGCGTCGTCGTCCAGCTCCCACCAGGGGGTGCCGCGCTCGCCGAGGCCGTGCTTGGCCGCGGACACCCGTGTCCGGGCGGCGGCGACGCGCTCGTCGTCGCCGGTCCGCCTGCCGGCCCCGACCTCGGCGCGGGCGTTCCCGAGGTGCTGCTGCAGCGCGGACCGCACGTCGTCGGGGATCGTCGGGTCGGTGGCGCGCCACCGGCGGCCCCGGACGACGATGTACCGCCCGTCCGGGGTCCGCTCGGGTTCGCTCACGGGATGGCGGCGGCGCTCAGCCGCTGACCGGCACCACGTCCGGCGCGCCGAGGCGGGCGGCGTCGGCGGTGGCGTCGTCGGGCATCTTCTGGCTCTCCCGCTCGGCCTCGACCCGCTTGACGTAGTGGTCGACCTCGCGGGCGATCTGCTCGTCGCTCCAGCCCAGCACCGGGGCGACCAGCGTCGCGGTCTCCTCGGCGGCACCCACGCCCCGGTCGAAGGTCTCGATCGAGATCCGGGTGCGGCGGGCGAGGATGTCCTCCAGGTGCCGCGCCCCCTCGTGCGAGGCGCCGTAGACGACCTCGGCCCGCAGGTAGTCCTCGGCGCCGGTGAGCGGCTCGGCCAGGGTCGGGTCGGCGATCAGCAGATCGAGGACCTCGTCGATCAGCGAGCCGTACCGGCCGAGCAGGTGCTCGATCCGCACCGGGTGCAGCCCGCTGCGCGCGGCGAGCTGGTGGGTCGAGTTGCGCAGCGCCGTGAAGCCCTCGGCGCCGAGCAGCGGGACCTTCTCGGTGCAGGAGGCGGGCACCTTCGCGTCGAGCGAGTGCACGGCGGCGTCGACGGCGTCCTTGGCCATCACGCGGTAGGTCGTGTACTTGCCCCCGGCCACGACGACCAGACCGGGCACCGGCGTGGCGACGGCGTGCTCGCGGGACAGCTTCGAGGTCGCCTCGGACTCGCCGTGCAGCAGCGGGCGCAGACCGGCGTAGACGCCCTCGACGTCCTCGTGGGTCAGCGGCTGCTCGAGCACCTCGTTGACGTGCGCGAGCAGGTACTCGATGTCGGCCGCGCTCGCCGCCGGGTGCGCCTTGTCCAGGTCCCAGTCGGTGTCGGTGGTGCCGATGATCCAGTGCCGGCCCCACGGGATGACGAACAGCACCGACTTCTCGGTGCGCAGGATCAGCCCGGCGTCGCCGCGGATCCGGTCGCGGGGGACGACCAGGTGGATGCCCTTGGACGCGCGCACCTTGAACTGGCCGCGCTCGCCGGCGAGGCCCTGGGTGTCGTCGGTCCACACCCCGGTGGCGTTGATGACCTCCTTGGCGCGGACGTCGAACCGGTCCCCGGACTCCAGGTCCTGCACGGTCGCGCCGATCACGCGGCCGGAGTCCTTCAGCAGTCCGACGACGCGGGCGCGGGTCGCCACGTGCGCGCCGTAGGCGGCCGCGGTGCGGGCGATCTCCATGGTGTGGCGGGCGTCGTCGACCTGGGCGTCGTAGTACTCCAGGGCCCCGACCAGGGCGTCCTTGCGCAGCGACGGCACGACCTTGCGGGCGCCGCGACGGGTGAGGTGCCGGTGGTGCGGCAGGCCGCGGGCGCGGCCGGACAGCAGCCCGAGCGAGTCGTAGAGCGCGACGCCGGCACCGGCGTAGAAGCGCTCCCACACGTGGTGCTTGAGCGGGTAGACGAACGGCACCGGGCGGACCAGGTGCGGCGCGAGGGTCTGGATCAGCAGCCCCCGCTCCTGGAGTGCCTCGGCCACCAGGCGGAAGTCGAGCATCTCCAGGTAGCGCAGGCCGCCGTGGATGAGCTTGGAGGAACGGCTCGACGTACCGGACGCGAAGTCGCGGGCCTCGACCAGCCCGGTCGACAGACCACGGGTGGCCGCGTCGAGGGCGGCACCGGCGCCGACGACGCCACCGCCGACGACCAGCACGTCCAGTTCGCGGTCGCCCATCGCCTGCAGCGCCGTGGTACGGGCCTCCGGGGAGAGCGCCACCGATTTCATGATCAGACCTTCCTGAGTGGTTCGTGCTCGTGCTGTCCCGCCGGGGGACTACCCGCTGAAAACCCGTCCGATCGCGGGTGTGCCCGGTGTCGCCCCCACGTGTGGTGAGGGCGACACCGGGCGGGTGGTCCTACTCGACGTCGACCCAGTCCAGGGTCCGCTCGACGGCCTTCTTCCACCGGCCGTAGCCCTCGTCGCGCTGCTCCTGCGACCAGGTCGGCTCCCAGCGCCGGGCCTCGTTCCAGTTCTCCCGCAGCTCGTCGGTGTTCTTCCAGAACCCGACGGCCAGCCCGGCCGCGTAGGCCGCACCGAGCGCGGTGGTCTCGGCGACGACGGGCCGCGAGACCGGAACACCCAGCACGTCGGCCTGGATCTGCATGCACAGCTCGTTCTGGGTGACGCCGCCGTCGACCTTCAGCGTCTCCAGGGTCACCCCGGAGTCCTTGGTCATGGCGTCGCTGACGTCGCGGGACTGGTAGCAGATCGCCTCCAGCGTGGCCCGCGCCAGGTGCGCGTTGGTGTTGAACCGGGACAGGCCGACGATCGCGCCGCGGGCGTCGGAACGCCAGTACGGCGCGAACAGGCCGGAGAACGCCGGGACGAAGTACACGCCGCCGTTGTCCTCGACCTGGCGGGCCAGCGACTCCGACTGCGAGGCGCCGGAGATGATGCCGAGCTGGTCGCGCAGCCACTGCACGGCCGAGCCGGTGACCGCGATGGAGCCCTCCAGCGCGTAGACCGGACGCTCGCCCTCGAACTGGTAGCACATCGTGGTGAGCAGCCCGGACTCCGAGCGGACCAGCTCGGTGCCGGTGTTCAGCAGCATGAAGTTGCCGGTGCCGTAGGTGTTCTTGGCCTCGCCGGGGGCGAAGCAGACCTGGCCGACGGTCGCGGCCTGCTGGTCGCCCAGGTCACCGGTGATGGGGACCTCGCCACCGAGCGGGCCCCCTCCGAGGGTCGTCCCGAACGCGGTCGCCGACGACGACGGCTTGATCTCCGGCAGCATCTGCCGCGGGATGCCGAAGAAGCCGAGCAGCTCGTCGTCCCAGTCGAGGGTCTCGAGGTCCATCAGCATGGTGCGGCTGGCGTTGGTCACGTCGGTGACGTGCAGCCCGCCGTGGGTGCCGCCGGTGAGGTTCCAGATGACCCAGGTGTCGGTGTTGCCGAAGACCGCGTCGCCGTTCTCCGCGGCCTCGCGGACGCCGTCGACGTTCTCCAGGATCCACTGGATCTTGCCGCCGGAGAAGTAGGTGGCGGGCGGGAGGCCGGCCTTGCGACGGATGACGTCGCCGCGGCCGTCGCGGTCGAGCGCGGTCGCGATCCGGTCGGTGCGGGTGTCCTGCCAGACGATCGCGTTGTAGTACGGGCGCCCGGTGCGGCGGTTCCACACGACGGTGGTCTCACGCTGGTTGGTGATGCCCAGCGCGACCAGGTCGGACGCGGACAGTCCGGTCTTGGTGAGCGCCTGCTGCAGGCAGGTGTTGGTGCGCTCGACGATCTCGATCGGGTCGTGCTCGACCCAGCCGGCCTGCGGCAGGATCTGCTCGTGCTCCAGCTGGTGGCGACCCACCTCGTTGCCGCTGTGGTCGAAGATCATGAAGCGGCTGGAGGTGGTGCCCTGGTCGACGGCGCCGACGAACTCGGCCATTGAGCTCTCCTTCTTGCGGGGATCGGGGCGTGGGTGCGGTGGGGACGGCGTTCGGCCGGGTCAGGCCCGCCCGACCTCCTGCGGTGCGTCCTCGGCGGGGATGTAGCGGTCGATCAGCAGCTTGAACAGGCCGCCGCCGACGAGGGCGCCGATCAGCGGCGCGACGATCGGCAGCCACCAGTACGGCGTGCCGTCGCCGGTGACCCACGCGGTCTCGTACCCGGTGATCCACGATGCCAGGCGGGGGCCGAAGTCGCGGGCCGGGTTGATGGCGTAGCCGGCGTTCGCGCCCCAGGCCATGCCGATGCCCACGACCAGGATGCCGATCATGAACGGCGCCATGTTGGACAGCGGGCCCTTGTTGCGCGGGTGGACCAGCGCGAAGATCACGAACACCAGGATCGCGGTGCCGACGACCTGGTCGAAGAACGCCGTCGTGATCGTCGTCGGGTCGCCCGGAGAGGTCGAGAAGATGCCCTGGGTGTCGGTCAGGTTCGGGTCGACCGAGCGGATGAAGTCGGCGTAGACGAACCGGACGATCAGCGCGGCGACGAACGCGCCGAGGGTCTGGGCCAGCACGAACGGCGCGACCTTCCGCCACGGGAAGCCCTCGTAGACGGCGAAGGCCAGCGTGACGGCCGGGTTCAGGTGGGCGCCGGAGATCCGGCCCGCCACGTAGACGCCCAGCATCACGCCGAAGCCCCAGGCCCAGGCGATCGAGTCGTAGGCGCCGTTCGAGCCGTCGGGGGTGGTGACGACCTGCGCGACGACGCCGACGCCGAACAGGATCAGGATCATCGTCCCGGCGAACTCGGCGCTCAGCTCGCCGATCAGCGACGGCGCCGTCGGGGCGGCCGACGGGGTCGCCCGTGTGGTCCGTTCCGCGGGTGCGGGATCGGCCGCGGTGTTCTCGGAGCTCGTCATCGAACCCCCTCCTGGTGAGTCCCCCTCACGGGACCGGGCGGCCCCGCTGTGTGACGTGGGACGCTAGGAGTGCTCGCGGTCGTGGGCAACGAGGATCGTTCGACGATGCCGAACGTTGCGGGTCGATCGGTCCATGATCCAGTCCCGGGAACGTCCGGACGGCCTACGATCGCTGCGTGGCACGGGCGATCCAGTCGGTGGAGCGGGCGGCGGCGCTGCTGCGGCTGCTCGGCGGTGCGGGGCGCCCGCTGGCGCTGGCCGAGCTGGCGGCGGCCCTGGACCTGCCGCGCCCGACCGCCCACGGGCTGCTGCGCACCCTCCGCGAGGAGGGGCTGGTGGCGCAGGAGTCGTCGTCGGGCCGCTACCTGCTGGGCGAGGGGCTGGGGCGGCTGGGCACCCCGTGGGACCGGCACGACCTGCGCGCCCGGGCGATGAACTGGGCCGACGCGCTGGCGGCGGGCACCGGCTGCGCGGTGTACCTGGGAGTGCCGTCCGCCGACGGGGCCGGGGTCGACCTGGTGCACCACGTGTTCCGGCCGGACGACACACCGCAGCGGCTGCGGACCAACACCACCCAGCCGTTGCACGCGACGGCGTGGGGGCGGTGCCTGCTGGCCTTCGCGCCGGCGTCGGTGCGGGCGGTCGAGCCGCTGGAGACCTACACGCGGGCGACCGTGACCGACCCGGCGGCGCTGACCCGGGAGATCACGGCGACGCGGCGGCGCGGCTGGGCGGCCGACGCCGGCGGCTGGGAGCCGGGCGCCGGCGGGCTCGCGGTGCCGGTCCGCAGCGGGGGCGGGCTGACCGTTGCGGCGCTGGGGATCGGCGCCCCGGTCGAGGAGCTGTTCGCCGCGGACGGCCGCGCTCGCCCGGAGGTCGTCGTCGAGCTCGTCGCCGCGGCCGCCGAGATCGCCGACGGACTGGAGGGACTGACGTGAGCGGCCTGTCGCCGGGGGAGCGGGTGGTCGCCGCGATCGACCAGGGGACGACGTCGACGCGCTGCCTGCTGTTCACCCGCTCGGGCCGGATGGTCGCGGTCGCCCAGCGGGAGCACCGGCAGCACTTCCCGAGCCCGGGCCGCGCCGAGCACGACGCCTCGGAGATCTGGCGCGCCGTGACCCGGGTCGTGCCCGCCGCGCTGCGCCGCGCCGGCCTGGGGCCGCAGAACGTGGTCGCGCTCGGGATCGCGAACCAGCGCGAGACGACGGTCGTCTGGAACCGCCGCACCGGGGTCCCGCTCGCGCGGGCGATCACCTGGCAGGACACCCGGACCACCGACATCGTCGCCGGTCTCGCCGCTGACGCCGACGCCGCCCGCTGGGCCCGGGTCAGCGGGCTCGGCCCGGCGACGTACTTCGCGGGACCGCGGCTGCAGTGGCTGCTCGACCACGTGCCGGGTGCGCGCGACGGCGCCGAACGCGGCGAGGTCCTGTTCGGGACGATGGAGTCCTGGCTGATCTGGAACCTCACCGGCGGCCCCGACGGCGGCGTGCACGTCACCGACGTCACCAACGCCAGCCGCACGATGCTGATGGACCTGCGCACGCTGGAGTGGTCCGACGCGCTGTGTTCGGCGCTGCGGGTGCCGCGGGGGATGCTGCCGACCATCGTGCCGAACGCCCGCGTCTACGGCCGGTGCTCCGGTCTGCTGGACGGTGTGCCGGTCGCCGGTGCCCTCGGCGACCAGCAGGCGGCGCTGGTCGGCCAGACCTGCTTCGCGCCCGGCGAGGCGAAGTGCACCTACGGCACGGGTGCGTTCCTGCTGAAGAACACCGGCTCCCGCATCGCCGGGTCCGAGGCCGGCCTGATCCCGACCGTCGGCTACCTGTTCGGGGACCGGCCGGTCTACGCGCTCGAGGGCTCGATCGCGATGACCGGCTCGCTGGTGCAGTGGTTCCGCGACGCGCTGGGCATGATCTCCACGGCGGCCCGGATCGAGACGCTCGCACTGACCGTCCCGGACAACGGCGGCTGCTATGTCGTCCCCGCCTTCTCCGGTCTCTACGCCCCGCACTGGTACCCCGACGCCCGCGGCGTGATCGTCGGCCTGACCTCCTACATCCACCGCGGCCACCTCGCCCGCGCGGTACTGGAGGCGACCGCGTGGCAGACCCGTGAGGTGCTCGACGCGATGAACGCCGACTCCGGCCTGCCCGTCACCCGCCTGAAGGTCGACGGCGGCATGACCGCGAACCACCTGCTCATGCAGTGCGTCGCCGATGTCCTGGACCTCACGGTGGAACGCCCCCTGGGTTCGGAGGCGGTGTCGCTCGGCGCGGCGTACGCGGCCGGCCTGGCCGTCGGTTACTGGCCGGACCCGGAGGTACTGCGCCGCAACTGGCACCGGGCGGCCGCCTGGGAGCCGACGATGGACCCCGGCCTGCGCCGCCGCGAGCACGACAACTGGCGCCGCGCGGTGCAGCGGAGCACGGGGTGGGCACGCCCGGACTGAGCCTCGGCCGGCGGGCCCGCCCCGCCTCGGCGGGAGGTGCCGCGCGTTCCTCAGGTTTCTGCCGCCCGCCGTCGACGCCGTCGGACCCGGTCCCGGTACTCGCGGTCCCGCATCTCCTGGACCCGGCGCACACCGACGTCGAGCAGGCGCCCGGCCACCGGGCGGAACCAGTCGACCCACTCCGTGGGGACACCGGTCACGATCCGCCGGGCTCCGGTGTCGGTCACGTCCTCCCAGAGGATCTCGTGGGCCCGCGCGGTCGCGAGGACGAGCAGCCGTCGACCGTCCTCGGGATCCGGCTCTCGCTCGATCAGATCGCGCTCCTCCAGCCGTGCGAGCAGCCGGGCGGTACCCCCGGTGGCGAGCCCGACGGTCTCCGCGACCTCGGCGCCCGTCATGGCCCGCCGGCCCAGCAGCAGCTCGGCGAGCACCGTGTACTCGTGCACCGTCAGTCCGAAGCGCCCGGCAACCGACCGGATCCGGTAGAAGCCGAGCAGCTCGGCCCGGGCGAGGAGCGGTCCGAGTTCCTCCGCGGTCTCGTCCCGGACCCGCCGGTCCTCCTCCACCTGCCTCGCACGTGCGTCCCCCTCCTCGACCTGCCTCGCACGTGCGTCGCGCCCGGTGACCTGCCGGCCGGTGTCCCGATGATCGGGGTCCTCCCGATCGGTGTCCTCGGGGTCCCCGGTCGTTCCGTCGGACTCCGGCGGCCTGACGCGGTCGGTGCTCCGACTCCCCGGAGGGCGGTTCGGACGAACTCGCTTACCGGGTAAGCGAATTCCTCGGACCTCCCCACCCGGCGCCCGGGCCGGATCGTCCTCCGCACCCGGACGATCCGCCCCGGAGCCGGAGCCGGAGCCGGAGCCGGAGCCGGAATCGGAGCCGGGGCCGGAACCGCAGCCGACGTCGGAGCCGGAGTCGGAGATGGCGTCAGGCTCTGACGGTGTCCCGCTGTCGGACGGATCCGGGGACCCTGTTCCGCGAACTCGCTCACCCGGTAAGCGAGTTCGCGGAACAGAGGCACCCCGCCGGCCCCGGTCGGGTCCGCCACCTGCGGTGGCGTGGTCCGTATCGCGCTGCATGGGGAAGCGGTAGCAGTCCGGCCGGCCCACCACGGCGGAATCCGTCGGGCGGTTCGCGATCGTGGTGCCCGTGCCCGTGCCCGTGCCCGTGCCCGTGCCCGTGCCCGTGCCCGTGTCGGTGCCGGTGCCGGTGGGCCGCGGGGTGGTGCGGTGGGTCAGCGGGTGAACGCCCCGGCGTCGGTCAGGTCGGCGGTGCGGGTCTCGTGCAGGCCCCACACGCACAGGCCCGACACGGCGGCCAGTCCGGCGATCAGCAGCGACACCGGCCAGGACGCGCCGGTCGTGGCGACCAGGCTCGTCGCGAGCAGTGGCGTGATGCCGCCGCCGACGATGCTGGAGGCGTTGTAGCCGATCGACGCGCCGGTGTAGCGGTAGCGCGTCGCGAACAGCTCCGGCAGGAACGCGCCCATCGGGGCGAACACACCGGCGAAGGCGATCATCGCGACCGAGAAGCCGACGGCGATGAGGACCCCGTCACCGGTCCCGAGCAGCCAGAACAGCGGGAACGCCCACAGCACCGCCAGGATGCAGGCCCACAGACACACCCGGCGCCGTCCGACCCGGTCCGAGAGCACCGCGAGGACCGGGGTCGCCACGCCCATCACCGCGGCCGCGACCATGGCCGCGACCAGCAGTGTCGTGCGGGACAGACCGAGCTCGGAGGTGCCGTAGGACAGGCTGAACGTGGTGACCGTGTAGAAGATCGTGTGGGTGATGATCATTCCGCCGGTCGCGAGGAGCAGCGACCGGGGCTGGCGGCGCACCACCTCGGCGACCGGCGCCTTCTCACGCTCCTGCTCGCGCATCGCCTTCTCGAACACCGGGGTCTCGGCGATCCGCAGCCGGATGTAGAGCCCGACGACCACCAGGACCGCGCTGGCCAGGAACGGCACCCGCCAGCCCCAGGCGGCGAACTGGGCGTCGGTCAGGGCGGCGGAGAGCGCGAGGAACGCCCCGCTCGCGATGATGAACCCGACCGCCGGGCCGACCTGCGGGAAGCTCGAATAGAGCCCGCGACGTCCCTCGGGCGCGTGCTCGGTCGCCATCAGGACCGCACCGCCCCACTCGCCGCCGAGCCCGAAGCCCTGCAGGAACCGGCACAGCACCAGCAGTACCGGCGCGGCGATCCCGATCGTCGAGTACGTCGGCAGCAGTCCGATCGCGACGGTGCCGACGCCCATCGTCAGCAGCGAGACCACCAGGGTCGCCTTGCGACCGACCCGGTCGCCGAAGTGCCCGAAGGCGACCGCGCCGACCGGGCGTGCGACGAACCCGACGCCGAAGGTCGCGAACGCCGCCAGCGTGCCGACCAGGGGGTCGAGGTCGGGGAAGAACAGCGTGCCGAAGACCAGGGCCGCGGCGGTGCCGTAGATGTAGAAGTCGTAGAACTCGATCGCGGTGCCGATGAAGCTGGCGACGGCGATGCGCTGCGCCGACATGGTCGGTGCGGTCTCCGCGTCCGGCCCCCTCGTCGCACCCGGGCCGGTCGATGCGTCCGGTTCGGTCACTGGTCCCCCTCCTCGCGCGGCATCCGCCGCAGCAGCTCCGGTCCGAAGCGGGTCACGTGGGCCCGCGCGGCGGCCTCGGCGCGGGCCGGGTCGCCGGAGGTGATGTCGTCGAGCAGCGAGCGGTGGCTGTCGCCGATGTCGCCCAGGTCGTCGTAGAGGTCGCGGGACAGCCGGAAGACGTGCTGCAGCGGCGCCGAGATCGTCTCCCAGGTGTGCAGCAGGCGTCGTCGTCCGCAGAGTTCGTGGATCCGGCGGTGCAGTGCGAAGTCCAGGGTCACCGCGGCGGCGCTGTCCCGCGCTGCGCAGGCGGCGTGCAGGTCGTCGACGATCCGGCCGAGCTCCCGGGCGTGCTCCGCCGATCCGGTCGTGGCCAGGGCCCGCACGGCCAGCGGCTCGGTCGCGGCGCGCAGCGCGATGATCTCCTCGGCGTCGTCGGCGGTCAGCGTCGCGACCCGGGCGCCGCGGCGGGGGAGCAGCACGACCAGCCCCTCGGCGTCGAGCCTGCGCAGCGCGTCGCGGACCGGGCCGCGGCTGATCCCCAGCCGCGCGGCGAGCTCGCGCTCGACCAGCCGGTCACCGTCGCGCAGCGAACCGGACAGGATCAGGCCCCGCACCCGGTCGGCCGCCGCGTCGCCGAGGCCGGGATGGGCGGCGAGGTCCCCGACCTCCGGCGTCGGGCTGGTCACCCGGCCTCCAGCTCCGCCCGCAACCGGTGGGCGACACCGGACCCGGTCACCGGCTCGACGTCGTCGCGGGTCACCGGGGCGCCCGCGGCGACGGCGCGCCGCAGCGTGACACCGTCGGCCAGCCCGATCGGCAGGAAACCGCCGGTCCGGGCCGCGGCGGCCGGGCGGACCACCCCGTGCACGGTCGAGCCGCCCTCGCCGTCGAGCCGGTCCCCGGGGACCAGGTCGCGCTTGGCGGTGGCGACGACGTCGGCCACCCAGCCCCGCGGCAGCCCGGAGTCCGCGCCGCGGGCCCCCGCGGCGCACACGCTCTGGGCCAGCTCCAGCCCGATGAGGTGGTACGGCCGGTACATCGCGGTGTAGCGGCCCGAGGGGTCGGTGCGCAGCCCGTAGTTCGCGAAGCAGCCCGCGACGTAGTCGCTCGGCGCCTCCAGCGTCACGTAGACGCCCCACCGCAGGTCCCGGTCCACGGGGCTCCCGTCGCGGTGCAGCGACGACACGACCTCCACCGTCCCGGTCCGGTCCAGCACCCCGCCCGCCTCGCGCGGGATGCACACCCGCTGCAGGTCGTCGGTGCCCGCGGGCGGGAAGGCGAGCCCGTCCTCCGGCGGGAGCAGGCCGGTCGCGTTCGCGACGGCGGCCATCTCGATCGCGGACTTCGTGCCGTCGAGGAAGGAGTTGAACATGACCGGGTTCAGCCCGGACCCCGCCGCGTGCTCGGGGGTGAACCCGTAGTGCCCCCACACCGTCTCCGGCGTGGAGCGGTGGTACTCCGGCAGGTACTTGGTCCCCTTCCCGGCGGCGACGACAGCGAAGCCGTTGGTCCGCGCCCAGTCCACCAGCTCGCAGATCAGGCTGGGCTGGTCGCCCGAGGCCATCGTGTAGACCACGCCCCGCTCCGCGGCACGGGCCGCGAGCACCGGACCGACGAGCACGTCGGCCTCGACGGTCACCATCACGACGTGCTGCCCGGCCTCGATCGCGCCCAGCGCGTGCGCGGCGCCCGCGACGGGGGAGCCGGTCGCCTCGACGACGACGTCCACGTCGTCGGCCCCGAGCACCGCGTCGACCGAGGTCGCGACCCGGGTCCCGGTGAGCCCGGCGGTGTCCAGCGCGGCGCGGCCGCGCTCCTCCGAGAGGTCGACGACGGCGCTGACCTGCAGGTTCGGCACCCGGGCCGCCTGGTGCAGGAACATCGTCGCGAACGTGCCCGCACCGATCACGCCGGCCCGGACCGGTGTGGAGCGCTGCTGCATCGTCTCGAACAGACCCATCCGGTGCCCCTCCACGCCGCGCCGCCGTGCCACCCCGCTGTGGCCGACGATCGCACCGTGCGCCGGTGCACGGTCGACTGTCAATGGTTGACCAGACTGTGGAACGCCGCGATGTGGTCGCTTGCTCACGATGTGGGTGATCTGTCACGGTGTCGACCGGCCCGGTCACCGCCGTCCGGGCCGGTCGACACCGAGGAGCGAGGCCGATGGGGCCCGAGATCATCGCGATCGCCGTGCTGGTGGTCATGTTCGTGATCGCCACGACGATGCCGGTCAACCTCGGCGCACTGGGGTTGCTGGGCGCGACCGCGGTCGGGATCGGCGTGCTGGGGCTGAGCCTCGACGACGTCCTCGCGGGCTTCCCCGGAGACCTGTTCCTGCTGCTCGTCGGGCTGACCTACCTGTTCGCGCTGGCGACGGCCAACGGCACCGTCGACCTGCTGGTCCACTGGGCGATGCGGGCCGTCCGCGGACGGCTGGTGCTCGCGCCGTTCGTGTTCTTCGCGATCTCCTGCGGGCTGTCGGGGCTCGGGGCGTTGTTCGCGGTCGCGATCGTCGCACCGCTGGCGATGCCCTTCGCCCGGCGTTACGGCATCAACCTGCTGCTCATGGGCATGATGGTCGTGCACGGCGCGCTCGGCGGGGCGTTCTCGCCGATCACCGTCTACGGCGCGTTCGTGAACTCGACGATGGCGGGCGTGGGCCTGCCCAGCGACCCGATCGCGCTGTTCCTGACCCCGCTCGTGGTCAACGTCGTGATCGCCGTCGTGATCTTCCTGGTGCTCGGCGGCCGGTCGCTCGTCGGGCGCACGGTCGACCCGGTCGAGGCTCCGGACGCCGACGCCGCCCCCGCCGGGGGCACCGGGGCCGGGAGCGGCGCCGCGGCCGGCACCGTGACCGGGGCCCCGGTCGCCGGCCGGGTGGGGCTGGAGCAGGGCATCACGCTGGCCGGCATCGCGCTCATGGCCGTCGGCTCCGCCGCGTTCGGCTGGGACGTCGGCGTCGTCGCGCTCGCCGTCGCGATCGTGCTGCGGCTGGTCGCCCCGCGCCGCCCGGACGTCGTCGGGAGGATCTCCTGGTCCACCGTCCTGCTGATCTGCGGTGTCGTCACCTACGTCGGCGTGCTCCTGGAGGCCGGTGCGGTCGACCTTGTCTCCTCGGGGATCAGCGGGATCGGCGCACCGCTGCTCGCGGCGCTGCTGCTCTGCTACGTCGGCGGCGTGCTCTCGGCGTTCGCGTCCTCGGTGGCGATCCTCGGCGTCGCGATCCCGCTCGCCCTGCCGATCCTGCAGCAGGGTGAGGTGTCCGCGGTCGGGATGGTGGCGGCGCTCGCGGTCGCCGCGACCGTCGTCGACGTCAGCCCGTTCTCCACGAACGGGGCGCTGGTGCTCGCCAACGCGCCCGCCGACGTCGACCGGGACCGCTTCTACCGGCAGATGCTCGCCTACGCCGGCGTGGTCGTGCTGGTCGGTCCGCTGCTGGCCTGGGCACTGCTCGTACTGCCCGGGGTGCTCTGAACGGGTTAACGTCCGGGCATGAACGACGCCGCCGTCGCCGCCGGGCGCCTCGCCCGTGGGCTGGAACCGCTGCACTCCCAGGTCTACTTCGCCCCCGAGGGCGAACCGGCCTACACCGCCGCCGGGCTGGAGCCGGGCCGGATGAGCTACTTCGCCCCGCGGGCCGCACCGATGGGCGCGGTCGGCGCCTCGGTGGTCACCGCGACGTTCTACAACTTCTCCCCGCGCCTGGTCGCGAAGTCGGTCCCGCGGGCGTGGGACCTGGTGTCCGCACCGGACCTGCTCGACGTGCGGTTCGCCGTCGCCGACGCCTCGCTGTGCCGCACCCTGGGCGACGACGCCGTCGCCTCACCCGAGATGGCCGAGGCCGCCGGGCTGGCCCGGACCGCGGCCGGGGCCGTCACCCCCGACGGGCGCCCGCTCGCCGCCGGGCACCTCGACGTGCCCTGGCCGACCGCGCCGCACCTGGTCCTCTGGCACGCGCTGTCGATCCTGCGCGAGCACCGCGGCGACGGACACATCGCGCTGCTGGTCGAGGCCGGGCTGTCCGGGCTGGAGGCGCTGGTCACCGCGACCGCGACGGGCACCGGGTTCACCGTGGCCTTCGCCCGCGGCAGCCGCGGCTGGTCGGCCGCCGAGTGGAACGCCGCCGTCGCCGGACTCGCGGACCGCGGCCTGCTGCAGCCGGCCGACACGGCCGGGGACGACGCCGTCGAACCGGTCCTGACCGAGGAGGGCACGGCGCTGCGCAAGCGGATCGAGAACGACACCCATCGCCTCGGCGCCGCCCCGTGGTCCGCGCTCGGCGCCGACGGAGCCGCGCGGCTCGGGGAGCTCGGCGGGGCGTTCGTCCGGACGGCCCTGGCGAACGGGGCGTTCCCCGCCGAGGGGGTCTTCGCGGCGCGTCCGAAGGGCTGATCGCACTCCGCGCCCGGCCTCAGGACGGGCGCGGTGTCCCGACTGCCCGATATGGTGCGCTCCGCAACCGACCATCGTGGTCGGTGTGGTGACCTGCAGGAGGACCCCGGTGCTCGAGATCAGCGGCCTCGAATGGGCCGTCACGATCGGCGTGATCATCGCGCTGCTCGCGTTCGACCTCGTCCTGGGCTGGCTGCGGCCGCACCGGGTGGGATTCAAGGAGGCCACCGCCTGGTCGGTGTTCTACATCCTGGTCGCGATCGCGTTCGGGCTGGTGTTCGCGACGATCCACGGCTGGGACTTCGGCACCCAGTACTTCACGGGCTACATCGTCGAGAAGAGCCTGTCGGTCGACAACCTGTTCGTCTTCGTCGTGATCATGACGACGTTCGCGGTGCCGGAGGAGCACCAGCACAAGGTGCTGACCTTCGGCATCGTGCTCGCCCTGATCATGCGCGCGATCTTCATCGCGGTCGGGGCGACGCTGCTGAACCTGTTCTCGTTCATGTTCCTGGTCTTCGGTCTGCTCCTGCTGTGGACCGCCGTGCAGCTCTACCGGCACAAGGACGAGGACCCCGACATCGAGGACAACATGGTCGTGAAGGGCGCGCGCAGGCTCTTCCCGGTCACCGAGGAGTACGACGGCGGGAAGCTGTTCACCCGGGACGACGGCCGCCGGGTCGCCACCCCGATGTTCATCGTGCTGGTCTCGATCGGCGGCATCGACCTGCTGTTCGCGCTCGACTCGATCCCCGCGGTGTTCGGCGTGACCCAGGAGGCGTTCATCGTCTTCACCGCGAACGCCTTCGCCCTGCTCGGCCTGCGGGCGCTGTTCTTCCTGGTCAAGGGCCTGCTGGACCGCCTGGTCTACCTCTCGACCGGCCTGGCGGTCATCCTGGGCTTCATCGGGGTGAAGCTGGTCCTGCACTGGGCCCACGTCGACATCAACCCGGCCGTCCCGGAGATCCCGACCATGGCCAGCCTGGTCGTGATCCTGGGGATCCTCGCCGTGGTCACCGTCGCGAGCCTGATCAAGACGCGCAACGACCCGTCGATGACCGCCCACGCCGGGTCGCTGCGTGCCCGCAAGGAGCGCTCCGAGCAGCGCGACTGAGCCGGTCCGGCCGGGCCGGCGCTCAGCCGGGCAGGCCGGCCAGGCCGGGCCCGCCGAGCGGGGTGACCTCGATGTAGTCCGGCGGGGCGGTGAGCAGCGCCAGCACGTCGCCCAGGCCGCTCTCGCCGATGTCGCGGCTCAGCGCCGCCTCCGACGACGCGGCGTCGGACCACATCTCGGTGACCCAGACGACGTCGGGCTCGTCCGGGGTGGCGTTCACGACGTAGGCGAGGCAGCCGGGCTGGGCGGCCATGTCGTCGGCGACGCGGAGCAGCGCGCCTGCCAGCTCGGTCCCCTGTCCCTCCAGGGCCACCATCCGCACGTACCGGCCGACCCGCTCGCTCGTGTCCACGGCGGCGACCGTAGACGGCCCCTCCCGGCGTCGCGGGGCCGGGGCGGGCTCGGCCGGCGGGCTGGTCGGCGTCGCCGGGGCCGTCCCTCCGCACCGGAGGCGGTGCCGACGATCTCCACGGATGCCGTGGTTCCGGTCCACTCCGATCCACCCGCCGCCATCCAGGACAGGATCGGACCGGAATCGGCGGCACACTGGTCGTCGTGATGGGGACATCGGCGCGGCTGCTGCGCCTGCTCGGGCTGCTGCAGGTGCCGCGCGACTGGACGGGGCCCGCCCTGGCCGAGCGCCTCGACGTCGACGTGCGCACCGTCCGCCGCGACGTCGACAAGCTCCGCACCCTCGGCTACCCGGTCCACTCCACACCCGGGGTGACCGGCGGCTACCGGCTCGGCGCCGGGGCCGCGCTGCCACCCCTGCTGCTCGACGACGACGAGGCCGTCGCCGTCGCGGTCGGGCTGCGGACCGCCGCGGGCGGGTCGGTCTCGGGCATCGAGGAGACCTCGGTCCGGGCCCTGGCCAAGCTGGAACAGGTCCTGCCGAACCGGCTGCGCCGCCGCGTCGCCGCGCTGGGCACCGCGACGTCCACGCTCGCCGCGCGCGGCCCGACCGTCGACGCGGACGTGCTGTCCGCACTGGCCGCCGCCTGCCGCGACCACGAGGTCCTGCGGTTCGACTACGTCGCGGGGGACGGGACCGAGACCCGCCGGGTCGCCGAACCCGAGGGTCTCGTGCACACCGGGCGCCGCTGGTACCTCGTCGCCTGGGACACCGGCCGCGACGACCGCCGCACCTTCCGGGTCGACCGGATGCGGCCCAAGCTGCCCGCCGGGCCGCGCTTCGTCCCGCGCCCGGAACCGGAGGGCGGGCTCGCCGCGTTCGCCCAGCGCGGTATCTCCTCGGGTGCCTACCCGCACCGGGCGCGGATCGTGTTCCACGCCCCGGCGGAGCGGATCGCCGAGCACGTCACCCCGGCGTCGGGGATCGTGACCGACCTCGGCGGGGACCGCTGCGAGCTCGCGGCCGGGGCCTGGACCCTGGAGTCGCTGGCGGTGTGGCTGTGCTTCTTCGGCGTCGACTTCGAGGTGGT
Source organism: Pseudonocardia sp. ZF1 (assembly GCF_056835605.1). Classification (NCBI taxonomy): domain Bacteria; kingdom Bacillati; phylum Actinomycetota; class Actinomycetes; order Pseudonocardiales; family Pseudonocardiaceae; genus Pseudonocardia; species Pseudonocardia sp. ZF1. Next base: position 1,427,591 of record NZ_JAJNBY010000001.1, read on the forward strand.
CGAGCCGGTCGAGCTGGTGGAGCACCTCGACGCGGTCGCCGCCCGCCTCGGGCGGGCCGCGGACCACGCGCGCGCGAACGGCGGCGGCTGACCGGACCGCTCAGCCCACGGCGCGGACCGCGCCCACGGGCGTGCCGTGGCCGAGCACGTCGGTGCGGGTCGCGGCGGTGAGCGCGTCGGACCCGGCGCCGAGGGACTCCAGCACGGCGCGGGCGACGACCGGCAGCGGCCGCGGCGACCCGTCCAGCACGGTGACGGCGAACGCCCGCCCGTCGGGCAGCGCGGCCGCCAGCACACCCTCGGCTCCGTCCTTGACGACCAGGCCCGGCACCGCGCCGGCCAACCGGGTCACCGGCCGGTCCGTGCCGCCGACCCACCACGGGTGCGCGCGGACCGCGGCCGCGACCCGCCCCTCGGGGGTGTCCGGTGCGGCCGTCGCCAGCATCGCGAAGGCCCTGGCCAGCCCGGCCGGGGTGGTGCCGAACAGCGGGGCGCCGCAGCCGTCGACGGTGGTGAGGTCGACCGGCACCCCGGTCAGCTCGGCGACGGTCTCCCGGACCAGCCGCTGCAACGGGTGCGCGGGGTCGCGGTAGCCGGCCGTCGGCCACCCCGCGGCCACGCAGGCGGCGAGCATCGCGGCGTGCTTGCCCGAGCAGTTCTGCAGCACCGGCGACGGTCCCGACCCCGCCGCGCGGACGGCCGCCGCGGCCGCCGGCCCCAGCGGCAGGTCCGGGGTGTTGTCCAGGTCGGCCTCGTCGAGCCCGGCACCGGTGAGGATGCGCCGCACGCCGTCGACGTGGCCGGGCTCGCCGGAGTGCGAGGCACAGGCCAGTGCGAGCAGCTCGCCGTCGAGGTCCAGCCCGGCCTGCAGCATCGCCACCGCCTGCACCGGCTTGAGCGCCGAGCGCGGCAGGAACGCCACGTCCGGGTCGCCGGAGCCGGTCACGGTGCCGCCGGGGCGGTGCACCGCGACGGTGCCCAGGTGCACCGACTCCACCGTGCCCTCCCGCTCCACGACGGCCAGCGGGACGGCGGCGGCCAGGACGGGTGGGACGGTGCCGGGTGTGCTCATGCGGCCGACGCTACGTCCGCCGCGGCGGACGCTCAGGCGGGGACCGGGGCCAGACCCAGCTCCCGTGCCAGCTCCGGCGTCGGATGCACCGGGACGGGACCGTAGGCGTTGTCCCGGGCCGAGCGCCGCCGCACGGCGGGCAGGCGCATCAGCAGCCGGACGAACGCGGGAGGGGCGATGGTGCGGCCGCGCTCGCGGGCCCGTGCGACGCCCCGCTCGATGCGGACCTGTCGGCTCTGCACGGACACGATCGCGGGCTCCCGCTCGGCCTGGACCGCGGCGAGCGTCGCGGTGCCGACCGTGCCCGCCCGCAGCGCGGGCACCAGGTGGTTCGCCGCGGCGAGCGCGTCCTGCAGGGCCATCAGGATCCCGTTGCCGCCGACGGGGGAGATGACGTGCGCGGCGTCGCCGATCAGCAGCAGGCCGGGCCGGTGCCAGTCCGGGACCCGGGAGATGTCGACCGACAGGAGCGTGGCGTCGTTGAGGTCGGTGAGCAGACCGACCCGGCCGGCCAGCCACGGCACCAGCCCGGCGACCTCGCGGCGCACGTGCTCCACCCCGGCCTCGCGCAGCGCCGGATAGCCGCCCTTGGGCAGCGACAGTCCGACCTGCCAGCGGTCCTCGCCGCCGAGCAGGCCGACGTAGCTGCGGGTGCCGAGGAACAGGTCGACGGCGGCGTCGGGCGGGTCGTCGTCGTGGCGGGGCAGGGCGAACCACAGCAGGTCGGTGGTGGCCCCCTGGGACTCCGCGGTCAGGCCGGCGAGGGTGCGCAGGCGGGAGAACCGGCCGTCGGCGGCGACGACCAGCCCGGCGTCGATCCGCTCCCCGGACCGCAGGGTCACCCCGCGGACGGGGTCGTCGGCGGTGCCGGCGCCGAGCAGGCCGTTCACCGCGGCGCCGGTGCGCAGCTCGAAGGTCGGCAGGGTCGCCGCCTCGGCGGCGAGGACGTCGAGGAACCGGGCCTGCGGCATGAGCGCGACGTAGTCGTAGGGGGTGTCGAGCAGGCCGTAGTCGGTGGTGGTGACCGTCCCGCGACCGGTGCGGAAGCGGAACCGCCGGGCCGGGACGTGCGGCTGCTCCAGCAGGCGTCCGGCGAGCCCGAGCCGGTCGAACAGCTCGAGCGTCCACGGGTGCAGGGAGTCGCCGCGGAAGTCGCGGTCGAAGTCCCGGTGGCGTTCGAGCAGTGTCACCGGCAGGCCCGCCCGGGCCAGCAGGTAGGCGAGCAGCATGCCGCCGGGGCCACCGCCCGCGACGATCGTCCGTTCCGCGGTCACCCGACCATGTTAGCTCGCCGATCGAGTGTCTTGTCCATCGAGGGAGTTGAACTGGGGGAGCGGTCGGCGGCACAGGAAGGTGCGGGCGGGCGGCGGGTTGCGCCACTCGGTCGCGGTCTCCACGACCTCGTCGAAGTGGGTGTCGAGCAGGTCGCGCAGTACCCGCACCCGGTTCGGCAGCGCCATCCAGGTGATGATCATGCTCATCACCCCGCCCGGGACCAGTCGGCGCGCGATCGTGCCCATGACCTGCAGGCGCAGGGTCTGCGGGAACACCGCCCACGGCAGGGTCGAGACGAACGCGTCGACCTCGGTGATGCCGGCCTCGTCGAGGATCCGGTCCAGGTCGGCGACGTCGCCCTGCACGACCTCCAGCCACGGCTTGTGCCGGCGCAGGTGCGCGACCAGCTCGGAGTCGATCTCGATCGCGAGGTAGCGCGCGTGCGGCCCGAGCCGCTCGCGGATCGGCTCGGCGAGCACCCCCGGTCCGGCGCCGAGCTCGACGACGACGCCGTTCGTCCCGCGCGGGACGACGGCGGCGAGCTGGCGGCACAGTCGCCGTCCGGTGAGGAACGGGGTCGCGAGCTGGTCCATCTTCGAGAACGAGCGTTTGAGGAAGACGGCGTGGTCGGGTCGGCCCATGCGGTACATCGTGGCCGTTCGCGCGGTCCCGGTCATGTCCGGGCGATCCGGGTCACCCGGCGACGGGCGTGTGTCGGTCGGTGTCGTTCCTGTTAAGCGAGCGCCGAGGGGCTTCCGTACACGCTGTATCCACCGTATACAGAGCACATGGCACCGGAAGATCCGCTGGTCGACGCCCTGCGTCGCGCGATCGTGGAAGGCGTGTACCCGCCCGGCCACCGGCTGGTGCAGGAGGAGCTGGCGGACCGCTACGGCGTCAGCCGCATCCCGCTGCGGGAGGCGCTGCGCACCCTGGTCGGCGAGGGCCTGCTGCGCAGCGAGGCCGGCCGCGGCACCTTCGTCACCGAGCTGGACCTGGCCGAGATCGACGAGATCTACGACCTGCGGCGCATGGTCGAGCCGAGCTTCGCCCCGCACGTCGCAGACCGGGTGTCCCGGCGCGACGTCGCGCGGTTCGACGGCATGGCCGGCGACATGGACCAGGTCGCCCGGACCGGCGCCGCCGAGTGGTCCCGCACCAACCTGGCCTTCCACCTCGACATGTACCGGCTCGCCCGGCTGCCGCTGCGCTACGAGCTGATCTCCCAGCTCTACCACCGCCTGGAGCCCTACTCCCGGTTCTACGTGCACGGCACCGGCGCCTACGAGCGCGTGCAGGACGAGCACCGGGGCATGGTGCAGGCACTGGCCGACGGCGACGCCGACGAGCTCGGCCGTCTCGTGCTGGCCCACATCGACGGCGGCCAGGAGGGCCTGCACGCGGCCTGGTCGGCCGACCGGGGCGAGCTCTCCGCGTTCTGGGCGGCACGGGAGGCGAGGTGCGACACCGACCTCCTCGGCCGGCTCCGGCCCGGGGATCCCCTGCGTCTGGACGCCATCGTGTCCGGCCGCGACACCGAAGGATGAGAGGTACCCCAGTGTCCGCACCGACCACGGAAACCCCCGCGATCGTCACGTCCGTCCGCCCGCCGTTCCACCTGGCGATCCCGGTGGACGACATCGAGGCGGCCCGGGAGTTCTACGGCACGCTGCTCGGCTTCGGCCGCGGCCGCTCCGCCGAGCGCTGGACGGACTGGAACGTCGCCGGGCACCAGGTCGTCACCCACCAGGTCGGCGAGCCGTCGGACACCCCGCGCGCCGGTGTGGCCGGGACCAACCCCGTCGACGGCCACGACGTGCCGGTCCCGCACTTCGGCCTGGTCCTGAGCGTCCCGGAGTTCCGCGCGCTGGCCGAGCGGCTCACCGCCGCGGGCACCGACTTCGTCATCGAGCCCTACGTGCGGTTCGAGGGCGAGCCGGGGGAGCAGTGGACGATGTTCTTCCTCGACCCCGCGGGCAACGCGCTGGAGTTCAAGGCCTTCGCCGACCCGGAGCAGCTCTTCGCCGTCTGAGCCGTACCCGGTCGCGGCCCGTCCCCGGACGGCCCGCGGCCGGGGTCATCGGCGGGATGCCGCCGCCCCCCGCTCAGGACGCGCGGGCGGGGGACGGGGCCGCGGGGAACAGCGCCGCGACCCGTGCTGCCGACGCACGGGCCCGCGCCGTCGTCCCCAGCACGCCGAGCACCACGACCACCACCGTCAGCGGCGTCACGACCGCCCACGCCGTCGCGACCCCGGCGGCGGTGCTCGCCGCGGTGGCGACCACGGTCCCGCTGACCGCGACGCCGAACGACTGCCCGGCCTGCCTGCTCGTCGAGGCCACCGCGGCGGCGACCCCGGCCCGCTCCGGCGGCATCCCGTTCACCGCGGTGTTCGTGATCGGCGGGTTGAGCAGGGCGAACCCGCAGCCGAACACCCCGTGCGCGAGCAGGATCAGCCACAGCGGCGTCGTCGGGGAGAGCTGGGAGAAGGTGAGCGCGACCAGCACCATCGCGCTCCCGCCCAGCACCAGCGGCAGGCGTGCCCCGCGGGCGGCGACCATCCGCCCGGACAGCGGCGCGACCACCGTGGTGGCGACGGCGGCCGGCAGCAGGGTCAGCCCGGCCTGCAGCGCACCGAGCCCGCGGACGTCCTGCAGGTAGAGCGCGGACAGGAACAGCAGCGAGCCGAACGCGGCGAACGCGCAGACCGCGATCACCGTCGCCGAGGCGAACGGGGCGCTCCGGAAGAACCGCAGTTCCACCAGCGGTTCGGGGTGGCGCCGCTCCCAGACGACCAGGGACACCAGCGCGACGACGGCCAGCACCGCCAGCCCGAGAACCCCCGCCGACGACCAGCCCAGCCGCGGCCCCTCGATCACCGCCGCCACCGTCGACCCGAGCAGCGCCACCACGAGGAGCTGACCCACCGGGTCGGCCCGCCGCGGACGGGCGGCCCGCGACTCCGGGACGAGCCGGGCCGTCAGGACCCAGGCCGCCAGCACGACGGGGATGTTCACCCAGAAGATCGCCCGCCAGCCGACGCTGTCCACGAGCAGCCCGCCGAGCACCGGGCCGACGCCCAGCGAGATGCCGACCATCGCGCCCCACACCCCGATCGCGCGGGCCCGCTCCCGGACGTCGGTGAAGACGTTGGTGATGATCGACATGGCGACCGGGTTGAGCATCGCGCCGCCGAGCGCCTGGACCACCCGTGCCCCGATCAGCCAGCCGACCGTCGGGGCCAGGCTGCACAGCAGCGACCCGATCCCGAACAGGACGAGCCCGGTCTGGAAGACGCGGCGGCGCCCGACCCGGTCGGCCGTCGCACCGGCCAGCATCAGGAAGCAGGCCAGGACGACGGTGTAGGCGTCGACGGTCCACTGCAGCTCGGTGATCGAGGCGCGCAGGTCGGTGACCAGCGCGGGCAGCGCCACGTTGATGATCGTGACGTCCATCGAGACGACGAGGATGCTCGTGCACAGCACGGCCAGGATCAGCAGCCGGTGCCGGCGTCCGGCGGGACCGGCCGGTACGACGACGTCGTTCCCCACGACATCTCCTTGTCCGGAGCTAACGAAACTGGGACGACGATAACCCGGGAACGACGACGGCCGCCCTTCCTCGGTGTCACTCCCCGGTCTCATCCGCCCGTCTCGGGCTGTTACGCAAGGAGAACCTCGAGCGACTACGTCTCTGACGTGTGGACGCGAGTCGATCGAGTGAGGGTTCGTGCAACTTCCGAAGGGGCGGATTCCGGCAGCGGTCGTGAGTGTCGCCGTCGTGGTCGGCTTGGTCGTGGCTGCTTCTGTCGTTGTCGGTGCGGCGGTCCCCGGGGTTGCCTTCGCACAGGCCGGACACTGGGTCTTCAACCGCTCGGAGAACGCGGTCGTCCATGTGGACAGCGGTACCCGTGCCGTGGATGCGCGGGTCACGGTGCCCGAGGCGGACGATGATCCCGCGTTCGCGGTGCAGGGGGCGACCCAGGGTTTCCTGGTCGGCCGGCGGAACATCACCGTGTTCGGGAAATCCAGTCTGACCGTCGAGACGACCCTCCCCAGTGGACAAACCGAGCTGCCGGTCGGTATCGAGACCGTAGGTGGGCCGTACCTCGTCTATCAGCACACCGGGACGATCGTCCGGCTCGGCGTGCCCCCGATGACCATTCCCGTGGGCGGTCCCGTGTCGAGGCCGGTGTACACCGACGACGGAACGCTGTGGGTTCAGCGGACCGACGACGGTCAGATCTGCTCGTTGTCCGCCGGGGCGACGAGTATCGACTGCGCTGTATCAGTACAGGCCGGAACACCGGGCGCGTTGTCGATCGCCCAGGCCGCGGCTGGATTCGTCTCCTTGGCGGACGATGCGGTGCAGATCGTCGGCAGCCGGGACAAGGCCTCGCCGGTCGGGCTCGGGGTCGATCTCCCTGGCGAGACGCTCATCGCCGACCGGGACTCGGAGAACCGTCTGCCCGTCGTCATGCCGAACCCGGCGCGCCTGGTACTGGCCGACGACAGCGGGGTCCTCATGGGCAAGGCCGGCGGAGCCCCGATCACCGTAGAGCTGGGCCAGGGCTCGTTCTCGGGGCCAGTGGCTGCCGATGGGGTGGTGGCGCTCATCGACCTCACCCGGCACAGGCTCCTGACGTTCGCGATGGATGGCAGGCCGCTCGGTGCCGTGGATCTTCCGCCGGGTGACGACTCGGCGAGCATCATGCGTGGCGGCGACGGGCGGCTCTACGTCGACGACTCGAACGGGTCCAAGACCCATGTGGTCGCCAAGGACGGCACCATCGCCTCCATCGCCACCGGTGTGCCCTCCGACACCGCTGTCTCGGCGCAGCCACCCGAGATCTCGGCTGTGATGCCCGTGCTGTCCACGCGGGCGTCGGGCGGAGGCGTGACGTCGACGGTCGGGGGTGGAGGTGGTGGCGCCACGTCCGGGCCGTCGGGTAGCGGCGGAGGGCAGGCCCCTTCGGGGCCCCCGCTGCCGGGCCCCCCGCTGCCGGGTCCTCTGCCGCCCCCTCCGCCGGTGTCCGGGCCACCGGGCGCACCGCTCGGTCTTCGCCTGACCAAGGACGGCTCGGAAGGGATGCGACAGGCATGGCTCGAACTGGCATGGAGTCCGCCGGATCTGAACGGGGGGACGTTGAAGAACTACGTGGTCCAGGTGACGGGGGAGTCCGGAGCTCCGGTCACCAAGACGACAACCGCGACGGAGATGAAAGAGATCTGGATGGACCGTTGTGCCGGGCCTTTCGTCCTCACTGTGAAGGCGGTTACATCCGTGGGTGGTCGAACGCTTACGGGGCCTGCGGCATCGGTGACCAGTAGCTCCAAGGGTGGCTGTTCCCTGAACTTCGATATCGCGGCGCGCGCGACCGGTTCGACGACAGCGTCGGTCACCCTGACACAGAATGCGCCGATCGATCCGGGTGTCTCAGGTGGGTGCTCGCTCCAGTTCGGTGAACGTACTGTCTGGTCGGGGCGATGTGGTGGGTCCTCATTCGCGGTCAACTCCAGTCAGCCTGTTCCGGTCACCGGCTTGGAGCCGGGAACCACCTACTCCGTCGTCTTGCGTGTGGACCAGCTCGACGGCTCGACGACTTCCGCCACCGACACTGTCACCACGCAGGCGATCGCGAAAACCGTGCCTGAGGACGTCAACGGCGATGGGAGCGTCGACTGCGCCGATGTGCAGGCCGTCAAATCGCAGTGGGGGCAGACTGGACCCGGCCACAGTGGTGACGTGAACAAGAGCGGCAAGGTCGATATCACTGATCTCAGCATGGTTCTTTCAAAATATGACGGTCCGAAGTCCGATGATCCCGAGACGAGCTGCCAGTAGCTCCTCGAGGGCTGCCGACAGGTGAGCTCGTCGTGGCGATTCGGACGACACGCGAGTCAGTACGTAGAACATCTCCAGATTACATTCGAGAAGGATCAGAGTGAACGTCGTCCCCGATCTGAGTGTCGCGTATCGGACGCTTTCCGACAACATCCAGCGCGTGGTCCAAGGCAAGCCCGAGATTGTCCGCATGGCGATCGTGGCCTTGTTCGCGGAGGGACACCTGCTGCTGGAGGACGTCCCAGGGCTGGGTAAGACCACTCTGGCCCGCAGTATCGCCCGCAGCATCGGCGGCGAGTGGAAGCGCGTCCAGTTCACGCCTGACGTGCTGCCCGGTGACATCACCGGGACGATGGTGTGGCACCAGAGCAGCGGACGGTTCGAGTTCCACCGGGGTGGCATCTTCGCCAACGTCGTCCTCGCTGACGAGATCAACCGAGGCACGCCCAAGACCCAGTCCGCGTTGCTCGAGGTGATGGCAGAGCGAAAGGTCACGGTCGACTCCGAGACACACCCGGTGCCGCGTCCGTTCCTGGTTGTCGCCACTCAGAACCCGATCGAGCTCGAGGGCACCTATCGGCTCCCGGAGGCCCAGCTCGACCGCTTCATGATGCGGCTGTCGGTGGGCTACCCCGATCACGACGCGGAGGTGCGAATCGTGCTGGGGGATGCGACCGGACTCGACCCGGATCTGCTCGCTCCCGTCCTCGACATCGCCACGCTCCAGCAGATCATCACCGCCGTGCAGCAGCTGCACATCGACCCGCACGTCGCCTCGTACGCGGTCCGCGTCGCGTCGGCCACCCGCTCGCACCCCGATATCCGTTACGGCGCCAGCCCGCGCGGGAGCGTCGCACTCATCCGGGCAGCTCGAGCCTCGGCAGCGATCGAGAATCGTCGCTACGTCACCCCGGACGACGTGAAGGCCGTGGCGTACCCGGTCCTCGAGCATCGCCTGATCCTCACCCCGGAAGCCGAACTCAACCGGCGCTCGACGACAGATGTTCTGGCTGATGTCCTGGCCACCACATCGGTTCCGATCGCTTCGGCGCGCTGACATGCGCCCCACCCGTCGGGGCATCGCGGTTCTGGTGTGTGCGGTGGCGCTCTATCTGACCGGGCTGGCGCTGGGCATGACCCTGCTCCGCGCTCTTGGTGGCTGCGCACTGGGCGCGTTCCTCGTCGCTGTCGCACCCGTGTTCTCCCGGGTCAGACCTGCGGTCGCACGTGCGGTTCACCCGGATCGAGTGCAGCGGGGCGGCACTGCGTTCGCCGAGCTCGTCGTCGGTAATGGAGGGGCTGTCCGACAGGCCGCATTCATCGCCTGCGACACGATCGGAGACGAGGTCCGCGAGATCTCGGTCCGAGCTCTCCCCGCCGGCGGCTCGGCCCGGTACCGCTACGAGATTCCCACCGACCGGAGGGGGCGGATCCCGTTGGGGCCTTTGTCGATCGAGCGGTCGGACCTGCTCGGCCTCGCTCGTGCTCGTGGCGAGATCGGCGAGGTGACGGAGCTGAGGGTCTACCCGAAGCGGCACCCCGTCCGGCTCTCCTCGGCCGGCCGGGCTCGCCACCACCACGAGGGCGAGCCCCCGCCGCAGTCGATGCGTGGATCCACGGACCTGCGGGCGCTGCGGGAATACGTGATCGGGGACGAACGACGTCACCTGCACTGGAAGGCAACAGCCCGAACCGGACAGCTGATGGTTCGTGAATACGCGGACCCGGCTCAACCGTGGATGGTGGTACTCCTCGACACCCGGTCCACTGTGCTGCCGACGGAGCGATTCGAGGAGGCGGTGGAGATCGTGGCCTCCCTGCTCTGGGAGGCGGGAGAGAAAGGTCGGCCCTCGCGCCTGTGCACCGCCTCCGGGCTGCGTCACGACGTCGTCGGTGGGGCGAGAGGCATCCGGGAGGTACTGGATCTCCTCTGCGAGGTGCGTCAGGAGGACGGCGTCAAGATCGGTCTCGACCTCGGAGGGCTCGGCGGGATGCAGGGTGACGGCCTACTGGTCTACGTCGGCGGTGCCGGGCGGGAGGTGCGTGTTCCCGGCCGTCGGTTCGCACGGACCGTGGCCTTCGATCTGACCGCGAACACGGTGAGTCGCGGTAGCGATGGGCTCCTCACCGTTCGCGCTCCGACCGCCGTCGAGGCGCTGGCAACGTGGAACGCGGTGATGACGCGATGACGTCGAGGTTGTCTGGGGTCGGCGTCGTTCTGGCGGCCCTCGTCGCCGGCCTGGGATTCAGCGAGGTGTTCGCTGTCTCAGCACTGGCCGGACCGCTCGTCGCCGTGCTGCTACCGGTGGCCCTGATGGACCATCTCGCGCTCCGTCACGAGCGGCTGGCGCACGTCCGTCCGCTGCTCGGTTTCATGGGCGGGGCCGTCGTTGGCCTCGTGGTGGTGTCGCTCCCCGGTACCCCATGGGGAGACTCGGGACGTGCGGTCCTGAACGGCGTGGTCGACGGGTGGATACGCACACTCGAATCCACCCTCCCAGCGCGCCCCGAGGGGCATCTGCTTGTGTTCGTGCCGCTACTGGCGCTGCTCGCGGCCGTCATCGGACTCGAGTGGCTGCGGCGGGGCTTCGCACCCCTCGTCACGCTGCTTCCCAGCGCCGTGTTGCTCCTCCTCGGACAGGCGTTCCGCGCCGCGTCGGGGTGGAACGCCGTCGCCCTGGCGATCGGATACGGCGTCGCGGCGGCGATCGTTCTGGCCGCAGGTCGAAGGTCCGCCGCCTCAGATCTCACCGCGCGACGGCTGACCGATGTCACCGCCCTCGCGGCGCCGGCCCTCCTGGTGGCCGGCCTGGGAGCGTGGGGTCTCGCCGAGGCCGATCCCCTCGGCCTGCCGACCTATTCGGTGCAGGACAGGATGCAGGTCACCCAGGTGCCGTCCGGCACGGTCAACCCCTTGACCGAGATCGGGGGGCGGCTGGACGCCCCGGGTACCGTCGTGTTCACCGCGCACACGAGTGCCCCGGTAGATCGCTGGCCGCAGCTCGTGCTCGATGGTTTCGACGGTGCCGGGTGGACCAGCAGCGCCACCTATCGGCCGCTGGGCGCAGCCCTGGACGGCGATCCATCGGTGACCGTGCCCCGGCGAAGCTTCGACGCCGAGATCAGTCTCGGCCCTGGAGCCGACGGTCCGTGGTTGCCCAGCCAGAACAGGACCGAGTCCGTCGAGGGGCTGAGCCCCGCCGTTGACGCGGCCACCGGCACGCTGCTCGACCCTGATCGCGGTGTCGGGTCGAGTTACCACCTGCGGTGGAGCGCGGCCCAGCCCGGACGGGAGCAGCTCGTCGGAGCCAGAGTGAATTCCGCCGTACCGGGGTCGGTGCAGGTCAGTGACCTGCCTGCCGGGATCGCGGCGGCCACGACCACGGCGGTCGGTAATGCTCCGCCGTCGTTCGCGACGGCCCAGAAGATCGAGACGTGGCTGAAGGACAACCACACCGTCGCGACGGGGGACGAGTTGCCGACGGGAAGCGGTAGCGCGCAACTTCTCGACTTCCTGAACCGCTCCAAGCGAGGTACCAGCGAACAGTTCGCAGCCGCCTACGTCCTCATGGCCAGTCAGGCGGGTATCCCCGCTCGGCTCGTCGTCGGCTTCCGGTCTCCGAAGCCGGACGGCTTCGGGGCTTACGTGGTCCGCAACGCCGATGCCTTCGCCTGGCCCGAGGTCGCCGTCGACGGGGTGGGATGGGTTCCGCTCGATCCCACGGGCGGCGCTCGTGAGAACCCCGAGAACGCTCCTCCGGTGACGCAGGCCGCCGATGCGTCGCAGGCGAACCCTCAGCAACCGACTCAGGCGGCGCCGCAGCAGTCGCCCGGGCCCGGTCAGACGACGCCTGCTCCGATGCCCGTCGGTCGCGGATGGTCGGTTCTGCCCGTGGTGGTCGCAGTCGTGGTCGGTCTGCTGCTGGTCTGGCTGGTCGGTGTTCCTGCCGCGAAGCGGCTCCAACGCCGGCACCGCCGCCGGGCGCACGGGGCCGAGGCAGTTGTCGGTGCGTGGCTGGACACCCGCGACCGGCTTCGTGACCACGGTGTCGACACCCATGCGGCGATGACGGTCCGAGACGCGATCGAGCCGTGCCGGACCGTCCTCAACGGCTCGTCCTCCGAGCTCGAACGGCTCGCGTGGTGCGTCGACGAGGCATTGTGGTCCGGTGGCACGATCCCACCCGGTCTCACCGACGAGGCATGGAGCGCGGCCGATGTCGTTCAGAAGGTGCTGTCGCGACGTCCTGTTGGTGAGCGCCTGCGCGCGGCCGTAGGCGTACGGGGTCTCCGCCAGTCGATGATCAAGGACTCGTGAATCGGCAGACCGCATCCCGGAGGGGCTGCACGTTGCTCTCCGAGACCGTCCCGGCCTGGTTGCTCCCCTGGACCTGGAAGCAGTACTGCTTCCCCGGTTCGACGGCGACGGAGTAGGAACTCACTCGTCCGACAAGTTCGACGGTCGCGGGTGCCCCCGGTTGTCCGACCAGCACTGCGTAGTCGAGATCGGCCCCGCCGGCAGGGTGCCAGGTCAGCTCCACCGTGGTGCCGTTGTCGACAGGCTTCTCGAGTGCGATCCCGGCAGCTTGCTCGGACGGGGCTGTCGAGGAGCTCGGAGGAGCCGGAGGGCCGGCACCGTCCCCGGGGCCGGCGAGTACGTAGATCCCGCCACCGACGACGAGGAGTGCTGCCGCGCCGACGGGGAGCATCCACCTCGGACGGGATCGGGGCTTCTCAGCTGCTGGAGACGCCCCTCCAGCCCGCAGACGGGTCGAGTCCTGTCCTGATGGGGGACCGTAGGAAGGGCCAGCCTGCGCCGACCGGATCCGTGTGTCGTCGCCCGGGATGTTCATGGGAGGGGCGTACTGCGGAGAGTCGGGTGGTGGCGCGAAGCGGGGTGCGTCGAACTGCTCCGGTCCCCGCGGCGAGTGGCTTGCGGACGGAGTGTTCGGAGGCGAGACGAGCGGGGCGCCGGGTGGCGGGGCGAACGTCGGTGCCGCCCCTCCAGCGTCCAGCGCATCCGCGACAGCGATCAGGTTGGGACGCGCTCCCGGCTCCTTCGCCAGCATCGCTGCGAGCAGATCGGCCAGCCAGGCCGGCCCAGGAGCCCTCGGCGGCTCCTGGGTCAGCACCCTGGTGACATGCGCGGCATCCGGTTCGCCGGGGCGTGGCGGAACAGGGGGAGTGCCTGTCAGCGCGGTGAAGAGGGTCGATCCCAAGCCGTAGACGTCGGTGCGTTCGTCGATCGCACCGTCATAGCGCACTGTCTCGGGCGCCGCATGCGTCATGGTGAACCCGGCGGCGACGTTGCCCTGATAGTCCCGGAGGACCGCGAGGCCGAAGTCTGCGAGGACCGGAGCACCGGTGGCTCTCAGCAGTACGTTCTGGGGGGTGACGTCGCCGTGCAGAACCCCGGCCGAGTGCGCGTAGAGCAACGCACGGGCCAGTGTGAGGCCGAGCTCCACGACTTCTGCAGCGGGACGTGGCCCTCGCTGTTGTACCTGCACCAGCAGAGAGCTGTCACAGGCCTCGGTCACCAGATAGGGCCTTCCGTCCGGCAGGACGTCGGCGCTGTAGACCTTGATCAGGTTCGGGTGCCCGTCGAGCCGCCCCACCGCCTGGCACTCGGCGCGGAACTGATCGCTCGCCGAGCGGTCGGCGAGCGTAACCCGGAAGACCTTCGCCGCGACGAATCTGTCGAGATGAGCTTGCCGGCCGCGAAAGACGTCGGCGAACCCGCCTCTGCCCAGCGGGTGCAGATCTGTCAGCCCGGGCAGGTCGGGGGTCTCGGGCGCCACCCGCCGAGAGTATCGGCAGTCGATCTGGAGGTCAGGTGCACTACCGGCTCACCGTGTCCGACAGCAATACCGGCATCCGTTCGGACGTCGTCGTCGAGTGCGCACCGACCGATCCCGTCGGTGTCGTGCTCGACCTGATCAGCTCCGTCCTACCCGTTCGCGGCATGCCGACGACGGCCGGCCAACCCCTCGATTCCACTGTGGAGGTGGCGCACTCGGCGCTGCGGGAGGGCGCTCTGCTCGTCTACGGCGGAGCCCGGGGGGCGGAAGCCGACCCGTTCACCGATGCACCCACGGCGGGAACGCGATTGCGCGTCGTCACAGGACCCTCCGCGGGAGCGGTGGTCCCGGTTTCCGGATCCCTTGAGATCGGTCGTGCGCCGGGGCTCGGCCTGGTCCTCGACGACCCGGACGTCTCGCGCGTCCATGCTCGGGTACAAGAAGGGCCGGCAGGGGCCCAGATCAGCGACGCCGACTCGGCCAACGGTCTCTTCGTCGACGGAAGGCGTGTCACGACAGCCCATCCCCTGCGTGAGGGAGAGGTCTTGCAGCTCGGGGGCTCTCGACTGGTTGTGGAGGATCCGGGGCGTGCCCGGGCTGCGCTCAGCCGCAGCGCGGACGGCGCCTACCTCCTGAACCGGGCGTTCCCGGACCGTCGCGCCCCCTTCGTCGCCCCCACGATCACCCTTCCGACCCCACTGCGCGAGGACGAATCCCGTGGGATACCCCTCCTCGCGATGGGCATCCCGATGGTCCTCGCCGTGGTGATGGCCATCGTGCTCAGATCCCCCATGTACCTGCTGTTCGGGCTGCTCAGCCCAGTGATGCTGGGCGCCAACTGGTGGACCGAACGCAGGCGCAGACGCGCCCGGGACAACCGCGAGGAAGGGTCGTACGTCGACAAGTTGCGTGTTGCGTCGATCCGGATCGAATCGGCTGTGGACGACGAGGACGCCGACCTGCGTCGTGCTCTCCCCGACCCGGCGACAGTGGTCCGGATGGCTACGGAGCTACGCCGGGATCTGTGGTCACGTCGGCCGGGAGAGGACGGGTGGCTCCGTCTGCGGATCGGCACCGCGGACCGAGCGGCGTCGGTCGAGGTCCAGGGCGAACGGCCCGCGGACTGGGTCGACCCGGTCGTACGCCGTGCTCCCGTCGGTGTGGACCTCGAAGATGCCGGAGTACTGGGACTGGCCGGCCCGCATGCCCACGAGTACCTGGGCTGGGTGCTGACTCAGATCGCGACCGGGCACAGCGCGGACGAACTGGTCGTCACCGTCCTCGCTCCTGAGGCGGCGGAGGACGAGATCGGGTGGATTCGGTGGCTGCCGCATACCCGTACAGCGACCGGGGGTGTACTCGCCGCGTGGGACGACGAGTCGGTACCCCCGCTCGCCCGGGAACTGAGCGGCCGCCTCGACCGGCTCGAGGCCGAGCTCCGGGGACCGCTCGGAGGACTCGGCGCGCTCGGCCGGTCGACACCCGGCCAGGTGCTGGTGGTCCTCATCGGGGCGGGCAGGCTCGTTCAGCTGCCGGTGATCGCCGATCTGCTGGTCAGGGGCCCGGCGCTCGGTTTCCGTTTCGTGTGCACCGACCACGACGAGCGGCTGCTCCCGGACAGTTGTCGTGCCGTCGTCTCCGACCGCAACGGACAGACCGTCCTACGGGTCGACAGGGGGGCAGCTCTGGTCCTGAGCCCCGACCGGCTTGCGGGGGGCACCGAGGAGATGGTGGCGAGGATCCTCGCTCCGTTGCGCCGCGTCGGAGACTCGCCGTTGGGCGGGCTCCCGGACACGGTTCGGTTCACCGACTTCGTGGACGTCGGAGATGCCGAGGCGATCCGTGCGAGCTGGCGGCTGGTGCCTGAGCGGACGGAGATCATTCTCGGACGCGGGCCGGATGGGTTGTTCACCGTGGACGTCGCGGCGGACGGTCCACACGCCGTGGTCGCGGGCACGTCCGGGGCGGGGAAGAGTGAACTGCTGCAGACGTGGGTCGGAGCGCTGGCGCTCGCGAACTCACCGGAGCGACTGTCCGTGGTGTTCATGGACTACAAGGGTGGCTCCGCGTTCCGAGATCTTGTCGCACTCCCACACGTCGTCGGCACGGTGACGAACCTCGACGAGCGTCTGGCCCGTCGAGCACTTGCTTCGCTGCGCGCTGAGCTGACTCGACGCCAGCACCAGCTCAAGCTGGCCGATGCGCAGGACCGCCCGGACTACCTTCGCCGAGCGGAACTCGACTCCGGCCTGCCTCCGTTCCCTCGTCTGCTGATCGTCGTGGACGAGCTCGCCGAGCTGAAGGACCAGCTTCCCGACCTCGTCGAGGGGCTCGTCGGTGTCGCCCGCATCGGTCGGTCGCTCGGGGTTCATCTCGTGCTCGCGACCCAGCGTCCGGCCGGTGTGGTGGACGCTCAGATCCGCGCGAACGTCAACCTGCGAGTCTGCCTGCGCACGCGAGACGAGACCGAGAGCATCGATGTGATCGAGACGGGCGACGCCGCCCGGATACCCGTCGACCGGCCCGGCCGGGCGATGGTGGGTAGCGGGGGGCCGGTGGCGGCGCTCGTCCAGACCGCGCGCATCACCACCCCGGTCCAGGACGGGAGCATCGCACCACGGCGTGCCGTGTCCTTGCCGTGGTCTGCGTCCGCGGCCCCGGCTCCCCCCGCGACCGAAGGCCTGCGCACCGATCTGCATGTTCTCGTCGAACGCGTGGCCGCAGCGGCGGACGCGGACGGGATCTCTGCGCCGTTCCGGCCATGGAGCGCTCCCTTGCCGGACCTGGTCTTGCTCGACGACCTTCCGTCGGAGCGGAGCACACTCCTTCTCGGTCTGATCGACCGGCCGGACCAGCAACGACAGGACGTCCTGTCGCTGACGACGGGGTCCGGGCACCTGGCCATCGTCGGCAGTAGCCGTACAGGTCGTACGGCGGCCCTTCGCGCAATCGCTGCGGGGCTGGCTCTGGGCAGCTCATCGGACACCGTCCACGTGCATGCCGTCGACGGCGGCCGCGGACTGGCCGCGTTGGCAGCTCTGCCGAATGTCGGAGTCGTCGCGGACGACGACGACCCCGAACGCGTCGAACGCCTGCTCGTCCGGCTGGCGGAGGAGGTCCGTCACAGGCGGCGGACGCTTGCAGGACAGGGGGCTGCGAGCACGGCTGAACTCGGGGACAGCCGGCCTCCGGACATCGTCCTGCTCGTCGACGACTGGCACGGTGTCGTAGAGGGCGACGGACCTGCCCAGGCCGCGCTCCAGGACCTGCTCGCCGCCGGAAGCACAGCGGCGGGCGTGACCGTATGTCTCGCAGGGGACGAGCGGCTGTTGCGTGGACGTCTGCTCACCCGCTTGGACCACCGCCTCTGCCTCCGTCTCAACAATCCGTCGGACGCGACGATGCTGGGACTCGGTCCACGCAACCTGCCCGACGGCCTTGCCGCCGGACGCGGGCTGTGGGCGGACGACGGCTGTGAGGTCCAGGTCCCACTACTCGCGGCCGAGCGATCCGGACCTGCTCAGGTCGCTGCACTGCGTTCGATCGCCGCAACCGCCCACGCGCGATACGGAGAGCCGCGCGACGAGCGGGCTCCGCTCCGGCTCGACCCGCTTCCCCTTCGCATCGGTCCAGTGGCTGCCGCAGCGCTTCCGCTGCGACGACTCCGGGACGTACTCGCCGGCGTGTCCGGCGACCGCATGTCCCGCCTGGAGCTTCCGCTCGTCGTGGGCCGGCCCGTACTGGTTGCCGGGCCGCCCCGCTCCGGTCGTAGCACGGCGATCACACAATTGGCCGTCGATGCCCTAGGCCGCGGCCGCAGCGTCGTCCTCGTCGCAGGCACCACGTCCGTCGTCCACGAGCTCGCGGCCGAGGCAGGGGTGCGGATCGTCGAACCGGCCGACCTCACCGAGGTCGTCTCGAGCGGGCCGGACATCGTCGTCGTCGACGACGCGGACTCGGTCGCGTTGGACGATGAGCTTGTCGTCCGGCTGTGCGCAGACCACGTGCTGGTAGTGAGCGCGACGCTGGACTCCTTCGGGTTCGGCGCCCGTGGTGTCGTTCGAGCGGCGAGCCGCCGTCCTGCGGCAGTGGTCTTGCTCAGCCCCCCGAACAATCTCGCGGCCGAGAACGTCGGGGTGAAGATCGACCGGGGGGCCGGCTTCAGCGGCCCCCCCGGCCGTGCCCTCTTCTCGGTGGATGGGGAACTGGTCCTCGGCCAGGTCGTGGACCCGGCAGCGGTCTAGGAGAATCGCAACGTTCGAGCGATGGCGTCGAAGACCTCGTCGAACTGTTCGACGAGGTCCAGATTCGGTGTGAGGAAGGAGAGCGCTGCAACCCGGGACATGCCGGCCACCGGTACGAAGTAGCGCCGAAGGCGGGCCTGCTGGGGGGCGACCCAGGCAGGGTCGTCCACCTCTGTGATTCCGGAGACCAACACGGCTTCGCCGGCGGGCAGGTCCACGGGTATGACCTCGACCCCGTCTCCGCCGAGTAGTTCCTCGAGTACGTCGGCCCCACCGATGGGTGGAGAGAGAGCCAACGTGACCTGTGCGGACATGACGAAGGGCATCTCCTCGCCCTCCACCTCGACGAGGTCGGTGTAGAACCCCGCCAGGACGACGTCTGCAGCTGCCGACAACCGCGCCAGGCGTACTGCCAACGGGGCGAGAAGCGCGGTGAGCAGCTCGCGCCCCTCGTCGGATTGCTGGATCTTCGAAGCGAGTTCCGCGGCGACATCCCCCGTGCGCGGATCGATCTCGATCCACTGCTCGGGCAGGGTGATCGCGACAGTGTCAGGAGGATTGGGCGTCATTTCATCACCATCTTCGTCAGCTGCGCGGCGTCGTACTCGGCGGCTGCCTTGCCGATCTTCCCGACGATGCCGTCGCCCATGGTGCTCGCCGCCGCGTCGCCTGCGAGCTTCTTGGCGAGCCTCGGCGCTTCCTCTTGAAGTAGGTCCTTCTCATCCGGATTGTGCCATTTCTGGATGTCCTGACTCAGATGCTGTCCGGTCTCGACAAGAGAGTCGGCGGACTTGGCGATGTTCCGCCCTGCGGCCACGACGGAGTAGGCGGTCTTGGCGCGAAACGCGGTCTGGGGGTCGACGTGCAGCTTGCCCAGCACCTTGGTCGCCCCGGGCGCGAACTTGTCAGCTGCATCGAACGGGGCGAGTACCCCTCGAACCGAGTTCGGGTCCCGGTAGTTGATGGCGCGTTTCAGCTCACCCGCCAGCTTGGTGATCGGGCCACTACGTACTGCCTTGGCTGCTTTGAGCGCCTTACTCAGGGGGGTCAGAGACAGGCCGAAGTCGATCGCTCTACCCGCGACCTGCTTCCCGCTTGCGTTGCCGTACAGGGCGGACACCAGAGTGCCGAGGAACGCAAGCCCTTTGAACGCGGCGGCCGTGATCAGGAATGCAGCGGCGATCGCGCCGACACCGGGGATGAAGGAGAGGAAGCTCAGGGCTGTCCCGATGCCGGACATCAGATCTCCGATGTCGCTCAGGATGTTGAGAAACGACTGGAACTCAGGGCGGGAGGTGAGGTCGTCCAGACCACGGCTGATCCGGCGGACGGTACTCGACGCTCCGTCCCACACCTTGTCCAACAGGCTTCGGTCGTCGTAGCCGGGAGCGTCAGCAGCTCTGATCCGTGCAGCCGCGGTGCGTGCAGCGTCGTCGCGAACGGCTGCGGCCTGATCGGCGAGACGCCGTGCCGCTTCGACTCTCGCCTGCGCACTCGCGACGTCGGACGCAGCCGCGCCGGCACGTCGACGAGCCTCGGAGGCGCGTGCGCGCGCCGCGTCCCGCTGAGCGGCGACCTGCTGCTCGTAGGTCTGCATCGCAGCCTGGTAGGTCAGGTCCAGTGTGCCGACCGTCGCGGCCTGTAACCGAGCCTGGGCGATCCTGCCGTCGGCGAGCAGGGCGGTGCCGTCGGATGCCACGGCGTCCCGCGTGGCGATGTTCCGACGGGCAGCGGCAGCATCCCGGTCGACGATCGCCGAACCTGCGTCCGACGCGGCGCGCCGAGCCGTGGCCTGCGCCTCGTCCAGGAGGTGGGCGAAGTCGCGGAGGGCCTCCGAGGCATGGCGGTGGTGCATCGCCATTCTGATGAGATCCGGACCAATCTCGGACAGCTTGTCGCGGAATGCATCGGCCGCCTGGCCACGCCACACCTCGGGGCCGGAACCTGCGTCGAGAGCCCGCAGACGGGAGGTGATCTGCTCGGCCTGATCACACACCTCGCCGAAGAGGACCGAGAGTCGGAGGGCGACGCCGGGATCCCCCGGTACGGGGTCGTGCCCGAGAGCCTCCCAACTCATGACGTCGCCGCCGCATCGCCGTCCATCGTGTCCTCCAGCATCGTCTCGGCCTTGGTGTAGAACTCGAGCGCCTTCGCGGCGTACGCCTGGCACGCCCGCAGGTTCTCGACGAGCTGTGCCCGCCCGCTCTGCCAACTCCGCTCGAAGTGGCCGACTGCCTCGGCCACCTCGCGGGCACCGATCTCGTCGCCAGGCAGCGGAGGCCGCCGGGAGTCGAGACCGTCGATCGCGCTGATGAGGGTCGCCAGCTCCCGGTGGATCCGCCCGAGTTCGCCGAAGTCGACGAACAGCTCACCCGTCGTACTCACCGGCGGCCCCCCCGCTCAGCGACCGGCGGCCTGCTGGAGGCCCTGCTCGGTCTGCTCGTAGGTGTCCGCGGCGGTCTTCAAGAAATGGCCCATGTCGTCCATTGCCTGCTGGATCGACTTGGCTCCCGCCTGCCACTCCTGCCAGCGGGACTGGAAGGCCTGGGATGCGCCGCCCTCCCACCGGGCGGCCAGGTCGGCGATCTGAGCGGTGAGCCTGGTCAGGACGTCGTGCACGTCCGCGGCGCCGGTCTGCACGCTGGTGGACTGGGTGCGCAGGTCCTGGAAGGTGACCGTGAGCTGAGCCATGGTGATCTCCTCTGGTTCGTGGTGCGTGACGTCCCGGGAGGTCCCTCGGGGTGTGGAGGACCACTGTTACCGACCGTCGACACAGCGTCGACGAAGAACTCTTCGGTGACGCCAGAGGTAACGAATCCTGCTGGAGCACCGAGCTTCCCGTCGATGACGGGGCACGAGCGGTGACCGGTCCAGAGCCGGTCGGGCGGGTCTCCGGACTGCTGGCGCCGGGCTGCATTGCACCCGCATCCGTGGATCTGAGGCCGGGCGAGGTGTGGACGGTCGGGAGGCGCGACGAACGGTTCCTGGCGCAACGACCGGATCGTGCGACCCGTCATCTCGGGGTGCCCGACCCCCGTCCCGACCTCTCGGTCAACCAGCTCGAGCTCCGCGTCGGCAGTCTTGCGGTGGCGGTCAGCTCGAGTCGAAGCGCCGGAGTCGCGGTGGACGGCGTGATCCGACCGAGTCCGGCGGTACTGGCGGCAGGAACGAGCTACGTGAGCCCCACCGTCGACGGTCTGCATCTGGACTTCGTCGTCACCATCCTGGCCGAGGACACCTTCGCTGCCGGCTACGACGCCATTCCCTCCAGCGGGACGACTCTGACGTTGCGGATCGACCTGGAGGTCGACTCGGCCCTGTGGCGAGTTGCGCATGCTCTCGCCTGGCCCTGCACCTCCGCGATGCGCCGTCCGCACGTCGTCGGGTGGTCGGGGCGGGACGTAGCCGAACGGCTGACACAGCTCGGTTGGCAGTCGGCCACCCGCAATGTCACGACCTTGGGGCAACAACTGCACACCATCGCGGAGAAGGTGGCGAACTGTCTGCTGTCCGACGGGCGGCGCGCCGACATGGTCTTCCCGTCATGGCCTCCGTGGTCGGAGGGTGAGCCGGGGGAGACCCGCGACCAGCGAGCAGAGCGCCGCAACCGCGTAGTGGCCGAAGCCCTGTGGCGGGCGCGGGCGGTCGAGTCTTCGGTGATCGACGGCACGCGCTGAGTCGGCTGAGAAGGGTGGAACCGCCTGTGAGCCGGCTCGCGGAAACAAGTGGGCCGCTCTCCTGTGAAGGAGAGCGGCCCAGTCGCTGATGGTGCGCCGTCAGGGACTTGAACCCCGAACCCGCTGGTTAAGAGCCAGCTGCTCTGCCAATTGAGCTAACGGCGCATGTGTTCAGTTGTGGTCCTGCGTGCGCCGTCAGGGACTTGAACCCCGAACCCGCTGGTTAAGAGCCAGCTGCTCTGCCAATTGAGCTAACGGCGCGTGTGGAGTTGTCGTGCCTCGCCCACGCACGGAGGATCGATCCCGGGCGTGCGATGGGATCGATCGCCGAGGCGGCGACCGGGTGAGTGACGGGACTTGAACCCGCGGCCCCCTGGACCACAACCAGGTGCTCTACCAACTGAGCTACACCCACCATGCGTTCTCCCGGGCACTCCCGGAAGCGCTGGACTACTGTAGCCCGCCCGCTCCGGGGGGTGTCAGGCGGGGGTCGTACCGCCCTCCGGGGGTGCCGCGACGTGCGCGACCGCGGCCGCGGCGGCCTGCGCCTGCTCGGTCGTCGGACCGGGCGGGGACACGAACAGCGCCTGCCGGTAGTAGGCCAGCTCGCGGATCGACTCGCGGATGTCGGCGAGCGCGCGGTGCGCGAGGCCCTTCTCCGGCTTCGCGTAGAACACCCGCGGGAACCAGCGCCGCGCCAGCTCCTTCACCGAGCTGACGTCGATCATCCGGTAGTGCAGGTACCCGTCGAGCTCGGTCATGTCCCGAGCGATGAAGCCGCGGTCGGTCGCGATCGAGTTGCCGGCCAGCGGCGCCGAGCGGGCGTCCGGGACGTGGGTGCGGACGTAGTCGAGCACCATCTTCTCGGCCTGCTCGATCGTGACCGTCGCGCGCCGGACCTCCTCGGTCAGCCCGGACCGGGCGTGCATGTCGCGCACGACGTCGGGCATCGCGTCGAGCTTCGCGTCGTCACAGGCGATCACCACGTCGACGCCCTCGCCGAGGATGTTGAGGTCGCCGTCGGTGACCAGTGCCGCGATCTCGATCAGGGCGTCGGAGCCCAGATCCAGCCCGGTCATCTCGCAGTCGATCCACACCAGCCGATCGGTCATCGTCACAGCCTAGGTGACGTCGTCGCGACCGGCGCGAGCCTCGGCCGTCACCGTCGGGGGAGTGCCCTAGGCTCGCGCCGTGGCTGACGACACACCTGCCCGCACCATCGCCGCCGGATACGCCACCGACGGAGCTGTGCTCGAGCTCGGCACCGTCCTGGTCGACGGGGTGTGCGACCCGCAGGCGCGGGTCCGGATCCCCCTGGCGACGCTGAACCGGCACGGCCTGGTGGCCGGGGCGACCGGCACCGGCAAGACCAAGACACTGCAGGCCCTGGCCGGGCAGCTGTCCGACGCCGGGGTCCCCGTCCTGCTCGCCGACGTCAAGGGCGACCTGTCCGGCATGGCCCGCGCGGGCGAGCCGGACGACAAGGTCACCGCCCGCGCGACCGACACCGGCGACGACTGGAGCCCGACCGCGTACCCGGTGCAGTTCCTGTCGCTGGGCGACGGCGGCGTCGCCGTCCCGGTGCGGGCGACGCTGACCCAGTTCGGCCCGATCCTGCTGGCCAAGGTGCTCGGCCTCAACGCCACCCAGGAGTCCACCCTCGGCCTGATCTTCCACTGGGCCGACCGGCGCGGGCTGCCGCTGCTCGACACCAAGGACCTGCGCGCGGTCATCCAGCACCTCACCTCCGACCAGGGCAAGGCCGACCTCAAGGGCATCGGCGGGGTCTCCCCGGCGACGGCCGGGGTCATCCTGCGCGCGCTGGTCAACCTGGAGGCCCAGGGCGGCGAGGAGTTCTTCGGCGAGCCCGAGTTCGACCCCGCGGACCTGATGCGTCAGATCGACGGCAAGGGCGTCGTCACCCTGCTGGAGCTGGCCGAACGCGCCGCGAACCCGGTGCTGTTCTCCACGTTCCTGATGTGGCTGCTCGCCGAGCTGTACGAGGAGCTGCCCGAGGCGGGCGACCTCGACCGGCCCAAGCTGGTGTTCTTCTTCGACGAGGCGCACCTGCTGTTCACCGACGCGTCGAAGGCGTTCCTCGACCGCATCGAGCAGACCGTCAAGCTCATCCGGTCCAAGGGCGTCGGCGTGTTCTTCTGCACCCAGCTGCCCACCGACGTGCCGAACGAGGTGCTGTCCCAGCTGGGCGCGCGGATCCAGCACGCGCTGCGGGCCTTCACCCCGGACGACCAGAAGGCGCTGTCGCGCACCGTGCGGACCTACCCGAAGTCCGACGTCTACGACCTGGAGTCGGCGCTGACCTCGCTGGGCACCGGTGAGGCGGTCGTCACGGTGCTGTCCGAGCGCGGCGCGCCCACCCCGGTCGCCTGGACCCGGCTGCGGGCCCCGCGCTCGCTGATGGCGGCCCTGCCGGTCGACGACGTCCGCGCCGACGCCGCCGCCTCACCGCTGCAGGCGAAGTACGGGCAGATGGTGGACCGCGAGTCCGCCTACGAGAAGCTCACCGCGAGCATCGCGGCCGGGCGGGGCGGCGAGGCGACGCCGGTCGAGGCGCCCCCGGCGCCCGCCCCGGAGCCGGGCCAGGCCCCGCCGCCCCCGCCGCAGGACTCGCCGGGCGGCGGGTTCTTCTCCAAGATCGGGGACTTCCTGCAGTCGCCGACCGGTCGTCAGCTCACCAACACCGTGACCCGCGAGATCACCCGCAGCCTGTTCGGGACCCGCCGGCGTCGCTGACCCACGGGTCAGGCCCGGAACGGGGTGACCGCGTCCGGGGTCACCGCGGCCATCAGCGCGACGGCGTCGGCGGGGTCGAGGTCCAGCACCTGCACCGCGCCGCCGCCCGCGGCGGTGGTCGCCTCCAGCGTCAGCACCCCGGCGTGGCGCTGGAACAGGCTCTGCCGCACCCGCCATCCGATGACGCCGTCGCGGCGCAGCGCGGTCGTCGTGCGCAGCAGCGACCCGTGCCGGGCGACGAGGTAGCGCTCGTCGAGCCGGTGGCCCAGGGCGCGGTAGCGGTCCAGCGCGAGCGGCACGGCCACCACGACCAGCGCAACGCCGACGACGACCGGCCAGACCGCGGCGTCGAACCAGGCGAACACCCCGAGGGCGACGGCCGGGACGAGCGCGGGGCCGACCGCGCGCACCAGGCGCCGGGCCCGGGCCCGCGCCGGGTGCGCCCGCAGCGGACCGTCGGTGACCGGGCCGGTCGCGCGTGCGGCCGTCGCGGCGACGGCGTGGGCGTGCGCGCGGCGCACCGGCGGGCCGAGTGCGCCGCCGCCGGAGTCCGTGTCCTCCCCGGCGAGCCCG
The DNA here is from genome assembly GCF_056835605.1 of Pseudonocardia sp. ZF1. NCBI lineage: Bacteria > Bacillati > Actinomycetota > Actinomycetes > Pseudonocardiales > Pseudonocardiaceae > Pseudonocardia > Pseudonocardia sp. ZF1. Next base: position 1,452,828 of record NZ_JAJNBY010000001.1, read on the forward strand.
ACGGTCAGCGCCCCGGCCTGGGCGCCGCCGCCCAGGGCACGCACCAGCAGTGGCTCGGACACCGTCACCCCGCGCAGCCGCTGCTCGGACACCGACAGCGACCGCTTGGTCAGCAGGCCGCGTCGCACCCGCAGCGTGCCGTCGGGCTCGCGGCTGAGCCGGTAGTCCCACCAGCGCTCCACGAACAGCACGATGCTGCCTGCGACCATGACCAGCAGCAGGAGCCCGACCGCGACGAGCGCCGTCGCCCAGACCGGTGCGGCCGACAGCTCCCCGGCGACGGCGTCCGCGCCGGGCAGCGAGCGCGGGTCGAGGCCGGTCTCGTTGAGTACGTTCCAGCCGGCGCCGGCCAGCGCACCGATCGCGGCCAGCGAGCTGACCGTCAGCGGGGCGAAGCGCAGCGAGGACCAGCGGACCCGGTCGAGCTCTGCGCCCGCGGGGTCGACGTGATCGGCCGGGCCTGCGGTCCCGTCGCCGGCGGCCGCGTCCCCGTCGGCACCGTTGCCGTCGGCACCGTCCCCCTCGACCCGGGCCCGGTCCGCCCCGGTCCCGCCGGCGACCGCGGCCGGTCCGCGTGCCGGGGCGGGGCGGGCGAGCAGCTCGCGGCGCAGCCGTTCGGCCTCGTCGGTGGTGACGGCGTCGAGGTCGAGGCCCGCGTCCGACCCGCTCTGCCCGGAGCCGACCTTCACCACCGACAGCCCGACGAGCCGGTGCAGCAGCGGTGCGGTCAGGTCGACGGTGCGGATCCGGTCCCGCGGCACCGAGCGGCGCTGCCGGTTCAGCAGTCCGCTGTGCAGCTCGACGCGCTCGTCGGTGATCCGGTAGCGGGTGGTGCGCCAGCGCACGACGCCCACCGCGACCGCGACGACGACCGCCGCCCCCGCGATCCAGACCTGGGTGGAGTTGCCGCTGCCCGCGCCGAACAGGACCAGCACGACCAGCGCGGGGGCCAGCCGCAGCAGCGCGGTGGCCGGGCCGACGAGCAGCATCCGGCCCGGCAGCCGTCGCCAGCCGACCTCGTCGGGGGTCGTGCCGGTGCCGTCCGCGGGTGCGACGGGTGCGGGCTCGGTCACGTCGCGTCCCCGCTGTGCCGCCCGGTCGTCTCGGTGAGCCGGCGGGCGAGCTCGGCGGCGGCGTCGACGTCGAGCCCGGCGATGCGGACCGGGCCGCGGGCCGACGCGGTCGTGACGGTCACCGTCGCCAGGCGCAGCGCCTGCTGCAGCGGGCCGTGCTCGGTGTCGACGGTCTGCACCCGCGGGATCGGCGCGATCCGCCACTCCCGCACCAGCCAGCCCGATCGGGTGTAGACGGCGTCCTCGGTCACCTCCCAGCGGTGCAGCCGGTACCGCAGACCGGGCACGACGAGCGTCCCGACCAGCAGCCACAGCACCGTCAGCACCACGGTCGCGATCAGCACCCCGTGCCACGGGACCGCGGGCAGCAGGAACCACGCGACGACCTGGCCGGCGAGCAGCACGAGCGGGACCGGCACCGCCGAGAGCCGCCACCACCAGATCGCGCGGGGGTCGACCCGGTTCGCGGGTGGGCGCAACGGGAGCGGCAGCGCGTCGGTCGGGACCCCGGGTCCGGGGTCGCCGGTGCGGGGGCCGGTGGCGGTCATGGTCCCACTCTGCCGAACGGCACCCGGCGGGAGCATCCGAGCACGCCGTCGGAGATCCCACTGTGGCCGAAAGTGGGGGCCGTGGCCGACCGAGGGGTGCCGCCGAGTGGCACACCACGTGCGTCCGGGATCCGGGTCCGGGTACGAGGTGTGCCACTCGGCGGGCGACGACGGTCAGTGGGCCGGTGCGGACAGGTCGTAGACGGTGGTGCCGTCGACGGTCGTCGCGGTGTAGTGCTGCGCGACCCAGGCGGTGATCTCCGCCCCGGTGCCGCCGCGGCCACCGCCGGGACCACCTCGCCCGCCGCCGCTGACGAAGTACCGGACCTCGCCCTGCGCGACGTACTGCCGGAACCGGTCCAGGGTGGGGTAGGGGTCGCTGCCGGAGAAGCCGCCGATCGCCATGACGGCGGTGTCCCCGCCCGCGGCGAGCATCATCGACGCCGCGCCCTGCGAGCCGACGGTCGCCGCGGCCCAGCGGGCCGGACCCGCGTCCCGCAGCAGCGCGACGACCTGCGCGCCGGTCCGCTCGGTCCCCGGACCGCCGCCGGACGTCCCGCCCGGCCCACCCGCGCCGCCCTGCCCGGTTCCGCTCGGCCCGGTTCCGCCCTGCCACGCAGCGCCCTGCCCGGTACCGGCCGGGAGTCCGCCGCCGGCCGACGGGTCGGCACCGGCCGGGGTTCCGGTACCACCGGGAGCTGCCGCTACCGGGGCCCCGGTGCCGTCGGGAGCTGCCGCCGCCGGGGCCCCGGGAGCGCCGGCAGCCGCCGCGCCGGTCCCGTCCAGGCCCCGGTCCCGGTCGCCCCGCCGGTCGCGGAACCCGCCCGGGCCCCGGTCGCCTCCGGCGACCTCCGGCCCGGCGGTCGGGATGGAGCCCTCGTGCGGGGTCGCCACGGTCTGGACCGCGTAGGCCGCGGGGGCGGCGACCCCGCTCAGGACCGCGACGCCGAGTGCCACGGCGAGCCACCGCCGTCCGCGGGCGGGGACCAGCAGGGCCGCGCCGGCCACGACGCCCGCCACCAGCACCACCCAGCGCAGCCACGGCAGGAACTGCGGCGACCAGCCGAGCATCACGAACGCCCACACCGCGGTCCCGGCGACGGCGACGGCGAGCACCCCGCGGACCCACCGTCGGTCCCGGTGCCCGAGCAGCTCGCGACCGCCGACCGCGACCAGCGCCGCGATCCCGGGCGCCAGCGCGACCGTGTAGTAGGGGTGGACGATCCCCTCCATGAACGACAGCACCAGCACCGTCACCAGCGTCCAGCCGCCCCACACGAGCAGCGAGCCGCGGACGGCGTCGGTGCGCACCGCGCGGCCGCGCACCACCAGCGCTGCGACGAGCAGCAGCAGCGCGGCCGGGAGCAGCCAGGAGACCTGGGTGCCGAACGACGTCTCGAACATCCGCAGGAACCCGGCCCGACCGCCGAAGCTCCCACCACCCGGACCACCCGGCGGCATGCCGCCACCGGCGGGGGCGCCACCCGGGAACGCACCGGCCGCGGCGTCGCCCACGGTGTCACGGCCGCGGCCGCCCTCGCCGCCGACGATCCGGCCCAGCCCGTTGTAGCCGAAGGCCAGGCCGAGCGGGGTGTCGTCCCCGGACCCGCCGATGTACGGGCGGGCGTCGGCCGGCCACAGCGCGACGGCGAGCAGCCACCAGCCGGCGCCGACGACGATCCCGGCACCGCCGACGAGCAGCTGCCACACCCGTCGCCACGGACGGCCGGGTGCGGCCCACAGCCAGGCCAGGGCCAGACCGGGCAGCACCAGGAACGCCTGCAGCGACTTGGTCAGGAACGCGAACCCGAGCACCAGCCCGACCGCGGCGATCCACCGGGTCCGGCCGTCCTCCAGGCCCCGGACCAGCAGATACGCCGCCGCGACGAGCAGCAGCGTCAGCAGCGCGTCGGGGTTGTCGAAGCGGAACATCAGCGCCGCGACGGGCGTCAGCGCCAGCAGTGCCCCGGCGAGCAGCCCGGCGCCGTGCCCGGACACCCGGCGCACCGCGGCGTACAGCAGCCCGACCGCGGCGACGCCCATCAGCGCCTGCGGCACCAGCAGGCTCCAGGACGAGAACCCGAAGATCCGTGCGGAGATCTCCATCGGCCACAATGACGCGGGCGGCTTGTCGACGGTGATCGCGTTCGCCGGGTCGAGGGAGCCGAAGAAGAAGGCCGTCCAGTCGTCCGCCCCGGCCTGCACCGCGGCGGCGTAGAAGGAGTTGGCCCAGCCCGAGGCGCCCAGGTTCCACAGGTAGAACGCGCCCGTCGCGACGAGCAGCGCGGCGACCGGGACGGGCCGGGTCCAGCGGCGCGGACCGTCGGACAGGGGCGGGGGAGGGTCGGCCCGGGTGGGGAACCGGTCGAGGGTGCTGGTCATGCGGCGGTCGCCTTCTCGAGCGGTGCGGTGGTGGACCGGGTGCGGAACACCCAGGAGCGGAACAGGACGAAGCGCAGCACCGTCGCGACCAGGTTGGCCCCGACGATCACCGCGGCCTCGACGGCCAGGTGCGCGCCGGGTGCGACGACGCCGAGCACGGCGAGGGCGCCGGTGGTCAGGACGAGGCCGAGCGCGAACACGATCAGCCCCTGGAACTGGTGGGTGACCGCGCGGTCCCGGCCACGGACCCCGAAGGTGAACCGCCGGTTCAGCGCGGTGTTGGCGACCGCGCAGACCAGCAGCGCGACGACGTTCGCCGCGATCGGCCCGAGCATCCCGCGCAGGGTGAGGAACAGCAGCAGGTTCGCCACCGTCGACGCGACGCCGATCGCGGCGAAGCGGGCCAGCTGGAACGGCATCGCCCGGGGCACCCCGGGCACCTCCGGCGGGGCCAGCGGCGCCCGCCCGAGCTGCGCGCGGACCTCGGCGAGCGGCAGCGCGCCCGTCGCCAGTGCCCGGCCGACCCGCCACACGCCCTTCAGGTCCGCGACGGCCGTCGCCACGATGTCCACGCTGGAGTCCGGGTCGTCGACCCAGTCGACGGGCACCTCGTGGATGCGCAGCCCGGACCGCTCGGCCAGCACCAGCAGCTCGGTGTCGAAGAACCAGCCGGTGTCCTCGACCAGCGGCAGCAGCCGCCGCGCCACGTCGGAGCGGATCGCCTTGAACCCGCACTGGGCGTCGGAGAAGCGGGCCGAGAGCGCGCCGCGCAGGATCAGGTTGTAGCTGCGCGAGATGAACTCCCGCTTCGGGCCGCGCACCACCCGCGAGCCGCGACCCAGCCGGGTCCCGATCGCGAGGTCGGAGTGCCCGGACACGAGCGGGGCGACGAGCGGGAGCAGCGCGCCGAGGTCGGTGGACAGGTCGACGTCGCAGTAGGCGAGGACATCGGCGTCGGAGTCCGACCAGACCCGGCGCAGGGCGCGGCCGCGGCCCTTCTGCTCCAGGCGCACCGTGCGGACCTCGGGGATCTCGGCGGCCAGCCGCCGGGCGATCACCGGGGTGGCGTCGGTGCTGGCGTTGTCGGCGACCGTGATCCGGTACGAGTAGGGGAACCCGGAGGTGAGGAACGCGTGCAGGCGCCGCACCGAGGACTCCAGGTCGCGCTCCTCGTCGAAGACGGGGACGACGATGTCGAGCACGGTCCGGCCGCGGTCGGACGGACGCGCCCCGGGACGGCCCGGGTGGGTGCCGGTGGCGGGGCCGGCGACGACTGTGGTCATGGGATCGACGATCGGGGCCTGCGCTGTCGTGGCCGTGTGATCGACCTGTGCGTCGGCTGTGAGCCGGTCGGCCGCCCGCCGGGTCACGACGCGCTCAGGTCGTGGAGGGTGACGCCGTCGACGGTGCGGGCCGGGAACGTCGCCGCGACCCACTCGGCGATGAGGCGCGCGTCGTCGCTGCCGCCGGAGGCGGTGGAGATCATGTCGCTGCCCGCGGAGCCGACGAACCAGTGGATCCGGTGCTGCGCCACCATCTGCCGGAACTGCGCGAGCGTCGGGTAGGGGTCGGTGCCGTTGAATCCGCCGACGGCGAGCACCGGTGCCCCCGAGGCGAGCTGGTAGCCCGCCGCCTGCATGGAGCTCACCGTGGCCGCGGCCCAGGTGAAGTCGTCCGCGTCCGCCGCGATCAACCCCGTGACCTGCGACGACGGCGTGGGGGCGCTGAGGATGCCGCCCGGCCCGCCGCCGCGCCCGCCGGCAACCCCCGGCCCCCGGGTGGGTCCGCCACCGGCCCACCGGCCGCCCGGCCCGCGCGCCGTCGCGGCACCCGGTGCGCCCGCGGCCCCACCGGTCCCGGCCGAGCCCGCAGCCGCGCCGCCCCCGGCCGCGCCCGGTGCCCCGACGGCCCCACCGGTGACGGTTCCGGCCGGGCCGGATGCGCCACCCGGGGCGCCGGCCCCGGAACCGGCCCACGGCCCGCGCATCCCGCCGGGGCCACCCCGGCCCCCGCCCGGTCCGGACGCGTAGCCCTCCGGCCCGGAGCTCGGGATCGCGCCGGTGTGCGGGGTCGCCGCCGTCCCCAGCGCCCAGGCCGTCGTCCCACCGGCCCCCGCCAGCAGCGCCGCGGTGAGCACCCCGGTGGCCAGCACCCGCGGCATCCGGTGCACCCCGAGCAGGGCGAGCGCCGCGCCGAGCCCGACCACGAGCATCGCCGGGCGCAGCCATCCCAGCCAGGCCGCGGGCAGCAGCGCGTACGCCCACACCGCCGTCGCCGCGACCGCCGCGGCCAGCCACCAGCGGGCGGCCGCGGACGCACGGTCCCGCCACAGCGTCGCCCCGCCGATCCCGACCAGCGCGGCGACCGCCGGGGCCAGCGCGACGGTGTAGTAGCTGTGCACGATCCCGGCCATCAGGCTGAACGTCAGCCCGGTGACCAGCAACCAGCCGCCCCACAGCACGGTCGCCGCACGCAGCGGGTCGGTGCGCGGGGCCCGCCGGGTCCACCACAGCAGGGCCCCGAGCAGCACCAGCGCCGCGGGCAGCAGCCAGGACGCCTCCCGGCCCATCTCCGACCCGAACAGCCGCAGCAGTCCGGTCTCGCCCCAGCCACCGGCACGTCCGCCCGCGCCGCCGCCGACGGAGCCGACCTCGTCGCCGGTGAGCCGGCCGACGCCGTTGTAGCCGAAGACCAGCTCCAGCACGCTGTCGCCCTGGGAGCCGCCGATCCAGGGCCGGTCCGCGGCCGGCCACAGCTCCACGACGAGCACCCACCAGCCCGCCGAGACCAGCAGCGCGGCCCCGGCGACGAGCAGCGCCCGGATCCGCGGCCACCAGGCGAGCGGGGCGGCGAGCAGCCACACGGCGGAGAACGCCGGCAGCACCAGGAACGCCTGCAGCACCTTGGTGAGGAAGCCGTAGCCGACCAGGAGGCCGACGAGCACCAGCCACCGGGTGCGGCCCTGCTCGACCGCCCGGGTGAGCGCGTAGGCGGCGCCGGTCAGGACGAGCACGAGCATCGCGTCGGGGTTGTCGAAGCGGAACATCAGCACCGCGACCGGGGTGAGCGCGAGCGCGGCCCCGGCCACCAGCCCGGCCCCCGGCCCGGCGACGCGCCGGACCGCGGCGTGCAGCAGCGCGACCGCGCCGACGCCCATCAGCGCCTGCGGCACCAGCACGCTCCAGCTCGACAGCCCGAACAGCCGCACCGACAGCCCGATCGGCCACAGCGCACCCGGCGCCTTGTCGACGGTGATCCCGCCGGCCGCGTCGGAGGCGCCGAAGAACCACGCCGACCAGCTCTGCCCGCCCGCCTGCGTGGCCGCCGCGTAGAACGCGTTGGCCCAGCCCGAGGCCGACAGCCCCCACAGGTACAGCGCGGCCGTCGCGGCGAGCAGCACCGCGAGCGGCAGGTGCCGCCACCGGCGGGTCGGCGGCGGGGACGGTGCGCGGGCGGGCCGGGGCCGGGACAGGGTGCTCGTCACCCGGGCGACGCTGCTCCGCCGCGCTGTGCGGAACCGGTGATCGACCTGTGAACCACCTGTGCCGGTCACCCCCGGTCCGTCGATCAGTACCTGAGCGCTGCGAGCCCGGGCCGTGCCAGCCCTCATGTACTGATCGACGCAGGGACGCCGGGCGGACGCGGGTGGTGTGACGCGGGACGGCGCCGCGGTGCGGGGTGGGCGGGTGCCGGGGAGGATCGGCGACGTGCCGGTCCTCGCGTCGACCCCGGAGCCGGTCCCGGCCGGGCCACGGCTGCTGCTGCCCGGCTGGACCCCGGAGGTCGCGGCGGCCGTCGTCGCCGGGACCCGGCGCGGCGACTGGGCGCCGGACTTCCCCGCCGAGGGCGACCGGACGATCGCCCGGCTGCTCGCCCGCGATCCGGCCGGGCCGGGCTGGGGCGAGCTCGGACACCGGCTGCTCGTCGAACGCGACGGCGGCACGATCGTCGGCGGCGCGGGTCTGTTCCCCGCCCCCGACGACGGCCCGGCCGCCGTCGAGCTCGGCTACGGCGTGGTGCCGTCCCGGCGCGGCCGCGGCTACGCCGTCGAGGCCGCCCGCCTGCTGCTCGCGCTGGCCCGCTCGGCCGGGGCGTCACCGCTGGTCGCGGGCGTCGAGCCCGGCAACCCCGCCTCGGAGCGGGTGCTGCAGCGGATCGGGATGCGCCCCACCGGGACCCGCGACGGCGTCGCGCGGTTCCGGCTCGACGTAGGGTCGACCACGTGATCAGGCTCGTCGCGCTCGACATCGACGGCACCATCGTCCACGGGCGCAGGCCCCCGAGCCCCGCGGTCCTCGATGCCATCGCGCTCGCCGGGACCCGGGCCGAGGTGATGCTGTGCACCGGCCGGACCGTCGTCGGCGTGGCCGGCGCGCTGGACGCGATCGGGCTGCGCGACGGCGTCACCCTGACCTCGAACGGCGCGGTCGAGATGGAGACCGCGACCCGCCGGGTCCTGGCGATGGAGCGGCTCGCCCCCGAGGCCGTGACCGCGGCCCTCGACGCGATGAGCGAGCTGTTCCCGGGGGCGGTGTTCGCCTGCGAGCACGTCGGCGTCGGGCAGCGGGTCAGCGCCCCGTTCCCGGACGGCGTGCTCGCCGGCACCGTCACCGAGGTCGGCCGCGCCGGTCTGCTCGACGAGCCGACGCCCAAGCTCGTCATGTACTGGCCGGGGCACGACCCGGACGAGACCGCCGCCCGGGCGGCCCGGCTGCACGTCCCCGGCACCGAGCCGACCCTGGACCACGAGCTGCCGTGGGTCACGCTGGTGCCGGCCGGGGTGTCCAAGGCGTCCGGGCTCGCGCGGGTCGCGGCCCGGCTCGGCGTCGACCGCTCCGAGGTACTCGCCGTCGGCGACGGCGACAACGACCGCGCGATGCTGCGCTGGGCGGGCCGCGGGATCGCGATGGGGCAGGCGCCGCCGCAGGTGCACGCCGACGCCGACGAGTCCACCGGCACCGTCGCGGAGGACGGCCTGGCCCGCGCCCTGGAGCGCGCGTTCGGCTAGTGCTCGACGGGGGTGCCCGCGACCAGCGGCGTCGCCGCCTCCAGGGCCGCCCCGCAGGACGGCGGCCGTGGCGGCAGCGAGGAGTCGATGACCACCGGCACCGTCCAGACCCGGCCGTCGCGGGACCGCACGGTCACGTCCCCCGGGCCGTCGACGGCATCGAGGAGCAGTGCGGACGCGTCCCCGATGCCGGTGTGCTCGCGCACGGCGAGTTCGGCGAGCTGGCGGACCGGGTCCAGCCCGGTGTGCCCGCGGCAGCTCCACGGGTCGACGCCGCCCCCGGCCGCGGCCTTCAACGCGGCCAGCGCGCCGCCGGTGTCGAGGCGGCCGTAGGCGTAGCCGGTGGGCAGCACCAGCGCGGTCGGCGCGAACCGGTGCCCGCCCAGGTGGGTGCACTCCCAGACGTCGGCGCCCTCGGCGGCCAGCTCCCCGGCGAGCGCGCGGCCGCGGACGGCGCAGCAGACGTCGCGCCTGCCGTGCGCGCACACCAGCATCACCGGGTCGGTGACCGGGGTGCCCGCACCCGGGTCGAGGTCGATGCGGGCGAGGTCGTCGGTGCCCCGCACGGTGCGCGCCCACACCCGCGAGCCGCCCGGGGCGAGGTCGGCGACGTAGACGGTGCGGTCGCCGTCGGCGTCGCAGCGGCCCTCGCGACCGGGGCGGCGGATCAGGAGGAGGATGACGTCGTCGGCGCGGAGCCGGTCGCAGAGCGCGGTGACCGCCGGGTCCGGGTGGTCGGCGACCTTCCGCGGCCACGCCCCGATGTGCTCGACGGCGACGAGGCGGCGCACGTGCGGCGCGGTGCCGGTCATCGGCTCGCCGACGGCCTCGCTCAGCCCGGCACAGCCCGCGGCGGGCGCCCCGGCGGGGGGACCGCCGAGTGCGCCACGTGCCGCGGTGACCGTCATCGGGCCATCTTAGGGAAGGTTTCCCTGACTTCAACCCGGGACGCCCGGTCGGGTCACTCGCGGCCGGGGAGCTCCGTGCGCAGGACCTTGCCGGTCTGGTTGCGCGGCAGCTCGTCCAGGAAGTGCACGTCCCGTGGGGCGGCGAACTTCTCCAGGTCGGACTTCACCCGGCTGCGGATCGCGTCCGCGGTGACGTCGGCTCCCGGCTCGAGCACCACCCAGGCGGCGAACCGCTGGCCGTACTCGTCGTCGTCCACCCCGAGCACACAGGCCTCGCGCACCCCGTCCATCCCCGAGACGAGCTCCTCGACCGGGCCGGGGTGCAGGTTCTCCCCGCCCGAGACGATCATGTCGTCGGCCCGGCCGGTGAGGAACAGCCGTCCCTGCTCGTCGAGGTGCCCGACGTCGCCGGTCCCGAGCAGTCCGTCGCGCTCCTCCAGGCCGTCCTCGCCGCCGGTGTAGCCCTCGAACGGCAGGTCGTTGCCGACGAACACCCGGCCGTCGACGCCCGCCGCGGCCGGGGTGTCGTCGTCGTCGAGGATGACCAGGGTGGTCCCGGCCGGGGCGCGGCCCGCGGTGCCGGGGGCGTCGCGCAGGTCCTCCGGTCCGGCGATCGAGACCCAGGAGACCTCGGTGGAGCCGTAGAGGTTGTAGAGGCAGTCGCCGAAGCGGTCCATGAACCGGTTGGCCTGTCCGCCGGGCAGCGCCGACCCGGAGACGGCCACGATCCGCGGGCCCGCCGGGTCGTCCCCGCCGTCGCCCCAGCCGTCGGCGTCGGACTCCAGGACGCGCTGGAGCATCACCGGCACCGCGAACACCGTCGTGCACCGGCGCTCGCGCACGGCGTCGAGGAACCCCTCGGGGGTGAACCTGCGGCGCAGTACGACGGTAGCGCCGTGCAGCGAGGCGAGCAGCAGCCCCGCGTTGCCCCAGGTGTGGAACAGCGGCGCGGCGATGTGCGTCGGCTCACCGGCGCGCAGCGGGATCGCCGACAGGATCGACGCCGCCGGGGCGAGGGTCGACGGGTGCGGCCGCTTGGCGCCCTTCGGCGTCCCGGTGGTGCCGGAGGTCAGCACGATCTGCTTGGACGGCTCCGGCTTGAACGGCAGCTCGCCCGGCCCGCCGCGCTCGACCATCGCCTCGAGGTCGTCGAGCGCGCGGTCGCCCGCGGGGCGCGGCCCGTCCGGGGTGCGGGTCAGGACGACGCGCGGCCCGTCCGGGACGATGTCGAGGAAGTCCGGGTCGGCGACGAGGGTGTGCAGCTGCTGCTGCTCCTGCACCCCGCGCAGCTGCTCGGCCGAGAGCCCGGTGTTCACCAGCACGACGTCGGCGCCCGCCTTGCCCGCCGCGACCATCGCCTCGATCGGCGCGCGCGCGTTGCGGCACAGCACGCCGACCGGGGCGCCCGGCCCGGCACCGGAGTCGAGCAGCGCCAGCGCGAGGCTGTCGGTGCGGGCCTCCAGCTCGGCGTAGGTGGTGACCCCGTCGTCGTCGACGACGGCGAGCCGGTACGGGTGGCGGGCCGCTCCGACGGCGAACGCGGCGGTGATGCTGTTGCCGTAGCGCACCAGGGCCCGGCCCATCCCGTACAGCTTCCCGGGGCCGAGCGGGCGGACGACTCCCGAGCGGGTCAGGGCCACGGCGGCACGGGCGGTGCCGCTGCCCAGCTCGTAGGCGGTACGGGCGGTGCCGGAGAGGTTCTGGAGCAGCGGGGAGCCAGCCATGCGGCGCAGTCTGTCAGGGCCACCCGTCGGGTCGCCGGGTCCGGTGCGGGGATCTGTGTCAGAGGTCACTGAGCATGTCCGTCATGTTTCGTAGCGTGAAGACGATGTGTCCCTCGGCGACCCACAGGTCGCCGAACTCTCCACCACACACCGTCGGGGATCCTGATGCGCCTCTACCTGCCCACACGCACGTCCGCTTCCGGCCGCACCCTGGTCCGCGCGGGACGTCCGACCAAGTCGATGCCCGGGTTCGGCGGCCTCGCCGGCGTCTGCCGCTGCGGTGCGGCCCGGCCCGCCGACGCGCGCGCCCTGCCGTGGCGCGACTGTCCGTCCTGCACGCCGCAGCGGGCCCGCGCCGGGCGCTGAACGCCCCGGCCTCGTAGGTTCCCGGGTCGGCGGGCACCGGGTCCGCCGACCGCGGAGGCCCCATGAGCACGCCCACCCCCGAGATGCGGCTGCGCGCCCTCGAGCGCGAGGACCTGCCGTTCGTCCACGGACTGTCGAACGACTCCGGGATCATGTCGTACTGGTTCGAGGAGCCCTACGAGTCGCTCGTCGAGCTGCAGGAGATCTTCGCCCGGCACGTGCACGACAACCGCGAGCGGCGGTTCATCATCGACTGCGCGGGCGAGCGCGCCGGCCTGGTCGAGCTGGTGGAGATCGACTACATCCACCGCAACGCCGAGTTCCAGATCATCGTCGCCCCCGCCTTCCAGGGCCGGGGTCTCGCCGCCCGCGCCACCGCCGCGGCCCTCGACTACGCCTTCGGCGTGCTGAACCTGCACAAGGTGTACCTCGTCGTCGACGTCGACAATGCCCGTGCCGTACGCGCCTACGAACGCACCGGCTTCGTCGTCGAGGGCGAGCTGCGCGAGGAGTACTTCGCCAGCGGCCGCTACCACGACGCGTACCGGATGGCGGTGCTGCAGCGTGAGCACCTCGGGCGCACCGTCGACGGACCCCGCTGACCGGACCGGGCCGGCCGGCAGGGAGGGGGACCCGTCGGCCGGCCCGGCGTGCACCGGTCGCGGGCATGCGACCGGGGTCGGGCGCGTCGACCGTGATGACGACGACACCCATGAACAGTACTATCCCGCCACGTAGTCGTGTCAACGTTCCGCTACGCTGCGCCCATGAACAGCAAGAACCGGGTGTGGGTCGGGGTCTGCTCGATGTCGCGGTGCGGATCGGACAACCGATGACATCGTTGATCGTCGGGTGAGCGCCCGCGACCGTCGTCGCCGCGGGTCACGGGTGGTTGCGGCCCGCCCGTCGTCGCCGTGCGCGCCCGGTTGCCCCGGGTAGGATCCGCCCCGATGTCCGGAACGCCGACGGCCGGGGACGAGTTCCCGATCGACACGCTCGCCGCGCGTGCCGGCATGACCGTCCGCAACGTGCGCGCCCACCTGTCCCGCGGGCTGCTGCAGCCGGGGGAGATGCGCGGGCGCACCGCCTGGTACGGCCCTGTCCACCTGGCCCGGCTGGAGCTGATCGCCGGCCTGCAGCGGCGCGGGTTCTCGCTCGCCGCGATCGGCGTGCTGATCAACCAGACTCCCTCCGGCAGCGCCGAGGAGGCGTTGCGCCTCTACCGCGGCATGCTCGCCCCGTGGCAGCCGGAGGAGCCGGTCGAGCTCGCCGAGGAGGACCTGGCCGAGTGGGCCGGCGCCCGGACGTCCCCGGAGTTCGTCGGGCAGCTGGTCGCCTCCGGGATGATCGAGCGCACCGGCCCGGGGCGGCTGCGTGTGCTCAACCCGTCGATGGTCCGCTCCGGGGCGCACGCCGTCGCCCTCGGTCTGGCCCCGGAGGCGGTGCAGCAGGTCGGCGACGAGCTGCTGACCCGCACCCGTGAGATCGCCGAGATCTTCGTCGAGCTGTTCCGGGAGCAGGTCTGGGCGGCGCACGTCGCGGCCGGGCTGCCCCGCAGCGGCGTCGCGGACCTGCGCACGGCGGTCGAGGCCCTGCAGCCGGTCGCCACCCAGTCGCTGCTCGGCGCCTTCCGCCAGACGATGCAGCAGGCGATGGACGACTTCATCCGCCGGCTGTCCACCGACCTCGCCCCGGCCGACCCGCCCGTCGACCCCGGGGCCGCGGAGCCGTACTCAGACCGGTAGGTCGACGGTGAACACCGTCCGGCCGGGGTCGCTGTCGACCCCGACCGTCCCGTCGTGGGCGGCGACGACCGCGGCCACGATCGCCAGGCCCAGCCCGGTGCTGGGGGTGTCGTTCCCGGCGCGGGTGCGTCCCTCCGCACCGCGGGCGAACCGCTCGAACACCCGCGGCAGCACGTCCGGGGCGATGCCGGGGCCGTCGTCGGCGACCCGCAACCGGACCCGGCCGGGGACGGGCCGGTCGAGGGAGACGGTGACCGTCGTGCCGGGCGGGGTGTGGGTGCGGGCGTTCGCGAGCAGGTTGGTGACCACCTGGGCGAGCCGGTGGGCGTCACCGGTGACCGTGACCGGCTCGTCGGGCAGGTGCGGGAACCAGCGGTGGTCGCGGCCCGCCACGTGGGCGTCCCCGACGGCGTCGAGGACCAGCCGGGTGAGGTCCACCTCGGCGCGCTCCAGCGGGCGGCCCGCGTCGAGCCGGGCGAGCAGCAGCAGGTCCTCGACCAGGGTGGACATGCGTTCGGCCTGCGAGCTGATCCGGGCCAGTGCGTGCGTGGTCCGCTCCGGGACCGGGTCGCGCTCGCGGCGCGACAGCTCGGCGTAGCCGCGGATCGCCGTGAGCGGGGTGCGCAGCTCGTGGCTGGCGTCGGCGACGAAGCGCCGCAGCCGGGTCTCGGACTCCTGGCGGGCGGCGAGCGCGCCCTCGACGTTGTCGAGCATGTGGTTGAGCGCGGTGCCGACCTGGCCGACCTCGGTGCGCGGGTCGGGGTCGGGGACGCGGGCGGCGAGGTGGACCTCGCCCCGGTCCAGCGGCAGGTCCCCGACCTGCGCGGCGACGCCGGCGACGCGTTCGAGCGGGCGCAGCTCACGGCGCACCAGCACGGCCGCCGCGATGCCCGCGAGCACCACCGCCCCGCCCAGCACGACGAGCTCGGTGACGACGAGCCTGGTCACGGTGGCACCGGCGTTGTCCGGCTGCGCGATCAGGTAGGTCGTCGTCCCCTCGGTCCAGCCGACCGCCCGGTAGTCGCCCAGGGACAGGGTGACGTCGTGCGGTGCGGTGTCGGCGGGCACCGACCGGAGCACGCCGAGGTCGTCGCCGGACACCGCGGTGCTGGTGCCACCGCGCTGGGCGAGCCGGGCCACGACGACACGGCCGTCGTCGAACACCGCGCCGATCGCGTTCGCGCTCGGGCCGGGACCGAGGAACACCCCGTCGGGTGGGCCGGGGCGCCGGCCGCCGTCCCCGGCCGGGGCGCCGGTCCCGTCGCCCTCGTCCTGGGTCAGCCGCCCGGGGGCGCGCCCGGTCTGCTGGGCGACGAAGCCCTCCAGGGAGAACGACAGCTCGTGGTCCTGCCGGGTGGACAGGTAGCGGTCGAGGGAGAGCGTCGTCGCGACGCCGATCGCCACGCACGCCACCGTGAACAGCAGCAGCACCGTGACGACCAGCCGGGCCCGCAGCGAGCGGACCCGGCCGGAGACGCGGGTGACGACCACCGGGTCACTCCGCCGCGGGACGCAGCACGTAGCCCGCGCCGCGCACCGTGTGGATCATCGGCCGGCGCCCGGCGTCGATCTTCTTGCGCAGGTAGGAGACGTAGAGCTCGACCACGTTGGACTGGCCGCCGAAGTCGTAGTTCCACACCCGGTCGAGGATCTGGGCCTTCGACAGCACCCGGCGGGGATTGCGCATGAGGTAGCGCAGCAGCTCGAACTCGGTCGCGGTCAGCTCCACCGGGTCGCCGGCGCGCGACACCTCGTGCGCGTCCTCGTCGAGCACCAGGTCGCCGACGACCAGCTCCGAGGAGCGCTGGGCGGCGGCCATCCCGGCGCGGCGCAGCAGCCCGCGCAGCCGCGCGACCAGCTCCTCCAGCGAGAACGGCTTGGTGACGTAGTCGTCGCCGCCCGCGGTGAGGCCCGCGACCCGGTCCTCGACGGCGTCGCGCGCGGTCAGGAACAGCACCGGCACCTCGGGGGTGTCGGCGCGGACCCGGCGCAGCACCTCGAAGCCGTCGACGTCGGGCAGCATCACGTCCAGCACGATCGCGTCCGGGCGGAACTCGCGGGCGTGGCGCACCGCGGACATGCCGTCGGCGGCGGCGCGGACCTCCCAGCCCTCGTAGCGCAGGGCCATCGACAGCAGGTCCGACAGCGTCGACTCGTCGTCCACCACGAGCACCCGGATCGGGCCGCCGTCGGCGCGGCGCAGCGGGTCGGCGTCCCGGTCCATCACCTCGGTCATGCTAGGAGCACACCGCACGAACCTGTGCGACAGCTGTGCCCCGGCTGTCGGTTCACCGGGCGCGCCAGTACCCCGTGGCGTAGACGGCGCGCCGGTCGAACCCCCGCTCGCCGAGCAGGTGCGCGCGCAGCTCCTTGACCGCGGCGGACTCCCCGGACAGCCACGCCTGGCCGCGCCCGCCCGGCAGCTGTGCGGCCCGCACCGCCGCGACCAGCGGCTCACCCGCCGGGGCGTCGCCCCGGTGCACCCAGGTGACGGCGACGTCGCCGGGCAGGGTCTGCTCCTCGCCCGCGTCGGCGACCTCGGCGACGACCCGGACCGGCACCCCGGGGGCGGCCTCGGCGAGGGTCTCGCAGACGGTCGCGATGGCGGGCAGCGCGGACTCGTCGCCGATCACGAGGTGGTGCACGGCGGCCGGGTCCGGCTCCCAGCGCCCGCCGGGCTCGGACACCCCGACCCAGTCCCCGGGGGCGGCCGACACGGCCCAGGCGGCGGCCGGGCCGTGCCCGGCGTGCACGACGAAGTCGACGTCGAGTTCACCGTGGCCGCCGGCGTCGGGGGCGAAGCGGCGCACCGTGTAGGTGCGGATCGCCGGGCGGGCCTCCCCGGCGGGCCAGACCGGTCCGCCGGTCGAGGCGCGCGGGACGGCGGGCCGTTCCTGGCCCTCGACCGGGAAGAACATCTTGATCCGGCGGTCCGGGCCGTGCCCGGGGAACCCGGCCAGCTCCTCGCCGGTCAGGGTCACCCGGACCATGCCGGGGGTGACCCGCTCGGTGCGGGCCACCTGCAGCAGGCGTGGTGCGGTCGTGCTCATGGCCGGGAATTGTCCCGGACGCGCTCAGACCCGGTGGCCGAGGCCCGCCAGGCCGGTCCAGACCAGGTCCATCAGGTACTCGGTGGCCTGCTCGGCGGTGACCGACTCGTCCTGGCCACGCCAGACGGCGAGCCGCTCGCAGGCCCCGACGATCACCTGCGCCCAGCCGGTCAGCCGGGCCGGTTCGGTGCCGGGGACCTGCGCGGCCAGCAAGGCGGCGGTGAAGTCGGTCTGCTGGGCGCGGATCTCCTCCAGCGCGGTGTCGGTGACCCCGGCCTCGGAGCAGAACAGCTGCCAGGCGGGCGCCCGCCGGTCGAGGTAGCGGAAGAAGGCCAGCGTCCCGCCCCGCAGCATCGCCTCCGGCGACTCCGCGGCCCCCGCCGCCTGTGCGACGACGTCGAGCAGCTCGGACCGGGCCCGCGCGATCGCGGCCAGCAGCAGTCCCTCCTTGGACCCGAAGTGGGTGTAGAGCACCGGCTTGGTGACCCCGACCCGCTCCGCGACCTGTTCCATCGAGACCTCGGCGTAGCCCCGCTCGCCGAAGACGGCGACGGCCGCGTCGACGATCTGACGCTCCCGCTCCGCCCTGGGCACGCGGCGGCGGGGGCCGGGTACGGTCTGCGCGGTCACGTCGGAGACTTTACCCGCAGTAAGTTACTGGCGGTAGGAAGCGAGTGGGAATGGACGTCTACTCCCTGCCGATGACCACCCGGTTCCGCGGGATCACCGTGCGCGAGGGCCTCCTGCTGTCCGGCCCGGCCGGCTGGGGGGAGTTCTGCCCCTTCCCCGAGTACGACGACCGCGAGGCCGTCGCATGGCTGGCCGCGGCCCGCGAGGCGGCCCAGGTGGGCTGGCCGGAGCCGGTGCGCGACCGCGTGCCGGTCAACTGCACCGTGCCCGCCGTCGGCCCCGAGCACGCGCAGCGGATCGTGCGCGCCTCCGGCTGCACCACCGCGAAGGTCAAGGTCGCCGACGCCGGTGCCCCGTTGTCCGGGGACATCGAGCGCGTCGCCGCCGTCCGCGACGCGCTCGGCCCCGCCGGGCTGGTCCGGGTGGACGCCAACGCCGCCTGGGACGTCGACACGGCCGTCGCCGCGATCGGCGAGCTGGACCGGGCCGCCGGGGGACTGGAGTACGTCGAGCAGCCCTGCTGGGAGGTCGAGGACCTCGCCGCCGTCCGCCGGAAGGTGGACGTGCCGATCGCCGCCGACGAGTCGATCCGCCGCGCCGAGGACCCGATGCGGGTGGTGCGGGCCGGGGCGGCCGACGTCGTCGTGCTGAAGGCGTCGCCGCTGGGCGGGGTGCGCCGGGCCCTGCGGATCGCCGAGGAGGTCGGGCTGCCGGTCGTCGTGTCCTCGGCGGTGGAGTCGAGCGTCGGGCTCGCCGCCGGACTCGCGCTGGCCGGGGCGCTGCCGGAGCTGCACCACGCCTGCGGGCTCGGGACGGTCCCGCTGCTGGCCGCCGACGTCGTCGCGGAGCCGCTCGCCCCGCAGCGGGGCTTCCTGTCCGTGCCGCGGGTCGCGCCCGAGCCGGTGCACCGGGCCGCGGTCGCCGCCGCCCCGGACCGTGCCGCGTGGTGGCGCGACCGGCACGACCGCGTCGCCGCCCTGCTCGACGCGGCCACCGGCGCCGGCCGGGTCAGTACTGGTTGACCCGCCCGTCGCGGCGCAGCGCCGCGTCGATCGCCCGCGCCGGACCGGGCACCCGGTACTGGCCCTTCACCAGCTTCCCGGCGCTGGGCACCGCGCCCGTGCCCGGCCACGTCGCCGTGTCCCACAGCGACGAGCGCAGGAACGCCTTCGCGCAGTGCAGGAACAGCTCGTCGATCTCGACGACGATCGCCACCTCGGGCGTCGAGCTCTGCACGGTGAGCCGGTCGGCGAAGTCCGGCCGGTGCACGATCCGGGCCCGCCCGTTGATCCGCACGGTGTCGTTCGACCCCGGCACGACGACGATCATCCCGACCCGGGGGTCGTGCAGGATGTTGCGCATCGAGTCGAGCCTGCGGTTCCCCTTGCGGTCGGCGAAGGCGATCGTGTGCTCGTCGAGGACCAGCAGACAGCCCGCCGGGTCGCCCCGGGGCGAGACGTCGACGCCGTCCGGCCCGGTCGTCGCCAGCAGGAAGAACGGCGCCGCGGCCAGGAACTCCGCGGTCACCGGGTCGACCCGGTCGCGTGCCTTGTCCCGGATGAACCCGGGCACCTCGCCGATGATCTCCCGGAGCCTGGCCTCGTCGGTCACGTGTTCCATCGCATCCCCCTCGTTGTTAGGTCACCCTAACCGTGGGCGTGCTCCCGGGGCGACCCCCGCCTAGGGTCCCGGTGTGGGCGTGATCGTGATCGGGGCCGGCATCGCCGGGGTGACCTGCGCCGCGGAGCTGGTCGCCCGCGGCGTGGACGTGACGGTGTACGAGCGGGCCCGCGGAGCCGGGGGACGGCTCGCGGTGCACCGCCACGACGGCCGTCCCGCCGACATCGGCGCCGCCTACTTCACCGTCTCCGACGACCGGTTCGACGCCCGCGTCCGCCGCTGGCGCGACGACGGCCTGGTCCGCCGGTGGACCGACACCCTCGCGGTGTTCGACGGCGCGGTCCGGGGCGCGGACAACCCGGGTCCGCTGCGGTTCGCGGCACCGGCCGGGCTGCGGTCGCTGGTCACCGACACCGCCCGTGACCTCGTCGTCCGCACCGGCCGCACCGTCGAGCGGGTCCGCCCCGGACCGGACGGCCCGACCGTCGACGGCGAGCGCGCCGACGCCGTCGTGCTGGCGATGCCCGACCCGCAGGCCGCCTGGCTGCTCGACCCGGACACCCCCGCGGGCGCCGCGGTCGCCGGGCGGGAGTGGAACCCGGTGCTCGCCCTGACCGCCGGGTTCGCCGCGCGGGACTGGCCGCGGCTGCCCGCCGCGTTCGTCAACGACCACCCCGTCCTGTCCCTCGTCGCCGACGACGGCGACCGCCGCGGCGACGACGCCCCGGTACTCGTCGCGCACTCCACCGGCGACCTCGCCCGCGCCCACGACCCCGACCCCGCCGGCGCGGTGCCCGCGATGACCGCCGCCGTCCGGGAGCTGCTGGGCATCACCGCCGAGCCGGACTGGACGCACGTGCACCGCTGGCGCTTCGCCTCCCCCGCCGGCACGCGGGAGCAGACCTTCCACCTCGACGACGACGGCGTCGCCCTGGCCGGGGACGGCTGGGGCCGGTCCCGGGTGCAGACGGCCTGGCTGTCCGGGCTGGAGCTGGCCGGGGAGCTCGCGGGACGCCTGGGTCGCTGAGCCCTGGCCGCGTCGGTGTCGGCGACCTACCGTCGTGGGCATGCCCGACCGCGCCACCGCTGCCGCCCCCGTCGTCGTCGAACCGGAGGGACGGCCGTTCGGCGGGTCCACCGTGCCCGCGGAGCTCGACGCCTCCGGCCCGGACGCCGCCGGGCGCGCGGTGCTCGCCGAGCTGGCCGCCGCGCTCGACGCCGACCGGGTCCTCACCGACCCCGATGTCGTGCGCCCCTACGTCCACGACGAGGCCGAGTGGGCCGAGTACGGAACGCCGCTCTGCGTGGTGCGGGCACGGACCACCGCCGACGTCGCCGCGACCGTGCGGGCCTGTGCGGCCCACCGGGTCCCGGTCGTCGCGCGGGGCGCGGGCACCGGGCTGTCCGGCGGGGCGAACGCGGTCGACGGCTGTGTCCTGGTCAGCCTGGAACGGATGACCGCGATCCGGGAGATCTCGGCGGGGGAGAGGCTCGCCGTCGTCGAACCGGGGGTGGTCAACGACGACCTGCGGGCCGCCTGCGCGGAGCAGGGCCTCTGGTACCCGCCGGACCCGGCGTCGGCGCCCTGGTCGACGATCGGCGGCAACGTCGCGACCAACGCGGGCGGGCTGTGCTGCGTGAAGTACGGCGTCACCCGCGACTACGTGCTCGCCCTCGAGGTCGTCACCGCCACCGGTGAGGTCGTGCGGCTCGGGCGGCGCACCGCGAAGGGGGTCGTCGGCTACGACCTCGCCGGGCTGATGGTCGGCTCGGAGGGGACGCTCGGGATCATCAGCGAGATCACCGTGAAGCTGCGCCCGGCCCGCCCGGCCGCACCGCGCACCGTCGTCGGGTTCTTCGACTCCCTCGCCGACTGCGGGGCCGCGGTCGCCGCCGTCACCGAACAGGGGCTGCAGCCCGCGGTGTTCGAGCTGGTCGACCGGGAGTGCCTGGCCGCGGTCAACGCGTGGCGCAACGCGGGCCTGCCGACCGGTGCCGCGGCGCTGCTGATCGCCCAGACGGACCTGCCCGAGCCCGCCGCACAGGCCGAGGCCGACGCGATCCTGGCCGCGTTCACCGCGCACGGGGCGACCGAGGCGATGGCCTCGACCGACGAGACCGAGTCCGAGGCGCTGTTCGCCGCCCGCCGGATGGCCTACCCGGCGCTGGAGCAGCTCGGGATGGGGATGCTGACCGAGGACGTCTGCGTCCCCCGGCCGCGGATGGCCGAGATGCTCGCCCGGATCGAGGACATCGGCCGTCGCCGCGGGGTCCGGATCGCGACCGTCGCGCACGCCGGCGACGGGAACCTGCACCCGCTGATGCTCACCCCGCACGACGACCCGGACGCCCGGGACCGCACCCGCGCCGCGTTCGACGAGATCATCGGCGCGGCCGTCGAGCTGGGCGGGACGGTCACCGGCGAGCACGGCGTCGGCCTGCTCAAGCGCGACGGGATGGAGCGCGAGCTCGGCCCGGAGGTGCTCGCCCTGCAGCGGGCGGTGAAGGCGGCCCTCGACCCGGACGGCATCCTGAACCCGGGCAAGGCCGTCTGAACCGGCCGCATCGCCCGGATGGCCGCGCGTGATCGTCCCCGCACCGGGGAACTCCGGAGGATGAGTACGACCGACCCGGCCCTGGTCCCGTCCGCGCTCGCCCTGACCTACCGGGGTCCGGCGCACACCGGTGCGCCGCGGCTGTCCGGCGTGGACGGCGTGCACGAGGTGGTGCCGGTGGTGGCGGCCGAGGTGCGCGAGGTCGAACGTCTCGACACCGCCGACCTGCGGCTGTTCTCCGCGGGCATCGAGCTCGTCGTCGAGCACGTGGTGCCCGACCGGGCCTCGGTGGTGCCGCCCGGCTCGGTCTGGGTGCTGCGGCTGCCCGACGCCGGCCCCGACGACGACCTGCGCGTCCCGCTGTCCGGCAGCGAGGTCGAGGGCGTCGCCGACCGGTCGGTCCCCGACGGCATCGACGCGCTCGTCCGCCGGGTCCGCGGCGGCGCGCCGCTGGTGCCGGTGGGCCGGGTGCACGTCACCCGCACCGTCAGCAGGATGCGCGACGACGCCGGACGCGACCTGGCCACCCTGACCCGCGAGCAGGTCGACGTCGCGACGCTGGGCGGGTCGGCGACCGTCGAGAGCTGGACCGAGGCCGTCGTCGAACCGGGGACGGCCGGGACCGCCCTGCTGCAGCAGCTCGACGACGCCCTGCGCACCACCGGCCTCGTCCGTGCCCCGCGCGGCGGCTCCGCCCGGCTGACCGCGCTGCTGGCCGAGGCGGCGCCCGTCGACCCGCCGCGGCGGACCGGGCGCACGGGCAGCGCCGGTGCGCTGCTGCTGCGCTACCTCGGGGACCAGGTCGACGCGCTCGCCGCGCGCGAGCAGGACCTGCGCGCCGACCGCCCGGACGCGGTGCACCAGATGCGCATCGCCGCCCGCCGGATGCGCAGCGCGCTGCGCACCTACGCGGGGCTCCTGGAGGGCCCGCGGGTCGCGCACGTGGTCGCCGAGCTGCGCTGGCTGGGCCGGGCGCTGGCCGGTGAACGCGACGCCGAGGTCCAGGAGGAGCGCCTGAACGCCCGGCTGAGCGCGCTGGAGCCGGAGCTGCTGCTGGGACCGGTGCAGGCCGCCGTCACCCGGCACTTCGCCCGCACCCGCGCCGAGACCGGGGCGGCGGTGCTCGACGTCGTCGACGGGGAGCGCTACGCCGCGCTGCAGGGCGCGCTGCGCCGGCTGCTCGCCGACCCGCCGCTGTCGCGCCGGGCCCGCAAGCCCGCGACCACCGTCCTTCCCGCGATGGTGGGCCGTACGGCCCGCAAGCTGGAGCGGCGGATGGAACGCGCGCTGGCCGACCTCGACGCCGGTCAGGTCGCCCCCGACTCGCTGCACGACGCCCGCAAGACCGGCAAGCAGCTCCGCTACGCCACCGAGGTCGCCCGGCCCAGCGTGGGGAAGGACGCGCGGGCGTTCGCGAAGCGGCTCAAGAAGGTCTCCGACGTGCTCGGCGAGCACCAGGACGCCGTCGTCTCCCGGGAGACCCTGCGGACCCTCGGGGCCCGCGCCGGCGCCGAGCGGGACAACGGGTTCACCTTCGGTGTGCTGCACGGCCGGGACACCGCGACGATGCTCGACCTGGAGCGCAGGCTGCCCACGGTGTGGGAGACGGCGTGGACGCGGCGCGCCCGCCGGTGGATGCGCCGCTAGCCTGCGCAGGGTGAGAGACGCCGTCGCCGACCTCCGCCGGATCGCGTTCCTGCTCGAACGCGCCCAGGAGTCGACCTACCGGGTGCGCGCGTTCCGGACCGCGGCCGGCGCGCTGCGCGGTCGCGACGCCGAGGAGCTGGCCCGGCTGCACGCCTCGGGCGGCCTCGCGGAGCTGAAGGGCGTCGGCGAGGTGACCGCGCGCTGCGTGGGGGAGTCCCTCGCCGGGGAGGAACCGGTCTACCTGCGACGGCTGGAGGACGCCGTCGCCCGCGCCGACGCCACCGGGGTGCCCCTGGCCGAGGCGGCGCTGCGGCTGCGCGAGGGCCTGCGCGGGGACTGCCACAGCCACACCGACGCCTCCGACGGCGGCTCCCCGCTCGCCGAGATGGCCGAGACCGCGATCGGGCTGGGCCACGACTACCTCGTCGTCACCGACCACTCGCCGCGCCTGACCGTCGCGAACGGGCTGTCCGCGGACCGGCTGCGGCGCCAGGTCGAGCAGATCGCGCAGCTCAACGAGCGGATCACCGCGTCCGGGTCGGACTTCCGGGTGCTCACCGGCATCGAGGTGGACATCCTCGACGACGGCGCCCTCGACCAGTCCGAGGACCTGCTCGCCTCGCTCGACGTGGTGGTGGCCAGCGTGCACTCGAAGCTGCGGATGCCCCGCGACGAGATGACCGAGCGGATGCTCACCGCCGTCGCGAACCCGCACGTCGACGTGCTCGGGCACTGCACGGGCCGGATGGTCACCGGCCGCCGCACGCGCCCCGAGTCCGAGTTCGACGCCGACGCCGTCTTCGCCGCCTGCGCGGAACACGGCGTCGCCGTGGAGATCAACGCCCGGCCCGAGCGCCTCGACCCGCCCAAGCGGCTGCTGCGCCTGGCCGTCGAGGCCGGGTGCGAGTTCACGATCGACACCGACGCGCACGCCCCCGGGCAGCTCGACTGGCTCGACCACGGCTGCGCCCGCGCCGTCGCCTGCGGGGTGGCCCCGGAGCGGATTCGCAACACCCGCGACCTCGCGGGCCTGCTGCGCCGCTGACCCGCTGCGTCCCCGTGCTGCCCCCGTGCCGCGCTGCGCGCTGCCCTGCAGCCGCTGCGCCGGTGAGGGCCGCGCCGCCGACCTTACTGCGCCGGCGGGCTCCCGGGCGCCCGGGTCAGCGCAGCTCGAAGTCGGCGACGTCGAAGCCGGGTGAGACGACGCAGCTGACCAGGACCGCCCCCGGCCCCGCCGGCTCCGCCCGCTGCCACACCCCGGGCGGGACCTCCTGCTGCGGGCCGGCCGGCCCGAGCCGCAACCGGGCGCCGGGGACGGGGTCCGGTCCGTCACCACCGAGGACCAGGTCCGCCTCGGGACCCGAGTGCCGGCACCACAGCTCGGTGGACCGGACGCGGTGCCACCGGCCGGGGGCGTCGAAGAGGTAGAGGATCGCCGTCGCCGAGGGGCGTGGACCGTACGGGGTCGCGACGACGACCGGTGAGGTCCAGGTCCGCCGGTACCAGCCACCCTCCGGGTGCGGGGCGAGGTCCAGCGCGACGGCGAGGTCGGGGCGAGCCACGCCGCCACTGTGGCAGGCGGACGCGCGGTCCGTCCCCGGTCCCCACCCCGGGGCGCCCCGGGGCATCGGCCCCGGGGCGCGTCGCACCCCTGGTGCGGTCGCCGCACCCGTCGCGGCGGGTGCGGGAGCCCCCGCCGGGGTGCGGCACCTTCGTCCGTGGGGTGCGGCGACCCGCCACCGCGCCCGGCACCCCGCGCGCGGGGCGCCCCGCGCCGCGACGGGGTGCCGCACCCGCGGCCGCGCACCGGGACGGTCACCCGTCGTCACCGGTGTCCGCAGGAGAGTCACTTTCCGTTCACGGGCGAGCGCATTCCACTCGTCCGCGCGCTCCCCGGACGGGTGGTTCGACTGGTGCTCCTCACCCACCGCACGTGAGATGGGACCGCAGGTGACCGAGTGACGGGAGTGATCCACGGTGCGGACCAGGACCAGGACGACGGTGGCGGTGCTCGCCGCGACGCTCGCGCTGTCGGCGGTCACGACGGCCGGTGCGTCGGCGGCGTCGGCGGCACCCGCGGCTCCGGCGGCCGCCGTGACCCGGACCGTCGCCGACGACCCGGTGCCCCCGCGGGACGACAGCGGCGCGGCCGCGCCCGCCCCGGCCGGCGGAGACCCGACCGGCCCGGCCGCGGGCACCGCGACCCCGGGAGGCGACCCGGCCGGCGGGACGGTGAAGACCCCGGCCGACCCCGCCGCACCCCCGGCGTCGTCGCACTGCACCGAGACCGCGGCGCAGGAGCTCGGCTGGGGCGCGCCCGCCCGCGAGTCCGACTTCGACGGCACCACGGTCCCGCCGGACTGGCACCCCTACGGCCCCGAGCCCGGCCACAACAAGAAGGGCACCCGCACCCCGGAGGCGGTCACCGTCGCCGACGGGGCGATGACCATCTCCGCCGACGCCGACGGCAACACCGGCGCCGTCAGCTGGCACCCCGGCCAGCGCTACGGCCGCTGGGAGGCCTGCGTGAAGTCGGACGAGGGCCGGGGCGGGATCAACGCGCTGCTGCTGCTCTGGCCGGTGGCCGAGGACTTCCCGGTCGGCGGCGAGGTCGACTGGATGGAGATCATGGACGACTCCCGCCAGAAGACCAGCTTCTTCCTCCACTACGGACCGGGCAACGACCAGGACTACGGGTCGGTGAAGCACGACTCGACGCAGTGGTCGGCCTACGCGCTGGAATGGACCCCGGAGAAGATCACCGCGTACGTGAACGGGAAGGAGTGGTACTCCAACACCGACACCGACCAGTTCCCGCCGCGCCCGATGAACATGACCATGCAGCTGGACTACTTCGGCAACGCCGGCGGCCCCACCGCGATGCACATGGACTGGGCCCGGCAGTGGGCGCTGCCGCAGAGCACCGTGGCCACGCTGAGCCTGCCGCCCGGCTCGGCCGCGACCGGGCAGCCCCGCGACTTCCCCGACCGGAAGCCGCGCGAGCTGTCGGAGCCCGAGCAGCAGGCGCAGACCGCGATGCTCGCCCGCGAGCACCGCTGAGGCTCAGACCGCGGCGTCGAGCTCCGCGCGGGTGGGCGGGTTCGCGCCGTGCCGCGAGCAGGTGATCGCCGACGCCGCCACGGCCTCGGTCAGCACGGCCTCCAGCGTCGGCCGGTCGATGCGGTAGAGGTCGTCGCGGGCGGTCGCGCCGAGCAGCCCGCGCCGGTGCAGCCCGGCGAGCAGCGCCGCGGAGAAGCTGTCCCCGGCGCCGACGGTGTCCACGACCTCGACGGTGCGGCCGGGCAGCACCAGGTGCAGCCCCGACGACGTCCCGGCCAGCACCCCGTTCGCCCCGAGGGTGACCACGACGACCGCCGGACCGAGCTCGAGCCACTCGCCGACGACGTCGCCGGGCTCGCGGCCCGGGTGCAGCCAGCCCAGGTCCTCCTCACTGACCTTCACCACGTCGGCCACGCCGAGCAGCTCGTGCACGCCGGGCAGGATCTCCTCCGGCGTCCCCATCAGCAGCGGCCGGAAGTTCGGGTCGTAGCTCACCGTCGCGGTGTCCACAGCGGAGGCGAGCAGCTCGCGCAGCGCGTCGTGACCGGGCGCGGTGGTCAGCGCCAGCGATCCGGAGTGGACGGCGACGACCGGGCCGGCCGGACCGTCGTCGAGGGCACCGGCGAGCTCGTCGTCGGTCCACTGCCAGTCCGCGGTGCCCGCGATCCGGAAGTCGTAGGACGCCTGCCCGTCGGCGGCCAGCTCCACGATCGCCAGCGACGACGGCTCGTCCGCCTCGACCGAGTGCGACAGGTCGACGCCGTTGTCCGCGAGATGGTCGCGCAGCTTGCGCCCGAGCAGGTCGTCGGCGAGCCGGGCCAGCATCCGGGCCGGCACGTCGAGGCGGGACAGCCCGACCGCGACGTTCGCGGGGCTGCCGCCGGGCGCGAGCTCCCAGTACCCCTGCGCGGGGGCGGGGACGATGTCGACGAGGGCTTCTCCGGCGACGGCGATCACTCCGCGTGGCGGGCGTCCGGCAGCTGTGTCGGGCATGGCCGCACTGTAGTGGTCCGATCGGGGTCCCCGGACAGGTCCGTGACGGGTCACGACCACGTCACGGTGCGTCGACACGCACGTGGTAGGCATGACGGATGCCCCGGAAGATCCCGGTCGTGGTGCTGGCCGGATTCCTCGGAGCCGGCAAGACGACACTGCTGAACCACCTCCTCGCCGCGGGCGGGGACGCGCGGATCGGCGTGGTCGTCAACGACTTCGGGTCGGTCGGCATCGACGCGATGCGCGTGGCCGGTCAGGCCGGCGACGTCGTCGGGCTCGGCAACGGCTGCCTGTGCTGCGAGGTCGGTGAGGGCGGCGTCTCCTCGGTGCTGGAGAAGCTGACCCGCCGCCGCGACGAGATCGACGTCGTCGTCATCGAGGCCAGCGGCATCGCCGAGCCCGGCACGCTGGTCCAGCTCGTGCTCGACGCGCTGGGCCAGCACCTGAGCTTCGGCGGGCTCGTCGAGGTCGTCGACGCCGCGGAGTTCGAGGACTCGCGGCGCCGCCACCCCGAGCTCGACAAGCACGTCGGCATGGCCGACCTCGTGGTCCTGAACAAGATCGACCGGGTGGGGCCGGGGCCGCTGTGGCGGGTCCGGCGGCTGTGCCGCGAGGCGAACCCGCGGGCCCCGATCGTCCCGGTCCGCGACGGCGCGGTGGACCCGGCGCTGCTGTTCGACATCGAGATCGTGCCGGGCCGCCAGCTGATGCTGGGCGAGCGCGTCGACGAGCCGCACTCCCACCACCTGCACGCCGGCTACCAGAGCCTGACGTTCCTGTGCGACGAGCCGCTCGACGCCGCCCGCCTGCAGGACCTCCTCGACGCCCGGCCGTCCGGGCTGTACCGGATCAAGGGCTCGGTGCGCTTCGCCGCCGCCCCGGACCGGGAACGCTGGGACCTGCACACCGTCGGCCGGTACGTACGGTTCCGCCGGAGCCGGTGGGACCCCGACGAGCCCCGCCGCACCACCCTGGTCCTGATCGGGACCGGGCTGGACGAGGCCGCGTTGGAACGCGCGCTGCGCGCCTGCGTCGCGACCGACTCCGACCGTCGCGACGTCGACGCCCTCCTCCCCGTCGCCCGCTACGCCGTCTGACCCGTCTTCCCCTGCTGCTGTTGCTCCCAGTGTCACCTTCGGGGCGTAGAGCGCTACGAGGGTGACACTGGGGACATGACGCGGGGCTCGAGCGGCGGGTGGGGGCGGTTGGACCCGAGATCAGACCGAGGTGAGGTCCGGGCCCGTCGCCGGCTCGGCCAGCTGGGTCAGCGCGTCGGCGGCCCACGCCTCCCCACCGGCCACGGCGGTCCACAGCAGGACACCGAGGGTGCGGGTCGGGTCGATCCGTCCTGCCTGCCACGACGGCGTCGCCGCGAGCCGCTCGGCGCGTGCGCAGAGTTGCCAGGAGGCGGGGTCGGTCGCGGCGATGTCGCGGGCGAAACGGGTGTGCCCGGTGCGGGCGCGGTAGGCCCGGACCGGGTCGGTGACCGCGTGGATGATCGAGAGCACCCCGATCGCCAGCCCGAGCGCGACGGGCAGGCAGACGAGGAACGCCAGCGCCGACCAGGACCAGCTGTTCTCACCCACGGTGAGCGCCACCACGGCGGCGGCGACGACGGCGGTGCCGGTCATCGCACCGGCCGGGAGCTTCGTGTAGACGAGGTCGCCCGCGTCGTCGACGACGTAGTCGGTGCCGGTGATCAGAGCCGGGTCGTACACGCGGTATCCGGTACGGGTGCGGACGAGGGTGGGCAGGCGGTCGGCGGGGGCGCCGGTGACGAAGTCGTTCATGGTCGTGCTCGATCTGTGAGAATGCTGCTGCTCGCGGCCCACCTGATGGCCGTCTCGCCCGGTCAGTCGCCCACGATGCCGGTCGGTGTTACAGATTCACAACGTTCGTCGGCGCGTCCGGTCTGTGATGTTCGCCTCCCCCGCTTGCCAGCAACCCGGACGGCTCACCCGGGTGGCCAGGCGTCGCCCCACGCGGTGTCACGGGCGTGCCGGAACAGCTCCCTGCGACTGCGCGGGACGGGGGTGTCCCGTAGCGTCCCGTCGCCCTCGCAGACACGCAGCGTCACCAGTCCCTTGCGTGTGTGCGGGTGCCGGACCACCCGGCCCGGGGCCCGTCCGACGGTGCCGTCGTCGTCACGCACGGCGACGACGTAGGAGAACTTCTCGTCCTCGTGGCCCAGCGAGCCGGCCTTCAGCACCCGGTGGCGCGAGCTGCGCCCGACGCGCACGGCGAAGTGGCACCAGTCGTCACCGGTCACCGGGCAG
Source organism: Pseudonocardia sp. ZF1 (assembly GCF_056835605.1). Taxonomy (NCBI): domain Bacteria; kingdom Bacillati; phylum Actinomycetota; class Actinomycetes; order Pseudonocardiales; family Pseudonocardiaceae; genus Pseudonocardia; species Pseudonocardia sp. ZF1. Next base: position 1,482,416 of record NZ_JAJNBY010000001.1, read on the forward strand.
GCGCCGTCGTGCGGGCAGGGCGCGGCGACGGTCAGGCCCGCGGCGAGCAGCCGGGCACGGGCGTCGAGGATGCGCGCGTGCCCGGCCGGCGTCCCCGGCTCGACGAGCACGACCACCCGCGCGGCCCGGGCGGCGGCGTCGACGACGGCGTCGCGCACCGGCACCGGCAGCTCCCCGAGCAGGTAGCAGGCGGTCAGCAGGTCGGTGTCCGGCAGCGCCGGGGCGGTGCCGAGCACCGCGGCCTCCCAGCGGGCGCCGCGCAGCAGCGCCGACGGAGCCCCGCCCGCGAGCCTGCGCCCCAGCGCCCGGGCCGGCGCCGCGGCCTCCAGCACCGTGGCCCGCCCCAGCGACGGCCACACCTGCGCCGCGGCCCACACCGCGGCACCGGTCCCCCCGCCGAGGTCGAGCAGCGACACCGGCTCCGGCACCCGCGCGGCGGCCCGCTCCAGCACGTCGACGACCGCCGCGTGCGTCGCGGGCATCCGGTAGGCGGCGTAGGCCGCCGCGTCGTCGTCGGTGCGCAGGATCGGTGCGGTGGGCACGGTGCCGCTGCGGTAGTCGCGGATCAGCCGGTCGACCACCGGCGCGAGCCGCGCGGCGGGGACCCGGTCGAGCGCGTCGTCGAGGGCGGCGCCGAGTGCGCCGGACAGGTCGGGGGACAGGTCGGGGACCACCCGCCCATTCCACCAGTCCCGGGCTCAGCCCCGGGCGCCGACCAGCAGCGGGTCAGCCAGCACGTCGAGCAGCGGGGCCTGCATCCGCGCCCACGGCGACAGCCCGGAGGCCGGGTCGTCGGCGGCGGCGCGGAAGCGCGACCAGCTCCACCAGGCCACGTCCTCGACCTCGTCGGGGCGCGGCTCGGGCTCGCCGCTGATCCGGGCGACGAACACCGGGCAGAGCTCGTTCTCCTCGATCCCGTCCTGCGACGCGCGGTAGCTGAAGTCCGGTAACACCATCCGCAGCTCGGTCGCGCGGATGCCCAGCTCGTCGGCCAGCCTGCGGTGCACCGCGTCGGCCATGTCCTCGCCGGGGGCGGGGTGCCCGCAGCAGGTGTTGGTCCAGACCAGCGGGAAGGCGGTCTTGGTGCGGGCGCGCCGGGTCACCAGCAGCCGGCCGGCGTCGTCGACGCCGTAGCAGGAGAACGCCAGGTGCCGTGGGGTGCTCGCACCGTGCACGGTGGCCTTGTCCGCGACGCCGACCGGGTTGCCGTCGTCGTCCAGCAGCACGACCTGTTCCATGCCGTCCTGTCTACCGGAGCCCGGCGGCCGCGGCCCGTCGGCCGGTACCGGCTCACACCCCGGAGCGGGCGGCTGCGCGGCGCCGGACCGCGCCGCCGAGCGCGGCACCCGGCAGGTGCGCGGCGACGACCGCGAGTGCGGCGGGGGAGACCGTGCCCCGCGCCAGCCCCAGCTCGACCGCGCAGTCGAACACCCGCCTGCTCCGGGCGGCGGCGCCGATCGCGGCGTCGAGGAACGCGGGACGCGCGGCCAGCCGGGCGAGCGTCCCGACGTGGCGGTGGTGGCGGGCGAAGGTCCGCTCCATGGCGGCGCGGTGGGCGGCGCCCGCGTCGTCGCCGCGCAGCGCGCTGCGCCCGGCGAGGATCCCGGAGGCGACGGCGTCGAAGATCCCCTCGCCGGTCAGCGGGTTCACCTTCGCCGCGGCGTCGCCGGCCAGCAGCACCCGGCCGTCGGGCTGGAACCGGGGCGCGGTGGACAGCGGCAGGTGGTGCGCGCGCAGCGTCGACGGGTCCGGTTCCTGGCCGGGCAGCAGCGCGGCGAGCCGCTCCAGCAGCGACGCCCGGTTCCCGGCGCCGCGCTCGTCGAACACGCCGTAGCCGACGTTCGCGCCGCCGCCCGCGATCGGGAACGACCAGGCGTAGGCCGGGACGGCGCCGCCGGCGTACTCGATCGACAGCGTCCCCGGTTCGGCGGCGACCGGGGTGTACCCGCGGATCGCCACCGCCGTCGACGACGGCGGCACGCCCGGCGCGCCGAGCGCGCGGCGGACCACCGAGTGGGCCCCGTCGGCGCCGATCACGATCCTCGCGACGACGTCGTCGTCGAGCAGCACCCGGTCGCCGTGCGGGACGACGGTGCGGACCCGGTGGCGGCGCAGCTGCGCCCCGGCGGCGACGGCCGCGTCGACCAGCGCCGCGTCCAGCTCCAGCCGCGTGACCACCCGGTTCGGCCGGGGTGCGGTGCGGTGCACGACCCGGCCCTGGGGGGTGCGCAGGCGCAGCCGCGGTGCCGCGACGCCGAGGGCCCGGACCCCGGTGGCACCCAGCTCGTCGAGCAGGTCGAACACCTCGGCCGCGACGCCGTCACCGCAGGTCTTGTCGCGGGGGAAGGCCGCGGCGTCGAGCAGGAGCACCGACGCCGACGGTCGCAGCCGCAGCACGTTGAGTGCCGCGGCGCAGCCGGCGGGACCGGCCCCGACCACGACGACGTCGTAGGTGGACATGGCGCCATTGTCCCCCTCCGCGCCCGGGCGGAAACGGCTCGCCACCGCCCGCCCGGCCGTGGTGCACTCGCACACCGCCACCCCCTCGTCCGGCCGCGCCGTGTGCCGGCGCCGCGGGTGGGCGCGTCCGTCACGTACCGAGGAGCACGCTGTGACCACCGAGCCGGCCGCCGGCCGCGACGCCGAGCGGCTGCCCGCCGGAGCCCTGCTGATCATCTCGCTGCTCGTCGGCTCGGCGTTCGTGATGATCCTCAATGAGACGATCATGAGCGTGGCGCTGCCCGCGCTGATCGCCGACCTGCGGGTCACCCCGGCCACCGCGCAGTGGCTGACCAGTGGCTTCCTGCTGACGATGGCCGTGGTCATCCCGATCACCGGCTACCTGCTGGGGCGGTTCCCGCCGCGGTCGGTCTACCTCGCCTCGATGGGCCTGTTCAGCACCGGCACCCTGCTGTGCGCGGTCGCGCCGGCGTTCGGGTTCCTGCTGGCCGGGCGGGTCGTGCAGGCCACCGGCACCGCGGTGATGATCCCGCTGCTCATGACGACGATCCTGCGCCTGGTCCCGGCGAGCCGCCGCGGGCAGACGATGGGGACGATCTCGATCGTCATCGCGGTGGCGCCCGCGGTCGGCCCGACGCTGTCCGGGGTGATCCTCTCCGCGCTGGGCTGGCGCTGGATGTTCTGGATCGTGCTGCCGATCGCGCTGGTCGCCCTGGTCGCGGGGGCGCTGCGGCTGCGGGTGGCCGCGGAGACCACGCGGGCCCCGCTCGACGTCGCCTCGGTCCTGATCTCGGCGGTAGCGTTCTCCGGGATCGTCTACGGGCTGTCCGCGATCGGCGAGTCCGCCGCCGGGGGCGCGCACACCGCGGTGCCGCCGTGGGTGCCGCTGGTGCTCGGGGCGGCGGCGCTGGCGGTGTTCGTGCACCGCCAGGTCCGCCTGCAGCGCGGCACCGGCACGGCTCCGCTGCTGGACCTGCGCCCGTTCGCGGTCCGCCGGTACTCGCTGTCGCTGGTGCTCGTCGCGACCGGGTTCATGTCGCTGTTCGGCGCGATCATCCTGCTGCCGCTCTACATCCAGGAGGTGCTGGGCGACAGCGCGTTCGTCGCCGGCCTGGTGGTGCTGCCGGGCGGGCTCGTGATGGGGCTGCTGGGCCCGTTCGTCGGCCGGGCCTACGACCGGGTCGGCGCCCGTCCGCTGGTGCTGCCCGGCTCGGTGCTGCTCGCGATCGTGATGTGGGGTTTCACCACCCTGGCCGCGGCGACGCCGATCTGGCTGGTCGTGGTCCTGCACGTGGGCCTGTCCGCGGCGCTGGCGCTGATGTTCACGCCGCTGATGACCGACGCGCTCGGCTCGCTGCCCGGCGAGCTGTACTCGCACGGCAGCGCCATCCTCACCACGCTGCAGCAGGTCGCGGGCGCGGCGGGGACGGCGCTGTTCATCACCGTGATGACGCTGGCCTCGGCCGGCGCCGGCGTCGACGCGGCCGGGGTGCACGCGGCCTTCCTGGTCGCGGCGGGCGTGTCCCTGGTGACGGTGGTCGTCGCGGTGGCCGCGTCCCGCCTGCCGGCACCCACCGCGGCCCCGCAGGACGCCCGGACCTGAGGCCCGTCCGCCGGGTCAGCGGGTCGCGGTCCTCCCGGTGGTGCCGGCGGGGGCGGGGACGTCCGGGTCGTCCAGCCCGTCGCGGGAGGTCTCGCGCAGGGCGAGCACCGACCCGACCGAGACCAGCGCCAGCAGCCCGATCACCGCCGACAGCGTCCCGGTGCCGAACCCGGCGGCCTGCAGCGACGCGAACAGCACCGGCGAGAGGCCCGCGCCCATCCCGGAGATCTGGTAGCCCAGGGAGGCCCCGGTGTAGCGCGAGCCGGTGGAGAACATCTCCGAGTACAGCGCCGCGGACGGCCCGAACCAGGCCGCGTGCGTCACGCCCTGCCCGACCACCACGGCGAGGGTGAGCAGCACCGCCGAGCCGGTGTCGATCATCGGGAAGATCGCGACGCACCACAGCCCGGTGGCGACCGCCCCGCCCAGGACGACCGGCCGTCGTCCGACCCGGTCCGACAGCGCGGAGAAGCCGATGATCCCCACGATGGCGACCAGCGAGGACAGCGTCAGCGCGTTCAGCACGGTCTGGCGCTCGAACCCGGCACCGACGGCGTAGGAGATCAGGAACGTGGTGAGCGTCCCCTGCGCGACGAAGGCCCCGAACCCCACGCCGACGGCGAGCAGCAGGTTGCGCGGCCGGGACAGCACCTCCAGCAGCGGGGCGCGGGCCGGCGTCGTCGGCTGTGCGGCGGTCGCCGCGGCGAACACCGGGGTCTCGGTGACCGACAGCCGGACGAACAGGCCGATGCCCAGCAGCACCACGCTCAGCAGGAACGGGATCCGCCAGCCCCAGGTGAGGAACGCGTCCCCGGTCAGCGACGCCGACAGCGCCAGCACCAGCGTCGACAGCACCATGCCGCTCGGCGCGCCGGCGTTCGTGAAGCTCGCCCACAGGCCCCGCCGCGACGACGCGTGCTCGGCCGACATCAGGACCGCGCCGCCCCACTCCCCGCCGACCGCGACGCCCTGCACGACCCGCAGCACGATCAGCAGTACCGGGGCCAGCGCGCCGACCTGCGCGTAGGTCGGGAGCAGGCCGATCAGGGTGCTCGCCACCCCCATCAGCACCATGCTGATGACCAGCATCCTCTTGCGCCCGACCCGGTCCCCGAAGTGGCCGAACACGATCCCGCCGAGCGGGCGGGCCAGGTAGCCGGTGGCCAGCGTGCCGAAGGCGGCGACGGTGCCGACCAGCGGGTCGAGGTCGGAGAAGAAGACCGCGTTGAACACGACGGCCGAGGCCGTCGCGTACAGCAGGAAGTCGTAGTACTCGATCAGGCTGCCGAGGTAGCTCGACAGGACCGCGCGCCGGCGCTGGGTCGAGGAGAACCGGGGGTGCGTCATCGCAGCTCCCTGCCTTCCGTGAGATAGAAAGCAGCTTTATAGCAAGTTACTTGTGATCAGCGCCACGATCGTTAGGATCGCACACGTGACGGATGCGGCGTCGGTACCGACGGGCACGCGGGGGCAGCGGTTGACCTACCTGGTCAAGCGCCTGCAGATGGCCGAGCGGGCCCGGATGGAGGAGGCACTGCGCCCGCTGGGCGTGACGCTGGCCCAGTACACCGCGCTCAGCGTGCTGGAGCGCCGCGGCGGGCTGTCCTCGGCGCAGCTCGCGCGACGGCACTTCGTGACCCCGCAGGCGATGCAGCAGCTCGTCGCCGCGATGGAGCGCGACGGGATCGTCGAGCGCCGGCCGGACCCGGACAACCGCCGGATCCTGCAGGTCTGGCTCACCCCGCACGGCGACACGACGCTGGCCCGCTGCCACGCCGCGGCCGGGGTCGTCGAGCGCCGGATGCTCGACGCGCTGGAGCCCGACCAGGCCGAGGTGTTCGCCGACGCCCTCGAACGGTGCCTCGCCGCACTGGCCGGTCGCGACGGGATCCCGCCGGACGGCGACGCTTGACCCCATGGCAAGCACCTTGCTATCAACTTGCTTGATATCAAGGAGCGAGGGAGCCCCATGAGCCCGATCACCGGTCCCGGCCTCGGGCTGGGCACCTGGCCCGCCCGCCGCGCGCGGATCAGCCCGCACGCCCCGGCCCTGTCCGACGGGGAGCGGGCGGTCGACCACGCCGAGCTGGCCGGGCGCGCCGCCCGGATCGCCGGCGGTCTGGCGGAGCGGGGCGTCGGGCCGGGGGACCGGGTCGCCTGGCTGGGGGTGAACGCCGTCGCCACCCTGGAGACCTGCTTCGCGGCGTGGCGGCTCGGCGCGGTCGCGGTCCCGCTGAACTACCGCCTGGCCCCCGCCGAGGTCGGCTACATGCTCGACGACTGCGGCGCGACGCTGCTCGTGCACGGCGCCGACGCCGACGACCTCGTCGCCGCGACCGCGCCGCGGATCCCGGTCGTGCGCGGCGTCGAGGACCTCGCCCGCGGGCCCGCCCGCGACGACGCCGGTGCCGGTCTCGACGACCCGGCCGTGCTGCTCTACACCTCCGGCACCACCGGTCGTCCGAAGGCGGCGGTGCTGACCCACGGCAACCTGACCTGGAACACGGTCAACCAGCTCGCCCACGTCGACGTCTGCTCGGACGAGCGCACGCTGTGCATCTCGCCGCTGTTCCACTGCGTCGGGCTCTCCCAGGTCACGCTGCCCACGCTGTTCAAGGGCGGCAGCGTCGAGCTCGTCGCCCGGTTCGACCCGGCGGCGGTCCTGGGCCGGATCGCCGAGGCCGGGATCACCAGCTTCGCCGCCGTCCCGACGATGCTGCAGATGCTGTGCGAGTCCCCGTCGTTCGCGGGCACGGACCTGTCGTCGCTGCGCACCGTGGTCTACGGCGGGTCCCCGGTGCAGGAGCGGGTCGCCAGGGCCTGGCTGGAGCGCGGCGTCGCGCTGCAGCAGGGCTACGGGATGACCGAGGCCTCGCCCGGGGTGCACATGGCGACCCGCGACGGCACGGCCGCGCACCCGCCGACCTCGGTCGGGGTGCCGCACTTCTTCACCGACGTCGCCGTCGAGCGCGACGGCGAGCTCGCCCCCCTCGACGGCGAGCCCGGCGAACTGCTGGTCCGCGGGCCGCACGTCAGCCCCGGCTACTGGAACCGCCCGGACGAGACCGCGGCGTCGCGGCGCGGGGAGTGGTTCCGCACCGGCGACGTGCTCCGGGCCGGCGAGGACGGCTGGGCGTTCGCCGGCGACCGGGTCAAGGACATGATCATCTCGGGCGGCGAGAACGTGTACCCGGCCGAGGTCGAGGCGGTCGCGGTCACCCATCCCGACATCGCCGACTGCGCCGTCGTCGGGGTCCCCGACGAACGCTGGGGCGAGGTCGGCGCGGCCTACGTGCAGCTGCGCCCCGGCACCGACCTCGACGCCGACGCGGTGCGCGCGCTGCTCGCCGGGCGGCTGGCGCGCTACAAGGTCCCGAAGTACGTGCGGTTCGTCGACGAGCTGCCCCGCAACGCGTCCGGCAAGGTCCGGCGCGTCGACCTGCGTGCGGCCGCGGCCGTCGCCGAGGAGCTGTCGTGAGTTCTCTGCCGGAGTCGCTGACCGTGGAACGCCACGACGAGGTGGCCGTGCTGCGCCTGTCCCGGCCCCGCAAGCGCAACGCCCTCGACGACGCGACCGTGCTCGGCATCGAGGACTTCTTCGCCCGCCCGCCCGAGGGGGTGCGCGCCGTCGTCCTCGACGCCGAGGGCGACCACTTCTGCGCCGGGCTGGACCTGTCCGAGCTCGGGGACCGCGACGTCGTCGCGGCGATGGAGCACTCCCGGATGTGGCACCGCGCGTTCGCCCGGCTCGCCGAGGGACGGCTGCCGGTCGTCTCGGTGCTCAAGGGCGCCGTCGTCGGCGGCGGGCTGGAGCTGGCCTCGGCCACCCACCTGCGCGTCGCCGAGGACTCCACCTTCTACGCGCTGCCCGAGGGCCAGCACGGCCTGTTCGTCGGAGGCGGCGGGTCGGTGCGCGTGCCGCGGCTGATCGGCGTGCACCGGATGACCGACATGATGCTGACCGGCCGCGTCCTCGACGCCGACGAGGGCCACACGCTGGGCCTGTCGCACTACCGCACCGGCCCGGGGGAGGGCCTGGCCCGCGCCTGCGAGCTGGCCCGCACCGTCGCCGGGAACTCGGCGATCACCAACGTCGCCGTGCTCCAGGCGCTGCCGCGGATCGCCGAGGCCTCCCCGGACCACGGCTTCATGATGGAGTCGCTGGTCGCCGCCGTCGCCTCGTCCAGTGCCGAGGCCCAGGAGAGGATGCGGGCCTTCCTCGACGGCCGCGGCGGGAAGGTGCGCCGGTGAGCGAGCTGCTGCGCCCCGTCGCCGACGACGTCCGGGAGACCACGGAGATCGGCCGGTTCGTCACCGCCGTCGAGCGCGGGCACGGCCCGAGCCTGCCCGACTACGCCGCGCTGCACCGCTGGTCGGTGACCGAGCCCGAGGCGTTCTGGTCCGCGGTCGCGACCCACCTCGGCGTCCGGTTCGACACCCCGCCCCGGGCGGTGCTCGGGCGCCGGGGGATGCCCGGCGCCGAATGGTTCCCGGGCGCGACGCTGAACTACGCCGCGCACGCCCTGGACGGCCCCGAGGGCGACGTCGCCGTCGTGGGTTGCTCCCAGACCCGCGACCGGGTGGAGCTCACCTGGGGCGGGCTGCGCGAGCAGGTCGCCCGCGCCCGGGCCGGGCTGCGCAGGCTCGGCGTCGGCCGCGGCGACCGCGTCGCGGCGTACCTGCCGAACCTGCCCGAGACCGTCGTCGCGTTCCTCGCGACGGCCTCGCTCGGCGCGGTCTGGACGAGCTGCGCCCCCGAGTTCGGCGCCCGCAGCGTGCTCGACCGGTTCGGCCAGATCGACCCGGTGGTGCTGCTCACCGTCGGCGGCTACGGCTGGGCCGGACGCGACGTCGACCGCCGTGACGAGGTCGCCGCCCTGCGCGCCGGGCTGCCCGGGGTGCGCCACGTCGTCGCCGTGCCGTACGGGCCGCACACCGTGCCCGACGCGATGACCTGGGACGAGCTGCTGGCCGCCGACCCGGAGCCGGGTGCCGACCCGGTCCCGTTCGACCACCCGCTGTGCGTGCTGTTCTCCTCCGGCACCACCGGGCTGCCCAAGGCGATCGTGCACGGCCACGGCGGCATCCTGGTCGAGCACCTCAAGAACCACGCCCTGAGCTGGGACCTCGGCCCCGGCGACCGGATCCTCTGGTACTCCACGACCGCCTGGATGATGTGGAACGCGCTGGTGTCCGGGCTGCTGCGGCAGGCCTCGATCGTGCTGATCGACGGCAACCCGGCCCACCCCGACCTCGGGTGGCAGTGGCGTCTCGCCGCCGAGACCGGCGCGACGCTGCTGGGTGCCAGCCCCGGGTTCCTCATGGCCTCGCGCGCCGCGGACCTGCGCCCGGCCGCCGAGCACGACCTGTCCGCGGTCCGCCAGATCGGCGCCGCCGGAAGCCCTCTCCCGCCGGAGGGCTACCGCTGGGTGGCCGAGCAGTTCGGCCCCGAGGTACTGCTCAACGTGGGCAGCGGCGGCACCGACGTCTGCTCCGGCATCGTGCAGGGGAGCCCCTTCCAGCCGGTGTGGTCCGGCGAGATCTCCGGGCCCTGCCTCGGGGTCGACGCCGCCGCCTTCGACGACGCGGGCCGCCCGGTCGTCGGCGAGCTCGGCGAGCTGGTCATCCGGGCCCCCATGCCGTCGATGCCCGTCGGCTTCTGGGGCGACGACGACGGCAGCCGCTACCGCGACACCTACTTCGCCACCTGGCCCGGGGTGTGGCGGCACGGCGACTGGGTCCGCTTCTCGGCCGACGGCTCCGCGGTCGTCGCCGGCCGCTCCGACGCCACCCTCAACCGGGGCGGCGTCCGGCTGGGGACCGCCGAGTTCTACCGCGTCGTCGAGGAGCTGCCCGAGGTCGAGGACTCGCTCGTGGTGCACCTGGAGGACCCCGCGGGCGGCAACGGCGAACTGCTGCTGTTCGTGCAGCCCGCCGGCGGCACCCCCCTCGACGACGCCCTGGTCACCCGGATCCGCACCGCGCTGCGTGGCGAGCTCACCCCGCGCCACGTCCCGGACCGGATCGAGGCGGTGCCGGTCGTGCCGCGCAACCGCACCGGCAAGAAGCTGGAGGTCCCCGTGAAGCGCATCCTGCTCGGCGCGGCCGTCGACGACGTCGCCTCCCGCGATGTGCTCGCCGACCCGACCGCGCTCGACGCGTTCGTCCACTTCGCCTCCGGGACGCCGGCGTGAGCGCGCCCGGGACCCCCGGCGGCGCCGGTGCCGCGGCCGGGGTCGGGACCGTCGCCGTCGTCGGGACGGGGGTGATCGGCGTCGGCTGGACGGCACTGTTCCTGGCCCGCGGCCTGCACGTGCGCGCCTTCGACCCCGCACCGGGCGCCGAGGACCGGCTGCGCGCCGACCTCGCCGCGCTCGGCCCGTTCCCCGGCCACGACGGCCCGCTGCCGGTGGCGAACCTGGTGTTCGCCGGCAGCGCCGGTGACGCCGCCGGGCCCGCCGGGTTCGTGCAGGAGAACGGCCCCGAGCGCGAGGACCTCAAGCACACCCTGTTCGCCGAGCTGGACTCCGCCGCCGCCCCCGGCGTCGTGCTCGCCTCCAGCTCCTCGGGCCTGCTGCCGACGACGATCGCCCGCGGCGCGGCACGCCACCCCGAGCGGGTGCTCGTCGGGCACCCGTTCAACCCGCCGCAGGTCATCCCGCTGGTCGAGGTCGTACCGGGGGAGCGGACGGCGGAGTCCGCCGTCGAGGCCGCGCTCGCCTTCTACACCGCGTTGGGCAAGCGGCCGGTCCGGCTGCGGGCCGAAGTGCCGGGCCACCTGGCCAACCGGCTGCAGGCCGCGCTGTGGCAGGAGGCGTACTCGCTGGTCGAGCGGGGTGTCGCGACGGTCGCCGACGTCGACGCCGCCATCTCCCACGGCCCCGGCCTGCGCTGGGCGGTGCTCGGCCCGTTCGCCAACCAGCACCTGTCCGGCGGTCCCGGCGGCCTCGCGCACATCCTGGAGCATCTCGGTCCGCCCACCGAGCGGTGGTGGCGCGACCTCGGCCAGGTCACGCTCACCCCCGAGCTGGCCGCGACGCTGGTCGACGGCGTCCGCGACGAGCTGGGCGACCTCGACGGCCCCGCGCTCGCCGCCCGCCGCGACAGCGTCCTCGCCGCGCTGCTCGAGGCCAAGTCCCGTACCGAGCTCCCCTGACCCTCCGTGGAGAGGACCGCCATGCCGCTCGACCCCGCCACCGTCGATGCCATCGACGTGCACGTCCACGTCGAACAGGACGGCCACGGCTGCCTGGCCCTCGACCAGGAGCTGCTCGACGCCTCGGCGAAGTACTTCAAGGCCGACCAGGACCGCACGCCGACCATCGACGCGATCGCCGAGCACTACCGGGCACGCCGGATCGCCGCGGTGGTGTTCACCGTCGACGCGCCGTCGGGCACCGGGCACCCGCCGCTGTCCAGCGAGGAGATCGCCGACGCCGCCGCGGCGCACGCCGACATCCTCATCCCGTTCGGCTCGGTGGACCCGCACGCCGGCAAGGCCGCCGTCGCGCGCGCCCGGCGCCTGGTCACCGAGCACGGCGTGCGCGGGTTCAAGTTCCACCCGAGCCTGCAGGCCTTCGAGCCGAACGACCGGGCCTTCTACCCGCTCTACGAGGCCATCTCCGAGCTCGGGGTGCCCGCGCTGTTCCATACCGGACAGACCGGGATCGGTGCCGGCCTGCCCGGCGGACGCGGCATCAAGCTGCGCTACTCCGACCCGATGCTGCTCGACGACGTCGCTGCCGACCACCCCGACCTCACCGTGGTGCTCGCCCACCCGTCGGTGCCCTGGCAGGACGAGGCGATCTCGATCGCCACCCACAAGTCCAACGTGTACATCGACCTGTCGGGCTGGTCGCCGAAGTACTTCCCGCCGCAGCTGGTGCGGGCCGCGAACACGATGCTGCGCCGCAAGGTGCTGTTCGGCTCGGACTACCCGGTCATCACCCCCGACCGGTGGCTCGCGGACTTCGAGACCCTCGAGATGAAGCCCGACGTCCGGCCGATGATCCTCAAGGACAACGCGGTGCGGATGCTCGGACTGGGGTGATCGTCGACGGCGAGGGGTCCGCTGCCGGATGCGGCACCGGACCCCCCGCTCGTGCCGGTCACGGGATCGACGGCCGCCCGGGTTGTCCGGACGGGTTCCCGTACGGCCCGTCGCGTCGTGCGTCGTCGCAGGTCAGCGCCTCGAAGCGAACCGGTTCCCGACGTCGTTGACACGATCAGGTGATTCGTTTCGCCGTGTTCCGGCACCGCGGGGCGGGTCGTCCCGGTCCGTACGGAGTAGCCCAGGTCACTCCCCACGCCCGATCTCGGGGCTCTGCGACCCCGTTCCCATGATGTGGACCTGTCCGGTGTCGAGTTGCTCCGAACGGGTCTGTTTACTGATTCCCATGCACCTCGTCTCCCGGTTCGCGGTTCGGCGCCACGTCGACCTGCGCCGCCAGGCGAGCGCGCTCTGTTCCGGCGCCTGACCGCGCCCGGCTCCCGGGGCGCGCCCGCGCTCCGCCGCACGCCGTCCCCGGCACGGGGTCCGCAGCCGCGGTAGCCACGGGACCGCCCCCGCGCTCCCCGACACACCACCGCGCCCCCGCGCGGACCTCCCGCCCCGCCCTCCCGGCGGCCCGGGAGGGCGGGGTCCGACGCCCCTCGGAGGGCACGCCCGCACCTGCCCGCGCCCCGCGGCGCCGTCCACGACGGACGACGCCGCGGCCCGCTCGGCGGATGTCCACATCGGACTCCACCTCGCTCCCCGTCACGAAAGAAGGAGACACGTCGTGCCTCAGCACCGCGCACAGTCCGCGTCCCGGGCCCGGCTGATCGCCGGCGGCGCCGCTCTCGCCGGCACCGCCCTGATCGGCCTGTCCGGCGCGGCCCAGGCGGCCACCCCGGACCTGGTCCCCGACCTCGGCCCGATCCTCAGCTCCGACTCCTCTGGGCCCGCGAACGACGACCAGCCCGACCCGGCGCCCACCGCGCCGCCCGTCGAGTCGTCCTACGAGGCGTTCGACTCCGACCAGCCGATCCAGCAGCTGCGCGACTTCGCCCCCGCGGGCGTCCCCGCCGCCGGGCTGGTCGACGTCGTGTCGACGGCGCCCAAGCAGATCACCCCGACCTTCCTGTCCGGTGGAGCCGGCGAATGAGCCTGCTCCCGCAGTCCCGCTGGGCGCGGCGGGGGCTCATCGCCCTCGCGAGCGCCGCCGTCGTCGCCGGGGTCGTCGCGATCCCCGCGTCGGCCCAGGGAACGATCGACAAGGTCAAGTCCGAGGTCACCGGCGCCGACGGCAAGAACTACTGGGTCGAGAACAACCTCACGCCGGAGGCCCGTCAGCAGTCCGCCGACGGGCCCAAGAAGGAGTACGCGCTGGTCTGGGCCGGTGACGAGAACGTCGCCGACACCGCGGTCGCCGACGTGCGCAACCTGCCGGGGTCGCTGCTCGACCCGGTCGACAAGGTCCGCGACGCACTCCCCGGTCCGGACTTCCTGGCCGTCGTCGACGTCACCAAGGGCACCTCGGACTACGGCAAGGTCGTCAACACCGCGACCGTCGGCCCGCTCGTGGAGAACGAGCCGCACCACATGCAGTACTCGTGGCGCAAGGGCGACAAGATCTACGCGGGCGGCCTGTTCTCCGCGGCCACCTACGTCTTCGACGTCGCGGCGCTGCCGGAGATCACGCTGTCGGGCATCTCGCTGCCGTCGCAGACGCTCTGCGGCTCGGTCCCGGACGCGTACTGGGTCCTGAAGGACGGCACCGCATACGGCACCTACATGGGCGGCCCCGTCGCCCCGGGCCCGTGCCGCTACACCAACGGAGAGGTCCGCACCGGCAACGGCTTCGCGGGCTCTCCCGGTTCGGTGATCCGGTTCGACCAGGAGGGCAGGAACCTCGTCGAGGCCCCGGCCGCGACCGAGACGCCCGAGGACCCCACCCAGTGCCTCAACATGCCGGCCCTGGGCAACCCCACCTGCGCCAACCCGCACGGCATCCAGGTCCGCGAGGACCTGAACACCATGGTCACCAGTGACTACGCGGAGCCGCGGACGATCATCCTCGACCCGGTGAAGAACCCGTCGCCGTACCTGCGCCGGCCCACCGTGCGGACCTGGGACATCTCCGACCTGAACAAGCCGAAGGTCACGTCGGTCCAGTACCTGCCGACCGGCCCGCGCTCCAACGGGGTCGACCCGCTGCGCAACGAGAACCGCGCCGTCATGGAGACCACGGTCACCAACCGGCCGGAGAACAAGGGCGCGTTCGCCCAGACCATGCAGGGCGGCGCGATCTTCTACACGCCGGACATCACCGCCGAGAACCCGGAGTGGAAGGAGGTCTTCGACCTGGGGACCTCCGCGCCCGAGCTGGGCGTCGGTGGCGAGAACGGCGGTCCGAGCGCCAACGGTGGCTGGATCCAGACCAGCGCCGACGACACGACGCTCTACCACGCCACGATCGGTCGCAAGGCCGGCACGCTGGGCCCGGACGACAAGGGCACCGCGGGCGGGGTCATCGCGCTCGACATCGAGAAGCTCCTGGCCTCCGGCAACGCGCCGCAGTGCTCGATCGACACGATCGAGGAGACCACCGCCGGTGGCGCCGAGAGCGACTGCCCGACGATCAAGGGCACGGTCGGCATCAACCCGGACCAGACCGGCGCGGGCCCGCACTGGGGCGCGCTGGACAACCTGGAGCGCGGTGACGACGGCTACTACCGCCACACCGACCGGCCCACGCGCCTCGCGACCGCGAACTACTTCGTGGCCCGCACCGGGCTCGACGGCGACCACCGCCTGTGCATGACCGACATCGCCCCGGACGGCTCGCTGAGCCTGGACGAGTCGTTCACGGACGAGGACACCGGCGACACGTGCGTGAGCTTCAACCGCCAGCACTGGCCGCACGGCGACTTCGGCAACGCCAAGCCGCACTCGATGCTGTTCGTCGCGGCCGACGAGGACATCAAGGACTGATGATGTCCCCCTCGTCGATCGTGACGTTCGTGCCGGCCGGCGGGCTGCCCGCCGGCCCGGCCGGGGACGCCCCCGCCCTGCTCCGTGCAGTGGCGGGGGCCGCCCCGGCGGTCCTCGCCCGAGGACCCTTCGACGGCGTGCCGTTCGCGGACACGGCCCTGCGGCTGGTCCTGCTCACCGCGCTCGCCGTGGTGGCCGGAACCGGTCTGGTCCGGGTCCTGGCCGGTGCGCCCGGACGCGCCGAGCGGGTCGTCGCGGGAGTCGCGGCGCTCGTCGCCGTCTCCGCCGCGGTTGCCGCGGTGACCCGGTCCGGCGCCGGGCTCACCGGCTGGACCCTGTTCCTCCTCCTGGTCACGGTCGCGGTACCGGCGCTGCTCGTCGGTCCCCGCCCGGTACTCGCCGTGCTGCCCGCAGTCGCCGTGACCGCGCTGCTGGCCCTCCAGCTCGCCGGCACCCCCGGCGCGCCGTGGTTCGCGCCGGACGCCGGGTACGCCGTCGCCGGGTCCCTGGCCGCCGGTGCGGCGGTGCACCTGGTCACCACCCGCACCGACGACGACACGCGGCCCGCCCGGGTGCGCGTGCTCGGCATCGCGGCGGGCACGGTGGGGGCCGTGCTCGCCGCGGTGCGGCTCGCCGTCGCCGGGCCGTTCTCGCTCACCGACGTGCACGGCACCGGCTTCGGCCGCGCCGCGCTGGTGACGGTCGCGGCCCCGGCCGCGGTCGCGGCCCTGCTGCTCGCCGAGACGCTGCTGATCCGCCGTGCGGCCAACCGGGTCCGCGCCGACGAGGTGCGCGACCGCGTCCGCACCCCCGCCGCGCTGGCCGCGGTCGTCGCCGTCGGTGCGGCGTCGCTGCTCGCCGCCCTCCCGGCGCCGGCGCCCGCGGCCGTCCCGGGACAGGCCCTGCTGCGCTCGGTCGACCTCGGTGCCGGACCGCTCACCCTGGCGGTCTCCCCGATGCGCCCCGGCCCCAACCTCGTCCAGCTCACCGGCGCCGGGGTCACCGTGACCGGGCCCGACGCCACGATGCCCGCCGGGCACGGGGACACCGGTGCCCCCGCCGGCTACGCCGTCCGCACCGGTGACCGGGACGTGCCGTTCACGGCCCGCTCCGGCGCCCCGGGCGGCTGGGCGCTGGTCGACCTGCCCGAGGGCACCACCTCGATCACCCTCACCGCCGGGGGACCGGCCCGCGCGGTGCCGGTCGACGTCGGCACCGACCGGACCGCGCCCGCCGGCGCGAGCGGTGCCGACGGGCCGGAGTGCCTGTCCGCCGCCGTCGGGCGGATCCTGGCCGGGGGCGACCCCGCAGCCGGCCCGTGCCCGTCGGAGGGGCTCGACCCGGCCGACGCCCCGGCGCTGCGCGGCACCGTCCGCGCGCTCGCCTCCCAGGGGGCGCCGGGACTGGCGATCGCCGGTGACGTGTCGCCCCGCTCCCGCGCGGCCGCCGACGTCGTCCGTACCGAAGCCGGTGCCGCCGGGCTGCCGGTGCGCCCGGCCCCCGGCCCGGACGACGCCCTGGTCGTCGTGTCCGGCTGGCAGCACGCCGCGACGACGGTCCGCGACACCGCCCGCGCGGCGCAGACCACGCCGACCGCGCTCGGCGGGACCTACCTCGCGCCGTGGCTGCTGACCGGGGGAGTGCTCGGGCAGAGCCCGGGCACCCTGCTCCCGCTGGACTTCGGCCCGCAGGAACAGGTCCCGCAGCGCTACGTCCGGACGCTCGCCGCCGTCGCACCGGGATCCGCCCCGTCGCTGTCGGGGCTGCGCGCCTGGGCGGCGACGACCGGAGAGGCCTACACCGACCCGGCACCGGCTCTGTACGGTGCCGCCCCGGTGAGCGTGCCGATGACCGCCGCCGACGACGACGGCGGGCACCACGGTGGCCCCAACGAGGCCGCCTGGTTCCCGGGCGGCGCGATCGTCCGGATCGGCTCCGCGCTGACCGGGCCCGGACGGGCGGACACCGACCCCGGGACCGGCGCCCCCGCCGGACCCACCCCCTGACCACCACCACCCACGAGGAGGCTCCCGTGTCGATCACGAAGGACCCGCCCGGCCGGTCGCCGGGAACACTGGCCCGCGCGTTGCGCGAGCTGCCCGGCAGCGGGCGCACCGCGTTCGGGCCGCAGGACCGCGCCGCCGCCCCGCCGCAGTGGCGGGTCGTCGCCGTCGGCCTGGTCCTGGCCGTGCTGTTCCTGGTCGGGGTGGGCACGGTGGCCCCGGTGACGATGGTCGGCACCGCCGCGCTCGGCCTGGCCCTGGGCTTCACCCTGTTCCACTCCCGGTTCGGCTTCACCTCCGGCTGGCGCCAGCTCGTCGCCGTCGGGCAGGGCGCCGCGATCCGCGCGCACATGGTCATGCTGGCGACGGCGTCGGTGCTGTTCGCGGTGATCCTCTCGTCCGGGTTCGCCCTCGCCGGCGAGCCGAAGGGGTTCACCAACCCGATCGGCATCGGGCTCGTCGTCGGCGCGTTCCTGTTCGGCGTCGGCATGCAGGTCGGCGGGTCGTGCGCCTCGGGCACGCTGTTCGCCGTCGGCAGCGGGCAGTCCGCGATCGTGCTGACCCTGCTCGGGTTCGTCGTCGGCTCGATGTTCGCGGTGTTCACCCACACCTTCTGGACGCAGACCGTGCCGCAGGGCCCGAGCGTCAACCTGGCCCAGCTGCTCGGCTACCCCGGCGCCGTCGCCGTCACCCTGCTGGTGACGGCCGCGATCACCGCGGTCACCTGGGTGGTCGCCCGCCGGCGGACCCCGCCGCCGGTCGAGCGCCCGCCGTCGGCGCGCGGCGTCGCGCGGGTCCTGCGCGGATCGTGGCCGATGTGGGTCGGCGCGGTCGTGCTCGCCGTGCTCAACGCGGCGGTCCTGTTCGTCTCCGCCGCCCCGTGGGGCGTGACCTCGGCGTTCGCGCTGTGGGGCTCGAAGCTCCTGCAGGCCGTCGGGTTCGACATGGCGGGGCTGGCGTACTGGCAGGTCCCGGCGAACGCGCGGTCGCTGGCCGCCCCGGTGCTGGCCGACCGCATCTCCAACCTCGACGTCGGCATCATGATCGGCGCGCTGGTGGCCTCCGCGGTGGGCGGCGCGTTCGTGCTGCACAAGCGGATCCCGTGGAAGCTCGCCCTCGGCGCGGTCCTCGGCGGCATCGCCATGGGCTACGGCGCGCGTCTCGCGGGCGGCTGCAACATCGGTGCCTACTTCTCCGGCATCGCCTCGTTCAGCCTGCACGGCTGGATCTGGGCCGTCGTCGCGCTCGGCGGCACCTGGGTCGGGCTGCGGCTGCGGCCGCTGTTCGGCCTGACCAACCCCAAGCCTGCCGACTCGCTCTGCTGAGCCGGCCGGACGCTCCCCCCACCAGAGAGGTTCACACGATGACCGCACGTACCACCGTCCGCGCGCTGGCCGCCGTCGCCGGCGCCGGGGCGCTGGCCACCCTGGCCGGCGGCCTCGCGCACGCCGACGAGGGCCACCACGGCAGCCGCCACGGCCACGGCGACGCGCACTACGACGGCTCCGTCTGGCACTACGACGGCGAGGCGACGCCGAGCGACTCGGCCGACCTGAACGAGTCCGCAGGCGACCGCGCGGACGGCAACACCCCGGTGTACCTGCTGAAGGACGTCCCGGCGGTGGCGGCGCCCGAGGACCTGCTGAAGCCGGTGGACCTGACCGCGCCCGCGTTCGGCGTGCTGGACGGCCTGAGCTGAGACCCGTCCCGGGCGGCTGTGCACAGGGCCGCCCGGGCCGAGCCGACCGCCCCGCCCGGACCGCGCGTCCGGGCGGGGCGGCCGTGCGCCGGGGGTGGGTCAGTCCTCCTGCAGGACGGCCTGCACGTCGAGGTCGATCCGCAGCGTCCGGCCGACGGCCAGCACCCCGGCCAGCACCGACTGGTTCCAGTCGATCGCGAACTCGTCGCGGGAGATCTCGGTGGTGGCGGTGAACGCCGCCCGGGTGCCGCCCCACAGGTCGGGGCCGGTGCCGCCGTAGGTCATGTGCAGGTCGACGGGGGCCTTGACTCCCTTGAGCGCCAGCATCCCGTGCACCGTCCAGCGGGTGGCGTCGACGCGGGTCAGGCCGTCGCCCTCGTAGCCGATGGCCGGGTGGGTCTCGACGTCGAGGAAGTCCGCGGTCCGCAGGTGGGTGTCGCGGTCGGGGTCGTCGGAGTCCACCGAGCCCGCGTCGATCGACACGCTCACGGAGCTGGCCTCGAACGGGTCGGCCACCCGCAGGTCGCCGGAGAACCGGCGCAGCCTGCCGTGGATGCGGCTCATCCCCAGGTGCAGCGCGGTGGCCCGGATGCTGGAGTGCTGCGGGTCGATCCGCCACAGGCCCGGGGTGGGCAGCACCGCGCCGCCCGCCCGGGCGAGCTCGACGCGGCCCAGGTCGGTGCCGTCCCCGGCGAGGGAGACCGCCCGCGCCGACGGCTCGTACCCCGCCGCGGCGACGACGACGGTGTGCGGCCCCGCCGCCAGCTCCGCCACCGCGAACCCGCCGTCGGCCCGGCTGGCCGCCCGGCCCCGCTGCACGCCGGTGGCGTCCATGACGGTGACCGTCGCGCCGGTCACCGGCCAGCCGTCGGGGGTGCTCAGCCGTCCGTAGAGCTCAGCCACGTCCCTGCTCCGTCCTCGTCGGGTCGCCGATCCGGTCGTCGGTCGGGTCCGGGGCGCCGAAGCGCACCTCGACCGGTGTGGTCGCGCCGCGCGCCACCTGCACCGCGACGACGACCGGCGCCCAGCCGCTCGCCGTCAGCTCGTGCCGTCCGGGCGGGAGCCCGTGCAGCTCGTAGCTGCCGTCCCGGCCGGTGGTGGTCTCGGCGACGGTGCGCCCGTCGCTGTCGCCGATCACGATCCGCGCCCCGGGGACCGGGCGGCCGTCGCCGCTGCGCGCGACGCCGGCGATCCCGGCCAGGGCCGGGAACCGCAGCTCCACCGGCGGCCCGGCCGGGTCGGCGTCGACCGTGCGGGCCAGCGGCCCGTGCCCGGGTGCGGTCGCGGTGAGGGTGTGCGGGCCGGTACCGGGGGTCTCGGCCAGGAACCGGCCCGCCGGGTCGGTCGGCGTGTGCGCGACGACCTCGCCCGCGGTGTCGATCAGCGTGACGGCGGCGCCCCCGATCGGGCGGCCCGCGGCGTCGGTCAGCGTGCCCCGCACCGTGCCGCCGCCGGCGACGGTCACGTCGTGCCGCGCGGGGGCGGCGACGACGGCGACGAGCCCGGCGTCGGGCCCGGCACCGTCGGTGCGGGTCACCACCAGATAGGTCCCGCCGGTGGTCAGGGCCACGGCGTAGGTGCCGTCGCCGCCGCTGACGGCCCGCCCGTGCTGGCGCCCGTCCAGGTCGGTGACGGTGACGGTCGCGCCCGGCACGGGGGTGCCGGACCGCCCCCGCACGGTGCCGACGACCGCAGGTCCGTCCCGTTCCGGTGTCACGTCGCGACCTCCCAGGTTAGTTGCGCATCGCAACGATAGCCCTCCCGGGTGGACGGTGCGTCACCCGCACCGGTGTCGCCGGCCGGTGATCGTGTCGTGCCGCATCCCAGGACTTGCGTCACGTGTAACCGGTGGTAACGTTACCGGCGGTTACAGCACTGACGTCGTTGTCTGCGAGGAGTCGACATGACCGCCACCGTTCCGGAGCACGGGCTCGAGACCGGGGACGTCCGGCATGCAGCGGACCGGCACACCGCCGAGCGTCACGACACAGCCGAGCGTCTCCTGCGCTCGTCCGCGGAGCTGTCGTTCGACCCGTCCACCCAGGTCGACTGGGAGACCCCGCTGAACCCCGACGACCACGGCATGAGCCCGGAGTGGAGCAGCCTCTACGGCACCGACTACTGGGCGGAGCTGTCCGAGGCGAAGCGCAAGGAGCTGACCCGCCACGAGGCCGCCTCGGTCGCCTCCACCGGCATCTGGTTCGAGATGATCCTGCAGCAGCTGGTCCTGCGGGACTTCTACGCCAAGGACCCGACCGACCCGTCGTTCCAGTGGGCCCTGACCGAGATCGCCGACGAGTGCCGGCACTCGATCATGTTCGCCCGCGGCTCGGCGAAGCTCGGGGCCCCCGCGTACGTCCCGAAGCGCTCCACGGTCGCGCTCGGCCGCTTCTGCGCCGCCACCTGGCGGGGCGAGGCCGCCTACGCCTCCATCCTGGTCGCCGAGGAGGTCCTCGACGTCATGCAGCGCGACTGGATGCGCGACGAGCGGGTCGCCCCGTTCGTGCGGACCATCTCCAACATCCACGTGGTGGAGGAGTCGCGGCACATGAAGTTCGCCCGCGAGGAGACCAAGGAGAACCTGCGCGGCGCCGGCCCCGTCCGTCGTCACTGGCAGGCGCTGGCCGTCGCGATGGCCGCGTACTTCATCGTGACCAGCATGTGGAACGAGGAGGTCTACGCCAACGTCGGCCTCGACACCCGGCGCGCCCTGCGCGAGGCGGCCGCCAACGAGCACCACAAGGCGCTGCTGCGCTCCTCCTGCGCCGGGCTCATGGAGTTCCTGGGATCCTGCGGCCTGCTGACCAGGCCCGCGCTGTACTTCTACCGTCGCGCGAACCTGATCTGACCCGGAGCCGGCCGTGCCCTTCGCGATCACCCAGACCTGCTGCACCGACGCGTCCTGCGTGGCGGCCTGCCCGGTCAACTGCATCCACCCGACGCCCGACGAGGCGGACTTCGCCACGACCGACATGCTCTACATCGACCCGCGGGCGTGCATCGACTGCGGGGCGTGTGCCGACGCCTGCCCGGTCGACGCGATCTTCCCGGTGGAGAGGCTGAGCGCGTCGCTCGCCGGGTACGCCGAGGTCAACGCGGACTACTACGAGGGCAAGCCGGTCGCCGGGAAGCTGGAGGGCGACTCACCGCTGTTCCACGAGTGGTACCCGCTGAAGTTCACACGGTCGCTTCCCGCGGACATGGCCCCGCTCGACGTCGCCGTCGTCGGGACCGGGCCCGCCGGGATGTACGCCGCCCAGGACCTGCTCCTGCACACGTCGTCGACGGTCACGCTCTACGACCGGCTCGACGTCGCGGGCGGTCTGGTGCGGTTCGGGGTCGCGCCCGACCACCCGTCGACGAAGGGGATCGGGGAGTCCTTCGCCCGCTTCCACACCCACCCGCGGGTGCGGATGCGCCTGGGCACCGAGGTCGGCCGCGACGTCACCGCCGACGAGCTCGCGCAGCGCCACGACGCCGTCATCTGGGCCGTCGGGGCGCCCGTGCCGCGCGACCTGGGCCTGCCGGGGGAGGGGCGAGTCGGCAGCATCGCCGCCGACACCGTCGTGGGCTGGTACAACGGCCACCCCGATGTGCCGCGTGACGCCGTGGACACCGCGGCGGGACGGGTCGTCGTGGTCGGCACCGGCAACGTCGCGATCGACGTCGCCCGGGTCCTCACCGCGCCCGCCGCGGACCTGGAGGGCACCCCGATCGACCCCGCCGCGCTGGCCGCCCTGCGCGCGGGTGCGATCACCGAGGTCGTGCTGCTCGCCCGCCGTGGCCCGGAGGCGGTCGCCGCGACCGCGCCGGAGCTGCGCGAGCTGCTGGGCCGCAGCACGGTCGAGGTCGTGGTCGACGAGCACGATCCCCGCATCGCCGAGTCCCTCGACGGCCCCGCCGCGTCCCCGTCGCACGCGCTGCTGCGCGGCGCCCGCCGGGAGAAGATCGACTGGTCGGTGCCCGCGGAGCGCCCGCGGGTGGTGTTCCGGTTCCACTCGGCGCCCGAACGGGTCGACGGCACCACCCGGGCCCGCGGGGTGCACACCGCCGACGGGACCGACATCCCGGCCGGCCTGGTCGTGCGCGCCGTCGGGCACCGCGGCCGCCCGGTCGCCGGCGTGCCCTTCGACGACGACCGCGGCGTCGTCCCGCACGACGCGGGCCGTGTCGAGGGCCGTCCCGGCCATTACGTCGTCGGCTGGATCAAGCGGGGCCCGTCCGGGGGGATCGGCACCAACCGCACCTGCGCGGCCGAGACCGTCGGGTCCCTGCTCGACGACGCCGTCGCCGGCCGGCTCCCGTCGCGCCGCCCGGCCTCGCGCCTGGGCGCCATCACCCGGCGGCTCCGCCGGAGCTGACCGCCCCTGGTCAGCGGCTCAGGTCCAGCAATGACAGCGCGCCGCGCAGCACGTCGTCGATCCGCGCGAGCGGGACGGTGCGGCGCCACCCGTCGAGCCCGCCGCGCACCAGGATCCGCCCGGGGGTCAGGTCGATCCCGTGCAGCCGCAGCGCACCGGGCAGCCCGGGCAGCTCGACCCGGCCCGAGCGGATCGCCGCCAGCGGGCTGCGGTCGACCATCGCCCGCACCGAGCGACGGGTGTCCGCCGACCGGGGTGGCCCCATCCACCGCCCGGCGACGGTCAGACCGACGACCTTCCAGGACAGGGTGTGCCCGTCCACCGACACGGCGAGGTCGGCGGCCCCGAGCCCGGGACGGCGACGCAGCCGGGCCCGGGCGACGCCGTCGGCGTCGACACCCACCTCGACCTGCGACAGGTGCTCCCGCAGGCGCCCGGCGACCCAGTCCGGGTCGAGCTCGGCCTCGATCCCCACCGGACCGGCCACCAGTTCCGGCGCGAGGCCGGGGCGCAGCCGCACGTCCGCGGCGGTCACGGTGAGTCCGCGCAGCGCGAGGCCGGGCCGGACGACGTCGCGCGCGGCCAGGGTGACCGTGGCGAACCGCCCGGTCGTCAGCGCCCGGGCACCGAGCCCCGACGACGCGACGGCCGTCGGCACCAGCCGTACCTCCGACCCGCGGGAACGCAGCGTCGTCGGGCGTCCGACGTAGCGCAGCCGCGCGGCCTCCAGCAGCGCGCGCAACAGCAGCGCCGACCCGGGCGCCATGCCCGCGTCCAGCAGGGCCGACGCCGCGGAGACCCCGGCCGGCGTCTCGACTGCCATGGCGCTGGAGGCTCCCTCGGACGGTGGACGGGGTCGGTCCGAGCCTCGCAGGCCCGGCGGCGACCCGCCCGGGCCGCGACCGGGGTGTGCGACGACCCGCACGGCGTGGTCGGCCGGTGGCGCGACGGCGGTCGCGCGGCGCCGGTGCACCGGCACCGCCGGCCGTGCCCGGTCGTCCGGTCGCGGACGGCGGGCCGCACCGGCGGAGCGCGGGGGGATCGTCGTCCTGCCACTGTCCCGCAAGGCCTTCCGAGTCCCGGGAATGGCCTCATCGGGTTGTTTACGGGTGCTCGTGAGAGTGATCGACGGGCTCCGGTCTGGACAGGTGCACAGGTGGTGTCGGCACCGTCTGTCATGGCAGTGATGCGCTCTCCCGTCCCGGAGACCGACGTGATCACCGGCCGCTACATCCTGGCGACCCATGTCGGTATCGGGTCGACGGCGACGGTGTACCGGGCGTGGGACCCGCACGAGGACCGGGTGGTCGCGGTCAAGCTGTTCCTCGACCGCCACGACGCCGACGGCGTGGACCGGCAGTGCCGTGAGCTGCGGGCCATGGCCCACCTGGACCATCCGGGCCTGGTGCGGCTGCTGGGCGGGGGAGTCGACCGCGGCCGCCCCTTCCTGGTGGCCGAGCTCGTCGAGGGGGAGACGCTCGCGGCCCGGCTGGCCCGTGGCCCGCTGCCGGTCGAGCGGGCCGTCGCGATCGGCGCCGACATCGCGTCGGGGTTCGCGCACCTGCACAGCCGTGGGGTGGTGCACCGCGACGTGAAGCCCGCCAACATCCTGCTCTGTTCCGACACCGGCCGGGCGCGGCTCACCGACTTCGGCATCGCCCGCGTGCTGGGCCACTCCGTGCTGACCCGGACCGACGCCGTCCTGGGGACCGCGGCCTACCTCGCGCCCGAGCAGGTCGCCGGTGAGACCGTCGGGCCCTCCGCGGACGTGCACGCCCTCGGCCTGGTCCTGCTCGAGGCGCTCACCGGGGAGCGGGAGTACCCGGGGACCACGGTGGAGTCCGCCGTCGCCCGGCTGCACCGGCCACCGCGTGTCCCGGACGAGCTGCCGGCCCGGCTGCACCGGGCGTTGTCCGACTCGACCCGCCGGCGCCCGGGGGACCGGCCGGCCGCCGCCGACCTCGCCGTCGGCCTCCGGTACCCCCGACGACCGCTGGACTCCGGGGAGACGGTGGGTCCGGACCGTCGTAGCCTGCGCGGGTGCCGGACATCACCACCTTGATCCTCGACGACCACGCCTGGTTCCGCCGACAGTTCGCCGCGCTGGACGAGCTCCAGGCCCGCGACTCCGACCCCCGTGAGCTCGCCCGCCTCTGGGAGCCGCTCGCCGCGCGCCTCGACGTGCACGCCCTCGCCGAGGAGAAGATCTTCTACCCGCAGCTCCTCGCGCACGGGGAGGACCCGGAGGACGAGACGCTCGACGCCATCGGGGACCACAACGAGATCCGCGACGGCGTCGCGCAGGCCGAGCGCAGCCCGGTCGGCAGCGGCCAGTGGTGGGAGGGCGTCTGGGCCGCCCGCCGCGCCAACGACGAGCACATGGGCGAGGAGGAGAACGAGGGCCTCGCCAACTTCCGCCTGAACGCCACCACCGGCCTGCGCGAGTCGCTCGGCCGGCAGTTCGCCGAGTTCCTCGACGCCCACCCCACCACCGCGGGCCTCGACAACTCCGACAAGGACCCCGAGGCCTACGTCGACGAGGTCCGGGCCGAGATCGACCCGTCCGACCCGACCCGTGACGGGCTCGGCATCGGCAGTCTGAAGGGGAAGTAGACGTGGCCGTGCACGACCACCTCCTGCGGGAGAAGGCACCCATCCCCACGACCGCCTGGAAGGCCGTCGACGACGAGGCGCGCGAGCGCCTGACCCCGCTCCTGGCCGGGCGCCGCCTCGCCGACTGGACCGGGACCGCGGGCTGGCAGACGTCGTCGGTCGACCTCGGTCGCTCACAGCGGCTCGACGGGCCGCCGCCGGGCGTCGCCGTCGACGGCATCACGGCCCGCCTGCGCCGGGTGCAGCCGCTCGCCGAGTTCCGGGTCCCGTTCACGGTGTCCCGCGACGAGATCGACGACCTGCAGCGCGGCGCGCAGGACCCGGAGTTCGACGACCTCGCCCGCGCCGCGCGCGCGGCCGCCGCGATCGAGAACCGCGCGATCTTCCACGGCTGGCCGGAGGCCGGCTTCGCCGGCATCGCGGACGTCTCGCCCTACGACACCGTGGCCCTGGGCGACAACCCCGACACCTACCCCGGCGCCGTCGCCCGTGCGGTGGACCAGCTGCGCCGCAACGGCATCGAGGGCCCCTACGCGATGGCGATCGCGCCCGAGGGCTACACCCGCATCGTGGAGACCGCCGAGCACGGCGGCTACCCGCTGTTCGAACACCTGAGCCGCATCCTCGGCGGGCAGATCCTGCGCGCCCACGGCCTCGACGGGGCCGTGGTCGTCAGCCAGCGCGGCGGGGACTTCCTGCTCGACGTCGGCCAGGACCTGGCGATCGGCTACTCCGACCACGACGCCCGCGAGGTGCACCTCTACCTGGAGGAGAGCTTCACCTTCCGCGCCGTCGAGCCGGACGCGAGCGTGCGCCTGCGCTGACCCGCGACCCGCCACCGGCCGTGCCCCGTCGTGATCCGGCGGGGCACAGTCGTGTGCGGATAGTGTGCCCCCGGCAGGACTCGAACCTGCGACCTAGAGATTAGAAGGCTCTTGCTCTATCCAGCTGAGCTACGAGGGCCGGCCGCCCCGGACCTCGTCCGGTGCGCTCCCACCGTAGCGAGGAGGGCAAGCGATCACGGCTGCGGCACCGCCGTCACGAACCACCCGATCCGGCCCGTGTGCTGGGCGGAGTGCCATCCGACCGGTTGAAGCACACGCCGAACGGGCCTCGCCTGCGACGCTGACGGACCGTGACGTCCATACTGTCCCCATGGTGCTGGGACTGCGATCCGCGCTCGGGTCGGATGTGGGCCGTCGCCGGACGTCGAACCAGGACTCCGGAGCGACGACCGGCCGACTGCTGATCGTGGCCGACGGGATGGGCGGTCACGCCCATGGCGAGATCGCGAGTGCGACGACGGTGTCGGTGTTCACCGAGCTGGAGGCCCGCCTCCCGCAGGACCTCAGCGACATCGATCTTGCCGCCGAGCTGACCGAGGCACTCAACGACGCCACGGACCGGCTGGCCCGCCGCGCCGCGGACGAGCCGGAGATGCGGGGGATGGGCACGACCGTCGTCTCGCTGCTCCTCACCGGTGACCAGCTCGCGCTCGCCCACATCGGCGACTCGCGCATCTACCTGCTGCGGGGTGGCGAGCTGAGCCGTCTCACCCACGACCACACGATGGTCCAGCAGCTCGTCGACCAGGGTCAGATCACCCTCGAGGAGGCGGCGCACCACCCGCGCCGGTCCGTCCTGATGCGTGCGCTGAGCACCGACCACGCGCCGGACCCGGACCTCGACCGCGTCGACATCCTCGCCGGGGACCGCTATCTGCTCTGCTCGGACGGCGTCACCGCGGTGCTCGACGACGACGCCCTGCACCGCGAGCTCGCCTCCGACGCCGAGCCGGACCAGGTCGTCACCCGGCTCATCGCACTCGCCAACGAGGGCGGCGGGCCCGACAACATCACCGCGATCGTCGCCGACGTCGTGGAGATCGACGACCTCGACGGCCCGGGTCAGGACCTGCGGATCGCCGGGGCCGTCGCCGAGATCGCCACCGCGGACTGACGCTCAGCGCCGGGCCACCACCCGGCGCAGCCGCACCGTGCGGACCGCCGAACGGTGCGCCGCGAGGTCCGCCCGGGCCCGCTCCGGCAGATCGGGCGGGTAGACGCCGGCCGCGCACAGCTCGTCCGCACCCTTCGACGCCTCGACCCCGTCGAGGGTGAAGTCGAGACGGTCGTCGGCGAGTACGGCGAAGTCCGCGGCGGCCGCGAGCCATTCCGGGTGTTCGACGGCCGACCGGTGCCGCCACGCGTCACGCACCGCCTTCCGCAGCGCGCCCCCACCCCAGCCGAACGACCGGGGCGCCGGCACCAGGACCGAGATGAGCCCGTGAGGGGCGAGTACCCGCCGCAGCTCCGCGAAGAGACCGTCGATGTCCCGGAGGTGGGGGAGCAGCATCGGCACGGCGACCCGGTCCACCGACCGCGTCCGCAGCGGGAGCGCCACGGCCGAGGATGTGATCCACAGGGGCTCGCTGTCCCCCGCCTCCACCACCAGCCGCCCGGCGACGACGGTCGCCCGTACCCGGCTCGTCGCACCCGGGGTACGGCACCAGGCCGCCGCGGTGAGCTCCGCGCCGGCACGCAGCCGGTGCAGGACGGGTGGGAGGACGTCTCCGTCGGGGTGCACGCGCCGAGTCTCGCGTGCCGACGGACGGCTCCCACCAGTCACCACGACGAACGGCCGACCGCGGACGACGATCGTGATCACCTGCCCCGGCCGGTCCCCGTCGGGGACGAGCCCCCGCCTGCCGACCGCTCGTCGCGGCCGGACGCCGCGACGGACGGTCGGAAAAAATCTTGAAATTTGTTGGCGGGCAGGCGGACGCGGGACGAACGACGGGTGGAGCACCGGTTCCGGCCCCTGTCGTGAGCCTGCACTTGCGCGATCGGCGCTGGTCAACCAGTATCCGGAGTGAGCTCGTCAGGGCGACCGTTCGTCGCTCGACAGGGTCGGGCTCGACCGTGGTGCTGTGCGGCCCGGAGACGGGTTTGCCCAGGTCAGCGCGGGTTTCCGACCCCGGTTTGACGTGCCCGAATGCCATGCCGTAACTTTCTTCCTGTCAGCGAGTGAGCCGGACAGAACGGGCCCTGAGAGGTCCGGTCAACAGGCCCCGCGGACAGCGACCCCCCGGTGGTTCATCGAGTTTCTCGGTGTGATTGTCTTGGTGGGTCAAGGTGATCCGTCTTCAGGATCCTGCTTCCTTGTTGGGGGGTGGGTGAGTGCGGTGCGGGTGTCTTTTGAGAACTCAACAGTGTGTCGAGCTATTTTGATTCGGTTGGCGTTTTGTGCCAAATTGTTTGTTTGGTTGCAGCATTCGATCCCGTCGGGTGTTGTGGCTAGTTGTTTGTTGCAAGTCAGGGTTTTGTTGGAGAGTTTGATCCTGGCTCAGGACGAACGCTGGCGGCGTGCTTAACACATGCAAGTCGAGCGGTAAGGCCCTTTCGGGGGTACACGAGCGGCGAACGGGTGAGTAACACGTGGGTGACCTGCCCTCCACTCTGGGATAAGCCCGGGAAACTGGGTCTAATACCGGATAGGACCACTGATCGCATGGTTGGTGGTGGAAAGTTTTTTCGGTGGGGGATGGGCCCGCGGCCTATCAGCTTGTTGGTGGGGTGATGGCCTACCAAGGCGGTGACGGGTAGCCGGCCTGAGAGGGCGACCGGCCACACTGGGACTGAGACACGGCCCAGACTCCTACGGGAGGCAGCAGTGGGGAATATTGCGCAATGGGCGGAAGCCTGACGCAGCGACGCCGCGTGGGGGATGACGGCCTTCGGGTTGTAAACCTCTTTCGCCAGGGACGAAGAGCGATTGACGGTACCTGGAGAAGAAGCACCGGCCAACTACGTGCCAGCAGCCGCGGTAACACGTAGGGTGCGAGCGTTGTCCGGAATTATTGGGCGTAAAGAGCTCGTAGGCGGTGTGTCGCGTCGGCCGTGAAAACTTGGGGCTTAACTCTGAGCGTGCGGTCGATACGGGCATCACTTGAGTTCGGCAGGGGAGACTGGAATTCCTGGTGTAGCGGTGAAATGCGCAGATATCAGGAGGAACACCGGTGGCGAAGGCGGGTCTCTGGGCCGATACTGACGCTGAGGAGCGAAAGCGTGGGGAGCGAACAGGATTAGATACCCTGGTAGTCCACGCCGTAAACGTTGGGCGCTAGGTGTGGGGACCATTCCACGGTTTCTGTGCCGCAGCTAACGCATTAAGCGCCCCGCCTGGGGAGTACGGCCGCAAGGCTAAAACTCAAAGGAATTGACGGGGGCCCGCACAAGCGGCGGAGCATGTGGATTAATTCGATGCAACGCGAAGAACCTTACCTGGGTTTGACATGCACCAGACATCCCTAGAGATAGGGCTTCCCTTGTGGTTGGTGTGCAGGTGGTGCATGGCTGTCGTCAGCTCGTGTCGTGAGATGTTGGGTTAAGTCCCGCAACGAGCGCAACCCTTGTTCCATGTTGCCAGCACGTAATGGTGGGGACTCATGGGAGACTGCCGGGGTCAACTCGGAGGAAGGTGGGGATGACGTCAAGTCATCATGCCCCTTATGTCCAGGGCTTCACACATGCTACAATGGCTCATACAGAGGGCTGCGAGACCGTGAGGTGGAGCGAATCCCTTAAAGTGAGTCTCAGTTCGGATCGGGGTCTGCAACTCGACCCCGTGAAGTTGGAGTCGCTAGTAATCGCAGATCAGCAACGCTGCGGTGAATACGTTCCCGGGCCTTGTACACACCGCCCGTCACGTCACGAAAGTTGGTAACACCCGAAGCCGGCGGCCCAACCCTTGTGGAGGGAGCTGTCGAAGGTGGGACTGGCGATTGGGACGAAGTCGTAACAAGGTAGCCGTACCGGAAGGTGCGGCTGGATCACCTCCTTTCTAAGGAGTCCCATCATGTGATGGGGCGCCACGATGCTCTGTGAGTTCTGCTCATGGTGAGTCTGTGGTTCCTTCATTGAATCGCATTTGCGGCCTCGTTCGTGGGTCGGGTGCGTTGGGTGGAACGCAGTACGTCGGACCGTTTGGCTTGGCACACTGTTGGGTCCTGAGAGGACATCTTGTGGTTCTTCGGAGCTGGGGTTGTTTTCTTTGGCCGCTCTGGTTGAGGGCTTCCTAACGCCTGCGTGTGTGGGTGGTGGTTGTTTCTTGGTTGGGTGTGGTTGTGGGTTGAGTGTTGCATAGTGGATGCGAGCATCTTGTTGTGGTCAAGTTGTTAAGAGCACATGGTGGATGCCTGGGCATCAGGAGCCGATGAAGGACGTGGGAGGCCGCGATAGGCCTCGGGGAGCTGTCAACCGAGCTGTGATCCGAGGGTGTCCGAATGGGGAAACCCAGCGCCCGTCATGGGGCGTTACCCGTACCTGAATTCATAGGGTGCGTGGAGGGAACGTGGGGAAGTGAAACATCTCAGTACCCACAGGAAGAGAAAACAATAGTGATTCCGTGAGTAGTGGCGAGCGAAAGCGGAAGAGGCTAAACCGTGTCCGTGTCAAGCCGGCAGGCGTTGCGGGTGCGGGGTTGTGAGACGTGTCGTTCATCTTCTGCCGAGGGTGGGACAGCAAGTGCCTGTGTTAGCGGAACGACTCTGGGATGGTCGGCCGTAGTGGGTGATAGCCCCGTACGCGAAAACACTGGGTTCTGTTGTGGGCGTGTTCTCGAGTAGCAGCGAGCCCGTGAAATTCGCTGTGAATCTGGCGGGACCACCCGTCAAGCCTAAATACTACCTGATGACCGATAGCGGACAAGTACCGTGAGGGAAAGGTGAAAAGTACCCCGGGAGGGGAGTGAAATAGTACCTGAAACCGTGTGCTTACAAGCCGTCAGAGCCTTTCGGGGTGATGGCGTGCCTTTTGAAGAATGAGCCTGCGAGTTATGCTTCGTGGCGAGGTTAACCTGTGTGGGGTAGCCGTAGCGAAAGCGAGTCCGAATAGGGCGTCTGAGTCGCGGGGTGTAGACCCGAAGCGGAGTGATCTACCCATGGCCAGGGTGAAGCGTCGGTAAGACGTCGTGGAGGCCCGAACCCACCAGGGTTGAAAACCTGGGGGATGAGCTGTGGGTAGGGGTGAAAGGCCAATCAAACTTCGTGATAGCTGGTTCTCCCCGAAATGCATTTAGGTGCAGCGTCGTGTGTTTCTCACCGGAGGTAGAGCACTGGATGGCCTAGGGGGCCGACAAGCTTACCGAAGTCAGCCAAACTCCGAATGCCGGTGAGTGAGAGCGCGGCAGTGAGACTGCGGGGGATAAGCTTCGTGGTCGAGAGGGAAACAGCCCAGATCACCGGCTAAGGCCCCTAAGCGTGCGCTAAGTGGGAAAGGATGTGGGATCGCCCGGACAACCAGGAGGTTGGCTTAGAAGCAGCCACCCTTGAAAGAGTGCGTAATAGCTCACTGGTCAAGTGGTCCTGCGCCGACAATGTAGCGGGGCTCAAGCGCACCGCCGAAGCCGTGGCAATGACACTTAGGTGTTGTTGGGTAGGGGAGCGTCCTGCATCTGGTGAAGCCCGGGAGTGATTTACGGGTGGAGGGTGTGGGAGTGAGAATGCAGGCATGAGTAGCGAATGCAGAGTGAGAATCTCTGCCGCCGGATGACCAAGGGTTCCTGGGCCAGGTTGTTCCGCCCAGGGTGAGCCGGGACCTAAGGCGAGGCCGTCAGGCGTAGTCGATGGACAACGGGTTGATATTCCCGTGCTCGTGATAGTGCGTCCATGCCGAGGCTGGTGATGCTAACCATCCGAACCCACCTTCGTTCCTTCGGGAGTGTTGTTTGTGGGGGAGCGTGGGATCCGATCTGGTAGTAGGCAAGTGATGGGGTGACGCAGGAGGGTAGCTCCGCCACGCGGTGGTTGTCGTGGTGTAAGCCTGTAGCCCGAGTCCTAGGTAAATCCGGGGCTCATCAAAGGGTGAGAGGTGATGCGTAGCCGATTGAGGCGAAGAGGGTGATCCCATGCTGTCGAGAAAAGCCTCTAGCGAGTGCTGTTGCGGCCCGTACCCCAAACCGACACAGGTGGTCAGGTAGAGAATACCGAGGCGATCGAGCGAACTGTGGTTAAGGAATTCGGCAAAATACCTCCGTAACTTCGGGAGAAGGAGGGCCGGTTGTCTTGAGGCTCCTTGCGGGCTAGGGACGGCCGGTCGCAGAGACCAGGCCCAAGCGACTGTTTACTAAAAACACAGGTCCGTGCGAAGTCGCAAGACGATGTATACGGACTGACGCCTGCCCGGTGCTGGAACGTTAAGAGGACCTGTTAGCTCTTCGGGGCGAAGCGGAGAATTTAAGCGCCAGTAAACGGCGGTGGTAACTATAACCATCCTAAGGTAGCGAAATTCCTTGTCGGGTAAGTTCCGACCTGCACGAATGGCGTAACGACTTGGGCGCTGTCTCGACCACAGACTCGGCGAAATTGCACTACGAGTAAAGATGCTCGTTACGCGCGGCAGGACGGAAAGACCCCGGGACCTTTACTATAGCTTGGTATTGGTGCTCGGTTCGGCTTGTGTAGGATAGGTGGGAGACTGTGAAGCTATCACGCCAGTGGTGGTGGAGTCGTTGTTGAAATACCACTCTGGTCGAATTGGGTGTCTTAACCTCGGGCCATGATCTGGTTCAGGGACAGTGCCTGGTGGGTAGTTTAACTGGGGCGGTTGCCTCCCAAAGAGTAACGGAGGCGCCCAAAGGTTCCCTCAGCCTGGTTGGCAATCAGGTGTTGAGTGTAAGTGCACAAGGGAGCTTGACTGTGAGACTGACGGGTCGAGCAGGGACGAAAGTCGGGACTAGTGATCCGGCACCACCTTGTGGAAGGGGTGTCGCTCAACGGATAAAAGGTACCCCGGGGATAACAGGCTGATCTTGCCCAAGAGTCCATATCGACGGCATGGTTTGGCACCTCGATGTCGGCTCGTCGCATCCTGGGGCTGGAGTAGGTCCCAAGGGTTGGGCTGTTCGCCCATTAAAGCGGTACGCGAGCTGGGTTTAGAACGTCGTGAGACAGTTCGGTCCCTATCCGCCGCGCGCGTTGGAGACTTGAGGAAGGCTGTCCCTAGTACGAGAGGACCGGGACGGACGAACCTCTGGTGTGCCAGTTGTCCCGCCAGGGGCACGGCTGGTTGGCTATGTTCGGGAGGGATAACCGCTGAAGGCATCTAAGCGGGAAGCCTGTTCCAAGATGAGGTCTCCCACCACCTTCGAGTGGGTAAGGCTCCCAGTAGATGACTGGGTTGATAGGCCGGAGATGGAAGCCCTGTGAGGGGTGGAGTTGACCGGTACTAATAGGCCGAGGGCTTGCCACAACGAGTTGTTCGCATCCACTGTGTGACCCTGAGTCCACAACCATCCACACCTTCCCCCCGGGTATGCCCGGGCCGGTGTGGAGTCGGTGTGTGTGCTCGACCCCCTGTCCCCGGGTTCGGGGTGGGGTGATAGTTGGATAGTGTTGTCGGTGGTCATTGCGGTAGGGAAACGCCCGGTCCCATTCCGAACCCGGTAGCTAAGCCTTCCAGCGCCGATGGTACTGCACTCGCCAGGGTGTGGGAGAGTAGGTCGTCGCCGACATTCAACTTTCATGGGAGATGCCCCGGACTGTCGAGTCCGGGGCATTTCTCATTTCCGGACCGTTTCTGGGTCCGATGCGTGCTACCCGGCCCGGCCCGGGTCGGGTATCGGGGTGTCCGTCCCCGAGCGCTGGCACGGGTCCCTGAGGGGGTGCTGGTCGGGGCCGTGCCGCTCCCCCGGCGGAGTCGGGAGTCGCATCTCGGGCCCGTCCTGCCGGTCGGCCGCACCTCGCACCCCTTCCTGTGACCTCGCACCCTCTGCAGGGCCTGCGAGGTCACAGAAACATGAGCGACGTGGGGTCCCCGGTGCGGCGTGCCGAACGGCTCGGTCGTCACGGTGCCCGGACAGTGTTGTGTGCGTCGCGGGGCCCGTCGGGCGCTGCCGGGCACGTTCATCGGGTGCGGCGCCCGGCTCGTGGCGGCCGCACGGGACCCCCACCGGCGTCCGTGACATCCACGGCATGCGGCCTACGGCGGACCGTGTCGGGGCGTCCCGCCGATCGCCGGGCGTTCGATGCCGTGCGATCGAGAGCCCGCGTCCGGTGCGTGAGGGAGCAGGAGGCGTCGGGCGGGCGATGGGGACCGCTCCGATCAAGCAGCGGGGTCCGTCTCCGGTCGGCAGGGGACAGGTGAGGTGACGATGCGATCCGTGCGGCCGCGGTGTCACCGCCCCGGGACGCCGCCCACGGGGACGGACACATCGGGGTGGGAGAAGCACACCCGACCGACAGTCGTCGTCGCCGTACCGGGTCGGAACGACCGGTCATCCCCAACGGGCACGGTTGTCCACAGGCTCCGAAGTGACCTCGTCGACGGGGCGTCGGCGGGTGAAGCTCATGGGGACAACGCACCCCAGAGCCTCGGAGGATCCGATGAGCGACAACATCGCCACCATCGTCGGCAACCTGACCCGCACCCCCGTCCTGCGCTACACCGCGAACAGCATCCCGGTCACCGACCTCACGGTCGCGGTCAACCACCGTCGTAAGGACCCGATGACCGAGCAGTGGCACGACGTCGCGTGCACCTACTACACGGTGACGTGCTGGCGGACCCTGGCCGAGCACGCGGTGCGGACGTTCGAGAAGGGGCACCGCGTCATCGTCATCGGCCGGATGTACGTCGAGGAGTGGACGGGCCGGGAGGGCGACGTGCGGCAGAGCATCCGGATCGAGCCGTCCAGCGTCGGACTCGACATCCGCTTCTCCCCGGCGGCCGTCGCGCCCCGTCCGTCGGTGTCACAGGGCCCGTCGGTGCCGCAGGCCCGGGACACCGACGACGCCGCGACGCGGTGGGGCGCCCCGCCCGTCGAGGAGCCGGACCACGACGGGTACGACGACGCCCCGGACGAGGCCGAGGGCGCGGAGCTCGACGAGCTCGCGAGGCTGGCGACCGCACCGGCCTCGAGCGGCTGAGCGGGCCCGATCTACCATCGCATCGTGGCGGATCTGATTTACACGATGCGGAACGTGCGTAAGGCGCACGGCGACAAGGTCATCCTGGAGAACGCGTCGATCAGCTTCCTGCCGGGGGCGAAGATCGGCGTCGTGGGCCCCAACGGCGCCGGGAAGTCGACCGTCCTCAAGATCATGGCAGGGCTGGAGAACGCGAACAACGGCGACGCCTTCCTCAAGCCCGGGGCGACGGTCGGCATCCTCCAGCAGGAGCCCCCGCTCAACGAGGAGAAGACCGTCCTCGGGAACGTCGAGGAGGGCCTCGGCGACGTGAAGGTCAAGCTCGACCGGTACAACGCGATCGCCGAGGAGATGGCGACCAACTACACCGACGAGCTGATGGAGGAGATGGGCCAGCTCCAGGAGGAGCTCGACCACGCCGACGCGTGGGAGATCGACTCCCAGCTCGAGCAGGCGATGGACGCACTGCGTTGCCCGCCCGGGGATGCCGAGGTCACCCACCTCTCCGGTGGTGAGCGCCGGCGCGTCGCGCTGTGCAAGCTGCTGCTGTCCCAGCCCGACCTCCTCCTGCTCGACGAGCCCACCAACCACCTCGACGCCGAGAGCGTCCTGTGGCTCGAGCAGTTCCTCGCGAACTACCCGGGCGCCGTCCTCGCGGTCACCCACGACCGGTACTTCCTGGACAACGTCGCGGGCTGGATCCTCGAGCTCGACCGCGGACGCACCTTCCCCTACGAGGGCAACTACTCCACCTACCTGGAGAAGAAGGCCGAGCGCCTCGCCGTCCAGGGCAAGAAGGACGCGAAGCTCCAGAAGCGCCTGAAGGAGGAGCTGGCCTGGGTCCGTTCCAACCCCAAGGCCCGCCAGGCGAAGAGCCGCTCGCGGCTCGACCGCTACGAGGAGATGGCGACCGAGGCCGAGCGGCACAAGAAGCTCGACTTCGAGGAGATCCAGATCCCGCCGGGCCCGCGCCTGGGCAGCCAGGTCGTCGAGGTCTCCCACCTCGACAAGGGCTTCGACGGCCGCCAGCTGATCAAGGACCTCTCCTTCACGCTGCCGCGCAACGGCATCGTCGGCGTGATCGGTCCGAACGGTGTCGGTAAGACGACGCTGTTCAAGACGATCGTCGGTCTGGAGCACCCGGACTCCGGCGAGGTCAAGATCGGCGACACGGTCAAGCTGTCCTACGTCGACCAGAACCGCGGCGGGATCGACCCGAAGAAGACCGTCTTCGAAGTGGTCTCCGACGGGCTCGACTACATCCAGGTCGGCAACACCGAGATGCCGTCGCGCGCCTACGTCGCGGCGTTCGGCTTCAAGGGGCCGGACCAGCAGAAGCCGGCCGGGGTCCTGTCCGGTGGTGAGCGCAACCGCCTCAACCTGGCGCTCACGCTCAAGCAGGGCGGCAACCTGATCCTGCTCGACGAGCCGACGAACGACCTGGACGTCGAGACCCTCGGTTCGCTGGAGAACGCGCTCGAGCAGTTCCCCGGCTGCGCCGTGGTCATCTCCCACGACCGCTGGTTCCTCGACCGGACCTGCACGCACATCCTGGCGTGGGAGGGCACGGACGAGAACCCGGCCGAGTGGTTCTGGTTCGAGGGCAACTTCGAGGCCTACGAGAAGAACAAGGTGGAGCGGCTCGGCGCGGAGGCGGCGCGACCGCACCGGGTCACCCACCGTAAGCTCACCCGCGACTGATCACCGCCCGGTCCGGACCTCCCCATCCGGTCGGGCCGGTCCCCGGCGACGGGGTGACCGGCTCCCTCGGGAGGTCCGGACGGTGGTGTCACTCACGGGAGGCGATGTGACGTTCGACCTGCACGGTCGGGCCGCCGGCGCGACGACGGCCGAACTGCGCACGGCGGCGGCCCTGCGCTGGCAGCGGCCCCTGCTCACCGCGGAACTGGCCGAGCAGGCGTGCGCGCGAGCTGTCGCAGACGGTGACGATCTGCGCTGGCTGCAGGCCGCGGGCTGGCTGCTCGACGGCCACGCGGCCGGTGGGGACGCCCGCGACGTCGCCACTGCCGTCGTCGCCGGGGTGACCGGTCATGCCACCCCGGGTGACAGCACGGTCCCCGTGCCCCTCCGCACGCCCGGTACCGAGATCCTCACCCGCCCCGAGAGCGCCCGTCTGCGGGTGGAGCTGGCCGGGGTCGCCCAGGCCGACGGAGAGCTCGAGGCGGCTCGGGCACTCGTCGTCGGCCTGCCGGACGACGCCCCGGGCGAGGACCCGGGGCTGTTGCGCCTCGACCGACTCGCGGTCGAGGTGCGCTGCGCACTCGCCGGCGCCTCCGCCTCCGAGCTCGAGCGGCTGCGCAGCGACGTCGACGCCTGCGGCTCCGGCTTCGGTGGCGAACCGGCGGCGTACGCGGACCTCGTCGTCGGGTCGGTGCACCGGGCCCGGCGCGAACACGATGCCGCCGTGGACCGCGCGTTGCGCGGCCTGGCCCAGCTCGGATGGACACCGGAACGACCCGGGTCCCGCCCGCTGTCGACCCACCTCGCCGCGGCACTGCTCAGCCAGTGGATCACTGCGCTGCTCGACTCCGGGCACGTCCCGCCCGACGCGGTCGCCGCGGCCGCCGTGCAGCGCGAGGCCGAGGACGCCGGTCGGCAGGGTGTGCTGCTGCGGCTCACACTGGCCCGGGTGCAGGCGGGACGTGCGGACCACGCAGCCCGCGCGCTGGTCGAGGCCGCCGACGGCGCCGAACAGGCGGGTGTCCCCGCGCTGGTCGCGGCCTGCCGAACCGCCCAGTCCGAGCTGCACGAGGGCTCGGGCCGGTACCGCGAGGCCCTGGAGACCATGCGCGCCGCGATGGAGGCCGACCAGGTCGACCGCGACCGCGGGACGCGCTTCCGCGACGCGGTGGCGGCGTTGCTGCCGCTCGCCGCCGTCCGCACCAGCACCACCGAGCGACCCACCCCGTTCCCGCGCACGGGCGGGTCGCCTGCCGTACCCGCCGAACGTCCGGCCGCGACCGGAGGCACCGTTGCCGGTGCTCCGACGGGCGGACCCGGTGCCGGTAACCGGGACAGCGCCGGTCGCAGTACGCCGGAACCAGGGTTCGCCGCGTCCCGCCCCGCCAGCGGGGACCCGTCCTCCGGCGCGGACCAGCGGGACAGAGCCGCCCCGCCCGCCGGGACGCCCGTCGAGGAAGGCGAGGTCGGTGCCGGGACCGACCGACCCGCCGGAACCGGCCACACCGAGCCCGACCACGATCGCCCGACCGACGATCGGCCCGGGGACGACCGGTTCACCGGCACGGAGAGCAGGAACGGTCGCTCGGACGGAGCCGGGGACGACCATCCGACCGGGCCCGGGAACGACGGCGCCACGGGAGCCGGGGCCACGAACGGCCTCCCGGCGAACGGTCTCCCGGCGGCCGGACGCTTCCCGGTGCGCTGGGCGCCGTCCGAGAGCCTGCTCCAGGACCCCGGGACCAGGAACGGCGCCGGAACCGCCGACCCGTCGCCGGACGACCGGACCGTGGGCGGATCCGCCGGGGCGAACCGGAACGGTCGCCGTCCCGGCGAGGCCGCTCTCGCGGCGGATGCGTCGTCGGCGACCGGTACGCCGGGCACGACGGACACCGCCGGTACGCCGGACAGTGCGGACGCCGCAGGGGCGGCCGACCGGGCGTCGGACGACACGACGGATGCCGGCGATCGACGACCCGCGGGCATCGACCCCGCCGACCCGTTGGGCGTCTCCGGGCTCCTCGCGGACGGCCCGGCACCGATGGCACCCCGGGACTCCTCGTGGACCGGCCCGTCGTGGACCCCCGACGCGGCAGGCGGTTCGCCGCTCGCCGACGCCCTCCTTG
This sequence comes from Pseudonocardia sp. ZF1, assembly GCF_056835605.1. Classification (NCBI taxonomy): domain Bacteria; kingdom Bacillati; phylum Actinomycetota; class Actinomycetes; order Pseudonocardiales; family Pseudonocardiaceae; genus Pseudonocardia; species Pseudonocardia sp. ZF1. Next base: position 1,521,882 of record NZ_JAJNBY010000001.1, read on the forward strand.
CCGAGTGGCGGGCCCCCGAGCAGCCCGCGGCCATGCACCGCAACGGGGCCCACGGTCCGGCCGACGCCGTCCCGCGGAACGGAGCTCGGCACGAGGCGGCCCACCGGCCCGGCGACGGCCACGGGGCCGGCCCGGCAGCCGGGCCAGGTCCCGTCGACGGTGACCGGAACGGGGCTCCCACGCCGGAGCCGGCCGTCGCCGCCGAGCGGGCTGCGACTGAGCCGCCCGCCGTCGCCGGGCGTGCTGCGGGCGAGCCGACCGTGGTCGCCGGGCGTGCTGCGGGCGAGCCGAACTCCGCCGAGGCCGACCCGAGGTCCGATCGGGCGAGCGCGCGCGCCGCGGCCCGTGCCGGGGACAGCGGCCCGGCCGCGGCACCGACGGCCCCTGCGGCCCCGACGGGGCCACCCGGTACGGCGGAGCGGTCGATCGTCCTCGACCTCGTCGACGGCGACCTCGAGACCGTCACCGGTACGGCGGCGGTCGGGGCCCTGCACGACGTGGTCACCCGGGCCCGCCGGCTGGTTCCGCCGTCCGGAACCACACGTCGCGACGACGACACGGTGCGGGTCACCCTGCCCGACGTCGACCACGTCACCGTCCTGCTCTGGGCACGGTCGCTCGCGACGCACCTCGGCGGCCGCGTGCGCCGGGGCGGGCTGCCGGCGGGGACGTCCCTGCGGATGCAGGCCGTCGGACCGCACGGTGTCGAGGGCGACGAGATCATCACCGAGCTGACCGGGCCGGACACGCCGGCGCCCCTCCCCGAGGCCCCCTCGGCCCGGGCCGGCGGGCACCCCGGCGCCGCGCAGACCGGGGACGCGGGATCGGGTGCCGGCGGGCCGGCGGCCGCCCCGGAGCCGGTCGCGGGGCCGGCGCTGGCGACGCCGCTGGACCTGTCCGGCGAACGAGCGGCCCGAGGTGGGCGGCGACGGGCCGCCGGCGACGGGACGGCGTCGTTGAGCGCCGTCGGTCTCACCGTCCGGCCCGGGAGCGGTGGGCGGCGGCGCTCCGACGGAGCCCTCCGGGACCCGGCGGCCCGCGACCGGACCGTCCGGCACCGGGCCGCCCACGACTCCGGTGCCCGCGATCGTGACCCCGGACACCCCGCCGCGCCACACCCCGCCGCGCCATACCCCTCCGCGCCACCCCCTCCGCCCGCGACGAGGCCCGCGACGAGGTGGGCAGCGACCCTGCCGGGCCGGCGAGGGACGAGCGGTCGCGGGTGTGGGGCGGTTCCGCCCCGGCGGACCCCCCGCCGGTGCCGGACCCGCTGGACACCCGGTTCGCGCTGCCCCCGGAACCGGACCGGCGCCTCGCCGAGGCGGTCCGGGCCCACCTCGACCTCCCCGGGCCGGATGGCGCCGCCTCCCGCTTCGACGGCCCGGCCCGGGAACGTTCCGGGCTGCCGGTGCGGTGGTCCGGGGTCGACGACGGAGCGGGGGAGTCAGCGCTGCCGCGTCGTCGTGGGCGGGACGCCACCCCACCGGCCGATGACGGAGACGGCGGGGCCGCCGGTCTGTTCGACGGGGGCGGGACCACGTCCGCAGGCGGCCACCGTGCGTCCGGCGATCCCGACGGCAGCGGCGTGGGCGTGGGGACCTGGACGGTGCGTACCGCGACCGGACCGACCGTGGTGCGGGGTGCGGCGGCCGTCGTCGCCCCGGCGACCGGTGACGCTGCCGCGGGCGGTGACGCTGCCGTGAGCGGTGACGCCGCTGCGGGCGGTGACGCTGCCGTGACCGGTGACGCTGCCGTGACCGGTGACGCTGCCGTGGTCGGTGACGCCGCCGTGATCGGTGACGCCGCCGCGGGCGGCGACGACGAACCGTCGACCGGCGCCGTCCCCACACCGACGACGGGCCTACGACCCGGCGGGAACCGACCGGACGCAGGCGGGCGGGCGCCGGACGCCGGCACCGCGACCCGACGGGCTCGCTCCCGCCGAGCGGTCCCCGCGGACGGACCGGTGCCGTCGGACACCGCGACACGGGAGGACGGCCCGGCCACGAGGGACGAGCCGCCGACCTCCCCGCGTGACGACGCCCCGGCCGCGACGCGGGACGGCGCGTCACCGGTGACGCCCGGACGGCAGGACAGCGCCGCCGACGCCCCGGGGACGACGTCGTCACCGGGCGACGGCACACCGGGCGCCCCGGCCACGCCGGCCCCGTCCGACCCCGCAGGCATCCCCGAGGACATGGGCCTCGCCGATCTCCTCGCCGGGGCCCTCGCGGCCTACCGCGAGATCTGACCGGCCGCCGGGAACCGCTCGCCCGGTCAGCGCCGACGCGGCCGTCCCGGTCCGCCGATGGTGTCGGTACCGCGGGATAGGGTGACGGCCGTCAACACACGCACGGGGCCGGAGTGGATCGTGAGCAGCGGGACGACGGGGCAGACCGGGAACACCACGAGCACCGACGGGCCGGGCGGTGATCCCCGCCCCGGGAGCGGTGCCGCCGCGGAGCTCGTCCGTCTCTACGCCCGGCACACCCCGGAGACCGACGCGACCGGCGGCGCGGAGCTGCCCGGGCCGGCGACCGTCGTCGACACCCATCTCGCGCTCGGCGCGCACCGCGAACCCGGCCGGGCCGCCGTCCGGGTGGCCGCCGCCGGGGGAGACGCGGTGACGGTCGACATCGTCACCGACGACATGCCCTACATCGTCGAGTCGGCGCTCGCCGGGATCGGCCGGGCCGGCGGTACCGCGCGGCGCGTCGTCCACCCGATCCTGGTCGTGCGCCGCGCCGCCGACGGCACGCTGACCGGCGTCGACACCGCCGCCGACCCGACCGACCCCACCGAGGGGGCCTCGGTCGAGTCGTGGATGCACGTCGACGTCGTGTCGTCCGGGGACCTCGACCCCGACGCGCTGCACGCCGAGCTGGAACACACGCTCTCCGCGGTCCGGCAGGTCGTCGACGACACCGCTGCGATGACCCTGCGCGCCCGCGCCCTCGCCGACGACCTCTCCGGGACCGGTGCCGCCACGGCCGCCGACACCGACGAGGACGACGTGCACCCGGCCGAGGTCGCGGACCTGCTGCGCTGGCTCGTCGACGACCACTTCGTGTTCGTCGGCTACCGCCACTACTCCCGGCGCACCGACGACGGGGGTGACCCGGACGGGCGCCTGCGGCCCGACACCGACACCGGTCTCGGCGTGCTGCGCCCCGGCGACGCCGGCGCGAACGTCTTCCTCCCCGAGGAGACCGGTGCCGCCGACCCCGCGGGCCTGCTCCTGTTCACCCGGGCCAGCGAGCGCAGCCGGGTGCTGCGTGCGGTGCACCCGTACTACGTGGGGGTCCGCACCCGCGACGCCGACGGGACCGTCACCGGCGAGCACCGCTTCCTCGGGATGCTGACCGTCCCGGCCCGGCACGAGTCGGTCCTGGACATCCCGGTCGTCGCCCGCCGCATCCGCGGCGCCATCCGGCGCGCGGGCTTCCCGGCCGACTCCTACTCCGGGCAGCAGATGCTCGAGGTGTTCTCCCAGCTGCCGCGCGCGGAGCTGTTCACCTCGTCGCAGGATCGGCTGCACGACACCGCCGTCGGTGTGCTGGAGGCGGGCGCCCGCCGCGCGGTGCGGCTGTTCGTCCACCCCGACCCGTACCGCCGCTTCCTGTCCTGCCTGGTCTACCTGCCGCGCGACCGCTACACGACCGCGACCCGACTGAAGATCACCGACATCCTGCGCACCCGGCTCGGCGGCACCGACGTCAGCTACACCGCGCAGGTCGGGGACGTCGAGCTGGCGCTGCTGCACCTGACGATCACCACCGATCCCGGCGCCGAGCCGGTCACGGTGGACCTGGCCGAGCTGCAGGACCACGTCGCCCAGGCGACCCGCACGTGGGACGACCTGCTCGTCGCCGCGCTCGGCGACGCCGGGCCCGCCGCCCGCCCGATGCTGGCCGGGGTCCCCGAGTCCTACAAGGCGACGGTGACCCCGCTGCGCGCCGTCGAGGACCTGCGGCGGCTGATGACGCTGGGGGAGAAGGGCGAGGACGCGTTCGACCTGCGGCTCTACCGCAGCATCGAGGGCGACATCCGGTTCGCGCTCTACGTCGGCGACGACCCGGTCACCCTCACCGGCGTACTGCCGCTGCTGCAGCAGCTCGACGTCGAGGTCGTCGACGAGCGGCCCTACGAGTTCCGCCGCCCCGACGGCCGTCGCTGCTGGCTCTACGACTTCGGGCTCCGGCCCCCGCAGCCCGCCGGAGCCCCCGCGGTCCCGACGGTCACCGTCGAGGACGCCGGGCGACGGTTCGAGGAGGCGTTCGCCGCGGCCTGGCGGGGCGACGCCGAGTCCGACCGGTTCTCCGCGCTCGTCCTGCGCGCCGGTCTGCACTGGCGCGAGGCCGCCGTCCTGCGGGCCTACAGCCGCTACACCCGCCAGCTCGGCGGGCTGTTCACCCTGCAGTACACGGCCGGCGTCCTGGTCGCCCACCCGCAGGTCGCGCAGGGTCTGATCGCCCTGTTCCGCGCCCGGTTCGACCCGGCCACGGCCGACGCCGACGAGCGCGATGCCGCCCACCAGCGGGCACTGGGGAACGTCACCACCCTGATCGACCAGGTCTCCGGCCTCGACGCCGACCGCATCCTGCGTGGCCTGCTGGCCGTCATCGAGGCGACGCTGCGGACCAACTGGTTCCGGGGCCGCCCGTTCTTCTCCTTCAAGCTGGACCCGGCCGCCGTACCGGACATGCCGCTGCCCCGCCCGCGGTTCGAGATCTTCGTGTACTCGCCCGCGGTGGAGGGCGTGCACCTGCGGTTCGGCCCGGTCGCCCGCGGCGGTCTGCGCTTCTCCGACCGCCAGCAGGACTACCGCACCGAGGTGCTCGGCCTGGTGAAGGCCCAGGCGGTGAAGAACGCCGTCATCGTCCCGGTCGGGGCGAAGGGCGGGTTCGTCGTGCGCAGGCCCGGGCCGGCGCCCGAGCACGTCCGCGACTGCTACCGGACCTTCATCTCCGGGCTGCTCGACATCACCGACAACCTGCTGACCCACGCCGACGGCGCCACCGAGACGCTGCCGCCCACCGACGTGGTGCGTCACGACGGCGACGACTCCTACCTCGTCGTCGCCGCGGACAAGGGCACCGCCACGTTCTCCGACCTGGCCAACTCCGTCGCCGAGTCCTACGGCTTCTGGCTGGGCGACGCGTTCGCCTCCGGCGGCTCGGTCGGCTACGACCACAAGGCCATGGGCATCACCGCCCGCGGCGCGTGGGAGTCGGTCAAGCGGCACTTCCGCGAGCTGGGCGTCGACACCCAGCGCGAGGAGTTCACCGTCGTCGGCGTCGGCGACATGTCCGGCGACGTGTTCGGCAACGGGATGCTGCTGTCGGAGCACATCCGGCTGGTCGCCGCGTTCGACCACCGGCACGTGTTCGTCGACCCGACCCCGGACGCCGCGACCTCCTATGCCGAGCGTCGCAGGCTCTTCGAGCTGCCGCGCAGCTCGTGGGCCGACTACGACACCTCCCTGATCAGCGCGGGTGGCGGGGTGTGGCCGCGGACGGCGAAGAAGGTGCCGGTCGGGCCGGAGATCCGGGCCGCGCTCGGGCTGGCCGACACGGTCACCGCGATGTCCCCGCCCGAGCTGATCCACGCGATCCTGCTCGCCCCCGCAGACCTGCTGTGGAACGGCGGCATCGGCACCTACGTCAAGGCGTCCGGTGAGACCGACGGCGAGGTGGGGGACAAGGCCAACGACGCCATCCGGGTCGACGGTCGCGCCCTGCGGGTGCGCGTCGTCGGCGAGGGCGGCAACCTCGGGCTCACCCAGCGCGGGCGGATCGAGTTCGCCCGCCACGGCGGCCCGGACGGTGCCGGCGGCCGGGTCAACACCGACGCCATCGACAACTCCGCGGGCGTCGACTGCTCCGACCACGAGGTCAACATCAAGATCCTGCTGGACCGCCCGGTCGCGGACGGCTCCCTGGACCGCAACGCCCGCAACGAGCTGCTCGCGTCGATGACCGACGAGGTGTCCGCCCTCGTGCTCGCCGACAACGTCGCGCAGAACCAGGTGCTCGGCGTCGCGCGCGCCCACGCCCCGGGCATGGTCGGTGTGCACGCCCGGATGGTCACCGACCTCGCCGGGCGCACCGGGCTCGACCGCACGCTGGAGGTCCTGCCCGACGAGGCGGGGTTCGCGCGCCTGGCCGCCGACGGTCTCGGTCTCACCGGCCCCGAGCTGGCGACGCTGCTCGCCCACACCAAGCTCGACCTCACCCACCGGCTGCTGCAGACCGACCTGCCCGACCTGCCGGCGTTCGCGCCGACTCTGCCCGGCTACTTCCCGCACCCGCTGCGGGAGCGCTTCGACCACGCCGTGCGCAACCACCCGCTGCGTCGCGAGATCATCGGTACGTCGCTGGTCAACGACATGGTCGACGGTGCCGGGATCAGCTACGCGTTCCGGCTGGGCGAGGAGATCTCCGCGGGCCCCGACGACGTGCTGCGCGCCTACACCGTCACCACCCGCGTGTTCGGGCTGCCCGCGCTGTGGGAGGCCGTCCGCCGGGCCGAGGTCGGAGTCCCGATCGCCGACGCGGTGGTGCTGGAGTCGCGGCGGCTGCTCGACCGGGTGTCGCGCTGGTTCCTGACCAACCGGCCGCAGCCGCTCGCCGTCGGCGCGGAGGTCAACCGGTTCGCCGGCCCCATCGCGGAGCTGCGGGCGCGGCTGCCCGAGCTGCTGCAGGGCCGCGAGCTCGACGCGGTTCAGGAACGTGCCGCGGAGCTGCGCGCCTGCGGGGTGCCCGAGGAGATGGTGGAGTCGGCCGCGCTGTCGCTCTACGCCTACGGGCTGCTCGACGTCGTCGAGCTGGTGGAGCTGTCCGACCGCGAGGCCGAACCACGGCCCGGCGCCGAGGTGGCCCGCCTGTACTACGCGCTGTCCGAGCACCTCGGCGTCGACCAGGCGCTGACCGCGGTGTCCCGGCTCGACCGCGGGGACCGCTGGCACGCGCTGGCGCGACTCGCGCTGCGTGACGACCTCTACGGGTCGCTGCGCTCGATCACCCTCGACGCGCTGCGCGAGACCCCGCCCGGCACGGGTGTCGACGACGCGATCGCCGCCTGGGAGCAGGCGAACTCCTCGAAGCTCGCGCGCGCCCGCAGCGCGCTGGAGGAGATCGGGGCGTCGGCGTCGCTGGACCTCGCGACCCTGTCGGTGATCTCGCGTCAGCTGCGCGGACTGGCCCGGTAGGAGCTCCCCGTGACCGCCTTCGTCGCCGAGGTCCCGCTGCGCTGGACCGACCAGGACGCCTACCGCCACGTCAACCACGCCCGGATCGTCACGCTCGTCGAGGAGGCCCGCGTCGCGCTGGCCTTCACCGCCGCCGGGCGGGAGGGGCTCGCCGGGTTCTCCTCCGGGCTGCTCGTCGCCGGGCTGCACGTGGAGTACAAGCGGCAGCTGCCGTGGCGGCCCGAGCCGCTGCGGTGCGCGATCACCGTGCGGGAGCTGCGGGCCGCGTCGTTCGTCCTCGACTACGCCCTGCACGACGGACCCGGCGCGGGCGACCCGGTCGCGGTCACCGCCTGGACCCGGATGGCCCTCTACGACCTCGAGGCGGACCGGGTCCGCCGGCTCACCGTCGACGAGCGGAACTTCCTCGAGCGCCACCTGGGAGACGTGTCGTGACCCTGCGACTGGCGGACGCGACCGAGCGCGACGACCTCGGCGCGTTCACCGCGCGCGTCGCCCGGCTCGACCAGAGCGCCGCGATCCGGCTCACAGCCGGTTCCGGCCGGGTCACCGCGTGGGCCCGCACCCCGTTCGACGTGCTCGTGACCCGGTCGGTGGCGGGGGAGCTCGACCCGGCGCTGCCGGTCACGGCGCAGGCGTCGACGCTGCTGACGGCGCTGGCCGTCGACCGTTCCGCCGCGGTCGACCCCGGCCCGCCCGCGCCGTGGCTCGACGAGCTCCCGCCCGACGACGGCTGGTCCCGGGTCGACGACGTCCCCGCCGCGGAGCTCGACGAGCTCGCCGACCGGGGGCTGGCACTGGCCCGGGAGCACGCGGGCCCGATGGGGCCGCCCGCGTCGCTGCTGGACCAGACGGTGCTGACGGTGTCCCCGCCGGACGCGGGCCGCCCGGTCACCGTGCCGATGCGGGTGCTGTTCGCGATGTCGGGGATGGGTTTCCTCGGCTCGGCGCCGCAGGAGACCGACGGGCCGCGGGTACGGGTGTCCGCGTCGGGGTCGTGGATGCGGCTCGACGCCCGGTACGGGGCGGTGGTGAAGCGGCGCGTGGTGTCGCTTCCGCTGTCGGTCGCGCGCTGACGGGCCGGGCCCGCAGCCGGGGGCCGGCCCGGGCTCAGGTCAGGTTCAGCACGCTGACCGCGCCGTCGCCGGTGACCCAGCCGGTGCGGCCGTCGGGGGCGACCGCGACGGCGGTCGGGTTCGGGGCGACGTCGGTGGTCCCGGTGACCTGCCAGGACCCGGTGTCGACCGTGACGAGAGCCTGCCGGGTCGCGACGTAGAGGTGGCGGCCGTCGGGGGCGAAGGCCATGCCGGTGGCGCCGCCGTCGACCTGCACGGTCGCGATCTCGCGGCCGTCGGCGGGGTCCAGGACGGTCACGGTGCCGGACTCCGGGCCGCCGACCGCGACCACGGTCCGCGGGACCGACGTGGGGCTGACGGCCAGGGACTCCGCACCGCCACGCACCGGGAAGCTGCCGAGCACGGTGAGGCTGTCCGGGTCGAGGACGGTGAGCTGGTCGGCGCCGCGGGTGGCGAGGTAGACGCGGTCTCCCGCGTCGTTCGTGGCGCTCGCGTACGGGTCGCGGGACACCGGCACGGTCCGGGTGACGGTGCCCGCGTTCGGGTCGAGCTCCTGCACGGTGGCGTCCGCGCGGGACGGCACGTAGAGGAACCGGCCGTCGGGGGACACCGCGGCCGCGGCCGGGTCCCCGCCGACGGCAGCGGTCGAGACGACGGTCCGCCCCGGCACGTCGACGACGGCGATCTGCCCGCCGCCCTGACCGGCGGTGCTGACGTAGGCGCGGGTGCCGTCCGGGGAGGTCACCACCCCCTGCGGGGCGGCCGGGAGCTCGATCTCCCCGGTAACGGCGTCGGACGCGGTGTCGACGACCGCGAGCCGGTCCGCGTCACGGACCGCGACGAGGGCCGTCGAGCCGTCCGGGGCGGCCGCGACGGCGACCGGGGCGCCGCCGAGGGGCACGGTCGCCCGCACCGTCGGCTGTGCCAGGCTCGCCCCGGACGCGACCGCTTCCGGACGCGGCCCCGTGCCCGGACCGGCCGAGACGGCGGGCCGGGTCGCGTTCGCGCCCGGGTCGGACTGGCTGGGCGACAGCATCGCCCACAGCGTCAGCGCGCCGAGCAGCACGATCGCCAGCGCGATCGCGAGCCCGGCCGCGGACGGGCTGCGACGGCCGTTGCGCGGCTTCGCCGACATGATCGCCTCGCGGCGCGGGGTGACCGGCGGCTTCTCGCCGGTCACCGCGGCGTGGGCGGCGGCCTCCGCGGCCGCGGGCTGGACCGCGGTGCCCGGACCGGTGTCGCTGACCGTGCCGTCCCGGCCGGACGCGGCGCGGGCGGCGGCCACCGAGACGGCCCCGACCGAGGCCGCGGCGGCCGCGTTGCGGCTGGTCGTCGAGGCGTCCGACCGGTCCGGGTCCGAGAGGCCGGTCGTGTCGTCCGCCGCCGGGGCGTCCGGGTGTCCGGTGACCGGGGTGAGGCCCTGCAGCGTGGGCTGCTCGCCGTCGGTCCCGACGGGCCGCAGGACGACGGTGGTCTCGTTCTCGGACGGGGCGTCCGGTCGCGGTGCGGGCCGCCCGCCCGGTCCTCCGGGGCCCGGGCGGTCCGGGGCGGGGGCCCAGGAACGGGCACCGGGGGCGCCGTTCGACGGGTGGGCGCCGGTACCGGGCCCGTCCGGGCGGCCACCGGTCCCCGGGGCGCCGGGCCGGTCGGTCGGAGACGAACCGAAGCCCTGCCCGCCGGGGCGGTCGACGGGGTACGCCCCCGTGCCCGGACCACCGGAGCGGTCGGTCGGGAACGCGCCGGTGCCCGGTCCCGTGGGCCGGTCGGTGGGGAGTGAGCCGGTGCCCGGTCCGCCGGGCCGGTCGGTGGGGTACGCCCCGGTGCCCGGTCCGCCGCGCCGCTCGTCCGGGCCCGCGCCGGGGGCGGGGAACGCCCCGGTCCGCGCCGGTCCGGAGAACGCAGCGGCTGCGTGGCCCGGGGCCGACCCGGAGCGCGACGGCGTGTCGCCGTACGACCCCGGCGTCGGGAACGCGCCGTTGCGGGACGGTGCGGCGTCGTCCGTGGGCGGGCGGCCGGTGTCCCACGCCGGGGCGTCCCGGTCCCACGCGGACGGCCCGCCGACGGAGGAACCCGGACCGCCGTCCGGGCCCCAGGCGGTGCCCCGGGGGGCATCGCCGTCCCGCGAGGAGTCGTCCCGGGCGGAGCCCTCACCGGTGGTGTCGTCACGGTGGACGTCGTCGGAGGAGGGCCCGTCGGTGTCGGGCGCGGAGGCCGCGGTGTCGGCGCGGGAGCGCCACGGGTCGTCGGCGCGGCCCGGGAGCCGGCCGAAGCCGCTGCCCGAGTCGCCGCCGGCGGTGGCGAACAGGTCGTTGCCCGACAGCCCGGCCATCGCCGGACCGGACGGTGCCCCACCCATGGCCGGACGGGGCACCGGACGCTGCTCCGGGCCCGCGGGCGCGGGAGGTCTGCGACCGGGCATCGTCGGACGGTTCCCGGACGGCGGGGTCGAGGGCCGCGCGGGCGGCTGCTCGGTCCGGTCGTCGGAGGAGTCCGCGCTCGGGTAGTGCCCGATCAGTGCGCCGGGCGGCAGGATGTCGGTCTCCGGGCCGTCGGCGCCGCTGCGCGCCGGGCGGGGCGGCCACCGCTTGGTGGTGTGCTGTCCCGCGGCGTCGCGGTCCCCGTCGCCGGAGCCGCCGGACTCCGTGGTGTCCCCGGCCGAGGGCGACGGGGCGGTGTCCTGGTCCGGGGTGGAGCCGGCGGTGGGGCGGGTGCCGTCGCCGAGCGGCCGCGGGGTGGGCGCGATCGGCGGGACGACGGTCGGTGCGGGTGCGGTCACCGGGACACCGTCCGGCCCGGGACCGGCATCGGTGCGACGACCGCCCTCCGCGGGGGTGGCGGCGGGGTCGGGCCGGTTCGCACCGGGCCCGGGGCCGGGACGTCCCGTCTGCGTGGGGTCCGGCCCGGGCGCCGACGGGACGGTGCCCGCCGCGTCCGACCCGGGAGCCGACGGGGAGACGTCCGACGAGCCGGACCGGGGAGTCGCCGGAACGGCGTCCGCCGGGCCGGGACGGGGTGCCGCCGGGCCGCCGTCCGTCGGGTCCGGCCGCGGTGACGCCGGCGTGGCGTCGGCCGGGCCGGGCGTCGGCGCGGCCGGGATGCCGCCGGTCGCGGGCGGTGTCCCGCCCGGTGTGCCCGGCGCGAACGACGGCGGCGGCGCGAAGCGGTCCGCCGGGGTGTGCAGGGGGTCGAGACCGTCGTCGCCGGGTTCGTCGGGCAGCGGCCCGACGCCCAGCGGGTCGTCGCCGAGGTCGCCGAGATCGGCGTAGTCACCCGCATCCGACGGCGGTTCGGGGGCAGCGGACCGCGGTCCCGGGGTGGGACGTGGGGCGGGCGCGGGATCCCGTTCGCGGGACACCAGTTCGGTGAACCCGGTCGGGGTCGGCTCGCGCCGGGCGCCGTCGTCCTCGGACGTGGCCTCCGGCTCCGGGGGCTCGCCCGAGCCGGACCGCATGACCAGGTCGACCAGGGAGCCGGGGACCACCGGCACGCGGCCGGTCCGGATCGCCTCGCCGAGCCCGTCGGGGTTCGGTTCGGGGTCCGGCGGGCCGTCGGCACGCCGGGGGGAGCGGTCGTCGGGGCCCGGGTGACCGGGCGCCGACGTCATGCGTTCTGCGGCGGTCGGGTGCACATAACGATTCGATTATCGCGAGCGTCGCCCCGGGCCCGGACCCCGGGTGGCCCCCCGGCCCGTCCTGGTCGTCCCACCTGCGACGTCCGTCCTGGTCCGGGGCTGGTCACGCCCCGTTCCGAGATCACCGAACGGGAGGACCCCGATCGAGGTGAGCGAGATCGGCGGGATGCGGCCGACGGTGGTGCTGTCGGGGTCCTCCTCGGCCGGGCGGTGCCCGGGACCGAGGAGCAGGGAACCGGTGGCGGGCGCGTCCTCGTCCTCGTCGTCGGCGGGATCACCGGCCTCCGAGCCGGCGGCGTCGGCCGATGGCCTGCTGCCGAGCTCCGACACCGAGGCGATCGAACCCTCGTCGGACAACGGCGCCGAGGTCGAGGACGGCAGGGAGACGGGCGGCAGGGAGACGGGCGGCGGGGAGACGGGCGCGGGGCCGAACAGGGCGTCGTCGAGGGCGGCCGAGACCGGCTCACGGTCCAGCTCCTCGGCGAGGGTGCGCTGCACCCTTGTCAGCTCGTCCCGGACGTCGTCGCGCAGCGCGGCGAGCCGCTCGACGTCGCGCACGACCGCCGACCGTCGCTCCCCGGCGCCCTGCTCGGCGTCGCGCAGCAGCGCGGCGGCCTCGGCGCGCGCGGTGGACAGCGTCTGCTCGGCGTCGGAGCGGGCGTCGGCGAGGATCCGCTCGGCCTCGGTGCGGACGCCGGACAGCCGGTCGGACACGGTGCGCTCCCGCTCGGCGAGGTCGCGCTCGCGGCGGTCGGCGTCGTGCTCACGGTCGTCGAGGGTGCTGCTGCGGGAGGCGAACTCGCGGTCCAGGGTGGCGGCGCGGCCGAGCAGCGCCTCCTCGGTGCGGGAGCGACGGTCCTCGGCCTCGCGGCGAGCGCGTTCCACGATCTCCGCGGCCTCGTCGGCCGCACGATCGCGCAGCTCGGCCGCCTCCTGCTCGGCGGCCTGGAGGACGCGTTCGACGCGGCGGCCGAAGCCGGCCTCCTCGGCGCGGCGCTCCTCACCGGCCCGGGCGGCGGAGTCGTTCTCCAGCTGCTCCTGCAGTCGCCGGACCTGCGCGCGGGCCGCGGACAGCGACTGCTCGGCCGCGTCCGCGCGGCGGATCTCGTCGTGGATGCGGTGGTCGAGCTCGGCCAGCCGGGTGTCGACCTCGCCGCGGTCGTAGCCGCGCAGCACGACGGTGAACCAGGAGCCGTCCTCGCCGTCGTGGCGGTCGGGGTGGGCCCCGGAGTCACCGCCGCGGTGCGTGTGCCGCGACGACCCGTCGACCGGCTCGTGCCGATGCGGACCGGACAGCGAGGGAGAGACGCTCACGATGAACCCCCAAGACGGGTGACTACGAGCCGCCCGACGTGCCGGGGCGGCGTCCCGTCCAACGAGACCGGACGCATTCGGTCACGTTCAGCGCTGGATCAACCCGGAAAGCGCCCGAATGCCACTCGAATGGCCGCCGGACGGGCGGGCCAACGATCACAGTGTGTGGTAATGCCCCTACTCGGGTCAGAACTCCGAGTTCTGCATGCTCGCCGCGGCGTACTGCAGGTAGTTCCACAGCTGCTCGCGGTGCTCCGGAGAGAGGTTCTCCTCGTCGACGGCGATCCGCATGCAGCGCAGCCAGGCGTCGCGCTCGATCGGGCCGATCGTGAACGGCACGTGCCGCATCCTCAGCCGGGGGTGGCCGCGCTGGTCGGAGTAGGTGCGCGGACCTCCCCAGTACTGCTCCAGGAACATCCGCAGGCGGTCCTCGGCCGGGCCGAGATCCTCCTCCGGGTACAGCGGCCGCAACACCTCGTCCCGGGCCACCTCCTCGTAGAACCGGTGGACGATCCGGTGGAAGACCGGGGCGCCACCCACCTCGGCGTAGAAGTTCTGCGGTGCACTCACGCCGACCAGTCTCCCAGGAGTCGTCAGTTCTGCTTCTGCGCCTGGCCGTCGAAGGCCGCGCCGGGGTAGACCATCGGCCGCGGGATGCCGTGGTCGTCGAACGCGTCGGTGATCGCGCCGTTGAGCGCGCGCTGCACCGCCCACTGCCGGCCGGGGCTGACCCGCACGGTGATCCGCAGCGTGACGCCCTCCGGGCCGATCTTGTCGACGCCGAGCACCTCGGGGGCCTCCAGCACGTCACCGGCGATGTCGTCCTGGGAGGCGCGCTCGGTGGCGGTGCTCCCGGCCAGCTCGGTGGCCTCCTCGACGTCGGCGTGGTGGGCGATCGGCAGGTCGACCACCGCGACCGCGTAGCCCTGGCTCATGTTGCCCACGCGCAGGATCTCGCCGTTGCGGACGTACCAGACGGTGCCCTTGATGTCGCGGATCGTGGTGATCCGCAGGCCGACCGCCTCGACGGTGCCGACGGCCTCCCCGACGTCGACGACGTCGCCGACGCCGTACTGGTCCTCCAGCAGCATGAACATGCCGGACAGGAAGTCGCGCACCAGGTTCTGCGCACCGAAACCGATGGCGAGCCCGATCACCCCGGCACCGGCCAGCAACGGGCCCAGCGGGTAGCCGAGCTCGTTCATCACCATCATCACCGCGACGAGCAGCACGACCGCCGAGACGATCGAGCGCAGCACCGAGCCGATCGTGCGTGCCCGCTGCGCCCGTCGCTGCGTACCCGGGTCCGCCGCCGGCGCGACGGCGGCGCCGCCACCCGGACGCAGCCGGCGGGCCCGGCCCACCAGCGCGGTGAACCGGCCGTTGGTCGCGCCGTCGACCATCCGCGCGATCGCCCGGTGCGCCAGCCACCGGAACAGCACCGCGACCACGACGATCACGGTGATCGCCACGGTCCTGCTGACCAGGGTGTCCGCGTGCTGGGCCAGGAAGTCGTTACTGGTCCAGCGGTAGAGCGTGGCGCACCACGAACCGGCGTCCTGCACGCAGTCCGGCATCAGCGTCACGTCCTGCAGGGGTACGTCGGGCAGCACGACGGGGGTCACGAGTCCTCCTCGGGGGGCGGTGAGGGCTGCGTCGGAACCCCCGAGGCTACGTCACCCGCCGGTGTGACGACGGTCGCGCACGTGGTCCGGAACCGACCGGTGTCGTTGCAGGTCAAGGGCGGTCTCTGGAGGCCCGGCGACGGTCCGCAACGGCACCACGCCGGCCCAGGCGAGACCGGCGGCGACGTCGGCCTCGTCGTCGGACGGCGGCCCGGAGCGGCTCTTCACGCTGGCCTCGGTCAGGTCGAGCGCGAACACCGCGGTGGCGGCCAGCTCCCGGCGGTCCGGGCGGCGGGCGTGGTCCCATGCGCCCGGGGTGAGGTGCTCGACGATCACCCGCAGCGCGTGCAGACGCTCGTCGTCGCCGGTGACGCGGCGGGCGTCGCCGTGCACGACCGCGCTGCGGTAGTTCATCGAGAAGTGCATGAGCGCGCGGGCGTGCACGATGCCGTCGAGGTGGGTCACGGTCACGCAGCAGGGCAGCGTGTCGCCGGTCAGGTAGCGGGCCCCGGACGAGCCGTGCAGGTAGAGCGTGTCGCCGTCACGGCCGTAGGCGGTCGGGAGGACGACGGGTGCGTCGTCGCGGACGAAGCCCAGGTGGGCGACGAGGCCGTCGTCGAGGACCGCGTGCAGGTCGGACCGGTCGACGGCGGCCCGGTCGCGCTTGCGGCCCAGCGTGCTGCGGGTGGTGGGGGAGAGCGTCACCAGCCGAGGATGGCTCTCGACAGTGGCATCCTGGAACGGCCACTTCCGGTCCCGGACGAAAGGCCACTGTGCAGGATCTCCCGATCGTCCTCGACCGCGCCGCGGCGACCCCGCTGGCGGTCCAGCTCGCCGACGGTCTCCGCGCCGCGGCCGTGGGCGGGGCACTGCGCCCCGGCGACCGGCTGCCGTCGACCCGGGGGCTCGCGACGACGCTGCGGGTGAGCCGGACGGTCACCGCCGCCGCCTACGACCAACTGCTCGCCGAGGGCTGGGTCGCCGGCCGGGTCGGCGCGGGGACGTTCGTGACCGCGGTCCCCGGGCCCGCCCCGGCGGGCCCGGCCGCGCCCGCCGGGCCCCGTCCGCATGCCGAGCCGTCGGTGCTGGACCCGGGGCGGCCGTGTGTCGCCGCGCTGGACCCCGCGATGTGGCGCCGCGCCTGGCGGGCCGCCGCCGATCCGCCCCCGGACGACCGGCCCCGCGCCGACGGGCTGCCCGCGTTCCACGACGCCGTCACCGGCCACCTGCTGCGTCACCGCGGGCTCACCCCGCCCGCGGGCACCGTGCTGGCCACCGCCGGGACCTCCGCCGCCGTCGCCGAGCTGGCCCGGCTGCTGCCTGCGGGGGCCACCGTCGCCGTCGAGGAGCCGGGGTACCCGCGGGCGGTCAGCGCGCTGCGGGCCGCCGGGCTGCGGGTCCTCGGCGTGCCCGTGGACGACGACGGCCTGGTCGTCGACGCCGTCCCCGCCGGCTGCGCGGCCGTCTACACCACGCCCGCGCACCAGTTCCCCACCGCGGTGCGTCTGTCCGCCGCCCGCCGGGTCGCCCTGGTCGGGCGTGCCCGCGCCGAGGACTTCCTGGTCATCGAGGACGACTACGACGGGGAGCTCCGCTACGACGTCGCCCCGCTGCCCCTGCTCGCCGCGCTCGCGCCCGCCCACGTCGTGCACCTGGGCACCGCGAGCAAGATCCTCAGCCCGACGCTGGGGGTCGGCTGGGCGGTCGCGCCGCCCGCCGTCGTCGCCGCGTGGCGGGACCTGCGCGCCCGGACCGGCACCCGGCCGTCGCCCGCGGGGCAGCTGGTCCTCACCGCGCTCGCCACACACGGCGACCTGTCCCGGCACCTGCGACGGCTGCGCCGCGAGCTGCGTGAGCGGCGGGCCCTGGTCCTGGACACCGCCCGCACGGCGGGCTGGGCCGCGCAGGGGGACCCGGCCGGGGCGCACCTCGTGCTGCGCCCTCCCGAGGGGGAGCGGGCCGCGATCGCCGCGGCCGCCCGGCGTGGCGTCGCCGTGCGCGGGCTGGCCGACTACCACCGGGACGGGCCCGGCACGTCCGGCCTGGTCGTCGGGTACGCCGCCGGGACCCGGGCCGAGCTGACCGCCGCGCTGGCGGCGCTGGTGGGGTGAGCGGCCCGCCCGGCCGTGCCGAGGGCCGGGCCGACGCCCGGCTGTGCCGAGGGCCGGGCCGACGCCCGGCTGTGCGACCCGGCGGAGCCGCCGCCTACCCTCGGGCCCCATGAGTGCCGACCGGGTCAAGGTCGCCGTCGTCTTCGGCGGCCGCAGTTCCGAGCACGCGATCTCGTGCGTGTCCGCGGGCAGCGTGCTGACCCACCTCGACCCGGAGCGGTTCGAGGCGGTCCCGGTCGGGATCACCCCGCACGGGGCGTGGGTGGTCGGCCCGTCCGACCCGGTCCGGCTGGCGATCTCGGGTCGCGAGCTGCCCGAGGTCGACGGGACCGCCGAGGCCCTGGTGCTGCCCGGCGAACCGGGTCGCGGCCTGGTCCGCCTCGACGCGCGCGAGGCGCTGACCTCGGTCGACGTGGTCTTCCCGATCCTGCACGGGGCCTTCGGCGAGGACGGCACCATCCAGGGTCTGCTGGAGATGGCCGGGCTGCCCTACGTCGGCGCCGGCGTGCTGGCCTCCGCGGTCGGCATGGACAAGGAGTTCGCGAAGAAGCTGCTGCGCGCCGAGGGCCTGAACGTCGCCGACGGCGTCGTGCTCCGCCCCGGCACCGACATCGGGTTCGCCGACCGCGACCGGCTCGGTCTGCCGCTGTTCGTGAAGCCGGCCCGCGCCGGGTCCTCGATGGGCGTCACCCGGGTCACCGACCCGGCCGCGCTCGACGCCGCCGTCGCCGAGGCCCGCCGGCACGACCCGAAGGTGCTCGTCGAGGCGGCCGTGCCCGGCCGCGAGATCGAGTGCGCGGTGCTGGAGTTCCCCGACGGCAGCGTCCGCGCCAGCCTGCCCGCCGAGCTGCGCTACAACGGCGAGTTCTACGACTTCGAGTCCAAGTACCTCGACACCTCCGAGCTGCAGATCCCCGCCAAGCTCGACGACGAGATCACCGAGTCGCTGCGCTGGAAGGCGATCACCGCGTTCCGTGCGCTCGACGTGCAGGGCCTGGCCCGGGTCGACTTCTTCGTCACCGACGACGGCGACATCACCGTCAACGAGGTCAACACGATGCCCGGGTTCACCCCGAGCTCCGCGTTCCCGAAGATGTGGGCGGTCACCGGGCTCGACTACTCCGAGCTGCTCAGCACCATGGTCGACACCGCGCTGGCCCGCGGGACGGGGCTGCGGTAGCTACCGGACCCGCACCGGCTGCGGCGGGAGGGCGTCGACGACCGCGTCCGACACCGCCTGCAGCGGCCCCGGACCGGTCTCCGCGGGCGCGGACAGCTCCAGGTACACCCCGCGGTCGACGACGGCGTAGGTCGTCGCGAGCGCGCCCTGCGGGGTCGCCAGCGGCAGCCAGCTCACCCCGTTGACGACGATCAGCGGCGAGGTCGGCCCCAGCTCGGCCGGCCGTTCGGTGCCGCAGCGCAGCACCACCGGCTCCGGTTCGGCGACCCACGCCCGCGCGCCGGGGACCGGCGGGTCGATCTCGCGCGGCGCGAGGTCCCCGGTGTCGCCGGGGATGCCGGCCGGCAGCGCGCGCAGCACCGCGTCGCACGACGTCGACGACGCCTGCGGTGCGGCCTGTGCGGGAAGCTCCAGGGGGCCGGTGTCCGGCCCCGTCGTCAGGCGGGCCCAGACCGCGAGCCCCGCCACGACGAGGGCGAGCAGCAGGGGCAGCGCGATCGCCACCACGACCGGTGGTGACATGCGTGCCCCTGCCACGTCCGCGCCCGTCTCAGCTCAGCTTGACCACGGGGCAGGTGAGCGTCCGGGTGATCCCGTTGACGTTCTGCACCCGGGCCACGACCAGCCGGCCGAGCTCGTCGACGTCGTCCGCCTCGGCGCGCACGATCACGTCGTACGGGCCGGTGACGTCCTCGGCCGAGACCACGCCCGGCAGACCCCCGATCTCGGAGGCGACGGAGGCGGCCTTGCCGACCTCGGTCTGGACGAGGATGTATGCCTGCACCACGGCGTGCCCCTTTCCGGTAACTGCCGACCTGCCGGATGGTTGGCGGCAGGAATGTCGGACGCAGAACCTACCGGAGGCCGCCCCCGTGTCCCCATCCGCGATCACGCCCGAGGGCGGTTCCGAGACCGGTGTCTCACTCCGGGAGGTCGGTGAGTTCGCACTGATCGACCGGGTCACCACGGACCGTGTCCAACCGGCTACGACGGAGCTCGGTCCCGGGGACGACTCGGCCGTCGTCACCGCCGCCGACGGGCGGGTCGTCGCCTGCACCGACGTGCTCGTCGAGGGCGTGCACTTCCGGCTCGACTGGTCGAGCCCCGAGCAGGTCGGGCGCAAGGCCGCGGCCGCGAACCTGGCCGACATCGCCGCGATGGGGGCGGTGCCCACGTCGCTGCTGGTGGGGCTGGCGTGCCCCTCGTCGACGCCCGCGGCGCAGCTCGAGCAACTGGCCGACGGGCTGTGGGCCGAGGCCCGCTCGACCGGGGCCGGGCTCGTCGGGGGCGACCTGACCTCGGCGCCGGTGATCGTCGTCTCGGTGACGGCGCTGGGGGACCTGCAGGGCCGGGCCCCGGTGCTGCGCTCCGGGGCCCGGGCGGGGGACCGGATCGCGGTCTGCGGGCGGCTGGGCTGGTCCGCGGCCGGGCTGGCGGTGCTCGGGCGCGGGTTCCGCTCCCCGGCGGCGCTGGTCGACGCGCACCGGGTCCCGGAACCGCCCTACTCCGCCGGCCCGCAGGCCGCCGACGCCGGCGCCACATCCATGATCGACGTCTCGGACGGCCTGCTGGCCGACCTGGCACACGTCGCGCGGGCCTCGGGGGTGGCGCTGCGGCTGCGGTCGCGGCCGTTCACGGTGGCCCCGCGGATGGCGGAGATCGCGTCCGCGCTGGGCCTGGACCCGCTGCGCTGGGTCCTGACCGGTGGTGAGGACCACGCGCTGGCGGCGACCTTCCCCGGGGACGCGCCGCTGCCCGAGGGCTGGACCGAGGTGGGGGCGGTGGAGGCACCGGACGAGGCGGGCGCGGGGGTCACCGTCGACGGCCGTCCCTACGACGGCGACGGCGGCTGGGTCCACTTCGCGAAATACTGATTCCACATCGTGCTTGCGCGGCGCCGGGACGGGTGACATCGTGCCCTCACGATCGGGCGATTCGGGCACGTGTCGCGATTCGCCCCGCACCGGAGGGGTGTCACCGTGGACAACCTGGGCGTACTCAGCCTGCTCGCTCTCACCCCCATCCTCGTCGTCGCGGTTTTGCTGGTCGGGCTGCGCTGGCCCGCGAAGTACGCGATGCCGCTCGGCTTCGTCGCGGCGGCCCTGATCGGGTCGCTGGTCTGGGGGATGGGCACCACCGCGATCGTCGCGTCGACGATCGAGGGCCTGATCATCGCGGTCGGCCTGCTCTACATCATCTTCGGTGCGCTGCTGCTGCTGCAGACGCTCACCCAGAGCGGCGCGCTCGCGACGATCCGTGCCGGGTTCACCGGCATCAGCCCGGACCGGCGGGTCCAGGCGATCATCATCGGCTGGCTGTTCGGGTCGTTCATCGAGGGTGCGTCGGGGTTCGGGACCCCGGCAGCCGTCGTCGCGCCGTTGTTGCTGGCGCTCGGCTTCCCGGCGCTGGCCGCGGTGCTGGTCGGCATGGTGATCCAGTCGACGCCGGTCAGCTTCGGCGCCGCCGGGACGCCCGTACTCACCGGCATCGGGCAGGGGCTGTCCGGGTCGGCGGAGGTCGACGCGCGCACCGCTGCGCTCGGCCTGGACGCGACCGGCTACCTGTCCGCGATCGGGTTCGAGGTCGCGGCGCTGCACGCCGTCGCCGGGACGCTCATCCCACTGTTCCTGGTGTGCCTGCTGACCCGCTTCTTCGGGGAGAACCGCAGCTTCGCCGAGGGCCTCGCGGTCGCCCCGTTCGCGCTCTACGCCGCGTTCGCGATGACCGTGCCCTACGTGCTGGTCGCCGCGCTGCTCGGCCCGGAGTTCCCGTCACTGCTCGGCGGGCTCGTCGGGCTGGCGCTGGTAATGTTCACCTCCAGCCGCGGCTTCCTCATGCCGCGCACGGTGTGGGACTTCCCGCCGCGCGAGCGGTGGCTCGACCGCTGGACCGGCACCATCTCCGCGGGTGCCGACGACGGCGTCACCGGCACCCGGATGAGCACCTGGCTGGCCTGGTCGCCCTACGTGCTCGTCGCGGCGGTGCTGGTGCTGACCCGCACCGTCGCACCGGTGAAGGACGCGCTGTCGGGAATCACCGTCGGACCCGCGGACATCCTCGGGACCGGCATCGACGAGACGCTGCAGCCGCTCTACTCGCCGGGCGCGGTGTTCCTGCTGGTCTGTCTGGTCACCTACGGCCTGCACCGGATGAACGGCCGCCAGGTCGCGACGTCATGGGCCGTGTCGGGACGCCAGCTCGCCGGTGCCGCGGTCGCGCTGCTGTTCGCGCTGCCGCTGGTCCGCATCCTGATCAACTCCGGTGCCGAGCTGAACACGACCGGGCTGGCCTCGATGCCGCTGACGCTGGCCGAGGGGGCCGCCGCCGTCGCCGGGCCGGCCTGGCCGGTCCTGGCACCGTGGATCGGCGCCCTGGGGGCCTTCGTCGCCGGGTCGAACACGGTGTCCAACCTGACGTTCGCCCTGTTCCAGTTCGCGACCGCGGAGAACATCGGCGCCACCCCGGAGACGGTGGTCGCGGCCCAGGCGGTCGGCGGCGCCGCCGGGAACATGATCACCGTGCACAACGTCGTCGCCGCGTCGGCGACGGTGGGGCTGCTCGGCCGGGAGGGCGACGTGATCCGGATGACGATCATCCCGATGACGTACTACTGCCTGCTCTCGGGCGGGCTGGCGTTCGTGCTGATCCACGGCGTCGGGCTCAACACCGGCACGGTGCTGCTCACCCTGGTGCTGCTGACACTGGCCGCGATCGTGGTGGGCCTGCGGCGGGCGGCGACCCGGCTGCCGGCCTGACCCGGAGACGACGACGGCCCGGTCCCCATCGCTGCGGGGACCGGGCCGTCGTCGTGTGGATCAGGAGCCGCGACGCCAGAACAGCAGCACCCGGCGCAGCCGGCTCCGCAGGCTCGGGTGACCGGGCACCGACCGCTGCGGGGCCGGGAACTGCCGGAACTCCGCGGGCGGCGGGGTCAGGTGGGCCGCCGGGAGGGTGGGCGGGTCCATCGCGACCAGGGGTCTGGGGGAAGTGGCGCGCATCGGGCGACGGGGTCTTCTCGGGGTGCACGGTCGTCTCCTCCACGGCCGGTCCATCGCTCGCGGTGGTCGGGTCGTTACCGACGGCCTGCTGCATCTCCGGCCTCCTCACGGTCTCGGGCGGGGCGCATCGCCGGGACCCGTACCCGCCGGGGCCGGGGTCCACCCGCACGGGCCGCATCCGGGACGGGCCACCGCCGGGCCCGGGAGGCGAGCGCGGGGCGGCGGTGCCTGCACACCCAGGGTACCGACGTGACGTGCTCCGGAGACGTGTGCGGTGGCTCACCCGGCACGCCGTCGGAGACCCGGGTGCTCGCTACGGTGAGTGCCGAGCAGGTGGGACGGGTGGACGGAGCGGGCGTGTCGGGGCTGGTGGCGGTGGTGGCGTGGGCCGCCCTGGCGGGGTGGATCGCCGCCGGTGTGCTGCTCGTGCTGGCCCACCGGCGGCTGGAGCGGCTCGAGCGGGAGCACACCGCCCGCAAGTGGGACATCGTCGCGCTGCGTGCCCAGCTGCGGGCGTTGCACCGGCGGCCGGACGAGCTGTCCGACCCCGCCACGTCCACCGGTGCCGGCCCGTCCGTCCCGCGGCACCCCGGAGGTGACCCCGGGTCCCCGGTCCCGGCCGGCGGGACGCCCGGGCGTACCCGGACGGCCGGCGCCACGGCATGGCGCCGGTCGCACCGGCGCCCGGTGGGCCGTACCCGGCGGCGTCCCTCCTGACAGGGGGCGGGGTCAGCGCCGTGGCACCGCCGCCCCCCGGATGCTCGCGTCCAGCAGCTGCACCGGGTGCAGCAGCGGAACGTCGGCGAAGTCCTCGTTCGGCAGGTACTTGCCGATCTGCAGCAGACAGCCCGGGTTCGCGGTGACCACGACGTCCGGCTTCGCGTCGCGGATCTTCTCCGCCTTCCGCACGCCCAGATCCGCGGCCGCGTCCGGCTTCACCATGTTGTAGATGCCGGCCGAGCCGCAGCACAGCGACGCCTCGGCGATGTCGACGAGCTCCAGCTCGGGGATGGTCCGGAGCACCTCGCGCGGCTGGTTGCGGACGCCCTGGGCGTGCCCGAGGTGACAGGCGTCGTGGTAGGCGACGCGGCCGGTGACCGGGGTCCGCGGGGCGCGGGGGCCGCCGTCGTCCTCCCGGGAGTACAGGTCGGCCAGGACCTCGTGCACGTCGCGGCAGCGGGCGGAGAAGCGCGCCGCGCGGTCGGCCCAGGCGGGGTCGTCGGCGAGCAGGTGGCCGTAGTCCTTCATCGACGAGCCGCAGCCCGCGACGTTCGTGACCACCGCGTCGACGTCGAGGGTCTCGAAGCGGGCGATGGTGCGCCGGGCCCGGTCCAGCGCGGACTCCTCGCGCCCGGCGTGCACCTCCAGCGCGCCGCAGCACTGCTGGTCGCGGGGGACGAGCACGTCGCAGCCCTCGGCGGCGAGCACCCGCACGGTGGCCTCGTTGACCCGGTGGAAGAACACGTCCTGCACGCAGCCGGTGAGCAGTGCGACCCGGGCCCGGCGCGTGCCGACCGCGGGGGTGTGCACCGGGAGCGTCGCGAACGCCTCGCGCACCGAGACCGGCGGCAGCAGCGACTCCATCGCCGCGAGCTGACCGGGCAGCTTCTCGGCGAGCTTCCGGATCGCGGGGACCTTCCGCAGCTGCTGGTACAGCGCGCCGGGCAGGGCGGCCGCCCGCAGCCGTCGCTTGTAGGGGAACAGCGCGAAGATCGCGTCGCGGAACAGCTTGTCCGACGCACTGCGGGGCACGTTGCGCTCGATCTGCGGGCGCACCGACTCCAGCAGCTTGTCGTACTGCACCCCGGACGGGCAGGCGGTCACGCACGCCATGCAGCCCAGGCAGTTGTCCATGTGCTCGGTGAACGGCCCGTCGAGGCCGATGTCACCCTTCTCGGCCAGGTCCATCAGCAGGATCCGGCCGCGCGGGGAGTCCATCTCCTCGCCCCACAGCACGTAGGTGGGGCAGGTCGGCAGGCAGAAGCCGCAGTGGACGCAGTCGTCGAGCAGCTCGCGCTGCGGCGGGTGGACGTCGTCGAACGCGCTCGGGCCCTGCTGGGGGATCTTGGTCTCGGCCGCCCCGGTCGGGGTGCCTGCGGGCTCGTGGGTGCTCGTCATGCGTGCCTCACATCCAGGGAGCGAAGCGACCGGCGGCGAACCGGGCCTCGGGGTCGAGCTGGGTCTTGACGGCCCTGAGCAGGGCGAGTGCGGACGGTGCGGGGCCCCACGCGGGGGCGTCGAGGGTCTCGGGCCGGTCACGCAGCACGCTGGTGCCGCCGACCGCGGCGACGGCGTCGTGCACCTCCGCGACGGCGGCCCCCGGCACGGTGACGGTCGCGACGCCGGTCGCGAGGCCGGCCGTGACGGCGGTGGCGGGCAGCTGCTCCACCAGCGGCGCCAGCCGGGTCGGTGCGCACCCGATCCGGACGACGGCGCCGTCGAGGGCGGGTCCGTCGCCGTCGCCGCCGGCGTGCGGACCGTCGGTCAGCGACGTGTGGGCGTCCCACGCCTCCGCGTCCACCTCCCGGGCGTCGGCGCCGAGCAGCTCACGCAGCCGCTCCACCCGTGCGGGCAGGGTCCGGGCGCCGCCCTCCAACCGGACCAGCAGTCGCCCGGGGTCACCGGAGACCCACTCGACGGCGATCGGCTCCAGCGGGCTGGCCATCAGCTCCAGCACCCGCGACGCGGCCTCGGCCACCGGGCCGTCGACGCTCACGCAGGCGACGGCCTTCGGGACCGGGTGCAGCCGCAGGACGACCTCGACCAGCGGGCCGAAGGTGCCGTAGGAGCCGTGCATCAGCTTGGCCATGTCGTAGCCGGCGACGTTCTTGATGACGTGCCCGCCGGAGCGGACCATCGTGCCGTCGGCGAGTACCGAGGTCGTGCCGATGACCAGGTCCCGCATACCGCCCCAGACCAGGGCGGACGGGCCGGCGTCGGCGGTGGCGAGGAGCCCGCCGACCGTGGCGCCGCGGGCGACCCGGGCGGCGTCGAACGCGAGGCGCTGACCGTGCTCGGCCAGCTGCTCCTGAAGCGCGCGGACCGGGGTCCCGGCGTGCACCGAGACGGTCATGTCGCCGGGGTTGTGGTGGATCACCCCGGACAGCGCGGAGAGGTCGAGCGTCGCGGCGACGTCGTCGGCCGCGCGCCCGGCCCAGCCGGTGGCGGTGCCGGCGCCGGTGATCGCGAGGCGGCCGGGGGTGTCCAGGACGGCGTCCCGGACCTCCTTCGCCGAGGTGGGGCGCAGCGTGGTGGGAGCAGCGCGTGTCATGTCGTCGGGCCCTTCCGGGTCTCGTACGGGTCGGTCGGACAGGTCGGCCGGACGGGTCACAGCCGTTCGATCAGGCCTGCCTCCTCCAGCGGGTGCGGCCGGTAGAGCCCCGGCTTCTCGCCGCACAGCCGCGGGGTGGGCAGGAGCTTGCCGGGGTTGCAGATGTGGTCGGGGTCGAAGCCGTCGCGGATGCGACGCATGACGGCCAGGTCGTCCTCGCCGAACATCCGCGGCATGGAGCAGGCCTTGTCGGTGCCGATGCCGTGCTCGCCCGACAGCGAGCCGCCCATCTCGACGCACAGCTCCGCGATCTGCGCCGACAGGTGCTCGGCCTGCTCGGTCTGGCCCTCGGCGGCGGAGAACAGGACCAGCGGATGCAGGTTGCCGTCGCCGGCGTGGAAGACGTTCGCGACGCGCAGCCCCGCGTCGGTGCCCATCTCGTCGATCCGTTCGAGGATCTCGGCGAGCCGGGTCCGGGGGACCACGCCGTCCTGGACGATGTAGTCCGGCGAGATCCGGCCGACCGCGGCGAACGCGGCCTTGCGGCCCCGCCAGATGTTCGCCCGCTCCTCGGGGGAGCCCGCGATGTGCAGCCGGGTGCAGCCGTGCCGGTCGCAGATCTCCTTGACCAGCGCGAACTGCTCCTCGCACTCCTCGACGGTCCCGTCCAGCTCGACGACGAGCGCGGCCGGGGTGTCGAGGGAGTAGCCGGCGCCGGTGGCGCCCTCGGCGGCCTCGATGGCCAGCGCGTCCATCATCTCGACCGCGGCGGGCACGATCCCGGCCGCGACGATGTCGGAGACGACCTGCCCGCCAGCCGACACCGACGGGAAGTCCGCCAGCAGCGTGCGCATGACCTCGGGGGTGCGCAGCAGCCGGACGGTGACCTTCGTGACGATGCCGAGCGTGCCCTCGGAGCCGAGGAACACCCCGCGCAGGTCGGGGCCGGGCTGCTCCATCGTGTCCGAGCCGAGGGTGACCACCTCGCCGTCGGGGAGCACGACCTCCATCGACAGCACGTGGTTGGTGGTGAAGCCGTACTTGAGGCAGTGCGCGCCGCCGGAGTTCTCCGCGACGTTGCCGCCGATCGTGCACACCTGCTGGCTCGACGGGTCCGGGGCGTAGTAGAGCCCGTACGGCGACGCGGCCGCGGTGATCTCGAGGTTCGTGACGCCCGGCTCCAGTACCGCGCGCCGGTTCTCCGGGTCGACCTCGAGCACCCGGTTGAGCCGGTTCAGCCCGATGACGACGCCCTCGGCGACCGGCAGCGCGCCGCCGGACAGGCCGGTCCCGGCGCCGCGGGCGACGAACGGGATCCGGTGGCGCGCGCAGATCCGCACGCAGCCGGCGACGTCCTCGGCGGTGCGGGGTAGCAGGACCAGCTCGGGGACGACCCGGCTGCCGGTCAGGCCGTCGCACTCGTAGGTGCGGGTGCGGACCGGGTCGTCGAGCACGTCCGCCGCGCCCAGGAGGGCGACGAACTCGTCGTGGACGGTGCGGGCCAGAGGCATCGCTGCACTCCCTTGCTGCGCGTGGCGGGGCTCACGGAAGGGTAAGCCGACACCGGATCGCGACGCCTGTTCGGAGATCACGATCGGAGCCGCGTCACTTCCGTGATGCGGAAAAGATAATCCACTGGTAGAAATGCAGCCAGTCCTACAACCACACGGAGAGGGTGGTCACAGATGGCCGACACCGCCGGCCTGCAGGTCGATCCGCACCTGAAGTCCTTCGTCGAGGACGAGCTGCTGTCCGACGTCGAGGTGTCGGCGGGCGACTTCTGGTCGACCCTCGCGCGGCTCCAGGAGCGCTTCGGCCCGAAGATCGCGGGCGCGCTCGCGCGCCGCGACGAGATCCAGGCGCGCATCGACGAGTGGCACCGCGAGCACGGCACCGGCTCGGTCGAGGACTACGAGAAGTTCCTCACCGACCTGGGCTACCT
The DNA here is from genome assembly GCF_056835605.1 of Pseudonocardia sp. ZF1. Taxonomy (NCBI): domain Bacteria; kingdom Bacillati; phylum Actinomycetota; class Actinomycetes; order Pseudonocardiales; family Pseudonocardiaceae; genus Pseudonocardia; species Pseudonocardia sp. ZF1. The sequence goes on from NZ_JAJNBY010000001.1 coordinate 1,549,240, forward strand.
GCTGCCCGAGCGGTCCCCGAGCATCTCGGTCGACCGGGTCGACCCGGAGATCGCCGAGGTCCCCGGCCCGCAGCTGGTCGTCCCCTCGACCGTCCCGCGGTACGCGCTGAACGCCGCCAACGCGCGGTGGGGCTCGCTGTTCGACGCCTTCTACGGCACCGACGCGCTCCCGCAGGACGGGGAGCTCGCCCGGGGCTACGACGAGCGCCGCGGCGCGCAGGTGATCACCGCCGCCGACGAGCTGCTCGACGAGCTGTTCCCGCTCGCGAAGGGCAGCCACGCCGACGCCACCGCCTACCGGGCCTCGACCGACGGGCTCGTCGTCGACACCGGCGCGACCGGCACGGTCGGGCTGGCCGACCCCGCGCAGTTCGCCGGGTTCCGCCCGGTCGACGGCGACGGCCGCGGCGCGGTCCTGCTGACCCGCAACGGGCTGCACCTGGAGATCACGATCGACCCGACCACCCAGGTCGGCACCCAGCACCACGCCGACGTCGCCGACGTCGTGCTCGAGTCCGCGGTCACCACGATCGTCGACCTCGAGGACTCCGTCGCGACCGTGGACGGCGAGGACAAGGCGCTGGCCTACCGCACCTGGCTCGGGCTGCTGCGCGGCGACCTGACCGCCGAGTTCCGCAAGGGCGGGAAGACCGTCACCCGCCGGGTCAACCCGGACCGCGAGTACACCGCGGCCGACGGCTCCGATCTCACCCTGCCCGGGCGCTCGCTGATGCTGGTCCGCAACTGCGGCCACCACATGACGACGAACGCGGTGAAGGCGGCCGACGGCAACGGTGCCTATCAGGAGGTCGCCGAGGGCGTGCTCGACGCGCTCGTCTCGGCCGTCGCCGGGCTCTACGACCTGCAGGGGAAGGGCCCGCACACCAACTCCCGCGCGGGCAGCGTCTACATCGTCAAGCCCAAGCAGCACGGGCCCGAGGAGGTCGCGCTCACCGTCGAGCTGTTCGGCGCCGTCGAGGAGGCCCTCGGGCTGCAGGCGAACACGCTCAAGATCGGCATCATGGACGAGGAGAAGCGGACCACGGTCAACCTCTCCGCCTGCATCGCCGAGGCCGCGAACCGGGTCATCTTCGTCAACACCGGCTTCCTGGACCGCACCGGCGACGAGATCCACACCTGCTTCGCCGCGGGCCCGGTGCTGCGCAAGGGCGACATGAAGTCCACCACCTGGCTGAAGACCTACGAGGACCGCAACGTCGACGTCGCGCTCGCGGCCGGGTTCGCGCACACCGCGCAGGTCGGCAAGGGCATGTGGGCCAAGCCCGCCGCCATGGCCGAGATGATCGAGCAGAAGATCGGCCACCCGAAGGCCGGGGCGAACTGCGCGTGGGTGCCCTCGCCCACCGCCGCCACCCTGCACGCGTTGCACTACCTGCGCGTCGACGTGCACGCGGTGCAGGACCAGATCGCCTCCCGCGCCACCGCGGACCGTCGCACGCTGCTCGAGGTCCCGGTGACCGACGCGTCGTCGCTGTCGGAGCAGGACGTGACCCACGAGCTGGAGACCAACGCCCAGTCGATCCTCGGTTACGTGGTGCGCTGGGTCGGCATGGGCATCGGCTGCTCCACCGTCCCGGACCTGGAGGGCGTCGGGCTGATGGAGGACCGCGCCACCCTGCGGATCTCCGCCCAGCTGGTCGCGAACTGGCTCGCCCACGGTGTGGTCGACGAGCAGACCGTGCGGGACACCTTCGCCCGGATGGCCGCCGTCGTCGACGAGCAGAACGCCGGCGAGGACGGCTACCCCGCGATGGCCAAGGACCTGGACTCCAGCGAGTCGTTCCAGGCCGCACTGGAGCTGGTGTTCAGCGGGGCGACCGAGCCCAACGGCTACACCGAGCGGACGCTGACCCGCTGGCGTCAGCGGGCCAAGGCCGCGGCCTAGGCCGCACCACCACCGTCGACGACGACGCCCCCGGGACCGGTTCCCGGGGGCGTCGTCGCGTTCCGAGGAGGGGACCGATCGTGAAGCCGTGGACGCGGCCGGCCGCCGTGCTGTTCGGCGTCGGCTACGGCGCCAACCAGTTCAGCCCGCTGATGGTCATGTACCGCGAGCAGGGGCACTACCCGCCGACCGTGGTCGCCGCCTTCTTCGGCGTCTACGTGCTCGGTCTCGCCCCGGGCCTGCTCGTCGGCGGGCCGGCGTCGGACCGCTGGGGCCGCCGCCGGGTGCTGCTGCCCGCGACGGCCGCGTCGATCCCGGCCAGCGCCGTCCTCGCCCTCGGCGCGTTCTCCGAGGCACTGCTCTTCGCCGGACGGCTGCTGTTCGGCGTGTGCGTCGGCGTCGCGATGGCGGTGGCGACGACGTGGGTCAAGGAGCTGTCCGGGGAGGGGGAGGACGCCCGACGCGCGGCGCTCGCGCTCACCGCCGGCTTCGGCCTGGGACCGCTGGTCGGCGGGCTGCTCGCGCAGTTCGCGCCGCTGCCGATGGAGCTGCCCTACCTGGTGCACATCGTCCTGACGGTGCCGGTCACCTGGTGGCTGCTCGCCGCGCCGGAGACGGTCGAGCCGGGCCGTTCCCGGTCCTGGCGCCACGATCTGCGCGTCCCGGCCGTCGCGCACCCGCGGTTCGTGTGGCTGGTGCTGCCCGCCGCGCCGTGGGTGTTCGGGGCGGCCGCGATCGCCTACGCCGTGCTGCCGACCACGCTCGACGGGGTCACCGGGGGGTGGGGGCTGCTCGCCGCGACACTGCTGACCGCCGTCGCGCTCGGCTGCGGGGTCCTGGCCCAGTCCGCCGCGCGGCTCGTGGACGCCCGCTCGCCACTGGCCGCGACCCGGGTCGGGCTCGCGCTCGTCGTCGCGGGGACGCTCGTCGCCGCCCTCGCGGCGGGCCTGCGCAGTGTCCCGGCCGCCGTCGCCGCGGCCGCGCTGCTGGGGGCGGGCTACGGCTTCGTGCTGCTGTCCGGGCTGCAGGAGGTCCAGCGGATCGCTGCGCCGGAGCACCTGGCCGGGCTGACCGCGGTGTTCTACTCGCTGACCTACGTGGGGTTCCTGCTGCCGATGCTGCTCTCGGCGCTCACCGGTGTCGCGGGGTACCCGGTGCTGCTGGTCGTCGTCGCGGGGGTGCAGGTGATCTGTCTGGGCCTGGTGTGGGTGGGGGCGCGCCGCGTGGCGCCGGTCGCGGCGGAGCAGCCGGCGGTGACCTGACCCGGCCGTGGCCGGTGATCCTTCTCCGCGGAGTGCGCGACGCCCTCCCGGGCGCGCGGGGCTCCGCGCGGACGGATCAACCCGATGTCCACCCCGGGACGGAGGCGGCCACCGGCCGGCGCTCGTACCGTCGGGCGGGTGACCACCACCACCGGTCCGGACGCCACGGACCTGCCGCGCCTCCCGTTCCCGCGCCACGACGTCCTCGAGCTGCCGCCGCTGTTCGACCGGCTGCGGGAGCGGTCCCCGATCACCCCGGTCCGGACCCCGGCCGGCGATGTCGCGTGGCTGGTCACCGGCTACGAGGAGGCCCGCGCCCTGTTCGCCGACGACCGGCTCGGCCGCAGCCACCCCGAGCCGGAGCGGGCCGCGCGCATCTCCGACTCGATGATCTTCGGTGGGCCGAGCGGCGACTCGCCGGAGACCGAGCGCACGAACCACACCCTGATGCGCAAACTGCTCGCGCCCGCGTTCTCCGCGCGCCGGATGCGCAGGCTCTCCGGGCACGTCGCGGAGCTGGTGGCCCGGCAGCTCGACGTCGTCGAGGCCGCCGGTCCCGGCGCCGACCTGCACGAGCTGTTCTCCTTCCCGCTGCCGGTGCTGGTCATCTGCGAGCTGCTCGGCGTCCCCTACGACGACCGCGAGGATTTCCGGCGCTGGTCCGGTGAGCTGGGGCTGCTCCACGACCGGCCCCGCGCCGAGGCCGCCGCGCAGGCGCTGTTCGCCTACGTCCGCGGCCTCGTCGACCGCAAGGACGACGAGCCGGGGGAGGACGTGCTGTCGGACTTCGCCGCGCTCGGCTCGGCGCCGGAGCAGCGCGACCGCCTCGCCGCGCTCGGTGCCGGACTGCTGTTCGCCGGGCACGAGACGACGGTCGGCCGGATCGACACCGGCACCGTCCTGCTGCTGGACCGCCCGGGGGAGTGGGCGGCGCTCGCCGCGGACCCGGAGCGCGCCCCGGGGGCGGTCGAGGAGGTCCTGCGGCTGGCGGTGCCCAGCGGGGGCAACGGCGGCATCCCGCGCTACGCGCACGCCGACGTCGACATCGCCGGGGTGCACATACCGGCGGGCGACGCGATCCTGCTCGCCCCGGGCGCGGCGAACCGGGACCCGCGGCACTTCGACGGGGCGACCGAGTTCGACGCGGAGAGGAAGTCCGCGCACCTCGCGTTCGGGCACGGGCCGTACTTCTGCGTGGGCGCGAGCCTGGCCCGGGTCGAGCTGACCGAGGTGTTCCGGGCGCTGCCCGCCCGGTTCCCGTCGCTGCGCCTCGCCGTGCCGCGCACCGAGCTGGAGCTGCGCTCGGACGTGCTCACCGGAGGGCTGCGTGCGCTGCCGGTCACCTGGGGCCGATCATGAGGACGTGGGGGAACTCGAACTGCGGGTGGCGGGGCTCGACCATCCGGACGTGACGCCGCTGATGCGGCGGCTGCAGGCGTTCTACGGCGAGGTCTACGGCGACGGCGACGCCACCCCCGTCGACCCGGCCGACTTCCGGACCCCGTCCGGGTTGTTCCTGGTCGGCTACGACGACGGCGTCCCCGTCGCGACCGGGGCGTGGCGCGCCGTCGACGCCGACCCGGCCGACCCGGCGCGCCGTGACGGCGACGCGGAGCTGAAGCGGATGTACGTCGAGCCCGCCGCCCGCGGCCGGGGACACGCCCGGGCGGTGCTCGTCGCGCTGGAGCGTGCGGCCGCCGCCGCCGGGCGGCGCCGCATGATCCTGGAGACGGGTGACGGCCAGCCCGCTGCGATCGCGCTGTACGAGACCAGCGGATACCGTCGGACCAGCAACTTCGGTGCGTACCGGAACGACCCCCGCTCCCGGTGCTTCGCCAAACCGCTCGCGGCGTGAGACTCGGTACGGTCACGGGCGAAACGTCCGGTTGCGCCGATAGGATGACCTCGGCGTCGTCGCCGCGTCCCTTCCGGTGATCGTGCGGCGACCTCTTCCGGCGCTCCCCGGGTCCGGCCGTGACGTGAGCGGAACCGCTGGTCCGAACGACCCCGTGACTCCAGGAGGTGTCGGTGCTCGCCGTCGTGGCCGCCCATCTCGTCCTGGCGCTGTGCCTGCCCGCGCTCGCCCGGTACCACCGGCGGCTGGCGTTCGGCGCCGGCGCCGCCCTGCTCGCCGCCACCCTCGTGTGGGCGATGACGCAGGCCTCGACCGCACTCTCCGGCGGGGTGACCGACCGTGTCGAGTGGGCGCCCGAGCTGGGACTGACGCTGAGCCTGCGGATGGACGCGCTCGCGATCGCGATGATCGTGCTCGTCTCCGGCGTCGGAGCGCTGATCATGATCTACGCGGCCTGGTACTTCGGACCGCGCTCCACCGACGCGGCCCGCTCCGCGGCGCTGCTCGTCGCCTTCGCCGGGATGATGCTCGGCCTGGTCCTGGCCGACGACCTGCTGACCCTCTACGTGTTCTGGGAGCTGACGTCGCTGACGTCGTTCCTGCTCGTCGGGCAGGGCGGCCAGTACCGGGAGAACCGCCGCGCCGCGGTCCAGGCGCTCGTCGTGACCGTGTTCGGCGGGCTGGCGATGCTGCTCGGGATCGTCCTGCTGGGCCAGCTGGCCGGCACGTACTCGATCCCGGAGATCACCGCGGCCGCGACCTCCGGCACGCTCGCCCCCGACAGCCCGGTCGCGCTGTCGGTGTCGCTCGTCCTGATCCTGCTGGGCGCGCTGACCAAGTCCGCGCAGCTGCCGTTCCACCCCTGGCTCCCGTACGCGATGGCCGCCCCGACGCCGATCTCGGCGTACCTGCACGCGGCGTCGATGGTGAAGGCCGGGGTCGTGCTCGTCGCGCGGCTCGGGCCCGCGTTCGCGGTGCACCCCGTGTGGTGGGCGCCGGTCATGGTCCTCGGCCTCGCGACGATGGTGCTGGGCGGCTGGCGCGCGATGCGCCAGACCGACCTCAAGCGGCTGCTGGCCTTCGGCACCGTCTCCCAGCTCGGGTTCCTCATGGTGCTGTTCGGGTCCGGCTCGCGGGTGGCCGGGCTCGCCGGCATCGCGATGTTGCTGGCGCACGGCCTGTTCAAGGCGCCGCTGTTCATGGTTGTCGGGGCGATCGACAAGGCCTGCGGCACTCGTGACCTGCGGGAGCTGTGCGGGCTCGGGCGCCGCCGGCGTGGGCTCGCCGTGATCGCCGCGCTCGCCGGCCTGTCGATGGCGGGGCTCCCGCCGATGCTCGGCTTCGTCGGCAAGGAGGCCGCGTTCGAGGCGTTCGTGCTCGAGGGCGGCGTCCGCGGCTGGATCGCGGCGATCGGCCTGGTCGCGGGCTCGCTGCTGACCGTCGCCTACACCGCGCGGTTCCTGTGGGGCGCGTTCTCCACCAAGGGGCTGCACCCCACCGGCGGCGACCCGGTCCCGCTCGGCCTGTCCGGCCCGGCATGGCTGTGCGCGCTGACCGGGATCGCGGCCGGGTTCGCCGCACCGCTGGTCCAGCAGCTCGCCGCCTCCTACGCCGCGTCGCTGCCGCCGCTGGGCGACGCCTACGCCGCCCGCTACGAGCTGGCGCTGTGGCACACCCCCGGGCTGCCGCTGCTGTTCACCGGTGTCGCGCTGGCCGGCGGGCTCCTCCTGCACCGCTACGGACAGACCCTGACCGGGCACCTCTCGGTGCCGCACGTGTCCGCCCAGCGGGGGTACGAGGCCGTCGTGACCGGGCTGGAGCGCTCGGCGATCACGGTCACCGGCCGGCTGCAGATCGGCTCGCTGCCGGTCTACCTCGGCTGCATCCTCGCGACACTGATCGCGCTGCCCGGCCCGGTCCTCGCCGTGACCGGCACGTTCCCGACCGACCAGGCGCCCTACCACTCGATCATGCAGGTCCCGGTCGGGCTGATGGTGATCGTGGCGGCGATCGCGCTGTGCCTGGCGCACCGCCGGTTCACCGCGGTGCTGCTGGTCGGCGCGGTCGGCTACGGCATCGGCGGCCTGTTCGTCATCGACGGCGCCCCGGACCTGGCGCTCGCCCAGTTCCTGGTCGAGACGCTCACCCTGGTGGCGTTCGTCTTCGTGCTGCGACGCCTGCCCGCCCATTTCGACGAGCCGGACAGCGAGCGTCGCGTCCGCGCCCCCAAGGCCGCGGTCGCCGCGGTCGGCGGCGTGCTCGTCGCGGGGATGGCCGTCGTGCTCTCCGGGGCCCGCACGCTGCCGCCCGCCACCACCGGGCCGTTCATCGACGGCGCGCCGGAGGCCGGCGCGACCAACCTGATCAGCGCGATCCTGGTGGACTTCCGCGCGCTCGACACGGTCGGTGAGATCACGGTGCTGCTGATCTGTGCCGCCGGCACCGCGAGCCTGGTGCTCGCGACCCGTTACGACAAGAGGAAGGGCGGCACGGTCGTGCGCAGCGGCTCGGGATCGCCGAAGCACGAGCAGGAGGTGCTCGGATGACGGCCTCGCAGGAGAAGCCCGCACCCCCGCCGGGGGACGCCGAGAGCTGGGCCCGGATGGACCAGCCCAGCGGACGGTGGATGCTCCCCGGCGCCTGCCCGGACGTCCGCGAGCGGACCCTCGTGCTGGAGGCCGCGGCCCGGCTGCTGTTCCCCGTGGTGCTGGTGTTCTCGGTGTTCCTGCTGCTGGAGGGCCACTACGGCCCCGGCGGCGGGTTCTCCGGCGGCCTCGTCGCCGGGCTCGCGTTCGTGCTGCGCCACATCGCGGGCGGCGACGACAACCTGGGCTCCCGGTTCCGGATCCGCCCGCCCGTGCTGGTCGGCAGCGGGCTGATCGTCGCGGTGCTCACCGCACTGGCCCCGGTCGCCTGGGGCGACCCGGTGCTCGCCTCGGTCAAGTGGACCATCACCTTCGGCCCGTTCGGCTACCTCGACATCGTGACCAGCCTGCTGCTCGACGTCGGCGTCTACCTGCTGATCATCGGCGTGGTGCTCGACCTGCTGCGCTCGCTCGGCTCCGGCATCGCCCGCGACGCCCGCGAGGCCGGCGAGGACGTCCCGGGCGGAGGTGGCCGCGGATGAACACCACGATCAACCTGAGCATGGCGATCGTGCTCGCGGTGCTGTACTCGGTCGGGTTCTACCTGCTGATGCAGCGATCGCTCATGCGCATCCTGATCGGCATCGTGGTGCTCGGGCACGGCGCGAACCTGCTGCTGCAGGTCTCCGGCGGCCCGCCCGGCCGCGCCCCGATCCTCGACGCGGTACTGCCCGAGCAGATCACAGACCCGCTCCCGCAGGCGCTGGCGCTGACCGCCATCGTCATCACCTTCGCCCTCACCACGCTGCTGCTGGCCCTGGGCTACCGCTCCTGGGTGCTCGTCGGGCACGACGAGGTGCAGGACGACGTGGAGGACCGCCGCATCGCCGACCGGCAGAAGCCCAAGGGCGCGATGGAGGAGGGCACCGCGGACGAGACCGACGCCGAGCCCGAGGACACCGCCGACTCCCACGAGCTCGAGGAGGGCCGCAGGTGACCCCGCTGCAGGCCCTGGTCACGCTGCCGGTGCTGCTGCCCATGCTGGGCGCCGCGAGCAGCGTCGTCGTCAGCCGTCGCGCCTCGGCCCAGCGGGTCATCGGCGTGGTGACCCTGACGCTGGTGTGCGTCGTCGCCGCCGTGCTGCTGGTCGCGGCGGACGCGAACGGCCCGGTCGTCGCCGAGCTCGGCGGGTGGTCGGCCCCGATGGGCATCGTGCTGGTCGCCGACCGGATGTCGGCGCTGCTGCTGCTCATCTCGACGGTGGTGACGCTCGCGGTGCTCGTCTACGCGATCGACCAGCGGATCTCCGACTACGGCCGGGAGACCGCCAGCACCACCTTCCACCCGATCTTCCTGCTGCTGTCGACGGGGGTGTCGCTGGCCTACCTGACCGGTGACCTGTTCACCCTGTTCGTCGCGTTCGAGATCATGCTGGCGTCGAGCTACGTGCTCATCACCCGGCGGACGTCGGCGTCGCGGATCCGGTCCGGCATGACCTACGTGATCGTGTCGCTGACCTCGTCGCTGCTGTTCCTCACCGCGGTGGGGCTCGTCTACGCCGCCACCGGCACGGTCAACCTGGCCGACCTCGCCGGGCGGATGGGTGCGCTGCCGGAGGGCCTGCGCGCGGTCCTGGCCCTGGTGCTGATCGTGGTGTTCGGCATCAAGGCGGCGATCGTGCCGCTGCACTTCTGGCTGCCCGACAGCTACCCGAACGCGCCCGCCCCGGTCACCGCGCTGTTCGCGGGCCTGCTCACCAAGGTCGGCATCTACGCGCTGCTGCGCACCCAGACCCTGGTGTTCCCGCAGGACAGCCCGTCGACGCTGCTGCTGGTGATCGCCGCGATCACGATGGTCGTCGGGGCGCTCGGCGCCGTCGCCCAGGACGACCTCAACCGGCTGCTGTCGTTCCTGCTGGTCAGCCACATCGGGTTCATGGTGTTCGGGCTCGCCCTGCACACCCCCGACGGCATCGCCGGGACCGGGCTCTACGTCGTCCACCACATCACGGTCCAGGCGACGTTGTTCCTGGTCAGCGGACTCATCACCCGGCGGACCGGGACGGTGTCGATCTCCCAGATGGGTGGGCTGGCCCAGCGGGCGCCGCACCTGGCCGTGCTGTTCGCGATCCCCGCGATCACCCTCGCCGGGCTGCCACCCACCTCGGGGTTCGTCGCGAAGCTCGCGCTGCTGCAGGCCGGTGCGGGCGCGGGCCCCGCCGGGGAGCTGGTCGCCGCCGTCGTCGTCCTGGCGAGCCTGCTGACCCTCTACGCCGTCGCCCGGGTCTGGGTACGGGTGTTCTGGGGCGCCCCGAAGGAGCCCCTCGCCGACGACGACCCGAACGACGAGCTGGTCGTGGGGACCGCGCGCAGCGCCCGCGGCATGTACGTCGGCGCGTCCGCGCTGGTCGTGGTCAGCGTCGCGATCGCCCTGTTCGCCGGCCCGCTGTCCGGGGTGACCGCCCGGGCCGGGGTGGACCTGCACGACCGGACCGGCTACACCGACGCCGTCCTCGGGCCGGGCGCCGACCCCGGCAGCGGTGGGACCATCAGTGCCGACGGCCGGTCCGGCGACGTCGACGGGAACACGACCGTGCGGACCGCAGCCCGCGACACCCCGGAGGTGACCCCGTGAGCGAGCAGACCCCGAGCCGCGGTGGCGCGGGCACGGCCGACGGACCGGACCCGCGCGAACTCGACGACGCCGAGACCTGCCCCGAGGCCGTCCGCGACCGTGAGATGGGCGCGGCCGAGGCGGGCGAGACACCCGAGGCCGACCGCACCCCCGCCCGGGTGCCCCCGCCGGTCCCGGACACCGTCGCCGAGCCGATGGGCGGCTCCGCCCGCGGCGGGAGCGTGCGCCGGCGGATCCCGCAGGTGCTGGCGCTGGCGCTGGTCTGGGTGCTGCTGTGGGGGAGCGTGTCCCCGGCCGCGATCGTCGGCGGGCTGCTCGTCGGCGCCGCGGTGACGGCGATCTTCCCGCTGCCGCTGCTGCCCGAGCGGCTCCCGTTCCGCCCGTGGAAGCTGCTGCGGCTACTGGCGTTCCTCGCATCGGACCTGGTGGTCTCCGGGATCCGGGTCAGCATGGTGACGCTGCGGCACGGGCCGCGCGCCCGGTCCGGGATCGTCGGGCTGCCGCTGTGCACCGGCTCGGACCGCACCGCGACGACGATCGTCGCGGCCTGCGCACTGTCCCCGGGCAGCTTCACGCTGCAGATCGACCGGGCCCGGCACCGCTGGTACGTCTACGCGCTCGGCCTGCACCGGCCCGGCGCCGTCGAACGGGTCCGCCGGGACATGATGCGGCTGCAGATGCGGGTGATCGACGCGGTCGGCAGCCAGGAGGACCGGGACCGGTGCGCCGCCGCCGTCGCCGCGGTCACCGCCGAGGACGCGGGGAGGAAGGACCGGTGACCGTCGTCCACACGCTGGTACTGATCATGCTGACCGCCGCGGCGGCACTGACGATGTGGCGGCTCCTGAAGGGCCCCACCACGCTGGACCGCATCGCGGCCCTGGACGTGTTCGTCGTGCTCATCGTGGCCGCGGCCGCGGTGTACGCGGCGATCTACTCCGACGGGTCGAACATCCCGCTGCTGGCCGCGGTCGCGCTGATCGCGCTGGTCGGCTCGGCGACGGCGGCCCGCCTGGTCGAACGATGGGAGCGGCACCGCTGATGGGCGTGCACGACGTGGTCTCCGCCGCGCTGATGCTCGCCGGCGGGCTGTCCTGCCTGCTCGGCGCGCTCGGGCTGGTCCGGCTGCCGGACCTGCCCGCCCGGCTGCAGGCCACCACCAAGCCGCAGACCCTGGGGCTGCTGCTGATCCTGCTGGGCGTCGCGGTGAACCTGGAGTTCGAGAACTCCTCGACGCTGATCCTGGTCGTGCTGTTCCAGGTGCTGACGGCGCCGGTCATCTCCCAGGTGGTCGGTCGCTCGGCCTACCGCAGCGGCGCGATCGACCGGGACTCACTCGTCGTCGACGACCTGGGGCAGGACATCGACGCCGACGCGCGCGCCCGGGAGGTGCGGACGGTTCAGCCGTCGTCGCCGCGGGAGCCGGGGTCGTCCTCGCGCAGCGTCGACGGGGTCGACGGGGCACCGGAGCGGTAGGCGGCGTGCCCGATCGCGAAGCTCGCGATCGGGATCGTGAACAGCTGCAGCGCCACGGCGACGCCGAGGGTGAGCAGCACCCCGGGCTCGGGCACCAGGATCGCGACCCCGACGAGGATCGCGACGATCCCGAGCCCCGCGGCCTTGGTGACGGCGTTCGTGCGGTTGTAGACGTCGGGCAGGCGCACCATGCCGACCGCGCCCGCGGCGACCAGGAGCACCCCGGCGCCGAGCACGATCCCGCCGATCGCGTTCTGCACCGGTCCGCCGGCGAGCACGCTCACCGCTTCGCCCCCTTCTCCGCCCAGATCAGCCGGGCCACGGCGACCGTGGTCAGGAACCCGACCAGCGTCGCGACGACGACGAGGTCCAGCATCGCGGTGGACCCCAGCCGCAGCGCCAGCAACGCGATCAGCCCGACGACGACCACGAAGCCGTAGTCGACGGCCAGCCCGCGGTCGGCGTCGGTGGGCCCGGCCAGGACCCGCCCGACCGCGACGAGCAGGCCGAGCGCCAGGACGACGATCCCGGCGTCCAGCAACAGGGTGCTCACGGGGTCTCCTCCGGATCGCGGTCGACCACGCCCGGGGCGGGGCGGCGCAGGAACGCCAGCAACCGGTCCTCCATCTCGTGCACGCTCACCCGCAGCTGCTCGGGGTCCGAGGCGTGCATGCCGTGCACGAGCAGCTCCGGGCTGCGCGAGCCGGTGGTCAGGTTCAGGGCGAGGGTGCCGGGGGTGAGGCTGAGCAGGCTCATGATCGACGCGATCTCGACCATGCTCCGCGACCGCAGCCGGACCCGGACCACCGCCGGGTCGATGCCGTGCCCGGGGGTGAGGACCTCGCGGAGCACGACGGCGTTCGCGCGGAAGAACTCGCCGGTGAACCAGAGCAGGAACCCCACCGCGGCGCGCGGGCGCCCGCCCCGGCCGGGTGCGCGTCGGCGGGTCGTCACGGCGCCCCCACCGCCCCGACGTAGGCGGCGGTGTCGGCGAGACCCTGCCCGGCGACCGACGAGAGCGCCAGCAGCGGCTCCGCCCACAGCCCGAGCAGCAGCGACAGCGCCCCCAGCGCCAGCGCCGGGGCCACCGCGCGGACCGGGACACGCAGTGCGACCACGGTGCCCGCACCGCCCCCGGGGTCCGGCTCGGGGGCGTCGCCGCCCCAGAACGCGCCGTTCCAGATCTTGAGCATCGACAGCAGGGTGAACACGCTGACCCCGACCGCGACGAGCGCGGCGGTGACCATGCCCGCGTCGACCGCGCCGAGCACCAGGGCGAGCTTCGCGACGAACCCGGACAGCGGCGGGATCCCGGCCAGGCTCAGCGCCGACACCGCGAACGCGACCGCGGTCGCCGGGTTGCGGGCGGCGAGCCCGCCGAGCCGGGACAGCGTGTCGGTGCCGACGTACTGCTCGACGGCACCGGCGACCATCAGCAGGGCCGCCTTGACCAGCACGTACTGCACCAGGAAGTAGATCGCCGCGGCCAGCCCGGCCGGGGTCCAGATCGCCAGGCCGAGCACGATGTAGCCGATCTGGCTGACCATGTGGAAGGTCAGGATCTGGCGCATCCCGCCGGCGCCGACCGCGCCGAGCACCCCGACGACCATCGTCAGCAGCGCGGCCACCAGCACGATCGGCAGGAAGCGCGGGTCGCCGTCGTAGACGGTCGCGTAGATCCGGAACAGCGCGTACACGCCGACCTTGGTCAGCAGCCCGGAGAACAGCACGGTGACCGCGGCCGGCGCGGCGGTGTAGGCCCGCGGCAGCCAGTTGTGCAGCGGTACCAGCGCGGCCTTCACCGACAGCGCCAGCAGGATCACCGCGGTCGCCGCGGCCAGCGCCGGGTCGGTCACGGCGCGCCCGGCGAGGTCGCCGAGCTGCACGGTCCCGGCGACGCCGTAGACCAGGCCGAGCCCGGCGAGGAACACCGTCGAGGCCAGCAGGTTGACCGTCAGGTACAGCCGCGACGCCGCGATCCGCTCCGGGCCCCGGCCGGTCGCGATGAGCACGTAGCTGGGGACGAGCATCACCTCGATGAACACGAACAGGCTGAACAGGTCCGCGGTGAGGTAGGCGCCGTGCACCCCGGCGAGCAGCAGCAGCGACTGCGGCAGGAACGCACGGTCGGTGTCGGACCCGGTGACCGCGGCGAAGGCCAGGCAGGCGATCCCCAGCACCCCGGTGACGGTCAGCATGATCGAGCCGAACGCGTCGGCGGCCAGCGGGATCGCGATGCCGGCCGGCCAGTTCCCGAGCCGCTGCACGATCACCGCGCCGTCCGCGGTGGCGGCCAGCAGGACCGCGGACACCGCCGTCGACGCGGCGAGCGCGGTGAACGCGACGATCCGCCGCGCCGTCATCGGCAGCAGGAACGGCCCGCCCCCGCCCGGCGGGCGCGCGGTGAGCAGGACCAGCAGGCCCGCCGCGGCGAGCGGGACCAGGATCGGCGCGACGACGAGCGCCTCGAGGCCGGTCACCGGGGGTCCCCGCCCTCGTCCTCGTCGCCGGCCTTGAGCAGGGCCAGCAGATACACCGTGATCGCGAAGGCGATCACGATCGCGGTGAGCACGAACGCCTGCGGCAGCGGGTCGGCCATCTGCGCCCGGTCCTGCTGCCCCAGCAGCGCGGGCTCGCGGGTCGCCATCCCGCCCGCGGAGATGATCAGGACGTTCACGCCGTGCCCCAGCAGCACGAACCCGAGCACCGTGCGCAGCAGCTCGCGCTGCAGGACCAGGTACACCCCGCCCGCGACGAGCACGGCGACGACGACCGCGGCCGTCACCGGGAGCTCCCCAGCAGGGAGCCGGTGCGGGCGCGCCCGCCGATCCGGTCGGTCGCGGCCACGATCAGCCCCACCACCATCAGGTAGATCCCCAGGTCGAACACGAACGACGACAACAGCACCCCGCCGGGCAGGTACACCGGCGTCAGGAACGGCAGCCCCAGCGGGTAGACCGCGAGCCCGGTGAGCAGGCTCAGCAGGAGCCCGGACCCGACCAGCGGCTCGGGCCGCAGGCGCAGCGCCCACGCGTCGCCGCGGTGGGCGAGGCGCAGGAACACGATCGCGACGCCCCCGACCAACGACGAGATGAACCCGCCGCCGGGCTCGTCGTGGCCGCGCCAGAGCAGGAACAACGACATCACGAGCATCAGCGGGGCCAGTACACGGCTGGCGACCCGCATGACGATCGTGTCGGCCGGGCCGTCGGTGGCGACCCGCTGCCGGGTCCCGCCCTCCGCTCCGGCCTCACCGCGCCGGATCAGCACCAGGAGCCCCAGCGCCGCCGCCCCGACCACGACGGCCTCGCCGAAGGTGTCCATGCCGCGGAAGTCGACGAGGATCGTGTTGACCACGTTCGTGCCGCCGGTGGCGGCCTCCGCGGTGTCCAGCAGGTACCCGCCGACCGGCGACGGCTCGCGCCGCCCGGTCAGCAGGTAGGTGGCCGCCCCCAGCGACAGGCCCGCGGCCAGCGCGGCCACCGCGGCCGGGGTGCGCCGCCACCGCGCCGGGCGGTGCAGCCGGATCCCGCGCCCGCGCAGCACGAGCACCGCGACGACGGTGGTCAGCACCTCGACCAGCAGCAGCGTCATCGCGACGTCCGGGGCCCCGGCGAGCAGCAGCCACAGCGCAGTCGCCAGCCCGCCGAAGCCGGTCAGGGCCAGCGCCGCGGTGACCGAGCGGGTCGTCACGGCCCCGGCGACCGTGGCCAGTACGAGCACGACGACCACCCAGTCCAGTGGCCGGCTGACCGGCGCGGGGAACGGTGGCAGCGCGGGCAGGGCCACCCCGGCGGCGACGGCGAGCACCGGCAGCGCCAGCACCGGGCGGGCCAGGACGGCGGCGGGGGAGGGGTCGGTGTCGGGGCGCCCCACCCGGGCGCCGAGGGCGAGCACCCCGGCCCGGATCCGGTCGAAGACCGCGGCGCCGTCGGGGACCGGGAGGCGCTCCAGTGCCCGGTCGACCCGGTCGCGCCAGTGGAACAACGCGTAGCCGCCGGCGATGGTGAGCACCGACAGCACCAGCGCGGTGCCGAAGCCGGGCCAGAGCACGAACGTGACCGGCTCCGAGCCCGGGTCCAGGTCGCGGGCGGCCCGGTCGGTCAGCGGGTTGAGCACCCGCACGGCGGGCCCGAGGACCAGTCCGAGCAGGGCGGCGACGGCGGCCGGGGCGAGGAACGCCCACGACGGCTCGTACAGGCCGGGCTGGCTGAGCCTGCCGCCGAACGCGCCGTACACGATCCGGGCGGAGTAGGCGAAGGTCAGCGCCGACGCCACGACCGCGACGGCGGCGGCAACAGGCCCGGCGCCGGGCGCGAAGTCGGCCTCCAGGAACCCCTCGTAGAGGTTCTCCTTGGACACGAACCCGAGCAGCGGTGGTACCCCCGCCATCGACAGCGCGGCGATCCCGGTCAGCGCCGCGGTGACCGGCATGACCTTCCGCAGGCCGGCGAGCTCGCGCACGTCGCGGCTGCCCGCCTCCTTGTCGATGATCCCGACCAGCATGAACAGGGTCGCCTTGAACAGGGCGTGGGCGAAGGTGTGCAGCACCGCCGCGGACAGCGCGTAGGACGTGCCGACGCCGATCGCGGCGGTGAGCAGGCCCAGCTGGCTCACCGTGGAGTGCGCGAGCACCGCTTTCAGGTCGTGCTCGCGCAGCGCCAGCACCGCGCCGACGACGGCCGTCGCCAGCCCGAGCGG
Organism: Pseudonocardia sp. ZF1; assembly: GCF_056835605.1. Taxonomy (NCBI): domain Bacteria; kingdom Bacillati; phylum Actinomycetota; class Actinomycetes; order Pseudonocardiales; family Pseudonocardiaceae; genus Pseudonocardia; species Pseudonocardia sp. ZF1. The sequence goes on from NZ_JAJNBY010000001.1 coordinate 1,565,659, forward strand.
GACGAGCACCGCCGACCAGGCCACCGACGGCACGTAGACCGGGGTGAACCGCATCAGCAGGTAGATGCCGGCCTTCACCATCGTCGCGGCGTGCAGGTAGGCGCTGATCGGGGTCATCGCGACCATCGCGCCCGGCAGCCAGAACGTGAACGGCAGCTGCGCGGACTTCGTCGCCGCGGCCAGGATCAGCAGCGCCCCCGCGGGCAGGGCCAGGGGGCTGGCGAGCACCGCGCCCGGGTCGGCGAGGACCACGTCGAGGCTGGTGCTCCCGGCCGCGACGCCGATCATCACCACCGCGCCGAGCAGGGCGAACCCCCCCATCGCCGTCACGACGAGTGCGCGGCCCGCGGGCAGCGCCGCCGCCGGCCCGGCGGTGTTGACGAGCAGGAACGACAGGACGGTGGTGAGCTCCCAGAACACGTAGAGCACGACCAGGTCGTTCGCGGTGACCAGACCGATCATGGCGGCGGCGAACCCGGTGAGCAGTCCGTAGACGGTGCCGATCGGGTAGTACGACTCCAGGTAGCGCGGGCAGTAGGCCATCACCAGCGCGCCGACGCCCAGCACGATCGTCACGAACAGCAGCGACAGGCCGTCCATCCGCAGACCGAAGGAGATGCCCAGCGACGGCATCCAGGACACGCCCGCGGTGAGGACCTCCCCGCGGACGACGTCACCGGCGGCGGCGTTCGCGTACACGGCCAGTGCGGCGAGACCCGCGGCCAGCGGATAGCCCGCGTTGCGGCCGAGCAGCCGGGCGAGCACCGGGGCGAGCAGCGCCAGCGCGACCGCCCCACCGAGGGTGACCAGGGGGATCACCGGGCAGCGCCTCCGTCCGGGGGCCGGGGGTGCCGGGCACCCTGATCATGACTCGGCAGCTTCTACCCGTTCGACGGGGTTTCCACACCGACGTCTCCGGTCACCCCGATCGGTTGCGCCGCGCACGTCTCCGCGGGTGGGGTGGGCCCCCGGCGTGGCGGCCCGCGGGCGCTTCGTACCCTCGCGGTGTGCCTCTGTACGCGCTCGGTGACGCCGAACCGGACATCCACCCGACCGCCTACGTCCATCCGGACGCCGTCGTGATCGGCAACGTGACGCTGGGCCCGGAGTCCACCGTCTGGCCCACCGCGGTGCTGCGCGGCGACGACGGCCGGATCGAGGTCGGTGCCCGCAGCAGCATCCAGGACGGGTCGATCATCCACACCACCCTGGAGCAGCCGACGATCATCGGGGACGAGGTGACCGTCGGGCACAACGTGCACATCGAGGCGGCCACCATCGGCGACCGGGCGCTGATCTCGTCCGGCTCGGTGGTGCTGAACGGCTCGACGATCGGCGAGGGCGCGATCGTCGCCGCCGGCGCGGTGGTGTCGCCGAAGGCCGACGTGCCCGCGTACCGGATGGCGCTGGGGGTCCCCGCCCGCGTCCGCGACGGCTACGAGGTGCCCGCCGACCGCTGGCGGTACGCCGTGGAGTCCTACGTCGACCGGGGCCGCCGCTTCGCCTCCCAGCTGCGCCGGCTGGAGGGCTGATGGCCAAGCCGCTGAACGAGGTCGTCGAGGCCGGGTGGGCCCAGGCCCTGGAACCGGTCGCCGAGACGATCACCGCGATGGGCGAGTTCCTGCGCGCGGAGATCGCCGCGGGCCGCCGTTACCTGCCCGCGGGGGCGAACGTGCTGCGCGCGTTCCAGCAGCCCTTCGACGAGGTCAGGGTGCTGCTCGTCGGACAGGACCCGTATCCGACCCCGGGCCACGCGGTCGGGCTGTCGTTCTCCGTCGCCCCCGAGACCCGCCCGCTGCCGCGCTCGCTGCAGAACATCTTCCGCGAGTACGCCGAGGACCTCGGGCACCCGGCGCCCACCTCGGGCGACCTGACCCCGTGGACCGAGCAGGGCGTGCTGCTGCTCAACCGGTGCCTGACCGTCGCCCCCGGGGAGCCGGCGTCGCACCGCAACAAGGGCTGGGAGGAGGTCACCGAGCAGGCGATCCGCGCCCTGGTGGCCCGCGACGCCGAGCCGATGGTCGCGATCCTCTGGGGCCGCGACGCCCGCAACCTCGCGCCGCTGCTGGAGGACGTGCCGACGATCGAGTCGGCCCACCCGTCGCCGATGTCGGCCGACCGCGGCTTCTTCGGGTCGCGGCCCTTCAGCCGGGCCAACGACCTGCTGGAGGAGATCGGCGGGGAACCCGTCGACTGGAAGCTGCCCTAGGCTGGACCGGGTGGACGACCCGGGGGACATGCGCATATCGGACGCCGACCGCGAGGCGGCGGCCCGCCGGCTGCACGACGCGGTCGGCGAGGGCCGCATCACGTTGAGCGAGCTGGAGGAACGGCTCGACGCGGTCTACGCCGCGCGCGTCGCCCGGGACCTGCAGCCGCCGCTGGCGGACCTGCCGGGCGGGCTGCCGCCGTCGGTCACCGCGCTCGCGCCCGTCCCCCCGCGTCCGCCCGCGCCGTCGGAGCGGGTGCGGCTGACGACCGCGGCGGGGACGATCAAGCGCACCGGGGACTGGCAGGTTCCCGCGGCGCTGCACCTGTCGTCGTCGATGGGGACCATCCACCTCGACCTGTCCGAGGTGCGGTCGCTGCCGCCGCGGATCGACGTCGAGGTCGCACTCGGGATGGGCGAGGTCGTGCTGGTCCTGCCCGAGGGCGGCACCGCCGACGTCGACGGCACGAAGGCGTCCTGGGGCGAGGTGAAGACCCGGGTGCCATCGACGCCCGGGGCGGCCGGGCCGCACCTCGTGGTGCACGGCAAGGTCGGCATGGGGTCGGTCACCGTGCGCGGGGCACGCCGCAGCTGGTGGCGCTCCGTGGTCGGCTGAGCCGAGCCCGGGAACGACGAAGGCCCGGTCCCCAGGGGACCGGGCCTCGATCGTGGTTCGGGTCTCGCGCACTCAGACGCGGGTCACCTTGCCCGCCTTCAGGCAGGAGGTGCAGGCGTTGATCCGACGGCGGTTGCCGCCGTTGATCGCGGCGCGCACCGTCTGGATGTTGGGGTTCCAGCGGCGGTGGGTGCGGCGGTGCGAGTGCGAGACGGACATGCCGAAGCCCGGACCCTTGCCACAGACGTCGCAGACGGCAGCCACGTCGGACACTCCTCGGGTTGACGAACAGATTCACGAACAGATTCTCGGCACGGACGTGCCGAGGCTCGGCCTTCAATTCTAGCCACGCCCGTGTCGTGACCGGCGCGCGGGGCCGTCCCGCGGCACCGGAGGCCTCCGCGCACCTAGTGTGGGGCCCGTGGCCTCGCCGTTCGACCCCGCGCTGCTGCGCCGCTGGATCGACGCCGCCGCCGAGCGGCTCACCGCCGGCCGGGCCGAGATCGACCGCATCAACGTCTTCCCGGTCGCCGACCACGACACCGGGTCGAACCTGCTGCTGACCGCCCGTGCGGCGGCCTCGGCCCCGCTGGACGGGGACTCCCCGGCCGCCGATGCCCCCGCCGCGGACCCCGCCGCCGAGGACGTCCGGCCGGTGCGTGCCGCGGCGGCCCTGGCCGCGGCCGCGGTGCGCGGGGCCCGCGGGAACTCCGGCCTGATCCTGTCCCAGCTGTTCCGGGGCCTGGCCGAGGAGCTGGAGGCCGCGGCCGCACGACGGCCGAACACCCCGGCCGGTGAGTTGCTCGCCGGGGCGCTGCGGCGGGCCGCGGCGCTGGCGGCCGTCGCGGTGTCCGCGCCGCGCCCGGGGACCGCGCTCACCGTGCTCGACGCCGCCGCCGCGGCCGTGGCGGCGCGGGTGGCGGCCGGGGCGGCCACCGGGCCGTCCTCCGCCGGTGCGGAGCTCACCCGGGTCGCCGACCTGCCCGACCCGTCCGGCCGCGCCGACCCGTCCGGCCGCGCCGACCCCGACGGCGGGGGCCTCGACACGACCGGTGCGCTCGCCGAGGCCGCCCGGGTGGCCGCGGACGCGGCTCGGGTCGCGCTGGCCCGGGCCACCGGGCGCCCACCCGAGCTGGTGCGGGCCGGGGTCGTCGACGCGGGCGGGCTGGGCCTGGTCGTCGTGCTGGACGCGCTGGTCGCCGCGGCGGGCGGCGATCCCGGGCCGCCGCCGTCGTCGCAGGTGGGGACGTCCGGCCCGGCCTCGGCGGTCACCGCCGACGGCGAGCTCGTGCCGTGGGTGCCCCAGCCGGTCTACGAGGTCACCTACTGGCTGCCCGGTCCCGACCCGGCCGCGCTGGAGACGCTGCGTGCCCGGCTCGCCGGGCTCGGGGACTCGGTCGGCCTCGCCGGGGACGGCGGTGGCGGGGTGATGGTGCACGTGCACACCACCGAGGCCGGGCCCGCGGTCGAGGCGGGGCTGGCGGTCGGGCGCCCGTCGGGGATCCGGATCGAGGCGCTGCCGCCGGCGCCGCCGACCCGGGACCGCGCGGTCCTGCTGATGATCGAGAGCAGCGGGGCCGGGGCGCTGGCCCGGGCCGCGGGCGGGAACGTGCTGGTCGCCGACCCGGACCCGACCGTCGACGAGGTCCTGGCCGCGATCCGCGCGACCGGCGCCGAGCACGTCGTGGTGCTGCCGTGCGCGACGCACCGGCGCACGGTCACCGAGACCGCGGCCGAGCGGGTGCGGTTCGAGGGCATCGACGTGGTGGTGATCCCGGCGAGCTCGGTGCTGCAGGGCCTGGCCGCGCTCGCGGTGCACGACCCGGCCCGCCGCGCCCCGGACGACGTCGTCGCGATGGCCGAGGCCGCGGCCGCCACCCGGACCGGTGGGCTGGCCGTCGCCGAGGCCGAGGCGCTCACCTGGGCCGGTCCCTGCCGCCCGGGGGAGATCCTCGGGATCTCCGACGGCGAGGTCGTGCTGATCGCCCCGGATCTCGCTGTCGGTGCCCTGTGGTTGGCTCACCGCATGCTCACTCCGGGTGGGGAGCTGGTGACCGTGCTGCTCGGCTCGGCCGCCCCCGACGGGCTCGGGGAGCGGTTCGCCGAGGACCTGCGCCGCACCCACCCGGAGGTCGACGTCGTGGTGCACCGGGGGGAGCAGGGCGACTACCCGCTGGTGCTGGGAGTGGAGTAGATGGACGACGGGTTCGACCTCGACAGCAGGCTCGACGGGCCGCTCGGGCGCAAGGCCGCCGACGCGCTGGCCCCGCTCGGGCTGGAGACCGTCGGGGACCTGCTGCGGCACTACCCGCGGCGCTACGTCGACCGCGGCCGGCTCACCGAGATCGCCGGGCTGGTCGCGGGCGAGCACGTCACCGTCGTCGCGGCGGTGGCGCGTGCCGAGCTGCGGGAGATGCGCAACCGGCGCGGGAAGATGCTCAAGGCCGTCATCCGGGACGAGAAGGGCGGCGAGCTCGACGCCACGTTCTTCAACGGCTGGAAGCTGCAGGGCTTCATCAAGCAGGGCGTCGTCGGCGTGTTCTCCGGCAAGGTCGGGGTGTTCAACAACCGGCTGCAGCTGACCCACCCGCAGTTCGAGGAGATCGAGGAGAGCGACTCGCTGCGCCCGTTCCTGTCGGTCTATCCGGCGAACGCGAAGGTGACCTCGCAGGCCATCGCACGATCGGTGCGCCAGGTCCTGGAGCAGATCGACGACCCGACGGACCCGCTGCCCGAGTCGCTGCGCGAGCGGGAGAAGCTGCCCGAGCTGGGGCGGGCGCTGCGGCGCATCCACGTGCCGGAGACCGAGTCCGACCTGTTCGCCGCCCGGCACCGCCTGGTGTGGGACGAGGCGCTCGGTGTGCAGCTGGCGCTCGCACTCCGGCGGGAGGCCGCCGTCGCGCGGCCGGCCCCGGTGTGCCCGCGCCGCGACGACGGCCTGCTCGCCGCGTTCGACGCGGACCTGCCGTTCCCGCTGACCGAGGGCCAGCAGGAGGTCGGCGAGCAGGTCGCCGCGGACCTCGCCCGTGAGTACCCGATGAACCGCCTCGTGCAGGGCGACGTCGGCGCGGGCAAGACGATCGTCGCGCTGCGGGCGATGCTGCAGGCCGTCGACGCGGGCACCCAGGCCGCGATGCTGGCCCCCACCGAGGTCCTCGCCGCCCAGCACGCCCGCTCGCTGCGCGCGATGCTCGGCGCGCTCGGCCGCGGCGGCGAGCTCGGCGCCGGGGAGGACGCGACCGCGGTGACGCTGCTGACCGGGTCGATGGGGGCGAAGGCCAAGCGGCAGGCGCTGCTCGACGCGCAGTCCGGGGCGGCGGGGATCGTCGTCGGGACCCACGCGCTGATCCAGGACACCGTCGGGTTCGCCGAGCTGGGGCTGGTCGTGGTCGACGAGCAGCACCGGTTCGGGGTGGAGCAGCGCGACGCGCTGCGCGCCCGCGGCGAGAAGGCCCCGCACATGCTGGTCATGACGGCGACGCCGATCCCCCGCACCGTGGCGATGACCGTCTACGGGGACCTGGCGGTGTCCGAGCTGAAGGGGTTGCCGAAGGGCCGCTCCCCGGTCGCGACGACGGTCGTGCCGCTGGCCGAGCACCCGTCGTGGATCGAGCGGGTGTGGCAGCGGATCCGCGAGGAGGTCGAGGCGGGCCACCAGTGCTACGTCGTGTGCCCCCGGGTCGGTGGTGCCGAGAAGGAGGGTGCCGAGAAGGAGGACGCCGAGGAGCCCCCGCCGGACGACGACGGCGGCGAGGAGCGGCGCGCCCCGCTCGCGGTGCTCGACATCGCCCCGCTGATCTCCGAGAAGCTGGCCGGGCTGCGGGTCGGGATCCTGCACGGCAAGCTCCCGCCGGAGGAGAAGGACACCGTGATGCGGGCCTTCGAACGCGCCGAGCTCGACGTGCTCGTCGCGACCACGGTGATCGAGGTCGGCGTCGACGTACCGAACGCGACCGGGATCGTGCTGCTCGACGCGGACCGCTTCGGCCTGTCCCAGCTGCACCAGCTGCGCGGCCGGGTCGGCCGTGGCAGCGCACCCGGCCTGTGCCTGCTGGTCACCGACATGCCCGCCGCGACCGCCGCCCGCGAACGGCTCGACGCGATCGCCGGGACCACCGACGGCTTCGAGCTGGCCCGCCTCGACCTGGAGCTGCGCCGCGAGGGCGACGTCCTCGGGTCGAGCCAGTCCGGCTCCCGCTCGGGGCTCAAGCTGCTGTCGCTGCTGCGCCACGGCGAGGTGATCGAGAAGGCCCAGGTGTACGCCCGGCACCTGGTCGCCGAGGACCCGGGCCTGGCCGGCCACCCGCGGCTGCGGGACCTGGTGGGGGAGACCCTCGGCGACGAGGAGCGGGCCGCCTACCTGGACAAGTCCTGACCGGTCACGGCCCGGGGAGCTCGCCCCGGGCCGCGGCGTCCAGCCGGGCGCGGGCCGGGCGGGGCAGGTGTACCCGTCCGGACCGTTCCAGCCGGTCCAGCTCGACGCGGGCGCGGCCGTAGGCGGCGAGCCGCTCGGGTTCGGAGTCGGAGTCCCGAGCGGTGGTCAGCAGCTTCACCACCCGCTCCACGGTGCGCCGTTCCTCGGGGTCCAGCCCGGCGAGCCGGATCCGGTCGGCGGCGTCGACCGCGGCGGTCCAGGCGCGGCGGGCGGCGTCGACGGCACGCACGTGGGTCCCGGCGTGCGGCTCGCCCGGGTAGCCGTCGGTGTCCAGTGCCTGGGCCTCGGCGAACGCGTCGACGAACCGGGCGGTGGCCGCCACCGTGGTGTCCGACAGCGCGGGGCGGCGCAGCACGGCCAGCGGGTCGGCCTCGTGCGCGGCGAACTCCGCGCGCAGCCGCTGGAACTCCGCTCGCGCGCGTCGCCACGCCTGCTCCGCGGCAACGGCCTCGGACGACAGCACGGGACGTGCGGCCGGTTCCGGGGCGGGGCCGGGACCGGGGCCGTGGTCGGCGCGCAGCCGCCGGTAGGCGCCGATCACGGCCATCACCAGCAGCGCGAACGACAGCAACTGGAACACCACGGCCACCACGCCACCACCTCCCCGCCGCGCCGGCCGACGGGGCCGGTACCCGTCCCACGGTGCCCGAGGTGTCCGGATCGCGCCACGCACCGGCCCCGCGACGGCACGTCGTGCCACGCCACGGGGCACCACCGGCACGCCGGGACCGGGCGACGTCCCGCTGTGTGGGCACCCTGTCCCGAGCAGTGGTCGGGACCCGGCCGGTCGTGTCAGGATCACGCGTCCGTCGCGCGGGAACCCCCCCGCCGCCACGGGCGTCGTCGCCGATCGTGATGAGGAGAACGATGTTCCGCAAGGTGCTGGTGGCCAACCGGGGCGAGATCGCCATCCGGGCGTTCCGGGCCGCGTTCGAGCTGGGTGTCTCGACGGTGGCGGTGTTCCCGTACGAGGACCGCAACTCGCTGCACCGCGCGAAGGCCGACGAGTCCTACCAGATCGGGGAGCCGGGGCACCCGGTCCGCGCCTACCTGTCGGTGGAGGAGGTCATCCGTGCGGCGAAGAAGGCCGGCGCGGACGCGGTCTACCCCGGCTACGGCTTCATGTCGGAGAACCCCGATCTGGCCCGTGCCTGCGCCGAGGAGGGCATCACCTTCGTCGGGCCGCCGACGGAGGTCCTGCACCTGACGGGCAACAAGTTCCGCGCCGTCGCCGCCGCCCGGGAGGCGGGCGTGCCGGTACTGGAGTCCTCCGAGCCGTCCTCGGACGTCGAGGAGCTGCTCGCGGCGGCCGAGAACATCGACTTCCCGATCTTCGTCAAGGCGGTCGCCGGGGGTGGCGGACGCGGGATGCGCCGGGTCACCGAGCCCGGCGACCTGCGTGACGCGATCGAGGCCGCGAGCCGGGAGGCGGAGTCCGCGTTCGGCGACGGCACCGTGTTCCTGGAGCAGGCCGTGGTCAACCCGCGGCACATCGAGGTCCAGATCCTGGCCGACGCCGACGGCAACGTCGTGCACCTGTTCGAGCGCGACTGCTCGGTGCAGCGCCGCCACCAGAAGGTCGTCGAGATCGCCCCGGCCCCGAACCTGGACCCGGAGCTGCGGGACCGGATCTGCGCCGACGCGGTGAACTTCGCGCGGAAGATCGGCTATGTCAACGCGGGGACCGTGGAGTTCCTGCTCGACGAGCGCGGCAAGCACCACTTCATCGAGATGAACCCGCGCATCCAGGTCGAGCACACCGTCACCGAGCAGGTCACCGACCGCGACCTGGTCATCGCCCAGCTGCGGATCGCCTCGGGCATGACGCTGCCGGAGCTGCGGCTGACCCAGGACGACATCACCCTCACCGGTGCGGCGATGCAGACCCGCATCACCACCGAGGACCCGGCCAACGAATTCCGGCCCGACGTCGGCACGCTGTCGGTCTACCGCTCCCCGGGCGGCCCGGGCGTGCGCCTGGACGGCGGCACCGTGCACGTCGGCGCCGAGGTCTCCGCGCACTTCGACTCGATGCTGGTCAAGCTGACCTGCCACGGCCACGACTTCGCCAACGCCGCCCGGCGCGCCCGTCGCGCGCTGGCCGAGTTCCGGATCCGTGGCGTGGCGACGAACCTGCCGTTCCTCGCCGCCGTGCTGGAGGACGAGGACTTCAAGCAGGGCCGGGTCACCACCAGCTTCATCGAGGAGCGCCCGCACCTGCTCTCCGCGCGCCCGTCGGCCGACCGCGGCTCGCGCATCCTGCAGTACCTGGGTGAGGTCACGGTCAACAAGCCGAACGGCGACCGCCCGCTGGTCGTGGAGCCGGTCGACAAGCTGCCCGCCGACATCGACCTGGAGGCGCCCGCGCCGGACGGCTCGGCGCAGCTGCTGCGCGAGCTCGGGCCCGAGGGCTTCGCGCGCCGGCTGCGCGAGCAGACCGCGGTCGCGGTCACCGACACGACGTTCCGCGACGCCCACCAGTCGCTGCTGGCGACCCGGATCCGGACCCGGGACCTGGTCGCGGTCGCGCCCTACGTCGCGCGGACCATGCCCGAGCTGCTGTCTCTGGAGTGCTGGGGCGGCGCGACCTACGACGTCGCGCTGCGCTTCCTGGCCGAGGACCCGTGGGACCGGCTCGCCGCGCTCAAGGCCGCGGCGCCGAACATCTGCACCCAGATGCTGCTGCGCGGGCGCAACACCGTCGGCTACACGCCCTACCCGACGGAGGTGACCGACGCCTTCGTGCAGGAGGCGGCGGACACCGGCATGGACATCTTCCGGATCTTCGACGCCCTCAACGACGTCTCCCAGATGCGCCCGGCCATCGACGCCGTCCGGAACACCGGCACGGCGCTGGCCGAGGTCGCGCTCTGCTACACCGCGGACCTGTCCGACCCGGGCGAGAAGCTCTACACCCTGGACTACTACCTGCGCCTCGCCGAGGAGATCGTCGACGCGGGCGCGCACGTCCTGGCGATCAAGGACATGGCCGGCCTGCTGCGCCCGCCCGCGGCGAAGAAGCTGGTCACGGCGCTGCGGGAGCGGTTCGACCTCCCCGTGCACCTGCACACCCACGACACCGCGGGCGGGCAGCTCGCGACGCTGGTCGCGGCGATCGACGCCGGGGTCGACGCCGTCGACGGCGCGGTCGCCTCGATGGCAGGCACCACCAGCCAGCCGTCGCTGTCGGCGCTGGTCGCGGCCACCGACCACACCGACCGCGCGACCGGGCTGAGCCTGACGGCGGTCGGGGACATGGAGCCGTACTGGGAGGCGGTACGGAAGGTCTACGCGCCGTTCGAGTCCGGCCTCGCGTCGCCGACCGGGCGGGTCTACCACCACGAGATCCCCGGCGGTCAGCTGTCGAACCTGCGCCAGCAGGCGATCGCGCTCGGGCTGGGCGACCGGTTCGAGCTGATCGAGGACTGCTACGCCGCGGCGGACCGGATGCTGGGCAGGCTGGTGAAGGTGACGCCGTCGTCGAAGGTCGTCGGCGACCTGGCCCTGCACCTGGTCGGGGCCGGGGTGGACGCCGCGGACTTCGAGAAGGACCCGGCGAGCTTCGACATCCCGGACTCGGTGATCGGGTTCCTGCGCGGTGAGCTGGGCTCGCCGCCCGCGGGCTGGCCGGAGCCGTTCCGGACCCGCGCGCTGGAGGGCCGCAGCCCCGAGGCGGAGAAGGCGGAGCTGTCCATCGAGGACCGTCGTGGGCTGCGCGACGAGCGTCGCCGCACGCTGAACCGGCTGCTGTTCCCCGGCCCGACCACGGACTTCGACACCCACCGCGAGCAGTACGGCAACACCGCGGTGCTGTCGTCGAAGGACTTCTTCTACGGGCTGGAGGAGGACCTCGAGCACACCGTGGACCTGGAGCCCGGCGTCACCCTGATCATCGAGCTGGAGGCCGTCTCCGAGCCCGACGAGCGCGGCTACCGCACCCTGCTGACCACGCTCAACGGGCAGCTGCGCCCGGTGGCGGTGCGTGACGAGTCGGTCGCGACCGAGGTCAAGGCCGCGGAGAAGGCCGACAAGGGCAACGACGCGCACGTCGCGGCCCCGTTCGCCGGGGTCGTGACGCTGCAGGTCGACGAGGGCGACACCGTCGACGACGGCCAGACCGTCGCCACCATCGAGGCCATGAAGATGGAGGCGTCGATCACCGCGCACCGGGCCGGAACCGTGAAGCGGCTCGCGATCGGGCAGGTCACCCAGGTCGAGGGCGGGGACCTGCTGGTCGAGCTGGACTGAGCCGCACGGCACGATGGAGCGATGACCAGGCTGATCGCGGGCACGGCGGGCGGACGACGGCTCGCCGTGCCGCCGTCGGGGACCCGGCCGACCTCCGACCGGGTCCGTGAGGCGCTGTTCTCCGCGCTCGACCACGACCCGGGTCTCGGCGGTGCCGCCGTGCTGGACGTGTGCGCCGGGTCGGGCGCGCTCGGGCTGGAGGCGCTGTCGCGGGGCGCGACCGACGCGGTGTTCATCGAGTCGGACAAGCGGGCCGCGGGGGTGCTGCGGCGCAACCTGGCCGCGGTCGGGCTCGGCGGGTCGGTCGTCACCGGGCGGGCCGGGACGGTGCTGGCCGGGCCCGCGCCGCGGGCGTTCGACGTCGTGCTCGTCGACCCGCCCTACGCGGTGCCCGACGACGAGGTCGCGGGCTGGCTGACCGCCGCCGCCACCCACGGCTGGCTCGCGCCCGGTGCGGCGGTCGTCGTCGAGCGGGCGAAGTCGTCGGGTGAGTTCGGCTGGCCCGCCGGGTTCAGCGCGGGCCGGTCCCGCCGCTACGGCGACACCGTCCTGCACCACGGCTCGCTCGGGGGCTGAGCCCGGATCAGGCCGCCGGGCCCAGCAGCCGGTGGGGCGTCAGGTCCGGCACCGTGCGGTGCGCCCCGGCGGCGGTCAGCTCCGCGTCCCCGGCTGTCGTCCGGACCCCGACGATGGTGCCCATCCCGGCCGCGACCAGCGAGGAGACCCCGGCGACGGAGTCCTCGAACGCGACGCAGCCGGCCGGGTCGGCGTCGAGACGGCGGCACGCGGTGAGATAGCCTTCCGGGTCCGGCTTGCCGCGGACGACGTCCTCGGCGGTGACGACGAGCTCGAGCAGCGGTGCCGTACCGAGCACGTCGCCCAGCACCCGGTCGGCCCAGCCGCGACGGGCGCTCGTCACCACCGCGAGCCGGTGCCCGCGCCCGGCCAGCGACCGGAGCAGCGCGGGAGCGCCGGGGACGACGTCGACGTCGTCGGCGAGGGCGGTGCCGTGCCCGGCCAGCCGCGCGACGAGCTCGTCGGTGTCGGTGGCGCGCCACGGCCCGTCGACCTCGCGCAGCGCGTCGGCCGCGCGGCGGCCCATGAACCGGTGCCGGTAGGTCTCGTCGTCGACCTCGGCGCCCCACTCGGCGAAGAACCGGGCCCAGGTCCGGCGGTGCACGTGCTCGCTGCGCACGAGGGTGCCGTCGAGGTCGAACACGACCGGGGCGCCGTCGGGAACGGTGCCCGTCACAGGCGGAACAGCTCGTCGCCGGCGCGGACCGTGTGCCCGGTGGGGGCGCTCACCGAGCCGGCGGGCGAGTCCAGCACGACGACCGGGCAGGTCGGCGCGAGGCCGGCCGCCCGCACGGCGGCGAGGTCCACGGTCAGCACCGGCGCGCCCCGCTCGACCGCGTCGCCCTTCGCGACGTGCGCGGTGAACCCGGCCCCGCCGAGCGAGACCGTGTCGATGCCGACGTGGACCAGGATCCCGGGGCCACCGTCGGCGGTGATCACGAAGGCGTGCGGGTGCAGCGCCGCGACGGTGCCGGCGACCGGGGCCAGCACGACCGCCTCGGTGGCGTCCGCGGGCGGCTCGACGGCCGTCCCGCCGCCGAGCAGCTCGTCGCGGAAGACCGGGTCGGGCACCCCCGCGGGGCCGACCACCGCGCCGTCGACGGGCGCGACGACGGACGTCACAGCAGGTCCCGGACGTCGTCGCAGAGGTTCTCCGCCTCCGGCCCGATCACGACCTGCACGACGGTCCCGGACCGGACCACACCGTGCGCCCCGGCGGCCTTCAACGCCGCGTCGTCGACCAGGCCGGGGTCGCCGACCTCGGTCCGGAGCCGGGTGATGCACGCCTCGATGTCGGTGATGTTCGCGGACCCGCCCAGCCCCGCCACGATGTCGTCGGCCCTGCTCATAGGAGGTCTCCCTCTGGTCGCAACTGGTTATGACCAGTGTCTTGACAGGGTGTCGTCCAGCCCGCACCCTCACTGGTTATAACCAGACCGTACCGGCTGACGCGACGGCTCCACAACGCCCGCGCACCGGCCCCGGTCGCCGACACCCTCACGAGGAGTGCGAGCCCATGAGCACCTCCACAGCGGAACCGGTACGACGACGGGCCGGGCTGGCCGGCCTGCAGCGTCTCGGCCGGAGCCTGATGCTCCCGATCGCCGTCCTGCCCGCGGCCGGCCTGCTGCTGCGCCTCGGGCAGGACGACCTGCTCGGCGGCGTCGAGGCGCTGAAGCAGCCCGCGGCCGTGCTCGCCGCGGCAGGCGGCGCGCTGTTCGACCACCTACCGATGATCTTCGCGCTCGGCATCGCGATCGGCTGGGCGCGCCGCTCCGACGGCTCCACCGCGCTGGCCGCCCTCGTCGGCTACCTCGTGATGGACGGCGTGTTCACCGCGCTGTCCCCGGTGCTGCTGCCCGGGGTGCTCGACTCGAAGGGCGAGCAGGCCACGATCGACTTCGGGGTGCTGGGCGGCATCGTCGCGGGCCTGGTCGCGGCACTGCTGTGGCAGCGCTTCCACCGCACGACGCTGCCGACCTTCCTCGGCTTCTTCAACGGCCGCCGGCTGGTCCCGATCCTCACCGCCGTGTCGATGATGGTGATCGCGTCGGCCATGAGCCTGGTCTACCCGGTGTTCAACGCCGGGCTGACCGGGCTGGGCAACGCCGTCGGGGAGAACGCCGTCGTCGGCGGCGGGATCTTCGGCCTGGTCAACCGGCTGCTGCTGCCCGTCGGGCTGCACCACATCGTCAACTCGGTCGTCTGGTTCCTCATCGGGGACTTCGACGGCACCCGCGGCGACCTCAACCGCTTCTTCGCCGGCGACCCGACCGCCGGGGCCTTCATGACCGGCTTCTTCCCGATCATGATGTTCGCGCTGCCCGCCGCGGCACTCGCGATCTGGCACGAGGCCCGCCCGGAGAAGCGCAAGCTGGTGGGCGGGATCATGGTGTCGGTCGCGCTGACCTCCTTCGTCACCGGCATCACCGAGCCGCTCGAGTACGCCTTCGTCTACGTGGCGTGGCCGCTGTACCTGATCCACGCGGTGCTCACCGGTACCTCGCTCGCGCTGGTCAACGCGCTCGACATCCACAGCGGGTTCGCCTTCTCCGCCGGCGCGATCGACTACGTCCTCAACTTCGGCCAGGCCACCCGGCCGCTGTGGCTGATCCCGATCGGGCTCGCCTACGCCGTCGTCTACTACGTGCTGTTCCGCTTCGTGATCCGTCGCTGGAACCTGCGCACCCCCGGCCGGGAGGACGACGAGACCACCGGCACCGGGACCACACCGGCCACCGTCACCGCCGCGAGCACCGCGAGCACCGAGAGCTCCGCGAGCACCGAGAGCTCCGCGACCGCCGAGAGCGCCGGGACCACCGACACCGCAGGGCGGACCGACCGGTGACCGTCCACGAGGAGCAGGAGAGCACCGTGCACACCCGTACCGCCGTCGTCGCGTCCCGGGTGGGGCTGCACGCCCGCCCGGCCGCGCTGTTCGCCCGAGCCGCCGCCGCCACCGGGCTGCCCGTCACCGTCGCGACCGACGGGAAGGACCCGGTCGACGCGCGCAGTGTCCTCGGGCTCATGACCCTCGGCGTCGTCTTCGGCGACGAGGTCGTGCTGCGGGCCGACGGCGACGGCGCCCCGGCCGCGCTGGACGGCCTCGTGACACTGCTCGAGACGGACCACGACGCGTGATGCGTGACCGCGTGCTCCGCGGCACCGTCGTCACCGACGGCCGGCTGCTCCCGGACTCGGTCGTCGCGGTCGCGGGGGACCGGATCGTCGCGGTCCTCCCGGCCGCGGCGTACGACGGTCCGCTCCCGCCCGCGTCGTCGTCGCTGCTGCTGCCGGGGCTGGTCGACGTGCACGACCACGGCGGCGCCGGGCACGGCTTCCCGGACGCGACGGCGGCGGGGGCGGCGGCCGCCGTCGCCCACCACCGCGCCCACGGCACGACGACGATCCTCGCCTCGCTGGTCTCCGCCCCGCCGGCCGTGCTGGCGGAGCGGATCGCGACGCTGCGCCCGCTCGTCGTCGCCGGGGACCTCGCCGGGATCCACCTGGAGGGACCGTTCCTCGCGGCCGCGCGGTGCGGCGCGCACGACCCGGGTGCGCTCCTCCCGGGCGACCCGGCGCTGCTCGACGAGCTGCTCACCAAGGCCGACGGGGCCGTCGCGTCGGTGACCTACGCGCCGGAGACCGCGCACGCGGCGGACCTGCTCACGGTGCTCGCCACGCACGGGGTGCTGCCGAGCATCGGCCACACCGACGCCGACGCCCGCACCACCGCGACCGGGATCGCACGGGCGGGCGGCGCGCCGATGAGCGCCACCCACCTGTTCAACGCGATGCCCCCGATGCACCACCGGGCGCCCGGGCCGGTCGCGGCGTGCCTGGCCGCGGCCGGCCGGGGCGAGCTCGTCGTGGAGCTCGTCGCCGACGGGGTGCACCTGTCGCCCGACACCGTCGCCGCGGTGTTCGACCTGGTCGGGCCGGACCGGGTCGCGCTGGTCACCGACGCGATGGCCGCCGCCGGGATGCCCGACGGCCGCTACCACCTGGGCACGATGCAGGTCCGGGTCGACGACGGTGTCGCCCGGATCCCGGACGGGCCCATCGCGGGCGGCACCGCGTGCCTGGTCGACGTCGTGCGCGCCACGGTGCGCGACGCGGGTGTCCGGCTGCAGGACGCGGTGCTCGCCGCGACCCGCACCCCGGCCCGGCTCCTCGGGCTCGACGGCGAGGTCGGGTCGCTGGCCCCGGGCCACCGCGCCGACGTGCTCGTCACCGACGCGGACCTGCGGCCGCAGCAGGTGCTGCGCGCCGGCCTGCCCGTCACCGACGGGGGTGCGTGATGGAGATCGTGGTCCTCGACGACCCGCCGGCCTGCGGGCGGGCGGTCGCCGACGCCGTCGCCGACGTCCTGGCCCGCGACACCGGCCGGCCGCCGACCCTCGGGCTCGCCACCGGCAGCTCCCCGCTGCCCGCCTACGCCGAGCTGGTCCGCCGCCACCGCGACGAGGGGCTGTCCTTCGCCGGGGCCCGCGCCTTCCTGCTCGACGAGTACCTGGGCCTGCCCGCGGGGCACCCGCAGTCCTATCGCGAGGTCATCCGCCGCGAGCTCACCGACCACCTCGACATCGACCCGGCCGCGGTGCACGCCCCGGACGGCACCCGCGCGGACCCGGCCGGGGCCGCGGCGGACTACGAACGGCTGCTCGCCGCGTGCGGCCCGGTGGACCTGCAGATCCTCGGCATCGGCAGCAATGGGCACATCGGGTTCAACGAGCCCGGCTCGGCGTTCGGCTCGCGCACCCGGGTCGCGACGCTGACCGAGCGGACCCGCGCCGACAACGCCCGCTTCTTCGACCGTCCCGCGGACGTGCCGCACCGGGTGCTCACCCAGGGGCCGGCCACGATCATGGAGGCCCGGCGGATCGTGCTCGTCGCGACCGGGGAGGGCAAGCGCGCAGCCGTGGCGGCGACGGTGTCCGGACCGGTCACGACCGACGTGCCCGCGACCGTGCTGCGCGACCACCCGCGCTGCACGCTGGTGCTCGACCGGGCGGCCGCCGGGGAGCGGGCCGGGCCCGTCGCGGCCGGGCAGGTCGGCGGACCGGGACGGGGGCGGTAGTGGCTACGGTGGACGGCACCATGAACGGCGAGGTCCGGATCGGCGACGGGGTCGTGCCCAAGCACGAGCAGCTCCGCGTCCTGCTCGCGGAGACGATCGCGCGGGACTTCGCGCCCGGCGACGCCTTCCCCAGCGAGCGCAGGCTGTGTCTGGACCACGGCGTGAGCCGGGTGACGGTGCGGGCCGCCGTCGGCGAGCTGGAGCGCGACGGGTTGCTGACCCGGGTCCGCGGCAAGGGCACCTACGTCGCCGCCCGCACCGCGCGCTCCCGGCTGCACCTCGCGTCCTTCCACGACGACATGCGCCGGCTCGGGCTGACCCCGACCACGGTCGTCCTCGAGGTCGCGCTCACCGCCGGACCGCCGGAGGCCGTCCGCGCGCTCGGCCAGGGGCCCGACGGCCGGTGCTGGCACCTGCGGCGGCTGCGGGTCGCCGACGGGGTGCCGATGTCGATCGACGACGCCTGGTACGACGCCGAACAGGTCCCCGACCTCGACGTCCACGACCTCAGCGGCTCGGTCTACGGGATCCTCCAGGAGCACTACCGGCTCCCCATCGACCGCGCCGAGCAGACCGTCGCCGCCCAGCAGGCCGACGAGGCCTCGGCGGTCCTGCTCGGGATCCCCGCCGGGCACCCGATCCTGGTGTTCGACCGGACCTCCAGCTCCGGCGACCGGCCGGTCGAGTACACCGTGTCGCGCTACCGCGGTGACCGCTACGAGCTGCACATGTCGCTGGACCGCAGCTGGGCCTGACCGGTGATCACCGGCTGATAGGTTCCGGCCATGCCCGAGGTCCGTCGCGCCGTCTGCCCCGGTTCCTACGACCCGCCGACGGTCGGTCACCTCGACGTCATCGCCCGCACCGCGGCGCTGTTCGACGAGGTGTTCGTCGCGATCCTGGTGAACCCCCGCAAGGAGGGGCTGTTCTCCGTCGACGAGCGCGTCGCGATGCTCACCGAGATCACCGCGGACCTGCCGGGCGTGCGGGTCGAGTCGTTCCAGGGGCTCGTCGTCGACTACTGCCGCGAGCGCGGCGCCCAGGCGATGGTCAAGGGCCTGCGCGGGGCGACGGACTACGACTACGAGCTCCCGATGGCGCACATGAACCGGCACCTGACCGGGGTCGAGACGCTGTTCCTCCCCGGTGCGCCCGGTCAGGTCTACGTGTCGAGCTCGCTGGTCAAGGAGGTCGCCCGCGGCGGCGGCGACGTCACCGCGTTCCTCCCGCCGAGCGTGCACTCCCGGCTGCTGGACCGGCTCGCCTGACACGCGCGAGCGGCGCCCAATAACGGGTCCGCGCCCGTGACGGTGAGAGGATCCGGCGCGTGTACCGGGTCTTCGAGTCGCTGGACGCGCTGGTGACGATCGTCGAGGAGGCGCGCAGCGTCCCGATGACGTCGAACTGCGTGGTCCCGCGCGGCGACGTGCTGGAGCTCCTCGACGACGTCCGCGAGGCGATCCCGGGCGAGATGGACGACGCCCAGGACGTGCTCGACCGGCGCGACGACGTCGTGTCCGAGGCGGAGCGCGAGGCGGAGGAGACCCGGACCGCGGCGAACTCCGAGGCCGAGGAGACGCTGCAGAACGCGCGCACCGAGGCCGAGCGGCTCGTCGCCGAGGCGCAGGAGGAGGCCGGGCGCACCCTGGCCGAGGCCCGCCACGAGGCGGAGCGCGTGGTCGCCGAGGGCCGCCGTCAGTACGCCGAGGTCACCGACCGGGCCCGGGACGAGGCCGAGCGGATGAGCCACGCCGGCCGGGCCGCGCACGACCGGCTCATCGCCGACGGGCAGAACGAGCAGACCCGGCTGGTGTCCCAGACCGAGGTCGTCCGCTCCGCACACGCCGAGGCCGGCCGGATCGTCGACGGCGCACACGCCGAGGCCGACCGGCTGCGCCGGGAGTGCGACGACTACGTCGACACCACCCTGGGCGAGCTGGAGACCACCCTGAACAACGCGCTCGGCGTCGTCGGGCGCGGGCGCAGCCAGATCTGGCGCGGCCAGTACGGCCCGAACTACGGCGGCGGACGGCCCCCGGAGCCGGGCCGCACCGGCACCGGGATGGACCTGATCGACTGAGGGCCGCGGGGGCTCGGGCGGTCCCGGCCGGGCGCCGGCGCGGCACTCACCCCGGGTCCACCGCGCGGCGGAGCCGGAGCGCGGCCCCGGCGGCGCCCACGACCGACATCACCACGACCACGCCGCACAGGACCGAGGCCACCGGCGCCAGGCCCCACACGTCGACCGCGGCCCCCGCGAGCAGGCTCGCCACGGCGGCCGCGAGGTAGCAGTACAGGTAGACCGCGGCGAGGGTGCCGGCGCGCGTGCCCTCCGGGCTCCGGTCGAGCAGGACCCGGATCGCGCCGGCGAACGCGACACCGAACCCGGCCCCGGCCGCGACCGCGGCGACGAGGTAGGCGGCGAAGCTCCCGAGGGCGATCGCGCCGACGAACCCGGCGGTGCCGGCCGCCAGCACGACGGCCCCGCCGGTCAGTGCGCGGGCGGCGGGCAGCCGGGCGGCCGCGAGCCCCGCCGCCGGTCCCGCGAGGTGGTAGACGGCGACGGCCAGGGCGCCGCTGAACAGGTCGTCGCGGCCCAGTACGGAGGCCGCGAGCGACGGGGCCAGGGCCTGGGTGAACCCGCCGAGGACGTAGGTCGCCGCGACGACGACACACACCATCGGGAACAGTCGGCGCGCGGCGCGGGGCACCCGGACCTCCGGCCGCAGCGACCGCAGCGCCCCGGGCCGCCGGGCCGCGGTCTCCGGCAGCAGGGCGAGCGCCGCGGCGGCCACGACGAGCAGTCCCGCTGCGACGACGAAGGACCGGACGGGTGCGCCGTCCGGCGCGAGCTGCACCGCGGCTCCGGAGGCGAGCGCGCCGAGCGCGATGCCGCCCGGCGGCGCGCCGCTCGTGATCGCCCCGGCCAGCCCGGGACGCGCCGGAGGCGCCAGGTCGACGACGTAGCCGCCGAGCGCGGCCAGCGCGAGCCCCACCGACACCCCCTGGACCGCCCGCCCGATGATCAACGGTGCGGACGAGTCGACGGTGGCGAGGACCAGGCACGCCACCGCGCCGACGATCAGCGCGGGCACCGCCACCCGGCGCCGGCCCACGTGGTCGGACAGGCTGCCGCAGCACAGCAGGGCCACCAGCAGCGGCACGACGTAGACGGCGAACGCCCCGGTGAGCGCGACCGTCGAGATGCCGTAGGACCGCTGGTAGACGACGTAGAGCGGTGCCGGCACCCCGGCCGCGGCGGAGACCACCACGAAGGACACCGATGCCGTGGCGAAGGCCAGCGGGAGTGATCGGGGCCGGAGCACCGGTCTCAGGTCGCCGGGACGACGGACAGCGGAGCAGCGAGGATCACCGTCCGAGACTAGGCGTTCCGGATCGGCGTCCGGGACCGGAGGGCCCGCGGCACACCGTCCGGCGACGGGGTCGGTCCGGGCCGCCGTGCCCTCAGCCCTGCTGCGCCGCCCACTCCTCGACCCGGCGCCCGCTCTCCTCCGGCGACAGGTCCTCCACCCGGGTCATCACCGCCCACCGCACCCCGTACGGGTCGACGACCGAGCCGAACCGGTCCCCGGACACGAACGTCGAGACCGGCTCGCGCACCGTCGACCCGGCCTCGACCAGCGTCGCGACGGCCGCGTCCACGTCGGGTACGTACACCGCGAGCGACAGCGACACCGGGTGGTCGCCCGCCGGGGCGGCGACGAGGCCGTAGTCGGGCATCGCGTCGGAGACGGTGAACCGGCCGGCCGCCAGCTCCAGCTCGGCGTGCCCGACCATCCCGCCCATCTCGGTGACCGAGAGCACCCGGGCCCCGAAGGCGGCGCAGTAGAGTTCGATCGCCGCGCGGGCGGGCGATGCCACCAGGTGCGGGGTGAGTGAGGTGACCCCGTGCGGACGGCCGTCGGTGGTGTGGGCGCCGGTGACGCTGCTCGTGAGCTCCATACGACGAGCCTCCCCGCCCCGCGACGGCGCGGATTGAACATTGCCGACAGGGGGTTGGTCGATGGCCGTCGAGTCGCGCGGACACCTGAACCCGGGTGCCCCCGAGGTCGCGCTCGACCGGGTGCCCATCGGGCTCGACGACCTCGTCCGGTGGGTGTGGACCGCCCGCTGGGACGTCCCGCCGGGGCGCACGGTGCGCCAGCGGGTGCTGCAGTACCCGGCGTTCAACCTCGTCACCGACCCGGTCACCGCGACGCTGCACGGGCCGCGCACCGGCGTCGACGTCCGGGAGCTGGCCGGGCGGTCGTGGGTCGTCGGCGTCCTGCTGCGGCCCGGCGCGACCCCGCTGTTCACAGCCACCGCACCCGCCGCGCTGCGCGGGACCGCCGAGGAGGTCCGCGGCGCGCCGGTGGCGGAGCTCACCGCGGCCGTGGCGGGTGGCGACCCGGCCGCGACGGTGCGGGACTGGCTCGCCCCGCTGGCGGACCGGGTCACCGACGCCGGACGCCTGGTCAACCGGGCCTGCGCGTTGGCCGAGTCCCGCGCCGACGTCCTGCGCGCCGACCAGCTCGCCGAGCTCGTCGGTGTCGCACCGCGGACCCTGGAACGCCTGGTCCGCGGCCACGTCGGACTGACCCCGCTGTGGCTGATCGAGTGCCGTCGTCTGCAGCACGCCGCCGCGGTGCTCCGGACCGACCCGGGCACCGCACTGGCCGGGCTGGCCGCCGATCTCGGCTACGCCGACCAGGCCCACTTCACCCGTCGTTACCGGGCGGTGCTCGGCGAGACGCCCGGCGCGACCCGGCAGGCGGCCCGCGCGGCCGGGTGATCACGGGTACCGCTGCGACACAAGGTGCTTCACCACGCGCAGTCGCTGTGGTCGGATACGCCGGACGCAGGAATCCAGGTCACCCGCCGTACTACCCTCCCGCGCATGGCACGCCGGCCCGAACCCGACCCGACGACCTGGTGGGCACGCTACGGGCACCGGCTGGAAGGACCCCCTGTGACGAACCCGGCGCAGCCCCCGGCCGAGGTCCCGGCTCCCGACGCCCCGCGGCCCGAGCTCCCACGCTCCGAGGCCCCGCGCGGGACCCCCGGGGCGGCCGCGGCGGACCTGCGTGAGGACGCCATGCTGCGCGCGCGGCCCGACCGGCCGCGCACCGGATGGCGGCGCGCCCTCTACGACGTCACCGGCGGCCGTGTGAACCCCGGCCCGAGCGACGCCGAGGAGCTCCGCTCCGGGCTGCTGAACCGGGTCCGCGCGCCGCTGGCCGGGGCGCACCGGGTGGCGGTCATGTCGGTGAAGGGCGGCGTCGGCAAGACCACGGTCGCGGCCTGCCTCGGACAGGCGCTGGCCGAGCACCGCGGGGACCGGGCCGTCGTCCTCGACGCCAACCCCGACGCCGGGACGCTCGCCGACCGCCTCACCGGCGACTCCCGGATCACCGTCCGCGAGCTGCTGAACGATCTGGACTCGGTCGGCACCTGGACCGACGTGTCCCGCTACACCAGCCTCGCCGGGCGCCTGCAGGTCCTGGCCTCGGAGCAGGACCCCGCCTCGGGTGAGGCGTTCTCCCGCGACGAGTACGAGCGCGTGGTCGACCTCCTGGGCCGCTTCTTCAACATCATCATCACCGACTCCGGCACCGGGATGGTGCACTCCACGATGCAGGGCACCCTCGCGCGCGCCGACTCGGTCGTCGTGGTCGGGGCCCCGACCGTCGACGGCGCGGGCCGGGCCAGCAAGACGCTGGACTGGCTGGTCGCACACGGCCACGGCGACCTCGTCCGCGACGCGGTGGTCGTGCTGTCCTGCGACCGGCGCAGCGCCGAGGTCGACGCCGCGCGGATCCGCGAGCACTTCGCCCAGCGGGTGCGCGGCGTCGTCGAGGTCCCGCACGACCCGCACCTGGCCACCGGCGGCCGGGTCGACCCGGCCCGGCTCCGCCCGGCGACCGCGGACGCGTTCCTGGAGCTGGGCGCCCTGGTCGCCGACGCGTTCGACGTGCGACGACGCGACTGAACGGGCCGCGTACGCTGGTCCGCGAGATGAACACCGCGCGCAGCCAGAACCGTCCCGACGACAACCCCTGGGTCCTCTCCACCCGTGAGCTGGCCCGCCGCCCCGGTAACCAGCGCACCGTGGCCCGTACGGTCCCCGCGCCGTCGGGCGACGCCGAGATCGGCCTGACCGGGGTGATCACCGTCCCCGGCGGGTCCGACGTCGAGCTCGACGTGTCCCTGGAGTCGGTGACCGAGGGCGTCTACGTCTCCGGCACGGCCGATGCCCGGCTGGCGGGGGAGTGCTCGCGCTGCCTGGAGCCGATCGGTGAGGACGTGCAGGTCCGGATCGGCGAGCTGTTCGCCTACCCGGACTCGGTCACCGAGGAGACCACCGACGCCGACGAGATCCCGCGCCTGGTCGACGAGCGCATCGACCTCACCCAGACCGTGCGCGACGCGATCGTCACCGAGCTCCCGATGGCGCCCCTGTGCCGCGAGGACTGCCCCGGTCTGTGCGTCGAGTGCGGCGAGAGGTGGGCCGATCTCCCGTCGGATCACGGGCATGAGACACTGGATCCTCGTTGGGCGGCGCTCCGTGAGCGCCTGCCCTCCACCGACTGAGCGGCGGCTCCACATGAGCCCGCTCCCCGGTGGGCAGACCTGATCGTTCGAAGTACCGAGGAGTGTCATCATGGCCGTTCCCAAGCGCCGGATGTCGCGGTCGAACACGCGTGCGCGCCGGTCGCAGTGGAAGGCCACTGCGCCGACCCTGGTCGCCTGCTCGAACCGCGCCTGCCGTGAGCCGAAGCTGCAGCACATCGCCTGCCCGACCTGTGGGCAGTACGACGGCCGTCAGGTCACCAGCCCGGCCTGATCGCAGCAGTGGGCGACAAGAGCGTGACCGGTCCGGTGACGGACCGGTCACCTCTGCTGTCCGCACTCGGTGTGGACCTGGACGAGGCGCTGCTCACGCTGGCGCTCACCCACCGGTCCTACGCCTACGAGCACGGCGGTCTGCCGACCAACGAGCGCCTGGAGTTCCTGGGCGACTCGGTGCTGTCGATCGTGATCACCGAGCGGCTCTACCGGGACCACCCGGACCTGCCCGAGGGGCAGCTGGCGAAGCTGCGCGCGAGCGTGGTCAACATGCACGCGCTCGCCACCGTCGCGGTGGCGCTGCCGACGCCGGACGACGGGCCGCACGGCCTCGGCGCGTACCTGTACCTGGGGCGCGGTGAGGAGCTGACCGGTGGCCGGTCGAAGGCCAGCATCCTGGCCGACGCCACCGAGGCGCTGCTCGGCGCGGTGTACCTCGCGCACGGCCTCGAGCCGTCCCGCGAGCTGATCCACCGGCTGTTCGCGGACCTGCTGCACAGTGCCCCGCTGCTCGGCGCGGGCCTGGACTGGAAGACCAGCCTGCAGGAGCTCACCGCCGCCGGCGGGCACGGCGTGCCCGAGTACCGGATCGACGAGGAGGGCCCGGACCACCTGAAGGTGTTCACCGCGACGGCCGTCGTCGGGGGTCGTGACCTCGGCAGCGGTGCGGGGCGCACCAAGAAGGAGGCCGAGCAGAAGGCGGCCGAGATCGCCTGGCACGCGCTGTCCGACGAGAGTGCCGGCTCCGGGCGGTAGCCGTCGATGCCGGAACTGCCCGAGGTCGAGGTCGTCCGCCGCGGCCTCGCCGACCACGTGCTGGACCGGCGGATCGCCCGCGTCGAGGTGCTGCATCCGCGCGCGGTACGCCGGCACCCGACCGGCGCGGACGACTTCACCGGCCGGCTGACCGGGCGCACGCTGTCCGCGGCCGCGCGGCGCGGCAAGTACCTCTGGCTGGAGCTGGACACCGCGGGCACCGGCGACGACGCACTGCTCGCGCACCTGGGCATGTCCGGGCAGATGCTGGTGGAGCCCCCGGACGCGCCCGACGAGAAGCACCTGCGGGTCCGCGTCCGGTTCGACGACGACGGCCCCGAGCTCCGCTTCGTCGACCAGCGCACCTTCGGCGGGCTGTCGGTGCACCCGCTCGCCGCGGCCGCGGGCGGCGGCCTGGTGCCCGAGCCGGTCGCGCACATCGCGCGCGACCCGATGGACCCGGCGTTCTCGGCCGACGACGCCGTCGCGGCGCTGCGTCGCCGTCGCACCGAGGTCAAGCGTGCGCTGCTCGACCAGACCGTCGTCTCCGGGATCGGCAACATCTACGCCGACGAGGCGCTGTGGCGGGCCCGGCTGCACGGCACCCGGCCCACCGGGAAGCTCACCCGGGCCCAGGGTCACGCCGTCCTCGACGCCGCGACGACCGTCATGCACGAGGCGCTCGCCCAGGGCGGGACCTCCTTCGACGCGCTGTACGTCAACGTCAACGGCGCCTCGGGCTACTTCGACCGCTCCCTGAACGTCTACGGCCGGGCGGACCGGGCGTGCCGTCGCTGCGGCACCCCGATCCGCCGGGACGCGTTCATGAACCGCTCGTCGTTCACCTGCCCGCGGTGCCAGCCGGCGCCGCGGCCGCGTCGCTGAGCGGCGCGGGGGTCAGGAGCAGTCGCGGCGCAGCAGGTCCTCCGGGGTGTCGCGGCGCAGCAGCGGCAGCGACGCCCCCGCGGCGACGGCGATCACCGGCGGGCGCGGGACCTGGTTGTAGGTCGACGCCATCGACGCGTGGTACGCGCCGGACACCGGCACCGCCAGCAGGTCCCCGGGCGCGACGTCGGCGGGCAGCCGGACGCCGTCGGCGATCACGTCGGAGGACTCGCAGTGCCGCCCCGCCACGCGGACCGTCTCCAGCGGCGCCCGGGTGGCGCGCCCGACGAGCCGGACCGGGTAGCGGGCGCCGTAGAGGGCGGGGCGCGGGTCGTCGCTCATGCCGCCGTCGACCAGCACGGTGGTGCGGCCGTCGCCGCAGCGCTGCACGGCGCCGACCCGGTAGAGCGTCACCCCGGCCCGGGCGACGACCGCGCGTCCCGGCTCGACCAGCAGCCGCGGCTCGTCGATCCCGTGCGCCGCGCAGGTCCGGGCCAGGGTGCCCCGCACGGCCCGGCCGAACGTCGCCGGGGCCAGGCAGGGCTCGCCCTCGGCGTAGCCGACCGCGTGGCCGCCGCCCAGATCCAGCTCGGCGACGGTGATCCCGTACCGCGCGCGCAGCGCCGCGATCACACCCACCATCCGGACCGCGGCGCGCTCGTAGCGCGACACCGACGGCACCTGCGAGCCGAGGTGGCAGTGCAGCCCGGCCAGCTCCAGCTCGGGGCGGGCCAGCACCCGTCCGGCGACCTCGCACGCCTCGGCGGGCGGCATCCCGAACCACGACGACGCGGTGCCGGTCGTGAGCCCCGGGTGGGTGCCGGCGTCGACGTCCGGGCTGATCCGCAGCAGCACCTTCTGCCGGTGCGGCGCGAGCGTGGCGATCCGGTCGACCTCCGCCGCCGAGTCCAGCACGACCCGCCCGACGCCCGCGGCGAACGCCGCCTTGAGGTCCTCGTCGGTCTTGACGGTGCCGTGCAGCACGATCCGGTCGCCGGGCAGCCCCGCGGCCGCGGCCACCGCGACCTCACCGCCGGAGCAGGCGTCGACCGAACAGCCCTCGTCGGCGACCAGGCGGGCCATCCCGCGGCAGAGGAACGCCTTGCCGGCGTAGACGATCTCGGCGTCGGGCAGCGCGGCCCGGTAGGCGCGGCAGCGGGCGCGGACGTCGGCGGTGTCGAGCACCTGCACCGGGGTGCCGAAGCGGGCGGCGAGCCCGGCGAGGTCGACCCCGCCGATCTGCAGGGCGCCGTCGGAGGTGGCGCGGGTCGTGAGCGGCCACAGGCCCGGCTCGAGGCGGGCGGCCAGCGTCGGGCGGAGGGAGGGGAGCAGGTCGGCGAGGGTCACCGGGATGACTCCTTGGTGGCGGGCGCCCGGTGCGGGCGCCGTGCTCCTCCGTTGTCACCCCGCGGGCGCCTCCGTGCCCGTTCCCGCTACGCCGCCCTGACGGGGCCGGTGCCACCACTGGCGGCACCTTGACACGCACGGGGTGCAGTGGTGCGCGCACTACTGCGCACTGCGTAGTACTCTCCGGTGCGCAAGGAGGTGCGATGGACACCAGTCAGCTGCTCAAGGGAGTGCTCGACCTCGCGGTGCTCGCCGTGCTCGACCGCGGGGACGGCTACGGCTACGAGGTCGTCCGTGCGCTGCGCGCGGCCGGGCTCAGCGAGGTGGGGGACGCGTCGGTCTACGGCACGCTGCGCCGGCTCTACGGTGCGGGCCTGCTGACCTCCTACGTCGTCCCCAGCGAGGAGGGGCCGCACCGCAAGTACTACGCGATCAACGAGCCGGGCCGGGCCCGGCTGCGGGAGACGACCGACCGGTGGCGCGCGTTCGCCACCACGATGGAAGGCCTGGTGGGCACGTGAGCACCGACGGCACCGGCGGCCCCGACGGCGCCGCCACGACCCGGATCGGCGACCCGGTCGGCACCGAGTACCTGCTCGGGTTGCGGGAGGCGCTGTCCGACCTGCCCCCGGCGGAGGTCGAGGAGATCGTCGAGGACGCGCGGGGCCACCTCGCCGACCTCTCCGACGAGCTGGGCCCCGGCTTCGACCGGGCCGCGGTCCGCGAGCGCCTCGGCACGCCGGAGGCCTACGCAGCGGAGCTGCGCGCGGCCGCGGGCTATCCGGCCCCGCAGGCGCCCGCCGGACGCCCCCGCACGGGCGGGGCGTGGTTCGCGGTGGCCGCGCTCCTCGGCGCCACCGGCCTGATGGTCCTCGCGGGTCCCGCCGTGTGGCAGGTCGGGCCGTCGGCGTCGTTCCCGATGTTCCTCGCGGCCCTGGCCGCCGGGGCCGGTGTGCTCGCCGTGTGGACCGACGGGCCGGGACAGCCGTCGGTCGCGGCGCTGCCGTCGGTGGTGGCGCTGCGCGAGCGGATCGCTCGGACCCGGGCCGACGGCGGGGTCGGCGGGTTCGTCCTGACCCTCCAGCCCGGCTGGTGGGTGCTGCGCGGGCTGGTCGCGGCCGGGCTCGTCGGATGGGTGTTCGGCGGGGGCGGGTCCGCCGGGCTGCTGATCACCGTCGTCCTGGCCGTCGCCGCGGTGCCGCTGTCGGTGCTGCTCGGCCGCCGCAGCGCGGTCGACCGCCGGCTGCTGTGGGCCGTGGTGCCGCTGAACGCACTGGCCGCGGGCCTGCTGGTGGCCGGGGTGCCGGCCCAGGGGCAGGACCGCACCACCGACGTGTCGTCGTACTCGCCGCCGCCGGGGCTGACCCTGGACGGGAACACGGTGTCCGACGTGCGGCCCTTCGACGCGAACGGCAGGCCTCTGACCGGGGTCTACCTGTTCGACGAGAACGGCCGCCCGCTCGCCGTCGACGACGGTCACTGCCCCACCGACGGCTCCGCGGCCACCTCGACCGTCCCGGCGCCCGGGCCGTACCCGCAGGGTGTGCGCACGACCGACCCGTCGTCGGGGGAGTGCGTGACCGTGCCCCCGCCGCCGCTGGTCGTGACGATCCCGCAGACCACGGCGGCCCGTCCGGGTACGCAGGCGCCGCCGACCGCACCGCGGGCGACCCCGGCACCGGCCACGCCCGGAGCCGGCGGCTGAACCGGGGGGCCGGGCGTCCACGGGGGGTGGGCGCCCGACCCTCAGAGCCAGTCGTTGTGCTTGAACGCCAGGTACAGCCCCAGTCCGAGCAGCAGCATCAGCCCGATGGCCATCGGGTAGCCCAGCGCCCAGTGCAGCTCCGGCATCTCGTCGAAGTTCATGCCGTAGATGCCGGCGATCAGGGTCGGCGCGAACAGGATCGCCGCCCACGACGACACCCGCTTCATCTGCTCGTTCTGCGCGAAGCCCGCCTCGGTGAGCCGGGTCATCTCCTCGTTCTGCCGCTGCGCGACCAGGGTCGAGTTGACCGTCAGGATGTTGCCGAGCAGGTCGCGGAACCCCTCGACGCGCTCCCGCACCCGCGTGGCGTGGTCGATCACGTCGCGCATCGCCCGGCGCAGCTCCAGGTCCGGGGCGTCGCCGGACTTGGCGAACCGGGCCCGCAGCTCGACGAAGATCTCCTGCAGCGGCTCGACGGCCCGCTGGAACGCGATGACCTGCCGGGTCAGCTGGTAGATGCGCCGCGACACGTTCGGGTCGCCGCGGAAGACCTGCACCTCGATCTCGTCGATGTCGTCCTGCAGGCCGTCGAGGACGGGGAAGTAGTCGTCGACGACCCGGTCCAGCACCGCGTAGAGCACCGCCATCGGGCCGTGCGAGAGCAGGTCCGGGTCGCTCTCCAGCCGGTCGCGGACCTCACCGAGCTGCGGCTCGGCGGCGTGCCGGACGGTGATGACGAAGTCCGGTCCGAGGAACAGGTGCACCTCGCCGATCTCGACGACCTCGTCGGAGTCGACGTAGCGGGCCGGGCGCAGCACCACGAACTCGGTGCTGCCGTAGCGCTCCAGCTTGGGGCGCTGGTGGGCGTTGACGGTGTCCTCGATCGCCAGCGCGTGCAGCCCGAACTCCGCCGCGACCTGGTGGATCTCGTCGACGCCCGGCCGCAGCATGCCGATCCAGCAGAACGCGGGTGCCTCGCCGCCGTGGTCGGCACGGCAGCCCTGCAGCGCCTCGACCGCGCTGTCGACGGAGTCGGGCGCCGCCGCCCGCTTGCCGTCGACGTAGACCGCGTTGTCGATCACCGACATGCACAGACCTCCCCGCCGGGCCGGCCGGGCGGGTGCCCGGGCCGTCACCGAGCAGGGTAACCAGCGCTGTGCCGCGCAACCGCCGGGACGAGGAGGTGGGCCACCAGCGCGGTCGCCGGCAGCCCGGCCAGGAGCTCCAGGTCCCGCGCGCCGGTGTGCAGCTCGGCGAGGCGGTGCAGCCCGAAGCCGTCGGCGAACCCCCAGCAGACCGCCGCGGCGGCCAGCGCACCGGCCGCCGTCGTCGCGACGGCGAGCGCCGCCGTCCCCACCACCGCGACGGCGACCGCGACCGCGGCGACGAGGCCGGGCCCGGCACCGGCGGCCCCCGCGGCACCGGCGGCGAGCCCCGCGGCGACGCCGGTGGCGATCGCGGCGACGAACCCGGCGCCCCCGGGCAGGGGCGGCGGGACCGGACGGGCGGGGCGGCGCTGCAGCATGCGCGGGAGCGTGCGCCCCCGGCGGCGGACCGGCCCGGCCCCTGACGCGGTGTTGGCGTCGTCACGCGCGTGTGTTGACGGGTTCCTGAGACCGACCGCCCGTCCGGGGGACGTGATGGCCACCACCGGGCGTCAAGAACGCGTCAACGCGCGCCCCGGTGGGCGTCAATCCGCCGTCATCGCCGCGGGCACGACCCCCGGTGCGGCGCACGATCCCCGCAGCCCGCCGGACATGCCGGCGGGTGGGCACGACCGAGGAGAGTCCCGTGGCCGACCTGGCCTACACCGCGTTGCTGGTGGCGTCCTTCGCCGTCCTCGCGCTCACCCTGCGCGGGATGGAGAAGCTGTGATCGCGAACATCGCCGGGGGTGTGCTCGCCCTGGCCCTGCTGGTCTACCTGGTGATCGCGCTGCTCCGCCCGGAGCGGTTCTGATGGCGGGGCTCGCGCAGGCGGCGGCGCTGGTGGCGCTGCTCGCCGTGACCTGGAAGCCGCTGGGCGACTGGATGGCGCGGGTCTACACCGACACCCGGCACTGGCGGATCGAGCGGTTCGTCTACCGGGTCTGCCGGATCGACGCCGCGTCCCCGCAGCGCTGGACGACCTACGCCGCGGGTGTGCTGGGCTTCTCGTTCGTCTCGATCGCGCTGCTCTACCTGATGCAGCGGCTGCAGGCCTTCCTCCCGCTCGGGTTCGGCCGCGGCACCGACGGCGCCACCTCGGTGTCGCCCGCGATGGCGTTCAACACCGCGGTGTCGTTCGTGACCAACACGAACTGGCAGTCCTACGTGCCCGAGCAGGTGCTCGGTCACACCGTGCAGATGGCCGGCCTGACCGTGCAGAACGTCGTGTCCGCCGCCGTCGGCATGGCGGTCGCGGTCGCGCTGATCCGCGGGTTCGTCTCCCGCGGCGACGACGACGGCCGCATCGGCAACTTCTGGGTCGACCTCACCCGCGGCGTCACCCGGATCCTGCTGCCGGTCGCCGTCGTCGCCGCCGTCGCCCTCGTCGCGACCGGCGTCGTGCAGTCCCTGCGCTCCGGGGTGGAGATCACCGCCGTGGACGGCTCGGTGCACACCCTCCCGCTGGCCCCGGCCGCGTCGCAGGAGGCGATCAAGGAGCTCGGCACCAACGGCGGCGGGATCTTCAACGCGAACTCCGCGCACCCGTTCGAGAACCCGGGCCCGGTCGCGAACCTGCTGGAGATCTTCCTGCTGCTGGTGATCCCGGTCGCGCTGACCCGGACCTTCGGGGTCATGGTCGGCCGGGTCCGCCAGGGCGTCGTCCTGCTGTCGGTCATGGGCGGCCTGTGGGCGCTCATGCTCGCCGCCGCCTGGCTCGCCGAGACCCACCCCAACGGCCCCGCCGCGCTCGCCGCAGGTGGTGCGCTGGAGGGCAAGGAGGTGCGCTTCGGCATCCCCGGCTCGGTCCTGTTCGCGGTGTCGACGACCGGGACGTCCACCGGCGCGGTCAACTCGATGCACGACAGCTACTCCGGCGCCGCCGGCGGAGTGGCGCTGCTGAACATGCTGCTCGGCGAGGTCGCCCCCGGCGGGGTCGGAGCGGGCCTCTACGGCCTGCTCGTGCTCGCCGTCATCGCGGTGTTCCTCGCCGGACTGATGGTCGGCCGGACCCCGGAGTACCTCGGCAAGAAGCTCGGACGCCGCGAGATCACCTACGCCGCGGTGTCGATCCTGGTCATGCCGGCGTTCGTGCTGCTGGGGGCCGGTCTGGCGATCGCCCTGCCGGGCACCGCCGACGCCCTGAACAACGACGGGGCGCACGGCTTCTCCGAGGTCCTCTACGCCTGGGCCTCGGCCGCCAACAACAACGGCTCGGCGTTCGCCGGGATCACCGTGACCAGCGACTTGTTCCAGGCCGGGCTGGGGACGGCGACGCTCTTCGGGCGCTTCGTGCCGATCCTCGCCGTCCTCGCGCTGGCGGGTGCCCTGGCCCGCCAGCGCCGCGTCCCGGCCGGGGCGGGGACGCTCCCGACCGACGGCCCGCTGTTCGCCGGCCTGGTCGGCGGCACCGTCCTGCTCGTGTCCGCGCTGACCTTCTTCCCGGCGCTCGCGCTCGGCCCGATCGCCGAGGCCCTCTCGTGAGCCGGCGCCCCACCCCGCCCCCGCCCCCCACCCCGACCCCGACCCCGTCGTCCGCCTCCGGCGGTGCCCCCAGGGGAACCTTCGTGGCTTACAGCGCTACGAAAGTGACCCTCGGAGCGGACGGCGGTGGGGGGACCCCTCGACCGGAGGAGACCGTGTCCGTGTCCACCGAGCGACCCACCGGGCCGCAGACGTCCGGCCCGGCGCCCGCGCCCGTCGCCGGAGGGGCCTTCGCCCCACGCCAGCTGCTGGCGGCGCTGCCCGAGGCGCTGCGCAAGCTCGATCCGCGCGTGCAGGCCCGCAACCCGGTCATGTTCGTCGTCTGGGTCGGGTCCGTGCTGGTCACGGTGCTCGCCGTCGCGGACCCGAGCGTGTTCGCGGTGCTCGTCGCGGTGTGGCTGTGGTTCACCGTGCTGTTCGCCAACCTCGCCGAGGCCGTCGCCGAGGGGCGCGGCAAGGCCCAGGCCGCCTCGCTGCGCGCCACCCAGCGCGACACCGTCGCCCGCAGGCTGGTCACCGACTCGCCCGCCGACCGCGACGCCGCCGAGGAGCAGGTCCCCGGCGCGCAGCTGCGCCTCGGCGACCTCGTCGTCGTCGAGGCGGGGGAGACGATCCCCGGCGACGGCGATGTCGTCCACGGCATCGCCTCGGTCGACGAGTCCGCGATCACCGGCGAGTCCGCGCCCGTCATCCGGGAGGCCGGCGGCGACCGCTGCGCCGTCACCGGCGGCACCACGGTGCTGTCGGACCGGATCGTCGTGCGCATCACCACCCGGCCCGGGGAGTCCTTCGTCGACCGGATGATCGCGCTCGTCGAGGGCGCGGCCCGGCAGAAGACGCCGAACGAGATCGCCCTGACGATCCTGCTCTCGGCCCTGACGATCATCTTCCTGCTCGCGGTCGTCGCGATCGCCCCGATGAGCGCCTACGCCGGCACGCAGGTCCCGCTGCTCGTGCTCACCGCGCTGCTGGTCTGCCTGATCCCGACCACCATCGGCGCGCTGCTGTCCGCGATCGGCATCGCCGGCATGGACCGGCTGGTGCAGCGCAACGTGCTCGCCACCTCCGGCCGCGCCGTCGAGGCCGCCGGTGACGTCGACACGCTGCTGCTCGACAAGACCGGCACCATCACCTTCGGCAACCGTCGCGCCACGGCGCTGCACGGCGTGGGCGGCACGGGGACCGACGAGCTCGCCCGCGCGGCCCGGTTGTCGAGCCTGGCCGACCAGACGCCCGAGGGTCGCAGCATCGTCGAGCTCTGCGCGTCCGAGCACGGGCTCGCCCCCGAGGCCGACGCCGCGGAGGCCGTCGCGGAGTTCGTGCCGTTCACCGCGCAGACCCGGATGTCGGGTATCGACCTCGACGGCGAGGTCGTCCGCAAGGGCGCCGCGGCCGCGGTCCTGGAGTGGGCTCAGGCCGCCGACCGGGCCGAGGTCGACCGCATCGTCGAGACCGTGTCCGACGCCGGCGGGACCCCGCTGGTCGTCGCGGCCGCCGACGCCCCGGACGGGCGCGGTGCCCGCGTGCTCGGCGTCATCGAGCTGTCCGACGTCGTCAAGCCCGGCATGGCCGAGCGCTTCGCCGAGCTGCGCACGATGGGCATCCGCACGGTGATGGTCACCGGCGACAACCCGCGCACCGCGGCCGCGATCGCCGCCCGGGCCGGCGTCGACGACCACATCGCCGAGGCCACACCGGAGGACAAGCTCGCCTACATCCGCCGCGAGCAGGAGGGCGGTCGGCTGGTCGCGATGACCGGCGACGGCACCAACGACGCGCCCGCGCTCGCCCAGGCCGACGTCGGCGTCGCCATGAACACCGGCACCTCCGCCGCCAAGGAGGCCGGGAACATGGTGGACCTGGACTCCGACCCGACCAAGCTCATCGAGATCGTCGAGATCGGCAAGCAGCTGCTGATCACCCGCGGCGCGCTGACGACGTTCTCCGTCGCCAACGACCTGGCGAAGTACTTCGCGATCCTGCCCGCGATGTTCGTCGCGCTGTACCCGTCGCTGGGGCTGCTCAACGTCATGGGCCTGGCGACGCCGGAGTCCGCGATCCTCTCCGCGGTGATCTTCAACGCGCTGGTGATCGTCGCGCTGATCCCGCTCGCCCTGCGCGGGGTGCGGTACCGGCCGTCGTCGGCGGCGTCGCTGCTGCGCCGCAACCTGCTCGTCTACGGCCTCGGCGGGGTCGTCACCCCGTTCGCCGGGATCGCGTTCATCGACCTGCTCGTCCGTCTCGTCCCGGGGATCTGATGCTCACCACCCTGCGCCGCCAGACCGCCACCGGTCTGCGCGTGCTCCTCGTCATGACGGTCCTGTGCGGGATCGTCTACCCGCTCGCGATCTGGGGCGTCGCCCGGATCCCGGGCCTGGAGGCCCGGGCCGAGGGCTCGGTGCTGCCGGGCGGCACCGGGTCGTCGCTGCTCGGGATCGACCCGGTCGCGCCCGACCCGTCCGCCGACCCGTTCTTCCACACCCGGCCCGCGGCGTCGGCGGAGGCCGAGGACGGTCTCGGCCCGGCCGACACCGCCACCTCCGGCGGGTCGAACAAGGGCGGCTTCGACGACGGGCTGCTGGCCGCCGTGCAGCAGCGCCGCGCGGTGATCGCCGCCCGCGAGGGCGTCGCGCCGCAGGCGGTCCCGGCCGACGCGGTGACCGCGTCGGCGTCCGGGCTCGACCCGGACATCAGCCCGGAGTACGCGGCCCTGCAGGTGCGCCGCGTCGCGCGGGTCACCGGACTGCCCGTCGCGCGCGTCGGCGAGCTCGTCGCCGCCGCGACGTCCGGGCGCAGCCTCGGGTTCCTCGGGGAGCCGCGGGTGAACGTCACCGAACTCAACCTGTCCGTGCGGGACGCGCGCGGGTGAGCAGGGCCGACAATGGCCGGATGAGGGGTGAGCTCCGCATCCATCTCGGCGCTGCGCCCGGGGTCGGCAAGACCTTCGCCATGCTCGGCGAGGCCCACCGCCGCCTCGGGCGCGGCACCGACGTCGTCGTCGGTGTCGTGGAGACCCACGGCCGCGACCGCACCGCCGCGCTGCTCGACGGGCTGGAGGTCGTCCCGCGCCGGGTCGTGGAGCACCACGGCACCCGGCTGGAGGAGATGGACCTCGACGCCGTCCTGGCGCGCCGCCCTCAGGTCGCGCTGGTCGACGAGCTGGCCCACACCAACGCGCCCGGCTCGCGCAACGCCAAGCGCTGGCAGGACGTGCAGGAGCTGCTCGCCGCGGGCATCGACGTCATCTCCACGGTCAACGTGCAGCACCTGGAGTCGCTCGGCGACGTCGTCGCGACGATCACCGGGGCCCGGCAGCAGGAGACCGTGCCCGACGACGTCGTGCGCGCCGCCGAGCAGATCGAGATCGTCGACATCACCCCGGAGGCGCTACGCCGCAGACTCGCCCACGGCAACATCTACGCCGCGGAGAGGGTCGACGCCGCCCTCGCCCACTACTTCCGGGTCCCCAACCTGGTCGCGCTGCGCGAGCTGGCCCTGCTGTGGATCGCCGACGAGGTGGACACCGCGCTGCGCCGCTACCGCAGCGAGAAGCAGGTGGACGAGATCTGGGAGACCCGCGAGCGCGTCGTCGTCGCGCTGACCGGCGGACGGGAGTCGGAGACGGTGCTGCGGCGCGCGGCGCGGATCGCGAAACGGTCCGGCGGCGCGGACCTGATGGCCGTGCACGTGCTGCGCGGCGACGGCCTGTCCGGCGGCCAGGTCGGCGCCGCCGACCGGGTGCGCCGGATGGCCGAGGGCGTCGGTGCGTCGTTCCACACCGTCGTCGGCGAGTCGGTCGGGGACGCCCTGCTCGACTTCGCCCGCGGCACCAACGCCACCCAGGTGGTGCTCGGCACGTCGCGTCGCTCGCGCCTGGCGCGGGTGTTCGACCCGGGCATCGGCGCGCGCGTCGTGCAGGAGTCCGGGCCGATCGACGTGCACATGGTCACCCACCGTGAGGCCGGTCGTGCGCTGCGCCTGCCGCGACTGCGCACCGCTCTGCCCGCGTCCCGCCAGGCGCTCGGCTGGGTCGTCGCCGTCGCGGGCCCGGCCGTCGCGACGGTGCTGGGCGTCGTCCTGTCACCGTGGGTGGACCTGTCCACCGACGTCGTCCTCTACTTCCTCGCCACCGTGCTCGCCGCTCTCGCCGGCGGGCTCGGCCCGGCCCTGCTCGCCGCCCTGCTCGGCGGGCTGCTGCTGAACTTCTTCCTCTCCCTGCCGCTGTACTCCCTGGTCATCGCCGACCCGGGCAACGTCCTCACCGTCGCGACGATGCTGCTGGTCGGTGTGCTCGTCGCGCTGGTCGTCGACCGGGCGGCGCGGCGCGCCGAGCAGGCCGCGCGGGCCCGGGCGGAGGCGGCGCTGCTGGCGTCGTTCGCGCGGACCGTGCTGACCCGCTCCGACCCGTTGCCGCGGCTGCTGGACAAGGTCCGCGAGAGGTGGGCGCTGCGGTCGGTCGCGCTGCTCGAACGCGGCGAGGACCGGGTGTGGCGCCGGGTCGCCTGCACCGGCGACGCCGGGGACTGCGCGCGGCCCGACCAGGCCGACGTCGACGTCGTCGTCGCCGAGGGGCTGCACCTGGTCGGGACCGGCCGTACCCTCGCCGCCGCGGATCGCAGGCTGCTGGAGGTCGTCGGCGGGCAGGCGCTGCTGGCGCTGCGCGGGCAGCGTGCCGAGGCCGGCGCCGCCGACGCCGAGCGGCGCGCGGCGGCCAACGAGACCCGCGGGGCGCTGCTGTCGGCCGTCGGGCACGACCTCCGTAGCCCGCTGACCTCGATCAAGGCGGCCGCGGGCAGCCTGCGCGACGAGCACCTGCCCCTCGACGACGCCGACCGCGCCGAGCTGCTCGCCACCGTCGAGGAGTCCGCGGACCGGCTCACCGCGCTGGTGGACAACCTGCTCGACTCCTCGCGGCTCGCCGCGGGCGCGGTGACCCCGCTGCTCGCCCCGGTCGGCTACGACGAGGTCGCCGCGACCGCGTTGCTCGGCCTGGAGGGCGCCGACCGGGTCCGGCTGGAGATCGGCGAGGACGTGCCCGACGTGCTCGCCGACGCCGGGCTCCTGGACCGGGTCGTCGCCAACGTCGTGGACAATGCCCTGCGCCACGGCGGCGGGTCCGAGGTCGTGTTGCGGGCCAGCGCCTACGCCGACCGGGTGGAGCTGCGGGTGGTCGACCACGGCCGCGGGGTGGCTCCCCGCGAGCGGGACGCGCTGTTCGCGGCGTTCCAGCGGCTCGGCGACCGCGACGCCGTGGCCGGGCTCGGGCTGGGACTGTCGGTCGCCCGCGGGCTGACCGCGGTGATGGACGGAGAGCTCACCGCCGAGGACACGCCCGGCGGGGGCCTCACCGTCGTCGTGTCGCTGCCCGCCGCGGCCGTCGTGGTGGCGTCGTGAACGCGCCCGCGCGCGGCGCCGCGAACGGGGTGCGGGTGCTCGTCGTCGACGACGACCCGCAGATCCTGCGGGCGCTGCGGATCAACCTCACCGCGCACGGCTACACGGTGCTCGTCGCCGCCGACGGCTCGGCCGCGCTGCGGGCGGCCGCGGACGGGCATCCGGACGTCGTCGTCCTCGACCTGGGGCTGCCCGACCTCGACGGCACCGAGGTCGTCGAGGGGCTGCGCGGCTGGAGCACGGTGCCGGTGATCGTCCTGTCCGCGCGCACCGACTCCACCGACAAGGTCCGGGCGCTCGACGCCGGCGCCGACGACTACGTCACCAAGCCGTTCGGGATGTCCGAGCTGCTGGCCCGGCTCCGGGCCGCGGTGCGCCGCGCCGCCGTGTCGACCGTCGACGGCGAGGCCGTCGTGACCACCGCGGACTTCACCGTCGACCTGGCCGCCAAGACGGTCGCACGCACCGACGGCGCCGAGGTGCACCTGACCCCGACCGAGTGGGGGATCCTGGAGCTGCTGGTGCGCCACCGCGGCAAGCTCGTCGAGCAGAAGCGGCTGCTGCGCGAGGTCTGGGGCCCGCAGTACGGCACCGAGACCCACTACCTGCGGGTCTACCTCGCCCAGCTGCGCCGCAAGCTGGAGCCGGTGCCGTCGCGGCCGAAGTACCTGATCACCGAGGCGGGGATGGGGTACCGGTTCGACGACTGAGCAGGCCTCAGCGGCCGAAGTCCTGGGTCCAGTACCCGTCGGCCAGCCCGACGCCGATCGTGGTCAGCGAGCAGTCCAGGATGTTCTTCCGGTGCCCGGGGGACTCCATCCAGTCCTGCACGACGGTCGCCGCGTCCGGCTGGCCCATCGCGATGTTCTCCGCACCGGGGGAGCCGTAGCCCGCCGCGGTGATGCGGTCGGCGAAGTCCCGGCCGTCGCGGCTGTCGTGGGCGAAGTAGCCCTGGGCGGCCATGTCCTCGCTGTGGCCCTGGGCGGCCGCGCTGATCCGCGGGTCGGCCCGCAGCGCACCGCAGCCCGCGGCGGCCCGCTCGGCGTTGGTCAGCTCCACGACCCGGGCGAGCTCGCCGGACAACCCGGCCACCGCGCCCCTCGCCGACGGGACCGCCGGCCGGGCCGCGGGGCCCGGCCCGGAGGCGCGGCCGGTGACGGGCTCGGCGGTGGCGGCCGCGGCGGTGGCCGCCTCGTGCGCGGAGAGCGCGTCGAGCGCGGTCCGGGCGGAGGAACCCGGGTCGGCCGGGGCGGCGGCGAGCGCACCGCGGACGAGCGCGGCGCCGTCGACCGGGGCGCCGTCACCGGCCGGGGCCGTCGTCGCGTAGGCGGCGCCGACCGCCCGGAGCGGCCGGGTGTCGGAGACCGGTCCACCGGGCCGTTCGGCGTCGGGCGAGCCCACTGCCGTGAGCGCCGGTGCGGCGAGCGGGGCGGCCATGGCCAGCACGGCGCCGGCCCCCACCCCGCCGAGCACGGCGCTCGCGGCGCGCGGTGTGCGTCGTCGGGTCACGGCCGCGTAACGTATCAGCACTGTGAGTGGCAACACGGATTCGACCGTTCGGCTGATCGCATGGGTCCAGGGGGAGGTGCAGGGCGTCGGTTTCCGCTGGTGGACGCGGTCGCGGGCGCTCGAGCTCGGCCTCGTCGGCCAGGCCCGCAACCTGTCCGACGGCCGGGTCGCGGTGACCGCGGAGGGTGACCGCTCCGCCTGTGACCGTCTGCTGGACCTGCTGCGCGGCGGGGACACCCCGGGGCGGGTGACGTCGGTGTCGGAGCAGTGGGCTGAGCCGTCCGGCGCATTCTCCGGGTTCGTCGAGGCCTGACCGCTCAGTTCCGTCGGTGCGGGGGTCTACACCTGTGCCCACACCGACACCGGGAGGTCGCGATGCCCGTCCAGATGAACCCCTACCTGCACTTCGAGAACCGGGCGCGGGAGGCGATGGAGTTCTACCGCTCCGTGCTCGGCGGAGAGCTGCAGGTCATGACCTTCGGCGACATGGGCGCCGAGGGCCCCGTCCCCCCGCCGGACGGCGTCATGCACGCCTACCTCGGCACCCCCGACGGCTTCGCCCTGATGGCCTCCGACGGTGACCCGCAGCGCCCGGTGGGGCCGCCGTCGGGCATCTCGGTCAGCCTGTCCGGCGACGACCCGGACAAGCTGCGTGGCTTCTTCGCCGGGCTCGCCGAGGGCGGCGTCGTCGACGTCCCGATGGAGAAGCAGATGTGGGGAGACGAGTTCGGCCAGCTCACCGACCGTTTCGGCGTCCGCTGGCTGGTCAACGCCTCCGCCCCCACCACCTGAGGGTGCGCGGGCGGGCCGTCGGGCACGGCGGCCCGCCCGGCTACCCTGGTCGCCCCCGCGCACCTGGAGATCCCCGCCCGTGCACCTCAAGACGCTGACGATGAAGGGCTTCAAGTCCTTCGCCTCGGCCACCACGCTGCGCCTGGAGCCCGGGATCACCTGCGTCGTCGGGCCGAACGGCTCGGGCAAGTCCAACGTCGTCGACGCGATCAGCTGGGTGCTCGGCGAGCAGGGCGCCAAGGCGCTGCGCGGCGGCAAGATGGAGGACGTGATCTTCGCGGGCACGTCCGGCCGGGCGGCGCTGGGCCGCGCCGAGGTCACCCTCACCATCGACAACTCCGACGGCGCCCTGCCGATCGACTACTCCGAGGTCTCGGTGACCCGCCGGATGTTCCGCGACGGCGCCGGCGAGTACGAGATCAACGGCTCCCGCGCCCGGCTGCTCGACGTGCAGGAGCTGCTCAGCGACTCGGGCATCGGCCGGGAGATGCACGTCATCGTCGGGCAGGGCCAGCTCGACGGGGTGCTGCAGTCCAAGCCGGAGGACCGCCGCTCCTACATCGAGGAGGCCGCCGGGGTCCTCAAGCACCGCAAGCGCAAGGAGAAGGCCCTCCGCAAGCTCGACGCGATGCAGGCCAACCTCACCCGGCTCACCGACCTCACCGCCGAGCTGCGCCGCCAGCTCAAGCCGCTGGGCCGCCAGGCCGAGATCGCCCGCCGCGCCCAGGCCGTGCAGACCGAGCTGCGCGACGCCCGGCTCCGCCTGGCCGCCGACGACTACGTGACCCTGTCCGAGGAGACCCTGCGGGAGGAGGCGTCCCAGGAGCAGGCCCGGCGCCGCCGCGCCGAGGTCGAGGAGCAGCTCGACGTCGCCCGCGGACGACAGGACGAGCTGGAGACCGCGCTCGCCGCGGACGCGCCGCGGCTGCAGGTCGCCCAGGACACCTGGTACCAGCTCTCCGCACTGGCCGAGCGGCTGCGCGGCACCGTGCGCCTCGCCGAGGAACGCGTCCGCCACCTCACCTCCTCGGCCGAGGCGGGGCGCACCCCCGGCCGCGACCCGGACGAGACCGAGGCCGAGGCCGACGCGGTCGCCGAGCAGGAGGACGAGCTGGTGGCCGCCGTCGCCGACGCCCGGCGCCTGCTCGACGAGGCCGTCACCGAGAAGGCCGAGCGCGAGCGGACCCTCGCCGCCGCCGAACGCGAGCACCTGGCCGCCGTGCGTGCCATCGCCGACCGTCGCGCGGGGATCGCCACCCTCGCCGGGAAGGCCGACGCGCTGCGCTCCGGCGTCGCCGCGACC
Source organism: Pseudonocardia sp. ZF1 (assembly GCF_056835605.1). NCBI lineage: Bacteria > Bacillati > Actinomycetota > Actinomycetes > Pseudonocardiales > Pseudonocardiaceae > Pseudonocardia > Pseudonocardia sp. ZF1. The sequence continues at coordinate 1,606,988 of NZ_JAJNBY010000001.1, forward strand.
GCGGAGGAGATCGAGCGGCTGTCCGAGGCGCTCGCCGAGGCGGGCGCCCGCACCGCCGAGGCCGAGGCCGAGCTGGAGACCGCGCGGGAGTCCCTCGGCGTGTCCGGGGACGACGCGGACGCCGACGCGCTCGCCGCCCGGGTCGAGCAGGCCGAGGCCGCGCACCGCAGCGCGGCCGAGCGGGTCGCCGAGCTGGTCGCCGCCGAACGCGACGCCGAGCAGCGCCGCGCGCACTGGCGCGCCCGGGTCGACGCCCTACAGGTCGGCCTGGTCCGCCGTGACGGCACCGGCGCCCTGCTCGACTCCGGCGACGACGGGGTGCTCGGCGCCGTCGCCGAGCTCGTCGAGGTCGAGCCGTCCGGGCGGGCCGCGGTCGCCGCGGCGCTGGGCGAGCTCGCCGAAGGCGTCGCCGTCGCCTCCATGGTGTCCGCGGCCGACGCGCTGCGGTCCCTGCGCCGTGGTGACGCGGGCCGGGCCGCGCTGCTCGTCGGCGCCGGGGCCGCGGGGGCCGACCGCTCCGCCGGGCGGGTGCCGGTCCCGGTCCCCGAGGGCGCCCCGCCCGCCGGGCGCTGGGCGGCCGCGCTCGTCACCGCCCCGCCCGCGCTCGCCCCGGCGCTGGGGGAGCTGCTGGCCGGGGTGGTCGTCGTCGACGGCCTGGACGCGGCGGCCACCGCCGTCGGGGCCCGGCCGGGGCTGACCGCGGTCACGACCGAGGGGGACCTGCTCACCGCGCACGCCGCCCGCGGCGGCACCGGTGCCGGGGAGGGCGCGCTGCAGCTGCAGGCCGCCGTCGACGACGCGGTCACCGCCCGCGACGCCGTCGACGCCGAGCTGGAGTCGCTGCGCCCCACCTGCGAGGGTGCCCGCGCCGAGGAGACCGCCCGCGGGGCCGACCTGACCGCGGCCCGCGCCGCCGTCGCCGACGCCGACCGGCGCCGCTCGGCCGCCGCCGCCCAGCTCGGGCGGCTCGAACAGGTCGTCACCTCCGCCCGCGCCGAGGCCGAGCGGCTGCGCGACCGCCGCGACACCGTCGAACGGCGGCGGTCGGACTCACTGATCGAGCTGGAGGCCGCCGAGCACCAGCTGTCGCTGGCCTCCGACGCCCCGGTCGACGACGAGCCCGACACCGAGCTGCGTGACGAGGCCGCCGAGCGGGTCGAACAGGTCCGCTCCGATGAGGTCGAGTGCCGTCTCGCGCTGCGCACCGCCGAGGAGCGGGCCCGCGCCATCGCCGGGCGCGCCGAGACCCTGCGCCGCCAGGCGCACGGTGAGCGCCTCGCCCGGTCCCGGGCCGCCGCCGCGGCCGCGGAACGGGAGCGGGCCTCCGAGGTCGCCCGGCTCGTCGTCGACGCCGGGCACGTCGCCGCCGGGCGGATCGAACGCTCCCTGGCCGCCGCGGCCGCCGAGCGCGACGAGATCCAGGCCGCCCGCGCCGAACGCGAGCGGGCCCACACCGAGGCCCGCGACACCACGACGAAGCTCACCGCGCTGCTGGAGAAGCTCACCGACGCCGTCCACCGCGACGAGATGGTGCGCCAGCAGACCCGGATGCGCCTGGAGCAGCTGACCGAGAAGATCCTGGGTGACCACGGCATCGGCGTCGACGACCTCGTCGCCGAGTACGGGCCCGAGGTCCCGGTGCCGCCGTCGGCCGCCGAGACCGCCGAGTACGAGGCCGCACGCGAGCGCGGCGAGCAGGTCTCCGCGCCGCCGCCGGTCCCGTTCGACCGGCCCACCCAGGAGCGCCGCCTCAAGCGGGCCGAGAAGGACCTGTCGCTGCTCGGCAAGGTCAACCCGCTCGCGCTGGAGGAGTTCGCGGCGCTGGAGGAGCGCTACAAGTTCCTGTCCACCCAGCTCGAGGACCTGAAGAACACCCGGCGTGACCTGCTCACCGTCGTCCGCGAGGTCGACGACAAGATCCTCGAGGTCTTCACCACCGCCTACCACGACGTCGCCGCCGAGTTCGAGACCGTGTTCGCGACGCTGTTCCCCGGAGGCGACGGCAGGCTCGTGCTCACCGACCCCGACGACATGCTCACCACCGGCATCGAGGTCGAGGCCCGCCCGCCGGGCAAGAAGGTCAAGCGGCTCTCGCTGCTGTCCGGCGGGGAGCGCTCACTGACCGCGATGGCGCTGCTCGTCGCGATCTTCCGGGCCCGGCCCTCGCCGTTCTACGTTCTCGACGAGATCGAGGCCGCCCTCGACGACGTCAACCTGCGCCGGCTCATCTCGCTGATGGAGGAGCTGCGCACCACCAGCCAGCTCATCGTCATCACCCATCAGAAGCCGACGATGGAGGTCGCCGACGCCCTCTACGGTGTCTCGATGCGCGGCGACGGCATCACCCAGGTCATCTCCCAGCGCCTGCGCCCCGCCTCCTGACCGGCTGACCGGCCCGTCCTGCACGGCGGGCCGGCCGGGCGTGGCAGGGTGGCGTTGTGACCACGCAGACCCTCTGGATCGTCGTCGCGATCGTCGTGGCGGTGTTGCTGATCGCCGTCGTCGCCGGGCTGGTGATCGCCCGCCGACGGCGCATCAGCCTGCGGTCCGACGAGCAGCAGCGCGAGCTCGGGACCGGTACGGACGAGCCACCGCGCACCGGCGGCAGCTACCAGGCCGGGGGCGGGTTCGCGTTCTCCTCCGGGACGGCCACCGCGCCCGAGCGCCCGCGCGCCCCCGGCGACGACGCCCCGACCGCCGCCACACCGGCCCCGCCACCCCCGCCGCGCTGGGCCGCCCGCCGAGGCCGCCGACGCGCCGACCGCCGACGAGGTCCGGACCCCGCCCGGCGGCACACCCGTCGTCGACGGGGCGACCGAGGCCCGCACCCCGCCCGGGGGCATCCCGGTCAGCACCGCCCCGCCGGTCCCGTCGACCGCGCCGCCCAGCAGCCCGACCGTCCCCACCGAGCAGACCGGGACCGTCACCGGCACCCCGGACGCCCGCGTCATCGACACGGCCGAGGCCAGCAAGGACCCGGCCACCCGCCAGCTCCGCCGCCCCGAGGGCCCCTCCGGGGACGCCGGGACCGTGGCGACGCCCGACGGCGGCACCACCGAGCAGATCCCGGCCCCGCCCGCCGCACCCGCCGCGAGTGCCCCGACCGAGCCGGTCGCACGCCCGGAGCTCGCACCGAGCGCCCCGACCGAGCCGGTCGCGCGTCCGGCGACGGTGGACCCGCAGGCGCCGGTCGCCCCGGGCGCGCCCACCGAGGAGATCGCCCCGGCCGAGGGCCGGATCGGCCGGTTGCGCGGGCGGCTGTCGCGCTCGCGCTCCGGGCTCGGCCAGAGCCTGCTGGGCCTGCTCGGCGCCGGCGACCTCGACGAGGAGTCCTGGGAGGACGTCGAGGCCACCCTGCTGCAGGCCGACCTCGGCCCCGAGACGACCGCCGAGATCGTCGAGAAGCTGCGCGAGCAGATCGCGACCCGCGGCGTCCGCACCGCCGAGCAGGCCCGCGCCGCACTGCGCGACGTGCTCGTCGAGGCCCTCGGCACCGGCCAGGACCGCTCGGTGCACGCGCTGCCGCACGACGGGCGGCCCGCGGTGCTGCTGGTCGTCGGCGTCAACGGCACCGGCAAGACCACCACCACCGGCAAGCTCGCGCGGGTGCTGGTCGCGGGCGGGCACCGGGTGACCCTCGGCGCGGCCGACACCTTCCGGGCCGCCGCCGCCGAGCAGCTCGTCACCTGGGGCGAGCGCTCCGGTGCGGGTGTCGTCCGCGGGCCCGAGGGCGCCGACCCGGCCTCGGTCGCCTTCGACGCCGTCAAGCGCGGCACCGACGACGGGGTCGACGCCGTCCTGCTCGACACCGCGGGCCGGCTGCACACCAAGACCGGCCTGATGGACGAGCTGGGCAAGGTCAAGCGCGTCGTCGAGAAGCAGGCCCGGGTCGACGAGGTCCTGCTCGTCCTCGACGCCACCACCGGCCAGAACGGGCTGACCCAGGCGCGGGTGTTCGGTGAGGTCGTGGACGTCACCGGGGTGGTGCTCACCAAGCTCGACGGCACCGCCAAGGGCGGCATCGTGTTCCGCGTGCAGCGCGAGCTGGGGGTGCCGGTCAAGCTCGTCGGGCTCGGTGAGGGCCCCGACGACCTGGCCCCGTTCGAGCCCACCGCGTTCGTCGAGGCACTGCTCGACTGAGGTCACGGTGCGGGCCGTCGCGGACGGCCCGCACCGTGCGCCATGTCACGAACCGGACCATCCGGATGACCGTCGATCCTCCGGATCCGGTTGGGTAACCCAACCGTCATCCGTCGCGGCTGCCTGTTAACCGTTACGAAACGGACAGGCGCCGAATGCGAAACACGCGATCACCATTCTTCCTCCCCAGTCAGCCAGATGGACGGACATGGGAGGAACAGTGCCTGCAGAGGCCCTCAACGGCGGCGACACCGCCTGGATCCTGGCGAGCGCCGCGCTCGTACTGCTCATGACACCGGGGGTCGCGCTGTTCTACGGCGGCCAGGCCCGGTCCAAGAGCGTGCTGAACATGATGATGATGTGCTTCAGCTCGCTGGGCCTCGTCGGAGTCCTCTGGATCCTGTTCGGCTACTCGATGACCTTCGGCCCGGACCTCGGCGGCGGCCTGCTGGGCGACCCGTTCGCCTACTTCGGCCTCACCGCGATCCTGGCGAACGACCAGGCCGCCGAGACGCTGCCGCAGCTGGCCTTCGTCAGCTTCCAGGCGATGTTCGCGATCCTGACGGTCGCGCTGATCGCCGGTGCCGCCGCCGACCGCATGAAGTTCGGCGCGTGGATGCTCTTCTCCGGCCTGTGGGCCGTCCTGGTCTACTTCCCGATCGCGCACTGGGTCTTCGACCTGGAGCAGGGCTGGATCGCCACCTCGCTGGGCGCGCTCGACTTCGCCGGTGGTACCGCCGTCCACATCAACGCCGGTATGGCCGCCCTGGTCCTCTGCATCATCCTGGGCAAGCGCCGCGGCTGGCCGCGTGAGGCCATGCGCCCGCACAACCTCACCATGGTCATGCTCGGCGCCGGTCTGCTCTGGTTCGGCTGGTTCGGCTTCAACGCCGGGTCGTCCGGTGCCGCCGACTGGGCCGCCGCCTACGCCTTCACCAACACCATCGCCGCCACCGCCGCCGCCATCCTCGGCTGGCTGCTGATCGAGAAGATCCGCTACGGCAAGGCCACCTCGCTCGGCGCCGCCTCCGGCATCGTCGCGGGTCTGGTCGCGATCACCCCGGCCTGCGCCTCGGTCTCCCCGCTGGGCGCGCTCGCCATCGGTGTCCTCGCCGGTGCGCTGTCGGCCTACGCGGTCGGCTGGAAGTACAAGCTCGGCTACGACGACTCGTTCGACGTCGTCGGCGTCCACCTCGTCGCCGGCCTCTGGGGCACCCTGGCCATCGGGTTCTTCGCCACCGACATCGCCCCCGACGAGACCAACGGTCTGTTCTACGGCGGCGGCGTCGACCAGCTCTGGCGCCAGGCCGTGGCCGCGCTCGCCACGCTGGTCTACTGCGGCATCGTGACCGCGATCATCGCCTTCATCGTCAAGGCCACCCTGGGCCTGCGCGTCGAGGACGAGGCCGAGCAGGCCGGCATCGACGAGGCGGAGCACGCCGAGACCGGCTACGAGTTCTCCGGCCTGCGCGGCGGCAGCGGTCTCGGCTCCTCGCCGAAGCCGGCCACCGAGGCGAAGGCCACCCCCGTCGCGAAGCAGGAGGTCTGACCCGTGAAGCTCGTGACCGCCATCGTCAAGCCGTTCGTCCTGGAGGACGTCAAGGGCGCCCTGGAGCAGATCGGCGTGCTCGGTCTGACCATCAGCGAGGTCCAGGGCTACGGCCGCCAGAAGGGCCACACCGAGGTCTACCGGGGCGCGGAGTACTCGGTCGACTTCGTGCCGAAGGTCCGCGTCGAGGTCGTGGTCGACGACGCGCTGCAGGACAAGGTCGTCGACGCGGTCGTCGAGGCCGCCCGCACCGGCAAGATCGGTGACGGGAAGGTCTGGGTGACCCCGGTCGAGACCGTGGTCCGCGTCCGTACCGGAGAACGCGGCGCCGACGCCATCTGACCGACGGTCCCTCGCGACGGCCCGTCGTGCTCCCTTCCCGGAGTGCGGCGGGCCGTCCGCCGTCCGGACTGGAATCGGACATCACGGCATGCATGCGGTCGACTACTCGAACGAACAGGAAGCGGGTGGCGCGGGGCGATGACGGTCCTCGGGTCGGGCGAAGCGGCGGACCTGGTCAAGGCGAAATCGGTCCTCCTGGAATCCAACGGCCGGCACCACCACGGCCCGGAGGCGTTGCGGGCCGCGCTGGTCGACCTGCACGACTTCTGGCTCTCCTCCCGGTGCGCGGCACTCGGGGTCGGCGGTGAGGGCAGCGGGACGGCGCTGGCGGCCGTCGGTGCGCTCGGCCGGCGCGAGCTGTGCCCCTGGTCCGACCTCGACCTCGTGCTCCTGCACGACGGCCGGACCGACGTCGACGCGCTCGCGGAGAAGCTCTGGTACCCGCTCTGGGACGCCGGGATCGGGCTCGACCACTCGGTGCGCACCCCCGGACAGGCCGTGCAGATCGCGGCGACCGACCTGCGGGCGGCCCTCGGGCTGCTGGAGCTGCGGCACGTCGCCGGGGACGCGACGCTCACCGCGAAGGTCCGCGACGCCGTCCGCGCGGCCTGGCGGGCCGGGATGCGCAGCCGCTTCGACGAGATCGTCGACACCACCACCGACCGCTGGCGGCGCAACGGCGACGTCGCCCACCGCATCGAGCCGGACCTGAAGAACGGCCACGGCGGCCTGCGGGACGTGCAGCTGCTCGACGCCCTGGCCACCGCCCAGCTCGTCGACCGGCCGGGGCCCGACGTCGTCGCCGCCCGTGCGCTGCTGCTGGACGTGCGCACCGAGCTGCACCGGCTCTCCGGCCGGGCCCGCGACGTCCTGCGCGCCCAGGAGGCCGACGACATCGCCACGATCCTCGACGTCGGGGACCGTTTCGACCTGGCCCGCGCCCTGTCGGGTGCGGCCCGCGCGGTCGCCTTCGCGGCCGAGGTCGGGCTGCGCCAGGCCCGCAACGCGCTGCCCCGCCGGGGGCTCGCCGCGCTCCGCCGCCCGCCGGTGCGCAGGCCGCTGGACTCCGGCGTCGTCGAGCACGCGGGGGAGGTCGGGCTCGCCCGCGACGCGTCCGCGGCGAAGGACCCGGCCCTGGTGCTGCGGGTCGCCGCCACCGCCGCCCGCACCGGGCTGCCGATCTCCGCGGGCACTCTGTCCCGGCTCGCCGACACCGCCCCGGAGCTGCGCGCACCGTGGCCGCGGACCGCGCTGGCCGAGCTGCTCGCCCTGCTCGGGACCGGCAAGGCCGCCGTCGCGGTGATCGAGTCGCTGGACCGCACCGGGCTGTGGGGGCGGCTGTTCCCCGAGTGGGGCGCCGTCCGCGACCTGCCGCCCCGGGACCGCACGCACGTCTGGACCGTCGACCGCCACCTCGTCGAGGTCTGTGCCGAGGCCGCCCGGCTCACCACCCGGGTCGCGCGCCCGGACCTGCTGCTGGTCGGCGCGCTGCTGCACGACATCGGCAAGGGCCGCGGCGGTGACCACTCGGTGGTGGGGGAGTCGCTGGTCCGCCAGATCGGCGAGCGGCTCGGGCTGCGCGAGGGCGACCTCGTGCTGCTCGCGGCGATGGTGCGTCACCACCTGCTGCTGCCGCACACCGCGACCCGTCGCGACCCGGAGGACCCGGCGACGGTGTCGCGGGTGCTCGAGACGCTGCGCGAGGCGGTCGCCCCGACCGGCCGGGGCGACGCCGACGTGGCGCTGCTCCTCGAGCTGCTCGGCGCGCTGGCCGAGGCCGACTCGCTCGGCACCGGGCCCGGCGTCTGGAGCCCGTGGCGGCGCACCCTGATCCAGGGGCTGGCCGGGCGCTGCCTGTCCGCGCTCGACGGCCGTCCGTTCGTCGAGCCCGGCCCGCCGGACCCGGCCCACCGGGAGATGGTCGACGCCGTCACGGTGGCGGGGGAGCCGCAGGTCCGCTTCGCGGGCGACGGCGACGTCGCGTCGGTCACCGTCGCGCTGCCGGACGGGCGCGGGGTGCTGTCGGCCGTCGCCGGGGTGCTCGCCCTGCACTCGCTGCAGGTGCACACCGCCGACGTGAACGTGTCCGACGGGGTCGCGGTCGAGACGTTCGCGGTGACCCCGCGGTTCGGCGGCCTGCCCGACCCGGCGCTGGTCCGCTCCGACCTGGTGCGGGTGCGCGCCGGGTCGCTGGACCTGGTGCAGGCGCTGGCCCGCAAGGAACGCGACTACGCGCCGTCGACGCCGGAGGTGGAACGGACCGCCCCGCCGCGGGTGCTGTGGTTCGACGACGAGGCCACCGGCGCGGTCGTGCTGGAGCTGCGCGGCACCGACCGCATCGGGCTGCTCCACCACGTCACCGCCGCGCTCGAACGGACCGGGGTCGACCTCGTCTGGGCCCGGGTCGAGACCCTCGGCGCCTCGGTCGTCGACTCCTTCGGCATCGGCGGGTCCCCGGACCTGTCGGCCCGCAGCGAGATCGAGAAGGCGGTCCTCACGGTGGCCGCCGGGCGCGGGGAGGCCCGACCGACGACGTGACGCAGGTCGTGTCGCCTTGCAACAGCGGCGGCCCGGCGACGATCATGCTCGTCGCCGGTGCGGGCCCGCCCGGTGCGGCGTGCGACGAGGAGTGTCGACGTGGACACCGGGAACACCGCCTACCTGCTCGGCTGTGCCTCCCTGGTCATGCTCATGACCCCGGGTCTGGCGCTGTTCTACGGCGGCATGGTCCGTGCCAAGAGCGTGCTCAACATGATGATGATGAGCATCGTCTGCCTCGGCGTGATCGGGCTCGTCTGGGTCGTGTTCGGGTTCTCGCTGGCCTTCGGTGACTCGCACGGCGGGGTGATCGGCGGGTTCGAGCTGGCCGGGATCACCGACCCGGACGCGCTGGTCGGCGACGTGCCGGTGCAGGCGTTCGCGATGTTCCAGCTGATGTTCGCCGTGATCACCGGGGCACTGGTGTCCGGCGCCGTCGCCGACCGGGCCCGGTTCCGGGCGTGGACGCTGTTCGTCGCGGTCTGGGTGGTCGTGGTCTACATCCCGCTGGCGCACTGGACCTTCGCCGTCGACGGAGCGGTGTCGCAGCGTGGCGGCTGGCTGGTCAACACCGTCGGCGCCCTCGACTTCGCGGGCGGCGCCGCGGTCGAGGTGAACTCCGGCGCCTCGGCGCTCGCGCTCGCGCTGGTCCTCGGCGCCCGCCGTGGCTGGCCGCGTGAGCCGATGCGCCCGCACAACCTGCCGCTGGTGCTGCTCGGGGCGGGCCTGCTGTGGTTCGGCTGGTTCGGGTTCAACGCCGGGTCCGCGCTCGCCGCCGGGGCCACCGCGGCCAACGCCTTCGTCACCACGATGACCGCCGCGTCCGCCGCCGTCGTCGCGTGGCTGCTCCTGGAGGACCGGCTCGACGGCCGTCCGACCAGCCTGGGGGCCGCCTCGGCCGCCGTCGCCGGGCTGGTCGCGATCACCCCGGCCTGCGGCTACGTCGACACCTGGGGCGCCCTGGCGATCGGCGTGCTCGCGGGGCTGCTGTGCCAGCTCGCGATCCGGTTGAAGTACCGGTTCGGTTACGACGACTCGCTCGACGTCGTCGCGATCCACGGGATCGGCGGAGTCATCGGCATGCTGATGCTGGGTCTCGTCGCGACCGACGCGGTCAACCCGGCGGGCGCCGACGGCCTGTTCTACGGCGGCGGCCCCGCCCAGCTCGGCAGGCAGGCCCTGTCGGTGCTGGTCGCGGCGGTCTGGGCGTTCGGGATGACGGCGCTGATCGCCTGGGTGGTGTCGCGGACGATCGGCTTCCGCGCCGCCCCCGACGACGAGCACGGCGGCATCGACGAGGCCGAGCACGCCGAGACCGCGTACGAGTTCAGCACGATGCGCACGGCGGGCCGCGGGCCGGCCGGGCGGATCACCGAGGAGGGGGACCGATGAAGCTGGTGACCGCGATCGTCAAGCCGTTCGTCCTGGGCGACGTCAAGGACGCGCTCGAGGGGCTCGGGGTGCTGGGCCTGACGACCTCGGAGGTCCAGGGCTTCGGCCGCCAGAAGGGCCACACCGAGGTCTACCGGGGCGCGGAGTACTCGGTCGACTTCGTCCCGAAGGTCAAGGTCGAGGTCGTCGTCGACGACGAGCAGGCCGACCGGGTCGTGCAGGCGGTCGTCGACGCCGCGCACACCGGCCGGATCGGCGACGGCAAGGTCTGGGTCGTCCCGGTGGAGAACGTCGTCCGCGTCCGCACCGGGGAGCGCGGCACCGACGCCCTGTAGCCCTGCGGCCGACCGGGTGATCGTCACCGGCCCCGCCGCCCCGGCCCACCCGGCGCCCGCCCCACCCGCACCGGGGCGTTGATCAGCGCGTTCGCGCCCCGCGGAGGGCGGGAACGTGCGTCTCGCGGCCTGGCGGACCGGGCCGGGGACGGTCCGCGGCGGGCCGGACACACCGGGTGATCGGAACGATCCGGGCGACCGGACCGTTTCACCACACATGACCACCGCCCGTGCCGTGCCGACCGGCGCCGTCCCGCCGACCCGCGACACCGAGCACCGCCCCACCGAGCACCGCCCCACCGAGCACCGCCGCACCGATCCCGACGGCACCGGCGTGCCCGTTCGCCCCGGCCCTCCGTCCGACGACGGCCCGGCGGCGCCGCTGGTCGTCGTCCTGCCGGGACGGTCGCTGCTGCTGGTCGCGGGCCTGCCGGGGGCGGGCAAGTCCACGCTGCTCGCCGGGCTCGACGCCCCGGCGGGCACCCGGGTCCTCGACTCCGGGGCCACCCGGGCCGTGCTCGCACGGCTGCTCCCCGCCGCGACGCCGTACCCGGCCTACCGGTGGCTGACCCACCTGACCCACCGGGCGTCGGTGGTCACCGCGGCCCTCGGCCCCGCGGACACCGTCGTGGTCCACCTGCCCGCGACCGCGCCCCGGGTGCGCGCCGCGGTCCGCGCGCTGGCCCGCCTCGGCGGCCGCGCACCGCACCTGCTGTGGCTCGACACCGCCCCCGACCAGGCACTCGACGGCCAGCACGCCCGCGGACGGGTGGTCCGGTCGCGGCCGTTCGCGGCGCACGCGCGGCGCGCCCGGGACACCGCCGACGCCCTGCGGGCGGGCACCGAGACCGGCTGGTCCTCGGTCCGTCGCACCGATCGCTCCGGTGCCCGTGGGGGACTGGCGCTGGCCAAGTAGGCTGGTAAGGGTGTTCGACTCCCTCTCCGAGCGGCTCGGATCCACGCTGCGCGACCTGCGCGGCAAGGGCCGGCTCTCCGACGCCGACATCGACGCCACCGCGCGCGAGATCCGGATCGCGCTGCTGGAGGCGGACGTCGCCCTGCCGGTGGTGCGCGGGTTCATCACGCGTATCAAGGACCGGGCCAAGGGGACGGAGGTCTCCCAGGCCCTGAACCCGGCCCAGCAGGTCGTCAAGATCGTCAACGAGGAGCTCGTCGCGATCCTCGGCGGCGAGACGCGGCGGCTGCACCTGGCCAAGGAACCGCCGACGGTCATCATGCTGGCGGGTCTGCAGGGTGCCGGTAAGACGACCCTGGCCGGCAAGCTCGCGCGCTGGCTCCGGGGGCAGGGGCACACCCCGCTGCTCGTGGCCTGTGACCTGCAGCGTCCCAACGCGGTCAACCAGCTGCAGATCGTCGGAGAGCGCGCCGGCGTCCCGACCTACGCGCCGCACCCCGGGGCCACCGGCTCCGGCGAGCTCCCCGAGGGCCCCGGCGACCCGGTCGGCGTCGCCCGCGACGGCATCGCGCACGCCCGCGACAAGCAGTACGACGTGGTCGTCGTCGACACCGCGGGCCGTCTCGGCGTCGACGAGGAGCTGATGCGCCAGGCGTCCGACATCCGGGACGCGGTGCAGCCCGACGAGGTCCTGTTCGTCGTCGACGCGATGATCGGTCAGGACGCCGTGGCCACGGCCGAGGCGTTCCGCGACGGCGTCGGCTTCACCGGTGTCGTGCTCACCAAGCTCGACGGCGACGCCCGCGGTGGTGCCGCGCTGAGCGTCCGCGAGGTCACCGGCCAGCCGATCCTCTTCGCCTCCAACGGCGAGAAGCTCGAGGACTTCGACGTCTTCCACCCCGACCGGATGTCCTCGCGCATCCTCGGGATGGGCGACCTGCTCACCCTCATCGAGCAGGCCGAGCAGGTCTTCGACGCCGAGCAGTCCGCGGCCGCCGCCGCGAAGATCAGCTCCGGTGAGCTGTCCCTGGAGGACTTCCTCCAGCAGATGCTGCAGCTGCGCAAGATGGGGCCGATCGGCAACATCCTGAACATGCTCCCGGGGATGAACTCCGGGCAGGCGAAGGCCGCGCTCGAGCAGGTCGACGACCGTCAGATCGACCGCCTGCAGGCCATCATCCGCGGTATGACCCCCGCCGAGCGGGAGGACCCGAAGATCATCAACGCGTCGCGCCGCCAGCGCATCGCGACCGGGTCCGGTGTGTCGGTCTCCGACGTGAACGACCTGGTCAACCGCTTCTTCGAGGCCCGCAAGATGATGAAGCAGATGGCCGGCCAGTTCGGCTTCGGCGGCGGCGGGCGCAGCGCGACCAAGAAGGTCCCGAAGAACCCGCGCAAGGCCCGGCAGGCCAAGAAGGGCCGGCGCAGCGGCAACCCCGCGAACCGTGCCGCGGCCGGTGCGCCGGACCTGTCGAACCTGCCGCCGAGCCTGCAGCAGCTCCCGCCCGGACTGGGCAACCTCGACCAGCTGCCGCCCGGGTTCGACCCGTCGAAGCTGAACTTCGGGAAGAAGAAGTAGCTAGGGTCGCCACCCATGACCGATCTTCCGGCCGCGGGGTGGCGGCTCCGCGGAACGCTGCTGGGCCCCGACGGTGCCGCGGGCGCCGACCTGTACGTCGACGGCTCCGGGCGGGTCAGCCCGGAGCCGCTGCCCGGCGCGGAGGACCTGGTCACCGACGGCTGGATCGTCCCCGGCCTGGTCGACGCGCACTGCCACGTCGGGCTCGGCCCGGACGGCCCGGTCACCGACCTGGAGGAGTGCGCGGCGCAGGCCCGCACCGACCGCGACGCGGGCACCCTGCTGCTGCGCGACTGCGGGTCCCCGGTCGACACCTCGCCGCTGCAGGCCCGCGAGGACCTGCCCGAGATCATCCGGGCCGGGCGGCACGTCGCCCGCCCGAAGCGCTACATCCCCGGGCTCGCCGCCGAGCTCGACGACCCGCGCCTGCTCGTCGACGAGGTCCGGGCCCAGGCCGCCCGCGGCGACGGCTGGGTGAAGCTCGTGGGGGACTGGATCGACCGCGCGGCGGGCCCCGACGACGCCGACCTCGCCCCGCTCTGGCCGGACGAGGTGCTCGCCGAGGCCGTCGACGCGGCGCACGGGGCCGGCGCCCGCGTCACCGCGCACGTCTTCGGCACCGAGGCGCTGCCCGGGCTGATCCGGGCCGGGATCGACTGCATCGAGCACGGCACCGGGCTCTCCGACGAGCTCATCGAGGAGATGGCCGCCCGTGGCACCGCCCTGGTGCCGACCCTGATCAACGTCGAGACCTTCCCCGGGATCGCCGAGAAGGCGACGCGCTACCCCCGCTACGCCGCCCACATGCGCGACCTGCACGCCCACGCCTGGGAGACCGTCGGGCGCGCGATCGAGGCCGGGGTCCCGGTCTACGCGGGCACCGACGCCGGCGGCGGCATCCGGCACGGCCGCATCGCCGACGAGATCGCCGAGCTGGCCCGCGCCGGGCACCCGGACCCGATCGGCGCCGCGAGCTGGGCCGCGCGGTCCTGGCTGGGCCGCCCGGCGGGTCCGCTGCCCGGTGCGCCGGCCGACCTGGTCGTGTACGACCGCGACCCGCGGGGGGATCTCGGCGTGCTGCGGGCCCCGTCGGTGGTCCTGATCCGCGGACGTCGGGTATCAACGGGGGCATGAGCAGTTCGCCCGGTTCGCCGCCGGGACCGCCCGGAGCCTCCGCCGACGACCCGGCCGGCTCCACCCCGTCCGCCGCCGGTCCGTCGCCCGCCGGTCCGCCGCCCGCCGGGTGGCCGCCGGCGGGGTGGCAGGGCGGGCCGGCGCAGTACGGCTCCGCCGGGCCCGGGCAGTACGGCTCCGCCGGGCCCGGGCAGTACGGCTCCGCCGGGCCCGGGCAGTACGGCCCCACCGGGCCCGGGCAGTACGGCCCGGGTGGTCCGTCGCCCCACGGTCCTGGCGGGCCGTACGGTCCGCCGCCCCGGCGCGGGCTGTTCGGGATCGAGCCGTCGCCGCCCCCGCCGCGACCGTTCCGCGGACTGCTGGCCTTCCTGGTCGTCGAGATCGTGTTCCTCGGCTCGTCGTTCCTGCTGGCGCTGGGCCTGGGGGAGGTCGACTCCGCGCAGGAGGTCCTGCTCGCGATCGTCGTCCCGACGATCCTGGCCGCGCTCACCTGCGTCGTCTGGACCCGGGTGTTCGGCAGCGGGCCTCTGGCCGACCTAGGCCTGCGGTTCCGCTGGGAGGACGTCGGCATCGGGCTGCTGATCGGCGTCGCCGGGCTGTTCGTGACGATCCCGGCCGCGCTGGCCTACCTCTACCTGGTCGGCCCGGACCTGACGACCTCGGTCGGCGTCGCCTTCGAGGGCATCCGCACGACGTGGCCGGTCGCGCTGGCCGTGATGGTCGGCGTCGTGGTGGTCGCCCCGGTCTGCGAGGAGATCGTCTACCGCGGCCTGCTGTGGAACGCCATCGCGCACTGGGTCGGCAACCGGTGGGTCGTGTTCGTGCTGACCACGGCGGTGTTCGCGCTGGCCCACCTGGAGTTCCTGCGCGCGCCGCTGCTGTTCGTCGTCGCCCTGCCGCTGGGGGTCGCACGGCTGCTGACCGGCCGCGTCACCGCCGGGATCGTGGCGCACGCGGTCAACAACTTCCTGCCCGGGCTGGCCCTGGCCCTCATGCTGGTCGGGGCCTTTCCCGCGGTCTGAACGACGTCTGGCAGAATGGCCGATCGGGTCCGTGGCCGGCCCTCTACCTGCCACGGCCGACACCTACGAGTGAGCGAGCCCGTAACCCCACGCGAGGCCGGCTGACTCATCGCAGCACGAATCGACATTCGCGAGGAGCACCACAGCGTGGCCGTCAAGATCAAGCTGATGCGTCTGGGCAAGATCCGTCAGCCGTACTACCGCGTCGTCGTCGCGGACTCCCGTACGCGCCGCAACGGCCGGGCCATCGAGACGATCGGCAAGTACCACCCGAAGAACGAGCCGAGCCTGATCGAGATCGACTCGGACCGTGCGCAGTACTGGCTGGGTGTCGGCGCGCAGCCGACCGAGTCGGTGCAGAACCTGCTCGAGATCACCGGCGACTGGCAGAAGTTCAAGGGTCTGCCGGGCACCGAGGGCACCCTGAAGCCGCAGGTCGAGAAGGTCGACAAGCTGGCCCGCTTCAACGAGGCGCTGGCGGCGGCGAACGAGGAGCCGACCACCGCGGCCACCACCCCGAAGAAGAAGGGTGGGGACCGCGTCGGCAAGACCGCTGACGCCGCCCCGGCCGAGGCCGCGACGAAGAGCGACGACGTCGCCGACGCGACCAAGGACGCGGCCGAGCCGGCCACCGAGTCGACCCAGTCGTGACTCTCATGGCGGACGCGCTCGAGCACCTCGTGCGCGGCATCGTCGACCACCCCGACGACGTCCGGGTGGACCTGGTCACCGGTCGTCGTGGTCGGATCCTCGAGGTCCGGGTGCACCCCGACGACCTCGGCAAGGTGATCGGCCGGGGTGGCCGCACCGCCACCGCCCTGCGCAACGTCATCGGTGGTGTGGGCGGTCGCGGCGTGCGCGTCGACGTCGTCGACACCGACCGGTGACGAGCTCCGCACCCGACGACGCCGGCCAGGTCCTGGTCGGCGTCGTCGTACGTGTGCACGGTCTGCGCGGCGAGGTCGTCGTCGAGCCCCGCACCGACGCACCGGCGGAGCGGTTCGCGCCCGGTGCCGTCCTGCAGGGCCACCGGCCCCGCGCCGCGGGCCCCGGGCCGCTCACCGTCACCGGTGCGCGCGCCCACTCGGGCCGCTGGCTCGTACTCTTCGAGGGCGTCGCCGACCGCGACGCCGCCGAGGCCCTGCGCGGGGTCCAGCTCCGGCTGTCGACCTTCGCGCTCGCCGAGCCGGAGGACCCGGAGGAGTTCCACGTCCACCAGCTGACCGGTCTGCGGGCCGAGCTGGTCGACGGGACCGAGGCGGGCACCGTCACCGACGTCGTCCACGGCCCCGGCGGGTCCCTGCTGGTCGTCCGGCGGCCGGCCGGGCACGAGGTACTCGTCCCGTTCGTCGGGGCGATCGTGCCCACCGTCGATGTGGCGGGTGGGCGCGTGGTCCTCGACCCGCCCGACGGTCTGCTCGACCCGGAGGACTGATCCCGGCCCGGCACCCTGTGGTGCCGGGCCGTTCTCGTGGTCGCAGTGTCAACCAGGGTTGACATTCTCGGAGTGTCAACCTATGTTGACGGTCATGAGCGATGCGACGGCGGTGGCCGCGGCGGCGTCCAGCACGGACCCGGCCGTGGGGCTGCGGGCGGTGGTGGCCCTGCGCGAGCTGCAGGAGTCCCTGGAGGAGCTGCAGGTCACCAGCGCCCGCAACCAGGGCTGGTCCTGGCAGCAGATCGCCGACGCACTGCGGATCAGCCGGCAGGCGGTGCACAAGAAGTACCGCAGGCTCGGCGTGTAGAGGGGAGACGCACGTGTTCGAACGGTTCACCGGCGAGGCCCGCAGGGTCGTCGTCCTGGCCCAGGAGATCGCACGGATGAGGCACGCGGGGCGGATCGGGACGGAGCACCTGCTGCTCGGGATCCTGCGCAGCCCCGGCACACCGGGGGAGGAGCTCCTCGCCGCGGCCGGGATCGACGCCCGCGCCGTCGTCGAGGAGCTCGACCGGGCGGACGGCGTGCCCGATCGCGACGCCGACGCCCTCGCCACCCTGGGCATCGACCTCGACGCCGTCCGGAGCGCGGTGGAGGCGGGCTTCGGGCCCGGCGCGCTCGACCGTCCGCGGCGCGGACGGTGGTGGGCCGGGCACATCCCGTTCGCGCGGTCCTCGAAGAAGGCCCTCGAGCTGGCGCTGCGCGAGGCGATCCGGCTCGGCGACCGGTCGATCGGGACCGAGCACGTCCTGCTCGGGCTGCTGCACCCGGACACCGCGGCCTCGCAGGTGCTCGACCGGCACGGGATGACGCTGTACGGGACCCGGCGCGCCGCCGAGCGACGGCGGCCCCGCCGGGCGGGCTGAGCCGGGCCCGCTCGTCGGCTCAGTCGTCGGCTCAGTCGTCGGCGCGGTCCGGGTCGTCCGGGTCCTCGGTCGGGTCGACCCGGGTCTCCGCCGAGCGCACCCCGTCGGTCTCCGACAGCGCGGCGGCCAGGCCGGGCAGGTCGCCCCGGCCGTCGAGACGCAGGGTCAGCGCCGCGACCCGGACGCCGTCGGCGGCCACCGAGCCGCGGTGCACGGCCACCCCCGCCACCGAGAACCCGGCCGCGGTGCAGCGCTCCAGGACCCCGCGCAGGACGCCGTAGCCGTCGTCGTAGCGGATCCGCAGCACCGGGGGTCGGCGACGGTGCCGCCGCACCACCCGCGCGACCGGCTGCAGGCCCCGGGTCACCAGGAAGTGCGCCGCCGTCGCCAGGACGGCCAGCGGGGCCAGGCCCGCACCGCACGCCGTCCCGACCGCGGCGGCCAGCCAGATCGTGGCCGCGGTGGTGAGCCCGCGCACGACGTCCTGCCGGACGAAGATCAGCCCGGCACCGATGAACCCGATCCCCGACACGATCTGGGCCGCGATCCGGGACGGGTCCAGCGCGACGTGCTCGGTCGCGAGCAGGTCGGCGAAGCCGTACTTCGAGATGACCATGAACACCGCCGCGCCGACGCCGACCAGCACGTGCGTGCGCAGACCGGCGCTCTTCGCGCCGGCCTCGCGCTCCAGGCCGATCGCCGTCGTCAGGAGCAGGGCGAGCAGCACCGGCGGCAGCAGGCTCCACTGCGCCGCCGTCGACCAGAGTGGCTCGGCCCAGGACTCCGACATCGCATGACCTCCTTCTGCACGGGGGGACGGGCGCCTGCGACGATCCGCGCCGTGCGGATCGACGTCGTCACCATCTTCCCGTCCTACCTGCAGCCGTTGCGCGAGGCACTGCTGGGGCGGGCGATCGACCGCGGGCTGCTCGAGGTCGCCGTGCACGACCTGCGGGACTGGACCCACGACGTGCACCAGGCCGTCGACGACTCCCCGTACGGCGGCGGGCCGGGCATGGTGATGCGCCCCCAGGTGTGGGGCGAGGCCCTCGACGACGTGCTGGCCACCCCCGACCCGCCCGCCCGGCTGGTCGTCCCGACCCCGGCAGGGCGGCCGTTCACCCAGGCCACCGCGCACGCCTGGGCGGCCGAGGAGCGGCTGGTCTTCGCCTGCGGCCGCTACGAGGGCATCGACGAGCGCGTGCTGCTCGACGCCCGGGCCCGCGGCACCACCGTCGACGAGGTGTCGATCGGCGACTACGTGCTCGTCGGCGGGGAGGTCGCCGTGCTCGTGATGGTCGAGGCCGTCGCCCGGCTGCTGCCCGGGGTGCTGGGCAACCCGCGCTCGGCCGCCGAGGACTCCTTCTCCGACGGGCTGCTGGAGGGCCCGTCCTACACCCGTCCCGAGGTGTGGCGGGACCTGGCCGTGCCGGACGTGCTCCGCGGCGGCAACCACGCCGCGATCGCCCGCTGGCGGCGCGACCGGGCCCTGGAACGGACCCGGGACCGGCGCCCCGACCTGCTCGACGCGCTCGGGCCGGACGCCTTGGACGCCGCCGACCGCGCCGTGCTCGCCGCCCGGCGCCCCGACGACGACGCCGACGCCCCCACCACCTGAGCGTTCCCGCCGGTGGGCGTCCGCGGCCCGGCTCCGGGGCCGGCGCGGGGGGCCGTTCCGCCGTCGCCCGGCGGGCCTCCACCGGCGACCGGCGGTGCCCGGTCCGTCCGGTACGACCGGGCCCGCGGAGCCGCTCCGGACGCCCTCGCACCACCGGGTGTCCGGAGCGATCTGCCCGTCTGGCACTATGGACGGGTTGCCAGCGCCGCGTGTGGTGCCCGGTGACGGTCACGTGTGCCCCCGGTCCCGCCGGTGGCGCCGGCCGTACCGAGCCCGCCACGTGAGGAGCGTCGTCGCCGTACGGCACGACCGCCCCGTGGCCCGGGCGCGATCCCGGATCGACCCGGGACCGGCACCGCACGACCCGCACGAACGACACACGAGGACGGACCGTCGACATGAACACCCTGGACGCACTGGACGCGGAGACCCTGCGCTCCGACATCCCGAACTTCCGGCCCGGGGACACCCTCAAGGTGCACGTGAAGGTCATCGAGGGCAACCGCACCCGTACCCAGATCTTCCAGGGCGTCGTCATCCGCCGCCACGGCTCGGGTGCCCGCGAGACCTTCACCGTCCGCAAGATCTCGTTCGGCGTCGGCGTCGAGCGCACCTTCCCGGTGCACACGCCGAACATCGAGAAGATCGAGGTCGCCACCCGCGGCGACGTCCGCCGGGCGAAGCTGTACTACCTCCGCGACCTCCGCGGCAAGGCCGCGAAGATCAAGGAGCGCCGGGAGACCACCGCGTCCTGACCGTCACCCTGTCGTGACGGACCGGTGACGTAATCTCGACGCGTGGCCTTCCCCGAGCTCCCCGACGACCGCCGGGCCCGCCCCCGGCGGTATCGCGGCAGCGATGTTCCCGAGCGCCCCGGTCGGCGGCGGGCCCCCGAGGACCCGCCGCCCGCCGGTGGTGAGCCGGACGGTGACGAGCAGCAGTGGCTGCTCGGCACCGCGCTGCAGCACGGAGTGCCGGCCCGGGACGGCTCCGCGGACGGTGAGCCCGAGGGCGCACCGCGCGGGGTCCGTACCCGGCACGCGGGCCCGGAGGACGGCGCCGACGAGGCCCGTCCCCGCGGGCGTCGCTACCGCAACGGTTTCGACGAGCTCGCCGCCGGACGTTCCGGGCGGCACGGCGTCGACGCGGGCGGCCCGCTCCCCGAGGAGCGGCCCGCCCCGGCCACCGAGGGCCCGGACACGCTGCGGGCCCGCTACGCGGCCCGGCTGAACCGGCCCGACGGCCCCGGGCCCGGCGCCGCACCGAACGGCAGGCCGTGGCCGCCGTCCGGCAGCCGTCCGGAGCAGGCCCCGGACCCCCGTCATCCGGCGCCGCCGGCCGGGCGCCCCGAGGGCACCGGACGTCACGGCGTCCGCCCGGGCCCCGACCAGCCCGCCCCCGACGGCAGGCCCGGTCGCCGGGCCTCCGGGTTCGACCCGTCCGCCGCACCGCCCCTGCGCGGCCCCGACGCGCCCCGGCGCAACGGCTCGGCCCCCGCCGCCCCCGGCTTCGGCCCCTCCGGTCCCGCGCCCGGCGCCCCCGACGGTCGCACCCCCCGCGGCCACGGTGTCGACGGCTACCCGGCGGACGGTCGTGCGCCCGAGGGCCGCGGGCCCGACGGGTACGCGACCGAGGGCTACGGCCGCCCCGACCCGCGCGGTCGTGTCTCCGGCCGTCCGCCCGTCCGCGGCCCGTCCGCCGACTACTCCGACGGCGCCCGCCCGGAGCCCCGCCCCGACGGTGGTGTCCCCGATCGCCGGCCCGTCGGCCCGCCCGTCGACGGTTCCGCACCGACGACCCGCCGTCCCGTCCCACCGGACGCCGACGGGGCCCCGACCACCCGTCGCCCGGCCCCGCCGGACCCCGACGCCGCCGCGACCACGCGTCGCCGGGTGCCTCCGGAGGCCGACCCGCGGCGCGCCCGCGCGGCCGCCGCCCCGGTCGGCGACGACGTCGACGCCGACCCCGGGACCGTCGCCGTCCCGTACCCCGGCGCCGACGCGCCGGCGCGGCCCCCGCGCCGCCGTCGCCCGGCCGCCGCCCCGGCGGAACCGGCAGAGGACCCCGACGACATCCCCGCCGACCCGCAGGACGCGACGGACGAGCCGGAGCGCGCCACCGGTGGCCGCGCCGCGCGCCGCAGCGGCCCCGTCGGCGTCGGCGGCCGGATCGCCGCCCTGACCGGGCGCGGCTCCGCCGCGGCCGCGGCGGGCGAGGAGAAGCCCAAGACGGCGTTCTGGAAGGAGATCCTGCTCCTGGCCGGGGTCGCCATCCTGCTGACGGTCCTCATCCAGACCTTCCTCGCGAAGGTCTATGTCATCCCGTCGGGCTCGATGGAGACGACGCTGCACGGCTGCACCGGCTGCAACAACGACCGCGTGCTCGTCGACAAGGTCACCTACAACTTCACCGACATCACCCCGGGCGACATCGTCGTGTTCCGCGGCACCGACGGCTGGGCCAGCGAGACCTACAGCGGCGAGGGCAGCGAGAACCCGCTGCTCAAGGGCCTGCAGTCGCTCGGCTCGCTGGTCGGCATCGCCCCGCCCGACGAGAAGGACTTCGTCAAGCGGGTGATCGCCGTCGGCGGCCAGACCGTCTCCTGCTGCGACGCGCTGAACCAGGTCGTCGTCGACGGGCAGCCGCTGGAGGAGCCCTACATCTACTACCTGCCCGAGGCGGGTCCGGCCCGGCAGATCCCGTTCGGCCCGATCACCGTCCCCGAGGGCCAGTACTGGATGATGGGCGACTCACGGAACAACTCCGCGGACTCCCGGGCGGCCGGGCACGGCCCCATCCCCGAGGCCAACATCATCGGCAAGGTCCGGCTGATCGTGCTGCCCTTCGACCGGTTCGGCTGGGTCAGCGCGGTCGACCCGCAGACCACCGCCGAGGCGGCCGGCCTCCCGGGGCTGCCCGCCGGGCTGCCGCTGGCGCTGGGCATCCTGGGGACCCTGCCGCTCGCGGCCGGCCGGCGACGCGCTCTGCTCGCCCGGGCCGAGGCCGAGCGGTTCCTGCCCGCGACGCGCCCCCCGCACGGGTGGCGCCGGAGAGCCTGACCGGGAGCACCGTGCCGGTTCCGCCCAGCCGCGCCCGTCCCACCGGACGGCCGCGCGCCCGCCGACGGCCCGTACGGGTCCTGCCCGACGGGCTGCGTCCGCCGCGTGCCGTCGTCCGCGACGGCGGCACCTGGACCCTGCAGACGGTCCTGCAGCGCCACGGGCTCGGCCCGGTCGCCGGCGTCGACGAGGCCGGTCGCGGTGCGAGTGCCGGACCGCTGGTCGTCGCCGCGGCGGTGCTGCGGCCCGCGGACGCGAAGGCCCTCGACGGGTTGACCGACTCCAAGCTGCTGACCCCGGCCGCCCGCGACCACTGGTACGACCGCATCCGCGCCCGGGCGCTGGACCACGCCGTCGTCGTGATCCCGGCGGCCGAGGTCGACCGCCGTGGGGTGCACGTGGCCAACATCGAGGGCATGCGTCGCGCGGTGGCCGCGCTGAGCGCGGTCCCGCCCGGCTACGTCCTGACCGACGGCTTCCCGGTCCGCGGCTTCGGCCGCCCCGCCCTCGCCGTGCCGAAGGGGGACCGGGTGGCGGCCTGCATCGCGGCGGCGTCGGTGCTGGCCAAGGTCACCCGGGATCGCATCATGACCGCGCTCGACGCCGAGCACGACCGCTACGGCTTCGCCGTGCACAAGGGCTACAGCACCCCGGACCACGAGGCCGCGCTGCGCGCACACGGGCCCTGCCCGGAGCACCGGTTCTCCTTCGCGAACGTCGCCGCGGTGGCCGGGCGCGAGGCCCCGGCGGGGCTGGTCCACAATGGGGCGCTCCCCGAGCAGGAACCCGACCCCGGAGACCCGGAGGACACGGTCGGGGCGTGGGAGTCGTTGGAGATCGTCACAGGAGGAGCGGGCCGGTGAGCGCCGAGGATCTCGAGAAGTACGAGACCGAGATGGAGCTCACGCTCTACAAGGAGTACCGCGACATCGTCGCCCAGTTCTCCTACGTCGTGGAGACGGAGCGTCGGTTCTACCTGGCCAACTCCGTCGACGTCGCCCCGCGCAACGCCGACGGCGAGGTCTACTTCGAGGTCCGCATGTCCGACGCGTGGGTGTGGGACATGTACCGCCCGGCGCGGTTCGTCAAGAACGTGCGGGTGGTGACGTTCAAGGACGTCAACATCGAGGAGCTCGACACCCCTGACCTGCGGCTCCCCGACGACGACCAGTTCCCGGGCTGAGCGCGTAGCAGACCCCACCGACGGTTCCGCCGCCCCGGCGGCGCGGCCGGCGGTGCCCGTCCCCAACCGGCGGATCCGTCCACAGCCTGCCGATCCACCCCCGCGACGGGCCCGTCCGGCCCGATCGTGGACCCATGGCAGCGAAGGACGAGCTCGGCCGCCGCGGTGAGGACACCGCCGCCGAGTACCTCGAGCGGGCACACGGGATGGTCGTGCTCAGCCGCAACTGGCGGTGCACGCACGGCGAGATCGACATCGTCGCGGTCGACCCGCAGCAACGGCTGGTGTTCTGCGAGGTCAAGACCCGTTCCGGGCTCCGCTACGGCGAGCCCGCCGAGGCGGTGACCCGCCGCAAGACACGCCGGATCCGGTTGCTGGCGAAGGCGTTCATGGCCGCCCACCGGGTGAGCTGGGTGGAGATCAGGTTCGACGTCGTGGCGGTCCTGATCCGGCCCGGCCGGCCGGTCACGCTCACCCACTACCCGGCGGCGTTCTGATGCGGCCCCCGGCACGGATCTGGTCGGTGGCGCTGCACGGCGTCGACGGCGTCCCCGTCGAGATCGAGGCGGTCATCGGCGGCGGGATGCCCGGCGTGCACCTCGTGGGCCTGCCCGACGCCGCCCTCAACGAGTCCAAGGACCGGGTCCGGTCCGCGATCGTGCACTCCGGCCGCACCTGGCCCAACGAGCGGATCGTGCTCGCCCTCTCCCCGGCGACCCTGCGCAAGACCGGCAGCCGGTTCGACCTCGCCCTGGCGCTGGGTGTCCTCGTCGCCGCGGACGCGGTGCCGCCCGACCGGCTGCGCGGCACCGCGCTGCTCGGCGAGCTCGCCCTCGACGGCAGGCTGCGGCCGGTGCTCGGCGTGCTGCCCTGTCTGCTCGCCGCGCGCGACGCCGGGATGGTCCGCGCCGTCGTGCCCCGAGCCGCGCTCGCCGAGGCCGCGCTGGTCGACGGGATCGAGGCGTTCGGTGCCGACAGCCTCGGCGACGTCCTGGACTGGGCGTCGGGCAACCGGCTGCTGCACCGGCACGACGGCGGGCAGGAGGAGGCCCCGGCCGTCGCGGCACCCGAGCTGGCCGACGTGCTCGGCCAGCACGACGCCCGGCGCGCCCTGGAGATCGCCGCCGCCGGCGGGCACCACCTGCTGATGGTCGGCCCACCCGGCACCGGCAAGACGATGCTGGCCCAGCGCGTGGTGGGGCTGCTGCCCGAGCTCGATCGCGCCGAGGCGCTGCAGCTCGCCGCGATCCGCTCGGTGGCCGGCCGGCTCGGCGACAGCGGGGCGCTCAGTACGTGCGCGCCGTTCGTGGCGCCGCACCACTCGGCGTCGACCGCGGCGCTGCTCG
Organism: Pseudonocardia sp. ZF1; assembly: GCF_056835605.1. Lineage (NCBI taxonomy): Bacteria > Bacillati > Actinomycetota > Actinomycetes > Pseudonocardiales > Pseudonocardiaceae > Pseudonocardia > Pseudonocardia sp. ZF1. The sequence continues at coordinate 1,631,445 of NZ_JAJNBY010000001.1, forward strand.
GCGGGGGCAGCGGCGTCGCCCGGCCCGGTGCGGTGTCGCTGGCCCACCGCGGTGTGCTCTTCCTCGACGAGTGCCCGCACTGGCCGGCCTCGGTCCTCGACGGGCTGCGCACTCCTCTGGAGGAGGGCGAGGTCCGGCTGTCCCGCGCCGACGGCACCGTGCGCTACCCGGCCCGGTTCCAGCTCGTGCTCGCGGCGAACCCGTGCCCGTGCGCACCGCCGATCGACCGCGACTGCACCTGCCGCCCCGACGTCCGCCGCCGCTACATGTCCCGGCTGTCCGGCCCCCTGCTCGACCGGGTCGACCTGCGGGTGGCGATGGAGCCGGTGACCGCGCTGCGGGTGACCGAGAAGCGGGGCGAGGACACCGCGACCGTCCGCCGCCGGGTGCTCGACGCCCGCGCCGCCGCCGTCGCGCGCTGGTCGGAGCACGGGTGGCGGTGCAACGCCGAGGTGCCCGGCCCCGCCCTGCGGACCCGCTTCCCACTGCCCGCCCGGGTGATCGCACCGCTGGAGGCCCGGCTGCGGGCCGGGGACCTCAGTGCCCGCGGCGCGGACCGCGCGCTGCGGGTCGCGTGGACGCTCAGCGACCTCGCCGGGGCCGAACGGCCCGACCGCGGCCTGGTCGACGCGGCGCTGTACTTCCGCGAGCGGGGTGCCGCGTGAGCGCCCCGGTCCCGGCCGTCCGCCCGGGTACCGACGCCGGCACGGTGCCCGAGGAGGTCCTGCGCGCCCGCGCCTACCTGCTGCGCTGCGTCGAACCCCCGAACCGGCACCTCGTCGCCCTGGTCGACCGGTACGGGCCGGTCGAGGCGGCCGACCGGCTGCGTCGCGGTGCCGTCCCCGACGAGCTGCTGCGCGCCGCGGCGGCCAGGCGGGGTACCGACCGCTCCGAGGCCGACCTGGAGGCGGCCGCGGCAGCCGGGGCCCGGCTGCTCGTGCCGGAGGACCGGGGCTGGCCGTCGTGGCCGTTCCGGTCGTTCGCCGAGGCCCCGCGGGCCGACCTCGCGCCCCCGATCGCGCTGTGGGCCCGCGGGCCGGGGGAGATCGCGACGCTCGCCGACCGGTCGGTCACCGTCGTCGGGTCGCGTGCCGCGACCCCGTACGGGCTGAACGTGGCCGCGGACTTCTCCGCGACGCTGGCCCGGCGCGGCGTCGCGGTCCTCTCCGGCGCCGCGTTCGGGATCGACGCCGCCGCGCACCGCGGAGCGCTCGCCGTCGACGGCGCGACGGTCGCGGTGCTGGCCTGCGGCCCGGACCGCGTCTACCCGGCCGCGCACACCGGTCTCCTGGAGCGGATCGCCGCGACCGGACTGGTGCTCACCGAGTACCCGCCCGGCACGATCCCCGGGCGGCTGCGGTTCCTCGTCCGCAACCGGCTGCTGGCCGCACTCGGTGTCGGGACCCTGGTCGTCGAGGCAGGGGCACGCAGCGGGACGAAGCGCACCGCCGCCGACGCGACCGCGCTCGGGCGCCCGCTGATGGCGGTGCCGGGCCCGGTGACCTCGGGGATGTCGGTCGGCTGCCACGAGCTGGTCCGCTCCCACCAGGCGGGTCTCGTCGGACGTCCTGAGGACGTCCTGGAGGTCGTCGGCCGGCTGGGTGTGGACCTCGCCCTGCCGCCGCAGGGGGAGTCCCGCCCGACCGACGGGCTCGACCCGCGGGTGCTGGCGGTCCACGACGCGCTGCCCGCCCGGGCCGCGTGGCCGCCGGGACGGATCGGGGAGGCAGCGGGCGTCGGACCCGACGAGCTGCGCGCGGCACTGACCGAACTGGAGGACCGTGGGCTCGCCGAGTACCACCAGGGACTGTGGCAGCGTCCGGCACGCCGCGCGGGTCCTTGACCGGGGCCCCGCGGCGGCGGACCGTCCGGGCATGGCGCGCACAGAGTCCCCCGGTCCCGCGGGGTCGTCCGGTCCCGCGGCCACCGAGCCGGTCCCCGGCGCGGTCGACGGGCCGGCCGTGGGCCCGGCGGGCGCCCGTGCCGCGGGCGCCGGGTCCGCAGGGAGCGCCGGGCCGGCGGGCAGCGACGGGGCCGCCGCCGGTGACGGGCTCGCGCCGGACGTCGCCACCGCCGTCGAGGAGTTCACCGGGCACCTGAGTCACGAGCGGAACCGTTCGCCGCACACCGTCCGCGGCTACCGCTCGGACCTCACCGACCTGCTCCGCGGGCTCCCCGGCCTCGGTGCGCTCGACCTGGACCACCTGCGTCGGCGGCTCGGCGCGACGCACGCCGCAGGCGCCGGGCGGGCCACCGTCGCCCGGCGCACCGCCGCGGCCCGCACGTTCTGCGCCTGGGCGGTGCGCACCGGGCGGCTCGACCACGACCCGGCCGCCCGGCTCGGGTCGCCGCGCGCGGGCACCGTCCTGCCGGAGGTGCCTGCCGCGGCGGAGACCGCGGCGGTGCTGGCCGCCGTGACCTCCGGCGCGGCCGAGGACGCCCCGGAGGCGCTGCGCGACCTGCTGGTCCTCGAACTGCTCTACGCGACCGGGATCCGGGTCGCGGAGCTGTGCGGGCTGGACGTCGGGGCGGTCGACGAGTCCGCCCGTACGCTGCGGGTCCGGGGCAAGGGCGACCGGGAACGGACCGTCGTGTTCGGGGTGCCCGCCGCGCGCGCCCTGCGCCGCTGGCTCGACCACGGCCGACCGGCGCTGGCGACCCCGTCGTCGCCGCCGGCGCTGCTGCTGGGCGTGCGGGGCGGGCGGCTGGACCCGCGCGTCGCCCGGACCGTCGTGCACCGCGCGATCCGGTCGGTACCGGGCGTCCCCGACGTCGGACCGCACGGTCTGCGGCACGCCGCGGCGACCCATCTGCTCGAGGGCGGAGCCGACCTTCGTTACGTACAGGAGTTACTCGGTCACGCTACGCTGTCGACGACACAGCTCTACACGCATGTGACCGTCGACCGGTTGAAGGTGGTTCATGACCAGGCGCACCCTCGGGCCTGAGGCGTCCCCCACGACGCCCCGCCGTCCCGATGCGTTCCCCACCGCCCTGGCCACGGCCCTCGACCGGAGGGCCGCGGGGGCCGACGTGCCCCGCGCGGCCGTCCTCGGACCGGTCCCCGACCCACCCGGGCACCCGCGCGGCGGCCCCCTCGACGCCACCACCGGACGACCGCCGGCGGGCGCGGCCCCCGCGTGCATCGCCCTCGTCCCGGCGACGGGCCGGGCGCCCCGCGACACGCCCGACGCCACACCGGGTCACCTGAACGAGACCGTCGAGCCGGCCGTCGTGCCGCTGTGGCGCGAGTTCCTCGCCACCCGGGGCGCCGCCACGCGACGACGCCTGGTCGAGCACCACGCCCCGCTCGTGCGCGGTGTGGGGACGAAGCTGGCGGTGCGGCTGCCGTCGTCGATCGAGCTCGCCGACCTGCTGCAGTCCGGGACGTTCGGCCTGATGGAGGCCGTCGACCGGTTCGACCCCGCCCGCGGGATCCGCTTCGAGGCCTACGCGGCCCAGCGGGTCCGGGGCGCCATGCTCGACGAGCTGCGTGCCCAGGACTGGGTGCCCCGCACCGTGCGGGCGCGCAGCCGCGAGGTCGAACGGGCCCGTGAGGCGGTGCAGTTCCGCGCCGGGCGCCCCGCGACCGACGGCGAGCTGGCCGCGGAGCTGGGCGTCGCGGTGCGCGACCTCCGTCAGGCCCGGCGGCCGATGTACCTGGTCAGCGCCGAGGACCTCGGCGCGGTCGGCCCGGCGGGCTCGCCGCTGTCGACGCTCCCGGCCGACGACTCGGTGGACCCGGTGACCGCGGCGGTCCGGAGGGAGACCGGGGCGGAGCTGCGTGCCGCGATCGGGCTGCTGGGGGAGCGGGACCGGCTGGTCCTGCATCTCTACTACGTCGAGAACCGGACGCTGGCCGAGATCGGCGGGGTCCTCGGGGTCACCGAGTCCCGGGTCTGCCAGCTGCACGCCCGGGTGATCACCCGGCTGCGGGCGTCGATGCGGCCGGCGCTGGCGGGCTGACCCGGCCCGGAGCGTCCTCCGCGGGTTCCGGCGCCCCCTCCCAGGGGAGCAGCCGCACCCGGGGAGGCCGCAGCAGCACCAGTGGGTCCAGGTGGTCGAGCCGCTCCCGGCGCACGCCCCAGTGCAGGCAGGCCGCGACCGGGCACCCGATGTGCCCGGGTTCCAGCGTCCCCACCGGGTCGCCCCCGGCGAGCCGCGCCCCGGCGACGACGACGGCGGTCACCGGCTCGTAGGTGCTCCGCAGCCCGTCGGGGTGGTCGACGGAGACGACGCCGCGCCCGGCGATCCGCCCGGCGAACACCACTACCCCCTCCCGTGCGACGAGCACCGCCTGCCCGGGGGAGCCGCCGAGGTCGGCGCCGCGGTGCCCGCGGCCGTAGCGGAACGCGGGCTTGCGGAACACCGCGGTGACCGCCGGGGGCGGGAGCAGCGGCCAGGCGTAGTCCGCCCCCGGGGCCGGGATCCCCGCTCCGGGCGGCCGCGGCGGCGCGGGCGCCGGGCCCGCTCCGTCCGGGGGCCCGCCCGGAGCGGGCCCGGCGCCGGGCGGGGGCGGGACGCCGTCGGCCCCGGGAGGTGGCCCCGGAGCCGGGACGGCGGTCCCCGACGCCGCGACCGCCGGCGCGGTGACCGCCGCTGCTGCGACCGCCGGTGCCGCGACCACCGGTGAAGGGACCGCCGGTGCCGGGACCACCGGTGAAGGGACCGCCGGTGCGGCGACCGCCGCCCCCGGCGGCACGAGCGCCGCTCCGGTCACGACCACGGCGAGCAGCACCGCCCCCGCCCGTAGCCCGGTCCGCCATCCGGGAAGGGACGCGTGACGCGGGTCCCGGGGCGGGGGAGCGGACGGCGAGGGGAGAGGCACTCGTCCAGCCTGCGACGACGACCGCTCGTCGCCGGGGTGGATCGTCGTCCTGGGGACGTACCGGCCGGTTGTGGACTGCCGCCGCCGGAACCGGGCTCCGCCGCGATCGGCCCGGAGGCCCCGGCGTACACTGGAGCCCGCACCACGTCCGTCGTGGTGACTTCGCGCGCCCGCTCGCCCGTTGCGCCGTCCCCCCAGGGTACGGCGTCGGGAGCGGAGGCCGGGCGGTCCTGCGATCCCGACGTCACGCTCACGTGTGACCAGGGGGAGCGGGTCCGGCTCCGCCGCGGGCGCCAGGGTGGTCCACCGACCGGTGGGCCCACGAACCGCCTGCGCGGCATCCGCCGCGCCCGACCGAGAGGTGATCGCAGGCCATGGCCGTCGTCACCATGAAGCAGCTGCTCGACAGCGGCGTGCACTTCGGGCACCAGACCCGTCGCTGGAACCCGAAGATGAAGCGCTACATCCTCACCGAGCGCAACGGCATTTACATCATCGACCTCCAGCAGACGCTGTCGTACATCGACCGCGCCTACGAGTTCGTGCGCGAGACCGTCGCGCACGGCGGGACGATCATGTTCGTCGGTACCAAGAAGCAGGCCCAGGAGGTCATCGCCGAGGAGGCGGCCCGGGTCAACATGCCGTACGTCAACCAGCGCTGGCTGGGCGGCATGCTCACCAACTTCCAGACCGTCCACCGTCGCCTGCAGCGCCTCAAGGAGCTCGAGGCGATGGAGCAGAACGGTGGCTTCGAGGGCCGTTCGAAGCGCGAGATCCTCACGCTGACCCGTGAGAAGGACAAGCTCGAGAAGACCCTCGGCGGTATTCGCGACATGTCCAAGGTCCCGTCCGCCGTCTGGATCGTGGACACCAAGAAGGAGCACATCGCCGTCGGCGAGGCCCGGAAGCTCAAGATCCCGGTCGTCTCCATCCTGGACACGAACTGCGACCCGGACGAGGTCGACTTCCCGATCCCGGGCAACGACGACGCGATCCGCTCGGCCGCGCTGCTGACCAAGGTCATCGCCAAGGCCGCCGCCGACGGTCTGGTCTCCCGTGGCCAGCGCCGGGGCGAGGGTGGCGAGGCCGCCGCCGAGCAGCCGCTCGCCGAGTGGGAGCAGGACGTCCTGGCGGGCAACGAGGTCGGCTCCGACGGTGCCAGCCTCTCCGCCGCCGGTGGCGACGGGGCGGCGGCCGCGGCCGCCCCCGCCTCCACCAGCAACGGCACCCAGAACTGAGTGCGCGCGTCCGGCGGGCCCACGCACCGTGGGCCCGCCGGACGCGACCCGGTGATCCATTCCCGTCACGACCCAGAGGACGAGAGACACCCGATGGCGAACTACACCGCCGCCGACGTCAAGCGGCTCCGTGAGCTCACCGGCTCCGGGATGATGGACTGCAAGAAGGCGCTCGAGGAGTCCGAGGGCGACTTCGACAAGGCCGTCGAGCTCCTCCGCATCAAGGGCGCGAAGGACGTGGGCAAGCGCGCCGAGCGCGCCACCGCCAACGGCCTGGTCGTCGCCGACGGCGGCACCCTGGTCGAGCTGGACTGCGAGACCGACTTCGTCGCGAAGTCCGACGACTTCATCGCGCTGGCCGAGAAGATCCTGGCCACCGCGGTCGCCGAGAAGCCGGCCGACCTCGACGCCCTGCGCGAGACCAAGCTCGAGGACGGCACCGTGGGCGAGGCCGTGCAGGCCCTGTCCGCCCGCATCGGCGAGAAGTTCGAGCTGAAGCGCTACGCCCGGGTCGACGGCCAGGCTGCCGTCTACTTGCACAAGCGCGCCACCGACCTGCCCCCGCAGATCGGTGTCCTGCTCGCCTACGACGGCGGCGACGCCGAGGCCGCCCGCGGTCTCGCGATGCAGGTCGCGGCGGCCCGGCCGGAGTACCTGACCCGTGAGCAGGTCCCCGCCGAGATCGTCGAGAACGAGAAGAAGATCGCGGAGGCGACCGCCCGCGAGGAGGGCAAGCCCGAGCAGGTCCTGCCCCGCATCGTCGAGGGCCGGGTCAACGGCTACTACAAGGACGTCGTGCTCCTGGAGCAGGCCTCCGTCGTCGACCCGAAGAAGTCGGTCAAGGCCGTCGCCGACGAGGCGGGTCTGACCATCACCGACTTCGTGCGCTTCGAGGTCGGCCAGAACTGATCCTTCCCACCCCCGCCCGGGTGGTGCTCCGCGCACCGCCCGGGCGGAGGGTGAGAGGATCGTGACCGCCAGCGAGTACGACCAGGCCGGGGGATGCAACCGTGATCGAGGAAACCCTCTTCGACGTCGAGGAGAAGATGGAGAAGGCCGTCACGGTCGCCCGTGACGATCTGGCGTCGGTGCGTACCGGCCGGGCCACTCCGAACATGTTCTCCCGGATCGTCGTGGACTACTACGGCGCGTGGACCCCGCTGAACCAGCTCGCCTCGGTGTCGATCCCCGAGGCGCGGATGGCGGTCATCAAGCCCTACGACGCCAGCCAGCTCAAGCAGCTCGAGAAGGCCATCGCCGACTCGGACCTCGGGGTCAACCCGTCCAACGACGGGCAGATCATCCGCGTGATCATCCCGCAGCTCTCCGAGGAGCGGCGCCGGGACATGGTCAAGGTCGCCCGCGGCAAGGGCGAGGACGCGCGTGTCGTGCTCCGCGGCCTGCGCCGCAAGGCGATGGACGAGCTGCACCGCATCCAGCGTGACGGTGAGGCCGGCGAGGACGAGGTCGCCCGCGCCGAGAAGGAGCTGCAGGGCGTCACGGACCGCTACGTCGCGCAGATCGACGAGCTGGTCAAGAACAAGGAATCCGAGCTCCTCGAGGTCTGAGCCCGGTGCCCTCCTCCTTCGACGCCGCCGTCCCCGTGACCTCCGACCTCCCCGGTGACGGGCCGGCCGGCGTGTCGGCGACTCCGGATGTGCCGAAGCCCGTCCGGGGGCAGAAGGGGTACAAGCGGTCCCGGCTGGGCCGCAACCTCGTCGCGGCGATCGCGGTCGGCGTCGGGCTCGGCGTCATCATCCTGCTGAGCCTGCTGATCCAGCGTCAGGGCTTCGTCCTGGTGCTCGCCTGCGTCACCGCGGTGGGTACCTGGGAGCTCGCGGGCGCGCTGCGCCGGGGTGCCGACATCCGGGTCTCGCTGCCGGTGCTGCTGGTCGGCGGCCAGGCCGTCGTCTGGCTGTCCTGGCCGTTCGGCCTCTACGGGGCCGCGGTCGCCCTCGCCGCGACGGTGCTGGGCTGCCTGCTGTGGCGGATGCGGACCGGCGCCGCGCACTTCGTGCGCGACATCAGCGCCTCGCTGTTCGTCGCGGTCTACGTCCCGCTGCTCGTGGCCTTCGCCGTGCAGCTGACCGTCGCCCCGGACGGCGTGGGCCGGGTCCTGACCTTCCTGCTCTGCGTGGTCGCCTCCGACGTCGGCGGGTACGCGGCGGGCGTCGTCGCGGGCCGGCACCCGATGGCCCCCACGATCAGCCCGAAGAAGTCCTGGGAGGGCTTCGCCGGTTCGCTGGTCGCCGGGATGGCCGCGGGCTCGCTCTGCATCGGTCTGATGCTGGACGCGCCCTGGTACTGGGGGCCGCTCGTCGGTGCACTGCTCGTCGCGACGGCCACCCTGGGCGACCTGGTCGAGTCGCTGGTGAAGCGCGACATCGGCGTCAAGGACATGGGCAACCTGCTGCCCGGGCACGGCGGTCTGATGGACCGTCTGGACTCGCTGCTGCCGACCGCGTTCGTCGCCTGGGCGATCCTCGGGATCGTCGTCCCGATCGCGTGAAGCGCACCTACCAGGGGTTCGGCGGTCAGCCGAAGCCCGGCCCGGCCATCCCCAGCCCGAACATCTGGAACTGGCCCGAGGTCTACGAGACCGAGAACCGCGCCCAGGACGCCGACGGCGAGCTCTGGGCCGCGCTGTGGGCCGAGACCGGCGGCTGGGCGGGGGCCGACGTCGTCGACGTCGGCTGCGGGGACGGCTTCCACCTGCCGCGCTTGGCCGAGCAGGCCGCCACCGTCACCGGTGTCGAGCCGCACCCGCCGCTGGTCGAACGGGCACGACGGCGCGTGGCCGGAGACGACCGCATCACCGTGCACGCCGCGGGCGCCGAGCGGCTCCCGCTGCCCGATGCCTGCGCGGACCTGGTCCACGCCCGCACCGCGTACTTCTTCGGGCCGGGCTGTGAACCGGGGCTCGCCGAGGCCGAGCGGGTACTGCGCCCGGGCGGGGTGCTCGCCGTCGTCGACCTGGACTTCACGGTGCGGCCGTACGGGACGTGGCTGCGTGCCGACCTGCCCCGCTACGACCCGCCCGCGGTCGACCGGTTCTTCGCCGCCCACGGCTTCGCGCTGCGCCGGGTCGTCTCGACCTGGCGGTTCGACACCCGCGCGGACCTGGAGGAGGTCCTGCGCATCGAGTTCTCCGCCCGGACCGCGCGCCGGGCGATCGACGACGTCGCCGACCGCACCGTGCGCGTGGGCTACCGGCTCCACACCCGGCGCCGCGCCGACGGCCTCGTCCTGCCGTCCTGAGCCCGCGGCGCCGGGAGCGGCCTCAGGCCAGGGTGATCGACCCGTCCGCGACGGTGACCTGCCGCGGGTCGAGCGGCCGCTGGGCCGGCCCGTCGACGACGGCGCCGTCGAGGGAGAAGCGGCTGTTGTGGCACGGGCAGACGATCTGGCCGTCGGTGACCTGGCTGACGGTGCAGCCCTGGTGCGGGCAGATCGCGGACAGGCCGGTGAACGACCCCTGCTGCGGCTGGGTCACGACGACCTGCGCGTCGGCGTAGATCGCGCCGCCGCCGACCGGCACCGCGGACGCCGGGCCGAGGACGGTGCCGGGGGAGCCCTCCGGGGCGTCCCCGGTCTGGGCCTGCCCGCCGCCTGCGGTGGTGCTGGAACCGCCGCCACCGCAGGCGGCGACCGCGCCGATCGCGGCCACGCCGGCACCGGCGATCATCGCGCGGCGGCCGAGGGCAGGCCCTCCGGCGCGCGGGGCGGGATCGGGCTCGGTGGAGGACGTCGTGGGGAGGGTCATGGCTCTCCTGGGGGAGGCCGGGCGGGCCCGGCGGTGTGGTGGTGGCGGCCCGGGGCTCGGGGACCCGGGGCACGTGACGAGCCTCCCATGATGTCCGGTTCGAGGTAGGACGGGTGTGTCGTTCCGCCACACCTGCGCCGTGTCCCGGGCCGCTCTCGCTACCGTGGATGCATGCCGTACACGATGCGCCAGCCGTCGCTGGGCGTTCCCGTGCCGAGCCTGGAGATCGTCCTGGGCCTGCTGGCCTGGGTGGTCGGTGCGGGCGGCCTCGGGAACGGGTTCGCCACCGTCCTCGTCGCGCTCGGGATCTTCCTGACCGCGTACCTGTGGATCGTGCGCCGGCGCAACGCCGCGATGGCGGTGACCCTGCACCCCGAGCGGAAGCGGCGGATGCAGCGGCTGGTCGTGATCGGCGTCGCCGGGGTCGTGCTGCTTCCGTCGCTGCTGTCCCTGGTCGACTACGGCGAGCTGGCCACCGCCCTGTCCGCCGCCCTCGTCGGGGTGCTGCTGATCCAGGCGTCCACCGTGCTGGAGGAGCGCAGCCTCGTCGCGACCGGCGGCCTGGTGCTGCTCATCGCCGCGTTCGGCGCCTTCCTGGCCCTGACCTACCAGGGCCAGGGGACCGGGTCCGCGGTGCCGGTGACCGGGCTCTGCGCCGGGATCGTGCTGTGGGTCGCGGCCGCGCGCAGGCTCGGGATCCTGGAGGACCTGTCCCGGCGCTACAACGTGCGGATCCCCGGGATCCGCTGACCCGCGGCCGGGCTGGCACACTGGAGGTGCCATGTCCAGCCTCCCGCTCGTCTTCGACGCACCCCGCCGCGGTACTCCGCCCCGCCACCTCGCCGACGTCGACCCGGCCGACCGTGCCGCCGTCGCGCAGGAGCTCGGCGTACCGCGGTTCCGCCTCGACCAGTTGGCCCGCCACTGGTTCGGTCGTCTCACCGACGACCTCGACACCATGAGCGACCTCGGGGGTGACGTCCGGGAGAAGCTGCGCCCGCTGCTCCCGCCGCTGGTCACGCCGCTGACCGAGAAGGCCTGCGACGGCGGCGCCACCCGCAAGACGCTGTGGCGCGGCCACGACGGCGTGCTCGCCGAGAGCGTGCTGATGCGCTACCCGGACCGGGCGACGGTCTGCATCTCCAGCCAGGCCGGCTGCGGGATGGCGTGCCCGTTCTGCGCCACCGGCCAGGGCGGCCTGCAGCGCAACCTGTCGACCGCCGAGATCGTCGACCAGGTCCGCCGCGCCGCCGCCCAGGCCCGCGACGGCGTGCTGGACGAGCCGACCCGGCTGTCGAACGTCGTGTTCATGGGGATGGGCGAGCCGCTCGCCAACTACAAGCGGGTCGTCGCCGCCGTCCGCCGGATCACCGAGCCGGCCCCGGACGGGCTGGGCATCTCCGCGCGCGGGGTCACCGTGTCCACCGTCGGGCTCGTCCCGGCGATCGACCGGCTCCGCGAGGAGGGGATCCCGGTCACCCTGGCCATCTCGCTGCACTGCCCGGACGACGAGCTGCGCGACACCCTCGTACCGGTCAACAACCGGTGGAAGGTGGCCGAGGTCCTCGACGCGGGCCAGCGCTACGCCACCACGACCGGCCGCCGCGTCTCCATCGAGTACGCGCTGATCCGCGACGTGAACGACCAGCCGTGGCGCGCCGACATGCTGGCGAAGGTCCTGCGGCAGCACATCGGCACGTCCCGGGTGCACGTCAACCTCATCCCGCTGAACCCGACGCCGGGCAGCGAGTGGGACGCGTCGCCGAAGCCCGTCGAGGAGGAGTTCGTGCGCCGGGTGCGCGCGGCCGGCGTCGCCTGCACCGTCCGCGACACCCGCGGCCAGGAGATCGACGCGGCCTGCGGACAGCTCGCCGCGTCGCATCCGGGCTGACCCGCCCGGCGACCCCCTCGGCAGTTCGCCGCGTCGCATCCGGGCCGGCCCGCCCGGCGACCCCCTCGCGTCGCCGGGCGAACCCGCTCAGAGCCGGTCGCCGCTCTCCGGGTGGAACAGGTGCAGCCCCTCGGTCGACGGCGTCAGTGCGACCCGGTCCCCGCGCCGCGCCCCGGTGCGCCCCGCGGTCCGCACGACGACGGCGTCGTCGCGCGAGCCGGTCAGCGACGCCGTCGCCGACAGGTCACCGGAGGACTCGGCCAGGGTGCCGTAGAGGTAGGCGTCCGACCCGAGCTCCTCGACGACGTCGACCCGGGCCGGGATGCCCTCGCCGCCGTCGGGGGAGACCGTCCACTGCTCGGGACGGATGCCCAGGGTCACCTCGGTGAGCTGGTGCGCCCCGATCGTCGACCGGACGTCCTGGGCCAGCGCGACCTCCCGCCCGGCGAGGGTCACTCCGCGCTCGGTCACCTTCGCGGTGAACAGGTTCATCGCCGGCGAACCGATGAACCCGGCGACGAACGCGTTCTGCGGCCGGTCGTACAGGTCGGCCGGGCTGGCGAACTGCTGCAGCTTCCCGTCGGCGAGCAGCGCGACGCGGTCGCCCATCGTCATGGCCTCGACCTGGTCGTGGGTGACGTAGACGGTGGTGACGCCCAGACGTCGCTGCAGCGCCGCGATCTCGGTGCGGGTCTGCACCCGCATCTTCGCGTCGAGGTTCGACAGCGGCTCGTCCATCAGGAAGACCCGCGGCTCGCGCACGATCGCCCGGCCCATCGCGACGCGCTGGCGCTGGCCGCCGGACAGGGCGCGCGGTTTGCGGTCGAGGTAGTCGGTCAGGCCGAGGATCTCGGCGGCCTCCTTGACCTTGACCGCGCGCTCGGCCTTGTCGATCCCGGCCATCTTCAGCGGGAACGCCATGTTCTCCCCGACGGTCTTGTTCGGGTAGAGCGCGTAGTTCTGGAACACCATGGCGATGTCCCGGTCCCGGGAGGGGACCCCGACCATGTTCTCGCCGTCGATCCGGATCGAGCCGCCGTCGATCTCCTCGAGGCCCGCGAGCATCCGCAGCGCCGTCGACTTGCCCGATCCGGACGGCCCGACGAGCACGACGAACTCGCCGTCCTCGATCGTCAGGTCCAGCCGGTCGACGGCCGGCTTGGCTCCGGGGGTGTAGATCCGAGATGCCTGGTCGAACACCACGTCAGCCACGGCGGGCTCCCATCCTGGTCACGAACACGATCACTTGACGGCCCCGAAGGACAGGCCCTGGACCAGCTTGTTCTGGGCGATCCAGCCGGCGATGACGACCGGCAGCGCGGCCACGGTGGCCGCCGCGCAGAGGCTGGCGAAGTACAGGCCCTCGGAGGTGATGAACCCGACGAGGTACACGGGCACGGTCGCGGCCCGCGAGGCGGTCAGGTTCACCGCGAAGAAGAACTCGTTCCAGGCGAAGATCATGCAGATCAGCGCGGTGGCGGCCATGCCGGGCGAGATGATCGGCAGCACGACCTCGCGCAGCGAGCGCCACAGCGACGCCCCGTCCATGCTCGCGGCCTCCAGGAGCTCCTTGGGGACCTCCAGGAAGAACGACCGCATCATCCACACCGCGATCGGCAGGTTCATCGCCGTGTAGAGCACGACGAGCGTCCAGATGTTGTCCAGGGCACCCAGGTAGTTCACGACGACGTAGATCGGCACGATCGCCGCGACGACCGGCAGCATCTTGGTCGAGATGAAGAAGAACAGCACGTCCTGGGTCTTGCGCACCGGCCGCAGCGACAGCGCGAACGCGGCCGGGGTGCCCAGCAGGAGCACCAGGACCGTCGAGGCGACCGTCGCGAACAGCGAGTTGAGCAGGTAGGGCCCGACCCCGCCGCCGAACACCTCGGCGAAGTTGTCGAACGTGGGGACGAAGAACACCGTCGGCGGGATCGTGACGGCCTGTGCCTCGGTCTTGAAGGCGGTCATCACCATCCACAGCACGGGGAAGAAGAACCCGAGCCCGACGATCCAGGCCAGCACGCTCAGCAGCGGCCCGGCCCCGCGCGGCGCCTTCCGCGGCGTCGTCGCGGGGGTGGAGGTCCGTTCGGCGACTGCGGTCATCACGCCTCCTCGGCGGCGGAGAAGCTGCGGAAGATCAGGCGCAGCGCCAGGGTGGCGACGATGATCGTCGCCACCACGGTGACCACGCCCATCGCGGCGGACTCGCCGATGTCGAAGCCCAGGAACGCCCGCTGGTAGATGTAGAACGGCAGGTTCGCCGACGCCGTGCCCGGACCGCCCTGGGTCATCATGTAGATCGTGTCGAACGTGTTGACCAGGTAGATGGCGCCGAGCACGACACCGAGCTCGATGAACCGCTGCAGGTGCGGCAGTGTCACCTCGCGGAACACCGCGAACCCGGTCGCCCCGTCCATCCGGGCGGCCTCGAGGACCTCCTGCGGCTGGGAGCCGAGCCCGGCGAGGATCAGCAGCATCATGAACGGCGTCCACTGCCACACCAGCGCGATGATCACCGCTGCCCGCGGGAAGGTGGACACCCAGTCGGTCTGCCCGGCGCCGAACGGCGAGAGCAGGAAGTTCACCAGGCCGTAGGTGGGGTCGAACAGCACCGACTTCCACAGCAGCGCACCGGCGACCGGAGTGATCAGGAACGGCGTGATGATCAGCGTCCGGACGATGCCGCGGCCGAGGAACGCGCGGTTGAGCAGCAGCGCGATCAGCAGCCCGAGCACCATCGCGATCGCGACCGCGCCCAGGGTGAGCAGGATCGAGTTCAGCGCGACGCCGCGGAACTGCGAGTCGGTGAACACCGTCGCGTAGTTCTCCAGCCCGACGAAGCGCTGGCTGCCGGGGCGCACCAGGTTCCAGGACTGCAGCGAGTACCAGATCGTCACCAGGAACGGCAGCTGCGTGACGATGATGGTGAAGATCAGCGCGGGCAGCAGCGGTGCCCGGCGGATCCAGCCGTCGCGGCGCTCCGCGGCCGGTGAGGTCTGCCGTTCCGGTGCCGCCTGCGGTGGTGCCTCTGTGGTCGTCACCGGTCGCCCCCGCTCTGCTGGTAGGACTCGCCGACGGTCTCGGCGTACTGCTGGGCCTGGTCGAGGGCCTCGTCAGCGGTCTGCTGCCCGGCGATGGCCGCGGAGATCTGCTGGCTGACCCGGGTCCCCAGGTCCTGGAACTCGGGGATCCCGACGAACTGCAGCCCGGTGTACGGGACGGGGTCGCGGGTCGGCCGGTCCTGGTCGGCGGCGTTGATCGCGGCGATGGTCTGCGGCGCGTAGGCCTTCGACGCCGCGACGTACTCGGGGATCCGGTAGGTCGACTGGCGGGCGCCGGGCGGGACCGAGGTCCAGCCGAGCTCCTCGCCGACCATCTTCTGGTACGGCTTGGACGTCATCCAGGACAGGAACTTCCAGGTCGCGTCGACCTGCTCGGGGCCCTTCTCCGCGGTGGTGCGGGGGATGGCCAGCGCCCACGAGTACAGCCAGCCCGAGGACAGGCCGTCGACGCCGGTCGGCGCCGGCGCGTAGCCGACCTTCCCGGCGACGTTGGACTGGGCCGGGTCCTCCAGCAGACCTGCGGCGACGGTGGCGTCGAACCACATCGCGGTGTTGCCCTGGCTGAACTGGTTGCCGCACTCGGAGAACCCGGAGCCCGCGGCGCCGGCCTGGCCGTCGCGGCGGACGAGGTCGACGTAGAAGTTGACCGCCTTGCGCACCTCGGGGGAGGTCAGCTGGGCGTTCCACCGGTCGTCGAACCAGCGGCCGCCGTAGGAGTTGATCATCGCGTCGACCGGGGCCATGACCTCGCCCCAGCCGGGCTTGCCGCGCAGGCAGATGCCACCGCGGCCCTGCTCGCGGTCGGTGAGGCGGTCGGCGAACTGCGCGACCTGGTCCCAGGTCGGCTTCGCGGGCATCGTCAGCCCGGCCTGCTCGAACAGGTCCTTGCGGTACATCAGGAACGCGGACTCGCCGTAGAACGGCACCGAGTACATGTGTCCGTCGGGGCCGGACAGGGCGCCGCGGATGGTCGGTGTGAAGTCGTCCCGGTCGTAGCCGGGCGTGGCGTCCATCAGCGGGTCGAGGTCGACCAGCCAGCCGTTGCGGGCCCACTGGGGGGTCTCGTAGTTCGAGATCATCACGGCGTCGAACTCGTCGCCGCCGGTGGCGACCGACGCGGTGATCTTCGCGCGGGCCTCGTTCTCGGACAGGCTCACGAAGCGCACGGTGATGCCGGGATTCTCGGCCTCGAACCGGGGGCTGAGCTCGATCGCGTCCTCCATCTGCGGGTTGGACACGATCGCGATCGTCACGATCCGGGTGCCCTGAGGCAGGCCGAACGTTCCGGCCCCGGCGCAGCCGGTGAGGGCGAGACCGATGACCGCCAGCAACGCGGTGAGGACGGCGGGACGCGACCTGGTTCTCGGGCGCACGGGCACTCTCCTCGTCGTCGAGGGCTCCGACGGGTGTGCAACGGGGTGGTCCGGGACACGTCCGTCCGGTATGACCGGTGCACGGTATGCGTGGAGTAACCGCTTGCGCAACCGGTTGCCTGTACGCTGTCGCCAACCCGTGACCCGCCTCGGAGGTGCGTGATCGCGACCATGGCCGAGGTCGCCCGGCTCGCCGGGGTCTCCACCGCGACCGTGTCCCACGTCCTGAACGGCACCCGGCCCGTCCGGGAGACCACCCGCGAGCAGGTGCTGGCCGCGATGGCGCAGGTGCACTACACACCCAACGCCGCCGCACGCTCGCTCGCGACCGCGCGCACCCGGACCGTCGGGCTCGCGCTGTCGGCGATCTCCAACCCGTACCTGGGCGAGCTGCTGCACGCGATCGAGGACGAGTCCGCCGCGGTCGGGCACACCCTCCTGCTCGCCGACCCGCACGACGACCCGGGCTACGAGGCGACGGCCGTCGCGCAGCTCCGCAGCCGCGTCGACGGCGTGCTGTTCGCCCCCTCGGGCGACTCCACCGCGACCCTCGAGGCGCTCGCGGCACAGGGCGTGCCGACGGTGCTGGTGGACCGGATGCTCGACGGCGAGCTGGACGAGGTCGGCTCGGAGAACGTCGAGCCCGTCGCCGGGCTGGTCACCCACCTGGCCGAGGCCGGGCACGCGAGCATCGGCTTCGTCGCCGGCCTGGCCGGACTCGCGACGACCGTCGAGCGCCTCGCCGGGTACCGCCTCGGGATGCGCCGGGCCGGCCTCCCGCCCGGGCCGGTGGTGGAGGGACGCTCGGACAGCGAGCCCGCCCGCGTCGTCGTGCGCGAGCTGCTGGCCTCGCCCGAGCGGCCCGCCGCGCTGGTCACCGGCAACAACGCGATGACGATCGGCGCCGTCCAGGCCGCCCACGACCTGGGCCTGCACATCCCCGGGGACCTGGCGCTGGCCGCGTTCGACGACTTCCCGTGGGCCGACGCGTTCAGCCCGCGCCTCACCGTCGTCGCGCAGCCGTTCGCGGACATCGGGCGCGAGGCGGTCCGGCTGCTGCTGCGCCGCATGGCCGAGCCCGAGGCGCAGCGGCGCTCGCTGCGGCTGCCGACGACCTTCGTGCACCGGGAGTCGTGCGGCTGCCGCCCATGATCCTTCTCTGCGGAGCGTGCGATGTCCCGCAGGGTGCACCGGGCTCCACGGAGAAGGATCACCGCAGCGCCGCCGACCGGATCCGGCCCACCGTGTCGCCCGGCCGGTCCCGGACGTCCTGCCAGGTGAACCGCAGCACCGTCCACCCCGCGGCGACCAGTGCGTTCTGCTTGCGCCGGTCGGCCCGGAAGCGGGCCGGGTCCGAGTGGAACGCCCAGCCGTCGATCTCCACCGCGAGCCGTTCCGCCACGAACGCGACGTCCACCCGCCACGGACCGAAGGGCCACCCGAGGACGAACCCGGTGAGCCCCGCCCGTCGCAGGTGCGCGACGAGGCGCCGCTCGGCCCGCGAGTCGGCCCGGTCGGCGGCCTCGACGACGAGCTCGCGGGCCCGGGCCCAGCCGTGGGCGCCGACCCCGCGCTGGAACGCGGCGAGCAGCTCGGGGAAGGGCAACCCCCGCTGCAGCACCCGGTCGAGGAAGGTGGTGCCGTCGGTGAGGGCGACGGCCGTCTCCAGCGCGGTCAGGGCCGGCGCCGTGACGGCGACCCCGCGCCGTTCCGTCCGGTCCGCCGCGTCCAGGGTGCGCCGGCGGACCCGGATCCGGTCCGGTGGTGTGCGCCGCGCGTGCGCGGGGACGGTCACCCCCACGACCGGGAACGCGGTGCTGGGTACCGACATCCGGTGCAGGAACGCCGCTGCGGGCCCGTCGACGACGGCGCCCGGCCCGGCCCACAACGCGGCGGCCACCACCCGTCCCCATGCGGTGGGCCGGTGCGACGACGCCCGATACACCCCCGGTGCGACGATCACCAGGGCGCCGCGGGTGACCCGGGCGCGCAGTGCCCTCGCCGAGATCCCGCACGCCAGCGCCTGCCCTCGGGAGAACACCCCGTCCTGGCCGCGCAGCACCGTGTCCAGGTCCATGCGGCGCACCCTGGCCGGGAGCCGCGCGCGCCACGGGCGAACGCGGGGGAGCCGTTCGCAGTCGTGATCCTTCTCCGCGGAGTCCGGGGTCCCCCGCAGGGCGGTGCGGGTTCCACGGAGAAGGATCACCCGCGCCCGGCGAGCACCTCCGCGAGGTCGAAGTTCACGGGGCGCTCCAGCTGCTCGTAGGTGCACGAGGCAGGCTCGCGGTCCGGGCGCCACCGCACGAACTGGGTGGTGTGGCGGAACCGCTCGCCCTCCATGTAGTCGTAGCGGACCTCGACCACCCGCTCCGGGCGCAGCGGGACGAAGGACAGGTCCTTGCCGGCGTTCCACCGGCTCGTCTCGGACTTGCGCGGCGTCCGCTCGCCCTCCAGCTGCTTCGCCCAGGCCCACGGGTGGTCGTCGAAGTCGGTGACCAGCGGCTGCAGCTCGGTCATGAGCTCACGGCGGCGCGCCATCGGGAACGCCCCGACGACCCCGACCGACACCAGCACCCCGCGGGCATCGTGCAGGCCGAGCAGCAGCGACCCGACGGCGTCCGGGCCGGACTTGTGCACCCGGTACCCGGCGACGACGCAGTCCGCGGTCCGCTCGTGCTTCACCTTGGTCATGACGCGCTTGTCGGGCTGGTAGGTCCCGGCCGGGTCCTTCGCGATGAGCCCGTCGAGCCCGGCGCCCTCGAACTTCTCGAACCAGCGGCGCGCGGTGGCGGTGTCGTCGGTGACCGGGGTGAGGTGCACCGGCGGGGCGACGCCGGCGAACGCCTCCTCCAGCAGCGCGCGGCGCTCGGCGAACGGGCGCGCGGTGAGGTCGTCGTCGCCGAGCGCCAGCAGGTCGAAGGCGACGAACGACGCCGGCGTCTCGGTCGAGAGCAGCGTCACCCGGCTGGCCGCGGGGTGGATCCGCTGCTGGAGCGCCTCGAAGTCCAGTGCGTTCCCGGAGGCGACGACGATCTCCCCGTCGACCACCGCGCGCGGCGGGAAGTGCGCCTTCACCGCCTCGACGACCTCGGGGAAGTAGCGGGTCATCGGCTTCTCGTTGCGGGAGCCGATCTCCACCTCGTCGCCGTCGCGGAAGACGATCGAGCGGAAGCCGTCCCACTTGGGCTCGTAGAGCCTGCCCTCGGGGATCGACGGGGCGGGCTTGGCCAGCATCGGCTTCACCGGGGGCATCACGGGCAGGTCCACGGCGGACGAGTCTCCTCTCGATCGTCGGCGCGAGCATCCCGGCTCGCCCGTCCGAGGGGGGACCGGCCCGGTGCGCCAGACTGATCGGTGTGGGACGACTGCCCGACCGGGAGGCGCTGGAGCGGGCGCGGGACGCGACGATCGACGACGTCCTGCCCGGGCCCGGCGACCCGCCGCTGCGGGTGCTGTTCTGCGGCATCAACCCCGGCCTGGTGTCGGCCGCGACCGGGCACCACTTCGCCCGTCCCGGCAACCGGTTCTGGCCGGTGCTGCACGGGTCCGGGTTCACCCCGCGCCTGCTGGCCCCGGCCGAGCAGGGCGAGCTGGCGCGGCTCGGGCTCGGCATCACGAACATGGCTCCCCGGGCCACCGCGCGGGCCGACGAGCTGTCCGACGACGAGGTCGTCGCCGGTGGGGAGCGGCTGCGCGCGCTCGTCGCGGCGCGGGAGCCGGGGTGGCTGGCCGTCGTCGGCATCGGGGCCTACCGGACCGCGTTCGGGCGGCGCGACGCGGCGGTGGGGGAGCAGACCGACCGGCTGGGGACGACCGGGATCTGGGTGCTGCCGAACCCCTCGGGGCTCAACGCGCACTGGTCGCGCGCGGCGATGGTCGCCGAGTTCGCGCGGCTGCGGGCCCGCGCCCGGGAGCAGGGGCCGGGCTAGGCCCCCGGGGTCGTCGAGCGCAGGAACAGCCCGAGCGCCAGGCCGACGGCGAGGAAGACCAGCAGCCACCACCACGTGCCGGACAGCACCCATACGGCGGACCCGACGGCGAGACCACCGCCGATCCCGTACCCGAGGCGGTTCAACCTGTCCTTGCGTGGCCCGTCGTCCATGGGCGCCGAGCCTAGCGGCCGCCCCCGTCGAGATCGGGCAGATCGGGCGTCTCCGCGCCGTCGCGCTCGTCGCGGTCGGCCCACTCCAGCAACGGCTCGATGCCGAACACGGCCTCGTCGATGCCGGCGTGCAGGTCGCCCAGCTCGGCGTAGCGTGCCGGGACGGTGGCGATCGTGAAGTCCCGGGGCTCGCAGTCGTCGATCTCGTCCCAGGCCACCGGGGCCGACACCCGCGCGTCGGGGGTGCCGCGCACCGAGTAGGCGCAGGCGATCGTGTGGTCGCGGGCGTTCTGGTTGTAGTCGACGAAGACCGTCGACGGGTCGCGGTCCTTGCGCCACCAGGACAGGTCGACGCGGTCGCAGCGGCGCTCCACCTCGCGGGCGAACGCGTGCGCGGCGCGGCGGACGTCGGCGAACCCGTGGTCGGGCGGGATGCGCACGTAGACGTGCAGTCCGGAGCCGCCGGAGGTCTTCGGGAACCCGGTCGCGCCCAGCTCGTCGAGCACCTCGTGCACCACGCCGGCGACGCGGCGGACGTCGGTCCAGGAGGCGTCGGGCATCGGGTCCAGGTCGATGCGCCACTCGTCGGGGGACTCGACGTCGGCGGCGCGGGAGTTCCAGGGGTGGAACTCGACGGTGGACATCTGCACCGCCCAGACGACGTCGGCCGGGTGGGCGACGCACAGCTCGTCGGCGGTGCGGTTGTACCGCGGGAAGGTCACGCGGACGGTGCGCACCCAGTCGGGGGCGCCGCGCGGCAGCCGCTTCTGGTGCACCTTCTCCCCGGTGACGCCGGTGGGGAAGCGGTGCAGCATGCACGGCCGGTCGCGCAGCGCGCGGACGACGCCGTCGCCGACGGCGGTGTAGTAGTCGGCGAGGTCCCGCTTGGTCTCGCCCCGCTCGGGGAAATAGACGCGGTCGGGGCTGGACAGCCGCACCACGCGGTCGCCGATCGTCAGCTCGACCGGCTCACCCGCCCCGCGCGCGGCCACCCGTGGCTCAGAGCCGGCGACGCCGCCGGTAGACCGGGTACGCGACCGCGCCGATCAGGCAGACGGCAGCGGGCACGGCCGAGAACAGGAACTCGGTCCAGCTCACCGGGTGCCCGATGGTGAACAGCAGCAGCACGATGCCGGTGACGGCGGCCGCGATCGGCAGACCCTTGGGGAAGTTCTGGTGCCAGCCCCAGTCGACCGACGGCTCGTCGGCCGGGTCGACCCCGGAGGCGACCGCGATCTCGCGGGTCTTGCTGGTCGTTGCGCTGTGCGCCACTGCCTTGCTGGCCACCGTGTGTCCTCCTGCTCCGGCTCCGTGCGGGGTCATCGTCGCACAGCTCGCGGGCCGAGGATGATGTGCGGTGATGAAGTCACTCGTCGTGTTGGGCAGCACCGGGTCGATCGGCACCCAGGCCCTGGACGTGATCACCCGCGCCGGCGGGTTCACGGTGTCCGGGCTGGCCGCGGGCGGATCGGACGTGGACCTGCTGGTGTCCCAGGTCCGCACGCACCGGGTCGGGCGGGTCGCGGTCGCGTCCGCCGCGGCGGCGGCGCGGCTGCGGGAGGAGCTGCCCGGCGTCGAGGTGCTCGACGGCCCGGACGCCGCGACCGAGCTGGTCACCGCGTGCGGCGCCGACATCGTCCTGAACGGCATCACCGGCTCCCGCGGCCTCGGCCCGACCCTGGCCGCGCTCGCCACCGGTGCCCGGCTCGCGCTGGCGAACAAGGAGTCGCTGGTCGCGGGTGGTCCGCTGGTGTCGGCGGCGGCCGCGCCGGGGCAGATCGTGCCGGTCGACTCCGAGCACTCCGCGCTCGCGCAGTGCCTGCGCGGCGGGCGGGAGTCCGAGGTCGACCGGCTGGTCCTCACCGCCTCGGGCGGCCCGTTCCGCGGCCGGTCGCGCGCGTCGCTGCGGGACGTGACCGTCGAGCAGGCCCTGAAGCACCCGACCTGGGACATGGGCCCGGTCATCACCATCAACTCGGCGACGCTGGTGAACAAGGGCCTCGAGGTGATCGAGGCGCACCTGCTGTTCGGGGTGCCCTACGACCGCATCGACGTCACCGTGCACCCGCAGTCGATCGTGCACTCGATGGTCACCTTCACCGACGGCTCGACGATCGCGCAGGCGTCGCCGCCGGACATGCGGCTGCCGATCGCGCTGGCGCTCGGCTGGCCGGACCGCATCGCCGGCGCCTCGGCGCCGTGCCGCTGGGACACCGCGCAGAGCTGGACCTTCGAGCCCCTCGACGACGACGCGTTCCCCGGTGTGCGGCTGGCGCGCGCCGCCGGGACCACGGGCGGCTGCCTGCCCGCGGTGCTCAACGCGGCCAACGAGGAGCTCGTCGAGGCGTTCGTCGCCGGGGCGATCGGCTACACCGACGTCACCGACCTCCTCGGCGGGGTGCTGGAGGCGGCCGACGCCTGGACGGGTGACCCGGCTACCGTGGACGACGTGCTGGCTGCCGAGACCTGGGCCCGCGCCCACGCGCGCGAGAAGGCGGGAACGTGACCATCGTCTGGACGGTCGTCGGTATCGCGATCTTCTTCTTCGGGCTGCTGCTGTCGATCGCCTGGCACGAGCTCGGGCACTTCACCACGGCCCGCTGGTTCGGGATCAAGGTCCCGGAGTTCATGGTCGGCTTCGGCCGCACCCTCTGGTCGGTGCGTCGTGGCGAGACCGAGTACGGCATCAAGATGATCCCGCTGGGCGGCTACGTCCGGATGATCGGGATGCTGCCGCCCGCGAAGGGCGGGACGCTGGGCCGCAACCGTCGCACCGGTCCCTTCCAGGGGCTGATGGACGACGCCAGGGCGCAGTCGCAGATGGACGTGCGGCCGGAGGACGCGGACCGGCAGTTCTGGACGCGGTCACCGTGGAAGCGGATCGTCGTCATGTTCGCCGGGCCGTTCATGAACCTGATCCTGGCGGTGGTGCTTTTTTCCCTGGTCCTGATGGGGATCGGCGTACCGACCGCTACCACCCAGATCGAGTCGCTCGAGAAGTGCGTGCTCCCGGCCGTCGCGGTCCAGGACGGTGTCCCGCAGGAGTGCCCGGCCGGAGCGCCGCTCGCCCCTGCGCTCGCGGCCGGGGTCCAGCCCGACGACCGCATCCTGTCGGTCCGTGGGCAGGAGTTCGGGCCGGACGACGGTACCGCGCTCCAGGATGCGATCCGCGCGTCGTCGGGGCCCACCCCGGTCGTCGTGGAGCGGGCCGGCCGGCAGATCCCGCTGACCGTCGACGTCATCCCAAACGTCCTGCCGGCACGGGGCTCTGCGGACCCCTACGCCACGGTGACGGCGGGCTATCTCGGTGTTGCGCTCGACACGCAGTACACGCAGCTCGGGCCGGGTGACGTCGCCGCTCAGATCGGCAACGGCGTCGTCCGCACGGCGGAGGCGATCACCCAGATCCCCGCCCGCATCCCGGCCCTGTTCGGTGCCGCGTTCCTCGGCGAGGAGCGGAGCCAGGACAGCCCCATGGGCGTCGTCGGCGTCTCGCGGATCGGCGGCGAGATCCTCGCCCAGCAGGACGTCCCGTGGCAGGCCGATGTCAGCCGGTTCCTGATGATGCTGGCCGCGGTGAACCTGTCGCTGTTCCTGCTGAACCTGCTCCCGGTCCCGCCGCTGGACGGCGGCCAGATCGTCCCGGCGATCTGGGAGGCCATCAAGCGCAACACCGCGAAGCTGCTCGGGCGCCCCGACCCCGGGCCGGTCGACGCGGCCAAGCTCCTGCCCGTCGCCTACGTCTTCGTGATCGTCTTCCTGGGGTTCTCCGTCATGGTCGCGATCGCCGACATCGTCAACCCGGTGCGGCTGTTCGGGTGAGCGCAGCACCCGAGGGCGCACGCCCGCTGGCCGTCTTCGACATCGACGGCGTCCTCGCCGACGTCTCGCACCGGCTGCACTTCCTCGACGTGCACCGGTGGGAGAAGTTCTTCGCCGCCGCGCACGCCGACCCGCTGCTCGACGAGGGCGCGGACCGGTTGCGCGCGGCCCAGGACGAGTACGACGTCGTCTACCTGACCGGTCGCCCCGAGCGGAACCGCAGGCTGACCGAGACCTGGCTGAAGGGCTTCGGCCTGCCGACCGGGCCGCTGTTCATGCGCCCCGACGACGACCACCGCCCCGCCCGCTACGTCAAGCGCGAGGTCCTGCGGCTGCTGGCCCGGGAGCGCGAGATCGCGATGATCCTCGACGACGACCCCGCCGTCGTCCGGGTGCTGGAGGCCGACGGGTGGCCGGTCGAGCTCGCGACCTGGCTGCCGCACAGCTCGACGCTGCAGGACGCGCAGGAGAACCAGGGCCGCACGTAGTGCCCCTGCTCACCGGGTACGGCGGGTCCCGCGGCGCGGTGGGATAGTGGAGGTCGTGAGCGTCTCCCTGGGTATGCCGTCCGCGCCCGCGCCGACCCTGGCCCCGCGCCGGAGGACGCGGCAGCTGCAGGTCGGCCCGGTCGGTGTCGGATCCGACCACCCGATCTCCGTCCAGTCCATGACGACCACCCTGACCTCCGACGTCAACGCGACCCTCCAGCAGATCGCCGAGCTGACCGCGGCCGGCTGCGACATCGTGCGCGTCGCCTGCCCGTCCGCCGACGACGCCGAGGCCCTGCCCGCGATCGCGCAGAAGTCGCAGATCCCGGTGATCGCCGACATCCACTTCCAGCCCAAGTACGTGTTCGCCGCGATCGAGGCAGGCTGTGCCGCGGTGCGGGTGAACCCGGGCAACATCCGCAAGTTCGACGACCAGGTCAAGGAGATCGCGCAGGCCGCGAAGGACCACGGCACGCCGATCCGGATCGGTGTCAACGCGGGCTCGCTCGACAAGCGCCTGATGGAGAAGTACGGCAAGGCGACGCCCGAGGCGCTCGCCGAGTCGGCCATGTGGGAGGCGGGCCTGTTCGCCGAGCACGACTTCCACGACATCAAGATCTCGGTCAAGCACAACGACCCGGTCGTCATGGTGCGGGCCTACGAGCTGCTCGCCGAGCAGTGCGACTACCCGCTGCACCTGGGCGTCACCGAGGCCGGGCCCGCGTTCCAGGGCACGATCAAGTCGGCCGTCGCGTTCGGGGCGCTGCTGCGCCAGGGCATCGGCGACACCATCCGGGTCTCGCTGTCCGCGCCGCCGGTCGAGGAGATCAAGGTCGGCCAGCAGATCCTGGAGTCGCTGAACCTGCGCCCGCGCAAGCTGGAGATCGTCTCCTGCCCGTCCTGCGGTCGGGCCCAGGTCGACGTCTACACCCTCGCCGACGAGGTCACCGCCGGTCTGACCGGCATGGAGGTCCCGCTGCGCGTGGCCGTCATGGGCTGCGTCGTCAACGGTCCCGGCGAGGCGCGCGAGGCCGATCTCGGCGTCGCCTCCGGCAACGGCAAGGGCCAGATCTTCGTCAAGGGCGAGGTCATCAAGACCGTCCCCGAGCACAAGATCGTGGAGACGCTGATCGAGGAGGCCATGCGGCTCGCCGAGGAGATGGGCGAGAGCGTGGACGGTGTGACGGGTGAACCGCAGGTGACCGTCGGCTGAGCGAGTGCCGGTACCGGACGGGCGTCGGCGTGGCATCATGAACCCGTGCTGAGGGTGGCCGGAGCACGGCTTCTCGACGATCGTCACCGCTCCGGGGTGCACGACGTGCTCGACGCCGACCCGGTCGCCGCGTGCATGGTCGCCTCCCGTATCGAGGCGGTCGGCCTCGACCCGTGGCGGCTGGGCGGTGAGCTGTGGTCCCACGGGGCCCCGGCGGACGGTCTGTGCTTCTCCGGGGCGAACCTGGTGCCGCTGCGCGGTGACCGGGCGGCGCTGCGTGCCTTCGCCGACCGGGCCCGCCGGGCCGGACGGGTGTGCTCGTCGCTGGTGGGGCGGGCCGAGCTCGTCCTGCCGCTGTGGGAAGAGCTCGCACCGGGCTGGGGCCCGGCCCGCGAGATCCGGCCCGACCAGCCGCTGATGACCCTCGAACGGCCGCCCATGATCGCGCCCGACGCCCGGGTGCGTCCGGTCCGGATCTCCGAGCTCGACCGCTACCTGCCGGCCGCCGTCGCGATGTTCACCGAGGAGGTCGGCGTCGACCCCCGGGAGGGCGACGGCGGGGCGGGCTACCGGGCCCGGGTCGCCGAGCTGATCACGTCCGGGCGGGCGTTCGCCCGGTTCCACGACGGTGAGGTCGTGTTCAAGGCCGAGATCGGCGCCCTGTCGCGCACCGTCGGCCAGATCCAGGGGGTCTGGGTGGACCCGGCCTGGCGCGGGCACGGGCTCGGCACGGCCGGGACGTCGGCGGTCGCGGTCGCGCTCGCCGGGATGGGCCGCTGCGCCAGCCTGTACGTCAACGCCTTCAACGCCCCGGCCAGGGCCGCGTACCAGCGGGTCGGGTTCGTGCAGGTCGCGCGGTTCGCCACCGTCCTGTTCTGACCACGATCGGGTCGCGGTGCTTGACCGTGCCGCAACGGCACGGTGTCGACTCGGCCGTGGCCGCGGACATCCGCCGCGCCACCACGAGCAGGGAGGTCGTCGTGTCCCGTTCCAGCTCCGCGTCGCCGGTCGTCACCGGGACCGGTCCGCGCCCGGGGTGGGTGGAGGTCGTCGTCGGCCTGGTCGTGCTGGCCGCCGTCGCCTACGGGGGCGGACCGCTGGTGCTGCGGACCCTCGACCCCGGTCCGCTCGCCGGGGGCCTGTTCCTCGCGGCGCTGTCGGGGATCGCGGGCATCGCCGGGTTCGCCGCGGCCATCGCGGTCCGGCGTCGCCCGCTGCCGGAGTTCGGCGTGCGGGCGACGTCCATGCGCTGGCTGCTGCTCGGCGCCGCCGGGGCGGTCCTGGCCTTCGTCGTCAGCCGGCTGCTGGTGGTCGGGATGGTCGCGCTCGGGATCGAGCCGGAGAACATCCAGGGCGCCTACGCCGACGCGGGCAGCGGCGGGGCCTGGTCGGTGGCGCTGTCGCTGCTGTTCCTCGCGGTGCTGACACCGCTGGGGGAGGAGCTGCTGTTCCGCGGGGTGGTCACCTCGGCGCTGCTGCGCTACGGCGCCGTCGTCGGTGTGCTGGGCAGTGCCGTGGTCTTCGCGCTGGCGCACGGGCTGAACGTGGTGTTCCTGACGGCGCTGGTCGTCGGGCTGGTCGCGGGTGAGCTGCGACGACGCAGCGGCTCGGTGTGGCCGGGGGTGGTCACCCACCTGGTGCACAACGCCATGGCCCAGGTCGTCGCGCTGGCGTTCGCCGGGGTGCTGTGAGCGACGGGCAGCTACCAGGCGCCTGATAGCGTCCGGTCCGTGCCCGACGAGGACGTGCCGCTCTGGGAGCTCATCCGGACGGCCCACGTCGTCGCCCGGGGATTCCACCGGGTGTTCGCCCGGGCCGGCCTGACCGCGACCGGCTTCGGCGTGCTCGCCGAGCTCGCCGACCGCGAACGGACGGGCGGGCCGCCGCCGTCGCAGGCCGAGCTCGCCCGGATCGTGCTGCTGCGCCCGCAGAGCGTGGGGGAGCTGGTCACCGACCTCGTCGCCCGTGGCCTCGTCCGCCGCGACGGGCCGGGCGGCCGTGGGCGCCGCGCCGGTCTGGAGCTCACCGACGACGGCCGCGCCGCGCTGCAGCGTGCCCGGCCGCTGGTGCAGGAGTTCACCGCGCCGGAGGCCATCGGGCTCGACCGGGACCGGACCGCCGAGCTGACCGCGATGCTGCGGACCGTGCGCGAGACCCTGGCCGCGGCGGAGGACTGACGGGGCGCCCGGACACCCGGGCCTCACACCGGGCGCGGCATACTCGCTGATCGTGATCGCCACCCTGCGGAAGCGCCCCCTGGTCCTGGCCGCCGCGATCGTCGTGCTCGTCGCGGTGGGTGTCGTGGTGGCGCTGCTGCGCCCCTGGGGAGGTGCCGGGACGACCGCCGAGCGGTACGTCACGGCCTGGGCCGCGGGGGACGCGCCGGGTGCGGCCGTCTACACCACGGACGCGGAGACGGCGGGCGCCTACCTGCAGAAGTCCCGCGACGACCTCGCCCCGGCCGGCATGACCGCCCGGGTGACCGGCACCCGCACCGACGGCGACCGCGCGACGTCGACGGTGGAGGTCGCCTGGGACCTGGGGCAGGGCCGGGCCTGGAACTACACCCTGGACCTGCCGCTCGTCGCCGCCGACGACACCGCGGGCAACGACACCGGCTGGGCGGTCGCGTGGTCGCCCGCCGCGTTCGCGCCGGGCCTCACCGACGGCCAGCGCCCGGTGACCCGCACCGTGACCGCCGCCCCGGCGCCCGTCCTCGACGCCGGCGGGGCCACGCTGCTCGCGCCCACCCCGGTCGTCACCGTCACCCTGGACAAGGCGCAGGTCGGGCAGGCCGCGGGTGGGCTCGGCTCCGCACTGGGCACGATCGACCCCGCGATCACGGCGTCGAGCATCACCGCGGGCGCGAACGCCGTGCCGGACGGACAGGCCTACACCGTCGTCGTGCTGCGGGAGCCCGACTACCAGCGGGTCCGCGACCGGATCTACGACCTGCCCGGCGTCCGGTTCGTGTCCTCGACGCGGCTGCTGCCGCCCGACCAGGGCTTCGCGGGGCAGCTGATGCAGGGCGCCCGCGCCGACATCGAGAAGGCCGCCGGCGGGACGCCCGGCTGGTCGGTCGACGTCGTCGGCGCCCGCGGCGAGACCGTCCGCTCGGTGGCCGGGCAGCCCGCCGGGCCGGGGAAGCCGGTCACCCTGGAGCTGGACCGCACCGTGCAGGACGCGGCGCAGGCCGCCGTCGACGCCGACTCCAAGCAGGCCATGATCGTCGCGATCCGGCCGTCCACCGGGGCGGTGCTCGCGGTGGCGCAGAACGCGGCCGCCGACCGCGACGGCGCGCTGGCCCTGACCGGCCGCTACCCGCCCGGCTCCACCTTCAAGATCGTCACCGCGTACGGGGCGATGCCGGCGGAGAACCTCACCCCGCAGTCCCCGGTCGAGTGCCCCGGCACCACCGTCATCGACGGGCGCACCATCCCCAACGAGGACTCCTTCGTGCTCGGCACCGTGCCGCTGACCGAGGCGTTCGCACAGTCCTGCAACACCACGTTCTCCCGGCTCGCCCTCGGCCTGCCCGCCGGCGGCCTCCCGGACGCCGGGAAGGCGCTCGGCTTCGGCGCGGACTGGAAGATCCCCGGGATGACGACGATCACCGGTACCGTCTCGCCCGCGACCGACGACCTGCAGCGGGCCAGCGACGGCTTCGGACAGGGCGACGTCCTCGCCTCCCCGTTCGGCATGGCGCTGGTGTCGGCGACGGTCCAGCACGGCGCGCCCGTCACGCCGTCGCTGATCCGCGGGGCGACGACCGAGGCCGCCGTCGCGCCGGGCACCCCGGACCGCGCGGTGCTCGACCAGCTGCGCCCGATGATGCGCGCCGTCGTCACCTCCGGGACGGCGCGGGCCGCCGCCGGGCAGGGCGAGGTGTACGGCAAGACCGGCACCGCCGAGTACGCGGGCCCCGACGGCGGCAACCGCTCGCACGGCTGGTTCACCGGTTACCGCGGTGACCTGGCCTTCGCCACCCTCATCGTCGACGGCGGGTCGTCCGGGCCCGCGGTGCAGATGACGGCGCGCTTCCTGGCGGGCGTCCCGCGCTGAGCGACCGGCCGGGCGGCGGCGGGACGGCGTCGTGCCGGGCGCCCTACCCTGGTCGTCGTGCACCCCAGCCGGATCCCCGCCCTGGCGTTCGTGGCCGACCTCGTCGCCGTCGTGGTGTTCGCCGCCATCGGGAGGCTGAGCCACGCCGAGGCCGACAGCGTGCTCGGCCTGCTCGGCACCGCGCTGCCGTTCGCGCTGGGGGTCGCGGCGGCCTGGGCGACGCCGTGGGTGCGGTCGGCGCCGGCGTCGCTGCGCGCCGGGGCGGTCGTGCTCGCCGGGGCCGTGGTCGTCGGGCTCGTGCTGCGGCTGGGGTTCCTGGGGCGGCTGCCGCTGTCGTTCGCGGTCGTCGCGACGATCTCGCTGGCGGTGCTGCTGCTGGGCTGGCGGGGGATCTCCGCCGCCGTCGCGCGGATGCGGGCCCCGCGCACCCCGACCCGCTGAGGGCCCCGGACGTACGATGGGGGTCATGTCGACCCGCACGCTGCTCGTCCCCGGTACGCCGACCCCAAGTCGCGAGGTGCCGTCGCACATCCCGCGTCCGGAGTACGTCGGCAAGCCGGCCCCGGCACGCAGCCGCCGCGGCGACATC
This sequence comes from Pseudonocardia sp. ZF1, assembly GCF_056835605.1. NCBI lineage: Bacteria > Bacillati > Actinomycetota > Actinomycetes > Pseudonocardiales > Pseudonocardiaceae > Pseudonocardia > Pseudonocardia sp. ZF1. Next base: position 1,661,879 of record NZ_JAJNBY010000001.1, read on the forward strand.
CAGACGCCCGAGACGATCGAGCTGATGCGCCACGCCGGGAAGATCGCGGCCCAGGCGCTGCAGCTCGCGGGGGAGACCGTCCGCCCCGGCATCACCACCGACGAGATCGACCGCGTGGTCCACGAGTTCCTCGTCGACCACGATGCGTACCCCTCGACGCTGGGCTACCGCGGCTTCCCCAAGTCGTGCTGCACCAGCCTCAACGAGGTCATCTGCCACGGCATCCCGGACACGACCGTCATCGACGACGGCGACGTGCTCAACGTCGACGTCACCGCGTTCGTCGGCGGGGTGCACGGCGACACCAACGCGACCTTCCTCGCCGGTGACGTGTCGGAGGAGGCGCGGCTGCTCGTCGAGCGCACCCGCGAGGCCACGATGCGCGCCATCAAGGCCGTCCGCCCCGGGCGTGAGCTGAACGTCGTCGGCCGGGTCATCGAGTCCTACGCCAAGCGCTTCGGCTATGGCGTGGTCCGCGACTTCACCGGCCACGGCATCGCCCACGAGTTCCACTCCGGGCTGGTCGTGCTGCACTACGACCAGCCCGACGTGCACACCGTCCTCGAGCCGGGGATGACCTTCACCATCGAGCCGATGATCACCCTCGGCGGCATCGACTACGACACCTGGGACGACGACTGGACCGTCGTCACCAAGGACAAGTCGTGGGTCGCGCAGTTCGAGCACACCATCGTGGTGACCGACGACGGCGCGGAGATCCTGACCCTGCCCTGAGGCGGGGCCGCCCGGCGTGTGCGGTCAGGCGGCGGCGCGCTCGCGCAGCAGGGCCAGCGCCTCGTCGGCGTGCTTGTTCATGTCGGTCTCGGACCCGATCTCGGCGAGGACCGCGCGGTCCGGGCCGATCACGAACGTCTTGCGGCGGGTGTGGAAGTTCCCCGGGAGCCAGGCGCGGTAGGCGCCGAAGGACTTCGCGACGGCGTGGTCGGCGTCGGACAGCAGCGGGAACCCGAAGCCGTTCGCGGCGGCGAACATGTTCTGCTTGTCCGGCCGGTCCGAGGAGATCCCGACCGGCTGCGCGCCGACCTCGGCGAACTCGGCCGCGAGGTCCCGGAAGTGGCAGGCCTCGGCCGTGCAGCCACCGGTCATCGCGGCCGGGTAGAAGAACAGGACGACGGGCCCGGCCGCCAGCAGGTCGGACAGCCGGCGCGGTGCGCCGGCCTCGTCGGGCAGCTCGAAGTCGGTGGCGGTGTCGCCGACGGCCATGGTGTCTCCTCGGGTCGCGGGTGCGGGGTGGGTCAGGAACGTGGGGGCAGCGGGAGGAACCCGCTGGTGCGGCGGACGTAGTCGGCGTAGCCGGGGCGCCGGTCGGCGATGTCGCGTTCCAGCAGCGCCGCGCCGGTGCCCTTCATCAGGTTCGCCGTGATCACGGCGACCCCGACGAGGCCGATCAGCCCGGCCGGGTGGTGCAGGGCGAGGATGCCCAGGCCCCACCAGACGCAGGCGTCGCCGAAGTAGTTGGGGTGGCGGGTGAACCGCCACAGCCCGCGGTCCATCACCTCGCCGCGGTTCGCGGGGTCGGCGGTGAACCGGGCGAGCTGGGCGTCGCCGACGGACTCGAAGGTGAACCCGACCGCCCAGACGAGCACGCCGAGCACGGTGACGGCGACCAGCCATCCGGCGGCCGCGGTGCCGTACTGGGCGACCTGCACGGGGAGCGAGACGACCCACATCACCGCGCCCTGGGTGAGGTAGACGCGCCGGCCGATCGAGCCGCGCTCGCGCAGGTCGACGTAGCGCCGGTCCTCGGGCTTCCCGTGGTTGCGCCGCGCGATGTGGCGGGCCAGCCGCCCGCCCCACACCGCGACGAGCACGACCACCAGGGCGCGCCGCCAGCCGTCGCCGGTCGGGTCGAGGGCCGTCGCGGTCACCGCGGTGACGAACGCGACCCACACGAACCCGAGCCCCCAGACGACGTCGACGCCGTCGTGCCGGCCGCGCCGCACGCCGATCGCGTACGCGAGGGCCATGAGCACGGCGACGGCGACGGCGGTGACGCCGAGGTTGACGGCCCACGCCGCCCAGGGGAACGGGTTCACCCCGGTCATGCTGTCGCGGCCGGCGACGGCGCGCCCGCCGGGGCGGACCCGACGGCCGGGTCGAGCCCCAGGATCCCGGTGCGGCTGCGCGGGAGCCCGGAGGTGCCGTCGGCACCGGGGCGGACCGTGAGGATCTGGTGCACGCCCATCCGGTTCTCCTCGAACGCCAGCGCGGCGCCGGCCAGGTACAGCAGCCAGATCCGCCACTGCTCCTCGCCGATCATCCGGACCGCGGTGTCGCGGTGCGCCTGCAGCGTCTCCAGCCAGGGCCGGACCGTCCACACGTAGTGCTCGCGCAGCGAGTGCACGTCGACGATCTCGTGCCCGGCCTGCTCCAGGAACCCGAGGGTCTCACCGAGCGGGCGCATGTACATGTCCGGCGCGACGTAGGCCTCCATGAACGCGCCGCCGGCCGGTGCGGTGTTCGCCCCGACCGACCCGCGCGACATCTGCTGCAGCAGCAGGCGTCCGTGCGGGCGCAGCATGCGGTGCAGCTGTGCGGCGTAGACGCCGTAGTTCTCCTGCCCGACGTGCTCGCCCATCTCGATGGAGGACACGGCGTCGAAGGGCTGCTCGGAGATCTCGCGGTAGTCCTGCAGCCGGATCTCCACCCGCTCGGACAGCCCCGCCCGGCGGACGCGCTCGACGCCGTAGTCGCGCTGCTGGGCGGACAGGGTCACGCCGGTGGCGTGCACGCCGTAGTGCTCGGCCGCGTGCACGAGCAGCGAGGCCCACCCGCAGCCGACGTCGAGCAGCCGCATCCCCGGCGCCAGGCCGAGCTTGCGGCAGATCAGGTCCAGCTTGTCGCGCTGGGCGTCGACCAGGGTGTAGCCGGGCCCCTCGTCGCGGGTCCAGTAGCCGCACGAGTAGGCCATCTGCGGATCGAGCAGGAAGGCGTAGAACTCGTTCGACAGGTCGTAGTGGTGGCTGATCGCGTCGCGGTCGCGGCGACGGCTGTGCCGCCGCCCGCCCAGCCGGGCCTCCGACGCCGGCGGCCGCGGCGGGGGGCCGACGGCGCCGAGCCGGGCCGCGGTGCCCAGCGCACCCAGCTTCTGACGCAGGTCGAGCGTCGCCGAACCGGTCCCCGGCTTCGCGGTGCCGATGCTCGCTCCGCCTGCGCTGCGCGAGAGCGCCCAGAACCGGGACAGCCCGTCGGCGACGTCCCCGTCCACGGACAGGTCGCCGGAGACGAACGCGCGGGCCAGGCCGAGCTCGCCCGGCGCCCACAGCAGCCGGCGCAGGGCGCGGCGGCGGTTCACGATCACCGTCGGTGGGTTCGGGTCGTCGGGGGTGCCGGTGCGGCCTGCCTCGCTGCCGTCCCAGGCGCGCAGCCGCACCGGGAGCGGGGCGCCGAGGACGTCCTCCAGGAGCGAGGTGAGGCGCTCCGCGGGGGTGGTGGTCATGAGGGCACCTCTCAGAAGGACGGGCGGCGCTGCAGCGAGAACTGGACGACGTCGAGGTAGCCGACGCGGAACCCGGCCTCGCAGTAGCCGAGGTAGAACTCCCACATCCGCCGGAACGTCTCGTCGAAGCCGAGTGCCTCGACCTCGTCCCACCGCGTGAGGAAGCGGGTGCGCCAGTGGCCCAGGGTGCGGGCGTAGTCGTAGCCCAGGCTCCGGCGCTCGGCGACGCGCAGCCCGCCGGTGTGCCGGGCGAGGTTGTCCTCGATGGCCTCGACCGACGGGATGATCCCGCCGGGGAAGACGTACTTGTGGATCCAGGTGTAGTCGTTGCGGGCGACCATCATCCGGTCGTGCGGCATGGTGATCGACTGCAGGCCGACCCGCCCGCCCGGCTTGAGCAGCCGGTCCAGCGCGGCGAAGTACGTCGGCCAGTACTCGACGCCGACGGCCTCGATCATCTCGACCGACACGACGGCGTCGTAGGAGCCCTGGGCCTCGCGGTAGTCGCGCAGCAGCACCTGCACCCGGTCGGCCACGCCCGCCTCGGCGAGCCGCGCCTCGGCGAGGGCCTTCTGCTCCTGCGAGATCGTCAGCGTGGTGACCCGGGCGCCGCGCTGCGCGGCCCGCGTCGCGAGCCCGCCCCAGCCGGTGCCGATCTCCAGCACGTGCATCCCGGCCTCGACGCCCGCCATGTCCAGGATGCCGTCGATCTTGCGTTCCTGGGCGAGGACGAGGTCGTCGGAACCGTCGGCGAACCAGCCGGCGGAGTAGGACATGGTGTCGTCGAGGAACAGCGCGAACAGCTCGTTGGACAGGTCGTAGTGGCGGTGGATGTTCTCCCGCGACCCCTCGACCGAGTTGACCTCGGCGGTGGGCCGGCGGGCCTCGGCGAACCGGCGGCCCAGCCGCTGCAGGGCGGGCGGCACCAGCGTCGACAGCCGGGCGGCGAACGGGGTGAGCAGCCCGGGCAGGTCGGTGGTCGTCCAGTCGCCGACCATGTACGACTCGCCGAACCCGATCTTGGAGTTCGCGCCGAGCCGGTGGAAGAACGCCGACGGGCGCTCGATGCGCATGACCGGCGAGGTCGGGCCGCCCGCACCGAGCCGCTCCCCGCCGGGGAACACCACCCGCACCGGCAGCGACCGGACCGCGTTGCGGAACAGCGACTCCGCGATCCGGGCCTTGGCCGGAGCCACGGGCGGTGTCGCCAGACCGGGCCACACACCCTCGTTGGGGCGGGGCACGGCGTGCCTACGGGGCCGGGCGCCGCGCACGCCACCGGGGGTGGGCACGGCGATCCCGTCGTGCTGCATGGTCATCGCGTGACCCCTTCCTGGTGCTGATCCTGTGTGGAGTGTTCGTCGGGGAGGCCCGCGCGGTTCTGTGGTGGCCGGGCCGGTTTCGGCACGACCGGCAGCTTCGTCCACAGCGCGATGCCGTGGCGCCGGATCAGCGCCGCGGTCCGCTGGGTGACCAGTGGGCGGCGCAGCACCGTGCGCGCCACCTGCCGGGTGGTCGCGGGCCTGCGGATCCCGGCCAGGGTGGCGACGAAGGCGGGCGCACCGTCCTGGTGCAGCGTGATCGCGATGCCGAGCCGGTCGTCGGGCTCGGGCAGGCGCATCGTGTAGTGGCCGTCGACCGTGAGGAACGGCGAGACGTAGAACTCCTTGTCCACGCCCGCCCGCCCCGACGGGTCCGGGTGCAGCAGGTAGCAGTGCCGCTCGCCGTAGGTGTTGTGCACCTCCGCGACCACGCAGGCGAGCGTGCCGTCGGCGCGGTGGCACCAGAACACCGAGATCGGGTTGAACACGTAGCCGAGCACCCGGGCGTGGGCGAGCATCAGGACCCGGCCCCCGGCCAGGTCGATGCCGTGCGCGGCCAGGTAGGTGTCGACGTTCTCCCGGATCCCGCGCTCCGGGTCCCCGAGGTGGTCGCGGGCGTCGAAGCGGGCGAACGGGCGCAGCCAGAACGGCAGCCGCGGCAGCGCGTCCAGGTCGACGAGCCAGTAGTAGATCGAATGCGAGAACGCCGTCTCCAGGTCGCGCCTGCGGGCGTGACGGACCTCGGCGTCGTAGAGCGCCGGGGTGCTCACCAGCTCACCCCGAGCGCGCGGGCGGCGCGCACGCCCGAGGCGCAGCCGTCCTCGTGGAAGCCCCAGCCGTGGTAGGCACCGGCGTAGGCGGTGACCGGGGTGTTCAGCTCCGGCAGGCGGCGCTGGGCGGCCACCGATTCCGGCGTGTACACCGGGTGCTCGTAGGTCATCCGCGCGACGACGGCGTCCGGGTCGATCCGCCCGGCGCCGTTCAGCGTGACCACCCAGTCGTCGGGGTCGGTGAGGCGCATCAGCCGGTTCATGTCGTAGCTGACCAGGACCGGGGCCGCGGTGCCGTCGGATCCGCCTGGCCCGCCCGTGGCGTCCGCACAGGCGGGCTTGAGGTAGTTCCAGGACGCCCGGGCGCCGGACCGGCGCGGCAGCAGCGAGGTGTCGTGGTGCAGCCAGGTCTCGTTGCGGGAGTAGGTGAACGCCCCCAGCACGGCCCGCTCGTCGGCGGTGGCGCCGTCGCCGAGGACCGCCAGCGCCTGGTCGGGGTGGGTCGCGAGCACGACGTGGTCGAACGCGGCGACGGTGTCGGCGTCGTCGCGGACCTCGACGCCCGCGGTCGAGCGCAGGACCGAGCGGACCGGCGTCGCGGTGCGCACCGCCGGGAGCTGCTTGACGACACGGTCCACGTAGGAGCGGGACCCGCCGGTGACGGTCCGCCACTGCGGGGAGCCGCCGATCCCGAGCATGCCGTGGTGGTCGAGGAAGGTGAACAGGTAGCGCGCCGGGTAGTCCAGCGAGAGCGCCGCGCCCGCCGACCACACGCAGGACACCACCGGGATCATGAAGTGCTGCACGAAGTAGCGGGAGTAGCCGCCGATCGCGAGGAACGCCCCGAGCGTCACATCGCCGGCGGACTCCTCGGCCAGGACCCGGCGTGCGTGCCGGTGGAACCGCACGACCTCGCCGAGCATCCGCAGGTAGGCCGGCCGGGCCACGTTGGAGGCCTGCGGGAACAGACCACCCAGCTTGCGGGCACCGGCGTACTCCAGCCCGCAGCCGTCGCAGCGCACCGACATCGACATGTCGGAGTCCTGGGTGGCCACCCCCAGCTCGCCGAACAGGCGCAGCAGGTTCGGGTAGGTGCGGTCGTTGTGGACGATGAACCCGGAGTCGACGTGGGTGGTCCCGCCGTCCGAGGACGCCAGCTCGTGGGTGTGGGCGTGCCCGCCCGGGCGGGCGTCGGCCTCGTACAGCGTCACGTCGTGGCTGCGGGACAGCAGGTAGGCGGCCGTCAGACCGGACACCCCGCTGCCGACCACGGCGACGGTCGGACGCGCCTGCGGTGCACTCACCTGTCAACTCCTTCGAGGGCGACCCGCAGCCCGGCCGGGGCGGGTTCCGCCATGGCGTTCGCGATGACCGGGTCACGGGGTTCGGCCCCGAGCTCGCCGAGTGCGAAACGTCGCACCAGGGCGGTCCAGTCACCGGCGCGGCGGAGCATGGCGTGGCCGTCGCCGAGCACGTCGAAGCGGGCGACCCGGTCGGTCACCGACCGGGCGCGCAGGGCGTAGGCGTAGGACGCCGCGGGGTCGGTCATCCGCTCCCGGTCGCCGTGCGCGATCAGCACCGACCGCCCGGCGAGCTGGTCGACCGGGTCGGAGCCCTCCAGCCAGGGGGCGAGCCCGCACACCGCGACGACGCCGGGTGCGCCCGCCGCCCGCAGCACCGCGCGGGCACCCATCGAGTGCCCGACGAGCACGACCGGGCGGCCCGGGTAGCGGCGCGCGAGCTCGTGGACGGCCCACTCGGCGTCGCGGTAGGCGTCCATGGCCGGGCCGTTCCAGCCCCGCACCCGGTAGCGCAGCAGGTGCACCGCGACGCCCGAGCCCGTCCCGGTCCGGTGGGCGCGCCCGCCGCGCTCCAGGGAGTGCGCGAACGGCAGCATGCGCAGCAGGGCCAGCCCGCGCCGGGCGGGCGCCGTGGAGTGCGACTTCCCGCCGTGGGCGACGAGCACGACACCGGCCGGTTCGGGGTGTCGGTCGCCGGCGTTCTCCAGCCACGGACTCGGATCGGGCACGGGGCGCCTCGCAGGGGACGGGGTGCACGGGGCACCGGGACGGTCTCGGCGCGTGTTCGTCCGGCGGCCCGGTGGTGGCCGGTCGGTGGGACCGTCCTCACATCGGGTCGGCCCGGACACGGTCCGCGACCGGTGCGTACCCGTCGACCCTAGATCGGGTCCGCAGTACCTCGCTCGTCGAGACATCTCGGCGCGCGGGGATCGCTCGAACGGGTGAGGTGTGCATCACCTCCGGTGGTCGCGGCCGGGGTGGGTAGGACCACGGACGCATCCGGTCGTGGTGAGGGGCGAAGATGGTCGCGTGCCCGGGACCGGGCGCCGCGGACGGACGGGCGGGGAGAGGACGACGACGATGGGCGTGCCACCGGAGCTGACGGTGTGGCAGAAGGTCGTGGCGACGGTGCGACGCCGGCGTCGCGGGTCGGGCTTCTGGTTCGGGCTCGCGATCGCGGTGATCTGGCCGTTCGTCGTCTTCGGGACCCGGCTGGGCTGGCGCGGCGCGGAGCACCTGCCGCGCACCGGCGGCGCCCTGCTGGTCGGCAACCACGTCTCGTTCTCCGACCCGATCTTCGACATCGCCTTCGGCACCGCGCACGGCCGGATCCCGCGGTTCCTGGCCAAGGGCGAGCTGTGGTCGGTGCCGGTGGTCAAGTGGGTGCTCGGGCACGGCGGGCACATCCCGGTGTACCGGTCGTCGAAGCGGGCGGCGGAGTCGTTCACCGGCTCGATCGACGCCCTGGAGCGCGGGGAGATCGTCGCGATCTACCCGGAGGGCACCTACACCCGCGACCCCGGGCACTGGCCGATGAAGCCGAAGAACGGCGTCGCCCGGATCGCGCTGCGCTCCGGCGCCCCGGTGATCCCGATGGCGAACTGGGGCACCCAGGACTTCCTGCCCGCCGACGGGAAGCCGACGCCGTTCCCGCGCAAGCGGGTCACGGTCGCGCTCGGCCCGCCGGTGGACCTCTCGGAGTTCGCCGGGAAGCCGCTCACGAAGACCACCCTCGACGCGGCCACCGCGAAGATCATGGACGCGGTGACCGGGCTGCTCGAGGAGCTGCGCGGGGAGACCCGCCCGGCGACGACGTACGACCCGGAGGCGCGGCCGCGTCCGGAGGCGCCCGGCGAGCCGCTCGACCCGGCCGAGCGCGCCGCCGGCTGATCCTCAGATCTCCAGGCCGAGCAGGGCGTTCTCGATGACCTCGGGCAGCGCCGGGTGGATCCAGTACTGCCCGGTCGCGATCTCGGAGACGGTCTGGCCGAACACCATCGCCTGGATCAGCTGCTGGACCAGCGTCGACGCCTGCGGCCCGAGCAGGTGCGCGCCCAGCAGTCGTCCGGTGCCCTTCTCCGCGACCAGCTTGCAGATGCCGGTGCGGTCCTCCATCGCCCAGCCGTAGGCGACGTCGCCGACGTTCTGCACCTTGACCGCGATGTCGAACCCGGCGTCGCGGGCCTCGGTCTCGGTCATCCCGACCGAGGCGATCTGCGGCTCGGTGAACACCGCGGCCGGGACGAAGTCGTGGTTGGTGGCGCGCAGGTCGTCCGGGTGCGCCAGGTTGTGCCCGACGATCTTGGCCTCGTGGTTGGCCACGTGCTTGAGCTGGTGCGGGGAGCTCACGTCGCCCAGCGCCCACACGCCCGCCGCGGACACGCTGCGCTGGTACTCGTCGACGGCGACCCGGCCGTCGGCGTGCACGGTCACGCCGCCCCGGTCCAGGTCCATCCGGTCGCCGTTGGGCATCCGGCCGGTGGCGACGAGCAGCGTGTCGGCGACGACGGTGGAGCCGTCGTCGAGGGTGATCTCCACCTCGCCGGGGCCGCCGCTGCCGTCGCCGGACAGCGCGGTGACCTGACGGCCCAGCCGGCAGTCCCAGCGGGCGGTGGCGACCTCGGTGAACCGGTCGGACAGCGTGTCGTCGAGGTGGCGCAGCAGCTTCGGTCCGCGGGCGATGACGGTGACCTCGGCGCCGAGCGCGGAGAACACGTGCGCGAACTCGGACGCGATGTAGCCGCCGCCGAGGATCGCGAGCCGGCGCGGGACGTCGTCGACCCGCATCACCGTGTCGGAGGTCTCGAACGGCACGCCGGCGTCGTGGACCAGCGGCGGGATGCTCGGCCGCGACCCGGCGGCGATGACGATCCGGTCGCCGGTGACGGTGTCGGTGCCGGAGCCGTCGGTGCGCTCGACGCCCAGCTCGCGCTCGCCGGTGAAGCGGGCGTGCCCGAAGTACACGGTGACGTTGGGGCTGCGGTCGACCCGGTAGGAGCGCCCACCGTCGGAGATCGGGTCGATCCGGCCGAACACCCGGTCCCGGATGTCGGTCCAGCGGACCTTGTCGACGGTGCCGTCGACGCCGTAGGTGTGCGCGTGCCGGATGGTCTCGGCGACGTCCGCGGCGTAGACGTACATCTTGGTCGGGATGCAGCCGACGTTCAGGCAGGTCCCGCCGAACACCCCGTGCTCGACGATCGCGACGTCGAGATCGGCGAAGCGTTCGTCGATGAAGGTGTTTCCGGAACCGGTGCCGATGACGACCAGATCATGGTGGGCCACGTCGCGAGGCTAACCGCTTCCGCGGGCCCGCGACGCTCTGGTACCCCTCTGCGGATGACCGTTCCCACACCGGCCGCGGCGACCCCGACCCTGCACCGCGACTGGGCCGCCGACCTCGACCCGGCCACCCTGTACGCGCTGCTCGCGCTGCGCACCGCGATCTTCGTCGTCGAGCAGGAGTGCCCCTACCAGGAGCTCGACGGGCGCGACCTCGAACCGCGCACCCGGCACCACTGGCTGGCCGACGGCAGCACGGTCGTCGCGACCCTGCGGCTGCTGGCCGACCCCGGCGGGGTGCTGCGGATCGGCCGGGTCTGCACCCGCGCCGACGCGCGCGGACGCGGGCTGGGGCACCGGCTGATGGACTCGGTGCTCGCCGAGGTCGGCGACCGCCCCTGCGTGCTCGACGCCCAGGAGGTCCAGGAGCCGTTCTACGCCCGGCACGGATTCGTGCCGGCGGGGGAGCGGTTCGTCGAGGACGGCATCCCGCACGTCCCGATGGAGCGCCGCCGCTCCTGAGCGGGGCTCAGCCCGCGGCCCGCTTGCGCAGGTCCGGCGGGAACTGCCCGGCGTCGATGCAGGCCTGCGACCAGCGGTCCAGGTCGGCGGTGACGCCGTCGAGGTCGTCGCCCAGCGCGGCGACCAGGTCGTCCTGGGAGGCGTCGGTGGCGGCCTCGACCCGGTCGCGGAAGCGGCGGCCGTCGTCGGTGAGGGCGGCGTCGGGCCCGGCGGAGGTGGTCAGGCCCTCCTCGGCGAGCCTGCGGGCGCCCGCGTCGGCCATGTCCTGCGGCCAGGCGCGGGTGCCGGAGTACTCGCCGAGCGGGTAGCCGACCCACAGCTCGGCGAGGACGCCCATCCGCACCGGGTCCAGCCCGGCCGCGACGGAGGCGGCCACGTGGCCGTCGCCGCGGTGCTCGCGCACCAGGTCGGCGGCCCGCCACAGCCGCCCGGCCGGATCCTGCGGACGGGGCCGGGCACGCAGGGCGGAGAACAGCGGCCTGCCCGCGCCGGACACCGCGTCGACGGCGCGCTCCAGGATCCCGGCGACCTCGGCGACGCGGCCCGCGTCGGTCTCCTCGCCGAGGACCGCGCGCAGACTCGTGGCGGTCTCGGCGTCGCGCAGCTGCTGCAGCTCCTCGACGTCGACGAGGCGCAGCGCGTCCTCCCAGGTGGAGCCGACGAACCCGGGCTCGAACACGGCGAACGCGGCGGCGACCAGCGCCCCCGGCGCCCGGCCGCCGAACGGTCCGCCGCGCCCGCCGACGTAGGCGGTGAAGAAGTCCAGGCCGCGGGCGCCGACGGCGTCGCCGAACCGGGAGGACCAGACGTCGTGCATCGCGACCGGTTCGAGCGCGTCGCGCAGCCGGCGGGCCGGTGCGCCGCCGGTCACCGCGCCGGGCACCTCGATCCCCTCCGGTGCGGCGGCGAAGAAGACCCGGACGGCCTCGGCGTGGTCCACGTGCGCTCCTCGCGGGGTTCGGCGGCGCTGCCGGCCCGACGGTAGTTCCTCGGCCGGTGGCGCACGACCGGACGGCGGGCGTGCCCCGCGCGTCGCCGTCGCCGGGACGCCGAGTGCGCGATACTCCCGCGCGTGCCCGGAACCGGAGGGTGCACGAGCGGACACGCTGGGAGAGGAAGGCGGAACGGATGAGCGACGACCGACGGGGCGGCGACTCCCCGGCCTGGGGGCGGGTCGGACCGGAGGACCCGACGGCGGACCCGGCGACCCATCCGGCGCTGCGCACACCCGACCCCACGGCCGATCAGCCGACCGTGGCGGTGCCGGTGGAGGGCGGCGGCCCGGGTTCCGAGGCCACCACCGAGAAGCGCGCGATCCCGCACACCCGCACCGGCGGGCTGTGGGCCGCGCTGATCCTCTCGGCGGTCGTGCTGATCTTCCTGCTGGTGTTCATCCTGCAGAACACCGAGCCGGTCGCGATCAACTTCCTGTGGCTGACCGGGACGCTGCCCACCGGGGTGGCGCTGCTGTTCGCCGCGATCGCCGGGATCCTGCTGGTCGCCGTGCCCGGGACGGGCCGGATCCTGCAGCTGCGCCGGCAGGCGCGGCGAGGCTGACCCGCACGGGTCGCGGCCGGGGCGCCTGCCGCGACCCGGGGGAGGTCAGCGCCGTCGGCGCGGCCGGTCGGTGCGCGCGGTCCCGCCCGCGGCCGGGCGGCGGCGGGGTGTCGGCTTCGGCGGCTTGGCGACGACGATCGGCTCGCCGGACGGCTCCCGCGAGCCGGTCACGCGGACCAGGTCCGGGTGCCCCGGGCGGACCGTCGAGACCTCGGCGGAGACCCCCGCCTGGCGGGTGAGCAGGTCCACCTCGGCGCGCTGCTCGGGCGTTGCCAGCGTCACCACGACGCCGTCCTCACCGGCCCGGGCGGTACGCCCGGCACGGTGCAGGTAGGCCTTGGGGTCGGCGGGCGGGTCGACGTGCACGACGAGCCCGACGTCGTCGATGTGGATGCCGCGGGCCGCGACGTCGGTCGCGACGAGCACCGGCACCGCGCCGGAGCGGAAGTCGTCGAGCGCGCGGTTGCGCTGGCTCTGCGAGCGGCCACCGTGCAGCGGCCCGGCGGCGACGCCCTCGCGGCGCAGCACCCGCACCATCCGGTCGGCGCCGTGCTTGGTGCGCACGAACAGGATCGTGCGGCCCTCCCGGGCGGCGATCTCGGCGACGACGCGGGACCGGTCGTCGCGGTCGACGACGAGCACGTGGTGCTCCATCGTCGCGACGCTGCCGGTCGGCGGGGCGACCGAGCGGGTCACCGGGTCGGTGAGGTGGCGCCGGACCAGCGTGTCGACGTCGCCGTCGAGGGTCGCGGAGAACAGCAGGCGCTGCCCGTCGGCGGGGGTGCGGTCGAGGATCGCGCGGACCTGGGGCAGGAAGCCCATGTCGGCCATGCGGTCGGCCTCGTCCAGCGCGGTGATCGTGACCTCGGACAGGTCGCAGGTGCGCTGCTGCAGGTGGTCGGACAGCCGGCCCGGGGTGGCGACCAGCAGGTCGACCCCGCGCCGGAGCTCGGCGACCTGCTTGTTCATCGACATCCCGCCGACGATGTCGGTCACCCGCAGGTCGACCGCCTTCGCCAGCGGCGCCAGGACCGCGACGACCTGAGTGGCGAGCTCGCGGGTCGGGACCAGCACCAGACCGCGCGGGGCGGTCGGGCGGGAGCGCTCCCCGGCCAGGCGGGCCAGCAGCGCGAGCCCGAAGGCGAGGGTCTTGCCGGACCCGGTCTGGCCGCGTCCGAGCAGGTCGCGCCCGGCGAGGGTGTCGGGCAGCGTGGCCGCCTGCACCGGGAACGGGGCGGTGAAGCCCTGCTCGGCCAGTGCCTTGGTCAGGCGCTCGGGCAGGCCCAGCTCGGCGAACGACGGCATGCCGTCCTCGGGCTCGACCCACTGCGGCTCCGGCTCCGCCTTCGGGGCGGCGGCGCGGGCCGGGGCCGGCCGCGACGCCGCGGCGCCGCCGCCACCACCGCGGCGGCCGCGGCGGGCGGCCGGACGGTCACCGCCGCGCTGCGCGGACCGGGCGGGGCCGCGGTCGACCCGGCTCCCGTCCTGGAGGTGCTCGCGACGCTCGGCGCGGTTGCCGCCGCCGTCGCCGGAGCGCTCGCCCCGGGCGGAGCGGTCCCCACGGGGGGCGCCGGAGCGCTCGCCGCGGGCGGGGCCGCCGGTGCGGGCGCCCCGGGCCGGACGCGGGGCGTCGCGGCGGTCGTCGTCGCGGGCGGGACGGTCGCGGCGGTCGTCGCCGCGGGTCTCGGTGCGGCGGTCGTCGCGCCGGGCCGACCCGCGGTGGGCGCCACCGTCGGCGGACGGCCCGGACGGGCGGGTGGCCCGCCGGCGGGCGGGACGGTCGGACGTGGCGCCGGCTTCGGACGACGGCGGGCGGAACTGCGGCCTGGTCAAGACAGGTCTCCTCGAGAACGTGGCACGTCCTGCGGAGACCTCGGGGGAGGTGTGCTCGGCCGACGGGCCCGGGCGCGGCGGCGCGTCGTCGCGGTGCGCGCTCCGTGATGGAAGGGCTCGGCCCGGCGGCTCTGGCGGCCGGGCGCTCGTCGATCCACACTACGCGCCGTGCCCGTGCTCCCCGGTGCCGGGCCGCCGGGGCGCGACGCGTGACGCCACGTCGCGCCCCGGGGAACGGCGGGGCGGGTCAGCCCAGCAGGGTGCGTTCCCGCAGCTCGGTGAGGAGCCGCCCGGGTGCGGCGGGGTCGAGCCCGCGGGCGACGAACCAGTCGCCGATGCGTCGGACGTCACGGTCCAGGAACTCCGGTCCCTGCGGGTTCCCGACGACGTCGACGACCTGTGGCAGGTCGATCAGCACCGCCCGGCCGTGGTGGACGAGCACGTTGTAGGCCGACAGGTCGCCGTGTGCCCAGCCGAGGTCGGCGAGCACGCCGAGGGCGTCGACGAGGTCGTGCCACAGCGCGGTCAGCTCGCCCGCGTCCGGGCGCAGCCCGGCGAGCCGGGGTGCGGCGCGCCCGTCGGGCGTGCCGAGGAACTCCAGCAGGACCTCGGTCCCGTCGACCGACACCGGGTAGGGCACCGGGGCGCCCGCGGAGTGCAGCCGGGCGAGCGCGGCGAACTCGGCCGCCGCCCACTGCCCGGCGATGAGGTCGCGGCCCAGCGCGGTGCGCTGCGCCATCGCCCGTGTCTCCCGGGAGCGCCGGACGCGGCGCCCCTCCAGGTAGCCGGCGTCGCGGTGGAACATGCGGTGCGCGGGGTCGCGGTAGCGCTTGGCGGCGAGCAGCACCCCGTCGTGGCCGGGGAGTCCGCGTTCGACGAGGTGCACGTCGGCCTCCTTGCCGGTCTTGAGCACCCCGCGCTCGTGGTCGACGGCGCCGGCGTCGGTCACCAGCCAGCCGGGGCGGGGGTGCGGGCCACGGGCACCGGCGGGCAGCCCGGGCCAGGTGGACCAGCGGTCACCACCGCCGGGGACCTCGGCGGTGTCGGGGTCGTGCCCGGCCCGGCCGTCCAGGGCGAGCGCGGCGGTGTCGGCGCGGCCGGGACGGAGGCGGGGCTCGTCGTCGTCGAAACGGCGGCGACGGCGGACGGGATCGGGACGGTCGGAGGAGTACACGTGCGGCTCCGGAGGCGGCAGGGAGTGCCGCGCGGAGCCGGTCCTCAGGGACCGGTCGTGCCGCGCGGCGGGGACGGTGCGGGCGGGCAGGCGCTGCGCACCCGGACACGACGGACGGCCATCGGTACGCACCTCCCCGCTCGCACCGCGCGGCCCTGCCGCGCCACCGGCCCCTCCGGCCGGTGGCGACCCTGCCGGACGCCGTCCCGGCCCGCCACCGGTTTTCCGCGCCGCGCGGGCCCTGCGCTCAGCCGAAGGCGCTGAGTGCGCCGAGCCCGATCGCGGCGAACAGCGCCGCCCACACCACGACGGCCACGACCTGCCAGATCACGACCTGGCGCCGGTCCAGTCCGGCGGCGACCATCCCGAACGCGGTCACCGAGATCGCCATCAGGGTCGGGGCCAGCAGCGACGCGACCGGGACGCCGTAGCGGTCCACCCGGGCGATCACCTTCTGCCGCCGCTCCGACGGCGGCCGCGACGCGCGGCGGCCGAGTCCCCGCCGGGCCCGGTCGCCCAGCCGCACCGCGACGACCAGGGCCAGCACGTTGCCCGCGATCGCCCCGGCGGCGGCGAGGAGCACCGGCATGCCGGTGATCGTCCCGACCAGCGTGCCCGTGTAGGACTCCAGGAACGGCACCACGCCGATCACGAACACCGCCAGGAACTGCCACACCGGGCCCACGGCGGCGACCCACAGGTTCAGCTGCTCCACCATGCCCGGATCATGCCGTATGTCCGACTCGGTGCGCGGGTTCAGGCCGGGATGACGAGATCCAGGTGGTCGCCGTCGCGCTCGACGACGTGTCCCGCCCGCCGCGCGATCCGGGCCACCGCGCCGGCGTCGGCGGGCTCGGCCCGGGAGGTCGCCAGCAGCCGGGCCAGGCCGCCCTTGTGCGACTTGTTGTGGTGGCTGACGACCGACCGACTCCCGTCCGGTCGCCGGGCCAGCACGTTCACCGTCACCGCGCCGGGGACCGTCCCGAGCGCGGCGTAGCCGCCGGAGCGGAGGTCGACGACGAGCTCGCCGTCGGCGATGCGGGCCAGCAGCGGGTCGAGCGCCGGTCGCCAGCGCGCGGCCAGGGTGCCCGAGCCGGGCAGCTTCGAGCCCGCCGAGAGCCGGTAGGGCGGGATCGGGTCGTCGGCCCCGAGCAGTCCGAACAGCGCCGAGCACACCGCGAGCCGGGATCGGGCCCGGTCCCGGGTGGCGCGGGTGAAGGAGCCGGCGTCGAGGGCGTGGTAGAGGACCCCGGTGTAGCGGTCCAGCGCGGGCAGCGTCGGGTTCGTGCGCAGCGCGGCGTTGCGGTCGATCTCGGCGTCCTGGCGCTGCGACACCTCGAGCGCGGCGCGCGCGGCCGGCCGATCGCCGGCCAGTGCGACGAGCTCGTCGCAGAGGTCCGTGCGGACGGGGCCGAGGTCGGCGTCGTGGGAGAGCGCGGCGAGGTCGAGCGGCGGGCCGTCGCCGCCGTCACGCTTGGTCTCCGAGGGCGGCAGCAGGACGAGCACGGCGCATCAGACTAGTGATCGCCGCGCGCGGCCGTTGTGCCCGCCGGGGGACCGCACTAGGTTCGGGCCCGTGACCTGCCTGGTGGCGCGCATCCACGTCGACTGCATGCGGATCACGAGCGCGGCCTGTCGCCCCTGCCGCTGACCCGCGCTCGTCCGAGGGCCCACGTACGCGTCCGCCCCGCCACAGCCCCTGTAACCGCCGCGATCGACCGACTCGGGCCCGGCCCGCCTCGGCACGCTCACACCGGCGGTCGACCCGAAGAGGAGTCCCACCGTGACCGACCCCGACACCACCGCCAACTGGTCGTTCGAGACCAAGCAGGTGCACGCCGGCGCCGCACCCGACCCGACCACGAACGCCCGGGCCACGCCGATCTACCAGACGACGTCCTACGTCTTCCGCGACACCGACCACGCCGCGAACCTGTTCGGGCTCGCCGAGTTCGGCAACATCTACACGCGGATCATGAACCCCACCCAGGACGTGCTGGAGCAGCGCGTCGCCGCGCTGGAGGGCGGGGCCGCGGCCCTGGCCGTCGCGTCCGGGCAGGCCGCGCAGGCGCTGGCGGTCCAGAACATCGCCGAGGCCGGGGACCACATCGTCTCCAGCGCCTCGCTCTACGGCGGCACCTACAACCAGTTCCACTACACCTTCCCGAAGATGGGTATCGAGGTCACCTTCGTGGAGGACCCCGACGACCTGGAGGAGTGGAGGGCCGCGATCCGGCCGAACACCAAGGCCCTCTACGGCGAGACGCTGGGCAACCCGCGCGGGAACATCCTCGACATCGCCGCCGTCGCCGGTGTCGCGCACGCCGCCGGGGTTCCGCTGATCGTCGACAACACCATCCCGACCCCGTACCTGGTGCGGCCGATCGAGCACGGCGCCGACATCGTCGTCGAGTCCCTGACCAAGTTCCTCGGCGGCCACGGCACCTCGGTCGGCGGCATCATCGTCGACTCCGGGACGTTCGACTGGGTCGCCAACTCCGCCAAGTTCCCCGGCCTGACCAGCCCGGACCCGAGCTACCACGGCGCGGTGTTCACCGACGCCGTCGGCCCGATCGCCTACATCATCAAGGCCCGTGTGCAGCTGCTGCGCGACCTCGGCCCGGCGATCTCCCCGCAGAACGCGTTCCTGATCCTGCAGGGCATCGAGACGCTGTCGCTGCGGATGGACCGGCACAACCAGAACGCCCAGGCGCTGGCCGAGTGGCTGGAGGGGCGCGACGAGGTGGAGCAGGTCCACTACGCCGGTCTCCCGTCCAGCCCGTGGCACGCCCTCCAGCAGAAGTACCTGCCCAAGGGCGGCGGCGCGATCGTGGCCTTCGAGCTGCGGGGCGGTGTCGAGGCGGGCAAGAAGTTCGTGAACGCCCTCGAGCTGCACAGCCACCTCGCCAACATCGGCGACGTCCGCAGCCTGGTCATCCACCCGGCGTCGACCACGCACAGCCAGCTCTCCGCGGAGGAGCAGCTCGCCTCCGGCGTGACCCCGGGCCTGGTCCGGCTGTCGGTGGGCCTCGAGGGCATCGAGGACCTCAAGGCCGACCTGGACGCCGGTTTCCGCGCCGCGAAGGGCGCCTGAGAGCGGATCTGATTACCTGGTGTCCGTGAACGACTTCGAGCTCCCTCCCGCCAGCGGCGCCTGGCGGGAGGGGGACGACCCCGGCCGCCGCCACTTCCTCGACCTGCCCGCGCCGCTGAAGCTGGCGGCCGGCGGGGAGCTGCCGGGCGTGCGCCTGGCCTACGAGACCTGGGGCGAGCTCGCACCGGACGGCTCCAACGCCGTCCTCGTCCTGCACGCCCTCACCGGCGACGCGCACCTGGAGGGCCCCGCCGGCCCCGGGCACCCGACGTCCGGCTGGTGGCCCGGGCTGATCGAGCCGGGCGGACCGCTGGACCCGGCCCGCTGGTTCGTCGTCGCGCCGAACGCGGTCGGCGGCTGCCAGGGCAGCACCGGTCCGGCGTCCCGTGCGCAGGACGGGCGGACCTGGGGCAGCCGGTTCCCGACGGTCACCGTGCGGGACACCGTCGTCGCCGAGCAGTACCTGGCCGACGCGCTCGGCATCGACGCGTTCGCCTGCGTGATCGGCGGCTCGATGGGGTCCATGCGGTCCCTGGAGTGGGCGGCCACCGAGCCCGACCGGGTACGGCGGCTGTTCCTGCTCGCCGGGCCCGCGGCGTCGTCGGCGGACCAGATCGGCTGGGCGAGCCCGCAGATCCAGGCCATCACCTCCGACCCGCACTGGCACGGCGGTGACTACCACGACACGCCCGAGGGGCCCTGGCGCGGACTGGGTGTCGCGCGGCGGATCGCGCACCTGTCGTACCGGTCGGGCTTCGAGCTGGCGACCCGGTTCGGCCGTGACCCGCAGTCCGGTGAGGACCCCTTCGCCGGCGGCCGCTACGCCGTGGAGTCCTACCTGGACCACCACGCGCACAAGCTGGTGCACCGCTTCGACGCCGCGTCCTACGTGCGGCTGACCCAGGCGATGAACCACCACGACGTGGGCCGCGACCGGGGCGGGGTGGCGTCGGCGCTGTCGCGGGTCCGGGCCAGGACCTACGTCGCCGGGGTCACCTCCGACCGGCTCTACCCGCTCGCCGAGCAGCAGGAGCTGGCCGACGGCATCCCCGGCGCCGACCCGCTCAAGGTGATCGACTCGCCGTACGGGCACGACGGGTTCCTGGTGGAGACACCGACGGTGGCCCGGCTGCTGGCCGAACTGCTCGACGAGGCGGTCTGATCCGCCGGGGCCGCGCCACCGGGCGCGGCCCCGGCCGGACCGCCGTCAGCCCAGGTTCTCGCCGCAGACGCGCTGCACCCGCATCGTCATCAGCACCCGCCGGTCCCGGACCATGACCTCGCGGTACTCGTCCCAGTCCGGGTGCTCCCCGGCGGCGGCGCGGTACCAGTCGACCAGCGCCTGCACGGCGGGGCCGCCGGGGGAGTCGTCGGGGCCGAGCAGCTCCACCGGGCCCTCGGCCGTCGCCCAGGAGCGGCCGTCGGTGCTCTCCACCGACAGCGCCGCCCGCGGGTCCCGCCGCAGGTTCGCGGTCTTCGCCCGCCCCTCGGTCATCGACACCTGCACCGTCCCGGCAGCGCGGTCGTAGTACGGCGTCACCGGCGACAGCTGGGGCATGCCACTGCGCTTGATCGTCGCGAGGACGCCCTGGCGTGCCCCCGCGAGCAGCTCGTGCTGTTCGTCTCCCATGCCCCGAGTCTGCCCGCTCCGGAACCGGGATGAGCGGCTCCGGGGTCCCTCGCTACCCTTCTGCAGGTGTTGACCCGGATGTCGTCGCTGTTCCTGCGCACCCTGCGTGAGGACCCGGCCGACGCGGAGGTACCCAGCCACAAGCTGCTGGTCCGCGCCGGTTATGTCCGTCGCGTGGCCCCGGGCGTGTACTCCTGGCTGCCGCTCGGTCTCACGGTGCTCCGCCGCGTCGAGAAGGTCGTGCGCGAGGAGATGGACGCCATGGGCGGCCAGGAGATCCAGTTCCCGGCCCTGCTGCCGCGCGAGCCCTACGAGACGACGAACCGGTGGACCGAGTACGGCCCGAACCTGTTCCGCCTCAAGGACCGCAAGGGCGGCGACTACCTGCTCGGCCCGACCCACGAGGAACTGTTCACCCTCGCGGTCAAGGGCGAGTACTCGTCCTACAAGGACTACCCGGTCATCCTCTACCAGATCCAGAACAAGTACCGCGACGAGGAGCGCCCCCGCGCGGGCATCCTGCGCGGCCGCGAGTTCCTCATGAAGGACTCCTACTCCTTCGACCTCACCGACGAGGGCCTGTCGGAGTCCTACCGCAAGCACCGCGACGCCTACGTGAAGATCTTCGACCGGCTCGGGCTGCGCTACGTGATCGTGTCCGCGACCTCGGGTGCGATGGGCGGGTCGGCTTCGGAGGAGTTCCTCGCCGAGTCCGAGACCGGTGAGGACACCTTCGTCCGCGGTCCCGGCGGCTACGCGGCCAACGTCGAGGCCGTCACGACGCCCGCGCCCCCGGCGATCCCGCTCGACGGGCTGCCCGTGGCGCAGGTGCACCACACCCCGGACACCCCGACCATCGAGTCGCTGGTCGACTTCCTCAACGCGCACCGCGAGAGCAGCGTCAGCGGAACGAGCCTCGGCGCCGAGCGGACCTTCACCGCGGCCGACACGCTGAAGAACGTGCTGGTCAAGACGCGGCAGCCGGGCGCGGACGAGTGGGAGCTGCTGGGGATCGGCGTCCCCGGCGACCGCGAGGTCGACATGAAGCGCCTGGAGGCGTCGCTGGAGCCCGCCGAGGTGGCGCTGCTCGACGAGGCCGACTTCGCCCGCAACGGGTTCCTGGTCAAGGGCTACATCGGGCCGGGCGCGCTCGCCGCGAACGGCGTCCGCTACCTCGTGGACCCGCGGATCGTCACCGGCACCGCCTGGGTCACCGGCGCGGACAAGGCCGACCACCACGTCGTCGACCTCGTCGCGGGCCGCGACTTCACCCCGGACGGCACGATCGAGGCCGCCGAGGTGCGCGCGGGGGACCCGTCCCCGGACGGCACCGGCGTGCTGGAGGCCGCCCGCGGCATCGAGATCGGGCACATCTTCCAGCTCGGCCGCAAGTACGCCGACGCCTTCTCCCTCGACGCGCTGGGCCCGGACTCCAAGCCGGTCCGGATCACGATGGGCTCCTACGGCATCGGTGTCTCCCGGCTGGTCGCCGCGATCGCCGAGCAGTCCCACGACGGCTCCGGCCTGGTGTGGCCGCGGTCGGTGGCGCCGTTCGACGTGCACGTCGTCGTCGCGGGCAAGTCCGCGGAGCTGCTGGAGGGCGGCGAGGCCGTCGCCGCCGAGCTGGAGGCCCAGGGACTGTCGGTCGTGCTCGACGACCGCAAGGCGAGCCCCGGCGTGAAGTTCGCCGACGCCGAGCTGATCGGCGTGCCGACGATCGTCGTCGTCGGGCGGGGGCTCGCCGACGGGAAGCTGGAGCTCAAGGACCGCGCCACCGGCGAGCGGAGCGAGATCGACCGCGCCGGTGCCGCCGAGCTGGTCGCGGGGATCGTCCGCGGGGCCTGAGCGGCACCGCCACCCCGCGCCGCCGCCACCCCGCGTCCGCACGAACGGGCCCTTCGTGCGAACCTTTCGTACGAAGGGCCCGTTCGTGCGAACCAGGCGGGGGTCAGCCGGGGCGGACCGCCGAGGCGGCGAGGTCGGTGAGGGCCGAGCGGGGGACCGCGTCGCCCGGGCCGCCGCCCGCGTCCGCGGCGACGACCAGCATCGCGACGCCGACCGACCCGTCCCGGGCCTGGGTGCGGGGGACCGCCAGCACCCCGACCGCGCCGTCGGTGGCGCGGCACCCGCCGGCCCCCGACGCGGTGCCGTCGGTGCGGACCGTGGCCTCGACCCACGTCCCCGGCTCACCGCTGCCCGGACGTGGTCCGGGCGGCCCGACCGCCACCTGCGGTGCGGAGCCGGCGTAGGCCGACTCCCCGGCGCCGCGGGCGAACGCCTGCGCGGCCTGCTCGACCGTCGTCCCGGCCGGGACGGCGACGAGTGCGGCCGCGGCGACCCCGCGTGGCGCGGCGCCGACGGGGCAGTCGCCCGCGGCGAACGGCGGCGCCTCGGCGAGCCGGGCGAACGGCACCCCGAACACGTCCAGGGCGGGCGCGCCGGCGGTCGGGGCCGTCCACCCCGGCGGGGGCGTGACGGCGAACGCGGCGGGCTCCGCGGCCGGGGCGGGTGCGGGGGCGGCCGGTCCGGCCGATCCGGCCGGGGTGGCGGTGGTGGAGTCCGGGCGGATGCCGCCGAGCCCGGCCACCGCGCCGGCCACGACCAGCACGGCGACGGCGGCGGCCAGCGCGGGACGCAGCCGTCGCCCGGAACCGGGGGAGGGGGCGCCCGGGCGCGACGGTGTCGCGGGAGCCGGGCGGTCGGTCGTCGTCCGGCCGGAGGTCACCGGCGCAGCGTACGGCGGTGTCGCGCGACCCCGGTGCGGTGTTCCGTCGGGCGGGCGGCCGTGGTCGCCCGGCGGTCCGGGGCGTGCGGCGGGCCTCAGCCCGGCAGCAGCGTCAGCCGCACCGACCGCGTCGGGTTGTCGATGTTGGTGTCGACCAGGCAGATCGACTGCCAGGTCCCCAGCGCCGGGCGGCCGTCGATCACCGGCACCGTCGTCGACGGCGGCACGAACGCGGGCAGTACGTGGTCGCGCCCGTGCCCGGAGCTGCCGTGCCGGTGCCGCCACCGGTCGTCGGCGGGGAGCAGCTCGCGCAGATGCTCGAGCAGGTCGGAGTCGCTGCCCGCGCCGGTCTCGATGACGGCGATGCCTGCCGTCGCGTGCGGCACGAAGACGTTGAGCAGGCCGTCACCGGCACCGCAGTCGGACAGGAAGCGTTCGATCCGATGCGTCAGGTCCACGACGGTCTCCTCGGAACCGGTCCGGATCTCGATCAGCTCGCTGTGCACGACCTCGACACTAGGACGCTCACTACGCTCGGGCAGCGTGGACGACACCGTCACCGTCGCCGGGTGGGAACTGCCACACCGGCCCGGCTACCTGAACACCGCGAGCATCGGCATCCCGCCGCTGCGGGCGTCGGCGGTGGTCGCCGACGTCGTGGCGCGCTGGGCGGTCGGCGCGGCCTCGCCGAAGGACTTCGACGACGACGTCGAGGCGGCCCGCGCGGGGTTCGCCGCGATCACCGGGGTGCCGGTCGCCGACGTCGCGCAGGGCGCCACGACCTCCGGCCTGATCGGTCCGCTCGCCGCGTCGGTGCCCGACGGCACCCGCGTGCTCGTCGCCCGCGGCGAGTTCTCCTCGGTGACCCGGCCGTTCGCGGTGCAGGCCCACCGCGGGGTCCGGGTGACCGAGGTGCCGCTCCCGGAGCTGGCGGCCCACGCCGCCGACCACGACCTCGTCGCGGTGTCGGTGGTGCAGTCCGCCGACGGCGCGATCACCGACGTCGACGCGCTGCTCGCCGCCCGCGCCCGCAGCGGCGTGCGGCTGCTGTTCGACGTCACCCAGGCCGCCGGGTGGCTCCCGCTGCGTCTGCACGACGCCGACGCCGTCGTCGGTGCCGGGTACAAGTGGCTGCTCGCGCCGCGCGGCACCGCCTGGCTGGCCCGGCGTCCGTCGTGGGTGGACGGGCCGCCCGCCGGGGCGTGCTGGCCGGAGCCCGTCCCGCACTCCGCGGGCTGGTACGGCACCCGGGACCGCTGGGGCGGCGGGCTCTACACCCCGGACCCGCCCGCGCGGCCCGGGCCGGCCGGCGGCGAGGAGGCCCCCGTCTGGTTCGCCCACGCCGGCGCCGCGGTGACGCTGCCCTGGCTGGCCTCGCTCGACGCCGACGGCCTGCGCGCGCACTGCGTCGGTCTCGCGGACACCCTGCGCGAGCGGCTCGGGATGCCGCCCGCCGGGTCGGCCATCGTGTCGGTGCGCGCCGAGGGGGCGGCCGACCGGCTGGCCGCGGCCGGGATCACCGCCGCCGTGCGCGACGGGGCCGCCCGGCTGGCGTTCCACCTGTCGACCACCCCTGACGACGTCGAGGCGGCCGCCGCGGCGCTCCGCTGAGCGCCGCGACCCCTCAGCTGCGGCCGGGGAACACCGGTACGACGGGGGACCGCTCGGTGACCCCGCGCCAGTACGCGAGCCGGCCGGTGCACTCGACCATCGCCTTGAGCCCGGCCTCGCGCAGCGGGACCGACGACGACCGCTCGGTCACCGACCGCCAGGCGGCGATCGCGTCGGTCTCGGCCGACACCAGCAGCGCCCCGGCCGACACCCCGTCGACGACGGGCTGCGGGGCGGCGTACGCCGGCTGCGCCGAGACCGGCCGCTGCCCGATGTCGGACAGGGTCTGGGTGATCTGACCGCGCAGGGTGGTGTGGGCCTCGATGTCGCCGCGGGCCCGGGTCGCCCACTCCGGCGGGATGAACGCGAGCGCCATCTTGTACGCCCACAGCGCCGCGTGCTCGCAGGCGAGTGCCCGCTGCAGCGCCTCGACGGTGACCTGGGGGACCTGCGGCTCGTCGTCGGAGGACTGCCGCGGCTGTGGACCCGCGCTCACGCCGGCGCCCCGGTCAGGACCGCCGCGTAGGTGGCGCAGCAGGCGGCGACCTCGGCGACCAGACCCACCTGCAGCGCCGAGGCGCGGGGGACGACCTCGCCTGCGCTGCGGGCCGACCCGGCGACGGCGTCGCGCACCGCGGCGAGATCCCCCGACGGGGGTGTCGCGGGGGCGGCGATCTGGCCCGGAGTGCGCCCGCCCGCCTGGTCCAGCGCGGCGGCGTGCTCCATCCGGGCCGCGCGCAGCGGCTCCAGCCGGCCCGCGAGCGACGGGTCGCCGGTCACCGCGGCGACGACCAGCGCGGCGTCGGACCGGGCTGCGTCGGCGAGCGCGAGCAGGGCGTCGGAGGCGTCCTCGGTGCGCGTCGTCGCGCTCGAGCAGCCCGCCAGCGGCACCATCGCGGCCACCGCGGCCGTGGTGGCCAGCACCTGGCGCCGCGTCGGGCGGGCACCGCCGCGGCGGGTCACCGGTGACGGGGTCACCGACGGCGGCGGCCCGGCCGGGGACACCCGGGGCGACACGGATGGCTCGCGGTCGTTCACGTCGGGTCATGCTGCCAGCACGTGCCGGGCCGCCCGGCACCGACCGTGCCCGCCCGGGCCGCGGACGACCGCCCACCGACGGGCCACCGACCGGCGGCCCGCCGGGCCGACGCGCTAGGCTCGTCGGCCGTCCCCACCGTCACCGGCACCGTCCGGTCCCGGCCGGACGCGTCGCGGTGTGCGGCGCCGACGTCGCATGCCGTCCGCACGCGTCCGACGTGCCCGCCCACCGGCGGTCACGGCACCACGATCGACGCCCACCCGAAGCCCCGCCGACCGGTCGCCACCGCGGCGGGCACCCTGACACGAGGAGAGTCACCCGATGCGCAGTCCGGACCCCGCACAGCTGGCAGACCAGCTGCGCGGCGTGCTCGAGCCGGTGGTCCACGGGGCCGGGCTGGAGATCGACGCCGTGGAGGTCCGCACCGCCGGGCGACGGCACTCGGTCAAGCTCGTCGTCGACCTGCCCGAGTCCTCGCCCGCGACCGGCATCGACCTCGACGTCATCGCCCGGCTCAGCCGCTCCGCGGCCGCCGAGCTGGACCCGCACGAGCACCTCATCGAGGGCTCGTACACGCTCGAGGTGACCTCGCCCGGGATCGACCGGCCGCTCACCGAGCCCCGGCACTGGCGGCGGGCCTACCTGCGCCTGGCGCGGATCACCCTGACCGACGGCACCGTCGTCGAGGCCCGGGTCGGCCGGCTCGACGGCGACACGGTCGCCGTCGCGGTCCCCGGCCGGAAGGCGCCGGAACGGCGGGAGATCCCGCTCGCCGGGATCCGGCACGCCCAGGTGCAGGTCGAGTTCAAGCCCGCACCGCCCGCCGAGACCGCACTGCTCGACCCGGACGCGCTGTCCGGCAGCACCGACGGGGCCGACGGGGCCCCCACGAACCACGACGACGGCGGCGCCGTCGAGACCGTCCGCGACGAGGAGAACCGGTGAACGTCGACATCCCCGCGCTGCGCGCGATCGAGCGGGACAAGGAGATCCCGTTCGAGACGGTCCTCTCGGCCATCGAGACGGCGCTGCTCACCGCCTACCGGCACACCGACGGCCACCACCCGGACGCCCGCGTCGACATCGACCGCAAGACCGGTGTGGTGCGGGTCATGGTCCGCGACGCCGCCGACGCCTCCGAGGACGGCACCCCCGGCCCGGAGTTCGACGACACACCCGAGGGCTTCGGCCGGATCGCGGCGACCACCGCCCGCCAGGTCATCCTGCAGCGGCTGCGCGACGCCGAGCACGAGCGCACCTACGGCGAGTTCTCCACCAAGGAGGGCGAGGTCGTCGCGGGCATCGTGCAGCGCGACGCGCGCGCCAACGCCCGCGGCGTCGTCGTGGTCGAGCTCTCCGGCGGCACCGAGGCCGTGCTGCCCGCCGCCGAGCAGGTGCCGGGTGAGGTCTACCGGCACGGCGACCGGATCCGCTGCTTCGTCATCGGCGTGAACCGCGGCCCGCGGGGCACCTCGATCACACTCTCGCGGACCCACCCGAACCTGGTGCGGAAGCTGTTCGCCCTCGAGGTGCCCGAGCTCGTCGACGGCTCCGTCGAGATCGTCTCGGTGGCCCGTGAGGCCGGGTTCCGTTCCAAGATCGCGGTGCGCTCGACCCGCTCCGGGCTCAACGCCAAGGGCGCCTGCATCGGCCCGATGGGTGCCCGGGTGCGCGGTGTGATGGGCGAGCTGGCCGGCGAGAAGATCGACATCATCGACTGGTCCGAGGACCCGGCCGAGTTCGTCGGCAACGCGCTCTCGCCGTCGAAGGTGGTCTCGGTGACCGTGCTCGACGAGCGCGCCCGGATCGCCCGCGTCGTCGTGCCGGACTTCCAGCTGTCGCTGGCGATCGGCAAGGAGGGGCAGAACGCCCGGCTCGCCGCCCGTCTCACCGGCTGGAAGATCGACATCCGCAGCGACGCCGACCCGCGCGACCCGGTCACCCCCGACGGTGGGCCGGCCGACCCCGCCGGGGAGCCGTCCTGACCGACGGAGATCAACAGCAGGGGTCGGGCGAGGGAATGCCCGACGATCGCCCTGCGCTACACTCGTCATCGGCCCGCGGTCGCGGACCGTCGCCCACGCACACCCGGTCGGTTCCGATCCGGACCTGTGTGGGGTGCCGGACCCGGGAACGGGCCGACGTACTGTTGCGGGTGGTCGTGGAGAACGGACGTTGCATTCCGGATCCGCGCCGCCGTCTCCCCGGACGGGGTGCCTGGTTGCACCTCTCGACGGGGTGCCTGGACAGGGCCGAGCGACGCTCGGCGTTCGCCCGGGCGTTACGCGTCCGCTCGGCACCGGACGTCACCGCCGTCAGGCGGTGGCTGCAGGAGCCGCGCGACCCGCTGGGGCCCGGGAACCTCTCGGACCCGTCATCGGAAGAAAGCAAGGTCGACCCGTCATGAGCCAGCAGTGAAGATCGCACCATGAACGTGCTTCGACACTAGGTTCGAGGTCGAGCGGGATGCTGCCGCCCGGCCTCCGGTCAGGATGAGGAGAGCAGTGGCAGGCAAGGCCCGCGTGCACGAGCTCGCGAAAGAGCTCGGAATCAGCAGTAAGCAGGTCCTCAGCAAGCTGCAGGACCTGGGGGAGTACGTGAAGTCCCCCTCCTCCACCGTGGAGGCCCCGGTCGCGCGCAAGCTGCGCGACGCGATGGCCTCCGGTGGGGGCGCCGCCGGCGGTCAGCGCCGCGGTTCCGGCGCGCCCGGTGGCGGTCGTCCGCGCGCCGGTGGCTCCGGCGCCCCGTCGCCGTCGCGCCCGACCCCGGGTCCGGCCCCCAAGCCCGGCCCGCGTCCGGGTCCGCCGGCCCCCGCGGCACCCACCCCGGGTGCCCCGTCGCCGGCGCAGCCCGCGGCGCGCACCGACGTCCCGAAGCCGGGACCGGCCGCGCCCAAGCCCGGCCCACAGGCCCCGGCGGCTCCGGCCGTCGAGACCCCCGCCGCGGCCGCCGAGGCCCCGGCCGCGCCGCGGCCCGGTTCCGCCGCGCCGAAGCCCGGTCCGGCGGCCCCGAAGCCGGGTCCGGCCGCGCCGAAGCCCGCCCCCGCGCCCCGTCCGGGCCAGGGACAGGGACAGGGACAGGGTGGCCAGGGCGGCGGCGCCCCGCGTCCCGCCGGCGAGCGTGGCGCCCGTCCGGGCCCGCGCCAGCCGCGCGTCGGCAACAACCCGTTCGGCGTCGGCCAGGGTTCGCCCAAGCCGGGCCCGCGTCCCGGCCCGCCGCAGCCCCAGCAGGGCGGTGGCGGCCAGCAGGGCGGCGGCCGTCCCGAGGCTCCGGCCGCGCGTTCCGGTGAGGCTCCGCCGCGTCCGCCCCGTCCGGGCGGCGCTCCGGGTTCGGGCGGTCCCCGTCCGAACCCGGGCAACATGCCTCCGCGGCCGAACCCGGGCATGATGCCCGCGCGTCCGGCTGCGGGTCGTCCCGGTGCCGGTGGCCGTGGTGGCCCCGGCGGCGGTCGTGGTGGCCCCGGCGGTGGCCGTGGCGGCCCCGGTGGCGGTCGTCCCGGTGGCGGTGGCGGCGGTTTCCGTCCCGGTGGCGGCGGTCCCGGTGGTCCGCCCCCGGCCGGTGGATTCCGTGGTCGTCCCGGTGGCGGCGGTCGTCCCGGTGGCCGCGGCGGTGCCGCGGGTGCCTTCGGCCGTCCCGGCGGACCGGCCCGCAGGGGTCGCAAGTCGAAGCGGCAGAAGCGCCAGGAGTACGACGCCATGGCTGCTCCCTCGGTGGGCGGCGTCCGCCTGCCGAAGGGCAACGGCGAGACCGTCCGGCTGCCGCGTGGCGCGTCGCTGACCGACTTCGCCGAGAAGATCAACGCCAACCCGGCCTCGCTGGTGCAGGTGTTGTTCCACCTCGGTGAGATGGTCACGGCCACCGCGTCGGTCTCGGACGAGATCCTGGAGCTGCTCGGCCAGGAGATGAACTACCGCGTGCAGGTCGTCTCCCCCGAGGAGGAGGACCGTGCGCTGCTGGAGTCGTTCGACATCGAGTTCGGTGACCCGGGCGACGAGGACGCGCTCGAGGCGCGTCCGCCGGTCGTGACCGTCATGGGTCACGTCGACCACGGTAAGACGCGGCTGCTGGACACGGTCCGCAAGGCGAACGTCCGCGAGGGCGAGGCCGGCGGCATCACCCAGCACATCGGCGCCTACCAGGTCGCGGCCGAGCTCGAGGGCGAGGAGCGGCTCATCACGTTCATCGACACCCCGGGTCACGAGGCGTTCACCGCCATGCGTGCCCGTGGTGCGAAGTCCACCGACATCGCGGTCATCGTGGTGGCGGCGGACGACGGCGTGATGCCGCAGACCGTCGAGTCGATCAACCACGCGCAGGCGGCCGGTCTGCCGATCGTCGTCGCGGTCAACAAGATCGACGTCGAGGGTGCGAACCCGCAGAAGATCCGCCAGCAGCTCACCGAGTACAACCTGGTGGCCGAGGAGTACGGCGGCGACACCATGTTCGTCGACATCTCCGCGAAGCAGGGCACCAACATCGAGGCCCTGCTCGAGGCGATCCTGCTGACCGCCGACGCGGCGCTCGACCTGCGGGCCAACCCCGAGATGGAGGCGCAGGGCGTCACCATCGAGGGTCACCTGGACCGCGGCCGCGGCCCGGTGGCCACGGTGCTGGTCCAGCGCGGAACGCTCCGGGTCGGCGACTCGGTCGTGGCCGGCGACGCCTCCGGGCGCGTCCGGCGCATGGTCGACGAGCACGGCCAGGACGTCACCGAGGCGCTCCCGTCGCGTCCGGTGCAGGTCATCGGTCTGACGTCGGTGCCGGGTGCGGGCGACACGTTCCTCGTCGTGGACGAGGACCGGGTCGCGCGCCAGATCGCCGACCGGCGGCGTGCCCGCGAGCGGAACGCCGAGCTGGCGAGCCGTCGCAAGCGCGTCAGCCTGGAGGACCTGGACGCCGCGCTGAAGGAGACCAACACCCTCAACCTGATCATCAAGGGTGACAACTCGGGCACCGTCGAGGCGCTCGAGGAAGCCCTGATGAAGCTGGACGTGGGTGAGGAGGTCGAGCTGCGGGTCATCCACCGCGGCGTCGGCGGTATCACCGAGGGCGACATCAACCTCGCCATCGCGGACAACGTCATCGTCATGGGCTTCAACGTCCGTGCCGAGGGCAAGGCCACCGAGCTGGCCAACCGCGAGGGCGTCGAGATCCGCTACTACTCGGTGATCTACCAGGCGATCGACGAGATCGAGGCGGCCCTCAAGGGCATGCTCAAGCCGGAGTACGAGGAGGTCGAGCTGGGCCGCGCGGAGGTCCGCGAGGTCTTCAAGTCCTCGAAGTTCGGCACGATCGCCGGTTGCCTGGTGATGAGCGGGGAGATCCGCCGGAACGCCCGGGCGCGCCTGCTGCGCGACTCGAAGGTGATCCACGAGAACCTCCCGATCTCGTCGCTGCGCCGGTTCAAGGACGACGTGGTCGAGGTCCGCGAGGGCTTCGAGTGCGGTCTGACGCTCGGTACCTACGGCGACATCAAGGTCGACGACGTCATCGAGACGTTCGAGATGCGGGAGAAGCCGCGCGACTAGCGGCTGACGAACGCGCTCCGACGGGGCGGCCGGTCACCGGCCGCCCCGTCGGCGTCAGCGGAGGTGTGTGTGTACGTCGGCTCCCTGGAGTGTGACGTGCTGCTCGGCGACGTCCGGTCGCTGAAGCAGAAGCGTTCGGCGGTGCGTCCGCTGCTGGCCGAGCTGCGCCGGTTCGAGGTGGCGGCGGCCGAGGCGGGCCATCTGGACCTGCACCGCCGTGCGCTGATCGGGGTGAGCTGTGTCGCCGCCGACGCGGGGCACGTCCGTGCCCTGCTGGAGCGGTGCGAGCGGCTGGTGGCCGCCCGCCCCGAGCTGGAGCTGCTGTCGGCCCGGACCCGGCTGTTCGGCCCCGACGACGACTGAGTCCCGGCGGTCGGGGGACGGACGCAGCGGCACCGCGTCCCGGCGGTCGGGGGACGAACCGGCAGGACCGAGAATCGAACGCGGCGTGACCCCGCGACCCGTGCCTAGACTCGGGCTCGCACGACCCGCTGGAAGGAGCAGGACATGGTCGACCAGGCCCGCGCGCGCAAGCTCGCGAAGCGGATCTCGCAGATCGTCGCGGAGGCCCTCGAGCACGAGGTGAAGGATCCGCGGCTGGCGATGGTGACGATCACCGACACCCGTGTCACCGGCGACCTGCGCGAGGCGACCGTGTTCTACACGGTCATGGGTGCCTCGCTGGAGGAGGAGCCGGACACCGCGGGGGCCGCCGCCGCGCTGCAGAGCGCGAGCGGGGTGCTCCGCAGCCGGGTGGGGCAGCAGACCGGGGTGCGGCACACGCCGAGCCTCGCGTTCGTGCTGGACGCGGTGCCGGACACGGCCCGCCGGATGGAGGAGCTGCTGGCCCGCACCCGCGCCTCCGACGAGGAGGTGGCCCGGCTGGCGGCCACGGCGTCGCCGGCGGGGGACGCGGACCCGTACAAGGCCCCGCGGGAGACCGACGCCGAGTGACCGGCGGCGCGCACGAGCCCGTCCCGGGTCCCGGTCCGGTCGACCCGGCCGGGGCCGCGGCGGTGCTGCGCCGGGCCCGTGACGTGCTCGTGGTCGGGCACGTCCGGCCCGACGCGGACGCCGCGGGCAGCGCCCTGGCCCTGGCCACGGCGCTGCACCGCGCGGGGACCCCGGTCACCGTGTCGTTCGGCGGGCCGGACCCGGTGCCCGCCGGGCTGGTCGACACCCTCGACCCCGACGGGCTGGTCGTCGCCTCGGTGGACGCGCCGCGCGCGCCGGACCTGCTGGTCTGCTGCGACATCTCGTCGTCCCGCCGGCTGGGGGACCTGGAACCGGTGCTGGACACGTCCGGGTCGTCGCTGGCGGTGGACCACCACGCGTCGTTCGTGGCGTTCACGGACCGGTACCTCGTCGACCCGGGCGCCCCGGCGACGGTGACGCTCGTCCGGGCGGTGCTCGCCGAGCTGGGCGCCCCGCTGGACGCGGTCCTCGCTCGGTCCCTGTTCGCGGGGCTCTACACCGACACCGGTGGTTTCCGGCGGGGTGGTGCGGAGGCGCTCCGGATGGGCGCCGAGCTCGTCGAGGCCGGTGCCGAGCCCGCGCCGCTGCTGCGGGACATCGGCGGTCCGGTGCCGTTCGCGTGGCTCGCCGCGCAGGCCACGGTGCTGGCCGGGGCCCACCGGGAGGCGGGCGTCGCGGCGGGGGCCGACCTGGTGTGGGCCGCCGTCGACGTGGCGACGGCGACCCGGTTCCGGGACCGCACGGTCGCCCTGGTCGGGCCGCTGCAGGCCGCGGCCGGGGGCGGGGTGGCGGCGCTGCTGACCGAGACGGCACCGGGGGAGTGGTCGGTGTCGCTGCGCGGCAACGGGTCCCCGGACCTGTCCCGGGTGGCGACGGCGCTCGGCGGCGGCGGGCACACCGGTGCCGCCGGGTTCGAGCGCTCCGGTACCCGCGACGGGCTCCTGGAGCTGCTCCGGGCGGAGCTGGCCCGCTGAGCACGTGCCCGGTTGATCGGGTTCATCCGGGGTACATCGCCGCGACACCACGATCGGATGGACCTCGGGGCGGTCCGGTGTCGCGGCACCGGGGCACGTAGCGTGTCCCGCGAGACCAGGAGGTGAGCGGTGCGATCCGAGCCCGCTGCGGCCCGCGGGGGCGACGACAGTCACGGCAACGAGCCCAGCGGGTGGCCGGAGTTCCTCCGGGCCTGGCTGCGCAACCCGGCCCAGGTGGGTGCGGTGTGGCCGAGCTCGCCGCGGCTGTCGGCCAAGCTGGCCCGTATCGCGCCGGGTCACGGCGCGCCGGTCGTCGTGGAGCTGGGGCCGGGCACCGGCGCCGTCACCACGCAGGTCGGCAGGCGGCTCCCGCCGGAGGGCCGGCATCTGGCCGTCGAGCTCGACCCGCGGATGGCCCGCTTCCTGCAGGACCGCCACCCGGGCGTCGAGGTCGTGAACGGTGACGCCCGCAAGCTGGGGTCGCTGCTCGCCGAGCGCGACATCACCTCGGTCGACGCGGTGATCTCCGGGCTGCCCTGGTCGCTGTTCGACCGGGCGATGCAGCAGGAGATCCTCGACCAGGTCGTCGGGGCGGTGGGGGAGACCGGTGCGTTCGCGACGTTCGCCTACTCCCACACCCTGCCGATGCCCTCGGCGCGGCGGTTCAAGGCGGCCCTGCACGACACGTTCGACGAGGTCGTGATGACCCGCACGGTGTGGCGCAACCTGCCGCCCGCATTCTGCTTCCTCTGCCGTCGTCCCCGTCGGTGACCCGGTCCGCCCCCATCGCGGGCGGGCCCCGTGACATCCTCCGGCTCGCCCTGCCCGCGCTCCCGGTGCTGGCGGCCGAGCCGCTGTTCCTGCTGGTCGACACCGCCGTCGTCGGGCGGCTGGGTGGGCTGCCGCTGGCCTCGCTCGCCGTCGCGGCGGTGCTGTTCGCGCAGGTCACGACCCAGCTGACGTTCCTGTCCTACGGGACGACGGCGCGCGCGGCCCGGTTCTACGGTGCCGGGCGCCGGTCGGCCGCGGTGGCGGAGGGTGTGCAGGCGACCTGGCTGGCGCTGGGCGTCGGGCTGCTGGTCGTCGTGCTCGGACAGCTCGCCGCGGCACCGCTGGCGGGGCTGCTCGCCGGGGACCCGGTGATCGCCGAGGGCGCGGTGTCGTGGCTGCGGATCGCGCTGCTCGGCGCCCCGCTGGTCCTGGTGACGCTGGCCGGCAACGGCTGGATGCGCGGGGTGCAGGACACCCGTCGCCCGATGTGGATCGTGATCGGCGGCAACCTGCTGTCCGCGCTGCTCTGCCCGCTGCTGGTGCACGGGGCGGGGGACTGGGCGGGCTGGGGGCTGGAGGGCTCGGCGATCGCCAACGTCGCGGGGCAGGCCGTCGCGGCGTCGCTGTTCCTGCGGGCGCTGGTCGTCGAACGCCGGCGCGCGCCCGCCGGTGACCCGGTCCGCTTCGCCCCGGACGCCGCGGTGCTCCGTTCGCAGGCGACGATGGGCCGCGACCTGATCGTGCGGTCGCTGGGGTTCCAGGCCTGCTTCCTGTCCGCGACGGCGGTCGCCGCCCGGTTCGGGTCCGAGTCCGTCGCCGCGCACCAGATCGTGCTGCAGCTGTGGGTGTTCCAGTCCCTCGTGCTCGATGCGGTCGCGATCGCGGCGCAGTCGCTGGTCGGGGCCGCCCTGGGTGGCGCGGACGGCGGACACGGTGCGGACGGCGGACACGGTGCGGACGGCGACCGTGCGGACACCGGACCGGCGCGGTCGCTCGCCGCCCGGGTCACCCGCTACGGCCTCGTGCTCGGCTGCGGGTTCGGCGTGCTGTTCGCCTCGCTCTACCCCGTCCTGCCGCCGGTGTTCACCCGCGACGCGGCGGTCCTCGCGGCGATCCCCGCGGCGTGGTGGTTCTTCACCGCGCTGCAGCCGATCGCCGGGGTGGTGTTCGCCCTGGACGGCGTGCTGCTCGGCGCCGGTGACGCGGCCTTCCTGCGCACCACGACGCTGCTCGCCGCGCTCGGCGGGTTCCTGCCGATGATCTGGCTGTCGCTGCTGTTCGGGTGGGGGCTGGCCGGGATCTGGACCGGGCTCGCCGCGTTCATGGTGGTGC
This sequence comes from Pseudonocardia sp. ZF1, assembly GCF_056835605.1. Lineage (NCBI taxonomy): Bacteria > Bacillati > Actinomycetota > Actinomycetes > Pseudonocardiales > Pseudonocardiaceae > Pseudonocardia > Pseudonocardia sp. ZF1. The sequence goes on from NZ_JAJNBY010000001.1 coordinate 1,696,779, forward strand.
GCCTGGTCGCGGTGGGGCTGCGGGCGCGGTCGGGGCGCTGGGCGGTCCCGGGGGAGGTCCGGGCCTGACGCGCGTGGCCCGTCGACGGAGCCCGGGCGGCCGAGCGGCACACCAGGCACCCGGTGACGAGGTCCGGAGGTGCATGACGTGCCACTCGGCGGTTCCGGGACGGGGCACCGAGCCACGTCCCGCGCGGCGCTCCTCCCGCCTGGGGCCCGGTGGTGGCGGGGTTCAGCCCCGGTCGGTGGCCGGGGTCTCCGGACGGTGGACGGCGGCACCCGGCCGGTGGAGCGGCGCCCCGGGGTCCTCCGGCGGCCCGGTGTTCCCGTCGTCCCCGGGGGACCCGGCCGGGAGCGGCAGCCGCACGGTGAACACGGCGCCGCTGCCGTCGTCGCGGGTACCGACCGTCACCGATCCGCCGAGGCGGCGGGCGATCCGGTCGACCAGGGCCAGCCCGATGCCGCGGGGGCGGCCGCCGCGCGTGGCCCGGGTGCTGAACCCGAAGGTGAACAGCTCGCGGGCGGTGTCCTCGGGCACGCCGGGACCGCTGTCGGCGACCTCCAGCCGCAGCTCGCGGTCGTCCGGAGGGGTGCTCAGCGCGACCGCGACCGACCGCTCCCCGGTGCGCCCGGCGACCACCTCGATCGCGTTGTCGACGAGGTTCCCGGCCAGCGAGACCAGGTCGTCCGCGGCGAACGGCAGCCGCAGGTCCGGCAGGACGCCGGGGTCGCAGGTGTCGGTGACGGTCAGGATGACGTCCTGCTCGGCGGCCTGCCACGCCTTGTCCGCGAGCAGCGCGGCGAGGACCGGGTCGTAGACCGCGGCCACGACCTGCGCGGCGGGGCCGCGGGTGCGGTCGAGCGCGGCGGTTCCGGCCTTCGCGGCGTCGGCGGTGTCGCCGAGCTCGATCAAGGTCAGGACGGTCTGCATCCGGTTGCCGAACTCGTGGGCCTGGCCCGACAGCGCGGCGACGGTGTCGCGGGCCTCGTCGCGCTCGCGCAGCACCCCGGCCAGCTCGGTGCGGTCGCGCAGCGTGAACACCCGCGTCCCCGGGCCCGCGGCCGGCCCGGCGTGCCTGCTGTTGACCAGCAGCACCCGCTCCCCGGCCAGGGCGGCCCGGTCACGCAGGTCCGAGCGCAGCCCGCTCGTGAGCACGGCGGCGACGGCAGGATCCATGCCGAGGCCTGCGAGCGGCCGCCCCGGTACGGCGGGGTCGTCGGGGGAGTCGTGGCCGGGCAGGCCGAGCAGCCGCCGGGCCTCGGCGTTGACGACGACGAGCCGCCCGTCGCCGTCGACGACCAGCAGCCCCTCGCCGACGGCGTGCAGCACCGCCTCGTGGTGGGTGTAGGCGGCGGTGATGTCCTCGGGCTCCAGCCCCAGGGTCTGGCGGCGCAGCCGCCGGGCCAGCAGCACCGCCAGCCCCGAGCCGACGAGCACCGCCGCCGCGGCGGCCGCGACGATCCCGGGCAGCGAGCGCAGGGCGAGGTCGCTGATCCGGGTCTGCAGCACGCCGACGGACACGACGGCGGCGATCCGGCCGTCGACCAGGACCGGGGTGACGGTGCGAACCGAGGGCCCGAGGGTGCCGGTGTAGACCTCGGTCGAGGTCCGCCCGGCCAGCGCGGGGGCGATGTTGCCCTGGTAGGGCAGCCCGATCTCGTCGGGGTTGTAGTGGCTGTAGCGGATGCCCTGCGGGGACATCACGACGATGAAGCCGGTGGTGGTGGCCCGCCGGACCCGCTCGGCGATGGGCTGGAGGCGGGCGGAGAGGGCGGCGAGACCGCCGCCGTCGCGGACGGCGTCGACGACCTCGGGGTCCGAGGCGAGCGACAGCGCGATCCCGGTGGTGAGCCGGCCCGCGGCGTCGTGCTCCAGGCGGCTCGCCCCGTAGCCGCCGAGCGCGGCGAGCCCGCCGACGGTCAGCAGCACGGTGACGACCTGCAGCAGGAACAGCCGCCGCACCAGCCGCGAGCGGCGCAGCGGCGGGGAGGAACGGAGCGGCCGGCGCACGGGCCCAGCCTGCCACCGCGGGGGCGGCAGTGGGACCCGTGCACCGGCCGGGACGTCGACACCCCCGCGGGCCTCGGGGCTCCGCGGGGGTGCGACGGTCATGGGAGGAGGACGTGCCCGGTCAGGAGCCCGCGCCGACCTTCTCGCGACGGGACTCGTCGGCGTCCGGCTTCGCGGCGCCGTCGGCGGCCTCGTCGATCTCGGCGTCCGCGGCCCCGCCACCGTGCGCGGCCTCCATGTCGGCCTCGACCAGCGTCGGGTCGTCGAGCACCGCGGCGAGCCGCTCACGGTCGAGCTCGCCGTTCCAGCGGGCGACGACCAGGGTGGCGACGACGTTGCCGATCGCGTTGGTCAGTGCGCGGCCCTCGGACATCATGCGGTCGATGCCGACGATCAGCGCGAGGCCGACGACGATGGCCTCGGGGGTGAAGAACTCCCCGCCGAAGGCCTGCAGCGACGCGGCCAGGGTGACCAGCCCGGCGCCGGTGACACCGGCGGCGCCCTTCGAGGTCAGCACCATGAGCACGGCCAGCGCGATCTGCGCGCCGATCGGCAGGACCTCGCCCCCGGCCTGGATGATGAACAGCGCACCCAGGGTCAGGTAGATGCAGGTGCCGTCGAGGTTGAACGAGTAGCCGGTCGGGATGACCATGCCGACGGTCTGCTTCGACGCACCGGCGGACTGGAGCTTCGTGAGGAAGCGGGGGAGCACCGACTCCGACGACGAGGTGCCGACGATGATCAGCAGCTCGTCCTTGATCAGCCGGATGACCTTGAAGACGTTGAACCCGGCGGCCCAGGAGACCGCGCCGAGGACGACGACCACGAACACCGCGCAGGTGCCCCAGAACACGGCCATCAGCTTGAGCAGGTTGACCAGCGACCCGCCGCCCATCTGGCCGACGGTGTAGGCCATGCCGCCGAACGCGGCGACCGGCGCGGCCCACATGATGATCTTGATGATGCCGAAGATGACCTGGGCGATGCCCTCGATGCCGCCGACCAGGCGGCTGCGCAGGGCCGGGTTCAGCGAGGAGATGGCGCAGGCCGACAGGATCGCCAGCACCAGGACCTGCAGCACCGAGTTCTCGACGAACGGGCCGAAGAAGCTGTGCGGGAGCAGCGAGTCCTGGATGAACGGGATGACACCCGACTCCTGACTGCCGGTCGCGGCCTGGTCGGTGGCCTTCGCGAGGTCGGACGTGCTCGGCTGGCCGGTGAATCCGGCGCCCGGCTGGAACACGTTGCCCGCGACGAGCCCCATCGTCAGCGCGATGACGGTCATGACCAGGAAGTAGCCCAGCGCCCGGGCGGCGAGACCGCCGGCGCGGGCCAGGTTGCCCAGCGAGGCGATGCCGACGACCACGGTGCAGAAGATGACCGGGCCGATGATGACCTTGATCATCTGGACGAACGTGTCGGCCAGCCACTTGGTCTCCTTGGCGAACCCGGGGGCGAGGAAGCCCACCAGGATCCCGGAGACGATGCCGACGATGACCCAGAACCAGAGCTGGGTGTAGACCTTCTTCTTGGTCCGGGTGGGGGTGGTGGACCCCGTCCCGGACGAGCCGTCTGCGTTGGCGACCTCGGCCATGTCCGTCCTCCTCGACGTGTGCGGTGGGGAAACGATGGGGTCGGGTCGTGTCGTGGGGCAACCGCGGGGACACCGGGCTTGAGGAAGCTTTGAGGAAAGCGTGGCTAGGGTGGGCGGCGTGCGGGTGCTGCTGGTCGAGGACGACGCGATCCTCGGCGACGCGTTGCGCCGCAGCCTCGTCCGCCAGGGCTACCCGACCGACCTCGTGACCAGCGGGTCCGCGGCCATCGCGGCCGTCGCCGAGCGGGAGCCCGACGTGGTGCTGCTCGACATGGGCCTGCCCGACCGCGACGGCATCGGCGTCTGCCGGGAGATCCGGGAGCGGTCCCGGGTGCCGATCCTGGCGATCACCGGCCGCGGCGACGTCGCGGCGCGGGTGCAGGGCCTGCGCTCGGGCGCGGACGACTACCTGGTCAAGCCGGTCTCCACCGAGGAGCTCGTCGCCCGGATCGAGGCCGTCCTGCGTCGTGCCACCGGCGCGGCGGTGGCCGCGACGGTGAGCGTCGGCGACGTCGTCGTCGACCTCGACCGGCGCGCGGTGACCGCGGGCGGCGCCGAGGTCGCGCTGACCCGCAAGGAGTTCGACCTGCTCGCCGCGCTCGCCCGCCGCGAGGGTGCGGTGCTGCCGCGTACCGAGTTGCTGGAGCAGGTGTGGGGGATCGCCGACGCCTCCGCGGCACGCACCCTGGAGGCGCACGTGGCGTCGCTGCGGTCGAAGCTGGGCACCCGCGACGTCGTGGTGACGGTCCGTGGAGTCGGGTACCGGCTGGCGCGTTAGCGTCCCGGCGTGCCCGCACGCAACCCGCTCCCGCCGCCCGGACTCGTGATCGTCGACAAGGACCGGGGCCCGACCAGTCACGACGTCGTCGGGAAGCTCCGCCGGATCATGGGCACCCGCAAGGTCGGCCACGCCGGGACGCTGGACCCGATGGCGACCGGGGTGCTGGTCGTCGGCATCGAGCGGGCCACCAAGCTGCTCGGGCACCTGTCGCTGGACACCAAGGCCTACACCGCCACCGTGCGCCTCGGGCAGGCCACCGACACCGACGACGCCGAGGGCACGCCCGTCGGCGAGCCCGTCCCGGTCGATGCCGACGACGCCGCTCTCCGGGCCGCGACGGCCGCGCTGACGGGAGAGATCATGCAGGTCCCCAGCGCAGTCTCCGCGGTCAAGATCGACGGGAAGCGCGCCTACCAGCGGGTCCGCGACGGCGAGACCGTCGAGATCCCGGCCCGCCCGGTCACCGTGTCCGCCTTCGAGCTGCTCGCGGTGCGCCGCGAGGGGCCGTGGTGCGACCTGGACGTCGCCGTCGACTGCTCCTCGGGCACCTACGTCCGCGCGCTCGCCCGCGACCTCGGCGCCGCGCTGGGCTCCGCCGGCCACCTGACCGCGCTGCGACGCACCCGGGTCGGACCGTTCACCCTGGAGCACGCGCGCACCGTCGAGCAGCTCACCGACGACCCGGGTCTGTCGCTGGACCTCGCCGCGGCCGTCGCGACGGCGTTCCCCCGCGTCGACCTCGACGCGTCCGCCGCCACCGACGTGCGGTTCGGCAAGTCGCTGCCCGCGGCCGGGATCGAGGGCACCTACGGCGTGTTCGCCCCGGACGGCGCCGCGTTGGCCCTGATGGCCGACCGCGGCGCCGCCGCCCGCCCGGTCGTCGTGCTCGCCCCGGCCGGCTGAGCCCCGGACCGGCCGCGGTCGCCCGCTGCGCGGGATCCCACCCGGTTCGCCTAGGCTCGCGGCCGTGCAGCGGTGGCGTGGTCTGGAGGCGGTTCCGCCCGGCTGGGGCCGGTGCGTCGTCACCGTCGGCGTGTTCGACGGGGTGCACCGGGGACACCGGCAGCTGATCGCCCGCGCGGTGGAACGGGCGCACGAACGCGGCCTGCCCGCCGTCGTCGTGACGTTCGACCCGCACCCGGCCGAGCTGATCCGGCCGGGCACGCACCCGGCGCGGCTGTCCACACTCGACCGGCGGGCGGAGCTCGTGGCCGAGGCGGGCGCGGACGTCTTCTGCGTCATCCCGTTCACCGAGTCGCTGTCCCGGATGGCGCCCGCCGGGTTCGCGCACGAGGTGCTGGTGGACCGGCTGCACGCGGCCGTCGTCGTCGTGGGCAGCAACTTCACCTTCGGCCACCGGGCCGAGGGCGACGTCGGGACCCTCGCCGAGCTGGGCCGTCGCTTCGGGTTCGCCTGCGAGGCCCTCGACCTGGTCTCCGACCGCGACGTGACCTTCTCCTCCACCTACATCCGGTCCTGCATCGACGCCGGGGCCGTCCGCGACGCCGCGCACGCGCTGGGCCGCTGGCACCGGGTGGACGGCGTGATCGTGCACGGCCACAAGCGTGGCCGTGACCTCGGCTATCCGACGGCGAACGTCGCCAGCCCCCCGCACACGGCGATCCCCGCGGACGGCGTCTACGCGGGCTGGTTCCGCATCGGCGACCGCCGCCTGATGGGCGCCGTCTCGGTGGGGACCAACCCCACGTTCTCCGGGCGGGTGCGCACCGTCGAGGTCTACGTGCTCGACGTCGACGAGAACTTCTACGGCCACGAGGTCGGCGTCGAGTTCGTCGAGCGGCTGCGCGGCCAGGAGCACTACGACGGCATCGAGGCGCTCGTCGCGCAGATGGGCCGCGATGTCGCGACCTGCCGCGAGATCCTCACCGCGGCCGGCGACGCGACCGGACCCGACGGGGCTCCGGGTTAGGTGAAAACCCCCTGCCGGGGCCGAACGTCCACGCCCGCACCGCGTGGCCGCCGAGGCTGTCCGGCATGGACGACCCCCGCACCGCGGACCCGGTGGCGCAGGAGATCGCGCGCAACCGCGACCGCCAGAGCGCGATCTACGGCGAGCCCCTCGACGAGCGCATCCGCCGGCTCACGACCGGTCTCGGCATCACCCAGGCCCGCCTCGCCGCCGCGGTCGGGCTGAGCCCGGCGATGCTGTCCCAGCTGGCGGGTGGGCGCCGGGTCAAGATCGGGGACCCGGCGGTGCTGGGCCGGATGACCGCGCTGGACCGGCGGCTCGCGCACGGCCCGGTGCCCGACGCCGAGCGCGACGTGCTGCTGGCCCGGGTCCACCAGGAGCCGACGCCGTGGGGCCCCACCGGCGCCTGCCGCTGCGCCGAGCAGACCCCCGCCACCGGGCCGGCGGTGCCGCGGCCGCGACGGGCCCCGGCCGAGCCGACCGCGGAGGACGCGCTGCGCGGGGTGAGCGCACCGGCCCGGCTCGTCGCGGCGGCGGCCGAGTTGGCGCCGGCGTTCCCGGAGATCGCCGAGGTGCTGCGCCGTGCCGCCGCCGGACGGCGCTGACAGGCTGTGCGGATGCGGCTGTTCACCGCGCTGTGGCCGCCGCCCGGGGCGGTGGCGGCGCTGACCCGCGCACTCGGCGGGGCCCCGTCCCCGCTTCCGGACGGCGCGCGCCGGGCCGACCCGTCGACCTGGCACGTGACGCTGTGCTTCCACGGCGACGACGACCCGGACGCCCGCGCCGCGACCCTGGACGTCGCGCTGACCGGCGCCGTCGCGCCCCGGCTGCGGATCGCCGGCACCGGCACCTTCCCGGGCGTGCTGTGGGCCGGGGTCGAGGAGCGCGACGGCCCCGTCGCGGGCGCCCTCGCCGAGCTGGCCGCCCGGGCCGGTGCGACGGGGCCCCGGCCGTACCGCCCGCACGTCACCCTGGCCCGCTGGGACCGGCGCCGCGGGGACGCGACCGTGGGCGGCGACGGCATCGCCGCGGGCCCCTGGTGGACACCGGGGGAGGCGGTGCTCGTGCGCAGCGAGCCCGGTGCGCGCTACACCGTGGTCCACCGGGTCCCGCTGCGCCCCGGCACATCGGACCGCACACCGGGGTGACACGGGTCGGCGGCGGTCGGCGCACCCGTCGCTGGTACCGTTTCACACCGGGTCCGGCTGCAGTCCGTGGCGGCCGAGACCGACTTCCTGCCGTCCCCCCGGTTCATCCGGGTCTCGTCGGACGTCACGGCCCCACGGACCGTCTCAAGGATGAAGGAGTTGAGCAGTGGCACTGACCACCGCCGAGAAGAAGAGCACGCTCGAGCAGTACGGCACCCACGCCACCGACACCGGGTCCCCCGAGGCCCAGGTCGCGCTGCTGACGCAGCGCATCGTCGGCCTGACCGAGCACCTGAAGCAGCACAAGCACGACCACCACAGCCGGCGCGGCCTGCTGCTGCTGGTCGGTCGTCGTCGCCGGCTGCTCAAGTACCTGCGCGAGGTGGACGTCGCCCGCTACCGCGCGCTGATCGAGAAACTGGGTCTGCGCCGCTGACCCGCCCGGCCGACCCGGCACCGGTTCCCGGTGCCGGGTCGTTCCGTAACACCGAGCGACACAACTGAACAGAGCCCGCCACTCGGGCGACCGGACATCCGCCGGTCCTCGGTAGTGGCCCCCGGAGCGCGACGCGCGGCCGGGGGCTTCGATCGAAGACCGGCCCAGCAGGGGATCGAGCCGGCGCCACGGTGGTGGGGGTAGACGAAGACCACTCCCAACGACGAGGAGAACACCCCCGTATGACTGACGTCATCTCCGAGGACGGCATGCACGAGAGCACCGCCGTCATCGACAACGGCACCTACGGCACCCGCACCGTCCGGTTCGAGACCGGCCGGCTCGCCCGCCAGGCCGCCGGGTCCGTCGTCGCGTACCTCGACGACGAGACCATGCTGCTGTCCGCCACGACCGCCTCGAAGCGGCCGAAGGACCAGTTCGACTTCTTCCCGCTCACGGTGGACGTCGAGGAGCGGATGTACGCCGCGGGCCGGATCCCCGGCTCGTTCTTCCGCCGCGAGGGCCGCCCGGGCACCGACGCGATCCTGACCTGCCGCCTCATCGACCGCCCGCTGCGCCCGTCGTTCGTCGACGGCCTGCGCAACGAGATCCAGGTCGTCGTGACGGTCATGTCGCTCGACCCGAAGGACCCCTACGACGTCGTGGCGATCAACGCCGCGTCGGCGTCCACCCAGCTCGCCGGCCTGCCGTTCTCCGGCCCGGTCGGCGGCGTCCGCGTCGCGCTCATCGCGAACGAGGCGGGCACCGACACCCAGTGGGTCGCCTTCCCGACCCACGACCAGCTCGACCGCGCCGCGTTCGACATGGTCGTCGCGGGCCGCATCGTCGGTGACGACGTCGCGATCATGATGGTCGAGGCCGAGGCCACCGAGAACACCATCGACCTCGTCGCCGGTGGGGCCACCGCCCCGACCGAGGGTGTCGTCGCGGACGGGCTGGAGGCGGCGAAGCCGTTCATCCGCAGCCTGTGCGTCGCCCAGCAGCAGCTGGCCGACGTCGCGGCCAAGCCGACCGCCGACTACCCGGTGTTCCCGGCCTACCAGCCGGACGCCTTCGAGGCGGTCTCCGAGGCCGTCGAGCAGGAGCTGGCGCAGGCGCTGACCATCGCCGGCAAGCAGGAGCGCGAGACCCGGACCGACGAGATCAAGGCGTCGGTGCTGGACAAGCTCGGCGAGCGCTTCGTCGGCCGCGAGTCCGAGCTCGGCAACGCGTTCCGCTCGCTGAACAAGAAGCTGGTCCGCCGCCGCATCCTGACCGACCAGGTCCGGATCGACGGCCGCGGCCTGACCGACATCCGGCCGCTGTCGGCCGAGGTCGAGGTCGTCCCGCGGGCGCACGGCTCGGCGCTGTTCGAGCGCGGCGAGACCCAGATCATGGGCGTCACCACGCTGAACATGCTCCGCATGGAGCAGCAGATCGACCAGCTGGGGCCGGAGACGCGCAAGCGCTACCTGCACCACTACAACTTCCCGCCGTACTCGACCGGTGAGACCGGCCGCGTCGGCTCGCCGAAGCGCCGCGAGATCGGCCACGGCGCACTCGCCGAGCGGGCCCTGATCCCGGTCCTGCCGAACCGCGACGAGTTCCCGTACGCGATCCGGCAGGTCTCCGAGGCCCTGGGCTCGAACGGCTCGACCTCGATGGGCTCGGTCTGCGCGTCCACGATGTCGCTGCTCAACGCCGGTGTGCCGCTGAAGGCGCCGGTCGCGGGCATCGCGATGGGCCTGGTGTCCGACGAGGTCGACGGCCAGACGCGCTACGTCGCGCTGACCGACATCCTCGGTGCCGAGGACGCGTTCGGTGACATGGACTTCAAGGTCGCCGGCACCAAGGAGTTCGTCACGGCGCTGCAGCTGGACACCAAGCTGGACGGCATCCCGTCCGAGGTGCTCGCCGCCGCGCTGAACCAGGCCAAGGACGCCCGTCTGACCATCCTCGAGGTGATCGGCGAGGCCATCGACGGCCCGGACGAGATGAGCAAGTACGCGCCGCGGGTCACCGCGGTGAAGGTCCCGGTCGACAAGATCGGCGAGGTCATCGGCCCGAAGGGCAAGATGATCAACTCGATCACCGAGAAGACCGGCGCCGACATCTCGATCGAGGACGACGGCACGATCTACGTCGGTGCGAACGACGGCCCCTCCGCGGAGGAGGCGATCGGCATGATCAACGCGATCGCCAACCCGCAGCTGCCGAAGGTCGGCGAGCGGTTCCTCGGCACGGTGGTCAAGGCCGCCGCGTTCGGTGCCTTCGTCTCGCTCGTCCCCGGCAAGGACGGCCTGGTCCACATCTCGAAGCTCGGCAACGGGAAGCGGATCAGCAAGGTCGAGGACGTCGTCAAGGTCGGCGACAAGCTGCGCGTCGAGGTCACCGACATCGACAACCGCGGCAAGATCTCGCTGATCCCGGTGGTCGAGGAGTCCGCCTCCGCGGACGTCACCGAGACCCCGGCCGCCGAGGGCGCCGTCGACGCCGAGGCCCCGGCCGAGGCCGCCAACCCGAGCTGAACTGTTGGCACCTGAGAACGACCACGCGGCGGCGGCCCGGGACTCCTCCCGGGCCGCCGCCCGCGTGTCCCCGCCGCCCATGGCCACCGCCGACGACACCACCGACACGGTCCGCCGCAGCGACCTGCCCGGCGGGGTCCGGCTCGTCACCGAGACGGTGCCGGGCGTCCGCTCGGTCGCGCTGGGCATCTGGATCGGGATCGGCTCGGTCGACGAGACCCCCGAGCAGGCCGGTGCCGCGCACTTCCTGGAGCACCTGCTCTTCAAGGGCACCCGGCGGCGCACCGCGGCAGGCATCGCCGAGGAGATGGACGCCGTCGGCGGTGAGCTGAACGCGTTCACCGCCAAGGAACACACCTGCTACTACGCCCACGTCCTCGACACCGACGTGGCGCTGGCGGTGGACGTGCTGGCCGACGTCGTCACCGACGCCGAGCTGGCCCACACCGACGTCGAGCTGGAACGGGGCGTCGTGCTCGAGGAGATCTCGATGCGCGACGACGACCCGGAGGACCTGCTCGGCGACCTGTTCGACGAGACCCTGTTCGGCGACCACCCGCTCGGGCGCCCGGTGATCGGCTCCGAGGACTCGATCCGGGCGATGAGCCGCGACACCCTCCACAGCTTCTGGCGCGGGGAGTACACGGCGCCGCGGATGGTCGTCGCCGCGGCCGGGAACCTGGACCACGACCACGTCGCGGAGCTCGTCGCCGCCGCACTGGACCGTGCGTCGCGGGGCCACACCGGCGCGCGCCCGGTGCCGCCGCGGACGGCGACCGGGGCCCGCCCCGTGCGCACCGGAGCCCTCGGCCTGCTCGACGACGACTCCGAGCAGGCCCACATGATGCTCGGCGTGCCCACCGCGGGCCGCGCCGGGCGCGGCCTGCCGGTGCTGGCGGTGCTGAACTCCGCCCTCGGCGGGGGACTGTCGTCGCGGCTGTTCCAGCAGGTCCGCGAGCAGCGCGGACTGGCCTACCAGGTCTACTCCTCGACCGTCCGCTACGCCGACGCCGGCGCGCTGTCGGTGTACGCCGGGTGCGCCCCGGAGCGGCTGGGCGAGGTCGTCGCCGTGGTGCGTGACGTGCTCGGCGAGGTCGCGGCCGACGGCCTGACCGAGGCCGAGGTCGTCCGCGCCCGGGGCGCCCTGCGCGGGGGACTGGTGCTGGGCTGCGAGGACACCGCGTCGCGGATGAACCGGCTCGGCCGCGCCGAGCTGGACCACGGGCGGCAGCGGTCGCTGGCCGACAGCCTGGCCCGCATCGACGCCGTCACCCCGGCCGAGGTCGCCGCGCTGGCGGGGGAGCTGCTGGCCCAGCCGCTCACCGCGGCCGTGGTGGGTCCCTACGGCGACGTGGACGACCTCCCCGCCGCGCTGCGCGACCTGGCCTGACCTCCCCCGAACCTGCTCCGAGGGTCACTTTCGTGGCTTCTACGGCCCCGAGAGTGACTCTCGGGGCATCCGGGGTGGTGGGTGAGACGGGCAGAGCCCCGGACCGGGCGGTCCGGGGCTCTGTGCCGTCACTGGGTCGAGGGCGACGACCGCGACGTCGGCGAGCATGGCGCCGACCGCCGTCGTCACCGCGCCGAACGCCGCCGTGGCGACGACGCCGTGGATGTCGTTGGTCGAGATGGTGCGGATGAAGTAGTCGCCCATGCCCTGCCAGGCGAAGGTCTTCTCGGTGATCACCGCGCCGGTGAACAGCGCCGGGATCGCGAACGCCACCTGGGTGGCGACCGGGATCATCGAGCTGCGCAGCCCGTGGCGGCGGATGGCCTGCCTGCGGGTCAGCCCCTTGGCCCGGGCGGTCCGCACGTAGTCGGAGTTGACCACGTCGAGCAGCATCGAGCGCTGCAGCAGGTGGTAGCCCGCGTAGGAGATGACCAGCAGCGAGATCGTCGGCAGCACCAGGTGCTGGGCCCGGTCGAGGAGCAGCGGCCAGAACCCGGTGACCCCGGGCGACTCGGACCCCGCGACGTAGAACAGCGTCCCGCCGACACCCTGGTTGATCGCGATGGCGACGAACACGACCGCCAGCGCCGCGACCGCCGACGGGATGTTCAGGGTGAACACCGAGGTCAGCTGGGCGGCGCGGTCACCGAGCCGGTACTGGCGCTGGGCCGAGTAGACCCCGAGCGCCACCCCGATCACGATCGACAGCAGCAGCGAGAAGAACACCAGCTGCCCGGACACCACGACGCGGAACGCCACCTGCGCGTTCACCGGGTCGCCGATCGGGCTGGTGCCCCAGTCCCACCGGGTCACGATCCCGGTGACCCAGATCCACCACCGCTCCAGGACCGGGACGTTCGAGTCCAGGTTGTACTGGCCCAGCGAACGGGCGATCTCCGCGTCGGTGCGCGGCGGCCGCAGCTGCAGGTAGTTGACCCGGGGGTCGAGGAACGAGTTCGCGAGGAAGTAGACCAGGTTGGTCGCGACGACGATCATCGCGAGCCACCCGGCGCCCCTGCGCAGGAGGTACCGGAGCACGCTGCTCTTCTCTGTTCGTCCGCGGTGCGGTGGTGGTGACCGGCACGCGCGGGTGGTGGGACGACCGCAGGTGAGCGGGTGTCACTGTTTCGGGTGACATCGAGGCTGGCACGCCAGTACCAGAAATCGGTAGACCCGGCTCACAGCGTTTACCCATTCGTGATGATGACACCCGGCCGTCATCGCGGGTTCGTCCGCTCGGCGCGTGTGACCTGCTGGCAGGCTGGGTGTCATGACCGCCCTCGCCGTCGTCGCCGGCCTGATGATGCTCGTCGGCCTGGCCGGGATCGTGCTGCCGGTGCTGCCCGGGCCGCTGCTGATCGTCGGCGGGGTGGCGGTCTGGGCGGTCCCGCGCGGCGACGCGGTCGGCTGGTGGGTGCTCGGCATCGCGGTGCTCGTCACCGTCGCCGGTCAGGTCGCGAAGTACCTGCTCCCGGGACGCCGGCTCAAGGCCGCCGGGGTCCCGACGCGCACCCTGTTCGCGGGGCTCGTGCTGGGGGTCGTCGGGTTCTTCGTCGTGCCCGTCGTCGGGCTGTTCCTCGGGTTCGTGCTCGGGGTGTGGCTGGCCGAGCTGGCCCGCCTGCCCGATGCCGCCACCGCCTGGCGCTCGGCACGCGAGGCGCTCACCGCCGTCGGCTGGAGCATCCTCATCGAGCTCGCGGCCGGGCTGGTGACGGTCGCGGTGTGGATCGGCGGCCTGGTCGTCGGCTGAGCCCCGGCCGACCGTGCCCCGCGGTCGCGGACCGGGCACCGTCCGCACCGGCGTGGGACCGGTCCGGTGCCGGATCCGGGATCACGCCGGGCCGCTGCATAGACTCCGCGGCGGTCCACGACGTCGAGGTGCGCGAGGTGTACGGGTGAGCGGGACGATCAAGGTGGCGGTCCTCGGGGCGAAGGGCCGGATGGGCTCCGAGGTGTGCCGGGCGGTCGAGGCCGCCGGGGACACCGAGCTGGTCGCCGCGCTGGACGCGGGCGACGACCTGTCCGCCCTCGACGGCGCCGACGTCGCCGTGGACTTCACCCACCCCGGCGCCGCGATCGCCAACATCCGGGAGTGCCTGGCGCGCGGGGTCGCGCCCGTCGTCGGGACCAGCGGCTTCGACGCCGCCAGGTTCGACGAGGTCCGCGCGATCCTCGACGAGCGCGGCTCCGGCAGCGTGCTCGTCGCCCCGAACTTCGGGGTCGGCGCCGTGCTGATGATGCACTTCGCGGCGCAGGCCGCCCGCTTCTTCGACTCCGCCGAGGTCGTCGAGCTGCACCACGCCGGCAAGGTCGACGCGCCGTCCGGTACCGCCGCGCGGACCGCGTCGGTGATCGGCGCGGCACGACGCGAGGCCGGGCTCGGCGAGATCCCCGACGCCACCACCGACGACCCGCACGGCGCCCGCGGCGCGGTCGTCGAGGGCGTCCACGTGCACGCGGTCCGGATGCCCGGGCTGATCGCGCACCAGGAGGTCATCCTCGGCACCGACGGCGAGGTGCTCACCCTGCGCCACGACTCGATGAACCGGACCAGCTTCATGCCGGGGGTGCTGCTCGCGGTGCGCGCCGTCCGCGACCGCCCGGGCCTGACCATCGGCCTGGAGCCGCTGCTCGGGCTCGGCTGAGCCCTCAGTCGACCAGGTGCAGGTCCAGCGTCCCGGAGTGGCGGACCTCGCGCAGCGTCGACGTGCCGGTGTCCAGCGTGCGCACCGCGCCGTCGGGTGCCCAGCCGGCGCGGCCGTAGAAGTTCCGTGAGGCGGTGTCGGCCTCGGCCACCCAGGTGCGCCCCGAGTCCGAGCCCGACTCCCGCAGCGCGGCCGCGGCGGCGGCGAGCAGCCGTCCGCCGTGCCCGCGCCTGCCCCAGCGCGGCTCCACGAGCAGCGTGCTGACCTCGGCGATCGCCATGCCGTCGGCCCCGGCGTAGCGGGCGGCGGCGGCGAACCCGACGGTCTCGTCCCCCTCGACGGCGACGAACAGGTGGAAGCCGTCCCCGGCGTGCACGGCGTCGCTCCAGTGCGAGCGCGCGGCGTCCGAGGTGAGCCCGGCGAACGCCTCCTCGGGCAGCAGCCCGGCGTAGGCGGTGCGCCAGGTGCGGTCCTGGATCGCCATGATCGCGCCGACGTCGTCATCGGTGGCGGGGCGGACGGTCGCGGTGGCCATGGGTCATGCCTACCGTGCGACCCCGCGGGCCGCGTCACCGCCCGGGTCCACAGCGGCCGCACAGGTCGTTGCGATCCGCGCCCCATCCCCGGTCCCTAGCGTCGTCGTCGGTTCCGCACGACAGTTCCCGACGACGACGCACCGGAGGACCCGCCATGCCCCGCTACCAGGGCCGTGACCTGCCCCGCCCCGACGACGAGGTCGTCGACCAGGGCCTCGGGTTCGACCTCGGCACCCTGCTGAGCAGGCGCCGCATGCTGGCCGTGCTCGGCGTCGGCGCCGTCACCGCCGGGCTCGCGGCCTGCGGTACCGCGGCCCCGTCGGCGACGACCGCGACCACGACCGGCGAGATCCCGGACGAGACGGCGGGTCCGTACCCCGGCGACGGCTCCAACGGTGCGAACGTGCTCACCGACTCCGGGGTGGTGCGCAGCGACATCCGGTCGAGCTTCGGCACCGGCTCGGCGACCGCGGCCGGGGTGCCGATGACCCTCGAGCTGACGATCACCGACATGGCCGCCGCGGGCATGGCGGGTGCCGCGGTCTACGTCTGGCACTGCGATCGCGACGGCCGGTACTCCCTGTACTCCGAGGGGCTGGAGGACGAGAACTACCTGCGAGGGGTCCAGGTCGCCGGCAGCGACGGGAAGGTGCGCTTCACCAGCATCTTCCCGGCCTGCTACAAGGGGCGCTGGCCGCACATCCACTTCGAGGTCTACCCCTCCGAGGCCGACATCACCGACGCCGCCAACGCGGTCGCCACCTCGCAGGTCGCCCTGCCGCAGGCCGACTGCGACACCGTCTACGCCACCACGGGATACGAGCAGTCGGTGTCCAACCTGGCCGAGCTGAGCCTGGCGTCCGACAACGTCTTCGGCGACGACGGCGGCGCCCTCCAGCTCGCGACCGTCACCGGCGACCCGGCCACGGGCTACACGGTCGCACTGACCGCCGCCGTCGACCCCACCACCGAGCCGGCCGCGGGAGCCGCCCCGGGCGGTGGCGGGCCGGGTGCCGGCGGCCCGCCGCCCGGCAGCTGACCGGCCGGATGTCATCCGGCGCGGTGCCGCGGGTCCGCTGCCGCCCGGTGTGGTGCGGCCCGGCCACCGGTCCGGGCGGTACCGGATCCTGTCGGTGCCCCGTGGCAGCATCCCGGCCGTGCGCACGATCTCAGCCGACGTCGCCCGTCGGACGTTCCTCGCGGCCCAGGGCTTCACCGACCCGCGGCCGTCCGGGCCGGTCACCCGTCGTCATCTCGGACGGGTGCTGGACCGGGTGAAGCTGCTGCAGCTCGACTCGGTCAACATCGCGGTGCGCGCGCACTACATGCCGCTGTTCAGCAGGCTCGGTGCCTATCCCGCCGCCCTCCTCGACGACGCCGCCTGGTCGCCCGACGCGCGCCGCCCGCGGCTGCTGGTGGAGACCTGGGCGCACGAGGCGAGCCTCGTCCCGGTCGTCGACCGGCCGCTGCTCTCCCACGAGACGCTGCCGCGGCGGTGGTGGAAGCACTACGGGCCGCTGCTGGAGAAGCACCCGCGGCTGGCCGAGGACATCCTCGACGTCGTCGCGGAGGCGGGGCCCATGGGCGCCGGGGCGATCGAGAAGGCGCTGGCCCCGGCCGGCCGGGCCGGTGAGGTGCGCCCGCGCCCGCCCGGCGCGACCTGGTGGGAACGCTCGGAGGTCAAGCGGGTCTGCGAGTACCTGTTCGCGACGGGGGAGCTGTCGGTCGGCACGCGCGTCCACTTCGAACGCCGCTACGACCTGCCCTCCCGGGTCCTGCCGCCGGAGATCCTGGCGCTGCCCGAGCCGGACCCGGCGGACGCCGCTCGCGAGCTCGTGGCCAAGTCCGCGTCGGCGCTGGGGATCGGCACCGAGACCGACCTGCGCGACTACTACCGGCTCGGCCCGGAGCGCACCCGCACCGCGATCGCCGAGCTGGTCGACGCGGGTGCCCTGGAGCCGGTGAGCGTGCGCGGCTGGGACCGGCCCGCCTACCGGGACCCGGCGGCCCGGGTGCCGCGCGCGGTGACCGGGCGGGCGCTGCTGTGCCCGTTCGACCCGCTGGTGTGGGAGCGGGACCGGACCGAGCGGATCTTCGGGTTCCGCTACCGCATCGAGATCTACGTGCCGGAGCCGAAGCGGGAGTACGGCTACTACGTCTTCCCGTTCCTGCTCGACGGCGAGCTGGTCGGCCGGGTCGACCTCAAGGCCGACCGGGCGGCCGGGGTGCTGCGGGTGCCCGGCGTGTTCGCCGAGCCCGGGGCGAGCGCCCCGCGCCCGCGGATCGCGGCCGAGCTGGCCGGTGAGCTCGCGACGATGGCGGGCTGGCTCGGGCTCGACGGCGTCGCCGTGGGGGAGCGGGGCGATCTGGCCGCCGAGCTCCGCGCCGAGGTCGCCGCCCGCTGAGGGGTCAGGCGGGATCGAGGCGGAACACGGCGATCGTGTCCAGGTGCTCGGCGACCTGCTCCTCGGTGGCGTCGGCCGGCACCGGGAACGCCGACAGCGCCCACGGCACGTCGAGTGCCCGCAGGTAGCCGACGACGACGGCCGCGGCCTCGGCGCGCCCGGGCTCGACCGCGCGGTGCGGCTCGTCGCCCGTGGCGGAGCGGATCGCGCACTCCGGCGTCGCCCGCAGGTTGCGCACCCAGTCCCGCCCACCGGTGGGGGAGACCAGGTAGCCGGCACCACCGTGCCCGACGACACCGATCGGGGTGTCGCGCGGCTCCCCGCTGCGCCGCCCGCGGGTACGCAGCACGCGCAGGGCGTAGCCGCCGTCGGGGACGGGGCCGGCGGGCATCTGCAGCACCCGGGCGGTCATGGAGGCGTTCGTCGCGGCGATCTCGGTGCGGTCCACGACGCCGAGCCTACGCCGGTACCTCGCTCACCGATCATCTCGATGAGCGAGGAACCGGTCGCAGGGTCAGACCGCGGCGGCCGACGCCCGGGTCACGAGGACGTCGCCGCTGCCGGTGCGTCCGGACAGCCGCACCGCGGGCGCCGTGGACGGGGTGTCGTGGCGGACGTCGAGCTCGGATCGGGCGCGGCCCGACCCGGTCGACAGGTCCAGCTCGGCGGCCACACCGGAGTGCACCCCGACCCGGACCGACCCCGACCCGGTGCCGAGCCGGACGTCACCGGAGACCGCGTCGGCGACGACGACGTCCCCCGACCCCGAGCGCACCTCGAGGTCCGCGGTGAGCTCGCCGACGCGGACGTCGCCGCTGCCGGTCCGGATGCGCGACGCGCCGCCGAGCGACCCGGCCTCGACGCTGCCGGAGCCGGCACGCAGATGCGCCCGGCCCGAGCACGTGCCCAGGTCGATCGACCCCGACCCGGTGGTGACGTCGGCGTCGCCGTGCACCTGGGCCACGCGGGCCGCGCCGGACCCGGTCCGCACCGCGGCCCAGGACGCCCGGCCGGTCAGCTCGACCGAGGCCGCGCCGGTCCGCACCGCGGGCCGCGACCCGGCGGGGGCGGAGACGGTGACCACGAGCGGCACCGCGCCGAGGGCCGGGTCGTCCGGCCCGCGGACCACCAGGCGTCGCGACGAGGCCGACCACTCGACGGTGACGGCGTCGACGGCGTCCGCCGACGGGTCGCCGGTGGCCTCCCACGGGGCGCCGACGATCGGGTCGAACCCGCGGCCGGACCAGCCCACCCCGGCCCGGGGCACGCCGGAGCCGCCGGTCATCGAGCTGCCGATCCAGTCGAGCAGCCCGCCGAGGCCGCCGGACCACGGCGCGGCGCTGCGGTCGGCGGTGACCTCCGCGCGGACCTCGCCGGCCCCGTCGACCAGGTCGATCCGGACCCGGCCGGCGCCGGTCGTCACCTCGATCTCGGCGGCGCCGGCGCAGTCGAACCGCTCGCTGCGGGAGGGGGTGCCGGCGGGGCCGGTGCCGCCCGTGGAGCCGTGGTCGCCGCCCGCGCCGCCGGAGCCGGCGCCGCCGGTGCCCGCGCTGTCGGTGTCGCCGGTCGGCGCGTGGCCGGTGCCGCCGTCGGCGCCGCTCGCGCCGGGGGAGCCGCCGCCCTCCCCGCCGGGGCCGCTGTCGGAGCCGGTGTGGGCGTCGCCGCCGTGCGTGGCGTCACCGTTGCCGTCGTCCGGCCCGGGGCCCGTCCGCTCGTCGCTCATCCCTGCACCCATCCCCTCAGGTTGCGCCCGTCACGGTGCGGACGGCCGGTGCGTCCCTCCGCGCCGGCCAGTGCCCCCTGCACCGCCTGGGACACCCAGGTGTTGAGCGAGACGCCCTGGGACTGGGCGGCACGCTCGGCCTGGGCCTTGATCTGCTCGACGATGCGCAGGGTGACCCGGCTGATGTCCCCGGCGTCGCCGGAGAACGGCGAGCCACCGGAGGCCGGGCCACCGGAGGCGCCGCCGCCGAACGGGAAGCCGCCGATCGGCGCGGTCCCCTCGCTCGCCGGGGCCGGGTCCGGGGTGGGGGAGTGCCCGGGCTCCGGGTCACCCCCGGACACCGACACGCGCACCTCCCGACCGTGCAGGCGGACCTCGACCGAGCGGTCGCCGAGCGCGGCGGTCGCCTCCGAGGCCAGGTCGGACAGGGCGTTCATGATCGCGAGCCGGGCGGCGGGCTCGATCGCGGAGCCGAGCAGGGCCGCCGTGCGGCGGGTCTGCTCGTCACCCGCGGCCGCCGCGGCGGCGAGATCGTCGCGCAGCTGCGCGACATACGGCGTGAGGTCCATGACGCCACTATGGCGTCACTGGTGACATCACGCCACCCGTTCGTGGCGTCGATGGCGACGTCGCAGGGCACCGGGGGTGCCGCGGCCGCCACCGTGGGTGCGGGCGCGGGGCCCGGCGGGTGCCGGGGACGCCGGTCGTTACCCTCGCGGCATGCCGGAGACCGCGCCGAAGACCGTCCCGCTGACCGTGCAGCTCGTCGCGAAGACCGAGTTCACCCCGCCCGCGGACGTCCCGTGGTCCACCGACGCCGACGGCGGCCAGGCGCTGGCCGAGTTCGCCGGCCGCGCCTGCTACCAGTCGTGGACCAAGCCGAACCCGCGCACCGCGACCAACGCCGGCTACATCGCCCACATCCTCGAGGTCGGGCACCTCTCGGTCCTCGAGCACGGCTCGGTCAGCTTCTACCTGACCGGCATCTCGCGCTCCCTGACCCACGAGCTGATCCGGCACCGCCACTTCTCCTACTCCCAGCTCTCGCAGCGCTACGTCCCCGAGCGTGACGCCGCGATGGTCGAGCCCGACGTCATCGCCCAGGACCCGGAGCTGCACGAGCTGTTCCTGCAGGCCTCGGCCGACGCGCTCGCCTCCTACGAGAGGCTCCTCGAGGGTCTGGAGGCGCGCTTCGCCGACGTGCCGAACGGCACGCTGCGGCGCAAGCAGGCCCGCCAGGCCGCGCGGTCGGTGCTGCCGAACGCCACCGAGACCAAGATCGTCGTCACCGGGAACTACCGGGCGTGGCGGCACTTCATCGCGATGCGCGCCTCCGAGGCCGCCGACGTCGAGATCCGCAACCTCGCCGTCGAGTGCCTGCGCCAGCTGCAGGTCGAGGTGCCGAACGTGTTCGCGGACTTCCAGATCCAGACCCTCGCCGACGGCACCGAGATCGCCTCCAGCCCGCTGGTGGCCGAGGGCTGAGCGAGGCTCGCCGAGCGGGCATCGGCGCCGGGGACCGGCTCAGGCCAGGACGGCGTGCACCCGTCGTCGCAGGTCCGGCAGGTCCCGCACGACGAACCCGCGTCCCTCCTTCTCCAGCAGGCCCTCCGCGACCAGCCGGGACAGCTCCCGGCTGGTCGTGACCCGGGTGAGCCCCACGAGCAGCCCCAGCTCGTCGACGGCGGGGCGGATCGACAGCCGGGCCACCTCGTCGAGTGCGATCTCGCCGTAGGCCTCCACCAGGTGGCCGAGCAGCAGGATGATCCGCTCGCGGGCGGGCAGCCCCTCGATGAGCACGTGCAGCTGCATGACCCGCTGCTTGTAGGCGATCCGGCGGGTGATCTCCAGCAGCAGTTCCGGCTCGTCGCGGGCGGCGGTCAGCAACGCGTCGCGGGTCACCGAGACGATCTCCGACGGCCGGGTGCAGACCGAGGCGAGGTGCCGCGGCCGTCCGTCGACGCAGGCCGCCTCGCCGAGGCTGGCGCCGGGCTCGGCGTAGGCCAGGGAGCGTTCCGAGCCGTCGGGCCGATGCAGGTAGATCCGGACCCGCCCGGACACGACGAGGTGGAACCGCGACGACAGCTGGCCCTGGGTGTAGACGTGCTCGCCGCGGGCGTAGTGGCGGGGGCTGCCCAGCTGCGCGATCCGCGAGGTCAGCGACGTCCACGGGGCGGTCAGGAACGGTGAGACCGGGTGGTCGTCGGGGTCGGGGGCGGGCAGCGCGCGCACGGTGCCGTCGGGCCGCCGTGCCGCGCCGCTGCTCATGGTCCCGCCTCCCGGCCGTCGCCGCTGGTCCGTCCGGACGGTAGCGGGCTCGGGCGCCTGCGGGTAGGTGGACGGCCCGGACGCCGAGGGGTGCGTCCGGGCCGTCGGGTCCGGGGGTGCCGGCCGGCGGCCGCCGGCACCGGGTGGGGTGCGGTGCGGCCCGCCCGGACGGGCCGCACCGGTGGCCGTCAGGCGGCCGCGAGCTGTGCGTCCTGCTCGGCGAGGGAGTCCGCGTCGGTCTGCGGCAGGGCCAGCGTGCAGAGCAGGCTGATCAGCGAGACCGCCGAGAGCAGCAGGCCGATGCCGAGGCTGCCTAGCGTCGACGCGGCCAGCGCCGCGGCGAACAGCGGGACCACGCCGCCGCCGAAGACGCCGGCGAGGTTGTAGGCGATCCCGGCGCCGGTGTAGCGGAAGCGGGTCGGGAACAGCTCCGGGAGCTGGGCGCCGATCGGGCCGTAGGCGATGCCGACGACGCCGAGCACCAGCGACAGGCCGAGACCGAACGACCACACGGTGCCGATGTCGATGATCGGGAACGCGAGCAGGCCGGCCGCGACCGAGGCGATGTTGCCGCCCACGACCATCTTCCGGCGTCCGACCCGGTCGGACAGGATCGCGGAGGCGATCGTCGTCAGGGCGAAGACCAGGCCGCCGACGATGCCCATCGCCAGCACCGAGGTGCGCGGGAGCTCGAGCTGCTGGGTGCCGTAGCTGGTCAGGTAGGTGACGCCGATGTAGAAGAAGGCGAACACGGCGGTCGTCGAGCCGGCGCCGAGGAACACCGCGGCCGTCCGGGTCGTGAAGACCTCCGTGACCGGCAGCCTGGTCGAGACCGGGCCGCTGTTCTTGAACGTGGCGGTCTCCTCCAGCGCGAGGCGGACGTAGAGCCCGACCGCGACGAGCAGCACCGACCCGATGAACGGGATGCGCCAGCCCCAGGCGAGGAACGCCTCGTTGCTCATGGTGAGCGCGGTGACCAGGAAGGTCGCCGAGGCCAGCGCGAACGCGACCGACGGGCCGAGCTGCGGGAACAGGGCGTACTTGCCCCGCGCCTTGGTCGGCGCGTTCTCCGCGGTCAGCAGCGTGGCACCGGCCCACTCGCCGCCGACGGCGAGGCCCTGCAGGATGCGCAGCACCACGAGCAGGATCGGTGCGAGGACGCCGATCGTGCCGGTGGTGGGCAGCAGGCCGATGGCCAGCGTGGAGAACCCCATCAGCAGCAGAGTGGTGACCAGCGTGCCCTTGCGGCCGAGCCGGTCGCCGAAGTGGCCGAACAGGATCGACCCGAACGGGCGCGCGACGAACGCGACGCCGAAGGTGGCCAGGGCGAGGGCGGTACCGGCCGCCGCCCCGAGCTCGGGGAAGAAGACCTTGTTGAACACCAGGGCCGCGGCGGTGCCGTAGATGAAGAAGTCGTAGAACTCGATGACCGTGCCGGTCATGCTCGCGAGTGCGATCTTGCGCATCGACCGCGGCGGCTGCGTGGCGACAGCTTTCGTCACGTGTGTTCTCCCCGTCGAGAAGCATGGAGTGGGACGGATCGGAGTATCGGGACACGGAAGGGTGAGATCTGTATCATCGGCTACAGATGGCCTGCGTTCCGTCAGCCGTTTGTCGACCGTTCGTCGCGCGGTGCGGCCCGGAGCGGGCCGGACTAGGTTGGGGGCGGTGAGCCTTGCCACCGCCGAACGTGCCGCCCTGTGTGCCGAGTTCGAACGCTCGGGTCCCGACCGCCCGACGCTGTGCGAGGGGTGGAACGCCCGGGACCTGCTCACCCACCTGCTGGTGCGCGAGCGGCAGCCGTGGAACGCCGCGGGGATCGTGGTGCCCGCGCTGTCGGGCATGACCGACAAGGCGATGGACGGCTACGCGTCCGCGGCCTGGCCGAACATGATCGACGACCTGCGCAAGGGGCCGCCCGCGTGGTCGCCGTTCAAGGTCGGCAAGGTCGACGAGATCGCCAACGGTGCCGAGTTCTTCGTCCACCACGAGGACCTGCGCCGCGGGGAGCCCGGCTGGGAGCCCCGCTCGTCGGACCCGGAGCGTGACGGGCAGCTGTGGAACCTGCTCGCGAACCAGGCGAAGCTGCTGTTCCGGCGCAGCCCGGTCGGCCTGGTCCTGGCCCGTCCGGAGGGCGCGACCCAGGTCGTCGCGACCGGGTTCGGCGTGGTCACGGTGACCGGTGAGCCCGCCGAGCTCGTGCTGCACGCCTTCGGCCGGGACGCCGCGCGGGTGGAGGTGACCGGTCTGCCCGCCGACGTGGAGGCCTACCGGGGTGCCCCGTCCGGCATGTGACCGGGAACCGTCGGTCCTCCGGGCGGTACCGTCACCAGTCATGAGCACCGGCCCCGATCCCGCCCCCGGCGGGCAGCAGCACCCGCCGCGCCGACCGTTCGGCGAGGTGCTGACCGCGATGGTCACGCCGTTCGACGCCGACGGCGAGCTGGACCTGGCGAAGGCCGAGGAGCTGGCGAGCCACCTGGTCGACCTCGGCAACGACGGGCTGGTCGTCAACGGCACGACCGGTGAGGGACCGACGACGTCGGACACCGAGAAGTCCGAGCTGATCCGCGCCGTCGTGTCGGCGGTGGGGGACCGGGCGACCGTCGTCGCCGGGGCGGGCACCTACGACACCGCGCACTCGATCGAGCTGGCCCGCAGCGCGGAACGCGCGGGTGCGCACGGGCTGCTCGTGGTGACGCCGTACTACTCGCGGCCGCCGCAGGAGGGCCTGCTCGCGCACTTCACCGCCGTCGCCGATGCGGGCGACCTGCCGGTGATGCTCTACGACATCCCGCCGCGCAGTGTGATCGGGATCGACGTCGAGACCTTCCAGCGCCTGGCGCAGAACCCCCGCATCGTCGCGGTGAAGGACGCCCGCAACGACCTGCGCGTCGGCACCGAGGTGCTGGCCACCACGACGCTCGCCTACTACTCCGGCGACGACCCGGTGAACCTGCCGTGGCTCTCGGTCGGGGCGGTCGGCTTCGTCAGCGTGATCGGCCACGTCGTCGCCGACCGGCTGCGCGCCATGATCGACGCCTACCACGCCGGTGAACACCAGCGGGCCCGTGCGCTGCACTACGCGATGCTCCCGGTGATCCGCGGGATGGGCCGGGTCGGCGGCGCGGTGTTCGCCAAGACCGCACTGCGGCTGCGCGGCATCGACGTCGGCGACACCCGGCTGCCGCTGCCGCCCGCCACCGAGGACCAGGTCGCGGCGATCGCCGGCGACCTGGCCGTCGCCGGGGTGGCGCTGGACCCGCAGGCCCGCCCGAACGCCCCCGCCTACCAGCCCGGCCACGGTGCCCTGGGCGGACGCACCGCAGCCGACATCGGCGCCGAGGTCGCGTACCACCGAACGTGAGCGGAGCGAACGGAGCATCCGTACCGCACCTGAGCACGAGCCGGCTCCGCACCCGGGCGGGCCCCGAGAACACGAACCAGAGAACACGAACCCATGTGAGGCACGAACCCCTGTGAGTCCCCAGCGCAACGACCGACGCAACCGGCCCGGCCGGACGCTCTCCGCACCGCCGGAGGACATCGAGCGCCCGGAGCTCCCGGACGCCCCGCCACCCGCCCTCGCGCGGGGTGGCCTGCGCGTCTACGCGCTCGGCGGCATCGGCGAGGTCGGTCGCAACATGACCGTCTTCGAGTACGAGGGCCGGCTGCTCGTCGTCGACTGCGGCGTGTTGTTCCCGTCCGACTCCGAGCCGGGCATCGACCTGATCCTGCCCGACTTCCGGACCATCGAGGACCGCCTCGACGACATCGACGCGCTCGTGCTGACCCATGGCCACGAGGACCACATCGGTGCCGTGCCGTGGCTGCTGCGCATGCGCCCGGACATCCCCGTCGTCGGGTCCCGGTTCACGCTCGCCCTGGTCGCGGCCAAGTGCAAGGAACACCGCCTGACCCCGCACCTGCAGGAGATCAAGGAGGGCGACCGGGTGTCCCACGGCGGGTGGGACTGCGAGTACTTCGCGGTCAACCACTCGATCCCCGACGCCGTCGCCGTCGCGATCCGCACGCCCGCCGGACTGCTGCTGCACACCGGCGACATCAAGCTCGACCAGCTCCCGCTCGACGGGCGGCTCACCGACCTGGGTGGGTTCTCCCGGCTGGGCGAGGAGGGCGTCGACCTCTTCCTGGTCGACTCCACCAACGCCGAGGTGCCGGGCTTCGTCACCCCCGAGGCCGACATCGGGCCGGTCATCTCCGACCTGGTCCGCCGGGCGCCGTCGCGGATCATCCTGGCCTGCTTCGCCAGCCACGTGCACCGCGTCCAGCAGGTGCTCGACGCCGCGCACGCGCACGGCCGCAAGGTGTGCCTGACCGGGCGCTCGATGGTCCGCAACATGGGCCTGGCCGACGACCACTCGCTGCTGAACATCCCCGACGGGCTGCTCGTCGACATCGACGAGGCGATGCGCCTGCCCGACGAGAAGCTCGTGCTCGTCTCCACCGGATCGCAGGGTGAGCCGCTCGCCGCGCTGTCCCGGATGGCGCGCGGGGACCACCGCAGCATCACGATCCGCCCGGACGACACGATCATCCTGGCCAGCTCGCTGATCCCGGGCAACGAGACCGCCGTGTTCGGCGTGATCAACGGGCTGACCCGGCTCGGCGCGACCGTCGTGCACCAGGGCAACGCCAAGGTGCACGTCTCCGGGCACGCCCCGGCCGGCGAGCTGCTGTTCCTCTACAACGCGGTGCGCCCGTCGAACGTCATGCCGGTGCACGGGGAGTGGCGCCACCTGCGGGCCAACGCCGCGCTCGCGCGTCGCACGGGGGTGCCCGAGGAGTCGGTGGTCATCGCGGAGAACGGCGTGGTCGTGGACCTCGTCGACGGCCGCGCGGCGATCACCGGGCGGGTCGAGGTCGGGCAGGTCTACGTCGACGGGCTGTCGGTCGGTGACGTGGGCGAGACCACTCTCGGTGACCGCATCGCGCTCGGCGAGGGCGGCTTCATCGCGATCAACGTGGCGATCGACCACAAGACCGGCCGTGCGCTGTCGCGTCCGACGCTGTCCGGACGCGGGTTCTCCGACGACCCCAAGGCGCTCGACGCCGCCCAGTCGCTGGTCGAGGACGAGCTGTCCCGGCTGGAGAACGAGAACGTCACCGACCCGCACCGGATCGCCCAGGGCGTCCGGCGCGTCGTCGGCCGCTGGGTGTCGGACACCTACCGCCGCCGCCCCATGATCGTCCCCACGGTCATCGCCGTCTGAGTGTGTGGAGGGGTCGTCGACCCCTCCACACCCGCGTCGGTCCCCGGTTCGATCACCGAACCGGGCTACCGTGTGTGACATGGCGGGACGCACGGGCACGGGCAGGACCACCACGACTGCGGCCGCGGGCCGCGGCTCGGGGCGGTCGGGCTCGCGCGCGTCCACCGCCCGCAAGCGCCCGTCGGCAGGCCGCAGGCCACCGGCCCGGCGCCAGGGCCCGGACCTGGTCGACCGCGGGATCGACGCGGTCGGCCGGGGCGTGGCGAAGACCGTCCGCGCCTCCGGACGCGCGGTCGGGCGCACCCGCGAGATCGACCCCGCGCACCGCCGTGACGGCATCGGCTTCGGCATGCTCGTGCTCGCCGTCATCGCCGCCGCCGGGCTGTGGTGGCAGGCGGGCGGCTCGGTCGGCTACTGGTTCACCTTCATCGTGCAGGCGGTGATGGGCCAGGCCGGCGTGGCGCTGCCGGCGATCCTGCTGGGCATCGGCATCGTGCTGGTCACCACCGAGGGGCACCCGGAGGCCCGGCCGCGGATCGTGACCGGCAGCCTGCTGCTCGCCCTCGGCGTGCTCGGGCTGGTGCACCTGGGCGCCGGAGCGCCCGCCGAGCCCGACGCCTGGCGCGGCGCGGGCGGCGCGGTCGGCTACGTCGCGGGGACCCCGCTGAAGGCCGGGCTCAGCCTGTGGACGGCCGTCCCCGTTCTCGTCCTCCTGACGCTGTACTCGGTCCTGCTGGTCACCGGCATCCCGGTGCGGGAGCTGCCGGACCGTTTCCGCAGGCTCACCGGACAGCTGCCGCCCGAGCAGGACGACGAGGAGGACACCGGCGCGGGCCGCCCGCGCACGGTCGCCGACGCCGTCGCCGAGCGGGACGGGCAGGCCGGGGACACCGAGGAGGCCCCGAAGAAGCGGCGCCCGGCGCGGCGCAGGCAGGGGGCCGCGGAGGCCGACGCGTTCCGGATGGAGGAGGGCGAGCACGCCCCGGCCCCGGTGGACCCGTCGCTGCCCGGCGTCCCGGACGAGGAGGCGCCCGCCGCCGTCCCCGTCGCGGCCGCACCGCCGGCGAAGAAGCCGCGCAAGCCCGTCGTCGAGACGCCGCAGGTCGCCGACGAGCCGCTCGAGGGAGAGCAGCTCTCGATGGCGATCCGCGAGCCGCAGTCCGACACCGAGTACATCCTGCCGCCGGCGGACACCCTGGAGGCCGGGCCGCCGCCGAAGTCCCGCAGCTCCGCCAACGACGCGATGATCGAGGCGATCACCGGGGTCCTCGACCAGTTCAACGTCGACGCCCAGGTCACCGGCTTCACCCGCGGCCCGACGGTCACCCGCTACGAGATCGAGCTCGGCCCGGCGGTGAAGGTCGAGAAGATCACCCAGCTGCAGCGCAACCTCGCCTACGCCGTCGCCAACGACAACGTGCGGCTGCTCGCGCCGATCCCCGGCAAGTCCGCGGTCGGCATCGAGGTGCCCAACACCGACCGCGAGATGGTCCGCCTCGGCGACGTGCTGCGCTCGGGCAACGCCCGCGCCGAGCAGCACCCGATGGGGATCGGCCTGGGCAAGGACATCGAGGGCCACTACCTCGTCGCGAACCTGGCGAAGATGCCGCACCTGCTGGTCGCGGGCTCCACGGGTTCCGGTAAGTCCAGCTTCGTCAACTCGATGCTGGTGTCGCTGCTGACGCGGGCCACGCCGGACGAGGTCCGGATGATCCTCATCGACCCGAAGATGGTCGAGCTGACGCCCTACGAGGGCATCCCGCACCTGATCACGCCCATCATCACCCAGCCGAAGAAGGCCGCCGCGGCGCTGTCCTGGCTGGTGGAGGAGATGGAGCAGCGCTACCAGGACATGCAGGCCAACCGGGTCCGCCACGTCGACGACTTCAACCGCAAGGTCCGCACCGGGGAGATCACCGCCCCGCCAGGGTCCGAGCGGGTGTACCGGCCCTACCCGTACATCATGTGCATCGTCGACGAGCTCGCCGACCTCATGATGACCGCGCCGCGCGACGTCGAGGACGCGATCGTCCGGATCACCCAGAAGGCGCGTGCGGCCGGGATCCACCTGATCCTGGCGACCCAGCGGCCGTCGGTGGACGTCGTCACCGGTCTGATCAAGACCAACGTGCCCAGCCGCCTGGCGTTCGCGACGTCCTCGCTGACCGACTCGCGGGTCATCCTCGACCAGCCGGGCGCGGAGAAGCTGATCGGCATGGGCGACGCGCTCTACCTGCCGATGGGCGCCGGCAAGCCGGTCCGCATGCAGGGCGCCTTCGTCGACGACGACGAGATCTCCAAGGTCGTCGCGTTCACCAAGGAGCAGGCCGAGCCCAGCTACACCGAGGGCGTCACCGCGCAGAAGGCCGGCGAGAAGAAGGAGATCGACGCCGACATCGGCGACGACCTCGACCTGCTGCTGCAGGCCACCGAGCTGATCGTCACCTCGCAGTTCGGGTCGACCTCGATGCTGCAGCGCAAGCTGCGGGTCGGGTTCGCGAAGGCGGGCCGGCTGATGGACCTGCTCGAGACCCGCAACATCGTCGGCCCCTCGGAGGGCTCGAAGGCCCGCGACGTGCTGGTCAAGCCGGACGAGCTGGAGGGCGCGCTCTTCCTGATCCGCGGCGGCGGGACCGCCGACGGCGGCGAGATCGCCGACGACGACGAGTGACGGCGCGGGTGACGGTCGCGGGGCGGTGATGATCCCGACACCGTTGGTGATCGACTTTTCGGGCCGACGGGTTAACGGGACGGTCACGTTCGTGCCAGAGTGACCAGGGGTCGCCGGCCGGCGACCGCACGTCGTGCTGCCCGTCGTCGCCGGGCAGAGGAGGTTCTGGCTGGTGTTCTGGAGGAAGAAGGACCGTCGTCGCCCGGCGCGGGGCACCACCGACCGGCACGCGCTCGTCCCGATTCCGCTGACCGGCGGCGTGCTGTCCGGCCAGGTCCGCGACCAGCAGGGCGGCGCCCTGGCCGGCACCGAGGTGTCCGTGATGGACGCCGCCGACCGGCGCGCGGTGCACGTCGAGACCGACCCGTTCGGCCGCTTCGCCGCGTCGCTGATGCCCGGCCGGTACCGCGTGCGCGTCGAGGCGGGCGGCTACCAGCAGGCCACCGACGTCGTCGAGGTGTCCTGGGGCGAGCACGCCGACATGGGCCACATCGTCCTCGGCGAGGACCCGGCGCTGCGCCCGCCGCGCCCCGGCGTCTTCGTGATCGACGGCGACCACAGCTCGGTGCGCTTCGTCGCCCGGCACATCGGCATGTCCAAGGTGTACGGCCGGTTCAACCGGTTCCAGGGGCAGATCCGGATCGCCGAGCCGTTCGAGGAGTCCTCGGTGGACGTCGTCATCGACGCGGCCAGCATCGACACCAACGTCGCCGCCCGCGACACGCACCTGCGCTCGGCCGACTTCCTCGACGTCGAACGCTTCCCCGAACTGCGCTTCTCCAGCGTGCGCTTCGTCGCGCACGGCGGGAACCGGTGGACCGTGGACGGCGACCTCACGCTGCACGGCCTCACCAGCGACGTCTCGCTGGACACCACGTTCCTGGGCGCCGCGGAGTGGAACGGTGACCGGGTCGGCGCGGTCGCCACCACCCAGCTGCACCGCGAGCACTACACGCTCAACTGGCAGCAGACCATCGCCAAGGGCCTGCCCGTGGTCGGGTCGACGATCCAGATCCAGCTCGACGTACAGGCGATCCGGCAGTCCTGACCTCCGGTGCTCAGTACTCCGGGAGCGTGAGGGCCGTCGCGGCGGTCGCGGCCCAGTGCTCGGCGAGCCCCGGAGCGGCGGCGTCCGGGGCGGTCAGCTCCCGGACGCGTGCGGCGTTGGTCAGCGCCAGCTCCTGGTTCGCCTCCACCCAGCCGCGCATCCGCTGCTCGTGGGCGGCGGCCGCCGGTCCGGGGTCGCCGCCGGTGCGTGCGAGCTCGCCGGCCAGCACGTAGGCGCCGACCACGGCCAGCGTCGTGCCCTGGCCCGACAGCAGCGTGGGGCACCAGGCGGCGTCGCCGACGAGCGCGACCGGACCGCGCGACCAGACCGGCAGCCGCACCTGGGTGACCGGGGTGAGGTACAGGTCCTCGGCGCGGGTCATGCCGGCGAGCAGCTCGGGCAGCCACCAGCCCCCGCCGGCGAAGTGCCGCGCCACCAGGGCGCGCTGCGCCCCGAGGTCGCGGTGGTGGTAGGTGGCGTCCGGGTCGGAGAAGCCGAGCATCACCCGGACCTCGGTGTCGTCGCGGGCGGTGTAGAGCCCGGCCATCGCGTCGGGGCGCTGCAGGAACACCTGCCAGCGGCTCAGCCCGAAGGTGTTGGGCAGGGTGAACACGGCGACGTGCTGGCCGAGCGGGACCAGCCGGCCGTCGACGTCGGGGCCCAGGGCCAGGCGCCGGACGCCGGAGTGCTGGCCGTCGGCGCCCACCACGACGTCGTAGTGCTCCTCGGTACCGGACGCGAAGCGGACCCGGGTACCGCCCGCCGGGTCAGGGGCGAGCGCGACGACCCGGTCGCCCCACCGGTGCTCGACGCCGTCGAGCGCGCCGGTGAGCAGAGCGGAGAGGTCGTCGCGGAGGATCTCGACGTCGTCGCTCGCGACCGGCCCGCCGGTGAGCGTCACCTCGGTACTGCGGAAGATCTCGGTGCCGTCCTCGTCGACCAGGGACATGCCGTCCATCGCGGTGCGTGCGGCCCGCAGCGCGGCTCCGAGCCCCATCCGGTCGACGACGGTCAGCGCGGGCCCCCGGACGTCGACGGCCTGCCCGCCGGGCCGGGGTCCCGGCGCCGACTCGACGACGACGGGCCGGAACCCGTGCCGCCGCAGCCACCAGGCGAGTGTCGCCCCGGCGATGCCGGCCCCGCTGATCAGGATGTCGGTCATGCGTCCTCCCTCAGTACGGTGTACGAGTCACCATGACCCCGCGAGCTGGGACGACGCGTGGCCTGTAGCGGTACAGGTGGTACAGGGAGGTGCGGTGGACGGGTCGCCGACGGACCGGGTCGCGGCCGCGGTGCGCGCCCGCATCGAAGCGGGCGACCTGCGCCCCGGGGACCGTGCGCCGTCGGTGCGCGCGCTGGTGGCCGAGCACGGCGTCGCGATGTCCACCGCCGCCCGGGCACTGACCCGGCTGCGCGAGGAGGGGCTGCTGCACACGACGGCCCGGGTCGGTTCCGTCGTCGCCGGGCCGGGGGGACACCCGGGTCCGGTCCCGCCGCCGGACACGGACCGGCTGGTGCGGACCGCGATCGGCATCGCCGACGACGAGGGCCTGGCCGCACTGTCCATGCGCCGCCTCGCCGGGGCGTTCGGCGTGCCGACGATGTCGCTGTACCGGCTGGTCCGCAGCCGGGACGAGCTGCTGCTCGCGATGCTCGAGACGGTGTTCGCCGAGCTGGTGCTGCCCCCGGCCGACGGGCCGTGGCGGGCCCGGCTGGAGGGGGCGGTGCACGCGCAGTGGCGGATGCACCGGCGGCACCCGTGGCTCGCGCGGGTGCTGTCGCTGTCCCGTCCGCAGGCGCTGCCGTCGCTGCTGCGCTTCGCCGAGTTCGAGCTCGCGGCGCTGGAGGAGGTCGTCGCCGACCCGGTGGAGCGGTTCGACCTGCACCTGGCGCTGACCGGGTTCGTGCGGGGGATGGCGCTGACCCTGGCTGCGGAGCAGGAGGCGCAGGCCGACACCGGCGTCGACGCCGACACCTGGGCCGACCACGACCCCGGGCTGCGCACCGCGCTGCGGCGCCACGGCGGGCCCGCGCTGCGCCGGATCGGGGACCACCCCTACGACCTGCAGCGGGTCCTCGACACCGGGATCGCCCGGTTCCTCGACGGGATCAGCTGAACCCCTGCTGCCGCCACGCCTCGTAGACGGCGACGGCGGCGGCGTTGGCCAGGTTCAGCGAGCGGTTCGACGGCCGCATGGGCAGCGCCACCGTGCCCGTCACCCAGTCCGCGCCCGCCACCTCCGGCGGCAGCCCGGTCGACTCGCGGCCGAACAGCA
This sequence comes from Pseudonocardia sp. ZF1, assembly GCF_056835605.1. Taxonomy (NCBI): domain Bacteria; kingdom Bacillati; phylum Actinomycetota; class Actinomycetes; order Pseudonocardiales; family Pseudonocardiaceae; genus Pseudonocardia; species Pseudonocardia sp. ZF1. The sequence goes on from NZ_JAJNBY010000001.1 coordinate 1,729,462, forward strand.
GCACGTCCCCGTCGGAGTAGGCGACGTCGGTGTAGCGGACCGGCGCGCCCGGCACGAACGCGAACACCCGCGTCCCCGCGGCGCGCACCCAGCCGGCGAACGCGGCCGTGTCGTCGTGCACGACGATCTCGGCGAGGTCGGCGTAGTCGAGCCCGGCCCGGCGCACCGAGCGCTCGTCGAGGGAGAAGCCGAGCGGCCGGACCAGGTGCAGCTCGGCGCCGGTGTTCGCGGCGAGCCGGATCGCGTTGCCGGTGTTCGGCGGGATCTCCGGGGTGTGCAGGGCGAGGCGGACCACGCGCTACTCGTACCAGGTGCCCCCGCTCCAGTGGTTGCCGTCCGGATCGGCGACCTCGAACAGGCGGCTGCCGTAGTCGGCGTCGAAGGGCGCGTGTACGACGGTGGCACCGGCCGCGACGGCGCGGGCGAACAGGGCGTCCGGGTCGTCGCAGACGAGGTGGACGGCCGCGCCACCGGGTGGGCGGCACCCGTCGTGGGCGGGGCCGAGCATCACGCCGCCGGGGGCACCGGTGGACCCGGTTCGCACCAGCTCGGCGTGGACGATCGTGCCGTCGTCGCCGGTGTGGACGGCGCGCTCGGTGAAGTCCAGTGCCGAGGTCAGGAACGTGACCAGGGCGCGCGGGTCGGGGCTGGACAGGCTGGGCCAGAGGCCGGGCAGGTCGCTCATGGGTGCGAGGGTGCCGGGGACGGGCGCCGCGGTCGTGGACGAATCGGAGCCGCCGGCCGGACCCGCTCGGCCCGCCAGGTCAGCGCGGTGGTGCCGGCGAGGTCGCGGAAGTCGCGGGCCATGTGCTGCTGGTCGGCGTAGCCGCAGATCGCGGCCAGCTCGGCGAGCGGGGGAGCCGACGGACGGCGCAGCAGCGTGCACGTCCGCTCGAACCTGATGACCCGTGCCGCGGCCTTCGTCGCGAGCCCGGTCTCGCGGCGCAGCCGCTCACCGAGGTGGCGCTGCGACCAGCCGACCTCCTCCGCGACGTCCGCGACGCGCGCGGTCCCGCCGCTGCGGGCCAGCAGCTCCCAGGCGCGCACCACCTCCGGCGGCGCGTCGCCCGGACGGTCCCGGGCGTCGGCGACGGAGCACAGCGCGGCGTCGAGCAGCGCGCAGCGCCCGGCCCACCCCGGCTCGGCGCGCAGCCGGTCCAGCAGGGCGTCCAGGCCGGGCAGGAGCAGCGCGAGGTCGACGACGTCGCCGGCCAGCTCACCGGCGGGCAGCCCGAGCAGCGTGCGGGCGCCGCGCCAGGTCATCTCCAGCTGCATCCCGGCCTGCCGGGTGCCGGTCGCGAGCACCGCGGGTGCGGCGTGCAGGCCGGCCGCCGAGGCGGTGAACCGGCCCGGGCCGCGTCGCGGATCCGGAGCGGCGAGCAGGTCGACCGCACCGTCCAGGCAGAGCACGACGGTCAGGTGGGCACTCGACACGCCCTGGTGCGTCCCCGCCGGGCCCGCGGGGGAGGACCAGCACCAGATCCCGGACACGAGCGGGCGCAGGCGGGCGGAGGGACGCCAGCGCCGGGCCCCGTCGGACATACGGGCCAGGGTAGCGCCGCCGGGACGGGGAGGCGGGGAGTCCGGAACGGACGATCGTCGGCGACGCCTGGACGCGCCCGCACCGCCAGCTGTTCCGCGGTCGTTCGTCGAACGGTCGACGGGGGTCCACCGGGGGTGCCCGGCGATCCTGAGAACGGCCGCGGGGCCGAAAAGTGAGCGGTTGTCGCACACGGCCGTCCGCCGTAGCGGACAGGGCTCTTCACGGAATGGATCTTAGGGCGGTCGTCGCCCAATCGCTCCGTTCGGACGAAACATTTCCTTAATCGATCCCACGTCTATTCGATCACCCTGGCGATCGAATGGACGCCGGGTCGGCAAGATCGGAATTGTGGTATCTCCCGGTTCGTATTCGTCGGGGGAGGCAGATCGGTTCGTGGTGTGTCATGGTTCCGATTCGGAGCGGGGACGCGGGGCGTTCCGGAGTGCTGTCCGGTAATCGCTCAATGGAGAGGGACGGGGTCATGAGTAACGCCTCCAAGATCGGAATGGCCGTCGTCGGCGGCTATGTGCTGGGAAGAACGAAAAAGGCCAAGCTGGCGATCATGCTCGGGGGTGCGCTCGCCGGGCGGAAACTGAATCTGACGCCTGCCGGAGTCGTGTCGCAGGCGTCGAAGGTGGTGGCGGGGTCGCCGGAGCTGACCCGGCTGTCCGACGCCGTGCGCGGCCGGCTGTTCGAGGCGGGCAAACAGGCCGCGGTGTCCGCGGCCGGCAACCGGCTCGAGGCGCTGACCAACTCGCTCGTCGAGCGGGTCGAGAATCTCGGCAGGCCGGTCGAGCAGGTCGCCGGCGCCGCCGGTGACGCCGCCGGGGCGGGTGTGGAGAAGACCGGTGACGCGGCCGGTGCGGCCGTCGAGGGCGCCGGTGCTGCCGCCGGTGCCCTCGGGGACACCGCGGAGGGCGCGACTTACGTCGTCGGAGGCACGACCGACGCCGTCGGCGAGGCCGCCGGGGAGGCTCCGGTGGTCGGCCGGGCCGCGAAGGGCACCACCCGCGCGGCCGGGTCGGCGACGCGCGGAGCGGGCCGGGCGGTCGCGGGCACGACGTCGAAGGCGCGCCGTCCGCGGTCGGCCGACGCCGACTCCGAGGACCCCCCGCGCCGGCGGACCGGACGGTCGTCGGGCTCGGGATCGTCGTCGGGACGTGCGGGATCGTCGAGCCGGTCGTCGTCGGACGGTGCGGACTCCGACTCCGAGGGCCGCGCGGCCCCGGTCCGGCGGACCGCGCGGTCCACCTCGGGCCGCAGCTCCGAGTCGTCGTCCTCGGGGTCGTCGGGCAAGGGCGGCTCGCGCAACGGCCGGGCGCCGCGCTCGGGCGGGCGTGCGGCGAAGAAGTCGGAGGCGCGGGCCGATGGCTGAGGAACGGGACGGCAGCACCTCGGTGCTGGACCAGCTGCCCACCGACCGCCTGAAACAGGCCGGTCAGCTGCTGTTGAAGGCGGCCGCCGACCGTGCGGTCGGCGCCGCGATGAGCCAGGTGGAGGGACTCACCGAGCGGCTGACCGGCGTCGCCGAGAACGGCGGGACGGGTCTGGGTGCGGCCCTCGGCGGGGGTGGCTCGGAGGAAGGGGGCAATCCGGTGACGAACGCGGTGAAGGGCGGGTTCTCGGCCGTCAAGGACACGGTGATGGGGGCCGTCGGGCTCGGCGACGACGACTCCGAGGACTCCGAGGGCGGCTCCGGCGGCGGTGGTTCCGGCGGGGGCCGCGGCAAGTTCAAGTTCATGAACATCGTCGAGCACCTCGATGTCGGTGTCCCGGTGCGGGTCGCCTACGACCAGTGGACGCAGTTCGCGGACTTCTCGACCTTCATGAAGAAGGTGCAGTCGGTCGACCAGGAGTCCGACGAGAAGACGAACTGGAAGGCCCAGGTGTTCTGGTCGAAGCGCACCTGGAGTGCGACGATCATCGAGCAGATTCCGGACACTCATATCATCTGGCGTTCGCAGGGTGCCAAGGGGTATGCCAACGGGTGCGTGTCGTTCCACGAACTCGCGCCGAACCTGACCCGCGTCGTGCTGATCCTCGAGTACTACCCGGTCGGCCTGTTCGAGAAGACCGGCAACATCTGGCGCGCCGTCGGCCGCCGGGCCCGGCTGGAGTTCAAGCACTACGGACGGCACGTGATGGTCGAGACCCTGCTCAATCGCGAGGAGCTGGAGGGCTGGCGCGGGGAGATCCGCGACAGCGAGGTCGTCAAGACCCACGAGGAGGGGCTCGAGGAGGAGCGCGAGGCCGAGTACGACGACGAGGACGCCGAGTACGACGACTACGAGGACGCCGAGTACGACGACGACCTCGACGAGGACGACCTCGCCGACGACGACCTCGCTGAGGACGACGACCTCGCCGACGAGGAACCGGTCGAGGACGACGGCTACGCGGAGGAGGACCTCGACGAGGACGACCTCGCCGACGACGAGGCCGTGGACGAGGAACCGGCCGACGAGCCCGACCCGGAGTACGACGACGCCGAGTACGACGACCCCGAGTACGACGACGCCGAGCCGGAGGAGGCCGAGGCCGAGGAGCCCGAGCCGGAGGAGGACAGCGGCCGACGGGTCGGGAGCCGTCGCCGTCGCACGGCGGGGTCCCGTGCCTGACCCGGCCCGGCACCCGCGAACGGAGGGACGGACACCGTGACCGTCAGCCATCGACAGGGGGGCGGCGGCCGGGTCGACCGCGCCCCGCAGGGCGACCTCGCCCAGGTCATAGACCTGATCCTGGACAAGGGTCTCGTCATCGACATCTTCGTGAAGGTGTCGCTGGTCGGGATCGAGCTCGTCACGATCGACGCCCGCATCGTCGTCGCCAGTGTGGACACCTATCTGCGGTTCGCGGAGGCCACCAACCGCCTCGACCTGCACCAGAAGGGCGGCAAGGACCTCGGCGAGGTCGTCAGCGGCATCTCGGAGGGCGGCTCGAAAGGGGTCTCGAAAGGAGCCACCAAAGGAGTGATCGAGGCGGGCAAGGAGAAGTTCGACGACCTCCGGGGTGAGCGTCGCTCACGGAAGGAGAAGAGCGGGTGAGCAGCGCGACCTACGTCTACGCCGTCGTCGCCGCCGACATCGACCTGCCCGAGGGGCTGACGCCCGTCGGGGGCGGTGAGGAGGTGGCGGTGATCGACCACGGGCGGCTCGCCGCAGTCGTCAGCGACGTCCCGCGCGACGCCCCGCTGGGCAGCCGCGAGGACCTCCTGGCCCACGAGCGCACCGTGAACACCCTGGCCGGGAGCACGACCGTGCTGCCGATGCGGTTCGGCGGCGTCGTCGACGACGATCGCGCCGTCGTCGACGAGCTCCTCGCCGCGCACCAGGAGTACTTCGCCTGGGCGCTGGAGCAGCTCGACGGCTGCCGGCAGTTCGTGCTGGCCGGCCGCTACGACTCCGACCGCCTGGTGGCGGGCATCGTCGAGGCCGACCCGGAGATCCAGCAGCTCGGTGAGGCCGTGCGCGGCAAGGACCCGGACGCCACGTACTACGAGCGCATCCGGCTCGGTGAGGCGATCGCGGGCCACGTCGAGCGCATCCGGTCCGACGACGCGGACCTCGCCGTGGAGCGGCTGGGCCCGTTCGCGGTCGCGACGTCGGTGAAGGAGCCCGCCAGCGAGGACGGCGCCGTCGAGCTGGCGCTGCTGGTGCACCGCGACCGGGTCGGCGACTTCGAGCAGGCCGTCGACGCGCTCGGCGACGAGTGGGACGAGCGGGTGCGGCTGCGCCTGATCGGCCCGGTCGCACCGTACGACTTCCTGCCCGAACCACCGGAGGCCGAGGGCTGATGGGGCTCTTGCGCGGCCTGCTCGGGCTGCCGCTCGCACCGCTGCGCGGCGTCGTCTGGGTGGGGGAGCAGCTGCAGGAACAGGCCCATGCCCGGCTCTACGACCCGGTCGCGGTGCGCCGGCAGATCGACGAGGTCGAACGGGCCTACGAGCAGGGGGAGATCTCCGAGGCCGACCGCGACGCGCGTCAGGAGGTCCTGCTGGCCCGGCTGACGGGGCGACCGGGGGACGGCCGTGGCTGAGGCGGAGGACCGGCCGTCCGACGAGCGACCGCGTCGTCGCCGGTCAGGAGAGCCGGCCCGTCGGCGGGACGGATCGGAGTCTCCGGTGCGGCGACGGGCGGGGGAGGCTCCGCCGCGTCGGTCGCGGGACGGGGAGGACCCGCCCCGCCGCCGGTCGGCGGACGACGACGCCGCGCCGCGCCGCCGGTCCCAGGATGCTCCGCGACGCCGTCGGTCCGGGGAGGGTGACGCCCCGCCGCGTCGTCGCTCCGACACCGCGGACGACCGGGCCGCCGACGCGTCGTCGGAGCGGGACGGACGCGGTGCGCGGGACGGCGGGTCCGAGCGGCGTCGCGACACCGGCGATCGGCCGGTGCGTCGTCGCTCCGCCGGGGACGAGCCCGCCCGTCGTCGCCGGTCCGGTGACGACGGGGCGACCCGGGAGCGGCCCGCGCGCCGCAGCCGGCCCCGTGACGGCGACCGGGCCCCGGCGGCGCCACGACGTCGCCGAGGCCACACGGAGGAACAGCCCCCGCGGCGTCGGCCGGCGGGCGGAGGCCCGCGGCGGGGACGCGCCGGCCGCGACGAGCCGGACCGGGAGCCGGTGGGCGACCAGGACGAGGAGGTCCTGGACGACACCGGGGCCGACGACGGGACCGGGGACGAGGTCCGGCCCGGCGACGGGGCCGACAGCGACACCGGGGACGACCGGGAGACCGATCTCGACTTCGACGAGTCCGAGTCCGAGCCCGATCCCGGATCCGAGGAGGAGGAGGAGCCCGAGCCGATGGTGGACGAGTCCGGTGCCGACGACGAGGACGACTCCGCCGAGGACGAGGGACCGGACGACGAGGTGACAGAGGACGAGGAGCCCGAGGACTCCGAGGACGAGGAGCCGGAGGAGCAACCCGACCCACCCCGGCGTCGCATCGGCGCCCGCGCGGCCGCCCGCGCCGCTGTCGAACAGATCGTGGAGATGACCGGCCGCGCACCGGAGGGGGTCACGTTCGTCCGCAAGCAGGACGACAGCTGGCTGGTCGGTGTCGAGGTCGTCGAGACCGAGCGCATCCCCGACTCCTCCGACGTCCTCGCCGTCTACGAGGCCGAGCTCGACGACGAGGCCGAGCTGATGTCGTACCAGCGGGTCCGGCGCTACCCGCGCGGCCGCGGCGACGACGACTGAGGGAGGACCATGAGCGACGCCGTCCGCTGGAGCAGCCCCGGTGCGCCGCAGCGCCGCAGCGAGCAACCACCCCGGCAGTCGGGCACCGACCTGGCCGACATCCTCGAGCGCGTCCTGGACAAGGGCATCGTCATCGCCGGCGACATCCAGGTGAACCTGCTCGACATCGAGCTGCTGACCATCAAGATCCGCCTGGTCGTGGCCTCGGTGGACCGCGCCAAGGAGATGGGCATCGACTGGTGGGAGCGCGACCCGACGCTGTCGGGCGGCCGCGACGCGCTGGAGGAGGAGAACGCACGGCTGCGTGACCGGGTGGAGCGCCTCGAACGCCTGCTCCCCGCCGTCGAGCGGTCCACGCCGTCCGACGACACCCACGACGGTCCCGACGGGGAGTCGGCCCGGGCCGACGACGCCGCCGTCGAGAGGTCGATCGACCGGGCCGTCGCGGACCGGGACGAGGACGGACCCGAGGCCCCACCGCGTCGCACCCGCCCCGCCGCCACCCGGCGGCGCCGCACGACCACCACCCGTCGCCCGGCACGCGGGAAGGACTGAGCCGTGGACCTGACCTACGTCTACGCCGTGGGCGACGCGGCCCCGCCCGACCTGGCCGGGCTCACAGGCATCGGGGGCCGCCCGGTGCACACGGTGACCGGCGGTGACGCGCTCTGGGCCGCCACCGGCACCGTCCCCGAGTCCGACTTCGGCGAGAGCGCCCTGACCGCCCGGCTGGAGGACCTGACCTGGCTGGCGACCACCGCGCGGGAGCACCACGCCGTCGTCGACGCGCTCGGTGCGCGCACCGTCGTCGCGCCGCTCGCCCTCGCGACGGTCTACCGCGACGACGACCGGGTCCGCGCCGTGCTGACCGAACGGCGCACCGCGTTCGCCGAGGTCCTGGACCGGCTCCGGGGCCGCACCGAGTGGGGCGTGAAGGCCTACGCCACGCCGCGGCCGGAGGGCCGCGACGCCGGGCGGGCCTCGTCCGGGGCCGAGTACCTGCGCCGCCGTCGCCGGGAGCTCGACCGCGTCGCGGGTGACGACGACGCCGCCCACGCCGCGGCGCAACGGCTGCACGAGGCGGCGGCGCGGGCCGCGGTGACGACGCGACGGCACCGGCTGCACGCCCCTGCGCTGACCGGACGCACCGAGCCGATGGTCCTCAACGGCGCCTACCTGGTCGACGACGCCGACCGCGACACCTGGCGCGCCGCCGTCGCGGGGGCCGCGGACGGCGCCGGGCTCACCGTCGAGGTCACCGGGCCGTGGGTGCCGTACTCGTTCGTCGAGGAGGAGCGGTGAGCACGGGGGAGACCGGCCTCGCCCACCGCGAGGTCGCGCTGGTCGACCTGCTGGACCGGCTGCTCGCCGGCGGGGTCGTGCTGGCCGGGGACGTCACCGTCTCGCTGGCCGGGGTGGACCTGATCCGCATCTCGCTGCGCGCGCTGATCGTGTCGATCGCCCCGGCCGGGCGGCAGGCGGGGGAGGAGCCGCCCGATGACGCCTGACCCGCGCCCCGGTGGCCGGATCGACATCGACCGCGACGCCGTCCGCCGCGACCTCATGAAGCTGGTGCTGACGATCGTCGAGCTGCTGCGTCAGCTCATGGAGCGCCAGGCGCTGCGCCGTGTCGAGCAGGGCGACCTCACCGACGACGAGGTCGAGGACCTCGGCACCGCCCTCATGCACCTCGAGGAGGCGATGGACGAGCTCACCGCGGAGTTCGGTCTGACCGCGGCGGACCTGAACCTCGAGCTCGGCCCGCTCGGCCCGCTGCTGCCCCGGCACCGCTCGTGACACCCCCGCCGGGCAGCACCGCGCGCACCGCCCGCACGTGCGCCTCGAACTCGCGGGTCCGCGACCTCAGCACCCGCTCCCCGCCCGGGGTCAGCCGGTACCCGCGGCTGCCGGCCGGGCGTCGCACCAGCCGGTTCCGTTCGAGCCGGTGCAGTGCCCGGTACACCGGGCCCGCCGACAGGACGAGCGCGCCGCCGGAGCGGTCGAGCACGGCGTCGCGGACCGCGGCCCCGTCGCCGGGGGCGTCGTGGATCGCGCCGAGGAGCAGCAGGTCCAGCGTCGACCGGTCCGGTGGCCGCATGGGCGCGCTCCCTCCGTTCGTCGGCTCGAACTGCAGCGTTCCCCCGCCCGGGCGGGCGGAAACCGACACACACCCGGAACCGAGAGGACCGATCGTGATGGCCGTACCCGCGAGGACCCGATGAGCACCGCGACACAGGAGGCCCCCGCGGTCCCGCAGGCCCGGGCGCCGCGCACGGCGACCCCGCCGGCGCCGCCCGACCCGACGACGCAGCTGCGCGACGCCGGGGAGCGGCTCCTGGCCGCACTCGTCGACCGGCTCGCCGCGCTCGCCTGCGACCAGGTCGACCGCCTGGCCGACTCACTGGAGCGGATGGCGGCCGACGGCGGGCCCGGTCTCGGCGCCGCGCTCGGGGCGGGCAAGGCCCTCGCCCGCGGTGACAACCCGGTGTGGGGCGCGATCAAGGGCGGGTTCGCCGCGCTCGGGACCGCGGCGAAGGTGCTGATCGGCGTCGTCGTGGCGCTGGCGCCGGTGCTGCTGGTGGTGGCGCTGGTCGTCGTGATCGTCGCCGCGCTGGTGTGGGCCGTGGTCGCGGCGGTGAGGGCCGCCACCGGCTGAGGTCAGAGGGTGAGCAGCATCCGCACGTTGCCCAGGGTGTTCGGCTTCACGTGGGCGAGGTCGAGGAACTCGGCGACGCCGGCGTCGTAGCTGCGCAGCATCGCCGCGAACACCTCGGCCGACACCGGTGTCCCGTCGATCTCGGCGAAGCCGTGCCGGGCGAAGAACTGCTTCTCGAACGTGAGCACGAACAGCCGCTCCAGCCCGAGCTCGCGCGCGCGGTCGATCAGGGCGGCGACGATGCGGTGCCCGACCCCGCGGCCCAGCACCGACGGCGACACCGCGACCGTGCGGATCTCACCCAGGTCCTCCCAGAGCACGTGCAGGGCGCCGCAGCCGACGACCGTGCCGTCGACCTCGGCGACGAGGAACTCCGGGACCGCCTCGTAGAGGGTCACGGTCTCCTTGGCCAGCAGCACCGTGCCCGCGTACTCGTCGACGAGCTCGCGGATCCGGCGGACGTCGCGGGTGCGGGCACGGCGGACGACCACGTCGGGAACCGGGGCGGGGACGGGCTCGGGCACGGCAGGAGAGCCTAGACCGGGGCCGTCGGACTCGGCGTCTACCCTGGTACCCGTGGCTTCCCCCGAGAACGCACCCCGCCGCGCCGCCCTGCTGACGCTGGGCTGCGCGCGCAACGAGGTCGATTCCGAGGAGCTCGCGGGCCGCCTGGCCGGGTCCGGCTGGGAGCTGGTCGACGCCGAGGACGGCAGCCCCGACGTCATCGTCGTCAACACCTGCGGATTCGTCGAGCAGGCGAAGAAGGACTCGATCGACACCGTGCTGGCCGCCTCGGACGTGGCCCGCCCGGCGGGGGCGAAGGTCGTCGCCGTGGGCTGTCTCGCCGAGCGCTACGGCGCCGAGCTGGCCGCCGACCTGCCCGAGGCGGACGCGGTGCTCGGCTTCGACGCCTACCCCGAGCTCGCCGAGCGCCTCGGCGACGTCCTGGGCGGGCACGCCCCGGCCCCGCACGTCCCCACCGACCGCCGCACGCTGCTGCCGATCTCGCCGGTCGAGCGCCCGGCCGCGGCGGCGGACGTCTCGGTCCCCGGTCACGACTGGGTGCCCGACATCGCGCGCACCCGCCTGTCCGGCGGACCGGTCGCGTCGCTGAAGCTCGCGTCGGGCTGCGACCGCCGCTGCGCCTTCTGCGCCATCCCGAGCTTCCGCGGCAGCTTCGTGTCCCGCCCGCCGGCCGACGTGCTCGGCGAGGCCGCCTGGCTCGCCCGGCAGGACGTGCGCGAGATCGTGCTGGTCAGCGAGAACTCCACCAGCTACGGCAAGGACCTCCCCGGCGGCACCCGCGCGCTGGTCGACCTGCTCCCGCAGCTCGCCGGGATCGACGGGATCGAGCGGATCCGGGTCGCCTACCTGCAGCCGGCCGAGCTGCGGCCCGACCTGCTCCGGGTCATCGCGACCACGCCGGGCGTCGCGCCCTACTTCGACCTGTCGTTCCAGCACGCGTCGGCGCGGGTGCTGCGCCGGATGCGCCGCTTCGGGTCGCGCACCGACTTCCTCGACCTCTGCGAGCGCATCCGCGCGCTCGCCCCGGAGGCCGGGATCCGCTCCAACGTCATCGTCGGGTTCCCCGGCGAGACCGAGGAGGACCTCGCCGAGCTGGAGGCCTTCCTCACCGGTGCCCGGCTCGACGCCGTCGGTGTGTTCGGCTACTCCGACGAGGACGGCACCGAGGCCGAGGGCTACGACGGGCACGTCGACCCGGCCGAGGTGCAGGCCCGCGTCGCGCGGATCTCCGCACTGGTCGACGAGCTGATGGAACAGCGTGCCGAGGAACGCATCGGCACCGAGGTCGTCGTGCTCGTCGAGTCCGGGGAGAGCGACGAGGACGACTGCACCGGCCGCGCCGCGCACCAGGGCCCCGACGCCGACGGCGAGTCCACCGTCGTCGGGGCGGCGCAGGACGGCCCGGAGCCGGACTCGCTGCGACCCGGTGACCTGGTCCGCTGCCGCGTCGTGGACACCGAGGGTGTCGACCTGCTGGTGGAGGCCCTGGAACTGCTCGACCCGCGCGTGCCGGCCGCGGCCGTCCCGGCGGCCTCCGCAGCCGGATGAGCTCGCACCCGGCCGGGGGCACCGCCGGAGTCGGTGACCCGCCGCTGCTGAACATCGCGAACGCGCTGACCGTCCTGCGGCTGCTGCTCGTCCCGGTGTTCGTCGTCGCGCTGTTCGTCGACGGCGGCGAGGACGTGGTGTGGCGGCTGGTCGCGTTCGCCGTGTTCGTCATCGCGGCGGCCACCGACCGGCTCGACGGCCAGCTGGCCCGCAGCCGCGGGCTCGTCACCTGGTTCGGTGCGCTGGTCGACCCGATCGCGGACAAGGCCCTGATGGGCGCCGCCCTGATCGGGCTGTCGCTCCTCGGGGTGCTGCCGTGGTGGGTGACGATCGTGATCGTCGTCCGCGAGCTCGGCATCACCGCGCTGCGCTTCGTCGTGATCCGCCGTCGCGGGGTCATCCCGGCCAGCCGCGGTGGCAAGGCCAAGACCGTCGCCCAGACCGTCGCGATCGGGCTGTTCCTGCTGCCGCTGCCGGAGCTGCTGGGCCCCGGCACCGCCGCCGCGACCGCCGTGCTCGTCCTCCAGTGGGCGGTGATGGCCGTCGCGCTGGTGCTCACGGTGGTGACCGGTGCCGACTACGTCCGCAAGGCGGTCCGTCCCCGGCCCGCCTGACCTGCGGGGACGATCCGGGGCCCGCGCGGCGTTGAGGTGTTCGCCGTGGGCGGACAGCGTCACGGCGCGTGGGAACCGGGGAAGTCGGTACGGTGAGACATCACCGGGTGTCCGGGGAGCAGTCGAGGAGGGCACATGCTGCTGCGGGAAGCGATCGGCAGTGGGCTGCGTGAGGTGCGCACCGCGCGCCGGCGCACGCTGCGCGACATCTCGCGGGCCGCGCGGGTGAGCCTCGGGTACCTCTCCGAGGTCGAGCGCGGGCGCAAGGAGCCCTCCAGCGAGCTGCTCGCGGCGATCTGCGAGGCGCTCGGGGTCTCCGTGCCGGACCTGTTGACCACCGTCGCCGCCGAGATGGCGACGGCGACGTCCGCCGCGGCCGCGGGCCGTCGCGACGACGTGCTCGTCCCGATCGGGCAGCGGCACGCCGAGCTGCGGCTGGCCGGGCGGCCGGGTTCCGTGGTCGCCGCACCGGCGTCCTCGGGCGGGCCGGTGGCCTCGGCCGCCTGATCGCACGGCCCGCCCCGGCCGACCGCTCCTGCGCGGTAGGGTGCGGACAGACCGGCAGCGATGCCAGGATGGACAGGGCCGGAGGTCCGGTGCCGACCACGGGGGGAACGCGGGGTCGGTCCGGGGTCCGCACGCCCGCCGTGGTGGCGGGCACGGTCGCGAGCGAACGCAGGCGGAGGACGCGCAGAGATGGCCAACGGATTCACCAAGTTCTTCAGCTATCTGTCGGCCCTGTTCTCGTCGAAGGTCGACGAGCACGCCGACCCGAAGGTGCAGATCCAGCAGGCCATCGAGGACGCCCAGCGCCAGCACCAGCAGCTGTCGCAGCAGGCGGCCGCGGTGATCGGCAACCAGCGCCAGCTGGAGATGAAGCTGAACCGGCAGCTGGGTGAGATCGAGAAGCTGCAGTCGTCGGCGCGGCAGGCACTCGTGCTGGCCGACCAGGCCCGCTCCCAGGGCGACGAGCAGAAGGCCCAGCAGTACGAGCAGTCGGCGCAGACCTTCGCGACCCAGCTGGTGACCGCGGAGCAGGGCGTCGAGGACCTCAAGACGCTGCACGACCAGTCGATCGGTGCCGCCGCACAGGCCAAGCAGGCCGTCGAGCGGAACTCGATGATGCTGCAGCAGAAGATCGCCGAGCGCACCAAGCTGCTCAGCCAGCTCGAGCAGGCCAAGATGCAGGAGCAGGCCGCGAAGTCGCTGCAGCAGATGAGCGAGCTGTCCGCGCCGCGCAACGCCCCCTCGCTCGACGAGGTCCGCGACAAGATCGAGAAGCGGTACGCCACCGCGCTCGGGTCCGCGGAGCTGGCCCAGAACTCGGTGCAGGGCCGGATGCTGGAGGTCCAGCAGTCGACCACCGACATGGCCGGCATGTCGCGGCTGGAGCAGATCCGGGCGTCGATGTCGGGGGCGCCGATCGCCGGGGGCCAGCAGGCCCCGCAGGTGGGCCAGGGGGAGCCGCAGCAGCAGCTGCCGTCCTCGCCGGCGCCGGCCCAGCAACAGAACACCCAGAACCAGCAGCAGCCCGGCACCGCCTGAGCCGCTCGCCCGTTCCGCACCGTCCGCCGCGGCCCCGCCCAGGGACCGCGGCGGACGTGTGTCCGGGCCCGGGCGGCCCTCCGCGGGCCCCGGCCGCCGGTGGCGCCCGTGGCAGCAGGGCTCAGCGGGTGCGGGCGGCGCCGGGCGGCGGTCGCCCGGGGGCACCGCGGCGCGGGCCGGTGGCCCGGCGCACCGGCCGCGGGGACGGTCCCGTCTGGCAGCGCGGGCACCAGTAGGTGACCCGGGCCCGGTGGTCGTCGCCCTGGTCGGCGGTCCGGATGCGGGTCCCGCACCGGCGGCACGGACGTCCGGGCCGCTCGAACACCCAGTGCGACTCGCCGGCGGCCAGCGAGCCGGTCGTCGTCTGCTCCGGGCGGTCCTTGTTCGACGACAGCAGCCGCCGCGACAGGTCGATGACCCCGGGCAGGTCGGGCACGTCGCGGATCGGCACCCAGGGCGTGAGCCCGAGCAGGAAGCAGATGTCGTTGCGGTAGAGGTTGCCGAGACCGGCCATGACCCGCTGTTCGAGCAGCACCAGCCCGAGCGGGTGGTCGGCCCGGGCGGTCATCCGGCGCAGCGCCTCGGCGTCGTGGCCGGGGCCCCACTCCGGGTCGAGCAGGTCGGGCCCGAGATGCCCGACGAGGGTGTCCTCGTCGTCGGTGGGGAGCAGCTCCAGGTCGTGCAGGGCGAACCCGACGGCGACCCGGTCGGCGGTCTCCAGCACCGCGCGCGCCTCGTGCGCGACCCGGCGCCACCGCATGCCGGGCCGGTACAGGTGCCAGGAGCCGTCCATCCGGAAGTGGCTGTGCAGGCTGCGGCCGTCGTCGAACCGGGTGAACAGGTGCTTGCCGACGGAGACGACGCCGGTCACGGTCAGCCCGGCCAGGTCGTGCTCGGCCAGGCGCGGATGGCGCAGCTCGCCGCGCAGCAGCTCGTGCCCGGACAGCGCGGTGTGCAGCCGCTTGCCGGCCAGGTACACGGTGTCTCCCTCGGGCACGACCGCGACGCTACCCGGGCGGGCCCGGACCGGCCGGGCTCAGTCCACGACGAGCGTCCGCAGCTGCGGCCACACCTGCGACCACGGGTGCGTCATGCCCTCGCCCAGCCAGACGCGGTTGCCGTCGCCGAGGTCGGTGACCGGTCGCAGTACCACCCCGGTGGGCGCCAGCAGGCCGGGGTCCCTGCCGAGGAAGATCACGACGTCGTGGTCGTCCGGGGGCGGGTCGAAGTAGCCGTAGCTGCGGTTGCCGCTGTACCCGGGCGGCAGGCCGAGCGCGGGGTCGGCGGTGTCGACGTAGGCGGCGAAGATGTACGAGCCGCCCACCACGACGGAGCGGTCCCGCTGGTCCGGGGGCAGCCCGTCGCGGACGCGGGCGACCTCGCCGACGATCCGCTCCGGCACGGCGGGGTCGGCCGCCCCGGCGCTCGCGGACAGCATCGCCGCGGCGAGGGCGACCGACAGCACCCCGGCCGGCCACGCCACCCAGGACCACCGCCGTCGCCCGGTCGCGCGCCGCTCCTGGAACCACACCGCCCCGAGCGCGGCGACGGCACCGTGCAGACCGCACAGGTAGTAGGCACGCCCCACGGTCACCGCGAACACGATCCACAGCACGAGGAAGGTCACCGCGACGAAGCGGTACGGCCGCAGCCGCGGCGTCGTGAACGCCGCGACCGCCCCGACCACGACGAGCACGGTGCCGAGCAGCCCGGCCAGCAGCAGCATCGCCACCGCGTTGGGGCCCGGCCCGCCGAACAGCACCGATTCCTGCGCGACGACCGACGTCATGCGCAGCTGCGGCCAGCCGTGCACGGCCTGCCACACCAGTGTCGGTGACGCGATCAGTGCACCGAGCAGGGCGGCCCACCAGAACGCGGGCCGCCGCAGCATCGCCCGCGGCCCGGCCAGGCCGATCGCGAGGACCAGCACCGCGCCCAGCAGGATCACCTGGAACTTCGTCAGCGCGGCCAGGCCGAGGAGCGGGCCGACGGCGAGGAGCAGCCGGTCGTCGCGCACGCGGGTCCAGCGCACCAGCAGCCACAGCAGCAGCGCCCACTGCAGCGGTTCCAGCGAGTACGGCGTGAGGAAGTGCCCGAACAGCGTCACCCACAGCCCGGTGGCCTGGGCGAGCGCGGTGAGGACCTGGGCGCGGCGGTCGCCGCCCAGCTCACGGGCGATCAGTGCGGCGACGACGACCGCACCCGCCGTCGCCAGCGACGGCGCGATCCGCAGCACCCCGTTCACCCCGGGTGCGAGGACGTCGGCGAGCCCGGCCAGCGCCGGTGCGACCGGGGGCTGGTCGGCCGACCCCCAGTTGAGGTGGTGCCGTCCGATCGCCAGCATCAGCGCCTCGTCGAACCAGTACCCGCGCCCCAGCGCCCCCATGACGAGGTGGACGACGGCCACCACCCCGGCGACGATCCCGACGGGCAGCCGCGCGAGCCGCGGAACCGCCGTGGGTGCAGCGGCGGAGTCCCGGACCGTGGTCGACGACGTCATGTGTCCCCCCGAGCGACGACGTGGACGCCGGCGGTCCCGGGCCCGGCGCCATCAGACCCCGGCGGGTCCGTCCGGTGCAGCGGGCATCGGGCGGTGGACGATCGACTTCGGTCTACCGGCGGTCCACCCTCCGGTCAGCCGCGCGGGGCGCTGCGGGCGATCCGCACCGCCCACAGCACCAGCGGGACCTGCAGCGGCAGCCGTCCCCAGCCGATCGCCCGGTACAGCGGGTCCGTGCGGTCCCAGTGCAGCGCCATCGACACGTTCGCCGGGAACACCGCCACGAACAGCGCTGCCGCGGCCCAGCCGCCCGCACGCCGGGTCCGCGGATGCGCGACCGCCGCGGCGACGGCGCCCTCGGCGGCCCCGGAGGCGTAGGTCCAGAACCGGGGCTCCCCGGGCAGGCTGCGCGGCACGATCGAGTCGAACGGCTCGGGACGCACCACGTGCAGGACGGCGGCGGTGCCGAGCAGCCCCGCGAGCCCGAGAGCGAGACGGCGGTCGCGGGACGGGGTGCCGGGGGAGCGACGGATCATGACAGCGATGGTGCCACCCGGTACGGGCGGCGGCCGCGCCCGCCGGTGCGGCGGGCGTCACGGTCGGCGCCGGGTGCCCGCGGGCGATCCCGGCCACGTCCACCGGACCTGCTGACCGGTCCCCGCCGGGCGGCCGGTCAGCCGATCGGCTCCGGGAGCCGGTCGACCTCGTAGGCCAGGCCGATCGTGTCGCCGGTGGCCGGGTCGTGCAGCTCCACCCGCCAGGCGTCGGCGAACTGGTCGACCCCCGACCTCATCGCGACGGTCCCCGACAGCAGGACGGTGCCGGGCACCAGCCAGCCGCGCTCGCGCAGCAGGCCGACCCAGTACCCGGGCGGGAGCAGGGCGGCCAGCGTCGCGTCCTGCACGAGCTCCTCGGTGCCGCCGTGACGGACCCACGCGCGCAGGGTGATGTCGTCGAGCCGGTCGGCGACCTCCGACAGCCGCCAGGCCTTCCGGCCCAGGACGTCGAGACCCGCGTTCTTGCTCCACGCCACGCCGTGCACCTCCAGGGCGCGGTCGGTGTGGTCACAGGCGACGGTCAGCAGCGGGTCGGTCACGTCGTCACCGACGACCAGCGCCCACTCCGCCTCGCCGGAGGTCCGGCCGTGCTGGGCGGGGACCCGGTCGGTCTGCGACGCCAGGTACGGCGAGACCGGGTAGAGCGCCGGCACCGTGTCCGGGGCCGGCACGCCCAGCTCGGGCAGCTCGGCGACGTGCGCGGCGACCTCCTCCTGGGCGCGTCCGGCATACCCGGCGTTGAAGACCCGGTGGACCTCCACCGAGCGGGTGCTGCCGTCGGGCAGGGCCAGTTCGAGCGTCACGGGGGACCTCCGTCAGATGTGTACCGACTCCGGCCGCCCGCGCGCCTGCCCCGGCCGCACCCCCCACGGTCCGGCCGCGGGCGTCCGACGGGGGTAGGTGCCCGGTCAGGCCCGCAGCCGCAGCCCCTTCGGCGTCACCCGGAACCCGGCCTCGGTGAGGACCTCGGACAGCGCCGAGACCAGCGAGTCCTGCCCGTCGGCGCGCTCCACGGCGAGCGACCCGAGCCAGCCCTCGTGCACCGCCCCGGCGAGCGACTCGGCGCCGGCGCGCAGCTCGTCGCGGTCCTCGGTGAACGACAGCAGCGACTTCCCGCCCCGTTCGACGTACAGCGCGGGCGCCCCGTCGACCAGGGTGACCAGGGCGCCGGCCTTGCGACCGGGGCGGTGCCGGGTCTCGCCGGTCGTGTCCGGCCAGGGCAGGGCCGCGCCGTAGGGCTGGGCGGGGTCGGTGGCGGCGAGCACCACCCGGGACAGCTCGCGCCACGCCTCCCGCGGTGCCTGCGGGCGGCGACCGGCGCCGTCGAACTCGCCGTGGCGGCCGGCGCCGCCGAGCCCGCCCAGGCCGCCGCGCAGGTCCTCGGGCACTCCCGCGTACGGGTCGTCGCCCCGCGGGAGCCCCGCGACGTCGCCGGAGAGGTCGTCGGAGCCCGGGAACCCGGCCGCCTCGCCGGAGAGGTCGTCGGGCAGGGGCTCGCCGTCCCCGGTCGGGTCCACGGACCCGGCCGGGTCGGTGGGGTCGGCGACGACCGCGCCCGGCCCGGCACCGAGGCGGCGCGGACCGGTCGGCGGGGCGGGGGACGGGCCGCCGTCGGTCCCGGCGAGGGCCCGGACCCGGTCGATCGCGCCCGGTACCGCGAACTGCGCCGCGCCGAGCCCCTCGACGATGTAGCCGCGCCGGCACCGGCCGGACTCCTCCATCGCCCGGAGCACCTTGTAGACCGCGGCGAACCCGCCGGTGACCCGCTCGGTGCCCAACGCGCCCCGGGTGAGCACGCCGTGGCGTTCCAGGAACGCCTCCGCGGTGGCGTGCGCACGGCGGGTCGGGTCGGGCTCGCGCGGCACGGCCACCGACCAGCGCCCGCCGACCGACGGCGGCCCGGTCCGGCTGGGCATCGACGGCCGCCCCGCACGCAGCTGCGCGTAACGCCCGCGGGCCGGCCGGCGTGCCGTGCGGTGCGCCCCGCCCTGCCGCCCGGACGCGCCACGCCGCCCGCCGCCCCCGGACAGCCGGGCCCGTAGCGGGCCGAGCGTGTCGTTGGTGAGCGCGCCCGCCCAGACCAGGTCCCAGACCGCCGCGACGACGTCGTCGTCGGAGGGGGCCGGTTCGTCCTGCTCGGTCAGCAGCACCCCGGCCCGGGTCGCGAGCTCGCGGAAGAACAGCGCGCCGCCCCCGGAGTCCGGTGCGGCCTCCGGGTCGGTCAGCGCGGCCGGGTCGGTCAGCCCGAGCGCGGCCAGCACCGCGGTGTGCAGCGGGGTGCCCGCGGTGTCCAGGTCGGGGGCGGGCAGCAGCAGGTCCGCCACGTCGGCCGGGGCCAGTGCCAGCCAGCCGTCCTGCCCGGACAGTGCGCCGCACCCGACCCAGGTCACCTCACCGGCGGCGGTCAGCTCGTCGAGCAGCGCGGGAGTGTAGCCCGGTAGCCGGGCCGGCAGCACCAGCGACTCGACCGCGCTCGCCGGCAGCGGCGCCCCGGCGAGCTGCTCGACCACACCGAGCACGTCCTCGGCACCCGGTGCACGGCGCACCCGGCCTCGCCGCTCGGAGCCCGACCGCACCTGGACGCCCTGCCACTGCGGCAGGAACCGGCCCAGCGCCCGCTGTTCGACGGGCTCGACCTCGTGCCGCAGTTTCGCCAGCGACGCGCGCCGCAGCCGTCGCAGCACCTCGGCGTCGCAGTACTCCAGCTCGCCGCCGGAACCGGCGGGCACCGACGCCTGCGGGCGCAGCTCGCCCTTCATCAGCCGACCGGTGCCGGTGAGCCGCTCCAGCACCCCGGCGACCACGGCCACGCCCAGCCCGAAGCGGCGGGCGAGCTCGGCGGCGGTGAACGGCCCGTGCGTGCGCGCCCAGCGCAGCACGAGATCCCCGAGCGGGTCGGGCACCGGCTCGGTGAACGCCTCCGGCACCCCGACCGGCAGCGCCGTGCCCAGCGCGTCCCGGATCCGGCCGGCGTCCTCGATCGCGATGAACCGTTCCTCGCCGGCGATCCGCACCCGCAGCGCCCGGCGGTCGCGCTCCAGCTGCGCCAGCCACGCCGGGTCGACACCGCGGGCCCGCCCGTCGGCCTCGGACAGGTCGCCGACGAAGCGGAGCAGGTCCGCGGCGCCCTCCATGTCGCGGGCGTGCCGGTCCGGGTCGGTGCGCTGCAGCTGGCCCTCGATCTCGGCCAGCATCTCCGGATCGAGCAGCTCCCGGATCGCCTCGGAGCCGAGCAGTTCCGCCAGCAGCGTCGAGTCCAGCGACAGCGCGGCCGCGCGGCGCTCGGCCAGCGGCGCGTCCGCCTCGTAGAGGAACATCCCGACGTAGCCGAACAACAGGCTGCGCGCGAACGGCGACGGCTGCGACGACTCGACCTCGGCGACCTTCACCTTCCGCGCGGCGACGTCGCCCATCAGCTCGCGCAGGCCGGGTAGGTCGTAGACGTCCTGCACGCACTCCCGCATCGCCTCCAGGGTGATCGGGAACTGCTCGAACTTGCCCGCGACGCTCAGCAGCTGCGCCGACTTCTGCCGCTGCTGCCACAGCGGGCTGCGGCGGCGCGGGTCGCGCCGGGGCAGCAGCAGCGCCCGCGCGGCGCACTCCCGGAACCGCGACGCGTACAGCGCCGAGTTCCCCAGCTCCGCGACGACGATCTGCTCGATCTCACCCGGCTCCAGCAGCACGTCCTCGGCGCTCGGGACGACCTCGGTGCCGTTGTCGTCCACGGCGTCCGGGAGGCGCAGCACGATCCCGTCGTCGGCGCCCGACGCGCTCACCTCGACCCCGCGGCGCTCCCGCATCCGGGCGGCGATCGCCAGCGCCCACGGCCCGTTCACCTGCGCCCCGAACGGCGAGTGCACGACGAGGCGCCAGTCGCCCAGCTCGTCGCGGAACCGCTCGACGAGGATCGTGCGGTCGCTCGGCACGTGCCGGGTCGCCTCGCGCTGCTCGCGCAGGTAGGACAGCAGGTTGTCGCAGGCCCACTCGTCCAGCCCGGCTGCGGCGGCGCGCTCCCGGGCGTCGGCGTCGGCCAGCCCGGACATCTCGCGCACGAACGCGCCGACGGCCCGGCCCAGCTCCAGCGGCCGCCCGATCGACTCGCCCTTCCAGAACGGCATCCGGGCGGGCACCCCCGGCGCCGGGGTGACGATCACGCGGTCGTGGGTGATGTCCTCGACCCGCCACGACGAGGTCCCCAGCAGGAACGTGTCCCCGACGCGGGACTCGTAGACCATCTCCTCGTCGAGCTCGCCGACCCGTGACCCGGCGCCGTCCGCGCCGCCCGGGGTCATGACGGTGAACAGGCCGCGGTCGGGGATGGTGCCGCCGGAGGTGACGGCCAGGCGCTGCGCGCCCGGGCGGCCGCGCAGCTCGTCGGTGACCCGGTCCCAGGTGATGCGGGCGCGCAGCTCGCCGAACTCCTCGGACGGGTAGCGCCCGGCCAGCATGTCCAGCACCGAGTGCAGCGCGGAGTCCGGCAGCGCCGCGAACGGGGCCGCCCGGCGGATCGTCGCGGCGAGGTCGGACAGCTGCCACGACTCCATCGCGACCATCGCGACGATCTGCTGGGCCAGCACGTCGAGCGGGTTGCGCGGGTAGCGCGTGGACTCGATCGACCCGGTCGTCATCCGTTCGGCGACGACGGCGCAGGACACGAGGTCCCCGCGGTACTTCGGGAACACGACGCCCTCGGACACCGCGCCCACCTGGTGCCCAGCGCGCCCGACCCGCTGCAGCCCGGACGCGACCGACGGCGGCGCCTCGACCTGCACGACCAGGTCGACCGCCCCCATGTCGATGCCCAGCTCCAGGCTGGAGGTCGCGACGACGCACGGCAGCACGCCGGACTTCAGCTCCTCCTCGACCAGGGTCCGCTGGTCGCGCGACATCGAGCCGTGGTGGGCCTTGGCGACCGTCGGCGCGGCCCCGCCGCCCACCCCGGACTGCCCGACCGCCTCGGCCGGGAACGCGCCCGGGGCGTCGGCGTCGAGGTCGGCGGCCTCCTCCAGGGCCGCGGCCTCCTGCTCGGCGGCGAGTTCGTTCAGCCGGGAGGTGAGCCGCTCGGCGAGCCGGCGGGAGTTGGAGAACACGATGGTCGAACGGTGCTCGCGCACCAGGCCGAGCAGCCGCTCCTCCACCGCGGGCCAGATCGAGGGCTTGCGCGCCGTGCCCGCGGCGGACCCGACGACCTCCTCGTCGGTGCTGCCCGGGGCGGGCCGCTCGTCGAGCGCGGCCAGGTCGGGCACCGGGACCTGCACCTCGACCCGGATCGTCTTGGGGATCGCGGGCTGCACGACCTCGACCGGGCGGGTGCCGGACAGGAACGTCGAGACCTCGTCCACCGGGCGCACGGTCGCCGAGAGCCCGATCCGCTGCGGGGTGGCCTCGGTGATCTCCTCGAGGCGTTCCAGCGACACCGCCAGGTGCGCCCCCCGCTTCGTCCCGGCGACGGCGTGCACCTCGTCGAGGATCACCGTCGTCACCCCGCGCAGCGACTCCCGCGCGGCCGAGGTGAGCAGCAGGAACAGCGACTCCGGGGTGGTCACCAGCACGTCCGGCGGGGTGCGCTGGAACTGGCGTCGCTCGTCGGCCGGGGTGTCGCCGGTGCGCATCCCGACGGTGATGTCGGGGACCGGCTCGTCGAGCCGCTGTGCGGCCTGGCGGATGCCCGTCAGCGGCGAGCGCAGGTTGCGCTGCACGTCGACGGCGAGCGCCTTGAGCGGTGAGACGTAGAGGACCCGGCAGCGGTGCTTCGGCTCGGCGGGCGGCGGGGTGGCGGCGAGCCGGTCCAGCGCCCAGAGGAACGCGGCGAGGGTCTTGCCGGACCCGGTCGGCGCGACGACGAGCGCGTTGCGCCCGGCCTGCGCCGCGGACCAGGCGCCCTCCTGGGCCGCCGTGGGCGCGGCGAAGGCCCCCTCGAACCACTGGCGGGTGGCGGGGGAGAAGCCCTCGAGTGCGGTCACGCCGACCATCATGCGGGTGGGGTCCGACAGTCACCCGTCGAGCGCCCGTCGGACCGGGCGTGACCTGCGACGTCAGCGGGCGGCGTCGGCCCTCGTGCGGGGCCAGACCTCCGCGGTGTCCTCGGCCGGGAACTCGGCGACGACCGCCGCGACCGTCCAGACCATCGACGCCAGGAAGTCCACGCCCAGCGCGTCGACGTAGTGCGAGGTCTCGCGGGCGTCGGCCGGGTCGACGAGCGGGGCGACCGTGTAGCGGGCCCGGGCTGCGTAGCGCGGGCCCAGGTTGCTCCCGATCCAGCCCAGTGCCCGCTCGGAGCGGTCGTCGTGGTCGGCCAGCGCGGTGCGGGCGGCGTCGTACCAGTCGGCCAGCACCAGGAAGGCCAGCGACCAGCCGGGCGGGGTGGCGTCCGGCGGCATGTCCCGGTCGACCGCGGTCAGCCTGCGCACGGCGAACCGGGCCGGGTCGGGCCCCGGCGCGGCGAGGGTCTCGCGCACCGCTCCGGCCAGCACGTCGGAGACCATGCGGTAGGCGTTCTGCAGCTCCGCGTCGTCCGTGCCCGCCGACCTGCGTGTGTTCGGGGTCGTGCCCGCCATGTCCACCGTCCTCCGCTCGTGTGGCCGGGCCGGAGCGTAACGCCCTGGCGCGCGGCGGCCGTGGCACGGCAGCATCCGCCCGTGACCGCCGCACCCGACGCCGCCTCCCCGCCGCAGGACCCCGCCCAGCCCCGCCTGCTGGCGGTGCTCGCGATCGGGCAGGTGCTCGGCGGGACGGCCGTGGCGACCTCGATCGCCGCGAGCTCGCTGGTCGCGTCCCGGCTGTCCGGCTCGCCCGCGGTCGGTGGCGTCGCGTCGACGGCGAGCGTGCTGGGCGCGGCGGGTGCGGCCGCCGTCGTCGCACGCGTGGCCCAGGCCCGGGGACGGCGTCCCGCGCTGGTCGGCGGTCACCTGGTGGGACTGCTCGGTGCGGTCGGTGCGGTCGTCGCGGCGACGACCGGCTCGGTGGCGCTGCTGCTGGTGTCGTTGCTGCTGATCGGTTCGGGGACGGCGGTCGGGCTCGCCGCGCGCTACGCCGCCACCGACCTGGCCGCGCCGGCGCGGGCCGGCCGCGCGCTCGCGCTGGTGGTGTGGGCGACGACGGTCGGTGCGGTCGCCGGGCCGAACCTGCTCGGTCCGCCGGCCGCCGTGGCCGTGTCGGCCGGGCTGCCCGGTGTCGCCGGTCCGTACCTGCTCTGCGCGGTCGCCTTCGCCCTGGCGGCCCTGACCGGGTGGCTGGGTCTGCGGCCCGACCCGCTGCTGCGGGCCCGGGAGCACGCGGGGACGCCGGCCACCGCGCCCGGGGCCGCGGCGGTGCGGCCGTGGGCGGTGCTGCGGGCCTCGCGCCCCGCGCTGCTCGGCGCGGTCGGCATCGTGCTCGGGCACGCGGTGATGGTCGGGCTGATGTCGATGACCCCGGTGCACATGGACCACGGCGGCGCGGCGCTGTCGGTCGTCGGGCTGGTGATCAGCCTGCACATCGCGGGGATGTACGCGCTCAGCCCGCTGTTCGGGTGGCTCGCCGACCGGCTCGGACCGGCCCGGGTGCTGGCCGGTGCCGGGGTGCTGCTGCCGCTGGCGGGGGTGGTCTGCGCCCTCGCCGCGCCGACCTCGACCGGCCTGCTGTCCGTGGGCCTGGTGCTGCTCGGTCTGGGCTGGTCGGCAGCGGTGGTGGGCGGGTCGGCGCAGCTCACGGCGTCGCTGGCGGTGGCCGACCGGCCGCGGGTGCAGGGCTGGGTGGACGTGGCGATGAACCTGGCCGGCGCCGCCGCCGGGATCGTGGCCGGGGTGCTCGTGACGGTGTCGTCCTACGCGCTGCTCGGCGCGCTGGTGGTCGTGGCGACGGTGCCGTTCCTGCTGGTGGTCGCGCGCCCGGCCCGCACGGGACGCCCGGCGGCCGGCTGATCTGGACCCTCAGCGACGGCGCTGGTGGAGCCACCAGCGCACCAGCACGACCAGCGCGGACAGCAGCGCGAGCAGCGACACGACCTGCCACGCCAGGGGCGACCCGATGCCGGTCGTCGCGAGGACCTCGTCGGCGACGTCGACCGGGACGGTCGCGAGCAGTTCGGACATATCACCCAGGCTACCGGCTCCGGGGCCGTCAACGGGCGGACACCACACGGAACGGGTGACCCGTCTACCCTCGCGGGCGTGCGACTGAGCCACTTCCGGGAACTGATGGAGGGCGAGTTCGGGCCGGTGCGGGCGGCGTCGCTGTCCCGCGACCACGTCTTCTCCGACCTCGGCGGCCGGACCGTCGAGCAGGCGATCGAGGCGGGTCTCGACCTGCGCCGGGTCTGGCGCGCGGTCTGCGCGGCCTACGAGGTCCCACCCGCACGGCGGTAGCGGCGTCCCGGGCGGTCGTGGGGACCGCTCGGCTCCCGTGGGTGCCCGGTCGGCGTGTCGCGGTGTCGGATCGAACGCGTGTTCGTCTACGGTTCCGCCAGGGCTCGCGGTACCGGTCCTGCGGCGCGGTGTCGGACGAGTTGTCCACAGGCGCCGATCCGGGCCCGTAACTGTCAGGGGTACCCCATACCGTTGTGGTGTGCCTCCCCGAAAGACACCAGCAGGACCCGATCGTCGACCACCAGCGAGGAGTCAAGAGATGTCCGCTCCGGACCGCGGCAAGGCGCTCGAACTCGCCCTCGCCCAGATCGAGAAGAACCACGGCAAGGGATCGGTGATGCGCCTGGGCGACCAGACCCGCGTCCCGATCAGTGCCATCTCCACGGGCTCCATCGCGCTCGACGTCGCGCTCGGCGTCGGGGGCATCCCGCGCGGCCGCGTCGTCGAGATCTACGGCCCGGAGTCCAGCGGCAAGACGACCGTCGCGCTGCACGCCGTCGCGAGCGCGCAGGCCGCCGGAGGCGTCGCGGCGTTCATCGACGCCGAGCACGCGCTCGACCCGGAGTACGCCAAGGCGCTCGGCGTCGACACCGACGACCTGCTGGTCTCCCAGCCGGACACCGGTGAGCAGGCGCTGGAGATCGCGGACATGCTGATCCGCTCCGGCGCGCTCGACATCATCGTCATCGACTCGGTGGCCGCGCTCGTGCCGCGCGCCGAGATCGAGGGCGAGATGGGCGACAGCCATGTCGGCCTGCAGGCCCGGCTGATGAGCCAGGCGCTGCGGAAGATCACCGGTGCGCTCAGCAACTCCGGCACCACCGCGATCTTCATCAACCAGCTGCGCGAGAAGATCGGCGTGATGTTCGGGTCCCCGGAGACCACGACCGGTGGTAAGGCGCTGAAGTTCTACGCGTCGGTCCGCATGGACATCCGCCGCATCGAGACCCTGAAGGACGGCACCGACATGGTCGGCAGCCGGACCCGGGTCAAGGTCGTGAAGAACAAGGTGGCCCCGCCGTTCAAGCAGGCGGAGTTCGACGTGCTCTACGGCGTCGGCATCTCCAAGGAGGGTTCGCTGATCGACGTGGGCGTCGAGCAGGGGATCATCCGCAAGTCCGGTGCCTGGTACACCTACGAGGGCGACCAGATGGGGCAGGGCAAGGAGAACGCCCGCAAGTTCCTCAAGGAGAACCCGGACGTCGCCGCCGAGGTCGAGAAGCGCATCAAGGAGAAGCTGGGGATCGGCGCCGTCGTCGACGCCGAGGAGACCAGCCCGGTCGAGCCCCTCCCGGCCCCGGTCGACTTCTGAGCGTGACCGGCGAGCGCGACGGGTCCGGAGGCACGTCCGGACGGGACGGTGCGGAGCCGGTCAGGCCCCGCACCGTCCCGCTCGACGAACTGTTCGGCGTGACCCCGTCGGTCACCGACGAGCAGGATCCGCCCGCGATCCGGACCGCCGACCCGACCGGCGGTGAGCCGGACGAGTCCGTCGCCGAGCCCCCGGCGGTCCCCGGCTGGGACACGAGCCCCCACCAGGTCTCGTTCGCCGCGCTGAGCGGTGCCGACGAGGCCCCCACGACGGCGACCGACCCGCCGGCTGCCTGGTCCACGGGATCGGCGGCGGACGGCGCGACGGACGGGGCGGCGGCCCCCGCCCCGGTCCGCAGGCTGACCCTCGACGGCCCCGGCCCCGGCCCCGGGCTCGACCCGGCCTCCGGGGAGAGCGCCGACGGCGGCGTCGGCGGTGCGGGACCCGGCTCACCCCGTGTGGTCTCCTTCGAGGAGCTGTCCGGACGGGGCGTTCGCCGCAGCGGACCCCGTCGCGACGGCGCGACCGCGCGTCGGCGTCCGGCCGCCGTGGCAGGCGCGACCGACCGTGCCGCCGCGCCCGAGGACACCGGGCCGGACCCGGTCGAGGAGAGCACCACCCCCCGTGGCCGGCGCCGCGGAGAGGGCCGTGGCCGGGGGAGACGTCGGGGCGAGGACGCCACCCCACGCGTCGAGACACCGCAGGAGCAGGAGACCCGCGCCCGCGACATCTGCCTGCGCCTGCTCACCGACCGCGCCCGCACGGTCAAGGAGCTCGGCGACGCGCTGCGTCGCAAGGAGATCCCCGACGAGGTCGCGCACCGCGTCCTCGACCGGTTCGACGAGGTCGGACTCGTCGACGACCAGGCCTTCGCCGAACAGTGGGTCCGGTCCCGCCACCGCCACCGCGGCCTCGGCAAGCGGGCGATCGCGATGGAGCTGCACCGCAAGGGCGTCGACCGCGAGATCGCCGACGAGGCGCTCACCGGTATCGACGACGACTCCGAACGCGACCGGGCCCGCGAGCTCGTCGTACGGCGGCTGCGGAGCCTGCCCGTCGGGAGCCGCGAGGAGCGGCAGTCCAGCGCCCGCAAGCTGGTCGGCATGCTCGCGCGCAAGGGCTACGGGCCCGGGGTCGCCTACGGGGTGGTCAAGGAGGAGATCGCCGCCGCCGGTGCGGAGGCCGACGAGCTGGGCGAGGCCCCGCCCGAGGACTGACCCGTCCCGGGCGGGACCCACCGCCCGGTCACGACCGCAGGTACCAGGCGAACCAGTCCCGCATCGTCGGCGCGAGGTAGTGGGTGGGCGGCACCTGCTCGGCTGGGAACAGCGCGAACCCCTGCGGGGTGTGCCCGGGCCGGTCGTGGAAGTAGGTCCCGCTCACCCAGGCCGGGTTGATGTCCAGCTCCATGCCGCGGACCACGCCGGCGTCGGCGAGCAGCCTGCCCAGCGTGCACACCGACAGCGCCGGTCCGGCGACGTACACCTCGGTGCCGTCGGCGGTCACGCCGAACCCGGACCGGTGGACGAACGCGTTCTGCCCGACCGTGCTGCCCCACTCCGCGGTGCCGCCGGTGGCGCACGTCGGGTTCACCGCGCCGTCGTCGACGAGCGGGAGCAGGTTCTGCCGCACGCTCGCGACGTCCGGCCCCATCCCGACCTCGGTGCCCCAGGCCCCGACGTCGGCCCGGCCGTCGGTGTGCAGGACCAGGCTGGCCTTGCCGGGCAGCAGCGGCGCGACCGTGCGGCCCTCGGCGTAGTAGCCGTTGTGACTGGGGTCGGACAGCTTGAACCCGCCGTTGAACGCCACCGCCACGCCGGCACCCGCCCTCCCGGCCAGCGACGTCGACGCGTGCCAGCGCCCGGCGGGCTCGCCGACGCCCGGGTGCAGGGTGCCCCGCACCAGCGCGGGGTCCATCCGCAGCACCCCGGCGAGGTAGGAGGTGTGGGTGTCGTCGACCCGCAGCGTCGTCACCTGCACCGCGGGCCGCCCGTGGTCGGCGACGACGGTCTGCCACACGCCCTCCCCGGGCAGCGGGGCTCCCGCCGCGACCGGGGCGAGCGGCGGCGTCGACGCCGGGTCGGACAGCGCACCCGGAGCCCGCGGGATCCCGCCGGCCGGGGTACCGCCCTCGGACGGCGCGCCCACGGCGTACTGGAGCTTCTCCAGGCCGGTGACCAGCCAGTTCAGCCCGTGGTCGCGGGCCCACTCGGCGGTCGCCTCGACCGGCCCGGTACCGGGGGGCGCGGCCAGCGTCACCGCGCCCACCCCGGCGCCCGCGCCGCCGAGCAGCACCACGAGCACCCCCAGCACGGCACCCGCCCGACGCCTGCGGCGGCGGCGCCGCGACGGCTCCGGGCCCGGTGCGATCCCGGCGGTGGTCTCGACCGCGCTCACCGCTGCACCGCCGGGCACGGGGTGGATCCGTCGCGCCCGCGGGGCGCCCCCACCGCCGTCGTCCCCGGGGCCGGGGCCCCCGGCGGGACCAGCGTCTCCAGCACCATGCGCCGTCGTCCTCCTGCGTCGTGGCGGCACGATCCGCCGCCGCGGGTGACCCTTCCGGTCGTTGCGCAGAGCAAGCCCAGAGGACGCTGAGCGATCACTGAGAGTCCACAGTCGAGCCGCACACCGGAGATCCGGTCCTGCGTGCCGATCGGGAGTGCGTAACCGGTGATTGCGTGCATAAGATGCCTGCCGAGCCGCAGTTCGTGATCGGCGAACAGCGCGGGGAGTCGATCCCGGGAGGGTGTTCGTGAGGATCCGAGGACGAGTGGCCGGCGCCGCGCTGGCGGTGACGGCGCTGTTCGCGCTGGCGGGCTGCGGCGGGGGAGCCGGGGGCGGCGGGAGCGCCGCGCAGCCGAGCGGCGAGGCGCAGGGCGGCACGCTGACGGTGTTCGCCGCGGCGTCGCTGACCGGCACGTTCGGTGACCTGGAGAAGAAGTTCGAGGCCGCCAACCCGGGCACGGACGTGGTGTTCAACTTCGCCGGGTCCTCGGCCCTGGCCCAGCAGATCAACCAGGGCGCACCGGCCGACGTGTTCGCCTCGGCCGACCAGAACAACATGACCAAGGTGACCGACGCGGGCAACGCCCAGGGGCAGCCCGAGGTCTTCGCCACCAACACCCTGCAGATCGCGGTCACTCCGCAGAACCCGAAGCAGATCGCGTCGCTGCAGGACCTGGGCAGGCCCGGTCTGCGCACCGTGGTCTGCGCCCCGCAGGTGCCGTGCGGCTCGGCGACGGAGAAGGTGGAGAAGGCCGCCGGCGTGGACATCACGCCCGTCTCCGAGGAGCAGGACGTCAAGTCGGTGCTGCAGAAGGTCACCACCGGCAACGCCGACGCCGGGCTCGTCTACCGGACCGACGTCACCGCGTCGAAGGGGCAGGCGCAGGGCGTCGACATCCCGCAGGCGTCGGAGGCGGTCAACCAGTACCCGATCGTCGTCCTGAAGGACACGAGGAACGCCGAGCTGGCGCAGATGTGGGTGCAGTTCGTGAACGGCGACGAGGGCCGTCAGGTCCTCGGGGCGGCCGGCTTCGGCGCCCCCTGACCCCGGGTCAGGGCGCGGGGTCCGACACCCGTCCCGCGAGCCAGGGGTAGGAGTCCGACAGCGCCTGGGAGAACAGGTCGAAGTCGTGCCCGCCCCCGGGCACGATCACCAGCCGGTTCTCGGCACCGGCCCGGGTCGCCACCGCCGAGAGTGTGCGCGCGGCGGCGGCCGGGTCGGTGTCGGCGTCACCCGCCTCGAACCAGCCGGCGATCCCGGGGACCCGGTTCGCGGCCAGCAGCGTCGCCGGGTCGTGTGCGGCGAACGCGGCCTGCGACCCGCCGAACAGCCCGGCGACGGTGTCCGGGACTCCACCGTTGGAGTCCCCGACCCGCGGGCCGAGCAGTCCGGCGTAGTCACCGAACGTGGCGAACACCGTGGGGTGGCGCAGCGCCAGCATCGCCGCGCAGCTGCCGCCCTCGGACAACCCCGCCACCGCCCACGACGGTCCCGGCGGCCGTGTCCCCAGCAGCCTGCTCACCACCCGGGGCACGTCGCGGGTCAGGTAGGTCTCGACCTTCGCGGTCGGGGTGTCGACGCACTCGGAGTCCGCGGTGTAGGTCCCGTTGACGTCGGGCATCACCAGGATCGGTGCCACCCCGTGGTGCTGGGCGGCCCAGGCGTTCGCGACGTCGGCGGCGCCCCCGGAGTCCACCCAGTCCACCGGACGGCCGGGGGTCCCGTGCAGCAGCACGATCACCGGCAGCTGCGGCCGGGGCCGCTCGTACCAGGCGGGCGGCACCCACACGACCGCGGGCCGGGCCGCGAAGTGCGACGCCGTGCCCGGGATCGGGATCTGCACGACCTGACCGGTGGCCGGGACCTTCCGGCTCAGCAGCAGCTGGGCGACCCCGATCCCCTCCACCGGCCCTGTCCCGGCCACGTCGCCGACGGTCCGCAGGTAGTCCAGCCCGGCGTTCACCCCGACCAGGACGTTCGCCGGCAGCACCACCGCGACGACACCCGTCGCGCCCAGCCGCGCGAGGATCCGCAGCGACCGGTGCCGGGACCGCCCGGCCCGCCGCACCCCCAGGACGGTCAGGACGAGGAGCACCACACCGGCGAGGACGAACCCCGTCACGAACTGCCACGTGGTGATCGGGACCGCGTCGATCCCGGTGGTGCCGGCGCCCATGGACCGTTCTCCTCGTGTCGTGCCCGCGAGATCATCCCCTGCCGCTGTGAGGCCCGGGTGAGAACCCGGTGAGGATCTGCTGAGTTCACTGTCCGGAGGGGTGACGCCGGTCCTAGCGTCGTCGGTGTGGAGTCGACGATCGCCGGGCTGCCGGCGCACATCCTGCTGGTGCACGGCATCGTGGTGCTGGTCCCGCTGACCGCCCTCGGGCTGGTGCTGGTCGCCGTCTGGCCCGCGGCACGGGTACGTCTGGTCTGGCCGACCGTGGTGCTCGCCGCGGTCATGCTGGCCCTGGTCCCGGTGACCACCGAGGCGGGGGAGTGGCTGGAGCACCGGCTGCCGCGGACCCCGCTCATCCGGGCCCACACCGAGCTGGGCGACGGGCTGCTGCCGTGGGCCGCCGGGCTGGCCGTGGTCGCCGTCGTGGTCGCGGTGCGCCACGTCGTGGCGGTCCGGGCCGCGCGCCGCGTCCCCGCGACGGCCGGCGGCGGGGCCCCGGAGGTCCCGGCCGGGACGGCGCCCGGCGGGACCGTCGCGACGGTGGTCGTGGCCGTGCTGGCCGTCGTCGTCGCGGTCGGGGCGGTGGTGACGACGGTGCGGATCGGGGACTCCGGGGCGCGTGCCGCCTGGACCGGTCAGGTCGCCGAACAGCCGCTGGGCGGGTCGCAGGGGGAGACGGACCGCGGCTGACCGCCCGCGCCCATCGACCCCCCGGCACCGCCCTCAGCGCGGCGCGCCGTGCCAGCGCCACCGGACCGGCGCGGGCACACCGCGCCACGACGCCCGGCCGGTGTGGTGCAGCAGCGCCCCGGCCGGGTCGTCGCCCGCGTCGACGTCCGGCCACAGCCGGGCGAGCACGCCCCGGCACGGCGCCGCCGGCAACGTCCACGCCGGGTCGGTGGCCCGGGTGATGTCGTGGGTGTGCACCAGGACCTCGGTGACGCCCATCGCGGCGAACCCGGCGGCGTCGGCGTCGCCGTAGGGGTGCCAGCCGCGCACCCCCGCGGGTGCGGTCCGGACGGCGGCGGCGAGCATCGCCCCGCCGGTCGCGACGACCTGCAGCAGACCGGCGGTGCCGACGCCGCCGGGCACCACGATCTCGAACGGCGGGTAGTCGTCGGGCGGGGCGAGCGCCACCTGGGCGGCGTAGCCGAACAGGTCGTCCGCGACGTGCACCACGGTGTCGCGGCACGACCAGTCGAGCGGTCCGGCCGGGGCGGACCAGCCGTCGTCGGGCACCGTCCCCAGGGCTCCGACGATCATCGTCACCGCGTCCTCGACGTCCTCCGCGCGCATCGGAGCACCGTGCCCTGCGGGCGGGCATCCGGGCCAGCGCATTAGGCTTCCGCGGTGGCCCACGAGGACGAACGCATCGCACTGCTGCTCGACTACGAGAATCTCGCGATCGGCGCCCGCGACGGGCTCGGGGTCGTCCCCTTCGACTTCGGCCCGGTGGCCGACGCGCTCGCCGAACGCGGGCGGGTCGTGGTCCGCCGCGCCTACGCCGACTGGTCCTCCTTCGACGAGGACCGCCGCCTGATGGCCCGCGCCCAGGTGGAGCTCATCGAGATCCCGCAGCGGATCGGCGGCTCCCGCAAGAACGCGGCCGACATCAAGCTCGCCGTCGACGCGATCGAGCTCGCCTACGAGCGGGAGTTCATCACCACCTTCGCCATCGGCACCGGCGACTCCGACTTCACCCCGCTCATGCACAAGCTGCGCGAGCTGGACAAACGCGTGATCGGGATCGGGGTGCAGTCCTCGACCTCGGCGCTGCTGCCGCCCGCCTGCGACGAGTTCCTGTTCTACGACCGGCTCCCCGGTGTCGAGCCGACCCAGGCGCCCGCGCCGCCGCGTCGTCGCCGGGGGAGTCCCCGCCCGGCCCCGGCCGTGGGACAGGTGTCGACGCCCGCTCCGGTCGCGGTCCCGGCGCCGGAGCCGGAACCGGCCCCGATCGTCCCGCCGGACCCGTTCGACGTGACCTTCTCCGACGGCAGCGACGACACCGCCACCACCGGCGCCGAGGAGCGCGACGTCGCGGGGCTCGTCGTCAGCACCCTGGGCGGTCTCGCCCGGCAGGCCGACGGCACTGTGCTGGCGTCGCGGCTCAAGCGCGCGATCCTGCGCAAGGACCCCACGTTCGACGAGGCCGACCACGGCTTCCGCGGTTTCGGCGAGCTGCTGCGCCACCTGCAGGACCGCGGTGCGGTCACGCTGACCACCGGTGCGGCGCAGGGCGACCCCGAGGTGGCGCTGCCCGACGACCCGGACGCCGACCACGACGCGTTCGCGCTGCTGGTCGACGTGGTGCGCGGGATCGCCGCGGCCGGGGACCCGCCGCAGCTGTCCGGGCTGAAGAACCAGCTCCGCAAGCGGGTGCCCGACTTCTCCGAGAAGCGCTACGGCTTCGGCAGCTTCCTGTCCTTCGCGAAGGCGGCCCGCGCCCGGGACCTCATCGCGATGGAGTGGAGCGACGACACCGGCGACTACGTGCTGCGCCCGACGTCCTGACCGCAGACGACCGCGCCCCCGCCGACGGGGTCGGCGGGGGCGCGGTCGCGGTACGACGGGGACTCAGCGGCCTGCGGCCTTGCGGGTCCCGCGCTGGAACAGCTTGCCCGCGCGCGAGGTGACCGCACCGGTCACCCCGAACGCGGTGGCGACCGCCCCGGCGGCGACGCGGCTGGTGAACCGGATCGGGTTCAGCGGCTTGTAGACGCGCAGGGCGAAGTCGTCCAGCTGCGAGGCGGCACGCTCGCCGTTCTCGTAGAGCCGGCGGGCCAGGCGGGCCCCGGTGTCGTCGAGGTCGTCCTCGACGCGGGCGCTCACGCGCGCGGCCCGGTCCGCG
The DNA here is from genome assembly GCF_056835605.1 of Pseudonocardia sp. ZF1. NCBI lineage: Bacteria > Bacillati > Actinomycetota > Actinomycetes > Pseudonocardiales > Pseudonocardiaceae > Pseudonocardia > Pseudonocardia sp. ZF1. The sequence goes on from NZ_JAJNBY010000001.1 coordinate 1,763,334, forward strand.
GTGCGCACCGCGGAGTCGGCACCCTGCTCGGCGACGGCCTTGACGGTGGCGGCGGACCGCTCCGCGGACGCCGACACCTCGCCGGCGACCTGCTTTCCGGTGCGCTGGGCGTTCCCGGCCAGCTGCTCGCCGGTGGCCTTCGCGGCCTCGGCGGCGGCCTTGCCCGCCTTCTTCGGGTCCTTGCCCTGGTCGTCGACCTTGCGGGCCTCGGCGGCGACCTTGTCGGCGCCCTTCTTGACGGTCTCGCCGGCCTTCGCCGCACTGTCACCGGTCTCGCCGGCGACCTTCTTGGCGGTGGTCCTCGTGTCGGCACCGATCTTGTCGGCGGCCTTGCCCGTGGTCTCGGCGGCCTTCGACGCGGTGTCGCCGGCCCCGGTGGCGGTGGCGCTCGCGACGGCCTTCGTGGCGGTGCCGCCGTCGGCGTCGGAGTCGATGGAGCGGCGTTCGCGCACCGAGCCGTCGGTGCCGTACACGACGAGGTTGCCGCCGCCGTCGTTGGCGATGATCTCCACCGCCCGGGTGATGGCCTCGGCCTGGGTGCTCGTACGGGCACTCGGGCGCTGGGCGTCTTCCTTCTCGACGGTCCAGCCGTCGTCGACCGGCTTGACGTGGCGGTCGGCCATGGCGGGTTCCTCCCCCTTGCGGGACTGACTCGGGCGAACCGGGGTGTCCGGATCGGTCTTCTCTCCCTGGAGATGCCCGATGATCGCTGTGCGTAAACGCAGGTCAGCGAGGCGTGGCGAGCGTCTCGTTCCGTCGCGCGACCGCGATCACGGCGGCCAGGGCGCCCAGGACCAGCGGCATGACGACCAGGGCCCCGCCGTGCAGGACGAACGCCTGGGTGAGCGCCGCACCGATCATCAGCAGGACGAGCCCGGAGGCGGCCGGGGCGGCGAGGCGCCGGGTGCACAGGCCGATCCCGCCGGCCAGCTCGAGGAACCCGACGACGTAGCGCAGCCACTGTCCGAGGCCGATCCCGTCGAAGATCGCGACGGCGAACGGGTCGCCCCAGAACTTCGGCAGCGCCGAGGCCAGGACGAAGAACAGGCCGAGCAGGATCTGCAGCACCCACAGCGCACGGTGTGCGGCGACCGGCATGCGACGGGTGGGGGAGGGGGCGGTCATGGTGGCCTCCGCGGGCACGGCCCCGGCGGTTCCGGGGCACTCACCGCCTACGACCGGCGGGCCCGGAGAACTCATCGCCGCGCGCGGCGACCGGCGCGGGATACACCACCGGGCATCGGGCCCGCGGCGCGTGGCCGCGGTACCCGATGACCCGATGGTGCCCGGCATCGACAGGGGCTCCCGGTTCTGCAGATGCCGGTCACGGGGTTCAACGCCCGACCCGCCGTCGGGTTGTGGGTGCAGTGGCCCCTGTCTCGCCCGCCACCGTGAGCGGCGCCGCCCCCGCGACGGGCGGGAGCGGATCGCGGTGTGCGTCCGGCGGGGAGCATTCCGTCACGATCGCCGGTAGAAGACCGGCGACGGACGGAGAGATCCGGGGCATACTCGTCGCATGCGCGATGAGCGGTGGCGGGTCGAGGTCGGTACGGAGAACGCGACGTGGCTGGCTACGCAGTGCCGCACCGCCATGCTGGCCCGGGAGTACCGGTCGGTCGACGTGGGTGACGGCGTCGTGGAGTTCGACCGGCTCGCCCTCGGCGCGATCCGCGAGCTCGGCGAGGACGAGGACGGCTACATCTCCGACGACGCCGAGGGCGTGCGGATCTGGATCGGCGACGACGCGTACGAGCTGGAACGCGTGGACTGACCCCGACACACGAGAGGGGCCCGGCCTGTGCGGCCGGGCCCCTCGTGCGCGTGTACGACGTCAGGCGATCTGGCGGTCGCCCGGGTCGATCGGGCGGGGCAGCACCGAGCGGCCGGTGAGCCACTCGTCCACACCGGCGGCCGCGGAGCGGCCTTCGGCGATGGCCCACACGATCAGCGACTGGCCGCGGCCGATGTCACCGGCGACGAACACACCGTCGACCGAGGACATGTAGCGGTCGTCGCGGGCGACGTTGCCGCGCTCGTCGAGATCGACCTCGAGGTCGTTCAGCAGGGCGCCCTTCTCCGGGCCGACGAAGCCCATCGCGAGGAGCACCAGCTGGGCCGGGAGCTCCTTCTCGGTGCCCTCGACCGGCTCGAAGCCCTTCTCGCCGCGCGTGACCTCGACGATCCGGATGCCGGCGAGCTTGCCGTCGGCGTCCTTCACGAACTCGGTCGTGTTGACCGAGAACAGGCGTTCGCCGCCCTCCTCGTGGGCCGAGGAGACGCGGTAGACCATCGGGTAGGTCGGCCAGGGCATGCCGTCGGTGCGGTGCTCCGGCGGCGTCGGCATGATCTCCAGCTGGGTCACCGACTTCGCGCCCTGACGGTGCGAGGTGCCCAGGCAGTCGGCGCCGGTGTCACCGCCGCCGATGATCACGACGTCCTTGCCCTCGGCGGAGATGGGCGGCGCGTCCATGTCGCCCTGCTGCACGTGGTTGGCCCACGGCAGGAACTCCATCGCCTGGTAGACGCCCTCGGCGTCGCGGCCGTCGGCGGGCAGGTCGCGCCACGCCGTCGCGCCACCGGCGAGGACGACCGCGTCGAAGTCGGCCCGCAGCTGCTCGACGGTGATGTCGGTGCCGACGTCGACCGAGGCCCGGAAGTGGGTGCCCTCGGCGACCATCTGCGCCAGGCGCCGGTCCAGGCGCGCCTTCTCCATCTTGAACTCGGGGATGCCGTAGCGCAGCAGCCCGCCGATGCGGTCGGCCCGCTCGAACACGACGACGTCGTGCCCCACCCGGGTCAGCTGCTGGGCGGCGGCCAGCCCGGCCGGACCCGACCCGACGACGGCGACCTTCTTGCCGGTCTTCACCTCGGGCACCTGCGGGCCGACCCAGCCCTCGTCCCAGGCCTTGTCGATGATCTCGATCTCGACCTGCTTGATCGTGACCGCGTCGTCGTTGATGGCCAGCACGCACGCCGCCTCGCACGGGGCGGGGCACAGCGTCCCGGTGAACTCCGGGAAGTTGTTCGTGGCGTGCAGCCGCTCGATCGCCTCCCGCCAGTCGTGGCGGTAGACCAGGTCGTTCCACTCGGGGATGAGGTTCCCGAGCGGACAGCCCTGGTGGCAGAACGGGATGCCGCAGTTCATGCAGCGCCCGGCCTGGGACTCCAGGGTCGTGGTCGGGAAGTCCTCGTAGACCTCGCGCCAGTCCATCAGCCGCAGGTCCACCGGCCGCCGGGTGGGCGTCTGCCGAGGAGTGGTCATGAAGCCCTTGGGGTCACCCATGAGCAGCCTCCATGATCGCCTGGTTGACATCGCGGCCCTCGCGCTCGGCGTTCTCCGTCGCGAGCAGCACGCGCTTGTAGTCCTTGGGCATGACCTTGCCGAACCGCTCGACCGCGTTGTCCCAGTCGGTGAGCAGCGCGTGCGCCACCGCGGAGCCGGTCTCGGCGTGGTGCCGCTCGACGAGGTCGTGCACGATCGAGCGGTCCTCGTCCGACAGCGGGTCGAGGTCGACCATCTCCGGGTTGACCCGGTTCTTGTCGATGTCGAGCAGGTAGGCGACGCCACCGGACATGCCGGCCGCGAAGTTGCGCCCGGTCCGCCCGAGGACGACGACCCGGCCACCGGTCATGTACTCGCAACCGTGGTCACCGACGCCCTCGACGACGGCCACCGCGCCCGAGTTCCGGACGCAGAACCGCTCGCCGACGACACCGCGGATGAACATCTCGCCCGAGGTCGCGCCGTAGCCGATCACGTTGCCGGCGATGACGTTCTCCTCGGCGGCGAACGGCGACGACGGGTCCGGCTGCAGGGTCAGCCGGCCACCGGACAGGCCCTTGCCGAAGTAGTCGTTGGTGTCGCCGACCAGCCGCAGCGTGATGCCCTTGGGCACGAAGGCACCGAAGCTCTGCCCGGCCGCGCCGGTGAACGTGATGTCGATCGTGTCGTCGGGCAGGCCCTTGCCGCCGTGCGCCCGGGTCAGCTCGGACCCGAGCATGGTCCCGACCGTGCGGTTGACGTTGCGCACCGGCAGGTCCAGGCGGACCCGGTCGCCGTTGCGCAGCGCGCCCTCGGCCAGCTGGATCATGGTGTTGTCCAGCGCCTTGTCCAGGCCGTGGTCCTGCTCGCGGGTCCGCTTGCGCGGCGCGTCGTCCGGCACGTCGGCGATCCGGAAGATCGGCGAGAGGTCCAGGTGCCGGGACTTCCAGTGCTGGGCGGCGGAGTCGACGTCGAGCACGTCGGCCCGGCCGATCGCCTCGTCGAGCGAGCGGAAGCCCAGCCCGGCGAGGATCTCGCGGACCTCCTGCGCCACGAACCTCATGAAGTTCACGACGTACTCGGCCTTGCCGTTGAACTTCTTGCGGAGCTCCGGGTTCTGCGTCGCGACGCCCACCGGACAGGTGTCCAGGTGGCAGACGCGCATCATGATGCAGCCCGAGACCACCAGCGGGGCGGTGGCGAAGCCGTACTCCTCGGCGCCGAGCAGCGCCGCGATGACGACGTCACGACCGGTCTTGAGCTGGCCGTCGGCCTGGACCGTGATCCGGTCGCGCAGCCCGTTGGCCATCAGCGTCTGCTGGGTCTCGGCCAGGCCGAGCTCCCAGGGACCACCCGCGTGCTTGATCGAGGACAGCGGCGAGGCGCCGGTGCCGCCGTCGTGGCCCGAGATGAGCACGACGTCGGAGTGCGCCTTGGACACGCCGGCCGCCACGGTCCCGACGCCGACCTGGGACACCAGCTTCACGTGGATGCGGGCCCGCGGGTTGGCGTTCTTCAGGTCGTGGATGAGCTGCTTGATGTCCTCGATCGAGTAGATGTCGTGGTGCGGCGGCGGCGAGATGAGGCCGACACCCGGCGTCGAGTACCGGGTGGTCGCGATCCACGGGTAGACCTTGCCGCCGGGCAGCTGACCGCCCTCACCGGGCTTGGCACCCTGGGCGATCTTGATCTGGATGTCGTCGGCGTTGACCAGGTACTCGCTGGTGACGCCGAACCGGCCGGACGCCGCCTGCTTGACCGCGCTGCGGCGCGAGTCCCCGTTCGGGTCCGGGGTGAAGCGGTCCGGGTCCTCGCCGCCCTCACCGGTGTTCGAGCGGCCGCCGATGCGGTTCATCGCGATCGCCAGGGTCTCGTGCATCTCCTGGGAGATGGAGCCGTAGGAGATCGCACCGGTCGCGAACCGCGTCATGATCGACTCGATGGACTCGACCTCGTCGATCGAGACCGGCTCGCGCAGGCCGTCCTTGAACCGGAACAGGCCGCGCAGCGTCATCAGCCGCTTCGCCTGCTCGTCGACGGCCTTCGTGTACTCCTTGAAGACCTCGTACTTCCCGGCCCGCGTGGAGTGCTGCAGCTTGAAGACGGTCTGCGGGTTGAACAGGTGCAGCTCGCCCTCGCGGCGCCACTGGTACTCGCCGCCGACCGGCAGCGCCCGGTGCGAGGCACGGACGTCGTCGGCGGGGTACGCGCGGCGGTGGTGGGAGAGGACCTCCTCGGCGAGGACGTCGAAGCCGACGCCGCCGATCCGCGACGCAGTGCCGCGGAACGCCGAGTCGATGACCTCCGCGCCCAGGCCGACGGCCTCGAAGATCTGCGCGCCGGTGTAGGACGCGACCGTCGAGACACCCATCTTCGACATGGTCTTGCGGACGCCCTTGCCGAGCGCCTTGACCAGGTTCTTCGCCGCGGTCCGGCCGTCGACGCCCGGGACGTCGCCGCGCTCGGCGAGGTCCTCGACCGTGGCCATCGCCAGGTACGGGTTCACCGCGGAGGCGCCGTAGCCGAGCAGCAGCGCGATGTGGTGCACCTCGCGGGCGTCCGCGGACTCCACGACCAGCCCGACGCGGGTGCGCGAGCGCTCCCGGACGAGGTGGTGGTGCACGGTGCCGGTGAGCAGCAGCGACGGGATCGGCGCGTGCTCGGCGTCCACCCCGCGCTGGGACAGCACGATCAGGCGGGCCCCGTTCTCGATCGCGCGGGACACCTCCTGCTTGATCTCGGCCAGCCGCGAGAGCATGCCCTTGCCGCCGTCGCGGGCGGTGAACGTGCCGCGGACGACGTGCGAGGCGAAGCCGGGGAACTCCCCGTCGTCGTTGATGTGGACGATCTTCGCCAGGTCGTCGTTGGTCAGCACCGGGAACGGCACGACGATCGTCCGGCAGTGCGCCGGCGTCGCGTCGAGCAGGTTCTGCTCCGGCCCGAGCTGGCTGAACAGCGAGGTGACGAGCTCCTCGCGGATCGCGTCCAGCGGCGGGTTGGTGACCTGGGCGAACAGCTGGATGAAGTAGTCGTAGAGCTGGCGCGGGCGCTCGGCGATCGCGGCGATCGGCGCGTCGTTGCCCATCGAGCCGATCGGCTCCGCCCCGGTGACCGCCATCGGGCGGAGCAGGACGTTGAGCTCCTCCTCGGTGTAGCCGAGGGCCTGCTGACGCAGGTTGAGCGTCTCGTGGGTCGGGGTCTCGCGGGTACGCGCGGGCAGGTCGTCGAGCCGGATCAGTCCGGCGTGCAGCCAGTCGGCGTACGGCTGCTCGGCGGCCAGCGCGCCCTTGACCTCGTCGTCGTCGACGATCTTGCCGCGCTCGGTGTCGATGAGGAACATGCGGCCCGGCTCGAGGCGGCCCTTGCGGACGACCTTGTCGGGCGCGACGTCCAGCACGCCGACCTCGGAGGCGAGCACGACCAGGCCGTCCTCGGTGACCCAGTAGCGGGCCGGGCGCAGACCGTTGCGGTCCAGCACCGCGCCGATCCGGGTGCCGTCGGTGAACGCCACCAGGGCCGGTCCGTCCCACGGCTCCATCAGCGTGGAGTGGTACTCGTAGAACGCCCGCCGGGCGGGGTCCATCTCGGTGTTGTGCTCCCAGGCCTCCGGGATCATCATCAGCACCGCGTGCGGCAGGCTGCGCCCGGACAGGTGCAGCAGCTCCAGGACCTCGTCGAAGGTGGCCGAGTCCGACGCGTCCGGGGTGACGATCGGGGTCAGCCGCGACAGGTCGCCGGGCAGGTTCGCGGACTCCAGCAGCGACTCGCGGGCCGCCATCCAGTTCCGGTTGCCGCGCAGCGTGTTGATCTCACCGTTGTGCGCCACGTAGCGGAACGGGTGCGCCAGCGGCCACGCCGGGAACGTGTTCGTGGAGAAGCGCGAGTGCACGATCGCGAGCGCCGAGGTGACGCGCTCGTCGTTCAGGTCCGGGTAGAACGCCGCGACCTGGGGCTCGGCGAGCATGCCCTTGTAGATGACGGTGCGCGGCGAGAGCGACGGGAAGTAGGTCTCGGTGTCGTGCTCGACCCGCTTGCGGAAGCAGAACGCCCGACGCTCCAGGTCGATGCCGGCCGGGGCGGTCCCGGGGGAGTCCCCGGCCAGCTCCACGCCGCCGACGAACAGCTGGCGGAACCCGGGCATCGCGTCCCGGGCGATCGAGCCCAGGTCCGCGGCGTCGGGGTCGGTGGGCAGCTCGCGCCACCCCAGGACGGTGAGGTCCTCCTCGGCGGCGAGTTCGCCGATCCGCTCGATCGCCGCGGCGGCCTCGGCCTCGTCACGCGGCAACATCGCGATGCCGGTGGCGTAGGCGCCCTCCGCGGGCAGGTCGAAGTCGGTGACCTCGCGGTAGAACGCGTCCGGGACCTGGATCAGGATCCCGGCACCGTCACCGGTGTTGTACTCGGCGCCACGCGCACCGCGGTGCTCCAGTCGCAGCAGGGCCTCGATGGCCTTCTGCACGATGGCATGGCTGCGCTTGCCGGTGACGTCGGCCAACATGGCCACACCGCAGGCGTCGTGCTCGTGATCGGCGGCGTACAGCCCACCGGGCGAGGGGCGACGCGTCTGGTCACTGATCGCGGCCAACTGCTCCTCCTGTCGTCTCGGTGCACCTGAGTCACCCGCATCGGACGACCCGGACCGGGCAGCTCGCTGCGGTCCGAAGAAAGATCTCAGGATACAGCGCGCAGCCCGAGTGGGACGTGCGACGAGGGCCGTTCAGGTGCACCGTGCCGCCGGGTGGGTGACCGGCGGACGGAATCCTCCTCCGGGCACGCCGAGCGGCCGGGCGCTGACTTCCAGTACCCGGCCATTCCTGCGGCACGGTTCGACCGCACACCCCGGCGAGTGCGGTCTGGCGAGTGCACAGAGTCGCACGTCGCCACCGGGGTGCGCTACTGAGAGCGGCCCACCGGTCCCGTGATGTGGATCGCTGACCATGCGAGCAGGTCAACGTTGCCGTCCCGTGTCCGGACGGTGAGCGAGGCGTGACCATCCGTCGGGACCGGCCTTCTCCTGCATGGGATCGCCGGGGGCGTCCGGACCGTTACGCAACGCGTATCCGGGTCGGGCAGACTGCTCCCCCGTGAACGTGCCCCCGATCCGCGTCGCCACACCCGGGCCGCTGCCTGGTTCACCCGGGCGGGTGACCGACGGCCGGGTGGCGGAGGTCCTCGCCGACGTCGCGACCATCGGTCCCTGGTTCGCGGTGGCGACCCCCGCCGCCTCCGGGACCGTCCGGTGGGACGACCTCCACGCCGCGCCGGTCCCCGGCGGCCCGGACCCGCTCGGCCGGCGGATCGACGAGGTCACCACCGCGCTCGGCGGGGACCGGCGGATCGGTGCCTCGGTGGCGGTGATGGGGCTCGCGGCGCGGATCGTGTCGATGCCCTTCGCGGCCGTCGCCCTGCACGGTGTGCTCCCGTCGCTCGGGGAGCTGCGCCGCGACCCCGGCGCCGACGACCCGTGGGCGCCGAGCCTGCCCGCCGGGTCCACCGGCGTCGCCACCCCGGACGTGGCCGACGACCCGGCCGGCGCCGCGGACCTGCTCGCCCGCGAGCTCGCCGCCACCCACCTCGATCCGCTGTACGCCGCCGTCGCGGCCCGGGCCGTGGTGTCGCCGCGGGTGCTGCGCGGCAACGTCGTGTCCTCGATCGGCGGGGCGGCACGGGTCATGGAGACCGTGCGACGCCCGGACCGGCGCCGCTGTCTGGCCCTGCTCGACGCGCTCGCCGACCACCCGGTGCTGCGCGGGCCGCTGCCGTCGGGTGCCACCGGCCGGCTGCTCCGCCTCGACGACACCGACCCGGACACCGAGTGGGCGTTCCGGCGCCGTTCCTGCTGCCTCTACGTCCGCGCCCCCGGCGGCGGGACCTGCGGCGACTGCGTGCTCGCCGGCCGGGCCTGACCCGCTCCCCGCGCGCGGGGAGAGAGGGGACCGCGGCTCAGGCCGGCAGCGCGATGTCGGCGACGGTCACCCGCACCCGGGCGTCGAGGCCGCACACCGTCGCGACCTCCTCGGTCACCTCCCGGCGCACCCGCTCGGCCAGCTCGGCGCAGTTCGTGCCGAACCGCACCCCGACCGTCACCCGGATCTCGGCCTCGTGCCCGTGCACCGACGCGACCAGGCCCTGCACCCGCAGCTCCTCGGGGACCGGGTCGCGGGGCAGCCAGTCCGCGGCCAGCCCCAGCAGGGTCTGCGTGACGTCGCCCATCAGCGCCGCCACCCCCGGCACCCGCCGGACCCGCCGCGCCGCCACCCGTGCGACGGCCAGGTCGGAGACGGTGACCGTCGTACGCCCGCTCATGCCGGTTCCTCCCACAGGTCCTCGACCAGGATGTCGACCCCGGCGATCGGCACGCCGAGCGTGCGGTCCCCTGCCGAGATCATCATCTGCCGGACGCGCGCGGTGACCGAGGCGAGGTCGACCCCGAACCGGGCCGCGACGGTCACCCGCACCCACACCGCGGCCGGGCCGTCCCCGGAACCGTCCGGGGCGCGCAGCTGCTCGATCCGGCACCGGCGGGCCCGCAGCCCGTCCATCGTGTCCACGACGTGCCGCAGCGCCGCCTCCGCGGTCGGCCTGCCCAGCCAGGCGTCCGGCCCCAGGGCGAGCAGCTCGTGCGGGCGCAGGTCCGCGACGACCGCGCCCATCACCTGCTCCAGCACCGACGGCGGCGGCCGCAGCGGCTCGGCCGCCATCCGCGCCACCAGCCCGCCGAGCCGGTCGTGGTCCGCGTGCGCGCGCACGCAGTGCGGACAGGTCAGCTCGTGCTCGTCGAGCACACCCGCCTCCGCGTGGTCCCAGACATCGGCGGCGTCCCGGCCGCAGGCCAGTGGCTCGACGCGCTCCGCCCCGCTCCTCTCTACCGCCATGCCCGCATCCTCTCCGCCAGTGCCCCGCGCGCCCGGTGGATCCGGCCGCGGACGGCGGTCTCACCCGCCCCGGTGATCTGCGAGATCTCGCTGTAGCCCAGCCCCTCCAGCTCCCGCAGCACCCAGGCCGTGCGCTGGTCCTCCGGCAGCGACGCGACGGCCCGCGACAGGGCCGCCATCTCCGCGTCGACCTCGGCCGCCCGCTCCGGGGTGGGGGAGCGGTCGTCGGCCGGGGCGCCCGGCCCGTCGTCGGTCGGGAGCGGGTCGGTCCGTCGCCGCCGCCGGACCAGCGCGGTGCAGCGGTGGGTGACGATGCGGTACATCCATGTGGAGAAGGCCGCCTCGCCGCGGAAGCCGCCGATCCGCCGCCAGGCGTCGATGAGCGCGTCCTGCAGGGCGTCCTCGGCGTCGGTGGCGTCGCCGAGCACCCGGACCGCGACCCGGAACAGGGCGTTCTGGTGGCGGCGGGCCAGCTCCTCGAAGGCGCCGACGTCGCCGTCCTGGGCCCGGACGACCAGCGTGGTCTCGTCCAGCGCGGCCCGCGACGGCACCCGCGCCGACGGCACGCCGGGGCCCGGAGGCCCGGCGGCCGGTGGGCCGCTGACCTGTGCGTTCGCCATGGACGCCCCGTCGGGGTGTGGGAAGTGGAGGGTGGGGGTAGTCCACCCCGTCAGCGACGGTAGCGACCGGCTCGCACCCCCGCCCGCCGGACACGCGATCAGGAATCAGGTGAGCCCCATGGGTCTCGGAGACAAGATCAGCAACAAGGCCGAGGAGCTGGGTGGCAAGGCCAAGGAGGCCACCGGCAAGGCCACCGACGACAAGGACCTGCAGGCCGAGGGCAAGGCGGACCAGGCCACCGGCAACCTGAAGCAGGCCGGCGAGAAGCTCAAGGACACCTTCACGAGCTGACCCGCACGACGACGACGGCGGCGGCACCCCGCAGCGGGGTGCCGCCGCCGTCGTGTGTGGCTAGGGTCCGACCCGTGACCGACCCCGCCGCAGGACCCGGCCCGCAGGCCGTCGTGGACGCCGTGCTCGCCCACCCGTCGGTGCTGCGGCTCGACGGCGGCCCGTTCGGCTCGATCGCGTCGTACCTGCCCGGGCACCGGGTCCAGGGTGTGCGGCTGGCCGACCCGGTGGAGATCGCCGTCGTCCTCCGGCTGGGCAGGCCGTTCGCCGTGGTCGCCGACGAGGTCGCCGACCGGGTCCGTGCCGTCCTCGGTGACGACACCCTGGCCGTCGACGTGACCGTCGCCGACGTCGGTGCGGGCGGGGCCGTCGCACCCTGACCCGCGCCCGGGCCGTCGCACGGTGACCGGGCTCGCCTAGACTCGCGCGAGCCCCGCCGTCACCGGGCGCGTCCCACGTACCCGGCGGCCGGTGGCACGGGACGCCCGGCGCAGAGCCGGGATCGTCCGGCGCCGGCGGGCGGGGCCACCGACCGGGGGCCGCGCGAGCCGCGGCCCGTTGCAGCACTCGTACCGCCCAAGGAGTTCCACCGTGAAGAGCACCGTCGAGCACCTCAGCCCGACGCGCGTCCGGATCAACGTCGAGGTGCCGTTCGACGAGCTCAAGCCCGACTTCGACCGCGCGTACAAGAAGATCGCCCAGCAGGTCCGCATCCCCGGCTTCCGCCCGGGCAAGGCGCCGGCCCGCATCCTGGAGGCCCGGATCGGCCATGGCCCCGTCCTGGACGAGGTCGTGAACGCCGCGATCCCGGTGAAGTACCAGGAGGCCGTGGTGACGTCCGAGGACGTCAAGCCGATCGGCCGGCCCGACATCGAGGTCACCGAGATCGCCGACGGCGAGCGCATCGCGTTCACCGCCGAGGTCGACATCCGCCCCGAGATCACCCTCCCCGACCTGGACGGCCTGACCGTCGAGGTCGACGAGACCGAGGTGACCGAGGACGAGGTCACCGAGCAGCTCGACCAGCTGCGCGCCCGGTTCGGCACCCTGGCCGGTGTCGAGCGTCCCGCGCAGTCCGGTGACTACGTCCAGATCGACCTCTCCGCCGCCGTCGACGGCACGGAGATCGAGGAGGCCACCACCACCGGCTTCTCCTACGAGGTCGGCCAGGGCGGTCTCATCGACGGCATCGACGAGGCCCTCGAGGGCATGTCGGCCGGCGAGGAGAAGACCTTCACCTCGAAGCTGGTCGCCGGTGAGCACGCCGATAAGGACGCGGAGATCACCGTCAAGGTGACCACCGTGAAGGAGCGTCACCTCCCCGACGCCGACGACGAGTTCGCCCAGCTGGCCTCGGAGTTCGACACGCTCGACGAGCTGACCGAGAACCTGCGCGAGCGTCTGGGCCGGTCCAAGCGGATGGAGCAGGCCGCGCAGGCCCGTGACCGTCTCCTGGACAAGCTCGTCGAGGACACCGAGGTGCCGCTGCCGGAGTCGGTCGTCGCCGCCGAGGTCGAGACCCGCACCCACGACGCGGTGCACGCCTTCGACCACGACGAGGACAAGTTCGGCGAGTTCCTCTCCTCGCAGGACAAGACCCGCGAGCAGTTCGACACCGAGACGCGCGAGGAGGCCGAGAAGGCCGTCCGCTACCGCCTCGTGCTCGACACCCTGGCCGACCGCGAGGAGATCTCGGTCGGGGACCAGGAGCTCACCGAGCGGATCGTCTACCAGGCGCAGCAGTACGGCATGGCCCCGGAGCAGTTCGTCCAGCAGATCCAGCAGGCCGGCCAGCTCGGCGTGATCTACCAGGACGTCCGCCGCTCCAAGGCGCTGATCACCGCGGTGCGCTCCGCCACCGTCACCCTGCCGGGTGGCGAGGCCGTCGACCTGTCCGACCTGCTCGGGCCGGACGAGGACGAGACCACCGTCGAGGAGATCCCCGCGACCGACGTGGACGGTGCCGACGACACCGCCGACGACGCCGCGGACACCACCGCCGACGAGGCCTCCGACAAGGCCGACGCGAAGGCCTGATCGGCGGTCGTCGCGCGGTCCCGCACGACTCGTCGTGCGCTGTCGGCGAACATCGGGCGTCGTTCCCTACGCGGGGCATCCGCTCCGCGTAGGGTCGGCTCCGAACCGGTCCCCAACCGGACCGTGAACGGGTTCGCAAGACCCGACACCGGAGAACCGAGAGCGATCCAGAGGAAGACTCCGGGACCCTCTCCCGTGGCGTCCGCGCCACGGGGGCGGGCCCGACTTCGGAAAGCAGGGTGAAGTGAGCCAGCAGGACACCGGCCCGTCCGCGGGCCGCGGCACCGGGCCGCAGATGCGGTCCGGCATCAGCGCGATGTCGCTGTCCGACTCCGTGTACGACCGCCTGCTCCAGCAGCGCATCATCGTGCTCGGTCAGCAGGTGGACGCGGAGATCTCGAACCGCATCGCGGCGCAGATGCTGCTGCTCGCGGCCGAGGACCCGGACAAGGACATCGAGCTCTACATCAACTCGCCCGGTGGCTCGGTCACCGACGGCATGGCCATCTTCGACACGATGAACCTGATCCCGTGCGACGTGGCGACCACGGCGATGGGCATGGCCGCGTCGATGGGGCAGTTCCTGCTGTCGGCGGGCACCCCGGGCAAGCGCTCGGCGCTGCCGCACGCACGGATCATGATGCACCAGCCGTCCGCGGGCGTCGGTGGCACCGAAGCCGACATCACCATCCAGGCCGAGCAGTTCCGCCGCACCAAGCGGGAGATGGCGGAGCTGATCGCCCAGCACACCGGTCAGTCGGTCGAGACCATCGAGCGGGACTCCGACCGGGACCGCTGGTTCTCCGCGCCGGAGGCCAAGGACTACGGCTTCGTCGACCACGTCGTGACGCACGCCGGGCGGATCGGCGAGCAGAACGGGAGCGACAAGTGAGCACCTTCGACCCTCGCCACCCGGAGTCGATGACCGACCTGCGCGGCCCCGGAGGCTGGGCGCCGGACCCGGCCCGCTCCCGGTACGTGCTCCCGTCCTACGTGGAGCGCACCAGCTACGGGGTCAAGGAGTCGAACCCGTACAACAAGCTCTTCGAGGAGCGCATCATCTTCCTCGGTGAGCAGATCAACGACACCTCGGCGAACGACACCATGGCGCAGTTGCTGGTGCTCGAGTCGCTCGACCCGGACCGCGAGATCTCGCTGTACATCAACTCGCCGGGCGGGTCGTTCACGTCGCTGATGGCGATCTACGACACCATGCAGTTCATCCGTCCCGACATCCAGACCGTCTGCCTCGGGCAGGCGGCGTCGGCCGCGGCGGTGCTGCTGTGCGCGGGCACCCCGGGCCGCCGCATGGCGGTCGAGAACGCCCGCATCCTGATCCACCAGCCGGCCACGCAGGGCGTGTACGGCCAGGTGTCGGACCTGGAGATCCAGGCGGCGGAGATCTCCCGCATCCGCAAGCGGATGGAGGAGGTCATCGCGCGGCACTCGAACCGTTCCGCGGACCAGGTGCGCGAGGACATCGACCGGGACAAGATCCTGACGGCCGAGGAGGCCAAGGAGTACGGCCTGGTCGACGAGATCGTGCAGAGCCGCAAGCTGTCCGGTACCGCCGGCGGCAAGTGACACCCGGGTCACCGGCGGCCGGTTCCGGCCGCCGGTGACCGCCCGGCGACCCGCCGGGGAACCGGACACCGCTTCCGGTCCCCGTGCGGGCCGCGGGCAGGTACCGTCAACCCGCACGGGGCGACGGGCGCGACGCGAGAACGCCGGACCAGGACTGGGGATCGACACCTATGGCACGCATCGGCGACGGCGGGGACCTGCTCAAGTGCTCGTTCTGCGGGAAGAGCCAGAAGCAGGTCAAGAAGCTCATCGCCGGCCCCGGCGTCTACATCTGCGACGAGTGCATCGATCTCTGCAACGAGATCATCGAGGAGGAGCTGGCCGAGGCCGGTGAGGTCAAGCTCGACGAGCTGCCCAAGCCCACCGAGATCCACGAGTTCCTCGACCAGTACGTCGTCGGTCAGGCCACCACCAAGCGCACGCTGTCGGTGGCGGTCTACAACCACTACAAGCGCATCCAGGCGGGCGAGCGCAGCCGTGCCGCGGGCGGCGACGCCTCCGACGGCATCGAGATCGCCAAGTCGAACATCCTGATGCTCGGCCCCACCGGGTGCGGAAAGACCTACCTGGCGCAGACGCTGGCCAAGATGCTCAACGTCCCGTTCGCCATCGCCGACGCGACCGCCCTCACCGAGGCCGGCTACGTGGGCGAGGACGTCGAGAACATCCTGCTCAAGCTCATCCAGGCCGCCGACTACGACGTGAAGCGCGCCGAGACCGGCATCATCTACATCGACGAGGTCGACAAGATCGCGCGGAAGTCGGAGAACCCGTCGATCACCCGCGACGTGTCCGGCGAGGGTGTGCAGCAGGCGCTGCTGAAGATCCTCGAGGGCACCACCGCGAGCGTCCCGCCGCAGGGCGGCCGCAAGCACCCGCACCAGGAGTTCATCCAGATCGACACGACGAACGTCCTGTTCATCGTGGCCGGCGCCTTCGCCGGGCTGGAGCGGATCATCGGCGAGCGGGTCGGCCAGTCCGGTATCGGCTTCGGCGCCGACATCCGCTCGAAGAAGGACCTGGACTCCGCGGAGCGCTTCGCCGAGACCCTCCCCGAGGACCTGATCAAGTTCGGCCTGATCCCCGAGTTCATCGGCCGGCTGCCGATCGTCGCCTCGGTGACCTCGCTCGACAAGGACGCCCTGGTCAAGATCCTGACCGAGCCGCGGAACGCCCTGGTGAAGCAGTACCGCAAGCTGTTCGAGATGGACGGCGTGGAGCTGGAGTTCGCCGAGGACGCCCTCGACGCCGTCGCCGACCAGGCGATCCTGCGCGGCACCGGCGCCCGTGGCCTGCGGGCGATCATGGAGGAGGTGCTCCTCCCGGTCATGTACGACATCCCCAGCCGCGACGACGTGGCGAAGGTCGTGGTGACGGCACAGACGGTGAAGGACAACGTCAACCCGACGATCGTCCCGCGCCAGCCGCAGCGCCGGGAGCGGCGCGACCGCTCGGCCTGAGCCCGCCGCGAGATCCGACCCGACGCCGGTCCCACCTGCAGGTGGGACCGGCGTTGTCGTTTCGAGACCCGCTCGGGTTGCTGCACCCTTCCGCACTACTTAGCGTTGCTCCGTCAACTACGACGGAGGGCGACATGTCCGGATTTCTCACGCGGGAGCGCATCGTCGCTCCACCCGGATGGAGCCGTTGGCTCGTCCCACCGGCCGCGCTGTCCATCCACCTGGCCATCGGCCAGGTCTACGCCTGGAGCGTCTTCAAGACCCCGCTGGCGAACGCGCTCGACCTGTCGGGCGTCGCCACGGCGCTGCCCTTCACGCTCGGCATCATCATGCTGGGCCTGTCCTCGGCGCTGTTCGGCACGAAGGTCGACAGCAACGGCCCGCGCTGGGCGATGGTCGTCGCGTCGAGCTGTTTCGTCGCCGGGTTCCTGATCTCGGGTCTCGGTCTCTACGCCGAGCAGTACTGGCTGGTCGTGCTGGGCTACGGCTTCGTCGGCGGCATCGGCCTGGGCATCGGCTACATCTCGCCGGTCTCCACATTGATCAAGTGGTTCCCGGACCGACCGGGTCTGTCCACCGGCCTGGCGATCATGGGCTTCGGTGGCGGCGCGCTCATCGCGACCCCGCTCACGAACTCGCTGCTGTCGGCGTTCGGCGGGTCCGGTGACGGGGCCACCTCGGCCGGCATCGGGTCCACGTTCCTCACGATGGGCCTGATCTACCTCGTCTTCATGTCGGTCGGCTGGATCCTCATCCGGGTGCCCGCCGAGGGCTGGACGCCGCCGGGCTGGGACCCGTCGACGGCCAAGAAGAGCGGGATGATCTCGACCGGCAACGTCTCGGCGAACAACGCGATCCGCACGCCGCAGTTCTGGCTGCTGTGGGTCGTGCTGTGCTTCAACGTCACCGCGGGCATCGGCATCCTGGAACGGGCCTCGCCGATCTTCCAGGACTTCTTCGCGGAGAACGGGGCCACGGCCACCCTCGCCGCGGCGGCGGGCGGGTTCGTCGCGATCCTGTCGCTGGCGAACTCGGCCGGGCGCATCGCCTGGTCGTCGCTGTCGGACGTGCTGGGTCGCAAGAACATGTACCGCATCTACCTGGGCGTCGGCGCGCTGCTGTACCTGCTGATCACGCTGATCCCGAACCAGTCGCGGGCGCTGTTCATCGTCGCCGCGGTGCTGATCCTGTCGTTCTACGGCGCCGGGTTCGCCACCGTCCCGGCGTACCTGCGGGACCTGTTCGGCACCTACCAGGTCGGCGCGATCCACGGCCGCCTGCTGACGGCGTGGTCCACCGCGGGCGTCCTCGGTCCGCTGATCGTCAACGCGATCGCCGACGCGCGGATCGACGCCGGTGTCGAGGGACCGGCCCGCTACACGACCGCGTTCATCATCATGATCGTGTTGCTGGTCATCGCGTTCGTCTGCAACGAGCTGATCCGCCCGGTCGACGGGAAGTTCCACGAGCCCACCGTCGCGGCGGCCGCGCCGGGCTCGACACGGCAGAAGGAGACCGCGTGAGCAGCGTTGCCGAGACCGGCGGGTCGTCGACCTGGGGGCCGGTGCAGTGGATCGGGGCCGTCCTGGCCTGGGTGTGGGTCGGCGTCCCGTTCGCCTACGGGCTGTACGAGCTCGTCCTGAAGATCCCCGCCCTGTTCGGCTGAGTCTTCGCCCGCCGTTCACCCGTACGGTCCGGTTCATGGTCACTCGTCCGGGTGAGAACGGCGGGCGTGGTTCTCTCCCGACGCTCCCTGTTCCGCACCGCGGCCGCCGGCGGTCTCGCCGGCGCCGCGGCCCTCGCCCTGCCGGGGACGGGTGCGGCCGCACCCGCCCTGATGCGCTCCGGCCGGCCGGTCCTGACCCACGGCGTCGCCGCCGGTGACGTCCGGCCCGGCTCCGGGCTCGTCTGGACCCGCGCCGACCGGCCGTCGCGGATGGTCGTGGAGGTCGCGGGCTCGCCGGACTTCCGGCGGGCGCTGCGGGTCCCCGGCCCGGTGCTGACCCCGGACACCGACCTCACCGGGAAGCTGCGGGTCCCGGCGACGCGGGGGCGGGTGCACTACCGCGTCGTCGCCGAGCCGCTCGACGGCGGTCCCGCGAGCGCGCCGCTGACCGGCTCCTTCCGGGCGGTCCCCGGGCGCGGCGAGCCGGTGCGGATCCAGTGGTCCGGCGACGTCGTCGGGCAGGGCTGGGGCATCGACCGCGCCACCGGCGGCATGCGGATCTTCTCCGCGATGGCCGACCGCGACCCCGACCTGTTCCTGCACTCCGGCGACACCGTCTACGCCGACGGCCCGCTCACCGAGACCGTCACGCTGCCCGACGGCCGGGTGTGGCGCAACGAGATGACGCCCGAGAAGGCGAAGGTCGCCGAGACCCTGACCGAGTTCCGCGGCCAGTTCGCCTACAACCTGCGCGACGACAACCTGCGCCGGTTCGCCGCCTCGGTCGGTCAGATCGTGCAGTGGGACGACCACGAGGTCACCAACAACTGGTACCCGGGGGAGATCCTCACCGGCGAGGTGGGGGAGCGCTACACCGAGAAGCGGGTGGACGTGCTCGCGGCCCGCGGGTTCCGCGCGTTCCACGAGTGGCAGCCGGTCGACCCACGCACCGCCGTCGACGGACGGGTGTACCGGCGGGTGCCGTTCGGCCCGCACGTCGAGGTGTTCGTGCTGGACATGCGCACCTACCGCGGCGCGAACTCCGCCAACACCGGCCGCGGCGAGCGGATCCTGGGGGAGGCCCAGGCCCGCTGGCTCGTCGACGCGCTCGCGTCGTCGCGGGCGACCTGGAAGATCGTCGCCTCGGACATGCCGATCGGCGTGCTGGTGCCCGACGGCGACACCGCCTGGGAGGCCGTGGCCAACGGGGTGCCCGGTCCGCCGAGCGGACGGGAGTCCGAGATCGCCGGGGTGCTGGCCGGCATTCGCCGGCGGAGGGTCCGCAACGTGGTCTGGGTGACCGCGGACGTGCACTACACCGCCGCCCACCACTACGCCCCGGAGCGCGCCGCGTTCACCGACTTCGACCCGTTCTGGGAGTTCGTGTCCGGCCCGCTGCACGCCGGTGCCTTCGGTCCGAACGAGCTCGACCCGACCTTCGGTCCGCGGGCGGAGTTCGTGCGCGGACCGTCCCGGCAGGGCGCGAGCCCGCTGGAGGGGTTCCAGCACTTCGGGGAGCTCGACGTCGCCCCCGACGGGACGACCCTGGAGGTCCACCTGCGCGACCAGGCCGGCGCCTCCCTCTGGACCACCACCCTGCGCCGGACCTGACGACCCGCGTACGCGGCCCCCGCGCCCGGAGCCCCCGTGGCGGTCACCGGCGGCCCGCCGCACCCCTGCGGGGGTCGTCGCACCCTCCGCGGCGGGTGCGACGACCCCGGCCGGGGTGCGACGGCTCCTCCGGCCGCGCCCACACCCTCCGGCGGGCACCCACACCTGTCGCGACGGGTGTGGGAGCCCGCCAGGGGGTGTGGATCCAGGCGACGGCCGGGTGCCCACGCCCGGGTCAGCGCCGGGGTGCGGAGTCCGGCTCCGCGGGGAGCCGGGCGGCGGTGGCCGGTCCGGGGACGGGGGTGGTGGTCACGGCCACGGCGGCCTCCGCGGCGGGGGTGACGGACCCGGTGGGCGCGGTCGCGTAGGCGGCGGACAGGCGACGGTAGGGGCGGCTCGCCAGGGCGGCCAGGGTCAGCACCACGCCCAGGGCGCCGCAGACCACGAACACCAGGGCGATCGCGCGGGCGGTGCCGGTGCCGAACCAGGAGCCGATCGCGGCCGCACCGGCGCCGCCGTCGCTCATGTAGGGAACCATCACCAGCTCGGTGAACGGGGCCAGCAGGAACGCGGTCAGCGGCGACGCGGCCTGCTCCACGCTCTGCGCGAACCCGAAGACCCGGCCCTGCCGCCCGTAGGGCACGACCCGCTGCAGCACGGTCTGCTCGGCGGCCTCGGCGAACGGCATGAGCAGCATGAACACCGCCATGCCGAGCGTGAGCAGCAGGATCGAGGCCTGCAGCGGGAACAGCATCGTCGAGGCCCAGAGCACGGCGTTGACCAGCAGCAACGACCGGACCGGGCGGCTGCCCAGCCCGATCCGGGCGACGAGGAGCCCGCCGACGATCACCCCGGCGGACAGCACGCCCCACAGCAGCCCCCAGGCCGCGACCGACATCATCGACAGGCCGTAGGGGTCCATCAGCGCCATGAACGCCCCGCCGAGCAGGTTGTTCACACAGGAGAACACGATCAGTGCGGGCAGCCCCGGCACACCCGCGACGAGCCGGACGGTGCCGCGCAGGTCGAGGCCGCCCCGCTCCTCGACGGTCACGGGGACGGCCGGGCCGGCCGGTGCGGGCACGGCCGGGATCCGGACCCGTGACAGATGCACCAGCGACACGACCAGCACGACGAGGGCGGCGACGAGCACCGACCGCATCCCGTCCACCGCGACGAGCAGCCCGGACGCGACCGAGGTGACCAGGAAGCTCACCCCGGTCGCGGTCCCGACCAGTCCGTTGGCGCGGTCCCGGACCGCGGCCGGGACGAGCAGGGTGACCAGGGTCGGGAGCGCGATCGTGCGCAGGTTCCCGGCGATCACCCCCAGCATCAGCGCGACGACCAGCGTCCACAGCAACGGGCCCGTCGGGTCGCGGAACGCCCCGTCGGGGGCGAGCAGCAGCAGGGCCAGACACAGCGCGTAGACCACGGCGGACACCGCCGCCGAGACCTGCATGACCGCGCGCTTGCCGAACCGGTCCACGACCCCGCCGAACGGGATCCCGGTCAGCGCCGTCGCCACCAGGAAGATCCCGGCGATGATGCCGGTCGCCGCGACCGACCCCGTCTCCAGGAACACCCAGAACGTCACGGCGAACCACACCGTGAAGTTCACGACCGACACGACCAGGGTGCTCACCAGCAGGTGCGCGAAGACCCGTTGCGTGCCGTGCCGGAGGTCGAGCTGCGTCATGGTCCACCGTCCTCTCGGGGTGATGGACCGACGCCGACGGCCGAACTCATCGCCCGCCGCGACGGTGGACGGTGAACCGGACTTCAGGTCAACCGATCACGCCGTCATGTCGAGGTGGGCGACCACCTTCGTCGGGCGGATCCGGACGACGAGCTCGCCGGGCACGCCGTTGCGCCGGCCGAACTCCTCGGCCCGGTCGGCGCCCATGTAGCGGCCTCCGAGCGCGGTCGCGGTGCGCAGGAGCTCGTCGGGGTCCGTGCTGATCTCGGCGACACCCTGCACCTGCACGAAGGCGTACGGCGGTGCGGGCAGGTCGGCGGTGAGCACGACCCGCGGGTCGCGGACGATCGCCCGTCCCTTCGCGGTGTCCGCCCCGGTGTCGAAGACGATCGTGTCGTCCTCGACGAGGAACCAGACCGGCGCGACGAGCGGGCGCCCGTCCTTCGCCGTCCAGCCGAGCATTCCGGTCCGGGTGCCGTGGTTCAGGAACTCGACGACCTCGGGTGAGAGAACGGGCATGTCGCCGAGCCTAGGCCGGAAACCCGCCCGACCACCCGGGCGACACCGGGTCGTGTCCGCCCGGACCGGCCGTGACCACACGCGCCCACCGCCGGGCCGTGCCGGCAGGCAGCCGTAGCCGCCGCCCGGCGGTCCCACGGACCCGCCCGGGGGTGCCGCGCCGCGCGCCGCCGGGGGAGGGTGTCCGCCATGGACGAGCTCACACCCGGCACCCTGCTCGGCCGCCAGGTCGACGGTGTCACGTGCGGACCCTCGGTGCTGGTGGTGACCGCGGTGCTGGCCGGCTCGGGGTGGCCCGGCGTGGTGGCGGACCGGTTCGCCGCCGCCCAGCGGACCGCGCACCGCCAGGCCAACCGGCTCTGGCCGCGCGCCCTGGGGACGACGCCGTGGGGGATGCGGGCGTGGCTGCGCCGGCACGCACCCGCCGCGGGACCGTTCCGGATCCGCCCGGCGACCCGCGACGCGCTCGCCGCGGTGCCCGCCGCCGTCGGCCCGGTTCCGCTGCTGGTCGGGTCCCGGTGGCTGCCGCGGCACTGGGTGCTGGTCCTGGGCGTCGACGCCGACGGCCGGTGGCGCGTCTACGAGCCCGGCTCCGGCCGGGTGCGGGCGTTCGACCCGGCGTTGCTCCGGCGGGGCGACCCGGCGGCCGTCGGCGGGGTGCTGGGGTGGCCGCGGCCGTGGTGCCTGCTGCTGCCCGCGGGCCGGGCGTAAACGAGCGGTGATCCGGACGTAACGGACGCGGGTGAGGGTGGGGACATGGCTCCCCCGATCCCCGCCCGCTGCTCGCCGCGCTCGGCCGGCGCGACTTCCTCCGCGCGGCCGCCGCCGTCACCGCGGCCGGAGGGCTGGCCGGCTGCGGCACGTCCGCCGCCCCCGGGTCCGTCGCGGCCGCGCTGCCGGACGGTCCGCTGCAGCCCGGTGCGGGCGACATCCCCGGCGACCACTACCTCGGGTCCGACCCGGCCGACGTGCGCTGGGGCTACGTCCCGGCGATCGGGGCCGCGCCGGTGCTGACGATGCGGTCGGGGCAGACGGTCACCATCGAGACCGTCTCCCACGAGGGCATCCTGGAGGACCAGGGCCGGGACCCGGTCGCCTGGTTCGGGCGCCACGGGGTGGCGGCCGACGGTGTGCTCTCCGACGCCGTCGCGGTCGCCCGGGACTACCGGCGCACGCCGCGCGACTTCGACGCCGACGGCCCGCACGTCATCACCGGGCCGGTGTTCGTCGAGGGGGCGCGCCCCGGCGACGTCCTGAAGGTCGAGACCCTGTCCGCGGTGCCCCGGGTGCCCTACGGCGTCGTCTCCAGCAGGCACGGGAAGGGGGCGCTCGGGCGCACCGCGTCCGGCGCGCCGCCCGCCGGGATCGCCCTCGACGAGGTCATGCCCCCGCCGGCCACCGACGGGCGCGCCACCGGCGACCCCGCGCGCTACGGCAACGTCTCGGTGTTCACCCCGGTCCGCGACGGGGCGGACGGCCCCGAGGGCTACCTGGCGTTCGGCGAGGGGCAGGAGGTGTCGTTCGGGCTGCGGCCCTTCATGGGCACCATGGGGGTGGCCCACGCCGCGGCCGCCGCGGAGAACGCCCCGGCGCTGAACTCGATCCCGCCGACCCTGGGCGGCGGCAACATCGACATCCGGCTGCTCGGCCCGGACTCGGCGTTCTACCTGCCGGTCCGCGCGGAGGGGGCGCTGTTCCACGTCGGCGACCCGCACCTGGCGATGGGTGACGGGGAGGTCGCCCTGACCGCGCTGGAGGGCTCGCTGCGTGCCACGTTCCGGCTCACCGTGTGCCGGCCGGGGGAGGGCACGGCGCCGTCGGTGGCCTTCGGCCACCCGTTCGGCGAGACCCCGGACGCCTGGGTGCCCATCGGGCTCTCCGACCCGGACGGGAGCATCGGCGGGCAGCAGGGCGACCTGGACGTCGCGATGCGCCGGGCCGTGGTCAACGCGCTCGACTTCCTGCAGGAGGACCGGGGCATGGACCGGGCGACGGCCTACGCCTACCTCTCCGCGGCGGCGGACTTCGCGGTCTCGCAGGTGGTGGACCGGACCGTCGGGGTGCACGGGGTCATCCCCAAGGCGCACTTCCGGTCCTGAGCGCGCGGGTCCGGGGGCCGGGAAACGTGTCGGTGTCGACTCGTAGACTTGACATGTGACCGAGACCCTGCCAGCGCGTACCGCCGACCTGCCCGCCAAGTGGACCCCGGGCGAGGTAGAGGGCGACATGTACCGCCGCTGGGTCGACGCCGGGTACTTCCGGGCCGACCCGTCGTCGGACAAGGACCCGTTCTGCATCGTCATCCCGCCGCCGAACGTCACCGGCAGCCTGCACCTGGGCCACGCGATGGACCACACGCTCATCGACGTGCTGACCCGGCGCGCCCGCATGCAGGGCCGTGACGCGCTGTGGCTGCCCGGGATGGACCACGCCGGCATCGCGACCCAGTCGGTCGTCGAGCGGCGGATGGCGGCCGCGGGCGAGCCGGACCGGCACGCGATCGGCCGTGCGGCGTTCGTCGAGAAGGTCTGGCAGTGGAAGGCCGAGTCCGGCGGCTCGATCCTCGGGCAGATGGAGCGCCTGGGCGACGGCGTCGACTGGTCCCGCGAGCGCTTCACCCTCGACGAGGGCCTGTCCCGCGCCGTCGCCACCGTCTTCAAGAAGATGTTCGACGACGGACTGATCTACCGGGCCGAGCGCCTGGTCAACTGGTCCCCGGCGCTGCGCTCGGCGATCTCCGACATCGAGGTCGACCACATCGAGACCGAGGGCGAGCTGGTCTCGATGCGCTACGGCGACGGGGACGCCTCGCTCGTCGTCGCGACCACCCGGGTCGAGACGATGCTCGGTGACACCGCGGTCGCCGTCCACCCCGACGACGAGCGCTACGCGCACCTGGTCGGCACCGAGATCGAGATGCCGATCACCGGCCGTCGGATCCCGGTCGTCGCCGACGACTACGTCGACCCCGAGTTCGGCTCGGGCGCCGTCAAGATCACCCCGGCGCACGACCCGAACGACTTCGAGCTGGGCCGCCGCCACGACCTGCCGATGCCGACGATCATGGACGAGGCCGGCACCATCGCCGGGACCGGCACCCGCTTCGACGGCATGGACCGCTTCGAGGCGCGCGTCGCGATCCGCGAGGAGCTGCGCGCGCAGGGCCGGATCGTCGCCGAGAAGCGCCCCTACCTGCACTCGGTCGGGCACGACTCGCGCACCGGCGTCCCGATCGAGCCGCGGCTGAGCCTGCAGTGGTTCGTCAAGGTCGAGCCGCTCGCCCGGTCCGCGGGCGACGCCGTCCGCTCCGGCGAGACCGTCCTGCACCCGAAGGAGCAGGCCAAGCGGTACTTCGACTGGGTCGACAACATGCACGACTGGACCATCAGCCGTCAGCTCTGGTGGGGGCACCGCATCCCGGTCTGGTACGGCCCGGCCGGCGAGGTCGTCTGCGTCGGACCGGACGAGCAGCCGCCGTCGGGCGAGGGCTGGCGTCAGGACCCCGACGTCCTCGACACGTGGTTCTCCTCCGGGCTGTGGCCGTTCTCCACGCTCGGCTGGCCGGACGAGACCCCGGACCTGGAGCGCTACTACCCGAACTCGGTCCTGGTCACCGGCTACGACATCCTGTTCTTCTGGGTCGTCCGGATGATGATGTTCGGGACCTACGTGATGGGGAAGGCCCCGTTCCGCGACGTCTACCTGCACGGGCTCATCCGCGACGAGCACGGCAAGAAGATGTCGAAGTCCAAGGGCAACGTCATCGACCCGCTGGCGCTGATCGACTCCTACGGCGCGGACGCGCTCCGGTTCACCATCGCCCGCGGCTCCAACCCCGGCACCGACATGTCGCTGTCGGAGGAGTGGGTCGCCGGGTCCCGGAACTTCACCACGAAGCTCTGGAACATCACCCGGTTCGCCCTGGCCAAGGGCGCGGACGCGAGCCTGCCGCTGCCCGCGCACGCCGACCGGACCGACGCCGACCGCTGGATCCTGGGCCGGCTCGCGGAGGTCCGCGCGCAGACCGACGAGCTGCTCGACGGCTACCAGTTCGCCAAGGCGACCGAGGGGCTCTACCACTTCGCCTGGGACGAGCTGGCCGACTGGTACGTCGAGCTCTGCAAGACCCAGCTCGACGACCCGGCCACCGAGCCGGGCACCCGGGCCGTCCTCGGGCACGTCCTCGACGCGCTGCTGCGGATGCTGCACCCGATCGCGCCGTTCGTCACCGAGGCGCTGTGGACCGCGCTGACCGGCGGCGAGACAGTCGTGACCGCGGCCTGGCCGACGGCCGAGGGCACCGGCGCGCCGGTCGACGCGGCCGCCACGGCCCGGGTCGCCGACGCGCAGAAGGTCATCACCGAGGTCCGCCGGTTCCGCACCGAGCAGGGGCTGCCCGACCGCAAGGCCGTCGCCGCCCGCCTCACCGGCCTCGACGCCGCCGGGCTGGCCGCGCACGAGCGCGCGCTGCGCTTCCTCAACCGGCTCGACCCGGCCGGTGACGACTTCGCCGCCACCGCGAGCTTCGAGGTCGCCACCTCCGGCGGTCCGGTCACCGTCGAGCTGGACACCTCGGGGGCGATCGACGTCGCCGCCGAGCGGGCCCGGCTCGGCAAGGACCTCGCCGTCGCCGAGAAGGAGCGCGACCAGGCGGACAAGAAGCTGACCAACCCCAAGTTCACCGAGAAGGCACCGGCCGAGGTCGTCGACGGGATCCGTGCCCGGCACGCGACCGCCGTCGCCGACATCGACCGCATCACCGCGCGGCTCGCCGCGCTCCCGGAGGCCTGATCCCGCCGTGGCGAAGGAGTACGACGAGTTCGACGACTTCACCGAGGCCGACTCGCCGACCTACGGCGGCGACCGGTGGGCCGAGGGCGGGTTCGGCGACTCGCCCGACGGTGAGCCGTCCGGCGGCGACGCCGAGCAGCAGCAGGACGACGAGCCCGGTGGCGAGGACCGCTCCGAGGACCCCGAGGCGTCCGCCGCGGCACCGGAGGACACCCAGGAGGCCCTGATCGCGGCCGTCCTGGACGAGATCCGCGGCGGGGGAGACCCCGACGTCGTCCCGGCCCAGTCCACGGTGACCGGCTACGCCGAGTTCCTCGCCGTCGACGCGGCGCTGGACCGGCGCTGGCCGGAGTCGGTGATGGAGCCGTCGCTGGAGCGCATGCAGGCGCTGTGCGACGCGCTGGGCGACCCGCAGCGCGGCTACCCGGTCGTGCACCTGACCGGCACCAACGGCAAGACCTCCACCTCCCGGATGGTCGACGCGCTGCTCACCGAGATCGGGCTGCGGACCGGGCGCTACACCAGCCCGCACCTGCAGCGCGCCACCGAGCGGATCAACCTGGACAACCGCCCGGTCACCCCCGAGCGCTACGTCGCGGCCTACCGCGAGGTCGAGCCGCTGGTCGAGCTCGTCGACGCCGAGCGCGGCGACGCGCCCGCGCTGAGCAAGTTCGAGGTGCTCACCGCGATGGCCTTCGCGGCGTTCTCCGACGCCCCGGTCGAGGCCGCGGTCGTCGAGGTCGGGCTCGGCGGGCGCTGGGACGCCACGAACGTCGCCGACGGGAACGTGGCGGTGGTCCTGCCGGTCGGGCTCGACCACGCCGAGTACCTCGGCGACGACATCACCGACATCGCCCGCGAGAAGGCCGGGATCATCAAGGAGGGGTCGGTCGCCGTCCTCGCGGCCCAGGACAAGCGGGTCGCCGAGGTCCTCCTGGAGCGCTGCGCCGAGGTCGGCGCACAGGTCGCCCGGGAGGGCGCCGAGTTCGGCGTCGTGGAGCGGGAGCTCGCCGTCGGCGGGCAGCGCCTGGAGCTGCAGGGTCTGTCCGGCCGCTACGACGAGATCTTCCTGCCGCTGCACGGCGAGCACCAGGCGTCGAACGCGGCGGTCGCACTGGCCGCGGCCGAGGCACTGGTCGGCGCCGGTACCGCGCAGCCCCTCGACCCCGACGCGGTCCGCGCCGCGTTCGCCTCGGTCCGCTCACCCGGGCGGCTCGAGCCCGTCGAGGGCGGGCCGGACCGGCCGACCGTGCTGCTCGACGCCGCGCACAACCCGGCCGGCGCCACCGCGCTCGCGGGCGCGCTGGGCTCGGAGTTCCGCTTCACCCGGCTCGTCGGCGTGATCGGGGTGCTGCAGGGCAAGGACGCCCGCGGCATCCTGGAGGGGCTGCAGCCGGCGCTGCACGAGGTCGTCGTCACCACCAACTCCTCGCCCCGCGCGATGGACCCCGACGAGCTCGGCGCGCTCGCCGCCGAGGTGTTCGGCTCCGAGCGGGTCAGTGTCGAGCCGTCGCTGGCCGAGGCCGTCGAGCAGGCCCGTGAGATCGCCGAGGAGGCGGGCGGGTCCGGGGTCGGCGTCGTCGTCACCGGGTCGGTCGTCACCGTCGGCGAGGCGCGGGCGCTGTTCGGGAAGGAACCGGAGTGAGCGACGTGCCGGGTGTGCCCGAGGGTGTGCGGCCGCCGCCCACCGACCCCATGAAGGGTGCCCGCGGCGTGTTCGCCGCGACGCTGATCCTGGAGGCGATCGTCGTCCTCCTGGCGCTGCTGGTGCTCCCGCGCTTCGGCACCGGGTCGACCGCGCTCGGCTTCGGGGTGGTGGCGGGCATCGCCGTCGCCATGATCCTGGCGTCCGGGGTGCAGCGGCGGCCGTGGGGGCTCACCGCGGCACTGGTGCTGCAGGGGGCGCTGCTCGTCGCGGCGCTGGTGTTCCTGTCCTCGCTGGTCGTGGTCGCGGTGGTGTTCATCCTCGTGTGGGCGGTCCTGGTCTGGATGCGGCGCGAGGTGGCCCGCCGGATGGCGGCGGGGACGCTGCCGTCGCAGCAGCAGGACTGACACACGGCGGTCCGGGCGCACTCGTGACGGTGGGTGCCGGACCCCCGGTGGGTCGTCGCTACCCTGTCGCGCGTGACTGAACGCACTCTCGTCCTGGTCAAGCCCGACGGCGTCGCGCGCAAGCTCGTCGGTGAGGTCGTCTCGCGCATCGAGCGCAAGGGCCTCGGCCTGGTGGCCCTCGACCTGCGCACGGTGGACCGTGAGCTGGCCGCCCAGCACTACGCCGAGCACGACGGCAAGCCCTTCTTCGAGGAGCTGCTGTCGTTCATCACCTCCGGCCCGGTCCTGGCCGCGGTCGTCGAGGGCCCCCGCGCCATCGCCGCCTGGCGGCAGATCGCCGGCGGCACCGACCCGGTGGAGAAGGCCACCCCCGGCAGCATCCGTGGCGACCTCGCCCTGGAGACCGGTTCCAACCTGGTGCACGGCTCGGACTCCCCGGAGTCGGCCGACCGGGAGATCAAGCTCTGGTTCCCGAACCTGTGACCGCAGGCGTCCCGGCCGTCCGCCGGGTCGTCGACCCCCGCCCCGGCGCCGCCGCCGCGCTCGGTGATCTCTGGATCGCCGTGACCGAGGCCGGCGGCGCCGTGGACTTCGTGCCCGGCGCCGACCCGGACGAGGTCCGCGCGCTGGCGGTCGAGACCGTCGACGCCGCCCGGTCCGGCGCGTCCCTGATGTTCGTGCTGGGGGAGGACACCGCCCCGCTGGGCACGGTCTTCCTGGTCCCGGGCACCGGCATCGCCGCGCACCGCGCGGACGTGCAGCGCCTCATGGTGCACCCGGACCTGCAGGGACGTGGTCTCGGTACGGTCCTGCTCGACGCCGCCGTCACCCACGCCCGGGAGACGGGCCTGGCGATGCTGACCCTCGGCGCCCGCGGCGGCACCCCGCTGCCCGCGTTCTACGCCGCCCGCGGCTTCGTCGAGTACGGCAGGCTGCCCGGCGGGGTGCTGCTCTCCCCGGAGGACGCGCGCGACGTCCACCTGTTCTTCCTGCCGCTCGGCTGACCCCCGGCCCGCGGGAAGATCGATTCCCCCCGACGGCCGGATGGCAGAGGGCGTCCCCGCGGTCCACCATGTGGGCCATGACCGTGCTCACCCCGCGCCCGACGACCGCGGACCTGGTCCGTGGAGTCGTCGTGGCGGTCCTGGCGATCCTGCAGGTGCTCGTGTCGGCGTTCGGGGGGTCGGGGATCGGCGCCGTCGCGCGCGACTACGACACCCCGCTGCTGGCCGCGGGCTGGGCGTTCTCGATCTGGGGGCTGATCTACCTGGGCGTGCTGGTCTACGCCGGCTACGCCCTGCTGCCCGGCCAGCGCGGCCGCGAGGTGCACCGCCGCGTCGGCTGGTGGGTCGCGGCGACCGCGGTGCTCAACCCGCTGTGGATCGCGGCCTTCTCGAACCGCTGGGTGGTCACCGCCGAGGTGCTGCTGGTCCTGCTCGTCGTCGCGCTCGGTGTCGTCTACGGACGGCTGTCCCGCGGCGTCGCCGACGGCTGGGCGGAACGGCTGGCGATGCGGCTGCCGCTGGCCATCTACCTCGGCTGGGCCTCGGCCGCGCTGGTGCTGGGTCTGATGGCGGCCGGCGTCGCGGTCGGGCTGCCGTCCGACGGGGTGCTCCCGCAGGTCGCGGCCATCCTGCTGCTCGTGATCCTCACCGCGGTCGTGCTGTCGGTCGTCGGTTCCACCGCCGGGTTCGCGGGCTTCGCCGGAGCGCTGTGCTGGGCGCTGATCGGCATCGTGGCGGGCGACCGGCCGATCGCCGTCACCCTGGTCGCGACGGTCGCGGCCGGGGCGATCGCGGTGCAGGCGGTGCGCCGGATCACGCGGTCGGTCCAGCCCGCCCGGCTGGCCCTGGGCTGAGCCGGCGGCTGAGAGGAAACCCGCACCGGGACGTCGGTCCCGCTTGCTACGGTCGCACCGGCAGGAGCAGCGGTACCAGGGAGGCCCGGCATGATCACCGGAAGCATCGTCGCGATCGTGACCCCGATGCACGACAGCGGCGAGGTCGACCACACGGCCCTCGGCGAGCTCGTCGAGCGGCAGGTCGACGCGGGCACCGCGGCGATCGTCTCGGTCGGCACGACCGGCGAGTCGTCCACGCTGTCGGTGCTCGAGCACACCGAGGTCATGCGGCGCACCATCGAGGTCGCGAACGGCCGGGTCCCGGTCATCGCCGGCACCGGGGCGAACTCCACCGCCGAGGCGATCCACCTGACCCGCGCCGCGCGGGCGGCCGGCGCCGACGGCGCGCTGCTCGTGACGCCGTACTACAACAAGCCCCCGCAGGAGGGCCTCTACCAGCACTTCAAGCGGATCGCCGAGACCGTCGACATCCCGCAGTACCTCTACAACGTCCCGGGCCGCACGGCCTGCGACATGCTGCCGTCGACGGTGGCCCGGCTGGCGGAGATCCCGAACATCGTCGGTCTCAAGGAGGCCAAGGGCGACCTGGACCGGGTCCGCGAGCTCGTCGCGCTGGGCCTGGACGACTTCGCGCTGTACTCCGGTGACGACGGCACCGCCCGCGCGTCGATGCTCGCCGGGTTCCACGGCGACATCTCGGTGACGGCGAACGTCGCCCCCGAGACGATGGCCCGGATGTGCAAGGCCGCCGTCGCCGGTGACGCCGAGACCGCCTCCGCGCTCGACGCCGACCTCGCGGGCCTGCACGCGGCGCTGTTCTCCGAGCCGAACCCGATCCCGGTGAAGTGGGCGCTGGCCGAGCTGGGGCTCATGCCCGGCGGGATCCGGCTGCCGCTGGTGCCGCTGGACGAGTGGCACCACGAGGACGTCCGCGCCGCGCTGCGGGCCGCGGGCCTGCTGTCCTGAGTCCTACGCTCCCCGGGGCGCTGCTCGTCGCCAACCGCGCCGAGATCGCGGTCCGGATCATGGAGACGGCGTCGGCGCTGGGCGTGCGCACGGTCGCCGTGCACGCGGCCGACGACGCCGCCTGCGCGCACGTCGCCCGCGCCGACGCCGCCGTCGCGCTGCCCGGCACCGGCGCCGCCGCCTACCTCGACGTCGATGCGCTGGTGCGGGCCGCCGTCGACGGCGGGGCCGGTGCGCTGCACCCCGGCTACGGGTTCGCCTCCGAGAGCCCGGCGCTGGCCCGGGCCTGCGCGGACGCCGGCGTGGTGTTCGTCGGGCCGTCGCCGCGGACGCTGGAGCTGTTCGGGGACAAGGCCGCCGCCCGCGACCACGCGGGCGCGCTCGGCGTACCGGTGCTGGAGGCCGTCGAACCCGCCGACGGCGCCGCGCTGCTGTCCCGCCTCGGCCCCGGCGGCGCCGTCATGGTCAAGGCCCGCTCCGGCGGCGGCGGGCGCGGGATGCGCCCGGTCACCGACCCGGCCGACCTCGACGACGCCGTCGCCCGCTGCTCGTCCGAGGCGCTCGCCGCGTTCGGCGACGGTGCGGTGCAGGTCGAACGCCTCCTGCCGGCCGCCCGGCACGTCGAGGTGCAGGTCCTCGGTGACGGCACCGGCGCCGTCGTGCTGGGGGACCGGGACTGCTCCGCGCAGCGCCGCCGGCAGAAGCTCGTCGAGATCGCGCCCGCCCCCGCCGTGCCCGCCCCGGTGCGCACACGGCTGCACGAGGCCGCGCTGCGCCTGTGCGACGGCTACCGCGGCCTCGCCACCGTCGAGTTCCTGCTCGCCGGGCAGGAGATCGCTTTCCTGGAGGTCAACCCGCGGATCCAGGTCGAGCACACCGTCACCGAGGAGACCACCGGCCTCGACCTCGTCGAGCTGGGGCTGCGGGTCGCCTACGGCGCCCGGCTCGCCGACCTCGGCCTCGTCGCCCCGCCCGCGCCGCGCGGGGCCGCGGTGCAGGCCCGGGTGACGACCGAGACCGTCGGGCAGGACGGGACCCTCGTCCCGGCCGCCGGGACCCTGACCCGCTTCCAGCCGCCCGCCGGGCGCGGGGTCCGCGTCGACACCCACGGCTACGCCGGGTACCGGGTCGGGCCGCGCTACGACCCGCTGCTGGCCAAGGTCGTCGCCCGCGGGGCGACGCCGGAGGCCGCGGCCGCCGCCACCCGGCGTGCCCTCGCCGGGTTCGACGTGGCCGGCGTCGCGGTCACCCTGGGGCTGCTGCAGGCCGTCCTCGCCCGCCCCGAGCTGGTCGACGGGACCCTGGACACCACCTTCGTCGACAGGCACCTGGCCGAGCTGGCCGCGGCGCCCCGCGAGACCGTGCTTCCCGCGACCGGTGCGCCGGCGCCCGGTGCGTCTGCGGCCGGTGACGCCGCCGGGAACGGATCGGCGCCGGGCCCGGCGGTCGAGGTCCCCGCGGACCGGACCGCCGTGCGCGCGTCCCGGCCCGGCGTCGTCGTGGCGCTGCCCACCCGGGCCGGGCAGGTCGTCGCCGCGGGCGGCGAGGTCGTCGTCCTCGAGTCGATGAAGATGGAGCACCCGGTCACCGCGGAGCGGCCGGCCCGGGTGGAGACGGTCGTCGTCGCCGTCGGGGACGCGGTCGAGGCGGGGGAGCTGCTCGCCGTCCTCGCCGACGCCGACGCCGCGGACGCCCCCGGCCGTACCGAGGACCTCGACCCCGACCGGATCCGGCCCGACCTGGCCGAGGTCCGCGACCGCCGCCACGGCGGGCTCGACGCCGGCCGGCCCGCCGCCGTCGCACGCCGGCGGTCGGCGGGGCGGCGCACCGCCCGGGAGAACGTCGCCGACCTGCTCGACCCCGACAGCCTCGTCGAGTACGGCGCGCTGACCCTGGCGGCGCAGCGGGCCCGTCGCAGCACCGCCGAGCTCGTCGCCCGCACCCCCGCCGACGGGATCGTCACCGGCACCGGGACCGTCGGCGGACGCCCGGTCGCCGTGCTGGCCTACGACTACACCGTGCTCGCCGGCACCCAGGGCGTGCTCAACCACCGCAAGACCGACCGGCTCCTCGAGCTCGCCGAGCGCGACCGGCTGCCGGTCGTCGTGTTCGCCGAGGGCGGCGGCGGCCGGCCGGGGGACACCGACACCTCCGCCGTCACCCAGCTCGACGTGCCGACCTTCCGGCTGTTCGCCCGCCTGCGCGACCGGGTCCCGACCGTCGCGGTCGTCGCCGGCTACTGCTTCGCCGGCAACGCGGCCCTCGCCGGGGCCTGCGAGCTGATCGTCGCGACCGAGGGCAGCAGCCTGGGCATGGGCGGCCCGGCGATGATCGAGGGCGGCGGGCTCGGCGTCGTCGCACCCGGTGACGTCGGACCGATGCCGGTGCAGTGGGCGAACGGCGTGGTCGACCTGCTCGTGCCCGACGACCGGGCCGCGGCCGCCGCGGCCCGCCGGTACCTGCGTCACGTCGCCGGGGACCCGGTGGCCGGCGGGCACGCCGACCAGCGGCTGCTGCGCCACCTCGTTTCGGAGAACCGGCTGCGCGCCTACGACGTCCGCCGCGTCGTCGACACCCTGTGCGACACCGGTTCCGTCGTCGAGCTGCGCGGCGGGTTCGGCGCGGGGATGGTCACCGCACTGGCCCGGCTCGACGGCCGCGCCGTCGGCGTGATCGCCAACGACCCCGAGCACCTCGGTGGCGCGATCGACGGCGACGCCGCGGACAAGGCCACCGCGTTCCTGACGCTGTGCCAGGCCCGCGGGCTGCCGGTCGTGTCGCTGTGCGACACCCCGGGGTTCATGGTCGGCCCGGACGCCGAGCGCACCGCGACCGTCCGCCGGTTCGGGGCGATGTTCGTCGCCGGCGCACGGCTGACGGTGCCGCTGGTGACGGTCGTCCTGCGCAAGGGCTACGGCCTCGGCGCGATGGCGATGGCCGGCGGTGACCTGCACGCACCGGTGCTGACCGTGGCCTGGCCCACCGGCGAGTTCGGCGGGATGGGGCTGGAGGGCGCGGTCCGCCTCGGCTTCCGCGACGAGCTGGCCGCGATCACCGACGAGACCGCGCGGCGGGCCCGCTACGACGAGCTCGTCGCCGGGTACTACGAGCGCGGCAAGGCGCTCGGCGTGGCGACCGTGTTCGAGATCGACGACGTCATCGACCCCGCCGACACCCGGGCCGTCGTCTCCCGCGCGCTGCGCGGGCGCTGACCGGCGCCGGTGGTCAGGACGGCTCCGCCCCGTCCGCGGACGGCCCCGCGGCGTCGGGTGCGACCGTGGGGCCCGCGCTCGTGGTCTTCACGTTGCGCACGATGTCGCGGCCGAAGGTGACGTCGACCCGCTCGGCCACGGCCAGCTCCAGCACGGCGATCATGACCTCGCCGGAGATACGGCGCATCCGCTCGATCGTCTCGTAGACGCGCGGCCACTGGTCGTCGGGACGGCCCTCGGCGTCGAAGGGCTGCCAGATCTCGCCGAGGAACAGGTCGACGTAGAGCCGGGCGACGGCGTCGGCGTGCTTGCGCAGCTGCTCGACGACGTCGAGCGAGCGGGTGATCGGGATGCCGAGACCGGTCAGCTCGGCGGCGGCGTTCATCAGCCGCGGGCTGATCTCCTCGTAGGTGTCGTCGCCCAGCTCGCGCAGCAGGCCCATCTTGACCCCGCGCTTGGCGACGCCGACGTCGGTGCTCTCGTACCGTTCGGCGAGCTCGGCGAGGTGCACGATCTGCCGGTCCTCGGGCGCGAACAGCGCGCGGACGGTCCGGATGAACTGCACGACCTGCTCGGTGGAGCCACCGGTGGTGTCGAGCAGCTTCTTGATCGTGTCGAGCTTGACGCCCTCGTCCTGCAGGTCCTGGATCAGCTCCAGACGCGCCGCGTGACCGGGGCCGTAGTAGCCCGTCCGGGCCTTGACCTGCGGCGGGGGCAGCAGCCCCCGGGACTGGTAGGCGCGGATGTTGCGCACCGTGACACCGCTGGACCGCGCCAGCTCGTCGATGGTGCGCCAGTCCGCCGACTCCGGGTCCTCGACCATGACACGGAGAATAGCAGGCGGACATGTGACACAGGATCCAGGCGACCCCGGTTGCTATGTGACATCGGACCGTGCACAGTTGATGTCATGTTCCGATCCGCTCCAGGCACGACCACGCGCCGCCGGGGCCTGCTGGCCGCCGCGAGCGCCCTCACGACCCCGCTGCTGCCCGAGGACTTCCTGACGCTGGTCGACCCGCTCTGGTCGACCACGTCGCTGCGCGGCCGGGTCGTCGCCCGTCGCCGCGAGACCGGCCGTGCGGTCTCGGTGACCATCGAGCCCGGGCGCGCCTGGGCCGGACACCGCGCCGGCCAGTACGTCGGCATCGGCGTCGAGGTCGACGGCGTCCGGCTCACCCGGAGCTACTCGCTGACCTCCCCCGAGGGCGCGGAGCACCTCACCGTGACCGTGCAGGAGGTCGACGGCGGCGCCGTGTCGCCGACCCTGGTCCGCGACCTGCCGATCGGCACGATCGTCGAGCTCGACCAGGCGGCGGGCGGTTTCGTCCTGCCCGACCCGCTCCCGGAGAAGCTGCTGTTCGTCACCGCGGGCAGCGGCATCACCCCGGTGATGGGCATGCTGCGCACGCTCGACCGCGCCGGGACGATGCCCGACGTCGTGCTCGTGCACGGCGCCCGCACGCCGGAGGACACGATCTTCCGCGCCGAGCTGGCCGGCCTCGCCGCGCGGCACCCGTCGCTGCGGGTCGTGCTGCGCCACAGCGCCGTCTCCGGGCGGCTCGACCCCGCGACCCTCGACGCCGCCGTCGCCGACCGGGCCGACCGGGCCGTGTACGCCTGCGGCCCCGACGGCCTGCTCGACGCCCTGGAGGACGCCTGGGACGGCGTCACCGCCGAGCGCTTCACCCCGCCGGCCCGCGCCACCGAGGGCACCGGCGGCACCGTCGACCTCGGCGGCGACGACGTCGTCGTCGAGTCCGGCCAGAGCCTCCTCGAGGCGGGGGAGGCCGCCGGGAAGCTCATGCCCAGCGGCTGCCGGATGGGCATCTGCTTCGGCTGCGTGCTGCCGCTGCGCGAGGGCCGGGTGCGCGACCTGCGCACCGGCGAGGCGCACGGCGAGCCCGGCGACCTGGTCCAGACCTGCATCAACTCCGCGTGCGGGCCCGCCCGCATCGACCTTCCCTGACACACCCGCTCCGACCGAAGGAGGTCCTCATGACCGCCGTCCTGGAGAACCCCACGCACGCCGAGCCCGGCCCCGAGGAGACCGGCCGCGAGCAGCACCCGCAGCGCCCGGTGCTGGAGCTCGTGCCGTCCTCGCGCCGCGAGGACGTGGCCGCGACCACCGACCTGACCGCCGAGCAGATCGAGGAGCTCGGCCGTCGCCTCGACGCGATCCGTGACCGGGTCCTCGCCGAGCGCGGCGCCTCGGACGCCGAGTACATCCGCGGCGTCATCCGCAAGCAGCGGGCGCTGGAGATCGGCGGCCGCGCGCTGCTGTTCGCCGGTGTCCTGCCCCCGGCCTGGATCGCCGGGACCGCCATGCTCTCGATCGCCAAGATCCTCGAGAACATGGAGATCGGTCACAACGTCATGCACGGCCAGTGGGACTGGATGCGTGACCCGAAGATCCACTCGTCGACCTGGGAGTGGGACAACGTCTCGTCCTCGGCGGAGTGGAAGCACTCGCACAACTACATGCACCACACCTACACCAACGTCGTCGGCAAGGACCGCGACGTGGGCTACGGGATCCTGCGGCTGTCCGAGGAGCAGCGGTGGACGCCGTACTACCTGGGCAACCCGCTGTACAACCTCCTGCTCAGCCTGTTCTTCGAGTACGGCGTCGCGCTGCACGACCTCGAGGTCGAGAAGGTCGTGGCGGGGGAGAAGCCGCTGAGCCGGGTGTGGCAGCAGGTCAAGTCGATCGGTCGCAAGACCGGGCGCCAGATCCTGAAGGACTACGTCGCGTTCCCCGCGCTGGCCGGGCCGTTCTTCCTGCCGGTGCTCGCGGGCAACCTCACCGCGAACCTGGTGCGCAACGTCTGGTCGCACGCGGTCATCTTCTGCGGGCACTTCCCGACCGGCGCGGTGCAGTTCACCGAGGAGCAGCTGGAGGACGAGAGCCGCGGCGAGTGGTACGTCCGTCAGCTGCTGGGCTCGGCCAACCTCGAGGGCGGCCGGTTCTTCCATCTGATGACCGGCCAGCTGTCCTTCCAGATCGAGCACCACCTGTTCCCCGACCTGCCCAGCAACCGCTACGCCGAGATCGCGCCCGAGGTGCGGGAGCTGTGCCGGGAGTACGGGCTGGAGTACACGACCGGGCCGCTGTGGAAGCAGTACATGCAGGTCCTGGGCACGATCAACCGACTGGCCCTGCCGAACGGGAAGCGCTGATAGCTTCCGATCCGTCCGGGTCGGCGGAGGGGGCGGTCGTGCGGCACCTGGTGGGGATCCTGGTCGGGCTCGTCGGGACGGCGGTGGCGCTGGTCGTCGCCGGTGCGGGGATGGGCACCGCCTACGAGTCGATGATGCGGATGGACCTCGACCGGGTCCCCGCGGGCTCGGGCCTGCTGCTCGTCGGCGGGCTGCTCCTGGGCGCGGTGGTGCTCGCCGCGCGCCTGTCCCCGGGCGCACCGCTGACCGGGGCCGTACTGCTCCTGGCCGGCTCGGCGTGGACGCTGTTCGACCCGCAGGCGCCGTTCGTGCTGGGCCGGGGGCTCGGCTACCTCCTGAGCCTGCAGTACGGGATGCTCCTGGCCGGGCTGCTGGCCGTGGCCGCGTTCGCCGTCCCGCGGCGGCGGGCCGAACCCAGCCCGCCGCCGTCCTGGGCGCACGGCCCGTCGTCGGGGCCGGTCGTCCACTGACCGGCCCGGCCCGTTACAGGGCGGGGACGACGTCGAGGAAGCCGTGCACCTGCGCGATCCGGCCGTCGCCGTCGGTCGCTGCTGAGCGGCCTCGACCCGGCCGTGCTCGGGCCGCCGCCGAACGTGCACCGGGTCTGCCTGCACCCCGCCGGGCTCGGACGTGCTGCCGCCGCTGGTCCTCGACACCGACGACGGCACGCTGAGGTTCCACTCGGTGGTCTCGACCTTCGGCGCACCGCACGACGTCACCCTTGCCGAGCTGGCGCTGGAGACCTTCCTGCCCGCCGACGACGCCACGCGCGCCGCCCTCACCGCCCGCGCCGGCCGGTGAGCCCCGCTCAGCCCGCGACGCCCGGGGACAGCGACAGCACCGGCACCGTTCCGTTCAGCGCGAAGGCCCCGACCACCTGCTGCTTGTAGACGATCGGGTTGTGCACGGCGAGGGTGCGCGCGTTGCGCCAGTGCCGGTCCAGCGCCCGGTCGACGTCGACGGTGGACGCGCCGCCGACCTCGAACAGCTCCGAGGTCGCGTCCAGCACCAGCTGCGGCACCGTCGACTGGGCCCGGTACACGTCGAGCTCGGCGGCCGGGCCGTGGCCGGGCTCGGACAACGCCCGCTCCAGCGAGGCGGCCGCGGCGTCGACGACGGCGGCGACGGTGAACGCCGCCGCGTCGACCTTCCCGACGACCTGCTGCACCAGCGGGTCGTCCCTGGGCAGGTCGGCGTTGCCGTAGGGCCAGTTGCGGCGCCGGTCGCGGACGTAGGCGGCGGCGTCGTCGGCGGCGCGGCGGGCGATCCCGGCCAGCGCCGCCAGCTGCACCAGCTGCAGGAACCCCTGCCGGACCGGCTGGTGGGCATCGGTCGGCGCGGGCCGCACCTGGGCCGGGTCGACCTCGACCGCGGTGAACCGGGTCGTGCCGCTGGCGGTCAGCTTCTGCCCGAACCCGCGCCAGTCGTCGATCCGCTCGACACCGGGCGCGGAGGTCTCCACCAGCACGCTCACCCGGCTGCCGTCCTCGTCGAGCGCGACGACGTCGACGAGGTCGGCGTAGAGCGTGCCGGTGCAGTAGAACTTCTCGCCCTCGAGCAGCAGCCTGTCCCCGTCGCGGTGCAGCACCGTGGTGGAGGAGTTGCGCACGACGCCGCCGCGCTCGGAGATGGCGTTGCCGACGAGCCGGCCGGCCGCGACCTGCTCCAGCCGACCGCGCAGCACCGGGTCGTCGGCGGCACCGGCCGACCACAGCTCGGCGAACAGCAGGTGCG
The DNA here is from genome assembly GCF_056835605.1 of Pseudonocardia sp. ZF1. Taxonomy (NCBI): domain Bacteria; kingdom Bacillati; phylum Actinomycetota; class Actinomycetes; order Pseudonocardiales; family Pseudonocardiaceae; genus Pseudonocardia; species Pseudonocardia sp. ZF1. The sequence continues at coordinate 1,802,752 of NZ_JAJNBY010000001.1, forward strand.
TCCGCAGCGCCTGCGGGATGTTCGAGTCCGCCGCGCCCAGCTCGACGAGCAGCGCGAACAGCTGGCGCAGCGAGGCCCCCGCGCCGCCGGCCTCCACCGGCAGCCGGACCGCGCCGAACCCGGCGTCGCGCAGGGCGGCGATCTCCTCGACGGGCAGCCTGCGGCTCAGCTCGCGCTCCACCGCGCCGGCGGCGATCTTCTCGAACAGCGGGCGGAACCGGGCGTGCAGCTCGGCGTCGGTCACGGGCACGGGGGTCTCCTGGGAGTTCGGGGACGCGCGTGGGGAGCAGGTCGGCGCCAGCGTAGGTGCCCGGCCCGCCGGTCCGCCGTGACCCGTGCCTCAGCGGGTGTGCGCCCGGGCGGCGGTCCGCACGATCCCCTCGACGAGCTCCGGCCAGACCCACCGCGGCAGGTCGTGGCCCATCCCCGGTACCTCCACCAGCTCGGCGCCGGGGACGGCCGCGGCGGTCGCACGGCCCCCGTCGGGGCGGATGACCCGGTCCTCACACCCGTGCAGCACCAGCGCCGGGCAGGTCAGCGCCCGCAGGTCCGCGGTGCGGTCCCGCTCGGCGACGATCGCCGCCAGCTGCCTGCCGGCCCCGCTGCCGTCGCCGGTCTCGCGGGCCCGCGCCCGCCGGAACGTGACGCGGACGTCCTCGTCGTCCACGGCGGTCCGGTCGTGGGAGCCGATCCGGCGGAACGACCGGACCATGCCCTCGACCGGGTCCGCGGGCGGCGGGCGCAGGAACTCCGGCAGCATCCGCGGCGCGGTCCGCCCGGTGCCGTCGCCGGGGCGGCCCATCACCGAGGTCAGCGACCGGACCAGGCCGGGGTGGCGGATCGCGGTCTCCTGGGCGACCGAGGCCCCCAGCGAGGCGCCGACCACGTGCGCCCCGGACGGCGCGACCCGGGCGATCAGCCCGCCGGTGTCGTCGGCCATGTCGGCCAGGGTGTAGACCGGCCGGGCCCGGCGGGTCAGGAACCCCCACGCCGAGATCCCGGGGCCGGACAGGTGCGTCGAGCGGCCGACGTCGCGGTTGTCGAACCGCACCACCCGGAACCCGCGGCCGGCCAGGGCGGTGCAGAGGTCCTCGCGCCACCAGTCCAGCGACAGACCCAGGCCCATCACCAGGACCACCACCGGGTCGGCCGGGTCGCCGACGGACTGGTGGCACAGCCGGACCGCGCCGACGTCGGTGTACTGCTCGGGTTCCACACCCCGCGTTCGGTCGGACGCGACCCGCCGGTTCGTCCCGAACGGACGTGGCTACCCTGGTGCAGCGTGGCACCCACCTCCGTATTCCCCGCCCTGGAGCCGATCCTGCCCCGCGTCGCCAAGCCGGTGCAGTACGTCGGCGGTGAGGGGAACTCGCAGGTCAAGCCGTGGGACTCCGCGGCCGTCCGCTGGGCACTGCTCTATCCGGACGCCTACGAGGTCGGCCTGCCCAACCAGGGCGTCCAGATCCTGTACGAGGTCCTCAACGAGCGCGCCGACGCACTGGCCGAGCGCTGCTACGCGGTCTGGCCCGATCTCGAGGCCCTGATGCGCGAGTCGGGGGTGCCGTCGTTCACCGTCGACGCCCACCACGCGGTCGGTGACTTCGACGTCCTCGGCGTCTCGTTCTCCACCGAGCTCGGATACACCAACCTGCTCACCACGCTCGACCTGGCGGGGATCCCGCTGCACGCCCGGGACCGCGACGAGAGCCACCCGGTCGTCGTCGCCGGAGGGCACGCGGCGTTCAACCCGGAGCCGGTCGCGGACTTCGTCGACGTCGCCGCGCTCGGTGACGGCGAGGAGGTCGTCGGCGACATCACCGACGTCGTGCGGGACTGGAAGGAGCAGGGACGCCCGGGCGGGCGCCGGGAGCTGCTGCTGCGGCTGTCGTCGACGCCGGGCTGCTACGTGCCGTCCCTCTACGACGTGACCTACGCCGACGACGGTCACATCGCCGCCGTCACCCCGGCCGACGAGCGGGTCCCCGCGAGCGTGCAGAAGCGCACCACGATCGAGCTGGACGACTGGCCGTACCCGAAGAAGCCGCTGGTCCCGCTGGCCGAGACCGTGCACGAGCGGGCCAGCGTCGAGATCTTCCGCGGCTGCACCCGCGGCTGCCGGTTCTGCCAGGCCGGGATGATCACCCGCCCGGTGCGGGAGCGGTCGTTGCAGGGCGTCGGCGAGATGGTCGACGCCGCCGTGCGGGCCTCGGGCTTCGACGAGGTCGGTCTGCTGTCGCTGTCGAGCGCCGACCACTCCGAGATCGCCGAGATCACCAAGGGCCTCGCCGACCGCTACGAGGGCACCAACACCTCGCTGTCGCTGCCGAGCACCCGGGTCGACGCGTTCAACATCGACCTGGCCAACGAGATCTCCCGCAACGGCCGTCGCTCGGGGCTGACCTTCGCCCCCGAGGGCGGCTCCGAGCGCATCCGCCGCGTGATCAACAAGATGGTCTCCGAGGACGACCTCATCCGGACCTGCGCCGAGGCGTTCTCCCAGGGCTGGCGGCAGGTCAAGCTGTACTTCATGTGCGGGCTGCCCACCGAGACCGACGAGGACGTCCTGGAGATCGCCGGGATGGCCTACCGGGTGATCGAGGCCGGGCGGAGGGCGTCGGGGCGCAACGACGTCCGCTGCACCATCTCCATCGGCGGGTTCGTCCCGAAGCCGCACACCCCGTTCCAGTGGGCCGCGCAGTGCCACCCCGAGGTCGTCGACTCCCGGCTGCGCAAGCTGCGCGAGGCGGTCAACGCCGACCGGAAGATCGGCCGCAACATCGGCATGCGCTACCACGACGGCGAGCCCTCGCTGATCGAGGGACTGCTCGCCCGCGGCGACCGCCGGGTCGGCGCCGTCATCGAGAAGGTCTGGCGCGACGGCGGCCGGTTCGACGGCTGGTCCGAGCACTTCTCCTACCGCCGCTGGGTCGACTCCGCCGCCGAGGCCCTGGAGCCGCAGGGGGTGTCGCTGGACTGGTTCACCACCCGCGAGCGCGACGCCGACGAGATCCTGCCCTGGGACCACCTCGACTCCGGCCTGGAGCGCGACTGGCTCTGGGAGGACTGGCAGGACGCGCTCGACGGCCGCGAGCAGGACGACTGCCGCTGGACGCCGTGCTTCGACTGCGGTGTCTGCCCGTCCACCGGTACCGACATCGAGGTCGGCCCCAGCGGGACCACCCTGCTGCCGCTGACCGTGGTCAACCCGACGGCCTCGGCCGCGGGGTCGCTCGGGGGCGCACACCCGGGTGACTGAGAACGGACTGTCCTCGATCCCGGACCCGGCCGTCGCCGACGCCGACGGATCCTCCTGGGAGTACGGCGGGAGGCGCCTGCGGGTCCGGGTCGCCGACGAGCGTGACGTCGCCGCGCTCGCCCGGCTGCGCCGCCTCTGGCTGGAGGAGCGCGCCGGGCGACCGGTCGAGGACCCGTCGTTCGCCGAGTCGTTCGCCGCCTGGTGGCGGGTCGAGCAGCCGCGGCGGGCGTTCTGGGTGGCCGAGGCGGGCAGTGACCGCGCCGGGTGGACACCGGTCGGGTCGATCAACGTGCTGGAGACCGTGCAGATGCCCCGCCCCGGGGGCCGTGGCACGCGCAGCGGGCAGGTCGGCAACGCCTTCGTCCTCGCCGCGTTCACCGAGGCGGGGGTGCCGCGGGTGCTGCTCGCGGCGGTCGTCGCGCACGCCAGGGCCCGCGGGTACCGGCGGCTGATGCTCGCCCCGACCGCGGGGAGCGCCGCGTTCTACCGGCGTGCCGGGTTCCGGCCCGCCGGCGACGCGCTGCTGGTGCTGGAGCAGTAGACCTCCTGCAGCCGCTGCCCGGCGCGGGACAGGTCGAGCCGGCGGCCGTGCAGCCAGGCGGCGAACTCCGGCACGTCCGGCTCGCAGCCCTCCAGCAGCGGCAGCGTCGCCTCGGCGACCGGCCAGTACCGCGGCCGTCGCCCGGCCAGCACGTCGAGCACGTCGACGACCGTCCCCTCGGCCGGCTCGACGCGCAGCGGGTCACCACCGAGCCGTAGCGCGTTCCCGGTGGCCCGCCGCGCCCGGCTGAGCGTCCAGCGCAGCGCGGCCCCCGGGTCCTCGGCACCGGGGAACAGGAGCCCGACGGCGCGGCAGCGCGGGACCGGGCCGCTGCTGCACAGCACGAGCGCCAGCAGCGCCCACGGCTTGCGGCCCCGGACCGGTTCCGCGGCACCCGCGCGGGGCGGGCCGAGCAGCCGGACGACGGTCACACGGCACCTCCCTGCCCGCAGGGGGAGGATGACACCGCCGCCGGGCCGCGGGAACCGGCCGTTCGGCCCCTCCTCTCAGAGGCGAACGGCCGTGACCAGCAGGTACTCGGAGTCCCAGTGGTCGCCGGTGCGGGCGGCGGTCAGCTGGTGGAGGAACGCGGCGTCCAGCTCGGCGGTCCGTTCCGGGTCGTCGGCGATGCGGGCGTAGGTGGTGACGATCGGCCCGTAGCGCTGCTTCCACCAGTCGCGGAACGCGGCCGGGGAGTCGGTGACCGCGAACCGGGCGGACCCCAGTGAGGTGTGCAGGTCCCGCACCCCGTCCCCGAGCAGCGTGCCCACGTGTGCCTCGTCCCCCCAGCGGACCGGCGGTGCCGAGCCGGGCGGCGGGGCGGGCACGAACGGGCGCAGCGTGGCGAGCAGCCCACCGACGAACCCGCCCGGTGTCCAGGAGAGCAGCCCGATCCGGCCGCCCGGACGGCAGACCCGCAGCAGCTCGGCCGCCGCCCGCTCGTGGAACGGGGCGAACATCACGCCCACGCAGGACAGCACGACGTCGAACGCGGCGTCGGGGAAGGGCAGAGCCTGGGCGTCGGCCTCGACCCACTCGAGCGCGGCCCCCCGGTCCGCGGCGAGCCGGGCGCCGACGGTCAGCAGCTCCGGGGTCAGGTCCGCGGCGACGACCGTGGCGCCGCGCAGCGCGGCCGGGATCGCCGCGTTGCCGGTGCCCGCGGCGATGTCGAGGACCCGGTCACCGGGGCCGACGGTCACCGCGTCGACGACGACCTCGCCCAGGCCGGGTATGAGTTCGGCCGCGACGGCCGGGTAGTCGCCGGAGGCCCACACGGCGCGGTGGGCCGCGCCGAGCGTGCCGAGGTCGGGAACGATGGTCATGGTGGGGTGCTCCTCCCGAGCGGCTGGTCGCCCCGCGAGGATCGGCGCGGACCGTGTGCCCGACCGTGTGCACACCCCTCCTAGACTCGGGTGCATGGCGCGCGTGAAGGCAGGAGCGGCGGCGAACCCGGCACCCCCGACGGTGCAGCGGGTCCGCCTGCGCTTCGCCAAGCGCGGACGGCTGCGGTTCCTCTCGCACCGCGACGTGGCCCGCAGCTTCGAACGCGCGGTCCGCCGGGCCGGTGTCCCGGTCTCGCACTCGCACGGCTTCAGCCCGCACCCGCGGCTGTCCTGGGTCGGCGCCGCCCCGACCGGGGCGGCCAGCGAGGCCGAGTACGTCGAGATGGGGCTGACCCGCGAGGTCGACCCGGAGCTGGTCCGGGAGGCCATGGACCGGGCGCTGCCCGACGGGCTCGACGTCGTCGCGGCGGCGGTCGCGACGCCGCCCGCGCTGGCCGACCGGATCGACGCCGCCCGCTGGCGGCTCGAGATCCGCGGGCTCGACCCCGCCGAGGTGCGGTCCGCGGTCGAGCGGTTCCTCGCCGAGACCTCGGTCGTGGTGACCCGGGTGACCCCGTCCGGGCGCAAGGAGATCGACGTGCGCGCCGCCGTCGTGACTCTGTCGGTCGAACCGCAGGTGAACGGCACACCGGCCGATCATGACCCGTCCGGGGCGGCGGGTTCCCCGGGTTCGGTCACCGACTGTGCGATACTGACGGCGGTCGTACGGCTGACGACACCGACCGTCCGACCCGATGACGTACTGGGCGCGCTCACCGTCGTCGCAGACCTGGCGCCGCCGGTACCGGTGACGGCCACCCGGTTGGCGCAGGGCCTGCTCGACGACGGGGGCGACCTGGTGGATCCGCTCGGTGCGGTCCCGGCGACCCGGGCCCGGCCGGACGGTTCCTGACACGGACGGCACTTCCCGCCTCCGGTCCGGCGTCGAGCACCATCCCCGAAGACCGGGGAGCGACACCAGATGTGCCGTACCGCGCAACCCGCGCGAGCTGCGGAACGTACGCGCAAGGTCCCTGAGCGGCCGCCTCCGACGTGAGGCGCCCGGGGGCGAAGGAGCTGAATGTCCGTGAACGACGCGCCCGCCGGTAGCACCGGCGGGCTCTCCGAGCTGCCGGAGAAGATGCGGGTCCACGCCCTGGCCAAGCTGCTGGGCACGGCGAGCCGCGATGTCCTGGCGACCCTGGTCGGTCTGGGCCAGGAGGTCCGTAGCGCCCAGTCCAGCATCACCCGTGCGACGGCCGAGCAGGTCGTCGCGGCGCTGCGCCCGGTCACGGACGCGGCCGGGGCCACCTCCCCGGACCTCGCCGACGGTGCCGAGCCCGCCGCGGCGGAGCCCGCCCCCGCGGCCGGCGCGCCGGACGCCGCCCTCGCCGAGGCCGCGGCCGTACTCGACATCGGCCCCGCCGACGCCGGGGACGCGACCACCGAGGTCCCGGCGAACCCGTTCGACACCGGTTCCAGTGCCTCCCGGGGCGGGTCCGCGCCCGCACTGGCGCCGGTCTTCGCCGTCCCGATGTTCCAGGCCCCCACCGCCCAGGGCGCCGCGCAGACCGCCCCGGCGGCGGCCGAGCCCGCCGGCGACGACGCGGCCGAGCAGCCCGGTGGCGAGGACGGCACCGACGGCGGCCCCCGCCGCGGCCGCAAGAGCCGCCGCCGCAAGGACCGCGACACCGACACCACCGCGGCCCCGGCCGCGGACACCGGGGCCACCACCCCGGCCGCCGACGACGCCGACGGGACCACCGACGCCGACGACCGGGGCGACGGCTCCGACGACGACGGCGAGGACGAGAACGGCAACCGTCGCCGCCGCCGCCGGGGCCGTCGTGGCCGCGGCCGCGGCAAGGGCGGCGAGGACTCCGGCGAGGACGGTGACGACTCGGAGGACTCCGACGAGTCCGGTTCCGAGGACCCCGGTTCCACCGGGGCCGACTCCGAGGACTCCGACGACGCCGACGACGACTCCGACGAGCAGTCCTCGGGCGGCTCGCGCCGCCGGCGGCGCCGTCGTCGTCGCGGGGGGTCCGACGTCGAGGACCGTTCCGAGGACGACCCGCCCAACACCGTCACCCGGGTCCGCGAGGCCCGGAGCGAGTCCCGCCAGGACTCCGGGTCGTCCTCCGACGACCAGGTCCAGGGCGTGCGCGGCTCCACCCGGCTCGAGGCCAAGCGCCAGCGCCGGCGGGACGGCCGCGACGCGGGCCGCCGCCGTCCGCCGATCCTGTCCGAGTCGGAGTTCCTGGCCCGGCGCGAGTCGGTCGACCGCCAGATGGTGATCCGCCAGCGCTCCGACCGCACCGAGATCGGCGTGCTCGAGGACGACATCCTCGTCGAGCACTTCATCACCGGCGGCAACTCCGGCAGCTCGATGGTCGGCAACGTCTACCTCGGCCGCGTGCAGAACGTGCTGCCCTCGATGGAGGCGGCCTTCGTCGACATCGGGCGCGGCCGCAACGCCGTGCTCTACGCCGGTGAGGTCGACTGGGACGCCGCCGGCCTCAACGGCAAGGCGCGCAAGATCGAGCAGGCGCTGTCCTCCGGCGACCAGGTGCTGGTGCAGGTCACGAAGGACCCGGTCGGCCACAAGGGTGCCCGGCTGACCACGCAGATCTCCCTCGCCGGCCGCTTCCTGGTCTACGTGCCCTCCGGCGGCGCCGCGGGGATCTCCCGCAAGCTGCCCGACACCGAGCGCAAGCGCCTCAAGGAGATGCTGAAGGAGATCGTCCCGGCCGACGCCGGTGTGATCATCCGGACCGCCTCCGAGGGTGTCTCGCACGAGGCCCTCGAGCGCGACGTCCGCCGCCTGCAGGCGCAGTGGGAGGTCGTCAAGGAGAAGGCGAACAAGACCGGCCCGGGCGCGCCCAAGGCCCCGACGCTCCTCTACGAGGAGCCGGACATGCTGGTCAAGGTCGTCCGCGACCAGTTCAACGAGGACTTCTCGAAGCTGATCGTGTCCGGCGCCGACGCCTGGGACACCGTGTCCGGCTACGTCGGGCACGTCGCGCCCGAGCTCACCGACCGGATGCACCGCCACACCGGCCCGTCCGACGTCTTCACCGAGTACCGGATCGACGAGCAGCTGCTCAAGGCGCTGGACCGCAAGGTCTGGCTGCCCTCGGGCGGCACCCTGGTGATCGACCGGACCGAGGCGATGACCGTCGTCGACGTCAACACCGGCAAGTTCACCGGCTCCGGCGGCAACCTCGAGGAGACCGTCACCCGCAACAACCTGGAGGCGGCCGAGGAGGTCGTCCGCCAGCTGCGGCTGCGTGACATCGGCGGGATCATCGTCGTCGACTTCATCGACATGGTGCTCGAGGCGAACCGGGACCTGGTCCTGCGCCGCCTCACCGAGTGCCTCGCCCGGGACCGCACCCGCCACCAGGTCGCCGAGGTGACCTCGCTCGGCCTGGTCCAGATGACCCGCAAGCGGGTCGGCGGCGGGCTGCTGGAGCACTTCTCCACCACCTGCGAGCACTGCCGCGGGCGGGGCGTGATCGTCTCGACCGACACCGGGCCGGACCACCAGCACGGCCGTTCCGGCAACGGCGCGCAGCACGGGAACGGCTCCGGCAACGGGAACGGCAACGGCGGCGGCTCCGGCAACGGGTCCGGCTCCGGGAACGCCGGCAACGGCGACTCCGACGGCGGCGGGCGTCGCCGTCGTCGCCGCGGCGGCAACGGCAACGGCGAGTCCGGCAACGGCGAGTCCGGCCACGCCGCCTCTGGCAACGGGGACGCCGACCGCCACGACGCCGACCGCCACGCGCCCGACCGCAACGGCTCCGGGCACCGCAACGGTGCCGACCGTGCCGAGGACCGGGACGGCTCCGGCGAGACCGGGCGCGTCGACGCCGCCGCGGGTGCCGCGGCCGTCGCCGCGGGCAGTACCCCGAAGGGCGACGACGGCGCGGCCGCCGGGTCCACCGGGGTTTCCGTCCCGGCCACGGCCGACACCACCGTCACCGACGCCGCACCCGCACCGGCCCCGGCCGACGACGAGACCGTCGTCGCCGAGCCGCGCGGTGAGCTGACCGGTTCGGCCGCCCCGGTGGTCGCCGAGCCCACCGGGGCCCCGCAGGCCGCGACACCGGCCCAGGACGTGGCCCCTGCCCAGGACGTGGCCCCGGAGCCGGCGGGGACGCCCCCTGCCGCCCCGGAGCCCGACGCACCCGCACCGCGCCGCCGCCGGGTCAGCCGCTCCGGCGGCGCCCCGGTCCGCGGTGGTGAGGCGGTGGTCATCACGACCGCCTCGACGCCGGAGGAGTCCGCTCCGCCGGCGGCCACGACGGCACCGGCCGACGCGGGAACGGCGGCCGCTCCGGCCGTCGCCGCGCAGCCGGAGCCCGCCGCGGCCGTCACCCGTACCCGCCGTCCACGCCGGGCGGCCTCCCGTCCGGCGGGTCCGCCCCAGGACGGAGGGTGACGGCGACCCCGGCGGAGAGCACTCCGACGGGGTCGCGTAACCTTGACCGACAGAAGCCACGCCTCTGCACACGACAGTGTTCGGCACGGGGGCCGTGGTGTGCGCGCCGGGGACCGGCGCGAGCTGTGAAAGCCCGAGCGCACCAGATGCGCCCCCGATGTTCAGGAGTCGTGCGTCAGCGATGTACGCGATCGTCAAGACCGGCGGCAAGCAGTACAAGGTGGCCGTCGACGACGTGGTCACCGTCGAGAAGCTCGACGGTGAGCCCGGCGCCGAGATCATTCTGCCCGCCGTTCTGCTCGTCGACGGCGACCAGGTGACCACCGACGCCAGCGGCCTCACCTCCGCGGTGACGGCCACCGTCGTCGAGCAGACCAAGGGTCCGAAGATCCGGATCCACAAGTTCAAGAACAAGACCGGGTACCACAAGCGTCAGGGGCACCGTCAGCCCCTGACGAAGGTCCAGGTCACCGCGATCGGCAAGTAAGGAGCCCGCGTCATGGCACACAAGAAGGGTGCGTCCAGCTCCCGTAACGGTCGCGACTCCAACGCCCAGTACCTGGGTGTGAAGCGTTTCGGCGGCCAGTCGGTCAAGGCCGGCGAGATCCTCATCCGTCAGCGCGGCACCGCCACCCACCCGGGTGTCAACGTCGGGCGCGGCAAGGACGACACGCTTTTCGCCCTCGCCGCCGGGACCGTCGAGTTCGGTTCCAAGCGCGGCCGCAAGACCGTGAACATCGTGCCGGCCGAGGTCTGAGCGACCCGCCAGCACAGCGACGCCGACGGCGGGTCACCCCGGTAACGGGGGGCCCGCCGTTCGTCGTGTCACCACCCACCGCGGCCCCGCCGCGGTTACGACAACGACAGGAGCACCGTCATGTCCCGGTTCGTGGACCGCGTCGTGCTGCACGCGACCGCGGGTGCCGGGGGCAACGGCTGCGCCTCGGTACACCGCGAGAAGTTCAAGCCGCTCGGCGGCCCCGACGGCGGCAACGGCGGCCGGGGCGGCTCGGTCGTGCTCGTCGTCGACGCGGGTGTGCACACGCTGCTCGACTACCACCACCGCCCCCGTGCGGAGGCGAAGAACGGCACGCAGGGGCAGGGTGCGTTCAAGCAGGGCGCGAACGCCCCGGACCTGGAGCTGCGGGTCCCCGACGGCACCGTCGTTCTCGACGCCGGTGGCGAGGTCGTCGCCGACCTGGTCGGTGTCGGCACCCGGTTCGTCGCCGCCGAGGGCGGACGGGGCGGGCTCGGCAACGCCGCGCTGTCCTCCGCCGCCCGCAAGGCCCCCGGCTTCGCGCTGCTCGGTGAGCCCGGCGACGAGGTCGAGCTGACCCTGGAGCTGCGCAGCCTCGCCGACGTCGGCCTCGTCGGGTTCCCCAGCGCCGGCAAGTCCTCGCTGGTGGCGGCCCTGTCCGCGGCCCGCCCGAAGATCGCCGACTACCCGTTCACCACCCTCGTGCCCCAGCTCGGCGTGGTCAGCGCGGGGGACGACACCTTCACCGTCGCCGACGTCCCCGGCCTCATCCCGGGTGCCGCCGAGGGCCGCGGCCTCGGCCTGGAGTTCCTGCGCCACATCGAGCGCTGCTCGGTGCTGGTGCACGTCGTGGACTGCGCGACCTTCGAGACCGAGCGCGACCCGGTGTCCGACATCGAGGCACTGGAGACCGAGCTGGCGCACTACGCCGAGGCTCTCGGCACCAGCGCGCTGGGGGAGCGGATCGACCAGCGCCCGCGCCTGGTCGCGCTCAACAAGATCGACGTCCCGGACGCCGCGGACCTGGTCGACATGGTCCGCGAGGACCTGACCGAGCGCTTCGGCTGGCCGGTGTACGCGATCTCCACCGCGTCCCGGGCCGGGCTGCGGGAGCTGAGCTTCGCGATGGCCGAGCGGGTCGCCGCGGCCCGTGCCGCGCGCCCGGAGGCCGAGCCGAGCCGGATCGTGCTGCGCCCGCGCGCCGTCGACGACACCGGCTTCACCATCACGCCCGACCCGGAGCTCGACGGCGGGTTCATCGTGCGCGGGGAGCGCCCCGAGCGGTGGATCCGCCAGACCGCGTTCGAGAACGACGAGGCCGTCGGCTACCTCGCCGACCGGCTCGCCCGGCTCGGCGTGGAGGAGGCGCTCGCCAAGGCCGGAGCCGTCCCCGGCTGCCCGGTCACCGTCGGCCAGGTCACCTTCGACTGGGAGCCGTCCACCCCGGCCGGCGTCGCCGCCCTGCTCACCGGGCGCGGCACCGACATCCGGCTGGAGGGCAACGACCGGGTCGGCGCCGCCGAGCGCAAGCGCGCCCGGGGCGCGCGCCGGAACCACCTGTCCGACGCCGAGCTCGCCGCGGGCGCCCGCTACTCGTCGGACCACGAGATCGAGGAGTGAGACCCGCGTGAGCACGCGCGCCGCACTGGGTGCGGCGAAGCGGATCGTGGTGAAGGTCGGGTCGTCGTCGCTGACGAGCCTGACCGGTGGTCTCGACCCGGCCCGGCTCGACGCCCTGGTCGACGCCCTGGTGGGGCGTCGCGCCGCCGGTGCGCAGGTCGTGCTCGTCTCCTCGGGGGCGATCGCGGCCGGCCTCGCGCCGCTACAGCTGCGACGCCGGCCGCGTGACCTGGCGACCCAGCAGGCCGCCGCGTCGGTCGGGCAGCTGCTGCTCGCCCACGCCTACTCGGCGTCGTTCGCCCGGCACGGGCAGGGCATCGGGCAGGTGCTGCTCACCGCCGACGACATGATCCGCCGCTCGAACTACCGCAACGCCCAGCGCACCCTGGAGCGGCTGCTGCAGCTCGGGTCGCTTCCGGTGGTCAACGAGAACGACACCGTCGCCACCGCCGAGATCCGGGTGGGCGACAACGACCGGCTCGCCGCGCTCGTCGCGCACATCGTCGGCGCCGACGCGCTCGTGCTGCTCTCCGACGTCGCCGGCCTCTACGACGGCCACCCGCGCGACCCCGGGACGTCGCTGATCACCGAGGTCGACGACCCGGCCGAGCTCGCGGGGGTCAGCGTCACCCGCCCCGGGTCGGGACTGGGCACCGGCGGCATGGCCACCAAGGTCGAGGCGGCCGCGATGGCGTCGGCGGCCGGGATCCCGGTGCTGCTGACCTCCGCCGACCGGATCGCCGATGCCCTGGCCACCACCGAGGACGGCCCGGAGGGCGGCACCGTGTTCCGCGCCGCCGGGACCCGGATGGGTGCCCGCCGGTTCTGGCTGCGGCACGCCGCCGACGTCCGTGGGGCCCTCGACCTCGACGACGGCGCGGTCGAGGCCGTCCGCCGCCGTCGCCGCTCGCTGCTCGCCGCCGGGGTGCACGGCGTGTCCGGTGACTTCGACGCCGGCGACGTCGTCGAGCTGCTCGCCCCCGGTGGACGGGCCATCGCACGGGGTGTCGTCTCCTACGACGCGACCGAGCTGCCGCACATGATCGGCCGCCGGACCCGCGAGCTGCCGCCCGAGCAGCGGCGCGAGCTCGTCCACGCGGACGACCTCGTTCTGCTCTAGACGGCGGCAGGGCACAATGCCCGCATGTCGGCCGACCGCGCCCGTTCCGCGCTGGTCGCGTCCCTGGTCCGCGACGGCCGGGTGCGCACCCCCGCGGTCCGCGCGGCACTGGAGACGGTGCCGCGCCACCTGTTCCTGCCGGCCCTCGACCCCGGCGGGGCCTACGCCGACGTCGCCGTCCCGATCAAGGTCGACGACGGCGTGACGGTCAGCTCGGTCTCCCAGCCGTCGATGGTCGCGATCATGCTGGAACAGCTGGAGGCCGGGCCGGGACACCGGGTGCTGGAGATCGGTGCGGGGGCCGGCTGGAACGCGGCGCTGCTGGCGGAGCTGGTCGGTCCGGACGGGGCCGTGACCACCCTCGACATCGACGACGACCTGGTCGCCGGGGCCCGGGCGAACCTGGACGCCGCCGGGTACGACGACGTCGACGTCGTCGTCGGGGACGGGGCGCTCGGGTACCCGCCCGCGGCGCCCTACGACCGGATCGAGCTGACCGTCGGCTCCACCGGCGTCCGGCCGGAGTGGGCCGCCCAGCTCGCGCCCGGCGGCCGGCTGCTGCTGCCGCTCACGGTGCGCGGCAGCCAGCTGTCGGTGGCGTTCGCCCACACCGCTCCGGGACGGCTGCACTCGCGGTCGGTGCGCAGCTGCGCGTTCGTCCGGCTGCGCGGGGAGGGTGCCGACCCGGGCGCCGAGGTCGCGCTGCCGGACGGCCGGTGGCGGGTGCAGCCCGCCTGCGGCTCCGATGACGCCGACGTCCCGGACCCGCGGGCGCTGGCCCGCGCGACCACGGGTGCGGGCTCCGACCGGCCGGTGGCCGCGGCGGGCACGGTGGCGGATCTGTGGGACGGGCTCGGGCTGTGGTGCGCGGTCGCGGACCCGGGGGTGGTGCGGCTGTTCGGCCCGGCCGAGGGTGGGGCGGCACCGGCGCTGTTCGACCTCGGTGGTGTCCGCGCGACGCTGGGCCTGGTCGCGGGCGACGGGTGCGCGGTGCTGCTGGCGAACCCGGAGGCGACGGTGCGGGCCTGCGGGCCGGACGGTGACCGCGCCGCCGAACGGCTGGCCGGGCTGGTCGCGGGGTGGGTCGACGCGGGCCGGCCGCACGCGGCGGACCTGCGGATCGAGGCGGTCGTCCCGTCGCTCGCCGGTCCCGGTGGCGGTGCGGAGCGCGGGTCCGTTGTGGACCGGGCCGGGCCGGCGGACGTGGTGGTGGACGGCGCGGGTACCCGGCTGACGCTGCGCTGGGGCCCGGCCTCGGCCTGACACGCGGGGACACGGCCCGGAGCCGGGCCCGGGGCGACACGGTCCCGCACCGCTGCGGCGGCGCGGAGCCCGTGGCCCGGTGCCCCGGCCCACCCGGCGTCCCCGGGCGGGCCGCCGGCGGACCCCGCGCCCGCCGGCGGCCGGCCCGCGGTGACCGGGGCACGGTGCTCACCGGGACCGGGTCGTCCGCTTCGGACCCGTCGTCTTCGTCGTGGTCCGCGGCGCCGCGGTCGCCCGGGGTGCCGGGGTCCGCGCGGCGGTGGTCCGCGGTGTGCCCGGGGACCGGGCGACGACCGTGCGGTGGTGGTCGTGGTCGTGGTCGTCGTCGTCGAGCGCGGAGACCGGCACCCACCGCGGCCCGGCCGGTGACACGACCGCCTCGGGCGCCGGGCAGACGGCCGGGTCCACCTCGAGGTAGTCGTCGCCGTCGGCCTCCAGGACCCCGCACACCTGCCGTTCCGGTCCGGTCGAGCAGGCGGTCAGCGGGGCGCCGGCGACGACGACCAGTGCGAGTGCGGAGAGCCAGGTCGCGGTCCGCACGGCTCAGACCTGCTCGACGTCGAAGTTGACCAGACCGCCCTGGATCTCGGTCACGGTCGCGCGGACGTCGATCGAGTCCTCGCCGGAGGTGACGCGGCAGCCGACGGCCTGGCCGGTGGTGGGGGCGAGGTCGCCGTCGCAGGTGGTGGTGTCGATCGGGACGCCGGCGTTCTGCGCGACGAGCGAGCCGACGGTGTCCTGCAGCAGGGCCTTCGGCACCGCGCGGGGCTCGGTGGTGATGTCGAAGGAGACGTTGTCCCCGTCGACGGCGGTGACGGTGACGACCGCGCCGACCGGCTGGCCACCGGAGTGGAACTCGCAGGTCCGGCTCGCCCCGACGGTCGCGTCGAGGTCGGTGGCGCAGTCGGCCTTCCCGTTGTCGAGGGAGACGCCCTGCGCGCCCAGCTTGCTGACGATCTGCTGCTCGACGCTGTCCGCCGGGACGGAGGCGAGGCTGCAGGCCGTGGTGCCGAACAGGACGGTGCCGGTCGCCGCGGCGACCAGGCCGAGCCGGGCGAGGCTGCGCAGGGTGGCGTTCATAGTGTCTCCTCGGGTGGTGGCCCCGGCGGCCCGGGCGGCCGGTGGGGCGAACACCACGAACTCTGCGGTGGGCCACTGGCACTCCACTTGCAGCGGCCTTGCAGGGTCCTGCACGCGGTCCCGCGGAGCGCGGCTCAGGCGCTCCGGCCCACCACCACCCGGGTGGCGACGGTGCCGCCGTCAGCGAGCTCGTCGAGGACCGCGGCGATCGCCGCCCGCCCACCCGCGACGCCCTCGGTGAACGCGGTGGCGTACCGCTCCGCCGAGCCGCCGAGCGCGGCCCGGACCAGGGCGACGTTGCGCTCGGAGTCCTGCGGGTCCATCTCCTCGGGCCGGTAGCCGACCTCGCCGCCGACCGCGGACACCGCCCCCAGCAGCCGGGCGCCCCGCGCTCCGTCGCCGGACTGTCCCAGCGCGCCCGCGAGCGTGTGCACCGCGACCAGCCAGGACGTCACGTCGGGTTCGCCACCGAGGAACCGCACGAGCGACTCCGCCTCGTCCAGCGCAGCCGGATCGCCGCGGTCGAGCAGGGTCTTCACCAGGTGCCAGCGCGAGGACCCGTCGGCGAACCCGTGCCCGGCCCGCCGCGCCACGGCCACCGCGGACCGCAGCACGTCCAGCGCCGTCGCCGTGTCCCCGCCGAGGCGCGCGAGGTGCCCGGCGGCCATCAGCGTCTCGGACTCACCGGGGCCGTCCCCGGCCGCGCGCGAGACCGCGAGTGCCTCGCCCAGCAGGGCCTGCGCGGCCGCCGGGTCGGCCGCCGCGGCCAGGTAGGCGCGGAACGCCAGCCCGCGGGCGACCTTCGTCGGGTGCCGGGCCGGGTCCATCCGTTCCAGCCCGGCGGCGACGTCGGCGGCCGCACCGGCCGGGTCGCCGGCCAGGTAGCGCAGGGGACCGGAGGCGAAGTGCGCCAGCCCGACGGCCTCCGGGTCGGCGTCCGGCCCGGCCGCGGCCAGCGTGGCGGTGGCCCACCCGATGCCCTCGGCGACCCGGCCGAAGCGGTACCAGTACCAGCCCATCGCCCCGGCCAGGCGCAGCGCGTCGTCGACCGCGGCGGCACCGCCGTCGGCCAGCGCGGCACCGAACGCGGCCCGCACGTTCGGCTGCTCGGCGCGGACCCGCCCGAACCAGCGGGCCGCGTCGTGGCCGAGCCACGCGGCGTCGGCCTCGGTGACGACGTCGAGGACCCAGCGCCGGTGCGCGGTGCGGGCCGCGGTGCGCGCGGCGTCGTCGAGCAGGGTGTCGCCGAAGGCCCGCAGGGTCTCCAGCAGCGCGAACCGGCGGGGGCCCGGCGCACCGGTGTCGACGCCGACCAGGGACTTCGCGACGAGCGTGGCCAGCCCGTCGCGGACCGGCACCCCGGCGACGGCGGCGGCCGCGGCCGCGTCGAACCCACCGGTGAACACCGACAGCGCCCCGAACAGCCGCCGGTCGGCCGGGCCGAGGTCGTCGACCGACAGCGCGATGGTGTGCTCCAGGCTCCGGTGCCGGGCGGGGGTGCCCCGGCCGGCCCCCACGAGCAGGGAGAACCGGTCGTCGAGGGCGTCGGCGATCTCCCCGACCGACAGGGTGCGGCTGCGGGCGGCCGCCAGCTCGACGGCCAGCGGGAGCCCGTCGAGCCGGGCGCAGACCTCGGCGACGCGGGCCCGGTCGTCGCCGGTGGGGGCCGCACCGGGGGCCGCGGCCGACGCGCGGTCCAGGAACAGCTGCTCGGCCGCGGCGGAGGACAGCGGCGCGAGCTCCAGCAGCTGCTCACCGGGCAGGTCGACGGGCTCGCGGCTGGTCGCGACCACCCGCACGCCGGGGCACGCGGGCAGCAGCGTGGTGAGCAGCTCGGCGACGGCGTCGAGGACGTGCTCGCAGTTGTCGAGCACCAGCAGGCCGGGGCGGCCGGCCAGGGCGGCGGCGAGCTGGTCGGCGCCCTGGGCGGTGAGCACCCCAGCGGCCTCGGCGACGACCGGGGCGAGCAGCGCGCCGGAGGTCCCCGGGGCGAGGTCGGCGAGCTCGGCCCACCACACCGGACCGCCCGCGTCGGCGGCGAGCGCCAGCGCCACGCGGGTCTTGCCCACCCCGCCGGGGCCGACGACGGTGACGAGCCGGTGGGCGTCGAGGGCGGCGCGCAGCCCGGCGAGGTCGTCGTCGCGGCCGAGCAGCGCCGTCGACGGCACCGGCAGCGGCCTGCGGGTGGTCCCGGCGGCGGGCGCCGGGGCGTCGGCGGCGGGGGCCCGGCGCAGCAGCTCCGGGTCGTGGGCGAGCACCGCCCGCTCGGTCGCGGCGAGGCCGGGCCCCGGGTCGACGCCGAGCTCCTCGGCGAGCAGGTCCCGCGCGGTCCGCAGGACGGCGAGGGCGTCGGCCTGGCGCCCGGCGCGGTAGAGCGCGCGGGCCCGCAGCTCCCACGCGCGCTCGCGCAGGGGGTACTCGGTGGTGAGCGCGGCCAGGTCGTCGAGCAGCGTCACGTCCTCGCCGGTGGCGAGCGCGGCAGCGGCCCGGTCCTCGCGGATCCCGGCGCGCAGCTCGGTCAGCGCGGCCACCTCGGCGGCCAGGAAGGCACGGTCGGCGAGGTCGCCGAACGGGGTGCCGTCGCCGGTGGCCAGCGCCAGGTCCAGCACGGACACCGCCTCGTGCGGGCGTCGCTGCGCCAGCGCGGTCGCGCCGCGGGCGGCGAGCTCGCGCATCGCCCACACGTCGACCTGCTCGGGCCGGACGGCCAGGGCGTAGCCGCCGCTGCCGCGGACCAGCACCGTCGCGGCCCCGCGGGCCGAGCGGCCGGGCTCCAGGACACCGCGCAGCCGGGCGACGTAGGTGTGCAGCGCCTGCTTCGCGGCCGGGGCGGGTTCGGAGTCCCAGACGGCGTCGATGAGCAGGTCCTCGGTGGCCGGACGCCCGGCCGCGACGACGAGCGCGGCGAGCAGTGCCCGCGGGCGCGGCCCGCCGAGCGCCAGGTCGTCGCCGTCACGGCTCGCCCGCACACCACCGAGGACCGAGAGCTGCAGTGACGACGCCTGCGGGGAGACCGCCTCCGCAGGCACGGCAGGACCGGACATACCCCGACCCCACGAAGATGATCCGGATCTCCGGAATCATCTGCTCTGATGATGCGTGGCCGGTCAGCCGCGCGGCTCCAGGTGGACCAGCGGGATCTCCCGGGTGGTGCTGCGCTGGTAGCCGGCGTAGTTGCGGTACTTCCCGGCGATCTGCGGCCAGAGCGTCGCGCGGTCGGCCGGGTCGGCGATCCGGGCGCGCATGGGCACGCGTGGCCCGCCCTGCACGGCGACCTCGACGTCCGGGTCCGCACGCAGGTTGAGGAACCAGGCGGGGTGGCGGTCGTCGCCGCCCCGGGAGGCGACGACGACGTAGCTCCCGTCACCGTGGACCGGTGCCGTGAGCAGCACCGTGCGCGGCTCGCCGGAGCGCCGGCCGCGGGTGGTCAGCTCGACCACGGGCATCCCCATCGCCGAGTGGCCGACCTTCCCACCGGTCAGCCGGATCAGCAGACGGTGGCCCGCGTTCATGGCCTTGAGGGCGATGTCGGGTGGGTTCACGACCCCGAGCCTACCGGCGGGTAGCCGGGCTCGTCAGCTCGTCGCGACCTTCTCCAGCGCGGGCTGCAGCCCGTCGAGCAGCCAGCCCACAGACACCACGTTCGGCGCCTGCAGGGCGATGGCCTGGTCCAGCGTCACCGGTGTGTAGGTGCCCTGCCGCACCGCGCGCACCCGGCGCACCAGCTCGTCGCCCTCGAACCTCGCGCGGTCGCCCGCCCCCGCGAAGGTCATCAGGAGCAGGTCGGCCTCCGACAGCCTGCCGACCTCCTCGTAGGACACCCCCACCGTGCCCGGGGCCAGCGCG
The DNA here is from genome assembly GCF_056835605.1 of Pseudonocardia sp. ZF1. Classification (NCBI taxonomy): domain Bacteria; kingdom Bacillati; phylum Actinomycetota; class Actinomycetes; order Pseudonocardiales; family Pseudonocardiaceae; genus Pseudonocardia; species Pseudonocardia sp. ZF1. The sequence continues at coordinate 1,822,004 of NZ_JAJNBY010000001.1, forward strand.
TCGCTCGCCGGCGCCTCCCGGAACGACGCCGGCACCTCCAGACCCAGCGACCGCAGGAACACCGTGGACTGGTTCTGCTCGCCGACCACCATCGGCAGGATCTCCCCGCGCGCCTGCCCGTAGAGGTAGGTCCTCCCCGCGAGCCCGGGCAGCCGGTCACGGGTCTCGGCGATGCGGCGGTCCGCCTCGGCGATCAGCGTCTCGACGGCGTCCCCGCGGCCCAGCGCCCGACCGATCTGGCGGGCGTCGTCCTGCATGGAGGAGGTGTACAGGCCCTCGGCGTAGGTGACGGTCGGCGCGATCCGCGACAGGGCCTCGTAGCCCGCCCGGTCGCTGATCTGGAACGCCGAGACCCCGAGGACCAGGTCGGGCCGGAACGCCGCGATCTGCTCCAGCGGCAGCGTCCCGTCGGGCTCGATCGCCAGCACCTCGGGCGGGAGGGGGTCGAGGTAGGGGAGCACGGGACCGCTGTCGCCGGAGCTGCGGACCGCGCCGACGACCGGTGCGCCGACGGCCTGGGCGACGGCCAGGTCGTTCATGCCCAGCGCGACGACCCGCTGCGGGGGTGCGGGCACCGTCGTCTCGCCGAAGGCGTGCCGGACGGTCACCGGGAACGCGGCCCCGTCGGGCGGCGTCGCCGGGGCGGTGCCGGTGCCGCCGGGGGACGCGCCGCAGCCGGTCAGGACCAGGGCCGCACCGAGCAGCGCCGCGAGCAGCGTGGTTCCACGGGGCCTCATCGTTCTCCTCGGATTAGGTGAGGCTCACCTTCTATCAGAGAACGGGCGCGGCGAGGAAGTCTCACCCGGCGGACGGAACTGCTCCGGCCGGCTCCCTGGCCCGGGCGATCTCGATCCTGCCGGTCGGGGAGCGGGGCAGCTCGTCGACGACGACCACGCCGTCGTCCGCCGTGGGGTCCGTGCCTTCCTGGAGTCCCTCGACGACGTCGGGGTGGTCGGCGAGACCGGTTCCGGCAAGTCCACGCCGGCCCGGTCGCTGATCCAGGCGCCGCGCCCGCAGTCGGGCGAGATCGAGTTCCAGGACGTCGACCTGATGGGGCTGCGGCGGCGGGACCTGGTGCGGGCCCGGCGGTCGCTGCAGATGGTCTACCAGGATCCGCTCGGTTCGCTGAACCCGCGCCGGCGGGTCGCCGAGCTGGTCGCCGAGCCACTGGTCGGCTACCGGGGGGCACCGCCGCTGCGCGCCCGCCGCGTCGACGAGCTGATCAGCGTCGGACCGGACGCCTGCGCGGACCGTCTCGTCCCGAAGGACATGATGCGAGCCGTCCTGCACTCGGCGCCGGGCGTCCCCGAGGAGCGGATCGAGATCGGCTATCCCGGCGAGACGCTCGAACCGGGCGGCGAGTGACCGCATGATGGTGCGGTGCACACCGATGTGACGACCGTCCCCGACCGCGACGAGCCGGGAGCGGCCGCGCTCGTCGCGGTGTGTGCGGACGGCCTGGTCCTGCTCGACGCCGACGGCCGGTTCCGTTCGCTGAACCCGGCCGCCCTCCGGCTGCTCGGCCGCCCGGCCGACGAGCTCGTAGGCGTCCGGGCGCCGTTCGTCCCCGCCCCGGTGGGCCCGTGCGGGACGCGGACGGTGCGCTGGACCGGGGCCGACGGGTCGGCCCGCGACCTACGGTACCGGGCCGCGCCGGACGGCACCGGCGGCCTGGCCGTGTGGTTCAGCGACGTCACCGACCTGCTGGCCCGGCAGGAGCGGCTGACCGCGATCGTCCGGGCCGCCTCGGGGGTCGCCGAGGCGGGGTCGCTGGCTCGCACGCTGGACGCCATCGCCCGCGAGATCATCGGCACCGCGCACATCGCGGCCGCCCAGATCCTGGCGGTCGACGACCCGGCGGCCGACCTGCAGGTGCTCGGGATGGCCGGGTTCGGCGCGGCAGCCGACTTCGTCCGGCGGCTGCGGGCCTGCCGGGAGGGCGGCGCGGACATCCGGTTCCTGGAGGCGTACACGCGGGGCGAGGCGGTCGTCGTCCCGCACCGCCGGGCGGCGATCATGGCGGACCCGGCGTGGGAGCCGCTGCACGAGATCATGGACCGGCCGGACTGGGACGGGTTCGTCGCGATGCCGATGGTCGTCCGCGGCACCACCGTCGGCGTGATCAACGCCTACTACGAGCCGGACGAGGCACCGGACCCGTCGTCGCTGGCGTTCCTAGAGGCGATGGCCGCGCACGCCGCCGTCGCCGTGGACACCGCCCGGCTGGTGGCCCGTTCCCGATCCGACGCCCGCACGGCGGAGCGCCGCAGGCTGGCCCGGGACCTGCACGACTCGGTGGTGCAGCAGCTGTTCTCGATACGCATGCAGGTCTCGGCACTGCAGGGTCGCCTGGACCGCTCCGACCCGGACCCGGCCCGCGTGCTGGGCGCCGCGACCGAGCTGTCCGCGATGTCCGCCGACGCGCTGGACGACCTGCGGCTGCTGGTGCGCGAGATGCACCCGGCCGCACCGCGTGACGGTGACCTGGTGGAGGCGGTCCGCACGCACGCCTCCGAGGTGCGGTCCCGGACGGGCCTGCGGGTGGACGTCGTCGCCCCGGAGGACCCGCGGCTGGGCCCAGGGGTCGCCGACGACCTCTACCGGACCGTCCGGGAGGCCCTGCACAACGCCGTCAAGCACGCCGGGGCGGACACGGTGCGGGTGCGGATCGAACGCTGCGACGGCGACCTGGTGGTCGAGGTCGCCGACGACGGGTCCGGGACCCGGCCCGCGGATCCGCCGGCCGGGGTGCCCGGCGGCCTGGGGCTGGTGTCGATGCGTGAGCGGGCCGAACGGTGGGGCGGCGCCTGCTCGGCGGGCCCGCGCCCGGACGGCGGTTGGACGGTCCGGACCGTGCTCCCGGTCGCGGGCCTGGACGAGCAGGAGACCTGAGGTGCCCCGTTCCGCGACGGCCGCGCTGGCCAACGTCGACCTGAACCTGCTGGTGATCCTGCGCGAGCTGTTGCGCGAGCAGAACGTCACCCGGGCGGCCGAGCGGGTCGGGGTGACCCAGCCCGCGGCGAGCGCCGCGCTCGCCCGGCTGCGCAGGCACTTCGACGACGACCTGCTCGAACGCACCCGCGGCCGCTACGTTCTGTCCCCGCTGGGGCGCCGGCTCGCCCTCCAGGTCGAGCCGCTCTGCCTCGGTCTGGAGCGGTTGTTCGCGCCGGAGGAGCCGTTCCGGCCGGAGATCTCCGAGCACGAGTTCACGGTGATGACCACCGACTACGTCCTGGCGGCGATGGGCGAGTCGCTGTCGCGCGTGGTGCACGAGGCCGCACCCGGGGTACGGCTGCACGTCCCGGTCGTGAAGGGCAGGCTGCCCGGCGACCTGCCGGAGACGCTGCGCACGCTGGACGGGATCATCTCCGCGCCGAAGGCCGAGTTCAAGGTCGACGAGCTGTGCGGCCAGGAGCTGTTCCGGGACCGCTGGGTGTGCGTCGTCGACGCGGAGAACCCGGTGCGGGACCGGATCGAGCTGGCCGACCTCGAACGTCTGCCGTGGGTGATCCCGAACCAGCCCGACCCGCAGTACCCGGCGAGCTCCCCGCTCGCGCCCCTGCTCGCGATGCTCGGCACCCGGCCGCGGGTGGCGGTCCGGGTCGACAGCTACGCGGCCACCCCGTGGTTCGTCGCCGGGACCGATCGGGTCGCGGTCATGCAGGGTCGGCTCGCCGCCGGTTTCGCCGACCGTCCCGACCTGCGGATCCTTCCCTGCCCGGGGGACCCGCCGCCGATCGTGGAGATCTTCTGGTGGCACCGGCTGCGCTCCGACGACGCCGCGCACACCTGGCTGCGCGCGATGCTGGACACCGCCTCGCGCTCGTTGCGCCCCGGTCCATAGACGCGGTGGATGATCCGCATCCGAACTTCCTCTTTCCGTCCGGGGTGACCTGCGACATAGCGTCGGGAGCATGCGGATCGTGGTGGCCCGGGTGGACGACTTCCCGCCCGGCGAACGAAGGATCGTGACCCGTGGACGGCGCTCCATCGGGGTCTTCCGGGTCGGTGACCGGTTCTACGCGCTCAACAACCACTGCCCCCACCTGGGCGGACCGTTGTGCCAGGGCCGCACGCAGGCGCGGGTCCGGTCGAGCACACCCGGACGGTACGAGCGCGACGACGAGCACGCCCTGATCGCGTGCCCCTGGCACGGCTGGGAGTACGACCTGGCCACCGGGCAGTCGTTCCTCGGCCCGGGGGAGCCGCCGGCCCGGAGCTACGAGGTGAGTGTCGAGCCCGCCGACGTGTCCACTGCGGAGCCCGCGCCCGGGGAGCGCAGGCCCGGCCCGTTCGTCGCCGAGACCTTCGACGTGACGGTGGAGCGGTTCGGCTCGGGCGACCACGTCGTCGTCGACACCACGCCGCGGCCCGCCCGCACCGTTCCGAGCCAGGGGGAGAGTTCGTGACCACCGCACCCGAGGCGCCCGCGGCGCCGGCCCGCCGGCGTACCGGCTTCACGATCGTCGACACCGACATCCACCCGGCCTGCCCGCCCGGCGAGCTGATGCCGCGCCTGGACCCGGCCGCCCGGCGCCGCTACGAGCTGTTCGGCAGCCGCGTCCCCGCCCCGCCGGACGTCTACCCGCGGGTGCGCAACTCCGGCTACCGGCTGGACGCCTGGCCGGAGGGCGCCTTCCCGGGCAGCGACCTGCAGCTCGTCCGCGACCAGCTGCTCGACGAGTTCGACATCGACCACGGCGTGCTCATCCCGCTGCAGTCGCACAGCTGGGGCGCCGAGACCCCGGAGTTCGCCGCGTCGCTGTGCCGGGCTCTCAACGACTGGGTCGCCGAGTGCTGGCTCGACCGCGAGCCGCGGCTGCGGTCGTCGATCGCGGTGTCGCTGGAGTCCCCGGAGCTGGCCGCGGCGGAGATCCGCAGGCGCTCGGGCGACCCGCGGTTCTGCCAGGTACTGCTGGCCACCGGTGGCGAGTCCGGGTTCGGCAGGCGCCGGTACTGGCCGATCTACGCGGCCGCCGCCGAGGCCGGGTTGCCGATCGCCGCGCACACCGGCGGGCTGGAGCAGCACCGCGGCGCGGGCTGGCCGTCGTTCTACCTCGAGGAGCACGTCTGGAACGGCAACATGATGGGCGCGCTGGTCACCAGCCTGCTCTGCGAGGGCGTGCTCACCGAGTTCCCCGAGCTGCAGGTGGTCTGTGTGGAGGGCGGGCTGGCCTGGGCGGCGCCGTTGATCTGGTCGCTGGACGACGGGTGGGCGGCGCTGCGGGAGGACGTCCCGCACCTGGACCGGCCGCCGTCGGAGATCCTGCGTGAGCACCTGTGGTTCACCACGCAGCCGATCGAGGAGCCGCGCGACCCGGCGGACCTGGCCACGGTGATCCGGCATCTCGGCCTGGGCGAGCGGATCATGTTCGCCTCGGACTACCCGCACTGGGACTTCGACTCGCCGACGGCGGCGCCCCGGCTGTTCCCGGCCGACCTGCGTGAGCCGATCATGGGATCGAACGCCTGCCGGCTCTACGGCCTGCCCGAGCGGGTGGTGTCGTGAGCGCCCCGGTGGTGGGGGTGGTGGTCGACACCGACGTCCACTGTGTCCCGTCGACACTGTCCGACGTGGTCGCGCACATGGACCCCTACTGGCGCGACTACACCGCCGACGGCGGGGTGTCGCTGTCGCCGACCCAGGGCGGCGCCTACCCGCCCGGCATCGGCCCGGGTGGCCGGCCGCTGTCCGAGGTCGGCGAGCTGGGGGAGCGCGTGCTCTCCCCGGACGGCACGGACCTCGCGATCCTGACCTGCACCAGCACCTTCCAGACCAACCGCAACCCGTACTACGAGGCGGCGCTCTGCCGGGCGCTCAACGACTGGCTCCTGGAACGGTGGCAGGCCCACGACCCGCGGCTGCGGGTGGCGATGGTCGTGCCGACCCTCGACGTCGACGCCGCGGTCGCCGAGATCCACCGGATCGGCGACCGGCCGGAGGTCGTCACCGCACTGCTGCCGGTCCGCAACGACACCCGCTGGGGCAACGTCGGGAACCGGCCGGTGCTGCGTGCCGCCGCGGAGCACGGTCTCGTCGTCACCCTGCACGCGTGGGGGCGTGCAGGGCAGGCGCCGTCGTCGAGCGGGATGACCCACAGCTACCTGGAGGACTACCTGGCCAACGGGAACGTCGTCGCGCAGGGGCAGCTGGTGAGCCTGGTGACCGAGGGCGTGTTCGCCGAGCTCCCCGGACTCCGGGTCACCGTCGCCGAGTGCGGCTCGACCTGGCTCCCGACGCTGCTGTGGCGGTTCGACAAGGACTGGAAGGGCGTCTGGCGCGAGGTGCCCTGGGTGGACCGGCCGCCGTCGGAGATCGTCCGTGAGCACGTCCGGTTCACCACGGCGCCGATCCACCTGCCGTCCGACCCGGTGCAGGCCCGGGAGGCGGTCGACCTGCTCGGCCCCGAGCTGCTGATGCACGCCGGGGACCACCCGCACGACCACGGGCCCGGTGCCGACCGGCTCGCGGCCGTGCTGGACGGCGACGAGCTGGCCGCGGTGCGCGGCGGGACGGCCGCCGCGTGGTACCGGCTCGGGTGAGCGGGATCGGGCTGCCGGGGAGCCCGCAGGACGTCCCGACGCCGTCCGGGGGGACCGTGCGGGTCCGGCAGGCGGGGGAGGGCCCGCCGGTGCTGCTGCTGCACGGGTGGCCGCAGACGTCGGTGATGTGGCACCGGGTGGCCCCCGGCCTGCTCGACGGCCGCACCCTGGTGCTGGCGGACCTGCCCGGCTACGGCGACAGCGCACTCCCGGCGGGCGCCGCCGTCGCGGTGTCGGGGAAGCGGACGATGGCCGCCGACCTGGTGGCGGTGATGGCGGCCCTCGGGCACGAGCGGTTCGCCGTCGTCGGGCACGACCGGGGTGCCCGCTGCGCCTACCGGATGGCGCTGGACCACCCCGGCGCGGTGAGCGCGCTGGCGGTGCTGGACGTCCTCCCGACGGCCGACGTGCTGGCCCGCGCCGACGCCGGGTTCGCCCGGGGGGCGTTCCACTGGTTCCTGCTGTCGCAACCGGCGGACCTGGCGGAGCGGCTGGTGGCCGCGGAGCCCGACGCGATCCTCGGACGGGGTCTGGCGGAGGTCTGCGACCCGGCGGCGCTCGCCGCGTACGCGTCGGCGTGGGCGCGCCCGGAGGTGGTGCACGGGATGTGCCAGGACTACCGGGCCGGGTTCGACGTCGACGCCGCCGACGACGAGGCCGACCGCGGCCGGCGCACGATCACCGCGCCGACACTCGTCCTGTGGGGGCGCCGCGGCCCGCTCGGGCGGGCACCGGCGGTGCTGGAGGACTGGCGGGTCTGGGCCCCGGCCGCGACCGGGCGGGCACTGGACGCCGGTCACCTGCTCGCCGAGGAGGCACCCGACGGGGTTCGGGCGGAGCTGGCCGCCTTCCTCCCCACGACCAGCCGGTACCGACTCCGCCACGAGCAACCGGGGAACCCGGGACCGCCACGGATCGCAACGACGCGAGGAGACGTGAGCCATGACCACCACATCCACCAGGAGCGTCCGGGGAGCCCGCCGCGTGGGCCGGACCTGCGCCGCGGTACTGGCCGTCTGTGCGGTACTGGCCGCCTGCGGCGGGAACGACGGGGGTGACGCCGGCGAGCCGGTCACCTTCCTCAACGTGCTGCCGATGGAGAGCCTGTCGTTCGCCCCGGAGATGATCGCCGACACCCGGGGACTGTTCGAGGCGCGCGGGCTGGACGTCACGTTCGAGGCCACCCAGGGCTCCGCTCCGGCGATCCAGACGGTGCTCGCCGGCGGCGCGCAGCTGACCCGGATCGGCGACATCGAGACGATGATCGCCGCCGGTGAACGCAACGCACCGCTGCTCGCGTTCGGCGAGCCGATCCACACCGGCACCATCCGGATGATCTCCACCGAGGCCTCTCCGGTCACCCGGGCCGAGCAGTTCCGCGGCCGGCTCGTCGGGACCCCGTCGGAGGGCGGCACCAGCTCGATCACCCTGGACCTGGTGGCCGGGTCCGCCGGGGTGCCGCCGGAGGAGGTGTCGCGTCAGGTCGTCGGGCTGAGCCCCGGCGTGTTCGACCTCCTGACCTCGGGCCGGGTCGACTCCTACATCGTGTCGCTGGACACCTCCGTGCTGCTCGACCACACCCGCCCCGAGACGGTGGTCTACGACCCGAACCAGGACATCGACGCCGGCGCCCAGATGTACGTCACCTCCGCCGCGCAGATGGCCGACCCGCAGACCCGCGACCGGCTGGAGCGCTACGCCTCCGCCGTCGAGGAGGCCATGCAGTTCATCGTCGACGACGAGGCCAACGGCTTCGCCGAGACGATGCGGCTGATCGACTCCGAGTACGAGGTCCCCGCGCTGGGCGATCCGGACGTGGCGAAGGCCGCGCTGGCCGCCTACGTGGACGCCTACACCTCCGGTGACACGTTGCTGGGGATCTCGCCGCAGCGCTGGCAGGCCGCCTACGACGAGATCGTCGGAATCGGTCAGCTCCCGCCCGGCCTCGACCCGGCCGCCTGGCTGGACACGACCCTGACCCCGGCTCCCGCCCGCTGACCCCGGACCACACCGCCCGCTGCTCCCGCCGCCCGTCCGCCGGTCCGGCCGCGGTGTCCGGGCGCCGAGATGCGGCTCAGCGGGCTCCGGGGTGCCGGGGACCCCGCTGAGCCGCATCTCGGTGACGCTGTACCGAGCCGAGCCGAGCCGAGCCGAGCCGGTCCGGTCAGCAGGCGGCGGCGCGGGTGCGGGCCTCGGCGATCTCCGCGGCGGTGAGCAGCGGCAGCCAGGCCGACTCGCGGGCCGAGCCGACCAGGTTCTGCCGCACCCGCATCAGCGCCACCGGCCGCCCGTCGGGCGCGATCCGCAGGTAGGGCCGCGGGTCGGCGACGCCGAGCGGGCTCCACCCCCGCAGCAGGACGACGTCGCCGACCGCGATCCGGCTGCGGTGCAGCACCTCGGCCCGGTCACGCTCGGAGTGCTCGGTGAGCGTCCCGCCTCCGGCGAGGACCACCCACGCGGTGCACCCCAGGTAGAAGCGCCGCTCCCGGCGGGGCTCCGTGGCATGCCGGGTCACCCGGCCGACCTCGGTCGGGGCGAACGGTGATGCGAGGTGCCGGGACTCCGCCAGCCGCGCGAGGCGCTGTGCGACGTCCGAGGTCACCGGGCGGCGCGCCGGTACGAGGCCGCAGATCCGTCCGTCCGCCGCGGCCTCGGCGCTCAGCGCACGGAGGTCGTCGTCGCCGACGGTCCCGGGCACCACGACGAACCGGCGGCCGAACAGCGAGCCGGGAACCGGGTCGGCGAAGGAGCGGCTCATGGGTGCTCCTCCTCCGGCGGAACGGCGACGGCGCCGAGCCTAGGAGCGGTCTCCGGCCCGGGCGAGCCGCTGCTGACCCGGTCCGGCTACGTCGTTCGTCGCGGTGGCCGCATCCTCCGGCGGACGGGGCACCGCCCGGGACGGCCCGGCCGGGGAAGCGCCGGCCGCCGATCACCCGGCGACGGCCAGCACGAGCGGCAGCACCTCCGGAGCCCCGGCCCGCCGCAGCGCCCGCGCGGCGACCGTCATCGTCCAGCCCGAGTCGACGACGTCGTCGACCAGCAGCACCGGCCCGTCCACCCCGGACAGGTCCGGCACGGTCGCGCTGTCGAGCCCCTCCCACACCGCGGCCAGGCGCTGGGCGGAGTTCTCGGTCGCCGCGGGGCGCTCGCCGGTGGGGGACAGGGTGCCGAGCAGCGGCAGCCTGCCGATCTCGGCGATCCGCCGGGCGAGGTGGTCGAGCTGGTGCGGGCGGGTGCGTGAGCCGATCCCGACCACGCCCACCGGGCGCTGTTCCCAGCCCCACCCGGCGAGCACCCGGACCAGCGCGTCGAGCACGTCGGCCGGCACCGGGTCGTCGCCGCCGGTCACGAGCTCGCGCAGCCGGGTGCCCCACCCGATGTCGGACAGCCGTCCGATCGCCCGGCCGGACGCGGCCTGCTCGCCCGCGCCGATCCTCCCGGACAGCGGGACCCCGATGTCCTTCATCCCGGACGGCCACATCCTCCGCGGCGCGACCTCGATCCCGGGCCGGGTCAGGCGCTCGGCGGCGGCCTGCTCGCCGTCGGCGGACACCTCGTCGGACCAGACGGTGCCGGTGCAGGTGTCGCAGCGCCCGCACGGCGTCGGGTCCGGGTCGTCGAGCTGGCGGCGCAGGAACACCAGCCGGCACTCGGTGGTCGCGATGTAGTCGAGCATCGCCTGCTGCTCGGACCGGCGGGCGGAGTTCACGCGCTCGTGTCGCTCGGTGTCGTAGACCCACTCCTGGCCGGTCGCGACCCAGCCGCCCTTGACCCGCTTCGCAGCGCCGTCGGCGTCGAGGACCTTGAGCAGCATCTCCAGCCGGGTGCGGGACAGGTCGACCCGGGTCTCGATCGAGGCGGTGGACTGCGGCCGGTCCGACAGCACGGCGAGGGTCTGGCGGACCAGCGGCTCGGGCGGGAACGCCAGCGACGCGAAATAGGCCCAGATGTCGCGGTCCTCGCGGCCGGGCAGCAGCACCACCTCGGCCCGGTCCAAGGCACGCCCGGCACGGCCGATCTGCTGGTAGTAGGCGACCGGCGAGGCGGGCGCGCCGAGGTGCACGACGAACCCGAGGTCGGGCTTGTCGAAGCCCATGCCCAGCGCGGAGGTCGCGACCAGGGCCTTCACCCGGTTCTCCATCAGGTCGGACTCGGCGGCCAGGCGGTCCTCGGGGTCGGTGCGCCCGGAGTAGGAGCGCACGGCGACACCGCGCTCGCGCAGGAACTCGGCGACGTCGTCGGCCGCCTGGACGGTGAGCGTGTACACGATCCCGGCGCCGGGCATCTCGTCGAGCCTGGCCGCGAGCCAGGCCAGCCGCCGCGCCGGGCTCGGGAGCCGGACCACCGCCAGGCGCAGCGACTCGCGGTCCAGCGAGCCGCGCAGCACCAGTGTGTCCTGCTGGTCGCGCCCCATGCCGAGCTGCTCGGACACGTCGGTGACGACCCGGTCGTTCGCCGTCGCCGTGGTCGCCAGCACCGGGATCCCCGACGGCAGCTCGGCGATCAGCGTGCGCAGCCGCCGGTAGTCCGGGCGGAAGTCGTGGCCCCAGTCGGAGACGCAGTGCGCCTCGTCGACCACCAGCATCCCCGCGCTCGCCGCCAGCTCCGGCAGCACCCGGTCCCGGAAGTCGGGGTTGTTGAGCCGCTCCGGGGACACGAGCAGCACGTCGACGTCGCCGTTCGCGATGTCGGCGTAGACCGCGTCCCACTCGTCGGCGTTCGCCGAGTTCACCGTGACCGCCACGATCCCGGAGCGGATCGCGGCGTCGATCTGGTTGCGCATCAGCGCCAGCAGCGGCGACACGATCACCGTCGGCCCGGCGCCCTGAGCGCGCAGCAGCGCGGTCGCCACGAAGTAGACCGCGGACTTGCCCCAGCCGGTGCGCTGCACGACCAGCGCGCGGCGGTGCTGGGCGACGAGCGCCTCGATCGCCCTCCACTGGTCCTCGCGCAGCCGGGCCTGCGGGCCGGCCAGCTGCTGCAGGACGGTCTCGGCGCGCTCGCGCAGGTCGGTGCTCGATGCGGTGGTCACGGCACCCATGGTGGACCCGACCCCCGACAACGACCCGACGCGGGCCGCAGGGGTGTGAGCCGGGCCACCCGTCCGACGCGCGGCGGGCCGGGCGTGCAGGATGATCGCGTGTCGTCCGACAGCCCCGCCCACCGCCCGGTCTTCGGCTCCGTGGCGGACGTGACCGCCCGGCTCGCCGATGCCGGCTACCTGGCCTCGACCGCCGTCGCGACGACGGTGTTCCTCGCGGACCGGCTCGGCAAGCCGCTGCTCGTCGAGGGCCCCGCAGGCGTCGGTAAGACCGAGCTGGCCAAGGCCGTGGCCGCGGCGACGGAGTCCGGGCTGGTCCGCCTGCAGTGCTACGAGGGCATCGACGAGGCCCGCGCGCTCTACGAGTGGAACCACGCCAAGCAGCTGCTGCGGATCACCGCCGGTCAGCGCGGTGACGACGGCGCGGACTGGGACGCCACCCGCGACGACGTGTTCTCCGAGGAGTTCCTGCTCCCGCGCCCGCTGCTCACCGCGATCCGGCGCACCGACCCGACCGTGATGCTGATCGACGAGATCGACAAGGCCGACGTCGAGGTCGAGGGCCTGCTGCTGGAGGTCCTGTCCGACTTCCAGGTCTCCATCCCCGAGCTGGGCACGGTCACCGCGAACCGGCGCCCGTTCGTGCTGCTGACCTCGAACTCCACCCGTGAGCTGTCCGAGGCGCTCAAGCGCCGCTGCCTGTTCCTGCACCTGGACTTCCCCGACGCCGACCTGGAGCGGCGGATCGTGCTCACCCGCGTCCCGGAGCTGACCGAGCAGCTCACCGACGCCCTGGTGCGCACCGTGCGGGTGCTGCGCGCGATGGAGCTGCGCAAGGCCCCCAGCGTCGCCGAGACGATCGACTGGGGCCGCACCCTGCTCGCCCTGGGCCTCGACACCCTCGACGACGACGCCGTCCGCGCCACCCTCGGTGTCGTGCTGAAGCACCGCTCGGACGCCGACAAGGCCGCCGCCGAGCTGCGGCTGAACTGAACGGCCCAGTCACGCACCGCTGATTGACTGTCAAGGTCTGCACCCCTATGGAGTGAAGATCGGATCGATCGGGGCACCGGGCGTAACCGGGACGCGTGGCGCGAGTTGTTCCGGTTACACGCTCTCCAGCGACCGGAGGTCCACCGATGACCGCCCTCCCGGAACTGCCCCGCACCGCCCGCCGCCTGCTGCGCGCCGGACTGGCCGCCGGCGCCGTGCTCGCGCTCGGGCTCTCCACCGCCGGCACCGCGTCGGCGCAGGACGGCGCCCCGGACGCCGGCGTGCACCCGGGGGTCATGACCCGTACCGGACCCGAGGGCGCGCAGTGCACCGCGAACTTCGTCTTCACCGACGGGTCCGCGACCTACCTGGGGCAGGCCGCGCACTGCGCGGGCACCGGCGGATCCACCGAGGTGGACGGGTGCGAGGCCGGGTCGCTCCCGCTCGGCACCCCGGTCGAGGTCGAGGGCGCCGCCGCACCGGGCCGGCTCGTGTACTCCTCCTGGCTGAGCATGCAGGAGCGGGGCGAGACCGACCCGGAGACCTGCCGGTTCAACGACTTCGCGCTGGTCGAGCTCAGCCCGGACGACGCCGCTCGCACGAGCCCCACGGTGCCGTTCTACGGCGGCCCGACCGGGGTGGCCGCCGACGGCGTCGCGACCGGCGGGATCGTCTACGGCTACGGCAACTCCTCGCTGCGCCAGGGCGTGCGCGCGCTGAAGCCGAAGACCGGCACCTCGACCGGTACCGGGGGCGGCGGCTGGACGCACACCGTCGTCACCGTCCCGCCCGGCGTGCCCGGTGACTCCGGCTCGGGCTACCTGACCGCCGACGGCCGCGCCCTCGGCGTCCTCTCGACGCTGAACCTGGCTCCGGCTCCCGGCACGAACGGCATCAGCGACCTGCGGAAGATCCTCGACTACGCCAACGGCCCCGGCGGCCACGGCGGAGCACTGCGCCTGGTCGAGGGCGACCGTCCCTTCACCCCGCAGCCGGTGCCGATCGACCCCGCCTTCTAGGCGGAGGACCCCCGCGGTGTGGGACCGCGGTGCACCCCGGCGCTCCGGTCGTGGCTCGGCGGCTCGACCGGAGCGCCGGTGTACGTGCTCGGCGACGACTCCGGAGGGGTCGACCCCGTCCGCACCCGGTAACCCGGACCCGGCGCGACCACCGCGACCTACGCCTGGAGCCTGGGGACGGTGGGCCGGCCACCCTCGCTGATCACGCCCGCGTCACGCATGATGGACCGGTGACGACCCCGCCCGCCACCGCGCTCGCCCCCGAGCACGGCCTGCCCGGGCACCTCGTCGACTTCGTCTCCGCGCTGCGCCGCCACCACGTCGCGGTCGGCCCCGGGGAGACCGTCGACGCGGCCCGCGTGCTCGGCGCCCTGGACCTGCTGCACCGCGACCAGCTGCGGGAGGGGCTCGCCGCGGCGCTGCTGCGCCGCTCCGGGCAGCGCGGCACCTTCGACGCGCTGTTCGACCTGTGGTTCCCGCCCGCGCTGGGCGCCGGGTCGTCCGACGTCGACGTCCCGCGGATCGACGACGAGTCCGGGGAGGGTACCGGCCCGGTCGACGTCGACGCGCTGCGCGAGATCCTCGCCGACCTGCTCCGCGACGGCGACGAGGAGACCCTGCGCGAGCTCGCCCGCGCCGCCGTCGACGCGATCGGGACCTCCGGTGCGGCCGGGCAGGGCGTCCGCGGGCAGACGGCGAAGCCGAACTGGTCGGCCTACCAGGCGCTGGGCGCGCTGTCCCCGGACACGCTGCTCGCCCGGATCCTCGACGGGCTGCGGGAGGAGGGCGACACCGACTTCGTGTCCGAGGTCCGCCGCCGCGAGATCCGCGACCGCATCGCCCGGTTCCGCGACGTCGTCCGGGAGGAGGTCCGTCGCCGCACCGCCGAGCAGCGCGGCCGCGAGCAGATCGCCCGCACCACCACCCCCACCCAGACCGACCAGGTCGACTTCCTCACCGCGAACGCCACCCAGCTCGCCGACCTGCGCCGTACCGTGCAGCCGCTGGCCCGGCGGCTCGCGTCGCGGCTGTCGGCGCGGCGGCGCCGCTCGAACCGCGGCCGGCTCGACCTGCGGCGCACGCTGCGCCGGTCGATGTCCACCGGCGGTGTGCCGATGGACCCGGCGCACAAGGTGCGCCGTCCCGGCCGCCCCGAGCTGGTGCTGCTGTGCGACGTGTCCGGGTCCGTCGCCGGGTTCAGCCACTTCACGTTGCTGCTGGTCCAGGCGCTGCGCGAGCAGTTCTCCAAGGTGCGGGTGTTCGCGTTCATCGAGCGCACCGACGAGGTCACGCACCTGTTCGAACCCGGCGCGGAGCTGTCCGGGGTGATGCAGCGGGTGCTGCGCGAGGCCACGCTCACCGCGTTCGACGGGCACTCCGACTACGGCAGCGCGTTCGGCGACTTCCTGGAGCACCACGGCGACGCGCTCACCCCGAGGACGTCGTTGCTGGTGCTCGGCGACGGCCGCACCAACTACCGCGACCCCAACCTGCGGGCGCTGGCGATGATGGCCGGGCGGGTCCGGCACGCGCACTGGCTCAACCCCGAGCCCGAGCGCAGCTGGGGCTCCGGCGACTCGGCCGCCACCCGCTACGGCGAGGTGCTCCCGATGCACGAGTGCCGTACCGCCGCGCAGCTCACCGACGTCGTCCAGGCGCTGCTGCCGGTCTGATCCTCCGGGCGATCACCCCGGAAGGGCTGACACCGGCGTCGCCGCGTCCTAGATTGCCGGGGTGCAGGAGGTCACGGTCCGGGTCCTCGGCCCGCTCCGTGTGACGGCCGGCGGCGCGGCGATCGAGGTCGGCTCCGGCCGCCGCCGCGAGTTGCTCGCCCGGCTCGCCGCGGCCGGCGGCGAGGTCGTCGCCGTCGACACGCTGGTGGAGGACCTGTGGCAGGGCGCCCCGCCCGCGCAGGCGCACGGCGGGCTGCAGGTCCACGTCTCCCGGCTGCGACGGGTGCTCGAACCCGACCGGTCCCCGCGGGCGGTTCCGACGGTGCTGGTCAGCCGCCCACCCGGCTACGCGCTGGCACTCGGCCCCGACGGGCTCGACACGCGCGCCTTCACCGACCTCCTCGACCGCGCCGCCGCGGCCGCACCGGACCGGGCCGACGCCCTGCTCGGCGAGGCCCTGGCGCTGTGGGACGGTCCCGCCTACGCCGAGTTCGCCGACGCCGCCTGGGCGCGCGCCGAGGCCGAACGCCTCGACGAGCTGCGTCAGGTCGCGGTCGAGCGGCGGGCCCGCGCACGGCTGCGGCTGGGCCGGGCCGACGCCGTCGTCCCGGACCTGACGGCGCTGGCGGGGGAGCACCCGCTGCGCGAGGACGCGGTCGGGCTGCTGGCCGTCGCGCTGTACCGCACCGGCAGGCAGGCCGACGCGCTGGCCGTGCTGGCCCGCACCCGGCGCCTGCTCGCCGCCGAGCTGGGTGTCGACCCCGGCCCCGGGCTGCGCGCGATCGAGGCGGACGTGCTCGCCCACCGCGACCCCGGTGGCGGCACCGGCGGGGGAACCGGTGTCGGTCACGCCGGCCGCGCCGACGCGCCCGCGACCGGGACCGCACCGCGTCCGCCCGGACCGGCGGACACGTCCCCGCGGACCCCGGCCCTGCTCGGACGGGCGGCCGAGCTCGGCAGGCTCACCGCCGCCGCGGAGCGGGCCCGCGGCGGCGGGCAGCTGGTGCTCGTCGCCGCCGACGCGGGCGCGGGCAAGTCCACGCTGCTCGCCGCGTTCGCCGCCGCCGCGACCGCCGACGGCTGGACGGCCGTCACCGGCCGGTGCCCGGAGATCGACGGCGCCCCGCCGGCCTGGGCGTGGCGGGAGATCGTCGACGCGCTCGTCACGGCGCACGACCCGCCCGCCGACCTGGTCGAGCGGCTCGCCCCGCTGCGGTCCCCGGCCGGGCCCGGCGGCGCCGAGGTCACGTTCTGGCTGGCCCGGGCGGTGGTGGAGCTGCTCGCCGTCGCGGGGCGGGAGCGGCCGCTGCTGCTGGTCCTCGACGACCTGCACCGCGCCGAGTCCGAGACCCTCGCCCTGCTGCGCGCGGTCGTCGCCGGGGTCACGGAGCTGCCCGTGCTCGTCGCCGCGGGCCTGCGCCCGGCCGAGGCGGGTGCCGAGCTGCAGGCCGCGCTCGCCGCCCTCGCCGAGCCCACGGCGGACCGCATCGAGCCGGCGCCGATGACCGCGGGCGACGTCGCCGGGATGCTGGACCGGCACGGCGTGCCCGCCGCCGCGCCCGAGCTGGTCGCCCGGATCACCGAACGGACCGGCGGGAACCCGCTCTTCGTCCGCGAGCTGGCCCGCCTCGTCGCCGCCGAGGGCCCGTCCGCCGCGGCCGACGCCGTCCCGGCCGGGGTCCGCGAGGTGCTGCGCCGGCGCCTGGCCCGGCTGCCCGCGATCACCCGCACCGCGCTGGCCCGGGTCTCGGTGCTCGGCCGCGACCTGGACACCGACGACGCCCTCGACCTCGCCGCCACCGCCGACGGCGCCGACCCGCTGGACGCCCTGGAGCCCGCGGTGCTCGGCGGGATGCTGCTCGAACCCGGGCCGGGACGGCTGCGGTTCTCCCACGACCTGGTCCGCGACACCCTCTACGGCGACATCCCGCAGCTGCGGCGCGCCCGGCTGCACGCCGCGGCCCACGCGATCCTCACCCGCAGGCGGCCCGACGACCCGGTCCCGCTGGCCCACCACGCACTCGCCGCCGGGTCCGCCGTCGAGCCGGACCGTGCCCTGGCCGCGGTCCGTGCCGCCGCCGCGGCCGCCGCCGGGTTCGGCTCGCACCGCGAGGCCGCCCGGTTCTACGGCCGCGCCGTCGAGCTCGCCGGACGGGCCGGGACCGGCGTCGACGACGAGCTCGCCCTGCGCTGCGCGCTGGTCGCCGAGCTCGCCCGCGGCGGCGACGGCCACACCGCCCTCACCGAGCGCCGGACCGCCGTCGACCAGGCGACGGCCGCCGCACCGCAGTGGCTCGGCGCCGTCCTGACCAGCTACGACACCCCGGTCAGCTGGACCATCCGGCCGGGCCAGAACATCGACGCCGAGCTGATCGACCTCATCGAGACCGAGCTCGCGGCGACCCCGCCCGACGCCGTCGACCGGCGGGTGCGGCTGCTCGCCGCCCTGGTGTTCGAGATCGAGGGGCACGACGACGACCGGGTCCGCTCCGCCTCGGCGGAGGCCATGGCGCTCACCGGGCGCGGCGTCGACCCGCTGCTGCGCTGCCGGGCGCTCAACGCCCGGTTCTTCGCCGTCCTCGCCCCGGACCTGTGGCACGAGCTGGCCCCGGTGGGGGAGGAGCTGGCCGAGCTCGGCGGCCGGGCCGGGCACGCCGGCTACCGCACGCAGGCCCACCACCTGCAGCTCATGGTCGCCGCCGGCCGCCACGACCTCGACGCGGCGACACGGCACGCGGAGGCCGCCGTCGCCGGGGCCCCGGGCGGCCAGCTGGAGTTCACGCTCGGCTGGGCCTACATCTTCTCGGCGCTGCGCGCACTCGTCGCGGGGGAGCTGGACACCGCCGAGGAGCGCTACTCCGAGCTCGCGACCCGGCTGGTCGGTGCCGGCCAGGTCAACGGGGCGCTGATGGGACTGCTGGGGCGGTTCGTCGTGCGGTACGACCAGGGCCGCCTCGGCGAGCTGGTCCCCGAGCTCGAGGCGCTCCGCGACGCGCTGCCGCCGACCTTCGGTGACTTCCTCGCGCTGGCCCACCTGCACGCGGGCGACCCCGTCCGGGCCCGCGAGGTGTGGGTGCCGGACGCGGAGCTGGCCCGCAGCTACTACTGGCTGATCTGGACCTGCGTGCGCGCCGAGGTGGCGGTCGGCCTGGCCGACCGGGACGTCGCCGCGCGGTACCGGGAGCAGCTGCGCCCGTGGACGGGCACGGTCGCGGGGCTGTCGTCGGGCACGATCGCGCTCGGCCCCACCGACCTGGTGCTCGCCGGTCTGGAGGGGCTGCTCGACCCGGCAGGCGGCGGCCGGGTCCACCACCTGCGCGAGGCCGAGCGGGTCGCGGCGGAGCTGGGTGCCCCGGTGTGGCGCGACCGCGCCCGGCGGCTGCTCCCGGCGGCCGTCGCCGACCACTCGACGGCACCGGCTCCCGGGGCTCAGGACGTGCCGAACACCAGCGCACAGCGCCTGCGGTAGCCGCCGCGCAGCAGCCGCTCCATCAGCACGACCACCGGCCCGGCCTCGCGGCGCATCCCGGCCCACTCCTGCGGGGTGGTCACGGCGACGATCCGCGGCAGCATGAACCGCAGGCCCGGCCCGGACTTCTGCACCTGCGCGACGACGGCGTCCCAGTCGTCGGCGGGCACGTGGCGCTCGATCACCGGGAACAGGTCGCGCTCCTCGGCGTCGAGGTGCTCGTCGATCTCGTCGCGGACGACGGCGAGCCGGTCGGCGAGCACGCCCGCCGCCTGCGCCCGGGCCGGTCCCTGTGACGCGGCGACGACGGCGGCCGCAGCCTCCCGCACCGCGGCGAGCAGCGGGTCGAGGCGGCCGTGGTCGTCGCTGAGCTCGTCCAGGTCGACGGCGTGCCCGGCGTGCCGGGCGATCACCGGCCAGGCGATGTCGTCCTCGGCGGTGTGGTGGCCGTGGATCTCGTGCTCCAGGTGCTCCAGCCAGGTCCGCAGCGCGCGGGCGCGCCGGTCCGGGCAGGGCGCGCCGTCGGCGATCGCGCGGGCGGCGTCGGCGAGCCGGTGCAGGTCGACCCGCATGACGCGGTGGGCGAGGGTGATGCCGACCAGGTCGGCGGTACGGGTGTCGCGGGCGGTGGTCACCGGGATCTCCTACGGGTTCGGGGCGGTCGGTCTCTCGACACCGCAGACGGTGCGCCCACCCGCCGGCCGGGGACTTGCACTTCACTTGTGCCACCGTTCGCCCGGCCCTTGACCGGCCGGCCAACCAAGAGTAGACCGGAGGTATCCCCACAGGGACCTCACAGGAGAAGGTGACTGACGATGGCTGGGACCACTGGTCGTACCTGGCAGCGGTGGCAGGACTGGGCCGCTCTCGTGATCGGTGTGCTGACGGCCCTCTCGCCTCTCGTGACGACGACGAACGCCGCCGCCGCGTGGACGATGGTCGTACTGGGCGTGGTGCTCGCCGCCACGTCGCTCTGGTCGCTCGCCGTGCCCGGCTCGGTGGCGAGCGAATGGGTGCACGGTGTGCTCGGCGTGCTGCTGTTCCTCGCCCCCTGGGTGATGGGCTACAGCGCGCTGACCGGGGCGTCGTGGACGTCCTGGGTGGCGGGCGTCCTCGCGGTCGTCGTGGCGGCCTCGGCGCTGCCCGCGGCGAACGCGGAACACCGCACGCTCGCCATGCACTGACCGTCCGGCAGCACGACGACCAGGTGAGGGGCCGCGACCCGTAGGGGTCGCGGCCCCCGCCGCGTCCGGGAGAGGATCGCACCGTGGACCACGAGCTCGACCCGGACGCACCCGCCCGGGACCGCATCCTCGACGCGGCCGAGGGGCTGTTCGCCGAGCACGGCTTCGACGCGACGCCCACCTCGCGCATCGCCGAGCGTGCCGGGGTGCCGAAGGGGCTGGTGCACTACTACTTCCGCCGCAAGCCCGACCTGCTCGAAGCGCTCGTCGAACGGCTCCCGCACCCGGTGCGCGGGGCGGACGTCGCCGTCGCCGGGGACGTGCTCGCCGGGCTGCGTGCGCTGGTCACCGCGCTGGACCGGGCGCTCGACGCGTCCTCGGTCCTGTCCCACCTGCTGTGGCGCGAGGCCGACACCCACCCGGTCGTCCGGGACGCCCTGCTGCGCCGCTCCGGCGAGCTGGAGGACGCGGTGCACGAGGTGCTGCACACCGGCGGCGGGGCACCGGATCGGATCCGCGGCGCCGCCCGGCTGCTGGCCGCGGCGATCGGGCACCGCTACGCCCTGGACCGGCACGGCGACGACGCCCGCACCGACATGGAGGCCGAGCTGTCCTTCGTCGCCGCGGGCCTGTAGCGGCGCCCCCGGAGCGGGGGTCAGGGCCAGGGGCGCCAGGGCGCGCCGGACTCCTCGTAGCGCGGGACGGTGTGCCTGCGGTCGGCGAGCCGGTGCAGCGCGTGCGCGGCCCACGTCCGCCATCCGACCAGCACCAGTACGACGACGATCAGCCCGGCGGTGAGCGGGCCGGCCCAGCCGAGCGGCCCCGAGGCGTTGACCGCCGCCATGACCAGCGGGCCGAGCAGCGCGAACACCGCGCCCGCGACCTGCGGGAGCCGGGCGTCGGCGAGCACGTCGACGGCGATCAGCCTGCGCTGCTCACCGTCCGGGGTGCCTCCCGAGCGCAGCACCTTCCGTGCGGCCGCGCGGTCGCGCACCAGTCCCATGTCCGGCCCGCGGGACGGGGCGACCCGCACCGGGATCCGCGACGCCGACAGCCACAGCAGCACCACGCCGAGCAGGCTCAGCAGCCCGCCGACGACGATCGCGGCCAGCAGGTGGTCGGCGCGGGCGTGGACGTCGGTGGTGATCGAGTAGACGACGCCGAACCACGCCGCCGCGACCCCGGCCGCGACCCGGCCGATGACGACGGCCCGCAGGGACGGCGGTCGCACGGTCGGCCACGGCCCGGCCGGCGCGACGGCGGCCGGCTCGCCGGGCCGGTCGACGGGACGGCTCTCGGGCACCGGCGGTGCGGGCGGGGACAGCACCGGGCCGGGTGCACCCGGGGGACCCGCGGGCGGCGGGGCCGCGGACTCGTGCAGCCGCTGACGTCCGCCGGGCGCGGGCGGAGGGGCCGGGGCCCGGGCGCGGGGGAGCGGGGGCCGGCGTCGCGGTCGGCCCGGTCGCCGGTGTCCGGAGCACGCATGGTCGCGACGCTACCCGCGGGTCCGGACGCTCCGGCCGGGGTGTCCGGACCCGCGCGACGGGTGCGGCCCCCGGGGCGCCGAACGAGCGATGCGGATCACGCAGAGACGACAATCAGGTCAGGTTAGGCTCGCCTTCCCAAGTCGAAGGAGGCCTGCCGTGCCGCGTGCCGCAGCACCCCTGTCCGCCCGTTCCGTGAGCCGTCGCGGTGTCCTCGCCGGCGCCGCCGGTCTGCTGGTCCTCGCCGGGTGCGGGACCCGGCCGCAGGACGGGCAGGGCGCCGAGGGTGTGGCCGCGGAGGGCTACCCGGTGACGGTGCGGCACGCGCTGGGGGAGACGGTCGTCCCCGACCGGCCGCAGCGCGTCGTCACGCTGAGCGCGGCGAACACCGACGTCGCGCTGGCGATGGGGGTGCTGCCGGTCGCGATCCCGCGCACCGTCTACGGCGGCGACGCCGAGGGTGTGCTGCCCTGGGTGCGCGACGCGATCACCGCGCACGGTGGCGCGTTTCCGCAGGTCATCGGCTCCGACGACCTGTCGGTGACGCCGATCGAGCAGGTCGCTGCGGCCCGGCCGGACCTGGTGCTGGCCACCTACTCGGGGCTGACGCGGGCCGAGTACGACCAGCTGTCCGCGATCGCCCCGACCGTCGCCTACCCCGACGCCCCCTACTCCACCGGCTGGCAGGACCAGACCCGGATCGCCGGTCAGGTGTTCGGCGACCCGGCGCGGGCCCGGCAGCTGATCGACTCCACCGGGCAGCGCCTGCGCACCGCGGCCCAGCGGTACCCGCAGCTGGCGGGCGCCACGTTCGTCTACACCGGCGGGATGGACTCCGGGGCGCTCGGTGTCTTCCGGGCGGGCGACGTCCGCGTCCAGCTGGTCACCGACCTCGGGCTCACCCTGGCGCCCTACGTCGAGCAGAACGCGCCGGGCGGTGGGGAGGTCTACTACACCGTCAGCGGTGAGCTGCTCTCGCGCGTCGAGTCCGACCTCGTCATCGGCTTCTTCGCGACGCCGGCCGAGGAGCAGGCCTTCCGGACCGCGCCCGGCGTCGGGCTGCTGCCGGCGATGGCCCGTGGCGGGTTCGCCCCGGTCGTCGGGGCCGACCGGGTGGTGGCGAGCTCGGCGCCGTCGGTCCTGTCGATCCCGTGGGTGCTCGACGCGTACCTGCCGATCCTGGCCGCCGCCGCCGCTCGCTCGCGCGGCTGATCCGGTCACCCACCTGCCGTAGTCGACATCTGACTATCAGTTATCTCCGCAGGTGACGCGAACGGGTGAATGCGCGTTGCGGGCGCGGTCGCCCCTCGTTGAGTGGGCAAGACCGTTTGCGACGGTCTAACGACCAACCATGGAGGTTGTGAGATGCGGAAGTCCGTTCGCGGCGCGCTCGTCGGCGCAGCGCTGCTCCCCCTGGCCGTCGCGGCGCCCGCCGCGGCCTTCGCCGGCACCACCGGCTACGACGAGGGTGGCAAGGACAAGGGTCACTCGAAGCACGAGGGTGACAAGGACAAGGGCCACCACAAGAAGCACGGTCACCACAAGAAGTGGGACCACAAGAAGCACGACGACAAGAAGCACGACCTCGCGCTGCCGGCCCCGCTGGACAGCGTCGTCGACATGATCACCGGCGCCACCGGCGGCGACCTGCCGTCGGCGCCGGCGACCCCGGTCGGCTGACCGACCCCGGTCCCGCGACGGGCCGGTCCGGACCCTCGAGGGGTGTCCGGACCGGCCCGTCCGCCGTTGCGGGGCCGGTGCCGTACGGGCGGGTCAGATCACCGGCGCCGGGTCCTGCGTCGGTGGGTCCTTCAGGATCGTGTCGCCCTTGACGAACCACGCGACACCGAAGGCGAGGATCGCGACGGCCTCCAGCCAGAACAGGGTGTGGAACCGCTCGGCGACGGCGTCGGGCACCAGTGCCGCGTCCAGTGCGGCCAGCACCAGGCAGATCACGATCGTCGCGCCGCAGACCCGGTAGACGAGGTTGCGGGCGGCCTTGCTCCGCGTCCCGGATCCGCCGCGGGTGAACAGCACCAGGCAGAACCAGGCCAGGCCCGCGAAGAACACCGTCGCCGCGGCCAGGTGGAGGTACCCGACGACGGTCGCCGCCGTCGTCGCCGCGCCGTCGGGCCGGGTGGGCAGCAGTGCGACGGCGATCGCCGCCGTCCCGGTGATGTTGGCGAGCCGGTTGTCCGGCCGCTCGTAGCGGTAGCAGAAGAGGAACACGCCGACCGCGCACAGCGAGCCGACGAACACGTCGCGCATCGGCGAGTAGTAGTAGCGGCTGATGGAGTCCCGCAGCCCGTCGCCGCCGAGGGCCAGGTCGCCCGTCACCAGCACGAACGGGAGCAGGATCCCGATCACGCCGACGGCACGCCGCAGACCCAGGTAGGACAGCACGGCACCGTCGGCACGCGAGGACATGACGAAGATCGTCGCAGAGACGTCGCTCGAACTCTCGTTCGATCGGGCGTAGCGTTCGGGAGGTGGACGTCGGCGGGCAGGCTTCGCTCTTCGCGACCGGGGGTGTGGCCCCGGCGTACCGGCACGAGCTCAGCGGTGGGGCGTGGGTCGACGTCGCGGTCGGCTGGGCCCCCGATGCGGACGAGCTGTTCGCGCTGCTCCGCGCGACCGTGCCGTTCCGCGGCCACCGGCGCCGCATGTACGACCGCGTGGTCGACGAGCCGCGCCTCACTCACCGCTGGGTCCTGCCCGACGACGCGGTGCCCCACCGGCTGCGCGACATGGGCCGGACGCTGGGGGAGCGCTACGGCCACGACTTCACCCAGATCGGCGTGAACCTCTACCGCGACGGCGCCGACGGCGTGGCCTGGCACGGCGATCGGGTCGCCCGCGAGCGGCCCGAGGCCGTCGTCGCGCTGGTCGCCCTCGGCGCGACGCGGCCGCTGCGGCTGCGCCCGACCGGCGGCGGGGCGTCGGTGTCGTTCCCGCTCGCCTCGGGCGACCTGCTGGTCATGGGCGGGACGTGCCAGCGGACCTGGCAGCACAGCGTGCCGAAGGTGGCGCGCAGCGGTCCGCGCATCAGCGTCCAGTTCCGCCACCTGTATCCGGGGATGCCGCCGGGTGGGCGACCGACATAGTCTGCGTCGATGCAGCGCAAGATCGGCGTGATGGGCGGGACGTTCGACCCCGTCCACCACGGCCACCTCGTCGCCGCCAGTGAGGTGGCGGACCGCTTCGCCCTCGACGAGGTGATCTTCGTGCCGACCGGGCGACCGTGGCAGAAGACCGGCCGCGACGTCTCGCCGGCCGAGGACCGCTACCTGATGACGGTCATCGCGACGGCGTCGAACCCCCGGTTCTCGGTCAGCCGCGTCGACGTCGACCGTGACGGCCCCACCTACACCGCGGACACCCTCGCCGACCTGCACGCCACCATGCCCGACGCGCAGCTGTTCTTCATCACCGGCGCCGACGCGCTCCAGCAGATCCTGTCCTGGCGCAAGGTCGACGAGCTGTTCCGCTACGCGCACTTCGTCGGCGTGACCCGGCCCGGGTACGAGCTGGCCGATGGGCACCTGCCCCAGGGGTCGGTGACGACGGTCGAGGTGCCCGCGATGGCGATCTCGTCCAGCGAGTGCCGGGCGCGCGTGGGTGCGGGGCGGCCGGTCTGGTACCTCGTGCCGGACGGGGTGGTGCAGTACATCTCCAAGCGCAGTCTCTACCTGAATCCGGACGTCTGACCTGCGGTTCCTCCCACCGGCACTGCGCCCGAACGGCTCCGTACGGGGCTCGCCGGTCCGTGGGTCGAACTAGCGGACCCTCCTGCGCCTCCCGCGGCCGTGGCGTCGCTGTCCGCGTCGTGGTTCGGCGATGGCGAGTGCGATCTCCCGTGCGGCGTCGTCGACCGCGCGGTCCTCACCGACGTCGACGCTCACGGTGGCCCGCCACCTCCGTGACGACCGGTGCGGCGAGCTCGACTGCGAGCAGCAGGTCATGGAACCGGTGCGGCCGGCCCAGGGTCGCGCGGGTCGCGAGCCGTCCGATCCCCCCGAGGGCCATCAGCCCGGCGAGGAGCCGCATGCGGTCCAGGTTCGGTTCGTCGTCGGCCACTGCGTCGAGCCAGGCGACTCCGTAGCCGGCGAAGACAGGCCCCATGAGGCGGACGTGCGATTCGACCGTCGCGTCGTCGGTCATGCCCGGCTCCCCGCGTGTTCCGCCGACGAGCTGGATCCCACCGATCGCGATGCATGCCCACCCGGTCAGACGTCCCACGGTTCGCAGCGTCGACATGAGGTGATCCTGGCACGAGCGGCGGCAGTGGTCGGACCGGATATCGACGGACCGTAGGGGGAGGCGGGCGTCAGCTGTCCAGGACTGTGCCCGATGTCGACGATCGCAACGGGGTCGATGTACCTGGCTCTCTCATAACTCGCGGACGAGCCGGGCCGGGTTCCCTGCGACGAGAACGCGGTCGGGCACATCCCGCGTCACAACGCTTCCTGCCCCGACCACGGCATCCGCCCCGATGGTCACGTCAGGGCAGACGATGACCCCGGCGCCGAGCCAGGTGTTGCTCGCGATGCTGATGGGGAGAGGACGTTCCCATCCCTCGCGACGGCGGTCACGGTCGTCGACGGGGTGCTGTGCCGTGAGGAGTTGGGTGCGCGGTCCGATGCGGACGTCATCGCCGATGGTGATGGCGGCGTCGTCCATGAAGAGGGCGTCGTGGTTGACGAAAGCGCGGTCGCCGAGCGAGATGTGGGTGCCGTAGCTGCACAGGAAGCGGGGCAGTACCACCACGCCGCCGCCGACGTGTCCGACGATGTCGCGGAGGAGCATGGCGCGTTCGTCGTCGTCATCGGCGCCGGTCGCGTTGAACCGGTCGAGGAGACGCCAGCAGCGACGTCGGTGCTCGGCCAGGTCGGGTTCGTCGAGGTACCAGTCGTTGCGGAGCATGCGTTCCTTGTGCTCGCCCACGCTTCTGATCCTGCGTCCCGAGGGCCTTCGGGTACAAATCCGGTACATGCCGGCCCGGCCGGCGAGGCCCGACGACGACCGGTCACCACCACGGGGCCGGGGACCGCCGGGTGGACGGGAGCTCGGCCGGCCTGTCGGTGCGCCGGGTGTGATCGCCACGGTGGAGGTGCCGGTGCACCTCTGCACCGTGCCCGGGGAGGAGTGCGGATCCTGCCCCATCCGCCCCGGGCGACGGCAAGGTCCCGTCGATCAGTACAGGAGTGCTGTGCGCGCCCCACGCGAGCGCGCTCAGGTACTGATGGACAGGCGACCGGCCGGCCACGCGGCGGGCCTGAACCGGGGTGCGGGTTCAGGTCCGCTGCAGCTCCAGCACCGGGATGGTCCGCTCCGTCGAGCGCTGGTACTCGCCGAACTGCGGCTCCACTGCGACCTGGCGGGCGTAGACCTCGTCCCGCTCGGGACCGGTGACCTCCCGCACCCGCACGGGCAGGGTCTCGGTGCCCAGCTCGACGCGGGTGCCGGGGTTCGCCAGGAGGTTGTGGTACCAGTCCGGGTTGGTGTCGGCGCCGCCCTTACTGGCGAAGATGAAGATCCGCTCGCCGTCGAGGAGCGGGACCAGGGGCGCGATCCGCTCGGTGCCGGACCGGGCTCCCGTGTGGTGCACCAGCAGGAGCGGCTTGCCCTCGAACATGCCGCCCGCCCGTCCTCCGGTCTCCCGGAACTCCTCGATCACGGCGCGGTTCATCGCCGCCAGGTCGAACGGGGCCGACGCGTCACTCATCTCGTGCTCCTCCCACGGGTGTCCGGCGCCGTCGGCACCGCTCCGGTCACCCTCACCCCGTCGTCGGCCATTCCGGCGGGCCGCAACCCGATCGACGGACCCGGCCGCGTCGGGTACCTGGGAGCCGTGGAGCCCGTCGGTTCGTGCGCCTGTCCGACGGGCTCGTGTGCCGGTTCCACCGCGAGGCGTCCGACGCGGACGGGCGACCGGTCCACCGGCGGCCGGACCGGGTCGTGTGGCGCCGGTGGCTCGACGGTGCCGGCTGGTGCGTCGTCGACGGCGAGGGCCGGCCGAACGGGTGGCCGGTCGGCGCACGGGCCCGGGGGAACCGCTATCCGGCCGCCTCCATGGCCACGTCGCTCCCGCGCCACTCCGCCGCCAGCTCCTCCAGCGGCACCCCGAGCGCCTCGCCCAGGCACACGATCGTCCCGAACCCGGGCGACGGCAGCCGTCCGGTCTCGAGCTTGCGCAGCGTCTCGGGGGAGATGCCGGCCGCCCCCGCGACGTCGACCGGGTCGCGGTCGCCCCGGGCCCGGCGCAGCAGCGCGCCGAGACGGCGGCCGGCCTCGATCTGCTCGGGCGTGAGGGGCTGACGGACCATGCGTCGAGCGTAGGGTCGATATTACTGTACCGGCAAGCCGTGACCGTCCGGTATAGTAATACCGTGATCGAACTGAAGACACCGGCCGAGATCGACCGGATGCACACGACCGGCCGGTTCGTCGCCGAGGTGCTCACCGAGGTCGGCCGGATCGCCGACGTCGGTGTGAACCTCCTCGACATCGAGCAGCACGTGCGCGGCATGATCGCCGAACGCGGCGCCGAGTCCTGCTACTGGGACTACGCCCCGTCCTTCGGGCGCGGCCCGTTCCGCAACGTCATCTGTCTGTCCGTCAACGACGCCGTGCTGCACGGGCTCCCGCACGACTACGTGCTGCGCGACGGCGACGTCCTCAGCGCCGACATCGCCGTCAGCATCGACGGCTGGGTCGCGGACTCCGCCCGGACGGTCGTCGTCGGCACGACGGCCGACGAGGGCGACCTCCGCGTCATCCGGGCCACAGAGGACGCCCTGGAGGCCGCGATCGACGCGGCCCGGCCGGGCAACCGGCTCGGCGACATCTCCGCCGCCATCGGCGGGGTCGCCCGCGACTACGGCTACCCGGTCAACACCGAGTTCGGCGGGCACGACCTCGGCCGCACCATGCACGGCGACATCCACATCCCGAACGCCGGGCGGGCCGGTCGCGGCCTGACCCTGCGCCCGGGGCTGACCCTCGCACTCGAGCCCTGGTTCGCACGGACCACCGACAAGATCGTGTTCGACCCGGACGGCTGGACGATCCGCTCCGCCGACGGCTCGCGCACCGCGCATTCCGAGCACACCGTCGCGATCACCGAGGACGGCCCCACGGTGCTGACCCGCCGCGGGAAGGACTGACCGGCCCGTGCGTGTCGCCCTCGACGCACTGACCGTGCCGGTCCCGCCGGCCGACGCCGAGCGGACCCGGGCCTTCTACCGTTCCCGTCCGGCGGGCCGCGGCCCCGCCGACGCCGACGAGCTGCGCGCGGTCCGGGCCGCGGCCGCCACGCCACCGCGCGCGGTGCCGCCCGCGGTGGGGGACACCGCCGTCGCCGACGGCCGTCGGGTGCCGGTGCGGATCTGCCTCCCGCCGGGCACGGCGCGCGGGGTGCTCCTGCAGATCCACGGCGGCGGCTTCTACCTGGGCTCGGCCGCGCGGGACGACGTCGGGAACCGGGCGCTGTCCGAGGCGCTCGGCGTCGCGGTCGTCGCCGTCGACCACCGGCTCGCCCCGGAGCACCCCTGGCCGGCCGCCCCCGACGACTGCGCGACCGCGGCACTGTGGCTGCTCGACCGTGCGCCGGAGCTGTTCGGCACCGACCGGGTCGCGTTCACGGGCGTCTCCGCCGGGGCCACCCTGGCCGTGACGACGCTGCTGCGGCTGCGCGACCGCGGCCTGGCCGACCGTGTCGCCGGGGCCGAGCTGCGGTACGGCACCTACGACCTGAGTGCCCGCACCCCGGCCGGTCGCCGCATCGCCGAGGAGTACTTCCTGCGCGCCTACGCCGGCCACGTCGCCGACCGGACCGTCCCGGACCTCTCCCCGGTGTTCGCCGACCTCACCGTCCTGCCGCCGCTGCTGATGACGGTCGGTACCGACGACGTACTGCTGGAGGACAACCTCGCGATGGCCGCCCGGCTCGCGACGGCCGGGGTCGAGGTCGACCTGCGCGTCCACCCGGGCGTCCCGCACGGCTTCGCCGGGCACGACACCCCGGTCGCCGCAACCGCGCTGCGGTACGCACGGGACTGGCTGTCCGCCCGGATCGACGGCGCGTCCCCGCCGCCCGGCGTGTGACGACCCGACCCCGCACACCGTGCCCCGACCTCGCAGCCACTGCGCGGGCTGCGAGGTCCGGGAAGCCTCTGCGAGGTGCGACGCCGCGACCCGACCGATCACGGTGAGTCATGCAACGCGTGTTCCCGGTCTACGGAAGGTGAGCCCGGTGGGCGGACGTGAGCCACCGTCCGCGACATCGATCTTCCTGCGGCACACGAGAGACGGGAACGCAGTGCCTGCGACCCGGCCCCGCGCGTTACCACCGTATGAACTCCGACGACCTGACCATGCCCATCCTCGACCCCGCCCAGCTCGCCGAGCTGCGCCGCAGCACCGACCCGGCCCCCGCCGAGGCGCCACCGAACGCCGCGGCCTGGCTGCTGATGATGGTGCTGGGACTCGGCATCGTCGTGACGATGCTGGGGCTCGTCGTCGCCTGGAGCTGAGCACGGCCCGGTCGGGATCTTGTGCCACGCGTCACAAGGGAGAAGAGTCGTCCCGGTCCGCGTCTTCGACGGAGCAGGAGCGTGACAGCAGTGACGACCGGGACGACAGCGCAGCCGACGGCGATCGAGAATCCCTACTACACCCACGAGTTCCACGGCGACTACGACCTGATCAGCTTGGGGGAGTTCGCGCTGGAGGAGGGCGGGGTGATCCCCGACCTGCAGCTCGCGGTGGCCACCTTCGGCACGCTGAACGCGGCGAAGGACAACGCGATCCTCGTGACGACCTGGTACTCGGGCACGCACCAGATCTTCCGCGACGTCTACATCGGCCCGGACCACGCGCTGAACCCGGAGCGGTACTTCATCGTCGTGGTCAACCAGATCGGCAACGGTCTGTCGACCAGCCCGCACAACGCCTCGGGCGCCAACGCGGGCATCGCGATGTCGAACTTCCCGCACGTCCGCATCGGCGACGACGTCCGGGCCCAGGAGCAGCTCCTGCGCGAGCACTACGGGATCGACCGGCTCGCGCTGGTCGTCGGGGGCTCGATGGGCGCGCAGCAGACCTACGAGTGGATGGTCCGGTTCCCGCAGAAGGTGCGCCGCGCCGCGCCGATCGCCGGGACCGCGCAGAACACCCCGCACGACTTCCTCTACACGCAGGCCCTGGTCGAGGCGATCACCTCCGACCCCGGCTTCGCCGGCGGCAACTACCGCAGCAACACCGAGGTCGAGGCCGGGCTGAAGCGGCACGCCGGCATCTGGGCGGTGATGGGGTTCTCCACGGAGTTCTGGAAGCAGGAGGTGTGGCGCGCCCTGGAGTTCGAGTCCCGCGAGGCGTTCATGGCCGGCTTCCTGGAGCCGTACTTCACCGCGATGGACCCCAACGACCTGCTGTGCATGGCGTGGAAGTGGCAACGGGGCGACGTCGCCCGCCACACCGGCGGGGACCTCGCCGAGGCGCTCGGGCGCAACGAGTCCGTCGCCCGGGTCATCCCGATCAACGAGGACATGTTCTTCCCGGTCCGTGACCACGAGGCCGAGCTGGAGCTGACCCCGCACGCGACGATCCGCGTCGTCGACGACCTGCTCGGGCACCTCGCCCTGTTCGGCGTCGCGCCCACCTACATGCCGCAGATCGACCAGTACCTGCAGGAGCTGCTCGACAGCCCGGCGTGACCACGGACCCGGACCGTCCCCGACCCGCCCGTTCGGGGACGGTCCGGCGCACTCCGGACACATTCGTGGCAGATACTGCCAACAAATCGTAGGCTGGGGTTCACCACCACGACCCCAGGAGTGTCGATGACCCTCGCCACCGAGCGTCCCCGCCTGCCGTTCACCCGACCGAACCTGCTCGACCTCGCGCCGTTCTACGAGGTCCTGCGCCGCGAGGCACCGATCGCGCCGGTGACCACCCCGGCCGGGGACCCGGCCTGGCTGGTGACCCGGTTCGCCGAGGTCCGCGAGCTGCTCGGGGACAAGCGGTTCGGCCGGTCGCACCCGGAGCCGGAGAAGGCGTCGAGGATCAGCACCGCCGCCGTCCAGGACGGGCCGACCGGCACCTACGAGAACGAGGCGGAGGAGCACGGCCGGATGCGCCGGCTGCTCACCCCGGCGTTCTCCGCCAAGCGGATGCGGACGCTGTCCGGGCACGTGCAGGAGCTCGTCGACGGCTACGTCGACGCGATGGTCGCCGAGCACGACGCCGCGGGCCGGGGTGCCACCGTGGACCTGCACACCCACCTCGCCTTCCCGCTGCCCGTCGCGGTCATCTGCTCGCTGCTCGGCGTCCCCGAGTCCGACGGCGAGTACTTCCGCGCCCTGTCCGACCGGATGGCCACCTTCTCCGGGGAGGACGCCCACGCCGCCCGCGAGGAGTTCGGCCGCTACATGGCCGGGCTCGCCTAGGGCAAGCGCGCCGAGCCGGGCGAGGACGTCATCACCGACCTCGTGCAGGCCCAGGCCGAGGACCCCGGGTTCGGCTACCCGGAGATGGTCCGGCTCTGCGTCGGGCTGCTGTTCGCCGGCCACGAGACCACGGTGAACCGGATCGGGCTCGGCATCCTGTTCCTGATGACCAACCGCGACGAGTGGGACAGGCTCGCCGCGGACCCGGACGGCCGGGTCGACGCCGTCATCGAGGAGGTCATGCGCCTCGGCGCGCCCGGCGACCTGGGGCTGCTGCGCTACGCCCACGAAGACGTGGAGATCGCCGGGGTCACGATCGCGCGCGGCGACGCGGTGATCCTCTCGGTCAACGCCGCCAACCGCGACGTCGACGTCTTCGACCACGCCGAGACCTTCGACCCCGACCGCACCGAGCGCGGGCACGTCGGCTTCGGCCACGGGCCGCACTTCTGCATCGGCGCGAGCCTGGCCCGCACCGAGCTGCGCGCGGTGTTCGCGACGCTCGCCCGCCGGCTCCCCGGGCTGGACCTCGCCGTCGGCATGGACGAGCTCGACGTGCGCACCGACCACATCACCGGCGGCGTCCGCAGCCTGCCGGTCCGCTGGTGAGGGGGGGACCGCGATGAAGGTCGAGGTCGACCAGCACGCGTGCGTCGGCTCGGGACAGTGCCTGCTCACCGCCCCGGACGTGTTCGACCAGCGCGACTCCGACGCCGTCGTCGAGCTGCTCACCGACACCCCGCCGGACGGCCAGGAGCAGGCCGTGCGCAACGCGGCGCGCGGCTGCCCGGCGTCGGCGATCACCGTCGTCGACGGCTGAGCGGAGCGATGAGTCCGGGACGCCTCCGCGGTCGACCCCGGTGTACGACGCACCGACGACCGTGGAGGCATCTCCCGTGCGCACCCTCGCGATCACCCAGAACATCACCCTCGACGGCGCCGTCGAGTTCCTCGGCGACTGGTTCGACCCGACCGCCGGGTCGGGAGGAGACGACGGCGGCGACATGCTGGCCGAGCTGCACCGCCAGGACTCCGCGTCCGACGCGACCCTGCTCGGCCGTCGCACGTTCTGTGACTTCCGCGGCTTCTGGCCCGCGCAGACCGACGACGCCACCGGCATCACCGACTACCTGAACCAGGTCGACAAGTACGTGGTGTCCTCCACGCTGACCGACCCGGAGTGGCAGAACTCGACGATCCTGTCCGGGGACCCGGTGGCCGAGGTGGCGGCGCTCAAGGAGCAGCCGGGCACCGACATCGTGCTGACCGGCAGCATCACGCTCTGCCACACGCTCATCGCCGCCGGGCTCGTCGACGAGTTCCGGCTCTTCCACCACCCCGTGGTCCAGGGTGCCGGCAGGCGGCTGTTCCCCGACGGCTGGAACGCCGAGGGGCTACGGCTCCTCGACGCCCGCTCGTTCGGCGGCGGGATCGTCTACACCGCTCACGCGCCGCGCTGAGCCGTCCGCGCTGCCAGCAGCTCCCGGCCCGGGCCGGACAGCTCCGCGACCGCGTCCGCCCGCCCCGCGGCGGCCATCAGCAGCGCCTCGGCGGGCCCGGCGACCTCCGGCCCGTCACCGTGGCGGAAGTCGAGGTCGGTCGCGACCAGCCGCAGGCCCGCGACCCGCCTGCGGGCGCCCAGCGGCGGTGCCGTCATCGTGAACGGCAGCGCGGCGGCGAGCCGGTCGGCCGGGACGCTGCGGTGCAGCCCGAGCGGGCGGCGGATGTCCTGGTGGTGGATCAGGGCGTCGGTGAGCCCGATCCGCCCGCCGAAGGCGGCGGTGACCCCGCGTGGACGCAGATGCGCCCGTACGGCCGCCACCACCTCGGTGACCGGGCGATCGGCCCACTGCGCGACGACGAGGTCGTTCGGGTCGCGGCCGGTGGCCCGGGCCCGCACCACGGTGCCGAGGAACCCGCGCAGCCCGGCCACGTCGTAGCCGATCAGGTGTGCGACGACGTCGCGCACCCGCCAGCCGGCGCACAGAGAGTCCGACACCCACTGGCCGGGCGTGAGGGTGTCGAGCAGGCCGGCCAGGTCGGCGCGCTCCGCGGCGGCGAGGTCGTGCACCGGGCCGCGCCTCACTGCGCCGTCTCCTCCCGGGAGGCGGCCCGCTCGACGCGGTGCCGCACGTACCGCGACACCACCAGCCCGCCCACGACGGCGACGATCAGCCCGATCCAGGAGAACCGCTTCAGCCAGGTCTCGGCGACGATGCCGAGCAGGTAGATCAGGGCGACCGTGCCGCCCGCCCACAGCACCGCACCGGTGGCGTTAGCCGCGAGGAACGCGGGATAGCGCATCTTCATCGTCCCGGCCAGCGGCCCGGCCAGGATCCGCAGGATCGCCACGAAGCGGCCGAACAGCACCGCCCACACCCCGTGCCGGTCGAAGATGCGGCGGGCGACAGTGAGGTGGGCCGGGCCGAGGTGCTTCGGGAAGCGACGGCCGAGCCGGTCGAGCAGACCGGTGCCGTAGCGGCGCCCGACCGAGTAGCCGATCGAGTCACCGACGATCGCGCCCGCCGTCGCCGACGCCGCGACGGCGACCGGGTCGATGTGGGACCCCGGGCGCGCGGCCAGCAGCGCCGCGCCGACCAGCACGATCTCGCCGGGGAGCGGGACCCCGATGCTCTCCACCCCGACCACACCCGCGCACAGGAAGTAGATCGCGAGCGGGGGGATCGCCATCAGGAGCATGTCGACGTGCACCACTCCATCATGCACACGTTCCGGTGGTGCGGTGACGGCCCGGTGCGGGCATCATGCGCGGGCGTGAGCACACCGCTGGAGCAGGTCTTCCTGGCCGCCCACGACGACCTGCCCCGTGAGGCGCCGGGATCGGAGGAGACGACGGCGCTGCTGCTGCGGCTGGCCGGTGACCTGCCCGAGCGGCCGCGGATCGTCGACATCGGCTGCGGGACGGGCCCCTCGACGCTCCCGCTGGCCGCGGCGACCGGTGGTGAGGTCGTCGCCGTCGATCTGCACGAGCCCTTCCTCCGGCGGCTGCGGACCCGCGCCGCGACGTCCGGGCTGGGGGAGCGGGTGCGTCCGCTCGTCGCGGCGATGGACGACCTCCCGCTGCCCGACGGCGAGGCCGACCTCGTCTGGTCCGAGGGAGCGGCCTACATCATGGGGTTCGACGCCGCGCTGGCCGGCTGGCGGCGCCTGCTCGCCCCGGGCGGTGTGCTGGTCCTCACCGAGGCCGAGTGGACGACCACCGAGCCGTCGCCCGGCGCGCGGGAGTTCTGGGACAGGAGCTACCCGGGGATGCGGACGACCGCGGAGAACGTCGCCGCCGCGGAGCGCGCCGGGTACACGGTGCAGGCGGTCTACCTGCTCCCCGACTCCGACTGGGACGCCTACTACCGGCCGCTGGCCTGCCGGATCGCGACCCTGCGTGAGGACGGCGTCGACCCGGCGGCGCTGGACGAGGTGGGCGACGAGATCGCCG
The DNA here is from genome assembly GCF_056835605.1 of Pseudonocardia sp. ZF1. Classification (NCBI taxonomy): domain Bacteria; kingdom Bacillati; phylum Actinomycetota; class Actinomycetes; order Pseudonocardiales; family Pseudonocardiaceae; genus Pseudonocardia; species Pseudonocardia sp. ZF1. The sequence goes on from NZ_JAJNBY010000001.1 coordinate 1,857,312, forward strand.
TGCGGGAACGGTTCGGCGCCGAGTACGGCTACACCGGCTACGTCCTGCGTCCGCGCTGACCCGGCGTCCGGACGTGGTCGTACGCCCCCGCACCGACGACGACCTGCCGGGCTGCGTCGCGGTACTGCGTGCCGTGCACGCCGCCGACCGTTACCCGTCGACCTGGCCGGCCGACCCGGCGGCGTTCCTCTCCCCGCCGGGACTGGTCACCGCACTGGTCGTCACGGTGGGGGAGCGGGTCACCGGGCACGCCGCGCTCCTCACCGACGATGTCGACGCCGCGGGCGACTCCGGTGCGCTGCGGCTGACCCGGGTGTTCGTCGACCCGGCGGTCCGTCGTGCCGGACATGCCCGCGCCCTGCTGGCGGGCGTCGCCGCCGCGCTGGCGGCCCGCGGCCGCGACGGGGTTCTCGACGTCGTCGAGTCCGTCCCGGCCGAACGCCTCTACCGGGCGGCCGGCTGGGTCCGCACCGGGACCGCGTCCGCCGGGTGGCGGTTCCCGGACGGCCGCGAGCCGGTCGCCGCGCTCTACCGACTACCGGTCACGCAGCGCCGAAAGGGTGACGACACAGCGCAATAGTCGACCATCGGTCACGCTACGCTGCGCCGATCGGGCTACGGTGATCCTCGTGATCGAGGTCCCCACCCCGACGGTGGCCGGTCTGCTGCTCCGCGCGGTGCCGCAGCCCGTCCGCCGGGACGCCCACGCCGCGATGCACACCCTCGCCCCGTGGGGCGCGGTGTCGGCGCAGCTCGTGCAGGACTCCGGCGGCGGCGTCGCCGACCACGACGTGCACGTCGACGGCGACCCGGTCCACATCCCGTTCCGGACGTCGTTCCCCTGGCCGTCGTCGGCCGTGCTCGCCCGGATGGGCACGCGCCGCCGCGCCGTCGTCGCCGCGTGGATGTCGCGCAGCGAGAACGCCGGGCACCGCCAGCGCGCCGTGCGCGACCTGCTCGGCGTACACGAGGCGTGGGTGGTGCCGTTCGTGGTCGCCCCCTGCGGGGAGTACGTCCACGAGATCGGCGCCGACGTCGACCGGTTCGTCCGCACCGAGCTGGGCCGCCACCCCGTGCTCCGGTACGCCTACGCCCGCTTCGTGCGGGACAACCCGCGCTTCCTGGCCACCACGCGGCACCGCGCGGTGACCTTCCGCCACCTGGACCACCGGTGGCCGCACCGGGGCGACCCGGACCGGACCTACCCGCAGCTCGCGGCGCTCGACGCGCTGTCCGCCCTCGCCTATCGGGGAGGTCAGGACTACCCGGGGGACCCGGCGCCGCCGCGGGTCACCGCGGCGGCGTCCTGAGCGCTCAGGCGGACGGGGCCGCCGCCGTGACCTCCGCGGTGCCGCGGTCCAGCACCACCTCGCCGTCGACGGCGGTCCGGAACGCGACCGTGCCGTCGCCGGTGTCCCACACCGAGACGGTCAGGGACTGCCCGGGCACGACCGGGCGGGTGAACCGGGCGTCCATCGCGACGAGGCGACGGGCGTCGCCGTCGCAGACGGTCGCGACCAGCGCACGCGTGGTGAACCCGTAGGTGCACATGCCGTGCAGGATCGGCCGGTCGAAACCGCCCTTCGCGGCGAACTGCGGGTCGCTGTGCAGCGGGTTGCGGTCCCCGGTCAGCCGGTACAGCAGGGCCTGGCCGGGCGTGGTCCGGTAGGTCACCTCGTGGTCGGGCGCCCGGTCGGGGACGGGGCTCGGCGCGCTGTCACCGCGGGGGCCGCCGAAGCCGCCCTCGCCGCCGAGGAACAACGTCTTCGTGCTGGTCAGCACCGGTTCCCCGGTGCCGGCGTCGACGGCCTCGGCCTCGGTGCGCACCAGCGCCCCGGACCCCTTGTCGAGCACCTCGGTGACCGTCGCGGTCACCCGGACCCGCCCCTCCACCGGCAGCGGGCCGACCACCCGGAACGCCTGCTCGGCGTGCACGACGCGCGAGGCGTCCACGTCACCGAGGTCGACCTTCGCGCCCGCCGTGACGATCTCCGCGAACGACGGCAGCACCGCCGTCCGCACGCCCCCGGTGTTCTCCGTGGTCAGCGACAGCTCGGCGGTGGGGTCCTCACCCCCCGCGCCGACGGCGACCGCGTACAGGAGCACGTCGTCCCGTGCCCACGCGAAGCTGACCGGTTCGCACTGCGTGCCCTCGAGATCGGGCGCCAGGGGCATGGGGAGTCTCCTTCGACGTTCCACCGTGAGGCGGAAACCTATCCCGCCCGGTGCCCGCCGCCCAAGCCCCCGGTGCCCGGCTGACACACTGTCGAGGTCAATCGTGGTCGTGAAGGGAAGAGTGTGGTGACGGCATCACCGGAGGCGGTCGAGCTGGCGAAGGTGGCCGCGGCCGCCGCGGCCGACAAGAAGGCCGTCGACATCGTCGCGCTCGACGTGTCCGACCAGCTCGCGCTGACCGACTGCTTCGTGCTGGCGTCGGCGGCCAACGAGCGTCAGGTCCAGGCCATCGTCGACGAGGTCGAGGAGAAGCTGCGCGAGCGCGGCAGCAAGCCGACCCGGCGCGAGGGCGACAACGACAACGGCTGGGTCCTGCTGGACTTCAACGACATCGTCGTGCACGTCATGCACACCGAGCAGCGCGGCTTCTACGGCCTGGACCGGCTCTGGAAGGACTGCCCGGCGATCGAGGTGCCCGACCCCCAGGGCGCCCCGGACGGCACTGCATGACGCTGCGCCGGGTCACCCTGCTGCGGCACGGGCAGACCGAGTACAACTCCGTCGGCCGGATGCAGGGGCACCTGGACACCCGGCTGACCGACGCCGGGCGCGCGCAGGCCGCGGCCGTCGCGCCGCGGCTCGCGCAGGAACGGTTCGACCGGATCATCACCTCGGACCTGACCCGCGCCCACGACACCGCGACCGCCGTGGCCGAGGCCGTCGGGCTGCCGCTGTCGGTGGACAAGCGGCTGCGGGAGACCCACCTCGGGGACTGGCAGGGACGCACCATCGCCGAGATCGGTGCCGACGACCCGGGCGCGATCGCCGAGTGGCGGTCCGACCCGCGGTTCACCCCGCCCGGCGGGGAGTCCCGGGTCGACGTCGTCGTCCGGTCGCTGCCGGTCGTCGAGGAGCTGGACCTCGAGTACGCCTCCGACCCGGAGGAGCGCTCCGTGCTGCTCGTCGCGCACGGCGGCATGATCGCCGGGATGGTGTGCGGGCTGCTCGACCTGCCGCAGTCGTCCTGGCCGGTGATCGGCGGGCTGGGCAACACCCGCTGGGCCGTCGTCGCCCGTCGTGACGACCACCCCCGCTGGCGCCTGTCGGGGTACAACATCGGTGCCTGACCTGCTGGTCGTCGGGGACTCGCTGGCCTTCCACGGGCCCGAGCGGCCCTGCCCGGCCGACGAGCCGAGGCTGTGGCCCAACATCGCCGCCGCCCGGCTCGGGGGCCGGGCCGAGATCGTCGCGCGTGCCGGGTGGACCGCCCGGCACGCCTGGTCGGCGATCACCGGGGACCCGCGGGTGTGGGCGGCGCTGCCGCGGGTCGGAGCGGTCGTGCTCGGGGTGTCCGGGATGGACTCGCTGCCGTCCCCGCTGCCGACCGCGCTGCGCGAGCTGATCCCGGTGCTGCGGCCCGCCCCGCTGCGCCACGCGGCCCGCAGCGCCTACCGGCGCGCCCAGCCGCGGCTGGCCCCGGCACTGGCGCGGCTGCCCGGCGGGGGCCCGGCGACCCTGCCGCCCCGCCTCACCGCCGCCTACCTGGAACGCTGCCGCGCCGGGGTGCACGCGCTGCGCCCCGGGCTGCCGGTGGTGGCGCTGGCACCGTCGGTGCACCGCGCCGCCGACTACGGCCTGGCCCACCCGCACCGCGCCGCCACCGACGCCGCGATCCACCGCTGGGCGGCCGGCGCCCCGGCGGTGACGGTTCTCGACGTGCCCGCCCTGGTCGGCGAGCACGTCCTCGGTGGACACGGCAACCCCGACGGGCTGCACTGGGGCTGGGCAGGACACGCCGCCGTCGGGGAGGCACTGGCCGGGCTCCTCGCGGCCGCGGGGGACCGGCCGTGACCCTGCTCGGCATCGACCTCGGCACCACCTCGGTCAAGGCGGCGGTGTTCACCGGCGACGGCGTCCGGGTCGCCACGGCCCGGGCCGCCCACCCCACCGCGCGGCCCGCACCCGGGCACGCCGAGCAGGACCCGCACGACTGGTGGTCCGGGCTCACCGAGGTGGTCGGCGCGCTCGGCCCGGCACTGGCCGGGGTGACGGCGGTCGGGGTGTGCGCCCAGGTCAACACCCACCTGTTCGTCGACGACGACGGTGCCCCCGTGCACCCGGCGATCACCTGGCAGGACGGCCGGTGCGGCCCGGTCGCGGCGACCCTGACCGGGCGGCTCACCCCCGCCGACCGGGCCCGGGTCCGGGGCGGGCTGGGCACCGTCGACGCCTCGCACGCGGCCGCCCGCGCCGCCTGGCTCGCCGCGCACCGGCCCGACGCGTGGGCCCGCGCACGGAGGCTGCTCGCCCCCAAGGACTGGCTGCTCGAGCGGCTCACCGGCATCGCCGTGGCCGATCCGTTGTCCTCGACCGGGCTCCTCGGCCCCGACGGCCGGTACCCGGACTGGCTCGACCTGCTGGTCCCCGGGCTGCGCGCGATGCCGGCGCCCCTGGCCGACCCGGCGTCGGTCGCGGGGGAGACCACCGGCGCGGGCGGGCTCCCGGCCGGGCTGCCCGTCGCGGTCGGGACGATGGACGCCTGGGCGGCGCTGCTCGGCGGCGGGATCGCCGCCCCCGGCGACGCGATCGACATCGCGGGCACCTCGGAGGTCCTGGCCCTCGCCGCGACGCCCGGCGGCGGCGCCCCGGGCATCGTCACGTTCCCGTCGTGGCGCGGGCTGCACGTGCACGCCGGGCCCACCCAGGCCGGCGGCGACGCCCTGACCTGGGCGTCCGCGGTGCTCGGCGTCGCACCGGGCGAGCTGTTGGACCGCGCCGCCTGCCCCGACCCGGGCCAGGTCCTGTTCCTGCCCCAGCTCGCCGGGGAACGGGCCCCGCTGTGGGACCCGGACCTGCGAGGGCACTGGCTCGGCGCGGGCTTCGCCACCGGGTCCGCCGAGCTGGGCCGCGCCGTGCTGGAGGGCGTCGCGCACGCCGCCCGGCACGTCCTGGGGCCGCTGGAGGCCGCCGCCGGACGTCGCGCCGACACGATCGCCGCCTGCGGCGGTGGTGCGGCGAGCGACCTCTGGTGCCAGATCAAGGCCGACGTGCTGGACCGGCCGCTGCGCCGCACCGCCGAGCGCGACGCCGGGGTGCTCGGTGCCGCGATGCTCGCCGCGCTCGCGACCGGCGACGCCGCCTCGGTCGGCGAGCTCGCCGGGCGCATGGTGCGCCTCGACCGGGAGTTCACCCCCGACCCGCGCACCCGCGGTCGCCTCGACGACGCGCACGGCCGCTACCTCGCCGCGCAGCGGGCACTGGCACCGCTGTTCCGCCCGACGGGTGGATAGGGTCCGGCCGTGCCCCCCTCGCCGGTCGCCGTGGTCACCGACTCCACCGCCCACCTGCCGCCCGGCGTCGCGGAACGGCGGGGCATCCACGTCGTCCCGCTGGAGGTGCGGCTCGGTGAGCGCACCGCCCGTGACGGTGTCGACGTGTCCGCCGCCGAGCTGATCACCGCCCTCGCCGACCGCACCCTGCTGGTGCAGACCTCGCGCCCGACCCCGGCCGCGTTCGCCGAGCGCTTCACCGCCCTGCTCGACGACGGCGCCCCCGCCGTCGTGGCCGTGCACCTGTCCCGGGAGCTGTCCGGCACCTGGGACGCGGCCCGGCTCGCCGCACAGGAGGTCGCCCCGGACCGGATCCGGGTCGTCGACTCCGGCGCCATCGCGATGGGTCTGGGCTTCGCCGTGCTGGCCGCCGCCGACGCCGCCGGGGCAGGTGCGGCCCCCGAGGACGTCGAGGCCGTGGCCGGTGCCGTCGCCGCACGGGCACGGGTCCTGTTCGCCGTGCAGGACCTGGAACGGCTGCGCCGTGGCGGGCGGATCGGTGCCGCGTCCGCGCTGGTGGGCACGGCCCTGTCGGTCAAGCCGATCCTGCACCTGCGCGACGGCCGGATCGCGCCGCTGGAGAAGGTGCGGACGACCTCGCGCGCGACCGAACGGCTCGTCGCGCTCGCGGTCTCCGCGGCGGGCCTGGGGGCGCACGTCGCCGTGCACCACCTCGGTGCCGAGGACCGGGCCGAGGACATCGCCGATCGGCTGCGCGAACAGCTGCCCGACGCCGCCGGGATGCACGTCTCCGAGGTCGGCGCGGTGATCGGGGCGCACGCGGGACCGGGGCTGGTGGGGGTCGTGGCGGTGCCGGCGGGCTGACCGCCTCGTCGAGGGGGGCCGGCTCCGGCCGCCCTGCCACGGGCCGACGGGCCCCGCCGGTGTGTAGCACGGACCGCCGACGGTCCGGCCCCGTGACGGCCCACGGGATGCCGTCGGTCCCCAAGCGACGGATCCGTCCACAGGCCGGACACCGGCCGGTCGGAACGGGGGTCACGGACCTAGCGTCGGATGCGTGACCAGGACCGACACCGCCCTCGACCCGGCCCGGCGGCTCGCCGGGATCGGGAGGCGCGGGCGGCCGGACACGGTCGCGGACCGGCTCGAACCCCCGACGGTCCCGTTGCCCGCGCTGCCGGTGCCTCCCGGCCCGGCCGGGTCACGCCCCGGACGACCGCCCGCACCCGGGCCACTCCCGCCGCACGATGTCAGCGGTGCCGTTCCGCCGGGTCCGATGCCGTCCGCCTCCCGACGCGACACCCCGCACCGTGCGACACCTGTCCGGCACGCCGACCCCGACGCCTCGCACGGTGCGGGACCGGAGTGGCCCGCCGACCCGCAGGGCGCGAGGCCGGTGTGGACCGCCGACCCCGACGCCGGCCACCCCCTGGCCCTGCTGGCCCGGGGCGACCCCGCCCCGCCCGAGGAGACTCTCGCCGACGACGGCCCGCACGGCGGACGCCCCTCCTGGCTGCGCCGCCGGGCCCAGCGGTGGCTGCCGTCGTCGCTGGCCGGGGCGCGGGTCGACCCGGGCCGCCCCGGTGCGCTCGGTCTGGTGGCGGTGGTGCTCGTCGGTGCGCTCGTCGCAGGGGTGGGGGTGTGGCTCGACCGCCCCACCGTGCAGCCCGTCGGCGGCCTCCCCGAGGTGACGGCGTTGCCCGGCGAGGCAACGGCCGGGCCGACGGACCGGTCGGCGGACGCGGGCGCACCGGCACCCGTCGCGGCGGCCCCGGTCACCGCGGGGCCGCTCGTCGTCAGCGTCGTCGGACGGGTCGCCCGGCCCGGCCTCGTCCGGGTGCCCGACGGCTCGCGCGTCGCCGACGCCCTCGACGCCGCGGGGGGCCCGCTGCCCGAGGTCGACCTCGGCGTGCTCAACCTGGCGCGGCGGCTCGGGGACGGCGAACAGATCGCGGTCGGCGTCCCACCGGCCGCCGACGCCGCCCCGGTCCTGCCCGCCCCGGGCTCCGAGCCCGCGTCGGGCACCGAACCGGGCGCCCCCGCCCCGCCCGGCGCCCCCGGCGGGAAGATCGACCTGAACACCGCGACCGCGTCCGACCTCGACGCCCTGCCCGGCGTCGGCCCGGTCACCGCGAAGAAGATCATCGACTGGCGCAGCGCCAACGGGCGCTTCAGCCGGGTCGAGCAGCTGCGGGAGATCGACGGCATCGGCGAGCGCCGCTTCGCCCAGCTCCAGGAACTGGTGCGGGTGTGAGCCGCGCCGGAGCCCGCCGGGCGGACCCGGTCCACGGGGAGCACGACGACGAGCACGACGAGCAGGCCGAGCGTCCCGCCCCACCCGACCTGCGCCTGGTCCCCGCCGCGCTCGCCACGTGGGCCGCCGTCCTCGCCGGGCTGCTCGGCGGCACCACGGGTGGGATCACCGCCGCCGTCCTCGCGGCGCTCGCCGTGCCGGTCGCGCTGCTCCGCGCCCGGACCAGCGCCCGTGCCGCGGCACCGTCGTCGATCGTGCTCGCCGCGGCCGGGTGCGCCCTCGTCGCGGCCGTCCTGGTCACCGTCCACGCGGCCGCGCTGGCGTCGCACCCGCTGCGGGCACCCGCCGACCGCGGTGCCGCCGCCGAGGTCCGCGTCCGGCTCACCGACGACCCCCGGCTCCTGCGCAGCACCACCGGCGGCGGCGACGAGTCCGGCGCCGCCCGGGCGCTGGCGCTGGTACCCACCGAGCTCGTCACGGCCACCGTCGGCGGGGACCGGGCGACCACCGGCGGGAAGCTCCTGCTCCTGGCCCCGGCGGCGAGCTGGACCGGGCTGCTCCCCGGCCAGGAGGTCTCCGCCGCCGGGCTGCTCATGCCCGCACAGCGCCCCGACCTCACGGTCGCCGTGCTGAAGGTCCGGGGTGCGCCGCAGGACGTGACCGCGCCGCCCTGGTGGCAGACCGGTGCCGGGGCGCTGCGCGACGGCCTGCGCGACGCCGCGGTCTCCGCGCTGCCCGAGGCACCCGCGGGGCTGCTGCCCGGGCTCGCGATCGGGGACACCCGCGCCCAGCTCGCCGAGACCGAGCAGGACTTCCGCACCGCCGGGCTCGCGCATCTCACCGCCGTCTCCGGGGCCAACGTCGCGATCATCACCGGGGCGGTGCTGCTCCTCCTGCGCCTGTTCCGGACCGACCCGCGGATCGCGGCCGCGGCCGCGATGCTGGCACTGGTCGGGTTCGTCGTGCTGGCCCGGCCGTCACCGTCGGTACTGCGGGCGGCGGTCATGGGCGGGGTGGTGCTGATCGCGTTCGCGGCCGGCCGCGCCCGGTCGGCGGTGCCCGCGCTGGCGGTGGCCGTGCTCGGCCTGCTGCTGGCCGCCCCCGCCCTGGCCGTCGACGCCGGGTTCGTGCTCTCCGTCGTCGCCACCGGTGCGCTGGTCCTGCTCGGCCCGGGCTGGACGGCGGCGTTGCGACGGCGCGGGCTGCCGTCCGGACCGGCCGAGGCACTGGTCGTCCCGGTCGCCGCGGCCCTGGCCACTGCGCCGGTGATCGCCGGGCTCAACGGGGGAGTCGGGCTGGTCACCGTGGTGGCGAACCTGCTCGCGGCCCCCGCCGTCGCCCCCGCGACGGTGCTGGGCGTGCTCGGTGCGGTGCTGTCCGCGGTGAGCCCGGCCGCCGCATGGTGCTGCGCCTGGTTGGCGGGACCGTTCGTGTGGTGGCTGGTGGTGGTCGGGGACCGGGCCGCCGCGGTGCCCGGTGCCACCGTGCCGTGGCCCGCGGGGGCGGGCGGCGCGCTGCTGCTCACCGGGGTGCTGGTCGTGCTGCTGGCGATGGGCCGGGTGCCCCGGCTGCGGGCGCTGTTGCTGGCCCTGCTGGTCGGGCTGCTCGTCGTCCTCGTCCCGACCCGGTTCGCGCCGCCCGGATGGCCGCCCGCCGGGTGGCGGATGGTGGCCTGCGACGTCGGTCAGGGCGACGCGCTCGTCCTCGCCACCGGTACCCCCGGGCACGCCGTCCTGGTCGACACCGGGCCGACCGACGACGCCGTCGACACCTGCCTGAACCGGCTCGGCGTCCGGGTCCTGGAGCTCGTGGTCATCACCCATTTCCACGCCGACCACGACGGCGGACTCGCCGGCGCGCTGCGTGGCCGCGCCGCGGGCGGCATCGCCGTCGGGCCGGTACGGGAGCCGGCGTCCGGGCTGCGTGACATCACCCGGCGTGCCGAGGAGGCCGGTGCCCCGGTGGTGGGGCTCGCGCGCGGGATGGCGCTGGGCTGGCCGGAGCTGCGCCTGCAGGTCCTCGGTCCGGTCCACCCGGCCCTGACGGTCGACGGCAGCGACGGGACGGCGGTCAACGACATCTCGCTGCTGCTGCGCGCGACCACCCCGGCCGCGACGATCCTGCTGACCGGCGACGCCGAGCTGGTCGCCCAGGACGACCTGCTCGACTCCGGGGCCGACCTGCGGGCGGACGTGCTGAAGATGCCCCACCACGGGTCCCGCAAGGTGGTCCCGCGGCTGATCACGGCCGTCGCGCCGCGGGCGGCGGTGATCAGCGTCGGCAACGGCAACAGCTACCGGCACCCCAACGCGGAGCTGGTGGACCGGCTCGCCGGGGCAGGGATCGTCGTCGCACGCACCGACCGGTCCGGCGACCTGGCCCTGACCGGCGACGACCCGGCCGGGCTGGCGGTGGTCGCGCGGGGCGACCCCCGTCCGGCGCCCGGCCGGCGGGGCCGGTCAGCCCCGGTTCGCCAGCGCCTCGCGGACCGCGGCGGACGTCGACGGCACGGTCGCCGTCGGGCCGACCTCGCCGGAGACGGCGTCGAGGGTCTTGAGGCCGTCTCCGGTGATCATGAGGACGGTCTCGGCGTCGGGGTCGAGTGCCCCGGCCTCGAGCAGCTTCCTGGTGGTCGCGATGGTGACCCCGCCCGCGGTCTCGGCGAACACGCCCTCGGTGCGGGCCAGGAGCCGGATGCCGGCGACGACCTCCTCGTCGGACACGTGCCCCACCGAGCCGCCGGTGCGGCGCACCGAGTCGAGGACGTACGGACCGTCGGCCGGGTTCCCGATCGCCAGCGAGCGCGCGATGGTGTCCGGCTTCTGCGGCTGGATCACGTCGTGGCCGGCCTCGAAGGCCCGCGCGACCGGCGAGCAGCCGGTGGCCTGGGCGCCGAACACGGTGTACGGGGTGGGCTCGACCAGACCCAGGGTGCCGAGCTCGGTGAACCCCTTGTCGATCTTGGTGAGCTGGGAGCCGGAGGCGACCGGGACGACGACCTGCTGCGGGAGCCGCCAGCCGAGCTGCTCGGCGACCTCGTAGCCCAGGGTCTTCGAACCCTCGGCGTAGTACGGCCGGACGTTGACGTTCACGAACGCCCAGTCCTCGTGCTCGGCGGCCAGCTCGGTGGCGAGCCGGTTGACGTCGTCGTAGTTGCCGTCGACGGCGAGCAGGGTGCCGCCGTAGACGGCGGTGGTGACGATCTTCGCCTGCTCCAGCGAGGACGGGATCAGCACGACCGAGTCCCAGCCCGCGCGGGCGGCCGCGGCGGCGACGGCGTTGGCCAGGTTACCCGTCGAGGGGCAGCACAGCACCGAGAAGCCGAGCTCACGGGCGGCGGCGAGCGCGACGGCGACGACGCGGTCCTTGAACGAGTGCGTCGGGTTGCCCGTGTCGTCCTTGATCCAGATCTTGCGGACGCCGAGCGCGCGGGCCAGGTTGTCGGCCTCGATCAGCCGGGTCAGGCCGGGCTCGGTGTTCGCGTGCTGCTCGACGGTCGACGGCACCGGCAGCAGGTCCTTGTAGCGCCAGATCGACTTCGGCCCGGCCTCGATGGAGGCGCGGGTGACCGTCGGGAACTCGTAGGCGACCTCGAGGGGGCCGAAACAGCGCGGACACGCGAACTCCGCGGCGAGCGGGATCTCGTGGCGGCACTCGCGGCACGCGAGAGCGCGCGCGGAACCGAGGTCGTAGGCGGAGGTGGTTTCGGGCGCAGCAGTGAGAGTCACGAGATCTCCTCATCTGTCCCGCCGGACGTGGCGGGCCGGAATTGGCACCGTGTTCGTCGACGTCCTCGCCACGCGGAATGCGCAGGTCTGGGCGGATCGTCGTGCGACGCCGGTTGCCGGGGCTTCAACGGGCCGTTCCCTCTGCCCCTCTGGATGAGCCATATGCGGTTGTGGTGCTCCGGACGCCGGGCGCCGGAATCGACGACGACCGTACGCGAGCGGGCCGCCCCACCGCCAGACGGCGTCCTCCGGTCGGGACGCGGCTCACCCGTTGTCGGAGGTGTGGGCCACCATGGGGGGTGTGAGCAGCACGAGCGAACCGGGCCCGCTGCAGCTGGTCGTCGGGGACGAGGAGTTCCTGGCCGAGCGGGCGGTGTCCGACCTGGTCCGGCGCGCACGGCAGCGCGATCCGGAGACCGAGCTGCGCCGCTTCCGCACCTCCGAGGTGGCACCCGGCGAGCTGGCCGGGCACCTCAGCCCCTCGCTCTTCGCGGAGGGCAGGGTGATCGTGCTCACCCACGGTCAGGACGCGAACAAGGACATGACCGCCGCCATCGCCGACTACGTGAAGGACCCGGCCGACGGGATCGTGCTCGTGGTCCAGCACGCCGGGGGGGCGAAGGGCAAGGCGGTCCTGGACCTGATGCGCAAGGCCGGGGCGCACACCGTCACCTGCAACCGCATCACCCGCGCCGACGAGCGGTCGGACTTCGTGCGCGACGAGGTCCGCCGGCACGGCGGCACGATCACGCCCGGGGCGCTCGCGGTGCTGGTCGAGGCGGTCGGGTCGGACCTGCGGGAGCTGGCGGCCGCGGCCGGGCAGCTCGTCGCGGACACCGGCGGCGCCGTGGACGAGGCCGGGGTGCGGCGCTACCACCGCGGCCGGGCCGAGTCCTCGGGCTTCGCGGTGGCCGACGCGGCGGTCGCGGGGGACCGGCGGGCGGCGATGGAGGCGCTGCGGTGGGCGCTGGTGCTCGGTGTCCCGCACGTGCTGATCGCCGACGCCCTCGCGGACTCGGTGCGCACCCTGGCCAAGGTCGGCTCGGCCGGGCGGGGCGACCCGAACCGGCTGGCCGGGGAGCTGGGCATGCCGCCCTGGAAGATCCGCAAGGCCCAGCAGACGGTCCGGCAGTGGCGGCCGGAGCAGCTCGCCGTCGCCATCGCGGCGACGGCGCGGGTGAACGCCGACGTCAAGGGCGTCGCCGCGGACGCGGAGTACGCGTTGGAACGGGCCGTACTGGCCGTCGTCTCCGCGCGCACCCCGCGCTGACCCGGCCGGACCCCCGAGCGCTCCGACACCGCCCGGGGCCCGGAAACACGACGACGGCGCCGCCCGGGTGGGGCGGCGCCGTCGTCGGAAGAACCGGGGTGGCTCAGGCCTGGACGTCGTTGAGACGCTTGGCCAGGGCCGACTTGCGGTTCGCCGCCTGGTTCCGGTGGATGACGCCCTTGCCGGCCGCCTTGTCGAGGGCCTTGGCCGCCTTGCGCTGCAGCTCCACGACGTTGTCGGCGCCGGAGTCGGCGGCCTCGCGGAAGTGGCGGATCGCGGTCTTGACCGACGACTTCACCGACTTGTTGCGCTGCCGGCGCTTCTCGTTGGTCTTGACTCGCTTGATCTGCGACTTGATGTTGGCCACGTCTGCCTCTGGTCTTCCTGCCTGCTGGTCGGCTGGTGAGTGTTCTCGTCCGGGTCCGCTCCGGCGGCACCGAACAGCATCACTGGAGAGAGGGTCCAGGCCGTTTCGGGCGAGCACGCCGAGCGCTCGACGCACAAGGTTACCAGCGGCGTCGTCGCGCTCTGTGCCGGGTCACCAGACGCGGTAGGGCAGGAACTTCCCGTTGAGGGTGATCACAGCCCGGTCGCCCTTGGGGTCGGGCACCCGCTGCAGGTCCAGTTCGAAGTCGATGGCCGAGACGATGCCGTCGCCGAACTCCTCGCGGACCAGCTCCGAGATCGTCGTTCCGTACACCTGGACCATTTCCGAGAGCCGGTAGACCAGTGGATCGGTGAGGTCCACCGCGGACGCGCCGCGGACCGGCGGGAGGGTGAGCGCATCGACGACGTCGGGGTCCAGGTCGAGCAGTGAACCGACGGTCTCGGCCTGCTCGCGGGTCAGCGTCTGCTGCCCGAGCAGGGCCGAGGTGGACCACTCGACCGGGTGGCCCAACGCCTCGGCGATCTTGTCCCAGGTGAGGCCCAGCTTCTTCTTGCGGGCCAGCACGACGCGGGCGGCGCCCAGTCGGTCGAGCGGGGGGACGGGGGTGACCGACACGGTGACTCCTCCGGGTGGGGGTGGCTGACCGTTCGATCGTGCGCGATCGGTGGGCGGGCGGCAACGCCGGGACGCGTCGCGTGAACGGCGTGTGACGATCTGCGGTGCCACCACGGCGGTCGCCCGGCCCGACATGGGACGATGGGTCCCAGTGCCCCGAGCCCCGAGTGCCCTGAGCACCCGAAGTGCCCGAAGCCCCACGCATGAGCGAAAGCCGAGTACAGCCGAGTGACGACGTACGCCGACCGCACGTTCACCCCGCCGGAGCGCATCCGGAACTTCTGCATCATCGCCCACATCGACCACGGGAAGTCCACCCTGGCCGACCGGATGCTGCAGGTCACCGGGGTGCTCAGCGCACGTGACGCCCGGGCCCAGTACCTGGACCGGATGGACATCGAGCGCGAGCGCGGCATCACGATCAAGGCGCAGAACGTGCGGCTGCCGTGGACGGCGAAGAACGCCGACGGCGTCGAGACCGAGCACGTGCTGCACCTGATCGACACCCCGGGCCACGTCGACTTCACCTACGAGGTGTCCCGGGCGCTCGAGGCGTGCGAGGGCGCGATCCTGCTGGTCGACGCCGCGCAGGGGATCGAGGCGCAGACCCTGGCCAACCTGTACCTGGCCATGGAGAAGGACCTGCACATCATCCCGGTCCTCAACAAGATCGACCTGCCGGCGGCGGACCCGGAGCGCTACGCCGCGGAGATCGCGCACATCACCGGCTGCGAGCCGGAGGACGTGCTGCGGTGCAGCGCCAAGACCGGTGAGGGTGTGGAGGCGGTGCTGGACGCCGTCATCGCGCAGGTCCCCGCTCCGGTCGGCGACGCCGACGCCCCCGCCCGCGCGATGATCTTCGACTCGGTCTACGACACCTACCGCGGCGTCGTCACCTACATCCGGGTCGTCGACGGCAAGCTCTCGCCGCGCGAGAAGATCAAGATGATGTCCACCGGTGCCGAGCACGAGCTGCTCGAGATCGGGATCGTCTCCCCGGAGCCCAAGCCGTCCGACGGCCTCGGCGTCGGCGAGGTCGGCTACCTCATCACCGGGGTGAAGGACGTCCGTCAGTCCAAGGTCGGCGACACCGTCACGTCCAAGCGCAACGGGGCCACCGCGCCACTGACCGGCTACCGCGAGCCGCAGCCGATGGTCTACTCCGGGCTCTACCCGATCGACGGCTCGCAGTACCCCGACCTGCGTGAGGCGCTGGACAAGCTGCAGCTCAACGACGCCGCGCTCACCTACGAGCCGGAGACCTCGGCCGCGCTGGGCTTCGGCTTCCGCTGCGGCTTCCTCGGCCTGCTGCACCTGGAGATCACCCGCGAGCGGCTCGAGCGCGAGTTCGACCTCGACCTGATCTCCACCGCACCCAACGTCGTCTACCAGGTCACCACCGACGACGGCGAGGAGATCGAGGTGACCAACCCCAGCGACTGGCCGGTGGGCAAGGTCGCCGAGGTCCGCGAGCCGATCACCAAGATCACCATCCTGGCGCCGTCGGAGTTCGTCGGCACCATCATGGAGCTCTGCCAGAGCCGGCGCGGCCAGCTCGGCGGGATGGACTACCTGTCCGAGACCCGCGTCGAGCTGCGCTACACGATGCCGCTCGGCGAGATCATCTTCGACTTCTTCGACAACCTGAAGTCCCGCACGCGCGGCTACGCCAGCCTCGACTACGAGGAGGCCGGCGAGCAGGTGGCCGACCTGGTCAAGGTCGACATCCTGCTGCAGGGCGAGGCCGTCGACGCGTTCTCCGCGATCGTGCACAAGGAGTCGGCGTACTCCTACGGCACCTCGATGGCGACCAAGCTGCGCGAGCTCATCCCGCGCCAGCAGTTCGAGGTGCCGATCCAGGCCGCCGTCGGCGCCCGGATCATCGCCCGGGAGACGATCCGCGCGATCCGCAAGGACGTCCTCGCCAAGTGCTACGGCGGCGACATCTCCCGCAAGCGCAAGCTGCTGGAGAAGCAGAAGGAGGGCAAGAAGCGGATGAAGACGATCGGCCGCGTCGACGTCCCGCAGGAAGCCTTCGTCGCCGCGCTGTCCACCGGCGGCGGGACGGCCACCGAGAAGCCCAAGAAGTAGCTCCCGGACGCGAAGCGGGCCCGACTCCCGGCTGGGGGTCGGGCCCGACGTGTACGTGGTGGGGGCGGGGAGCGCGGGGGCGGTCTACATGACCGAACCCGCCCGGGGCCGGGGATCGGCCCGTCGCACGGCGCGGGCCGGGCGGCGGGGGCACGGCGCGGCGACAGGATGCGCTGCACCCGCTGGCAGACGGACTCGACGACCGTCCGTCCCTCGGCCGACAGGTGCACCAGCACGCGGCGCCGGTCGAGCGGGTCGGCCGACCGGTAGGCCAGCTTCTTCTCGACGAGGCGGTCCACGATCCGGGTGGCCGTGGGGGCGGGCAGCGACGTGTGTCCCGCGACCTCACCCATGCTGCGGCCGGTGCCGCGGGCGAGCATCAACAGGACCCGCCAGCCGTCACGGCTGACGTCCGTCGAGGACGGGTTGGTGGACAGGGCTGTGGCCACGGCGTGGTCGACCCGGTCCAGGAACTCGACGACACCCGCGGCTCCAGGCGTCGGGGCAGCCATGGTGGCAGTCCCCGACGCCCGTCGACTGAAAGGCTCGGTCACGATGACGCACTGTACTTGCCGAACGGGCGAAATCCGACCCTGTCCTGGGCAAACGTCCCCCGAGCGCCGGGCGGTCGTCACGCAGCGATGACCGACAGGCCGACGACCAGCGATTACGTAGACCGCTTGACGTTCACCAACGACATCACGACTGCATCACACCCGGATCACGTAACGCTCTAGCGGGTCAGGACGATCTTCCCCGCCGTGCGCCCCGCGGCCATCGCCTCGAACGCCTCCTTCGCGGAGTCCATCGGCAGTTCTGTCCCGATCTCCGGCGCGATCCCGGCCGTCGCCACGAAGTTCATGAGATCCGCGAGCTCCTGGCGCGTCCCCATGGTCGCGCCGACCACCTCGAGCTGGAGGAAGAACAGCCGCTGCAGGTCCGCGGGCGGGTTCGGACCCGAGGTGGAGCCGCAGACGACGATGCGGCCACCGGGTCGCAGCGCCCGCATGGAGTGCTTCCAGGTGGCCTCGCCGACCGACTCCATGACGGCGTCGACCTTGCCCGGCAGCTTCGCCCCGGACTCGAACGTGGCGTGCGCGCCGAGGCGCTCGGCCAGTGCGCGCTTCTCCTCGTCGCGGCCGGTGACCCACACCTGGAAGCCCGCGGCGCGGCCCAGCTGGACCAGTGCCGTCGAGACGCCGCCGGAGGCGCCCTGGACGAGCACCGTCTGGCCCGGCTGCAGGCCCGACTTGGTGAACAGCATCCGGTACGCGGTCAGCCAGGCGGTGCCCAGGACGGCGCCCTGGCCGGGGGTGAGGCCCTTCGGGGCGGGGACGGCGTTGCGCGCCGGGACGATCACCTTGTCGGCCATCGTGCCCTGGTGGCGCTCGGTGAGCAGGGTGCGCTTCGGGTCGAGCGTCTCGTCGCCGCGCCAGTCAGGGTCGCCGATGATCGGGTAGAGGACGACCTCGGTGCCGTCGTCGAGGGTCCCGGCGCCGTCGCAGCCGAGGATCATGGGGAACTGGTCGGGTTTGATGCCGACCCCGCGCAGCGTCCACAGGTCGTGCATGTTGAGGCTGGCGGCGGAGACGTTGACGGAGACCCAGCCGTCGGGGACCTCCGGGTCGGGCCGCTCGCCCACGACGAGGGAGTCGAGGGGAGCATCGGCGTTGGGCTCCTGCGCATAGACAGCGAACATGGCCCCGAACCTAATGCCTGGGCCCGGGGACTACCGTGTGGAGTGTGCGCACGATCATCGACGGCTGGGACGCGTTCGAGCTGTGGCTCACCGGCCTGCCGTTCGTGGCGCAGGTCGTGTTCGTGACGGTGGTGGTCCTGCCCGCGTGCGCGCTGGTCGCGATCGGTGCCGACCGCGCCACCCGGCGCTTCGACACCCCCCGCGGGCGTCGCGACGGCGGGGCCTGAGCGCTCAGACCGGCTGGGCCGCGAGTGCGGCCAGCGCCTCCGAGCAGCCCGCGTCGACGCGCAGGTCCGCGAGCTCGTCGCCCCGGGTCGCCCCGCGGTTGACGATCACGACCGGCACCTCCGCCCGGTGCGCGGCCCGGACGAACCGCAGCCCCGACATGACGGTGAGCGAGGACCCGGCGACGAGCAGCGCGCCGTCCTCGGGGGTCAGCGCGGCCACCATCGCGTAGCAGCGCGCCACCCGGTCCTTCGGCACGTTCTCCCCGAAGAACACGACGTGCGGTTTGAGGACCCCGCCGCAGGACGCGCACGGCGCGATCCGGAAGCCGTCGGTGATCTCCACCGCGGCGTCGCCGTCGGGGGCCGTCTCGACCTGCGCGCTGTGCGCCTCGGTGAAGCCGGGGTTGAGCGCGGTGAGCCGGGCCTGCAGCGCGTCGCGCGGGGTGATGCGGCGGCAGTCCAGGCAGACGACCTCGTCGATGCGCCCGTGCAGGTCGACCACGCCGCGGCTGCCGGCCACGGAGTGCAGGCCGTCGACGTTCTGGGTGATCAGCCCGTCGACGACGCCCGCCGCCCCCAGTGCGGCCAGCGCGCGGTGCCCGGGATTGGGGTCGGCGCGACGCATCCGGGCCCAGCCGACGTGGCTGCGCGCCCAGTACCGCCGCTGCGCGGGCTCCCCGGACACGAACTCGGAGTAGGTCATCGGGCTGCGCGGTCGTGAGCCCGGGCCGCGGTAGTCCGGGATGCCGGAGTCGGTGGACAGCCCGGCCCCGGTGAGGACGACGAGGCGCCGCCCGGCGAGCAAGTCCAGTGCCGCGCCCGGGTCGGTGCTGACGACGGGGACGCTCATGCCCTCCAGGGTAGGCGCGCCCGGTGGCTCCCCGCCCCTCGGCGGCCCGCCCCACCTCCGCACCTCGCCCCGCCGCCGCGGAGCCCACTTCGCCGAGCCGCAGCAGGACCCCCGCCCGCAGTGGTCGCGGCACACCCCCGTTACCCCCCCGGGGCCTCCGGGCCGTCCTGGCCGAGCCACGGCCCGCTTCGCCCAGTGGCACACCGTGGACCCGTCGGGGCCGGTCCCGGGTCCGTGGTGTGCCACTCGGCGCACGCCGGCGACCGGACCGGTTCGCGATCGCACACCGGCGACGCCGAACGGCCCCGCCCGGCGCGGTGTCCCCGGATCCTGCGTCGGTGGACGTGCCGGGGTGGCCCCTCATCTTCCGTGGCTCGGCCGCCGTCGGCGCGGGCCTCGTAACGGCGCGACGGCTGCAGGGCCCGGCGTTCGTCCGGGTGCTGCCCGACACCTGGGCCGCCCGGCACCTCGTCCCGCTCGGACACGCCGACCGGTGCCGGGCGGTGTTCCGCTGGTCCGGCGGTCGCGGGGTGATCGCGGGATGGGCCGCGGCTGAGCTGTCCGGCGCACCGTGCGCGCCGGCCGGGGCGCCGGTCGACGTGGTACTCCCGGTCCGGGCCCGGGCCCCGGCGGGGGTGCGCGTGCGCCGCGACCGGCTGCACCCCGGTGAGATCGGGTGGTGCGACGGGGTCCGGGTCACCACGCCGCTGCGGACCGCGTTCGACCTGGCCCGGGGTCGCGACGAGACCGCCGCCGTCGTCGCGGTGGACGCGCTGGCGTTCCGGCACGGGTTCGCTCCGGACCTGCTGCTGAACTTCGCGGTCCGCTACCGGGGGCTGCGCGGAGTGGCCGGCGTTCCCGGCGTCCTGGGGCTCGCCGACCGGCGCGCCATGTCCCCGCCCGAGACCCGGCTGCGGTTGCTCCTGGTCCGGGCCGGCCTGCCGCGACCTGAGGTCCAGCACCCGGTGCTCGACGACGCCCGGCGCCGCGCGGTGTGGCTCGATCTCGCCTATCCCGCGCCGCGCGTCGGCATCGAGTACGAGGGCGCCGACCACACCGGCCCCGACCGGGTCCTGCGCGACGCCACGAGGGTGACCCGCCTCGTCGACGCCGGGTGGCGGATCTACCGCTACACCCGGCTCGACCTGCGCGACGAGCCCGGGCGCATCGTCGCGGAGATCGGCCGGGCACTGGACCACGCACCGACGAGTGGTACGCCGTGAACCCGCCCGAGGGGGTCCGAGGTGCCCGGTGTGCCACTCGGCTGTCCGGGCCGGGACGGACCCGGGCCGTGGCGAGCCGGGCCGGCGCGAGGCGAGCCGGGCCTGGTCGAGCCGGAGCGGGCCTGGGCCGGGGGCGCGGGGCTCAGCCCTCCGGCACCCAGGACGGCGTCCGCTTCTCCCCGAAGGCCAGGATGCCCTCCTGCCCCTCCTCGGAGGCGAAGTACGAGGCGGACAGCGTGTTCATCGCGGCGAAGTCGTCGCTCATCGTCGCCGGGCGCTCGCGGCGCAGCATCGCCTTCGCCCCGGCCAGGGCGCCGGGCGCACCGAGGCGCAGCATGCCGGTGTAGCGGGCCACCTCGTCGTCGAGGGTCTCCGCCGGGACGGCGCTGTTGATCAGCCCGACGGCCGCCGCGCGCCGCGCGTCGAAGGTCTCCCCGGTGAGGAAGAGCTCGTGCGCGGCGCGGGCGGACAGCCGGGGCAGCACGGTCACCGAGATGACCGCGGGCACCACCCCGATCCGGACCTCGGAGAACGCGAAGGTGACCGACTCGGCGGCGACGGCGATGTCGCACGCCGCCACGATCCCGACCCCACCGGCGCGGGCCGGGCCCGACAGCCGGGCGACGACCGGCTTGGGGGAGTCCCACAGCGTCGTCAGGATCCGCGGCACCTCGGTGACGCCCTGTTGCTCGGCGCCCGCGCCACGGGACTCCTTGAGGTCCATGCCCGCGCAGAACACCGTGCCGGTGTGGGTCAGCACGATGACCCGCACCGCGTCGTCGGCGATCGCCGCGTCGAGGTGCGCGATCAGCTCCCGGCGCAGCTGCGCCGAGAGTGCGTTGCGGTTGCGCGGGGAGTCCAGGGTGATCGTCGCGATCCCGGCCTCGACGGCCAGGTGGACGAGCTCGGGGGAGTCGACAGTGTCTGCCACCCCCGCAGACTAGGACCTCAGGCCTTCGTCCAGGTGCTGGTGATCGACACCCCGGCCAGGGCGAACAGCTGCGACACCGGGCAGCGGCGCTCGGTCTCCCGGGCCAGCTGCGCGACCTGCTCGTCGGTGCCGTCGGTGGTGATCACGGCGTCGACCCGCAGGTTCTGGAAGGTGGTCTCGCCGTCGCGGTGGGTCCCGGTGGTCATCGTCGTCGGGTTGAAGTCGGCGGCGACGTCGAAGCGCACGTGCTCGATCGTGATGCCGAGCTCCTTCGCGACGATCGAGCTGGTGACCTGGTTGCACGACGACAGCGACGCGAGCGTGTAGGCGAGCGGGCTGGGGTGCTCGTCCTTGCCGCCGAAGGCGGGGTAGGCGTCGGTCTCGATGACGTAGCCGGCGCCGTCGACCGCGACGGTCTGCGCGACGCCGGTGCCCTGGCCGCTGACGGCGAAGGTGACGAGAGGCATGGGTGAACTCCTGTACGAGGGCTGCGGGGGGACGGGGTCAGGAGCAGGGACAGAGGGCCCCGGCCGTCCGGCCCAGGTCGATGTGCAGCCTCCGCACGAGCACGATCACCGGATCAGTGAACCGCACCGAACGGTCGTGCGCGACGTGACGGAGCCGACCGAACCGGCGACGCCCGCGGTCCGATGGGCGCGGTGGCGCCGGTCGCCGGGAGAGGGCTAGGCTCGAAACGGAGTTGGCTCCGTTTACGAGAGGACATGCCGTGAGGATCGGACTGCACATCGCGGACTTCACCTACCCGGCCGGACCGGCGGGCCTGGCCGACGACCTGTCCCGGATCGCCGTCGCGGCCGAGGAGCAGGGCTTCTCCCGGGTGAGCGTCATGGACCACCTCTGGCAGATCCGGCCGGTCGGGCCGGTCGAGACCGACATGCTCGAGGCCTACACCGTGCTCGGCTACCTGGCCGCCCGCACCGAGAAGGTCGACCTGCTGGCCTGGGTGACCGCGGTGACCTACCGCGACCCCGGCCTGCTGGTGAAGGCCGTGACCACCCTGGACGTGCTGTCGAAGGGCCGCGCGATGCTGGGTGTCGGCGCCGCCTGGAACGACGAGGAGGCCACCGGGCTCGGGCTGTTCTTCCCGCCGACCGCGGAGCGGTTCGAACGGCTGGAGGAGACGCTGCGCATCGCCCGTCAGATGTGGAGCGACGACGACGGCCCCTTCGAGGGGACCCACTACCGGCTCGGCGCCACGCTGAACACCCCGCAGCCGCTGCGCAGGCCGTATCCGCCGATCCTGATCGGCGGCGGTGGGGAGCGGAAGACGCTGCGCCTGGTCGCGCAGTACGCCGACGCGTGCAACCTGTTCGGCGGCCCCGAGCTGGAGCGCAAGCTGGACGTGCTGCGCACCCGCTGCGAGGAGGTCGGACGCGACTACGACGAGATCGAGAAGACGGTCATGGCGCGGCTGGACCCGGCCGACCCGAAGGCCGCGGTCGAGGAGCTGCGCGGCTACGCGGCACTCGGTGTGCAGCACGTGCACACGGTGGTGCCGGACGTGGCGACGATCGAGCCGCTGCGGGTGTTCGGGTCGGAGATCATCCCGGCGGCGGCCGAGCTCTGACCCGCGTGGGTCAGCTGCCGGGTTGGCGGGGCATCGTCCGCAGGATCGCCACCTGTTGGTCCAGCTCGGCCGCGATCAGCTCGGCGTGCAGGGCGGCGGAGGCGCCGTCGTGCGCGGCGAGCGCGCGGTGCCGGCGCACCAGGTCGTCGATCGAGTCCAGCAGCCGGTCCACGGTCGAGCGGCCGGCCTGGCGTGCCGGGAGCTCCACGGGTGCGGGAGCCTCGGGCAGGGGGTGAATCAACTCTGCGGTCATGCGACGTTCTCCGTTGAACGTGTCGGGATCGGGGCGTGTCATGCGCAGTCGTTCCTGGTCTCTCGAGCTCCGTTGTACCCGCTTCAACGCGCTTTTACTGCGCGTAGAACAGGGGTGCGACGCAGGACACGGTGACCGGATGCGCCTACGCGGTGACCGGTCGTGATCATGGCCCGTCACCGGCCCGCCGATGCGGTCGGCGGGCGAACGGAGGGTGGTCGTCGCGGCAGCCGTGGAAACAGCGGGTGACGGGACGGTGGCGGTTCGTCGCGACGTCTGTACCCGAACGGGTGACCCGGCCTAGCGTCCGGACCATGATCATTCGACCGGATGCGCGGTCCGGGACGCGTGCCCTGTTCGTCGGGGCACTCGTCGCCGTTCTGGCCGCCCTCGGCCTCGCCCTGCCCGCCGCGGCCGCCGCCGCACCCGCTCCGGCCGTGCCGGCCGCCGTCGCCGCTCCCGTCGCCCCGGCCGCCGTGCCGGGTGAGCAGGAGTCCGGGCTGCCGGTGCGGGCGCTGTCGTCGCTGCCGTCCCAGGCCACCGACACCTACCGGCTGATCCGCTCGGGCGGGCCGTACCCGTACAGCCAGGACGGGACGACCTTCCAGAACCGGGAGGGGATCCTGCCCGCGAAGTCCTCGGGCTACTACCAGGAGCTCACCGTGCCGACCCCCGGCGCGAGCACCCGCGGCGCCCGGCGGATCGTCACCGGATCGGGCGGGGAGTACTACTACACGGCCGACCACTACGCCTCGTTCGTCGTGGTAGACGTCTCGAGGTGAGCACCCTTCCCCGTGAGAGCGCCGGAACCGCCCCCGCCGTCGACGCGGCCCGGGGGCGGGCCGGTGGCTCCGGTCTCGTCGCCGTCGTCGAAGGGGTCGCGGACCGCGCTGCGGTCCTGTCCGCCCTCGGCCGGGCGCTGAGCTTCCCCGAGTACTACGGCCACAACCTCGACGCGCTGGCGGACTGCCTGGGCGATCTGTCCTGGCTGCCCGCCGGACCCGTCGAGCTCGTCGTCGCCGACGGTCCGCTCGCCGCGGCCGACCCCGGCACCCACGCGACGGTCCTGGAGATCCTCGCCGAGGCCGTCGCCGCGACGGCGGGGACCGACCGGCCGCTGCACGTCACCCTGGCCGGCCCGGCCGCCTGACGACCGTGCCGCCACCGGCCCGCGCTCACGGACGGGGTGCGGAATCCCGGAGGCCCGGTGCGGTGTTGAGGCAGGTGGACCGACCGTGGCGGGTGGCCACGGCGAGGGAGGCGACCTACCGTGGCATCCATGGGTCTCCGGCTGGTGAGGCGCAGGCACGTCGACCTGTGCCGCCTGCGGTGGGCGCCGTGAGGGGTCGTCCCCCTCCGCCCGCCGACCCAGGAGCGCCCCGATGTCCCGTAGCCCGCACGCCCCGTCCGTCGTGATCGTCGGCGCCGGCCCCCGAGGGGCCGGCGTGCTGGAGCGCATGGTCGCGAGTGCGCCCGAGCTGCTGTCCGACGCCCTCGCCGGACCCGGCGTCGACGTCCACCTCGTCGATCCGTTCCCGGCCGGGGCGGGCCGCATCTGGCGGCACGCGCAGTCCCCGCTGCTCGCGATGAACTCGATGGCCGCCGACGTCACGATGTGGACCGACTCCTCGGTCGTCTGCGACGGCCCGGTGGCGCCCGGCCCGTCGTTCTGGGACTGGGCGCAGGACCTGCGCGAGCACGGCGACCCGCGGGCCGAGCTCGGACCGGAGCTCGCCGACGAGCTGGCGCAGGTCACGGCGTCGACGTTCCCGTCGCGGCGGCTGCAGAGCCACTACCTCGCCGCGGTGCTGCGCGAGGTCGTCGGCCGGGCGCCGGCCGGGATGCGGGTGCACGTGCACCGCACCACCGCCGAAACCCTCGACGAGACCGACGGCAGGCAGGTCGTGACCCTCGCCGACGGCACCGTCCTGCGCGGCGACGCCGTCGTGCTCGCCTCCGGGCACCTCGACGCCACCCCCACCGACGACGAGATCGCGCTCGCCGCCCGCGCCGACGAGTTCGGCCTGCGCTACCTGCCCCCCGAGCAGACCTCCGACTCCGACCTGTCGGTGATCGCGCCGGGCGAGACCGTGCTGGCCCGCGGGCTGGGGCTGGCGTTCGTCGACCTCGTGGTGCTGTTGTTCGAGGGCCGCGGCGGGCGCTTCGTCCCCGACCCGGACGACGCCGACCCGGGCCGGCTGCGGTACGAGCCGTGCGGGCGGGAGCCGGTGGTCGTCGGCGGGTCCCCGCGCGGCGCGACCTACCACTCCAAGACCCACTACCAGCTACGGGGCGGGCTTCCGCCGCTGCCGCGGTTCCTCGGCCCCGACGTCACCGACGACCTCATCGCCTCCGGCGGCCCGGTCGACGTCGCCACCCGGGTGTGGCCGCTGATGGCCAAGGAGATCGGCTGGGGCTGGTACCACGAGCTGTTCGTCGGCCACCCCGACCGCGTCCGCGCCGGGTGGGACGAGTTCGCCCGGCGGTTCTCCGCCGTCGCGCACGGCTCGCCCGAGGAGGCGGCGCTGATCGCCGAGCTGGTGCCCGACCCGCTCGACCGGCTCGACCTGACCGCGCTGGACCGCCCGCTCGACGGCGTGCACGCCCCGGACCTCGAGGCGCTGCAACCCCTGGTGCGCGAACGCATCGCCGAGGACCTGCGCCAGCACGTCGACGAGCGGCACACCCCGCACCTCGGCGCGTTCGTCGCGATGCTGTCGGTCTACACCGAGACCACCCGCCTGGCCGGGTCCGGGGTGCTCTCGCCGCGCTCGCGGGCGAGGGACATGCCGTGGTGGCAGTCGTTCTTCAACTCGGTCGCGTCCGGCCCACCCGGTTTCCGGGTCCGCCAGATGCTCGCCCTGTCCCGTGCCGGGTACCTGCGGTTCCTCGGCGCCGGGATGAGCGTCGACATCGACGCCGACGGCTTCCACGCCACCAGTACCACCCTGGCCGGGGCGGCGCCGGTGACGACCCGGGTCCTGGTCGACGCCCGGCTGCCCGACCCGAGCGTCTCGCGCACGGTGGACGGGCTGCTGGGTGGCCTGCTCGCCCGCGGCGAGGCCGTCGAGGAGGTCCTCCACGACGACGACGGTGCCCCGCTGCGCAACACCGGCCTGTTGTCGGTCCGTCCGGCCGACGGCGCGCTGCACACCGCGGACGGCGGGGTGCACGAGCGGCGGTTCGCGGTCGGGCCGCACACGACGGTCAAGGTCGCCGGGGCGTTCACCCGGCCCGGGATGAACGCGCAGAGCCTGCGCTACAACGACGCCGTCGCCCGCGCCGTGCTGAGCGCCCTGCCCGGCGCCGCGTCCCGCGCCGTCCCGGCGGCCTGAGCCGTTCCCGGGGGAGCGGGACCTGGTCGGGGTCAGTCGCGGGCGCCGACCGGCTCGGGGACCCGCTCCGGCTCGGCGACGGCCGGGCGGCGGCGCGGCAGCAGGACGACGGTCACGACGAGGGCGGCCGCCGTCGCCACCAGCACCCACGGGCCGGGGACGCCGAGCAGCGCGAGCGCCGAGGCGAGCAGCACCGCGGTCACGACCGGCTTGATGAGCCGGCCGGTGCCCCCGGAGGACAGCCGCGCGCCGAACCACACGCCGGGCAGGGCGCCGACGAGCAGCGCCGCGGCGAGACCGAACTGGACGTCGCCGAAGAACAGGTGCCCGACCGTCGCGGCGGCGACCAGCGGGATCGCCTGCACGATGTCGGTGCCGACCAGCCGCGACGGGTGCAGCTGCGGGTAGGCGAGCAGGAGCATCGCGATGATCAGCGACCCGGCGCCGACCGAGGTCATCCCGACCGCCAGCCCGCCGACGACGCCGATCAGCACCGTCCGCAGCGGGCGGACGTCCACCGGCGCGTCGACGTCGACGGCGTTGCGGCTGCCGCGCCGGTCCATGACCTGCCGGAACAGGGTGGTCAGCACCGAGGCGACCAGCGCGATCCCGATGAACACCTTGAGCCGGTCCTCGACGCCGACGCCCTTCCCGATCATCCCGATGACCACCGCGCCGGCGAACCCGGCGGGGACTGCGCCGAGCACCAGCCACCCGGTGAGCCGCCAGTGCACGGTGCGCCGCCGGGCGTGCACCGCGGCGCCGACCGGCTTCATGACCAGCGAGGTCAGCAGGTCCGAGGAGATCGCGGTGAGCGGGTTGACCTTGAACACCAGGACGAGCAACGGGGTCAGGAGCGCACCGCCGCCCATGCCGGTGAGGCCGACGAGGAAGCCGACGAGCAGGCCGGCGAGCGCGAGCGAGGGGTCGAACATGATCCTGCTTCCTGCGCACGCCGGGCGTGCGGGAGCGTCCGCGACCCGTGGGAGGGGTACGCGGTACGTGGTGGGAGGTCGGTCGGGGAGGTGTCTCAGCCCCGACGACAGAACTCGTCGAACGCGTCGAGCCGGCGCGACGGCCAGAACCGCTCGAGGTGCGCGACGAGGTGCCAGGAGACCGCCGGGTCCGACTCCGCGCGGCGGTCGGACGCGAGGGTCCGGTCGGCGGGGGCGGCGGTCGTGGTCACCCGTCCATGGTGGAACGGATCGAGGGGGTCGACAAGTCGTCGTCCGCTGGTCGGGACGACGGGAAACCTGTCCGGACACGTGGCCGTCGCGGGTCGCTGACCTGCGGGGACGTACCGTGGTGGGCGCCGCTCCGGCGCGTCCGGGTGACCCGGGCCACGACCGCCCGGTCCGGACACCCCGCCCGGCACGACACGGCCCCCGCACCCGGAGCGGGTGCGGGGGCCGTGGACGGCGCGGAGCGGTCAGCCGGCGGCCGGCACCGCCGCGAGCGGGTCGCCCACCAGACCGGCGGCGAGCGTGTTGCCCGTCGGCGGGTCGATCAGCAGGAACCCGCCGGTGGTGCGGACCCGGGCGTAGGAGTCGACCGGCAGCGGGTCGGCGACGCGCAGCGACACCCGGCCGATGTCGTTGATCTCCAGCTTCTCCGGCGCGGCGGCGTAGGACACCGTCTCGGTGTCCAGCCGCGACCCCAGCGCCCCGACGATCACCTGGGTGGTGCGGGTGCCGTGCTTGAGCAGCAGCCGCGCGCCCGGGAGCAGCGGCTTCTCGGCCAGCCAGCACAGCGTCGCGTCGATCTCGGAGGTGACCTCCGGGACGTCGGACGCGGCCGCGATCAGGGCGCCGCGGGGGGCGTCGATGTCGTCGGCGAGCAGCACCGTCACGCTCAGGCCCGCCCCGGCGGCGGCCAGCGGGCCGTCGGCGGTCCGGACCTCGGAGACGGTGGTGCGGTGCCCCTCGGGCAGGACGACGACCTCGTCGCCCGGACGGACGGTGCCCGAGGCGACCTGGCCTGCGTAGCCGCGGTAGTCGTGCAGGTCACCGAGCGAAGCGTCAGCGGAGCGGGACTCGGCACCGTTCCTGGGGCGGATCACGTACTGGACCGGCATCCGGAACGGGGCGTCGGCGTCGGGGCCGTCGACCGGGACCGACTCCAGGTGCTCCAGCAGCGTCGGCCCGGTGTACCAGGACGTGTTCCCGCTGCGGAACGCCACGTTGTCCCCGACCAGCGCGGACACCGGGATGACCTGGACGGCGTCGTCGGTGAAGCCCAGCGAGCGGGTCAGCTCGGTGAACTCGCGCTCGATGTCGGCGATCTTCGCCTGGTCGTACTCGATCAGGTCGATCTTGTTGATCGCCAGGACCAGGCGCGGGACGCGCAGCAGCGACAGCACCGCGGCGTGCCGGCGGGTCTGGGAGACGACGCCGTTGCGGGCGTCGACCAGCAGCACCGCCAGCTCGGCGGTGGACGCGCCGGTGACGGTGTTGCGGGTGTACTGGACGTGGCCCGGGGTGTCGGCGAGGACGAACTCCCGGGTCGGCGTGCCGAAGTAGCGGTAGGCGACGTCGATGGTGATGCCCTGCTCGCGCTCGGCGCGCAGGCCGTCGACGAGCAGCGACAGGTCCGGCGTCGACATCCCCTTGTCGACCGAGGCGCGCTCGACGGCCTCGATCTGGTCGGCCAGCACCGACTTGGTGTCGTAGAGCAGGCGCCCGACCAGGGTGGACTTGCCGTCGTCGACGGAGCCCGCCGTGGCGAAGCGCAGCAGGGACCGGGAGGTGGTGTCGGCAGTGCCCGTCATCAGAAGTAGCCCTCCTTCTTCCGGTCCTCCATCGCGGCCTCGGACAGCCGGTCGTCGGCCCGGGTCGCGCCACGCTCGGTGAGCCGCGACGCGGTGACCTCGGCGATGACCTCGTCGAGGGTGGTGGCGGTGGACTCGACGGCGCCGGTGCACGAGCCGTCGCCCACCGTGCGGTACCGGATGGACCTGCGCTCCAGCCGCTCGCCGTCGCGCGCCCCGCCCCAGGGGCCCTCGGCGAGCCACATGCCGTCGCGCTGGAAGACCTCGCGCTCGTGCGCGTAGTAGATCGACGGCAGCTCGATGCCCTCGCGCCGGATGTAGCGCCAGACGTCGAGCTCGGTCCAGTTGGAGATGGGGAAGACGCGGACGTGCTCACCGGCGGCGTGCCGTCCGTTGTAGAGGTTCCACAGCTCCGGGCGCTGCTTGCGCGGGTCCCAGCGGCCGAACGCGTCGCGCAGGCTCATGATCCGCTCCTTGGCCCGCGCGCGTTCCTCGTCGCGCCGGCCGCCGCCGAACACGGCGTCGAAGCGGTGCTCGGCGATCGCGTCGAGCAGCGGCTGGGTCTGCAGCGGGTTGCGGGTGCCGTCGGCGCGCTCGACGAGCCGCCCGTCGGCGAGGTAGTCCTCGACGCGGGCGACCTCCAGGCGCAGCCCGTGCTGCGCCGCGACCCGGTCCCGGAACTCGATGACCTCCGGGTAGTTGTGCCCGGTGTCGACGTGCAGCAGGCCGAAGGGCACCTTGGCGGGCGCGAACGCCTTGATGGCCAGGTGCACCAGCAGGGTGGAGTCCTTGCCGCCGGAGAACAGGATCACCGGGCGGTCGAACTCACCGGCGACCTCGCGGAACACGTGGATCGCCTCGGACTCCAGCGCGTCGAGCGCGTCCAGGGCCGGGGTCGTGACGGCGGCGGTCACGGCGGTCTCCTCCAGGGTCGTCATGCGTGCAGCCCGCACTCGGTCTTGGCACGCCCGGCCCAGCGGCCGGAGCGGGGGTCCTCGCCGGGCTTCGGCTTCGCGGTGCAGGGCGCGCAGCCGATGCTCGGGTAGCCGGCGTCGACGAGCGGGTTCACCAGGATCCCGTGCTCGGCGATGTAGGCGTCCATGTCCTCGTCGGACCACGCGGCGATCGGGTTGATCTTCACCAGGCCGAACTTCTCGTCGTAGGTGACCAGCGGCGTGTTCGCCCGGGTCGGGGCCTCGACGCGGCGGACGCCGGTGACCCAGGCGTCGTAGCCGGACAGCGTCCGCTCCAGCGGGACGACCTTGCGCAGCGCGCAGCAGCGGTCCGGTTCGCGGGCGAACAGGTCCTTGCCGTACTCGGCGTCCTGCTCGGCGACCGTCTGGTCCGCCTGTGCGTTCACGATGCGCAGCCGCGGGTAGACGGCGTCGACCGCGTCGCGGGTGCCGATGGTCTCCGCGAAGTGGTAGCCGGTCTCCAGGAACAGCACGTCGACGTCCGGCCGGGCCCGCTGGGCCAGGTCGACCAGGACGGCGTCCTGCATGTTGGAGGCGACGATCAGCCGGTCACCGAAGGTCTCCGCGGCCCAGGCGAGCAGCTGCTCGGCGGTCGCGTCCGGGCCCAGCTCGGCGGCACCGCGCTCGGCGGTGGCGCGCAGGTCGGTCTCCAGGGCAACACTCATGATTCCGCTCCCGAGGTCTCGGGGACGCCGATCCCCACGAAGGTCACGACGAAGGTGCGCAGGCAGCCCGCGCACCACCAGGCGGCGCCGGGGACCTTCTCGGACCGCTCGGCCGGGCGCAGGTCCTCCTCGCCGCAGTACGGACAGTGGAACGGCGTGACGCGCCCGCTCACTTCAGGTCCTCCTCGTCGGCCCGCAGGACCCACTGGGCGAACCGCTCGTCGCCGTCGCGCTGCTCGGCGAAGCGGCGCACGACGCGCTCGACGTAGTCACCCAGCTCGGCGCTGGTGACCTTGAGCCCGCGCAGCTTGCGCCCGAAACCGGAGTCCAGCCCCAGCCCGCCGCCCAGGTGGACCTGGAAGCCCTCGACCTGGTTGCCGTCCGCGTCGGTGACGATCTGGCCCTTGAGGCCGATGTCGGCGACCTGGGTGCGGGCGCAGGCGTTCGGGCAGCCGTTGAGGTGCAGCGAGATCGGCACGTCGGGCACGACGTCGGCGAGACGCTTCTCCAGGTCCTCCACCAGCCGGATCGCGCGTTCCTTGGTCTCGACGATCGCGAGCTTGCAGAACTCGATGCCGGTGCAGGCCATCGTGGAACGGCGCCAGGTCGACGGCCGGGCCGGCAGGCCGAGCCGGTTCAGGTCCTCGATCAGCCCGTCGAGCCTGTCGTCGGCCACGTCCAGCACGACGATCTTCTGGTACGGGGTGAACCGGATCCGGTCCGACCCGGCGCGCTCGGCGGCGTCGGCGACGGCGAGCAGCGTCGTGCCCGACACGCGGCCCGACGGCGGGGCGACGCCGACGTAGTTGCGGCCGTCCTTCTGCTTGTGGACGCCGACGTGGTCGATGGGCCGCTCGGGGACCGCCGGGGCGGGGCCGTCGACGAGCTTCCGGCCCAGGTACTCGTCCTCCAGGATCTGGCGGAACTTCTCCGGGCCCCAGTCGGCGATGAGGAACTTGATGCGGGCGCGGTGGCGCAGGCGGCGGTAGCCGTAGTCGCGGAACACCTGGACGACGCCGTGCCACACGTCGGGGACCTCGTCGAGCGGGACCCAGGCGCCGAGCCGCTCGGCGATCCGCGGGTTGGTCGACAGTCCGCCGCCGACCCACAGGTCGAAGCCGGGGCCGTGCTCGGGGTGCTCGACGCCGACGAAGGAGATGTCGTTGATCTCGTGCGCGACGTCCTGCTGCCAGGAGATCGCGGACTTGAACTTGCGCGGCAGGTTCGACAGCTCCCGGTCGCCGATGAAGCGGCGCACGATCTCGTCGATGGCCGGGGTCGGGTCGACCACCTCGTCGGCCGAGACGCCGGCGACCGGGGACCCCATGACCACACGGGGGCAGTCGCCGCAGGCCTCGGTGGTCTGCATGCCCAGCGGCTCGATCAGCTTCCAGATCGCCGGGACGTCCTCGACGCGGATCCAGTGGTACTGGATGTTCTCCCGGTCGGTGACGTCGGCGGTGTCGCGGCCGTAGCGCTGCGAGACCTCACCGAGCGCACGCAGCTGCTCGACCGAGACCGAGCCGCCGTCGAGGCGCACGCGCATCATGAAGTAGGAGTCGTCGAGCTCCTCGGGCTCCAGCGCCGCGGTGCGGCCGCCGTCGATCCCGGGCCTGCGCTGGGTGTAGAGCCCCATCCAGCGGAACCGTCCGCGCAGGTCGGCGGGGTCGATCGAGTCGAAGCCGCGCCGGGCGTAGACGTTCTCGATCCGCGCGCGCACGTTCAGCGGATTGTCGTCGCGCTTGCTGCGCTCGTTGGGGTTCAGCGGTTCGCGGTGGCCGAGCTTCCACTGCCCCTGGCCCTTCGGGCGGCGGGGTGCGGTCTTCGAGGGCGCCATGTGGTGGGTGCTCCGATGTCGGGCGGACCGGGCACACCCCGGCCCGGGACAGGGCACGGAGCGGCCCGGGGCGGTTCGGGAGGGGCCGTCGGGTCAGCGACGACGACAGAGCGCGCTACGGGTCCGGTTCAGGTCCACGTGGCGACGCGCCACGAGGCGGAGACGGAGTGCGGGCACGGATACAGGGTGCCACGGTGTCCGGACCTGCCACAAAGTGATGTTCGCATCCTGGGAGGGGTGGGCGGATAGGTCCGGACGTTCGCCGCGCGGTGTCCGGTTCACCCGGAACCACCGGGGTCACGGGCCCGGTGGAACCCGTCGTCCACCGCGGGGCCCCCGGGTGCCACCCCGTCGCGACCGGCCCGTCCCGCGCGCCCCGGACGTGCCGGGGAGCGGTCCGGGCCCGAGGTGCGCCCGGCACCCACCGGCCCGGCGGTGGCACACTCGCCGGACGTGACCCCCGTGCCGCCGGCCTTCGGGCTCTACGTCCACGTGCCGTTCTGCGCGACCCGCTGCGGCTACTGCGACTTCAACACCTACACCGCCTCCGAGCTCGCGGGCGACGCCGCGTCCCCGGACGGCTGGCTCGCCGCCGCCCGCGCCGAGATCGCGCTCGCCGCCCGCACGGTGGGGGACCGCACCGTGGAGACGGTGTTCGTCGGCGGCGGCACCCCGTCGCTGATCGGCGCCGACCGGCTCGTCGCGATGCTCGACGCGGTCCGCGAGCACCTCCCGCTCGCCGACGACGCCGAGGTCACCACCGAGTCCAACCCCGAGTCGGTCTCGCCGGAGTTCTTCGACCGGCTCCGGGCCGGCGGGTTCACCCGCATCTCGCTGGGCATGCAGTCCGCCGCCCCGCACGTGCTCGCCGTACTGGACCGCACGCACACCCCGGGGCGCGCCGTCGCCGCCGCCCGGGAGGCCCGGGCCGCCGGGTTCGGCCACGTCAACCTGGACCTGATCTACGCCACCCCCGGCGAGACCGACGACGACCTGCGCGCCTCCGCCGACGCCGTCCTCGACGCGGGGGTGGACCACGTCTCGGCCTACGCGCTGATCGTCGAGGACGGCACCGCACTGGCCCGCCGGGTCCGCCGCGGGGAGCTGCCCGCCCCCGATGACGACGTCGCCGCCACTCGCTACGAGCTGCTCGACGCGCGGCTGCGCGACGCCGGGCTGTCCTGGTACGAGGTGTCGAACTGGTCGCTGCCCGGCGCCGAGTGCCGGCACAACCTGGGCTACTGGCGCGACGGCGACTGGTGGGGGATCGGCCCCGGCGCCCACTCCCATCTGGCCGGGACGCGCTGGTGGAACGTCAAGCACCCGGCGCGCTGGGCGGGCGCGCTCGCCGCGGGGGAGACCCCCGAGGGCGGTCGCGAGGAGCTCACCGCGGACGAGCGGCACACCGAGCGGGTCATGCTGCGGCTGCGCCTCGCCGAGGGCATGGCCCTGACCCTGCTGCACGACGGCGGTCGTGCGGCCGCCGCCCGCGCCGTCACCGACGGGCTGCTGGACCCGGCGGCGCACGCCGCGGGCCGCGCGGTGCTGACCGACCGCGGACGGCTGCTGGCCGACCGGGTCGTCACCGACCTGCTGATCGCCGACGACACCCCGGCCGCCGGCACCCCGGCGGGGGCCCGGTGAGCCCGCGCCGCCGGGCGCTGCTGGTCGTCGCCGCACTGCTGGTCGCGCTGGGCGTGGTGGCCGCCGTCGTCGCGGCCCTGCCCGAGGGGGCCCGCGGAGCCGGCGGGCCCGTCGCCCAGGACCGGCCGGGCCCGGTCCTGCTCGTCCCCGGCTACGGCGGCGACCGCACCGGCCTGGAGGTCCTCGCCGGGGCCCTGCGCACCCAGGGCCGCGACGCGCGCGTCCTGGCCCTGGACGGCGACGGCACCGGCGACCTCGACCGGCAGGTGGAGGTCCTGGACCGCGCGGTCACCGTCGCCACCGACGCCGGGGCGCCGTCGGTCGACGTCGTCGGCTACTCCGCGGGCGGCGTCGTCGCGGGGCTGTGGGCGATCCGCGACGACGGCCCGGCGCGGGCCCGGCGGATCGTGTCGATCGGCTCCCCGCTGGCCGGGACGACGGTGGCCGGCTCCGCCGCGGCCGTGGCCCCGGAGGCGTGCCCGCAGGCGTGCCGTCAGCTCGCCCCGGGGTCGGCGCTGCTGGGGGAGCTCGCCGGGGCCGGGATGGTGGTGCCCTGGCTGTCGGTGTGGACCGACCGTGACCAGGTCGTCACCCCGCCGACCTCGGCCCGCCTCGACGGTGCGGTCAACGTGGAGCTGCAGCAGCTGTGCCCGGGCTCGACCGTGGGCCACGGCGGCCTGCCCGCCGACGACGCCGTGATCGGCCTGGTCGTCCGTGCCCTGTCCACCGCACCGATCGACGAGGCCCCGGCCGCCTGCGGCACCCTGCGCGCCGCGGGCTGAGACGGCCCGGCGCGGCGGGCGGTCAGCTCGCGATGTCCTTGGTCGCCAGGTTCGCCCACGCCGCCCCGACGGCGACGGCGACCCAGCCCGCCTGCACCCACGCCCCGGTGCGGGCGGCGTCGTAGAGGACCGGGTCGCGGTAGAGGTCGATCCAGGCCAGCCAGTGCGCCGTCGGCAGGAAGTCGACGAAGGCGGCCGAGGCGTCGAGGGCCTGCAGCGACGCGCTGGTCACCACGACCGCGAGCACCGCCAGCGCCGCCGCGAGCGGGGAGTCGGTCAGGGTGGAGAAGAAGATCCCCAGCGCGCCCAGGGTGAGCATGCACAGCGCCAGGTAGGCCACGGTCAGCCCGGTCCGGGTCGCCAGGTCCACCGGTTCGATCACCGTCCCGGACAGCGACGCGACCGAGCCGGGCCCGGCGTCGACCGGGGGCAGGGTGAGACCGCCGGTGGCGGTGGTGGTGCCGGTGCCGAACACCGCGATCCCCACCGCGTAGGACGTCAGCACCACCAGCGTCACCGCGGTGACCACGAAGAACGCCACCGACACCAGCTTCGCCACCAGCAGCCGCAGCCGCCCGACCGGCCGGATCAGCAGGTAGCGCAGGGTCCCCGCGGCGGCCTCCCCGGCGACGGTGTCCCCGGCGACCACCGCCACGGTGATCGGCAGCAGGATCGGCAGCACCAGCGCCAGCGCGAACGCCGGGAAGATCTGCCCGTTCGTCGCGACCGCGGACAGGAACGCCGGCCCCTGCCCGGGCGGCGGGAGGATCCCGGTGGCCGACACGACCACCGCGACGAGCGCCGGCAGCGCACACAGCAGCAGCCAGCACAGCCACACCCGGGTGCGGCGCAGCAGCAGCGCCAGCTCGACGAGGATCACCGCGCCACCCCCGGCCCGGCCGTCGCCACCCGGTCCGAGCCGTCACCGGTCCGTTCCAGCACCACCTGTTCCAGGGTGCGGCGCTCCGGTTCCAGCGACGCCACCGGCACCCCGGCCCGCACCAGGTGCGCGTTCAGGTCGGCGGGGTCGACGGCGCGGACCACGAGCCGGTCGCCGTCGGCGGACTCCAGCGCCCGGCCGAGCACCCGCGCCGCGGCCGCCGGGGCCGGGGTGCGGACGACGACCCGGCCGGTCGGCGCCCGCAGCTCGTCGAGGTCCTGGGTGAGCACGAGGTGCCCGGCGTCCATCACGCCGACCCGGGTGCACAGCGTCTCCACCTCGGCGAGCAGGTGGCTGGACAGCACCACGGTCGTGCCCCGTTCGTTCAGCGCGGTCAGCAGGGCGCGCATCTCGCCGATGCCCCGCGGGTCCAGGCCGTTGGTCGGTTCGTCGAGCAGCAGCAGCTCCGGTGCGCGCAGCAGCGCCGAGGCGATGCCCAGGCGCTGGCGCATCCCCAGCGAGTAGGCCCGCACCGGGCGGCGGTCGACCCCGCCCAGGCCGACCTGCTCCAGGGCCTCCTGCACGCGTCGTCGCCGGTCGGCGGGCCGGTGCAGCGGGCCGCCCACCGAGCCCGCCGCGTCGAGCAGGGTCAGGTTCGCCCGGCCCGACAGCCCCGGCCATGCGGCGGGGGACTCGACCAGCGCACCGACCCGCGGCAGGACCGTGCGGGCGGCCCGCGGCATCGGCGAGCCCAGCACCTCGATCGACCCCGAGGTGGCGTGCACCAGCCCGAGCAGCATCCGCACCAGCGTCGTCTTGCCGGAGCCGTTCGGGCCCAGCAGCCCGAACCGGGAGCAGGCGGGCACCGCCAGGTCGACGCCGTCGACGGCGGTGACCCGGCCGAACCGCTTGGTCACCGCGTGCGTCGCGACCACCGGGCCGTTCACCGGCGGGTCCCCATCAGCTCGACGGCGGCGGACTCCAGCACACCGGGCCGCACCGTCCCGGCCAGCAGCACCCCGCGCCGCCGCCGACGGGCGACGACCAGGCTGAGCAGGGGCGTCGCCACCCGGGCGGCCGAGCCGCCGGGCAGGCCCGCCACGTCCACCCCGCCCGCGGCGGCCGAGCCGCGCACGATCCCGTCGACGACCTCCGGTGCGGCCGGGACCAGCACGAACCGGCCGACCCCGGTGCCGTACACACCGACCCCGGGCAGCAGCTCGGCGGCCGGGACGTCCCCGGACACCGGCAGCTCCACCCGGTCCCGGCCGGCGAGCCGGTCCGGCGGGGGCACCGCGCCGACCCCGCGCAGCGAGCCGGTCAGGTCGTCGGGACGGGCCCGCACCCGCTCCGCCGACGACGGCGGCGCCGGGACCAGCGCCGCGGCCGGCGGCGCGGCGGCGTCCACCGCCTCGAACGCCGTCTCCAGGAGCGGGCCCGCGCCGTCCCGGGCGGCGATCTCGACCGCGACCGGGAGGGCGCCGTCGCCGACGGGGACCGACCACACGTCGATCCGCCCGGCCAGGCTGTCCGGGTCGGCCGGGGTCACCCGCAGCCCGGCCGCGGCCCGCCCGGCGACCCGCCGTGCCGGCAGCGCCGTCACCGGGTCGTCGGGGGTCGCGCCGAGCAGCCGGCGGGCCAGGTCGGCCGGGGCGAGGTCCGAGGCCCGCGGGAAACGCACCGGGGCGAGCGGGGAGACCGTGGTCAGCCGGTCCGCGCCGTAGTCCCAGATCCGCTCGACCTGTCCGTCGCGGTAGGTGTCGACCTCGCCGACCGGGGTCAGCTCGTCGACCCGCCAGCGGCCCGCGTCGGCGACCTGGACGCGGATCCGGGTGGTCGTGGACAGCAGCCGGGCCGCGGACCCGATCGGCGCGACGGTGGGCAGCCCGAGCCGGCCGGTCGCCGTCGCCAGGCCGGAGTGGGGGACGACACCCGCCAGGATCCGGGCCCGCAGCGCGGCCGGGTCCGGGGTCCCGGCGACGTCGCCGACGGGGAGCCAGCGGTCGGTCGTGCCCACCGCGACCAGGGCGACGGCACCGGCACCGACGAGCAGGGAGCGCCGGCCGAAGCGGCGTGCGGACATCACCCCACCCACCGTGCCACGCCGCGTGCCCCGGCCGCGCGGCCACGACGGCGCCTAGAATGGACGGGGCACACCGGGGGAGGTGCGAGGAGATGAACGCCGACGAGCGGCGGTTCGCCGTGCTGCGGGCCATCGTGGCCGACTACGTGTCGACGCAGGAGCCCGTGGGGTCGAAGGCCATCGTCGACCGGCACAATCTCGGGGTGTCGAGCGCGACGGTGCGCAACGACATGGCCGTCCTCGAGGAGGACGGCCTGATCGCGCAGCCGCACACCAGCGCGGGCCGGATCCCCACCGACAAGGGCTACCGCCAGTTCGTCGACCGGATCTCGCAGGTCAAGCCGCTGTCGTCGGCCGAGAAGCGGGCCGTGCAGACGTTCCTGGACGGCGCCGTCGACCTCGACGACGTGCTGCGCCGCTCGGTGCGGCTGCTCGCGCAGCTGACCCGCCAGGTCGCCGTCGTGCAGTACCCGACGCTCACCCGATCCACGGTCCGCCACCTCGAGGTCGTGCAGCTGACCCCGGCCCGGCTGATGCTGGTGCTGATCACCGACTCCGGGCGCGTCGACCAGCGCGTTGTCGACCTGGGGGACGTGCTCGCCGACGCCGACGTCGCCCGGCTGCGCGAGATCCTCGGCAACGCTCTGGGCGGTCGCAAGCTCGCCGAGGCCTCCGCGGCCGTGGCCGAGCTGCCGGAGACGGCTCCGGAGGACCTGCGCACCCCGCTGCTGCACCTCGCGACGGTGCTCATCGAGACCCTCGTCGAGCACCCCGAGGAGCGGATGGTGCTGGGCGGCACGGCCAACCTGACCCGCAGCCACGCCGACTTCCCCGGCTCGCTGCGCCAGGTCCTGGAGGCCCTGGAGGAGCAGGTCGTGGTCATGCGGCTGCTCGCGGCCTCGCAGGACTCCGGGCTGGTGACGGTCCGGATCGGCGAGGAGAACGAGGCCGAGGACCTGCGCACCGCGTCCGTGGTCACGGTGGGGTACGGATCGGGTACCCCGCTGGGCGGGATGGGCGTCGTCGGGCCGACCCGGATGGACTACCCGGGCACGATCTCGGCGGTGCATGCGGTCGCCCGGTACGTGGGTGAGATCCTGACCGGTCGGTAGACCTTTCATCGTCGTTGTACGTACTTCACTGAGGAAAAGAGCCAGGTGGCACGCGACTACTACGGGATCCTGGGCGTCGAGCGCGGCGCCGACGCCTCGGAGATCAAGCGGGCGTACCGCAAGCTCGCCCGTGAGCTGCACCCGGACGTCAACCCCGACCCCGCGGCACAGGAGCGGTTCCGGGAGGTCAGCGCCGCCTACGAGGTGCTGACCGACCCCGAGAAGCGCCGGGTCGTCGACCTCGGCGGCGACCCCCTCGACGCCCGCGGCGGGGGTGGTGGCGGCGGTGACCCGTTCGCCGGGTTCGGCGGGTTCAGCGACATCATGGACGCGTTCTTCGGCGGCACCGCCGGCGGCGGACGCGGGCGCGGCCCGCGCAGCCGGGTCCAGCCCGGCGCCGACGCGCTGATCCGGATGGAGCTGACGCTGGAGGACTGCGCCGCCGGTGTGCAGCGCGACCTCGCCGTCGACACCGCGGTCCTGTGCACCCAGTGCCAGGGCTCCGGCTGCGCCGAGGGCACCCACCCCACCGCCTGCGACACCTGCGGCGGCTCCGGCGAGATCCAGAGCGTGCAGCGCTCGTTCCTCGGGCAGGTCGTCACCGCACGGCCCTGCCCGACCTGCCGCGGGTTCGGCGAGGTCATCCCCGACCCCTGCCGCCAGTGCGCGGGCGACGGCCGGGTCCGGTCGCGGCGCACCGTCGCCGTCAAGATCCCGGCGGGCGTCGCCGAGGGCATGCGGGTGCGCCTGTCCGGCCAGGGCGAGGTCGGCTCCGGCGGCGGTCCCGCCGGTGACCTCTACGTCGAGGTGGAGGAGGCGCCGCACGAGCTGTTCACCCGCGACGGCGCCGACCTGCACTGCACGCTCCCGCTGCCGATGACCGCGGCCGCGCTCGGCACCACGTTGCCGTTGCCGCTGCTCGACGGCTCGGTCGCCGAGATCGACGTCGAGGCGGGCACCCAGCACGGCACGGTCCGCACGCTGCGCGGCAAGGGCATGCCGCGGCTGCGCTCCACCGGGCGCATCGACGGCCACGGCGACCTCCTGGTGCACGTCGAGGTGGCGGTGCCGACCCGGCTGGACAAGGAGCAGACCGACCTGCTGCGCCGGCTCGCCGAGCTGCGCGGGGAGGAGCAGCCGGACCTGATCGGCGGCTCCCGCAACGGGCACGGCCTGTTCTCCAAGCTGCGCGACAGCTGGACCGGACGCTGACCCGGTGACGACGGCGCCGTTGTTCCTGGTCGACGACGTCGGGTCCCTCCCGGGCCCGGGCTCCGACACGGTGCTCGACGGCCCGGAGGGGCGCCACGCCGCGACCGTGCGACGGCTGCGCCCCGGCGAGGCGCTGGTGCTGTCCGACGGCCGGGGCGGGCTCGCCCGCGCCGAGGTCGTCGACGTCGCCGGGCGGGACGCGCTGACCGTGCGGCTGCACGAGGTGACCCGGGTGCCCGCACCCGCGGTCCGCGTCGTCGTCGCGCAGGCGCTGGTCAAGGGCGACCGCGGCGAGCTCGCCGTGGAGACCGCCACCGAGGCCGGCGCCGACGGGTTCGTCCCCTGGAGGGCGGCCCGCTGCGTCAGCCGCTGGGACGACGGCCCGCGCGGCGCGAAGGCCCTCGAACGCTGGCGGTCCACCGTCCGCGAGGCCGCCAAGCAGGCCCGCCGCCCGTGGCAGCCCGACGTCGCGGGCCCGGTGACCACCGCGCAGCTCGCCGCCCGGGTCGGTGCCGCCGACACCGCGCTGGTGCTGCACGAGTCCGCGGGCGAGGACCTCGCCTCGGTCGCGCTGCCCGCGGCGGGGGAGGTGCTGCTCGCCGTCGGACCGGAGGGCGGCGTCGACGACGCCGAGCTCGACCGCCTCACCGAGGCCGGCGCCGTCCCGGTCCGGATGGGGCCCGAGGTGCTGCGGGCCTCCACCGCGGCCTGCGTCGCGCTCGGCGCGCTCGCCGTGCGCACCGGCCGCTGGGCCCGCTGAGCCCCCTCGCCGACCCGCCCCGGATGCCCCCAGGGGAACTTTCGGGGCTTAGAGCGCTACGAGGGTGACCCTGGGAGCAGGGCACGGAGGGACCGACGCGCGTCACGATCCGGCGAACCGGTCGTCGGGGACCGGGCGCGGGTGTCATCATCCGCCGCGTGAGTGACCACGCTCCCCGGATCGGACGCCGCGCGCTGCTGGCCGGCCTCGCCGCCACCCCGCTGCTCGGCGCCTGCGGCAACGACGCCCCCGCGGCCCCGCGGCGGCCCCCGCGCGACGAGACCGCCCCGCGGACCGAGCGGATGGCCTACGGCGGCCAGCCCGACCAGTTCGGCGAGCTGACCTTCCCGGCGAGCCGGGACCTGCCCCGCGGCACCGTGATCGTCGTGCACGGCGGTTTCTGGCGGGCCGGCACCGACCTCACGATCATGCGCCCGGTCGTCGACGCGCTGGTCGCGGCGGACTTCGCGGTCTGGAACATCGAGTACCGGAAGGTGGGCGCCGGCGGCGGCTGGCCCTCCACCTTCGACGACGTCGCGATGGCCGCCGACCACCTCGCCACCCTGCGCTCCACCCGGCTCGACCTGCGCCGGCTCGTCGTGCTCGGGCACTCGGCGGGCGGACACCTCGCGGGCTGGCTGGCGATGCGCGCGACGCTCGCCCCCGGCGACCCGGGCGCGACGCCCGTGGTCCGCCCGGCCGGGGTGGTCTCGCTGGCCGGGGTGCTCGACCTGGCAGGCGGGACGCTGCTCGGCGACGGGGCCGTCGCCGACCTCGTCGCGGCGACCCCGGGCGCCGACCCGGCCCGCTTCCGGGCGACCAGCCCGCTGGAGGCCGTCCCGCTCGGCGTGCCGTCGGTGTGCGTGCACGGCACCGCCGACGAGGTGGTCCCGCTCTCCCAGAGCGAGGACTTCGTCGCCGCCGCGACGGCCGCCGGTGACCGGTCGGAGCTCGTGCGGGTCGAGGGCGCGAACCACCTGCAGCTCATCGACGTCGCCCACCCCGGCTGGGCCGCCGCGCTGCAGGCCGTGGAACGGCTGAGCACCCCCGCCTGATCCGCGGGGAGAATCCCCGGGTGCCGTCGGCGGTCCGACCGGTACGATCGGTGCAGTCCGGCGACCCGACGTACGAGGCAGGCGAACACACTCTTGACCGGCACCGAACCCGGCCCCACCCCTCGGACCGACGAGCGGTCCGACGTAGCACCGGGCGGGACCGTCCGGTCGAGGATGGCCGTGCCGGACACCGCCCTCCTGTCCCTGCTCGGCTCGCGTGACGACAGCCTGCGCGCCGCCGAGGAGGAGCTGACCGCCGACGTCCACGTCCGCGGCAACGAGCTGACCCTGTCCGGGGACCCGGGCGACGTCGCGTTCGCCGAGCGGGTCTTCACCGAGCTGATCACCCTGGCCGAGCGCGGCCAGCTGGTCGGCGCGGACACCGTGCGCCGCACCGTGCAGATGCTCTCGGCGGAGAACACCGCCGACGAGCGCCTGGGCGAGTCCCCGGCCGAGGTGCTGAGCCTGGACATCCTGTCCCGGCGCGGGAAGACCATCCGGCCCAAGACGCTCAACCAGAAGCGCTACGTCGACGCCATCGACGCGTTCACCATCGTCTTCGGCATCG
This sequence comes from Pseudonocardia sp. ZF1, assembly GCF_056835605.1. NCBI lineage: Bacteria > Bacillati > Actinomycetota > Actinomycetes > Pseudonocardiales > Pseudonocardiaceae > Pseudonocardia > Pseudonocardia sp. ZF1. The sequence continues at coordinate 1,899,568 of NZ_JAJNBY010000001.1, forward strand.
GCCCGGCCGGTACCGGCAAGACCTACCTGGCGATGGCCAAGGCCGTGCAGGCGCTGCAGGCCAAGCAGGTCAACCGGATCATCCTGACCCGGCCCGCGGTCGAGGCGGGGGAGCGGCTGGGCTACCTGCCCGGCACGCTGTTCGAGAAGATCGACCCGTACCTGCGCCCGCTCTACGACGCGCTGCACGACATGATCGACCCCGAGTCCATCCCGAAGCTGATGGCCGCCGGGACGATCGAGGTCGCGCCGCTGGCCTACATGCGCGGCCGCACCCTCAACGACGCGTTCATCATCCTCGACGAGGCGCAGAACACCACGCCCGAGCAGATGAAGATGTTCCTCACCCGGCTCGGCTTCGGCTCGCGGATCGTGGTGACCGGCGACATCACCCAGGTCGACCTCCCGGGCAACGCCCGGTCCGGCCTGGCCGTCGTGCAGGACATCCTCGACGGCGTCGACGACGTGCACTTCTCCCGGCTCGAGAGCGCCGACGTGGTCCGGCACCGCCTGGTGTCCGACATCGTCGACGCCTACGCCCGGTTCGACGCGTCCGAGCACCGCGCGGCCGCCGTCGGCAACGGCGCACCCCGCAACGGCCCCGCGCGGCGTCCCGACCGGCGGCGGTGACCGGGGGGCGGGTGGCACCGGGACCGTCGGTACGGCCGTCTAGGCTGCCCCCTACATCCGTATCGGCGAGCAGGGGCAGGGCAGCGGCGGCGTGAGCATCGAGGTCGTCAACGAGTCCGGGATCACGGTCGACGAGGCGCAGATCGTGTCGGTCGCCCGGTACGCGCTGGACGCGATGAAGGTGAGCCCGTCCGCCGAGCTGGCGATCACCGCCGTCGGGCTGGACGCGATGGAGGAGCTGCACGTCCGCTGGATGGACGAGCCGGGCCCCACCGACGTCATGGCGTTCCCCATGGACTCCCTGTCCGAGGACACCCGGCGCCCCGACGCGCCGGACCTGGGCCCCGCCCTGCTCGGCGACGTCGTGCTCTGCCCGGCCTTCGCCCGGGACCAGGCGCGCAAGGCCGGGCACACCCTGGCCGACGAGCTGCACCTGCTGACCGTGCACGGCATCCTGCACCTGCTGGGGTACGACCACCTCGAGCCCGAGGACGAGCGCGAGATGTTCGCGCTGCAGAACCGGCTGCTGGTCCGCTGGCGGTCCGACCGGGCCGCCGAGCGCGCCCGGGACGCCCAGAAGCGCAGCGACGACCGCCTGCTCGGTGCCGCCGGCTTCGAGGACGAGTCCGGCCGGTGACCGGTAGACCCACGACCACGTTCTCCGAGGAGCAGAAGTGACCACCGTCTGGCTGATCGTCGCGACGGTCCTGCTCGTGCTGCTGGCCGGGGTGTTCGCCGCCGCGGACTCGGCCCTCATGTCGATCTCGCGGGCCCGGGTGGACGCCGTGGTGCGCGCCGGCCGCGCCGGCGCGAGGGCGCTCGCCGCCGTCGTCGCGGACCGGCCGCGGCACGTCAACCTGCTGATGCTGCTGCGGGTCACCTGCGAGACGGTCGCGATCATCCTGCTGGCCGTCGCGCTCGCGCCGCTGTTCTCCGCCACCTGGATCGGGCTGCTGCTCACCGGCGTTCTCATGGTGCTCGCCAGCTACGTCCTGGTCGGGGTCGGCCCGCGGACGCTGGGCCGCCAGCACCCGTACCGGATCGGGCTGCTGCTCGCGGGCCCGATCCGCGCGATCGGCGTCGTGCTGTCCCCGCTGGCGAAGCTGCTGATCCTGCTGGGCAACGCGATCACCCCGGGCCCCGGTTTCCGCGACGGCCCGTTCTCCACCGAGGTGGAGCTGCGCGAGCTCGTCGACATGGCCAGCAACCGCGGCGTGGTCGACGAGGGCGAGCGCAAGATGATCCACTCGGTGTTCGAGCTGGGGGAGACCCCGGTCCGCGACATCATGGTGCCGCGGCCCGACCTGATCTGGACCGAGCGCGACACCCCGGTGGAGAAGGTGCTGCGCCTGGCGCTCAAGAGCGGCTACTCACGCATCCCGGTGCTCGGCGAGGGCGTGGACGACGTCATCGGCATCGCCTACCTCAAGGACCTGGTCCGGGCCCGCGAGGAGGCCCGGCGCGGGGAGCGCGAGGTCCCGCTGCTCGACATCCTGCGCCCCGCGGCCTTCGTGCCGGACTCCAAGCGCAGCGACGACCTCATGCGCGAGATGCAGCGCACCCGCAACCACATGGCCGTGGTCGTCGACGAGTACGGCGGCACCGCGGGCGTGGTGACGATCGAGGACATCCTGGAGGAGATCGTCGGCGAGATCACCGACGAGTACGACACCGAGGAGGTGCCCGAGGTCGCCGAGGCCTCCGACGGCGCCTTCCGGGTCTCCGCCCGGCTGCCCGCCGAGGACCTCGAGGAGCTGTTCGCCGGCCGGTTCCGCGGCACCCCGCGCGAGGACGAGCTGCACGAGGCGCTGGAGAACGCCGACGTCGACACCGTCGGCGGGCTGCTCGCCCAGCGGCTGGGCAAGGTGCCGCTGCCCGGCGCCACCGCGGAGCTGGACGGCCTGCTGCGGCTGCAGGGCGAGGGCGGCAAGGACGCCCGGGGCCGTGTCCGCATCACCTCGGTGCTGGTCAGCCCGCTGGACCCGGCCGAGACCGAGGACACCGACCACGACGAGCCGCGCGGGGACACCCGGGAGTCCGACGTGCCCGACCACGTCGCGGGCGACCCCACCGAGCACGCCGGCGCCGACCGGCACTGACCTGGCCGCCCCCGCCACGGGGAGCGACCGACGGACGTGACCGTCCCGCCACGGGTGGGACGCGAGGAGGACCTGATGGCTGCCCGCACGACCATCCCCGCGGAGCGTGCCCGGTGACCGGGCTGCCCGCGACACCGCGCTACGACCTGGTCGTCGTCGGCGGTGGGATCGTCGGCCTGGCCACCGCGTACGCCGCCACCCGCAACGGGCTCAGCGTCGCCGTCGTCGAGCGTGAGCAGCGCCTGGCGAACCACCAGACCGGCAACAACTCCAACGTCGTGCACTCCGGGCTGTACTACGCGCCGGGCGGCTACAAGGCCCGCCTGGCCGTCGCCGGGTGTGCCGAGACCATCGCGTTCTGCCGCGAGCACGACCTGCCGCACCAGGTGTGCGGCAAGCTCGTCGTCGCGACCGAGCCCGAGGAGCTGCCCCGGCTCGACGAGCTGGCCCGCCGCGGCGACGTCAACGGCGTGGAGAACCACCGCCTCGACGAGCACGGCATCCGCACCTACGAGCCCGACGTCCGCGGTCTCGCCGCGCTGTGGGTGCCCTCGACCGGCATCACCGACTACCGGCTGGTCGCGGAGAAGCTGGGCGAGCTGGTGGAGAAGAACGGCGGCGAGGTCCACCTGGGCCGCACCGTCACCGGGTTCGCCCGCCGCCCGTCCGACGTCGTCGTGCGCACCACCCGCGGTGACCTGCTCGGCACCCGCGCGGTCGTCTGCGGCGGCCTGCGCTGCGACGAGCTCGCCCGCCTGGCCGGCGCCGATCCCGGGGTGCGGATCGTGCCGTTCCGCGGCGAGTACTCCGGCTTCTCCGAGCGGGCCGCCTCGCTGGTCCGCGGCCTGATCTACCCGGTGCCCGACCCGGCGTTCCCGTTCCTCGGGGTGCACGCCACCCGCGGCATCGACGGCACCGTCCACGCCGGCCCGAACGCCGTGCTCGCGATGGCCCGCGAGGGCTACGACTGGCGCACGGTCAGGCCGAAGGAGCTGCTGGGCACGCTGACCTACCCCGGCATGGTCAAGGTGGCGCGCACGCACTGGCGCTACGGCATCGGCGAGGTCCGCCGCTCGCTGTCGACGCGGGCGATGGTCCGCCAGATCCAGCGGATGCTGCCCGACGTCACCGCCGCCGACCTGCACCCGGCCGGCGCCGGGGTGCGGGCCCAGGCGGTGAAGGCCGACGGCACCCTGGTCGACGACTTCCTGTTCCTCGACCAGGCCGGTCCGGACGGCGCGGGCCGCCCCGGCTCGATCCTGCACGTGCTGAACGCACCGTCCCCGGCGGCGACGGCGGCCCTGCCGATCGGCCGCGAGATCCTCGACCGGCTGGGTGCGGCGTGACCGGCGCACAGCCCGAGGGCTTCCGGTCCGGGTTCGCCTGCTTCGTCGGCAGGCCCAACGCCGGCAAGTCGACGCTGACCAACGCGCTGGTCGGGGAGAAGATCGCGATCACCTCCTCGCGCCCGCAGACCACCCGGCACGCGATCCGCGGGATCGTGCACCGCCCGGACGCCCAGATCGTCCTGGTCGACACCCCGGGGCTGCACCGCCCGCGGACCCTGCTCGGGTCGCGGCTCAACGACCTGGTGCGCGAGACCTGGTCCGAGGTCGACGTCGTCGGGTTCTGCGTGCCCGCGAACGAGAAGGTCGGCAAGGGCGACCGGTTCATCGCCGAGGAGCTGCGGCGGATCGCCGCGCACACCCCGGTGGTCGCCGTCGTCACCAAGACCGACACCGCCCGCCCCGAGCAGGTCGCCGAGCGGCTCACCGAGGTGTCGGCCCTGATGGAGTTCACCGACGTCGTGCCGACCTCGGCGCGGTCGGGCTTCCAGGTGTCGCTGCTCTCGGACCTGCTGGTCGGACTGCTGCCGGAGGGCCCGCAGCTCTACCCGGACGGCGACCTCACCGACGAGCCGACCGACGTGCTCGTCGCCGAGCTCGTGCGGGAGGCGGCGCTGGAGGGCGTGCGCGACGAGCTGCCGCACTCGATCGCCGTCGTCGTCGAGGAGACGATCGAGAAGAAGGACCTCCTGGAGATCTACGCGATCATCTACGTCGAGCGGTCCAGCCAGAAGGGCATCGTGATCGGCAAGGGCGGTGCCCGGCTCAAGCAGGTCGGCAGCGACGCCCGTCGCCAGATCGAGAAGCTGCTGGGCACCCGGGTGCACCTCGACCTGCACGTGAAGATCGCCGAGGACTGGCAGCGGGACCCGAAGCAGCTGCGCAAGCTGGGGTTCTGAGCAGGACCTAGACTGGGTGCGTGGCCCAGCTCTACCGCGACACCGGGATCGTGCTCCGGGTGCAGAAGCTGGGCGAGGCGGACCGGATCATCACGATGCTGACCCGCCGGCACGGCAAGATCCGGGTGGTCGCCAAGGGCGTGCGCCGCACCCGGTCGCGGTGGGGCGCACGGCTGGAGCCGTTCAACCACGTCGACGTCCAGTGCTACACCGGGCGCACGCTGGACGTGGTCACCCAGGCCCAGACCGTCGACGCATTCGCCCCGGCGATCGTCGCGGACTGGTCGGCGTACTCCTGCGGCTGCGCGATCCTGGAGACCGCGGACCGGCTGGTGTCCGAGGAGGGTGAGCCGAGCCTGCGGGTGTACCTGCTGCTGCTCGGCGCCACCCGGGCGCTGGCCGACGGCGCCCGTGAACCGGCCCTGGTGCTCGACGCGTTCCTGCTGCGGGCGATGAGCCACGCGGGGTGGGCGCCGTCGCTGTCGGAGTGCGCGCGCTGCGCCACCCCCGGCCCGCACCGGTCGTTCACCGTCGCCGGGGGCGGCATGGTGTGCCCGCGCTGCCGCCCGCCGGGCTCGGTGACCCCGGCGACCGAGACGGTGGCCCTGCTGTCCGCGCTGCTGCACGGCGACTGGGACACCGCGGACGCCTCGGGCACACCGACCCGGCGTGAGGCCAGCGGCCTGGTCGCGGCGCACCTGCAGTGGCACCTGGAGCGGCAGCTGCGCTCGCTGCCCCTGGTCGACCGCCGCGCCCGGGTCCGGCCCGCCGCCGCCGTCGCACCCGGGGTGCCGGGGCCCGCCCCGGAACCGCCGGACGGCGGAACCGCGACACCCCCGGACGCGCTCCCCGGCTAGTTCGGTCGGACTTGTGTCCGGTGTGGGGTGCCGTGAGCGGGCCGTCCGCTCCGTCGAGCGGTTGACGTACGGGCGTGCCGGCCCTCTCGGTGCCGCCGGTCGCGTCGTACGGGACTTCCGCCGACTCCACCGGGTGATCATCGCTTTCGACGGGCAACCGGTTCCGCCGTCTCGTTACGCTCCTGTGATCGAGGGGACCCCAGCCCCGTCGGAGAGGCAGTCGTGAACCGACCCCACACCCCGCCGCCGGACGACGACCACACCGGTCGCACCCACCGTCTCCCGGCCGCCACGCAGCGCATCCCGGTGCCGCCGACCCAGCAGTTCCCGGTCCGCACCGAGGCGATGCCGGAGTCCCCGCAGGACGGGCCCACCCGCGCGATGCGTCAGGTCCGGGCCCGCACCGAGGACGGCGCGTGGCCGGCCATCCCGATGCTGCCGGTGATCCGGCCCGACGAGTCCGAGCCGATGTCGGAGGCCGACCGGATCCGCGGGCACCGCGGGATGCGCCGGCTGCGCGAGACCATCGAGCGGCTGGAGGACCCGGCCGTGCCGGCCTGGCCGCAGCCCGACCACCGCGACTGAACCCGTCCGCCGTCCCCGACGTAAGGTCGGCGACGTGCCGTTCCAGCCTCCCGCACCGCACCCGTCCGGTGCCCGGCCCCCGGCGATCCCGCCGGAGCTGGTGCCACGCCACGTCGCCCTGGTGATGGACGGCAACGGCCGCTGGGCCAACGCCCGCGGCCTGCCCCGCACGGAGGGCCACAAGCGGGGCGAGGCCTCGCTGATGGACGTCGCCCGCGGCTGCATCGACCTGGGCGTGCGCTGGCTGTCGGCGTACGCGTTCTCCACCGAGAACTGGCGGCGCAGCCCCGACGAGGTCCGGTTCCTGATGGGCTTCAACCGCGACGTGATCCGCCGCCGCGTCGACGAGATGGACGCGATGGGGGTCCGGGTCCGCTGGGCGGGCCGGCGCCCGCGGCTGTGGCGCTCGGTGATCAAGGAGCTGGAGATCGCCGAGGAGCGCACCCGCGGCAACGACGTGCTGAACCTGACCATGTGCGTCAACTACGGCGGCCGCGCCGAGATCGTCGACTCCGTGCGGCAGCTCGCGCGCCTCGCCGCGGAGGGCCGGATCAACCCCGACAAGATCGACGAGCGGATGCTGGCCCGGTACCTCGACGAGCCGGACATGCCCGACGTCGACCTGTTCGTGCGCTCCTCGGGGGAGCAGCGGACGTCGAACTTCCTGCTCTGGCAGAGCGCCTACGCCGAGATGGTCTTCCTGGACACGCTGTTCCCGGACTTCGACCGCCGCCACATCTGGCAGGCGATCGAGATCTACGCGCGCCGGGACCGGCGTTTCGGGGGAGCTTCCGAGCGTCGCGGAGCGGACGCGAGCATCGACACGGCCGCCGCCGCCGTCCCGAACGATGGAGTGACACCGTGACCACCGATGTGATCTCCGGGATGCTCACCACCGCCAAGGGGGCGCTGGAGCGGTTCCACGACGTCACCACCGACGACGACGGCGCGCTGACCTTCGCCCACGGCGGCGTGCTGTGCGTGGTGCAGGGCACCGAGCTGGAGGAGGGTCTGCCCGTCCTCAACCTGACCTGCGTCGTCGCGTGGGACCTGCCGGAGTCCGCCGACCCGGAGCACGACGTGCCGCGCCGGGTCGGCCTCGGGGTGGGGGAGGGCCTGTTCGGCACGCCCCGGGTGGTGCGCGGCGAGCGCGGCTGGGACGTGACCCTGCGCTACGCCTTCCCCGCGGCCGGGCTGGGCGAGGGGCCGATGGGCACCCTGCTGATGCTGGTCGTGTCCTCGGCGTCGAGCATGCGCGCGGAGCTGGTCGAGAGCTGAGACCGCCCGGCCGGGGGCGCACCCCCGGCCGTGGCCCGGTCACTTCTTGCGGTTGGTCCCGAGCTCCTCGGCGATCGGGTTGACCGGGTCGGCGTCCGTGCCGGACTCCGACAGGCCCGAGGCGTTGTGTCCGGTGCGTCGCTGCCGGCGCAGCTGCTCGGTCTCCTCGCGGGTCTCCCCGTCGGTGTCGCCCGCGGTCTGCGCGGCCGGGTCGTCCTCGCGCAGGTCGGTGGCGGAGACCACGGCACCGATCGAGGTGTAGTACTCCTCGGCCGGGACCGCCCGGAGGGCCTCGACCGTCGCGGCGTCGGCGCCGTTGCGCTCGGCGGTCCACGCCAGGTCGTCCTTGGAAGCGGGGAACTCCAGACCGTGCAGGGCGCTGCGGACGGCGTCGGCGGTCGTCGTACGGGCTGTCATGGGTCACCTCTCGTCGTGGACGTTCGGTGACCGGGTAGCCGGTGTGCGGCCGTCCATGCACGGACGGCCGCACCCGTCAGCCGTCGGTGTCCGTGGTCTCCCCGGCGGCGTCCCCGGAGTCGCTGAGGTGCACGATCGGCAGTGCCGCCAGCTGGCCCGCGGTCATCGCGTGCGCCACGCCCAGCACGTCGTTCTGGGCCTTGGTCATCCGCGCGTCCACCAGCCCGGACAGGCGGTAGGCGACCCGGCCGAGCAGCCGCACCGTGGTCTCGTCGACCTGGGGGCGCGGGGTGGAGACGACCGCGACACCGCGCGGGGCGCCGTCGTTGGACTGGGCGACGCCGATCTCGTAGGACTCACGCGGGTTGACGTGCCGCGACGCGTAGTGGTCGCGCAGCGTCGCCATCATGTCGTGGAACCCGGTGACGTCACCCTCGAGCTCCAGGGTGGACAGGTCGTCCTTCGTGAGGGTCTTCGTGCGGCCGGAGAAGCAGCGCACGTAGCCGATCACCGCACCGGTCCACAGTGCCTCGACCAGGGCCGGGTCGGCGGCCACCCGGACCGGACCGGACTCCGGACCGCCGAGCGCGGTCACCAGGTGCTCGCAACACTGCAGCACGTACTGCAGGTCGTCGAACACCGCCGCCAGCTGGGCAAGCTCGCCGGACTCCGGGACGTCGATCCGCCGTACCGTGCCCGGGGCGGGTTGCGTGTCGGTCATCGTTCAGACGCTATCCGGGGTGGCGACGGTCACGGTGTCTCCTTCTGAGACGGTCTGCTAGCTTCGGCGGCGAAGGTCACGAGTGCCAGCGCGAAGCCCCGGCTCGCTGGACGGCAACCCTCCTCCGCGGTGGGGTGCCCCGGGTGATGACCGGGCCGACGCGACACCCGCAGTCGGCAAGCGCGGATCCGTGCGCCACGCCGGGTCCCCGAGATCGGCCGGAGGCCCGATCATGACCCTCGCCCTGTCGCGTCCCGTCCAGCACGCGCTGCCCCGTGTCGTCGGCGCGGACCTCACCGTCCCGCTCGTCGACGGCAGGTGGGCCCGCTACTGCGACCTCGACTCCGCCGCGTCGGCGCCGGCGCTGGAGAGCGTCGCCGCGCACGTCGCGCAGGTGCTGCCCTACCACGGCAGCGTGCACCGCGGCGCCGGCTGGACCTCGAAGGTCTGCACCGCCCTGGTGGAGAACGCCCGCGCCGACGTCGCCCGGTTCGTCCGGGCCCGCGCCGACGACGTCGTGGTGTTCACCCGCAACACCACCGACGCGCTCGGCCTGCTCGCCCGCGCCGTGCCCGGCCCGGTGGTGACCCTCGACCTGGAGCACCACGCGACGCTGCTGGCCTGGCGGGGCGGTACCGGCGGCGCCGAGCACCGGGTCGTGCGGGCCGGCCACGGTATCGCCGCGACCCTCGACGCACTGCGGGCCGAGCTCGCCGCCCGTCCCGACGCCGCGCTGGTCGCGGTCACCGGTGCGTCCAACGTGACCGGCGAGCTCCTCCCGGTCGCCGAGATCGCCCGGATCGCGCACGCCGCGGGCGCCCGGCTGTGCGTCGACGCCGCGCAGCTCGCCCCGCACCGGCGTGTCGACCTGGCCGGGTGGGGCGCGGACTACGTCGCACTGTCCGGGCACAAGCTCTACGCGCCCTACGGTGCCGGGGTCCTCGTCGGCCGCCGGGACTGGCTCGACGCCGCCGAGCCGCACGTCGCGGGCGGGGGAGCGGTCCGGTCGGTCGGCGTCACGGCCGACGACGCCGTCGACGGCCCGGGCGGCACCGTCACCGAGTGGCTGCCCGCGCCGCAGCGCCACGAGGGCGGCACCCCGAACGTGCTCGGCGCCGCCGCGCTGGGCGCGGCCTGCCGCACCCTCGAGGACCTGATCGACGACGCCGTGCCCGCCCACGAGCGCGAGCTCGCCGCCCGGCTGCGCGCGGGCCTGGCGACCGTTCCCGGCCTGCGGATCCTGTCCTGCTTCGACGACGGGCCCGACGCCGACCGCACCGCGACCGTCTCGTTCACCCTCGGCGAGCTGCCCGCCGGCCTCGTCGCGGCGGCGCTGTCCGCCGAGTACGGCATCGGCGTCCGCGACGGGCGGTTCTGCGCGCACCCGCTGCTGGAGCGGCTCACCGGCGGCCGCGATGCGGTGCGCGCCTCGCTGGGCCTGCGCACCGGCTCCTCCGACGTCGACCGGCTGGTCGACGCGCTGACCGACCTGGCGCGGCGCGGTCCGGCCTGGACCTACGCCCTCGTCGACGGCCGGTGGGCGCCCACCCCGGACCCGCGCCCGGCCGACCCGTTCGCCCGGGACCGGGAGCTGCCGGCCGTCCCCGGCTGCGGGGACTGAGCCCCGGGCGTCAACCCGCCGAGCAGCGGCCGCAGAGGCCGAAGATCTCCAGGGTGTGCGACACCTCGGTGAAGCCGTGCTTCTGTGCGACCGACTCGGTCCAGGACTCCACCGCGGGGCCCTCGATCTCGACGGCGGCGCCGCACCGGCGGCACACCAGATGATGGTGGTGGTGTTCGGTCTCGCAGCGCCGGTAGACCGCCTCACCGGACGCGACCCGCAGCACGTCGACCTCGCCGCCGTCGGCGAGGGTCTGCAGCGTCCGGTAGACCGTGGTCAGACCGATGCCCTCACCGGCGCGCCGCAGCTCCTCGTGGATCTCCTGGGCGGACCGGAAGTCCTCCAGACGGTCGAGCAGCGCGGTGACGGCGGCCCGCTGCCGGGTGGCGCGGATGCCGCGCGGCCCGGCGGTGGACCGCTGCGTGATCGTCGCCGCGGTCGTCCGGTCGGTCGTCTCCGTCACGTGTCCTCCTCGACGTGGGCGACGGCGTCCACCACGATGTGTGCCAGGTGGTCGTCCACCAGCGAGTACAGCACCTCACGGCCCTTCCGCTCGCCCTCGACCACCCCGGCGGCCTTGAGGACCCGCAGGTGCTGGCTGATCAGGGGCTGGGTGACCCCGAGCGCGTCCACCAGGTCGTGCACGCACCGGGAGTGTTCCAGCAGCTGCAGGACGATGGCGATCCGGACCGGTGCGGCGAGTGCCCGCAGCAGGTCGCCCGCGGCGGCCAGGGTGCGCGGGTCGCGGGTCGGGCCGGGCTCGGGCGCGGGATGGTGGTCGTCGTCCGCACCCGGGCCGGCTCCCGGTGCGTGCGTGGTCTGGGCTGCGGCAGACATGTGGTGGACCCGTCCGTTCCCCGGAGGCGGCGGCCACACCCCCCGGCGCTGCTGTGCCGTGCCGGCCGCACCCGACATGGTAGGCGTGTTCGTTATCGTCGCGTCGTGCTGCTGGTCTGCCGCTTCCGCGTGTCCCCCTCCGAGGAGGCCGCGTTCACCGCGCGCGCGGCCCGCGCGCTGGAGCTCCTGGCCGCCCGGCCGGGCTGCCGCGGGGGTGAGGCGGGCCGGGCGATCGAGGACGCCGGGCAGTGGGTCCTGACCGTCCGCTTCGACTCCGTCGACGCCTACCGGCGCGCCCTGGGCCCGTTCGAGGTCCGTGAGCACGTGCACCCGCTGCTGGCCGAGGCCGACACGACCACGGAGGCGACCTACGAGTCCCTGATCACGGTGGCCGCCGGCGCCGCCCCCGTCCACCACCCCAGCCTGCTGAGCTGACCCCGACCTCGCACATCGTCCTGCGACCTCGCAGCCGCTGCAGACGGTGCGAGGTCGCAGGGACGATGTGCGAGGTCCGGCGGGGCCGGGTTGTCCACAGCACGCGCTCGACGCCCGGCGCGAGCCGGGACCGTCCACGGCCGGACGGGTGACGGGCTTCCCCCGCTCCCGGTGCACGGCGACGGTGGGGACATGGACCCCGACCCGCGACCGGCGCACGGTTCGCCCGCCCCCGTGCTGCGCCGGGACCTGGTCGCGGCGGGCGTGGGCGACGACGAGCTCCGCAGGCTCCGGGCCTCGGGCCGACTCGTCCGGCTGCGCCGCGGCGCCTACGTCGGAGCCGGTGACCTCGGACGGGTGGAACGACACCGGCAGACGGTGCGTGCGGCGGTCCGCACCCTGTCCCCGGACGCGGTGTTCAGCCACGTCTCGGCGGCCGCGATGCACGGGATCGGGCTGTGGCGGGTCCCGCTCGACCGGGTGGAGGTGACCAGGAACCGGCGCAGCGGTGCGCGGACGGCGCCGTCGGCGCGGGTCCATGCGGCGACGCTCGCCGCGGACGAGATCACCGTCGTCGACGGCGTCCCGGTGACGACGGTCCCGCGCACGGTCGTCGACCTGGCCCGCGCTCTGCCCTTCGTCGTGGCGGTCGCGGTCACCGACGCGGCGCTGCACGCCGGAGCCGTCACCGCCGACGAACTCGCTGCAGCCGTGGCCCGGTCCGCGCGACGTCCCGGTACCCCGGCCGCCCGCCGGGTGCTCGCCGCGGCCGACGGCGGCGCGGACGGCCCGGGGGAGACCCGCAGCAGGCTCCTCCTCCACTCCTGCGGCCTGCCCGCAGCGGCCACCCAGCAGGAGCTGCGGGATCCGGCGGGACGGTTCCTCGGCCGGGTCGACTTCTGGTGGGAGCAGGCCCGGGTGGCGGGGGAGTTCGACGGGCGCATCAAGTACGGCCGGCGGCTCGACCCCGGCGGCGACCTCGAGGAGGTCCTGTGGCGGGAGAAGCTGCGGGAGGACGCGATCCGGGCCGAGGGAGTCGCTGTGGTGCGCTGGGTGTGGGGCGACCTGCGCAGCGCGGCGTCGTTCGCCCCGACCGTCGCCCGCCTGCACCGTGCCCTGGACCGTGCCGCGTGAGCGCTCGACCTCGCAGACCGTTCTGCGACCTCGCAGCCTCTGCGGGGTGTGCGAGGTCGCAGGAACCTGTGCGAGGTCGGCCGGTCGGAGCCACCGCGGCGGGGGTGGGGCGGGGCAGGGGTGGGGATGCATGGCGGGTCGGTAATCTGGGACGCCCCGTATCCGGGGGACCTCCGAACCACCTTCTCTGGAGTGCCGCCAGTGGCCAGCAAGCCCACCTCCGCCAAGATCGAGACCATCGTCGCGCTGACCAAGCGGCGCGGATTCGTCTTCGCCTCCGGTGAGATCTACGGCGGTACCCGGTCGGCGTGGGACTACGGGCCCCTCGGCGTCGAGCTGAAGGACAACATCAAGCGCCAGTGGTGGAAGACCATGGTGACCGGCCGCGACGACGTCGTCGGCCTGGACTCCTCGGTCATCCTGCCGCGCCAGACCTGGGTCGCGTCGGGCCACGTCGGCACCTTCTCCGACCCGCTGGTCGAGTGCGAGTCCTGCCACAAGCGCTACCGCGCCGACCAGCTCGCCGAGGAGTTCGCCGAGCGCAAGGGCCGCGACCCGGAGCAGGCCGACCAGAACGACCTCTCCGAGGTCCCCTGCCCGAACTGCGGCACCCGCGGCCGGTTCACCGCGCCCCGCGAGTTCAACATGATGCTCAAGACGTTCCTCGGCCCGGTGGAGTCCGAGGAGGGGCTGCACTACCTGCGCCCGGAGACCGCGCAGGGCATCTTCGTGAACTTCCTGAACGTGCAGACGACCTCGCGCAAGAAGCCGCCGTTCGGCATCGGTCAGATCGGCAAGAGCTTCCGCAACGAGATCACCCCGGGCAACTTCATCTTCCGCACGCGCGAGTTCGAGCAGATGGAGATGGAGTACTTCGTCGAGCCCGGCAGCGACGAGGAGCTGCACCAGTACTGGATCGACGAGCGCACCCGCTGGTACACCGACCTGGGCATCTCCTCGGAGAACCTGCGGCACTACGAGCACGCCAAGGAGAAGCTCTCCCACTACTCGAAGCGCACCGTCGACATCGAGTACCGGTTCAACTTCACCGGCCAGGAGTGGGGCGAGCTCGAGGGCATCGCGAACCGCACCGACTTCGACCTCACGGCGCACTCGAACCACTCGGGCGTCGACCTGTCGTTCTACGACCAGGCCTCCGACACCCGGTACAAGCCGTACGTGATCGAGCCCGCCGCCGGCGTCGGCCGGTCGATGATGGCCTTCCTCATCGAGGCCTACACCGAGGACGAGGCGCCGAACGCGAAGGGCGGCGTCGACAAGCGCGTCGTGCTGAAGCTCGACCGGCGGCTCGCCCCGGTCAAGGCCGCGGTGCTGCCGCTGTCGCGCAACGCCGACCTGTCGCCGAAGGCGAAGGACCTGGCCGCGCAGCTCCGGAAGAACTGGAACGTCGACTTCGACGACGCCGGCGCCATCGGCCGCCGGTACCGCCGCCAGGACGAGATCGGCACCCCGTTCTGCATCACGGTCGACTTCGACACCCTCACCGACCAGGCGGTGACGATCCGCGAGCGCGACTCGATGGCGCAGGAGCGGGTCGCCCTCGACCAGGTCGAGACCTACCTGGCGACGCGCCTGCTCGGCTGTTGAGCAGGCTCCGGACCGACGAACGCCCCCGCCCGGGACCCGGGCGGGGGCGTTCGTCGTGAGTGGGTCAGCGCCGGTAGGCCAGCAGCTGCACGCCCAGCTCGGACTCGGCGCGGCGCACCTCCTCCAGCTGCTCGGCGGTCAGCGCGGCGTAGGGCGACTCGGGCCGGTAGGCCACGAGCGGGCCGCCGATGCGGTCCTCGAGCTGCTTGAGCCTGGCCAGCGCCGTGTCGTCGAGATCGGCGGGACGCAGCGTCGGAGCGGTCATCACAACCTCCGTGGGTGATCGGGAGGCGACCCAGAGTAGGACCGCCCCGGACCGGGCGCAGCTCGGGTACCCGGTCCGGGGTCGCTCCTACACCGGCTCGGGGAGGAGCCGTTCCACCAGGTCGGAGAGGGTGACGATGCCGACCGGGCGGTCGTCGGACTCCACCAGCGCGAGGTGCGCACGCTGCTCACGCATCGTGTTCACCGCAGTGTGGTACTGCGTGTCCGCCGACAGGGTGAGCACCGGGCGCATCAGGTCCCGGGCCCGGGTCCCCGGGGCCCGCGTCAGGGTGTCGCGGACGTGCACGTACCCGATCGGTGTGTCGCCGTCGCGGACGACCAGCCGGAGGTGACCGGTCCGGCGACAGGTCGCCTGAATGGCGGCGACGTCGTCGTCCGCGGCGACCCCGGAGGGCTCCCGCGCGAGCTCGCCGAGCGGGGTCCGCTCCAGCTCCAGCGCCGTGACCAGCTGGTCACGGCGCCCCTGGTCCAGGGTGCCGGTCTTCGCCGAGTGGTCGACCAGCTGGCGCAGGTCGTCGGCGTTGCGGCCCGAGGCCATCTCGTCCACCGGCTGGACCCCGCACAGCCGCAGGCAGCGGTTGGCGGCACCGTTGAGCAGGAGCAGCACCGGCCGGGCCACCACCATGAACCCGCGCATCGGGATCGCCAGCATGATCGCCGAGCGCTCCGGGTGCGAGATCGCCCAGGACTTCGGCGCCATCTCCCCGACGACCAGGTGCAGGAACGTCACCACGATCAGCGAGATGACGAACGACGCCACCCCGGCGACCCCGGCGGGGATGCCCCAGCCCTCCAGGACCGGGCGCAGCGCGTAGTCCACGGCCGGCTTGCTGATGGCGCCCAGTCCCAGCACACAGAGCGTGATGCCGAGCTGGGACCCGGCGAGCAGCACGGAGATGTCCTTGGAGCTGCGCAGGGCGGCCCGGGCGGCGGCCGAGGTCTGTGCGGCCTCCTCCAGCCGGTAGTTGCGAGCCGCGATCAGGGCGAACTCGATCGCGACGAAGAAGGCGCTCGCCCCGATCAGGACGATGGTCGCGATGATCTGGAAAGCACTCATGCCCGCACCTCCCGCTCGTCGCTGTCCTGCTCGGAACCGGCGATCACCGGTCCGGTCCACTCCAGGCGGACCGCCGACGGGACCCGCCGGTCGACCTCCTGCACCACCAGGCGCAGGGCGCGGTCCTCGTCGTCCGGGCTCTCGGCCGGGATCGTCACGACGACCGCGTCGCCGGCGTCCGGCAGCCGCTGCAGCTCGGCCATCACCAGACCGCCGACGGTCTGGTAGTCGCCCTCGGGCAGCTCGGCGTCGATCAGCCTGCCGACCTCGTCGACGTGCCGGTCACCCGGCACGACCCAGCCGTCGTCGGACCGCAGTGCCTGGTCCGTCCCGGCCTGGTCGTGCTCGTCGGTGATCTCACCGACGAGCTCCTCGGCGACGTCCTCGACGGTGATGACACCGGCGAGGCCGCCGTACTCGTCGAGCACGCAGGCGAGCTCCTCGTCGTCGGCACGCAGCTGGGCCAGCACCTGCGGCAGCGGCAGGGACGAGGGCACCAGCACCGGGGCCCGCATCAGGTCCGACACCAGCACCTGGTCGAACGGCCGGTCGTCGCGGTCGGCGAGGGCCAGCACGTCCTTCAGGCAGACCACGCCCACCAGCTCCAGCGCGTTCTCGGTGTCCGTCGCCTCGGCGGGCGGCCCGAGCACCGGGTACCGCGAGTGCTGGACGGCCATCTGGCCGACCAGGCTCTCGACGGTCGCGTCGGCGCGGACCCACGACACCCGCGGCCGCGGGATCATCGCGGCCCGCGCGGTGCGGTCGCCGAAGTCGACGGCGCGGTCCAGCAGCACCGCGAGCTCCGGGTTGAGGTCACCCGAGTCCTTCGAGTCGTCGATGATCGCCTCGAGGTCGCGCGGGGTGGCCGAGTGCTCGACGTCGTGCACCGGCTCGATCCGCAGCGCGCGCAGCAGCAGGTTGGAAGCCGCGTCGAAGATCCGGATGATCCACCCGAACAGCGCCAGGTAGGTCTTGGTGGACAGCGCCAGCCAGCGGGCCACCGGCTCCGGCCGGGCGATCGCCAGGTTCTTCGGGAACAGCTCGCCGAACACCATCTGGACGACGGTGGCGAACAGCAGCGCGATCACGGTGCCGATCGCGACACCGACGCCGAGCGGGACGTCGACCAGGCCCAGCAGCTCACCGATGCCGTTACCGATCAGCGGCTCGGCGACGTAACCGACCAGCAGACCGGTGACGGTGATGCCGAGCTGGGCGCCCGACAGCATGAACGAGGTGCGACGGGTGATGTCGAGGGCTCGGGACGCTCCGGTGTCGCCCTCGGCCGCACGGGCCTTGAGCCGGGAGCGGTCGACGGCCATGTAGCCGAACTCCTGGGCCACGAAGTAGCCGGTCAGGGCGGTGATCGCGAGGACCACCAGGATGCCCAGGAGGATGCCGAGGATCGTGCCGATCACCGGGAGGTCACCGCCCGGGTCTCGGGCCCGGCCGGGATGTGCACGGCGTGGGCGGGGACGAGGACGATGCGGGGTCGCCGGCCGTCACGGGGACGGTCGGCGCGCGGACTGCAGGTGGGGTCCATGACTCCTGACTCGCGGTCTGATGGGTGTTCGACGCGTACAACGCGTGCCGGAATCGTACGGTTCCGGAACGCAGCCGTCGCGGTGGTCACCCTGTGATAGCCCGAACGGCGGTACCGGTGTTTGGTGCAACGCGGGAGCGGGTCATCCCCGTCCGTGATCACGTCTCGCCTGGAACAGGCCGGTCCGCCCTGGTTCGGGACGGTGATGGGGACCGGGATCGTCGCGGTCGCGACCACCTCGTTCCCGGTGCCGGTGCCGGGCCTGCGCCTCGTGGGGACCGTGCTGTGGCTGCTCGCGGCGGCGTTGCTGGTGGCGCTGGGCGTGCTGGTCGTGCGGGCCGGGGCGGCGCGACGACGGCGTGGTGACCGCCCCGACCCGTCGGACCTGCCGTTCCTCGGTGCACCCGGCCTGGGGATGCTCACCGTCGGCGCGGGGGCGGTCGAGCTCGGTCCCGGCCTGTTCGGCGAGCCGGCCGCGGCCGCACTGAGCTGGACGTTGTGGTCGTCGGGCACCGTGGTGGTGCTGGTCGTCGCGGTGTGGGTGCCGTTCCGCTGGATCAGCAGGCCCGGATCGGCCACCGACCCGGCGCCCGCCTGGATCATGCCGGTGGTCGGGCCGATGGTCGCCGCCGCCGACGGCGCGCTGCTGATCGGACACACCCCGGGCCCGGCTGCGGCGTCGACGATGCTGCTGGTCTGCGTGGCCCTGTTCGGGCTGGGCGTGGTGTCGGCGCTGGCCCTGCTGCCACGGGTGCTGGCCCGGCTCGGCACGGCCGGGCTCGCCCTGGCCGACACCCCGACCGTCGTCATCGTGCTGGGGCCCTTCGGGCAGTCGGTGACGGCGGCGAACCTGCTCGCGGGACAGGCGCAGGGGCTGCTGGCCGAGCCGTTCGCCGGCGTCGCGATCGGTGCGGGACTGCTCTACGGCGCGCCCGCCTGGGGCTTCGCGGTCGGCTGGACGGTGCTGTCGGCGGTGCTGATCGGCCACTCCCTGCGCCGGGGGATGCCCTTCAGCGCCTCCTGGTGGGCGGTGACCTTCCCGTTCGGCACCCTGGTGACCGGCACGAACGCGCTCGCCGCGCGGACGGCGCTGCCCCCGGTCGTCGGGGCGGCGGTGGTGCTGTTCGCGGTACTGGTCCTGGTCTGGATGGTGGTCGCGGCCGCCACCGTGCGGTCGGCACTGTCCGACGTCGCCGACGAGATCGGGCCGGCGCGACGGTCGGTACGGGCCTGACCCCGGACACGGTCCTCGTGGGCGGCGCGCTGTGGCCCGTTCTCAGCTCACCGTCAGGTCCCGTCGCTACCCTGGCTACCGTGAGCACCTCGGCGACCTCCTCCGCGGCACGGCCACCGGCCGACCCCCGTCGTGACCTGGGCGCGGCCCTGCGCCGCTGGGCGGTGACCGGCGGCCCGGGGATCGGCGTCGTCCGGGTGCTCGACCGGCACGGATTCGGCTCCGTCGAGTCCGGCCAGCTGGTCGCGGGCACCACCGACGGCGAGATCGGCGGCCTGCTCTACCTCGGCGCCCTCGACGACTCCGCGCACCCGCTCGCCGCCGAGGCGGCGTCCGGGACGGCCACGGTGCGCGAGGCGCACGTCGGGGAGTCCTCCGCGGTCGCGGCCGGGCTCGCCTGCGCCGGTGGGGCGACGCTGCTCGCCCACCCGCTGCCCGCTGCTCCCGCCGCCGCGCTGGGGGAGGCGCTGGAGGCCGGTCGGCCCGCCGCGCT
This sequence comes from Pseudonocardia sp. ZF1, assembly GCF_056835605.1. Classification (NCBI taxonomy): domain Bacteria; kingdom Bacillati; phylum Actinomycetota; class Actinomycetes; order Pseudonocardiales; family Pseudonocardiaceae; genus Pseudonocardia; species Pseudonocardia sp. ZF1. The sequence goes on from NZ_JAJNBY010000001.1 coordinate 1,918,646, forward strand.
GCTGTCGGTCGTGGACACCGGCGCGGCCCTCGTGCTGACCGGGCCCGGTCTGGAGGAGTCCACCGGTGACCTCGGCCGGGTCACCGCCGCGGCGGCCGAGCAGGCCCGCGCCCTGCTGCGCCGCGGCGCCACGGCCACCGAGCGGCTCGACGTCGACGGCACCGCGGTCCTGGTCGACCTGCTGGTGCCGGTCCCGTCGGTGCTGGTCGTCGGGGAGGGTGCGCTCGGGGCCGCCCTGCACGCCCAGGCGGGCCTGCTCGGCTGGAGCGCCCGCACCGTCACCACCGTCGACGACGCGCGCGCCGCGGTCGCCGCCTTCACCGAGGCCGACGTGCTGGTGCTGCTCGACCACGACCCGGCCTTCGACGCGGCCCTGCTCGACGGCCTCGCCCACGGCCGCGGGTTCCTCGGGGCGCTCGGGTCGCGGCGCACACAGGCCGCGCGCCGCGAGCGGCTGCTCGCCGCCGGGGTCACCGAGGACGCCCTGGCCGCGGTCCACGGGCCGGTCGGTCTCGACCTCGGTGCCCGCACCCCGGCCGAGACCGCGGTGTCGATCGTCGCCCAGGTCGTGGCGCTGCGCGCCGGGCGCTCGGCGTCGGCGCTCGCCTCCTCCGCCGGTCGGATCGGCGGATGACCGGCACGTCGTCGCGGCGCGGGCTCGGCGGCGCACCGCCGGAGCCCGGTCCGGACCGGCGCACCGTGCGCCGCCCGGTGCGGACCGGCATGACCTGGGGCGCGCGGCTGCTCGTCGGCGGGCTGGTCATGCTCGTCGCGGTGGTCGGGGTGACCGCGCTGCGGGTCTGGCAGGTCGCCCGGGTGGACGACCAGCGCCCCAGTGACGCGGTCGTCGTGCTCGGCGCCGCCCAGTACAACGGCGAGCCCAGCGCGGTGCTGGCCAACCGTCTCAAGCACGCCGAACAGCTGTGGCGCGACGGCGTGGCCCCGCGGATCGTCACCGTCGGCGGCGGGCGGACGGGGGACCGCTACACCGAGGCCGAGGCCAGCCGGGACTGGCTGATCGAGCAGGGCGTGCCGTCCTCGGCGGTCGAGGCCGTGCCCGAGGGCGCGGACACGCTCGGCAGCCTGCAGGCGGTCGCGGCGACCGCGCGGCAGCAGGGCTGGTCCTCGGCGCTGCTGGTGTCCGACCCGTGGCACAGCCTGCGGGCCCGCACCATGGCCCGCGACGCCGGGCTGAAGGCCTACACCTCCCCGACCCGCAGCGGCCCGATCGTGCAGACCCGTGAGACGCAGCTGCGCTACATCTACCGCGAGACCGGTGCCCTGTTGTTCTACGAGCTGACGCACGCCTCGGTCGACACCGCGAGCAGCGGTCTGGGATGAGCGTCCAGCACGCCCCGGCCGATCCGGGTTACACCGCCGCCGACGCCGAGCGCCGCCACCCCGAGGCCCCGAAGGGGTCCGGGCTGGGGGAGCGCGGCCGCGTCGAGCGGCGCAGCCCCTACTCCCGGGACCGGGCCCGGGTGCTGCACTGCGCGGCGCTGCGCCGGCTCGCGGGCAAGACCCAGGTGGTCGGGCCGGGGGAGGGCGCCGAGGTCAGCGGCATCCCGCGGACCCGGCTGACGCACTCGCTGGAGGTCGCCCAGATCGGCCGCGGCGTCGCCGAGGAGCTGGGGCTCGACCCGGACGTCGTCGACGCCGCCGGGCTCGCCCACGACATCGGCCACCCGCCGTTCGGGCACAACGGCGAGCGGGCGCTCGACGTCGCGGGTGCGGAGTGCGGCGGGTTCGAGGGCAACGCCCAGACCCTGCGCATCCTGACCCGCCTGGAGCCGAAGGCCCGCTCCGGCGACGGTCTCGTCCCCGGTGGGCTCAACCTGACCCGGGCGACGCTGGACGCCGCCACCAAGTACCCGTGGGCGCGCCGCGGCGCGGAGCGCAAGTTCGGCGCCTACGCCGACGACCTGCCCGCCCTGGAGTGGCTGCGCGCCGGGGCCCGGCCGGGGGTGCGGAGCATGGAGGCCCAGGTCATGGACTGGGCCGACGACGTGGCCTACTCGGTGCACGACGTCGAGGACGCGGTGCACGCCGGCCGCATGGACCTGGCCGTGCTGTCCTCGCCCGCCGAGCGCGCGGCGCTCGCGGTGGAGGCGTCGCTGCGCTTCGGCGAGGACGAGGGCGCCTGCGCCGAGGCCGCCGCCCGGCTCGACGCGCTGCCGGTGGTCCGCGCGGTCCGCGGGTTCGACGCCGCCACCGCCGCGGGCGACGACCTGGTCGCGATGAAGCGGATGACCTCCGAGCTGGTGGGCCGGTTCGCGCTGGCCGCCACCGACGCGACCCTGGACACCTACGGCGACGCACCGCTGGCCCGGCACCGCGCCGACCTGGTGGTCCCGGTCGTCGCGGCGGCGGAGGTCGTGGTGCTCAAGGCGCTGGCCACCCGCTACGTGATGAGCGACCCGCGGCGGCTGGAGATGCAGTCCCGCCAGCGCGACCTGCTGCACGACCTCGTCGCGGCGTTGTGCGCCCGGGGGCCCGACGCCCTGGACCCGGCCCGCGCGGAGGACTGGGCGGCCGCCCCCGACGACCGGGCGCGGCTGCGCGTCGTGATCGACCAGGTCGCGACGCTGACCGACCCGCAGGCGCACGCCTGGCACCGCACGCTCTGCCGGCCCTGAGACCACACCGGCCCCGGGACGCCGACGGCCCCGCCGGCCGGTCGGACGGCGGGGCCGGGTCGGCAGAGGTCAGCGCAGGGTGATCGCGGGCTTCGCCGCGTCGGCCTCGCTGGTCACGGCGCGGGTCGGGCAGGTCCCGAGGACCCTGTTGATCGCGTCGCGCTCGGCGCCGGTCACCCACAGCTTGTACTTCTTCTTCACCGCGACCTGCCGCGCGACGTAGGCGCAGCGGTAGCGGCTGTCCGGCGGGAGCCAGGTCGCGGCGTCGCCGTCGCTCTTGCGGCCGTTGGTCGGGCCGTCGACCGCGATCAGGTTCAGCGGGTCGTTCCCGATCTTCTCCCGGGTGGCCGCGTCGAGCTGCTGGGCGCCCTTCTGCCAGGCGTCGGACAGCGCGACGACGTGGTCGATCTGCACCTTCTCGCTGGTGCCCTGGCCGCGGGTGAACGCGATGGTGGTGCCGGTGTAGGAGTCGCGCAGCGACCCGGTGAGCACGACGCAGTTGTGCGTGCCGGCCTTGAACGTCTCGCGGTCCATGTCCCGGGCGAGGACCTGGTTGCGCTGGTCGCAGCCGTCGCGGTCGATGTCGGCCCAGGTGCGCCCGAACTGCTGGCGGTTGTAGCCGGTCTTCGGCGCCCGGCCCTTCACGGCCAGCGTCTTCAGCGTCGTCGACGCGCTGCCCGCGGCCGCGCCCTCCACGGTGCCGGGCGTCGCCGGCGCCGCGACACCGACGTCGACGACGCCGGTGTCGAGTGCCGCGTCCAGCACGTCCACGAACGACCCGGGGGATCCGCACCCGGCCATCACCAGCATCGTCGCGAGCAACCCGGCGACCCGCACACCTCGAACACGCACACCGGAGATGTTCGCGAATGCGAACGCCGGAACCACGTCAACACGCCGCGTGTTCGTCACTCAGGGTGAAGAGACTTGCCAGGAAGGGGCCGGTCCGTGCACAGGGTCGGGCCGTCGGTGGGTCCGTGATCACGCTCACCGACCTGCGGTCCATCACTGCCGGGGTGGAACCCGAGCACGCCCGGGCTACGCGTGCTCGTCGCGACGGCGTCGCCGACCGGCCCGCCGCCGGGCCCGGTACGCGGCCGGGCCCGGCGGCGGAGGTCAGGCGTTGATCGCCGGCCGGTCGGAGTCGTGCCCGGACTGCACGGCGATCGTCCGCGGCTTGGCCGCCTCGGCGACGGGGATGCGGATGCGCAGCACCCCGGCGTCGTACGACGCGTGGATGGCGGACGTGTCGAGGTTGTCGCCGAGGAGCAGCTGACGGGCGAACACGCCGTAGGCACGCTCGGAGGCGACCCACTCGACCTGGTCGGTGGTCCCGGTGTGGGTGGGCCGGCGTTCCGCCTTGACCGTCAGGGTGCTGCGCTCGACGGAGAGTTCGACGGCGTCCGGGTCGATGCCGGGCAGGTCGAACTCCACGACGAACTCGTCACCGTGACGCCAGGCGTCCATCGGCATCGCCGCCGGGCGCGACCAGGTGCCGCCGGACTCGAACGCCTGCGTGGCGAGCCGGTCCAGGGCCCGGAACGGGTCGGTACGCAGCAGCATCGTGAACCACTCCCTTCCAGCCGTGCCGGTCCGCGACCGGCCGGCTGTCTCCTCGTCGTCCTTCGTCGGGTCGGTACTCCGGAGAGGAGCTCCGGATATCTCTAGTTATAGCTAGAGATTTTCGGCTGTCAAGGGATCGGGCGGTCGGTGTTGCCGAGCTCGGTCTGCAGCTGCGCGAGCTCCGTGCGGAGACGCTCGATCTCGCGGTGCGCGGCGCCGAGGCGGTCCTCGCTGTCGGCGAGCTCCCCGCGCAGCCGGTCGATCCACGACGCCGACCCCAGCGGGTGTCCCTCGTCCAGCAGGGTGCGCAGGCGGGCGGCCTGCTCCAGCTGGTTGCGCGAGTAGCGGCGGTGCCCGCCCGCGGAGCGGAGCGGATTCACCACGCCCGCGCTGTCCAGGCTGCGCAGGAAGGCGGGCTCGACCTCCAGCAGGTGCGCGGCCTGGCCCATCGCGACGGTCGGGTAGTCGGGGTCGTCGAGTCGGTCCAGTGCCATGGTCGGTCCTCCCTCGCGGTCCGCGGCGCACTCCCGGGCGCCCGGGCCGGTCATCCGTCGACCCCGAGTGTAGCCACTCGGTGGCGAAAATATGACCCGTGCGCTACAGATATGAGAGACGACGATCCGGGAGGAGAGCGTGATGAACGAGAGCAGGGTCCGCACCGACCGTCCCCGGGAGGACGTCCTCCGCGTCCGTGTGGAGGGCGAGCTGGACGCGGCGGCGGGCGCGTCACTGTTGCGTCAGGTCGACGCGCACCTCGCCGTCGCCGGCGCCGGGTGGGCGCCGGTGCGGCACGTCCTCGTCGACCTGGGTACCGGGGTCACCGCGCGCGGGTCGCGGGCGCTGCACCACCTGCGGTACGTGGCGCGGAACCGTGGCCTGGACGTCCGGCTGATCGGCGCCGCACGCGTCGCGCCGCGCATGGTGCCGGGCGCCCGGGCGGTCCTGCACGGGATGCGCAACCACCCGGACCTGGCCTCGGCACTCGCCGAGCTGGAGCCGCCGGCCGTCGTCGCGGCCTGACCGGACCTCGGGTGAGGCTCCCGCCACCCCGGCTTGCCCCGATCGTTAGCACTGCGATGGAGTGAGGGCGTGACCTCCTCGCGTTGGCTCGTCCCGGTGCTGGCCGTGCTCTTCGTCCCGCTGTGGGCGTCCGGCTTCATCGCGGGCAAGATCGCGACCGGGTCGACCGACGTGCCCGCGGTCCTGCTCTGGCGGTTCGTGATCGCGCTGGTCGTGATGCTCGCCGCGGTCGCGGTACTGCGACCGGGCCTGCCGCGCGGCCGGGCCTGGCTGCACCTCGCGGTCACCGCGTTGCTGCTGCAGGTCGGGCAGTTCACCTTCGTCTACAGCGGGCTCGCCTCGGGCGTCCCCGCCGGGCTCTCGAGCCTCATCCTCGGGATGGCGCCGCTGCTGGTCGGGCTGCTCACCCCGTTGCTGCTGTCCACCCGTCTGGGCGTCGGACCGGTGCTGGGCCTGCTGATCGGCGCCACCGGCGTCTACGTCGTGCTGGCCGACGACCTCGGCGCCGGTCTCGGCGGCAACCTCGTCTTCCCGGTGCTGGGCATGCTGTCGCTGGCGGCAGGCACGCTCTACCAGAAGCGGTTCAACGACAGCACGCCCGTGGTGACCAGCGTCGTGGTCCAGATGGCGACCTCGCTGGTCGCGACCCTGGCCGCCTGGCCGTTCCTCGGTGCGGACTGGCTGCCCCGCGCGCCGTCGGGCTGGGCGGCCGTGGCCTTCCTGGGAGTCGTGAACTCGGCGGGCGCCTTCGTGCTGATGTTCGTGCTGCTGCGACGCCGCTCGACGGTATTCGTGTCGTCGCTGCTCAACCTGGTCCCGGCGACGACGGCGCTGGTCGCCGTGCCCGTGCTCGGCGAGCCGCTCACCGTGCAGGCGCTGCTGGGCCTGGGCATCGCCCTGGTCGGCATGTTCGTCGGGCTGGGCCGGGTGCCCGGCCTGCGCGGCCGCCGGGTGGTCGCCGACACGGCCGTCGCCGCCCCGTCCGGTCGGCCCGACGGACACACCGTCGCACCGGCGGCGGGCGGACCGGGGCGCCGGGCCACAGGCGCCTAGACTGGCCCGCGTGGCAGGACGGATCCGGGACGCCGACATCACCGAGGTCCGCAACCGCACGCGGGTCGAGGAGATCGTCGAGGAGTACGTGGCCCTCCGCCGCGCCGGGGCGGGCTCGCTGAAGGGCCTGTGTCCGTTCCACGACGAGAAGTCCCCGTCGTTCACCGTCCGCCCCTCGCACGGCACGTTCCACTGCTTCGGCTGCGGCGAGCACGGCAGCGTCATCGACTTCGTCATGAAGATGGAGGTCATCGGGTTCCCCGAGGCCGTCGAGCGGCTCGCCGAGCGGTGCGGGGTCCGGCTGACCTACGAGGGCGGCGGGTCCTCGGTGCAGCGCGACCGCGGCACCCGCAGCCGCCTGCTGGAGATCAACAAGAAGGCCCAGGCGTTCTACGCGGAGCAGCTGGCCACCCCCGCCGGACGCGCGGGGATGCAGTTCCTCGCCGACCGCGGCTTCGACGCCGCCGCCGCCGAGAAGTTCGGCTGCGGCTACGCCCCGGCCGGCTGGGACACCGTCACCAAGCACCTGCTGTCCCAGGGGTTCGCGCTCGACGAGCTGATCAAGGCCGGCATCTCCAAGGAGGGCAGACGCGGTGCGATCGACCGGTTCCACCGGCGTCTGCTGTGGCCGATCCGCGACCTGGGCGGCGACGTCGTCGGCTTCGGCGCGCGCCGGCTGTTCGACGACGACGGCATCGAGGCCAAGTACCTCAACACCTCCGAGACGCCGGTCTACCGCAAGACCCACGTGCTGTTCGGCCTCGACCAGGCCAAGCGGGAGATCGCGAAGACCCGGCAGGTGGTCGTCGTCGAGGGCTACACCGACGTCATGGCGATGCACCTGGCCGGGGTGACCACGGCGGTCGCGTCCTGTGGGACGGCGTTCGGCACCGAGCACGTCTCGGTCATCCGCCGGCTGATCGGCGACGACTCCTTCGACCGCGGGGAGGTCATCTACACCTTCGACGGCGACGCGGCCGGGCAGAGCGCCGCGATGAAGGCGTTCGAGGGCGACCAGAACTTCGCCGCGCAGACCTTCGTCGCCGTCGCCCCGGACGGCCAGGACCCCTGCGACCTGCGCAACAACCACGGCGATGCCGCCGTGAAGGACCTCGTCGCCCGGCGCGAGCCGCTGTTCGAGTTCGCCATCCGCACCGAGCTGCGCAGCCACGACCTCGCCAGCGCCGAGGGCCGGGTCGCGGCGCTGCAGCGGACCGTCCCCCTGGTCGCGCAGATCAAGCGGGAGGACCTGCGCGACGAGTACGCGCGGCGGCTGGCCGGCTGGGTCGGCTGGGACGACATCGCCGTCGTCGTGCGACGGGTGCGCGAGAGCGCCGGGGTGCCGCCCGAGGGGGGCCGCTCCCGGCGTCGCGCCCCGCTGCCCGCCCCGAGACGTGACGACACCCAGCTGCACCTGCAGCGCGAGGCGCTCAAGGCGGCCCTGCAGATCCCCGGCGTCGTCGGGCCCGGCTTCGACGAGCTGCCCGAGGCCGGGTTCACCCACCCGCAGCTGGCCGCGGTGCACCGGGCGATCATGGCCGCGGGCGGGGTGTGCGCCGGGCTGGACGGGTCGGACTGGCTCGACGCCGTCGTCGCCGAGGGTGCGGGCGACGACGTGAAGCGCCTGGTCAGCGAGCTGGCCGTGGAGAACCTGGAGCTCCCCAAGCGCAACACCGACGAGGTCCGCTACGTCAACGGCGTCCTCGCCGGGGTTCGGCTCGGCCTGGTCGAGCGCGAGATCGCCGACCTCAAGTCGCAGCTGCAGCGCACCAACGCCGAGACCGACCACGACGAGTACATGGACCTGTTCGGCGTGCTCGTCCCGCTGGAGCAGTACAAGATCCAGCTGCGCGAGCAGGCGTCCGGGGTCGCGTCGTGACGGGCTTCTGGGCGCGGCTGCTCGGCCGCGAGCCGGTGCCCGACGCGGTCGCCGACGCCCTCGCCGACTCCGAGGCCGTCGTCGCCACCACGCAGACCCCGGACGGGATGCTCGTGGTCACCTCGTGGGGGATCTGGCCGCCCGGTGGGGAGCGGCTGGGCTGGCACGAGATCGCGAAAGCCACCTGGGACAAGGTCAGCCTGGTCGTGACGCCGACCTCGGCCGAGCAGATCGCCCCCGGCACCGAGCTGCTCACCGACGGGCGCCCGCTGCGGTTCCGCCTCGTCGAACCGGGGAAGGTGCCGCAGGCCGTGCAGGAGCGGGTCACCCAGTCCATCCGCACCCGCAACCGCCGTGAGCTGCCCGGGGGAGGGGTCTGGGTGCTGCAGCGCCGGGTCCCCGGCCGCGACGGGCTGGTGCTGCAGGTCCGGCCCGACCCGGGCACCGACCCGGTCGCCGCCCGGAGGCTGGCGGAGGGCATCGCCGCACGACTCCCGGAGGAACCGTGACCACGACCAGCTGGGACCCGGAGCTCTACCGCGCCTTCGACGACCACCGCTCGCGCCCGTTCCTGGACCTGCTGGCCCGGGTCGGGGAGCCCGACCCCGCGCTGACCCGGGTCGTCGACGCCGGCTGCGGCCCCGGCCACCTGACCGGGCTGCTCGCCCGGCGGTGGCCGACGGCGACGGTCGAGGCGTTCGACTCCTCCCCGGACATGGTCGCCGCGGCCCGCGCCGCCGGCGTCGACGCCACGCAGGTCGACGTGCGCGACTGGACCCCGCCCCGCGACACCGGGGTGCTCGTGACCAACGCGGTGCTGCAGTGGGTGCCGGAGCACCCCGACGTGCTGCGCCGCTGGGTGGCCTCGCTCGCGGCCGGCGCGTGGATCGCGGTGCAGGTCCCCGGCAACTTCGACGCCCCGTCCCACGTGCTGACCCGCGAGGTCGCGACGCTCCCGCAGTGGCGGGACCGGATTCTGCTGCGCGGCACCGAGACCGTGCTCGACCCGCTCGGCTACGCCGACATCCTGGCCGCCGCGGGCGCCGACGTCGACGCCTGGGAGACGACCTACCTGCAGCGGCTCGACGGCGACGACGCGGTCCTGCGCTGGATCTCCGGCACCGCCCTGCGCCCGGTCCGCGACGCCCTCGACGACGACGCCTACGACGCGTTCGTCCGCGAGCTCGCGCCCCGGCTGCGGGCGGCCTACCCGCCGAGCGCCGACGGCGGCACCTGGTTCCCGTTCCGCCGCGTCTTCGCGGTGGCCCGCACACGCTGACCCGCCCGTCCCGTGACCCGGGGACGGGGCACGGGACGGGGCGAGCCCTCAGTGCCCGGTGCTCGGGCCGCCGCGCACCTTGTCGAGCGCACCCTCGACACCCGCCCGCGCGACGCCCGCGGCGCCCTGCACCGCGGGGTGGTCCGCCGCCCGGTGATAGGCACGGACGAGCTGTTCGTAGCGCTCGTGACCGGCTCTGGTGCCGAGGACGTACCCGACGGCGACACCCACGAGGAATTTGACCATTCCCCTCACCTCCGACCGCGACCGTACCCGGCCCGCGGCCGTTGTCCGACCGCCACCCGGATGGGGCTCCGACCTGCGGGAACAGCGGCCGAACGGGGGGTTGCGAGAGGGCTGTCGGGGGTGTTGTAGAGTTCTTCTCGTCGCCGGGAACACCACCCGGAACGGCATGAACGGTCCTCCGTAGCTCAATGGCAGAGCACCCGACTGTTAATCGGGCGGTTATTGGTTCGAGTCCAATCGGAGGAGCATTTCCCCGAGGTCAGACCGTGACCCGGGGTGGCAACTCACGATCGACCCCCAGGAGACCCACACCGATGGGTTCCGGGGGTCGACGTCGTTCCGGCGACCTCCAGGCCCCCTCGCCCCGGTCGTGGCCAGGTGAACCCACGTCTGCCCACACGACCGCGGTGGATCGGACGCGAGAGCGGTCGGAGCCGAGCTGCGATCAGGGGCGGGTGTGCGCGAAGATCATGGCCCCCGGGACGTCCTCATCCGGCCGGATGACGAGGTGGGCGTCGATGGTGAACCCCGCGTCCCGCAGCCGGGCTGCCACCGTGCTCGGCCGGCGGTGGTGGTTCTCGATGGAGACCGGTCGACCCGTGTAGCCCTCGGACGTGTGCCGGGTCTCGTCGCCGACGTGGAAGCCGACGAGCAGCGGTGCTCGGGGTCGCAGCACTCGGTGGAACTGTCCGAACACCCCGGGTAGGGCGTGGTCGGGCACGTGGACGATCGACCAGAACGCCACGAGGCCGGCGACCGAGCCGTCGGCGAGGTCGAGGTCGAGGTCGGTCATCGTCCCCACCTCGAAGCGGAGCCCGGGGTGGTCGCGGCGTGCGATCGCGATCAGCTCGGGTGACAGGTCGATACCGAATGCGTCCACTCCGGCGTCCTGGAGGTGGCGGGTGACGTAGCCGGGGCCGCAGCCGACGTCGGCGACCGGGCCGCCACCGGCCCTGTGCACCGACTCGGCGAACAACCCGAGGCCCGCGCGCAGGTAGGGATTGTCGTCGAGCAGGCCACGGACCTTCTCGGCATATCCGGCGGCGTCGGTGTCGTACGACGAGCGGGTATCGGACAGCCAGGTGTCGGACATGGGCGACACGGTAGGCCGCTCACGAGCAGTTGTGGCGTCGTGCTGCGGACGGGAGGGCAGGAGAGGGAGTGCACCGAGACCGTCACGCGCCGGGAACCGTCGGATCTGGACGGGATCCCGGCGGACAGGGTCGTCCGCCTCGACCGTGAGATCGTCGCCGACGGTATGTGGAGCGCCGCTCGGGAACGGTTCGCCGAGGCCGGTCCGGGGACGACGCTCCGGGTGAGCGAGAACGAGTACCGGTTCAGCAGCCTGTCCATGCGACTGGCGGCGCCACTCCTGCGCGGCGTCTTCCGCCGGCAGTCACGACTGCACATGCAGGACGTCGCGGCATTCGCCGAGCGGGGGGCCGACGTCCGCGAAGCGGAGGGCCGACCGCCGCGCGCGCGAGGGTGCACGGGCCCGCCGGGGCGGTGTAACGCGGTACCGCGGCGATCCGACATCGGGACCGCAACCACCCACACCGGACGTGGAGGACCCCGCGATGTCGACGCTCGTGCTCAAGCTCGCCCAGGCGATCGGGATCGTCGTGCTCGCCGTCCTCGTCGTCGGCACGGTGATCGGCGTCCTGCAGTGGCTCGTGGTCGCCGCCGGTCTGGTCGCGCTGCCGGTGGCGGGCATCTGGTTGTACTCCCGCCTGTCCGGCCGTCCGACGGCGCGCCCCGCGCGGCGGTCGGCCCCGCGGCCCACCCGCGCCGACCGTGCGGTCACGGCCCGTCGGGCCGAGTTGGAGGGCCGGGCGGTCTACGACGCGGTGGGCCGCTGCGGGTGGTGCGGCTCGGGGACACGGCACCAGGACCGGTACGGGTTCCCGGCCACGCCCCTCGCGTTCCACCGCGGCGAGATCGACGCGATGCTGTAGCCGTCTCAGCCCACGTCGCGCGCCCGGAGCGGCGCCTCGTGCGGGTGCATCCGCTGCTCCTCCGGGGACAGTGCCAGGCTGAGGATCCGGGTCGGACGGATCCGGATGATCGCCCTCGACGCCGTCGGCTGCCCCGCCGAGTCCGGCGGCTCGGTCAGCGCCTCGCCTCGTCCGCGGACCTCGACGAACCGCACCCGCCACGGGTCGGTCGAGCTGGAGTCGGGTCGAGGTCAAGCCGCCCGCGCCCGGGCGACGGCGGCACGCGCGTCGGCCAAGGGGACCCCGAGGGTCAGCAGGTGCCCGAGGGCGACGTCGGCCTCGTCGCCGTCCCACCGCCCGTCCTCTGCGGCGTGCTGGTAGGCCATCGACCCCGCCTGCAGCACCTCGGCCAGCACCGGGGCCGTGACGTGCCGGGAGAACACACCGGCCCGCTGCCCGTTCTCCAGCAGCCGGATCATGATCGTGTGGAACGGCGCCATCGCGGCGCGGATCTCGTCGTCGGCGGTCCGGCGGGCCAGCGCGATGACCGGGCCGTAGCGGCGCGACGTGCTCCAGGTACGCAGGAGGGTGGCCGCGAGCTCCCCGGCCGGGTCGGAGGTGTCGGGGTCGACCTCGCCGACCTGCTCGACGAAGTCCGCCGACGCCGCCCGGACGAGCGCGACGACGAGGTCGTGACGGCTGGGGAAGTGGCCGTAGACGGTGCGTCGCACGACGCCGGCGCGGCTCGCGACCTCGTCGAGCGAGGCGTCCGGGTCCTCGCGCAGCACGGCCTGTGCCGCGTCGAGGATCGACCGCCGGTTGCGCTCCCTGGCCGAGAGGCGCCCCTCCATCCCATTCATCACGCGTGCAATTTTGCACGAGACGTGCAATCGTGACCAGGGAGCCCGGTGGACGAGGACAGGACGAGGAGCCGACGATGACGATCGACCACGACACCCGGCCGGTGGTGCTGGACCAGGACTTCTTCGACGATCCCGATGCGCTCTACCGGGAGCTGCGCGACGCGCGTCCCGTCGCCCGTGCGACCGGCCCGAACGGGCTGACGTTCTGGATGATCACCCGCTACGACGACGCCCGCGCCGCGCTGAACGACCCGCGGCTGCGGAAGGACTCCCGGCGGCTGCCCGAGGTGCTGCAGCGGCACGGCGCGACCTCGTTCCGCCAGTTCGCCGACTCGCTCGTCGGGCACATGCTCAACGCCGACCCACCGGACCACACCCGGCTGCGCAAGCTGGTCGGGCGGGCGTTCACCGTCCGCGCGATCGCCCGGCTGCGGCCGCGGATCGAGCAGATCGCCACCGAGCTCGCCGACGCCGCCGAGCAGGCGGGTCCCGAGCTGGACCTGCTGGACCACTTCGCGTTCCCGCTGCCGATGACGGTCATCTCCGAGATCCTCGGCGTCCCGGGGGAGCGGCGCGAGGACTTCCGGCACTGGTCGAACCTGCTGCTCTCCAGCGGCCCCGACGAGGAGCGCGCCGCGGCCGCCGCGTCGATGGCGCAGTTCCTGTCCGAGCTCGTCGCCGACAAGTCCGCCCATCCCGGCGACGACATGCTGTCCGAGATCGTCCGCGCCTCGGAGGACGGCGACTCGCTCAGCTCCACCGAGGTCACCGCGATGGCGTTCCTGCTGCTGGTCGCCGGGCACGAGACCACGGTCAACCTCATCGGCAACGGCATGCTGGCGCTGCTGCGCGACCCCGACCGGCACGCCCGGCTGCGCGCCGACCCCGACCGGGTGCCGCAGGCGGTCGAGGAGTTCCTGCGGTACGACGGACCGGTCAACCTCGCCACGATCCGCTTCACCGACGAGCCCGTCGAGTACTCCGGGGTGACGATCCCGGCCGGCGAGGTCGTGCTGGTCTCACTGATCGGGGCCAACCGCGACCCCGGGCGCTACCCGGACCCGCAGCGGTTCGACCCCGATCGCGACACCTCCGGGCACCTCGCTTTCGGCTACGGCATCCACCACTGCCTCGGCGCCCCGCTGGCCCGCCTCGAGGCCGACGTCGCGTTCCGGACGCTGCTCGCGCGGTTCCCGGACATGGCGCTCGCCGGCGCCCCCGGGCAGTACCGGGAGAGCACGCTGATCCACGCGCTCACGGCGCTCCCGGTGCGCCTGAACGCATGACCGGTACCCGGTTCAGCCCGCGCTGAACTGCTCGTTGCCGATCACCCGGAACAGTTCCAGTCGTCGTCCGGTCTCGCTGCGCGGCGCCGCGGTGAGCACGAGCAGCGCCTGGGACCGGTCCTCGGTGAACAGCGCCTGGCAGTCCACCTCCAGCTCGCCGAGCTCCGGGTGCAGCAGCGTCTTGTGGTCGGCGAACCGGCGCCCGACCTCGTGCAGCTCCCACAGGGCGGCGAACTCGGGGCTGCGCTCCGACAGCACCTCCACCAGCTCCCCGGCCCGCGACCGGGGCCCGAGCATCGCCAGTGCCGCCCGCAGCGTCGCCACCTGCGCGCGGCTCTGGCGGGGCCGGTCGTCGGGCGGGTACATGCGCCGGACGTCCGGGTCGGTGAACCAGCGGAAGACCTCGCTGCGGGCGAGCCCGGTGTGGTGGGTGTGGTCGCCGAAGAGCGCCCGGGCCATGTCGTTCTGCACGAGCGTCTCGCCGAGCACGGTCAGGATCAGGGCGGGGCTGTCGTGCAGCCGGTCCAGCACCCGCAGCAGTGCCGGGGCCACGTGCTCGGACACCGGGCCCGACACCGGCGCGTTGCGGCCCGCGCACCGGAACAGGTAGTCGCGCTCCTCGGTGCCCAGCCGCAGTGCCCGGGCCAGCGACGCCAGCATCTGCTCACTCGGCTGCGGGCCGCGCTGCTGCTCCAGCCGCGTGTAGTAGTCGGTTGACATGACCGCGAGCGTCGCGACCTCCTCGCGGCGCAGCCCCGTCGTGCGCCGGCGCGGCCCGTCGGGGAGCCCGACGTCGCCGGGGCGGAGGCCCGCGCGGTGCCGGCGCAGGAAGTCGGCCAGGGCTGCTCGGTCCACGGCATCGAGTATCCGTGGGCACCCGCCGGGCGACCAGGGACCGGCGATCCCCCGATGACCGGTCTCTGCCGTCCCGTCCGCCGCGCGGCGACGGTGGGGACATGCAGATCACCGGACGCACCGTCTTCATCCCCGGCTCGACGAGCGGCATCGGACTCGCCCTGGCCCTGGCGCTGCACGAGCGCGGCAACACCGTGGTCCTCGGCGGCCGGCGGCGCGACCTGCTCGACGAGCTCGTCGCCGCCCGCCCCGGCCTCGACGCCGTCGAGATCGACACGGCCGACCCGGCGAGCGTCACGACGGCCGTCGCCGAGGTCCTCGACCGGCACCCCGACCTCGACGTGCTCGTCGCGATGGCCGGGATCATGCGGGTCGAGGACTGGCACGGCCCCGAGGGCTTCCTCGCCTCGGCCGAGCAGGTCGTCACCACCAACCTGCTCGGCCCGATCCGGCTGATCGGCGCGCTCGTGGAGCACCTGCGGGGACGGCCGGTCGCGTCGGTGGTCACCGTGTCGTCCGGTCTGGCCTTCGTACCGCTCGCCGCGACGCCCAGCTACAACGCCACCAAGGCCGCGGTGCACATGCTCACCGAGTCGCTGCGCCTGCAGCTCGCCGACACCACCGTCGAGCTCGTCGAGATCGTGCCGCCGTCCGTGGCGACCGAGCTGCTCCCCGGCCAGCGGGACAGCCCGATCGCGATGCCGCTCGACGACTTCGTCGCCGAGGTCCTCGCACTGCTCGAGGCCGGAGCGCCGGGCGGGGAGGTCCTCGTCGAGCGGGTGCTTCCGCTGCGCCGCGCCGAGGCCCGCGGCGAGTACGCCGACGTCGTCGCCCGGCTCAACGCCGCCGACCCGCACTGACCACCACACCGCACCCGACCGTGCACCCGGAACAGGAGACACCCGTGCCTTTCGCCAACCTCAAGGTCCCCGCGGGCCTGCTCGACGCCGACGCCAAGCGCGAGCTCGTCGAGCAGGTCACCGACCTCTACGCCGCCGTCTTCGGCGACGAGGTCCGCGCCAACACCATGGTCCTCGTCGACGAGGTCGCCGACGGCGGCTGGGGCATCCGCGGGCAGGTCCTGACCCTCGCCGACCTGCGGGGACGGTGACCGTCCGGCCCGCCGCCCACCCCGGACGCGGCCCGGTCCCGCGTCCGTCCGGGGTGGGCGGCCCGGCCCGTAGGCTGACCGCGCGACGACGGGGGAGGGCGCCATGACGGCACCGGGCCGGGCTCGGCAGGAACGGATCTACCGCGAGGGCGTCGCCGGCGCCCGGCCCCGGGTCCCGACCGGTCCCGACGAGCTGGAGCGCCGCGGGCGGCGGGCCATGAGCCGGCGCGCCGACGCCTACGTCACCGGCGGCGCGGGCGCCGAGACCACGATGCGCGCCAACCGGGCGGCGTTCGCGCGCCGGGAGATCGTGCCGCGGGTGCTGCGCGACGTCGGCGAGCGCGACCTGACCGTCGAGCTGTTCGGTCGCACGCTGCCCGCCCCGCTGCTCCTCGCCCCGATCGGCGCGCTGGACCTGGTCCGGCGCGGCGCCGACCTCGCCGTCGCCCGCGGGGCCGCGGCCGCCGGGGTCCCGATGGTGATCTCCAACCAGGCAGGGACGCCGATGGAGGACATCGCCGCGGTCGGCGGCCCCACCTGGTTCCAGCTGTACTGGTCCACCTCCGACGAGCTCGTCGACAGCTTCCTGCGCCGCGCCGAGGCCTCTGGCTGCGACGCCGTCGTCGTCACCCTCGACACGACGATGCTCGGCTGGCGCCCCCGCGACCTCGACCTGGGCCACCTGCCCTTCGCCCGCGGCATCGGGATCGCCCAGTACACCTCCGACCCGGTGTTCCGCGGCCTGGTGGAACAGACCCTCGCCGCGCCGTCCACCGGTGCGCCGCCGAAGGTCACCCCGCAGGCCGTGCGCACCCTGCTCGAGATCACCCGCAACGCCCCCGGACGGTTCCGGGACAACCTGCGCTCGCCCGTCCCGCGGGCGGCCGTGGAGACCTTCCTGCGGGTCTACTCGCGACCGCGGCTGTCCTGGGAGGACCTGGCGACCCTGCGCTCGCGGACCCGGCTGCCGATCCTGCTCAAGGGGGTCCTGCACCCCGACGACGCCCGCCGCGCCGCCGACGCCGGTGTGGACGGTGTCGTCGTGTCCAACCACGGGGGCCGCCAGATCGACCACGCGGTCGCCTCGCTGGACGCGCTGCCCGGTGTCGTCGACGCCGTCGGTGACGCGCTGCCGGTGCTGCTCGACTCCGGGGTGCGCACCGGCGCCGACGTCGCGACCGCGGTCCGGCTCGGCGCCCGCGCCGTGCTGCTGGGGCGCCCGTTCGTGCACGGGCTCGCCCTGGACGGGGCCCGTGGCGTCGCGCAGGTGCTGCAGAACGTCGTCGCCGAGCTCGACCTGGTCTGCGGGCTGGCGGGGGCCACCACCCCGGCCGGGATCGAGCTGCGCGAGCGTCCCTGACGGGTCACCCGGCGGTGCGGTCCGGCGCGCCCGGCCGCCCGGGCCGTGGCACCGTCGGATCATGACGCGCACGACGGCCACCCGTACCCGCCAGGACGTCGCCCGCCTCGCGCTCGGCGCGATGTTGGTGTTCGCCGGGACCTCGCACCTCACCGTCGCCCGCCGCGAGTTCCGCGCCCAGGTCCCGCCGTGGGTCCCGATGGACACCGACGACGTCGTGCTGCTCTCCGGGGCCGCCGAGATCGCGCTCGGCGCCGCGCTGGCCGGCCTCCCGAGGGAGCGCCGCCGGGTCGGCGGCCTGGCCGCGGCGTTCTTCACCGCGATCTTCCCGGGCAACGTCTCGCAGTACCGCAACCGCGTCGACGGGTTCGGCCTCGACACCGACACGAAGCGCGCCGCGCGGCTGGCCGGGCAGCCGCTGCTGGTGGCGTGGGCGCTCTACGCGGGAGGGCTGATCCCGCGCCGGTGAGCCGGTGCCGGTCCGCCGCCGGCCGATTGTCATGATCACCGGATGGACGCGATGGTGCGGATCGGGCTCGTCGAGCTCGCGCTCGGCGCGATGCTGGGCTGGGCGGTGGTCGTGTCGGTGACCCGTCCCGACGCGTGTCGGCGGGTCGGGATCGTGGAACCACGCCGGCTGCTGCAGGCGCACCTCGACTTCGTGCTGATGGGGCTGATCCTGGTCGCCGTCGGGCTGGCCGCGCCGGACCTGCCGGGGTGGCTCGTGGCCGTGCTGGTGTTCGGGACGTGGGTCAACCCGGCGCTGTTCCTGCCGATGGCCTGGGGACCGGACGTCGTCCGGCACCCGGTGTTCCGGGTCGTCAGCGGACTGTCCTTCGTCGCGACCAGCGGCGGGCTGGTGCTGGCCGCGATCCTCGGCTGAGCGCGCCGGGGCCCCGGAGAAACGGGCGAACGGGACGCCCGGCGCGACGCGCCGGTACCCGATCGCACGTCGCCTGTAGCACGGCGGGGTCCGGTACGGCTAATGTCCACCCCGTAGGAACCGGCAAGACGCGAGGAGACATCCGGATGCCACAGGGAACCGTCAAGTGGTTCAACGCGGAGAAGGGGTACGGGTTCATCACGCCGGACGGAGGCGGGCAGGACCTGTTCGTCCACTTCAGCGCGATCCAGTCCTCCGGATACCGCAGCCTCGACGAGGGGCAGACCGTGACCTTCGAGGTCACCCAGGGTCAGAAGGGTCCGCAGGCGGACCAGGTCGTTCCCACCTGACCGCCTGATCCGACGCCGACGCCCGGGGTGCTCACGCGAAGCACCCCGGGCGTCGTCGTGTCGGGGGTCAGGACGCCAGGCGGGTCTCCAGCCCGGCGACGACCAGCTCGACGCGGCTCAGCGTCCAGCTGCGCGGCGGGTCGTCGATCCGGTCCCGGAACACCGACCGGATCTGGGCGTCGAACGGCTCGGCCGACTCCAGCACCTGGTCACGCCGGCGCGCGTCCCCGATGCCGGAGGAGTTGGCCGCCAGCCACGGCTGCATTCCCATCTGGATGGCGGTCGAGGCGCCCAGCGCCGCGTCCTCGGCGGTGAAGCCCGCCTCCAGCAGCCGGTCGGTCAGTCGCCGGAACGCCGACATCATCGCGTCGGGGGACTCCGGCAGCCGCACCATCGCGGGGGCGAGGCCCGGGTGCTCGGCCATCACGTCGAACGTCGCCGCCGCGAACGCCAGCATCTGCTCCTGCCACCGGCCCTCGTCGGTCGCGGGGAAGACGTCGTCGGTCACCACGTCGTCCACGAGCGCGGCGACGAGCGCCTCCAGGCTGGGGAAGTGGCGGTAGAACGTGGAGTACTTCACGCCGACCCGGGCGGTCACCGCGCCGACCGTCAGGTCGGAGAAGCCGAGCTCGCGCGCAGCGGCCAGCAGTGTCGCGCGGTCGGTCAGTGGCGGACGGCCGGTGCGCCGTGCCGGTCTGCTCTCGGTCTCGGTCACGCCCGCATGCTACTGCCCGTGCCCACGTCCGGGACAGGCTAGTCGCGGTTGGTCTGACGACTACCTGTGACCTGGCCCATCTCTCGTTCGTTGAGCGGTCGTTCGTTCGGCCGGACGGACGTGCGGTGGTCTCGCAAAGCGGATCGCCCATGACGGAGTGTCACGGCGGGACGGGCGCTCCGGCGACGATCCGGCCCAGGGTGCTCAGGCTCGGCGAGCCGGGGTCCCAGTAGCCGCCGTGCGCGGCGGCGAACGCGGACTCGTCGTTCGGGGTGGCCGGGTCGTCCGGGCGCGGGAGCGCCGACCCGGGGGCCGAGTCGAACACCCGTGCACCGAACCCCGGTGCCGCCGGGTCCGGGCCGTGCAGGAGCCCGGTCGGGGCGAGACCGCGCGAGGTCGCGAAGACCTCGACCCCGGGCACTCGACCGATCGGGTCGTGCCGCGCGGTCGTCGCCCAGACGTGCCCGGGTGCGGTGCCGAGCTCGGAGGCGTGCCCCGCGCCGGTCCCGGGGCTGCCGACGAACACGACGTCGTCGGCGGCGAGGCCGCCCCGGGCGGCGTTCCCGAGCACCGTCGAGCCGTAGGAGTGCCCGACGACGGTCAGGTGGACCGGTCCGGCGTGCCCGGCCCGCAGACCGTCCTGGAAGGACCGCAGGTCCCCGGCGGCGGCGCGGGCGGCAGCGGGGTCCGCAGCCGCGAGCAGGTCCGGGGGAGCGTCGTAGCCGGTCCACAGGACCGCGGCGACGGCACCGTCCGGTGCGGCCGCCCGGGCGGCCGCGCGGGTCGCCTCGACCCGTGCCAGGTCGCCGGGCACCGTGCCCCAGCCCGCGGTCGTCCCGGGGACGTGGGTGAGCACGTGCGCGGCGCGATCCGGGTCGCCGACGGCGAGCACGAGCCGCCCGCCCGTGTCCCCGCGCTCCAGGCGGAGCAGGTACGCGTCGCCGGCGTCCAGGCGTCGGCGGATGGTCTCCAGTCCGGCCGAGGCCCGCCGGGCGCGGTCCGCGCCCGCGGTGTCCCCGGCCCGGTCCAGCAGCGCCGCCCGGGCCCGCAGCCGGGAGAGCTCGGCGTCGAGCAGGACCCGGTTCGCCCGGTCCCGGTCGGCGACCGGCACGCCGTCCAGCCCGCCGACGAGCCCGGACCGGGTGTGCAGCAGCTGCTCCCGGTCGGCCCCGGGCAGCCCGGTCCACCAGGACCGCACGGCGCCGGCGTCCGCACCGGCGGGCGGCGCCGCGGCGGGCGCGACCGGGCGGGACACCGCCGCGGGGGCGGGGCGGAGCGCGTCGAGCGCTGCGGCCGTGGCGTGGTCGGACCGGGTGGCGGCGCCGACGGCGTCGGCCACCGCGGCGGACAGGCGGACCAGGTCCGCCCCGAAGCGGGCGACCAACGCGGGCAGCCGCCACACACCCGGCGGGTGCGCGGCGAGGCCGGCGCACAGTGTGCCGCGCTCGAGGTCGACGACGAACTGCGGGTGCACCGCCAGCGCGGCGACGACGAGCCGGCGCTGGGCGTCGAGTACCTCACCGGCGTGGGTGCCCAGCACCTGCGCGGCGCGGGACGCGGTGCCCGCGTCGGCACGCAGCCTGCGCACCTGCTCGGCGCGGGCGAGCGCGGCCGCGTCGGCGTCGGCGCCGCTCCACGACTCCGGTGCGGAGTGTTCCAGCTCGGCCGCGCGGTCGGACAGGGCCCGGGACACCCCGTCCCAGGTGCCGGCGCGGCGCAGCCACGCGCCGGGGTCGGCGGCCACGAGGTCGCCCAGCGCGGGCCCGGCGCTCACGAGGCGCGTCCGGTGAACGCCACCGCCGCGTCGTCGTCGGCGGCGCGCCAGGCCGCGGCGGCCGCGCGCAGGGCCGACGCCGTCGACGCGGTGTACCCCGCGTGCTCCCGGACGGCCCGCACCATCGCGTCCTCCCAGGCCGCGGCGGCCGCCCCGGCCGCGAAGCCGGGCACCGGCACGGCGGGGCCGACGAGCGCCGCGTCCCCGGTGAGGGCCTCGGCGACGCGGTCGAGCGCCGTGGCGGCGGCGTCGAGCGCGTCCGGGTCGGAGCGCGCCACCCCGCCCGTTGACGGGTGCGGTCCGGGGCGGGCCCGGCCGCTCGTCCACGGCGCTACCGCTGGGTCTCGGTCGTGCACCGCGGCACCTCCGTCGTCGGTGGCGGGCCCGCCCGGCCCGCCCGCGTCGGGGGGAGTGTGCGTGCCGCGCGCCCCCGGCACGGGCGTTCCGGGGAAACCGGCACGGGGCTCTCGATCATGACCGGTCGTCGTGAGACCATCTGCGCCGGTCGGGAGCAGCGGGCCGGGCCCCGAGCGGCGCCCGGCCGGGGAGAGGAGCGTCGTGGTCGGCGTCCAGCGGGTGATGACGGTGTCCACCCCTGCCGAGACGGTGCTCGGTTACCTGGCCGACCACGGGCACAGCGAGATCTGGGACCCCACCGTGCGCTCCAGCACCCGCTCCGACGGCGGCGGCCCGGTCGCGGTCGGCGCCGCCTGGCACACGGTGTCGGTGTGGGGCGGACGGGAGAGCGAGCTCGACCACACGCTGCGGGAGCTGACGGCCGGTCGGGTCGTGTTCGTCGGGGAGAACCCGACGGTCACCGCGACCGAGGAGATCGTCGTCGAGCCGGCCGAGGGCGGGGGGAGCGTCGTGAGCTTCCACGCCCGGGTGCGACTCAAGGGTCTGCTGAAGCTGGCGGCGCCGTTCCTGCGGCGCGAGTTCGAGCGGCACGGCGACGAGCTGGAGCGCACCCTGCCGCCGGTGCTGGAACGCCTGCAGGGGCCCGCGCCGGCCCCGCCGCCGTAGGCCCGCGGCTCAGCGGTCGCGCCAGAACCCCATGCGACGGCTGATCTCACGCCCCGCGGCGACGACCTCCGGGGTGATCCGCTCGATCCGCTCGGCGGAGAGCCGGTAGGCGGGCCCGGACACCGACAGGGCGGCCACCACCGCACCACCGTGGTCCAGCACCGGCGCGGCGACGGCGTTGAGGCCGGTCTCCAACTCCTCCAGCGACCACGCGTACCCGTGCCGGCGGACCCGGCGCAGCTCCTCGACGAGTGTGTCCCGGCCCTGCTCCGGCACAGTGTCCGGCATCGTCCCCGGGTCGTCGAGGACGACCGAGGCGAGGAGCACCTTGCCGCTGGAGGTGTTGTGCATCGGGGTGATCCGGCCGAGCCAGTTGAACGTGGTGACCATCGACGGGCCGCGGGCCTGGTCGACGTTGACCGCCCACCCGCGGTCGGGGATGGCGATGTTGACGGTCTCGCCGAGCCGCTCAGCGAGCGTCTCGCAGACCGGGTGGCCCTGGGTGGTGACCTCCAGGCGCTCGGCGACACGGCCGGCGAGCGGGATCAGCCCGAACCCGAGGCGGTACTTGCCGCGGTCGGCGATCTGCTCGACCAGTCCGCGCTCCTCCAGCGCCCCGAGCAGCCGGAACGCGGTCGACTTGTGGACGTCGAGCGAGGCGGCGAGCTCGCTGACCCCCGCCTCGCTGCGGTCGGCCAGCAGGGTCAGCAGGGTGATGGCCCGGTCGACCGACTGCACCCCGGGCTCCCGTCCGCGCACCGTGTTGCTCATCGCGCAACCCTAACCCCGGCAATCGGTACGTCGCCACGGGGGCGGCCGGAAAGCGTGACCGTCTCCCCGCGCAAGGACGCCGGCCCGGGTTTGCACATCGACCGGTTCCCGGTGAAAGCTCGCGCCGTGCCGAGCCTCTACATCGACGGAAGCTGGACCACCGGGTCCGCCGGGACCGCCCCGGTGGTCAACCCCTACGACGCCTCGACCGTCACCGAGGTCGACCAGGCAGGGCCCGACGACGTCGACCGTGCCGTCGCCGCCGCGCGCCGTGCCTTCGACGACGGGCCGTGGCGGCGGACCACGACCGGCGAGCGCGGTGCGCTCCTCGGGCGGATCGCCGACCTGCTGGTCCGCGACCGGGAGAGGATCGCCCGGCTGGAGACCCTCGACACGGGCAAGACGATCGCGGAGGGCCGCCAGGACGTCGACGACGTCACCGCCGTCTTCCGCTACTACGCGGGGCTCGCCGACAAGGACGCCGGGCGGATCGTCGACACCGGCAACCCGGCGGTGGTGTCGCGGATCGTGCACGAGCCGGTCGGCGTCTGCGCCCTGATCACGCCGTGGAACTACCCGCTGCTGCAGCTGTCCTGGAAGGTCGCCCCGGCGATCGCCGCGGGCAACACCATGGTGATCAAGCCCAGTGAGGTCACCCCGCTCACCTCGATCGTGCTGGTGGAGCTGTGCGAGGAGGTCGGGATCCCGGCCGGCGTGGTGAACATCGTGCTCGGCGACGGGCCGTCGGTCGGTGCCCCGCTGACCGAGCATCCGGACGTGGACATGGTCAGCTTCACCGGCGGCCTGTCGACCGGCCAGAAGATCATCCGTGCGTCGGCCGAGACGGTGAAGCGCACCGCCGTCGAGCTGGGCGGGAAGAACCCGAACATCGTCTTCGCCGACACCGACTTCGAGCTCGCCGTCGACTACGTGATGCTCGCGGTGTTCCTGCACTCCGGCCAGGTCTGCTCCGCGGGGGCCCGGCTGATCATCGAGGACTCGGTCGCCGACGCCGTCGTCGACGAGGTGGTGCGCCGCGCGCAGCTGATCCGGCTCGGCAACGGTCTCACCGACGGCGTCGAGGTCGGCCCGCTGGTCTCCGCCGCGCACCTGGCCAAGATCGAGGACTTCGTCGCGGCCGCCCGTGCCGAGGGCGCCACGATCCGCTGCGGCGGCGCCCGGCCGGACGACCCCGACCTGGCGAACGGCTACTTCTACCTGCCGACGGTCATCACCGACCTGGCGCCGGGATCGCGGCTGATCCGCGAGGAGACCTTCGGCCCGCTGCTGACCGTCGAGCGGTTCCACACCGAGGAGGAGGCCGTCCGCCTGGGCAACGACACCGAGTACGGGCTGGCCGGTGCGGTGTTCACCGCCGACATGGGCCGCGCCCACCGGGTCGCGTCCGCACTGCGCCACGGCACCGTCTGGATCAACGACTTCCACCCTTACTTCCCGGGCGCGGAGTGGGGCGGCATGGGCCGGTCCGGCAACGGCCGCGAGCTGGGACCGACCGGGCTGGCCGAGTACCAGGAGATCAAGCACGTGTGGACCAACACCGCTCCGCAGCCCCAGGGATGGTTCTCGGGCCGCTGAGGCCGCCATGATGACGCGACGCAACGGCCCAGGAGGTCCACGATGACCGTTCCCGAACCGACCCGGCGGGACCCGTCCCCGGACGCGGACGGCGACGGGGGAGGGCTCGCCGAGTTCGGCTACAGCCAGACCCTCGACCGCAGCATCGGCAAGTTCGCCAGCTTCGCGGCCGGGATCAGCTACATCTCGATCCTGACCGGCACGTTCCAGCTGTTCTACTTCGGCTTCGGCACCGGCGGCGCGGCCTACTGGTGGTCCTGGCCGATGGTGTTCGCCGGCCAGTTCATGGTCGCGCTGTCCTTCGCCGAGCTGGCCGGGCGCTACCCGGTCGCCGGGTCGGTCTACAACTGGTCCAAGCAGCTGGCCGGGCCGACGGTGTCCTGGCTGGCCGGCTGGATGATGTTCACCGCCTCGGTGGTGTCGCTGGCCGCGGTCGCACTGGCCGCGCAGCTGACGTTCCCGCAGATCTGGTCGGGCTTCCAGATCATCGGCGACGCCTCCGACGCGGGCGACGCCGCGGTCAACGGCGTGCTGCTCGGGGCGATCCTCATCGTGCTCACCACCGTGATCAACGCGGTCGGTGTCAAGCTGATGGCACGGATCAACTCCACCGGCGTGTTCATCGAGCTGATCGCCGCGGTCGTCATCGTCGTGGCCTTGCTGCTCAGCATCCGTAACCCCGTCTCGGTGCTGTTCGAGACCCCGGCCCCGGCCGCCGGCGGCGGTGGGTACTTCGGCACGTTCCTCGTCGCGGCGCTCGCCTCGGCCTACGTCATGTACGGCTTCGACACCGCCAGCTCGCTCGGCGAGGAGACGGTGGACCCGCGCCGGACGGCCCCGGCGGCGATCCTGCGCGCGGTGGTCGCCTCCTTCGTGCTCGGCGGGCTGATCCTGCTCGGCATCATCCTGGCCGCCCCCGACCTGGCCGACCCGCGCCTGGGCAGCAAGGACGGTGGCGGGCAGATGGTGCTGCTGGAGGTCGCCGGCGGCACGATCGGCCGGATCTTCCTGATCACCATCAGCATCGCGGTGATCGTCTGCCTGCTCGCGGTGCACACCGCCGCGATCCGGCTGATGTTCGCGATGGCCCGGGACAACGCGCTCCCCGCGGGCGCGGTGCTGGCCCGGATCGACCCGAAGCACAAGACGCCGGTCGTCCCGGCGATCGTCGTCGGTGTCGTCGCGGTCCTCATCCTGGTCGCCAACATCGGCGTGCCCGAGGTGTTCACCGCGGTCACCAGCGTGGCGATCATCATGATCTACATCGCGTACCTGCTGGTCACGGTGCCGATGCTGGTCCGGCGACTGCGCGGGCACTGGCCGGACGAGGGTCAGAAGGGGTACTTCTCGCTGGGACGCCTGGGCCTGCCGGTGAACGTGCTGGCGGTGCTGTGGGGCGCGTCGATGGCGATCAACCTGGCCTGGCCCCGTGAGGAGGTCTACGGCACCGGGTGGCTGCGGTTCGTCGCGTTCCTGTTCATCGGCGTCGTCGCGCTGGCCGGGCTGACGTGGTTCCGGCTGCGCGGCCGGCACGGGCTCGGCTGTCTGCCCGAGCACCGGGCGAAGGAGATCGAGCAGGGCATGGGGGAGACGGCATGACCGACCGGTTCGACTACGTCGTGGTGGGGGGCGGCTCGGCGGGCTGCGCGCTCGCGGCGCGGCTCTCCGAGGACCCCGCCGTGCGGGTACTGCTGCTGGAGGCGGGCCCGTCCGACGTCGGCGACCCGAACATCCTGCGGCTCACCGACTGGATGGCGCTGCTCGACTCCGGCTACGACTGGGACTACCCGGTCGAGCCGCAGGAGCGCGGCAACTCCCACATGCGCCACGCCCGCGCGAAGGTCCTCGGCGGCTGCGGCTCGCACAACTCCTGCATCGCCTTCTGGACCCCGCGCGAGGACCTCGACGAGTGGGCCGCGTCCGGCCTGACCGGCTGGTCCGCCGACGAGTGCTGGCCACTGATCCGGCGCCTGGAGACCAACGACGGCGACTGGGACGGCCACGGCCGCTCCGGCCCGGTCAACCTCATGCAGATCCCCGCGAAGGATCCCTGCGGCGACGCCGTGCTGGCCGCCGCCGCGCAGGTCGGTATGCCGACGGTGCGGTTCAACGAGGGCCACACCGTCACCGACGGCGCCGGGTACTTCCAGATCAACTCCTTCCCCGACGGCACCCGCGCCTCGGCCTCGGTGTCCTACCTGCACCCGATCCTGGACTCGCGCCCGAACCTGGAGGTGCGCACCGACTGCTGGGCCTCGCAGGTGCTGTTCGACGGCACCCGCGCCACCGGCGTCGAGTACCAGCGGGGGATCGGCCCCGGCCGTGAGACCGCGCACGCCGAGCGCGAGGTGATCCTCTCCGCGGGGGCGATCGACACCCCGAAGCTGCTGATGCTCTCGGGCATCGGCCCGGGGGAGCACCTGCGCGAGTTCGGCATCGAGGTCCGCTCGGACCTGCCCGGCGTCGGCTCGAACCTCGACGACCACGTCGAGGGCCTGGTCTTCTGGGACGCGGCGAAGCCGATGGTCACCGAGTCGACCCAGTGGTGGGAGATCGGGCTGTTCCACCGCACCGACCCGGCCCTGGACCGGCCGGACCTGATGATGCACTACGGCTCGGTGCCGTTCGACATGAACACGCTGCGCTGGGGCTACCCGACCACCGACAACGGGTTCTGCCTCACCCCGAACGTCACCCGCGGCCGGTCCCGGGGCACCGTGCGGCTGCGCACCCGCGACTTCCGCGACCGGGCCCGGGTCGATCCGCGCTACTTCACCGACCCCGAGGGCCACGACATGCGGGTGATGACCGAGGGCGTCCGGCTGGCCCGCCGCATCGCCGAGCAGCCGCAGCTGAAGGAGTGGATCGCCGCCGAGCTGGCACCCGGCCCGGACGCCGTGACCGACGACGAGCTCGCCGACTACATCACCAAGACCCACAACACCGTCTACCACCCGGCGTGCACCGCACGGATGGGCACCGACGACGACCCGGGCGCCGTCCTGGACCCGCAGCTGCGGGTCCGCGGGGTGCAGGGCCTGCGGGTCGCCGACGCGTCGGCGATGCCGTTCCTGCCGGCGATCAACCCGAACATCACCACGATGATGATCGGGGAGAAGTGCTCGGACCTGGTGCGGGCCGCGCACGCCGGCTGACCGCTCAGCCCTCGCCGACGACCTCCACCGTCGCGTGCAACGGGGTGTCGGCCACGGAGAACCCGAGGTGCAGGTCGTAGGTCCCCGGCTCGGTCGCCCACGTCCCGCCCGCACGGTGGCGGAACGCCCGCCGCGACACGGCCACGGTGGCCATCGTCGTGCCGGGGGCGGCGTCGACGACCGCCCAGCCGGCCAGCCAGCGGGCGGGCCGCTCGACGTCGGAGCCGGGTCGGGACAGGTAGGCCTGCACGACCTGGCGGCCCGCCCGGTGACCGGTGTTGGTCAGGGTGACCGTCACCGCGACCCCGTCGGCCGACCAGGGCCCGGCGACGGCGTCGTCGAGGGCCCAGGTGGTGTAGCCGAGCCCGTGCCCGAAGGGGTACGCCGGCGTCTCGCCGTGGCGCAGCCAGTTGCGGTGCCCGACGTGCACGCCCTCGTCGTAGCGCAGGACGCCGCCGGTCGGGCGCCCGGACAGCACCGAGCGCTCCTCGCCCGTGGCGGGCCAGGTGGTCGGCAGCCGCCCGCCCGGCTCGGCGTGCCCGAGCAGCACGTCGGCGACGGCGTCGCCGAAGCGCTCCCCGCCGAACCAGCCGAGCAGCACCGCGGCCACCTCGTCGCGCCAGGGCAGCAGCACCGGGGCGCCGGAGTTGACCACCACCACGGTGCGCGGGTTGGCCGCGGCGACGGCCCGGACCAGGTCGTCCTGGTGGCCGGGCAGTGCCAGCGAGGTGCGGTCGAAGCCCTCGCTCTCGATCCGGTCGCTGGTCCCGACCACGACGACGGCGACGTCGCAGGCCGCCGCCAGCGCGGCCGCCGCGGCCACCTCGGCCTGCGGGTCGGCGACGACGGTCTCGGTCCCGACGGTGAGCGCGAACAGCGCCATGCCGGCCTCGCCGCCGGACGGACGGAACCGGAACACCAGGTCGACCGGTCCGTCGGTGCCGACCTCCCCGGTCACCGAGGGGGCCTCGAAGATCGCCGCGCCCGGACCCTCGTCGCCGGTCAGGACGGCCTCGGTGTCGAGCACCGCCGTCCCGTCGGCGTGCACCGTCACGTGCCCGACGGCGGCGGCCCCGACCCGGTGCGTCCCGGGCTCGGGTGCCCACCGCGCCGACACCTCGACGGTCTCGGCGTCGTCGGGGATCTCGGCGCCCATCCAGATCAGCGAGGCGCCGAGCCGGTGCTCGCTGCGCAGCGCGGAGCCGTCCGCGGCGCGGAACACCGCGCGCAGTCCGGGTTCCCCGGTGACCGGGTCGGTGACCGTGGCCGGGTCGAAGGGCTGCACGCCCTCGGCGACCTGCGCGCCCAGCCGGTAGCGCACCCGGTCCTCGCCGAGCGCGGCGCGCAGCCCGTCCAGCGGCGCGACGACCGCGGCGGGCCGGACCGTGGCGCTCCCGCCGCCCTGGGTGCGGGCGAGCGCGGCGTTGTGCCCGAGCACCGCGACCGTGCCGAGCGACGAGGCGTCCCACGGCAGCTCGCCGGTGTTGCGGAGCAGGACGCTGCCCGCGGCGGCGAGCCCGCGGGCCACGTCGGCGCCGTCCTCGGCGGCCGGGGCGGCGGGCGGCGTCGGCGCCCCCTCCAGCGCGCCGACCCGGGCGGCCAGACGCAGCAGCCTCCGCAGCTTGCCGTCGACGACGGACTCCTCGACCTCGCCGTCGCGCACCGCGGCGACCAGGCGCTCGCCCCAGGCGCCCACCGGGCCGGGCATCACCAGGTGCTGCTCGGCGCGCGCCGACGCGACCGTGGTGCGCACCGCGCCCCAGTCCGACATCACGAGCCCGTCGAAGCCCCACTCGCCGGTGAGCGGCTCGGCGAGCAGCGGGTTCTCGCTCATCGTCGCCCCGTTGACTCCGTTGTAGGCCGACATCACCGCCCACGCCCCGGCCCGGGTGACGGCCGGTTCGAACGCGGCCAGGTACAGCTCGTGCAGCGCCCGCTCGCCGACCGCGTCGTCCACGGTGAAGCGCTCGGACTCGGCGTCGTTGGCGACGTAGTGCTTCGGTGTCGCGGCGACCCCGTGCGCCTGCAGTCCCTCCACGTAGGCCGCGGCGAGCTCGCCGGTCAGCAGCGGGTCCTCCGACAGCGCCTCGAAGTGGCGGCCGCCGAAGGGGGTGCGGTGCAGGTTGATCGTCGGCCCGAGGACGACGTCGGCGTGCTGCCGGCGGGCCTCGGCGCCCAGGGCCGAGCCGTAGCGGCGGGCGAGTTCCGGGTCCCAGGTCGCCCCCAGCGCCGTCGACGACGGCAGCGACAGCGACGGCGACCGCTCGTCGAAGCTCTCCCCGCGCACCCCGGACGGGCCGTCCGACAGCACCATCCGGCGCAGCCCGATCGCGGGCTCGGCCGGGGTGGACCAGAAGTCGGCCCCGGTCAGCAGCCGGACCTTCGCCTCCAGGTCGAGCCGGGCGATGAGCGTGGTGAGCAGGTCCTCGTCGACGGAAGGCATGGGGCCACCGTACCCGTGAAAACCTAGTGACACTCGGTATTGATGGGCTAGCCTCGGCCGGTGACGACGGCACGCGGGCGCTACGCCAAGGGGCGGCAGCGGCGGGAGCAGATCCTGGACACGGCGCTGGAGGTGTTCGCGACCGGCGGGTTCCACGCGTCGTCGACGAAGGAGATCGCGCGCCGGGTCGGGGTCAGCGAGCCGACCCTGTTCCACTACTTCGGGTCCAAGCAGGCGCTGCTGGTCGCGGTGCTGCAGGCCCGCGACGAGCGCTCCGCCGCCGCGCGCGCCGAGCCCGGGACCGGTCCCGAGGCGTTGCTGGAGACCGTGCGCGACAACGGGTCCGAGCCCGGTCTGGTCCGGCTGTACGCGGTCACCTCGGCCGAGGCGACCGACCCGGGCCACGCCGCCCACGACTGGTTCGCCCGGCGCTACGACCGGCTGCGCACCGCGCTCGCCGCGGAGCTGGAGCCCGGTGCGGATCCCGTTGCGGACGCCGGAACCGGCGCGGCGCCCGCCGGGGAGCTCACCCCGGACCGGGTGGCCCGGCTGCTGGTGGCCGCGGCCGACGGGCTGCAGGTCCAATGGCTGCTCGACCGCCCTCCCGGCGGCGCCCCGGCCGACCCCGCCGACCCCGGCGGGTTCGACATGGCGGCCGACCTGCGTGCCCTCGTCGCGGCGCTCGTCCCGCCGCGGTGACGACGTCCGGGGGCGCTCAGCGGGTCCCGAGCGCGGCGGGCAACTCCCGAGCCGCCTCCACCAGGCTCGGCCCGTACCAGGTCAGCAGCCGCCCGCTGACCAGCGCCGACGGCGCGTCGAACGCCTCGGGCCCGTCGTCGGCGGTGAACAGGTACGGCTCGTCGGGCAGCACGACGAGGTCGTGCTCCGGCAGCGCCGCGGGGTCGATCCGCGGGTAGCGCTCGGGGGAGCCGGCGAGCGCGTTGTCGATCCCGAGCCGTTCCAGCACCGCGCCGGTGAAGGTGTCCGAGCCGACGGCCATCCACGGCCGCCGCCAGATCGGCACGACGGCGCGCCGCCGCGGCGACGCGGGCTCCACGGCCGCCCACAGCTCGCGGGCCTCGCGCAGCCAGCCGGGCTCGCCGAGCCCGCAGGCGGCGAGCAGGCGGCCCAGTGACGCCAGGCCGCCGTCGACGTCGCGGATGTCGGTGACGTAGACCGGCAGCCCCGCGGCGCGCAGCGCGTCCAGGTCGGGGAGGCGGTTCTCCTCCTGGTTGGCGACGACCAGGTCCGGGGCAAGCGCGACGATCCGCTCGACGTCGGGGTTCTTCGTCCCCCGGATCCGTTCCGCGCCGAGGTCGCCGGGGTGGGTGCACCAGTCGGTCGCGCCGACGACGGTGCCGGGCGCGGTCGCCTCCAGTGCCTCGGTCAGCGAGGGCACGATCGACACGACCCGCCGCACGGTGCCCGCGACCGCGACCTCGCGGCCCTCGTCGTCGACCGGTGCCGCAGTCCGCGCAGTCATGGGGTCGACCGTATCCCGGCGGGTCACCCGTGGTCCGCCAGCCACCGTGGCCCGTGCCGGACGACGAACTCCCGCAGGTCCCGCACCGGCGCCGTCGGCCGCGGGTCGGCCGCGTGCACCATCCCCAGCGTCCGGACGGTGTGCGGACTGCGCACCGGCACCTGCACCACGCCCGGCACGTCCGGCCCGGCGGGGAGCAGCGCGACGCCCAGCCCGGCCCCGACCAGGCCGCGCAGCGTCGCCGTCTCCCCGCCCTCGAACGCCCGGCGCGGGCGGAACCCGGCCTGCGCGCACCACGACTCCACCACCCCCTGCAACCCGTAGCCGCGGGCGAACAGCAGGAACGGGTCGTCGGCGACCTCGGCCAGATCTGCGTCACCCGCTCCCGCCAGCCGGTGCCCGGACGGCACCGCGAGGCGCAGCTCCTCCTCGGCCAGCGGGGTCGCGACCAGGCCCGGCTCGTCGGGCACGGGGGAGGTGAGGGCCAGGTCGACCCGGCCGTCGCGGACCCGTTCCAGCAGTGCCGCGTGCGGCACCTGCACCAGCTCGATCCGCACCCGCGGGTGGTGCTCCCGGAACTCCCGCAGGATCCCCGGCACCGCGGAGGTGCCCATCGTCCCGAGGAAGCCGAGCGCGACCCGGCCGGTGACCGGGTCGGCGTCGCCCGCCAGCTCGGCGACGCCCGCACCGAGCTCGGCCAGCGCGGCCTCGGCCCGCGGCAGCAGTGTCCGCCCGGCCGCGGTCAGCGCCAGCCCGCGACCGGACCGGCGGAACAGCGCGACGCCCAGCTCGCCCTCCAGCCGGGCGATCGCCCGCGACAGCGTGGGCTGCGGGACCCCGATCCGCTCCGCGGCGCGGGTGAGGTGACCGTCGTGCGCGACCGCGACGAAGCGGTGCAGCGCCGGCGCCAACGACTCATGCATCGACGCATGATACGTCCACGAAGCATGCATTGGACGCATCCGACGTCGGCACCTACGGTCGTGTGCGATGACAACGACCGAGCGTCCCCCGGCTCCGACCGCCACCCGGCCCGCCCCGCCCCATGAGCGCGGCACCCCCGGCTACCGGCGGCTCGGCATCGCCCTGTGGCTCTCGGGTCTGGCGACGTTCGTGCTGGTCTACAGCGTGCAGGGGCTGCTGCCGACGCTCTCGGTGGAGTTCGGCGTGCCCTCGTCGACGGCCAGCCTGGTCCTGTCGGCGACGACCGGCACCCTCGCCCTCGCCGTACTGCCGCTGTCAGCGCTCACCGAGTCCTGGGGCCGCGCACGGGTCATGACCTGGGCGCTCGCGGCGTCGGCGGTCCTCGCACTGCTCGCCCCGCTGGCGCCCACCTTCGAGACCCTCGTCGTCGTCCGCGGGCTGCAGGGCATCGCCCTCGCGGCGCTGCCCGCCCTGTCGATGGCCCACCTCACCCACGAGGTCGCGCCGCGGCACCTCGGCGGCGCGGTCGGGCTGCTCATCGCCGGCAACACCCTCGGCGGGCTGTCCGGGCGGCTCGTCGCGTCCTGGGTCGCCGAACTCGGCGGCTGGCGGGCCGGGCTCGCCGCCGTCGGTGCGGTCTCGGTGCTCGCGACCGTCGCGTTCCGGCTGCTCCTGCCGCCCGCGACGGCGCCCGCCCCGGCCCGCACCCGGCTGCGCGATCTCGGCGGGCCGCTGCGCCGCCACCTCACCGACCGGGGCCTGCTCTGCCTGTTCGGGATGGCGTTCCTGCTGATGGGCGCGTTCGTGACCGTCTACAACTACCTCGGGTTCCGGCTGCTGGCCCCGCCGTTCTCGCTGCCCGGCACCCTGGTGGGGCTGGTGTTCCTCGGCTACCTCGCCGGCAGCTGGGCCTCCACCGGCGCGGGCAGGCTGGGGGACCGGTTCGGGCGCCGCCCGGTGCTGTGGGTGGCGACGCTGGTCGCGCTCGGCGGGATCTGGGTGACCCTGCCCGACCTGCTCCTCACCACCCTGGCCGGGCTGCTGCTGGTGACCGTCGGCTTCTTCGGCGCCCACTCGGTCGCCAGCTCCTGGGTGGGGCGGCGCTCGGCGATGCTGCCCGGTGCGGTGCCGGCCCAGGCGTCGTCGCTCTACCTGGTCGGCTACTACGCCGGGTCCAGCATCGGCGGCGCCGTCGGCGGGGTCGCCTACGACCACGCCGGCTGGGCGGGCGTCGTCGGCTACGTCAGCGCGCTGCTGGTGGGGGCCCTGGCGCTGGCGCTGGTCCTGCGCCGGACCCCGGCGCCCGCGGTGTGAGACGCGCTTCTCCCCACCTGGAGCAGTGGCCCGGCGCGTCCACCCCGGCGTTGCTCCGTCGGTGCCGCCGCCACTCGACACGCCGTGCCGTGGTGCTCCGCCCGGGTGGTCGACGTCCACGACGGGACCGGACGCTGTCCGGTTCGTCACCCTCATGGACCAGTGCCCCCGTGTCGACGACTCGCCGTGGTCTGTCACGGTGAGGTCTCGCCCCCAGCACCAGACACATCTTCGGAGGAACCCCGATGCGGAAGGCCGGACGCAAGCTCTCCAAGGCTGCGGAGTCGTTCGTCGAGGCGATCGGCATCCTCGGCGGCTGGAACCGCGGCCGTCGACGCAGCCGCCCCCGCCGCTGAGCCGGACGGGCGGCCGACCCGCCCGAGGTGTTTAGCTTGTGGTAAGCACATCATGTCCGGTTCCTCCGGGAAGAGCAGGTGTGCCCACCACGTGACCGACGCCGCCCACGACACCCACCGCCCGGCCGGGGACGGCTCCGCCGGGCCGCCCGGCGACGACCCGCTGCCACGGCGCGTGCCGGTCTTCGCCGTCGTCGGTCTGGCGCTGCTGATGTTCTCCCTCGACGGGACGTCGGTCGCCACCGCGCTGACGACGATCAGCGGCGACCTCGGCGCCGACCTGGCCTGGACCGGCTGGGTCGTGACCGTCGCCGCCGTCGGGCAGATCCTGGCGCTGCCACTGGGCGGCTGGCTGTCCGACCGTTTCGGTGGCCGGCGGATGTTCCTGGCCGGGGTCGCCGTGTTCACGGTGATGTCCGGGCTGAGCGCGCTCAGTCCCTCGATCGGCGTGCTCATCGCCTGCCGGCTGGTGCAGGGACTCGCCGGCGGCGTGATGCTGCCGGCCGCCAACGGGATCGTCGCGCACCAGTTCGGCCGTGACCGGGACCGGGCGCTTGCGCTGTTCACCAGCGTCTTCCCGATCGGCGCGATCCTCGGGCCGCTGGTCGGCGGGCTGGTACTCACCACCTGGACCTGGCACGGCATCTTCCTGGTGAACGTGCCGATCGGGATCCTGCTCGTCGCCGTCGGGCTGGCCCTGGTCGACGACCCTCCGCACCGGCGGACCGCGCGGATCGACGCCGCCGGTATCGCGCTGCTCGTCGTGACCCTGCTGGCCACGATGCTCACCATCACCCGGCTCGGCTCGCCGGGGTCGGGGCCCGGCTGGACCGCCCTGGCCGGGGTGGTCGCGCTGACGGCGGGTGTGGTGTTCATCCGGCACGCCCGGCGACGGCCCGACGCGGTCGTCCCGATGCACCTGCTCGCCGGGCGCGGTCTGGGCATCATGAACGTCACCAACGTCGTCTTCGGCGCCGTGGTGATCGGGTTCTCGGCGACCCTGCCGCTCTACGCCCAGGTCCGCTACGACCTTCCCGCGTTCGTCGCCGGGGCGCTGCTGACCGGCCGCGCGGTCGGCACCATCGTCACCTCGGCGGCCGCGGTCGCGCTGCTGCGCCGGCTGGGCTTCCGGCCGCTGCTGCTCGGTGGCCTGGTCGCCGTCGTCGCCGGGCTGGTGGTCACCGCGGTGGCTCCCCCGTTCGGCGGGCCCACGGTGTGGCTGCTCGCCGGCTCCACCCTGCTCGGGCTGGGCACGGGCCTGTCCGGGCCGGCCGCCAACAACGCCGGCATGCACCTGGTGCCCGACGAGGTCGCCGCGGTGTCCGGGCTGCGCATCATGTTCCGGCAGATGGGTGGGATCGCCGCGGTGTCGGTGCTGACCGCCGCGGTGACCGCCGCCGAGGACCCGGGCGTCGCCGCCGGGATCGCCTACGGGGTGCTGGCGGTGGCGCTCGCGGCGGTCGGCCTGGCGGCCGCGCGGATCCCGAACCGGCGCGGCCGCTGGTGAGGGAGGCGGGGCCGGGTGGACCGGCCCCGCCCGCCGTCACATGTTGCGCCGGTACTGTCCGCCGACCTCGAAGAACGCCGTGGTCAGCTGGCCCAGCGAGCACACCCGCGCGGCCCGCATCAGCTCGTCGAACACGTTGCCGTCACCGGTCGCGACGTCCTGCAGCCGCCGCAGCGCCTGCTCGGCCTCGGTGCGGTGCCGGGACTGGAAGTCCGCGAGCCGGTCGAGCTGGGACTGCTTCTCGGCCTCGGTGGCGCGGGCCAGCTCGATCTCCTGGTGCGCCTCGTCCGGGTCGGCCGGCTTGAGGAAGGTGTTGACGCCGACGATCGGCAGCTCACCGGTGTGCTTGCGGTGCTCGTAGAGCATCGACTCGTCCTGGATCCGGCCGCGCTGGTAGCCGGTCTCCATCGCCCCGAGCACACCGCCACGCTCCGCGATCGACTCGAACTCGCGCAGCACCGCCTCCTCCACGAGGTCGGTGAGCTCGTCCACGACGAACGAGCCCTGCAGGGGGTTCTCGTTCAGCGACAGACCCCACTCCTTGTTGATGATCATCTGGATGGCCATCGCGCGGCGCACCGACTCCTGCGTGGGGGTGGTGACCGCCTCGTCGTAGGCGTTGGTGTGCAGGGAGTTCGCGTTGTCGTAGAGCGCGCAGAGCGCCTGCAGCGTGGTCCTGATGTCGTTGAAGTTCATCTCCTGCGCGTGCAGGGACCGTCCCGAGGTCTGGACGTGGTACTTCAGCTTCTGGGAGCGCTCGTTGGCCCCGTAGCGCTCCTTCATCGCGACCGCCCAGATGCGGCGGGCGACCCGGCCGATCACCGTGTACTCGGCGTCCATGCCGTTGGAGAAGAAGAACGACAGGTTCGGCGCGAAGTCGTCGACCTCCATGCCGCGCGCCAGGTAGCTCTCGACGAAGGTGAACCCGTTCGCGAGGGTGAAGGCGAGCTGGCTGATCGGGTTCGCCCCGGCCTCGGCGATGTGGTAACCGGAGATCGAGACGGAGTAGAAGTTGCGCACCTTGTGCGCGATGAACCACTCCTGGATGTCGGCCATCATCCGCAGCGAGAACTCGGTGGAGAAGATGCAGGTGTTCTGGCCCTGGTCCTCCTTGAGGATGTCGGCCTGCACCGTGCCCCGGACGTTCGCCAGCGCGTAGGCGACGAGCTCGTCGCGCTCGGCCTCGTCGGGCTCGCGGCCCTGCTCGTCGCGGAACCGGTCGACCTGCTGGTCGATCGCGGCGTTGAGGAAGTAGGCGAGGATCGTCGGCGCCGGGCCGTTGATCGTCATCGACACCGAGGTCGTCGGCGAGCACAGGTCGAAGCCGTCGTAGAGGGCCTTGAGGTCGTCCAGGGTCGCGATCGAGACGCCCGAGGTGCCGACCTTGCCGTAGATGTCGGGGCGGGTGTCCGGGTCGTGGCCGTAGAGGGTGACCGAGTCGAACGCCGTCGACAGGCGCTTGGCGTCCGAGCTCTCCGACAGGTACTTGAACCGCCGGTTGGTGCGGAACGGGTCGCCCTCGCCGGCGAACATGCGGGCCGGGTCCTCACCCTCCCGCTTGAACGGGAACACCCCGGCGGTGAAGGGGTAGAAGCCGGGCAGGTTCTCCCGGCGCAGGAAGCGCAGCAGCGCGGCGTCGTCGTCGAACTTCGGCAGCGCGACCCGGCGCACCGGGTTGCCGGACAGCGTCTCGCGGGTCAGCTTCGTGCGGAACTCCTTGTCCCGCACGGTGTAGACGTACTCGTCGCCGGAGTAGTCCTCGACCCGCGACGGCCAGGACTCCAGCAGCTCGGCGGACTCGGCGGGGACCTTCTTCTCGGCGGTGCGCAGCGCCTCGTCGAGGTCGTCGCCGCCGACCAGCTCGGCGGCGGTGCGCAGGTGCTGCGCGGTGCGGGCCGCCCGGGCATGGGTCTCGGTGTCGGCGTGGTAGTCCCGCACCGCACCGGCGATGTCGGCGAGGTAGCGGACCCGCTCCGGCGGGATGACGGCCGCGTAGTCGCTGGAGGTCTTGGTGTCGACGCGGGGGAGACGCCCCTCGCCGACGGTCAGCCCGCCCTCGGCGAGCAGGTCGCGCAGGTGCTGGTAGAGCGCGGTGACGCCGTCGTCGTTGAAGGTGGCGGCCGAGGTGCCGTAGACCGGCATGTCCTCCCAGGTCGCGCCGAACTCCTCACGGTTGCGCACCAGCTGGCGGCCGACGTCGCGCCGGGCGTCCTCGGCGCCGCGGCGCTCGAACTTGTTGATCGCGACGACGTCGGCGAAGTCCAGCATGTCGATCTTCTCGAGCTGGGACGCGGCGCCGAACTCCGGCGTCATCACGTACAGCGAGTGGTCGACGAACGGGACGATGCCCGCGTCGCCCTGGCCGATGCCGGGCGTCTCGACGACCACCAGGTCGAACCCGGCGGAGCGGAGCACCGCGATGGTGTCACCGAGCCGCTCGGGCAGTGAGCCGCCGTCGTTGCCGCGGGTGGCGAGGCTGCGGAAGAAGACCGGGCTGTGACTGCCTCCTGCGCCGGCGGGCCCGGAAGACAGCGCGTTCATCCGGATGCGGTCGCCGAGCAGCGCGCCGCCGCCCTTGCGCCGGGTCGGGTCCACCGCGAGCACCGCGATGCGGAGCTTGTCCTCCTGGTCGAGCCGGAACCGGCGGACCAGCTCGTCGGTCAGCGAGGACTTGCCGGAGCCGCCGGTGCCGGTGATGCCGAGGACCGGGACCGGGCGCTCGGCGGCGGCGACGCGCTCGCGGACCTCCTGGGGCAGTGTCCCGGACTCCGCGAGGGTCAGCGCCCGCGCCAGGGTCGCGGTCTCGCCGGAGAACAGCCCGTCGAACGACGACGGCGGCTGCGCCGCGAGGTCGGTGTCGCACTCACGGATCATGATGTTGATCATTCCGGGGAGGCCCAGGTGCTGGCCGTCCTCGGGGGAGAAGATGCGCGCGACGCCGCGGGAGTGCAGCAGCTCGATCTCCTCGGGGACGATCACGCCGCCGCCCCCGCCGTAGACCCTGATGTGGCCGGCGCCGCGCTCGCGCAGCAGCTCGACCAGGTAGGAGAAGTACTCGACGTGCCCGCCCTGGTAGGACGAGATGGCGACGCCCTGCACGTCCTCCTGGATGGCGGCGGTCACGACCTCGTCGACCGAGCGGTTGTGACCCAGGTGGATCACCTCGGCGCCCTGGCGCTGCAGGATCCGGCGCATGATGTTGATGGCGGCGTCGTGCCCGTCGAACAGGCTGGCCGCGGTCACGAAACGGACCGGGTGCGTGGGGACGTGCAGCTCGGCCTGCGCGTTCGTGTCCGTGCTCATCGGGGACGTTCCTCCCGCCGGGCGGACGGCGGTGTCCCGGCCGGTTTAGTTTGACATCCTAGTATCGGACGTACAAGGAACCCGGCGAGCGTCACAGGGGTCGTACGGTGCGGGTCAGGCCGCGTCGCGTGCCGCGGGCTCCTCGGTGACCGGAGCGGCCTGGTCGCGGACCCGGCGGGCGTGCCGGCCGGTCGGCCAGGAGGCTTCGGGACCGGTCGCTTCGGGCTCGCCCTCGTGCGCGACCAGGTCGTCGTCGGCGGGCGGGGCGGGCTCCACGACGTCGGACAGCACGCGACGCGCCCGGGCGAGCTTGCGCGCCCGCCAGCGCTTCCCGGCCAGCCCGGCGACGAGGCCGAGGGTGGGCAGCAGGATCCCGGAGGCGATGACCAGCACCACGGAGTACGCGGGGAAGGCAGCCACCAGCAGGAAGGCCGTCAACGGCCAGTACAGCAGTG
The DNA here is from genome assembly GCF_056835605.1 of Pseudonocardia sp. ZF1. Lineage (NCBI taxonomy): Bacteria > Bacillati > Actinomycetota > Actinomycetes > Pseudonocardiales > Pseudonocardiaceae > Pseudonocardia > Pseudonocardia sp. ZF1. Next base: position 1,957,783 of record NZ_JAJNBY010000001.1, read on the forward strand.
CCCGCCCCGCGCCCCGTCGCGTCCAGTCGCGATGAGGCGGCATGATCCATGCCTACCCGAACTCCGCGATCGTCATGCACGACTCGCCGCAACCCACCCACATGTTCCGCGACCGGGGGTACGAATTCATGACCACGACACCGGACCGCACCGCGGTCGACCCGTACGCCGCCGTCCTCCTCGCGGAGAACGACCGGCTGGCCACCCTCCTGGCGGCGGCCGATCCGGCCACCCCGGTCCCGACCTGCCCGGGCTGGACGCTGCTGCAGCTGCTCCGGCACGTCGGGCGCGGGCACCGGTGGGCGGCCCGGATGGTCGCCACCGGCGCCACCGAGGCCCTCGACCCGCGCGAGGTGCCCGGCGGGAAGCCGCCCGAGGGCGGTCAGGAGGTCGCGGCGCAGTGGCTGCGCGACGGCGCGACCGAGCTGCTCGACGCCGTCGTCGCGGCGGGGCCGACCGCGCCGGTGTGGACCTTCACCGGTCCGCAGCCCTCGGCGTGGTGGGTGCGGCGGCGGCTGCACGAGGCGACGGTGCACCGCGCCGACGCCGCCGTCGCGCTCGGGGCGCCGTTCCCGATCGACCCGCAGGTCGCCGCCGACGGCGTCTCGGAGTGGCTGGGACTGCTCGCCGCCCGCCCCGCCGCCGACGAGCCGCCGCTCGCCGACGGCGCCACGCTGCACCTGCACTCCACCGACGAGGTGCCGGACGCGGCAGGGGAGTGGATGGTGCGCGGCGCGGGCGGGCGCGTGGTCTGGGAGCACGGGCACGGCAAGGGCGACGCCGCCGTCCGCGGCACCGCCGCCGACCTGCTCCGGGGCGTCACCCGTCGTATCCCCGCCGACGACGACCGTCTCCAGGTCCTCGGCGACACCGAGGTCTGGACGGGCTGGCTGGCCCGTACCGGGTACTGACGAGCCGTCACCGAGGCCCCGGTCAGGCCGCCGGGGTGGTCCCCCTCCGCTGCCGGGCCGCCATGGGCGGGGCCTGCGGGGTCAGCACGACCTCGGCCGCGGTGTCGAGCACCGCGGCCGAGCGCGGCCGCTCGAACCGGCACGACGCCCGTCGCCCGTCGGTCTCCAGGGTCGCGACGAGGTTGCCGAACAGCGGACCGGTCGTCCGCTCCCAGGCCACGCCCGCGCTGCCGGCCCCGGTCCGGCGGGTCCAGCGGGTCGTCATCCTGCCCAGCAGCCGCGACCAGGTGATCCGGAACATCACCCGCATCACCGCGGGGACGACGTTGTGCACCGGTGAACAGGTCAGCTGGTGGACCCGGGTGCCCTCCGGGCCGCGACCCGGCCGGTCCCCGGGGGCGTGGGTGTGCACGTCGGCGACCGCGGCGTAGGAGTGGTGGACGTCGCCGGACAGCACCGACACCGTGGCGGGCGGGGCGTCCCCGGCGCGCGGGCGGCACGCCTCGCGGATCAGCTCGGCGAGCCGGGCGAAGGAGTGCCCGAACGCGGGCCAGTGCTCCAGGTCGGCCTCCTGGCGGGCCCACTCGGCGACGGCGGCGACCCGGCCGGAGCCGTTCGCGCCCTTCTCGGTCGCGGCCTCCAGGTCGGAGATGACCTGGGGCATCAGCCAGGGCACCGAGGTGCCCAGGACGAGGTGGTCCACGTCGCCGGGGGCGAGCGCCTTGGCGGAGATCCAGTCGAACTCGGCGTCGGACACCATCCGGCGCGGCGTGGACTCGACGATCCGTCCGTTGCGGGAGTCGATGACGATCAGCCGGGTGCGGCCGAGCTCCCAGCAGAAGGAGAACCGCTCGTCCTTGTGGGTGTCGTCGCCGTCGCCGGTCTCGCGGTCCCACAGGGCGGCCCGCTCGGACAGCAGCGGCCAGACGTCGCCCTCGGCGGCCTGCACCTCCTGCCAGGTCCGGTCGGCGGCGAGCTCGGCGGGGGAGAGATTGCCCAGGTGCTGGTGGACCCAGTAGGAGGCCAGGCCGGAGCGGATGCGCTCGGACCACCAGGGCGTGCGGGCGATCTGCTCGCGCCAGGCGCCGGAGGTGTTCCAGTCGTCGCGGACGTCGTGGTCGTCGAAGATCATCGCGGTGGGGACAGTGGAGAGCATCCACCGCACCTCGGGGTCCGACCAGGTGTCGCGGTAGAGGCCCGAGTACTCGTCGAAGCCGACGATCTCGTCATCGGGCCAGTCCGGGTGCCGCTCCCGCCGCCCGGCGATCCGCCGCCGGGTCTGCGGGGTGAGCTCGTCGGCGTAGACCTGGTCGCCGAGCAGCAGCAGCGTGGTCGGCCAGGTCTCCGGGGGCAGCCCGGCCATCCGGCCGGCGTAGACGTCGAGCGCGTCGAGACCGTACTGCCGGGCCAGCTTCGGGTCGGCCAGCTTCACGTAGCGGCAGGAGCCGAAGACGATCCGCTGGTGGGCCTCGGTGTCCGCGCCGCGCGTCGCGATCAGGCTCGGCGGGAACGGCGAGTGCGGCAGCGGCCAGACCTGCTCGCCGTCGAGGTGGACCTCGTAGGCGGTGCGGGTGCCCGGCGCCAGCCCGGTCACCTGGACCAGGGCGAAGTGGTGGCCCGACACCTCGAAGGTCGCGGCGTCGCAGCCGAGCACCGAGACGCGGCACGGGCCGGAGGTCTGCACCCAGACCAGCGCGCTGGTCTCGTCGACGTGCCGAAGCACCGGTCCGAGCAGGAGTGTCACCCGTCCGAGCGTAGTCGTGCCCCGGCCCGGTCGCGGGGCGAGATCAGGTCTCCTCCAGCGCCAGCAGCCCCGCGCCGATCTTCCCGGCGTCGCCCTTGTAGGTGGCGGGCAGCACCGGCGGGATCGGGCGGACCTCGGGCGGGCCGTAGTGGAACTCCCGGGCCGCCCGGCGGGCCGGCTCGAGCAGCAGTTCGCCGGCGTCGACCAGGCCGCCGCCGATCAGCACGACCTCGAACTCGAAGATCGCGTTGATGCTGGCGATGCCGATCCCCAGCGAGCGCCCGAGCCGCTGGAACAGCGATGCCGCCGTGCTGTCGCCCGCCATCGCGGCCATCGTCACGTGCTGGCCGGTGACCTCGCCCCCGGCCTCCGCGGCCAGGGTCGCGATCATGCCCCGCGGGTCGTGCAGGGCGGCGCTGCGGCCCATCCGGGTCAGCGCGGTCCCCGAGGCGACCGCCTCCAGGCAGCCGTGGTTGCCGCAGCCGCACTGGGGGCCGTCCGGGTTGACGTTCATGTGCCCGACCTCGGCGCCGAGCCCGTGCGGGCCGCGGTAGATCTTCCCGTCGAGCACGATCCCCGCCCCGACGCCGGTGCCGACGGTCAGCAGCACCATGTCGTCGTTGCGGGTCCCGCCGAGCCGGGCCTCGGCCAGACCGGCGACGTTGCCGTCGTTGTCGACGACCACCGGCAGTCCGCACGCGGACTCCAGGAGGCCGCGGACGTCCCAGTTCTCGTAGTTGTTGTTGGGCGCCCAGCGGATCCGGCCGACCGGCCACTCCACGGTCCCCGCGGCACCGACGCCGATCGCGGACACGTCCGCCCCCTCGGCGTCGCCGCGCAGCTCCTCGACCATCTCCCGCAACAGGGTGGTCATCGTGTCCGCATCGGACGTGTCCGGGGTGTTGCGCCGCAGCTCGGCGTGGACCGTGCCATCCTCGCCCACGATCGCTCCGGCGACCTTCGTTCCTCCGATGTCGAGCCCGATGGCCCGCCGTCCGTTCGTCACCCGGGCATGATTGCCATCCCACGGCGGTGACGCCACACCCACCCCGGGTTTGCGGACGGACGAGCCGGGGAAAGGTGCCCCATGCCAGTCTTGCGACGTGTAGCCCGACCCGCCCTCGCGGCCGTGTTCATCTACGGCGGAATCAACGAGCTGCGGAACGCCGACGCGTTGACTTCCGCCGCACAGCCCGTTCTCGACCAGGCCGCCCCGGCCATCGACAAGGTCGTGGAGAACGCCCCGCTGGACCGGCGCCCCGACAACGAGACCCTGGTCAAGGTCGACGCCGGAGTGAAGATCGTGGCGGGCTCGCTGCTCGCCCTGGGCAAGTTCCCCCGCCTGTCGGCCACCGCGCTGGCCGCCTCGCTGGTCCCGACCACCCTGGCCGGGCACCGCTTCTGGGAGGAGACCGACCAGCAGAAGCGCGCCAACGAGCAGATCCACTTCCTGAAGAACGTCGGCCTGCTCGGCGGGCTGCTCATCGCGGCCGCCGACACCCACGGGAAGCCGTCGCATGCCTACCGGACGCGCCGGGCCGCCGAGCGGGCCCAGTCCCGGCTCTCGGGCTCCGGGTCCGACACCGGTGCCCAGCTCGCCGCGGGACTGGCCGGCGCGGGCACCTCGATCGCCGCGGCCGCCGCGGGCAGCCGGGAGAAGCTGGCCGGGGCCGTCGAGGAGTACGGCCCGGCCGTGCGTGAGCGCGCCACCGAGTGGAGCGGCAAGGCCTCCGAGCAGGCCGCGCACCTGTCCGAGGTCGCCTCGGACAAGGCGTCCACCTGGTCCGAGCAGCTCTCGGCCGCCGCCGAGCGCACCTCCCAGGCCGCGCAGAAGCAGGCCAAGGTCGCCGAGAAGCGCGGCGCCAAGCTGGCCAAGGCGGCCGAGAAGCGCGGCGCCCAGCTCGAGAAGGTCGTGGACAAGAAGGGCGCCCGGTACCGCAAGGCCGCCGGGCGCACCGGCGACCGGTGGGTGCGCGAGGCCGAGAAGCGCCGCGTCCGCTGGGAGAAGCAGGCCCGCAAGGCCGCCGCCCGCGCGGAGAAGCGTGCCCCCGAGTACGCCGACCGCTTCTCCACCCTGGTCACCCAGGCCCAGTCGCAGGCCGCGAAGCTCGGCTCGGACCTGGCCGACCGCGCGTCGGTGGCCGGTGCCGAGGCCGCCAAGCAGGCCAAGGCGTCGGCGAAGGACGCGCGCAAGCGCGCCAAGGCCGTCGCCCGCTGACCGACCGCGACCGCCGTCCACGGCCCTCCCGACCGGCTCCGCGCCGGACGGGAGGGCCGTGACGTGTCCGGGGTCAGACCGGGCGCAGCACCTGCAGCTCGCCCGAGTCGAGCGACCGCACCTCGACGACGACCCGGCCGTCCCACAGCGGGGAGCGCAGCGCGTTCGCCATCCGCGTGAACAGCGCCTGGCTGCGTGCGTTGGCCGCCGCCTGGTCGGCGATCAGGTTCGGCATCATCCCGCCGGAGCGCTTGCGCACGGTCTGCGGAAGCGTCGACAGCGTGGTCAGCAGCCGGTGCAGCCGCGCGACGTCGGCGGCCCGTCCCGCGAGGTCGCTCTCGACCAGGGGCCGCAGCGCGGTCAGCGGCCGGTTCGGGGCGCGCAGCAGGTGGTCGGCCGCGGTGAGCAGGATGCGCCGGGCGTCCAGGACGAGTGCCTGGTAGGCGCCGTGCACCGCGGCCGGGAACCCGGTCCAGCCGAGCTTGCCGACCTCACCGAGCGCGTCCCGCAGCGCCAGGCCGGGCGTCCCCGACGGGTCCGCCCCGGCGACGACCCGCTCCCAGCCCGCGATCCAGGCGTGCGTCTGGTGGCGCAGGACCGACAGGTTCGCGACGGCCGTCTCGAGCCCGCGCGACGGGGAGCCGCTGTCGGTCGCGTCGCCGTCGACGACGAGCGAGCCGCGTTCGAGCAGCTCGGTCTGGGCCTCGCGCAGCGACTCCTCGGCCGCGCGGAGCCGCGAGTCCAGCCGCATCACGCACGACGGGGCCAGCTGGTCGACCGCGGCGGTCAGCTCGTCGAGCACCCGGGTCTGGGTGCCCGTCGCGGCGATCTCGGCCGCCGTGGTCAGGGTGAGCAGGCCCAGCCCGGCGCCGTGCCGGTCACCGGGTGCGGTGGGTGCGACCGGCACCAGCGCCGACGACCCGGGGGCCGCCGCGGCCGTCTCGCCGCCGGCCAGGCGCAGCAGCGGCTCGGCGCCGAACGCCTCGGGCAGCGCGAGCCGGAAGGTGAGCCCGGCGGCGGGTGCGCGGCCGGCGTCGGGCGCGAGCCGCCGCGCCAGCTCGCTCGACGCCGACAGCGTCGCCCAGGTGCGGTCGTCGTCGACGGCCGGGGTGGGGGTCCAGCTCAGCAGCAGTGCCGGGCCGGGGGGAGGGGTCCCGTTGCGGAGGGGACGCGGGCCACCGTTGCGTTCGGGGGCGCCGGTCTCCGTTCCGCCGGGCCGCCCGTCGAGCGGGAGCACGATGCCTCGCGGGTCGTCCGGTTGACCGAGCATGTCTCTCCAACGACGTCACGGGCCCCGAGGTCACGAGCCCGGCGGAAGGGGGCGTGTCCATGGTGCCCTGCGCCGTCCGGGCTCCGGCTCTCGCCCCGGGTGCCCGGGTCCGGGTAGAACTCCTGTGTGGGGACCGCATACGTGATCGGCACGTTCGACACCAAGGGCGCCGAGCTGGCGTGGGTGGCCGAGCTGATGGCCGCCGACGGCGCCGACGTGCGCCGGGTGGACGTGTCCACCTCCGGTGCGGCGGGCCCCGGTCCGGACGTCACCGCGGCCGAGGTCGCCGCCTGCCACCCCGGTGGTGCCGACGCGGTGTTCACCGGCGAGCGCGGCAGCGCGGTGGGGGCGATGGCGCAGGCGCTGCGGGCCTTCCTCGCCGGCCGCGCCGACGTCGGCGGTGTCCTCGGGCTCGGCGGCTCGGGCGGGACCGCGCTGGTGACCCCGGCGATGCGCGACCTCCCGGTCGGGGTCCCCAAACTGATGGTCTCCACGGTCGCCTCCGGCGACACCGCGCCCTACGTGGGGGCGAGCGACGTCGCGATGCTGTACACCGTCACCGACGTCGCCGGCCTCAACCGCATCTCACGACGGGTACTGGGCAACGCCGCGCACATGCTGGCCGCCGCCGTCACCGCCCCGCCGCCGGAGACCGGTGCCGACCTGCCCGCCGTGGGGCTGACCATGTTCGGGGTGACCACGCCGCTGGTCACCGCGGTCCGCGAACGGCTCGGCGACGGCGTCGACGCCCTGGTCTTCCACGCCACCGGCTCGGGCGGGCCGTCGATGGAGAAGCTCGTCGACTCCGGCCTGGTCGACTCGGTGCTGGACCTGACCACCACCGAGGTCGCGGACCTGCTCGTCGGAGGGGTGATGGCCTGCGGCCCCGACCGGCTGGACGCGATCGCCCGCTCCGCAGTGCCGTGGGTCGGTTCCTGCGGCGCCCTGGACATGGTCAACTTCGGTGCACGCGCGACCGTCCCGGAACGCTTCGCCGGCCGCCTGTTCCACGAGCACAACGCGAACGTCACCCTGATGCGCACCACCGTCGACGAGAACCGGGAGATCGGGGCCTGGCTGGCGGCGAAGCTGAACGCGCTGACCGGGCCGTGGCGGTTCCTGCTCCCGCTGGGCGGGGTGTCCGCACTGGACGCGCCGGGCGCGGCGTTCCACGATCCCGAGGCCGACGCGGCGCTGTTCGCCGCGATCGAGGCCGGTGTGGACTCCCCGGACGGTGTCCGGCGGGTCGCGCACCACGTCAACGACCCGGAGTTCGCCGACGCGGTGTTCTCGGCCTGGCAGGAGGTACGGCGATGAGGCGGTTCGGCCGCGCGGAGCTGATGGAGCGGTTCGGCGAGATGGCCGCCCGCGGCGAGCCGATCGTCGGCGGCGGCGCGGGCACCGGGTTGTCGGCCAAGTGCGAGGAGGCCGGCGGGATCGACCTCATCGTCATCTACAACTCCGGGCGCTACCGGATGGCGGGCCGCGGCTCGCTCGCCGGGCTACTGGCCTACGGCAACGCCAACGACATCGTCGTCGAGATGGCGGCCGAGGTGCTGCCGGTGGTCCGCCGCACCCCGGTGCTGGCCGGGGTCAACGGCACCGACCCGTTCCTGTTCACCGACCGCTTCCTCGACGAGCTGTCCTCGCTCGGGTTCGCCGGCATCCAGAACTTCCCGACCGTCGGGCTGATCGACGGCACCTTCCGGGCCAACCTGGAGGAGACCGGGATGGGCTACGCCCTGGAGGTCGACCTCGTCGCCGCGGCGCGGGCCAAGGACATGCTCACCACGCCGTACGTCTTCTCCGCCGACGACGCCCGCGCCATGGCCCGGGCCGGCGCCGACATCGTCGTGTGCCACATGGGGCTCACCACCGGCGGCGCGATCGGGGCGGGCACCGCGAAGACCCTCGACGACTGCGTCGCACTCGTCGACGAGTGGGCGCAGGCGGCGCTGGAGGTCCGCGACGACGTGCTCGTCCTCGTCCACGGCGGGCCGGTCGCGATGCCCGCGGACGCCGCGCACGTGCTCCGCTCGGCGAAGGTCTGCCACGGCTTCTACGGGGCCTCGTCGATGGAGCGGCTGCCGACCGAGACCGCGCTGACCGAGCAGACGCGCGCCTTCAAGAACGCGCTGGAGCGGTGATGGCGCGCGGGATGCCCGCCCCGCCGCCCGGCGGGGACTGGCGGCGACGGATGGCGGTGCGCGGGGACAGGGTGTCGCACGCCCTCGCCGCACACGGATGGCTGGTGCTCCTGCTGGCCGGGGCGGCCCTCGGTGTGCTGATCGGGGTGATCGTCGGTATCACGCAGGTGGGGCAGTACCCGGCCGACGAGCTGCTCGGCCGGACGCTGGGCTACGCGATCGCCTCGGCGGTGTTCTGCGCGGTCCCGGCGGTGCTGTTCGTCGGGCTGCCCGCCCAGGCGCTGGCCCGTTCCTACCTGCGCTCCGCGAGTCCCGCCGAGCGCGAGGCCATGCGACGGGCCACCGAGAACGCCCCCGCCTCCCTGCCCGACGGCCTCGTCGCCGGGTCGCGCTGGGCCCGCGCCTACTCCGGCTGCGTCGGCTCGGTGACCGCCTTCCACGGCGTCGTGCGCACGGTGCCCGACGGCCCGGCCAGGGACTGGCTGCACGACATCGGCCGCAACCTCGACGCCGAGCTCGCCGAGGCCCTGCGCACCGCGCGGATGGGGGAGAGCCTGGAGAGCGCGGGCCAGGGCAGCGAGGTGGCCCGCACCGTGGGCGCCCGCCTCGAGGTCGCCCGCACCGCCTTCCACGACACCGCGGAGCTGGCCGCGTCGATCGCGCTGGACCTGCGGGTCGACAGCGGCTTCGACGACGTCCGCGCCCAGCTCGACCAGCTCGCGGCGCAGGCCCCCCACCTGCGCCGGCAGTCCTGACACTCCCGAGGAGGAGTCCCCGATGCCCCGTCCCTACTCCAGTGCCGTGATCACGGCACCGCTGGCCGAGGTGTGGCCGCACGTCCGCGACTTCGGTGGCCTGCACCGCTGGCACCCGGCGATTGCGACCTGCGAGCTGATCCGCGGCGCCTCCGGCAGCGAGATCGGCGCGCAGCGACGCCTGACCCTCGCCGAGGGCGGCGGCACCGTCGTCGAGGAGCTGACCGCACTCGACGAGCGCGGCCACGCCCTCACCTACGAGATCCTCGAGTCGCCGTTCCCGGTGCGCCGCTACGTGTCCACCGTGCGGCTGGCCCCGGTCACCGCGGTCGGGCACACCTTCGGCGAGTGGTGGACCGAGTTCGACGCCGACGGCGCCGACGAGGGCGACCTCGCGGGGCTGTTCGCGAACGGCGTGTTCGGTACGGGCCTGGCGGCGCTGGGGGAGAGGTTCGGCCGGTAGGCCTCACCACCCGCGCAGGTCGACCGCCCAGGTCTCCAGCACCTCGTCGCCGTCGACGAGGTGCATCCGCTCGTGCAGCGCGACGGTCGGGTCGACGTGCGCCGGCACGATCCGCACCCGGTCGCCGGTGCGCGGCGGGGCGTCGGCGGCGAACACCAGGTGCTCGTCGGAGCAGAACCACACGTTCCCACCGGGCACCGTGGGGTTGCCGTGGTCCATGCCGAACGCCTTGAGGCCCGCGTCGGCGACCGCCCAGCCGGGCATGTCGCCGTCGGGTGCGGTCGTCGAGACCACGGTGGACAGCACCGTCAGCGCCTGGCGGAACGGCAGCCCGGCGGCGGTGTAGGCGGTGTCCATCAGCGCGTAGGACCCGGCCTGGATCTCGGTGCAGGCGGTGTTCATCGCGTGCGTGCCGGTGCCGCCGCCGGAGACCACCTCGCCGCCGACGTCGGCGTGCGCGGCCAGCAGCCGGTCGGTGCATTCGGTGGTGAGCCGGGCGCGTTCGGCTGCGTCGTCGAGCATCTGCAGGTGGCCCTCGTAGCCCATCACGCCGCGCACGACGAGCCCGGCGGCGCGGGCGGCGTCGGCGAGCGCCCCGGCCCGCGCGGGCGCGATGCCGCAGCGGGGCAGGCCGATGTTGACGTCGATGAGCACCTCGCGGACGCCGCCGTCGACGGCGGCCCGCAGCGTCTGCTCCGAGTCGATCGCGACGGTGACCCGCGCGCCCGCCCCGACGACGGCGCCGAGCCGGCGGGCGTCGAGCACCTCGTTGGCCAGCAGCAGGTCCGCGCCCAGCCCGGCCGCCGCCATGCCCTCCACCTCCCGCACGGTGGCGCAGGTGAACCCGGTGTGGCCGTGGGCGGCCTGCCGCCGGGCCAGCTCGGTCGTCTTGTGCGCCTTGACGTGCGGGCGCAGCCGCGGGCCGGGCAGCAGCGCGGCCATGCCGGCGAGGTTCGCCTCCAGCGCGGCGGCGTCGACGAGCAGCGCGGGTGTGGTCAGGTCGTCGACGTGCACGGCACTCCCAGGACCCGGTCGAGGTAGGGGTTGCGGAACCGGCCCGCCGGGTCGAGCCGGTCACGTGCGGAGACGAACGCGTCGAACCGCGGGTAGCGGGGGCGCAGCTGCTCCGCGGTGCGGGAGTGCAGCTTGCCCCAGTGCGGCCGTCCGTCCAGTGCGGACAGCACCGACTCGACGGCCCCGAAGTACGCCTCGTACGGGCGTCCCGAGTGGACGTGCACGGCGAGGTAGGCGCTGTCGCGTCCGTACGCAGTGGACAGTGCGATGTCGTCGCCGCCGAGCAGTCGGACCTCCACCGGGAAGGCGACGTCGGCGGCGTGCCGGGCGGCGGCGGCCCGCAGCCCGGCGAACGCCTCGGGCAGCGCTGCCCGCGGCACGGCGTACTCCATCTCCAGGAACCGGACGCGGCGCGGGCTGCAGAACACCGCGTACGACGGGGCCACGTACTCCCCGGCGGCCATCTGCCCGGCCATGACCCGGTTGAGCCGCGGGACCAGCGGCGGGGCGAGCGCGGCGACGCGCTGGACGAGCCCGAACGCGCCGTTGCCGAGCACCTCGTCGCCGACCAGCGCGGCGACCCGGCCGCGCCCGGGCGAGCGTCGTTCCGTCCGGTCGTTCGTCTTGAGCACCGCGGTCGTGGTGTGCGGGAACCAGTAGAACTCGACGTGGTCGTGGCCGGCGGCGAGGTCGTCGAGGCTGTCGAGGACCTCGGCGAGCGGGCGCTCGGACTCGCGGGCGTGCAGGTGGAACGCGGGCACGGTCGCCAGCGTCACCTCGACCAGGACACCGAGCGCCCCGAGCCCGACCCGCGCCAGATCGAACAGGTCGGGGTGGGCGGCCGGGCCCAGCTCGTGGAGCTCCCCGAGCCCGTCGACCAGGCGCAGCCCGCGCACCCCGTCGGCGATGCCGCGGTACCCGGCGCCGGTGCCGTGGGTGCCGGTGGAGATCGCGCCGGCGACGGTCTGGGCCTCGATGTCGCCGAGGTTGGGCAGGGCGCGGCCCCGGGCCCACAGCCACCGGTTCAGCGTGTGCAGGGTGACCCCGGCCGGGACGGTGACGAGCCCGCCGTCGAGCCGGATCGCGGCGGGGTCGGCGGGGACGGTGAGGGCGAGGCCGTCGGGCACGCCGATGCCGGTGAAGGAGTGGCCGCTGCCGAGCGGGCGGATCCGCAGGTCCCTCGCGGCGGCGTCGCGCACCGCCCGGACGACGTCGTCGGCGTCGCGGGCGTGGACCGTCCTGATCGGACGGGTGCGCTGGTTGCCCGCCCAGTTGCGCCACCGGTCCGTCACGCTGCGAGCCTGCGCGGCCCGGCGGGCACGGTCAAGACCGGCACGCGTGTCGGCGCCCCGGCGTCACGGTGTCGCGCGGTTACCCTCCGTGTCCGTTCGGAAGGGGTTGGGGTCACGATGATGGGGCGTACGCACGCGTTGTCGGGCGCGGTGCTGGGGCTCGCGGTCTGCTCGGCGGTCCCGCCGCCACCGGTGCTGGTGCCGGTGGTCGTGGTGGTGTGCGCGCTGGCGGCCTTCGCGCCCGACCTCGACCACCCGTCGAGCGTCGCCGCGCGGTCGCTGCCGCCGGTCACCTGGCTCCTGTGCCGGGCGATCCGGTGGCTGTCCCGGGCGACGACCGGGGTCTCGCACCGTGGCCTGTCGCACTCGCCGGTCTTCGCGGCCGCGGTCGGGCTGCTGGCGTGGTGGGGGACCGGTTTCCTGCTGCCCGGGGAGACGGCGGTCTGGACCGGTGTCGCGGCCGGCGCGGGCTGCTGGGTCGGGGCGATCGGCGACGAGCTGACCTCGAACGGCAACCGGTTCGCCTTCTGGCCGCTGGAGGGGATCCGCTGGCCGCGGGCGCTGCGGTTCCGCACGGGCGGGACGGGGGAGCACGTCGTCGTCGGGCTGCTGGCCGTCACCGGCGTGGCGCTGCTGACCGGGACCTGGGCCTTCTGACAGCACTGCGTTCGACATCGCTCTGTATAGCTGATACATGTAGCTATACAGTCGATACAGGAGGAACGCATGAGTGTGCAGTCGTTGCAGGGCCGGACCGTTCTCGTCGCCGCGGGCGGCAAGAACCTCGGCGGGCTGATCAGCCGCCAGGTCGCCGAGGCGGGGGCGAACGTCGCGATCCACTACAACTCCGCGTCCTCGCGCGCCGAGGCCGAGGAGACGCTGAAGGCGGTCGAGGCAGCGGGTCGCGAAGGGGTGCTCCTCCAGGGCGACCTGACCGTCCCGGCGCAGGTCGAGCGGCTCTTCGCCGACGCGACGGGGTCGCTCGGGCCGATCGACGTCGCCGTCAACGCTGTCGGCAAGGTGCTCCGCAAGCCGATCGTGGACACCACCGAGGCCGAGTACGACGCGATGTTCGACATCAACTCGAAGGCCGCGTACTTCTTCATCAAGGAGGCGGGTCGCAGCCTCGCCGACAACGGCGCGATCATCACCGTCGTCACGTCGCTGCTGGCTGCCTTCACCGACGGCTACTCCACCTACGCCGGTGGCAAGGCCCCGGTCGAGCACTTCACGCGTGCGGCGGCCAAGGAGTTCGCCGACCGCGGGATCTCGGTGAACAACGTCGCCCCCGGCCCGATGGACACGCCGTTCTTCTACCCGGAGGAGACCCCGGAACGGGTCGAGTTCCACAAGTCGATGGCCATGGGCGGGCGGCTCACGAAGATCGAGGACATCGCGCCGATCGTGCGCTTCCTCGCGACCGAGGGGCACTGGATCACCGGTCAGACGATCTTCGCCAACGGCGGCTACACCACGCGCTGAGGGCGGTCCGGTGGGTGCCGGGGCAGGGCGGCGGCCGGCCCGCGGTCCGCGTCCCGGCCCCGGACGGGCGTCCTACAGTGGGCCCGTGGCAGATCAACCGGCCGAGGTCGGGACCCGGGACCGGCTCCTTCGTGCGGCCGCCGACCTCATCGCGGCGTCGCCGGGGGAGACCGTCCCGCTGCGGGCCATCTGCGACGCCGCCGGTGTCCGCCTCCCCACGCTGTACCACTTCTTCGGCAGCAAGGAGGGCCTGCTCGACGCCGTGGTCGAGCACGGGTTCGAGCAGTACCTGTCCGCGAAGCGGGCCCGGGAGTCCAGCGGTGACCCGATCCAGGACATCCGCGACGGGTGGGACGCCCACGTCGAGTTCGGCGTCGCCAACCCGGGCTTCTACGCCCTGATGTACGGGCAGGTCACACCCGGGCGACGGCCGTCCGCCCAGGACGGACCGACCGCCGCCCTGCTCGGCCTGACCCGGGAGGCCGACCGCAGGGGCCGGCTCACCGTGAGCCCGGAGCGCGCCGCGGCCCACGTCCTCGCCGCCAACGTCGGGGTCACCCTGCGGCAGATCATCACCGCGCGCCCGGACCCCGGGCTGTCGGCCGACATGCGCGAGGCCACCCTCGCCGCGATCACCGGTGGGCACGCGGAGCACGCACCCGGCGGGCCGGGGGTCGGCGACGCCGCGGCGGCCCTGCTCGCGTTGCCCGACGACAACGACGTCCTCGGGGCGCCGGAGACGGTGCTGCTCAAGAAGTGGCTGGCCGAGCTCGCGCGGCGGGGGTGAACCTCACCGCCGCCGGAACGTCCGGGCCGGCTTCCCGACCGTCCCGGCGCGGACGTGCCCCGTCTCGACGAGGCCGTCGGCGACCCGGCGGCGGAAGGTGTCCTTCTGCAGGCGTCGTCCCTCGACGGCCTCGTGCACACCCTGCAGTTCCAGCAGCGTGAACTCCTCGCCCGCCAGTCCGGCCGGGTCGGGGGCCGCGGCGTAGCGGTCCCGGGCCCAGCGCACCGCGTGCGCGACGACGAGGTCGTGGTCGTAGGCGAGCGGGTACGGCAGTGTCCCCTCCTCGACCGGGGCGAGGGCGCCGGTCGTGTCCTCGATCCGGTCGTGGCCGACCAGGTCGACGTGCGCCACCGACAGCACCCGGCCGCGCGGGTCGCGGGCGGGGTCGTCGAAGACACGCAGCTGCTCGGGCTCCCGGCCGGTCACGCCGACCTTGTCGCGCAGCGCGCGCAGCGCCGCGTCACGCAGCGTCTCCGTGCCGTCGACGTGCAGGAACGTCCCTGGCAGTGCCGGCAGCCCGCGTGCGTGCGCCCCCGTGCGCTCGTGGACGACGACGGCGAGCCGCCCCCGTGCGTCGAGGGTCAGCAGGGCGACGTCCACGGCCACGGACGGCCGGTCGTAGTCGGTGAGGCGCCTGCCGTGCTCGTCGGTCCATTCCATGCTGGACAGATTAGCGCGAACATGCTCTTATTGGTTAGCGCAGAGTTGATCCAATAGGGGGACGTCATGAACCTGCACGTGGGCAACCCGGTGGTGCTCGGGGCGCCGACCCTGTTCCCGGTCTTCAGCGGTGGGGCCGTGCGCGGCCGCGGCCACGGCCTGGGCGGCGGCCCGCTGCGCGTCGCCGAGCGGGCGGGCACACCGGTGGTCGACCATCCGGTCGTCACGAACCGGGGGCCGCGCCCGGCGTTGCCGACCGAGGCGGAGCTGCTGCCCGGCGGGCGGCAGAACCGGGTGGTCGCCCGGTCCGGGCTGGTCGGGACCGGAGGGTCGGCGGTGGTCGGGGGGACCGCCGTCGACGCCGTCGGGACGAACCCGGCCGACCCGCTGGTGGTGGCGGCGTGAGTACCGTCGCGGACCGGGCCGCCGGGGTGCTGCTGGGCGCGGCGGCGGGCGACGCCCTCGGCGTCCCCTACGAGTACGGCTCCCGCCCGCTCGTCGGTGAGCCCTCGATGCTCGGCGGCGGCCTCGGTGGCTACGCACCGGGCCAGTGGAGTGACGACACCGAGATGAGCTGCGTGATCGCCCGGGTCGCCGCCACCGGCGCCGACCTGCGGACGCCGGACGCGCTCGACGCCGTCGCCGACGGCTTCCTCGCCTGGTTCGCGACCGGCCCGGCCGACGTCGGGATCCAGACCAGGCGGGTGCTCAGCGGCCTCGCGTCCGGCCCGGGATCGGCGGCCCGGATGCGGGCGGCCGCCGCGCGGGTGCACTCCGAGACCGGGCGCACCGCGGGCAACGGCTCCCTGATGCGCACCGCACCGGTCGCGCTCGCCCATCTCGGCGATCCGGAGGCGATCGTCGAGGCCGCGCACGCGGTCAGCGCGCTGACCCACCACGACCCGGTCGCGGGCGAGGCGTGCGTCCTGTGGTGCCTCGCGATCGACCGTGCCGTGCGCACGGGGGAGCTCGACCTGCGCTCCGGGCTGTCCCGGGTCGATCCGCAGTGGACGGTCTGGCTGGACCGGGCCGGGGGGCTCCGGCCGGGCGCCTGGGCCGTCGGGAACGGCTGGGTGGTCGCCGCGCTGCTCGGCGCCCGGTCGGCGGTGGAGGGGGCGGCGACGCTCCCCGACGGCCTGGTCGCGGCCGTGGGCGGGGGAGGGGACACCGACACCGTCGCCGCGATCGCGGGGGCGTTGCTGGGTGGACGGTTCGGTGGTGCCGCGGTGCCCGGGCGGTGGCGGCGTGAGCTGCACGGATGGCCGGGGCTGGGCGGGGAGGACCTGGTCGCGCTCGCCGGGCGGATCGTGTCGGGGCGGTAGCGGGTCCCCGGCCACCGTGGCAGGCCGGGCGGTCACCGGTGCGCCCGCACCACCGGCCGCGGCCGCATCGCGGGCGTGCGGTCGTCGTCGGCCTCGACCTCCTCGACGATCGCGGGCCCGTGCGCAGGCCCCGCCACCCCGAGGAACGGCCGCACGAAGCGCGCGGTCCGCTCCATCACCTCGTCGTGTACGTCGGCGCGCACGGTCGACGGCTGGGCCTGCACGATGATCTCGCCCGCCCACGGCAGGGCGGGGTCGGCCAGCAGGTCGTCGATGATCCGCCCGGTCGAGTGGCCCGCCGGCAGCGGCCGGGACAGCGCGACGCGCGGGACCCCGCGGGCGTAGGTCCAGTACCGGGCCAGCTCGGACACGACGTCGCCGTCCGACGACGGCGGCCTGCCCGACAGCACCCCCACCCCGCGGGCCGCGGCGGCGTCCACGGACGACGGCGTCGCCGTCGCCCACCACACCCGCTGCGCGGCGAGCGCGGGTGGCAGCATCTCCAGCAGGACGTCCAGCGCGGCGACGGTGTCACGGTGCCGGTCGTCGTGGTGACGCCCGAAGCGTCGCGCCGCGTCGGGGTCGGCACCCGCGCCGATGCCGAGCTCCAGGCGTCCGCCGGAGAGCGCGTCCAGCACACCGGCGTCCTCGGCGAGGCGGCGCGGGTCCTCCAGCGGCAGCGCGACGACGGCCGTCCCCAGCCGGATCAGCCGGGTGCGTTCCGCGACGGCTGCCAGCAGGACCAGCGGCGACGGCAGCCGCCCACCGAGATGCCCGTCGTGGTGCTGGGCCACCCAGAACGAGTCGTATCCGAGCTCCTCGGCCCGCTCCGCCAACCGGACCGTCTCGCGGTAGGCGCGTGACGGATCGTCACCGGTGACGTGCGTGAGGTAACCGAGCCGCATGGCGACGCAGCCTAGGCCGGGTCCCCTCCGGCCCTGGCGGAGGACCGGGGTGACGCGGGTGCGGGGTGGCCCGGCTCCGGTACTCTCCGGCTCGCCGCGGCGGTAGCTCAACTGGTCAGAGCAGCGGACTCATAACCCGTCAGGTTGCCGGTTCGAGCCCGGCCCGCCGCACAGCTGTACGTCGTCTGAGCTGCGTAGAAGCCGCATATTCTGATCTCGAACGTCCGGTTCCCGATCATTCTGGGGCGGGTCGGGCACCGTTGCCGTTCAGCGCCTCCACGACGCTCCCTCACTGCGTGACCGCGATCGACGCCTGCCCCGTCAGCTCCGGCAACGCCTCGATCGACACCTGACCCGAGTGCAACTGCCGGGTCGCGGACGTAGGACGCAGATCGTGAACTCGGCCATGCCCCACCTCCGCCCACGCGCACGCGCACGCATCCAGCCACCGAACCCTGTGCCACGAGTCGTAGTCGACGACCTTCCCGACGCGGCCCGCCGGCACCAGCGGGGACCGGCACCGCGACCCCGTCCGGTGCACCGACCCGCACCGCCTGCGGCCCGGCTCGCCGTCGAGGTGCTCGACGAGCCACTGCGGCAGCGGCGCCGACCGCTTCGTGCGGCCCTTCGGGAAGGGTTTCACCCGTGCTCGCCGCCCGCGACGCACAGCTTCGGCAGATCGATCACGCCCGCGCCACCCGGCTCACCCACGCTGCCCGGCCCTGGTCCACGCCGAACTCCCTGAAAGTCGAAACCCCGGGAACCATGCCCCGCCCGTGGACGACCTTCTCTGCGGTCCGTGACGAGACACCTCGCCGCGACGACCGTGGTCATCCCACGCGCGGCGACGTGGACCGCCACATCTCAGAAGAGGAACGACCGTGTCAGACACCCTCGACCCACATGTGCAAGGCGCACCCGGCCCACCGACTACGTCGGTGACACGGGGCGGCTGGTGGTGGTCGGACCTGCGGCCGCTGGTGCTGCGGCTGCACTTCCACGTCGGCCTGTTCGTCGGGCCGTTCATCCTGGTCGCGGCGGTGACGGGGCTGCTCTACACGATCACCCCGCAGCTCGACCAGATCCTCTACCGCGACGCGCTGCACGTCCCGGTCGGCCCGACGCAGCTCGACCTGCGCGACCAGGTGGGTGCCGCCGCGGCCGCCGTCCCGGGCGGCACGGTCACCGAGATCCGCCCGCCGATCGCGCCGGACTCGACCACCCGGGTCACCTTCGACGCCCCCGGGGTCGCCGAGGACTACGCGCGCACCGCGTTCGTCGACCCGTACACCGGGCAGGTCCGCGCGGTGCTCGACACCTACGGCGAATGGCTGCCGGCGCGGGCGTGGATCGACACACTGCACCGCAACCTGCACCTGGGCGACGTCGGGCGGCTGTACTCCGAGCTGGCCGCCAGCTGGCTGTGGGTGCTCGCGGTGTCCGGGCTCGCCCTGTGGGTGGTGCGCCGGCGTCGCCGGGCCCGGGTACGCCGCACGCTGCTGCCCGAGGGCTCGGCCCGCGGACGGGTCCGGATCCGGTCGTGGCACGGCTCGGTCGGGCTGTGGGCCGCGATCGGCATGCTCGTCCTGTCCGCGACAGGACTCACCTGGTCGAACTTCGCCGGTGACAACGTCGGTGCGCTGCGCTCGGCGCTGAGCTGGACGACACCGTCGGTCTCGGACGAGCTGCCCGCGGGCGGCACCGCCGCGGCGGACCCGACGGCGCCGGCGGCCGTCGGGTCGTCCGCAGACCGGGTGCTCGCCGCGGCCCGTGCCGCCGGCATCGCCGACCCGGTCGCGATCACCCCGCCGTCGGAGGCGGGCCGGGCGTGGCAGGTCGGTCAGGTGAAGCGGTCCTGGCCGCTCGCGCAGGACGCGGCGTCGGTCGACCCCTTGTCGGGCGCGATCCTCGACACCGTGCGATGGACGGACTGGCCGTTCATGGCGCAGGCGGCCGAGGTCGGCATCTCGGCGCACATGGGCATCCTGTTCGGCATCGGCAACCAGCTCCTGCTCGTCGCGCTGGCGCTCGGCATCGTGGTCGTCGTGGTCTGGGGCTACCGGATGTGGTGGCTGCGCCGGCCGACTCGCCCGGGCGCCTCGGCCCCCGGCGGATCGCAGCGACCGGGAGTGGTGTCGCTGGCCGTCGTCGGGGCGGTGGCGCTCGGTCTCGGCTTCTTCTTCCCGGTGCTGGGCGTGTCCCTGCTCCTGTTCCTGCTGGTGGACGCCCTCACACAGCAGTTCCGAGGCCGCCGTACGGCACCGGATGCCGCGATGTCCGAGTGATCGGAGGAACCGGGCGGTGGACGCCACCGACCACTGCTGCGACAGACGGTTGTCGCCTCGGGGACCCGGTTGGCCGACGGTGCACGGATGCCGCGGTCCGCGGTCGCGGTGGAGAGGACGCCGCGGCGGGGACGCGAGCCGGACGAGGCCGGAGGGCTACTTCTTCGTCGCGCACTGGCAGGGCTTGCCCTGCTGACAGCCGCAGGTGCAGCTGGGGCCGCAGTTGCAGGACGAGGCGGTCTCGGACATCGGTACCTCCGACGGGACGTGATGGAACATGCGCATCCGATGATATCGAGGTCGGTGTGCTCGAGGTCGAGAGACGACCCGGACGGGTCGGGGCGGGACGGCGATGATGCGCACGATCGGTGTGGTGGTGTTCGACGGAGCAGAGGAGCTCGACTTCGTCGGGCCGTGGGAGGTGTTCACCGCGTCGTCGTTCCTGCGGGAACGGGCGGGCGGCGAACCCGACCGGGTCCTGCTGCTGGCGCAGGAGGTGCGGACACTGCGTTGCGCGAAGGGGCTGCAGGTCGTGCCCGACGCGCGGTTCGCCGACCACGACGCACTCGACGTCGTCGTGGTCCCCGGCGGGCACGGCGCGGACCGCGAGGTCGACAACCCCGTCCTGCTGTCCTGGCTCGCCCGGGTGGCGGAGACCGCGACCTGGACGACCAGCGTCTGCACGGGGGCCTTCCTGCTGCTCGCGAGCGGCGTGGCGCGCGGACACCGGATGGCCACCCACTGGCTGGCGGAGGACGCCCTGGCAGAGCGGGGCGTCGACGTCGACCGGGAGGCACGGTGGGTGGCCGACGGCCGGGTCGTCAGCAGCCAGGGGGTGTCGGCCGGGATCGACATGGCGTTATGGGTGGTCGGGCAGCTGCACGGCCCCGACCACGCCCGGGAGGTCCAGCGCTACATCCAGTACGACCCCGCTCCGCCGTACGCGCAGCCGTGACGGGGAGCGGGACGCGGGCCCACCGCCGGGGGGTCATCCGGCTCTGACCAGCCGCAGGACGGTGTCCGCTCGGGCGAACGGCTCACCGTCGGGTCCGGTGACGATCCCGCGGTCGACGGTCCGCTCGGCCGCGACCGTCCAGACCGCGGGGTCCGGGTCGAGCGCGGCGCGCAGCTCGCCGGGCCCGGGCAGGTCCACGTCGAACGGCGTCCCGGCCATCGACGCGGGGACGCCGGCGTGTCCGACGACCAGGAGGGAGCCGCCGGGGGCGACGGCGTCCAGGGCCCGCCGGAGGATCGCCGTGCGCTGACCGGGCCGTTCGGTGGGCGAGTGCAGGAACTGGGAGCACACCAGGTCGTAGTGCCCGGCCGGGAAGGTCTCGGTGAGGTCGTGGCGCTGCCAGTCGACCTGCACACCCGCTCGCCCGGCGTGGAACTCCGCCCGTCGCAGGACCTCACCGGAGACGTCGACGGCCGTCACCCGCCAGCCGAGCCCGGCCAGCCCGATCGCGTCGCCCCCGGTGCCGCACCCGAGGTCGAGGGCAGCCCCCCGCCGCGGTAGCCGGGAGGCCTCCTCGACGAGCAGCGGATTGGGGGTGGGGATCTCGTCGGGGACATCGAGCCCGCCGTGGAAGGCGTCCCAGTACGTCTGCGGCGTGTCCTCCGGGGAGGGCCACGGCATTCCGGTGTCGGTAGGACGTGTCATGACGGGAACGATGCCGGGCCGCCCAGCAGGTCGACCAGAAGACGTGCCGATCCGGCAAATCCGCACGTGGACCGTCAGGGCCGGGTGCATTCCCGGGCGGCTCCGCTTCACCACGGCCGGGTCCGGCCGGGACCGGGGCCGGGGTGCGTGCGCAGCGGGTCGGTGTGGGCGAGGAGACGCTCCCGAGCTCGGGCGACCCGTGTCCGGATCTCCGCTGCGGTCACGTCGCACACCGTCGCGGCCCGCGCGTAGGTGAGCCCGAGGGACTGGGTCAGGACGAACGCGATCCGCAGGTCCCGAGGCAGCGTCATGACGAGGTCCTGCGGTGATCCCCCGCCGCGGGACACCGACCGGAGACCGAAGGCTCCGTCCTGCTCGGCGACGGTGATCGCGACCTGCAGTACGACCAGCTCTGCATCCTCCTCCGCGCGCAGGGCCGGTGTGACGCCCAGGGCCAGGCGATAGGTCTCCAGCGCCGGCCTCTCGACCGACATGGACCCGGTCAGGCGGGTGAGCAGGGTCTGGACCTGCTGCTGGGTCGTTCGGACCAGTGCTGCGACGGTCTCCGGCGCAGTACCCGCGGCGGCCTCGGCGAGGCGACGGTAGGCCTCCTCGGTGTCGCCGGGCAACGGTCCGCTCATCGCTCGTGCGTTCCGGGAACCGACCGGTCGATGCGGACGACCTGTGCGGTGTGAGCTGTTGCGAGCGGTGCCGGGAGGCCGTGTCCGCGTCGCTCGACGGGGAGGACCGGCCGCAGGACTCCTTCGTCCTCGACCATCTCCGCCGATGTCCGGACTGCCGAGTGGTCGCGGACCGGCTGACGCAGTTGCACGAGGCGTTCCGGTGTCAGGAACCGGCGTCCGGGGTGGACCTGCTGGCCGGGCTGCTCGCGGCTCGCGCCGGTGGCGAACGCGCCTCCCGCCCCTGCTGCGCCGGCACGGGCGCGGTCCTCTACGTGGTCGGCAACGCGGCGTGCGGCTGTATACCGGGGTGCGCCTGTGGCTGTCAGGACGGCGCCCGGTGCCGGTGTGGTCACGAGGTGGCCTGACCGGCGTCCAGCTCGCGCAGCAGCACCCGGGGTGTCCCGGTCACCGGGTCGGCGACGATCGACCCGCCGACCCGGAAGTGCGCCGCGAGCAGGCCGGGGGTCAGCACCTCGGCCGGTGGGCCGACCGCGGCGATGCGGCCCTCGGCCAGGACGGCGACCAGGTCGGCGTACTGCGCGGCGAGGTCGAGCGAGTGCAGCGCCGCGACGACGGTGGTCCCGAGGTCGCGGGCCAGGCGCAGCACCCCGAGCTGGTGGCGGGGGTCGAGGTGGTTGGTCGGCTCGTCGAGTACCAGCACCCGCGGCTGCTGGGCCAGCGCGCGGGCCAGCAGCACCCGCTGCCGTTCCCCGCCGGACAGCTCCGACAGCGGGCGGGCGGCGAACGCGGTGCATCCGGTGCGGTCCAGGGCGTCGGCGACGACGGCGGCGTCACCGGGCCCGGGGCGGCCGAAGGTCCCCAGGTGCGGGGAGCGACCGAGCATGACGGCCTCCCAGGCGGTGAAGTCGAACCCGCCGGTGTCGTCCTGGGTGAGCACCCCGACCGCGCGCGCATTGTCGCGGTGCGCCATCGCGGCCAGGTCGTCGTCGCCGAGGAGCAGGTGCCCGCGCAGCGGCTTGAGCGCCCGGTACAGGGTTTTGAGCAGGGTGGACTTGCCCGATCCGTTGGGCCCGACGAGAGCGAGGACGGCACCGTCGGGGACGGTCAGGGTCGCGTCGTGCACGACCGGGTCCCCGCCGTGGCCGACGCTGACGCCGTCGATCACAAGCCGGGCGCTCACACGCCCACCGCCCCGGTCGCGCTGCGGCGCAGCACCCAGAGGAAGAACGGCACGCCGATCGCCGCGGTGAGGATGCCGATCGGCAGCTCGGTCGGGGCGAGCACGAGCCGGGCGGCCGTGTCGGACCAGACCACGACGAGCGCGCCGAGCAGCACACACACCGGCAGGGTGCGGCGATGGTCGGCGCCGAACAGCAGCCGAGCCAGGTTCGGGACGACGAGACCGACGAACCCGATGCTGCCCGACACCGCCACCACCGCCCCGGTCAGCAGCCCGGTGAGGACGAACAGCACCGCCCGCAGCCGGGTGGGGTCGGTCCCGAGCGCCGACGCGGCGTCCTCGCCGAGGACGAGCAGGTTGACCCGGTTCGCCTGCCACCACAGCGGCACCAGGAGCACGCCGACGATCGCGGCGGACAGTGCGAGCAGGTCCCAGCGGGCCCCGGCCAGGCTGCCGAGCATCCAGAACAGGACCTGCTGCTGGGCGTCGGTGTTGCGGGTGCGCAGCAGCAGGAACGAGGTGACACCGCCCAGGAGCTGCCCGACCGCGACCCCGGCGAGCACCATCCGGGTCGCGTGCAGGCGCCCGCGGACCCGGGACAGGACGAAGACGCCCAGCCCCGTGAGCAGCGCACCCGTGAAGGCCGCGGCGGGCAGCGTGAACAGCCCGGCCGTCGCGGTGCCGATCGTGGTGATGACCAGGACCGCGCCGACCGAGGCCCCCGACGACAGCCCCAGGATGTAGGGGTCGCCGATCGGGTTGCGGACCATGGCCTGCACCAGCAGCCCGGCGACGGCCAGCCCGGCCCCCACGACGACACCGAGCAGCACCCGCGGGGTGCGCAGCTCCCAGACGATGAAGTCCTCGGCCCGGTCGATCCCCGACACACCCCCGGTCAGGTGGGCGG
The DNA here is from genome assembly GCF_056835605.1 of Pseudonocardia sp. ZF1. Lineage (NCBI taxonomy): Bacteria > Bacillati > Actinomycetota > Actinomycetes > Pseudonocardiales > Pseudonocardiaceae > Pseudonocardia > Pseudonocardia sp. ZF1. Next base: position 1,981,429 of record NZ_JAJNBY010000001.1, read on the forward strand.
TCACGGCGTCGAGCACCCGGCCGGGCGGGATCGACACCGGGCCGAGTCCGATCGCGACGACGACCGAGGCCAGCAGGGCGAGCAGGAGCCCGGCGAGCACGGCCGCCGGCGGCACCCGGCCGAGCAGGCCGCCGGTCGCGGGGACCGGCCGGGCCGGGGGCGCCACCGGCGCCCGGCCGGTCCCCGCCGCCTCCTCGTGCGTGGTCATCCGGTGCCGTGGATGCCCTTCGCGATGGCGGCGACGGCCTGCCCGTTGAGCACGCTGGGGGACAGGGTGATCGACTGCGGCACGGTGACCAGCCGGTTCTCGCGCACCGCGGTCGTCGAGGCGAGAGCGGGGCTGGACCGGATGGCCGCGGTCAGCTCGGCGTCGCTCTGCGGGGAGAACCCGGTGATCACCACGATCGCCTGCGGGTCGAGCGCGGCGACCTGCTCGGCGGACAGGCTCGCGAAGTCGCTGTCCTGGTCGGCGGCGATGTTCGCCCCGCCGGCGAGGGTGATGATGCCGTTGGCGAGCCCGGAGCCGCCCTGGGTCATCAGCGGCTGGCCGGTCTGCGGAGCCGAGGACAGGGCCAGCACACGCACCGGCGCGGTGCCGGGGGCAGGCGTCGCGGCGGCGACCTGGGCCCTGATCCGGTCGACGAGCTGCGTGCCCTGCGCCTGCGCGCCGAACACGGCCGCGGTCTGCTGGACGAACGTGTAGGTGTCGTCGATGTTCCGCACCGGCGACGGGGTGTCGTCGCAGGCCACCAGGCTGGCCGCGCCGGCCTGCTGCAGCCGCTCCACCGACGGTGTGCCGTCGAAGCCGCCGAAGCTGTAGCTGGAGATCCCGACCACGAGGTCGGGCTTCGCCGCGACGATCGACTCGGTGTTCCCCTGTCCCGGGTCCAGCACCGGGATCGAGTCGAGCTCGGTCCGCTCGGCGCCGGTGAAGGCGGTGAAGAAGTCCGGTGCCGCGGTGCCGACGATCCGCTCGCGCAGACCGAGCTCGGTCAGGATCGCGGCGGCGCCGCCGTCCATCGTGACCACGCGTTCCGGTGCGGCCGCGAGCTGCGGCACCGGGGGGCAGGCGGGTGCGGCTGGGTGCCCGGCACCGCCCGCCGACGACCCGCCCATGTCCATGCCCTCGTGGCCCGCGTGGTCGCCGGCGGCCGGATCGCCGCCGCCACATCCGGCCAGCAGCACGGCCGTGGCGACGGCGGCCAGTGCCGTCGTGACCGCCCGTCGGTGTCGTCGCACCCTCACACGTCCTTCTCGGTGTCGTCGTCGGAACACCTCACCAGTCGGGGTTCGGGAGCCTCCGGTTCCTCCGTTCGTCGTCACGGTTGTGTGATGTGGATCGCGCCATTCGGCCGTAACGCCCGGGAACTCGACCACTCCTGGTCACGACTCGTCACCCGACGGTGTGTGACGGGAGGGTGTGGAATGGCCGGGGGCGCAGCGGCGGAACCCGTCGGCGCGGTACGTGACGACCGGGCGGCGGTCGCGGTCGCGGGACTGCTGTCGTTCGTGGCGATGTTCGACATGAACGTCGTGAACGTGGCACTGCCACGGATCGCGGACGGCTTCGATGCCGATCCCCGGCCCGTCCAGTGGGTGGTGCTGGCCTACGCGATCCCGACCGTGGCGCTGCTGCTGCCCGCGGGCCGCTGGCTGGACCGGGTCGCGGCCCGGCCCGCCCTGCTGCTCGCCGTGGCCGTGTTCGCGGCCGCGAACCTCGCGGCGGTCGTCGCGCCGTCGCTGCCGGTGCTGGTCGGGCTGCGCGCGCTGCAGGGTGTGGGCGGCGCGGTGCTCATGGTGCTGATGCCGGTCCTCGCGATGGCCGCGGTCGCCCCGCAGCGTCGCGGCCGCGCGATGGCGGTGCCCGCGACGGCCGGACCGGTCGGCGGGGTGCTGGGGCCCGCGGTGGGCGGACCGCTGATCGAGCTGGCGGGCTGGCGCGTCGCGTTCCTCCCGGCGGTGCTCGTGTCGCTGGCCGCGGTCGTGCTGGTCCGCCGCTCCCGGATCGTCGCCGGGGTGCTCGCCGGGCCGGACCGCGCGGGGCTGGTCGACGCCACCCTGCTCGTCGCCGGGCTGGGCGTGGTGTGTGCCGTCGCGACCGGGCTGCTCACCGGCCCGGCGGCGGTGACGGTCGCGGTCGTGGCCGGGGTCGCCGCGCTCGTCGCGTGGGGGGCCCGCCCCGGGGCGCGTTCGGTCGCCGCCGCGCTGCGACCCGGTGGCACCGCACCCACCGTGGCCGTGGCCCTGCTCGCCGGGGCGTTCGCGGCCGCGTCCTACCTGGTCGCGGTCGGACTGCAGGCCGGAGGCTCCGGGCCCGCCGCCGCCGGGTTCGTGCTGCTGGCGTTCCCGCTGGGGATGGTCGTGGCCGGGCCGCCCGCGGGACGGCTCGCCGACCGCTTCTCCCCGCGCGCGGTGGCGGTCGCGGGCGTCGCCCTCGCCGCGGTCGGCTTCGCGCTGCTCGCCGCGTTGCCCGACGGGGAGTGGACCCCGGTCGACATCGCCTGGCGGGTGGCGTTGGCCGGACTGGGGACCGGCCTCTACGGCGGCCCCACGCAGGTGCTCGTCCTCGCCGGGGCCGCGCGGGAGCGGATGGCGACGGCGGGAGCCGGCGTGCAGTGCGCCCGCGCACTCGGTTTCGCGGTCGGCCCGGCCGCCGCGGCGCTCGCGTGGAACTCCCACGGCACCGTGCTCGCCACCCGTCCCGCCCTGACCGTCGCGGCCGTCACGGCCGTCGTCGCCGCGCTGCTGCTGATCGGGCACCGCGGCCGTCCCACCACCGAGGAGAACACCTGATGTGTGGCATCGCCGGCCTGGCCGAGCCCGTCCCCGTCGCCGACCCGGCGGGGCTGCGGGCGATCGCCGAGGCCATGACCGCGACCCAGATCCCCCGCGGGCCCGACGCCGGCGGGGTCTGGCACGACGAGCGCGCCGCGCTCGGGCACCGCCGCCTGGCCGTGATCGACATCGACGGCGGTGTCCAGCCGATGCTCGCCGGCAGCGAGGGAACCCGCACCGTCCTGTCCTACTCCGGCGAGGTCTACAACCACCACGAGCTGCGCGCCGAGCTCCGCTCGCGCGGGCACCGGTTCGACACCCGCAGCGACACCGAGGTGGTGCTCGCCGCGTACCGGGAGTGGGGGATCGCCGCGCTGGAGCGGCTGGAGGGGATGTTCGCCGTCGCGGTGTGGGACCAGCCGACCGGGCGGCTCGTGCTGGGCCGCGACCGGCTCGGCGTCAAGCCGCTGTACTGGGCGCGGACCCCGACCGGCGGCGTCGCGTTCGGCTCCGAGCCCAAGGCGCTGTTCGCCCACCCCGGCATCGACCCTGTCGTCGACGTCGAGAGCCTGCGCGAGGGCTACTCGCTGCTGTTCTCGACCTGGCCCGGCGTCTACGCCGACGTGCACGAGGTCGCGCCGGGCGGCTGGCTGGTTGCCGACGCCGACGGCGTCCGCACCGGCCGCTACTGGGAGCTGGAGCTGCACGAGCACACCGACACCTCCGAGGCGACGGCCGAGCGGGTCGCCGCGCTCGTCGAGCGGGCCGCCCGGTCCCGGCTGGAGGCCGACGTCGAGATCTGCAGCCTGCTCTCGGGCGGGCTGGACTCCTCGGTGGTGACCGCGTTCGCCGCCGCAGAGCTGCGCGACCGCCGCGGACCCGACGCGGTCCTGCGCTCCTACGCGGTCGACTACGCCGACCAGGCGCGGGAGTTCACCGGCGACGTGCTGCGTACCGGGCACGACACCCCCTACGCGGCCGAGGCCGGGGCGCACATCGGGACCGACCACTCGGTCACCGTGCTCGACCCGGCGGCGCTGCTCGACCTGGAGCACCGGCGCGCGGTCGTCGCGGCCCGGGACTCGCCGATCGGCGTGGGCGACATGGACACCTCGCTCTACCTGCTGTTCGGCCGGATCCGCGAGCACTCGACGGTGGCGCTGTCCGGGGAGGCCGCCGACGAGGTCTTCGGCGGCTACCCCTGGTTCCACGCCGAGCGCCCGCGGGCCGCGGCGACGTTCCCGTGGTTGCTGGTCACCGGCGACGACGCGGCCGTCCCGCTGCACCCCGACCTCGCCGCCGCCATGCGGATCACCGAGTTCCGCGCCGACACCTACGCCGACGCGCTCACCGCCGTCCCGCACCACGACGACGAGTCACCCGAGCAGCACCGCTCCCGGGAGCTGCAGCACCTGTCGCTCACCAGGTGGGTGCGCCAGCTCCTGCATCGCAAGGACCGGCTGTCGATGGCGCACGGGCTGGAGGTCCGCGTGCCCTACTGCGACCACCGTCTCGTCGAGTACGCGTTCTCGGTCCCGTGGAGCGAACAGACCCGTGACGGACGGGAGAAGTCGCTGCTGCGCAACGCCGGGGCGAAGCACCTGCCCGAGTCGGTGCTGTGGCGGGCCAAGAACCACTACCCGGCCACCCACGACCCCGGCTACACCACCGGGCTGCAGGAGCTGGCCCGCGACGCCCTGACGGTCGACGGCGTCACCGACGTCGTCGACCGCACCCGGATCGACCCGCTGCTCGACGCGCCCGCCGAGGGCCTCGACTGGGGCACCCGGCTGCGCCTGGAGCGGGTCGTCGACCTCGCCCTGTGGCTCGACCACGCCCGTCCCGACCTGCGGATCTGAGAGGACGACGATGATCTCCCACCACGAGACCGAGCCGGTCCCGCTCGTCGGACCGGACTACAAGCGCGACCCCTACCCGCTCTACGCCGAGCTGCGCGGGCGCTGCCCGGTCCACCGGGTGGCGTTCCCGTCCGGTGTGCACGCCTGGCTGGTGACCGGCTACGACGCCGCCCACGCCACCCTGAACGACCGGCGTCTGGGCAAGGACCACCGCCTGGGCAACGACGGGTGGCGGGCCCGGGCGTCGATCATGCCCGAACCGCAGCACTCCCAGCTCCAGGTCCACCTGCTGCACCAGGACCCACCCACCCACACCGTCATGCGACGGCTGGTGACCGAGTCCTTCACCCCGCGGGCAGCCGAGGAACTGCGCCCCCGGCTGCAGGAGATCGCCGACCGGCTCGCCGACGACCTGACGGCCACCGATGAGCCGGTGGACCTGGTCGGCGGGTTCGCCGCCCACTTCCCCTTCGCCGCGCTGGCCCTGGCGATCGGGCTGCCCGAGGAGCTGGCGTCGCGGTTCCGGCGGGAGTGGGGCGGCGTCGTCGCCCCGGTCGGGCCGGCCGACCCGCGCCGCGCCCACTACGAAGGGCTGCTGCACGGGCTCCAGGACTACATCGCCCGTGTCGTCGACGGCGTCCGTGACCTGCCCGGCGGCGGGCTGCTCACCCGCCTCGTCGCGGCCCGCGACGCCGGCGACCTCACCGCGGAGCAGCTCGACTCCATGGTGTTCCAGCTGCTGGTCGCCGGGCAGGAGCCGGTGACCAACCAGATCACCACCGCACTGGTCGCGCTGCTGCACCGTCCCGACGAGCTCGACCGGCTCGCCGCCGATGCGGCGCTGCTGCCGCGGGCGGTGGAGGAGCTGCTGCGCTACGACAGCGCGTTCGAGCTCACCACCTGGCGGTTCCTCGCCGAGACCGACGACCTGCACGGCCGGGAGGTCCCCGCCGGGGACTCGGTGATCGTGTCGCTGTGCGCGGCCAACCGCGACCCGCGTCGCTTCGACCGAGCCGACGAGCTGGTGCTCGACCGCAGCCCCAACCCGCACCTCGCGTTCGGACACGGCATCCACTTCTGTCCCGGTGCCGCACTGGCCCGCGTCGAGCTGCAGGTCGCGTTGGGCACCCTGCTCTCCCGGCTGCCCGGCATGCGGTTCGCCACCGATCCCGCCGCACTCGACTGGACCCCGGCCGTGCTGGGCCGCGGTGTCCGCGCACTGCCCGTGACCCACGACGTGTCGTCGCACGCCCGCTGACCCGACCGACACCCACCACACCGTCGCCACCCCGTGGCGACCCGCCGATCGGAGCATCGTTGATCACCTGTGCCCCGGACCCGGTCGCCGACCGGACCCGCATCGACGCCGTCGTCGAGGACGTCCTCGACATCCTGTTGCGCCACCGGCGCGCCCCCCGCGACGAGCCGGCGCCCGACCGCTCCGCCTTCGCCCCGCAGCGCGCCCAGATCCGGGCCGCCGTCACCGCCGGGACGCCGCTGCGGCTGGTGCTGCCGGCGTTCCCCTGCAAGTCACCGAACCCGGCCAAGGTGCTCGGCAGGCTCCCCGACGCCGGGGAGCGGCTGTCGCTGCACCACCTCGACAGGGTCCGCGCCGAGATCGCCGCCGTGCACGAGCCCGGTGCGCGCGTGCTCGTCTGCTCCGACGGCCATGTCTTCGCCGATCTCATCGGCGTCCCCGACCCGCACGTCGACGACTACGGCGCGGCCCTGCGCGACCTCGCCGCCGCCGAGCGGCTGCCCGGGTTCGAGTTCTTCGACCTCTCCCACGCCTACCCCGGACGCAGCCACGACGAGCGCCGTGCGCTGCTGGACCGGCTGTGGGCCCCGTCGGTGGAGCAGCTGCGGCAGCGCTGCCGTACCGACCCCGCCGAACGCGCGCTCTACCTGGGGATCGTGCGGTTCCTCGTCGAGGACGCGGCCGACCACGAGGGCAGCCGCGCCGCTCTGCAGCGTCGCTCACGGGAGCGCTCCTACCGGGTCGTGGCCCGCAGCAACGCCTGGAGCGCGCTGGTCGCCGACCGCTTCCCCGACGGCGTCCGGCTGTCCATCCACCCGCATCCCGCCGGGTCGTCGAAGCTGGGGGTGCGCCTGGTGCCGGCCGACGACGCCTGGACCACCCCGTGGCATTCCTGCGCGGTCCGGGGACGGGACGGGACCTGGTCCCTCCAGCGGGCCGACCGGGCCCGGATCTCGGGCGGTCTCGTCAGCCGTGCGGGACGACCGGACCACATCGCCTGCGCAGAGATCGACGGTCGGGATGGCCTGTCCCTCCGCGCGTCCTCCGATCCGATGCGGGCATCGCCGGTCGGTACCTCGGAATCCTGACCTGCGGACGCGGACACGCCGACCACGGATCAGACGACCACTCCAGACATGCACTGCGTGGCCTGATCGACCACACGGATTCCCCCACGCCGACGCCTGCGGGTGGGCGAGCACCGTCCGTCCCTGCTGATGATCGAAAAAGCGTTCCAGCAGCGTGAACGTGGATTGCAGACCATGGCCGACCACCATCCCGCACGGGACTCAGGACCCGTCAGGTTGCCGGTTCGAGCCCGGACCGCCGCACTGCGTCGCAGCTCAGGGCGTTGCACCGGCGCGGACGCAGCCCTCAGGTGGATCGAATCCAACGGACCCGACGACAACTGCGCGGGGATCGATCGAGCGGCAGGTGATCGAGTGGCCCGACCACCGTTGCCGATGGGTACACACGGCAGCGTCAAGGTCGCCCGACGGGGGCGACATCACCGGCAGCTACGTCGCCAGGTGCCGGTTCCGGGACTTCGACGGCCGGACCCGGCTGACACGGTGGCCCCCGGGCGGAGTGTGTCGGGCCTGATCTGCGCGAGTCCGCAGGACCCCGCGGTCGCCTCGGTCGTCTACACCCCGGCGGGCGGTACAGCGGTGTCCTTCAGCTGAGGGCCATGCCGTCCGGTGGAAGCGCCGAGTGGGGAAGCCAGACGTGCCGCGTTCTCGGTCAGTATCTCGAGCATCTCCCGGAGGGTGTCCGAGATGTGTGTGGAGCGCCACGCGAGCGCCAGTTCCGTGTGGACGTCGTCGGCCAGCGGAACGTAGTGCACGCCGTCGACGGTGAGCGCGCGTACGGATTCCGGCAGCACGGCCACTCCGCGCCCACCGGCGACGTGCGCGAGCAGTACTGCGGTGTCCGCGGACTCCGCGGTCCGGTGGGGGAGGAATCCGGCCCGCAGGCAGGCCCGGGTGACGATCGCGTCGACGACGGAGTCGCGCACCCCGTACATGACGAAGCCGGAGCGGTTGAGGTCGGTGAGCGTCAGGGACTCACGCCGGGCGAACGGTCCGTCCGGCACGGCGGCGACCATGCGTTCCCGTACCAGGGTCCGGGTGCCGAGGGACCCGTGCCGCGAGGGTGGCCGGATGATTCCGACGTCGACCCTGTTGCCGACCAGCGCCTCCTCCTGGGCAGCGGTGAGCAGACCAGGGACGAAGCGGAGCGCGACGCCGGGTAGCAGCTCCGCGAGCAACCGTCCCATGCGGGGGAGGATGCGGTAGGCGGCGAGGCCCGTCGCGGCAACGGTCAGCACACCACGGTGTCCGACCGCCATCTGGGACAGCCGGTCCTCGGTCGACCCAATGGACGCGAGAATGCCCGGAGCCTCGTCGAACAGCGCTCGACCGGCGGCAGTCAACTCCACGGATCGGGTCGACCGCACGAACAAGGCCGTGCCGAGCTGTGACTCGAATTGACGGATTGCGTGGGTCAGCGGGGACTGGGCAATCTGCAGGCGTGTCGCAGCAGTGCTGAAATGGCGCGTCTCGGCCACTGCGACGAAGTACCTGAGCTGTCGTAGGTCCACGAAGCACCTCCATGGGGACCGTATCTCGGCCCATCCTGCAGCCGCAAAGACTGAATCCTTCTGAAACTAGACCCGGCATCGATCAGTGATGTCCTGGTCGGGGCTAGGTATATGTCGGGGTCCGTTCGGCGGTCAGCGCCGCCGACCAGGATGAAAGCCGCCTGTGCGAGTATTTTACCTGTCCTTGACTCTTGCTTTCGCGCCTGCGCACTATGTGCGCCGACCCCGTTCTTGATGCGAAATCGGGACCGGACCTGCCGGCTGAAGAATCGGATCTCGGCCGGGCAGATCGAAATCATGTCACCGGCGGTGCCGGCACACGGAGGAGTGGACGATGACGTCAGCAGGTCAGGCAAGGGCCGATGAGGGTGAGCCGGATCTGCGGCGCCGCACCATCAGATGGATCGTCGGGCTCGCGCTCGTGGGCTTGATCTTCGACGGGTATGACCTCGTCGTGTACGGCACCCTGGTGCCGATCTTCCTGCGGGACGCGAGCCACATCGGTCCGGTCGACCCGACGTTGGCCGGAGCTCTCGGCAGCTACGCGCTGGTCGGAGTGTTGGTCGGTGCGCTGATGGCGGGGAGCGTGGCGGACATCGTCGGTCGTCGGAAGGTCATGCTGACCGCCTACGCCTGGTTCTCGGTCGGGATGCTCGCGACCGCCTTCACCGCGTCGGCCGGGGCCTTCGGCGTCCTGCGCTTCGTGACGGGTCTCGGGGTAGGGGCTCTGGTCGCCACGACCGGCGCTCTGGTCGCGGAGTTCGCACCGCCCGGCAGGAAGAACCTCTGCAACGCCATCACCTACTCGGGGGTACCGCTGGGGAGCCTCCTCGCCGCGCTGCTCGCCATCCTGCTCCTGCCGGTCATCGGATGGCGCGGGATGCTCCTGATCGGCGGTCTGCCACTGGTCACCCTGCTGCCGCTCGCGCTGCTCAGGATGCCCGAGTCCCCGGCGTGGCTGATGTCGCGGGGACGGGTCGAGGAGGCCGAGAGGACTGCGCGACGCTGCGGCATCCCCCTGGCCGAGATCACGGCACGCCCGACGGACTCGGCAACCTCCGATCAGGAGGCCGACGGTCGGCCCGGTTTCGGCGGACTCTTCCGTGACTATCTGACGCCGACCATCCTGCTGGGGCTGATGAGCGCGGTCGGTCTTCTGCTGGTGTACGCGCTCAACACCTGGTTGCCCGAGCTCATGGGTCGTGCCGGCTTCTCGACGTCGGGCTCCCTCGGATTCCTCCTCGTTCTCAACGGCGGTGCTGTCCTGGGGGCCTTGTTCGCCAGCCGTCTGGCCGACCGTTTCGGGCCCAAGCGGGTGGTCGCGGGAAGCTTCGCGGTCGGGGCCGTTGCCATCGTGCTGATGACGATCGACCTGCCGCTGGGCGCCCTGATGGCCCTTGTCGCCATCGTCGGTCTGGGCACGAGCGGAACCCAGATCCTGATCTACGGCTTCGTCGCCACCTATTACCGGACGAGCGTGCGCAGCGCCGGAGTCGCGTGGTGTGCCGGGTTCGGCCGGCTCGGCGGTGTCGGTGGTCCGTTGGTGGGAGGACTGATGGTGGCCTCCGGGCTCGCGCTCGACTCGATCTTCTACGTACTCGCAGCCCTGGCGGTCGTCGGTGGACTGCTGACCTGGGTGGTTCCGGCGACCCATCGGCCGTCCGTGCGACGGCCGGCGACCCGGGACTCGGCTCCGGTCGCAGGGAACTGATGTCTGATCGGTCGTTTCTGACCATGTCGGTCTCGAATGGGACGCACCGGGTCCGCATCGACGGATTCGGTGCACCCCCTGGGTCAGGACTGGGCATCCACCCAGTGTGCGCAGGAGCGGCACATGCGAACTTGCCTGTGACGCTGCCATCCGGCGCACACCGGAGTGACCACCACGGAGGACCGTCATGACCGAAGACCTCGCGCATCTCGAGACCCTGCTGGAATCGGCCGTCGTCGAGGACCGGGACGCCGGCATCTACCGCGCCAACCGTCGGATCTTCACCGACGAGGAGATCTTCGACCTGGAGATGAAGCACATCTTCGAGGGGAACTGGATCTTTCTCGCGCACGAGAGCCAGCTCCCGAACAATGGTGACTACCTCACCGGTCACATCGGCCGGCAGCCGATTCTCATCACCCGTGACAAGCAGGGTGAACTGCACTGCCTCATCAACGCCTGTGCCCACCGCGGAGCGATGCTCTGCCGGCGTAAGACCGACAACCGACTGACCATCACCTGTCCGTTCCACGGGTGGACCTTCCGCAACGACGGGAAGCTGCTGAAGGTCAAGGAGCCCGACGGGGCCGGCTATCCGGAGAACTTCGCCACCGAGGGATCGCACGACCTGACGAAGGTGGCGCGCTTCGAGTCCTACCGCGGGTTCCTGTTCGGGTCGCTGAACCCCGACGTCGTGCCGCTGGCCGAGCACCTGGGCGACACCACCAAGGTCATCGACATGCTCGTCGACCAGTCCCCGGAGGGCCTGGAGGTGCTGCGCGGCAGCTCGTCCTACACCTTCGACGGGAACTGGAAGGTCCAGGCCGAGAACGGCGCCGACGGCTACCACGTCTCCTCGGTGCACTGGAACTACGCCGCGACCACGTCGCGACGTGGCTCGGGCGAGTCCACGAACGACACCAAGGCGCTCGACGCCGGCGGCTGGGGCAAGTCCGGAGGGGGCTACTGGTCGTACCCCAACGGCCACCTGTGCCTGTGGACGTGGGCGGCGAACCCGCAGGACCGCCCGCTGTGGAGCGAGATGGACACGCTCAAGGAGCAGTTCGGCGACGCCAAGGGCGAGTTCATGGTCAAGGGCAGCCGCAACCTGTGCGTCTACCCGAACGTCTACATCATGGACCAGTTCTCCACCCAGATCCGGATGTTCCGGCCCATCGCGCCGGACAGGACCGAGGTGACGATCTACTGCATCGCACCCAAGGGGGAGAGCGACGCCGCCCGCGCCCACCGGATCCGCCAGTACGAGGACTTCTTCAACGCCTCGGGCATGGCCACCCCGGACGACCTGGAGGAGTTCCGCTCCTGCCAGCTCACCTTCCACGCCACCACTGCGCCGTGGAACGACATGTCCCGCGGAGCCGAGCACTGGCTCACCGGCCCCGACGAGGTCGCCAAGGCCCTCGACATGAACGGCGTGATCTCCGCCGGGGTCAAGAACGAGGACGAGGGCCTCTACCCCGTCCAGCACGGCTACTGGCAGAAGATCATGCGGGCCGCCGCGGCGAAGGAGGCCGCGGGTGACGGGCACGACGCGCACGGGCACGGCTCGCTCACCGCCGAGGACCGTCGTGCCGCGAACGGGGAGGGAGCGGGTGCGAACCGCTCTGTGAACGGCAACGGCTCCGCCAAGGGCAACGGGAGGCGGCGAACGTCCACCGGTTCCGGCAGCACCGCCAGGCGGACCACCCGCGCCACGTCGACGACCGCTGCGGCGAAGGGCTGACACGCGATGACCACCACCGAGAAGCGCAACGGCACCGCCGCACCGGCCACGGGCGGGAAGCTCATCACGCAGAACATGATCGAGCAGTTCCTCTACCGCGAGGCCCGCTACCTCGACGACCGCGAGTTCGAGAAGTGGCTCGAGTGCTACGCCGACGACGTCGTCTACTGGATGCCGTCCTGGGACGACGACGACCGGCTCACCGAGGACCCGCAGCGCGAGATCTCACTGATCTACTACGGCAACAAGGGAGGCCTGGAGGACCGGGTGTTCCGGATCCGGACCGAGCGGTCGTCGGCGACGTCGATCCCCGAGCCGCGGACCAGCCACAACATCTCCAACGTCGAGGTCATCGAGCGCCGAGGTGACCTGGTCGACATCCGGTTCAACTGGCACACCATGTACTTCCGGTACAAGACCATCGACCCGTACTACGGCACGTCGTTCTACACGATCGACTTCTCCGGGGACGCCCCGCTGATCCGCCGCAAGACCGTGGTGCTGAAGAACGACTACATCCACCACGTCGTCGACATCTACCACTTCTAGAAGGGAGGACGGCGATGACCGTCACCGCTGACGCTCCGTCCTCCACCGGTACCGGTACGGCGGCCCACAAGGTCGCGCTGTCGTTCGAGGACGGGGTCACCCGGTTCATCGAGTGCCGCGAGGACCAGAGCGTCGCCGACGCGTCCTATCGGGCCCGGATCAACATTCCCGTCGACTGTTCCGACGGGGCGTGTGGCACCTGCAAGGCCTTCTGCGAGTCCGGCAGCTACGACGGCGGCTCGTACCTGGAGGACGCGCTGACCGACGACGAGGCCGAACAGGGCTACCTGCTGGCCTGCCAGGCCACGCCGCGTTCGGACATGGTCGTGCAGATCGCCACGACCTCGGCCGTCGCGAAGACCTCGGCGGCCACCCACCGGGGCACCGTCACCGCGGTGAACCGTCTGTCGGACACCACCGTCGACCTGCGCATCGAGATCGAGCAGCGCGACAAGCTGGCGTTCCTGCCCGGCCAGTACGTCAACATCGCCGTGCCGGGCACAGAGGTCACCCGGTCGTACTCGTTCTCCAACGGGCCCGACGAGACCGAGCTGAGCTTCCTCGTGAAGATCACGCCCGGCGGCACGATGTCGGAGTACCTCGACCAGCGTGCCGCGGCCGGCGACGAGATCGAGCTGACCGGCCCGCACGGCAGCTTCTTCCTGCGCGAGTCCGAGGCGCCGCTGTTGCTGCTCGCCGGCGGGACCGGGCTGGCCCCGATCCTGTCCATCCTGCGCACGCTGGCGGCCACCGGGAGCGAGCGGCCGGTGCACCTGTTCTACGGCGCGACGACCGACGACGACGTCGTCGAGCTGGACACGCTGCGGGGCCTGGCCGAGAAGACCGGTCTCACCTGGGACTACTGCGTCGCCGACAAGCAGACCGCGGCGCCGAACCAGGGTTACGTGACCGCGCTGATCGAGGCCGAGCACCTGCACCACGGTGACGCCGCGGTGTACCTATGCGGCCCCCCGCCGATGGTGGAGGCGGTGCGGACGTTCTTCTCCGACGAGGGGCACGAGCCGGCCGGATTCTACTTCGAGAAGTTCGCGCTGGCCGCCGCCCCGGACGAGAAGGCGGGGGAGAAGGCCGCCCCCGAGCCCTCGGCCCAGACACCCGACACCGACGGTGCGGAGGCCGAGACCGAGGAACCGGCCGAGCCCGAGACCACCGTGGCCGCGCCGTCCGATGTGGATGGGCACTTCCAGACCCTCGGTGGCCGGGAGGGCCGTGGCATCAACGGGCAGGCCGTCACGATGTTCGGCGACCCCGAGCCCCTGTTCGGCGGGGGCCGGCCGGAGTCGGTCGGGTCCGCCGACGCGGTGTGGCGCATCACCGGTCAGCAGATCAGCGCCGCGTTCGGCGCCGGTGGGGACCTCACCGACCTCGACGACGACGCCGACCTGATCGTCAGCGCGGACGCGCGGTCGATGCAGGCCCAGGAGCTCGGACGCTCCGACGACCTCCGGCCGCTGGTCGAGCCCGCGCCCGCGTCCCGCCCCGCGGAGTCCGTCGTGGTCGCTGCCGACGGCTACGAGATCGGTGAGGAGCACCCGTCGATCCAGAAGTCCGACGCGATCTTCGACGCCCGTCAGGGCCTCGAGCTCGGGGCGCTCGAGCTGGTCATCGGGCGGATCGACAGCCAGCGGATCGCGGGCTACCGGCTGCTCGCCCAGGCGACCGTGCCCTACGTCGACCGGGAGAACGCGCGCTTCACCGACGCGCACACCTACACCGAGACGAACGCCGCGTTCCACGACTACCTGTTCACCCTGACCGGCAACGAGCACCTGCTGCACGCCTACCAGGCACTCGGGGTCAAGGGGGCGATGGCGGAGACGCTGCGGTCCGCGGTGTGGTGCCACCCGGACTGCGCGCAGGACCACCTCGACATCGTCGACGCGTTCGAGGCCGGGGACCGTGACGCCGCGCGGGCCCTGATCGTCGAGCACGCGCAGCACTCCAAGGACACGATGCGTCGCGCCATGCGCGACACCGAGGAACGCCGGCGGCCCCGGTTCGTCACGCCGGGCCGTTTCGCCGGGAAGGTCGTGCTGGTCACCGGCGCGGCACAGGGCATCGGAGAGTGCACGGCCCGGCGCATCGCGGCCGAGGGCGGCACGCTCGTGCTGGCCGACCGCGCCGAGCACGTGCACGAGCTCGCCGACGAACTGGCCGGGGACGGGTCCGAGGAGTCGACGTCGATCGGCGTCACCGCCGACCTGGAGACCTGGGAGGGTGCCTCGGCGGTCGTCGACGCCGCGATCGAACGGTTCGGACGCATCGACGTCTCGATCCACACCGTGGGTGGCACGATCTGGGCCAAGCCGTTCGAGCACTACCCGCCCGAGCAGATCCAGGCCGAGATCAACCGGTCGCTGTGGCCGACCCTGTGGTGCTGCCGCGCGGTCGCCCCGCACATGGTCGAACAGGGTGGCGGGACCATCGTGAACGTCTCCTCGGTGGCCACCCGCGGGCTCAACCGGGTGCCGTACGCGGCGGCGAAGGGCGGGGTCAACGCGATCACCTCGACCCTGGCCCTGGAGCTGGCCCCGCACGGGATCCGGGTCGTGGCCACCGCCCCCGGTGGCACGGACGCCCCGCCGCGACGGACCCCGCGCGGCCCTGCCCCGCAGGACGAGCAGGAACGTGACTGGTACGCCACGATCGTCGAGCAGACGACCGAGTCGTCGCTGATGAAGCGCTACGGCACGCTCGACGAGCAGGCAGCCGCACTCACGTTCCTGGCGTCCGACGAGGCGTCCTACATCACCGGGACGATCCTGCCGGTGGCCGGCGGCGACCTGGGGTGAGCCCGGAGCCGGTGCCGGGACGTCACGTCGCGCGTCCCGGCCCGGTGTCGTGACCACGAGGATCGGATGCATGATGCTGCTCGAAGGGCGTGACACCGTCGTCACCCAGCTGTCCGCGTACCGGCGGCGCGCGGCCACCGCCGCGTGCATGGTCGCGCTGACCGGCCCGCCGGGGTCGGGCAGGACCGCCGTGCTCGACGCCGTCGCACGGACGTCCGACGGCGTGGTGCTCCGCGGACGTGCGGCGCGCTGGGAACGGTCGCGTGCGGGCGGAGTGGTCGCGCAGCTCCTCGGGACGCCGGAGGTGGACGGGACCGCGTTCGAGTGGGCCGAGCGCCTCGCCGGACGGATCGGTGACGGAGCCGGGCTGGTCGTCGTCGACGACGCCCACGAGTCCGATCTGCTGTCGCTCCAGGCGTTGAGCACCTTGGTCGCCCATCATCCCCGGACGACGGTCCTCGTCGTGTTGGCGTTCGACCCCGCCCGCGCGGATCGGGAGCACCACGAGGTCCTGGCACACGCCGAGGGCACCGTGCGCCTCGATCCGCTCGACGTGCGCAGTGTCGCGGCGATCGCCGCCGCGCGTGGTCGCCCGCTGACGCCGCTCACGGCCGAGCGGCTGCGCCGCCACACCCGGGGCAACCCACGCCACGTCACGGCCCTGATCGACGAGGTCGACCCCGACGAGTGGGCGGACCCGTTCCTGCGGCTCCCCCCACCGGCGGCGGTGTCGGTCGCCGTCCGCGCCGAGCTCGATCTGCTCGATGAGAACGCACGCACCCTGGTGGAGGCCGTCTGTGTTCTGGGGGAACGGGTCGAGCTGCACGAGGCGGCCCGTCTCGCCCAGCTCGACGACGTCCTCGGGCCGCTGGGCGAGGCGTCCGCCGCCCGGCTGGTGACCCGGGGCGGTGGGCAGCTGGGACCCACGGTCGGTCCGCCCGATCCCATGGTGCGCGCCGCGGTGCTCGACCACCTCGGCCCCGCCCGCGCCGCCGAGCTCCGGCGGCGCGCCGCCACCCTGGTCGAGCAGCCGGATCGGTGCCTGCGCTACCTCGCCGCCGCCACGACCGGTCGCGACCCGGAACTCGCGGAACGCCTCGACGCACTCTCGGACGAGGCGGCAGCCGACGGCCGGTGGAGCACCGTGGCAGGCCTGCTGCTCGACGCGAGCCGGCTGACCGACGAACGGGCCCGGCGCGAGAGCCGCCTCACCCGGGCCGTCGACGCGATGATCGGCGCCGGAGAGGGTCTGGATGCACAGGCTCTGGTCCCGGTGGTGGAGAGCCTGCGGGAGACGCCGCTGCGCAACGCCGTTCTCGGCTACCTCGCGATCATCGAGGGCAAGGCCGGTGAGGCCGGTGCCCGGCTGAGCCGGGCCTGGGAGCTCACCGATGCCGACGCCGACCCCCGCACCGCTGCACTGGTCGCGCAACGCCATGTGCTCCACGCGCTCGGACGGTGCCGGGGGACCGACATCGTCGACTGGACCGACCGCGTCGCACACCGTGCCGAGCCGGGCTCACCCGAAGCGGTGGAGGCTGCCGCGATCCGGGGTCTCGGACTGGCCGCCTCGGGTGATCCCGCCGGTGCGGCCGAGGCCTACCGGCTGGCCGCCGACCAGATCCGCCACGGCGCCCAGCACCAGCGGATCACGATGGGCCGAGGCTGGCTCGCCGTCGTGACCGACGACGTCGACGAGGCCCGACCGGAGCTGGAGAGCGCCACCCCGACGACCCAGCTGGGCGGCTCGTCCCGCATCTCCCTGTGGGCCTGGGGCTGGCTTGCCCGCGCCCGTTTCCTCGGCGGCGACTGGGACGGCGCGCTCGCCGCGGTGGACGGCGGCCGCGCGCTGGGGGAGCGCACCGGCATCGCCCTGACGATGCCGCTCATCGAGTGGACCGCCGCGCAGGTGCACTCCCTGCGCGGCGAGTCCGACGCCGCCGACCGCGCCGCCCGCCGCAGCGAGTCGTGGGGTACGGCGTACGAGATCATGCGTGTGCCCGCGGTGCTCGCGCGGGCACACATCGCCGAGTCGGCGGCCGACTACGAACGTGTCGTGCGTGTGCTCGCCCCGCTCGACCGGCCCGGCTCCGGTGGATGCCTGGAGGAACCCGGGTGGTGGCCGTGGACGGACGTCTACGCGAACGCCCTGGTGATGACCGGGCGGCTCGACGAGGCAGACCGGTTCCTGCGCCCGCACGAGAGCCGCGCGGCGGAACGCGGCCACCGCTCCACCGCCGCCCGGCTCGGCTACGCCCGCGGCAGGTGGCACGGCGCGCACGGCGACATCGACGCCGCGACGTCGTCGTTCGAGGCGGCCCTGCGCACCCTCGACGGGATGGCGCTGCGCTACGACCGGGCCCGGATCCACTTCGCGTACGGACAGACGCTCCGCAGGGCGGGCAAGCGACGCGATGCCGACACCGTCCTGCTCGTCGCGCGCGAGCTCTTCGACTCCCTCGGGGCGACGACCTACGTCGCGCGGTGCGATCGGGAGGTCCGGGCCGGTGGGATCGGCGCCGGCCGCGACGACCGGGCCGCGGTCGACCTGACGCCACAGGAGACCGCCGTCGCCGAGCTCGTCACCCGCGGTATGGCCAACCGTGAGGTGGCAGCGGAGCTACACGTGTCCACCAAGACCGTGCAGTACCACCTGACCCGCATCTACGCGAAGTTCGGCGTCCGCACCCGGGCCGAGCTCATCGCCCGTCACGACCCCGGGTGAGCCGGCCCGCCCGGGTCCGGCCGATCCGCACTTCTCAGGAAAGGTGCTCATGACGACGACGGATCGTCCCGCTGCGGTGGACCGGTTTGAACGCCCCCCGCTGCCGGTCACACGTCCTGGAAGGGTGTTCCGGGACCTCGGTCCGCAGTACCTGGCGAACGGCCTGATCGGGCTGATCTTCGCGGCGACGGGCCCCGTGGCGGTCATCCTGGCCGTCGGCACGCAGGGCGGCCTCGACCAGGGCCAGATCGCGTCGTGGATCTTCGGGGTCTTCTTCCTCAACGGCGTACTGACCGTCGTCGCCAGCTGGGTGTATCGGCAGCCGCTGGCGTTCCTGTGGACCATCCCCGGCAGCGTGCTGATCGGCCCGGCTCTCGGGCACCTCTCGTGGGCGGAGGTCGTCGGCGCCTACCTGGTGACGGCCGGGGTCGTCCTGGTGCTCGGTCTGAGCGGCTGGATCCGGGTCGCGATGGCGGTGATCCCGATGCCCATCGTCATGGGCATGGTCGCCGGGGTGTTCCTGGGGTTCGGCACCGGTCTCGCCCGGGCGGTCACCGGGGACGTGGCGATCGCCGCGCCGATGGTCGTGGTGTTCCTTCTGCTCACGGCCTGGGCTCCGGCCGCACGGCGGGTTCCACCCGTCGTCGGAGCTCTGGCTGTCGGGGTGCTCGCCGTCGCGGTCACCGGGTCGTTCCGCTATGCGCCCGGCGACGCGGGATGGCTCGCCGCTCCCGTCCTGGTGGCCCCGGCCTGGTCGTGGCAGGCCGTGCTCGAACTCGTCGTCCCGCTGGCCGTCACCGTCGTCGTGGTGCAGAACGGGCAGGGCGTGGCGGTACTGCGCGCCGCGGGGCACGACGTCCCGGTCAACGTCGCGACGGCCCTGTGCGGGATGTGGTCGGCGCTGGCGGCGGCCGTCGGCGCGGTCTCGACCTGCCTCACCGGACCGACGAACGCCCTGCTGACCGTGTCCGGTTCCCGTCAGCGGCAGTACACGGCCGGTATCACCTGCGGTGTGTTGGCGATGGCCTTCGGCGCGCTGGCCCCGCTGTTCACGAACCTGATGCTCGCGGCGCCACCTGCCTTCGTCGCCACCCTGGGTGGGCTGGCGATGCTCAAGGTGCTGCAGGCGGCCTTCGTCGCGGCCTTCGGGCAGCGCTTCACACTCAGCGCGCTGGTCACCTTCGTGGTGACCGCGTCCGGCGTCACGGTGCTGAACATCGGTGGTCCGTTCTGGGGCCTGGTCGTCGGAGTCGCGGTGGCCTGGCTGGTGGAGCGGGAGGACCTCCGCACGTCCGCGGCCTGAGTCGGCGTCCCTACCTCGGACCCGCGGTCCTCCTGACCGAGCTGTCCGCGCGCACCCGGTGGACGGGGGTCGAGGTGTCCTGGACAGCGCGTCGCCGGCCGGTCATCCGGCCGGGCCGGGCCGAGCGGGTGGTGTCGAGGATCGGCTCGGGTCGGCAGGGGACGAGCATTCCGAGGCTCCGGTGTCGTCGGTGGTGGATGTCCCGGGCCGAACGGCGATCGCCGAGCCCGCGGCTCCGAGCAGCCTCCCGGTGAGCGCGAGGACGCGCGCACCGGGCATGTGTGGGGAGCCGTCGTCCGGGTAGACGCACGACCACGGGTTGAGAGACAGCTCGCCGTCCGCCGGGCGCGCACCGTGCGCCCGAACCCGCGCTGGGGGCCGATCATGCACACTCGTGGTCCTGCGACCGCCGACGGTCACCACCCACCCCCGCCGCCCGCCGGGCGTCCGTCGGTGGACCGGCCGGTCGACGGCACGGCCGTGATCCGTACCTCGGGTCGTCTCGACGCGGCAGGTGGTGCCCGGTTGCTGCGCCTGCTCGACGCGCAGATCGAGATGGCCCGCGGCGGCCACCGACGGCTCGACGCCGTCGTCGTCGACATCTCGGCGGTGGACACGATCAGCCGAGGTGGGCCCGAGGCGCTCGCGCACGCCCAGTACGCCTGTTCCCGTCGTCGGATCGACTTCGTGATGGGCGGGGCCGTCGATCTGTGGTCCCTGTCTCCCGCCGCGCGACGGCGGCTGGGTGCGCTCACCTGGTATCCGACCGTCGATCTGGCCGTCGCCTCCATCGGGGGAGGGTCCGCGGACCACCACGGCTGATGGCGGTGCCGCGACGGGTGCACCTCCCGAATCGGAGGGTCCGTCCGGATCCGTACCGGCCGACCCGATCGACCCCGCCGTCCGCGAGGTCATGGCAGAGATCGGTATCGACCGGTACCACGCCTTCCCCGAGCTCCTCACCGCCGACGTCGTCCAGGCCCCGTACGTCGTGATCACCACGGGCTGCGGCGACGCCTGCCCGGTCTTCCCCCGGCACGCGTCACCCCGACCGGCAGCTCGACGACTCCGCGGGCCGTACCGCCGAGCAGGCCCGCCCCGTCCGCGACGACATCGACCCACGGGTCCGAGCCCTGCTCACCGAGCTGACCGCCGACCTCGGCGGACCGACCCGGGCCCCGACCCGGGACGGCCGTGTGCCGGCACCCGCGGGGAGCGGGCACCGGCACACGGAGGTCGGTCGGGGACGCCCCGGTCGCGTGGGTGGGGTCCCTCCCCGACGTCGTCGGGGTCCTGACCGGCGGGGTCAGAACGCCCCGGGCAGGACCAGGACCGCCCACGCGGCGAGCGGGCCGAGGGCCACGATCCCACAGGTGTAGGTGATGACCTGGCGGTAGAAGCGGGTGCGGTCGACACCCCGGGCGTTGGCCAGCACCAGGGCACCGTTGGTGGAGAACGGCGACACGTCGACGATCGTGGTGGAGATGGCCATCGCCGCGATCACGCCCGCCGCGGGCAGCGAACCGGTCAGCAGCAGCGGGATCGCCATCGGGATCACCGCGGTCAGGATCGCCGTCGAGGACGCGAAAGCGGAGGTGATGCCGACGACCAGGCACAGGACCAGGGCCACCAGCAGCGGGGCGCCCAGGTGCACGGCGCCCTCGGACACCCACTCGATCGTCCCCGCGTGCTCCAGCACACCGACGTAGGTGACCATGCCCGCGACCAGCAGGATCGTCGGCCAGCTGATGCCGTCGATCGCCCTGCCGAGGTTGTCGCGGTCCATCAGGGCCAGGACGGCACCGGCGGCCAGGGCCAGGAACCCGATCTGCAGGTGGAAGGCCAGGGCGCCGACGACGAGGCCGACCAGCGCGACGAGCGTGGCGCGCTGCTGCCAGGTCACGACGCGGGGCTGCGTGCGGACCATCGTCGCCACACCGCCGCCCCCGGTGGGCAGCTCGTCGTCGTCGGCGGTCTCGGGCCGCTCGACGAAGCTCTCCTCGCCACGACGGCGCAGCAGCAGGTAGGTGATGCCGCCGAGCAGGGCGTTGAACGCGAGGCTGGCGAAGAACAGCACGGCCTGGGACACGGCGAGGCCGGAGTCGGCGACGATCCCGAAGACCAGCGCCCCGGAGACGGCCATCGGGGAGAAGGCCCCGGCGTGCGCGCCGCAGATGACCATCATGCCGATCATCAGGGGGCTGATGCGGTACTTGAACGCGAAGTTCATGCCGACCGGGACGAGCAGCGCGACGGCGGCCGGGGTGAAGGTGCCGAGCGCGGTGAGCACCGCGGCGACGGCGAACAGCACCCAGGGCACCAGGATCGCGCGGCCCCGCACCAGGCGGATCCCGGCGTCGACGAGCAGGTCGATGGTGCCGTTCAGCTTCGCCACGGAGAACAGGTACGTGACGCCGACGACGGTGATGAACAGCGAGACCGGGAAGCCCTCGAAGATCTCCTTCTCGTCGAGGCCGAGGGCGAACGTCCCGACCACGAACGAGGCGACGAAGGCGAGGATCCCGATGTTGATCGGCAGCATCGTCGCGACGACGAACATGCCGGCCAGGACCAGGACGGAGAGGATTTGGGGTGACATCGTTGTCCTTCGTGACTCGGAGCGGTCCGGGTGTGGGCGGGATCCGGCCGGTGGTGCCGGTCCCGGGGCGGTGTCAGGCGGCGTGCACCACGGCGGTCGGGACGGTGGCGGCGGTCGCGGGCTCCGGCAGGGCCAGGAGCGCGTCCGCGATCCGGCGCGCGGTGCGGCGGACCGCGACCGCGGGCAGACCGTCACGGCTGCCGTGCACGGTGGCGATCACGCCGGCCGGGGTGTCGATCAGCAGGTCCTCCCGCTCCGTCGCGACGAGGTCGTGCAGGACGGTACCGGCGGTGCGGGCCGCAAGGGTGAGCGCGATGCTGCCGGTCACGGCGAGTGCCGGGTGGGTGCGCCCCATCGACAGCATGCGGACGGCCACGTCGGAGCGGCCCGGCGCGCCCTCCGCGACCAGCGCCAGCTTGGGGACGGCGCGGGCGGCGTCGCGCGGGGTGTCCGCCAGGCCCATGCGGACGGCCGCGGCCCGGCGGAGCACGTCCAGCCGGTCCAGCAGGCCCGGCACGGCGTCGATCTCGGCGGGCGACTCGTGCCCGGTGATCCCGACGGCCGCCGCCGGGACGACGACGACCGGGGCGCCGGCGTCGACGAGGGTGACCGGCACGCCGTGCACGACGTCGGCCGGGTTCCCGCTGGGCAGCAGCGACCCGGTCGTGCGACCGGCCGGGTCGACGAACCACATGCGGATGCCGACGCCGGGGGTCGGGACCCCGGGGATGTGCTCGTGGCCCTCCTCGACGACGCGCCCGCCGGGGGTCGGCACCTCCAGCACGATCAGCTGGCCGGTGTTGGTGTTGTGCACGCGGACCTCGGTGACGTCCCCGGTGGGGACGACCCACCCGCGGCGCAGCGCCCACGGCCCGACGACCGCGGAGCAGTTCCCGCAGTTGCTGGTCCGGTCGACCCGGCCGTCGGCGATGCCGACCTGGGCGAAGGTGTAGTCGACGTCCGCGCCGGGGCGGGTGCTTCGGGAGAGGACGACGGCCTTGCTGGTGGTGGACGTCGCGCCGCCGACGCCGTCGATCTGGCGCGGGTCCGGGCTGCCGTAGAGCCGGAGCAGCACCTCGTCGGCGGTGCGGCCGTCGACCCGGAGGTCGTCGGCGTCGAAGACCCAGCACTTGCTGGTCCCACCGCGCATCCACGTGGCGGAGATGTCTCGCATGGCTGCTCCCGGGGTTGCGGCGCGGCCGCCGGGGGTCGGCGACGTCGTCGACGGTGACGCCGACCGACGTGCAGCACAATCACGAGTTGTGGCACCCTCGTGAAGTTCTGCTTCAGGATCGCGAATGCCGGAGCGGAGCGAAGGACTGGCACGACCTCGTGATTGTGCAGTTCATCAGCGTGAAGCAGAACTGCACGACCCCCAGCAGAACGCTGATTCACAGACCCCTCGTCATCGGTCGCTTCGCGCGGCCGACCGGCCCCCGGAGGCCCCCGTGCTCGACGTCCGACGGCTCGCACTGCTCGCCGCGGTGCTCGACTCCGGCTCCATGACCGCGGCCGCCGAACAGCTCGGCTACTCACCGTCGGCGGTGTCCCAGCAGCTGCGCCGGCTGGAGAAGGAGGCCGGCCAGCCGCTGCTGCAGCGCCAGGCCCGCGGGGTGCTCCCCACCGAGGCCGGCGCGGTGCTCGCCGGGCACGCCCGGCACGTGCTGCGCCGCCTCGAGGCCGCCGAGGCGGACCTCGCCGAGCTGGCCGGGCTGCGCCGCGGGACGCTCGCGATCGGTACGTTCCCGACGATCGCGAGCGCGCTGATGCCGCGGGTCGTCAGCCGCTTCCGCCGCCAGTACCCCGACATCCGGCTCGACGTCCGCAGCGCCCGCCACGACGAGCTGATCGCGATGCTGGAGAGCGGCCGGGTCGGGATCTCGCTGCTCTGGGACTACGCCTGGGACCGGGTCGACCCGGCGCAGTTCTCGCTCACCCCGCTGCTCGACGACCCGACCGTCCTCGTCGTCGCCGACGACCACCGCCTCGCCCGCCGTCGCAGCGTCACCATGGCCGAGCTGGCCGACGAGGACTGGATCGTCCGCGCCCACGACCACCCGGTGGCCGAGGTACTGGAACGCAGCTGTCGGGCCGCCGGGTTCTCCCCGCGCATCGCCTTCGAGGCGAACGACTACCAGGAGGCGCAGGCGATGGTCAGCGTCGGCGTCGGGGTGGCGCTGGCCCCGCGGACGGCGGTCAGCGCACCCCGTCCCGACGTGCGGGTGCTCGGCCTCGGACGGGAGGCGCCGTCGCGGCGGGTGCTGCTGGCGCACCGGCCGGACCGGCTGCGGGCGCCGGCGGAGCTGGCGATGCACCAGATGCTGGTCGACGTCGCGCGGGAGTACCAGACGCAGCCGTGAGCCCGGGACGGTCGCACCGGTGTCCCGGTACGTCCTGCGCCGGCGTTCTCAGCGCCGCCACAGCACCGGCGCGGGACAGTTGCGCGGTGAACACCGCCGATGCACAGCAGGCCGCGGGACTCGTCCTGACACTCGGATGGCTGCTCGTCGCGGTCGTCCTGTTCGCCCACCGGGCGGGCCTGGTGACGTCGGGCCCGCTGATCGGTCGCGATGTCCGGGTCCCCGGCCCGTTGCTGTGGGGATCGGGTGCGGCGGTGGCGTTCTACACCGGGCAGGCCGTCGTCGTCGACGCGGTGGAGGACGCCCCGAACCGCATCGTCGCCGGGGCCGACCGGCCGGTGCTGGACTGGATGATCGCCCACCGCACCCCGGACCTGACGGCGCTGATGGAGGCGGTCAGCCGCTACGGGGGTACGAACGGGACGCTGCTGCTCGCGGCGGCGGCCGTCGCCGTCCTGCTGGTGACGCGTCGCTGGTGGGACGCACTGGCCGTCGCCGTCGCGACCGGCGGTGTGGCGGTGCTGGTGCCGACCTTCAAGGACCTCTACGGCCGCACCCGCCCGCCGGTGGCGACCCAGCTGGTCGTCGAGCCCGACCTGTCGCTGCCCTCCGGCCACGCCCTCGGCGCGATCGTCATCATCGGGATCATCGCGGTGGTCCTGGGGCGCGCGGTGCGGTCCACCGGGTGGCGGGTCGTGGTCGGCGCCGTCGCCGCCGCCGCGGTCCTCGTGATCAGCCTCAGCCGGCTATACCTGGGGGTGCACTGGGTCACCGACGTCGCGACCAGCTGGACGCTCGGGGGAGCCTGGCTCGCGGTCGTCGTCACGGGTCTGATGTGGGTGACCGGACGGGGCTCCGACGCACGCGGCCGGACGGCCGGGCGCCCCGGGCCGCCCGTCGCGGGTTGATCGGCTCGACGCGGACGACGCACTCGGTGGACGCGTTCTCGGGGTCCCGGGCCGACGCCGCCGGGCCCGGGCCCTTCGGCCCTTCGCCTCCCCGCCGCCCGCGAGCACCATGGAGACCTCGGGGGGATGCCGTCCACCCGCCGCTGGGGAGCAGGCGGGTGGACGAGGGCCGGGGCCGGCCACACTCAGGGAGTGTGGCCGGCCCCGGTGGTCCCCCGAGCGCCGGGGAACGGCTCTCTCGGATTCCGAGAATGCAGCACGGCGTGAGGTATGTGTTCCGTGCAAGCCGGTCGCGACGATTCTCCGCCGACATTGCTCCGGAAGGCCCTCGAATCCGCATGCCCGGTCCCGAGACCCTCGAGCGAGACGTGCCGGTCACGGAGCCGGAACCTGTCCTGGGAGCCACCGACATGCCGGACGACGACAGGAGACCGCCGACCGGGCGCAGTCGGGCGGGCGCACCGGCCGGGTCCGTGACATGACCGGGCCGCCACGACGGTCGCCGCGGAGGCGACAGGTCCCGGACCTGCGTCTCGTGACCGGGGGCCGCCCGGCCGTGCCGGGGTCCGCCCCCGCCGTCCCGGTGGCCGCCCCGGCCCCCGGCACGGGCCCCGGAGCCGGCGCCGCCGGGCATCGGCGGCCGACCCCGCGGCCGCTCGCCACCCGGCCCCTCGCGGTGGTGCGCCCCGGCCCGGCCCCGCCGGGACGGATCGGCACCACCACGGACGACGTGTCCGGTGCCGACGCGACACTCGACGCGCACCTGGGATGGACGCTGTACCGGGTGCTCGACGGGCTGCGGTTCCCGGTGCCACGCTGGCGCGTCCTCGCGCAGGCCGACGCCTGGGGGGTCGGCGGCAGCCTCCGGCTCTGGCTGACCGACCTCCCCGAGGGCAGCTACGCCGGCGTCCACACCGTCGTCGCGGAGATCCGCCGGAGCCGGCGGACCTCCTGACGGCCGACGGGACGGCCCCGGTGTGCGGCTCCCCGGCGCATCGGGGCGCATCCCGTCCGATGCCCGCCCACCGGTCCCGCACCGTTCGAGGAGCGCGACGCCGAGCTCGGCGGACGGGGCGACCTGGACGTCCCGCACGGCGGGGGCCCGGCTGCGGTGACCGGTCCCGCTGCGGGCCCCGTCGGTGCCGGGCGCCGGGCCCTGACCGGTAACGAAGCGGCGGCCCACGTCGAGTCCGTCGTCGGAGACGACGGTGGGGGTCGGGGTGTGACGAGGTCCTGCGCGGCCGGGCGAGACGTGGCGAACCCGGCGAGGGGGTGGCTGCGCGCCCAGCTCGACCGCGAGGTCGACTGTTCCGTGCACACGCTGCTCGGCGCGATGACCGAGCGGCTGTCGATCGCGGCCGGCAGCGCCGCGACGTTACGGAGGCTCTCCGCGGACGGCGAGTGGCTGTCGCCCGTCGCCGCCCACCACCCCGACCCGGGGATGACCGCGGCCATGACCGCGATCATGGAGGAGACGGCCCCTCGCGCCCGGTCGGGGCTGTGGCGACCGGTCGTCGAGGAGCGCCGCGCCGTCCGCTACCGCGTCGACCCCGCAAGGACTCCCGTCGAGGCGTCCGACGAGCAGGCCCGCTTCCTCGACCGCTTCCCGGTCACGGCGGTGCTCGGCGTCCCGGTGGAGCACGACGGACGGCTGGTGGGTGGGACGGCACTCGTGCGCTACTCCGTCCCACGCCCGTTCGACGACGCGGACGAAGCCCTGCTGGTGGACTTCGCCGCCCGCGCCGGTGTCGTGCTGACGATGCTGGAGGAGTACACGACCCTCGACACCTCCGACGGCTGAGACCGCCGGGCCGGCGACGGCCGCACACCCCCGAGATCGACCACGGTCCGACCGTCCACCGTCCGCTCCCTCCGTACCCCGGACCGGGGCACCGCGGTGGTTCCGCATCCGTCGACGATGACACCGGGGCCGACCCGTGCGGCAGGGTCGTTGGGCCCGGCGGCCCGGGCCCGTGGTGACCGGTGCGGTGACGTCGGCGGTGGCCCGGACCGCAGGCGTCCCGACGGCCCGGCCCGGCGCGACCGTCCGTCGCCGGGCGCGACCTCCGGCCCGGCCGCGGGGGCCCTTCGGCCGGTGCGCGGACGGCGGGCGGCAGGCCAGCGTGGGGGACGAGGGAGGGAGCCCGATGAACGATGCGAACGAGTCCCCCGAGGTGGTCGGTGTCGACGGGTCGGAGTCCGCGCTGAGGGCGGTGCGGTGGGCGGCCCGGGACGCGGCCGCGGCCGGACGCCCCCTGCGCCTGGTCGCGGTGAGTACGGACCCGCCGCCGCTCGCCGACGCCGGACCCGAGGTGTGGGCCGAGCTGAGGGCGGCCACCGTCGCGGCGGCCGAGGACCACCTCCGGGCGGCGGCCGCGGCGGTGGCGCCGCTCCTGCCCCCCGAGCGGGTCGGGACCGTCGTCCGGGACGGGAGACCCGCCGCGGTGCTCGCCGACGAGTCGCGGCACGCCGCGGTCGTCGTGGTCGGCAACCGCGGACGAGGTGGCTTCCGCGGTCTGCTGCTGGGGTCGACGGGTGTCGCGCTGACCGCGTCGGCGCACTGCCCGCTCGTCGTCGTACGGGGGAACGAGGCCGCCGACGGCCCCGTCGTCGTCGGGGTGGACGGGTCGGACGGTTCCGAGGCGGCACTCGCCTACGCCGTCGAGACGGCCGCGCAGCGGCGGACCGCACTGGTCGCCGTCCGAGCCTGGGGGGAGCCGGCCATGGATCCGGCGGTCGCGGTGCTGCTCGACACGGTGGAGCTGCGCCGCGCGCAGGCAGAGGAGCTGGAGCAGGCGGTGGCGCCGCTGCGCGAGAAGTACCCGGACGTACCGGTCACGACGCACGTGACCCACGGCTCGCCCGCGGCGGCCCTGAAGGGGGCCTCGGCCGAGGCGGGGATGGTCGTCGTCGGTGCGCGTGGACGGGGAGGTCTCGCTGGTCTCGTCCTGGGCTCGGTCGCCCAGTCCCTGGTGCACCACGCCGCCTGCCCGGTGGCCGTCGTCCGTCCCGAGGACTCCCGGCGGGTGGCGGGATGACGGGCCCGGCGACGGCCGGCCCCCGCGTCCTGGTCGGCTTCGACGGGTCGCCCGCCGCGATCGCGGCGCTGGGGGTGGCCGCGGACCTGCTGCCCGGCGCCGACGCGACCGTGCTGCACCTGTGGACGCCCCCCTTCGCCGGGGACGTCCTGCGACGACGGCTCGTCGACCGGGCCGGCACCGTCGACGAGCTGATGGAGCTCGTCGAGCAGGAGGGTGCCGCCGAGGCCGGACGAGTGGCACGGCTCGGCTGCGTCGTCGCCCGGGCGGAGGGGTGGACGGCCACGGCACGGGTGGCACGCAGCTACGGCGGCGACGGCCTGCGCTTCGCGGCCGTGGCCCAGGAGAGCGGCGCGGACCTGGTGCTCGTCGGGGCCCGTGGCCTCAGCGGCGTCTCCGCGGTGCTGGACAGCACGACCGACCTCGTCGTCCAGCACAGTCCCGTTCCGGTGCTCGTCGTGCCGTTCCCGATGCTCGTCGACGAACGCGAGCGGGCCCGGACGGGACCGGTGGTCGTCGGGTGGGACGGGTCGCCGGGGGCGGCGCAGGCGCTGCACGAGGCCGAGGCGCTGCTCCCCGGACGGCCCCGGGTCGCCGTCGTCGTCGGCGACGACGATCGGGGCGCGGCGCCGCTCGACGGCGACGGCCGTGGGGTGACCCTGCGGCGGGTGCCGGCCCCGCACCCGGTACCCGGCCCGGCGCGCGCGACCGCCCGCGCCCTGGCCGAGGCGGCCCGCCGGGAGGCGGCGTCGGTCGTCGTGGTGGGGTCCCGGGGGCGGTCCACCTGGCGGACGGAGCTGCTCGGGAGCACGGCGCTGGCCGTGCTGCGGCGCACCCACGTCCCGGTGCTGGTGGTTCCGGCGGCGGCACGGGTCACCCGCGGTGCCGAGCCGGTCGGGTCGGGCGCGGAGAGCGGCTGAGCCGCCCGACCGGCCCCGCCGGGGGCGGGCGTCGGGCGCGCGCGGGGTCAGGGACGGGGCGTCCCCCGCCGGTCGACCTGGTCGACGAGCGCCCGGCGGGGGGTCGCCGGCGGGGGCGCGGCGACGCTCGGCCACCCCACGCGCAGGACGACCTGCGGCGACAGCGAGCCGCCGAGCACGCGGTCGGCCACCGCCTCGGTGGTCCGCGCGACCTCCAGCGGCTCCGTGAGCGGGCACGTGGCGAGCCCGAGCTCCGTCGCCTGGAGCAGGACCGCGCTGAGCGCCTCACCGGCCCGCAGCCGCGCGAGCCGGTCGTCGGAGGACGTGCCGAGCACCAGCAGCGTCGCGCCGTCCTCCCCGTGCGGCGCCGGGGGGAGTTCGGCGCCGGCGAACCGGCGGTGCGGCAGACCCGCACCGGACCCCGACGGCACCGGCACGTTCGCGGCGGGGACGCCGTCGTCGGTGGCACGGCGGCCGGACCACAGGCCGAGTTCGAGGTCGTAGCCGGGCGTGGCGTCGTGCGTGGTCGCGGCCTCCCGGAAGGCGTCGGCCAGCGCCCGCCGCGCGCCGGGATCGTCGACCGGGCGCAGCACGGCGCCGCAGCCGGACGCCCGCCGGCACAGGAGGTCGAGCTGGGCGTCGGTGAGCGGCCAGTCCGTGAAGCGTCGCCGGTCGGTGCGCCGGGCCGGGATCGCCGCCGCGGTGTCGACCGCGGCGGGATCGGGGCTGCGCGTCCCGCCGGTGACGTGCACGGCGGCCACCACCTCCGGGCGCCCGGCGTACGGGAGACGGGTGACGGTGCACCGCAGGCCCAGGCCGGCGAGCGCCACCGTGAGGTGGTGCAGCGCGGCGCCGCAGCTCAGCAGCATGTCCCGGCCGTCGGCGTCGGCCGAGCCCAGCCGGCGTGTCGCATCGGCCTCGAGCTCGATCCCCGTGTCGTCCCACCGCCAGCGCCAGGGCTGGGTGTTGTGCACGGACGGGGCTCGGGCGGCCAGCGTGAGGGCGGCGCGCAACGTTCCGGGGTCGATGGGGGACATGGCAGGCCTTCC
The DNA here is from genome assembly GCF_056835605.1 of Pseudonocardia sp. ZF1. NCBI lineage: Bacteria > Bacillati > Actinomycetota > Actinomycetes > Pseudonocardiales > Pseudonocardiaceae > Pseudonocardia > Pseudonocardia sp. ZF1. The sequence continues at coordinate 2,011,639 of NZ_JAJNBY010000001.1, forward strand.
GTCGGTGCTCCCCTCCGGGAGCTGCACCCGCCATCCCCCCACCGCCCGGGGCCCGGCGGCAGGGCCACCCCGACCCGGGAACCGCCGCCGTCGGTCACCACGATCGCGGGACCGAGGACCCACCCGCGGCGGGTCGCGCTGCCCTGACCGGCGACCGGGTGGGAGCGGACCCTCGCGCCATGACGACTTCGACGCCCGTTCCCGCCCGCGGTGAGGACTCCCCGGTGCGGATCCAGGCCCGCACCGACGAGCACCTGTCCCGCGGCCTGTGGTTGGTCAAGTGGTTGCTGCTGGTCCCGCACCTGGTGGTGCTCGGCGTGCTCGGCGTCGCGTTCTGGGTGCTGACCGTGGTGGCCCTGTTCGCGGTCCTGGTCACCGGCCGGTACCCGCGGACGCTGTTCGCGTTCAACCTCGGCGTGCTGCGCTGGGGGTGGCGGGTCACCTGGTACGGCTACGGCGGGCTGGGCACCGACCGCTACCCGCGGTTCGCGCTCGACGACCGTCCCGAGGACCCGGCGCGGCTGGACATCGCCTACCCGCAGCAGCTCTCCCGCGGCCTGGTGCTGGTCAAGTGGTGGCTGCTGGCGCTGCCGCACTACGTCGTGCTGGCGCTGCTCGTCGGCGCAGGCGGCACGATCGTGGGCCGTGTCGGCGGGGGTGGGGCCTTCGGCACCGAGGGCGGTGGGCTGCTGTCGCTGCTGGTGCTGTTCGTCGGGGTCCTGCTGCTGTTCACCGGGCGCTACCCGGCCGGTCTGCTGGACCTGGTGACCGGCATCGACCGCTGGGTGCTGCGGGTCGTCGCCTACGCGGCGCTGATGACCGACAGTTACCCGCCGATGCGGCTCGACCAGGGCCCGCAGGACCCGGCCGGACCGTTGCCCGGTGACGGGCCGGACCGGACCACGGCCGCCCCGGCCGCCGGGGCGGCGGAGGGCAGGGGCGGACAGGCCCTGCTCACCCGCCCCGAGGCGCCCCCGGAGCGGGCCGCGGCGGCGCCGCTCGCGCCGCCACCGACCGGGCGTGCGGTGCTGCTGACCGTGGGCGCCTGGGCGCTGCTGCTCGGGCTCGCGGGGGGTGTCGCCGGGGCAGTCGACACCACGGGTACCGGTTCCGTGACCGGCGCGACCGGTCCGGGCGCGACGGCCGTCGCGCTGGTCGCAGGAGGTGTCCTGGCCCTGGCCGGGGCGGTCCTGATCGCCGTCGGCGCCCGCCCGGTCGGCCGGGAGGGTGGGCGACGATGACCGGTGCGGAGCCGCCGGCCCCCGGCGCGGCGGCCGGGGGGCCCGTCGTCGCCGCGGTCGACGGCTCGGACTCGTCCTACGCCGCCGCGCGGTGGGCCACCGAGGAGGCCGCGTGCCGGCAGGTCCCGCTGCTGCTGGTCGCCGCCGTGCCCTGGACGACGTTCCTGCCGGTCGGGCTCCCGCATCTCGGCGAGGAGTACGGCCGCGACGCCATGGTCCGGCACGCCGAACGGTGCCTGGAGCAGGCGGCCGGACCGGCCCGCCGGACTCTCGGCCCGGAACGGGTCGGCTCCGAGGTGCGGGGCGGCTCCGCGGCCGAGGTGCTGTGGGAGGTGTCCGGCACCGCGGGCCTGCTGGTGCTCGGCAGCCGCGGTCGCGGCGGGTTCGCCACGCTGCTCGCCGGGTCGGTCGCGGTCGCCGCGGCCGCGACCGCGCAGTGCCCCGTCGTGGTACACCGGGCACCGGGCGAGCCGGGCGGCCCGGTCGTCGTCGGGGTGCACGACGTCACCGGCCCCGCGCTCGGCTTCGCCGTGGAGCACGCGCTGGCGCACCGGGCGCCGCTGGTCGCGGTGCACGCCTGGTTCGACCACGACATGGACCCCTACACCGCGGAGCTGCTCGCCCGCGACGGCAGGCAGGCCGCCGCCCTGGACGCGGCGGCCGACCGGGTCCGCACCGCGCTCGCGCCGTGGCGGTCCCGGTACCCGGAGCTCGACGCCCGGGAACGGGTCCTGCTGGACAACCCGGCCGGGGCGCTGGTCGGGGAGTCCCCGCGGGCCCGGCTGGTCGTCGTCGGGACGCACGGGCGGGGCGCGCTGTCCGGGGCGCTCCTCGGATCCACCGGTCAGGCGGTCCTGCGGCACGCCGGGTGCCCGGTGGCGGTCGTCGGGGCGCCGGGGATCCGATGACCGGGCCGGTGGACGACGACCTCACGGCGGTGGACCGGTGGTGGCGGACGGCGAACTACCTGGTGGTCGCGCAGATGCACCTGCTGGACAACCCGCTGCCGGCCGAGCCGCTGCTGCCCGGGCACGTCCGGCCGGAACCCCGGGGCCACTGGTCCACGGCCCCGGGCCTCACGTTCTGCTGGGCCCATGTCGCCCGCACCGCCGCCCGGCACGGGACACCGGCGCTGGTCGTCGCCGGACCGGTGCACGCCGGCGCCGCGGTGCGGGCCGCCGCCTGGCTGGAGGGCACCCTCGGCGCCCGCGACCACGGGCTGCGCCGCGACGGCGACGGCCTGCGGGCCCTGGTCCGCGGGTACGGCAGCCCCACCGGCGTCCGGGTCACCACCTCCGCCGCGACGCCCGGGGTGCTGCACCCCACCGACACCCCGGGGCAGGCGCTCGCCCACGCCCAGGGCGCCGCGGACGACAACCCCGGGCTCGTGGTGGCGTGCGTCGTGGGCGACGGCGAGGCCGAGAGCGACCCGTCGGACGCCGCGTGGCAGGCCGGGACGCTGTCCGATCCGGCCACCGACGGCGCCGTGCTGCCGCTGCTGCACCTCGACGGCAGCCGGATCGAGGGCGCGCCGCCGGGGCTGCTCGCCCGGCTCCCGGCCGAGGACCTGCGCAGCCTGCTGCGCGGCCGCGGCTACACGCCCCTCGAGGTGACCGTCGACCCCGACGGTGCCGCCGCGGACGCGCACGCACCGATGGCCGCCGCGCTCGACGAGGCGTGGGACCGGATCGCCGACGCCCGGGCCCGGGCGGCCCGCGGCGCCGCCGCCGTCCGCGACGGGCGGCCGGTCGTCGTGCTGCGCAGCCCGCCGGGCTGGACCGGGCCGCCGGCCGGGGACCCGGCCCCGGCGGGCCGGGCTCCGTCCGGGACGCCCCTGCCGCGGGCCCGCACCGACCCGGAGCAGCGGGCCGCCCTGGAGGGGTGGCTGCGCAGCTACCGCCCCGAGGAGCTGTTCGACGGCCACGGCGCGCCGCGGGTCGCCCCGGTCCCGGCCGCCGCGGGCCGGTGCGTGCCGCCGCCGAGTGCGTGCCCGCAGGCCGACGGCGGCGCCCTCGTGCGGCCGCTGGAGCTGCCGACGGTCCGGACGCACCAGCGCCCGGTGCCGGTCCCCGGGGTCACCGTCGCCGGGGCGACCCGGATGCTCGGCGGCTGGGTCCGCGAGGTGCTCGCGGCCAACCCGGACCGGTTCCGGGTGGTCGCCCCCGGCGGGGTCGCCGACGCCCGTCTCGGCGGGGCGCTGGACGAGGACCGCCCCGACGGAGCCGGGCCGCCCGAGCGGCACCGGGTCCTGGGCGTCGCCTCGGCCCGGGTCTGCCAGGGACGGCTGGAGGGCTACGTGCTGTCCGGCCGCCACGGCCTGGCGGTCCTGCCCGAGGAGCAGGTCCGTGAGGTCGACGCGATGCTCGACGGCTACGCGAGCGTGCTGGCCGAGATCGACACCGTGCCCTGGCGGCGGTCCCCGGCGGCGCTGACGGTGCTGGTGGCCGACCGCAGCGGGGAACGCGGCCCGGACGGGCACGCCGGGCCGGTCCCGGGTCTCGCCGACCACGTGGTGGGGGACGGGCCGTGGGGCGCGCGGCTGTTCCTGCCCCCGGACGGGAACACCCTGCTGTGCGTGATCCGCCGGTGCCTGGGCCCGGGCAGCGGGCTCAACGTCGTCGTCGCGGGGACCGCACCCGGCCCGCAGTGGCTCGACCCCGACGCCGCCGCGGCCCACGTGCGCCGCGGCGGCGGGGTCTGGGAGTGGGCCGGGACCGTCGATCCCGGTGCCCTGCCCGACGTCGTCCTCGCCGGGTGCGGGGCCGCCACCACCGTCGAGGTCGTGGCGGCGGCGTCGCTGCTGCGCGAGCACCTGCCCGGGCTCGCGGTGCGGGTCGTCGACATCGTCGAGCCGGGCCGCCTCGCGACGCCCGCGCAACGGCCCGAGGGGTGGCCCGCGTGCGACCACGACGCGCTGTTCCCGCCCGGGGTCCCGGTCGTCCTGGCCTTCCACGGCCGCCCCGCCCTGATCCACCACCTGCTGGCCCGGCGCCCCGGTCGCGAGCTCTGGCACGTGGCGGGCCGCGGACGGCGGGGCGGCCCGGCGACCCCGTTCGGGGTGCTCGCCCGCGACGGGCTGGACCGCTTCGGGCTGGCGGTCGACGCGCTCGACCGCGTCCCCGGGCTCGCCGTGCGCCGGACGGGCCTGCGGCAGCGGCTGCTGGACCTGCGTGCGGTCTGCCTCGCTCACGCCGACGAGACGGGGGAGGACGCCCCGCTGGTGCGGGACTGGTCCTGGCCGGGGTGAGCCCGCCGGCGGGACCGCCGCAGCTCCTCGGCCTCGACCAGCACCGACGGCACCGCCGCCGCGCCGACCGCGATCGCGAGCTCCGCCGGGCCGAGCGCGACGGTGTGGAACAGCAGGTCCGCACCGGGCAGGTAGACCACGGCGAGCGTCGCGAGCACGCTCGTGGCAGCGGCCACGTACAGGAACGGGTTGGTGCGCACCGGGAGCCGCCACAGCGGCGTGCTGTCCGACCGGGTGGTCAGGGCGAGCCCCAGCTGGCTCAGCGCGAGCGTCACGAACAGCATGGTCTGCCAGGGCCGTCCGGTCGCGGCCGCCGTCGTCGCCACCACCAGCGAGCAGCCGGCGACGACGACGCCGAGCACCGCGGTCTCGACGACCGTGCGCCGGGTGAGGATGCCCTGCCGCGGCGGCTGCGGCGGGCGGGACAGCACGTCGGCCTCGGCCGCCTCGGACCCCATCGCGACCCCCGGCAGCCCGTGGGTCACCAGGTTCACCCACAGGATCTGCGCGGGCAGCAGCGGGAGACCGAGCGCCAGGAAGGGCCCCGCGACCATCACGAGCAGCTCGGCCAGGCCGCCCGCCAGGCCGTAGCGGACGAAGCGGCGCACGTTGTCGGCGACCCGGCGGCCCTCGGCGACGGCGGCCACGATCCGGCCCAGCCCGTCGTCGCCCAGCACGACGTCGGCGGCCTCCTTGGCCACCTCCGTGCCGCGCTCGCCCATCGCGACGCCGACGTCGGCGACCCGCAGCGCCGGGGCGTCGTTGACGCCGTCGCCGGTCATGGCGACGATCTCGCCGGCCGCGCGCAGCGACTCGACGAGCGCCAGCTTCGTGCCGGGGTCCGCACGGGCGTGGACGGCGGGCAGCCCGTCGCGCTCCCCGGTGTCCAGACCGACGGCCGCGGCCACCGCGGCGGCCGTCGCCGGATGGTCACCGGTGATCATCATGGTCCGGACGCCCGCGGTGCGGGCCGCGCCGACCGCGGCCGCGGCGTCGTCGCGGACCGGGTCGTCGAGGCGCAGCAGCCCGGTCTCCTGCGGCCCCGCGCGGACCGCGAGGACCCGCGCCCCGGCCCGTGCCCAGGCGTCGACGACGGCTGCGGCGTCGGCACGTCCGGGCAGCACGACCTCGGGGGCCCCGACGACGACCTCCAGCGGGCCGTCCGGACCGTCGTGGCGGCTGACGGTGCACCGCCGGTGCGCGTCGAACGGGCGCACCGCCGTGCGCGGCCGGCGGGACCGCACCGCACGCAGGTCCAGCCCGGCGCCGGCCGCGGCCCGGGCCACCGCCCCCTCGGTCCCCGGCGTGCCCTCCTCGGCGTCGCCACCCAGCACCGCGGCCTCGAGCACCGCCCGCGCCGGTCCCGCCGGCAGCGGGCCGGTCAGCTCCGTCGTACCGGTGCCCGGGTGCCAGACCGCGGTGCAGGTGATCCGTCCGGTGGTGAGCGTCCCGGTCTTGTCGACGGCGAGCACGGTCACCGACCCCAGCGCCTCCACCGCGGGCAGCGTGCGCACGATGACGCCCAGCCGCGCCATCCGGCGGGTCGCCCCGGCCAGCGCCAGCGCCACGACGGCCGGCAGCGACTCGGGGATCGCCGCGACGGCCAGGCTCAGCGCGGTCAGCACGACCAGCGGCCACGGCTCGCCCCGGGCCAGGCCCGTCACGCCGACCAGTGCGCAGGCCACGACCACCCCGAGCGAGATAGCCCGGCCGAGCCGGGCGAGCCGGCGCTGGAGCGGTGTCGGCGGCGGCCGGCGGCGCTGCAGCAGCACGTCCACCGTGCCGAGCTCGGTCCGCAGCCCGACCGCGGTGACCACCGCCCGCCCGTGACCGCGCACGACGAGCGTGCCGGCGTGCACCACGGTGCTCCGGTCGGCCACCGGGGTGTCCTCCGCGCAGGCCGGGGCGGCCCGGCGGTCCGAGGGCTGCGACTCGCCGGTCAGCGCGGACTCGTCGACCTGCAGGTCGTGGGCCGTCAGCAGCCGGGCGTCGGCGGCCACCACGTCGCCCCGGCCCAGGACGAGCAGGTCACCGACGACGACCTCGGCCGCGGGCACCTCGTGACGGTGCCCGTCGCGGACCACCGTCGCCCGCGGTGCGGCCTGCGCCCGCAGCGCCGCCACGGCCCCGGTGGCGCGACGTTCCTGCGCGACGCCGACCGTCGTGTTCAGGACGACGACCAGCACGATGACGGCCGCGTCGCCGGCGTCACCGACGGCCACGCTCAGCGCCGCCGCGCCCAGCAGCACCAGGATCATGGTCTCCCGCAGCTGGGCGAGGACCGAGGCGGCGAGGCTGCGGTCCAGCCCGGGGGAGGGCCGGTCGGCGTCCGCGACCGCCCGGTCGGCGACCGCTGCCCCGCCGAGCCCCTCGTCGGGGTCGGTCCCCAGCTGCTCCGCGACCGCGACCGCGTCCTGCGCCCACGGGTGGAGCGGTGGCGCGACCGGGGACACGTCACCCGCCACGGGGCTCACGCGCGCAGCAGCGCGGTCTCGCGGACCGGTCCGGCCGATCCGCCGGTCAGCCAGGTCAGGGCGGCGGCGCGCTCCTCCGGGGCGAACACCCGCACCCGCACGGGCCGCAGCGACGACGCGATCCGGCGGGCGGTCGCGTGGGTGTCCGGCGCGGCCAGCACGGCGCAGGACCCGATGCGGGCCAGCCGCGGGACCCGCCGCGGCGCGGACGCCCCGGGCACCGCCGTGTCGGTGGTGTCGGCGACCTGCAGCAGCAGCGGCACCGGACCGGCGACGGCGTTCAGCACCGGGGCCAGGCCGTCCACCAGGTCGGCGAGGGTCACCACCCCGCTCGCAGCCACCCCCACCGTCCCCTCGGGCAGGTCGTCGATGAGCCGCAGCATGGGTGGTCCTCCTCGGGGCGCCGTCCCGGCGACCGTCGCAGGGGTGCGCGTCCGCGGGCAGATCCGGAAGACCGTCGGCGCCCGGCCGAAGGTCCCGCTACGGGGTCCCGGCGCCCCCGACCCGGACCGTCGCCATCATCCCGGCGTCCTCGTGGTCCAGGACGTGGCAGTGCAGGACGGTCCGGCCGGTCGCGCCGGTGAACGCCACCCGCAGCACCACCCGGCCACCGGCGGGCACCGTCACGACGTCCCGCACCGCGCCGTCCGAGCCCGCGGCGTCGAGCACCGTCATCGGCCAGGTGTGCAGGTGCAGCGGGTGCAGCATGGTCCCCGGGTTCTCGACCACCCACTCCTCCACGGTCCCGGGGGCGACGACGAGGTCGTCACGGGCCGGGTCGAACCCGCGACCGTCGATCCCGAAGCCCATGCCCCCGCCGCCCATCGGCGCGGTCAGGGTCAGCACGCGTGTCCGGTCCGGGGGACCCGGTGGCACGACCGGCGCGGACAGCACCGCCGGGGGCGGCGGGGTCGGGGCCGCGGCCCCCGTGACGCGCAGCGTGGCGAGCACGACGGGCCCGGTGCCGGTCGTGCCTGCCGTGCCACCCATCCCCGTGCCGCCCATCCCTCCCATGCCGCCGCGGTCGACGTCCGCGGCGAGCAGGTCGACGTCGCCGGGGGCGTCCGGGGGGCGCACGACGACGTCGGCACGGTTGCCCGGCGCGAGCCGTACCCGGTCGCGGGCGACCGGCCGGGGGAGGAACACCCCGTCGGTCGCGACGTGGACGAGGTCCTGCCCGTCCAGCGACACGTCGAACACCCGCGAGCAGGTCGCGTTGACCAGCCGCCACCGCTGCGAGCGCTGCGGGGCCCCGGCCAGCACCGGCCGCAGCAGCCCGTTGACCAGCACGAGCTCGCCCTCCCGGCCGGCGACCCGGTCCATCGGACCGGCCGCGGCGACCCGGCCGTCGTCGCCCACCGTCGTGTCGGTCACGACGAGGACGTGGTCCTCCGCCGTGCCCAGGTTCGGTCCGCCCTCGACCACGATCGCCCCGACGAGACCGGCGAACACCTGGTCGGCCACCGTCCCGTGGTGGTGCGGGTGGTACCAGAACGTGCCCGCGGGATGGTCGCGCGGGACCCGGATCCGGTAGTCCGCGGTCTCGCCGGGGCCGACCGTGCGGAACGGGTCGTCGCCGCCCGGGTCCGGCGGTACCCGCAGCCCGTGCGTGTGCAGGTTCGTCGGGGTGTCGAGTCCGTTGTGCAGCCGCAGCGCGATCTCGTCGCCGGGGCGCAGGCGCAAGGTCGGGCCCGGGGAGGTCCCGTCGTAGCCGAGGCCGGCACCGGCGACGCCGGCGAGGTCGACCCCGGTGCCCGCCGTCAGCGTGCCCGTGAGGAGGCCGCCGCGCGCCCTGCGCTCCGGCGGGTCGGCGAAGGGGGGCCCGGCCGCAGGCCCGGCCGGGCCGGGTCGCGGCGGGCCCGTGCAGGCGGCGACGCCACCGGCCACACCCGCGGCCGCGGCGAGACCGAGCAGGTGCCGTCGGGAGAACCTCGGCTGACGGGTCACGGTCCGCTCCCTCGGTGTGTGCCTCGCGCCGGAGGGGAGGTCCGGGTCCGGCGGGTGCCGTGTGTCCACCGAGCGTGCGGTCCCCGACGGTCCTCCGGGCAGGTGCGACCGGCCCCGGTGGCCGGGGCCGGAGGTCCCGGTCCGTGGAGCGCCGACGGCGACGGGACCGCCCGGTTCACGCCCCCGCTGCGGGGACCGGCCCCCGGGTACCCGAAGCGGGCCGGGGCGACGCCGGACCGGGGACCTGGGCCCCGTGGCCCGGCCGGAGCAGCGGCCGTGCCGCGGCGGGGACACGTCCGAGCAGGTGGTCGGCGCCGACGACACCGAACACGCACCCCCGCCGACCCACGGTCCGCTCGGCGTGCGGGATCGCCTTCAGACCGGCGAGGGAGGCGGCCGTGACCCCGGTGAGGTCGGCGACGACGGTCCGCGTCGTCCCGCCGTGGGTGTCGACGTGGTGGGCCCACGCGTCGAGCTGGCGCAGCAGGTGGGCGCCGGCCGCGGTGTCGAAGACACCCGAGACGCGCACCCGGTAGGTGTCCGCCCGGGGCGAGTCGGCGGTGAGCAGGTGGTCGTTCATCGAGGATCCTCCGTCGTCGTGGGGCCGTCCCGACGGCCCGGGCGGCGAGTGTCGACCCGGCCCGCCCCGCTCCCCAGGGGCGGAGGTCACGCGACGGGACCGCCGTCCCGCCGCCCGTGCGGGTCCGCCTGCGGGCCGGTCCTCGACCCGCCGTGCCGGGTGAGCGGCACGTGCCACCGGACGACGGTCCCGCAGGCGCCGCCGGGGCCGGCGTGGAACCGTCCGCCCAGCACGCGGGCCCGGGCGGCCATCACGACCAGCCCGATCCCGCCCGCCGGGTTCTCGGGGATCCCGACGCCGTCGTCGGCGACGGTCAGCGTCAGCTCGTCGCCGGTCCGGAGCACCACCGACAACGTGCCCGCCCCCGCGTGGCGGACCACGTTCGTGAGCGCCTCCACGAGGACCGCCCGCAGGTGCACCGAGACGGGCTCGGGCACGGAGCCGACCGGGCCCACCGCCGAGAAGAGCGCCCGCGCGCCGCCGACCTCGCCCGCGCGGGCGGTGAGCTCGCCCAGGTACCCCAGCAGCTCGAGCCCGCCGGGGCGGGCCCTCGACGCGCCCACCGCGCCGTCGCGCGCCACCCGGACGATCTCGTCCAGCTCGTGGACCAGCGCCATCGCGCGGCCCCGGTGCCGTCCGTCGAGCCGGCTCGCCAGGGAGGCGAGCCCGAACCCGAGCGCGGACAGCCGTGGGACCAGGTGGGCGTGCGGGTTCGCGGTCAGGGCCCCGGCCCGCTCGACGGCCGGGTCGAGGCCCCCGGCCACGTCGGGGACCCCTCCGGCCCGGTCGGGAGGCGACCCGGTGGCGGGTGTCGGGTGCCGGACGCCGGTCGCGTCCCGCAGATCACAGACCATCGCTCGGGAGCCTCCCGCCACTGGGCGCCGGCGTCGCCGGGCCGGGCTGCCGGGCGCGCGAGGGCAGTGACCCTGCCCGAGGTCCGCGGCCCGCGCATCCCCAGAACCGGGTACGGGCCGCCGACCGCGGCGCGCTGCCCCGCCCTGTTTCGGTCGGCGGACCGCGGTGTTCGTTCGCCGTCCGGGAACCGGGTCCCGGCCTCCGGCGACGACGTCGCTTGCGTCCTCGGGTGCAGGACGGCAGTGTCGCGGGCCTCCGTGCACCGAGGAGACGGCATGGTCCGCAGCGCGCCGCGTCACCGACGCGACCGGTGGTCGCAGGCTCGGACGTCGATCACCACCACCGACCTCGACCGGGCCCGGGAGCTGGTGCGCGCACTCGGCTACACGGGGCACCACCCACGCCTGTCCGGCCCTGCCCGGCGCTTCGTCCTCGACCTGACCTCGTTCGAGCTCGCCGGGACCGGCGCAGGTCTGGGACCCGTCGGCATCGACCGGATCCACTACGGTGGCCTGCTCCGCGTCGGCTACGAGCCGGACGAGGACAGCGTCGTCATCGGGCAGCTGGTCTCCGGTGCCTACGAGATCGACGACGGACGGAGTACCCGCCGCCTGGCCGCCGGGGACGCGTTCCTGCTGGCCCCCGGGCACGACCGCCGCATCCGGTCCTCCGACAAGTCGGTACGTCTCGTGCGCATCGCCCTGACCACGCTCGGCCGGGTCGCCGCGGACGTCACCGGGATCGCGCCGGGCGGGCTGCGCTTCCACGGTGCGGAGCCGGTGTCTCCCGTGCTGGCCGGTCACTGGGGCGGGACCCTGCGCCGGGTGGCCGCGCAGGTGCTCCTCGGCCCGGACGGGCTGACCGAGCACGTCCTGGTCAGAGCCCAGGCGATCCACGAGCTGTCGCTGGCCGCGCTCGCCGCGTTCCCGAACACGGCCCAGGACCTGCTCGCCGACCCCCACCGGCCGCCGGGCCGGACCGGCCCGGCCGCGCTGCGCCGGGCGATGGCCCTGCTCGACGCGCACGCCCACGAGCCGGTCAGCATGGAGGACATCGCCGAGCGAGCCGGGGTCGGGGTGCGGGCGCTGCAGGCGGCGTTCCGCCGCCACCGCGACCAGACCCCGACCGCCTACCTGCGCCAGGTCCGGCTGAGCCACGCCCACCGGGATCTCCTCGCGGCCGATCCTGCCGACGGCACGACCGTCGCCGCGGTGGCGGCCCGCTGGGGGTTCGGCCACCCCGGCCGGTTCGCCGTCGCCTACCGCGCCGTCTACGGGGTCCCGCCCGGCCACACCCTGCACCGGTAGGCGGAAGCTCAGGTGCTGCGCGACGTGCTCCCCCCACCGCCGGAGCGGGCCCGGAACCGGGTCCGCAGCCGGTGCCACACGCGTCGGCGCTCCAGCAGGCGGTACACCGGCCAGCAGCCCAGGGCGCCGAGCACGAGGGCGTCGCCGGGCCGGCCGAGCGCGAGCAGACCCACCGCCGCGACCAGGCCGAGCGTCGCGGCCGCCGCCGGGAGCAGCCACACCCGCAGGCGTGACGGGTTCCGGAGCCGGCGGGCGAGCCGGGGGGCCTCCGCCGTCAGCTCGTGTTCGATCCGGACCAGCCGCCGTCGTTCGCCCTCGCTCAACATCGTCGTCCCCTCCGCTCGGCCCGGGTCCCGGGAGCTGCGCGCCTTCCGCCGCCGCGACCGGCGACGGTGCGACCCTGCCCAGCGCCGGCCCGGCGCCACCAGGCCCGTAGGTCCCGCGGCCGGGGTACCGGACGGCACCCGCCCGGGAGCCGTCCGGCTCGACGGTGGACGTCGCCGGCGGACCGGCCGGGGCGTCCCGGAGGGTCAGCCCTCCCCGTCGAGCAGGCGCTGACGCGCGAGCCGCTCCACGAGCTCGGGCAGCGCCGGGACGGGTGCCCCGGCGAGGTCGGCCAGCGACCGGCGGACGACGGCGAGGACCCTCCGTCCCGGGAACTCGGGCCGGAGGCGGGCGACGGCCGCGGGGACGACCGCGGCGGGTGCGTGCGGGAACAGGGTCGGACAGCTCGGGGCCACGGAGCTCCTCCGGTCGGCTCGGCGGATCGGAGGGCCCACCGCACCCCGGCCCGACGCGTCCTGCCAGGGCCGTTGGTCCCGCATCGCGGTCGGGACGGTGGTGCCGTGCCCCGAGCACTCCGGCCCTGGCCGGGGCGGGTGGTGCCGGAGAGGCTGGGTGGGCCGCGGGCCCGTGCCCGCGTGCACCGAGACGAGGAGGCAGCCATGCACGTCCGAGACGTCATGCGGACCGGGGTGACCACGGTCCGGGCGGACACCCCGATCGCGGTCGCGGCCCACGTGCTCGTGGGCCGGGGCCACGCCTCGTCCCCGGTGGTCGATGCCGAGGACCGGGTGGTCGGTGTGGTCAGCGAGTCGGACCTGCTGGCCGGCCGGGTGCCGGTCGGCGGCGACCCGGGGGAGATCGACCCGGAGGAGGTCGTCGCCGCCGTGATGACCCACCACCCGTTCACCGCCGGTCCCGACGACGACCTGGCCCTCACCGTGGCCCGGATGCTGGAGAACGGCCTGCGGGCGCTCCCCGTCGAGTCCGGTGGGCGCTGCGTGGGGCTGCTGTCGCGCCACGACGTGCTGCGCGAGGTCGCGCGCGGTTCCCTGCAGTCCGAGGAGCGCTGGCGTGAGCACGCCGGGATGGCGAGCCGTGACCGCGGCTGAGGGCACCCGGGTCGCGCCCGGCGCGACCGGCGGGCCGGGCGTCCGGCCGCTCGCCGGGCTCGGCCGGGCCGACGCGGCCACCGTCGGCGGCAAGGCCGCCGGTCTCGGCGACCTGATCGCGGCCGGATTCGCCGTCCCGCCCGGTTTCGTGGTGACGGCCCCCGCCTACCGCGAGGCGATGCGGGTGGGCGGGGTGCTGGACGCCCTGGACGAGCGCTTCGACCGGCTGCTGGCGCGGGTGGGGGCCGACGAGTCCCGGGACGACACGGGGCCGGACTGCGTGCGCCTGCAGGAGCTCGTCCGCGCCGCCGGCCCGCCGCCCGAGCTGGCCGCGGAGATCCACCGCGCCTACGCCGCACTGGCGGACGGGCCCGGCCCGGTTGCGGTCGCGGTCCGGTCGTCGGCGATCGGTGAGGACAGCGGGGCGCACTCCTTCGCCGGGATCCACTCCAGCTTCACCCACGTCCGGGGCGAGGACGAGCTCGACCGTCGCGTCGTCGACTGCTGGGCGTCGGCTTTCGCACCGCGCGCGCTCGCCTACCGCGCCGGTCGCGGCCTGACGGGCCCACCGGCGGTCGCGGTCGTCGTGCAGCGGATGGTCGAGTCCGACTGCGCCGGGGTGGCGTTCACCGCCGACCCGGTGACCGGCCGTACCGACCGGGTCGTCGTCGAGGCCGCGCTGGGGCTGGGCGAGGTCGTGGTCGGGGGCCTCGTCGAGCCCGACACCTCCGTGTTCTCGCTGCCCGGCCTGGAGCCGGTGTTCGAGCACGTCGGGGTGCAGTCCCACGCCGTCGTACCCGGACCCGACGGCCACGACCGCTCCGTCGCCCTCGACCCGGACCGGGCGTCGGCCCGCGTCCTGACCCCGGAACAGGCGGCCGCGGTGGCCCGGCTCGCGCAGCGGGTGCAGGAGCACTTCGGCGCCCCGCAGGACGTCGAGTGGGCACTGGAGGGCGACACCCTCTACCTGGTGCAGGCCCGCCCGGTGACCACCACTCCCGGGACCGGCAACCACGGCGCCGGGGGCCGGGCGGCCGCCGGCGCCGTCCTGGTCACCGGCGTCGCGGCGGCACCGGGTCGCCGCAGCGGTCCCGCGCGGATCCTGTCCTCACCGGCGGACGGGGCGCAGCTGACGACCGGCGACGTCCTCGTCGCCCCGCGGACCGACCCGGACTGGCTGCCGACGCTGCGCCGCGCGGCCGCGGTGGTGACCGACCACGGGGGCGTCACCTGCCACGCCGCCATCGTCGCCCGCGAGCTGGGCATCCCCTGCGTGGTCGGCAGCCGGACGGCCACCACCGACATCACCCCAGGCCGCCTGGTCACCGTCGACGGGGGCACCGGCACGGTGTCGGCCGGCGCGGTGTCGGCCGGCACGGCCCGGCCGGCCACGGCCGCCGTCGCCCGCCACGCCGCTGCGGCCCCGCCGGAGCCGCTCGCCACCGAGGTGCACGTGAACGTGGCGACCCCGCAGGCGGCGCGGCGCGCCGCCGCCCTCCCCGTCGACGGCGTCGGGCTGCTGCGCGCCGAGATCGCGCTGACCGACGCGCTGCGCGGCCGCCACCCGCTCGCGATGATCGCCGCGGGCGACGCCGAGGAGTTCGTCACCGCGATGGCCGGGGCCGTCGGGGAGGTCGGCGAGGCGTTCCGTCCACGGCCGGTCCTCTACCGGGCGGCCGACCTGCGCAGCAACGAGTTCCGCCTGCTCACCGGCGGCGCCGACCACGAGCCGGTCGAACGGAACCCGATGATCGGCTTCCGCGGCGCCTACCGCTACCTGCGGGAGCCGGAGCTGTTCCGGCTCGAGCTGCGGATGCTCGCCCGGGTCAGGGAGCGCTGCCCGAACGTCCACCTCATGCTGCCGTTCGTGCGGACCCGCTGGGAGCTCGCCGCGGTGCTCGACGTCGTCGACGGCGCCGAGACGGGCCGCGACCGGCTCCTGCAGCGGTGGCTGACCGCCGAGGTGCCGTCGGTCGTGCACTGGCTGCCCGAGTACGTCGCGGCCGGGATCGACGGCGTGTCGATCGGCAGCAACGACCTCACCCAGCTCGTCCTCGGCGTCGACCGGGACTCCGAGCGGCTCGCCGAGCTCTACGACGAGTCCGACCCGGCGGTGCTGGCCGCGATCACGGCGATCGTGGAGCTCGCGGCCCTGTCGGGCGTGCCCAGCTCGCTGTGCGGCCAGGCACCCAGCCGCGACCCCGCATTCGTCCGGCACCTCGTCGAGGCAGGGATCACGGCGGTCTCGGTCGACCCGGACGCCGTCGGCGCGGTGCGGCGGGCGCTCGGCGCGGCCGAACGACGGCTGCTCCTCGACGCCGCGCGCCGCGGTGCGCACTGAGTCGCCGGTGGCGACCGACTGCCCCGCCTGCGGGCCGACGGGCGACGGCTGGTCGGTCTGCTTCCACGGCTTCGACCCGGCCGACGAGGGCCGGCGGGAGGCGCTGTGCACGCTCGGCAACGGCTACCAGGCGGTCCGCGGGGCGGCCGCCGCGGCCTCCGCCGGCGGCCCGCACTACCCGGGCACCTACGCCGCGGGCGTCTACAACCGGCTCGTCGACACCCTCGGCGACCGGGTCGTGGAGAACGAGAGCATGGTCGCCCTGCCGGACTGGACGTGGCTGCGGGCCGGACCGGACGGGACCGACGTCGACCCGTTCGCCCCCGCCGCGCTGCTGGAGAACCGGGCCCTGCTCGACCTGCGCCACGGCGTGCTGACCCGGCTCGTCCGCTACGTCGACGCCGAGGGCAGGCGCACCGCACTGCACGAGCGGCGCCTGGTCCACCGCACCCGCAGGCACGTCGCCGCGACCGAGACCACCGTCGTCGCGGAGAACTGGTCGGGGCGGCTGCGCGTCCGCTCCCGGATCGACGGGGCGGTCGGCAACACCGGCGTCGCGCGGTACCGGGGCCTGGCCGCGCACCACCTGCACACCGAGCGGGTCGACGCACCCCGGCCCGGGACCGTGCTGCTGACGACGCGGACCTCCCGGTCCGACGTCCGTGTCGCGGTCGCGGCCCGGACGCGCGTCCGGCCGGACAGCGCCGCCGCGTCCGTGGTGCGCACCGGCGACGCCGTCGGGTACGACCACGTGCTCGACGTGCCCCGCGGGTCCGCCGTCCGGGTCGAGACCGTCGTGACGCTGGTGACCTCCCGTGACGTCGCCATCGCCGACCCGGCGACCACCGCGCTCGACCTGCTCACCGACGCCCCCGACGTCCCCGCGCTGCTCGAGGAGCAGGCCGTGAGCTGGCGGCACGTGTGGCGGCGGTTCCGCTTCGACCTGGCGGGCACCGGTGTGCCCGACGCCCCGGACACCGCGCGCGACCTGCGGCTGGGGTTGTTCCACGTGCTCCAGGCCGTGTCCCTGCACGCCCTCGACGTCGACGCCGGTGTGCCCGCACGGGGCCTGCACGGCGAGGCCTACCGCGGCCACGTGTTCTGGGACGAGCTGTTCGTGCTCCCGGTGCTGACCCTGCGGATGCCCGAGGTGACCCGGGCCCTGCTGCACTACCGGGTCCGCCGACTCGACGCCGCCCGCCGGGCCGCCCGGGCGACCGGCCGGCGGGGCGCCATGTTCCCGTGGCAGTCCGGCAGCGACGGCCGCGAGGAGAGCCAGAGCCTGCACCTCAACCCGCTGTCGGGCCGCTGGCTGCCCGACGTCAGCGCCCTGCAGAAGCACGTCGGCCTGGCCGTGGCCTACAACGTGTGGCACTACGTGCAGGCGACCGGTGACCGCGACTTCCTGGCCGCGCACGGCGCGGAGGTGATGCTGGAGGTGGCGCGCTACCTCGCGGAGCTGTCGGAGCTCGACCCGGAGCGGGGCCGCTACCGCATCCGCGGGGTGATGGGGCCCGACGAGTTCTCCACCCGCTACCCGGGTGCCGACCGCCCCGGCGTCGACGACAACACCTACACCACGGTGATGGCGGTGTGGCTCTGGCGGCGGGCCCGCGAGTGCCTCGACCTGATCCCGGTCCGGCGCCGCGACGAGCTGCTCGAACAGCTCGGCCTCACCGACCGGGAGCTGCGGTCCTGGGCGGACCGCACCCGGCGGTCCTACGTCCCGATCCGCGCCGACGGCGTGCTGGAGCAGTTCGAGGGCGCGAGCGCGCTGCCCGAGCTGGACTGGGAGCACTACCGCCGCCGCTACGGCGACCTGCAGCGGCTGGACCGCATCCTGGAGGCCGAGGGCCGGTCGGTCGACGACTACCAGGTCACCAAGCAGGCCGACGTACTCATGCTGTTCTACCTGCTGTCCACCGACGAGCTGCGTGAGCTGCTGCACGGGCTGGGCTACCGGCTCCCGGCCGACGCCGTCCGGCGCACGATCGACCACCACCTCGCCCGCACCGTGCACGGGTCCACGCTCAGCTCCCTGGTGCACGCCTGGGTGCTGGCCCGCGCGCACCGCGAGGACGCCCTCGACCACTTCCGGCGGGCCGTGCGCAGCGACCTCGCCGACGTCCAGGGCGGCACCACCGCCGAGGGCGTGCACCTCGGCGCGATGGCCGGGTCGGTCGACCTGCTCCAGCGCTGCTTCGCCGGGGTCGAGGTGCGCGACGGCGCCCTGTGGTTCAACCCGCACTGGCCGCGCGACTCCGGCCGGCTGTCCTTCGAGATCCGCTACCGCGACCTCGTGGTCGACGTCCGGGTGCGCGGCCGCGAGGTGCTGGTCCGCGCGGCGTGCGGCCCCGGCGACCCGATCACGGTGCGGTGCGGCACGACGCGGCGGATCCTGCGTCCCGGGGGGTCGGTGCGGCTGCGCGCCCGGCCCGGGGCACCGGAGGGGGAGCCGGCCCGGGGCCTGTGGCCCCCCGCGGGCGGGGCGCACGGCCCTGGGCCCCGGGGCCGCGTCCCGACACCGTGGTGGAGGCCGGTCGTCGAGTTCCGGCCGTGGAGGAGGAGACCCCGATGAGCTACGCCGAGCAGTGGACGGTCACGATCGACATCAGCGAGGAGCCGGGCCGGACGCGGGCGACCGCCCGGCTGACCACGCGCGACGACACCCGGCTGGTGGGCACCGGTGAGGCCCATCGGCACCCGCGGGACCGGGAGGTCCCGGAGATCGGGGCGGAGCTGGCCGTCGCCCGGGCGCTGGCCGACCTGCAGCACCGGCTGTTCGAGTCCACGGTGTTCGACATCGAGCAGTCCACCGGCGCGCGGGCGCACCTGACGAGCTGACCCGGCCCGATGGACGTCCCGGACCGCCCGGACGGGCCCGGCCCGACGATGCTCGACGCCGTCGGCTGGGCCCTGCGGGCCCCCTCGCTGCACAACAGCCAGCCCTGGCGCTGGCGGGTGGGCGCGGCCGAGGCCGCCCTGTCCGCCGACCCCCTGCGGCGGCTGTACGAGACCGACCCGGACCGCCGCGACCTGCTCGTCAGCTGCGGGGCCTGCCTGCACCACCTGCACGTCGCACTCGCCGCGGCCGGGACGGGGGTGCGCACGGTGCGCCTGCCCGACCCGGAGGACACGGACCTGCTCGCCGTGGTCACGGCCGTCGACGGTCCCGCCGACGCCGCCGAGGCGGACCTGTGGCCCGCGTTGCAGCGCCGGCGCACCGACCGGCGGCGCTACGACGACCGCCCGGTGCCCGCCGCCGTGCTGGAGACGGTGACGGCGGCCGCGCGGCGCCACGGCGCGCTGCTGCTGCCGGTGGCCGGGCAGGCCCGGCGGGCCGAGCTCGACACCGTCCTGGCGCGCGCGGCCGACCAGCAGCGCTGCCGCCCCGGCTACCTGGCCGAGCTGATGACCTGGTCGCACCGCTACGCCGGCGCGCACGACGGGGTCCCCGCATGGGCCCGGCCGACCCGGCCCGCCCCGCGCGGGACCGGTCCCAACCGGGCCTTCCCGGCCGGCCGGCTGACCGGCTCGACGGCGGGACCGGCCGACGGGGGCGTGCTCGCCGTGCTCTGCACCCGCGGCGACGGACCCGAGGACCGGCTGCGGGCGGGCGAGGCGACCAGCGCCGTGCTGCTCACCGCGGTGCGTGCGGGCCTGGCGACCGCGCCGCTGAGCCAGGCGCTCGAGCTGTCGGCGACGCGGTCGGTGCTGGCCCGCGACGTCCTGCACGTCGACGCCCACCCGCAGCTGATCGTGCGGCTCGGCTACCCGGTCGACGAGCGCGAGCTGCCCGCCACCCCCCGGCGCGCACTGTCCGCGGTGCTGGCCCCCTGAGCGTCGCGACCGGGCGCCGGCCCGACGGGGCGCACCAGCACCGGGCACGCGGCCAGACACGCCAGCTCCTCCGGGGTGGAACGCCGGAGCAGCCCGCCCACGTGCGGCCGTGCCCCGACGACCAGCAGGCCGGCGTGCTCGGCGGCCCGGAGCAGCGCCGGCAGGGGACGGTCGTCGACGACCTCGAGCTCGACGTCCACCGCGTCCGAGCGCTCGTCCCAGTGCCGGGCGAGTTCGGCGAACACCGCGGTGACGGCCGGAGCGGAGCCGTGCCCCGGGCGCAGCGCGTGCACGATCCGCAGCACGCCGCCGCGGCGGCGGGCGCAGGCGTGGGCGTCGTGCAGCAGCTCCGCGTCGGTGCGCGGGTACTCCAGACCGACCACGACCGGGCCGGTGCCCTCGGCCGTCGAGGCGTGGACGACGGCGACCGGCACCCGCACCCGGTCCAGGACCCGGCGCAGGACCGGATCGGCCGGTCCGTCCGCCGGGTGCCCCGAGCCGACCGCCCCGAGCACCAGCAACTCGGCGCCGAGAGCCTCGGCCTCCAGCGCAGCGACGGGCGGCTGCTCGACGAGCACGGTCTCCAGCACCACCCCGGGGGCGGCACCGCGGGCGGTCGCCGCCGCACGCGACAGCACCAGGCGGGCGTGCCGGTGCCAGGCCGGCACGTCGCCGGTGTCGTAGTCCGCGGCGTGCACGATCCGCAGCACCCGGTGGCGCGCCAGGGCCTCTCGGGCCGCCCATCGGGCCGTCGCGTGCGACGACGGTGCCCCGATGACGCCGACGACCACCGGCCGCCCGCTCACCGGGCGCCGTCCGCACGGGTCGTCGCCGGCAGCAGCGCGGCCCCCCACTCGCGGGCGCGCTCCAGCTCGCCGGGCCGCAGCGGTCCGTTGCCGCGCACCAGGAACGACCGGGGGGCGCCTGCGGAACGGTAGCCGCGGCGGCCCAGCACCCGCGCCGCGGCGTGGGCCGCCGACCCCGGCACCCATCGCGAGACCCGGGTGTCGGCGCAGACGGTCGCCGGTGCGTCCGGGCCGGCGTCGGGCAACCGGTCGAGCCACTCACGGATCCCGTCCGACGGGGGAGCGGTGGCGCCCTGCCGGACGGCGTCCTCGCGCGTCGCGGGCCGGGTCATGCCGAACGCGTGCGTCGGACCCAGCACCACGAGCAGCTCACCCGGCCGCAGCGGTGTCGAGGGGGTGGGCGGGTCGACGTCGACGTCGCACCCCCGGGCGAGCAGGCCGTCGGCGACGGCCTCGGCCACGGCGCGCGTGGTGCCGAACAGCGACTCCACCACGATCTGTACGTGCACGGCTTCTCCTCGGGTCGTCGGTCACGGCCGCCGGAGCACGGCCCCGGCGGTCGTCGCCGGCGTGCCGGGAGGCTGCGGAGGTCCTCGGCGACCCTGCCGGGGGACGGCGGCCGGGCCCACCCGCGAAGGCCCCGCGACCGGCGGGCCGTTGGTCCCGCGTGGCCACGCCGGGCGCGGCGGGACCGGACGGCCCCGGTTCCGCAGGACGTTCGCCCGGCGCGGCGCCGGCCCGGGGCGCGGACGCTGGGCCCCTCGTCACGAGGAGGGCGTCATGGAGCAGGAGAGGACGGTGCGGGACGACGAGATCGTCGTCGGCACCGACGGGTCGCAGGGCGGCCGGGCGGCGCTCGCCTGGGCGGTCGCCGAGGCCGCCCGCAGCGGCCGGTGGGTACGGGCGGTGCGGGTGTGGGACCCGGCGCCGCTGTTCGCGCCGCCGGCGCCGGTGTTCGTGGTGCGGTCGGTCGTCCGTGAGGACGAGGAACGTGCGCTGGAGAGCGACCTGGCGGAGATCCCGGTGCCCGAGGGGGTGCGGGTGGAGGGCGAGCTGCTCGAGGGTGTCGTCGTCGGTGAGCTCGTGGCGCAGTCGGCGGAGGCCGCCATGCTCGTCGTGGGCAGCCACGGGCACGGACCGCTGGGCCGTGCCGTGCTGGGCTCGGTCAGCGCCGCGTGCGTCCGCCGGGCCGGCTGCCCGGTCGTCGTGGTCACCCCGCGCCGGGCGGCGGTCCTGCTCGGCGCGACGGGAGCGGGGGCGGCCACGGACACTCCCCGGTGACCGACACCCGGTACCGGCCGGCCGGCCCCGCCCCCGGGACCGGCGGGCCCGCCGACCACCCGCCCGCAGGGGGCGTCCCGGACCCCCGGGAGCCCGCGGCCCGGCTCCTGCGGGACCTGCGGTCCGGACCGGCCGGGCTCTCCGGGCGCGACGCGGCGCGGCGGCTCGCCCGGTTCGGGCCGAACACCCCGGCCCGGGCGGAGGCCCGGTCGATCTGGCGGGCACTGCGACGGCAGCTGACCCACCCGCTGGCGGTGCTGCTGCTGGTGGCTGCGGTGCTCGCCGTCGTCGCCGGCACCGCGCAACTGGGCACGGCGATCCTGGTGGTGGTCGTGCTCAACGCCGGGTTCGCGTTCCTGCAGGAGCGCCACGCGGGCCGGGCCGTCGAGGCGCTGGGCCGCTACCTGCCCCCGCACGCCCGGGTCCGCCGTGACGGGACGGTTCGGAGCGTCCCCGCCGCGGAGCTGGTGCCCGGCGACGTGATGCTGCTGGCCGAGGGTGACCGGGTGCCCGCCGACGCCCGGCTGCTGTCGGGCGGCCTGCAGATCGACGCGTCGGCGCTGACCGGGGAGTCGGTCCCCGTCGTCCGCGACGCCTCGGCACCCGACACCGCGGCGAGGGCGCTGGACTCGCCGGTCCTGGTGTTCAGCGGGACCGGGTGCGTCGCCGGCGCGGCCGAGGCCGTCGTGCACGCCACCGGGGCGCACACCGAGATCGGCCGGATCGCGGCGCTCGCCGGAACCCGGCCGACCGACGAGAGCCCGCTCGAACGGCAGGTCCGCCGTGTCGCCCGGCTGATCGCGGCGGTCGCCGTCGGGGTCGGTGTCGCGTTCGTCCCGCTCGGCGTGGTGGCCGGGCTCTCGCTCACCGAGGCCCTGGTGCTCGCGGTCGGCCTGATCGTGGCGAACGTGCCCGAGGGGCTGCTGCCGACGATCACCCTGGCGCTGGCCGTCGGGGTCCGCTCCATGGCCGACCGCGGTGCGCTGGTGAAACGGCTCTCCGCGGTGGAGACCCTCGGCTCGACCACGGTGATCTGCACGGACAAGACCGGCACGCTCACGACCGGCACCATGCGGGTGGTCGACGTCCGCGGTCCGGGCCCCGAGGCGTCGCCGCCCGGGCCCGCGTTCTGGACGGCGCTGGCGCGCTGCAGCACGGCCGACCCGCGCACCGGCGCGGGGGACCCGACCGAGCTCGCCCTGCTGGAGGGGGCGGCGGCCGCCGGTGCCGGCGTGGACGCCGGGGTGCGCGACGCCGAACGGCTGGTCCTCCACGCCTTCGACCCGCACCGGATGCTGATGTCCACCCTGGACCCCGGCCCGGACGGGCCGGTGCTGCACGTCAAGGGCGCCCCCGGCGCGGTGCTGGCGCGCTGCGTGCTGCCCGCCGACCGGCGGGCCGCGGTCGAGGAGGCGGTCGCCGACATGGCCGTGCGGGGTCTGCGGGTCCTCGCCGTGGCCCGCCGCGACCCCGCCGCCGACCCCGCCGCGGCCGACCCCGCCGCCGCCGACCCCGCCGCCGCCGCCGACCCCGCCGCGCGTGACGCCGCGGAGAGCGGCCTGACCCTGCTCGGGCTCGTCGGCCTGCTGGACCCGCCGCGCCCGGAGGCGCCCGCCGCCGTCGCGTCGTGCCACCACGCGGGCATCCGGGTGCACGTCGTCAGCGGCGACGACGGGCGCACGGCCGCCGAGATCGCCCGCCGGGTGGGCATCGGCGCCGACCGGGTCGTGGACGGCCCGGTCCTGGACGCCATGACCGAACCCGAGCTGGAGCGGTTCTTCGCCGGCTCCGGCGAGGTGGTGGTGGCGCGCGCCGTGCCGGAGGCCAAGCTGCGCATCGCCGACGCGCTGCGTGCCCGCGGCGAGGTCGTGGCGATGACCGGGGACGGGGTGAACGACGCGCCCGCACTGCGGCACGCCGACATCGGCGTCGCCATGGGCCGGTCCGGGACCGAGGTGGCCCGCGAGGCCGCGACGCTGGTGCTGACCGACGACGACTTCGCGACCGTCGTCGCCGGGGTCGAGGAGGGCAGGCGGGTCTATGACAACGTGCGCAAGTTCGTCGTCTACATCTTCGGCCACCTGCTGCCCGAGCTCGTGCCGTTCCTGGCGTTCGCGCTCTCCGGTGGGCTGATTCCGCTGCCGATCGGCGTGCTGCAGATCCTCGCGATCGACCTCGGCACGGATCTGCTGCCCGCACTGGCCCTGAGCCGCGAGCCCGCCGAGCCCGGACTGATGGACCGGCCACCGCGCCCGCGGCGCGAGAACGTCATCACCGGCGAGATGCTCCTGCGGGCCTGGGGCCTGATGGGCCCGGTGGCGGCCGTGCTCGCGACCGGGCTCTTCCTGGCCGTCCTCGTGCAGGGCGGGTGGACCCCCGGTGCCGCGACCGGTCCCGGATCGCCGCTGCACACCACCTACCGGCAGGCCACCACCGCGACCTTCGCGGCGATCGTCGCCTGCCAGGTCGGTACGGCGTTCGCCGCCCGCACCCGGCGCGCCTCGCTGCGGTCCGTGGGCATCACGACGAACCGCCTGCTGCTCGGTGCCCTCGCCGCCGAACTCGTCTTCGCCGCGGCCGCGATCTTCCTGCCGGTCGCGAACTCCCTGCTCGGGACCACGCCGCCCCCGGCGTGGGTGTTCGCCTGCCTCCTGCCGATGCCCCTGCTCGTCTGGGGGACCGACGAGGCGTACCGGGCCGTGCGGCGGGCGCGGGAGCCCGCCTGCCTGCACCCCGCATCGCCGGAGGCCGGGTGGTGACCCGGCGACGACCCGGCCCGCGGCACGGCCGCGGGGCGGTGGGCGCGGTTCACGGACAGGCGCACGGCCGGGAGGATGCGGTGACGGCGGTGGGCCGGAGGCGGGGACCGATCGTGGTCGTCGGCCGCGACGAGCTGGACCCGGACGACGTCCGCTGGGCCGCCGACGTCGCCCGCCGGTCGGGGCGGGACCTGCGGCTGGTCGTCGTGGTCCCGCCGCCACGCCGGGCGGTCGGCGGTCCGCCGAACGGGGCCGCCCGGACGGCGATGGCGCGGCGCCTGCTCGACGCGGTCACCGACGAGATCGCGGTCGAGACCGGCGAGGTGGACCTCGAGGCCGAGCTGCGCAGGGACGGCTGGGACCGGGTGCTGAGGGACGAGGCGAGGACCGCCGGGCTCGTCGTGCTGGCCCGGTACGCGTCGTGGCCCGCGCGCCCGCCCGCCGGGTGCCCCGTCGTGCGGGCCGGGCGGGCGTCGCGACGACGGGACCCGGCGCCGGAGTCGGCGACGTTCCACCGGCTGACCGTCGGCGACGCCGCCCCCGGCCCCCTCCCGCAGGCATGACGGCGGCCGGGACCGGGTCGTGGACCCGGCCCCGGCCGCCGTGCCGTGACCGCTCCGGGTCAGCCGGTACTGATCGGGATCATCGTCGCCTCGGCCGGTGCGGGCGGTTCGGGCATCGGCACCCTGATCTCCAGGATGCCGTCGGTGTAGCTCGCCGCGATGTCGTCGGCGACCACACCCTCGGGCAGCTGGAGCACGCGCGACATGGTGCCGCGCCACAGCTCGCGCCTCCGGTAGCCGTCCTCGGACCGCTCCTCCTCGCCGCCCCGCTCCGCCCGTACGGTCAGCAGGCCGTCGGCCACGGTGACCGAGACGTCGGCGGCGGGGTCGACCCCGGGCAGCTCGGCCCGGACGACCAGCGCCCCGTCCTCGACGAACTCGTCGACGCGGATCGCCGCCTCCTCGCGCAGCCGGCCGGCGTACACCGGGCGCCGCACGGGGAACGCGCGGAACCAGTCGTCGACCATCCGTTCCATCTCGGTGAGTGCGCCGGGCAGTGCCCCGGCCCGGCGCGTGATCGTGCTGCTCATCGGACGTCCTCCCTCGTGTGTCCAGGACGCCCCCACCGTGGCCCGCGGGCGCGGACACGACCAGGGACGGTCGGCCCGGTGCCCGCGGCCCGAGGACCCGCACGTCGCGGCGGTCACCGCCGTCGCCGAAGGTCCCGGCCGCCGGGCGCCCTCCGGCCCTGCTCCGCGGCCGGCGCCGTACCTAGCGTCGGCCGCGACCTCAGTTCCCTCCGCCGCAGCCCCACCGGCCCGCCGCCGGTGACCGAGGAGCAGCCGTGAACACGATGCGTGCCGCCGTCGTCCCCGCACTGGGAGCGCCCCTGGAGATCCGGGAGATCCCGGTGCCGGTCCCCGGCCCCGGGCAGGTCCTGGTCCGGATGGAGGCCAGCGGCATCTGCCACACCGACGTCCACGCCGCGCGCGGGGACTGGCCGGTGACGCCCCGCCCGCCGTTCGTCCCCGGGCACGAGGGCATCGGCACCGTCGTGGAGTCGGTGCACGGTCCCCACCACCGGGCGATCGGGCGACGGGTCGCGATCCCGTGGCTCGGGTCGGCCTGCGGCCGGTGTCGCTACTGCGTCAGCGGCCGGGAGACGCTGTGCGAGAGCCAGACCAACAGCGGCTACTCGGTGGACGGCGCGTGGGCCGAGTACGCGGTGGTCGACGAGCGCTTCGCCGTGCCGGTGCCCGACGACATCCCCCCGGTCGAAGCCGCTCCGCTGACCTGCGCCGGGGTCACCACCTACGCGGCGATCCGCAACGCGCGGGTCGCCCCCGACGAACGGGTCGGGGTGTTCGGCATCGGCGGCCTGGGCCACCTGGCCGTCCAGTACGCCCGGCTGGTCGGCGCCTCGGTCGTCGGCGTCGACGTCGAGGACGCCAAGCTCGCACTGGCGACCGGGCTGGGCGCCGACGCCGTGGTGGACGCCCGCACGACCGACCCCGTCGAGGCGATCCACGACCTGGGCGGGCTCGACGTCGCCGTCGCGCTGGCCCCCTCGCCGGACTCCTTCGGGCAGGCACTGCGCTCGCTGCGGCGCGGCGGCAGGCTCGTGTGCGTCGCGCTGCCCGCCGACGGCACGCTGACCGTGCCGATCTTCGACCTCGTGGTGGGCGGGCTGACCGTGCTCGGGTCGATCGTGGGCACCCGCGAGGAGCTGGCCGAGGTCTTCGACCTGCACGCCCGCGGCCGCACCCGGGTGGTCACCGAGACCCGCAAGCTCGACGACGTCAACGCCGCCGTCGACGACCTCCTCGCCGGGCGGGTCCCGGCCCGGCTCGTGATGGAGTTCTGATGGGCGTCCCCGCGTCGGCGACGACCCGGTCGGGGGATCCGTCGGAGCCCGTCGCCGGCCGTGGTCACGACGTCCTGCTGGGTGACGGCCGCCGGGCGGTCGTCCGGCCGCTGGACCGGTCCGACCTGCCTGCGGTGACCGCCCTGCACACCGGTCTCGACACGACCGACCGGCACTTCCGCTACCTGTCCGCCTCGGCCGCCGACCCGCGGCGGACCGCCCGCTCGGTGCTCGCCCCGACCGGTCACGCGGTGGGCGTGTTCGAGGCGGGGGAGCTGCTCGGCGTCGCCCACTACGTGCCCGTCCCGGACGGCTCCACCGCCGAGTTCGCCGTCCTGGTCGCCCCCGCGGCGCGCCACCGCGGTGCCGGGACCCTGCTGATGGAGGCACTCGCCGGGGCCGCGACCGCGGCCGGTCTCGCCACGCTGACCGGGGAGGTGGCCTCCGACAACGCCCCCATGATGCGGGTGCTGACCGACCTCGGGCGCCCGCTGCGGACCCGTCCGGACGGGCCCGTCACCCACGTCCGGCTGGAGACGGGCGACCCCACCCCGCTGTCGGACGACCCGCACTGGTCCCGGGTCTCCGCGGCGTCGGCGATCTCGCTGACCCCGGTGCTCGCCCCGGCCTCGGTCGCGGTCGTCGGGGCCTCACGCCGGCCGGGCACGGTCGGCCGGGCCGTGCTGGACCGGATCCGGCGCGGCGGGTTCGGCGGGCCGCTCGCGGTGGTGAACCCGCGCGGGACGCCGGCCCCGGACCTGCCGTGGGCGGGCACCGTCGGCGAGCTCGGCACCGTGCCGGACCTGGCCGTCCTCTGCGTCCCGGCCGACGCCGTCGTGCCGGTCGCCGAGGACTGCGGCCGGGCCGGGGTCGGCGCGCTGCTCGTGCTCACCTCCGGCGTCACCGGCGCCGACGCCGGCCGGCTCGCCGCGGTCTGCGCACACCACCGGATGCGTCTCGTGGGCCCCAACTGCCTGGGCCTGGTCGACACCGCCCCCGGGGTCGCCCTCGACGCCACGTTCGCCGCCACCGCCCCGGCGGGGGAGATCGGCGTGGCCGCCCAGTCCGGCGGGATCGCCGTCGCGCTGGGCCACGAGCTGGCCGCCGCGGGACTCGGGATCAGCTCGCTGGTCAGCACCGGCGACGCCCTGGACGTCGCGGCCGACGACCTGCTCGCCTGGTGGGCGCACGACGGCCGCACCCGGGGCGCCGTGCTCTACCTGGAATCCGCCCGGCGTCCGCACGAGTTCGCCGCCGTCGCGCGGCGGGCCGCGCGCACGATGCCGGTCGTGGTGATCCCGTCGGGGAGCAGCGACGCCGGGCGGCGGGCCGCGGCGTCCCACACCGCGGCCACGGCGACCCCGCGCACCGCCCGCGACGCGCTGTACCGGCAGGCCGGGCTGCTGCTCGCCCGCGACCCGCGCGAGGCCGTCCAGATGCTCGCCACCCTGCAGAGCGCGCCGCTGCCCGCGGGGCCCCGGGTCGGGATCGTCAGCAACGCGGGCGGCCTGGGCGTGCTCGCCGCCGACGCGTGCACCGACGCCGGGCTGCAGGTCGCCCGGATGGAGGCCGGCACCCGGTTCGCGCTGGCCGGCATCCTGCCCGCGACCGCGGCCGTTGGCGGCCCGGTCGACACGACCGCCGTGGTCGGGGCCCGGGCCTTCGCCCGCGCCGTCACCGTCGTCGCCCACGACCCGGGAGTGGACGCCGTGGTCGTCACCGGGGTGCCCACCGACCTGGGGGACCCGCTCGCGGAGATCGGCGACGCCGCGGGGGAGCCCGTGCCGGTCGTGGTCGTGGCGCCGGGCGGCTCCCGCCCGCGTGACCGGGTCCCGGTCCACGACGACGTGACCTCCGCCGCCGCGGCGGTCGCTGCCGGGGTGCGCCGCGGACACTGGCTCCGGCACGCCGCGGACCCGGTCCCGGCCCTGCTCCGGACCGACACCACCCGGGCCCACGCCGCCGTCGCGGGAGCCGGCGAGGGCTGGCTCGACCCGCTCGGGGTCCTGGAGCTGCTCGGCGCCGCGGGGATCCCCGCGGCGCCGGTGGCGCGGGTGCGCACCGCGGACGGGGCGGTGCAGCGGTGGCGGGCCGCCGGGGGACCGGTCGCGCTCAAGGCCGAGGCCACCGGTCTGCTGCACAAGGCCGCGGCCGGCGGTGTCGTGCTGGACGTGGACTCCGAGGAGGGGGTCCGCGCGGCGGTCGGGCGGTTCGCGGCCCGGTTCGGTGACACCCTGCGCGGGGTCCTGGTCCAGCCCATGGTGTCCGGCGGCGACGAGGTCCTGGTCGGAGCGACCGTCGACGCCGTCGTCGGACCGGTGCTCACGGTGGGCCCCGGGGGGAGCGCCACCGACGCCGTCGGCGGACGGAGCC
Source organism: Pseudonocardia sp. ZF1 (assembly GCF_056835605.1). Taxonomy (NCBI): domain Bacteria; kingdom Bacillati; phylum Actinomycetota; class Actinomycetes; order Pseudonocardiales; family Pseudonocardiaceae; genus Pseudonocardia; species Pseudonocardia sp. ZF1. The sequence continues at coordinate 2,040,451 of NZ_JAJNBY010000001.1, forward strand.
ACCTGCTCGCCGTCGCCTCCCCCGACGACGCCGACGGCGCCGTCGCCGACTCCGCGCTCGGGCCGCGGCTGGCCGCGCAGGGCCGCGCCGCGGTCCGCGACGTGCTGCTGCGGTGGGGCTGGCTGGTGCGGACCGTCCCGCGGGTGGTGGAGGCGGAGATCAACCCGCTGGTCCTGCGACCCGACGGCGGGGGCGGGGTGGGGGCGACGGCGGTCGACGCCCGGATACGGCTGCGCGGCTGAGCGCCCCGGCGACGGGGCCGAGGTGTCCCGCTCCGCGGCCCCTCAGCACCCGACGCCCGCGGACCACGCCGACAGGGCCGCCGACAGGGCAGCTCCGGCCGCGGCGCCGGGGCCGCCCGCGGTGTCGATCCGGACCGCCTCCGGCCACGGGGCGGCGGCGGCCCGCATCCGGGCGGCGACCGTGGCGTCGGCGTCCGACGGCGACGGCCCGCGGGCCGCGATCCGGGCGTCGGCGGTGCGGGGGTCCACCGCGCACCGCAGCTCCACGCACACGGCGTGGTGCCGCGCGGCGAGCGCGCGGGCGGCGAGCCGGTGCTCCGCGGTGGTCCACGACGCGTCGAGGACCACCGACTCGCCCCGCCCCAGCAGCGGACCGGCCGCGTCGAGCAGGGCGGTGTAGACCGCCGCGACCCGCTCGGGTGTGTACCGGCCGGTGCCGTAACCGCCGGTGCCGTGGCTCACGGTGCCGCGGCTGACGGTGCCGCCCCCGGTGCCGTCGTCACCGGTGCCGCTGCCCGGGCGGGCACCGTCGCCGGGACGGCCGCGGTCGAGGTCGTCGCGGATCAGGTCGCTCGACAGCCGCCGGGCGCCGGTCGCCGCGGCCAGTGCCCCGGCGAGGGTGGTCTTGCCGCTGCCGGGCGGCCCACCGACCAGGGCCAGCCGCACCGCACCCGCCTGCAGCCCGCGCAGCCCGAGCGCCGACAGCGCGTCGACCTCGGCGGCCGCGCCGGCGGCGCCCTGGCGGCCCCGCAGCGCCGCGACCTTGGCGCGGACGACGGCCCGGTAGGCCACGAAGTGGTGGAGCAGCGAGTCCGGTGCGTCGTCGCCGGTGCACCGCCGGTACCCGTCGACGAGTGCCCGGGCCGCCCCGGGCATGCCGTGGTGGTCGAGGTCCATGGCCAGGGTCGCCACGTCGTCGAGCACGTCGACCTGGCGCAGGTCGTCGTCGAAGTCGAGGCAGTCCAGCAGCCGCGGGCCGTCGTCGAGGCAGTACACGTCGTCGGCGAGCAGGTCCCCGTGCCCGTCGACCACCCGGGTCTCGCGGAGCCCGAACAGCTCGGTGCGCCCGGCCAGGTAGTCCCGGGCCAGCGTCCGCATCGGGGCCAGCCGATCCCGTACCGCCCGGTCGGCGGTGAGCTCACCGAGCTCGGTGAGGTTGGCCGACCAGCGCGCCGCGAGCGCTGCCGGCCCGGCCCGGCCGGGGTCGCCGCGCGGTGCGCGCCGGTGGGCGTCGGCCACCGCGCGGGCCACCGAGCGGACCAGCTCGTCGCGCTCGTCCGGGCCGGCGCACGACAGCGCCGCGGTCAGGCTCCGGTCCGCCGGCATCCGCCGCATGACCAGGACGGGCTCCGGGGTGGCGCCGTCCGGTGACCGGAAGCTCCCGAGACCCAGGTAGACGTCGGGTGCGAAGCGCCGGTTGAGCTCCAGCTCGCGGGCCAGCGCCCGCCGCCGGAGCGCGGCGCTGCCGAAGTCGCAGTACGGCGTCCGCACCGCCTTCTTCACCTTGTACGCCCGGTCCCCGGCGAGGACGACCAGACCGGTGTGGGTCTCCCGGATCCCGGCCGGCTCGGTGCTCACCGGGTGTCAGGACTCCACCGCGGCCGGCTGCCCGGCAGCCGCCCAGGCGATCGCGGCCTCGACGTCGCGGTGGGCGAAGTGCTTCACGGCCGGGTGCAGCACCGCTCCGGCCAGGGCCGGGGCCACGGTGGGGAGCAGTCCGTCGACGGCGAGCGCGATCCGGTGCACGCGCCGGTGCTCCCGCAGCAGGAACGTGAGGTGCCGGACCATGCCCTCGATGTTCTCCCAGCCCGGGAACGAGGGCGCCACCAGCACCAGCCCGCCGAGCTCGCCGTGGGCGGCGCTCCAGGACTCGATCTCCCGGGTCAGCCGGTCGAAGTCGGCGGCCCGCAGCGGGCGGTCGACGCGTACGACCGCGATGCCGTCGTCCGGGCGCAGGTCGATCGCGAACCCGGCGGCCGGCAGGCCCACCAGCCAGCTCACGGCGCTGTCCTGCTGCGCCTCGGGGAACACCGCCAGCGAGTACGGCGCCACGACGGCCGCGACGCGGCAGGCGATCCGGACGGACTCCCGGTCGCTGACGACCGCGCACCCGTCGAACAGCGGCAGCGCGCGCATGCCGAGCTCGAGGTCCTCCCACACCGCGTCGGGGGTGATGCCGGTGAAGGAGTCGTCGAGCACCGCGACCACCCGCAGCCGTCGACCGGTGGCCGCCGCCGCCGCGACCAGCGGTGCGACGACGTCGTCGTAGTCGGCACGGGTGACGGTGCCGGACACGCGGACGCCGTCGATGCCCGGCGGGAGCCCGTCGATGGTCGAGATCATGGGGTCCTCCTCGTGGTGCCGCCCCGCGGGGCCGTGCCACCACGGTGTCCGTCGCGCCCGGCCCGGAGCAGTACCGAAGGTCCCGTACCGGCCATGTCCGATGCCCCGCCGGGACGGGCGGCCCGGCCCTGCCCGGTGTGCTCCCGCCGGACCACGCTGTCCGCGGGGACGACACGGGGAGGTGGCCCGATGGCGAAGGGCCTGCGCACGGTGTCCACGGCGGACCGGACCCGCCGGCGGGCCCAGCACCTGGAGGACGCCGGCACCGTGCTGCTGGCGGTCCTGCTCGTGCTGGCGGCGGCCGGGTGCTGGGCGGTCGTCACGAGCGTGCACGGGGCGACGACCGACCGGGCGCGGGCCGAGGCCCGGCAGCGGACGGCGACCGAGGCGGTGCTGGTGGACGACATCGCGGCGAGCGGGAGCCGCGTCTCCGGGCAGCCCTACCCGGCCACCGTCCGGTGGACCGGTCACGACGGCCTCCCGCACACCGGTACCACCCGCACGGAGCTGCCCGGCGACGCGGGCGACCGGGTCCGGGTCTGGACGACGGCCGACGACCGGCTGGTGACGGCGCCGGTCACCACGGCCGACGCGGTCGCCGCGGCGGTCATCGCCGGCGTCCTCGTCGCGATCACGGCCGGGGCGACGGTCCTGGGGCTCGGCGCCGGGCTCTACCGGTGGACCGGCCGGCGTTTCGCGCAGGCGTGGGAGGAGGACTGGGCGCGCGTGGAGCCGGTCTGGACCGGACGCGCGCGGCAGTGAACGCGGGCAGCCGCATCCGGGGCCCACACCACCGGACCACACCGGATCACACCGGACCACACGGAGGAGACCATGAGTGCACCCCGATCCTTCCTCGCCGTCGGCGTCGACGGCTCACCGCGCGACCGCACCGCGGTCACCTGGGCCGCGGTGGCCGCCGGGAGCCGGCACCTCCCGCTGCGCCTGCTGCACGCGCAGGGGCGGCGGTTCGACCGGGCCGGTGCGGACGCCGTGAGCGCGGCGGCCGAGCACGCCCGGATCGTCGCGCCCGCGGTGGAGGTGCAGAGCCGGGCACTGACCGGGGACCCGGTCGCGGTCCTGCGCGACCAGAGCCGCGACGCCGTGATGCTCGTCCTGGCCCCGCACACCGGTGAGCCCCTGGAGGCCTTCGGATGGAGCACGGCCGCGGCCCTGACGGCGTCGGCGCCCTGCCCGGTGGTGGCCGTCCCGCCCCGCCGCGGTCCCACCCGGACCGCCGGTGCGGTCGTGGTCGGGGTGGACGGTTCCGAACTCAGCGAGGCCGCCCTCGCCTTCGCCTTCGACCACGCCGCGGCCACGGGGGCCGCGCTCGTCGCCGTGCACGCCTGGCAGGACGCGGGCGGGGACCGGGTGGACGACCGCGGGGGCGGGTTCGGCCGCGTCGAGGCGGAGCAGGCGCAGGAACGCGTACTGGCCGAGGCCCTCGCCGGCTGGACCGAGAAGTACCCCGACGTCCCCGTCCGCCGGATCGTGGCGCACGGTCCCGCGCGGGCGGCGCTGCTGGCCCGGGCGGGCACCGCACAGCTGCTCGTCGTCGGGTCGTCGGGGCGGGCCGGACTGACCGGGCTGCTGCACGGCTCGACGAGCCAGGCGCTGCTCTACGAGCTGCCGTGCCCGCTGGCCGTCGTACGCGCGGACGGTGCCCGGTGAGCGCCACGACGACGGGGCCGCCCCGTGGCCCGGCGGTCCGCAGTGTCCTGCGGTCCCCGGTGGGCGAGGTCGAGTGGGACCGGAGCCTGCGCGACGCCGCCCGTGACCTGGCCGCCGACGAGATCGGCGTCCTGCTCGCCGTGCGTCGGCGCTCGGCGGTCGGCATCGTCTCCGAACGCGACCTGGTGGCGGCGGTCGCCGAGGGTCTCGACCCCGACGACACGGTCGTCGAGGACGCGATGACGACCGAGATCGTCACGGTGGACGTCTCCGCCGCGGTCACGACGGCGGCCGAGGTGATGCTCGAGGCGGGCATCCGGCACCTGCTGGCCACCAGGGACGGGAGCCCCGCGGGGATCGTGTCGATCCGCGACGTCCTGGCCGCCGTCCTGGAGGAACACGGGGCGGGGAACGACGGGACCGGTGATTCTCCGGTCCCGAGAGGCACCGGAGCCGCGTAGTCCGCGTCGCCGACATCTCCCGCGGAACTGCTCCACCCGGCCCACGAGGGCGGGCCCGTCCGACGGCCACCCTGGGACCGTCCTCCCGACCGGCGGGGGAGCGAGGCCGGAGGTGCCCGTGCGCAAGGAACTCGAGATCCGTCTGTGCGAGCGATGCTGGACCCCGATCCCCCCGGACCGGGCCTGTCTCGTCGCCGCCCACCCGGAGCCGGGGCGGCCGCTGCTGCGCCCCGGCCGCAGCTACCGGCACCTGCGCGACGACCCGACCTGCACCGGTGAGCAGTTCGGACCGGACGGCGGGGCGGCCGCATGACCGCGACCGACCTCCGGCCGGTCGCCCGGGGGACGGGTCATGGGCTGCGCCTCGTCGTGCCCGGAGAGCTCCCGGACGGTGCGCCCGCTGTCCCGTGCCCCCCGGTGGCCCCGGCGCGGCCGTCGGGCCGGCGGGTGCCGCCGCAGCCGCCCGAGGTCCTGCTCCGCTCCGTGGGTCCCGTGCTGGCCGGGCTGGCGTTCCCCGCCCAGCGCTGGCAGGTGCTGGCAGAGGCCGACGCCTGGGGCGCGCCCGGTGTGCTGCGCCGGCTCCTGGCCGAGCTGCCCTCCGGCCGGTACGCCGACCTCGACTCGGTGGTCCGCGCCGTCCGGACCGTCCGCCCGCGCCGTCGGGTCCGGTGACGGCGTCGGCAGCGGCACCGACCCACCCGGGCGGAGGGCCGTCAGCCGTCCGTCGGCCGGACGGGGCGCGGCACCTGTCCGCCGCGCACGGCCGTGCGGCTGCGCAGCGCCGAGGTGACGGCCTCCAGCGTGACCGCCACGTCCTGGGCGTGGGCCGAGGCGCCCTCGGCCACCCGGTCGATGCCGCTGACGAGCAGGTCGAGCACGGGACGGACCCGGTCGGAGGCACCGGGGGCGAGGGTCACCAGCGTGCTGCGGCGGTCCGCCGGGTTGGCGACCCGCTCGACGAGTCCCGCCGACTCGAGCTGGTCGACCACGGCCGTGACGCTGGAGGAGGACAGCCCCACCCGGCGGGAGATCGCGCTCGGTGTGCGCGGGCCGCGCAGGACCAGCTCCTCCAGGACGCCCACTCCGCTGGCCCCGACGCCGAGGACCTCGGCCGCGGCCTCCCGGTAGGCCTCGGTGGCCGCGATGACGTCGCGCAGGCGCGCGGCCAGCTTCAGGGTGCGACGGGCGAGCCGCTGCTCGACCGTGACGTCGGCGGTGACCACCATGACGTGGTCGGCGGCGACGCGGACGAAGCGCAGCTCCACCTGCGAGCCCCCGTCCGGCGGGACAGTCACGACGACGCGGGTCCCGGGGTGCAGCGGCCCGAGCCGGTCGGGCCGGGTGGTCAGCATCGCCGACAGCCCGGGGGCGAGCCGGTCGAGCACGGGATGGAGCCGGTCCAGGTCCTCGCCGGGCCGCAGTACGGGGGCGAGCATCCGGACGGCGGCCGGGTTGACCCGGCGCACCCGCCCGTCGTCGTGGGCGCCGACCAGGCCGACGGGACACTGGTAGAAGAACTGCAGCAGGTCCTCGAGCTCGGTCTCCGCGTCGGGCGCCGGGCCGGCCGCGGTCATCGCGGCCTGATCGCCAGGTAACGGCGGCGCCCACCGGCAGCCGCGAGCAGCCGCAGGCGGACCGGGGTCGGACGCATGCGGAAGGTGAAGACGTAGTCCAGCTCCTCGTCGAGGTCGCCGTCGGTCCGGTACCGCTCGGCGACCATGAAATTGTTCAGGCACGGCGCGACGTCGACGAACAGGTCCCGGCCCAGGACCCGCTCCGCGCGGATACCGGCCCGACCGGACTCGTACCGGTTGTAGCCGATGACGCGGTCGTCGGACCGCATCGTGATCACACCGAAGTCGAGCAGGTCGGTGTCGCGGATCTCGTGACCGTCGAGCCATTGCAGCAATGCCGCATCGGAGAACGTCGGCCACTCGTGCGGATCGTCCGGCCACGCCGTCGATGATTTCTCGTCACCTTTCATGGGGTAACGATAGCGTCGAAGAGGTCGGTCGGAACCCATGTGTGCGACCAATTTTCCCGGAAGCGCGCCGAACGGTGACGAAAGGATCGGCAGGGTCCTTCGCGCCAGAGTATTCCGTTCCTGTCTCGGCAGGCCGAAGGTCCTGTAACGGCCCGACCGGCACAGTTCGGATCCTACGGTCGCAGCGGTCACGTCGTACTTTCCGGTCGCCGTACAAATCGTTCCCGACCGTGCCCGGAATCGCGCCCCGCGCAGTTTACGCTGAGGGTGTCCGCGATACCGGTGGACCACGAGGAGAGGGGTTCCCGTGTCCGAGGGAATGATCTGCAGAAGCTCGGGTGGCGTGCCGCTGCGCGCGATGCTGGATATGGCGGACGTGCTGCTGGCCTCACCCGACCGGCGGCTCATCTGCGACCGTCTGGCGGAGGGGCACCGGGCCGACCCCGCGGGCCGGTGCGAGCATCCCGTGCACGCCGACCGACCCGAGGGACACCCGTGCTCGCTGGTGCGCCTGGTGCGGCTGGTCGTCGGCCTCGGCCGGGCGGTCGAGAGCTGCTGACCGCGGGGTGGGGCTCAGACGGGCTCCGTGCTCGGGGCGCCCGAGCCGGGACCGCCCTCCGCCACCCGTCGGGTCAGGTCCCGGGCGACGGTCGCCGGGTCCGCGACCCGCTGGTGCAGCATCGCGGCGATCCGGGCCAGCACGGCGGTGAACTCGCGGACGTGCTCCGGCTGTGCGGAGTGCACCGCGCGCAGGATGTCCTCGGTGAACATGGCGAACATCGCCGCGGTCGTCTGGCGACCGCGCGGCGTCAGCACGACGAGGACGCTGCGCCGGTTGGTGGGGTGCGGCACGCGCTGCGCCAATCCGGCCGCCGTCAGCCGGTCCAGCAGTGTGGTGACGCTCGCCGACGCCACGCCGAGCCGGGTCACCAGTGCGGAAGCGGCCCGCGGTGGTAGAGCTCGCCGAGCGCCGCGGACTCGGTGAGGCCGACGCCGAGCGCGGCGGCCTCCGCGCGCCGGTACTCGTCGCTGGCGACGATGACGTTCCGCAGCTGCACAGCCATCCGGTCCATTGCCGTCCTTCCGACCGGGGCGACGCTAGGCCACCGCGACGGACGGGGTCAGGATCGGACGGCAGGGAAGATCGGGGACCTTCGGCCCGTGGCGGCCGACGCACTCCGGGGTGCCGGTCCGTGCCCGGCCCGACGCACTGGCAACCGACTCAGGCGTGGGTGGAGCGCCCGATGGTCAGGAGCCCCGCGCGCTGCGGGACGGTCTCGGCGACGGCGGAGACTCAGCGTCCGAGCGCGTCCGATGCCGCTGAGGCGGCGTCACGGACCATCTGGATGATCTCGGTGCGGCGGACCTCGTCGACCCGGAACGCCGGGCACGGCGCAGAGATCGCGGCGACGACGTTCCCGTCCTCGTACACCGCTGCAGCAGGTGCCCAGACCCCCTCGTCGATCTCCTCGTTGCTGACCGACCACCCGCGTGCCACGTCGCGTTCGACGTCGTCGAGGAAGACCTCCGGTCCGTTCACCGGGGGCAGCGCGCCGGACTCCAGCGCCTGGTCCAGATAGCGCCGACGGTCCTCCGGAGCGAGGGATCCGAGGAGCAGGCGGACGCTCGCGCCGCGGAGGGCCGGCAGCAGCTGGCCCGGCTCGAAGGACAGTCTGAACCGGCTCGGCGTCTCGATCCTGTGGATGCAGACCGGGGCGCCCTGGACCAGCCGCATCAACAGCACCGACTCCCCGATCCGCTCGGAGAGCCCTCGCATCAGCGGCTCCACGGTGTCCACGATCGGGGCGGCCCGGCGCGCAGACCGCCCGAGGGCGGCCACCCGCATCGACAGGTGGTAACGCCCCCGCGACGCCTCTTCCAGCAACCCCATGTCCCGCAGCAGTGAGACGTAGCGATGCACGGACGGGACCGGGATCGCCAGGGTCTCGGCGAGTTCGCGCACGGATAGCACCGGTCGTTGCTCGGTGAAGGCGAACAGCACCTCCAGAGCCCTCCGGCCACTGTCTGCGCCTCGTGCCGCAGCCATCGTCGTTCCCTCCGTTGACGCCCGTCGGGTGACGCCCTAGTGTCCGTATCGTCAGATGATAGCAAGATATCACACAGCGATAGTAAGGGCAAACATGGGTCTCAGCGAGGTGACACGGTTCCTGCCCGCCACGGCTCGCGCGAGCGTCGCCGTGCCCGGCGGCGGCTCCGAAGTGCAGGAGCTGTCCGTGCCCACGCCCGGCCCGGACTCCGGCTGGCTGCGGGTCGCCGCGTCGGGGGTCTGCGGCACCGACGTCGCGCTGCAGGCCAGGGGAGTCGCCGAGCCGACGGTTCTCGGTCACCACGTGGTCGGGGCGATCGCCGCGGTCGGGGAGAGGGCCGCCGGGCGCTGGGAGGTCGGGCCGGGGTCCCGTGTGGTGGTCGAGGAGTACCTGCCGTGCGGTGCCTGCCCGACGTGTCGTACCGGGCCGTACCGGCTCTGTCCCGAGACCGACATCTGGGGTGGTGGCCGCCGGATCGGGACCGTGCCGGTCGCCGAGGCCCCTGGTCTGTTCGGCGGCAACGCCGAGTACCTCCACCTCCCCGCCAACGCCGTCCTGCACCACCTGCCGGACGCACTCGGCGACGAGTTGGCGACCTGGGTGCTGCCCTATGCCAACGCCCTCGACTGGACGCTCGGTGCGGGCCGGCTGCGCTCCGGCGAGACCGTGGTCGTCCTCGGCCCCGGATACCACGGTGTGGCGGTCGCGGCGGCCGCGCTGGCCGGGGGAGCGGAGCGCGTGATCGTCACCGGACTGCCCTGTGACGCCGAACGGCTGGGCATCGTCGAGACTCTCGGCGCGGTCCCGGTCGTCACCGACGACCCGGCCCGGCTCGAGAGCGAACGCCCTGATCTGGTGGTGGACACCACCGGGGGCGCTCCCGGTGTCGTCGATCCCGCGATGGGGCTGCTCGGCCACGGCGGCCGTCTCGTCCTGACCTCACCCAAGTCGCCCGTAGCGGTCCCGGTCGACACCGCCCTCATGATCCGTCGCGGCGTCTCGGTGCACGGGGTCCGCGGGCGCTCGCCGGAGGCGGTCGGAGCCGCGATCGCAGCCCTGGCCGGCGGCGACTCCCGGCTGGACCGGGTCCCCGTCGCCACGGTCCCTCTCGACGGTGTCGGGGACATGCTGGCCCGGCTCGCCCTCGGCGACGGGCCGCGATCCCCGCACGTCCTTGTCCGTCCTCACCACCACACGACGTCCTGACACCCGGCTGGAAGGAACCACCACCGTGCTGACGCGCGAGCAGAACGAACGACTTATCCGGACCGACCGGGGCACCGAGATGGGCGACCTGCTACGTCGCTACTGGATCCCGGCGTTGCTGACCGAGGAGCTCCCGGAGCCGGACTGCCCCCCGGTGCGGGTGCAGCTGCTCGGGGAACGCCTGATCGCATTCCGGGACAGCGAGGGCAGGCTCGGCCTGCTCGACGAGTTCTGCAGCCACCGGACGGCATCACTGTTCTTCGGCCGCAACGAGGAATGCGGCCTGCGGTGCGCTTACCACGGCTGGAAGTACGACGTCGACGGAAACTGTGTGGACATGCCTTCGGAGCCGCCCGAGAGCAGGTTCCGGGAGAAGATCAAGCAGAAGGCTTATCCGTGCATCGAGCGCGGCGGGGTCGTGTGGACCTACATGGGCCCGGCCGAGCACCGACCCGACCTCCCCGAACTGGAATGGGCGATGTTGCCCGGCTCCCAGGTGTTCGTGTCCAAGCGCCTGCAGGAGACCAACTACATGCAGGCCATGGAGGGAGGCATCGACTCCAGCCACGTGTCGTTCGCGCACCGCTTCAACATGGACGACGACCCCATGCACGCCGGCACCGAGGGCCTGACCTACCTCAAGGCCGACACCCGACCGAAGTTCGAGGTCATCGAGTCCAAAGGCGGTCTGCTGATCGGAGCCCGCCGTAACGTCGACGACGAGCGCTACTACTGGCGCATCACCCAGTGGATCATGCCGTGGTACACGATCATCCCTCCGTTCGGGACTCACAACCCGCTGGGCGCCCACGCCTGGGTACCGATCGACGACGAGACCTGCTGGGCGTGGAGCATCAACTACCACCCCACCCGCGACCTGCGTGACGACGAGCTGGAGTCGATGCGCCGCGGCGACGGGATCCACTCCCGCAACATCCCGGGTACCTTCCGCACGGTCGCGAACAGGTCCAACGACTACCTCATCGACCGTGACGCCCAGCGCGAGAAGCGCAGCTTCTCCGGCGTCGAGGGCATCGCGGCCCAGGACTTCTCCCTGCAGGAGAGCATGGGCCCGATCGTGGACCGCACTAAGGAGCGTCTGGGCACCAGCGACGCCGCGATCATCCTGGCTCGCCGGCGCCTTCTCGCAGCCGCCGAGGACGCCGCCGGAAACACCGCGGACCTGCCCGGCGACGACGCCGAGCACCACAGGGTCCGGTCCGCCTCGGTGCTGCTGCCCAAGTCGGTCCCCTTCCAGGAAGGTGCGCAGGACGCCCTCGTCGTGAAGCCCGGTCAGGACTTCGTCTCCATCTGACCTGTCCCCGGAAAGGAGGGTCGTGCCGATGGCGCCGATCCCCACCCGACGGTCCTACGAAGCGGCCGTTCTGCTGGTTCCGCTCGATCACACCGCCCGGCTCTGGGTCGACGGTCGCGACGACCTCGAGCTCGCCGGCATCACCGTGGCCGGCTCGCAACCGGCCACGGCGTGCACGGACGGAGCCGGCTCCGACACGGGCGGACCACCGGTGGGCAACCCGCTCGAGCACACCGTGCACGCCACCGACGTGGTCGTGTTCCTCACCCACGACCTCGCCCGGGTCGACCGCGACTCGGTCACCCGGATCGGCGACGCCACCAGGGCGAACGGTGTCCTCCTCGGGGCGGTCATCGTGAGACCCGGTGCCCGATGGGACGAGCCGGAGGCGGAACGGTCGGCGACCACGATCCGCGAGGCCGCCGACAGCGTCGTCGTTCTCGGCGACACCCGGTTCACCGCACCCTTCCTTCAGGTCCTGCGCGGCGGTGCCCGTGACGGCGAACCTGCCGGGACACAGTCGTGAACAGCGACGACACGTTCGACGTCCTCGTGACGCAGGCTCGCCACGAAGCGAACGGTGTGCTGTCGCTGCGACTGCGCGGCGCCATCCCCCTCCCGGCCTGGACGGCGGGTTCCCACGTCGATCTGACGCTGCCGTCGGGGCTGGTCCGCCAGTACTCGCTGTGCGGCGACACCGCCGACCCGGACTACACCGTGGCCGTACTCCACGAGGCGGACGGGCGCGGCGGTTCCGCGGAGATCCACACCACCGGCCTGGTAGGGAGACGTCTGCAGATCCGCGGACCCCGTAACCGGTTCGTTCTCGGGCCGGCCACTTCCTACGTGTTCGTCGCGGGTGGCATCGGGATCACCCCGCTGCTCGCGATGATTCGCACCGCCGTCGACGACGGAACGCCCTGGACGCTGCACTACGGCGGCCGGCGGGCGGACACGCTCGCGTTCACCGAGGAGGTGCAGCGGCTCGCGGGCGTGTCGGCAGGAGCAGTCTCCCTGCACAGTGACGACGTCGACGGTCCGCTACCACTTGCGGAGATCCTCGCCGCCGCTCCCGCCGGCGCTGCCGTCTACAGCTGCGGGCCACCCGGCATGCTGCGAGCTCTCGCCGACGTCGCGGAAGCCTCCCGTCCCGAGCTGCCGGTCCGCATCGAACGCTTCGTCGCCGACCCGGGCCCCGACCGTGCGACGGACCCGGTCGCAGACCCGGCCGGTGCCTTCGAGGTCGTGCTGGCCTCCACCGGCGAGACCGTCCCGGTTGCAGCGGGCCGATCGATCCTCGATGCCGTGCGCACGGTCCGCCCCGACGTCATGGCCTCCTGCGAGGAGGGATTCTGTGGGACCTGCGAGACACAGGTCCTCGACGGGACCCCAGTCCACCGGGACACGATCCTGTCCCCACGGGAACGCGCCCGCGGCACCTCGATGATGATCTGTGTCGGCAGCTGCTCGTCGCCACGACTCGTGCTCGACCTCTGACCACGGCCGCACCGTGACCGCATACCTGAACGCGGCGCCGTGTTCCGCCCCCACTCCCACCACGGAGGCTCAACGATGAGCACTGTCCCTGTCAGCCCGGCGGGCACGGCGGCACTGTCGCCCTACCGCTGGGTGGTGCTGTTCGCCTGCTGGCTCTCGTTCACCCTGACGTCGGTCGATCGCTCGACCTGGGGGCCGGCGTCGGTATTCGTCGGTGAGGATCTGGCCGTTCCGCTTGCCAGCCTCGGTGTCTTCGCCACCGCCTACTACGTCGGCTACGTCATCTCGAACGCGCTCGGCGGGGTCGGGACCGACCGACTCGGCGGGCGCTGGATGCTGTCCATCTCGCTGTTCGGCGCCGGCGCGTTCATGACGCTGTTCGGCTCCACCACCTCGGCCACGGTCGGTATCGCGGTCCAGGCCCTGGTCGGTCTCTTCGCCGGGGCCGACTACTCGGCCGGAATTCGGCTTGTGGCCAGTTGGTTCCCCTCGACCCAGCTCGGGCTGCCGATGGGCATCTTCGTCACCGCCACATCACTGGGCACCGCGATCGCCAATTCCGTCGTCCCGGCGATGATCGCCTGGCACGGCTGGGGCACCTCGTACCACTTCTTCGGCGTCGTCTCGATGGTGCTCGCCGTACTGCTCTTCTTCATCCTGCGACCGGGCCCGATGCTCGACCCGGCCGCGGCGGAGGTGCCCCCCGCGAAGGGGCAGCGGTCGGACTCGAGCTGGATCGCGATGCTTGCCAACCGCAACCTGGTACTGACCGCGATCGCAGGCTTCGGCGGGTTCTGGGGGCTCTACGGGTTCATCACCTGGGCCAATGCACTCATGATCAAGGGGCACGGCATCACGCCCGGCACCGCCGGAGCAGTCGTGGCGATCTTCGCGATCACCGCGGTCGTCGTGAAGCCGATCGTCGGCTTCGTCAGCGACCGGTTCTACGGTGGCGCCCGCCGCATGCCCGCCGTCCTCATCCTGGTCCTGTTCGTCGTCACGCTGCTCGTCTTCGGCAACCTCACCTCCGCGACGGCCTTCCTCTGGCTCGCACCGCTGCTGGGCGCCGCCGCCTACGGCTGGACGACGCTGCTCGTGGCGCTGGTGCCGCGGCTGGTGCCCAGTGCCGTCACCGGTACCGCGTCCGGGTTCGCCAACGCGTTCTGGCAGCTCGGCAGCGTCATCGTCCCGCTGGCGGTCGGCGGAGCCTTCGCCGCCACCGGCTCTTTCACCGTCGCGTTCCTGACCCTCGCCGCCGGGCCGGCACTGGGTGCGCTGGTCATGCTCGCGGTCCGTGAGCAACGCCCTGATCCTGCCGGTGTCACCACCGTGGCGCGGCGGGAACGCCTGAACTGACGGAGGGCCACGTCGTGCCGGACCTGAGCAGGCAATGCCGGTCGTAGCGAGACCGGGCGAGCCCGACGAGCCTCGGCGCCGGGTCGTGCGCGGTGGGCCCGGAAGCCGGGCGGAGCGCTCAGCCAGAGGCGGCGACGGTTCCGGCCGCCTCGGCGTCGGAGGTCTCGTAGAGGTCGCGTCGGTAGCGCTCCTTCAGCGTCACCACCGCGACGAAGGTGACCACGGACGTGGCGATGATGTAGAGCGCGACCGACCAGGAGGCACCCGTGCCCGCCAGCAACGCGGTCATGATGAACGGGGCGAGGCCGCCGGCGAACACCGAGGCGAACTGGTAGCCCAGCGAGGCACCCGAGTAGCGGACGTCCGCCGGAAACATCTCGGCGTACAGGGTGGCCTGGGGGCCGTACATCGTCGCGTGGATGGTGAACCCGACCAGCAGGGCGAGGAACACCAGCGGCAGCGATCCGGTGTCGATCAGCAGGAACATCGGGAAGGCCCAGACCGCCATCAGCACCGTGCCGGTCAGGTAGAGCTTCTTGCGCGAGCCCATCCGGTCGGTCAGGCCGCCGAAGAACGGCATCGAGACGACCTGTGTCAGGCCCGCGCCCATGACGCACCACAGGATCGCCGACCGGGACATGCCGACCTGGGTGGTGGCGTAGCTCAGCATCCCGCTGATCAGGATGTAGAAGGTGGCGTTGACGACGAAGAACGCGCCCGCGGCCTGCAGGATCTCGCGCCAGTAGTGCCGCACGGCCTGGACGAGCGGTGCCTTGCGCAGCCCGGCGTCGCGCCGGGACTCCGCCGACCGTTGCTGCAGGTCGTGGAACACCGGGGTGTCCTCGATCTTGAGCTGCACGTAGGCGCCGATCAGGACGAGGGCGAGGCCGGAGAGGAACGGGACGCGCCAACCCCAGGCGACGAACTGCTCCTCGGACAGGATGGTGGTCAGCAGGAGGAAGAAGAGGTTGCCCGCGACCGCTCCTGCGATGGCGCCGGTCTGCACGAGCGACCCGTAGAATCCGCGCCGCTCGACCGGGGCGTGCTCGGTGAGCAGCAGTGCGGCGCCGCCCCATTGGGCGCCGACTCCCAGGCCCTGGACCAGGCGGGCGACCACCAGCAGGACCGGTGCCCAGATCCCGATGGTCGCGTACCCGGGCAGGACGCCGATCGCGAACGTCGCCACGCCCATCAGCAGCATGGCGGCGACCAGCGGGGGCTTGCGGCCGAAGCGATCGCCGACGTGTCCGGCGATGATGCCGCCGAGCGGTCGCGCGACGAAGCCGACGGCGAACGTCGCGAAGGAGGCCAGGGTGCCGGCCACCGGGCTGACCGACGGGAAGAACAGGTGCCCGAACACGAGGGCGGCGGCCGTGGCGTAGATGAGGAAGTCGAACCATTCGAGCGCGGTGGCGAAGACCGCCGCGGCGGCGAGCCGGCCCATCTTCTTCGGGGGTATGTGCTGGTCCATCCGGGTCCACCTCCAGGCCGCAACGGTGCGGCGGTGAGGGTGCCGGGAAACGAGGGCCCCGGCACGAGTACGAACGATCGTTCGTAGAACGCTAGCGACTCGGGTCACACGGAACAAGAGGCATCTCGCCGGGTCGGCCCCCGCGGCGGTCGTCAGTGGGTCAGCGGGGCCTCGAGCAGGGCCAGGGCGTAGCGCGCGTACTGCTCGGCGAGCTGTCCCCGCCCCAGTGCGCCGTCCGGCCGGTACCAGCTCGCGATCGCCGCCACGGCACCGAGGATCGTGCGTGCCGCATCGGCGGCGTAGGGCGTGCGGAAGGCTCCGTCGGTGACGCCCTGGGCGACGATGCGCTCGAAGGCGTCCTGGGTGGCGTCCCGGTCCTCCACCAGCGCGGCGCGGTCCTCGGGGTCCAGGTAGCGGAGCTCGTTGGTCGCCACCAGGGTCGCCGTCTGGTGTTCGACGACGAACCCGACGTGCGCGCGGACCGCCTCGCGCATGCGGGACGGGGCGTCGTCGCCGGCCAGCTCCACGGCCGACAGGACGCGGCCGCGCAGCTCGGCGTTGGCGTGTCGCAGCGCCGCGGCCAGCAGCTTGGACTTCGACGGGAAGTAGTTGTAGAGGTTGGACAGGCTGGTCTCGGCGCCGCGGGCCACATCGCGCATCGAGGCGCCGTTGAACCCCTGGGTGCCGAAGGCGTGGATCGCGGCGTTGAGGATCGCGGCCTCGTTCCGCCGCCCCGTCTCGGCGACCAGGGTCGGGGAACGGTCGTTCATGTCGCTCACGGTAGCGCACGAAGCACGACGCTCCTGCTCTTGACGGGCCGAGAAGCTGCTGATTGCATGGGAGACGTAAGAACGTTCGTTCATGTCGTCGCGAGCTCGTCGGGAACGACGATCGCGACGGCCCGTCGGAGAGGACGGTCGATGAGCACCAGTGCCACCACCGGGTCCCCGGTGCACGCCGGTGGGCCCGGGGCAGGGACGGCCGCGCCCCATTTCGAGGACTTCGAGGTCGGGCAGGTCTACACCGGCCCGGCACGGAGCTTCTCCGCGGCGGTGGTCGCGGCCTTCGCCGAGGTCAGCGGGGACCGGGCCGCGCTGCACACCGAGCACGGCCGGTCCGCCGACGGCCGCCCGCTGGTCCACGGTCCGCTGGGCCTGGCCGGCTTCTTCGGCTGGCACCACGAGCGCGGCCTGTCGGCGCACGTCGAGGCGGCGTTCGACACGCACTGGGACTTCGTGGCGCCGATCCACGTCGGCGACTCGGTCACCTACGAGATGACGGTGACCCGCACCCGTCGCACGTCGGCACTGCGCAACGGTGTCGTCGGCAGGCACGTGGTGGTCCGCAACCAGCACGACGAGGTCGTGCAGGTGGGCCGGACCGCCGCGCTGGTCACGGCGCGCGAGGCGGTCGACGACCGCCGCGCCCGGCTCGGCCGGTCCTTCCCGTCCGTGGAGTGGGCGCGGGCGCTGGCCACCGCGCTCGGCGACTCGGCCGCGTTCACCCGGGCCACCGGGACCTGGGACGGCACCCTCGGCCTGCGCCTCGGCGGCGACCTGGTGGTGTTCCGCGTCTACAAGGGACGGGTGCTCGAGGCCGGGACCCGGACACCGGACGGGCCGACGTTCGTCGTCTCCGCGCCCGACATCGTGTGGGCCGGGCTGCTGACCGGTCCGCGGAACGACTTCACCGAGCGGACCCTGCGCGACGAGTTCGAGGTCGAGGGCAGTGCCTACGAGTACCTGCGGCTGACCGCGGCGGTCGTCGCGCTGGTCGACGAGGCGCGGGCGTTCGCCCGCACGGAGGGGACACGATGAGGGCCGACTACGTCGAGGTGGGCGGGACCCGCGCCTTCGTGCTCGAGGAGGGCGAGGGGCAGCCGGTGCTGTGCCTGCACACGGCGGGCCAGAACGGTGTGCAGTGGCGGGAGGTCCAGCCGCGGCTCGCCGAGCTGGGCTACCGGGTGGTGGTCCCGGACCTGCCCGGGCACGGTCGATCGGAGCCCGCCCCCGACGGCCCGGTGCGGGACCTGGGCGTCTACGCGCAGTGGTGCGAGGAGCTCATGGACCGGCTCGGGATGGACCGGCCCTTCGTGGTCGGCTGTTCCATCGGGGGCGCCATCACCCTGCAGCTCGCGGTGCGCCGCGGCGAGCGCCTGGCCGGCGCCGTCGCGTTGGCGGCGCACGGCGGCACCGACTCGACGATGCTGAGCGTGCGCGGGCTGGAGCGCGAGCTGGTCGACTCGGCCGCGCCCAGCCGCTCGGACCGGACCTACCTCGGCACGCTGGCCGTCGTCGGGCGGCGGGTGGCGGCCGAGCGGGCGGAGCTGATCGCGCGGATGCACCGCCGCGAGGACCCCGAGATCTCCACCAGCGACCTCATCGGCTGGGCCAGCCACGACGTGCTGGCGAAGCTCGACGGCGTGGCCTGCCCGACCCACCTCGTCGTCGGGGACGACGACCTGTGGCTCGACCCCGCGGACGTCCGCCGGGCCGCCGAGCTCATCCCGGACTCCCGCTACACCCTGCTGGAGGGCATCGGGCACTACCCGATGGAGGAGGTCGAGGGCTTCGCCGACGTCCTGCACGGCTGGCTCGGTGAGCTGGGCGCCCGCCGGAGCCGGGGTGCCGCATGACCGGCCGCGTGACCACTCTGTCCGACCTGCTGGCCGACACGGCCGCGGCCGCGCCGGAGAGCACCGTGGTCATAGACGGCGGGCCCGCGCCGCGCCGGGTCACCCGGTCGGAGCTGGTCGCGCGCGTCCTCACGCTGCGCGAGGACCTGCGGGCCCACGGCGTCGGCGAGGGCGACTGCGTGGGCGTGTGGCTGCCGAACTGGTCCGAGTCGCTGGTGGCGCAGTTCGCCGCGGCCGCGCTCGGCGCCCACGTCATCGGCATCAACACCCGTTACGGCGTGGCGGAGGTCGCGCACGTCCTGGACCGGGCCCGGCCGCGGGTGGTGCTGATCGCCCACGACTTCCTCGGCCTGGACCTGCGCGCGCGGCTGCGCGAGGCGGTCGCCGAGGCGGACGTGCCCGCTCCCGGCATCGCCGTCGTGACCGGACCCGGCCGTCCACCCGCCGACGAAGCCGCCGCCGCGACCTACGACGTCGGCGCGGGGGCCTGGGTGCCCAGCCCGCCGTCGGCCGCGGCCGACCCGCAGGCGCTGCGCGGCACCCGGGACGCCCTGGCCGTGGCGTTCACGACCTCCGGCTCGACCGGGATGCCGAAGCTCGCCGCCCACCTCGGCAGCGGCGTGGCCACCCACGCCCGGAACGTCGCCGCCGCGGGCGACTGGGACACCGAGTCGGTCAGCCTGGTCGTGCTGCCGCTGTCCGGGGTCTTCGGCTACGTCCCGGCGCTCGCGGCGATCGCCGCCGGCGGGGCGGCGCTGCTGGAGCCGACGTTCGACGACGACCTGGTCGTGGCCCACATGGGCGAGTTCGGGGTGACGCACCTGGCCTGCGCGGACGACGTGGCCGGGCGGCTGATGGAGAGCCACCGCGCCCACGGCGGCGACCTGTCCGCGTGGCGCCGCCTGCTCATCGGGGACTTCTACGGCAAGTCGATCCAGGTCGCGGAGTGGGCCGAGAAGGAGACCGGCACCCCGACCATGGGGATCTTCGGCTCCAGCGAGCTGTTCTCGCTGCTGTCGTTCTGGCAGGAGCACGACCCGGCGCCCGCGCGCCGGCGGGCGGGTGGTCGACCCGTGTCCCCGGACATCGAGGTACGCGCCGTCGACCCCGTCACGGGCGGGCCGCCGCCCGAGGGCGAGCCCGGCGAGCTGCAGTTCCGCGGCTACGCCGTGGTCGACGGCTACCTCGGTGACACCGACGGCGCGATCCGCGCGCGCTCGTTCACCGAGGACGGCTGGTTCCGCTCCGGCGACCTGGGCACGGTCCACCCGGACGGCGCGTTCGACTACGCGGGCCGGATGGGCGACTCGTTCCGGCTGCGCGGCTTCCTCGTCGAGCCCGCCGAGATCGAGATCCGCCTGGCCGAGCACCCGGATGTGGCCCGGAGCAAGGTCGTCGGCGTCACGGTGGACGGGGACACCAGGGCCGTCGCGTTCGTCGAGGCCGTGCCCGGCAGCACCCCGGACCCGGCCGCGCTGCGGGCCTGGTGTGCCCAGGCGCTCGCGACGTTCAAGGTGCCCGACTCCGTGCACCTCGTCGAGGAGATGCCGACCACCGTCGGCACCAACGGTTCCAAGATCAAGGCCGCCGCGCTGCGCGAGCTCGCGGCGCGGCTGTACAGCACGGAGGTCCCGACGTGAGCCCGTCCGACGTGGTCGTCTGCGACCCGGTGCGCACGCCGGTCGGCGTCGACGGCGGGGTGTTCGCCACCCTGACCGCCGCGGACCTGGCCACCCAGGCGCTGCAGGGGCTGATCGCGCGGACCGGGCTGGGGGAGGGCGACGTCGACGACGTCGTGCTCGGCTACTGCTACCCGACGAGCGAGGCGCCCGCCATCGGCCGGGTCGCCGCCCTGAACGCGGGGCTCGGCGTCGGCGTGGCCGGCATGCAGCTCGACCGCCGCTGCGGCTCCGGGCTGCAGGCCGTCCTCCAGGCGGCGCTGACCGTCGGGCAGGGCTGGGCGGACCTGGTCGTCGCCGGCGGCGTCGAGGCGATGAGCCAGGCCGAGTACTACGCGCTGGGCCTGCAGAAGGGCGTCCGCGGCGACGAGCTGCGGATGGTCAACCGGATCACCCGGGGCCGCACCACCGCGGGCGGGGTGCACTTCCCGGTCCCCGGCGGCATGCTCGAGACCGCCGAGAACCTGCGCGCCGAGTACGCGATCGGCCGCACCGAGCAGGACGAGTTCGCGCTCCGGTCGCAGGAGAAGGCCGTCGCGGCGACGAAGGAGGGCCGGTTCGCCGAGGAGATCGTGCCGGTCACGGTGCCCGGGACCCGCCGCACGCCGGAGACCGTGGTGACCCTCGACGAGCACCCGCGCGCCGGTCTCACCCTGGACGACCTGGCGCGGCTGCGTCCGGTCCGCCGCCACGAGGACCCGGAGGCCACGGTGACCGCGGGCAACGCCTGCGGGCAGAGCGACGGCGCGTCGGTCTGTGTGGTGACCACCGCCGCGCGGGCGGCCGGGCTGGGCCTCACGCCGTTCCTCCGCATCGTGACCTCCGCGTCGGCCGGGGTGCCGCCGCGGACGATGGGGATCGGGCCGGTCCCCGCGGTCGCCACGGCGCTCCAGCGCGCCGAGCTGGGGTTGGCGGACATCGGTCTGATCGAGGTCAACGAGGCGTTCGCGGCCCAGGTCATCGCCTGCCTGCGGGAATGGGGCCTTCCCTCGGACGAGCCGCGGCTCAACGTGAACGGCTCGGGGATCTCCCTCGGTCACCCCGCAGGCGCCACCGGCTGCCGGATCCTCACCACCCTGGCGTACGAGATGCGCCGCCGCGGGAGCCGCTACGGCCTGGAGACGATGTGCATGGGCGGCGGCCAGGGCCTCGCCGCGATCGTCGAGCTCGTCGCGTGAAGGTCCTCTGGGTCCTCGCCCACCCCGAGCCCCGCTCGCTGAACGGTGCGCTGAAGGACGCGGGCGTCGCCGCGCTCGAGCGGGCCGGGCACGAGGTCGTCGTCTCCGACCTGCACGCCATGGCCTGGAACCCGGTGGTCACGGCGGCGGACTACGGCCACGACCCGGACGAGCGGTTCCGGGTCGGGCCGGTGTCGGCCCGGGCCCACGCCGCCGGGACACTCAGCGCGGACGTGCGCGCCGAGCAGGCCGAGGTCGCGGCCGCCGACACGCTCGTCGTCCAGTTCCCGCTGTGGTGGTACGGCATGCCCGCGATCCTCAAGGGCTGGTTCGACCGCGTGTTCCTCAAGGGCTTCGCCTACGGCGTCACCGATCCCGACCATCCCGGCCGCACGCTGCGCTACGGCGAGGGCCCGCTCGCCGGCAAGCGGGCGCTGGTGGTGACCACGGTCGGCGGGCGCGGCCCGGACCTCGGACCCCGCGGCGTCCACGGGCACCTCGACGAGCTGCTCTTCCCCCTGCAGCACGGCACCCTGTTCTACGTCGGCTACGAGGTCCTGCCGCCCGTCGTCGTCACGGGCGCGAACCGGGTGTCCGACGACGAGTTCGCCACGGCCGCGAAGGAGCTGTGCGCGCGGGTGCTCGCCGTCCCGCACACGACCCCGCTGCCGTTCCGCAGGCAGAACGGCGGGGACTACGACGACGACCTCGTCCTGCGCGACCACCTCGCCCCCGGCCGGACCGGGCTCGGCATCCACCTGCGCGAGCGACCCACGGAGACGGACAGATGACCGAACCGTTCCTCACCGAGGACCGCCTGGCGATCCAGGCGATGGCCCGCGACTTCGCGATGAAGGAGGTCCTGCCCGTCGCCAACGAGCTCGATCCCGAGCACGGCGAGATCCCGATGGCCCTGCGGGAGAAGATGGCCGGGCTGGGCTTCTTCGGCATCCTCATCCCGGAGGAGTACGGCGGGCTCGGCCTGGGCCTGTCCGAGTACGCGATCATCGTCGAGGAGCTGGCCCGCGCCTGGATGAGCGTGGCCAGCCTGATCGCCCGCGGGCAGCAGTTCACCGCAGGCTTCGACGCCGACCAGCGCGCCCGCTACCTGCCCGCAATGGCGCGCGGTGAGTTCCTCAGTGCGTTCGCGCTGTCCGAGGCCGAGGCGGGCTCCGACGTCGCGAACCTGAGCTGCCGCGCCGTCCCGGACGGCGATGGCTGGCGGATCACCGGCCAGAAGATGTGGTGCACCTTCGCCGACGGCTCGGACTACCTGCAGGTCTTCGCGCGGACCGAGCCCGTCGACCCCGCGCACCGCTCGCGCGGGGTGACCTGCTTCCTGATGCCGAAGCAGCGGGGCACCCTGCCCGAGGGCGTCACCGGCACCCCGGTCCGCAAGATCGGCTACCACGGCTGGAAGACCTGGGAGCTCGCCTTCGACGGCGCCCGGGCGAGCGAGATCGTCGGCGAACCGGGCACGGGCTTCCGGATCGCCATGGGCGACCTGGACACCGCCCGCATCCACACCGCGGCCCGCGCCATCGGGCTGGCCCGCGGGGCACTGGAGGACTCGATCGCCTACGTCGGTGAGCGGGTCCAGTTCGGCCGCCCGATCGGCGTCAACCAGGGGCTGCGGTTCACGATCGCGGACATGGCGGCGCAGGTCGAGGCCGCGCGGGCCCTGATGTACCAGGTGTGCACCGCGGTCGACGCCGGGCAGCCCAACCCGACGCAGGCCTCGATGGTCAAGCTCGTGGCCTCCGAGATGGCCGAGCGGGTGACCAGCGAGGGCCTGCAGATCCACGGCGGCGCCGGCTACACCACGGACTTCCCGGCCGAACGCTACTGGCGGGACGCGCGGCTCACCAAGATCTTCGAGGGGACGTCGGAGATCCAGCTGCGGATCATCTCCGACGCTCTGCTGGGCAGGACCGACCGTGCCTGAGACGCACCGCTCCTGAGACACACCGCCCGTCGTCCCTCCGCCGCGGCAACCGGATCGGTGGGGTACGCCCACCGATGCACGACGCCCGGTTCGCCATCAGACTGCGCGGTGGGCCAGGGCGCGAGCCGCGGGCCCCGACGGTTCGGCGCCGGCTGGGCCGTGGACCGCTGTCCTGTCAGGCGTCTGCGCGCGAGCTCGGATGCAGCCCAGGCATCCCGGCGGGGCTGCCGTGCGGGATCCACCGGGCCAGCAGGTCCCGACCGAACAGCTCGTCGACGACCATGCAGCCCGCCCCGGTCGGGCCCGCTCGTTCGCCCAGCGACGCCCGCGCGATCTGCAGGTCGCGGGTGGCCAGCGGCAGAGACCGGCGGTAGACCGACTGGCGAACCCCGGCCAACAGCAGATCGCCGGAGGTCCCGACCCGGCCGCCGAGCAGGATCGTCGACGGGTTGAAGAAATTGACGGTGGCCGCCACGGTGTCGCCGACCAGGCGACCGGCACGCGACAACAGCTCGACCGCGACCCGATCGCCGAACTCGGCGGCGCGCACGACGTCGTCGGACGTGATCTCGCCCGCCTTAGCCAGCCGCTCGGTCAGGTGCTCCCCCCGGTTGTCCAGGGCGGCCGCCGTCGCATCCCGTGCCAGTGCGGCGCCGCCCGCGAACGCCTCCAGGCAGCCGACGTTGCCGCAACGGCACACCACCTGCTCCGCGCCGGGGACCGATCCGGTCAACCCGACGTGTCCGATGTCGCCCGCCGAGCCCTGCGCACCGCGGTGCAGCCGTCCGCCGGAGATCAGTCCCGCCCCGATCCCGGTACCGATCTTGACCAGGACCAGGTCCGGGGATCCGACCCCCCGGCCCGCCCGGTACTCGCCCAGCGCCATCAGGTTGACCTCGTTGTCCACGAACGCGGGCGCGTCGTAGCGGGTGGCCAGCCGGTCGCGGACCGGGTAGCCGTCCCAGCCCGGCATGATCGGTGGCGCCACCGGACGGCCGGAGGCGAACTCGACGGGGCCCGGCACCCCCAGACCGACGCCCCAGACGGCGGGAGCGCCCCGGTCGGCGAGCAGCTCGTCGAACAGGCTCTCCACCCGGCTCAGGCTGGCCTCCGGCCCGGTGGCGATGTCCCAGGCGCGACTCCGGTGGTCGACCAGACGTCCGCTCAGGTCGGCCACACCGGCGTCGAATCCGGTCACCCCGAGCGAGGCCACCAGCAGCACCCCCGCATCGGCACGGAAGCGCAGCTCGCGCGGCGCTCGGCCGCCGGTGGACGTGCCGAGGTCGCCTTCGGTCACCAGACCCGCTGCCTCCAGCTGCCCGAGCCGCTGCGAGACGACCGTGCGTCCCAGCCCGGAGCGACGGGCCAGCTCCGGACGTGTGCGCGCGCCGCCGGAACGAACCAGGTCGAGCACGGTGACCAGCGTGTCCAGCTGGTCCGGCGCGACCCCTTGCACGGACGGTCCCACTCGGCGACCTCCTCGTTCCGCCTCGGCCAGGCTTCCGAGGATAGTCCATTGACTTTTGTGTAGATCAAACTTTACTGTCATCGCATCGATCGCAAGTGCGGCGCCGTGGCCGCACCGAAGGAGGTGGGTCGTGCGTCTCGGCTATCACTCGATCACCTGGGGCGGCGTCACCGGCGCCGCGGCCGGGGTGACCAGCGTCAAGGACCTCGTCTACCGGGTCCCCGGAGACATGGACCGGGCGCTGCGCGACATCTCCGCCGCCGGCTACCGGGGCGTCGAGATGTTCGACGGGAACGTGCGCGAGTTCGCCGAGATCCGCGACGACCACCCCGGCTCACTGCACCGGCTGCTCGACGAGACCGGGCTGTCGCTGGTCGGTGTCTACACGGGCGGGAACTTCGTCTACCCCGAGATCCTGCCCGACGAACTGCACCGGGTACGCCGGGCCGCTGAGGACGCCGCCCGGTTCGGCGCGGCACAGCTGGTGGTCGGTGGCGGTGCGCCGCGAGCGCAGGGGATCGCCGACGGCGATCACGACCGGCTCGCCCGGGCCCTCGACACGGTCGCCGGGATCGCGGCGGAACACGGCCTGTCCGCCTGCTACCACCCGCACCTGGGCACGATCGGCCAGTCCCCGGAACAGATCGAGGCCGTGTTCTCCCGGTCCACGATCGGCTTCTGCCCGGACACCGCCCACCTGGCCGCCGGTGGTGGCGACCCGGCCGCGCTCATCCGCCGCCACGCGGACCGGATCCGGCACGTGCACCTCAAGGACCTCGGGTCCGACGGTGCGACGTTCCTGCCGCTCGGCCGCGGCGCGCTCGACCTGGACGGCGTGCTCGCCGCCGTCGCCGAGGTCGGCTACGACGACTGGCTGGTCGTCGAGCTGGACTCCTACGACGGCGACCCGGCCGAGGCGGCCCGGATCAGCCGCGCCTGGCTCGACGACGCGCTGGACCGGGCCGGACTGACCGTGACGACGAGTTGAGACAGGAGCAAGCGATGGCGGACAGGCTCCGCGCCGGGATCATCGGCGCCGGGTTCATCGGCGGCGTGCACGCACACGCCGTCCGGGCGGCCGGGGGCGAGGTGACCCGTGTCGCGGCCTCGCGCCCCGACCGGTCGGAGGAGGCCGCCGTCCGCCTCGGTGCCCGCACCGCCGCCGTGAGCGGCGACGACCTGATCGACGCCGACGACGTCGACGTGGTGCACGTGTGCACCCCGAACTCGACCCACGTCGCCCTGGCCCGCCGGGCGCTGGCCGCGGGCAAGACGGTGGTCTGCGAGAAGCCGCTCGCGACGACGCTGGACGACGCGCGGGCGCTGGTCGCCGCGGCCCGAGGCCGGGTCGCGACGGTGCCCTTCGTCTACCGCTTCCACCCCGCGGCCCGGGAGATCCGGGCCCGGGTCCACGCGGGCGGGGCCGGGCCGCTGCACCTGCTGCACGGTGCCTACCTCCAGGACTGGCAGGCGGCCGGAGCGCCGGCCGGATGGCGCGGCGACGCCGCCGAGGGCGGCGCGCACCGTGCGTTCGCCGACGTCGGTGTGCACTGGTGCGACCTGGTCGAGTTCACCAGCGGGCACCGGATCACCCGCCTGCTCGCCGCGACCGCGGGCGGGGGCACGGCCAGCACCGTCCAGTTCGAGACCGACAGCGGCGCCACCGGCTCGGTCGTGGTCAGCCAGACCGCGCTCGGCCGGCGCAACGCGCTGCGCATCTCCCTCGACGGCGAGCGGGCGGCCTACCGCTTCGACCAGGAGTCGCCCGAACAGCTGTGGATCGGTGACCGCGACGGCGACCGGGTGCTGCACCGCGGCGCGCCCGCGTACTCGCCGGCCGCGGCACGGTACTCACTGCTCCCGCCCGGCCACCCGCAGGGCTACCAGGACTGCTTCAACGCGTTCGTGGCCGACACCTACTCCGCGGTCCACGGCGATGCACCGGACGGGCTGCCCACGTTCGCCGACGGCCTGCGTGCTGCCGCACTGACCGACGCGGTGATCCGCTCGTCGGAGTCCTCGACCTGGGTGGAGGTGCCCTCGTGAAACTCGGAATGCTCACCGCCTGTCTGCCCGATCGGCCGCTGGACGAGATCGCCCGATGGGCCGCGGGAGCGGGCTACGAGGCCCTCGAGGTGGCGGCCTGGCCGGCGATCGGCGACCGGCCGTTCACGGCCAGCCACCTCGACGTCGCCGCGTTCGGCGAGCGCGAGGCCGACACCACGCGCGCGCTGTTCGACGAGCACGGTCTGACGCTGAGCTCGCTGGCGTTCTACGACAACAACCTGCACCCCGACCCGGCTGAACGCGCCGCCGTGCACGCCCACCTCGCGGCCTGCATCGACGCCGCCGCGCTGCTCGGCTGCCCGACCGTCGGGACGTTCGTCGGGCGCCATCCCGGCCGGACGGTGGCGGAGAACCTGCGCGACGCCGAGGAGATCTTCCCACCGCTGGTGGAGCGGGCCGGCGAACACGGCGTCAAGCTGATCGTCGAGAACTGCGTGATGGAGGGCTGGCACCCGGACGGCTACCCGGGCAACCTCGCCTACTCGCCCGAGCTGTGGGAGTGGATGTTCTCGCTCGGGCTCTACCTCAACTACGACCCGAGCCACCTGGTGTGGATGGGCATCGACCCGGTCGAGGCGCTGCGCCCCTACGTCGACCGCGTCCCGCACGCCCAGGCCAAGGACATCCAGCTCTTCCCGGAGCGGCGACACCGCTACGGCTGGCCGGGCAAGGCCGTCGTGCGCGAGGACCCGTTCGACGTCGGCTGGTGGCGTTACCGGGTGCCCGGCCTCGGCGACGTCGACTGGCGCCGGGTCGTCGACACCCTCTACGAGGGCGGCTTCGACGGCGTGCTCTCGGTCGAGCACGAGGACCCCGTCTGGGGCGGCACCGAGGACCGGATCCACACCGGCCTGGAGGTCGCCCACCGCACCCTGCGGCCGCTGATCGTGGCCTGAGCCGCTCGGCGGGGCCCGGCCGGGCCCCGCCTGCACCCCCGCACCTCGGTGAGAAGGGCGGGACGACGGCCGGCCCGCCCGGGGCCGGCCCCCACCCGTGCACTGCCCGCAGCAAAGGAGCTAGGGAGATGAGCGAGACCTTCGACGTCGTCGTGGTCGGCGGCGGGACGGCCGGCTGCATCGTGGCGGCCCGGCTCAGCGAGGACCCCGGCCGGCGGGTGCTGCTGATCGAGGCCGGGCCCGACTACGCCACCGCGGTGCCGGCCGCCGTGCTCGAGGGCCGGGTGGTCCCGATGCGCGGACACGCGGCGGACGTCGACCCCCGCCACGACTGGGGGCTGGCCGCGGAGGGTGCCGGCGGCGCACCGATCTCGGTGCCGCAGGGTCGGCTGATCGGGGGCGGCTCGGCGATCAACGGCATGATCTCGCTCCGCGGTGCGACGGCCGACTTCCGGGAGTGGGCCGAGCGGGGCAACCCGCGCTGGGACTGGGCGCACGTGCTGGCCGCCTACCGTGCGCTGGAGGACGACCCGGCCCCCGGCCCGGACATCCACGGCCGCGGCGGCGCGTTCCCGATCGCACGCGCCGAGGAACACGAGTATGCCCCGCTGCAGGCCGCGTTCGTGCGGAGCTGCCGGGCGCTCGGGGCCGGCTACCAGCCGGACTTCAACGCCCCGGACGCCGAGGGCGTCGGTCCCGCCCCGATGAACCGGGTCGGCACCACCCGGATGTCCACCGCGGCGACCCACCTGGCGCCGGCCCGCGGCCGGCCCGGCCTGACGGTGCGCGGTGACCTCCACGTCCGGCGCGTCGTCCTCCGGGGCACCACCGCGACCGGCGTCGAGCTGACCGACGGCACGGTGATCGACGCGGGCGAGGTGGTGCTCACCGCCGGCGCGATCCAGACCCCGGCCCTGCTGCAGCGCTCCGGGGTGGGCCCGGCGGCGCTGCTGTCCGGGCTGGACGTCCCGGTCGTCGCGGACCTTCCGGTGGGGGAGAACCTGGGCGACCACTTCTCGGTGCCGCTGCTGGCCGCGCCGCGCGAAGGCACCTGGGCTCCGGAGGACTTCAGCCTGCAGACGGTGCTGCGCACCTCGACCGCGGCGCAGCCGGGCGCCCTCGACGCGCAGCTGACCATGTTCACCTACCTCGACGTGTCCACCACCGAGGCCGGCGCGCGGGGGCTGGCCGGCACCGGCGGGACGGGCCACGGCCAGCTCGCCGGGATGGGGTGCGTGCTGAACAAGCCCCGTTCGGTCGGCACGGTCCGGATCACCTCCACCGACGCGACGGTGCTGCCCCGGGTCGCACCGGGCTATCTGACCGAGCAGGTCGACCGGGACGCGATCCGCGAGATCGTCCGGCTCGGCTGGGCCGTCATCACGGGCGAGCCGCTGGCCGGGATGCTGCACGAGCCGATCGGGCTCGACTCGGCCACCGTCGCCGACGACTCCGCCCTGGACGCCGCGATCGAGACCATGACCGCGTCGGGCTACCACTTCACCGGCACCTGCGCCATGGCCCCGGCCGGGCGCGGCGGTGTGGTGGACCAGGACGGGAGGGTGCACGGACTGGACGGGCTGCGGGTCGCGGACGCCTCGGTGATCCCCGTGGAGCCGGCCGCCAACACCATGCTGCCCACCGTGATGACCGCGGAGCGGCTCGCCGCCGCGGCCCGCGGGCGCTCCTTCCCGGAGGCGTCGTGAGCACCCCGGTGGTCGAGATGTCCGGCGTCGCGAAGCGCTTCGGCGGCGTCGTCGCGGTCCGCCACGTCGACCTGGAGCTGTTCCCCGGCGAGGTGCACGCGCTGCTGGGGGAGAACGGTGCCGGCAAGAGCACGCTGGTCAACATGCTGGCGGGCGTGCACCGGCCGGACGCCGGCACGATCGCCGTGGACGGCACCGAGGTGACGATCCCGAACCCGCGCGTCTCGCGGTCCCTGGGCATCTCCGTGGTGCACCAGCACCCGGTGACGTTCCCGGACCTGACGGTGGCCGAGAACATCATGCTGGCCGGTCCCGCGCCCCGCAGGCGCACCCGGCTGCTGGACCGGGGCGCGGTCCGCCGGCACGCCCGCGAGGCACTGGCCCGCCTGGACGTCCGGCTCGACATCTCGGCCGAGGTCAAGCTCCTGTCCGCGGCGGACCAGCAGCTGCTCGAGATCGCCAAGGCACTCGACGCGGACACCCGGCTGCTGGTGCTCGACGAGCCCACCGCGGCGCTGTCCACCCGGGAGGTGGACCGCCTGATGGAGATCATCGCCCGGCTCAAGGCCGACGGCGTCGCGGTGCTGTTCGTCGGCCACCGGCTGAACGAGGTGTTCGCGCTCGCCGACCGGGTGAGCGTCTCGCGCGACGGGGCCACGGTCGTCACCGGTCCGGCGCACGGGTTCACCCCGGAGTCGGCGGTCGGGCACATGGTCGGCCGCTCGGTGGAGACGGTGTTCCCGAAAGCCGACGTCGAGCTCGGGCCGGTACGCCTGGAGGTGCGCGGCCTGGGCAGGCGGGGCGCCTACACCGACGTGTCGTTCACCGCGCGCCGCGGCGAGATCCTCGGCCTGGCCGGGCTGGTCGGCGCGGGTCGGACGGAGATCGCCCGCGGGCTGTTCGGGCTCGAACCGGCCGACACCGGCGAGATCCTGCTCGACGGCACCCCGGTGGACATCGCGACGCCGCAGCAGGCGATGCGCCACGGGATCGCCTACGTACCCGAGGACCGGCAGTCCGAGGGGGTGGTGCTGGAGCACTCGATCGCCTTCAACCTGCCGCTGGCACTGCTGGAGCGACGGCCCCGGTTCGGTCTGCTCTCCCCGCGCGCCGACCGGGCGCTCGTGGACGACTACATCGAGCGGCTCGGCATCCGCACCAGCGGTCCGGACCAGCTGCTCGGCGAGCTGTCCGGGGGCAACCAGCAGAAGGTCGTCATCGCGAAGTGGCTGGCGACCGACCCGTCGGTGCTGATCCTCGACGACCCGACCAAGGGCATCGACGTCGGTGCCAAGGCCGAGGTGCACCGGCTCGTCTCCGAGCTGGCCGGACGCGGCCTGACCATTCTCCTGATCAGCAACGAGCTCGAGGAGCTGCTGTCGGTGTCCGATCGCGTGGTCACGTTCTACCGCGGTGCCCAGGGACCCGGGTTCGACCGGCGTCCGTTCGACGCGGGACAGGTCCTCGCCGCGATGACCGGGCAGGTGGCCGATGTCCACATCTGACACGCGCACCGCGCCGGAGGCGGGACCCACGCCCGGGATCCGGCGTCGGATCCCCCGGGAGGCGGGCCTCGGTGTGGTCCTGGTCGTGCTCGTGGTGTCGTTCGCGACGTTCACACCCCGGTTCGCGACCGGTGACACGTTCGCCCAGATCGGCACCGACCTGGCCATCGTGCTCATCGTCGCGGTCGGCCAGGCCCTCGTGCTGTTCACCCGCAACATCGACGTCTCGGTCGGGTCCACGGTCGGACTCACCGCCTACCTCGCGGCCGGCCTCACCGCAGCCGTCCCCGGGCTGCCGGTGGTGCTGTCCGTGCTGGCCGCCTGCCTGCTCGGGGCGGCCCTGGGAGCGGTCAACGGCGCCCTGGTCGCGACGCTCAAGGTGCCCTCGATCATGGTCACACTGGGCACGCTCTACATCTTCCGCGGGCTCAACTCCGCGTGGGCGGGCAGCTCGCAGATCACCGCGCAGAACCTGCCGGCCTCCTACTCGGCGATCGCCACCGGGACGGTGCTCGGGATCCCGCTGATGGTCCTCTACGCGCTGGCCGTCGCCGCGCTGGCGCACCTGGTCGTCCGGCACACCGTCACCGGTCGGGCGATGCTCGCCGTGGGCAGCGCACCCGCATCGGCCGAACGGACCGGCATCGCCTCGAAGCGGCTGGTGTTCGGGGCCTACACCGCCACCGGGCTGCTCTGCGGCCTCGCCGGGGTCCTCTGGGGCGCCCGCTACGGCACGGTCGAGTCCTCCGTGGCGACCGGCTTCGAGCTCGTCGTCCTGGCCGCCGTCGTCGTCGGCGGCGTCAGCATCACCGGCGGGGTCGGCACCGTCGGCGGGGTCGTGCTGGGCGCCGCGATCCTGTCCGTGATCGGCACCGGACTGGCGCTCGCCGACGTCTCCGCGTTCTGGCTGCAGGCCGTCCAGGGACTGGTGATCATCCTGGCCATCACCCTCGACCTGGTCCTGCGGCGCCGCCTGGAATCCCGAGGAGTGTCCACATGACCGCGCAGACGACCGAGCTGCGACCCGTCGCCACCCCCGCGCGACGACGGCTCCCGACCTGGTTCGGCACCTGGGAGATCACGCTCTCCGCACTGGTGGTCCTGGCCCTGCTGGCCGCCTCGGTCACCAGCCCGTACTTCTTGACCGGCCAGAACTTCTCCATCTCGGCGACCGGCGCGCTCGGGCTGAGCCTGATGGTCGTCCCGATGGCGTGGCTGATGGTCGCCGGGGAGATCGACCTCTCGGTGGCGTCGACGTTCGCGCTCTCCGCGACGGTGTTCGGCCTGGCCGTGTCCGGGGGCCTGGGCACCTGGCCCGCGATCGGGCTGGGTGTGCTGACCGGGGCGCTGGCCGGGCTCGTCAACGGACTGCTCGTGGTGGACGTCGGGCTGCCGTCGCTGATCGTCACGATCGGGACGCTGGGCCTGTACCGCGGACTGTCCTACGTGCTGCTGGAGAACCGGGGCATCAGCGACCTGCCGCCCGGGCTGACCACGTTCGCCCAGGAGAACCTGCCCGGCACCCTGGTGCCCTACGGCTTCGTGGCCTTCGTCGTGTCGGCCGTCGTGGCGGCGGTGCTGATGCACCGCGGAGCGGTGGGCCGGGCCGTGTTCGCGATCGGCAGCAACGCCCGGGTGGCCCGCTTCTCCGGGCTGCGGGTGGGCGCGGTCAAACGTGGCCTGTTCGTGGTCTCCGGCGTCGTGGCCGCGGTGGCGGGCATCGCCTACGCCGGATACGTCAGCACCGTCCGTGCCAGCAACGGCACCGGACTGGAGCTGATCGTGGTGGGCATCGTGCTGATCGGCGGGATCAGCATGTACGGCGGGAAGGGCTCGTTCGTGGGGGTGCTGCTGGCCCTGCTGCTGGTCACGGTCCTCACGAGCTGGATGACGCTGGCCGACGCCGAGACCGCCGTGCAGTACATGGTGACCGGGTTGCTCATGGTCGGCGCGGTCGTCGTGCCCGCGGTGTCCCGGCGGGTGACCGCGTGGCGGGAACGCCGCCGCGCGGCCGGGAGCGTCCGGTGAGGCGCCCCGGCATGGGAGCCGCCGTCGCGCTGGCGACTCTGCTGGCGCTCACCGCGTGCGCGGCCGCCGAGCCGTCCGGACCACCGCCGCCGCGGCCGGTCGCGGACTGCAACCTGACGATGATCCCCAAGAGCACCGACAACCCGTACTTCGCCGCGGTGCGCACCGGGATGGTCGACGCCCAGCGCGAGCTCGGCGGTGACCTGTCGTTCGTCGGCCCCGCGGCCGGCGACGTCACCGGGCAGATCCAGCGCATCCAGAGTGGACGCCAACGCGGGTCCTGCGTGATCGGCATCTCCGCGGTGGACTCGTCGGCGGTCGCCCCGGCGCTGGACGCCGCCCGCGCCCACGGATCGCGGGTCATCAGCTATGACGCCGACGTCAGCGACGGCTCGCGGGGCCTGTTCGTCAACATGGCCACCGCCGACGAGCTCGGCCGCGCCCAGTTCGACATCCTCGCCCGGGCGATGGGCGGCACCGGCGAGTTCGGCATCGTGTCGTCCCAGAGCACGGCCGAGGTGACCAACGGCTGGATCGACGTCATGAAGGCCCAGCTCGCCACACCGCAGTACCGCGGCATGCGCCTGGTCAAGACCTCCTACGGCGACGACGACGCGAAGAAGAGCTACGACGCCGCCGTCGCGCTGCTGCGGGCCCACCCGGACCTGCGGGGGATCATGGCGCCGACCCCGATCGCGATGGAGGCCGCGGTCAAGGCCGCCACCGACCTGGGGGTGGCCGACCGCGTGGTGGTCACCGGGTTGGGCAACCCGGGTAACCAGGCCGAGCTGCTCAAGACCGGCCAGGTCCCGGCCTACGTGCTGTGGAGCCCGCGCGACCTGGGCTACCTGACCTACTACGCGGCCGCCGCCTACACCGCGGGCAAGATCACCGGCCGGGCCGGCGAGACGTTCGACGCCGGGCGTCTCGGGCGCCAGACCGTCGGGCCCGGCGGCGAGATCGTGATGGGCCACCCGATCACGTTCACCCAGGACAACGTCGATCGCTACCTGCGCGACTTCGAGACCACCGGCTGAGCGAGGAGACATGTTCCGCTACACGTACAACACCCTGGCGTACGGCCGGGAGCCGCTGGCCGAGGGGATCGCCCGGCTGGCCCGGTACGGCTACGACGGCGTCGAGCTCGTCGGGGAGCCCGCCGAGCAGGACGTCGGGCAGATCCGCGCCGCGCTGCACCGGCACGGCCTGGTCGCGTCCTCGATCATCAGCATCTTCACGCCGGAACGCGACATCGTGAGCACCGACCCCGCCGTGCGTCGCCGTGCCGTCGACTACGTACGCGGCAACGTCGACCACGCCGCCGCGCTCGGCGCCGAGGTCGTCACGTTCACCCCGACGGCCTGCATGAAGATCGTCCCCGGTGCCGAGCGGGCCCGGGAGTGGCAATGGGCGGTCGAGGCCGCACGTGAGGTCGGCGACCACGCAGGTGAGTGCGGGGTACGCATCACGGTCGAGCCGTGGAACCGCTACGAGACCTATCTGATCAACCGGATGGACCAGGCTGTCGCGTTCGTCGACGAGGTGGCCCGCCCGAGCGTCGGCGTCATGGCCGACACGTTCCACATGGCCATCGAGGAACCCGACATCGCGGCCGCGATCCGCCGTGCCGGGGCACGCCTGACCCACGTGCACCTGGCCGACTCCAACCGCGCCGCGCCCGGGTACGGGCACATCGACTTCCGTCCGATCCTCGCCGCGATCACCGACGTCGGTTACGACGGCTGGATCTCCTACGAGCTGCTGCCCGCGGCCGGGGACGTGTGGGGAGTGCTCTCCGGCGCCGGCGCCCCGGAGTTCGGCGACGCCTACACCGAGGCCGCGATCACCCATACCAAGAAGATCGTCTCCGACCTGAGGACGGTCCGGTGACCCGCCCGTTGGGCCTGAGCACGTTCCTGCTGGCCTCCCCGTTCTCCGACGACGCCGCGCGCCCGGCGTTCGAGCAGGTCGCGGCACTCGGCTACGACCTGGTCGAGGTGTGTGTGGAGGACCCCGGGCGGCTCTCGGCGCCGGCGCTGACCGAGGCCGCCCGGGCGACCGGTCTGGCCGTGGGTGTGTGCGGCGCGTTCGGCCCCGAACGCGATCTCTCGCACGACGATCCAGGGCGGCGCCGGCAGGGGGTGGACTACCTGCGCGGCTGCATCGACCTCGCCGCCGAGGTCGGTTCGCCGCACGTCGCCGGGCCGATGTACGCGACGACCGGCAGGGCCCGGATGCTCCCGCCGGACGAGCGTGCCCGGCAGTTCCGGTGGGCCGCGGACAGCATCCGGGAGGCCGCCGACCACGCCGCGGAGCGCGGCGTCGCGCTGGCGGTCGAACCGCTGAACCGGTTCGAGACCGACCTGGTCAACACCGTCGAGCAGGGCCTGGAGCTGTGCGCCGCCACCGGCCGGGACAACGTCGGCCTGCTGCTGGACACGTTCCACATGAACATCGAGGAGAAGCGCCTGGGCGACGCCGTACGGCTCGCCGGTGACCGGGTGTTCCACGTCCAGGTCGCCGAGAACGACCGGGGGACGCCGGGTAGCGGGCACCTGCCGTGGGCGGAGTTCTTCGACGCGCTCGACGACATCGGCTACCGCGGCCAGGTCGTCGTCGAGTCGTTCCTGCCCACCGTGGCCGAGATCGCCCGCGCCGTGTCGCTGTGGCGCCCGGTCGCGGACTCGCCGCAGGCACTGGCCCGCGACGCGATCGCGTTCCTGCGCTCGGCGGACGTCCGCCGGGCCCGGTCGTGACGGCCCCCGAGCAATGACCACCACCTACGAGGGAGCGAACCCCATGGAGATCGTCGACCACCACGGTGAACGGGTCCGGCACGGCCGGGCCACGGTCAACGGCGTCCGCCTGCACTACCTGACCGCGGGCGAGGGCGAGCCCGTCCTGCTGCTGCACGGGGTGCCCAAGACCTCGTACCACTGGCGGCACGTGATCCCGTTGCTGACCCCGCATCACCGGGTCGTGGTGCCGGACATGCGCGGCCTCGGCGACTCCGAGCACGCCGTCGGCGGCTACGACATGGCGAACGTCGCCGAGGACTTCGCGGAGCTGATGACCGAGCTCGGCCACGACCGCTTCCGGGTGGTCGGCGAGGACTGGGGTGCCGCCGCGGCCTACCAGCTCGCGGCCAACCACCCCGACCGCGTCCAGCAGCTCGTCTACCAGGAGATGATCCTCCCCGGGTTCGGGCTGGAGGACTACTCGTTCCTGACCCCGGACAACGTGCGCAGCTACGTCTGGCTGTGGCACATCAACTTCTACTCCGTGCCCGAGTTCCCCGAGATGCTGATCAGCGGCCACGAGCGGGAGTACTTCTCCTACTTCATGAAGCACGAGACCCACGACCCGTCGGCGATCACCCCCGACGCGCTCGACGAGTACGTGCGCTGCTACTCCTCGCCCGGCGGGGTCCGGTGCATGTGCGAGATCTACCGGGCCACGCTCACCGACGGTGACCAGAACCGGGAGTCCGCGCGGACCCGGCTCCCGATGCCGGTGCTGGCCGTGGGCAGCGAGCACTTCATCGGTGCCGACAACGAGCGGCAGATGCGCGAGGTCGCCGACGACGTCCGCGCGGTGATCCTGCCGTGGGGCCATCAGCTCGCCGAGGAGTCGCCCGCGGAGCTGGCCGGGCACTACCTGCGCTTCTTCGCCGGGGAGACGGCATGAGCTACGCGGTCCGCGACGGCCGGCTCGTCGACCCGGACGGGAACCCGTTCCTGTCCCTCGGCCTCAACCACACCGACGAGGCGGCACTGAAGTTCCCCCGCGCCGTCGACGTATGGCGCGAACGCTACGGGTCGCGGCAGCGCTGGATCCGTGACGGCGTCGTCGCGGATCTGCGCGGGTGGGGATTCAACACACTGGGGTGGACGAGCGAGTACGTCGCGGGCGGCTGGGGCGAGGCGCTGGACTGGTTCGGCGACCCGATCGACCTCAAGCACTCCGAGCAGTGGACCGCTGCCGAGCTGCGCGGCGCGGGGATGCCCTACGTCGCCCAGGTGCGGGTGGCCGAGATCGAGGACTGGAACGGTCACCCGGCGTTCCGGCCGCTCGACGACGACTTCGTCGACTGGTGCGACCACCTGGGCCGCGCGATCGCCGCCGAGCACGCCGACTCGCCGGACCTGCTCGGCTACTTCCTGGTCGACATCCCTGCCTGGTTGCCGCACGCGTCCGGCCGGGACTTCGTCGAGCTCTCCGGCCTGGAGCCGGGTGCACGGGAACGCGCGCTCTACGATGTCGCCAGCCGCTACTACGAGACGATCGCGACGGCCCTCCGCCGCTACGACCCGCACCACCTGATCCTCGGCGACCGGTTCAACGGCAACAAGGGGATCCCGGAGCCGGTGCTGCGGGCGATGGCCCCGCACGTCGACGTCCTGTCCGTGCAGTACTTCACCGAGCCGACCGACGAGTCGCGCCGGGGGATGCACGACGACCTGGCCCGCTGGCGTGCCCAGTGCGGGGACAAGCCGGTGATCGTCGCCGACATCGGGAACTGGACCCCGACCGAGCTCGACCCGCACCGCGAGGGCCTGCCCGACCACGCCGCCCGCGGCGCGGACTACGGCGCCGCGATGGAGGTCCTGCTCGACGAGCCCTGGTTCGCCGGGTGGCACTGGTGCGGCTACGTCGAGAACACCGGTGGGCGCGGCTGGGGGCTCAAGGACCCGTGGGACGAGCCCTACCGGCCGTTGACCGACGCGATCACCGAACACAACCGCCGCGCCGCGGCGTACCGGAAGGGGAACTGAGATGGGACAGCTGGACGGCAAGGTCGCGGTGATCACCGGCGGCGGGCGCGGGCAGGGACGGGCGCACGCGCTCCGCCTCGCCCGCGAGGGCGCCGACATCGTCACCTGCGACATCACCGAGCAGGTGGCCACGGTCCCGTTCGCCACCGGGCGCCCCGGCGACCTCGAGGAGACCGTCGCGCAGGTGGAGGAGCTGGGTCGTCGCTGCATCGCGCTCGAGGGCGACGTGCGCCGCACCGCGGACATGGCCCGGCTGGCCGACACGGCGATGAGCGAGTTCGGCCGCATCGACATCCTGCTGGCCAACGCCGGGATCCTGAGCCTGTCGGACAACACCTGGGAGCTCACCGACGAGGCCTGGGACGACATGATCGACATCAACCTCACCGGCGTGTTCAAGGCCTGCCGGGCGGTGGTCCCGCACATCCGGGCGGGCGGCGACGGCGGCTCGATCGTGATCACGTCGTCGATCGCGGGACTGCGCGGCGTGGCCGGCTGCACGCACTACACGGCGGCCAAGCACGGCATCGTCGGCCTGATGCGCACGCTGGCCACGGAGCTCGCGCCGGAGTCGATCCGGGTGAACACCATCCACCCCACCGGCGTCGCGTCGCCGATGTCGAACAACGACTTCTTCCCGCAGTGGCTGACCGAGCACGAGGAGCTGGGCAACGCCATGCGGTTCAACCTGATGCCGGTGGACGCCCTGGCCGAGACCGACGTGTCCGAGGTCATCGCGTTCCTCTGCTCC
The DNA here is from genome assembly GCF_056835605.1 of Pseudonocardia sp. ZF1. Lineage (NCBI taxonomy): Bacteria > Bacillati > Actinomycetota > Actinomycetes > Pseudonocardiales > Pseudonocardiaceae > Pseudonocardia > Pseudonocardia sp. ZF1. The sequence goes on from NZ_JAJNBY010000001.1 coordinate 2,078,678, forward strand.
GACGCGGGGAGGTGGATCACCGGGACGACCGTCCCCGTGGACGCGGGCTTCCTGCTCAAGTAGGCCGCACCGGTGGTGCTCGGCCACCGCACCGCGCGTCCTGCCGTGGCGTCCCGAGGCCGATCGGGTCGTCGGTGATGGCCTGGTCGACGCAGGCGTCGCCGCCGTGGAGGGCGATGCCGTGCTGGGCCGCCTCGACCGTCAGCGTGGATGGCGCCCCGGCCGGGGCGGTGATCCACGGGGTGGGCGGGCCCGGCGGCTCGGGCCCCCCGGGAGCCACCCGACTCCGCGCCGGGCGGTTCCCGGGGGCACCACCGGCAGCGCTCCGGGTCGAGAGCCCCCGGGAGCAACCGGCGGGGGCGCGTCGTCTCCCGGCACCCGGGGCCGCGGGGACGGGTCAGTAGACCCGCAGCTCCCAGCGGGTGGAGTCGGTGGTGGGGTTGCCGTTCCCGATGCAGGTGAAGGTGGTCGGGGCGCCCGGGGCCGCGTTGACGATCTTCGCACCCTGCTGCTGGCAGACCGTCTTGTTGTTGTAGTAGCCGACCGTCTCCGCGAACGCGGGTGCGGCCACGGCGAGCGATGCGCCCATGGCGATCGCCGCTCCACCGATGAGGATGCCCAGTCGCTTCGTCATCTGCTCTCCTGCCTCGTCGCGGCGTCACCTCCGGGGTGCGCCGCCGGTCGTCGTTGCGGACGGACCGAAGCTAGATCGGTGGTCCCGGGACCCCTCCCGGGACGGGACCGGTCCGGCGCGCGACGACGCCGACGACGTCGGAGGCGGTGACGATGCCGTCGATCCGGTCGCCGTCCGCGACGAGGACGGCGTCCCGCCCGTCGGCCGCCATCGCCGCGGCAGCCGCCGACAGGGGTGCCGAGGACGGCAGTACCGCGACCGGGCCGTGGACCTCGGCGACGGTGAGGACGGCCTGGCCCAGCGGACCCCACTGGGCGGCGACGCCCCGGAGCAGGTCGGACTCGGTCACGAGGCCGATGCAGCGCGGACCTGCGAACACGGGGAGGTGGTGGACGTCGTGGGCCAGCATCAGGTCCAGCGCGGTCCGGACCGGGGTCTGCGGGGTGACCGCGACCAGGCGCGAGGCCACGACCGCGTGCAGCGGCGGGTCGTCGTCGACGGTCTCGGGCGGGGCGTCGAGCCGGAATCGTGTGCGGTCGTCCTGCTGGCCCATCGTGATCCCTCCGTCGGCCGACACGCGCAGCCTGCCCCGCCACGACCCCTGAGGGACGGGCCGGAGGTCCCGCTGCGCCCCTCGGTCCGGCCCCCGCCCCGGGCCACCGACCACCGTCAGTCGATAACGACATCCGCTACTGTTAAGCCGTGTCCCCTCCGTCGTTCGGCGTCATGCTGTTCACCCACCGCTTCCCCGGGCAGAGCGCGACCGAGGTGTTCGCGCTGGCCGCGGACGTCGCGCAGGCGGCCGAGGCACACGGGTTCGCGTCGGTGTGGACCACCGAGCACCACTTCCTGACCGGTTACGGCGTCAACCCCTCCGCGACGACGCTGGCCGCGTTCCTGCTCGGCCGCACCCGGCGGGTGCGGGTCGGCACGGCGGTGACGATCCTGCCGACGCACCCGCCGGTGCACGTCGCGGAGCAGGCGGCGCTGCTCGACCAGCTCTCCGGCGGCCGGTTCGACCTCGGCGTCGGCCGGGCCGGGCCGGTGGTGGACCACGAGGTCCTCGGCACCGGCATCGAGCGGTGGCGCACCGGGCTGCCCGAGGCGCTCGGCCTGGTCCTCGACTCCTTCACCGGGCGGGTGTCCGCCGACTCCGAGCACTACCGGTTCCGCGAGGTCGCACCCGGCCCGGAGCCGTACACGCGTCCGCACCCGCCGGTGCACGTGGCCGCGACCTCGGTCACCGGGGTGGAGCTGGCCGCCCGGCACGGCCTGCCGATGCTGTTCTTCTTCTCCCAGACCGCCGACGAGCAGGCACGGCTGGTCGCCGACTACGAGCAGCTCACCGCAGCGCGGCCGGTGCACGGCACCGCGGCCGGTGCACGGCACCGCGGCCCTGGCCCATGTCACCGACTCGGTCGCCGAGGCCGAACGGGTCGTCCACGAGCGGCTGGCGCCGGTGTTCGCCTCCGGCTACGCCGAGTACGTGATGGTCGAGGAGTACCGCGGCCCGCGGCCCACCCCCGACGAGCTGGCCGCGGGCATCCTCGCCCGCCAGCCGATCGGGCCGCCCGAGCTCTGTGCCCGCCGGCTCGTCGACCTGGTCCGGGGGAGCGGGGCCGGCCGGGTGCTGCTGCACGTCGAGTCCTCCGGCGAGCGCGACGCGGTGCTCGCCAACGTCGAACGCCTCGCGACCGAGGTCCTGCCCGCCGTCCGCACGGAACTGGAGAACGCGTGAACGACACCTACGACGTGGTGGTCGTCGGCGGTGGGCCCGCGGGCCTGTCGGCGACCCTCGTGCTCGGCCGCCAGCGGCGTCGCGTCCTGCTCGTCGACGCCGGCGAGCCGCGCAACGCCCCGGCCGCCGAGATGCACATGTACCTCGGCCGCGACGGCGGGGACCCGGCGCAGCTGCTCGCCGACGGCCGCGCGGAGGTCGACGCCTACCCGACGGTGACCCGCCGGGCGGGCCGGGTCACCGGCGTGCGCGGCGCCCTCGACGACTTCGCCCTCGACCTCGACGACGGCACCGTCGTGCGGGCGCGCCGGCTGCTGCTGGCCGGCGGCCAGGTCGACGAGCCGCTCGACGTGCCCGGGCTGGCGCAGCGGTGGGGCGGCTCGGTGTTCCACTGCCCGTTCTGCCACGGCTACGAGACCACCGGCATGGCGCTCGTGGTGATCGGCAACGGCCTGGCCGGGATGCTCGCCGCCTACGTGCGGGACCGGTTCAGCGACGACGTCGTCCTCGCCACCCACGGCCCCGCCGAGCTGCCCGGCTGGGTCGCGGCGAACCTGGAGGCGGGCGGCGTGCGGGTCGTGGAGTCCCCGATCACGGCGATCGACGGCGACCTCGGCGCACTCGAGCTGCGCTTCGCCGACGGCACCACCCTCGCCCGCGACGGCATCTACCACCGCGCCCCGACCCGCCCCGGCACCGCGCTGGCCGGGAGCCTCGGCGCGACCGTGCTCGACGACGGCACGATCGCCGTCGACGAGTGCGGCCGGACCTCGGTCCCGGGGGTCTCCGCCGCCGGCGACGCGGCCCGGCAGCCCGGGCTGCCCGACGGCGTGACACTGGTGAGCGTGGGCGCCGGGAGCGGCGTCGCCGCGGCGGTGTGGCTGGAGCAGGAGCTGTTCCGGACCGGTCTGCCGGTCGCCCCCGGCCAGGGGTGAGCCCGGCGGGCGCCCCGGACGCGGTCCGGGGCGCCCGGGTCAGTACCGCAGCTCGTCCACCGAGGGGTCGGCGGCCAGCCGGGCGGCCGTCGTCACCGGGTCGAGGACCTCGGCGGCCCGGCCGACCCCGTGCGGGACCCGGCCCGCCAGCACGTCGGTGACGGCGAGCGCGGTGAACGCGCCGGTCAGGGCGAGCGAGTCGGTGGACCGCAGCAGCGTGCGGCGGGCCCCGTCGGCGTAGCGCGCCGACGCGAGCAGGGTGATGGCGACGCCGTGCGCGGCCACGTCGGCGTCGGCGGCGGCGATGACGGCGTCGACGTGCGCCAGCGGGTCGCCCGACGCCCAGGCGGACGCGAGAGTGTCCGGCAGCCCCGGCCCCGGGAACACCGAGTAGGCCCGCAGCTGCGCCGCACCGGTGTCCGCGGCCAGGCGCTCCCTCGACCCGGTCCCCGGGGAGGGGCTGCGCGCCCGCGTCGCGGGCCCCGAGCCGCAGCCGCACCCGGCCCGTCGCGGCCAGTCGACCGGCCGCGGCCCGCCCGGTCGCCCCCGACGCGCCCAGCACGGCGACCAGCGGACGGGGGGCTCCGGCCATCAGGACGCCCGTCCGGCCGCCGCGACCCCGGCGACCGTCGGGTCGGCTCGTGCTCGCCGCGCGCCCGCGCCGGGTGCTGGAGCTGGGCTGCGGCACGGGGATGCTGCTGGAGCGGATCGCCCCGCACGTCGAGGCCTACGTCGGCACCGACATCGCGGGCGACGTCGTCGACCGGCACCGCGCCGCCGCCGCGCCCGGGGTGCGGGTCGTGCGGGGCGCCGCGCACGAGGCCGGCTCGGCCGCCGTCCGGGAGGCGCTCGGCGGGCGGGCACCGGACTGCGTGGTGATCAACTCGGTGACGCAGTGCTTCCCCGACCTCGCCTACCTGACCGAGGTGCTCCGTACCGCGACCGCGATCGTCGCGGCCGGGGGGACGGTCGTCGTCGGCGACGTGCGGCACGCGGGCCTGCACCTGCGGCACTGGCGGGAGACCGTCACCGCCACCGGGCCCGCCCTCGACGACGACACCCTGGCGCGCACCGTCGCCGAGCGCGCCGCGACGGACCGTGAGCTGCTGGTCGACCCGGCCGCCCTCGCCACCGCGGCCCTCGCGGGCGGGCGCCGGATCGCCGTCGCCGTGCACGCCAAGACCCTCACCGACGACACCGAGCTGTCGCGCCACCGGTTCGACGCCGTCCTGCACGTCGACGCAGGACCCTCGCCGGTTCCGCAGGTCCTGGACTGGACCGGCGACCCGCTGGCCGGGACGGAGCCGGTCCTGCTGCGCGGCATCCCCAACGCGCTGCTGCGTCCCGGCCCGCACGCGGTCACCGCGGCCCGGCTGCGCACCGACCTCGCCGGTCACGACGCCGCCGTCCTGCTCGACCCGGACGACCCCGAGCTGCTGGCGGTCGCCCGGCCCGCCGCCGCGGCCGCCCGGCCCGCCGCCGCGGCCGCCCGGCCCGCCGCCGGGCTGGCCGGCCCGGGCCGGGCCCACGAGCCGTTCCCCGCGTTCGTGCGGAGCCGGGTCGGGCCGCTCGCGCGGCGTCTCACCGGCACCGACGCGACGGTCCTGCTGCCCGTCGCCGGGCCGGACGACGTCGCCGCGGCCGACGCCGCGGGCCGGGCCGCGCTGCCCGGCGGCGCACCGGCCGGCGACGCGGGCCCCGCCGACGCGGTCACCCGGCTCGACGCCGTCGCGCTGCGTGCCATGGCCTCGGTGCTCGACGCGGGGGACCCCGACGTCGCCCCGCGGCACGCGTGGCTGGTGCGGCGGTGGCGGGCCGAGCTCGCCGCGCACGGCGACCCCGGGCCGCAGCCGGACGGCGCGCTGCACGCGGCCTGCACCGACCTGGGCTACCCGCCCGCGATGGTAGAGTTCTTCGCCGCCGCCATGGCCCACCTGCCCGCGCTGCTGCGCGACGAGGTGCCGCTGCAGGCGCTGCTGTTCCCCGACGGCGAGATCGCCACGGCCCTGGCGAGCTACCAGGACAACACGATCAACACCTACCTCAACGGGGCGCTGGCCCACCTCGCCGCGACCACCGCACGGACCCGGGCGGAGCCGCTGCGCGTCCTGGAGCTGGGCGGCGGCGTCGGCGGCAGCACCCGCGCCGTCCTCGACGGCCTGGGGGAGGCGCCGGTCGACTATGTGTTCACCGACGTCTCACGGTTCTTCCTCGACCTGGCCGCGACCCGGTTCCCCGGGGTGCGGACCGCGCTGCTCGACGTCACCACAGACCTGGCCGCCCACGACGGCCGCCACGACCTCGTCGTCGCGGCGAACGTCCTGCACAACGCCGTCGACGTCCGCGCGACGCTCGCCGCCGTCCGCGGGGTGCTGGCCCCCGGCGGGGTGCTCGCCCTGGTCGAGTCGACCCGCGAGCACCTCCCGGCGCTGGTGTCGATGCAGTTCCTCATGTCCGCGCGTCCGGGCGCGGCCGCCGCCGGCAGCGGGGACCTGCGCGCCGGCACCGACCGGATCTTCCTGACCGAACGGCAGTGGTGGGCCGAGCTCGCCGCCGCCGGTCTGCGGCCGGTCGCGGCGCTGCCCGGTGACACGGACCCGCTGCGGGCGCTGGGGCAGCAGCTGCTGGTGGCGACGTAGTCACCCCGCCCCGGCGGCGGTACGGCGTGGTGCGGTCACCCCTTCGCGCAGACGCACCCCTGCGAGGACCCACCCGCGATCTTCGCCGAGCAGAACCTCCGGTCGATCGCGTCGTGGTCCTCCCAGGGGTGCGGGCAGACCGGGCACAGCTCGTCCGGGGTGGTGTGGTCGGAGGCGGTCGAGGGGGTCGGGTCGTCCATGGTGGTGGTTCTCCTTCGGGGTTGTCGCCCCGAGCGGACCCGGGGACGGGTCAGCCGGCCGGTGGCCCGGTGGGGCGCCGCAGCGGGGCGCCGACCTCGTGCAGGTGACGGAGGACCTCGGCGTAGGAACGCAGGGGACCGGTCCGGGTGTAGGGCAGGCCGTGGGTGGTGCAGAACTCCTGCACGATCGGCTGAGCGCGGCGCAGGTGCGGGCGCGGCATCCGGGGGAACAGGTGGTGCTCGATCTGGTAGTTCAGGCCGCCCAGCGCGACGTCGAGGACTCGGCCTCCGAGCACGTTGCGCGAGGTCAGCACCTGCTTGTGCAGGTGGTCCAGTCGACGGCCGGCCGGGATGACCGGCATCCCCTTGTGGTTCGGAGCGAACGCCAGGCCCATGTACACGCCCCAGAGCCCCTGGTGCACGACGACGAACGCGACGGCCTGCACCGGCGCGAGGACCCAGAACACCGCCCCCAGGTACCCGACGGCGTGCGCGACGAGCAACGCCGCCTCCAGCCGCGGGCGGGGGACCTCTCGACGCAGGATCGCCCGGACGGCGGTGAGGTGCAGGCTCCACCCCTCCAGGAACAGCAGCGGGAGGAACAGGTACGCCTGGTGGCCGACCATCCATCGGACGGGGCCCCGCGTGGCGGCGGCCTGCTCGGGGCTGAAGGCGAGCACCGGGATGTCGATGTCCGGGTCGTCGTCGGCGTGGTTGGGATGGGCGTGGTGTGCGGTGTGCTGGGTGACCCAGGCACCGTAGCTCAGCCCGACCAGCCCGCCGTGGAGGTAGCCGACGACGTCGTTGGCACGCCGGCCGGCGAAGATCTGACGGTGGCCCGCGTCGTGGCCGATGAAGGCCAGCTGCGTGGTCACGACCGCGAAGAACACCGCGAGCAGCAGCTGCCACCAGGACGGGCCGAGCCACACGAACACCGTGAGGCCGCCGGCGAGCAGGACCGCGTTCGCCGCGAACAGGAGCAGGTAGGTGCGGCGGGCCTCCTGCAGCAGACCCGCCCCGGACACCAGGGCGGCCAGCTCGCCGAACCCGCCCTCCGTCGTCGGACGGGTACGACGGGGGGACGTGCCGGTGGGTGGGGACGTCGTCATGCGTGCTCTCCGATCGACCCTCGGGACACGGGACGAGCGGTCCTCACGACCGCACGGCTCACGCGTCGGAACGAGCCGCCGGGACAGCGACCACGCGGCCTGGCCGGTGCGGGAGCGGCCGGAACCGCACCACGGGACGGCACGGTCACGCCTCCGTAATGTGGCACACCGGTCGCCGGGCCGCACGCCCACGCCCGGTCGCAGCCCGGCCGGGGGCCTCCTCATCAGCCGCGCCGGAAGGCACGGCGGGCCGCCGCCGACAGGGCCGCCCTGCGGCGCTCGTGCACCGCGGCGGCGTCGGCCGGGTCGGCGGTGATCGTGGGGGAGGCGGGGGACCAGGCCGGTGGGAGGCCGATGACCAGGGGTGGACGTCGCGCGCGTCGAGATCGGGGTCGACGAGGCCGTCGGCCTGCGCCGCGCCGGGCTCCGGCCGCCCGGCGGGCGCTCAGCGCTGCCGGACCGGCCGGACGAGGATCTCGTTGACGTCGATCTCGGGGGAGGTGCCGACCGCGTAGGCGACGGCGTCGGCGACGGCCTCCGGTGCGATCGCGTGCCTGCGGTAGACGGCCATGGCGTCGCGGGCGGTCGGGTCGGTGATGCCGGCGGCGAGCTCGGAGGTCACGACACGGGAGACACCGTGGTGACCCGGATGCCCGGCGACGACTCCAGACGCAGGCCCTCGGTGATCGCCCACGCCGCGTGCTTGGTGCCGGCGTAGACCGCCGCCGTCGCGTCCACCTCGTGGGCGCCGACCGAGGCCGTCGTCACGAAGTGGCCCCGGTCCGCGGAGGTGAAGTGCCCCAGGACGGCGTGGATCGTGTGGAGGAGCCCCCGGACGTTCACGTCGACCATGCGGTCCCACTCCTGCACCAGGCCGGCGTCGAGGCGCGACAGCGGCATCACCCCGGCGTTGGCGACGGCGACGTCGATCCACCCGTGCCGGGCGACGACGTCGTCGACGAGCGTGACGAGGGCGTCGCGGTCCACGACGTCGACCGGGTGCGGCTCGACACCGGGCACCTGTGCGGCGAGGTCGGCGAGCCGGTCGGCCCGCCGGGCGGTGGCGATCACGTGGTGGCCGTCGTGGGCGAGCCGGGTGGCGATCGCGCGGCCGATGCCGCTGCTCGCGCCGGTCACCAGGGCCACGGGGGTGGGGTTCGTGTCGGTCATGCCCCCTTCCTACGAGCCGCGGCGACGGCGCGGCAGGGCGCGACGGTCGTGGGAGTGCCGCACCCACCCCGGCCGGCGCGGGGTCGCCTAGGGTCGCGTCCATGGTGGCCACACCGCTCGGCGAGTACCTGCGGACCCTGCGCGCACAGGTGACCCCCGACGCCGTCGGCCTGGTCCCGGCGGGGGTCCGTCGTGTCCCGGGGCTGCGTCGGGAGGAGGTCGCGCTGCTGGCCGGGATGAGCGCCGACTACTACGTGCGGCTGGAGCAGGGCCGCGAGCGGAACCCGTCGGCGCAGGTGCTGGAGGCGCTCGCGGCCGTCCTGCGGCTCGACGACGACGCCCGGATGCACCTGTTCCGGCTGGCGGGTGCGGCGCCGCGGCCCCGGGCCCCGATCGCGGACGAGCGGCTCGACCCGCAACTGGCGGCCCTGCTCGACAGCTGGCCGGGCCTGCCCGCGATCGTCCTCGGCCGCGCCTACGACGTGCTGGGCGCCAACCGGCTCGGGGCGGCGCTCGGGTTCGCCCCCGGGACCAACCTCGTCGAGAAGGTCTTCGGGGACCCGGCCTCCCGCACCTTCTACGCCGACTGGACCGCCGCGGCGGCGAACACCGTCGCCGGGTTCCGGGTGCTGCACGGCCAGGCCCCCGACGCCCCCCGTGTCCGGCAGGTCCTCACGGCGATGCTCGACCGCAGCCCCGAGTTCGCCGAGCACTGGGCCCGGCACGACGCCCGGGGCAAGGGTGCCGAGCACAAGCGGCTGGTGCACCCCGACGTCGGCGCGCTGGACCTGCACCTGCAGTCGTTCGACGTCCGGTCGGCGCCGGGGCAGCAGCTCGTCGTCTACGGGTGCGAGCCGGGGTCGGAGACGGCGGACCGGCTGGAGCTGCTGGGGATCGCCGCCGCGTCCCGCGCCTGACGCCGTCGCCCGCCCCGGGGCCTCAGTGCGCCGCGTCCACCACGTCCTCGCGGGTCAGCCGCCGCCGGAACACCCAGAACGTCCACGCCTGGTAGGCGAGCACGACCGGCGTGACGACCGCGGCCACCCACGTCATGATCGTCAGCGTGTAGGGCGTCGACGCCGCGTTGACCACGGTCAGCGAGAAGGCCGGGTCGGTCGTCGACGGCAGCACGTCCGGGTACAGCGACCCGAACAGCGTCACCGCGACGGCGACGATCGCGACCGTGGTCGCGGTGAACGACCGGCCCGAGCGGCCCCGGACGGCGGCGAGGGTCCCGACGGCCAGCCCGAGGGCCGCGACCAGGACCGGGGCGAGGATCCACGCCGGGGCACCGTCGAGCAGCGTCCAGACCAGGAACACCGCACCCGCCGGGATCGCGCCCAGCCCGGCCGTCACCGCGACGGTGGCGGCGCGCTCGCGCACCGGGCCGTCGGTCTTCAGGGCCAGGAAGGCGGCTCCGTGCAGGGCGAAGACCAGGACCGTTGTGACGCCGCCGAGCAGCGCGTAGGGGTGGAGCAGGGTGAGCAGCGTGCCGGTGAACTCGTGGTCGGCGTCGAGCGGGACACCGTGCACGATGTTCGCCAGCGCCACCCCGAGCAGCAGTGCCGCGGCGAGCGACGAGCCGGTCAGCACGCGGTCCAGCACCGGGGCCCAGCGCGGCTCCTTGGCCCGGTACTCCAGCGCGATCCCGCGCAGGATCAGCGCGACGAGCAGCAGCAGGAACGCCAGGTAGAAGCCGGAGAACAGGCTCGCGTACCACTCGGGGAAGGCGGCGAAGGTCGCCCCGCCCGCGACGAGCAGCCACACCTCGTTGCCGTCCCACACCGGGCCGATCGTGCCGAGCGCGACGCGACGGTCGGTCTCGTCGCGGGCGACGACGGGCAGCAGCATCCCCACCCCGAAGTCGAAGCCCTCCAGGCAGAGGTACCCGGTCCACAGGACCGCGATCAGGACGAACCAGACGTCGATGAGCGCCATGGCGGTCTCCTCCTCAGTAGGTCGCCACGGGGGCGGCGGTGCCGGACGGTTCCGGGACGGCCGGAGCCACAGGGGGCGGCGGACCGGCCTGGACGGCCCGGACGAGCAGGACGACCTCGACGACGGCCAGCGCGCCGTAGAGCAGCGTGAACACGACCAGCGAGGTGAGCACCGACGCCCAGCCGACGCTCGGCGAGACGCCGTCGGCGGTGCGCAGCACGCCGTAGACGACCCAGGGCTGGCGGCCCGCCTCGGTGAAGATCCAGCCCGCGGTGTTCGCGAGCAGCGGTGCGGCCAGACCCAGACCGGCGGCCGGGCCGAACCAGCGCGGCAGCCGCCGAGTGGCCCGCGCACGCCGGGTCAGCCAGAGCCCCGTGACGGCGAGCAGCCCCGCCAGCACCCCGAAACCGATCATGAGCCGGAACATCCAGTAGCTGAGCGGGATGTCCGGTGTGTACAGACCCGGCCCGAACGCGGCGACGGCCTTCTCCTGCAGCTGGTGGATGCCCTCCACCTCGCCGTCCCAGGTGCCGGTGGCCAGGAACGACAGCAGCCGCGGCACCCGCAGGCTCCACAGCTCGCGGGTGCCGTCGAGGGAGCCGACGGTGAACACCGAGAACGACGCCGGCGCGACGGTGTCGTAGAGCGCCTCCGCCGCGGCCATCTTCATCGGCTGCTGCTCGGTCATCAGCCGGGCCTGCAGGTCCCCGGTGAGGACGACGCCGAGGCTCCCGGCCAGCGTCGTCCACAGCCCGACCCGGATCGAGGGACGGAAGACCTCGGGGTGGCGGTCCCGCACCAGGTTCCACGCGCTGATCGCGACCAGGAACATCCCGGCCGTCACCAGGCAGGCGGTCAGGGTGTGCGAGAACGCCCCGACCGCGGTGGAGTTGGTCAGCAGCGCACCGAAGTCGGTCAGCTCCGCCCGGCCGGTCGCGGCGTCCACGGTGGACCCGACCGGGTGCTGCATCCAGGAGTTCGCGGCGAGGATGAAGTAGGCGCTCAGCACCGTGCCGGTCGCGGCCAGCCAGATGCAGGCCAGGTGCACGCCCTTCGACAGCCGGTCCCAGCCGAAGATCCACAGACCGAGGAAGGTGGACTCCAGGAAGAAGGCGAGCAGTCCCTCGATCGCCAGCGGGGCACCGAAGACGTCGCCGACGAAGCGGCTGTAGTCGCTCCAGTTCATCCCGAACTGGAACTCCTGCACGATGCCGGTGACGACGCCCATCGCGAAGTTGATCAGGAAGAGCTTTCCCCAGAACTGCGTCGCGCGCAGCCAGCGGTCGTCGGCGGTGACGAACCAGGTGGTCTGCAGGCCCGCGACGAGCAGGGACAGGCCGATCGTCAGCGGGACGAACAGGAAGTGGTAGACGGTGGTGATCGCGAACTGCCACCGCGCGAGGTCGAGGTTCATCACGCCCCTCCGGAGCCGGCGGGTCCCGTGTGGACCCGTCACCCGATCGTCGTCCGCGCCGGGTGGACGGGGCTCCGGGCGAAGGTCGGCCCGCGGCCCACCGGAGGGCCCGCCGGCCCGGGACGAAGGTCCCGCACCGGCGGGCCGGGTCAGCCCGGGTCGACCAGGTCGGCGGCCGGGCGCCGCGGCGTCGCCGGGACGGGGACCCCGTGGCCCAGGCGCAGGACGACCTGCGGGGGCCGGTCCCGGGCGAGCGAGCGGCGCACCCGCTCCCGCACGTCGGGGATCTCCACCAGCTGGGACACCGGCGAGGCCGACAGGCCCTCGGCGGTCGCGGTCAGCAGCACCCGCGCCATGGCCTCGCCGGCGCGCAGGTCGTCCCGGGGGCCGTCGAGGTGCGAGGTCAGCACCGCGATCAGCGGCGCCGACTCGAACGCGGCCGGCGCGGGCCGCGGGTGGGCGGGGCCGCCGAAGTCCCGGGTCACCCACGGGTGGTTCGGGGCCGGCAGCGGTCCGCCCGCGGAGGCGGGGACACCGTCGTCGTGGCCGCCGTGCCGCCCGGTCCAGGCCGCCATCTCCGCGACGAACGCGGGGTCGGCGGACTGGCGGGCGTGCGCCTCGCGGGCGAGGCGGCCCAGTACGGCGAGGTCGTCCGGGTCGGTCACCAGCTGCAGCCAGGCGCCCTCCTCGTAGGCGGCGCGGGTGAGCGCGGTGCGGGCCGGGGCCGGCACCGGCACGTCGGAGAACGGTCGCCGGTTCGTGTGCCGGCGCGGCACCGCCTCCAGCAGCCGTCGCTGCTCGGGGGTCGGCGGCATCACCGCGCCGCGACGGACCACCGCCAGCAGCTCCGGGTCCGACGGGTCGGGGAGCCGGGTGACGAGCGGGCGGATCCCGGCCCCGGCCAGCGCGAGACGCAGCGAGTACAGCGCCGCCCCGCAGCCGATCCGCAGCTCGCGGTCGGTCGGGTCGGCGACCGGCAGCCGTCGCGCGGGGTCGGCCCGCAGCTCGACGTGGTCGGCGCCGGTCCGGAACCGCCACGGCTGGGCGTTGTGCAGCGACGGCGCCCGACCCGCCGTGGCCAGCACCCGGGCGGTCGTCGCGGCGTCGAGACCGAGGATCGGGGTGACCGGCGCGTCCGCATCGACGGTGTCCATGATGTGCGTCCTTCCCGGGACCGGGCGTTCACCGGTGCCTGCGGGGGCGATGGTCGGCGCTGCCGGTTCCGGTCGGACAGGTGCGAAGGTCCCGGACCCCGACGGCCGTATCGTCGGGGTGGGGCGGCCCGGGACGCGGCCTCCCCGGGGAGGCGGTGCCAGTGACGACCGACGACGCCGGTGACGGGACCGGGGAGATCTCCGGGCTCCTGGCCGGGCTGCGCCTGGACCACCTCATCGCCGAGGTGCAGGAGCGTCTCGCCGAGATCGCCTCCACCCGTCGGCGGACGCAGCGGCTGCTCGACGCGGTGCTCGGGGTCGCGGCCGGCCTGGAGCTGGACACCACGCTGCAGCGGATCGTGCAGTCCGCGGTGGATCTGGTCGACGCCCGCTACGGCGCACTGGGGGTGCTCGCCCCGGACGGCGGCATCGCCCGCTTCATCGACGTCGGGCTGGACGAGGCGACCCGTACCGCTCTGGGGCGCCCGCCCGAGGGCCGTGGTCTGCTCGGCCAGCTGATCGCCGACCCCCGGCCGTTGCGCCTGCACGACCTGTCGGCGCACCCGTCCTCGGTCGGCTTCCCGCCGCACCACCCGCCGATGCGCAGCTTCATCGGCGTCCCCGTGCTGGTCCGTGACTCCGTCTACGGCAATCTCTACCTCACCGAGAAGCGCACCGGCACCGAGTTCACCGCCGACGACGAGCTGATCCTCATGGCGCTCGCCGCCGCCGCCGGGATCGCCGTGCAGAACGCCGACCTGTTCGAGAAGGGCCTGCTCCGGCAGCAGTGGCTGGAGGCGCTGGCCGAGATCCGCGGGGAGGTACTGGCCGGAGCCGACGAGGCCGCGACACTCGGCCTCGTCGCCCGCCGCAGCCTGGAGCTGTCGCGCGCCGACGGGACGTCGATCGCGCTGGGCCCGGACCAGGACGGCGGGTTCCGCGAGGGTGCGACCGCGGGCCGCCCGCCGCTCGTCAGCGGTCCCCAGGACGCGCTGCTGCGCCGGGCCGTCGAGCTCGGCCAGCCGGTCCTGGCCGACATCACCGAGGTCGCGGTCAGCGTCGACGGTGCCCACGGGCCCGTCGTGGCGGTGCCGATGCGGGTCGTGGGAACGGTGCGCGGGGTCCTGGTGGCCCGCCGCGCCGCCGGGGACCCGCCGTTCCGTCCGTCGGAGGTGCCGCTGCTGGTGTCCTTCGCCGACCAGGCGGCGCTGGCCCTGGAGCTGGGGGAGAAGCAACGGACCCAGCGCGAGGTCGCGGTGCTCGCCGACCGCGACCGCATCGCCCGCGACCTGCACGACCACGTCATCCAGCGGCTGTTCGCGGTCGGCCTCACACTGCAGAGCACGTTGCGCCGCGTCGGCGACGACCCCGCGGGCGCGGGCGTGCGCGAACAGGTGGGGCAGGCCGTCGACGAGCTGGACCGCACGGTCCGCGAGATCCGCACCTCGATCTTCGACCTGCACACCGCTGACCAGGACGGCGGCGGTCTGCGACGGCAGCTGCTCGACACCGTCGCGCACGGGACGGCCGCGTCCGGGATCGACACGACCGTCGACACCGCGGGGCCGATCGACACCGTCGTGCCGGCGCACGTCGCCGTGCACCTGCTGGCCGTGGTGCGTGAGGCCGTGTCGAACGCGGTCCGCCACTCCGGTGCGAGCACGCTGCACGTGACCGTCGAGGCCGGGCGTGAGCTGACCGCGGAGGTCGTCGACGACGGCTGCGGCATCGGCCCGACCGACCGGCGCAGCGGGCTGCGCAACATCGCCGACCGCGCGGCCGAACTCGGCGGCACCTCGGTCGCCGAGAGTGTTGCAACCGGTGGCACCCGGCTGCGGTGGCGGGTCCCGCTGGACTGAGCGAGTCAGTGCCCGTGGCGGCGCTCGACCGCGTACACGGCGGCCTCGGTGCGCCGGGAGAACCCGAGCTTGTGCAGGATCGAGGACACGTAGTTCTTCACGGTCTTCTCGGCCAGGTGCAGGGTGGCGCCGATCTGGCGGTTGGTGAGCCCGTCGGCGACGAGCCCGAGGATCCGCTGTTCCTGTGGGCTGAGGGTGTCGTAGCGGGGGTCGGCGTCGGCGTCGGAGCCGCCGGTGCGCAGCCGCTGCAGCACCGCGGCTGTCGCCCGCGGGTCGAGCAGCGAACCCCCGGCGGCGACCGTGCGCACGGCACCCACGAGGTCGACGCCCGCGACCTGCTTGAGCAGGTACCCGGCGGCCCCGGCCATGATCGCGCCGAACAGCGCCTCGTCGTCGGAGTACGAGGTCAGCATCAGACAGGCCGGCGGCGGGACGACCGCGGAGCGCAGGTCGCGGCACACCGAGACGCCGTCGCCGTCGGGCAGCCGGACGTCGAGCAGTGCGACGTCCGGGCGCAGGGCGGGGACGCGGGCGAGGGCCTGCGCCGCGGTCGCGGCCTCGCCGACGATCTCGATGTCGTCCTCCATGCCGAGCAGCTGGGCCAGCCCGCGGCGGACGATCTCGTGGTCGTCGAGCAGGAACACCGAGATCGTCATCGTCGTCCTCCTGGGCCGGGTCGTCGTCGGACCGAGGCTAACCGGCGTTCCGGGCACACCGGGCGGGCCGAAGGTCCCGGCGCCCGGGTGCTCCCCGTCACCGGGACGCCGGCGCGGCAGCCGGTGCGGCGGTCAGTGCAGCAGGACGTCGGCGGGGCTCCGGCGCGGTGTCTCCGGCAGCTCCGCGTCGTCCTGGGCCCGGCCGACGCGCAGCAGCAGCTGCGGGTGGTCGGCGGTGCGCAGGACGTGCCGGGCCAGGTCCGCCCGGGTCCGCGACGTCTCCAGCACCCGCGAGAGCGGGCAGGTCGCGAGACCGAGTGCGGTGGCGGCGAGCAGCACGACCCCGGTCGCCTCCCCGGCGGCGAGCCGGGCCGGGTCGTCGTCGGCGTGGGTGGTCAGCACCATGATGGTGGCCTCGTCGCGGACGGCGGCTCGGGCCGGCAGGGAGCCGCCCGGGAAGCGCACGCCCAGGTCGGGACCCGGCCGCCACGGGGCGCCGCGGGGGAGCGACCCGGCAGCCACCCCGTCGTGGGAACCCGGATAGCGGTGGGTCCAGACCAGCAGCTCGGCGGCCTGGCCGGGGCGGGCACGGATCTCCCGCGCGGCCGTGTCCTCCAGCGCGGCGAGGTGCTCGCGGGCGACCGCGTCGGTCACGGTGTGCAGGGTGGTGCCGTAGCGCGCCGCGTGCTCGCCGAGGACCGCGCGCGCGTGCCGCGAGTCCACGCCCTCGCGGAAGGGCCGCCGGTCGGTGCGACGGCGCGGGATCGCCCGGGCCAGCGCCGCGACGGTGTGGTCGGCGGGGTCCGGGGCCGCCTCGGTGAGCCGGACCGTCGCCAGGTGGTTCCGGTCCCCGGTCGGGAACCGGACGACCTCGTGGCCCGCCTCGAGCGCGGCGAGCGCGACGTGCAGGAAGCCCAGCGCGGACCCGCAGCTGACCAGCAGGTCGCGCCGGTCGGGGTCGGTGTAGGGCAGCCGTCGGTCGGGGTCGGCGTGCAGCTCCAGCCGGTCGGACGTGACCCGCCAGCGCCACGGCTGGGTGTTGTGCACCGAGGGCGCGCGCACCGCCGCCGCGAGCGCACGCCGCAGCACGTCCGGCCCGGACGGCGACGCCGTCACCGCGACACCGCCGCGGCGGCGGGCCCGACCGCCCACTCCCGCCCGCCGTGTGTCCGGGCGGTGTGCAGCCGCACCGGGAGCTCCAGATCCGGCGCCGGAACCGGGTGGGGGTGACCGTCCCCGGCGGGCGCGGCGTCGACCATCCACAGCGGACGGACCCGCAGCACGGTCGCGTGCCGGTGCAGGAACCGGCTCGCGGCGGCGCGGGCCCACGGCCTGCCCCACGCCCCGACGAGCACGACCCCGGCGACCCCGGCGAGCGTGTCCGCGTCGCCCGCCCGGACGAGGAGTGGCCGCAGCCCCTGCACCACCAGCTCGGTACCGATCGCGGCCGCGGTGTCCAGCGACCGCCGGTCGGCACCGGCCAGCGCCACCATCACCGTGAACTGCCCGCGCACCCCGGCCTCGACCATGGTGACCTCCTCCGTCGTCCCCGATCCGATGCTCCGCCGGGCACCGGGTGCAGGGCAGGGCCTGGCGGCACGCCCGGCCCGGCCGAAGGTCCCGCACTACGACTTCGGTCGGAGGCCGTGGCCGTCGGACCGATGTGCGGAGCCGGACGGCGTTCCTAGCGTCCGTCCCGACCGCGACGAGGCACGGGAACGATGCGAGGACGACGGAGCCTCCTACGGGCGACGGTGCCGGCGCTGCTGGCCGGGCTGATCGGTGCGGCGGTCGCCGCACCCGCGGGGGCGGCGGAACCCGCGGCGGGGCCGGAGTGGGGCCCTGCCCCGCGGACGTGGTGGCGCCGCTGGTGGCGCTGCAGTGCACGCAGATCCCGGTGCCGCTGGACCACGGCAGCCCCGACGGCACGCAGATCACGATCACGGTGTCACGGCTGGCGAGCACGAAGCCGGAGAAGCGCCGCGGGATCCTGATCCTGAACCCCGGGGGTCCGGGCGGGTCCGGGCTGGCGTTCGCGAACGACCTGATGAAGCGCGGTCTGCCGGCGAGCGTGCAGGACAGCTACGACATCATCGGGTTCGACACCCGCGGGGTCGGCCACTCGGACCCGGTGAGCTGCGGATTCACCACCGACCAGGACTACATCGGCAACATCCCGCCGTACGCCGCCGACGACGCGGCGGTCCTGCGGACGGCCGAGGTCGCGCGGGAGGTGGCGCAGCGGTGCGCGGCGAACGACCGCAACGGGCACCTGCGGCACGTCACGACCGCCAACGTCGCCCGGGACATAGACCGCATCCGGGCCGCGCTCGGCGAGGAGAAGGCGAGCTTCCTCGGCTTCTCCTACGGGTCGGCGCTCGGGGCGGCCTACGCCTCCCTGTTCCCCGACCGCTCCGACCGCGTCGTACTCGACAGCAACGTCGGTGACACCCACCTCGACCCCGACGGCATCCGCCGCTAGGCACTCGGCGCCGAGGAGACCTTCGGGGACTTCGCCCGCTGGGCCGCCGACCGGCACGGCACCTACGGGCTGGGCGCCACCCCGGAGGAGGTGCGGCAGACCTATCTCCGGCTCGCCGCGCGGCTCGACGACCGGCCGTCGGGCGGGGTCGACGGACGGGTGTTCCGGGCGGCCACCTTCGTCGGTCTGTACGGCCCGACCCTCTACGGCAGCACCGCCGCGGCCCGGCAGTCGCTGCTGTCCGCCGACGCGCCGCCCGCCCCGGCGCCGCCCCCGGGCCCGTCGCCCCAGGACAACGCGTACACGGCGTTCCTCGCCACCACCTGCAACGACGTCGCCTGGCCGCGGGACGCCGCGGCCTACCAGCGGGCGGTGGCGCAGGACCGCGAGCGGTTCCCCGTGTACGGCGCGGCGAGCGCGAACGTGCTGCCCTGCGCCTTCTGGCCGTACGAGCCGGCCGAGCCGCCGGTCCGTGTGCTCGACGAGGGCCCGGCGAACGTGCTGATCGTGCAGAACCGCCACGACCCGGTCACCCCGCTGCGCGGCGGTGAGCTCCTCCGGGAGAAGTTCGGCGACCGGGCCCGGCTCGTCGTCGAGAACGGGAGCGGCCACGGCGTCTACGCCGGCGTCGGGGACACCCCGTGCGCGCTGGGGGTCACGACGTCGTACCTGGTGGACGGGACACTCCCGCCCGACGACGTGGTCTGCCGCTGACCCGCTCGCGACGGCTCGGCAGGCAGCTGTGTGCCGGGCCGCCGGGGCCCTCACCCCAGGAGCGTGAGCAGCCCGGAGAGCTCCAGCGCGTGCCGCGCCGGGCCCGTCGGCACCTCGACCCGCAGCCGGTGCCCGCGGGCGCCCGCCCGGTCGGCGGCCTCGGCGAGCAGGGCGGCGCCGTTGCTCGCGACGTAGGTCGGTCCGTCGAGGACGAGGAGCACCGGCCCGGCGGCGACCAGCTCCAGGAGCCGGTCGCGGATCTCGGCGGCCCCGGCGAGGTCGAGGTCGCCGGCCAGGGTGAGGCGGCGGGCGTCGCCGCTGCGGCCGTCGTCGTGCAGCTCGGTGCGCCGGCGTCCGGGGGAGGGCCGTACGGGCGGCGCGGGCTGCTGCGCCACGGCGGGCGGGCGCGGGTCCGGGTGATCTGCATGCGCACCACGGTGCCCCCGCCCGCCGTGTCGATCTCGGCGGTGGTGGCGATGGCGCGGATCATCTGCAGGCCGCGCCCGCGGTAGCCGGGGTCGGGCGGCGGCGGCCGCCAGCGGCCGGTGTCGGCGACCCGGGCCCGGACACCGTCGTGCGGGGTGTACCCGAGACGCAGGTGCACCTCGCCGGGCGGGTCGAACTCGGCGTAGCCGTGCTCGACGCTGTTGGCGGCGGCCTCGTCGATCGCGCGGACCAGGTCGTCGCCGAGGTCCTCGCCCAGGCCCACGTGGCCGGCCCAGCGCCGGACCCGGCGGCGCATCGCCGGCAGCTCCCGGGCGGACCCGGGGACGGTGAGGTCGATGTCGGGCGGGAGGACGCGGACGCAGACCAGCGCGGCGTCGTCGGTGTGGGCGGCCCCGGCCAGGGCCCGGCCGACGATCTGGTCGGCGAACTGCTCGGGCGGCAGCCCCGCGACCTCGGCGGCGATCCGGGCCAGCCGGTCCAGCCCCTCGTCGACGACCTCGCCGCGGCGCTCGACGAGACCGTCGGTGTAGAGGACCAGCGTCTGCCCGGCCGCGATCGGGGCGACACCCTCGCCGAAGGGCGGCCGGCCGCGGACGCCGAGGACGGGGTTGTGGCCGCCCGCGAGGTAACGGCTGCCGTTCTCGTCGACCACCAGCACGGGCAGGTGCCCGGCCCGCGCCCAGCGCAGCTCCCCGCGGCCGGGGTCGACGACCACGCAGGCCGCCGTCGAGTAGCGGGCACCGGGGATCCAGGTCGCGAACTCGTCCAGCAGCTCCAGCGCGGCCGCGGGGTCGCGGCCCTGCCGGACGGCGCCGGAGAGCACGGTGCGCAGCTGGGCCATCACCGCGGCCGCCGCGACGCCCTGTCCGACGACGTTGCCCACCGACAGCCCGACCCGCCCGTCGCCGAGGTCGACGACGTCGTACCAGTCGCCGCCGGCCTCGGTGCCCGCGGCGCCGGCCTGGTAGCGCACCGCGATCTCCACGGTGTCGAGGTCGGGCAGCCGGGTGGGCAGCAGCGTGCGCTGCAGGGTGTGGGCCACCTCCCGCTCGGCGCGGTAGAGCCGGGCGCGTTCGAGCGCCTGCGCGGCCGGGTCGGTCAGGGCGAGCAGGGTGGCGCGCTCGTTCGGGGTGAGCGGGCGCGGCGTCCCGAACGCGACCGCGATGACGCCGACGGTGCGGGCGGCGGTGACCAGCGGGAGGGTGAAGACGGTCGCGTGGCCGAGGCCGTCGAGCAGGGTGGCGATCTCCGGGTGGCGCTCCCGCCAGTCGGTGCCCGGTTCCAGCCACAGCGCGCGGGCCTGGCGGGCGGTCACCGCCGCCGGCACCGGCGAGGTCAGCGGCACCTCGCGCCACGCCTGCGGGTCGGCGACGCCGTGCAGGGCCAATGCCCGCAGCTGCTGCCCGGCCGGGTCGAGCTCGTAGACCGCGATCCGGCAGGTGCCGAGCAGCGCCGTCAGGTGGGTGACGACGGTCCGGGCCACCTCGGTCGGGTCGGCGGCGGCCGACAGCTGCGCGGTGGCCCGCTGCAGCAGCGCCAGCCGGTCGGCGTTGGCCCGCTCGTCGGCGAGCAGCAGCGCGTTGTCGAGCGCGAGCGCGGCCCGGTCGGCGAGCTCGGTGACGAGCTCGATGTCGTCAGGGGTGTACGGGGTGGTCCGCGGGCCCCGGACCAGCACCACGACAGCCAGCGTCCGGCCGCGCGCGGACAGCGGCACCCCGATCGCGGAGCGTGCGGGGATCGAGGAGCCGGGGACCATCGCGCCGGGGGCGGTGTCGTCCCACAGGACGGCGGCGCCGGTGTCGAGGACCTGGAGGCCGAACGAGGTGTCGGCGGGGCGCTCGTCGAGCGCCTCCTCGGTCGCGGCGTCCGGACCGTACCGGGCGATGCGGACGAGCTGCCCGGCGTCGTCGACGCGGCGGACCGTGCACACGTCGGCCAGCCGGGTCTCGACGAGCAGGGCGGTCAGCCGCCGCAGCCGGTCGTCGACGCCGTCGGAGCCGTCCAGCTCCCGGCTGAGCCGGGCGAGCAGCGTCTGGCGTTCGGACTCGCGGTACCGGGCGTTGATGTCGGTGCCGCTGCCCACCCAGCCGGTGACCGTCCCGTCGGTACCGGTGTGCAGCGGGACGGCGTGCTCGAGGATCCAGCGGAAGGCGCCGTCGGCGCGGCGGAGCCGGTACTCGATCTGCCAGCCCGTCCCGGACGCGAGCGCCGGGGTCACGCGGTCGCGGTAGCGCTGCCGGTCCTGGGGGTGCAGCCCGTCGGTCCAGCCGTCGCCGAGGTCCGCGGGGACCTCCCGGCCGGTGAACTCCTGCCAGCCGGAGTTGACGTAAATCCGCGCGCCGTCCGGGTCCGCGACCCAGATCAGGGCCGGGGCCAGATCGGCCATGGCGGTGAACCGGGCCTCGGCGTCGCGGCGAACCCGCCCCAGCTTCAGGTGGGCGTTGACCCGGGCCACGAGCTCGGCCGCGGAGAACGGCTTCACCAGGTAGTCGTCCGCGCCGGCGCCGAGGCCCTCGATCGCGGCCTCCTCACCGGCCCGGGCGGAGAGCAGCAGGACGGGCACCCCGGCGGTACGACGGTCGCCGCGCAGCGCCGCCAGCAGCTCCATGCCGTCGAGGACCGGCATCATGATGTCGGTGACGACCAGGTCCGGCGGGCGCTCCCGGGCCGCGGTCAGTGCGGACTTCCCGTCCTCGACGAGCTGGACCTCGTAGCGGTCGGCCAATAGCCGCTGCAGGTACTCGCGCATGTCGGCGTTGTCGTCGGCGACGAGGATCCGGCCCGCGGAGACCGGTGCGTCCGCCCCCTCCTCGACGACGGGTGCGGGCGCCGGTGCCGGGCCGGGCAGCCAGCGCAGCGCCTCGCCGACGAACGCCTCCGAGGTCGCGGTTGGTGCGCCGCCCGACGCCGTGTCGGCGACGCGGTCCGGGTCGAGGTGGGCGGTGCCGGTCGGGATCCGGACGGTGAACGTGGTGCCCGCGCCCGCGGTGCTCGCCGCGGTGATCGTCCCCTCGTGCAGGGTGACCAGCTCGCGGGTCATGGCGAGCCCGATGCCCGACCCCTCCGTCGAGCGGGCGCGGGCGCCGGCGATGCGGTGGAACCGCTCGAACAGCCGGGGCAGCTCCTCGGCGGCGATCCCGGCCCCGGTGTCGGCGACGGTCAGCTCGACCGCGTCGTCGCCGTCGGCGCGCAGGGCGACCGCGACGCGGCCGTCCAGGGTGAACTTCAGCGCGTTGGACAGCAGGTTGAGGACGACCTTCTCCCAGGACTCCCGGTCGACGTGGACCGGCCCGGGCAGCGGCGGACAGTCCACCGTGTAGTGCAGCCCGGCGCGCTCCATCGCCGAGCGGAACAGGCTGCTCAGCTCGGTGGTGAAGGCGGCGAGGTCGGTCGGCTCGAACGTGGCGCGCAGCCGTCCGGCCTGCAGCCGGGAGAAGTCGAGCAGCGTGGTGACCAGCCGCCCGAGGCGCAGCGCGTTGCGGTGCACGACGTCGAGCTCCGCGGCGAGCCGGTCGGGCCCCGGCGGGTCGTCGCGCAGCCGCTCGACCGGTCCCATGATCAGCGTCAGGGGCGTGCGGAACTCGTGGCTGACGTTGGAGAAGAAGTCGGTCTTGGCGCGGTCGAGCTCGGCGAGCGCCTCGGCCCGCTCGCGCTCGGCCTCGTAGGCGCCCGCGGCGACCAGCGCGGCCCCGATCTGGCCCGCCAAGAGGTCGACGAAGGCCCGGTAGCGCTCGTCGAAGGTCCGGAACGGGTTCAGCCCGACGACCAGCGCCCCCCGGATCCGGGTCTCGCCCTGCGCCCCGGCGAGCGGGACCAGCACGGCGTGCGACGGCGGCCGGTCCCAGGCGCCGTGGGGCAGGCCCGGCAGGCGGGAGGCCAGGTCCTCGACGACCGCGGTGCCGCCCTCGCGCACCGGGTCGAGCGGCCAGCCGGCCGGATCGGCACCGGGCGCGTCGGCCGCGATGCCCGCAGAGCCGGCGAGCCGGGTCCCGCCGTCCTCGGTGAACTCGTAGACCAGCCCGAACGGCACGTCCTGCGGGTTGCCGGCCAGCGCGCGCCCGACCGCCGCGTACACCTGCGCCCCGGTGCGGGTCGGCCCCAGGTCGGCGGCGAGGTCGCGCAGGGTCTGCATGCGCCGTTCGCTGAGCACGCGGTCGGTGTTCTCGGTGACCACGCACAGCATCCCGGCGACGGCGCCGTCCTCGTGCAGCGGGCTGTAGGAGAAGGTGTGGTAGGTCTCCTCGGGGTGGCCGCTGCGTTCGAGGAACAGCAGGAGGTCCTCGTCCCAGGTGGCCCCGCCGCCGGCGAGCACCGACCCGATCAGCGGGCCGACGTCGTCCCAGACCTCGGCCCACACCTCGCGCGCGGAGCGGCCGAGCGCCGACGGGTGCTTGTCGCGCAGCGTGTCGCCCCGGTAGGCGTCGTTGTAGAACATCGTGAGGTCCGGGCCCCACGCCATCCACATCGAGAACCGGGAGTCGAGCAGCATCCGGACGACGCTGCGCAGGTCCGGTGACCAGCGCTCGGGCGGGCCGAGCGGGTGGGAGGACCAGTCGTGGGCCGCCATCGCGGCGTGGACGTGGTCGGACCGCGTGCTCTCGACCGCGTCGTCGTCGCCGCGCATGAACCACCTCCTCGGCCCCGTCGGGCGGCCGTGGAAAATCTAGCCGACACCGTCCGGACGTGCGCCACTCATCGCCGAGGCGCGACATCATCTGCGGCACCGTCGTCCGGCTCGCGGCCCGGCCGAGGTCCGCGGAGCGGCTCGGCGGCCGACGACCTGCGGCTCCTCCACGAGGTGACCGTGGCCGAGGGGGACGACACCGGGTTCGTCGACGTCGGGTGTCACGACCGGACGGGGTTGTTGCGGGCGGTGGGGGCGTAGCGGCCGGGCCCGCTCAGCTGCCGTCCCAGCCGCAGATCTCACCGGTGCCGGCGTTGCGGGTGGGCTCGTCGGGGTCGGCCGGGAGCGCGGTGCCGTAGGGGCAGGGCTTGAGGCCGTGGACGCCGACCGTGCCGTCGTGGGCCACACCGCGGCCGGTGGCCGGGTCGGTGCAGGGGTAGCCCTCCGCGGGACGGTCGAGGGTGCCCGCGGTGCAACCGGTGGGTGCGGTCCAGGTCGGTTCGGCCACCGGTGGCGTCGTGCTCCGGGGCGCGGCGGCGACGGCGGACGTGTCCTCGCGCCACGGGCCGTCGATGCTCAGCAGGCCCGCGCCGGTGCCGGTGTCGGCCGCGTACCAGCCGAACGTCACCGAGGTCCCGTCCGCGGCGAACCGGAACGAGTCCGATCGCTTCGTGGGGGCGGTCCGCAGCGCCGCCAGGACGTCGCGACGGACGGCGGCGTTGTCCAGGTACTGCTCCGTGCTGATCCAGTCGTCCGAGCCGGTCACGCTGTAGGCGGCCCGGACCGGGTCGAGGTCCCCGGTGTCGAGCGCGAGGTGGACGGTCCGCACGGACTTCGCGATGTCGGCGGGTAGCGGTGTGCCACCCGTGTCGACGAGCACGGGACCGGGCTCCGGAGCCGGCGTCGGGCGTGCCGCCGGGGCGACGACGACCGCGGGGACCGGCGCGGCGGCGGCCACGACCGCCGGAACCGGCGCGCCGTCACCGCGTCCGGCCTCGTAGGCGAGCAGTGTCGTGGAGGCGAGTAGCGAGGTCAGTACCGCAGTGGCGGCGACCGCGCGCAGCCCGGTCCTGCGTCGTGCCGGTCGCCCGGCCCACGTGGCGGTGTGTCCGTGACGATTGTGCACTGCGGCCCCCGATGAACGATGTCGACTACGCCGTCTGTCGTAGCGGGGGCTCGGATGTGAGCAGGTCCTGCGGTACTTCCTCAGAACTGGGGAGGCGTCGTGTCCGGGGAACTCGGATCACGCCGGATCCGCCGAGGCGGACCGTAGATCGGCCAGGACGTCGAGGTAGCCCTCCTCCCCGGCCGCGGCGAGGGCGTGATGAACGGTCTCGAGCAGGGCGACGGTGCATCGAGGTGCGTCACCGCGGCGAGGGCGGGCAGGGCCATCGCCTGGGCGAGTGTCGGCGCTCGTCGGGGGAGGTGACGACCGTGCACGGGACCTTCGGGGTGGCGGCCAGGGCCGCGAGCGCGGTGCTCTCGTCGAGGAACAGCGGCGGCAGCGGAGCCTGGCCGAGGCGGTGGAGGACGTCGCCGATCCAGGCGACCCGGTCCAGGCCCGTACCGGCGATAATGCGCTGCGCGGTCCGGAGGGCCAGCCCGCGCTGCCGGTCCGGTGGCGGTGACGTGAGGTGGTCGGCGAGGTCGTCGTCGACGAGGCCGAGCGTGTACGCGAAATCGATCGAACCGAGTGGTCCGGGCGCTCGCTGCCCGGCCCGACGGAGGTTGAGCTCGATGGCCCGCTGCCGAGCGTGCTCGGGGTCGCGGACCCGGACCGGGACCCGGCCACGACGGACCGTGACGAACAGCGGGTCGGTGTGCATGGCGTGGTCGATGAAGCCGGTCAGGTCGGACGGGTAGGTCGAGGCCAGGGCGCGGTGGCGGCCCAGCGCCGGGTCCCACACCGACAGCGCGGCGCAGCCCGACGACACCAGCGCCACCAGCCCGTCGAGCACGACCGCGGCCGAGCCCGGGGTCCGGCCACCGTTGCGGCGGAAGAAGGCGCCCAGCTCGCGTGCCGTCGCCAGCGCGGTCATGCTCCAGCACGCTAACGGGCACGCGGGGTCCGTCAATCGACCGATTCCCGCAGCCGGTCCGCCGACGGCCTCGCCGAGGCCCTCGACCTCACGCCCGGCCCGGAGCACCTGGAGGCCACGACGCTCGCCTGCGTCGAGCACGGCCGCACGCTGCGTGCCGCGGACCTCTTCGCCGCCGACCGGGTCGTCAACGCCGTCCGCCGGACCGTCGCGGACTTCCACCGCACCTACGACCTGATCCTGACGCCGACGACGCGTCCCTCGGTGCCCGCGGCTGGTACGACCGGATCTTCAGCACCGCCGGGTTCACCGCCCTGTCGAACATGACGGGGAACCCGGCGATCTCGCTGCCGCTGGGGACCTCGGCGGAGGGCTGGCCGGTCGGCGTCCAGCTCGTCGCGCCCTACACGGGCGAGGCGACGCTGCTCGCGCTGGCCGCCGACCTGGAGCGGGCGCTGCCCTGGGCGGACCGCCGCCCCGGGACCGTCGTCGGCTGACCGGGGGCACTCCCGACCGGACCACCGCCGGCGCGCCCACGGCCACCTCGGTAGGAGCACCTCCGTGGTGACCGAGCGGTCGTGGTCGCGCTCGCCGGGACGCTGCCGGACCGGCTGGTGGACCGGCGTCGACGCCGGGGCCGGTCCCGTGTGTCGGACCGGCCACGCCGGGGCCCGCCGGGCACCCTCGGTAGGCTCGGGGTCATGTCCGGAGCGACCGTGAACGACCCCATCGCCGAGCTCATCGCGTGCCGGGACTGCGGCCAGGACTGCCTGCTGCAGGTCGCGGACCTCTGCGCCGACTGCATCGCCCGGATCGGGACCGCCGCCGACGACGCCGACTACCGCGCCTGGCGGACGGAGAACGAGCGCCGCGTGGTCACCGGGGAGCTGACCGGCGCGATCTGACCGGCCGGTCAGCGGACCGCGCTCACTCCCCGGCCGGTCCCGCGGTCGCCGGTGCCGCCGGGTCCCGGCCCAGACCCCGCCCGCGCCGACGCGCTCGCCCTGCATGGGGAACGGGTCCGGCACGGCACCGTCGCCGACGACCGTACCGAGTGGACGACCACCCCGGCGCCGACCACGGTGTCGTCGTCGATCGCGACCAGGGTCTTCCCACTGATCGCGGTGCCGTGGTCGGATCGTGCCGGGACGAACCGCGACACCGAGGCCGGAATGTGCGTGGTCACCGGTCGTAGTCGATGGTCACCTCGTCGGTGGTGGGCCGGGACTGGCAGGTGAGGATCGCGCCGCAGGCCACCTCGTCGTCGGTGAGGGCGTAGTTCTGCTGCATGTGCACCGCGCCGGTGACGACCTGCGCGCGGCAGGTGCCGCAGATGCCGCCCGCGCACAGGTACGGGGCCTCGACCCCGGCCTCGAGTGCGGTCTCCAGCAGCGACGCGGTGCCCCGGCTCCGGGTGACGGTCTCCCGCCCGCCGCGGCGCACGGTGACCACGGCCGGACGGGTCGGGACGGCGTCGCCGTCGTCGCCGGTGGGGGCGACGAAGAACTCCCGGTGGACCCGGTCCGGGGTGACGCCGTGGGCGTCGAGGACGCCGACGAGCTCGTCGAGCATCGGCGGCGGCCCGCAGAGGAACCAGTCCGCGTCGTCCACCGGCAGCGCGGTGAGGTGCTCGGCGAACCGGTCCGCGCCGAGGCGGCCCGGGACGACGGTGCGCGTCGTGCCGTCCGGTGCGGACCCGTCGGCGGACCCGGCGGCACCGGACCGCGAGTGGTGGTGCACGACGGTGAGCCGCCCCCCGGAGCGGCGGACGAGTTCGTCGAGCTCGTCGGCGAACATCGTGTGCTCGGTGTCGCGGTTGGCGTAGAGCAGGACGGCGCGGCGGTCGGGGTCCTCGTCGAGGGCGGCGGTGAGGATCGCGATGACCGGGGTGATGCCGCTGCCCGCGGCGACCGCGGCGACGGTGCGGTCCCCGCTGGGGCCGGCGGGCAGGACGAACTGCCCCGAGGGCGGCGTGACCTCGAGGGTGTCGCCGACGGCGAGCGCGGAGCCCACCCACGTCGAGAACCGTCCGCCGTCGACGCGGCGCACGGCGATGCGCAGCGCCGACCCGTCGGTGGAGCAGATCGAGTAGCTGCGCCGCACGAGCTCGCCGTCGATCCGCGTGCCCACGGTGACATGGCGGCCGGGGCGGTGGGCGAACACGTCGCGCAGCTCGCCGGGCACCTCCAGGGTGACCGCGACCGCGTCCGGGGTGAGCCGGTCCACCGCGGTCACGCGCAGCGGGTGCGGGCGGGTCGGGAGGTCGGCGTCGCGGTCGGTGTGGGAGGTCAGCCGTCGCCACGCCCGGTACTCGGCGGGGGACAGGTCGGAGCCGAGGACCGTCGTGATCGGGACCGGGCGGTCGAGCCAGTCCGACATCGCCCGGCGCCACACGTCCTGGTAGCGGTAGAACGGGACGGTCGGGTGGATGTGGTGGACCAGGTGGTAGTTCTGGCCGAGCATCAACGGGGTGACCAGGCGTTCCCAGCCGACCCGCATGCGGGTCGCGGCGAACCGGTCGGACCGAGCGGTCTCCCCGAGGTCGTGGTGGGGCAGCCAGTCGAACCACCAGGCGAGCAGCGCGATGCCCAGCCGCTGCGGGATCAGGTAGATCACCAGCAGCTCCCAGCCGTGGCCGGTCACCGCCGTCGCGACGAACGCGGAGACCACGACGAGGAACACCACGGCCTGCTCGACGAGCTCGGCCCGCGGCCTGCTCGGGATCCGGGGCAGGTAGAAGCGCACGTACCAGAGGTCGATGGTCATCCAGCGCAGCGGCCAGCTCCACGCCGGGCCCGACTCGGTCCACGCGTCGGGGTCGCGGGAGGTGTCCTCGTTGGTGTTGCGGTGGTGCTCGATGTGCAGGTAACGCAGCATCGGGAACGCGGCCCAGGCCACCACGAACAGCATCGACAGCCGGCCGAGCACCTCGTTGACCCACCGCAGGCGTCCGCCCGCGAGGTGGACGGTCTCGTGCAGCACCGTGAACATCGCGAACGTGACCAGGGCGTGCACCGGCACCGTGACCAGGTAGCGCCACGGGTCGGTCCCGGTCAGGACCAGGGCGGTCGCCCCCACCCAGGCCGCGAGCGAGCCCAGGAACAACGCCAGGGTCGGCAGTGCGACGACGGGGAGCGTGATCCCCGGGGTGGGTACGGGCCGCCCGGGGTCCGCGGGCCGGTCGCCGCCGGCTCCCTCGCGTGTGGTTCCCGCCGCCGTGCTCATGGCTGCCTCCTGACCGGACGGAGCGCGGTCGTCGTCGACCGCCAGTAGGAATAGTTGACAATCACGGGTCATCTGTCAACAGATCAGTCATCGGTGGTTGCTCTGTACAGTGCAGGCGTGGCGGGCTCGGGTGCGTTCCGGCGGGAGCGGCGGGAGGTTCTCCGCACGCGGCTCCTCGACGCCGCGCGGGACATCACGACGGAGTCGGGGTGGTCGTCGCTGACGATGAGCGCCGTCGCCGGGCGTGCGGGAATCAGCCGCCAGCACCTCTACAACGAGATCGGCACCAAGGCGGAGCTGGGCAGCGCGCTGGTGGGCCGCGAGACCGACGGGTTCGTCGCGGTGATGTGCGAACAGATGCGCGCCCACCCCGCGGACGCCGTCGCCGGCGTGGTGGCCGCGGTCCGCGACGTGCTGGAGTACGGGGCGCGCAACGCGCTCCTGACGTCGATCCTCACCGTCGACGAGGGCGTGGGGGAGAGCCTGCTCCCGCTGGTGACGGCCCGGCCCGACGTGGTGCGCGACCGGGCGGCGACGGCGCTGCTGCGCGAGATCTCCGCGCTCCACCCGGCCCTGGCCGGGGTCGCGGACCTGCCCCGGCTCGTCGACGGGGTGGTGCGGCTGGTGGTCAGCCACGCCACGTCACCGGGGGACTCCACCGAGCCGGCGGTCGCGCAGGCCGGGTGGCTGCTCCGCGGCTTCCTCGGCGGCGCCGCCCGGCCGGGCAGGAGCGGGGTCAGCCCCGGCTGAGGACGTCGAACCCGGTCGTGACGACGCCGTCGCCGACGCAGCGCTGGATGTGCGGCCGCGCGACGCCGATCGCGGCGACCCCGGGCACCGAGCCGCCCGCACCGAGCAGCGCCCGCCCGGCGGCCCGTAGGACCGCCGCGCCCCGGCACCGGTGTCCGTCGCGGGGCGCGACCACCGACAGGCACACGCGCTGGCACACCGTGCCGTCGGCCGCGGCACGCGGCGGCGACCAGGTCAGGGCCAGCACGTCCTCGGTCGCGCGCGCGGGCACCGCGTACGACCCGCCGATCCCCGGCAGCGCGACGACGGTCGCGAAGGTGACACCGAGCCGGGTGAGGGCCGGGTCGCCGGCGAGCAGCAGCAGGGTCTGGTCACGGGCGAACTCGGCGGGTCCGACGAGCTGCAGATCCGGCTGGATCATCGGGCCTCCGGGGACGGTCGTCGCTGTGGCCCCGACGGTAGGACGCCCCACCTCAGCCCGCGGACAGCCCTGGGGAAGCCGACGGTAAAAACCGGCCCGCCCCGTCCGATCGCGTCCGCGCGTCGGGCGGGGTCGGCGGAGGACCGCCGGGGCGCCCGTCGCCGGGTCCGGGCGCCCCGGCGGGGCTCAGGCGTGGATGTCCGACGGGTGCGTGGCCAGCGGGGTCACCTGCATCGTCATGTACGGGAACAGCGGCAGGCCCCACAGGATCTCGTGGAGCTGCTCGTTGTCGCGCACCTCGAAGATCGACAGGTTGGCGTACTCGCCGACGCAGCGCCAGATGCTCACCCACTCACCCGAGCGCTGCCACTGCTGCGACCAGGCCTTCTCCCGCGCCAGCAGGTCGGCCCGGGCGTCGGCGTCCATGTCGGCGGGGAGATCGACCTCCATCCGGACGGCGAAGCGGGCCATCAGGCGGGGTCCAGCGCGAAGTCGTAGGTGACCTCGTTGCCGGTGCCGCTCGCGGCCGGGCCGGGCCGCAGGACCAGCTCCGGCTTGACGGCCTGGGCGACGTCGTCGGTGACGTAGTCGCCGCCGTCGAAGTACAGCTGGGTGGTGACCAGCTGCTTCCCGGGTGCGGACACCTTGAGGTGCAGGTGCGCGGGGCGCCACGGGTGCCAGCCGGCCGCGGTGATGAACGCACCGGTCGAGCCGTCGGTCGGGATCTGGTACGGCGCGGGCTGCATGGTGTGGAACGCGAAACGCCCGTCGGCGCCGGTGTGGACGACCGCGCGCAGGTTCCACTCCGGGATGCCCGGGGCGAACTGGGAGTAGTAGCCCTCGTCGTCGGCGTGCCAGAGATCGACCGTCGCGCCGGCGACCGGGGTGCCGTCGAGGTCGGTGACGGTGCCCTGGAACAGCAGCGGGGTGCCCTTCTCGTCGGGACGCATCGGCATCGCGGACCCGGACTCGATGACCGGGGCGCCCGGCACGTAGTACGGGCCCTCGATGGTGCCGACGGCGCCGCGGCGGTCGGCGTTGGCGACCTCCTCCACGACGTGCTCGACGAACACGTCGAGGAACAGCGGCCACTCGCCGTCGGCGCCGACCTGGATCAGCCACGCCTTGAGCGCGTCGTACTCGGCGTAGGTCACCTCGTGCTTGCGGATGACCTCGTGCAGGGCCTGCAGCGTGTCGGTGGCGATGGCGGACACCCGGGCCGGGTCGGCGGCGGCGCCGATGCGCTCCTTCTTCGCGAAGGTGGCGGTGGCGTTCGCGCCGGAGCCGGCGGCGGTGGCGGTCTCGGACATGTCTCTCTCCTGTGGTGGGGCGGTACTCAGGTGTCGGTGCGGTAGTGGGCGAGCTTGTCGGGATCGACGTCGACGCCGATCCCGGGCCCGCCGGGGACGCGCAGCTCGCCGCCGCTGATCCGCAGCGGCTCGGTGAGCAGGTCGTCGCTCATGTCGAGGTAGTTCGACAGCTCCCCGGCGCGGGCGCTGGTGTGGCGGTGCGCCGCGCCGAAGGCGACCGTGCAGGCGGTGCCGAGCTGACCGTCGACCTGATTGCCCATGACCACCTCGGTGCCGAGTCCCTCGCACAGGTGCAGCACCCGCTGCGAGCCGGTGAACCCGGTCCGCGCGGTCTTGATGCTGATCATGGTGGCGGCGCCGTCGAGCAGCTCGCGGGTCACCTCGCCGGGTCGGGTTGCGGACTCGTCGGCGACGGTCGGGACGGTGGTGCGGGCGGTGAGCCAGCGTCGCCCGAGCACCTGGTCGGCGGGCATGAGCTCCTCGGACAAGGTCAGGCCGAGGTCGGCCATCTCGTCCAGGGCCCGCGCCGCCTCCGACGCGGTCCAGCCGCGGTTGCCGTCGACGTAGAGCTCCACGTCGGGGCCCAGCGCCTCGCGCAGCGCCCGGCAGGCGCCGGTGTCCAGCGCGACGGGGCGGCGGCCGACCTTGACCTTGAAGGTGGTGACGCCGTGCTCGTCGCGCATCCGCTGCGCCTCGGCGACCATCACGTCGTCGGGGGCGAAGCCGACCATGTGCGAGACCCGCATCCGGTCGGTGTATCCGCCGAGCAGCTCGGAGACGCCGACGCCGAGCCGGCGCCCGATGACGTCCCAGACGGCCATGTCGATCGCGGCCTTCGCGGTGGGGTTGCCGATCGTGCGGTCCAGGACGGCGTGGATCCGTTCCCGCTCGAACACGCTCAGGCCCACGATCTCCGGGGCGAACACGGTGTCGACCACAGCGCGGATGGAGGCCTGGGTCTCGCCGTAGGTGTAGGGGCGGGGCGGGGCCTCGGCGACGCCGACGACGCCGTCCTCGGCGTGCACCCGCACCAGCACGTGGTCGGCGGTGTGCACCTCGCCGGAGGCGAACCGCAGCGGTTTGCGGTAGGGCACGGCGAACGGGATCGCCTCGACGGCCACGATCTTCACTGCGGTCCTCCGGGGACGGTGGCGGGGCGGGGGTCCAGCTCGTGGGCGCGCTCGGCGAGCACGTCGAGCAGCCGGACGAGGGCGGGGGAGTCGTCGTCGGTGCGCCAGGCCAGGGCCAGGTCGACGCGCAGTTCGCGGTCCAGGTCGGCGTAGACGACGCCCTCGGTGCCCAGGGCGCGCACCGACTCGGGCAGCAACGCGACCCCGGCACCGGCGGCGACGTGGGTGAGCAGGATGGGGGTGTCGCGGGCCTCGGTGCGGCGCCGCGGGAGGAACCCGGAGTCCAGGCAGCCCTGGGTGGCGACCGAGTCGACCACCGACCCGGGGGCGCCGTAGGCGACGAAGTCGTCGCCGCGCAGCTCGGCCAGCGCGACCGTCCCGGCCCCGGCGAGCCGGTGCGTGGCCGGCAGCGCCGCGAGGAGCCGTTCCTGGGCGATCGGGCGGACCGACATCTCCGGGCGCACCACCGGCGGGCGCAGCACGGCGAGGTCGATGCGGCGCTCGTCGAGCGCGTCCTCCTGGGCGGCGGTGAGGAGCCCGGGCAGGAACCGCAGCGAGACGCCCGGCATCCGGCGGGCGGCGACCCGGGCCAGCCGCGGCAGCAGCCGGTAGGCGGCGAGGTCGGTGGCACCCACGGTCACCACGCCCTCGGTGCCCGCGGCGACCTGCTCGACGCGGCGGCGCGCGTCCTCGACGCCGGCGAGGATCCGCCGCGCGTCCTCCAGCAGCGACGTCCCCGCCGGGGTCAGGTCGACCCGGCGGGTGGTGCGCTCGAACAGGGTGGCGCCGACCTGGCTCTCCAGCTGACGGATGGCCTGGGAGAGCGGGGACTGGGCCATGTGCAGCCGCTCGGCGGCGCGGCCGAAGTGCCGCGTCTCCGCGACCGCCACGAAGTAGCGGAGCTGCCGCAGATCCATTCCCGTCACCTCCCTCGCATCCGGCGCGTGATCTGACGGTAGGCGCGCGACTCTGTAGACACAAAGACCGGAAAGGGTCCGATTCAGAGGTGAATCAGCTGAATCCCGGGTCAGGCCGGTACGGGCCGGGTGCCGGCCCGCGCGTCCACGCCGTGGATCCAGGTCAACCACGGGTCCAGCCCGGTCAGCCCCGCGTTGCGGGCGTCGGCCGCCGGGCCGTCGGGCAGGTGCAGCAGTCCGCTGGTGACCAGCGAGCTGCGCTGGATCGACCGGGTCCGCGCCCGGCGCAGCCGCTGGTAGCGGTCGAACACCGCGGTGTGGCCGCCGTCGAGCGCACCGGGGGCGGCGAGCAGGTCGGCGAGCACGGCCGCGTCCTCGATGGACTGGTTCGCGCCCTGACCGTGGTGCGGCAGCATCGTGTGCACGGCGTCGCCGAGCAGGACGACGCGGCCGCGGGACCAGCGCGTCATCGGGGGAAGCGTGTACAGCGGCCAGCGCGGGGACTGCGGCACCGCCGTCAGCATCTGCACGACGCCCGGGGACCAGCCGTCGAAGGCCCGCGCCAGAGTGCCGGGGTCGGTGTCGGTCGGCCCGGTCTCGCCCGTCCACGGGTCGGGGCCCTCCAGCACCGCGAAGAAGTTGATCTGCTCGGCGTGCGGGCCGATCGCGTAGTGCAGCACGTGCGCATCCGGGCCCATCCAGAACTGGATCGCGCCGGGGTCGGGCAGCAGCGGGGCGTCGGCGACGTCGACGATCCCGCGGAAGGCCGACGTCCCGGTGTAGCGGGGGCGGGCCGCGGGGTCGACGACCGAGCGCACCCGGGAGTGCACCCCGTCCGCACCGACGACGACCGGGCCCCGGACGCGCTCCCCGGAGGCGAGGGTGACCGTCCCGTCCGGGTCGACCGCGGTCACCTCGCAGCCGAGCCGCACCATCCCGGCGGGACAGGCGCCGGCGAGTACCCGCTGGAACTCGGCGCGGTGGATGCCCAGGTAGGGGGCGCCGAAGCGGCGCCGGTAGCTGCCGTCGGAGCCGACCGGGAAGGCGGTCACCCGCTCGTCGTCGCGCCAGCCGCGGTGGATGAGCGCGGTCGGCTGGGCGGACACCATCTCCAGCTCGCCCAGCAGGCCGAGCTCGTCCAGCGGGCGCAGCCCGTTCGCCGACAGCGCGACGGCGGCGCCGACCTCGCGCAGCTCGGCCGCCCGCTCGAGCACGGTGACCCGGACGCCGCGGGCGTGCAGCGAGAGGGCCAGCGAGAGGCCCCCGATCCCGGCACCGACGATCACCACTGATTCGTCCATGACTCTGATCCTGACACGGATACCGAGGGGGTATCTCTCCACGGATCGTCTCAGTCGGGACCCCTTTCGGCACGACCCGCACGGCCTCTTCTCCGGGCCCCGCCGGTCCGCCAGGCTCACCCGCCGGGGGCCGTTTCCCCGTTCCGACCTCGACGAGGAGTGAGCGATGTCCGAGACGTTCGTGCTGGTGACTGGTGCCTGGCACGGGGGCTGGGCCTGGCGCCCGGTCGCCGAGCGGCTGCGTGCGGCGGGGCACCGCGTGCTGACCCCCACCCTGCCGGGGCTGCACGACGGTGACGACCCGACCCGCGACCGGCTGTCCGACACCGTGGACGCGGTCGTCGACCTGATCGAGTCGCACGACCTGACCGACGTGACTCTCGTCGGGCACAGCTGGGGCGGCTACGTGATCACCGGTGCCGCGCACCGGGTCTCCCCCCCGGCTGCGCAAGCTCGTCTACTGGAGCGCGTTCGTGCCCGCCGCGGGCCGCTCGCTCAACGACGAGGTGCCCCCGCAGTACCGCGAGCTGTTCGAGGGCCAGGCCGCCGCCTCGGGCGACAACTCCGTGGCGCTGCCGTTCGAGGTGTGGCAGGGCGCATTCATGAACGACGCCGACGAGCCGGTCCAGCGCCTGGTGCACGAGCTCCTGGTGCCGCAGCCGCTGCAGTACTTCACCGAGACCGTGGAACCGATCGACCCGGCGACGCTCGGGGTGCCGGTGGCCTACGTGCTCTCGACCGAGGACGTCGCGCTGCCGCCCGGCGAGTACGGCTGGGACCGCTTCCCGCAGCGGCTCGGGGTCACCCCGGTCACCGTGCCGGGCAGCCACGAGGGCTGCTTCACCCGCCCCGACGCCCTGGCCGAGGCCCTGCTGAAGGCCTGACCCCCGCCGCCGCGCGCCCCACCCCGCCGTCGCGCACGAACGGGCCTCTCGTACGGAAGGTTCGTACGAGGGGCCCGTTCGCGCGGATCCGGGGGTCAGCCGGTCGGGGACTCCTGCGCGCCGTCACCGGGCGCCGGGTCCTGGCCGAGCTGGTTCGGCGGGAACCGCAGGGGCGGGAGCTCCTGCAGCGGCGCCTGCGGGGCGTTGCCCACCTCCGGCGGGAGCGGCGTGCCCTGCGCCGGGTTGCCGAGCGGCGCCAGCGGGTCGGCGGGCGCGTCCCGGAGAGGTCGCCGTCCGCGATCGCGCGCTTCTGGTTCCGGTAGGGCGCCTCGAAGGGCTCGTGGAACCGGAAGGCCGCGTCGGAGAACGCCGACGGCGTCGGGTCGCCGACGACGGCGCCGCCGGGGTGCGTCGCGTCCGCGGTGACCTGCGGAGGAGGTCGGCGTCGGCGTCGCTGTCCCACAGCCCGGTCGCGGCGGCGAGTCGCTGCGCCCCGTCGGCGGGGTCCCACGCGGAGTGCGGCACGCGGATCCCGACCTGGCGCCGCTCGACGTCGACGTGCACCTGTGGTGCGTCGGGGTGGGGCCGCCCGGTGGGCGCGTCGACGATGTCGCCCCCGCTGCCGTGCACCGTCACGAACAGCCGGGCCGGCATGACGGTGTTCGCGCCGTGCGGGGCCTCGCGCGGGGTGTCCGAGCCGCCGAGCGCGAGGGTCAGACCGAGCAGCCCGGTGACGTGCGACGACGACTTATCGTTAGCCCGAATGGACTAGGATCGTCCGGATCTGGTTCGGCCAGCATGGTTCTCCTGGTGTAGAAAAAACGTGAGC
Source organism: Pseudonocardia sp. ZF1 (assembly GCF_056835605.1). Lineage (NCBI taxonomy): Bacteria > Bacillati > Actinomycetota > Actinomycetes > Pseudonocardiales > Pseudonocardiaceae > Pseudonocardia > Pseudonocardia sp. ZF1. The sequence continues at coordinate 2,115,197 of NZ_JAJNBY010000001.1, forward strand.
TGACACGAGGAGCGACCGTGCCGAAGCGGGTGGACCACGAGCAGCGCCGGGGCGAGATCGCCGACGCCGCCTGGCGGCTGATCGCCGAGCGCGGTCCGGACGCGGTCACGCTGCGGGAGGTCAGCGCGGCACTGGGGGTTGCCCACGGGGCGCCGGCGCACTACTTCGCCGGCCGCGCCGCGATCGTGGAGTGCGCGTTCCGGCGGGCCCTCGACGACCTCGACGCCCGGGTGGCGCGGCGTGCGGCCGGGCTGTCCGGGGTGGCGGCGCTGCACGTGTTCTGCGAGGAGATCATCGCGCACACCGGGACGCCGTTCGCCCGGGTCGCGGCGTCCGGCCCCGGGCCGGCCGCGGTCCTCGCGGAGGTGACCGCGCGGTGGCGGACCCGGCTGGCGGCCCGGATCGAGGAGGGCCGGCGGGCGGGCGGGATCGTCGCCCCGGCCCCCGACGGGGTGCTGGTGGAGCAGCTGCTGGCCCTGCTCCACGGGGTGCAGGCACTGGCCGAGCCGGGGTCCGGCGGAGCGGGGACGTCGCCGGGGTCGGGCGGAGCGGGGGCGGCGCCGGGCGAGGTGGTGGCCGCGTTCCTCGCGGGGCTCGGCGGCGGCGCGGCCCGGGCTGGGACCGCCGGGCCGGGCGGGGTCCCGCCGGCAGCCGGGGCGCGGTCACCGGGCCGGGCGGCGGTCGCACGGGGCGGGGCCGACAACAGCATGGGCAGCGTGGACGGCAGCGGGAACGGCAGCGGGAACGGCGCGGACGGGTTCCTCGCCTTCACCGACGTCGCGCTCGCCCGCGCCGGCGATCGGCTCCCCGGTACCGACCGCGAGGCCATGGCGCTGGTGCTGAACCTGCACCGGATCGCCGGCTCCCTGGTCTACGACCTCGAGTCGACCGTGCACCGCCCCGCCGGATGGAGCTGGTCGGCGTTCCGGCTGCTGTTCACGCTGTGGGTCGCGGGCGGGCAGGAGGCGGGCCGGGCGGCGGAGCTGTGCGGGATGAGCCGGGCCGCGGTGTCCAGCCTGGCCAACACCCTCGCCGCCGGTGAGCTGGTCCGGCGCACGCCCACCGCCGGGGACCGGCGGACCGTGCACCTGTCGCTGACCGACGCGGGGACCGACCGGCTGGTCGCCGCGTTCGGCACCCACAACCGCCGTGAGTCGGAGTGGGCGGCGCTGCTCGGCGCCGACGACCTCGCCGCCCTGAACACTCTGCTCGTCCGCCTCGCCCGGGCGGCGCACCGGGCGGACTGGATCAACCGGCGGACCTGAACTGAACTACTCGGCGCGCGCCGCCGGATCGGCCCTGGCGCCGGGCGGCGCGGCCCTCTACGGTCCTGCCAAGTGATTCAACCTTTGATCGTCGGGCGTGCCCGGCCGGTCGGAGGTCCCGACGACGGGTCGCCGCGGTCGCCGCCCGTCTTCCGGCTCCGAGAGGACACCCGCCGTGGCCAAGCCCTTCGCCTCCTCCGCCGACACCGCCGCCAAGGAGCAGACCCTCGAGGTGCTCGCGGACGGCGTCTACGCCCTCACCGCCGAGGGCGACCCGAACATCGGCGCGATCGAGGGGGAGGACTTCGTCGTCTGCTTCGAGGCCCTCGCCACCCCGGTCGCCGCCCGGAAGTGGCTCGCGATGCTGCGCGAGCACACCGACAAGCCGGTCCGGTACCTCGTGCTGTCGCACTACCACGCGGTCCGGGTGCTGGGCGCGAGCGCGTTCGACGCGCAGACCGTCGTCGCGCACGAGACGACCGCGGCCCTGATCGCCGAGCGTGGCATGGAGGACTGGGCCTCGGAGTTCGCGCGGATGCCGCGGCTGGCCGAGGCCGCCGACTCCGTGCCCGGACTCACCTGGCCGACGCTCACCTTCGCCGACCGTCTCACCCTCGACCTGGGCGGTGACCGCGGCGAGCTGGTGCTGCAGTTCCACGGCCGCGGCCACACCGAGGGCGACATCACCGCCTGGCTGCCGCGGCACCGGATCCTGTTCGCCGGTGACCTCGTGGAGGCCCGGGCCGCGCTCTACACCGGCGACGCGTTCCACCGCGACTGGGCGGGCGGCACCCTCGACCGGCTCGCCGCGCTCGGCGCCGAGCAGCTCGTCGGCGGGCGCGGCGCGGTCAGCCGCGTCCGCGCCGAGGTCGACGCCGCGATCGCCCAGACCCGCGGGTTCCTGCAGGTCATGATCCGGGAGGTCGGCGCGGTGCAGGGGCGCGGCGGCACGCTGAAGGAGGCGTTCGAGGCGACCCACGCCGCACTCGTCGACGACTACGGGCACTGGCCGATCTTCGAGCACTGTCTGCCGTTCGACGTCTCCCGGCTGTGGGACGAGCTGTCCGGTGTGGAGCGTCCGGTGATCTGGACCGCGGAACGCGACCAGGAGGTCTGGGCCCGGCTGCAGGGCTGAGGCACCGGCGAGGGGAGGGAACCCATGTCGACGCCCGCCGCGCCGGCCTGGCCGTCGTCGCCCGTCCTGGTGCTCGGCGCCGGGCCGGTCGGGCAGACCACCGCGCTGCTGCTGGCCCGCCACGGCGTCCCGACGGTCGTGCTGGACCGCCGCCCGGAGCGGGACCGGGCCGGGTCGAAGGCGATCTGTCAGCAGCGCGACGTACTCGACGTCTGGGAGTCCGTCGGCGCCGGGCGCCGGATCGCCGACGAGGGCGTCACCTGGACCACCGCGCGCACCTTCCACCGCGACACCGAGCTGTTCGCCCACACCTTCGCCGAGCCGGGGCGGCCCGCGTTTCCGCCGTTCGTGAACCTCTCGCAGGCCCGGACCGAGCAGATCCTCGACGAGCGGATCGCTGACGAGGCCCTGGTGGACCTGCGCTGGGGGCACGACGTCGTCGGCGTGGAGCAGTCCGCCGACGGTGTCGCCGTCACCCTCGACGGCGGTGGACGGGTCGCGGGGAGCTTCGTGGTCGTCTGTGCCGGTGCCCGCGGCGAGGCGCTGCGCGAGTTGCTCGGGGTCACCTTCGAGGGCACCAGCTTCGACGACCGTTTCCTGATCTGCGACGTCCGCGCCGACCTCCCGGGGTGGGCCACCGAGCGCCGCTTCCACTTCGACCCGGCCGCGAACCCGGGCCGCCAGGTGCTGGTCCACCCCTGTCCGGACTCGACGTTCCGGATCGACTGGCAGGTCCCGGCCGGGTACGACCTCGACGCCGAGACCGCGTCCGGCGCGCTGGACGCCCGGATCCGCGCGGTCATCGGGGACGTCGACCACGAGGTGGTCTGGTCCTCGGTCTACCGGTTCCACTCGCGCGTGGTGGACCGGATGCGGTGCGGCCGGGTGCTGCTGGCGGGCGACGCGGCACACCTGGTGTCCCCGTTCGGTGCCCGCGGGCTGAACTCCGGCGTCGCCGACGCCGAGAACGCCGCCTGGAAGATCGCCTGGGTCGGCCGCGGCTGGGCGCCGGAGGAGCTCCTGGAGAGCTACCACGCCGAGCGGCACGCGGCCGCCCGGGAGAACGTCGCCGTCACGACCGCGACGATGGACTTCCTGGTCCCGCGGGACGCGGAGCGGGTGCGGGCCCGCGCCGAGGTCCTCGCCGCGGCGGCGACCGACCCCGCGGCCCGGGCGCGGGTCGACTCGGGCCGGCTGGCCGAGCCGTTCTGGTACGCCGACTCCGCCCTGACCACCGCCGACGCGCGTCGCCCGTTCGCCGGGCGCCCCGCCCGCGGCGAGGTCCCGCCCGCGGGACCGGGGGTGCTCGTCCCGGACGCCCCGGTGCGCTCCCCGGCCGGTCCGGGACGGCTGCGCGCGCTGGCCCGCGACGGGTTCCTGCTGCTCACCGGCCCACTGGCGGACGCGGACGCGGTCGCCGCAGCGGCGGCCGGTGCGCCCGGCCCGGTCCGGGTGCTCGCCCTCGCCGAGCTGGACGGCCGCACGGGCACCGGAGCCCTCGACGAGGACGGGGACGAGGACGGAGACGGGGACGGAGACGGACGCGGTCCGACGGTGACGGCCGCCCTGGCCGCCCGGCCCGACGAGGTATGGCTGCTCCGCCCGGACGCCCACGTCGCCGCCGTGCTCGCCGCCCCGTCCCGCGACGACGTCGCGGCCGCCCTCGCCCGCGCGACCGCCCGCGGCACGCCACCGCCACCGCCACCGCCACCGCCACGGACACGGACATCGAACGGACCGGAGGAGGGCCACGATGGCGTACTACAGGCGAGCCGGTGACGTCCCGCCGAAGCGGCACACCCAGCACCGGCGTCCCGACGGGACGCTCTACTACGAGGAGCTGATGGGGGAGGAGGGCTTCTCCTCGGACTCCTCGCTGCTCTACCACGCGGGCGTCCCGTCGGCGATCGTCGACGCCACCCCCTGGGACCCGGGCGACCAGTCGCTGACCGACAACCGGCCGCTCCTCCCGCGCCACCTGCGGCTGCACGACCTCGGCACCCCGGACTGGAAGTCGGTCGACGTCGTGACCGGGCGCCGGCTGGTGCTCGGCAACGCCGACGTGCGGATCTCCTACGTCGTGGCGGGGGAGACCAGCCCGCTCTACCGCAACGCCGTCGGCGACGAGGTCGTCTACCTGGAGTCCGGGGCGGCGATCGTGGAGACCGTGTTCGGGGCGCTGGACGTGGCCGGGGGCGACTACGTCGTCCTCCCGCGGGCGACGACCCACCGCTGGGTCCCCACCGGGTCCGAGCCGCTGCGCGCCTACGCGATCGAGGCGTCGTCGCACGTCGCCCCGCCCAAGCGGTACCTGTCGCGCTACGGCCAGCTGCTCGAGCACGCCCCGTACTGCGAGCGCGACCTGCACGGACCGGGGGCGCCGCTGCTCGTCGAGCAGACCGACGTCGAGGTGCTGGTGAAGCACCGCGGCGGGCCCGACGGGATCACCGGCACCCGCTACGTGGTGCCCACCCACCCGTTCGACGTCGTCGGCTGGGACGGCTGCCTGTACCCGTACACGTTCAACGTCGCCGACTTCGAGCCGATCACCGGCCGCGTGCACCAGCCGCCGCCGGTGCACCAGGTCTTCGAGGGCTCCGGCTTCGTGATCTGCAACTTCGTGCCGCGCAAGGTCGACTACCACCCGCTCGCCGTGCCGGTGCCCTACTACCACGCCAATGTGGACTCCGACGAGGTCATGTTCTACTGCGGCGGCGACTACGAGGCCCGCAAGGGCTCCGGGATCGGGCAGGGGTCGATCTCGCTGCACCCGGGCGGGCACAGCCACGGCCCGCAGCCCGGCGCGGTCGAGCGGGCGCTCGGCGCGGAGTCCTTCGACGAGCTCGCGGTCATGGTCGACACGTTCCGGCCGCTGGCCCTCGGTGAGGGCGGACGGGCCTGCGAGGACCCGTCGTACGCGTGGAGCTGGGCGGGGCGCGGTCCGGCCCGGTGACCGGGCCGACCGCTCACCGGGCGGGGACGAGCACCGGCACCAGCCGTACCAGCACGACCAGGGCGACGAGTTCGACCAGGGTCTGGGTGACGACGGCGAGCGGGGCGAGGGCGAGCGCGCCGGGCAGCGCCAGCGCGAGCGGCAGGACGACCAGCGAGTTGCGGGTCGTCACCGAGAACACCACCGCCCGGGTGGCCGGCACGTCCAGGCGGGCCACCCGGGCGGTGAGCAGACCGATCACCACGGCCGCGACGACGAACGCCAGGTAGAGCGGCACCAGCCGCACCAGGGTGAGCGCCTGCGCCCCGACGGCGGCGATCTGCGAGCCCACGACCGCGGTCAGGGTCGCCGCCATCAGCGGCACCATCGCCCCGGCGACGGCGCCCTCGACACGGGCTGCGCGGCCGGTCGGGCGCCGTCGTCGCAGGCCCTGGACCAGGGCCGCCGCGGCCAGCGGGGCCAGGACCAGCACGAGGAACGCGTGCAGGAACGGCCCGGCCTCGACCACGGCGAGGACCTCCGGTCCGGCCGCGAGCCACAGGTAGCCGGGCAGCAGGAGCATCTGCGCGACCATCAGCAGCGGCGTCGCGGCGAGCATCTGCGCGCGGGCGCCGCCGGCGAGCCCGGTGAACACGACGACGTAGTCGATGCACGGCGTCAGCAGCACGAGCAGGACGCCCACGAGCAGGCCGCGGTCGTCGGCGACCCATCGCGACAGTCCGATCGCGACCGGCGGGACCACCACGGCGTTCGCCACCAGCACGACGACCGGGAATCGGGTGCCGGTCAGGGCCCGCACGAGGTCGACGAGCGGGACCGCGAGGAACGTCGCGAACAGCAGCAGCGCGAGCAGCGGGGTGACCGACGCGGCGAGCGCGGGCGCGACCCGCGGCGCGAGGAGACCGAGGAGCGCCCCGGCGAGGATCGCGGCCAGGTACAGCGCGACCTGGTGGCGGTCCCACCAGGCGACGAGCCGGCTCAGTCGGTGCCCCCGGCCGAGCGGTACGCCGACTGCACGGCCGGGCCGAGGTCGGCGCCGTAGGAGACGTCGGGGGAGTCCCCGCCCTGCTGGTAGCCACCGGTGACGGCCAGGATCTCCGAGTCGTCCGGGCCGGTCGGCCACGGGCCGCCGCTGGAACCCTGGTCGAGGCCGGGCCGGTCGAGCTGCCACTGGTCCTCGTCGAGCGTCCCAGCGGTGCCGGACACCGTCGTCGCGTCCGCGTCCGCGTCCGCGTCGCCGTCGGCGACGCAGTGCGCGGCGGTGACGACGAGGTCGCCGGTGGTGGACTCGACCACCGAGGCGGAGCAGAAGTGGTCACCGGGGTCCTCGGCCGGCCCGTCGAACAGGGCGCCGGTCGCGGGCCGCGCGAGCGCGGCGCCGAGCAGCCCGGGGACGTGCCACCGCGGGCGGGAGGGGCCGTGGCCGGGCCGGGTGTTGGTCCGCACGTCCACCTCCCACGCTCGTCCCGCTGACCGGATCAACGGTAGAGGGCACTCCTGTGATCCGTCGGCCGGACCGCTGTGGACGCGCTGCGAATCCCGGTCCGGTCGGTGGTCGGCCCCGCCCGCGGGCGGACCGGTGGCCGGTGTCCGACGACGGTCCGGCGTGTCCGTCCGCGTGTCGTCGTTGCGTCGACGGTGGGAGCCGACGGTGCCCCGACCGGCTCATCTGGTGATGCTCCGAGTGGTTCATCAGCTCTGATGAGGTCGTGTAGCGACCGTGGCCGCCGCCACGACACAGGGGCCGTCGGGAGCGCAGAGGCCCCGGCGACGACGGCTCGGGGACGGGCGGAGCGGTGGAGGCAGTCATGGCGCGTCGGATCGGGGAGCACGGAGCACGGGTGGGCGGACGGCGCCTGCTGGCGGCCGCGCTGGTGGCGGCGGTCGGGTTCGTCCCGCTCGTCGCCGGGACCGCCGCCGCCGCCGACGGCGTCCGGGTCTCCGACGGCCAGATCCCGGTGTGCGGCGCGACGGTGAGCCCGACCGGGTACTGCACGGCCGTCCGCAACGCCGGTACGGCCGCCGTCGTCGACGATGCCAGGGCCCGCACCGGGCGCGGCTACCTGCGCCTGGACACCCCCGGCGGCGGTGACAAGGTCACCGTGTACGCCCAGGCCTTCGACGGGCGCAAGCTCTCGGAGATCACCGACCTCGAGTACCAGACCCTCGTCGAGCAGGTGGGCGGCCCGCAGCAGGCACCCGCCCTGAACATCCCGGTCAACCCGATGAAGGACGGCTCGACCTTCACGACCCTGGTGTTCGAGCCGGTCTACACCGGAACCGCCCCGGTGCAGACCGGGGCGTGGCAGACGTGGCCCGCGTCGAGCACCCCCGCGGGCAGCGGCGGCTGGTGGGCCAGCGGCAGCATCACCGGCACCGGCACGCCCAACCGGTACGGCTTCGACACCTACACCGCCGACTTCGCCGCGGTGAAGGCCGCGCTGCCCGACGCCGTCGTCATCGGCGGGATCGGGATCAACCAGGGCAGCGGCAACCCGGGGCTGCGCTCGGGCGTCGACAACCTGCGGATCAACGGCACCACGGTGGACTTCGACAACCCGGTCGTCCCGACCGCGCTCGCCGCAACCGGCGGCAACGGGCAGAGCGCCCAGGTCCGCACCGTCTTCGCCCAGCCGCTGTCGGCCACCCTCACCGGAGCGGGCAACGCCCCGGTGGCGGGCCAGGACGTCACCTTCACGGTGACCGGCGGCAGCGCCGCCTTCCCCGGCGGGGCCACCGCCACCGCCACCACCGGCGCCGACGGCGTCGCCACCGGCCCGGCACTGTCCGCCGGTGACACCGCGGGCCCGGTGACGGTCACCGCCACCGCCGGCACGATGAGCACCACGTTCGCCCTCACCGTGACCCCCGCGCCGGTGATCCCGCGGGAGGCCGACCTCTCGATCAGGCTCGGCGTGCCGGGCACGATGAAGGCGGGCACCACCGCCCCCGTCACCGTGACCATCCGCAACGCGGGCCCGGCCGGCGCGACCCGGGTCGCCGGTGCCGTCACCCTCCCGACCGGTCTGCGGGCCACCGCGTCCCAGGGCGGGATCGTCAGCGGCGGCCGCAGCGTCGCCTACCTGGTCCCGAGCATCGCCGCGGGCACCGAGCGGACCTTCACGATCACCGTGACCGTGGACCGCACGGCGGCCGGGGTGCGGACCCTCGACGCGGGCGTCGCCCCGTCGCAGGTCCGTGACCCGAAGCTCGCCAACAACGCCACACGGGTGACCACGACCGTCGTGCGCTGACCCCGGGGCCCCGGCGGGCGGGTCGCGGCGCACGGGGTGCCGCGACCCGCCCGTCACCCGTTCCCGGGTCCGGATCTGATACGTCTGTGCGTACCGGCCGCCCCTGCCGGGGTGCGGTGGGCCGGCGACGAACGGGAGTGGCATGGACGCGGACGTGATCGTCGTCGGGGCCGGGCTGGCCGGTCTGGTCGCCACCCACGAGCTGACCCGGCGGGGCCGCCGGGTCGCCGTCGTCGACCAGGAGGGGCCGGTCGACCTGGGCGGGCAGGCGTGGTGGTCCTTCGGCGGCATCTTCCTCGTCGACAGCCCCGAGCAGCGCCGCATGCGGGTGCACGACTCGGTCGAGCTGGCCTGGAGCGACTGGCAGGGCAGCGCCGGCTTCGACCGCCTCGACGACGAGGACACCCACGCCGCGCGCTGGGCCCGCGCCTACGTCGAGTTCGCCGCGGGGGAGAAGCGCTCCTACCTCACCGAGCTGGGCATCTCCTTCCTCCCCACGGTCGGCTGGGCCGAGCGCGGCGACCTCACCGCCACCGGCCACGGCAATTCCGTGCCCCGCTTCCACGTGAGCTGGGGGACCGGTACGGGCGTCGTCGGACCGTTCGTCGACTCCGCCCTGCGCGCCGCCGAGGCCGGGCTGGTGACCTTCCACCACCGGCACCGCGTCGACGGGCTGGTCCGCACCGACGGCGCCGTCACCGGCGTCCGCGGCGCCGTCCTCGCCCCGGACGACTCGCCGCGCGGCGCACCCAGCAACCGCGACGTGACCAGGGAGTTCACCCTCTCCGCGCCCGCGGTCGTCCTGGCCACCGGCGGGATCGGCGCGAACCACGAGATGGTCCGCCGGTACTGGCCCGAGCGGATGGGCACCCCGCCGTCGTCGATGATCACCGGGGTGCCCGCCCATGTGGACGGCCGGATGCTCGACATCGCCGCCGACGCGGGTGTGCGGCTGGTCAACCGCGACCGCATGTGGCACTACACCGAGGGCGTCGTGAACTGGGACCCGGTCTGGCCCGGCCACGCCATCCGCATCCTGCCCGGGCCGTCGTCGATGTGGTTCGACGCGCTGGGGCGGCGGCTGCCCGCGCCGTACCTGCCCGGCTACGACACCCTCGGCACCCTGCGCCACCTGCGCACCACCCCGGACATCGCGCCCTACGACCACTCCTGGTTCGTGCTCACCCAGAAGATCGTCGAGAAGGAGTTCGCGCTGTCGGGCTCCGAGCAGAACCCCGACATCACCTCCGGTCGCCGCAGCGCCTTCCTCCGCGAACGGCTGCTCAGCCGGGGTGCGCCCGGCCCGGTCGAGGCGTTCACGACCCACGGGGAGGACTTCGTCGTCGCCGACACCCTCGACGAGCTCGTCGCGGGGATGAACGCCCTCACCGACGCCCCGCCGCTCGACCCGGCCCTGATCCGCGGCCAGATCGAGGCCCGTGACCGGCAGCTGGCCCACCCCTACAGCAAGGACGCCCAGGTCCAGGGCATCCACAACGCCCGCCGCTCGCTCGGTGACCGGATCGGGCGGGTCGCGGCGCCGCACCGGATCCTCGACCCCGCCGCCGGTCCGCTGATCGGGGTGAAGCTGCACGTGCTGACCCGCAAGACCCTCGGCGGGATCCAGACCGACCTCGACTCCCGCGCCCTCGACGCCCACGGCGAACCGATCCCCGGGCTCTACGCGGCGGGGGAGGCCGCCGGGTTCGGCGGGGGCGGGGTGCACGGGTACAACGCGCTGGAGGGCACGTTCCTCGGTGGCTGCATCTTCTCCGGCCGGGCCGCCGGCCGGAGCCTGGCGGGAACCGCCTGAACCCGGTCTCTCACTGAGCGAGAGTCGCCTTCCCGGACGGTGGCCTCGCGACGGATGCTCGGCTCCTCGACGACGAGGGGAGCAGCGGTGACCGGTGCCGAGAACCGCACGGTCCGGGTGGCGGGCCGCCACCGGGAGTCCGACGGCGTGGTGTCGCTGGAGCTGGTCGCCGCCGACGGCGGGCGGCTGCCGGACTGGACCCCCGGTGCGCACGTCGACCTCGTCCTGCCCGGCGGGCACACCCGCCAGTACTCGCTGTGCGGGGACCGGTGGGACGCCCACCGCTACCGCGTCGCCGTACTGCGCGAGCCCGCCGGACGCGGCGGCTCGGCCTGGGTCCACGACCGCCTCGCGGTCGGGGACGAGATCGGTCTCGGCGGGCCGCGCAACAACTTCCCGCTGGTCCCGGCCCCGCGCTACCTGTTCGTCGCGGGCGGCATCGGGATCACCCCGATCCTGCCGATGATCACCACGGCGGACCTGCTCGGCGCGGACTGGGCGCTGCTCTACGGCGGCCGTACCCGCGCATCGATGGCGTTCACCCGTGAGCTCGCGGTCCACGGGGACCGGGTCCGGATCGTCCCGCAGGACGAGCACGGCCTGCTCGACCTCCCCGGCTTCCTGGGGTGGCCCACCCCGGACACCCGGGTGTACGGCTGCGGTCCCGCCCCGCTGCTCGCGGCGCTGGCCGAGACCACGGCCGGGTGGCCGTCGCACACGGTGCGGACCGAGCGCTTCGTCCCGCGCGCGACCGGCCCGGTCCGCGACACCGCCTTCGCGGTCCACCTCGCCCGCCGCGGGACCGAGGTGACCGTGCCGCCCGGGCGCAGCGTGCTCGACGCGGTCGCCGACGCCGGCGTCGACGTCCTGTCCTCCTGCAGGCAGGGCACCTGCGGGACCTGCGAGACGACCGTGCTGGCGGGCGAGCCGGACCACCGCGACTCCGTCCTCGACGACGACGAGCGCGCCGCCGCCGACTGCATGCTCGTCTGCGTCTCGCGCTCGCACGGCCCACGGCTGGTCCTCGACCTCTGACCCCGGCCCCGCAACGACGGAAGGCGACGCCCATGACGGCCGCGCTCGACCACCTGCCCACCACCGACGTCGACCCGTTCGCCCCCGATGTCCTCACCGACCCGCTCGGGTTCCACGAGGAGCTCCGCGCCGCGGGCCCGCTGGTCCGGCTCACCCGCTACGACGTGCTCGCCCTCGGCCGCTACACCGATGTCCGGGCCGCGCTGGTCGACTGGCAGTCCTTCCGTTCCGGGGCCGGGGTCGGGATGCTGAACTTCCACACCGAACCACCGTGGCGGCCGCCGTCGCTGCTGCTGGAGGCCGATCCGCCGCACCACGACGCGCCCCGCCGCGTGCTCGGGAAGGTCCTCGGCCCCCGGGCGTTGCGCGTGCTGCGGGAGCGCTGGGCGGCCGACGCCGAGATCCTCGTCGACAAGGTGCTGGCCGGCGGGTACGAGTTCGACGCCGTCCCCGCCGTCGCCGAGGCGTTCCCGCTGCGCGTGTTCCCCGACGCCGTCGGGCTACCCGAGCAGGGCCGGGAGAACCTGCTGCCCTACGGCGACCTGCTGTTCAACGCCTTCGGCCCGCGCAACGCGCTGCTGGAGGAGAAGCTTCCGCGGCTCGGGGAGCTCTCGGCCTGGGTGAACGCCCAGTGCGCCCGCGACGCCCTGGCCGGGGAGGGGTTCGGTGCCGACATCTGGGCCGCCGCCGACCGCGGCGACATCACCGCCGAGCAGGCTCCGCTGGTCGTGCGGTCGCTCCTGTCGGCCGGGGTCGACACCACCGTCACCGGGCTCGCGGCGGTGCTGCACGCCGTCGCCCGGTACCCGGATCAGTGGGCGCGGCTGCGCGCCGACCCCGGGCTCGCCCGGGTCGCGTTCGACGAGGCGGTCCGCTGGGAGTCACCGGTCCAGACCTTCTTCCGCACGACGGCGACCGACACCGAGCTCGCCGGTGTGCGGGTCCCGGCCGGGCGCAAGGTGCTGATGTTCCTCGGCTCGGCGAACCGGGACCCTCGGCACTGGGGCCCCGGCGCGGGCACCTTCGACCTCGACCGTGACCCGTCGGGCCACGTCGGGTTCGGGATGGGGCTGCACCAGTGCGTCGGCCAGCACGTCGCCCGGCTGGAGGCCGAGGCGGTGCTGGCCGCGCTCGCCGCGCGGGTCGCGACGATCACCCCCGCCGGGCCACCGCGCCGACGGCCGAACAACACCATGCGCGCCTGGGCGTCGATGCCGCTGCGGGTCACGCCGGCCTAGGTGGTGGTGGGATCGGACAGGTGTCGCAGGCGCTCGGCGCTGGCGACGAAGTCCGCGACCAGCGGGTGCGCGGCCAACCGGGGCCAGGCCAGCGTGATCGGTACCCGTGGCGAGTCGGAGACGAGCCGGTAGCGGATCTGCGGGTGGGTGTAGAGCCGCCCGGTGGACGCGGGGGTGAGCCCGACGCCCCGCCCGGCCGCGATCGCCTCCATCCATTCGTCGACGTTCCGCACACGCACGACGGTGTCCGGGCGCCGGGCCGGCTCCCAGAGATCGAGCGTGGTCGTGCCCGACACCACGTTGATCACGATCGCCTCGTCGGCGAGGTCGTCCAGCACCACGGTCCCGCCGTCCACCAGCCGGTGGTCCGCCGGCAGGGCCACGACGCGGGGCTCGTCGGCGAGCACCAGCGTCCCGAACCGGGGGTCACCGGGGTCACCCGGCAGGAAACCCACGTGCGTACGCCCGTCTGCCAGACCGGCCACGGTGTCGTCGTAACGCCGGATCTCCACCGTCACGTCCGGGTGGGCACGTTCGAAGTCGCGCACGATCGGCGCGGTGTACTCGGCCGTGGAGCCCCAGGTGAAGCCGACCCGCAGGGTGGGAGGTGCGCCGGTCGCGGCGCCGACCGCCTCGTCGAGCGCCGCCAGCACCCGGTGCACGTGTGGCAGGACCTGCTGACCGGCGGCGGTCAACTGCACCGTCCGGCGGTTCCGTGCCAGGAGCGTGGTGCCGAGCAGTCGTTCCAGCGAGGCGACGGTGCGGCTCAGAGCAGGCTGGGTGATCCGGAGATGGTGCGCAGCGCGGGTGAAGTTCCGCTCCCGGGCCACGGCCACGAAGGCGCGGAGATGCCGGAACTCCACTCCGTGCTCCGCAGGAATCTCTGTCATGCACCGGAAGCATAAGCGGTGCTGAAACGGCATTTCATCCCGCATGGTCGACCGGCCTAGCGTCGGTGTCAGCGCGCTGATCCGACGAGGAGAAGCCGAGCCGACGACGAGAGGACGGAACCGACGATGGTCTCCTTCCACGGGGTGATCCCGGCGCATCTGCTCCCGTTCACCGACGACCTGCAGATCGACGAGACCAACCTCCGCCGCCACCTGCGTGCGCTGCTCGACGTCGAGGGCGTCGCGGGCATCACGACCAACGCGCACGCCTCCGAGGTGGCCACGCTGACCGCGGACGAGCAGCGCCGCCAGCTCGACATCGTCCTCGACGAGGTCGCCGGGCGGGTCCCGGTCATCTCCGGGGTGTACCAGGACGGCTCGGCCAAGGCCGCGCGGATCGCCGCGGATGCCGAAGCCGCCGGAGCCGACGGGCTGCTCGTGTTCCCCACAGTCGTGTTCGAGGGCGGCGCACAGCTGCGCCCGGAGATGGCGGTGAGCCACTACGCCACGATCGCGGATGCCACGTCGCTCCCGATGATCGCGTTCGTCTACCCGGCGACGTCGGGACTCCGGCTGGACACCGACACGCTGGTCCGGATCTGTTCCGAGATCGACAGCGTGGTCGCGGTGAAGGAGTGGTCGAACGACATCGTCGCCTACGAGCGCAACCTGCGGGCGCTGCGAGCGCTGGACCGGCCGGTGTCGTTGCTGTCCAGCTTCAGCCGCTCGCTGCTCGCCTCCCTGGTGCTCGGCGCCGACGGGATCCTCTCCGGGCACGGCAGCGTCGTCGTGGACCTGCAGGTGGAGCTGTTCCGCGCGGTGGAGAAGCAGGACCTGGGTGAGGCACGCCGGGTCTGGGACCGCATCCAGCCCTTCGCCGAGGCCTGCTACGCGGATCCGTTCCTGGACGGGCACAACCGGATGAAGGTGGCGCTGGCGCAGCTGGGCCGGATCGACGCCGCGCACGTCCGCCCACCCCTGCAGCCGGTGCCCGACACCGAGCGGGCCACGCTGCGGGCGGCCGTCGAGCGGGCGGAGCTGCCCCGTGGCTGAGGTCCCCGGCCTGTTCGACCCGATCGAGATCGGGGGCGTGCGGCTCCGCAACCGCACGCTGCTGCCCTCGATGACCACCCGCCTCGCGGACGACGCCGGGCACGTCACCGAGGCGACGCTCGCCTACTACCGGGCCCGCGCCGACGGTGGTGTCGGCCTGGTCACCGTCGAGATGGCCTCACCCGAGATCGCCGGCAAGCACCGGTTCCGCGAGCTGGGCATCTACGACGACATGTTCCTGCCCGGCCTGCGCCGGCTGGTGGACACGCTGCACGAGGCCGGGGCGCGGGCGTCGATCCAGCTCGGGCACGGCGGCAGCCGGGCGCGGTCCGTCGTTTCCGGCACCACCCCCGTGGCGCCGTCGGCGGTGCCCACCCCGGTCTTCGAGATCGACGCCGAGCTCGCCGTCCCGGAAGCCATGTCGGCCGCCCGGATCCGCGAGACGGTCGACGCCTACGTGGCCGCGGCGGCCCGCGCACAGCGGGCCGGGTTCGACATGGTCGAGCTGCACGGCGCACACGGCTACCTGATCTCGCAGTTCCTGTCCCCGCTGGAGAACACCCGCTCCGACGCCTACGGCGGGTCGCTGGAGAACCGGGCACGGTTCGGGCTGGAGATCCTGCGCCGCATCAAGTCCGAGGTCCCGGGCCTGCCGGTGATCTTCCGGATCGGGGTGGAGGACTTCTTCCCGGGGGGGCTCACCGCCGACGAGGGCATGCAGGTCGGCCGGTGGGCGGAGCAGAACGGTGCCGACGCGGTCAGCGTGACCGCCGGGCACTACCGCTCCCTGCCCGCCGCCGAGCGGATGATCCCACCGATGGCGTACCCCGCGGCGACGTTCGTCGAGTACGCGGCACGGATGAAGCAGCTCGTCGACGTCCCGGTGATCGGGGTCGGGCGGCTCGGCGACCCCGACCTCGCCGCCCGCGCCGTGGCCGACGGCAAGCTCGACATCGTGGCCCTGGGCCGCCCGCTGATCGCGGACCCGCGCTGGGTGGCCAAGGCGCAGGCCGGAGTCCCCGTCCGGCGTTGCCTGGCCTGCAACCACTGCATCACGAACATGCGCTCCGGCGCGCAGCTGTCCTGTGTGGTCAACCCGGCGACCGGCCGGGAGGACGTCTACGCCGGCACGAGCGCCCCGGGAGGCCGCCGGATCGTGGTGCTCGGCGCCGGACCGGCCGGGCTGACCTACGCCTCCCAGGTCGCCGAGGGCAACGACGTCACGGTGATCGACAGGGCGGAGCGCCCCGGCGGGGCGTTCCGGCTCACCGGGCTCGCCCCACGGTTCAACGACGTCGCCGCGGCCGAACCGACGTTCACCGCCTACATCGACGAGCTGGAACGGACCTGCCGGCTCGGCGGCGTCCGGTTCCGCTACGGCTCCGAAGCCGCCGGTGACGACCTGCGCGGCGCCGACCTGGTGGTCGTGGCCACCGGCGCGCACTACCGGTTCGGCCTCGGCGCCGTCGTCCCCCGACTGCTGCGCACCCGTGCCGCCCGCTCGCGGGCGGCTGCCCGCCTGTTCGCCTCCCCGCGGATCCGGGACGCGCTCTACTACCGGCTCCGCACCGGACGCGGCGCCGAACTGGCCCGCCGACTGCCCGTCGACCCCGGGAGCACGGTGCTCGTCGTTGGCGACGCCGCCCGGGCCGGCAAGGCCCGCGAGGCCATCACCAGCGCCTTCGACGCCGCCCTGGCGCCCAGCGCTCGATCCGCCCCCACCCCCTGACATCGATCGACAAGAGGTCCCGTGCCATGACAGAGCCGTCAGTGAGCGCAGTACACGCACCACCGGGCAACCGGCGGCAGAGCAGCAAGGTCGCCTTCGCCAGCCTGATCGGCACCACCGTCGAGTGGTACGACTTCTACATCTACGGCACCGCCGCAGCGCTGGTGTTCCCGAAACTGTTCTTCCCCGAGTTCTCGCCGGGTGCGGGCCTGCTCGCCTCGCTGTCCACCTACGCGGTGGGCTTCGCCGCCCGCCCGCTCGGCGGCATCGTGTTCGGTCACTACGGCGACCGGGTCGGCCGCAAGAAGATGCTGGTGGTCTCGCTGCTCGCGATGGGCCTCGGGACCCTGGCGATGGGTCTGGTCCCCGGCTTCGCCGAGATCGGCATCCTGGCCCCGGTCCTCATCGTGGCGCTCCGGTTCGTGCAGGGCGTCGCCGTCGGCGGCGAATGGGGCGGTGCGGTGCTGATGGCCGTGGAGCACGCGCCGCCCGGCAGAGCAGGCTGGTACGGGTCGTGGCCGCAGGTCGGCAGCCCGCTCGGGCTCGTGCTGTCCACCGCGGCGTTCTCCGCGGTGAGCAGCCTGCCCGACGAGGACTTCCTGTCCTGGGGCTGGCGGGTGCCGTTCCTGGCCAGCGCGCTGCTCATCGTCGTCGGGCTCGTCGTGCGGCTGCGGCTGATGGAGTCCCCGGTGTTCGCGCAGATGCAGTCGGCCGGGGAGACCGCACGGCTGCCCGTGCGCGACGCACTGGCCCGGCACCCGGGCAGTGTGCTCGGCGCCGCCGGCGCGTTCATCGTGATCAACACGGTCTTCTACCTGGTCACCGTGCTCGGGCTGTCCTGGGCCACGTCGCACCTGGGCATCCCGCGCGGCACGTTCCTCGCCGCCGTCCTGGTCGCCGCCGTGATCATGTGCGGCACCGTCCCGCTGTTCGGCGCGCTGTCGGACCGGGTCGGCCGACGACCGGTGTTCGCGGCCGGGGCGATCCTGGTGGCGGTGTTCGCGTTCCCGCTGTTCTGGCTGATCGAGACGATGTCGACACCGCTGCTGTTCCTCGGTGTCATCGTGATCATGGGCATCGGGCACCCGTTGATGTACGGGCCGCAGGCGGCGCTGTACTCGGAGATGTTCCCGCCCGCGCTCCGCTACTCGGGTGCCTCCCTGGGTTACCAGATCGGCGGCATGCTCGGCGGGCTGGTCCCGCTCGTGGCCAGCGCACTGCTGGTCGCCTACGACCAGGCGTCCTGGCCGATGGCCGCGCTCCTCGTCGCCACCGCCGTGATCAGCCTGGCGTCCCTGCTCACCATGCGGGCCCGGTACGCCGACCACACCACCGGGGAGGTCGCGTCGTGACCGCACTCGATCTCACCGGTCGCACCGCCGCCGTCACCGGCGCGGCCCGCGGCATCGGCCGGGCCATCGCCACGGCGCTGGCCGACGCCGGGGCCCGGGTGGCGGTGATCGACAAGGACGCCGACGGCGCGCGGTTGGTCGCCGAGGAGCTCGGCGGCGTCCCGGTGTCGGCCGACCTCACCGACGCCGACGCCGTCGACCGGGCGTTCGCCGAGGTCGTCGAGCGGCTCGGGGCACCCGAGGTGTTCGTCAACAACGCCGGCATCCTGCGGGCCGGTGACCTGGTCACCTCCGCCGTCGAGGACTGGGACGCCCAGTTCGCCGTCAACACCCGGGCGGCGTTCCTGTCGGTGCGCGCCGCGGCGGGCCACATGCGTGCCCGCGGCGGGCCCGGCTCGATCGTCGTGGTCACCTCGAACTGTGCCCGGACCCCGCGGATGGACCTGGGTGCGTACTGCGCGTCCAAGGCGGCCACGGACATGATGGCCCGCTGCCTGGCGCTGGAACTCGCCGCCGAGCAGATCCGGGTCAACACGCTGTGCCCCGGCTCCTGCGACACCGAGCTGCAACGCGCCCAGTGGCGTGAGCTCGGCGTCGGCCCGGAGCGCCAGATCCACGGTGACCCCGCGAAGTACCGCACCGGCATCCCGATGGGACGTCTCACCACCCCGCAGGACGTCGCCGACCTGGCCCTGGTGCTCGCCTCGGACACCAGCCGGTTCGTCACCGGGCAGTCCTGGCACGTCGACGGAGGACAGACCCTGCCATGACCGACACCACCACCGACCCCCGCGCGGACTTCGCCGGGCTGACCGCCGTCGTCACCGGCGGGGCCTCCGGCATCGGCGCAGCCACGGCGGCCCTGTTCGCGGCGCGCGGCGCCCGGGTCGCCGTGCTCGACCTCGATCCGGGCGATGTGCCGAGCCCGCTGCTCGGCGTGCGCGCCGACGTCACCGACGACGACTCCGTCACCGCCGCCGTCGACGAGGTCATGACGGCGTTCGGCCGGATCGACATCCTGGTCAACAACGCCGGTGTCGGCGCGGCCGGCACCGTCGAGGCCAACGACCTCGACGAGTGGCGTCGGGTTCTCGACGTGAACCTGCTCGGGCTGGTGCGCACGACCAGGGCCGCGCTACCCGCACTGCGCCGCGCGGGCTCGGCCTCGGTCGTGAACGTCGGCTCCATCGTGGCCACCGCCGGACTGCCCGACCGGGCGTTGTACTCGGCGAGCAAGGGGGCCGTGCTGTCCCTGACGCGGGCCATGGCCGCCGACCACGTCCGCGACGGCATCCGCGTCAACTGCGTGTGCCCCGGCACCGTGGACACCCCGTGGATCGGCCGGCTGCTCGACGCCGCCGCCGACCCCGACACCGAGCTCGCGGCGTTGCGCAGCCGCCAGCCGACCGGGGGCCTCGTGGGGATGGAGGAGGTCGCGCGGGCCATCCTCCACCTCGCCGACCCGCACCAGCGCTCTCTCACCGGCGCCGTCCTGGCGGTCGACGGCGGGATGTCGGGCCTCCGCGTCCCGCAGGGCTGAGCCACGGGGCGGTATCCGTCCGACGGTCCGTACGGGGCACCCGCGACGACGGGCCCGGGCCGGCCCGCCCGTCGCGGCGTCACGGGCAGGTGATCGCCACCGGGCCGCGTGACCGGGGAGGCACCCTGGGGCAGACTCGACCCGTGGTCGGGGGCGAACCGGTGCTGGCCCGGGCGGTGCGGATCCTGTCGGTGTTCGAGCCCGGGCGGGCCGAGCTGGGCGTCGCCGAGATCGCCCGCGCCTCGGGGCTGCACGTCGCGACCGCGTCACGGCTGGTCGGGCAGCTCGTCGAGCAGGGGCTGCTCACCCGCACCGGCTCCGGGCGGCTGCGGATCGGGATGCGGCTGTGGGAGCTGGGGCAGGGGGCGTCGCCGACGCTGACCCTGCGGGCCGCGGCCCTGCCGTTCCTCGGGGACCTGCACGCGGTCGTCGGGCACCACGTGCAGCTGGGTGTCCTCGACGGCGACGAGGTCATCTTCCTGGAGCGGCTCTCCGCGCCCGGGGCGGTGGTCAACCTGACCCGGATCGCCGGGCGGCTGCCGCTGCACGTCTCGTCGTCGGGGCTGGTGCTGCTCGCCCACGCGCCGCCCGAGCAGCAGGAACGGGTGCTCGCGGCGCCCCTGGAACGACGGACGCCCGCCACGGTGACCGACCCGGACCGGCTGCGGGTGCTGCTCGCCCGTGTCCGGCGCGACGGGTACGTCGTCACCGACGGGCACGTCCATCCGGACGCGACGGGCGTCGCCGTCCCGGTCCGCGGGCGCGACGGGGCCGTGGTCGCCGCGCTGTCGACGGTGCAGCCGCACGACGGCCGGGCGCGCACGCTCGTCCCCGCCCTGCGCGCCGCGGCCCACGGCATCGCCCGGGCGCACGGCGGGGGAGACCCCGTGCCCTGAGTGCGCTCAGCCGAGGAACTTCTCCACCACCGCGTCGAACGCGGCCGGGTTCTCCAGGAACACGAAGTGCGAGTTCGCCTCGTCGGGCCCGAACACGTGCAGCACCGCGCCGGGGACACGGTCGGCGATCCAACGCTGCGACTCCGGGCTCACGTGGCTGCCCTCGCACCCGAGGACCAGTGTCGGGACGTCGATCCGGGGGAGCACGTCGCGCCAGTCCTGTGCGCAGTGGTCGAACAGCAGCGGTACCCCGGCGTGGGCGGGGGTGTGGGTGATCTCCCGGGCGACCAGGGACCAGACGTCGTCGGCGGGGGTGCCGGAGAACATCGAGCGGACGAACGCCTCCCGCACCGTGTCCCCGTCGGGGCCGGCGAGGCTGCCGGCGAGGTCCAGCAGGCCGCCGACGTCGAAGATGGCGCCCGACCCGGCCTGCTCCTGCGCCGACATCCACGGCACCGCGGCGACGGCCGCGGGCTGGTCGACCAGCACCAGCCGGCCGATCCGGCCCGTGCCGTGGGTGTCGATGTGGCTCCACAGCACCGAGGCGCCCATGGACCAGCCGAGCAGGTCGGCACGGTCGAGACCGAGGTGGTCGAGCAGCTCGACCAGGTCCTGCGCGAGCCGGGCGATGCGGTAGCCGTGGTGCGGCTTGTCCGAGACGCCGTGCCCGCGCTGGTCGTAGGTGACCACGCGGCGCCGCGCGCCGAGGCCGGTGAGCTGGTGGGCGAACATCGCCTGGGTCTGGCCCCAGCCGTGCAGCATCACCAGCGGGACGCCCTCCCCGCCGGAGTCGCGGTAGTCGAGCGTCACACCGTCGGCGGTGGTGAAGGTGGGCATCGGTGTCCTCCTCGGGTCCGCGGAGGAGTCTGGGCCGCAGTGGCGCCGGTCACCACCGCCGGTGGTCGAGGGATCAGGCCGGTGTGTGCTCCGTCTGTCGAAGCTCCCGGCCGGGTGCCGGGTGCCGGGCCGCGACGACGTCGAGCGCGACCAGCCCCAGGTGCAGCGCCAGCCGGGTCGCGCCGTCGGAGACGTCGAGACCGGTGAGCCGGGTGACCCGGTCGAGCCGGTAGTAGAGCGAGGTGCGGTGGATGTGCAGGCGGGCGGCCGCGGCCGGGCCGTTGCCCGCCTCGTCGAGGTAGGCGCGGACGGTGGCCACCAGCCGTCCGTCGGGGTCGGCGGCACGCAGCCGGCGCACCTCGTCGGGGACCACGTCGTCGGTCAGCAGGGCCGGCGGGAGAGCGAGCAGCGGGCCGAGCGCCCCGAGCCCGGCCCACCGGGCGACCGGGGGCCGGAGCCCGAGCTCGGCGGCCGTGCACGCGGTCCGGGCCCGCGTCACCGACCCGGCCAGCAGCTCCGGTGCGGGGGCCGGATCGCCGATCCCGGCGACGCAGCGGAAGCGGCCGTGGGCCAGCTCGCCGACGCGATCGACGACCCGGCGCACCCGCGCGGGGAGGTCCTCGGAGCCGGGCGTCGGCGGCGCGGCGAGCAGGACCGCGGTGCCGCCGGCGACGGCGGTGAGCCACCCGTCGGTCCCGTCGCGGCGGCGCCCGGACAGGGCCGTACGCAGGGCGATCCCGGCGTGTTCGTGGTACCCGTCCGCCCCGGGCACCGCGACGACGACGGCCGTCGCGCCCGGCTCCGGCGCCCGGCCCGCCGTGGTGAGGGCGGCCGCCGCCCGGACCCGGGCCACCGGGTCGTCGCCGACGAGGTCGAGCACCCGGCGCTCGTCCTCGCGGGCCGCGTCGGCGGTGCGCGCCAGGTCCTGCAGCGACAGTGCCAGCTGCTCGGCGACCGCGGTGATGCGCCCGAGCTCGCCGGTGGTCAGCGAGCCGTCGGCGTCCATCACCATCAGCAGAGCCAGCAGCCGGCCCTCCCAGCGGACCGGGACGCACACCCGGGCGTGCATGCCCAGCTCGTCGCTGGCCGGGATGATCCCGGGACGGGTCCAGGACAGCACACCGTGGGCGAGCACGTAGCCGCGGACGCGGGGCTCCGCGCCGCGGTTGAGCACCGCCGCGACGCGGGTGGGGTCCGCGTCGCCGTAGTGCGCGCCGGCGTAGAGGACCTGCACGGCGGGGTCGTCGACGACGACCGACCGGGACAGCTCCTCGGCGAGCCGGTCGATCAGCGCCGTCGCCACGTCACCGAGCACCCGGCGATCCTACAGACGGAGCACACCGCGGCCGCCGTGTTCGTCGGCGGACGGTGTCGGCCGCGCGCACCGCGGGCGCACCGTGGCCGGAAGCAGGGGACGGCGCGGCAGGGCACGACGAGGCGGGGAGGGTCCGGTGCGGGATCTGGAGGGCCGGGTGGCGGTGGTGTTCGGCGCGGGGTCGGGCGGGCGGGGGACGAGCAACGGCGAGGCCGCGGCGCTGGCCTACGCCGGGGCCGGTGCGGTCGTCGCCGCGGTCGACCGCGACACCGCCGAGGCCGCCCGGGTGGCGGGGGAGATCACCCGAGCCGGTGGTGCGGCACTGGCGGTCACCGCCGACGTCACCGACGAGGACGACGTCGCCCGCGCCGTCGCCGCGGTCGTGGACACCCTCGGGGTGCCGCACGTACTGCACAACAACGTCGGCGCCGCGGTGCTCGGTGAGGTCGTCGACCTCGACCTCGCCGGGTGGAACCGGGCGCTCGCGCTGAACCTGACCAGCGCCTACCTGACCTGCCGGCACACGCTGCCGTACATGCGCGCCGCCGGTCGCGGGGCGATCGTGAACGTGTCGTCGCTGGCCGCGATCCGCGACACCGGCTACGTCTACCCCGCCTACAGCGCGGCCAAGGCGGGTGTCGACCAGCTGACCGTGTCGCTGGCGCTGACCTACGCCCGCGACGGGATCCGCGCCAACGCGGTGCTGCCCGGCCTGATCGACACCCCGATGGTGCGCGAGCAGGTCGTCGACGACCCCGGCGCGCTGGCCGCCCGGCACGAGGTGAGCCCCACCGGCCGGATGGGCTCCCCGCACGACGTCGCCCAGGCCGCGCTGTTCCTCGCGTCGGACCGCGCCGCCTACGTCAACGGGGTCTGTCTACCGGTCGACGGCGGGCTGTCCGCACGGTCGCGGTGAGGCCCGGCGCTCAGGCCCCGGCGCCCGCGCCGACCGGCACCGGGCGCAGGGTCAGCGGCAGCAGGTCGCGGACCTCGGCGCGCAGGGTGTCCAACGCGTGCGGGTCGTCGCCGGTGAGGAACCCCAGCAGGGCCTGCTGGAACACGCCGTCGACCATCCCGTAGGCGGCGTGCGGGCTCAGCGCGACCGCGGTGCCGGTGAGGTCGGCGTAACGGGTGACGACCCGCCACACCATGTCCTCCAGGGTGCGGTCGATCTGCCCGACGGCCTCGCGCAGGTTCGGCTCGAACATGCTCTGGGCGCGCAGGTCGTACCAGAGGCGGTGCATCGGGGCCTCGTCGACGATCGTCTCGCACAGCTTGTCCGCGAACGCGGTGACCAGGCCGTCGGCCGTCGTCGCGTCGGCGACGGCGCCGTCGTAGCGGGTCACGCACACCGCCTTGTACTGCCGCACGCAGTAGACGATCAGCTCCAGCTTGTCGGCGAAGTAGTAGTGCACGACGCCGTGGCTGTACGGGGAGTTCTGCGCGATCTCGCGCAGCGACGCCCGGGCGTAGCCGAGCTCGCCCAGGGTCTGCAGGGCCGAGTCCGCCAGCGCTCGGCGGCGCGCGTCGTGCTTGTCGACCGGGTTCGCCCGTGCCACGCGGCCCCCTCCCGTCGTCCGCCGGGAGCCACTGTAACCGACCGCTGCGTCTCCGACGCCGTCGTTCTGGACGCCCGCCCGACGATATCTTGACAACTGGTCAGAGATCGCGGCAGGGTGTGGCCCACATCACCGATCGACACTGGAGTCGCCGTGACGCAGATCGACCTGACCGGACGCACCGTGCTCGTGACCGGGGGCGCACAGGGGCTGGGCGAGGGGATGGCCCGCGCGCTGGCCGACTCGGGCGGCCGGGTCGTCGTCGCCGACCTGCAGGACGAGGCGGGCGGCACGCTCGCGAAGTCCCTGGGGGAGCAGCACGGGTTCGTGCACCTGGACGTCACCGACGACGCCTCGTGGACCGCCGCGGTCGCCGAGACCGTGGAGCGGTTCGGCGGCCTCGACGTCGTCGTCAACAACGCGGGCGTCGAGGTCACCCAGCTGCTCGTCGACACCGAGCCCGACGACGTCCGCCGGATGCTCGAGGTCAACCTGCTCGGCACGATGCTCGGCATCAAGCACGCCTTCCGTGCCATGCGCCCGGGTGGTGCGGCGGGCCGCGGCGGAGCCGTGATCAACGTGGCCTCGGTCGCCGCGACCATCGCGTTCCCCTCCATCGGCGGCTACTCCGCGACCAAGTCCGGGGTCGACCGGCTCACCCGGGTCGCGGCGATGGAGTCGGGCAAGCTCGGCTACGGGGTGCGGGTCAACTGCGTGTACCCCGGGCTCGTCCCGACCGCGATGGGGCAGAAGCTCGCCGTCGAGACCGCCGGGCTCGGGCTGTTCGAGAGCCCGGAGGCCGCGGTCGGCGCGGTGGTCGAGCTGACCCCGTCGGGCCGGCTCGGCGAGGTCGCCGACATCGCCGACGCGGTCGCCTTCCTGGCCTCCGACGCCGCCCGGTTCGTCAACGGCGCCGGGCTGCCGGTCGACGGCGGCATGGGCATGTGACCCGCCGGGTCCCCGCCGCCCGGGATCACCGGTCCCGGGCGGCGAGGACCTCGTCGAGCACCACGGTGGCGCGGAACCCGCACAGCACCAGGATGTGCAGCAGGTAGAGCCACAGCGCCAGCGCCGACACCGTCCCGACCACGGGGAGCCCGGCGAACGGTGCCGACCACTCGATCGGGATGGCCAGGAACAGCAGGAAACCCTGCAGGAACCCGGCCAGCACCGACCCGGTGCCGAACGCGCCGAGCACCAGCGCGCGCCGGCCCAGCCGCCCCGGCCCGACCAGCCCGAACACCGCGAGCAGCGCGGTCGACAGCGTCACCCACACCACGTGGAACGCCACGACGACGCCCCACACCAGCGACCAGCCACCCGCGGCGTAGAGCGGACCGACGTAGGGAGCCGCGCCCAGCACGACCAGCACGAGGAACGGCGCGACCGCCGCGACCCCCAGCAGCCCGGCGCGGCCGCGCCAGCCGGTGAGCCGGTCGCGGGCTGCGGACATCTGGACGAACGCGCGGCGCAGGCCCTCGCCGTAGAGGCTGGCCGGGAACAGCACGACCAGCGCCTGCCACCAGGCCATCGACAGCGACACCGCGGCCAGTGTGCGCAGCGCCTCGGGCGTGCCGTGCCCGCCGGGGAGCCCGCCGATCGCCGCGTCCATCGCCGTGGTCACCGTCTCCGGCCCGGCCAGCGCACCGACGCCCCACAGCGCGACCATCGTCAGCGGCACCAGCCCGATCACCCCGAAGTAGGTCGCACCGGCGGCCCACAGCGCGATGTCGCTGCCGGGGAAGGTGTTCCCGAGCCGGCGGGCGAGGGTGCGGGCCCGGTTCACGGCGCGCCCCCGCTGCGGCGCTGGCACGCTGGTCCGATGACGACCGGGGACGACGACGGCTGGTCGGTCCTGCACGGCGGCATCCGGCCCTCCCCGGTGGTACGCGGCTGGCTCCGGATGGTGCGGGTCCTCTCCGCGGGCCCGGTGGCCCGGGTCCCGCCGGACGTGCTGTCGGCGTCCGGCGTGGTCGTGCTGGCCGGGGCGTGGGCGGTCGCGCTCGCCGGGGCGCCGTGGACGGCGGCGGCGGCTCTGCTCGTCGTCGCCGCGGGGGTGCTCGACGGCCTCGACGGCGCCGTCGCGCTGCGCACCGGGCGGGCCCGGCCGCTGGGTGCGGTGGTCGACGCCGTCGCCGACCGCCTCGGGGACCTGCTGCTCGGGGCGGTGCTGGTCGCGCTCGGCGCCGCGCCCGGCTGGGTCCTCGCGGCGCTCGCGCTGGTGTTCGTGCACGAGTTCCTGCGGGCCCGCGCGCAGTCGGTCGGCATGCCGGGGGTGGGCGCGGTGACCGTCGCCGAGCGGCCGACCCGGCTGGTCGTGGTCGCCCTGCCCGCACTCGGTGCGGCGGTGCTCCCGGCCGGCCCGCCGCTGGTCGGGGTGTCGTGGGGGACCGTCTTCGCCCTCACCTGGACGGTCCTGGGTGCGATCGGGCTGGCGCAGCTCGCGGTGGGCGTGGTCCGGACGACCCCGCCGCGGTTCCCGGGGTCCCCGCCGGGCCGATGAGCCCGGCGACGATCTCGGCCGACATCAGCACCAGCGGGATGCCGCCGCCCGGGTGCGCGGACCCGCCCACCAGGTAGAGGCCCGGCACCGGGCCGCGGTTGGCGGGCCGGCGCAGCGCGGCCCGGGGGCCGTGCGAGGCGGTGCCGTAGATCGCGCCGCCCGGCGAACCGGTGCGCCGCTCCAGCTCGGCCGGGGTCAGGACCTCGGCGAACCGCAGGCGGTCGCGCACGTCGGTGCCGCGGGCGGCGAGCACGCCGAGCACCCGGTCCCGGTAGCGCTCCGCGAGCCCGGGGGCGTCCCAGTCGACACCGCGCCCCGGGGCGTGCAGGGGTGCGTTGACCAGCACGAACCAGCCCTCGGAGGCGTCGTCGGGGCGCAGCGCCGGGTCGTCGGGGGCGTGCACGTACACCGTCGGGTCGGGCACCGGGCGGGGCTCGCGACCGAAGATCGCGTCGAACTCGGCGTGCTGGTCGCGCGGGAACCAGACCCGGTGCGCCGGCCCTGGCTCCCGGCCGGACAGCCCGAGCAGCAGCACGAACCCGGCGGTCGAGCGGGGCGTGCGGCGCAGCCGCCTGCGGGCCCGGCGCGCGACGTCGCGGGGGAGCAGCCGCTCGTGCAGCACGTGCGCGTCGACCCCGGAGACGACGACGTCGGCGCGCACCTCGCGGCCCCCGGCCCGGACCCCGGCGGCCCGGCCGCGCTCCACGAGGACCTCGTCGACGGCCGTGCCCGGGTGCAGCGTGACGCCGAGGGCGAGGCAGCGGTCCACGACGGCGTCGACGATGCGGCGCAGCCCGCCCGGCACCCACCACGCGCCGAACTCCTGCTCGACGAAGGCGGTCACCGCCAGCACCGCCGGTGTGCGACGCGGGTCGGAACCGGAGTAGGTGGCGTAGCGGTTCAGCCAGGTCCGCAGCCGCGGGTCGGGCAGCAGCCGCGCGCCCAGCCCGTCGAGGGTCCGCCACGGCGCGACCGCGCGCAGGTCGGCCGGGCGGGCGCTCATCCGGACGAGCGCGGCCGTGGTGAGCGGGCGGCGCAGGACCGGCTCGCCGACGAGGTCCCACAGGCGTCGCGAGTGCTCGTGCAGCGCCGCCCAGGACGCGCCGGCGCCGTCGCCCAGGGCGGCGTCGAGGGCGGCCGGGACCGCGGCCGCGGCGTGCGGCAGGTCCAGCCGCGTGCCGTCGGCGAAGACGTGGCCGCAGGCCGGGTCGACCGGCGTGACCGGCAGGTCCGCGGGACCGCCGGTCGCGGCGAACAGGTCGTCGAGCAGGTCCGGCATCGTGAGCAGCGACGGGCCGGTGTCGAAGGTGAACCCGTCCCGGGTGACGACGCCGAGCTTCCCGCCCGGGGTGTCGGCCCGCTCGAACACGGTGACCGCGTGCCCGGCGGCGGCCAGCCGCGCCGCCGCCGCGAGCCCGCCCAGCCCGGCGCCGACCACCACGACCCGGCTCACAGCGCACGCCCCTTCCAGCTCAGCGTGCCGCGCAGCCTGCCCGCCCACGAGGACGCGAGCAGCCCGAGCAGGGCCAGCACCGACACCGGGTGGGCGAGCGCGTCGACCGCGCCGCCGCCCGACGGCCCGGTGACCCACCGCGCGGCGGGCACCCGCCCGGCGACGGCGGCGGCGTACCCGAGCAGCCCGGTCCGCGACCCGGTCAGCGCGGCGAGCGCGGGCAGCACGTAGACCAGCACCAGCCCGGCGCCGACCGCGACCGCCCCGGCGGGCGAGCCGAACGCCGCCCACAGCGACTTGCGGTAGCCCGCCCGCAGCTCCGCGCCGGTCGCGTACATCCGGCAGGACGCGACCTGCGACCCGTCGGCGATGCCGGTCCGGCCCCCGGCGGCGCGGACCGCCCGGGCCAACCCGATGTCGTCGAGGACGGCGCCCGACACCGCGGCCCAGCCGCCCGCCCGGGCCAGTGCGGCCGCCTCGACCAGCAGGAACTGCCCGTTCGCGACGGCCATCGACCCCCGTCCGGACCGTTCCGCTACGGCCAGCGGCAGCGTCGTCAGCCACGACCAGGCCAGCAGCGGTTGCACCAGCCGGCCGAGCGGGCCGGAGGCGACCTGCCGCGGCCACGGGCACAGCAGGTCCAGCGGCCGGTCCCGGTCGCGCAGCAGCGCCACCGCGGCGGCGACGGCGTGCGGGACGAGGACGACGTCGGCGTCGACGAAGACGAGGACCTCACCGCGGGCGGCCGCGGCCAGCGCGGCACAGGCGTGCGGTTTGCCCAGCACCCCGGGCGGGGGCGGGGTGCCGGTGAGCACCCGTAGCCGGGGGTCGCCGCCGGCCGCGGTACGGACGACGGCGGCGGTCCCGTCGGTGGAGCCGTCGTCGAGGACGAGGATCTCGACGTCGGCCAGCCCGCGCTGCCCGGTCAGCGCCCGCACGGTCGGCGCGATCCGGTGTGCCTCGTCGCGGGCCGGGACCAGCACCGACACCGGCACGGTCACCGTGGGCGGCGCGGCGGGCGGGCGTCGCAGCCCGGCCCGGTTCACCCAGGCCTGCACCGTCCCGGCCGCGGCGAGGACGGACCCGGCGGCCACGAGCGGACGGACGGCGCGCAGCGGCCGGCGGAGGAGCACGCAGGCGACCCTACGGAGGGGGCGGCCCGGCCGCGCGACGTCGCCGCGGCCGCGGACGACGCGCGGGTGTGCCCGGGTGGTGGCACCGTGGGACCACCCCCGACCGGACCGTGTGGAGGTTCCCGCGTGGCGTTGGCCGCTGCCCCCCGGGCACTGCGCACGACCCTGCCCGCCTGGGTGCTGGTCGCCGGAGCGGTGACCGTCCAGATCCTCTACCCGCTCACCCCCGCCCCGCTGCGGACGTCGGTGACGGTGCTGAGCGTCGCGGTGTTCTTCCTGGCCGCGGTCGCCGACGTCGTCCGGGTGCACGGCACCCGGGGCGGGCTGGTGCTGCTCGGCGTCGCGGGCGGCGGGGGACTGGTCGCGGAGTCCGTCGGGCTGGCCACGGGGTGGCCGTTCGGCGCCTACGCCTACACCGGGACCCTCGGCGCCGAGGTGGCCGGTGTCCCGCTGGTCGTGCCGATGGCCTGGGCGATGATGGCGTGGCCCGCGCTGGTCGTGGGCAGGGCGCTGGCCCGGCGCGGGGCGGGGACCGTCGCCGTCGGTGCGTTCGCCCTGGCCGCCTGGGACGTGTTCCTCGACCCGCAGATGGTCGACGCGGGCCACTGGGTGTGGGCGCGCCCCGACCCGGGTCTCCCGCTGGTGCCCGGCATCCCGCTGACCAACTACGCCGGCTGGCTGGTCGTCTCGCTGCTGATCGTCGGGACGCTGCACCGTGCGCTGCCCGGCGGCCCCCGGCGCTCGGGGCCCGCGGCCGCGCTGTACCTGTGGGTCTACGCCTCCTCGGTGCTCGCCCACCTGGTGTTCTTCGGCCTGCCCGGCTCGGCCCTGGTCGGCGGGGTGCTGATGGGGCTGGTCGCGGTCCCGTACGCGCTCGTCCTGCGCCGCGACCGCGCCGCCCACCGCCCCGGGACCCGCCACCGCGGTGCCCACGACTCCGCTGCCCACGACTCCGCTGCCCACGGCTCCGCTGCCCACGGCTCCGCTGCCCACGGCTCCGCTGCCCACGGCTCCGCTGCCCACGGCTCCGCTGCCCGCCACCCCGGCGGACACGGTCCGCACGTCCGTCCCGGAGGGACCCTGTGACCGACCCGCTGCGGCGCCGCGCCGCACCGCTGCGCATGCGCCGACGACGGCTGGTGACACCCGACCCGCTGCTGCCGCGTGCGGTGCCCGCCGGGTCGGAGGCGGTCGTCGTCGGGGGCGGGATCGCCGGGGTGTCCGCGGCGGTGGTGCTGGCCGAACGCGGGGTGCGGGTCACCCTGCTCGAGGCGGCCGACCACCTCGGCGGACGGCTCGGGGCCTGGCCGCACACCCTCTCCGACGGCACCGTCGCGCAGGTCGAGCACGGCTTCCACGCCTTCTTCCGGCAGTACTACACCTGGCGGTCGATCCTGCGCCGCGCCGACCCGCAGCTGTCGTTCCTGCGCCCGGTCGGGAACTACCCGGTGATCTCCGCGCGGTGGCCCGACGAGGACCTGTCGGGACTGCCCGCCGCCCCGCCGTTCAACCTGCTCGCGCTGGCGCTGCGCAGCAGGAGCCTGTCGCGGCGCGAGCTCACCTCCGCCGACCCCGACGCCGGACGCGCCCTGCTGGCCTACGACCGGGCCACCACCACGACCGAGCTCGACGGCGTCGACGCCGCGTCGTTCCTCGACCGGCTCGGGATGACCGAGCGCACCCGCAGCATGCTGTTCGAGGCGTTCGCCCGGTCGTTCTTCTGCAACCAGGGCGACCTGTCCGCCGCCGAGCTCGTCGCGATGTTCCACTACTACTTCCTCGGCAACCCCGAGGGCATCGCCTTCGACGCCCCGTGCACCGACCACGCCACCGCCGTGTGGCAGCCGCTGTGGCGCCACCTGACCTCCCTCGGGGCGCAGGTCCGCACCGGGGCGCGGGTCACCGCGGTGCACCCCGACGGCGCAGGCTGGCGGGTCGAGGGCCCCGGGGCGACCACCACCCGGCACCTCGTGCTCGCCCTCGACCCGGGTGCGCTGCGCGCGCTGGTCACCGGCTCACCCGGGCTGGCGACGACGGCGCCGCGGCTGCACGCGCAGTGTGCGGCGCTGCGCGTCGCGCCCCCGTTCGCGGTCAGCAGGCTGTGGCTGGACCGCGACGTCGACCCGGGACGGGCGGTGTTCAGTGCCGTCAGCGGGCAGCCGACCCTGGACTCGGTCACCGTCTACTCCCGGCTGGAGGAGCCCTCGGCCCGGTGGGCCGCCGGGACCGGCGGGTCGGTGGTGGAGCTGCACTCCTACTCCTGCGCCGAGCCCGACGCGGCGTCCGCCGCGGCCGCGCTGCGCGCCGAGCTGGCCGTGCTGTGGCCCGAGACCGCGGACGCGACCGTCCTCGACCGGTACGACCGGCTGGAGGCCACCGCGCCCGCGTTCCCGCCCGGGACGGCGGGCACCCGGCCGGGGGTGCGGACCGACGCGCGCGGCCTGCGGGTGGCCGGTGACTTCGTGGAGACGCCCTACCTCGCCGGGCTGATGGAGCGCTCGTCGATGTCGGGGGTGCTCGCCGCGAACGACGTGCTCGCCGAGCTGGGGGCGGCCGCCGAACCGGTCGACGGGATCCCGCAGCGCGGGCTGCTCGCCGGCGTCCCGGCGCTGCGCGGGGCCCGCGGACGCCACGCCGCGACCCGCTGACCGCGGCCGTGCGGGTCGCGTCGCTGAACCTCGCCTCCGGACGTGGGGCGGACGGGCGGTACCTGACCGGCCCCGCGCTCGGGGCGGCCGTCGCCGGGGTGGGCGCCGACGTCGTCGCGGTGCAGGAGGTCGACACCGGCCAGTCCCGCTCGGCGGGCGACGACCAGCCGTCGCTGCTCGCGGCCGGGCTCGGTGCCGTGGACTGGCGCTGCGCCGCGACCATGCACGGCGAGCCGCGTCCGGACCCGCTGCCGTCGTGGACCCCGCTCGACCCCCCGGTCCTGCGCGGTCCCGGCGACCCCGCGCCCGGGCCGCGCTACGGCGTCGCGCTGTTCTCCCGGCTCCCGGTGCGCCGCTGGCACGTGCTGGGGTTCGAGGCCGGCCGGGCCCGGCTGCCGGTGCCGGTGCCCGCCCCCGGCGGGGGGACCCGGCTCGCCTGGTTCCTCGACGAGCCGCGCGCCGCCGTCGCCGCGGAGCTGGGGACGCTCACGGTGGTGGCGACCCATCTGTCGTTCGCCCCGCCGACGGCGGTCCGCCAGCTCCGGGCGCTGCGGCGCTGGGCGGCGGGGCTGCCCGGGCCGGTGGTCGTCGCCGGGGACCTGAACCTGCCCGGCTCGCTCCCCGCGACGGTGACCGGCGGCCGGCGGCTCGTCGACGGGCGGACGTTCCCGGCGGCGACGCCGCGCGCCCAGCTCGACCACCTGATCGCGCTCGGCCGCCTGACCGGGCGGGACCCGGCCGTGCTGCAGCTCGACGTCGGTGACCACCGCGCCGTCGCCGCGACGGTCGGGCCCGGCTGAGCCCTCAGCCGTTCGCGGGCGGGTCGGCGCGCGAGCGGGCCGGCCGGCGCCGGGCCAGGACGACCCCGGTCAGCACGACGACCCCGAGCCCGGCCACCGAGACCAGGAACGGCAGCGACCCGGGGTCGGTGCCGAACGCGCCGACCGCGACCAGCGCCGTCGTGCCCGGGGTGACCCCCAGGACGGTGCCGAGGAGGTAGTGCCGGAACCGGACCGCGGTCAGCCCCCACAGCAGGTTCAGCACCGAGTACGGCAGGACCGGCGCGAGCCGGACCCCCACCACGGCCAGGAGGCCGCGACGGCGTACCAGGTCGTCGACCACCGCCATCCGCTCCGCGCCCCGGCCCGAGCGGTCCACCAGCCGCAGCACCGTGTCCCGGCCCAGCCGCCGCGCCAGGGCGAACCCGACCGCCGCGCCGACGAACTTCCCGGCGAGCGTGGCGGGCAGCCCCTCGCCGAACCCGAACAGCACCCCACCGAGCACGGCGAGCAGGCTGACCGGCACCGGGGTGAGCGACAGCCCGGCGTACAGCGCCGCCCACAGCAGCGGTCCCGCCCATCCGGTCCCGGCCAGGCCGTCACGGAGCTGCTCCACCGAGGGCACCCCGACGGCGACCGCGACGCCGACCGCGACACCCACCAGCGCCACGAGCAGGACGGGACGCCAGAGGCGGGCGACGACGGGCCCGGTCACCGGGCTCCGGCGGGCGGTCGGGGCCCGGCGGCCCGGGGGATCTCCGGTGCGGTCGGCATCGTCGTGAGTATCCCCGCCGCGGCGCCGGCCCGCCGGGGAGCGGACCGCACCCTGGACACCCGGTGTCGGCGACGGCTACGGTGACGGGCCGGGTCCGTCGACCGTGACGACTCCGGTCCAGCTCGACACATCTTCGGGCGACGCCTCCTCGGAGCCGTCGCCGTTCGGCCGTCCGGTACAGCTCAGTGCCCCGACGGCACCACGGGCCGACCGTCCCGCAGCGGGACCGGCCCCACCTCCCTCCTGGCGGACCCATGACCGCGCCCACGCCATCCCGTCGTCTCCTCCTCGTCCCCGAGCCCGAGCCCACTCACGCCGGCCCGCAGGTCGAGGTCGGGTGCGGTCCCGCCGCGACCGTCGTCATCGGCGTGTCCGGCGACCTCGACCTCGCCACCGGACCCGCGGTCGAGGTGCGCGTGCTCGCCGCCGTCGACCTCGCGGTGGGTGGCCGGGTCGTACTCGACCTCAACGCCGTCCGTTTCCTCGGACTGCGCGGGGTCACGATCCTGCGCGCGGCCGCCGACCGCGCCCGTGCCCACGGGACCGCGGTCGTGGTGGTACTGGACCCGGCGGCGCCTGCGGCCCGGGTCCTGAGGCTGGTGCCCTCCCTCGGTCTCACCGTGGTCGCGGTCGACACCCCGGTGGCCGACGCGTCCTGACCGGGCGGGTGCCGGCGTCGCCGCTCCACGCCCCCGGTGCCACCGGCGGAGTCAGCGGGGCGCCGGGGTCTGCCGCGGGGCCGTCGGCGACGTGGGCAGCGGCGGTGCGGCGGGGGCGTCGAACCAGGGCTCGTCCGGGATCGACGGGTCCGGCGTCTCCCGGACCGCCGGGTCCCCGACGCCGTCGGTGGCCTGCACCGGTCGGGTCGCGCCGAGGTAGTCGTCGCCGCGCCACCGGTACCAGGAGGTCTGCACCGGCAGCCCGAACGTCGGAGCGCTCACCATCCGGTCCTGCCCGACGAACAGTCCGACGTGGTGGACCTTGTCGACGGTGCCGTAGAAGACCAGGTCACCCGGGCGCAGCGGGGAGCCGGCCGGGACCCGCGGGCCGCGGCGGTACTGGGCGTGCGCGGTCCGTGGCAGGACGACGCCGGCCTTGCCGTAGGCGAACGCGGTCAGCCCGGAGCAGTCGAAGCCGCGGTCGCCGTTCTCCGGCCCGTTGCCGCCCCACACGAACGGCAGCCGATCTGGCGCAGTGCGACCTCGACCGCGGTGGCCGCACGCTGCTCGGGCGTCGCCGCCGGCCCGGCCGCGGCCACACCGCCGGTGACCAGCAGCAGGACCACGGCGGCGAGCATCGTCGCGAACGGGGACCGAAGCGGCACGGCGTTCCTCCCGGTCGCCCGCGGTCGGCGGGTGCGACGGGGCCACCGGGCGGTGACCTGCGCCGAACCTAGGGACGGGACCGCGGCGACCGGAAGCGGAAGCGATCGAGCGGGTGAACGGGGTGACCCGGTCGGTGCCGCGTGGGTCCGGGGACCGGCGCGGGCCACCGACCGGGGCGGGTCAGCCCAGGCCCGGGATGCCCGGCATCTGCGGGAGCACCGGTGTCGAGGCGAACAGGTCGAGGTACATTCCGCCGGAGACCAGCAGCCCCAGGACGCCGAGCACCAGGCCGCCGAGGGCGACCGGCCGGACCCAGGCGCCCGCGGCGGGCCGGGCGGCGGGGCCGAGGACCAGGACGAGCCCGACGAGGACCGCGACCAGCGCGACGACGCCGTTGACCACGGCGGCGACGTCCCAGGGCGCGCCGTAGAAGGACTCGATGGTGTCGCCCGGGCCGCCGGTCGCGGCCTGGATCTGCCCGACGAGCGACTCGCGCTCGCGCAGCATGTCGCCCACCGAGGTGCCGGTCAGCGAGGCGAGACCGAGCCCCGCGGCGACGACGGCGCCCGCACCGGCGAGGCCACCGCCGGAGGCGGTGTCGGCCGGGGGCCCGGCGGGGGTGGCGGCCGCGGTGCGCACGGGGGCGGCGCGGCCGGTGCCGGCGTCGTCGGTGGCCGCGCCCGCGGCCGCGGTGGAGCCGGTCGCGGTGCCGTCGGTGGCGGTGGAGCCCGCCGTGGTGGAGCCGGTGGCGGTGGAGCCCGCCGTGGTGGAGCCGGTGGCGGTGGAGCCCGCCGTGGTGGAGCCGGTGGCCGTCGTGCCGGTGGCCGCGCCGTCGGCGGCGTCGGTGGCGGTCGTGGCGGGGCCGTCGGCGGTCGCCCGGTCCGTCGCGACGGAGCCGGCCGCATCGTCGGTCTCCGGGGTACCGGTCGCCGTGCTGCCGTCCGTGGGCCTGCTCGTGTCGGAAGCCATGGGCCGCACCGTACGCGAGGTCAAGATCGCCGTGACGGCCCCCCACCTGGGCGGATACGCCGTCGTGTCCGTTCCGCCGGGCCTGTCACCGGATGGGGGGCGGTGACCGGTCGCTACTCGACGGTCGCGCCGGCCGCGGTCCGGCCGGCGGGTTCGCCGGTGCCGGCGAGCACGGTGACACCGTCCGCGGGGGACCCGGCCCCGACCCGTCGCACGGGGCCGTCGCGCAGCCCGGACAGCACGACCTCGATCCGGGCCAGCACCGCCGTGCGGGTGCGTCCGTCGACACCGACGACGTCGACGACCACCGTGCCGAGCGCCGCCGAACCCGACGCCGCCCACTGCCCGGACCAGCCGAGCACGATGCCCGGCCCCGCGGGCGGGGGCGCGGACCCGACGGAGCGGTGGTCGAACCCGAGGGTCCGCAGGACCGGGTCGGCGGTGAGGGCGTCGCGGATCCGCTGGTCGGGCGTCGTGGTCATGCGGGCCTCCCGGTGCCGACCGTCGTCGATCATGTCCGGTACCGACGGTAGGGAGCCCGTGTGCCACGGGGAATGAGGTGGAGGTTAGGAGGAGGTAAGCGATCGGCCGTCCCGGACAGGTTCCAGCGGCAGCAGCAGGGTGACCACCGACGGCGACCGGCGGGCGGTGAGCCGTCCGCCCTCGGCCTCGGCGAGCCGCCGGGCGAGGGCGACCCCGAGGCCGCGCCGGCCGTCGCTGCCCGACAGGTCCTCCTCGGCCACCCCGGGCCCCTCGTCGGCGACGTCGACGGCCACGGCGTCCGGCCCGGCCTCCCGCGCGGTCAGCGCGACCGCACCGGCCCCGTGCTGGACGGCGTTGTCGAGCAGCGCGGCGACGATCTGGCGGACCGCCGCGGCGGAGGCGGGCGGGTCGGGCAGGGCGCCGTCGCGGGACACCGAGAACGACCGCCCGGCGCGGGACAGCCGGTCGCCCCACTCGGCCTGCGCCTCGTCGAAGAGCCGGGCGAGGTCGACCGGAACGGCGTCACGGCTGCGTTCGCGGGCGAGCAGCAGCAGCTCGTCGATGGTGCGCTCCAGCCGGTCGACCGAGGCCAGCCCGTCCTCCACGGTCGCGGGCCGGAGCAGCGCCGGGTCGTCGAGCGCGGACTCCAGCCGCAGCCGCAGCCCGGCCAGCGGCGTCCGCAGCTGGTGCGAGGCCTCCGCGGAGAACGCCCGCTCGCGGGCCAGCAGGTCGTCGAGGCGGCCCGCGGTGTGGCCGAGCGCGGACCCGACGCGGTCGAGCTCCCCGATGCCGGTGGGCGCGGGACGGACCCCGAAGTCGCCCTCGCCGAGCCGGGCCGCGTCGCGGGCCATCGACTCCAGCGGCGCCGACAGGTGCGCGGCCAGGCGCATCGCGAGCGCCCACACCGCGACCAGCACCAGCCCGGCCAGCGCGACCATGCCGAGGTAGAGCGGTACGAGCGAGGACCACACCGCCGAGTTCGGGCGGGCCGCGCGCACCACCCCGACGACGTCGTCGCCGTCGGTCACCGGGGACACCGCGACGAGCTGCCCCGGCGGGGACGACGACAGACCCCGGTCCAGGACCCGGTCGACGCCCTCGTCGCCCTCCGGCGGGCCGTCGCCGGTGGTGCGGTCGCCGTCGGAGTCGTAGAGCGCGACGGCGGTGTCGTCGTCGCGACCGTCGGGCAGCCGGGCCGGGACCCGGTCGTGGACGACGTCGTCATAGACCGAGCGGGCGGCGAAGTCCGCGATGCGCTGCAGCGACTCGCGCTGCTGGGCGACGGTGTAGCGCTCCAGCCCGGCGGCCAGCGGGACCCCGAACAGCACCAGCGTCACCCCGACCGCCACGAGGGTGAGGCGCACGATGCGGCGTCTCACCGGAGGCCCCCGGGCAGCTCCAGGCGGTACCCGTGCCCGCGCAGGGTGGTGATCAGCGGGACCCGGGGGCCGTCGTGCGCGGCGAGGTGGCGGCGCACCGCGGCCACGTGCACGTCGAGGGTCTTGGTGGAGCCGAACCAGTGCGCGTCCCACACGTCGGTCATCAGCACCTCGCGGCTCAGCGCGGTGCCCGGGTCGGTCGCGAGCCGGGCGAGCAGGTCGAACTCGCGGGTGCGCAGGACCAGCTCCCGCCCGGCGACGGTGGCGCGGCGCGCCCCGGTGTCGACGCGCAGGTCCCCGACCTCCAGCACGTCCCCGGTGCGGTCGCCGCCGGCGCGCCGCAGGTGCGCCCGGATCCTGGCGAGCAGCTCGGCCAGGCGTACCGGCTTGGTCAGGTAGTCGTCGGCGCCGGCCTCCAGGCCGAGTACCACGTCCATCTCCGCGGTCCGGGCGGTCAGCACGACCAGCACCGCGTCGGGGCGCAGCGTGCGCAGCCGACGGCACACCTCGACGCCGTCGAGGTCGGGCAGCCCGAGGTCGAGCAGGACGAGGTCGAACGGGGCGTGCTCGGCCGCCGCGAGCGCCGGGCCGCCCGCCTGCTCCCACCGGACGTCGTAGCCGTGCCCGGTCAGGCTGCCGCGCAGGACGTCACCGATCGTGCGGTCGTCCTCGACGAGCAGGATGCGGGCGTTCACCGGCCCGATCATCGTCCCTCCGCCCGGGCCGCCGCACCCCGTGCGGCCTAGGAACCGCCGTAGGGCGGCTCACCCGTCTCCGGGACGAGCACCGGGGTGTCCTCGTCGAGGGTCTCGCCGCGGAAGAACGGCCGCAGCCGCACCGCGCAGGCCAGCATCAGCGGTACACCGAGCGCGATCATGCCGACGCCGATCACGAACACCCCGCCGACCGGACCGAAGGAGGTCTCGCCGTAGGCCGGGTCGAGCATGTCGACCGAGCTCTGCACGAACGCCCACACCATGACCACGCCGCCGAGCAGCGGCAGCAGACCGCGCAGCAGCAGGTCGCGTGGCGAGCGGAGCAGGGTGCGCCGGAAGTACCAGACGCAGGCGAAGGCGGTGATGCCGTAGTAGAACGCCACGGCCAGGCCGAGCGAGGCGACGGTGTCGAGCAGCGCGTCGGAGCTGACCAGCCCCAGCACCAGGTAGAACAGCACCGCGGACAGCCCCATGACGACGGTGGCGAACCCGGGCGTCGCGTAGCGGGGGTGGACGCTGCCGAAGCGGCGCGGGACCGCCCCGTAGACGGCCATCGCCAGCGCGCCGCGCGCGGTGGGCAGGATCGTGGTCTGGGTCGACGACGCCGCCGACACCGCGACGGTCAGCAGCAGCACCGCGGTGAGCACCGAGCCGCCCATCGGGGCGCCGAGCAGGGTGAGCACGTCCTCGGAGTGCTCGGGGTTCGCCAGGCCGATCCCGGTGTCGCCGAACCCTGCGTAGGACTGCAGCGCGACCGCGACGACGACGTAGATCGCCAGCAGGATCACGGTGGCCAGCAGCGCGGCCCGGCCCGGGGTGCTGGTCGAGCCGCGGGTCTCCTCGCCGACGGCCAGACAGGCGTCCCAGCCCCAGTAGACGAAGATGCAGAGGATCAGCGCCTGCGCGGCGGCGGAGCCGGAGATCCCGGTCGGGTCGAACCAGCTCCAGCTCGGCAGCACGGCCTGCGGGCCGGCGTCGCCGGAGTACACGAGCCACAGCGCCCCGGCGGCCAGGACGGCGAGCACCACGATCTGGAAGACGATCAGCGCGTTCTGGAACCGCTCGGACAGCACGATCCCGCGGTGGCTGACCCAGGTCATGACCAGGATGAACAGCACCCCGACGCCGACCTTGACCAGCGTGTTATCCGCGGCGGCGACGAACCCGAGCGCGCGCAGGGTGTACACGGCGGCGATCTCGGCGACGTTGGCCAGCACGATGATCGCCGACACCGCGACGCCCCAGCCGCCCATCCACCCGACCCACGGCCCGAAGGCCTTGGTGCCCCAGGTGAACGTCGTCCCGCAGTCGGGCACGGCGCGGTTCAGCTCGCGGTAGGCGACGGCGACGAACAGCATCGGCACGAACGCGACGAGGAACATCGCGGGCGCCTTCTCACCGACGGCGAGGACGACGTAGCCGAGCGTCGCGGCCAGGCTGTAGGCCGGTGCGGTGGCACCGAGCCCGATGACGGTGTTGCCCCACAGGCCCAGCGCTCCGGTGCGGAGACCCTTCGGGCCGGCCTCCACGACGGGGGGCGGTGCGGCGGCGGTCAACCGCCGTTCTCGGCGGTGAGGATGGTCAGCACGGTGGTCGTTCCCCGTCTCGTCGGCTCCCGCCCGGGCCGGCGGCGGCACACAGGATGCGGCACGGACGCGCCCGAACGGAAACAGCGGTGTCGCGTCTCACGCCGCGACCCCGCCGGGGTCAGAACTGCCGGTGCGGCGTGCCCCGCACGCTGAACCAGTAGGCACCCGCCTCGGCGCCCGAGATCCCGGTGCGGACCTCCGCGGTGGCCGGACGGCCGAAACGGCGCCGGATCGCCTTGCGGGCCGTCTTCTCGATGCGGGCGGCGAGCCGCTCCGGCTCGGAGCACCCGGACATGGTCAGCACGGCGACGAAGGCGTACCGGGCGGGTCCGCGCCGCGGCCAGGGGCCGGTGCCGTCGGCCAGGGACAGCTCGACGGTCATCGGACGCTTGCGGTGCGTGTACAGGGCGCGGGTCAGCTCGGCCTCCACGACGTCCGCCTCGACGCCCGCGGGTGCCTCGACCCGGACGACCGCCATCACGGCGTTCGCCGCGGCCCCACCTGTCACCACGGTCACGGTCTCGGACTCCTTCCGGGTGCGCGTCACCCTCGACGGAACGCGCATCACGGACATTCATCCCCGGTCCCGGGGGGTCTAAACAAGGGCTTGACCGAGAAAGAGGCGTCAGGATCACGAAAATCGCTCATCGTGTCACCCGTTCGAGCACCTCCAGGACGTGCTCGTAGTCACGCCCGGTAGCGCGGCTCATGCCGAGCTCGCAGGTCCGGTTGCAGGAGGCGTGGGCGTCGGCGTCGACCCCGGCGAGCTCCCAGGCCTGCGGTGCGGTGGCCGCCGCGGTCAGCTCCGGGTGCAGCATCCCGCGGTCCCCGGCGAACCCGCAGCAGCTCCACGAGTCGGGGACGACGACGTCGTCGGCGACGGCCCCGGCCAGGCGCCGCAGCGGGTCGAGCAGGCCGAGCTGGGTGGCCGAGCAGGTCGGGTGCAGCACGAGCCGGGCCAGCCGGGCGGACACGGTGAGCGCGGGCAGGATCCGGTCGGCGGTGAACTCGACGGCGTCGAGGACCCGCAGGCCGCGGTAGCGCTCGGGGCCGGACGCGACCATCACCCGCAGCCCCTCGGTGCACGACGACGCGTCGGACACCACCGGGACCGCCCCGGCGCGGGTCGTCGTCCACAGCGCGGGCAGGACCCGCTCGGCCATCGCGGCGGCGCCGTCGGTGAGCCCCTTGGACTTCCACGGCGTGCCACAGCACAGCGACCCCAGGCCCGCGGGTGCGCTCGCCCGCAGGCCCGCCCGCGCGCAGAGCCGGGCGAACGCCTCGCCCGCGCCGGTGCCCGCCGAACCGAACATGGCGCCGGTACAGGAGGAGAACAGGACGAGGTCGGCGTCGGTGGACACGAGCCCGCCGGGGACCCGGTTCCCGCCGCCGCGGGGCAGGTCGGGGCTCCACTGCGGGACCTGCTCGGGGTCGGCGACCCGGCGCAGCGCGGCCGAGACGGGTGCGGCGCCGGGTACGGCCCGCGCGAGGGTGAGGGCCAGCCCGGCGGCCCGGGTGGTGGCGCCCCAGTGCTTCGCCGCGAGGGTCCAGCCCGCGCCCGCGGCGCCGTGATCGCGTTCGCCGCGCAGCCGTCGCACCAGGTCGCCGGTGTTGATCAGGACCGGGCAGGCGGTGCCGCACATGCCGTCGACGGCGCAGGTGTCGACGCCGTCGTAGGCGTAGTCGGCCTCCAGCTCGGCGAGCAGGGCCTCGTCGCCCGCGGCCCGGGCGGCGGCCATCTCGCGGCGCAGCACGATCCGCTGCCGCGGGGTGGTGGTCAGGTCACGGCTGGGGCAGACCGGCTCGCAGAACCCGCACTCCACGCAGCGGTCCACCTCGGACTCGACGGCCGGGGCGGACTTGAGTCCGGCCAGGTGCGCGGTCGGGTCGTCGTCGAGGACGACGCCGGGGGAGAGGATCCCCTGCGGGTCGCAGAGCCGCTTGATCTCCTGCATGACCTCGTAGAGCTCGTCGCCGTACTGGCGGCGGACGAACGGCGACATCATCCGGCCGGTGCCGTGCTCGGCCTTGAGCGTCCCGCCGTGGGCCAGCACGAGGTCGACCATGTCGTCGGTGAACCGGCCGAAGCGGTCCCGGCCGCCCGCCGTGCCCGAGTCGTCGAGGTCCTCGGTGAGCATGAAGTGGACGTTGCCGTCCTTGGCGTGCCCGAAGATCACGGCGTGGTCGTAGTCGTGCTTCGCGAACAGCGCGATGAGGCCCTCGCAGGTCGCGAGCAGATCCGGGACGGGGACGGCGACGTCCTCCAGCAGCGCCGCGGTGCCCGGCGGGCGGGCGCCCGCGACCTTGGCGTAGAGCGCCTTGCGCAGCTTCCACAGCCCAGCCTTCGCGACCGGGTCCGCGGACAGCTCCCGCGGGCCCCGCAGCGGCAGCCCGGAGATCAGCCCGGAGGCGTCCCCGGCGAGCTGGGTGACCTCCTCGACGGTGTGCCCGCGGTACTCCACGAGGAACGCGGCGTGCTCGTCGACGGTCAGTGCCCGCAGCCGCGGGTCGGCGTCGGTGTCGCCCTGTCCGACCAGCAGCGACGTGGCGTCCAGCAGCTCGATCGTCGCGGCGCCGGAGTCCACCAGGCCGGGCAGCGCGCGGTTGGCGGCGGCGAGGTCGTCGAACACCAGCAGCCCGGTGCGGGTGTGGGCGAGCACCGGGAGGGTGCGCATGGTGATCGAGGCGAGGAACGCCAGCGTCCCCTCCGAGCCGACGAGCAGCCGGGCCAGGATCTGCACCGGGTCGTGGTGGTCGAGGAAGGAGTTCAGGCCGTAGCCCATGGTGTTCTTCAGCGAGAACTGGCGCTCGATCTCGGTGCGCAGCGCCGCGTCGCCGCGGAGCCGGTCGCGCAGCCGCGCCAGACCCGCCCACAGCCGGGGCTCGCGGGCGCGCAGCTCGTCGTCGGCGCCGGGGGCACCGGTGTCCAGGGTGGTGCCCGAGGGCAGGACGAGCTCGACGGAGTCCAGCAGCGCGTAGCTGTTCGCGGCGGTGCCGCAGGCCATGCCCGAGGAGTTGTTCGCGACGACCCCGCCGAGGGTGCAGGCGACCTCGCTGGCCGGGTCCGGGCCGAGCATCCGGCCGTACCGGGCCAGGCGGGTGTTGACCGAGCGCACCGTCGCGCCCGGCCCGACCCGCACCCGGGCGCCGTCGTCCTCGATCTCGATGCCGCGGAAGTGGCGGCGGACGTCGACGAGGATGCCGTCGGTGACGGCCTGGCCGGACAGGCTCGTCCCGCCGGAGCGGAAGGTCACCGGCACCCCGCCCGCGGCGCGGAACAGCGCGGCGACCTCGGCGGCGCTCGACGCCGTCACCACCGCGGCCGGGGTGCGGGCGAAGTGCGACGCGTCGTGCGCCATCCGGAGCCGGTCGATCGCCCGGGTGGCGACGGCGGCGGGGCGGACCGCGGCGGCGAGCCGGTCGTGCAGGGCGTGCACGGCCGGGCGGCCTGCCGGGTCGGTGGGCGGTGTCTCCGCGGGCGATCCGGTGAGGGTCACGGTGGTACTCCTGGCGTGTGGTGGGACGCGCGTGCACCCACCCTGCCCCAGGGTCAGCCCCGTGCCGAGGGGAAGTTCGGGGGACGCTTCTCGCGCAGCGCGGCGGCGCCCTCCACCACGTCGGGGCCCATGAAGGTCAACATCTCGTAGGCGGCGGACTGCTCGAAGGCCGGTCCGGCGCTGCGCAGCCACGAGTTCAGTGCCCGCTTGGTGAGCCGGATGGCCTGCTGGGAGCCGGTGCCCAGGGCGTGCGCGACCCGCAGTGCCTCGTCGAGGACCTGCTCGCGCGGCACCGCCTTGGCGACCATCCCGAGCCGCTCGGCCTCGGCGCCGGTGACCATCTCGCCGGTCAGCAGGTAGTAGCGGGCCTTCGCCATGCCGGCCAGCAGCGGCCAGATGATCGCGGCGTGGTCCCCGGCGGCGACGCCGAGCCTCACGTGGCCGTCGCCCAGCTTCGCGTCCTCGGCGGCGATCGCGATGTCGGCGAGCAGCGCGACGACCACCCCGGCCCCGACGGCGACCCCGTTGATCGCCGACACGACCGGCTTCTCGCAGTCGATGATGTTCCAGACCAGGTCGGACATCTCCCGGAGCATGTGTGCGACGCGCTCGTGGTCGCCTGCCATCCGCTCGACCATGCCGAGGTCCCCGCCCGCGGAGAACGCCCTCCCGGCCCCGGTGATCACCGCGACCCGGGTGGCGGCGTCGGACGACACGTCCCGCCAGACCCGCGCGAGCTCGCCGTGCAGGACCTCGTCGGCGGCGTTGTACTTCGCCGGGTTGTCGATGGTGATGAGCAGGACGCCGTCGTCGCGGCGCTCGAACCGCAGCTGGGTGTAGGAGCTCGGGTCGAGGGTCATGGGGGTCCTCCCGGGGGCTGCGGTCAGAGCATGGACAGGCCGCCGCTGACGCTGACGGTCTGCCCGGTGAGGTAGTCGGCGTCGGGGGAGGCGAGGAAGGCGACGGCGGCGGCGACGTCCTCGGGGCGGGCCAGGCGGCGGAACGGGATCGCCTTCACCAGGGCGTCGCGCAGCCGGTCGTTCCCCTCGACGACGTCGGCGAACAGCGCCGTGTCGGTGGGCCCGGGGCACACGCAGTTGACGTTGACACCGTGCCGGGCGACCTCGCGGGCGAGGGTCTTGGTGAACGCGATGACCCCGCCCTTGGCGGCGGAGTAGACCGCCTCGCCGCTGGACCCGACGCGGCCCGCCTCGGAGGCGAGGTTCACCACCGTCCCGGA
Source organism: Pseudonocardia sp. ZF1 (assembly GCF_056835605.1). NCBI lineage: Bacteria > Bacillati > Actinomycetota > Actinomycetes > Pseudonocardiales > Pseudonocardiaceae > Pseudonocardia > Pseudonocardia sp. ZF1. The sequence goes on from NZ_JAJNBY010000001.1 coordinate 2,159,550, forward strand.
GCCCTGCGCGATCAGGTGCGGGACGACGGCGTGCGCGGTGTGCAGCACCCCGAACAGGTTGATCCGCACGATCCGGTCCCAGTCGGCCGGGTCGGAGTCGACGAACGCGCCGACCTTGTCCCAGCCGGCGTTGTTGATCAGCACGTCGATCCGGCCGAGGTCGCCGCGGACCCGCTCGACGGTGTCGCGCACGGCGTCGGGGTCGGCGACGTCGAGGGCGTACGCGGTCCCGGCCCCGCCCAGCTCCGCGGCGGTCGCGGCGGCGGTGTCACCGTCGAGGTCGGTCACCGCGACCCGGGCGCCCTCCCCGGCGAGCCGCAGTGCGGTGGCGCGGCCGATGCCGCGCCCGGCCCCGGTGACGAGCACCGTCCGGTCGTCCATCCTGCCCACGGGCCGGTCCACCTCCTGGTCGCCGACACCGGTGTCGGACCCCGCCCACCATGACGACACCGGCCCCCATGGTCAATCTCCGCCGGCGGGTCCGTGCCGTCGGGCCGGGTCAGCGCACCACGGGCAGCGGGCCGGAGGGCCGGTCGAAGAACAGCGGGAGGGTCTCCTCGCGCGGGTCGGGGGTCCGGGGGAGGATCCCGGTCGTGGGCTCGTCGTCCTCCTGCGGACGGCGCATCCGCGGGAGGACGCCGGTCGTGGGCTCGGGCTCCCCGGACGGCGGGCGCATCCGCGGCAGGACGCCCGTGGGCGGCTCGGCCCCGTCGGCGGGTTCCCCGGCGGGCCGCACGGCGGGCACCGCGTCCGGTCGCACGCCGGGCTCCCCGGTGGTCGCGGTGGCGGGTGCCGTCGCGTGTCCCGCGGAGTCGGCCGCGGCGCGGCAGTCGGTGAGCAGCTCCCGCACGTCGTCGGTCACCGCGTGCCCGGCGCCGAGCACCCGCTCGGCGATCTCGAGCGTCGCGGCGAGCAGGCCGGCCGCGCCGCGCAGGTCGCCGGTCTCGGCACGGGCGAGCGCCAGCGCGGCCCGGGACGCGATCGTGCAGGGGTGGGACCCGCCGAGCACCCGCGCCCGCCGGGTGATCACGTCCTCGTGCCGGCGGACCGCCTCCTCGGCGTCGCCGGTCACCCGGTGGGCCGCGGCCAGGGCGTCGGCGGCCGCGAGCGACGCCGGGTGGTCCGGGCCCAGCAGCGCCTCGCGGGCGGCGAGGTTGCGGGTGGCGATCTCCAGCCCGCCGGCGTGGTCGTAGCCCAGCAGCAGCGCGACGGCGAGGCTCCCCTCGGCGACGAGCGTGTCGGCGTCGTCCGGGCCGAGGTCGCGACGGGCGGTGGTGAGGACCTGCTGGACGCGACGGGTCGCGTCCAGCAGCGCGGGCATGTCGCCGCTGCGTCCCGCGGCGCGCACGTCGGTCGCGGCGCGGTCGTGACGGGACCGCAGGGCCTCGCGCAGGGGGTCGGCGGTCGTCGTCGACCGGTCCGCACCGTGGTGCGGGACGGTCACTCGCCGGTCGGCCACGGACACCCGACCTCCCCTCCTCACCGCGACGAGCAGTCCGGACTCACCCGGACGGCCCACTGAATCGTGACCGAACGTACCTGTAACCGGCGGTATCGCGCGCTCCGGACGCGCATCCGAGGCGAAGGCCACCCTTACCGATCACTGTGCGTCGCAGGAGGCGCACCGACGGTCCGAGGCCGGCGGACCCGTCCGGACGCAGTCACCCGGCCGTGCGGTCCCTGCCCCCGGACGGGTGCACGTCCGCCGCGGTGCCTGGAGTGCGGTGTCCGGGGGCTCGACAATCGCGCGCACGCCATGCGGAGAGGGGGCCTCGTGTCGGGGCAGGGGGACGCCGACCACACCGATGGTGAGGTCGCGGACGACGCAGGGGCGGTGAGGCGTCGAGACACCGGCGCCGACCCCGCCACCGGAGACCCAGCGGGACGGCCCGCGCGCCGACCGCCCCGGCCGCCGCCTCCGCGGCCCCCGCTGCGGCCGACCTCGCCGTTCCTGGGGGTGGCGCCACCCGTCGCACCGCCCGCGGACGAGCCCGCTCCTCCGGGCATCGAGGCCTTCGGGGCGGGAGGGACGCGACCCCGGGCGGTGCCCGGTGCTCCGGCCCCTGCCGACCCGGTGTCCGCGGCCCCGGGCGCCGCAACGCCGGCCCCGGCAACCCCGGACCCGGCGACCTTCGCTCCGGCAGGCCCGGCGCCGGACGCCGCAGCGCCGGACGCCCTCGCACCCGACGCCGACGACCCGGCGTCCGCCGTGGCGGTGTCGGCCGTGCCGACGCCGGCCCACCCGGCTACCGCGCCGGGGTCCGTCGACCCGGGCCCGCAGGCGCCGGATCCGGACGTGGAGCCGTCGGGTGCTGTCGTGCCGGACGGTGCGCCCCCGGGCGCCGCGACGACGGATCCCCCGGTGCCGGACAGCGGTTCCCCCACGCCGGCCGGCCGGCCGACGGCGCCGGACAGCTGCTCCACCGGATCGGGCAGCGGTTCCACGGGATCGGGCAGCGGTTCCACGGGACCGGACAGCGGGACGACGGTGCCCGCCGACCCGGACCCGATCCCGTCGACCGGGAGCGAGGCATCGGCGGCCGCCGCGCCGGACGGCACCGGGACGGGCGCGACCGTGGCGACGGCCGTCCCGGCCCCCGACGCGATCCCGCCCCGGCCGCCCACGACCGGCCCCGACCCGACCCTGCACGGTGTCCCCGCGGTCACGCCGCGCCCGATCCCCCGGCTCACGGCCGTGGTGCTGGTCGGGTCGCTGCTCGCGGCCGCCGGTGCGGCCGCGGGCGCGGTCGCCCTGGCCTCCCAGCAGAGCGACGGCGCAGGCTGGCCCGGCGCGACCGACCCGACGGCGGTGACCCGCCCGGACGGGGTGACCGCCGGCCTCCCGGGGGCCCCGGCTCCTCTCGTCCCGGTGCCCGAGGGCTCCTCCGGGGCCGCGGAGCGCGACCGGGCCGTGTCGCCGGAGCCGCGCCGCACCGACCCGGACACCGACCGCGCGTCCCGCCCGGACCCGTCCGCGGGCCCGGGGGAGCGGCGGGCCGATCCCACGGCACCGCGCCCGGCGCCGGGCGTCGGCCGTACCCCGTCGGCACCCGCCGCTCCGCCGGCACCGGATGCACCGGCCCCGGGCGGCCCTGCGGCCCCGGGCGGCCCGGGTAGCCCGGTCGCTCCGGCGCCCGGCGGTTCCGGGACCGTCCCGGCAGAGCCCGGCGCCCCGGCCGGGGGTGCGCCCCCGGGGGCGCCCGGCACCCCACCGGGCGGTTCGGACCCGGGCGGGCCCGTCACACCCGGTGCGGGCACGAACCCGTCGGACCCCGGCGGCTCCGGCGCGGGTCAGCCCTCCGACGGCGGCGCGGGACCCGGCACCGCGCCGGGTCCCGAGCCCACGGCGGGATCCGGTCCCACCTCGGGTCCGGGCACCGCACCGGGATCGGGGTCGGGATCCGGCCCGGGTACCGGGAACGGTGCCCCGGACGCGACCGGCACCGGGCCGGACGAGGGCGCGGGCAGCGGCGGCCCGTCGACCGGCACCCCGCAGGCGGGCAACGTCGACAGCCGCGGCAGGGACGGCGGCGGCAGGGACGGCGACAACAGGACCGGCGTCGACAGCGGCAGCACCGGCGGCCGCGGCACCACGACCCCATCAGGATCCTGAGTCCGGAGGGCCGACGGACGTGCGGCGGCGGGCGACTCGGCCCGCCGCCGGCACTTGTTCCCGCGGGACGGCGGTGTGCCCGCGGCGTGCGCAGGGCCTGCAGGTGCAGCCGGCGCACCGTGACCGGGCGCGACGACCATCACGGAGGAGGGGTCGTCCACGAGGGCGGCCCTAGGACCGTGGTCGGACAGCGCAGATCGTTCCCCGCTCCGACGCGCCCGGGCCGCCCCGGCCCGCACCGTTGCCGCATGACCACGACAGACCGGGCCCCCGTCCCACCGTCGAAACCACCCGCCGGACCGCACAGCGGGTCGTGGCCGCGCGGCCGGCACCGTCCCGGCCGGCACCGTCCCGGGCGCGCCCGGGTGGCCGGTGTCGACGCCGCCCGCGGCCTCGCCGTGCTCGGCATGATCGTCGCGCACGTCGCCGTCGCCGCGGGGTCGTCCTGGCTGGTCCAGGCGGTGAACGGGCGCGCGGCGGTGCTGTTCGCGGTGCTCGGCGGGGTGTCGCCGGCCCTGATGGCCGCGCCCGTCCTCGCCGCGCCGTCCGCGCGGAACCGGGTGTGGCTGCGTCGCCGGATCGCGGTCCGCGGACTGCTCCTGGTGGTCCTCGGGCTGCTCCTGGCCGAGGTCAGCAGCGGGCCGATGGTCATCCTCGTCGTCTACGGGGTGCTGTTCTGGCTGCTCCTGCCGGTGCTGTTCGCCCCGGCCCGGGCGCTGGCGGTCGCCGCCGCGGTCGGGGCGGTCGCCGGGCCGCTGCTGTCCTGGGTGCTGCGCGCCCGGTTCGGGTCCCCGGCCGACGCCGACGGGCGGACGGTGCTCGGCGCGACCGTGCACCTGTCCGACCTCACCTCGCCCGCCGGGCTCGTGCACGCGCTCGACACGGTGCTGCTCAGCGGTGCCTACCCGGTCCTGACCTGGATGCCGTTCCTGCTGCTCGGGATGGCGGTCGGCCGGCTCGACCTGCGTACGGCGGGCACCCGGCTGGTCGCCGGCGGGGCCGCCGGTGCGGTGCTCGGCTACGGCGGGTCCTGGCTGGCGCTGGACGTCCTGGGCGGCCGCGACGCGCTCCTCGCGTCGGTCGCGCCCGTCGCCGACCGGCTCGGTGTGCCCGCCGAGCTCGCGCTGCAGCTGCTCGGTGGCAGCGCCCTGGGCACGGTCGCCACCACCACACCCGCCTGGCTGCTCGCCGCGACCCCGCACAGCGGCAGCCCGTTCGACGTCGTCGGGGCGGCCGGGGTCGCCGTCGCCGTGCTCGGCCTGTGTCTGCTCACCGCCCGGTACGGGGGCCGTCTGCTCGCCCCGCTCACGGCGACCGGAGCGCTCGCGCTGACCCTCTACGCCGGGCACATCGCGCTGCTCGCCTCGCTCGGCGGGTGGCCGCAGACCGCGCCGTGGGCGGCGACGGCGCTGGTCGCGGTCCTGGCCGTGGCCTCCGCGTGGGCCTGGCGCGGGCTCGTCGGGCGCGGTCCGCTGGAGGCGCTGGTGCACAGCGTCTCCGTGCGCGCGGCCGGTTCTCCGCCCACGGTCGGAGACCGGGGATCGGACCCCGCTCCGATGCCCGGCGGGTCCGCGGCGCGGGAGGCTCGGGACATGCAGAACGGCACGACGGGCCGCGCGCCCGACACGATCGGGTACCGGGGATCATCGGACCCGGTGCGGGAGGAGGCGCGATGAGCATCGCGACACGGATGCGGGACTCCCTGCGCCGGCTGCCCGCACTCCGGTCGAGCCCGTCGGAGGCGCCCACGCTCGTCGAGCGGGCCGTCGCCCTCGGGCGGCGCAACCCCGTCGTCGTCGACGCCGTGCTGGCCGCGCTGCTCATCTGGGTCGCGGTCAGCTGGACCCTCGAGGGCAAGGGTGTCCGCTCGGACATGCGGATCGAGGCGCTCGTCGTCTCGGTGCTGGCGGCACTTCCGGTGCCGCTGCGCCGCGTGTACCCGATGCCCGCCGCGATCGCGACCGCGGTCGTCGCGCTGGTCTGCTCCTTCGCGCTGCCCGGCACGATGGCCGCGTTCCTGCTGCCGTCGCTGGTCATGGGGTACTCGGCCGTGGCCTACGGGCCCCGCTGGGCCGGCTGGCTGGCGCTGGTCGTGCTCACGGTCGGGGTGTTCGGACCGTTCGTGGCGCGCGGTCCCGCGGCGCTGTTCGCCTCCCCGGACATGACCCCGCTGGTGGTACTGGCCCTGTTCGGCGCGATGGCGACGGTCCCGCTGCTGGTGTGGCTGCTCGGGTCGCTGCGCCGTGCCGCCCACCGCCGCACCCTGGACCTGCGCGAACGCAACCGGCTGCTGGAGGAGAGCCGCCGCCAGGAGGTCCGTCTCGAGCTGCTGGCCGAGCGGTCGCGGATCTCCCGCGAGGTGCACGACGTCGTCGCCCACTCGTTGTCCGGGATCATCGCCCAGGCCGACGGCGGCCAGTTCGCCGCGCAGCGCGACCCGGCGAAGGCCGTCGAGGTGCTCTCCGGCATCGCGTCGACGGGCCGGTCCGCGCTGTCCGACGTCCGCGGCCTGCTGTCGATGCTGCGCGACACCGGCCCGGACGACGACTCCGACACCGACCCGGCGCGTCCGCAGCCCGGCGCCGGCGACGTCCCCGCACTCGTCGAGCAGGTCCGCACCGGCGGGCTGCCGGTGGACCTGCGGACCGTCGGCACCCCGCGGGAGCTCCCGACCGGTCCCGGCCTGACCGTCTACCGGATCGTGCAGGAGTCGCTGACCAACGTCATCAAGCACGCGGGGACCGGCGTGCCCACCCACGTCGAGCTGCGGTGGACCACCGACGAGCTGACCGTGCGCGTCCACGACGAGGGCGCCCGCGGCCCCGTCCCCACCCCGCCGCGCGGCGGGCACGGCCTGACCGGCATGCGGGAGCGCGCCGCCCTGCACGGCGGCTCGGTCGAGGCCGGACGGCGCGCCGACGGCGGCTGGACGGTCCGGCTGCGCCTGCCCCTCACACCCCCGGCCCGAGGAGAACGGTGAACCCCGTACGACTGATGCTCGTCGACGACCAGGAGCTGGTCCGCACCGGCTTCGCGATGGTGCTCGACTCGTGCGACGACCTCGCCGTCGTCGCCCAGGCCGGTGACGGCGAGGCCGCGCTCGCCGAGCTGGGCCGCACCGAGGTCGACGTCGTGCTGATGGACGTGCGGATGCCCCGCCTCGACGGCATCGCCGCCACCCGCCGGGTCGTCGCCGAGCACCCCGGGGTGCGGGTCCTGGTGCTCACCACCTTCGACCTCGACGAGTCCGTCACCGAGGCCATCGCCGCCGGTGCCAGCGGCTTCCTGCTCAAGGACGTGTCCCCGCAGGACCTCATCGAGGCCGTCCGCACCGTGCACCGCGGCGACTCGGTCGTCGACCCCGTCTCCACCCGGCGGCTGCTGCGCGCCACCCGGCCGCTGCTCACCGCGCCCGAGCCGGCCGCCGCGGAGCCGTCGGTGGACGCCGTCGCCGCGCTCGCCGACCTGACCCCGCGGGAGCGGGAGGTGCTCGTCCTCGTCGGCAACGGCCGGTCCAACGCCGAGATCCGGGCCGACCTCGTCGTCTCCGAGGCGACGGTGAAGACCCACATCGGGCACCTGCTCGCCAAGACGCAGTCGCGTGACCGGGTGCAGCTCGTCGCGCTGGCGTTCCGGGCGGGTCTGGTCAGCTGAGCGGCGTGGTGAAGCCGGGGTGGTCGCGCAGGTTGACCTGGTCGCAGGTCAGCGCGAACGCGTCGACCTCCTCCGCCGACGGCCGCGTCGCCCGCGCCGCGAACTCCGCCAGCCCCCGGAAGTAGCGCTCCCGCGGTGCGCCGGGCACGAACAGGATGAGGAACCGCGCGTCGCTGTCCGGGCCGGTGCGGAACGCGTGCACCCCCCGGTGCGGGACGTGCACCAGGTCGCCCGGCCCGGCCTCGGTCCAGGTGTCGCCGGTCATGACCCGCAGTGCGCCGTCGAGGACGTAGAAGCTCTCGGTGAACCCGGTGTGCAGGTGCGGCAGCGCGCCCGGGGAGTCCGCCGGGATCCACGACTCGAACAGCCCGAACCCGCCACCGACCTCCGCGCCGGGTGCGGCGAACCGGGTCCACGAGCCGGTCGGTGAGGTCACGGCGCGTTCGGTGGTCGCGGCGGGGCGCCACACCGCGCCGGGCTCGGGGAAGCTCACGCACCGACCGTAGCGGCCCGGCGACCGGGCGTCCCGGCGCGGCCGGCCGGTCGCCACCCACGCGGGCCGTGGGGGAGCACCGGGGCGGCGAGGGCCCCTCGGTATCGTCGTGGGCGCTGCCGGAGGCGTCCGGCCGTGGTCGGAGCGGAGAGTGGGGTGAGGCACGTGCGCGTCCTCGCCCCGATGGCGTTGCTGGTCCTGGCCCTGGTGCTGTGCGCGGGCCCCGCCGTCGCGACCGCCCCGGGCGCCCACGGCACCACCCCGGCGGTCGTCGTCGGCTCGGACTGCTCGCAGCACCCGCTCACGCTGATGCACGCGGGGGACTGCGAGCAGGCCCCCCGCCGCGACGACGACGTGCCCGTCCCGTCGCTGCTGCCGGTCGCCGTGGTCGCCGTCCTGGCGGCCGGGCACACCGGCACCGCGCCGCCCGCCGCACCGGAACGGACGCTGTGCGCGCCGTCGCCGGTGGAGCACCTCTGCGTGGACCGCAACTGAGGCGTGCGGTCACCCCGCCACCGCGTCCCCGCACCCGTTCCGACCCGGCCACCGCGCCGGGCCCCGTGGAGGAAGACTCCCGATGACCCGCAACGTCAAGATCTCCCTGGCCGTCGTCGGCGCGTTCGCGCTGATCGTCGCCGCGCTGCTGTTCGCGACGCGGCCCGGCACCCCGGAGACCGGCGCCGCCGCCGGTGCGCCCGACACCCTCGTCACCGCCGACGCCGCCCGCCTCAACGACGCCCCGAACGCCTCGGCCACCCTGGTCGAGTTCGCCGACTTCCAGTGCCCCGCCTGCGGCCAGGTCCAGCCGATCATGGACCAGCTGGTGCAGCAGTACGGCGACCGCGTGCAGTTCGTGTTCCGCAACTTCCCGCTGCCGATGCACCAGAACGCCGAGGCCGCCGCGCTCGCCGGTGAGGCGGCCCGCGCCCAGGGCGCGTTCCACCCGATGTACGAGCGCCTGTTCCAGACCCAGCGCGACTGGTCCGAGTCCCCGGACGCGGCGACGGTGTTCCGCGGCTACGCCCAGGACCTCGGCCTCGACCTGAACGCCTACGACGCCGCCGTCGCCGACCCGGCGACCGCCGCGAAGATCCAGGCCGACAAGGACGCCGGGCTCGCCGCCGGCGTCGAGGGCACCCCGACGATCTTCGTCAACGGTGAGAAGGTGCAGCTCCGCTCGGTGCAGGACATCACCGACGCCCTCGACGCCGCGGTGAACCGGTGAGCGTCCCCGCCGCGGCGCGGACCGAGGAGTTCTCCCGCGTCACCACCGGCGCCCCGGCCGTGCCGGGGCCGGTGCCGCGGTTCCTGCCGTGGCTGCTCGTCGTCGGCGGCGCGCTGGGGCTGATCTCGGCGTTCACGCTGACCGTCGAGCGCATCGAGCTGCTGATCGACCCGGCCTACACGCCGTCGTGCAGCATCAACCCGGTGCTGTCCTGCGGGTCGGTCATGACGACCCCGCAGGCGGCGTTCTTCGGGTTCCCGAACCCGCTGCTCGGGATCGGGGCGTTCGCGGTCGTGGTGACGACGGGTGCGGCCCTGCTGGCCGGGGCCCGCTTCCCGCGCTGGTGGTGGGTGGGGCTGACGGCCGGGTCCGCGCTCGGCGTCGTCTTCGTGCACTACCTGATCGTCCAGAGCCTGTACCGGATCGGCGCGCTCTGCCCGTACTGCATGGTCGTGTGGGCCGTGACGATCCCGATCTTCTGGTACTCGCTGCTCGCGACCCTGGACGCCCTCGGCGGCGGCGCGCGTGCGCTGCACGCCCGGATCACCGGCTACCACGCGGTGCCGGTGGTGCTGTGGTTCCTGGTGGTCGTCGGGCTGATCCTGCAGCGCTTCTGGACCTACTGGTCCTCGCTGCTCTGAACCGGCCCGCGGGGCCGGGGACGTGCGTCCCCGGCCCCGCGACGGTCAGCGCTCGCCGGTGGTCCGTTCCTCCGCGACCCGCTCCCGGGCCGGCGGCTCCCCGGCGGGCCGCTCCTCGAGGGCCCGGTCCTCGGAGCGCGCCGCGCCGTCCTCGCGGGTCTGGCTCAGCTCGGACCTCAGGATGCGGGTGGACCGGCCCACCGAGCGGGCCAGGTCGGGCAGCTTCTTCGCGCCGAACAGCAGCACGACGACCAGCAGGACGACGAGCAGCTGGGTCGGTCCGGGTGGGGTCATCGGATCCTCTCCTTCTCCTGCCGGGCGTCCGCGGCGCGGATCCCCAGCACGTGACGCAGGTACAGCGGCCGCGTCGCGGCCACACACGACAGGAACGGCAGCACGACGGCCGCCAGCAGCGGCCACACCGCGGGCGGTGGCGCCGCCATCCCGAACAGGGGGGCGAGCGGGGTGAACGGCACCGCCAGCCCGGCCAGGACCACGGCCGTCACCGTCGCCACCACCGGCCGCGCGGCGCGCCCGGCCCGGGTCCGCAGCAGGAGCAGCACCAGTACCTGGGACAGCACCCCCTCCATGAACCAGACGGCCTGGAACACCGCCTGCTCCTGCGGGGTGTCCAGGCCCAGGAAGCGCCACACCGCCCAGAAGGTGACCAGGTCGAACGCCGAGGCCAGCGGCCCGAGGACCGCCATGAACCACAGCATCCCGCGGGTGTCCCAGCGCCGGGGCCGCGCCGTCCAGCCCGGCTCGACCCGGTCGAACGACAGCGACAGCGCGGCCACCCCGAACAGCACGCCCTGCAGCAGCAGCTGCGCGGGCAGCAGCGGCAGGAACGGCAGCACCGCCGAGGCGACCAGCACCGACAGGGCGTTGCCGACGTTCAGCGCCGCGGTCACGGTCAGGTAGCGGGTGGCGCGGCCCAGGGTCCGCCTGCCCTCCTCGACCGCGGAGACGACGACGTCGGGGCTGCGGTCGGCCAGCACGATGTCCGCGGCCGCCCGGGCGGCGGGCACCGCTCCGTCGACGCCGATCCCGACGTCGGCGATCCGCAGCGCGCCGACGTCGTTGAGGCCGTCGCCGAGGAACCCGACGGTGTGCCCGCGGGCCTGCAGCGCGGCGACGACCCGCTCCTTCTGCAACGGCCCGAGCCGGGTGAACAGGGTGATGCGCGCCACCGCCCGGGCCAGCGCGACGTCGTTGAGGGCATCGAGCCCGGCGCCGTCGAGCACCCCGGTGACCGCGATCCCGGCCCGCGCGCACACCTGCTCGGCGACAGCGGTGTCGTCGCCGGTCAGGACCTTCACCGCGACGCCCTGCTCGGCGAAGCGCTCCACCGCGCGGGCCGCGGACTCCCGCACCGGGTCGACCATCCCGACGAAGCCCAGCAGCAGCAGGTCGCGCTCGGGGTCGTCGTCGTCACCGGCGCCGAGCGGACGCAGCAGCGGTGTCCGACGGGTGGCGACGGCGACGACCCGCAGCCCGGTCGCGCGGTGCCCGGCCGCGGCGTCGGCGGCCGCGGCCCGCAGCGACGCGGTCAGCTCCATGGCCCCGCCGTCGCGGGCGACCCGGGTGCAGCGGGGGAGCACGGTGTCCGGGTCGCCCCGCACGATCACCAGCTCACCGGGGTCGTGCGCGTCGCGCAGCACCATCGCCGAGCGCCGCCGGGAATGGTCGAAGGGCAGCTCCTCGACCCGGGTGAGCAGGCCGTGGGCCAGCAGCGCCGACCCGTCCCGGTCGGCGGCGGACACCGCGTCGTCGAGGCCGTCGCGCGGGGTGGTCTGGAAGCGCACCGCGACCGCGGCCGCGTCGGCCGGGGCGGGGTCGGGACGACCGTCGACGTCGACGGAGTGGGTGAACACCACCCGGTCCTCGGTGAGCGTGCCGGTCTTGTCCAGGCAGGCGACGTCGATCGAGCCGAGGTCGTGGATGGCCTCCGGGCGGGTCACCAGCACCCCGGACTCGCGCAGCCGGTACGCGCCGCGCAACAGCGTGGTCCCGACGATCAGCGGCAGCAGCTCCGGGGCCAGGCCGACCGTCACGACGACGGCGAACAGCAGCGCCTGCCGCACGTCACCGGACACCTCGACGTTCACCAGCAGCACCAGCGGCGCCGCGAGCAGCATGCAGCGCACCAGCGCCCGGCGCACCGACCGCAGACCCCGGTCCACCTCGGACTCCGGACGGGGACGGCGGCCGCGCCCGGCCAGCTCCTCGGTGTGGGTGTGCGCCCCGGTGGCCAGCACGACCGCCGTCGCGGTGCCGCGGACCACGGTGCTCCCGGCGAACAGCAGCGCCGGGTGCGCGGTGACCGGGCCGTCGTCGGTCCCCGCCCGCGACGACCGTCGCCGCGGCGCCGGGCGCGGCTCGCGTGACGACGGCGGTGCCTTCGCCACCGGCAGCAGCTCCCCGGACAGCGACGACTGGTCGACCAGCAGGTCCCGGGCGTGCAGCAGCCGCGCGTCGGCCGGGACGGGGTCGCCCGCGCCGAGCAGCACGACGTCGCCGGGCACCAGGTCCTCCGGCGGCACCTCGCTGTCGCGCGGTGCGGTCCCGGGGGCCGGGCGGCGGCGGACCGTCACGGTGGTCGCGGCGTGCGCGCGCAGCTCCCGCGACAGCCGGTCGCCGCGGGCGGCGTGCCACAGGCGCAGCCCGACGCCGAGCGCGGCGACGACGAGCACCAGCGTCGCGCTGCCGGGGCTGCCCGCGACGGCGAGCAGCACCCCGAGCACGGTCATCAGGCCGGAGAACGGGCCGGCGAGCGCGCGGCGGGCCCACACGGCCGCGCCCGGGCGCCGGACGGCATCGGTGGCGTTGTCGCCGTGGGCGTGCAGGCGTAGTGCGGCGGTGTCCTCGCACAGTCCGCGGCGCGCGGACTCCAGGCCCCGGAGCAGCGCGAACGCGTCGGCGCCCGCCCAGTGCCGCAGCGCGGGCTCGCCGGGCGTGACGGGCGGATCGGCCGGCGGGGGCGGTGGCCGCGCCGCGGCACCGTCGCGCCCGATCGTCCGGTCCAACGGTGCCCCTCCGGTCCCCGGCACCGCGTCCGGCGCCGCCCGGTACGGTAACAGTTGCGTAAGTGACGCAACTGTCTGGAGGCCCGGTGGAGACCGCCCCCGAGGACCCGCAGCCCCTCGACCCCGAGCTGCTGGCCGACGCGGCCGCGGCGTTCGGGATGCTCGCCGCGACCTCGCGGCTGCAGATCGTCTGGCTGCTCGCCGACGGCCCGCGCGACGTCGGCACCCTCGCGACGACCCTCGGCCAGCCGGTGGCGACGGTGAGCCAGCACCTGGCGAAGCTCAAGCTCGCCGGGCTGGTCCGCGCCCGCCGCGAGGGCCGCCACCAGATCTACGTCATCGCGGACGCCGGCATGGTCGAGGTGGTCCGGACCGTGGTGGCCGCGCAGGAGCGCAGGCGGGAGCCGGACGCCGTGCGCGGGCGGGGGATCGTGTGACGCCGCCGCCGGGTCCGGTGCCCCCGGACCGTCCGCGTCCGGACCGGGCCGGCGCACCCTGTGTCCCCGGCGTCCCGCCGGCTCCGGGCGCGCCGCGGACCGGGACCCGGGGTGCGGCGCCGCGGGACACCCGGTCGCCGGGCGCGTGGCCCCGTTCCGGCGGCCCGCCGGCGGCGCGCCCCGGCGCCCCGGCCGGTCCCCGTCCGTCGCGCGCGGTCCCCGGTGCTCCGTCGGGCGGCCCGGCCCGGCCCGGCGATCGGCCCGCGTCGGCCGGCCCGCGGGCCCGGCCCGCCGACCCCGGCGCCCGCCCCACCACCCCCGATGCGCCCGGTCGCCCCCTGGCCGCGCGCCGAGCAGGGCGCCCCCGCCCCGCGGCGGCACCGCGTCCGCGGCCTCGTCGCGGCACTGTCGGTCGCGGTCTTCCTCGCCACCGGCGCCGGCTGGGCCATGGTCGGCGGCACCAGCGGTCTGACCACCGCGGACGTGACCGGACCGCACGTCGCCGACGGCGCGACCGACATCCTGCTGGTCGGCAGCGACTCCCGGGTCGACGCCCGCGGCAACCCGCTGCCCCGCGAGGTCCTCGACGCCCTGGACGCGGGCGACGCCGACGGCCAGGACAACACCGACACCCTGATGCTGGTCCGCATCCCGGACGACCCCGACCTCGGCGCCTCCGCGGTGTCGATCCCGCGCGACTCCTGGGTCGACGTCCCCGGCCTCGGCAACCACAAGATCAACTCTGCGCTGGCGCGCGGGGCGGCGATCGCCCGGCCGGACCTGATCCGGCGGGGGCTGAGCGGGCCGGACCTGGAGCGGGAGGCCAACGCCGCGGGCAGCAGGCTGCTCGTGCGCACCGTCGAGGAGCTCACCGGCGTCTCGATCGACCACTACGCCCAGGTCAACCTGGCCGGGTTCGCCGAGATCACCCGCGCGCTCGGCGGCGTCCCGGTGTGCCTCAGGGCCCCGGTGCGCGACAGCTACTCCGGCGCGGACTTCGCCGCGGGCCCGCAGACCGTGCAGGGCGCCCAGGCCCTGCAGTTCGTCCGGCAGCGGCACGGCCTGCCCGAGGGGGACCTCGACCGGGTCCGTCGCCAGCAGGCGTTCCTCGCAGGGCTGACCCACCGGCTCCTGTCGGCGGGCACCCTCACCGACCCGACGGCCGTCGCCGACCTGATGCAGGCGGTCAACGGTGCCGTCGTGCTCGACCAGGGCTGGGACCTCACCTCGATGCTCGCCCACGCGGCGCAGCTGCGCGGTGACCGGGTCACCTTCCGCACCATCCCCACCGGCCGGGCCGACTACCGGACCGGCAGCGAGGGCGTCGCGGTGAAGGTCGACCCGGGGCAGGTCACGGCGTTCTTCGCCGGGCTGACCGCGCCCGGGGCACCGGCCGATCCCGGTGACGGCGACGACGCGGACACCGCCGCGCCGGCGGCACCGGCCCCGACGGAGAGCGGGACCGGACGGGCCGCGGCGCCCCGGGGTGACCCGACCCCGGCCGCCGACACCCAGCCCGAGCTGACCGCCGACGGGGTGCCCTGCGTCGACTGACGCGGCCCCGTCACCCCGGCCGAGGAGCCTCCCATCACCGAGATCATCGACTTCCTGACCTCCGTCCCGTTGTGGGTGGTGGTGCTCGTCGCGGGGCTGGTCACCCTCGGCGAGACCACGATCGGCGTCGGGCTGGTCCTGCCCGGCGAGACCGTGCTCATCGCCGCCGCGATGGCCGTTCCGGACGTCCCGGCCGCGGTGCTGGTCACCGGCGTGGTCGCGGTCGCCGCCGCCTGCGGCGACGCGATCGGCTACGCGATCGGCCGCCGTTTCGGCCCGCGGCTGCGCGAGTCGCGGATCATCGGCCGGATGGGCCGCGACGCCTGGGACGACGCCGCCCGCACCCTGCGCCGCTGGGGTCCGTGGGCGGTGCTCGGCGCCCGGTTCCTGCCGGTGGTGCGCACGATGACCCCGGCCGCGGCGGGGGCGTCCGGGCTGCCGCTGCGGCGGTTCCTGCCCGCCGTCGTCGTCGGGGCGACGGTCTGGTCGGCCGTGCACGTGACCGCCGGGTTCCTGCTGCGCGAGGCCGCCGAGCAGTTCGAGAAGGCCTTCGGGATCGCCGGCTGGGTGGTCCTGGCGGTCGTGGTCGTCGCCGGCGTCGGCGGGTGGCGGGTGCGGCGTCGTCGCGCCGAGGCCCGCCGGGCCGCCGCCCGCGAGACCGTCGCCGCCCTGGCCGAGGAGCGCCGCGACGCCGCCTGACGCCGGTCGTGCCGCACCGGGTGCGGGCCCGGACCGGCGACGGCAGGATGGCCGGGGTGAAGGCAGTGAGCTACTCCCGTGAGGGCACCGCCCGCGACGTCCTGACCGTCGGTGAGATCGACACCCCGCAGCCCGGCCCGGGCCAGGTCCGGGTCCGGGTCCGCATCTCGGCGGTCAACCCGACCGACACCAAGACCCGCGACGGCACCACGTCACGGCCCTTCGACGGGGTCCGCGTCCCGCACCAGGACGGCGTGGGCGAGATCGACGCCGTGGGGGAGGGGGTCGACCCGTCCCGGGTCGGGCAGCGGGTCTGGACCTGGCTCGCGTCGCCGGGCGGTGCCGGCGGCGCCGCGCTCGCCGAGTGGGGCACCTGCGCGCAGTACACGGTGCTGCCGGCCGAGCAGGCCACCGTGCTGCCCGACGGCGCGCCGGACGACCTCGGCGCCTGCCTGGGCGTCCCGGCGATGACCGCCTACCACTGCCTGTTCGCCGACGGCCCGGTCGCCGGACGGACGGTGCTGGTCACCGGCGGTGCGGGCGCGGTCGGGCACTACGGCATCCAGCTCGCCCGCTGGGCCGGGGCGACCGTGGTGACCACCGTGTCCGGTCCGGAGAAGGCCGAGCTGGCCCGGGCCGCCGGCGCGCACCACGTCGTCAACTACCGCGACGGCGACCCCGGCGCCGCGATCCTCGACGCCGCCGGACCGGTCGACCGGATCGTCGAGGTCTCGCTCGCCCAGAACCTGGCGCAGGACCTCGCGGTGCTGCGCAACGGGGGCGCTGTCGTCTCCTACGCCGCCACCCCGCAGGACCCGTCGATCCCGGTCCGCGCGCTGGTGGGGGCGAACGCGGTGCTGCGGTTCGCGCTGCTCTACACCGTGCCCCGCCCGGTGCTGGCCGACGCGGCCCACGGGCTGGGCGTGGCGGCCGCGCACGGAGCGCTGACCCCGCTGCCGGTCACCCGGTTCGGGATCGACGACGTCGTCGCCGCGCACGAGGCCGTCGAGGCGGGGACGACGGGCAAGGTCGTGGTCGACCTCTGACCGGTTCCGGTCGGCCACCCCCGCCGGTCCGGCGCGCCCTCAGCGCCGGATCGGCGGGTTCCGGTCGCGCCGGGCCAGCAGCACGGCGGCCCCCGCCGCGACGACGACGAGCCCGGCCAGCAGCAGCGACCAGCCCAGGATCGACGGCGCGTTCGGATCGGTCGAGATCACCGAGGCGTTGATCTGCGAGACCTCACCGGGGACGAACTCCCAGGTGACGGTGCCGCCGTCGGTCTCGCCGTCGGACTCGACGACCTCGCCGGGAAAGCTCATCGCGAGCCGCACGTCGGCCCGGTCCACCGGCATCGTGGTCAGGTCGGCCCGGCCCTGCACGGCGATCCGCTCCCCGACCCGGCGCAGCTCCAGGTTCGCCCGTCCCGACGCGTTCCCGCCGAGCAGGTTCAGCTGCGAGACCTGGGCGAAGGTCAGGTTCTCGAAGGCCGCACGGGTGCCGACGAAGCCGTCCTGGTCGTACGGCGACAGCTCGACATCGCCCGCGAGGTCGGCCGGGACCTCCAGCTGCGGGCCGCGGCCGTCCGGCGCGCCCTCGGGCGTCGCGACGACGATCGTGCCGTCGACGGTGTCGTCCGGCTGCACGGCCAGGGCCACCTGGACCCGGGTGCAGCCGGTCAGCGTGAGGAGGGCCAGCACCGCGAGCAGCACGAGCGCACGCGTCCGGGATCGACGGCGTGCGGGTGGCGCGGTGCGGTGCGACGGCATGGCGTCATCGTGCCACCCGGGCACGACGGTCCCGGCGTCACTCGGGGGCGTGTGTCGGGTGATCCGTGGGGAGCAGCGGCAGCTCGCGCCCGAGCACGGCGAACGGGCGCGGGTCCCCGGTGAACAGGTGCTCGCGCAGCACGTCGACGAACCCGGCACGACGGTAGAGCCGCCACGCCCGGCCGGGCGTGGCGCGACCGTACTCGGGGGTGGACAGCAGCATCCGGGCCCGGGCGGCGTCGCGGGCCAGCGCCCGCAGCAGCGACTCGCCGATGCCCGAGCCCTGGGCCTGCGGGTGGACGTGCAGCTCGGTCAGCTCGAAGTAGTCGGTCAGCCAGTCGGCGCTCACGGCCCCGGGCTCCCCGCGACGGGCGCGCAGCCCGCGCCGGACCTCCTCGAACCACCACTGCCCGGGGCCGCCCCAGTAGCCGTAGCCGATGCCGGTGAGCCGGTCCTGCGCGTCGAGCCAGCCGACCGAGCGCCAGCCCGGCCGGTAGGAGTGCTCGAGCCACAGCGAGCGGCGCTGGCGTGCGGTCGACCGCGGGTAGCCCATCGCGGTGACGTAGACGTCGATCGCCTCGCCCAGCCGGTCGGCGAAGTCGCTGCGGCCGAGGCCGACCAGGCGCGCACGCGACGGTGCGGCGGTCACCGCGAGCACCGGCCCCGGTGGGGACCGCACGCCCGCGCCGGGGCGGGGTCGGTGTCCGGGTACATGCCCCCATCACACCACGTCCGGCCGGTCCCGGCGGGTCCGGACCGGGCACCCCGCCGCGGTGCCGGTGGGTGAGTGGCGCCACCCGGTCGCCCGACTTGACGCGACGATCGAACACGCGTTCTACTGACGTATGTCGAACGCGCGTTCGACGCCGGGGCGTCCGGTGGGCGGAGTGGGGGAAGCACCCCGTCGCCGGGCGTCCCGGAGACCGATTCCGGTGGTGGGAACCGAGGCCCGGCCACCGGGTGGAGGGCGTGGTGATGCCAGTGGGCGGCTTCTCGCGTTTGTTCCGGTCCCGCCAGCCGGCGGCGATCGACGTGCGCTGGCAGAACGGTGAGCCGGTCGAGTTCTCGCGGCGTCCGTCGCGCCGCGGGGAACATTTCCTGGTCACCGGGGTTCGAGACCAGTGGATCGAGGAGTCCCCGTGGCCGTTCCCGTCGCCGATGCCGGTGGGCGGGGACCGGCTGAGCTGTTGGCGGGTGCTCGCCCGGTCGGTGCAGGACCCGCAGGAGCCGCCGCGCGAGGTGGTGCTGCGGATGCGGTCCGGTCCGGGCGTGTGGGACCTGGTGAAGGTCGACTGAGAGGTGCGGGAGATGCGGGAGGTGCGCGTGCGGAGCAGGACGATGGAACTGGACCTGGCGCTGCCGTCGCCGCGGTCCGCCGGGGCGCGACGGCCGGGCGACGCCCCGGCGGGCGCCGCGCGGCCGGAGCGGCGGTCCGGCCGGGTGCGGCCGGTCGCCGACGGGTTGTGGCCGCTGGACTGCGGCGCGGCCCGGGGCACGGGACGGGGCGCCGCCGACCGTACGGGGGCCGCCGCCGGGGCGGCGCCGTCCCGGCGGGGGAGCGGCCGGACCGGTGCGGACCCGGCCGGGACCGGGTGCACCGGCCGGCCGGGCCGGGCCGGGGAGACCGGCGCCGCCGGCCGGTCCGGGCAGGTGGTCCCCCTGCCGGGCGCACCCGTGCCGTCGGACGGGGGCGCGGCCCGGCCGGCCGGGCCGGTGCCCCTCCGGTCGCCCGCGCCCGCCCCGCCGTCGCGGGACGCGCTCGGGCTGCTGCGCCAGGCCGCCGAGCAGCTCGCCGAGGCGCACCGGGAGACCGAGCCGCTGCGCCGCTACCCGGCCGCCTACCTCGCCGCGCTGCGTGCCGGGGCGGCGGTGCTGGCGATGCGGGCCCGGCCCCGGACCCGCCGGGGCGCCCCGCGCGACGTCTGGCGGCTCCTCGCCGAGGTCGCTCCGGAGCTGGAGGAGTGGGCGGCGTTCTTCGCCGGGTGCTCGCGGCTGCGGATCGAGGCCGAGGTCGGGATCGGGCGGCACGTCGACCGGCGCGCCGCCGACGACCTGCTGCGCCAGGCCGAGCAGTTCGTGACCCGGGTGCAGCTGCTGCTGCCCCGGTGAGGTCCGTCCGCCGGGGCGGCGGGCCGCACGGGGGAGCGGATCGGCGGACGGAGGAGAACGCGAGCGGACGGGGCCGAGGAGCGGGCCGGGAGGGGCCGGTCAGGCCGAGGCGGCGGGGCGCGAGGCGCTGCGCAGCACCCGGCCCAGCAGCGCGGTGAACACCGCGGAGATCTCCCGGGCGCCCGGGGTGTCCCAGGCCTGGATCGGCAGGCAGGCGCCCTGGGCCTGCTGGACCGCCGAGCGGTCGGGCAGGACGCTGTTGAACACCAGGGGGCCGAAGAGCTCGCGCAGCTCCGAGATCCGGAACTCGTGCTCGGTGTTGCGCGGCCGCACCCGGTTGACCAGCACACCCAGCGGCTGAAGCCGGTCGTTGGACCGCTCGCGCTCGGTCTGGACCGCGTCGAACGCGCGCTGCACGCCGGACACCGAGAACATCGTCGGGTCGGTCACCAGGATCGCCCGGTCCGCGGCGGACAGCGCGCTGCGGGTCAGCTGCCCCAGCGACGGCGGGCAGTCCACGATCACCAGCCGGTAGCGCTCCTCGGCGTGCTCGGAGCCACCGGAGTCGTCGGTGATCAGCTCACCGGCCAGCCGCTGCAGGGCGCGGTCCAGCCGGTACAGCTGCGCCGCCCCCGGGTCGGGGTGGTTGTGCCGCTCGGTCTGCTCCGCGCCGACCAGCACGTCGAGGCCCTCGCCCCACGCCGACGGCGCGATGGCCCGTTCGACGACTGCGCGGCGCGGCTCGTCCAGCACGTCGGCGACGGTCGCCGTGGTGGGCTCCGGGTCGAGCGCGGTGGTGGCGTTGGCCTGCGGGTCGAGATCCACCACGAGGGTGGAGACGCCGTGCCGCTGCGCCGCGCCGGCCAGACCCAGTGCGACCGTGGTCTTGCCGACGCCACCCTTGAGACTGAGCGTGGCGACGACCTGCACCCACCCAACTTACCGTGCGGTCCGGCACGGTCGCCGAGCGGAGTGCCGGTGATCGTCGGGCGCCCGGTCGTGGGCGTCCCGCCGGGCGGGCGGGCCGGGCACCGGCGGGGGCCACTAGTCTCGGTGCCGTGGGATCGCCGACACGCGAGCAGGCCGGAGCAGCGCGCGGGGCCGCCGTGTTCCGGGTGCTGGACAGGGAGATCGACCGTGTCCGCCGGGACACCGGGGCCGCGCCCCGGGTGCTCGACGTCGGCGGGGGCAGCGGCACCTGGGCGGTGCCGCTGGCGATCGCCGGCTGCGCGGTGACCGTCGTCGACACCAGTCCCAACGCGCTGGCGACGCTGGCCCGGCGCGCCGGTGAAGCCGGCGTGACCGACCGGATCACCCCGGTGAACGGCGACGTCGACACCCTCGCCGAGGTCGCCCCGGCCGACGGCGCCGACCTCGTGCTGGGACACGGGCTGCTCGAGGTCGTCGACGGCCCGGGCCGGGTGCTCGCCGCGCTCGCCGCGGCCGCCGCCCCGGGCGGGGCGGTGTCGGTGCTCACGGTGGGGCGCTACGGCGCGTTCATCGGGCGGCTGGCCACCGGCCGGCTCGCCGAGGCCCGTGCCCTGCTCACCGACCCCGAGGGCCGCACCGGTACCGACGACCGGCTGCTGCGCCGGTTCGACGCGCACCGGCTGCAGGAGCTCACCGCCGGGACCGGACGGCTGCGGACCGAGATCCTGCAGGGCGACGGCACCCTCGAGGCGTGGCTGCCCGGCCCCGGCCAGGAGGGCGAGGCGGCGGGCCGCGACGAGCGCGACGAGCTGGACGCGCTCGCGTCGCAGGTCGGCGCCCTCGCCGAGGTCGCCCCGCGGTTGCATCTGCTCGCCCGGCGGTACTGACACCCGTCCCCGCCGCCGGTGTCCGACGGTCGCCGTCCGGCTGCCGTCGGTGACCGGTCGTCCGGCGTTCACCCGGCTGCCCACCCCCGTCCGGGTGGGTCTGCGACAGTCCGGGTGAGCGACGACACGCCGCGCCACGCCGCCCGCTCGACGATCAGCCGAGCGGGTTGGACGGTCCGGGTGGTCGCGGCACGATTCGCCTCGTACTCTGGACATCAGACGCCCAGGTTGGGGCGCCCGTCGTACCGGCCGGGGCGAGGAGGCCCGGGCTGAATGCGGCCTACCGTCCGATTACGTGTGCCGGAGGTGAAGGCATGCCGCTCTCCGAGCACGAGCAGCGCCTGCTCGAACAGATCGAACGCGCCCTCTACCAGGAGGACCCCAAGTTCGCGTCCTCGGTCAGCGGTAGCCGGCGGAGCAAGCCCGCCCGGCGCCGCCGGATCCAGGGCGCCGTCCTGTTCGTGGTGGGCCTCGTGCTGCTCGTCGCCGGGATCCCCTTCCGGGCACTCTGGCTCGGCGACCTGCCGATCCTGAGCATCGTCGGCTTCCTCGCCATGCTCGGCGGCGCGCTGCTGGCGGTCACCTCGATCGGCGCCCGTCGCGGCGGCGAGGAGACGACCGGTCAGGGCGGGGCCGCCCCGAAGGACAAGCAGTCCGGCGAGAGCGGCGGTGGCTTCACCGGCCGTATGGAGGAGCGCTTCCGGCGCCGTTTCGAGCAGGAGTGACACGGGGCGGCCCACGTGGCCGCCCGTACGACACCCGGCGGGGCGGGACACCGATGCGGTGGCCCGCCCCGCCGTCGTGTGTCCGGCGCCGGCCGTCCGCTGTACCGGCGTCGGGCCCGGGTGTCACCGGGGACGGGAGCCCGGCGATCGGGACCGGCCCGCGCCGTCCGACGGCCGCCGGCCGGACGACACCGCCGGCCGGACGACACCGCCGGCCGGACGACACCGCCGGCCGGACGACACCGCCGGCCGGACGACACCGCCGGCCGGGCGACGCCGCCGGCCGATGCCGCCGACCGGACGATGCCGCCGACCGGACGACGCCCCCGATCGGATGCCGGGCGCTGATCCGGGGTGCCGGGGGCTGCGAACCCCGTGCCGCGGTGGGCGGGTCGGCCGCGCGCGCTGGGCGGGGCGGCCGTGCGCGCCGGGCGCGTCAGCCGCGCTCGGCAGGTTCCCCGGCCGTGTCGGCGGCGCCGTCGTCGGCCGTCGGGTCGTCGTCGGACGGGCGGCGCCCGCGCCGGACCGCCTCCGGCACCACCGAGGCAGGCAGCACCCGTGCCCGCAACGACGTCCCGCCGGCCGCGATCGCCGTCCGCACCTCGTCCACCAGGCCGTCGAGCGTGCCGGGCTCGGGCAGCATCCCGCCGTACCAGCTCGCCTCGACCCGGCCCGCCAGCTCCCGCAGCGCCTCGGCGGGGCGCCCGGACAGGCCGTGCCGCTCGGTGATGCGGTCGGCGGCCGCGCGGACGGTGTCCCCGGGCGGCACCGGGACCCCGTGGTCGCGGGAGGCGGCCAGGACCTCGTCCCATGCCGCCGCCGCAGCGCCGTCGCCGCCCGCCCGGGCCAGCCCGGCCCGGCGGGAGTACTGGTGCCGGCGCCACAGGCCCGGGGTCAGCACGACCGCGAGCACCGCGGCCGCCAGCAGCAGCGCCACGACCAGCGGCCACCACGACCCGGTCGCGGCCGTCGGCCGGTCGGCCGCCTGCTCCTCGGTGGGCGGAGGCTCCGGGGTGGGGCCACCGGCCTCGGGGGGCGGCGGCGTCGCGGACGGCTCGGGCTGCGGGGTCTGCTCGGCGGCGGGCGTGCCGCCGTCCTGCTCCCGGGCCTGCTGGACATAGGCCGGGTCGATGGTGCGGCCGTCGGCGAGCGGGGTCGGGTCGAAGGTCATCCAGCCGTAGCCGGGGAACCACGCCTCGACCCAGGCGTGGGCGTCCTCGGTGGTGATCGTGCGGGCCCCGGAACCGTCGGCGTCGCCTGCGGTGAAACCGACCGCCACCCGGGCCGGGACGTCGACGGCGCGCAGCATGACCGCCATCGCCGAGGCGTACTGCTCGCAGTAGCCGGTCCGGCCGCGGGTCAGGAAGTCGACCAGGGCGTCGCCGTTGCCACCCGGCGCGGTCGCCAGGCTGTAGGTGAACGGGGAGCCGGGCCCGGTGAAGTGGTCCTCCAGCGCCATCGCCCGGTCGAACGGCGTCGTGGCCCCGGCGGTCACCTCCCGGGCGATCGCGGTGACCCGTGGGTCGACACCGTCGGTGTCGAGGTAGGACCGGTCGACCGTGGTCGGCCCGGACGCCGCGCGCAGCTGGTCGGCCGACGGCTCCGGCAGCCGCATCGACTGGGTCCAGCCGTCCTCGGACTGTGCGCGCTCGCTGTAGACGATGCCGCCGTCGGCGTCGTAGGCCCAGCTCGGTGAGTTCACCGCGATCCGGGTCGGGTCGCCGAACACCGGCAGCCAGTAGTCGCGGAAGCCCAGGTTGTCGACCTGCACGTCCTGGGACGCGGCCGGCCCGGACGTCGACGGCGGCAGCGGCCCGGTCAGCGGCACGCCCGGCAGCGGGCGCCCCGCCTTCCAGCCCTCCTGCGGCACGTAGGACTGCAGGGTGAGCGCGCGCAGGTAGGTCGGGGTCTGCAGACCCCGGACGCTGAACAGCGGGCGCGGCTCGCTGCGGGTCAGCTGTCCGCGCAGCGAGGTGAACGGGTTCAGCCCGATCGAGCCGTCGGCGTCGCCCCCGGTCCCGCCGGTGGCGTCGAAGCGTCCCGAGGTTCCCACCGACGATGCCAGCAGTCCCGCCAGCAGCGAGCCCACGACGGCGACCGCGACGACCGCGGCCCCGGCCGGGATCTGCCGCAGCCGGTCCGGGCGCAGGAGCAGCAGCACGCCGTAGCCGAGCGTCGCCGCGACCACGGTCCACCAGGGCAGCAGGTCCGGCTGCAGCGCCGTCGGCACCGCGAACACCACCAGCAGCGGCACCCCGGCCGCGGCCGGGGCGGCCACGGTCACCGCGAGCCCGAACACCGCGATCGCGATCGTGCCGAACCCGAGGGTGACCAGCAGCAGGATCTCCGGGCTCGCCGCGACCGGCGGCAGCCCGCTGTCGATCTGCTGCCCGGCCCCGCCGAGCAGGCCCGACAGCTCGCCGAACGCCGACGGCCCGGGGAGCACCCCGAGCACGCCGCTGCCGGTGAACCACGCGGTCACCAGCAGGACCAGGGCCAGCAGCTGGCCGGGCGCGACCAGCCAGGCCCGCAGCGGCAGCAGCAGGCCGCCGACCAGCGAGACCAGCACGACCGCGACGGCGGCGTGGGCGAACCAGGTCGCGCCCTGCACGACCGAGCTCATCGCCGTCCCGGCGAGCAGCACCGCGACGACCGTCGCGACCGGTCCCAGCACGACCGTCCAGGCCGGGGCACCCGGCGTCCGGCCCGCGGGTGCGGCATCGGGGACGGGCGCGGCGGGCTGCGGCGCGGGCCGGACGGGGGGCCGGGTCGGCGCGCTCATCCGGTCGCCCCCGCGATACCGGGCGAGCCGCAGGCGTCCGCCCAGGCCCGCTGGACGGTCATGTCGGAGGTGACGACGGTGGCGTGCCACCCGGCACGGCGGAGCGCGGCCGCCGCGACCGACGCCGGGCGGGACCGCGTCGCGGCCGACCAGGTGTCGACGTCGAGGACGACGGCGTGCCCGCCGCGCGGCCAGGCCGAGACCAGCGCGGTGACGTCCTGCGGCGCGGTCCCGCCGAGCACCGCGAGCACACCCTCCGGGTGCCCGGGCCCGGGGCCGGGCGCGGTGAACCCGGTGCTCGCCGAGGGCCGCAGCACCGCGAGCGACTCCAGCCGCGGGGGGACGGCGTCCGCACCGGTCACACCGGGCGGCACGTCGCCGACGGCCTCGCCGGACTCGTCGACGAGCGCGACGGCCTCGCCGCGCTGCAGCAGGTGCACCGCGACGCTCGCGGTGAACGCCACCGCCCACTCCAGGCTGGAGGCGGGCCCGTGCCCGCGGTGGGCGCTGTCGCGCCGGTCGATCAGCAGGGTCACCCCGGACGGGTCGGGACGGTCGTCGAGGCGGACCATCAGCTCGTCGCGCCGGGCGCTGGAGCGCCAGTGCACACGGCGCAGCTCGTCGCCCTGGCGGTAGGGGCGGATCAGCACGTCCGGGGTGCCGGGGCCGGGACGGCTGCCGCCCTCGGCGCCGCGCCCGGCGGCGGTGGAGGTCAGGGCCGGGCGCCCGGTCAGCGGGGTGACCCGGGGGAGGACCAGCAGCCGGTCGGCGGGGAGCAGGTCGTGGCGGAACTCGGCGAGGCCGAGCGCGTCGGTGCCGCGACCGCGCAGCGGACCGATCCGGTACGCGCCGCGGACCGCGGGCCGCACCGGGTAGCCGACCCGGGCACCGCGCCGGCCGAGCCGGTGCACGGTGAACCGCGGCGGGTAACGGTCGGCGGGACCGGCGGCGTCGGGCACGTGGTCGGCGATCCGCAGTGCGCCCAGCAGGGCGCCGCCGGCGATCCGCAGCAGCACCGTGCCGCCGCTGCCCGCCTCCAGCCGCGCCGGCTCCAGGGTGCGCCCGACCTGCAGCGAGCGGCGCGACCGCAGCGCGACGACGAGTGCCAGCAGCGGCAGGAACAGCACGAACGCGCCGATCCGGACGAGGTCGCGCTCGTCGAGCGCGATCGCCGAGACGACCATCGCGGCGCCGCCGGCGAGCAGGCAGCGCCCGCGCACGGTCAGCCCGGCCCGCCGTTCCCGGCGCGGCGCGCCGCCGGCCGCGAGCGGCGCCGACGACCCGGGTGCCGCCGGGGCACCGGGCTCGGTGGGAGCCGGTGGCCCGGACGGCGGCGCGGTCGGCGCCATCTCAGCCCCGCGGCGGGGACGGCACCGCGACCCGCGCGACGGCGGCCCGCACCAGGTCCGCCGGTGTCCGGCGGGCCGCGACCCCCTCGGGGCCCAGCACCAGCCGGTGCGCGAGGACGGGGACGGCCACGGCCTGGACGTCGTCGGGCACGACGTAGCCGCGCCCGGCGGTCGCCGCCCAGGCGCGGGCGGCCCGCAGCAGGTGCAGGGTCGCGCGCGGCGACGCGCCGAGGCGGACCTCGGGCAGCCGTCGCGTCGCCCCGACGACCTCGACGCAGTAGCGGCGCACCTCCGCCGCGGTGTGCAGGCCGCGGACCCCGGCGATCATCGACCGCAGCGTGCGCAGGTCGGTCACCGGCCGCAGCCGCTCCAGCGGGTCGGTCGAGCCGTGCTCCTCGAGCATCGCCAGCTCGGCCGCCGGGTCGGGGTAGCCGACCGAGACGCGGATCGTGAACCGGTCCTGCTGGGCCTCGGGGAGCGGGTAGGTGCCGTCCATCTCCACCGGGTTCTGGGTGGCGACGACCATGAACGGGTCACCCAGCGGGTAGGTGCCGCCGTCGACGGTGACCTGGTGCTCGGCCATGCACTCCAGCAGTGCCGACTGGGTCTTGGGCGACGCACGGTTGATCTCGTCGGCGATCACGACGTTGGCGAACACCGGGCCGGGCCGGAACTCGAACTCCGAGGTCTGCCGGTTGTAGACCGACGAGCCGGTGATGTCGCCGGGCAGCAGGTCCGGGGTGAACTGCACCCGGCTCACCGCCCCGTCGACGGCCCGGGCGAGTGCCTTGGCCAGCGTGGTCTTGCCGACGCCCGGCACGTCCTCGACGAGCAGGTGCCCCTCGGCGAGCATCGCGACCAGGGCCAGCCGGATGGTGTCGGGCTTGCCGACGATGATCCGGGCCATCGCGGCGGCGATCCGGCCCGCCGCGTCGGCGACGGCGACGGCGTCCATCGGCTCGGGCGCGTAACCGGGGTGCGCACCGCTGGCCTCGGCCCGGCGGAGGGGACCACCGGACGGCGACGGGACGGGTGGCACGGAGGGCGCGGACGGCGCGCTCGACGACAACGGGCCTCCTCAGGAGACGGCTCGGGTGACCCCAGTCTGTCAAACGTCCCCCGATCGGGACCGGGCGCCGCCACCCGCCTCGCCCCGCTGCTCCGTACGGCCGGACGCGGAGCGCTCCGGGGCTCGCCGGCGGCCCCGGGCGGGAGGTCCCCCACGAGGTCCCCCCACGGCGCCCCACGGTGGTTCCCCACGCCGCTCCACCGCGCGTCCGTCGATCCCCCCACCGCGCCCCACCGTCCTTGACCTGGGAAAACATCGGAAACCGTCCCTGACCTGGGACGACGCCGGTGGGGGAGCGGTGGGGCGCAGGTGCGGCCGGAGCGGCCGGAAACGGCCTCCGGGCGTCGCGCGACCGGGTGGCGCGTCGCGTGCCCCCACCGCGCCCCACCGTCCTTGACCTGGGAAAACATCGGATGAACGGTCGAAGATCCACCCGTCTCGGGTTGACGGTGGGTGAGTGTGGGGTAGTGTGGTGATCGCTGGGGCGAACAGGGGTCCCAGGTGGAGGTGGGGTCGGTGTTCCTCGGCACCTACACCCCGAAGCTGGACGACAAGGGGCGGCTCACGCTGCCCGCGAAATTCCGCGACGAGTTGCGAGGCGGCTGCATGATCACGAAAGGGCAGGACCACTGCCTCTACGTGTTCACCCGTGACGCCTTCACCGAGATGGCGCGCAAGATCGCCGCGGCCCCGCTGACGAACGAGTCGGCGCGGGTGTTCCAGCGGAACCTCTTCTCGGGCACCGACGAGCAGAACCCCGACGGCCAGGGCCGGATCGCGATCCAGTCCGAGCTGCGCCGGTACGCCGGACTGTCCAAGGACTGCGTGGTGATCGGCGCGTTCACGCGCGCCGAGATCTGGGACGCGCAGGCCTGGCAGGAGTACCAGGAGCGGCACGAGGACGAGTTCGCCAAGGCCCAGGAGGAGGTTCTGCCCGGGCTGTTCTGAGTTCCGCTGGCGGGCGGGACGACGGACGGCGGCAGTACCTGAGCAGGACAGCACGACCGACAGCGGACGACACCACCGTCGCCGCCCCGACCCGGGTGCCGTGATCGAGTCGGCCCTGGCACACCTTCCCCGGTGCCAGGTCCGTCTCGGCACGGCCCCCGGGTGGGGACGGCGCCGGCGCCCACCCCGACTGGGGAGTTCGGGTGGCGCGGTGGCGCCCGCGCGTCTTCGGGCGTGGAGCGGACCGGTTGTGGGAGCCGGCACGCCACACCCACGGACATCGACCCACCCGGTCCCGGCCCCCGTGGCCGGGACCGGGTACGGCCGCCGCACCGGCGGCCCGCACGACACGCACGCACCACACGGGGACGGACGGCGCACCGGGGGGTGGGACGTGGACGGTACTTCCGGCGACGGCGCCACCCCGCGCGACGAGCGCGCGCCCGGTGACCGGCACACCCCGGTCCTGCTGGAGCGCGTCTCCGAGCTGCTCGACCCCGCACTGCGCGACCGCGACGCCGTCTACGTGGACGCCACCCTCGGCATGGGCGGCCACGCGGCGGCGCTGCTGGCCGCGCACCCCCGGCTGACCGTCGTCGGCATGGACCGCGACCCGCAGGCCCTCGAGCTCGCGGGCCGCAGGCTGGCCGCCTACGGCGACCGGCTGCACCGGGTGCACACCGTCTACGACGACGTCGCCGGCGCGCTGGAGCAGGCGGGCGTGTCCGCCGCCGACGGCATCCTGTTCGACCTGGGCGTCTCCTCGCTCCAGCTCGACGAGGACGCCCGCGGCTTCTCCTACTCCCGCGACGCCGACCTCGACATGCGGATGGACCCGACCACCGGGCCGACCGCCGCCGACGTCCTGAACTCCTACACCGCCGGCGAGCTGCGCCGGATCCTGCGGGAGTACGGCGAGGAGCGGTTCGCCGGACCGATCGCCAACGCGATCGTCCGGACCCGGGAGAAGCGCCCGTTCACCCGCAGCACCGAGCTCGTCGAGCTGCTCTACGGCGTGGTCCCGGCCGCGTCCCGACGCACCGGCGGGCACCCGGCGAAGCGGACCTTCCAGGCCCTGCGCATCGAGGTGAACCGCGAGCTCGAGGTCCTGCGCGACGCGCTGCCCGCGGCACTGGACGCGCTCGCCCCGGGCGGGCGGATCGTCGTCCTGTCCTACCACTCGCTGGAGGACCGGATCACCAAGCGCGTGCTCGCCGAGCGCGTCCGCTCGCGGACCCCGGTGGACCTGCCGGTGGAGCTCCCCGGACACGGACCGGAGTTCCGGCTGCTCAGCCGGGGCTCCGAGCAGGCGTCCGACCCCGAGATCGCCCGCAACCCCCGGGCCGCCCCGGTACGGCTGCGCGCGGCGGAACGCGTGGAGGACGGGCCGTGAGCACCCGTGGCACGGACCCGAGCACGCAGGCAGCACCGGCACGGCGGAGAGGCAGGAACCCCCGATGAGCACACCCGTCATCGAGCGCCCGGGCACCCCGGGCGGTGGCCGGGCACGGCCCGACACCCGCCAGAGCCGTCGTACCGCGGCACCTCCGCGGATCCCGGCCCAGCGCGGCCCCGGCGACGCCCGACGGGTGGCCGACCAGCGCCGCCGCAGCGCGGCCAGGGAGAACACCGGCCGCGCGAAGTTCGTGCTGGTCGTGATGGTCCTGCTGGTCTCGGGCCTGATCGCGACGCTGTGGCTGTCGACCGCCGCGGCGGCCGACTCCTACGCGCTGCAGGCGGCCCGGGAGCGGACCGCGTCGCTCACCGAGCAGTCCGAGGCGCTCCGCAAGGAGGTCACGGTGCTGCAGAGCCCCGGCTCGCTCGCCGACCGCGCCGCGGCCCAGGGCATGGTCCGGGTGACCGACCCGGCACGCCTGGTCGTCGCACCGGACGGACGCGTCGACGTCGTCGGGGAGCCGAGTGCCGCCGTCGCCGCGGCGCCGCCCGCCCCGCCCGCCGCCGACGCACCGGCCCCGCCCGCGCAGCAGGCGCAGCAGCCGGGCGCGGCCACCACCGACCCGGCGGCCGAGGGCGGTGACGCCGCTCCGGGCGCCGCCGCGGGTGGCGCCGCCGGTGCCGGTGAGGGCACCGAGCACGAGGTCCCGGCCGACACCCGGGCGGCGGGCGGGAACTGATGGTCTACGCGCCGCCGCGCCCCCGGCCGCGGGGGCAGGGTCCGCGGGGCGGCCGGCGCCGGTCCCCGGCCGACGACCCACGGTTCCGGCTGCGCCTGGCCTGGGTGGCGCTGGCCGCCCTGCTGCTGGTGTCCGGGGCGAAGCTCGTCGTCGTCCAGACGGTGCAGGCGGGCACGCTGACCGCGGACGCGGAGAAGCAGCGCGCCAGCCGGATCGTCATCCCGGCCGAGCGCGGCGCGATCAGCGACCGCAACGGCGCCGTGCTGGCGTTCTCCACCGAGTCCAAGGCGCTCGTCACCAACCCGCGCCTGATCAACACCACCAAGGGCGCGGACGCGGTCGCCTACAAGAACCGGATGGCCGACGCCGTCGCCGCGGTGACCCACGGCGACCCCGAGGAGCTGAAGCGGGCGCTGAACAGCGACCGCGGCTACGTCGTGATGGCCACCGCGGTCGACCCCGGGCCCGCCCGTGACCTGCGCACACAGTTCCCGGAGATCGCCGAGGAGAGCCGCGAGGCGCGCCAGTACCCCAACGGGACGCTGGCCTCGAACATCATCGGCGCCGCGACCTGGAGCGCCGACGCGCAGAAGCTGATCGGCCGGATCGGCCTGGAGTCCTCCGACGACGGGCTGCTCGCCGGTCGCGACGGCTTCCAGATCGCCGACACCGCCGAGGGCAGCGGCACCGTCATCCCCGGCAGCGTGCGCTCCGAGCAGGCCGCGGTGTCCGGCTCCGACGTGCAGCTGACGATCGACTCCGACCTGCAGTTCCAGGTGCAGCGGATGCTCGCCGACTACGCGGGCCGCGCCGAGGCGCGCAGCGGCTCGGCCGTCGTCCTCGACCGGGCCACCGGGCAGGTGCTCGCGCTCGCCGACAACACCTCGTTCGACCCGGCCCAGCTGCTGTCCGCGGACCCGAACTCGCTGGGCAACAAGGGCGTCACCACGCCCTTCGAGCCCGGCTCGGTCAACAAGGTCGTCACCATGGCCGCCGCACTGGAGGCCGGCGTCGCCAAGCCCGACGACGTGCTCGACGTGCCCGGCAGCATCGAGGTCGCCGACCGCACGATCAAGGACGCCTGGGCGCACGGCGTCGACCGCTACACGCTGACCGGCGTGCTGGCGAAGTCCTCCAACGTCGGCACCCTGATGACCGCGCAGAAGGTCGGCGAGGACCGCTTCTCGGACATGCTCGCGAAGATGGGCATCGGGCAGAAGACCGGTGTCGGGCTGCCCGGCGAGAGCGGCGGACGGGTCCCGGCCCGTGCGACCTGGTCCGGCTCGACCTTCGGCAACCTGCCGATCGGGCAGGGCCTGTCGATGACGGTCCTGCAGATGGCCGGGATGTACCAGGCCATCGCCAACGACGGCGTCCGGGTCCCGCCGCGGATCGTCGCCGCGACGACCGGCCCGGACGGCGTCCGGGTGCCGACCGAGGCGCCCGAGCCGGTGCAGGTGATGTCGCCGCAGACCGCGCAGACCCTGCGGACGATGCTCACCGCCGTCACCCAGAAGGCGCACGGCCAGTCCGGAACCGGGCCCGCCGCCGCCGTGCCCGGCTACGAGGTGGCGGGCAAGACCGGCACCGCCCAGCAGGTGGACCCGGCGACCGGGGCCTACTCGCGCTCCCAGTACTGGATCACCTTCGCCGGGATGCTCCCGGCCCAGGACCCGCGGTTCGTGATCGGGATCATGCTCGACGCCCCGAAGGGCGGGACGAGCGCGGCGCCGCTGTTCCACGACATCGCCTCCTACCTGGCCCAGCGCGACGCCGTGCCGGTCCAGACCGTGCCGCAGCCGGTGCAGACCCTGCAGATCAGGTGACGGCGCGGCCGGGTGCGGTCCGGCTGCGTCGGACGGTCCCGGCCACTGCTCACCCGTACGGGTGCCGTCCGGGCCGCCGTGCACCCCGCCCGACGAGCCGCCCACCGGCCCGGAACCTGCGCCGGATGGCCGTATCCGGCTCGTCGGACGACCGTGTGCCGGTCGTCGTTCCGCCGCCCGCCGCGACCGCCTCCGCGAGCGGTCGCGGGCGCCTGACCGGGACGAGGGGCGGCCCGCGGCGGTCGGTAACCTCCGGCCCTGTGCCCGACCTCCACACCGCAGCCACCGCCCGCTCCCGGAGCGCCGGCGGATCCGCGCTCGGCGGCGGGCCGGGTGGTGTGCAGGGCGACCGGACGGGGACGGGTGACGTGGCGGGATCCCTCGAGTCGCTGCCGGACCGCCCGTCGCAGGTGCGCCCGGTCGACGTCGCCCTGCTCAGGCGGCTTGCCGGCGCCGAGCTGAACCCGCGCACCGCGGGCAGCGGGCCCGGCCCGCTGCTCGACCCCGCGGCCGGACCGCACACCGTCACCGGCGCCACCCTGCGGGCGGGCTCGGTGCGCCCCGGCGACCTGTTCGCGGCCCTGCCCGGCGCCCGCGCCCACGGCGCCGACTTCGCCGCACAGGCCGTCGCCTCGGGCGCCGGCGCGATCCTCACCGACGGCGCGGGCGCGGACCGCGCCGAGATCCGGCACTCCCGGCTCCCGGTGCTGGTGCACCCGAACCCGCGCGAGGTCCTCGGCCCGGTCTCGGCCGCCGTCTACGGCGAGCCCACCGCCCGTCTGCGGGTGCTCGGCGTGACCGGCACCTCGGGCAAGACGACCGTCGCCCACCTGCTGGAGGCGGGCCTGACCGCCGCCGGGAGGGCCACCGGTCTGCTCGGCACCGTGCGGACCCGGGTCCAGGTCCCCGGCCACCCGGCCCGGGCACTGCCCAGCGCGTTCACCACCCCCGAGGCACCGGACCTGCAGGCGCTGTTCGCGGTCATGGTCGAGGCCGGCGTGACCGACGTGGCCATGGAGGTCTCCAGTCACGCGCTCGCGCTCGGCCGGGTCGGCGGGTCCCGGTTCACGGCCGGGGCCTTCACCAACCTGTCCCAGGACCACCTGGACTTCCACCCCACGATGACCGACTACTTCGAGGCCAAGGCCCGGCTGTTCGGCGGCGGCGGGGCGGGCGTGGAGGCCGCGCGGCACGGCGTCGTCTGCGTCGACGACGAGTGGGGCCGCCGGCTGGCGGCCCGCCACCGGGACGCGGTCACCGTCTCCTCCGACCCGCGCGGCGCGCCCGCCACCTGGACGGTCCGCGACCTCACCGCCCACCCCGACGGCACCCAGACCTTCACCGCGGTCGGCCCCGGCGGGCTCGCGGTGCCGGTCACGCTGAGCCTGCCCGGCCGCTACAACGTCGCGAACGCGCTCGTCGCGCTGGCCGTGCTCGACGCCGACGGGATCGACCCCGAGGTGGCCGCGGCCGGGTTCGCCCGGGCGTCGGTGCCGGGCCGGATGCAGCGCGTCGACGCCGGTCAGCCCTGGCTGGGCGTGGTCGACTACGCGCACAAGCCGGCCGCCGTCGCCGCGCTGCTGGACGCGCTGCGCCGCCAGGTCCGCCCGCACGCGCGGGTGATCACCGTGCTCGGCTGCGGCGGGGACCGCGACACCGGCAAGCGCCCGCTGATGGGCGCCGCGGCCGCGATCCGGTCCGACGTGCTCGTCGTGACCGACGACAACCCCCGCAGCGAGGAGCCCGGCGCGATCCGCCGCGCGATGCTCGACGGCGCGTTCGGCGAGCCCGCCCGCGGTGACGTCATCGAGATCGGCGACCGGCGCAGCGCGATCGTCTACGCGGTCCGCTCGGCCCGCCCGGGCGACGCGGTGGTGGTCGCCGGCAAGGGCCACGAGGCCGGCCAGGAGATCAACGGCGTCAAGTACCCGTTCGACGACACCGACGAGCTGGTGGCGGCGATCCGGGCGGCGACGTGACGCGCCGCGGGGCGGCAGGGCAGGGCGTGCCGGCACCCGGCACGGACCGCGCACGGGCAGGAGGACGGATCGGACCGGTGGAGGCGAGCGGGCGATGATCGAGATGACGCCGGCGGAGATCGCGGCCGTGACCGGCGGCCGCTTGCACCGCATCGACGAGGAGGCCGCCGCCGTGCCGGTCACCGCCGTCGAGTTCGACTCCCGGAGGGTCGGGCCGGGCGGGCTGTTCCTGGCGCTGCCGGGGGAGCGGGCCGACGGCCACGACTTCGCCGCGCAGGCCGTCACCCGCGGTGCGACCGCGGTGCTGGCGGGCCGCGAGGTCGACGCCCCCGCGGTCGTCGTGCCGCCGGTCGAGGTCCGCGACAGCCACACCTACCTCGGTGCGGTCGACCCCGACGGGACCGGCGCCGCCGTCCTGGCCGGGCTGGGGCGCCTCGCCCGGCACGTGCTGGGCGCCCTGCCGGGCCTCGCCGTCGTCGGCGTGACCGGGTCGGCGGGCAAGACCTCCACCAAGGACCTGCTGGCCGCGGTGCTGTCCCCGCTGGGGCCGACCGTCGCGCCGCCGGAGTCGTTCAACAACGAGCTCGGGACGCCGTACACGGCGCTGCGCGCGGACGCGGGCACCCGCAACCTCGTGCTGGAGTTCTCCGCCCGCGGGATCGGCCACATCGCCGCGCTGTGCGCGGTCGCGCCACCGCGGATCGGGGTCGTCCTCAACGTCGGCTCCGCCCACCTCGGCGAGTTCGGCTCCCGCGCCGCGATCGCCACGGCGAAGGGCGAGCTCGTCGAGGCGCTGCCACCGGGTGACCTGCCCGGCGGGCGGGGCGGCGTCGCCGTCCTCAACGCCGACGACGAGCTGGTCGCCGCCATGGCGACCCGCACCCCCGCCCGGGTCGTCACCTTCGGACGCGCCGCGGACGCGCACGTGCGGGCCACCGACGTCACCCTGACCGCGGGCCGGGCGTCGTTCCGGCTGGTCACCCCGGCCGGGTCGGCCGACGTCGCGCTGCGGCTGGTGGGGGAGCACCAGGTCTCCAACGCGCTCGCCGCCGCCGCGGTCGCCCTCGAGCTGGGCGGCACCCCGGACGGGATCGCGGCGGCGCTGTCCGCCGCGACACCGGCGTCGCGCTGGCGGATGGAGGTCACCGACCGCGCCGACGGGGTGACCGTCGTCAACGACGCCTACAACGCCAACCCCGAGTCCGTCCGCGCCGCGATCACCGCGCTCGGGCAGATCGCCGGCCCGGACCGCCGGGCCTGGGCGGTGCTCGGCCCGATGGCCGAGATCGGCGACGGCGCGGCCGCCGAGCACGCCGCGGCAGCGGAGAACGCCCGCGCCGCCGGGGCCCGGGTGGTCGCCGTCGGCGCACCCGACTACGGGCCCGGCGCCGAGCACGTCGCCGACGTGCCCGCCGCCCTGACCCTGCTGCGGGAGCGGACCCGGCCCGGCGACGTCGTGCTGGTCAAGGCCTCCCGCAGCGCCGGGCTGGAGCGGCTCGCCGCCGGCCTGCTGACGACCGAGGGAATGGTGTGCCGGTGAGGGGCCTGTTCCTGGCCGCGGGTCTCGCGCTCGCGGTGTCGATCCTGCTCACCCCGTACCTGATCCGCTTCTTCGCGCGGCAGGGCTTCGGGCAGGAGATCCGCGAGGAGGGCCCGCAGAGCCACCAGTCCAAGCGCGGTACGCCGACGATGGGCGGCGTGGCGATCCTGCTCGCCATCTGGGTGGGCTACCTGGGCTCGCACGCGTTCACCCGGGAGCCGATCACGGCCTCGGCGCTGCTGGTGCTGTTCCTGACCACCGCGCTGGGCGTCGTCGGGTTCCTCGACGACTTCCTCAAGATCCGTCGCCAGCGCAACCTCGGACTGAACAAGACCTCCAAGATCGTCGGCCAGGTCCTGACCGCGACGATCTTCGGTGTGCTCGCGGTGCGCTTCGTGAACGAGCGCAACCTCGCGCCCGCCTCGGAGAGCCTGTCGTTCGTCCGCGACATCACGGTGCTGAGCTTCGGCGTCGTCGGGTTCGTGCTGCTGTGCAACCTGATCGTCGCCGCCTGGTCGAACGCGGTGAACCTCACCGACGGCCTCGACGGCCTGGCCGCCGGTACCGCCGCGATGGTGCTCGGCACCTACGTGATCATCGCGTTCTGGCAGTTCCGCAACAACTGCGCGATCGCCGCGACCGCGGGCTGCTACGAGGTCCGCGACCCGCTCGACGTCGGCCTGGTCGCCGCCGCCGCGATGGGCGGCTGCATCGGGTTCCTCTGGTGGAACGCCGCCCCGGCCCGCATCTTCATGGGCGACACCGGGTCGCTCGCGCTGGGCGGCCTGCTCGCCGGGCTGTCCATGGTGACCCGCACCGAGCTGCTGCTCGTCGTCATCGGCGGCGTGTTCGTCGTCGAGGCGCTGTCGGTGTCGCTGCAGATCATCGTGTTCCGCACCTCGCGCCGCCGGCTGTTCCGGATGGCGCCGTTCCACCACCACTTCGAGCTCGCCGGATGGGCCGAGACGACCGTCATCATCCGGTTCTGGCTGCTCGCCGCGATCTGCGCGGCGATGGGGCTGGGCATCTTCTACTCCGAGTGGCTGTCCATGTCGGGTTCCGGGTGAGCCGCCCGTTCGGCGGGGACCCGGTCCTGGTCGCGGGGGCCGGTGTCTCCGGTCTCGCGGCCGCGACGGCCCTGGTGGATGCGGGGGCCCGGGTGCTCCTGTCCGACGACCGCGCCGACGCGCTGGCCGCGCTGCCCGACGGCGTCGAGCCGTGGCGTGGCGGCGGGATCCCCGAGGGGGTCCGCACCGTCGTCACCTCGCCCGGGCGCCGGCCGGACCACCCGCTGGTCGCCGAGGCCACCGGGCTCGGCGTCGAGGTCATCGGGGAGCCCGAGCTCGCCTGGCGGCTCGGCGCGCTGCGCGACACACCGCCGTCGTGGCTGGTCGTGACCGGCACCAACGGCAAGACCACCACCACCGAGATGCTCGCCGCGATCCTCGCGCGCGCCGGGGTCGACGCCGTCGCCTGCGGCAACATCGGCCACCCGGTGGTCACCGCGGTCGCGGAGGGCCACGCGGTGCTCGCGGTCGAGCTGTCGAGCTTCCAGCTGCACTGGTCGCCGTCGGTGCGCCCGGCCGCGGGCGTGGTGCTCAACGTCGCCGAGGACCACCTGGACTGGCACGGCGGGACGGACGCCTACGCCGCGGCCAAGGCACGCGCGCTGCTGGGTGACGTCGCGGTCGGCGGGGTCGACGACCCCGTGGCCGCACGGCTGCTCGGGGAGTCCCCGGCGCCGCGACGCGTCGGGGTCACCCTCGGCCCGCCCGGACCGGACCAGCTCGGCGTCGCCGACGGGGTGCTGACCGACCGCGCGTTCGGCGGCGGGGCTCTGCTGGCGGCCGACGCCGTCGTCCCCCCGGGGCCGCCCGGGATCACCGACGCGCTCGCCGCGGCCGCGCTGGCCCGCGCGCACGGTGTGGACCCGGAGCACATCGGCGCCGCCCTGGCGGCGTTCACCCCCGGCCCGCACCGCAGCGCCCCGGCCGGCGAGCACGCCGGTGTCACCTACCTCGACGACTCCAAGGCGACCAACCCGCACGCCGCCGGGGCCGCGCTGGCCGCCGTCGCCGCCCGGCGGCCCGGTGCCCGCGCCGTCTGGGTGGTCGGCGGGCTGCTCAAGGGGGTCGACCCGGCCGAGCTCGGCAGGCTCGCCGCCGCGCACGCCGAGCGGCTGGCGGGGATCGTCGTGATCGGGACGGACCGGACACCGATCGTCGAGGCGCTGACGCGACACGCGCCCGGCCTCCCGGTCGAGGAGGTCGCGCCGGGACACGATGGTCCGATGGCGCCCTCCGACCCGCAGGACCCGATGCCGGCCGCGGTCCGCCGCGCATCCGGCCTGGCCCGCCCCGGCGACGTCGTGCTGCTCGCCCCGGCGGCCGCCTCGATGGACCAGTTCCGCGACTACGCCCACCGCGGCGACGCGTTCGCCGCCGCCGTCGCCGGCCTGGCCGCCGCCGGGGTGTCCCGGTGAGCCCGGCCGCGCCGGACCGCACGCTCGGCCAGGCCGCCGTGACCGGCACCCGCGGGGCCGTGCGGCGGCTGCGGCGCTGGCTGCGCCGCCCGCTGACCTCGCTGCACCTGATCCTCGGCGTCTTCGGGCTGCTGACCCTGTTCGGGCTGGTGATGGTGCTGTCCGCGTCGTCGGTCGGCGACGGCTCGTCGTACTCGGTGTTCACCCGTCAGCTGATGTTCTGCGCGGTCGGGCTGGTGCTGTTCTACGTGGGCCTGCGGGTCCCCCCGCGTCGCCTGCGCGCCGCGGCACCGGTGCTGCTGATCATCGGCCTGGTCGCGCTGGTCCTGGTGCTGATCCCGGGGATCGGTGCGCTGCGCGGCGGCGCCCGGTCCTGGTTCGCGTTCGGGCCGGTCTCGCTGCAGCCGTCGGAGGGCGTGAAGATCGCGCTGACGCTGTGGGGCGCCCACGTGCTCGCCGCCCGCCGTGCCGTGATGCACCGCTGGAAGCACGCCCTCAACCCGGTCGTCCCGGTGACGCTGGTGATCTTCACGCTGCTCGTCCTGGAGCCCGACCTCGGCATGACGATCTCGGTCGGGATCATCATGCTGGCGCTGCTGTACTTCGGCGGCGCCCCGGTGAAGCTGCTCGCGCTGATCGCGGGCGGCGGCCTGGCCGGCGCGGTGATCCTCGGGCTGACCGCCGGGTACCGGGCCAGCCGGATCACGGCGTTCCTGTCGTCGTCGGCGGACCCGCTGGGCCCGGCCTACCAGGCGACGCAGGCGCTGTACGCGCTCGCCGACGGCGGCCTGTTCGGCGTCGGTCTCGGTCAGGGCCGGGCGAAGTGGGACTACCTGCCCAACGCCCACAACGACTTCATCTTCGCGATCATCGGCGAGGAGCTGGGCCTGGTCGGCGCGGGTGCGGTACTCGCGCTCTTCGCGACGCTGGCCTACACCGGCATGCGGATCGCCGCCCGCAACACCGACCCGTGGCTGCGGATCGTCGTCGCGACGTCGACGGCGGGCATGGTCGTGCAGGCGTCGATCAACATCGGGTACGTCGTGGGACTGCTGCCGGTGACCGGGCTGCAGCTCCCGCTGATCTCCTCCGGCGGTTCCTCGCTGGTGGTGACCATGTTCCTGTTCGGGCTGCTCACGAACGCGGCCCGGCACGAGCCGGAGGCGGTCGCCGCGCTCCGGAAGGACGGGCAGGGGCGGCTGGCGAAGCTGCTGCGCCTGCCGTTGCCGCAGCCCTACCGCGCACCGGCACCGGTGTCGCGGTGGGCGGCGCGTTAGGGCGCTCCCACTCCGGGTGGGAGCGGACACGACGGACGACGCAAGGGGCACGAGAGCGTGACGGGTACGGATCAGACCGGCGGGAACGACGGCACCGGCTCGGGCCGGGAGCCCGGCCGGCGTCCGACCATGGGCGGCCGCGCCCCCGGGCCCCACGAGGTCCGGCCGGACGGTGTGGTCTTCGGCGCCCCGGACGGGGCGGGCGGCACGGGCGGTCGCCCGGCCTGGCCCACGGAGTCCCCGTCGGGTGCGGACCTGTTCGGTGTCTCCGCTGCTCCGGAGTCCGCGTCGGCGCAGGTCCCCGCGTCGCAGCCGTCCGTCGAGCCGGGTCCGCGTGGTCCGCAGCGGTTGCCCGGTACCGGGTGGGACCCGCATGCGCAGTCCCGCCGCCCGGGTGGCGCCCCGCGCAGCGGTGACGGGCCGCAGGGGACGAACGGCGTCGCGCACGGCGACCGCGGCGCGGCCCGGCCGGCGAACGGCGCCGCGCACGAGGACCTCGGGCCCGACGGCGCCGACCGCCACGACGGCCCGCGCACCGACGGCCCGCGGAACGGCGTCGCACGCAACGGTGCCGACCGCCACGACGCCCCGCACGACGGTGACCCGCGCAACGGCACTCCGCAGAACGGCACTCCGCAGAACGGCACTCCGCAGAACGGCGCCCCCCGCAACGGCGGCTCCCGGAACGGCGCACCGGGCAACGGTGTCCCGCGCGGCGCGGCCGAGGGGGACCAGGGTGCTCCGCAGGGCCCGAACGGCGTGTCCCACGGCCCGGACGGCGTCGCCCCGGACGGTGGCCCGCGCGGCCTGAACGGCGCACCGCGCCCCGCCGACGACGCCGGACAGCAGCCGGGCGGCCTGCCGCGCCGCCGGCCCGGGGGACCGGTGCCGCCCGGAGCGATGCCGGCGCGTCCCGGCGCGGCCGACGACCTGTTCACCCCCCGCGGGAGCACCGGACGCAGCGGCCCGGACCCGACCCGGTCCGGCGCCCAGGCGAACGGCGTGCCGCGCACCGGCCCGGGGGAGGACGGCCCCACCGCCGGCCCCGCACCCGCCGGTCCGGGGCCGCACGTCCCCGGCGCGCCGGGGACGGACACCGGCCCCACCGTCGCCGCCACCGGCCCGGACCCGGTCGACACGACCGGACCGGACGCCGGGACGGGCCCGCAGCAGCCCGTCGCCGACGGCCGGGACACCGCAGCGGCCGAGGACCCCACGGCGACCGACCCCGGGCGGAGCGCCCCGCAGCGGACCGGCCCGCAGCAGCCCCGGCGGACCGGCCCGGCGACCCCGGGGCCGGAGTCCACCGGATCCACCCCGGCCCGCCGGGAGCAGGCGGCCGGCGAACCGCCGACCGTCGCGCACCCCGCGGGCGACGCCGCCGGGCTCCCGGCCGCCGCCTCGGCGGACACCCCGTCGGGCACCGGGTGGCAGCAGGCCCGGACCCCGTCGGCCCCGCAGCAGCGCCCGGCGCAGCCCGGCGAGCGTGAGCACGCCGGCGTCACCGCCACCGGTCCGCAGAGCGGGCCCGAGCCGGGCGCGCTGTCGGCGACCGGTCCCCGTGGCCCGGTACCCCCGCACGGCAGGTTCGCCCCCGGTCCGTACGCGCCCGGACGTCCCGGCGCCGGTCCCCACGGCCCCGTCCCCGGTGGCCCCGGCCCGCAGCAGTTCGGGCGTCCCGGCCCCGCGGGCCCGAACGCCCTGACCGGCACCGGCCCGCACCACCCCGCCGCCGGACAGCAGGGCCCCGGACAGCAGGGCCCCGGACAGCAGGGCCCCGGACAGCAGGGCCCCGGAGCACAGGGCCCGGGCACCGCCCGCCCGCGTCCGCAGGGTCCCGGATCGCAGGCGCCGGGTCAGCAGGGCCCCGCACGTCAGGGGCCCGGGTACGCGGGCCCCGGCCGCCCGGGTCCCGCGGGAACCGGCCCGTTCCGCCCGGTCGGCCCGGGCGGGTTCGGTCCGGCCACCCCCGGCCCGTACGGCCCCGGCGGACCCGGTGCACCCGGCCGGCAGGGCCCCGGTGGTCCGGTCACCCCCGGACCGCAGGGCCCGGGTGCCCCCCAGGGCCCCGGCGGCCCGCAGCCGCACGGCCTCCAGGGACCCGGCCCCCAGGGACCCGGCCCCCAGCCGAACGGCCCGCAGCAGAACCCGCAGGGCGACGGCGTGCCCGGGCCCGGCGTGCCCGGACCCACCGGCCCCGACGCGACCCGCACCTTCGGCCCCGCCACCACGCGACCCGCGGGGGAGCAGGCGCCGGCGCCGGTGCGGGGCGGCCTGTCGGTCGTCGTCGCCGGGGGTGGGTCGGCCGGGCACATCGAGCCCGCGCTGGCCGTCGCCGACGCGATCCGGCGGCTCGTCCCGGGAGCCCGGGTCACCGCGCTCGGCACCGAGAAGGGCCTCGACACCCAGCTGATCCCGGCCCGCGGCTACCCGCTCGAGCTGATCCCGCCGGTGCCGCTGCCCCGCAAGCCCACCGCCGACCTGTTCAAGCTCCCCGGCAACGTCCGGGGCGCGGTGAAGCGGGTCCGTGAGGTGCTCGAGGCGGCCGAGGCCGACGTCGTCGTCGGGTTCGGCGGGTTCGTCTCGCTGCCCGCCTACCTCGGCGCCCGCGGCCGGGTGCCGATCGTCGTGCACGAGGCGAACGCCCGCGCCGGGCTCGCGAACAAGGTCGGTGCGCGGTTCGCCTCCGCCGTCTGCGTCGCGGTGCCCGGCACCGGACTCGCGAACGAGGAGGTGGTCGGGATGCCGCTGCGCCGCTCGATCACCACTCTGGACCGGGCGTCGCTGCGGCCGGAGGCCCGGACGCACTTCAACCTCCCGCCGCACGGACCGGTGCTGCTGGTCTTCGGCGGCTCCCAGGGCGCCCGGACCCTGAACGACGCGGTCGCCGAGTCCCTGCCCGCCTTCACCGAGCGGGGCATCTCGGTCCTGCACGCGTACGGGAAGAACGGCACCCCCGCCGACCCGCGGCCCGGCTACGTGCCGGTGCCCTACATCGAGCGGATGGACCTCGCCTACGCCGCCGCGGACGTCGTCCTCGGCCGGTCCGGCATGACCACCGTCGCCGAGCTCACCGCCGTCGGGCTGCCCGCGGTGTACGTGCCGCTGCCGCACGGCAACGGTGAGCAGGCGCTCAACGCCCGCCCGGTCGTCGAGGCCGGGGGCGGCAAGCTCGTGCAGGACGAGGACATGAACGGCGACCGCGCGATCGACGAGCTGATGCCGATGCTCACCGACCCCGACCTGGCCCTCGCGATGGGCCGCCGCGCCCGCGCCGCCGGGCACGGCGAGGCCGACGAGAGGATCGCCCGCATCGTCATGGAGGTGGCGGGCCGGTGAGCGTGCTCTCCGACCACGTCCACCTCATCGGGATCGGCGGCGCCGGGATGAGCGGGATCGCGCGGATCCTGCTCGCCCGCGGAGCGACCGTCTCCGGGTCCGACGCGCGGGACTCCCGCACGGTCACCGCGCTGCGCGCGCTCGGCGCACGCGTCGAGACCGGGCACGACGCCGGCCACCTGCGCCACGACGGCGAGACCCCGCCGACCGTGGTCGTCTCCACCGCGATCCGGGAGACCAACCCGGAGCTGGCCGCCGCCCGCGAGCGCGGCTACGACGTCGTCCACCGGGCGGTCGCACTGGCCGCGCTCACCGAGGGACGGCGGCTGGTCGCCGTCGCCGGGACGCACGGCAAGACCTCGACGACGTCGATGGTCACCGTCGCCCTGCAGCACGCCGGGGCCGACCCGTCGTTCGCGATCGGCGGCGACCTGTCGGTGTCCGGGTCGGGCGCCCACCACGGCAGCGGCGACGTGTTCGTCGTCGAGGCCGACGAGAGCGACGGCTCGTTCACCGCGTTCGCCCCGTCGGTCGCGATCGTCACCAACGTCGAGCCCGACCACCTCGACCACCACGGCGACGAGGCCGCCTACCGGGCGGTGTTCGAGCGGTTCCTGGAACGGCTCGTCCCCGGCGCCACGCTGGTCGCCTGCGCCGACGACCCGGGGTCCGCCGAGGTCGCGGTGCGGGCGGAGGAGTCGGGCGTCACCGTGCTGCGCTACGGCCGCACCGCGACCGGCCCGCACGACGCCCGGCTGCTCGAGTTCACCCCGGACGGCACCGGCTGCCGTGCGCGGTTCCGCACCGGCGACGCCGAGCACGAGCTCACCCTCGGCGTCCCGGGCGAGCACATGGTCCTCAACGCGCTCGGTGCGTTCCTCGCCGGCGTCGCCGTCGGGACCGACCCGGCCGTGCTGCTGGAGGGCCTCGCCGGGTTCGGCGGGGTGCAGCGCCGGTTCGAGTTCAAGGGCCGCGCCCGCGGCGTGTCGGTCTACGACGACTACGCTCACCACCCCACCGAGGTCGCCGCCACCCTGCGCGCCGCCCGCGAGGCCGCGCCGGTCCGCGACGGGCGACGCGGCCGCGTCCTGGTCGCGTTCCAGCCGCACCTGTACTCCCGCACCCGGCTGTTCGCCGCCGAGTTCGGCGCGTCGCTGTCGCTGGCGGACGAGGTGATGGTGCTCGACGTCTACGGTGCCCGGGAGGATCCCGAACCCGGCGTCGGTCCGGCGCTCATCTCCGACGCGGTGACGTTGCCGGCCGGGCGGGTGCACCGAGCCCCCTCGTGGGAGCGGACACCCGCGGCGATCGCCGCGCTCGCGACCGACGGCGACGTCGTGATCACCATGGGCGCCGGTGACGTCACCGCGCTCGGGCCGGAGATCCTGCGGGAGCTCGCCGGCGAGGGGTGAGCGCGCGACACAGCGGGGGCACGATGAGCAGCGACGAGCAGGACACCGGCGACGACCGGGCCCGGGACGGTGCCCGCTCGCCGGGCCGCCGTGACCCCGAGCAGGAGCGCCGCGCCGCCGAGCGCGCCCGGCGCATCCGGGAGCGCCGCGCCGCCGAACGCCGCGCCGCCGCCGGGACCCCCGCCGCCGACGGCCACGACCAGCCCGACGAGCCCGACGAGCCCGGGGAGGCCGGCGACCGGGCCGCCGACACCGACGAGGTGGCCGGCCCGGCGGGCCGGGGGAGCGGGCGCGGCGCGGCTGCCGCGGTCCGGGAGCGCACGGCGGCCCGCGCGGCCGAACGGTCCCGCAGCCGCGACCCGCGCTACCGGCGCCGTCGCCTCGTCGCCCTGCTGGCCACCGCCGCCGTCGTGCTCCTCGGGGTGTCCGCGGCCGGCTGGTGGGCGCTGGGCCGGTACGGCCCCCCGGTGGCCACCGTGCGGGTCGACGGCACCCGCCAGATCCCCGTCCGCGACGTCGAGGACGCCGCGGGCGACCAGACCGGTGTCCCGCTCGCCGCGGTCGACACCGACGGCGTCGCCGCCCGCGTGTCGGCCATCCCCGGCGTCGCCGCGGTGGAGGTCGACCGGTCCTGGCCGGACACCCTGGTGGTGGCCGTGACCGAACGCACCCCGGCCGCGCTGCTCGACACCCCGGACGGGCCGAAG
The DNA here is from genome assembly GCF_056835605.1 of Pseudonocardia sp. ZF1. NCBI lineage: Bacteria > Bacillati > Actinomycetota > Actinomycetes > Pseudonocardiales > Pseudonocardiaceae > Pseudonocardia > Pseudonocardia sp. ZF1. The sequence goes on from NZ_JAJNBY010000001.1 coordinate 2,204,154, forward strand.
CTCGTCGACGTCACCGGGTTCGTCTACCGCGACGCCCCGCCCGACGTCCGGCTGCCCCGGCTCCAGCTGCCGCGCGTCGCCCCGGACGACCCCGCCACCCTCGCCGCGGTCGGCGTCCTGCAGGCACTGCCGGTCCCGGTCCGCGACCAGGTGCAGACGCTGTCGCTCGGCGGGGGCGGATCCACCTTCGAGCTGGGGCTCACCGAGGACCGGCGGGTCCTGTGGGGCCCGTGGCCGGACACCGACCGGACCGCCGCCCGGGCCCGGGTCCTCGGACCGGTGCTGCAGCGCGAGGGCGCCGTCTACGACGTCTCCAGCCCGTCGCTGGTCACCGTCCGGCAGCGCTGACCCGCCGCACCCGGCCAGATCGTCGCGGTGGGTGACCGTCCGACGACCGTGCGGGTTTCCACCGGCGGCGAGGTCGAACCACCCGGGCGGGGTGTTGTCGTCGTGCGGCGCGCCTGCTGGACCCGGGCACCGCACTCCACTTAGCGTGCGCACCCGAAGGCCCGGGGCACCCGGAGCTTGACCCACCCCAACCCCGGACCCCGAGCGACTGGAAGGTGCCGCGCATGACGCCCCCGCACAACTACCTGGCAGTGATCAAGGTGGTCGGCATCGGTGGCGGCGGCGTCAACGCCGTCAACCGGATGATCGAGGTCGGCCTCAAGGGCGTCGAGTTCATCGCGGTGAACACCGACGCCCAGGCCCTCCTCATGTCCGACGCCGACGTGAAGCTCGACATCGGTCGTGAGCTGACCCGCGGCCTCGGTGCCGGCGCCAACCCCGAGGTCGGGGGCAAGGCCGCCGAGGACCACGCCGAGGAGATCGAGGAGGTCCTCAAGGGGGCCGACATGGTCTTCGTCACCGCGGGCGAGGGCGGCGGCACCGGCACCGGCGGCGCACCCGTCGTCGCGTCGATCGCCCGCAAGCTCGGCGCGCTGACCATCGGTGTCGTCACCCGCCCGTTCACCTTCGAGGGGCGCCGCCGCGCCGGGCAGGCCGAGGAGGGCATCCAGGCGCTCCGCAACGAATGCGACACCCTCATCGTCATCCCGAACGACCGGCTCCTGCAGCTCGGCGACGTCGGCGTCTCGCTGATGGACGCCTTCCGCTCCGCCGACGAGGTGCTCCTCTCCGGTGTCCAGGGCATCACCAACCTGATCACCACCCCCGGCCTGATCAACCTCGACTTCGCCGACGTCAAGTCGGTCATGTCCGGGGCCGGGTCGGCGCTGATGGGAATAGGGTCCGCACGCGGCGAGGGCCGTGCGGTGCAGGCCGCCGAGAAGGCGATCAACTCGCCGCTGCTCGAGGCGTCGATGGACGGCGCGCAGGGCGTGCTGCTGTCGATCGCGGGCGGCTCGGACCTCGGTCTGTTCGAGATCCACGAGGCGGCGTCGCTGGTCCAGGAGGCCGCGCACCCCGAGGCGAACATCATCTTCGGCACCGTGATCGACGACTCGCTCGGTGACGAGGTGCGGGTCACCGTGATAGCGGCCGGCTTCGAGGGCGGCACACCGACCCACAAGAAGCTCGAGCCCGCCGTGTTCTCCCGCGGCACCCAGAAGTCCACCGAGCCCGCACCGCAGGCCGCGCCGCCGCAGCAGGCCGAGCAGACCCAGCAGCACCAGACCCAGCAGCACCAGACCCAGCAGCACCAGGGCCAGCAACCGCAGGGCCAGTCCCGCTGGGCCGCGACGACTGCGACCACCCCGTCGGCGCCGCACCTGCCCGCCACGGCGCACGCCCCCGAGCGCACCGGGACGCTGCCGCCCGCGCAGCCCACCGCCCCGGCCCCGCGCCAGGGCGACACCCAGCACCACGGCGGCGACGGCGCGGCCGTCCCGAGCGGTCCGATGTCCGCGCCGGCCTCGCCGACGTCGGCCCCGGCCCAGCACGGGACCGTCGGCGGGAACCCCGCGGCGCGTCCGGCCGAGCCGGTCGAGGACGAGGTGGACGTCCCGCCGTTCATGCGGCGCTGACCCGCGTGCCGGACTCACCGACGCCGGCCACGGCGGCCCGCGCGGGCGGCACCCGCCGCGCGCGGATCCGCCGGGTCACCACCACCCGGGCCGGTGGCCGGTCCGAGGGCCCGTTCACCTCGTTCAACCTGTCGTCGGGGGTCGGGGACGACCCGGCCGCGGTGACCGGGAACCGGGCCCGCGTCGTGCGTGAGCTCGGCCTGTCCGGACTGGTGTTCCTGAACCAGGTCCACGGCCGCGACGTCGCCGTGCTGCGCGAGCCCCCGCGGGCCCGCCCCGGCACCGGTGGTGTCGCCCCGGACATCGCCGACGTCGACGCCGTCGTCACCGACGTGCCGCTGCTCGGCGTCGCGGTGCTCGCGGCCGACTGCGTACCGGTGCTGCTCGGCGACCCGGTCGCCGGCGTCGTCGGGGCCGCCCACGCGGGCCGCGTCGGCGCGGCCGCGGGCGTCGTCGACGCCGTCGTGACCGAGATGACCGCACTGGGCGCGCAGCCCGCACGGCTGGAGGTCCTGCTCGGGCCGTCGGTCTGCGGCCGCTGCTACGAGGTGCCCCCGGCCATGCGCGCCGAGGTCGACGCCGCGCTGCCGGGCAGCGCGTCCACCACCCGCACCGGCACCGCCGGCCTGGACCTGCGCGCCGGGCTCACCCGCCGCCTCGCCGACCTCGGCGTCACGAAGGTCGCGACCGACCCGCGCTGCACCGTCGAGGACCCGGACCTGTTCAGCCACCGCCGCGACGGCCGCTGCGGCCGCCAGGCCGGGATCACCTGGCTCGACCCGCGCTGACCGGCGGCCCGGTCCGGCGATCCACGCCACGCGGGGCTCGCGGGCGCCCCCGCGGGCGGGAACGATGGACGCCGTGTCCGATCCCCGCACCCCCACCGCCGACCGCGTCGGCGAACTGACCGACCGACTGGCCGCCGTCCGCGAGCGGGTGGCCGAGGCCTGCCGCGCCGCCGGCCGCGACCCCTCCGAGGTCGGGCTGCTCGCCGTCACCAAGACGATCCCGGCCGCCGACGTGGCCGCGCTGGTCGACCTCGGGCTGGACGCCTTCGCCGAGAACCGCGCGCAGGAGGCGGCGTCCAAGGTGGACGAGGTCCGGGCGCTGCGCCCGGACGCCTCCCCGGACTGGTTCTTCGTCGGCGGGCTGCAGCGGAACAAGGTACGGACGGTGCTCCCGTGGGTGACACGGATCGACTCCGTCGACTCGCCCCGGCTGGCCCGCGCGATCGACAAGGAGGTCGCGAAGGCCCGCGACGCGGGGGAGCGCGGCGGCCCGCTGCCGGTGCTCGTGCAGTACAGCGTCGACGGCGACGCCGACCGCGGCGGCGTCGCCCCGGAGGGGCTCGTCGAGCTGACGGACCTGGTCACGGAGCTGCCGGGGCTGGAACTGGCCGGGCTGATGGCCGTCGCGCCGCTGGGCTGGGAGCCCGGTGCGGCGTTCGAGCGGATCGCCGAGGCGCACCGGGAGACCGTCGGGCGGCACCCCGGGGCGACGGTCCTGTCCGCCGGGATGAGCGGGGACCTGGAGTCGGCGATCGGTCACGGATCGACGGTGGTGCGTGTCGGTACGGCCCTTGTGGGGGATCGGCGGATAGCCTCCGAGTAATCGCTGGTGGGTGTGGGTACTGAGCAGGTGGCGGAGACCGCACCGTCGGCGAGACCGTCGCCAGAACGCGGGGTGCGCGTGCGGTTGGGACGCGTACGGAGTCGAGCAGTACTGCGAGGGGACAGCGGATGAGCGCGATGTACCGGCTGAAGGCGTACTTCGGCATGGTCCCGGCCGACGAGATGGACTATGTGGACGAACCGGATCACTACCGGGGCGGCCACGAGCACCACGCCGGCCCGCGCGGTGACCGTTGGTCCGCCGGGGCCGGTCGGTTCGCCGACCAGGCGTCCTACGACGGCGACCGCTACGAGACCGCGGTCCGCTACGAGGACGGATGGGGCGCCCGCCCGGCGCGGGAGGCACTCCGTCCGGCGCGCGCCGTGCGGCAGGATCCGCGCGGCGAGCGGGAGACGCTCGGGCTGGTCCCGGAGCGCGGGAACCTTCCCACTCCCCTCGGAGGCGGCCCCGGAGCGGCCGTCCGCGGGGCGCTGGCGATGGACCCGGAGACCCTCCGGGGTCCGGCACGCGAGGAGCGGAACGAGCCCGTCGTGGCCCCCGCGCCGGTGCCGGAGCAGCGCGACCGGGCGGCCGCGGGACCGGCGTCGATCACGACGCTGCACCCCCGCAGCTACAACGAGGCCCGCACCATCGGTGAGCGCTACCGCGACGGTGTGCCCGTCATCATGAACCTCACGGATCTGGACGGCGCGGCAGCGAAACGCCTGGTGGACTTCGCCGCGGGCCTGGCGTTCGCCCTGCGCGGGAGCATCGACAAGGTCACCGATCGGGTGTTCCTTCTCACGCCGGCCGACGTCGAGGTCTCCGCGGACGACGCGCGGAGGCTCGCCGAGCGCGGAGCTTTCCGACAGGATTGAGTCGTGGCCGACCCGATCCTGACGCTGATCTATTACGTCCTGTTCTTCTTCTGGCTGCTGCTCGCGGCCCGCATCGTCGTCGAGATGGTCCGGTCGTTCGCGCGCCAGTGGCGACCCGCCGGAGCGCCCGCCGTGGCGCTCGAGGTCGTCTTCACCGTGACCGACCCTCCGGTCAAGTTGCTGCGGAGAGTGATCCCTGTGGTCCGTATCGGAGGCGTAGGACTGGACCTGTCGATTATGGTTCTGTTGCTGGTGGTGTTCATCTCGATGAGCGCCGTCAGATCACAGCTCCTGGGATGAGCCCCAGTCACCCGGGAGTGCCGCCGAGGACCGCATGAGGTGATCCGATGCCGCTGACGCCCGCCGACGTTCATAACGTCGCGTTCAGCAAACCCCCGATCGGGAAGCGGGGTTACAACGAGGACGAGGTCGACGCCTTCCTCGATCTGGTCGAGGCCGAACTGGCCCGGCTGATCGGGGAGAACGACGACCTGCGCGACCAGGTCGCGCAGCTGGAGCAGCGTCTCGGCGATGCCGAGGCCGACCTGGAGGAGGCACGGAGCCAGCCGGCTCCGGCGCAGACCCAGGCCCTGGCCGCCTCCCCGTCGCCGATGGGCCGTGGTGCGGGTGCTCCCGCTCCGCAGCTGGCCGGTGCCGGCCCCGCCGATGCCGACGGCGGTGACCACCACGTGCAGGCCGCCAAGGTCCTGGGCCTCGCCCAGGAGATGGCGGACCGCCTGACCGCGGAGGCCAAGAACGAGGCCGACACGATGCTGTCGGACGCCCGGAACAAGTCCGAGCAGCTCCTGTCGGACGCCCGGACGAAGGCCGACGGCCTGGTCAACGACGCGCGCTCGCGTGCCGAGACCATGCTCAACGACGCCCGCACGCGGGCCGAGACGCTCGAGCGCCAGTCGCGCGAGAAGGCGTCCGGCCTGGTCAGTGAGGCCGAGCGCAAGCAGAACGAGATCATGGGCGCCATCCAGCGCGACAAGTCCGTTCTGGAGAAGAAGATCGACGAGCTCCGGACCTTCGAGCGGGAGTACCGCACCCGTCTGAAGACCTACCTGGAGTCGCAGCTGCGTGACCTGGAGGGTCGCGGTTCGGCTGCCCCGTCGGACGGCACCGGTGCCACCAGGTCGGGCTCGAACGGCGGGTACGCCGCCTCCGGGTACGGCCAGCGGGCCGACACCGGGAGCTGACCGCCCCACGGCGCCTCCGAGGTGCCGGGGACGACCGACGACGACCGGGTAGCGGACAGGTGCCGCTGCCGACCGACGGAGTTCGCCGATGCTGGTGCTGGTCCTGATCCTCGTGGTCATCGCGCTGGTGCTGCTGCTCGCAGGATGGTTCCTGCACGTGGTGGCACTGGCGTGGACATCGGTGGTCATCAGCCTGATCGCGGGCCTGGTGCTCGCCTACGACTGGTGGCAGACCCGTGCCGCGGTGAAGGCCGGTGACCGGGCGGAGGCCGACGCCTCCGGTCGTGGCACCGGTGCCCCCGCGGCGCCGGACCGGGCCGACCGGGCCGACATGGAGGCGCGCTACGGCGCCGACATGGAGCCCGCGACGCAGGTCCTGCCGGTCGTCCGGCCGGACAGCGGCGCGGCCTCGGGTACGCCCGAGGCGGCGCAGAACGCGACCGACCAGACCATCCAGATGCCGGTTGTCAGGCCGTCCGGCTCTGCGGAGGGACCGCCCGGCGCATCTCGATCGGGTGGACTTTCGTCACGCACGGTGACTGAATCCGGTGCCGAGGACGAGGCCGACCCGAGTGGGGTGGCCGCGTCGCACGCGGGCGCCCCGGCGGGACCGGACGGGGAGGACGGTGCGGGTCGTGGCGGCGACCCGGCACGGTCCGACCCAGGCGAACCCGGCACCGCGGAACCGCCCGCCGAGGCGACGACGCGGGCGACGGACTCGCGGCCGACCGGAACCGACGCCGCCGGCACGACGTCGGCCGTGACGGCGGCAGCCGCAGGCGCGGTCGCCGCCGGGACGGCCGGTGCCGTGGCAGCCGGCCGCGACGGCGGGTCGGGCGCCGACCCGGCAGCACGTTCCGGTGCCGACGACCCGGGCTTCGGCTCGGGGTCGGGCACCGGCTCGGGCGCCGACGGCATGGGAGGTGCCGGCACGGGCACCCCGCCCGCCGCCGGATCCGACCGGCCGGACAGCCCGGAGGGCCGGTCCGGCCCCTCCGACGCGACCACCGCGACCCGTACCCCGGGAACGGCAGACACGACCACCGCGAACGGCGCTCCGGGAGCGGCGGACGCCACCACGGCGGACCACGTCCCGGGGGCGGCGGACGCGACTATTGCGACCCGCACCCCCGGAGCGGCCGACGCCACCACGGCGACCCGCGCCGCGGGCGCAGCCGGCGGTCCGGACGCGGGCAGCCCCGGCGGACCGGTCGGAGCGGGCGGCTCGTCCGGCGCAGGCCTTCCCGACGCCGCTGGCCCCGTGGGCGCCGCGGCCGCCGGATCCGGGGCCCCGGCCGACGACGACCGGGCCGGGACACCGGCGGGCACGCCCGCCGGAGCCGGCGTGGACACGAACGGCACCCCGGCCGACGCCGTCGGGGCCGACGCGCCCACCGGGACCGACGGCGACTCCCCGGAGGAGCCGCGCGACCCGACCCTCGCCGCACTCGCCGCGCGCCTGCCCGACGAGGTGCTCGTCATCGACGAACACCCCCGGTACCACGTGCAGACCTGCCGGGCCCTCACCGGTCGCCCGGTGATCCCGCTGCCGGTCAGCGAGGCCGTCGAGCTCGGGTTCACCCCGTGCGGCTGGTGCGCACCGAACCGGACCCTCGGCGACCGCCACCCCGCCCAGGCCCGCTGACCAGCAGCGCGGCGCGCCCCACGGAATAACGGGGTGCGACCGCGCGCTACCCTGGTTCCACAGGCACCGATCCGGCCATCACCGGGGAGCCTCCGGAAGAAACGGCCCCGGGCCGGAGTAGAACCGGACGGGTGCGGCCCGTCATCGCCGTCGAAAGAGAGGCCCGTGCACCCGTGCACGGGCAAGCGGGGTGGTACCGCGGCCCGGCTCTCCAGAGCCGTCGTCGTCCCCGTGCGAAGCGAGAGCACGCACGAGGAGCGACACACGTGAGCGGCTATCCCGACGTCCCGGCGCACCCGTCGTTCCCGACGCTCGAGCAGGACGTGCTCGCGTCGTGGGACACCGACGACACCTTCCGCGCCTCCGTCGACCGGCGCGCCGCCGGCGAGAACGGGGCCGACGAGTACGTCTTCTACGACGGTCCGCCCTTCGCCAACGGCCTCCCGCACTACGGTCACCTGCTGACCGGTTACGTCAAGGACGTCGTCCCGCGGTACCGCACCATGCGCGGCCACCGGGTCGAGCGCCGCTTCGGCTGGGACACCCACGGCCTGCCCGCCGAGGTCGAGACCGAGAACCAGCTCGGCATCAAGCACAAGTCCGAGATCGACGAGATGGGCGTCGCCGCGTTCAACGAGGCGTGCCGTACGTCCGTGCTGCGCTACACCGGCGAGTGGCGCGACTACGTGACCCGCCAGGCCCGCTGGGTCGACTTCGACAACGACTACAAGACCCTGGACCTGGACTACATGGAGTCCGTCCTCTGGGCGTTCAAGTCGCTGTGGGACAAGGGTCTCGTCTACTCCGGCTTCCGGGTGCTCTGGTACTGCTGGCGCTGCGAGACACCGCTCAGCGCCACCGAGACCAAGATGGACGACGTCTACACCGACCGGCAGGACCCGGCCGTCACCGTCGGGCTGCGCCTGTCGACGCCGGACCGCCCGGAGACCGACGGCGCCCTCGCCCTGGTCTGGACGACCACTCCGTGGACCCTGCCGTCGAACCTCGCCGTGGCCGTGCACCCCGACGTCGACTACGTGGTCGTGGAGGCGAACTCCGAGCGCTGGCTGCTCGCGGAGGCCCGGGTCGCCGCGTACGCCCGCGAGCTGGGGGAGGAGCCGCCGGTCCTGGCGCGGGTGACGGGGTCGGACCTGCTCGGCGCGAGCTACACCCCGCCGTTCGACTTCTTCACCGGCCGCGAGAACGCCCACCGCGTGCTCGCCGCGGACTACGTCACCACCGAGGACGGCACCGGGCTGGTCCACATCGCCCCCGCCTTCGGTGAGGAGGACAAGGAGGTCACCGACGCGGCCGGCATCGAGGTCGTCAACCCGGTCGACTCCCGCGGCGAGTTCACCACCGAGGTCCCGCCGTACGCCGGCATGCAGGTGTTCGACGCGAACCCGCAGGTCATCCGCGACCTCAAGGACGGCAACGCGCACGCGCAGGGCGTCCTGCTGCGCCACGAGACCTACGACCACCCGTACCCGCACTGCTGGCGCTGCGGCAACGCGTTGATCCAGCGCGCCGTCGACTCCTGGTTCGTGCGCGTCACCCAATTCCGGGACCGGATGGTCGAGCTCAATCAGGAGATCGACTGGACGCCCGCGCACGTGCGCGACGGCCAGTTCGGCAAGTGGCTGGAGGGCGCCCGCGACTGGGGCATCTCCCGCAACCGCTACTGGGGCAGCCCGATCCCGGTGTGGCAGTCCGACGACCCGCGCTACCCGCGCACCGACGTCTACGGCTCGCTCGACGAGATCGAGCGCGACTTCGGCGTGCGCCCGACCGACCTGCACCGGCCCTACGTCGACCAGCTGACCCGGCCCAACCCGGACGACCCGACCGGGCGCTCGACCATGCGCCGGGTGCCGGAGGTGCTCGACTGCTGGTTCGAGTCCGGCTCGATGCCGTTCGCGCAGGTCCACTACCCGTTCGAGAACCGCGACTGGTTCGAGCACCACTACCCGGGCGACTTCATCGTCGAGTACAACGGCCAGACCCGCGGCTGGTTCTACACGCTGCACGTGCTGGCCACCGCCCTGTTCGACCGGCCCGCGTTCCGCAACTGCGTCGCGCACGGCATCGTCCTGGGCGACGACGGCGCGAAGATGTCCAAGTCGCGCAAGAACTATCCCGACGTCAACGAGGTATTCGACCGCGACGGCAGCGACGCCATGCGGTGGTTCCTCATGGCGAGCCCGATCCTGCGCGGCGGCAACCTCGTCGTCACCGAGCAGGGCATCCGCGAGGGCGTCCGCCAGGCGATCCTGCCGCTGTGGAACACCTGGTACTTCCTGTCGCTCTACGCCGGCGGGGAGCGCGGCACGTTCCGCACCGACAGCCCGCACGTCCTCGACCGGTACGTGCTGGCCAAGACCGCCGACCTCGTCGACGGCGTCACCGCGGCGATGGACGCCTACGACATCGCCGGGGCCTGCGACCGCATCCGCGACCACGCCGAGACCCTCACCAACTGGTACGTCCGGCGGTCCCGGGAGCGGTTCTGGTCCGGGGACGCGGCCGTGCGGCAGGACGCCGTCGACACCCTGCACACCGTGCTGGAGGTGACCTGCCGGGTCGCGGCGCCGCTGCTGCCGCTGACCACCGAGGCCATCTGGCGCGGTCTCACGGGGGAGCGGTCGGTGCACCTCACCGACTGGCCCGCCGGGTCCGACCCGTCGGTCTCGCAGCGCGAGGCCGGAGCCGGGCTGCCGCACGACGCCGGTCTCGTCGCCGAGATGGACCGGATCCGGCAGGTCGCGAGCGCGGCGCTGTCGCTGCGCAAGTCCGCGAAGGTGCGGGTGCGCCAGCCGCTGCCCGCGCTGACCGTCGCCGCGAGCGACGCCACGGCGCTGGAGGACTTCACCGGGCTGCTCGCCGACGAGGTCAACGTCCGCTCGGTCGAGCTGACCGACGACGTCGCCACGCACGGCCGGTTCGAGATCGCCGTCAACGCCCGGGTCGCCGGACCGCGCCTGGGCAAGGACGTCCAGACCTGCATCCGCGCGGTCAAGGCGGGGGAATGGTCCCAGGAGGGCGACACCGTCGTGGCCGCGGGGATCGCGCTGCAGCCGGGCGAGTTCACCGAGAAGCTCGTCGCCGCCGACCCGGAGCGGACCCAGGCCCTTCCCGGGAACGCGGGGCTCGTCGTCCTCGACACCACGGTGACGCCGGAGCTGGCCGCGGAGGGCACCGCCCGCGACGTCGTGCGCGTCGTGCAGCAGGCCCGCCGTGACGCGGGTCTGGACGTGTCCGACCGGATCGCGCTGACCCTCGACGGGCCGGACGCGGTGCTCGACGCCGTCCGGACCCACGAGGCGTTCGTCGCCGGGGAGGTGCTGGCGACCTCGGTCGCCTACGGCGCCGCCGGGGACGGCGGGTCGAGCGGGCAGGTCGTCGGCCCCGACGGCGCGTCGGTCACGCTGTCGGCCGCGGTCGCCCGGGCCTGACCGGTACCGGCGCCGACCACCGCTCAGGGGCGGGGTGCCACCGTGAGACGGACGCGGTGGTCGGCGCCGGAGACCGGGGTGACCTCGACGGTCGCCGGGACCCCGTCGACCCGGCACGCGACCGTCGCGCCCTCGGGCACCGGCGGGCAGCGCGGGGACAGGAGCACCGCGTCGTGGCCCGCGGCGCGCAGCGGGTCGCGCACGGCGAACATCAGGACCCCGGCCAGCGTGTCGGTCCCGGTCGGGCCGGGGCCGAGGCCGGGGACGACCACGTCCAGCTCCGCGACGCCGTCGGCGGACACCGGGAAGTCCCAGCGGGTCCGCACGACCTCCTGCGGGGTGGACCCGCGGGCGCCCTCCACCCGCGTCCCGTCGACGCGCACGGTGCCCCAGCCGTGGCGGTCCTCGTCGTCGTGCATCCGGCAGCCGAGGACCGGGTCGTCGCCGTCCAGGACCGGGCAGTCGGCGGTGCCGCCGGAGTGCTCCCGGCCCGTCGCCGCCTCGACCAGCAGCGCCGCGCCCTCGGCCGGCGACGGCAGCGGTTCGCGCTGCGACCACAGCACCAGCGCGGTCGGGAGACCACGACGACGACGGTGAGCGGCAGCCACCACCGGGGCGGGCGGGGTCGATCGGGCACGGGGACGGCCTGCCTGGCCGACCGGGACCGGCCGGAACTCCGCAGAACCACCGGGCCCTATCCTCACCCCATGGGTGACGCGGCGGAACGGTGGCGGGAACGCCAGCTCGGCCGCGGGATCCCCGACCACGTCCTCCGGTACGCCCCCGCCGACCCGTGGACCCACGACCCCGCCGACTTCACCCCGCCCGCGGAGCCGGCCGACACGCCGTCGCACCGGGCGGCGCGGGCGATCGCCGAGCGTGCCGCCGCGTGGACCTGCGCCGGGGCGTCGGTGCTCGACGTCGGCTGCGGGGGCGGGGACGCCGCGTTCGGCGCGGCGTGGCCCGAGCCGTCGCCGGTGGCGCGGGTGGTCGGCGTCGACCGGCAGGCCGACATGCTGGCGGTGTTCGCCGCGGCGGCCCGCGCCCGGGACCTGCCCCACGGCACCGTGCACGGCAGCTGGCCCGACGCGGCCGGGGACGCCGGACGGCACGACGTCGTCGTCTGCCACCACGTCCTGCACAACGTCGTCGACCTGCCCCCGTTCCTCGCCGCGTTGACCGGCGCCGTCCGCACCCGCGGCGGGATCGGCGGCGTCGTGGTCGAGATGCTGACCGAGCACCCGCTGGCCTGGCTGGACCCGCTGTGGGAGCGCTTCCACGACGTGGTCCGGCCGCCGTCGGCGACCCACGACGACGCCGTCGCGGTGCTGCGCGAGGAGCAGGGCGTCGACCCGGAGGTGCTGACCTGGACCCGTGCGGCCCGCCTGCCGCACGACGCCGCCTGGGTCACCCGCCGGCTCTGCCTGCCCGCCGACCGCGTCGAGGCGGTCGCCGCCGCGCTGGTGGACCTCCCGCCGCGGCGCACCGACGCCGTCACCCTGACCTGGTCGCCCTGAGCAGGGGGCCCCGGTGAGTCTGGAACTGCTGCTCGGCATCTCCGCGGGGGTGCTGCTGCTCGGCGTGCTCGCGGTGCGCGTCTCGGTGCGGCTCGGCCTGCCGTCGCTGCTGCTCTACCTGGGCATCGGCGTGCTGCTCGGCGAGTCCGTGCTGGGCATCCGGTTCGACGACACCGGCCTCACCGAGTCCCTCGGCCTCACCGCGCTCGTGCTGATCCTCACCGAGGGCGGGCTCACCACCCGCTGGTCGGCGGTGCGGCCCGCGCTCGGGCTCGGGCTGCTGCTGTCGACGCTGTCGGTGCTGGTGTCGATCGCCGTCGCGGGCGGGCTGCTGCACCTGCTGCTCGACCTGGAGTGGCGCACCGCGCTGCTGTGGGGCGCGGTGCTGTCCTCCACCGACGCCGCAGCGGTGTTCTCCGTGCTGCGCGGGGTCGCCGTCCCGCAACGGCTCGCCGGGACCCTGGAGCTCGAGTCCGGGATGAACGACGCGCCGGTGGTGATCGCCGTCGTCGTCCTGGCCGGGACCGAGGCCATCAGCTGGACGACGCCGCTGCTGGTCGTCTATGAGCTCGTCGCGGGCGCCGTCGTCGGTGTGCTGCTCGGGCTGGGCGCGGCCTGGGCGCTGCGCCGCGCCGCGCTGCCCTCGACCGGCCTGTACCCGCTCGCGGCGATCGCGTCCTGCCTGCTGGCCTTCGCCGCCGGGCAGGGTGTGCACGCCTCGGGGTTGCTCGCCACCTACTGCGCCGCGCTGGTGCTGGGCAACTCCCGACTGCCGCACCGCAGCGGTGTCGTCTCCTTCGCCGAGGGCACCGGGTGGATCGCCCAGATCGGGCTGTTCGTGCTGCTCGGCCTGTACGCGGTGCCCGAGCGGCTGCCCGCCGCCGTGGTGCCCGCGCTGATCTGCGCGGCGGTCGTCCTGCTCGCCGCGCGGCCGCTGTCGGTGGCCGCCGCCGCACTGCCGTTCCGGGTGCCCTGGCGCGAACAGGCGTTCCTGTCCTGGGCGGGGCTGCGCGGAGCCGTGCCGATCGTGCTCGCCCTCGTCGCGGTCACCGAGGGCGGCGGCCAGAACCAACGCCTGGTCGACGTCGTGTTCGTGCTGGTCGTGCTGCTCACCCTGGTCCAGGGCACCAGCCTGCCCTGGGTGGCGCGGCTGCTCGGGGTGGTCTCGCGCACCGACACCCGCGGCGTCGAGGTCGACGCCGCCCCGCTCGACGAGGTCGACGCCGAGCTCCTGCAGGTGAAGGTGCCCCCCGGGTCCCGGCTGCACGGCGTCTACCTGCGCGAGCTGCGGCTGCCCCGCGGGGCCACGGTCAGCCTGGTCGTACGCGACGCCGAGGCGTTCTCCCCGGGCGGGGACACCCGGCTGCGCGAGGGGGACCAGTTCCTCGTCGTCAGTACCCGGGACAACCGGGAGGACACCGAACAGCGGATCCGCGACGTCGACCGCGGCGGCAAGCTGGTCCGCTGGCACGAGGGCCGGGGCCGGCCGAGCGGGCGGGCGGGCTGACCGGCCGGTCGGCGGTGTCGGGGCGACCCGCATAATCACGGGTGTGAGTGCCGACCCCCCACCCCCCACCGCGCCGATCGACCCCGCCGTACGACGGCGCGGTGTGGCGCTGCTGGCGGGCATCGCCGCGGTGTGGCTGGCGCTCGACCTCGTCACCAAGGTCGCCGCCGTCGCCACGCTGGAGGGGCAGCGGCCGGTCACCGTGATCGACGGGTTCTTCTACCTCACGCTGCTGCGCAACCCGGGCGCCGCCTGGTCCATGGCCACCGGCTACACCTGGGTGCTGACGATCGTCGCCGTGGTGGTCGTCGGCGTGATCATCCGGATCGCGCGGCGGCTCGCCTCGACCGGCTGGGCGATCGGCCTCGGCCTGGTCCTCGGCGGCGCGCTGGGCAACCTGGTCGACCGGTTCTTCCGCGCACCCGGACCGATGCGCGGGCACGTCGTGGACATGCTGGCCTTCTTCTCCCCGGACGGGAGCGTCTTCCCCGTGTTCAACATCGCCGACACCGGCATCGTGTGCGGCGGCATCCTGCTGGTGCTGATGGCCGTGCGCGGCATCGAGATCGACGGGAGCCGCGAACGTGGGTGAGGTACGCAGCATGCCGGTGCCCGACGGGCTGGACGGCATGCGGATCGACGCCGGGCTGTCCCGGCTGCTGGGCCTGTCCCGGACCGTCGTCGCGACCCTGGCCGAGTCCGGCCGGATCTCGGTCGACGGCCGCGAGGCCGGCAAGTCCGACCGGCTGCCCGGCGGGTCCTGGCTGGAGGTCGAGCTGCCCGACGCGCCGGCGCCCGCGGTCATCGAGGGCCCGGCGGAGGTCGTCGCGGGCCTGACGGTGCTGCACTCCGACGACGACATCGTCGTCGTCGACAAGCCGGTCGGGGTGGCCGCGCACGCCTCCCCGGGCTGGACCGGTCCGACCGTGACCGGCGGGCTCGCCGCGCTCGGGTTCCGGCTGTCCACCTCCGGCGCCGCCGAGCGGCAGGGCATCGTGCACCGGCTCGACGTCGGCACCACCGGGGTGATGGTCGTCGCCACCTCCGAGCACGCCTACACCGAGCTCAAGCGGGCCTTCAAGGAACGCACCGTCGACAAGCGCTACCACGCCGTCGTGCAGGGGCACCCGGACCCGTCGTCGGGCACGATCGACGCCCCGATCGACCGGCACCCGCGCCACGACTACCGGTTCGCGGTGATGCAGAGCGGCAAGCCCAGCGTCACCCACTACGACACCATCGAGGCGTTCCGCTCGGCGAGCCTGCTCGACGTGCACCTGGAGACCGGGCGCACCCACCAGATCCGGGTGCACTTCTCCGCACTGCGCCACCCCTGCGTCGGCGACATCACCTACGGCGCCGACCCGACGCTGGCCAAGCGGGTCGGGCTGTCCCGGCAGTGGCTGCACGCCCGCACGCTCGGGTTCGCCCACCCCGCCGACGGGCGGCACGTCGAGTTCACCAGCCCCTACCCGGCCGACCTCGACGCGGCGCTGGACGTCCTGCGGGACTGACGCGTGACCGGTCTGAGCACCCGGGCCCTGGCGTGGATCGCCGCGGCGATGGCGGTGGTGTTCCTCGGTGCGCTCTGGGCCGCCGGGTCCGGTCCGCCGGCCGGGCCCCCGGCGGCGACGGGGTCGGTGCGGCTGGGCCCCGACCCCGGCCAGGACGTCGCCGGCTACCTCGCCGGGCTGCCCGCGACACTGCCTGCACCGGGGGTGTCCGTGCCTGCGCTCGTGCAGTTCACCCGCCCGCTGGCCCCGTCCGACGCCGCGGCCGCGGGCTCCGGCACGACGACCACGACCGCGGTGTTCCGGGTGCCGTTCGACCGGGTGCAGACCGCGCTGCGGTTCGAGCCGGTCACCGGCACCGGGGACCCGGCGGCCGCGCTCGGCGTCGCCCGGGAGCGGGCCGCCCACGCCGCCGAGGCCGACGCCGACCGCGCCGTCCGCGACGGTGGGGGAGCGGCCACCCCGGAGGCCCGCGCGGCACTGACCCGGCGGGCCGCCGTGGCCGCGGCCGAGCGACGCGCGCTCGCCGACCCGGGCTGCGCCTGCGTGGTCGGGCTGGTCGTGACCGCCGACCGGGCCGGGCTCGAGGCGCTCGCCGCGCGCCCGGGCGTGCGCGGCGTGCAGGCCGCGCCGGCCGGGACCGGCGCACCGGAGCTCGCACTGTCGCCGCTGCTGCCCGAGCAGACCACCACCGCGAGCCCGCCGCCCGACGACGGCCCCGTCCCCTGAGCCGCGCGCGTCCCCGAGCCGCGTTCCCGGCCCTCGTCAGACCCGGCCCTCGTCAGGTCCCGGCCCTCGTCCGACCCGGGCCCCGGCCGGCCGCGGGCCTCGTCCGGCCTCGCGGTCTCCGGCCGGCCCCCGGCCTCCGGGCGGCCCCCGGGCTTCCGCCCGCCCGTGCCCGGCCCCGTCCGGCCGCGCGGCCCTGGTCGCCCCGGCTGCCCGCCCATGATCAGCACGAGTGAGCCGATCGGTGCCGGATGTGGCACCGATCGCTGCACGGACGTCGATCACGTTATCGCGGCTCCGGTCCCCGCCCGGCAGCCCGGCCATGATCGCCGTGATGGAGGTGATCGGTGCCGGACGTGGCACCGATCGCTGCACGCGTGCCGATCATGAGCCCGACGGGGCCCGAGGTCGGCGGACCCCCTGACCGCAGTGCACGACGGTGCACGACCGTCGCTGCCGCTGGTCCCGGGGACCGGTCAGCCCAGCACCCCGCGCTCACGCAGCACCCGCACGGCCCGGGCGGCGCCCTCCCAGCGGTGGGCGTCCCAGCCGTGCGCGGACGCGGCACGGACGTTGTCGACGCGGTCGTCGAAGAACAGCACCTGCTCCGGTGTGGTGCCGAACTCGACGTCGGCGCGCCGGAAGATGTCCTGCGACGGTTTCGCGGCGCCCACGTCGGCGGAGAACAGCAACCGGTCGAACGGGCTGCTCCAGGCCGCGGCGCGCACCGCGGAGGCCAGCCCGCGCGGTGCGTTGGACAGCACGGCGAGGCGCACCCGGGCCCGCGCGAGGTCGGCGATCAGCATCGACGACGACGGCGGCAGCGTCGACCAGAACGTGACGTCCACCCGCTCGGCGGCGTCGATCCGGGCGCGCTCGGGTGCCAGGCCCAGGTCGGCGCAGACGGCGGTCCAGTAGCGGTCCGGCGGGTCGCCCAGGTCGTGTCGGGCGCGGTGGCGCCAGTACGCCTCGCGCAGCACGGGTTCGGGTACGGCGAACACTCCGGCCAGCCGGCGCTCCAGGCCCGCGGACGGCACCAGCACCTCACCGAGGTCGAACACCACGGTGCCGGGCGGCGTCGTCGGCTCGGGGGCGGTGGGCATCGTGGCCCGACCCTAACCCGCCGCCGGACCGTCCGCGACACGCCGTCGTCCGGGGTGGACAGGGGGTGAGCAGGCCCGACACGCGGAGCCCGATCGTGCCCGGCCGCCGTCGCCGGAACCGTCGGACCCCACCGTTACGCTGGGGCCCTCACCGATCCGGTCGGTCCGGACCCGCAGGGTCCACCGGCTCCGGCGAGCGGGCCCCGCCAGGTCCGCGCACCGGCGCCGATGCCCCTGCCCGTCCGCGCCGCCGGCCCGGTGTCGGCACGTCCGCCCCGACGGGCGTGCGCACCAGCGGAGGTCCGCGCCGTCCCAGCGGCGCGGGAGAGGAGCGCGGGACACACATGGGAAGTGCCGGATCCGGGAGTCGCTCCTTCGTCCATCTGCACACGCACACCGAGTTCTCGATGCTGGACGGTGCCGCCCGGCTCGACGACCTGTTCTCCGAGGCCGCCAAGCACGAGATGCCGGCCATCGCGATGACCGACCACGGCAACGTCTACGGCGCCTTCGAGTTCTGGCGCAAGGCGAAGGCGCACGACGTCAAGCCGATCATCGGCATGGAGGGCTACCTCGCGCCCGGGTCGCGGCACGAGCGCAAGCGCACCGCGCTGGGCAACGGCAGCGAGAACAACCCCGACCTCATGTACACCCACATGACGCTGCTCGCGGAGAACACGGAGGGGATGCACAACCTCTTCCGGCTCTCCTCGCTGGCCAGCCTCGAGGGCTACTACTACAAGCCGCGTATGGACCGCGAGCTGCTGGAGAAGTACGGCAAGGGCCTGATCGCGACGACGGGCTGCCCGTCCGGCGAGGTCGCGCGCCTGCTCCAGCAGCACGACTTCGACGCCGCCTGCCAGGCCGCGAGCGACTACCGCGACATCTTCGGGAAGGACAACTTCTTCCTGGAGCTGATGGACCACGGCATCGAGATCGAGAAGCGGGTCCAGGAGGACCTGTTCCGGCTCAAGGACAAGCTCGACCTGCCCGGCCTCGCGACGAACGACCTGCACTACACCTACCCGGACGACACCAAGGCGCACGAGGTGCTCCTGTGCGTCCAGACCGGCAAGACCCTCGCGGACCCGAACCGGTTCAAGTTCGACGCGCAGGACTTCTACCTCAAGTCCGCCGCCGAGATGCGCCAGCTCTGGGACCCGATCCACCCCGAGGCCTGCGACAACACGCTGCTCGTCGCCGAGCGCTGCAACATCGACTTCACCACCGGCCAGGACCTCCAGCCCAAGGCACCCGTCCCCGAGGGGGAGACCGAGGAGTCCTGGCTGATCAAGGAGGTCGAGCGGGGACTGCACATGCGGTTCCCCGACGGCGTCACCGAGAAGTACCGGCAGCAGGCCAACTACGAGGTCGGCGTCATCATCAAGATGGGCTACCCCGGCTACTTCCTGGTGACCGCGGACCTCATCCAGCACGCCAAGTCCGTCGGCATCCGCTGCGGCCCCGGCCGTGGCTCGGCGGCGGGCTCGCTGGTCGCCTACGTCCTGGGCATCACCGACCTCGACCCGATCCGGCACAAGCTGATCTTCGAGCGGTTCCTCAACCCCGACCGCGTCTCGATGCCCGACATCGACATGGACTTCGACGAGCGCCGGCGCGGCGAGATGATCCGCTACGTCACCGAGAAGTACGGCGAGGACCGGATCGCGCAGATCATCACCTACTCCACGATCAAGGCGAAGGCCGCGATCAAGGACTCGGCGCGGGTGCTCTACGGCCAGCCCGGCTACTCCGTCGCCGACCGCATCTCCAAGGCCATGCCGCCCGCGGTGATGGGCAAGGACATCCCGCTGTCGGGCATCTTCGACCCGTCGCACAAGCGGTACTCCGAGGCGACCGAGGTCCGCGCCCTCTACGAGGCGGACCCGCAGGTCAAGGAGATCATCGACACCGCGCGGGGCCTCGAGGGACTGAAGCGGCAGTGGGGTGTGCACGCCGCGGGCGTGATCATGTCCTCGACGCCGTTGATCGACGTGATCCCGATCCAGCGCCGCGAGTCCGACGGCGCGATCATCACGCAGTTCGACATGGGCGTCTGCGAGACCATCGGCCTGCTGAAGATGGACTTCCTGGGGCTGCGCAACCTCACCATCCTCGACGACGCCCTGGAGAACATCGAGCTCAACGGCAAGCCCGCCGTCGACCTGGACAAGGTCGAGCTCGACGACCGGAAGACCTACGAGCTGCTCTCCCGCGGCGACACCCTCGGCGTGTTCCAGCTCGACGGCGGCCCGATGCGGGACCTGCTCCGCCGCATGGCGCCCAGCGAGTTCGAGCACATCTCCGCGGTCGGCGCGCTGTACCGCCCGGGCCCGATGGGTGCGAACGCGCACAACGACTACGCCGACCGCAAGAACGGCCGGCAGGAGATCACGCCGATCCACCCGGAGCTGGCCGAGCCGCTCAAGGACGTCCTCGGTGAGACCTTCGGCCTGATCGTGTACCAGGAACAGGTCATGTCCATCGCGCAGGTGCTGGCGGGCTACACGCTCGGCCAGGCGGACCTGCTCCGCCGCGCGATGGGCAAGAAGAAGAAGGAGATCCTGGACAAGGAGTACGCCGGCTTCGCCCAGGGCATGAAGGACAACGGCTACTCCGCGGCCGCGGTCAAGACGCTCTGGGACATCCTGCTCCCGTTCTCCGACTACGCCTTCAACCGCGCCCACTCCGCCGCCTACGGCGTGGTGTCGTACTGGACGGCCTACCTCAAGGCGAACTACCCGGCCGAGTACATGGCCGGCGTGCTCACCTCGGTGCGCGACGACAAGGACAAGGCCGCGGTCTACCTGGCGGAGTGCCGCCGGATGGGCATCACGGTCCTCCCGCCCGACGTCAACGACTCGGTGCGCAACTTCGCCCCGGTCGGCGACGACATCCGCTTCGGCCTCGGCGGCATCCGCAACGTCGGGCACAACGTCGTCGACGCGATCGTCGCCGCGCGGCGGGAGAAGGGGAACTTCGTCGACTTCTCCGACTTCCTGCGCAAGGTCGACGCGGTCGTCTGCAACAAGAAGGTCGTCGAGTCGCTGATCAAGGCGGGCGCGTTCGACTCGCTCGGCCACTCCCGCAAGGGCCTGCTGCTCGTGCACGCCGACGCCATCGACGCGGTGATGAGCACCAAGAAGGCCGCCTCGATGGGCCAGTTCGACCTGTTCGGCTCGCTGGACGGGCCGGGCGAGGGCGACGACGGCGGTCTCGGTGGCATCTTCGACGTGAAGGTGCCCGACGAGGAGTGGGACACCAAGCACAAGCTCGCCGTCGAGCGGGAGATGCTCGGCCTCTACGTGTCCGGGCACCCGTTGCAGGGCCTCGAGCAGGCGCTCGCCGCGAAGTCCGACACCTCGATCGCCGACATCGTCGAGGGCTCGGTCGCCGAGGGTGCGCAGGTCACGGTCGGCGGCATCCTCGCCAACGTCAACCGCCGGGTGAACAAGAACGGCGAGCCGTGGGCGTCGGCGCAGATCGAGGACCTCGCCGGCGGCATCGAGGTGCTGTTCTTCCCGCGGGCGTACCAGGTGGTCGGCGTCGACGTCGCCGAGGACGCGATCGTGCTGGTCAAGGCGCGGGTCAACAAGCGCGACGACCGCGTCTCGCTGATCGCGAACGACCTCGCGGTGCCCGAGCTGGCCACCGGCGAGGCCGGGCTGCCGATCCGGGTCAGCCTGCGCACCGACCAGTGCACCCCCGAGCGCGTCGCGAAGCTCAAGGAGGTGCTGACCCACCACCCCGGTACCTCCGAGGTGCACCTGACCCTGGTCTACGGCACCAAGATGACCGCCTTGCGGCTGGACGACTCGCTCAAGGTCATGCACACCTCGGCGCTGATGGGGGACCTGAAGGCCCTGCTCGGCCCCGGCTGCCTCGGCGGCTGACCGCCCACACCCCTCCCCGGGCGTCCACACCCGTGCCACGGGTGCGGACACCGGGCCACGGGTGTGGGTGCGGCGCCGACCGGTCCGTGCCGCCGGCGCGCGACGGGCGGCCCGGGTGCGGCGGGGTGTCGCGGTGGGCAGGGCTCAGGCCCGGCGGGCCAGGTCGGCCCAGGCGGCGCGGGCGGGGGCGTTCCAGCGCTCGTGCAGCGTGGTGAACAGCTCCGCCGCGCGGGACCCGGCCCACTGCTCGGGCAGCAGCTCGGCGGGCAGCTCGGGGTCCAGGAACGGGAACCGTCGCCAGGCGTGGACCAGGCGGACCTGGCGGGCCAGGACGTCGCCGTCGCCGTCGCCGCCGTCGTCGGTGGCGGGCCCGGCGGCGCCCGGGGCCGAGGTGGCGGCGGCCGCGCAGGACGCGGCGGAGACCGCGTCGAGGTGGGGGCCGAACTCGTCGAGGAACTCCGAGTAGGCCCGTTCCACGACGTCGAGGTCCCAGGCCTGGGCCACGATGTCGTCGGCGCGGCCGATGCCGCCGTAGTGCCCGACGAAGGAGTACCCGGACCCGGCGAGGTCGAGCTCGTCGAGCACCGCCGCGACGCGGGCCTCCTTGCCGGGGTCGGGGCTGACCCACACCCCGGGGGCGGGGGAGCCCAGCCCGGCCCAGGCCAGCCGGGTGCGCAGCCGGTGGCGCAGGCGTCGGCGCGACTCCGGGACCGAGGCGAGCAGGACCAGCCAGCGGCCGTCCCAGCCGGTCGTCGGACGGCCGAAGCCGTAGATGCGGGCGGCGCCGTCGGACAGCAGCTCCGACCCGGCGGGGGTGAGCGACCAGCGGACCCGGCGGCCGTCGCGGTCGGAGGTCAGCAGGCCCTCGCCCGCGGTGCGGGCCAGCGCCTGGCGGGCCGACTTGGCCTCCACCCCGAGCGCGCCCAGCACGTCGAGCAGGGCCCGGGTCCAGACCGGTTCCCCGGCCGGGAGGACGAACTCGCCCAGCACGGTGAGCAGCAACGATCGTGCGGAGGTCTGCCCGAGCTCGCGACGGCGCAGGGCCGACCCGTCGGGCCCCTCCGGCTCGTACACGGAGTCGGGCGTGGCCATGGTCGGGCCAGCGTAGAGGGTCGGCACTAGCGTGGGCGTCCGTGACCACCGCAGGCCCCGGGCGTGTCCCGGACCCGACCCTCTCCGGATCCCCGCTCGACACGGGGGCACTGCTCGCCACCGACCGGGACCACGTCTGGCACCCCTACGCGCCGATGCCGGCGACCCGGGCGCCGATCGTCGTGGAGTCCGCGCAGGGGGTGCGGCTGAGGCTGCCCGACGGCCGTGAGCTCGTCGACGGGATGTCGTCGTGGTGGTCGGCCATCCACGGCTACCGCCACCCGCGGCTCGACGCGGCGGTGCGCGACCAGCTCGGCCGGATGAGCCACGTGATGTTCGGCGGTCTGACCCACGGCCCGGCCGTCGACCTGGCCCGGCTGCTCGTGGACGTCAGCCCGGAGGGGCTGGAGCACGTGTTCCTGGCCGACTCCGGATCGGTGTCGGTCGAGGTCGCCATCAAGATGTGCCTGCAGTACTGGCGGTCCCGCGGCCGCCCCGGCAAGCACCGGCTGATGACGTGGCGGCGCGGCTACCACGGCGACACCTTCGGCGCGATGAGCGTCTGCGACCCCGACGGCGGCATGCACTCGCTCTGGTCCGACGTCCTCCCGCAGCAGGTGTTCGCCGACGCCCCGCCCGAGGACTTCACCCACGACTACGTCGCCCACCTCGCCGAGCTCGTCGAGACCCACGCCGACGAGCTGGCCGCGGTGGTCGTCGAGCCGGTGGTGCAGGGCGCCGGGGGGATGCGCTTCCACGACCCCCGCTACCTGCACGTGCTGCGCGAGCTGTGCCACGCCCACGACGTGCTGCTCGTGTTCGACGAGATCGCCACCGGCTTCGGCCGCACCGGCGAGCTGTTCGCCGCCGACCACGCCGCCGTCGCCCCGGACGTGATGTGCGTCGGCAAGGCGCTGACCGGCGGCTACCTGACGATGGCCGCGACCCTGTGCAGCACCCGGGTGGCCCGCGGCATCACCGACGGCGAGGCCGGGGTGCTCATGCACGGGCCGACGTTCATGGGCAACCCGCTCGCCGCCGCCGTCGCCCACGCCTCGGTGTCGCTGCTGCTCGAACGCGACTGGCGGCGCGAGGTGAAGGACGTCGCCGCCGGGCTGCGCGCCGGGCTGGCCCCCGCCCGGTCGCTGCCGGGCGTGCGGGAGGTCCGGATCCTGGGCGCGATCGGTGTCGTCGAGATGGCCGAGGAGGTCGACGTCGCCGCCGCGACCGCCGCCGCGGTGCTCGCCGGGGTCTGGCTACGGCCCTTCCGCAACCTCGTCTACGCGATGCCACCGTTCGTCAGCACCCGCGACGACGTGGCGCTGATCACCGCCGGGATGCGGGCCGCAGCCCTTGCCGGGCAGCGGGATCAGCGCTGAGTTCGTGATCCGGACCACCGATCCGGTGGACTTCGGTGTGTTCCACCTCACGTTACGCAGAGGTGTACGGCGCTGACCGGGCGTTTCGTCGTGGACGTCCGAAACGATGAGAAGCGTTCTCATCATGATCCGTTTCCGTGGTCGGGGTGAAACGGTGTCGGCCGGTCGCATTCGTCCGGTCGGCCGCACCCGCTCCGCCGGTCGCGCATCGCGCGACCCGCCCCTGTCGACCGCACCGTCGCGGTCCGGCGCCCCCCACGGACCGATACGGAGGATCCGGTGCCCACGCACAGTCACTCCAGCACCACCAGCCCCACGAGTAACTCCGAACACCGCGTGCAGGACCACGAGCACGCCCCGGCCGAGTCCGGCCGCGGTGAGCACTCGCCGCCGGGCGGCTCCTGGTTCGGCCGCACGTTCCCGCACGCCCGGGCGGACTTCTCCGCCTCGATCGTCGTGTTCCTCGTGGCGGTGCCCCTGTCGCTGGGCATCGCCGTCGCCTCCGGCGCCCCGATCCTGGCCGGCCTCATCGCCGCCGTCGTCGGTGCCGTCGTCGCCGGTCTGCTCGGCGGCTCCAAGCTCCAGGTCTCCGGCCCCGCCGCCGGTCTGACCGTCATCGTCGCCGAGCTGGTCAACACCTTCGGCTGGCAGGTCACCACGCTGATCACCGCGGGCGCCGGTGTCCTGCAGATCGTCTTCGGGCTGACCCGGCTGTCCCGGTTCGCCCAGGCCATCCCGCCCGCCGTCGTGCACGGCATGCTCGCGGGCATCGGCGCCACCATCGCCCTCGGCCAGCTGAACGTCGTGTTCGGTGGTCAGGCGCAGACCGGTGGCGTCAACTCGATCGCCGCGCTGCCCGGCGCGATCGCGAACCTGTCCTGGCCCGCGCTGCTCCTCGGCGGCATCGTCATCGCGATCATGCTGACCTGGAACCGGCTGCCCGCGAAGGTGACCGTCGTCCCGGCCGCGCTGGTCGCGATCGTCACGGCCACCGTCGTCTCCCTCGCCTTCGCCGACGTCGTCCGGGTGCAGCTGGGGGGCTCGCTCCTGGACGCGCTGTCGCTGCCCGCGCTGCCGGAGTCGAACTGGGGCGGCGTGCTGTTCGGCATGCTGACCATCGCGCTGATCGCGAGCGTCGAGTCGCTGCTGTCCGCCGTCGCGGTGGAGCGCATGAGGCCCGGGACCCGCACCGACACCGACCGCGAGCTGCTCGGCCAGGGTGCGGCCAACACCGTCTCCGGCATGATCGGCGGCCTGCCCATCACCGGCGTGATCGTCCGGTCCGCCGCGAACGTCAAGGCCGGTGCCGAGACCCGCGCGTCGGCGGTGCTGCACGGCGTCTGGATCGCGTTGTTCGCGATCGTGCTGATCGGCGTCATCGAGCTCATCCCGATGGCCGCGCTGGCCGGTCTGCTGGTCATGATGGGTGTCGGGCTGGTCAAGCCGGCCGAGATCCGCACCGCGCGGCAGCACGGTGAGCTGGTCATCTACGCCGCCACCCTGCTCGGCGTCGTGTTCCTGAACCTGCTCGAGGGCGTCGTCCTCGGGCTGGTCCTGGCCGGGCTGATGCTGCTCTGGCGCGCCGTCCGGTCCCGCCCGCACCTGGAGCAGGCCGACGACGGCAGCTGCGAGCTCGTCGTCGAGGGCTCGCTGAGCTTCCTGGCCGTGCCGCGGCTGTCCCGCGAGCTGAACTCCGTCCCGCGCGGCTGCGACGTCACCGTCCGGCTGGTCACCGACTACCTCGACCACGCCGCCTACGACCACCTGCTCGCCTGGAAGGCCCGCCACGAGGGCACCGGCGCCACCGTGACCGTGATCGAGCCCGAGCAGGCCCGCCGCGCCACCGCGCCCGGCGCCGGCTTCCTGACCTGGGGCGAGTGGCAGGGCAGGGAGACCGAGGGGCGTGCGTCGGGGACGCTGATGGCGGGCGTCGCCGCGTACCACGACAACACCTCCGAGGCGATCCTCCCGACCATGACCGGGCTCGCCGACGGGCAGTCCCCGTCCGCGATGATGATCACCTGCGCGGACTCCCGGGTGCTGCCGCACGTCATCACCCACAGCGGCCCGGGCGACGTGTTCACCGTGCAGAACGTCGGCAACCTCGTCGTCGGGCCCGGCACCGCGGCCGCCGTCGAGTTCGCGACCGGCACCCTCGACGTCCCGATCGTCGCCGTCTGCGGCCACTCCGGCTGCGGCGCGATGCAGGGGCTGCTCGCCGGCGGCGCGAGCGGGGACTCCGCGCTCGGCCAGTGGCTGCGCGAGGCGCGGCCGGTGCTGCGCGCCTACGAGAACGGTCACCCGGTCGCCGTCGCCGCCGCGCGGGACGGATTCGGCGAGGCCGACCAGCTGGCGATGGTGAACGTCGCGATGCAGCTGGAGATGCTGCGGGCGCAGGACTCCGGCGCCGAGGTGCTGGGCCTGTTCTACGACATCCGCAGCGCCCGTGTGCTCGTCCTCGACGAGGCCGCGGGCCGGTTCGTCGAGCCCCGCGCCGACCTCGGCGCCGGGGGCTCGGACCTCGACCGGATCGCCGCCGGACACGGGCACGGGGCCACCGCCGCCGCCCGCCGGCTGCTGAAGGTCTGAGCCCGCGCATCCGGGAACAATCCGCACCCACGACGTCGTTGGGGACCGTATGGCCACCGTGGAACTGACCACCGACAACTTCGACGACGTCGTGGGTGCGCCCGGGACGACCGTGCTCATCGACTTCTGGGCGTCCTGGTGCGGGCCGTGCACCCAGTTCGCCCCCGTCTACGACGCCGCCTCCGAGAAGCACCAGGACGTGACCTTCGGCAAGGTCGACACCGAGGCCCAGCAGGCGCTGGCCGGCGCGTTCGGGATCTCCTCGATCCCGACCGTGATGGCCGTCCGCGACGGCGTGGTGCTCTACTCCGAGCCGGGCGCGCTGCCCGCCGAGGCCCTCGAGGACCTCATCGGTCAGGTGAAGGCGGTCGACATGGACGAGGTCCGTGCCGCCGTCGCCGAGCAGGAGAAGCAGCAGGGCGAGGCGCCGCAGGCCTGACCCGGCGTCCGCACGACCCCCGGAGCCCCGCACACCCCAGGGTGGGCGGGGCTCCGTCGTGCCTAGGGTGTGGGCGTGACCGGCCCCGACCCGACGCCGCCCGGACCCCGCCCGCTGGCCTGGCTCGACACCCACGCCCGCGCCCGAACCGAGGCCGGTCTGCGCCGCAGGCTGTCCCCGCGTCCGGCCGGTCCCGCGGGCGGGCCCGCGCTCGACCTCGCCGGCAACGACTACCTCGGGCTCTCGACCGACCCGCGGGTCGTCGCCGGGGCGACCGCGGCGCTGCGCACCTGGGGCGCGGGCGCCACCGGGTCACGGCTGGTCACCGGCTCGACCGCGCTGCACGCCGAGCTGGAGGCCGAGCTCGCCGCGTTCTGCGGCCACGACGACGCCCTGGTGTTCTCCTCCGGCTACACCGCCAACCTCGGGGTGGTCACCGCGCTCACCGGACCCGGCGCGCTGATCGTGTCCGACGCCGCCGCGCACGCCTCCCTGGTCGACGCCTGCCGGCTCTCCCGGGCCCGGGTGGTCGTCGTGCCGCACGCCGACGTCGACGCCGTCGACGCCGCGCTGGCCGCCCGCACCGAGACCCGCGCGCTCGTCGTCACCGACTCGGTCGGCTCCGCCGACGGCGACCTCGCCCCGCTCGCCGCGCTGCACCGGGTCTGCCGGGCCCGCGGCGCGGTGCTGCTCGCCGACGAGGCCCACGGGCTCGGCGTACGCGGTCCGGGCGGGCGCGGCCTGCTCGCCGAGACCGGGCTGGCCGGGGCGGACGACGTCGTCGCCACCGTGACCCTGTCCAAGGCGCTCGGCAGCCAGGGCGGTGCGGTGCTCGGCCCGGCCGCGGTCACCGCGCACCTGGTCGACTCCGCGCGCCCGTTCATCTTCGACACCGGCCTCGCCCCCGCCGCGACGGGCGCGGCGCTGGCCGCGCTGCGGGTGCTCGCCTCCGAGCCCGAGCGGGCCGCGGACGTGCTGCGGGTCGCCGGTGCGCTCGCCGCCGCCTGCGACGCGGCGGTGCCGGTGTCCGCGGTCGTCCCGGTGGTGCTGGGCGAGCCCGGCCCCGCGGTCGCCGCGGCCGCCGCCTGCCTGCGGCGCGGTCTGCGGGTGGGCTGCTTCCGGCCGCCGTCGGTCCCGCCGGGCACCTCCCGGCTCCGGCTCACCGCCCGTGCCGGGCTGACCGGGGCGCAGCTGTCGTTCGCGACCGGCGTGCTCGCCGAGGTGCTCGCCGACGCCCGGACGGGGGCCCGGGCGTGACCGGGCGGTTCGTGGTCGTCACCGGCACCGGCACCGGGGTCGGCAAGACCGTCGCCACCGCCGCGCTGGCCGCCGTCGCGGTCGCGGCGGGGGAGCGGGTGGCGGTGCTCAAGCCCGCCCAGACCGGGGTCGGCCCGGACGACCCCGGCGACGTCGACGAGGTCGCCCGCCTCGTCCCCGAGGTCACCACCCGGGAGCTGGCCCGCTACCCCGACCCGCTGGCCCCGGCGACCGCGGCCCGGCGCTGCGGGGCGCGCCCGGTGACCCCGGAGCAGGCCGCGGCGACCGCGCGGACGCTGGCCGACCACCACGACCTCGTCCTCGTCGAAGGTGCGGGTGGGCTGCTGGTCCGGTTCACCGACGAGGGCGGCACCCTCGCCGACGTCGCCCGGCTGCTCGGCGCACCGGTCGTGGTGGTCGCGGCGGCCGGGCTCGGCACGCTCAACCACACCGCGCTCACCGTCGAGGCGCTCCGGGTGCGCGGCCTGACCTGCGCGGGGATCGTGATCGGATCCTGGCCGGCGGAGCCGGACCTGGCCGAGCGCTGCAACCTCCAGGACCTGCCGATGATCACCCGGGTGCTGGTCCGGGGCCTGCTGCCCGAGGGCCTCGGACGGGTGACGCCGGACCGTTTCGCCGCGGTGGCCCGGGACACACTGGGTCCGATCCAGCCGGGTGACTGGCAGGATCCACGGGCATGACGACCGCCCGGACCGACGTCCTCACCGTCGCGCGCGACCAGGTCCTCGACCAGGGTCGCGGCCTCACCGTCACCCAGGTGCGCGAGGTGCTCGACCTGCCCGACGACCGTCTCGACGACCTGCTCGAGCTGGCCCACGAGGTGCGGATGCGCTGGTGCGGGCCGGACGTCGAGGTCGAGGGGATCATCTCGCTCAAGACCGGCGGATGCCCGGAGGACTGTCACTTCTGCTCCCAGTCGGGCCTGTTCGCGTCGCCGGTGCGCTCGGCCTGGCTGGACATCCCGATGCTCGTCGAGGCCGCCAAACAGACCGCGAAGACCGGGGCCACCGAGTTCTGCATCGTCGCCGCCGTCCGCGGGCCCGACGAGCGGCTCATGTCCCAGGTCGCCGCCGGCATCGCGGCGATCCGGGACGAGGTCGACATCAACATCGCCTGCTCGCTGGGGATGCTCACGGCCGAGCAGGTCGGCGAGCTCGCCGCGATGGGCGTGCACCGCTACAACCACAACCTCGAGACCGCCCGCAGCCACTTCCCGAACGTGGTCACCACCCACACCTGGGAGGAGCGCTGGGGCACCCTGCGCATGGTCCGTGAGGCCGGCATGGAGGTGTGCTGCGGCGGCATCGTCGGGATGGGGGAGACCCTGGACCAGCGCGCCGAGTTCGCCGGGCAGCTCGCCGAGCTGGAGCCCGACGAGGTGCCGCTGAACTTCCTCAACCCGCGCCCGGGCACCCCGTTCGGGGACCTGGAGCCGATGTCCGGGCCGGACGCGCTGCGCACCGTCGCCGCGTTCCGCCTGGCGCTGCCGCGCACGATCCTGCGCTTCGCCGGTGGCCGCGAGATCACCCTCGGCGACCTGGGCGCCCGCAAGGGCCTGCTCGGCGGGATCAACGCGGTGATCGTCGGGAACTACCTGACGACGCTGGGGCGTCCCGCCGAGTCCGACATCGACCTGCTCGGCGAGCTGGAGATGCCGATCAAGGCCCTCAACGAGACGCTGTGACGGCGCCGGTGGGCACGCCGACCCGCGAGGACGGGGGCCGGTACTGCGACCAGTGCGGGTCGCCGGACTCCGCGGCCGGGCACGACCGGTGCGCGGCGCGGCGCGAGCTGGAGCCGCCGCGGTTCTGCCCGGACTGCGCACGGCGGATGGTGGTGCAGGTCCACCCGGTCGGCTGGACGGCCCGGTGCAGCCGGCACGGCGAGCGCACCTCGCCCTGACCCGCCGCCGCGCGCGGCCCCCGCGGTGGCGGGGGCCGCGCCGGTGTCCGCGCGGGTCAGCGCTTGATCAGGACCTTCAGCGCCTCGCGGTCGTTCATCGCGCGGTAGCCGTCGGGGACCTCGTCGAGGCCGATGGTGCGGTCGAAGACCCGTCCGGGCTGGATACGGCCCTCCAGCACGTCGGGCAGCAACTCCTCGATGTAGGCGCGCGCCGGGGCGACGCCACCGTGCACGCCGACGTTGCGCATGAACTCGCCGACGCCGAGCGGGATGTCGGAGTACTGCGAGACGCCGACGCGGCCGACCAGCCTGCCGTCCTTCGTCACGTCGATGGCGGTGCGGATCGCCTCCACGTAGCCGACGCACTCCAGCGCGGCGTCCACGCCGTCGCCGCCGGTCAGCTCGCGCACCTTCTCGACCGCCTCGTCGCCGCGCTCGGCCACGACGTCGGTGGCGCCGAACTCGCGGCCCAGGTCGGTGCGGTCGGTGTGCCTGCCGAGCAGGATGATCCGCTCGGCGCCGAGGCGCTTCGCCGCGAGCACCGCGCACAGCCCGACCGCGCCGTCGCCGACGACGGCCACGGTGTCCCCGCGGCGCACCCGCGCCGAGACCGCGGCGTGGTGGCCGGTGGAGAACACGTCGGACAGGGTGAGCATCGACGCGAGCAGCGCGTCGTCCGGCTCGCCCGGCATCGGGACCAGGGTGCCGTCGGCGAACGGGACGCGCACCGCCTCGCCCTGGCCGCCGTCGGTGCCGTCGGAGCCCCAGCCGCCGCCGTGCCGGCACGAGGTCTGCAGCCCCTGCGCGCAGAAGTCGCAGGTGTTGTCGGCCCAGACGAACGGTGCGACGACGAGCTGGCCCGCCGTGCGGTTCCGCACCCCGGACCCGACCTCCTCGATCACGCCGAGGAACTCGTGGCCGATCCGGTCGCCCTGCGGGTTGTCGTCGGCCGAGTTGTACGGCCACAGGTCGCTGCCGCAGATGCACGAGCGCAGCACGCGCACGATCGCATCGGTGTCGTCACGGATGACCGGGTCCGGTACGTCGGACGAGACCCGGATGTCGTGCGTGCCGTGGATCAGAGTCGCCTTCATGCCCCCGGACTTCCCGTATGCGGAACCGTTCATGCGCGCCCGGTGGTCGTGACGTGCCGCACGTGCGGCAGGCTTGGCGGCATGGCGATCAACTGGGGCTCGGTGCTGCGCAAGGCCGCGGATCTGGCGGTGCAGTTCCTGAAGGACTCGAAGAAGGACGGACAGGCCCCGCGGCGCGGCCACGACGGCGGCGCCCGGCCCGGCCCGCCGCCGACGGCCGGGCGGGTGCGCACCGCGCCCACCGGCGACCGCGCCCGGGAGGTCGCCTACGCCCCCGAGCCCGACGGCGCCGCGGACCCCGGCGAGATCGTCTGGACCTGGGTGCCCTACGAGGAGGACGCGAGCCAGGGCAAGGACCGGCCGCTGCTCGTCGTCGGGCGCTCGGGTGGCGAGCTGCTCGGGCTGATGCTGTCCAGCCAGGACAAGCGGGCCCACGACCCGGACTGGGTCGGGATCGGCTCCGGCGCCTGGGACCGCGAGGGCCGCGACTCCTACATCCGGCTCGACCGGGTGCTGGAGGTCGAGGAGCACGGCATCCGCCGGGAGGGTGCGGTGCTGGACCGGGCGCGGTTCGACCGGGTCGCGGACGAGCTGCGGTCGCGCTACGGCTGGCGCTGAAACCCGGGTGCGCCCGTGCGGGCGCACCCGGTAAGGTCGCCGTCATCATGAGGCACTGACGACCCCCTCGACCGCGGACGCGGCACACGCCCCTGCGGTCCTCCTCCGTCTCCACCGGAGTCGTCGTCATGTCATCGACCGAGCAGGTCCACGCCGTCACCGCCCGCGGGCTGGTCCGTGCCCACGCCGCCCGCGCCGGCCGTCCGCCGGTGCTCGACGGCGTCGACCTCGTCGCCGGGCCGGGCACCCGGGTCGGCCTGATCGGGGAGAACGGCTCGGGCAAGTCCACACTGCTGCGGCTGCTCGCCGGCGTCGACACCCCGGACGGCGGGACGCTCACGGTCCCCGCGGACCGGGTGTACCTGCCGCAGGAACCCGACCTGGGCGACGGGGGGACCGTCGGCGACCTGCTCGACGCGGCGCTGCGCCCGCTGCACGACGCCGTCGCCGAGCTGGAGCGCCTGGCCGCCGGTCTGGCCGACGGCAGCGGCGCCGCCGCCTACGACCGGGTGCTGGCCTGGGCGATCGCCCACGACGCGTGGGACGCCGACCGGCGCGCCGAGGTCACCGCGGGCACGCTCGGTGTCGCCGACCTGGAGCGGGACCGGCCGGTCGCGACCCTGTCCGGGGGCGAGCGCACCCGGCTCGCGATGGCCGCCGCCCTGGTCCGCCGCCCCGCGGTGCTGCTGCTCGACGAACCCACCAACCACCTCGACGACGCCGCCCTGGAGCTGCTGGAACGCTCGCTGGTGGAGCTGCCCGGCGTCGTCGTCGCGGCGAGCCACGACCGCACCTTCCTCGACCGGGTCTGCACCGAACTGCTCGACCTCGACGCCGGCGAGCTCGGCACCGACGGGTACGGCGGGCGCCGGTTCGGCGGCTCGTTCATCGAGTACCTCGACGCCGCCGCGGCGAGCCGCCGCCGCTGGGAGGAGCGCTTCGCCGCGGAGCAGGAGGAGATCGCCGCGCTGCGGGAGAAGGCGCGGGCCGGGCTGTCGACGATCGCCCCCGGGCGCGGCCCGCGCGACAACGACAAGTTCATCCACGCCTTCAAGGGGGCGGGCGTCGAACGCACCCGGGCCCGCCGGGTCCACGACGCGCAGCGCCGCCTGGAGGTCGCCGAGCGCGAGGCGGTCCGCAGGCCGCCCCGGCCGCTGGAGTTCGCCGGGCACCTCACCGGCGACGCCCCGGCCGGCGGGCTCGCCGTGAGCGTGCGGGACCTGCGGGTCGACGGCAGGCTGCGGCTCGACCTGCTCGACCTGGCCGTGGGGGAGAAGCTGCTGGTCACCGGCCCCAACGGGGCCGGGAAGTCGACCCTGCTGGCGGTCCTGCACGCCGACCTCGCTCCGGACGCGGGCACCGTGGACGTCCGGGCGCGCCGGGTCGGCCTGCTGGCCCAGGACCCCGACGTCGGCCCGCCCGACCGCAGCGCCGCGGCCGCCTACGCCGAGGCCGTCGGCGTGGAGCGGGCGGAGACCGTCCCGCTGCGCGAGCTGGGGCTGCTGCACCCGCGCGAGCACGGCACCGCGGTCGGAGAGCTCAGCCTCGGCCAGCGGCGGCGGCTGGCCCTGGCCGTCGTCGTCGCCGACGCCCCGGACCTGCTGCTGCTCGACGAGCCGACCAACCACGTCTCGCTGCGGCTGGCCGGGGAGCTGGAGTCGGCGCTCGGCACTGCGCCGGGGACGGTCGTCGTCACCTCGCACGACCGGTGGCTGCGCCGGCGCTGGGAGGGGCCGCACCTCGCCGTCGGCGGGTGAGCTCAGTTCGGGCTGTGCTCGTCGGGGAACGACCCGAGCGGCGCGGGCACCGCCCGCAGGGTCTCCAGCAGGCCGCGCTCGCGGGCGAGCAGCCTGCGGATCTCCCGGAGCCGCTGCACCGCGCTGGTCTGCTCCAGCAGGAGCTGGCGGTCGCCCAGGGGCAGCAGGCAGTCCCCGGCCAGCAGGTGCGCGAGGTCGGCGGTGGGGGTGTCGTCGGCGGGCTCGGACCAGTCACCGGTCCGCCACGCGGTGTCGCAGTACTCGCGGTGCGCCGCGCGGGCGGACCGCTCCAGCATCGCCACCAGCCGCGGGTCGGCCTCGTCGCCGGTGTCGTCGGGCAGGAACTCGACCTCGCCGCAGAGGTAGGAGTGCGAGCCCGCGTCGAGGTCGAGCAGCCGGAAGCGGCGGGCCCCGCGGGTGACGACGTCGTAGCGGCCGTCGGGCAGCCGGCGGGCGTCGATGAGCACCGCGGTGCAGCCCACGGCGTGCATCCCGGCGGCCCCGGAACGGTCCGGCGAATGGCCCTCGCGCACCGCGACGACACCGAACTCGCGGTCGTGGACGGCACCGGTGAGCAGGTCGACGGTGAGCTGGCGGTAGCGGGGCTCGAAGATGTGGAGGGGAAGCGCCGCACCCGGCATCAGCACCGTCCCCAGCGGGAACAGCGGGAGCATGGCGGACACCGGCTCACGGTAGTACGCCGTCGCGGGGCCCGCCGGGTCGCGCAGGTGGCCGGAGCACGGCGAACGCGTCGGTGACCCGCATCCCGCGGTCGGTGAACCGGAAGACCGCGGCCGGGCGGCCGCCGGAACGGCCCGACGGGACGACCTCCCCGGTGGGCTCCAGCAGGCCGCGACGGGTGAGGACGCGCTGCAGGTTCGTCGCCGAGACCTCGTGGCCCAGCGCGGCCACGTAGTGCTCGCGCAGGGTCGAGATCGTGAACTCCGCGGGGGCGAGCGCGAACCCGAGGTTGGTGTAGGAGAGCTTGGCGCGCAGGCGGTCCCGCCCCGCCGCGACGATCGCGGCGTGGTCGAACGCGGTCGCGGGCAGGTCCTCGACGTCGTGCCACGCCGTGTCCCCGGGCAGCTCGGGGTCCGCGTCGGAGGGGACCAGGCCGAGGAACGCGGTGGCGATGCGGCGCTCCCCGGACACCCGGGCCGGGTCGGAGAAGACCGACAGCTGCTCGACGTGGGCGACCTCGCGGACGTCGACCTTCTCGGCGAGCTGGCGGCGCACGGAGGTCTCGACGTCCTCGTCGGGGCCCAGGGTGCCGCCGGGCAGCGCCCAGCGTCCGGCGTCCGGGTCCAGGGCCCGCTGCCAGAGCAGGGCGCCCGCCCGGCCCTCCCGGATCCTGAGCACGACGGCGAGGACCTCGTGCAGGGCGGGTGGCGGTGTCACGGGGCCAGCCTAGGGCGGACCGGCCGCGGCACCGGGACGTGACGGCGGGGTGTCCGTCGGGTGAGGTCCCGGTCACGACGGAGGTGCCGGTGGCGCGCGACCGGTGCTACCATCCGATCAGTTTCCGCCCGCTAGGCGAAAACCCGACACGGCCCGGGAGGGCGCAATGACCGGAACGCTGACGGCACCCGGCGGCACGGGGACCGACCCCGGCTGGGCCGACGAGGTGCGTGCGCTGGCCCGCGAGCGGGACGCGGTCCTGCTGGCGCACAACTACCAGCTGCCCGAGATCCAGGACGTCGCCGACCACGTGGGGGACTCGCTCGCGCTGTCCCGGATCGCGGCCGAGTCCCAGGCGTCGACGATCGTGTTCTGCGGCGTGCACTTCATGGCCGAGACCGCCAAGATCCTCAGCCCGGACAAGACCGTGCTGATCCCCGACGCGCGGGCCGGCTGCTCGCTGGCCGACTCGATCACCGCCGACCAGCTGCGGGAGTGGAAGGCCGAGCACCCGGGCGCCGTTGTCGTCTCCTACGTCAACACCACCGCCGCGGTGAAGGCCGAGACCGACATCTGCTGCACCTCCTCCAACGCCGTCGAGGTCGTCGACTCGATCCCGCGTGACCGCGAGGTGCTCTTCCTGCCCGACCAGTTCCTCGGCGCGCACGTCCGGCGCACCCTTGAGCGGGAGAACATGCACGTCTGGGCCGGGGAGTGCCACGTGCACGCCGGCATCAACGGCAAGCAGCTCACCGAGCGGGCCGCGGCCCACCCCGGCGCCGACCTGTTCGTGCACCCCGAGTGCGGCTGCGCGACCTCGGCGCTCTACCTGGCGGGCACCGGCGCGGTGCCCGCCGAGCAGGTCAGGATCCTCTCCACCGGCGGCATGATCGACGCCGCCCGCGCCACCGGCGCGACGGAGGTGCTCGTCGCGACCGAGGTCGGGATGCTGCACCAGCTGCGCCTGGCCGCCCCGGAGATCGCGTTCCGCGCGGTGAACGAGAACGCGTCCTGCCCCTACATGAAGATGATCACCGCCGAGGCGCTGCTGCGGTCGGTCCGCGAGGGCACCGACGAGGTCCACGTCGACCCCGACCTCGCCGCGCGCGGCCGCGCCGCCGTGCAGCGGATGATCGAGATCGGTCAGCCGGGAGGTGGGGAGTGACGGCGCGGGGGGTGAGCTGGGAGGCCGGCGCCGACCTGGTCGTCGTCGGGTCCGGGGTGGCCGGGCTGACCGCCGCGCTCGACGCGGCCGCGGCCGGGCTGCGCGTCGTGGTGGTCACAAAGGACGGCATCGGCGAGGGCTCCACCCGCTGGGCGCAGGGCGGGGTGGCCGTCGTGCTCGGCGACGTCGCGGGGGACTCGCTCGACTCCCACGTCGCCGACACGGTCGCCGCGGGCGGCGGGCTGAACGACGTCGCCGCGGTCGGGACGATCGTGCGCGCCGGACCGGACGCGGTGCGCAGGCTGTGCGGCCGCGGCGCCCTGTTCGACCGGAGCGGGGACCGCCCCGCGCGGACCCGGGAGGGTGGCCACTCGGCGTACCGGGTGGTCCACGCCGGGGGTGACGCGACCGGCGCGGAGATCGAGCGCGCCCTGGTCGCCGCCACCCGCTCGGCGCAGCTCACCGTGCTCGACGGGCACGTCGCCGCCGAGGTGCTGCGTGACGCCGGCCGGGTCGCCGGCCTCACGGTGCTCGACGCCCACGGTCGCGCCGGGGTGCTGTCCGCGCCCGCGGTGCTGCTCGCGACCGGCGGCTACGGCCAGCTCTACGCCTCCACCACCAACCCGGGCACCTCCACCGGCGACGGCGTCGCGCTCGCCCTGCGCGCCGGTGCGGTCGCCGCGGACCTGGAGTTCGTGCAGTTCCACCCGACCGTGCTGTGGACCGGGCCCGGCAGCGGCACCGCCGGGCGCCGCCCGCTGGTGACCGAGGCCGTCCGCGGCGAGGGCGCGGTCCTGCGCGACCGGGCCGGCACCGCGTTCATGGCCGGGGTCCACCCGCGGGCCGACCTCGCCCCGCGCGACGTCGTCGCCGCGGCGATCACCCGCCGGATGGCCGAGACCGGCAGCGCGTGCGCCTGGCTCGACGCCACCGCGCTCGACGGGTTCGCCGCACGGTTCCCGACCGTGTACGCGTCCTGCCGGGCCGCCGGGATCGACCCGCTGACCGAGCCGATCCCGGTGACCCCCGCCGCGCACTACGCCTGTGGCGGCGTCGTCACCGACACGTCCGGGCGGACCGGGGTGCCGGGCCTCTACGCCGCGGGCGAGGTCGCCCGGACGGGGCTGCACGGGGCGAACCGGCTGGCGTCGAACTCGCTGCTGGAGGGACTGGTCGTGGGGGAGCGGGTGGTCCGCGCGGTGCTCGCCGACGCGGGCCCGACCGGGGTGCCGACCCCGGCCGCGACGGTCCCGGCGCTGCCGGTGGCCGACCGCGCCGTGGTGCAGCGGGCGATGTCGGTGAGCGCCGGGATCGGCCGCGACGCCGCCGGGCTCGCCGGGGCGTCGGACGCGATCGAGGCCGTCACCGCCACCGCGGTCCCGGCCGGCCGCGCCGCGGTCGAGGACGCCGCGCTCACCCTGGTCGCCCAGGCCGTGCTGGCCGCGGCCGGTACCCGCCGGGAGACCCGCGGCTGCCACGTGCGCACCGACTTCCCGGACCGGGACGACACCTACCAGCGCTCGTCGCTGCGGGTGCGGGTCGACGCCACGGGACGGCCGGTCGTCGTGGCCGGCGAGACGCTGGCGGGTGTCGCATGAGCACCGTCGCCGCCGGGGTCGGCGGGGTCACCGAGGTCGGCGTCCCCGACCCCGACGACCTGCTGCGCGTCGTGCGCACCGCGCTGGAGGAGGACCTGCGGTACGGCCCGGACGCGACGACGGCGGCGACCGTGCCCGCCGGGGCCGTGGCGACCGCGTCGTTCACCCCGCGGGCCGACGGGGTGCTCGCCGGGCTCCCGGCCGCCCGCGCCGTGCTCGACGAGGTGCTGGGCGCGGGCGGGTACGCGGTGCTCGCCGGGGCCGCCGACGGTGACCGGCTCACCGCCGGGACCCCGGCGCTCACGGTGCGGGCCCCGGTCCGCGGACTGCTCACCGCCGAGCGCACGGCGCTGAACCTGCTCACGCACCTGTCCGGGATCGCTACGGCCACCCGCGCCTGGGTGGACGCCGTCGACGGCACCGGGGCCCGGATCCGGGACACCCGCAAGACGCTGCCGGGCCTGCGGCTGCTGGAGAAGTACGCCGTGCGGTGCGGCGGCGGGGTGAACCACCGGCTCGGGCTGGGCGACGCGGTGCTGATCAAGGACAACCACGTCGCGGCGGCCGGGTCGGTGTCCGCGGCGCTGGCCGCGGCCCGCGCGCTCGCCCCGGACCTGCCGTGCGAGGTGGAGGTCGACTCGCTCGACCAGCTCGACGAGGTCCTGGAGCTCGCCGCCGAGCTGGTGCTGCTGGACAACTTCACCGTCGCGGAGACGGCCGAGGCGGTACGGCGGCGCGGGGACCGGGCGACGCTGCTGGAGTCCTCCGGCGGGCTGGCACCGGGCAGCGCCCGGGACTACGCGGCCACCGGCGTGGACTTCCTCGCCGTCGGCGGGCTGACCCACTCGGTGACCGCGCTGGACCTGGGGCTCGACCTGGGGTGAGCACGGCCGGCCGGCACGCCCGGGCCCCGTCACGGAGGGGTCCGCGGCGTGCCACCTCGGGCCGGGCACCCTCAGGCGAGCAGCCGGGGCTGGGCGGGGGCGGGGAAGCGGGCGGAGAACCGGGCGTCGCCGAGGAACTCGCGCAGCCGTCGCGCCGCGGCCGCCACCTCGGTCCGCGCCCGGTCCGCGACCGGCGTGAGCAGCAGGGTCGCGATCCCGCCGTCCGGGCGCTGCACCCAGGTCCCGACGATCCGCCCGTCCACCCAGACCGTCGGCCCGCCGTTGCCGTTGCGGTCGAACAGCTCCGGTGCCACCTCGGCGGGCAGGTACCAGTCGCGGGCCTTCCAGCCCATCGTCGACGGGTCGAGGCTCGGCAGCAGCGCCACCGACGGCCCGGGGTCGGGGACCGGGTCCAGGTCGTCGGGGAGCAGGAACCCGGTGCCCCCGCCGTCGAGGGTCACCTCGACCGCGCCGACGTCGGCCAGCGCCGTCGTGGTGGTGGCGACGGTCCAGCCCGCCCACCACCGCAGGTCGTCGCGGCGGACCGGCCCGAACGCCCGCAGCTGGGCGCGGGCCAGCCCGGCCGCGGCGACGCGACGGGCGTCACCGTCCGGGCCGGGGGCGGGGCCGATCCCGCCGGGGACCCAGGCGTCGGCCGCGGCCCATCGGTACTGGCCGTTGATCCACGTCCCGATCGGCCGGGTCCGCAGCACCCGGCCCTCGAACCCGAGCACCAGCAGCACCCGGGTGTGGGCGGGCTGCGGGCCCCCACCGGGCAGGACGAGCCGCTGCGCGGCGAGCTCGGGCAGTGCGCGGGCGACGTCGCGGGCGGCGGTGGGACCCCGTTCGGCGAGGACCTCCAGGACCTGCCCGGCGGCCTCGGCGTACCACGCCCCGGGGTCGGCGTGGCCGGCCGCGGCGGCCTGGCGCAGCAGGTCGCGGCGCTGGACGGCGGCGACGTCGACGGTGGCGGCGTGGTGGGCGAGCGCGGCGTGGGCGTGGCCGAACACCCAGAGCGTGCGGCGCATCGCGTGGTGGCGCAGCAGCGTGCGGTCGGTGTGCAGCGCGGCGTCGACCGGGGCGAGCGACGGGGCCGCCATCCGCGCGGCCGCCGACAGGTACACCGTGACCGGGTCGGTGGAGTGCAGCGCGACCAGGTCGTCGCTGATCGCGACGACGTCGTCGGTGCGGGTGTGCGGGGCGAGCCGGTGCCGGGTCACCAGCCGGGCCCGGCGTTCGGCGTCGCTCACGTGGCGGGTCACGCCGCGGAGACTGCCACGGCCCACCGACGGCGAGGACGTGGCTCACCCCGCCGGGATGGGACCGTGTCGGACCCCCGCCGTACCCTGGGGTCATGCTCCGCCGCCTCGACCTGCGAGCCGAACCGCTGCCCCGTCCGGCCACCCTGCGCGGCATGATGCCGCGCGCCGAGCTGGACATCGACGCCGCTCTGGAGCGTGCCCGCCCGCTGGTGGAGGACGTGCGCGACCGCGGCGCCGCCGCCGCGCTGGACGCCACCGAGCGCTTCGACCGGGTCCGTCCGGCGACCGTGCGCGTCCCGGCCGAGGCGATCTCCGCCGCCCTGCGCGACCTCGACCCGGACGTGCGCGCGGCGCTGGAGACCTCGATCGAGCGCGCCCGGATCGTGCACGCCGAGCAGCGCAGGCCCGACGTGGTCACCCAGGTCGTCCCCGGCGGCACCGTCACCGAGCGGTTCGTCCCGGTCCGCCGGGTCGGGCTCTACGCCCCGGGCGGGCTGGCGGTTTACCCGTCGAGCGTGGTCATGAACGTGGTCCCGGCGCAGGCGGCCGGCGTGGAGTCGCTGGTCGTCGCCTCCCCGGCGCAGGCGGAGTTCGGCGGACGCCCGCACCCGACGATCCTGGCGGCGGCCGCGCTGCTCGGCGTCGACGAGGTGTGGGCCGTCGGCGGCGCCCAGTGCGTCGCGCTGCTGGCCTACGGCGGCACCGACACCGACGGCGCCGAGCTGGAGCCGGTCGACATGGTCACCGGCCCCGGCAACGTCTACGTCACCGCGGCCAAGCGGATGCTGCGCGGCCTGGTCGGGATCGACGCCGAGGCCGGCACCACCGAGATCGCGATCCTCGCCGACGACACCGCGGACGCCGCGCACGTCGCCGCGGACCTCGTCTCGCAGGCCGAACACGACCCGAACGCCGCATCGGTGCTGGTCACGACCTCCGACGCGCTGGTGGAGCGGGTCGAGGCCGAGCTGGAGACCCGGGTCGGCGCGACCAAGCACACCGAGCGGGTGCGCACCGCGCTGACCGGGCCGCAGTCCGGGGTCATCCTGGTGTCCTCGACCGCCGACGGGGTCGCCGTCGTCGACGCCTACGCCGCCGAGCACCTGGAGATCCAGACCGCCGACTCCGCGGGCGACGCGGCGAAGGTCCGCAACGCGGGCGCGATCTTCGTCGGGGCCTGGTCGCCGGTGTCGCTGGGCGACTACTGCGCCGGGTCGAACCACGTGCTCCCGACCGGGGGCTGCGCGCGACACTCCGGCGGGCTGTCGACGGCGACGTTCCTGCGCGGTATCCACGTCGTCGACTACGGCCGCGCGGCGCTGGCCGAGGTCGCCGGCCGGGTCGTGACCCTGGCGAACGCCGAGGACCTGCCCGCCCACGGCGAGGCCGTGACCGCCCGGTTCGAGGGGGCCGGGGCGTGACCGCCGGTTCGACGGTCCGGCTCGCGGACCTGCCGCTGCGCGAGGACCTGCGCGGGAAGAGCCCCTACGGCGCGCCGCAGCTCGACGTCGCGGTGCGGCTCAACACCAACGAGAACCCGTACCCGCCGCCGCCCGAGCTGGTCGCCGACGTCGCGGCCTCGGTGGAGGAGGCGGCCCGTGAGCTGCACCGGTACCCCGACCGCGACCTCGTCGCGCTGCGGGGCGACCTCGCCGCCTACCTGTCCCGGCAGACCGGGGTCGAGCTGACCACGGCGAACCTGTGGGCCGCGAACGGGTCCAACGAGATCCTCCAGCAGATCCTGCAGACCTTCGGCGGTCCCGGCCGCACCGCGCTCGGCTTCGTGCCCAGCTACTCGATGCACCCGATCCTCGCCTCCGGTACGCAGACCGAGTTCGTCCCGGTGCCGCGCCGCGACGACTTCACCCTCGACGTCGACGCCGCCGTCACCGTCCTGGCCGGGAAGGCCCCGGACGTCACGTTCGTGACCAGCCCGAACAACCCGACCGGGCAGTCGATCGCCCCGGACGACCTGGCCCGGCTGGTCGACGCCGCCCCCGGGATGGTCGTCGTCGACGAGGCCTACGCCGAGTTCGCCGAGGCCACCGGCCGCCCGAGCGCCACGACCCTGCTGGCGACGCACGGCCACAAGCTCGTGGTCTCCCGCACGATGAGCAAGGCGTTCGCCTTCGCCGGCGGTCGGCTGGGCTACCTCGCCGCCGCGCCCGCGGTGATCGACGCACTCCAGCTCGTGCGGCTGCCGTACCACCTGTCGGTGCTGTCGCAGGCCGCCGCGCGGGCCGCGCTCCGCCACGCCGAGGCCACCCTCGGCTCGGTGGCGCTGCTCGCCGCCGAGCGCGACCGGATCTCCGGCGAGCTGGCCGCCGCCGGCTACGACGTCGTCGCCTCCGACGCCAACTTCATCCTCTTCGGACGCTTCGCCGACGCCGGCCGCGCCTGGAAGGGGTTCCTCGACCAGGGCGTGCTGATCCGCGACGTCGGCATCCCCGAGCGGCTGCGGGTCACCGTGGGCACGCCGGAGGAGAACGACGCCTTCCTCGCCGCCGCCACCGACCTCGCCACCAAGGAGCTGTTGTGACGACCGACAAGGTGAGCCGCATCGGACGCGTCGAACGCGTCACCAAGGAGACCCGGATCGTCGTCGAGATCGACCTCGACGGCACCGGGCGCACCGACATCGCCACCAAGGTCCCGTTCTTCGACCACATGCTCGACGCGTTCGGCAAGCACGGCAGCTTCGACCTGTCCGTGCACGCCGAGGGCGACATCGAGATCGACTCCCACCACACCGTGGAGGACGTCGCGATCGTGCTGGGGCAGGCGATCCGCCAGGCGCTGGGGGACAAGAAGGGCATCCGCCGCTTCGGCGACGCCTGGATCCCGATGGACGAGGCGCTGGCCCAGGCCGTCGTCGACGTCTCCGGCCGCCCCTACACCGTGTGCACCGGCGAGCCGGAGATGATGCGCGGCTTCGTCGTCGGCGGGCACTACCCGACCGTGCTGAACAAGCACGTGTTCGAGTCCCTGGCCTTCCACGGGCACCTCGCCCTGCACGTCCGGGTGCTCGACGGCCGCGACCCGCACCACATCACCGAGGCCGAGTTCAAGGCCGTCGCCCGCGCGCTGCGGGCCGCGACCGAGCCCGACCCGCGGGTCACCGGCGTGCCGTCCACCAAGGGCGCCCTCTGACGGA
The DNA here is from genome assembly GCF_056835605.1 of Pseudonocardia sp. ZF1. Taxonomy (NCBI): domain Bacteria; kingdom Bacillati; phylum Actinomycetota; class Actinomycetes; order Pseudonocardiales; family Pseudonocardiaceae; genus Pseudonocardia; species Pseudonocardia sp. ZF1. The sequence continues at coordinate 2,246,793 of NZ_JAJNBY010000001.1, forward strand.
ATGTTGAGCCCTCAACTTCTGTTGCAGAGGGCATGACGAAGATCGGGTTCCTGTCGTTCGGGCACCACGGGGAGGTCCCCGGGTCCCGGACCCCCACCGCCGCCGACGCGCTGCGCCAGACCGTGGAGCTGGCGCGCGCCGCGGAGGACATCGGCATCGACGGCGCCTTCGTGCGCGTGCACCACTTCGAGCGCCAGCTGGCCGCGCCGTTCCCGCTGCTCGCAGCGATCGCGGCGACCACCAGCCGGATCGAGATGGGCACCGGCGTGATCGACATGCGCTACGAGAACCCGCTCTACATGGCCGAGGAGGCCGCCGCGACCGACCTGCTCTCCGGCGGGCGGCTGCAGCTCGGCGTGAGCCGGGGGTCGCCCGAGATCGCGCTGAACGGTGCCGAGGCCTTCGGGTACCGGCCCGCCGACGGGCAGACCCACGCCGACGCCGCCCGCGCCAAGGCCGAGGTGTTTCTCGCCGCGATCCGCGGTGCCGGGGTGGCGCCCGCCGACCCGTCCCGCACCCGCGGGCGGCACGTCGCGCTGCCGGTGCAGCCGCAGTCCCCGGGCCTCGGCGACCGGATCTGGTGGGGCGCGGGCACCCGGGCCACCGCCGAGTGGGCCGCGACCCAGGGCATGAACCTGCAGAGCTCGACGCTGCTCACCGAGGACACCGGCGAGTCGTTCGACCGGCTGCAGGCCGAGCAGATCCTGCGCTACCGCGAGGCCTGGGCCGCCGCCGGGCACGAGCGCACCCCGCTGGTGTCGGTGTCGCGCAGCGTCATCCCGGTCACGACCGACCTCGACCGCCGCTACTTCGGTGAGCGCGGCGAGGACGACCAGGTCGGGATCCTCGACGGCGCCCGGTCCCGGTTCGGCCGCAGCTACGTCGGTGACCCGGACCGGATCGCCGCCGAGCTCGCCGAGGACGCCGCGGTGCGGGAGGCGGACTACGTGCTGTTCACCGTGCCCAACCAGCTCGGTGTCGAGTACAACGCGCACCTGCTGCGCTCGATCGCCGAGCGGGTCGCCCCGGCGATCGGCTGGGCGCCGGCCGGTCACCAGGTGGCGGCGGCGGTCCCCAGCAGCTGAGGCGGGCCGGGCAGCGGCGCGGGCCGGCCGTCGAACTCCAGCGGGAGCACGGGTTCGACGAGCCGGCCCATCGGCCCGTCGACGGCGTGCGTGGCGATGGTCGCCGTACCGGGCCGGGGGAGGTCCGCGACCTCCGCCGCGGTGAACATCCCGAGCCCCCGGACCCAGGTGCAGACCCCGGCGAGGGTGACCCGCACCCGCCACGAGCCGCCCTCGACGGCGCGCCGGCGCAGCGCCGCGAGCACCCCGGCGGCACCGAGCCAGGCGGCGAGGTAGTCGTTGAGCAGGTGCGTCGGCGGTAGCGACGGGGTGCCGTCCCGGCCCTCCTCGACCGCGAAGCCGGTCGCGGAGCAGGCCAGCTGCTCGAACCCGCCGCGCGCGGCCCACGGCCCGTCGGCGCCCCAGCAGTGCAGGTCCAGGGCGACGATCCCGGGCCGGAGCGCCGCCAGGTCCTCCGGTCCGAAGCCCCGGGCGGCGGTGCCCCGGTAGGCGTTGACGAACACGTCCGCCCCGCCCACCAGGTCGCGCAGCGTCGCCGCCTGCGCCGGGTCCCGCAGGTCCAGCCAGGCGTTGCGCTTCCCGCCGCCGGTCAGCGCGACCATCGCGAGCGGGTCGGGCAGGTCCGGGCGGGACACGTGCAGGACGTCCGCGCCGAACGTGCCGAGCAGCTTGGCCGCGACCGGCCCGGCGATGACGTGGGTGTCGTCGAGCACCCGCGGCCGGTCCGGGACCGGCTCCGGCGCCGCGTCGCCGATCCGCTCCACCTCGACGACCGGGCGCCCGGCCAGGTGGCGGCCCGCCGGGTGCGCGGCCCACCGGTCGGCACTCCGGACGGCCGCGGCCACCCCGCCCGCCGCGCACACCGCGTCCTCCAGGTCGACCGCGCGCCACCGGGCGGCCTCCTCGGCGATCCGCGGCCGCAGCGGCGGACAGTCCAGCACCCGGCAGACGGCGTCGCGCTGGTGCGGGTAGGTGGTGATCAGGAAGATCCACCCGTCGGTGGTGCGGACGAAGCCGTTGTTGGCCAGCGCGGTCGGGTCCTCGGCGACGGACTGCACGTCGACCCCGCCGAGGGTGGTGAGGAACGGGGCGCGCAGGGTGTCGATCGCGTCGGCCGCCCGCACCCGGATCTCGCGGGGTGCGCCGCCGGAGTCCTCGGCGAGCCCCGCGACCTGCAGCCCGAACGCCCCGACCGCCGCGGACATCGCGTCGGCGAGACGGTGCACCGACGGCGTGAGCGGATCCGAGCCGGTCACCCGCAGCGTCGAACGCACCGGGGGAGCGTCCGGCAGCAAGGTCGCCGCCGTATCGGCGGCGGAGGGGAACCGTGCGGGCGGGGTCGTCGTGGTCATGGCTCCAGCCTGCGACGGGACGGCGGTTCTCTCCACGCCCTCCGTATATCCGTAGACTCGGTCGGGTGTCCGGACCCGTCGCCTCCGCCCGCGCGGTCGGCCGGGCCGACCGCATCCTGGAGCTGGTCGCGACCGCTGCGACACCACCGTCGGTGACCGCGGTGGCCCGCGCACTCGACCTGCCGCTCAGCTCCACCGCGGATCTGCTGCGTGAGCTGCGGGCAACCGGCTGGGTACGGCTGCGGGGGCGCGGCCACGTCCTGGGCCACCGGCCGTACGTGCTGGGGCTGCTCGCCGGGGTGGGCCCGCCGACCGCGCTCACGCACACCGATCTCGACGCGCTCAGCCGCGCCGCCCGGGCCCCCGTGGCGCTCGCCGTGCTGGTCGGCGGGCAGGTGCGCTACGTCGACCACGCCGGTCCTCGGGCCCCCGACCGGCTGCAACGGGTGACCCACGACCACCGGCCCCGCCCACCGCTGCGCACCGCGGCGGGACGGCTTCTGCTGGCCCTGGGCGATCCCGAGGAGTCCGCCCGCGGGCTGGCCGGGGTCGACGACCCGCCGGCGGTCGCGGCCTACCTCGCCGAGCGACCGGAGATCGTCCGTACCCGGCTGGCCCGCAGCGACGGGCTGGCGGACCCGGCGATCCGCGCCGTCGCCGTCCCGGTGGAGGAGGGCGGGGAGACGGTCGCGGCGGCGGTGCTCACCGGCACCCGGCGGGGCCGGGCCGACCGCAGCGTCACCCTGGACCGCGCCGCGGCCCGGCTGGCCGCCGCCCTCGCGGCCCGGGGGACGCAGGCGTCCTGGGGTGCGCCCGTGGCCGGACCCACTGGGGCGAGCACCCACCTGCAGCCGCCGCGGGCGCTCGTCATCCCCGACGATGTCGGGCTGTCCGGCACCGGCACCCGGCGCACCCCCGGGCTCCACCGCGAGGCGGTGGCGACGCCGGCGGGCATCGGCATCGACCACCACGTGCGGCTGGAGAAGGGACGCGACACCACACCGTAGGCCCAGGTCGCCACTGCTCGCCCGCGTCCTGCAGCTCGACACCGCGGTCACGGCCCACTCGCACGGGCCGGTCCGGCCGGAGGGAGGCCGGAAACCCCGGTCCGGCTGGGGAGGTGCCCGAGGGCAGCCGGTTGCTGCTCGACGCCGTCGAGCGCGCGCAGCAACCGGACCGGGACCGCGAGGCCGCGACGCTGGTGGTCGAGTCGCGGCCTCGCGGTCCCGACCTCGCGACGCCCGCCGTCGCCGCCCGGCTCCGAGGAACTGTCGGTGGCGAGCGCGACGTTCCGCGAGGTCCGGCGATGCCACGACGTCGGCCTGCTCACCGGCGTCGTCGTGCTGGGCGTACCCGCGGCCCGGGGCCCTGGCGCTGCGCCGGGTCGACCACCCGGTTCCGTGCCCCCGGGCCACCCGGCGGCGACGACACCGACCGCCTCGCCGACCTCACTCCCCGTTGATTGCGGGTTCGCGCGGAGATCCGCCCCTCGCGCGCGTCCGGACGCACGCGGACGGAGGATCTGCGCGCGGACCGCTGATCACCGGGTGGGGCACTGTGAGGACCCCGAACGGCGGGGCCTGTGCACCCGCCCCCGGCCGGGCCGGGCTGGTGGGGCCGGCACCGCCCCCCGGACGAGCGACACCCGGTGAGCCGAGGCACCGTGGTCCGTGGCCAGGTCCTGTGCCCGGTGTCGTGGCCACCGAGCTCCACAGCCGCCAGGGACCCGACCTGGGCGCCGTCCCGAGGATGTCGTCACCGCCGGTCTGCGGGGGCCGGCTCGAGCTCGGCGAGGTGGTGTGCGCCCGGGTGTCGAGGACGCGGTCCTGCTCCGGTCGCGGCCGAGGCGGGGCTTGCCGCGTTCGCCGGACAGAGCACGGAACGGCGACGCGCTACCGCGCGGTCTGACCCCGTACCCGGCGGCACGATCATCGGTACTCGAGCGCCGTCGCCGGTCGGCCCGAGCAGCGCACAGGTACCGATGATCACGGCGCCGCCCCCGGGCCGCGGGGAGCCGCGCGGGGCGGCGACTACGCTGGTCGCGTGGCACGCATCGTCGTCCTCGACTACGGCTCCGGGAACCTGCGCTCCGCCGAGCGCGCCCTCGAACGCGTCGGCGCGGACGTCACCGTGACGTCCGACTTCGACGCGGCGACCGAGGCCGACGGTCTCGTCGTCCCCGGAGTGGGCGCCTTCGCGGCGTGCATGCAGGGCCTGCACGCGGTCCGCGGCCCGCAGATCATCGGGCGCCGCCTCGCCGGTGGCCGCCCGGTCCTCGGCATCTGCGTCGGCATGCAGGTGATGTTCGAGCGTGGCGTCGAGTTCGACGAGGACACCGAGGGCTGCGGCGAGTGGCCCGGCACGGTCGAGCGGATCCAGGCCGACGTGCTGCCGCACATGGGCTGGAACACCGTCCGGACCCCGCAGGACAGCACCCTGTTTGCCGGGCTCGACGCCGACACCCGCTTCTACTTCGTGCACTCGTTCGGCGTCCGTCGCTGGACCCTGGAGCCCTCGCACGCGATCGCCCCGCCGAAGGTCACCTGGACCCACCACGGCGAGGACGTCGTCGCCGCGGTGGAGAACGGGCCGCTGTCGGCGACCCAGTTCCACCCGGAGAAGTCCGGCGACGCCGGCGCCGCGGTCCTGGAGAACTGGCTGCGCTCGGTCAAGGGCTGAGCCGGGGGCGGCGTCGGGGGGGCGAGCGGGCCGTTCCGCGGGACGCGCCTCAGCCCAGCGCGTACTCCCCGGAACGCAGGTCGAAGGTCACCGTCCGCCTGTCCGAGCGCAGCGCCTCGAGCACCTGCCCGACGAGCGTCGCGACGTCGGAACCGGCCCTGATGCCGGACGGCACCGTCCCGGCGACGGCGCGGTCGGCGAGCCCGGTCTCGATGTGCGGCGGCCGCACGTCGAGCACCCGCACCCCCTGCTTGCGCAGGCCACCGCGGGTCGCGGTCAGCCACGCCGACAGCGCCGCCTTCGACGCCGAGTAGGCCGCCATCCCCGGCGTCGGCACGTCGGCCAGGATCGCCGAGATCATCGCGAGGGTGCCACCGGAGTCGGTGAGGTGCGGGAGGGCGGCCCGGCCGATCGCCATCGGCGCCTGCGCGTTGACCGTCAGCAGGTGCTCGGTGACGACGTCGTTCTCCGACTCCTCCCCGAACCCGGCCACCCCGATCGCCACGAACACCAGGTCCAGCCCGCCCAGGGCGTCCGCCGCCTCGTCGACGACGGCGGCACAGCGCTCGAGGTCGAGTGCGTCGAGCGTGAACGTGGGCTCGCCGTCGGCCCCGGAGGGATCGGTGCGGCCCGCCAGCGCGAGCGTCGCGCCCTGGTCGCGCAGCGCCTCGGTGAGCGCGCCGCCCAGCACACCCGTCGCCCCGACCACCAGCGTCCGCGCCCCGGAGAGTTCCATGATCCGACGGTAGGGCGAACCGGCGACGGCCGCGCGTTCACCGCTGGCAGCGCGGGCACCACCAGGTCTGGCGACCGTGCGGGGTGCGCTCCGGCGCCGCGAACGCCACCGCGGTCCCGCAGCGCAGACAGGGCCGCCGGTAGCGGCCGTAGACGAAGTGCCGCGGCCGGACCCGGCCGGTGGTGTTCTGCGCGGGGTTGCGGACGACCGCGTCGCGCAGCAGCGCGCGGCCGCGCCCGAGGAGTGCGCCGGGGTCGGAGACCGCGGAACACTCCCGCCACGGGGAGATCCGCTCCAGGAACAGCAGCTCCTGGGCCCACATGTTCCCCAGCCCGGCGACGACGCGCTGGTCCAGCAGCGCCGCCAGCACCGCCCGGCCGGGGTCGGCGCGCAGCCGGGCGAGGGCCGCGTCGCCGTCGAAGGTGTCGCCGAGCAGGTCCGGGCCCAGGTGCCCGACGACGGTGTGCTCGTCGCGGGTCGGGAGCACCGCCAGCACCGGCAGCCCGATCCCGGCCAGGGTGCGGCCGTCGACGAGCTGCAGCGCGATCCGCAGGTCGGCCGCGACGGCGCGGGGGAGCCGCCTCCCGGGCCGCAGCACCGACCACCGCCCGGACATCCGCAGGTGCGAGTGCACGGTCCAGCCGCCCGCGGTGCGGGCCAGCAGGTGCTTGCCGCGCGGCACCCAGCCGGTGATCTCCTCCCCGGCGAGGTCGGCGCCGGCGAAGCGGGGGTGGCGCACGTCGGAGCGTGCGATCACCGCGCCCGCGGTGGCCGCGTCCAGCCGCGCCGCGAGCCGGAAGATGCTGTCCCCCTCGGCCACCCCCGGAGGCTACGAGCGGCGCGGATACCCTGGCGCGGTGAGCTTCACGTTGCTTCCCGCGGTGGACGTCGTCGACGGGCAGGCCGTCCGGCTGGTGCAGGGCGAGGCCGGCACCGAGACCGGCTACGGCTCGCCCCTGGACGCTGCCCTGAACTGGCAGGCCGGCGGCGCCGAGTGGGTCCATCTGGTCGATCTCGACGCGGCGTTCGGCCGCGGCTCGAACGCCGAGCTGCTGGCCGAGGTGGTCGGGAAGCTCGACCTGCGGGTCGAGCTGTCCGGCGGCATCCGCGACGACGAGTCCCTGGAGCGCGCGCTGTCCACCGGCGCGGCCCGGCTCAACCTCGGCACCGCGGCGCTGGAGCAGCCCGACTGGTGCCGCCGGGTCCTCGCCGAGCACGGCGAGAAGATCGCGATCGGGCTCGACGTCAAGATGATCGACGGCCGGCGCCGGGTCGCGGGGCGCGGCTGGACCTCCGACGGCGGCGACCTGTGGGAGGTCCTCGCCCGCCTCGACGCCGACGGCGCCACCCGCTACATCGTCACCGACGTCTCCAAGGACGGCACCCTGCAGGGCCCGAACGTCGAGCTGCTCACCGAGGTCGCGCAGGCCACGACCGCGCCGGTCATCGCGTCGGGGGGGATCTCGGAGGTGTCCGACCTGACCCGGCTCGCCGAGGTCGCCGCGACCGGCGTGAACATCGAGGGCTCGATCATCGGCAAGGCGCTCTACGCCGGCCGGTTCACCCTGCCCGAGGCCCTGGCGGCCGTGCGGGCGGTGAGCGCCTGATGGGCGTCGCGGTCCGCGTCATCCCCTGCCTGGACGTCGACGCCGGGCGCGTGGTGAAGGGCGTCAACTTCAAGGAGCTCCGCGATGCGGGCGACCCGGTCGAGATGGCGCGGGTCTACGACGCCGAGGGCGCCGACGAGCTGACCTTCCTCGACGTCACCGCGTCGTCGTCGGAGCGCGGCACCATGATCGACGTGGTGCGCCGCACCGCCGAGCAGGTGTTCATCCCGCTGACCGTCGGCGGCGGCATCCGCACCCCCGACGACGTCGACCGGATGCTCCGCGCGGGCGCGGACAAGGTCTCGGTGAACACCGCCGCGATCGCCCGGCCCACGCTGCTGCACGAGATGTCGCGGCGCTTCGGCAGCCAGTGCATCGTGCTGTCGGTGGACGCCCGCCGGGTGCCGGAGGGGGAGAAGCCGCAGCCGTCGGGCTGGGAGGTCACCACGCACGGCGGGCGCCGGTCCGCCGGGATCGACGCCGTCGAGTGGGCCGAGCGCGGCCAGGAGCTCGGCGTCGGGGAGATCCTGCTGAACTCGATGGACGCCGACGGCACACGGGCCGGGTTCGACCTGGACATGCTGACCGCGGTCCGGAAGGTGGTCGACGTCCCGGTGATCGCCTCCGGTGGTGCCGGCGCGGTCGAGCACTTCGCCCCGGCCGTGCGGGCCGGAGCGGACGCGGTGCTGGCCGCGAGCGTGTTCCACTTCGGGCAGCTGCGGATCGGCCAGGTCAAGGACGCGCTGCGGGGCGAGGGGGTCGAGATCCGATGACCGCACAGAGCGTGCGCCTGTCCGCGGCCGAGTCCGCGCTGGACCCGGCGGTCGCGGCCCGCCTCAAGCGCGACGCCGACGGCCTGGTCTGCGCCGTCGTGCAGTCCCGCGCCGGCGAGGTGCTGATGGTCGGCTGGATGGACGACGAGGCGCTGCACCGCACCCTGACCACCGGCCGGGGGACCTACTGGTCACGGTCGCGGCAGGAGTACTGGGTCAAGGGCGGCACGTCGGGGCACGTGCAGCACGTGCACGAGGTCCGGCTGGACTGCGACGGCGACGCGGTGCTCGTCGTCGTCGACCAGGAGGGGCCGGCCTGTCACACCGGGACCCGGACCTGCTTCGACTCCGACGTCCTGCTCGCCGGGAGCTGAGCGCGCGCCCGGTCAGGGGTGCGCCGGGGGCATCGGCGGGGGAGCGGGCTGTGGTGTGCTCGTCACCCACCGGATGCCTGCGGTGATCGCGTGCCCGCCCGCTCGCACGACCGTCCGCTCGGCCACCGGCAGCCACGGCAGCCGCAGCGGCAGCCGCGTCCAGCGCGGCATCAGCCCCACCGACGCGGCGGCCAGCACCGCGTACGGCACCCGCGCGGAGAGCGGCAGCGGCGGCTCCCACAACAGGAACCGGGCGGCGTCGCGCGCCTCGGGGGTGCCGGCCAGCTCGGGCCGGTACCCGTCGAGCTGCGCCTTCAGCTCCGCGGTGGACTCCGGCGGGTCGGGCACGCCCAGCTCACGGGCGACGCGTGCGGCGTCGGCGACATAGGCGTCGCGGCCCGCGGCGTCCAGCGGTGCGCTGCCGTAGCGGTCGTGCGCGGTGAGGAAGCTGTCGATCTCGGCGATGTGCACCCATCGCAGCAGATGCGGGTCCGACGCCGAGTAGGGGCGCCCGTCCGGCGCGGTCCCGCGGACGTGGACGTGCGCCCGCCTGATCCGGGCGATCACCCGCTCGGCCTCCTCGGCCGGGCCGAACGTGGTCGCGGCCAGGAAGTAGGAGGTGCGCTGCAGCCGTCCCCACGGGTCGCCCCGGAACCCGGAGTGCCCGGCGACCCCGGCCATGGCCAGCGGGTGCAGCGACTGCAGCAGCAGCGCCCGCAGCCCGCCGACGAACATCGACGCGTCGCCGTGCACCGTGCGGATCGCGGCGTCCTCGGGGAACCAGCGCGGGCCCTCGGCGCCGAGCACGCGGGCCCGGCGGCCGGAGCCCTCGTCCCCGGCGACCCGGCTGAACACCGCCGACCCGGCCCGCGAGCGCAGGGCCGCGAGCCGGTCGGTGACGGCGTCGGGGAGCCGGGCGGACAGATCGACCATGACCCCAGTGTGCGGTCGTGCCCCGGCGGCGGCCACCGGGTCGGGTGCCTCCGGCGGTCCCGAGGGCAGGACGGCTGCGGCAGTCGGGTGACAGTCCTGCTCCCGGGGTGGCGCGCTCACCGGCCGCTCGGCGAGGCGATGCGGGGACACGCCGACGGGCGCGGTAGGACGGTGACCGGCGTACGGAGGGGAGCGATGACGAGCGACGCGACGGTCGGCGTCCTGCTGGTCGACGACGAGGAGCTGATCCGCACCGGGCTGCGCGCGGTGCTCGAGGCCGACCCCGGCATCACCGTCCTCGGCGAGGCCGCCGACGGCGCCGAGGTCCCCGGGCTGGTCGCCCGGCTGCGGCCGGACGTCGTGCTGATGGACGTCCGGATGCCCGCGGTCGACGGCATCACCGCCACCCGGGCGCTGCTGCGCAGGCCCCACCCACCGCGGGTGCTGGTGCTCACCACGTTCGGCCACGACCGGCACGTCCTGGACGCGTTGCGCGCCGGGGCCGGTGGCTTCCTGCTGAAGCGGACCCCGCCGCGCGACGTGGTGCGGGCCGTGCACACCGTCGCCGCGGGGGAGTCGCTGCTGTTCCCGGCGGCGGTGCGTGAGCTCGTGGCCGGGTTCGCCGCCGACGACGGCGACCGGCTCGCCTCCGCCGGGCTGACCGCGCGCGAGGGCGAGGTGCTGCGCCTGGTGGCGTGCGGGCTGTCCAACGCCGAGATCGCGGAGGAGCTGGTGCTGGGCGTGGAGACGGTCAAGACCCACGTCGCCGCGGTGCTGGCCAAGACCGGGTCGCGGGACCGGACCCAGGCCGTCGTCGCCGCCTACTCCTCGGGGTTCGTCGACCCCAGGTTCCCGGTCAGGTAGCGCTGCACGGTCGGCCCGACCGCGGCGACGACGTCCTCGCGCGGCGCCGAGGCCAGCGGCTCCAGCCGCACCACGTAGCGCATCATGCCGAGCCCGATCAGCTGGGAGCCGACGAGCGCGCCCCGCTCGTCGGGCCGGTCGGGGGAGTGCGCCCGGGTGACCGGGCGCAGGATCGCGCCGCCGACGAACTCACGCAGCATCCGGGCCGCGATGTCGTGACCCGCGACGCTGCGCAGCACCGCCGCCATCGGGGCGCCGCCGCCGGTGTCCCAGACCGTCAGGAACCCCCGCACGATCCGCTCGCCGACCCGGTCGGCGGGGCCGTCCAGCACCATCCGCCGGACCTGTGCGGGGTCGACCGGCAGGTCCAGCGCGGCGAGGAACAGCTTCTCCTTGCCGCCGAACCAGTGGTTCACCATGGCCGGGTCCACCCCGGCCCGTTCGGCGATCCGGCGGACCGTGGCGCCGTCGAAGCCGCGGTCGGCGAACTCGGCGCGGGCGGCCGCGAGCAGCCCGGCCCGGGTGTCCGCGCCGCCGGACCGGCGGCCACGACGCCGTGGCGACGCCCCCGGGCCCGGGGGTGCGGTGGCGCTCGGTTCGGTCATGCGCCCCATCCTCACCCGCGCGAGGGCGGCCGTCACTGCTCGGGGACAATGAGTCGCATGACCCAGCGGACCCAGAACGCATCCGGTGGCGCGACGACGACCGGGGCCCCCGCGGCTCCCGCGGTCGCCGCCCTGGGCGCGGTGAGCCCCACCCGTGAGGAGTTCCGGGAGCTGGCGCGCGCGCACCGGGTCATCCCGGTGACCCGGCGGCTGCTGGCCGACGACGAGACCCCGGTCGGGGTCTACCGCAAGCTCGCGGGCGGGACCGCGGGCACGTTCCTGCTGGAGTCCGCCGAGAACGGTCGGTCCTGGTCGCGGTGGTCGTTCGTCGGGGCCCGCAGCGCCGCCGCGCTCACCGCCGTCGACGGCGAGCTGGTCTGGACCGGGGAGGTGCCCGACGGCCTGCCCACCACCGGCGACCCGCTCGACGCGCTGCGCACCGTGGTCACCGAGCTGCACTCCGAGCCGCTGCCCGGGCTCCCGCCGCTGACCGGCGGCATGGTCGGCTACCTCGGCTACGACATCGTCCGCCGCGTCGAGCGCATCGCGGACCCGAACGACCCGGCCGTCGACGACCTGGCGCTGCCCGAGCTGGTCATGCTGCTGGCCACCGACCTGGCCGCGCTCGACCACCACGAGGGCACCGTCACCCTGATCGCGAACGCGATCAACTGGGACGCCACCGACGAGCGCGTCGACCAGGCCTACGACGACGCCGTCGCCCGGCTGGACCGGATGACCGGCGAGCTCGACGTGCCCGCGCCCAGCTCGGTCGCGGTGTACACCCCGACCCGCCCGGAGTTCCTCCGCCGGCGCACCCCCGAGCAGCACCACGCCGCGATCGAGGACGCCAAGGAGCAGATCCGCGCCGGCGAGGCGTTCCAGATCGTGCTCTCGCAGCGCTTCGAGATGGAGTGCGACGCCGACCCGCTCGAGGTCTACCGGATCCTGCGCACCACGAACCCGAGTCCGTACATGTACCTGCTGCGTCTCGACGACGCGGCGGGCGGGCCGCCGTTCTCCATCGTCGGGTCCAGCCCGGAGGCGCTGGTCAGCGTGCTCGACGGGCGTGCCACCACGCACCCCATCGCGGGCACCCGCTGGCGCGGCGCGACCGACGAGGAGGACCAGCTCCTGGAGAAGGAGCTGCGCGGCGACGAGAAGGAGCGCGCCGAGCACCTGATGCTCGTCGACCTCGGTCGCAACGACCTCGGCCGGGTGTGCGAGCCCGGCACGGTGACCGTGCGGAACTTCTTCGAGATCGAGCGCTACAGCCACGTCATGCACCTGGTGTCGACGGTGACCGGGCTGCTGCGCGGCGACCGCACCGCGTTCGACGCCGTCGTCGCCTGCTTCCCGGCCGGCACCCTGTCCGGGGCGCCGAAGGTGCGGGCCATGCAGGTCATCGACCGGCTGGAGCCGACCCGGCGCGGTCAGTACGGCGGCATCGTCGGCTACCTCGACTTCGCGGGCAACGCCGACACCGCGATCGCCATCCGCACCGCGATGATCCGCAACGGGACCGCGTACGTGCAGGCGGGCGGTGGGATCGTCGCCGACTCCGACCCGGCCGCGGAGGACATGGAGTGCCTGAACAAGGCCCGGGCGGTGCTCTCGGCCGTCGCCGCGGCCGGGTCCATGTCACCCCCGCCGGTCCCGGGCAGCGCGTGACGGCGCCCGGCGACGACGGCGCCGCCGCGCCCACGGCGGGCCGCACCGACCGGCGGGCACTCGGCCTGACCGTGCTCGGCCTGCTGCTCGGCGCCGGTGCGCTGTGGGGTGCCGGTGCGGCCGAGTGGTTCGTGCTGGAGGTGCCCACCGCGACCCGCGGCACCGTCGAGCTCGGCGCCACCGGCGCGCAGCTGCAGCCCGCCGTCACCGCGGTCGCGGCGCTGCTGGTGGCGGCCGTCGCCGCGCTGGTCGCACTGTCCGGCATCGCCCGCCGCGTGCTGGGCGTGCTGGTCGGGCTCGCCGGGGCGGCCGCGGTGGTGCTGACCCTGCGGCTGGTCGCCGTGCCGCCGTCGGCGGTGGAGCTGGCCTCCGCCCGTTCCGGGCTGACCGCCCCGAACGCCCCCGCGGGCTCCGGCGCGGTCTCGGCCACGCCGTGGCCCTGGCTGGCCGTCGCCGGCGGGGTCGTCGCGCTCGCCGCGGCGGTGCTGCTGGTGGTCCGCGAGCCGCGGCTGCCGCGGCTCGGCGCCCGGTACGCCGCACCCGGGACGCAGGCGGCCACGACACCGGCCGACCCCGACCGGGCGGCCTGGGAACGGCTCGATGCCGGCGGCGACCCGACCGTCGGCCCGCGTGAGGGGGAGAACTAGCATGACCTCGACGTCCGGGCGACGCGCGAGCGGAGGAGGAGTCGGCCCTGTGAGCACTACGGGCACTGCCGGTACTGCCGGACATCCGAACGGGACACCGGGTCGCGTACCCAGCGTCCTCGAGTCCATCGTGGACGGGGTCCGGGAGGACCTCGCCGAGCGCGAGAGCGTCGTCGACCTCGCCGAGATCAAACGGCGGGCCGCGGCCGCGCCGCCGCCGCGGGACGCGATGGCGGCCCTGCGCGAGCCGGGTGTCGGCGTCATCGCCGAGGTGAAGCGGGCCAGCCCGTCGAAGGGGTCGCTCGCCGACATCCCCGATCCGGCCGACCTCGCCGAGGCCTACTCCGCCAACGGCGCGCGGGTGATCAGCGTGCTCACCGAGCAGCGCCGCTTCGGCGGCTCGCTGGCCGACTTCGACGCCGTCCGCGCCCGGGTCGACACCCCGCTGCTGCGCAAGGACTTCGTCGTCACGCCGTACCAGGTGCACGAGGCCCGTGCGCACGGCGCGGACGTCGTGCTGCTGATCGTCGCCGCGCTGGAGCAGCCGGTGCTCGCCTCGCTGCTGGACCGCATCGAGTCCCTCGGTATGACCCCGCTGGTCGAGGTGCACACCGAGGAGGAGTGCGACCGCGCCCTGGAGGCCGGCGCCACCCTGATCGGCGTGAACGCCCGCAACCTGCACACCCTCGAGGTGAACCGGTCGGTCTTCGGTGAGATCGCCCCCGGGCTGCCGTCGCACGTGCTCAAGGTCGCCGAGTCCGGTGTCCGTGGCCCCGGTGACCTGCTCACCTACGCGGGCTGGGGTGCGGACGCGGTGCTGGTCGGCGAGGGCCTGGTGACCAGCGGTGACCCGGCGGCCGCGGTGCGCGGGCTGGTCGCGGCCGGGTTCCACCCGTCCTGCAGCCGCAACGGCGGCTGAGCCGTGCTCGTCACGCTCGCCACCGTCCTGCCCGCCGCGCTCCCGGCCTCGATCCCGAGCCCGGACCGCGGTGTCTGGCACCTCGGCCCGGTCCCGATCCGGGCGTACGCGCTGTGCATCATCGCCGGCATCGCGGTCGCCCTGTGGTGGGGCGAGCGTCGGCTGCAGGCGCGCGGCGGGCGGGCCGGGACGGTGCTCGACGTCGCGGTGTGGGCGGTGCCGTTCGGCCTGCTCGGCGGGCGGCTCTACCACGTCGCCACCGACTGGCGGACCTACTTCGGCCCCGGCGGCAACCCGTGGGGTGCGCTGGAGATCTGGAACGGCGGGCTCGGGATCTGGGGCGCCATCGCGCTCGGCGGGGTCGGGGCCTGGATCGGCTGCCGCCGCCACGGCGTCCCGCTGCCGCTGTTCGCCGACGCGGTCGCGCCCGGCATCATCGTCGCCCAGGCGATCGGGCGGCTCGGGAACTGGTTCAACCAGGAGCTCTACGGCGGCCCGACCACGCTGCCCTGGGGTCTGGAGATCTACCGCCGGGTCGACCCCGCGACCGGGCTGGACGACCCGCTCGGCGGCGTCGCGCTCGACCCCACGCCGATCGCGGTCGTGCACCCCACCTTCCTCTACGAGCTGCTGTGGAACCTCGTCGTCGCCGCGCTGATCGTGCTGGCCGACCGCCGGTTCCGGCTCGGCCACGGCAAGGTGTTCGCGCTCTACGTCGCGGGCTACACCCTCGGCCGGTTCTTCATCGAGCTCATGCGCACGGATCCGGCGACCCGCGTGTTCGGCGACGTCCGGATCAACGTCGTCGTCTCGGCCGTCGTGTTCGTCGGGGCGGTGCTCTACGTCGCGTTCGCCCGGCGCGGCCGCGAGGAGTTCGTCGCGCCCGAGCCGGAGGACACCACCGCTCCCGGGGAGCAGGGCACGCCCCAGGAGCGCGAGGACGCGTGAGCGCGTTCGCGGGCTTCGGCGACGGCGCCGTCGAGTTCTACGACGGCCTGCTCGCCGACAACTCCCGGGCGTACTGGACCGACCAGCGCGAGGTCTACGAGAGCGACGTCCGCGGCCCGATGACGGCGCTGCTCGCCGACCTCGAACCGGAGTTCGGGGCGGGCAAGGTGTTCCGGCCCTACCGCGACGTGCGCTTCGCCGCGGACAAGACGCCGTACAAGACCCACTGCGGCGGCTTCGCCGAGCCGTTCTACGTCGAGGTGTCCGCGGACGGGATGCTCGCCGCGGGCGGCTACTACCACATGGCGCCCGACCAGCTGACCCGCTACCGCGAGAGCGTCGACGACCAGCGCCGCGGCGAGGACCTGCGGGCCCGGCTCGACACCGCCCGCGCCGCCGGGCTCACCGTCGACGGCGCGACGCTCAAGACCCGCCCGCGCGGCACCGACCCCGGCCATCCGCGGCTCGACCTGCTGCGGCACAAGGGGCTCTACGTGTCGCGGAACTGGCCGCCGGACGACGTGCTGCACGGCCCGCGGGCCCGGGACCGGGTCCGCACGGTGTGGCGGGCCTCCCGCCCGGTCACCGAGTGGCTCGACGACCACGTCGGTCCCAGCGAGCTCCCGCGCCGCTGACCCGCCGCGGCCGTGCCGCCGCCGCGCTGTCGCCGCGCCGCGCCGTGCCGCGCCGCGCCGCGCCGTGCCGCGCCGTGCCGCTGCCGCGCTGTCGCCGGGCCGAGTCACCGTGCCGCGCCGACGGTCCGGGCGGCGCCGGACGGGTTTCCGTGACACGGTCGACAACCTGCGCGGTGATCCGGACGACGGCCGGGGTACGAACACCGCGGACGGGCCGACGCGGTCCGGGTCGACGCACGGGGGAGTGGGCATGGGAGTGCAGGGGCAGACGCGGGGCCGGCGCAGCCGTGACGGGCTGCTGGCGCTGGTGACGGCGGCGTTCGTCGTCGCCGGGTGCACCGCCGCCGGGCCCGCCACCGCGCCGCCGCCCGCCGGGGCGCTGTCCCAGCAGGTCACGGGCGCCGCGACCGGCGAGGCCGCGGTGCCGCACCTGCGGGCCCTGGAACGCATCGCCGACGACAACGGCGGCAACCGCGCCGCCGGGACCCCCGGCTACGACGCGACGGTCGACTACGTCGCCGGCGTGCTGCGCGACGCCGGGTTCGACGTCACCACCCCCACCTACGACGCCGGGGACGGCCGCGAGCTGCGCAACGTCGTCGCCCGCACCCGCGGCGGCGACCCCGCCCGGATCGTGCTCGCCGGCGCCCACCTCGACTCCGTGCGGGCCGGCCCCGGCATCAACGACGACGGCAGCGGCATCGCCGGGCTGCTCGCCGCGGCGACCGCGCTCGGCCCGCAGCCGGGCGTCGGCGCCACCGTCTCCTTCGGGTTCTGGGGCTCGGAGGAGGACGACCTGCAGGGCTCGACCGGCTACGTGCGGTCCCTGTCGGAGGAGGAGCGCGAGCACCACCTGCTCTACCTCAACGCCGACATGCTCGGCTCACCCAACGGCGGCTACTTCGTGCAGGGCGGCCGCGGCGAGGACGACGAGGAGCGGGGCCCGTCCGGGTCCGGCGTCGTCGCCTCGGTGCTGGCCGAGGAGCTGGCCGCGGCGGGCGCCCCGCAGCCCGAGACCATCGGCCTCTACGGCGACGACGACGGCCCCTTCGCCGAGGTCGGCATCCCGGTCGCGGGCGCGGTCACCGGCGACGAGGACACCAAGTCCCGCTCCCAGGCCCAGCTCTGGGGCGGTGAGGCGGGCCGGGCCTACGACGGCTGCTACCACTCGGCCTGCGACCGGATCGGCAACGTCGACACCGTGAAGCTGGACCGCTACACCCGTGCGATCGCGGCGACCCTGGCCCGTTTCGCCGACGCCACCCAGCGCCCCTCCGGCTGAGCCGACCGACCGGCCCCACGGGCGGCCGTGGGGACCGGCTCCGGCTCAGAGCCGCGACGACGTCTCGCGGTCCGGCCGGCGGCGCGCCACCAGCACGGCCAGCCCCACCCCGAGCGCCGCCCCGGCGACGTCGACGAGTGCGTCGAGGACGTCCCCGCTGCGCCCGATCGGCAGCAGCGCCTGCGCCAGCTCCGACGCCGCGGCGTAGACGACGAGCCCGCCCAGCAGCGGCCACACCCGGATCCCGGCGGCCCGCCCGGTCCACGCCAGCAGCGCGAACAGCAGCAGGTGGACGACCTTGTCGGTGCCCGGAGGCGCCGTCGGGACCCCGGACGCCGGGGTGAACAGGACCACCAGGCTCAGCAGGACCGACAGGACGAACGGCTGGACGCGCACACCCCCAGTCTGCTCCACCGGTGACCGCCGGGATGAACACCGTCGGACCGGACGCCGACAGGCCGGGTTCCGATCGTCCTGATCGTTCCAGACAGCGCTACCCTGATAGCCGTGACACGTCGAACCAAGATCGTCTGCACCATCGGACCGGCCACGGCGACCCCGGACCGGATCCGTGACCTCGTGGAGGCGGGCATGGACGTGGCCCGGCTCAACTTCAGTCACGGGGACCGCGCCGACCACAAGCGCGTCTACGACATGGTCCGCGCCGCCGCCGACTCGACCGGGCGCGCCGTCGGCATCCTCGCCGACCTGCAGGGCCCGAAGATCCGGCTCGGCCGCTTCACCGACGGGCCCACCGAGTGGGCGACCGGCGAGGAGGTGCGGATCACGGTCGACGACGTGGCCGGCACCCCCGACCGGGTCTCCACCACCTACAAGGGCCTCGCCCAGGACGCCCAGGTCGACGACCGGATGCTCGTCGACGACGGCAAGGTCGGCCTGCGGGTCGTCGCCGTCGACGGCAACGACGTGGTCTGCCGGGTCACCGAGGGCGGCCCCGTCTCGGACAACAAGGGCCTGTCGCTGCCCGGCATGAACATCTCGGTGCCCGCGTTGTCGGACAAGGACATCGCGGACCTCGAGTTCGCGATGTCGCTGCGGGTCGACGTCGTCGCGCTGTCGTTCGTGCGCAGCCCCGCCGACATCGACCTCGTCCACAAGATCATGGACAACACCGGTGCCGGCCGCGTCCCGGTGATCGCGAAGCTGGAGAAGCCGGAGGCCGTCGACAACCTCGAGGCCGTCGTGCTCGCCTTCGACGGCATCATGGTCGCCCGCGGTGACCTGGGCGTGGAGCTGCCGCTGCAGAACGTGCCGCTGGTGCAGAAGCGCGCGGTGCAGATCGCGCGGGAGAACGCCAAGCCGGTCATCGTCGCGACCCAGATGCTGGAGTCGATGATCACCAGCTCGCGCCCGACCCGCGCCGAGGCCTCCGACGTCGCGAACGCCGTCCTCGACGGCACCGACGCCGTGATGCTGTCCGGTGAGACCAGCGTCGGCCGCTACCCGATCAAGACCGTGCGGACGATGGCCGAGATCGTCGAGGCCGTCGAGGCGGGCCCGGCCGACGTGCCGCCGCTCAACCACGTGCCCCGCACCAAGCGTGGCGTGCTGTCCTACGCCGCCCGCGACATCGGCGAGCGTCTCTCGGCGCGGGCGCTGGTCGCGTTCTCCCAGTCCGGTGACACCGTGCGCCGCCTGGCCCGGCTGCACACCCGGCTCCCGCTGCTGGCGTTCACCCCGGAGCCCGCGGTGCGCAGCCAGCTCGCGATGACCTGGGGCGTCGAGACGTTCCTGGTCGACAAGGTCGACTCGACCGACGCCATGATCCGCCAGGTCGACCACGCGATCCTCTCGATCGGCCGGTTCAAGCCGGGTGACCTGGTGGTCGTCGTCGCCGGGTCGCCGCCCTCCACGGTCGGCTCGACCAACCTGATCCGGGTGCACCGCCTGGGCGAGGACGACCACGCCTGAGGCCGGTTGGGCATACTCACCGACCGTGAGTGCCGATTCCGCAACCGCGCAGACCGCCGCCGACGGTGAACCGCGCGGCCAGGCCGTCCTCGACGACCTGGTCGCGCTGCTGGACCTGGAGCGGCTGGAGGACAACCTCTTCCGCGGGGTGAGCCCGCCGGTGTCGCTGCCCCGTGTGTTCGGCGGGCAGGTCGCGGGCCAGGCGCTGGTCGCCGCGGGCCGCACGGTGGCGGCCGACCGGGGCGTCCACTCGCTGCACGCCTACTTCATCCGGCCCGGGGACCCGAGCATCCCGATCGTCTACGAGACCGAGCGGGTCCGCGACGGCCGGTCGTTCACCACCCGCCGGGTGCTCGCCATCCAGCGCGGCGAGCCGATCTTCTCGCTGTCGGCGTCGTTCCAGCTGCCGCAGAACGGCCTGGAACACTCCCAGCCGATGCCCTCGGACGTCCCCGCGCCGGACGCCGTCGACGACCTCGGCACCCGCGCCGCCCGCGGCGACGGCGGCTGGATGGCCGGGCTGCCGCGCCCGCTGGACATCCGGCTGATCGACGAGCCGTCCTGGTCGCAGGACCACCCCGGTCCGTCCGACGACCCGATGCGGCTGTGGCTACGCGCCGACGGCGAGCTGCCCGACGACCCGCTGCTGCACGTGTGCCTGCTCACCTACGCCAGCGACCTGACCCTGCTGGGGTCGGTCGTCGCCCGCCACGACGTGCCCCGGACCGGGCTGCAGATGGCGAGCCTGGACCACGCGATGTGGTTCCACGCGCCGTTCCGGGCCGACGAGTGGCTGCTGTACTCGTGCTTCTCGCCGGCCGCGTCGGGCGGGCGCGGCCTCGCGAGCGGACGCTTCTTCACCGCCGACGGCCGCCTGGTCGCCACCACCATGCAGGAGGGACTCGTCCGGGTCCCGCGCGCCGGGAGGGACGCACGCCCATGACCGTCGAGTCCGAGATCTCGCTGCCCAGCGTCAACGGCGGCAGGCTGCCCGGCTTCCTGGCCCGCCCCGAGACCACCACCCCGGGCCCGGCGATCGTGATGATCTACGAGATCTTCGGAATGACCCCGGAGATGCGCCGGATCGCCCGCGAGCTGGCCCGCGAGGGCTACACCGTGCTCATCCCGGACCTGTTCGCCCGCGGCCGGGTGAAGCCGCTGTGCATCGCCTCGACGGTGGCGACGATGGCCACCGGCCGCGGCGCCGCGCTCGGCGACTGCGAGTCCGCGCGGCGCTGGCTGGCCGACCAGCCCACCGTCGACGCCGACCGGATCGGGGGCATGGGGTTCTGCATGGGCGGCGGGTTCGCGATGCTGCTGTCCCAGAGCGGTCTGTACCGGGTCGCGGTGCCGTTCTACGGCCGCGCCGGCGTCGAGGTGGAACCGGTCTGCCCGGTCGTCGCCAGCTTCGGCGGCCGGGACGCGCAGTTCGCCGACGGCTACCCGCAGCGCCTGGAGGCCGACCTGACCGAGCGGGGGATCCCGCACGACGTCGTCGTCTACCCCGAGGCCGGGCACTCGTTCATGACGCGCACGCCGGGCGTGAAGGGCGCGGTGGCGCGCCGGACACCGCTGCACGCGGAGTACCACGAGCCGTCGGCGACGGACGCGACGGAGCGGGTACGGGCCTTCCTGCGCGACCACCTGTAGCCGGGGCAGGATGGGGGAGGTGAGCGAGCGCGATGATCAGCAGGACCGGGCCTGGGGCTTCCGCACCCGGGCCGTGCACGCGGGGACGGTGCCGGACGCCGCGACCGGTTCCCGGGCGGTGCCGATCCACCAGACGACCAGCTACGTCTTCCGCGACACCGACGACGCCGCGGCGCTGTTCGCGCTGCAGAAGTACGGGCTGATCTACTCCCGGATCGCCAACCCGACGGTGTCGGCGCTGGAGGAACGCCTGGCCAGCCTCGACGGGGGCATCGGCGCGGTGTGCACGGCCAGCGGGCAGGCCGCCGAGTTCCTCACCTTCGCCGCGCTCGCCGGGGCGGGGGACCACGCCGTCGCCGCGGCCGGGCTGTACGGCGGCACCATCACCCAGCTCGACGTGACGCTGCGCCGCTTCGGCGTCGACACGACCTTCGTGCCGGGCACCGACCCGGCCGACTACGCCGCCGCGATCCGCGACAACACCAAGTTCGTCTTCGCCGAGGTCGTGTCCAACCCGGGCGGCGAGGTCGCCGACATCGCCGGGCTCGCCGAAATCGCGCACGCGGCCGGGCTCCCGCTGATCATCGACGCGACGCTGGCGACGCCGTACCTGTGCCGACCGCTGGAGCACGGCGCGGACATCGTGATCCACTCGGTGACGAAGTTCCTCGGCGGGCACGGCACCACCCTCGGCGGCGTCGTGATCGAGTCCGGCCGCTTCGACTGGGGCAACGGCCGCTTCCCCGGTATGACCGAGCCGGTCCCGTCCTACGGCGGGCTCACCTGGTGGGGCAACTTCCAGGAGCTCGGGTTCCTCACCAAGCTGCGTGCCGAGCAGCTGCGCGACGTCGGCGCCACGCTGTCCGCGCACTCGGCGTTCCTGCTGATGCAGGGTGTCGAGACGCTGCCGCAGCGGATGGAGTCCCACGTCGCGAACGCGCAGAAGGTCGCCGAGTGGCTCGAGGCCGACCCGCGGGTGGAGTACGTGACCTATCCCGGGCTGCCGTCGCACCGCCACCACGAGCGGGCTCGCCGGTACCTGCCCGCGGGGCCGGGTGCGGTGTTCGCGTTCGGGGTGCGCGGTGGCCGGGCCGCCGGGGCGCGGTTCATCGAGTCGGTGCAGCTGTGCAGCCACCTCGCCAACGTCGGCGACGCCCGCACCCTCGTCCTGCACCCCGGGTCCACCACCCACCAGCAGCTGACCACCGAGCAGCTGGAGCACGCCGGCGTCCCCGAGGACATGATCCGGATCTCGGTCGGGCTGGAGGACCCGGACGACATCGTCTGGGACCTCGACCAGGCCCTCACCGCCTCGCAGAAGGAGACCGCGTGACCTGGGAGAACCCGCCCGCGTGGCGGCGGCAGCAGATCCTGCGCGACACCCGCACCGTCGCCGTCGTCGGGGCGAGCCCCAACCCGGCCCGGGCCAGCAACTTCGTCGCCACCTACCTGCTGGCCTCGACCGCTTTCGACGTGTACTTCGTGAACCCGAACGCGAGCACGATCCTGGGGCGCGCGGTGTACCCGTCGCTGGCGGAGCTGCCGGTGGCGCCCGACCTGGTCGACGTGTTCCGGCGGCCGGAGGACCTCGGCGGCGTGCTCGACGAGGTCCTCGCCCTCGACCCGGTCCCGTCGACGTTCTGGCTGCAGTTCGGGCTGTTCGACGAGGACCTGGCCCGCCGCGCCGAGAGCGCGGGGCTGACCGTCGTCATGGACCGCTGCCTCAAGGTCGAGCACGCGCGGTTCGCCGGTGGACTGCACCTGGCCGGGTTCGACACCGGAGTGATCACCTCGCGGCGCCGGGACTGACCCGGGTACCCCCGGCGGTCAGATCCGTTCGGGGGCCCGCCCGGCGTCGTCGACGACCTCCTCGCTCGCCGCCGGGGGACCGGCCTCGGCGCGGGCCTGCTCCGCCGCCTCGTCGGCCTCCTCCCGGGTGGCGTACTCGGTGAGGACCCCGCACCCGCAGTCGCAGCGCACCACCCACCGGTCGGCGACGTCGGCCATCATCAGCACCTGCGGGTCGTGACCGTCCACGGGGCCTCCTTCGGTGGCGTGACGGGCATCATTGCGCGCCGCAGCGACGTGCGCCATTCGTGGCGCGGGTCCGGTCCGCCGTCGTCAACCGTGACGAAATCCGGGTCGGGACCGTGACAGCGGCTGTGACGGGGGTCACGGTGGACCGCCGTCGTCCGTCGACCCGCAGATCCGGGGGAACCGCCATGACCGCCACCGTCGACCACGTCGCCCTCCTCCGCGCCCGGGTGCGGGGCCCCGTCCTCGGACCCGCCGACCCCGGCTACGACGCCGCGCGGCGGGTCTGGAACGCCGCGATCGACCAGCGACCTGCCGTCCTGGTCCGCTGCGCCGACGTGGAGGACGTCGTGACCGCCCTCGACCACGCCCGGACCTCCGGGCTGGAGGTCGCCGTCCGCGGTGGCGCACACAACTCCGCCGGGCACAGCGCGGGGGACGGCGCCCTGGTGATCGACCTGGGTGACCTCGACGCCGTCGTCGTCGACCCCGACGCCCGCCGGGTGCGGGTGGGCGGTGGCGCGTTGCTGAGCGGGATGGACGCCGCCACCCAGGAGCACGGGCTCGCGGTCCCGGCCGGCGAGATCGGGCACACCGGTGTCGGCGGGCTGACCCTCGGCGGTGGCATGGGCTGGCTGACCCGGCGGGCCGGGCTGACCGTCGACCACCTGGTGTCGGCGCAGGTCGTGCTCGCCGACGGCCGGGTCGTGCGGGCCGCCGCCGACGAGCACCCCGACCTGTTCTGGGCGCTGCGCGGCGGGGGCGGCAACTGCGGCATCGTCACCGAGTTCGAGTTCACGGCGGTACCGGTCGGCCCGCTCGTGTCGGTCGGGATGTTCTTCTGCGGCCTCGACGACGGGCCGGCCCTGCTGCGCGCCGCCCGCGACGCGATCGGGCGGCTGCCGTCGACGGTCGGGTTTCAGATCGTCGCCGTGAACGCACCGCCCGCCCCGTTCGTCCCGGAGGAGGTGCGCCTGCGTCCCGGATGGGCGGTGATGGTCGTCGGCACCACCGGAGCCGTCCCGGACCCGGACGCGGAGCAGGTGCACGACCTGCTCCGCGCGACGCTGCCGGACCGGCTGTTCGAGTTCTGCACCCCGATGCCCTGGACGGCGCTGCAGCAGATGTTCGACGAGCCCAACGGCTGGGGCGTGCACTGCTACGAGAAGGGCTGCTTCCTGCCGTCGCTGACCGACGCGGCCGTCGAGGACCTCGCCGCGCACGTCGCGCGGAAGGTCTCGCCGATGTCGGTCGTGCACCTGTACACCCTCGACGGCGCCTTCTCCGCCGTCGACGACGACGCGACCGCGTTCGGCGGCGGCCGCAGCCCGCGGCTCGGGCTGTTCGCGGTCGGGCTCACCACCGACCCGCAGGGCCTCGCCGCGGAGCGGGAGTGGGTCCGGGGCCTGGCCGCGGCGATGGCCCCGCACGCGCTCGGCGCCGGCGTGTACGTCAACTCGATGATGGGCGACGACGCCGGTCGGGTCCGCGCCACCTACGGCCCCAACTATGCACGGCTCGCTGCGGTCAAGGCGGTCTACGACCCGGACAACGTCTTCCACCGCAACGTCAACGTCCCTCCGGCGGGCTGATCCGGCTCACCAGCCGAGCAGGCCGACCAGGAACGCGTGGACCAGCCAGAACGGGGCGAACGCCAGGGCGACCAGCCCGCCGGGCCCCACGCCGCGCCGGGCCGGGAACACCAGTGCGACGGCGGCGAGCCCCCAGGGGACGAGCAGGGCGACGCCGCGCAGCGGCCAGGACGCGACCCCGGTGGCCAGCGCGAGCAGCAGTGCCACCGCGACCCAGCCGGCCGGCGCGGCCAGGCACCGGGGCAGCACCGCGGCCGGCCGCGGGAGCGCCGCCGGCCGGTCGGCGACCGCGGCCCGCTCGGGCTCGGTGCCCGGCGGGTACGGCGGCGCGCCGGGCAGCGGGGCGTGCGGCCCGACCTCCGCGGACCCGGACGGCAGCGGGTCCACCCCGGACCAGCCGGTCGCGCCCTGCCACGCGGGCGGCGGACCGTCCGGCCCGGAGCCCGGGACGGCGGCGCCGCCGTCCCGGCCGTCGTCCGCCCGGTCGCCGTGGGTGCCGTCGCCGCGGGTGCCGCTCATGCGGCGAGGGTAGCGAGGCGGGCCGCGGCCCCGCGGCCGTCGACGCCGGCCCGGGCGGACCGGCGCGGGGTCAGCGGGCCGCGGCGGGCGCGGGGCCGTAGGTCAGCCGCCGCAGCAGCACCTCCGCGGGCCCGCGCCGTCCGCGCTGCCGGGCCACCACCGCCGCGACGACGGTCAGCAGCCACACCCCGGCCCCGCAGAGCGTCGCCGCCCACAGCGGCAGACCGGCCCCCAGCCCCAGCGTCCACGCCGGGAACAGACCGACGAACACCACCGACTGCGCCAGGTACCCGCTCAGCGACCGTCGCCCGAGCGCCACCAGCGCGCCCGCGACCGGCCGGGTCGCCGACCCCCGGGCCACCACCAGCGCCGCGGCGGCCGCGTACCCGGCCCCGGCCGCGTAGCCGGTCACCGCGTGCAGCACCCCGACCACGAGCGCCACCGGCTCCGACGGCGCCCACACCCCGGCGGCGACCAGCCCCAGCGGCACGCCGCCCAAGACCCCGGCCCCGATCCCCGCGACGGCGACCCGGCGCAGCGCCCGCCGGTGCCGGGCCGGGGCGTCGAGCCACCCGGCGCGGGCGACGAGCACCCCCGCGACCGCCGCGCCCAGGAGCCCGACCGCGCTGATCAGCAGGTTGCCGAACAACCACTCGCCGAACCGCTCCACCGCCGCCGACAGCACGTCCGGCGCGACCAGCGACGGCGACGCCGACGCCGCGTCGGACCGGGTCAGCGCGACGGGGGCGTAGAGCAGCGCCAGCAGCGTCGTCGCGGCCACCCCGGTGAGCACCAGCACCGCGGTCGACCCACGGACCAGCACCGGTGCGAGGACCACCGCGATCAGCCCGTAGGCGGCGACGAAGTCCCCGTGCCACAGCAGCACCGCGTGCGCGGCTCCGACGGCGAACAGCGCCCCGCCCCGGCGACGCACCAGGGCCAGGACCTGGTCGGGCCCGGCACCGTCGCGGGCCGCACGGCGGGCGAGCCCGGCGATGCCGTAGCCGAACAGCAGCGCGAACAGCGGATAGGCCCGGCCGTCGACCAGGGTCAGCTGCGCCGCGGCGAGCCAGGCGTCGACGCCGGTCGGGTCGAGCGGGTAGGCACGCACCCCGATGCCGCGGTGGGTGACGAAGGTGTGGGCGTTCGCGACGGCGATCAGCAGCAGCGCCGCGCCGCGGGCCAGGTCCGGCGCCGGTGCACGACCGGTCACCGGGACGTCACGCATCACGCCCTACGCTACCGGCGGTGTGGTTCCCGCCACGCGTGGCGGTGGGTGTGCTCCCCGTCGCGGTACGCGGGCGCGATCAGGGCTAGGGTCCGTGGCGTGTCTGCTACCCCCGTTACCGTTACCGTCACCGGAGCCGCTGGCCAGATCGGTTACGCGCTGCTCTTCCGGATCGCCTCCGGGCAGCTGCTGGGGCCCGACACCCCGGTGAAGCTGAACCTGCTGGAGATCCCGCAGGCCGTGAAGGCCGCCGAGGGCACCGCGATGGAGCTCGACGACTGCGCCTTCCCGCTGCTGCGCGGCATCGACATCTTCGACGACGCGAACGCCGCGTTCTCCGGCACCAACGTCGCGCTGCTCGTCGGCGCCCGTCCCCGCAGCAAGGGGATGGAGCGGGGCGACCTGCTCGAGGCCAACGGCGGCATCTTCGGCCCGCAGGGCAAGGCGATCAACGCCGGTGCCGCGGACGACGTCCGCGTCCTGGTCGTCGGCAACCCGGCCAACACCAACGCCCTCATCGCCCAGGCCTCGGCGCCGGACGTCCCGGCGGACCGGTTCACCGCGATGACCCGCCTCGACCACAACCGCGCGCTGGCGCAGCTGTCGACGAAGCTCGGCGTCGGCCTCGACGAGATCAGCAAGCTCACGATCTGGGGCAACCACTCGGCCACCCAGTACCCGGACCTCTTCCACGCCGAGGTCGGCGGCAAGATCGCCGCCGAGCAGGTCGAGCGGGAGTGGCTGGAGAACGACTTCATCCCGACCGTCGCCAAGCGCGGTGCCGCGATCATCGAGGCCCGGGGCGCGTCCTCGGCCGCGTCGGCCGCGAACGCCGCCATCGACCACGTCCACGACTGGGTCAACGGCACCCCGGCCGGCGACTGGACCTCCGCCGCGATCCCGTCGGACGGCTCCTACGGCGTCCCCGAGGGCATCATCTCCTCGTTCCCGGTCACCTCCGAGAACGGCGAGTGGAAGATCGTCCAGGGCCTGGAGATCGACGAGTTCTCCCGCGGGAGGATCGACGCGAGCGTCGCGGAGCTGGTCGAGGAGCGCGACACCGTCGCCAAGCTCGGCCTCATCTGAGCCGACCGCACACGGACCGCGGCCCCGCACCCGTCACGGGTGCGGGGCCGCGGTGCGCTCACCGGTGATCGCCGATCCGCGCGGTGATCCGCGCCGCCCGCGCGTCCGGACACGCGCGCCGAGCGGATCACCACGCGGGCTGCGGATCACCACGCTGCGCGGCACGACCGGCGGCGGCAGGCCGGGTCACCCCAGGCGGGCGCCGGTGCCGCCGTCGAACAGGTGGGTGCGGTCCGGGTCGGGGACCAGCCGCAGCCGGGTCCCGCGCTCTGGCGGGGTGCGCGCGTCGACCCGGGCGACGAGCGTCGTCCCGGCCCCGTCGTGTCCCACGTCCTCGGTGAGGGTGCCGTAGACGTAGGCGTCGGCACCCAGCTCCTCGACGACGTCGACGGTCACCTCCAGCCCGTCCCCGGCACCGGCCGGGCGCAGGTCCTCCGGCCGGATCCCGACCGTGACCCTGCCCCACGACGAGGCCGGCACCGCGATCTGTGCCCCACCCAGGGCGACCTGCCCGGAGCCGTCCACCGGCACCGTCACCAGGTTCATCGCCGGCGACCCCACGAACCCGGCGACGAAGGCGTTCACCGGCCGCTCGTAGAGCTCCCGCGGGGTGGCGCACTGCTGCAGCACCCCGCCCGAGAGCACCGCGACGCGGTCGCCCATCGTCATCGCCTCCACCTGGTCGTGGGTGACGTAGACGGTGGTGACACCCAGGCGCCGCTGCAGCGACGCGATCTGGGTGCGGGTGGACACCCGCAGCTTCGCGTCCAGGTTGGACAGGGGCTCGTCCATGCAGAACACGGCGGGCTCGCGCACGATGGCCCGGCCCATCGCGACCCGCTGACGCTGCCCGCCCGACAGGGCACGCGGCTTGCGGTCCAGCAGCCCCTCCAGGTCGAGGATCTTGGCCGCCTCGGCGACGCGGCGGGCGATCTCGTCCTTCGGGCGGTCCGCGTTGGTCAGCGCGAAGCCCATGTTCGCGGCGACCGTCATGTGCGGGTAGAGCGCGTAGTTCTGGAACACCATCGCGATGTCGCGGTCCTTGGGCCGGACGTCGGTGACGTCGCGGTCGCCGATCCGGATGGCGCCGGCGTCGACGTCCTCCAGGCCCGCGAGCATCCGCAGCGACGTCGACTTCCCGCAGCCGGAGGGCCCGACGAGCACGAGGAACTCGCCGTCGGCGATCTCCAGGTCCAGCCCGTCGACGGCGGGGGTGTCCGACCCGGGGTAGATCCGCGTCGCCGAGTCGTAGGTGACCGTTGCCATGTCAGCGTCCCGCCATCAGATGTTGGGCTTCACGTCGGTGTCGAAGATCCGGGTCAGCGTGCCCTTGAGGGTGGTGAGCTCGCCCTGCACGTCGGCCCGCTGGTTGAGGATGTTGGCACAGGTCCGTGCGATCTCCTGGTCGGCGCCCGGGAAGAACGCGCGTGCCCGGTCCTGGGTGCGGGTCCGGTCGAGCTGGTCGATGGCGATCTTGCGCAGCGGGGTCTCGGCGAGCAGCGGGCCGGTGTCGGCCGAGGTCCGGAGCGGCAGGTAGCCGGTGGCCTGGGAGAACAGCACGGTGTTCTCCGGGCTGGTCAGGAACTTCGCGAACGCCGCCGCGGCGAGCTGGCGCTCCGGCGGGACCCCGGCCGGGATCCCGAGCCCCGCGCCGCCGGTCGGGCACACCGGCCCGGCGACCGGGCCCGCGGGCAGGAAGCCCGCGCCGACGTCGAACCGGGCCGCGTCGAGCACGGTGACCAGCGAGCCGGTGGAGCCGACCGTCGCCGAGACCGCCCCGGCCCCCAGGTCGGTGGTGCCGTCGGTGGCGGCGACGCCGGCCCAGCCCGAGGTCACCGCGTTCTGCAGGGCCGAGACCGCGCGGACCGCCTCGGGGGAGTCGCAGGTGACGTCCCACTCGTCCGACCACGCACCGCCCTCGCCCCAGAGGTTGTTCTGGAACGACCAGCCGGCGTAGTCGGCCAGGGCGGGGAGCTGGTACGCCTTCTGCGCACCGGTGCCCGCGGCCTGCAGCTTCGGCCCCCACTCGGCCATCTCGGCCCAGGTCGCGGGCGCGCGGTCGGGCAGGCCTGCCTTCTGCCAGTGCGCCTTGTTGTAGTAGAAGATCGGCGTCGAGCGGGCCCAGGGCAGCGCCCAGAGCTTGCCGTCGTAGCGGTAGTCCTCGATCAGCTGCTGCCGGTAGTCGGCGGTGTCGATGCCGGTCGCGGCGATCAGCGGGTCCATCGGCACGATGGAGCGCTGCATGTAGTAGCGGAACCACCAGACGTCGGAGAGCACGACGAGGTCGGGCAGCTGGGAGCCGCCGCCGGCCTGTGCGGTCTGGAAGCGCTGCGCGATCTCCTCGTAGTTCGCGCCCGCGGTCACCAGGTTGACCTTCGTGCCCGGGTTGGCCCGCTGGTAGGCGTCGATGATCTGGCGCGACACCTTCTCCGAGCTGCCCGGGTTGTTCGTCCACCAGGTGATCTCCTTCGCCGGCTGCACGCCGGAGTAGTCGACCTCCGGGACGTCGGCGGGCCCGCCGCCGCTGGTGGACGGGCCACCGCAGGCGGCCAGCGCCGCGGCGGCGCCGGTGATGCCGGCGAACTTCAGGAATCCGCGACGGTCGAGATGCATGGCAGCTGGCGTCCTTTCGGGGTGGGAGGAGGAGCGGGGAGCGGTCTCAGTCCTTGACCGCACCCTGGGTCAGCCCGGCGATGATGTGGCGCTGCAGCGCGATGAAGACGATCAGGACCGGCACGATGACGGCGACCGACCCGGCCATGAGCTGGCCGTAGGCCGCGGCCCGGTTGTCCACGTTGGCCAGCAGGGTGAGCCCGACCGGCAGCGTCATCATCTCCGGCTTCGAGATGATCACGAGCGGCCAGAGGTAGTCGTTCCACTCGTAGACGATGGTGATCAGCGCGACGGTGGCGACGGTCGGCGCGGACACCGGCAGGACGACCCGGGTGAGCCGGCGCCAGTGCCCGGCGCCGTCGAGCTCCGCGGCCTCGAGCAGGCTCGGCGGCAGCGTGCGGAAGTGCTGGCGCAGCAGGAACGTGCCGAACGCCGTCCCGAGACCGGGCAGGATGATGCCCCAGTAGGTGTCCGCGCCACCGAGCGCGGTGATCAGCGTGTAGTTCGGCAGCAGCGCCACCTGCGGCGGCACCATCAGCGTCACCAGCAGCCCGGCGAAGATCCAGTTCTTGAACGGGAAGCGGACGAACACCAGCCCGTAGGCGGTGAACACGGCCAGCGCCACCTTGAGCGCGGCACCGACCGCGGTGACCAGTACCGAATTGAGGAACACCCGGCCGAACGGCAGGCGCTCGGCGACGGTGGAGTAGTTCTCCGTCGTCGGCGCGGCGGGCAGCAGCGCCGGGGTCTGGGTGATGATCTCGGTCAGCGGTTTGAACGACGACAGCGTCATCCACAGCAGCGGGAACAGCACGACGAGCACGGCGACCAGCAGCGGGACGTAGGCGCTGGTCACGACCTCGAACAGGGCCCGCGGCGACAGCGCGCGGGACGACCGGGGCTCCGGAGCGGTGGTGGTCATGCGTAGTGCACCCGCCGTTCCATCCACCGCAGCTGGACCAGGGTGAAGACCACCAGCACCACGAACAGCACCGTCGACACCGCCGCCGAGTAGCCGGCCCGGTTGCTCGACCCGAACGCCTGCAGGTAGGCCTCGTAGATCAGCGTGGTCGTGCCCTGGCCGAGCGGGGTCATGATCCGGATCAGGTCGAAGGCCTGCAGCGAGTTCAGCGCGCTGGTCACGACCAGGAAGAACGTGACCGGTGAGAGCAGCGGCAGCACCACCCGGAAGAACGTCCGCGTCGACGACGCCCCGTCCAGCGCCGCGGCCTCCAGGAGGTCCTTCGGGATCGACTGCAGGCCCGCCAGGTAGATCACCGCGGCGTAGCCCATGTTCTTCCAGACGTAGACGATGCAGATCATCGCCAGCGACATCGACGGGTCGTTGAAGAAGTCCGGTGCGGTCCCGCCGAAGGCCCGCACGACCGCTCCGAGCACCCCGATCGACGGGTCGAACACGAACAGCCACACCAGCCCGACACCGACCCCGGACAGCACGTACGGGGAGAACACCGCGGCCCGCGCGACGCCGGTCCCCGGCACCCGCCGGTTGAGCGCCAGCGCGATCAGCAGACCCAGCACCATCGACCCGCCGACGGTCACGACGGTGAACACCAGCGTCGTCCAGACGATCTCCGCCGACGACGGCGAGGTCAGGAACGTGACGTAGTTCCCGAGCCCCACGAACGTCGCCGACGGTGACCCGAGGGTCCAGTTCAGCAGCGAGTACCGGACGTTCTCGATGACCGGGCGGTAGGCGAAGGCGACGATCAGCGCGGCGTTGGGCAGCACCAGGGCGAGGAACACCCAGAAGTCGTGCCGGTCCCGGGCGGTGAAGCGTCGCCGTCGCCGCGGCGGGGGGTGCGAGGTCGTACCCGGCGCCGTCGGCGTCGAGGCGGACCGGGTGGGGGTGGACGTCACGTGACCTCACGTCTGTCGCAGGGGCGAACGCGGGATCGCACCGTCGCGACCTCGCAGACCCTCGCAGTCTCGTGTGGCCCGGCGGTGTCACGTGTCCGGCGAACAGGTGAACGAGGGCACTCGGACGGGTGACGCGAGAGGCTCTCGCTACTCCGCCACGCGGCAGATGGCGAATGCCTCCGCCGGAACGGTGAACGAGGAGCCGTCACTCGTCGTCGGCTCGGACGCCAGGAGGATCCGGGTGATCTCCGACCCGAGCGACAGCGTCACCGGCTCCGGACCGAGGTTCACCACCACCCGCATCCGCCCGCGGGCGACGACGAGCGTGCGCGCCTGCTCGTGGACGTCGACGCCGATCCGGTCCAGCCACGGGTCCGACAGCTCCGGCCAGGCGCGGCGCAGCGCGATGAGCTCGCGGTGCATCCGCAGCAGCGTCGCGTGCGGCTCCTGCTCGGGCTCGGACCAGTCGAGCCGGGAGTCGGTGAAGGTGGACTCGGCGTTCGGGTCGGGCACCTCGGCGGCGTCGTCCCAGCCGTGGTCGGCGAACTCGGCGCGACGGCCGTCGCGGACGGCCTTCTGCAGGCCCGGGTCGCCGAAGCGGGAGAAGAACTGCCACGGCGTCCGCGCGCCCCACTCCTCGCCCATGAACAGCATCGGGGTGAACCCGGAGGTGAACAGCAGCGCCGCGCCGCAGGCCAGCAGACCGGGGGACAGCGTGTGGGTGAGCCGGTCGCCGGTGGCGCGGTTGCCGATCTGGTCGTGGTTCTGCAGGTAGGTGACCAGCCGCGAGCCGGGGATGCGGGCGGTGTCGATCGGGGCGCCGTGGCTGCGCCGCCGGAACGACGACCAGGTGCCCTCGTGCAGGAACCCGCGGGTGAGCACGTGCGCGAGCCCGTCGAGGCCCGCCTCGGCGAAGTCGCCGTAGTAGCCCTGGGACTCGCCGGTGAGCACGGTGTGCAGGCAGTGGTGGACGTCGTCGGCCCACTGGGCGTCGAGGCCGTGGCCGCCGCCCTCCCGGGCGGTGATCATCCTCGGGTCGTTGAGGTCGGACTCGGCGATCAGCGACAGCGGGCGGCCGACGTGTGCCTCCAGCGCGGTCACCTCGACGGCGAGCTGCTCCAGCACGTGCTGGGCGCGGGTGTCGCGCAGCGCGTGGACGGCGTCGATGCGCAGTCCGTCGACGTGGAAGTCGCGCAGCCACATCAGCGCGTTGTCGATCATGTAGCGGCGGACCTCGTCGGAGCCCGCGGCGTCGAGGTTCAGCGACGGGCCCCAGATGTTGGAGCCGGCGAAGTACGGTCCGAACCGGTCGAGGTAGGCCCCGGACGGCCCGAGGTGGTTGTAGACGACGTCGAGGACCACGCCCAGGCCGCGCGCGTGGCAGGCGTCGACGAAGCGCTTGAAGGCGTCGGGGCCGCCGTAGTTCTCGGTGACGGCGTACCAGCCGACGCCGTCGTAGCCCCAGTTCACCGGGCCGTCGACGGCGTTGACCGGCAGCACCTCGACCAGGTCGATCCCGAGCGAGACCAGGTGGTCGAGCCGGCCGATCGCGGAGTCGAACGTGCCGCCGTCGGTGAAGGTGCCGATGTGGCACTCGTAGAGCACCGACCCGGCCAGCGCGCGGCCGGTCCAGGTGTCGTCGGTCCACCAGAACGCGTCGTGGTCGTAGACGCGGGAGCGCTCGTGCACCCCCTTCGGCTGCCAGCGGGAGCGGGGGTCGGGCAGCGGCGTGGCGTCGTCGTCGAGCAGGAACGCGTAGTCGGTCCCGTGCCCGTGGTCGGGCTGGTCCGTGTGCCACCAGCCCCCCGGGGCGGGGTCGAGCGCGATCCGCTGCTCACCCACCAGCACGCTGACGCGGTTCCTGTCGGGGGCCCACACGGCGAACTCCGTCACGGACGACGATCCTTCCGCACCCGGTGGGGTCCGCGCGCGCCCGGTGGGGGGTGGGCCGGGTCACGCGCCGCTAGGCTGCCCCGATGAGCGACCCCGACGCAGGCGACGACCTCGACCAGGACGCGCAGCTCCAACCCGAGGACACCCTGGAGTACGGCGGCGTGGCCGACGTGCTGGACGAGGGCTACTCGCCGCCCGAGCGGCCCTGGAACGACCGCGACGACGAGACACTCGACGAGCGCCTCGCCGACGAGGAGCCCGACACCTGGGCGTCCGAGCTCGACGCGACCGCCGACGCGGAGGACCGCGACGACGCCCGGTCGGCCGGGGTGGTCGGCGACCCGGACTCCCGCGAGGACTTCTCCGACGTCGACGACGCCACCGGCGACCTGCTCGGGGACGCCCCGGGCACCGACGGCGAGCTGCTCGCCGACGACGAGGTGGGCGACCGCCGCGCCGGGCGCCTCACGATCGACCACGCGAGCGTCGACGGCAGCGACGGCGGCGAGAAGGAGCTGGTGGCGGGCGACGCCGGGATCGACGGGGCGGGCGCGTCGGCCGAGGAGGCCGCCGTGCACGTCGTCGACGAGCCCTGACCCCCGCCACGGGTGCCCCCAGGGGAACCTTCGTGGCGTAGAGCGCTACGAAGGTTCCCCTGGGGACCGCCCGGAGGGTGGGCGGTGCCGGGTCAGGCCGGGCGCACCAGCAGCGCGACCGGGTAGCGCGAGAGCAGGTCCGACAGGGCGGGTGCGGGACCGTCCACCGGGCGGTTCGCGATCATGTCGTGCCAGTCGTCGAAGCCGCCGGGCAGCGGCAGCCGGGTGTCGCCCCACCCGCCGCGGCGGGCCAGCCCCTCGGGCAGCCGGGTCGCGACGGCGACGAGCGCGCCCCCGCCGCGGGAGAACGCGACGGCGTGCTCCGCCGCGGTGCCCTGGGCGTCGACCCGGCCGTAGCCGCTGAACAGCTCGGTGCGGAACCGCCGCAGCCGCGCCGTCGCCGAGGTGACCAGCAGCTTCGCCGCACCGCCTCCGTCGACCGGCGGCTGCTCGCCGGCGTCGAGACGATCCAGGATCGCGCGCCGGGCGTCCCAGTCGACCGGGCGCCGGTTGTCCGGGTCGACCAGCGAGTACTCGAACAGCTCGGTGCCCTGGTAGACGTCCGGCACGCCGGGCCCGGCCATCTGCAGCAGCTTCTGGGACAGCGAGTTCGACCAGCCGGGCTCGGCGATCTCCGCGACGAAGGCCTCGATCTCTGCGACGAGCTCGGCGTCGGCGAGGACCTGCTCCGGCCAGGCCGCGACCGCCTCGTCGACCTCGGCGACGGCGTCGATGTGCGAGGTCACCAGCTTGGCCTCCTTGGAGGCCTTGCCGAGGTAGCCCGCGAGCCGGTCGGCCGGGATCGGCCACGCCCCGACCAGCGACTGCCAGGCCAGCAGCTCGAGCGACCGGTCCGGCAGCGGGTGGCGCACCGACCACTCGCGGACCTTCGCCGCCCACGACGCGGGACGCTCGGCGAGCACGGCGAGCCGCGCCCGGACGTCCTCGGAGCGCTTCGTGTCGTGCGTGGACAGCGAGGTCATGGTGCGCGACCGACCGGCCTCCCGGCGGGCGAGCCCGGTGTGGAACTCCTCGGGCGTCACCCCGAACCGGGCCGGGTCGCCCCCGACCTCGTTCAGCGCGACGAGCCGGTTGTACCGGTAGAAGGCGGTGTCCTCGACGCCCTTCGCGGTGACCATCCCGGAGGTCTGCTGCAGCCGGGTCGCGTAGTCCGACCCGGGCTCGCGGACCAGCCCGGAGTGCAGCGCACCCAGCACCGCGGCCAGGTCGGGGCGACGGGTGCGCGCCACCGCGACCGCGGTGTCGGCGGCCGCCCGGCCCTCGGTGATCTCCGGGGTGAGGTAGGAGCGGTAGACCGGGAACCCGCACAGCAGCTCGGCGACCGCGTCGTGCAGGTCCTCGGCGGCGACGTCGGCCAGGTCGAGCCCGGTGGTTCCGGAGTCGGCGCCGGGTCCCGCGCGGAAGGCGTCGGCGATCCGGCGCACCTCCGCGACCAGGATCTCCCGGACGACGAGGTGGCGGCCGTCGTCCTCGACGGCGTGCGCGGAGCGCTTCTCCCCGGTGTGCTCGGCGGCGAACTGGGTGAGCAGCCCCGCCCCGTCCGGGTCGACGAGCACCCCGCAGACCTCGCGCAGCGCCTCGTAGCCGGTGGTGCCGTCGACCGGCCAGGAGATCGGGAGCTCCTCGCCGACCCCGAGGATCTTCTCGACGAGCAGCCACCGGCCCGGGCCGAGCTCGGCGCGCAGCCGGCGCGCGTAGCCGCCCGGGTCGGACAGGCCGTCGGGGTGGTCCACCCGCAGCCCGACGACGGTGTCGTCGGAGCGCACGATGTCGAGCACCGTGCGGTGGGCGTCGGCGAACACCGCAGGGTCCTCGACCCGGACCGCTGCGAGGTCGCTGACGTCGAAGAACCGCCGGTAGGTCAGCTCCGCGGCGCCGCGCCGCCAGGACACCAGCCGGTAGTGCTGGCGGTCGTGCACCTCCTGCGCGGTGCCCTCGCCGGTCCCGGGCGCGACCGGGAAGCGGTGCTCGTAGTAACGCAGCTCGCCGTCGGTCACCGACAGCTCGGTGAGCGCCTTCTCCTCGTCGGCGTCGAGCACCGGCAGCAGGATCGGCCCGGCGCCCCAGTCGACGTCGAAGTGCCCCGCCCAGCGCGACGCCTCGCCGTGCGTGAGCACGTCCCACCACCACGGGTTCTCCGCGGGTTTCGCGACGCCGACGTGGTTGGGGACGATGTCGATCAGCATCGTCAGCCCGTGCTCGCGCAGCGTCGCGAGCAGCGACCGCAGCCCCTGCTCACCACCGCGCTCGCCCGACACCCGGGTCGGGTCGGTCACGTCGTAGCCGTGGGTGGATCCGGCCGTGGACTCCAGCAGCGGCGAGGCGTAGAGCGCCCCGATCCCCAGCCGGTCCAGGTAGCCGGTCAGCGCGGCGGCGTCGGCGAAGGTCTGGTCGGCCGACAGCTGCAGCCGGTAGGTCGATCCCGGAAGGCGGGTCACGCCTCAGCCCTTCGATCGCAGGACGAGCAGGGAACGGGCGGGCAGGGTCAGGACCGAGCCCGCGGACACCGGGTCGAGGTCGGTCCCGGTGACGCCGGCGGCGTTCGGCGGGTGCACCTCGCCCGCGTGGGTGTCGACGACGATCTCCCACGCCTGCCCGAACTCGGCGGGCGGCAGCGTGGTGTCGATGTCCTCCCAGAAGGAGTTGAAGCACAGCAGGAACGAGTCGTCGACGATCCGCTGGCCGCGCTGGTCGACGTCGGCGATCTGGCTGCCGTTGAGGAACACGACCACCGAGCGGCCCAGGTCGTTGTCCCAGTCCTCCTCGGTCATCTCCCGCCCGGCCGGGGTGAACCAGCCGATGTCGGCGACGTCCTCGCTGGTGGAGGACCGGCCGATCGGGCGGCCCGCGAAGAACCGGCGCCGGCGGAACACCGGGTGCGCGTGCCGCAGCGCGGCGACGCCCGCGGTGAAGGTGGTCAGCTCGTCGTGCTTGCCCGCGAGCTCCCAGTCCTGCCAGGCGATCTCGTTGTCCTGGCAGTAGACGTTGTTGTTGCCGCCCTGGGTGCGCCCGGCCTCGTCGCCGTGCAGCAGCATCGGGGTGCCCTGGGAGAGCAGCAGCGTCGCCAGGAAGTTGCGCTGCTGGCGGGCCCGCAGCTCGACGACGGTCTCGTCGTCGGTGGGACCCTCGACGCCGCAGTTCCAGGACCGGTTGTGGCTCTCGCCGTCGTTGCCGTCCTCGCCGTTGGCCTCGTTGTGCTTCTCGTTGTAGGACACGAGGTCGGCCAGGGTGAACCCGTCGTGCGCGGTCACGAAGTTGATCGAGGCGTAGGGACGGCGGCCGTCGCCCTGGTAGAGGTCCGAGCTGCCGGTGATCCGGGACGCGAACTCACCGAGCGTGCCGGCCTCGCCGCGCCAGAAGTCGCGCACCGTGTCCCGGTACTTGCCGTTCCACTCGGTCCACAGCGGCGGGAAGTTGCCGACCTGGTAGCCCCCGGGCCCGACGTCCCACGGCTCGGCGATCAGCTTGACCTGCGAGATCACCGGGTCCTGCTGGACGAGGTCGAAGAAGGTCGAGAGCCGGTCGACGTCGTAGAACTCGCGGGCCAGGGTCGAGGCGAGGTCGAAGCGGAAGCCGTCGACGTGCATCTCGGTCACCCAGTACCGCAGCGAGTCCATGATCAGCTGCAGGGTGTGCGGGTTGCGGACGTTGAGCGAGTTCCCGGTGCCGGTGTAGTCCATGTAGTAGCGCGCGTCGTCGTCGACCAGCCGGTAGTAGGCGTGGTTGTCGATGCCGCGCATGGACAGCGTGGGACCCATGTCCGAACCCTCGGCGGTGTGGTTGTAGACCACGTCGAGGATGACCTCGATGCCCGCGTCGTGCAGGTCGCGCACCATCGCCTTGAACTCCGCGACCTGCGACCCGGACCGGACCGAGCCCGCCGAGTAGGCGTGGTGCGGGGCCAGGAAGCCGATCGTGTTGTAGCCCCAGTAGTTCGACAGGCCCTTCTCGGTGAGGTGGTGGTCCTGCACGAACTCGTGCACCGGCATGAGCTCGACGGCGGTGATCCCGAGCCGCTTGTAGTGCTCGATCATCGCCGGGTGCGCGACACCGGAGTAGGTGCCGCGCAGGTCCTCCTCGACGTCCGGGTGCCGGATCGTCAGGCCCTTGACGTGCGCCTCGTAGACGACGGTCTCGTTGTAGGGGATCTTCGGCGGGCGGTCCGAGCCCCAGTCGAAGTAGGGGTTGACCACGACCGACTTCGGCACGTGCGGCGCCGAGTCGGTGTCGTTGCGCGAGTCCGGGTCGCCGAAGTTGTAGCCGAACACGGCCTCGTCCCAGTCGACCGGGCCGTCGAGGGCCTTGGCGTAGGGGTCGATGACCAGCTTGTTCGGGTTGCAGCGCAGACCCTGGGCGGGGTCGTAGGGGCCGTGCACCCGGTAGCCGTAGCGCTGGCCGGGCTCGACGCCGGGCAGGTAGCCGTGCCAGACGAAGCCGTCGACCTCGGTCAGTGCCACCCGGGTCTCGGCGAGCCCGCCGGGGGCTCCCGGGTCGGGCTCGAACAGGCACAGCTCCACGCCCTCGGCGACCTCGGAGAACAGGGCGAAGTTGGTGCCGGTGCCGTCGTAGCTGGCACCCAACGGGTAGGCGTGCCCGGGCCAGGCCTGCATGGTCTGCGTCCTCTCGTCGCGCGCCCCGGCCGCAGACCGGGGGCACGCTCACACTGTGTCGGGCGGGCACCGTTGCCGCATGGTGGGCGGGGCCGTCAGCGGTCCACGCCACATCACCCCCGAGTCCCGCAGCAGCTGCGGACGGGGGCGGTCGATCGTCCCAGGAACGGTCAGGAGTCGGCGAGCCGGGCGGGGAAGCCGCCGGTGGCGACCGGGCTCCACCGGGCCGGGGTGATGCGGATCAGGGCCTTCCCCTGGTCGGACATGGCGCGGCGGTACTCGTCCCAGTCCGGGTGCTCGCCGGAGACGGCACGGAAGTAGTCGACCAGCGGCTCGAGCGCGTCCGGCAGCGTGAGGAGCTCGGCGTCGCCCTCGACCTGCACCCAGGCGCCGTCGAACTCGTCGCTCAGCACGACGACCGCGGCCCGGCCGGCCTTCGCGACGTTGGCCGACTTGGCGCGCTCGGGGTAGGTGGCGATCACGATGCGTCCGTCGTCGTCGACGCCGCCGGTGACCGGGGAGGCCTGCACACCGCCGTCGGAACGGGTGGTCATCAGCACCATGTGGTGCCGGGGACGGATGAACTCGAGCAGCTCGTCCCGGTCGACGCGGTCGTTGCGGGCGATGGTGCGGGGCATGCCCGGAATCCTAGGGCGGCCGGGGGCCCCGCGCCCGCCGTTCCTCACCCCGCGCCGCGGGCCACTAGGGTCCGGATCCGTGGCCACCGTCTTCACGAAGATCATCAACGGCGAGATCCCGGGCCGGTTCGTCTGGGCCGACGAGCAGTGCGTCGGGTTCCTGTCGATCAACCCGCTCGGCCCGGGGCACACGCTCG
The DNA here is from genome assembly GCF_056835605.1 of Pseudonocardia sp. ZF1. NCBI lineage: Bacteria > Bacillati > Actinomycetota > Actinomycetes > Pseudonocardiales > Pseudonocardiaceae > Pseudonocardia > Pseudonocardia sp. ZF1. The sequence continues at coordinate 2,286,393 of NZ_JAJNBY010000001.1, forward strand.
TCGTGCCGCGCGCGGAGATCGACCAGTGGGTCGACGCCGACGCCGGGCTCGTCGCCCACCTCACCGAGGTGTCGCGGACCGTCGGGCTCGCGGTGCGTGAGATCTGGTCGCCGCCGCGGGTCGGTCTGCTGGTCGCCGGGTTCGAGGTGCCCCATCTGCACGTCCACGTGTTCCCGGCCTGGGACATGCGGGCCTTCGACTTCGCGAACGCGGCCGCCACCGTCGACGGCGCCGAGCAGGACGGGCACGCCGAGGCCCTGCGCACGGCGCTGCGGGCCGCCGGGCACGACGCGCACGTCCCGGGCTGAGCGGGTGCACCTGCTGCTCGTCCGGCACGCGCTGCCCGAGGCCGTCGAGCACGACGACGGCACCCACGCCGACCCGGGCCTCGCGCCGCAGGGCCGGGACCAGGCCGCCCGGCTGGTCGACGCGCTGGCCGGCACCCCGGTCGACGCGCTGCACACCAGCACGATGCTCCGCGCGGTCCAGACCGCCGAGCCGCTCGCGCGCGAGCGCGGTCTCACCCCGCACACTCGCTCCGACCTGCGCGAGTACGACGCCGAACGGTCGCTCTACGTGCCGGTCGCCCGGATGGCGCAGGCCGACCCGGCGGCGTGGGAGCGGATGCGGGCCGGGCACCTGCCCGAGCACGTCGACGGCGCCGCGTTCCGGGCCCGGGTGTGCGCCGGGATCGAGGAGGTCGTCGCGGCCAATCCGGGGCGGGCGACGGTGGTCGTCGTCGCGCACGCGGGCGTGGTCAACGCCTATCTCGCCGAGGTGCTGGGTATCGGCCGGGACCTGCCGTTCCCGCTGGACTACGTCGGGATCTCGCGGGTGGTGTGCGCCCGTGACGGGATGCGCAAGGTCCGGACGGTGAACGAGACGGCCCACGTCGCGGACCTGCTCTGATCCCGGTGCGGACCGTTGCGTGACGGTCACGTCGACCGCTTGCCGTCGACCGTTTGCCGTCGACGACGGCAAACGTCAGGGACCTGTGACGCCGCTCATACGCCGTTCGCCGCCGTCGTTGCGCCGCCCGGCTTCACGCGGATCATCGGGGGCGACGACCGGGCGGGGGGTACCTAGGCTCGACGGGAACTCCTGCCCGCCGCCGACGCCGAGGTGGTAGGCCCCGTGCCGAGGTCGGGTGCCGGGTCCGCAGCGGGCCACCCACGCCGGACTCCGAAGGGACCCCACGCCGATGGTCGAGCGCGGCGGCTCCGGGACGCGAGGCGACGAGCCTCACGACCCCGATCCCGCCGCCGGCGTCCGCGGACCCTTCTCCGTCCCGGACTTCCGCGCGCTGTGGACCGCGGAGGTCCTGTCGGTCGCCGGCGACCAGGTCGCGCGGGTCGCGCTGACCGTCCTGGTCCTGAGCGAGACCGGCTCGGTCGCGTGGTCGGCAGGGGTCTACGCGCTGACCTTCCTGCCCGCTCTGCTCGGCGGGCTGCTGCTCGGCCACCTCGCCGACCGGTGGCCGCGTCGCCGGCTGCTGATCGGGACCGACCTGGTCCGGGCCGGTCTCGTCGTCGCCATGGCCGTGCCCGGTCCCGGACTGCCGGTCCTGGGGGCGCTGCTGGTGCTGGTCGTCCTGCTGGGCGGACCGCACACCGCGGCCCGCTCGGCCCTGCTGCCCGACCTGCTGTCCGGCGACCTGCTCGCCCGCGGTCTGGCGCTGCGCCAGGTCTCGGTGCAGGTGGCGCAGGTGGCGGGCTTCGCGGGGGGCGGTCTGCTCGTCGCGACGCTGACCCCGCGCGGCGCGCTGTTGGTCGACGCCGCGACGTTCGTCGGCTCGGCGGTGCTCGTCGCCCTCGGTGTCCGGTCCCGGCACGCGGCGGTCGCGGCCGGACCGTCGGCGGCGACGGCCGCGGCGATCGCGGCGGCGCCGGGGCCCGGGTCGGCGACGCGCCGGGCGGCCCGGTCCGGCGCCTGGTGGCGGTCGGCGCTGGCCGGCCTGCCGGTCGTGTTCGGTCACCCCCGGCGGCGCTCGCTGGCCCTCATGGCCTGGATGCTCGGTATCTTCGTGCTGCCCGAGGCCCTGGCGGCGGCCTACGCCGTCGCGCTCGGGGCGGGCCCGGCGGCGACCGGGCTGCTGATGGCGGCCGACCCGGCGGGCAGCGCGGTCGGGGCCCTGGTCGTCGCCTACGTGCTGCCGGCCCGGCTGCGTGAGCGCGGCCTGGTCCCGCTGGCCGTCGGGGCGGCGCTGCCGCTCGCACTGACGCCGCTGGCGGCGGGCCTGTGGCAGGCGGTCGCACTCTGGGCGGTCTCGGGAGCCTGCGCCACGGCCTGCCTGATCGCGGCCCAGTCGGGCTTCGCGCGGGCCACGCCGAGCGCGGTCCGCGGGAGTGCCGTGGGCGTCGCCGCGTCGGGTCTCGTGGCGACCCAGGGGGTCGCGGTCCTCGCCGGCGGGATACTGGCCGAGTGGACCGCTCCGGCGACGGCGCTCGGTGTGTTCGGTGCGGTGGGGATCGTGCTCGCCCTCGGTGCGTTCCGGATGCTCCGGTCGGCCGGTCCGGGGGCGGTCGCATGACCCCGGCACGCGTCGTTCCCGGTGATCACCAGCCTCGGTTGCGCACGACGTCACCTCCTGTCGTCCGGTATGGCGTCACCGCCGCCTGTTCCGTCACTCATCGTGACGAATTGACGCCCATTGTACCCGTTCGGGTGACATCGACGGTGCCGGACGACGGCGATGTGCCGATCGGTCCCGTCCTTTCGGGTAGGTGTCCGTGACCGGGATCCGGAGTGGTGACCCCGAACGTCCCCGCTGGCCCTTCCGCGGCCTGCCGGCGCGGGTGCTCGCCGTGCTGGTGCTCGTCGAGCTCACCGCCGTGATGCTCGTCGCGGCCGACGTGGCCCGGCTGCCGTGGGACCGCGACACCGGCCTGCTGGCGCTGGGCGCACTCGGTCTGGCGGCGCTCGGCGCGGTGCACACCGAGTTGGCGATCGGCATCGAGCGGGTGCGCCGGCGGGTCGCACACGTCTCCTACTTCGACCTGTCGACGGTCTGGACCTTCGCGGCCGCGCTGCTGCTGCCGCCGGGGGTGGCGGGCCTGGTGGTCGTGGCCGTCTACGGCCACCTGTGGTGGCGGGTCTGGCGTCCCGCCGGGGCGCAGTTGTACCGGCACGCCTACACCACCGCGACCGTCGTGCTCGCCGCGATGGCCGCCTCGGCCCTCGTCCCGTCCGAGTCGCTCACCGCCGCCGCGGGGGTCGGTGGCGGGAGCCGGGTGGTCGGCTACCTGTCGCTGCTGCTGGCCATGGCGGTCTACGGACTGGTCAACCAGCTGCTCGTCGCGACCGCACTGGCACTGTCCTCGCCGCACCGCCCCGACTGGCGACGTCTGGTGGGGGACTGGGACGACCACGTGCTGGAGGGGGCGACGCTGTGTCTGGCGGTACTGGCCGCGCTCGCCGTGCAGCGCCAGGTGCTGCTCGTACTGCTGGTCCTCCCGCCGCTGCTGGTGCTGCACCGGGCGGTACTGATCCGGCAGCTGGAGGAGCGGGCGAACACCGACGCCAAGACCAACCTGCTGACCGCCGTCGCGTGGCGGGGCCGGGCGCACCGGGCGCTCGCCCGGGCGCGGCGCCAGCGCGGCGCCGTCGCGGTGCTGATCCTCGACCTGGACCACTTCAAGGCCGTCAACGACGGCTACGGCCACCTCGCCGGTGACGAGGTGCTCTCCGCCGTCGCCGGGACGCTGAAGGCCCAGGTCCGCGAGGTCGACCCGGTCGGGCGCTTCGGCGGGGAGGAGTTCGTCGTCCTCCTGGCCGGGCTGCCGGTGGGGCCGGAGGGGCGCGAGCTCGCCCACAACGCGGCCGAGCGCATCCGGCGGACCGTCCGGTCGCTGGCCGTGCACGTCGACGGCCCGGGCGGCGGCATCACCATCTGCGACCTGTCGGTGTCGGTCGGGGTCGCGGTGACCGGCGGCGACGGCGAGTCCCTCGACGAGCTGCTGCAGGTCGCCGACCACGCCCTCTACGCGGCCAAGCGGGCCGGCCGCGACCAGGTCCGGACCGGGCGCGACGGGAGCGTCCCCGGCCGCTGACCCCGGGCTACCGGGTCCGCCGCGCCGGGCGCCGGGGCCCTGCGCCGGCGCGGGTGACGGGGCTGTGCGCCACCGGGTCGTCGGGCACAGCGGGCTCCGGGCCGCCGGGCCACAGGGGGCGCCGAGCCGCGGCGGCCGATCGGCTCCGTCCCGGAGGCGACGGGCGTCGGCGCGGGGGCGTCAGGCGTGTTCGGGTTCGGCCGGGAAGGTGTGGCGCCCGATCCGCACGGCGTCGCGCCCGGCCCGCTTGGCCGCGTAGAGCGCGGAGTCGGCGACCTCGAGCAGGCCGGTCAGGGCGTGGCCGTCGTCGGGGAACAGCGCCCCGCCGATCGAGACGGTGATCCCGGCGCCGGCCCGGGGCGAGGGACGGCCGTCGGTCCGGGCGGCGCCCGGGGACGGTGCGGGCAGCCGCTGGGCCGGGACCCCGTCCGGCGGAGCCACCGGGCCGGAGCCGCCCGCGATCCGCCTGCGCAGCCGCTCGGCGATCTGCCGGACCTCCTCGCGCCCGTCGTTCCCGGAGAGCCGGGGGAGCAGCACGACGAACTCCTCCCCGCCGAACCGGCCGACGAGGTCGTGGTCGCGCAGCTCCTCGCGCAGCATCTGGGCGGTGGCGGCGAGGACCTGGTCGCCGTAGAGGTGGCCGTGCGTGTCGTTGATCTCCTTGAAGTGGTCCAGGTCGAGGATCAGCAGCGCCGCGGGCCGCCGTTCGCGTTCGGCGAGGGTCAGCTCGTGGGTCCCGCGCAGGTGCCAGGCCGCGTGGTTGAGCAGCCCGGTCTTGGCGTCGGTGTCGGCCCGTTCGCGCAGCTGGCGGACCAGGATCGTGCGGTGCAGGGCCAGGATGGGCGGCACCGCGAGCAGCGCGACGAACGGCCCGCTCGCGGCCAGCGCCCCCGCCGTCAGCGCTCCCAGACAGAGGGTCGCCAGCTCCAGGGTGAGCTCGTCGCCGCCGAACAGGATGCGCACCACCCGGGTGTCCGGGCTGGCCACCGCGACCACGCCGAGGACCAGGCAGGTGTTGACGACGGTGTAGGTCAGCAGCGCGAGCAGCAGCGCGAGGGTGCCGGGCAGGCTGCCGTAGAGCTCGCCGGGCCGGGTCGCGGCGAGCACCCCGGCCGCCGCGTGCACGGACAGGATGACCGTCGCCGTGCTGTAGACCTCGCGGTAGACCGGCCTGCGGTCCGGGGGCGGCACCGGCCGCAGCACCCGGACGTAGAGGTGGGTGTAGACCACCACCACCACGAACGCGCCCAGTACCGGTGGCAGCAGCAGGGCCGAGGCGAAGGTCCAGACCGAGGTCAGGTTCACGTGGTGGGTCTCGGCGGTGTAGCGCCGGATGCGTTCGACGCCGGCCACGACCTCGGTGTGCAGGATCCCGGCCACGGTCAGCGTGGCGAGCAGCACCAGTGTCGCGTGGTCGAGCGGGGGCGGGTTCAGCAGCCCGGCGAGCACCAGGCAGACCGCCAGCAGTTCCACGGCGAGGACCGGGCCGAGCAGCCGTCCCGGGATGGACCAGATCGGCCAGCGGGTGACCTGGTGCAGCCGGACCGGTTCCCGGGCCATACGTCCCTCCCTCGCCGGCGTCGTCCCACCCGATCCTGCCCGTCCACAGCAGCGACCGGCGTGCCGCCCCTCCGTGATCCTAGCCGCACTCGTCGCCGTCAGTGATCGATACGGCTTCGTGATCGCGTCGTAGCTGCTCGGACGAGTGGCGTGATCACGCTGAGTGCCGGCCGCACGGCCGGACCGGTGATTGTTGATATCGCAATGGTGCTCCCTGGTTTGTTCGCGGGCCGACGGCGGGTCACCCTTTTCGGCGGCGGCACCGGTGAATGCGTGAGAGACGGTGTCGGTATGCCGGTAATTGCTGTCCCGTGATGTCACGGCGGCGCCGCGACGTGCGGGATGTCGATCAGGAAAGGGGTGTCCGATGCGCAACTGGGGTTGGTGAAGGCGTCCGCGGTAAGGGCTGCGGGCATTGTGTCGATCAACTGTGGGTCCGAGTGCGAAAGGAGATCGACAATGCGCAACTGGGGTTGGTGAGAACAGTGGACGTACCGCGTCGCAGCACGGGACGCGGCGGGCACCGTCCGGGTGACGGACGACGCCCGCCGCGCCCGGCAGCGCCATCGGGTCGCCTCGGCTACCGGTCCGTAGAGTGGGACCACGAGTCGATGCCGGTCCTCCCTGCGGTCCCTCCGCCGTGGAGGACGCCCGAACGGGACCGGCGGCGAGGAGGCAGTACGTGACGACGAACCGGGGACTCTCGGCGATCCGGCGCCCGGCCGATCTGCGAGGGCTCGGGCCCGACGAGCTGACCTCGCTCGCGGCCGAGATCCGTGGGTTCCTGATCAAGGCCGTGTCCCGCACCGGGGGCCACCTGGGGCCCAACCTGGGTGTGGTGGAGCTGAGTATCGCCCTGCACCGGGTCTTCGAGTCCCCGCAGGACACCCTGATCTGGGACACCGGGCACCAGGCGTACGTGCACAAGCTGCTGACCGGCCGTCAGGAGGGCTGGGACCGGCTGAAGAAGACCGGTGGGCTGTCGGGCTACCCGAGCCGCGCCGAGTCCGAGCACGACCACGTCGAGTCCAGCCACGCGTCGTCGTCGCTGTCCTGGGCCGACGGGATCGCCCGCGCGCACGCCCTGACCGGGGTCGACCGGCACGTCGTCGCCGTGATCGGCGACGGGGCGCTGACCGGTGGCATGGCCTGGGAGGCGCTCAACAACATCGCGGCCGGCGAGGACCGTAACGTCGTGGTCGTCGTGAACGACAACGGCCGCTCCTACTCGCCGACCATCGGCGGGCTGGCCGACCGGCTCGCGTCGCTGCGGCTGCAGCCCGGCTACGAGCGGGTGCTCGAGGCCGGCAAGCGCACCGTCCGCGGCACCCCCGTGGTCGGGCCCGCGCTCTACGCCGGCCTGCACGCGTTCAAGGCCGGGGTGAAGGACGCGCTCTCCCCCCAGGAGCTGTTCTCCGACCTGGGGCTCAAGTACTTCGGCCCGGTCGACGGCCACGACATCGGCCAGCTCGAGTCCGCGCTGCGCCGGGCGAAGCGCTTCGGCGGGCCGGTCATCGTGCACACGGTCACCCGCAAGGGCAACGGCTACCCGCCCGCGGAGAACGACGAGGCCGAGCAGATGCACAGCCCGGCCGCGTTCGACCCGGAGACCGGTCTGCCCACCGGTACCCCGGTCACCGGCTGGACCGACGTGTTCGCCGAGGAGATGGTGGCGCTCGGGTCGCGGCGCACCGACGTCGTCGCGATCACCGCGGCGATGCTCGGCCCGACCGGCCTGGCGCCGTTCGCGGCCGCCCACCCGGACCGCATCGTCGACGTCGGGATCGCCGAGCAGCACGCGCTGACCACCGCCGCCGGGCTGGCCCGGGCCGGGCGGCACCCCGTCGTCGCGCTGTACTCGACGTTCCTCAACCGCGGCTTCGACCAGCTGCTGATGGACGTGGGCCTGCACCGCGAGCGCGTCACGCTGGTGCTGGACCGCTCCGGGGTCACCGGCAGCGACGGCCCGTCGCACAACGGGATGTGGGACCTGTCGCTGCTGGGCATCGTGCCCGGCATGCGGGTCGCGGCCCCCCGCGACGAGGAGACCCTGCGCGAGGAGTTCCGGGAGGCCACCGCGGTCACCGACGGCCCGACCGCCCTGCGCTACCCCAAGGGCTCGGTGATCGGCTCGGTGCCCGCGCTGCGCCGCCTCGACGGCCCGGCCGGGGTCGACGTGCTGCACGAGCCGTCCGACGGGCGCTCGCAGGTGCTGCTGGTCTGCGTCGGGGCGTTCGCGAAGGCCGGCGTGGCCGTCGCGCAGCGGCTCGCCGACCAGGGCGTCGACGTGACCGTCGTCGACCCGCGGTGGGTGCTGCCGGTCCCGCGGGAGCTGCTCACGCTGGCCGCCGACCACCAGCTCGTGGTCACCGTCTCCGACTGCGGCACGCACGGCGGGTTCGGCTCCGCGCTGTCCGACGCGCTGCGCGCCGCCGAGCTCGACGTGCGCCAGCGCGACCTCGCGCTGCCCCAGGAGTACCTGGAACACGGCAGCCGCGACGACGTGCTCGCCGCGACCGGGCTGACCGAGCAGGACATGGCCCGCCGGATCACCGAGTGGGCCGCCGCGGCGGTCCCCTCGACCCCCGAGGACGCCGTTCCCGGGCGGGAGCGCACCCGCTGATGCGCGTCATCGTCGTCGAGGACGAGCCGGCGATGGCCGACGCCGTCGTGCGCGGCCTGCGCCGGGACGGGATGGCCGTCGACGTGGCCTACGACGGCGACGAGGGCTCGGAGAAGCTGTCGGTGACCCGCTACGACGTCGCCGTCCTCGACCGGGACCTGCCCGGCCGCAGCGGCGACGACCTGTGCGACGAGCTCGTCGCCGCGGGCGGCCTGACCCGGGTGCTGATGCTCACCGCGTCGGGCACCCCGGCCGACAAGGTCGAGGGCCTGTCCCGTGGCGCCGACGACTACCTGGCCAAGCCGTTCGACTTCCTCGAGCTGGTCGCCCGGGTCCGGGCGCTCGGTCGCCGGGCGACCCCGGCGGTGCCGCCCACGCTGCGGGCCGGCGACGTCGTGCTGGACCCGGCCCGGCGCACCGTGCTGCGCTCCGGGCGGCCGGTCGAGCTGACCCGCAAGGAGTTCGGCGTGCTGGAGGTCCTGCTCGCCGCGGGCGGGGCCGTGGTGTCGTCGGAGGAGCTGCTCGAACGCGTCTGGGACGAGAACGCCGACCCGTTCACCACCACGGTGCGGGTCACCGTCATGACCCTGCGCAAGAAGCTCGGTGCGCCGGGTCCGATCGACACCGTCGTCGGTGCCGGGTACCGGGTGCCCGCCGACGGGACCCCCACGGCGTGACGGCGTGGGCGCCCTCCGGCCGCGGCTGACGCTGCTCGCAACGGCGCTCGTCGCCGCGGTCGCCGCGCTGCTGCTCTGGCTCGGCTGGATGCTGGTCGGCGCGGTGGTCGCGGGCACCCCGGCGCTGCCCGGGACGGTGTTCGTCGGCGGGGTCGCCGTGCCCGCCGAGACCGCCCGCGACGCGGTCGCCGCCGCGGCCCGCGCCGAGGTGCTGCGGGCCGGGCTGATCGCGTTCCCGCTGGTCGTCGCGGCCGGGGCGGTCACGTCCTGGGTGCTGGTCGGGCGGGTGCTGCACCCGCTGCGCCGGGTCGTCGAGACCACCTCGCGGCTCTCGGCGAGCTCGCTCGACGAGCGGGTCGCGCTCGCCGGTGCCCGCGGCGAGGTCGCCGAGCTGGCCGCCGCCGTCGACGCGATGCTGGACCGGCTGCAGGCCGCGTTCGACGCCCAGTCCCGGTTCGTCGCCAACGCCGGGCACGAGCTGCGCACCCCGCTCGCGGTGCTGCGCACCGAGATCGACGTGACGCTGCAGGACCCCGACGCCGACGCCGAGGAGCTGCGCCGGATGGCCGGGGTCGTCCGGGAGGCGGGCCGCCGCTGCGACGAGCTGGTCAGCGGGCTGCTGCTGCTCGCCCGCACCGAGGCCGGGGGAGCGATGCCGGGCTCCGACCGGGTTCCGGTGGACCTGGCCGCGCTCGTCGCCGCGGAGCTCGCGGCCGTGGCCGGGGACGTCGCCGTCCGCGGCCTGGTCGTGCGCACCGACCCGCGGCCCGCGACGACCCGGGGCAACGAGCCGCTGCTGCGCCGGATGGTGGCGAATCTGCTGGAGAACGCGGTGCGGCACAACCGCGACGGCGGCTGGATCGAGGTCGGCTGCGGGACCGGCGCGCCGGAGCCGGGGGTCGTGCTGCGGGTCGCGTCGTCCGGGCCGGAGCTGGCACCGGACAGGGTGGCCGAGCTGTTCGAGCCGTTCCGGCGGGGCCCGGTGGCCCGCACCGCCCACACCCGCGGCTCCGGGCTGGGGTTGTCGATCGTGCGGTCGGTGGCCTCCGCGCACGGCGGGTCCGTGCACGCCGAGGCGGTGCCCGGCGGGGGACTGGAGGTGCACGTCGCGCTGCCCGACGACAGCACGGCCCCGGCGCCCTCGGGCGGGGCCCCGGTCCTCGCCCGCTGACCGGAGGCCGGCCCGGTCCGGGTGACTCACCCGGGCGGGTGTCTCCACCGGGACGCGGGCGGGGGAGGCCCCGGCGGCTCAGCGGGCCCGGGTGGCCAGGGCCGGTTCGAGCAGCGGGGCGAGCAGCTCGACCTGCCACGGGCGGGCGCCGCCGGCGACCAGGGCGGCCGGGAGGTCGCCGTCGGTGGGCGGGGTCCAGCAGACCCGGCGCAGCAGGTCGGGCTGCAACAGGTTCTCCACCGGCACGTCGTGCTGCTCGGAGACCGTGGTCAGTGCCGCGCGGGCGGCGGCGAGCCGGGCCGCGGCGTCGGGGTCGCGGTCGGCCCAGCGCGACACCGGCGGCGGGCCGTCGGTGGTGGCGGCGCCGCGCGGCAGTTCGGTCTCGGGGAGGTCGGCGGCCCGGCGCAGCGCGTCGAACCAGTAGCGGGCCAGCCTGCGCTGGGAGCGTCCGCGGAACACCGGCAGCTCGGCCAGTGCCTGCGGGGAGTCGGGGTTGCGCACCGCGGCGTCGACGATCGCGGCGTCGGGCAGGACCCGGCCGGGGGCGATGTCGCGCTCGGCGGCGAGGGAGTCACGCGCCTGCCACAGCTCCCGGACCGCGGCGAGCGGGCGGGGACGGCGGACCTTGTGGATGCCGGAGGTGCGCCGCCAGGGCTCCGCGCGCGGCGGGGGTGGCTGGGCGGTGCGGACCGCCTCGAACTCCTGGCGTGCCCAGTCGAGCTTGCCCTGCTCGTCGAGCATCCGGGTCAGGACCGTGCGCAGGTCGACGAGCACCTCGACGTCGAGCGCGGCGTAGACCAGCCAGTCCTCGGGGAGCGGGCGACGCGACCAGTCGGCGGCGCCGTGCCCCTTCTCCAGGCCGAGACCGAGCAGGTTCTCCACCATCGGGCCGAGTCCGACCCGGGGCAGCCCGGCCAGCCGGCCGGCGAGCTCGGTGTCGAACAGCGACGCCGGGCGCAGGTCCAGCTCGGCCAGGCACGGGAGGTCCTGGGAGGCCGCGTGGAGCACCCACTCCGGGCCGTCGAGGGCCTCGGCGAGCGGGCCCAGCTCGCCGCGCAGCGGGATCGGGTCCACCAGCGCGGACCCGGCCCCGGCACGCCGGAGCTGCACCAGGTAGGCACGCTGGGAGTACCGGAAGCCGGAGGCACGCTCCGCGTCGACGGCGACCGGGCCGCTGCCGCCGGCGATCGCCGCGGCCACGCGGGCGAGGTCGTCGGCGGTCGCGGTGACCGGGGGGAGGCCGTCGGCGGGACGGAGCAGCGGTACCGGATCGGGTGAACCGTCCGGAGTCGCCGAGACCGGCGGCCGGGTCGTGTCCGTACCGCCGGCGGCGCCGGTCCCGGGAGTCAGCGAATGACCCCCGCGCGCATGGCGAGCGCGACCATCTGGGCGCGGTCGCCGGTGCCGAGCTTGCGGCCGATCCGGGAGAGGTGGCTCTTCACCGTGAGGGCGGAGAGGTTCAGGGCCTCACCGATCTCCTTGTTGGACTGGCCGTCCGCGACGAGCTGCAGCACCTCGACCTCGCGGGCCGAGAGCTCCCGCGGGGTGTTGTCGGTGCCGGGCACGCGGGACCCGGTGGCGAGCAGCGGGGCGACCGTCGGGTCGGCGTAGACGCCGCCGTCGAGGACCCGCTTGACGCCGTCGGTCACGACCGAGGGCGAGGCCGACTTGAGCAGGTAGGCCTGCGCGCCGGCCTGGAACGCCGAGCGGACCGCGTACGGGTCGTCGGAGGAGGCGAGCACGACCAGCCGGTTCCAGCCCAGCGAGCGGAGCTCGCTGACCAGGTCCAGCCCGCTGCCGTCCGGCAGGGTCAGGTCGAGGATCGCGAGGTCGCAGGGACCCGCGGCGTGGGCGCGGGCCCGCGCCTCGGTGACCGAGGCGGCCTCGTGCACGGTGCCCGCTCCCATGGAGCGCAGCCGTCCGGCGATCGCCTCGCGGAGCAGCGGGTGGTCGTCCACGACGAGAACCGTGAACAGCTCCTCCCGCGGCTGCGGGACGATCCCCGGCGAGAGCACTGCTCCACCGATCGGAGCGCCACCTGGGGTGGTGCTGCCGGAGCTCTGCGCCGGCACTTGCTGGCCAAGTACAGCCACGTCGTCAACCTTCCTGGAGTCGGTCGTACGCCCCCGACCAACACCGGAACCCGAGGGACGGAGAGTGGCGCTCGGCCGCCCGGGCGGGTGCCATGGAAGAGATGGTATCCCTCCATGCGGCCTAACGTCTGGTGTGCATTCGTCTTTCCGGCCTGGAAAGTTACATGCATGTGGGCGCGGTCCCACCCCTCCGGGTGAAAGATTTCCGACGCATGCCGTTGACCTGCGACGTTCAGCCGGGTGATCGGCTCAACGGCACTGCGCCGACCGGCGGCAGACCCGCAGCGGTCGACACCAGGGACGCGAACGCGACGGCGTGTCGGGACAGATCGCCGTCGCTCTCCGTGGGCGACCAGGAGGCGCGCAGCTCGACGTCGTCCTCCCGCGGCGGCCCGTCGCCGGGGCCGCCACCGCCGCCGCTGAGCCCGCCGAAGCGGACCGACGAGGTCTGGGTGACGGTCCCGCCGAGCGCGGTGAACCCGGCGCCGGCGTGCTCGAGGGCGTCGGTCAGCCAGGACCAGCCGATCCGCGGGAGCATGTCGTCGCCGAGCTGGCCGGGCTCCAACCGGGCCTGCACGAAGCAGACCAGCCGGAAGGTGCCCTCCCAGCGTTCCTGGCCGTCGGGGTCGTGGAGCAGGATCAACCGGCCGGAGGTGTCCGGCTCGTCGAGGTCGTCGGTCCCGTCGCCGCGGTGCCCGATGTCGGCCTCGACGCTGGTCGCCCAGCTGTACGGCGCGAGCCGGGGAGGGGCCTCGAGCGGCCGCACCACGAGCTCGGGGCGCGGTCGGACCGACGCGAGCGAGCGGACCGCGCTGCGGAACGCTGCTGGTGGTGGTGAGTTCGGGTCCGGCACGGCGTCGGACTCTAGGGTGCGACACCCGTCGTCCCTGGCAGGCGCGCCGGGGCGCCCGAGCACCGGCCCGGTCCGCGTGGGATCATCAGGAGGTCATGACTGCAGGCATCGTCTCCGCGCCCCCCGCCCGCCGCGACCTCGCGGGAGCACCGTTCCTCGACGCAGCGCGCGGTGCGACGCCGTCGCGGCTGCCGGTCTGGTTCATGCGCCAGGCGGGTCGCTCGTTGCCGGAGTACCGGGCCCTGCGCCGGGACAACGCGATGCTCGAGGCGTGTCTCACCCCGGACCTGACCTGCGAGATCACCCTGCAGCCGGTCCGCCGCCACGACATGGACGCGGCCATCCTGTTCTCCGACATCGTGGTGCCGCTGTACCTGGCTGGCATCGGGGTGGACATCGTGCCGGGCACCGGACCCGTCGTGGACTCGCCGGTCCGCACCGCCGCCGACGTCGCGGCGCTGCCCGAGCTGGCGCCCGAGCAGGTGGCGCGCGTCACCGAGGCGATCGGCCTGCTGCTGCCCGAGCTGGGCCGCGTCCCGCTGATCGGGTTCGCGGGCGCCCCGTTCACCCTCGCCTCCTACCTCATCGAGGGCGGCCCGAGCCGCAACCACGAGCGGACCAAGTCCCTCATGCGCTCGGCCCCCGACGTGTGGCACGCCCTGCTCGGCAAGCTCGCCGTGCTCACCGGCACGTTCCTGCAGCAGCAGGTCGCCGCCGGGGTGGACGCGGTCCAGCTGTTCGACTCCTGGGCGGGCGCGCTGTCCGAGCGCGACTACCGCGAGTTCGTGCTGCCGCACTCCGCCGCCGTGCTCGGCGCGCTCGCCGGGGCCGGCGTGCCGCGGATCCACTTCGGGGTCGGCACGGCCGAGCTCCTGGGTGCGATGACCGACGCGGGCGCCGACGTGATCGGCGTCGACTGGCGGACCCCGCTCGACGTCGCGGCCCGCCGGGCCGGCGGCGCGGTGCCCGTGCAGGGCAACCTGGACCCGGCGGTGCTGTTCGCCGGTCAGGAGGCCGTCGACGCCGAGGTCGTGCGGATCGCCGCCGAGGGGGCCCGCACCCGCGGGCACGTGTTCAACCTCGGCCACGGTGTCCTGCCCCCCACCGACCCGGACGCGATCACCCGGACCGTCGAGACGGTGCACGCCCAGCCCGTGGCCGGGCCGACGGGCGACCGTCCGTCGCGATGACCCGCGTCGCCGTCGTCGGCGGCGGTGTCTCCGGTCTGGCCTGCGCGCACCGGCTGCGCACGCTGCTCGGCCCGGCCGCCGAGATCGTCGTGCTCGAGCAGCGTGACCGGCTCGGCGGTGTGCTGCGCACGGTCGACCTCGCGGGGGCGCCCTTCGACGTCGGCGCCGAGGCCTTCCTCGTCCGCCGCCCCGAGGTCCCCGCGTTGCTCACCGAGATCGGGCTGGCCGACGCGCTCACCCACCCCACCGCGGCGACGGCGACGATCCGCGCCGGCGGGCGGACCGTCGGCCTGCCCCGCGGCACGCTGATGGGCGTGCCCGGTCGTGACGCCGACCTCGGGGGAGTGCTGTCCGACGCCGGACGGGCCGCGGTCGCCGCCGAGCCGACCACGCCGCTGGACTGGGACCCGGGCACCGATGTCGCGCTCGGGGCGCTGCTGCGCCGCCGGTTCGGCCCCGAGGTGGTCGACCGGATCGCCGACCCGCTCCTGGGCGGTGTCTACGCCGGGCGGGTCGACCGGCTCGGCCTGCGTGCCACCGTCCCGGCGCTGGCCGCCGCGCTCGACGCCGGGGCCGGGTCGCTCACCGAGGCCGCCAGTGCCGGGATGGCCGCGTCCGGCCAGCGCGGCGGGACCCTCCACGCCGGGACGTCCGCCGCGGGGACCGGCCGCCCTGCTCCGCCGCCCGACGGGAACGGGGCCGCCGGCGACACCGGGGCCGAACCCTCCGCGGTGCCACAGCCGGTGGCCGCGGGACCGGTCTTCGGTGCCGTGCGCGGCGGCTACCGCGAGATGATCGCCGCACTCGTCGCCGCGTCCGGGTCCCGGGTGCGCACCGGCGTCACCGTGCGGGAGCTGCACCGCCGCCCCGACGGCTGGCGGCTCGTCCTCGGACCGGTGCCGCAGCCGGAGGCGCTCGACGTCGACGCCGTCGTCCTCGCCGTCCCCGCACCCGCCGCCCGCCGGCTGCTGGAGCCGGTCGCCCCGGCCGCGGCCGCCGCGGCCGGGCGGATCGAGCTCGCCTCCTCCGCGGTCGTCGCGCTCGCCTTCCGGCCCGCCGACGTCGCCGGCATGCCCGGCACCTCCGGCTGTCTGGTCGCCGCGGACGAGCCCCTGTCGGTCAAGGGCGTCACCCACGCGTCGACGAAGTGGGCCCACCTCGGCGAGGACGGCCTGGTCCGGCTCCGGGCCTCGATCGGCCGTTTCGGCGAGGAGGCGGGTCTGCAGGTCGACGACGCCGAGCTCGTCGCCCGTGTCCGCGCCGACCTGGCCGTGCTCGACGGCGTCGACGCCGTCCCGGTCGCGTCGTTCGTGCAGCGCTGGGGCGGCGGTCTGCCGCAGTACGGCGTGGGGCACGGCGCGGTCGTCGACGCGTTGGAGTCCGCCGTCGCCGCCGTCGGGGGTCTGGAGGTCGCCGGGTCGATGCTGCACGGGGTCGGCGTCCCCGCCTGTGTCGCGACCGCCCGGGCCGCCGCCGAGCGGCTCGCCCCGGCCCTGCCCGCCGCACGGACCGGTCGCTGAGGGCACCCTCACCGGCCGCGTACCATGCCCGACATGGCCCGCGTGGACGTCAAAGCGATCAACGACACCATCCGCTACACCATGTGGTCGGTCTTCCGGGTCGAGCCCGGCCGCCTCGGCGACGACCGCTCGGCCGCCGCCCGCGAGGCGACCGAGTACCTCGACTCGCTCGCCAACAAGGACGTCACCGTCCGCGGCGTCTACGACCTCGCCGGTGTGCGGCACGACGCCGACTACATGATCTGGTGGCACGCCTCCGAGATCGAGTCGCTGCAGGCCGCCTACTCCGACCTGCGCCGCACCACCGCGCTCGGCCGGGCGAGCGTGCCGGTCTGGAGCCAGACCGCGCTGCACCGCCCGGCGGAGTTCAACAAGAGCCACGTCCCGGCGTTCATGGCCGGTGAGGACCCGAAGCGCTACGTCTGCGTCTACCCGTTCGTCCGGTCCTACGAGTGGTACCTGCTGCCCGACGCCGAGCGGCGCACGATGCTCGCCGACCACGGCAAGGAGGCCCGGGACTACGCCGACGTGCGCGCCAACACCGTCCCGGCCTTCGCCCTCGGCGACTACGAGTGGATCCTCGCCTTCGAGGCCGACGAGCTGTACCGCATCGTCGACCTCATGCGGCACCTGCGCGGCACCGAGGCGCGCCGACACGTGCGCGAGGAGATCCCGTTCTACACCGGCCCGCGGGTCGAGGTCGGCGACCTCGTCGCGTCCCTGCCCTGAGCGGAGGGTGGGGACCGCCGCCCGGCGGCCCCTACTCCGCGGCGGGCTCGAGGGTCAGCGACACCGAGTTGATGCAGTAGCGCAGGTCGGTGGGGGTGCCGTAGCCCTCCCCGGCGAACACGTGGCCCAGGTGGCCGTGGCAGGTGGCGCACAGCACCTCGGTGCGCGTCATGCCGAGGCTGGAGTCGGTGCGCTCGATGACGGCCTCACCCGCGAGCGGGGTGAAGAACGACGGCCACCCGCAGTGCGACTCGAACTTGGAGTCGCTGCGGAACAGCTCCGCCCCGCAGGCCCGGCAGCGGTAGACGCCGGTGGTCGTCGTGTCGGTGTACTCACCGGTGAACGGGCGCTCGGTCCCGGCCTTGCGGAGCACCTGGTACTCCTCCGGGCTGAGCTGGGCCCGCCACTCGTCGTCGGTCTTCTGCACCGGCGCCGCCGGGAGCTCGGCGTCGGAGGTGGTGGTGTTGCGGCTGAACAGACCCATGCATCCACGGTAACCCGTTGATCGGTCGTGCGCCGCCGGTCGTCAGACCCAGGTGGCGACGACGAACCCGGCCGCGTTCGCGATGACCCAGGCCGCGACGAGCAGCAGCAGCACCGTCACCCCGACGGCGGCGGCGCGCTGCGGCCCCCGGAGCCGGTTCGCCGACTCCGCGAAGTCCCCGACGCCGCGGATGTAGCCCTCCACCGAGCACGACGGCACCCGCTGCATGCGGTCCAGGTGCGCGGCGAACGCCCGCGCCTCCGGGTCGTCGGGGTCGAGGCCCAGCAGGTCGTCGTCGAACCGGGGGGACCGGTCGGAACTCATGGGCACACGATAGACGCCGGGGGTAGGTTCGCCGGGTGGCGAGCCGTGAGGTCGTGATGCTGCAGGTGGACGGGCCGAACGGCCCGCGTGAGGTCCGCCTGACCAGCCCGGACAAGGTCGTGTTCGGCGAGCTCGGCATCACCAAGCGCGAGGTGGTCGAGTACTACGTCGCGGTGGGGGAGCCGATGGCCTCGGCGCTGTGCGACCGCCCCACCAACCTGAAGCGGTTCAACTCCGGGGTGGACGGCGAACCGTTCTTCGTCAAACGGGTCCCGAAGGGCGCACCGGACTGGGTGGCGACCTGCACGGTGACCTTCCCCAGCGGCCGCACCGCCGAGTCCGTGTCGATCACCGAGCCCGCGACGATCGCCTGGGCGGCCAACCTCAACACCCTCGACTTCCACCCGTGGCCGGTCCGCTGCGCCGACACCGACCACCCCGACGAGCTGCGCATCGACCTCGACCCGCAGCCGGGCACCGGGTTCGGCGACGCCGTCGTCGTCGCGGCGACGCTGCGCGAGGTCCTCGCCGAGGCCGGGCTGACCGGATGGGCCAAGACCTCCGGCGGGCGGGGCGTGCACGTCGCCTGCCCGATCCGGCCCGAGTGGGACTTCGTGCAGGTCCGGCACGCCGTCATCGCGATCGCCCGCCGCGTGTGCCGGCGCGTGCCGGAGCTGGCCACCGTGGACTGGTGGAAGGAGGAGCGCGGGGAGCGGGTGTTCCTCGACTACAACCAGGCCGCCCGCGACCGCACGATCGCCTCGGCCTGGTCGGTGCGCGGGCTGCCCGCCGCGACCGTGTCCATGCCGGTCACGTGGGACGACCTGCCCGAGGTCGACCCGGCGGCGTTCACCCTGCGCACAGTCCCCGGCCTGCTGGAACGGCACGGGGACCCGCACGCCCGCGCCCACGAGGACCGCGGGAGCTGCGCGACCGCGCTGGAGTGGTACGCCGAGGACGAGGCCGAACGGGGGCTGGGGGACCTGCCCTACCCGCCGGAGTACCCCAAGATGCCCGGCGAGCCGCTGCGGGTGCAGCCCAGCCGGGCGCGGAAGCAGGACTGAGCGTCGTCACCGCCGCGGGTCCACCAGCCCGCTGCGGAAGGCGAGGATCACCGCGTTCGTCCGGTTCCCCGTCCCGGTCTTCATGAGGATCCGGTTGACGTGGGTGCGGACGGTCGCGCCGGACAGCACGAGCCCGGCGGCGATCTCGTCGTTGGACCGTCCGTGCGCCATGAGGGTCAGCACCTCGCGCTCGCGCGCGGTGAGCCGGGCCAGGAGCTGGGGCGGGTCGTCGCGGTCGGTATCGGTGTCCACCAGCGCGGCGATCACCCGGCTCGCGACCGCCGGGTCCAGCCACGCGTCGCCCGCCGCGACCCGGCGCACCGCCGGGACCAGGTCGGCCGGGGCCGCGTGCTTGAGCAGGTAGCCGCTGGCACCCGCGCGCAGGGCGCCGTACACGGCGTCGTCGTCGTGGAAGGTGGTCAGCACCAGTACGCGGGTCAGCAGGTCCGGATCGTCGGCCCGGTCCGCGGTGATCGCCCGCGTCGCGGCGGTCCCGTCGGTCCCCGGCATCCGCAGGTCCATCACGACGACGTCCGGGCGGTCGCGCCGCACCAGCTCGACTGCGGCGGCGCCGTCGGCGGCCTCACCGACCACGGCCAGGTCCGGGGCACTGCGCAGGAGCATGCCCACACCGGTGCGGACGAGGGGGTCGTCGTCGGCGACCACCACGGTGACGGTCACCGCGCCCCCGCCCCGGAGCCGTCGAGCGGCAGCTCGGCACGCAGCACGAAACCGTCGCCGCCCGGCCCGGACTCGATGCGCCCGCCGACCAGCGCGGCACGCTCGGCGAGCCCGCGCAGCCCGTGCCCGCCGGCCGGCAGCCCGTGGTCCGGGCCGCCGATCCCCGGTGTGCTGCGTACGGTGATCCGCAGCCGTCCGGGCTCCCACAGCTCGTGCACCCGGACCAGCGCCCCGGCGCCACCGTGCTTGATCGCGTTGGCGAGCCCCTCCTGCACGACCCGGAAGGCGGTCAGCTCCACGCTCGGGTCGGCCCGGCCCGGAGCGCCGTCGACGACGTGCTCGACGTCGAGCCCGGACGCCCGGGAGGCCTCCAGCAGGTGCGGCACGTCGGCCAGCCGCGGTGCGACGACGCCGTCCCCGGCCGGGTCCGGGCCGGGGGAGTCCGCGCGCAGCAGCCCCAGCATCCGGTGCATCTCGGTCATCGCCGTCACCCCGCTCGCCTCCACCGCCGCCAGCGCGTCGACCACCTCGGCCCGGGTCGGGTCGTCGTCGGGGCCCGCGGTCAGCCGGGCCCGGGCCCCCGCGGTCTGCAGGGCCATCGCGCTGACCGTGTGCGCCACGATGTCGTGCAGCTCCCGGGCCAGACGCAGCCGTTCCGCCCGGACGGCGTCGGCGGCGTCGCGCTCGCGCAGCTCCTCCAGCAGCTGCGTCCGCCGCTCGGCGAGGTGGGTGAGCCGCCCGACCGCCCAGACCGCGGCGAGGACGACGGCCCAGGCCAGGCAGAGCGCGGCGAAGAAGCGCGTCCCCACCCCGCCGGCGGCGTTGGCGTTGCTCACCGCGAGCGGGACCAGGCTCGCCGCGAGCACCGCGAGCGAGTACCGGGCCGGGGCCCGGCAGGCCACGGCGTGCAGCGCCACGAGCAGCCCCGCGAACGGGGCGAACCCGGGCAGGACCAGCCCGGCCAGCGCCCAGCACCACTGGAGGGCGAACACCCGGTACGGGAACCGCCACCGGAGCAGCAGCGTCGCCAGCACGACCACCTCGACGACCGGCACCACCCACGCCGGGAGCTCCCCGCCGCCGCGCAGCCTGCTGTCGCCGCCGTGCACGTAGAGGTCGGCCCCGACCGCCAGCCCGACGACCAGGATCTCGCCGACCGAGCGGCGCCGGGTGGTCATCACGTCCCTACCGGCAGAAGATCCCGAGGAAGCTGCACAGGATCGACGGGGACTCCGCGGGCGGCGGCCGCCGCCCGCCCTCGCCGTGTCCCGGTTCGACCGGTCGCCCGGGGCCCTCGCCCGTGCCGTCCTCCTCCGCGTCGCCGGACTCGGGGGGCTGCTCTCCCGGGGCACCGCGACCGGGGGACGGGTCACCGGCCCCGGCGGACCGGTCGCCGGGGCCCGGATCGACGGCGGCCGGGCGGGACACCGCGTCGTACGGGTCGAGCAGGTGGGCCGCGACCGCCTCCTCGCTGCCGAAGCCGTCCGTCCCGGCCCGCGACGACGGCGTCGCCAGCAACAGCCCGACGACCGGCTCGTCGGCCCCGGCCGGGGACCGGCGGCTGACCTGCACCCCGGCGACGTCGATCACCTCGGTCCCGGCCGGGTCCCAGCCGCACACCGCGACCCGGACGGGCGCGGGGCCCTCGCCGGCCCGCAGCCGTCGGGACAGCGGTGGGTGGACGAGGACGGCGGTGGGGGTCACCAGCGTCCCGGTCCCGCCCAGCGCCGGGCGGCCGTCGGCGTCCGGCAGGAGGATCGCCACGAGTGAGTCGGTCATGTCGATCAGCCTCGCGGTCCCACCGACCGGTGTCATCAACTCTCTGCGGTACGTGCGGTCGGACCGCTGCGGCAGCGACGGGATACGGCGCCGCACCGATTCCACGGACGCCGCCGGTGCCCAGGATCGGACGGCACCGGGACACGGCGACACCGCCGGCGGAGCGCCCGGGGTGAGGGGACACCCACGATGACGACACCCACGACGACGACCACCGCCCGGCCGGCCGGGACCCGACGGCCCCGGGCGGCACTCGGTGCCGTCCGTCGCCTCGGCGTGGCCGCGGCGCTCGGTGCCGCGCTGCTCGCCGGCAGCGCCGGCACCGCGCTCGCCGCCCCGCCGACGGCGCCCGCCCCGGCGGGTCCGGTTCCCGCCGCGCTGCCCTACGGCCCCTACACCTGCAAGAGCGGCTTCGTGTGGCGGGAGATCGGGCCGAGCGACCCGGTCTGCGTGAGCGTCGCCTCGCGCACCACCGCCCGCGCCGAGACCGCGGCGGGCCCCGCGAACCGTGCCGGGTCCGGACCGTACGGCCCGGACACCTGCAAGCCGGGCTTCGTGTGGCGGGAGGCCCAGCCGTCCGACCACGTGTGCGTGTCGTTCTCCGGCGCGGCCCGTGACCGGGTGCGGAGGGAGAACGGCAACGGCGTGCTCAACCTCGCCGACCCGGCCGGCGTCCCGGCCGGGCGGGTGTCGATCACCAACAGCCGTGACCAGCTGTCCTGCTACATGCACGGCAGCGGGCGGGCCACCCCCGGCGCCGAGCAGTGGTTCTGGAGCGTCGGGGTCCCCGGGTACGGCACGATCCGGGCCGGGGTCGCGCGGGCCGACGGCACCGGGGTCGTCCCGTGGACGAAGCTCCGCGACGTGTACCGCAACGGCAACGGTCCACTGGGGATCCCGGTCGTCGTCGCCGACACCGCCACCGGGGTGGTGACGCGCGCGGGTACCACCAACTCCTACGGCAACTGCTGACCGGCGGCCCTGGCCGGCCCGTCGCCCGACGGGGCCGGGCAGGGCGCCCGGGGTGGCACAATCGTCTGCCATGTACGCGGTCATCGACGACGGCCCCTACGCCGGCGAGCAGGTGCGCATCGACCCCGACGCCACGGGCCGTCCGCCGCGGACGATCGAGCTGTCCGACCCCGGCGGGGACCCGCGGGGCTACGTCCTGATCGGCCCGCACGCCGACGCCGACCGGTGGATCTACCGGCGCGCCCGCGGTGACATCGACGAGTGATCACTCACCGCGTTCGCGGGCGCGCTTGCGGCGCTTCCCCTCGTGCATGGCCGCGACCCGCGGCACCGGGATCGCCCGGCCCTCGGTGAGCAGGACCTCCGGCAGCGGGGCCGGCCCGGGCCGCAGCTCCGCCCAGGTCGGACGGCCCGCGAGCAGCCCGGCCACCGTGCCCACCGTGAAGTCGGCGGGCGTGACCCGGTCCAGCTCGTCCCAGGTGAGGGGGAACGACACCGGCAGGCCGGGGCGGGCCCGCGGGCTGTAGGGCGCGGCGAGGGTGGCCCCGCCCACGCGCGTCGGGTCGAGGAAGACCCGGCCGCCGCGGTCGTCCCGGATGAACGCGGTCGTCGCGACGTCGGGGGCCAGTGCCGCGGCACGGGCGCACACCGCGCGGGTCGCGGCGAACGCGTCGTCGACCGGGAGCGGTTCCGACAGCGGGACCACCAGGTGCAGGCCGGTCGCGCCGCTGGTCTTCACCGCGGCGGCGAGGCCCAGCTCGGCCAGCGCCGCCCGGACCGGGTGCGCGGCGGCGACGACCCGGTCGAAGCCGGCGCCGTCGGGCGGGTCGAGGTCGACGACGAGCTCGCCGGTGGTCGTCGCACCGTGCGCCACGAGGGTCGGGTGGAACTCGACGGCGCGCTGGTTGCCGAACCACAGCAGCGTGCGGCGGTCGTGGCAGAGCGGGTAGTGCACGGTGCGCTGCGACGAGTCCGCCCACACGTCCACGGTCGGGATCCAGTCGGGCGCCCCGCGCGGGAGGTTCTTCTGCATGAACGGCGCCTGGCCGGGGCGGGCCCGCACCACCGACAGGGGCCGGTCGGCCAGCGCGGGCAGCAGCAGTGCGGCGACGGCGTCGAGGTGGTCGAGCAGGGCCCGTTTGGTGACGCCGGCGCCGTCGAAGGCCTCGGCGTCGAGACTGGTCAGCTCCACGCCGTCGCGGACCTCGTCGACCTGCCGGCGCGCCACGGCTCAGCTCCCGATGAACCCGCGCTCGGCCAGCCAGGCCCGCGCGACGTCACGGGGGCTCTGCCCGCCTGCGGAGACCCGGCCGTTGAGCTGCTGCATGGTCTGCTGGTCCAGGGCCGCCGTGATCGGGGCGAACAGGTCGGCGACCTGCGGGGCCCGGTCGAACACGTCGGCCCGGAAGACCGGGACCGCGCTGTAGGTGATGTGGTAGCCGCGGTCGTCGGTGAGGACCTTCAGGCCCAGCGCCGGGATGCGGCCGTCGGTGGCGGCGACCTCGCCGAACAGGCAGACGCCGTCGGCGGTGGACTGGAAGATCAGACCCTGTTCGAGGGTCTCGCGGCGGTCGCGGGGGAGCTCGAAGCCGTAGGCGCGCTGGAGCCCGGCGAGGCCGTCGGCGCGGGAGGCGTACTCGGTCTCGACGCAGACGTCGCCGGGCTGACCGGAGCGGACGTAGGCGGCCATGTCGCCGATCGTGTTCAGGTTCAGCCGCGCCGCGGTCGCCCCGTCGACGACGAAGGAGTACGTGTTGTCGAACCCGGCGCGGTCCAGCCACACCACGCCGTTCTGCGCGCGGTCGCGGGTGCGCAGCTCGGCGAGGACCTGGTCGTCGGGGAGGGTGCGGGTCTCGCGCAGGTACGACGCCCACGCCGTGCCGGTGTACTCCCAGTAGGTCGAGATGTCCCCGGACAGCAGCGCCTGCCGGGTCACGTCGGAGCCCCCGACGTTGCACCGGTCGGTCACCGACGCCCCGGCGGACTCCAGCGCCGCGATCGAGATCTGGCAGAGGATCTGCTGCTCGTCGAAGTTCTTCGATCCGACGACGTAGGTCCGGCCGGACAGGTCGACGCGTGGGGCGAGCGACCCGGCGGAGGCCCGCGGCCCGCCTCCGGCGAGCCCGGTGCAGCCGCCCGCCAGCAGCGCGACGGCGAGCAGGGCCGGGACCAGCGTCCGCAGCCTGCGGCCGGGGAAGGGGCTCACGGGATCGTCCTGGTTCGCGGGGATGGGTGGTCCGGCCAGCCGACCACGATCCGTCCGTCGGCGCAACGCCCACGCACACACGGTGATCGACCCGGAACACACCGCGTCCCCGCACCCGATGGAGCCGGGGCGGGGACGCGGTGGGCGTACCGGGACACCTCAGCCGATGAAGCCCTTCTGGGTCAGCCACTCACGGGCGACGTCGCGCTCGTTCTGGCCGAAGGAGGACACCTTGCCGTTCAGGTCGAGGATGGTGTTGTAGTCCAGGGCCTGGGCGATCGGCGCCAGCACCTGCCGGACGGCGGGGTTGGCGTCGTAGACGTCGGCCCGGATGGTCGGCGCCGCGTTGTAGGTGACGTGGTACTTCTTGTCGTCGTCGAGGACCTTGAGCTTCAGGCCGGGGATGCGGCCGTCGGTGGTGAAGACCTCGCCGAACAGGCACTTGTTGTCGGCGGTCGCCTGGTAGATCACGCCGGTGGCGAGCACCTGCGGGTTCTGGGCGGTGAAGCCGTAGGTCTTCTCCAGGCCGCGCAGGCCGTCGTCACGCGAGTTGTACTCGGTCTCCACGCACACCGAGCCGGCCGGCGCCTTGCCCGCCTTGATGTAGTCCGCCATCTGCGACAGCGTCGTGATGCCGAGCTCCTGCGACTTCGCCTCGGTCATGGCGAAGGCGTAGGTGTTGTTGAAGTTGGCCTTGTCCAGCCACTGGATCTTGTTCTGCTCCAGGTCGCGCTGGGCGACGAGGTTGTAGAGCTCGTTGTCGTCGGTGATCCGGCGGGTCTCCTTGAAGAAGGACGCCCAGGCGGTACCGGTGTACTCCCAGTAGATGTTGATGTCCCCGGCCAGCAGTGCCTGGCGGGTGACGTCGGTGCCACCGGTGTTGCAGCGGTCGGTGACGTTGCCGCCCGCCGACTCGAGGGCGGCGACGGTGATCTGGCAGAGCACCAGCTGCTCGTCGAAGTTCTTGCCGCCGACGACGTAGTTCTGTCCGCTCAGGTCGCCGGCCTGGGCCAGGGAGCCGCCGGAGGCCGAGGGGCCGCTGCCGCTCAGGCCGCCACAGCCCGCCAGGGCGAGCGCCGCCGCGGCGGCCATCGCCGTCAGGGCGAGACGCCGGGATCGTCCGAACTTCACGTGTCCTCCAGGGAATGCGGTACTGCGGGGATTCGGGGGCGAGCGGGGGCCCGCGTCAGCCGGCGTTGCGGCGGACGGCGTACTCGGCGAGACCGGCGAGCCAGTCCACGATCAGGGCCAGCGCGGCGACGATGGTCGCCGCGACGAGGGTTCCGGTGGGGCGGCCGAGCTCGAGCATCCCCTTGATCGGCTCGCCGAGACCGCCGGCGCCGACGTAGGTGGCCAGGGCCGCGGTGCCGACGTTCAGCACGAGCGCGACGCGGACACCGGCGACCATGACCGGCGTCGCCAGCGGCAGCTCGACGCGCAGCAGCGTCTGCCGCGCCGACATCCCGATGCCGCGGGCGGCCTCGATCAGCGCTTTGTCGACCTGCTGGAGACCGACGACGGTGTTGGTGAGCACCGGCAGCAGCGCGGCCAGCGCGAGCGCGACGACGGCCGTCGGCAGGCCGAGACCGAGCGGGGAGAACGCGAGCAGCACGATCACACCGAACGCGGGCAGCGCCTGCATGAACCCGGTGAACGCCAGGATCGGACGCTGGATACGATGCGCGGACGGACGGCTGATCGCGATGCCGGCCGGGATCGCCACGATGATCACGACGAGGGTGGACAGCCCGGTCAGGATCAGGTGCTCGCCGAGCCGCTGCCCGAGCGAGGACGCGTTGATGACCGAGGCCTCGACGTCGTCGAGCCCCCGGGACGCGGCGTAGATCAGCACCAGCACCACGCCGGCGACGGCGATGAGCGGGTTGACGATGAGCGACCGGTCCAGCCGCCGCGTCCTGCGGACGACCGGCTCGGCCGAGGGCGACCCGGACGGCGCGGCCGCGCCGGTCTCCTCGGCGGCGGGGGCGCTCACGAACCGGCCTTGGTCTTGAGGCCCTCGACCAGGTCGCGCCACCAGAGTGCGCCCTGCAGCTTCTGCTGCTCGTCGACCACACCGACCAGCTCGGTCTGGGAGTCGAGCATGACGTCGACGGCGTCGTAGACGGTGCCGGTGCGCGGGACCGTCACCAGCTTCGGCAGGTCGGCGGTGCCCGGCAGGTACGCCCAGCGCACCGGGCGGCCCTCGGCATCGGCCTCGTAGGTGGGGGAGCCGTTGCGGGCGGCGGTCCCGTCGAGGTCGACCGACTGCAGCTCCAGGCGGGACAGCTCCAGCAGCGACAGCCGTCGGACCGCGGCGCCGGCGCCGACGAACTCGGCGACGAAGTCGTTGGCCGGGTGGGTCAGGATCATGTCGGGCGTGTCGTACTGCTGCAGCGTGCCGCCGGGCCCGAACACCGCGATCCGGTCGCCGAGCTTGACCGCCTCGGTGAGGTCGTGGGTGACGAAGCAGATGGTCTTGGCGATCTGCTGCTGCAGCTCGAGGAACTCGTCCTGGATGCGCTCGCGGGTGATCGGGTCGATCGCGCCGAACGGCTCGTCCATCAGCATCACCGACGGGTCCGCGGCGAGCCCGCGGGCGACGCCGACGCGCTGCTGCTGGCCGCCGGAGAGCTGGCGGGGGTAGCGGTCGCGGTACATCTTCGGTTCGAGCCCGACCAGGTGGAGCAGCTCGTCGACCCGGGCGGTGATCCGGTTGCGGTCCCAGCCGAGGATCCGCGGGACGACGGCGATGTTGTCGCCGATCGTGAAGTGCGGGAACAGGCCGACCTGCTGGATGACGTAGCCGATGCGGCGGCGCAGCTCGTCGGCGTTGACGTCGGTGACGTCGTCGCCGTCGAGCAGGATGCGGCCGGTGCTGGGCTCGATGAGCCGGTTCATCATCTTCAGCGTGGTCGTCTTGCCGCAGCCGGACGGCCCGATGAACATCGAGATGGTGCCCTCGGGTACGTGCAGGTCGAGCTCCTGCACGGCCGGGGTGGTGGACTTCGGATAGGTCTTGCTGATGCCTTCGAGGGCGATCATCGGCTTGCCGGAATCAGACACGGATCCCCCTCGGGGTGGTGAAACGCTGGACGATCCAGAAGACGACCTCGTAGACCGCAGCCACGACGAGGCAGCCGAGCGTGGCCGCCAGAACCTGGTTGAACGAGTTGACCGATCCCAGCCGTTGCAGGCCGAGGAAGAGCGAGGAGCCGAAGCCCGGGCCGTTGATGGCGCCGGCGACGACCGCGATACCGATGATGATCAGTACGGCGACCCGGATGCCGGAGAGGATCACCGGCCAGGCCAGCGGCAGCTGGATGGTGAACATCCGCCGGACCGAGCCCATCCCCATCCCGCGGGCGGACTCGAGGACGGCGTCGTCCACCGAGGAGAGCCCGGCCACGACGTTACGCAGCACCGGGTAGATCGCGTAGATCGTCAGCGCCGTCAGCGACGGCGTGATGCCGAGCCCCAGGATCGGCTGCAGCAGACCGAACAGCGCCAGCGACGGGATCGTCAGCGCCGCGGAGAACACGATCAGCAACGCCTCACGGGAGCCCGCCCGGACCGGCCGGCTCCACGAGTCGGGAGTCAGCCGATTGGTGTGCAGCAGGGTGCCCGCCACCAACGAGATCACGACCGCGATTCCGACCGAGATCGCGACCAGCAGGAAATGCTGCTGGCCGTAGAACACCAACTGGTTCAGCTGGGTGCCGACATAGGTGAAGAAATCCACCGTGCTCCTTCCGCCCGGGGTCCGTGCCCGCCGCTCGGGGCAGGAGCACGGTCCTTCCGCACCACTCGTCGTCGGGTCCGTTCGGCGTTACACCCACCCGAACGACGTGACCGGGAGTTCGCGTACGCCCACCGGTGCGGTGGGAACGACCTGCGGTCTCCCGCTCGCCGGACGGAGCCTAGCCGCCGAACGGGGCCCCGGTCAGCCGACGGGACCGTTCCGCGACGATGCCGTTGCCATTCCGGAA
This sequence comes from Pseudonocardia sp. ZF1, assembly GCF_056835605.1. Taxonomy (NCBI): domain Bacteria; kingdom Bacillati; phylum Actinomycetota; class Actinomycetes; order Pseudonocardiales; family Pseudonocardiaceae; genus Pseudonocardia; species Pseudonocardia sp. ZF1. The sequence continues at coordinate 2,314,354 of NZ_JAJNBY010000001.1, forward strand.
ACGTTTCGTACGCTCGTTGTCGCAGGTGAGGATGGGCGGCAACGCTGTTCTCGCAACCGCTCCGGAAAACGGCGGATACGCAATCGTGACCTTCTGTGCCGGTTTCGTCGCATCCCGACCATGGTCCGGACCTACCCAGGGTGAGCCGCCCGGAGCACGCGGTTACGGCGGGCAGACCACGGGCTGGGAGGGCGCCCGGCCGGTCAGCAGCGCCCGGTCGACGACGTCGGTGACGCACGGGGTGCGCGGGTAGGCCCCGGTCCCGCTGCCCTGCCAGCGCACGAGCCGCCCCGTCACGAGCTGCTGGGCGGTCCGCTCGGCGCCGCTCTGCGGCGACCGCGGGTCCTGCGCGGTCCCGATCACGACGACCGGGGGCGGGGGAGCGCCCCGCGGCGCCGCCGGGGTGACCGGCCCCCCTGACGGCCACGGCCCGCAGGCCACGAGCTCCTGCGCCGCCGCGACCCCGAACAGCGGGAAGCGCTGCGCCCACTGCCCGGCCAGGTCCGCGGCCTCACCCGGGGTGACCCGGACCCGGCTGTCGTTGCAGCGGGTGGCCAGGGTGGCGTCGAAACGGCCCTGCGGACCCCCGAGCGGGGCGAGGATGCGGACCAGCCCCGCCGGGTCGCCGTCGCCGGCCGCGACCAGCGCGGACTGCAGCTCCGGCCAGCGGGCGGGCTGGGACATGACCGACCGGACCGCGCGCAGCGTCGCGCCCGCGGTGACCGCGTCGCCGTCGCCGACGGGCAGCGCGGTGCGGGACAGGCGGAACACGAGCTCGTCGAGGTAGCCGCGCGGGTCGGGACCCAGCGGGCAGGTCGGCGACGCGGTGCAGGCCCCGGCGAAGGCGTCGAAGGCCTTCTCCGCCGCCGCGGTCGTGGTCTCGGTCCGGGCCGGCTCGTCGAGGGTGGGGTCACCGGGGCCGTCGAGCACGACCCGCCCGACGGAGCCCGGGTGGGCGCCGATCCAGGCGGCCGCCGCGTCGGCACCGTCACCGACGGCGAGCAGGTCCAGCCGGGCCGCGCCCAGCACGGACCGCAGCGACTCCAGGTCGTCGGCACCGCTCGCGGCGCGGTAGCTGGTCACCGTGCCCGACAGCAGCAGGTTGCAGTCCTGCACGACCTCGCGGGCCCGCTCCAGCAGCGTCGTCATGGCGGCCTCGTCGCGGCGGTCCGGCCCGGCGTCGAGCAGGGCGGCGCGGGCGTCGACCGGGGCGCAGTCGAGCAGGTCCTCCCCGGTGCCGCGGCGGTCCACGCCGATCACCTGGTAGCGGTCGAGGACGGCGGCGGGGAGCCGGGCGGCGAGGCTCACCGCCGCCCGTGCGGACCCGTCGGTGCCGGTGTCACCCAGCACGACCAGCGCCGGGCGCCCGTCCGCCGCGCCGGGTGTCGTGACCCGGGTCAGGCCGAGCCGGGCCGGGCCCAGCTCGGGACGGTCCCGGTCGGCGGGCACGGTCAGCCGGGCGCAGCCGACGGACAGCACGCGCCCGGCGGGCAGCGGGGTGCCCGCCGTGGTCAGCGCCGCGGCCGTGTCGGCGGTGCAGTCGGTGAACCCGGTGGTGCGGACCGGGTCGGAGTCGGGCAGCAGGTCCGGGTCGGCGGGCGGGCCCGAGGCCGACGTCGGGGGCGCGGCGGGCAGCTGTTCGCCCCGCACCGCCACCGGCGGCCGCTGCGACGGCCCGACCGCACACCCGGCGAGCAGCAGAACGGCGAGCAGCAGGACCCCGAGCACACTCCACCGCCGCACGAGCACCGATCATGCCCGTACCGGGGTGTGGCCGCGGTGAGCGCCCGCACCCCCTACCGGGCGGTCCAGCCGCCGTCCTGGGACAGCGACGTGCCGGTGATCGACGCCGACGCCGGCCCCCACAGCAGCGCGGCCAGCTCCGCGGTCTCGGCGGGCTCGATCAGCCGCTTCACCGCCACCGGGGTGAGCATGATCTTCGTGACGACCTCGTCCTCGGAGATCCCGTGCGTGCGGGCCTGGTCGGCGATCTGGGCCTCGACCAGCGGCGTGCGCACGTAGGCGGGGTTGATGCAGTTGCTGGTCACGCCGTGCTCGGCGCCCTCCAGCGCGGTGACCTTCGACAGGCCCTCCAGGCCGTGCTTGGCCGAGACGTAGGCGGACTTGTACGGCGAGGCCCGCAGGCCGTGCGCGGAGGAGATGTTCACGACCCGCCCCCAGCCACGGGCGTACATGTGCGGCAGCGACCGGCGGATCAGCCGGAACGGAGACTCCAGCATCAGGCGCAGGATGTTCGAGAACATCTCCGGGTCGAACTCCTCCAGCCGCGAGACGTGCTGGCGGCCGGCGTTGTTGACCAGGATGTCGACGTCGGTGGGCAGCTGCTCCACGGCGTCGAGGTCGGACAGGTCGCAGCCCAGCGGCGTGACCAGGTCGCTCTGGGCGGCCAGTGGGGCCACCCGGTCCTCGGCGAGGTCCACCGCGTACACCCTCGCCCCGTCGGCGACGAGCCTGCGGGCCACGGCGGCCCCGATCCCGCTGCCCGCCCCGGTGACGAGGGCCGTCCTGCCGTCCAGCACTGCGCTCATGCCGACGACCGTACGGTCGTCGACCGGTCCGGCCCCTGTGAGCCGGGTCACGGACCCGGCCGGTGGGTCAGGAGACCCGCGGGCGGTCGTCGCGGCGGGCCGCGTCCAGCTCCAGGCGCACCGCGACGGGAAGGTCCGCCATCCCCAGCGCGTCGCGGATCCCGGGCAGGATCTCGGCGTCGAGGCGGCGGCAGATCTCGCTGACCTCCCCGTCGGCGACGTCCTCGCCGACCCACACGGTGGCGCGCACCGCGGGCGCGGAGGTACTGCCGACCATCCGGGCGCGGGCCCGGGTCACCCCGGGCAGCGTGGCGGCCCCGTCGGCGACGGCGTCGGCCGCGGCGGAGGCGCCGATCCGGATCTCGGTGTCCGGGCCGCCGTCCAGGACCAGGTCCGGCCGGCTCTCCGGGCGCAGCGACCGCGCGGTCCACCAGACCCCGAGCAGCACCAGCACGAGACCGGCCACGATCGCGACCACGCGGGCGGCGGTGCCGTTGGCCAGCAGGAACTGCTCGACCACCGGGTCCAGCAGCGGGCGCTGCGGGCGGCCCTGCCCGAAGACCCCGGTCACGAGCAGCACGGTGAGCACGCCGACGGCGAGCAGCACCACGCCGAGCAGGACGAGCCCGCCGCGGGCGCCGCCCGAGGAGCGGTACTGGGCGCGCCGCGCGGTCCGGGCGGCGCGGCGCGGGTTCGGGCCGGAGGTCCCCGGCGTGCCCCCCGTCGAGGTCACGGCGTCGGCCATCACTGCACTCCCTTCGAGCCCGGCTGCTCCGGGGCGACGCGCACGGTCAGGCGCGGGCGCCGTGCGAGGGGCAACGCGTCGAGGACACCGGAGGCGGCACCGCGGGCCGCCTCGCGCAGTGCGTCGGTGTCGCCGCGGCCGCGGGCGTTCACCACGACCGACCGGGCCGACGCGGTCACCGACGCCGCGGTGACCGGGTCCGCGGCCCGGACCCGGGTGCCGACCAGCCGGGCCAGCACCCGCGGCGCGGTGGCGACGGTGAGCCCGGGCGACGGCGCGTCGAGGGCGACGTCGTGGCGACGGGCGAGCAGCCCGACGAGCAGCAGCACGGCCCCGACGACGATCACCCCCACGGCGATCCAGAGCACCGGCTGGGCGGTCCACAGGGTGTTCTGGACGGTGGTGCGCCAGTCCCGCCAGGGGACGAGCAGCCCGGCGCCGGAGACCCGGCCGACCCAGGCGGCCACCACCTCGACGACGACGAGCGCGCCGATCGCGGCCACCGCCAGGCTCAGCAGCGGCGCGAGAACGCGGAGCAGGACACGCACGGGCCCGGCCTCCCTCTTCCGACTCGTTCAGGATCCGACGGTTCTACTGCACGCGCGGGGAGTCCGGGCGCGGCCGGGCGTCCTCCGGCCGGAGGGCCTCGACCTCGACGGCCAGGCCGCGCAGCCGGTGCCCGGTGGTGCGACGGAGGTCGGCGTCGATCCGCTCCCGGACGTCGGCGACGGCGGCCCGCACCGACCCGGGGTGGGCCAGGGTGAGCCGCAGCCGGACGTCGACCTCACCGGCGTCGCCGGTCGCGGCGCCGACGGCGGCCCCGACCGTGCCCCGTGCCGGACCGGGCCGCCGGGTCACCCGTGCGGTCGGCCCGGACTCGCCGACGTCGAGCCCGGCGACCCGCCGGGCGCGGTGCCGGGTGGCCGGGGCGGTGTCCGCGGCGTACTCGACGATCTTGCGCAGCACCGCCGGGTCGATCTCCAGGACACCGCGCTCGGCGGGTTCGGGGAGGGTGCTCACCGGTCGCGGCCCCGGCCGAGGCCGGACAGGTCCAGCTCGCCGTCGAGGAGGCGGCCGACGACCAGGCCGATGATGCCGAGCACCAGGGTGATGACGAAGGCGAAGAAGCCGCCGGTGGCACCGGCGACTCCCAGCAGGAGGCCCGCGAGCAGGCCGGTCTGGGTGGCGTTCATGGGATGTCCTCTCCGGGACGGGTGGAGCGGTAGGTGTGCCGGCCGGGCCGGTCGACCCGGGGGTGCGTGCGACGTCGGATGGTGCGGATCAGGGCCACCAGGACCCGGGTCGGCAGCGGCAGGTCGGGCACGATCTCGATCGGTGCGTCGTAGCGGCGGTCGTCCGGGTCGGGCGTCCGGCCGGCATCCCGGCCGGACGCCAGCGCGCGGAAGCGGGCCAGCCCGGCGCGGAAGACCTCGGGGTCACCGCCGCGGTCGGGGTGGTGGGTACGGACGAACGAGCGGTAGGCCGACCGCTGAGCGGGGGTCAGGCCCCCGTGCCCGCCGGGATCCGGCTCGTCCATCCCGTACCCACCTCCACCTCAGGGGACCTCCACGTCCGCGACCGTCACGTCGACGGGGACCCCGTCGACCAACGGCGCGAGGGACGCCCGCAGCGCCGCGACGGTAGCCGGGATCGGCCGGTCCAGACGCAGCACCACCCCGATCTCGACCGGTTCGTCGGTACGGCCGACGAGCACACCGACCAACCGCCGCCCGGACAGCCAGGTCGCGACGGTCCCGAAGGCACCGCCGTCGAGCCGCACCACCGACGGGTGCGCCACGACGGCCTCGGCGACCAGCTCGGCCAGCGCGGCCGGAGCCGGTTCCCGGCGCCGCTGCGCGGCGACCTCCGCCGCACCGGGCGGACCGGTGACGACGGCGGCGGGGGACCGGGCGTCGAACGGGGTCGGCTCGGGCACCGTCACTCCACGACGCGGCCGGTCGGGGCGGGAGCCACCGGGGCCTCGTCGCGGTTGTCGTCCTCGCCGGCCAGGTGGATGTCGTTCACCGAGATGTTGACCTCGATGACCTCCAGCCCGGTCATCCGCTCGACGGCGCCGACGACGTTGCGGCGGACCGCGGAGGCCAGGTCGGCGATGGCGACGCCGTACTCGACGACGACGTCCAGGTCGACCGCGGCCTGCTTCTCGCCGACCTCGACGGCCACACCCGCGACGGTGGACGCGCCGCTGGTGCCGCCGCCGGGGATGCGCTCGCGCAGCGCGCCGAAGGCGCGGGACGCGCCGGAGCCCATGGAGTACACCCCGGAGACCTCGCGCGCGGCGATGCCGGCGATCTTCTGGACGACGGACGCGGCGATGGTGGTGCGGCCCTGGCCGGTGCCGTCGGCGAGGCGTCCCGCGGGGGCCGCGGCCGGGGTCGTGGCGGGGGTGGTGGTCGGGGTGCCGGAGGTCATCGGTGCTCCTCTCACGGGCCGGCCCCGGGTGGGGGCCCGCCGCGGTGCGTGTGGTGTCCCCCGTGGGATGCCCGTCCGTGGCCCTCCCTCACGGCGGTTCACTCGTTCGGCGTAGCCGGGGTCCCGGGGGTGGCGCGGACGTAGTGCAGCAGCAGGGTCCCGTCGGCGGCCGCCTCGTGGCCTGCCAGGTGCAGCGCGCGCGGTACGGGCAGGGACCGCGGCCCGGTCGCGATCCGCCCCTCCGGGCCCCCGACCAGCACCGGGACCAGGGTGAGGCGCAGCTCGTCGACGACGTCGGCCCCGACCAGCGCGCCGAGCAGGGTCGGCCCGCCCTCGCACAGCACGGAGGTGTGGCCGCGGCGGGCGAGCGCGGCGAGCAGCGCGGCGGGGGAGAGGTCGTCGAGCAGCACGACCTCGGCCCCCGCGGCGACCAGCGCGGCGCGCCGGTCCGCGGGGGCGGCGGCCGTGGTCAGCACGACCGGCGCCGTGACGGTGTCGGTGAACAGCCGCGCACCCGGGTCCAGCCCGGCCGACCCGCTCACGACGACGACCGGCGGGGGCGGCCCGGGCGGCCGCCCGTCCGGCCCGGGACGGCGTGGCCGGACGCCCCGGTAGTCCTCGTCCCGCGCGGTGCCCGCCCCGACGAGCACGCAGTCGGCCGACCGTCGCAGGGCGCGGAACAGGTCGCGGTCGGCCGGGGTGGACAGGCCGCCGGACCCCGCTCCGCCCGCGGTCACGGCCCCGTCGGCGGAGCTGACCATGACCGCGGTGACCCGCGGCCGGACGGGCGGGGGACCGGACGCGGAGGGCTCGACGGGCACCGCCCGAGCATCCCGCCGCGCGGGCGACGTGACGCACGGGGGTGTTCTGTCGTAGGGCAGCCTCACTTATGGTGAGCGGAGCCGCACCGGACGGGTGGGGCCATCCGGTCGAGCAGGGGGCCACGAGCAAGGTGAACGCGATCCGCGTCCGACCACCGTCGGTGGAACAGCCGTCGCCCCCACGGCGGTCGCTCCGGCGCAGGCGGCTGCTCGGCCTCGCCGCGCTGACCACGGCGCTGCTGCTCGCGGTACTCGCCAGCATCGCGATCGGGACCAAGGTCATCCCGGTGAACGAGGTGTTCTCCGCGCTGGTCGCCCCGACCGGCAGCGAGAACGACGTGGTCATCCGTTCCCTGCGGATCCCGCGCACCCTGCTCGGGGTACTGGTCGGGATCGCGCTCGGCCTGGCCGGCGCGCTCGTGCAGGGCTTCACCCGCAACCCGCTCGGCGACCCCGGCCTGCTGGGCGTCAACGCGGGTGCGGCGTTCTTCGTCGTCATCGGCATCTACGTCTTCGGTGTCAGCACGCTGTTCGGCTACGTCTGGTTCGCCTTCGCCGGGGCGCTGGTCGCCAGCGTCGTGGTGTTCGTGATCGGCACCCGGGCACCCGGCGGGGCCACCCCGGTGTCGCTGGCCCTCGCCGGTGCGGCGGTCAGCTTCCTGCTGCAGGCGGGCACGTCCTCGGTGGTGCTGCTCGACGAGACCAGCCTCGACGCCTACCGGTTCTGGGTGGTCGGATCGCTCGCCGGGCGCGACGCCGCGGTCGGCGGCCAGGTGGTGTGGTTCGTCCTCGCGGGAACGGCGCTGGCGCTGGCCAGCGCGCCCGCCCTCAACGCGCTCTCCCTCGGTGACGACGTCGCCACCTCGCTGGGGCACTCGGTCCGCCGGACCCGGGTCGTCGGCGTCGTCGCGATCACGCTGCTCGCGGGGGCGGCCACCGCCGCCTGCGGGCCGATCGTGTTCCTCGGCCTGATCGTGCCGCACGTCGTGCGGGTGTTCACCGGGCCCGACCACCGCTGGCTGCTGCCCGCCTCCGGGCTCGCCGGGGCGGTGCTGCTGCTGCTCGCCGACGTCGTCGGACGGGTGGTGGCCCGCCCCGGTGAGCTGCAGGTCGGCATCGTGGTCGCGCTGATCGGCGGGCCGTTCTTCATCGCGCTCGTGCGCCGTCGCAAGCTGGGGGCCGTGTGAGCACCGTGACCGAACCCGGCCCACCGGGCACGGTGGTCGTCCCCGGCCGTCGCCCCGTCCGCGCGGGCCGCTTCTCCGGCGTGCTGCGTGTCCGCACCGCGGTCGTGCTGCTCGCCTGTGCCGGCGCGCTGCTGCTCGCCGCCGCGGTCAACATGGGCCGCGGCGACTACCCGATCGCGATCACCGACGTGCTGGCGACGCTGTTCGGTGGCGGCGACGCCGGTCAGCAGCTCGTCGTGCTCGAGCTGCGGCTCCCGCGCACCCTGGTCGGTGCGCTGGTCGGCGGCGCGCTCGCCGTCTCCGGCGCGATCCTGCAGTCGGTCGCCCGCAACCCCCTCGCGAGCCCGGACATCATCGGCGTCCAGTGGGGCGCCAGCGCGGCGGCGGTGTTCGTCATCGTGCTCGGGGGCGGCGTGGCCGGGGTCGGCGGCGCCTTCGCCTCGCTCGGCATCCCGCTCGCCGCTCTGATCGGCGGGCTCGTGTCGTCGGTCGCGGTGTACGTCCTGGCCTGGCGCAAGGGCATCCAGGGCTTCCGGCTCGTACTGATCGGCATCGGCATCCAGGCCGTGCTCGTCGCCGCGGTGCAGTGGCTGCTGACCGTCGCCCAGATCTACCAGGCCGCCCAGGCCCAGGTCTGGCTCAACGGCAGCCTGAACGCGCGCAGCTGGAACGAGGTCGTCCCGCTGTCGATCTCCATGCTGGTGCTCGTGCCCGCGGCGCTGGCCCTGGTCCACCTGCTCGGCGCCCTGCGCTTCGACGACGACACCGCCCGCGGCCTCGGCGTGCGGGTGAACGGCGCCCGCACCGCGCTGCTGCTCGTCTCCGTCGGGCTCGCCTCGGTCGCGACCGCGGCCGCCGGCCCGATCGCCTTCATCGCACTGGTCACCCCGCAGATCGCGCGCCGGCTCTGCCGGGTCGGGACCCCGCCGATCGGGGTCTCGCTCGTGCTGGGCGCGGCGCTGACCGTGCTGTCCGACCTGATCGCCCGCACCGCACTGGGGTCGGTCGAGCTCCCGGTCGGCATCGTGACCGCGGTGCTCGGCGCCCCGTTCCTGCTGTACCTGCTCGCCCGCACCCGCCAGGAGGCCCGTCGATGAGCACCGTCGAGGACATCAGCGTCGCGGAGGCCACCACCTCCCGGACGACGACGGCGGGCGACCCCGTCCGTCCCGGTGTGGTCCGGCTGTCGGCCGAGCAGGTCACGCTCGGCTACGGCGACCGCACCATCGTCGACGGGCTCGACCTGGAGGTGCTGCCCGGCGCGGTCACCACCGTCATCGGCCCGAACGGCTGCGGCAAGTCCACCGTGCTGCGCGCGCTGGGGCGGCTGCTGCCCGCCCGGACCGGTCAGGTGCTGCTCGACGGCAAGCGGATCGACCGCACCCCGACCAAGGAGGTCGCCCGGGTCCTGGGGATCCTGCCGCAGTCGCCGCTGGCGCCCGAGGGGCTGACCGTCGGCGACCTCGTCGCCCGCGGGCGGCACCCGCACCAGGCCTGGTACCGGCAGTGGTCCTCGGACGACGAGCGCGCCGTCGCCGAGGCGCTGACCTGGACGGGCCTGTCCGACCTCGCCGAGCGCCCGGTCGACGAGCTCTCCGGCGGCCAGCGCCAGCGGGCCTGGATCTCGATGGCCCTGGCCCAGGAGACCGACCTGCTGCTGCTCGACGAGCCGACCACCTTCCTCGACCTGGCCCACCAGGTCGACGTGCTGGAGCTGGTGCGGCGGCTGCAGTCCGAGGCGGGCCGCACCGTGGTCATGGTGCTGCACGACCTCAACCTGGCCGCCCGCTACGCCGACCGGCTCGTCGCGATGAAGGACGGCCGGATCGTCGCGGCGGGGTCGCCGTCCGAGGTCGTCACCGAGGAGCTGCTGGCGGAGGTGTTCGGGCTGCGCGCCCGGGTGCTGCCCGACCCGGTGACCGGCACCCCGCTGGTCGTGCCGGACGCGGGTCCGTCGCTGCGTGCCCCGGAGCCGATCGCCGAGGCATGATCTCCGGCGTGACCCCCGGCGACCGACCGCCCTTCCTCGCCACCCGCGCGGTGCACGCGGGCAACGACGTCGATCCCGGCACCGGCGCGATCCGCCGACCGATCGTCGCGGCCAACTCCTACGCGCTGCCCGAGGACCCCTCCGAGCTGGACTGGTCGGGCACCGGGACCCGGCTCTACACCCGCAACGGCGGGGCGAACCAGGGCTGGCTGGAGGACAAGCTCGTCGCCCTGGAGGACCCGCACGGGGTGTCCCCGGGCGGCTGCGCGGCGGTCGCGCTCGCCTCGGGGGTCGCGGCGCTGCACGCGGTGTTCTTCACGTTCCTGCGCTCCGGTGACCACGTCGTCAGCTCCGACGTCACCTACGTCGCCACCCACCGGCTGCTCACCGAGCTGCTGCCGGCCCGGTGGGGGATCACCGCCACCCTGGTCGACTCCTCCGACCCGGACGCGGTGCGCGCCGCGATCCGCCCGGAGACCCGGCTGGTGCACGTCGAGACCCCGGCGAACCCGACGACCCGGATCACCGACGTCGACGCCGTCGCCGCCGTCGCACACGAGGCCGGCGCCCTGCTCAGCGTGGACGCCACCTTCGCCACCCCGGTGCTGCAACGGCCGCTGGAGCGGGGCGCGGACCTCGTCGTGCACTCGCTGACCAAGTACGTCAACGGCCACGGCGACGCGATGGGCGGCGCAGTGCTGGGCCGCCGCGAGCTGGTCGAGCGGATCCGCGCCGACGCGATGGTCGACGCCGGGGGAGTGATCAGCCCGTTCAACGCCTGGCTGATCACCCGCGGTGCGGTGACCCTGCCGATGCGGATGCGCGCGCACTGCGCCGGCGCGCAGCAGGTCGCGGAGTACCTGGAGTCCCGCCCGGAGGTCGCCTACGTCGCCTACCCGGGGCTGGCGTCGCACCCGCAGCACGCGCTCGCGACCCGCACCCTGGACGGCGGGTACGGCGGCATGCTCGCCTTCGCCCTCGACGGTCCTCCGCAGCTGCAGAACCGGTTCGTCGCCGCGCTGCGCGTGATCACCTCGGCGGTGTCGCTCGGGCACGACGAGTCGCTGATCGTGCACGTCGGCGCGGGCGGTGAGGGCCGCGCGGCGCACTTCCCGCCGGAGTTCCGCCGGCTCGGCCACCTGCGGCTGTCGGTGGGGCTGGAGGACCCGCGCGACCTCGTGGCCGACATCGCGCGGGCCCTGGACACCGTCAGCCGATGAGCGACCGGCCGACGATCTCCTTCATGATCTCGTTCGTGCCGCCGTAGATCGCCTGCACGCGGGAGTCCACGAACGCGCGGGCGATCGGGTACTCGAGCATGTAGCCGTAACCGCCGTGCAGCTGCACGCAGCGGTCGACGACGCGGTTCTGCAGGTCCGAGCACCACCACTTGGCCTTCGCCGCGTCGGGCACCGACAGCTCGCCCTCGCCGTTGTGCTCGGTGATGCAGCGGTCCACGAAGACCCGGGCGATGGAGACCGCGGTGTCCATCTCGGCGAGCTCGAAACGGGTGTTCTGGAAGTTCGCCACCGGGCGGCCGAAGGCCTTGCGCTCCTTGGTGTACTCCAGCGTCATCGCCACCGCGGCCTCGGCGCCCGCCACCGAGGCGACGGCGATCGACAGCCGCTCCTGGGCGAGGTTCTGCATCAGGTAGATGAAGCCCTGGCCGACCTCGCCGAGCCGGTTGGCGTCGGGCACCCGCACGTCGGTGAAGCTCAGCTCCGCGGTGTCCTGGGCCTTCATGCCGACCTTCTTCAGGCGGCGGCCGCGCTCGAAGCCCTCCATCCCGCGCTCCACCACGAACAGGGTGAAGCCGAGGTGCTTGGCGTCCGGGTCGGTCTTGGCGACGACGATCACCAGGTCGGCGAGGATGCCGTTGGTGATGAAGGTCTTGGACCCGTTGAGGATCCAGTCGCCGTTCGCGTCCTGCTTGGCGTTGGTGGCGATGCCCTGCAGGTCCGACCCGGTGCCGGGCTCGGTCATGGCGATCGCGGTGATCAGCTCGCCGGAGCAGAAGCCGGGCAGCCAGCGCTTCTTCTGCTCCTCGGTGCACAGCCGCAGCAGGTAGGGCTGCACCACGTCGTTGTGGAGCGGGAAGCCGATCCCGCTGGCCCCGGCGGCGACGATCTCCTCGGCCAGGATCGCGTTGTAGCGGAAGTCGTCGACCCCGCCGCCGCCGTACTCCTCGGGGACCGCGGTGCCGAGCAGACCCGCCGCCCCGGCCGCGGTCCACACCGCCCGGTCGACCTGGCCGTCCTCCTCCCACTGCTCGTGGTGCGGGGTGACCTCCTTCGCGATGAAGGTCCGGCACAGGTCGCGGAACGCGTCGTGTTCGTCGTCGAAGATCTCGCGCTGCATGTCCGGCAGTCTCACATACCCGTCGGTAACTCCGGTCGTCCTCACGGGCCGTCGGTGACCCGCGCGTGCCGGTAGGGTGCGGCCGTGGATCTCGTGGACGCCGTCGCCAACGTGTGGGACCGGGCCGTGGTCGGTCACCTCGCCGACCTGCGACGGATGCCGCGCGACGCGGTGGTCGGCTCGCCGCAGGGCATCCTGTTCCGGTACCGGCCGCTGTCCGGTGTGGACCCCTCCGGCGGTGCGCCGGTGCTGCTCGTGCCGCCGCTGGGTGCCCCGGACTTCGCCTACGACCTGCGTCGCGGCTGCTCGCTGGTGGAGCACCTGCTGCAGCAGGGCCGGACCGTCTACCTGATCGACTACGGCCCCAAGTCGTTCTCCGACCGCACCCTGGGCATCGAGAGCTGGGTCGACGAGCTGCTGCCCGACACGATCCGCCGGGTCGCCGAGGAGACCGACGACGAGGTGCACCTCGTCGCCTGGTCGCTCGGGGGGATCTTCGCCCTGCTCACCGTCGCCGCCGCGGTGCAGGCGCGCGACCCGCTGCCGGTGCGCTCGGTCTCCGCGATCGGCACCCCGGTCGACATCTCCCGGGTGCCGCTGGTGGCGCCGATCCGGCCGCTCGCGCAGATCACCGGTGGCCGGCTGATCTCCTCGATCTACCGGGGCGTCGGCAGCTTCCCGGCGCCGATGGTGAGCTGGGCGTTCCAGCTGACCGCGGTGGACAAGCTCGTCACCAAGCCGCTGGCGATCGCGTCGCGGATCGACGACCGGGACTGCCTGGCCCAGATCGAGGCCGTCGACCACCTGATGAGCAACATGCACGGCTACCCGGGCCGGGTGTTCGGGCAGATCTTCCACCTGCTGCTGCGCAGCAACGACCTCGCCGACGGCGGACTGCGCCTGGGCGGGCGCGACGTGGAGCTGTCCGACGTCGGGGTGCCGGTGCTCGTCGTCGCCGGTCGGGACGACGTCATCGCCCCGCTGCGGGCGGTGCGCGCCGGCGTGCCGCTGCTGACCGGCAGCCCGGAGGCGCGGTTCACGACCTCACCGGGCGGGCACCTGGGCGTGCTGACCGGGCGCCGGGCCCGGGACACGACCTGGCCCGAGCTCGACCGGGCCCTGGCCGACTGGGACGCCGTCGCGGACACCCCCGACGTCGCCGACGGCCCGGCCGCCGCCGGGGCCTGACCGGCCCGCTCGCCCGGCCGGACCGGCCGGCGGCGATTGCGGGGCGGGACCGGCTCGCGTCGGCCGCCCGGCCCGACCCGGCCCGCTCCGACCGCGCCGGCGGCGTGTGATCGGGCCTTCCCGGCCACTGCCGCCTGACGGCCCCTGGTCCGTCCGTTGCCCGCGCCCGCACGGTGATCCGGAGTCCGCGTGGTGATCCGCGGTCCGCGTGCGTCCGGACGCGCGCGAGCGACGGATCAGCGCGCGGGATCGTGATCATCGGCGTGGTGAGGCGGCATGGTGATGCGCGGAGTCGTGATCACCACCGTCCGGAGGCGGCGGGACGGGACGGTGGGGGAGGGTTGACCGGTCATGTCTCTAAGTGATTTAGTCACTTTATGACCGCAGGGGAGACGCTGTCGGAGCGCCTGGCCGACGACATCATGGACATCATCCGGACCGGGAACCTCGGCCCGGGGGACCAGCTCGCGTCCTCCCGCGACCTGGCGCGACGGTTCGAGGTCACCACCCCGACCGTCCGCGAGGCGCTGCGACGCCTGGAGGCCACCGGGGCCGTCGAGTTCCGGCACGGCTCGGGCACCTACGTCGGCGCCGGGGTCGGGCGGCGGCTGCTCGCCAACCCGCACCGGCCGTCCCGGACCCCCGACGGCGTGCACGAGCTGATCCGCGCCCGGCTCGTCCTGGAGCCGCCGATCGCGGCTGCCGCGGCCCGGGAGCGCGACCCCGCCGGGCTCGCGATGCTCTCGGAGAGCGTCACCAACGCCCTGCACCCGCCGGTCGGCGATCTCCGCCCGGCGGTGCACTTCCACGTCGCACTGGCCGCGACCAGCGGCAACGCGCTGCTCCGGGAGACGGTGGAGGCGCTGCTGCACATCCGGGCGCGCGACCAGGTCGAGATCCGGCACCGCTACGACGACCGCGAGCGCGACCACGCCGAGCACGTCGCGCTGCTCGAGGCCGTCCGTGGGGGCGACCCGGACCTGGCGGAGCGGCTCTGCCACGAGCACCTCGCCTCGATCGCCGCGGCGGTGGGCGCGTGAGCACGCGGCGCCTGGGGGAGATGACGACGGTCGAGGCCGCGGCCGCCGTCGTCGACAGCCCGGTGGTGCTGCTGCCTGCCGGGGCCTTCGAACAGCACGGGCCGGGGCTGCCGCTCGCGACGGACCTGATCCGTGCCGAGGCGGTCTGCGACCGCGTCGCCGAGGCACTGGGCGGCACCGCGGTCGTCGGACCGTCGTTGCCGGTCGGGGTGTCGCCGCACCACCTGGCCTTCGCCGGCACGGTCAGCCTGACCACCACGACGTTCGCCACGCTCGTGCGCGAGTACGTCGACGGCCTGTACCGGCACGGCTGGCGCCGGATCTGCGTGGTCACGGGCCACGGCGGGAACGACGCCACCCTCGCGACGGTCGCGCAGGACCTCCTCGCGGCCCGTCCGGACCTGCAGTTCGCCTGGAGCCCGCTCACCACGCTGGCCGCCGACGTCGTCGCCGCGGCCGGGCCGCCCGAGGTCAGCGGGCACAGCGGGCAGGCCGAGACGGCGCAGATGCTCGCCGTCGCGCCGCACCTGGTGCACACCGACCGGCTCGCGGCCGGGACCACCCGGTTCGCCGAGCTCGACGCCTTCGGCGCACTGGCCCGGCGGCGCGGTGGTCCGACGCTCACCGCGCCCTACGACCGCCTGTCCGGCAACGGGGTCCTCGGCGACCCCCGCCGGGCCGATCCGGAGCACGGGGAGGCGATCGTCGCCGCGGTCGTCGACCGGATCACCGACTTCGTCACGGCCTGGCTCACGGCCTGACGCCCCTCCGACCCGCACGGACCCACAGCACTCCCGCGGTGGCGCCACCCGGTGCCCCCGTCGCACGACCCTGCCCGCGACCCGGGCGGGGCCACAGCACCGGCCGTCGACGACGCCGTCCGAAGGGAATCCCATGTCCGCACCGACACCGTCCGCAGCGACACCGTCCGTTCCGGGACGCCCGACCGGGGGCGCGACGCGACGTGCCGGGGGACGCCGACTGCGTGCCGTGGCGGCGGCCTGCCTGGCCGCGGCCGCCCTGACCACCGGCGCCGCCGTCGCCCCGACACCGTCCGACGCCGCCGTGGTCCCGACCGCATCCGGGTCGCCGGCCGGTCCCGGCGCGCCCGACGGGCCGACCGCTCCCGGCGCGGCGCCCGGCCCGCCCGGAGCGCGGAGCCCCGGCTGCGGCCTCACCCCGCCGCAGGCACCGGGCACCACGGCCGTCCGCACCGTGGACAGCGGCGGCCTGGCCCGCACCGTGCGCGTCCACCTGCCCGAGGGCTACCGCCCCGACCGGCCCACCCCGGTGGTCCTGGTCTTCCACGGCCGCGGCAACGACGGCGCCACCACCGAGGACTTCTCCGGCCTGTCCGGGCTGCCCGCCGTCGTCGCCTACCCCGACGGGGTCCCCGGCGGTGAGGGGAAGCGCTCCTGGCAGGGCGCCCCGTACTCCTCGCCGGGCGTCGACGACGTCGCCTTCACCGGTGACCTGCTCGACGACCTCGAGGCGGGCCTCTGCGTCGACCCCGGCCGGGTCTTCGCCACCGGAAAGTCCAACGGCGGCGGCTTCACCGAGATCCTGGCCTGCCGGATGTCCGACCGGATCGCCGCGATCGCCCCGGTCGCGGGCGCCTACTACCGCGACGGCGAACCGCCGTGCCGGCCCGGCCGTCCGGTCCCGGCGTTGTTCGTGCACGGCACCGGCGACGCCACCATCCCCTACACCGGCGACGCCGGCCGCGGCCTGCCCGCGATCCCGGCGAAGGTCGCCGAATGGGTCGCCCGTGACGGCTGCCGGGCCCGCCCGCAGACCCGCCGGATCGAGCCCGACGTGACCATCTCGACCTGGCGCGGCTGCCGCGACGGCGCCCGGGTGCAGCACGTCGCCGTCGACGGCGGCGGCCACACCTGGCCGGGCGCGACCGCCTACTCCGGTGGCGGCGTCACCACGCAGACGGTCCGCGCCACCGCGCTGGTCGGGGACTTCTTCGGCCTCGGGGGACCGCGATGAGCACCCCCGCCGCCACCCGGGACCGGGAGCTGCCCCGCCTCGTGCGGGCGATGGCCGTCGTCGAACGGGTCGGGAACGCGCTGCCGCACCCGTTCTGGCTGTTCTGGGTGCTGTCGGCGATCCTCGCCGTGGTCAGCGCCGGGCTGGCGGCGGCGGGCGTCGCCGTCGTCGCACCCGACGGCGAGCCCGTCGCGGTGCGGAACCTGCTCTCCGGCGACGGCCTCGCGATGGCCGTCTCGTCGATGATCGACAACTTCGCGCAGTTCCCGCCGATGGCCACCATCGTCACGGTGATCATGGGTGTCGCGGTCGCCGAGCGCAGCGGGCTGCTCGCCGCGGCCATGCGGGCCGGCGTCGCCCGGGTGCCCGCGTCGCTGGTGGTGTTCGCGGTCGCGTTCGCCGGGACCGTCGCGCACGTCGCGTCGGCCGCGGCGTACGTGATCCTGGTGCCGCTGGGCGGGCTCGCGTTCCGGGCGGTCGGGCGCTCGCCGATCCTCGGGATCGTCGTCGCCTACACCGCCATCGCCTCCGGCTACGACGCCAGCCCGGTCCCCACCCCGAACGACGCGATCTTCGCCGGCATCACCACCGCCGCGGCCCGGATCGTGGACCCGGCGGTCGTGGTGACCCCGGTCGGCAACTGGTTCTTCACCACCGCCTCCTCGGTCGTCCTCGCGCTGGTGATCACGCTGGTCACCCGGGTCGTCCTGGCCAAGCGGCCCGACCTGGACCCCGACACCCCGGACCCTCATGCCCCCGACTCTGCCGTCTCCGATGACGTCGCCGGGCTGAGCCTGTCCGCGGCCGAGCGGACCGGCCTGCGCCGCGCCGGCTGGGTGCTGCTGGGTGGTGCGGTGCTGCTCGTCGCGGTCGTGGCGCCGGAGTGGTCCCCGCTGCGCGGGGAGAACGGCTCGATCGTCGAGTCCCCGCTGGTCGAGGGCATCGGCGCGGTCATCGCGCTGCTGTTCGGCCTGCTCGGCACCGTCTTCGGCCGCGCGGTCGGGACGATCACCACCGCCGCCGACGTCCCGAAGCTGATGGCCGACGGGATCCGGCAGATGGCCCCGGTGCTGGCGCTGTTCTTCGCGATCGCCCAGTTCCTGGCCTACTTCGACTGGACCCACGTCGGGGACGTGCTCGCCGTCGTCGCCGCGGACGCGCTGCGCACCACCGGCGTCCCGATCCCGGTCGTGTTCCTGATGGTGCTGGCCGTGCTCACCGTGGTGAACGTGATGGTCACCAGCGGGACGGCGATGTGGTCGATCGCGGCGCCGGTGATCGTGCCGATGCTGATGCTGGTCGAGGTGCCGCCGGAGACCACCCAGGCGCTGTTCCGGATCGCCGACTCCGGCTCGACGGCGATCACCCCGATGAGTCCGTACTTCGTGATGGCGCTGGGGTTCCTGCAGCGCTACCGCAAGGACGCGGGCATCGGGACGCTCGCGTCGTACACGCTGCCCCTGGCCGTCGCCATGACGGCGGTCTGGACGCTGCTGTTCTTCGCCTGGTGGGCACTGGGGATCCCGCTGGGCCCGGGGGCCCCGGTCCGCTGAGGGGACGGACGCGGGGCGGGGACCGGGACGGTCGGGGACACTGGCGCAGGTGCGCTACCTCGACGCTCCCGGTCCCGGCCCACGACGCTGGTCGGTGATGGGCCTGGGCACCTGGCAGTTCGGCACGAGCGAGTGGGGCTACGGCGACGCGCTGGAGGCCGGGCGGATCGTCGCCCGCGCCCGTGAGCTGGGCGTCACCGTCTTCGACACCGCGGAGCTCTACGGCCCGCTGCGCAGCGAACGGATCCTCGGCGACGCGCTGCGTGCCTGCGGTGGCCCCGGGTGGCGCGACGACGTCGTGCTCGCGACGAAGTTCTTCCCGGTCCTGCCCCTGGGCCCGGTGCTGCGGCACCGCGCGGCCGCCTCCGCCGCCCGGCTCGGGGTGACCGAGATCGACCTCTACCAGGTGCACAAGCCGCACCCGCTGGTCGGCGACGCGTCGGCGATGCGCGGGATGGTCGAGCTGCAGCGGACCGGGCTGGTCCGCGACGCCGGCGTCTCGTCGTACACGCTGGACCGCTGGCTGGCCGCGGAGGAGGCGCTCGGCGGACCCGTGCTGTCCAACCAGGTCGAGTTCAGCCTCCTGCGCCGCAGGCCCGTCGCGGCCCTCGTCCCGCACGCCGCCGCGCACGGCCGCATCGTGATGGCCTACAGCCCGCTCGCCCAGGGCCTGCTCACCGGCCGGTACGACGCCGGCCACCGGCCCACCAACGCGGTGCGCCGCAGCAAGCCGGAGTGGCTGCCGGAGAACCTGGCCGCACTCGCTCCGCTCACCGACGCCCTGCGCGACGTCGCCTCCGCGCACGACGCGACGCCGTCGCAGGTCGCGCTGGCGTGGGTGGTGTACCACCCGAACACGGTGGCGATCCCCGGTGCGTCGAGCGTGGCGCAGCTGGAGTCCAACGTGGCCGCGGCGGACATCGTGCTGACCTCCGACGAGTACGTCGGTCTCACCGCGGCCGCGCAGCGGGTCCGGCTGCGCACCGGACCCGCCACGCTGCCCGCCGTGGCCCGGGAGCTGCTGCGCTCCCGCTGAGCCGCTACTTGACGTGCTCGCGCAGGAACTGCGTCGCGCGGGTCCACGCGATCTCCGCCTGCTCGGCGTCGTAGGTGCCCATGTGGTTCTCGTCGTTGAAGAACGCGTGCCCGGCCGGGTACTGCAGGAACTCCGGGCGGGTGCCGGACTCGGCCTGGATGCGGTCGGCGAGGGACTCCACCGCGTCCGGCGGGGCCATGGTGTCCTCCGACCCGAAGTGGCCCTGGACCGCCGCGGTCAGGTTCGCGAACGACGGGTAGTCCTCCTTGAGCACGCCGTAGAAGGGCACGGCGGCCGCGACCTTGTCGCCCTGCTGCGCGGCGAGGACCAGCACGAAGCCGCCGCCCATGCAGAAGCCGACCGCGCCGACGGCCGAGGAGGTGACGTCGTCGCGCCCGAGCAGGAACTCCACGGCCCCGGCCAGGTCGGTCGCCGCGCCGTTCACGGGCAGCTCGCCCATGAGCTTCCCGGCCTCTTCGGAGTCGTGGGTGGTGCGCCCGCCGTAGAGGTCGGGGGCGAGTGCGACGAAGCCCTCGGCGGCGAACCGGTTCGTGACGTCGACGATGTGGTCGGTCAGGCCCCACCACTCCTGGATGACGATCAGACCGGGTCCGGCCCCGGACTCGGGCAGGGCCAGGTAGCCGTGCGCGGTGTCGCCGCCGGAGGGGAAGGTGACGTTCTGCGCGGGGTTCTCGTTGGTGTGTGCCACGGGCGCGATGACATCACGACGGTGCCGGTACCGCCCGCCGGGAAGATCGTTGCGTCCTGTGACGGAGGACCCTCCGTTAATCATGAGCGTCGCAAACGATATGGGTCTATCGTCACCGCCATGCTCGCCGGGACCGCCACCCGAACCGCGCACGACGCCGCGGTGGAGAACCTGCGCCGGGCGCGCGCCGGAGCCGGCGCCGTCCAGCTGGGGAAGCCGTCGTCGAACCTGTTCCGGTTCGGCGACCGCGACACCGGCGCCGCCGCGCGACGCCTCGACACCTCCGCCCTGGACGGTGTCCTCGGTGTGGACCCGGACCGGCGGACCGCCGAGGTACAGGGGATGGCGACCTACGAGACCATCGTGGACGCCACCCTCGTGCACGGGCTGATGCCGCTGGTCGTCCCGCAGCTCAAGACCATCACCCTCGGTGGAGCGGTCACCGGGCTCGGGGTCGAGTCGACGTCGTTCCGCGACGGGCTGCCGCACGAGTCGGTGCTCGAGATGGACGTGCTCACCCCGGCCGGGGAGCTGCTGCACGTCACCCCCGACGGGGAGCACGCCGACCTGTTCGCGGCGTTCCCCAACTCCTACGGCACGCTCGGCTACGCGGTCCGCCTGGTCGTCGAGCTGGCGCCCGTGAAGCCCTTCGTGAAGCTCACCCACCACCGGTACGCGAGCGCCTCCGCCGCGTCGGCGGCGATCGAGCGGTTCGTGGCGGCGGGCGAGGTGGACTTCCTCGACGGTGTCGTGTTCGGACCCGACGAGCAGTACCTGACCACCGGGGAGTTCGTCGACACTCCGATGCCGGGCGCCCGGATCTCCGACTACACCGGTCAGGAGGTGTTCTACCGGTCGCTGCAGCGCCGCCCGGTCGACCACCTCACCGTGCACGACTACCTCTGGCGCTGGGACACCGACTGGTTCTGGTGCTCGCGTGCGTTCGGCGTGCAGCACCCGGTGGTGCGCCGGTTCTGGCCACGCCGGCTCCGCCGCTCGGACGTCTACCGCCGTCTCGTCGCCCTCGACCAGCGTCACGGCGCGTCGAACCGGGTCCGGGAGGCGCTCGGCGGGACCGCCGAGGAGATGGTCGTGCAGGACGTGGAGATCCCGGTCGAGCGGCTCCCGGAGTTCCTCGAGTTCTTCCACCGGGAGATCCGGATCGAGCCGGTGTGGCTGTGCCCGCTGCAGCTGCGCGGGGAGCGGAGCTGGCCGCTGTACCCGATGGAGCCGGGCCGGCTCTACGTCAACGTCGGCTTCTGGTCCTCGGTGGCGGAGAAGCCGGGGGACCGGTGGGCACACAACCGGCTGATCGAGGAGTGTGTCGCCGACCTGGGCGGGCACAAGTCGCTGTACTCGACCGTGCACTACGGCGAGGACGAGTTCTGGTCGCACTACAACGGTGCGGCCTACCGGGCGGTGAAGCAGCGGTACGACCCGGACGGTCGGTCTCCCGACCTGTTCGCCAAGGTCACCGGCCGCTGACGAGCGCACCGCGGGGATCGACAGGGGAGGGATCGGCGATGACAGGAGTACTGGAAGGGCGGGCCACGACGACCGAGCCGGTGGCGGGGATCCTGTCCCACGTCCTGGGTTCCACGCGTGAGCTGCGGGTGGAGGGGTTCGACGGGTCGCGGTCGGGACCCGACGACGCCCCGGTCACGCTGCGGGTGAACTCGCCCCGGGCGCTGGCCCGGCTGGTGAGCGCCCCGGGCTCGCTCGGGCTGGCCCGGGCGTACGTGACCGAGGAGCTCGACGTGGAGGGGGACCTCTACACCGCGCTGCGCGCGATGTCGGAGGTGACGCTGCACTCGATCCCGCGCCGGGAGCAGCTGTGGCTGGCGCGGCGGCTGCTGCCCTACTGGCGCGAGCACCGGATGCCGCCGCCGGACCTGGAGGCCCGCCCCAAGGGGCTGCTGCACTCCAAGCGGCGTGACTCGCAGGCCATCTCGCACCACTACGACGTGTCCAACCGGTTCTACGAGTTCGTGCTCGGGCCGTCGATGACCTACACCTGCGCGGCCTACCCCGACGCCGACGCGTCGCTGGAGACCGCACAGGCCACCAAGTACGAGCTGGTGGCGACCAAGCTGGACCTCCGGCCCGGGATGCGGCTGCTCGACGTCGGCTGCGGCTGGGGCGGCATGGTCCGCCACGCCGCCCGCGAGCACGGCGTCCGCGCGCTCGGGGTGACCCTGTCGAAGGAGCAGGCCGCCTGGGCGCAGGAGGCGATCGCCCGCGAGGGGCTGTCCGACCTGGCCGAGGTCCGCCACCTCGACTACCGCGACGTCCCCGACGGCGTCTACGACGCGGTGTCCTCCATCGGCCTCACCGAGCACATCGGCAAGGCCAACCTGGACTCCTACTTCGCGTCGATGTACGCCAAGCTCCGGCCCGGTGGACGGATGCTGAACCACTGCATCACCCAGCCGCACCGGCCCGACCACCGTCACACCGACCCGTTCATCCACCGCTACGTGTTCCCCGACGGGGAGCTGGAGCCGGTCGCGGCGCTGGTGGACGCGATGAACGAGGCCGGGTTCGAGATCCGGCACGAGGAGAACCTGCGCGAGCACTACGCCATGACGCTGCGGGACTGGGGCGCGAACCTGGAGCGCAACTGGACCGACGCCGTCGCCGAGGTCGGGGTCGGCCGGGCCCGGGTGTGGCGGCTCTACATGGCCGCGTGCCGGCTGGGCTTCGAGCTGAACAACATCCAGCTCCACCAGGTGCTGGGCGTGAAGCTCGCCGACGGCGGCGCCGCCGGGTTCCCGCTGCGCGGGGAGCACGGGGCGTACTGAGACCGGGGGATCAGCGGAGACGGCGCGCGGCCGCGGCGGCCTGCGCGCCGTACCCGCCCCCGAACAGCACGGCGTGCACCAGGAGCGGGAACAGCTGGTGCAGGTCGACCCGCTCGCGCCACCCGTCGGCGAGCGGGGAGTGCTCGTCGTAGGCGGCGAGGACGACGTCGAGGTGCGGCAGCCCGAACAGGTCCAGCATCGCGAGGTCGGACTCGCGGTGCCCGCCGTGCGCGGCCGGGTCGATCAGCCACGCGGCGCCGTCCCCGTCGCCCGACCAGAGCACGTTGCCCGACCACAGGTCCCCGTGCAGGCGGGCCGGCGGCTCGTCCGGACCGGCCAGGGCACCGATCCGTCCGCACACGTCGTCGACGGCGGCGGCGCCGGCCGGGTCGAGGGCGCCGCGGTCCCGGGCGGCCCGCAGGTAGGGCAGCACCCGGTCGGAGGCGAACCAGTCGCCCCACGGGCCGTCGTGCGGACGGTTCTCCATCCGCGTGTGCCCGATCCACGCCCGCGCCCTCCCGCCCGGCGGCGGGGCGCCGAACGCCTCGGCCCCGGCGGCGTGCAGCGTCGCCAGCTCCCGGCCGAACCGCTCCGCGGCGCCGGGCGTCGCCCGGCCCGCGGGGACGAGCTCGGTGACCAGGAGCGCGTCGTCGGCGCCCAGCACGCGCGGGACCGGCGGCCCGCCCGGCACCGCGATCCAGCGCAGCCCGGCGGCCTCGGCCGCGGCCGCACCCGGGTCGGCCGAGGAGTCCTTGACCACGACGACGGTGCCGTCGTCCAGGGTCGCGCGCGGCGGGTGCCCGGCCGGTCCGTCCCGCACGGCGCGGCCGGTCAGCCGGGCGACGCGGTCGGTCACGCGTTCCGGGTGACGAACTCGACCAGGCCCGGCACCGCCGCGACGATCATGGCGTGGACCTCGGCGAACCCGTCCGGCCCGCCGTAGTAGGGGTCGGGCACCTCGGCGCCCGCGGGGGCCGCCGGGTCGAACGAGCGCAGCAGCCGGACCCGCTTGGGATCGGGCACCGACTGCTCCAGGGTCCGCAGGTGTCCCATGTCCAATGCCACCAGCAGGTCCGCGGAGAGGATCTCCGAGTCGACCTGGCGGGCGCTGTGGGCGGTGTCGTAGCCGTGCTCGGCCAGCACCTGGGCGGCGCGCTCATCCATGGGCTGCCCGATGTGCCAGTGACCGGTCCCGGCGCTGGTCACGCGCACCCGGTCGGCCAGCCCGGCGGCCTCGACCTCGGCGGCCAGGATCTTCTCGGCGATCGGGGACCGGCAGATGTTGCCGGTACAGACGAAGACGACGTTCACTGCGACGTTCCTCCGGGGAGCGGGGGCACGGACGTCGACCCTGACGCCTCGGGTGGGTGGCCGGGCCATTGTCCACCGCGCACCGGTGCGCGCCGTAGGGTGGCCCGATGCCGTTCGATCACCATGCGGCCGGGACGGATCACGCGGGCGGGCACGACCTGCGGCACCACGGCGACGCCGAGGCCACCGACGGGCTCGTCGACTTCGCCGTCAACGTGATCGGCGACGGCCCCCCGCCCTGGCTGCGGGACCGGCTCGTCGCGACCCTGGACGGACTCGGCCGCTACCCGCGCGCCGACCACGACGCCCGCGCCCGCGCCACCGTCGCGGCGCGGCACGGTCGCGACGCGGACGAGGTGCTGGTGCTCGCGGGCAGCGCGGAGGGCTTCGCGCTGCTCCCGTCGCTGCGCCCCCGGCTCGCCGCCGTCGTGCACCCCGGGTTCACCGAGCCGGAGGCCGCGCTGCGCAGTGGCGGGGTGGACGTGGTGCGGGTGCTGACCGACGCCGCGACCGGGCACGCGCTCGACCCGGCCGCGGTGCCCGAGGAGGCCGACCTCGTCGTCGTCGGGAACCCGACGAACCCCACCGGGGTGCTGCACCCGGCCGCCGCGCTGCGTGCGCTCGCCCGCCCGGGGCGGACCCTGCTCGTCGACGAGGCGTTCGCCGACGCCGTCCCCGGTGAGCCGGAGACCCTCGCCGGCGACGCGGGCGTGCCCGGCCTGCTGGTGTTCCGCTCGCTGACCAAGACCTGGGCGCTGGCCGGGCTGCGCGCCGGCTACGCGCTCGGCGCCCCCGATCTGCTGGCCCGGCTCGCCGCGTCCCGCCCGCTGTGGCCGGTCTCCACCCCCGCCCTGGAGGCGGTCATCGCCTGCTGCGAGCCCGACGCGGTCTCCGCCGCGGACCGCAAGGCCCGCGAGCTCGCCGCACACCGCGTCTCGATGGCCGCGGCGCTGTCGGGCCTCGACGGCGTCGGCGTGTCGGCGGGGCCCGCCCCGTACCTGCTGCTGCACCTGCCCGACGGCACCGGCGAGGCGGTGCGGCGCCTGCTGCGCGAGGCCGGGATCGCGGTGCGCCGCGGCGACACCTTCCCCGGTCTCGGGCCCGACCACCTGCGCGTCGCGGTCCGCCCGCCGGAGACGGTCCGCCGCCTCGTCGAGTCCCTCGACGCCGCGCTGCGCCGGCTGGCGGTGTCGGCGTGAGCACGCTGCGCGACGTCGTCGCCGCCCTCGACGCCGCCTACCCGCCCCGGCTGGCCATGGACTGGGACGCGGTCGGCCTGGTCTGCGGCGACCCCGACGACACCGTCTCCCGGGTGCTGTTCGCCGTCGACCCCACCCCGGAGACCGTCGACGAGGCGATCTCCTCCGGCGCCCAGCTGCTGGTCACCCACCACCCGCTGCTGCTGCGCGGGGTGCACGGCGTCGGCGCCGACACCCCCAAGGGCGCCCTGCTGCACCGGCTGATCCGGGCCGGGGTCGCGCTGTTCACCGCGCACACCAACGCCGACGTCGCCGACCCGGGCGTCTCCGACGCGCTCGCCGCCGCCCTCGGGCTGGCCGTGTCCGGCCCGCTGGAACCCGAACCCGGCCCGGCCCTGGACAAGATCGTCACCTTCGTGCCGGTCGGCCCGTCGATCGCCGCCGTGCACACCGCGCTGTCCGACGCCGGTGCCGGCGCGATCGGCAACTACTCGCACTGCTCGTTCGCCACCGCCGGGACCGGCCAGTTCCTTCCCCTCGACGGCGCCGCCCCGGTCATCGGGTCGGTCGGGCGCCTGGAGCGCGTCGCGGAGACCCGGCTGGAGATGGTGCTGCCCCGGTCGCGGCGCCGCGACGTCGTCGCCGCGCTGCGGGCCGCGCACCCCTACGAGGAACCGGCCTTCGACCTGCTGGAGATGGCGCCGCTGCCGTCGTCGCTGGGGCTGGGCCGGGTCGGCGAGCTCGCCGCCGCCGAGCCGTTCGCGGCGTTCACCCGGCGGGTCGCCGCGGCGCTGCCCGCGACCGCATGGGGGGTGCGCGGTGCCGGGGACCCGGACCGCCCGATCCGCCGGGTCGCAGTCTGCGGCGGCGCCGGGGATTCGGCCCTGGACTCGGCCGCCCGGGCCGGTGTCGACGCGTTCGTCACCGCCGACCTGCGCCACCACCCCGCGTCCGAGCACGCGCTCGCCGGGACCGGCCCCGGCGGCCCGACCCCCGCGCTGGTCGACGTCGCCCACTGGGCCTCGGAGTGGCCGTGGTGCGGGCAGGCGGCCGGGGTCGTGGCCGAGGCCCTCGCAGGTAGCGTCTCGGTCGCGGTCTCGCGGGCCCGTACCGACCCCTGGACCACCGCCGCCCCGAGCAGCGGATCCGACACGACAGCAGGACAACCGGAGGCGAGTGTATGAAGGCCGATCCCACCGCGCAGGCGAAGCTGGTGACGCTGGCCGAGGTGGACGCCGAGATCGGCCGGCTCACCCACCGGCGCTCGACGCTGCCCGAGCTCGCGCAGCTGGACGAGGCCGAGCAGCGGGTCCGTGCGGCGCGCGACGCCCTGGTCCGCGCCGAGACCCGCGCCGGTGACCTCGACCGCGACATCGCCCGGCTCGAACGTGACATCGACGGTGTCCGGGCCCGCACCGAGCGCGACCACACCCTGCTCGCCGGCTCGGGCATCTCCGCGAAGCAGGCCACCGAGCTGCAGCACGAGCTCGACACCCTCGCCCGCCGCCAGGGCGTCCTGGAGGACGAGCAGCTGGGGATCATGGAGGAGCGCGAGGCCGTCGGCATCGAGCTCGACCACGCCCGGGGCGAGCTGTCCGAGGCCGAGACCGCGGTCGGCGAGGTGACCGCGAAGCGCGAGTCCGCCGAGGGCGACATCGACGCCACCCGCGCCGGGCGCGACCGCGCCCGCACCGAGGTCGTCGCCGCGCTGCCCCCGGACCTGCTCGCCGACTACGAGCGCATCCGCGCCGGCGGCCGGGTCGCGGCCGGACAGCTGCGCGAGTCCCGCTGCGGCGCGTGCCGGCTCGAGCTCGACCGGACCTTCCTCGGTCAGGTCCGCACGGCGGCCGCCGACGAGGTCGTCCACTGCGAGGAGTGCGGCGCGATCCTGGTGCGTGGCAAGTGAAGCTGGTCGTCGAGGCGGACGGCGGCTCCCGCGGGAACCCCGGGCCCGCCGGCTACGGCGCGGTGGTGCTCGACGCCGGCGCCCGCCAGGTGCTCGGTGAGGTCTACGACGGCCTCGGGACCACCACCAACAACGTCGCCGAGTACCGCGGCCTGATCGCCGGGCTGAGGGCCGCGCTCGACCTGGGGGCCACCGAGGTCGAGGCCCGGATGGACTCCAAGCTCGTCGTCGAGCAGATGAGCGGGCGCTGGAAGATCAAGCACCCGCCGCTGCAGGAGCTCGCCGACACCGCCCGCGAGCTGGCCGCGGAGTTCGACGCGGTCACCTTCGTGTGGATTCCGCGCAAGGACAACGCCCGCGCCGACGCGCTCGCCAACCGGGCGATGGACGGGGAGTCGAACCCCACCCTGGACCCGTCCGGGGCGGTGGGACCGGCGCCGAAGCCGCCCGCGGGCGCGACCGCGTCGACGGACTCCGCGGCCGCCGCGGCCGCGTGGACCGGGCAGACGGGCTCCCCGACGCGGCTGATCCTGCTGCGCCACGGCCAGACCGAGCTGTCGGTCGAGCGCCGCTACTCCGGCCACGGCGACCCCGAGCTGACCGAGCTGGGCCAGAAGCAGGCCGCCGCCGCGGCCCGCGCGCTGGAGACCCGGCTGTCGGGCCAGGGTGTCGAACCGGCCGTGGTGCTGTCCTCGCCGCTGCGCCGGGCCCGCCAGACCGCGGCCGCCGTCGCCGAGACGACCGGGGCGGACCTCGAGGTGCGCGACGGCCTGATCGAGACCGACTTCGGCGGCTGGGAGGGCCTCACCTTCACCGAGGCCCGCGAGCGCGACCCCGAGCTGCACGGCCGCTGGCTCGGATCCGCCGACGTCGAACCGCCGGGCGGCGAGAGCTTCCGCGCGGTGGGGGAGCGGGTCGAGGCCGAGCGGGCCCGGATCGTCGAGGAGTTCGCCGGTCGGACGGTGGTCCTGGTCAGCCACGTCACCCCGATCAAGATGCTGCTGCGCACCGCGCTCGGCGCCGGCGACGAGGTGCTCTACCGCATGCACCTGGACCTGGCCTGCCTCAACATCGCCGACTTCTACCCCGACGGGGGCGCCTCGGTGCGTCTGGTCAACGAGACGTCCTACCTGGACGACCTCCGGTAGTCACCGGCCCGTCACCGCCTGCTGGATCGATACCGTCCTGACCCGTTCGGGCGGTGTCGACTCCGGACAGTTGTCCCCGTTCCTCACCTGAGCGATGCTTCGCGTGCACCGTACGGGGTGGTCAACCTACGGAGCGTGAACGACAGTCTCGGTGTCGGCGGGGAACAGGGAGACGGTGAGGACAGCGATGTCGCAGATCCACGAGCACGACTACGGCTACGACCTGGCACACGAGATGAAGGTGATCGCGCGGCTGCCTCAGCAGCGGCGCGGCAGCTCACGCCCGATGGGTGTCCCGGCCCGCGAGATGGACCCGGACACCGACCTCGGCCACGACATGGCCCACGAGTTCTGATCCCTGCCCACCGTCCGCGACCGGCCCCGCCCCTTCCGGGCGGGGCCGTCGTGCTGTCCGGGCCGTGCCGCTACCGGGGAAGCACCGCGAGCGCGGCCCAGAGCGCGGTCGTCGCGGCGAGCAGGCCCAGCGGGACGGTGAGCGTCCCCAGCCGCAGGAACGTGCCGAGCCGCGGCGGGTCGCCGTAGCCGGTGGCGATACGCCGCCACAGCAGCGTCGCGAGCGACCCGGCGTAGGTCAGGTTCGGCCCGATGTTGACGCCCAGCAGCATCGCCAGCACCAGCCCGGGGTGCGCGGCCGGGCCGAGCGCGGTGAGCAGCACCAGCGTCGCGGGCAGGTTGCTCACCAGGTTCGCCAGCACCGCCGCGACGGCCGCGGTGACCAGCAGCCCGGTCAGGTCCGGGGTGGCGGGCAGCAGCGCACCGATCCGGCCCGACAGCCCCTGGGCACTGAGCCCGGCGACGACCACGCCCAGGGCCAGCACGAACAGGCAGAACCCGGGGGAGGCCGCGGCGACCAGGCGCAGCGGCCCGGTCTCGCGCCGCACCAGCGCCCGCACCGCCAGCACCGCGGCCCCGGCCGCGGCGACCCAGCCCGGTTCGACGCCCAGCGGCGAGGCCACCGCGAACCCGGCCAGGGTCAGCCCGAGCACCACCAGCGCGACGACCGGCGCGGCCGGCGCGGGCACCGCGGGACCGGCCGGGGCCGGCTCCGGCTCCGGCTCCGGCTCCGGCTCCGCGGCGAGGTCGCGCCGGAACACCCACCGCAGCACCAGGTACTCGACGACGATCACCGCCACCCACGGCCCGACCATCAGCCCCGCGAAGGTCAGGAACCCCACCCCCGACGCCGAGAACGCCAGCAGGTTCGTCAGGTTCGACACCGGCAGCAGCCCGGACGCCGAGTTCGACAGGTGGGCGCAGGCGAACGAGTGCGGCCGCGACGCCACCCCCAGCCGGGCCGCCGTCGCCAGCACCACCGGGGTCAGCAGGACCACCGTCGCGTCCAGGCTCAGCACCGCGGTCGTCCCGGCCGCCGCGGCGAAGACGGCGACCAGCAGCCGTCGCGGGGACCCGGCCGACGCCGTCGCCAGCCGTGCGCCCAGCCAGCGGAACACGCCCTCGGCGTCGGCGAGGTGCCCGAGCAGCAGGATCGCGGCGAGGAACCCGACGGTCGGGGCGAGCTCGCCGATCTCGGTCCACGCCCCGGCCGGGGTCACCAGCCCGGCGACGACGGCGACCAGCGCCGCCGGGACCGCGACCACGGCCTCGGGCAGCCCGAACGGGCGCAGCGTCGCGGCGGCCAGGACCGCGGCCAGCAGCGCGACCGCCAGCAGGAGGCTCACGTGAACAGCAGCGCGACGCCGACGGCCAGGCCCAGCAGGACCACCGCCCAGCGCAGCAGGGTCTCCGGCATCCGCCGCGCGACCAGGGCGCCGACGTAGCCGCCGACCAGTGTGGTCGGGGCGAGCAGCGCGACGGCGAGCCAGTCGACCGGGGCGCCGAGGGCGAACACGACGACCGTCACCGTCGCGACGACCAGCGACAGCACGCCCTTGAGCGCGTTGAGCCTGCGCAGCTCGTCGTGGGCGAACAGCGACAGTGTCGAGATCAGCACGACGCCCAGGGCGCCGCCGAAGTAGCCGCCGTAGACCGCGGCGAGGAACACCGCGACCAGCAGCGCCGGGGTGCGGTCCCGCCCCCGGGCGGCCGGGTCGCCGATCCGGCGCTTGAGCCACGGCCCGACCGCCATCGTGAGGCTGGCCAGGATCACCAGGACGGGCACGATGGCGTCGAACACGCTGCTGGGCAGCACCAGCAGCAGGGTGCAGCCCACTCCGCTGCCCAGCGCCGCGGCGACCGCGGTGACCGCGATCCGCCTGCCCTGCCCGGGCAGCTCGCGGCGGGCCCCGAGCACCAGCCCGGCGTAGCCGGGCCACTGGGCGACCGAGTTGGTGACGTTCGCCGCCAGCGGCGGGAACCCCACCCCGAGCAGCGCCGGGAACACCAGCAGCGACCCGCCGCCCGCGACGGCGTTCACCGCACCCGCGAGCAGCCCGGCCACCAGCAGGAACACCAGCGCCCACGGCTGGGAGAGGTCGATCACCACCGGACGGTATCCCGGTGCAACGCCGCGGTCCTCCCCGGCAGCCGACCGTGCGGGTCCGTAGCCTGGAACCCATGACCGCTGCCACCGAGATCGCGTTCGAGAACACCTTCGTCCGCGACCTGGACGGGCTCTACCTGCCCTGGCAGGCCGCCCCGGCTCCGGACGCCCGGCTGGTGCTGCTCAACGAGTCCCTGGCCGGTGAGCTGGGCCTCGACCCGGCGCAGCTGCGCACGCCCGAGGGTGTCGCGCTGCTCACCGGCACGACCGTGCCCGACTCGGCGACGACCGTCGCGCAGGCGTACGCCGGCCACCAGTTCGGCAACTACTCGCCGCGGCTCGGCGACGGCCGTGCGCTGCTGGTCGGCGAGCTGGTCAGCCCCGACGGCGCCCGCCGCGACCTGCACCTCAAGGGGTCCGGACGCACCCCGTTCGCCCGCGGCGGCGACGGGAGGGCCCCGCTCGGGCCGATGCTGCGCGAGTACGTGATCTCCGAGGCGATGCATGCGCTGGGGGTGCCCTCCACGCGGTCGCTGGCCGTCGTCGCCACCGGCGAGCCCGTGCTGCGCGACCGCGGCCCGGAGCCGGGCGCCGTGCTCGCCCGCACCGCGGCCAGCCACCTGCGGGTGGGGACCTTCCAGTTCGCGGCCGCCACGGGGGAGGTCGACGTGCTGCGCCGGCTCGCGGAGTACGCGATCGCCCGGCACCACCCGCAGGCGTCCTCGCCGCTGGAGCTCTACCGCGCGGTGATCGCCGTCCAGGCCGGGCTCGTCGCGCGCTGGATGCAGATCGGGTTCGTGCACGGCGTCATGAACACCGACAACATGACGATCTCCGGCGAGACCATCGACTACGGCCCGTGCGCCTTCCTCGACGCCCACGACCCGGCGACCTGGTACTCCTCGATCGACTCCGGTGGCCGCTACGCCTACGGCAACCAGCCCGGCATCGCCCAGTGGAACCTCGCCCGGCTCGGCGAGTCGCTGCTGGGGCTGTTCGCCGACTCCCAGGAGGAGGCGGTGCGCCTCGCGACCGAGGAGCTGGCGGGCTTCGCCGACGCCTACCTCGCCGCCCGGGACCGCGGCTACCTCGCCAAGATCGGCGTCGGGACCCCGGAGCTGCTCGCCGACCTGTTCGCGGTGATCGAGGACCAGAAGCCCGACCACACCCTGTTCTTCCGACGGCTGTCCGAGGCCGCCCGGGGCGACGCCGGGCCGGTCCGCGCCCTGCTCTCCGACCCGGCCGCGCTGGACCCGTGGCTGGAGTCCTGGCGGGCCGCCGGTCCGGACGCCGACGCGATGGACCGGGTCAACCCGGTCTACGTGCCGCGCAACCACCTGGTCGAGGAGGCGCTGGGCGCCGCCGTCGAGGGGGACCTGGAGCCGGTGCAGTGGCTGCTGCAGGTCCTCGCGCACCCGTTCACCGAGCGCGAGGGCTACGAGCGCTACGCCCAGCCCGCGGGGCCGGACTCGCCGCCGTTCACGACGTTCTGCGGGACGTGAGCAGCGAGCACTGCGCGACCGTGACCAGCCAGTCCCGGTAGCGATCGACCGGCCAGCCACGCAGCACGACCAGGCGCCGGTAGGACGTGCCGTCGTTCAGCGTCCACGCCAGGTCCGCGACCGGGCCGGAGTCGAGGTCCGGGTCCAGCGTCGCCAGGTGGGCGGCGAACGCCCGGGCCCCGGCGAGACGCTCGGTCTCGGCACGGTCGCGCAGGGCGGCGACGTCGGCGTCGACGTCCGCGGCCGCGTCGATCACCGCGGCCAGCGGCGCGGCGCGGCCCTGGACCCCGACGACCATGTCCACCCAGGCGGCGACCGCGCCGGCCGGGTCGGTGCGTGCCAGGATCCGCGCGACGGCGGGCCGCTCGGCCATCGGGACCGGCTCGTCGTCGCCGACGAGAGTGTGGTCCCAGGCCAGCGACAGCAGCGCCGGCTTGCCTCCGGCGGCGTTGACGACGGTCCGGCGGCTGACCCCGGCGGCCGCGGCGACGGCGTCGAGGGTGGTGGCGGTCCATCCGTCGCGGACGAACAGCTCCGCCGCCGCCGCGACGACGGTCCGCCGGGTCGCGCGCGCCCGCTCGTCGCGCGTCGTGGAGCGGTAGGCCCGCGTCACTGGACATCACCCTCAATTCGGTGCACTCTGAGTGCAGTCAATATAGCCGGGAGGTCGTCGTGCAGGTGGGCATCATCGGCGCCGGCCCCGCGGGCCTGCTCCTCGGGGCCGCGCTGGCGCGACGCGGGCACGCGGTCGTCGCGGTCGACCCCGACCCCGGACCGGACACCGGTGGCCGCTGGGCGCGGCGCGGGGTCATGCAGTTCCACCACCCGCACGGCGTCCGCCAGCAGATGGGGGAGGCGTTGCGCGCGGAGCTGCCCGAGGCGTGGGACGCCTGCCTGGCCGCCGGCGCCGAGCCGCTCGCCTTCGTACTCGACGACGGCACCCGCCTGCCCGCCGGGATGCGGGTGCGGCGGGAGACCTTCGAGCGGGCACTGCGCTCGGTCGCGGCCCGGGAGCCGGGGCTGACCCTGCGCCGCGGCCACGTCGACCGGGTGGGCGTCGAGGACGGCCGGGCCCGGGGGCTCGTCGTCGACGGCGAACACCTCCCCACCGACCTGGTCGTCGACGCCTCGGGCCGCAACGGCCGGGTGACCCGGGACCTCGGCCCGGCACCGGTCGCGGGCGGCGACACCGGCATCGCCTACGTCAGCCGCCAGTACCGGCTGCACGACGGCGCCGAGCCCGGTCCGATGAGCAACCCGCTCGCCTGGGAGGCCCGGCTCGACGGCTACCAGGTGATCGTGTTCCGGCACGAGCGCGGGATCTTCTCGGTGCTCCTCGTCCGCCCGGCCGACGCGCTGCACGACCTCCGTCACGAGGCCGCGTTCACCGCCGCCTGCCGCGCCGTCCCCGGGCTGTGCGACTGGACCGACCCGGACCGGTCCGCACCGATCACCCCGGTGCTGCCCGGCGGGCGGCTGTACAACCACTACCGCGCCCAGCCCGACGTCGGCGGGCTGGTGCTGCTCGGCGACGCCGTCTGCACCACCACCCCGATGTTCGGCCGCGGCCTCGCCACCACCGCGATGCAGGTCCGGGCGCTGCTCGACCGCGTCGACACCGGCGACACCGCCTCGTTCGGGGCGTGGTGCGACGCCGCGATGCTCCCGTGGGTGCACGACCACACCCGCTCCGACGACCACTGGCGACGCGTGTGGTCCGGCGGCGACGTCGACCTCACCCGGCGCATCCCGAGCGACCTGATCCTCGCCGCCGCCGCGGCCGACCCGCGGATCGCGCCGGCGCTCGGGCCCTACCTCGCGATGCTCGCCGGCCCGGAGTCCCTCGACCCGGTGGAGCCGCTCGCCCGCGCCGTCTACCAGGGCGGATGGCGGGCGCCGCTCGCCGACGGCCCCGGCCGCGACGAACTGGCGGAGGTCGTGCGGGCCGCCGTCGCGGCGTGAGTATCCTCGTGGGCGCGGACGAGTCGGTCGGGCGGCCGCGGCGGGACCTCCGGGTCCCGCCGAGGAAAGTCCGGACTCCACAGGGCAGGGTGGTTGTCAACGGCAACCCGGGGCGACCCGCGGGACAGTGCCACAGAGAACAGACCGCCACGCGGTTCCCCGGAGCCGCGGGGTAAGGGTGAAACGGTGGTGTAAGAGACCACCAGCACCCCGGGTGACCGGGGTGGCTCGGTAAACCCCACCCGGAGCAAGGTCGAGAGGCCGTACGTGTACGGCTGCGCAGGCGCATGAGGGCTGCCCGCCCGAGCCTGCGGGTGGACCGCTGGAGCCTGCCGGCGACGGCAGGCCGAGATGGATGGTCGCCGAACGGAGCACCGTGAGGTGCCCGGGAACAGGATCCGGCTTACAGACCGGCTCGTCCGCACCCCTCTGATCCGGCCCAGGTCAGAGGCTCGTATGAGCATGTTGACCAGGGCAAACACGGTTGCACTACTTTCCGGGCGCTTACGGCCGGATACGGCCCCGTACGGCCCTGCTGTTGCCCAGGCGTTGCCCACCGGGTGCCCGGGTGTGTCCGGTGTGGACGGACCCGGTGATGGGCCGCCGTGGACGGCACCGGGGACGCCGGGCCACCTGGCCCCGCCAGACCTGGCCGCCCCGTAGGCGCACCCGGCGGGCTGCCCGGGTGGTGGTGCTCGTCGCGCTGGCCCTGCTGCTCGCCGTCCTGCTGCTCGTCGCCCTGGCCGTCCTGCTGACCCGGTAGACCTCTGCTCGACCCGAGGCCCCGTCTGTGCGTGCTCTGCGCCGGGACGGGGCCTCTGTGCTGCCGGTGGAGGCCCGGGGAGTCCCGGGGAGGCCGGGAGGGGATAGGTAGAGGTCAGCGGCCCGTGGGGGAGTCCCGGGACCGGGTGGGAGTCCCCGCTGTCACGGGCTACCGGGGCGCCGCGATGACCCGTACCCGGACCGGCCGGGTGTGCTGCCCGGTAGAGCGTCGGGGCCCGGGTCGGGGTGGTCCCCACCATTGTGAGCAGGTACAGAAAGTCAACATTTGTGAGCAGGTACAGAAATGCAACATTCAATTGATCTGAGTTAAGCTATTCACCACTACGGTTCCGGTCCTTTACATTCGGGTCGTCCATTTCGATTGATCCCGTCATAGGAGGACACATGATCCCGACAGGGACAACCGACGCCCCCCGTTTCACCACTGCTCCGCCCCCTGCTGCCGGTGGCCGCTACGCCCAGGTCGCCGAGCCTCGCCCGGTGCCGGGTGCGCCGTCTGACCTGCTCACCGTGCGCGGGTTGGAGGCCGAGTGGCCCGGGCTCGCTCCCAGGTGGATCAGGGGTGTGGTCGACCGGCGAGCGGTGCCGCTCTACAAGGTGGGCGCCCGGATTCTGGTCTCGCGCGCCGAGTTTGCGGCGTTTCTGGCATCCGGCCGTATCGAGTCACAGCACTAGCAAGCAATAGAAAAGCGCCCCCGCTAGTGATCCGGCGGGGGCGCTCGGTGCCGGGAGCCAATCCGGCGCAACAAGAAAGGTACTGAAGCGATTATGCCTGATCAGAATGTTTTTGGCGAGATGGCCCGGGACCTGTCCAAGCGGCTGAGCCGTCCCACACTCGCCCGGGACCTGCTCGCCGCCCTGGTCACCGCCGACGCGGTGGAGCACGTCCTGTCCGCCGTCGGCGAGCACGTGGACGACCCGGACGCGCTGTACGAGCACCTGACCCGGGTCCTGCGGCCCGAGGTCACCGACGCGCTGGCCGCCGCCGTCGAGTCCTACCCGGACGACCTCTGCCACGACCTCGCCGCCCACCTCTACCCCGGCCTGCCCGACGGCTTGGACGACCTCGCGGACCGGGCATGACCCGCATCGCCGACACCGACGCGGGCAAGATGCTCGCCGGTGTCCTGGCCGGTGGCGTCGCGCTGCTCGACGAGATCGACCGGGTGCCCGACGAGGCGCTCCGTGGTGACCCGACCATGCAGGCCCTGCTCGTCGCGATGAGGGACTACCGCGCCCGCACCGGCGGGATGATCACCCGGGATGCTCTGCTGTCGACGGCGGGAGACGCCGGGTCTAAAGCGCAGGCAGGGGAGGCATACGACGCCCTGACCTCGATGGACGCCCCGGATGCTGCCGGTGTGCGTTGGTACGCGGACAAGGTGGTGGACGGCTACACGAGGTGGCTGACGACCCGGGCCTACAGCGAGGCGTCCGAGGTACTGACCGGCTCGGTGACCGAGGAAGCCGACCGGCACGGCCGTCCCGGGCGCACGTGGTCGGGGGCGGCGGACAGCCGCGAGTACCTGGCCGCACGGCTGGCCGAGATCGACGCGGTGGACCAGGCAGCGCGGTCCGGGCCGGGGGAGGTCGACGGCCACGGGATGCGGTCGGTCGCCGACCTGCGGGCCGCTGTGGCCGCCGAGGGCCCGCCCCGGTACCTGCTGCGGGGTGTGTGGCCGTCGGGTGCGTACGGCGTGCTCGCCGCCGAGCCTAAGGCGCAGAAGACCTGGTGTGCGATCGACGCGGCCGTGAGCGTGGCGTCGGGGACGCCGTGGCTCGGTGCG
Organism: Pseudonocardia sp. ZF1; assembly: GCF_056835605.1. NCBI lineage: Bacteria > Bacillati > Actinomycetota > Actinomycetes > Pseudonocardiales > Pseudonocardiaceae > Pseudonocardia > Pseudonocardia sp. ZF1. The sequence continues at coordinate 2,350,818 of NZ_JAJNBY010000001.1, forward strand.
GTGCCGGTCGACACGGCCGGGCCGGTCCTGCTGTTCGCCGGTGAGGGCGGGGCCCGGGCGACCCTGCGCCGGATCGACGCGGTGTGCGCTGCCCGGGGGGTCGACGCCGACGCGCTGCCGCTGGCCGTGGTGACCCGCGCGCCTCATCTGACAGATGAGGTGCATGTCATGCGGATGCGCACGCAGGTGGCAGAGCACCGGCCCGTGCTCGTCGTCCTGGACCCCCTCTACCTCGCCGCGCGGGGCGCTGACCTGCGGGACCTCTACTCGATGGGCAGGGTTCTGGAGACGGCACAGCACCTGTGCACCGACGCCGGTGCCGCACTGCTCGTCGTCCACCACCACAACCGGGGCCAGGGCACCGGGCCGGGGCGCATGTCCGGTGCCGGTCCCGCCGAGTGGGGCCGGGTGCTGATCTCCGCCGAGGTGAAGGCGCGCCACGCCGACCGCGACCACGACGGCGGCACCGATGTGGTCACCGTGCTCTCGGTGGTCGGTGGGGAGGTGCCCGACCAGGCGTGGCGCGTGCGGCGCCGGGTGTGGGCCGATGACCCGGGGGACCTGGCCTCGCCTCTGCACGTGGTCACCGAGGCGGCGCCGGTGGTCGACGACGTAGCCGGTGACGGTGGCGCGGACGGCCCGAGGCTGTCACCGGCCGGTCAGCGGTTCTTGGAGGCGCTGACCGGTATCGGTGTCGAGTCGACCGGGCCGGAGGTCAACGACCGCATCGCCGACGGCCCGTTCGGTAACGGGTTGAAGTCCTCGACGCTGTCGCGGGCCGGGCAGGAGTGCGTCGCGGCCGGGCTCGTCGTGGCGACGCCGGGTACGACCCGGTTCGCTCCGACCCGGTGGCGGCTGGCCGCGTGGCCGTCCGCCGACGCCGATTCGACTACGGACGGTCACGACCCGGACCCGGACCCGGTCTCCGTTCCCGTCGTTCCCGGGAACGGTGGGAACGACGGAGCGGGAACGGGCGGAGGTACCCCCTCGTTCCCCGGTTCCCACCGTTCCCACTCCGTAGGTGGGAACGTGGGAACGGGAACGGGAACCGGGAACGTGGGAACGGACCTGACCGGGCTCGTACCCGGGTTGGGAGCGGGAACGGGGAGCGACGCCGGGTACGACCCGGGTCCGGTCACGGATCGTGAGACCGACCCGGTCACCCTCGCGATCCTCGCCGGGACGTCTCTGGCACCGGCGGGGGACCCCGCGTGAGCGCCCGCGCCGAGGCGGTCCGGGTCGTGCTCGCCGCGCTGGCCGACGGGCCCCGCCCGGCCGGGGAGGTGGCCGCCGCCGCTGCCCGTGCCGGGGTGTCCGTCCGCACCCTGCGCCGGGCTGCCGACGCACTCGGTGTCACCCGGACCCGGGTCGGCACCGGCACGACCTGGTCCCTGCCGAGCACTACCGACACCACCCCGGGCGCAGACCCGGACCGACGAGAGGAGACACCTGTGAGTGATCCAAAAATGCCGGCCGTTTCCGGGCCGCTGGCCCTGCTCGCCGTCACCGACGGGCTGACCCTGTCGGGGCGGGTGCTGGCCCGGGGGGACCGGGTCGTGCTCGACGCCGAGGCGGTAGCCGCCACCCGGGACCGGCACGGGCAGTCCTGGTGCGACGACCTCAGCCCGCAGGGCCAGATGGCCCGGTGGGGCGCCGTCCACCTCGCGGTGGACGAGACGGACCCGGAGACGGTGCGAGACGCTGACACGGGCGCTGAGACGGTCACCCGTCCCGCACCGTTCCGTCCTGACCCGGTCGAGACGGTCGCCGGGCCGCGCAACCTGCGGCTGACCCCGGAGGGGTCGGTTCCGTACATCACCGGGCTCGGTGGGGACGGCGCCGTCTCGGTGGTCGCCGACGACCCGGGACGGTGACCCGTGCCGTCCACCTGCTCGGTGTGCGCCCACCCGGACCGGGAGGCGGTCGACCGTGCCGTCTCGTCGGGGGTGTCCATCCGGGACACGGCGGGTCGACACGGGCTGTCCCGCTCCGCCGTCCACCGGCACGCCGCCGGGTGCCTGCGGCTCGGTGCCCCGGCCGGGCGCCTGCGCGCTGCGATCGACCGCGACGCGCTCGCCGAGGTCGTCGCCGACACCCTTGACCGAGCCCGGGAGGCCCTGGACGACGCCGAGGCACGCCCGGACCGGCGGGCCCGCCGCGAGGCGCTGGTGACCGTCCTGCGGGCCTGTGACACCGCCGCACGGGTGCTGCCACCGGCCGAGGCGGTCACCCACCCGGAGACCGCCGCGCTGCTGCGCACGCTCGCCTACGCCGATCTGGACCCGGGTGCCCGGGCTGCGATCACCACCGGGCTACGGGAGCAGGGCGCCGACGACCTGGCCGACGCCGTGGCGCAGGTCTGGGCCCGGCGCCCGGCTCTGCTGGCCACCACCACGAGAGGACTGACAGATGATCACCTCGCTCTACCGTCCGACACCGGCGCAGCGGGCCGCACACGACCTGCTCCGCCGCTTGTATGACCGGGACGTCGACTCCCGGCGAGAGCTGGGTATCGCTCTACCGCCCGACCACGCGGCCGTGGCCGCCGCTCTGCGGGACCTGGACCGGGCGGTCGGGTTTCCCGAGGCCGACGACGCAGACCTGCCGCCGGGGGAGGGGCTGCGCCGGTGGTGGTGGCACTACCGCGCCGACCTCGCTCCGCTCGACCAGGCCGCGCTCTTTGCCGGGTCCGACCTGGCCGACCACCTCATCCGGGCCGCCACCTGGCGCCTTGCGCCGGAGTCCCCGCCGGAGATGGTGGAGCGCATCGTGGACCGCCACATCGGCAGCGGCACCCGGGGACCGGTGCCCCGTGGGTAGCCCGCCGTGGACCGGCTCCCCCGACTTCCCGTGGACCCGGGATGCGGCCGGTACCTGGCGATATGACCCGGATTCCGACGGCAACGGCCCGGGAACGGCCGGGTCCGGCCCGGTGCGGCTGTCCGCCGATGTTCAGGTCCCTGTGTTCAACCCGGAGGACCCGTGGGAGGTGACCGAGGCCGAGGCGCAGCGGCTGGCCGAGAGCGCCGAGTGGTCCGACTACGTCGCCGCCGAGGTGTCCGACGTGCTCGCCCGACACCCGGGCTACGGGTCGTGACCGAGACGCCCGAGTACGCCCGGCGCCTGGTGTTCCGCGACGGCGAGGTGGAGGCGCTGACCGACCGGCTGTTCCACATCACCGAGGAGTTGGCCGCAGGCACCCTCTCGTCGTCGGTCGGCGGTGCCCGGGGCCGGGTCGCCGCCGTGCTCGACGCCTTGGAGTACGCCACCGGTGACTTGGAGGCCATCGCGATCCGGGCGGGTGTGCTGCCCGGTTTCGAGATGCCGGAGGGGGGGAGACAGGGGTACAGGGGTGTACCCGGGTCCGGGGCGGTGGGAAAAACTGGGCTCATGCCCGACCCGGACCAGGTGGCCGCCGCCCTGCGCTCGATCGTGGACGGCGTGCGGGACGCCCCCGACACCACCGCCGACCCGGTGCAACTTGCCTACCTGCGGGGGTGGGCCGATGCGCTCGACCACCTTGCCGAGCGTGACCGTCCCGATGTGAACGAATCGGGACACGTCTCCCGGGACGCCACCGGCGAGGCGTAGCCGCAGGTCACTCATTCCCGAAAGACCGTCCCGAAACTAGGCGCAGGCTGTAGCGTTTCGGGCCGACTTTTGGGACACTTGTCGTATGAGTGAGACGGTGGGGTACGCGCGGGTGTCCACGCAGCGTCAGTCCCTCGATCAGCAGTTGGATGCTCTGCACGGCGCCGGTGCCGAGCGGGTGTTCGTGGACAAGATGAGCGGGGCCCGGGATGACCGGACCGGGCTGGCCGACCTGCTCGCCTACGTGCGCACCGGTGACACGGTGGTCGTGGTCGCGCTCGACCGGTTGGGCCGCACCCTGTCCGGGATCATCCGCACCGTCGCCGACCTGACCGAGCGCGGTGTCGTGCTGCGGTCGCTGCGGGAGTCGATCGACACGAGCACCGCCACCGGGAACATGCTCGTCGGCATCTTCGGGGCGCTGGCCGAGTACGAGCGGACCCTGATCAACGAGCGGTCCGAGGCCGCGCGCGACGCTGCCCGGGAGCGGGGGCGCCAGACCGGGCGTCCGCGTGCGCTCAATGCCGATCAGGTGGCGCTCGCCCGGCGGATGCGCGACGCGGGGGAGTCGGTCGAGACCATCCGCACCACGCTCGGTGTGGGCCGGTCCACGCTCTACCGGATGCTGGCCGACGACACCGCTCCGGCCACGTCGTGAGCGGGTCGATCGAAGACCGGTGGGCCCGGGATGACCGGCGCGGCAAGGGAGCCCGGTGGCGGGTGCACTGGCGTGAGGCCGACGGCCGCCAGCGCAACAAGACGTTCGCCCGTAAGGCCGACGCAGCCCGCCATCTGGCGACCGTTACCGCTGATCAGGCCCGGGGTGTCTACCTCGATCCCGACGGCGCACAGACCCGGCTCGCCGACTACGCCGAGGCGTGGCGGACGGCCCAAGCGCACCGGCCCACCACCCGGGCCCAGGCCGAGACGCACCTGCGCCGGTGGGTCTACCCGACGTTCGGTGACCGGGCGGTGGGCTCGATTCGGCGCACCGAGGTGCAGGCGTGGGTGACCGGGCTGACTACCCACCTGGCGCCGTCCACGGCCCGGACCGTTTACAGCTACCTGGCCGCCGTCCTGCGGGCCGCTGTGGCCGACCGGCTCATCGCCACCACCCCGTGCGAGCGGATCACCCTGCCCCGGTCGACACCGGCGCGGGTGGAGCCGGTGGCCGTGGAGATGGTGGAGGCGCTGGCCGAGGCCGTCCCGGCCCGGTACCGGGCGCTGGTCCTGCTCGGTGCCGGGACCGGGTTGCGCCAGGGCGAGGCGTTCGGGGTGAGCCTGGACCGGATCGACTTCCTGCGCCGCACCCTCACGGTGGACCGTCAGCTCACGGTCATCACCGGCGCCCCGTACCTGGCCCCACCCAAGACTCCGGCCTCGCACCGGGTGATCCCGTTGCCCGGGGTCGTGCTCGACGCGCTGGCCGCGCACCTGGCCGCCTACCCGGCCGCAGAGCAGACGATCACCTACCGGGCGGGCAACGCCGCGCCGGTGGAGACCCGGGCCGCGCTGGTGTTCACCACCGACGGCGGGGCACCGATCCGGCGGACGCACTTCTCCGAACGGGTGTGGGGCCCGGCCCGGGAGGCGGTGGGGCTGCCGGGTGGGGCGTCGTTCCACGACCTGCGCCACTTCTTCGCGTCCCTGCTGATCCGGCACGGGGAGTCGGTGAAGACGGTGCAGGCCCGGTTGGGGCACGCGAGCGCGGCCGAGACGCTGGACACCTACGCGCACCTGTGGCCGGACTCCGAGGATCGGACCCGGGCTGCGGTGGACGGCGTGCTCTGCGCTCCCCGTGTTGCCCAGGCGTTGCCCGCCGGTGGTGGGCGGTGAGTGAATCCGCAGGTCAGAAGCTGTGCACTACGCCGGGTCCGCTGTCTCCGGCTTACAGACCGGCTCGTCCGCACCCCAGCCCCGCCCGTCGCCCGATCCCCACCGGGCACCCGGTCCGCGACGGGGCCGGCACCGGCGCGAGGTCGTGACCACGCCGTCCGGGGCGCCGGGGAGGACCGGGACGGCCCGGCTCCCGTGGTCCGCGTGGGTCGGGTCAGCTCGTCGCCGGGCCGGGGCCCAGTGCGGTCCTGACGGCGAACCCGCCGAGCACGGTGCCGGCCACCCACCGCTGGACCGTCATCGCCCGCGGCCGTGCGGCCAGGAACCCGGAGACGGACGCGGCGGTGAGGACGATCAGCCCGTTGACGGTCACCGCGACGGCGATCTGGACCGCTCCGAGCTGCAGGAGCTGGCTCCCGGTGGCGCCGTCGGCGGGGTTGACGAACTGGGGCAGCAGCGCGGCGTACATCAGCGCGATCTTCGGGTTCAGCAGGTTCGTGAGCAGCCCCATGCCGAACAGGCGCCGATCACGCTCGGGCGCGAGGTCGCGGGCCTCGAACGGCGACCGTCCGCCGGGGCGCAGCATGCCCCAGGCGAGCCAGGCGAGGTAGAGCGCCCCCGCGATCTTCACCGCGGTGTAGGCGGCGGGGACGGCGACGAACAGCGCCGAGAGCCCGGCCGTCGCGGCGAGGAGGTAGCAGAGGAAGCCGACTGCGGTACCGGCGAGCGACACGAGTCCGGCGCGCCGGCCCTGCGAGATCGCCCGGGAGGTCAGGTACACCATGTTCGGCCCCGGGGTGAGGACCATGCCGAGGGCGATCACGACGACACCCAGGGCTGCGGACGGTTCGATCACGACGACTCCTCACCGAACGGCTCGTGACCGGGAGCGAATCACGCCGACGGCCTGCGGACCAGTGGATTCCCGGGTGTGCCGTGTCGCTCGGACGGCTCCGGGACCGGGCTCGCCGGCCGGGGGCCCGCGCGGACGGGGGGCGTGGCGGCGTGGTCGCCCCGGGCACGTGTGACGATCTGCCGGTGAGCAGCACCCGCGACCTGCGCGTCGTCGCGCTGGGGGACTCCTTCGTCGCCGGTGTCGGCGACCCCGACTGCCGGGGGTGGTTCGGCCGCCTCGTGGCGGCGGTCGGGCGCCGGGGCATCCCGACGACCGCCTACAACCTGGGGATCCGCCGCGACACCAGCAGCGACGTCCTCGCCCGCTGGGAGCGCGAGACGGGCGCACGCCGTGCCCCCGGGTGCGACGAGCGCCTGGTCCTGTCCTTCGGTGTGAACGACGGCGTCGAGGAGGACGGCCGGTGCCGGATGGAGGCGGACGTCACGGTCGCGAACCTGACCCGGCTGCTCGCCGGGGCCGGGGCCGCGGGCCTGCCGGCCTTCGTCGTCGGACCCCCGCCGATCGCGGACGCGGCGGTGAACCGGCGGGTGCGGGACCTGACCGCGCGGTTCCACGGGGTGTGCGACGCCGCCGGGGTGCCGTTCGTCGACGTGTTCGACGCGCTGTCGGCCGACGAGGTGTGGACGACCGGGGTCCGCGACGGGGACGGCGCCCACCCCGGTGCCGACGGCTACGACCGCCTCGCCCGGCTCGCGATGCCGGCGTGGCTGTCGTGGATCGGCGCGGCCCGGTAGCGGATCCGCACGCGCTCCTCCGCCGTCGAGGACCGGACCTGACCGCATCGGGCGGCACAGTCGTCCTCGAACCGCTCCCGAGCACCGGAGGACCCCATGTACGCACCCGCCCGCCACGACGAGGTCACCGGCCTCCTGAACTACATCGACGTGCAGCTCACGGCGATCCGCTCCGCGCTCCTCGGCCTCACCGAGGAACAGGCCCGCGCGACCCCGTGCCGCAGCGCGCTGTCCGTCGGTGGCCTGGTCAAGCACGCCGCCTACTGCATGCGCGGCGCGCTGGACCGGCTGACCGGTGACGTCACCGAGCAGCCGCTCGACGCGGCCGCGGTCGCCCTGTTCACCGGCAGCTTCACCGTCGGCGACGACGAGACCGTCGCCGCGACCGTCGAGGAGTTCGACCGGGTCCGGGCCGAGCTGCTCGCCACCGTCGCGAAGACCGACCCGGCCGGCGACTCGACCGCCCCGCCCGCCCCCTGGCACGGGATCTACGACGCGCGGCCGATCCACGCCCGCTACTACCTGGTGCACCTGGTCGAGGAGTTCGCCCGGCACGCGGGGCACGCCGACATCCTCCGCGAGCAGATCGACGGCGTCGCGGTACCCGCGCTGGTGCTCACCCTCGCCGGGGCGCCCGCCAACGACTTCTTCCAGCCCTACGAGGCGGCGCCGGGCACGCTGCTGGCCTGAACCGGGTGGTATCCCCGGGCGTCCCCGGTCGTTGATCCCCACGACCGGCTCGGGGAGGGCGGATGCGTCGAGGACGACGGAACGGACTGATCGCCACGGCCGCGGCCGTCGTCGCGCTCGTGGGGCTCGCGTCGCTGCAGCCCGCCGTCGCGGTCGGTCCGTTCGGCCCGTCGGGGCGGGTGACCGTCACCCCGGCGGCGTCGAACCAGTTCGCCGGGACCCTCGACGAGGGTTCCGGCAGCCGCGAGTTCACCGCCCGCCACGGTGCCCCGCCCGACGGCGGCAGCGGCGCCCTCGAGCTGCGCACCCCGGGCGACGGGGACAAGCGCCAGTACGTCACCGACGAGGTCGCCGGCCCGTTGTCCCGGTTCACCGACGCGAGCTACTGGGCGTATCGCGACCCGGCGTCGTCGAGCGGGGCGATGCCGTCGTTCGCGATCGCCGTCGACGTGAACGGCGGCACCCTGGAGGCCGGCGACCTGCACGTCCTCACCTACCTGCCCGACCGGGCCCCGGCCGGCACCTGGACCCGCTACGACGTCGGGTCCGGCACCTACTGCACGACACAGCAGATCGGCCGGGTCGACGCCTACCGGCAGTGCCGCGACGGCGGCGAGCAGCGCACGCTGTCCGACATCATGGCCGCCTACCCGGACATGACCGCCTACGCCGCCGGGTTCAACCAGGGCGGCGGCGACGCCGGGCTGGTCTCGGCCGTCGACCTGCTCCGGGTCGGCGGGCGGACCTACGACTTCGAGCCCGGCTGAGCCGGTCGCGGCGACCTCAGGTCACGCAGAACTCGTTGCCCTCGGGGTCGCACAGGGTGGTGGTGACCGGGCCGCGGTCGGCCGTCGTCCACAGCACCCGGGCGCCGAGCGCGACCAGGCGCTCCACCTCCGCGGGGGCCTCCTCCGGGCCGACCTGCAGGTCCAGGTGCACCCGGTTCTTGGCCGACTTCGGCTCCGGCACCCGCTGCACGAACAGCCGCGGACCCGGCCCGCGGGCGGTGGCGACGTCGCGGAAGCCGCGCCGGTCGCCGTCGACGAGCACGTCGGCCTCGCCGAGGTGGCCGGCGGCCAGCAGACCGTCGACGACGGCGGTGTGGTCCTCCACCTCGTAGCCGAGGGCGGCCGCCCAGAACCGCGCGAGGGCATGCGGGTCGGCGGCGTCGAACGCGATCTGCAGGGTAGGGGTCACGGCGACGATCCTGACCCCGGACGCGGACAGTGCCCGTCCGCATCGGACGTGTCGACCCAGGGTACGGAGCTGCCATAGGCTCGGCCGGTGCAGTACGACTTCACCGACCTGCGGCTGTTCCTGCACGTCGTCGCCGAGGGGTCCATCACCGGCGGTGCCGCGCGGGCCAACCTGAGCCTGCCGTCGGCGAGCGCACGGGTCCGCGCCCTGGAACGCCACGCGGGGGTCGAGCTGCTGGTCCGGGAGCGGCGCGGGGTCCGCACCACCCCGGCCGGGCGGGCCCTGGCCCGGCACGCCCGCGAGGTCCTCGACCGGGCGGCGCGCCTCGACGGCGCGATCGCCTCCTACTCCCGGCCGACGAGCGCGCCGCTGTCGCTGCTCGCCGGGAGCTCGGCGATGCACGACCTCGTGCCGCGGGCGGTGACGGCGTTCCTGCTGGCCCGGCCGCACTCCGACGTCGACGTCACCCTGCGGCGCAGTGTCGAGACCGCCCGCACCCTCGCCGACGGCGGGGCGGACCTGGGGATCGTGCTCGACCACGTGGCCGCCGGGCAGGGACTGCGGGCGGAGCCGCTGTGCGACGACTCGCTGGTCGTCGTCGGCGCCGGGCACGGTGTGCTCGACGGCCGGGACACGATCGCGTTCGCCGAGGCGGCCGAGCACCCGATGGTGGGGCTGGCCGCGTCGTCGCCGCTGCAGCTCTCGCTCGACGCGCAGGCGGCCGACGCCGGGCTCGCGCCGCGGTACCGCACCCGCGCCGCGGACCTGGGCACGGTGGTCGCGCTGGCCGAGGCGGGCGCCGGGATCGCCGTCGTGCCCCGTCGCGCGGCCGCCGTCCCGGCCCGTGCCGGGCGTCTGCAGGTGGTCGCACTGGGGGAGCCGTGGGCGCGGCGCGGGCTGTCGCTGTGCCGGGGCGCGGCCCTCGAGCCGAGCTCGCCGGGATGGCCCGCGGTGCTGGCGCTCGCGGACCACATCCACTCTGTCTCTGTCACAGCCTAAGGCTGAAAGCGGAACTTCCGCATTGTCCGGGGAGCTGGACGGGCCGACCCTCGACCCATGAACCCCTCCGGCGAGCCCGACGGTGTCGAGCGGGCCCTGACCGGGCTGCGGCGGGTCGTCGTGCCCGTCGCGGCCGGACTGCTCCTGCTGCTGGCGATCGCGGTCGGCGACGCCGCCGAGACCGCCGCCGCCCGGGCGGCCGGGACCACCCGGGTGAGCGCGACCGTGCTCGGGACGACCGCGGGACCGGGGCCCGTCGACGTCGGCTGGACCGACGGCCGCGGCGTCGTGCGGACCGCCACGGTGACCGTCGGCGGGCGGGTCGCGCCCGGGTTGACGGTCGGGCTGTGGATCGGCCCCGACGGGGTCCCGGCCGCCCCCGAGCACCCGACCGAGGTCCGGACGGCCGGGATCCTGCGGTCGGCGACGGTGCTGGGCGTCGGCGGGGCCGGCCTGGTCGCGGTGTACACGGCCGCCGGCGTCGCCGGCCGCGCACGGGCGGCGGGACGGCTGGACCGCGAGTGGCGCGCGGTCGAGGCGCGCTGGCGGGAGCTGCCCCGCGGTTGAGCGGAACTGTCGGGGGTCCGGTGCAGCATGCGTCCCGACCCACCCCCGAGCACCGGAGGCCCCCGTGGACCAGCCCGTCACCGCGGATCCCGTCATGGACGCCGTCGGCGCCGCCGTCGAGGCGGGCCGTGCCGGTGACCGGGCCGGGTCCCGCGCCCGGTTCGACGCCCTGTGGGCGCAGGTGACCGCCGACGGCGACCCGTTCCACCGGTGCACGCTGGCCCACTACGCCGCCGACGTGCAGGACGACCCGCACGCCGAGCTGCTGTGGGACGAGCGCGCCCTGGCCGCCGCCGAGGAGCTGACCGACGAGCGGGCGCAGCGCCACCACGCCGGGCTGACGGTCGGCGGGTTCCTGCCGTCGCTGCACCTGAACCTGGCCGACGTGCACCGCCGCCTCGGCGACGACGACCGGGCGCGCCACCACCTGACCCGGGCCCGGGACCGGGTGGGGGCGCTGCCCGACGACGGCTACGGCGCGATGATCCGCGCCGGGATCGACCGCTGCGGCGAACGCCTCGACCTCGGCGACCGCACGTGAGGGAGCAGCACTCAGACGACCGCGCCGTCGCCGGCGCGGCGCCGTGCCCGGTCGGCCTTCGACGGGTGCCGCCGTCCCGCCTTGCCGACCGGCTGCTTCGCTCCGGAGGTCCGCGGCGCGGGCCCGGTCCAGCGCTGCTGCAGCAGGATCGACACCGGCCCGGCGACGACGATCGTCGACACCGTCCCGACCACGATGCCCACGATCAGCGCCAGTGCGAAGTCCCCGAGGGTCGCCCCGCCGAGGAACAGCAGCATGACCAGGATCGTCAGCGTCGAGATGCCGGTGTTCACCGTCCGCGGCAGGGTCGAGAGCACCGCCGACCCCACGACCCTGTGGAACGGCACCTTCGCGTTGCGTGCCCAGTGCTCGCGCACGCGGTCGAACACGACCACGGTGTCGTTGACCGAGTAGCCGATGACGGTGAGCAGCGCCGCGAGGAACACGCCGTCGGCGGTGCGCCCGGTCCAGGCGAACACCCCGACCACCACGAGCACGTTGGTCAGCAGCGCCGCGACCGCGCCGGCGCCGAGCGTCCAGCGGAACCGGAACGCGAGGTAGAGGAACTGCGCGGCGAGCGCGACACCGAGCGCGATGATGCCGCCGCGGGCCAGCTCGGCACCGAGGCTGGGGCCGATGAGCTCGTCGCGCAGCACCTCCGCGCCGCCGCCCGCCGCGCCGACGACCTCGCGCAGCTGCCCGACCTGGGCGTCGGTGAGCTCGCCGGAGCGCAGCGCGACCGCGCCGTCGCCGGTCTCGGTGACGGTGAGCCCGGTGATCCCGGTGGTGCCGACGGCGTCGCGGACCTGCTCCACGCTCACCGGGTTCGACGTCGTGAACTCGACCAGCCGGCCGCCGGTGAACTCGACACCGAGCTCCAGGCCGCGCACGAACAGCCCGGACACCATCACCACCACCACGACACCGGCGACGGCGAGGTAGCGCCCCGGCCGCCGCAGGAAACCGGGGTCGCTCGCCTCGAGGCGGCGCCGGACCGGGCCGATCTCGGTGATACCGGTGATCCTCGGCCTGCGCTTCACCGCGGGGATCTTGAGCACGGCGAGGGTGAGCAGCCGCGAGAGCACCAGGGCGGAGAACAGCGACACGACCACACCGATGACCAGCGTGACGCCGAACCCGCGGACCGGGCCCGAGGCGAGCCCGAACAGCAGCACGGCGGCGAGCAGCGAGGTCACGGCGACGTCCCCGACCGCGGACAGCGAGTTCGCGTAGCCCATCTCCGAGGCACGTTCCAGGCGTGGCTTCGCCGCGTACTCCTCGCGGGACCGTTCGGCGATCAGCACGTTCGCGTCCACGGCCATGCCGACCGCGAGGACGAACGCGGCCAGGCCGGGCAGCGTCAGCGTGGCACCGAGCCCGGTCTGCACCGCGTAGGCGACGAGTGCGTACCCGCCGAGCGCGACGACGGCGACCAGCCCGACGAGCCGGTACACCACGATGAGGAACGCCCCGGCCAGCGCCGAGCCGATGATCGCGGCCCAGGCGCTCGCGGAGATCGCGTCGGCGCCCAGGGTCGGGCCGACGGTCCGCTGCTCGATGATCTCCACGGGCAGCGGGAGGGCGCCGCCCTCGATCAGCACGGCCAGCTCGGAAGCCTGCTCGGGGGAGAAGTTGCCGCTGATCTGGGTCTGCCCGCCGATCTGGCCGACGTTGCACGCGGTCTGCTCGGTGACCTGCGGGGAGGAGATGACCTGCTGGTCGAGCACGATCGCGATGCGCCGCTGCGGATCGCCGATCGGGGCGCACGCGGCCTGGCCGGTGAGCGACTGCCAGCGGGCGGGGCCCTCGCCGTCGAAGCTGATGTTCACGACGTGCCCGACGCCCTGCGGGTTGGGCGTCGACATCGCGGAGCCGACCAGGTCGCCGGACAGCGCGGCCGGGCCGAGCTGGAGCGGCTGGCCCTGCTCGTCGGTGCCGGGAGCGCCCCCGGCGGCGGGGTCGCCGATCCCGAGCACCGGGTGCATCGTCAGCTGCGCGGTGCGGCCGAGGGTCTCCGCGGCCTCGGCGGGGTCGGTCAGCCCGGGGAGCTCGACGATGATCCGGTTCTCCCCGGACCGGGCCAGGCTGGGCTCTGCGACACCGAGCCCGTCGATGCGCCCGCGCAGCACCTCCAGCACGCGGTCGGTGGCCTCGCCGTCGGCGGCGACCTCGGGGGTGTCGCGGGTCTCCAGGACGATCTGGGTGCCGCCGCGCAGGTCCAGCCCCAGCGTGGGGGCGGTGGTGAGCGCGACGACGGAGGACAGGGCGAGCACGGCGAGCGCGATGAGCGCCCGCCAGAGCACGGGGCGTGGCTTCACAGGGATCCTCGGCGGCGGGCGCCCCGGTCGGGACCGGGGCACGGCGGGGTGGTGCGGGGGAGTGGCGGGCGGTGGCGACCGGCGGGGTCGTCCGGTCAGGCCCGCGGCGGTCCCCGCGAGCCGACGTCCGCGGCGGACCCGGGCTCCGGGGCGGCGGCCGTCGTCCGGTCGTCGACGGGGGCGGGCGCGTCGTGCCCGAGCCCGGCGGCGTCGAGGACCAGCACGTCCAGGGCGGGCCCGGGGTGGCCGGTCGCGTCCGGGGCGACCGGACCGTCGTGCGCGGAGCGCCCCAGCAGCGCGGGCCGGGGTGCCTCGGCGGGCGCGACGTCCTGCCCGACCGAGGCCGCGGCCGTGGCCGGGACGGCCTCGGCGGTCAGCGACCCGGCGATCGGGGCGAGCGCCGCGACCAGCGACAGCAGCAGCACCGCGACGAGGCGGCGGGCCGGGCTGCGGGTCGTGCGCACGAGGGTGATCCGTCCGGTTCGGGGGGTTTCCTGCGGCGACGGTACCGGTCACCGCACCGGCGACGACGGCGCAGGGTCGGGCACCGAACGCGCGGCCGCTCGCCGTTCGGCACAATCGCGACCGCACCAGCGTGACGACCCCAGAGAGGACGACTGACGTGAGCACGGATCCGTCGACCAGCGAGAAGATCGACTCCGACACGACGGGCGGGGAGACGATCGAGTTCCAGGCCGAGGCCCGGCAGCTGCTGCGGTTGATGATCCACTCGATCTACTCGAACAAGGACGTCTTCCTGCGCGAGCTGATCTCCAACGCCTCCGATGCGCTGGACAAGCTCCGCCTCGCCGCCTACCAGGACAAGGACCTGGGCGCCGACACCGAGGACCTGCACGTCGAGCTCGTGCCGGACGCCGGGGCGCGCACCCTCACCGTCCGCGACAACGGCATCGGGATGACCCGCGACGAGGTCGTCGACCTGATCGGCACCATCGCGCGGTCGGGCACCGCGGAGCTCCTCGCGAAGCTCCGGGAGGCCGGCGACGACGCCCGCCAGGAGCTGATCGGCCAGTTCGGCGTCGGCTTCTACTCCTCGTTCATGGTCGCCGACCGCGTCGAGCTCGTGACCCGCAAGGCCGGCGCGGGCGAGGGCGTGCGGTGGACCTCCGACGGTGAGGGCACCTACACGATCGAGCCCGTCGCCGACGCCCCGCAGGGCACCGCGGTCACCCTGCACCTCAAGGCGTCCGACACCGAGGACCAGCTGCACGACTACGCCGACCCCTCGGTGCTGCGGCGCATCGTGAAGACCTACTCCGACTTCATCACCTGGCCGGTCCGGATGCCTCCCGGAATCGGCACCGCGGGGGACGCGGACGACGCCGCGCCCGAGACGCTGAACTCGATGAAGGCGCTGTGGGCCCGCCCGCAGAAGGACGTGACCGAGGAGGAGTACGCCGAGTTCTACCGGCACGTCAGCCACGACTGGCAGGAGCCGCTGGAGACGATCCGGCTCGCCGCCGAGGGCACCTTCGAGTACCAGGCGCTGCTGTTCCTGCCGAAGGTCGCGCCGATGGACCTCTACATGCGCGACGCCCGCCGCGGCGTCCAGCTCTACGTCCGGCGCGTGTTCATCATGGACGACTGCGAGGCGCTCGTCCCCGAGTACCTGCGGTTCGTCAAGGGCGTCGTCGACGCCGCGGACCTCTCGCTGAACGTGTCGCGGGAGATCCTCCAGCAGGACCGTCAGATCTCGGCGATCCGCAGGCGCCTGGTGAAGAAGGTGCTGTCGGTGCTCGGCTCGCTGCGCGACAACGAGCCGGAGAAGTACGCGACCTTCTGGGAGCAGTGCGGCCGGGCGCTCAAGGAGGGACTGCTGTCCGACGCCGACAACCGCGACACCATCCTCGGGGTCTCGGCGTTCGCCACCACCCACGACGCCGACGCGCCGACCTCGCTCGCCGCCTACAAGCAGCGGATGCGCGAGGGCCAGGACGCGATCTACTACATGACCGGGGACTCGCGGACCGCGATCGAGGCCTCCCCGCACATGGAGGCGTTCCGGGACAAGGGCTACGAGGTCTTGCTGCTCACCGACCCGGTCGACGAGGTGTGGGTCGACGCCGTCGACGGCTTCGACGGCACCCCGCTGCGCTCCATCGCCAAGGGCCAGGTGGACCTGCAGACCGACGAGGAGAAGGAGGAGGCGGCGGCGAAGCAGACCGAGTTCGCCGACCTCTGCACCTGGATGGCCGAGGTCCTGACCTCCGACGTCAAGGAGGTCCGGCTCTCCACCCGGCTCACCACCTCCCCGGCCGTCCTCGTCGGCGACGAGTTCGACATGACCCCGACCCTGGAGAAGATGTACCGGGCGATGGGGCAGGAGCCGCCGAAGGTGAAGCGGATCCTCGAGCTCAACCCGTCGCACCCGCTGGTCACCGGGCTGCGTGACGCCCGCGCCGCGGGGAAGGACGAGAGCGGCGCCGTCGAGCTGCTGCACGGCATGGCCCTGCTGGCCGAGGGCGGCGAGCTCGCCGACCCGTCCCGGTTCGTGGGGCTGCTCGCGGAGCGCCTGCAGCACGCGCTCTGATGCCGGGCGGCGCGGGGACCGAGCCGTGACGAGAGCCGCACATCTGAAGAGCCGATCAGGTGTTGTGGCTATGCTGTCGCGGTGATCGGGAACCCGCGCCGCTGGGCGCCGCTGCTCGCCGGACTGGTGCTCCTCGCGGGGTGCGGCGCGGGTGACCCGGTCGCGGCACCCGCCGGGCACGGCGACCACGCCACGGGCCCCGCCGCCGACGCGGTCGTCAACTGCGGCGTCGACGTGCCCGTGCAGCGCCCGGAGCGGGTCGTCGCGATGTTCCAGAACGGCATCGAGGCCGTCCTCGCGCTCGGGGCGGGGGACCGGCTGGTCGGCGCGGCCTACCTGGACAACCCGCTGCCGGCACAGCTCGACCCGGACTTCCGGCCGCAGAGCTACTGGCCCGAGGAGTACCCGTCGCGCGAGGAGGTGCTGCGTGTCGCCCCGGACCTCGTCGTCTCCGGCTTCACCGGCGCGTTCACCCGGGAGGGGCTCGGCACCCGCGCCGAGCTCGGTGCCACCGGCACGGAGACCTTCCTGTTCAGCGCCTACTGCCCGACCGCCGACGGCGGCGACCAGCAGAGCATCGGCGACAACGACGTGTCCTTCGCCGGCGTCGAACGCGATCTCACCGACCTCGGGCGCCTGCTGGGCGCCGAGGATCGGGCCGCGCAGGTCGTCGCCGGCATGCGCGGCACCCTCGCCGACGTCGCCGCCCGGCTCGACGGTGTCACCGACCGTCCGCGGGTGGCGATGCTGAACTCCCCGGGCAGTACCGGTGAGCTGCGGGTCTTCGGCACCGGCGACGTCGCGACGACGATCATCGAGGCCGCGGGCGGGCGGCAGGCGTTCGACACCCTCGCCGGCCGGCAGCGAACCGTGTCCCTGGAGGGCGTCGTCGCGGCGAGCCCGGACGTGATCGTGATCCCGGCCTGCTGCGGGCGCGACGTCGGCCCGGAGGGCGCGGAGCCGCTGGCCGAGCGGCTGCGGAACGACCCGGCGCTCGCCACGGTCCCCGCGGTCCGCGACGGGAGGGTGTTCACCACGACCTTCGCCGAGATCAGCCCCGGCATCCGCAACGCCGACGCGGTCGCGACGCTCGCCCGACGGCTGCACCCCGACCGGTTCGGCGGCTGAGAGCGGAATCGGCACCCCGGCCGGTTCGGCGGCCGAGGACGACGCCCGCACCGCGGCCGGTCGGACCGGCGGGCCCGGGGACCACCCGGGTTCCGGGGGCGGGAGTGCGGATCCGCCCGGCGCCGTTGCCGAGCGGACGACCGGAACCGTAGCGGGTCCGCGCCGCCCGCGACAGCGACCGTGCCCCGATCGTTGCTAGGGCTCCTCCGAGCCCGGGGGCAGCGGCGGGTTGCCCGGTCGCAGCCCGTCGAGCAGCAGCGCCAGGTAGCGGGCGCGGTCCTCGCCCGACGCCGTCTCCGCCGCGTCCGACCCCTCGGCGACGGCCAGCGCCATGACCAGGACCGCCGACAGGTCCCGCGGGGTGAGCTCCGGGCGCACCGCGCCCGCCTCGCGCGCCCGGTCCAGCAGCCTGGTCAGCGTCCGGCCGTAGCGCTCGGCGGACTCGACGTCGAACGCGCCGGCCTCGCGGGCCAGCTGCAGGATCGTCCGCCGTCCGGCGATCGCCTCCACCGCCCGGCCCAGTGACCCGGCCAGGTCGGCCCAGGGGTCGCCGTCCCCGGCGGCCGCGGTCGGCTCGATCTCCGCGACGAACACCTGGTCCAGCACCGCCCGCACCAGCACGTCGCGGGTCCGGAACCGGCGGTACAGCGTCGCGACGCCGACCCCGGCCCGGCGCGCGATCTCCTCCAGCGGGACGTCCGCTCCGTCGGACTCGAACGCCGCGGCCGCCGTGTCGACGATCCGGCGGTGGTTGCGGGCGGCGTCGGCGCGCAGCGGACGGCCCGCCGGGGAGCCGTCGAGCGACGAAGCGGTCATCACTGCACGGTATCGCCCGGCCTCACCAGGTCACCGGCAGCGTGTGCATGCCGTAGACGAAGTGGTAGGCCCGGAAGGCCTCGGGCGGGACCGGCCCGGCCGGGGCGAGGGTGGGGAAGCGGCGGAGCAGGGCGGGGAACGCCGTCGCCATCTCCATCCGTGCCAGCGGTGCGCCCAGGCAGTGGTGCACGCCGTGCCCGAACGCGACGTGTCCGGCCGCGCCGCGGGTGAGGTCGAGCCGGGCGGGGTCGTCGAACCCGGACCCGGTGTCGCGGTTGGCGGTGGGCAGCGAGCACATCACCAGCGACCGCGCCGGGATCGGGGTGTCGCGCAGGACGGTGTCGGTCGTCGTCACCCGGGCCACCCCGGTGTGCACGATCGACAGCCACCGGAGCAGCTCCTCCACGGCGGGCCGGGCCAGCCCGGGGTCGCTGCGCAGCATCGCGGCCTGCTCCGGGTCCTCCAGCAGCGCCAGGGTGCCCAGCGACAGCATGTTCGACGTCGTCTCGTGCCCGGCGATCAGCAGCAGCGACGCGATCCCGACCAGCTCGTCGTGGCTGATCTCCTCGCCGTGCTCGCGGATCAGCATGCCGAGGATGTCCTCACCCGGGTCGGCCAGAGCCGCGTCGACGAGCCGGGCCATGTAGGCGCGGTTCTCCCGGCCCACGGCCAGTCGCTCCTCGGCGGGCAGGGACACGTCGAGCAGGCGCGTCGACCGGGCGGTGAACTCGTCGCGGTCGGTGTAGGGCACCCCGAGCAGCTCGCAGATGACCATCGACGGCACCGGCAGGGCGAACAGGGAGACCAGGTCGGCACCCGGCCCGGCGGCCTCCAGCGCGTCGAGGTACTCGTCGACGATCTCGGTGATGCGCGGCTCCAAGCGGGCCATCCGGCGCTGGGTGAACTCGCGGGTGAGGAAGCGGCGCAGCCGGGTGTGCTCCGGCGGGTCCTGCAGCAGCAGCTGGCCGGCCCGCATCTGCTCCTGCTCGCGCTCCGACAGCGGCGGTGCGTCCGGGCGGGTCAGCTCGGCGCTCCCGGCGTTGGAGTAGGTCGCGGCGTCGCCGAGCACGTGCCGCACGTCGTCGTAGCGGGTGACGAGGTAGGCCTCGGCGCCGAACGCGGTCCGCACCCGTGGGACGTCGCCGGAGTCGCGGATGCGCTCCAGCTCGGCGTCGGGCAGGAACCGGTCGCGGCGCATGTGGAGCGGAAACGTGAACTCCTCGGTGTCGGTCACGTCCGCCAGCGTAGACGCATAACTGACGGTTGGCTCTCAGTTCGCCCGGACCGTCCGGAAGGTCAGGAATCGGCGGCGTAGACGGCGAGGATCCGGTCCCGGGCGCCGGTGATGTGGGCCTCCAGCTCGGTCGAGGCCAGCGTCGGGTCGCCCGCCTCGACCGCGGCCAGGACGGCGGCGTGCTCGGCGGCCAGGGTCGACCGGTCGAGCCGGCCCAGTAACTGGACCCGGGCCACGCAGAGATGGAACTCGGCCATCAGCGAGGCGTACATCCGCGAGAGCCGCGCGCTGCCCGCCGCGTCGACCAGGGCCTGGTGGAACTCGACGTCGGCCTCGACGACGGCGGACACGTCGCCGCGCCCGAAGGCCAGGTCGAACCGCTCCAGGGCGAGCCGCGCGTCGTCGGGGACCTCGCCGCGCGCGGCCACGACCTCGATCGCGCCGAGCTCCAGCAGGGTCCGGGAGAAGTAGACGTCGCCGACCTCGGCGAGGGTGAGCACGGGTACCCGTGCGGTCTTGTTCGCCTGCCGCCGGAGCAGCCCGTCGAACACCAGCCGCTCGACAGCGGCCTTGGCGGTGGGCCGGGCGACCGCGAACTCGTCGGAGACCGACTTCTCGGTGACCGGGGTGCCCGGGACGATCTCGCCCCGCAGGATCCGCTCGCGCAGGGCGCGGGTGACGGCGTCCACCAGTGAGCGGACGTCGAGCTCGACGGTCATCGGTGCCTCCGGGGGAGCAGCGCGATCGTCATTTCACAGTATCTCTGGCTGACAGGGCAACTTGTCTGACAATGCTACTTGACTGTGCAGTGTCCGGTGCCGTTCACTCATCGGGGTCGTGTCGCGCTGCAATCCCACGCCACACGGTCACCGTCCCGATCACCGCCGATCCTGCGGAGTGACCATGTTCCAGCAACAGCTCGAGCCGCTCGGGAGCCTCTGGCTCTCCGCACTGGTGGCCCTCCTGCCCCTGGTCACGATCTTCGTGACACTGGGTGCCCTGCGCTGGAAGGCGCACTGGGCCGGACTCTCCGCGCTCGCCGTCGCGGTCGTCGTCGCGGTCGCGGCGTTCGGCATGCCGGTCCACCTGGCCCTGCTCTCGGCCACCGAGGGCGCGGTGTTCGGGCTGTTCCCGATCATGTGGATCGTCTTCACCGCCATCTGGCTCTACCAGCTCACGGTGGCCGCCGGCCGGTTCGAGGACCTGCGCGCGGCGTTCCACCTGATCTCCGACGACCCCCGCGTGCAGGCGATCATCATCGCGTTCTGCTTCGGGGGTCTGCTGGAGGCGCTGGCCGGGTTCGGCGCCCCCGTCGCGATCACCGGTGTCATGCTGATGGCGCTCGGGTTCTCCCCGCTGCGCGCCGCCGTCGTCGTCCTGCTCGCCAACACCGCCCCGGTCGCCTTCGGCGCCGTCGGCACCCCGATCATCACCGCGGGCAACCTGACCGGCATCCCCTACGCCGAGATCGGCGCCGTCGTCGGCCACCAGACCCCGGTGCTCGCGTTCATCGTCCCGATCCTGCTCGTGCTCCTGGCCGACGGGGTCCGTGGCGTCAAGCAGGTGTGGCCGGTCGCCCTGGTCATCGGTGTCGCGTTCGCCGTCGCCCAGTGGCTCGCCGCCACGTACCTGTCGGTGGAGCTCACCGACATCGTCGCCTCGCTCGCCGGTCTCGTGGCCGGTGTGGTCATGCTGCGCTTCTGGCAGCCGCGGGGCGGCGCCGAGGCCATAGACGCGTTGCGCATCGAGCGCGACGAGGACACCCCCGCCACCGGGCCGACCCCCGGCGCCGGCGGCGGGTCGCTGGCCACCGAGCAGCGCACCCTGGCCGAGCGGGCGCAGGCGCTGACCACCGGCCGGCTGCTGATGGCCTTCGCGCCCTACCTGCTCATCATCGTGGTGTTCTCGGTCGCCAAACTGGTCACCCCGGTCGCGTCGTTCCTGTCCGGCACCGACCTCAAGATCGGCTGGCCGGGTCTGGACGGTGCTGTGCTCAGCGTGGCGGGCAAGGCCGTGTCGAGCACGACCTACACCTTCCAGTGGCTGTCCTCGCCGGGCTCGCTGCTGCTGCTGTCGGGCGTCGTGATCGCCGCGCTCTACCGCCTGTCGCCCGCCACCGCGCTGCGGGAGTTCGCCGCGACTGCGCACAAGATGCGCTTCGCCTTCCTCACCGTCGCGACGGTCCTGGCCCTGGCCTACGTCATGAACCTGTCCGGGCAGACCATCGTGATCGGCACCTGGATCGCCGGGACCGGCGCCGCGTTCGCCTTCCTCTCGCCGATCCTCGGCTGGCTGGGCACCGCGGTCACCGGCTCGGACACCTCGGCCAACGCCCTGTTCGCGACCCTGCAGCAGACCGCGGCGCAGCAGGCCGGGCTCGACCCGCACCTGATGGTCGCGGCCAACACCTCCGGCGGTGTCGTCGGCAAGATGATCAGCCCGCAGAACCTGACGATCGCCGCGACGGCGGTGGGCATCGCGGGCCGCGAGTCCGAGCTGTTCCGGCGCACGGTGCTGTGGAGCCTCGGGCTGCTGCTCGTGCTGTGCACCCTGGTCTACCTGCAGTCGACACCGGTCCTCGGCTGGATGCTGCCCACCTTCTGATCCGGGGCGCGCGAGGCGGGGTGCACTCGGGAAGGATCTCCCGGGTGCACCTCACCGTCGTCTGCACCGCCGATCTCGGCCCCGCCGGCCTGCGTGCCCTGCGCCGGCTGCTCGACACCGCCTTCGGCCCCGGCGACGCCCGGGGCCCGGACGCGGGGGAGCCGTTCGACGACGACGCGTTCGACCACGCACTGGGCGGTGTGCACGTCCTCGCCGGTCCGCCGTGTGCGCCGGTCGGCCACGCCGCCGTCGTCACCCGGCGCGTGCTGCACGACGGCGTCGCCCTGCGCACCGGCTACGTCGAGGCCGTCGCCGTCGATCCGGCCCACCGGGGCGGGGGACTGGGCGGCGCCCTCATGAGCGAGGTCGGGCGGATCGTGCGCGGCGGGTACCGGCTCGGCGCGCTCGGGGCCACCGAACGGGCCGCCCGGCTCTACCTCCGGCACGGCTGGCGCCGCTGGGACGGGCCGCTGGGTGCGCTGACGCCGACCGGTGTCGTCGACACCCCCGACGAGCGTGGCAGCGTGCACGTCCTGCCCGTCGACGCGCCGCTCGACCCGGCCCGCGCGCTGGTCTGCGACTGGCGCGACGGCGAGCTGTGGTGACGCCCGCCCCGGAGTGACGCGGCCGGTTCACCCGGATGTCGACCAGGAGTCGGGTGATCGTCATCCGGCGGCGGTGGAGTTCACCCGTGCATCTGGCGGTGCTCGACCTGGCGGGTACGACGATGGCCGACGACGGGCTCGTGCTCGCCGGCCTGCGGGCCGGCCTGCGCGCCGCCGGGGTCCGCGTCGACGGTCCCTGCTACCCGGCGCTGGACCGGCAGGCCCGCGCGACGATGGACCGCCCGGTCATGACGGTGCTCGGCGAGCTCCTCGACGGCGACATGTACCGGGCCCGCCGCGCGCACTCCGCGTTCGCCGACCACCTGCACGCCGCGCTGGACGCGGGCCGCGTCCGCCCGGTCCCCGGCGCCGCGCAGACCCTCGACGCGCTCCGCGACGCCGGCCTGAGCGTGGCCCTGACCTGCGGCTTCGACCCCGAGCTGCGGGACCGGCTGGTGTCGGCGCTGGGGTTCGCCGAGCGGACGGACATGGTCCTGTCGCCCGCCGACGTCGACGGCCGCGGCCTGCCCGAGCCCGACCTGCTCCACGCCGCGGCCCGGCGGGCCGGGACCGGGCCCACCCAGGTCGCGGTGGCCGGTGACGCCACCGCCGACATCGACGCCGCCGTCCGGGCGGGGGCGGGGCTCGCCGTCGGGGTACGGGGCGGGGCGCACGGCGAGCTGCGGCTGCGTGCGGCGGGCGCCGACGCCGTCATCGACTCGGTCGCGGACCTGCCCGCGCTGCTCGGCCTCCCCAGCTGAGCCCGCACGGCGTAGCGTCCGTCCTGATCTTGACCGGTCCGCGGTGACGACGGGGGTGGCGGCGTGGCCCGACGCACGGTGGCGGTGGCGTCGCTCGGCACGACGCTGGCCCTGGTCAGCTACACCGCGCCGCTGGCCACCCTGGCCCCGATCGCGGCCGACCTGGGCTCCTCGCCGTCGGGGCGCTCCTGGATCCTCAGCTCGATGAGCCTGGGGCTCACCGCGGTGCTGCTGACCGCGGGGACCCTGGCCGACCGGCTGGGGCGGCGCGCGGTGTTCACGACCGGCGCGGTCGTGCTGGCCCTGGCCTCGGCGGGCGGGGCGTTCGCCACCGGCACCGCCGGGTTCGTCGCCGGCCGGATCGGGCAGGGCGTCGGGGCGGCCGCGGTCGTCGCGTGCAGCCTCGCGCTGATCGGGCACGCGCTGCCGCCGGGCCCGCGCCGCTCGGCCGCGACCGGCCTGTGGGGCGCTGCGCTGGCCGCCGGGATCGCGGCGGGCCCGCTGCTCGCGGGCCTGCTGCCGTGGCGGGTGCTCTACCTCGCCGTCGCGGTCTCCGGGCTGGCGCTCGCCCTCGCCGGACGCACGCTGCTCACCGAGTCCACCGCCGGCCGCCCGCGCCCGGTCGACGTCGCCGGGATGGTGCTGCTCGCCGCCGGGCTGGCGGTGCTGCTCGCCGGCCTCACCGAGGCCCGGCGGCTGCCGGTCACCACCACGACCGTCGTGCTGCTCGTGGCCGGGGCGGCGCTGCTGGCGGGGTTCGTCGCCGTCCAGTTCGTCGTCGCGCACCCGATGGCGGGGCCGGAGCTGTTCCGCCATCCCGGGCTGGTCGCGGCGACGGTCGCGAGCCTCGCCACCGGGCTCGGCATCATCTCGCTGAGCTCCTACCTGCCCGCGCTGCTCGCCCCGGTGCACGGCACCGCCCCCGCGACGGCGGCGCTGCTGCTGCTCGGCTGGTCGGGCACCAGCATCGTGACCGCGCTGCTCACCCGCCGGATCAGCGAACGGGTCACCGGCGGCGTCCGCCTCGGCGTCGGCCTGCTGGTCATGACGGCCGGTCAGCTCGGGCTGCTCGCGACCGGGTCCGGCACCGGGGCGGTCCTGGCCGCGCTCGTCGTCGTCGGCGTCGGAACCGGGGTCGTGAACGCGACGCTCGGCCGCGAGGCGGTCGCCTCGGTACCGCCGGACCGGGCGGGCACCGGCAGCGGCATCAACAACACCACCCGCTACCTGGGCGCCGCCGTCGGCGTCACGCTGACCTCGGTGCTGACCTCACCGGCGGGCGACGAGCCGGTGCCGGAGCTGCTGGCCGGCTGGCACGTCGCCGTACTGGTCGCGACCGGGTTCACGCTGCTCGGCGCGCTGGTCGCGCTGGTCTGTGCCCGCTCGGCAGCCCGCACCCCGGTCCCGGCGCCGCAGGGTTGACGGCCGGTGCCGCGGCGAGCAGCGTGCGGGGACGTGACGACGCTGCTGGTGATCGGCTTCGACCCGGCGCGGATCCCCGGCTACGACCCGGCGCCCGTGCTCGCCGCCCTGGAACGGGGCCGCGACGGCTACCGCGCGGCCGGGATCGAGGCGACCGAGGTCCTCGTCGGCCCGGACGGCGAGCTACCGCGGATCACCGCGGCGCTGACCGCCCGCCGCTACGACTGCGTGCTCATCGGCGGCGGGCTCCGCACCCCGGAGTGCCTGGAGCTGTTCGAGCGGGTGGTGAACCTGGTGCACCGGCACGCGCCCGGCTCGGTGATCGCGTTCGGCACCTCACCCGTCGACGGTGCCGAGGCCGCCCTGCGCGCACTGGCCGCCGGGTGAGGGTGGGGGAGCGGGTCGCCGACGCCCTGGCCGGCGGCCGCCCGGTGCTGGCGTGCGAGTCGACGATCGTCACCCACGGCCTGCCCGCGCCGCGCAACCTCGCCGTCGCCCGGGAGGCCGAGGAGCTCGTGGCCGCGCTCGGGGTGGTCCCCGCGACCGTCGGGGTGCTCGACGGCGAGGTCGTCGTCGGGCTGACCGACGACGAGCTGGCCCGGCTGGCGACCGCCCCGGACGTGGTGAAGCTGTCCGCCCGGGACCTCCCGGTCGCCGTCGCCACCGGCGCGAGCGGGGGCACGACGGTCGCCGCGACCGTGCACCTCGCGCACCGGGCCGGCATCCGGGTGTTCGCCACCGGCGGCCTCGGCGGGGTGCACCGCGGTGCCGCGCGCACCTTCGACGAGTCGGCCGACCTGCCCGCGCTCGCCGCGCTGCCGCTGGTCGTGGTCAGCGCCGGGGTGAAGTCGGTGCTCGACGTGCCGGCCACCCTGGAGCGGCTGGAGACCCTCGGCGTGACCGTCGCCGGGTACCGCACGCACGCCTTCCCCGGCTTCTACGTGGCCGACTCCGGGCACCGGGTCGGGCAGCGGCTGGAGTCCCCGGAGCAGGTCGCCGCGGCCTGGCGGGCCGCCCGCGACCTCGGCCTGCCCGGCGCTCTGCTGGTGGCGAACCCGGTCCCGGCCGCCGAGCAGCTCCCGCCCGCGCTGCACGACGCCGCCCTGGCCGACGCCCTCGCCGCACTCGACGACGCGGGGATCGGCGGGTAGGACGCGACCCCGTTCCTGCTGGCGCGGGTCCGCGCCGCGACCGGCGAGGCCAGCCTGGAGGTCAACGTCGCGGTGTACCGGCACAACGTGGCGCTGGGCGCCCGGATCGCCACCGCCCTGGCCGGGCGGTGACGCGCCGGTGCCGCCTCAGACGACGGGCGTGATCGCCCGCAGCGCCTCGGAGCCGCGTACCGCCGTGGTCAGGTCGGCCAGTGCCCGCCCGTGCGCCGCCGCGAGTTCCGCGGACTGCTCGGTGAGGGTGTTGCGGTCGACGTAGCCGGAGTGGTCGAGGTAGAGCCCGGGGGAGAGGACCTGGACGGCGAAGAACCCGGCCAACACCGACCGGAGCCCGTCGACGGCGAGGAAGTGGTGCCCGCTCGCGCCGGTCAGCACGACCGCGGCCGCCTTGCCCTGGAGCGGGGCGGTCTTCTCGCCCCACTTCCCGCGCTCGGTGGCCTCCAGCAGCGCCCGCAGCGACGCCGTGTGCCCGGCCCGGTAGACCGGGCTGCCGAACACGACGGCGTCGGCGTCGGCGAAGGCCGCGGTGACCTCGGCGAGGGGCGTCTGCGACAGCTCGATCAGGGCGGTGTCGGCCCCGGTGCCGGCGAGGATCCCGGCGACGGCGGCCGCCGTGCGCCCGCCCGGCTCCGGGCCCGCGACGACCCCGATGATCCGGCCCACGGTGCCGCTCACGAGCCGGCCCGGGGGGTGAGGGCGTAGGTGCCGCGGTGGAACAGCAGCGGCAGCCGGTCCGGGTCCGCGCCGAGCGCGTCGACCCGGGCGACGACGATCGTGTGGTCGCCGCCGTCGTACTCGTTCCACAGGGCGCAGTCGACCCAGGCGCCGACGCCCTCGAGGACCGGCGAGCCGGACGGCGCCGCCGCCCAGGTCACCCCGGCGAACTTGTCGACCCCGGAGCGGGCGAACCCGGCGCTGTGGTGCTCGTGGTCGGCGGCCAGCACGTTCACGCAGAACCGGCCCACCTCGCGGATGCGCGGCCAGGTCGAGGACCCGCGTGACGGCGCGAAGCTCACCAGCGGCGGGTCCAGCGACAGCGACGCGAAGGACTGACAGGTGAACCCGATGGGCCCGTCCGGGCCGATCGCGGTGACGACGACGACGCCGGACGCGAACGCGCCCAGTGCGTCGCGCATGGACTCCGGGGTCACGACGGGGGTGACCGGGCCGGGGAGGGAACGCGACATGACCCGACCCTAGGCGGGGACGGAGCGCTCGGCCAACGATCCGGCCCGGGGTGGTGGGGAACACGCCGTGCCGTGCCGCGGCCGCCACCGTGTCGCCGTGACCGCTGCGGAATCGATCCGGTAGAACTCCCCGTGCCGTGCATCCCGAACTCGTGGGGAGCCCCGGGGTGCCCGAGACGGCAACGGCCGGCGGAGCGATCGCTCCGCCGGCCGTCCGTCGCCGGGGGCCGGGTGGGGGGACGCCCGGCCGGCCCGGGTCAGCTCGCGTAGGCGCGCAGCTTGTCGGCGCGCTCGCCGACCCGCAGCTTCGACATGACCTCGCGCTCGATCTGGCGCACCCGCTCGCGGGAGAGCTTGAAGGCGCGCCCGATCTGGTCGAGCGTGTGCGGCTGGCCGTCGTCGAGGCCGAAGCGCATCCGGATGACCTTCTGCTCGCGGTCCTCCAGGGTCGCCAGCACCCGGCGGAGGTCGTCGTGCAGCAGGCTCGAGATCACGGTGTTCTCGGCGTCGGTCGCCTCGGCGTCCTCGATGAAGTCACCGAGCGGCGCCTCCTCCTCGGACCCGACCGGCATGTCCAGGCTCACCGGGTCGCGGGCGTGGTCGAGCAGGTCCTGGATCTTGTGCTCCGGGATCCCCGACTCGGCCGACAGCTCGGCGTCGCTGGGCTCGCGGCCCTGGCGCTGGTGCATGTCCCGCTTGATCCGGGCCAGCTTGTTGACCTGCTCGACCAGGTGCACGGGCAGCCGGATGGTGCGGGCCTGGTCGGCCATGCCCCGCGTGATGGCCTGCCGGATCCACCAGGTCGCGTAGGTCGAGAACTTGAAGCCCTTGGTGTAGTCGAACTTCTCCACCGCGCGGATCAGGCCGAGGTTGCCCTCCTGGATCAGGTCCAGCAGCGGCATCCCGCGCCCGGTGTAGCGCTTGGCGAGCGAGACCACCAGCCGGAGGTTCGCCTCCAGCAGGTGGTTCTTGGCCAGCAGCCCGTCGCGGACGACCGCGCGCAGGTCGCGGCGGTACTGCAGGTCCAGCCCGTCCAGCGTGCCGTCGGCGGCGGCGGTGTCCAGCCGGTGCTGGGCGAACACGCCGGCCTCGATGCGCCGGGCGAGCTCGACCTCCTGCGCCGCGGTCAGCAGTGCGGTCTTGCCGATCCCGTTGAGGTAGACGCGCACCAGGTCCGCGGCGGGACTCTGGGCGTCGAGATCCTCCGCCACCGCGGCCGCGGCACCGGGTACGGTGGCTTCCAGTGCGGTGCCTCCGTCGCCGTCGGTGCGACGGCGGGAGCTGCGAGCGACCGTGGGGGCGGTCCGCTTCGCGCCGGACGACGACACGGTGGCGCGAGCGGGGGCCTCGGTCGTGAGGCGCGGGCCGGGTACGGCCGGAGCGGTCGTGGTCACCGTCATGTGCATTTCCTCCCCTGCGCGGGCTGCGGCGGGCGATTGATGGGCCTCACCGCTTGCCCTGTACGGGGTCAACGCATCCGTTCCGGGGATCGTTCCCACGACGCGGCCCCGCAGGCCGGGAAATGTGCCTGCGGGGCCGTGTCGTCGGTCACATGCAGTTGCGGTTCTCTCAGGGTCCTCTTAGAGAGCGACCCCGCCGGGCGTACCGGTCAGGGCGCGGGCACCCGCGGGGTGTCCCGCGGGTCGGCCACGGCGCGGACGCTGCTGCGCCGCCGCGACGCCTTGCCGGCCCCGGTGTCCTTCTTCGACGGCACCGAGTGGCCGTAGACGGTCTCCATCAGCACCGGCCAGTCGTGGCGCAGCGCGTCACGGCCCATGAACAGCCCCAGGTGGCCCGCGGTCGCCGTCCGGTAGGTGACGTCCGCGGCCGGGGTCCCGACCTTCTCCGCCGCCGCGAACAGCTGCGGGGCCGGGGTGATGTGGTCCGCGGAGCCCGCCAGCAGCAGCAGCGGGCAGTCGATCGCCCCCATGTCGACGGTCCGGCCGTCGACGGTGAGCGTGCCCTTGATCAGCCGGTTCTTCCAGAACAGGTTCTCCACCAGCCACAGGTAGAACGCGCCGGGGATGTCCTGGGTGTACTTGAACCAGTCCTCGAACACCCGGTAGCGCTCGACGTGGGTGGGGTCGTCGATGTTCTCCAGCAGCTGCAGCTGCCGGGAGATCTCCGACTGCGGCTGGATCGAGATGAAGTTCGACAGCACCGCCGAGCCCGGCATGTTGCCGCCGCCCGCGGCGACCAGCGCCTTGTACGGCGCCATCCCCATCGTCCCCGCCATCAGCCGGGTCGAGGCGGCGATCACCGACTCGCCGGCGTGGAAGTCGATCGGCGCCCCGGCCAGGGTCAGGGTGTTCACCCGGTCCGGGTGCAGCGCGGCGTAGATCGTCGCCAGCCAGCCGCCCTGGCAGTCGCCCACCAGGTTGGCCTTCCCGCCCATCCGCCGGATGGACCGGTCGATCACCTCGAGGTAGTCGGTGATCGTGACGTTCTTCGTCGCGGTCGTGGCGGGCCGCCAGTCCAGCGCGTAGACCTTCGTCAGGCCCGAGGCGCGGATCATGGCGATCTGGCTCTGCTGCGGCGAGTAGTCCACGACGGTCGAGGAGTGCCCGGCCTGGGGCGGCAGCACCAGGGTGGGGACCACGTCGTCGTCGCGGTGCTCGGCGGCGGTGAAGTCACGCAGCGACGCGAACGGCGTCGACAGCACGACCTCGTTGGCCAGGTGCCAGGTCGGCTCGCGGCGGTCGGCCATCGCCGAGATCCACAGCAGCCCGCGCCGGGCGGCGTCGCCGGGCCGGGCGATCCGCTGGACCGCGTCGATCCAGTAGGCGCCGGTGGCCCGGCCGACCTCGGCCACCACCTTGGTCAGGTTCCGGGTGTTGTACGACACGAGGTACCGGAGGGGGTCCGGCCGGTCGTCGCTCCCGGTGGCCGCGGCCACGGGGGTGTCGGGAAGGGCACGCGGTCCGTGCTCCCTGGAGGGTGCGGACCGTCGGGTGATCGCCGTGCTCATGGGCCTCTCCCATCAACTCTGATGACCGGGGGCTATCCGGGTTACCGAACGGTAAAACGCGATCGGTATGTCAAGCAAGCGCTGGCCTACTCCGGAGTAGTGCTTGCTTCGCTTAGCGCAGGTGAGAGGCCTTACAACAATCCGGGGCTGCCTACCGGTGAGTACGCGGTCACCATGTGTCCATCCCGTTGCGCCTTCCGTTCCCTCGGGGAGCGCGGGAACCCAGGCACGGAGACCGAACCGGCCGTCAGGAGTGACGAACAGTGACCACGCAGCCCGTACCCCAGCCCGAGTCCGAGAACGGCAGCGCCGCCGCGTCGAACCAGGCCGCGGAGGTGCTACGACGGCAGGCGGCCGGCCTCGTGCGGGACCTGCGTGAGCTCGCCAGCCCCGAGGGGCTCGCCGCGAAGGTCGACCCGGTCGGCTTCGGCGGGGCGCTCGGCGAGGCCGCCCGCTCGCTGGCCACCCGGCCCGGCGCGGTGCTGCGCACCGGGCTGGGCTTCGGCGTCGACTCGGCCAAGGCCGTGTCCGCCGCGGCCGCGCGCGCCGTCGGCCGGACGACCACCGGTCCGGCGTCGCTGCCCGAGAAGGACAAGCGCTACGCCGACCCGGCCTGGGAGGGCAACGCCTGGTACTACCTGGCCCGTCAGGAGCACAGCCTGCTCGCCGACCGGCTGACCGAGCTGTCGCAGGCCGCCCGCGTCTCGCCGACCGCGCGCCGCAAGCTGGACTGGCTGGTCGGCCAGATCGTCGAGGCGCTGGCCCCGCCGAACGCGGTCGTCACCAACCCGGCCTGGCCGAAGAAGATCGTCGAGACCGGCGGGCTGAACATCGTGCGGGGCGCGCGCAACATGCTGCGCGACGCCGTGCAGAACCAGGGGATGCCGCGCCAGGTCACGCCCGGCGCCTTCCAGGTGGGCAAGGACCTCGCGGTCACCCCGGGCCACGTGGTCTTCCGCAACCGGCTGATCGAGCTCATCCAGTACGAGCCGCAGACGGACAAGGTGCACGAGATCCCGCTGCTCATGAGCCCGCCGTGGATCAACAAGTACTACATCATGGACCTCGCGCCGCAGAAGTCGCTGGTGGAGTGGGCGGTGCAGCACGGCCACACCGTCTTCATGATCAGCTACCGCAACCCGGACTCGTCGCTGGCCGACGTGACAATGAGCGACTACCTGCAGGAGGGCCCGGTCACGGCCCTGGAGGTCGTCCGCGAGATCACCGGCCGGGACACGGTCAACGTCGCCGGGCTCTGCCTGGGCGGCGCGCTCTCCGCCGCGATGACGGCGTGGCTGGAGGCCAAGGGCGACCAGCGCGTCAACTCGCTGACCCTGATGAACACGCTGCTCGACTACTCCGGCCCGGGCCAGCTGGGCGTGTTCACCGACGAGAAGACGGTGGACCGGCTCGAGCGGAGCATGCGCAAGGACGGGTACCTGCCCGCCACCAGCATGAAGACGACCTTCGACCTGCTGCGGGCCACCGACCTGGTCTGGAACTACGTCGTCAACGACTGGATGCTCGGCGAGGACCCGAAGCCGTTCGACATGCTGACCTGGAACTCCGACTCCACCCGCATGCCGGCCGCGATGCAGACCGAGTACCTGCGCACGCTGTACCTGGAGAACCGTTTCGCCGAGGGCAAGCTGGAGCTCGCGGGGGAGCGGCTCGACGTGGCCGACATCCGGCCCGACAGCTACATCGTCACGGCCGAGTCGGACCACATCGCGCCCTGGAAGTCGGTCTACACCGGGGCGTCGAAGCTCGGCGGCACGGTGCGGTTCGTGCTGTCGAACTCCGGGCACATCGCCGGCGTGGTCAACCCGCCGTCGCCGAAGTCTCGGCACTGGTTCGGCGAGAGCGACGACCTCCCGGCCCGCGCCGAGGACTGGCGCGACGACGCCACCGAGCGCAAGGCCTCCTGGTGGGAGGACTGGACGCCGTGGATCGCCGAGCGCGCGGGCAAGGAGGTCGCGGCGCCCAAGAAGATCGGGTCGGACGCGCACCCGCCGCTGGAGCCTGCTCCCGGCCGTTACGTGCTGAGCGGCTGAGCCGCCACTCGGACCCCGCTGCCGCCCCGGTGATCACCGCTGGTCACCGGGGCGGTGCCGTGTCCAGGATGGACAATGGTCCGTACCGTCCACTGTCGACACTGCATCGGATGCGTGCGCAACCGCCGTCCGGCGGGGAGAATGCATCGCCATGGACCGCGTACGTTCTGTGCCCGCGTGCCGGCGACCGCCGCGCGGGGCCCTCCGGGTGGGGACGCCGTGAGCCGCGCGGGGGAGGCCCGCACGCACGGCGGGCACCGGCCGCGGAGCGCCGGGGAGACCGCCGCCGACGAGCTGCGCGAGAACGGGCGCCGGGCCGCCGAGGACGCGTGGAGTGCGCAGGTGAACGCCCTGGGCGGGTTCATCCGGGCGCAGCGCCAGATGGCCAAGCTCTCGCTGCGCGAGATGGCGGCGATGACCAAGGTGTCCAACGCCTACCTCAGTCAGGTCGAGCGGGGGCTGCACCAGCCGTCGCTGAAGGTGCTGCGCTCGATCGCCGACGCGCTGCACCTCAACACCGACCAGATGCTCAGCCGGGCCGGCTGGTCGGTCGGCGACCCGGACACCGCGGGCGACGCCGCCCCGGTCGAGGAGGCCGCCCCCGTGGCCGCGCCACCGCCCGGTGTCGAGGCCGCGATCGAATCCGACACGCGGCTGTCCGACGAGCAGAAGGCGGCCCTGCTGGGGGTGTACCGGAGCTTCGTGCAGCGGGACTGAGCTGCCGTGCTTGACATACTTAACGGGTGTGCGTAGTTTTCTTGGCATGCCGGGGTGCTCGTCGGCGCCCCGGCCACGCCGAGATACGACTCCCGGGAGGGAAGTACCGATGACCGCCTCCACCGAGCAGTTCGTCGACATCGCCAAGCGCGGCCAGGACCTGGTCACCGAGTCCGTCCGCGGGTGGACCGAGGCCGCGAGCGGCCTGGCCCGCCAGTTCGGCGCCGGTGACCGCCCGCAGCTGCCCGACGCGGGTGCCGCCGTCGAGCGCGTCTTCGACTTCTACGAGCAGGTGCTCGGCCACCAGCGCGAGTTCGCCCGTACCGTCGTCGGTGCGGGCACCTCGGTGTTCGACCAGGTCACCGAGCAGGCGACCAAGGCCGCCGAGGCCGTGACCGAGCACGCCGGGCGGAGCACCGAGGCCGCCGCGGAGAAGACCGCGCGCGCCACCCGGAGCGCCGCCGGCAAGTGACCCCGCGCGACGACGGCCCCCGCCCGGCCCCCGGGTGGGGGCCGTCGTCGTGTGTGACCGGGTCGCGCTGTCCCTACCCACCGGTCCGCGCGAGGGTGGCCCCATGAGCCCCCGCACCCGGCCCCGCCGCATCGCGATCGCCTGCCAGGGCGGGGGCAGCCACACCGCGTTCACCGCGGGCGTCCTGGCCCGGCTGCTGCGCTCGGACGCGCTCGGCTCCGCCGCGGACCCGGCCGAGGTCGTCGCGATCTCGGGCACCTCGGGCGGCGCGATCTGCGCACTCGTCGCCTGGGACCGGCTGCGCGACGGCCAGACCCCCGACCGGCGCGAGGCCGCGGCGACGGCGCTGGAGGAGTTCTGGGCCGACAACGCCGCCCGCACCCCGCTGGAGCGCCTGACCAACCTGGGCGTGGTGACGGCGGGCGCGCTGCAGGGGCTCGGGCTCGTCCCGGCAGGCGCCCCGTACCTGGTGCCGCGCCCGTTCGACGGCACCCGCCAGTTCCTCGACCTGGTCTCACGGCACGTGGACTTCGCCGCCATCGGTCCGGACCCGGCAGGCGCCGCGCCGCTGCTGCTGCTCGGCGCCGTCGACGTGCTGACGGGGGAGTTCCGGGCGTTCTCCAGCCGCACCGACACCGTGACCGCCGAGACCGTGCTCGCCTCGGCCGCGATCCCCACCCTGTTCCGCGCGGTGCACATCGCGGGCGGCGTCTACTGGGACGGGCTGTTCTCGCAGAACCCGCCCACCCGCGACCTGCTCGACGCCGACCCCGACGAGCTGTGGGTCGTGCAGATCAACCCGTCGGAGATCGACGGCGAGCCGCGCAGCCCGATCGAGATCGCCGACCGGCGCAACGCACTGGCCGGCAACCTGTCGCTCAACCAGGAGCTCGGGTTCATCGAGACGATCGACCGGCTGCTCGCCGACGGGAGCCTCGGCCCGGACTCGGGCTACCGGCAGGTGACCGTCCGGGTGCTGGAGATGCCGGCCGGCACGGTGCGGTCCCGGCTGCTCGGTGCCGCCTCCAAGATCGACCGCGACGTCGCGTTCCTGGACCACCTGCAGCGCCGGGGTGCCGCCGCGGCCGACCGGTTCCTCGGCGCGCTGGCCTTCGAACGGGCGGTGCGCGACGGCGACCCGGTCGCGCTCGCGGCCGCCGTCACCCCGGACGCGACCCTGACCTCCACCGCCCCGTTCCGGGAGCGGCCGTCCCCGGTGCCGCTGCTCGCCCACCTCGGTGAGCTGCTCGACGGGGAGTTCACCGTCGACCCGACCCGCAAGCAGGTCGCCCGCGACACCGCGGAGTGGGCGGTGCGGGTGCACCGCGACGGCGGTGTCACCGACGGGCTGGCCGAGGCCGGCCTCGACGACGACGGCCGGGTCACCGCGCTGCGGCTCGGGCCACGCCCCTAACCCCGGGCCCGGATCAGAACGGGATCAGCGGCACCACGACCAGCCGCGCCAGCAGCACGGCCACGAACACGATCAGCACCGACAGGTCGAGCCCGACCGCGCCCATCCGGACCGGCTGGACGCGGCGGCGGATCGGGGCGACGACCGGCTCGGTCAGGCCGTGGGTGACGCGGCGGGCGGTGTCGAGCACGGCGCCGCCGCGCCCGGAGCCGAGCACGTCGATCCAGTCCACGACGACCCGGGCGACCAGCACGAGCTGGAACAGCCCCAACAGCCAGGACAGCAGGTAGGCGACCATGTCCCCATCGTCCCCTTTCCGGCTGAGAGTCCGGTGAGAGACGGCTGAGACGTGGGCCCGGTACCGGGCTCAGACCTCGACCAGGACCGTGAACGGACCGTCGTTGACCGACTCCACGGCCATCTGCGCGCCGAACTCCCCGGTCCCGACGGTGGCGCCGCGCCCGCGCAGCGCGGCCACCACCGCGTCGACGACCGGCTCGGCGTCGTGCGGGCGGGCCGCCGCCGACCAGGACGGCCTGCGTCCCTTGCGGGTCTCGCCGTACAGGGTGAACTGGCTGACCACCAGCAGCGGGGCGCCGGCGTCCGCGCACGAGCGCTCGTCGCGCAGGAGGCGCAGCTCGTGCAGCTTGCGGGCCATCGTGTCGACCTTCCGCGCGGTCGCGGCGGGGTCGGTGCCGACGTCGTCGGCGTGCACGCCGAGCAGCACCAGCAACCCGGGCCCGATCTCACCGGACACCCGCAGCGGTGTGCCGTCGGGCGCCTCGACCGTCACCGACGCCCGTCGGACGCGGGCGACGACGGCCCTCACCCGACCGGCCCCGACGGCGACGCGGCCGCGGTCCGCGCGGGCACCGGGTGCGGCCAGCCGTCGACGGGCTGGAGCAGGCCGTGCCGGACGAACTCCCGCACCGCGGGCAGCGTCGCCGCGACGAGCGCGTCGACCGGCAGGTCGTGGGCGTAGGACAGCAGCGCGAGCAGCTCGGACAGCGGCAGGTCGCCGCGGCAGCCGGCCAGCAGCGCCGCGGCCGGGGCGTCGACGGGGTGTTCCCAGCCGGGGCCGCCCCAGCGGCGCACGGTCGTCGACAGCTCGGCCCAGCCGCCGTCCGGGTCGACCGACGAGGCCGACTCGAGCACCGTCTCCGGGGCGAGCAGCAGCCGCGCGCCGAGCAGGTCCTCGTCGCGGGTGTGGGCACGCAGCCAGTCCACCCGGTCCAGCCAGCCGGTCATCTCCCGGCCCAGGCCCTCGCCCAGCTCGCCGGGCAGGTCCTCGACCACGACGGTCGGCTCGCTGTCGGTGCGGCGCAGCATGAGGAAGCCGAACCCGACCCCCTCGACCCGCTCGGCGGCCATCCAGTCCAGCCACGCCCCGGCCTGCTCGCGGGCCGCCCGGGAGGTCGGGACCAGCCCGGCGTCGCGCTGCCAGGTGCCGACGTGCAGGCCCGGGTCGACGACCTCGCGCTGCAGGACCCAGGCGTCGACGCCGTCGGGCAGCCAGGACCGCACCCGGTCCGGCCAGTCCTCGTCGCGCACGTGCAGCCACGACCCCAGCAGCTGCGCGACCCCGCCCGGGTTGAGCAGGCCGGGCAGCTCGCCCAGCAGTCCGGCCAGCGCAGAGTCCCCGGCCGCACCGGAGTCGCGGTAGACGTAGTCCACCCGCGGCGGGCCCGGCACGAACGGCGGGTTGGACACCACCTGGTCGAAGCGCTCCCCGGCCACCGGGGCGAACCACGGGCCCTCCCGCAGGTCGACCTCCACCCCGGACAGCCCCAGCGACAGCTGGGCCAGCGCCAGCGCGCGCGGCAGCACGTCGGTCGCGGTGACCCGCAGCGCGTGCCGGGAGCCGTGCAGCGCCTGCACCCCGCAGCCGGTGCCCAGGTCGAGCAGGGTGCCGACCGGGCGGCGGACGGTCGCCGCGGCCAGCGTCAGCGACGCCCCGCCGACGCCGGTGACGTGCTCGCGGTCCTGCCGCGCGGCCGGGGTGTCGATGTCGGACACCACCCACCAGTCGGTGCCCGGCTCGCCGTCGGCGCCGGGGCCCTCGCCGTAGGGGCGCACGTCCAGCGCGGCCCGGATGCCCTCCGGGGTGCGGCGCAGGATCCGGCCCTCCAGCAGCGGGTCCAGGTCGCCGAGCGCCGCGGTCACCGCCGGCTCGGGCTCGGTGTCCTCCAGCAGGAACAGCCGCACCAGGGTGCCGAGCTCCCCGCCGTCGCGGCTGGCCCGGGCCGCCGGCTCCGGCTCGCCGCGGGTCAGTGCGTCGTGCGCGGAGCGGCCCAGCAGGGCGCGCACACCGTCCGGGGTGTAGCCGGCGTCGAGCAGGCAGCCGCGGACGCGTTCGATGTCACCGGCGTCGAGATGGGGGAGCACCCGCCCATTGTCGCGTGCCATCCTGTGCGGCATGAGCGGGATCTGCATCGCCCAGGAACCGGAGGCCGACGCGCTGCTGGAACGCGAGCCCCTCGCGCTGCTGATCGGCATGCTGCTCGACCAGCAGATCCAGATGGAGGTCGCGTTCCGCGGCCCGCTGAAGCTGCACGAGCGCCTCGGCGGGCTCGACGTGCGCGTCATCGCCGACCACGACCCCGAGGGGTTCGCGGCGCTGGCCACCACCCCGCCCGCCATCCACCGCTACGGCGGCTCGATGGCCGGGCGGGTGCAGGAGATGTGCCGCGCGATCGTCGAGGACTGGGACGGGGACCCGGCCGCGATCTGGACCCGCGACGACCCCGACGGGCGCGAGGTGCTGCGCAGGCTCAAGGCGCTGCCCGGCTACGGCGAGCAGAAGGCGAAGATCTTCGTCGCGATCCTCGGCAAGCAGTACGGGGTCACCCCGGACGGCTGGCGGGAGGCCGCCGGGGACTACGGCGCCGACGGCACCCGGCTCTCCGCGGCCGACGTCGTCGACTCCCGGACCCTGCTCGAGGTGCGCGACACGAAGAAGGCGATCAAGGCCGCGGCGCGCGAGAAGAAGGCCGCTGCGGCGAAGTGATCCGCCGACAGGGCTAGCATCACAGGCGTGCACAAGGTTCCGGAGGCGCTCGCCGGCGCACGCGTGATCGACCCGGACCAGGTCTGCGACGCCGTCGCGGTGCTCGCCGACGCCACCAAGGTGGCCGAGGTCGCGACCGTCCTGGACGTCCTGGGCGAGGTCAACCGCCTGTCGCTGCTGCTCGCGCTGCAGCACGCCGGGGACCTCTGCGTCTCCGACCTCGCCGTCGCCGTCGGGATGAGCGACTCGGCCGTCTCGCACGCGCTGCGCCTGCTGCGCGCGCACGGCATGGTCACCGCCCACCGCGAGGGGCGGCTGGTCCGCTACCGGCTGACCGACGGGCTCGCCCGCCGCGTGCTGGAGATCGTGTCGGCGGTCGCCGTCGCCCCGGGCGCGCTGCATGCGCACGGCGCCGACGACGGGGACGTCTCGTGACGCCCGCGATGATCGAACAGGTCCGCCCGCCGGTCCCGGCGGAGAAGCTCGACCACGAGATCGCCCGGCTGCTCGACGCCCTCCAGTCGGTCTACGACGACGGCTGGTACCCCGAGCTCGAGGTCGTGCGCCCCTGGTCGACGCACAACCCGCGCATCTCCGGGGAGTTCGCCCGGCCGTGCGCGATCCGCCGCTACCTGCACCGGGAGCTGCGCGGCCTGCTCGCCGCCGGGGCCACCGTCACCGCCCGCGCGGCCCGCCCGGCCCGGGCGTTCACCGACCCGGAGTTCTTCGCCGCGCTCGACGAGGACCGCTTCGACCTGCGGGTCAAGAAGCTGTTCCTGTTCGGCCCGGAGCGCATGGCGCTCTCGCTGGACCGCCTCTCGCACTACACCGGCACCCCCGCCGAGTCCTTCCAGCGGCACGTGCTGTTCACCAACTACGCGATGCACGTCGAGTCGTTCCTGGAGCGCTTCCCCGACGCCGAGCGGCCCGACCGCGCCGGCGTCCAGATGCCCGCCTACCACCACCCGGGCGCCGACGGCGACGGCGTGACCCTGGTGAACATCGGCGTGGGCCCGGCCAACGCCAAGACCGTCACCGACCACCTCGCCGTGCTCCGCCCGGACACCATGATCATGATCGGGCACTGCGGGGGCCTGCGGAACCGCCAGGAGCTGGGCGACTTCGTGCTGGCCACCGCCTACCAGCGGGCCGACCACGTGCTCGACGAGGTGCTCCCGGCCGACGTGCCGGTCATCCCGAGCATCCGGCTCAACGGCTACCTGATGGACGCGCTCGGCGCGGCCGAGGCGACCTGGCGGCCGGGGGTCGTGCACACCACCGACAACCGCAACTGGGAGTTCAACCAGGCCGCGACGCTGCACCGGATGCGGCTGGCCCGCGCCGTGGCGGTGGACATGGAGTCCGCGACGATCGCCGCCAACGGGTTCCGCTACCGGATCCCGAACGCGACCCTGCTGTGCGTGTCGGACAAGCCGCTGCACGCCGAGCCCAAGCTGGCCGGCGGCGCGCGGGCGTTCTACGAGGCGAGCAAGCGCAAGCACCTCGGGATCGCGCTGGACGCGCTGGACCGGGTCCGCGACGAGCACCCCGACGGCCTGCCCGGCTCCGAGGTCCGCTCCGCCGACGAGCCGCTGCTCGGCAACGGGCCCGACGGCGCCTGACCGGCGGCCCGGGCGACGGCGGGGGTCAGAGCGGCCGCGTGTACCCGGCCCGGTCGGGCTCGTAGCCCAGCCGCGCCAGGAACCGGTGCGGCCCGTCCCCGGCGGTGTCCCCGGCCCGCGCCAGGACGGCGCCGCGGGCCCGCCCGTGCTCGTGCGCCCACTCCACCAGCGCCGACCCGACCCCGCGCCGTCGCCACCCGACGGCGACCCGCAGCCCCTCGACCTGCAGCCGGGTCGCGCCGCGCAGGGCGGGCCCGGGCAGGATCGTCAGCTGCACGGTCGCGACCACCCGGCCGTCGCCGGCGCGGGCGACCGCGAGGAACCGGCCGGGGTCGCGGTCCAGGGCGTCGAACGCCTCCTCGTAGGGCGCGAGATCCGGGTCGTCGGCGTCGGCGTCCCCGGAACCCGACAGCAGCGCGACGACCGCCGCCACGTCGGCCCGGGTGGCCCGGTCGACGACGAGCCGGTCCCCGGCCAGCACGACGTCCGCGCCCGCCGGGTGGGCGCTGGACCGGACGCCGTCCACGACCCGGTCCAGCCAGGCGCCGACGTTCTCCCGCGCCTCGTCGGTGTCGGGGTAGCGGCAGCGCAGGTGCAGACCCGCCTCGTCGAGGATGAACCACACCATCACGCCGTCGGCGTCGCCCGCCGAGCTGACGTACTGCGCGTCCAGCCCGGCGTGGTCGATGCGCACCGGCAGCCGTCGCAGGTCCAGCCAGGAGATCGCGAACATGCCGGGCGCCTCGGGCATCCCGCCCCACGGGGCCAGCACGTCGTCGAGCGGCCAGGAGCCGAGCCGCACGGCCTCGCGGACGGCGTCGGCGCAGGCCCGCGGATCCGGGTCGCGCGCGTCGATCACCGCGTTGGTGATGAACCAGCCGACCGAGCCGTGCCAGCGGTCGTCGTAGCGGCTGTGCACGGGGAACACCGCGCGCAGCGGGGCGTGCGCCAGCTCCCCCGTGGTGCGGGTCATGACCGAGGTGACCAGGGCCAGCGTCGAGACCCCGGACCGGCGGGCCCGGCGCTCGAACAGCGCGCAGTCGTCGACGCCGAGCACGTCACGCACCTCGACGCGCTCCGGGGGAGCGGGGGTGAGTTCGCCCAGCGGCAGCGGGAAGCGGGGCATCACGTCGCCGCCCGCGGCCAGGATCTCGGCCCAGCGCTGCCGGACCTCGTCGGGCGCGGGCTCCCGGCCGGCCAGGGCGGCGGTGTGCTCGGCGAAGGGGCGCACGGTCCCGGGCGGCAGCGTCCCGCCCAGGCCCTGCACGAGGTCGCGCAGGACCACCAGCAGCGACCACATGTCCACGTGGGCGTGGTCGGCGGCCACGACGAGCGTCGGCCGGTCCGCGGTGAGGATCACGCAGAGCCGGTGCGACGGCGCCGCGTAGGGGGTGCAGCGCTCGTCGAGCATCCGGCGGACGGCGTCGTCGACGGCCTGGCCGGGCGCGACCGGGTGGGTGACCCAGCGGCCGGGACGCAGGTCCACCTCGTGCAGCCGGGGGCCGTCCGGGCCGGGGGAGAAGACCGTGCGCAGCGTCCCGTGCCGGCGCAGCACCGCCAGCCAGGCCCCGGCCAGCGCGTCGAGGTCCACCGCGGGCAGCCGGCAGGTGATCGCCATCCACGAGCCCGGCCGGTCCCCGCGGCCGACGTGGCGGCGCTGGTCGAACGAGACCGGGACCGGGTGCCCGGTCCGGCCGACGGCGACGTCGTAGCCGAGCAGCGTCCCGTAGGGCAGGCGCAGGTGCGTCACGCTCGTCAGCCGCATGGCCATAACCTAGGCCGACGAAGATCGGGAGGCGTAGCGCATGGCCACGTTCGGGATCGCCGGGGCGACACTGGACTTCGACGTCCGCGACACCTCCGGTGGTCCGGCGGTGGTGGCGCTGCACGGCCTCACCTCCAGCCGTCGCCGGGAGGCCCTGATGCGGCTCGACATCGCCTCCCGGGTCGAGGGCGTGCGGCTGCTGCGCTACGACGCGCGCGGCCACGGCCGCTCCGGTGGTACCGCCGATCCCGCGGACTACCGGTGGCCCGCGCTGGCCCGGGACCTGCTGGGGCTGCTCGACCACGTCGTGCCGGGGGAGCGGGTGCACGGGGTCGGGCCGTCGATGGGCGCCGGGACGCTGCTGCACGCCGCGCTGGCCGACCCGGGCCGGTTCGCCAGCCTCACCCTCATGCTGCCGCCGACCGCCTGGGGGACCCGCCGCGCCCGGTCCCGCGACTACGAGCGGTCCGCGTCGGCCGTGGAGGCCGACGGTGTCGCGGCGCTCGACGCCGGTGCCGACGACGCGGACCTGCCCCCGGCCGCCCGGGGCCGCCCGCGGACCGGGCCCGACGTGCGTGCCGAGCTGCTCCCGGCGATCCTGCGCGGCGCGGCCGCCACCGACCTCCCCGCACCGGAGGACCTGGAGCGGATCACGGTGCCGGTGCAGGTACTGGCCTGGACCGGGGACCCGGGCCATCCGGAGTCCACCGCGCAGACCCTGCGGGAGCGGCTGCCCGCGGCCGGACTGTCGATCGCGGCGACCCCGGACGACGTCGTCTGGTGGTCGCGGCTGCTCGCCGCGCGGCTGCGCCGCTGGGAGACGCTCGACCCCACCGTCGACGGCGGGCCCGCGGGTGTGCGCGAGGCGGCCGGCGGGCGCCCGCGCGGGGATCGCGTAGGGGTGTCACCATGGAAAGGGAGGTGGTTCGACAGTGGCTGAGCGGCGACGCGTGGACCCCGTTCTCATCACGGACGCGCAGATGTCCTACGAAGAGGAACTGGAGATCCGCAAGCGGCGCTACAAGTGGACGATGGGCATGCGGATCCCGTGCATGATCCTCGCCGGCGTCTTCTACCAGATCCCGTGGGTCGCGGTGGCCCTGCTCGCGATCTCGGTGCCGTTGCCGTGGATCGCGGTGCTCATCGCGAACGACCGGCTGCCGCGCAAGGCGGAGACGCCCAACCGGCACCGGCAGGACCACCGGGCGATCGAGACCGGGCCGCGTCCGGTGATCGACCAGGGCGGCGACGATCCCGCCGGCCCCCGGCCCAGCACCGACGACGAACAGCCCACGGGGACCACGGGAGGCGGCACCGCCTCCCCGCCCTGAGGCCGGTCTCGGGCATCATGGACGCCATGTCCACGACGACGCTGCCCGAGGTCGACACCCGGCCCGAGACCACCGACAAGACCGGTGACGACCGGCCGGACATGTTCCACTACGTCAAGAAGGACCGGATCGCCGAGAGCGCGGTCCTGGGGAACATGGTCGTGGCGCTGTGCGGCGAGACGTTCCCGGTGACCAAGTCGCCCAAGCCGGGATCGCCGGTGTGCCCGCAGTGCAAGGAGATCTTCGAGGGGCTCCCCCCGGGTGGCGGCGACGGCGAGTGAGACCCCTCAGTCCCGCGCGAGCAGCAGCCGCAGCGGGGTGGAGGACGGGTCGCCGGGCACCGTGCGCAGCACGGTCTCGGTGACCATCCCGGCCGACCGGTAGAGCGCCAGCGCCGCGACGTTGTCCGCGGCCACCTCGAGCCACAGCCGCCCCGGGCCCGCCCACGGCGGTCCGCCGGGGGTGTCGCCGGTCGCTCCGGGTACCCCGGCGACGGCGAGGGCGGCACCGAGCAGGGCCCGCCCGGCCCCGGTGCCGCGCCGGTCGCGGTGGACCACGAGCCGGTGCAGCTCGACCCCCGGTTCCGGGCCGCGGGGTGCGGCCAGCACGGCGTAGCCCGCCGGGCCGGGCTCGCCCGGGCGTTCCAGGAGCAGGTGCAGCCGCGCCGGGTTGGCCGCGGCGTCGTCGTGCCACTCCGGTCCGCAGGCGACGCCGATGCCCGGGGCGCCGTCGTCGAGCGCGGCCAGTGCGGCGGAGTCCGCCGGGCCGCGCCACGGGCGCAGGACGGCGTCCCGGGCCGGGCGTGCGGGCGTCGTGCGTTCACCGGTCGTCCGTGCGGGGGTCACCACCCGGCCATCGTGCGGCCACCCGCGCGGTCCCGCTCGGCCGGGGCCGCGGTGGCGGGGTCAGGACCGCAGGAAGGCGTCGATCTCCGCCGCGAACGGCTCCGGGTCGAGCAGCAGCTCCAGGTGGCCGCCGGGGTAGCGGCTGATCCGGGAGCGGCGGATCCCGCGGTGCAGCATCGTGGCGTTGCCGCGCGGGACGATCGGGTCGTCGTCGCCGGCGATGATCAGGGTGTCCGCGGTGATCGCCGGCAGCAGCGGCAGGCTGGTCCAGCCCGAGAGCGCCATCAGCTGGTAGTAGTAGCCGCGCATCGGGCCGCGCCGGGCCCCCGCGCCGAGCGCCTCCGCGGCCCGTTCCGGGTGGTCGCGCAGCGAGCCGCCGTAGATGCGGGCGGCGACGGCGTCGACGTAGGACGGGTCCTGGTGGCGCTTCGGCGAGGTCATGACCGCCATCACCCGCGGCGACGCCGGGATCATCAGCGCCCCCGGACCGGTCGCGGCCAGCACGAGCTTGCGCACCCGGCGGCGACGGCTGATCGCCAGCTGCTGGGCGAGCATCCCGCCCCAGGAGAACCCCAGGACGTCGGCCTCCCGCACACCCAGCTTCGTCAGCACCTGCCCGAGCCGGTGCGCCATCCACGTCAGGTGGTACGGCATCCGCGGCACCGCCGACCCGCCGATGCCCGGCGGGTCGAACCGGATGACGTCGAGGTCCGCGGGCAGCGCCGCGACCAGCGGGTCGAGCACGTCGGTGGCGGCGCCGATGCCGTTGCACAGCAGCAGCGGGGTGCGGCGGGGGCCCGGGCCGGAGGCGGGGCGACGCACGACGCGCAGGGCACGGCCGCCGACGAGCACGTCGTGCTCCTCGAGGCCCGCGCCGCCCACGGGCCGGGAGCTGGAAGTGGTCATCACCGCCGAGCCTAGGTGCCACGGCCGGGCGGTGGGGTGCGGACGGCCCCGGGTGTGACGATCCCGGACCCCACCCTCAGACGGGGGCGGGCTCGCCCAGGTAGGTCCCCGGGGCCGGGAACAGCGGGCGCAGACGACGTCCGCCCAGCTCCGGGGGCGCGTCGCGCATCGTGCCGGAGCGTTCGACCAGCCAGGCGGCCAGGTCGTCCCACCAGGAGCCCTCGACGGCCTCGGCCCCGGCCCGCCACCGCTGCGCCACGCCGTCGCCGGTGGAGCAGGGTGCCGCGCGGAACCCGGTCGCCACCGACGGCGGCGCGATCAGCGCGCCCGCCTGGTCGCCGGGGGCCAGGACGAGCCGGCAGGCTCCGCCGAGGCGCTGCGCGGTGCGGTACCCGCCCGTCCAGGGCTGCACCGGGTCGTCGTCGGCGGCGACGAGGTAGCTGTCGCGACGCAGCTCGGCGAACCGGACGGGGGTGCCGAGGACCCGCACGTCGGGCCGGTCCGGGCCCCCGCCGTCCCCGGACGCCGCGGCCAGCGCGGCGAGGTCGGTGTGCAGCCCGGCGGGCAGCGGCAGCAGGTCGGACACCCACGCCCGCATCGCCCGCGCGGCGCGCCCGTCCAGGTCGGCGGTCCCGCCACCGTGCGGCACCGCCCACGGCAGCACCCGGTCCGGCCCGCGCCGCCACGCCCAGGCCCGCACCGCCGTCGCGCCGTCGAGGACGCCGTCGCGGGCGGCCAGGCCCGCGGTCTCGGCGACGGTCGCCGGGTCGGGGGCGAAGCCGGGCAGCGCGTCGGACTGGTCGAGGACGGTCGCCAGGTAGGCGACGGCGGCGACCCGGTCGTCGAGCCCGATCGCGGCCTGGTGGGCCTGCACCGCCGCGGTCAGCAGCCCGCCGGTGC
Organism: Pseudonocardia sp. ZF1; assembly: GCF_056835605.1. NCBI lineage: Bacteria > Bacillati > Actinomycetota > Actinomycetes > Pseudonocardiales > Pseudonocardiaceae > Pseudonocardia > Pseudonocardia sp. ZF1. Next base: position 2,395,685 of record NZ_JAJNBY010000001.1, read on the forward strand.
GCACGCCGAGCAGCGACACCCGCGGGGCGCGGGTGATGCGCCCGCAGGCGTCGACGGCGTCGAGGACGGCGGCGGCGTGCGCGTCGAGGTCGCGGTCGGCGTCGGCGGGGTCCGCCGGGCGCCAGGACAGCGCGAACACCTGCAGACCCTTCCCGAGCAGGTGCTCGACCAGGGAGTACCCGGGCGCGAGGTCGGCCAGCCAGTAGCGGTGCACCAGAGGCGGGACGACCAGCACCGGGGTGTCGTGCACCTTCTCGGTCCGCGGCAGGTACTGCAGCAGCTCGAACATCGGGGTGCGCAGGACGACCGCGCCGGGCGTGGCGGCGACGTCGCGGCCGGGGACGGGGCCGCCCCGGGCGTCGCGGGCGCCGGTGTCGAAGGGGACCGACGGGGTGTCGGCGCCGGGGGGTGTGAAGACCCGGTCGGCGACCTCGGCCGCTGCCGGGGAGTCCTGGGTGCCTGCGGTCCCGAGGCCGACCCGACCGTGATCGTCGTCCGGGAGGGGTTCGGTGCCGTCCGTGGCATCGTTCCCCTCCGACCCGGTGATCGTGGCATCGTTCCCCTCCGACCCGGTGATCATGGTCGGGCCGGGGCCTGGGGCAGCAGTGGCCTCCGGGGCGACCCGACCGTGATCGTCGTCCCGGCAGGGATCGGTGCCGTCGATGGCACCGTTCCCTTCCGATCCGGTGATCACGAGGGGACCCGGGCCGGGGAGCAGGAGGGCGGTCAGCCCGGCGAGGGTCGCGCGCAGCCGCTCGGCGTCCGCGGCGGGCAGCGGCACGTCCGGGCTCGCGACGGCGTCGTCGAGCAGCCCGGAGACCGCCCCGGTCGTCGCGAGCAGCACCTGGGCCGCGCACCGCGCCACCGGCGCGACCGGACCGGCCGGCACGTCCGGGGCGAGGGCGGAGCGGCCCAGCCCGACCCGGCCCAGCTCGGCGACCCAGTCGCCGCCGCGGCGCAGGAGCAGCAGCGGCCGGGCGGACACCGCGGCCGCCAGCCGCAGTCCCGCCGCGGGCAGGGCGAGGGGGCCGGCGTCGGCTGGGGTGCGGTCGCGCTCGCTCATCACCTCCATCATCCCCACCGCCACCGCCACCGGTCGCGGCGCGTTCACCCCGTCGTCGAACGGCGTTCGGACCGGACCGGCACGGTGACCCGGTCGCGCCGCACGAGACCCCGGAGCCCGATGAGCACCGTCGCCCCGTCCACCCCGTCCCCGCAGGCGTCCCCGGCCGGGACGGGTGCGTTCCTGCGGGAGTTCCTGCGCGACCCGCTGCGCACGGCGTCGGCGCTGCCGAGCTCCCGGGCGCTGGCCCTCGCCGCCACCGCACCGGTCCCCGCGACCGGGGACCCGGTCGTCGTCGAGCTGGGGCCGGGCACCGGGGCGTTCACCGACGTCGTCGCCGAGCGGCTCGGCGGCCGCGGCCACCACCTGGCCGTCGAGCTGAACCCGCGACTGGCCGCGCTGCTGCGGGCCCGCCACCCCGGGCTCGACGTCGCCGTCGCCGACGCGGCCGAGTTGCCCGCGCTGCTCGCCGCCCGCGGGCTCGGCGGCGCCGACGTCGTGGTCTCCGGGCTGCCGTGGGCGGCCTACCCGCGCGACGAGCCCTGGCTGACCGACGTCGTCGCCGGCTGCCTGCACCCCGACGGCGCCCTGACCCAGTTCGGCTACTCGGTGACCCTGGCCCTGCCGCCCGCCCGGCGGCTCCGGCGGCGGCTCGCCGCGGCGTTCGAGGAGGTCGTGCACGGCCGCACGGTGCTCGCCAACGTCCCGCCCGCGTTCGTCCTCACCGCCCGCCGTCCGCGGCAGCCCCGGGGCTGACCTGGCCCGTCGCCGCCGGGGAGACCCCGGGCCCGCCCACCGGGCGGTGACGGTGCGGCCCCCGGCTACCCTGATCTGCGCCCCGCAGCCCGGTCGGCGTCGACGCGCGGACCTGCCGGGGATCGCCGGTTCCCGCCCGGGAACGACCCACGGACCAGGGGAGACGTGTGTCGCAGACCCAGCTCGTGTCGCCCGAGACCCGCCCGCTGCGTGCGTGGCAGCGCAGCGCTCTCGCCCGCTACCTCGCGACCTCGCCGCGGGACTTCCTCGCGGTCGCGACCCCGGGTGCGGGCAAGACGACCTTCGCCCTGCGCGTCGCGTCGGAGCTGCTGCGCGACCGGGTCGTCGACGCGATCACCGTCGTCACCCCGACCGAGCACCTGAAGTACCAGTGGGCCGAGTCGGCCGCGGCCGCCGGCGTCGCGCTCGACCCGGAGTTCCGCAACTCCGCGGGCGGTACCTCGCGGGACTACCAGGGCATCGCGATCACCTACGCCGGCGTCGCCGCGCACCCGATGCTGCACCGCAACCGCACCGAGAACCGCCGGATGCTGGTGATCCTCGACGAGATCCACCACGCGGGCGACGCCAAGAGCTGGGGCGAGGGCGTCTACGAGGCGTTCGAGCCCGCCACCCGGCGCCTCGCCCTGACCGGGACGCCGTTCCGCTCCGACGACAACCCGATCCCGTTCGTCGAGTACGTCCCCGACGCCGAGGGCGCCCCGCGCAGCCGGGCCGACCACCAGTACGGCTACGCCGAGGCGCTGGCCGACAACGTGGTCCGGCCGGTCGTCTTCCTGGCCTACTCCGGTACGTCCAACTGGCGCACCAGCGCGGGCGAGGAGATCTCCGCCCGGCTGGGGGAGCCGCTGACCCGCGAGCAGACCGCGATGGCCTGGCGGACCGCGCTGGACCCCTCGGGGGACTGGATGCCCGCGGTGCTCGCCGCGGCCGACCGGCGCCTGCAGAGCCACCGCGACGGCGGCATGCCCGACGCGGGCGGCCTCGTGATCGCCACCGACCAGACGGCCGCCCGTGCCTACGCCGCGCTGCTCACCGGCATCACCGGGGTCCGGCCCGCGGTCGTCCTGTCCGACGAGGCGGGCGGCTCGGACCGGATCGCGGAGTTCTCCCGCTCCACCGAGCGGTGGATGGTCGCGGTCCGGATGGTGTCCGAGGGTGTCGACGTGCCGCGCCTGGCCGTCGGCGTCTACGCCACCAGCGCCTCCACCCCGCTGTACTTCGCCCAGGCGATCGGCCGGTTCGTGCGGTCGCGGCGGCAGGGCGAGACCGCGTCGGTGTTCGTCCCCAGCGTCCCGGTGCTGCTCGGCCTGGCCAGCGAGCTGGAGGCCCAGCGCGACCACGTCCTCGGCAAGCCGCAGCGGCCCGAGGAGGTCTGGAACGACGCCGAGCTCAACGAGGCCAACAAGGTCAAGGACGAGCCCGGCGAGCAGGAGAAGGCGTTCACCTCCCTCGGCGCCGACGCCGAGCTGGACCAGCTGATCTACGAGGGCGCCACCTACTCCGCCGACGAGGAGGACTACCTCGGGCTGCCCGGGCTGCTGGAGCCCGACCAGGTGCGCACCCTGCTGTCCCAGCGGCAGGCCGACTGGATCGCGAAGGGCTCGCCGCGCACCGGCGCCCAGGCCCGGGCCACCCCGGCGACCGAGCCCACCCCGCCGCCGGCCGCCGAGCGCGGGCAGAGCGTGCGGGAGCGGCTGCAGACGCTGCGCAAAGAGCTCAACACCCTGGTCGCGCTGCACAACCACAAGACCCGCAAGCCGCACGGGAAGATCCATAACGAGCTGCGGGCGCACTGCGGCGGCCCGCCGGTGGCGATGGCGACCATCGAGCAGCTCGAGGAACGCATCGCGACCCTGCGGTCCTGGCGCTGAGAGCCGCCGTGGCGGGCCGCCGTGTCGCCGTCGGGCCCTGTCCTGCCCGGAGGCCGTCGCGGCCCGTGCGGGCGCGGCGGGGTCGGCCCGCCACCGCCGCGGGACCTCCGCGCCACCGCGACGACCACGACATCGGCGCGGCGATGGCGACGACGGCGCGTCGGGCCACCCGGTGATCCGTTCCGCGCGCGCAGATCCGCTCGGCGCGCGCGTCCGGACACGCGCGCCGAGCGGATCTGCGCGCGGGCTGCGGATCTGCGCGCGGGCTGCGGATCTGCGCGCGGGCTGCGGATCTGCGCGCGGACTGCGGGTCGGCGCGCGGACTGCGGGTCGGCGCGCGGACCGCGGGTCGGCGAGCGGACTGCGGGTCGGCGCGCGGACCGCGGGTCGGCGAGCGGACGTGGCACCGCCCGAACGGTCAGGACGGGGCGGACCGGTCCCGGGCGGACGTGGCGGGGACGGGGACGGGTTCGTCGCCGTCGCGGGACCGCAGGGCCACCGCGGCGACGACCAGCGCGATCCCCACGGCCTCCAGCGGCCCCGGGAGCTGACCGAGCACGACGAGCCCGACCAGCGTCGCGGTGGCGGGCAGCAGCGCCAGCAGGACCGCGAACCGGGCCTGCCCGACCCGGCGCAGCACGACCTGGTCCAGCACGTAGGGGACCACCGAGCTGAGCACACCCAGCCCGACGGACAGGCCGAGCACCACCGGATCGGCGAGCGGCGCGAGGTTCGCGACGCCGAACCCGGTCGCGGCACCCGTACCCCCGGTGAACAGCAGCGGGACCAGGACGACGGCGGCCACGGTGAACCCGGTCGCCAGGTCGTCGATGCCGGCACCGGCCCGCGCGACCCGCTTGCCCAGCACGATGTAGGCCGCCCACATCGCCGCCGCGCCCAGCGCCCACAGCACCCCGGCGGGACTGCCGGACCAGCGGACGTCGGCGATGAGGAGCACGCCCGCCGCGGCCAGGCCGACCGCGCCGACGTCGCGGAACCGGCGCGAGGCGAGCGCCGCGACCAGGACCGGGCCGGTGAACTCGACCGCCACCGCGGTGCCGAGCGGCAGCCGAGCGATCGCCTCGTAGTAGGCGACGTTCATCAGCGCCGTGGCCAGCCCGAACGTCCCCGCGCGGACGAGCCGGACGCCACGCCAGGCGTCGCGGCCGGGACGGCGCCACGCCAGCAGGACCAGCGCGGCACCGATGAGGCGCAGCTCGGCGACCGCCGACGGGGCGAGCCGGTCGAACAGCCCGACGGCCAGCGCGGCCCCCACGTACATCGAGGTCCCACCGGCCAGGAACAGCAACGGAGCGGGAACACGATCGGGCGACGGGCGGGGACTCACCCGGCCAACGTAGACCGCGACACACCGTATTTACCGTGGCGCGCTTGCACGTCGGGCGAGTTGCCCGCATGATTCACACGCAGTCAACTTCATACGCAATCGGTCACCGCGGGTACATCGCGGCGCCACCGAACCGTGCGGCGCACGCCACACGTGACGGACGTCGCGACGCATCCCGGGAACACGTATAGGGGCCTCGAGCGTCTGTACAGGTGTGGGCGAGCCGCTCGTGCGGTCGTCACAGTGATACGGCGGCGAGCGCCCGAAGCCCGCCGCCGCGACGGAGGGAGACCGCTATGCAGCCCGAAACGCTGACCCGGCCCGAACTGACCCTTGCCGACCGTTGCGACCGCTGCGGTGCGGCTGCCAAGGTGCGCGCGATCCTGCCCTCCGGTGGGGAACTCCTGTTCTGCAACCACCACGGCAATGCCCACGCTGCCAAGCTGCGTGAGTCCGGGGTGCAGGTGCAGACCGGGGAGTGACACCCGGGGCGCGACCCGCGCCCCCAACTCAGACCCGCGAACGGGGCGGGGATCCGATCGGATCCCCGCCCCGTTCGGCATGTCCGGGGGTGTTCAGGACACCGGTGCGAGCGGCTCCGGGCCGGTGCCCGGGCCCCCGTGCGCCCCGGCCGGCCGCGACGGCGCCGGGTCGGCGGGCAGCGGGGTGGCGCCGGTGACGATGTCGGCGGCCCGCTCGGCCACCATCACCACCGGGCCGTAGGTGTTGGCGTTGGGCACGTCCGGGAAGATCGACGCGTCGACGACCCGCAGACCCTCGGTGCCGTGCACGCGCAGCGTCGACGGGTCCACGACGGCGTCGGCGTCGGTACCCATCCGCGCGGTGCTGGTCGGGTGCAGCCCGTTCTGGGCGCGCCGGGACACCCAGTCGAGGATCTCGGCGTTGGAGCGGACACCGTCGCCGGGGAAGGTCTCCCCGGCGTCGAGGCCCGCGAACGCCGGCTGGGTGAGGATCTCCCGGGCCAGGCCGACGGCCTCCACCCAGCGACGCCGGTCGCCGTCGGTGACCAGGTAGTTCTGCACCAGGCGCGGTGGGACGGCGGTGTCGCGGGACACCGCCCGCACCGTCCCGCGGACGTCGCCCGCCATCACCGAGACGTGCATCTCGTAGCCGTGCCCGACCGGCGGGACGTCCGGCGCGAAGCGCATCGCGACCGGCGCGAACAGCATCATGACGTCGGGGATGCCCCCGGCCATCGAGGTGGAGGCGAACCCGCCGATCTCGAAGTGGTTGCTGGCCCCGATCCCGGTGCCCGAGACGAGCCAGCGGGCCGCCGCGGCGGGCAGCCGGTGCGGGGCCCGGTGCGGGGCCAGCGAGATGGGCTGGGAGCAGGCGTGCTGCAGGTGCACCGCGAGGTGGTCCTGCAGGTTCGCGCCGACCCCGGGCAGCGCCACCCGGGTCTCGACGCCGATCCCGGCAAGGTGCTCCGGGTCGCCGAAGCCGGACACCTGGAGCAGCTGCGGGGTGGCGATGGAGCCGGCGGCGAGCAGGGTCTCGCCGGCGTCGACGTCGCGGAGGGTGCCGTCGGCGGCGCGGTAGCGGACGCCGATGACCCGGGTACCGCGGGCGTCGGTGCGCAGCGCGCGGACCAGGGCGCCGGTGCGGACGGTCAGGTTGGGCCGCGAGTCGGCGACCGGGTGCAGCCAGGCGTCGGTCGCCGAGAAGCGGCGCCCGCGCGAGATCGTGCGCTCGGTACGGGAGAAGCCCTCCTGGACCGGGCCGTTCGTGGAGTCGAGCAGCGCGTGCCCGGCCTGCTGCGCCGCGGCCAGGAACGCCGCGTTCAGCGGGCCCGCGGCCGGGGCGCGCTCGAGGACCTGCGGCCCGTGACCGCCGTCGGTCAGCGGGGTGCCGCGCTCGGACATCCGCCGCTCCAGGCGGCGGAAGTAGGGCAGCAGGTGGGCCGAGCTCCACTGCTCGCAGCCGGGCAGGCGGGACCAGCGGTCGTAGTCGCCCGGGTGGGCCCGCTGGTAGACCATCCCGTTGATGCTGCTGCTGCCGCCCAGTACCTTCCCGCGCGGGACGGCGATCCGGCGCCCGGCCAGACCGGCCTCGGGCTCGGTGACGTAGCACCAGTCGTAGCGGGGGTTGCCCCACGCCTTCGACAGCGCGGCGGGCATCCGGATGATCGGGTCCCAGCGGTGGTCGGGCCGGCCCGCCTCGAGCATCAGCACCCGGCGCGTGGGCTCCTCGGTGAGCCGGGCGGCCAGCACCGCCCCCGCGGATCCCCCGCCGACGATGACGACGTCGTACCGGCCCATGCGCGCCCTCCACACCCACTGTCGGGGTTGCCCTGTTCGAGGGAGCAACCCCCCTTGCGTGGATCACGGTACGCCGCGCCCACCGGCCGTCGCCGCCACCCCCGTAGGCTCGATGGTGTGACGACGACCGAGCGTGACGCCGAGGACGGAGCGGACCTCCGCGATGCCGCCGCGGACGACGCCGACGCCGCTTTGGCCGCCCTCGCCGCCCAGCTGGAGGCGTCGGTCGCCGAGCTGTCCTCGGCCCGTGAACGGGTGGCCGAGCTGCAGGAGCTGCGCTCTCAGGGGTTGAGCTGGCGGGCGATCGTCCCGCGCGAGGCACGGCCGCTGATCGTGGAGACCCTCACCCGCACCCTCGACGGCCTGGGCGCCGTCGGTGGCCGGTTCCGCCGCGAGGAGGCCGTCGCGCTGCACGGCGAGGGCGAGACGATCGCCGGGATCGGCAGGCTGTTCGGGGTCAGCCGCCAGCGCGTATCGGCCTACCTGCAGGAACACCAGCAGCTCCTCGAACGGTGTGCGGACCGCCAGGACCGGCCGGAAGCCTGACCCCGGGTCAGCCCTGGTCGTGCCTGCGGTGCCGCGCCTGCCGCTGGGCGGGCACTCGCGGCGCCACCGGCACCACGGGGGAGCGGCGGGCCGCCGGGATCAGCGCGGTGCGGTCGAGCGCGTCGGGCTGTTCCGGCACCGACGGCGGCGCGGCGCGCAGCTGCAGCCGGGCCAGCTCGCGGACGTCGGTGAGCCGGGCCGCCAGCGCGGTCACCACCGGCGCCAGCGCGACGACCAGACGCTCGCCGAGCGGGTCGGCGGGCCCGCCGCGGGCGAACAGCTGCAGGACGCCCGCGGTGCGCCCGGCGACCGGGACCGGCACCGACAGCGAGCGGACCAGGCCGCAGTCGGCCGCGGCGGCGGCCAGCTCGGGCGGTCCGGACCGGGTCAGGTCCGGGGTGGTCAGCGTGCGGTCGCCGCGCTCGGCGGCGGGGCCCGGCCCGGCGTCGGCCCGGCGCTGCAGCTCACCCAGGCGCAGCGCGGCGGTGTCGGAGCCGAACACCCGCCGGGCCTCGGGGTCGCGGGGGTCGGCGGGCTCGCGCAGCAGCAGCGCCGCACCCCCGACCCGGGCGGCGGGCACCAGCGCGACACAGATCCCGGACAGCATCGCGGCGATGTCGGCGTGCGCCACGGAGGTGGCGCCGGCCTGCAACGCGACCCGCACCAGGGCGGGGGCCGGGTCGGGCGTCGGCCGCCCGGTCGTGCCGGAGGTCCAGAGCGAGGCCGCCATCTCGTCCCTTCCGCGTCAGCTCCCGCGAGCGGGGTTCGTGACACAGCGTCGCGGGTGTGGTGGCGAGGATAACGATCGTGGTCCGCGCCGCGGACGGCGGCTCGCCCGGCCGTCCCGACGATCACCGCAGGTGACCGGATCGGACGGCCACGGTGACTGCGGGTGTCCGGCCGGTCCGGTGCGGCGGACGTCGTCCCGGCAGGACCCGGCGGACCGCGTAGGGTTCAGGGTCGTACCGCGGGAGCCCGCGCACCGAGGCTGAGAGGGCGGCAGGACCGGCCGCCGACCGTTCGAACCTGATCCGGGTCACACCGGCGTAGGGAGGCCGCTCCGTGCTGTCACGTGCTCTCCGTCCGCTCGCCGTCGCGCTGGCGCTCGCGCTGGCCCTGTCCGGCTGCGCCGTGGCCGACGGCCCCGGCGGCCCCGCCGGGGGCGGGCCGATCCGCGTCGCCCTGGACTGGACGCCGAACACCAACCACATCGGGCTGTTCGCCGCCCAGCAGGCGGGCTACTTCCGCGACGCCGGCCTCGACGTCGAGTTCCTGCCCTACAACCAGACCTCACCGGACACCCTGGTCGGTTCCGGCGCCGCGGACTTCGGCATCGGCTTCCAGGACTCCTTCACGTTCTCGAAGGCCGCGGGCGCCGACATCACCTCGGTGATGGCGATCCTGCAGCACTGGGCGACCGAGATCGCGGTGCGCTCCGACCGCACCGACATCCGGCGCCCGCGCGACCTCGACGGCAAGGTCTACGCCGGGTTCGGCGGGCCCGGTGAGAACCAGAAGATGCAGGCCGTGATCCGGGCCGACGGCGGGCGCGGCGACTTCCGCACCGAGGTCCTGTCCACCGCGGCCTACGAGGCGCTCTACTCCGGCCAGGCCGACTTCACCGAGCCGTTCGTCAACGTCGAGGGCATCGAGGCGCAGCTGCGGGGCGAGCCGATCCGCACCTTCCGCTACACCGACTACGGCTTCCCGGACTCCTACAACGTGCTGCTGCTGGGCAACTCGACCTGGCTGCGCGACAACCCCGACCGGGCCCGCGCGTTCGTGCAGGCCGTCCAGAAGGGCTACGCGCTGGCCGCGCAGGACCCGGCGACCGCGGCCCGGATGCTGAAGGAGGCCAACCCCGGCGCGTTCACCTCCGACGCGCTGGTCGACCGGGGCGCACGGATGCTCAGCGAGCGCTTCCTGCGCGACACGCAGGGCCGCGTCGGGTTCCAGACCCCGCAGCAGTGGGCCGGGTTCTCCGGATTCCTCTACGACACCGGCACCGTCGCGGGGCCGGACGGCGCCCCGGTGCGGCAGAAGCCGGACTTCTCGACCTGGTTCACCAACGACTACCTGGCACCGTGATCCGCCGGCTGTGGCCGGCCGCGGCGCTGGTCACCGCCCTGCTGGTCACCTGGCAGGTCGCGGTCACCGTCGCCGGCACCCGCCCCCAGGTGCTGCCCTCGCCGCTGCGGGTGGTCGAGCAGGGCTGGGCGTTCCGGGCCGAGCTGTGGGCGAACACGCTGCCGACGGTCCAGGTGACGCTGATCGGGTTCACCGTCTCGATGGCGCTGGCCTGGGCGGCCGCGGTCGCGGTGGACTTCTCGCCGTGGCTGCGCCGGGCGCTGACCCCGCTGCTGGTGGCCTCGCAGACGCTGCCGGTGGTCGCGATCGCCCCGCTGCTCATCATCTGGTTCGGGTTCGGTCTGCTGCCGAAGGTGCTGGTCATCGCGCTGGTGACGTTCTTCCCGGTGGCGGTCGGGCTGATCGAGGGCTTCGCCGCGACCGACCGGTCCGCGACCGCGCTGCTGCGGTCGATGGGGGCCTCGCGCTGGCAGCGGTTCCGCTACGTGCGGCTGCCCGGGGCGCTGCCGTCGTTCTTCACGGCGCTGCGGATCGCGATCACCTACGCCGTCACCGGGGCGATCTTCGCCGAGTACGTCGGCGCCCGGGCCGGCCTGGGCATCTTCATGCAGCTGCAGAAGAACCAGTTCCGCACCGACCTGGTGCTCGCCGCCGTCGGCGTGACCGCGGTGCTGTCGGTGACGCTGTTCGCGCTGACCTTCCTGCTCCAGCGCCTGGTCACGCCCTGGTACGTGGCCGACCACGACGGGCACGGTGCGCGGTGAAGGTCGTGGTGCGCGACCTGTCGGTCTCCTACGGCGACCTGCCGGTGCTGTCCGGGGTGAGCCTGGACGTCGCGCCGGGGGAGTTCGTGTCGCTCGTCGGGCCGTCGGGATGCGGCAAGTCGACGCTGTTGGGGGCCCTGGCGGGCATCCTCGACGGGGCGACGGTGACCGGCGGGATCGAGGTCGACGGCGGCCCGGTGCGCGGCGCCCCGTTCGGCCTGATGCCCCAGCAGGACCTCCTGTTCCCGTGGCGCACCGTGCTCGACAACACCACCCTCGGGCTGGAGGTCGCCGGCGTGGGGCGCCGCGAGGCCCGCGAGCGTGCCCGCGCGCTGTTCGAGCCGTTCGGGCTCGCGGGCTTCGAGGACGCCCGCCCGGGTGCGCTGTCGGGCGGCATGCGCCAGCGCGCGGCGCTGCTGCGCACCGTCGTCGGGGGGCGCGAGGTACTGCTGCTCGACGAGCCGTTCGGCGCGCTGGACGCGCTCACCCGGACCGCGATGCAGGACTGGCTGGAGTCGGTGCGCGCCCGCTACGGCTGGACGACGGTCCTGATCACCCACGACGTGCGGGAGGCGGTCCTGCTCTCGGACCGGGTGCTGGTCTTCTCGCCGCGCCCGGCGACCGTGGTGCGGGAGGTCGTCGTCGACGCCGGGCGGCCGCGCAGCCGTACCGACCCGACCCTGGCCGCGGTCGAGGCGGACCTGCTGGAGACCCTGCGCGGCTGAGGCGGGCCCGACCCCGGGGGCGGGGGAGCGGTGGTCACCGCCCGCCACGGCGCGTTCTGGTGCCGTGGCGGCCGTCCGGATCGTGCCGCAGGGCAACAAAGTCGATGTTCGTGACCGGATTGTGATGACGAAACGGGAACTGTCTCGATTCAGAAGGCTGTCGCGGAACCGGTTCCGCCCAATACGTTGGCGCTCGCAACATTCACCCGTTCGTGATCATGCGAGCGGTCCACAACGTGGTGGAGGGAGACCCCGATGGGGGCACGGAACACGGGGCGCGGTCCCCGGCTGCGTCGGGCGGTCGCGGCGGCGGGTCTCGGCCTGCTGCTGGCCGTCGCGGGCTGCGGACAGAACAGCGCCGGCGGCGGCGGGGAGGCCGCCGGCGGCGGGTCCGGCGGGTCCGGCGGCGGGGTGAAGGTCGGGGTGATCCTCCCCGAGACCGACTCCTCGGCCCGCTGGGAGGGCTTCGACAAGCCCATGCTGGACAAGGCGCTGCGCGCCCAGGGCATGGACCCCGACATCCAGAACGCCCAGGGCGACGAGCAGAAGTTCTCCACCCTGGCCGACGGCATGATCTCCAGCGGCGTCAAGGTCATGATCATCGCCTCGATCAGCAGCGACGGCGGGACCGCCGTCGCCCAGAAGGCCAAGGCCCAGGGCATCCCGGTCATCGACTACGACCGGCTCAACCTCGGCGGCGTCAGCGACTACTACGTCTCCTTCGACAACGAGAAGGTCGGCGCCCTGCAGGGCGAGGGCCTGGTCCAGGGCATCGGCGACAAGCCGGGCGCCCAGGTCATCGAGATCGAGGGCGCGCCGACCGACAACAACGCGACCCTGTTCTACAACGGCCAGCAGACCGTGCTGAAGCCCAAGTACGAGTCCGGGGCGCTGAAGCTGGTGCAGAGCCAGAAGATCGACAAGTGGGACAACCAGGTCGGTGGCACCACCTTCGAGCAGATCCTCACCGGCAACGGCGGCAAGGTCGACGGCGTCGTCGCCGCCAACGACGGCCTCGCCGGCGCCATCGTCACGGTGCTGGCCAAGTACGGCCTGAACGGCAAGGTCGTGGTCACCGGCCAGGACGCCACCGCCGACGGGCTCGCCGCGATCCTGCGCGGGGACCAGTACATGACGGTGTTCAAGCCGATCGAGCAGGAGGCCGAGGCCGCCGCGAAGCTCGCCGGTGCCCTGGCCAAGGGCGACACCGCGGCCGCCGACGGCGTCGCCACCCAGACGGTCGAGGACCCGAAGGGCAACCGCGACGTCAAGTCGGTGCTGCTCGAGCCGCAGCTCATCACCAAGGACTCGGTCAAGAAGGTCACCGACGCCGGCTACGTCAAGGCCTCGGAGATCTGCAACGCCGAGACCCAGGCCGCCTGCGGCCAGCTCGGCATCAAGTAGGACCCGCAGCCGGACCGGGCCGCGGCGGAGACCCCGCCGCGGCCCGGCCGACGCCCACGTGGAAGGTGCCCGAAGTGGCCGACCCCATCCTCTCCCTGCGCGGTGTGTCGAAGAGCTTCGGCGCCGTGCAGGTCCTGCACGACGTCGACCTGACCGTGCGCGCCGGCGAGGTCACCGCGCTCGTCGGCGACAACGGCGCGGGCAAGTCCACCCTGGTCAAGTGCGTCGCGGGTATCCACCCGATCGACTCCGGCGAGGTCCTGTTCGAAGGGGCGCCGGTGACCGTCACCGGGCCGTCGGACGCCTCCCGGCTCGGCATCGAGGTCGTCTACCAGGACCTCGCGCTGGCCGACAACCTCGACATCGTCCAGAACATGTTCCTCGGCCGCGAGCGCGGCCGCTCCTGGATGCTCGACGAGGGCTCGATGGAGCAGGCCGCCCGCGACACCCTCGCGTCGCTCTCGGTCCGCACCGTCACCTCGGTCCGGACCCCGGTCGCGTCGCTGTCCGGCGGGCAGCGCCAGACCGTCGCCATCGCCAAGGCGGTGCTCTGGGACTCGCGCGTCGTGCTGCTCGACGAGCCGACCGCGGCGCTCGGCGTCGCCCAGACCCGCCAGGTGCTCGACCTCGTGCGACGGCTGGCCGAGCAGGGCCTCGGCGTCGTGCTCATCAGCCACAACATGGCCGACGTGTTCGAGGTGTCCGACCGGATCGCCTGCCTCTACCTCGGCCGGATGGTCGCGCAGGTCCCGACCCGCGAGGTCACCCACTCCGACGTCGTCCAGCTCATCACCGCGGGCCGCTCCGGCGAGCTCGGGCTGCCGCGGCCCGAGCAGGCGGTGACCTGATGGCCCCCCACCCCGATCCGTCCGGCCCCGCCGGCCCGGGAGGAGACACCGTGACCGAACGGACGCCCGCGCCCGAGCAGGAGCAGAGCGCGGCCCGCCGGGCGAACCCCGGTAACCGGGCCGCCGACTTCGGCATCGACACCACCGCCCGCACCACCCGCGAGGCGATCACGGCGTACCTGCGCGGCCTGCGTGGCGGTGACCTGGGCTCGCTGCCGGCGCTGCTCGGCCTGGCCGCGCTGTTCGTGCTGTTCAGCGTGCTGGACTCGGGCGGCACCTTCCCGAGCCTGCTCAACCTGGCGAACCTGCTCCAGCAGGGCGCCGGCCCGACCATCATCGCGATGGGCCTGGTGTTCGTGCTGCTCACCGGGGAGATCGACCTGGCCGCCGGTACGGCGTCCGGGCTGGCGGCGGCGCTGATGGCGCTGCACCTGATGAGCGACGGCAACGTGCTCGGCGCCACCGGCACCACCGTGTTCGTGCTGCTCGTGGCGGTGATGCTGGCCGGTGCCGTGCTCGCCGCGCTGGTCCGGGTGTGGGCCGGGTCGGTGATCAGCCTGCTCACCGCGGTCGTGCTCGTGATCGGGGTCCCGGCGAACGCGTTCACCGTGATGGGGCTCGCCGTCGGCGTCGGGGTGGTGATCGGCTGCCTCACCGGGTTCCTCGTGGCCCGGATCGGGATGCCGTCGTTCGTCGTGACGCTGGCGTTGTTCATCACGTGGCAGGGCGTGATCCTGCAGCTCATCGGCGACGGCGGCACCATCGCGCTGCGCGACCCCTTGATCAACGCCGTGGCGAACGGCAATCTCTCGGTCACGGCGTCCTGGGTGCTGTTCGTGGTCGTCGCCGGCGGCTACGCGGCCGTCCAGGTGGTGCGCCTGCGGACCCGGCTCCGCGGCGGGCTGGTCGCGCCGCCGACGGGGCTGGTCGCACTCAAGATCGGAGCGGTGGTGGTGCTCGGCGGGCTGGTGACGTTCGCACTCGTGCAGGACCGCTCGCCCGGCGTCATCGCGATCGCCGGGATCCCCTACGTCGTCCCGGTCGTGCTGGTGCTGCTCGTCGCGGGCACCTGGGTGCTCGACCGGACCCGGTTCGGCCGTCACGTCTACGCCGTCGGCGGCAACCGGGAGGCCGCGCGCCGGGCCGGCATCGACGTCGCCCGCATCCGGGCGTCGGTGTTCGTCATCTCCACCGCCTTCGCCGCGATCGGCGCGATCGTCTATTCGTCGAAGATCGGGTCGGTCAACCCGGCGGCCGGTGGCGGCAACACCCTGCTGTTCGCGGTCGGCGCCGCGGTCATCGGCGGCACGTCGCTGTTCGGCGGCCGCGGCCGCATCAGCAACGCCGTCATCGGCGGCACGGTGCTCGCCACGGTGCAGAACGGTCTGGGCCTGCTCAAGCAGCCCGCCGCGGTCGTGTTCGTGGTGACCGGCCTGGTGCTGCTGCTCGCGGCCGGTGTCGACGTGGCGTCACGGCGCCGGGCGGCGGCCAGCGGCCGGTGACATGACCCAGCCCGGATCGGGGACCCGACCCGACGACGCGCGCCGGCACAACCGGGCCGTCCTGTTGCGCCGGCTGCACGTCGAGGGTCCCTGCACCCGCGCGACGCTGGCCGGCGAGCTCGGCCTCAACCGCAGCACGATCAAGGCGGTGGTGGACGGGCTCGCCGAGGCGGGCGTCGTCACCGAGGCCGTCCCGGCCCAGCGCTCCGGGGCCGGGCGGCCGTCGCTGCTGGTGCTGCCCGACCCGCAGGCGGCGGTGGTGCTCGCCGTCGACATCCGGGTCGAGCAGGTCGCGCTGGCGATGGTCGGCATCGGCGGCCAGATCCTGGGCCGGCACAGCTGGAACCTGCACCGCACCACCCGGCTGCCCGGCGAGGTGATCACCCACCTCGCCGAGTCCGCCGCCCTGCTGCGCGACGAGCTGGGCGTCGCCGAGCAGGCGGTCGGGGTCTCGGTGCCCGGCGTCGTGCGGCGCTCCGACGGCTTCGTGCACGAGGCGCCCAACCTCGGCTGGCGCGACGTCGAGCTGGGGGCCCGGCTCGCCGCCGTCCTCGCCCGGCCGGTGCAGGTCGCCAACGACGCGGAGGCCGGCGCACTCGCCGAGCACCTGCGCGGGATCGGCCGCGACGTCGCCGACATGGTCTACCTCTCGGCCGACGTCGGCGTCGGCGGCGGCGTGGTGTCGGGCGGGCAGCCGCTGCGCGGCACCGGCGGCTACGTCGGCGAGCTCGGCCACCTCATGGTCCGCCCGGACGGGCGGGAGTGTTTCTGCGGCTCGCACGGCTGCTGGGAGACCGAGGTCGGCGAGCCCGCGCTGTGCCGCGCGCTCGGCCTGCCCGAGGACACCCCGCGCGGGGTGCTCGTCGCGGAGCTGCGCGACCTGGCCGTCGTGCCGGGCCGGGCCGACCGGCTGCTGGAGGGCTACGCCGGGTGGATGACCGCCGGGCTGGTCACCGTGGTGAACATGCTGGCCCCCGAGCTCGTCGTGCTGGGCGACCTGTTCGGCGCGCTGCCGCCCTCGGTGGTCGAGCGGATCGGGTCCGAGCTGCGCCGGCGCAGCCTGGTGAGCCGGGCCGCGGGCGGGACCCGGCTCGCGGTCTCCCCGCTCGGCCGCGACGGCGCGCTGGTCGGCGCGGCCGAGATCGCGTTCGAGCCGGTGCTGGCGGCGGTCTGACGGGAGCGGGCCGGACGGCACCGCTCCCGGCGTCCCGCGGGCTCAGGCCAGGTGGCCGGCCAGCTCGGGCAGCGCGCCGACGGTGAAGGTCGGTGGGGTGAGGTACCCGGGCCAGGTGTCGCCGTGGCGGTCCAGCCAGGCCGTCGCCATCCCGGCCCGGGCGGCGCCGTGGAGATCCCACGGGTGCACCGCGACCATCACCGACTCGGCCGCGTCGACCCCGCAGGCCCGCAGCGCGTACGCGTAGGAGGCGGGAGCCGGCTTCCAGATCCCGGCGTCCTCCACCGACAGCACCGCGTCGAACTGCTCGCGCAGGCCGTGGTCGCCGAGCAGCCGCTCGGCCACCGACGCGGCGCCGTTCGACAGCGTCACCAGCCGCAGCCCCGCGGACCGCAGTGCCGCGACCCCGCCGTGGACGTCGTCGTGCACCGGCAGCTCCAGGAAGCCGTCGACGACGTGCCGCGCGCCCGCGTCGGGGTCGGCGACGCCGTGCCGGCGCAGCAGCCCGGCCGCGGTCGCCGTCGCCAGCTCGGCGAAGGGCGTCAGCTCCCCACCGGTGGCCTGCGCCATGCCCTCGCGCAGGGTCGCGGCGAACCAGAGCGGCCCGAGCTCCTCCGGAGCGCCCAGCGCGGCGAACCGGGCCCCCATCGGGGTCAGGTCCGACAGGGTCTCGTTGACGTCGAACACCACGGTCGTGATCGCCATCCCCCTACCCTGACGGGTGTGAGCGCTCCCCGCACGGTGCTGGTCCTCGGCGGTACGACCGAGGGCCGGGCCGCGGCCGCCGCGCTGGCCGGCCGGGACGACGTCCGGGTCGTGTCGTCGCTGGCCGGGGCGGTGCGCAGCCCGGCCCTGCCCGACGGCGAGGTCCGCATCGGCGGCTTCGGCGGTGCCGAGGGGCTGGCCGCGCACCTGCGCGCCGAGCGGGTCGCGGCGGTGCTCGACGCGACCCATCCGTTCGCCTCGACGATGACCGCGAACGCGGCCGCCGCCTGCGCGGGGACCGGGGTGCCGCTGGTCGTGCTGCGCCGGCCGGGCTGGACGCCCGGTCCGGGGGACCGGTGGCACCGGGTCGCCTCGGTCGCCGCCGCGGCGGCCGCGCTGCCCGGCCTGCTCCCCGGCCCGGCCGGGCGGGTCCTGCTGACGACCGGCCGCGGGGGACTGGCGCACTTCGCGGCTGTCGACGCGGCGTTCTGGATCCGCGCGGTCGACCCGCCCGACGGCCCGCTGCCCGCCCGGCACGAGCTGCTGCTCGACCGGGGCCCGTTCGCCCTCGACGACGAGCGCGCCCTGTTCGGGGCCGTGGTCCCGCACGTGCTGGTCACCAAGGACTCCGGCGGTGCGGCGACCGCGCCGAAGCTCACCGCCGCCCGGGAGCGCGGGGTGCCGGTCCTCGTCGTCGACCGGCCGCCGCTGCCCGGCGGGGTCGCGGTGGAGCCCACGGTGGACGCGGCGCTGGCCCGGCTGCTCGGGGACTGATCACCCGGGGACCGGCTGCACCGGGAGGGCCAAGCGGTCCGCGGCCGGGTCCCGGGGCAGGCCGACGAGGATCCCGCCCGGCTCGGGAGCCGCGGCCAGCGCCTCGGCGAGCGCGTCCAGCCCGGTCCGCCGGGTGACCAGCCGGCCCGGGTCGAGCCGCCCGTCGGCGACGAGCGCCATCAGCTCCGGGTAGTCCGCCGCGGCCATGCCGTGGCTGCCGGTGACGGTCAGCTCGTGCGCGATCATCAGCGGCACCGGCACCACCGGCTCCCGGGTGAGCAGACCGACCTGCACCAGCGTCCCGTGCCTGCGCAGCGACCGGACGCCGAGGTCCAGGGCGTCCGCGCGGCCCGCGGCCTCGACCGCGAGGCGGGCGCCGCCGTCGCCGACGGCCCCGCGCACCGCGTCCGGGCCGTCCGCGGTGTCCACCGCCGCGACCGCGCCCAGCTCGACCGCCCGGGCCCGCGCCGCGGGCGAGGGGTCCGCGACGACCGCCTCGGCGCCCAGCGCCGACGCGATCAGCACCGCGGCCAGCCCGACCCCACCCGCTCCGAGCACGAGGACCCGCTCCCCGGAGGTCAGCCGGCCGCGCCCGACGAGCGCCCGGTGCGCGGTGGCGACCCGGCAGCCGAGCAGTGCGGCGCCGGCCGCGTCGGTGTCGTCGGGGACCGGCACCAGGTTGTGGTCGGCGTGGTGCAGCGCGACGAGCTCGGCGAAGGACCCGTCGTGGGTGAACCCGGGCTGCTGCTGGTGCGGGCAGACCTGCGCGCGGCCCGCCCGGCAGTCCGGGCAGGCACCGCAGCCGCAGACGAACGGCGTCGTGACCCGGTCACCGGCCCGGAACCGGGTGACCCCGGCGCCGGTCGCGACCACGTGCCCGACCAGCTCGTGGCCGGGCACGTGGGGGAGCGTCACGTCACCGTCGTGCCCGGCCCAGGCGAACCGGTCGCTGGCGCACAGCCCGGTCGCCTCCACCCGCACGACGACCCCACCCGCGGGCGGGGTGGGGTCCGGCAGGTCCACGACCTCGGGCGGCGCGCCGAACGCGGTGATCCGTACTGCTCGCATGGTGCGATCCTCCCAGCGGGCCTGACCGGGCTGACGGCCCTGCCGGGGCTCGCCGACGCGGTCAGACGGGTCGGGTCATGACGACCAGCCCCGGGCCGGGGTCGCCGTCGGCGACGAACCCGGTGCGGAGGTAGAAGGCGATCGCCCGGGCGTTGCCCGGTTCGACCTTCAGCGACAGGGTGGCCGAGCCGAGCTCGCGCGCGGCCGCGACGACGGCGTCGACGAGCGCGTCGGCCAGCCCGGTCCCGCGCGCGTCGGGATGGACCCACATGCCGTAGAGCTGCCCGTCGCCGTCGTCACCGGTCCGCCAGCAGGCGGTGCCGACCGGCCGGTCGCCGTCGAAGGCGCCGAAGCGGACGTGCTCGGCCAGGACCAGCCGCCAGGCGGCCGGTTCCATGGACGCCTGCTCGCGGTAGAAGTCGCTGTCCTCACCGAAGCCGTCCCGAAGCGAGGCGAGCCGGGCCGCGCGGGCCGGCTCCCAGTCGTCGGGCCCGAAGCGCCGCACCTGCAGTTGCACGGCGTGACGCTAGCGCGGAACCGGCATCCGTCAGGATGTCGACAACCGGCGGATGTGGTCAGTCGGTCGTCGTGCCGCCGGGGCCGTAGTGCCGGGGCGTGAACACGACGGTCGTGCCGCCGCGCTCGACCGCCCGGGTCGTCGACGAGCCGACCACCACCAGGGTGCGCATGTCGACCTGCTCCGGGTCCAGTTGGCCCAGCGTGGTGACGACGATCCGCTGCCCGGCGCCGCCGACGTCGCGGCCCAGCACCACCGGGGTCCCCGGTGCACGGTGCTCCAGCAGCACGTCACGGGCCGCGCCGACCTGCCACGGCCGGGCCCTCGAGCGTGGGTTGTAGATCGCGATCGCCAGGTCCGCCGCGGCCACGGCACGCAGCCGGTCCGCGACCACGTCCCACGGCTTGAGCCGGTCGGACAACGAGATCAGGGCGTGGTCGTGCCCCAGCGGGGCACCGACGGCGGCCGCCACGGCCTGCGCCGCGGACATGCCGGGCAGCACCCGGACCGGGACGTCGTGGTACTTCGGCTCCGCCGCCACCTCCAGCACCGCGGTCGCCATCGCGAACACCCCCGGGTCCCCGGCGGAGACGACGGCGACCCGCCGCCCCGACGCGGCCAGGTCCAGCGCGTGCGCCGCCCGCTCGGACTCGACCTTGTTGTCCGAGGCGTGCCGGGCCTGGCGCGGGTTCGGCGGCACCCGGTCCAGGTAGGGGCCGTAGCCGACGAGGTCGTCCACCTCCGACAGGGCGCGGGCGACCTGCGGGGTCAGCCAGTCCCGCCCGGCGGGACCGGTCCCGACCACGACGACCTCACCCGGCCCGCGCACCGACCGCTCCTCGGCCGCCGCACCTCCGGGCTCCACGACAGACGCGACGGCCTCCTCGGGCACCGAGGCGGCGACCTCACCGGGGACCAGGGCGATCGCGAAGTAGGGCACGTCCGAGGGGTCCACGTCGGACAGCGAGCCGGTCCGCTGGCCCTCCATCGTGGCCCGTTCGACGTAGCGGGCCCGGTCGAGCACGCCGGCGTCGGCCATCGCCCCGCGGACCGTGGTGAAGGTGCGCCCGAGCTTCATCACCGCCGCCGAGTCGGTGCCCGCGAGCCGCCTCGCGAGCTCCTCGCGGGGCAGCGTGCCCGGCAGCACGGTGAGCACCTCGTCGCGCTCCACCAGCGGCTGCCCGATCGCCGCGGCGGCGCCGCTGATCGAGGTGACCCCCGGGACGACCTCGGTCGGGTAGCGCCCGGCCAGCCTCTTGTGCATGTGCATGTAGGAGCCGTAGAAGAGCGGGTCGCCCTCGGCGAGCAGTACGACGTCGCGGCCCGCGTCGAGGTGCGCGGCGAGCCGGGCGGCGGCCTCGGTGTAGAACGCGTCGATCGCACCCTGGTAGCCGCCGGGGTGGTCGGTGGCCTCGGTGGTGACCGGGTAGACCAGCGCCTCCTCGATCGCGGTGCCCGACAGGTGCGGTTCGGCGATCCGGCGCGCGATGGAGCGGCCGTGCCGGGCCGAGTGGTAGGCGATCACGTCGGCGTCGCGGACGAGCCGGGCGGCCTTGATCGTGGTCAGCTCGGGGTCGCCCGGACCGAGGCCGACGCCGTAGAGGGTGCCTGTCACGCCGTGCTGCTGCGCGGCACTCGCACGCTCGTTCACGCGATGATCTCCTGCTCGTGGGCCAACGCGTTCAGCGCCGCCGCGGTGATCGCCGACCCGCCACGCCGGCCGTGGACGACGAGGTGCTCCAGGTCGGTCCGCTCGGCGAGGGCGGCCTTGGACTCGGCGGCGCCGATGAACCCCACCGGGATGCCGATGATCGCGGCCGGGCGGGGTGCGTCGCCGCGGTCGATGAGGTCCAGCACGTGGAACAGCGCGGTCGGGGCGTTCCCGATCGCGAGCACCGCGCCCTCGAAGCGGTCGGCGAGCAGCTCCAGCGCGGCCGCGGACCGGGTGTTGCCGATCCGGCGCGCGTGGTCGGGCACCCGGGCGTCGCGCAGCAGGCAGAGCACCTCGTTGTCCGCGGGCAGCCGGGCGGCGGTCACCCCGGAGGCGACCATCATCGCGTCGCACAGGATCGGGGCACCGGCCCGCAGCGCGGCGCGTGCGGCCGCGACGACGCCGTCGGAGGCGGCGATGTCGTCGACGAGGTCGACCTGGCCGCAGGCGTGGATCATGCGGACGGCGATGTCGTCGACGCCGGGCGGGAGCCCGGAGAGGTCGGTCTCCGCGCGGATCGTCGCGAACGAGCGGCGGTAGATCTCGTTGCCGTCGGTGATGTAGTCGTACCCGCTCAGCGGAGCTCCTCGGTCGTGATCGTGTGTCCGTCGATGACGTAGGTGCCCGGCCCGGTGGCCACGGCGTCGCGGTGCGCGGTGTGCGGGGCGCCGCAGCGGCGGGCGCAGCCGACGACGTGCAGCATGTCCGGCCCCGCGCCCGTCCGCGGGCCGCCCCGGCCGATGAGGTCGAGCGCATGGGCACGCACGTCGGCCAGGGACTTCGCGCAGCCCGGCGACCCGGCGCAGGCGCTCACCCGCAGCGCGGGGTGCCCGGGGTCGACGACGAGTCCCGCCCCGGCCAGTCGGTCGGCGGCACCGGCTGCCGGGGTGGGCAGCACGAGGGTGCGCCACGGGGTGACCAGCAGCCCCGGGGCCTCACCGGCCAGCACGTCGAGCTGCGCGGCCGAGAGCTGCCCGAGCAGGGGCGCGACGCCCAGTGCTCCGCCGTCGGACACGCCGACGAGCACGTTCCCGCCCTCCGCACGGCGGGAACGTGCCGATCGACCACCGGTGTCGCCCGCGGACCGGGCTCCGGGTCCCGGCGCGGGCGTCGTCCAGCGGCCGGAGAGCCGGGCCGCGATCCCGGTCGCGGCTCCGGGCAGCTCCGCGGCGCGCCAGGCCCGCGCGGCCGGGTCGGCGCTGTGGGCGACCCGCAGGTCGAGGAACGCCGCGGCCGCGTCGAGCAGCAGCACGGGGGCCTCGGCGGGGGGACAGGAGAGGCCGGTCGGCTCGCCCGCCACGACGAGCTCGCCCCCGTCGGAGCCCCGCGCCCGCCAGCACAGGTCGGGGCGCTCGGCGGCGACGTCGCCGCGGCCGTCGTCGAGGGCGAACAGGAACCGGCCGGGCAGCGCCGACAGCGTGGGGCGCCCGCACAGGCCGCGGTCGAGCACGGTGGCCAGGCCGCGGACGTCGGCGAGGCCGCCGTCGATCCCCGACAGGGGGGAGGCCAGCACGTTGCGGACCCGCTCGTGGGTCCTCGACGGCAGCAGCCCGGCCGCCGTCAGCCGCTCCACCGGGCGCGGGTCGGCCGGGTCGAGGCCGCGCAGCTGCAGGTTCCCGCGCGAGGTCAGGTGGACGGCGCCGTCGCCGGCGTCGCGGGCCAGCGCCGCGACCGCACGCAGCGCCGCCGCGGTGACCGTCCCGCCGGGCAGCCGGACCCGCGCCAGGGCCCCGTCCGCCGCCGCGTGCGGCGACACGACGCCGGGGCAGGCGTCGGCGCGGGTACGGGTGGTCGGCGACGGCACGCCGGACACTGTAGGCATCCACGACCGGTGGGGGGACCCGCCCGGGGCGGCGGTCACACCTCGTCAGGTGTTCAGGTCACGGCAGGTACCGGCGGGCACCGGAGTAGGCCGCGTCGAACCGCACCGGGGTCACCCGGACCGGGGTGGCCGCGTCGAAGGCCTCGATCATCGTGCCGTCGCCGGCGTACATCGCGACGTGCGTCGCCGGGGAGTTCCAGAACAGCAGGTCACCGGGACGCAGGTCGGCGGGGTCGTCGACCGGGCGCCCGCCGCGGGACTGGTCGGAGGCGTCCCGCCCGACGGTGATGCCGTGCAGGGCGTAGGTCAGCCCGGTCAGCCCCGAGCAGTCCGGGCCGAACCCGGAACGCCCGCCCCACAGGTAGGGACGGTCCAGGAACAGCCGCGCCGTCGTGACCAGACCCTCCCCGGTCGGGGAGGGCGGGGCCCCTCCGCGCAGCTCACCCGCCGTCAGCCACGCCTGGTCGCCGCCGGGCAGCGCGACCCGGACCGCGTCGCCCGCCTCGCCGACGACCGGCAGCCGGGTGCCCACGCTGACCTCGCGCAGCCGTTCGGTGCGTGCCGGGTCGCGGTACAGCCAGGCCGTCGCGACCCCGTCGACGGTGCCGGTGGGCGCCCCCGCGGCGAGCGCGCCGAACGCGGGGTCGTCGACGAGCTGGGCCGCGGGGACCCAGCCGGGGTAGCCGCGGCCGTCCTTGCCCGACGGCTGGCCGGGCACGACGACCCGCGCCCACCCGTCGCGGCGCTCGGTCACGGTCACCGGGGCGCCGAGCAGCGCCTGGGTCTGGGTCCGCGAGGCGGTGGTGAGCTCGCGGCGGTCCGCGCTGCTCATCGACCCCATCCACGTGGCCGGGTCGGCCGGGGCGGCGACGGCGGCCCGGTCCCGCGGGCGCGGGCTGTCCGGTGAGGTCCACACGGTCGCGACCGACACGGCGACGAACGTGCGCCCCGGTCCGTCGGCGGCCGCGGGCAGGGCGGCCGCGGGCAGGACGGCGCAGCCGAGCACCGCGGCGAACAGGACGGACAGGACACGGGGCACGGCGGGGACTCTCGACAGCCGGATGGGCCGGGGCAAGCAGCCACACCGCCGGGTCACCACGACGGGTGGAGTGGCCCCGCCCACACGGGTGGGTTCTCATGGTGCGGTGCGCCCCCACCGGATCACCACCGCCGTCGTGACGGTGCTGGCTCTGCTCCTGGCCGGCTCACCGCGGACAACCGGCTCATCGACACCGTCGCCGGGGACCCGCTGCCCGAGGACGTCGCGCTGATCCGGCCGATGGACCAGGCCGAGATCGACCGGCTCGACGTCTACACCGCCGACAGTTCCGCGGCCGCGTGGTGCACGCCGCCGACCGGCCGTGGGTCGCCGAGCCCTACCTGTGCTCGCGGCTGCCCGGCGGTGGCGCCGAGCTCGCCCCGGTCATCGGCTGGGGCACCGCGGAGAGCCGGGCCGCGGCACCGCGGCTGCTCGACCCGCACGGGTTCGCGCTGGCGTGGCTGCGCGCCCTGCCCGGGGACGGCGTGCTCACCCACCGGCACGACGCGACCCAGGTGCTGACGGTGAAGGCCGGGCACTGGGCGGTCACCCTCAACACCGGCGACGACGCGCGCACCGTCGAGCTCGGCCCGCGGGACACCCTGTCGGTGCCGCCCGGCGCCTGGCGGTCGATGACCGCGCTCGACGCCGACGGCGGCCGGACCGCCACCCCCGGCACCGGTGAGCTGCTGGTCGTCACCGGCGGCGACGGCCGGGTCCGGCACCAGTGGGCGCCCGAGGTCGTGGCCGGTGCCCGTGACCGGGGCCGGGTCCTCGACGCCGACGGGGGCGGCGCCCGGACCGGTGGTGCCGGGTGCCGCCGGTGCGGTGACGGTGGCGGCGTGCCGGATCCCGGCGCGGATCGACGCCCCGGACCCGGCGGTCGCCGAGCGCGCGGTGCGCGAGGCGGTCGCCGGCGGGGCCCGGCTCGTCGTCCTGCCGGAGCTCACCGTCTGCGGCTACGCCTTCGCCGACGCCGCCGAGGCGCGGGCCGCCGCCGAACCCGCCGACGGTCCCACCATCGCCCGCTTCGCGGCCCTGTCGGCGGAGCTGCGCTGCGTCGTCGTCGCCGGGTTCGCCGAGCTCGGCGACGACGGCCGCGTGTACAACAGCGCCGTCCTCGTCGAGAACGGGGTGCGCCGCGCGGTCTACCGCAAGGTCCACCTCTGGGACCGCGAGCACACGCTGTTCACCCCCGGCGACGCCGCACCCCCGGTGGTCGCGACCGCGGCCGGGCGGATCGCCCCGATGGTCTGCTACGACCTGGAGTTCCCCGAGTGGGTGCGCCGGGCCGCGCAGGACGGCGCCGAGATCGTCGCCGCGCCGGTGAACTGGCCGTGGCGCCCGACCCCCGGCGGGCAGCACCCGCTGGAGGTGGCGAAGGTGCGCGCCGTCGCCGGGGCGTACCGGGTGCACGTGGTGGCCGCGGACCGCTGCGGCACCGAGCGCGGGGTCGCCTGGTTCGGGGCGCCGGTGATCGCAGGCGCCGACGGGGACCTGCTCGCCGGGCCCGGCGGTCCGCCGCCGGGGGAGCCCGGCGTGCTGCTGGCCACGCTCGACCCGGCCGCCGCCCGCGACAAGCGCCTCACCGCGCACAACCACGTCCTGCGCGACCGCAGGCCGCCGCTGTACCGCGAGCCCGATCCCCCACCGGAAGGACCACCACCATGGCCGGCGTGACCTACGACGCGGTGACGCGGCGCTACCCCGGGTCGACCCGGGCCGCCGTCGACGCCCTGGACCTCGAGATCGCCGACGGCGAGTTCCTCGTGCTGGTCGGGCCGTCGGGCTGCGGCAAGACCACCTCGCTGCGGATGCTCGCCGGTCTGGAGGACGTCGACGGCGGCCGCATCCGCATCGGCGAGCGCGACGTCACCGGCGTCGCCCCCAAGGAACGCGACACCGCGATGGTGTTCCAGAACTACGCCCCCTACCCGCACATGTCGGTCGCCGAGAACATGGGCTTCGCGCTGCGGATGGCGGGGACCGCGAAGGCCGAGATCGCCCACCGGGTCGCCGAGGCCGCGCGCATCCTCGACCTGGAGGCCTACCTCGAGCGCAAGCCCAAGGCGCTGTCGGGCGGGCAGCGCCAGCGTGTCGCGATGGGACGCGCGATCGTCCGCCAGCCGCAGGTGTTCCTGATGGACGAGCCCCTGTCCAACCTCGACGCCAAGCTGCGCGTGCAGACCCGCACCCAGATCGCCTCGCTGCAGCGCCGGCTCGGGGTCACCACCGTCTACGTCACCCACGACCAGGTCGAGGCCATGACGATGGGTGACCGGGTGGCCGTGCTCAAGGACGGTCTGCTGCAGCAGTGCGCCGCCCCCGGCGAGCTCTACGCCCGCCCGGCCAACGCCTTCGTCGCCGGGTTCATCGGCTCGCCCGCGATGAACCTGCTGAGCCTGCCGGTGACCGCGGACGGCGTCCGGCTGGGCGGTGTCGACGTCGCCGTGCCGCGCGGGGCGGGGGACACGGTCACCCTCGGGGTCCGCCCCGAGGACCTGCACCTCGCCGACGACGGCATCCCCCTGGAGATCGACCTGGTCGAGGAGCTCGGCGCGGACGCCTACGTCTACGGCCGCACCCGCCTCGACGGCGTCGAGCACCCGATGGTCGCCCGGGTGGACGGGCGCCGGCCCCCGGCGCGGGGCACCGGGGTGCACCTGGCACCGGACCCGGCGCGTACCCACCTGTTCGCCGCGGACGGCGCCCGGCTGGGCTGACGGCCCGGGCGCCGCCGCCCGGGTCCCTCAGCCCCGGCCCCCGGCGGCGCCCACCCGCCGGTCCCAGCCGGTGCGGACGCCGTCGTCGACGGGGCGGGTTGCGAGCGGGCCGCGACGATCGCAACCAGCCCGGATGCTGCTCGCCCTGCTCGGCCACGCGCGGCTCGGCGGATTCGCCGACGCCGTCCTCGGCCCGTGCGACGCCGACCCGCACGGCCCCGCGCTGCTGCGCGCGGTGGCGGCGTTCGTCGAGCACAACGGCCACTGGGAGGCGACGGCGACCGCGCTGGGCGTGCACCGGCACACCGTGCGGAACCGGATCACCGCGGCCGAGCAGGTCAGCGGACGACGCCTGTCCGCGGCCCAGGACCGCCACGAGCTGTGGCTCGCCCTGCAGGCCCGTGACCTCGGACGGGCCGGTACGGACGGGGTCTCCCCGGGCGGGAACGGCGCCGATCGGCTCTGATGGCGGGGTGCCCACCGCCGGATCCCCCGTCCTGGACCGCTTCGACGGCTGGATCTGCGGGCTGGGCACGACCTCGGGCAGACGGATCGTGGTCGGCCACTGGCCGGACACCCCGCTGGGGTCGTTCACCGACGTCATGACCGAGTCCGCCGACGGGCACCGCACCCTGCTCGCCCCGAGCGAGGAGGTCGCGGAGTTCGTCTCGGCCACCTACACCTTCGACGAGGTCCGGGTCGTGCCGGTGACCCACACCGTCGACGACGACCGGCGACGGGTCGTGGCGGGCCCGCTGGAGGTGAGCTGGCGGATCGGCGGCCGCCCGCTGCTCGGCAGGCTGCTGCGCGCGGTCCCGGGACCGCTCGCGGTGCACCCCTGGTGGTTGCGGGTGATCGACCCGATCGCCCGCAGGGCCGTGCCCGGGGTACGGACCGTCGGCAGTGCCGGCGGCGGCCGGCGCGAGTACTACGGGGCCCGCGACCTGCACCGGGTCGCCGCCGCCTGGGCCCGCTGGGACGACGGCGACTGCGGCGGGCTGGCCGCGGTCGTCCCGCCGGTCCGGTTCGGCTTCGGCTCGGCCCCCGCCACGCCGTCGCACGTGCGGATCACCACCCTGGTCGAGCGCTCCTTGACGTGACCCGGTGGCGCCACCGATGGTGACTCACGACAACCGAAGACGGCGAGCGGAACCCCAGGAAGCCGGTGCGAGTCCGGCGCGGTCCCGCCACTGTGACCCCTCGCCCCGGCGAGGGGGAGCCAGACACTGCGCCCGTTCGCCGCGCCACCCCACCCGGGACGAGGATCCCGAGGAAGGTACGTCGATGACGCGCGCCCACGCCGCCCCCGGAGCCGTCCGGTGATCCTGCTGCTGTCCACCTCGGACACCGACCTCCTCTCGGCCCGGTCCTCGGGCGCGGACTACCGGCTCGCGAACCCGAACCGGGTCACCCACGACGAGCTGGCGGAGATGGCCGACGCGGCCGACGTCGTCGTCGTCCGCGTCCTCGGCGGGTACCGCTACTTCGAGGAGGGGCTGGACCTGCTGCGGGCCCGCGCGACGCCGCTGGTCTGCCTGGGCGGGGAGATGGCCCCGGACGCGGAGATGATGGAGCTGTCCTCGGTGCCCGCGGGCGTCGCGGCCGAGGCCCACACCTACCTGGCGCAGGGCGGCACCGAGAACCTGGCGCAGCTGCACGCGTTCCTGTCCGACACGGTGCTGCTCACCGGCGAGGGGTTCGCGCCGCCGGTGGAGCTGCCCGAGTGGGGCGAGCTGTCCCTGCCCGGCACGGAGGTCGACGGACCGACGGTGGCGGTGCTGTTCTACCGCGCCCAGTTCCTGGCCGGGAACACCCGCTACATCGAGGCGCTCTGCGAGCAGATCGCGGCGAAGGGCGCCCGCGCGCTGCCGATCTGGTGCGCGTCGCTGCGCCAGGCCCCGGCCGCGCTGCTGGAGCGGCTGCGCGAGGCCGACGCCATGGTCGTCACCGTGCTCGCCGCGGGCGGCACCAAGCCCGCAGGCGCCCAGGCCGGCGGCGAGGACGAGGAGTGGGACGTCACCGAGCTGGCCGCGCTCGACGTGCCGATCCTGCAGGGCCTGTGCCTGACCAGCTCCCGCGCCACCTGGGAGGCCAACGACGACGGGATGTCCCCGCTCGACGTCGCCACCCAGGTCGCCGTGCCGGAGTTCGACGGCCGGCTGATCACCGTCCCGTTCTCGTTCAAGGAGACCGACGCCGACGGCCTGTCGGTCTACGTCCCCGACGACGAGCGGGCCGCCCGGGTCGCCGGGATCGCGGTGAAGCACGCGACGCTGCGCCGTGTCCCGAACGCGGACAAGAAGATCGTGCTGATGCTGTCGGCGTACCCGACCAAGCACGCGCGGATCGGCAACGCGGTCGGGCTGGACACCCCGGCGTCGACGGTGGCGCTGCTGCGGACGATGGCCGCGGCGGGCTACGCGGTCGCCACCGAGGGCGAGGCGGCGTTCCCGGGCGTCGAGGCCGGCGACGGCGACGCGCTCATGCACGCCCTGATCGAGGCCGGCGGGCAGGACCCGGACTGGCTGACCGAGGAGAAGCTGGCCGGCAACCCGGTGCGGATCTCCGCCGCGACGTACCGCAGCTGGTTCGACACGCTGCCCGAGGACTTCCGGTCCGGCGTCGAGGAGCACTGGGGCGAGGCGCCGGGCGAGCACTACGTCGACCGCTCGCAGAACCCGGACGGCGACATCGTCGTCGCGGCTCTGCGCCGCGGCAACGTCACGCTGATCGTGCAGCCGCCCCGCGGGTTCGGGGAGAACCCGGTCGCGATCTACCACGACCCGGACCTGCCGCCGTCGCACCACTACCTCGGTGCCTACCGCTGGCTGGCCGCGCCCGATTCCGAGGGCGGGTTCGGCGCGCACGCGATCGTGCACATCGGCAAGCACGGCAACCTGGAGTGGCTGCCCGGCAAGACGCTGGGCATGTCGGCCTCCTGCGGCACCGACGCCGTCCTCGGCGACCTGCCGCTGGTCTACCCGTTCCTCGTCAACGACCCGGGGGAGGGCACCCAGGCCAAGCGCCGGGCGCACGCCACCCTGGTCGACCACCTCATCCCGCCGATGGCGCGCGCCGAGTCCTACGGCGACATCGCCCGGCTGGAACAGCTGCTCGACGAGCACGCGAACATCTCCGCGCTCGACCCGGCGAAGCTGCCCGCGATCCGCCAGCAGATCTGGACGCTGATGACCGCGGCCCAGATGCACCAGGACCTCGGACTGGAGCAGCGTCCCGACGAGGACGTCTTCGACGACATGCTGATGCACGTCGACGGCTGGCTGTGCGAGATCAAGGACGTGCAGATCCGCGACGGCCTGCACGTGCTGGCCCAGGCACCGGCCGGGGAGCAGCGCGTCGACCTGGTGCTCGCGGTGCTGCGCGCCCGGCAGATGTGGGGCGGCGAGCAGTCCGTGCCGGGTCTGCGCCAGGCGCTCGGCCTGGTCGAGGACGGCTCGGAGTCGAACACCCGCACCGACACCGTCGAGACCGTCGCCCGTGCCCTGTGCGCCGCGATGGAATCCCGTTCCTGGGTCCCCGACGCCGTCGACGCGGTGGTCGCCGAGCACCTGGCCCCCGTCCCCGGTGGCCCCCAGGGGAACTCTCGTAGCGCTCTAAGCCACGAGAGTTCCCCTGGGGGCACCGGTGGGGGGCTCCCGGGCGTCGACGTGGACGCGGTCACGGCGGTGCTGCGCTTCGCCGCCGAGGAGGTCGTGCCCCGGCTCGACGCCACCGCGCACGAGCTGGACCGGGTGCTGCACGCCCTCGACGGCGGGTTCATCCCGGCCGGCCCGTCCGGCTCGCCGCTGCGCGGGCTGGTCAACGTGCTCCCGACCGGGCGGAACTTCTACTCCGTCGACCCCAAGGCGGTCCCGTCGAAGCTGGCCTGGGAGACCGGGCAGGCGATGGCCGAGTCGCTGGTCGAGCGCTACCGGGCCGACCACGGCGAGTACCCGCGCAGCGTCGGGCTGTCGGTGTGGGGGACCAGCGCGATGCGGACCTCCGGCGACGACGTCGCCGAGGTGTTCGCCCTGCTCGGCGTCCGCCCGGTGTGGGACGACGCGAGCCGTCGCGTGCGCAGCCTGGAGGTCATCGACCTCGCGGAGCTCGGCCGCCCGCGCGTCGACGTCACGGTCCGCATCTCCGGTTTCTTCCGCGACGCGTTCCCGCACGTCCTGGCCCTGCTCGACGACGCGGTGAAGCTGGTCTCCGAGCTCGACGAGACCCCGGAGCAGAACTACGTCCGCGCCCATGTCGACGCCGACCGCGAGCGCACCGGCGACGACCGTCGCGCCCGCACCCGGATCTTCGGCTCCAAGCCGGGCACCTACGGCGCCGGGCTGCTGCAGCTCGTCGACTCCCGTGACTGGCGCGGTGACGCCGACCTCGCCGAGGTCTACTCCACCTGGGGCGGCTACGCCTACGGCCGCGGCCTCGACGGCGTCCCCGCCCGGGACGACATGGAGAACGCCTACCGGCGGATCGCGGTGGCGGCGAAGAACATCGACACCCGCGAGCACGACATCGCCGACTCCGACGACTACTACCAGTACCACGGCGGCATGGTCGCCACGGTGCGCGCGCTGACCGGTACCGCGCCGGCCGCCTACGTCGGGGACTCGACCCGTCCGGAGGCGGTGCGTACCCGCAGCCTGCACGAGGAGACCGCCCGGGTCTTCCGTGCCCGCGTGGTCAACCCGCGCTGGATCGCCGCGATGCGCCGGCACGGCTACAAGGGCGCGTTCGAGATGGCCGCGACCGTCGACTACCTGTTCGGCTGGGACGCCACCACCGGCGTCATCGCGGACTGGCAGTACGAGACGCTGACCGCCGAGTACGTGCTGGACCCGGACAACCGGAAGTTCCTCGCCGAGTCCAACCCGTGGGCGCTGCACGGCATGGCCGAGCGGCTGCTGGAGGCCGTCGACCGTGGTCTCTGGGAGAGCCCGGAGTCCGCGACGCTGGACGCGCTGCGCCAGGCCTACCTGGAGTCCGAGGGCGACATCGAGGGAGACGGCTGAGCCGCGGGACCCTCCGGCCTTGACACCGATGGTTTCCCAGGAACATATTTCCTGGGAAACCATCGGTCGACCGTCGCCGCTCCCGGAGGATCCCCGTGCCCGAGCCCACCGCCCGGCCCCGCTACGGCCGCGACGAGCCCTACGAGGTCTTCGAGATCGACGACCTCACGCTCGACTGCGGGCGGACGCTGCGCCCGGCCCGGATCGCCTACCGCACCTACGGCGAGCTGAACGCGGCGAAGGACAACGCGATCCTCTACCCGACCTGGTACTCCGGGCGGCACTGGGACAACGAGTGGCTGATCGGTGAGGGGATGGCGCTCGACCCGGACCGCTGGTTCGTCATCGTGCCGAACATGCTGGGCAACGGGCTGTCCACCTCGCCGTCGAACGCCCCGGTGCCGCACGACGGCCCGTCGTTCCCACCGGTCCGGGTGCGCGACAACGTCGAGGCCCAGTACAGGCTCGTCACCGAGCGCTTCGGGATCAGCACGCTGCCGCTGGTGCTCGGGTGGTCGATGGGCGCGGGCCAGACCTACCAGTGGGCGGTCAGCCACCCCGAGATGGTGCAGCGCATCCTGCCGTTCTGCGGGTCGCCGCGGACCGCGCCGCACAACCAGGTGTTCCTCGACTCGCTGCGTGCCGCGCTCATGGCCGCGGTGGGGTTCGACGGCGGCCGCTACACGGTCCCGCCGGCGCAGGGGCTGCGCGCGTTCGCCCGGATCTACGCCGGCTGGGGCTTCTCCCAGGCGTTCTACCTGCAGGAGGAGTGGCGACGGCTGGGCAACACCTCGCTGGAGGACTTCGTCGTCGACTTCTGGGAGGGCTTCTTCCTCGACGGTCGTGACCCGAACAACCTGCTGACCATGCTCGACACCTGGTGGCACGGCGATGTCGGCGCGACCCCGGGCGCCGGCTCGACCGAGGAGGCACTGGCCTCGATCCGGGCGACGGCGATCGTCATGCCCGCGGAGAAGGACCTGTACTTCCCGCCCGAGGACGAGGCCTGGGCGGTGTCGCACATGCGGGCCGGCACCGAGCTGCGGGTCATCCCCGGGGTGTGGGGCCACTTCGCCGGCGGCGGGAGGAACCCGGTCGACACGGCCTTCATCGACGCCGCCGTGGCCGAGCTGCTCGCCCGCCCGTCCGGGATCTGAGGCTCAGGGCCCCGGTACCCGCGTGCGCGACGCGGTCAGTGCACCGGCGACCGCGGGCACCGCGACCACGACCAGCAGCACCGGCAGCGCGACGGCCGGTGACGGCAGCGCCACCAGCAGCGCGCCGCCCAGGCCGACGAACGCCGCCGTCGCCAGCTGGTCGAGCAGCTGGGCCGCCGAGGAGTGCGAGCCGACGTCGTGGGCGTCGGAGTGGGCGAGGGTCAGGTAGGCGATCGCGGAGAACGCCACACCCATCCCGAGCCCCGACACGCCCCAGAACCCGACGGCGAGCCGGCCCGGCAGCAGTCCCGCGGCGACCGGGACCAGCGCGAGCTGGCCCGCGGCGATCGTCGCGAACCCCGCGCGCAGCATCACCGAGCGGTCGCTGCCGGGCCGGCGGGCCTGCCAGGCGGCCGCCGCCGACCAGCCCAGCGAGGCGACGATCAGCGGCGTCCCGGCGGCGGTCGGCGACCAGCCGTGCGTCGCGGTGAGCACCAGCGGCAGGAACGACACGACCGGGAAGAACGCCGCGGCGACCAGGCCGCGGGCCGCGACGACCGCGGCGATGCCCGGGCGCGCGAGGACGGTCCCGCGGGGCAGCAGCCTGCGCAGCGAGGGCACCAGCGCCGCGACGGCGACGACGCCGGCCACCGCGCCGCCGGGGTCGAGGTTCTCCAGCGCCCAGCTCAGCCCGGCGACGCCGACCGCGGCACCGAGCGCCGCGGGGACCAGGCCCGCCCCGTGGCCGCCCACCGCCGGTCCGGCGGGCGGTCGCAGGACGCGCACCACCGGGGTGACCAGTACCAGGGCCAGCCCCACCACCGGCAGCAGTCCCAGGAAGACCCAGTGCCAGGACAGGTGCTCGGTCACCAGCCCGGCCAGCGGGGGACCGACGAGCGCGGGCAGCACCCACGCCGAGGAGATCAGCCCGAACACCACCGGGCGCGCCCGCGTGGGGTACACCTCGGCGACGAGCACGTACACCGCGACGCCCTGGGCCCCCGCGCCCAGTCCCTGCAGGACCCGGCCGGCGAGCAGCCCGGTCATCGTCGTCGCGAACCCGGCGACCAGCAGGCCCGCCCCGAACAGGACCGGCGCGGCGACGAGCGGCACCCGCGGGCCCCGGACGTCGCACCAGCGGCCGCCGGCGACGGTGCCGAGGACCGCCGCGGCCAGGAACAGCACGAACGGCCAGGCGTAGCGGGCGACCCCGCCCAGGTCGGCGACGACCGCGGGCATCGCGGTCCCGACGCCCATCGCCTCGAACGCGGTCAGGCTGATCAGCAGCAGGATGCCGACGGTGGTCGGGGCGCGTCCGTGGGACCAGACCCCCGTCCCGTCCGTCCGCGCCTCGACCACGGCGCCACCCTGCTCCCTGAACCCCGGTGCAGGTCAAGTCGATTCAGTGATCACCATTTGTGATCAACAACCACGCTCCGTGTTTCCGGCTCGCGCGATCGGGTATCCCGCGCTATGACCGACATCACAACGATCATCGTCGTCGCCGTGGTGGTGATCGTCGTCGCCGTACTCGCCGTGGCCGCCGCGACGATGCTGCGCCGTCGTCGCTCCGCCGAGCTCCGGGACCAGTTCGGACCCGAGTACGAGCGCACCGTGCGCGACGCGGACGACCCCCGCGACGCGGAGAAGGAACTCGCGCAGCGCCGCAAGCGCCACGACGCGCTGACCTTGCGATCCCTCGACCCGCAGGAGCGCGACGGCTACCGCCGCCGGTGGCAGCAGGTGCAGGAGGGGTTCGTCGACGACCCGTCCCGGGCGGTGCACGACGCCGACGCGCTGGTCGCCGACGTCATGGCGGCCCGCGGATACCCCGCCGAGGACGTCGACCGCCGTGAGGAGGACCTGTCCGTCGCCTACCCGGTCGTCACGCAGCGCTACCGCGAGGCGCGGGCCATCTCCCGTGAGCACTCCGCCGGGCGAGCCGGGACCGAGGACCTCCGGCACGCGGTCACGAGCTACCGCGCGCTGATCGACGCCCTGCTCGGCGACGGCGACGGCACCGGTTCCGGTGGCCGTCCCGAGAACGACGGCCGCCACCGCCATGGCGGACCGGACCAGGACACCCGACGGGAGACCACGGCATGAGCGAGCACCAGGGCAGCAGCAAGGCGGCCCGACTGGCCGACTCGATCAAGGACGCCTTCACCGGCCGCAGCGAGGACGAGCGCGACGCAGGCTGGGAGCGCCGTGAGGCGGCGGGCACGGCCGAGCAGGACGCGGGCGTCCCGGGCCGGCGCCACGGCGACCCGGACGCCCCGCCGCTGGCGGGCCCCGGGGCCGGGCCGGGCGACGCCCCCGGTGGACGACTGGCCGAGGACCGTGCGGCCGGCGGGGACCCGCGGGCCGCACGTGCCGGTGACCCCGGCGGGGACCCGCGGGCCGGTGACCCCCGCGGCGCCGGCCCGCTCGGCACCGACCCGGGTGCCGGTGGGCCCCGCGGCGTGGACCCCCGGGACGGCGACCCGCGCGGCGGGGACCTCCGAGGCGGGGACCCGCGGGGCGGCGACCTGCGCGGTGGCGACCCGCGTGGCGGGGACGTACCGGGCGCGGACCCGCGCGGTGCCGACCCCCGTGGCGGGCACCTGCCCGGGGGCGACCCCCACGGTGGCCCGGGCGCACCGGCTGCCGACCCGCGCGACGCCGGCCCGGCCGGACGGCACGACACCCTCGGCGACCCCGCGGCGGCGGGCGGCCGCGGACCGGCCGACGCGGGCGGGGTCCCGCCCGGCGGCGGTGTCGGGAACGTCGCACCGGGGACGGGCGCACCGCCCCACGACGCGGCGCCCGGCTCCGCGGGCGGTGCCGGGACCGCCGCGGCCGCAGGCGGGACCGCGGCCGCAGGCGGGACCGCGGCCGGCGTGGCCGCCGCGGCGACCACCCGTGACGCACCCGCACGGGAGGAGGGCGCGCCTGGCGGCCGTCACCACGACGCGACACCCGGCCGTGGGCACGACGACCTGCGCGACCCACGGGGCGGCGCGACCGGAGCCGGGGCCGACCCGGCGGCGACCGACCCCGCCACCGGTGGCTCGTCGCTGCTCCCGGCCGACCGGGCCCGCGAGTACCAGGACCGCTGGTCGACGCTGAAGGGCGAGTTCGTCGACGAGCCCCGCCGCGCCGTCCACGGGGCGAACGCGCTGGTGGGGGAGATCCTCGACGAGATGGAGTCGCTGTTCCGTCGTCAGCGCGACGACCTGGAGGCCCAGTTCTCCCGCGACGACGCCTCGACCGAGGACCTGCGCCAGGCGCTCACCCGCTACCGCGAGTTCTTCGACCGCCTGCTGTCCCTCTGACGCCGCGCCGCGCGGGTTCCGGGTGCGCCGGCACGGGGAAGAACCCGTGCGGCGCACCGCGGGCCCGCGCGGCGTCCGGCCGCGCGGGCCGGCGCCGACCGGCCGGACGCCGGGGCGAGCCGGACCGTGCGTCCGGCTGCGCCCTCCGGACGAGGGAGCTCAGCCCAGGGCGGGGACGATCGCCTCGACCAGGTGCGGGCCCGGCTCGGCCTGTGCCCTCCGCAGCGCGTCGAGCAGGCCCTCGGTGGTGGTGACCCGCTCGGCGGGCACCCCGAGCCCGGTCGCGAGTGCGGTGAAGTCCGGTGTCGGGTCGGACAGGTCCAGCATCCGGCCCGCCCGCCCGGAGTGCGCCGCCTCCCCGGCCCCCGTGCGGGCCAGCTCCACCCGCAGGATCGAGTACGCCGCGTTGTTGATCAGCACGACGGTGACGTCGAGCCGCTCGCGGGCCATCGTCCACAGCGCCTGGGCGGTGTAGAGCGCGCTGCCGTCGGCCTGCACCGCCACCACCGGACGGTCCGGCGCGGCGACCGCGGCACCCACCGCGGCGGGCAGCCCCATCCCGATCGCGCCACCGGTCAGCGCGATCTGGGTGTGTCGCGGCGCGGTCTGCAACGACATCGCCAGCGACGCCGCCGCCGTCAGCGCCTCGTCGACCACGATCGCGTCCTGCGGCAGCGTCGCGGCGACGGCGGCGCACAGCCCCCGCACGTCGAGCGCCCCCGGTGCGGGCTCCGGCGCCTCGTGCGGGGCGAGCGCGGGGGCCGCGTCGCCGGCGACGGCGTCGGCGAGCGCCTCCAGCGCGGCCGTCGCGTCGGTGGCCGGGTCGGCCAGCCCCACCACGGCGGCCCCCTCGGGCACCAGGTCCCCGGGCACGCCCGGGTAGCCGAAGAACGACACCGGCGACCGCGCCCCGGCCAGCACCAGCGACGACGTGCCGTCCAGCTGCGCGATCGCCTGCTCGGCGAAGTAGGCGAGCTTGTCGATGCGGGTCCGGCCGGCGCCGGTCTCCCAGCACCGGGGGAAGGTCTCCACGAGCAGCCGGGCCCCGGTGGCCGCGGCGATCCGCCCGGCGGCGTCGACCCCCGCGGCGCTCAGGGCGGGTCCGCCCAGCAGCAGCGTCGCACCGGGCGCGCGGACGGCGTCGGCGGCCGCGGCGATCCGCGAGGGGTCCGGGGGGAACGGCCCGGCGGCCGGCAGCGGCGGGGCGGGCGACGCGCCCTCCGACCAGGACACGTCGGCCGGCAGCACCAGCGTCGCGACCTGCCCGCCGCGCTCGCCGGTCGCGGCGAGGGCGCGCATCGCGTCGGCGGCGACGTCGCGGACGTCGCCGCTGGTGTGCACCCACCCGGACACGGTCCGCGCCACCGCGGTGATGTCGGACTCCAGCGGCGCGTCGAAGCGGACGTGGTCGGTCGCGTGCCCGCCGACCACGCACAGCAGCGGCGTCCCGGCCCGGCGCGCGTTGTGCAGGTTCGCCAGCCCGTTGCCCAGCCCCGGCCCGAGGTGCAGCAGCACCGCCGCCGGCTTCCCGGCGATGC
This sequence comes from Pseudonocardia sp. ZF1, assembly GCF_056835605.1. NCBI lineage: Bacteria > Bacillati > Actinomycetota > Actinomycetes > Pseudonocardiales > Pseudonocardiaceae > Pseudonocardia > Pseudonocardia sp. ZF1. The sequence goes on from NZ_JAJNBY010000001.1 coordinate 2,433,466, forward strand.
GCGCGTAGGCGTCGGCGGCACCGGTCGCGACGCCCTCGAACAGGGCCAGCACCCCGCGCATCTCCGGCACCGCGTCGAGCGCCTGCACGAAGTGCATCTCCGAGGTCCCCGGGTTCATGAAGCACACGTCGACCCCGGCCGCGGTGAGCGACCCGACCAGCGCCTCGGCGCCCCTCACGACCGGTTCCCGATCTCTTCGATCCACATGCCGGTGAGTCCACACGATGTGACGCGTGTCCGCAGGACCCGGGTTCGAGTTGCGGCCCGCATCGCCCGGACGCGGAATGAGGGACTGTGAGCGACGACCGCACCGCGCCCGAGGCGTACACCCCCGACCCGCGACGCTGGCGGGCATTGTCGGTCTGCCTGGTCGCCGGGTTCATGAGCCTGCTCGACGTCAGCATCGTGAACGTCGCGCTGCCCGCCATGCAGGCCGGCCTGCGGGCCTCGGCGGCGCAGCTGTCCTGGATCGTGTCCGGCTACGCGCTGACGTTCGGGCTGGTCCTGGTCGCGTCCGGGCGTCTCGGTGACGACCGCGGCCGCCGCCGTATGTTCGTCACCGGCCTCGCCCTGTTCACCCTGACCAGCGCGGTCGCCGGGTTCGCCCCGAACCCGGAGGTGCTCGTCGCGGTCCGGCTGGTGCAGGGCGTCGCGGCCGGCCTGCTGTCCCCGCAGGTCGTCGGGTTCATCCAGGACCTGTTCCGCGGCCCGGAGCGGGGCACCGCGTTCGGCATGTTCGGCGCCGTCGTCGGGATCTCGACCGCGGTCGGCCCGCTGCTGGGCGGGCTGCTGCTGGCCTGGGCCGGCGACGCCGACGGCTGGCGCTGGGTCTTCTTCGTCAACATCCCGATCGGCGCCGCGGCGCTGGTCGCGGCGTTCCGGCTGCTGCCCGCCGACACCGTGACCACGGGGGAGCGGCGCCCGCTGGACCTGGGCGGCTCGGTGCTGCTCGGCGTCGCCGTCGTCGCGCTGATGCTGCCGCTGGTGCTCGCCGAGCGGGACCCGGCGTCGGCGCCGTGGTGGCTCGTGGCGGTCTCGGTCGCGGCGCTGGTGGCGTTCGTGGCGTGGGAGCGTCGGGCCAAGCGCGTCCACGGGCACCCGCTGATCGACTTCGCGCTGCTGCGGACCCGCAGCTACGCCGTCGGGGCCTCGCTGGGCACCGTCTACTTCGCCGGGTTCACCTCGATCTTCTTCGTGCTCACCCTCTACCTGCAGAACGGGCTGGGCTACACCCCGCTGCAGACCGGGCTGACGATGACGGCGTTCGCGCTCGGCTCGGCCGTCACCTCCGCACTCAGCGGGCGCCTGGTGGCGCGGTTCGGGCAGCCGATGATCGTCGTCGGGCTGGCGACGGTGATGGTCGGGCTCGGCGTCACCGACCTCGTCCTGGCCGCGACCGCGCACAGCCCGTGGACCGGGCTCGCGATCGCCGGGCCGCTGCTGCTCGCCGGGGCGGGCGGAGGGCTGGTGATCGCGCCGAACCAGACCCTCGCGCTGTCGGAGATCCCGCACACCTCCGGCGGCACCGCGGGCGGGGTGCTGCAGACCGGGCAGCGGATCGGGACGGCGATCGGGCTGTCCGCGGTCGGCGCGGTGTTCTTCGGCAGGCTCACCGCGTCCGGCGGGGACTGGGCGGACGCCATCTCGCACGGCCTGCTCATCACCGTCGGGCTGGTGGCGCTGGCCCTCGTGCTCGGGGTCGTCGACCTGGTCGCGGCCCGGCGTGCCCGCGGACGGGGCACGCCGGTGACCGCGACCGGCGGACGGTAGGGGTCAGGTCCGGGCGACGGCGGCGGTGTCCTCGCGCAGCCCCGACCGCAGCGTCTCGGTCATCAGCCACGAGCAGACCATCGACACCAGCGCGATCCCGACGACGTAGCCGGCGACGGCGTAGAGCGAACCGGTCAGCGCGACGAGCGCGGTGCACAGCAGCGGCGCGAGACCGCCCAGGATCGACGCGATCTGGTAGGCCAGCGACGCCCCCGAGTACCGCATGCTGGTGGAGAACTGCTCGGCGAAGAACGCCGACTGCGGCCCGTACACCGCCGAGCGCGCCACCTGCACGACCAGCCCGCCCAGCAGGAACAGCCAGATGCTGCCGGTCGACACGAGCCAGAAGTACGGCACCGCGAACACCGCGAGCAGCGCCATCCCACCGACGAACATCGGACGACGCCCGATCCGGTCCGACAGCAGACCGAACGCCATGATCAGCGGGATGTCCGACAGCGACAGCACCGAGTTCGCCGCGAGGATCGTCGTGCGGTCGTAGGACAGGGACTGCGTCGCGTAGGTGACCAGCCAGACCGAGGAGACGTAGAACGTCGAGTTCGTCGCCAGGAACGACCCGGCGGCGAGCAGGATCTCCTTCGGGTAGGTGCGCAGCGCCTCCAGCACCGGCATCCGGTTCGCGGCCTTCTCGTCCATCGCCTTCCGGAACACCGGCGACTCGTGGACGCCGAGCCGGATCCACATCCCGACCGCGATCAGCGCGATGCTGGCGAGGAACGGCACCCGCCAGCCCCACGCCAGGAACTGCTAGTCGGTCAGCGTCGCGGACAGCACCGCGAACGTCGCCGTCCCCAGCACCAGGCCGAGCGGCACGCCGACCTGCGGCCAGCTGCCGTAGAACCCGCGCCGGTGCGACGGGGCGTGCTCGACGGCCATCAGCGCCGCACCGCCCCACTCGCCGCCGACGCCGAACCCCTGCAGGAACCGCAGCGTCACCAGCAGGACCGGAGCCCAGACCCCGAGCGTGTCGTAGCCGGGCAGCAGCCCCATCCCGACGGTCGCCGCGCCCATCAGGAGCAGCGAGTAGACGAGCATCGGTTTCCGGCCGACCCTGTCGCCGAAGTGCGCGAACACCGCCCCGCCGAGCGGGCGGGCGATGAACCCGACGGCGAACGCGCCGAACGCGGACAGGGTTCCGGTGACGGGGTCGACCGACGGGAAGAACACCCGGTTGAACACCAGGGCCGCGGCCGTGCCGAAGATGAAGAAGTCGTACCACTCGATGGTGGTGCCGACCAGGCTGGCGGTGGCGACCTTGCGGGAGGACCGGAGTGCGGGTCCCGGCGACGCCGGCGGGACGGTGGAGGTCATGCGCGGTGACGCTATGGGGTCGTCCGATTCGTGTCGAGACGCACCGGAGATCCTGTCCGTTCCCGTCGTGATCGTGTCGACCGGCGCTCACATCCGGGCGCGACGACCGGCCAGCACCCCCGCGACGAGCACGACGACCAGCCCGGCCACCGGGACGACCAGCAGCCCGACCCGCAGCGACGTCGCGTCGGCGACCAGCCCGACCACCGGTGGGGACACCAGGAACCCCACCCGCATCAGCCAGGTGACGATCGTCAGCCCGGTCCCCGGGGCCAGCCCCGGCAGGTGGTCGGCGGCGGTCATCGCGGCCGGGACGAGCGTCGCCACCCCGAACCCGGCGAGACCGAACCCGGCGACGGTCCCGGGCACCGTCGGGAACGCCAGCGCGAGCCCCATCCCGGCGAGCACCAGCCCACCGCCGGCACGGGCCACCGCGCGCTGGCCGAACCGGTCGACCATCCGGTCACCGATCAGCCTGCCGACGAACTGGCAGCCCTGCAGCGCCACGAAACCGAGGCCGGCGACGGCCGCGCCGGCCCCGAGCCCCTGCAGGTACACCGCCGCCCAGGTGGCGCCGGAGTCCTCGACCAGGGTGCCGGAGATCGCGACCAGCCCGAACACGGCGAGCAGCGCCACGGTGCGGGGGCCGAGCCCGGTCCACGGCCGCCGCGGCGGTGCACCGTCGGCCGCGTCGGGGGCCGGGCGGTCGTCACCGTCGTCGCCGCGCAGCAGCAGCGGGTACACCGCGACGGCGATCACCACCGACAGCAGCGAGGACAGCCCCAGGTGCACCGGCAGCGCCAGCCCGATCCCGGCGGCGGCCGAGCCCATCAGCCCGCCCGCGACCGCCCCGACCGACCAGAGCGCGTGGAACCCGTTGAGGATCGACCGGCCGTAGCGGCGCTGCACCCGCAGGCCGTGCGCGTTCTGCGCGACGTCGACGACGGCGTCGGACGCCCCGACCAGCAGCATCGCCGTGGCGAACAGCGCCCAGGACGGCGCGAACCCCACCAGCACGACACCGAGCGCGATCACCGCCATCCCGAACGAGGCCACCCTCGCCGAGGTGAACCGGGCGATGAGCGGGCCCGCGGTCAGCCCGGCCAGCAGCGCCGCGAACGGCATCGCGGCCACCGCCAGCCCGAGCTGGGTGTTGGACAGGCCGAGATCGGCCTTGATCTGCGGGAAGCGGGGCAGCAGGTTCGCGTAGACCAGGCCGTTGGTGAGGAAGACCAAGGCCACCGCCGCCCGGGCCCGTCGTTCCGTCCGGCCCGCCTCGACTGCCACCACGGCCCCATCATGCGCCGACCGGCGGGCGCCGGCGGGCCGCGGGGTCAGCTGTGGCGTTCGAGCAGACGCAGCACCGCCCGTTCGACGGCGACCCGGCTGCGGTGCTCGTCGGCGCCGCGCGGGATGCGGCGCAGCCCGGCCGCGACCGTGTGGCCCTCCTCGAAGGCCCGCACCACACGCGGGTCGACGTAGCTGCTGCGGGCGACGGCCGGGGTGTTGCCCAGTGCCCGGGCGACCTGGCGCATCGCGGCGGCCTCGGCCCGCTTCAGCGCGGTCGCGGACAGCTCGGCGCCACCGGCGGAGCCGTGCTCGGCGAACGCGACCGCGGCGACGACGGTGGCGTTCCAGGTCCGCAGGTCCTTTGCGGTGTGCGCGGCGTCGGTGAGCGACCGGAAGTGGTCGTTGACGTCGTCGGAGCGGATCTCGCGCCAGCGCCGCCCGTCGCGGTGGACAAGGAAGCGGTCGCCGGCCGGGCGGGCCCGGCGCAGCGCCTGCACCAGCCGGACCAGGCCGTCGTCGCGGATCCGGACGCGCCGGTGGATGCCGCCCTTGGCGGTGTAGGAGAACTCGCACCCGCCGCCGCGCAGCCGGACGTGCTCGCGGCGCAGCGTCGACAGCCCGAAGGTGCCGTTCTCCTCGGCGTACTGCTCGCCGCCGGTACGGAACACCCCGAGGTCGAGGATGCGCATCGCCCCGCCGAGCACCCGGTCGCGGCCGGTCCCGCGGCCGTCGAGTGCGCGCTGCACGCGCTCACGGAAACGGGGCAGCCTGCGGGCGAGCTCCAGCACGCGGTCGTGCTTCTCGGTGTCGCGGTCGGCGTGCCAGCGCGGGTGGTAGACGTACTGGCGGCGGCCCGCGTCGTCGTAGCCGACGGCCTGGATGTGGTCGCGTTCCCGCTCGGAGATCCACACGTCCCGCCAGGCGGGCGGGATCACCAGCTCCTCGATCCGGGCCCGCACCGGCGCGGCGACGGCGGCGCCGGTCGCGTCGTGGTAGCTGAACCCCCGCCCCCGACGACGACGGGTGAGGCCGCCGCGGTACGGGATCGCCCTGGTCAGTCGCACGCCGGGGGATACCCGCCGCGCGCCGGGATCATCCCCGCAGCGAGTTGATCTTCACCGCGGTCCGCAGCGCCCCGGACATCCCCTTGTAGGCACCGTTGCGGGCGGTGTCGCGGACGTTGCGCAGCTGCGCGCGACGCTCGCGGCCCGCGCTGCTCCAGGCCAGCAGCGACCGGCCCCACGAGTCCTTCGCGAGCTCCTTCGCGCCCGCCTCGCGGGCGAGCAGCGCCCACCGGTCGCCGAAGTCGTCCAGCCCGTCGCGGTAGGCGAAGACCGCGGGCCGGACGTAGGCCATGCCCGGGTGCTGGCGGCCCATCCGCGGGGCGTAGTCGGCGATGACCTTGTCCAGGCACTCGAACCGCCGCTGCCGGTTGGAGCTGATCGACCCGGTGCGCATCAGGCGCATGTCGAGCAGCCAGCGGCGGGTGCCCCACATCAGCGGGTAGTTCGAGCCGGCGGCGATCCGCAGCCACATCTCGAAGTCGACCGCGGAGGGCAGCGAGCAGTCGAAGCCGCCGACCTGGTCGAAGCAGGCCCGGCGGATCATCAGCGAGCTGCCGTTGTGCGGCGGGTTGTTCTCCACCAGCTGCTTGTCGATGTCGACCTTGCCCGACGGCTGCCAGCGCAGCGCCACGACCTGCCCGGACTCCAGCATCACGCGGGTGTGGCAGTACGCCATCCCGACCCCGGGCGGGGCGGTGTGCATGGTCTCGAGCATGTGCGACAGGAACTCGGGGTGCCAGCGGTCGTCGCCGTCCAGGAACGCGACGAAGGGGGCGGCGCTCTCGGCCAGGGCGCGGTTGCGCGCGGCACCCGAGCCGCCGTTCTCCACCTGGATCAGTCGCACCCGCGGGTCGCGCTCGGCGCGCGAGCGGACGACGTCGGCGGTGTCGTCGGTCGACCCGTCGTCGACGACGAGGTACTCGAACCGGGACTCGGTCTGCGCGAGCACCGAGTCGATGGCCTCGCCGATCCAGGGACCGACGTTGTAGGCCGGGGTGATCACGGTGACGAGAACGTGGGGGTTCCGCACGATCGGCACAGTCGCCTGCTCCTTCCGGGGTGCGCCGGTCTTCGGCGCCGTCGGCCCCGCCTTCACCGTAAGGGGTGACGCAGAGCATTCGGCACGCCCTCGACCGAGGCCGTGCTGCGGGCATTCCTCGCGAATGGCAACGAGCCTGCGCACTGTTGGTGACGTCCGTGCGGCATCCGTGGTTGCCCCGGGCGGCCGGCCACCCGGTCCGGGGCCGGTGCGCCGGGTGGTGGGAGAGGGTCGCTATCGTCCGGAGAATGTCGTTCGACGCACGGGTGATGCTGTCCCGGCGGCTCCGGTTCCTGCCGCACCGCGCCTTCGCGATCGCCCACCACGCCCTGTTCCAGGGGGAGCTGACGACGTTCCGGCGGCCGCGGACCTGGTCCCAGCTGCTCGCGAAGAAGAACCTCGACGACCAGCCCGAGCTGGTGCACGTCACCGCGGACAAGTACGCCGTCCGGGAACACGTGGCCGAGCGGATCGGGGCCCAGCACCTCATCCCGCTCATCCAGGTGGTCGAACGGCCCGAGGACCTCGACCTGGAGGCCCCCGCGGGTCCCTACGTCGTCAAGGGCACCCACGGCTGTGACATGACGATCCTGGTGCGCCACCCGGCCGCCGCCGACCACGCGAAGATCCGGTCGACGGTCGCCCGCTGGCTGCGCACCGACTTCTTCACCCACGGCTGGCGCGAGCGCCCCTACGAGGGGCTCACCCCGCGCGCCGTCGTCGAGGAGATGATCGGCGACGGCACCAAGCCGCCCGCCGACTACAAGTTCTTCGTCTTCCACGGCGAGCCCGCGATGGTCGTCATCGACCAGGACCGCTTCGTCGCCCACACCTCGACGATGCTGCACCCGGACTGGGTGCCGTTCCGGATCTCCGGGCGCTTCTCCCAGGCCGACGCGCTGCCGGAGAAGCCCGCGTCCTACGAGCGGATGCTGGAGATCGCCCGCGCGCTGGGCAAGGACTTCACCTTCGCCCGCGTCGACCTCTACGACGTCGACGGCCACGTCTACTTCGGCGAGATCACCCACAACCCGGGCGGCGGGCTCGTCCGGCTGCGGCCCCGCGCCTTCGACCGGGCGCTGGGGAACCTGTGGCGCAACGGGACCCCGATCCCGGAGAAGTTCATCCAGCGCTCCTGACCGGGCTCTCGCGCAGCCCCTGGTCCTGCGCCGCCCTCGCCGCGCCACACCCTCCGCCCCACCCGTCCGCCGCGCCGAGCCCCGACGACCCCGTGGTGACCCGCCGCCGGCCGCGGCACACCACGCGACGGCCGCCGTGCGTCGTCGCGGGTCGCCGCCCCGTCCACACCCCTTCGCGGGCGGCCACACCCCCTGCAACAGGTGTGGCCGCCCGCGAAGGGGTGTCGCGTCGGGACGGTGTGCCGCCGACGCCGGTCCCCGAGGTGCTGTCCTGGCGGTCGTCGGGGCGGAACCGGGATGCGAGCCGCGGAGAGCGTGCGACGACGGCGCCCGCCGCCGATCGATCAGTACCTGAGCGTTGCCGGCGCCTGGTCGGACAGCGCTCACGTACTGATCGACAGGTCTGTCCCGCGCGTCGCCCGGTGGGGCGCTCGTCGGAGCGTGGGTGAGGACCACCCTCGTCGCGCGGCGTGCGATTCCGTGGGGTGCGGACGACCGCGGGGTTCGGCAGGGCGCACGCCGCATCGAAGCAGCCGACGTGTTCCCCCGCGCGACCTGCCGCACCCCGCACGGGGTCGTCGCACCCCATGCGGCGGGTGCGACGACCTCGTCCGAGGTGCGACGGGACCGCCGAGCCGGGGGCAGGTGTGGGCCCGGGGCCGGCGTGCCGGGCCGGGCCGGGCCGCGGCGTCGCGGCTGTGGTCGCCCGCGAGTAGGAGCGCTGGGTGGCCAGTGCCCCGGGTGGCCGGCGGACCGCGGGCCGGTCTGTCGCCCGGACGCCCGGAGCTCGCCGGATCGGAGCTCCGGATGCCGGAAGGTCGGGTGAATCGGAGCCCGGAAGCCCGGAGCTCGGTGAATCGGAGGCCCGGAAGCCCGGAGCTCGGTGAATCGGAGGCCCGGAAGCCCGGAGCTCGGTGAATCGGAGGCCCGGAAGCCCGGAGCTCGGTGGATCCGAGCCCCGGGACCTCCGGAGCCCCGAGGCCCTTGAGTCGGAGGGAGCGCCGGAGCCCGCGGTACCGCGGGTCAGTCGCGGACGCGGGGGAACTCGTGGGTCCGTGCCTCCGGCCCGCCGATGGGCCGGGTGTCGTCGTCCCGGGCGAGGGGATCCGGGCCGTCCGGGACGTCCGGGCCGGCGGGGCCGTCCGGGCCGCCGTCGCCGGGCGGGTGCGGCGGGACCGGCCGGCGCAGCCAGCGCACCACCGACGGCAGGAAGGCGATCGCCAGGACCAGCTCGCCCGCGAGCCACATCCAGCCGACGGCGTCGACCCCGAGCATCGGGGCCAGCAGCGGGATCCCGCCGAGCACGATCGCGCAGTGCACGAGCTGCTGGACGGCCAGGGGGAAGGTGCGGTTCGCCAGACGGGACTTCGTCATCCACATCGTCACGATCACGCGCGGGAACATCGAGGCCATCAGCAGCTGCAGCAGCGTCGTGGAGTTCTCGACGTACTGCGGCCCGTAGAACCACAGCAGCAGCGGCGCGGCCAGCGCGATGACCAGCGACGCGGGCCACACCAGCAGGCAGATCCGCCGCAGCACCGCCCGGGCGAACACGTGCGCGTGCGCCGGGTTCCGGGAGCCCTCCACGACCAGTGCCGAGGTGATCGCCATCGACAGCATGCTCATCGCGAGGAAGACCGTCTGGGCCGGCAGCAGGTAGGCACTGGCCGCCTGGCTGATCGTCATGACCACCAGCACCGGCAGGAACGACGACATGGCCTGGTTGAACACCTGGCCCAGGTAGTCGCCGCCCATGTAGCGGGCGAGCGTGGCGCGGTCCGGGGCGCCCGCGTCGTCGCGGTCCGCGGTCTCGGCGGTGTGCCGGGGGAGCAGCCGCCGCGAGATCAGGAGGGTGAACGGCACCAGCAGCGCGATGACCGGCGCGCTCCAGGAGGTGAACACGCCGTCGGACACCGAGGTGAACGCGACGACCACGAGCAGCCCGAGCTTCACGACGCCGTAGACGCCGTTCTCCAGCACCACCCACATCGCCGAGCGCAGCCCGGTGAGGACCTGGTCCTGCAGGTTGAAGATGGACCACGCGGCGGTCGAGACCACGAACCACGCGGCGAAGCCGGGGGAGACGTGCAGCGGGTCGCCGGGGGCGTATGCGACGTGGCAGTAGGTCATGACCGCGGCCGAGCCGACGACCGCCATGGCGGCGCTGATCCCGTACGCGAGCCGCACCAGCGACCGTGAGTCGCGTCCGGCCGTCGGGAGGAAGCGGATGAGGGCCTGACCGAAGTTCAGCGAGGTCAGGACCGAGATCAGCATCATCAGGTTGACCATGGCGTTGCCACGGCCGACGTCCTCGGTGCTGAACACGCGCGCGGCGAAGACCCAGTAGAGCAACCCGAAGCCGGAGTTGACGACGGTGTTGAGCATCAGGGCGTACGCGTTGCGGTAGAGCGGGTTGCCCATCTCCCGGCGGACCGAGCGGACCCGGCCGGCGACCATCTCCCCGACGCTCATCGCGCGCACCACCGGACGGCGGCGCGGGACGTCCCGCTGAGTGCGTGCACACCACCACGCTAACCAGGGGTCGACCACCCGGTTACCAGGGGGAGGGGCCCGGACGGCCCGGCACCGGCCGGGGTCGGACACCCCGGACATACACACCCCGTCGTGGCGCGCAATCGCTGCGCTACGGTGCATCCATTCCGGTGACTTGATGAACCGAAGGGGGCTCGCGTGCGTATCGCCTGCGCGGGAGGGGGACCGGCCGGTCTGTATCTGGCGGTCCTCGCCAGGCTCCGGTCCGGTGGACGCGACGAGGTCGTCGTGCACGAACGCAACGAGGCGGGGCGGACCCACGGGTTCGCCGTCACCTACGGCGAGGACATGCTCGACGATGCGTTCCGCAACGACCCCGAGGGCGGTGAGGCCCTGCGTCGCGCGTCGCGGCTGTGGAACGCCCAGGAGATCCGGGTCGGCGACCACCGCCCGGTGCACGTCGGCGGCAAGTACGGCTACGCGATCGCCCGCGTCGACCTGCTCGACGTGCTGGCGCGCCGGGCCGAGCAGCTGGGCGTGACGATCGAGTACGGCTCCCCGGTCGACCGCGCGGACCTCGACGCCGACCTGGTCGTCGCCTGCGACGGCGTCGGCAGCCGGATCCGCACCGCGCGCGCCGAGCACTTCGGCACCACCGTCGACGAGGGGACGAACCCCTACGTCTGGCTCGGCGCCGACAGCGACTCCGACACCTTCGTGTGGGACTTCCAGCCGACCGACGCGGGCTGGATGTGGATCCACCTGTACCCCTCGTCGAACGGGGTCAGCACCTGCATCGTCGAGTGCGAGCCCGTCACCTGGGAGGCGCTGGGCCTGGACCACATGTCCGGGGCCGAGGCCGTCCGGCTCGTCGAGTCGGTCTTCCACCGCACGCTGGCCGGACGCCGGCTCATCGAGCCCCTCGGCGGGCTCGGGGACAAGCCCTGGCTGCGCTTCCGCGAGGTCCGCAACCGGACCTGGCGCGACGGCGACCTCGTGCTGGCCGGCGACGCCGCGCACACCACGCACTTCGGGATCGGCTCGGGCACCGTGCTGGCCATGCAGGACTCGATGGGTCTGGTCGACGCCCTCTACGGCGTCGCGGGCCGGACGGCTGCGGCCGACCTGACCTGCCCGAACGGCCGCGGCGCCGCGTTGTCGGCCTACGACGCCCGCCGGCGTGCGGAGGTCGGCCCGGTCCAGGACGCCGCCCGGCGCAACATGCAGTGGTTCGAGCAGGCCGGTCGTCAGCTCGAGCAGGTCACCGACCCCGTCGAGTTCGCGTGGTCGCTCACCGACCGCCGGGGCGACATGAGCCGCATCCACCGCACCCTGCACCGCGCCACCCAGGTGCCCGCGCTGCGTCAGGTGCGGCGCGGTCTGACCACCGCCCGCCGCGTCCGGCGGTCGGCCCTGCGCGGTCGGCAGAGCTGAGTTCCGCCGCGAAACCGCTCGCCGCCGGCATGCGCACCGTCACCGATCGTGGCCGGACCCGATGTCCACACAGGTCCGCCGCGTTCGTAGGGTCGTTGCGTCCCAGATCGATGACATCCGATGGAGGTCCGGTGTGAAGATCGTGGTCGTCGGTGGTGGACCGGCCGGTCTGTACTTCTCGATCCTGGCCCGGCTCCGGTCGGGTGGGCAGGACGAGATCGTCCTGGCGGAGCGCAACGCGCCCGGCACGGCCTCCGGCTTCGCGGTCACGCTCGGTGAGGACATTCTCGACGAGCTCTTCCGCACCGACCCCCTCGGCGCCGAGAAGGTGCGGGCCGCGGCGCACGTGTGGGACTCCCAGGTCGTGGAGGTGTCCGGGCGCCCGGTGCACCTCGGCGGGCGCTACGGCTACTCCATCGGCCGTGCGCGACTGCTGGAGGTGCTGGCGGAGCGGGCCCGCCAGGTCGGCGTGAGGCTCATGTTCGACACCGCCGTCGCCGCCGACGGTGACACCGCACGCGACCCGCTGACCGCGGACGCGGACGTCGTCGTCGCCGCGGACGGGGTCGGGTCCGCGATCCGCGCCGCCCGGGCCGACGTCTTCGGCACCCGGGTCGCCCACGGCGCCAACCGCTACGTGTGGTTCGGGACGAGCAAGCCGTTCCGACCGTTCACCTTCGCGTTCGAGAAGACCCACGCCGGCTGGATCTGGTTCCACGCCTACCCCGCGGCGGACTGCGTCAGCACCTGCATCGTGGAGTGCACGCCGGAGACGTGGACGGGTCTGGGGCTCGACACGACGGCGCCCGACGAGGCCATGCGGATGCTCGAGGGCGTCTTCGCCCGCTCGCTCGACGGGCACTCGCTGATCGCCCCGCCCGGCATGGGGTCCTCGCCGTGGCTGCAGTTCCGCGAGGTCCGGAACATGTCCTGGCGCGACGGCAACGTCGTCCTCGCCGGCGACGCGGCGCACACCACGCACTTCGCCATCGGCTCGGGCACCGTGCTCGCGGTCGCCGACTCGATCGCGCTGGCCGAGGAGCTGTACCCGCGGGGGACCCGCGGCACCGACGACGTCGAGGCCGCCCTCGCCGGGTACGACGCGCGTCGCCGCGCCGCGATGGCGCCCATCCAGCGGATGGCCCGGGCCAGCATGGAGTGGTTCGAGACCGTCCCCGAGCGCCTCGAGGGCGCCGACGACGCGCTGGCCTTCTCCTGGTCGCTGCTCGACCGCCGGCACGACCAGGGCCGGCTCAACGAGCGTCTGCACCGCGCGACGCAGGTCGAGCCGGTCCGTCAGGTCCGTCGCAGGCTGACCGCGGCCCGCCGGGTCCGCCGGGCGCTGGCCCGCGGGGAGATCACCCCCCGCGAGGCCCTGCAGCGCTGACCCGCGGCCCGGCGGGACCGGCTCAGGCCCGGTCCCGCCCGGCCCCGGAACCCTCCCGCTCCTCGCGCGCGAGGAACGAGTGCTTCCGCCCGTAGACGGCGTAGACGACGAGGCCGAGCAGCAGCCAGCCGACGAACCGGATCCACGTGTCCAGGTTCAGGTTCAGCATCAGGTAGAGGCACGCGATCGCGGTGATCGCCGGCACCACCGGCGAGAACGGCACGGTGAACGGCCGGTCGAGGTCGGGGCGGGTCCGGCGCAGCACCGGCACCGCGATCGCCACGATGATCATCGCCGAGAGCGCGCCGATCGACACCATGTCGGCCAGTGCGGTGATCGGGGTGAACGCCGCGATCACCGCGCAGACGACACCACCGATGATGGTCATGCGGTGCGGGGTGCCCCACTTCGGGTGCGCGGTGCCGATGGCCTTCGGCAGCAGGCCGTCGCGACCCATCGCGAAGCCGATCCGGCCGATGGTCACGAGCTCCACCATCATCACCGAGGTCAGCCCGGTGACCGCGCCGAGCGCGATCAGCGCGCCCACCCACGGCAGCCCGACGCCGGCGAACGCCGACGCCAGCGGGGCGCCGGTGTCGATCTCGGTGTAGGGGACCATCCCGGTGAGCACGATCGAGACACCGACGTAGAGCACCGCGCAGATGGCGAGCGCGCCGAGCAGGCCGATCTTCAGGTCGCGGTTGGGACGCTTCGCCTCCTCGCCGAGGTTGGCCAGCGCCTCGAACCCGGTGTAGGCGAAGAAGACCACCGCGGCCGCGGTGAGCATGCCGCCCACGCCGAACACGGTCGGTGCGAGCCCGAACACCCCGGAGATGATCGGCTGGGTGAACACCGAGCCGCCGTCCTCGGGTGCCTGCGCCGGCGGGATGAACGGCTGCAGGTTGGCCGGGTCGATGTAGAACACGCCCACGGCCAGGATCAGCACGCAGACCGCGAGCTTCACCAGCACCAGCAGGTTCGTCAGCCGCGCCGACTGCTGGATGCCCGCGACCGCGACGACCGTCAGCAGCGCGATGATCAGCACCGCGCCGACGTTGACCGTCGCGTCCTCGCCGAACCACGCCGTCGGCAGCCCGAACAGCGATGCCAGGTAGCCGGACCAGCTCCGCGAGACGACGGCGAGGCCGAGGCCGAACTCCAGCAGGAGGTCCCAGCCGATGATCCAGGCGAAGACCTCGCCGAGGGTGGCGAAGGCGTAGGTGTAGGCCGAACCCGCCGTCGGGACCGAGGAGGCCAGCTCGGCGTAGCAGACGGCGGCGAGCCCGGCGACGACCGCACCGATCAGGAACGACAGCGTGACGGCGGGGCCCGCGTGCTGCTGGGCCTCGACCCCGGCGAGGGTGAAGATGCCGGTGCCGATGATGATGCCGACACCGAATCCGACCAGGTCACGGGCCTTCAGCGTGCGCTTGAGCGGCGTCCCGTGCCCGTCGGCACCCCCGTCCCCGTGCTCGCTCCGGGCCAGGATCCGTTCCACCGGCATCGTGCGCGTCCAGCCCACTCCGCCACCCCCACTCGTCGTCGGTCGACCGGTCGTTGCGTGACGGTATGACGCCGGGTGACGACGCGCCGCACGAGGTGCGACGACGATCCTGATAATCCCGTGTGAACGTTCTGTTCTCCCTGTCCGGGTCGGCCACGATCGGGGCACGATGTCGGTCGTGGGCAACCGACCGGGTGCCCACGACCGGAGGAGCCGTGGTGGAGCGGAGGCCGGGACGCCGACGGTCCCGGGCGGCACGGGGAGCGGTGCTCGCCGTCGTCGCCGCGCTCGTGCTGGCTCCGGCCGCCGGGGCCGCCGGGCCGGTGTCGACGGCGCCGGCCGGCCCGGCCGAGACACCCCCGTCCGTCGCCCGGCTTCAGCACGCCCCCACGGCCGACGCGGAGCCGCCCGGCACCCTGCGCGAGCTCCTCGCGGCGATCACCGGGTCGGCGACGGCCGACCCGTTCGACCTCGCGCCCGGCACGCTCGCCGTCGACCGGGAGGGGGAGGAGGGGCTCGCCGTGTCCTGGGCGCTGCTGGACACCGGCGACGGCCGCTGGACCGGTTCAACGGATGCCGCGACCCGCCGCAGCGAGGCCGAGTCGACGATCAAGGCCTGGCTGGCCCTGGACACCCTGCGGGCCGCCGCGCAGCGGGGCCGCCCGGTCCCGCCCGCCGTACGTGCCGACATCGCCGCCGCCGTCCGCGCCTCCGACGACGACGCCGCCGAACGCCTCTACCGGGCGCTCGGCCGGGACGCGAGCACCGCGCGGCTCGCCCCGGAGTGCGGGGTGACGGTGTCGACGTCGCGGCCCGGGTGGTGGTCGTACACGCAGGTCAGTGCGCTCGACGCCGCCCGCGTCCTCGCCTGCGTGCGCGAGCGCGCCCGGCCCTGCCCGGCGGACCCGAGCTGCTCGCCGACCTCGACGCCGTCACCCCGGACGGGCGGTCCGGGATCCGGCCCGTGCTGTCCGGCGCCGTCGCGGAGAAGAACGGCTGGACCCTGCACGGCGGCGACGGCTGGAACGTGCACTGCGTGCTGGCCTGGGAGGACCGCGCGCTGGCCGTCCTCACCACCTACCCGGGCGGGCTCGGGGTCGAGCACGGCTGGCAGGTCTGCCGCGACGTCGCCGCGGACGTGCTCGCCACCTCCTGAGGCGGACGGTTTCGACGGGCCCGGCACCGGGAAAGCAGTCGATCGCCCCGACCCGACGAGAGGTGGACGATGACCGACTTCTTCGGCCCCGGCGACCCCCGCGGCCCGGTGCACCGGATCGACCTGACGCGGCTGCTGAGCGGCGGTGCCCGCGAGATCATGGCCCGGGCCGCCCAGGAGGCCGCGGAACGCGGTGACACCGACCTCGACGCCACGCACATCCTGCTGGCCTGCGCCCGCACCGACTCCACCCGCGGCTGGATCGCCCGGGCCGGCGGCGACCCGGACACGATCGCCCGCATCCTGGAGGAGCGCCTGCCACGCCCCGGCGGCGGCCACGACGCGGGGCGGCCGCCGTCGCTGACGCCGTCGGCCAAGCGCGCGCTGCTCGACGCGCACCAGATCTCCCGCTCGCTCGGGTCGAGCTACATCGGACCCGAGCACCTGCTGCTCGCGCTCGCCGCCAACGAGGACTCCGCCGCGGGCCGGCTGCTCGCCCGCTCCCGGTTCAGCCCCGGCGCGATGACCCCGCAGGCCCCCGCCGGGCCGGGCGCGACGGGCACCCCGGACCCGGGCGCGGTCGCGGACACCGGCACCCCGACCCTGGACCAGTACGGCCAGGACCTCACCGAGGCCGCCCGCGGCGGTCGGCTGGACCCGGTCATCGGCCGCGCCGACGAGATCGAGCAGACCGTCGAGGTCCTGTCCCGCCGGACCAAGAACAACCCGGTGCTGATCGGGGAGGCCGGGGTCGGGAAGACCGCCGTCGTCGAGGGGATCGCCCAGCGCATCGCCGACGGCGAGGTGCCCGACACCCTGCGCGGACGCCGTGTCGTGCAGCTGGACCTGGCCGGGGTGGTCGCCGGCACCAAGTACCGCGGCGACTTCGAGGAACGCATGCGCACGCTGATCGAGGAGATCCGGTCGCACAGCGACGCGCTGATCGTGTTCATCGACGAGCTGCACACGATGGTCGGCGCGGGCACCGGGGGAGGGGACGGCGGCGGCGCGATGGACGCCGGGAACCTGCTCAAGCCCGCGCTGGCCCGCGGCGAGCTGCACGTCATCGGCGCCACCACGCTCGACGAGTACCGCCGCCACATCGAGTCCGACAGCGCGCTGGCCCGTCGCTTCCAGCCGGTGCTGGTGCCCGAGCCGTCGGTGGAGGACGCCGTCACGATCCTGCGCGGTCTCGCCGACCGCTACGAGGCCCACCATCAGGTCCGCTACACCCCGGACGCGCTGCGCGCGGCGGTGGAGCTGTCCGACCGCTACGTCACCGACCGGTTCCTGCCGGACAAGGCGATCGACCTGCTCGACCAGGCCGGGGCCCGGGTCCGGCTGCGCACCCGCACCCCCACCGTGGACCGGCGAGCCGTCGAGCAGCGCCTCGACGCGCTGCAGCGCGACAAGGACCAGGCCGTCGCGCACGAGGACTACGAGAAGGCCTCCCAGCTGCGCGACGAGATCACCGCCGCCCGCGAGGAGCTGGCCGCCGACCCCACCGACCCCGACGGCCGCGCACCCGTCGTCGGCGTCGAGGAGATCGCCGAGGTCGTCGCGCGCTCCACCGGCATCCCGGTCGCCCAGCTCACCGAGGCCGAGCGGGACCGGCTGCTCAAGCTGGAGGACGAGCTGCACCAGCGCGTCGTCGGGCAGGACGCCGCGGTCACCGCCGTGGCGGAGGCCATCCGCCGCTCGCGCTCCGGGCTCGGCGACGAGAACCGCCCGGTGGGCAGCTTCCTGTTCCTCGGCCCCACCGGGGTCGGCAAGACCGAGCTGGCGCGCGCCCTGGCCGTCGCGCTGTTCGGCGAGGAGGACCGCATGGTCCGCCTGGACATGAGCGAGTACGGCGAGAAGCACACCGTCGCGCGGATGGTCGGCGCCCCGCCCGGCTACGTCGGCTACGGCGAGTCCGGCGAGCTGACCGAGGCGGTGCGCCGGCGGCCGTACTCGGTGCTGCTGCTCGACGAGATCGAGAAGGCGCACCCGGACGTGTTCAACACGCTGCTGCAGGTCCTCGACGACGGCCGGCTCACCGACGGCCAGGGCCGCACCGTCGACTTCCGGCACACGGTGATCATCATGACCTCCAACGTGGGGTCGGAGCTGATCACCGGGCACGGCACCACGCTCGGCTTCGGCCCGGCCGCCGGTCCGGGCACCACCCCCGCCGAGCGGGAGGACGCGGTGCTGCGCGACCGGCTGATGCCGCGGCTGCGGGAGGTCTTCCGGCCCGAGTTCCTGAACCGGATCGACGAGACCATCGTCTTCCGCCGGCTCGAGGCCGAGCAGCTCACCCGGATCACCCGGCTGCTGCTCGACGACACCCGCGACCGGCTCGGCCGGATGGACATCGGCTTCGAGATCAGCGACGACGCCGTCGCGCTGCTCGCCGAGCACGGGCACGCCCCCGAGTTCGGGGCGCGTCCGCTGCGCCGCACCATCCGCCGCGAGCTCGACAACCCGCTGTCGTCGATGCTGCTCGACGGGCGGATCGGCGCGGGCAGCACCGCCCGGGTCGGCGTCGAGGACGGGGCGTTGAGCATCGAGTCCGTGGTGGTCCCCACCGGCTGAGCCCGGCCGCGAACGCTTCACATGCGAATGTGTGCATGTATGGTGGCCGCATGGGGCACGGACACGGACACGGCGGCGGGTCGGGCCACGGGCACGCCGGGGCGGGCACCGACCGCCGCCGGCTCGCGACGGCACTGGCCGTCACCCTGGTCACGGCGGTCCTCGGCGCGGCGGGCGCGGTGTACACCGGCTCGCTCGCGCTGCTGGCCGACCTCGGCCACCTGCTGACCGACGCCGGGGCGCTGGTCGCGGCGCTGATCGCCAGCGTGCTCGCCGCCCGCCCGGCGACGACGTCGCGGACCTACGGGATGGGCCGGGCCGAGGTGCTCGTCGCCGCACTGAACGCGCTGACCCTCGTCGCGGTCGTGGTGTGGGTGGGCGTCGAGGCGGTGCAGCGGCTGTTCGTGCCCGCGGAGATCCCGGGCCTGCCGCTGCTGGTCATCGGCGTGCTCGGCCTGGTCGGCAACCTGGTGTCGCTGGCCGTCCTGGCCGGCGGCGACCGCGGGAACATGAACATGCGCGGTGCCATGCTGCACGTCCTCGGCGACGCCCTCGGCTCGGTGGGCGTGCTCGCCGCCGCCGTCGTCCTGATGACGACCGGCTGGCCCTACGCGGACACGATCGCCTCGCTGTTCATCGTCGCGCTGATCCTCCCGCGCGCGGTGTCGCTGCTGCGCGAGGCTGCGCACGTCCTGCTGGAGGGGGCGCCCAAGGGCATCGACGCCCAGGAGGTCAAGGCGGCGCTGCTGGCCGTCGAGGGAGTCGCCGACGTGCACGACCTGCACGTGTGGGCGATCAACGACCGCACCCCCGCGATGTCGGCGCACGTCGTCGTCGACGAGGAGGTCTCCGCGCACTGCGGGGACTCCTCGGTGCTCGACCGCGCCGGGCACGAACTGCGCGAGCGGTTCGGGCTCGACCACTCCACCCTGCAGGTCGAGCACGCCGCGCACACCGGGCACGAGAACCACTGCGGCTGAGCCGCGGTGATCCACCGCCGCCCGGGGTAGTCCGTGGAATGGCGCACCTGTTCAGCCCGTACACGCTCCAGGGCGTGACCCTGCGCAACCGCATCGCGATGTCGCCGATGACCATGTACCGCTCACACGACGGGCACATGGGCGACTTCCACCTCATGCACCTCGGGGCCCGGGCGGCGGGCGGGTTCGGACTCGTCTTCGGCGAGCAGATCGCCGTCAGCGCCGAGCGCACCTCGGTGCACTGCGCCGGGCTCTGGCGCGACGACCAGGTCCCCGGGCACGCCCGCACCGTCGCCATGGTCGAGGCGATGGGCGGGGGCGCAGGGATCCAACTGGCCCACACCGGCCGCAAGGGCAGCGAGCAGCTCCCCTGGGAGGGCAAGGCCCAGCTCCCGCCCGAGCATCCCGACGGCTGGCTGACCTCCGGACCGTCGCCGGTGCCGTTCGGCGGGCCGAAGCACGACCACGCCGTCCACGAGCTGACCGTCGCCGAGATCCACGGTCTGCACCGCGCGTGGGCCGACGCCGCCCGCCGTGCCGCCGAGGCGGGCTACCGGTGGATGGGGCTGCACTTCGCCCACGGCTACCTCGGGTCGAGCTTCTTCTCGCCGATCTCCAACCGCCGCACCGACGCCTACGGCGGCAGCCTGGAGAACCGCGCGCGGTTCCTGCTGGAGGCGCTCGACGCCGTCCGCGGGGCGTGGCCGGAGGAGTACCCGCTGACCATGCGGCTCGGCGCCGACGACCTGCACCCCGACGGCACCACCTTCGACGACGCCGTCACCGCGATCGGCTGGATGCGCGAGCACGGCCTGGACCTGGCCGACCTGTCCTTCGGCGGGAACACCCCCGACTCGCGCGACGCGATGCGCGGCGAGCAGGGCGCGTGGGTCGATCGGGCCCGGCGGATCCGTGCGGAGATCGGCATCCCGGTCGCGGCGAGCTGGAACCTCGGTGTACCGCAGACCGCCGACGAGGCCGTCCGGTCCGGCGCCCTGGACGTCGTGTTGCTGGGGCGGCCGGCGCTGGCCAACCCGCATTGGCCGGTGTGGGCCGCCCGCGAGCTCGGCCATGACGACCCGTTCTCACTCGTCCCCGACGACTACGCCTGGTGGCTGCGGAACATGCGTGGCCACACCCCGAGCATCGGCTGGCCCGAGCCGCGGGTGGTCCGGTGAGTGCACGGGCCGTCGCACCGGACGGGACCGGAATCGGGTTCGACGTCCGGGGGAGTGGCGAGCCGCTGGTCCTGCTGGCCGGGCAGGCCAACGCGCGGCACTGGTGGAGCTCCGTACGCGAGGGCCTCGCCGGGTACCGCACCGTCGCCGTCGACACCGCCGGCACCGGGACCAGCGACGACGCGGCCGACCACGACTGGAGCACCCGCCGCTTCGCCCGCGACGTCGTCGCCGTCCTCGACGCGGCCGGGATCGGTCGCGCCCACGTCTACGGCACGTCGATGGGCGGCCGGGTCGCGCAGTGGGTGGCCGCCGACCACCCCGACCGGGTCGGCGCGCTGGTGCTCGGCTGCACCACCGCGGGCGGACCCGGCACCGTCGCCCCCGACCCGGACGTACCGCGCCGCCTGGCCGAGCCGGCGACCCACGCCGGCGAGCTGCGCCGCCTCATGGCCGGCCCAGAGATCCCGGACCCGCTGCCCGTCCTCGGCGACGACACGATGAGTCCGGCTGCGCGGGCGGGCCACCGCCGCGCGAGCGCACGGCACGACGCGTGGGACGCGGTCGCCACGATCACCGCCCCGACCCTGGTGCTGCACGGCGGCGACGACGAGCTCACCCCGCCCGACAACGGACTCCGCCTCGCCCGGCGCATCCCCGGCGCCGAACTCGTCGTGCTGCCCGGGGCCCGGCACGCCTACTTCCTGGAGCGGCGCGCAACCGACGAGGTACTGACGTTCCTCGTCCGGCACCCGCTCCCGCCCGGCTGAGCCGGCCGGGCCCGCGGTACCGGGCTCAGCCCGCCAGGTGCGACCACCGCACCGACAGCTCGTCCCAGGTGCCCTCGTCGGCGACCCGCCCGCGGTCCAGCACGACCACCCGGTCCGCCCGGGCCAGCGCCGCCCGCTTCGTGCTCGCGCCGACCACGGTGCTGCCGCGGCGGCGCAGCGCGGCCCACAGCTCGATCTCGGTGCGGACGTCCAGCGCGGAGGACACGTCGTCGGCGACGATGAGCTCGGCGCCGGTCGCCAGCGCCCGGGCCATCGCGACCCGCTGCACCTGCCCGCCCGACAGCCGGATGCCCCGGTGTCCGACGACGGCGTCCGGCCCGCCCGCCGCGGCCACGTCCCGGTCGAGTCGGGCGTCGCCGACCGCGTCCTGCACCGGCCGGTCGTGCCCGAGGGCGATGTTGTCGCCGAACGTGCCCGAGAGCACCCGCGGGACCTGCCCGACGTAGGCGACCTGCCCGGGACGCAGGAACGTCTGCGGATCCTCGACCGCGCGCCCGTTCCACCGGATGACGCCCTCGTGCCCCACGAGCCCGGCCAGTCCCGCGAGCAGGCTGGACTTGCCCGACCCGACCTGGCCGGTGACCAGCACCAGCGAGCCCGCGTCGATGTCGAGGTCCACACCCTCGACGCCGACGGTGCCGTCGTCGTGCACGGCGGCGACCTTCTCCAGGCTCAGTCGCTGCAGCGGCTCGCGCTCCACCGGCTCCGGGGCCGGCGCGGCCCCGGTGGCCAGGTCGACCCCCGGCGGCAGCCGGGTCAGGTCCGCGGGACCCGCGAACGGGGCGACGGCCCGCAGCCAGCGCCGTGCGATCGGGGCCTCGGTGACCGCGGCCGCGCACACCTGCCCGAGGAACCCGGCCCCGTTCAGCGTGGTCGACACCAGCAGCGCCGTCGCCAGCGGCCAGGTCCCGGCCAGGTACAGCGACCAGGTGAGCACCACCGCGCCCTGCAGCAGCACACCGGGGACACCGTCGAGCAGCGTGCGCACCCGGTACTCGCGGACCGTGGCCCGGACCCGGTCGCCGTCGACGGCGCCGAGATGGGCCCGCAGCGCGCCGGTCGCGGCGGCGAGCTTCACCGTGCGCACCGACTCCAGGACCGACCCCAGCGCGGTGCCGAACCGGGCCCGGGCGTCGGCCGCGATCCGCCCGGAGCGCCCCGCGAACGGCGCCCCGATCGCCGCGACGCCCGCGCAGACCAGCAAAAACCCGCCGATGACGGCGGCCGCCCGCACGTCGGCCGCCACCAGCCCGGCCACCACGACGACGACCACCGAGTTGGTGACGTCGACCCAGCGGTCCACGTAGAGGATCATCCGGTCCGAGTCCAGCGCCCGCGCCACGACCTCGCCCGCGGGGGAGCGCGGACCACGCCGCTGCATGGTCTGCCCGCGCAGCACCCCGAGCCGCAGCCGCAGCGTCGTCGCGGACCACCAGCGCGGGTAGGTGCGGAACGCGACGGCGATCCACACCGGGAACAGCATCAGCACCACCGTCAGCGCGACGGCGGGCCCCCACGGCGTGCCGCCGCCCTCCAGCCCCGCGACGACGAGCCCCCACAGCCAGCCGGTGAGCACACCGGTGGCCGAGCCCAGGGTGGCGAGGGTGAACATCGACCCGCCGGCCAGCCCCCAGCGCGGGTGGGCCAGCGCCAGCCGCAGCACGACCCGCCACAACGGGGGAGCGGGCACCGGGTCCACGGGCGGCACCGCACGCCGGACCGCCCGGTGCAGCAGCGGCGACCCCGGGTCGGCGACGGCGACCGCACCGTCGCGCCGCGCCGTCTCGGGCCCGGTCCCGACGGCGCCGGCGGCGCCCGTGGACCCGGGCAGGGACCGGTCCGCGGCGAGCAGGTCGGCGTAGCGGCCCGGCTCGGCGGCCAGCTGCTCCCGCGCACCGTGCTGGACCAGGCGGCCGTCGGACAGCACCGCGACGGCGTCGGCGCGGCGGATCGTCGACAGCCGGTGCGCCACGACGATCCCGGTGCGGCCCGCGAGCAGCGCCCGCGACGCGCGGGTCACCCGCTCCTCGGTGCGCGGGTCCATCCGCGCGGTGGCCTCGTCCAGCACGACGACGGCGACGTCGCGCACCAGCAGCCGGGCGAAGGCCACCAGCTGCTCCTCGCCGGAGGACAGGGCGATCCCGCCGGTGCCGAGGCGGGTGTCCAGGCCGTCGGGCAGGGCCTCGACCCACTCGTCGAGACCCAGCGCGGCCGTCGCGGCCTCGACCGCGCCGCGCGGGACGGCGGGGTCGAACAGGGTGACGTTCTCCGCGAGCGTCGCCGCCAGGATCTCGGTGCGCTGGGTGACGACCCCGACCGCGCGGCGCAGCCCGTCCAGGTCGAGATCGCGCACGTCGACCCCGGCCAGGAACACCTGCCCGCGCGGCGGCTCCACGGCGCGCGAGAGCACCTTGGTGACCGTCGACTTCCCCGAGCCGGTGCGGCCGAGCAGCGCGCACGTCGTCCCGGCCGGGACGGTCAGGTCGATCCCGCCCAGGCGGAACCCGTCGTCGTACCCGGCGGTCAGCCCGCGCAGCTCCACCGCCGCGGGCCCCGGCGGCAGCGGACGGCCGCCCTCGGGCTCCCGCTCGGTCTCCAGCAGCGACGACACCCGGGTGAGCGCGCCCAGACCGGCCTGGATGTCGGGCATCCGGTCGACGACCGCGTCGATCTGCCCGACGAACGCGGTGACCAGCAGCCACAGCGTGACCAGCGCGGCGATCCCGCCCGGGTCGCCGGCGACCAGCCACACCCCGCCGAGCGCGAGCGCCCCGAGCAGCGCGTGCGCGACGGTGCCCGTCCGCAGCCCGAGCCGGGTCGCGATCCGGCACACCTCGTGGGTGCGTGCGACGACCGTCGCGGCCCGGCGGGCGAACCCGGCCACCACGTGCGGCTGGCCCAGCGAGGTGCGCACGTCGTCCTGCCCGGCGACCGCCTCCTCCAGCTGCGCCGCGTGGTCCGACCAGGCCGTCTCCTCGGCGACCTTGGCCCGCGCGATCTGCGGCGTCAACGGCCGCGCCACCAGCACGATCACGGCGGCGACCAGCGGGAACACGACGAACGCCGGCCAGAACACCAGTCCGGCGACGATCCAGGCGACGACCGAGCGCAGCAGCGAGCGGCCCGTCTCCCAGCCGATCCGCCGGATGAGCTGGGCGAGCTGGCGGCAGTCGTCGTCGACCCGGTCGAGGAGCTCACCGACCGCCTGGTCCTCCAGCGCGGGCAGCGGCTGCGCCAGCGCGGACCCCACGAGGTCCGACCGGAGCCTTCCCTCCGCGCGCCCGACCACCCCGGAGAACAGGACCCGGCCCAGGGTGTCCAGCAGGGCGGCGCCCAGCAGCAGCGCGGCCAGCACGGCGACCAGGGTGGCCGTCGGCCCGCTCACCACCGCCCCCACCACGGTCGCCGCCGTCGCCTCCGCCACCGCGGCCACCACCGCGGCGCCCACCGCCACGACCGACACCGGTCCACCCAGCCGACGCCAGGACAGCGCGCGCACCTTCGACACCCCCGACGAGACCGCGCTACGGGATCTCCGGCGCCGTCGGTGATCGACGTTAACCGCGACCCCCGACGGAATCGCCCGGTTTTCGGCGGCCCTGCCCCCGATCGGCCGGTCGAAACCGGATCGGGCGGTGCCCCACACGAAGCGGTCGACAACGCCCCGAGGGGGCGCGTCCGGGCCCCCGGTGTCCGCATGCTTGCCCCGCAGCGACGCGTGGAACACGAGGGGGAACCGATGGGACCGTGGTCGACCAGGTGGGCCGGGGCGCGCTCTGCGCGGTGGCGGCACTGGGACTCACCGCGTCACCGGCGCTGGTCGAGGACGCACCCGTACCGGAGCCCCCCACGTTCACCAGCACGCTCACCGCGACCCTGACCCCGGACGCGGTCCGCGCCGACGACGGCGCACCGGTGCCCGGCCAGCAGGGCGCGAGCGGACAGTTCACCCTGCGCCTGAACAGCCGGCAGGACATCGTCTGCTACGACATCCAGATGACCGGGGTCACCCCGCCGTTCAGCAGCCCCGCGCGGACCGCCACGCACCTGCAGGAGGGGCAGCCGAACGAGTCCGGCAACCCGCGGATGGTCTTCCCGGACCCGCAGGGCCCGCCCGGCGGCCCGATGACCAGCAAGGGCTGCCTGCAGGGGCCGTTCACCACCGGCGTGGTCGTCGGCGGCGTCGACACCGGCACCGGGTTCACGGTCAAGGACCTGGAGGCCAACCCGGCGGCCTGGTTCGTGGACACCCACACCGAGCAGTACCGGACCGGCGCGGTGCGCGGGCAGCTGTCCAAGACGGGCTGACGGCGCTGCCGGGGCCGATGAGTCCGCGGCCCCGGCACGGTCGGTAGGGGGACGGACCCTCGACCCACCGCGGGAGACACCATGACCGGAGCGGCCACCACCCCGTCGCCGACCTCGAGCGGGCACCTGCCGGTCGACGGCCTGGACCTGTACCACGAGGTGTACGGCGAGCTCGGGACGTCGCCGCCGCTGCTCCTGCTGCCGGGTGCGTTCATGGCCGCCGGCTCGATGGCGGCGTGGGCGGCCGGGCTCGCCGGCGACCGCACCGTGGTCGTCGCCGACATGCAGGGCCAGGGCCGGACACCGGACGTGCCCCGTGCGCTGTCCTACGAGCAGTTCGCCGACGACGCCGCGGCGCTGCTCCGCGGCCTGGGTGTCGGCCGGGCGGACGTGATGGGCTACTCGCAGGGCGGCGGCGTGGCGCTGCAGCTCGCGCTCCGGCATCCGGACCTCGTCGGCAAGCTGGTCGTGATGGCCGCGACGTTCCGCCGCGACGGCTGGTACCCGGCCGTGCACGCCGCGATCACGGGGATGGACGCGACGACACTGGCCGGCTCGCCCGTCGAGACGGCCTTCCTGGAGCACACGCCGGACCCCGTCGCGTTCGCGGCGTGGGTGGAGAAGGTGAAGGTCCTCAACGCCGAGGACCAGGAGATCCCCGACGACCGGATGCGTGCGATCACGGCCCGGTCCATGGTGATCGTCGGCGACGCCGACGGCGTGCGGCCCGAGCACGCGGTGGAGATGTTCCGCCTGCTCGGCGGCGGTGACGAACGTGCCGCGGCGACCGGGATGCTGCAGGCGGTCCCCCGTGCGCGCCTGGTGGTGCTGCCCGCGACCTCGCACATCGGCCTGGTGGGGGAGACGGCGACCCTCGTGCCGGCCGTCACCGCGTTCCTCGACGACGTCGCACCCGCGACGCCGGACCTGTTCTGACCGCGGACGACGAGGGCCCCGCCGGATCGTCCGGCGGGGCCCTCGTCGTGCGACGGGTGGTGCTCAGTCCAGGTAGTCGCGCAGCACCTGGGACCGCGACGGGTGCCGCAGCTTCGACATCGTCTTCGACTCGATCTGGCGGATCCGCTCGCGGGTCACGCCGTAGACCTGGCCGATCTCGTCGAGGGTGCGCGGCTGGCCGTCGGTGAGACCGAAGCGCAGCCGGACGACGCCCGCCTCGCGCTCGGACAGCGTCGCCAGCACCGACTGCAGCTGGTCCTGCAGCAGGGTGAAGCTCACCGCGTCGACCGCGACGACGGCCTCGGAGTCCTCGATGAAGTCACCGAGCTGCGAGTCGCCCTCGTCGCCGATGGTCTGGTCCAGGGAGATGGGTTCCCGGGCGTACT
Organism: Pseudonocardia sp. ZF1; assembly: GCF_056835605.1. Taxonomy (NCBI): domain Bacteria; kingdom Bacillati; phylum Actinomycetota; class Actinomycetes; order Pseudonocardiales; family Pseudonocardiaceae; genus Pseudonocardia; species Pseudonocardia sp. ZF1. Next base: position 2,460,251 of record NZ_JAJNBY010000001.1, read on the forward strand.
GCTGGATCTCCAGCACCTTCTCCGGGGTGATGTCCATTTCCTTGGCGAGCTCCTCGGGAGTGGGCTCGCGCCCGAGATCCTGGAGCAGCTCACGCTGTATGCGGCCGAGCTTGTTGATGACCTCCACCATGTGCACCGGGATGCGGATGGTGCGGGCCTGGTCGGCCATCGCGCGGGTGATGGCCTGCCGGATCCACCACGTGGCGTAGGTCGAGAACTTGTAGCCCTTGGTGTAGTCGAACTTCTCGACCGCACGGATGAGGCCGAGGTTGCCCTCCTGGATCAGGTCCAGGAACGCCATGCCGCGGCCGGTGTAGCGCTTGGCCAGCGAGACCACGAGCCGGAGGTTCGCCTCGAGCAGGTGGTTCTTGGCGCGCTCGCCGTCCCGCACGATCCAGCGCAGGTCGCGCCGCAGCTGCGGGGACAGCTTCTCGTTGGACTCGAAGACCTTGCGGATGCGCTCGGCGCCGTAGAGGCCGGCCTCGATGCGCTTCGCGAGCTCGACCTCCTCCTCGGCGTTGAGGAGCGCGACCTTGCCGATCTGCTTCAGGTACGCGCGGACCGAGTCGGCCGAGGCGGTGAGCTCGGCGTCCTTGCGCGCCTGGCGCAGGGCCTCGGACTCCTCCTCGTCCCAGACGAAGTCCGCCGACTTCTGCTGCGACGCCCGGGTGGTCGGTGCCACCCGGTTCTTGCCGGTGTTGGTCTCGTCGTCGGAGTCGTCGTCATCGTCGTCGTCGGACGACTCGTCGGCGGTCTCCTCCTTCGCGGCCTCGGCCAGATCGGCCTCGATGTCCGAGGCGTCGACCTCGCCGTCCTCGAGGACGACCTCGTCGCCGTCGGCGTCCGGCTCGTCGCCGTCGGCCTTCTTGGTGGAGGCCTTCTTCGGGGCGGCCTTGCGCGGGCCGGTCTTCGGCGCGGCCTTGGTCACCGTGCCACCCGCCGCGGCGGGCTTGCGGGTGCGTGCGGCCGGCTTCTTGGCGGTGCCGGTCGTCGCCGACGCGGTGCTCGTGGTGCCGGAAGTACGGCGGCTGCGGGATGCGGTACCCGACGTCGGTTCGACGGTCGAGTCGCTGCGTGCTGCGGAGTCTGCGGCTGCCACCTGGGCCCTCTCGCTACGTGCGCTGGAGTCGTTACGCGGCCCGGTCGCGGCGCGCTCGTCGGGGGAGACGAGGCCACGACGGCCGGGATGTCCTGTCCTGCCACCGCCTCGGTCGCCGGCGTCGATGGTGGTCGCCGCGCGTCCCGGAGACGGGGAACGCGTTCCATTGTAACTGCGTACCGGCCGGGGGGACGCACCTCACGCCGCCCCGCGCGTCCGGGTGGCTCCGCACGTGGTCGGATGGGGTGATGAGCCCGCACGAGAGCAGCGATCCCGCCACCCTGCGCGCCGTCGCCGAGCAGGTCGCGGCCGAGGCCGCGGAGCACCTGCGTGGCCTGCCCGCACCGCACGACGACGGCGTCACGACGAAGTCCTCGCCGACCGACGTCGTCACCGCCTCCGACGCGTCGGTGGAGCGCTTCGTCAGGGACCGGCTCGCGCAGCTGCGCCCCGGCGAGCCGGTGTACGGGGAGGAGGGTGCGGGCGACGCCGCCGCCGCGCGCTGGGTGGTCGACCCGATCGACGGCACCGTGAACTACCTCTACGGGCTGCCCTGGTACGGGATCTCGATCGCCGCCGTCCTCGACGGGGAGGGCGTCGCCGGTGCCGTGTCCGAGCCCGCCTCCGGACGGCTCTGGTCGGTCGGGCGCGGGCTCGGCGCGACCCTCGACGGGCGCCCCCTGCGCGCCGCGGCGACGACCGAGCTGGGCCAGTCCCTGGTCGGCACCGGGTTCGCCTACCGCGCCGAGCGGCGCGCCCGCCAGGCCCGGATGGTCGCGGCGATGCTCCCCGAGGTCCGCGACGTGCGCCGGGCCGGCGCGGCGTCGCTGGACCTGTGCGCGGTCGCGGCCGGCTGGCTCGACGGCTACCTCGAGCACGGCTGCAACTGGTGGGACTGGGCGGCCGGTGCGCTGATCGCGACCGAGGCCGGTGCCGTCGTGCACGTCGCGGGCAGCCCCGGCGTCCGCGGTCCCGTCGCCGGCGACGCCCTCGGTGCCGACGTCACCCTCGCCGCCGCGCCCGGGGTCGCCGCCGACCTGGCCGCACTGGCCCGCCGCAGCGGCGCCGACACCGTCTGAGCGGTCCGGACCCCCCGCCCGGACGGTCGCGGCTCAGCAGACCGCGGCGCGGGCCTGGGCCAGCAGGCCCGGGTCCGCCCGCGGGCCGCCCTCGGTCCCCGGCGCGGACAGCTGGTCCAGCACGTCGCGGGCCGCGCGGCCCGGTGCGACGTCGGTGAACGCCGACCCGACGACGACGTCGACCACCGCGCCCTGCCGGTCGTCGCGGATCAGCTCGACGCACGGCAGCGCGAGCGCCAGCGTCGACGCGGAGGCCGCACCGTCCGGGCCGAACCGCAGCTGTCCGATGCAGTCCAGGTCGCCGTCGGGGAACACGGTGTCGTTGCCCGGCGTACCGGCCTCGCCGAACTGCAGGTCCTTCAGCTCGGCCGACACCAGGTTGGCCTGGCCGCGCTGCCCGCCGGCGTTGCGGACCTGGAACCGGACGTCGTCCGGCGCGGTCGGGGCGGCCGACTCCAGCTCCGTGCGGTCGACCTTCGAGCCCGCCAGGGTCCCCGACGACGGCGCCGGGCAGTTCGTCGACGCCGAGCCGTCCGAGGCGGTGCCCAGCACGACCGCCCACGTGGCCACGGCCAGCACGGCCAGCAGCGCGGTGGTGACCAGGATGGGGCGGGTCCGGCGCCGCTCGTAGGGACGGTCGCCGCGGGTACGGGTGGGAAGCATCAGAACGACCCTCCGTCCAGGACGTGGTGCCCCAGCGCGACGAGCGGGCCGACCGACCCGTCGAGGCCCTCGGCCATCTCCTCGGGTACCGACCCGGCCCGGACCCGGGCCAGGATCCCGGCGAGCACGACGGCCCGCTTGAACGCGCCGAACCCGACGTACCAGGGCAGCGGACCGGCGTCGAGGCCGGTCCGCGCGGTGTAGCCCGCGACGAGCTCGCGCCGCGTCGGGAAGCCGGGCAGGCCGGTCGGGCTCGGCAGCGGCTGGGCCGCGGACCAGACGGCGTCGTCGCCGTCCTGCTTCCAGTAGACGAGCAGCAGCCCGAGATCGGCCAGCGGGTCGCCGAGGGTGGACATCTCCCAGTCCAGCACCGCGCGGATGCGGCCGGGGTCCTCGGCGTCGAACACGCAGTTGTCGAGCCGGTAGTCACCGTGCACGACGGTGTGCCGCTGCGCGGCGGGGACGTCGGCGGCCAGCCGCTCGGACAGCCGGGTGAGCTCGGACTCCTCGTCGGCGTCGACGGGGACCGGGTCGTCGCCGTCGCGGGCGGCGGCCCACTGCTTGCCCCAGCGGCGGATCTGGCGCTCCATGAAGCCGTCCGGGCGACCGAAGTCACCCAGCCCCGCCGCGGCCGGGTCGACGGCGTGCAGCGCGGCCAGCACGTCCACCAGTGCGTCGCCCGCGGCGCGGCGCTGCGCCTCGGTGGACGCCCAACCCTCGGGCAGGTCGTCCAGCGGCACGACGCCGTCGACGAGCTCCATCACGAAGCAGGGGGCGCCGAGCACGTCGCCGTCGTCGGCGGCCAGCACCGCGGGGACCGGCACGGCGCTCGGCCCGAGAGCCGAGATCACGCGCTGCTCGCGGCCCATGTCGTGGGCGGTCGCGGCGACCTCGCCGACCGGCGGACGACGCAGCACGACGGCGCCGGCGGGGGAGGAGACCCGATAGGTCAGGTTGGACCGCCCGGCGCCGATCGAGGTGAGCTGCGCCTCGCGCCACCGTTCGTCGCCGAGGGCCGTGGACAGCCACGCGCCGACGGTGGCGGGGTCGGCACCGGGCGTGGGCGTGCGGGCGCTCGTCGTCACACCGGGCGACACTAGTGCGCCCGGCGGCGCCCGCGCCCGGGCGACACCCGGCGTGATCGGGGGACTCGCTGCGACGCCCGCCGGACGCTGGGCTACCCTCCCCGCCGCCGGTGCCGGACCGGCCGCGACAGGACGCACGGCGGACGAGCCACCCGGACCACCGGGGAAGGTGAGACCGGCGTCACTCCGGGCGCCGGGCACAAACCCGCTTCCCGCGACGTTCCTCAGCGGCACGCGACGACCAACCGATGCGAAGTACCGCTGTTCGAGGGCCGAATCGAGCAGCACGGACGTAAGGCAAGGGTGAGACCTGATGGCGACCGACTACGACGCCCCACGTCGCAATGAGGCCGACGAGATGGCCGAGGACTCGCTCGACGAGCTCAAGCAGCGCCGCAACGAGGCGCAGTCCGCGGTCGTCGACGTCGAGGAGACCGACACCGCGGAGAGCTACGAGCTCCCGGGCGCGGACCTGTCGGGCGAGGAGCTGACGGTGAACGTCCTGCCGAAGCAGGCGGACGAGTTCACCTGTGCGAGCTGCTTCCTGGTGCACCACCGGAGCCGTCTCGCCAGCACCTCGGGCGGGCAGTTCCTCTGCCGCGACTGCGCGGCCTGACCGGGCCCGCACTGCGGGACCACGACGACGGGCCCCGGCGGACTCCGCCGGGGCCCGTCGTGCGTCCGCGGGGTCAGCTCTGCTGGGGGTGCGGCGCCTGCGCGGCGATCGCCGCCCGCAGCGCGTCGGGACGGCGCGTGCTGAGCACCCAGTAGGGCTCCTCGCGGCCGGTCGCCTGGACCCGCACCAGCGGCCCCACCCACGCCCGGTGCAGCACGTAGGCCTGCGGGTCGAGGTCGGGGCCCATCGCCTGCTGCTTGTCGGCGCGCGCGACGGTGTCGGTGACCCCGGCCGCGGACAGCGGCAGCTCCCGGCCGTTCGAGATCAGCACGCCGTCGCGGACGGTGGTGCGGCTGCGGCCCATCCACCACAGGACGCCGACGCACAGCGGCACCATGACCAGATAGCCCAGCCACGCCCGCAGGCCGGGATAGCCCATGTGGATCTGCGCGCCCATCAGGACACCGAGCCCGACGGCGAGCAGGTACCACCACACCGGGACGGACAACCGCTCGTCGAACGCAGCAGGGCCAGCCGTCGCAGAGTCGGTCTCCGGAACCCGTTCGCTCACGGGGCCCAGGGTAGCGTCGCCCGCCGTGCCCGGTTCCGTGCCCGCTCCCCCGGACCAGCCGCCGGCAGCAGCGTCCGTCGACGTCCTGCTGATGCGGCTCGACCCCGACGTCCCCCACCCCGCGTACGCGCGGCCCGGGGACGCCGGGGCCGACCTCGTGACGACCACCGACGTGGTCCTCCAGCCCGGGCGCCGGGCGCTCGTCGGGACCGGGGTGGCGATCGCGCTGCCCGAGGGCTATGCCGGGTTCGTGCACCCGCGGTCCGGCCTCGCGGCCCGCTGCGGGCTGTCGATCGTCAACGCACCCGGCACCGTGGACGCCGGGTACCGCGGCGAGATCACGGTGTGCCTGGTCAACACCGACCCGGACACGCCGGTGGAGCTGCACCGGGGGGACCGCATCGCGCAGCTGGTGGTGCAGCGGGTCGAGACGGCCCGGTTCGTGGAGGTCACCGCGCTGCCCGCGTCGGTACGCGGCGCCGCCGGTCACGGCTCGACCGGCGGGAACGCCGCGCTCGTCGCCGGGGGAGGGGACCAGTAGATGCCGGGACGCGCACGCGGTCGGATGTTCGACATCCGTCCCGAGGACGGGGTCGAGGACACCGGGACGGGTGCCTATCCGGGCTATCCCGGCTACGGCGACTCCGACATCGACGACTTCGACGACTACGCCGACCACTATGCAGAGCAGGACGCCCGTCGCGGGGCGCCGCCGGTGAACGGCGCGGCCCCGCGCAACGGCTCCGGACCCGGTGCGCCGAACGGCAGGCCGCCCGCGCCGGGGCGCAACGGCTCCGTGCCCCCCGCCGGCCCCCGCCCGGTACCGGCGAACGGCCTTCCGGCCGGCCCGCGAACCGGTGCCGTCCCCGCCCCCGACGGCACCGCCGCGGCGACGACGGCGGTGCGCGCGGTCGGCCGCGACGCCACCGGCCGTCCCCCCGCCACCGGCGCCTCCGGGCGCCTGCCCGACCCCGCACCCGCCGCGCACGACGACCGGGTCGCCCCCGACGGCCGCTGGGACGACGAGGAGCCGCCGCTGCTGTCGCACCGGGCCGAGGACGACGAACTCGCCTACGCCCGCGACCGCACCCCGCAGGGCTTCGACGGCGGCGACCCCGACGACCCGTCCTGGGGCCGGCGCCCCTCCGCGCCGCCGTCCGACGACCTCGACGACGAGTACGACGACTACGACGACGAGGACGAGTACGACGAGGACGAGTACGGCGTCGGCGACGCCCCGCTCTCGGTCCCGCCGCCCGGCAGCGGCGGCCGCCCGCTGGGCCCGGCCGACGTCGAGGAGCTCGACCCGTCGATGACCGACGCGCTCGCCCGCGTCGACCTCGGTGCCCTGCAGGTCCCGGTGCCCTACGGCGCCGAGCTGAAGCTGGAGCCCACGGGTGCCGAGCGCCCCCAGGCCGTGCACCTGCTGCTGGCCGAGGGCCGGATCGCGGTGAGCGCGCTGGCCGCGCCACGATCGTCCGGTCTGTGGGCGAACCTGTCCGCGGAGATCGAGCAGTCCCTGCGCAAGGGCGGCGCCCGGGTGCGCAACGCCCGCGGCGACTGGGGCCGCGAGCTCCATGCCCGCACCGAGAACGCCGCCTCGGTGTTCGTCGGCTGCGACGGCCCGCGCTGGATGGTCTACGGCGTGGCGACGGCGTCGCTGGAGACCGTCGAGGCCCTCGACGTCGAGCTCCGCCGCGTGCTGCGGGGGATCATCGTCGTCCGCGGGAAGTCGCCGTACCCGCCGCGGACGGTCCTGCCGCTGGAGCTGCCCGAGCACCTGCGCGAGCAGCAGCCCGAGGTCGCCCCCCAGAAGCCCAGCATCACCGTCTCCGTCCCGGCCCCCACCGGCGCGACGGGCGCGACCCCGGTGCCGTCGGGCAGTACCGGCGCGACCCCGGTGCCGTCCGGCCCGGCGACCGGCGCCCGCCCGGTGCCGGCCGCCGCCTCCGCGGAACCGGCGACGCCGGTGGAGCCCGCCCGGCCGGCCGGTCCGCGCCGCACCGCGCCCGCCGCCCCCGCGGCCCGGGCCACGCAGCCCCCCGCGGGGCCGGTGGGCCCCCGCCCGTCGGTCGAGGACGCCGACCCGCGCACCCGCGCGCTGCCGCAGGTCCGCCGCCCCGCCGCGGCGGCTCCGGCCGAGCTGCCCGCGGAGCGCACGGAGCTCACCCCCGCCGTCCGCGCCGACGAGTCGCCCGCCGAGCGCACCGCGCTGACCGGCGGCCCGCTGGTCACCCCCGGGTCCGAGGCGCGGCCCGGCCGCCGTCGCGGACGTCCGGCCCGGCCCGACCGGACCGGCGCGAACCGGCTCGGCGGCGCCCCGGCCGGTGCCGCACCGGCCGGGGGCGTCCCCGGCAGCGCGACCCCGACCGGCGCGATCCCGACGACGGGTGGCGTCGCCCCCGCGGCCGGCCCGGTCCGGCCCGGGGCCGACACCGGTGCGCGCCCGCTGCCCGGCCGCGAGCCGATCCACGCCCCGGCGCCGCTGCACGCACCGGACCCGGCGCCGTCCGCGGCCGCCCCGGTCCGGGCCGCCGAGCCCGAGCCGGTGGAGCCCCCGGCCCGCCGGGACCCGGCGGTGACCGCGCTGTCGGTCGCCGACCTGCTCGCGGGTGCCGAGGACGACCGGTCCGCGACCCCGCTCACCGGTTTCGGCCGGGGCGCGTCGGGCGGCGACATCCTGGACACCGGCACCCCCGTGCCGGCCTCCGTCCTCGACGACGGCCCCTCCCTGTCCGGCACCGCCCTCGACGGCCGTTCGGCTCTCGACCCCGGTACGGTTCCCGGTGGCGGCCCGGCCCTCGGCGGTGGTACCGGCACCGGGACCGGCCTCGGGACCGGTGACGCCGCGGACGGGCGCGAGACCCGCGGCAGCGCGACCACCGCCGGCGGTGCCGCGGGCACGGCCGCACCGGGCACCGGTGGGGCGGGCCGGCGCTCCCGGCGTGACCGCGCCGCCGACGCCACCCGTGTCGACGCCGCGGACCTGCTCGCCGGGCGCACCCGGGACACCCCGGCCGCCACCCCCGAACCGGCGGCGCAGCCCACCGGGGCCATCGAGGACATCCCGCTGTCGGACGTGCCGCTGATGGAGGCCACGCTCGACCGGCTCCCGGCCCCGCCGGAGCCCGCCGCACCCGCGCCCACCCGTCGTCGGCGGGGCACCCGCCCCTCCGCGGACGCGCCCGGCCACACGGCACCCGCCGACCCCACCCCGGACGACGACGGCTGGCTGTCCGCCGAGATCGCCGCCAGCCGCCGCTCCGGCCGGCACGGAGCGGGGGCGGGCACCTCTGTGGCCGACCTGCTCGCCGCCGTCGCCCTCGACGCCCCCGCGGGCGGCGGACGACGCGGCGAACCCGACGCCGCCCCCGACGCCGGGAGCGGCACCGCGGGTCCCACGCCCGCCGGCCCCGCGTCGGCGAGCCCCGCGTCGGCGAACCCCGCGCCGCCGAACCACGTGTCGGTGAAATCCGCGTCGCCGCGCCCGTCCGGCCGGGGAACGGACGACCCGGCGGGACCGGGCCGGCCGGAATCGGGCCGGGCCGAGCCGGGCACGAACGGCCGGGCCGAGCCCGGCACGGACGGCAGGGCCGAGCCGGGTCCGGGCGGGGACGACCTGTTCCGGGCCGCGGGCGACGCGGGCCGACCCTGGCACGGAGGCGGTCCCACCTCGGCCGACGAGGCACGCAGCGCCCTGCAGGACCTGCTCCGCAGCGCGTCGGCCGACCGCGGACCCGACGCCGACGGGCGGGGGGCCGACCGCAGCAACGGGCACGGCGGCGTCACCGGTCTGGCCGACTACCGGGCCAGCCGGGCCGCCGCCGGACGGGCCGCGGCCCGCGCCGCCGAGGACCCCGCGGACGCGGACCCGGCCCGCACCGCGGACGACGACACCGACGACGTCCCCGACGCGCTCGACGCCGGCCGTGCCGCGGGCGGGTCCGGGCTCACCGGCCAGTGGTCGTCCGGTCGGCGCGCGGGCGGCACCGGTCCCCGCGACCTCGGACGGCACCGCCGGGACTGAGCCGGAGCGCGGTGGGCGCGGGTGTCCGGTACGCCCGGCCCGCGCCCGCCCGCCGACCACCGGGCGCGGCCCGGGAACCGGTCGGCGGGGCGGCGACCGGGAGGTCAGGGCCGCCACGGGCACAAACCGGAGCGTCCGCGCGTTACGCTCTCGGCGCCACCACGACACCCTGTCGGGTCGCCACGCGAGTGCGGGTCACCGGAGGGTCCGGTGACCCCGGGCCGGTACCGGATGCGGGCCGAGGAGAGACATGGGCAGCACGGATGGCGGAGCGTTCCGCCGGATGCTCCGCAAACTCACCAGCGACGTCGACGAGCTCGACGCGCGCGATCTCGCCGAGGACGTCGAGGAGACCGGGGCACGCCCGGCCCGCGACTGCGCCTGCGGCGAGGAGGTCACGATGCTCGGCCGGATCCGCAGCGTCGACCTCTGTCCGCAGAGCGCCGACGCCACGCTGAAGGCCGAGCTGTTCGACGGCACCGACGGCGTCACCCTGGTCTGGATGGGCCGGCGGAGCATCCCCGGCATCGAGGCCGGGCGCACCATGCGGGTCCGTGGACGGATCTCGGTCCGCGACGGTCGCAAGGTGCTCTACAACCCGTACTACGAGATCTGCCAGGCGCAGTGACCCGCGGGACCCGCGCGGTCTGCTCCTGAGCCGACGGATCGGACCGGCTTGAACGACCACCACCACGACGCCCCGACCACCCGGATCCCGCGTGTCCCCGACGTGGACCCGCAGGACCGGACCGCGCCCCTCGGCCGGCCGGTGACGGCACCGGCGCACGCCACCGGGCCCGAGCCGGACCGGACCGGACCCGCGGCGGCACCGGCGACGGACGCGGTCGGCCGGGCTCCGACCCCCACCCTGCTCGAGCAGATGGGCGGGGTCACCGGGATCGTCGCCTCGACGATCCCGGTCGTGGTGTTCGTCGTCGCCAACGTCCTCGGCGACCTGCGGACCGCGCTGTACGCCGCGCTCGGCGCCGGGGTGCTGGTGCTCCTGTGGCGCCTGGTCCGGCGCGACCCGGTGATGCCGGCCATCTCCGGCCTGCTCGGCGTCGGGGTGTGCGCGCTCGTCGCGAGCCGGACCGGCGAGGCCCGCGGCTTCTACCTGCCCGGTCTGCTCTACAGCGGCGCCCTCGGGATCGTCGCGCTGGTCTCGATCATCGCCCGCTGGCCGCTGGCCGGGGTGATCTGGCACGGCATCAACGGACACGGCACCGAGTGGCGCCGGGACCCCCACCTGGTCCGTGCCTACGGCTGGGCCACCGCGGTGTGGGCGACGACCTTCCTCGCGAAGGTCGTCGTGCAGGGCGGGCTGTACCTGGCCGACTCCGAGACCTGGCTGGGCGTCGCGCGGCTCGCGATGGGCTACCCGCTCACCGGTGTCGCGATCCTGGCCACGATCCTCATCGTGCGCCGCGCCGAGCGCGCCCGCACCGCGACCGCCTGACCCGTACCGGCGCGCGAGGTCCGCGCGCCGGTCCCGGGCGGGGTCACATGAGGGCGGCGCGGATGTCCTCCTCGACCGCCGTCGTCGCCACGAACAGCAGCTCGTCGCCGCCTTCCAGGGCGTCGTCGGGCTGGGGCACGATCACCCGGCCGCCGCGCAGGATCGTCACCAGTGCCGAGTCCGTCGGCAGCTCCAGCACCCGCACCGGCCGTCCGGCCAGCGGGGTGTCCTCGGGCAGCGTCACCTCGACGAGGTTCGCCTGCCCCTGGCGCAGCGTCAGCAGCCGCACCAGGTCACCCACGGCGACGGCCTCCTCGACCAGCGCCGCCAGCAGCCGCGGCGTCGACACCGCGACGTCGACGCCCCAGTTCTCGCCGAACAGCCACTCGTTGCGCGGGTCGTTCACCCGGGCCACCACCCGACGGACCCCGAACTCGGTCTTCGCCAGCAGCGAGACCACCAGGTTGACCTTGTCGTCGCCGGTCGCGGCGATCACGACGTCGCAGCCCTCGATGCCGGCGTCCTCCAGCGAGGACAGCTCGCAGGCGTCGGCGTGCACCCACTCGGCCTCGGGGACGGCGTTCGGGTCGATGTGGGTCAGCTCGCGCTCGATCAGCATGACCCGGTGGTCGGACTCGACCAGCTCCAGCGCGATGGACCGCCCGACGGCGCCCGCCCCCGCGATCGCGACCCGCATCAGTCCTCCTCGGGCGGCGCCGCGGCGGCCGCCGTCACGTCGCTGACCGTGCCCGAGACCGCCGCCACGTAGACGGTGTCCTCGTGCTGCACGGTGGTGTCCTTGGTCGGCAGCACCCCGGTGCCGAACCGCACGATGAACGCGACCCGCGAGCTCGTCGCCCGCTCCAGGTCGCGGATCGGGCGCCCCACCCAGTCCCCGTGCAGCGGCAGCGGCAGGACGGCCACGGTGCCGGTGGGCTCGCGCCAGGCGGTGGCGACGCCGTCGGGCAGCAGCATGCGCAGCAGCCGGTCGGTCGTCCACGGGACCGTCGCGACCGTCGGGATGCCCAGGCGCTCGTACACCGCGGCACGCTTCGCGTCGTAGATCCGGGCGACGACCTTGCCGACGCCGTAGCTCTCGCGCGCCACCCGGGCGGCGATGATGTTGGAGTTGTCCCCGGAGGAGACGGCGGCGAACGCGTCGGCCGACTCCAGCCCGGCCTCGTCGAGGACGCTGCGGTGGAAGCCGAAACCGACGACCTGGCGCCCGCGGAAGTCCGGGCCGAGCCTGCGGAAGGCCTGCGGGTCGCGGTCGATCACCGCGACCTCGTGGCCGAGCCGCTCCAGGCCCGAGGCCAGGGACGCGCCGACGCGGCCACATCCCATGATCACGACGTGCATGGCGTCAGGGGTCCTTCCGCCGGGTGGGGGGCCCGGGATGTGCGATTCGTTCCTTCTGTACGCGGCGACGCGGACGCCGACGACGCGGAGTGAACGCTATCGCGAAGCGCAACGGAGCGGGGGCATAGGCTGCGCCCCGTGTCCAAGCTCGCCGTCGCTCTCAAGCGGCTCGTGGTCGGACGACCGCAGCGCAGCGACCGCCTGACCAGCACCCTGCTCCCGAAGCGGATCGCCCTCCCCGTGTTCGCCTCCGACGCCATGTCGTCGGTCGCCTACGCCCCCGAGGAGATCTTCCTGACCCTGTCGGTCGCCGGTGTCGCCTCGTACGCGATGTCGCCGTGGATCGGTCTCGCGGTCGTCGTCGTCCTGCTGACGGTCGTCGCCAGCTACCGGCAGAACGTCCGCGCCTATCCCTCCGGCGGGGGCGACTACGAGGTCGCGACGGTGAACCTCGGCAAGAACGCCGGACTGACCGTCGCCAGCGCCCTGCTCGTCGACTACACCCTCACCGTCGCCGTCTCGATCTCCGCGGCCGCGGCCAACATCGGTGCGCTGGTGCCGTTCGTCGCCGAGCACAAGGTGCTGTTCGCGGTGTCGGCGATCGTCGTGCTCACCGCGATCAACCTGCGCGGCATCCGCGAGTCCGGCGCGGCCTTCGCGATCCCGGTCTACGCCTTCGTCATCGGCGTCGCGACGATGATCATCTGGGGCCTGACCCGGGTGCTGATCCTCGGCGACTCCGTGCGGGCGGAGAGTGCCGACCTGCGCCTGGTCGCCGAGGGCGACGCGTTCACCGGCCTGGCGCTCGTGCTGCTCGTGCTGCGCAGCTTCACCCAGGGCGCCGCCGCGCTGACCGGTGTCGAGGCGATCTCCAACGGGGTGCCCGCCTTCCGCAAGCCGAAGTCGAGGAACGCGGCCACCACGCTGCTGCTGCTCGGCGTGATGTCGGTGTCGCTGTTCATGGGGCTGATCGCCCTGGCCCAGCTCACCCACGTCCAGATCGCCGAGGACCCGGCCCGCCAGTTCCCCGACGCGCCGCCCGGCTACGAGCAGCACACCATGATCGCCCAGCTCGCCGACGCCGTGTTCGACAACTTCCCGCCGGGCTACTTCTTCGTCATCGTGATGACGGCGCTGATCCTGGTCCTCGCCGCGAACACCGCGTTCAACGGCTTCCCGGTGCTGGGCTCGATCCTGTCCCAGGACCGCTACCTGCCCCGTCAGCTGCACACCCGTGGCGACCGGCTCGCGTTCTCCAACGGCATCGTCGCGCTCGCGCTGTTCGCGATCCTGCTGGTCGTGGGGTTCCAGGCCGAGGTCACCCGGCTCATCCCGCTCTACACCGTCGGCGTGTTCGTGTCGTTCACGCTGTCCCAGGCCGGGATGGTCCGGCACTGGAACCGGGAGCTCGCGCTGGACCCCTCGGCGTCCGAACGCCGCCGGATGCGCCGCGCCCAGTCGATCAACGGGTTCGGCGCCTGCATGACCGGCGTCGTGCTGGTCACGGTGCTCGTCACGAAGTTCGCCCTCGGCGCCTGGATTGCGATCGTCGCGATGGGTGGGTTCTTCGTGCTGATGCGGATGATCCAGCTCCACTACGACCGGGTCGCCGCCGCGCTGGTCGCCGACGAGTCCGACGACGTCCTGCCCTCGCGCAACCACGCCGTCGTCCTGGTCTCGACGCTGCACAAGCCGACCCTGCGGGCGCTGGCCTACGCCCGCGCGACCCGCCCGGACATCCTCGAGGCGGTCACGGTCAACGTCGACGACTCCGAGACCAAGAAGCTCGTCGAGCAGTGGCACAAGCGGAACCTGCCGGTCCCGCTGAAGGTCGTCGAGTCGCCCTACCGGGAGATCACCCGGCCCGTGCTGGACTACGTCAAGCGCATCCGCACCGACTCCCCGCGCAACGTCGTCACCGTCTACATCCCGGAGTACGTCGTCGGGCACTGGTGGGAGCAGGTGCTGCACAACCAGAGCGCGCTGCGGCTCAAGACGCGGCTGCTGTTCCAGCCAGGGGTGATGGTGACCAGCGTGCCGTGGCAGCTGCCGTCGTCGTCGCGCACACGGGCGCTGTCGCCGCTGCAGGCGCCGGGGGCGTCCCGGCGCGGCTACCCGGGCATGGAGCAGCTGCCCGGCGAACGCCGCGACGGCGCGGGCGTCGGGACGGGTGGCGGCACCCCGTCCGCACCCCGGGTGACGAGGAAGGAGAACCGGTGAACGCCGACACGGCGACCGACTGGACCGACCGCATGCTGGAGCTGCGGGTCGGCCCCGTCGCGCACGGCGGCCACTGCGTGGCCCGCGACGGGGACGGTGGCCGGGTCGTGTTCGTCCGGCACGCACTGCCCGGTGAGCTGGTCCGTGCGGTGGTCACCGACGACCCGGGCGGGGCGTTCTGCCGCGCCGACGCCGTCGCCGTGCTGGAGGCGTCCCCGGACCGGGTCGAGCCCGCCTGCCCGTGGGCCGGTCCCGGGGGCTGCGGCGGCTGCGACTTCCAGCACACCGACCACGCCACCCAGCGCGCCCTGAAGACGACGGTCCTGCGCGAGCAGCTGGAGCGCCTCGGCGCCGGCGCCGCGGTCGTCGCCACCGCCGACCTCGCCGCCGTCGAGGTAGAGGAGCTCCCCGGCGGTCCGCTCGGCTGGCGCACCCGGGTGCGGCTGGCCGTCGACGACGACGGCGTCCCCGGCCTGCGCGCCCACCGCAGCCACGACGTGTGCGAGATCGGCGACTGCCCGCTCGTCCCGGCCGGCGCGCTGCCGCCGGTGCTGGAGCGCCGCTTCCGGCCCGACTCCGAGCTCGACGTCACCGTCGTCGGCGACGGCGCCGCCCGGGTCGGCTCCGGCGCGACAGTGCACGCCGCGGACCGCACCTGGGAGCTGTCGGCCGGCACGTTCTGGCAGGTCCACCCGGCGCTGCCGGACACCCTCGCGTCCGTCGTGCGCGACTGGGCCGACGCCCCCACCGGCGGCGTCGCCTGGGACCTCTACGGCGGCGTCGGGCTGCTCGGCTCGGTCCTCGCCGGCCAGGTGGGGGAGTCGGGGACCGTGCTGGTCGTCGAGTCCGCCGCGTCCGCGGTCGCCGACGGCGCCTCCGCGCTCGCCGACCTGCCGCAGGTCCAGTTCGTCCGCGGCCGCGCCGAGCGCGAGATCAGCCGGCTCGGCCCCGACCCCGACGTCGTGGTCACCGACCCGCCGCGCGCCGGGCTCGGGAAGGCCGCGGTGCGCGACCTCGCCGCCCGCGCCCCGCAGCGGATCGTGCACATCGCCTGCGACCCGGCCGCGCTGGCCCGGGACCTGTCGCTGTTCGCCGCCGCCGGGTACCGCACCGCCGCGCTGCGGGCGTTCGACGCGTTCCCGATGACCCACCACATGGAGGCGGCCGCCCTGCTGGAGCGGATCCCGCGGTGACCACCGTCGTCCAGCTGTCGGACCTGCACCTCGGCCGCCCGGACACCGACGGCCGGGCCGCCCGCGCCGTCGCGGGGGTCCGTGCGCTGGACCCGGCGCCGGACGTCGTGCTCGTCACCGGCGACCTCGCCGACGACGGCGCCCCCGAGTCCTACGCCTCCGCGGCACGGCTGCTCGACGGCCTCGGCGCGCTGCACGTGCCCGGCAACCACGACGACCGCGCCGCGATGGCCGACGCCGTCGGACCGGTGGGCGACCGGCTGCACCGCACCGGCGGGACCACCGTCGCGCTGCTCGACACCCTCGTCCCCGGGGCACCGCACGGTGCGCTGTCCGACGCCGCGGTCGCCCTGCTCGCCGAGGCCGTCCGGGACCCCGCGCCGCTGCTGGTCGCCCTGCACCACCCGCCGGTCGCGGTCGGGCACCCGGTCCTCGACGGGATGCGGCTGCTCGAGGCCGGTGTGTTCGAGGCCCTGCTCGCCGCGCGCAGCGACCCGACGCTGGTGGTGTGCGGGCACGTCCACACCCCGCTGGCGACGACGTTCGCCGGGCACCCGCTCGTCGTCGCCCCGTCGGTGGCGCCCGCCCTGCGCTGGCCGGACGTGCCCGGGACCGGGGGGAGCGACCCCGTCCCGGCGCCGGGTGGGGTGCTGCACGTGCTCGGGGACGGGCCGCCGCGCAGCCGGTTCCTGAGCTGGCCGGTGTGAGGCGGGTCGGCTGCCGCGGGTTGCCCGGAACCCGCTAGGATCGGTTCACCACAGAATGCAGTGAATTGCTTTCGCCCTCGTATTCCAACTGGCAGAGAAAGCGGTCTCAAACACCGTACAGTGTGGGTTCGAATCCCACCGGGGGCACCATTCGCCGATCCGGCCGACGTGTCGGCCCACGGCTCCGGGCACCCGCGTCCCGGGGTGCCTTCGCCGTCTGGCCTGCATGTTCCTCCGGATGGACGTGGTGGGCACACCCTCCCGGTCCGGCTCGGCAAAGGCGGCGCCACACCGTCGACGCCCACCCCGACCGCTTCCCGCGCGGCTTGTCCCCCTTCCGACGACGGTCGCGCCACGAACCGTGTCCGGGGCCGCCGGTCCGACGGTTCCCTGTGCGAGTACGCCACTGAGCCTTTGCCAACCTGATGGACGAGCAGGTCAGCTGGCGTGCGGCGTGGCGTGACCTCGAAAGGGTGAAGCTCCTGGTAGACGGGCGATTGCCTAGATCAATCCGCCTGACCAGGAGCTTCAGAGTGTTGTCTTACCCGTCCGGGATGACCGTGTCCAGCCGCGCGCTCGGCCTGCTCGCCGACGCGCTGCGCGCGCACCGCAACCAGCGGGCTACACGCTGGCGCAAGCTCTCCGCCGGCCGCCAGGCCCTGCTGGTGGTGGCCTATCTGCGCAAGGGCGAGACCTATGCCGACCTGGCCTGCGGGTTCGAGATCGGCACGTCAACGGTCTACCGCTACGTGCGCGAAGCGCTCGCCCTGCTCGCGGCGATGGCCCCGACGCTGGAGCAGGCGATCGAGGTCGCCTCACGCAAGGCGTTCGTGATCGTCGACGGCAGCCTGCTGCGGATCGACCGGGTCGGCATGGCGTCCGGCCGAGACCGCCCCTACTACAGCGGCAAGCACAAGGCCCACGGGCTGAACGTGCAGGTCATCGCCGACCCGGTCGGCAGGCTGGTGTGGATCTCCCCGCCGCTGCCTGGCGCGCGGCACGACATGGGAGCCGCCCGCGACCACGGGATCATCGAGGCGCTGACCGCGCATGAGATCCCCGCGGTCGCCGACACCGCCTACCAAGGCGCCGGTCCGATGGTGGCCGTGCCGCAGCGGCGTCGGCGCATCGACCCGGACACCGGGCGCTACCGGCGCCTGTCGCGCAACCAGAGGGAGGTCAACGCCGCACACGCCCGCCGACGCGGGCCGGGTGAGCGGGTCAACGCCGAGCTGAAGAACTGGAAGGTTCTGCGCAAGATCAGATCCTGCCCGACCCGGGCCGCCGAGCTCGTCGCCGCAGTTCAGACCCTCATGATCGCCAACGGATGATCAGGTTGGCAAAGGCTCACTGTGCGCCGGTTCCTCGGCACCACCTCCGACGACATCGTGCGGCTCGCCGAGGCGGCGGCCCGGGACCGGCCGGGGATCGCACACCGGCCGGCGCACGCGACCTCGCCGTCGGTCGCGTGACGTGACGCCGTCGCCGCGCCGGAGGCCGCGATCGGCCCGACGACCCGAGCACCGCCGCTCCTGCCCGATCGGACGGGTAATGCGGTCGGCGGATCGTGTTTCCGCACACGAAAGGCCGAAGTGGTTCGGCTGTGCACCCATACCGCCGGTAGCCTGGGCGCTCCGGACACCCCACTGACCGATGAAGGAGTTCTCCGGTGACCGACAACGTTCCCGCAGAGAAGCCGGCCGAGGACGGCCCGCAGCCCGGGTGGCGGGTGCTGGTCGTCGAGGACGAGGCGCTGATCCGCATGGACCTGGCCGAGATGCTCTCCGAGGAGGGCTACCGCATCGCCGGTGAGGCCGGCGACGGCGAGGCCGCCATCACCCAGGCCCGCGAGCTGAGGCCCGACCTGGTGATCATGGACGTCAAGATGCCCAAGAAGGACGGCATCGAGGCGGCGTCGACCATCGTCGAGGAGAAGATCGCGCCGGTGGTCATGCTGACCGCGTTCAGCCAGCGCGAGCTGATCGAGCGCGCCCGCGACGCCGGCGCCATGGCCTACCTGGTCAAGCCGTTCGCGCGGCACGAGCTGGTCCCGGCCATCGAGCTCGCCGTCTCCCGGTTCGCCGAGAAGAAGGCGCTCGAGGACGAGGTCGCCTCGCTCAACGAGCGGTTCGAGACCCGCAAGGTCGTCGACCGGGCCAAGGGCCTGCTCATGACCGCGCAGAAGATGTCCGAGCCGGAGGCCTTCCGCTGGATCCAGCGGACCGCGATGGACCGCCGGACGACCATGAAGGCCGTCGCCGAGGCGGTCGTCGAGGGGCTGGCCCCGGCCAAGTCCTCCTGAGGCGCGGGCGGCGGTCGACCACCGCCGCCCGGCACCGTCGTTCCGGCCCCGTCGCGCACCGCGCGGCGGGGCCGGCGTCGTCCGTGCCGGGCGGCGGGCCACCCTGCCGGGCCCCGAGGGCCGACGGTCCGTGGACGGGACCGGCGCCCCCCCCGTTCCGATGCATCACGAGACAATTCCGGTTACCGAATGTGGCCGTCCGGGCACCGGAAAAGATCCACTTGTGTCACGCTGGTGTCCGCGGATCACATTCCTGTCACGAGTGGTGACGGTGTCCCCTTTCCTGGTTCGGGCGTACTACTTTTCCGCCATCCTCCCGCGCTGCTTCGGGCGGGCGGAGAACCGAAGGGGATTCGAATGACGCGAACGACGTGGCGACTCGCCGCCCTCGCCGGGGCGGCGTCGCTGGTACTGGCCGGATGCGGTGGCGGGGACACCGGTTCCGGGGGGGCCACCGGCGGCTCGGAGGAGCCCGCCGCCGCGGGGCAGGCATGCACCCCGCCGCAGGCACAGGCCACCGGCAATCCCAGCACCGCGCCGCTGAAGATCGGCTCCCTGCTGCCGGAGACCGGGAGCCTGGCGTTCCTCGGTCCGCCCGAGTTCGCGGGGGTCGACGTGGCGGTCAAGGAGATCAATGCTGCCGGGGGAGTCCTCGGCAACCCGGTCCAGCACCTGCGCGGTGACTCGGGTGACGACACCACCGACATCGCGAACCAGACCGTCGACCGGCAGCTCGGCGCCGGGACGCAGGTCATCGTCGGTGCCGCCGCGTCGGGTGTGTCGAAGCTGGTCATCGACAAGATCACCGGTGCGGGTGTCGTCCAGTTCTCGCCGGCCAACACCTCCGACGAGTTCACCTGCTGGCAGGACCGCGGCCTGTACTTCCGGACCGCGCCGCCGGACGTCCTGCAGGGGCAGGCGCTCGCGCAGCTGATCACCTCCGACGGTGGCCAGCGGGTGGCGCTGCTCGCCCGCAACGACCCGTACGGCTCGGGCCTGGCGGACAGCGCCGAGCGCAACCTGGTCTCCGCCGGCATCCCGCAGGACCAGATCACCAAGATCATCTACGACCCGAACGCGGCGTCGTTCAACCCCGAGATCGACCAGGTCGCCCAGTTCAACCCGGACTCCGTCGCGGTCATCGGCTTCGACGAGTCCAAGCGGATCCTGTCGCGCATGAGCGAGGTGCAGATCGGACCGGCCCAGAAGGCCGTGTACGGCACCGACGGCAACATGGGCAACGCCCTGGGCGAGGGTCTGCCCGCGGGCCTGCTGAACGGGATGAAGGGCACCCTGCCGCTCACCGAGCTGTCGGGCGACTTCCGGCAGCGGCTCACCGCGCAGGACCCGAGCCTGACCGACTTCAACTACGCGGCCGAGTCCTACGACGCCGTCGTGGTCTCGGCGCTGGCCGCCGAGGCCGCGAAGTCGACCAACGGCGCGGACATCGCGACCCAGATCAACGGGATCACCAAGGACGGCGAGAAGTGCACCGACTTCGCCGGCTGCAAGGCGATCCTCGACCGGGGCGGTGACGTCGACTACGACGGCGCCACCGGCACGCTCGACTTCACCGACGCCGGTGAGCCGGGATCCGGGTCGTACGGGGTCCAGACGTTCAACGCCCAGAACAAGATCGACGAGGAGGCGACCACCTACGTCCGGGTCGGCGCCCAGGGCTGACACACCGCACCACACGCACCGACACGAGGGGGCGGGCCGCCACGGCCCGCCCCCTCATCGTCCCCGGGACCGGCCGCGCCCCACCGGGACGATGCACCGGCCCGGCACCCGGCGCGACGCAGGGCACGACGCCCCGGCGGCACCCGGAGCGCACCGGCGCGGTGGCCCCGGTGGACCCGCACCGGGAACACGACGGCCCCGCCCCCGTGGGTGGGGGCGGGGCCGTCGCGGGACCGGCGCGTCAGGTCACTTCTTCTCGCTGCTGCCGGCCAGCGTCCCCAGGTACAGCTCGATGACCTTCGGGTCGTTCAGCAGGTCGCGGCCACCCGCCGTGTAGGCCGCGCGGCCCTGGTCGAGCACGTAGCCGCGGTCGCAGATCTGCAGGCAGCGACGCGCGTTCTGCTCCACCATGATGACCGAGACCCCGGCCGCGTTGATGCGCTTGCAACGGACGAACACCTCGTCCTGGAGCATCGGGGACAGGCCCGCCGACGGCTCGTCGAGCAGCAGCACCGACGGTTCCATCATCAGGGCCCGCCCCATCGCGACCATCTGGCGCTCACCGCCGGACAGCGACCCCGCCTTGATCTTCCGGCGCTGCCCCAGCATCGGGAACAGGTCCGCGACGACGTCGAAACGGCTCGCGAACGTCTTCGGCCGGAGGAACACGCCCATCTGCATGTTCTCCTCGATCGAGAGCGAGGGGAACACGTTGTCGCGCTGCGGGACGTACCCGAGCCCCTTGGTGACCAGGGCGTGCGCCTTGGCCCCGGTGATCTCGGCGTCGCGCAGCCGGACCGTGCCGCTGCGCACGGGGATCAGCCCGAACATGGCCTTCAGCAGCGTCGACTTGCCGGCGCCGTTGGGCCCGATGATGCCGACGATCTCGCCGTCGCGGAGGAAGAAGTCGCTGCCGGTCAGGATGTCGACGCCCGGCACGTACCCGGCGACGAGGGTGTCGACCCGCAGCACGGCGCCCTCGGCGAGCGCGCGGTGGACCTCCGGGGTGGCGGCCTGCTCCGGTGTCATGGCCCGGTCGGCACCGGGTGCCTGCTCGCTCATGTGCGCTTCCCCTCCTGGTCCGGGCGGGCCGGACCGGTGCCGTCGTCGGCGAGGGCGCCCTCGATCTCGGCGGCCTCGATCTCGGCGACGATCTCCGCGGTCTGCCCGACCGGGTTGCCGTGCTCGTCGAACTCGAGGACCTGGTCGTGGTGCGAACCGAGGTAGGCGTCGACGACGGCCTGGTTCGACGACAGCGCCGAGGGCGGCCCCTCCGCGATCACCTGCCCCTGGGCCATGACGACGACCCAGTCGGAGATGTCCCGGATGACGTCCATGTCGTGCTCGACGAACACGACGCTCATGCCCTCGTCGCGCAGCGACTTCACGTGCCCCAGCAGGCTCTGGGTGAGCGCCGGGTTCACCCCGGCCATCGGCTCGTCGAGCATGACGACCTTCGGGTCCATCATCAGGGCCCGCGCCATCTCGAGCAGCTTGCGCTGCCCGCCGGACAGCGACCCGGCCAGGTCCTCGGCCTTGGTGTCGAGCTTGAAGCGGGCCAGCAGCTCGCGGGCCTGCTCGGTGATCCGCCGTTCCTGCGCGCCCCAGCCGGTGAACAGCGCGCCGAGGAAGCTCTCGCCGCGCTGCCCGACCGCGCCGAGCTTCATGTTCTCCAGCACCGTCATGCCCGCGAGGGCCTTGGTGAGCTGGAACGTGCGGACGACGCCCTTACGGGCCACCCGGTGCGGCGGCAGCTTCTGCAGCGGGCTGCCCTCGTAGATCCAGGAGCCCGTGTCGGCCCGGTCGAAGCCGGTCAGCAGGTTGAACAGGGTCGTCTTCCCGGCGCCGTTGGGGCCGATGAGGCCGGTGATGGCGCCGCGCTGGAACTCCAGGTGGGCGACGTCCACGGCCTTCAGGCCGCCGAACGTGCGGGTCACGCCGTCCACGGTGAGCACCGGGTCCGGCTTGGCGACGCCCGGCTCCGGGGCGACGCCGGTCAGCGTGCGGGCCGGGTCGGTCACGGTCGGGTCGGGGGTCGTGTCCTCAGCGGCCATCGCCCAGCACCTCCCTGCGGCGTCCGAAGATGCCCTGTGGTCGGAACACCATCATGAGCCCCAGGAACAGGCCGACGAGCACGAAGCGGATCGCGCCGACGTCCTGGGAGGAGATGAACGGCAGCAGCGGCGACTCCCCGGCCGTCGCCTGGCGCAGGAACGCGTCGGCGACCGACAGCAGGAACCAGAACGCCATCGCGCCGACCACCGGGCCGAAGACCCGTCCCGCGCCGCCCAGGATGAGCGCGGCGTAGGCGAAGAAGGTCTGCGGCGGCGAGTAGAAGTCCGGCGTCAGCGACTGGGTCGCCAGAGCGAACACGATGCCGCCCAGCGCACCGAACACCCCGCCGAGGGCGAGCGCCTGCATCTTGTAGGCGAAGACGTTCTTGCCCAGCGCGCGGGCGGCGTCCTCGTCCTCCCGGATCGCCTTGAGCACGCGGCCCCACGGGCTGCGCACGAGCAGCCAGGTGAGGAGCACGCACAGCCCGACGACCGTCCAGCCGACGAGGATCGACCAGAGGTCCGGCCCCCGCAGCGACAGCACCCCGAAGTCGTAGGTGCCGGTGCCGAACGGGTTGGCGCGGGCGAAGGAGTCGGCGAACCCGGTGAGGCCCTGGGTGCCGCCGGTGAACCCGGTCTGCGAGGTCGACCGGGTGATCAGGCGCAGGATCTCCGACGCCGCGATCGTGACGATCGCCAGGTAGTCCGCGCGCAGCCGCAGCGTCGGAATGCCGAGCACCAGGGCGAGCGCGACCCCGCAGGCCATGCCGATGAGGACGCCCAGCCAGAGCGGGGCGCCGTAGTTCGCGACCGAGATGCCCATGCCGTAGGCGCCGACCAGCGCGAAGCCGATCTGGCCGAAGTTGAGCAGCCCGGTGTAGCCGAAGTGGATGTTGAGGCCGAGGGCCAGCAGCGCGAAGAAGATGGCCGAGGGGCCGATCAGCTGCGAGAGCCCGACCGTGAGGAGCTGTCCGAAGTCGATCATGTCCGCCCCCTCAGCCGATCCGTGCCCGGGACCCGAGCAGGCCCTGCGGCCGGAACACGAGGATCACGATCAGCACGGCCAGCCCGCCCAGGTACTTGAGATCCAGCGGCAGCACCAGCGTCGAGAGCTGCACCAGGATGCCGACGATCAGGCAGCCGAGCAGTGCGCCGTAGGCGGTGCCGAGGCCGCCGAGGATGACGCCGGCGAACATGAGCAGCAGCAGGCGGAAGCCCATCTCGTACTGGACGGTGGAGGACAGCTCCGACAGCGCGAACAGCACGCCGCCGAGGGTGGCCAGCGCCCCGCCCAACATCCAGACGAACAGCACCACGCGGTCGACGTCGATGCCCGACGACGCGGCGAGGTCCCGGTTGTCGGACACCGCGCGCATGGCCTTGCCGATCCGGGTCTTCTGGAGCAGCAGCGCGACCGCGACGAGGACGACGATCGCGATGACGATGGCCGACAGGTCCTTGTCGGTCAGCGCGACCGGGCCGTAGTTCCGGACGGTCTGCCCGGTGTAGTCGGCGAAGGACTCCGACCGGCCACCGAAGATGATCAGCACGAGGTAGCGCAGCGCGATCGACAGGCCGATGGAGACGACGAGCTGGGCGATCAGCCCGGCGCCCCGCCGGCGCAGCCGCCGCCAGATGCCGAGCTCGTTCGCGGCGCCCAGCAGGGCGCCGATGAGCATCGCGACGATCGTCGCGGGGATCAGCTGCACGCCGCCGCCGACGTTGATGAACCAGGCGATGACGGCGCCGATGGTGACCATCTCGCCGTGCGCGAAGTTCGTCAGGCCGGTGGTACCGAAGATCAGCGACAGGCCAACCGCCGAGATGCCGATGACCAGGCCGAACCGGATGCCGTCGACGAGCAGCCGCAGGAAGGTCGCGAACCCGCCGGTGTCGGCGCCCTCGACCTCGGCGCCGAAGCGGAACACCACGGTGTTCAGCGATCCGGCGGTCACCTCGCGGGTGGTCTCGCCCTGCAGGACCTCGGTGCCGGGCGGCAGCGAGGCCTCGTCGAGCCGGAACAGGTACGAGCCCGCGCCGGGGACCGTCAGGGTCCAGCGGCCGTTGGCCCCGGAACGGGTCTCACCGGCCGGCGCACCGTCGCGCTCGGCGGTGATGCGTACGTCCGGCAGCGGCTGACCGTCCTGGTTCCGCAGCGTGCCGCTGACGTCGATGCCGTCTGCCTGCTGGAACGGGGCGACGGCACCGGGGGAGGCCGGTACGGGGCCGGCGGGGGCGGTCGCCGCGGCGGCCGTCCCGGACAGGACGAGCGCGCCCAGCAGGGTGATGAGCAGGCCCACCAGCCACCGGGCGGTCGTGGGGATCGGGGAGGGCCGGGACGCACCGACGGGCGGGGTGGCCGCGCGATCGGCGCGCGGTCGGCGCGGGAGCGGGGGTGGTGACAACGTTCGTCCTCGGGGGGTCGTCGGACACGACTCTGTGCGACACCCTGATGGGTGATGGGGGCGAACGTAGCCGAGGAGAGAACTGGTACGGACGTCTCGGACCAGGACGTAGCCGAGACGTAACGCGACGGTGTCGCAGGGCGAGCGTCAGGTCACCGGCGGTCGTGTGTCGCGGTGCAGGCAGGTCAGCTTCGCGGTGCAGACGCGGCGGCCGTCGTCGTCGACGAGGACGATCTCGGTGGTCGAGGTGGACCGCCCGACGTGGATCGGCCGCGCGGTCCCGGTGACCCAGCCCGACGTGGCGGAACGGTGGTGGGTGCAGGCCAGCTCCAGCCCGACCGGGAACCGCTCGGGCAGCGCGTGCAGCGCGGACAGGGTCGACCCGAGGGTCTCGGCGAGGACGCCGCTGGCGCCGCCGTGCAGCAGCCCGTAGGGCTGGCGGTTGCCCGCGACCGGCATCCGGCCGACGACCTCGTCGAGGTCGGCCTTGAGGATCTCGATGCCCATCCGGTCGGTGAGCTGCTCGTCGGCGTGCTCGGAGCTCAGCTCCGGCAGCTGGTCGGGGGTGATCGGCACCCACCGACCCTACGACGCGCCGCGGCCCGGGACGACATGGCGCCCCGTGGTCCCGGTCGCCGGTGCCCGCCAGGACCCGGCCACCGGCCGGATGGAGCGGCTCGGGACGCTCCGGGCCGCCTGCCGTGCGGGTCTCGTCACACGGGAGGGGTGCAGCGGCGTGCATGCTTGCCCGCACGGACCCGTTCGCCGATCTTGGTCGGTGAGAAGCCGACCGAGGGAGACCCTATGGCGAACGACAGCAGGCCGACCGCGGCCCAGGCGTGGCAGATGATGCTGGAGGGCAACGGGCGCTGGCAGCGCGACGAGCGCGAGGACCCGCGACGGTCCGCGGAGGAACGCTCCGCCGCCGTGGCGGGGCAGACCCCGGCCGCGATGATCCTCTCCTGCTCGGACTCCCGCGTCCCGGCGGAGCTGGTGTTCGACCTGGGTCTGGGTGACCTGTTCGTGGTGCGGACGGCCGGTCAGGTCGTCGACGACGCGGTGCTCGGCACGCTGGCCTTCGGCGCCGGGGCGCTGGGCATCCCGCTGCTGGTGGTCCTCGGCCACTCCCAGTGCGGCGCGGTGAAGGCGGCCGTGTCGGTCGCCTCCGGGCAGCCCGCGCCGGCGCCGTCGACGCTGGGTGCGCTGGTCGGCGACATCGTCCCGGTGTGCGAGGGGGAGGGCGAGGGCGCCGTGGCCGGCGCGGTCGACGCCAACATCCGCCGGGTCGTCGCGCAGCTGACCTCCGACCCGTCGCTGTCGGGGGCGGTCTGCAACAACCACCTCACGATCATCGGTGCCCGCTACGACCTGGAGACCGGCGCGGTCCTCGAGGTCTGACGGCTCAGCCCGGCCGGTGGGTCACGAGGATCGCGGTGCCGGGGAACAGCGCGCCGCGCAGCGGCGACCACTGTCCCCACACCCGCTCGTGGCCCTCCGGCCACTCCGGCTCGACCAGGTCGTCGAGCACCAGGCCGGCGGCGACGACGTCGCGCACCCGGTCGCCGAGCGTGCGGTGGTGCTCGACGTAGGTGGCCCGGCCGTCGCCGTCCACCTCCAGGTACGGGGTCCGGTCGAAGTAGGACTGGACGACGGTGAGCCCCTGCTCGCCGGGGTCGTCGGGGAAGACCCAGCGCATCGGGTGGTTCACCGCGAACACCCAGCGCCCGCCGGGACGCAGCACCCGGTGCACCTCGCGCATGACCCGGCCCGGGTCGGCGACGAAGGGGATCGCCCCGAACGCCGAGCAGGCGTGGTCGAACGTGGCGTCGGCGAACGGCAGGTGCTCGGCGCCGGCCTGCACGAGCGGCACCGGCAGCCCGAGCGCGTCGTTCAGCCGGGCCGCGTGACGCAGCATCCCGCCGGAGACGTCGAGCGCGACCGGGTGCGCCCCGCGGCGGGCCAGCCACCGGCTGCACGGGGCGGAGCCCGCGCCCACCTCCAGCACCCGCTTCCCGGCGAGGTCCGCGGGCGGGCCGAGCAGGCCCGCCTCGTCCTCGTGCAGGTTCTCCGGGCACCAGACGAACGACTCGTCGCCGATGTCGGAACCGTGCTCGGCCAGGTAGTCGTCGGCGTCGGCGTCCCACCAGCGGCGCCCGGCCGCCTCGGACTCGGCGCTGCCGACGCGGCGCCGGGCGACACCGGCGGTCCCCACGGCGTCCTCGGCGGAGAAGTACTCGTCGCGGCTGCTCATGACCACCCGATCGTCGCAAGCCCGTGCGCGCCCGCGGAGGCGGACCCGCATTGCCGGGGGGTTTGCGGGCCGCGTAGCATTCTTCCCGCACCGTGGTCAACGTGTCGGCCGACCGCGCGGCGCCACTCCAGCGCCGGTCTCGCGGGTGTCCGTGCACCGATGTTCCCGACCACGGGAATCGACGCCAGAGGGTGACTGTTACAACGTCACAGCTACACGTACCAGAACCGGGGCGCGCTGCTGCAGCAGAGCCGACCGGGCCGACCATGCCAGAGAAATCCATCGGAGCACCTCACTACATGTCCACCGACACCACCGCCGCCCCGACCACGCCGCAGGTCGCTATCAACGACATCGGGTCGGAGGAGGACTTCCTCGCCGCCATCGACCAGACGATCAAGTACTTCAACGATGGCGACATCGTCGAGGGCACCATCGTCAAGGTCGACCGTGACGAGGTCCTGCTCGACATCGGCTACAAGACCGAGGGCGTCATCCCCTCGCGTGAGCTGTCGATCAAGCACGACGTCGACCCCGCCGAGGTCGTCGAGGTCGGCGAGTTCGTCGAGGCCCTCGTCCTCCAGAAGGAGGACAAGGAGGGCCGTCTGATCCTGTCCAAGAAGCGCGCGCAGTACGAGCGCGCCTGGGGCACGATCGAGGCGCTCAAGGAGGCCGACGAGCCGGTCGAGGGCACCGTCATCGAGGTCGTCAAGGGCGGCCTGATCCTGGACATCGGGCTCCGCGGCTTCCTCCCGGCCTCGCTGGTCGAGATGCGCCGCGTGCGGGACCTGCAGCCCTACGTCGGCCGCAAGATCGAGGCCAAGATCATCGAGCTGGACAAGAACCGCAACAACGTGGTCCTGTCCCGCCGCGCCTGGCTCGAGCAGACCCAGTCCGAGGTCCGCAGCGAGTTCCTCAACCAGCTGCAGCGCGGCCAGGTCCGCAAGGGCGTCGTCTCCTCGGTGGTCAACTTCGGTGCGTTCGTCGACCTGGGCGGGGTCGACGGCCTGGTGCACGTCTCCGAGCTGTCCTGGAAGCACATCGACCACCCGAGCGAGGTCGTCGAGGTCGGCCAGGAGGTCACCGTCGAGGTCCTCGACGTCGACCTGGACCGCGAGCGCGTCTCCCTGTCGCTGAAGGCGACCCAGGAGGACCCGTGGCGCCTGTACGCCCGGACCCACGCGATCGGCCAGATCGTGCCGGGCAAGGTCACCAAGCTCGTCCCGTTCGGCGCGTTCGTCCGCGTCGAGGAGGGCATCGAGGGCCTGGTCCACATCTCCGAGCTGGCCGAGCGCCACGTCGAGATCCCGGAGCAGGTCGTCCAGGTCGGCGACGACGCGATGGTCAAGGTCATCGACATCGACCTCGACCGCCGTCGCATCTCGCTGTCGCTCAAGCAGGCCAACGAGGGCATGACGGTCGACACCGAGTTCGACCCGACCCGCTACGGCATGGCCGCCGAGTACGACGACCAGGGGAACTACATCTACCCCGAGGGCTTCGACGTCGACTCCGGCGACTGGAAGGAAGGCTTCGACGAGGCCCGCGCGGCCTGGGAGAAGCAGTACGCCGAGGCGCAGGCCCGCTACGACCAGCACATGGCGCAGATCCGCAAGGCCGCCGAGGCCGAGGCGGAGGGCGGCAACGACATCGCGCCGGCGAACTACTCCTCCGGCGGTGACGACGACCGTTCGACCGGCGGTGGCGGTGGCCAGGCCGAGTCGGGTGGCTCGCTCGCCAGCGACGAGCAGCTCGCCGCACTGCGCGAGAAGCTCTCCGGCGGGGCCTGACGGTCCCGTGCCGGTCCCACGCGGACCGGCGACAGCACCACACCGGGCCCCGGTGACCGCCACGGTCACCGGGGCCCGGCCCGTTTCCGGTGGCCCTCCGGGTCCCGGTCGATGCCCGTTCACGTCGCCCGGCGTGTCAGAGCGGACACGCCAGGTGCAGATCACGGTTCGGCCGCGGTTGGTCACGGCGCGCGCACCGGTCCGGAGTCGATCTTCGGGTCGGCCTAGATTGGGCTCATGGCCGGCCGTACCGTCCGCCGGACGCGTTCCGGCGAGTCCCTGTCCCACGACCGCACGTTCCTGCGTCGCGGGCGGTCCGCGTTCGCGAGCGTCCTGCTCGCCGCGGTCCTCGCCGGATGCGGCACGGCGTCCGGGGACACCGGGATCGCGGTCCCGACGTTCCCGGCCGAGCAGTCCGGCGCCGCCCAGGCAGGGCGGGAACCGATCCCGATCGCGCTGCCCACCGACTGCGTGCAGCTGATGGACCCCGAGCAGGCCGGAGCGCTGTTCGGGCAGGTCCTGGGGTCGGTGTCGGTCCAGTCGGTCCGCGGCGTCCCCGAGGCGTCGGTGAACCGCACCGAGCGCACCGCCTGCACCTACCGCGCGGGCGGCCAGGCCCAGGCCTTCGGCGGGGCGCGCAACTCCGGCCCGGTGCTGTTCCAGCTCAACATCGGCCGCTACGGCGACACCGCGTCCGCGACCCGCCAGTGGCAGCTCAACACCAACGCCGAGCGCGGCTCGGCCACCGCCTCGCGTGACATCACCGTCGGCTCGGTCCCCGGCGTCCTCGTCGAGCGGCCGGACGAGACCACCCTCGCCCTGGTCTACGGCGTCGACACGCTGACGTTCATCCTGCCGGTGGCCGCTCCCGGGCAGACCCGGTCCGCGGCCGAGACCCTGCCCGACCTGGCCCAGCGCATCATCCCGGCGCTGACGCCGACGCAGCCGCCGTCCGCGCGGCCGACGCCCGCCGCACCGCCGGCGGCCACCGCCCCGCAGGCCGGCACCGGTGCCGCGGGCAACGCACGCGGCACCACCTGAGCGCGGCCGGGGCGCCCCGGCACGGCCCGCTACGGTGATCACGTGCTGCGGACAGGGCTGACCGGCGGAATCGGTGCGGGCAAGTCGATGGTCGCGACGCGACTGGTCGAACGCGGGGCGGTGCTGGTCGACTCCGACGTGATCGCCCGCGAGGTCGTCGAACCGGGCACCGCGGGGCTGGCGGCGATCGTCGAGGCCTTCGGTCGGGACGTCCTCGACGCCGACGGCCGGCTCGACCGGCCCGCCCTCGCCGCCGTCGTCTTCTCCGACGCCGGGGCACGGCGCACCCTCGACGGCATCGTGCACCCGCTGGTGCGGGCCCGGTCCGACGAGATCGTCGCCGCCGCCCCGGCGGACGCGATCGTCGTGCAGGACATCCCGCTGCTCGTCGAGGGCGGCATGGCGCCGACGTTCCCGCTGGTCGTCGTGGTCGGGGTGGACGCCGAGGAGCGGGTCCGGCGGCTGGTGTCCGCGCGCGGGATGAGCGAGCAGGACGCCCGGGCCCGGATCGCCGCCCAGGCCGATGACGAGCAGCGCCGCGCCGTCGCCGACGTCTGGCTGGACAACTCGGGGGAACCGGACGACACCCGTCGCCGGGTGGACGCGCTGTGGGACGGACGGCTCGCTGGCTTCGAGGCGAACCTGCGCACGGGCCGCCCGGCCGCGGACGGACCGCCCCTGCTCGTCGAGCACGATCCGGACTGGGCGGCGCAGGCCCACCGGCTCGCCGAGCGGGTCGCGGTCGCCGCGGGCGGTCCCGGACGCGGGGTGGAGCACGTCGGGTCGACGGCCGTCCCGGGGCTCCCCGCCCGCGACGTGCTCGACCTGCAGCTCGCCGTGGAGTCGCCCGCCGACGCCGGTACGGTCACCGATGCCCTGGTCGCGGCCGGGTTCCCGGTCGACCCCGCCGCCCCGGAGGAGACCACGGGAACGGTGCGGGTGCACCGCTCGGCGGACCCGGGGCGGGCCGCCGTGGTGGCCGTGCGGGTGCACGGCTCGCCCGCCTGGCGGCACGCGATCGAGCTGCGGGACCGGCTGCGCGCCGACGCGACCGCCCGTGCCGGCTACGCCGCGCACAAGCGTGCGGCGGCGGAACGGCGCGCCGACGACCCGGACTCGCGCCACTACCGTGCGTGCACGGCGGAGTGGCGATCCGACCCGAACGGTTGAGCATCTCGGGATGCAGATCACGCGGAACGTGACGATCGGGTCGCGCCGGACCCGTTTCTGTAACGCCGCACGCTCGTTGGTCGATCAGGCGGGGCAGAGGGTGCTCCTGCCCGGATCGGTCGCGGTACCTGCGGGTATCCGTCGATCGGGCCGGTCACCGGGGTGATCGGCACCGGACCGGAGGGTCCGGTGACGGCGACGAGAGGACACGGGGTTGAGCACAGTGGCCCAGCGTTTCGGGGCGGACGGCGAGTTCGCCGAGCCCGAGCGCGCGCCCGCGTTCCCCCACACGGATGAGTACGGCGGTGCGCCGGAGCCGGGCGAGCCGGGCGCGCTCGACCACGACGCGTGGACCGGCGCCGAGTACGAGGCCCCGCCGATCAGCGGCGCGGTCGTCCAGCAGCACCGCACGCTCCCGCACGGTGAGCTCCGTGCGGACTTCGGCGCACACCTCGAGACGCACTACCCGCGCCTGGTCGCGCAGCTCTACGCGATCACGCTCAACCCGCACGACGCGCACGACGCCGTGCAGGACGCCTACTCGCGGGCCTGGCGACGCTGGGCCGCGCTGCGCGCCGAGCCCGCGGGCCCGGACCACGAGGACGCGGCCGTCGGCTGGGTCCGGCGGGTCGCGATCCGCACGTCGATGCGGGGGCGGATCCTGCGCCGCCGTCGCAGGCCGTCGCCGGAGGAGACCGACCCGCGCACCGG
Source organism: Pseudonocardia sp. ZF1 (assembly GCF_056835605.1). Lineage (NCBI taxonomy): Bacteria > Bacillati > Actinomycetota > Actinomycetes > Pseudonocardiales > Pseudonocardiaceae > Pseudonocardia > Pseudonocardia sp. ZF1. The sequence goes on from NZ_JAJNBY010000001.1 coordinate 2,491,733, forward strand.
GGCGCTCCTGGAGGCTCTCGGGAGGCTCGCACCCGTCGACCGCCGGGCCGTGGTGCTGCACCACATGGCGGGCCTGTCGACCGGCGCGGTCGCCGAGCTCGAACGGGTCACCGAGCACGAGGTGCGGCGCCGGCTCGTCCGCGGTCGCGAGGTCGTGACCGAGGGCATGGCCGAGGTGCTGGAGGAGATCATCGGACCTGCGGGTGGCGCGGTCGGGGGACCGCCGCCGGGTCACGGGGCGCCGCAGTACGACCTGCGTGGCGGGTACCCACCCGCCACCGAGGGGGGACGGGTATGAACGGGTTCGCCGACATCGACCGGGAGTTCCACCGGCTCGACGACGTCTTGGCCGCGGCGGTGCCGCTGCCCGCCGTCGACGACGTGATCTCCCGCGCCGCCGGTGCGCGCCGGGCCACCTCGGCCGCGGCCGCGGCGGTGCTCACCGTCGGGTCTCTGGGCGGCATCACCGCCGTCGCGACCGCGGCCGCCCCCGGCGGCAGCTTCGTCGGCCCGCCGTTCGCCATCGCCGCGCCGCAGGAGAGCGGCCCGACCCCGGAGCCGGTCCGGACCGGCGACGCCGGTGGCGCGGCCACCGGTGGTCAGGGCGGTCTCCCGCCGGCGTTCGACCCGACCGTCGCGGCGACCCAGGGCGGCGCGCTGCCCGGTGGTGGCGGCTCGCCCGCCGCCCCGCGCCCGGTCCGGCCCCGCGCCCGGCACCCCCGGCGCGCCGGTGGTCCCGCCGCCGCCCACCGGCGGCGGTCAGCCGTCCCCGCCGTCGCACACGACCCCGCCGCGGCCGACCGACGAGGGTTCGCCGGAGCCGACGACGCCTCCGCCGTCAACGACGCCCCGGCCCACCACGCCGAAGCCGACGACCCCGACGCCGACCACGCCGCCGGAGACCTCGACGCCGAAGCCGACCGACGAGGGCACCCCGGAGCCGACGACCGACCCGGTCCCGACGACCACCAACTCGGCCGCGCCGACCACCACCTCGCCCGACCCGACGACCACCACCGGGAGCACGCCGCCGGAGACCTCGACCAGCGCCGTCGGCCTCGGCCCGGCGCAGTCCTCCGCGCTCTGACCCACCCGGGCCGGCCCCGCCACGGCCGGTCGGTGCACCGGGCGCGCCGTACGGACCGCCCGCGTCGCCGGTCGGTGGCGACGGTCAGTCGCGAGCGTCCTCCGGCCGGTCCCGCGGCCCCAGGTCGATCCCCAGGGACGCCAGCCAGGCCACGTGGTCGTGGTCGTGGCGGACCAGCCCCTCGAGCACGGCGTGCGACCGCTCCAGGGCGTACTCGGCCAGGTCGGTCCCGACCAGCCCCTGCGCCACGGCGGCGACGAACTCGTCGACGTCGATGACGTCGGTCCCGCGGCCGCGGCGCACCACGAGGTCCAGGTAGAGGTCGGTCATGTGCAGCCGCCTGCCCTCACGGGTGATCGCGGCGACGTCGACGTACACGTCCTGGTCGCGTTCGTGCCCCGGCCGCCACCGCCAGTCCGACAGGCACACGCCCAGCTCCGGGAGCACCCAGGTCTCGATCCACCAGGCGTTCGGCCGGGCGACGACGGGCCGGGACAGGTACAGCCCCCAGGTCTCCTCGCGCAGTGTGGCGATCTCGCGGTGTGTCCCCTTCGTGTCGATCTGGACGCCCCGTCGGGGGTCGAAGGTCTGCGTCTTGGGCGGGTGCACGGTCGCCCATCCTGCCTCCTCCGGAGGATCCGGCGGGGCGCACGGGGGGAAAGTGTCGGGGGTCGCTCGTACCCTGGTGTCATGGCATTCGCGACCGAGGTCCCGGGCAGCGCGGCGGACTCCCGTGCCCGGGAGGACGAGGCACACCCGGACGCGGGCACCACCCCGGCGGACACCCCGCGTGCGCACTCCGAGCACCGCCCGGTGGGTGCGGTCGAGCGGAGCACGGCCCCGTTCCGGGTGGTCAGCGAGCACGTCCCGGCCGGTGACCAGCCGACCGCGATCGCCGAGCTGGACCGGCGCCTCCGTGCCGGCGAGCAGGACGTCGTCCTGCTGGGCGCCACCGGCACCGGCAAGTCGGCCACCACCGCGTGGCTGATCGAGCAGCAGCAGCGCCCGACGCTGGTGATGGCGCCGAACAAGACCCTGGCCGCGCAGCTGGCGAACGAGCTGCGGGAGATGCTCCCGAACAATGCGGTCGAGTACTTCGTCTCGTACTACGACTACTACCAGCCCGAGGCCTACATCGCGCAGACCGACACCTACATCGAGAAGGACAGCTCGATCAACGACGACGTCGAGCGGCTGCGGCACTCGGCGACGATGAACCTGCTGTCCCGCCGCGACGTCGTCGTGGTCGCCTCGGTGTCGTGCATCTACGGCCTCGGCACCCCGCAGTCCTACCTCGACCGGTCCGTCTCGCTGCGGGTCGGCGAGGAGGTCGAGCGGGACCGGCTGCTGCGGCTGCTGGTCGACGTGCAGTACACCCGCAACGACATGTCCTTCACCCGCGGCACGTTCCGGGTCCGGGGTGACACCGTCGAGATCATCCCCGCCTACCAGGAGCTGGCGCTGCGGATCGAGTTCTTCGGCGACGAGATCGAGGCGCTGTACTACCTCAACCCGCTGACGGGCGAGGAGGTCGAGCAGGTCGACGAGATCAAGGTCTTCCCGGCGACGCACTACGTCGCGGGCCCGGAGGCGATGGAACGCGCCGTGCGCGCCATCGAGGCGGAGCTGGAGGAGCGCCTCGCACAGCTGGAGAACCAGGGCAAGCTGCTCGAGGCCCAGCGGCTGCGGATGCGGACCCAGTACGACATCGAGATGATCCGCCAGGTCGGGTTCTGCTCGGGCATCGAGAACTACTCGCGCCACATCGACGGCCGCGGCGCCGGCACCGCGCCGGCCACCCTGATCGACTACTTCCCGGACGACTTCCTGCTGGTCATCGACGAGTCCCACGTGACCGTGCCGCAGATCGGCGGCATGTACGAGGGCGACATGTCCCGCAAGCGCAACCTCGTCGAGTACGGCTTCCGCCTCCCCTCCGCGGTGGACAACCGGCCGCTCACCTGGGAGGAGTTCGCCGACCGGATCGGCCAGACCGTCTACCTGTCCGCGACCCCGGGCCCCTACGAGCTCAACCGCACCGGCGGCGAGTTCGTCGAGCAGGTCATCCGCCCCACCGGCCTGGTCGACCCCGAGGTCGTCGTGAAGCCGACCAAGGGCCAGATCGACGACCTGGTCGCCGAGATCCGGGACCGGACCGCCAAGGACGAACGGGTCCTGGTCACCACGCTGACCAAGAAGATGGCCGAGGACCTCACCGACTACCTGCTCGAGCTCGGGATCAAGGTCCGGTACCTGCACTCCGAGGTCGACACCCTGCGCCGGGTGGAGCTGCTGCGGCAGCTGCGGTCCGGCGAGTACGACGTGCTGGTCGGCATCAACCTGCTCCGCGAGGGTCTCGACCTGCCCGAGGTGTCACTGGTGGCGATCCTCGACGCGGACAAGGAGGGCTTCCTCCGCTCCGGCACGTCACTGATCCAGACCATCGGCCGCGCGGCGCGCAACGTCTCCGGCCAGGTCCACATGTACGCCGACCGGATCACCGACTCGATGCGGTACGCCATCGACGAGACCGACCGGCGCCGCGCCAAGCAGGTCGCCTACAACACCGAGCACGGCATCGACCCGCAGCCGCTGCGCAAGAAGATCGCCGACATCCTCGACCAGGTCTACCGCGAGGCCGAGGACACCGAGGCCGTCCCGGTCGGCGGGTCGGGCCGCAACGCCTCGCGCGGCAAGCGGGCGGCGGGGGAGAAGGGCCGTCCGGCCGCGGCGGGCAGCTCCGGGGTGGCGGCGAAGGACACGGCGGGCATGCCGCGTGCCGAGCTGGCCGACCTCATCCAGCAGATGAACGACCAGATGCTCACCGCCGCACGGGACCTCCAGTTCGAGCTGGCGGCCCGGCTCCGCGACGAGATCGCCGACCTCAAGAAGGAGCTGCGGGGGATGGACGCGGCCGGGGTGTCGTAGGCGGGTCCCGCGGCGGGGCGCGGGGTCGCGCCCCGCTACCGTGGTCCACCGTCGTCCCCGAGCGGCCGCCGGGCTCCGCCCGTCGCGCGGCCCGTACCCGTCCGGCCCGGCCGCACACGGAGGAGCCCGCGTGACCGTCACCCGCACCCCGCACGACCCCGACGTGCCCGCCGCTCGCGGCGGGGCCGCCGCGGTCCTCGTCGGACGGCTGCGGACGGCGGCACTCACCCCCTGGACACTCGTGGTCACGGTGCCGCTGCTGGCCGCGGCGCTGTACTGGTCCTGGTTCCGGCTGCGCGACTACGCACTCGACCTCGACGTCTACCGGATCGGCGTGCAGGTCTGGCTGGACGGCGGTGACATGTACGGTCGGCTCCCGCTACCCCTGCACGGGCCCGAGCTGCCGTTCATCTACCCGACCTTCGCGGCGATCACGATGGTGCCGCTGACCGTGGTGCCCTACGCCGTCGCGTTCACCGCCCAGTTCGTCGCCTCGGTGCTGTCGCTGGCGGTCTGCATCGCGCTCACGATCCGCGTCGCGTGGCCCGCGGGCGGGCGGCGGGCCCCGTTCGTGCTGGGCGTGCCGGTGCTGGCCGCGGCGCTGCTCATGGAGCCGGTCGCGCAGACCTTCGCCTTCGGCCAGATCAACCTCGTGCTGATGCTGCTCGTGCTGGTCGACCTGCTGGCCCCGCGGACCTGGTGGCCGCGCGGGCTGCTGCTCGGCCTGGCCGCGGCGATCAAGCTGACCCCGGGCGGGTTCGTCCTGTACTTCCTGGTGCGGCGGGACTGGAAGGCGGCGGGCGTCGCCGTCGTCACCGGCATCCTCGCGACCGGCCTCGGGTTCGTCGTCGACCTCGACTCCTCGGTGCGGTACTGGTTCGTCGGGGGACCGGCGGCCGGGGTCAGCGGCTCGACGTTCTTCTCCAACGAGACCGTGCAGGCCGTGCTCGCCCGCCAGGAGGTCCCCGACCCCTGGTTCCACATCCTGTGGCTGGGCATCGTCGCGGTCCTGCTGGCGCTGGCCGTGCCGGTCGTCCGGCGCTCCGAGCCGGTGATCGGGATGTCGGCGACGGCCGCCGTCGTGCTGATGGCGACCCCGACCGCCTGGTCGCACCACTGGGTGTGGGTCGTGCCCGCGCTGATCGGGATCGGTGCGCACGCCCTGCGGTACCGCAGCGCCGGGTGGGCCGCGGTCGGCGCGGTGATCGCCGCGATCTTCTACATCGCGCCGTTCCGCTGGATGCCCAACGTGTGGGGCGTCGAGATGAAGTGGAGCCTCTGGGAGCAGTTCCTCGGGGCCAGCTACGTCATCCCCGCCGCGCTGACCCTCGGACTGGGCTGCTGGTACGTCACCCGGGGCCCGGGCCGTCCCGGTGGTCCGCGGGCCCCGCACCCCGAGCGGCGTCACGTCGGGTCCTGACCCTCCGGCGGGGGCCGGCCCGGGCACGACCGCCCGCGACTATGGCGCGGGTCACGGACACCCGCCTACTGTGGGAGCCGGAGGTGCCGGTGGAGCCAGTCGACGACGACCGGAACCGGGCAGGCGTGTGCGCCGTCCGCCCGGGGACCGACCTCGGTCGGCACGCCCGGATGCTGTCCCGGCTGCACGACGCGGTGCTGTCCGGCGACGCACGCCCCGACGACACGGCGCGCGGACGTCGGCTGATCACCCGCTCCTGGGACCGGGTCCGGGCCCAGGGCGTGGACCCCGACGCCGGTGAGCCGCCCGGCCCGCTGGACGCCGCCGTCGTCGAGCAGCGCCGCGCGACGTCACCGCTGGTGCCGGTGCTGCCCGCACTGCGTGCCGCGCTGACCTCGGTCGCCGAGGACGCCCGGCACGTGATGGTCGTCTGCGACGCCGACGGGGTCCTGCTGTGGCGGGAGGGCTCGACCGCCGTCCGCCGCCGCGCCGACGCGCTCGGGTTCACCGAGGGCGCGGAGTGGTCCGAGCAGTCGGTCGGCACCAACGCGATCGGGACCGCGCTCGCCGAGGGCGGGCCGGTGCAGATCTTCTCCGCCGAGCACTTCGTGCGCAGCCACCACGGCTGGACCTGCACCGCGGCCCCCGTGCACGACCCGCGCAGCGGTGAGCTGCTCGGCGTCGTCGACCTGTCCGGGCCCGCCGAGACCATCCACCCGACGACCGTCGCGCTCGTCGACACCGCGGTGCGGCTCGCCGAGGCCGGGCTGTGGCAGCGTCACGAGGCCCGCCTCGACGCGCTGCGCACCATCGGCGCCCCGATGCTCGCCGGCGACACCGGGCCGGGCCTGGTGGTCGACGACCACGGCTGGGTCGCCGCCGCGTCCGGGCTGCCCGGTGTCGAACGGGTCGCCGCACCGGTGCCGGAGCGCCTGATCGCCGTCCACGGTCTGGGGCCGTGCCTGCCCGAGCCGGTGCCCGGCGGCTGGCTGCTGCGCCCGGCGTCCGGCGGGAGCAGGCGGATGCGGCTGCGCCTGGACCTGGACGGTCGTCCGCCGCAGGCCGTCATCGAGGGCACGACCCGCTGGGTGCACCCGCTGTCGACCCGGCACGCCGAGGTCCTGGCGCTGCTCGCCCGTGCGGGGGCGAGCGGGCTGGACGCGGCCACGCTGTCCCAGGGGCTCTACGGCGACCGGGCGCACCTGGTCACCGTCCGCGCCGAGATGTCGCGGCTGCGCCGGAACCTGGGCGGGATCCTGCTGGCCCGCCCCTACCGGATCGCCCCCGAGGTCGAGCTGGACCTGACGGGGCTGGCCGGCAGCCGCGTCGTGCGGGAGTCGACCGCGCCGGGCGTGGCCGCGCTGCGTCGCGACTGAGCGACCCCGTCGCTGCAACCCGGCTGCAACGCTGTCCGTGACCCGCGTCACCGGTTGGACTGGGGTCGCGGGAACGTCCCGCCGCGGCAGGGACGCCGCCCCCCGGCGGCCTGCGCGAGCGAACTGGGAGGCCGACATGGGTGTCGCCGTGGTCACCGGAGCCGGACGCGGGATCGGGCGGGGCATCGCCCTGCGCCTGTCACGGGACGGGCACGCCGTCGCCGTCAACGACCGGGACGCCCACGGCGCCACCGCCGTCGCCGAGGAGATCCGCTCGGCGGGCGGGACCGCGGTGGCCTACCCGGCCGACGTCACCGACCCCGACGCGGTCACCGCGATGGTCGGCCAGGTCGCCGAGGAGCTCGGCGGTCTGGACGTGATGGTCGCGAACGCCGGTATCGCCCAGGTCAAGCCCCTGCTCGAGGTGACACCCGACGACCTGCGCACCATCTTCGACGTCAACGTGTTCGGCGTCGTCTACTGCCTGCAGGCCGCCGCCCGCGTGATGATCGACCGGGGGACCGGCGGCAAGATCGTCAGCGCCGCGTCGATCGCCGGGCACCAGGGCTTCGACCTCCTCGGGCACTACTCGGCGACCAAGTTCGCCGTCCGTGCCCTCACCCAGGCCGCGGCCAAGGAGCTGGCGCCGCACCGGATCACCGTGAACGCGTACTGCCCGGGGATCGTCGGCACCGACATGTGGGACCTGATCGACGAGCAGATGGGCGCCCGCAGCGGCGCGGGGAAGGGCGAGACGCTCACGCAGTACGCGGCCGCCATCCCGCTGGGCCGGGTGCAGACCGCCGACGACGTCGCCGCCTTCGTCTCCTACCTCGCCGGCCCGGACTCCGACTACATGACCGGCCAGGCCGTCATGATCGACGGCGGGGTGGTCATGGTCTGAGGGCCCACCGGGTGCCGGGCCGCGCGGCCGGCCCGGCACCACGGTCAGCTGGTGATGTCCTTGGTGCGGAACCGCCACGCCGCGAGCCCCAGGAATGCGGTGGCGTAGCAGACCGCGGAGAACGTCCCGTAGGTCATGTCCGACCAGTCGACGTCGGTCGCCAGCAGCGCCGACCAGGCGTCGCCGTAGTGGGTGGGGAGGAAGTCCCGGATGATCCCCAGGTCCTCGATCTGGTCGATGATCTGGGAGACGATCGAGGCCATCACCGCGCCGCCGACCGCGCCCAGCGGGGCGTCGGTGCTCACCGACAGCAGCAGCGCCAGCCCGGCCACCCAGCTCAGCTGCACGGTCACGTACAGCGCGCCGAGCATCACCCGCCCGGCCGCGCTCCAGAACGGCAGCGACTCCCCGATCGGCGAGACCAGGTCCCCGGTGCCGTAGGCGATCGCCCCCACCACCAGCGACGCGACCGGGAGCAGCAGCAGCGCCGCCACCGACAGCACCCCCGCGACGACGGCCTTCTGCCGCAGCAGCCGCGCCCGCGGTACCGGGACGGCCAGCAGGTAGCGCAGCGACGACCACGACGCCTCCGAGGCCACCGTGTCGCCGAAGAACAGCGCGACCAGCACCACCAGCAGGAAGCTCGCCGAGGCGAACAGCGTGAACACCGCGAAGTTCGCGGCGCTGCCCGACGCCAGGTCGACCAGGCTCGGGCCACGGGCTCCGGGCTCGTCGTCGCCGAGGGAGAACGCCGCCCACAGGATGATCGGCATCGCCACCACCAGCGCGAACGCGACCTGGGTGCGACGGCGCTGGAGCTGGCGGACCAGCTCGGTGCGCAGCGGCATGGTCCGGCCCGGGACGGCGGGCGGCGCGGCCCGGCCGGTCACGAGGTCGCCGACGTGCCCGCGGCGGGTCGAGAGCTGACGGTCGTCACTCACGAGGTACCTCCGACGTCGCGCCCCTCGGGGCCCACCAGTTCCAGGAACGCGTCCTCCAGCCGCCCGCGCGGCCCGGCCGCGCTGACCGCGACCCCGCCGGACACCAGCGCGGCGACGGCGTCGGCGCGGGCGGTGCCGTCGAGATCGGCGTGCACGACGCCCGGCTGGTCTCCGGTGACGACGTCGGTGACGCCGTCGAGGGCGGCCAGCACGGCCCGGGCCCGGCCGGTGTCGTCCACGGTGAACGACGAGCCGCCCCCGGCCGCCATCAGCTCGGCGACCGTCCCCGCGGCGACGACCGTGCCGCGGTGCATGACCACGACCTCCGAGCAGGTCTGCTCCACCTCCGACAGCAGGTGGCTGGACACGAGCACGGTCCGGCCGCCCGCGGCGTAGCGGCGCAGCAGCTCGCGCATCGCGTGGATCTGGGGCGGGTCGAGCCCGTTGGTGGGCTCGTCGAGGATGAGCAGCTCGGGCAGGCCCAGCATCGCCTGCGCGATCGCGAGGCGCTGCCGCATGCCCTGGGAGTAGGTGCCGACGCGGCGGTGCACCGAGTCGCCGAGCCCGGCGATCTCCAGCGTCTCCTCCATCCGCGCCTGCTCCGGCGGGCGCCCGGTGGCCTCCCAGTAGAGCCGCAGGTTCTCCGCGCCCGACAGGTGCGGCAGGAACCCGGGTCCCTCGACGAACGCGCCGATCCGGGACAGCACCGCCGCGCCGGGACGGATGGGACGGCTGAACGCCGTCATCGTCCCGGCGGTGGGCGCGATCAGGCCCATGAGCATGCGCAGGACGGTCGTCTTGCCGGCGCCGTTCGGGCCGAGCAGGCCGAGCACCGCGCCGCGCGGCACGGTGAACGACACGTCCGACACCGCGGCGAACCCGTTGCGGTAGGTCTTCGCCAGCCCGCCGACGACCAGCGGCGGAGCGTCGCCGGGCACGTCGTCGTCGGAGGGCTCGGTCCGGCGCGACCGCAGCCGCGCCACCAGCCACACCAGGAGTGCCGCGGCCAGCACCGCGGCGATCCCGAGCACCGGCCACAACGGGACGGTCCCCGCCGACTCGGTGCGGCCGGGCACCTGGGGCACCGACAGCGCGGTGTCCCCGGCGAGCCCGACCCGCCACACGGCCGGGTCGGCGCCGGAGTCGTAGCCCTGGTCGGTCGTCGACAGCTGCACCAGCAGGCGGCTGCCCGCCTGCACCGGCGCGACGACGCCGGGCAGCGTCACCGTCGCCTCGGCGGGGGAGCCGTCGGCGGGGACGGCGATCCGCAGCGGCGCGACGGCGTTGCCCAGCAGCGTGCTGCGCCCGTCGGGGGTGAGCGTGGTGAGCGACGCGAACAGCACCGCGGTGTCCGGGGCGGGCTGTCCGGCGACCCGCGCGACGCGCACCGTCACCCGCGGCGCCCCGGAGGGCTGCATCGCGTCGGCGACGGGTGCGGTGAGGAACCGGGCGGACTGGCCCGGCGTCGTCAGGCCGGACAGGCCGCCGAGCGAGCCCAGCGACCCGAGCGCCGAGCCGAGGCCGGGCAGCGACGTGAGCGCCGACGGGTTCCCGCCCGGCGGGTGGACGACGGTCTGCTCACCGCCGTCCAGGGGCAGCGCGGTCGTCGGGGCGGGTCCGGAGCCCGCGGTCAGGCCGGGGTAGGCCCCGGCGAGGACGGTCCGGCCGGTGGGGGTGTCGCCGCGGGTGCGGACGGTGCTGCGGACCTGGTAGGCGAAGGGGGCCTCGGCGAGACCACCGGTGGTGCCCTGCGCCGCGGGCAGGCCCCGCAGGTGCTGGTCGAACCAGTCGGCGATGCGGGCGCGGACCTCGGAGTCGGGGCCGCCGCCGTCGTGGCCGCCCGCGAACCACAGCACCGACACCGGGGTGCCGTTCGCGGCGATCTGGCGGGCGTTCGCGTCGGCCTGGTCGAGGCCGAACAGGGTGTCCTGCTCGCCCTGGACCAGCAGCGTCGGTGCGGTGATCCGGTCGGTGACGGTCGCGGGGGAGGAGCGGCGGAGCAGCTCGGCCAGCTCCGGGGAGACGCGGCCGGTGCGGGCGGCCTCGCCGTAGGCGGCGCAGACGTCGCGGGCGAAGCGTCCGCAGATCGGGTCCGACGCCGGCCGCGACGCGTCCGGTGCCCGGCTGGTGGCCGCGCCGGTCGCCGTCACGCCTCCCGGACCGGCCGCGGTGCCCGGTCCCGCGGTGCCCGCGCCGTCCGGCCCGGACGCGCCCGCGGTGCCGGTGCCGTCGGAGGAGGACGCCCCGCCCGAGGACGAGCCGAAACCGCCCCCACCGCCGGAGCCGCCGGAACCGGAGCCACCGAGCCCGCCGGAGGAGCCGGCGGCGGCACCCGCCGGGGAGTCCCCGCCCGCGGGCACCCGGCCACCGGAGCCGAAGAACACCCCGGCCCAGCCGCTCTTGAACACCCCGTCGCCGGTGCCCGCACCGGCCGCCGGCGTGCCCGGCGGCGTCGCACCGGCCGGGACGGCGTTGTTGGGGAACAGCGCCTGGCCCAGGTCGTTCCAGGTGATCACCGGGACGATCGCGTCGATCCGCCGGTCGTAGCCGGCCAGCAGCAGGGCGAGGCCACCGCCGTAGGACCCACCGGTCACACCGACGCGGGGGTCGCCGTCGGCGTCGCGCTGCACGTTGGCGCGCGCGGCGAGACGGTCCACCAGCCGCGACGCGTCGGCCACCTCGCGGTCGGGGTCGTCCAGCCCGATCGAGCCACCGGAGGCGCCGAAACCGCGCGCGGTCCAGGTCTGCACCACGTAGCCGCGGGCGGCGAGCTCGCGGGCGTCGGAGTCGACGGAGGCCTTGCTGCCGCCGAAGCCGTGCGCCACCAGCACCGCGGGCGCGGGGGAGGCCGCGGTCGCCGAGGCGGGGACGTAGAGCGAGGTGTCCAGGTCGATCGTGCCCGGCTGCCCGGGGCCGGCCGGGACGGCGACCTTCTCCTCGGTCACGGCGACCGCCCCGCCGTCGTCGGCCGCCGCCGCGGCGGGCGCCGGCGCGGCGACCGGCACACCGGGTGCGGCCGACGCGGCCGGGGCGAACGCCAGCACCAGGGCGGCGACCGTCGCCGCCACGATCGGGGTACGGACCCACCGGGTCCGGGGGAGCACGTGCACGTCATCGAAACTACGCAGATCGCCGCGACCGCGTCGCCGGTCGGCGGGTGCGTCCCGCCACGCCCGCCGCCCGGCACCGTTCCGGCACGGGAACCGGCACCGGCCCCGGCGAACCGGGCACCCGGGATGAATGCCGCACCAACGGCGCGTGACCCCGGGGTGTCGCCGGGCGTTCACCCGACGTTCCGCCGTGCAACGCCGACCGGAAGCCGCAGCCCGGCACCGTCACCGGGTGTGAGCGTCAACCCCACCGGAGAGACCCCCGGCGTCGGTGTCCCGCGGGCACTCGCCGTCGACATGACGATCGCCGACCAGCAGGACTGGCTCGCCGCCTTCCTGCGACGCCACCCGGTCAGCCGGCGCACCGCGCTGCGCGGCGGCGCCGGAGTCCTGGCGACCCTCGCGGCGTCCGGGTCGCCGTGGGCCCGCGGGGTGGCCGCGGCCGCCGCACCCGCGCCGGTGACCGTCGTCGGACGGCACCTGGCCTACGGGCCCGACCCGGCCCGCTCGATGTCGTTCTCCGGGGAGCTGACCGCGGCCCCGCCGCCCGGCCGGATGGTCGTCGACGTCGGCACCGACTCCGGGTTCGGGCTCACGCTCCCGGTGCAGGTCCGCCCGCTGGAGAGCCTCGTCCCGCAGGTGGACGGCAGTATCCGCGGCACCCGCCAGTGGCTCGCCCACGCCCGCGCCGACGGCCTCACCCCGGGTAGTCGCTACGTCTACCGGTTCCGCATCGAGGGCCCCGGCGGAACCACGGCGACCACCGCCACCAGCACCTTCCGCACGGCCGCGCCCCACGGCACCCGGCACCGGTTCACCTTCACCGCCTTCGCCGACCAGGGCGTGAGCACCGGTGGGGAGCCGAACCACTACAAGCCCGACGACACCCACCGCAGCCCGGCGCCCGCGGAGGCGCTGACCGCGCTCGTCGCCGCGGAGGCACCCGCGTTCCACCTGCTCGCCGGCGACATCTGCTACGCCGACCCCTCCGGCGCCGGCCGGCCGGTCCGCAACGGCGCCCCGCAGGACGACGAGGCCCACGACAGCTTCGCCCCCACCGTCTGGAGCACCTACTTCGCCGCGATCGAACGCTCGGCCGCGTCGACCCCGTGGATGTTCGCCACCGGCAACCACGACATGGAGGCGCTCTACGACCTGAACCGGGCCGACGGCCCCGCGCACGGCTACGCCGGTCACGCCGCCCGGCTCGCGCTGCCCGGGACCGGCCCCCGCGGCTGCCCCTCGGTGTACGCGTTCACCCACGGCACCGTCGGGGTCGTCAGCGTGGACGCCAACGACCTCTCCACCGAGATCCCGACCAACGTCGGCTACTCCGGCGGGACCCAGCTGACCTGGCTGGAGCGGACCCTGGCCGGCTGGCGCGCCGACCCGGACGTCGAGTGGATCGTGCTGTTCTTCCACCACTGCGCGTTCGCCACCTCCGGCTCGCACGCCTCCGACGCCGGGGTGCGACGGGCGCTGGCGCCGCTGTGCGACCGCTACCGGGTCGACCTGTGCGTGCAGGGCCACAACCACCAGTACGAGCGCACCGACCCCATCCGCGACGGCCGCCCCACCCGTCCGGCGCCGGACCGCTCCACCGTCCACCCGGAGACCGACGGCACCACCTACGTCTGCGTCGGCTCCGGCGGACGGCCCCGCTACCGCTGGCAGCCCGGCGAGACCGACAGCTTCCGCGGCCACGAGACCGAGCAGGCGCCGGTCACGAGCTTCCTGGCCGGTCCCGACGACCAGAAGCAGACCGAGACCGTCACCTGGTCGCGGACCCGCTACCTCGGCTACGCCTACTTGCGCTGCTCGGTGGTCCCCGGTTCCGGCGGCACCGACTCCCGGCTCGTCGTGCACGCGATCTCCGACCTCGGCGAGGAGATCGACATGGTCCGGCTCAGCCGTCGCGCGCACCGCTGAACCGGACACACCGGACGACTTCCGGCCCCGACCGGGTGCCCTGGGTCACCCCGACTCGCCATGCAACGGACCAGGGAGGACACTTCACCTACCGCAGGGGAGTATCCCTACCGCGGTGGTGTCGTCAGCACGGTGTCGTCGCGAGCGTGGTTCGCGAGCGGACCCGGCACCACCGGCCACGCTCGGCAGCCGCAGCAACGGGCTGCCGTGGCGGGAGAGACCTCGGGCTGTCTGATGCTGCCCTGGTCTGGAGGAACTTCGTGAACGTACCCCTGTGGGTCTGGCTGGTCACCATCGTCGGGTTCGTGCTGGTGATCGGCGCGGACCTGTGGCTCAACGACCACAAGCCGCACGCCGTGACCCTGGGCGAGGTCACCCGCTGGGTCGTCTTCTACGTGGCGCTGGCCGTCGCGTTCGGCTGCGGGGTCTGGTTCTTCTCCGGGGGCACCTACGCCGGCGAGTTCTTCGCCGGCTACCTGACCGAGTACTCGTTGTCGGTCGACAACCTGTTCGTCTTCCTCATCATCATGTCCGCGTTCAAGGTGCCGGTCCTCCACCAGCACCGGGTGCTGCTGGTCGGCATCGTGATCGCGCTGATCATGCGGAGCATCTTCATCGCCGCGGGCGCGGCGGTCATCGACCGCTTCAGCTGGGTGTTCTTCCTCTTCGCCGCGTTCCTCATCTACACCGCCGTCTCGCTGGTCAAGCAGGCTGCCGGCGGCGACGACGAGGAGTGGAAGGAGGGCCGGGTCCTGCAGTGGGTCCGCAAGGCCTTCCCGGTCACCGACGACTACCACGGTGCCAAGACCACCGTGAAGATCGACGGCAAGCGCTGGCTGACCCCGATGCTGATCGTGATGATCGCCATCGGCGTCACCGACATCATGTTCGCCCTGGACTCGATCCCGGCGATCTTCGGCCTCACCCAGGAGCCCTACCTCGTCTTCACCGCGAACGCGTTCGCGCTGATGGGGCTGCGTCAGCTCTACTTCCTGCTCGGCGGGCTGCTCAACAAGCTGGTCTTCCTGTCCTACGGCCTCGCGGTGCTGCTCGCCTTCATCGGCGTCAAGCTCGCCCTGCACGCCCTGCACGAGAACGAGCTGCCCTTCATCAACGGCGGGGAGCCGGTCCCGGTCCCCGAGGTCGGGATCGGACTCTCGCTCGGCGTCATCGTCGGCGTCCTCGCGCTCACCACGATCGTCAGCCTCGTGGCGGTCCGGATGAAGCCCGAGCTGGCCGAGCAGGGCAGCGGGATCACCGCGCCGCCGCTGGCCCGCACCAAGGAGGAGGCCGCGCAGATCGAGGCCCAGGACGAGCAGGCCGACCACCGGGTGAGCGCGCCCCCGCGCGACTGAGGCCCCCGGCCCGTCGGATCCGCATCGGACACCGGGGCGGGGCCGTGTCGGCCCCGCCCCGCCCGGCGCGCCGCGCCTGTGACCAGGCGAAACGTCCTGCCTGGTGATTGTCAAGTGTTGCTTCGCCACGTGGTCCAGTTCACTATCGGGTGATCCTGGCGTCGTAGCGAGGGGCTGACGCATGATCCCGGTGATCGAGTTCGTCCTGGGCGTCGCCGTGCTGGTCTACAGCGCGGAGAAGCTCATCGGCTACCTGGTCGGGGTGGCGAGTCGCTGGGCGATCTCGCTGTTCCTGATCGCCGTCGTCTTCACCGGGATCGAGTTCGACGACCTCGCGTTCGGGGTCGTGCTGAACATGGAGGACCTCAGCGACGTCGCGCTCGGCACCGTCATCGGCACCACGATCGCGCTGACCGGCATCGTGCTCGCGCTCGCCGCGATCATCGCGCCGACCCGGGTCGAGGTCCCGCGCGACTACCTCGCGCTCTACGTCGCCGCCCCGGTGGTGATGTTCCTGCTCGCGCTCGGCGGGCTGCTCACCGCCGGCACCGGCGTCGTGCTGATCCTGCTGTTCGTCGCCTTCGTCGGCTGGATCGCCTACCGCGAGTACTCCGCCCGTCGGCCCGTCTGGCGCAACGCCGAGGTCTACGAGCAGCTGGAGAAGGCCGGGGTCGCCGCGGGCGGGAGCACGACGGCGACGGTCGCGCCGAGCGGCCCGCCCCGGACCGACGCGGCGGCCGGCAGCCCCGGGTTCCGGCTGCCCGAGGACCTGCGCGTCGACGACGGGTTCCTCAAGGCCCGCGCCCAGCCGCCCGGGCGGACCATCCTGTTCGCCGTCATCGCGCTGATCGGGCTGGTCGTCGGCGCACTCATCGCCGGGCAGGGCACCGAGGGCATCCTCGAGACCTGGGCGATCAGCGGGACGGTCTTCGGGGTCACCATCGCGACGCTCGCGCTGTCCCTCGAGGACATCCTGATCACCGTCGAGCCGGCCCGGCGCGGCGCGCCCGAGATCGCCGTCGCGAACGTGCTCGGCAGCGTCGTGTTCTCGGTGACCGGCAAGCTCGGCGTGATCCTGCTGGTCGGCGGGGCGATCGTGGTCGACCCGACGGCCCTGGTCTGGCACCTGCCGGTGCTGCTCGGGCTCACCGTGCTCTCCGCGGTGTTCCTGGGCACCGGGCGCATCCGCCGCTGGCACGGCGTGGTGCTGCTGGGGCTCTACGTCGCCTACTTCGTCCTCAGCCTGACCGTCTTCGGCGGCGTCCCCGTCGACGACTGAGCACCTGCAGGGAGACCCGATGCTCACGAAGGACCGGATGGCCGCGGCGCTCGTCGTCGTGGCCGCGCTGGTCGGCCTCGTGCTCGTGTTCGGCACGGGCGAAGGCGCCCGCGACGACGACGACGCCCCGGCGGGCGGCCCGCCGTCGGCCACCCGGGTGGACGACGACGACCGGCGGGCCCCGGCCGCTCCGGCCCCGCAGGACCGGGCGCCGGGGCAGCAGCAACAGCAGCCCGACGACGATGACGACGACGACTGAGCGGCGTCAGAGGTGGTGCAGCACGACGTCGTCGATCCGGCCGTCGTGCAGGGTCAGCGTCATCCAGGTGTGGGTCGGCATCCGGCGCCGGTCGGTCGGCGACCCCGGGTTGAGCAGACGCAGCCCGTCCGCCGCGGAGTCCCACGGGATGTGCGAGTGCCCGAACACCAGCAGGTCGGTGTCGGGGTGCGCGGCGAGCGCCCGGCGTTCGCGGCCCTGCTTCGGGCCGGTCTCGTGGGTCACCGCGACCCGGACCCCGTCGAGGGTCGCCCGGGCCGTCTCCGGCAGCCGGGCGCACAGCTCGTCGCCGTCGTTGTTGCCCCAGCAGGCGAGCAGCCGGGCCGCGCGGCCCTCGACCCGGTCGAGCAGCTCCACCGAGCACCAGTCACCGGCGTGCACGACGACGTCGGCGGCGTCGACGGCCGCCCACACCGGCCCGGGGAGCCCACCGGAGTGGGCGGCCCCGCGGCTCGGGTGGTGGGTGTCGGAGATCAGCAGGAGCGCGGTCAGCGCACGCCCACCAGGTCGCAGACGAAGATCAGGGTCTCGTTCGGGGCGATGACGCCGCCCGCGCCGCGGGCGCCGTAGCCCAGGTGCGGCGGGATCACGAGCCGGCGGCGGCCGCCGACCTTCATCCCGGCGACGCCGTTGTCCCAGCCGGAGATGACCTGACCGGCGCCGAGGCCGAACTGCAGCGGCTGGCCGCGGTCGTAGGAGTTGTCGAACTCGCGGCCGGTGGACTGCGAGACCCCGACGTAGTGCACGGCGACGGTGTCACCGGGCTTGGCCTCCGGGCCGTCGCCGACGGTCAGGTCCTCGGTCACGAGGTCGGTGGGCAGCGGGCCGTCGACGATCTCGACGGCGGGCTTCTGCGGTGCGGACACGGACGTGCTCCTCACGGACGGGGACGGCCCGCGGGGGCGGGCCGTGGGTGCGCGACGACCCTGCCAGAACCCGCCGGCGGGTGCGTCCCGGGCCCGCCCGTCGTGGCACGCTGCACACCGTGACCGGTGACCGTGACCTCTCCGGCGGCGCCCCCGACGACGGCGTCGCGACCGACTGGCCCCGCTGGCTCGACGTGCTGGAACGGGCCGGGATCCCGGCCTCGTCCAACCTCCGCGCGCCCGCGGAGCCCGGCGCGGTGGCCGACGCCGAGGCGGTGTTCGGCCGGGAGTTCCCGGCCGCGCTGCGGGCCCTCTACGCGCTCGCCGACGGCCAGCTGGCCGACCACCCGCGTGCCCCCGGCCCGCACCCGGAGGTCGCGACGAGCCTGTTCCCCGCGACCTACCGGTTCGTGCCCCTGGCCGAGGCGACGCGGGAGTACCGCGGCTGGCTCGACGTCGTCGCCGACATGGGGCACGACCACGTGACCGTGCGCGCCGGGGATCCGGTGCTGGCCCACTACTGGGACGCGGGCTGGTGGCCGCTGGCCGTCGACGGCGGCGGGAACGCCCTGGTCGTCGACACCGTCCCGGAGCCCGGTGGCGCCGTCGGGCAGATCGTCGTCGCCGGTCCGGACGAGGACGAGCGCCGCGTGGTCGGGACCGGCGTGGGGGACTACCTGCGCCGGCTGATCGCCGCCGGACCGGAGGTCGACGACGCGGTCGTCGACCCCTCGGACCGGGCCTACCGCTTCTGGGACGCCACGCACCTGCGCTGACCGGGCGCGGCCCGCTGCCGCTCCGGCCTCAGCGGTGCGGCCGGGGCGCCAGCTCCAGGTCCACCCGCGCCGGCCGGTTCGCCTCGGACACCACGTCCTCGACGAGCCCGTGCTCGGGCGACAGGTGGCACACCGGGTCGGTGGCCGCGGCGTCGCCGGTGAGCTGGAACGCCTGGCAGCGGCACCCGCCCAGGTCGATCTCGCGACGGTCGCAGGTCCGGCACGGCTCCTGCATCCAGTCCTCGCCGCGGTAGGCGGTGAACAGCGGCGCCGAGGTCCAGATCTCCTCGAGGCCGCTGTCGCGGACCGAGGCCCGCGGCAGCGGCAGGGTCTGCGCGGCCGGGCAGGGCAGCGCGTCGCCGTTCGGGGCGACGGTGAGCTGACGCTGCGCCCAGCCGCCCATGCACGGCTTGGGGTAGCGGGAGTAGTAGTCGGGCAGCACGTGCACGACCTCCATCGACCCGGCCAGGCGCGCCCGGGCGGCGGTGACGACCTCCTCGGCCCGGTCGAGCTGCTCGCGGGTCGGGAGCAGCGACGACCGGTTGCGCCAGGCCCAGCCGTAGTACTGGGTGTTGGCGAGCTCCACCCGGTCGGCGCCGAGGCGCTCCACGAGGTCGACGATCGCGCCGATCCGCTCGATGTTCTGCCGGTGCAGCACCACGTTGACCGTCAGCGGCCAGCCCAGCTCACGGACGAGCCGGCAGGCCTCCAGCTTCTTGTCGAACGAGCGGATCCCGGCGATCCGGTCGGAGGTGGCGGGCTCGTCGGCCTGCACGCTGACCTGCACGTGGTCCAGCCCCGCCGCGCGCAGCGCCTCGGCCCGCGGCCGGGACAGCCCGATCGCACTGGTCACGAGGTTGGTGTACATACCCAGGTCGCAGGCGGTGCGGACCAGCTCGGGCAGGTCCCGCCGCAGCAGCGGCTCTCCGCCGGACAGGTGGCACTGCAGCACGCCCATGGCGGCGGCCTCGCCGAACACGCGCTGCCAGTCGGCGGTGGACAGCTCGTCGTCGTAGCGGGCCAGCTCGATCGGGTTCGAGCAGTAGGCGCACGCCAGCGGGCAACGGTAGGTGAGCTCGGCGAGCAGCCCGAACGGGCGCGGGGCGCTCATCCGAGCGCCACCAGGTTCCGGGCGACGAGCCGGGTCAGGTAGTCGCGCACCTGGTCGCCGACGACCAGCGCGTCGGCCTCGTCGAAGTCCGCGACCAGCGCCGCGACGATGTCGTCGACGCTGCGCTCGCCGTCGCACAGGCGCAGCACCGCGTGCCCGGTCCGGTTCAGTACGACGACGGTCTCCGGCCCGAGCAGCACCCACCCGCCGGTCGGGCGGTCCGGCCGCATCCGCACGTGCCGGCCGAGCCGGGGCCGGGAGTCCCCGGTGACCGCGGGTGTGCGGGCGGCCCGTTCGCCGCGTCGTGGCGCCGGGACCCGAGCCGCGCCGGTGGCGGTCGACCCGTCACGCGTAGGCATGGTCGATCGCATCCATGATCGCCCAGAGCACGTCGCACTTGAACGACAGCGCGGCCTCGGCGGCGTCCTGCTCGGCGGGGGTGCGGCAGTGCGCGACGACGACCTCCAGTGCGTGCTCGGAGTCCCGCGGGGCCTGGAACAGCCGGTTGCGGAAGTACTGGAGCCCGTCCGGGTCGATCCAGGTGTAGTACTTCTCGAACGCCGCCAGCCGCTCGGCCATCAGGTCCGGGGCGAACAGCTCGGTCAGCGACGACGCGACCGCCTCGACCCACGGCCTCGTGCGGGCGAAGCCCACGTAGGCGTCGACG
The DNA here is from genome assembly GCF_056835605.1 of Pseudonocardia sp. ZF1. Classification (NCBI taxonomy): domain Bacteria; kingdom Bacillati; phylum Actinomycetota; class Actinomycetes; order Pseudonocardiales; family Pseudonocardiaceae; genus Pseudonocardia; species Pseudonocardia sp. ZF1. The sequence continues at coordinate 2,511,759 of NZ_JAJNBY010000001.1, forward strand.
GCGAACCGCACCCCGGGCTGCACGTGCCGGTGGTCGGTGATCTCCGACCGGCTCAGCCCGCACGCCTCGCCGAGCCGCAGCCACGCCTCGATGCCGCCGGAGGTGTCGCCCTCGTCGGGGGTGCCGTCATGGTCGACGATCCGGCGGATCCACCGCCGCCGGACCCCGACGTCGGGGCAGTTCGACAGGATCGCCGCGTCCTTGACCGGGATGGCCTCCTGGTAGGCGAACCGGTTCGCGACCCAGCCGCGGATCTGGTCCGGGGTGAGGGTGCCGTCGTTCATGCGGACGTGGAACGGGTGCGCCGAGTGGTACTGCGCGGCGTGCGCCCGCAGCCGTCGCACCAGCGCGGTGTCCGGAGCGGTCATGTCAGACCTCCAGTTCCAGTCCGTCGAACCCGACGACGACCCCGGCGGCGGTGACCGCGGCGCGTTCGGCGGAGTCCTCCAGCAGGACGGGGTTGGTGTTGTTGACGTGCACGTAGACGATCCGGGGCACACCGAGGGCGGTGAGCACCTCCAGGCTGCCACCCCGGCCGCCGACGTGCAGGTGTCCCATGTCGTGCGCCGTCTTCGCGGCCAGCCCGAGCCGGACCAGCTCGTCGTCGTGCCAGGTCGTGCCGTCGACGAGCAGCAGGTCGGCGCCGTCGATCTCGTCCTGCACGGCGGGGGTCAGCTCCTGCACGCCGGGCAGGTACACCGCGTACCGGCCGGACGCGGTGTCGGTGAACCGGTACCCGACCACCCGCCCGGGCAGGCCCTCGGCGACGCCGAACCGGTCGTGCTTGCCCGTCGGCGCCTCGAACGCGCGGTAGACGAGGCCGCCGAGGTCGTGGTCGGCGCCGGGGACGACCTCGGTCCAGGTGACCGGGCAGAACCGCTCCAGGGTGGGCAGCAGCCCGGATCCCTCGCGCAGGGTCCGCTCGGTCGCCGCGGTCGCGTGCAGCGACACCCCGCGGCCCTCGCGCAGCAGCACCAGCCCCAGGGTGTGGTCGATCTCGGCGTCGGTGAGCAGCACACCCTGCAGCGGGGTCGTCCGGTCGCCGGTCGGGTGCAGCGCGGGAGCGTCGGCGAGCTGGGTGCGGACGTCGGGGGAGGCGTTGACCAGCCACCACCGCCGCCCGTCGGGGGAGACGGCGATCGAGGACTGGGTGCGCGGCGTCGCCGGTCGCGACCCGTCGCGCACCGCCCGGCAGCCCGGACAGCCGCAGTTCCACTGCGGGAAGCCACCGCCCGCCGCCGATCCGAGGATCCGGATCCTCATGGCACCCCCTGTTCCACGGCGACGGCCGGGGGCGCGCTGCGCGCGCCCCCGGCCGTCGGTCACCTCACGCCTCGGTCCGGGCGATGTACATCGTCACCTCGGGCGCGCAGCCGATCTCCTCGAACTCCGGCGCCTCCCACTCGGTGGTCGACTCCATGCGATCACCTCCCTTCTCACAGCGTTCGGGTCCCCGGGGTCGGCCGGATCTACTGCTCGGGCAACGCGAAGCAGAACAACGCGTCGCCCGCGGCCGCACCGAGCAGGCCCGGCAGGAACCCCTCGACCCAGCCGCCCCACCCGGTCGGCACGGCGATGAACTGCCTGCCGTCGACCTCGAAGGTGGTCGGGCTGGAGTGGTGCCCGCTGCCGCACTGGAACGACCAGAGCTTCTCCCCGGTCGAGGCGTCGAGCGCGACGAACTCACCGGTCGGGGTCCCCTGGAAGACCAGGCCGCCCGCGGTGGTGAGCGTCGAGGCGCACATCGGGTACTCGTTGTTCCAGCGCCACTTCTCCTCGCCGGTGAGCGGGTCGATCGCGGCGACGAACCCGTAGAAGTCCTCGATGTCGACGGCGACGCCGGCGCCCCAGTAGGGGATGGACTCCTTGAACTCACGGCGACGCCGGGTGGCGGTCGCCCCGACCTCCTGGACGGGCACGTACATCAACCCGGTCTGCGGGTTGTAGGACATGTGCGTCCATTCCTTGCCGCCCGCCGGGCCCGGCCAGAAGTGCACCGGGACGCCCTCCTCGTCGGGGTAGATCTTCGGCGTCACCTTGCCCTCGGGCGTGATCTCGCCCCAGGTGATCCGGTCGACGAACGGGAACACCCGCACGAGCTCGCCGTTGGTCCGGTCGAGCACGAAGAAGTAGCCGTTCTTGTCCGCGTGGGCGAGCAGCTTGCGCCCGTCCGGCGCGTCGAACAGGACGTTCTCCATCGTGGAGTCGTAGTCCCACAGGTCGTGCGGGGTGAACTGGTAGTGCCACCTGATCTCGCCGGTGTTGACGTCGACCGCGATCGTCGAGTCGGTGTAGAGGTTGTCGCCGGGGCGCACGCCGCCGTCGAAGTCCGGGGCCGGGTTGCCGGTGCCCTGGAACAGCAGCTCCAGCTCCGGGTCGTAGGTGGGCGTCACCCAGCAGTTCGCGCCGCCGCGCTGCCAGGCCTCGCCGTCGTCGGGCCAGGTCTCCGAGCCGGGCTCGCCCGGCTTCGGGACGGTGTAGCAGCGCCAGCGCCGCTCACCGGTCTCCGCGTCGAACGCGTCGAGGTGGCCGCGGACGCCGAACTCCCCGCCGGCGCTGCCGACGATCACCAGGTCCTTGACGATCAGCGGCGCGACCGAGCCGCTCTCCCCGGCGCGGACGTCGCCGTTGACGGTGTCCCACACGACCTTCCCGGTCGTGGCGTCGAGCGCGATGATGTGCGCGTTGAGCGTGTACATGTAGACCTTGCCGTGGCCCACGGCCAGCCCGCGGTTGACGTTGCCGCAGCACAGCGACACGTCGTAGGGCGAGGCGTGCTTGTAGCGCCAGAGCTCCTCGCCGGTCCTCGCGTCGATCGCCCAGGCGCGGCCGTCGGGGCCGGAGACGTACATGACGCCCTCGACGACGATCGGTGACGCCTCGAACGAGTAGGTGGACGCACCGGACTGCATCCCGACGGCGCCGGCCTGGAACACCCAGGCGGGCGACAGTCTGCGGATCGAGTCCTTGTTGATCTGGTCGAGCTCGCTGTAGCGCTGGCCGTCGTAGGTGCCGTAGTAGGTCAGCCAGTTCTGCGGCTCGGAGCGTGCGCCGCGGATCCGGTCGTAGTCCACCGCGGAGGTGGCCGGGGCCTCGCCCCGGACGTTGCTGAGCTGGACGTGCGGGATCGCTTCACCCGCGTCGACGTAGTCCGTCATCTCGGGATCCTTCCTACGGTCGCGGCTGCGGGGGACGGTCGAGCTTGGCGTGGTCGGGTACCTCGCCCCCGATGACGATGGAGCCGGTGAGACCGCGGCCCTCGTCGTTGCCGCTCGCGGAGCCGTAGTAGTACGTGCCCGGCCCGTCGAGGTTGATCTTCGCCGTGCCCTTGGAGTGGTTCACCAGCCAGATGAACTTCGGGTCGCCGTTGCTGGGCAGCACCGCGCAGTGGGTGTTCTTGTCGTCGTTGATGAGGGTCAGCTCGATGTCACCGCCGTGCGGGAGGATGAGCACGCCGGGCTCGTAGCAGATCTCGTCCTCCGGGATCCGGATGGTCGCCCGGAGCACGCCGTCGGGTCCCTCCTCGGCGTAGCCGATGGTCCCGCTGCCGAGCAGCCGACCCAGCGCGAGCCGGTTCTGCCCGTCGAGACCCGCGGCGGCCAGCTGTTCCGCGCGTTCGTCTTCGGTGGTCGTCATTGACACTTTCCTCCCGAGCGCAATTCGTCGGTGGGTACGTGATCACCTTCACACCGCACGGTGGTAAGCGTCAACCCCGTGCGTCCATCAATTCTGCGCCGACGATCATGAACGCGCGAGCTCGAATGCGGAATGATCTCCCGCGAGGGTCCCGGGCTCGGCTCGGACGATCTCTCCGCAGGTCAGGACCGGCTGCGCGGGGCCGCCCCGTTGCCCGGAAACGATTGTCCGGGAACAATCGGAACACTTCTGCGGACCGTGCCGTGGGGTCGTCCGGGAAATGGTGGGAAATGCGGGCGGGTGCCCCGGAAATCGTGGCCGCCGGAGATCGGTGACGTCGGTGCGGCGACAAGCACCGTCGCGGGGGCCGGGGCGGCCGTCCCCGCCGTGACGTGCGACGCCGCGCCCGGGACGGCGCCGTGGGCTCCGGTGTGGACACCCGCGGTCCCCGCCCGCGGAACCGTCCGTGCCCATTCCGTGCAGGCCACGCGGCCGGCCCCGGAGGAATGAAACACATGTTTCCCGAAAGGCGGCGACCGGCGTGGGGGTGTCACCAGAACTTGATGCCCGCCGCCTTCAGCCGACGGCGGTGCTGCTTCACCGCGAGCGCGATGGCCTCGGGGGTGATGAGCCCGGCCCAGACCTTCGACGCGGTCTCACCCTGTTCGAGCAGCGCGTCGGCCTCCTCGCCACCCAGCTCGGCGCTCTGCACCACCCGCGCGCCGAAGCCGATGTGCCAGCGCTCGTCGCGCAGGACCAGCTCGGTCCCGCGGTGCACGCCCGGCAGCGGGACGGACAGCCGGTCCAGGGTCTGGAGCATCGCGTGCTGCCCGGCCAGCAGCACCACACCCTCGATGACCATGTGGTAGAGCCCGACCGCCCCGGTCAGTCCGGTGTGGTCCTCGGCGAGCCCACGGGCGGTCGCCGGCAGCCGGTGCTCGAACAGGTCGACGAGCTCGGAGCTCACCTCGCGTCGCAGCACGTCCAGCCGGTCGGCCGGGGTGTCGCCGGGGACGCCCAGCACCTGCGCGGCGACCAGGTCGAAGAACCGGGCGTGCCGCGCCTCGTCGCGGGCCTGGGCGCGGAACGCGGCCTGCATGGTGTCGTCGAGCGCCGCCGCCTGGTACGAGCCGAGCTGCCCGGCGACCGAGGCCTCGGCGATGCAGAAGCCGGCGACGAGCCCGCGCACGGTCGCCGCCTCGTCCGGCGCGAGCCGGGCCCACGCGTCGCGGTCCGGGCCCAGGTCGAGGTCGGTCTCGTCCCACTGCAGCGACTCGGCCAGCTGGACGAAGTGGTCGTATCCGGCGATCATGACCATGGTCTCGGTGTCCTCACCCCGGGAACTGTTCTCCCGGCTCCAACGGGCGGAAGTCCGACTTGGCGGCGCCGCAGATCGGGCACATCCAGTCGTCGGGGATGTCCTCGAAGGGCGTGCCCGGCTCGATGTCGCCGTCCGGGTCGCCCTCGTCCGGGTCGTAGACGAACCCGCACGGCTCGCAGATCCACAGGGACCGCGTGGCCTGGTCGGACATCGTCATGCTGCTCCCCACGGCGTCGTCGCCCACGCCCGCCGGTGGCCCGTGGCCGGGTCCGGCGGAGGTGTCCCTCCGGCCCAGGGAGCCACAGTGTGAGCGGGGTCGCAAGCGGGCCCGGAGCCCCGTCGCGGGCACCGGTGACCGCCGCGCGTCCGGTCACGCACGGACGCGCGGCGCCCTCACCTGCGACGACGCGGTGTCCGTAGATCAGTTCCGGTCGGCGTCGGTGATCGTCGGAATCGGTGAAACACGTGTTCGCGCTCAGCCGCCGAGCGCGTCCCGGAGGAACCCGACCTGCAGGAGCAGCAGGTTCTCGGCGACGACCTCCTGCGGCGTCATGTGGGTGACGCCCGACAGCGGCAGCACCTGGTGGGCACGCCCGGCCGCGAGCAGCGCCGAGGACAGCCGCAGGGTGTGCGCGGCGACGACGTTGTCGTCGGCGAGGCCGTGCACGACCATCAGCGGGCGGTGCGGCCGGTCCGCGGTCGGCGGGGTCGCGGCGTCGTCGACGATCGACGAGCGGGTGTAGGGCTCGCCGCCCGGCATCCCGAGGTAGCGCTCGGTGTAGTGGGTGTCGTAGAGCGTCCAGTCGGTGACCGGCGCGCCGGCGATGCCCGCGTGGAAGACGTCGGGCCGGCGCAGCACCGCCAGCGCGGACAGGTACCCGCCGAACGACCAGCCGCGGATCCCGACCCGCCCCAGGTCCAGGTCGGGGTAGGCCTCCGCGGCCGCGTGCAGGGCCGCGATCTGGTCCTCCAGCACCGGTCCCGCCAGGTCGCCGTGGATCGCGCGGTCGAACTCCGGGCCGCGGCCGGGGGAGCCACGACCGTCGGTGACCAGCACGGCGAAACCCTGCTCGGCGAACCAGCGGCTGGTCAGGTGCGCGTTGCGGGCCTGCAGCACCCGCTGGGAGTGCGGGCCGCCGTAGGGGTCGAGCAGCACCGGCAGGCGGGTACCGGGCACGTGGCCGGACGGCAGGAACACCGCGGTGCGCAGCTCCCGCTCACCGAAGGAGTGCAGCACCGGGGCCGGGTCGAACCCGGGGTCGACGGCGTGCCCGGCGACCGGGTGCTCGGTCCCGGCGGCGGTGACGAGCACGGCGTGCGGCGCCGTCGCGAGGTCCTGGGACACGCGCACGGTGGTGCCCCCCGCTGCGGTGACGGCGTGCACCCCGGTCGTCGGCGTCACCGCGACCGGCTCGGACCCCGGGGTCACCGACCAGACGGCGACCGAGGTCGGCTCCGTCGAGGCGCGGAACAGGACGGTCTCGCCGTCGATGCCGACGACCCCGCGCACCTGCAGCTCCGGGCCGGTCAGGTAGGCGTCGCCGACGACGAGCCGGCGCGCCCCGCCGGAGTCCTCGGCCCGCACCAGCGCCCCGGACGCGGTGCGCGCCGGGACGCCCGGCACGTTCTCCACCCACACCGGGTCGGTCTGGGAGTGCAGCGTGGTGGTCCGCCCGGTCGCGGGGTCGACGGCCAGGGTGCGGACCTCGCGCTGGTCGCGCGGCTGGACCGACAGCAGCGGGCCGTGTGCGTCCCAGCCCGCGGTGGCGAGGTACTCGTAGGTCTCGTCGTCCCAGGTCACGGGGGTGCGGCTGCCGTCGAGCGCGACGACGACCAGCCCCACCCGGGCGTTCGGGGTGCCGGCGGCGGGGTAGCGGACCGTGGTCGGGACGCGGTCGGGGTGCGCCGGGTCGGCGATGTGCCAGCGTGCGACCGGCGACTCGTCGACCCGGGCGACGAGCAGCGCGCCGCCGTCGGGGGACCACCAGAACCCCCGGTGGCGGTCCATCTCCTCGGCCGCGGCGAAGTCGGGCAGGCCCCAGGAGACGTCGTCGCCGTCGGGGGTGAGCACGGCCGTCGTCGTGCCGGTCGTGAGGTCGTGCAGGTGCAGCGCGCCCGCGGCGACGAAGGCCACCCGGGTCCCGTTCGGGTCGATCCGCGGGTCCACCACGGCCTCGATCCCGCCGACATCGAGCGGGCGCACGTCCGGCTCCCCGGTCAGCGCGACGGTGAACGGCCGCCCGGACAGTGCGAACACGGCGCGGGTGACCGCGGCGTCGGTGGTGTACCCGACGACGCCGCCCGCCTGCTCCCGGACCCGCTCGCGCCGGGCCCGCTCCGCGGCGGGCAGGTCCTCCTCGCCCGGCAGCCCGGGTACCGACGCCGGGTCCACGAGCAGCCGCTCCGCGCCGGTCGCGGCGTCGACCGACCACAGGCAGGTGACCGGGTCGGTACCGGACCGGCTGCGCAGGAACACCGCCCGCGACCCGTCCGGGGCGACGGTGAACCCGCGGGGGACCCCGAGGGTGAAGCGGCGGGTGCGGGCGTGCAGGCGGGGGAACGAGTCGGCCACGCGGCCGACGCTATCTCCCCGGCGTCACCGCGTGCGGGACGGCCGCTTCCCGGACGCCCGTCCGCCCGCCTCCTCGCAGCCGCGGGCGGCGAGCCGGTCGGCACGCTCGTTCTCCGGGTGCCCGGCGTGCCCCTTCACCCAGAACCAGGTGACGTCGTGCCGGCGGACGGCGGCGTCGAGCTCGCGCCACAGGTCGTCGTTCTTCACCGGCTCCCCGGCGGCGGTCCGCCAGCCGCGGGCCTGCCAGCGCGGCAGCCACCGGGTGATGCCGTTGCGCACGTAGGTGCTGTCGGTGTGCAGGTGCACCACCGAACGCCGGGTCAGACAGTCCAGGGCGCGGATGGTGGCGGTGAGCTCCATCCGGTTGTTCGTGGTCGTCGACGGTTCCCCGCCGTGCAGCTCGCGCTCGTGCTCGCCGTAGCGCAGCACCGCGCCCCAGCCGCCCGGGCCGGGGTTCGGCACGCAGGCGCCGTCGGTGAAGATCTCCACGACCGCCGTCACGGCCGGTGACGCTATCTGTGGCGGACCGGCCGCGGCGGCGCGGGTCAGTAGATCCGGTACGCCTCGCGGGAGGTCGCGAAGCCGTGCCCGGTGCGCGCGTCCCGGCACTCGACGCCGGTCCGGCGGCTCACGCAGGTGACGTCGCCGCGGGTCAGGTGGGTGCCGTAGCCGAGCTCGGCGGTGCCGCGGGCGCGGACCCGCTCGCCGCCGCAGCTCGGCCCGGCCCCGGCGGCGCGCAGCACCAGCCCGGTCCCGGAGCGGAACGTGCACGCCGGGTCGTCCGGCGGGGACCAGGCTCGGGTACGGGTGTCGCAGCGGGTCTCGGCGCCGTCGATCCGGCACGTGATGTTGCCGCTGGGGGAGCGGAATCCGGACCCGGCGAACGCCGCCGGGTCGGCCGGGGCGGTCCCCGCGACGAGGTCGGCGGGTGCCGGCACCGGCTCCTGTGCGGCCGGGGCGGCGGTGCCCGGCGCCGGGCCGTTGTCGGCACCCGGGGACTCGGCGCCCGCGGCGGCCGCGACCGCGAGCAGCAGTGTCGCGCCGACGGCGAGGGCCGCCCCGCGGTGCCCGGCGCCGCCGGGCAGGGCCCGGCCGAGGGCGCCGTCCAGCCCGGTCACCGCCCGCGAGATCCGGTCCCCGGCGCCGCCGGCCCGAACGGCGACCGCCGCCCACGCCCCGGCACCCGGACCGGACGGTGGCCGGGCCTGCGGCGCGGTGTGCCCGGGCGCACCCCACGACGCCGGGTGCCCGCCCCCGGCCGGCGGCGCGGTCGCGGCGCCCCGGGGCACGGGTGCGGCTGGGCCCCACGACGCGGTGGACCACGGACCGGGTGTCGGCGCCGGTCCGGCCCACGGCGCGCCGGGCGCCGCGGGGCGTGCGACGCCGGGTGGCGGCCCGCCCCATGCCGGCGGTCCGTCGCCCGGCTCCCCGGCCGGGACGGCCCCGGCAGCGAGCGGGGCGGCCGGGGCGGCGGCGCCCGGCAGCCAGGGCGGTCGCGGTGCCGGGACCGTGCCGTGCGGTCCGGCCGCGGGCCCCGGAGCGGGTCCGGCACCCGCCGCGCCGGGGCCGGGGACGGCCGCCCCCGGGGCGGCACCGCCGTCGCCGGGACGGCGCGGCGGCGGGACGGCGGCCCGGTCCAGCAGGTCCGCGGGCCGGTACCCGTTGCGGGGCCGTCCGTCCGGCGGGGGCGGGCCGGAGCCGGGCCGGTCGGGCCGATCGGGACGGTGCGGGGGACGGTCGTCGGCGTGGGGAGCGCTCATCGCGATCGGACGCTAGGTGAGGGTTGCGGCCCGCACAGCGGCCGTTTGGCGCAGTCACGGCGGCCGGTCGCTCCGTCACGCTGACCGTGCGTGGTCGGCGCGCGGGTGCCGCGCGGTCCGGCGGCCCCGCCCGCTCGGGTGCCGCACGTCGCGCGTCCCGCACCGGCCACCGAGTGCCGGGCGCCGTCCGGCGGGGCGGTGCCCCGGGCGGGGGAGCCCGGCGTGCCACGCTGGGGCAGTGAGCCAGGCGCTGTACGAGGTCACCGTGAACGCGTTGCTGGACCGGGACCGCCCGCTCACCGCCGCCGGCTGGGACGCGGCGGCCGCCCGGGTCGGCCGGGACCGGGCGCCGCTGCTGCTGGCCGAGCTCGACGACGCGGGCCTGCTCCCGCCCGCGCTGCTGGCGTCGGCGGTCCCGGAGGCCTGGGCCGGTGCCCGCGACCCCGTCGACCGGCTGCCGCGTGCGCGGTGGGCGGAGCTGTTCGCGGCGGCCGGGCTGCCCGTCCCGTCGCCCGGACGCTGAGGGTCAGCCGAACAGGCCGCGCCGCCGGGCCAGCTCCGCCATGTGCCCGCGCATCTCGGCCGCCCAGTCGTGGGCGTCCAGCACGTCGTAGGGGATGGTGAACCGGACGATCCGGTCGCCGCCGGCGTCCAGGAAGCCGCCCCGCCGGTCGCCCTCCAGGAGCAGGTCCATCGCGTGCGGTCCGGCGAGGAAGGACACCTCGACCTCCTTCAGGCCGCGCGCCAGGTCGGGCGGCGGTGCGAACTCGATCTCCTGGTAGAAGCCGAACTCGGCACCGGGGACCCGGCCCTTCTCCACGTCGGAGCGCAGGAACCGGCAGCCGGCCCGTTCGAACCCGGCCAGGATGGTCTGCTGCGGAGGGGTCGGCTCGATCCGCACCGGGTCCAGGTCGCCCTTGTCCAACGAACCGGCGATGTCCAGCTCGGTGCGCAGGCCCACCCGGACCCCGGGCAGGTCCCGCCCGTGCACCGTGGTGAACGGCGACTGCCACGGCACCCCGAACCGGAACGGGACCGACCGCCGCTCGCCCGGATGCAGCTCGAACGCCCCGGTCACCCGCTGCTCGGCGAACGACGTCGTGGAGCGGTACTCGTTGTCGCCGGACTCCACCTCGACCACGGTCTCCAGGCGCAGTGCGAGGAAGTTGATCCGCTGCAGGAACTCGCCGCCGACGACCTCGACCACGCCGTCCAACACGCCACCGGGCTGCGCGACCGGGGTGTGCACCACCGTGTCGACCGTCGTGCCCCCACCGAACCGTGCCTTGAGCTTCTTGAACACCATCGCCGCCCCTGGTCGTCGTCAGGGGCAAGCTAGCGGGTGCCGGCCGGGGACGGGGCGGATCCGGCGGACCGGTCCCCGGCGGCGACGTGCCGCCGGGACGTGGGCAGGCAGAGCAGCCCGGCCACCAGCACGTCGACCACCAGGAACGCGATCGACTCGGTCTCGCCCTCGGCGAGGATCTTGTAGCAGCTGAAGTAGACCCATGCCGCGAGGACGCAGGTGAGCAGGTGCCACGGCGCGCGCCGGCCGGCCCACACACCGGGCAGGCACGCCCAGGCGGTGATCACGGTGGTCAGCCCGACGGCGGCGAAGGCGGTGGCGGCGGGGCTCCCGGCGTCCGGGTTGACCTCCGGCGGCGCGAGCACCCCGAAGTAGACGAGGCCGAACGCGCCGAACCCCATCCGCACCGCGACGACGACACTCGCGACGACGACGGGCACGGGCGGGCGGCGGGACGCGACGGTGGCGGGCGGTACGGGGACGGTCACGGCGTTACCTCCGGAGCTGCTGGGCGGACGGCCCGATCCTGACCTCGGGGCCGCCCCGTACACCCGATCCGTCCGTCCCGTCCCGTCCGGGACCTCCGGTCCCGTAACGACGGGACACCCGTGGGCGAGCCTGGTTCGATGGCCACTCTCGCGTCGCACGGGCTCCGTACCGCGCCTGCGCCGGACGGCCGTGTGGTCGCTGCCTGCACCGTTGCGGCGGTCGTGCTGGCGGTCGGCGGGGCGGGATGCGTACTGCTGGCCGTCAACGTCGCGGCGGGTGCCCCGTCGAGCAGTGGCCTGGGCGGGTTCTGGCCCATGCAGGTCGTGGGCTTGGTGACCTACGGCGTCGTCGGCGGGCTGCTGGTGGCCCGCCGCACCGCGGGTGTGCTCGGCCCGGTCTTCCTCGTCGTGGCGCTGAGCCAGGCCGCGTCACTGTTCGGCCGCGAGTACGGCGTGTACGGCCTGCAGGTCGTCGACGGCCTGCCGGCCGACCGGTGGCTGTTCTGGTCGCACACCTGGTCGTGGGTGCCGGGCCTGCTCGCGCTGCTGGTCGTCGTGCCGCTGCTGTTGCCCGACGGGACCCTGCCCTCGCAGCGGTGGCGCCCGGTCGTCCTGTTCGGCGTGTGCGCGATCGCGGTCGCGACGACCCGGTGGGCGACCACCCCCTATGAGCTGCTGGACGGCCCCGCCACGGACGCGGCGATCGGGCCGAACCCGCTGGCGCTTTCCCCGGGTCCCTCCGCCCTGGTCGGCGGGGTCGCCGCCCCGCTGGTGGCGCTGGGGGTCGTGCTGGCGGCCGCCGGGCTGGTGGCGCGGTGGCGGCGGGCCGGGCCGGACGGGCGCCGGGCGCTGTCCTGGATGCTGTACGGCGTCGCGGTGACGGTCGCGTGCGAGGTTGTCGCGATGGCCACCGCGAGTGTCCTCGCCGCGGCCCTCGCGGTCGGTGCGCTGCCCGTCTGCTGCATGATCGCCGTGAGCAGGCATCGGTTGTGGGACCTGCAGCTGGTGGTCGGGAGGTCGCTGGTCTACGGCGGGCTCTCGGTGGCGGTCGCGGTCGCCTACGCCGGCGTCGTCGGCCTGCTCGGCGGGGCGATCGGGGTGGGCACCGGCGCCCCGATCGTGGGGACCGCGGTCGTGGCGATGCTGGTGCTGCCGCTGCACCACGTCCTGCGCCGGGTGGTGAACCGGCTGGTGCACGGCTCGCCGGAGGACCCCCATCGGGTGATCACCCGGCTGGCGATGCGGCTCGGCGCGGCCGTGCCCGCCGACCAGGTCGCGTCGTCGGTCCTGCCGGACATCCTCACCGAGGTCTCCAGGACGCTGGGCCTGCGGCACCTGTCGCTGGAGACGGCGGACGGCCGGATCTTCCCCGACGGCTCGCCCCCCGACGGTCCGGTGCAGGAGCTGGCGCTGCGACACGCCGGACGGCGGGTGGGCGTGTTGCGCGCCGTACCGGTGCGAGGCGGGCTGACCCGGTCCGAACGGCGTGCGCTGACCGACGTCGCGGCCCAGGCCGCGGTCGCGGTGCACGCCCTCGCGCTGTCCGACGAGCTCCGCCGGGAGCGCGAACGGGCGGCCGCGGCCAGGGAGGAGGAGCGGGACCGGCTGCGCCGCCGGCTGCACGACGGGGTGGGCACCGCCCTCGCCGCCGCGAGCCTCCAGGCGGACAGCGTCCGGGACCTGATCGACGAGTCCCCGGACGAGGGACGCGCGGTCCTGCACCGGCTGGGTGCGCAGCTGCGGGACGCGGTCCGCGACGTCCGGGCGATCACCCGGGACCTGAGGCCCGCGCTGCTCGACGAGCTGGGGCCGGAGGGTGCGCTGCGCGAGCTGGGTGCCCGGTCCAGCACACCCGCGTGCGCAGTCGAGGTCGAGTTGGGGGAGCTCGGTCCGCTGCCGGCGGAGGTCGAGCTCGCGGCCCACCTGCTGGTGGCCGAGCTCGTCACGAACGCGTGCCGGCATGCCGACGCCACTCGGGTGCGGGTCTACGCGCACCGGCGCGAGGGCTTCCTGCTGGTTCGGGTTTCCGACAACGGTCGGGGCACCCGGGCGGCCGCGGGCGCCTCGCCGGGCCTGGGGCTGCACTCGTTGCGCCGGCGGGTCGACGGGCTCGGCGGCACCCTGGAGGTGTGGGAGGGTCCGGGGACCATCGTCGAGGCGGCGTTACCGGTGCCGCTCCGATGAGCGGGCAGCCCGCTGGGCCGTCCGGGCTGCCGACACCCGTCCGTGTGCTGATAGTCGACGACCACCCGCTCTACCGCGAGGGCCTGCGCGGCGCGCTGCGCACGATGGCCGGAATCGAGCCGGTGGGAGAGGCCGCCGACGGAGCCGAGGCCGTTCGGCTCGCCCGGGAGCTCGCGCCGGACGTCGTGCTGATGGACCTGCAGATGCCGGGTGTGGACGGGATCGACGCCACACGAACGCTGTGCGCCGCACGACCGGGACCGGCGGTGCTGGCGCTCACCATGCTGGATGAGGACGAGACCGTCGGTGCCGCGCTGCGCGCCGGGGCGTCCGGCTACCTGCTGAAGGACGCCGACCGCGCCGAGATCGACCGGGCGATCAGGCACGTCGCGCAGGGTGGTGTGGTCGTCGGCCGGGGCGTCGCGGGCGGAGTGCGCCGACGATGGGCCGAGCCTCCGCCCGACCCGGCCCGGATGGCGTTCCCCGACCTGACCGACCGGGAGCGCGAGGTTCTCGGGCTCGTCGCCGAGGGCCTGACCAACGCCGCGATCGCCCGCAGGCTGCACCTGTCGGAGAAGACCGTACGGAACAACGTTTCCGTGGTCTTCGCGAAGCTCGGTGTGCGCAGCAGGTCGGCCGCCGTGGCGACCGCCCGGGACGCCGGGCTCGGCGCGGCCCGCTGATCGGCGCGCACGGGTTCAGTGCGCCGAGGCCGGTCGACCCTCCCGGTCGCGCAGCCGCAGCCGGTACCAGTGCGGTGCCGTGCGGCTCATCGGCCAGCCCAGGCCCGCGGTGCCGGCCGGCTCGGCCGCGACGACGTCCCAGCCGTCGAAGGCCTCCTCGACCTCCGCCCGGGACACACCGCCGACCACCGACCGGAACCGGCCGGGGCCGAACGCGAGCATCAGTACCGTCGATCCCGGGTTGGCCAGCGCGGTCACCCCGCGGCCGGTCGCACGCCGGTCGTCGGGGCCGAACCCCTGGAAGCAGCCGACGTCGAGGAACAGGTCGAACGTGCCGAGACCGGCCCCGGGCAGGTCGGTCACGCTGCCCACGACGTAGGTCGCGCCGGTGTCCCGCCGGGCGGCGTCGATCGCGGCCGGCACGGCGTCGATCCCGACGGCGTCCCAGCCCCGCCGGGCCAGCTCGGCGGTGTCCCGGCCCCGGCCGCACCCGAGGTCGAGCGCTCGCCCGGGCGGGCGGCCCCGCTCCGCCTCCTCCCGGTCCAGCCGGGCGCCGGTGCCCTCCGCGGTGAGCCGCCCGTAGCGCTCCCACGGGGTCAGCCCCATGCGGTACAGCCGTGCGTAGTTCGTCACCGGGACCACCGGCCCCGGTGGGGCGGTTCGGGCGGCAGCCTCATGGAGTCCTCCGGCAGGGCGGGTCGGGCACCCAGGATGCCGTTCGCGGTGTCCCGGCCGCACGGGCCGACGGTCCCGGATCCCCGGGGCCGCCCGGCGTGCGGCTCGGACCGGTCCGGGGGCCGCGGCGCAGCCGCCGGCACGGCGGCTCGTCCCCAGTATTGGGGCGGCGGCCGGGACGCCGGTAACGGATCGTCGCGCGGACCGACGTATCGAACGTGATCGACAGTTCCGACGCAGGACCGGCAGACCGTCCGGGGGCGGGGGTCCGCGGCACGTGCTGACCTGGCTCGTGGATCAGCTGCTGCTCCGCGCCGCGGCGAACCTGGTCGTGCTGGCCGGGCTGGTCGTCTCGGCCGGGGTCACGGCCCGGCTGCTGCTACGGCCCGGGTCGGCGCCCGCGGTCGCCGCGGCCGGTGCGGTCCTCCCGCGCGGTCCCGGTGGGCGGGGCGGGGCCGCCCAGCTCGTCGCCGGGCCCGCGCTGGTGACGGCCGGGTTCCTGGCCTCCGGCGCCTCGGACGTGGCCTGGTCGCTGATCGGGGTGCTGCTCGTCGCGCTGTGCGCCGGCCTGGCGTCGTGGCTGCTGCGGGTGGCGCACCGGGACCGCGGCGAGGACCGGGTCGCGCCGGCCGCGCTCGCCGTCCTCGGGGCGACCTCCGCGCTGGCCGTCACCGGCGTGCTGCTGGTGGTGCGGCTGGTCGTGGTGCCCGACCCGGACGCCGCGACGTCCGCGATCGTCGAGGGACCCACGGTGCGGACCGCGGTGGAGACCCTGGTCCTGCCGTTCGCCGTGGTCGCCGCGGTGTGCGCGGTGCTGCTGCTGGTGCGCGCCGGACGGCTGCGGGTCGTCCGCCGCGGGGCGGCGGCCCTGCTGGACCGGGTGACCCGGCGCCGCCGGGCCTCCACCGGGCGGCGCTGGGAGTCCACCCTGCTGCTGGAGGGGCTGCTGCTGGTGGCGGTGCTGGCACCGCTGGTCGAGGGATCGCCGAACCTGACGGTCGCCCGGATCGCGACCCCGGAGTACGCCAAGCCGCTCTACCTGCTCGTGCTGGCGGTGCTGCTGGCGAACCTGGCGGTGCTGTTCCACCCGCCGCAGGGCTGGCGGGCCCGCGAACGGTCGACCTGGCGGCCGATCGTGCCGCTGGCGATCGTCGCGTTCGGTAGCGCCGCGCGGTCCGACCTGGGGCCGCTGGTCCCGGCGCTGGCCGGGATGCTCGCCATGTACTGGTCGGTGCTGCGCGCCGAGGCTCGGGCCGCGCAGCTGCGATCGGGCGCCCCGGACGACGCGGCCGGGCGACGCCGGGTCCGCCGCGAGGCGCTGGCAGCCGGGCGACCGCTGCTGATCCCGGCGCTGGGCTCGCTGGCGGCGCTCGGTCTCGCGGTCCTCGCCCACCCCTACATCGCGAACCGGGTGCGCACCTGGTGGGAGCCGTGGGTGTACCCGTGGGTGTCGCCGTGCGTGCCGCCGCCCGCCGGGTCGGCGCCGCCGTTCGAGGTCCCGGACGGCAGCGTCGCCTGCCAGGAGGCGCTGCAGACCTACGTCGCGGGGCGGCTCTCGCAGATCTCGCAGAGCCTCGCCGCGGTCGCCGACGGCGGGCTGTGGGGTCGCGGGCTGCCGGACACGATCACCGGCCGGATCCCGGCCGGCTCGACCGACTTCGTCCTCGCGGTGACCTGGAACAAGCTCGGC
The DNA here is from genome assembly GCF_056835605.1 of Pseudonocardia sp. ZF1. Classification (NCBI taxonomy): domain Bacteria; kingdom Bacillati; phylum Actinomycetota; class Actinomycetes; order Pseudonocardiales; family Pseudonocardiaceae; genus Pseudonocardia; species Pseudonocardia sp. ZF1. The sequence goes on from NZ_JAJNBY010000001.1 coordinate 2,528,074, forward strand.
GGGCTGGCCGTCCTCGCGCTGTCCGTGCTGGTCGTGCTGCTCGGGGTCGCGCTGGTCACGCTGTACCGCGACCTGCGCCCGGGCGCCCGCGCCGGGGACCCCGGACGGCTGCTGGCCGCCGGCGCGGCCGGGATGCTCGTCGGGCAGTACCTGTTCGTGCTGGCGGCGACGCTGAACGTGGTGCCGCACTCCGGCATCACCGCGCCGTGGCTGTCCCGCGGCGGGCAGTCGACGCTCGCGGTGACCCTGGTGGTGCTGCTCGCCGTCGCGGCCGGCTACCGCGGCGGCCGCCCCGCCGCACCCGACCCGCGCCCGGCCCGGCCGGCGCTGCGCACGACGGCGGCCACCGCGGGCGCGCTGGCCCTGGCCGCCTGCGTCCTGATGACCGGCTGGGTGGTGGTCCGCCCCTACTCCGGGCACGCCGAGGACCTCCCGCTGTGCCGGGACCCGCTGGTCCCGGTCGACCCCGACCGGTGCACCACCGACCGGTTCCGCACCGCGCGGGCCGCGGTGACCGTCACCCTGGCCGGGGTGCCCGCCTACCGCCAGGAGCGGGCCGGGGCGGGCTGGGTCCCGGTCGGCGAGCCCGCGGTGACCCGGGCCGACCTCGCCGGGATCCTGGACGACGGCGGGGGCGGCATGGTCGACGCCGCCGTCGTCGAGCAGGCGGGCGGGGTACCGGTCACCTCGGCCCTGCGACGGCTGGTGCCGCCGGTGCTGACCGGCACCCCGGACGTGCAGCTGGACCTGACCGTGGACCCCGCGCTCCAGCACGCCACGGCGACCGCGCTGGACGCCGAGGCGGGCGGCCCCCCGCTGGCCGGCGGCGCCGTCCTGCTGGACGCCCGCACCGGGCACGTGCTGGCCGCAGCCTCGGTGCCGGCCGCGGTGCAGGACGCCGCCGACCCGGCGGTGGAGGCGGCCCGGCAGGAGGCCAGGGACGCGGTCAACGACGGCCGGGCGATGGGGGAGCGCCGCGCGGACGGCAGCATCCGTGACCTGACCCCGGACGAGGCCGACGCGTGCCGGGACGACCGGGTCCCGGACGACCCGCAGCGCTGCTGGCGCTGGCTGGCCGGGCCGGCCGGGGACACCGCGGAGCTGCGCCGCTACGTCGGCGACGACCCGGACGCGACGGTCCCGGCGGCCGGCGTGGACCGGGCCACGGCCGGGCGCTACGGCGTCGGCTCGACGTTCAAGGTGGTCGTCGCCGCGACCTACCTGCGTCGCCCCGGCACCGGGGCCGAGGACCGGATCCCGGCGCCGCAGCAGGTCGACCGCCCGGGGACGGCGCCGGTGCGCAACGCGGGCCGCGGCGCCTGCGCCGGCACCGGCGACGACGGCCGGATCTCCCTGCGCACCGCGCTCGCGGTGTCCTGCAACACCGCCTTCGCCGCGCTCGCCGCCGAGCTGGGCTGGCCGGCGATCCGGGACACCGCCGTCGACCTGGGGTTCGGCACCCCGACCCGGGCCGCGGACTGGCGCTCCGGGCCGGACTTCGGCGCCGCATCGCTGGTCCCCGACGACGACGCGTCCGGCCTGGCGAACCTGGCCCTCGGCGGCGGCACGGTGCAGGCCTCCCCGCTGCAGATGGCCTCGGTGATGGCGACCGTCGCCGCGGACGGCACGGCCTCCGCGCCCGGCATCGTCGGCGGCGCCCGGGCGAGCGGGACGTCCGGCCCGTCGGTGGCCACCGAGCCGGAGCGGCGCCGGGTGCTCACCCCGGAACAGGCCGGTGAGCTGCGCCGCGCGCTGGGGGCGACGGTCGAGTCGGGCACCGCGTCCCGGCTGCGGCTGCCCGCGGCCCTGCGGGACCGGCCGGCGGGTGAGCGGGCCTGGGTGAAGACCGGCACCCACGAGCTGTTCCCGCCCGGGACCGACCCGCCGCGCGAGGTGTTCGCCCGGCAGGTCGCCTGGATCACCGGGTTCGTGCAGACCGGCGGCGGGCCGGTCGCCTTCGCCGTCGCACTGGAGACGCGGGACGAGGCCGCGGGGGCGGCCCGGGCCCGCGCGATCACCGAAGCACTGCTGGACGCCGTCGTGGAGGGACGCCGATGACCGGCCATGGAGCGGACGAGAACGAATCGGTCGGCGTCGCCGCCGTGGCCGCGGCGACCGCCGTCGTCACCCGGTACCGCCAGGCGGGCTGCCCGGACGGCACCCGGATCGAGGTGGAGGTCTGCACCCCGGTCGCACTGGGGCACGCCCTGGAGGCCGACGTGACCGAGCAGCTGCAGCGGCTGCCCCGGGCGCTGCCACCGCTGCAGTCAGTCGGTGTGCTGTTCCGGGCGGGCGCCACCCGGTCGGTCAGCGCGCACGTCCGCCCGGTGCACGGGGGACCGGCGCCCGCGCCGTCGCCGGTTCCGGAGCCGCGGCCGGCAACCGGCCCGACGCCGCCGGCCCGGCACCTGCGCCTGGTGTGGGACGGGGCGGAGCTCGGCTTCCACCTGCCGCCGCTGCGCGGCCCGGTGGCGCTGCTGCGCCCGGTGTCGTCGGGCACCACCGCACCGGACGCGATCCGGCTCCCGCCGGGGCTCGCGGTGGTGCCCAGCGGGCACCTGCTCGACATCGTGCCGGACGGCGGTGGGCACGCGGTGCGCCGGACCGCCGAGCGGGACGGGGTCGAGGTCACCGTGGACGGCGTCCCGCTGGCCCCGGACGGCGGGCAGCGCCGGCTCGGCGAGTCCGGCACGCTACGGTTCACCGCGGTCCGCGGGACCGCCGGGGTGCTGCTGGACTACGAGCTCCTCGCCCCGGACGCGGCCGGCCCGGACCACCGGGCCGCGACCGTCGAGGGCGACCTGGAGCCGGAGGCGGTGCGGGTGCGCGCCGACTTCGAGCCGGTCGATATCCTGGTCGACCCGCCCGCGGCCCTGGACGTGGCCCGGCCGCAGTTCCCGGTCTGGGTGGAGGAGGACGTCTGGCTGGTCGCCGACCAGCTCACCACCACCGGGGTGACCGTCGGTGGCACCCAGCGCTGGCACGTGAAGCTCTACCTGTGCGCGACCGCGCAGCACGCCGCCGGGCTGCGCAGCCACCTCGGCGAGCGGTCCGAGGCGATCGGCCGGCTCAACGCCCGCGCCCGCAGTACGGGCGCGGTGGACGGCGAGCAGCTGGCGATGACGCCGGTGTACGTGGCGCGGCCGCCGTCCGAGGCGGCGCCGGTGGAGCACACGGTGGCCCGCCCGGTCGCGGAGCCGCTGGTCGGCGGGCCGGGCAGCGGTTTCGTCGGCTGGTTCGCCCGGGGCGACAACCTCGACCCGGACCGGGTGGTGGTGACCGTGTCCCGCTGGTTCGCGCCGGTGGAGTGGACGGTCAACCCGGCCACCCCCGGGCTGGAGCAGCTGGACAAGCTGCGCCCGGTCGGGGTCGCGATCGACCTGCTGCACGAGCTGGGCTGGTCGCACGGCGACGTCAAGCCGCAGAACGTCTGCTGGCAGCCCGGCGGGCGCTACGTACTGGTGGACGCGGACTCGCTGGTCCGCACCGGCCGGGTCGACGATCTGCGCCCGACCTGGGCCTACGCGTCGCAGGCGGTGCGCGAGGCACTGATGCCGGTGGTCGGCGCCGACCCGGCGGCGGCGGTCACCGCCCCGCTGCGGGGGCCCGCCGCGGGCACCGGTGCCGGGTACGAGGACCGTGGGGCACACACCGGCGAGCACGACCGGTTCGGCTTCGCGCTGCTGGTGCTCACCGCGCTGGGGGGCAAGGGTCTCACCGACGCCCTGGTCGAGACCGTGGACCGGCCGGCGGTCCCGGTGGCCGGCGGCTCACCGGACCGGCCACCGGAGCGGCGGGTCGACCGTCCCGGCGAGGTCGGGGCGACGCTGTGGAACCGGTGGCCGGGCGGACGTCCGGCACTGATCGGGGCGTTGCAGGAGGCGTTCGCGGAGCCGGTGCTGCGCGGTGCCTGGTCGGCCGCCGGCTGGCTGGGTCGGGTCGCCGACCGAGCCGCCGCCGACCACGCCGAGCTGGGACCGCGGGACCGGCCCGAGGAGCCCTGGGAGCCCGACCCGTCGCTGCGCGGGATCCACCGGGCGGTACTGGCCGACCAGGTCCGCGCCGCCGACCGCGCGGCGGCGGCCGCCGTCCTGCTCACCGAGGAGATCCGCAGGCGGGCCGAGGACACCGCCCGCCGGTACGCGCTGTACACGTCGTCGCTGGTGCTGCTGCTCGGCGTGGTCGCCGTGCTGGTGCTGGTGGCGCTGCTGACCCCGACCGGAGGAGTCCGATGAACGCGCTGCGGCGCCGTGTGCTGACCGAGCGGCTCGACCGGGAGTGCGGGGTAGACCGGCTCGTCGGCGACCTCGCGATCCCGGTGGCCGACTGGGCCTCTCCCGGCGCGGCCCCCGCCCGCGGCGCGGCCGACGCGGTCGAGTCGGAGATGCTGGCGTTGCTTGCCCGGGCCGAGCGGGCCGGTAAGTGGCACGGCGCGGTGACCGGGCTGCTGTGCAGCGTGCCGGTGGTGCTGCTGGTTCTGCTGACCGTCCCAGTCGTGCTGGCGGTGCTGCGGTGAGCGCCCCCGGTGCGGTGTTCGGGCGGTGCCCGGTCTGCGCGGCGGACCTGGGCACCCCGCCCTCGGCCGGGGCCGGCTGGCGGCCGCCGAGCGTGCAGCTCGACGTCTGCCTGGCCGGGGACAACGAGGTGTCCGGCTGGTGGGTCCGGACGTTCCCGGACGCCGCGGGCGGGGTCGCCCAGCGGGTCAGCGACGGCTTCGACCCGGACCAGGTGCGCCGCCGCTACCACCTGTGTGGCGAGGGCCACCTGTTCCTGGTCGGCTCCGGGCGCGACGGCGGCCCGGACACCCGCACCCAGTTCCGCAACGTGGTGGCCGCGATCGGGTCGGTGGCCAGCGGGAAGAGCTACCTGATCTCGCGCACGATCGCCCAGACACCGGTGCTGACCGCCCGGCGCCGGCGCGGCGCGGACACCGCGCTGCGGTACCGGGTGCCCTCGGTCACCGACGACATCGAGGACCGCCCGGGCCGCGCGCTGCGCACCGCCTACAACCGCACCCGGGACTTCTCCCAGCCGATGAGCCCCACCAACCTCGACGACCTGATGCCGGTCCGGCTGCTGACCGCCATCGACCGCGGTCTCGCGGTGCACGTGGCCGAGGTGCACGCCGACGTCGCCGGGGTCGCGGATCCGGCGGAGCGGCCCGGCGCCGCCGGCTGGGGCATGCAGATCCGCCAGCCCGTCGTGCTGCGGACCGAGCTGTCCGCCCGGGACGGTTCCCCGGCCGAGCACGGCTGGACCGGGATCGCCGACCTCGCCGGTGAGTCGATGCACCGGCGCCGGGTCGGCGACGAGGACCAGGAACAGCTGCTCGCCAGCCTGGGCGGGCTGATCTGGGTGGTCGACCCGGCCGTCGACACGCGGCTGACCGATCTGGTGGAGGCCGCGCTGCGCGAGCACTCCCGGGGCGGGGGGACCGACTCGCGGGCGGTGATCGCGGCCAGCAACCGGTCCGACACCGCGGACGTGCGGCAGGTGCAGAGCGTGCACCAGGGACTGCAGGCCGAGATCGCACTCTCGCTGGCCGGCAACGACGGACCGCTCGGGACCGACGGCGCGCGCCGCGTCCTGATGGTGGCGGTGAACAAGGCGGACCTGGTCCGGATCGCGCTGACCACCGGCGCGGGCGGGTTCGACGAGATCGACGGCGGCAGCGGGGCCGTGCGCGAGGGCATGACGCAGTACCTGCACTACGTGCTGGACCGCACCGGCCCGGACGCGCACCGGCACGGGGTCCCGCTACACCCTGGGCCGGGCCTGCGCGAGCTGCTGGACGGCCTGCGCGCCAGCGACGAGGACACGGTCGACCTGCTGGTCGACCGCCTGGTGAGCGCGCTGTACCGGCACTACGGCAACGCGGACCGGTTCTGGGGTCTGGTGCACGACGGCGCGGCCGCCGCCATCGAGCTGCCCGGCGGCTCGGACAGCCGGGTACCGCCGTCGGTGCCGCTGCGGGTGCCCTCGCTGCAGGACCACCTGGCCGACGCGCTGCAGCGCGGGGCCGGCTCGCAGCTGCAGCTGCGCGACGTCGTCGCCGGGGCGATCGGGTGCGGGCTGCTGACCGCGCTGGAGCACACCGCCGCGGTCGGTGTGCTGCTCGACGAGCCCGGATGCGAGGTACGGATCTTCCTCTGCTCGCCGCTCGGCGAGGTGCCGACGCAGCTCGACGGCGGCGGCGCCGACCACCGGCCCGCGGTGATGCCGTTGGACTCGGCCGCGGTGTTCCCGGTGCTCAACCGGGAGTCGGCCGGGCTCACCCAGCTGTTGCTCTCGATCGTGTCGGGGGTGCGGTCGTGACCGCCCCGGCGCCGGTGCGGGTGTGGTTCGGCGACAGGACCCGTGGCTACGTGCCCGACCTGGAACGCACCGGCGACGTGCCGCGGGCGTTCCTGGACGCCGCGTCCCGGCTCGGGATGCAGCCGCCGGAGGGCCTGGCGGCCCGGGCCACGGGTCCGCTGTTCACGCTGCGCCGGGTCGAGGTCGGCGGCCACGGCAGCCACCTGTGCCTGACCGAGCAGCTCGTCGGGAAGGACGTGGGGCGGGCCGGTGGCTGCGTGTTCACCTTCGCCGCCGCCGACCTGGCGGACGCCGCGGACCTGTGGCCGCGGACACCGCCCGGTGTCGCGGACACCGCGGCCACGGCACGGGTGACCGACGTGCTGCGCACCCTGCACCAGCGGCCCGACGCGCCGGTGCTGCGGATCCCCGGCACCCCGGCTGAGGCCTCCGCCGCCATCGGCACGCTGCTTGCGGCGCTGCCGTCGCCGCTGGTCGACGGGCGGGTGTGGGCGTCCTGCCTGACCTCGGTGCCGGGCCCGGCGGACCGGTCGTCGTTCGTGACCGGCGGCTGGTCGGACGGGATGCGCCGGGACCTGCCGGACGCGGCGGCCAGCGTCGACCGCTGGCTGGACGGGGCCGCGACGCCGTCGCCCGCACCGGACGAGCTGGACGGGCGCACCGAGCGGGCGCTGTCCTGGCTGGCCCGCCGGGCCGGGCAGGGTGACGCGCACACCGTCGTCGCCGGGTCGGCGTCGCTGGCCGAGGTGGTCCGGCACGTCGTGCGGCACCACCTGCCGGTCGACCGGGCCGACGTGCCCGCGCTGGTCGCGGACGGGCAGCAGTGGGAGCGGCTGGCCGACTCCGCGGTGACCGTGCGCGAGTTCGCCGGGCTGGACCCGGAGCGGGCGATGGAGCTGGTCGGCCCGGTCACGGCGGCGCCCGCCGGACGCCCCGACCGGGCCGCCGAGGTGCTGTCCGCGCTGCTCACCGGCATCGCGGACGGGCCCGGACCGGACCGGACCGACACCGGTCCCGGGCTGAGCCCGCCACCGCTGGACCCGGCGCACTCGCCCGGCTGGGGCCGGACCCTGGCCGACGCGCTGATCCGGGTCGAGCCGGACGAGCACCAGCGGGCCCGGCGCGTGCGGTACTGGCTGCTTGGACCGGGCCGTCCGCTGGAGCCCGGCGACCTGCGGGACGAGGCGCACGACTGGCTGCGCACGGTGCTGCCGGACCCGGCGGCGCACCCGGAGGTGTTCGAGCTCCGGCCGGCCGAGATCGCCCGCCGGCTGCTGGACCGGGGCGGCATCGAGCCGTGGATCGTGACCCGGCTGGAGAACGACCCGGACCGGACCGCTCTGGTGCACGGCGCGCTGCACCGGCTGCCGGACGCCCCGCCGCCGGTCGCCGGTGCCCTGGTCCGGCTCGGCCGGGACTGCGGGATGCGCCCGTCGGAGATCGCGGACGCGGTGCGCGCGCTGCTCGACCTCGACACCCCGCGCGAGGGGAGTACCGGCTGGGTGTCGGCGGCGGTCGAGGCGGTCGAGGCGGTCGGGCCCGGTGCGCGGACCCTGCGCGCGGTGATCGGGCTCCTGCTGGGCCGGCTCGACGAGTGGGGCGAGGCCGCCGACGCCGGCACCCTCCGGGCCTGGGCCCGGACGGTCCTCGACGACCCGTCGGCCGCGGGCGTGCAGCGGACGGTCGCGCGCAGCGTGCTCGCCGACCCGGCGCCCGGCCCGCCCGGAGACGCCGTGGCACAGGCCGGTGCCGTCGTCCCGGCCCGGGCCCGGGGCGGCGAGCCGGTCCGGCGCCGCTTCCGGCCGGGCGGCCGGACCGCCGCGGACCCGCTCCGCGACGACCCGGCAGGCGACGGCCGGGGCACCGGTGCCCGGACCGGCGGGACCGGGACTCCGGGCGACCCGGCCGACCGGGACCGGACCGTCGGCGGCCGGGCGCACCGAAGCCACCCGGGCGCGGCACGCGGCGGTGCCCCGGACGCCGAGCCGTGGAACACCGGCGCCCACGCCGGGCCCGGACGCCCGGGGGGTTCGGCCCGGCCCCGCGGTGCGACCGCCGGAGCGACGCCCGGGGCGGCCGCCGCCGGGGCCGCGGTCCCGACCGGCTGGTCGCTGCTGGGACGGTTGCGCGGCTGGTGGCGCCGGGACCCGGCGGCCGATGCTGCGGACCGGGCGCCGGCGGACCCGGACGCCGGGTCGGGTCCGGACCTGGGCGCCACCACGCGGCTGCCGGTCTTCCGGGGGGACGGGACCGCACCGGGGCTCGCCCGAGATGCCCGGACCGACCGGCCCGGTGCGGCGGACCTGTCCGGCCCGGCCGATGGGCTCGGCCCGACGGATCGGCTCGGCCCGGTGGATCACGCGGAACCACCCGGTGCCGCGGCCGGGCCGGACCGGGCAGTGCACCCCGACCGGTCCGACCGCCGCGATCTCCCCGACCGGGTCGACCCCGACAGCTGGTCGCGCCGGCCGGACCCCGGTGCGCGCACCGGCGCCGTCCCGGCCGCGGGCCCGGAGCTCGAGGTGGGCCGCCCACGGCGGATCCCGGGTGCGCCCGCGGCCGGCGGCCGGACGACGGCCCGGGTGGTCGCCGTCGTCGCCGTGCTGCTCGGGCTCGGTGTGATCGTCGCGGGGCTGTACTGGTGGCCCGGCGCGGACGGCCCGTCGCCGTCGTCGCCGCCCGCCTCGACCGCACCCGGGGTGCCCGCCCCGGCACCGTCGGGCACCGCGCCGCAGGGCGGGGCGCCGTCCTCGGCGGGGACGGCGCCGGACACGGCGGCGACGCCGGGCGGGACGGTCGCGCCGGACGGCACCCGGCCGGCCGGCGGCGCGGCCGGGACGGGGGCGGACACCCCCGGTGGCGCGGCCGACCCGGCCTCCGGCCGCGGAACGGAGGTCGACCGGTGACCGGCCCGCAGGCGGCCCCGCCGTCGCACGACGACGAGCGGCCCGACCGCCCGACGGCGGCCCGGGCCGTCTCGGCGCTGCTGTCGTCGATGCTCGGCGAGCTGTCCCGCCGTCCGGACGCGGCGCGACCCAACGGGCGCCAGCTCGGCGCCCTGCTCCGGGCCGGGCGTGCCGAGGCGGACCGGATCGCCCTCGGTGACCCGTCGACCCCCGGTGCGACGCTGTGGCGGCTGGACGGCCCCGGCAGCCTGCGCGACGCGGCCGACCGGGTGGTCCGCCGGGCCAGCACCGTCGCGGTCCTCGTCCCGGTGCTGCTGACCTGGCTGCTGCTGGGCGCCGCGGAGGCCTACTACGCGCGGCAGCACGCTGCGACCGCGCCGGGGCTGCGCCCGTCGTTCTTCGCGGACTGGATGTCGGCGCCGGCCTGGCGGGGGCCCGCCGCGCTGTCGGCGCTGATCGTGCTCAGTCTCGGGCTGATCATGCTGTCCTACGCCAGGGCGGCCCGCGACCAGCGCGCCGCCGACGACCTCGACCGGTGGGCGCAGGAGCAGGAGACCACGCTGGTGGTGCCGCTGGAGCGGCTGCGCTCGGCCGTGGCCGCGGCGGACTCCACCGACCGGTCCGGCCGGGCCCTGACCCAGGCCGCGCACCGGATGGAGGCCGCCGCGACGTCGCTGGCGGGCAGCCGCGGCGTCGTCGACCAGCTGGGCCGGACCCTGGCCGGGCTGGCGTCGTCGGTGGGCGAGCTGTCTCGGGCGGTCCCCGAGCTGGGCAGGCAGTCCGCCGCGCTGGGCGAGACCGACATGCGCCTGCGGGCCGCCGCGGCGGACCTGGACCGCCGGGCCGCACCGCTGGTCGAGGCCGTGCACACGGTCGAGTCGGCCGCCGAGGCGGCCCGGGCCGCCGGGCACGACGCGGGCCGCGCCCGCGACGAGGCCGCCGACCTCGCCGACCGCACCGCGGAGCTCGCCGAGCGCGCCGAGCACTTCCGGTCGGCCCTCGCCGAGGCGCGGGCGCCGGTCACCGCGGCCGGCGAGACGATGACCTCGACCAGCGACCGGCTCGCCGAGACGGCGACCACGCTGGCGACGACGGCCGCCGACCTGCGCGCCGTGGTGCGCCGGGTCAACTGGCTGGGGCTCGTCGCCGACGGGCTCCGGCACCCCGACGACGCCCCCGGTCACGACGATCCGGACCACGACGCCCCGGAGCGCGACGCCCCGCACCACGACACCCCCGGACCCGACGGCAACGGCTCCCGGCCCGCCCCGGCGGCCCGCCCCGGCCGGCCGGCGGAGGAGCCCCGATGAGGCGACGGTCGCGCGCGGCGGCCGGACCGCCGGCGTTCGCGATCGCCGGCTGGCTGTTCGCGGAGCTCGCGGCGATCCTGATGATCGTCGCCTTCGCGTCGGCGGACTCGCCCCAGGAGGTGCCCCGGCAGGAGGGACCCGGGGCGGGCCGGGAGGACCAGGGGGTCCTGCTCACCCCGGTGACCTTCGTCCTCCCGGTGCCCGCCGGCGACGACGGCGGCGGGACCGTCGCCCGGTTCCGGACCGACCTGGCCCGGGTCGTCGGACCGGACCGGTCGGTCGGCCTGGCGCTGATGTTCGGGGTGTCCCGCGACCCGGGCCGGCCGCTCGCGGGCACCGCGGTGTCCCGCCGGCTCGTGGAGCTGGTGCGGGACCTGCCGGAGCTGGAACGGGCCGCGGACATCCGGCCCTACCTGGGCGACAGCGAGGACGGCGCGCCGGGGGAGGTCCGGGTGGAGCTGTTCCTCCTGACCGGGTCGTGAGGGCCCGCCTGCGCCGGCTGCTCCGGTGGATCGGGTGGCGGCCGCCGGCACGGCGCGGAACGGGCGGCCGGGTTCCGGGGCGCCCGGGTGCCGGGGGGACCCGGCCGGTCCGGCGGCCCGGTGCGGGGGCCGGTCCGGCCCGGCCCGGCGCGCACGGCGGCCCGAGCGACGGGGTCGGCCGCCGCGGCGTCCCCGTCGCCGCGTCCGGTGAGTGGCCCGGGTTCGACGACGGCACCGCACCCGCTGACGGGCCCGGCGGCGGCGGTCGCGGGGCAGGTGGGTCGGGCCGCGGCCGGGCGAGTGGCCCGGCGCGTCCGGGAGCGGGCTCCGGGGACCGGTACCCGGCCGACCCGGCGCCCCGGCCCGGGCCAGGGTCGGGGACAGGGACGGAGCGGGCCGCCGGCACCGCCCGGTTCCCGGATGGTCCGGCGACGGAGCACCCCGTGGTCGGTCCCGGCCGGGAGCAGTGGCCGGTCCGCGGGGCGGGGCCGGGGTGGCGCCGCGCTCCCGCGGATGCCCGGCCGCTGCTCACCGTCGTCGACGCGACCGGGCTCGGGACGGCCGCGGCGCTGCGGCCCGCACTGGCCGGGCTGGCCCGGGTCCGGGACGCGGACGGGTTCCGCCCCGGCGGGCACGCCCTGTTACTCGTGCCGCTGTCCCGGGCCACCGGGGAGCGGGCCCGGGGCAACCCGCTCGCGGTCGACCTGGAGCTCGCCCGGACGGCCGGTGCCGGGAACGGGGCGGTCGTCGTGGCCTGGTTCGTCGACGACGACGTCCGGGACGAGGTCGCCGTGCCGGCCGGCGCCTCGGGCCGCCCCGGCGGCTCCGGCAACGGCGCCGCGGCCCTGGCCGGGACGGCCTGGCGGACCGAGCTCGCCCGGCACCGGGATCCGCTCGCCGCGGCCCGCTGCCACGGCAGGCGGATCCGGATCCTGCTGGACGCCCCGGGCGTGCAGTCGGTCGCCGACCCGCCGCCCGCCGCCGTGCACGCCGCCGCGGGCGACCTGGATCCGGGCCTGGTCGTGACGGCGTGCCCGCTGGTCCGCCACGGTGACCGCACCACATGGGCCGGGCTGCCCGCCGTGGCGGCCGCGGTCGACCTGCGGCTCCGCGCGCTGCGCCGTCCCGGCCCGGCCGGCTGACCCGGAGCCCGGGGCCGTCACCGGCCCGGCCGTCGGGCCGTACGGTGTCGGCTACCAGCCGCGGGACTTCCACTCCGGCAGGTCAGGCCGCTGCTCGCCGAGCGTGGAGTCGTCCCCGTGGCCGGGGTAGAACCAGGTGTCGTCGGGCAGCACGTCGAACACCCGCTCCTCGAGGTCGCCGATGAGCTGCGCGTTGTCCTCCGCCGACCAGGTCTTCCCCGGCCCGCCCGGGAACAGGCTGTCCCCGGTGAACAGGTGCGGCCGGTCCTCCCCGCGGTAGAGCAGCGCCAGCGAGCCCGGCGTGTGCCCGCGCAGGTGGATGACCTCCAGCTCGATCTCGCCGAAAGTGATCGTGTCGCCGTGCTCGACGAACTCGTCCATCGGGGCCGGCAGCTCCGGGGCGTCCTGCGGGTGGGCGATCAGCCGCGGCTCGAACATGCCCGCGATCGCGCCGAGCGCCTGCCAGTGGTCGGCGTGGCGGTGGGTGGTGACCAGGTGGCGCAGGTCCGGACGCTCGTCGGCGGCGCCGACGAGGTCGGCGATGCGGGTCGGCTCGGCCGCCGCGTCGATCAGCAGCGCCTCGTTGCTCTGCTTGCACACGAGCAGGTAGGCGTTGTTGTCCATCTCGCCGACCGAGACCTTGCTGATGCTCAGGCGCTCGAGGTCGCGGCGGATGGCCGCGCCGCCGGGGTCGGTGTGACCGGTGTAGTTCTCCAGGACGTCCACGAGCGGGAGGGTAGCGGCCCGCACCGACATCCCGCGGTGGGGAGAACCCGCCGGTCGCACCCACGGGGCCGCTGACGGATCGAACGGACGTGCGAGTACCGTGCACCGCGGACCGACCGGCGCGTCCCGGTGTGCATCCACCGCGCCGGACCGCCTGCGAGGCCGGCTCGACGGGCTCGCTGTCGGTGGGTCGACCTAGCATCGGCGGCTGACGTGGGGACGAACCTCACCGGCCACAGGTGCCCGGTCGCGGAATGTCCCCAGCCCTGCGGGCGCTACGACCGGGTATCACCCGGACGGCACCGCCACCCCAGGAGGCGCGAAACGTGAGCGACCACAGCACCGACCGCCGCGACGCCGGCACCGCCCTGTCCCCGGGCGCGTCGCCGGTCCCGGACGGGCCGAAGCTGGTCGTGCGTGGCGCGCGCGAACACAACCTGCAGGGCATCGACATCGACCTGCCCCGCGACAGCATGATCGTCTTCACCGGGCTGTCCGGGTCCGGCAAGTCCAGCCTCGCGTTCGACACGATCTTCGCCGAGGGCCAGCGGCGCTACGTCGAGTCCCTCTCGGCGTACGCGCGCCAGTTCCTCGGGCAGATGGACAAGCCCGACGTCGACTTCATCGAGGGACTGTTCCCGGCGGTCTCGATCGACCAGAAGTCGACCAACCGCAACCCGCGGTCGACGGTCGGCACGATCACCGAGATCCACGACTACCTGCGCCTGCTCTACGCCCGCGCCGGCATCCCGCACTGCCCGACCTGCGGCGAGCGGATCGAGAAGCAGACCCCGCAGCAGATCGTCGACCAGGTCCTGGAGATGGAGCAGGGCAGCCGCTTCCAGGTGCTCGCACCGGTCGTGCGCACCCGCAAGGGCGAGTTCGTCGACCTGTTCGGGAACCTGCAGGCCCAGGGCTACTCGCGGGTCCTCGTCGACGGCACGGTCCATCCGCTGTCGGACCCGCCGAAGCTGAAGAAGCAGGAGAAGCACGACATCGCCGTCGTCGTCGACCGGCTCTCGGTCAAGGCGACGGCCAAGCAGCGCCTCACCGACTCGGTGGAGACCGCGCTGCGGCTGGCCGACGGCCTGGTCGTGCTCGACTTCGTCGACCTGCCCGACGACGACCCGCAGCGCGAGCGCCGCTTCTCCGAGAAGATGGCCTGCCCGAACGGGCACACCCTCGCCGTCGACGACCTCGAGCCCCGCACGTTCTCCTTCAACTCGCCCTACGGCGCCTGCCCGGCCTGCTCCGGCATCGGCATCAAGAAGGAGGTCGACCCCGAGCTGGTCGTCCCCGACCCGGACCTGTCCCTCGGCGACGGCGCGATCGCGCCCTGGTCGTCCGGGCACAACGCGGAGTACTTCGGCCGGCTGCTGTCCGGCCTGGCCGCCGCGGTCGGGTTCCGGATGGACACCCCCTGGCGCATGCTGCCCGCCGCCGCCCAGAAGGCGGTCCTGCACGGCAGCGACGACCAGGTCCACGTGCGCTACCGCAACCGCTACGGCCGCGAGCGCTCGTACTACGCGAACTTCGAGGGCGTCATGCCGTTCCTCGAGCGCCGCCTGGAGCAGACCGAGTCCGAGTCGCAGCGGGAGCGCTACGAGGGCTACATGCGCGACATCCCCTGCCCCGCCTGCAACGGCGCCCGGCTGCGCCCCGAGGTGCTGTCGGTGACCCTGCCGCACCGCGACCTGGGGGAGCGGTCGATCGCGCAGGTGTCGAACATGTCGGTCGCCGAGTGCTCGCAGTTCCTGAACGGCATGGTCCTCGACGACCGGCAGGCCATGATCGCCGGCGCGGTGCTCAAGGAGGTGCAGGCCCGGCTGGGCTTCCTGCTCGACGTCGGGCTGGACTACCTGTCGCTGGACCGCGCCGCGGGCACGCTGTCCGGCGGCGAGGCGCAGCGCATCCGGCTGGCCACCCAGATCGGCTCCGGCCTGGTCGGGGTCCTCTACGTGCTCGACGAGCCGTCGATCGGGCTGCACCAGCGCGACAACCGGCGGCTGATCGACACGCTGACCCGGCTCAAGGAGCTGGGCAACACGCTGATCGTCGTCGAGCACGACGAGGACACCATCCGCGCCTCGGACTGGGCGGTGGACATCGGCCCCGGCGCCGGTGAGCACGGCGGGCGCGTCGTGCACTCCGGCACCATCGCTGACCTGGAGTCGCACGACACCTCACTGACCGGTGCCTACCTGTCCGGGCGCAAGTCGATCCCGCTGCCCGAGCGCCGCGAGCTCGACCACGACCGCAGGCTGACCATCGTCGGCGCCCGCGAGCACAACCTGCGCGGCATCGACGTCGACGTGCCGCTCGGCGGCCTGGTGTCGATCACCGGGGTGTCCGGGTCCGGCAAGTCGACGCTGATCAACGACATCCTCGCCACGGTGCTGGCGAACCGGCTCAACGGCGCCCGCCAGGTGCCGGGCCGGCACACCCGGATCAACGGCATCGACGAGCTCGACAAGCTCGTCCGGGTCGACCAGTCGCCGATCGGGCGGACCCCGCGGTCCAACCCGGCGACCTACACCGGCGTGTGGGACAAGGTCCGCAAGCTGTTCGCCGCGACCACGGAGGCGAAGGTCCGCGGCTACGCCGAGGGCCGCTTCTCCTTCAACGTCAAGGGCGGCCGCTGCGAGGCGTGCACCGGCGACGGCACGATCAAGATCGAGATGAACTTCCTGCCGGACGTCTACGTCCCGTGCGAGGTCTGCAAGGGAGCCCGGTACAACCGGGAGACCCTCGAGGTCCACTACAAGGGCAAGACCGTCGCCGACGTCCTCGACATGCCGATCGAGGAGGCCGCCGAGTTCTTCGAGCCGATCACCTCGATCGCCCGCTACCTGCGGACCCTGGTCGACGTCGGCCTCGGCTACGTCCGGCTCGGGCAGCCCGCGCCGACGCTGTCCGGCGGTGAGGCCCAGCGCGTCAAGCTCGCCAGTGAGCTGCAGAAGCGCAGCAACGGCCGCACCGTCTACATCCTCGACGAGCCGACCACCGGTCTGCACTTCGAGGACATCCGCAAGCTCCTCGCCGTCATCCAGGGGCTGGCGGACAAGGGCAACACCGTGATCGTGATCGAGCACAACCTCGACGTCATCAAGACCTCGGACTGGGTCATCGACATGGGCCCGGAGGGCGGCTCGGGCGGCGGGACCGTGGTGGCCCAGGGGACGCCGGAGCAGATCGCGGCACACCCCGACAGCCACACCGGCCGGTTCCTGCGCGACCTGGTCACCCCGGACGACACACCGGTCACGCCGGTCCGGCGGCGGACCTCGTCGTCGAACGGCAACGGCACCGCGGGCGCGGGGCGGCCGGCGACCGCACGGCGCAGCCGGGCCAAGGCCGCCAGCGCGGGCTGAGCCCGGCCCCAGCCCGGGGTCCGCGCAGGTCCCGGCCCGGACCCCGCGTTCCCGGCGCACCGGCAGCCTGTTACCCTCGGGAATGCGACCACCCGGGATCGCGTTGACACGTGTGTTCCGGGCGTCAAGTGGAGCCCCGCTCCCACCCGCGCCGTGATAGTAACGGTGTCCGGGTCCATGGTCCGGCTTCGCGGCGGCATTCTGTCGCGGGCCGATCAACGGGTCTTCGCTTGTCGTCGCCGGCAGCAGGTAGTAGCGACACAGCGAGTCACACAGGAGACCCCATCAGCACAGAGCCCCGCATCAACGACCGCATCCGCGTGCCCGAGGTCCGCCTCGTGGGCCCGAACGGCGAGCAGGTCGGGATCGTGCGCATCGAGGACGCCCTCAAGCTGGCCCAGGACGCCGACCTCGACCTCGTCGAGGTCGCCGGCCAGGCCCGCCCGCCGGTCTGCAAGCTCATGGACTACGGAAAGTTCAAGTACGAGAGCGCGCAGAAGGCCCGGGAGTCCCGGCGCAACCAGCAGCTCACCGTGATCAAGGAGCAGAAGCTCCGGCCGAAGATCGACAAGCACGACTACGAGACGAAGCGCGGTCACGTCATCCGCTTCCTCGAAGGCGGCAACAAGGTCAAGGTCACGATCATGTTCCGTGGTCGCGAGCAGTCGCGTCCCGAGCTGGGCTACCGCCTGCTCCAGCGCCTGGCCGAGGACATCGGTGACATGGCCGTCGTCGAGGCCGCTCCGAAACAGGACGGCCGCAACATGACGATGGTGCTGGCGCCGACCAAGAAGCCGGCGTCCCGCAAGACGACGGCGGCAGCCAGCTCCGACGCCCCGGCAGACGCCGAGGCGTGAGGTCCCGGTCCCGTGCCCGGCCGCAGCCGGGCACGGAACGGACACGCAGTACCCGCACCGACCCCCGGAACCTCGGGGGCCGACATCGAACGGATACGTCATGCCGAAGAACAAGACGCACAAGGGGACCGCGAAGCGCGTCCGCATCACCGGTGGCGGCAAGCTCATGCGCCAGCAGGCCGGGCTGCGGCACCGTCTCGAGGTCAAGTCGCGCAAGGAGAAGCGCGACCTGTCGGGCACCGTCGAGCTCGCCAAGGCCGATGTGAAGCGCGTCAAGAAGCTGCTCGGTCACTGACCTTCCGCCCCTTTCACGAACCCCGGCACGCCGTACCCCCATCGCGGTAGTGCCGGAGAAGCCCCAGGAGATACCCCATGGCACGCGTGAAGCGCTCCGTGAACGCCCAGAAGAAGCGCCGCACCACGCTGGAGTCGGCCGCCGGCTACCGCGGGCAGCGCTCGCGGCTGTACCGCAAGGCCAAGGAGCAGATGCTCCACTCGATGAACTACGCCTACCGGGACCGTCGTGCGCGCAAGGGCGACTTCCGGCAGCTGTGGATCACCCGCATCAACGCCGCGGCCCGCGCCAACGACATGACCTACAACCGGTTCATCCAGGGCCTCAAGGCCGCCGGTGTCGAGGTCGACCGCAAGAACCTCGCCGAGATCGCCGTCAGCGACCCGGCTGCCTTCGCCGCGCTCGTCGCGGTGGCGAAGGAGAACCTGCCGGTCGGCACCGAGCAGGGCTCCGCGGCCTGAGGTGACCCGAGGCGACATCGAGTCGCGCGGCGCCGGCGAGCGCTCCGCGGACTCCACGCCCGGTACCGAACGCACTCCCCGCGTTGCCGCAGCACGCAAGCTGTTGCGGCGCGCGGGGCGCGATCGGGCCGGGCGTTTCCTCGTGGAGGGCGCCCAGGCCGTCCGCGAGGCCCTCGCCGCCGTGACGGTGCACGAGCTGTTCGTCACCGCCGTCGCCGCCGAGCGCCACCCCGAGCTGGTCGAGGCCGCGGAGCGCTCCGGCGCCCGCGTGTCCCCGGTGACGGACAAGGCCGCCGCGGGTCTGTCCGAGACGGTCACCCCGCAGGGGATCGTCGCCGTCTGCGACCTGCTCGACGTCCCGGTCGCCACCGCGCTGGCCGGGGTCCCCGGATTCGTCACGGTCTGCGACGGCATCTCCGACCCCGGCAACGTCGGCACCGTGATCAGGGTCGCCGACGCGGCGGGCTGCGACGCGGTCCTCCTGGCGGGAGACACCGTCGACCCGCACAACGGCAAGGCCGTCCGGGCCTCCACCGGCAGCGTGTTCCACCTGCCGCTGGCCCGCGACCGGGACGCGCCCGCCGTCGTCGAGATGTGCCGCGCGGCCGGGCTGACCACGCTCGTCGCCGACGGGCACGGCGAGGTCGACCTGCACGACCCCGCCGTCACCCCGACCCTCGCCGGGCCCGTCGCCTGGATCCTCGGCAGCGAGGCGCACGGCCCGTCGGCCGAGGTGCACGCCGCCGCCGACCACCGGGTCCGCGTCCCGATCCACGGCCGCGCCGAGTCGCTGAACCTCGCCACCGCCGCGGCGATCTGCCTGTACGCGACGGTCGGGGCCCGCGCGGGCGTCGCCCCGCAGCTGTCCCCGGCGCGCGACTGAAACCGCCTCGCGGCCGCCCTCTACGATCGTGGGCACCATGAGTGAGAACGACACGGCGAGCCCTCTCGACCCGGATGCACTGAAGGCCGCGGTGGAGGCCGCCCGCACGGCGTTCGACGAGGCGGGCGACCTCGACGCGCTGGCCGCGGCGAAGCCCGCGCACCTCGGCGACCGCGCCCCGATCCCGATGGCCCGCCGGTCGCTCGGGCAGCTGCCCGGCCCCGAGCGCGCCGACGCCGGCAAGCGGGTCAACGCCGCCCGCGTGGAGGCCCAGGCCGCGTTCGACGCGCGCCGCGAGGTCCTGCTCGTCGAGCGCGACGCCCGGGTGCTGGCCGAGGAGGCCGTCGACGTCACGCTGCCCTGGGACCGTCGCCCGCGCGGCGCGCGCCACCCCATCACACAGCTGTCCGAGCGGATCGCCGACATCTTCGTCGGGATGGGCTGGGAGGTCGCGGAGGGTCCCGAGGTCGAGGCGTCGTGGCTGAACTTCGACGCGCTCAACTTCGGCAAGGACCACCCCGCCCGCACCATGCAGGACACCTTCTACCTGGGTGACCCCGAGCGCGGGCAGGACTCGGGCACGGTGCTGCGCACGCACACCTCGCCGGTCCAGGTCCGGTCGCTGCTGGAGCGCGAGCTGCCGGTCTACGTGGCCTGCCCCGGCCGGACCTTCCGCACCGACGAGCTCGACGCCACCCACACCCCGGTGTTCCACCAGGTCGAGGGCCTCGCCGTCGACCGCGGGCTGACCATGGCCCACCTCAAGGGGACGCTCGACGCGTTCGCCCGCGCGGTGTTCGGCCCGGAGGCCGGCACCCGGATGCGGCCGTCGTACTTCCCGTTCACCGAGCCCTCGGCCGAGGTGGACCTGTGGTTCCCGCAGAAGAAGGGCGGCCCCGGCTGGGTCGAGTGGGGCGGTTGCGGCATGGTCAACCCCAACGTCCTGCGCGCCTGCGGCGTCGACACCGACGTCTACTCCGGTTTCGCGTTCGGCATGGGCATCGAGCGGACCCTGATGTTCCGCAACGGCATCCCGGACATGCGGGACATGGTCGAGGGCGACGTGCGCTTCTCGACCGCGTTCGGCGTCTGACCCGGCCCACCCCGCTTCCACACGAGGAGTTCTGAGCAGTGCGAGTGTCCGCGTCCTGGCTCGCCCGGCACATCGACCCGGCGGCGCTGCCCGCCGGTCCCGAGGCGATCGGCGACGCCTTCGTCCGCGTCGGGCTGGAGGTCGAGGAGATCCACCCGGCCCCCGCGGTCACCGGGCCGGTCACGGTCGCCCGGGTGGAGGAGATCGAGGAGCTCACCGGGTTCAAGAAGCCGATCCGGTACTGCCGGGTGGGCTTCGAGGGGCAGCGCCACCGCTACGTGGTGTGCGGCGCCCGCAACTTCGCGGTCGGCGACCTCGTCGTCGTCACCGAGCCGGGTGCGGTGCTGCCCGGTGACTTCGCGATCGCCCAGCGCACGACCTACGGCAAGGTCTCCGACGGCATGATCGCCTCGGCGAAGGAGCTCGGCCTCGGCGCCGAGAGCGGCGGCATCCTCGTGCTGCCGCCCGGCACCGCCGAGCCCGGCGACGACGCCCTCGACGTCCTCGGCCTGTCCGAGCCCGTCGTCGAGCTGGCCGTCACCCCGGACCGGGGCTACTGCTTCGCCGTCCGCGGTCTCGCCCGCGAGCTCGCGACCTCGCTCGACGCCGACTACACCGACCCGGTCACCCGGGTCACCGTCCCGGACACCACCGGCGACGCGTGGCCGGTGCGGCTCGCCGACACCGATGCCTGCCCGCGGTTCGTCGCCCGCCGGGTGGACGGCGTCGACCCGGCCGCGCCCAGCCCCTGGTGGATGCAGCGCGCGCTGCTCTCGGCCGGGATGCGGCCGATCTCGCTGATCGTCGACGTCACCAACTTCGTGATGCTCGACCTCGGCCAGCCGCTGCACGCCTACGACGCGACCCGCCTGACCGGCGCCATCGAGGTCCGCCGCGCGACGACGGGGGAGAAGCTGCAGACCCTCGACGGCCACACCCGTGCGCTGGACACCGACGACCTGCTCATCACCGACGACTCCGGCCCGATCGGGCTCGCAGGTGTCATGGGCGGCGCGTCCACCGAGATCCCCGCGCCGGGGGACCTCGCCGACGGCGCCCGGGTCGACGTGCTGCTGGAGGCCGCGCACTTCTCCCCACCGGTGATCGCGCGCGCCGCGCGCCGGCACAAGCTGCCCAGCGAGGCGTCCAAGCGGTTCGAGCGGGTGGTGGACCCGGCGCTGCCGCCGGTCGCGGCCGAGCGCGCCGCGCAGCTGCTCGTCGAGCTCGGCGGCGGGACCCTCGCCGACGGCCGCACCGACGCCGGCGGGGTCCCCGCCGTCGCGAGCGTGCGGATGCCGCTGTCGATGCCTGACCGTGTCGCCGGCGTCGACTACCCGCGCGGGGCCACCGTGCGCCGCCTGACCCAGGTCGGCTGCGCCGTCTCGCTGGACACCGGTGCCGGCGGCGAGGGCGTCGTCGTCGCGACCCCGCCGACCTGGCGCCCGGATCTCACCATGGCCGCCGACCTCGTGGAGGAGGTGCTGCGCCTGGAGGGCTACGACGCCATCCCCTCGGTGCTGCCCACCGCCCCGGCCGGCCGTGGTCTGACCGCCGCCCAGCGGCGCCGCCGCGCGGTGTCGCGCGCGCTGGCCGAGGCCGGCCACGTCGAGGTGCTGCCGTTCCCGTTCGTCTCCGACGCCGTCTGGGACGACCTGGGCCTGCCCGCCGACGACGAGCGCCGCCGCACCGTGGCCGTCACCAACCCGCTCGACGCCGAGCGGTCCCGGCTCACGACGACCCTGCTCCCCGCGCTGCTGGACATGCTGGTGCGCAACCGTTCCCGCGGCGCCGAGGACCTCGCGCTGTACGCGATCGCGCAGGTGGTGCAGCCGGGGGAGAGCACCCCCGCGATGCCCGACCCGGCCGTGACCGGCCGTCCGTCCGACGCCGAGTACGCCGCCCTGCGCGCCGCGCTGCCCGACCAGCCCGTCCACGTCGGGGTCGTCCTCGCCGGGAACCGCGAGCCGCGCGGCTGGTGGGGCCGGGGCCGTCCCGCCGCCTGGTCCGACGCCGTCGAGGCGGCCCGGCTGACCGGTGCCGCCGCCGGGGTGGAGCTGCGGCCGCGTCGCGCCGAGCGGGCGCCGTGGCACCCGGGCCGGTGCGCGGAGCTCGTCGTCGCGGGCACCGAGACCGTCGTCGGGTACGCCGGGGAGCTGCACCCCAAGGTCGTCGAGGCGCTGGGGCTGCCGGCCCGCACCGCCGCGGCCGAGATCGACCTCGACGCGGTCCCGCTGCGGGAGAACCTGCCCGTGCCGCGGGTGTCGGCGTTCCCGCCGGTCGCCGTGGACGTCGCGCTGGTCGCCGACGAGACGGTCCCGGCCGCGGACCTCGCCGACGCGCTCACCGCGGGCGCGGGGGAGCTGCTGGAGTCGGTGCGGCTGTTCGACGTCTACACCGGCGACCAGGTCGGACAGGGCCGCCGCTCGCTGGCGTTCTCGCTGCGCCTGCGCGCCGCGGACCGCACGCTGACCAGCGAGGAGGCGAACGCCGCGCGGGACGCGGCGGTCGCCGAGGCCACCGCCCGGCACGGAGCCGCGCTGCGCTGACCCCGGTCCGCGGCGGGCCCGCGCCGGGCCACGGCCGGCTCAGCGCGGGGCCGCCGCGACGGCGGCGACCGCGGCGGCCCGCCACCGGTCGCGGGACGGTGTCCGCCCCGCGACCGCCACCGTCACCAGGTACCGGGCGGTGGCCAGCTGCAGGGTCGGCCCGGCGACGGTGTCGAGCACCGTCGCGGAGGTCCCCGCCGGGAGCCCGGTCACCGCGCTGCCGTGCCGGGCGCCGGCGACGTAGCCGGCCGGCGTGCCCCGGTTCGTCGTGTACACGTTGACCGACACCGTCACGCCGTCGGCGAGCGCGAAGCAGGCCCGGGTGCGGGTCCCGTCGGTGCGGGTGACGACGGCGTTCGTCGCCGGCGCGACCGGCGGCCCGCCCAGCAGGCCGGTCAGCGCCGCCCGGTCGAGCAGGCACTCGTCGGCCACCACGTCCGAGGTCAGCGGGGCCGGAGCGGCCGGAGAGGCGGGCCGGGCCGTGGCGCGCGCCGTACCCGGGGAGGGCCGGACCCGGCCGTCCGGGACACGGGACGCCCTGTCGCCGACCGGCACCGGTGGCACCGTGCGCGCCACACCGGCCCCGCCGTCGGGCGGACCGGACGGGACCCCGGACGGGGGCGGCACCGGGACGGGCGGGACCGTCGCCGTCGGACGGCCGTCGGTGGTCGGGGCGGCGAGCGGCCCGCTCGACAGCGGCCCCGGCACCGTGAACGACGTCGGCGGCCGTCGCGTGGGCTCCACCGGCGCCGCCCCGGACGGCGGCAGCGCGGGCCCCTGACCCGTCGGCCACGGCGTCCCGGACACGGTCGACGCGCACCCGCCGAGCAGCCCCGCGAGCACCGCCGCGACGGCCGCCGTGCGCGCCACCGACCGTCCCCGTGCGGGCGCTCCCGCGCCCGGTCCCACCCCGCGTGTCACCCGTCGCCGCACCCGCGGGAAACTAGGCGTCGCACGCGGCCGCCGGGCCGGTTCCGCAGCGTCCGATCGCGATCGTGAATCCCGATTGCATGGCTTTCCGGGGGCGTGCATACTCATCCACGTGGTACGCATCGCAGTGGCGGGAGCCAGTGGCTACGCCGGGGGAGAGCTCCTCCGGCTGCTGCTCGCACATCCCGAGGTGGAGATCGGCGCCCTCACGGCCGGCGGGAACGCGGGGACGCGTCTGGGCGAGCACCAGCCGCACCTGACCCCGCTCGCGGACCGCGTCCTGGGCGAGAGCACGGCGGAGAACCTCGCCGGACACGACGCGGTGTTCCTCGCACTCCCGCACGGCAGGTCCGCCGAGCTGGCGGCCCAGCTGGGGCCGGACACGCTCGTCGTGGACTGCGGTGCGGACCACCGCCTCACCGATCCGGCCGCCTGGGACCGCTGGTACGGCGGCGAGCACGCCGGGCACTGGCCCTACGGGCTGCCCGAGCTGCCCGGTGCCCGGGCCGCGCTGACCGGCACCCGTCGCGTCGCGGTGCCGGGCTGCTACCCGACCGGCACCAGCCTCGCGCTGGTCCCGGCCCTGGTCGCGGGCCTGGTCGCCCCCGAGGTCGTGATCACCGCGGTCACCGGCACCTCCGGCGCGGGCAAGTCGCCCAAGCCGCACCTGCTGGGCGCGGAGGTCATGGGGTCGCTGTCGGCCTACGGCGTCGGCGGCGTGCACCGGCACACCCCGGAGATCGCGCAGAACCTGTCCACCGCGCTCGGCTCTCCCGTGTCGGTGAGCTTCACACCGGTGCTCGCGCCGCTGCCGCGCGGCATCCTCGCCTCCTGCTCCGCCCCGCTGGCCGACCCGGCGACCGACGCCGAGGCGGTCCGGGCGGTCTACGAGAAGGCCTACGCCGACGAGCCGTTCGTGCGGCTGCTGCCCGAGGGCCAGTGGCCCACCACGGCGCAGACCCTCGGCTCCAACATGGTCGCGCTGCAGGTCACCGTCGACGTCGACGCCGCCCGGCTGGTCGTCGTCTCCGCGATCGACAACCTCACCAAGGGCACTGCGGGCGGCGCCGTCCAGTGCATGAACCTGGCCCTCGGTCTGCCCGAGACCACCGGCCTGCCGACGACGGGAGTGGCGCCGTGAGCGTGACCGCAGCCCAGGGCTTCCGGGCCGCCGGGATCGCCGCCGGGATCAAGAAGTCCGGGAGGGCCGACCTGGCGCTCGTCGTCAACGACGGCCCGCGCGCCGAGGCCGCCGGGGTCTTCACCCGCAACAAGGTCAAGGCCGCCCCCGTCCTCTGGTCCCAGCAGGTGCTGACCACCGGCTCGCTGCGCGCGGTCGTCCTCAACTCCGGCGGGGCGAACGCCTGCACCGGCCCCGAGGGCTTCCAGGTCGCGCACGCCACCGCGGAGCAGGTCGCCGAGGTGGTCGGCTGCGGCGCGATCGACGTCGCCGTGTGCTCCACCGGCCTGATCGGTGAGCAGCTCCCCCGGGAGACCGTGCTGGCCGGGGTCCGGTCGGCCGCCGCGGAGCTGGCGTCCGGGCCCGAGGCCGGTTCCGCCGTCGCCGCCGCGATCATGACGACCGACACCGTCCCGAAGGAGTCCGCGGTGACCGACCCGGCGGGCTGGACCGTCGGGGGCACCACCAAGGGCGCCGGGATGATCTCCCCGTCGATGGCGACCATGCTCAGCGTGCTCACCACCGACGCCGTCCTCGACCGGGCGACGCTCGACGCCGCGCTGCGCGAGGCGGTCCGCTACAGCTTCGACCGGCTCGACGTCGACGGCTCGATGTCCACCAACGACACCGTGCTGGTGCTGGCCTCCGGCGCGTCCGGCGTCGAGGCCGACCCGGCGGTGTTCACCGCCGCGCTCACCCGCGTGTGCCGCGACCTCGCCGAGCAGATGCAGGCCGACGCCGAGGGCGTCACCAAGCGGATCACCGTGCGGGTCACCGGCGCCGCCTCCGAGGACGACGCGGTCACCGTCGCCCGCACGATCGCCCGCGACTCCCTGGTCAAGACCGCGATGTTCGGGTCCGACCCGAACTGGGGCCGGGTCGCCGCCTCCGCCGGGTACGCCGACGCCGAGATCGACCCCGAGCGCCTCGACGTCACGATCAACGGCGTGCTGCTGTGCAAGGGCGCCGTCGTCGCCGGGGACCGGGCCGACTGCGACCTGTCCGGGAAGGACGTGCTGATCGAGGTCGAGCTGGGCCTGTCCGGTGGGGCCGACGGGCACACCGCCGAGATCCGGACCACCGACCTGTCGCACGCCTACGTGGAGGAGAACAGTGCCTACTCCTCCTGAGCCGGTCGCCCCGGACGCGCTGCCGCAGCCGCAGATCGCGCCGTCCCCGGAGACCCCGGCCCGGCTGAAGCGGGCGGGGGAGAAGGCCGGTGTGCTCGCCGAGGCGCTGCCCTGGCTGCAGCGCTTCCACGGCCGGATCGTCGTCGTCAAGTACGGCGGCAACGCCATGATCGACGACGAGCTGAAGCAGGCCTTCGCCCGGGACATGGTGTTCCTGCGGCTCGCGGGCATCCACCCGGTCGTCGTGCACGGCGGCGGGCCGCAGATCTCGGCGATGCTGAAGCGGCTCGGCATGCCCGGCGAGTTCCGCGGCGGCCTGCGCGTCACCACCCCGGAGACGATGGAGATCGTCCGGATGGTGCTGTTCGGCCAGGTCGGGCGCGAGCTCGTCGGGCTGATCAACGCCCACGGGCCGCTCGCCGTCGGCCTGTCCGGGGAGGACGCGGGCCTGTTCACGGCCGAGAAGCGCACCGCGCTGGTCGGGGGCGAGCCCGTCGACATCGGCCTGGTCGGTGACGTCACGAAGGTCAACCCGGACGCGGTGCTGGACATCATCGCGGCGGGTCGCATCCCGGTCGTCGCCGGGATCGCGCCGGACGCCGACGGCCAGGTCCACAACATCAACGCCGACAGCGCCGCCGCGGCGCTCGCCGGCGCGCTGGACGCCGCGAAGCTCGTGGTGCTCACCGACGTCGAGGGGCTCTACGCGAACTACCCCGACCCGGAGTCGATCATCACCTCGCTGACCGCGGACCAGCTCGAGCCGATGCTGCCCCGCCTGGAGAGCGGCATGGCCCCGAAGATGGAGGCCTGCCTGCGCGCCGTGCGGTCGGGCGTCGGACAGGCCCACGTGATCGACGGGCGGGTGCCGCACTCGGTCCTGCTCGAGGTGTTCACGCACGAAGGCGTCGGCACCATGGTGCTGCCGGACGCCACAGCTGGGGGAACGACATGACCACGCACGCGCAGCGGTGGCAGGCCGCACTGATGAACAACTACGGCACCCCGCCGCTGACCCTGGTCCGCGGCGAGGGCGCCCGCGTCTGGGACGCCGAGGGTCGCGCGTACCTGGACCTCTACTCCGGGATCGCGGTCAACGCGCTCGGACACGCGCACCCGGCCGTCGTCGAGGCGGTGTCCGAGCAGGTCCGCAGCCTGGGCCACACCTCGAACTTCTTCATCACCGAGCCCGCGCTGCAGCTCGCCGAGCGGCTGCAGGCACTGCTCGGCCGCGACGACGCCCGGACCCTGCTCTGCAACTCCGGCACCGAGGCCAACGAGGCCGCCTTCAAGATCGCCCGCCGGACCGGCCGGCCGGACATCGTCGCCTGCGAGGGCGCGTTCCACGGCCGCACGATGGGTGCGCTCGCGCTGACCGGGCAGCCCGCCAAGCGTGCCCCGTTCGAGCCGATGCCCGCCGGGGTGACCCACATCCCGTTCGGTGACGCCGCCGCACTCGACGCCGCCGTCACCGAACGGACCGCCGCGGTGTTCCTGGAGCCGATCCTCGGCGAGGCCGGGGTGATCGTGCCGCCCGAGGGGTACCTGGCGCAGGCCCGTCGGATCACCGCCGAGCGCGGCGCACTGCTGGTCCTCGACGAGGTGCAGACAGGCATCGGCCGTACCGGATACTGGTTCGCCCACCAGGCGCACGGCATCGTCCCCGACGTGATCACCCTGGCCAAGGGCCTCGGCGGCGGTCTCCCGATC
Organism: Pseudonocardia sp. ZF1; assembly: GCF_056835605.1. NCBI lineage: Bacteria > Bacillati > Actinomycetota > Actinomycetes > Pseudonocardiales > Pseudonocardiaceae > Pseudonocardia > Pseudonocardia sp. ZF1. The sequence goes on from NZ_JAJNBY010000001.1 coordinate 2,555,411, forward strand.
GGGGCCTGCGTCGGGTTCGGCGACGCCGCAGCCCTGCTCGAGCCCGGCCAGCACGGCACCACCTTCGGCGGCAACCCGGTGTCGTGCGCCGCGGCGCTCGCCGTCCTCGACACGGTCGCCGCCGAGGGGCTGCTCGCCCACGTCGACCGGCTCGGCAAGGAGATCCGCAGCCGGATCGAGGGATTCGGCCACCCCCTGGTCGGCGACGTCTCCGGCGCCGGTCTGCACATCGGCGTCGGCCTCACCGCGCCGGTCGCCGCCCAGGCCGCCGCGGCCGCGCGCGACGCCGGGATCCTGGTGAACAACGCCACCCCGGACCGGCTGCGGCTGGCCCCGGCCCTGACCCTGACCGACGACGAGGCCGAGGAGTTCCTGACGGCGCTGCCCGCCGTCCTCGACGCGGCCGCCGCCCAGCACGAGGGGCAGGGGAACTGATGGTCCGCCACCTGCTCCGCGACGACGACCTGACCCCGGCCGAGCAGGCCGAGGTCCTCGACCTCGCCGACCGGCTCAAGGCCGACCCGTTCGCCGAGCGCCCGCTCGCCGGGCCGCGCGCCGTGGGGGTCGTGTTCGACAAGTCCTCCACCCGTACCCGGGTGTCGTTCGAGGCCGGGATCACCCAGCTCGGCGGCACCGCGATCATCCTCGACGGCACCACCAGCCAGCTGGGGCGCGGCGAGACGATCTCCGACACCTCCCGGGTGCTGTCGCGCTACGTCGACGCGATCGTGTGGCGCACCAGCGGCCAGGAGCGGATCCGGGAGATGGCCGGCGCGGCGACCGTGCCGGTCGTCAACGCGCTCACCGACCTGTTCCACCCGTGCCAGATCCTGGCGGACCTGCAGACCGTGCGGGAGCGGTTCGGCCGCCTCGCCGGGCTCACCCTGACCTACCTCGGCGACGGCGCGAACAACATCGCCCACTCGCTGCTGCTCGGCGGGGCCACCGCCGGGCTGCACGTCCGGATCGCCGCACCCGCCGGGTTCACCCCCGACGACGACGTGCTGCGCGATGCGAAGACCCGGGCCGAGCAGACCGGGGGATCGGTCACGCTCGTCGCGGACCCGGTCGCCGCCGTCGACGGCGCCCAGGTCGTCGTCACCGACACCTGGACCTCGATGGGCCAGGAGGACGACGGGCTGGACCGGGTGGCGCCGTTCCGGCCCTACCAGGTGAACGCCGCGCTGCTGGAGCGCGCCGCACCGGACGCGATCGTGCTGCACTGCCTGCCCGCCCACCGGGGCGACGAGATCACCGACGAGGTCCTCGACGGCCCCGCCAGCGCCGTCTGGGACGAGGCCGAGAACCGGTTGCACGCGCAGAAGGCGCTGCTCACCTGGCTCCTGCGGCATGGGTGAGGCGGACCGCGACCGCAGGAACCCGGTGAGCCGGGCCAGCCGGCAGGCGGCCGTCATCGACGTGGTCTGGAACTACGAGCTGAGCAGCCAGGTGGAGATCATCGGGTTGCTCCACGAGCGGCACGGCATCGAGACGACCCAGGCCACGCTCTCGCGAGACCTGGACGAACTGGGCGCGGTGAAGCTCCGCGGCGCGGACGGCGGGCAGCCGGTCTACCGCATCCCCGAGGACGGCAGCCCCGTGCGCGGGGTCGAGGGCGGCACCGGGCGGGTCGCCCGGTTGCTGGGGGAGCTGCTCGTGTCCGCCGACGCGAGTGGGAACCTGGCGGTCCTGCGGACCCCGCCGGGCGCGGCGCACTACCTCGCGAGCGCACTCGACCGGGCCGCACTGCACGACGTCGTCGGCACCATCGCCGGCGACGACACGGTCATCGTCGTCGCCCGCGAGCCCCTCACCGGGGCGGAGCTGGCCGAACGGCTGCAGGACCTGCCCCGGAGGGCCCACGCGGCCGCCGGGACGCACGACGAACGAGAAGGAGACCCGACATGACCGACGCGGACCCCCGACAGGGCGCGGTCGCCGGTGGCGGAGCGCTGTGGGGTGGCCGGTTCGCGTCCGGTCCGGCCGACGCGCTCGCGGCGCTGTCGAAGTCCACCCACTTCGACTGGGCACTGGCCCCCTACGACATCCGCGGCTCGAAGGCGCACGCCCGGGTCCTGCACCGCGCCGGTCTGCTGACCGACGAGGAGCTGTCGGGGATGCACAAGGCGCTCGACGAGCTCGCCGCCGACGTCGCCTCCGGGGCGTTCGGCCCCGACCCGGGCGACGAGGACGTGCACACCGCGCTGGAGCGCGGCCTCATCGAGCGGGCCGGTGCCGACCTGGGCGGCAAGCTGCGGGCCGGTCGCTCGCGCAACGACCAGGTCGCCACCCAGTTCCGGATGTGGCTGCGCGACGCCACGCGACGGGTCGGCTCCGGCGTGCTCGACGTCGTCGACGCCCTCGTCGCCCAGGCGCAGGCCCACCCCGGCGCGCCGATGCCCGGCCGCACCCACCTGCAGCACGCCCAGCCGGTGCTGCTCGGCCACCAGCTGGCCGCGCACGCCCAGGCCCTGCTGCGCGACGTCGACCGGCTCGCCGACTGGGACCGGCGCAGCGCCTGGTCGCCCTACGGCTCCGGCGCGCTCGCCGGGTCCTCGCTCGGGCTCGACCCGGAGGCCGTCGCCGCCGAGCTCGGCTTCACCGGGTCCTCGGCCAACTCGATCGACGGGACCGCCTCGCGGGACTTCGCCGCCGAGGCCGCGTTCGTCCTCGCGATGATCGGCGTCGACCTGTCGCGGCTGTCGGAGGAGATCATCCTCTGGGCGACGGCCGAGTTCGGCTACGTCACCCTCGACGACGCGTTCTCCACCGGCAGCTCGATCATGCCGCAGAAGAAGAACCCCGACGTCGCCGAGCTGGCCCGCGGCAAGTCCGGCCGGCTCGTCGGCAACCTCGCCGGGCTCATGACCACCCTCAAGGGGCTCCCGCTGGCCTACAACCGGGACCTCCAGGAGGACAAGGAGCCGCTGTTCGACTCCGTCGCGCAGCTGGAGCTCCTGCTCCCCGCGGTCGCCGGGATGGTGGCCACCCTGACCTTCCACACCGGGCGGCTCGCCGAGCTGGCCCCGGCCGGGTTCACCCTCGCCACCGACGTCGCCGAGTGGCTCGTCCGGCAGGGCGTCCCGTTCCGCGTGGCGCACGAGGCCGCGGGCGGCTGCGTCCGCGCCGCCGAGGCCCGCGGCGTCGGGCTGGAGGACCTGACCGACGCCGAGCTGGCCGCCGTGCACCCGGCACTCGACCCGAGTGTCCGCGACGTACTGACCGTGGAAGGCTCCATCGCGTCGCGGAACGCGCGCGGTGGGACGGCCGGCGACCGGGTCGCCGAGCAGCTCACCGACCTGCGTACCGCGGTCGCAGCAGCGCGAGAGTTCACCGGAGGAACCGCATGACCGACCCTGCCGCAGCCTACGAGGAGCTCAAGGCCGCCGGCCTGAAGCTCGACCTGACGCGGGGCAAGCCGTCCGCGCAGCAGCTGGACCTGTCCCACGAGCTGCTCGGTCTGCCGGGCGCGGGACAGTTCCGCGCGGCCGACGGCACCGACACCCGCAACTACGGCGGCGGCCAGGGTCTGCCCGAGCTGCGGGAGATCTTCGCGCCGTCGCTGCAGGTCCCGGTCGGGCAGCTGGTGGCATCGAACAACTCCAGCCTGGAGCTGATGCACGACACGCTCGTGCACGCGTTGCTGACCGCGCTGCCCGGCGCCCCGACCCGCTGGGTCGACGCCGGCCGGGTCGCGTTCATCGCCCCGGTCCCCGGCTACGACCGCCACTACGGCGTGTGCGAGCGGCTCGGGATCGACCTGGTCACCGTCCCGATGACCGCGGACGGCCCCGACATGGACGAGGTCGAGCGGCTCGTCGCCGAGGACCCGTCGATCAAGGGCATCTGGTGCGTGCCGAAGTACTCGAACCCCGACGGGGTCGTCTACTCCGACGAGGTCGTGCGCCGGCTGGCCACCATGCCGACGGCCGCGCCGGACTTCCGGATCATGTGGGACAACGCCTACGCGGTGCACCACCTGACCACCGAGGAGGTCGAGATCGCCGACGTCCTCACCCTGGCCGCCGACGCGGGCAACGCGGACCGCCCGTTCGTCTTCGGGTCCACCTCCAAGATCACCCTCGCCGGTGCGGGCGTCGCGTTCTTCGGTGCCTCGCCGGCGAACGTCGACTGGTGGCTGAAGCTGGCGTCGAAGAAGACGATCGGCCCGGACAAGGTCAACCACCTGCGGCACGCGCTGTTCCTCAAGGACGCCGCCGGGCTGCGGGCGCACATGGCCGCCCACCGCGAGCTGATCGCGCCGAAGTTCGCCGCGGTCGACCGGCTGCTGACCGAGGCGTTCTCCGACGTCGAGGGCGTGTCCTGGACCAAGCCCCGGGGCGGCTACTTCGTGAGCCTGACCGTCCCGGACGGCCTCGCCTCGGAGGTCGTGCGGCTGGCGAAGGAGGCGGGCGTCGTCCTGACCCCGGCCGGTGCGACGCACCCCTACGGCAAGGACCCGCAGGACGCGACCATCCGCCTCGCCCCGACCCTGCCCCCGCTCGACGAGGTCGAGAAGGCCATGGCCGGTGTCGTGACCTGCGTGCAGCTGGCGCTCGCGCGCCGCTGACGGTGGACGACCACACGGCGGGGCCCGGCCGGGACGACCGGCCGGGCCCCGCCGGTCTGCTGGACCGGTCCGCCCTGGCCGTCGACGTCCTGCCCGCCGCACGACGCCTGCTCGGCTGCGTCCTCGAGGCCGACACCCCCGACGGCACGGTCGCGGTGCGCCTCGTCGAGGTGGAGGCCTACCGGGGCCGCGACGACCCCGCGTCGCACTGCTACCGCGGCCGGACCCCGCGCAACGCGGTGATGTTCGGCCCGCCCGGGCACCTGTACGTCTACTTCGTCTACGGCATGCACTTCTGCGCGAACGTCTCGTGCCTGTCCGACGGCGAGCCGGGCGCGGTGCTGCTGCGCGCCGGGGAGCTGCTCACCGACCCGGGGGTGGCCCGGGAGCGCCGGCCCACCGCCCGTCGCGATGCGGACCTGGCCCGCGGACCCGCGCGCCTCGCCGCGCTCCTCGGGCTGCGCCGTGAGGACGACGGGACCGACGTCACCGACCCTGCCTCCCGGGTGCGGCTGCGCGCCGGGGCCCCGGTCGCCCCGGAGCTCGTCCGGACCGGCCCCCGGGTGGGCGTCGCCGCGGCGGCCGAGCTGCCGTGGCGCCACTGGGTCGACGGCTCACCGGCGGTCAGTCCGTACCGGGCCGGGACGCGCCGTCGTCGCAGCGCCTGAGGCACCCGCGTGCACGGGCCGCGGCGGCCCGACCAAGATGGGCACCGTGGGTACCGACATCCTCGACGACCTGGAGTGGCGCGGCCTGATCGCGCAGAGCACCGACCGCGACGCGCTCGCGAAGGAGCTCGCCGCCGACGACCCGGTGTCGATCTATGCGGGCTTCGACCCGACCGCGTCGAGCCTGCACGCCGGGCACCTGATCCCGATGCTGACCCTGCGTCGCTTCCAGGAGGCCGGGCACCGTCCGGTCATCCTCGCCGGCGGGGCGACCGGGATGATCGGGGACCCGCGCGACGTGGGGGAGCGGACGCTCAACGACGCCTCGACCGTCGCCGACTGGACGGTGCTCATCCGGGGCCAGCTGGAGCGGTTCGTGTCCTTCGACGACGGGCCGACCGGCGCCGTCGCCGTCAACAACCTGGACTGGACCGGGCAGCAGACGGTCCTGGAGTTCCTGCGCGATCTCGGCAAGCACTTCCCGGTCAGCACGATGATCTCGCGGGACACGGTGAAGCGCCGCCTCGCCGGCGACGGGATGTCCTACACCGAGTTCAGCTACCTGCTGCTCCAGGCCCAGGACTACCTGCACCTGTACCGCGAGCTCGGGGTGCGGCTTCAGATCGGCGGCTCCGACCAGTGGGGCAACATCGTCGGCGGTGTCGACCTCGTCCGGCGGGTGACCGGCGACCACGTCCACGCGTTGACGCTGCAGCTGGTCACCGACTCCGAGGGCCGCAAGTTCGGCAAGTCCACCGGGGGCGGCAACGTCTGGCTCGACCCGGAGCGCACCTCGCCGTACGCCTGGTACCAGTACTTCGTGAACGTCGCCGACGCCGACGCGATCACCTACCTCAAGCTGTTCACCTTCCTCGACCGCGCCGAGATCGAGGCACTGGAGACCCAGCTCGCCGAGAAGCCGCATCTGCGTGGCGCGCAGCGACGTCTCGCCGCCGAGCTGACGACGCTGGTGCACGGCGAGGAGCAGACGAAGCAGGTGACGACGGCGAGCCAGGCCCTGTTCGGCCGCGCGGAGCTCACCGACCTGGACGCGGCCACCCTCGGTGCTGCGCTCGCCGAGGTGCCGACGGCCGACGCAGGCCCGGCCGACACGATCGTCGACCTGCTCGTCGCCACCGGTCTGACCGACAGCAAGGGAGCCGCGCGCCGCGCCGTGAAGGAGGGCGGGGCGTACGTCAACAACGTCAAGGTCGTCGACGAGGAGTGGGTCCCGGGTGCCGGGGACGTCCTCGACGGCGGCTGGCTGGTGGTGCGGCGGGGGAAGCGCAACCTGGCCGGTGTGCGGGTCGGATCGGCATGATCGGCCGCTGACCTGCGGAAACGCTGAACAGGTACCCCCCTGTGAATCGCCTCCGGGCAGTCCTGTAACTTTCTCGTTGTCGCCAGGACGGGACGGACGAGAGCGAGACCGGCCGAGAGGCCAGGGACGCTGATCCGGCCCGGAGGCGACGGCCCACGAACTCCATCTCGGTGGAGATCCGGCCGCCCGGAGTAAGGTTTGACGCTGCTCTCCGGTACACGTAGCATAAGAGAGTTGCCTCCTAGCGAGGCCGACTCTGGCGCCCCGGGGCGACGGTCATCAGGTCCGGTCCTCGAGTGCGGGTGTCTTTTGAGAACTCAACAGTGTGTCGAGCTATTTTGATTCGGTTTGGCGTTTTGTGCCAAATTGTTTGTTTGGTTGCAGCATTCGATCCCGTCGGGTGTTGTGGCTAGTTGTTTGTTGCAAGTCAGGGTTTTGTTGGAGAGTTTGATCCTGGCTCAGGACGAACGCTGGCGGCGTGCTTAACACATGCAAGTCGAGCGGTAAGGCCCTTTCGGGGGTACACGAGCGGCGAACGGGTGAGTAACACGTGGGTGACCTGCCCTCCACTCTGGGATAAGCCCGGGAAACTGGGTCTAATACCGGATAGGACCACTGATCGCATGGTTGGTGGTGGAAAGTTTTTTCGGTGGGGGATGGGCCCGCGGCCTATCAGCTTGTTGGTGGGGTGATGGCCTACCAAGGCGGTGACGGGTAGCCGGCCTGAGAGGGCGACCGGCCACACTGGGACTGAGACACGGCCCAGACTCCTACGGGAGGCAGCAGTGGGGAATATTGCGCAATGGGCGGAAGCCTGACGCAGCGACGCCGCGTGGGGGATGACGGCCTTCGGGTTGTAAACCTCTTTCGCCAGGGACGAAGAGCGATTGACGGTACCTGGAGAAGAAGCACCGGCCAACTACGTGCCAGCAGCCGCGGTAACACGTAGGGTGCGAGCGTTGTCCGGAATTATTGGGCGTAAAGAGCTCGTAGGCGGTGTGTCGCGTCGGCCGTGAAAACTTGGGGCTTAACTCTGAGCGTGCGGTCGATACGGGCATCACTTGAGTTCGGCAGGGGAGACTGGAATTCCTGGTGTAGCGGTGAAATGCGCAGATATCAGGAGGAACACCGGTGGCGAAGGCGGGTCTCTGGGCCGATACTGACGCTGAGGAGCGAAAGCGTGGGGAGCGAACAGGATTAGATACCCTGGTAGTCCACGCCGTAAACGTTGGGCGCTAGGTGTGGGGACCATTCCACGGTTTCTGTGCCGCAGCTAACGCATTAAGCGCCCCGCCTGGGGAGTACGGCCGCAAGGCTAAAACTCAAAGGAATTGACGGGGGCCCGCACAAGCGGCGGAGCATGTGGATTAATTCGATGCAACGCGAAGAACCTTACCTGGGTTTGACATGCACCAGACATCCCTAGAGATAGGGCTTCCCTTGTGGTTGGTGTGCAGGTGGTGCATGGCTGTCGTCAGCTCGTGTCGTGAGATGTTGGGTTAAGTCCCGCAACGAGCGCAACCCTTGTTCCATGTTGCCAGCACGTAATGGTGGGGACTCATGGGAGACTGCCGGGGTCAACTCGGAGGAAGGTGGGGATGACGTCAAGTCATCATGCCCCTTATGTCCAGGGCTTCACACATGCTACAATGGCTCATACAGAGGGCTGCGAGACCGTGAGGTGGAGCGAATCCCTTAAAGTGAGTCTCAGTTCGGATCGGGGTCTGCAACTCGACCCCGTGAAGTTGGAGTCGCTAGTAATCGCAGATCAGCAACGCTGCGGTGAATACGTTCCCGGGCCTTGTACACACCGCCCGTCACGTCACGAAAGTTGGTAACACCCGAAGCCGGCGGCCCAACCCTTGTGGAGGGAGCTGTCGAAGGTGGGACTGGCGATTGGGACGAAGTCGTAACAAGGTAGCCGTACCGGAAGGTGCGGCTGGATCACCTCCTTTCTAAGGAGTCCCATCATGTGATGGGGCGCCACGATGCTCTGTGAGTTCTGCTCATGGTGAGTCTGTGGTTCCTTCATTGAATCGCATTTGCGGCCTCGTTCGTGGGTCGGGTGCGTTGGGTGGAACGCAGTACGTCGGACCGTTTGGCTTGGCACACTGTTGGGTCCTGAGAGGACATCTTGTGGTTCTTCGGAGCTGGGGTTGTTTTCTTTGGCCGCTCTGGTTGAGGGCTTCCTAACGCCTGCGTGTGTGGGTGGTGGTTGTTTCTTGGTTGGGTGTGGTTGTGGGTTGAGTGTTGCATAGTGGATGCGAGCATCTTGTTGTGGTCAAGTTGTTAAGAGCACATGGTGGATGCCTGGGCATCAGGAGCCGATGAAGGACGTGGGAGGCCGCGATAGGCCTCGGGGAGCTGTCAACCGAGCTGTGATCCGAGGGTGTCCGAATGGGGAAACCCAGCGCCCGTCATGGGGCGTTACCCGTACCTGAATTCATAGGGTGCGTGGAGGGAACGTGGGGAAGTGAAACATCTCAGTACCCACAGGAAGAGAAAACAATAGTGATTCCGTGAGTAGTGGCGAGCGAAAGCGGAAGAGGCTAAACCGTGTCCGTGTCAAGCCGGCAGGCGTTGCGGGTGCGGGGTTGTGAGACGTGTCGTTCATCTTCTGCCGAGGGTGGGACAGCAAGTGCCTGTGTTAGCGGAACGACTCTGGGATGGTCGGCCGTAGTGGGTGATAGCCCCGTACGCGAAAACACTGGGTTCTGTTGTGGGCGTGTTCTCGAGTAGCAGCGAGCCCGTGAAATTCGCTGTGAATCTGGCGGGACCACCCGTCAAGCCTAAATACTACCTGATGACCGATAGCGGACAAGTACCGTGAGGGAAAGGTGAAAAGTACCCCGGGAGGGGAGTGAAATAGTACCTGAAACCGTGTGCTTACAAGCCGTCAGAGCCTTTCGGGGTGATGGCGTGCCTTTTGAAGAATGAGCCTGCGAGTTATGCTTCGTGGCGAGGTTAACCTGTGTGGGGTAGCCGTAGCGAAAGCGAGTCCGAATAGGGCGTCTGAGTCGCGGGGTGTAGACCCGAAGCGGAGTGATCTACCCATGGCCAGGGTGAAGCGTCGGTAAGACGTCGTGGAGGCCCGAACCCACCAGGGTTGAAAACCTGGGGGATGAGCTGTGGGTAGGGGTGAAAGGCCAATCAAACTTCGTGATAGCTGGTTCTCCCCGAAATGCATTTAGGTGCAGCGTCGTGTGTTTCTCACCGGAGGTAGAGCACTGGATGGCCTAGGGGGCCGACAAGCTTACCGAAGTCAGCCAAACTCCGAATGCCGGTGAGTGAGAGCGCGGCAGTGAGACTGCGGGGGATAAGCTTCGTGGTCGAGAGGGAAACAGCCCAGATCACCGGCTAAGGCCCCTAAGCGTGCGCTAAGTGGGAAAGGATGTGGGATCGCCCGGACAACCAGGAGGTTGGCTTAGAAGCAGCCACCCTTGAAAGAGTGCGTAATAGCTCACTGGTCAAGTGGTCCTGCGCCGACAATGTAGCGGGGCTCAAGCGCACCGCCGAAGCCGTGGCAATGACACTTAGGTGTTGTTGGGTAGGGGAGCGTCCTGCATCTGGTGAAGCCCGGGAGTGATTTACGGGTGGAGGGTGTGGGAGTGAGAATGCAGGCATGAGTAGCGAATGCAGAGTGAGAATCTCTGCCGCCGGATGACCAAGGGTTCCTGGGCCAGGTTGTTCCGCCCAGGGTGAGCCGGGACCTAAGGCGAGGCCGTCAGGCGTAGTCGATGGACAACGGGTTGATATTCCCGTGCTCGTGATAGTGCGTCCATGCCGAGGCTGGTGATGCTAACCATCCGAACCCACCTTCGTTCCTTCGGGAGTGTTGTTTGTGGGGGAGCGTGGGATCCGATCTGGTAGTAGGCAAGTGATGGGGTGACGCAGGAGGGTAGCTCCGCCACGCGGTGGTTGTCGTGGTGTAAGCCTGTAGCCCGAGTCCTAGGTAAATCCGGGGCTCATCAAAGGGTGAGAGGTGATGCGTAGCCGATTGAGGCGAAGAGGGTGATCCCATGCTGTCGAGAAAAGCCTCTAGCGAGTGCTGTTGCGGCCCGTACCCCAAACCGACACAGGTGGTCAGGTAGAGAATACCGAGGCGATCGAGCGAACTGTGGTTAAGGAATTCGGCAAAATACCTCCGTAACTTCGGGAGAAGGAGGGCCGGTTGTCTTGAGGCTCCTTGCGGGCTAGGGACGGCCGGTCGCAGAGACCAGGCCCAAGCGACTGTTTACTAAAAACACAGGTCCGTGCGAAGTCGCAAGACGATGTATACGGACTGACGCCTGCCCGGTGCTGGAACGTTAAGAGGACCTGTTAGCTCTTCGGGGCGAAGCGGAGAATTTAAGCGCCAGTAAACGGCGGTGGTAACTATAACCATCCTAAGGTAGCGAAATTCCTTGTCGGGTAAGTTCCGACCTGCACGAATGGCGTAACGACTTGGGCGCTGTCTCGACCACAGACTCGGCGAAATTGCACTACGAGTAAAGATGCTCGTTACGCGCGGCAGGACGGAAAGACCCCGGGACCTTTACTATAGCTTGGTATTGGTGCTCGGTTCGGCTTGTGTAGGATAGGTGGGAGACTGTGAAGCTATCACGCCAGTGGTGGTGGAGTCGTTGTTGAAATACCACTCTGGTCGAATTGGGTGTCTTAACCTCGGGCCATGATCTGGTTCAGGGACAGTGCCTGGTGGGTAGTTTAACTGGGGCGGTTGCCTCCCAAAGAGTAACGGAGGCGCCCAAAGGTTCCCTCAGCCTGGTTGGCAATCAGGTGTTGAGTGTAAGTGCACAAGGGAGCTTGACTGTGAGACTGACGGGTCGAGCAGGGACGAAAGTCGGGACTAGTGATCCGGCACCACCTTGTGGAAGGGGTGTCGCTCAACGGATAAAAGGTACCCCGGGGATAACAGGCTGATCTTGCCCAAGAGTCCATATCGACGGCATGGTTTGGCACCTCGATGTCGGCTCGTCGCATCCTGGGGCTGGAGTAGGTCCCAAGGGTTGGGCTGTTCGCCCATTAAAGCGGTACGCGAGCTGGGTTTAGAACGTCGTGAGACAGTTCGGTCCCTATCCGCCGCGCGCGTTGGAGACTTGAGGAAGGCTGTCCCTAGTACGAGAGGACCGGGACGGACGAACCTCTGGTGTGCCAGTTGTCCCGCCAGGGGCACGGCTGGTTGGCTATGTTCGGGAGGGATAACCGCTGAAGGCATCTAAGCGGGAAGCCTGTTCCAAGATGAGGTCTCCCACCACCTTCGAGTGGGTAAGGCTCCCAGTAGATGACTGGGTTGATAGGCCGGAGATGGAAGCCCTGTGAGGGGTGGAGTTGACCGGTACTAATAGGCCGAGGGCTTGCCACAACGAGTTGTTCGCATCCACTGTGTGACCCTGAGTCCACAACCATCCACACCTTCCCCCCGGGTATGCCCGGGCCGGTGTGGAGTCGGTGTGTGTGCTCGACCCCCTGTCCCCGGGTTCGGGGTGGGGTGATAGTTGGATAGTGTTGTCGGTGGTCATTGCGGTAGGGAAACGCCCGGTCCCATTCCGAACCCGGTAGCTAAGCCTTCCAGCGCCGATGGTACTGCACTCGCCAGGGTGTGGGAGAGTAGGTCGCCGCCGACATTCAACCTCTGAAAGGGGAGTCCGCAACGGTGTAGAAGCCGCTGTGGACTCCCCTTTTTTCGTATGTCTGCAGCCGTGTCCGCCTCTCTGCGCGGACCGGTTCGCCCAGTGCGGTCGCCGACCGCGGAAGTGACGGTGTTGGTTTGTACCCTGACCACGTGACGGACGGGGAACGTCCCGGCAACGGCCGGGCAGGCGAGGAGCGCGGTTCGCGCAGCGGGTCGGGATGGTCGCGTGGTGACGACCAGCGGGGACGGCGCCGCGACGGCGACGACCGCACGCGTCGCGACGACCGGGGCACCCGTGGCGGCGGCGACCGTGCGCGCGACGACCGGGGACGTCCGGGCGAGCGCCGCACCGAGGGCCGCTCCTGGTCCGACCGGGGTGGACGCGACACCGGCCGGCGCGACAGCGGCTTCCGCGGCGACGACCGCTCCGACCGCGGGCCGCGTCGTGACGACGACCGTCGTCCCGCCCGCGACGACGACCGCCGTTCCGGCGGCACCGGCCGGCGTGACTCGTTCCGGGGTGGCCGCGACGACCGCGGTGGCCGGCCCTCCGGGGGCCGTGACGACCGCCGTCCCTACCGTGACCGTGACGACCGTGGCCCCCGTCCGCAGCGCGACGACGACCGCGGCGGGCGCTCGTACCGGGACCGCGACGACCGCGCCGGTCGTCCCTCCTCCGGCCGTGACGACCGTGGTGGCCGCTCGTTCTCCGGTCGCGAGGACCGTGGCGGGCGTTCCTTCCCCGGTCGCGACGACCGCGGGGAGCGTCCGTCCGGGGGCCGTGACGGTCGCTCCTTCGGCGGCCGAGACGACCGCCGTCCCGCCCGGGGCAGTGACGACCGGGGCAGCCGTCCGTTCCGTGGCGGTGACGACCGTGGCGGTCGGCCCTCCGGGGACCGTGACGACCGTGGTGCCCGCTCCTTCCGCGACCGTGACGACCGCGCCGGCCGTTCCTTCGGTGGCCGTGACGACCGTGGCGCCCGTCCGCAGCGCGACGACGACCGCGGTGGCCGTTCGTTCCGCGACCGTGACGACCGCGGGGGACGTCCGTCCGGCGACCGCGGTGCCCGTTCCTTCGGTGGCCGTGACGACCGTGGCGCCCGTCCGCAGCGCGACGACGACCGCGGTGGCCGTTCGTTCCGTGACCGCGACGACCGGGCCGGTCGGCCGTCCCGGGACCGTGACGACCGTGGCGGCCGTTCCTTCGGTGGTCGTGACGACCGTGGCCCCCGTCCGCAGCGCGACGACGACCGTGGCGCCCGTCCCCACCGGAACCGTGACGACCGCGCGCCCCGCGATCGCGACGACCGGCGCAGCTCGTCCCGGGACCGGGACGACCGCCCGTACCGCGCCCGCGAGGAGCGCCCGTCGCACGACCGCCCGGCCGAGCGGTCTGCGGCCGTCGAGCCCCGGGACGTCGCGCAGCCGGCCGCGGTGCAGGCCGAGCCGGCCGGTGACGCGCCTGCCGTGACGCCGTCGATGACCGACACACGGGAGGCGGCCACGTCGACCGGCGCAACCGCCTCCGACACCGCTGCCCGGGTTCCCGAGACCCCGCCCGCGGAGGCGGCCGACGCGCCGGTCACCCGCGACGAGCCCACCGACGACGCGGTCGGCACGGGCAGCACCGCGCCCGACGACCCCCGGTCCGGCAGCGGGGACCGGACCGACACCCCCGTGACCGACGCCCGCGGGGCCGGTACCGGGGCCGACGCCGTCGACCGCGCCGGGACCGCCCCGGGCACGACCGGATCGGGCGGCGACACCGTCGACGGTCCGCGCACCGACCGTGCCGAGCGTCCCGTCGGGCGCGACGAGCGTCGCCCGCTCCGTGACCGTGACGACCGTGGCCCGCTCCGTGACCGTGACGACCGTGGCCCGCGCCGGGAGCGTGACGACCGTGGCCCGCGTGGCGGCCGGGACGACCGGGGCCCGCGCTCCGGCCGTGACGACCGCAGGCGCGACGACCGTGACGACCGCAGGCGCGACGACCGTGGCCGGAACGACCGTGGCCGCGACGACCGCCGTGACCGCGACGCCCGTCCGCGACGGGCGATCCCGGAGTCGGCCGAGCGGACCTTCGTCGCCGAGCCGGACCTGCCGGACTCGGTGACGGCCGCCGAGCTCGACCCGAGCGTGCGCCGGGACCTGCGCGGCCTCCAGAAGGAGGCCGCCGAGGTCGTGGCGCGGCACCTCGTCGCCGCGGGGCTGCTCGTCGACGAGGACGCCGTGCAGGCGCTCGAACACGTGCGCTACGCGCGGCGCCGGGCGTCGCGGATCGCCGTCGTCCGGGAGGCCGCCGGCATCGTCGCCTACCACGCGGGGGAGTGGAACGAGGCTCTCGGCGAGTTCCGCGCCGCCCGCCGGATGGGCGGCGGACCGGGGCACGTGCACGTCATGGCCGACATCGAGCGCGCCCTCGGCCGTCCCGAGCGTGCTCTCGACCTGGCCCGCAGCCCGGAGGCCCGCGACCTCGGCCACGAGGAGCGGATCGAGCTGCTCATCGTCGCCGCGGGAGCCCGGCGCGACCTGGGCGAGGCCGACGCCGCCGTCGTCGGGCTCCAGGTCCCCGAGCTCGACCCGGTCCGCCGCGATCCGTGGAGCGCCCGGCTGTTCTACGCCTACGCCGACAACCTGCTCGCCGCGGGCCGGGAGTCGGAGGCCGTGCAGTGGTTCGTCCACGCCCACGACGCCGACCAGCACCGGGAGACCGACGCCGCCGCGCGAATCGCCGAGCTGACCGGTGACGAGCTCGAGGGCGCCGACGACGAGCTCTCCGTCGGCTGGGAGGACGTGCCCCCGGCCGCCGACGACCACGCCGAGGCGCCGCACACCGACGCCCCGGCGCCGTCCGGCCGGATCGACGCCGACGACCACGCCGGCGCGGTCGGCGATCCCGGCGCCGACGACGCGTCCGGGGCCGACGCCCCGAGCGCCGACGGGACCGACACCGACGGGACCGACGAGGTCCGCGGCGACACCGACGCGACCGACGGAGGCGCCGTGGCCGAGGAGCAGGACGCCTCCGGGGCGGCTCCCGCCACGGACCACCAGCAGGACCGGGACACCGGGGCCGGCGACCGGTGACCGACGACCTCCTGTCCCGCCACGACGTCCTCCTGGCCGACCTCGACGGCACCCTCTACCGGGGCCCCGAGGTCGTCCCGGGGGCCGTCGAGGCGGTGCGCGGGGCGGCGGACCGCGGCGTGCCCACGGTATACGTCACCAACAACGCCTCGCGCAGCCCCGCCGACGTCGCGGCGCACCTCGCCGAGCTCGGCTTCCCGGCGCGCGTCGAGGACGTCCGCACCAGTTCACAGGCCGCGGCCGCGATGCTGGCCGAGCAGCTCCCGCCGGGCGCGCGGGTGCTGGTCGTCGGCACGTCGGCGCTGGCCGACGAGGTCCGGGCCCGCGGGCTCGCCGTCGTCGGTGACGCCGAGGGCGCGGACGCCGTCGTCCAGGGGCACTCGCCCGACACCGGGTGGCGGATCCTGGCCGAGGCGGTCGTCGCCGTCCGGGCCGGAGCACTGTGGGTCGCCTCCAACGTCGATCCCACCCTGCCCACCGAGCGCGGGGCGCTGCCCGGCAACGGCTCGATGGTCCAGGTCGTGCGGACGGCGACCGGGGCGCGGCCGCAGGTGGCGGGCAAGCCCGCCGCCCGGCTGCTCCGCGAGGGGTGCGGCGACGCGCGGGCCCCGCTCGTCATCGGGGACCGCCTCGACACCGACATCGAGGGTGCCAACGCCATGGGCGCCCCGTCGCTGATGGTCCTGACCGGGGTCAGCGGCGCCGCGGAGCTGCTCGCCGCCGCCCCGGAGCTGCGGCCCACCCACATCGGCGCCGACCTCGCCGCGCTCACCCGCCCACCGGACGAGCTGGCCCCCGGGCCGCGGCCCGGCTGGGACGTCCGCGCCGACGGCGGCACGCTCGTGCTGTCCGGCGACGGGGACGGGCCCGAACCCATGGTGGACGCGCTGCGTGCCCTGTGCGCGGTGGCCTGGGAGCAGGGCGTCCACGACGTCCGCCCCGACGGTGCGGCCGCCGCCGCGGCACTGGCGGACCTCGGCCTGGCGGAGCGGCCAGGGCGGTGACGCCGCGTCGCGGCCGCGGTGGGGACCGTCGGCTACCGTGGCGTCAGAACCCCGTCCCCGGAGATCATCCATGAGCGTTCCCGCACCCGGACCCCGTCCGGGCGACCCGCGGCCCGAGCAGGACCGCCCCGTCGCGGCCCTGCGTGCCGAGGTCGACGCGGCCGTCGCGGCGCTCGACGCGCTGGACGACCGTCCGGTCTCCGAGCACCCGGCCGCGTTCGAGCGGGTGCACGCCGCGCTCGGCCGCGCGCTGAGCGCCGGCTCGGAACGGGAGTGACGATGGGCC
Source organism: Pseudonocardia sp. ZF1 (assembly GCF_056835605.1). Classification (NCBI taxonomy): domain Bacteria; kingdom Bacillati; phylum Actinomycetota; class Actinomycetes; order Pseudonocardiales; family Pseudonocardiaceae; genus Pseudonocardia; species Pseudonocardia sp. ZF1. The sequence continues at coordinate 2,571,979 of NZ_JAJNBY010000001.1, forward strand.
CCACCCGCGCCCGGCTGGACGCCGAGCTCGTCCGCCGCAAGCTCGCCCGCTCCCGCGGCCAGGCCGCCGAGCTGATCGCCGCAGGCCGGGTCGTCGTCAACGGCATGCCGGCGGCGAAGCCCGCCACCGTGGTGGACCGGGACGCACCCGTCCTCGTCCGCCCGGACGACGACGGCGAACCCGACTGGGCCTCCCGCGGTGCCAAGAAGCTGCTCGGCGCCCTCGACGCGTTCACCGACGTCGACCCCGCCGGGCGGCGCTGCCTCGACGCCGGCGCCTCCACCGGCGGCTTCACCGACGTGCTGCTCACCCGCGGGGCGGCCGAGGTCGTCGCCGTCGACGTCGGGTACGGCCAGCTGGTGTGGCGGCTGCAGTCCGACGAGCGCGTCCACGTGCACGACCGCACCAACGTCCGGGCCCTCGAACCGGAGCAGATCGGCGGGACGGTCGACCTGACCGTCGCCGACCTGTCGTTCATCTCGCTGCGCACCGTGCTGCCGGCCCTCGCCGCCTGCACCGCGCCCGGAGGCGACCTGCTGCCCATGGTGAAACCACAGTTCGAGGTCGGGAAGGACCGACTCGGCTCCGGCGGGGTCGTACGGGACCCGGGCCTGCGCACCGAGGCGCTGCACGGGGTCGCGACCGCCGCCGCCGCAGCCGGGCTGCACGTCCTCGGCGCGACCGCGAGTCCGCTGCCCGGCCCGTCGGGCAACGTGGAATACTTCCTGCACCTGCGCCGGCCCGCCGCCGGCCCGGCCGGCGGCGCCCCCGAGCAGCCCGAGCTCGCGCCGATGCTGGCCGCCGCGGTCGCGGACGGCCCCGCATGAGGGAGGTCCTGCTGGTCCTGCACACCGGGCGGCCCACCAACCGCAAGACCGCGCTGCACGTGATGGGCGAGCTCGGGCGGCTCGGCCTGCGCACCCGGGTGCTCGCCGACGAGTGGGCCGAGCTCGCCGCGGACCCCGACGTCCCGGCGGGCTACGAGCCGGTCCCGGTCCCCGGGAGCCCCGAGTGCGCCCGCGGCGCCGAGGCGGTCCTGGTGCTCGGCGGTGACGGCACCCTGCTGCGCGCCGCCGACCTCGCCCGCCACGCCGGCGTGCCCCTGCTGGGCGTCAACCTCGGCCACGTCGGTTTCCTCGCCGAGGCCGAGGAGGACACGCTGCCCGAGGCGCTGCAGAAGCTCGCCGACGGCGACTACGAGGTCGAGGAACGGACCACCCTCGAGGCCGTCGTCACCGCCGCCGGGCAGGTGCTCGGCCGGGCGTGGGCGCTGAACGAGGCCGTCGTCGAGAAGACCACCCGCGGCCGCATCCTCGAGGTCGTCCTCGAGGTCGACGGTCGCCCGGTGTCCTCCTTCGGCTGCGACGGGGTGCTCTGCTCCACCCCGACCGGCTCGACCGCCTACGCCTTCTCCGCGGGCGGGCCGCTGATCTGGCCGCAGGTGCAGGCACTGCTGGTGGTCCCCAGCAACGCACACGCCCTGTTCGCCCGGCCGATGGTGATCGCGCCGGAGAGCACCGTCGCGATCGAGGTGTCCGCCGACGGCCCGTCCGCCGTGCTGGACTGCGACGGCCGTCGCACCGTCGCGGTGCCGCCCGGGGCCCGGGTGGAGCTGCGCCGCGCGTCGGAGCCCGTGCGGATGGTGCGCCTGGCCGCGCAGCCCTTCGCCGACCGGCTCGTCCGCAAGTTCGACCTGCCCGTCCGGGGCTGGCGCGGGGCCCGGACCCAGCCACCGGGTTCGAACACCTGATCGACCGTTCGGCGCACGGGAACATCCGTTCGGTGCCGTTCGCGTGTCGGGGCTCGAACGCTGTCGGTGTTCGAACGTATGGTCCCACGCATGTTGTCCGAGATGCGGATCCAGGGCCTCGGCGTGATCGACGACGCGACCCTGGAACTCGACCCGGGCCTGACCGTGCTCACCGGTGAGACCGGCGCCGGGAAGACCATGGTCGTGACCGGGCTGAACCTCCTCGGCGGTGGCCGCGCGGAGTCCTCGCGGGTGTCGGCCGGGGCGCGCCGCGCCGTCGTCGAGGGCCGGTTCGCGGCCTCGCCGGGGGCGCTGGAACTGGCCGAGGAGGTGGGCGCCGAGGCCGACGACGACGGGTCGCTGATCGCGGCCCGCACCGTGTCGGCCGACGGGCGCTCCCGGGCCCACCTGGGCGGCCGGTCGGTGCCCAACGGGGTGCTGGGCAGGCTCGCCGAGACCCAGCTCGCCGTGCACGGGCAGAACGACCAGCTGCGGCTGCTGCGCGGCTCCGACCAGCGGGCCCTGCTCGACCGCTTCGCCGGGGACCCCGTCGCGGTCCCGCTGGCCGCCTACCGGACGGTGCGCACCGAGTGGCTGCAGGTGGTCACCGAGCTCGCCGAGCGGCGGGACAACGCCCGCCGGCTCGCCCAGGAGGCGGACCTGCTGCGCCACGGTCTCGCCGAGATCGAGGCCGCCGACCCGCAGCCCGGTGAGGACCGCGAGCTCGTCGAACAGGCCCGCCGGATGGCCGAGGCCGACGACCTGCGAGCCGCCGCCGAGAGCGCACACCTCGCGCTGTCCGGCTCGGACGACGGCGAGGCCCCCGGCGCGGTCGGGCTCGCCGGGCAGGCCAAGGGGCTCGCCGAGGGCAGCGGCGACCCCGCGCTGGAGGAGCTCGGCCCGCGCCTCACCGAGGCCATCGCGGTGCTCGCCGACGCCGCGGCCGAGCTGAGCGGCTACCTCGACCGGCTCGACGCCGACCCCGAGCTGCTGTCCCGCGTCCTGACCCGCCAGGCCGAGCTCAAGGCACTCACCCGCAAGTACGCGGCGGACACCGACGGCGTGCTGGCCTGGGCGGACACCGCCCGCGAGCGGCTGTCCGGGCTCGACACCTCCGACGAGGCGCTCGCCGAGCTGTCGGCCCGCCGTGACGCGCTCGCCGGTGAGCTGGCCGGTCACGCCGCCGCGGTCACCGCGGCGCGCACCGCCGCCGCGTCCCGGCTGGCCGAGGCGACCACGGCGGAACTCGCCGGGCTCGCCATGAAGGACGCGACGCTGCAGGTCGGCGTGCAGCCGCGGCCCGCCGCCGACACCGGGCCGGTGCTCGAGGTCGGCGGGCGGCGCTGCCAGGCCGGGTCCAGCGGCGTCGACGAGGTCGAGATCCGGCTCGTCCCGCACGCCGGGGCGGTGGCCCAGCCGCTGCACAAGGGCGCCTCCGGCGGTGAGCTGTCCCGGGTCATGCTGGCCCTGGAGGTCGCGCTCGCCGGGGCCGACCCGGTGCCGACCATGGTGTTCGACGAGGTCGACGCCGGCGTCGGCGGCCGGGCCGCGGTGGAGATCGGCCGCCGGCTCGCGCAGCTCGCGGCCCGCCACCAGGTCATCGTCGTCACCCACCTGCCGCAGGTCGCTGCGTACGCCGACCGGCACCTCGTGGTGCAGAAGGCGTCCGGGGCGGGGGTCACCCGCTCCAGCGTGCGGCGGCTCACCGAGGAGGAGCGCACCGGGGAGCTGGCACGGATGCTGGCCGGGATGGACGACACCGACACCGGCCGCGCGCACGCGGAGGAGCTGCTCAGCGCCGCGACCGCGCACCGGGAGGCCGACCGCGCGGCGGCACGGCCCGCGGACCTCGCCGAGGCCCGGTCGCGTCGCGCGCAGTCCCGGCGCGGCCGGACCGTGCAGGACACGGACACCGGCGCCGCGACCGCGCCGGCGGAGGGTGCGGTCCCCGGGCCGCGCGGCACCGACTCCCGCGGCACCGACTCCCGCGGCGTCGACCCGGACGCTGCCGCGGGTCGTCCCTCCGCCGCATCGCGGCGCCGCCGGGTCGCCCGGGCCGGCTGAGCGGGCCCGGCCGACGGCCGCCCGGGCGGCCTGCCGTCGCTGTGGGTGAGCGGCGCGGGTGCTCCGGGCGCCGCCACCCGGGGGGCGACGGGGGATCGTCCGGGCCGGTGACGTCGCGGTCTCGCGCGGCGTGCCTGCGTGGTCACGGACGCCCCACCTGTCACAGTGCGCCACATGAAGCTGTCCGGCCTGCTGCATCGTTCCCGACCGGAGCTGCCGGGCCTGACCGGCCCGGCCCGCGCCGACCGCCGCATCGAGTCGGTGCTGCGGCGCCTGCGCCCCGGCGACATCGCCGTGATCGACCAGGTCGACCTGGACCGGGCGACCGCGGACGCGCTCGTCGCCGCCCGGGTCGCCGCGGTCGTCAACGCCGCCCCGTCGATCTCCGGCCGGTTCCCGAACCTCGGCCCGCAGGTGCTCGTCGAGGCGGGCATCCCGCTCGTCGACGACTGCGGTCCCGACACCCTGCGCGCGGTCAAGGACGGCATCCGGGTGCGGCTGCACGACGGCGTGCTCTACACCGGCGAACAGCCGCTGTGCGAGGGTCGCGAGCAGACCGAGGACACCGTCGCCGACGCCCTGGACGAGGCCAAGCAGGGCCTGACCCACCAGCTCGAGGCGTTCGCCGCGAACACCATCGAGTTCATGCGCCGCGAGCGCTCGCTGCTCCTCGACGGGCACGGCGTTCCCGAGGTCGATGTCGCCCTCGACGGGCGGCCGGTGCTCGTCGTCGCCGCCGGGTTCGAGCACCTCGCCGTGCTGAAGCGGCTCAAGACCTACATCAAGGAGTACCGGCCGGTGCTCGTCGGCGTCGGGGCGGGCGCGGACGCGCTGCTCAACGCGCGCCACCGCCCGGACCTCATCGTCGCCGACCCGTCCGAGGTGTCGAACCAGGCGCTGACCAGCGGCGCCGACGTCGTCGTCCCGGCATTCCCCGACGGGCACGCCCCGGGGCTGCACCGTGTGCAGGACCTGGGCGCCAGCGCCGTGACGTTCCCGTCGATGGCCAACCCCGAGGACCTCGCCCTGCTGCTCGCCCACCACCGCGGCGCCTCGATGATCGTCACGGTCGGGCTGTCGGCGTCGATGGGGGAGTTCCTCGACCGCGGGCGGTCGGGCAGCAACGCCTCGACGTTCCTGACCCGGCTGCAGGCGGGGGGCAGCGTCGTCGACGGCGCGATGATCGCCCAGATGTACCGGAGCCGGACCTCGTTCGCCCCGCTGCTGCTGCTCGTCGCGGCCGCGGTGGTCGCGGTCGTCGTCGCCGTGCTCGTGTCCGGCGGCGGCCCCGCGGTGCTGGAGTGGCTGCGTGGCGTGCTGGAGAGCCTGCGGGCCCTGGTCGCCGGATGGTTCCCGGCGTGATCTCGCGGCGCCACCACCGCATCGCCCTGGTCGCGGTGTTCGTGCTGGCCCTCGCGGCCGGGTTCGTCCTCGCCGTCGTCGGGCTGCCGCAGCGCATCGCCGACGTCGCGGCCTCGGGGACGGACACGGGCGAGACCGCCCGGCTGAGCGTCGAACGCGACACCCTGGCCGCGCAGCTGCACGCCAGTGACGAGTTCGCCGGCCGCGTCGGACCCGATCTGGTGCGCGGGAAGCTCACCGGGGTGCCCGTGACCGTCGTGGCGCTCGGTGCCGACCCGGCCGACACGCGCGCGGTCGCGGAGCTCGTCGTCGCCGCGGGGGGCAGCGTCGCGGGGGAGGTCGTGCTCACCCCGGCCGTCACCGACCCGGCCCGCGCCGACCAGCTGCGCGACCTGTCCGCACGGCTGCTGCCGTCGGGGGCCCAGCTCCCCACCGCCACCGACGCCGGTGCGCTCGCCGGGGGCCTGCTCGGCTCCGCGCTGCTGGCCCCGCCCGACGGCCCCGCACCCGCCCCGGACGGGGCCGGCGCGGTGCTCGCCGGGCTCGCCGGCGGCGGCTTCGCCGAGGCACCGCAGGGCAGTCCCGCGGCCGGGCGGGTGGCCGTCGTCGTCACCGGTGCCGCGTACTCCGGCGTGGACGCCGGCGCCTCGGCGTCCACCGCGGCGGCACTGGCCGCGGAGCTCGACCGTCGTGGGGCGGGAGCCGTGCTGGCCGGGCGGGACGCCGCGGACGGTTCGGCCGTCGCCGCCGCCCGCTCGTCCGGGGCCGGTCCGGTGGGACGCCTCGCCACCGTCGACGGCGTCGGTACCGGGGCCGGGCGGGTCGCGACCGTGCTCGCGCTCGCCGAACGACAGGCAGGAGGCACCGGCCGCTACGGTTCCGGGGCCGGAACGGTGGGGCCGGTTCCCGCCGCCCCTTGACCGATCGGTAGGCTGAAACTCCGTGCAGACTCGCGCCACCCGTCATCTCTTCGTCACCGGTGGGGTCGCGTCCTCGCTGGGTAAGGGCCTGACCGCCTCCAGTCTCGGTCAGTTGCTCACCGCGCGCGGGCTTCGCGTCACCATGCAGAAGCTCGACCCCTACTTGAACGTCGACCCCGGGACCATGAACCCGTTCCAGCACGGCGAGGTGTTCGTCACCGAGGACGGTGCCGAGACCGACCTCGACGTCGGCCACTACGAGCGGTTCCTGGACCGTGACCTCGCCGGGCGGGCCAACGTCACCACCGGCCAGGTCTACTCCGAGGTCATCGCCAAGGAGCGTCGCGGCGAGTACCTCGGCGACACCGTCCAGGTGATCCCGCACATCACCAACGAGATCAAGGACCGCGTCCTCGCGATGGCCGAGCCCGACGCCGAGGGCCTGGCCCCCGACGTCGTCATCACCGAGGTCGGCGGCACCATCGGCGACATCGAGTCGCTTCCGTTCGTCGAGGCCGCCCGCCAGGTCCGCCACGAGGTCGGCCGGGACAACTGCTTCTTCCTGCACGTGTCGCTGGTGCCGTACCTGGCGCCGTCGGGCGAGCTGAAGACCAAGCCGACCCAGCACTCCGTCGCGGCGCTGCGCAACATCGGCATCCAGCCCGACGCGGTGGTCCTGCGTGCCGACCGGGAGATCCCCGAGGGCATGAAGCGCAAGATCTCCCTGATGTGCGACATCGAGCTCGACGGCGTCGCCGCGTGCCCGGACGCCCCGTCGATCTACGACATCCCGAAGGTGCTGCACGGCGAGGGCCTCGACGCCTACGTCGTGCGCCGGCTGGGGCTGCCGTTCCGCGACGTCGACTGGACCGTGTGGGGCGACCTGCTCGACCGCGTCCACCACCCGCGGGAGACCGCGACGATCGCGCTGGTCGGCAAGTACGTCGACCTGCCCGACGCCTACCTCTCGGTCACCGAGGCGCTGCGGGCCGGCGGCTTCGCCCACCACGCCAAGGTGGCGATCCGCTGGGTGCCGTCGGACTCCTGCGAGACCCCGGCCGGCGCGGCCGAGGCGCTCGACGGCGTCGACGGGGTGCTCGTCCCCGGCGGCTTCGGCATCCGCGGGATCGAGGGCAAGCTCGGCGCCATCACCCACGCCCGCACCCGGCGCATCCCCACCCTGGGGCTGTGCCTGGGCCTGCAGTGCATGGTCATCGAGACCGCGCGCACCGTCGCCGGCCTGGAGGACGCCAGCTCGACCGAGTTCGACCCGGAGACCGCGCACCCGGTGATCTCGACGATGGCGACCCAGCGCGACGTCGTCGCGGGCGAGCGGGACATGGGCGGGACCATGCGCCTGGGCGCCTACCCGGCGGTGCTGCAGCCCGGCTCGGTCGCGGCGAAGGCCTACGGGTCGCGCGAGATCTCCGAGCGGCACCGGCACCGCTTCGAGGTGAACAACGCCTACCGGCAGCAGCTCACCGAGGCGGGCCTGGTGTTCGGGACCTCCCCGGACGGGACGCTCGTGGAGTTCGTGGAGCTGACGTCGTCGCAGCACCCGTTCTTCGTCGGGACCCAGGCGCACCCCGAGCTCAAGAGCCGCCCGACCCGGCCGCACCCGCTGTTCGCGGCGTTCGTGAAGGCGGCGCTGCGCTACCGGGCCGAGGACCGGCTGCCGGTGCACCTGCCCGGCCGGGACAACACCGACGCCGAGACGGTCGAGGGCGACGACGTCGCCGTCGGCGCGGGCGGCAACGGCGTGGCCCGGGCCGAGAGCACCTCCGCCCGCTGACCCCGACCGGACCGGGCCGCCGACGGTGGCCCGGTCCGGCACGGCGGCCCGGGGCCCTGCCGCCGGGCGCGGCACGCGGCCCGCACGGCCCGCGCGCCCCGCACGGGCCGGGCCCGGCGACTACTGTCCGACGGGTGATCGAACTGCGCATCCGCCGGGCGGTGACCCGGTGACCCGCCCCGGTGAGCACGACTTCCCGGTCCGCTCGGCCACCGACATCTACTCCGGCCGCGTCATGGCGCTGCGGTCGGACCGCGTCGTCATGCCCGGCGGCCGGGTCGCGACCCGCGAGATCCTGGAGCACCCGGGGGCGGTCGCCGTCGTCGCGGTGGACGAGGCCGGGCGGGTCCGGATGCTGCACCAGTACCGCCACGCCGTCCGGCGACGGCTGTGGGAGCTCCCCGCCGGCCTGCTCGACGTGGCGGGGGAGGACCCCGCGGTCACCGCCGACCGGGAGCTGACCGAGGAGGCCGGGCTGTCGGCGTCGGACTGGTCGGTGCTGCTCGACGTCGTGCCCTCACCCGGGTTCTCCGACGAGTCGGTCCGCATCTTCCTCGCCCGCGAGCTCGTCGAGAAGCCCCGCCCCGACCTGGGCGACGACGAGGAGGCCGACCTCGAGCTGCGCTGGATCCCGATCGCCGAGGCCGTCGGGATGGTGTTCTCCGGCGAGATCGTCAACGCGGTGTCCTGCGCCGGGCTGCTCGCGGCCCGCGCGGTGCTGGCCGGGGAGTTCGACCCGCGCCCGGTCGACGCCGAGTGGGCCGACCGCCCGTTCCGCTTCGCCCGCCGCGCCGACGAGTGATCCTCCGCCGCGCCGACGGGTGACCGCGGGCCGCGGCGACGCGTCACCGCGCCGGGTCTCCGGGTGACGGCCTGCCGGGCCGGCGGGTGTCCGCCCGGCGGCGCCCACGGGTGACCGCGCCGGGCGGTGGTCAGGGCCGCAGCGGACGACCCGCCGGGTCCCGGGGCGATCCGGCGAGCACCACGATCCCGTCCACGAACGACCAGATCGCACCGATCCCGAAGGTCAGGAACGTGACCAGCAGCTGCGCGACGGCCAGCCCGGTGTGGCCCGAGTAGAACCGGCCGATGCCGAACGGCAGGAACAGCTGCAGCAGCCCCGCCACGATCTTCTGCTTGTCCGAGTACGGCAGCCCCGAGTAGGGCTCGCGGCCGTAGGGCGCGGTCGGGTCGTAGCCGTAGGAGCCGTAGGACGGGGGCCCGGGGTGCGGCGGGTAGGCCGCGCCCGGGTGCTGCGGCTGCCCGGACGCCCAGCCCGGCGCACCGGCCGCCCACGCCGGCCCGCCGGGGAACCCGCCGCCGGGGGACATGCCCGCGGGGCCGCCGTCCGGGTACGGCCCGGACGGGTACGTCCCGCCGGGGTACCCCGCGCCCGGGTACCCGGGCGCCCCGGGGGCCGGCCACGGCGGGCGGGGACCGGCGGTCGTCGGCGACGGGTCCGGGTAGGGGCCCGCCGCGGGGTGACCCGACGGATCCGGGTACGGGGTGGCCCGGGTCGGGCCGGGGACCGCGAAGCGCGCGGTGCGCTCGGCGTCACCGCCGTGCCCGTCGTCGTGGGCGTCCGCGGAGCCGCTGCCGGTGGACGTCCCGGTGCGCGCGGTCGCGCCGGTGGTGGCCGGATCTGCGGAGGTGGGATCCGCGCCGGTGGGACCGGTGGTCGCGGGACCCGCACCGGCGGGACCGCCGCCCGGGTCGTCGCCGGCCGCGGACGGGGACGGCGCCACCCCGGTGAGCGACGCCGGGTGCGGCTCGGGCAGGTCGGTGAACAGGGCCGCCAGCTCCGACCGCGTCGTCGCCGCCCGGGCCCGGCGCACCCGCGCGTCGAACGCGTCGACGTCCAGCGCCCCGCCCGTGTAGTGGCGGGACAGCGCCCGCACCGTCTCCTCCTGCTCGGCGTAGCCGATCGGGTCCGCGCTCATACCCCGACCGTAGCCGCGATCAGCTGTGGAACAGCACGCTGCGACACGCGCGATGCAGGGCGAGGCGCTCGTCCGGGTCGGCGAGGTCGGCGCCGAGCACGTGGCGTACCCGTTCGGGCCGGGCCGCGTCCCCGGCCTCGCCGAGGGTGCGGGCCGGCCCGCCCGCCCCGCGGTGCACCCGTACCACCCCGGTCGAGCCGAAGCCCCACAGCACGATCATGGTGACGACCAGGCCGAACACCAGCGACCACGCCCGGACCGGCAGCCCGCCGATCAGCGTGACCAGGCCCTCGGCCGAGACCCCGGACCGCACGCCGAACCAGTCGACGAGGCTCACCCCCGATCGCGACGCCGATCAGCGCGCCGCCGCCGTGGCCGCAGCCGGTCCAGCGGGCCAGCAGCGAGGTGTTCAGGCCCTCCTCGCAGCCGATGACCCCGACGCGGATCGAGACCAGCTCCAGGATCACCGCGCCGAGGGTGACGGCGACGAAGGCGTCCCAGAACCCATCCCGAGACCGGGTGTCGAGCCGAGCAGGAACTGGCTCAGGGCCGACTCCCGCCTGGTTGCGAGAACGGTAGGTGCAGGTCAGAGCCCGGTCACGGGGCGATGTGCCCGTCCCGGGGCCGACCACTGTGCAGACTGCCCTCACGGGCCGCCGCGCGACGGCCGTCCTAGGCTCTGCGCATGCGTTTCGGACTCTTCGTGCCCCAGGGCTGGCGTCTCGACCTCGTCGGCATCGACCCCGCCGCCCAGTGGGACGTGATGCGCGGCCTCGCCGAGCACGCCGACCGCGGCGACGTCTGGGAGTCGGTCTGGGTCTACGACCACTTCCACACCGTCCCCGCGCCCACCGACGAGGCCTGCCACGAGGCGTGGAGCCTGATGGCCGCCTTCGCCGCGACGACCGAGCGGGTGCGGCTGGGCCAGATGTGCACCTGCATGGCCTACCGCAACCCCGCGTACCTGGCGAAGGTCGCCGCCACCACCGACGTCATCTCCAAGGGCCGCGTCGAGATGGGCATCGGCGGCGGCTGGTACGAGCACGAGTGGCGCGCCTACGGCTACGGCTTCCCCCGGCCCGGCGAGCGGCTCGGCATGCTCGACGAGGGCGTGCAGATCTTCGCCCAGGCCTGGCGCGAGGGCCGGGCCACCCTGCACGGGAAGCACTACACCGTCGACGACGCCATCGTCGCGCCCCGCCCGCTCCAGGACGGCGGCATCCCGCTGTGGATCGCCGGCGGCGGCGAGAAGGTGACCCTCAAGATCGCCGCGAAGTACGCGCAGTACACCAATTTCGACGGCACCCTCGACGGCTTCCGGCACAAGTCGGCGCTGCTCGCCGACCACTGCCGCGACGTCGGCACCGACTACGACGCCATCGTCCGCTCGGCCAACTACAACGTCGCGATCGGGCACACCGAGGCCGAGGTGGAGGAGCGGCTCGCCCGGCTCGTCGCCCGGCTGGAGCCGATCGTCGGTGCGGAGAAGGCCCAGGGCGCGCTGGGTGCGTTCCGCGGGATGCCCGGTGTCGGGACCCCGGAGCAGATCGTGGACAAGCTCTCCGCGCTGCAGGCCGTCGGCATGGGCTACGGCATCTTCTACTTCCCCGAGGCCGCCTACGACCGGTCGGGCATCGAGCTGTTCGAGCGCGAGGTCGTCCCGGCCCTGCGGGACTGACGGTGCCGACCGTGCGCCGGGTGGCCGAGGACTACCTGGACCACCTGGCCGTCGAGCGGGGGCGGGCGCAGAACACGCTGCGCTCCTACCGGCTCGATCTCGGGCGCTACCTCGACCACCTCGACCACCTGGGACGCGCGGAGCTGACCCAGGTGGCCGAGGCCGACGTCGCCGCGTTCGTCACGGCGCTGCGCACGGGGGAGCGCCCGCTGGCCGCGTCCTCGGCGGCGCGGGCGCTGGCCGCGGTGCGCGGGCTGCACCGGTTCGCGCTGCACGAGGGGCTCACCCCGACCGACGTCGCGGCCGGAGTGGCGCCGCCGGCACTGGGCTCGCGGCTGCCGTCCGCGCTGTCGGTCGACCAGGTCGACCAGCTCCTCGCCGGCTGCGTGTCCGACGGCCCGGTCGGGCTGCGCGACCGGGCCCTGCTGGAGCTGCTGTACTCCACCGGCGCCCGGATCTCCGAGGTCGTCGGCGCCGACCTCGACGACCTGGACCCGGACGCGCGGACGATCCTGCTGCACGGCAAGGGGAACAAGCAGCGGATCGTGCCCGTCGGGCGTCCCGCGCTGGCCGCCGTCGACGCCTACCGGGTCCGGGCCCGGCCCGACCTCGCCGGACGGGGCACGGGCAGCCCGGCGCTGCTGCTCAACGCCCGCGGCAACCGGCTGTCCCGGCAGAGCGCCTGGCACGTGCTGCGCGCCGCCGCCGAGGCGTCCGGGCTGCCCGGCGACGTCGTCGCCGCGGTCTCCCCGCACACCCTGCGGCACTGCTTCGCCACCCACCTGCTCTCCGGCGGCGCCGACGTGCGGGTGGTGCAGGAGCTGCTCGGGCACGCAAGCGTCGCGACCACGCAGATCTACACCCACGTCACCGTCGACACGCTGCGCGAGGTCTACGCCACCGCGCACCCCCGCGCCCGCGGCTGAGAGGCGCGGGCACTACGTTCCGGGACCCATGCGGCACGGAGCGTGGGCGACACGGGTGACGACACTGGCGGCGGCCGGACTCCTCCTGGCCGGATGCGGTGGTGTCGCCGCCGGGCAGGAGCGGCAGGAGGCGGTGAACGAGCCCGTCGACGGGACGGTCACCCGGGTCGAGGTCGACTCCGACGCCGGGGCGCTGCGCCTGGTCGCGGGGGAGAAGGCGTCGGTCGAGCAGGACCTGCGGTGGACCGGCGAGGCCCGCCCGCAGGTCGAGCAGAAGGTCGACGGCGGCGTCCTGCGGGTCACCGTCCGCTGCCCGGACCAGGGCAGCGACCGCTGCCAGGCCGGTCTCGCGGTGACCGTGCCCGCCGCGTCGTCGGCGCTGGTCGACGTGCGTGCGGGCGGCATCGAGGTCCAGGGGCTGACCGGGGCGCTGGACCTGACGTCGTCGGCGGGCGAGGTCAGCGCCACCGGTGCCGGACCGGGCGACGTGCGGGCGAGGTCCAGCGCCGGCGCGGTCGAGCTGACCTTCGCCGCGGCGGCCGCGGACGTGACCGCGGAGTCCAGCGCCGGCGGCGTCGGGATCCGGGTCCCGGTCGGTCCGGCCTACGAGGTGACCGCCGAGAGCTCCGCCGGATCGACCGAGGTCGGCGTCCCCGACCAGCCCGGTGCCGACCACCGGATCACCGCGAAGAGCAGCGCGGGCGGGGTCTCGGTCCTGCCCGCCCGCTGAGGCGCGACACGCCGGGGCGCACCGTCGGCCGGACGGCGCCCGCCCGCAGGTAGGGTGACCGGGAAATCCATACCGCGACGTGGCCCGACGGGGACGTCGCCGCACGTGGGGACATCTCCTGCAGTGCGGTCTCAGGCCCTGACCGGGACCCGGGACCCGGCACGGTACCCGCGACGAGACCGGAGACCGCATGAACCCGACGCGGCCGGAGGCCCAGGGCAGGCTCGACGACCCGAGCGACGAGCCGACGCCGGATCACGGGCGAGGCACCCAGACCACCAGCGCGCGCGCTCCCGAGCCCGCACCGCTGTCGGTGCACGGCCCGGCCCGCGTGATCGCGGTGGCGAACCAGAAGGGCGGCGTCGGGAAGACGACGTCGACGATCAACCTCGGGGCCGCGCTCGCCGAGTACGGCCGCAGGGTCCTGCTCGTCGACTTCGACCCGCAGGGCGCGCTGTCGGTGGGCCTCGGCGTGCAGCCCCACCAGCTCGAGTCCACCGTCTACAACCTGCTGATGGAACGCGGCGTCGAGGCCGACGAGGTGCTCCAGGACACCGGCGTCGAGAACCTGGACCTGCTGCCGTCGAACATCGACCTGTCGGCGGCCGAGGTCCAGCTCGTCACCGAGGTCGGCCGGGAGCAGGCACTCGGCCGTGCCCTCAAGCGGTTCCTGCCCGACTACGACATCGTCCTCGTTGACTGCCAGCCGTCGCTGGGCCTGCTCACGATCAACGCGCTCGCCTGCGCCGACGAGGTCCTCATCCCGCTGGCGTGCGAGTTCTTCTCGCTGCGCGGCGTGGCACTGCTGATGGACACCATCGACAAGGTCACCGAGCGGCTCAACCCGGACCTGCGCCTGCTCGGCGTGCTGCCGACGATGTTCGACACCCGCACGCTGCACACCCGTGAGGTCCACGACCGCGTGGTGGAGGCGTTCGGGGACAAGGTGTTCGACGCCGTCATCAACCGGACGATCAAGTTCCCGGAGACCACGGTCGCCGGTGAGCCGATCACGACGTGGGCGCCCACGTCGTACGCCGCGGAGGCGTACCGGATGCTCGCCCGCGAGGTCATCGCCCGGTGACACTGCTCGCCGACGGTGCTCCCGAAGGTCTGGGCGACGGTCTCGACGACAACGACGTCGCCGCGCCGCGGACCCGTCGTTTCACCGTCCGGCTGTACAACTTCGAGGGCCCGTTCGACCTGCTGCTGCAGCTGATCGGCAAGCACGAGCTCGACCTCACCGAGATGGCCCTGCACAAGGTCACCGACGACTTCATCGCCCATCTCACCGACCTCGGCGACGACGCCGACCTCGACGAGATCACCGAGTTCCTGGTCGTCGCGGCGACCCTGCTCGACCTGAAGGCCGCGCGGCTCGTGCCCGGCGCCGAGGTCGACGACGAGGACGACCTCGCCCTGCTCGAGGCCCGTGACCTGCTGTTCGCCCGGCTGCTGCAGTACCGCGCCTACAAGGAGGCCGCGGCGCTGTTCGTCGAGCTCGAGAACGGCGCGATGCGCCGCTTCCCGCGCTCGGTCGCGATCGAGGACCGCTACGCCGAGCTCCTGCCCGAGGTGCTGCTCGGCGTCGACGCGCAGGCCTTCGCCGAGCTCGCCGCCGCGGTGTTCCGGCCCCGCCCGCCCGACGAGGTCGGCGTCGACCACCTGCACGCGGTGCACGTGTCGGTGCCCGAGCACGCGGCGATCCTGCGGGAGCGGCTCGCGCTCGCCGGGACGGCCACCTTCGCCGACCTGACCGCCGACTGCGTCGCGACGCTGGAGGTCATCGCCCGGTTCATGGCGCTGCTGGAGCTGTACCGGGAGCGCTCGGTCGCCCTGGAGCAGCCGGAGGCGTTCGCCGACCTGACGGTCACCTGGACCGCGGACCGCGAGGACGACCCGGTCGCCTACGCCGCCGCGCTGGAGGACGAGGCCGCGGCCGCCGAGGAGGCGGTGCGGGCGCGCAACCGGCGCCGCCGGAAGAGGAACCGCGTCGACGAGTCGGTCGCGTCCGGCCCCGGCTCCGCCCCTGACTCCGTCGCCGACTCCGATCCCGATGCCGACTCCGATTCCGGAGCGGACCCGGAGGCTCGGGACGCGGACCCGGACGACCCGGATACGGACCTGGACGACCCGGACGCCGACCTCGACGGTCTGCACGTGCTCCATCCCGACCCCGACGACGAGAGGACCGGAACCACCGGTGACTGAGCCGGACGACCGGCCGGGCTCCGACGACCCGGAGGACCCCTCCGAGCTGCTGCGCCTGATCGGCCGTACGGTGCCGCGCAGCCCGCACGCCACCGCGTCGCCGCAGGTCGCGCCGGGCGCGGACGAGCGAGCCGCCCCGGAGCCGGAGGCCACGGCCGACGCCGCCGACGAGGACGCGACCACTGCCGACGCCGAGCTCGCCCGCACCGCGGAGCCCGCCGACGACGTGGATCCGTCGGCCGACAGCGACGGCGCCGTGGCAGATGGCGTCGTCGCCGATCGCGCGGCTGCCGACGGCGTCGCTGTTGATCGAGCCGGGGCACATCACACAGATGCCGGCGCCGCCACCGGGGCGGCCGGGGCGCACACCTCGGAGCAGCCCGAGCCCGCCACCGCCACACCTGTGACGCCCCGTCCGGGCGATCGAGACGCACGTTCCGGCCCTGCCGAGGGCGGAAACGTGCATCTCGATGGGTTCGGGGACCCCACCGTCGGCGATGCCACCGCCTCCGACACGTCGGCGGACCATCGAGCGCTGCGAAACGGTGCTCGCGACGACGCATTCGCAACGCTCGACGCCGACGCCGACGGCGACTGGTCCGGGCGCCCCGGCGGGCGCGAGTCCGGCCACGTCGCCCCGGCGACCGAGCACCCCGCGGCGGGGCCCGGTGACACAACGGTTGTCCCGGCAGCCGGGACCGCGACCGGCGCCGCGGCCGGGCCGGCCAACGCAGCCGGGCCGGCCAACGCAGCCGGGCCGGCCAACGCGGCCGGGCCGGAGAACACAGCCCACGGAGCCGAGGGCCCGCGAACAGCGGACCCAGGAACCGAGGAACCCGGAACCGAGGAACCCGGAACCCGGGACGAGCCGGAACCCGAGGAGCCCGAGTTCCACGAGCTCGCCGACGACACCGAGCTCGAGCACGCCCTGGAGGCGCTGCTCCTCGTCGTCGACGCCCCCGTCGACGAGCCGTCCCTGGCCACGGCGCTGCACCAGACGCCGTCGCGGATCCGGCAGACGCTGCACCGGATGTCGCTGGCCTACACCGCCGACCGGCGCGGCATCGACCTGCGCCGCGCGGGGGAGGGCTGGCGGTTCTACACCCGCGACCGCTACGCCCCCTACGTCGAGAAGATGCTGATGGACGGCCAGCGCGCCCGTCTGACCCGGGCCGCGCTGGAGACCCTCGCCGTCGTCGCCTACCGGCAGCCGGTCACCCGTGCACGGGTCTCCGCGGTCCGCGGCGTCAACTGCGACGGCGTGCTCCGCACCCTGCTCACCCGTGGACTGGTGGAGGAGGCCGGCACCGAGGAACACACAGGGGCGACACTGTTCAGGACGACCGAGCTGTTCCTCGAACGGCTCGGGATCTCCTCCGTGGCCGAGCTGCCCCCGCTGGCACCGCTGCTGCCCGACATCGACGCGATCGACGACCTGGAAAGCTAGGCACCATGAGCAACACACACGACCCCGACGGCGTCCGGCTCCAGAAGGTGCTGGCCCGCGCGGGCGTCGCCTCCCGGCGCGCGGCCGAGGACCTCATCGCGCAGGGACGCGTGCAGGTCGACGGCGAGACCGTCCGCGAGCAGGGCCGCCGGATCGACCCGGACACCGCGGTCGTCCACGTCGACGGCGCCCGGGTCACCCTGCGCGACGACCAGGTCTACCTGGCGCTGAACAAGCCGTTCGGGCTGCACTCCACGATGTCCGACGACATGGGCCGACCCTGCGTCGGTGACCTGCTCGCCGACCGCGTCGAGATCATGAACACCGCGCAGCGGCTGTTCCACGTCGGCCGGCTCGACGCCGAGACCGAGGGGCTGCTGCTGCTCACCAACGACGGCGAGCTCGGCCACCGGCTGATGCACCCGTCCTACGAGGTGCCCAAGACCTACCTCGCCGAGATCGAGGGCAAGATCGCCCGCGATCTCGGGCGACGCCTGCGCGACGGCATCGAGCTGGACGACGGCATCGCCCGTGTCGACTCGTTCAAGCTCGTCGACGCCGTCCCCGGCCGGGCCACGGTGCAGCTGGTCCTGCACGAGGGCCGCAAGCACATCGTGCGGCGGATGCTCGCCGAGGTCGGCCACCCGGTGCAGCGCCTGGTCCGGACCCACGTGGGCACCGTGGCCCTGGGCAACCAGCGTCCCGGCAAGCTCCGTCCCCTCGACCGCGTCGAGGTGGGCTCCCTGTACAAGGCGGTGGGTCTCTGATGGCCGTGCGGGCACTGCGGGGCGCGACCCAGGTCGACGCCGACGACCGCGGGCAGATCCTCGACCGCTCCGCCGAGCTGGTCACCGCGGTGCTGGAGCGCAACGAGCTGGTGTCCGACGACATCATCTCGATCTGGTTCACCGCGACCCCGGACCTCACCGCCGAGTTCCCGGCCTACGCGGCACGGCTGCTCGGGCTGACCGACGTGCCGCTGATGTGCGCCACCGAGATGTCGGTGCCCGGCGCGCTGCCGCGGGTGCTGCGGCTGCTCGCCCACGTGGACACCCCGAAGCCGCGCTCGGCGATGCGGCACGTCTACCTGCACGGGGCGCGGGCGCTGCGCACCGATCTGCCCCAGTAGGACACCCCGCCCCGTCGTGGCGGGGGCCGACCGGCGACAATGCCGGACGCAGCAACTCGAACACGGTGGGGGAACAAGGTGGCCTTGCGGGGCGTCGTCGCGATGGACGGTCCGTCCGGGACGGGCAAGTCGACCGTCTCCCGACGGCTGGCGCAGGCCTGCTCGGCGGCCTATCTGGACACCGGGGCCATGTACCGCGCCGCGACGCTGGCCGCGCTGCGCGCCGGGCTGGGCGAGGGCGCGACCGAGGACGAGATCGCCCGCGCCGCGATCGGGGCCCGTCTGGAGTCGGGCACCGACCCGGTCGCCCCGACGATCACCCTGGACGGCGAGGACGTCTCCGGCCCGATCCGCGGCCCCGAGGTGACCGGGTTCGTCTCGGCCGTCTCGGCGGTGCCGCAGGTCCGGGCCGAGATGGTCGCCCGCCAGCACGCCCTGATCCGCACGGCGGTCGAGAGCGGCGGCGGGATGGTCGTCGAGGGGCGCGACATCGGTACCGTCGTGGTGCCGGACGCGCCCCTCAAGGTCTACCTGACGGCGTCGCCGGAGGTCCGCGCGGCGCGGCGCGGGCGGCAGGACGAGAAGGCGGGCCGCAAGGCCGACCTGCACGTCACCCTCGCCGACGTCGAACGCCGGGACCGGCTCGACTCGTCGCGCCGGGTCTCCCCGCTCTACGCGGCGGCGGACGCGCTGGTGCTCGACACCGACCACCTGTCGGCGGACGCGGTGCTGGCGAAGCTGCGCGAGCTCGTGTCCGCGCGGGGGCTGGACGGGTGAGCCGGGCGCGTGCGCTGCCGGAGGACGCTCTCGGGTGGCTGCACGACCTCGGCCGCTGGATCGGCACCTGGCTGTGGGTCCCGTTCTTCCGGGTGCGGATCCGGCACCGGGAGCGGATCCCGGCGACCGGTCCGGTGGTGCTCGTCGCGAACCACAGCGCGTTCGTCGACGGACCTCTGCTGTTCGGCATGTTCGGGCGCCGCGTGGTGTTCCTCGTGAAGGCGGAGATGTTCTCCGGGATCGTGGGGACACTGCTGCGGTGGCTGGGGCAGGTGCCGGTGCGGCGGGACGTCGTCGACCGGCGGCCGCTGACGACCCTGCTGGAGGTCCTGCGCGACGGCGGCATGGTCGCCGTCTTCCCGGAGGGCACCCGCGGCACCGGCGAGGTCGGCAGCGACATCGGCAGTGCCCGGCAGGGCGCGGCCTGGCTGGCCCGCTCGGCATCGGCGCCGCTGCTGCCGGTGGCGGTGCGCGGTACGCACCGCCCGGCGGGTGCGGCCCGCCGCCTCCGCCCCCGGGTGGACGTGCTGGTCGGCGACCCGCTGCCGGCGCCGACGGCGCCGGGACGGAACGGCCTGGCCGCCGCGACCACCGAGGTCACGGAGGCCCTGCGGACACTGGTCCGCGAACTGGACAACGAACACAGGCAAGTGACACGGCCCGACGCGGCCGGGGACGTGAGAGAGCAGTGAGCGAGAGCAGCGAACGCGGAACGAGCCTCGGCGGGGCGTACCGCAGCGGCGTCGAGATCGGTGACGCGGCCGACCGGGCCGAGATGGACCGGCTCGGGCTGGACCCGGCGGAGTTCGTGGCCGTCGACGAGGAGGGCGTCGTCACCGCGGGGATCGACCCCGACGAGATGCTGGCGACCCCGACCCTGGCCGTCGTCGGCCGCCCGAACGTCGGCAAGTCGACCCTGGTCAACCGCATGCTGGGCCGTCGCGAGGCGGTCGTGCAGGACGTGCCGGGGGTGACCCGCGACCGCGTCGTCTACGACGCGCTGTGGAACGGCCGCCGGTTCAAGCTGATGGACACCGGTGGCTGGGAGCCCGACGCCGCCGGCCTGCAGGGGTTCGTCGCGAAGCAGGCCGAGACCGCGATGCGCCTCGCCGACGCCGTGCTGCTCGTCGTCGACGCCTCGGTCGGCGCCACCGCGACCGACCAGGCCGTCGCGCGGGTCCTGCGCCGCGCCGACGTGCCGGTGATGCTGTGCGCCACCAAGGTCGACGACGACCGGCTCACCTCCGACACCGCCGACCTGTGGCGGCTCGGGCTCGGCGAGCCGCACCCGGTGTCCGGCCTGCACGGCCGCGGCTCCGGTGACCTGCTCGACGCGATCCTGGAGATCCTCCCCGAGACCCCGCGTGACGACTTCGGCGCCTCCGGGGGCGGTCCGCGCCGCGTCGCGCTCGTCGGCAAGCCGAACGTCGGCAAGTCCAGCCTGCTGAACAAGCTGGCGGGCGAGGAGCGGTCGGTCGTCCACGACGTCGCGGGCACCACCGTCGACCCGGTCGACTCCCTGGTCGAGCTCGACGGCCAGGTGTTCCGCTTCGTCGACACCGCCGGCCTGCGCAAGCGGGTCAAGATGGCCTCGGGCATGGAGTACTACGCCTCGCTCCGGACGAGCTCCGCGATCGAGTCCGCCGAGGTCGCGCTGGTGCTGATCGACGCCTCCGAGCCGATCGCCGAGCAGGACCAGCGGGTCCTGACGATGGTGGTGGAGTCCGGGCGCGCCCTGGTCATCCTGTTCAACAAGTGGGACAAGGTCGACGAGGAGCGCCGCCACCAGCTCACCCGTGAGCTGGAGCGCGACCTGATCAGCGTGCGCTGGGCGGAGCGGGTCAACGTCTCCGCGCTGACCGGGCGGTCGACCCAGCGGATCGCGCCCGCGCTGAACCGCGCACTGGAGTCGTGGGACACCCGGGTGCCGACCGGGCGGCTCAACCAGTGGCTCAACGACCTCGTCGCCGCGACCCCGCCGCCGGTCCGCGGCGGCAAGCAGCCGAAGATCATGTTCGCGACGCAGGCGCAGACCCGCCCGCCGACGTTCGTGCTGTTCACCAGCGGGTTCCTCGAGGCGGGCTACCGGCGCTTCGTCGAGCGCCGGCTGCGCGAGGAGTTCGGGTTCGGCGGGACGCCGATCCGCGTCTCGGTCCGGGTCCGCGAGAAGCGCCCCCGGAGGAAGTGATGCGGGCCCTGCGTGGCCGTCCCGGTGCCCGGACCTGGGAGGTCGACGAGATCGACACCCCGGTCCCGGGCCCGGGGGAGCTGCTCGTGCGGGTCCGGGCGGCCGGGGTGAACCGGGCCGACCTGCTGGCGCTGGGCGGCGGCTATCCCGTCCCGCACGCCGGCGACGACGGCTCGTTCACCGCGGGCATGGAGCTCGCCGGTGAGGTCGTGGACGCCGGTCCGGGCGTCACCGGTGCCCCGGGCCGCGGGCCGGGGGACCGGGTGTTCGCGTCCGCGCCCGCCGCGTTCGCCGAGTACGCCGTCGTCGACGCCCGCCGCGCCCTGCCGGTCCCGTCCGGCCTGTCCTGGACCGACGCCGCCGCCCTGCCGGTCGCGCTGGAGACCGCGCACGACGCGCTGGTCACCCAGGCCGGGTTCGGCGCCGACGGCGGCGCCGTGCTGGTGCTCGGTGGCAGTACGGGGGTCGGGCAGGTCGCGATCCGGCTCGCCGCCGCGCTGGGCGCCGCACCGGTCCTCGCGACGACGACCTCGCCCGCCAAGCGCGCCGCGCTCGTCGACGCGGGGGCGGTCCCGCTCGTCGGGGTGGAGGCGCTGGGCGACCTCGACGGGCCCGTCGACGTCGTGCTGGACCTCGTCGGCGGCGACCACCTGGCCGCCGCCCTGCCCGCCGTGCGGATCGGCGGGACCGTCGTGCAGATCGGCCGGCTCGCCGGGCCGTCGGCGACGCTGGACCTCGACACCCTGTCCTTCCGCAGGCTCCGCCTGATCGGGACCACCTTCAGCGTCCGCAGCGCCGACGAGCGGGCGGCCGTCGCCGCCGCGCTGACGCCGGTCCTCGGCCTGGTCGGCGACGGCCGGGTGCGCGCCACCGTCGACCGGGTCGTGTCCCTGGACGACGCCCCCGGCGCCGTCGCGCACCTGCGGTCCGGCGGGGCCGTCGGCAAGGTCGTGATCGAGGTCGCCGGATCGTGACGCCGCGCCTGTAACCACCGGCACCGCCCCGGCGAGTGCCCGGGCGTGACGGTGTCGGGGTGACGGTGTTCGAGCGGCTCTGGGTGTGGCGAGTGCGCGCCGCCTGCGAGATGGCGCTGGCCCTGTGCGGCGGCGACGACCTCGTCGACGACGCCCGCACCGAGGCCTCCTGGTACGCCGACCTGCTGCACCCGTGGGACGGCCGGGGCTGCGAGCCCGACGCCCGCGTCCACGCCTGGCTGTCGATCCTGCTCGCCCGGCGCACCGTCGCCGCGGGACCCCTGGAACGGTGACGACACCGTCACTATCGTGGCCGGGCGTGAGGGAGACCCCGGCCGAGGTGTTCCACGGCCGAGTCGCGGAGCTGGACCTGCTCGCCGACGCGCTGCGTGACGCCGTCGCCGGCGGGGCCTCGGCCGTGCTCCTCGGCGGCGACGCGGGGGTCGGCAAGACCCGGCTGGTGTCGGAGTTCGGCCGCACCGCGACGGGCGGCGGCGCGGTCGTGCTGTCCGGCCGCGCGCTGGACATCGCCGACGCCCCGCCGTTCTGGCCCGTCGTGTCGGCGCTGCGCGAGCAGTCCCGCACCCGCGGCGCGCTGGGCCGGGAGTGCGCGGCCGCGCTGTCCCGGCTGGACCGCGCCGACGGGCCGGCCGGGCGGGTCGAGATGCTGGGCGAGCTGGCCGCCGTCGTCGAGCGCGCGGCCCGCCGGGCACCGGTGGTGCTCGTCGTCGACGACCTGCACCGCGCCGACCGCTCCACCCGCGACCTGTTCGCCTACCTGCTGGCGGCGCTGTCGTCGTCGCCGGTGCTGCTGGTCGGCACCTACCGCGACGACCCGGCCGGTGGCGTCCCGATCGACCTGCTCGGGCTCACCGGGGAGCTGCGCCGCCACCGCGGCGTGCGCTTCGCCCGGGTGGAGCCGCTGCCCCGGCACGAGCTGGCCGAGCTGGTCGCGCAGTGGGCACCGGGGCGCCACGACGTCGAGGACCTGGTGTGGCGGCACTCCGGCGGGAACGTGTTCCTGGCCCGCGAGACCGTCCGTGCCGTGCTCGACGGGGACCCGAGGGGAGTGCCGCAGACCGTCCGCGAGCTGGTGCGGGCGGGCGCCGCCGGGCTGTCGACGGGAGCGGTGGAGGTCGTGCGGGCCGTGGCGGCCGGTGTCGGGGAGGTCGAGCACACGCTGCTGGCCGCCGTCGTCGACGTCGACGGGCCGGAGCTGGCCGCGGCCGTGCGGGAGGCGGCCGACGCCGGGTTCGTCGTCGTCGCCGGTGCCGACGGCTACACGCTGCGGCACGGCCTGATGACCGAGGTCGTCTCCGCGGACCTGCTCCCCGCCGAGCGGGTCGAGCTGCACGGCCGCTACGCCACCGCGCTGCACGGCGGCCACCGCGTCCCCGGGTCGGCGGCCCGCCTCGCCCACCACTGGCAGCTCGCCGGGCGCCCGGACGAGGCGCTGGAAGCGACCCTCGACGCGGCGCAGGAGGCCGAACGGCTGCGCGGCTACGCCGAGGCGCACCGGCACTGGCTGCGCGCGGCGACGCTGCCGGTCCCCGATGCCGTCCGCGACCGCGGCCGCTACCTGGAGCGGGCCGCGTCCGCGGCGGCCCTGGCGGGCGACCACGGCTCGGCCGTGGCGCTGCTCTCCGAACGGCTCGGCGAGCCCGACGCGCCCCCCGGCACCGAACAGGCGGTGCTCCGCTCCCGGCTCGGGCGCTACCTCGGCGCGGCGGGCCAGCTGGCCGAGGCCGAGGAGGCCTACCGGCGCGCCGTCGCCACCCTGCCCGCCGGCGACGACCCGGCCGACACCGCCGTCGCCGCCCGCGCCGAGGTCCTCGCCGGCTACGCGGCCGCGCTGCTCGACCGGGCCGACTACGCCGGTGCCCGCGCCGTCGCCGAGGACGCACTGGTCGCGGCACGCCGGGTGGGGGAGCCGCGGGCACTGGCGTCGGTACTGGCGACGCTCGGGTTCGGGGCCGCGCACTCCCGCGACGGCGCCGCCGGACTCGACGCGCTGACCGAGGCCGTCGCCGTCGCCGAGGCCGACGGCGACCCGGAGACGCTGGGGGAGTGCCTGGCCCGGCGCGCGGAGCTGCTGACCGGCCCGCTCAACGCCCTCGACGACGGCGTCGCCGCGGCCCGGGCGGGAGCCGAGCGGATGGCCGGGCTGGGGCTGGGCCGGACCTCGTCGGTGTCGCTGCGGGTGGTGGCGGCGAACGGGCTGTTCCGCGCCGGTGCCTGGGACGAGGCCGAACGGGAGGTGGCGACGGCATGGTCGGCCGGCCCGTCCGGGGCGCAGATGCTGGAGCTGCGCCTGGCCCGCGCCCGGCTGCGGATGGGCCGTGGCGACCTCGACGGCTCCGACGTCGACCTCACCGCGGCCGAGCTGATCGCCGGATCGACGGGCCTGCCCAAGCAGCGGTTGCCGCTGCTGATCCTGCGCGCCGGGCTGGAGATGTGGCGGGGCAACCCGGAGCTGGCGTTCGCCCACGTCGGGAAGGGGCTCGACGTCGTCGAGTCCGGCATCGACGACGTATTCGCAGTCGCGCCGCTGCTCTGGCACGGTGCCCGCGCGCACGCCCAGGCCGTCCTCTCCGGACGTCCCCCCGACGCCAGCGGGCTGCGGCGGCTGCGCCGCCACCGGCGCGACCTCCTCGACCGCGGGGACCGCTCGGCCCCGGCGCTGCGCGGGGTGATCGCGGGCTACGAGGCCATGTGCTCCGCCGAGGACACCCGGATCACCGCCGGGTCCGACCCGGGCACCTGGCGAGGCGTCGCCGACCTGCTGGACGGCCTCGGCCAGCCCTACCCGGGCGCCTACGCCCGGCTGCGCAGCGCCGAGGCGCTGCTCGCGGGCCGCCGCACCGAGGACGGCACCGCGGACCTGCGCCGCGCCGCTCGGCTCGCCGCGGGCCTGCGGGCCGGTCCGCTGCTCAGCGAGATCGCCGAGGTCGCCCACCGGGCCCGGATCGAGGTGCCCGAGCTCGCCGCGGTCGCGACGGACGGCCGCGCCCCGGTCGCCGTGGACGGTCCGCTGGCCCGGCTCACCGACCGGGAGCGGGAGGTGCTGGAGGTCCTCGCCGACGGCGCCACCAACAAGCAGATCGCGGCCCGGCTGTTCATCACCCCGAAGACGGTCGGCGCCCACCTCGCCTCGGTCTTCGCCAAGCTCGACGTCACCAACCGCACCAGCGCCGCGGCCGTCCTCCGCGAGCACCGCACCGACATCTAGGTCATTCGCCCTATACCGTCGCCAGGCACGCTCGACCAGGCTGATCACCGGATCGAGCGACACGGAGGCAGGCGATGACGGCCACCATCGAGACGCCCTCCGGTGAGGGCACGGCCCCGGCGGGCCGGGCGCGCGTCGGAGCGCTGCTCGCGACGCCACCGGAGACGATCGACGGCGTCGTCGCGCATCTGGAGCACCTCCAGGAGATCCTCGAGTGCGAGTACGGACCCGGCGACGGCGTCGCCTCGTTCAACCGGCTCTACCTGCGCATCACCCGCGGCATCCGGGACCAGCTCGACGACGACCTGTTCGCCGACCGGGACTTCCTGGTCCGGCTCGACGTCGAGTTCGCCCGCCGCTACTTCCGGGCCCTGCACGCCGAGGCGACCGGGGGGACCCCGCCGCGGTCCTGGGGGGTGCTGCTGGAACGCCGCCACCACGAGCGGATCTCCCCGGTGGAGTACGCGGTGGTCGGGGTGAACGCGCACGTCAACTTCGATCTGGCGCCCGCGGTCGTGCGTACCTGCACGGTCCTCGGGCGCGGTACCCCCGGTCCGGCCGAGCGGGCCGACTACCGGGCCGTGAACGACGTGTTCTCGCTGCACATGGTCCGCCTGCTCGACGGCTTCGACCGGAAGGACCCCGGCGAGACCTCGCTGTCCGAGCAGCTGCTCGGCTGCGTCGCCGACGTTCCGGTGGTGCTGGCCCGTGACGTCGCCTGGCGGCAGGCCCTCGAGCTGTGGGAGCTCCGCTCCCGGCCGATGGAGTACGAGAACGAGGTCGCGGCGCTCGACCGCCGGACCGCGCTCCTGGGGCGTGGCCTGCTCACGCTGGGAGCCCTGACGTGACACCCGCCCGAGTGGGGGGCGGGCGGGTGTCACACCCTCGGACGGTGGCGGTCGCACCGCTCGGGACGGTGCTGATCATCGACGACCACGAGCTCGTCGGGTCGTCGCTGGCGCTGGCCCTGCGCGCGGAGGGCGAACCGGCCTCGTTCCGTCCCGCGCACTCGCACGTCGACGTGCACCGCGCCGTCGCCGGGGTCGAGCCCGGACTGCTGGTCCTCGACCTGGACGTCGGACGCGACGCCGAGGGCCGCCGGATCGACACCATCCCGCTCATCCCGGGGCTGCGCGCCCAGGGGTGGCGGGTTCTCGTGCTCTCGGGCAGCTCCAGCCCCACCCGGATCGGCGCGGCCCTGCACCAGGGCGGCTTCACCTGGGTGTCGAAGACGGCCTCGATGCCCGCACTGGTCGTCGCGATCCGGGAGGCCCGCGTCGGGCGGTCGCTGCTGCACACCACCCACCGCGACGAGCTCGTGCAGCGCTACGTCGAGTGGGACCGCCGTCAGCGCGCCGTCCGCGGACGCATCGCGACCCTGACCCGCCGCGAGCGGGAGGTCCTCGAACTGCTCGCCGGCGGGGTGCGGGTGCACGCCATCGCCGAGCACTTCGTCGTGTCGCTCCCGACGGTCCGCACGCAGGTCAGGGCGGTGCTCGCGAAGCTCGACGTCGGGTCGCAGCTCGAGGCCGTCGCGCTCGTACGCAGCGTCGACGCCACGGACGACACCCCCGGTGGGATGCTGCCGTGGGTACGGTAAGGTTCCACGTGCCCCGCGAGGGGTGGCCGGGACGTGGCGCAGCTTGGTAGCGCACTTGACTGGGGGTCAAGGGGTCGCAGGTTCAAATCCTGTCGTCCCGACTGTCGGAAACGGGCGGTATCACCTTCGGGTGGTGCCGCCTTTTCTGTTTCTGACCTGGGGATACGTCGACGGTGATGATCCTCGGACGATCATCCTCAATGATCACACTGGAGTCCACTGTGGTCGTATTGTGGAGCAGACGTGAAGCACGTTGCTCCATGGCGCGAACTGAGGTCATGGTCGTGCTCCACGATCGTTGTGCCGTCGGGTGATTCTGGTGTGGTGTGGTGCGGTGGGGTGGTCACGTCCCGCCGACGCACGGTTGCTCGGATTGCGTGGACGGTGAGCATCGCCACCGCGACCGGGCAGTCGACTCTTCGGCGTCCGATTGGCGCACCGGGTGATCGGAGCTCATCGCGCCGGTAGCAGGACTCCGGACAGGAAATCGGTCAGTTCCTCGTGTCCGTGCAGGGGGAGTACGTGCGCGACGTAGTGGTCCGGGCGGACGAGAACCATGCATCCGGTCTCGCGGTCCACGCCCCGGATGTCGAAGACGTCGTCCTCGGCGGGGTCCGGGCAGAACATCTTCTCGTAGTCGACCAGGCCGAACCTGCCCTTGCGGGGCAACAGGACCGCAGGCATCCGGTCAAGGGCCAGGTCGCGGTGGTGCTGCTGGAACACGGCCCGGACATCGATCACGGAGTCCGGCTCGGTGCCCGCGGGGGTGAACCGCGTCAGTGCCGACCGGTCCGAGCCGAGGACCTCGCACAGCTGCCGGAGCGCGGAACGGGTGGCGGCGGGATCCGCCCGGTCGGCGAAGAGGTAGAGGCGCCAGGCGCCGTCGGCCCGGGCGACGTGTCCGAGGTGCATCGGTGCGGCGTCGGCCAGCCGGACGACGGGGGCGGAGTGGAACCGCATCCCCACCGGGAACCCGGGGGCGAGGTGCTGGGACGACCCGGCCGCGGTGATCATCGACGGTGGGTAGCGGACGGCGACGCCCGCGGTGAAGCGTCCCTGGTCGCGGAAGTACTGCTGGAACGTGGCGGGGTCGACGCCGTCCCCGTCGGCAGCGTCGGACTCCGACGGGCGGGCGCTGAACATAGCGGCGAACTCGCGGTCGAAGTCGATGAGCTCCTGGGCGACCTCCTGGCGCTCCTGGCTGTAGGTGTGCAGGAGCTCGGGTCGGGCCGTTCCGCGTAGCACCGAGCCCAGCTTCCAGCCGAGGTTCCAGGTGTCGGCCATCGACACGTTCATGCCCTGCCCGGCCTTGGCGCTGTGGGTGTGGCAGGCGTCGCCGGCGATGAACACCCGCGGCAGGCGGGTGTCGGTCTCACCGGCGGGGACGTCGTCGAACTTGTCGCACAGGCGCTGGCCGATCGCGTAGACCGCCCACCACCCGACGTCGTGCACCTCGAGGGTGTACGGGTGCAGGATCCGGTTCGCCACGGCGGTGAGCTTCTCCGGGGTGGCGTCCTGGTTCCGGAGCATGTCCCGGTCGCGGACGTTGTCGAGCTCGATGTAGAGCCGGACCAGGTAGCCGCCCTCCCGCGGGATGATCAGGATGTTGCCGTCGTTGGCGGAGTGGACGGCGCACTTGAGGCGGATATCGGGGAAATCGGTCACCGCCAGGACGTCGAGGACGCCCCAGGACTGGTTCATCGGATCGCCGACCAGGCTGCGGCCGATCGCCTGGCGGGTACCGCTGCGCGATCCGTCGCAGCCGACCACATACCTGGCCCGGATCGTCGAGGACTCGCCGGTCGGCTGCAAGCCCTCGAGGTGCACGAGCTCGACGGTGACCGGGTGGTCGGACGAGCCGCTGGTGTCGATATCGATGTCGTCGGCCTGCAGGCCGTAGAACGGTGTCGTCCGGCTCGCCGACCGCTCCATGTGCTCGCGCAGGTGGGCGAGCATCCGGGCCTGGTTGACGATCACGTGCGGCATCTCGGAGAGGCCCTCCTCGACGTCGTCGACACGACCGGCGCGCACGATCCGGGACCGGTCCTCCGGGTCCGGACGCCAGAAGCTGACCTCGTTGACCCGGTACGCCTCGTCGATCAAGCGGTTGGCCAGGCCGAACGCCTCGAACATCTCGACGGTGCGGCAGGCGACCCCGTCGGCCTGTCCGACCTCGAGGGGGCCGTCCTTGCGGTCGACCACCACCGTCCGGATGTCGGGGAAGTTGGCCAGCTGCGCCGCCAGGACGAGACCGGCGGGACCGCAGCCGACGATCAACACGTCGGTCTCGTCCGGCAGGCCGGACGGCCGCTCCCGTACCCACGGGTGCGCGTCCTCGACGAGGGGATCGCCTGTCCGGTAGCCGTCGAGATGGAACTGCATGGCTCAGCCTCCCCACCGGCGCACGAGGTAGTCCCAGGCTGCCTGCACGGCGCGGTCGTTGTAGATGTGGTCCCGCTTGGCCAGCGACTCCTCGGGCGGCGACCAGGTCGGCCATCCACCGGCGGCGTGCGTGCGCAGCTGCTGCTCGCACGCCTGCTCGAGCAGCACCGCGGCGACGGTGGCCGCCGGCAGCGTTGCACCGACGGCCACGATGCCGTGGTTGACCAGGAACACCGCCCGGGCGTCGCCGAGTGTGAGCGCGACCGATCGGCCCAGGTCCGGGGTGAGGACGAGGTCCGCGGTATCGGTGAAGCGCGGGACCGCCGGTGGAACGAAGTAGTTGGCCGCGTGGCTGACCGGGCGCAGGTCCTGCCCGCTGGCGGCCAGGGCGACGGCATGTGGTGGGTGCGTGTGCACGACCGCGCCGACGTCCGGGCGGGCCGCCATGATCTCGGTGTGGATCGGGTACTCACTGTGCCGTGCGCCGTCGCCCTCGAGCACCGTTCCGGACGGGTCGACCAGGTGCACCCGCTCCGGGGTGACCTCGTCGAGCCCCCACTCCGCGGTCTTGAGCCAGACGCCGCGGCCGTGCGGGTCGCGGACCGAGGCGTGCCCCCAGATCAGGTCGTGGTGGCCGGTGGCGGCGAGCACCCGGCACGACGTGGCCACCAGCTGGCGGAGGTCGGTCGTCGTCGGGGTTACGGACTCGATGGTCATGCGGATGCGGTCTCCGATCGTGTGGACGTCTTTCGCCCCACGATGTGGAGCGTCAGAGCAGGAGCTTGTCGATCTCCTCGGCTGCGGCGAGCAGCTGCGCGAGGACGGTTTCGCGGGTACAGGCCGTCATCCGGCTGACCGGGGCGGAGGCCGTCACGGCCAGCGGCGTCGGGCCGGAGGACAGCGCGACGGCGAGGGAGCTCACGCCCTCCTCGCTCTCCTCCTGGCTGGTCGCGAAACCTTGGCTGCGAACCTCGGCGAGCTCGCGCACCAGATCGGTGCGGGTCCCCACGGAGTTGGGGGTCAGGCGGGTCAGCTCCTCGTCGGGGTAGATGCGGAACAGGTCCGCCTCGGTGAGGGTGGCCAGCATCGCCTTGCCGTTGGACGTGCAGTGCGCCGGCATCGTCCGGCCCAGCCGGCCCCCGACGCGCAGCGCCCGGCCGCTCTCGATCGAATCGATGAAATGCACGTCGCTGCCCTCGAGCCGGCCCAGGTGCACCGTCTCGTTCAGGTCGGCGTTGAGCCTCTCCAGCACCGGCCTCGCGCGGGTGCGTACATCGAGCCGACGGAGGACGCCGAAGGCGAGCCCGTCCAGCGTCGGCCCCGGGATGTAGCCGCGGGTGCTGGGCTCCTGCCGAACGAACCCGCGGTACTGCAGCATCATCAGCAATCGGTGCGCGGTCGATGAGGCGACGTCGAGATACTGGCTGACGTCGGTGAGCCGCAGCCGCGGTCGCTCGCCGAGCAGCAGCAGGATCCGCAACGCGTTGTCGACCGACTCGATCGGATACCGCGGCGACTCGCCGTACTCCGGTGAGGGCGGAAAGCCCTCGACTCCGTCCATGGCACGACCCTACGCGATGTCTGCTGTGCAGAGAGTCGCACTCGGCATGGGTGGTGGCCGGGTCCGAACTCCGGTGCTCGCTCATGTCAGGCCAACCGTGCGAGCTCGTGCCGCCAGGCCGTGTCATGGTTGAACGAGCCGCCGAGATCGGGCAGCTCGGCCATGTCGGCCTCGGGCAGGTCCCGCAGCCGCCCGCCGGCCGAGACGACGGTCAGGGACAGCCGCGCGATCCGTTCCACCGACACCGCGTTCAGTACCGCCTCCGGCACGCCGGCGCCGGCGCTGGTCAGACCGTGCCCCCGCAGCAGCACCACCGGGCAGCTGCCCATGGCGGCCAGCATCTCCGCGGCCAGTGTGCGGTTGCGGATCAGTACCGCGCGGGGATACACCGGTACACCCGCGTGGGCCAGCTTCGTGCCGGGCATGTCGAACGCGCCGATGATCGGGCGGATACCCAGCCCGGCGAGGTCGGCTGCGACCACCGTCTCCGGGTGTGCGTGTACGACGGCTGTGACCTCGGGCCGGGTCCGGAGCACCTCGGCGTGCAGCGGCAGCTCGTTCGGAGGGTCCCACCCCTGCAGCTCGTCCGGGGTGCCCGGCTCGCCGTCGAGCGTGACCAGGTGCACGTCCTGCGCCGTGGTCCAGGCGAGCCCGCGCTCCTGCGGTCCCCGGCAGCGCACCAGCAGCCGGCGTTCGTCGATCCGCAGGCTGATGTGTCCGAGATAGCCGGGGGCCAGGTCGCGAGCGGCCAGGACCCGGCAGGCGTCGGCGACCTGCCGGCGGAGCGGGGCCAGCTCCGTGCTCGGGTCGGTCACGACGTGCTCGCCGCGCGGCGGGCCGGGAGCCCGGCGAGCTGGGCCACGGCGTCGTCGAACGTCGCGGCAGTGCCCATCAGCCTGCGGCAGACGACCAGCGCCTTCGGCCAGTTCACCGTGACCGCGCCGCACAGCAGGCCGCTGTCGTCGGTGTAGACCGCGGCGCCGCGCGCCTGCGCGCCGTCGAGGTCGCCGAGCAGCTCGTGCCGGGTCGCGGCACCCGGCCGTCCGACGATCTGGATCCGCCAGTCGTACTGGTCGCTCCACACGTACTCGACCGGGCGGTGTGCGCGGAGGTCGTCGGGGTGCACAAGGTTGTGCGCGACGACGGCGGCCTGCTCGACGGCGTTGGTCCAGTGCTCGACGCGCCGGTGCTCCTCGAGGCCGGGGTGGTACCAGCGGGCCACGTCGCCCACCGCGTACACGTCGGGGGATCCCGGTGCGCGGCCGTGCTCGTCGCAGACGACGCCGTCGTCGACCAGCAGGCCGGAGTCCTGCAGCCAGGCATCGTTCGGGATCGCGCCGATCCCGACCACCACCGTGCCCGCGCCGAGCTCGGTGCCGTCGGTGAGCCGTACCCGTAGGTCTCCGGCCCGCCCGTGCACGTCCTCCACGCCCACCCCGAAGCGGGTGGCGACGTCGTGCCGGTGGTGCAGCGTGGTGACGTGCTCGGCCACGGCGTCGCCGACCACCCGGCCGATCGGAGCCGGCAGCGGGTCGACGACGGTCACCTCCCGGCCCAGTGAGCGGGCGGTCGCGGCCACCTCGGCCCCGATGAAACCGCCGCCGACGATGACCACGGGGCTCTGCGCGTCGAGGTCACGGCGCAGCGTGGTGGCGTCGGCGAGCGAGCGGAGCACGTGCACCCCGGACTCGGCGATCCAGGGGGAGGGCCGGGCGTCGGCTCCGGTGGCGAGGACGACGGCGTCGTAGCCCAGCGCCGTGCCGTCGGCGAGCTCGATACGCCGGCCGGCGACGTCGAGCCGCGCCGCGCCGACGCCCAACCGCAGCTCGATGCCGGCCGCCTCGGCGGCCGCGGTGCCGAGCAGCGTGATCCGGTCGGTGTCCCACACACCGGCCAACAGCTGCTTGGACAGCGGCGGCTTGTCGTAGGGGAGGTCGGCCTCCTGCCCCACCAGCACGATCCGGCCGGTGAATCCTTCGGTGCGCAGCGCCTGCGCGGTGCGTACACCGCCGACGGAGCTGCCGACCACGACGACGGTGCCGGTGGTCCGGTCCATCAGTCCTCGATGCCCAGCGCGTCGACCGGGCAGCTGCGGGCCGCTTCCTGCACCCGCGGGCGGTCCTCGTCGGCGATCTCCGTCCGGAGCAGCACGACCTTGCCGTCGTCGTCGATGTCGTAGACGTCCGGGGCGCCGGTGATGCAGTTGCCGTATCCCTGGCATGCTTCGACGTCGGCCAGTAGCCGGGCCATGGTGGTCCTCTCTGTGGGGTGGGTCGGGTTCGTCACGAACGCTTTCGCGGCGCGGAGACGCCGGTTCCGCCGTCGGGGTGCACGACGCCGCCGGTGATGCCGCGCGCGCGTTCGGAGGCGAGGAAGACATAGCTCCAGGCGTGGTCCTCGCCGGACAGCGCCACCTGCAGCGGCACCCGGGCGGCCAGCTCCTGCTCCCGGCCGGGGGTGTCACCGAGGCTGCGGTCGGCGGTGCCCAGGCTCGGCAGTCCGCGGAGGTCGGTGCCCACCGTGCCGCCGGGCGCGACGCCGTTGACCCGTACCTCGGGCGCCAGGTCGTGGGCGAGGGCGGTGACCAGTCCGCGGACGGCGAACTTGGAGGACATGTAGAGGATCCCGCCGCGGCCGGGGGAGTAGGACGAGGTCGACTCGGTGAGCAGCACGACCCCGCGTCCGGACTCCTGCAGGTGACCCAGCGCCGCCTTCACCGAGTGCAGGTGGCTCAGGACGTTGGTCCGGAACATCTCGTCGAAGGCGGTGTCCAGGACGTCGGCGTCGAGCTCGGTGATGCTGCGGTAGAAGTCGAACACCCCGACGCAGTTGACCAGGACGTCCAGCCCGCCGAAGGCCTCCACCGCGGCTGCGACGGCACGGTCGTTGTCGTGGCGGGTCGTCGCGTCGCCGACGGTGACCGGCACCTCGGGTCGGGCCGCCGCGAGGGCGGCCGACTTCTCGGCGTCCCGTTCGAGGACCGCGACCCGGGCGCCCTCGGCCCGGAACACGTCGACGACCGCGCGGCCGATGCCCGACCCGGCCCCGACGACCAGGGCGCGCCTGCCCTCCAGCCACCCGGTCACGAGCCGGCCCCGCTCGGTGCGGGCGGTGTGTCCTCGTCGGGGATCAACGGGGCGAACGGGGTGCCGATCATCGCGGAGAACGTGGCGGTGTTCTGCCAGGTCAGCGACTCGAGCTCGAGCGGGCACAGGGTGACCCACTGCCCGGACTTGGGCGACTCGACCAGCAGCCGCGCCCCGTTGCGGGTGCGGACCAGACGCACCCGGACCTCGGCGAACTCGTTCGCCACCGTGATCGGCTCGCCGGCGGCGTTCTCCAGCAGCTCGGCGTGCTCGGACGCGGCCCGGCGCGCGGCCCGCGCGTCGGCCTGCTCGCCCTCCCA
Source organism: Pseudonocardia sp. ZF1 (assembly GCF_056835605.1). Classification (NCBI taxonomy): domain Bacteria; kingdom Bacillati; phylum Actinomycetota; class Actinomycetes; order Pseudonocardiales; family Pseudonocardiaceae; genus Pseudonocardia; species Pseudonocardia sp. ZF1. Next base: position 2,606,045 of record NZ_JAJNBY010000001.1, read on the forward strand.
CCTCAGCGTCACAGGAAGATCGCCAGGTTCTGCATCCGCATGACCGAGTCGTCGACCAGGATCGTGCGGCGGGCCAGCTTCCAGCCCTCGGGTGTGGAGCGCAGCAGGTCCTCGCGCCCGGCGGAGACGAACGAACCCTCGCGGACGTCGCCCCGGTTGCGGAACAGCAGCGTCGCCGACTCCACCACCAGGTGATCGGGGTCGTCGGCGGCGAACGTGCGCACGTTGCTCAGGTGGTGGCGCAGCCGCGACGGGGGGTCCTCGGTCCAGGCGTGCTCGGTGAGAAACCGGGCCACCCGGCGCGAGAGCGAGTACTTGTCCTCGTCGAAGTGGGCCATGCCCGGCGAGGTGTCGTAACCGGCGCCCAGGGCGGTGGTGACCCGTACCGGCATCAGGTAGTGGATGTCGTCGGTGAGCAGGTCGAGCCACTCGCTGTAGGCCTGGGCGTCGAGCAGCCACGCCTCGTCGACCAGCCACTGGTGGGCCGTCAGGTGGCGCTCGTCGCCGAAGCCGATGGTGGTCCCGGTGCGCTGCACGCGGGAGGCGTGCCCGCCGAGGGCGGACCGCGACGAATGCGTCCCGGGACCGGTCGGTGCGGTCGTGGTCGGGTTGTTCATGCCGGGGTCACCGCCTCGGGCTCACCGACGGTCAGGGTGCCGGCGGCCGCCTGTGGGGTCGCCAGATCGTCGGCCCAGCGATGGAGCAGTGCCCGCTGGTTGTACTCGCTGTAGCCCGTGTGGGCCGAGCCCGGGCCGTGGAACTGCTCGGGCGTCAGCTGGGGGACGACCTCGGTGTCGTCCTCGAGGATCCCCATCCGGCTGTTGAGCTGGAGCCGCCGTGCCATCGAGCCGGCGGCGGTGTTGGTGAGCGAGACCCAGTTCTCCACGTCGTCCTGCTCGAACATGCCGGTCGAGCCGAAGCACATCAGATAGGCCTTGTAGGACAACGCCTTGAACTCCTCCGGGGCCTCGGCGTCGACCGCGAACCAGGACAGCACCTCGGTCTCGTCCTCACTGATCGGCTGCCACTGCCGGATCGAGATGAACGGCAGCACGTCGTCCGACTCGGCCACCCGGGGCCAGTTGTGGACGAACGACAGGTTCGGGTAGATCGACGCCGCGCTGATCATGAAGCCGTCGGTGCCGACGAGGTCACGCTGGTCCTGCGACCACTGTTGCGTCATCCGGTCGACCATCTCCTGGGGGTAGCCGACGTAGCGCAGCCGCTCGTCCAGGGTGCCCGGCGGGAGCTTGTAGGTCGTCCCGCCGCCGGCCCCGGCCCAGTAGGTGGCGCCGTCCTTGCGCTTCTCCGCCTTGGGCTCGCGGAACAGGCCGATCTCCACGACCGAGGTGTGGGTCTGCGGGGTGTGGTACATGTCGCCGGCGAAGTTCTCCGCGCCGATCTTCCAGTTCGCCTTGACCCGCCACCGCTGCGGGCCGCGCAGCTCGATGCCGCTGGCGCTCTGCTTGGTGTAGTAGTCCAGGTAGAACCGGAAGTCGCCGAGGAACTCCTCCAGCGGAGGAGCCTGCGGGTCCATGCTGAGGAAGATCATGCCGTTGTAGGTGGCCAGGTTCGGGGCCGGCAGCAGCCGCTGACCCTTGCGCTTGAAGCCCGCCTCGCCGCCGTAGGCGTCCTGGTGGAACGGCAGGCCGACGATCCGGCCGTCATTGCGGTAGGACCAGCCGTGGTACGGGCAGCGGAAGTGCGAGGCGTTGCCCATCTCGGCGCGGCAGACCTGCATGCCGCGGTGCAGGCACATGTTGAAGTGCGCGCGGATCTCGCCCTGCTCGTCCCGGGTGACGATGAACGAGTCCTCCAGCACCCTGCGGACCACGTAGTCGCCGGGCCGGGCGATCTCGGACTCGTGCCCGACGAAGACCCACGCGCGGGAGAAGACGCGCTCCTTCTCGAGTTCGAAGATCTCCCGGTCGTTGTAGACGTGCGCGGGGATCATCCCGCGACGCACGGCGTCGAGAACGTCGGTCTGGTCGGTCATCGATCCGTCCCCTCGGGCGCCCGTGGGCCGCCCCGATGCGTGTTCTGCTTAGAAGAGTCCATCTCTGTCCAGTAGAGCAACTTGCTCTGGGTGCGTCAACCGGGTTCAGCCCTGCAGAGCGACTGTCACGGCCTTGGTCTCGCTGTAGGACAGCAGTTCCTCGACGGACTCCTCGCGCCCGACGCCGGAGGACTTCGTCCCGCCGAAGGGGAGTCCCCAGTAGTGGCGGGAGCTGCCGTTGATCCAGACGTAGCCGGCCTGCAGTCGCCCGGCCATCCGGTACGCGCGGGTGACGTCGCTCGTCCACACCCCGGCAGTGAGGCCGTAGTCGGTGCGGTTGGCGATCTCGACCGCGTCGGCCTCGTCGGCGAACGTGAGCACCGAGAGCACCGGGCCGAAGATCTCCTCCATGGCAGCGGGGTTGTCCGGTGCCATGTGGGCGAGCACGGTCGGAGCGACGTACCAGCCCTGCTCGCCGACGGTGTCGGGGCGCCCGCCACCGGCGACCACCTCGGCGCCGGCATCGGTCGCGGCGTGGATCGCACCGAGCGTCTTGTCGTACTGTCTGCGGTCGATCACGGGGCCCATCTGGGTCCCGTCGGTCAGCGGGTGCCCGACCCGGACGGCGCGCACCTGATCGACCACGGAGGCCAGAACCTCGTCCGCGATCGACTCGTGCAGCAGCAGCCGGCTGGTCGATCCGCAGGACTGTCCGGCGGTGGCGGTGAAGTTCATCCCGGAGACGGCGCTCGCCGCCGCCGCGTCGAGGTCGGCGTCGGGCATGACGACCAGGGCGTTCTTGCCGCCGAGTTCCAGGGTCACGTACTTCACGCCGGACTCCGCGGCCTCGCGCTGGATGAGCCGTCCGGTGTCGGGTGCCCCGATGAAGCCGATCCTGCGGATCAGGGGGTGTCTGACCAGCGCCTGTCCGCTGACCGCGCCACGCCCCGACACGACCGCGCACAGATCTGGCCCGAACACCTCGGCGGCGAGCTCGGCCATTCGGAGCGAGGACAACGGCGCCTGGTCGGGAGCCTTGAGGACGACGGCGTTACCGGCGACCAGGGGAGCGGCGACCTTCCCTGCGGCGAAGAACAGCGGATGGTTGAACGGGACGATCCGGCCCACGACGCCGTAGGGTTCCTGCACGCTGTAGTGCAGGTTCTCCGACAGCGGGTAGGTCGCCCCACCCAGGGCCAGGGCGTGGTCGGCCATGATCTCGAGCAGGGTCGCCGCCGCGTCGACGTCGGCCCGCATGACCGGCAGCGGGAACCCGGCATCGACCGCGTCGAGGGTGGCGAGTTCGTCGGTGTGTGCCCGCAGCAGAGCCGCGAAGTCGCGCACCGTCGCCGCGCGCGCTCTCGGCGGGAGCGATCCCCAGGCGCGCTGTGCCCCGGCGGCGGCCGCCACGATCCGGTCCACGTCCTCGACCGAGCAGTCCGGGGCGTCGGTCAGGATGCCGCCGGTCGTCGGGTCCTCCACCTCGTAGCGGGCCGTACCGCCCAGCGGCCGACCGCCCAGGAGAACCTCGAAACGGCCGTCGACGACGGCGCGAGGGGTGTCGGACACGGTCATGGGTGAGTCCTTCCGGAAGAACGAGCCGGCGGCGTGTCGTCGCCGACGTGCGGCAGGAGGAGGTGTCTCCCCGGGTCGGCTCAGCTCGTGGGCAGGACGAACAGGAGCCACGTGATCACCGGTGCCGTCACCACCATCCCCGCGCCCCAGCCGAGCATCGTGCGGAACAGCGGCCGCCGCTCCTGCTCCGGCGCGGTGGCCAGGGTCAGTGCTCCGACCGAGGAGAAGGGGGTGGAGTCGACGACGGTCGCGGAGATCGACAGCGCGATGATCATTCCGGTCACACCGACCTCGCCCTGGACGAGGAACGGCACCGCGAGCGGGATGAGGACTCCCAGCAGGCCGGCGCTGGAGCCGAACGCGGACGTGAACGCGCCCACCAGGCAGAGCAGGTACGCGGTGAGCAGCGGCGCACCCAGCGCGGCGATCCCGCCGCCGATCACGTCGACCGTGCCGTAGCGCTGCAGTGCCCCGACGAAGGTCACGATGCCGCAGATGAGCAGCACCACCGACCACACGATCCGCTTGTCGGCCAGCTGGAAACGGGACGGGAACGTCAGGTGCAGCAGCGCCGCCGCGATCAGGGCCAGGAAGCCGATCTCCAGGTCGAGGACGAGGGCACCGACGGCGACGGCGACGATGACGACGAGCGTCACCATCTGGTCCAGGCGCAGCCGGGTGCGATCCGGGACGTCGAGGGACGGCTTCGTGGAGGTCGTGCCCGAGGCCGCCCCACCGGGCCCGGCATCGACCGCTCTGCTCGTCGCGTCGCCATCGGCCACATGTGTCCCGGCACTGCCCGCGCGGACGAGCGCGGCGGCGCTCGTCGCCTGCTCGTGACGTCGGCGCAGCAGGTCGCGACCGCCGAAGCAGAGGTAGATCACGACGGCCAGCATGATGTTGTACGCCGCGTTGCCGAGGAAGAGTTCGGCGGCGGAGACCTGGAGTCCGTTGTTCTCGGCGGTCTGGCGGACGATGACCGCAAGGCCGTTGAGCGGCGAGAAGTTCCCGAGGCACGAGCCGTGCATGACCATCAACGCCGCCATCCGGCGGTCGATCCCGTAGCGCTCACCCAGGCGCATGCACAGCGGGGCCAGCATGGCGACGCCTGCCGGGCCGAGTGCGCCCGCGGTGGTCGGGATCGCGGAGAAGACGAAGATCAGCCACGGGACGAGGACGGGGCGGTCGCCCACCAGTTCGATGGCTCGATCGACCAGCCACTCCAGGGTCCCGTTCACCGCGGCCAGGCCGAACAGGTAGGTCACCCCGACCAGCAGGACGAACAGATCGGGGGGGAATCCCGCGATCGCCTCGTCGGGGCTCTCGCCGACGACGAGGGTGCCGACGAGGAATGTCGCGATCAGTGCGAGTGCGCCGATGTTGACCGGTCGGACTGTGCCCACGATGAACACGAGTACGAGGGCCACGACGCCGATGACGTGGATGGACACGGCTCTCCCGCCGACGGTGGGTCGCGCGGCGACCGGGACGGCACGGTCCCGCCCTTCGGGGTTGTTCGCCGCAGGAAGGAAACTTCCTCTGTGATGCAGAAGGACTTTCTGCCAAACTCTCGACTGTGTCAATACACACGGGAAGCCCGGCAACAGGGGGATCCATGGAGATCGAGGACGGGGCCACGGCTCGGACGGGGGCGGACCTCGTCGTCGAGTGCCTGGCCGCAGAGGGGGTCGACCTGGTCGCCGGGGTGCCGGGGACGACGGTCATGGACCTGATCGACAGTCTGGCCCGCCAGCAGGCCGTCCGGTTCGTCTCGACCCGTCACGAGCAGGTGGCGGGGTTCCTGGCCGATGGTGTGTCCCGGTCCGGTGCGGGGGTCGGGGTCTGTCTCGTCTCCCGTGGCCCTGGAGCGGCCAACGCCGCGATCGCCGTGCAGAACGCCTACGACGAGTCGGTGCCGCTGGTGCTGCTGGTCGGGCAGGTGTCTGCCGGGGTCGTGGAGCGCCGCGCGTTCGAGGAGTCCGACGTCGTCGCCACGTTCCGGCCGATGAGCAAGTGGGCCGTCGAGATCCATCAGGCGGAACGGGTACCGGAGCTGCTGCAACGTGCCGTCCGCACGGCCGTCGGTGGCCGCCCGGGACCTGTCGTGGTGTCGCTGCCGCTGGACGTGTTGCAGGACGTCGTGGACGACGCTGTCCGCCCGGCCGTGCGCTCACGGACCCACCCGCCGGGCCCGGCTCCCGCGGCGGTGCGGGACGCGGCCGCGCTCCTGCGCGCCGCAGAGCGCCCCGTGGTGCTGGTCGGCGGTGGTGGTGGCGGGGACCCGGCCGCCGTGCTCGAGCTCGCCGACCGGCTCGGAGCTCCGCTGCTCACGACATGGCTGCGGCAGGGCTCCGTCCCGCACGACCATCCCGCGTTCCTCGGTGCGCTGGGCTACGGCGCGCACTCGGTGACCGAGGACGTGGTCCGCGACGCCGACGTACTGGTCGCGCTGGGCTGCCGGTTCTCCGAGTTCACGACCAAGCGGTGGACCCTGGTGTCGTCGGACACCCGGCTGGTCCACGTCGACGTCGACCCGGAGGAGCTCGGGCGGGTGTACCTGCCGGAGGTGGGCATCGTGGCCGACGTCGCGCTCGCCGCCCGGGCGCTGACCGAGGCTGTGGACGGGACCGCACCGGACCTGGCCGCGCGCCGCGCCGATCGCCGCAGTGCTCTGCGGGAGTCGTACGAACGGGCGTCCTCCCTCTCCTCGCCCGCGCTGGCCGACGACGATCCCGCCGGGGGCGTGAGCAGTGCGGCCGCGGTGTCCGCCCTGCAAGGGATCGCCGACACCGACGGCGTCCTGCTCGTGCAGGACGCGCCCAGCTTCGGCCCGTGGAGCCACCGCTACCTGCGCCTGCACCGCCCCGGGTCGTTCTTCGGCTCCGCGGGCGGGGCGATGGCGTGGGGCCTTCCCGCCGCGATGGGGCTGGCGCTGGCCCGCCCCGGCCAGCGCGTGGTCGCGGTCAGCGGGGACGGCAGCTTCTGGATGGTCGCCCAGGACTTCGAGACCTGTGTCCGGGAGTCGATCCCGGTCGTCAACGTCGTGATGAACAACAGCGCCTACGGCAACACCCGCGACCGGCAGCGGGCGGCGCATGCTGGGCGCTATCTCGGGGTCTTCTACGGCAATCCCGACCTGGCCGAATTCGCCCGGTCCCTGGGCGGTTACGGCGTACGGGTGACGGCCGACGACGAGCTCGGCCCGGCGCTGGAGAAGGCCCTGGCCCAGGACGGCCCGGCGATCGTGGACGTCGTCCAGGACCAGATGTATGGGCTGCCGCCCGGGCTGCTGCCCCCGGCAGCCCGCTGAGTCCGCCGTGTCGGAGAGGCTGCGGCTCCCGGTGACGGTGTCGGCCACCCGCCGGCCTCTGCCCGGGCGTCACGAGCAGCTCCACGCCTGGGCGGCGGAGCTCGGCGCCGAGGCTTCCCGCGTCCTCGGCCACCTGGACTCGCAGGTCGAGCGCCACGACGACGGTGCCGTCACGGTCGCGTTGGTCTTCGACAGCGCGGCCACGCTCGCCGTCTGGGAGGCGAGCGCCTCGCGGGCCCGGTGCCTGGCTGCCGCCGACCTGCTCACCGACGGGGCACCGGCCCCGGTCACCGTCGGCCGGGCGCAGCCTTCCGGTGCGCCGCCCCGGTGGCGGACGGCCGTGGTGGTCTGGGCCGGCTTGTTCCCGTTCTCTTTGCTGTTCACCGCCACCGCCGGCCCGGTCGTGACGACGTTGCCGGTGCTCGCCCAGTCCCTGGTCACCAGCATGGTGCTCGTCCCGCTGGCGGTGTACGTCGGCATTCCGCTGGTCAACGCGATGCTCCGTCGGTGCGGTCGTTGACCCGCCCTCCCGGCTGTGCTCACCGACTCCGGCAGTCGCACGAACGACGGCGACGAGCCCGACCCGGATCCGCCCCCCCCGAAGGAGCTGAACATGATCTGCGAGGAAGACATGACCTGCGAGACGAGCGGGCGACGCGCCGCGGGGCGCCCCGGACCCGGAGGTCCCCGATGAGCCGCGTCCCGCTCACCCTGGCCTGCTGGGACTACGACCGGACCCGCGCGCTGGCCGACGGCACCGTCCGGCCCGACGGCGTCGACCTCACCTATCTGAGCCTCCCGGTCGAGGAGACCTTCTTCAGGATGCTCCGGCACCGGGAGTTCGACGCAGCAGAGATGTCACTGGGGTCCTATGCGACCGCAGTCGCGGCCGCACCGGACGCCGGCGGTCTGATCGCGATCCCGGCGTTCCCCTCGCGATCGTTTCGGCACCACGGCATCTACGTGAACGGCGACAGTGGGATCGAGAACCCGTCGGACCTGGTCGGCTGCACGGTCGGCGTGCCCGAGTACCAGCTGACGGCCGTGGTGTGGATCCGCGGGATCCTGGCCGACCGGCACGATGTCCCGGTGGCGTCGGTGCGGTACCGGACCGGTGGCATGCACTCTCCGGGCCGGGTCGAGAAGCAGGCCCTGGACCTGCCGCCGGAGATCGACGTGGCACCCATCGCTCCGGACCGGACGCTGGTGGACATGCTCGTCACCGGTGAGATCGACGCGCTCTACGCGCCCCGCACGCCACGCCCGATGCTCGAGGGCCGGCCCGAGGTACGACGCCTGTTCGCCGACCCCCGCGCGGTCGAGGAGCAGTACGCCCGGGACACCGGAATCTTCCCGATCATGCACACCGTGGTCCTGCGGCGGGACGTCTACGAGGCGCGGCCCTGGCTGGCCGGTTCCCTGCTCAGTGCGTTCGAGCAGGCCAAGTCGCTCTCGATGGCGCGCATGGCGGAAACGGCGGCGAACCCCTACGCCGTCCCCTGGCTCTACGACGAGGTCGAGCGGATCCGAACGCTGCTGGGCCGGGACTTCTGGCCCTACGGCCTCGATGCGAACCGCCGGACGCTGGACGTTTTCCTTCGCTACGCATACGAGCAGGGCCTGACCGACCGCCAGCTCGCCCCCGCTGAGCTCTTCGCGCCCGAGACACACGAGGCCTACGTCATCTGAACTGCGTGGCCGCTTCGTGGAGGCCATCGAGCAGACGACCGGTGTGGAGCCACCGCTCGGGTAGGTCCGTTCAGCCCGGGCGCCGGCAGGGTGAAGTCGGCCAGCACGCCGCGGACGCCCCAGGGACGGAGGACGGTCAGCGCCGCATGGGCCAGTGCTGTCGGGGTAGAGGACGTCGACGAGGCGGTCACGTGTCGCGCCCGCGGCCGGTCGACCGTCCTGAGGAGTACCGGAAGCACGACGGGGACGGCACGGGTGTGGGGGAGCCCCGCGCGGTGTGGGGTGCGGTTCAGCCCTCGAGGTGGTGCCCACCGGACCTCGGCGGGCATGGTGCATGCCGTGTCGGGCTGTCCTCGACGGCTCGCGTGGGCGAGGGCTCTCTGCCCGGACGTCCGCCGTGGCGCTCAGTCGAACGCTGACGCGGTACCGCAGGAGGGACGCGAGATGGAGGGGCCATGCGCGATCCGTACTGGGTCTCTCTCAGCGCTGCGCTCGGGCTGGCCGGCAGCACCCGCTACGCCATCGGATTGGACACGAGTTCACATCCGCGAGCGGGTCGGCTGAGATCCGGTGTGTTCCTACTCCGTGGCCTGGTCGACCACGGCGGCCTGGAGCGTGACTACGCCCGTACCGCACCTGTCTCGACCTACCTGTTCTCCGATCCCCAGCACCACCCCGAGCGGTGAGACGGTGTCCCGCCCGACCGCGGCCCACGGCTCCGACGTCGTAGGCACCCTTGCCCTCGCCGGCCAACCGTCCACACTGGCACCCGGCCGGCAACAGCTGGACGTGCAGATGATCGCCTACTGGGCCTTCGCCCGCACCGGCGACCCGAACGGGCCCGTGCCTCCCCGGCATGGCCGGCCACCACCCCGACCTTCGTCCCGGCGCTCGAACGGACCGCGGCACCGGGACCCGGGCCGGTGTGCCGATGACAGGTGGGTCGAAGAGCGAACGACGTTCCTCCCTTCGTAGGGGCGTGGTCCTCCGCCGGAACGATGCGCAGAATCGGATGAGATCAATACCGTGCGTCCCATGTCGCGAACCCGTCGGACCGCGGTCGGTGGGGTCTCCCCGACACCGGATTCGGAGCGCCTCCTGGCGCCGGATCTGGCGCGGGGGGTGATGCTGCTGCTCATCGCCCTCGCCCACTCCCGGATGCTGCACGCGGGCGGGAACCTGCTCGCCAGACCTGCCGGTGGCGGCCCGGTGGACGTCGCCGTGCAGTGGCTCCTGACCTCCGTCGTCGACGGGCGGGCCGCGCCCCTGTTCGGGCTCCTGTTCGGCTACGGCCTCGTACAGATGACCCGGCGCCAGACCGGCCCGGGCGGGGACCCCGCGAACGCGCGGCGGCTGATCCGGCGGCGCGGTGCCTGGCTGGTCGTGTTCGGCATCGCCCACGTCGTCCTGCTCTACAGCGGTGACATCATCGGTTCCTACGGCGTGTTCGCCCTGCTGTTCGCCGGTGTGGTGACCTGGTCGGGCCGTCGGCTGTGGACGGTGTTCGTGGTCACGCTCGTGTTCGGGGTCGCGTCTGCTACTGCCCTGCAACAGTTCGCCGCGGACGCTCCGCTGGCCGTCGGGGCGACCCTGCTCGACAGCGCGGTGCTGCGCGCGTCTGCCCTCGTGGTGCTGCCCCTCGCCGGGTTGAGCGTCGCGCCCGCGGTACTGATCGGGGTCTTGGCCGGCCGGATGCGGCTGCTCGAGCAACCCGACCGCTACCGGCGTCTCCTGACCCGGGTCGTGCTGGTCGGTTTCCCGGTGGCGGTGCTGGGCGCGCAGCCGGTCGCGCTGCAGGCGGTGGGTGTGTGGGCCCCGGACTCGGTCGTGGCCGGTGTGCTGGCCGAGGCGACGTTCGCGGCGACCGGTGTCGCCGGGGGGCTGGCCTTCACGGCCGCGATCGCGCTCGTGGCGGACCGCCTCGGCCGGCGGCGCGGACCGGTCACGAACGCGTTGGCCGCCTGCGGTCGCCGGTCGATGACGTTCTACATCGCGCAGTCGCCGGTGTGGTTCGTCGCCACCGAGCCGGCGTTGCTCGACCTCGGCGGCCGGCTCGGCGCCGCCGCGGCTGCCGCGGTCGCCGTCGCCACCTGGATGGCCACCGTGGTCGTCGCCGCTGCTCTGGATCGCGCGGGCCGGCGGGGGCCGGCCGAGGCCCTGCTGCGCCGCCTCACCTACGGCGCCGGGCGAACTGCTCCACGCCCGGCGACTGCCTGACCACGTGCGCAGGGCGCGTCAGCAGCCCTGCGTGTTCCGGAGCTGCAGGCGGTACGAGTCCGCACCGCGACGCGGAGCGGACGGCGGGTGGCGGCGCGTGCGCTCAGGCCCCACCGGAGCGCAGCGTCCGGAGGTAGCGAGCTTCGCTCGGCGGCACGCCAGGCACCCTGACGACGCGCCCGTCGGTCAGCTCGAGCCGCACCACCTCGTCCCCGGGGCGTGGGTCGAGTACCGCTGCCACCCGGCACCAGGGCAGGGCCGTGCCCGACAGTACGAACCGGATGCCCCTGTCGGAGACGACCGCCACCGGCACCAGCCACAGCGCTGCGATGATCACCACGGTGATCGGCGCGAGCACCAGCCATGCCGACGTGTTCTGCAGGATCGACAGGTAGATGCCGACCGCCAGGGGTGCCCCGACGAGCATCGTGAACCAGCTGCGGGTATATCGCGCGCCCCAGTACGTCCTGCGGCCGGGATTCGGCTTGTCTTCCATCGTCGCCTACCGCCGGGTACCTGCGGCCGAGGTCGGTTCCGGCAGACATCCCGAACGCGGCGGACCGGACAGTCGCACCACAGCCGGAGGACGGTCCATGTCGTGATCCCGGGTCGCGCTCCGATGCAGGCCGGCGTTGTACCGACGCGAGAGGCGGTCTCGTGTCGCCCGAGCACCGCAGGCGCGGGCGTCGGACCGGCCGGGCGGCGTGCTGACGGGCTCGCCCCCCGTGGGCTTCCGGCTCCTGGTCCACATCGTGGTCCTGTACCCGCGACAGCGGGGAGTATCGCCGAGACCGGCGGTGCATCCGGTCACCGGGCGCCGGTCGAGTTGCCGGGGCGCGGCAGGAACCGGTGGTGCAGCGGGGCGGCCCCAGCGCCGTCCTGGCTCCATGGCAACGGAATACCGTCGCGGTCGCCGCCGGGCTCGGCCGGCCGCTGGTCAGCCTTGTTGTCGGAGGTGACGACGGTGGGATCCGTGGTCACTGTTCCGCTGGTGGCCGCTGCCGAGGCGGCGCGGCGGGCGAGAAGTCCCACGGCGGACGGACATGGAGGATCGGGTTCCGGGCCCTCGGCTACGTTCGCGCAGGGTGCGGCTCGGCGGCACCGCGTGTGCGGCGCGGTAGCAGGCCCGCGAACCGCGACGGGTCACCGAAGACCCACCTCGTGGCGATCTCGCCACCCGTCACGGTCGCGGGTTGCGGCGGGGCGGAATCCGGGTGGTCCTGGGCTCGTGCCGTGAGGTGTGGGCCGCGACGATTCGGGTAGCTGCACGGCACCGGGTTGAGTACAAGCTCGCCGTTCCGCCCGGAGCGCTCCGCGCGCGACGGACCTGTGCTGGGAGCCGACCATGGAGAATCTCGGATCTGCGACCCCCGGCGGTCGTACCTCACCGCCCCGACCGGGCGCGGAGCGACCGTTCGTGACCCACCCTCATGACGGCACGACGGTCATCCGGACACGGGGCCATCTCGACTCGGCCTCCGGTGGCCGGTTGTTGCGCCTCCTCGATGCGGAGATCGAGATGGCCCGGACCGGTCACCGACGGCTCGACGTCGTCGTCATCGACGTGTCGGCGTCGGACACGATCAGCCGAGGCGGCCCCGAGGCGCTCGCGCACGCGCTTCATGCCTGTACCCGTCGTCGGATCGGCTTCGCCGTGGCCGGGACCTTCGACCTGCGTTTCCTGTCGCCCGCCGCGCAGCGGAGGTTGGCTGCGCTCACCTGGTACCCGACCGTCGAGGTCGCCATCACCTCCGCCACCGGGCGGAGGTGACGTTCCCGGCGGATGTCTGCCGACGCCGGGTCAGGCGCACTTCACCGGTTGCGGCCTGCGCGCTCGGCGGGGTGGTGCGCCGGGTCGGCCTCGGTCAGCAGGCGGGAGTGGTCGGCCCGCTGGTCGTCGGGGCGCGCACTCGCGACCCCGACGCTCATGCTCAGGGTGCCGCGGGCGGCCCTGTCGTGAATGACGGCGAGTGCCCCCACCGCGTGCCGGATCCGCGCCTCGACCCGGCTCGCGTCGGCGAGACCGGTGTGGGGGAGCAGCACGACGAACTCCTCGCCGCCGTAGCGGGCCGGCAGGTCGGTCGGGGTCCGTAGCGTCGACCGGATCGCTGCGGCGACCACGACGAGGACGCGGTCGCCAGCCGGGTGGCCGAAGCGGTCGTTGTAGGACTTGAACTCGTCGACGTCGAGAATCAACAGGGACAACGGCTCGCCGCGGACGCCCCTGGATTGTCCGGCTGTGGTGGGGTCCCGGTCGAGGCGGCGGCGGTTGGCCAGACCGGTCAGCCCGTCGGTGTCGGCGGCTCGGCGCAGATTCTCCAGGTCGTCGTGCCGGCGGCGGTCCGCTGTGGCGTCGCACCGGTCGAGGGCGGCCACGACCGCGAGGTTGGTGGCCATCACCAGGGCGAGGAACACCTGGGCGAGGATCATCGCCGTCTGCAGGCTCGGTGTCGCCGTGACGAACGGGCCGTGGCCGAGCCGGGTCAGCCCCGGGGTGACCGGGACGGCGACGAGCGCCCCCCCAGGGTGGCCCCCATGGCGCCATGGCGCACGGCCATGACGGTCAGCGGTACCGGAAGGAGGAGGGGGACGAGCAAGAGGACACGGACCTGTTCCTGTCACGCCCATCGGGGCCGTCGAGCCGCAGCGTTCACACCGCCCCCGCCCGCGCCGGGCGACCCGGTGCTGGGGATCGAGGGGCTGCGCCGGGCCGGGCGTTGGTATGCGGCGGGGACCGCCCTGGACGATCCCGAGGTCAGTCCCGTCGACGCCGACCTGCGTGGACTCGGCCGGATCGCCGCCTTCGTCGGCACCCGGGCCCTCCTCCTCGCTGACGCCGGGCGGCTACAGCGTGACGCCGAACGGGCGGGGCAGGAGATCGAGCTGCGCCGGTGTCCGGGCATGTGCCACAACTGGATCATGCATCCGCTGCCCGATGCCCGGGTCACGACTCGGACCGTCCGACGAGACCGGCGAGCGCGGCCCGGCCGAGCCCGTCCCGGCGTCGGTAAGTGGCGATCCGCCTACCCACCGAGTCGTCGGCCACGTGCTCGTTCTCCCATGAATCGCGTGATCGTCGCAGTGGATCTGACGGCCTTGTGACGGCGAATCTCGCTGGTCAGCTGCGGTGATCGGAGCGGCGTTCGAGGAATACGGTGTCCCGCCAACGACCGTCGTGCTGTCCGATGCGTTCGCGGACGCCGAGGGTGCGGTAGCCGGCAGCGCGGTGCAGAGCGAGGCTGACGCGGTTCTCGGGGAAGATCGAGGTCTGCAGGGTCCAGAGGCCGGCATCGTCCGCGGCGCAGACCTGCCGACGGATGAGTGCTCTGCCGACGCCGCGGCCCCGGAAGCCGTCGGCGACGTAGATCGAGGTCTCTCCGACGCCGCTGTAGACGGGCCGGGTCGAGACGGGGCGCACGGCGGTCCAGCCCACGACCTGGTCGTCGATCTCGGCGACCCAGCGGTGCTCGCGCAGCCAGCCGGCGTCGAGGTCGGTGCGGTCGGGCACGTCGGTCTCGAAGGTGGCGTGCCCGGTGGCGATGCCCTCGCCGTAGATCCGGAGCACCGGGTCCCAGTCGTCGTCGGTCATGGCGCGGACGGTGACGTCGTCGGGGATGTCGTCCGGGCAGCAGGGGCCGGGGGCGAGCAGGCCCATGACGGCGTCCGCGGCGTGAGGCAGGCCGGTACAGCAGTGCGGATTGACCGTGACCTGCGTGGTGGTGCCTTCCTTGCGCAGGATGACGAAGCCGGTGTCGGCCAGCTTGCGCAGGTGGTGCGAGCAGGTCGCCTGGCTGATGCCCACCAGCTCGGCGAGCCGGCCGACCGGGACCGGGTTCCCGGCCGTGGCGACGGCGTGCAGCAGACGCACCCGCACCGGCTCGGCGAGGCAGGCGAACCAGTGCGCGTAGGTGGTGGCGTCGTGCGCAGGGAGCTGTGCTGCCTGCGAGTCGGTGTGGAGCACGCTCATGAACCCAGTATCGACGACGATCGATGGTTGCATCCATTGATGTGGGTCGATACATTCGGCCGGATTAATCGATACGCATCGATGGAGGCGGGATGGACGAGAGTGCGGGGCTGCCGGTCGTGGTGATCGGTGCCGGCCCGGTCGGGTTGGCTGCGGCGGCCGAGCTGGCCGAACGTGGCGTGGAGCCGCTCGTCCTGGAGGCCGGGGCGAGCGCGGGAGCGTCGGTGCTGGAGTGGGGCCATGTCCGGCTGTTCTCACCGTGGGGCTGGCTGATCGACCCGGCCGCGGAGCGGCTGCTCGCCCCGACCGGGTGGGTGAGCCCGGATCCCGAGGCCTATCCGACCGGTGCGGAGTGGGTCGCGGGCTACCTTGCGCCGTTGGCCGCTGCTCTGGGGGAGCGAGTGCGGACCGGGGCTCGCGTGGTGGGAGTGACCCGCCGCGGCCGGGACCGGGTGGTCGACGCCGGTCGCGACAGCGAACCGTTGATCGTGCGGACCGCGGACGGACAGCGCATCGCGGCTCGAGCGGTGATCGACGCGTCGGGGACCTGGACGAGCCCGAATCCGCTCGGCGGTGACGGTCTGCCCGCGGTCGGTGAGGCGGAGGTCGCGCAGCGGGTGCGGGCCGTGATCCCGGACCTGACCGATGCCGCGCAGCGGGCCCGCTACGCCGGTCGGCACGTCGTCGTCGCGGGGTCGGGGCACTCGGCGTCGACCGCGTTGGCCGGCCTGGCGACGCTCGCCCGTGAGGAGCCGGGAACCCGGATCTCGTGGGTGCTGCGCCGGCCGGGCTTCGGTCAGGTGTTCGGCGGTGGCGAGGGTGATCAGCTTCCCGCTCGCGGGGCGCTCGGGGTTCGGGCGTCCGAGGCTGTCGGAGCCGGGCTGGTGGATCCGGTGTTCGGATTCCGCACCGAGCGGATCGAGCAGGTGGCCGACGGGACGGTGGTCCTGATCTCGGACGAGGCTCGCACGCTGTCCGGCGTGGACGAGGTGCTCGTGCTGACCGGGTTCCGGCCCGAGCTGGGCTGGTTGTCGGAGGTGCGGACCGAGCTGGATCCGACGCTGCAGGCGCCGGTCCGGCTGGCGCCGCTGATCGACCCGAACGTGCATTCCTGCGGAACCGTGTACCCGCACGGTGCCGCCGAGCTGGTGCACCCCGAACCGGGGTTCTACCTGGCGGGGATGAAGAGCTACGGGCGCGCGCCGACGTTCCTGGCCCGCACCGGCTACGAGCAGGTCCGATCGATCGCCGACGCCCTGATCGGTGATCACGAGGCTGCCGCACGCGTGGAGCTGGTGCTCAACGAGACCGGCGTCTGCGGGGGAGCGGGACTGTTCGACGCCGACGAGTCGGACGCCGCGACGGCATCGGGTAGCGGTTGTTGCGGTCCCGCCGTCCCTGTTCCGGACCCGGCCGGGGCGGCCTCCTCGTCGTGACCTCCGACGAGTCGACGACCCGGCCCGCTCGCCGTCGCGGTGGGCGGTCCGGCGGAGGGTTGACGTCCCGTGGCCGGTGGCGGGTCCTCGCGGTCCTGTGCGTCACCGAGATCACCAGCTGGGGGGTGCTCTACTACGCCTTCCCCGTGCTGGCGCCGTCGATCGCGGCCGACACCGGATGGTCCGTCCCGTCGGTCACCGCGGCGTTCTCCGCGGGGCTGGTGGTCTCCGCGCTGGTCGGGATCCCGGTCGGGCGTGTGCTGGACCGTCACGGTCCCCGCTGGGTGATGACCGCGGGCGCGGTCGTCGGCGTGCCGGCCACTCTCCTGATCGCCGCGGCCGGATCGTTGCCGGCCTTCGTGGCGGCGTGGCTGCTGGCCGGGACCGCGCAGGCGGCGACGTTCTACCCGCCGGCGTTCGCGGCCCTGACCCGGTGGTGGGGTTCGGACCGGGTTCGTGCGCTGACCGTGTTGACCCTGGTCGCGGGCTTGGCCAGCACCGTGTTCGCCCCGCTCACCGCGGCGTTGCTGGAGCGGTTCGGATGGCGGGAGACCTACGTGGTCCTCGCCGTCGTCCTCGGGGTCGTCACGATTCCGGCGCACCTGTTCGGGCTGCGCGGCTCGTGGCCCGAGCCGGTCGCCGATCCCGTCCACCACGGCGCCGCTCCGGCGGTCGTCGACGACGATCCGGCACGGATCCGGCACAGCAGGGCGTTCGGACTGCTGGTCGTGGTGGTCACTCTCGGCGGGTTCACCAGCTTCGCCGTCACGGTCAACCAGGTACCACTCCTGCTCGACCGCGGGATGTCGACCGATCTCGCCGCCTGGGCCCTGGGTCTGGGCGGACTCGGACAGGTCCTCGGCAGGCTCGGCTACGGCCCCCTCGTCCGGCGCAGCACCGTCCGTGGCCGCAGCATCGCCGTGATGGCCGCGCTCGGCACGACCACGATCCTGCTCGCCGTCCTGCCCGGGCCGGTGTGGGCACTGATCGCAGCAGCGATGCTCGCCGGCGCCGCCCGCGGGATCTTCACCCTCCTGCAGGCCACCGCGCTGTCGGACCGCTGGCACCCGCGCGCCTACGGCCGCCTCAACGGGATCCTGTCCGCACCCGTCATGATCGCCGTGGCGATCTCCCCCTGGGCGGGGAGCGCACTCGCGGGTCCGCTGGGCGGCTATCCCGAGGTGTTCGTCGTACTCGCCGGAGCCGCAGTGGTCGCCGCCGCTCTGGCCGGTGGGACCCTGCCGCGTCGAGGGGACTGACGGCGGCGACCCGGTCCGACCCCATCTGTTCACTTGACCCATGGATTCGATGCTGATCAAAATAGACGAGTGTCGAACCAGGAGCCGATCTGTCGCTCGGTGCTCGTGGAGCGCCCCCTCGACGAGTCGGAGTCGACCGAACTCGCACGAGTGTTCAAGGCACTCGGGGAACCGGTACGCCTGCGGCTGCTGTCGCTGATCGCCTCGCACGCGGGGGGCGAGGCGTGTGTGTGCGACCTGTCCGGCGTGTTCGAGGTGTCCGGCCCGACGAT
This sequence comes from Pseudonocardia sp. ZF1, assembly GCF_056835605.1. NCBI lineage: Bacteria > Bacillati > Actinomycetota > Actinomycetes > Pseudonocardiales > Pseudonocardiaceae > Pseudonocardia > Pseudonocardia sp. ZF1. Next base: position 2,623,766 of record NZ_JAJNBY010000001.1, read on the forward strand.
CTCGCACCACCTCAGGGTGCTGCGCGAGGCGGGTCTGATCACCGGGGAGCGCCGGGGGACCTGGATCTACTACCGCACGGTCCCGGCCGCTCTCGGTCGTCTCGCGGGCCTGCTCGGTCCCGCCGCCGACACCCACGCGGCCCCTGTATCCACCGCACCTGCGAACTGACGTACGAGGACTGACGTGACCACCCAGAACACCACCGACGACGGTGCCGCTGTCGTCGCCCGGCTGTCGACCCTGGACCGCTTCCTGCCGGTCTGGATCATCGCGGCGATGGCGGCCGGCCTGTTGCTCGGCCGCCTGGTCCCCGGGCTCGCCCCGGCGCTGGACGCCCTGGCTGTCGACGGCGTCTCGTTGCCGATCGCGCTCGGCCTGCTGATCATGATGTACCCCGTGCTGGCGAAGGTCCGCTACGACCGCCTCGACACCGTCACCGGCGACCGCAGGCTGCTGCTGACCTCGCTGCTGCTGAACTGGGTCCTCGGCCCGGCGCTGATGTTCGCGCTGGCCTGGCTGATGCTGCCCGACCTGCCCGAGTACCGGACGGGTCTGATCATCGTCGGGCTCGCCCGGTGCATCGCCATGGTGATCATCTGGAACGACCTCGCCTGCGGTGACCGCGAAGCCGCCGCCGTGCTGGTCGCGCTGAACTCGGTGTTCCAGGTCGTCATGTTCGGCGTGCTGGGATGGTTCTACCTCTCGGTCCTGCCCGGATGGCTCGGCCTGCCGGTGACCGACCTCGACGTCTCCACGGGGGAGATCGTCACGTCCGTGCTGATCTTCCTCGGCATCCCGCTGCTCGCCGGTTACCTCACCCGCAAGCTGGGAGAGCGGGCCAAGGGGCGTGACTGGTACGAGGGGAAGTTCCTTCCCCGGATCGGGCCGTTCGCGCTGTACGGCCTGCTGTTCACGATCGTGCTGCTGTTCGCCCTGCAGGGCGAGGCCATCACCTCACAGCCCCTCGACGTGGCCCGCATCGCGCTGCCGCTGCTCGCCTACTTCGCCCTGATGTGGGCCGGCTCCTACGCTCTCGGGCGGGCCGTCGGCATGGGCTACGAGCGCACCACCACCCTCGCGTTCACCGCCGCCGGCAACAACTTCGAGCTCGCCATCGCCGTCGCCATCGGGGCGTTCGGCGTGACCTCCGGGCAGGCGCTCGCCGGCGTCGTCGGGCCGCTGATCGAGGTGCCGGTGCTGGTCGGGCTGGTCTACGTCTCCCTGTGGCTCCGCCGTCGCCTGTTCCCGGCACGGCCCGATGCGGTGTCCCGCACCTGACCCACCACGTCCACACCACGATCGCCCGTCGAGGAAGAAGGCCCGCCATGACCGGTCCGTGGCACCGCGACACCCTCTCGATCGACCAGCAGCTCGCCCTGACCACTGCGGCGACGAACCTGGCCCGGGAGTTCGACGACACGTTCGGCAGGGAGACCATCGAGCGGTTCCTGCACTCGTCCTACGGCGAGTTCGCCGGCCGCGCGGTCGTGCTGAACTTCCTGCCGCTGCTGGCCGAGCGCTTCGCACGCCAGCGGCTGCGGGCCCTGGCACGGGTCGAGGGCGATGGCGACGACGGACGACCGGTCGCGCTGTTCCTCTGCACCCACAACGCCGGCCGGTCACAGATGGCCCTCGGCTTCTTCACACACCTGACCGGGGACCGGGCCATCGGCTGGTCGGGCGGCTCGTCCCCTGCGCACACGGTCAACCCGGCCGCCGTGGCGGCCATGGCCGAGGTCGGCATCGACATCAGCTCCGAGTTCCCGAAACCGTGGACCGACGAGATCGTCCGGGCCGCCGACGCGGTGATCACGATGGGCTGTGGCGACGCCTGCCCCATCTTCCCCGGCCGCCGCTACGAGGACTGGGACATCGCCGACCCGGACGGTCTCGACCTCGACGCCGTCCGTCCGATCCGGGACGCCATCGAGCAGCGGGTCCGCCAACTCGTCGACGAGCTGCTGCCCGCCCCGGTCTGACATCGACCCCACCCCCGGACCACCGATCCCAGGAGAGCACCTGATGGCCCACGCCATCCCCGAAGTCCTGTTCGTCTGCGTCCACAACGCTGGCCGGTCCCAGATGGCCGCCGCCCTGCTGGACCACCACGCCGCCGGGACCGTCCGTGTCCGCTCCGCCGGCTCCGCTCCGGCCGAGAGCATCAACCCCGCGGTCCGCGAGGTCATGACCGAGATCGGTATCGACCTCGGCACCGAGATCCCGAAGCGCCTGACCACCGACGCCGTCGGCGCCGCCGACGTCGTGATCACCATGGGCTGCGGCGACGCGTGCCCGGTGTTCCCGGGCAAGCGCTACCTCGACTGGCAGCTCGACGATCCCGCCGGGAGGACGGTCGACGAGGTACGGCCGATCCGCGACGACATCGACGCCCGGGTCCGTGCGCTGCTGGGCGAGCTGACCGGTGGCACAGCGGGGGCGGGACCGTCGTGACCGCTATCCCTTCGGTCCTGTTCGTCTGCGTCCGCAACGGCGGCAAGTCCCGGATGGCTGCCGGCCTCATGCGGGCCGCTGCCCAGGACCGGGTCGAGGTCCACTCCGCCGGCACCAGCCCGGGCACTGCCGTCAACGCCCTGTCCGCGCAGGTACTGGACGAGTCCGGTGCGGACATCACCGGTGAGACGCCCACGCCGATCTATCCTGAGCTGCTCCAGCGCGTCGACCTCGTGGTCACCCTCGGCCGGGAGGCACACGTCGACGGCGGGGACACCGAGGTCCGCAACTGGGACACCGACGAGCCTTCGGCACGAGGGATCGAAGGACTCGAACGAATGCGCCTGATCCGCGACGACATCGCCGCTCGGGTCGACCTGCTGCTCGCCGAGCTGGCCGGTCCACCGCCGGGATCGTGAGGCCCGCTCATGCCGTTGTCGACGTTGCGGCCGGCGCGTGCACGCCCGCCACCGCGGGCCCGTCCGAACGCACGACGGTGCTGCGCATCGGCTGCGCCGACCGACCGTCGCCCTGCCCGACACCCTGTTGCGTCCGTGCCGCCCGGGGTCCGTTCGACGAGTGCGAGCAGCGTGCCCGGACCGGGCGCCGGACCGTGACCCGCCCGATGCACCACGGCAGGCACGGACCGGTCGCCCCGTCGTCGAGCAGCCCGAGCCTCTGTCGGACGGCCGAGCACGGCCGGGTCGACGACGGCGCCCGGCTCGGCCAGCACCACGTGCTCGAGCCACCACCGCCGGGACGACCGCCCGGCGCCGGCGGCCTGCAGCGTCAGGTCGATCCGGGCCGCGGCCGGCTGCACCCCACCCCGCCGATGCTGTGGTCGGCGACGACCGGGTCCTCGGTGGTGACCGTGCGGGATGCGGTCATGTGACGAGCTCGAATCCGTCGCCGGCGACGACCCGCCCGTTGACCTGGAGATCGACGACGTGGGTGCCGGGGTGGTAGCGGCGGGTTGTGACCTCGCGGACGGGGTGACGCTTCTCCAGCACGCGGCTCTCGCCGGGCCCGAGCTCGACCGCGGCGAGCTTGAACACCTTGGGCAGGGTCCGCCCGTTGCCCCGCACGTGGTGCACCACGTGGTCGACGGCGACGGTGTGCGCCCGCCGGTCGGTGTTGCGGATCTCGGCGCGCAGGGTGACCGACTCGCCGAGCCGGATGGTGACCGGGCTGAGCACCAGCCGGTCGGCCCGGACGTGCTCCCCACCGGTGACGCCGGACAGGGCGAGCGCCCGCTGGTCCCCGTTCTTCACCAGCACGCGCAGTGCGTGCCTGCTGATCCACGCGGTCTCGGGGGTCGGACTCTCCACCGCCCAGCGCTCCAGCACGTCCAGCACGGCGTCCGGGTGGTCGCGGGCGATGTCGTTGAGGTTAGGCGGGCCGCCCCGCCGTCGAAGTGTCGCTTCAGGCCGTACTCCGTCATGGACGTACTCACTCTCCGGGGTCGCTCGTCCTTTCGGTCGGCTCTGCTCCTGTCGTGCGGTGTCCCCGTCGCCGACCCAGTAGCGGCTGCGGGCGAACGGGAACCGCGGGAGGTCTGACATTCCGGGGCCGGGCCGCCGGGTCGACCTCGGGATCGGTGGTGTCGGACGGGCCGTCGTGTGCGGCGATCTGCAGCTCCGGATGGTCCCGCAGCAGCCGGCGACGGTCGCCCGGTCGGACTGCACGACGGCCGTCGAGCCGTTCGCGGGTACCGGCGCGCTGCTCACGAGGCGCGACGGTGGTCATGACAGGACTCCTCGGGGAGATCGACGTACCATCGGTACGTTCGAGAAGGCCGTAGCACACTCACATACCGACGGTACATGAGTTCGGGAGGGTCCATGAGCGGAGTGCGGATCCGGCAACGGGAGCAGACGCGGAAGGCCCTGATCCGCGAGGCGCGGACGTTGTTCGCGCAGCGTGGCTACGGTGCGGTCGGACTGGCCGAGATCGTGGCCGCCGCGGGCGTCACCAAGGGCGCCCTCTACCACAGCTTCGACGGCAAGATCGGCCTGTTCCGCGAGGTCCTGGCCCAGGTCCAGGCGGAGGTGGCCGACCGGGTGTCCACGTCGGTCTCCTCCGACGCGGACCCCTGGACCTCGTTCGTCGCCGGCTGCCGGGCGTTCCTCTCGGTGTCCAACGTCCCGGAGCTGTCGCGGATCATGCTCATCGACGGGCCCGCCGTCCTCGGCTGGTCGGAGTGGCGCCGGCTGGACGAGCAGACCTCCGCGCGTCATCTGGCGGAGTCGCTGCAGCAGCTCGTCGACGACGGGGTGATCGTGTCCCAGCCCGTCGAGCCGCTGACCCGGCTGCTGTCCGGCGCGATGAACGAGTCCGCTCTGTGGCTGGCGGAGTCCGGGCGTGCGGGGGACGGGGCAGCCGTCTGGAACGCCTTCCACGGGCTGCTGTGTTCGCTCCGCGAGCGGCAGCCGCACGGGCGCGGTCGCGCCACGGCTGGTCAGACATCGGTGGTCCCGTAGTCGTCCGACGGCCCGGTGGCGTGGCGCGCGATCGGCTCGTTCGCCTCCGACGGTGTCGGACGGGCGCCTCCTGCGGACGTGGGGCCTGTCGCGTCCGTGCCGTGGTCTCACCGGGGAGGCCGCGGCACGACGTCGGCGTGCGCCTGCGTCCGGTAGGGGACGTCGGCGATCGAGGGTTGCGTGCGTGCCGACGGCCGGGCCCCGGGCTCCCGCATTCATGGGGCCACCGTCCTTCGGCCGCGTCCTCATCGGACCGTTGTGACGGGTGCAGCACAGCACGGGTGCCGCCAGGATCTTTCCCGGGGAATCCTTCCTGCGTAGCTTAAGAGGTATGCCTAACTTAAGTCGCCGGGTCTTCCTCGGTGCCGCCGTGTGCGGCGCACTGCTCTCCGGGACCGTCGCCTGCGGCAGCGAGCCCTCCGGCGCCCCCGACACCGCCCAGGGCTCGGTCACGGTCACCCACGCACTCGGCACCACGACGGTGCCGCCGGGCGTGGCGCGGATCGTGGCCCTCGGGCCCACCGGGGTCGACGTCGCGCTGGCCCTCGACGCACCCGTCGTCGGAGCATCCTCCAGTGGTAGCGAGTCCGGTCTCGCCCCGTGGACGTCGCAGGCCCAGGGGGCCTCGGACGTCCAGGTGCTCCCCGTGAGCGGCGAGGCCACCGAGGTGGACATCGAGCAGGTCGCGGCCCTGAAGCCGGACCTGATCTTCGCTCCGGGCTACTTCGCCCTGGAGAAGTCCTATCCGCAGCTCAGTGCCATCGCGCCGACGATCGGCTACCAGAAGGGTCCGGCCCAGGACACCTGGCAGGAGATGACGACGCAGCTCGCGACGGCGCTCGGCCGGCCGGCCGACGCCGAGCAGGTCATCGGCCGGGTGCAGACGAAGCTCGACGAGACGCGGGCGGCGCACCCGGCCCTGCAGGGCGCCACCTACACCTTCGGCTTCGTGCAGCCCGGCGCGGTGACCGCGCTGCGCGACCCGGACGACGCGATGAACTCGGTGCCCACGGCGCTGGGACTGTCGCTGTCGCCGCAGATCCTCGCGCTGCCGAAGGGGGAGTCGTTCGGCGTGCAGATCTCCTCCGAGCAGATCGCCTCGCTCGACGCGGACGCCCTCGTCCTGTTCGACGGCGGCGACGCGGAGGCACGCAGGACGCTCGAGCAGAACCCGCTGTTCGAGCGGCTGCCGGTGGTCCGGCGCGGGGCCGTCGTGAACTACGACTACGACGAGTTCATCGGGCTGCGGAACCCCTCCCCGCTGTCGATCCCGTGGATCGTCGATCGGATCGCCCCCCGCCTGTCGGAGGCCGTGTCCCGGTAGTCCGAGGAGTGGTCCCCGTCCGTCCACAGCGGCCGGCGCCGGTGTCCCGGTGCCGGCCGCCGTCGTGTGCGGAGCGTGGGTCTGCGGGCTCGGATCCCAACCGAACGGCGGCGACGGGGCCGGGGTCCGACGTGCCGCACGACGTCTCGCTGACGCTGAGTAGTTTCACCCGAAAGTGTGACAGCGTGCCCGGAGAAGGTCGCCGACCTGGGGATTCGGGCGGTGTGGGGTTTTTGGGTGATGTCACTCTCTAGGCGGGACGAGGATCGGCGTGCTGAAGTTAGCCTCGGCCCGGCCGGACCTGGTCTCCCGGGTCGTCGCGATGGCCGCGCACGCCCGGCTCGGCCCCGTGCAGCGGGCGGTCACCGCCGGCGAGATCGCGCTGGCCGACGCCGGGGTCGAGCTGCCCGAGGACTACCACGCCGCGGTGTCCGCGCTGCAGTACCTGTCGCCGGCGACCGTGCGCACCGACCGTGAGGCCCAGGACTGGCTGGACATCCTGGCGTTCGCCGGGGCCGGTGTGTCGAAGGGGCACCGGGCCCAGCTGCAGGTGTCGATGGCGCTGCGCGACCGGACCGAGGCCTACCGCGCGCTCGCCGTCCCGCTGCTGGTGCTCGCCTTCGCCGACGACGCGGCCATCCCGCCGCACCTGAGCCGCGAGGTCGCCGACGCCGTGCCCGGCGCCCGCTACGTCGAGATCGCCGACGCCGGGCACTACGGCTACCTCGAACGGCCGGACGAGGTGAACCGGGAGACGGTCGCGTTCCTCAGCGGCCGGTAGCGGGCGCGGCCGCCACCCGTTCCAGCGCGGGGCGGAGCCGGTCGAGCAGCCAGCCGGTGGACACCACGTTCGGTGCCTGCAGCGCGATCGCCTCGTCGAGGCCGATCGGGACGTACGTCGTGCGCGACAGCGCCCGCGCGACCACCGGGTCGCCCTCGAAGCGCCGCCGGTCGGCCGCGGTCGGGAAGCTCATGACGACCAGATCGGCCTCGGCCAGGCGCCCCGCCTCCTCGTAGGACAGCGCGACCGTGCCGGGGGCGACCCCGTCACCGGCGGGCGGGTCGGTGGCGAAGGTCGGCGGCAGACCCAGCCCGAGTGCGCGGGTCAGCGCCGTCGACTGGTTCGCCGGGTCGACGATGACCGGGATGACGTCCCCCCTCGCCTGCCCGACCAGCACCGACCGGCCGGCGAGACGGGGCAGCTCCGCCCGCAGTGCGGCGACGGCGCGGTCGGCCCGGGCGATGAGCTCCTCGGCCCGGTCCGGGACGCCGAGGGCCGCCCCGATCCGCCGGGCGTCGTCCTGCATCGTGGTGCCGAACAGCGTGTCGCGGTGGACGACGGTCGGGGCGATCGCGCTCAGGCGCTCGTAGGCGTCGCGGTCGGTCACGAGGTAGGACGACACGGCCAGGACGACGTCCGGGCGGTACGCCGCGATCCGCTCCAGCGGCAGCGGCTCCAGCTCGTCGATCGTCAGCACCCCGTCCGGGAACGGCGCGAGGTAGGGCGCCTGCGGCTGCGACTCCCCGGCGTTGCGCAGGCCGCCGACGACGTCCGCCCCGAGCTCGCGCGCGAGAGCGACGTCGGCCGCCCCCAGCGCGACGACGCGCTGCGGACGGGCCGGGATCGTCGTCGCCCCGAAGGCGTGCTCCAGCGTCAGCGGGAACCCGGCGTCGGGTTCCGCCGGACCGGGGCCGGGTGGCGTGCCGGTGCACCCGGCGACGAACAGCAGGGCCGCGGCGACGAGCGCGACGACCGACGAGCGGGCCGGGGAGACCGGTGGGGGACACACACCCCGACAGTCGTCCGCGGGCGGCTCCGGGTTCCGGGGAGCGGCGTCCCCCACACCCGTGGCGGTCCGGCGACCTCACGCGCAGACGCGCCCGGGGGCGTGGGCGCGCCGTGACGGACCGCCGGGGACCCGTCGGGGCGCGTGACGTGCCGCGTCGTTCCCGGTAGGTTCCGCTAGTGAACAGCTGATCACCTCACGACGGCGTGGGTGCGCGGAGCGCGGTCGTGGCCGAGGAGGACCCGCCGATGAACATCGCCACGCTCCTGCGCCGCAGTGCGGCCGACCACCCGGCGGACGTCGCGCTCCGGCTGGACGACGACGAGGTCGACTACGCCGGGTACGCCGAACGCGGCGCCCGCTTCGCCGCGTACCTGAGGCACACCGGGGTCGAGCCGGGGGAGCGGGTCGGGTTCCTCCTGCCGAACTGCCCCGAGTACCTGGTCGGGCTGCTCGGTACGTGGCAGGCCGGCGCGGTCGGCGTGCCGCTCAACCGGATGTTCCCCGACGCGGCGCTCCGCCACGTCGTGCGCGACTCCGGGCTGCGGGTGCTCGTGCTGCCCGCCGCGGACCGGGACCGGGTCGCCGCGCTGCTGGGCGACGAGTGCCCGGAGCTGCTGACGACCGACGGGTTCGCCGCGGCCCTGGCGGCCCACGAGCCCGCGGCCGACGTGCTGCCCCGGCTCGACGGCGAGGACGCCTGCATCATGTACACCTCGGGCTCGACCGGGGTGCCGAAGGGCGTGCGGCAGACCCACCGCAACCTCGCCGCCGAGGCGGAGGGCGCCATCGGCCGCTACCGGCTCACCGCCGCCGACCACGTGCTGAACTGCATGCCGCTGTTCCACGTCGGCGGCCTGCAGCTGGCGAGCCTGCCGTTGCTGCTGCTCGGCGGGCAGATCACGTTCATGCCGCGCTGGGACGTCGTGCGGTGGCTGGAGCTGGCCCAGGAGCTGCGTCCGACCTTCGGTGGCCTGATCTCCACGATGATGATCGACGTCGGCAACCGGACGGTGGGGTCGCCGGTGGTGCTCGACTCCTTCCGGATCTGCATGTTCGGCGGTTCCCGCACCCCCACGGCCGCGATCGAGCGGCTCGAGGCGGGGACCGGGATCGCGGGCGTGGAGATCTACGGCCAGACCGAGCAGAACGGCCTGGTGGTCACCTACGGCCCGGACGACGTGCGGCGTCCGGACTCGATGGGCACCCCGCTGGAGCAGATCGTGCGCACGCGGCTCGTACCCGTCGGCGGCGGCCCGGACCTGCGCCCGGGGGACGACGGCGTCGGCGAGCTCTGGGTCCGGGGGGACGCGGTCACACCGGGGTACTGGAACATCGACGTCCCGGAGAAGTGGTCGGCGGACGGCTGGTTCCGCACCGGTGACCTCATGTCGCAGGACGCGGACGGCTACCTGTACTACGTCGACCGGATCGACGACATGATCGTCTCGGGTGGGGAGAACGTGTTCCCGCAGATGGTGGAGGAGCACCTCGCCGACCATCCCGACCTGGCCGAGGTCGCGGTGATCGGCACGGCCCACGAGCGCTGGGTCGAGCAGGTGACCGCGGTGGTCGTCCCCAACAAGCCCGGCGTCACCGTGGAGCAGATCGCCGCCTGGTGCGCCGCCGACCCGAACCTGCGGGGGATGCACGGACCCAAGCGGATCGAGATCGTCGACGCGCTTCCCCGCACGGGCAGCGGCAAGCTCGACCGGCCCGAGCTGCGCGCGATGTTCCCCTGACCCGGCGCGGGGCCGCCGCCCCGGTCAGCCGGGCAGCAGGGCGACGGGGACGTCGACGAGGCGGCTGCGCAAGTACTCGCCCAGCCCCTTGGCCTGCGGGTCGGGGCGGGTGGCGGAGGCGACGCCGGCCCCCAGGATCCCGACCACGACGATGTTCAGTGCGCGCAGGTTCGGCAGGGCGAAGCGGCGGATCTCCAGCCCGGCGGCCTCCGGCAGCAGCTCGCGGACGCGCTCGACGGTGAGGTGGCCGCGCAGCCACGCGTACTCGTCGTCGGTGCGGGTCCAGAGCCCGATGTTCGCGTTGCCGCCCTTGTCGCCGGAGCGGGCCGCCGCGATCTCGCCCAGCGGCAGCCGCCGGGTGGCCCCCGCCACGGGTGCCGGCACGACCGGCTCGGCCGGGGCGGGGATCCCGGCGGTGACCGGGCTGTGCGGCACCGGTGTCGTGGTGCCGTCGGGCAGCGTGACCAGGTGCTCCACCTCGGAGGCGGGCACCAGGGTGGGCCAGTACACGCCGAAGGCGCTCTCGGACGAGGGTGGCGTCGTGGTGTGGAAGCCCGGATAGCCGCCGAGGGCGAGCTCCATCGTGGTGTTGGAGAAGGCCCGCCCGACCGTGCGTCGGTCGGGATCCTTCACGGTGACCCGCAGGTGGGCGGTGGCCTCGGCGTTGGTGGGGGCGTCGGGGTGGTCGAAGCGCAGCAGCTGCGCGTCGAACTCGGCGAAGCGCTCCCGCCCGCCCAGCAGCTCGACGAGCTGCTGCTCGGCCCAGGCGGCCTTCTCCTCGATCCGGGTGCCGGTGAGCACGAGGGTCATGGTGTTGCGGTAGCCGCCCTCGTAGTTCAGCGCCACCTTGAGCCGGTCGGTGGGCGCGCTGCCTCGGGTGCCGGAGATCAGTACGCGGTGCTCGCCGTCCTGCGTGAGCTGCAGCGAGTCGAAGTGCGCCACGGCGTCCGGGCCGAGGTAGGCGGGTTCGCCGATCTCGTAGAGCAGCTGGGCGGTGACGGTGCCCGGCGAGACGAGCCCGCCGGTGTCCGCGTGCTTGGTGATCACGCTGGACCCGTCGGCGGCGACCTCGGCGATCGGGAAGCCGGGGTAGCGGCGGTCGGTGATCTCCTCGAAGAAGGAGTAGTTCCCGCCGGTGGCCTGCGGGCCGCACTCGATGACGTGCCCGGCGGCCATGGCGCCGGCGATCGCGTCGAAGTCGGTGCGCTCCCAGCCGTGCCACCACGCGGCGGGGCCGACGACCACGGAGGCATCGGTGACCCGCCCGGTGACGACGACGTCCGCATCGGCGCGCAGGGCCTCGGTGATGCCCCATGCGCCCAGGTAGGCGTTGGCGGACACCGGGTTCACCCCCGCGTCGGCGAGCGTGACGCCGGTGTCGAGGTGGGCCAGGGTGTGCCCGGCGGCCTGGATGTCGTCGAGCCGGTCGACCAGGTCGTCGCCGTGCACGTAGGCGATCCGCGGGGCGAGGCCGAGCCGCTGCGCCAAGGCGGTGAGGTCGGACGCCAGCCCGGCGGGGTTGAGCCCGCCCGCGTTCGACACGATCCTGATGCCGCGGTCCAGGCAGGTGCCCAGCACGTGCTCGACCTGGGTGAGGAAGGTCTTCGCGTAGCCGCTGGTCGGGTCCTTCCGCCGCGCCTTGTAGAGGATCAGCATCGTCAGCTCGGCGAGGTAGTCGCCGGTCAGCACGTCGATCGGCCCGCCCTCGACCATCTCCCGCGCGGCGGTGATGCGGTCGCCGTAGAAGCCGGAGCAGTTGCCGATGCGCACCGGTGCGCGGGTCATGCGGGCCCTCCTGCGGGGGTACGGGTCGGGGCGGGGAACGCCGCGGTGACGGCGCCGGGGGCGCGGCCGGGGCCGGGCGGGTTGGCGAAGGTCTGGGCGATCGAGACCCAGTCGGCGGCGACCGGCCCGGTCGTGGCCACGTCGGTGTCGTCGGGGTGCCTGCGCTGGGTCGCGACCAGGCAGAAGCCCAGGGCGGAGCCGGTGACCCGGTCCGCGGCGTCCTCCGGGCCCCAGGTCCACAGCGCGCCGGAGGGGGCGACCAGCTCCACCCGCACGGGCGCCTCCGGGACCTCACGGCCGTTGTTGCGGAAGGTGAAACCGAAGGTCTGCACCCCCAGGTGGGCGACGTGGCGCAGCCGGTCCGTCGGCTCCCGGAGCATCCCGAGTGCGTCGGCGACGTCCTGGCCGTGCGCCCAGGTCTCCATCAGCCGGGCGGTGACGGAGGACAGGGCGCTCATGTCCGGCCCGTACCAGGGCAGCCGGGTCTTCGGCCCGATGCCGCGGAAGGTGCTGACGAGGGCGTCGCGGGCCCCGGCGAACCAGGCCCGGACCTCCTCGGCCCGCAGACCCGCGTGGTCCGCGGCGATCCGGTCGGGGAAGCCGGGCCCGAGCTCCTGCAACCCGTCCGCCCGCGTGCGGAAGGTCGCCGGGTCCGTCGCCGCGAGGGTGGCCGCCTCGTCGAACCAGGCGAGGTGGGTGAGCTGGTCGCGGACGGTCCAGCCCTCGGCCGGCGTGGGGCCGCCGATGGCGGCGTCGTCGAGATCGGCGACCATCGCGCGGACGACCGCGCTCTCGGCCTCCAGGTCGTCGAGGACCGTCTCCATGGTCACCATGGTCAGGCCCCCTGCCAGACGGGGGCACGCTTCTCCCGGAACGAGAGCGGGCCCTCCTGGGCGTCCTGCGACAGGTAGACCGGTTCCCAGATCTCCTCGGCACGCTCGTAGGCCTCGGCGCGGGTGTGGCTCGCCGACAGGTACACGGTCCGCTTGGCCGCGAGCACCGACAGCGGGGCGTTGGCCGCGATCCGCTCGGCCAGCCGCTGGGTGTGCCCGCGCAGCTCGGCGGCGGGCACCACGTCGTTGACCAGCCCGTGGCCCTGCGCCTCGGCCGCGCCGATCGGGTCGCCGGTGAGCAGGATCTTCATCGCGACCCGCGGCGGGACCAGCCAGGACAGCGGCGCGGCCCACGGGGAACCGCGACCGATCCTGACCTCGGACACCGCGAAGCGGGCGTGCTCGGCGGCCACCACCAGGTCGCACTGCTGGGCCAGGAGGAACCCGCCGCCGTAGGCGATCCCGTTGACCGCCGCGATCGTCGGCTTGGGGACGTCGATGTTGCGGCCGAGCTGGGGCAGGAAGTCCGGGGGCGGGACCCGGAGCGCGACGTCGTTCATCTCCTTGAGGTCGCCGCCCGCGCAGAACGCCTTCTCCCCGGAGCCGGTCAGCACCAGGACCTTCGCCGTGTCGTCGGCGTTGAACCGGTGGACGCCGTCGAACAGGCCCTCGCGGACGGCCCTGCTGAGGGCGTTGCGGGCCTCGGGGCGGTCGATCGTCAGCCAGGCGACGCCGTCGGTCACCTCGTAGGTCACGTCGCTCATGTCAGGCCTGCGCCTCCTCGATGACGGCGAGGACCTCGCCGGACTCCACGGTGTCCCCGACCTGCACGCCCAGCTCGGCGACGGTGCCGGCGACCGGGGCGCGCACCAGGTGCTCCATCTTCATGGCCTCGAACACCACGACGACCGCACCCCGCTCGACCTGCTGCCCGACCCCGGCCGCGACCCGGACGACGGTGCCGGGCATGGGCGCGAGCAGCGAGCCGGGGGCGGCGTCGGTGCCGGGCTCGGGCAGCCGGGCCCGCTCGGTCAGTGTGGTGGCGCCGAGCGCGCTGTCGACGTGGACGGTGTCGCCGACGCGGTGCACCCGCACGGCGCGCCGCACACCGCCGACCTGCAGGTCGACCCGGTCCGCGGTGGCGGCGAGCACGGCCGCGCCCGGGAGCGCGGTCCCGTTCACGCCGGCCTCGAGCGTGCCGCGGCCGAGCCGGTAGGTCACGTCGAGGTCGGTGTCGCCGGCCCGGTACTCCGCGTGCTGGAAGGCGCTGCGGACGTTCCGCCAGCCCGACGGCACCGGCTGCTGGACCGCGGCGCCCGCCCGGCGGTCCGCCTGGTCGGCCAGGGCGGCGACGAGGGCGTGCACGGCGAGGGTGGACTCCGCCGGGGTGCCGACGAGTGCGGTGGGCTGATGGCGGGTGAGGTAGCCGGTGTCGGTCCGCCCGGCCAGGAACTCCGGCTCGCGCAGGACGGCGACGAGCAGGTCCCGGTTGGTGACCGGGCCGTGGATCTCGGCCTCGGACAGCGCCCGCGCGAGCTTCCGGGCGGCCTCGGTGCGGGTGCGGCCGTGCGCGATCACCTTGGCCAGCATCGGGTCGTAGTGCGTCCCGACCACCGAGCCGTCCCGCACACCGGTGTCGACGCGCACACCGGGCAGGGCGGGCACGGAGAACCGGTGGAGGGTCCCCGACCCGGGCAGGTAGTCCCGGCTCGGGTCCTCGGCGTAGAGCCGGGCCTCGATCGCGTGCCCGGTGATGGTGGCCCCGGTGGCCTCCACGGGCAGCGGCTCGCCCTCGGCGACCGCGATCTGCAGCGCCACCAGGTCGAGGCCGGTGATCTCTTCGGTGACCGGGTGCTCGACCTGCAGACGGGTGTTGACCTCGAGGAAGAAGAACTCGCCGTCCTGCGCCATGACGAACTCGACGGTCCCGGCGCCGGTGTAGCCGATCGCCGCACCCGCGGCGACGGCGGCGTCCCCGAGACGGGTGCGCAGCGCGTCGTCGACGGCGGGGGAGGGGGCCTCCTCCACGATCTTCTGGTATCGGCGCTGGATCGAGCACTCCCGCTCGAACAGGTGCACCACGGTGCCGTGCGTGTCGCCGAAGATCTGCACCTCGACGTGGCGCGGGTCCTCGACGAACCGTTCGAGGAACACGGTGCCGTCGCCGAAGGCCGACGCGGCCTCGCGCCGGGCCCCGGTCACGGCGTCGACCACCTCGGACGCGGAGCGGACGATGCGCATGCCGCGTCCGCCACCGCCGAAGGCGGCCTTCACCAGCAGCGGGTAGCCGATGCCGTCGGCGAGGGCGGAGACGGCGGCGGCGTCGGCCTGTGCGGCGTCGTCGATCGTGGCGCCGGGCAGGACGGGCACGCCCGCCTTCTCCATCAGCTCCTTCGCCGCGATCTTCGAGCCCATCGCCTCGATGGCCTCGACCGGCGGGCCCACGAACGTGATGCCGGCGGCCGCGCAGGCGCGGGCGAAGTCCGCGTTCTCGGACAGGAAGCCGTAGCCGGGGTGGATCGCGTCGGCGCCGGTGAGCAGCGCGGCCTCGATGATCAGGTCGGCGCGCAGGTAGGTCTCCGACGGGGCGGCGCCGGGGAGCCGCACCGCCTCGTCGGCGGCCTCGACGAACAGGGCGTCGGTGTCCGGGTCGGAGTGGACGGCGACCGTGACGATGTCCAGGGCCCGCGCGGAGCGGATGATCCGTTCGGCGATCTCCCCGCGGTTGGCCACCAGCAGCTTGTGGATGGTCATGCCTCACTCACATCCGGAAGACGCCGTAGCCACGCTGGCCGGCGACGATGTTCGAGTGCGCGGTCGACAGGGCGATGCCGAGCACGGTGCGGGTGTCACGGGGGTCGATCAGGCCGTCGTCGTAGAGCCGGGCCGTGACGAAGAAGGCGTGCGACTCCTGCTCGATCTGGGCCTCGACGGCGGCGCGGTTGCGCTCGTCGGCCTCGGCGTCGAACTCCCGGCCCGACGACGCGGCGGACTGCCTGGCGACGATCGACATCACGCCGGCGAGCTGCGCGGCGCCCATGACGGCGAGCCGGGAGCCCGGCCAGGCGAACATCAGCCGCGGGTCGTAGGCGCGTCCGGACATGCCGTAGTTCCCGGCGCCGAAGGACGCGGCCAGGTTCAGCGTGATGTGCGGGACCTTGCTGTTCGCCACCGAATTGATCATCTTGGAGCCGTCCTTGATGATCCCGCCCTGCTCGTAGCTCTTCCCCACCATGTAGCCGGTGGTGTTCTGCAGGAAGATCAGGGGCGTGTCCGTCTGGTTCGCCAGCTGGATGAACTCCGAGGCCTTCTTGGCCTCCTCGCTGAACAGCACGCCGCGGGCGTTGGCGAGGATGCCCACGGGGTAGCCGTGGATCGACGCCCAGCCGGTGACGAGGCTGGTGCCCCACAGCGGCTTGTAGTCGCCGAACCGGGAGCCGTCGACCACGCGGGCGATCACCTCGCGCGGGTCGAAGGGCACCTTGATGTCCGACGGCGCGATGCCCAGCAGCTCGTCGGGGTCGTGGACCGGCTCGTCGGCGGGCAGCGTGGGACCGGGGCCGAGCTTGCGCCAGTTGAGTTCGGAGACGATCCGGCGCCCGATCCGGATGGCGTCGCGCTCGTCGACGGCGAAGTGGTCGCACAGGCCGGAGACCTTGGCGTGCATCGCGGCGCCGCCGAGCTCCTCGTCGTCGGACTCCTCTCCGGTGGCCATCTTCACCAGCGGCGGGCCGCCGAGGAACACCTTGGCCTGCTGGTCGACCATCACGGCGTGGTCGCACATGCCGGGCACATAGGCGCCGCCCGCGGTGGAGTTGCCGAAGACGAGCGCGATCGTCGGGATCGCCATCGAGGACAGCTCGGTCAGGTCGTGGAAGATCTTGCCCGCGGGCACGAACAGCTCGGACTGGGTGGGCAGGTCCGCCCCGCCGGACTCGACGAGGTTGATCGTGGGGAGCCGGTTGATGCGCGCGATCTCCAGGGCGCGCAGCGTCTTCCGCAGCGAGTACGGGTTCATCGCGCCACCGCGGACGGTGGGGTCGTGGGCGATGATCATGCACTCGACGCCGGAGACGACGCCGATCCCGGTCACGATGGAGGCGCCCACGGTGAACGGGGTGCCCCAGGCCGCGAGCGAGGAGAGCTCGAGGAACGCGGCGTCGCGGTCGAGGAGCAGCTCGATGCGCTCCCGGACGAGCAGTCGCCCGCGGTCGCGGTGGCGCTGCTGGTAGCGCTCGCCGCCCCCGGCGATGGCGGTCCGGACCTGCTCGTCGAGCTCGGCCAGGACCGTCTCCGCGTGCGCGCGGTTGGCGAGGTAGACCTCGTCCGAGGTGTCGAGCGCGGAGCGCAGGACGGTCGTCACGGGTGTCCCCCCTGGTCCGAGCGGGCCGGGCCCGGGCCGTGTTCCCGGAGGTCCCTGTGCCCGGAGCTCTCCCGAACGTCCACATCGACTCCTCTGCGCATCCGGCCGGCCGGGCGTCGTCGCCCGCAACGAGTGCATCGTCGTTCACTAACCATGCCGGTGGCAAGTCCTGTCGCCACCACCGGCCGGGCCCGGCGCGGGCGCGTCCGGACCCGCATGGGCGGCCCGGCCGCGGCGTCGCGCCGGCGCCCGGGAAGTTGTGAACGACGAGTGACTAAGGGCTTGTGGTCGGCAGGTGATGCCGCGATGCTGTCCGCCTCAGGTGAGCTCGGCAAGGAGGCTGGTGTGGACCTGCAGGGACAGCTCGGGACGATCGATGTCACGCGCCTGCGCGGACGGCGTGCGGTGAACCGCTGGGAGCGGACCTCGGTCGGGGACGTGTTCGAGCGCCTGACCTGGAGCTACCCCGAGAAGACCGCGCTCACCGGCCGGCCCGGTGCCTACGGCGAGGAGCGGTTCGCCTCCGTCACCTACCGCGAGGCCGACGGGATCACCAGCCAGGTCGCCCACGCCCTCGCGGCCCGGGGGCTGGAGCCGGGCGCGCGGGTGCTGCTGTTCTGCGAGAACTCCGTCGAGGCCTACCTGGCCAAGGTCGGTGTCGCGAAGGCGGGCATGGTGGCCGTACCGGTGAACCCCGCCCTCGCCCCGGACGTGCTCGAGCACCTGATCGGACAGGCCGAGCCGGGCCTGGCCATCGTCGACGCGGAGCTGTGGCCGCGGGCCGAGCAGGCGTTCACCGCCACCGGCCTGCGGGTCGGCGCCACGATCGCGATCGGCGGCGGGCCCGTCGCGGGGAGCCCGAGCTTCGGGGGTCTCCTCGACGGTCTGCCGACGACCGAGCCCGACGTCGAGATCCACGCGGACGACATCTGGGAGATCCTCTACACCTCGGGCACCACGGCGATGCCCAAGGGCGTGATGATCTCGCACGGGTCGACCCACCTCGCCGCGCTGAACTTCACGGTCTCGCTGACCCGCGGCCTGCGGGTGGAGACCGACCTCAGGGTCGCCACCGCGCTGCCGATGATCTACCACGTCGGCGACCAGATCTTCACCTTCTCGGCGTTCCTGGCCGGTGGCTCCCTGGTGCTCGGCCGGCGCCCGCTGCCCGACCAGCTCGTGGCCACGATCGCCGAGGAGCGCCCGACCGCGCTGTGGGCGGGCTCCCCGCAGTTCGTCGCCGCGATCGACGCCGTGGCGGAGCGGACGGGCGCGGACCTGTCCAGCCTGACCGTGCTGGTGTACGGCTGGGGAGCCCTCGAACCGGCCGTGTACGCGCGGCTGCAGGACCGGGCCCCCGGCCTCGTGGTGCTGGGCATCTTCGGGCAGACCGAGGCGATCGCCTGCCACCGGTTCTGGCCCGCCACGTGGAGCGAGGTCTACGCGCGGACGGCTCCGTCGGTGAACTACGTCGGCGTCCCGAGCCCGCTCCTCGCCTCCGACGTCGTCGACGAGACCGGGGTGTCGGTTCGGGACACCCCGCACGTCCCGGGCGAGGCGGTGTACCGCAGCCCCGTCGTCACGGCGGGCTACTACCTGAACGAGGAGGCCACGCGGGAGGCGTTCCGCGGAGGCTGGTTCCACTCCGGGGACAGCGCATCCGTCGACGAGGACGGTCTGCGGATCATGGTGGACCGCTTCAAGGACATCGTGAAGTCCGGTGGCGAGAACGTCTCCAGCCTGCGGGTGGAGTCCGTCCTGCACGGGCACCCGGCCGTGGAGAAGGCGGCGGTGATCGGGCTGCCGCACCCCCGCTGGGGCGAGGCCGTCACGGCGGTCGTCGTGCTGCGGGAGGGCGCGGAGGCCGACGCGGAGTCGATCATCGCGCACTGCCGGGCGACGCTGGGCGGGTACGAGACGCCGAAGGCGGTCGTGTTCGTGGACGGTCTGCCCGAGACCGTGGGCGGGAAGGTCCTGAAGTACCGGCTCCGGGCGCGGCACGGCGCCCTGTTCGAGCAGGTCTGAGCGCGGACGATGCGCCCCGGCGCGGCCGGCCCGCGGCCCCGCCGGGGCGGGCCGCGGGACGACCGGCACACCGGTCACGCCCAGCGCAGCGGGTCGTCCTCCAGTGCGGAGCGGTCCCAGCGCCCGAGGTCCGCGGCGGCCCCGTAGGTCGTGCGGAGGAACTCGGCGACCGCGCGGTCCGGGTCCGGTGCGGCGCGGGCGATCTCGTAGGGCAGCAGGAACTGCTGGAAGTCCGCGCTGTAGAAGGCACCGTCGGGGCCGACCGGGGCCTCGGCGAAGCCGTCGGGCGCGGGGTAGGCGTAGGAGTAGAAGGCGCCCTCCTCGCCGCCACCGGGCCAGAAGCCGCAGCTGGACAGCTCCCGCGAGTAGCCCTCGACCATGACCCAGTCGCCGCAGTTGGGCACTCCGCCCGGGTGCGGTGGCGCCGTCCGACCGGAGAAGCGGGTGCAGGCCAGGTCCATGCCGCCCCAGAAGAAGTGCACCGGGCTGACCTTGCCGACGAAGTGCGACCGGAACTCACCGATCACCCGGTTCGCCTGCAGCAGCTGCCGCCAGAACAGGGTGGCCGCCTCGGCGTCGTAGGAGGCGTGGGTGTGGTCCTCGGCGAACGGGATCGCCGGGTCGACCTCGTTGGGGTGCGGCCGGATCGGCGCGGAGACCCCGAGCCTGTCGAGCACGTCCAGGACCGTGCCGTAGAACTCGGCGACCGGCATCGGCGCCAGCCCGAAGCCGAGCGCGCCGCCGTCGCTGCTGCGGACCTCGAGCCGGTGGCCCAGCAGGTCCAGCTCGATCTCGAAGGCCCCGGTGCCGAACGGGACCGCCGACGTCGTCAGCCCGCGCGGGCCCACGTACAGCGTCACCTGCCACCAGTGGTTGAGCAGCGGGGCGTGGGCCATGCGGATCTTGCCCACGATCTGGGTCCACATGTGCAGGGTCTCGCGGGTGGCGGTCCAGTCCGCCACGCGCAGGCTCGGCCAGCTCGTCGTCGTGCTGCTCATCGGGTCTCCTCGTGGGCGTGGGTCGGCCGTCGCCCGCGTCAGCGGTACTCGGGGTTGGTGTGCCCGGGGTGTGTGCCGTCGTCCCAGGCCGTGCGCTGGTTGCCGTGGGCCGGGAACCCGCCCGCGCCCCGGATCATCGCAGCGAGGTGCATCAGGTTGTAGGTCATGAACGCGATGTTGCGGTTGGTGAAGTCGTTCTCCGGACCGCCGGAACCCTCGTCCAGATAGGACAGGCCGGGGCCGACCTCGCCGAGCCAGCCGGCGTCGGCCTGGGGCGGGACGGTGAACCCGATGTGCTGGAGGCTGTAGAGGATGTTCATCGCGCAGTGCTTGAGGCCGTCCTCGTTGCCGGTGAGCAGGCACCCGGCGACGCGGCCGTAGTAGGCGTACTGGCCGCGGGGGTTCAGCACGCCCGAGTGGCCGTACAGGCGCTCGATGACCCGCTTCGTCACGGAGCTGTTGTCGCCCAGCCAGATCGGCCCGCCGATGACGAGGATGTCGGCGGCGAGGACGCGGTCGAGCAGTGCGGGCCACGCGTCGGTGTCCCAGCCGTGCTCGGTCATGTCGGGGCGGACGCCGGTCGCGATGTCGTGGTCGACGGCGCGGAACCGGTCGACGCCGACCCCGTTCGCCTCCATGATCTCGATGCTGCGGTCGATGACGCCCTGGGTGTGGCTGCGGCCGGGGGAGCGGTTGAGGGTGCAGTTGACGTAGGTCGCACGGAGCCCGGTGAAGTCCGGACTCCCGGACGGCGCGGACGCATCGGTGGGTGCGGGGCGGGTCACCCGGCGAGTGTCGGGTCCGGCCGGTCCCGGCGGATCGGTCACCGGATCGGTCGCCGGGACGATCCGGACGACGTGGTTACGGTGGTGCGACGGATCGGCCGTGCCACGGTCGCCGGCGGGACGGGGCTGCGGGGGATCATGGAGCTGTTCGGGCGGCGTACCGAGACCGCGGCGCTGGAACGGTTGCTGGCACGCGCGGCCGGCGGCGCGGGTGCGGCGCTCGTGCTGTGGGGGGAGCCGGGAATCGGCAAGACCGCACTGGTCGACCACGTCGTCGACGCCGCGTCCGGGGTCACGGTGCTCCGGACCCGGGGTACCCGGATCGAGACGGGGCTCGCCTTCGGCGCACTGCACGCGCTGCTGTGGCCGGTGCTGGACCGGCTCGACGAGCTCCCGGACCCGCAGGCCGCCGCGCTGCGCGGCGCGTTCGGGATCAGCCGGGACCCGGCCAACCGGTTCCTCATCGGCGCGGCCGTGGTGTCGCTGCTCTCCGGCCTGGCCCGGGAGCGGCCGGTGCTCGTCGTCGTCGACGACGCGCAGTGGGTCGACGAGGCGACGGCGCACTGTCTGGGCTTCCTCGCGCGCCGGGTGCGGACCGAGCCGGTCCTGGTGATCCTGACCGACCACGCGGACCCGTCCCCGGGGCCGTGGGACGGGGTGCCGGCGCTGGAGGTCGTGGGCCTCACCGACGACGCCGCCCGCCGGCTGGTCGCCGCCGCCGTCCCCGGCGCCGACGAGGCCCTCGTCGAGGGCACGGTCGCGACGGCGGGGGGCAACCCGCTCGCGCTGCAGGAGCTGCCCACCGTCGCCCGCGACGCCCGCGACGGGGCGTCCGGGGAGCCGATGCCGGTGGGGCCCCGGTTGCGGCAGGCGTTCTGCGCCCGTGCCGAGGCGCTGAAACCGGCCACCCGGGCGTTGCTGCTGCTGGCGGCCGCCGAGGGGCGGGGCGACCGGCACGTCGTCGACCGGGCCGGTGCCGGGTGGGGTGTCGACGCCTCCACCTGGGACGAGGCGCTGCACTCCGGGCTGCTGCAGGCCTCGGGCCCCCGCCTCCGGTTCCGCCACCCGCTGGTGCCGGCCGCCCTCTACGACGGCGCCCCCTTCCCGGACCGCCGGGCCGCGCACCGCGCGCTGGCCGCGGCGCTGCCACCCGAGGCCACCGAGCACCGCGCCTGGCACCTGGCGGCCGCCGCGGACGGCGCCGACGAGGACGTCGCGGTGCTGCTGGAGCAGGCGGCCGCCCGGTGCCTGGAGCGCAGCGCCGGCCCACTGGCGGCACGCACGCTGCGGCGGGCCGCCGACCTGTCACCGGACCCCGTGGACGCCGCGCGCCGGCTGGCGCTCGCCGCCCGCGCCGCCTGGGACGCCGGCGACGCCGAGGGGGCCCGGCGGCTGCTCGACGACGCCGAGCGCCTGGGCGGAATGGAGCCCGTCGTGCGGCGCAGCGGCGGGCTGCGCGGGATCCTCGAGTTCACCGTCGGCCTCTCCGAGCGCGCCCACCACTACCTGGTGGGGGACATGGCCGTCGTCGACGGGACGCGCACGGCGATGGAGCTGGGCACGGTGGCGGCCCGCGCGGCGTGGTCGGCGGGCCGCCCGGACCTGCAGCAGACGGCGCTGGCGCGGCTGCTCGCCCTCGACCCCGCCGGCGAGCCGGCACCGGTCATGCGGACGCTGCGGTCCTGGTGGGCCTGCTACGACGGGACCGGCCGGGCCGCCGGGCCGCTCCCGGCCACGGACGCCGCCACCGTCGGCCTGCTCGGGACCGTGCCGTGGGAGCTGCTGCCGCCCGTGCCGCTGGCCCAGGCCTGCGGGGTCGAGGGGCCCCTGCACGACGTGCTGCGGATGCAGGCCGCGCAGCTGCGGCGGCGGCACGAGCTCGCCGCGCTCGCGATGGTCCTCGCGCAGAGCGCGGTCCTCGACGTCGCGGCGGGCCGGTGGGAGACGGCCGAGGCCGGGGCCACCGAGGGCCTGCGGCTGGCCGAGGAGGTCGGGGCGGACCACGTGGCGAGCCAGTGCCGGCTCTGTCTGGCCAACCTGGCCGCGGCCCGCGGCGACGCCCCCGGACTGGACGGCCACACCACCCGGGCGCTGGCCGTCTCGGTCCTGCAGGGGGTGCGCGCGCTCACCGCGTCGGCGTACTGGGTGCGGGGCCGGGCCGCGCTGTTCGAGGGCAGGCCCCGCGACGCCCTGCACCACCTGATGCCGCTCGGCGAGCCCGGCCACGAGGCCGCCCACCCCACGTTCGCGCTGCTCGCCGCCCCGGACACCGCCGAGGCCGCGACGCAGGAGGGCCGTACGGAGACGGCCGCGGCCCGGCTGGTGGCCGTCGAGACGTGGGCCCGGCGGACCGGCGCCCACTGGGCCCGTACCGCCGCCCACCGTCTCCGTGCCCTCGCCGCCGGCGGCCCGGACACGGAGGCCGCGTACCGGGCTGCGCTCGACGGCGCGGGTACCGTCCCGGATCCGTTCGAGCAGGCCCGCACCCGGCTGCTCTACGGCGAGTGGCTGCGGCGGGTCCGCCGGCGCGCCGACGCCCGGCACGAACTCACCGGGGCGGCCGAGACCTTCGCCCGCCTCGGCGCGGCGCCGCTGCGGGCACGGGCGGTGCGGGAGCTGGGCCTGGCCGCGCAGTCCGGGGCGCGGCACGAACCGGCCGGAGCCGGGCTCACCGCCCAGGAGCTGCGGGTCGCCCAGCTGGCCGCCGAGGGGCTCACCAACCGGGAGATCGCGGCCCGGCTGCTGATCAGCCACCGCACGGTCGGGCACCACCTGGGCAGCGTCTACCCCAAGCTCGGCGTCACCTCCCGTGCCGAGCTCGCGCGGCTCGACGTGGCGGGCGACCTGAGGTTCCGCACCCCCGGGCGCAGGCAGTGACCCGGCCGCCGGTAGGTGACCGATCGCGCGCCGGCTCGCGTCGGAAGCGAGCCGTCCCCACCTGCCGTGGGCGAGGCGCGTCCCCGTCCTGGACCACGGTGCCGGCCACCCGTCGGAGGCGGCCGGCACCGTGGCCGGGGAGCGGAGCTCAGAAGCCCCGCGCGAGCCGGTGGTAGGCGTTGTTCCACCGCAGCTCGTGCAGGAAGGTCCGCGGGCTCGTGGTGTCGCCGATGTGCACCAGCTCGGTCCCGACGATCTCGGCCAGGTCGTCCAGGGCCTCGACGCCGACGGCGGTCGACAGCACCGTGTGGTGCGGGCCGCCCGCCATCAGCCAGCACTCGGCCGAGGTGGCCAGCGACGGCTCCGGGACCCAGGTCGCCGTCGCCACCGGCAGCCTCGGCATGGGCTCGTCCGGGTCGACGACCTCGACGTCGTTGCTGACCAGGCGGAAGCGCTCCCCGAGGTCGCAGATGCCGAGCACCACGCCCGGGCCCGGGTCGGCGGTGAACCGCAGCCGGACCGGGTCCTCGCGCCCGCCGATGCCCAGCGGGTGGATCTCCAGCGACGGCCGGGACCCGGTGATGCTCGGGCAGACCTCCAGCATGTGCGCCCCGAGGATGCGTTCGCGGCCGGGCCGCAGGTGGTAGGTGTAGTCCTCCATGAACGACGTGCCGCCGGGCAGCCCGGTGGCGACGACCTTCACCGCGCGCAGCATCGCCGCGGTCTTCCAGTCGCCCTCGGCGCCGAAGCCGTAGCCGTCGGCCATCATGCGCTGCACCGCGAGACCGGGGAGCTGGCGCAGTCCGCCGAGGTCCTCGAAGTTCGTGGTGAACGCCTGCGCGCCCGCCGCCTCCAGGAACGAGCGCAGCCCGATCTCGACCCGCGCGCCGTAGCGGAGCGCCTCGTGCCGGTCGCCGTCGGGGAGCAGTTCGGGGACGACGGCGTAGACCTCGGCGTACTCGGCGACGAGCTTGTCGACGTCGGTGTCGGGGACCTGGTCGACGACGGCGACGAGGTCGTTCACGCCGTAGGTCTGCACCGACATCCCGAAGACCCGGGTGGCCTCGACCCGGTCGCCGTCGGTCACGGCGACGTCGCGCATGGAGTCGCCGAACCGGACCAGCCGCAGCGAGCGCAGCTCGGCGGCACCGGCGGCCGCGCGGGTCCAGGTCCCGATGCGGTCCCGGAGCACCGGGTCGGAGACGTGCCCGGCGACGGTCTTGCGGGCCAGGCCGAGCCGGGTCTGGACGTAGCCGAACTCGCGGTCGCCGTGCGCGGCCTGGTTGAGGTTCATGAAGTCCATGTCGATCTCCGACCAGGGGAGGTCGACACCGGCCTGGGTGTGCAGGTGCAGCAGCGGGCGGGTCAGGGCCTCGAGCCCGGGGATCCACATCTTCGCCGGGGAGAAGGTGTGCATCCAGGTGATGACGCCGAGGCAGCGGTCGTCGGCGTTGGCCTCCAGGCAGATCCGCCGGATGGCGTCGGCGTCGGTGAGGACGGGCTTCCACACCACCCGCACCGGTATCTCGTCGGCGGTGTCGAGCCGGTCGGCGACGACCTTCGACTGGTCGGCGACCTGGGCGAGGGTCTCCTCGCCGTAGAGGCCCTGGCTCCCGGTCAGGAACCAGACCTCGTAGCTGTCGAGCAGCGAGCCACTCATCGGACGTCCCTCCTGCGGGGTGCGGCGGCGCTCAACGCTGCCCGTAGACGTTCTGGTAGCGGTCCCAGAGGCTGTCGATCTCGGCCTGGGGGATGGGCACGGTGTCGCCGAGCTGGCGGGCGAGGTGCACGGTGCGGGCGACGTCCTCGCACATCACCGCGGCCTTCACCGCGGCACGGGCGTCGGCACCGATGGTGAACACGCCGTGGTTCTGCATGATCACGGCGGGGGAGCGGCTGCCGGCCAGTGTCTCGACGACGCCGCGGCCGATCGACTCGTCGCCGATCAGCGAGAACGGACCGATGGGGATGTCCCCGCCGAATTCGTCGCTCATCGCGGTGAGCACGCACGGGATCGGCTCGGCGCGCGCCGCCCATGCGCTGGCGTAGGTGGAGTGGGTGTGCACCACGCCGCCGACCCCGGGCATGGCCCGGTAGACGTGGGCGTGCGCCGCGGTGTCCGACGACGGCGTCAGGTCGCCCTCGACGGGGGTGCCGTGCAGGTCGCACAGCACCATGGTCTGCGGGGTCAGGTCGTCGTAGGAGACCCCGCTGGGCTTGATGACCATCAGGTCGTGGCCGGGGACGCGGGCCGAGACGTTGCCCGCCGTCCAGACGACCAGCCCGTAGCGGACGAGCTCGGCGTGCAGCGCGCACACCTGCTCGCGCAGCCGCGCCACGGTGGCGGCGACGCCGGGGGAGGCCAGGGTGTCGGTCATGCGTCGAGGTCTCCTTCTCGCTGGGCGCGCGCCTCGCGGCGGATCGCGCGCAGGCGGTGCATCACGTCGTCGCCGCCCCGGCCGAAGTGGTCGTGCAGGCGGGTGTACTCGGCGAACAGGGCGTCGTAGGACTTCGCTGACTCCTCGTCGGGCAGGTGTGCGCCCTCCCGGACGCGGCCCATCGCGGCGGCCGCGGTGGGCATGTCGGGGTGGACCCCCGCGGCGACGGCCGCGTGGATCGCCGAGCCCAGGGCCGGGCCCTGCCCGGTCTCGACGACGGTGAGCGGCAGCCGGGTCACGTCGGCGTAGATCTGCATGAGCAGGGCGTTGCGGGTGAGCCCGCCGGAGACGATCAGCTCGGTCACCGGGATGCCGGAGGCCGCGAAGGTCTCCACGATCATCCGGGTGCCGAACGCGGTGGCCTCCAGCAGCGCCCGGTAGGTGTCCTCGGGCCGGGTCGCGAGGGTCTGCCCGACGACGACGCCGGACAGCTCGTGGTCCACCAGCACCGACCGGTTGCCCGAGTGCCAGTCGAGCGCGACGAGCCCGTGCTCGCCGACCGCCTGCCCGGCGGCCAGCTCGGTGAGGTACTCGTGGATGCCGAGCCCGCGCGCCCGGGCGGCCTCGTGGTGGGCGGGCGGCACGCCGTGCTCGACGAACCAGCCGAAGATGTCGCCGACGCCGCTCTGCCCGGCCTCGTAGCCCCAGAGCCCGGAGACGATGCCGCCGTCGACGACACCGCACATCCCGGGCACCTCGCGCAGCACGTCGGAGCTCATGACGTGGCAGGTGCTGGTCCCCATGATCGCGACCATCTGCCCGGGCCGGACGGCGTTCGCCGCGGCGGCGGTGACGTGGGCGTCGACGTTGCCGACGGCGACCGCGATCCCCTCGGGCAGCCCGGTCCAGCCTGCCGCCTCGGCGGTCAGCGTCCCGGCGACGGCGCCCAGCTCACCGATCTCGTGGGCGACCTTGGTCTCGGCGAACCCGGCGAAGGCCGGGTTCAGCGCAGCGAGGAAGTCGCGGCCGGGGTAGGCGCCGTCCTGCAGGATCCCCTTGTAGCCGGCCGAGCAGGCGTTGCGGACGTAGCGGCCGCACAGCTGCCAGACGATCCAGTCCGCGGCCTCGACCCAGCGCTCGGTCCTGGCGTAGACCGCGGGGGCCTCCTCCAGGATCTGCAGACCCTTCGCGAACTCCCACTCCGAGGAGATGAACCCGCCGTAGCGGGGGAGCCAGCTCTCGCCGCGTTCGGCGGCGAGGGCGTTGATGCGGTGGGCCTGCGGCTGGGCGGCGTGGTGGCGCCAGAGCTTGGTGTACGCGTGGGGCTCGTCGGCGAGGTCGGGCACCTCGTTCAGCGGGGTGCCGTCGCGCAGGGTCGGGACCATGGTGCAGGCGGTGAAGTCGGTGGCGATGCCGACCACCCGCGCCGGGTCCACCCCGGCGGCGGCGACCGCCTCGGGGACGGCGCGGCGCAGGACGTCGACGTAGTCCGACGGCACCTGCAGCGCCCAGTCCGGCGGCAGGCGCAGGTCCGGCCGGCCCGGCAGGGCGTCGGTGACGACGGCGTGGGTGTAGGCGTGGACGGCGGTGCCGAGCTCGGCCCCGTCGGCGGCACGGACGACGGCCGCCCGTCCGGACAGCGTCCCGAAGTCGACGCCCACCACGAGGGCGTCGGTGGGGTCGACCGGTGGTCGGATCATGAGCACTTCCTCGGGTCACGAACGCGGCCGACCGGAGACCGGTCGGCGGCCGGATGTTATCGCTAACAGCATATGGGCTCAATGGTCCCCGGACGAGCGAACCCTGCGAACCGTTCACGGCGGTGCACGCTCACTCTCCGGTCGCCGTCGGGTGAGAAAGTGCGGTGGTCGGGGATCGTCGGGCCGGCTCGGGACGGAAAGACGCGGCGCATAACGGACGGGTAACGCCACTTCCGTGGCGACGACGGTGTGGTTAACGTTCACATTTCCGGGTTCAGTTCCCGATCGGGCGCGTCCCGCCCGCTGCCGTCTCGACGAGGAGATCGCCTGTGTTCACGAGGATGCGCACCGTCGCCGTCGGTGCCCTGCTGGTACTGGGTCTGGCCGCCTGCGGCGGCGAGGGCGCCGGGGGAGGTGGCGGCGCGGGGGCCGGGGAGGCACCCGGCGACCTGACGGTCGGGGTCTCCATGCCGACCCAGACCTCCGAGCGGTGGATCGCCGACGGCAATGCCGTCCGCGACCAGCTCACGGCCGCCGGCTACCAGGTGGACCTGCAGTACGCGAACGACGACATCCCCACCCAGTCCCAGCAGATCGACCAGATGGTCACCAGCGGGGCCGACCTCCTGCTCGTCGCGGCCATCGACGGGACCGCCCTGTCCGGGCAGCTGCAGGCGGCCAAGGACGCCGGCATCCCCGTGGTCGCCTACGACCGGCTGATCCGGGAGAGCCCGAACGTCGACTTCTACGTCACCTTCGACAACTTCCAGGTCGGGGTGGCACAGGCGAACGCGCTGCTGCGCGGCATGGGTCTGCAGAACGCCGACGGGTCGCCCGGCCCGGAGCGCGGCCCGGTCGTCGTCGAGCTGTTCGCCGGCTCGCTGGACGACAACAACGCCTTCTACTTCTTCGACGGCGCCATGTCGGTGCTGAAGCCGCTGATCGACGACGGCACGGTCCGGGTGAAGAGCGGTCAGACCACCATCGAGCAGGCCGCCACGCTGCGGTGGGCGCAGGAGACCGCGCAGAAGCGGATGGAGGACCTGCTCACCTCCTCCTACAACGACGGCAGCAGCCCCGACGGCGTCCTCTCGCCCTACGACGGCATCTCCCGCGGTGTCCTCACCGCCCTGCAGAACGCGGGCTTCGGCACCCCGGCCAAGCCGATGCCGACCGTCACCGGCCAGGACGCCGAGATCGCCTCGGTCAAGCTGATCGACGACGGGGTGCAGAGCTCCACGGTCTTCAAGGACACCCGTCAGCTGGCCGAGCAGGCGGTCGTCGCCGCGAAGGCGTTCCTCGACGGGGGCACCCCCGAGGCCAACGACACCACCACCTACGACAACGGGGTGAAGGTCGTCCCGTCCTACCTGCTGCCGGTCCGGACGGTGTTCAAGGCCGACATCGCGCCGGTCCTGGTCGACTCGGGCTACTACACGGCCGAGGACGTCGCCCGCGGCCGCCAGGGCTGAGTCCCGCGACCGGCCCCACCCCTTCCGTGACGGAGGACGACGTGACCGACCACGATCCCGGCGGCGACCCGCCGGACACCATCCTCGAGATGCGCGCCATCACCAAGACCTTCCCGGGGGTGACCGCGCTGTCGGAGGTCTCGCTCGCCGTGCGCCGCGGCGAGATCCACGCGATCTGCGGCGAGAACGGCGCCGGGAAGTCGACGCTGATGAAGGTGCTCTCCGGGGTGCATCCCGCAGGCACCTACGACGGCGAGGTCGTGCTGGACGGCCGGCCCGCCCGGTTCACCGGGATCCGCGACTCCGAGGCCGACGGCGTCGTGATCATCCACCAGGAGCTCGCGCTGGTGCCGCACCTGTCGATCGCCGAGAACGTGTTCCTGGGCAACGAGCGGCGCGGCCGGCTGGGACTGGTCGACTGGCGGCGCACGCACGCCGAGGCCGCCCGCCTGCTCCGCGAGGTGGGGCTCACCGAGAACCCCGCGACGCCGGTGGGCCGGCTCGGTGTCGGCAAGCAGCAGCTCGTCGAGATCGTCAAGGCGATGACCAAGGACGTCCGGCTGCTCATCCTCGACGAGCCGACCGCCGCGCTGAACGACACCGACTCCGCGCACCTGCTCGAGCTGATCAGGCGCTTCCGCGACGACGGCATCACCTCGATCATCATCTCGCACAAGCTCGACGAGATCGTCTCCACCGCCGACCGCACCACCGTCATCCGGGACGGCCGCACCGTCGAGACGTTCACCGTCGCCGACGAGCCCGCCCCGCGGAACCGGATCATCCGCGGGATGGTCGGCCGCGACCTGACCTCCTTCTACCCGGACCGGGTGAGCAGCCCGGGGGACGAGCTGCTGCGGATCACCGACTGGACGGTCTGGCACCCGACCCAGGACCGCAAGGTCGTCGACGCCGCGTCGCTGTCGGTGCGGGCCGGAGAGGTCGTCGGGATCGCCGGGCTGATGGGCGCGGGCCGCACCGAGCTCGCGATGAGCGTGTTCGGGCGGTCCTGGGGCCGCGAGGTCAGCGGCACCCTGGAGGTCGGGGGGCGCGAGGTCCGTGCCCGCTCGGTGCCCGAGGCGATCGAGGCCGGGCTGGCCTACGTCACCGAGGACCGCAAGCACTTCGGCCTGAACCTGATCGACGACATCCGGCGCAACGTGTCCGGTGCGGGACTGCACCGGCTCTCCCGCCGCGGCTGGGTCGACGGCGACGCCGAGCTGCGCGTCGCCGAGACCTACCGGCGCGACCTCGGGATCCGGGCCGCGAGCACGAGCGTCGGGGTGGGCACCCTGTCCGGCGGCAACCAGCAGAAGGTCGTGCTGGCCAAGTGGCTGTTCACCGAGCCCGACGTGCTGATCCTCGACGAACCGACCCGCGGGATCGACGTGGGTGCGCGCTACGAGATCTACGTGATCATCAACCGGCTCGTGGAGGCCGGGAAGGCGGTCCTGGTGATCTCCTCCGAGCTGCCCGAGCTCCTGGGGATCTGCGACCGCGTCTACACCCTGTCGGCCGGACGGATCACCGGTGAGGTGCCGGTCGCCGAGGCCACCCAGGAGGGCCTGATGACCCTCATGACCCAGGAGGCGGAGAGCTCCGCATGACCAGCACCCTCCCGAAGAAGGACCCCTCCTCCGACGAGCGTCCCGGCGCCGGCGCGGCCGCCCTGCACTCCGGCACGAGCAACCTGCGCCGGCTGCTCGCCGGCAACGTCCGCCAGAGCGGGATCGTGATCGCCTTCGTGGCGATCGTCGCGCTGTTCGCGGTGCTCACCGGAGGTGTCTCGCTGAGCCCGGGGAACATCACCAACATCGTCCTGCAG
The DNA here is from genome assembly GCF_056835605.1 of Pseudonocardia sp. ZF1. Taxonomy (NCBI): domain Bacteria; kingdom Bacillati; phylum Actinomycetota; class Actinomycetes; order Pseudonocardiales; family Pseudonocardiaceae; genus Pseudonocardia; species Pseudonocardia sp. ZF1. The sequence continues at coordinate 2,654,592 of NZ_JAJNBY010000001.1, forward strand.
TACTCCTACATCCTGGTCCTCGCGATCGGGATGGTGATCGTCATCGTGGGTGGCCACATCGACCTCTCGGTGGGGTCGGTGGTCGCGCTGACCGGTGCGGTGGCCGCGGTCCTGGTGATCGGCGGCGGCCTGCCGTGGTGGGTCGGCGTCGTCGCGGCCGTCGGCGTCGGGGTGCTGGTCGGTGTCTGGCACGGGTTCTGGGTGGCCTACGTCGGCATCCCCGCCTTCATCGTCACCCTGGCCGGGATGCTGCTGTTCCGCGGCCTGACCCTGCAGGTACTGGGCAACATCTCCCTGTCGCCGTTCCCGGCGGGCTACCAGCAGATCGCGGGCGGCTTCCTCAACGGGCTCATCGGCGGCCAGGGCTACGACGCCTTCACCGTCCTGATCGGCGCACTCGGCGTGGCCGGGTACGCGGTGCTCGCCTACCGCAGCCGGGTCGCCAAGGTGCTCGACCTGCAACAGGTCGAGTCCTTCCCGCTGTTCGCCTGCCGGATCGCACTCGTCGGGCTGGTCGTCATGGCGTTCGCCTGGCAGCTCGCCTCCTCCCGCGGGCTGCCCGTGGTGCTGGTCGTCCTGTCGGTTCTGGTGCTCGCCTACGGGCTGCTCACCCGGCGCACCGTGTTCGGCCGGCACGTCTACGCCCTGGGCGGCAACGCGGCCGCGGCCCGGCTGTCGGGGGTGAAGGTCAAGGCCGTCACGTTCTGGATCTTCGTGAACATGGGCTTCCTGGCCGGGGTGGCCGGTGTCATCTACTCCGCACGCTCCAACGGCGCCCAGCCCGCGGCCGGGAACATGTTCGAGCTCGACGCGATCGCCGCCGCGTTCATCGGCGGTGCCGCGGTGACCGGCGGTGTCGGGACCGTGGTGGGCGCGCTGGTCGGCGGCCTGATCATGGCCGTGATGAGCAACGGGATGCAGCTCATGGGCGTCGACCAGTCCGTGCAGTCGGTCGTGAAGGGACTCGTGCTGCTGTTCGCCGTCGCGTTCGACGTCTGGAACAAGCGGCGCGCCCGTGGCGACGCCTGAGCGGGTGTGATCGCCCTCCGTAGAGGATGATCACGGACGGCTACGCTGCACCGATCGGAGGGGGAGGGGCGTGGGGATCGCGATGGAGCCGGGACCGAGGCCGCAGCGGGCACCGTCGATGTTCGACGTGGCCCGTCGTGCCGGTGTCTCGCACCAGACGGTCTCCCGCGTCCTGAACGCACACCCGAACGTCCGGGAGAGCACCCGGGTGCGGGTCCGGACCGCGATCGAGGAGCTCGGCTACCGGCCGAACCGTGCCGCCCGCACTCTGGTGACCGGCCGCGACCGGGTGCTCGGCGTCGTCGCGCCGCGGTCCACCCTGTTCGGCCCGGTGTCGCTGCTCGCCGCGTTCGAGGAACAGGCGGTCGGCGCCGGGTTCGGCGTGAGCGTCGTGCGGGTGCGCGAGATCGACGGCGGGTCGGTGCGCCAGGCCGTCCAGCGCCACCTCGACGGGCAGGTCGCGGGGATCGTCGTGATCGCGCCGGTGGCGTCGGTGGCCGAGGCGCTCGACACCGTGCCGCGTGACGTCCCGCTCGTCACCGTCGACGGCGATCCCGACCAGCAGCTGCCGATGGCCACGGTCGACCAGGTGGAGGGCGGCCGGATCGCGACCGAGCACCTGCTGGCCGCGGGGCACGCGACCGTCTGGCACGTCGCGGGCCCCACCGACTGGTTCGACGCGGCGGGCCGCGCGGCCGGCTGGGTCGCGGCACTGCACGCGGCCGGGGCCGAGGTGCCCCCGGTGATGGCCGCGGACTGGAGCGCGGACGCCGGGTACCGGGCGGGCGAGCTGATGGCCCGGATGCCCGAGGTGACCGCGGTGTTCGCCGCGAACGACGCGCTGGCCACCGGCCTGCTCCACGCCTTCCACGACCGCGGCCGGAGCATTCCCGGGGACGTCAGCGTCGTCGGGTTCGACGACGTGCCCGTCTCGGCGCACCTCATCCCGCCGCTGACCAGCCTGCGCGCGGACTTCGAGGCCGTCGCCCGCGAGGCGCTCGACCTGCTGCTGAACCACGAGGCCGGACCGGACGTGTCGCAGGCGGTGCACCGGAAGATCGCCCCGGTGCTGGTGTCCCGCGACAGCGTCGGCCCGCCGCCCCGCTGACGTCGTCGTCAGCTCGTGTTCTGGACCTTCGTCGCCAGCAGCTCCCAGCTGCGCCACCAGCTCTCCCGGCGCGGCGCCGGGCCGGTGACGATCAGCTCGTCGGCGTCGGCGTGGGCGGCGAAGTCCTCCAGGTACGCGGTGACGGTATCCGGTGTCCCGACCGCGGTGTAGCGGGTCATCGACCGGATCTGCCCGCCCGAGGCGCTGTCGAGGACGGCGTCGGCCTCGGCGTCGGTGAGCGAGGCCCCGCGACGGCCGGTGAACAGCCGGACCCGGGACCGCTGCACCTCACGCTGGATCTGCTGTGCCTCGTCGTCGGAGTCGGCGGCGATGACGTTCACCCCGGCCAGGACGTGCGGGGCGGACAGCTGCTCCGACGGCCGGAACTCCCGGCGGTAGAGCGCCACGGCCTGCTCCAGGGCGTCCGGCGCGAAGTGCGAGGCGAAGCCGTAGGGCAGTCCCAGCGCGGCTGCGACCTGGGCGCCGTAGAGGGAGGACCCCAGGATCGTCAGCGGGACCCCGGTGCCGCGGCCCGGGTGGGCCTCGACGCCCGGGACCAGGCTGGTGGTCCCGAGGAACGCCTGCAGCTCCTGTACGTCCTGCGGGAAGGTCTCCGACGCGCGCGGGTCCCGCCGCAGCGCCGCGACGGTCGCCTGGTCGGTGCCGGGCGCGCGGCCGAGCCCCAGCTCGATGCGGCCGGGGTGGAGTTCGGCGAGGGTGCCGAACTGCTCGGCGATCTGCAGCGGCGAGTGGTTCGGCAGCATCACGCCGCCGGAGCCGAGCGTGATGCGCTCGGTGTGCGCGGCGACGTGGGCGATGAGCACGCTCGTCGCCGCCGACGCGATCGAGCCCATGTTGTGGTGCTCGGCGTACCAGATCCGGCGGAACCCCCACTCCTCGGCGCGTTGCGCCAGCAGGGTGCTGGCCTCCAGGCCCTGGGCGACGGTCTCACCCCGGGCGACGGTGGCCAGGTCCAGGATCGACAACGGCAGCGGTAGCGGCATGACAGCACCTCACGATCGACATGGTGACCTCTCCGTCAACGAACCGGAGGCGCATCCTCTTCCGCTCCGCGGGATCCGGATCGGAAACGGGGTGAGTACGGGCCGCCGCTACGGTCGCGGCTCGGGGACGAGGGGACGCCGACGCCCGCCACGTGCTGGGCCGCCGGGTCCTCGGCGACGGCTGACCGCGCCGTCCCGTCGCGCCGGCTCAGGACGGCGGGAAGTCCTGCACCCCCAGCGCGACGGCGATCCGGCTCAGCGCCGCCCGGTCCGCCGCGTCGAGCCGGTCGAGGACGAGGGCACGCACCGCGCGCAGATGGGTCGGCGCCGCGGCGTGCACGACGTCGAACCCGGCGTCGGTGAGGGCGGCGAGGGTGTAGCGGCCGTCGTCGGGGTCGGGGGAGCGGTGCATCCAGCCGCGGCCCTCCAGTCGTTTGACCACGTTGGACAGCCGGGACAGCGAGCCGTTCGTCAGGAAGGCGAGCTCGCTCATCCGCAGGCTGCGCCCCGGAGCCTCGGACAGGTGGCTGAGCGTCAGGTACTCGAACAGCGTCAGGCCGTGCGCCTGCTGCAGCGGTGCCTCCAGCCGGCCGGGCAGCAGCATGATCAGCGAGACCAGGCCCGTCCACGCGGCCTTCTCCCCGCTGTCGAGCCACGTCGGCCCGTCACCGCCGGCCTCCGGTGTCGCCCGGTCCGTCATCGCCCGTCGCTCCCGTCCGTGGGTGTCGGAGCGTACTTTACAGGTGAAGCCATGACTTGTAGATTGAATTCATGAATGAAGTCATCGAGCGCGAGACCGCCACCTTCCACGTCACGCCGGGCTACGGTGTGACCGCCCGCGATCTGCTCGGATACAGCCAGGCGGTCCGGATCGGCAACCGGGTGGAGACTTCGGGCCAGGGTGGCTGGGACGACGACCTGGTCGTCGCCGAGGACCTGGAGCAGGAGATCGTGCGGGCGTTCGACAACGTCGGGCGCACGCTCGCCGAGGCGGGCGCGACCTGGGCCGACGTCGTGCACGTGAACTCGTACCACAAGGTCGCGGCCGGGGCCGACGCCATCGGCGACGAGCACAACCGGATCATGGTCCGGGAGTTCCGCAGCCGGCTCGGCGGGCGGGCCCCGGTCTGGACCCAGACCGGCGTCACCGTGCTCGGGCTCGCCGCCATGCGGGTCGAGATCCGGGTGACCGCCCTGGTGGAGGGGCCCGGCTGAGGAGCGCCTCAGCGGGTCCGTTCGTAGTGCCGGCGCGCCTTGGCGCGGTTCCCGCAGACCGCCATCGAGCACCACCGGGCGCGGTTCGCGCGGCTGCGGTCGAGCAGGAACAGCCGGCACGCGTCGTTCGCGCAGGGGCGCAGCCGGCCGGGCAGCTCCTCCTCGACGGCGGCCCAGGCCAGGACGGCCTCGACGGCGAGCCGGGCGTGCGGCGGGGAGACGGTCCGCCAGGTCAGCCGCCCGTCGGTGAACTCCGGCGTCCGGTGCATGCCGTCGAGGAGCGGGGCCAGCGCGACGCCCGGGTCGGCGCCGCCCCGGGCGACCCGGGTCAGGGCGTCCCGCGCGTCGCGCAGGACCGTCAGCTCCTCCGGGCCGCCGTCGCGACGTCGTCGCCGGCCACCTGCGGTGCTTCCTGGAGCGGGTCCCGGCGTGAGGCACGTGCCCGGAGCGGGGCGTGTGATCAGGACCGGCCGTCGCCCCGGGTCCCCCCGCCCGGGTCGCCCAGGACGGCGTCCACGGCCAGGTACAGCGTCTCGGTCTCGGTCCGCAGGATCGGGTCCGCGGCGGGCAGTGCCCGTTCCATGCCGAGTCCGTCGACCACGGTCATGAGGAACCGTGCCCGCGGGGCGTTGTCGCCCGGGGCGAGCGCGCCCTCGTCGACCAGGGTCGTCAGCCAGTACTCGATCCGGCGCCGCACCTCGCGCTCGATGGCGAGGTAGGCCGTCCGGAGCTCCTCGGTCGGCTCGGGTGCGACGAAGGTGTCGATTGCGGTCCGCAGCGCCCGGCGCGCCTGCTCGCCGACCCCTGTGCGGTTCAGCACCTCTCGCAGGCAGGCTGCGAGCCTGTCCCGGGCCGGCACCGCGGTGTCGTGGATGGCGTCGTCGGGGGCGACGAGGTCGTAGACGCGGGTCAGGACCTCGTCCTGCAGCGCCCGCTGGGTCGGGAAGTGGTGGCGCAGCGAGCCGGTGCTGACCCCGGCCCGCGCGGCGACCGCGCGCACGCTCAGCCGGGTCCCCGGGTCCTGGCCGAACAGCTCCATCGCGGCCAGGAGCACCCGGTCCCGGCTGCCGAGCCTCCGACGCTGCGTCTCGTCCACCCCTGGCAGGCTACTAGTACACCGTGTTAGCGTGCCGCCGAACGGACCAATACAGTGTGTTGGTCAGGACGCGGGTTCGGGGGGACCGGATGCTGACCGAGTGGCGACGACACCGCGCCGTCCGACGGGTGAGGCCGGGCGACGGCAGCCCGCTGAAGCATTTCCGCTGGTGGCAGCTGTTCCTGGGGCGCGCCCTGCTGCACCTGGACCTGACCGGCGCCGACGGGCGGCCGGTGCGGTACTCCGTCGACGTGCGCCACCAGGGCAGCGGGGAGACCGGGCAGGTCGTCGCGCAGGTGTATCGCGACGGGCAGCACCACGCGTCGTCGCGGGTACCGGCCGTCGTCCCGGTCGAGGGCGGCGCCATCGAGGTCGCGACGAGCGCGTTCGGGGTGAAGCGCTGCCGGTACGTCACCGCCGCCGGTGCGGTCCGGCAGCTCGTCCCGGACCCGCGCTCGGCGGAGGGCCGCCGGGCCCGCCTGGAGCGCGAGCACCCCTCGCTCAGCCGCGTGCTCGGCGTCGTCTCGGTGGTGGCGCTGGTCGTCGGCGTCGGGCTGAACCTGCTGCAGCTGCTGGAGCCGCTCAGCCGGATCCCGCCGGTCGCGGCGGCGGTCGGAGTGTTCGAGTCGCCGGTCCACCTGCCGATCTGGCTCAACATCGCGCTCGGTGTCGCGGCCGCCCTGGCCAGCACCGAACGCGCGCTGCGGCTGCGCTACCACTGGCTGCTCGACGGCGTCGGCAACTGAGCCGGGCGTGCCCCGGCGGTCCGCCCGCCGGGGCACGCACCCGGTCAGGCGGCCGGCCCCCCGAACCAGCGGCGGTCCGCCCGCCGCAGCGCCGCGGGATCGGGCCGGTCCCCGCCGACCCGGGCCACGGCGCCGTCGGGACGCAGGAGCACGGTGCCGGTGCCGAGGTCGTCGCGCAGCGGGCCGGTGACGCGGCGTATCCGGTCCGCCCAGCCGTGTGCCACGGCGCCCGGCGCGGGGTCGGCCCCCGGGCCGAACAGCACACCCGAGCCGGTGGCCGTGAGCTCGCCGAGCCGGGTGCCGTCGGCGAGGCGGAACCCCGGCGCGACCCGGCCGAGCATCGGATGTGCGTCGCCGAGGTCGAGGCGCAGGCCCGCGCCGGAGGTCCGCAGGTAGACGTAGCCCGCGCCGTCGCGGGGTGGTGAGCAGGTCGCGCACCACCGACGGGAGGGCGCGGCCTGCGGGCCGGGCCGCATGAGCGCCACCTGGGCTCGGCTCGCGCCGGCGTGCCCGGGAGACCACCGCGCCCCGTGCCGGTGGGTGACCCGGGTCACGATCGCTGGAGTGTGCCGCGACGGCCGACGGTGCCATGGGGCCCAAGCACCGGGGACGGTCCCCGGCTCCGTGAGGAGGCACCGATGACCCACGCACCGACGACCCGGACACCCGCCCGCACCCGCATCACCCTCGAGGACTTCTTCGCCGACCCGGAGTTCGCCGGGCCGTCGCTGTCGCCGGACGGGACGCGCATCGCCTACCTGGCCTCGCACCGCGGACGGCGCAACCTCTGGGTCCGGGGCGTCGACGAGACCCACGCCGACGCCGTCCCGGTCACCCACGACACCCGCCGCGGGATCTCCCGCTACCACTGGACCGGCGACCCGCGCTGGATGCTCTACGAGCAGGACACCGACGGCAACGAGGACTGGCACCTGTACCGGGTCGACCTCGACGCCCCCGGGGAGCCCGCCGTCGACCTCACGCCGATGGCGCCGGGCTCGCGGGTGTTCGGGGTCGAGCCCGCGCACGAGCGCCCCGGCACCGTGCTGGTCTGGATGAACCCCGACCCGATGTCGCTCGACATGTTCCGGGTCGACCTCGCGACCGGCGAGACCACCCTGGAGCTGGCCCAGCCCGGGTTGCGCGAGACCTGGCTGACCGACCGCGAGGGGCGCCCGGCGTTCCACTCGGTCATGACCGAGGCCGGCGACTACGAATTCTCCGCGGTCGACCCCGACGGCGGGCGACGGCTGCTGCTCACCGTCGGCGGCCCGGAGCACCCGGTCGGCGTGTACCCGCAGATGGTCACCCCCGACGGCACCGGTCTGCTCCTGGGGCTCCATCAGGACTCCGACGACCTGCGGCTGGTCCGGATCGACCGGGAGACCGGCGAGCAGACCGTGATGTCCGCGGTGGACGGGAGGAGCCTGGACACGCTGGGGATGCTCGGCCCCGGCCTGCCGCAGACGCTGCTCACCGACCGCGCCACCGGCGAGGTCGTCGCCGCCCGGTACGTGGGGGACCGGCCGCACCTGGAGATCCTCGACCCGGAGTTCGCGCCGGTGTTCGAGGCCCTGTCCGCACTGTCCGACGGCGTACTGGAGTCGGTCTCCTCCGACGAGTCCGGGCTGCTCTGGATCGCCGGGTACACCCACGACCGCGAGCCGGGCGTGTACCGGCTCTACGACCATGCCACGGGGGAGAGCCGGGAGCTGTTCCGCGGTCACCCGCACCTCGACCCGGCCGACCTCGCACCGATGGACGCGGTGTCGTTCACCGCCCGCGACGGCCTCCCGCTGCACGGCTTCCTGACCCTGCCCGTCGGCACGACTCGGCAGGACACCGAGCGCCTGCCCCTGGTCCTGGTCGTGCACGGCGGGCCGTGGGCGCACGACGCCTGGGGCTACGACCCCGAGGTCCAGTTCCTGGCGAACCGCGGGTACGCCGTGCTGCAGGTCAACTTCCGGGGCTCCACCGGCTACGGCCGCCGCCACCTCACCGCCGCGATCGGTGAGCTCGCGGGCGCGATGCACGACGACCTGATCGACGCCTGCGACTGGGCCGTCGGGCAGGGCTGGGCCGACCCGGACCGGATCGGCATCTACGGCGGCTCCTACGGCGGGTACGCCGCGCTGGTCGGCGTGACCGCCACCCCGGACCGCTTCGCCGCCGCCGTCGACTACGTCGGCATCTCCGACCTGGCCAACTTCATGCGGACCCTGCCCGACTTCGTCCGGCCGTACCAGGTCAACGCCTGGTACCGCTACGCGGGCGACCCGGACGTGCCGGAGCAGGCGGCCGACCTCGCGGCCCGCTCGCCGATCACGATGGTCGACCGGATCCGCACGCCGCTGCTGGTCGCCCAGGGCGCCAACGACGCCCGGGTCGTGCAGGCCGAGTCGGACAACATCGTGGCCTCGCTGCGCGAGCGCGGGGTGCCGGTGGAGTACCTGCTGGCCACCGACGAGGGGCACGGCTTCGCCAACCCGGAGAACCGGATCCGGCTGTTCCGGGCGATGGAGCGCCACTTCGCCGAGCACCTCGGCGGCTCCGCCTGAGCCCGTCGTTTCGCCGCACCGCCCCGGGGTAGGCCTCCGGGGACAGGGTGTCGAGCGACACGTCGGTGCACGCCGGCGGAACGGAGTGGACGTGGCGAAGCAGGTGGCAGCGGTCTGGGTGCCGGTGACCGACATGAAGCGGGCGACCGCGTTCTACCGGGACGTCCTCGGCCTGGCCGTGACGATGGAGAGCGACGACTGGACCGAGCTCGATGCCGGCGGCCTCACCATCGGGCTCAACGGCCGGGAGACCGCGGAGACCGCCGACCACGGCGGTGCCGTGATCAGCTTCCACCCGGAGACGTCCATCGAGCAGGCCCTCGACGACCTGGAGCAGCGCGGCGGCCACGTCCAGGGCGCCATCAGCGAGCACTCCTGGGGCCGGATCTTCCCGTTCCGCGACACCGAGGGCAACGACCTGCAGTTCTACACGCCGCCGGCGAGCTGACCCGGCCGCTCACGCCGCCAGGTCGGCCTCCAGCGCCTCGGTGAGCAGCGCGACCAGGGCCTCGCGCTGTACGTCGGCCGACGACCCGGACACGTCGTCGGCGCCGTCGAGCGCCGCCGCCGCGAGGCCGGCCTTGGAGTCGATCAGGTCGGCGATCCGGGCGTCGATCGTCTGGGCGGCGAGGATCCGCCACGCGGTCACCGGTTCGGACTGTCCGATCCGGTGGCTGCGGTCGATCGCCTGGGTCTGCTCGGCCGCGGTCCAGGACAGCTCCGCGAGCACGATGTTCGAGGCGACCTGCAGGTTCAGCCCGACCCCCGCCGCGGTCAGCGAGCACACCGCCACCGCGACGCCCGGGTCGTTCACGAACGCGTCGATGTTGCGCTGGCGCACCGACGGCGTCTGGTCGCCGCGGATCGAGGAGTACCGCACGCCCTGCTTGGCGAAGGTCTGCTCGGCGGCGTCCATGACGTCGACGTGCTTGGCGAAGAACACGACCTTGCCCGCGCTGCGCGCGATCTGCACCGCGTAGTCCGCCGCCAGCCCGGCCTTGGCCCGGCCGAGGCGGCGCATCATCGTGAACACGTTGTCCCCGGAGCCCGCCTCCGCGGCGTCCTTCTGCTCCCAGCCCGCGACGTCGCGGACCAGGCCGTGGTCGATGCCCTCGACCGTCGGGCCGGACCGGCGGGCGGCGAGCGCGGCGGTGTAACGGGCGACCATCCGCCGGGCCAGCGCCTTCTCGGCGGCCCGGATGGACCGGCCGGTCGGGCCGTCGATCTCGACGGGCAGGTCGGCGATGCGCCGGGCGGGGATGTCCGCGGCGACGTCGATCTTGCGACGGCGCACGATGCCCATGTCGACGACGCACTGGCGGGCGGCGCGCTCGAACAGCCCGTCGGCCGGGGTCATGCCGGTCGCGGTCAGCGCGTCGAGCAGCTGGGCGCGCGGCTTGGTCGCGTCGATCCAGCCGAGGAACTGCCAGATGGCCAGGAAGTCCTCGACGTCGTTGATCAGCGGGGTGCCGGTCAGCGCCATCAGCAGCGGCCGCGGGATGAACGACCGGATCTTCTCGGCGATCTCCAGGACGTGCTTGGACCGCTGCGAGGTGCGGTTCTTGATGAAGTGCGCCTCGTCGACGACCATCCCGCGGAACCCGAAGTCGCCCAGCCAGCCGATGTGCCGGTCGAGCACCTCGTAGTTGACGACGACGATGTCGGCGAAGCCGTCGACGGAGTCGCCGTTGCCCTGGATCGCGGTCGCGGCCCGGCGCGGCGCCCACAGCGCGGCCTCGCGCACCCAGTTGGTCTTCACCACGTTCGGCACGACGACCAGCAGCGGATAGGCGTTCGCGGCCTCCGCCGCGCGCAGTGCCTGCGCGGTCTTGCCCAGGCCGGGCTCGTCGGCGAGCAGGAAGGTGCGGTGCCCGTTCTCCGCGGCGGCGACGAGCTCCGCCTGGTGCGGCATCAGCTCCCGCCCGCCGGGGACGGGACTGGTCGAGGGTTCGGGCAGCTCCATGCAGGCCGGCGCACCCGCCCCGGCGCGCTCGAAGGAGCGCAGCAGCGGGCCGAGCAGCTCCCAGCCGGTCAGCGGCGTCGGGCGCGGGCCGCTCGGCGGCGCGGCGGAGAAGTCGGGGGCGAGGAACGGGTTGGCCATCTGCCGGGCCACCACGGACTGCGGCACGACCTGCGGCTTCGCCGGGACGAGCGGGACCTCGACGGGCTCCGGTTCCGGCTCGGGCTCGTCGACCTCGATCCCGGCCGACCGCAGCATCTCCCGCTTGAGCGCGCGTGCCGAGTCGGAGACGACGGCGTCGTCGGCGAGCAGCGCCAGCAGGCCCGCGTCGCGGACCGCGTCCATCGCCAGTGCCTTCGCGATCTCGTCGAGACGCTGCAGGGTCTCGGCCCGCTTCGCGTCGTCGTGGCGGTCGCGGACGCGGGCCCGTTCGTCGCGCAGCAGCAGCGCCACCGTCTGGAACTTGGTGCGGGTGGCCGGGGTGACCCGGCCGGTCCGCAGGGCGGTCCGCACCTCGCGTGCGGCCCCGGTCAGCACCGACATCACGTCGTTGCCGCGCGTGCGGCGACGTCGCTGGGGGGTGCTCTGGCGAGCCCCGGTCCGGGGCCTGCCTCCTCGCGCCACGTACTGCTCCTGTCGACGTCCTGCGGCGCCGGTCCGTGGCCGCGTCCCGTGGGGGCCGCGGCCGGACGTGCTCGACATGACGAAGGGCCGGATGGCCCCTCCGCACCACGAACCGGCCGGTGGGGGATCGCAGTCACGGAGGTCGGCGGTCCGGCTGCGGGAAGCGCCACAGGCCGTCGACGGTGTCCGGGACCCGCCGTACGACCCGGCCGTGGAACACCCGGGACGGTCGGCAGATCTGATCCGGGTCCCACCCTACCCCGCGCGGGCCCGTACGGCGCGTGACACACCGGTGGCGGACGACACCACCGCCGCTACCGGTCCGGGCCGACCGGTCCCTCGATGCGGAACAGCCGTCGCGCGTTGCCCTCGGTGAACAGGTCGCGGTCAGCGGCGGCGAACCCGTCGAGGAACCCCGCGACCTCCGCCCGTGACGGGTGCTGGAAGGGGTGGTCGGTGGAGAACAGCAGCCGGTCGGGCGTCGTCACCGCCAGCGCGTGCCGCAGGTGCGCGGGGTCGAGCATCCCCGAGCAGGTGAGCACGATGTTCTCGCGCACGTACTCGGGTACCGAGCGCTCCAGCCCGGCGACCCGGGCGACGCCGTTCGCGCGGTCGGCCCAGTAGGGCAGCAGCTCGCCCCAGTGTCCGAGTACGACGGTCAGGCCGGGGTACCGGTCGAAGGTGCCGCGGGCGATCAGGCGCAGCACCGCGACGGCGGCCTCCACGTGCCAGCCCCACCCGAACGTCGCGAGCGCCAGGTCGGTGGTGTCGCCGAACCCGGAGTAGGACGCGTCGCGCACGGCGGGCGGCGGGACCTGCGGGTGCACGAACACCGGCAGCGCGCGTGCCGCGGCGACGGCGAACAGGTCGTCGAGGCGGGGGTCGTCGAGCAGGATGTCGCCGCTGCGGCCGTAGACCATCGCCCCGACCAGGCCCCGGTCGGCGGCGCGTTCCAGCTCGGCCGCGACCGCCGACGGGTGCGCGGTGGGCAGGGTCGCCATCGCACGCAGGCGCCGCGGGTGGTCGGCGACGGCCGCGGCGGCGGTGTCGTTGAGCTCGCGGGACAGCGCGACCGCGTCCGCCGGGTCCAGCGGTCCGGTCGACGGCGGGGCGACCGAGAGCACCTGCAGGTCGACGCCCTGGGCGTCCATCGCGGCGAGCCGGCCCGCGCCGAGGTCGTGCAGCTGCGCGAGGTGGTCGCCGATGTCGTTGAGGGCCGTGCTCGGGTCCCGACGGTGCGCCGGCAGGGCGGCCAGCGCCGCGTCCAGCGCGGGGGAGGTCCAGTGCTCCTCGACGGCGATGATCGACATGCGATGCTCCCGTCCTGCCCGTCGCGGGACGCGACCACGGCCCGCACCGATGCTGCCGGCCCGGTCCCGGGTCAGCCGCGCAGGATCCGCGGGATCGCCTGCCGCACCGCGGCGAGGTCGGTGAGGACCTCGACGGCGCCTGCCGCGGTCAGCTCGTCGACACCCGCTCCGCCGGTGCGCACCGCGTAGGCGGGGTGCCCGGCGGCAGCGGCGGCGCGCACGTCCCACTCGGAGTCGCCCAGGACGAACGCGGTCGACCCGGCGACCCGGCGCACCGCCGCCCTGACCAGATCCGGGTCGGGCTTGGTGCGGCGCGCGTCGGGCCGGGTGAGGCAGGCGTCGGCGAGGGTGCGTCCGTCGAACAGGTCCAGGTAGGCCTCGACGTGCTCGGGATCGCCCGAGCTGGCCAGCACCACCTTCATCCCGAAGCCGTCGCGCAGGTCGGTGAGCAGCTCCGCGGCCTCCGGCAACGCGACGACCTCGCCGAGCAGCGGGTCGAACTCCTCCTTCCACGCGGCGCGGGCGTCGTCGCCGTGGGTGTCCTCGAACTCCTGACCGGCGACGGCGGGGACCAGCTGGTCCCCGCCCATCCCGACCGCACGGTGCAGCCGCCACAGCGGCACCGTGACGTCGAACCGGCGCAGGGCGCGGGACCAGGCGATGGTGTGGTGGTAGTTGGTGTCGACGAGCGTGCCGTCGACGTCGATCACCGCGGTGTCGGGGGTCGTCATCCGCGCGGTGTACCCGCACACCGCCGGTCCAGTCGGGGCCGCCCGATGATCTGCGACCCACGGGCGGGCCGGGGCAGGGCCGGCCTGCCGGGGCCCGGCGCCGCACCTAGGGTCGGGCCGGTGCACGCCTGCCCCAAGCGGATGCAGTTCGGCCCGTGCGGCGGGGTCCGTCCCGACCACGGCTGCGAGCTCGGCACCGGCCCGTGCCCGTTCGCCGCGGCGCCGCTGGTGCCCTGGACCGGCCCGGCCGGCCGGTCGGTGCGGCCCTCGGCCTTCGACGGCGGCGGCCCGGTGGTGCTGACCGACCTGACGAGCCCGCCCTACGACCCGGTCGCGCTGCGCCGGATCGTCGCGACCACCGCTGCCGGTTGCGACGCGGTGCTGGTCGGTCAGCACCACGACGCCCCCGACTTCCCGCCGACCATGCTGGCGGCACTCGTGCGGGAGGCCGGTGCCCGCCCGTGGGTGACGCTCACCTGCCGGGACCGCAACCGGGTCGTGCTGGAACAGGACGTGGCCGGGCTCGCGGCCGCCGGGGCGGACGCCGTGTTCTGTGTGACCGGGGACGCCCGCGGGCCCGGGGTGCGCCCCGACGTCACGCAGGTGTTCGACCTCGACGGCACCCGGCTCGCGGCGCTGGCCGCGGCCGCCGGGATGGCCGCCGTCGTGCCCGAGGCGCCGGACGCGGCACCGGTGGCGCTGCGTCCGGCGCGGCTCGCCGAGAAGCAGCGCGCCGGAGCCGGCGCCGCGGTGCTCAACCACGCGGCGTCCCCGGCACGGGTCGCGCGGTTCACGGCCGCCGCGCGAGCACACGGGGCGAGCCTGCCCGTCGTCGCCGGGGTGGCGGTGTTCACCGACGAGCCGGGCGCCCGCACCCTGGCGGCGTTCCCCGGGCTCGGCCTCGACGCCGCCGCGGTGGAGGCGGTGCTGCGGGCCCCGGACCCGGTGGAGGCGGGCATCGCCGCCGCGACCGCCGAGGCGCTGCAGCTGCTCGCCGTCGACGGGGTGGACGGGGTCAACCTGTCCGGGCGTGGCACCTCGGCCGGCGACGACGCCGCCGCCGAGATCAAGGCCGAGATCGGCAGGCGGATCCGGCGTGAGGTGGCGTCGGCCGGGTAGGCGCCGCCCATGGCCGACCTCGTCCCGCAGCGGATGGCACTGGAGTTCGACACCGTCGCCGGGTGGACCCGCGGTGCGGTCGCGGAGCTGGGCCCCGACCACGCCCTGCCCGCCGCCTGCCGGGGCAGTGCCAGTCCGGCCGGGCTCGACTGGTTGGTCGAGGCCTGCGGGCTGGGACCGGGCACGCGGCTCGCCGACGTCGGGGGCGGCACCGGCGGTCCCGCGGCCTGGGCCCGGCGACGGGTCGGGGCCGACCCCGTCGTGGTCGATCCGATGCCGGGCGCCTGCCGGACCGCGGCCGCGTTGTTCGGGCTGCCCACGCTGGTCGGGGCCGGGGACGCCGTGCCGCTGGGTGACGGCTCGTTCCCGGTCTGCTGGTGCCTCGGCGTGCTCTGCACGGTCGAGGACAAGGCCGCGGTGCTGGCCGAGCTGCACCGGGTGCTGTGCCCGGGTGGGTCGCTGGGGTTGCTGGTGTTCGTCGCCGACACCGAACGGCCGGCCGGGTCCCCGGAGGGGAACCGGTTCCCGTCGGCGCGGGGGCTGCGCAGGCTGCTGCACGACACAGGGTTCGCGATCACCGACGAGGCGTCCCTCACCGCGTTCCCGCCCTCGCCCCGGGACTGGCAGGACTGCACGGCCCGGGTGGAGGCGGTCCTGGACCGTGACCACGGGGACGACCCCCGCCACGCCGCGGCCCGCGAGCAGTCCGACCGGATCGGGCGCCTCATCGGCGACGGCGTCGTGGCCGGCCTGCTGGTGCACGCCCTGTCCCGCTGACCCCGTTGCGCCGACCGTGTCGCCGCGACCCCGCCCGTCGGCCCCGGCGTGCCCGGTGTGGGGCCGCCCACAGCGGGTACACCGCTCGACGACGCCGAGGACGGGAAGCGGTCGAATGGCACAGGTGCGGGTGAAGGGGGTCGGCGTCGACGCCGGCTCGCGCGACCGGGTCGTGCTGCTGCAGGAGTCCGCGGGGGCGGGCCGGATCGTCGTGGTCGCGGTGGGCGAGCCCGAGGCGCTGGCCACGGCCGCCGCCCTGGACGGTGTCCGCGGCACCCGCCCCGACACGTACGGCCTGATCGGCGCGGTGCTCGAGGCCGCGGGCCGTCGCCTGGTCCGGGTCCGCGTGCACACGCTGCGCGACAACGTGTTCCATGCCGAGCTCGACCTCGACGACGGCACCCGCGTCGACTCCCGGACCAGCGACGCGGTCGTCCTCGCGCTGCTGCTCGGCGCCGACATCGAGGTGGCCGACGCGGTGCTGACCGTGGCCGGGGTGGACCCGGCCTCGGTCACGGTGCAGGGCGACGACGGCCGGGCCGAGGAGCTGGAGAGTTTCCGCCGCTTCCTCGACTCGGCGGTACCCGACGACTTCGAGGAGCGGGACTGAGCCCCCCCGGGGGCACCGCAGACACGCACCCGCGGCGGGTCCCGGGTGCAGGCACCGGGAGCGTCACCGGGTCCGCCCCGGCCGCGAGCACGCGGGCCGCGGCCCCGCCGGCCGACGCCCGCGGTGCTCATGCGACCGGCCGACCCGCCCCGTCCGCACCGACGTCCGGTCCGGTCCGGGGGAGGCCCGCCGCACCGGTGTCGCGCAGCAGGTCGGCGAGCCCGCCCCGGGCACGGCCGCGGGTACGGGCGCTGGTCCGCACCGTCGCGGGCGCGCCGGCGACGACCCGGTAGCCGCCGGCCCGCAGCCGGGCGACGAGCCCGTGGTCCTCGCCGCAGGCCAGCGGCGGGAACCCGCCCACCGCGGCCCACGCGTCGCCGCGCACGCCCAGGTTCGCGCCGTACACCGGGTAGTCGGGCGGCGCGGGCTCCCCGGGCGGGCGCGGCAGCCCGGGCACGTCGAGCACCACCCCACCGGCGACGGCGTCGGCGCCGGCCGCGGCCAACGCCAGGTGTGCGGCGACCCAGCCGGGGGCCACGGTGCCGTCGGCGTCGGTGCCGAGCAGCCAGGTCGTCGCCGGGGCGGCGCCGTCGGCGGCGAGCACTGCGGCCAGGGTGACGGCGGCGAGCTCGCGGACCGCGCCGATCGTGAGCGGCCCGGCCACCTCGTGCGGCCGCGGCGCGGACCGGCAGCCGGGCAGCGGGGCCACCCCGGCTGTGGGTTCGAGCACCGTCACCCGCACCCGGTCCGCGGCCGGGTGCGTCGCGGCGGCGGTCCGGGCGAGCGCGGCGGTGGCGTCGGAGCAGCGGTCGGCGACCACGCACAGCGCCCGCGCGGTGAGCCCGGGCGTGTGGTCGAGGGCGGTCAGCACGGACCGGACGCAGGCGGTGATGGTGCCCGCCTCGTCGTGGGCGGGGACGAGCACGCCCGCGGCGGACGGTGCGGTCCCCGACCGCGTGGCCCGGCTCACCGGCGCCGGACCACGTGCAGGAGGAACTGCTCGTCGGTGTGCTCGATGAGGGTGTCGAAGCGGTCGTCGGCCACCACCCGCGCGTGCACGGTGGCGGCGTCGGCGGGCGCCTCGGCGGGCCACTGTCGCCAGTGCACCAGTACCAGGTCGCCGCCCGGCACCAGCGCGTCCGCGATGCGGTCGAGCACGGCGCCCACCCGCGCGGCGGGCAGGTAGTAGAGGAACTCGGCGAGGACGACGAGGTCGACTCCGCCGGGGACGGCCCGGTCGTCGTCGACGTCGGCCGCCACGACCTCGACGCCCGTGATCCCGCCGAGGGCGTCGGTGGTGGCGGCGACGGCCTCGTCGACCACGTCGGAGGCCACCACCCGGTCGCAGCGCGCCGCCAGGCCACGGGTCAGCTCGCCGAGCCCGCAGGCCGGTTCGGCGGCCAGCGCGTAGCGCTCCCGTGGCAGGCAGGCCAGCAGCACGTCGCGCTTGCGCCGCTCGTAGAACGACGTGCGCACGGCCCAGGGGTCGGCGCCGTCGCGGTAGAGCCCGGCGAACAGCTCCGGCGGCGCCCCCGCGGGCGGCGGCTCCCGGAAGTAGACCTCGTGACCGCCGTGGAAGTGGGCGAGCGTCGCCGCGGACAGCACCGCGCGGGCCCCGCCGGGCGGCACCGCGGACTGCGACGCGTGCGCGGCGATCGCGCGGCGCTTGGCGTCCCGGTCGTCGGCGGACAGGGCCAGCCGGTGGGCGCGGTCCCACGGCACGCCGGGATCGGTCGGCGCGATCCGGGTGCGGGCCCAGATCGGGAACCCGAAACCGTGCGCGGTCACCGGGGCCGCCGCCGGGCAGGCCCGGCCGACCGCGGCGTGGTCGGGGTGCGGGTCGCCCCGCCACGGACTCGCCCACGCGTCGGCGCCGGCGAGCAGCCCGGCCAGGGGACCGACGAGCTGGTCCTCGCGCAGCGCCGAGTCGGGCAGCCCGAGCCGGTGCACCGTCGCGGGCACGCCCAGCTCGGCCAGCGCCGCGTCGAGCTCGGCGCGGCGGGTGCGGGCCAGCCCGGCCCGGTCGATCGACCCGACCTCGGGCAGGGCGGCCTCCCCGTCGCTGGCCAGGACGATCTCGACGGTGCCGCCCGCGGCGACGACCCCGCGCATGAGCCCGGCCGCGCCGAGGGTCTCGTCGTCGGGGTGGGCGCACACCACGACCAGGCGGCCGAACGACGACGGGTCGAGACCGCGCCGGGCCAGGGTCGCGGCCGCGTCCTCCCAGACGTCCGGGGTCTGCACGGGCTCCATCAGGTCGCCGGGGTGACCAGGGCGCGCCCGAGCGCGGCGAGGTCGCGTCCGCCGTGGTGCTGGCGCAGGTAGATCTGCAGGTCCGCGAGGCGTGCGGTGAGCAGCGGCGACCCGGCCAGCACGGCGACCCCGGCGATCTCCGGGGCGGTGTCGAGGACACTCCGGCACGCCCGCTCGACGGCGGCCCGCACGGTGGCCACCGCGTCGTGGTGGGCGGTGGCGGGGTCGGCGTCGATGCGGGCGGCGGTGACGGCGAGCAGGGCGTCCGCGGCGGCGACGGCGGCGTGCACCGTCCCGAGCGCGGCCAGCCGGTGCGGGTCCGGCTCGGTGGTGCGCAGCGGCTCCGCCACGTGGTCGACGATCGCGGCGGCCGCGCCCAGCCACACCGCGGCGACCCCGGCGCCGCCGTGGGCGAACCCGGGGCGGGCGGTGTAGGCGTCCGGCCCGCCGACCACCGCCTCGGCCGGCACGGGCACGTCGTGCAGGACGACGTCGTGGGTGTCGCTGGCGGCCATCCCGGCGGCCCGCCATGCCGTCACCCGTTCCACCTGTGGGGCGCGCAGGTCCAGGTCCACGAGCCGGGTGCCGTCCCCGGCACCGGCGACGACGAGTGCCCGGTCGAGCAGGTGGGTGCCCGAGCAGAACCGCACGGTGCCCGACAGACGGAGCTCGTCGTGGCCGCCGTCGAGCCGGGCCCCGCCGCCGGACCGCGACGCCCAGACCCCGTAGCCGGCGCCCGGGGCGGGGGAGCGGTGGTGGTCTGCGAGGATCGCGACGGCGTCGGCGTGCCCCTCGGCCAGCCGCGCGACCGGCAGGTCGCGTCGTGCGATCCGGGCCAGCCGCGCCCACCGGGTCGCGGTCGCCCCGGAACCGGGCAGCGGGAGGTCGAGCCCACCGGCGGCGACGGCGGCGGCGAGCGTGGCCCCGGCCCCGCCGGGGAACGGCTCGGCGGGGCCTGCGGGTGCGGGCACCGGGTCCAGGACGCCGGTGGCGGGCCCGGATCGGCCACCCCGGTGGTCGGCGCCGGGGACGTCGGGTCGGTGGTCGAGGCTCACGGGCTGCCGTATGTCCGGTCCCGGCGGGTCCAAACCCGACCGCGGGGCCGGGGCTCAGCCGTACAGCCGCCGGTGGGCGAACCGCACCGCGCCGCGGTAGAGCACCCCGGTCGCCCCGGACGCGGCCAGCGCGGCCCGCGCCGCGTTGGCGCCGGGCCCGCCGTGCACCGCGCCGCCCGGGTGCGCCGACGCCCCGGCGAGGAACAGCCCCGGCACCGGGGTGTCGGCGCGGCCCAGGCCCGGCACCGGGCGGAACACCAGCTGCTGGTGCACCGCGGAGGTGCCCGCGGTGATCGCCCCGTCGACGAGGTTGCCGTCGCGGCCCTGCAGGTCCGCGGGCCCGGCGACGGCGCGGGCCCGCACCCGCGACCCGAACCCGGGCGCGTGGTCCTCGACGACCTGCTGCATCCGGTCGGCCCAGCGCAGCACCTGGTCGCGGCCCCAGCCCAGGCCGCGCGGCACATGGGTGTAGGCCCAGGCGGACTCGGTGCCGGGCGGGGAGCGGGTCGGGTCGGCCGTGGTCATCTGTCCGAACAGCAGGAACGGGTCGCGGGGCAGCCGGCCGGCGGTCAGGTCGGCGGCGTAGCGGCGCAGGCCGTCGAGGTCGGCGCCGAGGTGCACGGTGCCCGCCGACCGGGCACCCGGCGCGGTCCAGGGCACCGGCCCGCCGAGCGCCCAGTCCACCTTGACCGTGGAGAAGTCCCAGTCGAACCGGGCGAGGTCGGCGACGAAGCGGGCCGGCAGGTGCTCCTCCCCGACCAGGTCGCGGTAGAGGCGGGGCGCGTCGACGTCGGCGAGCACCGCCCGGCGGGCGAGGACCCGCCGGCCGTCCGCGTCCACGACGCCGCAGGCCCGGCCGGACGGTCCGACCAGGACGGTCCGGATCGGCCGTCCGCAGTCGATCCGCCCGCCGCGGGCCGTCAGCCGGGCGACGAGCGCACCGGTCAGGGCCCCGGCCCCGCCCGCGGGGACCGGGAAGCCGACACGCTGGCCGAGCATCGCCAGCAGCCAGCCGTAGGCGGCGCCCGCCGCGGAGTCCGGCCCGAGGTCGGTGTGCAGGGCGTTGCCCGCCAGCAGCAGCGGGGCGGCCCGGCCCCCGAAGTGCTCCTGGGCCATCCGCGCCACCGGCTGCACCAGCATCCGGGCCAGCCGCAGGGCGTCGCCGGTGCCGAGCGTGCGCAGGAGCCGGGAGGCCGGTCGGATCGGTGGGAACGGGCGCAGCGCGGCGGCGACGACGTCGTCGCCGATCCGGTCCCATTGCGCGACCAGTGCGCGCCAGGCGTCGCCGTCGCCGGGGTGGTCGTCGTCGAGCGCGGCGGCGGTGTCGTCGAGGCGGCGGTGCAGCACCGCACACCGGCCGTCGGGGGTGGGGTGGGCGAGGACGGTGGGGGCGTGGCTCCACTGCAGCCCGTGCGCGCCGAGGTCGAGCTCGCGCAGCACCGGTGAGGCGGCGCCGAGCGGGTGGAACGCGCTGGCCAGGTCGCTGACGAAGCCCGGCGCGGTGATCTCCGCCGAGCGCACGGCGCCGCCCGGCGCCTCGGCGGCCTCGCAGACCAGGACGTCCCAGCCGGCGTCGGCGAGCAGGTTCGCCGCGACGAGGCCGTTGTGCCCGGCCCCGACCACGACGGCGTCGACCCGTTCGGTCACCCGGTTCCCCCTCCCGTGCCGGCGGCCCGCGCGGGGCGCCGCGCACCGCGCTACCCGGGTCCGCGGAGGTCGTGCCCGTCACGATCGGCATCCGCTGCCGGTGGGCGGGTAGCCGCGCCGTCACGCCGGACCGACCGGTGCCGCACCACCCGGAGGACGAGTATGCCCACCCAGTCCCAGCACCACTCCCACGGCCACGCGGTGTTCCCCTGGCCGCAGCTGCTGGTGGTCGTCGCGGCGTTCCTGCTCCTGCTCTACGGGCTCCTCGGGTTCCGCTACAGCGGCCCTCCCGGGCTGCCCGCGGCGAGCGGGGAGCTGCTGGGCATCGGGGTGGACCCGCTGCGCGACCTGGCGCACCTCGTCCTCGGCGTGGCCGGGCTGCCGTGCGTCACGCGGCTGTCCTGGGCACGGGGCTTCGGGGTGGTGCTCATGGTCCTGGGCACCGCCGAGGTCCTGCTCGGGCTCCTGACCGGAGTGCTCCGGCTGGTCCCGGCCGGGCCGTTCGCCACCAACACCGGTTCGGTGCTGGTGGGGGTCCTGCTGCTGGTGCTGGGCGCGGTCGCGGTGTTCGGACGCGCGTTCGGCGACGCCCCGTACGCGGGTCTCCAGCGCACGGTGGAGGCGGCGGGCCGCCGGGTGACGGGGTTGCGCGACCGAAGCGTGCACGCGGGCACCGACGACGTGGGAACCGAGGACAGGGACCCGGCGGCGTGGATCGACGAGCCGGCCGGTGACGGCGACCGGACCGGCGGGCACGACGCCGCCCGCGGGCCGCGGTGAGGCGGGCGGGGCGGGCGCGCGCCACCACGGCCTCAGGCGTCGAAGGGGAGCGTGCACCGCACGACGGCGTCGTACTCGACCAGGCGCTCCAGCGCGGCCCGCGTGGTCTCCGGGGCGGCCCGGTCGCGGTGGGCGACGACGAACCGCTGACCACGGGTTCCCGGCGCACCCCGGTCCGCGGCGGAGAAACGGAGGAACGCCTCGGCGACCTCGCGGTAGCGGCGCCGCGTCGCCTCGTCGCCGACCTGTGTCGCGAGCCAGGCGACGTACGGCTCGAGGCGGTCCGTGACGCCGTCGGCCGGACCGGCCGGGTCCTCGGTGACGGGCTGGGGCTCCATGGCGGTCCTCCGCTGGTGGGGGTGTGACCGCCGACGCCTACCCGCCGGCCGGACGCCCATGCCGGTTTCGCCGGGTGGCGGCCGGGTAGCCGGACGCCCGCACCACCGGCGACACCGAGGAGGACCCCATGCGTGCCCTGACCTGGCACGGCCGCCGCGACGTCCGGGTGGACACCGTCCCCGACCCGGTCGTCGAGCGGCCTGACGACGTGGTCGTGCAGATCACCAGCTCCGGCCTGTGCGGCTCCGACCTGCACCTCTACGAGGTGCTCACCCCGTTCCTGTCGCCCGGCGACGTCCTCGGCCACGAGCCGATGGGCGTCGTGGCCGAGGTGGGGCCCGCGGTCACCGAACTGTCGGTCGGTGACCGCGTCGTCATCCCGTTCAACGTCAGCTGCGGGCACTGCTGGATGTGCGAGCGCGGCCTGCAGTCCCAGTGCGAGACCACCCAGAACCACGAGCAGGGCACCGGCGCGTCCCTGTTCGGCTACACCGCGCTCTACGGGCAGGTGCCCGGCGGGCAGGCCGAGTACCTGCGGGTGCCGTTCGGCAACTCGCTGCCGATCCGGGTGCCCCAGGGACCGCCGGACGACCGGTTCCTGTTCCTGTCCGACGTGCTGCCGACGGCGTACCAGGCCGTGCAGTACGCCGCGACCCCCGCCGACGGGACACTGGTGGTGCTGGGGCTCGGACCGATCGGGGACATGTGCACCCGGATCGCGGCGCACCTGGGCGTGCGGCAGGTGGTCGGCGTCGACCTCGTGCCCGAGCGGCTGGCCCGGGTCGAGGCGCGTGGGATCCCGGCGCTGGACCTGAGCCACGGCGACGACGAGGTGCTCGGCGCGATCCGGTCGATGACCGGTGGCCGCGGCGCCGACGCCGTCATCGACGCGGTCGGCATGGAGGCCCACGGGGCCCCGGTCGCGGCCGCCGCCCAGAAGGTGGTGGCCGCGATGCCCTCCGGGCCGGGCCGCACGGTCATGGAGACGGCGGGCAGCGACCGCACCGCGGCGCTGGAGCTGGCGATCGGCGCGGTGCGCCGGGGCGGCACGATCTCCCTGTCGGGGGTCTACGGCGGCAGCGCCACCCCGCTGCCGATGCTCACCCTGTTCGACAAGCAGGTGCAGATGCGGATGGGGCAGGCCAACGTGTGGCGCTGGGTCCCGGACCTGCTGCCGCTGCTCGGCGACGACGACCCGCTCGGCGTCGATCACTTCGCGACCCACCGGGTCCCGCTGGAGGAGGCCGCGCAGGCGTACTCGATGTTCCAGGACAAGACCGACGGCGCGGTGAAGGTGCTCTTCACCCCCTGAGCCCGGCACCGCCCCCGACGTCCGGTCCCCCCGGGGCTCGCTCCGCGCCCCGGGGGGACCCGGTCAGCGGGTCTCGTCCTCGCGGTGGTCCTCGGCGAGCGCCTCCGCGCGGGCCTCGGCTCCGGTCCGGCCCGCGTAACCCTCGTCGCGGCCGGCGACGCGGCCCACGAACTCGCCCGACGCGCCGGTGCCGGTGGTGGACGCCGCGTCGCCGTCCTCCCGGGGCAGGCCGCCGGTCTCGCGGGAGTTGGCCAGGTTCGGGTCGGGCTCGACGTCCTCGGCCGGGCCGCGTCCGCGCAGCCGGTCCACCAGTCGTCCCAGGAAGGAGGTCATACCAGGGGGGTACCTCCGCGGGCCGCGTCCACACCCGGTGCCCGATGTCGTCGTACGGGCGGGCGCGCCGGTGCTCCCGCCGGGCGCCGAGAGGGCCTGCGGGGCCTGTGCGGCGCCCCGGTGCGCCGGTGCCGGGCGGCGTCGGGTGGCCGCCCGGCGGCCGGCTCAGCCGTTGCGCGGGAAGCCGAGGTTCACGCCCGCGTGGCTCGGGTCGAGCCAGCGGGTGGTGACGACTTTGCCCCGGGTGAAGAAGTGCACGCCCTCGGTGCCGTGCGCGTGGGTGTCGCCGAACAGCGAGTTCTTCCATCCGCCGAAGCTGTAGTAGGCCATCGGCACGGGCACCGGCACGTTGATGCCGATCATGCCGACCTCGACCTCGTTCTGGAAGCGGCGGGCGGCGCCGCCGTCGTTGGTGAAGATCGCGGTGCCGTTGCCGTAGGGGTTGGCGTTGATCAGCTCCACGGCGCGCGCGTAGGTCTCGACGCGCACCACCGACAGCACCGGGCCGAAGATCTCGTCGGTGTAGACGGTCATGTCGGTGCCGACGTGGTCGAGCAGGGTCGGGCCGACGAAGAAGCCGGACCCGTCGGCGTCGAACTCGCCCTGCCTGCCGTCGACGACGACGACGGCGCCCTCGGACTCGCCGGCGTCGATGTAGCCCGACACCCGCTCCTGGGCGGCGCGCGTGACCAGCGGGCCCATGTCGCAGGAGCGGCGGCCGTCGCCGGTGCGCAGGGCGCGGGCCCGGTCGGCGATCTTCGAGACCAGGGTGTCGGCGATGTCGCCGACGGCCACGAGCGCGGACACGGCCATGCAGCGCTCGCCCGCGGAGCCGAACCCGGCGTTGACCGCCTGGTCCGCGGCGAGGTCGAGGTCGGCGTCGGGCAGCACGACCATGTGGTTCTTCGCCCCGCCGAGCGCCTGGACGCGCTTGCCGTGTGCGGTGCCGGTCTCGTAGACGTGGCGGGCGATCGGGGTGGAGCCGACGAAGCTGATGGACTTGACGTCCGGGCTGGTCAGGAGCGCGTCGACGGCGGTCCTGTCGCCGTTGAGGACGTTGAACACGCCGTCGGGCAGGCCGGCCTCGGACCACAGCTCGGCGATCCAGAGCGCGGCGGAGGGCACCTTCTCCGAGGGCTTGAGCACCACGGTGTTGCCGGTGGCGATCGCGACCGGGAAGAACCACATCGGGACCATCGCCGGGAAGTTGAACGGGCTGATGATCCCGACGACGCCCAGCGGCTGGCGGACCGAGTGCACGTCGACGCCGGTGGAGGCGTTCTCGGTCGCCGAGCCCTTGAGCAGGTGCGGCATCCCGCAGGCGAACTCGACGACCTCCTGGCCGCGCGCGACCTCGCCCGCGGCGTCGGAGAGCACCTTGCCGTGCTCGGCGGTGATCAGCGCGGCCAGCTCCGGTGCGCGGGCGTCGAGCAGCTCGCGGAAGCGGAACAGGATCTGGGTGCGCCTGGCGAGCGAGGTGTCGCGCCAGGCCGGGAACGCGGCCTTCGCGGCGGCGATCACCGCGGCGGCCTCGTCGGCGCTCGCGAGGGGCAGGTGCGCGGTGACCTCGCCGGTGGCGGGGTCGGTGACCTCGGACGTCCGCCCGGAGGTGCCCTCGACCCGCGCTCCCGCGACCCAGTGGTGGAGCGTCTTCTGCATCGTGCTCGTCATGATCGGCCCTTCTCAGCTGGTCGGGCGCCAGCGTCTCACCCGGCCCGGCCGGGGGCGAGCCCGTGCTCCAGCGGCAGCCCCCGGTCGGCGACGACGTCCTTCATGACCAGCGTCGAGGACAGCCGCTGCACCCCGGGCAGGGTGGTGAGGCGCTCGTCGTAGAGCCGCTGGAACGCGGGCAGGTCCCGGGTGATGATCCGCAGCAGGTAGTCCGGGTCGCCGAACAGCCGCTGGGCGGCGACGACCTGCTCGATGTCCTCGACGGCCGACTCGAACGCCTGCACCGTGTCCTGCACGGCTTCGTGCATGGTCACGAACACCAGGGCGTCGAAGCCCAGGCCGAGCCGGTGCGCGTCGAGGTGGGCGCGGTAGCCCGCGATCGCCCCGGAGGACTCCAGGGCACGCAGCCTGCGGTGGCACGGCGACACCGACAGCCGCACCCGTTCGGCCAGCTCGGTGACGGTCAGACGGCCGTCGGCCTGCAGCTCGGCAAGAATCTTCCGGTCGATCGCGTCCACGGACAGAATTCTTGCACCATCCGGAGCGTATGGTGGAATCATCGGGAACACCTGTCGGCGCATCCTGCCTAGCGTCGGGGCATGCCGATCGGAAGCGTGCTGGGGTTCTCCGGCCTGTCGTTGCTGCTGGTCCTCACACCCGGCGCGGACTGGGCGTACATGATCCGCGCGGGGCTGCGCGGGCGGACGGTGCTGCCGTCGCTGGCGGGTCTGCTCAGCGGGCACCTGGCGCTCGCCGCGCTCGTCGCGGCGGGGATCGCGGCGGTCGTCGCGCGCCGGCCGGAGGCCCTCACCGTGCTCACCGCCGTCGGTGCCGCCTACCTGCTGGTGCTCGGCGCGACGACGCTCCTCCGCCCGGCCGGCCCCGCCGCCGCGGCCGTGGACCGCGGCGGGTCCGGGCTCGGCGACCTGGTCCGCGGCGCCGGGGTCAGCGGGCTCAACCCGAAGGCGTTGCTGCTGTTCCTGGCGCTGCTGCCGCAGTTCACCGACCCCGCCGCCGCGGTCCCCGTCGGCGGGCAGATCCTCCTGCTCGGCCTCGTGCACGTGCTGGGCTGCGCCCTCGTCTACACCGGCGTGGGCGTCGGCGCCCGCACCGTCCTGGCCGCGCGGCCCGCCGCGGCGCGCGTCGTGTCCCGGGTCGCGGGCGCCGCGATGGTGACCCTCGGCGCCGTCCTGCTGGCGTCCCAGCTCATTACGGTGTAATCCTGTAATCATCGATGCAGGAGGTGCGCGATGACAGGACGAGGACGCGGACGGGGCGGCTGGCAGCAGGCCGACCTCCCCCCGGCCGACGACGCCGCGGCGTGGTTCACCGGACGGCTGCCCGACGGGTGGTTCACCGGCGCGCCGGAGGTGACGGTCGACCGGGACGAGATCGTCGTGGTGGGGGAGCTGCCCTCGCCGGGCGGCGACCACCCCGACACCGATGCGGGGCGTGCGGACGCCGCGGCCGCCGAGACCGGGCGGATCTCGCGGTTCCGCGAGGAGACCCGGGACCGGCGGATCGAGATCGCCCGCGAGGCCGAGAGCCGCTACCGGCGCAAGGTCGCCTGGGGCGCGCGGATCGGCGGGACGCGCGAGCTGTTCACGACGATCTCGGTGCCGGTGATGACCCGGCTGCGCCAGCCCGAGCGGGCGGTGCTCGACACCCTCGTCGACGCCGGCGTGGCCCGGTCCCGGTCGGACGCGCTGGCCTGGTCGGTGCGGCTGGTCGGCCGGCACGCCGACGAGTGGCTGACCGAGCTGCGCGAGGCGATGGGACGGGTGGAGGAGCTGCGCTCCCGGGGCCCGGAGTGACCCCGCGCTGAGACGGTCGGCCGCTGCCGCTCGCCCGGACGTCGCGGCGGCTGCGGCCGTCCGTCGCAGCCGCGGGGCCGCCCGTCCCCTCGACCCGTCCGGTCGCGTGTGAGGGCGGTGCCGGCGGGACACCTCCCGGTCATGTCGATCCTCGCGTGCGCACACCGGGCCCTGACCCGCCGTGCGCGGCCGGGCCGGGCGTCGGACCTGTGCTACTCGTGCATGCGCCCGGTGCAGTTCTGCGCCTGCCCGCCCCGCACCGCCCGCTGAGACCCGGCCGGTCTCATCCGACCCGCAGCACGTCACGCCGCGGGTCGAAATCGACCGCGCCCGTCGCGTGCAGCTCGCGCAGCCAGCCCGCCATGGGCCACCACCCCCAGCGGTCGTGGAACAGCCGGGCGTTGGCGACGATCTCGGCGATCCGGGCCGGGTCGGTCCGGGCCGGCGGATGGTGCTGGTGGTACGCGTGCGCCCCGCCCACCCACACCAGGTCCAGCCCGCAGGAGAGCGCGAAGTCGGTGTCCTCGCCGCCGTAGCCGGCGTAGTCCTCGCAGAACCCGCCGCCGGCCCGCCACGCGTCGGCGGTGACGGCGAACGACAGCGACCAGAACAGCTCCCGGCGCGGCTCGGCGACCAGCGCCCCGTCGGCCGGCGCCGGGCGCGCCGGGTGCGGGTCGGTGTGGTGGTGCAGGTCCCGCTCCGGCAGCACCCCCGCCGGCAGGTAGGTGACCGGCCCGCACAGCAGCGCGTCCGGGCGTCGTGCCGCGGCGCGGAGGTAGCCGTCGACCAGGCCGTCCCCGGGCAGGCAGTCGACGTCGAGGAACACCAGCAGCGTCGCCCCGCCGGCGAGCGCGGCGCCCGCCCCGGCGTTGCGCGCCGCCGCCAGCGGCAAGGGCCCCGGCGCGGGCACGGTGAGCACCCGGGTCGGCGGGCCCGCACCGTCGGTGGCGGGCTCCGCACCCATCCCGACGACGACGTGGGTCACCGGCGGTCCCGCGGCGAGCGCCCGGCGCTGGCGGGCGAGGTGGCCGGCGCGGCCGCGGACCACGGTGACCACGGCGACCCGCGCTCCGGGCGCGCTCACCCGGCGATCCCGTCGAGCACCGCGGCCGCGCGTTCCGCGGCCCGCCCGTCGGACCAGCGCGACCAGCCCGCCCCGCCGCGGGACACCGCCTCGTCGAGCACCCCGGGCCAGTCGGCCGGTGCGGGCCAGCGGTCGCGGACCGTGGCGAGCCCGGCCGCCCGCAGCACCGCGCCGGTGGCCACCTGCTCGCCGTAGGGACGCTCGGCCGGGACGATGACGGCGGCGCGGCGGGCGGCGGCGATCTCGGCGACGACGTTCTGCCCGGCGTGCCCGACGACGACGTCGGCGTCCTGCAGCTCGGCCCACACCTCGCCCGTCCACCCGGCGCAGGCGAGGTTCGGCGGGGCGTCGCGCAGCGCGCCGGTCAGGCCGCCGGCGACCCGCCAGGTCCAGTCCGGGGTGGCGGACGCCGCGGCGGCGAGTGCGGCCGGGTCGGCGCCGCCGTCGCCGCCGCCGGTCAGGACCAGCACCCGGCGACGGCCCGGACCCGGGCGGGCGGTGCGGTCGTCGTAGCGGGACAGGCCGCCCAGGTGCAACGTCCGGCCGCTCAGCTCCGGGCGCCACGGCCGCGGCGGGTCGGCGGGCCACGGCGCGAGCAGGACCTCCGCCAGGTCGTAGACGGTGCGGTGCGCCCGGTCGAGCCGTTCCCCGGGCTGCGCGACGACGGCGACCGGCACCCCGTGCAGCCGGGCCAGCAGCGCGATCTCCACCGACACGTCGGCGACGAGCAGCCGGGCCGGGCCCGCGGCGAGCAGCGCCGAGACCGCGGCGGTCCGGGCGCGCAGACCGTCGTGGTGGCGGGGCACCCAGTGCAGCGTCCCGCCCGCGGTCACGTCGGCCGTGTCGCCGTCGCCGGTGTCGCCGCCGCCGGTGTCGAGGGGCAGCTCGTGCCAGGCGCCGGGCCAGCCGTGCGGGGCGGGCCGGGACCCGACCCCGACGACCGGGGTGCGGCAGTGCGCGGCGATCGCGGCGGCGCGGTGGGCGTGCCCGCTGCCGTGGTGGTGCACGTAGTAGACGATCGTGCCGGTCATGCCGCGGCCAGCGCCCGGTACAGCCGCTCGTAGCCGTCGATCATCACCTCGGCCGAGCAGGTCGCCTCGGCGTGCCTGCGGGCGTCGGTGCGCGAGAGCAGCGATGCCGCGCGGATCGCCTCGGCCAGCGCCTCGACGTCGCCGGGCTCGGCCAGCACCCCGCTGAGCGGATCGACGATCTCCGGCAGCGCACCCCGGGCGAACCCGGCGATCGGGGTGCCGCACGCCAGCGCCTCGGCGACGACCAGGCCGTAGGGCTCGTCCCAGCACGGCGACACCACGGCGACGGTCGCGTCCCCGACCAGGCGGGCCAGCGCCCGGTGGTCGAGGTGGCCGACGTAGTCGACGCCGTCGCCGAGCAGCGGGGCGACGCAGGAGTCGAAGAACGCCCGGTCCGGGCACGGCCCGGCCAGGCGCAGCCCGGTCCCGGCCAGCCGCGCCGCCCGGATCGCCTCCACCGGGCCCTTCTCCGGGACGACGCGGCCCGACCACACCGGGACCCCACCGCCCGGCCCGTACTCCCAGGCCGTGGTGTCGACCCCGTTGCGGACCACCGTCGCGCGGGCACCGGTCGGCGCCCAGGCGCGCGCGGTGTGCGCGCTGACCGCGGCGAACCGCAGCCGCTGCGGGTCGCCGAGCCGCACCGCGGACTCCATCCACGGCGTCGGCGGGGTGTGCAGCGTGGTCAGGACGGGCGCGTCGAGGGTGTCGGCCAGCGCCAGCGGCAGGTAGTGCAGGGAGTTGTTGTGCACCACGTCGTAGCGGCCGCGTTCGCGCGAGAGCGCCAGCAGCAGCTCCAGGTAGGAGTGGTGCTCGGCGAGGAACCACTCCGGCGGCATGCCGACGTCGCTGCGGGCGGCACCCGAGATCGGGGGCAGCACCGCCATCTCCCGCACCCGCAGTCCGGGGTCGGAACCGGGCGCGCCGAAGACGGTCACGTCGTGACCGCGGCGTCGCAGCCGGGACGCGAGCCCGGCGGTGTGCGCCTCGAGCCCTCCCGGGAACGGTTCACGGATCGGGTAGCGGGCGGAGGCGATGAGGGCGATCCGGGCGGTCACCGGTGGAAGGCGGGCGGGGTCATGGGTCGACACGCTCCGAGGCTCGTAGGGCGGAACCGTGCGAGCTGGCGGCTGAACCCGGACGTTCCACCGATCATGCGGTGCCCCGGGCCCCCCCACAACTCGACCTTGGGCCCCGGCCCGGCTACAGCCCCAGCAGCTCCAGCGTGTCGGCGTGCCGGGCCAGCCCGGCGTCCACCCATTCGGGGTGCGTGGCGTACCAGGCCCGTTGCGCGGCGGCGACCTCGTCCTCGCCGATCGCCCGGTCGGCGACGCACCAGTGCGGGCGCGGCGGCGTGTCCAGCCCGAGGGCGTCGACGACGTCGGCGCGCAGCGGGGACCGGATCCCGCCGAGCAGGGTGCGTCCGGGGTCACACACGACGCCCGGCATCCCGGCGGCGTCGAGGATCCGCCCGGCGAGCAGCATCAGCACCCCGTTGCCGGGGTGGTTGAGGGTGTGCGCGGCCGCCGCCCCGAACCCGGCGATCGCGTCGGACACCCCCGCGTCGGTGTCCCGGGCCTCCCGCCGGGCGAGCTCGGCGACCCCGCGGCGGCCCACCTCGCGCAACGCCTCCGGCGTCGGCGGCGGCCCCGGCGCGCGTCCCGCGGCGGCCGCGAGGGCCCGCAGGTCGTGGTAGGGCACCCCCGGCGGGACGGCGGCCGGGTCGGCCGCGTGGCGCACGATCGCCGACCACGGGTGCAGCGCGGGATGGCGGATCACCGGCCAGCGCACGACGACCGCCCCCGGCGCCAGCCCGGCGGCGACCTGGGCGGTGCCCAGGGGCAGGTCGCGGTAGTCGTCGCGGACCGGCTGGGACGCCAGCAGCCGGGTCCGGGACAGCAGCCGGCGCAGGTGGGGCAGGTCGTCGGCGGTGAGCTCGTGCACCGGCGGGATGCGCACGGGGGTGACCGGCAGGCCGTCGACGCCGGCGAGCAGCACCCGGACCGACTCGGCCTGGCAGTTGCCCCACACCAGGGCGAGCGGTCCCGGCGGCGGGGCCTCGAGGCCGTAGAGGACGCCGTAGTGGCGGCGGCGCGGATCGGTCACCCGGTCATCGTGACCCGTGCGGTTGATCAGCGCCCGGACGGGCATCCCGGGGGACCCGAGGAGAGGAGCCGTCGCGTGCGCGTGGCGTCCGTGCCCACCGCCCATCCCTACGTGGCGTCGCTGCACCACCCCGAGGTGGTCCGGCTCCCGGACCCGCCGGTCCCGGGTGCCCGTCCGGGGGTGTGGTGGCCCTCGCCGTGGCTCGACGCCGACCATCTGCGCGCGCACGCCGCGGACGTCGACCTGCTGCACGTGCACTTCGGCTTCGACGACCGCACCCCCGACCAGCTCCGCGCACTCGTCGCGGCACTGGGGGAGACGGGTGTCCCGCTGGTGCTGACCGTGCACGACCTGCGCAACCCGCACCACGCCGACCCCGCGCCGCACGCCGCGGCCCTCGACGTGCTGGTACCGGCCGCCGCCGGGCTCGTCACGCTGACCCCGGGGGCCGCCGCGCGGATCCGGCAACGCTGGGGCCGCGAGGCTCTGGTGCTGGGGCACCCGGCCGTCGTCGGGCCGGAGTGGCTGCGCCGTCCCCGGCCCCGCCGCGCCGACGGGTTCGTCGTCGGTCTGCACGCCAAGAGCCACCGCACCAACGCCGACCCGGTCGGGGTGGCCCGCGCGCTCGCCGCGACCGCCCCGCCCGACGTCCGGCTGCGGGTCGACGCGCACGACGACGCGCGTGGCCGCGCCGTGGCGCACGCGCTGCGCGACGAGCCCCGCCTCGAGCTGCGGGTGCACCCCCCGTTCGACGACGACGCCCTCCACACCTACCTCCAGGAGCTCGACGTGTCGGTGCTCCCGTACCGGTGGGGGACCCATTCCGGCTGGCTGGAGGCCTGTCACGACCTCGGCACGACCGCGCTGGTGCCCGACGTCGGACACTTCCGGGAGCAGGCGCCCTGCCTGACCTACACCCTCACCGACGACGGCCCCGACCGCGCCTCGCTCGGCGCCGCCGTCGCACTGGCGCACCGGACCCGTCCGGCCTGGCGGGCCGACCCCGGCGACCGGGAACGGCGCCGCGCCGAGGTCGCCGACGCCCACGCCCGCGAGTACCGCCGCGTCCTGGCCGGGGTGGCGCGGTGACCGTCACCGTGCGGGTCGTCGCGCCCGGGGCGTCCGGGCACGGCGTGGTCCGGCACGCCGCCGCCGTCGCCGCCGCGGTGGTCGCCGACGGCGTGGTCCCGGTCGGTTCCGGCCAGGCCGACCTCACCCACGCCCAGTTCACCGACGCGCTGTGGGGTGCCGGGGTCGCCGCGGCCGCCGACGCCTTCGTCGAGCAGGTGGAGGTCCTGCCAAGGCCGCTCGTCGTGACCCTGCACGACCTGCCCGGCGCCGACCCCGACCCGGCCCGCGACGTCCGCCGGTCCGCCGGCTACCGGCGCGTGGTCGCCGTCGCCGACGCGGTCGTCGTGTCCGCGGGGCACGAGGCCGACAAGGCCCGCGCGCTCGGCGCGGCCGACCCGGTGACCGTGGCGCTGCCGCTGCCGGTCGTCGTTCCCGCCGAGCAGGCCCCGGGCTGGGCGGGGCGCCCCACGCTCGGCGTGCTCGGGTTCGTCTACCCCGGCAAGGGGCACGAGGCCGTGATCGACGCGGCGGCGGCGCACCCGGACCGGCCCGCGGTCGTCGCCGCGGGGGCGGTGTCCGACGGGCACGACGAGCTCGCCCGGTCCCTCGCCGGGTACGCCCGGTCCCGCGGGGTGGACTGGATCCTCACCGGACACCTGGAGCCGGCGGCGCTCGCCGCGGCCGCGGCGGCGGTCACCGTCCCGGTCGCGCCGAGCCGCACCGTCAGTGCCAGTGGCTCGCTGCTGGCGTGGCTGGCCCACGGCCGCTACCCGCTGGCCGCGGCCGGTGCCTACGCCCTCGAGGTCGACGCCGCGGCCCCGGGCGCGGTGGCGCTCTACGACGACGACACCCGCCGCGACGCCCTCGTCGCCGACGCCCTGACACGGCCCGGCGCGACCCGCGGCCCGGTCCCGGACTGGCCGGACGCCGGGGCCGGGCACGCCGCCCTCTACCGGAGGATGGTCGCCCGGTGAGCGTGCCGGGGAACCGCTGGGACCTGCTCGCGCCGCACATCGGGCCGCCGCCGTCGGTGGGGGTGGTGGTGTGCCACTACCGGCAGCCCGCACAGCTGGCCCGCACCGTCGCCGCGCTG
Source organism: Pseudonocardia sp. ZF1 (assembly GCF_056835605.1). Lineage (NCBI taxonomy): Bacteria > Bacillati > Actinomycetota > Actinomycetes > Pseudonocardiales > Pseudonocardiaceae > Pseudonocardia > Pseudonocardia sp. ZF1. Next base: position 2,688,068 of record NZ_JAJNBY010000001.1, read on the forward strand.
CAGACGCAGACCCGACCGCCGGTGTCGGTGGTCGTCGCCGACGACGGGTCCCCGGAGCCGCCCGACCCGGCCGCGCTCGCGGGGCCGGTCCCGGTGCGGGTGGTGACCCAGGACGACCGCGGGTTCCGCGCCGCCGCCGCGCGCAACCGCGGCGCCGCGCAGGTCGAGGGTGACGTCCTGGTGTTCCTCGACGCCGACTCCGTCCCCGGGCCCGGCTTCGTCGCGGCGCTCACCGCGCGGATCGCGGCCTGCCCGGACGTGCTCGCCGTCGGGCGTCGCCGGCACGCGGACCTGTCCGGCACCGACCCCGGCGACGACCCGGCGGCCGCGCCGCAGCTGCCCGACCCGGCCTGGCTCGCCGACGGCTACTGCCGCACCCGCGACCTGCTCGACGCGTCGGGCACGGACTGGCAGCTGGTCATCAGCGCCGTGCTCGCCCTGCACCGCAGCCTGTTCGACGACCTCGGCGGCTTCGACGAGCGCTACGTCGGCTACGGCGGCGAGGACTGGGACCTGGCCTACCGGGCCTGGAACAACGGTGCGCTGCTCGTCCACGAACCGGCCGCGGTGGCCTGGCACGACGGCCCCGACTGGGGTGGCCGCCCGGAGGACCACGACGCCGTCGGCGGTGGCAAGGACGGCGAACGCATCCGGATCGCCGCGCTCGTCCCCGACCCCGGCGTGCGCGGCGCACCGCTGCCCGGCGCGGTTCCGGACGTGCTCGCCACCGTCGACGGGGACGCGCACGGGTGGGAGCTGGTGGAGATCGTCGACGCGGTGCTGAACCAGACCCATCGCGACGTCCGGGTCCGGCTGCCGGGCGGCGACCCGCGGCTCGACGAGCTCTACCGCGGCGTCGCCGACACCGGCCCGTGGAGCCCCGACCGGCTGCGCCGCGCCCGGGCCCGGCTGCACGTCCACGCGCCGCTCCCGCCCGACGCGCTGGCCCGTGCCATGGACCTGCTCACCGGCCACGACCTCGGCCGCGTCGGGATCGCCGGTCCGGACGGGCGGACCCTGGCCGTACTCGTCTCCACCCGGGCGGCGGGCCGGGCCCGGCGCGGGCGGGTCGACGACGCCGTCGCCCAGCACCGGGAGGGCGTCGCGACCCTGCTCGCCGGGATGCCGTAGCCCTACGGAGGCCCGACCGCCCCGGATGGCCCTAGCCTCGCCGGCATGACCGCACCCGCTGCCTCCCCGGTCCGCGGGGCCCGCCGCGCGATGATCGTCGCGGTGGTCGCCTCGCTGCTCGTCGCCTCGCTCTGCGGGATCGTCGCCCTGCTCGGCGGTGGCTTCGGTGACCTGCAGGCCCGGATCGTCGCGACCACCCTGATCGTCGCCGCGTTCGGCACCTCGGCGCTCTGCCACCTCGCCGTCGTCACCCGTGCCGTGCGGGCCCTCGGGTTCGCCGGCCTGGCGGCGAGCGTCGTCGCCGCGGGAGCCGCGCTGTGGCTGGTCTGGGGCGGCGACGGGCTCCTCGAGGGCGACGGCGACGGCTCGGTGCTGAAGAGCCTGCTGGTGGCGACGATCGTCGCGATCAGCCTGGCACACGCGAACCTGCTCCTCCTGCTCGCCGAGCGGCGCCGCACCGTGATCCGTGCGGGCCTCGGGCTGACGCTGGCCGCGATCGCCGTCGTCGCGACGATGCTGGCGCTGCCGGTGATCACCGACGGCGAGGTCGGCGACAGCGAGTGGTACTGGCGCTGGTTCGGCGTCGCGGGGATCGTCGACGCGCTCGGCACCATCGCCCTGCCGGTGCTGGCCCTGGTCCTGCGCGGCCGGGGGCACGAGCCCGCCGCCACCGGGGCCCGGCCCGCGTCCGACGGGAACACGGCCACGCGGGCCGCGGCCCACGGCACCGCGTCGGCCGGTGCGCGGGCCGACGCGGCGGAGCCGGCGGCACCCACGGCCGCGGTGACGGGTTCCGACGGCGCCGGGGGCGACGGTGTCGGCAGCCCGAGCACGACGTCGGACGTGGCGCCGGTCCGGATCGTGCTCGACCTGCCCGCGGACCTGGTCGCCCGGCTCGACGCCGCCGCGGACGGGCAGGCGCGGGACGCCGCGGCGCTGCGCGTCCTGCGGAACGCCCTCGTCCAGGGCTGACCCGCCGGATCCACGCCGGTTCCGGGTGCACCGCACCGCACTGCGGCCCCGGCGCGTCGCCGGTGGGGGTCAGGCCGGGGTGTCCCTGCCGCGGTCACCGTCGTCGGCCCGGTCCAGCCGCGCCCGCCGCTCCTGCTCCCGGCGGCTGTACGCGGCCTGGCGGACCGCGCCGTCGTCGGCGAACCCGGAACCCAGTGCCCCGGCGACCGTCCCCATGGACGTCGACAGCCAGGCGATCATGATCCAGTCGTCCGGACCGGACTCGCGCATCAGGGTCGAGGCGAGGTAGTCCGGCGGGATGACGAGGACCGCCGCGACCAGGGCCAGGACGAACAGCAGCGCGAACATCACCAGCACCCCGCACCCCACGGTGATCACCGTCGAGAGGTTCGACAGCAGCATCTCCTCGCGCAGCGAGCGGTGTCGCCGCGACTCCCACAGCCGGTTGTCGAGGATCAGCCACGCGGTCATCCCGACCAGGGCGATCAGCATGACCGTCACCTGCCGGGCGGTCCCGAGCGCGGTCGCCAGCTCCCAGATGTTGGAGTAGAAGATCCCGAACGCCGCCCCGGCCGCTGCCGCGGCGATGGCGGGGGACAGGCTCGGCACCAGCCGCCACGGACGGTTCGCGCGGACCATCCCGGCCAGCAGCCGGACCCGCCCGCGGAGCCCGGTCAGCGCGAGGCGGACGTCGATGTCGTCCTCCACCCCGCCGCTGCCGGCATCGGAGTCGTCCGCGCGCACCCGATCGCGGTCGCGGTCCTGGTCGCGGTCCTGGTGGCGGTGGTCGCCGTCGGTTCCGGCGCGGGTCCCCGGGTCGATCCGGGTCAGTGGCCCCGCATGACCGGCGTCCGGCGCTCCGCTCCCCTCGGCGCCCGCGCGGTCGGGGGGCACCAGGTGCCCGGTCACGAGACGGACCACCGTGTCGCGGCACCGCCGGTACTGGTTGATCGCGCCCAGCGCGGGCAGCGACACCAGGCCCACCCGGTGCCCGGTCCCGCCGTCGGCGACGACCGGGTCCGCCCCGGATCGGCGCGGCAGGTCGGTGAGCAGCACGACGGCGTCGGCGCCGTCCCGCTCGCGCACCCGGTCGCCGATGTCGAGGGCGGGCAGCGCGCCGCGCTCGTCCAGGACGATCGGCTCGTCGGCGAGGCGGACCTCCCAGCGGGCGTCGTCGTGCTCCTCGAGCGCGGCGGGCAGGTCGCGGACGAGCCGGTGGGCGAGCTCGGTCGGCAGCCCGGGGTCGGCGACGAGGTCGAGCACGGTGGTACGGGTCGCGTCGGTCACGGCGCGCGAGGCTAGTTGCTGTCGGTCGCGGTCGGGTGGTGGGCGGTCGGGCGGTGCGGTCTCCCGCTCGAACGTGTGCTCGTACCGGTGCGGACGAGGGGCCCGGCTGCCCGGGGCGGGTCGGGAGGGGGACGGGGCTGTGGGGCCGCCACCGCCACCGATGGTGCCGGTCAGGACCCGGCGCGCAACCACCCCGCGGCGATCGAGGCCAGCGGCTCCAGCTCCTTGTACTCCGCGACCTCCGGGGGCAGCGTCTCCAGGACCGACGCGAGGCGCTCGCGCCAGGCCGGTACCCGCGCGACCTCGTCGAGCGGCAGCAGGCGGACATCGATCAGGAACAGCACCGCGCCGGTCAGCGGCAGCCGCACCAGGTGCTGCACCTCGGTGCGCAGGTGGATCTGCCGGCCGGGGTCGGTGAGGTCGAGCCGGGCCCGGGCGGGCTGCCACAGCGGGGCGGCGTCGAGGGACAGGTCACGGCGGTCGTCGGGCTGCAGCCCCCAGTTCAGACGGCGGTAGGCCTCGCCGGGGTGCAGGTGCAGCAGGAAGCGTTCGGCGCGCTCGAACACCCCGCCGGGACCGTTGCCGGGGACCGGGCCGTGCAGCTCCCGGAAGCTCATGCCGGCGTCGAACCCGAGCGACCAGACCGAGGCGAACGCGACGGCACCGGCGTCGAGCCACAGCGCGTCGTCGCGGGCGCCGAGCACCACCACGTCCTCCGCGACGAGCCGGGACACCCAGCGCAACGGGTGCTCGGGCAGGGTGGCGTCGTCGCCGAACACGAACTCCTGGTCGGTGCCGGTGGCCGCGTCACGGAACCGCCAACCGCCCGTTCCGCCGGTCCGGCCGGGGGTGCGGGTCAGGGTGCAGGTGCCGGGCTGCTCGGCAGCGAGGCGCCCGAGCAGGTACAGGCAGGCGTCCCAGCAGGACGCGCGGGCGTGCGGCGCGGCGACGAAGCGCGCGGGTCCACGGTCCAGGATCGACGCGCGCTGGGCGGCGACGGCGGGACGGTCCGGGCCGTCGTGCACGATCCGCGCGCCCCAGGAGCCGGCCTCGGTACGGCGCTCCACCCCGGCCGGCTCGACGTTCGCGCTGATCCGGTAGGTCGGGTGCGGCAGCGGGAACGGGTAGTCGTCGACGCCGGTCACAGGTCCAGCTCCAGTGCCGTCCCGGCGGCGCGGGACACGCAGAGCGCCATCCGGTCGGCGCGCTCGTCGGCGGTCAGGACCGTGTCGCGGTGCTCCACCCGGCCGTCGACGACGGGTGTCACGCACTCGCCGCAGACCCCGCGCCGGCACATCGCGGGCGCGGCGACCCCGGCGCGGTGCACGGCGTCGAGCAGGGTCTCGCGGGCACCGACCTCGACCGTGCGGCCGCTGCGGCGCAGCACCGCACGGAACGGGGTACCGGGCCCGGCTCCGGGGACGAACGCCTCGGCGTGGATGCGGGCGTCGACCCAGTGCGCGGCGCGGGCGGTCCGCGCGGCCGCGGCGATCAGACCGGGCGGGCCACAGGTGTGGACGTGGCTGCCGAACGGGGCCGTGGTCAGCAGCCGCTCCAGCGCGGCGTGGGCCTCGACGCGGCCGGTGGCCTCCACCAGCCGTTCCCCGCAGAGCGCGCGCAGCTCGTCGCGGTGTGGCGCGGGACCGGGGCGGTGGACGGTGAGCACCGTGAACGGGTTCCCCCAGAACGCGTGCCAGCGGGCGTGGGACAGGACCGCGGTCACCCCGATCCCGCCCGCGACGAGCAGGGGGTGGCGTGCGGTGTCGACCGGCGGGAACGAGCTGCGCGGCGTCGTCGCCACGACCGCGTCGCCCGGGGCGAGACCGTGCGCCCACACCGAGCCGCCGCGGGAGTCCGGGCGCCGGGCGACCGAGACGTGCCAGCGGTCGGGTGCGGGGGACGGCGCGGTCAGCGAGTAGGAGTTCCAGCGGCCCGGCGCCCACTCGACGCCGATGTGGCCGCCGGGCGGGGCCGCGGGCAGCGGCCCGGTCCCCGGTGCGGCGGCGAGCTCCAGGGAACGGACGCCGGGCGCGGCGTCGGTGACCGCGGCGACCCGCAGGTGCACGGCGGGCCGGGTCACGGCGCCCGCTCCGGGGTGGGCGCGCCGAGGAACGCCGCGAGCCGGCGCGAGTGGTGCCCGGCGACGTGCAGCACGAGCCGGCAGCCGGGGCAGGCCACGGCGTCCCCGACGTCGGCGTGCACGACGACGCGGTGGTGACAGTGTCCGCAGTGCACCGTCCGGTCCCGGGTGGAGCCGGTGACGTCGGTCGGGACCAGGACGAGCTCCTCGTCGAGGGCGCCCCGGTGCAGCGCCGCGGCGCGCACGGCCTGCACGACGGTCTCGGGGCCGGTGACCAGGATCCGGGTGCCGGTGACCAGCGTCGCGAGCTCCCGGTCCAGCAGGCCCGCCGCGTCCCCGCCGGTGGGCAGCCGGACCAGGCGGTCGGCGGGCCCGAGGTCGGGATCCGGCGCGGACCCGGCGACGACGACCAGGTGCGGGGCGTCGCCGCGGCCGGCCGGGCCGGCGTAGCGCGGCACCGTGGTCCGGCCCGGTGCGACGTGCGCGGACGGGGCGGCCGCGCCGGTGCGCAGCGGGCGGAGGGGATCGGCCATGACGGACGCGATGCTACGAGCGTCGGGTGAACGGCGGACGGCGCCCAGCGAATGCGCGGGTCGCCATTTCTGGTGACACTGGCGGGGAGTCGGTGACGATCTCGGCGCCGGCGCGATGCACTGCGTGAAGCGCCCGCACGCCGGAGAGGGGGACGTCATGGACGGCACGTCGTACCACCCGCGGCACGCCCTGCGTGAGACCCCGCCCACGATCGCCGTCCCGGCGCAGCGGGGCGCCCCGCGGGGCGAGGCCGTGACCCGGCCGGACGTCGACGGCCACCGCCCCGCCGCACCGCAGCAGGAGGTGTCCGCCCACCGGATCGCCGTCCCGCAGCCCCGCCCGGCGCCGCCGACCACCGCGCCGCGGCACGGCACCGCGCCCCGGTGGGCGGCCGTCCCCGCACCCCGCGACGGAGCGGACCCCGCGCCGCCCGCCCCGGCCCCGGAGCGGCCCTGGTTCACCCCGGCCCCGGTCGTCGTCGAGCCCGCCGCCGGGCCCGGCGCCGACGGGACGCTGCCCGGCTTCCCGGCCACGCTGCTGCCGCGCCGCCGTCGTCCGCTCGCGGTCGGCGCGGGCCTGGCCGCCGGGATCGCCGGGATGCTCGTCGTGTTCGCGGTGGTCGTCGGCGCCGCGGGTGCGGCGGGCCGCGGGATCGACGACGCCGCCACCGCGACGGCCGCGGTCGGCGACTGGCGCGCCGCGGGTGGTCAGGTGCACGTCACCGCGATCACCGAGGCCCTGCGCGACATCGCGCGCGCCGGGTCCGGCGGCGGGACCGTCGCGCTGGCCGATGCCTGCCGCGACCTGCGCGACGAGGTCGCCTCCGCGCAGGCGTACCCGGCGATCCCGGACGCCGTCGCCCAGGTGTACTGGCGTGACGGGCTCGCCGCGGGCGCCGACGCCGCCCGGCACTGCATCGCGGGCGCCTCCCTCGGTGACCCCGGGCTGCTCGGCGACGCCGCCCAGGAGCTCAACGGGATGAGCACGCAGCTGGGCGCCGTCGCGGACCGGCTCACCCTGCTGTCGGGCGGCTGACCCCGCGGGCACCGCGGACCGTGCGCATCCACCCCACGACCCGCATGATCACGCCATGACCACCATCGCGATCGTCGGTGCCGGACCGGGACTCGGCGCGGCGACGGCCCGGCGCTTCGGGCACGAGGGGTTCGACGTCGCCCTGATCGGACGGCGCCGCGACCGCGCCGAGGCGCTGGCCGCCGGACTGGCCGACGACGGCGTCGCCGCGCACCCCTTCACCGCCGACGCCCGTGACCCCGCCGCCCTCGCCGCGACGCTGGAGCGGGTCGCGGAGACCGTCGGCCCGGTCGAGGTGCTGCAGTACAGCCCCGCACCGCAGAAGGACTTCCTGCGGCCGCTGCTCGAGACCACCCCGGCCGACCTCGTCGGACCGGTCGAGATGTCGGTGTACGGCCCGGTCGCGGCCGTGCACCAGGTGCTGCCCGGGATGCGCGCGCTGGGCCGCGGCACGGTGCTGTTCGTCAACGGCGGCAGCGGGGCGCGGCCGTCGTCGCGGGTAGCGGGCACCTCCATCGCCTTCGCCGGGCTCGGCGCGTTCGCGGCGATGCTGCACGACGAGCTCGCCGGCGACGGCGTGCACGTCGCCCAGCTGATCGTCCCCGGCGCGATCGAGCCCGGGCACCCCCGCAAGGATCCCGCCGCGCTCGCCGCGACCCTGTGGGCGCTGCACCGCGACCGGCCCGCCGGATTCCGCCATCTCGCCGACGACCTCTGAGCGCTCCCCGACGGGTGTGGTGTGGGCGTTGCGGCGGGCACCGGGGCTCCTGCGCCGCTAGGGTTCCCGCCGCAGGTCGACCGGTACGAACGGAGTGGGTCATGGATTCGGGGTCGCAACCGGCCGCGCGCGCCGAGAACCGTGGGGCGCGGCGGGACCCGGCGGGGGGCGGGCTGCTGAGCCCGTCGCCGACGGCCCCGGCCGCCAGCCGCGGCACCGTCATCGGCAACGGGCTCACCTGGCTGGCGGCGTGGAGCCTGCGGGTCGCGCTGATCGCCGTCGGACTGGTGATCGTCGGCTACGTCATCGGCATGCTGTGGGTCGTCGCCTGGCCGGTCGTGCTCGCGATCCTGCTGGCCACCGTCCTGCGTCCGCCCGCGGCGCTGCTCATCAGGTGGCGGGTCCCGGCCGCGGCGGCCTCGGCGATCGTGCTGCTCGTCGGCATCGCCGCGGTGACCGGGCTGTTCGTGAGCATCGCGCCGTCGATCGCCGGGCAGACCCAGCAGATCACCTCCGGGGTGATCGCGGCGCTCGGGCAGATCCAGCAGTGGGTGTCCGGGCCGCCGCTCAACCTCGGCGACAGCCAGATCGGTGACATCGTCGACCAGGTCACCCGGCAGCTGCAGCAGAGCGCCACCGCCATCGCCGGCGGCGTCCTGACCGGGGTGTCCACCCTGGCGTCCGGGCTGATCTCGCTGGTGCTGGCGCTGGTGCTGACGTTCTTCTTCGTGAAGGACGGGCCCCGGTTCCTGCCGTGGCTGACCTCGATCACCGGGCGCAGCGCGGGCGGGCACATCGCCGAGGTACTGCGCCGGATGTGGGACGTCCTCGGCGGCTTCATCCGCGTCCAGGCCCTGGTGAGCCTCATCGACGCCGTGTTCATCGGCATCGGCCTGGTGCTGCTGGGCATCCCGCTGGCGCTGCCGCTCGCCGTGCTGACCTTCATCGGCGGGTTCATCCCGATCGTCGGTGCGGTCGTCGCGGGCTCGCTGGCCGTGCTCATCGCGCTGGTCACGCAGGGCTTCGGCACCGCGGTCGCGGTGGCGGTGCTGGTCGTGGCGGTGCAGCAGATCGAGGGCAACGTGCTGCAGCCCTTCCTGCAGGGACAGAGCCTCAAGCTGCACGGCGCCGTCGTGCTGCTGGCGGTGACGGCGGGCGGGTCGCTCGCCGGGATCGCCGGTGCGTTCCTCGCGGTGCCGGTCGCGGCCGTCGTCGCGGTCCTGCTGCGCTACCTCGGTGAGCAGATCGACCTGCGGGACCGCCGGTTCGCCGGTGTGGACGACGTCGCCGCGGGCACCCCCGTCACCGCCGCCAACGGCACGGCCCCGGCCTTCGGCGCACGCGGCACCGAGACCGGCACCGGCACGACGACCGGGACCGGGACCGGGACTGGGACCGCCACCGGGGACGGGAGCGAGACCGTCGGGGGCGACGGCGTGCCCGCCCCACCGGACTCCGCCCGTCAGGACGGCGGCTGACCGACCCGCCCGGGCAGCCGGTCGGTCCCCAGCATCCGGTCCATCAGCCGGAACCGCAGCACCACCCACATCAGGGCGAACCAGCAGACCAGGACCGGCAGCACCACCAGGAACACCGGCCGCGCCGCGCCGGTGAGCCCGAAGTACGACGACAGCGCCGGGGTCCCGACCACGCCCGCGAACACCACGGTCAGGCCCAGCACCAGCCAGGCCGGGCGACGGTCGGACACCGGCGCCGTCCACGCGGCGAGGAACCGGTGCGGCGGCAGCAGGAACAGGATCAGCACGAACGACGCCGGCCCCACGAACGTCGACAGCCCGGTCTGGGCGCCGAGCGTCGCGGCCGCACCGGCGAAGTCGGCGTCGGTGCCGTAGGTCAGCCCGGTGTAGCTCTGGAACTGCTCGATCACCTGCGCCGGGGTCCGTCCGCTGGTGAAGCCCGCCAGGATGCCCTGGTAGAGCACCGTGTAGACGACCGTCCCCGCCGCCGCGGTCACCACCGACGCCGGCACCACGAAGCGGGCGAGGTTGCCCAGCAGGTCCGGGTCCGGCTCGGACGGCGTCGCCCACAGCGTCAGGAACAGCGTGGGCACACCCACGGTCAGCAGCGTCAGCCCGACCTGGGTGGGGGAGTAGGGGAACCCGAGCCCGAGCATGGTCACGGCCATGATCACCAGGCCCTGGGTGGCGACCCGGGTGAGGAACACGTACATCGACACGGCGATGCCGTCGATGATCCGGCGGCCCTCGGTGCGCGCCGGCAGCAGCGCGGCGAACGAGTCGTCGACGAGCACGATGTCGGCGACGTCGCGGGTCACCGCCGAGCCGCTGCGCATCGCGACGCCGACGTGGGCCCGCTTGAGGGCACGCGCGTCGTTCACCCCGTCACCGAGCATCGCGACGTGCGCACCGCCCCGGCGCAGGCTCGCGACGACCCGCTCCTTCTGCTCTGGGGTGACCCGCCCGAACACCGTGGTCCGGGCGACGAGCGCGTCGAGCGCGGCCCGGCCCCCGGCGGAGTCGTCGAGCTCCTCGATCTCGGACCCGGCGACCGCCTCACCCACGTCGAGCCCGGCCTTCGCCGCGAGGGCGGCGACGGTGCGCGGGTCGTCGCCCGAGAGCACCTTCACCGCGACCCCGTCCGCGGCGAACCGCTCCAGGGCGTCGGCGACGCCGGGGCGCAGCTCGTCGGACAGCACCACCAGCGCCACCGGCTCCAGGCCGGGCAGGGCGGGACGGCCGTCGTCGTCGCGCAGCCCGGCGCCCGCCCGCGCGGCCCGGGCCAGCAGCAGTACCCGCAACCCGACTGCGGCGCGGGCCTCCACCCGGTCGGCGACGGCGTCCGGGTCACCCAGATGCGGCGCGAGCGCGTCCGGGGCGCCGAGCACGAACGCCTCCCCGCCGGTGGTGACCTGCCCGGACCAGCGCAGCGACGAGGTGAACGCGACCTCGTCGCGCAGCTCCCACGGCGTGCCGGGCAGTGCCGCGGCGAGCGCGGCTGAGGTGAGGTTCGGGTCGGCCACCGTCGCCGCGAACCGCGCGAGCACCGGCCCCGGGTCGGTCCCGTCGAGCGGGTCGAGCCCGTCCAGGCGCAGCGCGCCGGTGGTCAGGGTGCCGGTCTTGTCGGTGCAGACGACGTCGACGTGGGTGACCGCCTCCACCGCGTTGACCTGCTGCACCAGCGCACCGCGCCCGGCCAGCCGGGCCGCGCCGCGGGTGTAGGCGACGGCGATCAGGAAGAACAGGCCGTAGGACCAGCCCGGACAGCACCGCGGTGATCTGCACGACCCGCAGCAGCGAGAACCCCTCCAGGAACGCCTGGGCCAGGATCGCGCCGCTCATCAGCACGACCAGCACCATGGTCAGCCGGACGACGAAGTCGATGCGCCGCTGCAGCGGTGTCGCCTCGGTGGTGTCCGCGCGGGCCTGCAGCGTCAGCCGGCCGGCGTAGCTGTCGGCGCCGACGGCGGACGCGCGCTGGCGGGCGGTGCCGGCGACGCAGTGGCTGCCCGAGCGCAGCAGGTCGCCGGGGGTCCTGACGACCGGGTCGGACTCGCCGGTGAGCAGCGACTCGTCGGCCTCGGCCCGCCCGGTCAGCACCGGCCCGTCGACGACGACCTGCTCGCCCGCCCGCACCACCAGCACGTCCCCGGCGACGACGTCGGCGGCCGGCACCCGCTGCTCGGCCCCGTCCCGCACGACGGTGACCTCCGCGGCGTCGAGCAGCTGCAGCCGGTCCAGCTTCCGCTTGGCCCGCATCTCCTGCACCGCCCCGACGACGGCGTTGACCAGGCCGAGCCCGACGCTGGTCAGGGCGTCGCCGTAGCGGCCCAGCACCAGCAGGACCAGGCCGATCGCGAACAGGATCGTGTTGTAGGAGGAGAAGACGTTGGTGCGCAGGATCCGCCCGTAGCCGCGCGTCCCCGCGGTGACCGGCGCGTTCGTCCGGCCCGCCCGGCGCGCCGCGGCGACCTGCGCCGCACTCAGCCCCTGGTCGGCCGCCGCCTCCACGATCCCGGCCGCCACGCCGTCCCCTCCCCGCCGTCGGTCCCGTGCGTGGCGATCATGGCAGGCCCCGATGTGTGCCGACTGTGCGTGGGCTGAGGGCTCACCACCGTTCCAGGCCCCCGCGCTTGACGAGCTGGGCGGCGATCACGTTGCGCTGGATCTCGTTCGTGCCCTCCCCGACGATCATCAGCGGGGCGTCGCGGAAGTACCGCTCGACGTCGAACTCGGTCGAGTAGCCGTAGCCGCCGTGGATGCGCACCGCGTCGAGGGCGACCTCCATGGCGGTCTCGGAGGCGAACAGCTTCGCCATGCCCGCCTCCATGTCGCACCGCTGTCCGGACTCGTACCGCCGGGCGGCGTGCAGGATCAGGGTCCGTGCGGCGGTGATCTTCGTGGCCATGTCGGCGAGGTGGTTGCCGACCGACTGGTGCTGCCAGATCGGCTTGCCGAACGACTCGCGTTCCCGGGCGTAGGCCAGGGAGTCGGCCAGCGCGGCGTCGGCGACGCCGAGTGCGCGCGCGGCGACCTGGATCCGGCCGGTCTCCAGGCCCTTCATCATCTGGGCGAAGCCGCGGCCCTCGGTACCGCCGAGGACCGCGTCGGCGGGCACCCGCATGTCGTCGAAGGACAGCTCGCAGGACTCGACGCCCTTGTACCCGAGCTTGGGCAGGTCACGGGAGACGGTGAGCCCGGGTCCGTGCTCGACCAGCAGCACCGAGATGCCGCGGTGCTTCGGCTCGGCAGCCGGGTCGGTCTTGCACAGCAGCGCGATCAGTCCCGAGCGCCGCGAGTTGGTGATCCAGGTCTTGGACCCGTTGATCACGTAGTGGTCGCCGTCGCGGCGGGCGTGGGTGGTCATGGCCTGCAGGTCCGAGCCGCCGCCGGGCTCGGTCAGGGCCATCGTCGCGCGCAGCTCACCGGTCGCCATCCGCGGCAGGTACCGGTCCTGCTGCTCGCGGGTGCCGAAGGCGACCAGCAGCTTCGCGACGACGGTGTGCCCGCCCATCGCGCCGGCCAGGCTCATCCAGCCACGGGCCAGCTCGGCGGTGACCAGGGCGTAGCAGGGCATCGACACCGGGGCCTCGCCCCACGGCTCGGGGACGGCGAGCCCGAAGATCCCGAGTTGCTTCATCTGCTCGATGAGCTTCTCGGGATAGGTGTTCGCGTGCTCCAGTTCCCGCACCACCGGGCGGACGTCCCGGTCGACGAAGTCGCGCACCGTCTCCACGACGGCCCGTTCCTCGGTGGTCAGTTCCTCCGCGCCCGCTCCCATGTGTGTGAGCATCGGTCATCGGCGGGGCCGGCGCGAGACCGGGAGACCCGTCGTGCGCGACGGAACATCGGCGGTGCCCGCACCGTTGTAGCCGTCGAGACCCGACACAGGGAGGTTCAAGCCTGATGACCGAGACCGCGATCCTCGCCGGTGGGTGCTTCTGGGGTGTCCAGGAGCTGCTCCGCGAGCGCCCGGGCGTCGTGTCCACCCGGGTCGGCTACTCCGGCGACCCGAACACCCCGAACGCGACCTACCGGCGCCACGGCGACCACGCCGAGGCCGTCGAGATCGTCTTCGACCCGGAGCGGATCTCCTACCGCGAGATCCTGGAGTTCTTCTTCCAGATCCACGACCCGTCGACGAAGGACCGGCAGGGCAACGACATCGGCCGCAGCTACCGCTCCGCGATCTTCTACACGAACGAGGAGCAGAAGGCGGTCGCCCTGGACACCATCGCCGACGTCGACGCGTCCGGCCTCTGGCCGGGCCGCGCGAGCACCGACGTCGAGCCGGCCGGTGACTTCTGGGAGGCCGAGCCGGAGCACCAGGACTACCTGCAGAAGTTCCCGTACGGCTACACCTGCCACTTCCCGCGCCCGAACTGGGTGCTGCCGCGGCGGGCGGCCAGCACGAGCTGACCCACCACCGCTCCCACCCCATCCGGACCGGCCCGCGACCTGACGTCGCGGGCCGGTCCGGCGTGGTCTGCGCCGGACGGGGCTGACGACCGGCTCGCGGACGGCGAGGTCGCCGGGGACGGACGCGGGTCGCCCGCGTCGCTCCTCCGCACAGATCGGATCCCCGCCGATGACCCAGCCCCCTCACCCGCCGGACCCGCACCGGCTCCACCCCGCCGGTCCGCAGCCGGTCGGACCCCCGCCCGCCGGTGACGCCGGGTACGGCGCACCCGCCGGGTACGGAGCTCCGGGGCCGCAGGCCCACCCGGCGCCCGGTCCCCACAGCGGCCCGGGCACGGGACTCGACCCGTGGCACCCCGGCGAGCTCGCGGCGCCGCCGCACGCCCCGGTCGGGCTGGCGATGAAGCGCCGCAACCCGGTCGCGGTGTGGCTCGGTCTGCCGCTGATCACCCTCGGCATCTACGGGCTCGTCTGGTACTACAGGATCCACCGCGAGATGGCGGAGTTCGACCCGCGCCGCCAGGTGCCCGTCGCCGGGCCGCTGCTGGTGCTGCTGTTCCTGGGCTGGACGGTCGTGGCGCCGCTCGTGTCGTTCTACAACACGGGGCAGCGGATCGCCGACAGCCAGCGCTCCGCGGGCCTGCCCGTCACCTGCAGCCCGGTCGTCGGACTGCTGCTGTGCTTCGTGTTCGGCCTGCAGACCCTCTACTACCAGATCGAGCTGAACCGGGTGGTCGACGCCTACCGGGCGCCCGAAGGCACCCGGATCGTCCTGCCGGGCTGACCCGCGGACCGGGTCGGTGCGGCTCAGGCCCGGCCGTGGGCCTCCGCGCGGTGCCTGCGTTCCACCGACCCGTTCACGACCTGCACCTTGTCCCCGACCTGCAGGGTGTCGAAGAACCGCTGCGCGTCGCGGGCGCCGAGCTTGACGCAGCCCGCCGACTCGCGGCTGAGGTCGCCGCCGTGGAAGGCGATCCCGCCGTCGGCGAAGAACACCGACCACGGCATCCGCGCCGGGCGGCCGTCCGGGCCGGGGAACTCGCCGCTGCGGTGGTCGGCCTCCTTGCGGTACACCCGGAACGAGTGCCCGACCGGGGTGGCCTTCCCCTCGCCCCCGGTGGTGACCCGGAACGGTCCGCCGGTGACCTTCCCGTCGCGGACGAGCCACGCCTGCCGCGTCTCCAGGTCCACGCACGCCCGCACCGACGCCGCGCACGGTGTCCCGGGGACGGCGGGCTCGGCGTGGGCCTGCGCGGCGACCCGGCTCTGCTCCGGGTCGGCGGTGGCGATCGCGGTGCCACCCAGCCCCACCCCGGCCACGAGCACGAGCCCGGTCACCAGAACGCCACGACGGCGACGGAGCCGCTCGGTCCGGGACATGCCCACCTCCACGTCACAGATCACCCACCCGGGTGACATCGGGGCAGACGCCCGTCGGAGTGCCGCGGTTGCCCGGGCGCGCCCCGCGGCGGCGAATGGGCTGCGGTGCATGGCGAACGGGTGGGTGGCGGGCCCGGCGGCGGATCGTTGCGCGGCCGACCGCCCGGGTACGGAAGGGGACCGCACGGCGTCCGGTGGGCGTGATCTCCGTCCCGGGGGATGTCACGGGGCGATAACGGGGGTAGTCCTCGGTGATCGCCCCCTCACCCGCGGTGGTGGGGAGGACCCGTCGTGACCGACCCCAGGAGGAACGATGCGCGCAGCCGACCCGCCGGGCTCCGAGCCGGGACCCGCTGACCGGCTCCGTCGTCGGGCGTCCCGTCGCGAGGACCTGCTCGCGGTGGTGCTCGGGCTGCTCGCCGCCTGCGGGCTGGTCGTGGCGTGGCTCGCCGGTGCCGCGGCCCACGGGTCGGTCCTGGAGCGGGGCGCGGTCGAGGCCCGTGAGCGCGTGCCGGTCGCGGCGACGGTCACCGCGCGGGCGAGCGCGGTGGGCGACCTGCAGACCGGCCAGCAGTCGCTCACGCTGAGCTGGACCGGCCCCGACGGGCTGCCGCACTCGGGCGGCAGCACGCTGCCCGGCGTCCACGACGTCGGTGACCGGGTGCCGGCCTGGGTCGGCACCGACGGCCGGCTGGCGCCGCCGCCGTCGACCCCCGCCGACGCCGTCACGGTGGCCGTCGCCGCCGGGTTCCTCACCGCCGTGGTGTGGGCCGCCGTGGTGTGGGTCGCCGGGCGGCTGGTCTTCGCCTGGAACGGGCGTGCGTTCGCCCGTGCCTGGGCGGAGGACTGGGCGGCTGTCGAACCCGCGTGGTCGGGCCGTCGCACCCCCTGAGCCGGGCGCCCGGGCCGGCGGGTCGGGCCGGGGTCAGAACATCAGCCGCCGCACCCGCTCGGGGTGGATCACCAGCCGCACCTGGTCCTCGGCGAGGATCGCCGCGAGGTCCGCGGCGCGCGCGGGGTCGTCGAGGTCCCAGTAGCGCTGCGCCAGCCGCTGCGCCAGCGCGTGTGCCCCGTCGGTCTCGACGGTCGTGGAGCCGTCGACCGCGACCCAGCGCTCGCGTTCCCCGACCGGCGCGGCGACGACCAGCGAGGCCCGCGGGTCCCTGCGCCTGCGGCGGATGTGCAGCGACTCCGGCCCGGTGAACAGCTGCACGGTGCCGTCGTCGGTCGCCTCGAACCAGACCGGGCGGGGCTGCGGCGGCACCGGGCCGCCCGCGACGCTCAGGAAGCCGTGCAGCGGGCGGGCGAGGAAGACGCGGTCGCCGTCGGTGAGAGCGGTGCGGCTGTCGGTGGTGGGGGTGTCGGTGGTGGGCATGGGGCCACCACACCACCGCGGCGCGGACGACGACATGGGTGAGACGCCGGAACTCCTGTCCGGTCGTCTAACCTCGGTGCGGTGGACCCCTTCGGTGACCTGGTCCGCGGGCTGCGGTCGCACGGCTCGCTGTTCGGCAGCAGCACCCTGACCCCGCCCTGGTCGCTGCACTTCGTCGACGGCGCACCGCTGACCCTGTGCGCCATGCTGACCGGCGCGGGGTGGATCCTCGTCCCCGGCGCCGACCCGGTGCGGCTGGCCGCGGGGGAGACCGCCGTCGTGCGCGGCCCGGCCGGTTTCCACGTGGTCGACGAGGTCGGCACCCCGGCCGAGCCGATCGTCTGCGGCGTGGACTGCGCGACGCCCGACCAGGGCGGCACCCGCCACCGGCTCGGCTGGCACGACCCGGCGCCGGCGCCGGGCAGCGACGCGAGCACCCTGATCACCGGGGCCTCCCCGGCCGGGGGCGAGGTCGGCGCCCGGCTGCTCGACGCGCTCCCGCCGGTGCTGCGGGTCGGTGCCGGCGGCAGCGGGGACACGGTGCTCGACCACGTGGCCGCCGAGGTCGCCGTCGACGCCCCCGGTCAGCAGGTCGTGCTCGACCGGCTCCTGGACTGGCTGCTGGTCTGCACCCTGCGCGAGTGGTTCGACCGGCCCGGCGGAAGCCGGCCGCGGTGGTGGACGGCCCAGCACGACCCGGTGGTCGGGCGGGCGCTGCGGCTGCTGCACGCCGACCCCGCCGCGGCCTGGACCGTCGCCGGGCTCGCCGCCGCCACCGGTGTGTCCCGGGCGACCCTGGCCAAGCGGTTCACCGACCGGGTGGGCGAGCCGCCGCTGACCTACCTCACCGGCTGGCGGATGACCCTGGCGGCGGACCTGCTGCTCGCCGAGCCCGGCGCGACGCTGGCCGGGATCGCGCGCCGGGTCGGGTACGCCGACCCGTTCGGCTTCAGCGCGGCCTTCACCCGGGTCCGCGGCGTCACCCCGAGCGCGTTCCGCCGGGGTGAGCGGCAGGGCGCACGGCACGGTGACCGGGTGGGTGCTCCGGACGGGGTGAGCGGCTAGCCTGCGGCGCCGTGACGACCCCGCCGACGGTCCGGCTGGCCAACCTCGACCTCAACCTGCTCGTCTCGCTGCGCGAGCTGCTGCGCGAACGCAACGTCACCCGCGCCGCCGCCCGCATCGGCATCTCCCAGCCCGCCGCCAGCGCGGCCCTGTCCCGGCTGCGCCGTCACTTCGACGACGACCTGCTGTCCCGCCACCCCGGCGGCTACGTCCTCACCCCGCTCGCCGCCCAGCTCGTCGAGCAGGTCGAGGGCGTCTGCTCGGTCGCCGAGCGGCTGTTCGGCACCGGCCACGGCTTCGACCCGTCGAGCGCCCGGCGCGGGTTCACCCTGCTCGTCGCCGACTACACCGTCGCCGTGCTCGGGCCCGCGCTGTCCGCGGCGGCGGCCCGGCGCGCCCCCGGCGTCGAGCTGCGGCTGCGGCTGGTCCGCGAGTCCTTCTCCGCCGACATCGGCGAGACGATACGGCTCATCGACGGCCTCATCGCCCCGCCCGCCGCCCGCTTCGAACGGCCCGAGCTGCGCTCCACCGCCCTGTTCGACGACCGCTGGGTCTGCGTCGTCGACGCCGACAACCCGGTCGCCGCCGGGCCGGACCCGACCCTGGACCTCGACGAGCTCGCCGCGATGCCCTGGGTGGTGCCGTTCGCCCCGGACCGCGGCATGTCGGCGGCCGCGCCGATGACCCGCCAGCTCGCCCGGCTCGGGGTCGAACCCGACATCAGGGTGCGGGTGGAGAGCTACCTGTCGGTGCCCTACCTGGTCGCCGGGACCGACCGCGTCGCGCTGCTGCAGGAGCGGCTCGCCCGCCAGGTCGCCGACCGCCTCGGGCTGGTCGTGCTGCCCTGCCCGGGCGATCCCGGACCGATCCGCGAGCGTCTCTGGTGGCACACCGACCTCGACCCGGACCCGGCCCACCGGTGGCTCCGCGAACTCATCGTCGAACTGTCGGCCACCCTGTAGAGCTGCGACTATTCGTCCGGTCGATGGTCCGGCAGGCGAACGTTCTATTTCCGGGGCGGCGCGCGCCGTTCCTAGTGTGTGAGCCATGCCTCACCCGCTGACGCCCCTGCCGGTCCACACCGTGATCCGGGACGCCCCACTGCGCGCCGGCGACCCGGCCGAGCACGCGGTGACCGCCGACGTCTGCGTCGTCGGCTCCGGCATCGCCGGGCTCTCCGCCGCCGTCGAGTCCGCCCGCCTCGGCCGCGACGTCGTCCTCGTCGACGCCGCCCCCGTCCTCGGCGGGCAGATGGTCAACTCGCTGATCGGGCTGTTCTGCGGGGTCTACGGCAACGGCCCCGAGTTCCGGCAGCTGACCCACGGCCTGTTCGACACCATGTTCGCCGACCTCGAGGCCGGCGGGGACCTGTTCCGCCGCACCGGCCACACCCTCACCGTCGGCTACGACGAGGTGCGCCTCGGCCGCTGGGTCGAGGACACCGTCCGTGCCCACGGCATCCGGGTCCTCACCAACGCCACCCTCACCGGCGTCGAGCGTGACGGCGACCGTGTCCTGGGCGCCCGCTTCGCCACCCGCTACGGCGCCGTCGACGTCACCGCGGCCGGGTTCGTCGACGCCAGCGGCGACGCCGCGCTCGCCTGGGCCGCGGGCCTGGAGTGCCGGCTGCCCGACCGGGAGATCTACGGCAGCCAGCAGCTCGTCGTCGAGCACCTCGACACCAGTGCCGCACCGGAGCCCGGCGAGCTCGCGGCCCGGGTCGCGGCCAAGGCCGACCAGTACGGCCTGCTCCGTCGCGACGGCCTCGCCTTCTACTTCCCCGGCCGCGACACCGCGGTGCTCAACATGACCCACATCGAGGCGCCGCTGGACCCGATCGCCGCCGCCGAGGCCCAGCTGGAGGGCAAGGCGCAGGCCGACCGGGTCGTCGAGTTCCTGCGCGCGGAGTTCCCCGAGGTGTTCGGCAAGGCCACGGTGCGCTCCTACGGGCTGCCCGGCCGCCGCCAGACCCGCTGGATCGCCGCCGCCCACCAGCTCACCGTCGAGGAGGTGCGCGGCGGGGTCCGCTTCGACGACGCCGTCGCCCGCACCGCCTGGCCGATCGAGCTGCACGACAGCCCCGACGGCTACGTCTGGGAGACCTTCGACGCCGACCACCTGCACTACGTGCCGCTGCGCTCGATGCTGCCGCCCGCCGCGTCGAACCTGGTCGCCGCGGGCCGTTGCATCGACGGTGACGCCGCGGCGCTGTCGAGCGTGCGGGTCATGGGGCCGTGCGCGGCGATGGGCCACGCGGCCGCGCACGCTCTCGACCTCGCCGGACCGCAGGGCAGCCTGCACGACGTGCCCTCCGACGCCCTGACCGACCGGATCCGGGAGAACGTCGGGGACTGACCCGTCCCACCGCCACCACCACGAGGAGACAGGCAACGATGCCCGGAGGCGCCCCGTGATACTCACCGACGACGACCGCAGGATGCTCGACGGGGCCGAGGGGCCCGCCGTCGCCGCCGCGATGGACCTGCTCACCCGCTACGCCGAGGCACTGGACGCCGAGCGGCTCTGCTCGGTCCGCAACGTGGCCGGGACCGCCACCCAGCCCTCCCCGCTCAAGGCCCGCCTCGTCGCCGAGGGCGGCTGGGACCGCGCCTTCTCGGTGATCAACCTCGACAGCGACGAGACCCACGAGATCCCGCCGATGGCGGTGCCCACCTGCCAGCTCCAGCAGGGCTTCGGCGCCGACGCGGCGGCCGTCGCGCCGTACCCGGCGCAGTTCGTGGAGCTGCAGGCCGACGCGGAGACCTTCTACGGCCGGCGCGGCGTCTCCATCCTCGCCACGTGCACGCCGTACCAGGTCGGGAACCTCCCGGTCCGCGGCGAGCACTGCGCCTGGATGGAGTCCTCCGCGGTGGTCTACGCCAACTCGGTGCTCGGCGCCCGCACGAACTGCGAGGGCACCGCGTCGACCGGCGCGGCCGGCCTCACCGGGCGCGTCCCGTGCTGGGGCAACCACCACGACGAACACCGGCGCGGCACCCACCTGGTCCGGGTCGACACCCCGGTCGGCGGGTTCCTCGACTGGGGCCTGCTCGGCTACTTCACCGGTGACGTCGTGCAGGAGGCCCGCCCGGTCGTCACCGGTGACCTCGCCCTGCCCGACCTCACCGACCTCAAGCACTTCGGCGCCGCGGCCGCCTCCTCCGGCGGGGTCGAGATGTACCACGTCCCCGGCGTCACCCCCGAGGCCCCGACCGTCGACGCAGCGTTCGGCGGCGGTGTCCCGGCCGACGCGGTCGTCTACGGCGCCGCCGAGCGGGCCGCCACCTACGCCCGGCTCAACGACCAGGGCACGAGCACGCAGGTCGACTTCGTCCTGCTCGGCTGCCCGCACGCCTCGCTCGACCAGATCCGCGACGTCGCCCGGCTCCTCGACGGCCGCAGGCTGCACGACGGCACCTCGCTGTGGATCATGGCGCCGCGGGCGCTGGCCGCGGTGGCCGAGCGCAGCGGCTACACCGCCACCATCGAGGCCGCCGGCGCGAAGGTCCTCACCGACTCCTGCCCGGCGATGTCCCGCCTGGCCCCGCCCGGGACCCGGGTGTTCGCCACCGACTCCGCCAAGCAGGCCCACTACCTGCCGGCGATCCTCGGGATCGAGGCGTGGTTCGGCACCACCGAGGACTGCGTGCAGGCCGCGGTCACCGGCCGCTGGTCGGGTGAGCTGCGATGACCGCGACGGTCGGGACCGTCCTGCGCGGACGGACCGTGGTGCCCGGCGTGGTCACCGGCGAGGCGCTGGTGTCGCCCGAGACCATCTCCGGCTGGGGCGGCATCGACCCGGCGACCGGCACGATCGTCGAGGCCCGGCACGCCCTGCAGGGCGTCTGCTTCACCGGGAAGATCCTCGTGTTCCCCGGCGCCAAGGGGTCCTCGGGCTGGTCGGCGTTCTTCCAGAGCACCCGGCTGCTCGGCACCGCCCCGCTCGGGATGGTCTTCACGGTCACCACGACGAAGGCCGCGCTCGGCGCCGTCGTCACCCGCGTCCCCGCCCTGGCCGACCTCGACGCCGACCCGGTGCAGGTGCTGCGCACCGGCGACCGCATCCGGCTCGACGCCACCGCGGGCACGGTCGAGCTGCTGGCCGGGGCGGGGGAGGGGACGTGAGGCTCGCCGTGCTGCCCGCCGACGAGCTCGCCCCCGGCGAGCACCGCGTGGTGCGGGTCGGCACCCGCTCGATCGGCGTCTTCCGGGTCGGCGACGACTACTACGCCCTCGCCGACCACTGCCCGCACCAGGGCGGCCCGCTGTGCCGCGGCTCCGTCGCCGGGGCCCCGGTGGCGACCGGTCCCTCGGACGTGCGGCTCGACGAGGGCCACGTGCTCGTCGCCTGCCCCTGGCACGGCTGGGAGTACGACGTGCGCACCGGCCTCTCCTACCAGCCCGGCGACGCGCCCGCCCGCAGCCTCCCGGCGTCGGTCGAGCCGGGCCCGCCGGGCATGACACCCGGTCCGTACACCGCCGAGACCTTCGAGGTGACCGTCGAGGACCGCTGGGTGGTCGTCGACACCGGCCGCCGTCCCACCACCGAGGAGGCGTCATGACCAGCACCGCACCCGTCACCGGCCGGGCCCCCGCCCGGCGTCGCGCCCGGACCCCGATCGTCGACGCCGACATCCACCCGGTCGTCACCGCCGACCGGCTCGCGGCCGCGCTGCCCGAGCCCTGGCGGCGCCGGTTCGTGCGCTTCGGGCTGCGCGGCGCGCCGCCGCCCGCGGTCTACCCCCGGGTCCGGCACGGCGGCATGCGCCGCGACTCCCATCCCGAGGCGGGCCCGCCCGGCAGCGCCGTCCGGCCCCCGGGCAGCGACCTGGACCTGATGCGCAGCCAGCTGCTCGACCCCTACGACGTCGTCGCCGGGGTGCTCATCCCGATGCAGGGCCACACCGCGGGCGCCGAGGAGCCCGCGTTCGCGGCTGCGCTGTGCCGCGCGTACAACGACGTGCTGGTCACCGACTGGCTCGACCCCGAGCCGCGGCTGCGGGCCAGCATCTGCATCCCGCACGAGTCGCCGGCGGAGGCCGTCGCCGAGATCGAGCGCCGCGCCGCGGACCCGCGGTTCGTGCAGGTCCTGTTCCCCAGCGGCACGTTCCTGCCGTGGTCGGACGCCAAGTACCGGCCGATCTACGCCGCGGCCGCCGCGCACGGGCTGCCGGTGGCGATCCACCTCGGCGGCACCGAGGGCCACCGCGGGGACGGCTGGCCGTCGTTCTACCTGGAGCAGCACGCGTGGTACGGCAACGCCGTCGCCGTCGCGCTGACCGGGCTGGTCGCCGGCGGTGTCCTCGAGGCGGTGCCGGACCTGCAGTTCGTGCTCGTCGAGGGCGGGGTGTCCTGGCTGCCGTCGCTGCTCTGGGGGCTCGACGACGCCTGGGAGCTGTGCCGCGACGACGTCCCGTGGCTGACCCGCCCGCCGTCGGAGGTCGTGCGCGAGCGGGTGTGGTTCACCACCCAGCCGATCGACGAGCCGCCGGTGCCCGCACACCTGGCGACGACCTGGGAGCAGACCGGGATGACCGACCGGATCCTGTTCTCCTCCGACTACCCGCACTGGGACTTCGACGACCCGATCACCGCGTTGCGGGTGCTGCCCGCAGCACTGCGCCGGCCGATGGCGGCCGCCAACGCCGCCCGCCTCTACGGCCTGCCCCTGCCCGGGAGCGAGGCATGAGCGCCGACCCGCCCGAGGAGTTCTTCGACGCCGACACCCACGTCGCGCCGGCGTCATTCGCCGACATCGCGGAACTGCTCCGCCCGTACTGGCGTGACTACGCGGCGGGCGCCGCCCTGCGCGCCGACCCCGTCCAGGCCGGCGCCTACCCGCCCGCGATGGTCGACGGGCCCGCCCCGCACGACGTCGCGGCCCTGCGAGCCGCGGTCCTCGACGCGCCCGCACCCGGGGGCGGCCGGGTCGGTACGGCGGTCCTGACCTGCACCACCGCGTTCGACGTCAGCCGCAACCACGCCTTCGAGGCCGCCCTGTGCCGGGCGGTGAACACCTGGACCGCGCAGCGGTTCCTCGACCACGAGCCCCGCGCCCGCGGCTCGGTCGCGGTGCCGCTCGGCGACCCGGCCGCGGCCGTCGCCGAGATCGAGCGCCGGGCGGACGACCCGCGCTTCGTGCAGGTGCTGCTCCCGGTGCGCGGGCACGACCTGCGGTGGGGGCACCCGGTGTTCCGGCCGGTCCTCGCCGCAGCCGCCGCGGCCGGGCTGGTCGTCACCCTGCACGCCTGGGGCCGGGTCGGCAGTGCCCCGACCACGACCGGGTTCACCCACACCTACCTGCAGGACTACCTGTCCCACGGGCAGGTCGCCCAGTCCCAGCTGGTGTCGCTGGTCGCCGAGGGCGCCCTCGGCGCGCTGCCGGATCTGCGGGTGACCGTCGCCGAGTGCGGCTCGTCCTGGCTGCCGCCGCTGCTGTGGCGCCTGGACAAGGAGTGGCGCGGCATCCGCCGCGAGGTGCCGTGGGTGGACCGGATGCCGTCGGAGTACGTCCGCGAGCAGGTCCGGTTCACCACCGCGCCGGTCCACCTGCCGCGCGACCCCGGCGAGCTGCACGACGCCCTGGACGTTCTGGGCGCCGCCGGGCTCCTGCTCTACGCGGGTGACCACCCGCACCGCCACGGCGACGGGGTGGCCCGTCTCCTCGCCGCCCTCGACCCCGCCGCCCGGGCCGCGGTCCGCCACGGCAACGCCACCGCGTGGTACCGCGGCACGGACACCGTCGCCCCACCTACGCCGTCCCTCGCGTCGACCCAGCACGCTCCGGAGGTCCCCCGATGACCCGCACGACGACCCGGCTCGCCGCGGTCCTGCTCGCCGCCTGCCTCGTCCTCGCCGGATGCGGCGCGGGCGGCGGTGAGGACGGCCGCGACCGGATCACCTTCCTCAACATCCTGCCTATGGAGTCGCTCGGCTACGCCGCCGAGATGATCGCCGACACCAAGGGCTTCTTCGCCGCCCACGGTCTCGACGTGACCTTCGAGGCCACCCAGGGCTCGGCGCCGGCCATCCAGACCCTGCTCGCCGGGTCCGCGGAGATCTCCCGGATCGGCGACATCGAGACGATGGTCGCCGCGGGCGAGCGCGGCGCACCGCTGGTCGCGATCGGCGGCGTGGTGCACAACGGGCCGCTGCGTCTGGTCTCCTCGCAGCGGGCGCCGGTCACCGACGCCGCGCAGCTGCGCGGCAAGCTGGTCGGGACGCCGTCGGAGGGCGGCACCAGCTCGATCACCCTCGACCTCGTCGCCGGGTCGGCCGGGATCGCCCCCGCCGAGCTGCGCCGCCAGGTCGTCGGGCTCAGCCCCGGCGTGTTCGACCTGGTGAACACCGGCCGCGTCGACGCGTTCATCGTCTCGCTCGACACCGCGATGCTGCTGCAGGCCACCCGCCCCGAGGCCGTCGTCTACGACCCCAACGACGCCATCTCCGCCGGGTCGCAGATCTACGCCACCTCGAAGGCCACCGCCACCGACCCGCAGGAGCAGGACAAGCTGCGCCGCTACCTCGCGGCGATCGCCGACGCCACCGCGTTCATCACCGCCGACGAGGGAGGCGGCTTCGCCGAGACGCTGCGGCTGATCGGCTCGAAGTACCAGGTCTCGGCGCTGGACCGGCCCGAGGTCGCCCGCGCCGCGCTCGCCGCCTACGTCGACGGCTACGCGGCGGGCCAGGGCCCGACCGGCATCTCCCCGCAGCGCTGGCAGGCCACCTACGACGAGGTGTCCTCGGTCGGTCAGGTCCCCGCCGGCCTGGACCCGTCGCAGTGGCTCGACGCCGGCCTGAACGGCACGGAGGGTGCCCGATGAGCACCCCGACGACACGACGGTCCCCGGCAGCGGAGCAGGAGACGAGCATGACCCAGGAGACAGCGACCCAGGCGACCGCGACCCGTTCCGGGGTGCACGCGGCCCCGACCGGGGGCGCGGTCGGCCTGCGGGTCTCCGGTGTGGACAAGGTGTACCCGACCCGGCGTGGGGTGGTGCGCGCACTGTCCGGGATCGACCTGGACGTCGCCCGCGGCGAGTTCGTCTCGCTGGTCGGGCGCTCGGGCTGCGGCAAGACGACGCTCCTGCGGATCCTGTCCGGCCTGCTCGCCCCGTCCGCGGGGCTGGTCGAGGCGGGCGGACGGCCCGCATGGGCCGCCGGCCGTCGTGACGACGCGGTCTTCGCCGAGTTCGGCCTGGTGTTCCAGGAGGCGAACCTGTTCCCGTGGTTCACGATCACCGACAACGTCGCGCTGCCGCTGAAGCTGCGGGGGGTGCCGCGTGCCGAGCGTCGCGCCCGGGCCGCCGAGCTGTGCGCCACGGTCGGGCTCGGCGGGTTCGAGGACTCCTACCCGCGGGAGCTGTCCGGCGGCATGCGCCAGCGGGCCGCGATCGCCCGTGCCCTGGCCTGCGACCCGTCGGTGCTGCTGATGGACGAGCCGTTCGGTGCGCTGGACGCCCTGACCCGCGACCGGATGAACCTGGAGCTGCAGCAGATCCACGCGGTCTCCGGCGCCACCGTCGTGTTCGTGACCCACTCGATCCCCGAGGCGGTGTTCCTGGCCGACCGGGTCGTGCTGCTGACCCCGCGCCCGGGACGCATCCGGTCGATCACCACGATCGACCTGCCCCGGCCGCGGTCCGCGGCGACCGAGACGACACCGGAGTTCGGCGCGCTGGTCGCCGGGCTGCGCACCGAGCTGGACCGGGAGGACTGAACCGATGACCACGACCGAACGGCCCGCTCCGGCGACCGACCCGGCCACCCCCGTGACCGACCCCGGCGGCCCCGAGAAGGAGTCGCCCTGGCTGCGGCGCCTGCCGTGGATCTCCGGGCCGGTGCTCCTGCTGCTGCTCGTGGGGGCCTGGCAGTTCACCGTCTCGGTGGTCGGGGTCTCGGAGTTCATCCTGCCCGCACCGGCCGCCGTCGTCGGCGCGCTGGGGGAGCTGCTGGCCGACCCGGCGATCTGGGGCCACATCGGCGTGACGCTGCTCGAGGTCCTCGTCGGGTTCGGCGCCGCGCTCGTCGCCGGTGTCTGCGTCGGCGCACTGCTCGGGCGGATCGAGTGGCTGCGCCGCGCGGTGCAGCCCGCCCTGGTCGCGCTGCAGGTGGTGCCCAAGGTGGCGTTCGTGCCCATCTTCGTGATCTGGTTCGGCTTCGGCCCCACCTCGAAGATCATCATGGCCGGGCTGCTCGCGTTCTTCCCGATCATGCTCAACGTGATGCTCGGGGTGCGCTCGGTCGAGCGCGGGCACCGCGACGTCATGACCGGGCTGGGCGCCTCGCGCTGGGCGACGTTCCGGAACCTGGAGCTGCCCGCGACCCTGCCCTACGTGTTCGCCGGCGCCGAGGTCGCGATCGTGTTCTCGGTGATCGGCGCGATCGTCGGCGAGTACCTCGGCGGCAGTGCCGGGCTCGGCTACCTGGTGGTGTCGAGCCTCAACGCCCTCGACGCGCCCCGTCTGTTCGCGGTGATCGTGCTGCTCGCGGTGCTGGGGTCACTGCTCTACCTGATGGTGACCACCGCGAAACGCCTGGTCATCCCGTGGCACGAGTCGGTGAACACCGGGGTCTGAGCCGCAGCGCCCGCACGCCGACGCCGCCGGGGTCACGCCCCGGCGGCGTCGCGGGCCCAGCCGGTCAGCAGCGGCACGACGACGTCGAGTGCGGCCGGCTCGCGGGCCCACCCGAAGTGCGGGCGTGCCGCGGGCACGTCGAGCCGGTGGCGGGTCACCGTGGCCGCGCCGAACATGCCCAGCAGCGCGTCGACCGAGCGGGCGGGGCGAGCCCGTCGCGCTCGAACCCGATCCCGAGGACCGGCAGGTGCACCGCGGCGATCGACGGGGTGTGGTCGACCCGCGGCGTGCCGAACGCGAGCCGCCCGGTGCGGGCCCACCGGCCCCAGTCGCGCATCTGCCCGCGGGCCTCCCGCCCGGCGAAGCCGACCCGGTCGCCCGGGAAGTGCCCGATCAGCATCGCCGCGGCCACGACGGCCTGGGTCCGCAGCAGGTGGGCCGGCCCCCAGACCCGCCAGTCGACGCTGCCCGACCCGACGAGGGCGACACCGTCGACGCGGTCGGGGTGCCGTGCGGCGTACGCGGTGGCGAGGTGCCCGCCGAGGCTGTGCCCGACGACGAACACCGGCGCGCCGGGCCGCCCGGAGTGCACCGCCTCGACGGCGGCGGCGAGGTCGCCGACGAGGTCGTCGTAGCCGAAGTCGTGGCGGCGCCCGGGCGGGGGAGCGGGGCGGGCCTGGTGCCCGCGCAGCTCGGTGACCGCGGCGGCGACGCCGGCGTCGGCCAGCGCCCCCAGCAGCGGGGTGTAGAACGACGCCCGCATCCCCATCGCGGGCACGACCAGAAGCACGGGCGCACCGGGGTCGGGCGCCGGGTGCAGGGTCAGCTCCAGCGGTGCCGGGGCCGGGCGGTCCAGGACGGTGGTGACGGGCACGCCGGTGATCCTCTCCCGGCCGCCCGCCGGGTCAGGCCGGGGCCCCCGCCAGGGCGCGCAGGCCGGCGTCGAACACGGCCATGGCCTCGTCCACCAGCTGGGTCAGCGACGGCGAGCGCGGGTCCGTGCCGTGGTCGCCCAGCCAGTGCTGCACCGCGACGCGCAGCCCGGTCACCGCGGCGGCCGCGGCCAGGGTCGGGTAGAGGTCGCGGGCCGGGTCGGACCCGGTCCGGGCGACGACGGCGTCGGCCAGCGCCCGCTCCTGGGCGGCGAACGCGGCCATCTGGTGCGCGACGATCGCCGGGTGCCCCCGCAGCGCCCGCAGTGCCTGCACCCGGTCGAGGTAGCCGGGGTCGGTGACCACGGCGCGCAGCGCGTGCCGCAGCGACTCGGTGACCGGCTCGTCGTCGGGGCGGGCGGCGAACGCGGTCAGCAGGGTGTCCGCCGACGACGCGTAGCCCGCGACGACCGCCTCCTCCTTCGAGGTGAAGTAGTTGAAGAAGGTGCGGGGCGCGACGTCGGCGGCGTCGGCGATCTGCTCGACGGTCACCGCGTCCGGGCCGTGCGTGCTGCACAGCCGCAGTGCGGCGCCGGCGAGCGCGGCCCGGGTGGCGGCCTTCTTGCGCTCGCGACGCCCGGGGGCGGCCTGCTCAGCCACGGTCGGCCCCCGTCCGCTCGCGCTCGGGCGCCTCGATGACCGAGACGAGCTCGTGCCGGCCCGGATGCCCGTCGGCGGTGCGTGTGGTGCCGTCGGCGGGTGTGCCGGCCGGCAGGTCGACGTCGAGTCGGAGCCCGTCCGCGCCGACGGTCACCCGGCGCGCGGCCGGACGGCCCTCCCAGCGGTACACGGTGGACACGATGCCGGTGGCGACGCAGATGCGGTAGTGCCCGTCGGCGTCGGCGCGGGTGCGGCCGAGCTCGTCGCCGGTGCCGTCGAGGACGGTCAGCACGGCGCCGCCCGCCGGGGCGCCGTCGGCCCGCACGAACCCGTGCAGCACCGGACCGGTCGGCGGGGCCGGGGTGGTGGCCGGGGCACCGGCCGCGGGGTCGGCGGGCTTGGCGATGTCGAGGGTGTCGCGCAGCGGGACCTCGCGCAGGGCCAGGATCGCCAGCAGGGCCAGGAAGGCCAGCGGCGCGGCCACCAGGAAGATCATCGAGGTGGCGTGGCCGTAGGACTCCATGACGATCGAGCGCACCGGCTCGGGCAGCTCGGCCAGGTGCGGCACCTGCCCGCCGCCGACGGCCGCCCCGCCGTCGACGCCGGCGTCGGCCAGTCCGGCCGCGGTCCGGGACCCGACCACGGAGGCGAGCAGCGCGCCCAGCCCCGCGACTCCGGCCGAGCCGCCGAGCGAGCGGAAGAACGTCACCGTGGAGCTCGCGGCGCCCATGTGCCGCAGCGCGACGGTGTTCTGCACGGCGAGCACGAGGTTCTGCTGCGTGGTGCCGACGCCGATGCCGACCAGTGCCATCGCGACCGCGACCAGCCAGTACGGCGTGGTCGAGGAGATGACCGCCGCCCCGAGCGCCAGGCCCGCGGTCAGCGAGACCGCGCCGCCGACGAGGTAGCGCTTCCAGACGCCGGTGCGGGTGATCAGCTGGCCGGCCACGTTCGACGCGCCGAACATGCCGACGATCATGGGCAGGGTGAGCAGCCCGGCCTCGGTGGCGCTGGCGCCCCGGGCGAGCTGGAAGTACTGGGACAGGAAGATGGTGGAGCCGAACATCGCGACGCCGACGAACAGGCTCGCGACGGTGGCGAGCACGACGGTGCGGTCGCGGAACAGGAACGGCGGCACGACCGGGTCCTTGGCCCGTCGCTCGACGACGATCGCGCCCACCAGCAGCACCAGGCCGGCGCCGATCAGGCCGAACGAGGTCGGCGAGGCCCAGCCGAACTGCTTGCCGGCCAGCGAGGTCCACAGCAGCAGCGCCGACACCGCGGCGGCGATGAGGGTGGCGCCCAGGTAGTCGATGCTGGGGCGCTCGCCGTCGGCGCGGACGGGGGTGGGCACGTTCAGGGTGCGCTGCAGCACGAGCAGTGAGAGCGCGGCCAGCGGGACGCCGACGAAGAAGCACCAGCGCCAGCCCAGCGGCGAGTCGACGATGATGCCGCCGAGCAGCGGACCTCCGACGACGGCGATCGACATGATCCCCGAGAGGTAGCCCATGTAGCGGCCGCGCTCGCGCGGGGTGATGATCGCCGCGATCACGACCTGGGTCAGCGCCTGCAGCCCGCCCATGCCGAGGCCCTGCAGCACCCGGAAGCCGATGAGCTGCCCGGTGGAGACCGCCAGCCCGCAGAGCAGCGAGCCGATCAGGAAGATCCCGATCGCGGCCTGGACCAGCAGCTTCTTGGAGTAGAGGTCGGCGAGCTTGCCCCAGATCGGGGTCGAGGCCGTCATCGCCAGCAGTGACGCCGAGACCACCCACGTGTACTCGGCCTGGGTCCCGCCGAGGTCGCCCAGGATCCGGGGCAGCGCGTTCGACACGATCGTGCTGGACAGCACGCCGACGAACAGCGCCATCAGCAGGCCGGTCAGGGGGAGCAGTACGTCGCGGCGGTGGGCCGCGGCCTCCTCGGGGGTGCGCACGGGGCGGGTAGTTGACGGCACGCAACGAGTCTGGCCCAAAGATGCAGGCTGTGCAACTTTGCCGAACGTGCGTCGGCGCACACCGTGCACCGATGCGGCGCGGCGGCCGGCTCAGCCGCGGCGGGGGAGCACGACGGTGACGGTGCTGCCCCGGTCCGGCGCGCTGCGGACCTCCAAAGTCCCGCCGGCGTCGGCCACCGCGCGGCGGACGAGCAGCAGCCCGATGTGGCCGGGTTCCGGGCCGCGGCCGGGGTCGAAGCCGGTGCCGTCGTCGGTCACGGTGAGCCGGGCCCGGCCGGCCGCGACGTGCAGGCCGACCTCGACGGTGCGGGCACGGGCGTGCGCGCGGGCGTTGCGCAGCAGCTCCGAGGCGACGCGGTGCAGCAGGACCGCGCCGCGGTCGTCGAGGGTCCCGGCGGGGTCCCCGGTCGTGACGACTGCCGCGGGCGGGTCGCCGCCGGCGGCGAGCGCGGCCAGCGCGGCGGGCAGACCGGCGGCGTCGACGTCGGCCGGGTGCAGGGCGTCGAGCACCGACCGGATCCGGACGACGCCGTCGCCGACCGTGGCCCGGGCCCGGTCCAGCAGCTCGGGCCGGGCCGGGGCGAGGTCGAGCATCAGCCCGGCGCCGGCCAGGGTCGGCAGCACGTCGTCGTGCAGGCGGCGGGCCAGGTCGCGGCGGGCGAGCTCGCCGGCGGCCAGCCCGTACAGGGCGGCGTCGCGGCGCTCGGTCCGCTCGCGCTCGCGCCGCCGCGCCAGCGCCACCGACAGCGGCAGGACCGCCGCCGCGACGAGCAGCATCCCGGCCACCGCGGGTGGCAGCAGCAGCCCCACGGCGTGCGCGGTGGCCCCGTCGACGTCGACCGGGACGTAGACCTCCAGCCGGGCCGGGCGCCCGGCACCGTCGGTGAAGCCGAGGAAGACCTCGCGGAGCCCGTCGCCGTGCTCGTAGCGGTGCTCGCCGTCGTCGGGGACGGGGAGCACCACCGCGGCGCCGCCGTCGAGCCGGGCGGCGAGGACGGGATCGAACCGGCGGGTCAGACCCTCGATGCGGGCCTCGTCGGAGAACACCAGCCGCGCCACCGGGCCCTCGACCAGCCACACCTTGACCCGGCTGACCATCCCGGTCGCCCGGAACGGCGCGAGGTCCGCCAGCAGCCGTTCGCGCCCGGCGGGCCCGGCGGTGGCGAGGTCGCGGTCGGCCAGGCCGACGACGACGGCCGTCTCCACCCGTCGCGACACCTCCTCGGCGCGCCGCTCGGCCTCGGCGTGGGCCAGCCACCAGACCCCGGCGGCGACCAGCGCGCACACCAGCGCGACCGCGGCGGCGGTGACGACCGCGTGCCGCGCCAGGGTGCGGGCCAGCAGCCGCCGGTCCGGACCGGCGACGACGTCCGGGCCCGCGGTACCGGGTGCGCTCACGGCACGGGCTGCCCGGCGGCCCGGGGGACCGGCTCGCCCCCGGGGTCCAGGGCGACGAGCCCGAGCCGCTCGGCGGCGACGACGGCCTCCAGCTGCGAGCGGGCGCCGAGCTTGCCGAGCAGCGCGCGGACGTGGTCGCGCACGGTGTGCGGCGACAGCCGGTGCGCCGCGGCGATCCGGGTGACGTCGCGGCCCCCGGCCAGCCCGCGCAGCACGTCGAGCTCGCGTGGGGTCAGCCGCGGCAGGGTCGCCCCGGTCGCTTCGGACTCCGCGGCGGACGGGTGCGCGGTGCCGCCCGCGGCGACCGTCCGCACGGCGGCGACGATCCCCGCCAGCGGGGTCTGCTTGCCCAGGAACCCGGCCGCGCCCGCCTCGAGGGCCTCGCGGGCCGGACCGGGCCGCGGGTGCGCGGTGAGCACCAGGGCGCGGGCCCCGGCGGCGTGGACGTCGCCGAGCAGGGTCAGGCCGCCCCCGGGCAGACGCACGTCGAGGACCACGACCTGCGGCGCCCGCCGGGGGTCCCCGCCGGCCAGGGCGGCCCGGGCGGCCGCCGCGTCGTGCGCGACGCCGACGACCTCCGCGTCACCGTGGACGGCGAGGCCGAGCGCGAGCAGGTCGGTGTACGACCGGTGGTCGTCGACCAGCAGCACCCGCAGCACCTGCGCGCACCCCCTCAATTCTCGGGAGATCAGGACGTCCTCGCCAGAGGTTAGCCTCCCCTCGCTCGAAAAGGGACCGACCCGGCGAACCGGGCGGATCCCCCATGCACCCCGGAGGACCACGTGACCCCATCGACGACTCGACCGACCCGGCGCGGCGTGCTCACCGGCGCCGTCCTGGCCGCCGCCCTGCTCGTGGCCGGCTGCGGCGGTGCCCCGGCCGACCCGGCCCCGGCGGCGGGCGACGGGCCGCGCACCCTGACCCTGTACTCGGGGCGGGAGGAGGACCTGGTCGGCCCGCTGCTGGCGCAGTTCCAGCAGCAGTCGGGGATCACCGTCGACACCCGCTACGGCTCGACCACCGAGCTCGCCGCGCAGCTCGCCGAGGAGGGCGCCGCGACCCCCGCCCAGGTGTTCCTCTCCCAGGACGCCGGCGCGCTGGGCGCGCTGGCCGGGGCGGGCGCCTTCGCGCCGCTGCCCGAGGAGGTGCGCGGCGCGGTCACCGCGCCCTACACCGCCACCGACGGCACCTGGACCGGGCTGACCGGCCGGGTCCGGGTCGCGGCCTACAACACCCGGGTGCCCGAGGCCGAGGTCCCCGCCGACGTCACCGAGCTCACCGACCCGCGCTGGCGCGGCCGGGTCGGCATCGCCCCGACCAACGCCTCGTTCCAGGCCTTCGTCACCGCGCTGCGCGTCCAGGAGGGCGACGACGCCGCCCGCGCGTTCCTGGAGGGACTGCGCGCCAACGAGGTGCAGGTCTTCCCACGCAACACCGCGATCCTGGAGGCGGTGGACAGCGGCGTCGTCGACGTCGGGCTCATCAACCACTACTACGTGGCCGCCGCCGAGACCCCGCCCGCGAACACCGCGCTGAAGTTCGGCGCGCCCGGCACCGCGAGCGCGCTGGTGAACGTCACCGGCGCCGGGGTCCTCGCCGGGGCCGCGGAGTCCACCGAGGCCCGGGAGCTGCTCCGGTTCCTGGTGTCGCCGCAGGCCCAGGAGTACTTCGCCCGCGAGACCGGCGAGTACCCGCTGGTGGCGGGCGTCGCCGGGCCCGCGGGGATGCCCGCGCTGGCCGACCTGCGGGCGCCGCGGCTCGACCTGGCCGACCTGGAGGACCTCGACGGCACGACGCAGCTCATGACACAGGTCGGGCTGCTCTGACCGTGCTGCTGCGCCGGTCCCCGCCCCGTACCGCGCCGGCCGGCCCGCCGGCCCCGGTGCGGCGCCGGCGACGACCACCCCGTGCCCTGCTGGGCGCGGCGGTGGTCGTCGCCGCGTGCGCCGCGCTGCCCCTGGTGTGGCTCGTCGTCCGGGTCGCGGGTGCCGACCCCGGGCGGGTCGCCGCGCTGCTCGCGCGCGAACGGACGCTCACCCTGGCGCTGAACTCGGCGGTGCTGGTCGCCGTCGTCGGCGCCGGCTGCCTGCTGCTGGGCCTCGCCACCGCGACGGTGCTGGTCCGCGTGCGGCTGCCCCGACCCGGGCTGTGGTGGGTGCTGGCCGCGCTGCCGCTGGCCGTGCCGTCCTACCTGCTCGCGTTCGCGGTGCTCGCGGTCCGGCCCGAGGCCCGCGGTCTCGGCCCGCTGGCCGTCGTGCTGGTGCTGGCCTGCACGCCGTACGTGACGCTGCCCGCGGCCGCCGCCCTGCGCGCCGCCGACACCGGGCCGGAGGACGCCGCCCGCACCCTCGGCCTCGGCCCGGTGAGCGCGTTCTGCCGGGTCACGCTCCCGCAGGCGCTGCCCGCCGCGCTGGCCGGGACGCTGCTCGCGGCGCTGTACACCCTCGCCGACTTCGGGGCGCCCGCGCTGCTGCGCTACGAGTCGTTCACCTGGGCGGTGCAGGCCGCCTACGAGGGGACCGTCGACCGGACCGGCGCGGCGGTGACCGCGCTGGTCCTGGCCGCCGCGACGCTCGGCCTGGTCGCGGCCGAGCGGGCCGCCCGGCGCCGCTTCACCGGGGCCAGGGCGGGCACCGCGCCGACCGCGGCCGCACCGGTGCGGCTGCGCCCGGCCGCCGGCGCCGCGGTCGTCGCCGGTCTGGGCGCGGTCGCGGCGGTGACGCTGGTCGGGCCGCCCACGGTGCTGGTCGGCCGGGTCGTCGCCGCCGGCGGGGTGGACGCCGACCTGCCGCGGCTGGCCGTCGCCGCCGGGTGGACGCTGCTGCTGTCCGGCGCGGCCGCGCTGCTGGCGGTGGCGATGGCGCTGCCGGTCGGGGTGCTCGCGGCCCGGTACCGGTCCCGCGCGGTCGCCACGACCGAGTCGGTGGCCTACCTCGGGCAGGGGCTGCCCGGGGTGGTCGTCGGGCTGGCCCTGGTGTTCCTGTCCCTCGCGCTGGTCCCGGCGCTCTACCAGACCGCGGCGGTGCTGGTGTTCGGGTACGCGATCCTGTTCCTGCCCAAGGCGCTCGGCGCGACCCGCACGGCGGTCGAGCGGGTGCCGGTCGAGGCCGAGGAGGTCGCCCGCACCCTCGGCCGGACGCCGTGGTCGACCTGGTGGTCGGTGACGGCGCCGCAGGCCGCGACCGGGGTGGCCGCCGGCGGGCTGCTCGTGGCGGTGACGGCGATGAAGGAGCTCCCGGCGACGCTCATGCTGCGCCCGACCGGGATCGACACCCTGGCCACCCGGTTGTGGTCGCAGACCTCGCTCGGGGCCTACGGCGCCGCCGCCCCGGCGGCGCTGGCGCTGCTGCTGCTGGCGTGCGTCCCCGCGGCGCTGCTGGTCCGGGCCACCGCGGGCGGGCCGGGAGGAGGACGATGAGGACCGGGTTGTCGGTGCGCGGGGTGCGGGCGGGCTACGGCCGGGACCCGGTGCTGCACGGGATCGACCTCGACGTCGCGCCGGGTGAACTGGTGTCGGTGCTCGGCGCGTCGGGCAGCGGGAAGACGACGCTGCTGCGGGTGGTCGCCGGGCTGCACCGGCCCTCGGCCGGGACGGTGCACCTCGACGGCGACGACGTCACCGCCGTCGCGCCGGAGCGGCGCCGGGTCGGGCTCGTCCCGCAGGAGGGGGCACTGTTCGCGCACCTGACCGTGGCCGGCAACGTCGGGTTCGGGCTGCGTCGCGGGCCCGGCCGGCGCCCGGCCGCCGCCGCGCGCGGGCGCGTCGCGGAGCTGCTGGCGCTGGTCGGCCTGACCGCCGAGGCCGACCGGCTGCCACACGCCCTGTCCGGCGGGGAGCGCCGCCGGGTCGCCCTGGCCCGAGCACTCGCGCCGGACCCCCGGGTGGTGCTGCTCGACGAGCCGTTCTCCGCGCTCGACGCCGGGCTGCGCGAGCAGGTCCGTGGGGAGGTCGTCGCGGCGCTGCGGGCCGCGGACGCCACCGGGGTGCTCATCACCCACGACCGGCGGGAGGCGCTGGCGGTCAGCGACCGCGTCGCCGTCCTGCACGACGGCCGCCTGGAACAGACCGCACCGCCGCGCGAGCTCTACGCCGCCCCCGCCTCGGCCCGGGTCGCCGGGTTCGTCGGCGACGCGGTGCTGCTGCCCGCCCGGGTGGCGGACGGCACGGTCACGACCGCGCTGGGCGCCGCACCCTGCCGCACCGTGGACGTACCGGCGGCACCGCTGGTGGCGGTGCTGCGCCCCGAGGAGCTGGAGCTGGCCGGCGCCGACGGTCCCGGCGCGCCCGCCCGGGTCGGCACCGTCGACTTCGTCGGCGACGCCGTGCTGGTCACCGTGCTGCTCGACGGACGGGTCCCGGACCGGGGCACCCTGCTGCGGGTGCGGGCCGGGACGGACCGGGTGCCGCACCCCGGCGACCGGTGCCGCGTGCGGTCCCGGGGTGCCGTGCACGTCGTGCCCGCCGTCCCGGGACCCCGCTGAGCGGGACCCCCCGGGGCCGGGCTCAGGCGGCGGCGGGCTCGTCCGGCCGGGCGGCCAGCTTCGCCAGCCGCTTCTCGGTCGGCCAGCGGACGTTCCACGCCCACCCGAGCTTCTCGAACAGCCGGATCGTCCCGGCCGAGATGTCGATCTCGCCACGGCCGACGCCGTGCCGGGCCGAGGTGGGGTCGGCGTGGTGCAGGTTGTGCCAGGACTCGCCCATGCTCGGGACGGCGAGCAGCCAGACGTTGGTGGAGCGGTCCCGGGCCCGGTACGGCCGCTCACCGACGAGGTGGCAGATCGAGTTGGTCGACCACGCGACGTGGTGCGACACCGCGACCCGGACCAGCCCGGCCCAGAAGAACGCGGTGAACGCGCCCCACCAGGACCAGGTCACCAGGCCGCCGACGACGCCGGGCCCGAACACGGACAGGATCGTCAGGACGGTGAAGCCGCGGTGGACCCGGTCGATGTCGGGGTCGGCGAGCAGGTCCGGGGCGAAGCGGCGCTGGTCGGTCAGCGACCGGTCGAAGATCCAGCCCATGTGGGCGTGCCAGAAGCCGCGGACCAGCGCGGCGGGGGAGGTGCCGTAGCGCCACGGCGAGTGCGGGTCGCCCTCGGCGTCGGCGTAGGCGTGGTGACGGCGGTGGTCGGCCACCCAGTGCCGGACCGGCCCCTGGACGGCGAGGCTGCCCGCGACGGCGAGCGCGATCCTCAGGGGCCGGTTCGCGGTGAACGACCCGTGGGTGAAGTAGCGGTGGAAACCGACGGTCACCCCCAGCATGGACACGACGTAGAGGCCGAGTGCGAGGCCGGCGTCGAGCCAGGTCAGACCCCAGCCCCACGCGAGCGGGACCGCGGCGACGACCGCGATCGCCGGGACGATCGCGAACGCGTAGACGAACAGGTGCGGAACGGGATGCCGGAGCCGGTCGGAGAAGTCGGAGCGCGGCGCGGGCCGGGTGTCGGTCACACCCCCCGATGGTTCCGGCTCGCACCAGAACGGGCAGTGGGGACAACCCCCCTCACGCACCGTGAGTGGGGACTCCTCAGGCCGTGGCGGGCTGGGCGGCCTCCCGCAGCAGCGGCTTCACGCGCTCGCCGAACTTGGTGACGCCGTCGACGAAGTCGGGCCAGGTGAGCAGCGCCCCGTCGATGCCGGTGGTCGCGGCGATCTCGTCGAGCTGGGCCGCGACCCGCTCGTAGGAGCCCTTCACCACCGGCAGTGACAGGAACGCCATGTTCCCCTCCGAGGCGGGGCGCTCCAGCGACGCCAGCAGCTGGGCCGAGGTGCCG
The DNA here is from genome assembly GCF_056835605.1 of Pseudonocardia sp. ZF1. NCBI lineage: Bacteria > Bacillati > Actinomycetota > Actinomycetes > Pseudonocardiales > Pseudonocardiaceae > Pseudonocardia > Pseudonocardia sp. ZF1. The sequence continues at coordinate 2,725,782 of NZ_JAJNBY010000001.1, forward strand.
TCCGGGTTGGTGTCCAGCGACGCCCCGGTGGTCATGTAGCTGATGGCCTCGAGGTCGGCGTTCTCGACGATGTGCGCGCACAGCCGGTCGGCCTCGTCGTCGGTCTCCTCGGCGATGATGCAGTACAGCGCGTAGGTGCCGACGTCGCGGCCCGCCTCGTCGCCGAGCCGGCGCACCCCGGCGGCGATGTCCCCGACCTTCGAGCGCTCGGCCATGATGAAGTTCCGGTCGCCGTGCTCGGCGGTGAACGCCTGGCCCGCCGGCGACTGGCCCGCGCAGACGATCGTCGGGGTGTGCAGCGGCTTGGGGCGCATGTCGGCGTCGTCGAAGGAGAAGAACTCGCCGGAGAAGGTCGCGGTCCCCTCGCTCCACAGCGCGCGCAGCGCCCGGACGTACTCGGCGGCGTAGGCGTAGCGGCGTTCGAAGTACTCGTCGCCGGGCCACAGCCCCATCTGCGTGTACTCGGGCTTGTTCCAGCCGGTCACGATGTTGAGCCCGCAGCGTCCGCCGGAGATCTCGTCGATCGTCGCGACCATCCGGGCGGCCATGATCGGGTGGGTGGCCAGCGTGGTCACCGACGGGTAGAGCCCGATCCGCTCGGTCACCGCGGCGAGCCCGCCGAACAGGGTGAACGACTCCAGGCACTCGCCCCAGAAGTCGCTCGGCCCGCCCGCCCCGCGGTGCTTCATCATCGAGAGCACGAAGTCGAGGCCCTGGCGCTCGGCCTCCTGGGTGATCGCCACGTTGTGGGCGAAGCTCGGCCGGTACTGCGGGCTGCCGGGGGACAGGATGTAGCCGTTGGTCGCGTTCGGGATGAAGACGCCGTAGTGCACTCAGACCTCCGGGGTGGACAGCTGTGTGACGGTGCTGGGCAGGTCGGCGACGTCGGCGTACTTGGCGTCGAGGTCGGCGAGGTTGCGGGCGTGGACGCCGGCGTCGCGGTCGGCGCAGGCGTCGGCGACGACGACCGGGCGGAACCCGGCGGCGAGCGCGTCGGTGGCGGTGGCGCGGACGCAGCCCGACGTCGACACCCCCGTGACGACGGTGTCGACCCCGCGGGCCCGCAGCGTCGCGGCGAGCGAGGTCCCGGCGAAGGCGGACGCGTGCTGCTTGGCCAGCAGCGCCTCGCCCGGCGCCGGGTCGAGGACGAGCCGGCCCCAGTCCCCGGGGGCGCCCTCGGCGAAGCAGGACAGGGCGGGGACCTTCGCGGCGAAGAACCCGGCGTCGGCGAGGTCGGCGGCGTAGCGCACGACGGTCCAGACGACCGGGTGCCCGCCCGCGCGGGCCGCGGCGACCACGGCGTCGCAGCCGCCGGTGACGCGCTCCGCGGTCGCGGTGTCCCCGAGGAAGAAGGGCCCGTCCGGCTCGGTGTAGGCGGCCACGAGGTCCACCACGACGACGGCCGGTGCCGCGCCCCAGCCGACCCGGCCCGAGAACGGCGCACCGTGCGGTCCCGCCCCGGCCCCGGTCACCGGCGGTCCCCGGTCATCATGGCGCGGGCGTTGGCGATGTGGCTGACCATCACCGCGGAGGCCCAGCCGCCGTCGCCGGCGCGCAGTGCGGCGACGATCTCGGCGTGGTGGGCGAGGCTGCGGGCCAGCGACGCCGCGTCGTAGGTGTGGAAGGTGCGCAGCACGACCGGTGCGTGCACGACGCCGGCCAGCGCGGAGGCGAGCGCGGGGGTGTCGGCGATCTCGAGCAGCCGGGCGTGGAACCGCCGGTTCAGGGCGACCAGGGCGTCGAGGTCCTGCCCGGGGCCGGGGCCGCCGACGGCGAGCATGCGGCCGGCGAGGTCGTCGAGCTCGTCGAGGTCGGCGGCGGTCGCGCGGGCGGCGGCCAGCGCGGTGGCCCGCGGCTCCAGCGCGGTGCGGACCCCGAAGATGTCGTCGAGGTCGGCTTCGGAGAACGTGGCGACCCGCGCACCGCGGTGCGGGTGCAGCTCGACCAGCCCCTCCGCGGCGAGCCGGGACAGCGCCTCGCGGACCGGGGTGCGCGACACCCCGAGGCGGTCGGCGAGCTCGACCTCGCCCAGGTGGGCGCCCGCGGCCAGCGCGCCGGTGAGGATCTCCTCGCGCAGCGCAGCCTGGGCGCGCTCGGAGGCGCGCCGGGGAGTCGTGTCGACCATCGCCACCTCCGGCGTCGGGCTGTATGCAACCTACGAGTGTCGCCGGTCACGCACAAGGCTCCACCTGTTGCTACGTCCGGATGACGTGCAGAGTGGGCGAGGCGTGTACACAATTCAGCTCGACGAAGGGACCCCGCCGTGGCCGACCTCCTCAGCCGACCAGGGAACCGCCGGGCGCGCCTGCGTGCCCTGCTCGACGCCGGCACCCCGGTGCTCGCCCCCGGCGCCTACGACGCGCTGTCCGCGCGGCTGGTCGAGCAGGCCGGGTTCGACGTCGTCTACATGACCGGGTTCGGGACGACGGCCGGGCTCCTCGGGCGGCCCGACGTCGGCCTGCTCGGGGGTGCGGAGATGGCCGCGCACGCGGGCAGGCTGGCCGACGCCGTCGACCTGCCGCTGATCGCCGACGCGGACACCGGCTACGGCAACCCGCTCAACGTCATCCGCACCGTCCGCGACTACGAGCGGGCCGGGGTCGCCGCGCTGCACCTGGAGGACCAGGTCATGCCCAAGCGGTGCGGGCACCTCGCGGGCAAGCAGGTGGTGCCCGCCGCGGAGATGGCCGCGAAGGTGCGGGCCGCCGTCGACGCCCGCACCGACCCGGACCTGCTGGTGATCGCGCGGACCGATGCCGCCGCCGTCGACGGGCTGGACGCGGCGATCGACCGGGCCCGCCGGTTCGCCGACGCCGGCGCCGACCTGCTGTTCGTGGAGGCGCCGACGTCCGAGCGCGACATCGAGACCGTCGCGACCGCGCTGGCCGGGCACCGGCTGGTGTTCAACTGGGCCGAGGGCGGCCGCACCCCGCCGCTGTCGCGCGACCGGCTCGCCGAGCTCGGGTTCGCCCTGGTCCTGTTCCCCGTGGGCACCCTGCTCGCGGCGACGGCCGGGATGCGGGAGCTGCTGGAGCGGCTGCGGGCCGAGGGCACCCCGGCGTCGCTGATCGGCCGGCTCGGCGGCCTCGACGCGTTCGCCGAGCTCGCCGGGATCGGGGAGGTCCGTGAGCTGGAGCAGCGCTACCGCGCGGAGGGGGAGTGAACAGTTCCCGGACGCCCCGTGCGGCAAACGTCGGCCCCGCGGAGCCGACGTCAGTACACGCCCAGGAGTGGCGGGTCGATATGTCGTACACCACACTCGGTGCAGATGACCTTGCCGACCTGCGGACGTCGATCGGAACGGGGCGGGCGGGCAGGGTCCCGGAATCGCCCCAGGCGGTGGATCGTGCAGCAGAACACTCCCCGGCTCCGCATCTGCGAACGATGCTGGTCGTCGGTCGCGGACGGCTCGGTCTGTCGGATCTTCCGGCACTCCGACCCCGCGGCCCCGCTGGAGAGGCCCGCCTTCTCCTACCGGCACCTCGACGGAGACCCGGCGTGCAGCGGGGCGCAGCAGCCCGAGCTGGAGAGGGGGTGGGCCGCGTGAGCGCACCCCCCGTGCCGGGACGCGCGCTGCGCCCGGTCCCGGCCGCCCGGACCGTGCTGTCGCCGGTCGACCCGCTGCCGGTGTCGCCGGGCGACCTGGAGCGGCTGCGCGAGAACCTCGGACGCGTGCTGGCCGGTCTGCGCTGGCCCGCCCACCGCTGGCAGGTCCTCGCCGAGGCCGAGGCGTGGGGTGCGAGCGGCGTGGTCCGCCAGCAGCTCCTCCCGCTGCCCGACGGGCGGTACCCGTCGTTCGAGGCCGTCGTCGAGGTGCTCACGGCCGCGGCGCGTGGCCGGCTGCGCCCGGTGCCGGTCCGGCCCGCGATCGGCGCGGACCGGCTGCACCCCGCCGAGCGGGCCGGTGTCGCGCCGCGCCCGCCGCGTGCCCACGGCAGGCCCGCGCCCGCGCCGGGGCACCGCCCGGCCTGATCTCCGACGGGGCCGTGCGACCGCCCCGGACGGTGGTGGGTGGGGCCGAGTCGGCCGGGGTCGGCGGTCCCGAATCCGCCGGCCCCGGCCGGGGTGACCACCCGTCCGCTCCCCAGCGACGGGTGGTGGGTCCTCGGGGTGCGTGGCCTGCGACGAGGCGGGTGCGTGCCGGTGGGAGTCCGGCTGCTCACGCGAGGTGATGTATATCACGCGGTGCGGCCGGATTGGTCCGGTTTCCCCGAACCGGGCGACGGTATCGATCAAGCCGTCCCTGCGCGTGTAGACCGCGGAGCTCCGGGAAGGCCGCGGGTGTCCGGGCCCGGGCGGGCCCGGCGCGGCGAGGAGGCGGACGTGGCGGGGCAGACGGGGATCGGGCTCGCGGTCGAGACGGCTGGACCGGGGGTGCGGCTGATCCGGGTGTCCGGGCGGCTGGACCGTCCGGGAGTGGAGGCGCTGGCGCGGATGCTCGACGCGCAGGCGCGGTGCGGGCGGACCCCGGGACACGTCGTCGTCGACCTCTCCGGGGTCAACGCCTTCGACGGGCCCGCCACCGAGCGGCTCGGCGCGGTCGTCGCCCGCTCGCGTGCCGAGGGTGTGCGTCTGCACCTGGCCGGGTGCGGCGGCCGGGCGGAGCTGCTGCCGCTGCGCGCCCGCCAGGTCCTGCAGCGCTGCAGTGCCTTCCCCTCCGCCGAGGTCGCCGTCCGGACGCTGACCGCGGCCCGTGCCGGCACCGCCGGTGGTGCCGGGACCGTGCCCGGACCGCGCCGGGCCGGCGACGACCGCGCGGGTGGCAGGCCGGTCTCCTCCGGTACCTGACCCCGACCGGCCCCGGGGCCGTCAGCCCGCCGCGTCGAGGGCGCGGCGCACGGCGGCCGCGCCGTCCTCGTCGAGCTCGCCCCAGCACCGCAGCCGGGACAGCCCGCCGTCGGGGAACACGTCCAGACGCAGGTGGGTGGCCGGTGCGGCGCCCGGCAGCAGGAACCGGTGCCGGGTGTCGGGCTGCACCCGCTCGCGGTCGCGCAGCACCGTCCACGACCCGCCGGTGCGCTCGTCGCGGGTGCTGACCGAGACCCAGCCCGGCGCGTTCCCGACGAACCAGGTCGTGTCGACCTCCACGTGCCGCGGGACCCCGCCCGCGGCGAGCGCGAACTCGACCCAGTCGTTGCCGCCGTCGCGGCGCCGCGCGTTCTCCCAGCCCTCGCCCATGTGCCGCGCCTTCCCGGGCAGCAGCAGGTTGCCGGGGGAGGAGTAGAACTCGTCGGAGCAGCCGGTGACGTGTCCGCCGTTCTCCGCCGCGAGCAGGTCCACGGTGCCCTCGAGGAACCGCGGGTCGGGCAGCACCCGGCCGAGCACCCGGAACCGGGCGATCCCGCCGTCCGGGTGCATGATCAGCCGCAGGTGGGTGGCCCGGCGGGTGTCGGTCACCGGGTAGACGTTCGCGGTGTGCCCGGCGCAGGGCCGAGCGCGGCACGATCTCGTGCCAGGGCGCCTTCTCCAGCTCGTCGGGGGAGGGGTGGCCGTCGACGGCGGTCGCCTCGACGGCGATCTCCGGCGGGTAGTTGCCCTTGAACCAGGAGGTGTCGACGACGACGTGGTCCACCACGCCCGGCGCACCCAGGCGGACCAGCGCCCAGTCGTGGCCGGGCTCGCGGCGGCGCCGGGTCTCCCAGCCGTCGTAGACCTTGCCCTTCAGACCGAACTCGTCGGGGTCGAAGCGGGGCGGGGCGGCGGTGATGAGGTTCTCGCGCTGGGCGAAGAACTCGTCGTTCGCGGCGACGACCGAGCCGCCGAGCGCGCGGGAGGCGAGGTCGATGAGCGAGGGGTCGGTCACGGTCTGCTCCTGATCATCGGGCGGGTGGGGGACGGGTGGTCGGTGGCGATCCGGGCGCCCAGCAGACGCAGCAGCTCGGCGGCGCGGTCGACCGCGTCGCGGTGGTCGAGGGCGGTGTCGGTCAGGGCGTAGGTCGCGACGAAACCCGCGGCCCGCAGTGCGGCCGGGCCGAGGGTCACCTGCCCGGCGACGGCGACGATCGGGGTCCCGGCCGCGCGGGCGGCGGCGGCGACCCCGGCCGGGGCCTTGCCGCGCAGGGTCTGGGCGTCCAGTCTGCCCTCCCCGGTCACGACGAGGCCGGCACCGGCCAGCTCGTCGTCGAAGCCGGTCAGCTCCAGGACGGTACCGACGCCGGGTGCGACGCGCGCCCCGCAGACGGCGGTCAGCGCGAGCCCCGCCCCGCCCGCGGCACCGGCGCCGCGCGCCGCGGCGAGCGCGTCGGCATCGGTGCCGGTGGCGGCGGCGAGCACCCGCACCCAGCGGGCCAGCGCGTCGTCGAGCGCGGCGACCCCGGCGGCGTCGGCGCCCTTCTGCGGACCGTAGACGGCCGCGGCGCCGTGCGGGCCGAGCAGCGGGTTGTCGACGTCGGCGGCGAGCCGGACCCGCACGGCCGGGTCCCGCAGCCGCGGGTGCAGCCCGGCCAGGTCGAGCCGGTCGGCCAGGGCCAGCGCCGCGCCGCCCCGCCCGATCTCGGCGCCGCCGGCGTCGAGCACGCGGGCGCCGAGCCCGCGCAGCAGCCCGGCGCCGCCGTCGGTGGTGGCACTGCCCCCGAGCCCGACGACGACGTCGGTGCACCCGGCGTCGAGCACCGCGGCGAGCACGGTGCCGAGCCCCTCGGTGCCCGCACCGCCCGGGGCGCGCTCCCCGCCGGGCAGGACCGCGAGCCCGGCCGTCGAGGCCAGCTCCACCAGCGCGGACACGCCGTCGCGGGCCCAGACGGCCGTCAGCGGAGCCCCGGTGGGGCCGGTCGTGGCGGTCGTGACCGGCTCCCACCCGGCGGCGAGAGCCGCGGCGACGGTGCCCTCGCCGCCGTCGGCGACCGGGCAGCGGCGCACCGGACGGCGCGGGTCGACGTCGGCGATCCCGGCCGCGAGCGCGTCGGCGACGGCGGCGGCGTCCAGCGAGCCCTTGAACTTGTCCGGGGCCAGCAGGATCGCGCTCACCGGCGGTGGGCCAGCGCGGTGGGGGCGTCGGCGGGGGTCTCGGCGAGGTCCTCGAACTCGGTGACGGCGTCGATCTCGGTGCCCATCGCGATGTTCGTGACCCGCTCCAGCACCACCTCGACCACGACGGGCACCTTGTGCTCCGAGGCCAGCTGCGACGCCCGGCGCAGGGTCGTGGCGATCTCGTCGGGCTCGGTGACCCGCAGCCCCACGCAGCCCAGCCCCTCCGCGACGCGGACGTGGTCGACGCCGTAGCCCTTGGGCAGCCCGGTCAGCTCCTCGTCGGCGTGCATGTTGTCGAAGGCCAGGGAGACCTGGAAGTCCATGTCGAACGCGCGCTGCGCCTGCCGGATCAGGCCCAGGTAGGAGTTGTTGACCACGACGTGCACATAGGGCAGTCCGAACTGGGCGCCGACCGCGAGCTCCTCCAGCATGAACTGGAAGTCGTAGTCGCCCGAGAGCGCGACGACCGGGGTCGACGGGTCGGCGACGACGGCGCCCAGCGCGGCCGGGATGGTCCAGCCGAGCGGTCCGGCCTGGCCGCAGTTGACCCAGTGCCGGGGCCGGTAGACGTGCAGGAACTGGCCGGCCGCGATCTGGGACAGCCCGATCGTCGTCACGTAGCGGGTCTCCGGGCCGAAGACCCGGTTCATCTCCTGGTACACCCGCTGCGGCTTGATGGGGACGCAGCCGAAGTCGGTGCGCCGCAGCAGCGTCGCCTTCCGCTCGCGGCACGACTCCGCCCACGCGCTGCGGTCCGGCAGCGTCCCGGCGTCGCGGCGGCGGCGGGCCTCGGCCAGCAGGACGCGCAGCGCGGCCCCGGCGTCGGAGACCACGCCGTAGTCGGGGGCGAACACCCGCCCGATCTGGGTGGGCTCGATGTCGACGTGCACGAACCGGCGCCCGCGCCGGTAGGTGTCCAGCCCACCGGTGTGCCGGTTGGCCCAGCGGTTCCCGATCCCGACGACGACGTCGGAGGCCAGGAAGGTGGCGTTGCCGTAGCGGTGCGCGGTCTGCAGCCCGACCATCCCCGCGGCGAGCGGGTGGTCGTCGGGGATCGAGCCCCAGCCCATCAGGGTCGGCACGACCGGGACGCCGAGGATCTCGGCCAGCTCGACGAGCTCGGCGGAGGCGTCGGCGTTGACGATGCCGCCGCCCGCGACGATCAGCGGCCGTTCGCCCTCGGCGAGCAGGTCCAGCACCCGCGACGCCTGCGGGCCGGTCATCGCGGGGCGGTGCACCGGCAGCGGGGCGTAGGTGTCGGGGTCGAAGTCGATGACGGTCTGCTGCACGTCGATCGGCAGGTCGATCAGCACGGGACCGGGCCGGCCGGACCGCATGAGGTGGAACGCCTGGGCGAACGCGCCCGGCACCTGCGCGGCCTCGCGCACGGTCATCGCCATCTTGGTGACCGGTGCCGCGATGGCCGCGATGTCGACGGCCTGGAAGTCCTCCTTGTGCAGCCGCGCGACCGGAGCCTGCCCGGTGATGGCCAGGATCGGGATCGAGTCCGCCGACGCCGAGTACAGCCCGGTCACCATGTCGGTGCCCGCCGGGCCGGAGGTGCCGATGCAAACGCCGATGTTCCCCGGGCGCGCGCGGGTGAAGCCCTCGGCCATGTGCGAGGCGCCCTCGACGTGGCGGGCCAGGACGTGGCCGATCGTGCCGCGGGCGCGCATCGCGGCGTAGAAGGGGTTGATCGCCGCACCCGGCACGCCGAACGCCTGCGTGGCACCCTCGGCCTCCAGGATGCGGACGGCGGCCTCGGCCGCGGTCATCCGGGTCATGACGACTCCCCGTTCAGGCGGCGGACGGTGCGGTGCAGGGCGGAGTGGTCGAGGCCGCCGTCTCCGGCGGCCCGGGTGGCGGCGACGAGCTGGGCGACGAGCGCGGCCACCGGGGCGACCACCCCGGCCTCGCGGGCGGAGTCGGCGACGATGCCCATGTCCTTGTGGTGCAGGTCGATCCGGAAGCCGGGGGCGTAGTCCCCGGCCAGCATCCTCGGGGCCTTCTGGTCGAGGACCTTCGAGCCGGCGAGCCCGCCGCCGAGCACACGGACGGCGGCGTCGAGGTCGGCGCCGTGCGCACGCAGGAACTCGATCGCCTCGGCGAGCAGGGCGATGTTCCCGGCGACGATCAGCTGGTTCGCGGCCTTGACGGTCTGCCCGGCCCCGGACGGGCCGACGTGCACGACGGTGCTCCCGACGACGTCGAGCAGCGGGCGGGCGGCGGCCACGTCGGCCTCCTCCCCGCCGACCATGATCGACAGGGCGGCGTTCTCGGCGCCCGCCTGGCCGCCGGAGACCGGGGCGTCGAGCATCCGCAGGCCGCGCTCGGCCGCGCGGGCGGCGAGGTCACGGGCGACGTCGGGGCGGATCGTGGAGAAGTCCACCACCAGGGTGCCGGGCTCCGCGGTGTCGAACACGCCGCCGTCGCGGGTGCAGACGTCGACGACGTCGGGGGAGTCGGGCAGCATCAGCGCGACCACGTCGGCGCCGGTCACCGCCTCGGCGACCGTCGCGGCGGCCCGGCCGCCGTCGGCGGCGAGGGCCTCGGCCTTCTCCGGGCTCCGGTTGTGGCCGACGACGTCGTGCCCGGCCTTCACGAGGTGGCGGGCCATCGGGCCGCCCATGATCCCGAGGCCGACGAAGGCGATGGCGCTCATGCGGAGGCTCCTTCCCTGGTCAGCCAGCCGAACGGGTCGGCGGTGACGGGCTTGTACTCGAGGCTGACCGGGCCGTCGTAGCCGACGGCGACGACCCGGGCGAGCAGGTCGGCGATCGGCAGGTCCCCGGTGCCGGGTTCACCGCGGCCGGGGGCGTCGGCGATCTGGACGTGGCCGATCCGGTCGGCGTGGCGGTCGATCGCGGCCGCGGGGTCGTCGCCGTTCACGGCGAGGTGGTAGACGTCGAGCAGCAGCCGCAGATGCGGCGACCCGACCCGGTCGAGCACGGCGACGGCGTCGTCGGCGGTCTTCAGGGGGTAGGCGTCGACGCCGCTGACCGGTTCGAGCAGCGCGACCGCGCCGATGCGGGCGGCGGCGTCGGCGGCCAGTGCGAGGCTGCGGACGGCGGTCTCGTCCTGGACGCGCGGGTCCAGGTCGTCGCGCCGGTTGCCGTACAGGGCGTTGAAGCCGAGCGTGCCGAGCCGCTCGCCGATGCCGAGGGCGACGGCGACGTTGTCGGCGAACTCGCTCGCGCGGGCCGGGTCGGACAGGATGCCGCGCTCGCCCGCGGGCATGTCGCCCGCGGTGAAGTTGAGCCCGGTGAGGGTGACGCCGGCGTCGGCGACGGCGGTGACGAAGGCGTCGACCTCGTGGTCGCCGGGCACGGAGTCGGTGAACGGCCACCAGAACTCGACGGCGTCGAAGCCGGCCGCCGCGGCGGCCGCGGGCCGGTCGAGCAGCGGCAGGTCGGGGAACACGATGGAGCAGTTGACGGTGTAGCGCACTTCAGGGCCTCCTCGGTCCTCAGGTGGGCTCGGGCAGTCCCCGGTAGGCCCGCCAGCCGCCGTGGGTGGTGATGTCGGTGAGCTCGTCGCGCTGGCGCTCCAGCACACCGGGCCGCAGCCCGACGGCGAGGACGTCGCGGCCGTCGTCGAGCTCGATGACGGTGAGCTCGAGCTCCGGCGGCTCGTCGGGCAGGAAGTCGGTGCGGATCGCCGAGAGCGGGACGTCGTAGATCTCCCCGGCCAGCGGCACGCCGCCGGAGGGGTCCTCCAGCAGGGCCGGGAACTGGTCGCGTACCGAGTACATGCGGTAGTGCGGAGCGGTCCGGACCCCGCCCAGGAACGGGTGGGCGGACACGTTGTGGTGGAGCCGGCCGCCGCGCATCGCGTCACCGGAACAGAAGAGGGCAGTCACCGGAGCCTCCGATCATTCCGCAATGCGGAAGAGTGATTCCGTTGTGCGGTGTGAATCGGACCACGGCGTCAGGGGGCTGTCAAGCATCGTCGTCGGCGGCGACCCCTTGACGCTTGCGTGACCGGCGCCATAGCGTGATTCCGCTACGTAAGAGATTCGTTTCACATCGCGGAAATCGGCGCGTTACGTTGGTCGCGCCACGACGTGGGATCCGAGGTGGCCCCGATGACGGGACCCGGAACGAGCGACCTATCCGCAGCAGCGCCGACCGGTGAGCGGGTGGCCGCCGTGCCCGTCACGCAGGACGGCGCCGCCGCACCGAGCCCCCGGCTCTACAACCGCGACCTCGCGCCGACCACCGTCGAGGGACGGTCGTGGAAGGCCTACAACATCTTCACCCTGTGGGCCGTCGACGTGCACAGCCTGGGCAACTACGGCTTCGCCCTCGGCCTGTTCGCGCTCGGCCTCGGCGCCTGGCAGATCCTGGTCTCGCTCGGCATCGGTGCGCTGGTGCTGTTCGTGCTGCTCACCGTCGCCGGGTACATGGGCTACCGGACGGGCCTGCCGTTCCCGGTGATGAGCCGGATCGCCTTCGGCGTGCGCGGTGCCCAGCTCCCGGCCCTGGTGCGGGGCGCGGTCGCGATCGCCTGGTTCGGCATCCAGACCTACCTCGCCACCCGGGTGCTCGTCGTGATGGTCCTGGCCGTGGCGCCGTCGGCCGGTGCGCTGGAGCAGGTGTCGTTCCTGGGGCTGTCGGTGCTGGGCTGGATCTGCTTCGTCGTCCTGTGGGTCGTGCAGGTGGCGATCCTGCTGCGCGGCATGGACGGCATCCGCCGCTACGAGGCCGTCGCCGGCCCGATCGTGCTGGTGACCCTCGCGGTGCTCGCGGGCTGGGTGCTGTGGCAGACCGGTGGCGACATCGCGCTGTCGGTGCCCGAGCCGCTGACCGGCGGGGCGATGTGGGTGCAGATTCTCGCCGGGGCGTCGCTGTGGACGGCGATCTACGGCACCTTCGTCCTCAACTTCTGCGACTTCACCCGCGGCGCGGTGTCCACCGGAGCGGTCCGGCGTGGCAGCTTCTGGGGGATCCTGCCGAACACCCTGTTCTTCGGTGTCGTGGTCGTGGTGCTGGCGGGCGGCCAGCTGCGGATCGGCGGCCAGGTGATCTCCAGCCCGGCCGACGTCGTCAACACCATCCCCAACACCCCGCTGCTGCTGGTCGCCTCCGCGGCGCTGCTGATCCTGACGATCGCGGTCAACCTGATGGCGAACTTCGTGGCCCCCTGCTACGCCCTGTCGAACCTGTTCCCGCGGGTGCTCGACTTCCGCCGGGCCGGGGTGGTGAGCGCGCTGATCGGGCTGATCATCCTGCCCTGGAACCTGTACGACTCCCCGGTGGTGATCACCTACTTCCTGGGTGTGCTCGGCGCGCTGCTCGGCCCGCTGTTCGGGATCGTGATGGCCGACTACTGGCTGGTGCGGCGCGGCCGCATCGACGTCCCCGCGCTCTACACCGAGGCGAGCACCGGCGCCTACCACTACCGCGGCGGGGTCAACCGGCGCGCGGTCGCGGTGTTCGTGCCGTCCGCGGTGGTCGCCGTCGCCGTCGGGTTCGTCCCCGCGCTGGAACCGGTCGCGCCGTTCAGCTGGTTTCTCGGCGCCGGGGTCGCGGCGCTGCTGACCGTGCTCGTCGCCCCGCGCGGACGGACCTACCGCGCGGTCTCCGGGGAGCCGCTGGCCGTCGCACCGGCCGGGGGCCACTGATGAGGATCGTCGTCGTCAACGTCAACACCACGGTGTCGGTCACCGAGGCGATCGCCGCGTCGGCCCGCTCGGTCGCCGCGCCCGGCACCGGGATCGTCGGGCTGACGCCGCGGTTCGGCGCCGAGTCGGTCGAGGGCAACCTGGAGAGCTACCTGGCCGCGGTCGGGGTCGCCGACGCCGTCGCGCGTTACGCCGCCTCCGGCGAGCGGTTCGACGCGGTGATCCAGGCCGGCTACGGCGAGCACGGCCGCGAGGGCCTGCAGGAGATGCTCGACGTGCCCGTCGTCGACATCACCGAGGCCGCCGCGACCACCGCGATGTACCTCGGCCACCGCTACTCGGTGGTGACCACCCTGGGCCGCACCGTGCCGCTCATCTCCGACCGGCTGCTGCTCGCCGGGCTGGACCGGCGCTGCGCCTCGGTGCGCGCCTCCGGGCTCGCGGTGCTGGAGCTCGAGCAGGACCCGGACCGCGCGGTCGCCGCGATCGTCGAGCAGGCCCGGGTCGCGGTCGAGCAGGACCACGCCGAGGTCATCTGCCTCGGCTGCGGCGGCATGGCCGGGCTGGAGGCGACGGTGCGCGCGGAGACCGGCGTCCCCGTCGTCGACGGGGTGCAGGCCGCGGTCACCGTCGCCGAGTCGCTGGTCCGGCTCGGCCTGACCACCTCGACGAGCCGCACCTACGCGGCACCACGAACCAAGAAGATCACCGGATTTCCCTGGAGATGTCATGACCAGCTACGACCTGGTGGTCCGCGGGAAGCGGATCATGACCACGGCGGGCGAGCAGCCCCGCGAGATCGGCGTGACCGGCGGGCGGATCGTCGCCATCGAGCCGCTCGGCAACGGCCTCGACGGGGCCCGGGTGATCGACCTCGCCGACGACGAGGTGCTGCTGCCCGGTCTCGTCGACACCCACGTGCACGTCAACGAGCCCGGCCGCACCGAGTGGGAGGGCTTCGCCTCGGCCACCCGGGCCGCCGCGGCGGGCGGGGTCACCACGATCGTCGACATGCCGCTGAACTCGATCCCGCCGACCGTGGACGTCGCGGCGCTGGAGGTGAAGCGCAAGGTCGCCGAGCACCAGGCGTTCGTCGACGTCGGGTTCTGGGGCGGCGCCGTGCCCGGCAACCTCGGTGACCTGCGCGGCCTGCACGACGAGGGCGTCTTCGGGTTCAAGTGCTTCCTGCTGCACTCCGGCGTCGACGAGTTCCCGCCGCTCGACGCCGACGAGATGGAACGCGACATGGCCGAGCTGGCCACCTTCGACGCCGTCATGATCGTGCACGCCGAGGACTCCCGGGCCATCGAGAAGGCCCCCACCCCGCACGGCGCGAAGTACGACACCTTCCTGCGCTCGCGTCCGCGCGGCGCGGAGAACCTGGCGATCGCCGAGGTCATCGAGCGGGCCCGCTGGACCGGGGCACGCGCGCACGTGCTGCACGTGTCCTCCTCCGACGCGCTCCCGATGATCGCGACCGCGCGCCGCGACGGCGTCCGGATCACCGCCGAGACCTGCCCGCACTACCTCACGCTGTTCGCCGAGGAGATCCCCGACGGCGCCACCACGCACAAGTGCTGCCCGCCGATCCGCGAGGCGTCGAACCGGGAGCTGCTGTGGGAGGGGCTGCTCGACGGGACGATCGACTGCATCGTGTCCGACCACTCGCCCAGCACCGCGGAGCTGAAGCTGCTCGACTCCGGGGACTTCGGGCTCGCCTGGGGCGGGGTGTCGTCGCTGCAGCTGGGGCTGTCGCTGGTGTGGAGCGAGGCCCGCCGGCGCGGCATCGGGCTCGCGCAGGTGGTCCAGTGGATGGCGTCGAAGCCCGCCGACCTGGTCGGGCTGCGCTCCAAGGGCCGGATCGCGCTCGGCTACGACGCCGACCTCGCCGTCTTCGCCCCCGACGCCGCCTTCGTCGTCGACCCGGACCGGCTGCACCACAAGAACAAGGTGAGCGCCTACGCCGGCCGGTCGCTGTCCGGCGTGGTCCGGCGCACCGTCCTGGGCGGCCGCGACGTCGACGTGTCCGGTGAGCCGCACGGCAGGCTGCTGCGCCGCGGCTCGGTGGAGCGGATGACGGGTGCACCCGGCGCCCCGGACGGCACCGAGGTCCCGGCCGCACCGCCCGAGCAGGGCTAGACTTCCGTCATGCGGAAGAACGATCCCGACAGTCGCGTCGGTGCCGCCGCGGACGTCGCCGCGGCGGCACCGGCCCGCTCGGGGACCGTGCAGTCCGTGGAACGGGCCGTGGACCTGCTGGAGGCGATGGCCGACGCGGGTGGCACGGTCAGCCTGTCCCACCTCGCGGCCACCTCCGGGCTCCCGTTGCCGACCATCCACCGGCTCGTCCGGACGCTGGCCGGGCGCGGCTACGTCCGCCAGCAGTCCTCGCGCGAGTACGCCCTCGGCCCCCGCCTGGTGCGCCTCGGCGACACCGCCGGACGCCTGGTGGGCATGTGGGCGCGCCCGCGGCTCGCCGGCCTGGTCGACGACCTGGGGGAGAGCGCCAACCTGGCGCTGCTGGAGGGGAACCAGGTCGTCTACGTCGCCCAGGAGCCCGGCCGTCACTCGATGCGGATGTTCACCGAGGTCGGGCGACGGGTGTCGCCGCACTGCACCGCCGTCGGGAAGGCGCTGCTGTCCCGGATGCCGGTCGAGCGGGCGCGGGAGGTGCTGCGGCACACCGACTTCGTGCGGCACACCGACAACACGATCACCTCGCCCGAGGAGTACTTCACCGAGCTCGACAAGGTCCGTGCCGCCGGGTACGCCGTCGACGAGGGCGAGCAGGAGCTGGGGGTGCGGTGCGTCGCCGTCGCGCTCGACGGGCCGCTGCCCGCCGCGGTGTCCATCTCCGGCCCGACGATCCGGATGACCGACGCGCTCCTCGACTCCGCCGTGCCGAAGCTGCGGTCCGTGGCCGACGCGCTGGTGACCGAGCTGGCCCGGCAGGACGCCGCAGGGGTCTGAGGCTCGAGATGATCGCGACGGGTGAGGGGATCGGTGCCACGTCCGGCACCGATCCCCTCACCCGTGATGATCACCGTTCCTCACCCGCGGCGAGCTCGCCCGCGTCCTCGGACTCGACCCGGACCGGGTCCGGGTGCACACCGCGCGGGTCGGTGGTGGGTTCGGCGGCAAGCAGGAGATGTTCGCCGAGGACCTCGTCGGGTTCGCGGTGCTGCGGACCGGACGCACCGTCGTCCACGAGTTCACCCGGTCCGAGGAGTTCACCCGCACCGCGCTGCGCCACCCGATGCGGGTCGCGGTCACCCTCGGCGCCGACGACGACGGCCGGCTCACCGCGATGAAGCTCGACGTCCTGTCCGACACCGGCGCCTACGGCAACCACTCCCGCGGGGTGCTGTTCCACTCCGTCGCCGAGTCGGTCAGCGTCTACCACTGCCCCGTCAAGCACCTCGACGCCGAGGTCGTCTACACCCACAACGTGCCCAGCGGCGCGTTCCGCGGCTACGGCCTGGGCCAGGTGATGTTCGCCGTCGAGTCCGCGATGGACGAGCTGGCGATCGCGCTGGACGTCGACCCGTTCGAGCTGCGGCGACGCAACATGGTCCGGGCCGGGGACCCGCTGCACGTCGCCCACCACGGCGAGCCCGAGCACGACCTGCACTGGACCAGCTACGGCATGGACCAGTGCCTCGACCTCGTGCAGGACGCCCTGGCCGACGGCACCGGCGAGCCGGTCCCCGACGGCCCGACGTGGCGGGTCGGCGAGGGCGTCGCCCTGGGCATGATGACGACGATGGCCCCGTTCGGGCACGCCGCCACCACCACGGTCACCCTGCTGCCCGGCGGGCGCTACCGGCTCGGCGCCGGCACCGTCGAGTTCGGCAACGGCACCACGACCACGCACCGTCAGGTCGTCGCCACCGTGCTCGGCACGACCCCGGACCGCGTCGACGCCCACCACGGCGACACCGACGCCTGCGGCTACGACACCGGGGCGTTCGCCTCCGCGGGCACCACCGTCGCGGGCAAGGCACTGCACGCCGCGGCCACCGCGCTGCGGGAGCGGATCCTCACCGTCACCGGCGGCGGGGAGCTGCACGCGGGCGGTGTCACGGGCCCCGGCGGCGAGTGGTCGTTCGACGACGTGCTGGCCGCCGCCGCGTCGCCGGACGGGCTGTCGGCGACGGGGGAGGAGCCCGGCACCGCGCGGGCGATCACCGCGAACTGCCACGGCGTGCGGGTCGCGGTGGACACCGCGACCGGCGAGGTCCGGGTGCTGCGCTCGGTGCAGGCCGTCGACGCCGGCACCGTGCTCAACCCCGAGCAGCTGCGTGGGCAGGTCGAGGGCGGCGCCGCGATGGGGCTGGGCAGCGCGCTCTACGAGGAGGTGTACGTGGGTGAGTCCGGGGAGGTCCTCAACCCGGCGTTCCGCACCTACCGGGTGCCGCAGATGGCCGACGTCCCGGTCACCGAGGTGCGCTGTGCACGCACCCACGACGCGCTCGGCACCTACGGCGCGAAGTCGATGAGCGAGGCGCCCTACAACCCGGTCGCGCCCGCGGTCGCGAACGCGATCCGCCGCGCGCTGGGGGTGCGGCCGTACCACCAGCCGTTCAGCCGCGACCGGGTGTGGCGGCTGGCGGCCGGTGGTACGGCGCCCTGAGGTGCGTGGTTAGCCGCGGCGTCGGGCGTGCTCCAGCAGCGCGGTCGCGGTGAGCTTGCCCAACTCGTTCGCGGCGAGCGGGCTGTCGCCGGTGATGACGTTGCGGTCGGTGGTGCAGCGGCCGGACATGTCGTCGTTGACGATGCGGACGCCCTCGTCCCTCAGGGCCTTGCCGAGCAGCCACGGCATCTCACCGGGCAGGTAGCCGATGTCGATGTTCGCGCCGGCGTCGAGCGCGTCGGGGAACACGCACATCTCGTAGCCCTCGAACACCGAGCGGCCGCGGCCGATCCGGGTCGAGAGGAACGCGGCGGGCCCGTGGCACAGCGACACCACGAGCCGGTCGGTGCGCATCGCCCACTCCAGGGTGTCGCGGACGTCGGTGGAGAACGGCAGCCCGGACAGCGCACCGTGCCCGCCGGGGACGAACACCGCGAGGTAGTCCGAGTCCTCGCCCAGCTCGCGTTCCACGACCTCGGCCAGCGACTTCGGCGCCCGCCACTGGGCGAGGAGCTTGTCGCGGGCGCTGCCGACGGCCTCGTCCTCGCCGGGGTGGGCCCACCACTCGAACTTCGCCGGGTTGCCGGTGAGCGTCGCGATCTCGACGCCGAACCCGGCCTCCAGGACGTGGTGCAGGGGGAGCAGCGTCTCCACCGGGTGGTTGCCCGTGGAGAAGAAGGTGCCGTTGCCCATGCGCAGGTAGCGCTCGTCGGTGGCCAGCACGAGCACCTTCCAGCGTCCGCCGGACCAGGCGTTCCGCTCGGTGGCGAGACCGTCGAAGTCGGTCCTCGGCGCGGTGTAGGCGTCCAGCGAGTACGGCGACGGGAAGTACGCCTCGTGTTCCGCCGGGTCCGCGGTCGGGTCCTTGCTGAGCGTGCTGTCGGACATCGGGGTGCCTCCGGGTCGTTCGTGCGGTGCCCGCACGGCGTACCCCCGCCCGGTGTCGGCGAACCGCGCCGCCGTGCGTTCACCAACTTGTCCATACAGGGTGGTGGACGGGCCGGCGAGGTGGTGCGACCGTCGCGGGTATGGCAGCTCCCGTGACGACCGCCCGCTACGCCCGCTGGGACGGTGTCGGCGCCCCGTTCCGCCTGGTCACGACCGCGCTCGGCGAGCCGGGGCCGGGTGAGGTCCTGGTGGCGGTCGACCTGGCGACGGTGTGCGGTTCGGACCTGCACACGACCCGCGGCCACCGCTCGTCGCCGGTGCCGGGGGTGCTCGGGCACGAGCAGGTCGGGCGGGTCGTCGCGACGGCGCCGGGCCTGCGCCACGTCGACCGCGCGCCGGTCCGGACCGGCGACCGGATCGTCTTCTCGGTCGCCGCGTCCTGCGGGGAGTGCCGCCGCTGCCGTCGCGGGATCCCCCAGAAGTGCACCGACCTGCACAAGTACGGCCACGCCCCGCTGGACGAGGCCCGTCCGCTGACCGGCGGGTTCGCCACCCACTGCCTGCTCGCCCCGGGCACGGCGACGGTCGTCGTCCCCCCAGCGGTGCCCGACGAGGTCGCCGCACCCGCCTCGTGCGCGACGGCCACGGTCGCCGCGGTCCTCGACGCCGCGGGCTCGCCGGGACCGGGAACGCGGGTGCTGGTGACCGGTGCCGGCATGCTCGGTGTGACCGCGGTGGCGATGGCCTCCCGCGCGGGTGCCGAGGTCGTGGTCGCCGACCCGCACGCCGACCGTCGCGCCCGGGCCCGCCGCTTCGGCGCAGCGGACACGGTCGGGACCCCGCCGGAACGGGGGTTCGACGTCGCGCTGGAGCTGTCCGGTGCACCCGCCGCCGTGCGCGCCTGCCTCGATGCGCTCGATGTCGGCGGTACCGCCGTCCTCGCCGGGTCGGTCTCGCCCGGCCCCGCGGTGGGACTCGACCCGGAACGCCTGGTCCGCGGGCTGCACACGGTCGTCGGCGTGCACAACTACGCGCCCCGCCACCTCGCCGCCGCGGTCGCGTTCCTCGTCGCGGAGCACACGCGGTTCCCGTTCGCCGAGCTGACCGGTGGCCCGTGGTCCCTCGACGCGCTCGACGACGCCTTCGCCGCCGCCGGGGCGCCGGGTGCGGCGCCGCGCCAGGCCGTGCGTCCCTGACGTCGCTCCCGATCGGCCGGGCCGGGCCGGGCCGGGTACAGGTCCGGTCGGGCGCGGGTGCGGGCCGGTCCAGTGGGGCCGGGTCGCTGCCGTCGCCGCCGCCCCGCCCGAAGAGGTCCGGAGTACTACGTCTGCGGAGACGGTCCATGCGGCGGGGTGTGTGCGGGCCTCTCCGGTCGTAAGGATGCCGGCCGCTGGTGGTCGCGGCGGATCCGACTCCGGGGGTCTGTCTGCGGGAACAGCTCATCGCACGAACCGAATCGGCAGGGCGGTCGTCCTCCCGCCTCCGGAGGGGAGATGTGTCGATTCGCTTACCCGGTAAGCGACTTCAGAACAGGGGCACCTCTGGGTCGGAGAGGCAGCGACAGAGGCAGCGACAGTGGCGGCAGGGGTGGCCGCAGTGGTGGCCGCACCGCCGTCGCCGGCGGGTGCGCGTCGCCGCCCACGCGCGGGCGACCCCACCCCACCCGCTCACTCCCGCGCGAACCCACCCCGCCCGCTGCGGGTGTTCGTCACCGTCACGGTCGCGACGTCCGGGCGGTAGCGGTCCTCCGACCACTCGAGGGCGTCCCCGGAGGAGTCCCAGGTCAGCCGCCGTTCGCGGAGCAGTGGATGTCCGACCTCGACGTCGAGCAGGGACGCGTCCAGCTCGTCGGCGGCGACGGCGTCGAAGGTGTGCCGGGCCGCGTGCAGGTCGACGCCCTGGCCGGTGAGCAGGGCGTAGATCGACCCGGCGTTGAGATCGGCGTCGAGCAGGGCGCGCCCGACCTTCTCCACGTAGGTCATCCGCTCCAGCATCGCGGGACGGTCGTCGAGCAGGCGCAGCCGGATCAGCTGGACCGCGTAGTCCTCGGGCTCCAGGCCCAGCGCCGCCGCGACCGCGGGCGACGGGTGCCGCAGCGCGATCTCGTGCAGGCGCTGGCCCGGGACGTGGCCGGTCAGCTCCGCACGCCGGGTGAAGGACAGGAACGACTCGAACGGCTGGGCGGGTACCGCGTCGAGCACCACCGGGCGCCGGCCCTGCCCGCCGCCGATCAGGCCCTCGTCGCGCAGGGCGGCCAGGGCCTGGCGAACGGGGCCGCGCGACGCCGAGAACTCCCGGCACAGCTCGGCCTCGGACGGCAGCGCCTCCCCGACACCGATCGCGCCGCTGCGGATCCGGGTGCGCAGCTCGTCGGCCAGCGTGCGGTGCAACGGGGTCCCCACGGATGGTGACTCTACAAGTGCCAGGGCGCTGAGCACGACGTCCAGCGGTCGGGCAGGTGAACGGATTCCGACTTGTATCGACAAGTCATTGCGGTCCGGGACATCCGGCTGGCACCGTCGCCGCCGTGACCCGGACGAGTGACCTCCTGATCGTCGGGGCCGGCGTCGTCGGCCTCGCCCACGCCGTCGAGGCCGTCGAGCGCGGCCTGGACGTGACCGTGCTCGAGCGGGACGAGCACGCCGTCGGGGCCACGGTGCGCAACTTCGGCCACGGCTGCCTCACCGCCCAGACCGGCGACGCGCTGGAGTTCGCCACCCGCAGCCGCGGCACCTGGTTGCGACTGGGTGCCGCGGCCGGGTTCGGCGTCGCCGAGTGCGGCACCGTGGTCGTCGCCCGGTCGGCCGAGGAGCGCGCCGCGCTCGAGGAGCTCGCGGCCACTCGGGGCGACGACGTCGAACTGCTCGACCCGGCGCGGGTCGTCGACCGGGTCCCGGTCGCCCGCGAGGGACTGCACGGCGGGGCGTTCCTGCCGCGTGACCTGCGGGTCGAACAGCGCCGGGCGGCCGGGGCGATCGCGGCGTGGCTCGCGGCCCGGCCCGGTGCCGAGATCCACTTCGGCTGCCCGGTGCACAGCATCGACGCGGCCGGCGCCGTGCCGGGCGAGATCGGATACGACAACGGCGACGGCCCGGTGGTCGTCCGCACCGGGCGCGGGGAGTTCCGGGCCCACCGGGTCCTCCTGTGCGTCGGTCACGACCTGGACCGCCTCGTCCCCGGCCTCGCCGACGACGCGGGCCTGCGGCGCTGCGTCCTGCAGATGCTGCAGGTCCGCCCGTACACCCCGCTCACGATCGGCCCGGCCGTGCTCACCGGCAGCTCGATGCTGCGCTACCCGGCCCTGTCGGGCACCGCGGGCGCCGCCGCGCTGCGCGAGCGCTGGCGCACCGAGCGCCCGGACCTGCTCGACGCGGGCGTCAACCACATGCTCACCCAGCTGCCCGGCGGCGACCTCGTCGTCGGCGACACCCACCACTACGACCGCACGCCCGAGCCCTGGACCGACGAGACCCTCGACGACCTGCTGCTCACCGAGACCCGGGCGCTGCTCGGGACCGACGTCGACGTCGTCCGCCGCTGGCGGGGCGTCTACGCGGACGCCCCCGGCGAGTTCCTGATCCGCCCGGTCGCACCGGCGACGACCGCCGTCGCGGTCACCTCCGGCATCGGCATGACCACCGCGTTCGGCCTCGCACCGGCCGTGCTCGACCGCGTCCTCTGAAACGGGAGACCCCCATGCGCCGCCCCCGCCTGCTCGCCGTCGCCGCACTGGCCGCGAGCCTCGCCCTCACCGCCTGCGCCGGCCCGTCCGGCCCCGCCGTCGCCGGGTCGCCCACCTGCCCCGGCGGGCAGATCCGGATGGGCATCGAACCCTTCGAGGACCCGGCGAAGCTCGTGCCCGCCGCGGAGATCCTCGGCGACGCCCTCGAACGCCGGCTGAGCTGCCCGGTCCGGGTACAGGTCACCGAGGACTACGCGGCCGAGGTCCTCGCCATGCGCAACGACCGTCTGGAGATCGGGATCTTCGGCCCGCTCGGCTACGTCTTCGCGTCCGAGCGCGCCGGGGCCGAGCCGGTCGCCTCGTTCGGCACCTCGACCGGGGAACTGTCCGCCTACACCGCCGGGATCTGGGTGCCGCGCGATTCCGACGTCACCACGGTGGCCCAGCTGCGCGGCCGCACCCTCGCCCTGGGCTCGGTCGGCTCCACCTCCGGTGACGCCCTCCCACGCAAGGCACTGCTCGACGCCGGGCTCGCCCCCGCCGACGTCCGGGTCGACTACGCCGGCGGCCACCCCGAGGCGCTGCTCGCGCTGACCAACGGCACCGTCGACGCCGCCGAGATCAACTCCCAGCAGCTGGCCTCGGCCACCGCGTCGGGGACGTTCGACCCGGCCGGGTTCCGCCGGGTCTGGACCTCCGCGCCGATCCCCAACGATCCGGTGACCGTGCGCGGCAACCTCGACCCGGCCTTCAAGGCCGCCGTCACCGACGCCCTGCTGAACCTCGACCCGCAGGCGGTGGGGGAGATCGGCGCGCTGCTCGACGTCACCCCGCCCGGGAAGCTCGTCCCGGTCACCCGCGACACCTACGCACCGCTGTTCGAGCTGGCCGGCACGCTCGGCCTGACCGAGAAGGACGTCCAGTGAGCGCGCTGCTGGCGGTCCGCGGCGCCCGGGTGCGCTACGGCGACCGCGAGGTCCTCCACGGCGTCGACGTCGACGTCCACGCCGGGGAGCTGCTCGCCGTCCTCGGCGCCAACGGCTCGGGCAAGTCGACGCTGCTGCGCGCTGCCGCCGGGCTGACCCCGCACCTCGGCCGGGTGCTCGTCGGCGGCCGGCCGCGCGGACGACTCGACGTCGCCCTGGTCTTCCAGCGGATCCACCTCGTCACCCGGCGCACCGTGCTCGACAACGTCTGCGCCGGCGCTCTGGGACGGCTCCCGCTGCGGTCCTCGCTGGTCCCGGCCCTGTTCCCGCGGGCGCTGCGGGAGGAGGCGATGGGCTGCCTGGACCGCGTCGGCCTCGCCGAACGCGCCCACGACCGCGCCGGGTCGCTGTCCGGCGGGCAGCAGCAGCGGGTCGCCGTCGCCCGCGCACTGTGCCAGCGCGCCAGGGTCCTGCTCGCCGACGAGCCAGTGTCCGCGCTCGACCCGGCCGCCGCCGAGCAGGTGCTCGGCCTCCTCGCCGAGCTCGCCCACACCGAGCGCCTCGCCGTGCTCGCCGTCCTGCACCAGCCCGACCTCGCCGCGCGGCACGCCGACCGCGTCGTCGGGCTGCGGTCCGGGCACGTCGTCCTCGACGGACCACCCGGCGGCGACATCCGCGCGCTCTACCCCGACACCGCCGACCACCGTGAGCCGGCGTCCGCCCTGGAGGCCGCACCGTGACCACCACCGCACCGGACGTCCGTCGCGTCCCCGTCCCGCCGCGCCGCCGCGACCCACGCACCCTCGTCGTGGCCGCGACGGTCGTCGTCGTGCTGCTCGTCGTGCACGTCATCGCCTGGCGCACCACCGAGATGTCGTTCGCGACGCTGCTCGGCGGCGCCGACGGCATGGCCGAGTTCCTCACCGAGGCGGTCCCGCCCGACTGTCCTGGGCGGTACTGGGGCCGAGCCTGCAGGGAGCCCTGGTCACCCTGTGGATCGGGCTGCTCGGCACCACCCTGTCGATCCCGTTCGCGCTGGTGCTCGCCCTGGCCGCCGCGCGGGGTACCGCCCCGGGGCCGGTCACCTACCAGGTCGCCCGTGGCCTGCTGTCGTTCCTGCGTGCCGTGCCCGACGTCGTGTTCGCACTGGTCTTCGTCACCGCGGTCGGGCTCGGCCCGTTCCCCGGGGTGCTCGCGCTGGTCCTGCACAACATCGGCGTGATGGGCAAGCTGTGGGCCGAGACGGTCGAGGACGCCGACCCCGGCCCGCCCGCTGCGCTGCGCTCCGCGGGTGCCGGACGGCTGCAGGTCGCCGTGCACGCGCTGCTGCCGTCGGTCACCCCGCAGCTGGTGGGGCTGCTGCTCTACCGCTTCGACGTCAACGTCCGCTCGTCGCTGGTGCTCGGCCTGGTCGGCGCCGGCGGCATCGGGTTCCTCATCAACCAGTCCATCCAGCTGTTCCGGTTCGACGAGATGCTCACCCACATCCTCGTCGTACTGGTGCTGATCGTCGCGGTCGACCAGCTGTCCGCGCTGGTCCGCCGCCGCCTCGGGAGTGACACGTGATCCGACTCGCCGCACTGGACATCGCCGGGACCACCGTCGACGAGGGGGGAGCGGTCTACCGGGTCCTCGCCGACGTCGTCGCCCGCGCCGGGCATCCGGCCGACGACGTCGCGATCCGCCGCTGGATGGGGGCCGACAAGCGCGAGGCCCTCGGCGCGCTCACCGGCGTCCGCGACGCCCGCGCCGTCGAGGGCCTGCACGACGCCTTCGTCGCCCGCCTCGCCGACGCCTACGCCGCGTCCCCGCCGCGTCCCCTGCCCGGGGTCCCCGAGGCGCTGGCCGCGCTGCGCGCGGCGGGGATCGCGGTGGTGCTGACCACCGGGTTCGACCGGCAGGTCACCGACCCGCTGCTGGCCGCGCTCCCCGGGCGCTTCACCGGGCAGCTCGACGCCGTGGTCTGTGCCGAGGAGGTCGCGGCCGGACGGCCCGACCCGGCGATGATCCGGCGCGCGATGGCGCTGACCGGGGTCGACGACCCCGCGGCGGTGCTGACAGCGGGGGACACCGTGCTCGACGTCGAGGCCGGCCGCAACGCCCGGGCCGGGCGGGTCGTCGCGGTGCTCACCGGGGCGCAGGGCCGCGCCGAGCTCCGCGCGGCGGGGCCGACCGACGTCGTCGACGGGGTCGCGGTGCTCCCCGGTCTGCTCGGGGGCACCCGGCGGGCGGGCTGAGCGGGACGGATCAGAAGTCGTGGCCCGCCTCCGGCGGCGCCCCGGTGATCCGCCGCAGGTGCACCCGGCGCGCGAGCCGGATCACCGGGCGGATCATCAGCTCGATCGAGCCGATGAGGAACAGCCAGGTCCCCGCGTAGGTGGTGGCCTCGTGGAAGAACAGCACGCTGCCGATCACGAACCACAGCGCGACCAGGATGTCGTTGACGATGCTGAGCACCTCGTACCGCTGCCGGACGACGAGCTCCTCGCGCCCGATGGTGAACGTCAGCGGCCGGTCGTGCGCGGTCTGTCCCATGAGCCGCCGGGTACCCCGCCGACCGGCCGGTCGCACGTCGGGGAAGGGTGAGCACGTGCACACGACCCCGCAGCGCCGGCTCGGTACCGGCGACGCCGTCGTCCTCGGTGTCGGCTCCATGCTCGGTGCGGGGGTGTTCGCGGTGTTCGGGCCCGCCGCGGCGATCGCCGGGACCGCGCTGCTCCCGGCGCTGCTGGTGGCCGGGGTGATCGCGACGGCGAACGCGATGTCCTCGGCCTGGCTCGCCGCCCGGTACCCGGAGTCCGGCGGCGCCTACGTGTACGGGCGTCGCAGGCTGGGGGAGACGTGGGGGTTCCTCGCCGGGTGGGCGTTCGTCACCGGCAAGACCGCCTCGTGCGCCGCGATGGCCCTGACGCTGGGCTCCTACGCGTGGCCGGAGCACGCCCGCGCGGTCGCGGCGGCGGCCGTCGTCGCGATGGTGGCGGTCAACCTGCGCGGCATCACCCGCACCGCGCTCGTCACCCGGCTGCTGGTCGTGTGCACCGTCGCCGTGCTGGCCGCGGTGGTCGTCGCCGCGTTCTCCCGGCCGGCCGTCGTCTCCCCGTTCGACGGCTGGGCCGGCGCCGGTCCGCTCGCGGTGCTGCAGGCGGCCGGGCTGCTGTTCTTCGCCTTCGCCGGGTACGCCCGCATCGCCACCCTCGGGGAGGAGGTGCGCGACCCCGCCCGCACCATCCCGCGGGCGATCCCGCTCGCGCTCGGCCTGGTGCTGGTGGTCTACGCGGTCGTCGCGGTCGCGGCGCTGCGGGCCGCCGGTCCGGACGCACTGGCGGCCTCCGCTGCGCCGCTGGCCACCGCGGCCGGGGACCCGACGGCGCCGCTCGTCCGGGTCGGGGGTGCCCTCGCCTCGGCCGGGGTGCTGCTGGCACTGGTCGCCGGGGTGGGCCGCACCGTGCTGGCGATGGCGCGCGACCGGGAGCTGCCGGGCGCGCTGGCCGCGGTGCACCCGCGGTTCGCGGTGCCGCACCGCGCCGAGCTCGCCACCGGCGCCGTCGTGCTGCTGCTGGTCCTGACCGCCGCCCCGGTCACCGCGATCGGCCTGTCCGGGTTCGCGGTGCTGCTGTACTACGCGGTCGCGAACGCCGCGGCGCTGACCCTGCACCGTGACCGGCCGTGGCGACGGGCGCTGTCGGGGTCCGGGCTGCTCGGCTGCGTGCTGCTGGCGGTGCTGCTGCCCCCGGTGTCGGTGCTCACCGGGACGGTGGTCCTGGCGGCCGGGACGGCGGTGCGGGCCGTGGTCCGGACCGGGCGCGACCGGGGGTCGCGGCCGCCGACGGGGTGCGGCCGGTCGGACCCCACCGGGCTCTGAGCCCGGCGACCTGGCCGCGCCCGGGAGCGGCGGACCACGCCGGCGCTCAGCAGGGGCGGTGCCCGTCGGTCCCGTCGCGCAGGACGCCGAGGATCCGGGTCAGCTCGCGACGGTCGGCATCGGACAGCCGGGCGAACAGGGCCTCGGCGCCGTCGGCCCGAGCGGCCCGCACGGCCTGCGACGTCGCCGCGCCCTTGTCCGTGACCCGCACCAGCACCGCACGCCGATCCGCAGGGTCGGTGGCCCGCTCGACCATCCCGAGCCCGGCCAGTGCGTCGACGACCTCGGTCGCCGAGCGCGGGGTGATGCGCAGGTGCCCGGCCAGTGCGCCCGGGCGCATCTCGCCGTGACGGACGAGCGTGCCGAGCGCCCGGGCCTGCGACGGCGTCAGGCCCCAGCCCGCCAGCCGCTCGGCCGAGGCGTGGCGCAGCGAGCGCGCCACCGACCAGAACGTGTCGACGAGGTCGCTGCGCGAGGTCCTGGTCTGGTCCCGGTCCGGCACGGGAACAGACTAGCAAGCAATGCTGTTGCTGCCTCATAGTGAGGTAACCACAGCATTGTGAGGAGCGCTCCTTGGATCCCCGACCCCCGAACCGGCCCGGCCGGCCCGACACCCGTACCCCCTCCCCGGAGGAGAAGGAACAGGCCCGCGCGGTCTCGCTGCGGCGCATCGGCGCCCTGTTCGCCCCGCACCGGGGCCCGCTTTCGGTCGTCGTCGCGACGATCGTCGCCTCGTCGATCGTCGGGATGGCCTCGCCGTTCCTGCTGCGCGAGGTCATCGACGTGGCGCTGCCGCAGCGCGACGTCGCCCTGCTCGCCTGGCTCGCCGGCGGGATGGTCGCGGTCGCCGCGGTCACCGCCGCACTCGGCGTCGCCCAGACCTGGATCTCCACCCGCATCGGCCAGGAGGTCATGCACGGGCTGCGCACCGGCGTCTTCGCCCACCTGCAGCGCCAGAGCCTGGCCTTCTTCACCCGCACCCGCACCGGTGAGGTGCAGTCGCGCATCACCAACGACATCGGCGGCATGCAGTCGGTGGTTACGAACACCGCGACCTCGGTCGCGTCCAACCTGACCAACACCGTCGCGACCCTGGTCGCCATGCTCGCACTGTCCTGGCAGCTCACCCTGGTCTCGCTCGTCGTGCTGCCCCCGGCGATCCTGCTGACCCGCCGGGTCGCCCGCACCCGCCGCGCGATCACCGCCGCCCAGCAGCGGGAGCTGGCCGACCTCAACGTCACCGTCGAGGAGAGCCTGTCCGTCGACGGCGTCGCCCTGTCCAAGACCCTCGGCAGCGGACCGGAGCTGACCCGGCGGTTCACCGACTCCTCGTCGCGCCTGATCGGGCTGGAGCTGCGCTCCCAGCTCGCCGGACGCTGGACGATGGCCGTCACCCAGGTCGTGTTCGCCGCCGTCCCGGCGGTCATCTACCTCGCCGCCGGCCTGCCCTTCGCGGCCGGGACGATGAGCATCGGCACCCTGGTCGCGTTCACCGCGCTGCAGGGCGGGCTGTTCCGCCCGGTCATGGGGCTGCTGAGCGTCGGGGTCCAGATCGTGGCGTCGCTGGCGCTGTTCGCCCGGATCTTCGAGTACCTGGACCTGACCGTCGACGTCGTGGAGCCCGAGCACCCGGTCGCGGTGGACCACGACCGCGTCCGCGGGCACGTGCGCCTCGAGGGCGTCACCTTCGCCTACCCGGGCAGCGACGCCGCCGCCGTCGCCGGGATCGACCTCGACGTCCCGGCCGGGACCACCCTGGCGCTGGTCGGCGAGACCGGCTCCGGCAAGACCACCCTGGCGGGGCTGGTCGCGCGGCTGCACGACCCGACCGCGGGCCGGGTCACCATCGACGGCGTGGACCTGCGGGACATGGCCGCCGCCGACCTCACCCGGATCGTCGGCGTCGTCGGGCAGGACACCTACCTGCTGCACGCCACCGTGCGGGAGAACCTGCGCCACGCCCGTCCGGACGCCACCGACGCCGAGATCGAGGCCGCCGCGCGCGCAGCACAGGTCCACGACCTGATCACCGGCCTGACGGACGGCTACGACACCGTCGTCGGGTCGCGCGGGCACCGCTTCTCCGGCGGGGAGAAGCAGCGCATCGCCATCGCCCGGACGCTGCTGCGCGACCCGAAGGTGCTGGTCCTCGACGAGGCCACCAGCGCGCTGGACACCCGCACCGAGCGGGCCGTGCAGGCCGCGTTCGACGCGCTGGCCCACGGCCGCACGACGATCACCATCGCGCACCGGCTGTCGACCGTGCGCGACGCCGACCGGATCGCCGTCGTCGACCACGGCCGGATCGTCGAGTCCGGCAGCCACGACGAGCTGCTCGCCGACGCGGGCCGCTACGCCGCGCTGGCCACGGTGTGAGCGGCGACGGGATGGGCGCCTACGCCACGCCCGGGGCCGTGACGACCTCGACCAGCCGCGGCCCGTCGGCAGCGAACGCGTCCTTCAGCGCGGCCGCCGCCGACGCGGCGTCGGACACCGACACCGCCGGGACGCCGTAGCCCTCGGAGATCTTCACGAAGTCCAGGCCGGGGACGTCCAGGCCCGGTGTCTCCCCGGTGCCCAGCAGCCCCGCGAAGCCGCGCAGCGCACCGTAGGTGCCGTTGCGCAGGATCACGAAGACCACCGGCACCCGGTACTGCGCCGCCGTCCACAGCGCGGTGATGCCGTAGTTGGCCGACCCGTCGCCGACGAGTGCGACCACCCGGCGCGCCTCGCCGTGGGCCAGCTGCGCCCCGACGGCGGCGGGCAGCCCGAACCCCAGCCCGCCGGAGGCGGGGAACAGGTAGCTGCCCGGCTCGGTGAGATCGGCCTGGGCGACGAAGTCGTCGATGGTCGAGGTGGACTCGCAGACGTGCACGGTCCCGGCCGGGGCCGCGTCGCGGACCAGCGCGAACAGCTGCTGCGGCGGCACGTGGTCCTCGGCGCCCTGCGGTGCGGGCGGCCCGGACCGGGGCGGCAGCGGCTCCCGCCCGGAGGCGGGCACCCGTCCGGCGAGCGCGGCCAGCGCCGGGCCGACCGGGCCGACCCACGCCTCGCCCATCGGGGCCCGCGCGGCCTCGGCCGGGTCCGCGGTCAGGTGCAGCAGCCGGGTGCCCGCCGGCAGCAGGTCACCGGGGACCCACTGGTGGTAGCGGAACACCGGCGCGCCCGCGACGAGCACGACGTCGTGCCCGGCCAGCCGGTCGGACACGTCGCGCACCGAGGCCGGGAGGATCCCGCGGAACGCCGGGTGCCGGGTCGGGAACGGGCACCGCGACGCCGACGGTGCGATCCAGACCGGGCAGGCGAGCCGCTCGGCGAGGGCGACGGCGTGGTCGTTGGCCCGGTCCGCGTCGACCTGCGGGCCCAGCACCAGCACCGGGTTCGCCGCCCCGGCCAGCGCCCCGGCCAGCTCGGAGAGCGCCGCCTCGCCGAGCTCGGCGGCGGCGGTCGCACGCCGGGACGGCAGGTGCGCGGCGTCCGGGCCCGCCTCGCGGGACCAGTCGTCGTAGGGGATCGAGAGGTAGACCGGCCCCCGGGGGGCCAGCAGCGCGGTGTGCACCGCCTGGGACAGCGCACGCGGCACGTCCTGGGCCGACGCGGGCTCGGCGGCGTACTTGACCAGCGGGCGTGGCAGCGCGGCCGCGTCCACGTTGGTCAGCATGACCTCCTGGCCGACCGTGGACCGCACCTGCTGGCCCGCGGTCAGCACGAGCGGGGAGTGGGAGTAGACGGCGTTGGTGAGCGCGCCCATCGCGTTGCCCGACCCGGACGCCGCGTGCAGGTTGACCAGCGCCGGGCCGCCGGTGGCCAGGGCGTAGCCGTCGGCCATGCCCAGTACGGCACCCTCGTGCAGGCCGAGTACGTAGCGCACCCCGTCGGGCATCGCCGCGAGGAAGGGCAGCTCGTTCGAGCCGGGGTTGCCGAACACGGTGTCGATGCCGTGGGCGGTCAGCACCTGCCAGCCGGCCTCGCCGACGGTCGTCATGGGGCTCCTCGGGTCGCGGGACCCCACCGTAGGTGCCCTCAGCGGTGTGCGGCGACCCGCTCGGCCCGGGCGCCGCGGCGCACGTGGGCGACGACCAGCGGCCGCACGGCCAGCGCGGCGGCGGCCAGGACCAGGGTGACGGCGGTGGGTGCCAGCGGCACGGAGACGATCGTGGCGACGGCCAGCAGCACCATGAGCACACCGGCGAGCACGACCGTGCGCACCTCGGTCGACCGCGACTGCGGAGCGGCTCGGAACATGGCGTCCACCTCCTGATCGGCGCCCGGGCCCCTGCTCGCTCCGTGCGCCCCGAACACCGGAGTTCGGTCCGGCTAACTCTACTCCTCGGCGCGCCTGAACAACAGCGTCGGGTCGCCGCGGACCCCGTGATCACTTATCGTGTACGCAGCGTCACACCTGTCGGGGGGCCGTCGGGGACGCCACGACGGGGGTGACGTGTGACCGCACCGGTACGAGATCCCCGCCGTCACGTGCTGACCGTGCCGGTCAGCGACGAGCAGCTCGCCGAGGACGTCGCCGCGTTCCTGGCCGAGGGGCTCACGGCGGGGGAGCGGGTCGCCTACTTCGACGACGACACCGCCGGGCTGGTGCTGTCCCGCCTGGCCGACGACGGCGTCGACGTGACCGGCCCGCTGCGGTCCGGGCAGTTCCAGCTCGTCCCGGGCGACTTCACCCGCGCCGCCGTGCACGCCCCGCTCGACGAGCTGACCGGGGTGATGGAGCAGAACATCACCTCCGCCCTCGACGACGGCTGGGCCGGGCTGCGCTTCAGCGGCCAGATGGACCACGGGTTGCGCCGGCCCGGGGGACAGGTGCTCGACGAGTACGACCGCAGGCTCGACGACGCCGTCCGCGACCACCCGCTGCGCGCGCTGTGCGTCTACGACCACCTGCGCTACCCCGACGAGCTCATCGCGACGATGCGCAGCCTCCACCCCGCCGAGCTGACCGCCGCCCCGCTCTACGACGACAGCCTGCTGCGCGTCACCGAGATCGGCCCGGCCCGGGTCCGGCTGGCCGGCGAGGTCGACCACGCCAACCGGCCCCAGGTCCGCCGGGTGCTGGCCAGACTGATCGACCAGGTCGTGCGCGGCGACGTCGGCGAGGGGACCCTGACCGCGGACCTGTCCGCGCTGCGGTTCGTCGACGTCGCCGGTGCGGTCAGCCTCGTGCACGCCGCCGACGAGCTCCCGGTCAGCGTGCGGCTGCGGCTGGTGAACCTGCGCCCCGGTGTGGCCCGGCTGCTCGAACGCTGCGGTGCGGGGTTCGCCCCGCAGCTGGAGATGAGCACCCGCGAGCGGCACGTCCTCTGCCCCGCCGACGCGCTGGGCCTCGCCGGGGGTGCGGCGGAGTGAGCGGGCTGGTGCACGCCCTGTGCCGGCACGGCGACGACGACCTGACCGACCGGCTCGCCGACACCGTGCTCGACGCGCTCGCCGCGGGCGGGTCGGTGGCGACCCTGCTCCGCCCGGTCACCGAGGTCGCGCTGCGCGGCCGGGTCGCCGAGGCCCTCGGCGCGGACGCCGTCGCCGGGCTGCTGCGGCTGCGCCGCGACTGCGGGCCCGACGGCCCGTCGGGCCAGACCGAGGCGGCACGGCTGGCCCGGGTCCTGCGCGCCCGCCACCGGGCGGTCGTGGGAACCGTGACCGTCGTCGTCGAGCACTCCGCGGACCTCGACGACCCACGCGGCGCCTACTGGGGCGAGGTCGAGGCGGCCGCGGCGCTCGCCCTGGCCGACCTGCCGCTGCGGCTGCTCTGCTTCTTCCCGGCCGACCTGCCCGGGCCCGTCGCCGAGGTCGTGCGGCGCGCGCACCCGTTCGTCCTCGACGACGGCAGACCCGTCCCGACCGGCGTCGACGCCGACCCGCGCCGGCTGCTCGACGGCCTCGGCGCCCCGGTGCCCGCCGAGCTCGGCGCCCCCGCACGGGAGTTCCGCTTCGACGCCACGCAGCTGCGCGACGTGCGCCGCGCCGTCGACGAAACACTGCGCGGCCAGGGGTTCCCCGACAGCCGTGCGGAGGACGTCACCGTCGCGGTGAACGAGGTCGCCACCAACGCCGTCCACCACGGGACGCACACGGCGCGGCTCATGCTGTGGACGCCCGAGCAGGATGTCGTCTGCGAGATCCACGACGGCGGACGGCTCGCCGACCCGCTGCCCGGCCTGGCCCCGCCGGACCCGGGCCGCGCGCACGGGCGCGGGATCTGGATCGCCCGCCAGCTCTGCGACCTGCTGCACGTCTGGGGCGACGACGCGGGCACCCACGTCCGCATCCGCGCCGCCGCCTGAGCCCACCCGGGCCCGGGGGCCTCAGCGCGTGTCGAGCGCGTGGAAGGACTCCACCAGGCGACCGGACGGGAACCCGGCCCGCTTCGCCAGCGACCCGGACCACTGCCCGATCATGTCCTCCAGGCCGGTCATGTGCGCGGTCTGGCTCGCGTGCGCGCGCAGCGCCGCGATCTTCACGTCGATCGTGTCGGTGATGTCGACGTGTCGTGCCCCCTCGGGGTCGTCGGCCGGGGCCGGCCCCAGGACCCACACCTCGCCGACCGTGTGTGCCTCGTACCCGGCCTCGGCCAGCTCGGGGAAGGCGTAGGGGTTGCGCGCGTCGGGGTAGACCGCGCACAGGGCCGCCTCGCCGGTCGCGGTGTGGTCGGGGTGGCTGCCGTACATGCTGCGCAGGTCGCGCACCGGCTGCGGCACGACGACCCGGTCCGGCCGGACCTGCCGGATCACCCGGGCCAGGTCCCGGCGCAGCTCCAGGGTGACGGTCAGCCGCCCGTCGGGGTGGCCGAGGAACACCAGGTCGGTGACGCCGGCCTCGGCGGCCGCGGCGGTCTGCTCGGCCCGGCGGATGCCCGCGATGTCGCTGCGCGGCACGGCCGGGTCGAAGCCGCCCGCGTCGCCGTCGGTCACCAGGCAGTAGGTCACCGCGACCCCGGCCGCGGTCCACACCGCGACGGTGCCGCTGCAGGAGAAGTCGATGTCGTCGGGGTGCGCGGCGATCACCAGCACGCGCTCCACCCCGGTGTGCGCGCGGTCGTCGGCCGCCGTGCGCTCGTCCTCGGTCGCAGTCACCCGGCCATCCTGGGTCACGCGCCGGAGGCGGTCGTCAGCAGGACCCCCACCACGGACCCGGCCGACCACACGAGCGCACGGACCAGGTTGACCCGCAGCAGCCGACGCAGGTCCCCCGGGTGCGCGGCCGGGTCGAGCCGGCCGTGCAGCGACACCGCGGGCAGCGTCACCGCGACACCCGCGGCGGCCGCCACCGCGGCCACCCACACCAGCGGCTCGCCGGGCGCGAGGACCAGCAGCGCCGCCGTCGCGAGCCCCTGCGCGACCCACGGCGGACCGACGACGAGCGTGATCGCCCGGCTGTGCGCGGCGTGGTAGCGGGCCCACGACCCGGCCGGGACGAGCGCGAAGGCCGGGTAGACCACCACCTGCACGGTCCAGGCGATCCCGGCCAGCAGCACGGTCGCGACGGTCTGGACGACGGCGGCGATCAGCACCGCCCGATTCTCGGGTGAACCGGCGCCGCGCGCGTGCCAGGCTGCCGGGGTGATCACCACCGCGATCGGGCCCGAGCTGCTGCACGGCGTCCTCGACGTCGTCGACGGCGAACGGGGCCTGCTCCCGCAGCGGCTGCCCGGCCCCGCCCGCGCCCGCAACACCGACCCGCAGCTGGCCGGCGCGCAGAGCCAGCCGTCCGGGGTGCGTGTCGTGTTCCGCACCGCCGCGCGGACCGTCGAGCTGGAGACCCTGCGCACCCGGATCGGTCTCGTCGGTGCCCCGCTGCGGCCCGACGGCGCCTGCGACCTGATCGTCGACGGGCGGCCGGCGGGCAGCGCCACGACCTCCGGCGGCAAGCTCCTGATGACCGATCCGGCGACGGGGGAGGTCGCGGTCACCGACGGCCCGCCCGGTCCGGTGCGGTTCACCCTGCCCGGCCGCGACGCGCTCGTGGAGATCTGGCTGCCGCACAACGAGATCACCGAGGTCGTCGCGCTGCGCACCGACGCGCCGGTCGCCGTCGTCCCGACCGGTGGGCGCCCGGTATGGCTGCACCACGGCAGCTCGATCAGCCAGGGCAGCAACGCCGCGGGGCCCAGCACCACCTGGCCCGCGCTCGCCGCCCGCACCGCCGGGGTCGAGCTGGTCAACCTGGGGTTCTCCGGCAGCGCGATGCTGGACCCGTTCGTCGCCCGCACGCTGCGCGACACCCCTGCCGCCATGATCAGCGTCAAGATCGGGATCAACGTCGTCAACGCCGACCTGATGCGCCGGCGGGCGTTCGCCCCCGCCGTGCACGGGTTCCTCGACACGATCCGCGACGGGCACCCCGACACCCCGCTGCTGGTGGTGTCCCCGGTGCTGTGCCCGATCCACGAGCACACCCCGGGCCCAGGCGCGCCGGAGGTCGTCGACGGGCGGCTGCGGTTCCGCGCGACCGGCGACCCGGCCGAGGTGGCGGCGGGGAAGCTGACGCTGTCGGTGATCCGCGAGGAGCTCGCCCGGGTCGTGGCCGGCCGCACCCCGCAGGACCCGGCGCTGTCCCACCTCGACGGCCGTGAGCTCTACGGGGACGCCGACGCGGCCGAGCTGCCGCTGCCCGACCGGCTGCACCCGTGTCCCGAGGCGCACCTGCGGATGGGGGAGCGGTTCGCCCGGCTGGTGTTCGGTGCGGGGGGCCCGTTCCACGCCGCGGGCCCGCGTGACCGGTGACCGGCCACGGGGCCCGCGGGCACGGGCTCAGTTGCCGTCCTGGTCCAGCTGCCCCTGGAGGCGGTCCTCGAAGTCCTGCTGGCACTGCGCGATCGCGGACTGGTCGGTGCCCGCCTGTTGCACGCAGCTGACGTACTCGTCCCCGCCGACCTGGTTGAACACGCTGAGACCGAAGGCGACGACGGCGATCGCGATGACGATGCCGACCAGACCGAGCACGAGCCCGGTGATCGCGACCCCGCGGTTGGTGGCGGCGCCCTTGGACGCCCGGCTGATCCCGACGATGCCGAGCGCGACCGCGACGACACCGAACAGGGCGCCGACCAGGAAGAACCCGAGCAGCACGGCGAGGATGCCGAGCACCAGCGCGGCGATCCCGATGCCGTTGCGCGGCGGGGTCGTGGGCGCCCCGCCCTGCGGCCACCCCGGCGGCCCGGCGGGCGGACGGTCCGGGTAGGCGGCCGGGTCGTGGCCCTGCGCGCCGTACTGCTGCTGTCCGTACTGCTGCTGCCCGTACGGCTGACCGGGCTGTTCGCCGTACTGCTGCCCGCCGTAGGGCTGGTTCTGCTGCGTCGGCTGGTCCAGGTTGTGCGGGTCCTGCGGGTCCCCGGGGCGACCCGGGTACGGGGGTGGGCTGCTCACGCTCGTCCTCTCCTCACCGACGCACCGGGTGGTTCCCGGTGCCGGCGGTGCCGTCCGGCGGAGTCGCCGTGACCGTCGTCGCCGTCGTGTCCGGTTCGATGATCCCCAGGTGCCCGGGCTCGGTCCAGGCAAAACACCCACGGGACGGCACAGGGGCCCCGGTCGTGGTGGGATCGGTGCCCGTGAGCGGTATCGACGAGATCGAGGAGTGGACCCGGGCGCAACGCCGGGTCATCGACCTGGTGCGGGATCTGCCGCCCGAGCGCGCGGAGCTGAGGGTCCCGTCCTGCCCGGACTGGACGGTGCGCGACCTGTTCTCGCACATGGTCGGCCTGGGTGCGGACGTGGTGCGTGGCGACGAGCCCGACGACCACAACGAGGAGTGGACGGACCGGCAGGTGCGGGCGCGGCGTGACCACGACGTGGCGGCACTCGTCGCGGAGTGGGAGTCGCTGACCGGCCCGCTGCGCGACTGGATGGCGGCCCACAACACCCGCCCGCTCGGCGACGTGATCATCCACGAGCAGGACCTGCGCGGTGCCCTGCGCGAGCCCGGCGGGCAGCACACCCCCGGCCTCTACGCGGTCATGGACACGTTCCTGGGCCGGTTCGCCGGCGCGGTCGGGGACCGGGCGTCGATCGCCCTGGTCGGTGACGGCCGCCGCTGGGTGTCCGCGGGCGACGAGGCGGGGGCTGCGGTCGTCGTGCGGGCCCCGGACTTCGAGCTGGCCCGTGCCCTGGTCACCCGCCGGTCGGCGGCGCAGCTGCGGGCCTGGACCGAGCGCGGCGACGTCGAGCCCTATCTGGATGCGTTCGCCCTGCTCGGGCCGCTGCCCGGCACCGATCTCACGGAGTCCTGACCACGGTCGTCACCGGATTGTCAGCACCGTCGACGTGACACGGTCCTGACAGCGGGTCCAGACTGGGCGGGTGAGCGTGCACCCCACCCACCCCGTCCCCGCCCTCGACGACGCGCTGACCGGGCGCGCCGTCGAGCGCGTCCGCCGCTGGACCGAGCGCACCGGTACCGCACCGTCGTCGGGCTCCGGCCGCGGAGCGGACCCGACGCAGCGGCTGGCCGCGCTGATGCACGACCCCGCCGGGGTCGACTTCACGCTGCGCTTCGTCGACCGCGTCGCCCGCCCCGCCGACGACCGGGTCGCGGCCCGTGAGCTGGCCCGGCTCGCCGGGGCGGGCGCCGCACTGCCCGCGTTCGTCACCGGCACCGACCGGTTGCTGCTGCGGGCCGGCGGCCGGCTGGCGACGGCGCTGCCGCACGTCGTCGTGCCCGCGGCGCGGTCGCGGCTGCGCAGCCTGGTCGGGCACCTGATCGTCGACGCGGGCGGGCGCGGCCTGGACCGCCGCCTCGCCGCGGCCCGGCGCGACGGGCACCGGCTGAACCTCAACCTGCTCGGCGAGGCCGTCCTCGGCCACGACGAGGCGGACCGGCGCCTCGCCCGCACGATCGCGCTGCTGCGCCGGCCGGGCGTCGACCACGTGTCGGTGAAGGCGTCCTCGGTCGTCGCCCAGCTCGTGCCGTGGGACCTCGAGGGCAGCCGCGACCTGCTCGTGGACCGGCTGCTGCCGCTCTACCGGGCCGCCCGCGAGCACGGCGTGTTCGTGAACCTCGACATGGAGGAGTACAAGGACCTCCACCTCACCGTCGTGCTGTTCACCACGCTGCTGGCGCGCCCGGAGTTCCACGACCTGCCCGCCGGGATCGTCCTGCAGGCCTACCTGCCCGACTCCGTCGCCGCGCTCGACGAGCTCGGGGAGTTCGCCGCCCGCCGTGCCGCCGCGGGCGGGGCGCCGATCAAGGTGCGCCTGGTCAAGGGCGCGAACCTGGCGATGGAACGGGTCGACGCCGAGCTGCACGACTGGCCGCAGGCGCCGTACGCCACCAAGGCCGAGGTCGACGCCAACTACGTCCGGCTCCTCGACCGCGGCATCGGCGGCCCGCACGCCGACGGGATGCGCCTGGGCGTCGCGTCGCACCACCTGCACCACGTCGCGCTCGCCCTGGAGCTGGCCGACGCCCGCGGTGCCCGGGCCCAGCTGGACCTGGAGATGCTGCAGGGCATGGCCCCCGCGTTCGCCGACGCCGTCGCGGGCGACCTGCCGGAGTCCGGGCCGGGCTCGCAGCTGGTGCTCTACACCCCCGTCGTGCACCGCGGCGACTTCGACACCGCCGTGTCGTACCTGGTCCGGCGACTGGAGGAGAACGCCTCGCCGGAGGGCTACCTGTACACGCTGTTCGCCCCCGGATCGGGCGGTCCGGCGACCTACCAGGAGCGGTTCCTCGCCTCGGTGCGCGACCGCGACGCCGTCGCCGACACCCCGCGCCGCACCCAGGACCGCACCGTGTCCGCACCCGTCGGGACCGACGGCCCGCTGCCCGGGGACCCGGTGCCGGCCGGGTTCCGCGCCGAGCCCGACACCGACCCGTCACTGCCCGCGAACCGGGAGTGGGCCCGTCGCGCCGCGACGACCGCCGTCGCCCGGACCGAGGTCCCCGTCGTCACCGACCCGGCCGCGGTCGACGCCGCGGTCGAGCGCGCCCGCACCTGCGGCTGGCGCGACGTCCCCGCCGCGGAGCGGGCCGCGACGCTGCACCGCGCCGCCCGCGCGCTGGCCGCCGCCCGCGGCACGCTGCTGTCGGTGATGCTGCACGAGGCGGGCAAGACCGTCGCCGAGGCCGACCCCGAGATCTCCGAGGCCGTCGACTTCGCCGCCTACTACGCCGAGCGCGCCGCCGAGCTCGACGGCGCCCCGTTCACCCCGGACCGGGTCGTGGTCGTGACCCCGCCCTGGAACTTCCCGGTCGCGATCCCGCTCGGCGGCTGCCTCGCCGCGCTCGCCGCGGGCGCCCCGGTGCTGCTCAAGCCCGCCCCGCAGGTCCGCGAGTGCGCCGAGGCCGGCGTGGCCGCGCTGCACCGCGGCGGGATCCCGCGCGAGGCACTGCAGCTGCTGCCCACCGACGAGGCCGACGCCGGACGCCGGCTCGTCACCCACCCCGGGATCGACCGCGTCGTGCTCACCGGCTCGTCGGAGACGGCCGCGCTGTTCCGGTCCTGGCGGCCCGACCTGAACCTCGTCGCCGAGACCAGCGGCAAGAACGCACTGGTCATCACCCCCGCCGCCGACCCGGACCTCGCCGTCGCCGACCTCGTGCGCTCGGCGTTCGGGCACGCCGGGCAGAAGTGCTCCGCGGCGTCGCTGGCCATCCTCGTCGGCCCCGCCGCGACCGGCTCGGCCACCGGGAGGCGGCTGCGCCGCCAGCTCGTCGACGCCGTCACCACCCTGCACGTCGGCCCGGGAACCGACCTCGCGACGACCATGGGCCCGCTCATCGAGGCGCCCTCGGCGAAGCTGCACCGGGCGCTCACCACGCTGGAGCCGGGGGAGCGGTGGCTGGTGCGCCCGCGCCGGGTCTCGGAGACGGTGTGGACACCGGGCGTGCGGGCCTGGGTGTCGCCGGGCAGCTGGTTCCACCGCACCGAGTGCTTCGGCCCGGTGCTCGGCCTGATGGCAGCCCGCGACCTCGACGAGGCGATCGCCTGGCAGAACGACACCGGCTTCGGCCTCACCGGCGGCATCCACTCCCTGGACTCCGACGAGATCGCGCACTGGCTCGACCGCGTCGAGGTCGGCAACGCCTACGTCAACCGGCACATCACCGGCGCGATCGTGCAGCGCCAGTCCTTCGGCGGCTGGAAGGGCTCGGTGCTCGGCCCGGGTGCCAAGCCCGGTGGACCCAACTACGTCGCCCAGTTCGGTACCTGGCACGACGGCGACCTCCCCGGGCCGGGACCGACGTCCGGCCCGGCCGCGGACCGCGTCCTGGCCGCGGCGGCCGACCTCGACCCGGCCGCCCGCGACCGCCTCGCCCGCGCCGCCGCCTCCGACGCCCGCGCGTGGGACACCGAGTTCGGGGTCGAGCACGACCCGACCGGGCTGGCCGCGGAGTCCAACGTGTTCCGCTACCGGCCCGCCCCGTCGGCGACGCTGTGGTGCGGCGTCGGTGCCGCCCGCGCCGACGTCCTGCGGGTGCTGCTCGCCGCGGCCACCGCGGGGGTGCCGGTCCGGCTGCACGGGCCGGGGATCCCGCCGGGCGAGGTCCCCGGCGGGGTGCACGGCGGCGACGGGCTCGTCCCCGTCGCGGGCGAGCGGATCCGGGCCCTGGGCACCGTGCCCGACGGTCTGCGGGCGGCCGCCGCCCAGGTGGGCGCGTCGGTCGTGGACACCCCGGTGGTGCTGGACGGACGCCGGGAGATGCCGTCCGTGCTGCGGGAGCAGGCGGTCAGCCGCACCCGGCACCGGTTCGGCCACCTCGAACGGTGAGCGATGGCGGACGCACCGTCGCCGTGGTTACGGTGCGTCCATGGTGGTGCGTGCCCGCGATGTCATGACCGAACGCGTCGTCATGATCTGGGCGGACGCACCGCTGGCCCGGGCGCAGGAGCGGATGGCGGAGTCCCGGTTCTCCGCCCTGCCCGTGGTCGACCGGCGGTTCTCCCTGGTCGGGGTGATCTCGCTGGTCGACGTGCTGCGCCACCGCGACGACCCGCACGCCGTCGTCGGCGACGCGATGACCGAGCAGGTCGTGTCGGTGCTCCCGACGACGAACGTCTCGATCGTCGCGCACCGCATGCGGGTCTACGGCGAGCTGCGGCTGGTGCCCGTCGTCGACAAGGGCATCCTGGTCGGTGTGATCACCCGCAGCGACCTGCTGCGGCACCGGCACTCCGGTGGGCGGCTGCGCCGCACCGCCCGCCGGATCGGCGGTGTCGTGCCGGTGGCGCCGCTGCCGGAGGCGATGGCGCCGCGCGGTGCGGGCCGGATCGGCGGCCGGCCGACGTCGTCGCTGCGGGTCGCGGACGTGATGACCGACGGCGGGCTGGTCGCGATCCCGCAGGAGCTGGCCCTCGACGAGACCGCCGAGGTCCTGCTGTCCTACCGGTTCACCGCGGTCCCGGTCGTCGACGACCGGGACCACCTGCTGGGCA
This sequence comes from Pseudonocardia sp. ZF1, assembly GCF_056835605.1. Lineage (NCBI taxonomy): Bacteria > Bacillati > Actinomycetota > Actinomycetes > Pseudonocardiales > Pseudonocardiaceae > Pseudonocardia > Pseudonocardia sp. ZF1. Next base: position 2,766,748 of record NZ_JAJNBY010000001.1, read on the forward strand.
TCGTCTCCGAGGCCGACCTCATGCACGGCTCCCTGGACGGCGGCCGGCGGCTGCGGGCCCGCACCGTCTCGGAGGTGATGACCCGCGACGTCGAGGTCGTGCACCCGGGCGACCCGCTCACCGACGCCGAGGACCTGCTGTCCCGGCGCGGGTTCCGGGTCGTCCCGGTCGTCGACGCCGAGGACGTGCTGGTCGGGGTGCTCAGCCGCAGCGACCTGCTCTGACCCGCGGTCAGGCCCCCGGGACCGGGGCGGCGGGAGCGGCCGGTGCCCGGACCGCGTCGCACTCCTGGGCGGCCTTCGCGACCAGCAGCGAGAACGCCACCGGGTCCTCCAGCGACTGCCCCGGCAGCGCCCCGAAGTCCAGGTACTTCTGCAGGCAGGCGAACTGGGCGGCCTGGTTGGCGGGGCTCAGCGGCGGCTCGGCGGGCGGCGCGGGCTGCGCCGACGCCGTCCCGGCGGTGACGGCGGCCAGGGCGAGTGCGGCGGCGACGGCGCCCGCCGCGGTGGTGGCGGCACGCAGGGCGGTCCTCACGATGTGCTCGCTTCCTGCGCCGGGGGCCGGCGCGGTCGGGGTCCTACCGCCCTCCGCGTGGCGTCCCGGCCGAGCCCGGCGTCCGCGGTGGCACGATCCTGCGGCCCCGGCGGCACCCGGCGCGCCCCGACGGGCACGGGTCGACCCGGAGGTGTGACCCCCGGTCGGGTGGGCGTGGGATCCTGCCCGGGTGCCCCACGACCACACCCCCGCCCGCGATCTGCTCTGCACCTGGTCCCGCCGGATGGTCCGCGACGGACTCGTCGTCGGCACCTCGGGGAACCTGTCGCTGCGCACCGGGGACCTGATCGCGGTCACCCCGTCCGGTGTGGACTACGAGACGATGACCGCCGCGGACGTCGTGCTCGTCGATGCGGAGGGCACGCTCGTCGACGGCACCCGGGAGCCGACCAGCGAGCTCGCGCTGCACGTGGCCGCGCAGGCCCGGCCCGGCACCGGCGCGGTGGTCCACACGCACTCCCCGGCGGCGGTCGCGCTGTCGACGCTGTCCGACCACGTCCCGGCCGTGCACTACCAGCTCGCGATGTTCGGCGACGGCGTGCGGGTGTCGGAGTACGCGCCGTTCGGCAGCCGTGAGCTGGTCGTGAACGCGCTCGCGGCGCTGGGGGAGTCCACCGCCGTCGTCCTCGGCCACCACGGCACGCTCGTGCTCGGCGACACCCTCGGCGCCGCCTACGACGGCGCCCGCCAGCTGGAGTGGCTCTGCGACGTCTGGCTGCGCGCCCGCGCCGTCGGCGAGCCGCGGCTGCTGCCCGACGCCGAGATCAGCGCGGTGCGAGGGCGGTTCGCGGCCCAGCGGTCGAAGGTGCGGGCGACGAGCCCGGTCCCCACGCCCGCTCCTCGGTGACGATCGCGGTCACCAGGTCGAACGGCGTCACGTCGAACGCCGGGTTGTAGACCGGGGTCCCGGGCAGGGTGAGCAGGGTGCCGCCGTGCTCACGGACCTCCTCGGCCCCCCGCTGCTCGACGACGATGTCGGCCCCGGTCGGGGTGTGCGGGTCGATCGTCTCCTCCGGCGCGACCACCACGAACGGGATCCCGGACCGGGCCGCGGCGCAGGCCAGCATGTAGGTCCCGATCTTGTTCGCGACGTCGCCGTTGGCCGCGATCCGGTCGGCACCGACGAACACCGCGTCGACCAGCCCGGACGCGATCGCCGCGGGACCGGCCGAGTCGACGCACAGCCGGTGCGGCGCCCCGGCCGCGGCGAGCTCCCAGACGGTCAGCCGCGCGCCCTGCAGCAGCGGGCGCGTCTCGCACGCCAGCACCTCGGCCAGTGCGCCGCGCTCGTGCAGCCGCAGGACCGCCCCCAGCGCGGTGCCGCCGTCGCCGGTGGCCAGGGGGCCGGTGTTGCACACCGTCAGCGCCCGCAGCGGGCGGTCCGCGCACAGCTCCTGCGCCAGGTCCGCGGCCCGGGCGGTCGCCGCGGCGTTGACCCGCGCGGCCTCCGCGGCGACGGCGCGGGCCTGCGCGAGCACCGCGGCCGGGCCGTCGTCGAGCGCCTCCAGGGCCCGGGCCACCCCCAGCCCCAGCGGGACGGCGGTGGGCCGGGCGACGGCGATCCGCTCGGCCGCGGCCCGCACCGCGGCGACGGCGACCGGCGTCGCCGTGCCGTGCAGGTGCGCGGCCAGCGCGACCCCGAAGGCGCCGGTGATGCCCAGGCTCGGGGCACCGCGCACGGCCAGCGACCGGATCGCCTCGATCAGCTCGTCGACGGTGCGCAGGTACAGGTGCTCGGTCGCGCCGGGCAGTGCGCGCTGGTCGAGCAGGACCACCGCCGGGCCGCCCTCGTCGTCGCCGGCCCAGTCCACGATCCGCATCGGCCCGTACCCTCCCCGGTCGTCCGCCCTCGGGTGACCGGGGTGAACCTACCCCGGCGCCGCGGGCGGCCGGGCCGACTGCGGTCCCGGTCACGGGCGGGTGCTCACCGTCCGGGCGGGGCCACCCGGTAGACCGCACCGGCGTCGTCGTCGGTCACGTAGACCGCGCCGTCCGGCCCGGCGACGGCCGCGACCGGCCTGCCCCAGCGCGCTCCGGACGGGTCCTGGAACCCGCCGACCAGCGTCTGTTGCGCGCCGAGGCGCCCGTCCCGCCAGGGGAAGAACGACACCTCGGGGGCCCTCGGCGGGTCGGCGTTCCAGGAGCCGTGCACCCCGGCCAGGGCCCCGGCCGCGTACGGCGCGGGCAGCACCCCGTCGGTGAACGAGAGCCCCAGCGGTGCCGAGTGCGCCGGGAAGGACTGCTCCACGGGGGCCAGCGCCGCACAGTCCATCGCGCGCCCGCCGGGGTTCAGCTCGGCGTCGGCGACCAGACCGACGTCGGTGAAGTCCTGCGCGGAGCCGGCGACGCCCGGGTCGGTGTCCGGGTCCGGGTTGCAGAACGGCCAGCCCAGCTCGCGGCCCGGGGTGAGGCGGGCCAGCGGCTCGGCCGGATGGTCGGTGACGTAGCCGTCGACGACCTTCCCGAACGACGAGGCGCCGGCGTCGCCGTAGGGCCGGTCGTAGGGGTAGGGCACGTTGTCGCGGCCGTTGACCGCGGTCCAGACCGACCCGTCGGGCGCGGTGGCCAGCCCGGTGCCGTTGCGGACCCCGGTCGCGAACGGCGCGGCGGGCCCGCCGGTGGGCGGCATCCGCAGGATCGACGCGCGCGGGGGAGTGGCGTCCCGGTCGGCGACCGAGATGTTGCCGGTCGACCCGACCGAGACGTAGACCGCGCCGTCCGGACCGACGGTGACCGACTTCAGCTCGTGGCCGTAGGCGCCACGCAGGTCGGGGGAGTTGGCATCGGGCAGGCCGGGGACGACGACCCGCCGCCCGGTCGCCGCGCCGCGCGCCCAGGCGTACGCCGACACCTGGTTCGACTCGGCGACGTAGAGGGTGCCGCCGTCCGGGGAGAACGCGAGCCCGTGCGGCTGGGTGAGCCCGTCGAGCAACGGCCGCTGCTCACCGGTGCGCGACAGCGCCAGCACCCGGCCGTCGTCGGGCACCGAGACGAGCAGCTCGCCGTCCGGGGTCCAGACGGCCAGCCGGGCGTTCGGGACGCGGGCGAACACCGACACCGTCCACCCGGCCGGGACGAGGGCCTCGCGGGGCTCGTCGAACGGGGCGGTCGCGGCCCCGGGCGGCACCGACACCGTGACCGGCACCAGGTCCGCGCCCGCCGCGGCGACCGGGGCCTCGGCGCCGGACAGCGCGTTGGTCACCGGGTTGGGGCCGGTGCCGCAGGCGGCGAGCAGGGGGAGCGTGACCAGGGCGGCCAGCCAGGGGGCGATCCGCATGAACCCGACGCTACGGCCGCAACCGGCCCGTCGCGCGGCGGGGGCGCGCAGCCGTCAGGATCGTCGTCGATGCGCCTGACACTGCACGCCCGCGGACCGCAGCCCGCCGACGAGGTCTGGGAGCGCTACGCCGTGCCCGCCCGCTGGCCGGAGTGGGCGCCCTACATCCTCGGTGTCGACACCGCGGCGGACCGGATACGCCCCGGGGTGACCGGGCAGGTCCGCGGCCCGCTCGGCGTCACGGTGTCCTTCGCGGTCACCGAGGTCGACGAGCGCGCCCGCACCTGGGCCTGGGACGTCGCCCTCGGCGCCAGTGCCTCCCCGCTGAACCGGGTGCGGCTGAGCCTGGACCACGGCGTGCGGCCGTCCGGGACCGGTACCCGGACCTGGCTGACCGTGCACGGCCCGCCCGCCGTGGTCCTGCCCTACCTGGTTCCGGCGCGGCTGTCGCTGGAGATGCTGGTCCGCCGCCCCGCCCGGGCGAGGTGATCGCACGCCAGCGTCGCGAACGCGCCGGGCACCTCGATCTGGGGCATGTGTCCCACCCGGCCGAACACGTGCGTCGTGACCTGCGGGAGCCGGCCCGCCGCGCGCAGCTGGGCCGCGGGAAGGATCAGGTCCCGCTCACCCCACACGACCAGGGTCGGCTTCGGGGCGCGGGCGAACGCGTCGAGCAGCGCGCGCCGCCAGCCCGGCCGGACCCCGCGGACGGTGCCCAGCTCGGCCGCGACCTCGGCGAAGGTCCGGGCGAACTCCGGCCGCCGCGCGATCTCCACGGCGCGGGCGACCCGCTCGTCGGTGACCAGGGAGCCGTCGACGAACAGGGACCGCTCCGAGCGTCGCGCCGCCCTGGCGTCCAGGTGGCCGAGCAGGAACCGGCCCAGCAGCGGCACCCCGATGACCCGCAGCGCCGGGGTCACCTCGGCACCGAACCCGGCGGGGTCGGCCAGCACCAGGGAGACGACCCGCTCGGGGTGCCGGGTGGAGATCAGCAGCGCGACGGCGCCGCCGAGCGAGTTGCCCATGACGTGCGCCGGGCGGGTCTCGCCGAGCGCGTCGAGGGTGGCGAGCGCGGTGTCGGCGAGCTTCTCCAGCGTCGCCGGGCCGGGCACCCGGTCGGAGTGGCCGAACCCGGCCAGGTCGAGCGCGACCACCCGGTACCGGGACAGGAACTCGTGCTGCGGGTCCCAGTCCTCCAGGCTGCGGCCGATCCCGTGCAGCAGCAGGACCGGCTCACCGGCGGGGTCGCCGGTCTCGCGGACCCGGATCCGGGTGCCGCCGACGTCGACGAAGCGGGTCTGCGGGAGGGTCATCGCGTGCGCGCCGCCTTCGCGTTCCCGGAGGCGCCCACCAGCTTCGCGAAGATCCGGATGCTGTTCGCCGGGGCGAGCCGGGCCAGCAGGTCCGGGACCTTCGCGCTGATCCCGATGAGCAGCCGCGGGCGGCGCTTCGCGATCGCGTCGACGATCAGCTCGGCGGCCTTCTCCGCGGGGAAGGTCAGCAGCTTCTCGAAGTCCTTCTTGCCGCGCTCGGCCTCCTCGGCCGGGATGTTGACCCCGACCCGGGCGCCGGCGGCGATCCCGGTCCTGATGCCGCCCGGGTGCACCGTGGTGACGGTGGTGCCGACCTGGGCGAGCTCGGCGCGCAGCGCCTCGGAGAAGCCGCGGATCGCGAACTTCGACGACGAGTACGCCGACTGCCCGGGCGGGGCGATCAGCCCGAACAGGCTGGACACGTTGACCACGTGCGCGCCGGGCCGTGCGGTCAGCGCGGGCAGCAGGGCGTGGGTCAGCCGCACCGGCGCGCGGAAGTTGACGTCCATGACCCAGTCGAACTCGTCGAGGGTCAGCCGGGCGAAGTCCCCGCCGAGCGCGACGCCGGCGTTGTTGACCAGCAGCCTGATCTCCGGGTGACCGGCGAGGATCCGGCTCGACAGCGCGTCGACGGCGTCACGGTCGGCCAGGTCGACGGTCTCGGTGGTCACCGACAGGCCGGGGTGCTTCGCGCGGATCGCCGACGCGACGGTGCCGAGCCGGTCGCCGTCGCGGTCGACGAGCACGAGGTCGCTGCCGCGCTCGGCGAGCAGTCGGGCCACGTGCTCGCCCATGCCACCGGCGGCACCGGTGACGACGGCGGTGCCCTCGGCGAAGCGGAACGGTGAGCGGGCCATCAGGAGGCCACCTCCTGCTGTGCGGTCGCCGGGGTGGCGGCCCTGTCCGCGGCGATGCCGGACGCGGTCGGGGTGGGGACGCGGGCGTCGCGGGCCCCCAGCGCCGAGGCGGGGGTGAGGATCATGTCCCGCTTGAGGTCGGCGCGGCCGAGCCCGACGGCGTCGAGGAAGAAGTTCTGGTGCAGCCGCCACGGGTCCTTGCGGCCCTGGCGCGGGAACAGGTGCTCCGAGCGCTTCACGTAGTTCGACTCGATGTCGAGCAGCGGCCGGTCCGGGGACGCGGTCGGCGCCGGCGTGGCGACGGCGATCCGCTCGCGGTCCATCAGCGCGAGCAGCTTGGGCACGTAGCGGGCGACGAGGTCGGCGCGCAGCGTCCAGGACGCGTTGATGTAGCCGATGCAGAACGCCAGGTTCGGCAGGCCCGACAGCATCAGGCCGCGGTAGGTGACGGTCTTGCCGATGTCGACCTGCTCGCCGTCGACGTGGATCGTGATGCCGCCCAGCGGGCTCAGCGACAGGCCGGTCGCCGAGACGATCACGTCGGCCTCCAGCTCCTCGCCCGACCGGAGCCGGATGCCCTTCTCGGTGATCCGCTCGATGTGGTCGGTGACGACCGAGGCCTCACCCCGATTGATCGACTTGTAGAAGTCGCCCTCCGGGATGACGCACAGGCGCTGGTCCCACGGGTCGTAGCTCGGGGTGAAGTGCTTGTCCACGTAGGACTCGTCCTTGAGGAACTTCAGCGCGAGGCCGCGCAGCACCTTCTTGACACGCTCCGGGCGGCGCCGCGCGAGCTGGTAGAACGCCTGGGTCAGCGTCACGTACTGCAGGCGCAGGATCGCGTGCGCGACCGTGGCGGGCAGGAAGCGGCGCAGCTGGTCGGCGACCGGGTCCTTGCTGGGCAGCACCGTCAGGTACGACGGCGAGCGCTGCAGCATCGTGACGTGCCCGGCCTTCGCGGCCAGCGAGGGGATCAGCGTGACGGCGGTGGCGCCGGACCCGATGACGACGACCTTCTTGCCGGTGTAGTCGAGGTCCTCCGGCCAGAACTGCGGGTGCACCCAGGTGCCGGCGAAGTCCTCCCGGCCCGGGAACTCCGGCTGGAAGCCCTTGTCGTAGTCGTAGTAGCCCGAGCACATGAACAGGAACGAGCAGGTGTAGCGCTTCGGGCCCTGCGCGGTGGTGGTGTCCACCGTCCAGCGCGCGGTGGCCGAGTCCCAGGACGCACCGACGACCTTCGTGCCGAAGCGGATCCGCTCGGTCACGCCGTACTCGCGGGCGGTCTCGGTGATGTAGCGGCGGATGTCGGCGCCGTCGGCGATCGACTTCGGCTCGCGCCACGGCCGGAACGGGTAGGCCAGGGTGAACATGTCCGAGTCCGAGCGGATGCCCGGGTAGCGGAACAGGTCCCAGGTGCCGCCGATGTTCTCGCGGCCCTCGAGGATCGCGTAGTCCTTGCCGGGCAGCTCCTGGTGCAGCCGGGCCGCGGCGCCGATGCCGGAGAGCCCGGCTCCGACGATGATCACGTCGCGGTGCTCGACGGCGGTGCTGTCCGGAGCGGGCGTCGTGCCGGCCTGCGTCATGTGGTCCTCCTCATCGGGCGCGTCCGCGCTGACTACCTCTTCGACCGAGATCCAGTCTGCCCCAAACCTACCCGGAGTAACTTGACTCGGCGCGACAACAACTTACCCTCGTACGACATGGGCACCGGATCACTCACCCGGGCGAGGGCGTTGCGGGGGCTCGTCGCGCTGGTCGGCGAGCTGGGCGGCGACGGAGCGGAGCTGTTCGCGCGGTTCCGCATCCCGATCGACGCCGTCGAGGGGACCGACCCGGACGCGCTGGTCCCGACCCGGTCGGTGGCCCGGGTGCTGGAGACCGCGGCCGCCGAGCTCGGGTGCGGCGACCTGGGCCTGCGCCTCGCGCAGCGGCAGGGCCCGGAGATCCTCGGGCCGCTCGCCGTCGCCGTCCAGAACTCGGCGACCCTCGGCGACGCGCTCGACTGCGCCTCGCGCTACCTCTACGTGCACAGCCCGGCACTGACGATCGGCGCCGTCGCCGACCCGGAGGGCGTCGCCGGGGTGACCGGGCTGGAGTACGGCAGCACCGACCCGCTCCCGCCGCAGGTCGCCGACCTGGGGGTGGGGGTGCTGCACCGGATCGTCGGGCTGCTGTCGGGCGGGCCCTACGGGCTGCGGTCGGTGCACCTGCCGCACACCGCTCCCGCCGACGCCGACCGCTTCCGGGAGTTCTTCGGCGCCGAGGTCCGCTTCGACCGGCCCGCCGCCGTGCTGCGGGTGCCCGCCGACCTCGTGCGACGCCCGCTGGCCGGCGGCGACGAGACCGTGCGCGCCATCGCCATCGAGTACCTGGAGACCCACTTCGACCGGCCCGGGCGCACCGTCACCGACCGGGTACGGGCGGCCGTCGACCGGTCGCTGGGGTCTGGGCCGGTGCGGATCGGCTCCGTCGCCCGGCTGCTGCGGGTGCACCCCCGCACGCTGCAACGTCACCTCGCGGTGGAGGGGACGACGTTCGAGCAGGTCGTCGACGACGCCCGCCGGGACACCGCCGAGCGCCTGATCCTGCGGACCGACCTGCCGTTCACCCAGGTCGCGGCGATGATCGGGCTGGCGGAGCAGTCGGCGCTGTCCCGTGCGTCGAGGCGCTGGTTCGGGAGGCCTCCGCGGGAGCTGCGCAAGGCCGGACCGGCCGGGCTGCCGGTGGCTTGACGACTCCGCCGGCCCCGCGTCCGCGACCGGCTGCGCGTGGCGTGGACGCTCCAGGGTGGGCGGGACCCATGATCGTCGTCCGGGAAGGGATCGGTGCCGTATGTGGCACCGATCCCCTCCGAGAAACTGATCATGAACGTCCAGCCCCGTCTCCGGTGGCCCCGATCCACCGCGCCGGCCCTGCTCCACTCGCCACGACGCCCCGGACGGCGGATGCGTTCTGAGCGCCGCCGTGACCGACACCGTGAGCACTGGTGGCCGTGCGCGACGAGCTGCACGCCGCCGGGATGTCGATCGCCTACAACGTCGGCGTCCTGCAGGTCGGCGGCACCGCACCGCTGGTGTTCACGACCCTGCTCGACACGACGGGGTCGCCGGTCTCACCGGCGTACTCCATGGTGTCGGTGGCGGTCGTCTCGGTGCCGGCCGTCACCGTGGCCCGGCGCGGCTTCGCCCAGCGCCGACGGTCCTACCGGGCGCGCAGCGCGTAGCGGCGCTCGGCGTAGTCGAGGTCGTCGCGCCACAGCCGGGTGGCGGCCGCGGCCATCGCCGGGCGGATCGCCGGGGCGAGCTTCGAGGCGACGGAGAACCCGGGCCGGTCCGACCCGGCGACGACGGCCTCGATCACCGCGGTCCGGGGCCGCCCGTCGCGGTCGGTGCCGCGCGGGGTCGCGTGGGTCTCGACGACCGAGCCGACGCCCTCGCCCTCCACGATGCGCATCACGACCGTCCGCGGCTCCGGGCACACGAACTCCGCCCGCACCGGGACGCCGAGCCCCGGACCGACCTTGAAGGTGACGGTGACCAGGAAGCGGTCGTCGGACTCGTCGACGTCGGTGACGGCGGGCGCGGAGTCCACCGTCAGCTTCTGGAACGAGTACGGGTGGAACCAGGCGCCGTGCCACGGGTCGAGCCGGTTGGCGACGATGTCCTCGGGCTCGCACACCCCGACCAGGGTGGTCACGGCGTCGAGGACCGCGCCGGCCGGGCGGGCCGGGACGACCGGGGCGTCGGTCGGCTCCTCACCGCCGACGTCGTCGAGCCGCGCCCAGACGAGCACCCCGTCGTCGTGGACGGGGTGCACCGCCCAGCCGGGGCCGGACCGGGCGCCCAGGCGCAGCCCGTGCCAGCGGCACACCAGCTCGCCGCAGTCGACGGCCGCCAGCGCCATCGGCGCACCGAGGTGCGGGCAGGCGCCGGGACCCACGCGCACCGTCCCGTCCTCCTCCCGCCACGCGACGAGCTCGACCCCGCCGATGCGCACGCCGAGCGGCCGGTCGCCGCGGATCTCCCGGCTCGCGGCGACCACGAACCAGTTCCCCGACGGGCGCGCCTGCGCCCGCTCCAGCGCGGCCGAGATCAGCTTCGGGTCCGCGCCGGCGTAGGTCGGCTTCTGCGCCGCCCACTTCTGGGACGGCAGCGGTTGCAGCGGCCAGTGGGACGGCCAGTGCGCGGTGAGACGGGAGAGCAGGGTCATGACGTGGTGTCCTTCGACGGGTGTCAGGTGCGCATCGCGTACTCGGCGGCGCGCCGCAGCGGACCGAGGCGGCCGCTGGTGGGGACGGTCTCGAGCGGGTGGCCGGCCAGGCCCCAGCCGGCGAGCAGCCGGTTCGCCGCCTGCCAGCCGGTGCTCGCGGCGCGCTCCATGAGCGCGACCGGCAGGTCGATCCGGATGCCGTCGCCGGCCAGCACCAGGCCGTCCACGGGGGTGGCGACGGTGGGCCGCCGCGCGAAGTCGCCGACGCCGAACATCGGGCAGTCCTCGCGCCACTGGACGAGCTCGCCGACCACCCCGGCGCCGGCGGTCTCCGGGTAGAGCTCGTGCAGCCGGGCGACCGAGCGCCGGCGCAGGTCGGCGGTCCAGGTGTCGTCGTCGACGCCCGGGGGCGGAGCCGCGGAGTAGGCGTGCAGCTCCACGACGGACCCGCCGTGCCGGGCGGCCCAGCCCGCGGCGTCGCGCTCGTAGCGGTCCAGCACGGAGACGTTGTCGAGCGGGTCGAGCCCGCCGGTGCCGAGGAACGGCGGCCGGGTCGCGTCGACGGTCCGGTCGAGCCAGAGCCGTTGCACGAGGAACGGCGGGGCGCTGCCCAGCGCGGCGACGTCGTCGCGCCACCGGGCGAGCGCGTCCGGACCGTCGACGGCCGACGCGGGGTCGCCCAGGCCGGGGGAGGCGGCGACGATGTCGCGCAGCCCCCGCACGTCGGTGGCCAGCACGACCGCGTCCGCCTCGCTGCCGCCGCCGTCGCGATGATTCACGTGGAACCGTCCACTGCCGACACCGTCCACCGGGGACCGCTCCACCGAGGACACCGCGACCCCGGTCCGGAACGTGACACCGCGGGTGGTCAGGTAGTGGCGCAGCGGCTCCCACAGCGCGGTGTCGAAGCCGGCGTCGGGCACGTCGAACATCAGACCCTCGGAGGAGCCGAGGAAGTAGATGTGGAACATCGTCGCGAGCTCGGCGGCCGACATCGTCGAGGGCGGCGCGAAGAAGCTGCGGGAGAACACCTCGAACGCCAGGTGCCGGGCCGCGGGCGGGAAGTTGATCGACTCGACGAAGGTCTGCGCGTCGAGGTGGTCGATCGCCTCGTAGATGCCGGGCACGCTGACCGCGGCCAGCGGCGCGGCGGCGCGGGCGTCGAGCCGCAGCAGGTCCGACGGGCGGAACGTGGGGCTGCGCAGCGCGAACAGCACGGCGTTCCACGGGGGCGTGCGCGGCAACCCGCGGAAGGTGTCCCGGCGCCCCTGGGCGTCGACGAGCGGGTAGTCCTCCAGCGGCACCAGCCGCTCCAGTCCGGGGTCGCCGCGGCGCAGCAGCGCGCGCAGGTTGTAGTACTGCCGGAAGAACGCGTGGAAGCCGCGGCTCATCGACACCGGCGTGCCGTCGGGCAGGGTCTCCGACCAGCCACCGACCCGGCCGCCGAGGTAGGGCTCGCGCTCCAGCACCTCGACGACGACGCCGCGCTCGGCCAGCCCGGTCGCCGCGGCCAGCCCGGCGATCCCGCCCCCGACGACGACCGCCCGCGGCCGCCGCCCCAGCTGCCCGGCGTCGCCGAGGCCACCGGCGGGCTCGTGGCGGACGCGGCGCGGGTCGGTCGGGCGGGCGGTCACGACCGCGTCCCGAGCACGGTGTGCACGACGCCGTTCTGCCAGCCGGTCATGGTCTCGGAGTGCACGGCGTCGAACCCGGCGGCGCGCACCCGGTCGCGCAGGCGGCCGATGCCGTCGAAGGTGTTCACGCTGCGCCACAGGTGCCGGTACAGCGCGGTCTCGCCGGTCGTCATCCGGCCGAGCGGCACGATGATCCCCCAGCAGACCGCGTGCCAGGACAGCCGGGCGCGGGGGGAGTCGGCGACCGAGTACTCGTGCAGTGCGAGCACCCCGCCCGGGCGCAGCAGGTCGTGGAAGCGGCGCAGCTGGGCGTCCGGGTCGTCGAGGTTGCGCAGCAGGTAGGCGGCGAGGATCCCGTCGAACGGGCCCTCGACCCCGTTCTCGGCGAGGGCCTCGGCGGTCGAGTGCACGAACCGCACCGACGCCGGCCACGGCTTGGTGCGGGCGCGCTCGAGCATCCCGGCCGAGGCGTCGACGGCGACGATCTCGGCGCGCGGGGCGACACCGAGCAGCGCCGCGGTGGAGGCCCCGGTGCCGCAGCCCGCGTCGAGCAGACGCAGCCCGGCGCCGTCGCGGGGGAGCCGCATCCGGGCCGCGGAGGCGCGCAGGTGGTCGTGGTAGCCGGGGTTCATCCCGACCAGGCGGTCGTAGTCGGCCGCGCCGTCGTCGAAGTGCGAGGGGACCTGCTCGCGGGGCAGGCCCGCACGGCCGACGGTTCCGGGGCGGGTGGGACGGGACGGGGAACGGTCGACCATGTCCGCGAGCCTAGGACCGCCGGCGTCGCGCGGCGCGTCGGGTCGCATCCTGTTGCACCGCAGCCACTCGCGGGGGCGGCCCCGGTCAGGAGACCCGGTCGGCGCAGCGCACGGCCATCGCGCGCAGCACCGCGGCGACGTCGTCGCCGAGCACCCCGTCGGCGACCGCGCCGTCGACCAGCCGCAGTGCACCCTGGACCCGGGTGGCGATGAGCTCCTCGATGCGGCGGCGGGCCCCGGTCGACTCGATCGCCACCCGCGCCGCGGCGACGTCGACCGGGCCGTCGGCCTCGTCCGAGCCGTGGAGCAGCGCGTCGAGGGCGCCCCGGGTGGCCGGTCCGGCGACCTCGCGGGCCAGCACGACCAGGCTGGTGGCCTTGCGCTCGGCCAGGTCGTCGCCCGCGGACTTGCCGGTGGCGTCGGTACCGAACACGCCCAGCACGTCGTCGCGCATCTGGAAGGCCTCGCCGACCATCGTCCCGTAGTCGCCGAGCGCCGCGAGCAGCTCCGGCCCGGCCCCGGCCATCGCGGCGCCGAGCTCCAGCGGGCGCCGGACGGTGTAGTTGCCGGACTTGCGGCGCAGCACGTCCATCACCTCGTCGAGGGTGGGAACGCGGCGGGCCTCGTTGAGCAGGTCGGCGAACTGTCCGACGGCCAGCTCCGAGCGCATCTCGTCGTAGCGCGGCCAGCCGCGCTCGAGCACCGCACGCGGCAGCCCGCTCTCACGCATCGCCTGCTCGGCCCACACCAGGCACAGGTCGCCCAGCAGCACCGCGCCGGACTCGCCGAACCGGTCCGGGCAGCCGGACATGCCCTGGCCGCGGTGCCAGGAGGCGAGCTGGACGTGCACCGTCGGGCGGCCGCGGCGCATCTGCGAGCGGTCCATGACGTCGTCCTGGAGCAGGGCGAAGGCGTGCAGCAGCTCCAGCCCGGACACGGCCGCCAGCGCGGCGGGGGAGTCCGGGGCGGCGGCCCGCCAGCCCAGGTAGCCGAACATCGACCGCAGGTACTTGCCCCGGCCGACGAAGTCGCTCAGGACCCCGGCGACGAAGTCCGCACCGCGCATCGAGTGCACGTGCTCGGCGCACCGGAGCCGCACGGTCTCGTCGACGTGGGCCCGGACCCGGCCGCGGATCTCCGCGACCCAGTCCGGGTGGGTGGGGACGTGCTCGAGCCGCCGGTCCTGCCCGGTCTCCACGAACATCGCGCGGCCTCCCGTCGGGTCGCCTGGGGTGGTGAGCGGCCGGACGTCGGTGTCCGGACCCGGTCGGGGGCCGAGGGCACAACCCGGGCCGGGTCCTGTCGAGGGTAGGGGGGGTGCCGTGATCGCGCGCGCCGAATCGGACGGACCACCCCGGTCGGGTTCGGACGGAGCGGCCACGTGGTTCGGGTGACCCACGTCACCGGCCGTCCGGGTCGTCAGCCGGTCCGGAGGAACGACCAGGCGGCCAGCCACACCGACCCGGCCACGAGTGCCATCGCCCCGGGCACGTGCACGATCAGGCCCGGGATGTCGCCGAACCACGCCTGGACGAAGGTGAACGCGAAGACCGCCGCGGCGAGGACCGACGGCCACCACGCGCCGGCGGTGACGACACGCAGCCACACCGCGGCCGCCGCGGCGAGCCCGGTGACGACGTGCAGCACGATCGCGCCGGTGCCGTGCGGACCGACGTCGCCGCCGGTGAACAGACCGGCGGCGGTCACGAACTGCCAGGCCAGGACGACGACCGACGCGGTCGCGAGCACCCGCAGGGCCAGGACGGGGGTGGAGCGGGTCACGTCGGGCGCGGCGTGGCGGTGTGGGGCGGACATCCTCGCAGTCTGCCGACAACCGGCCGCAGGTGCACGAACCGGTCGTTCAGGCCATCGCGGGCGCGAGCTCCCGCGCGCCGACGACGGCGGCCCAGGCCGGGAGGAAGTGCCGCACCGGGTCGAGCGCGGGGGAGCCGGTGACCGGGGTGAAGTGGTGGTCCACGAACGCGCGCAGCGCCGCGGAGTGGCCGAGCCGGTCCGGGACGAACGCCACGTCGTCGCGCCAGCCGCACTCGCAGGCCGCGCGGTAGGCGACGGCCGGGGCGCGGCGTGCGTCGCTCCAGATCCCCGTCGCGCGGCCGTCGGCGGTGTCCGCGCTGACGAACCCCTCGTGGTCGTCCGACCCGGGGATCTCCACCGGTCCGATGTAGAGCACTCGGTGATCATCCCCGGGTGCCGGCGGTGCGCAACCCGCGGCGGGACGGGTGGGCCCTCCGGTTCGTCCGGCGGTCGTCCGACGGCCCCGCGTGGCAGGCTGGACCGGTGGCGGACGACGAGCGGGGCGAGGCGGTGCTGGCCGCCGCGACCGACGCGGCCCGCCGCGAGTTCGGTGACGAGCTGGTGGCGGCCTACACGCTCGGCAGCCTCGCGCACGGCGGGTTCGCCCCCGCCGTCAGCGACGTCGACCTGGCCCTGGTGCTGCGGGAGACCGGCGGCGGCACGGCCTCGCGGGTGCACGACGTCGTCGCCGCGGCCCGGGACGCGGCCGCGGGCACCGACGGGCTCGCCGAACGGCTCTCGGTGTTCTGGGCCGACCCGGACACCGTGTGCCACGGCACCGGGCGCCGACCGGCCCGCCTGCCCGCCGTCGACCGGCTCGACCTGCTCGACTCCGGCGTGCTGCGCCACGGCACCGACGTCCGCGACGGGGCCGTCCCGCCCGGCCACGACGAGCTGGTCCGCGGCTCGGCCGGGTTCCTCGTCGAGCGCGTCGACGACGCCTGGCTCGCCGGGGTCGCCGACCCGGCCGCACTGCTGGCCCGCGGGCCGCGCGCGGTCACCAAGACGGTGCTGTTCCCGGTCCGGTTCCTGCACACCCTCACGACCGGGGAGATCGGCCGCAACGACGCCGCCGTCGCCTCCTACGACGGCGCCCACCGCGACCTGGCCCGGGCCGCCCTGCGGTGGCGCGACGGGGCGCTCGGCGAGCGGGTGGCGGCCTGGACCCTGCTGACCGACCACCTGGCGGGCCTGTACCGGGAGTGCGTCGACGCCCATCTCGCGGCGCTGCCCGGTGACGACCCCGCCGTCACCGGGCTGCGGGCGCTGCGCGACGCCCTGGCGGTGCTCAGTGCTTCGCGGGCCTCCGTCCCACGAACGCCCCGATCCCGGTGACCGCGCGCCCCACGACCAGGGTGTTGATCTCCTTGGTGCCCTCGTAGGAGTAGAGGGCCTCCGCGTCGTTGAAGAACCGGCCGACCTTGTTCTCCAGCAGGATCCCGTTGCCGCCGAACACCTCCCGGGCCCGGGCGACCGCGTCGCGCAGCATCAGGGTGGCCTGTCGCTTGGCCAGGGCCGCCTGCTCGTCGCGGAAGGTGCCGTCGTCCTGCATCTGGGCGACCCTGACCGCCATCCCGAGCGAGGCGACGACGGCGCCCAGGATCGAGACGAGGTGGTCCTGGACCAGCTGGAAGGACGCGATCGGCTGCCCGAACTGGACGCGCTCGACCGCGTAGTCGCGGGCCAGCTCGAAGACTCCCGCCATCGCGCCGACCGCGTTCCAGGCGACGCCGCCACGGGTCACCCGCAGTACCCGGTTCGTGTCGGCGAAGGTCTGTGCGCCGGGCAGCCGGTTCGCCTCCGGGACGCGCACGCCGTCGAAGGTGAGGTCGGCGTTCTGGACGGTGCGCAGCGCGAGCTTGCCCTCCATCTTGGTGGCGGTGAACCCGGGCGTGCCCTTCTCGACGACGAAGCCCTTGACCGAGTCGTCCGCCACGTCGCGGGCCCACACGATCACCAGGTCGGCGAAGGTCCCGTTGCCGATCCAGCGCTTGGCGCCGTCCAGCACCCACTCGTCGCCGTCGCGGCGGGCGGTGGTCTCCAGCCCGCCCGCGACGTCGGACCCGCCGTGCGGCTCGGACAGCGCGAACGCGCCGATCTTCTCCATCCGGCGCATGGCAGGGAGCCAGCGGTCCTTCTGCTCCTGCGACCCGCACAGGTCGATCGAGGTCAGCGCGAGCCCGGCGTGCACGCCGAAGAAGGTCGCCATCGACGGGTCGACGCGGGACAGCTCCATCGACACGAACGAGGTGAGCAGCCGCGAGTAGGCGGGCCGGTCCGGCCACTCCCGCGCCAGCCCGACGACGTCGAGCTCGGCGAACCCCGGGAGCAGATCGTGCGGGAACTCCGCGCGGTCCCAGCAGGCGTCGGCGATCGGGGCGATCTGCTCCTCGGCGAAGGAGCGGACCCGGGAAAGGATCTGCTGCTCCTCGGGGGCGAGCAGGTCGACGTAGCCGAAGAGGTCGGCGGGAAGCGGTGCGGTCATGACTCCTCCATCTCCGACCGGGCGGCGAGCACGGACGTCTCGGCGCGGTCGCGTGCGGTGGTGAGGGCCTCGCGGCTGGGGCCGTAGGCGTCCTCGGTGGCGGTGCTGATCGCCTCGACGGTGTCCGGGTCGAGGGTGGGGTCCCCCAGGTCGGCCCATCGGCGCGCCATCCCCGGGCCGAGGTGCTCCAGCAGGTGGCGCAGGCCGCCGTCGCCGCCGCCGAGGTGGAAGCTCAGGAACGGTCCGCCGGTCGCCCAGCGCGGACCGAGCGCCCCGGTGACCACGCGGTCGAGCTCGCCGGGGGAGACCACACCGTCACGGACGAGGGAGACGGCCTCGCGGAACAGCGCCGACTGCAGCCGGTTGCCGACGAAGCCGTACACCTCCTTGTGGATCTCGACCGGGTCCTTGCCCACCGAGCGCAGGAACTCCGCGGCCCGCGCGACGTTGTCGCGCGCGGTGCGCCTGCCGGCGATGA
The DNA here is from genome assembly GCF_056835605.1 of Pseudonocardia sp. ZF1. Classification (NCBI taxonomy): domain Bacteria; kingdom Bacillati; phylum Actinomycetota; class Actinomycetes; order Pseudonocardiales; family Pseudonocardiaceae; genus Pseudonocardia; species Pseudonocardia sp. ZF1. Next base: position 2,784,126 of record NZ_JAJNBY010000001.1, read on the forward strand.
GCTCCACCAGCGGCAGGACGTGCGGCGGGTTGAACGGGTGCGCGACGAGCAACCGGGCGGCGGCGTCGTCGTCGAGCCGGGCGGCGACGTCGGTGGGCAGGATCCCCGAGGTGGAGCTGAGCAGCAGCGCACCGGCGGGGGCGTGCGCGGCCGCGGTCGCCCAGATGTCCTGCTTCACCTCCAGGCGCTCGGGTCCCTGCTCCTGGACGACGTCGGCACCGGCCACGGCGCGGGCGAGGTCCGGTTCGCAGGCGACCCGCTCGAGCAGGTCCGCCGACCCGAACCGGCGCACACCGGCGTCGACGACCTCGGCCAGGTCCGGCCGCGGGTCGGTGACGACGACGTCGTGTCCGGCCGCGGCCAGCAGCACGGTCCAGGAGACGCCGATGGTGCCGGCACCGATCTCGGTGATCCTCACGATTCCTCCAGGTAGTCGTGCACGGTGGTGATCGGCGCGAGCGTGAGGTCGGTCAGCACGTGTGATGCGGAGACGATCTCGCGCACCGGCAGGTCCGCCAGCGGCGCGAGGACGTGGTCGAACAGCTGCAGCCGGGCCGGTCCGGTGAACGCCCGCTTCACGGTCAGGTCGGTGATCCGAGTGCGGACCAGCCGGGCGTCGACCGGTCCGGATCGGCCCGGCACGAGCTTGACCATGAAGGTCGGCACGCCGACCTGCGCGGCGGCCTCCGCCGGATCGAGCTCGGTGTGCTGGTAGGCCATGGTCGCGACGGCCACCGGCAGCGAGCCCTTGTGCAGGGTGCCGACGAGCGCGCCGTCCTCGACGCCCAGTCGTGGTGTGCCGAACGCCTTCGGGTAGGCGCTCTGCTCGCGCCCGGCGAAGGTCGCCGGTGCGTTGTCCAGCCACATGCCGTGCAGGTACTCACCGTCCTCGCCGTCGAAGGAGCACGCCAGCGCCTGCCCGGACTCGGTGTAGGGGCCGAAGCCGTCGACGTCGCCCATGTGCATGACCTCGAACCGGACCAGCGGCTCCCCGGCCACCAACGGCTCGGGCAGCGCGCGACGGAACGCGTCGGGATCGGTGCGGTAGACGACGTTCAGGTACTCGCGGTCGGTGAACCGGTGCGATCCCGGCGTGAACGCGGGCGCGGTCAGCGGGGTGGTCCCGGCGGCGAGGACGTCGGCGGCCCTCATCGGGCGAGCACCCCGTCGGCGACCAGCGCGGCGATCTCGTCGTCGGTGCGGCCCAGCTCGCGCAGCACGTCGGCGCCGTCGGCGCCCAGCGTGGGGGCCGGGGTGCGCATCCCGCCCGGGGTGGCGGTGAACCGGACCGGGAAGCCGATGGACCGGTAGCGGCCCTCGGTGGGGTGCTCGGCCTCGGTGAGCAGGCCGCCGTCGGTGACGTAGGGGTCGGTCTCGGCGTCGTCGACGGCGAGGACGGGCGCGAACGGGACCGAGTGCTGCGCGCACAGCTGCGCCCACTCGTCGGTGGTGCGCCGGGGGGCCAGCTCGGCGATCAGCGCGTACAGCTCGGGCTGGTGCGCGGCCATCGCGGGGGAGGTGGCGAACCGCTCGTCGGCGGCGAGGTCGTCGCGGCCGGCCGCGGTGAAGAAGTCGGCGATGTTGCGCGGGGTGTAGGGCAGGATGCAGGCCCAGCCGTCCTTCGTCGCGACGGCCTCGTGCCCGGCGGCCATCGACCGGTTGAACCCGGTCGGGCCCTCCGCGGGCACGAAGGTGTGCCCGGACAGGTGCTCCACCAGGTTGAACGCGAGGAGCGTGTCGGTCATCGGTACCTCGACCAGCTGCCCCTCGCCGGTGGCCCGCTGGTGGATCACCGCGGCCAGCGTGGAGTAGGCGATCGTCAGCGCACAGACCTTGTCGGCCAGGATCGTCGGCGCGTAGGAGGGGGTGCCGGTCGCCCGGCGCATCAGGTCCACCATCCCCGACGACGCCTGCACGATCTCGTCGTAGGCGGCGCGGTCGGCGAGCTCGGAGTCGCTGCGGAAGCCCTGCGCGCGGACCTGGACCAGGCGCGGGAAGCGCTCGGCGACCCGCCCGGGGTCGAGTCCGAGCCGGTCCAGCGCACCCGGGCGCATGTTCGTCACGAGTGCGTCGGCGGTGTCGAGCAGGTCGTCGAGCACCGCGCGGCCGGCCTCGGTCTTGAGGTCGAGCGCCACCGAGCGCTTGTTGCGGTTCACGTTCAGCGCGAGCGCGCCCATCCCGGGGTTGCGCTGCGGCAGGGTGCGGCGGGTCATGTCCCCGGCCGGCGGCTCGATCTTGATCACCTCCGCGCCCAGGTCGCCCAGGATCTGGCAGGCGTACGGGCCCATGACGACCGACGCCAGGTCGATCACCCGCAGCCCGTCCAGTGCGCCACCCATGTCGTGCTCCTTCCGCTCGCTCGCCGTCACGCTCTCCATGAGCATGGCTAACTTTTCTCGCTCCTGCGAGCTAGGCTTACCCATATGCGTAACCACCACCGGACCGTGGACCGGGTGGCCGGTCTGCTGGAGGCCGCCGCCCGCCGGCCCGGCGGCAGCTCCCTGTCGGCGCTGGCCCGCCGCGTCGGCGCCCCGGTGTCCTCGGTGCAGAAGCTCGTCGACGGTCTGGTCGCCACCGGCTACCTCGACGAGCGCGACCGTCGGTACACCCTGGGCCCCGCGCCCTGGATGCTCGCGGCGAGGGCGGGGGAACCACCCGTCCCGGCGATCCCGCACGAGGCGCTCGACCAGCTCGCCCGGCACACCGGGCTGCCGGTGCTGCTCGCCGCCCGGATCGGCGACGACGCCGTCTACCTCGACTGGGCGGGCGCCGACGAGGGTTTCGACGTGGCGCTGTCGGCGCGGGTCCGCGCGCCGCTGCCCGACACCGCGGCCGGCCGGGTCCTGCTCGCCCACCTCGGCCAGGCCCAGCGCAAGCGGGTCGCGCTCGCCGCGCACGAGGGCGATCCCGGCGCCGCCGTCGCGCTCCTCGACACCTGCGCCCGGATCCGTGCCGACGGGTTCGAACGCGGCGCGAGCGGCGCCGTGCTGCCCGGGGCGGTCGCCGTCGCGGTCGCGCTGCGCCACGACGGCCGGGTCACCGGTGCGCTCTCGGCCGCCGACCGCGGGAACGGGCCGCTGCCCGCCGGCGTCGCCGAGGCCCTCGCCGACGCCGCGGGGGCCTGGTCGACCTGACCCGGCGCGACGTTTGCCGCCCGGTGTGCCGGGAAGGCGGCGGGTGATGCGTACCGACTGGATCCGAACCCTGAACGACAGCGACGGTCCCTTCGCGACCGTCGTGCTCGACGCCACGCACGACACCGCCGACGCCACCGAGCAGTACCGCCTGCGCTGGCGCGAGCTGCGGGAGCGCCTGGCCGACGACGGTGCCGACGAGTCGGCACTCACCGTGCTCGACGAGGCCGTGACAGCCGCCGACGCCCCCGACGGCACGGCCGGGCGGGTCCTCGTCGCCGACGCCGCGCGGGTCCTGCTCGACCGGCACACCGAGTTCCCGCCCGAGCGGGGGACCGCGGCCTGGGGTGCGGTCCCGGACCTGCTGGGCGTGCTCGGCGCGGTGGGGGAGGACGTGGCGACGGTCGTCGTCGCGGTCGACCGGACCGGTGGCCGGGTCCGCGGTGTGGACGGCACGGTCTCCGAGGTGTCGACCGACTCGGGCGGCCCGGTCCACAAGGCGAGCACCGCGGGCCCCGGTGAGGGCACCGCGGACGCCCGGGTCGAGGAGACCTGGAAGCGCAACGCCCAGGCCGTCGCCGAGCAGGTCGAGAAGTCCGTCCGGGCCGGCAACGCGGACCTGCTCGTCGTCGTCGGGGACGCGGAGTCCCGGTCCCGCCTGCGCGACGAGCTCCCGCCGGCCTCGGCCGGGATCATGGCCGAGATCGAGAACACCGGCGGCACGCTGCCCGAGCAGGTCGACGACACCGTCCGTGCCGCGGCCGACGAGGTCCGCGAGACCCGCCGCGGCGAGGCCCTCACGAGCTTCGCGACCGCGTCCGGGCGCGGCGACGGGCTGGCCGTCACCGGGCTCGGCGAGGTCACCGGGGCCACCCGCGCGCACGCCGTCGAGAGCCTGCTGGTCGACCCGGCCGCGGTGCCCGGCACCGAACTGGTCGCCGGCTCCGACCCGGCCGCGGTGGGGGAGAAGGCCGACGAGCTCGTCGGCGACACCCCGACGCTGTCCGGTCCGGCCGCGAACGTCCTGGTCCGCGCCGCCGCCGCGACCGGTGCGGCCGTCGTGCTGGTCCACCCCGGCGACGACGTCACGCTCACCGACGGCGTCGGCGCCGTCCTGCGCTTCCCGGTCGGCCCCGCCTCCTGACCGCGCCACCGTCGTGCCCCGTCCCGGCCGGACCGGCCGGGACGGGACATGATCGGGTCCATGAGCGACCAGCGGATCGAGACCTCGCGCATCGTCGACGCGAGCCCGTCCGAGATCTTCGCCGTGCTCCGTGACCCGCGCGGGCACGTGGCCGTCGACAGCTCCGGGATGCTGATGTCGGCCGAGGGCGGGCCGGTCTCGGCGGCCGGGGACACCTTCGTCGTGCACATGGACCGCGAGTCGCTCGGCGACCGCCCGATGGGCCGCTACGACGTCACCGTGCACATCGCGAGCTACGTGCCCGACCGCGAGATCTCCTGGACCATCGTGGGTGTCATGCGCCCGCCGGTCGGCCACGTCTACGGCTACCGGCTGGAGCCGGTCGCCGAGGCCGACGGCGGCGGCACCCGGGTCGTCTCGTGGTGCGACTGGTCCGACATCCACCCGCAGTACCGCGACTCCGACCTGTTCCCGGTGATCTCCGCCGCGTCGCTCAAGGCGACCCTGGGCATCCTCGCCCGGACCGTGCAGACCTCCTAGGCGATACTGCGGCGGCCCCGCCGCAGCAGGGCACCGGAGCCGCACGCCCACAGGGCCCACACCACCAGCAGCGGCTGGAACAGCAACCGGGTCGCGCGGGCGCCGTCGCTGTCGAGGCCGAACGCGTCGGTGCCGGTGACGTACTGCGCCACGTTGCCGGGGAACACCAGCACGAACAGCGCCGCCGCGACCAGCCCCGCGTGCGGGCGCAGCCGGGCCGGTGCGAGGAGGACCGCGGCCCCGACCGCGATCTCGACGAGCCCGGACACGAGCACCACCGCGCCGGGCGCGGGCAGGAACGGTGGCACCTGGGCCAGGAACTCGGCCGGGACGAGCAGGTGGGCGACGCCCGCGGCGACCAGGAACGCGCCCAGCAGGAGCCGGGCGGTGGTGCGGACCGCGTGCACGGTGCCTCCGGACGTCATCGATTCTGGGTATCCGCCCCCGGCCGAACCGGGGGCCGGACGGGGTGCGGACACCCCGGGACCACCCTTGCACGGAGGCCCGACATGACCGCTCCCGAGATCGTCCCGCCACCCGGCCGCCGGCGCTGACGGGCGGTCGCGGTACCGCCGTGGTACCGACCCGCCGTCACCCCGTTGTCGCAGCGGGATACCGGCGACCGGGTCACGGTGCGCGCCGACACTGGGCGCTGCGGGTGAACCGGAGCTGTTTGCGATTGAGGCGCGCACAGTCGGGGAATCCGGGGTGCACAGCAGAACGACACGGACTTCTGCACGGACCGGGCGCTGGGGAGCCTTCCGGTCCGTCGGCCCCGGGTCCGGGGTGCGACTGCTTCGGGGGTGGTTGCGCCCCGGACCCGTTCCTCGACATCCCCGACCTGCGGGCGGCCGCGGCGCGCCCGATCCTGCGGGCTCGGATGAACTCCCGACATCGAGCGCTTACCCTGTGGGAATGACCGAGCCCGGAACCGTTGCGCCGCTGGCGCTCGACGAGCAGCTCTGTTTCGCGCTCCACTCCGCGTCCCGCGCGATGACCGGGTGCTACCGCCCGATCCTCGACTCCATCGGCCTGACCTACAGCCAGTACGCCGTTCTGCTCGTGCTGTGGGCCGAGGAGACGGTGCCCCAGCGGGAGCTCGGCGAGCGGATGTTCCTCGACAGCGGCACGTTGTCGCCGATGCTGACCCGGCTGGAGGGTCACGGGCTGGTCACCCGCGCCCGTCGCCCGGACGACGAGCGCACCGTGCAGGTGTCGCTGACCGAGAAGGGCAAGGCGCTGCGCGAGCAGGCCGCGGCCGCGCAGGACCAGGTCATCAAGGCCACCGGCATGTCGATGGACGAGCTGTTCCGCCTCCGCGACGACCTGCAGCGGCTCGCGTCCCGGCTCCGGTCCGCCGAGCCGGAGGCCGCTCCCGCCTGACCGTCGCGCCGCCCCGTCCGACCGCGGCCGGCGTGGATCGTTGCGCGGGTATATGCTTGCCGACAGGCAAACATATGGAGCGTGCATGAGCGGTCTCGACCCCGACGAGCTGGCGCGGCTGCGCACGGACCTGGCCCGGATCGCCCGGGGCCTGGACCGGGCCACCCGCGGCTCCGACCTCACCCGCAGCGCCCTGTCGGTACTCGGCACCGTCGCCGTCCGCGGCCCGATCGGGATGGGGGAGCTCGCCGCCGTCGAGGGCGTCAACCCCACCATGCTGTCGCGTCTGGCGGGCAAGCTGGAGGCCGCCGGGCTGCTCGTCCGCGACACCGACCCCGACGACGGTCGCGCCGTACGCGTCGCGGTCACCGAGGCCGGTGCTGCCGAGCACCGCCGACGCCGCGAGGAACGCACCCGGCTGCTCGCCGTCCACGTCGACGCCCTGACCTCCGACCACACCGCGCGGCTGCGGGCCGCACTGCCCGCGCTCGACGCGCTCGCCGGGGCCCTGCGGGACGCCCGGTGAGTGCCGGCCCGGACCAGGTGTCCCGCCGGGCGCTCGCCCGCACCTTCGCCGCGCTGTCCGGTCACAACTACCGGCTCTGGATCGGCGGCCAGTCGATCTCGCTGGTCGGTACCTGGATGCAGTCGATCGCCCAGTCCTGGCTGGTGTACGAGCTGACCGGGTCCGCCGCGGTGCTCGGCACCGTCGTCGCCGTGCAGACCGTGCCCACCCTGCTCCTGGGCCCCTACGCCGGGGTGTGGGTGGACCGCCTCGACCGGCGACGGCTGATGGTCGGCCTGCAGACGATGATGGGCCTGCAGGCCGCCGCACTCGCCGTGCTCACCCTCACCGGCACCGTCGCGCTCTGGCACGTCTACGTGCTGGCCGCGGTGCTCGGGCTGAACAAGGCCGTCGAGAACCCGGCCCGGCAGACCTTCGTGCACGAGCTGGTCGGGCCCGAGGACCTGCGCAACGCCGTCACCCTCAACTCGGTCCTGGTCAACGCCGCGCGCGCGGTCGGACCGGCCGTCGCCGGGCTGGTCATCGTCGCGGGCGGGACCGGTATCTGCTTCGCGGTGAACGCGATCAGCTTCGTCGCCGTCGTGACCTCGCTGCTGCGCCTGGACACCTCCGCGCTCATGCCCACCGCTCCGGCACCCCGGGCGCCCGGGCAGCTGCGTGAGGGGTTCACCCACGTGCGCGACAACCCCGAGCTACGGGTGCCGCTGGTGATGATGGCGCTGATCGGATGCCTGGCCTACGAGTTCCCGGTGGTGCTGCCGGTGGTGGCCTCGCAGACCTTCGGCGGCGACGCGGCCACCTACGGCTGGCTCACCGGCGCGATGGGCGTCGGGGCGGTCGTCGGGGGGCTCGTCGTCGCCGGGAACGGACGGACCGGGGTGCCGATGCTGGTGCGGACCGCGCTGCTGTTCGGCCTGGTCCTGGGCCTGGCCGCGGTCGCGCCGTCGCTGTGGGTCGCGCTGGTCGCGATGGGGCTGGTCGGGATGGCCAGCGTCGCGTTCATGGCCGGCGGCAACTCGACGCTGCAGCTGGCGTCGGCCCCGCACATGCGGGGCCGGGTGATGGCGCTGTGGTCGGTGGCCTTCCTCGGGTCCACCCCGATCGGCGGTCCGGTCGCCGGCTGGGTCAGCGAGCAGTGGGGCGGTCGCGGCGGGCTCGCCCTGGGTGCGGCGGCCTGCCTGGTCGCGGCCGCGATCGGCCTGCCCACGGCGCGCCGCGCCGCCCGGGCGGAGGCCGCCGGGTGAGCACGCCCGGCCGGCCCGCGGTGCTCGCGGTGGTCGCCGCCGGCGGGGTGGTGGGCGCCGAGGCGCGCTGGCTGCTCGGGCTCGTCGGCCCGCCCGCCCCGTGGACGACGCTGCTCATCAACGTCACCGGCTGCCTGTTGATGGGGGTGCTGATGGTGCTGGTCACCGAGCGGTTCCGGGCCCACCCGCTCGTCCGCCCGGCGCTGGGCGTCGGGGTGCTCGGCGGCTACACGACGTTCTCCACCTACGCCGTCGACGTCGCCGCGCCGGCGTTCGGCTCGCCGGGGTCGACGGCGCTGATGGTCGGCACCCCGGTGCTCGCCGTCGCCGCGACGGCGCTCGGCGCGGCGCTGACCCGCGCGTTCGCCGGGGACGCAGCCCGGTGACGGCGCTGCTCGTCGCCCTCGGTGCGGCCGTCGGGGCGCCGCTGCGCTACCTCGTCGACACCGCGGTGAAGGCACGCACGCCCTCGGCGTTCCCGTGGGGCACCTGGGTGATCAACGTGGCCGGGTCCTTCGTGCTCGGCGGCGTGGTGGCGCTGACCCCGCTGTTCGGGCCGGGGTTCGCCGCGCTGCTCGGCACCGGGTTCTGCGGGGCGTTCACCACTTACAGCACCTTCGGCTGGGAGACGCTGTCGCTGCTCGAACGCGGCCGCACCGCGCTCGCCGTGGGCTACGCGGCGGCGAGCGCGGTCGTCGGCGTCGCGGCCGCACTCGCCGGGCACGCGCTGCTCACCGTCGTCGCCGGCTGAACCGGGTCGGGTCCGGCCGGGTCAGCGGATCCGGCCGCCGGTGGCGACCCGCAGCAGGTCACGGGCGGTGCCGCGGGGCGAGGTGCCCTCCCGCCAGACGGCGCGGAACTCCCGGGTCAGGTCCAGACCGCGGACGTCGACGACGACCAGCGACCCGGCCGCGACGTCGGCGCCGACCACCGCCCGCCCCAGCACCGCGGGGCCCTCACCGGCGCGGACCGCCGCACGCAGGGCGGCGTCCGCGGCGTACTCGCGCCGCGGCGGCACGGGCTCACCGGCACCGGCGGCGTCGAGCACGGCGTCCAGCGCGGGCCGGGCCCCGGCACCCGGCGGACGGGTGAGCAGCGGGGTGCGGGCCAGCTGTGCGGCGTCGACGCCCTCGGACCCGGCCCACGGGTGGCCGGGGGCGACGACGAGCACCAGCGGGTCCGATCCCACCGTCGCCGCGTGCAGGTCCTCCAGCGGGCCGGGCGTGGACACCACACCGACCGCCGCGTCACCGGACCGGACCGCCGCCGCCGGATCCGGCGTGTCGCGCAGCACGACCCGCCCGCCCGGACCGTCGCGCAGCTCGACCAGCCAGGCCTGCAGCAGACACTCCGCGACTACCGGGTTCGCGGCCAGGACGACGGTGTCCTCCCCGGCCGGCTCGTCGCGCAGCGCCGCGACCGCGACGTCCAGGTCGGACGCGGCTGCCAGCAGCGGGCCCGCCCACTCCACGAGCAGGACCCCGCGGGTGGTGAGCCTGCTGGACCGCCGCCCCCGGCGTGCACGTTCGAGCACCGGGCCCCCGGCCTGCTGCTCGGCGGCCCGGATCCGCGCGGACGCGGCCTGCACCGTCAGCCCGAGCCCCTCGGCCGCGGCGGACATGCTCCCGGTGCAGGCGATGTCACGGAGCAGGGCGAGAGCGGTCAGGTCGGGGACGCGTGCGGGTGCGGTGGCCATCGGGACCAGCCTAGGTGGCGGGCGGGGTCACACTCCGAGCAGCCCGCGCAGGTAGGCCGCCTGGCCGGCGTGCTGGAGGTCGTCGCCGACCACGCTGACCAGGCGTTCGCCGAGGGTCACGTTCTCCCCCCAGGTGGGCGGCAGGACGCGGGAGAGGTCGTCGTCGGCGAGGCCCGCGAGGTGTCCGACGGTGCGCTCGTGCACCGCCGCGCCGTAGCCGGCCAGCAGGTCCGCGGTCGTGCGCACGGCGTCGACCTGCGACGACGTGTGCCCGAACCCGGTGTCGGCGACGTCGAGGTCCAGTCCGAAGCGCTGCGCCCAGCCCTCGCCGGTCCAGACCTGGTCGGACCCGAACGCCTCGGCGACGTGGTCGTCCTGCACCCGCAGCAGGTGCCACACCAGCCAGCCGATCGGGTTGCCGGGGCCGTCCGCACCCTCCGGGCGGCGGGCGAGGTCGGCCTCGGACAGGCCGTCCACCACCTCGCGCACGAGCTCGTCGATCCGGCCGAGGTGGTCGGTCAGCAGTTCCGCGGTCGTCGTCATGGGGTGGGCTTTCCCGTATGCGGGCCCCGGCATGCGGGTTACGGTGGTCGGCGGTGACCGAGAACGTGAGGACCCACAGCGCGCACTGGGGCGTGTTCCACGCCCGCTGGGACGGCAGCAGGCTGCGGGTCCGCCCGCACCCGGGCGACCCGGACCCGTCCCCGGTGCTGGACAACATCCCCGCGGCCGTCGGGCACGCCGCCCGGGTCGCCGCGCCCGCGGTGCGCCGCGGCTGGTGGGACCGCGGCCCGGGCCGTGACCCCGGTCGTGGGCGCGACGGCTACCGCACCGTGTCCTGGGACGCCGTGCTCGACCGGCTCGCCGAGGAGACCCACCGGGTCCGCTCCACCCACGGCGACGAGGCCGTCTACGGCGGCTCCTACGGCTGGGCGTCGGCCGGTCGCTTCCACCACGCCCAGGGCCAGCTGCACCGGTTCCTCGCGCTGACCGGGGGCTACACCCGCTCGGTCAACACCTACTCCGGCGGCGCCGCCGAGGTGGTCCTGCCGCACGTGCTGGGCACCTTCGACGCGGTGACCCGCTACGCGGTGACCTGGGACCAGGTCGCGGCGCACACCGACACCGTCGTCGCGTTCGGCGGGATGGCGCTGAAGAACTCCGCGATCGCCGCGGGCGGGGTCAGCCGGCACGTCGAGCGCGGGGCCATGCGCGCCGCCCGCGACCGGGGCGCGGTGTTCGTGCTGGTCAGCCCGCTGCGTCCGGACCTGCCGGAGGAGGTCGACGCCACCTGGCTGCCGATCCGGCCCGGCACCGACGTCGCGCTGATGCTGGCGCTCATGCACACCGTCGTGGAGGCGGGGCGGGCCGACACCGACTTCCTCGCCTCGCACTGCGACGGCTGGGACCGGCTGCGCGAGTACCTGTTCGCCGCCCCGGCGCGCGACGCCGGATGGGCCGAGGGCGTCACCGGCATTCCCGCGGCGACGATCCGCGAGCTGGCCTGGCGGATCGCGCACGGCCGCACCCTGGTGACCGTCGCGCAGTCGCTGCAGCGCGCCGAGCACGGCGAGCAGCCGGTCTGGGGCGGGACGGCGCTCGCCGCGGTGCTCGGCCAGATCGGCCTGCCCGGCGGCGGCTTCAACTACGGCCTCGGGTCCCTCGGGCACTACGGGCGCCCGCGCAACGCGGTGCCGGTGCCCACGTTCTCCCGGGCGCCGAACCCGGTGACCTCGTTCATCCCGGTCGCGCGGGTCGCGGACATGCTGCTGCACCCGGGGGAGACCTACTCCTACCAGGGCGTCGAGCACACCTACCCGCACGTGCGGATGGCCTGGTGGGCCGGCGGCAACCCGTTCCACCACCACCAGGACCTGCGCCGGATGCGGCGCGCGGTCGCCGAGCTGGACACGTTCGTCGTCCACGACCCGATGTGGACGGCCACCGCGCGGCACGCCGACGTCGTGCTGCCGTCCACGACGACCCTCGAACGCGACGACATCGGCGCCACCAGCTCCGACCCGCTCGTCGTCGCGATGAAGCAGCTGGTGCCCCGGCACGGGGAGGCCCGCGACGACTACGACGTGCTCGCCGACCTGGCCGTGCGGCTCGGGCACGGCGAGGCCTTCACCGAGGGCCGGACGTCGCACGAGTGGCTGGTCCACATGTACGACCGCACCCGCAAGGGCCTGGCCGACCGCGGGCTCGACGCGCCGTCGTTCGAGGAGTTCTGGGAGCGCGGCGAGCTGGAGCTGCCCCAGCGCCCCGACGACGGCGGGGTGCTGGCCCGCTTCCGCGCCGACCCCGTCGCGCACCCGCTGCCGACGGCCTCCGGCCGCGTCCAGGTCGGGTCCGGCCCGATCGCCGCGCTCGGGCTGCCCGACCACCCCGGTCACCCGGCGTGGATCGAGCCGACCGAGGTCCCCGACGACCGGCATCCGTTCTGGCTGGTCTCCAACCAGCCGGCGACCCGGCTGCACTCCCAGCTCGACTTCGGCGCCCACTCGGCCGGGTCGAAACGCTCCGGGCGCGAGGTCGTGCGCATCCACCCCGACGACGCCGCCCGGCTCGGCATCGGCGACGGCGATGTCGTCCGCCTCCACAACGACCGGGGCGCCTGCCTGGCCGCGGCGCGGGTCACCGACGACATCCGGCCCGGCGTGCTCCAGCTGCCGACCGGGGCGTGGTGGGACCCGCGCCCCGACCCGGACCGTCCCGAGCTCGGCGACGACGGTCTCTGCGTGCACGGCAACCCGAACGCCGTGACCCGCGACCGGGGGACGTCGGGCTTCGCGCAGGGGTGCAGCGGTCAGCTGTGCGCGGTCGCGGTGGAGCCGTACCGCCACGAGGCCCCGGAGGTCACCGCGCACACCCCGCCGGTCACACCGGCTTCGCCGTGACCGGCTGGGCCAGGTCCCGCTCGATCTCCTCCAGGCTGCGGCCCTTCGTCTCGGGCAGCAGCCGGGTCGCGTAGACGTAGGCGGCCGCCGTCGTCACCGCGAAGAACAGGAAGTTCCAGCCCGCGCCGAACGCCTCGAGCAGCGACGGGAACAGCAGCGCGACGGTCATGTTGAACAGCCAGTTGAACGTCACACAGAACGCGACCGCGCCGGCGCGGACCCGCAGCGGGAACAGCTCCGGCAGCAGCACCCACTGCACCGGGCCCCAGGAGATCGAGAACGAGGCGATGTAGACGACGATCCCGGCCAGCGTCAGGCCGAGCAGCAGCGGTCCCTGCTCCAGCCCGACCAGGTTGGTGACGGCCAGGACGATCATCGCCAGGCACATGCCGACCGCGCCCCAGCGCAGCAGCGGGCGTCGCCCGGCGCGGTCGATCAGCCACATCCCGGGCAGCGTCATCAGCATGTTCACCGCGCCGATGCCCACGTTGGCGCCGATCGCGCCGGTCGCCCCGAAGCCGACGTCGGTGAGCAGGGTCGGCGCGTAGTAGATGATCGTGTTGATGCCGACGAAGTTCTGGAAGAAGACCAGCAGCATCCCGATGAGGGTCAGCCGCCGCAGCCGCGGGGAGAACAGCGTCCCGATCGCGACCTTCTCGGTGTTCTCCCGCTCGACGCGCACGCTCTCCCGGATCTCCGACAGCTCGGCCTCGGCCGCCTCCGGGGTGCCGCGCAGCCGCTCCAGGACGACCCGCGCGTCCTCCTCACCGCCGTCGGGCTTCTGCGCGACCAGCCAGCGGGGGCTCTCCGGCTGGGTGTAGATGCCGATGGCGAGGATGACCGCGGGGATCACGCCGAGACCGATCATCCAGCGCCAGTCCCGGGACTCGGCGAAGGCGAAGTCGGTGACGTAGGCCAGGAAGATCCCGACGGTCACCAGCAGCTGCATCAGCGACGTCAGCCGTCCGCGGATGCGGGCCGGGGCCAGCTCGGACAGGTACATCGGCACGACCACCGACACGATGCCGACGCCGACGCCCATCACGAACCGGAACCCGACGAGCATCGCGACGTTCACCCCGAGGGCGGCGCCGAGCGTGCCGATGACGAACACGATCCCGCCGAGCAGGATCAGCAGCCGCCGGCCGAGGGTGTCGGCGAGCTTGCCGGAGACGCCCGCCCCGAGCATCGCGCCGACCAGCAGCCCGGACACCACCGCGCCCTGTTCCAGCGACGACAGCGGGATGTCGTCGGGGATGAACAGGATCGCCCCGGAGATGACGCCCGTGTCGTACCCCCACAGGATCCCGCCGAGTGCCCCGAAGAACCAGATCGCCCACTGCGACGGCCGCTTCGCCGTCTGTGCCCCCGAACTCATCTGTGAGTGTCGTATCGGTGCTCCTGGGAGGAGGACCACCAGGATCGGTGCCGGTGACCCAGCGTGACTCCGAACTCATCTGGCCGCTTCGGTGTGCCTTCGTGCCGACGTGTCCGCTGTGGTTGCCGGCACCGGCCTGGCCCACCAGGTTGGCCTGATCAGAAGCCTGTCCGCCCTGCGGCGTGACCCGTCACAGATGTGCCACTCGGTGACTCCACCCAGGCCGGTGCCGACCCGTGACCCGCTCCCTGCAGGAAGGACCGAGCCGGTGCCCATGCTGGCAGAAATGGTCGACGCCGTCGTCGGTGTCGACACCCACCGCGACACCCACGAGGTGGAGATCGCCCTCCCGACCGGGACCCCGGTCGCCACCTGCCAGATCAGCAACGACAGCACCGGCTACGCCGAGCTGCTCGCCTGGATCGTCGACCACTCGCCCGGCCCACGACTGGCCGTGTCGATCGAAGGAACCCGCAGCTACGGACTCGGACTGGCCCGCGCTGTGGCCGCAGCCGGACTGACAGTCATCGAGTGCGAACAGCCCAACCGCAAAGCCCGCCGGGGCAAAGGCAAATCCGACCCGATCGACGCGCACCTGGCGGTGCTGACCGCGCTACAGCTCAACGCCGACCAGCTCCCGACCCCGCGCGCCGACGGCGATCGCGAGGCGCTGCGGATCCTGCTCGGCGCCCGCCACGACCTCACCAGCAGCCACACCGCGCAGACCAACCGGCTCCGCGCGCTGCTGCTCGGCGGTGACGACACCGACCGACGCGCCGCCCGCGCCAGGCTCACCGACACCGTTCTGGCCGGGCTGGCCAGGCGCAGGAGCCCCCGAGATGCCGACCGGGCCCAGGCCGTGCGCCACGGTGAGCTGCGCCGTCTCGCGGTCGCGGTCCGCGAGGGCGCCCGCGCGCTCAACGCCAACCGCGCCCAGCTCCACGCCATCGTCGATGACCTCGTCCCCGGGCTGACCGAGCGCCGCGGTGTCGGCCCGGTCAGCGCCGCCCAGGCGATCGTGTCCTTCTCCCACCCCGGCCGGTGCCGCAACGACGCCGCGTTCGCCGCGCTCGCCGGCACCAGCCCACTCGAGGCCAGCAGCGGACGCACCAAGCGACACCGGCTCAACCGCGGCGGTGACCGGGCGCTCAACCGCGCCGTCCACACCATCGCCCTCACCAGGATGCGCTGCTGCGAGCGCACCCGCGCCTACGTCGAGCGGCGCACCGCCGAAGGCAAGTCCCCCCGCGAGATCCGCCGCTGCCTCAAGCGCTACATCACCCGTGAGCTCTACAGAACCCTCGCCGCAACCATGATCCCTACCTGAGGTCTTGACAGACATAGAAGCGTCGGCCGATCCTCCGGTGGCCCGTTACGGCCCGCAACAGGAGACGTCAGGCGGCGTGTCGTGAGGCGTCGAGCCGGCGGCATGTCGCCGTAGATCGTCTGGAACTATCCGTTCCGGTCGAGCCAGGCCCGGACCTCGGCGGAGTCGGCGCCCAGTGGCGGGGGAGAGCGGCGGTAGGACGGTGGGGTGGCCGACCAGGTGACCGGGTTGCGGACGGTCGGGACGGCGGCGGCGTCGTCGGCCCGGACGACCGGGTCGAGGCCGAGCTCCTCGGCGAGGGCGACACCGCCGTCGACGGTGTTGATCGGGCCGCAGGGCACGCCTGCGGCGGTGATCGCGTCGTACCACTCCTGGGCGGTGCGGGTGGCGAGGCGGGCGCGCAGCCGCTGCTCGATCTCCTCCCGGTGGCCGATCCGGTCGGACATGCTCGCGAAGCGCGGGTCCTCGGCCATGGCCGGGTCGCCGAGGACGGTCGCGAGCTTGCGGAACTGGCCGTCGTTGCCGGCGATGACGATGAGGTCGCCGTCCGCGGTGGGCATCGGCTGGTACGGGAAGACGCTGGGATGGGCGTTGCCCATCCGGCGGCCGACCGCGCCCGCGGCGACGTAGGCCTCGGTCTGGTTGACCAGGGTGGACATCGCGACCGACAGCAGGTTGGTCTCCAGCAGCTGGCCCTGCCCGGTCCGCTCGCGGTGCCGCAGCGCCGCGCCGACCGCGAGTGCGGCGTGGAGCCCGGTCAGGACGTCGAACACCGCGACCCCGGCGCGGAACGGCGGCCCGTCGACGTCGCCGGTCAG
The DNA here is from genome assembly GCF_056835605.1 of Pseudonocardia sp. ZF1. Taxonomy (NCBI): domain Bacteria; kingdom Bacillati; phylum Actinomycetota; class Actinomycetes; order Pseudonocardiales; family Pseudonocardiaceae; genus Pseudonocardia; species Pseudonocardia sp. ZF1. The sequence goes on from NZ_JAJNBY010000001.1 coordinate 2,800,216, forward strand.
GCTCATCAGCCCGGACACCGCCTGGACGAGCAGGTCGTAGCCGGCCAGGTGGGCGCCGCCGCGGGCGCCGAACCCGGTGATCGAGCAGTACAGGACCCCGGGGTTGCCGGCCGAGACGCTGTCGTGGTCCAGCCCGAACCGCGCCGCGCCGCCCGGCCGGAAGTTCTCGACGACGACGTCGGCCCGCCGCGCCAGCTCGCGTGCCGCCGCGAGGTCGCCCGGATCGGTCAGGTCGAGCACCACGGACCGCTTGTTCCGGTTGATCGACAGGTAGTAGGTGGAGATGTCACCGTGCTCGGGGTCGCTGACCACCGGTGGCTTCCAGGTGCGGGTGTCGTCGCCGCCCGGACCCTCGACCTTGATCACCGTCGCGCCGAGGTCGGCCAGCATCATCGTGGCGTAGGGCCCGGCGAGGACGCGGGAGAAGTCGGCGACCAGAACGCCGTCCAGCGGTCCGCCGGTGGGGTCGTCGCCGAGCGGGGAATGATCCACGTCCCGGCACGCTAGCCGCGTCGCCGCACCGGCGACAGTCGCGAGGCGGCTCACGGTGGGTCGGGTGCGAGGTAGGTGTGTCCGGTGGGGGTGGTGGTCGTGACCCCGGCGGGTCCACGGGCGACGTGCCAGCCGGGTTGTTCGCGGACGTGGTTGTGGAACTCGCACACCCCGCGCCCGTTGTCCAGCTCGGTGCGGCCACCGTCGGCGGTGCGGTGGATGTGGTCGAGGTGGCGGATCGGTGCGTCGCAGTAGGGCTCGGTGCACCGGTTCTGCGCCCGGGCCCTCACCAGGGTGGCGAGCAGGCCGGTGAAGGTGCGTCGGCGGGAGTCGCCGCCGATGACCAGGCCGTGGTCGGTGAGCAGCCGGCGCAGCGCCTTCGTCCCGTCGGAGGTGGCGAGCAGATCGGCCGGGACGGGCCCGAGGCCGGGGATCTCCGCGGGGAGCGGGGAGGTGGGGTCGAGCAGGGCCTGGACCGGGACGGTGACCTGGACCTCGAGGTTCACCGCGGTGGCGGTGGTCTGTCCGGTGACGCGTTCGACGAGGGTGTCGGCGAGGACCTGTCCGCGGGTGCGGGTCAGCGGCGCGGGGTCGACCTGGACCTCGACGAAGGCTTTCTGGAGGGCGGCGAGGCAGGCGGCGCCCTGTTCGGCCGGCACGTAGGCGGTCAGGTAGCTCATCGCGTCCGGCGCCGGCCGCAGCGTGACCCGGCGTTCGGCTCGGGCGGTGTGGACGCGGGCGCGGAACAGGTCGGGGGCGATCTCGGCGACCAGCCGGCGGGTCATCGCGCGGAGCCGTCCGATGCCCAGGCGGGGCAGGTCGTGCAGGGCGAGACGGGCGTCGACCTGTCTGCGGCGACGGGTGTCGAGATCACGGCACTCGACGGCGATCGCGGAGACCTTCGCGGCGCTGAGCTGCCCGGCTATGTGCAGGTCCCGGACACGCCCGAACCCGGCGTACAGGTCCCGGGCGTTCGCCACGCGGGTGCGGGCCTCGGCCGTGGAGACGCGGCAGGCGAGCTGGACCTGGGCGACCACACTGCGACGGAGCCCGTCGGCGTCGGCGCGGTCGTCGGTGAGCCTGTTCTCGACGTGTGCCTGGGCGAACGCCCGGATGCGCGTCGCCTGGAGCGCGGCGAGGGACGACTGCAGGGACTCGATCTGCCGGATCTGGTCGATCAGGTCGGCCTCGGAGAGCACGGAGACGTCGTCGTCGACGACCTGGTCGATTAGGAGCCGCAGCAGCGCGAGCTCACCGGACGCGAACCCGCGCCCGTCCACGCCGGGGGCGTGGACGGGAGGCTCGTGGGTCACAGTCACGCCACCGAGTATAATCGAACACACGTTCGATACAAGTTCAGTCGCCGCAGGTGGAGGGCCGTTCGCCGTCCCCGGTATCCCGGACCTCAGCTCCGGGCGGCGTCGCGGGCCACCGCGTCGGCCAGCCGCGCTGCCACGGCGGAGGCACCGATCGGCTCGGCCTGGGCGTTCACGACCGTCACGTCATCGCGCCCCGAGGTGTAGTGGCGCCCCGTCCAGCGCACCCCACGCGGTGTCCGCAGCTCCCGGACGTTGCCGGTGCCGTACGTGTCGACGAGGCGCTTCAATCCCATCGCGTCGGCCGTTCCGGGCATCTCGACCGCGGCGACGGCCACCACCACCCGCGCGCCACCCTCCCGTACCTCGAACGACGCCCGGCCGACCCCGACACACGGGGTCCCGACGAAGAAGTCGCGCACGCGACCGTAGGACACGGACCCGCAGTCGGTCCGGACGTCGCCGTCGAGGCGATGCACCTCCCGCCCCGCGCGGGACAGCCGTCGTGCCGTCCCGTCCTGGCTGCGGTTCTTCGCCCGGACGCTCCGCGAGGCCGATGCGCCGGACCCCGAGGAGCCTGCCGCGGCCGACGAACCCGACCCGGCGAACCCGCCGGCGGCGCCGCCGCCCAGGCCGCCGCCGGACACGGCAAGCCATAGGGCCAGCAGCAACGCGCCGACGCCCGTGCTCGCCTTCACGAACCGCCCGTCCGGGCCGCGCTCCTTGTGCCGTGCCAACCGTCCCCCACCCGTGAGTCCACGCGGAGTCGTCGCCGGGGGACGGGGTGTTACCTACTCCACGTCCCCGTCGACGTAGAACCACCGCCCGTCCTCCCGGACGAACCGGCTGCGCTCGGCCAGCACCCCGTCCGTCCGATGGGCCCGGAACTCGACGGTCCCGTCGGCGGAGAACATCGTCCCGCCCGAGCGCGCCACGATCTCCAGCCCCGTCCACACCGACCCCGGCTCCAGCCGCAACCGTCGCGGCCGCGTCGACGGGTGCCACGACGCCAGCAGGTACGCACGGTCGCCCCGCACGAAGGCGGTGTAGCGGCTGCGCATCAGCGCCTCCGCCGTGGCGGCGGGGCGCCCGGCGAGCACGGGGGCGCAGCAGGTGTCCTCGGGGCGGCCGGTACCGCAGGGGCAGAGCACGGTCGTCGAGCATGCACCATCCGGCACGTGTGAGGTGCCCGACCGACCCGAAGGGGACAGTTGACCACCTCTGCGGACGTGTGGTCGTCTCATCCGTCGCCGTGCCGTGTACCGCAGGAGGAATGCCGACGTGACGGACTTCTACGACGTCCTGCACTCCCGCCGCGACGTCCGCACCGGCTTCCGGCCCGACCCGGTCGACGACGAGGTCCTCACCCGCGTCCTGCAGGCCGCGCACGCCGCCCCGAGCGTCGGGTTCTCCCAGCCCTGGGACTTCGTCCTGGTTCGCGACGCGGGCGTCCGCGAGCGCGTGCACGCCCTCGTCTCCGCCCAGCGCGACCGTTACGCCGCGTCGCTGCCCGCCGCCCGTGCCGAGGCGCTGCGCGCGATCCGGGTGGAGGCGATCCGTGAGACCCCGCTGAACGTCGTCGTGACCGCCGACGCCACCCGCGGCGGCCGGCACACCCTCGGTCGCCACGAACGCCCCGAGATGGGCCCGTACTCCGCCGCGCTCGCGGTGCAGAACCTGTGGCTGGCCGCCCGCGCCGAGGGCCTCGGGGTCGGCTGGGTGTCGTTCTTCGGCGACGACGGTCTCACCGAGCTCGGCGCGCTGCTCGGGCTCCCCGCGCACGTCGAGGTCGTCGCCTACCTGTGCGTCGGCCACGTCGACGCCTTCCCCGACCGGCCCGAGCTGGAGCAGCACGGCTGGGCCCGGCGACGCCCGCTGGACTGGGCGGTGCACCAGGACACCTGGGGGGCCCGCGGGCTGCCCGGCGCCGCGCCCACCGCCCTGCTGGAGTCCACCGTGGACGCCGTCGCACCGGTCGACGGGGTCGCCCGGGCCGCGGCCCGCGACCGGCTCGACCGGATGACCAAGCCGCGCGGCGCGCTCGGCCGGGTGGAGGACGTGGCCGTCGCGCTCGCCGGGATCGCCGGGGCCGAGGTGCCGCCGGTGCCGTCCCCGGCCGCCGTCGCGATCTTCGCCGGCGACCACGGCGTGCACGCCCAGGGCGTCACCCCGTGGCCGCAGGAGGTCACCGCACAGATGGTCGCGAACTTCACCGCGGGCGGTGCGGTGGTGAACGCGTTCGCCCGCCAGCTCGGGGCGGAGGTCCTCGTCGTCGACGTCGGGGTGGCCGCCGAGCTCGACCCGGTGCCCGGCCTGCTGCCCCGCAAGGTCGCCCGCGGCACCGCCGACATGACCACCGGCCCGGCCATGACCCGCGAGCAGGCCCGCGCCGCGCTCGAGCACGGTATCGAGGTCGCCCGCGACCTGGTCGCCGCCGGGAACCGCTGCCTGCTCACCGGGGACATGGGCATCGCCAACACCACCGCCGCGGCCGCGCTGGTGTGCGCGTTCACCGGCGCCGAGCCGGCCGTCGCGACCGGGCGCGGCACCGGCGTCGACGACGAGACCCTGGCCCGCAAGACCGACGTCGTGCGCCGCGCCCTGGAGCTGCACCGGCCCGACCCGGGCGACCCGCTCGGGGTGCTCGCCGCCGTCGGCGGGCTGGAGCACGCGGGGCTGGCCGGGTTCGTCCTGGGCGCCGCCGCGCTGCGCGTCCCGGTGGTGCTCGACGGCGTCATCGCCGGCTCCGCCGCCCTGGTCGCCGCCGCGTTCGCCCCGGACGTCGCCGGCTACTGCCTGGGCGGGCACCGCTCCGCCGAGCCGGGCGGCGCGCTCGCCCTGGACCACCTCGGCCTCGCGCCGCTGCTGGAGCTCGACATGCGCCTCGGCGAGGGCACCGGCGCGCTGCTCGCGCTGCCGGTGCTGCAGGGCGCGGCGCGGGCGATGGCCGACGTCGCCACCTTCGACGCCGCCGGGGTCACGGACAAGACCGGTGGGTGATCCGCTCACCGTCGTCGGGGTCGGCGCCGACGGCTGGGCCGGGCTGCCGGAGACCCACCGCGACGCGCTGCGCGACGCCGAGGTGCTGCTCGGCGGGCCCCGCCAGCTCGACCTGCTGCCCGCCGACGTGGCGGGGGAGCGGCGGGCGTGGCCGTCGCCGCTGGTCCCGGCGTTGCCGGGGATCCTCGACTCCCTTGCCGACCGGCGCGTCGCGGTGCTCGCCTCCGGCGACCCGATGTTCTTCGGGATCGGCGCCACGCTGGCCCGCGTCGCCGGGCCGGACCGGCTGCGGGTGCTGACCCACCCGTCGTCGGTGGCGCTGGCCTGCGCCCGGCTGGGCTGGGGCTCGGAGCACGTGGCGGTGCTGAGCGTCGTCGGCCGCCCGCTCGACGCGCTGCGCCGGGCGCTGGCCCCGGGCGCCCGGCTGGTCGTGCTCTCGGCCGGAGCCGGGTCACCCACCGAGATCGCCGGGCTGCTCTCCGGCGCCGGATGGGGCGGCTCGCGGATGACGGTGCTGGAGCGGCTCGGCGCGCCCGACGAGCGCCGGGTGTCCGCCACCGCCGCGGCCTGGCGGGGCGACGCGGACGCGCTGAACGTCGTGGCGATCGAGTGCGTCCCCGACGCCGGGCTCGTCCCGCCGGGGGAGACGCCCGGCCTGCCCGACGACACCTACGACCACGACGGTCAGCTCACCAAGCGCGAGGTCCGCGCCGTCACCCTCGCCCATCTCGCGCCGCGCGCGGGGGAGCTGCTGTGGGACATCGGCGCCGGGTCCGGGTCGATCGGCATCGAGTGGATGCGGGCGCACCCGCGGTGCCGCGCGATCGCCGTCGAGACCCGCCCCGAGCGCGCCGACCGGGTCGCCGCCAACGCCGCCGCGCTCGGTGTCCCCGGCCTGCGGGTGGTGACCGGTCCCGCGCCGGACGTGCTGGCCGGGCTGGAACGGCCCGACGTCGTGTTCGTCGGCGGCGGGCTGACCCGCGAGGGCGTCCTCGACGCCTGCCTGGCCGCGCTGGGCCCGGGCGGTCGCCTGGTCGCCAACGCGGTCACCGTCCAGACCGAGGCGGCCCTGGCCGCCGCCCACGCCGCCCACGGCGGGGACCTCGTACGGGTGCAGGTCGCCCGCGCCGTCCCCGTCGGCGGCTTCCACGGATGGCGCCCCGCCATGCCCGTGACCCTGTGGAGCTGGAGGAACGTGCTGTGAGGACCGAGCTGTGACGGTGCACTTCATCGGGGCCGGACCCGGTGCGGTCGACCTGCTGACGCTGCGGGCCCGCGACCTCATCGCGGCCGCGCCGGTCTGCCTCTACGCAGGCAGCCTGGTGCCGCCGGAGATGCTGGAGATCTGCCCGCCCGGGGCCCGCACCGTCGACACCGCGCTGATGACGCTCGACGAGATCACGGGCGAGATGGTGCGCGCGCACCGGCACGGGCTCGACGTCGCGCGCCTCGCCTCGGGGGACCCGTCGGTGTTCTCGGCGATGGCCGAGCAGATGCGCCGCCTGGAGACCGAGGGCGTGCCCTACGACGTGTGCCCCGGCGTCCCCGCCTACGCGGCGGCGGCCGCGGCCCTGGGCCGCGAGCTCACCGTCCCCACGGTCGCCCAGACCGTCACCCTCACCCGGATCGCCGCGCGCGCGACCCCGATGCCAGAGAACGAGGGACTGGACAAGCTGGGCTCGGCAGGCGGCACCGTGGTGCTGCACCTGGCCGTGCACCGGATCGCCGAGGTCGTCGACGCCCTGGCCCCCTCCTACGGCGGCGACTGCCCGGCCGCGGTGGTCGCACACGCGTCGCGTGCGCACGAGATCGTGCTGCGTGGGACCCTGGAGCAGATGCCCAAGGCCGTCGACGAGGCCGGGATCCAGCGCACCGCCGTGATCATCGTCGGGGAGGCGCTGGCGGCCCGGCACTTCCCGGACTCGCACCTCTACAGCTCGGACCGCTGCCGGAGCTGAGGCCCGACCGTTCGCCCTCCGCTCGCCGCGCGCAGCCGGGATCTCGGCGCGCAAAGATCATCCGATGCGTCTGCGCATGGCCCACTTGATACGCCCGATCGGTGGATCGGATCCGTGTAGGAAGGGGAGCCGTGCACATCAGGAGTGTCGTCACCGGGGTCGCGGCCGCGGTCGGGATCGCGCTGGCCGGTGTCGTCGCCGCGCCCACGGCGGCCGCCGCGCCCGCCCCACCGACCGGGTGCCCGCAGATCGAGACGATCGCCGTGCGCGGCAGCACCGAGGCCCAGGGCGGCGGCAGCATCGCCGGTCCGCTGGCGTCGTCGATCCAGTCACGGTCGGCACAGACCGTCCGGACCCACGACCTGGTCTACCCGGCGACGCTGAGCAACTACGCGAGCAGCGTGCGCCAGGGGGTGTCCGCGCTGCGCAGCCGGCTGTCGTCGACGTCGTCGCAGTGCCCGTCCACCCGGTTCGTGCTGATCGGGTACTCGCAGGGCGCCCAGGTCGTCGGGGACACCCTGGCCGGCGGGGGCGTCCCCGGAGCCGACCGCATCCCGGCGGTGGTGCTGTTCGGCGACCCGACCTTCAACGGCCGTGAGAGCTACGACACCGGCAGCTACTCCGCGGCCCGCAACGGCGTGTTCCCGCGCTCGCGCGGCGCGCTGTCGGCCTACGCGTCGTCGATCCGCTCCTACTGCAACGCCACCGACAACTTCTGCCAGAACGGGGCGAGCGGCGCCGGCCACTACCGCTACGCGAGCGACCGCACCGCCGCCACCACGTTCGCCCTGGGGCGGATCGGGGGCTGACCCGGCTCAGTAGTCCTCGTGCCAGGCCCGGCCGTCGCGCTCGATCAGCGCGGTGGCCGAGGCCGGGCCGTGGCTGCCCGCGGTGTAGGGGCGGGGCCGCTGGTCGGTGGCCTCCCAGGTCCGCAGGATCGGCTCGGCCCAGCGCCAGGCGGCCTCGATCTCGTCGCGGCGCATGAACAGCGTCGGGTTGCCGCGCAGCACGTCCATGAGCAGCCGCTCGTAGGCGTCGGGCAGCCGGTCGCCGAAGGTGCGGGCGAAGCTCAGGTCCAGCGGCGCCGGGATCGGGCGGATCCCGCCGGGTCCGGGCTGCTTGGCCGTCATGTGCAGGCGGACGCCCTCGTCGGGCTGCAGCCGCAGGACGAGCCGGTTGGCCGGGATCTCCTCGCCGAACGCCGGGAAGATCGAGTGCGGGACCGGCTTGAACTGCACCACGATCTCCGACGCGTGCGTCGCCAGTCGCTTGCCGGTGCGCAGGTAGAACGGCACCCCGGCCCAGCGCCAGTTGGCGACCTCGGCGCGCAGGGCCACGAAGGTCTCGGTCGAGGAGCGCTCCCGCTCGCGCGGGGTCCCGGCGCGGGACTCGGCCAGCTCGGTGGCGTAGCCGGGCACGGCGGTGCCGTCGACGAGGCCCTCGGCGTACTGCCCGCGCACGGTGTCGCGCACGACGTCGGGACCGTCGAGCGGCCGCAGCGACTGCAGGACCTTGAGCTTCTCGTCGCGCACGCCCTCGCCGTCGATCTTGGCCGGCGGCTCCATCGCGACCAGGCACAGCAGCTGCAGCAGGTGGTTCTGCACCATGTCGCGCAGCGCGCCGGAGCCGTCGTAGTAGTCGGCGCGGTTCCCGACGCCGATCGACTCGGCGACGGTGATCTGCACGTGGTCGATCTGCGAGGCGTTCCACAGGGGCTCGAACAGGGAGTTGCCGAAGCGCAGGACCAGCAGGTTCTGCACCGTCTCCTTCCCGAGGTAGTGGTCGATCCGGTAGATCTGCTCCTCGGCGAAGACCGAGCCGACCTCGTCGTTGATCGCCTGCGCCGAGGCCAGGTCGGTGCCCAGCGGCTTCTCCAGCACGACGCGGGTGCGGTCGTCGACGATGCCGGCGGCCGCGCTGCCGACGCAGATCCGCCCGAACAGCTGCGGGGCGGAGGCGAGGTAGAGCACCCGGGTGCGCCCCGGGGAGGGCGCCCCGATCAGCTCCGACAGCAGCGACCAGTCGTCGTCGGCGACGTCGAGGGTCACGTGGTGCAGCCGGTCCAGGAAGCGGTGGTGCTGCGCGTCGTCGGCGCAGGCGTCGGGGCCGGCCCAGCGCGGCGCGGTGCGCCGCAGCTCGGAGTCGACCTTGTCGCGGTAGCCGGGGTCGTCGAGCCCGGATCGGGACACGGCGACGATGCGGGTGTCGTCGGCGAGCTGGCCGTCGCGGTCGCGGAGGTAGAGCGCGGGCAGCAGCTTGCGCATCGCGAGATCGCCGGTGCCGCCGAACACGACGACGTCGGCGGGGTCCATGACGGGAAGGGGGTGCGGCACGAGCCGTCTCCTCGGTAAGCGAACGGGTTCGGGTCGAGCGGTGCCAGGGCCCGCGTGACGGGGCACTTCCGCACTGTACCGATTCCGTTCCGCTCGCGAAAGGCGGAACGGCCTCGGTCAGGCGAGGCGGCCCGCCCCGTCCGACGGCGTGCCCGGGAACACGACCGGCTCGGCCCAGCCGCGCTGCGCGAAGGCCTCCCGCACCGAGGCGGTGACCGCGGCCGCCCCGTCGGCCTCGACCAGCGCGATCACGCAGCCGCCGAAGCCGCCGCCGGTCATCCGCGCGCCGGTCGCGCCGCCGTCGCGGGCCGCCTCGACGGCCACGTCGACGTGCGGGACCGTGATCTCGAAGTCGTCGCGCATCGAGGTGTGCGAGGCGTCGAGCAGCGGCCCGATCGCCCGCGGGTCCGCGCCGCCCGACAGCAGTCGCACGGTCTCGACGACCCGGGCGTTCTCGGTCACGATGTGCCGGGCCCGGCGCCGGATCCGCTCGTCGGCGATCCGGGGCAGGTCGTCCGGGCCCGCGTCCCGCAGGGCCGGGACGCCGAGGGCGGCGGCCGCGGCCTCGCAGTCGGCGCGCCGGGCGCCGTACTCGCCCGAGGCGTGCGCGTGCGGCGCCCGGGTGTCGACGACCAGCAGCTCCAGGTCGTGCGCCGGCAGGTCGAAGGGGACCAGCTCGACGGTGTCACCGCGGGTGTCGAGGAACACCAGCCGGCCGGCGCGCCCGTGCATCGAGGCCATCTGGTCCATGCCGCCCGTGGGGGCGCCGACGAACTCGTTCTCCGCGCGCCGCGCGATCCGGGCCAGCGTGGTCGGGTCGACGTCGGCCCCGGCGAGCCCGGCGAGCGCGACGCCGACCGCGCACTCCACCGCCGCCGACGACGACAGCCCGGCCCCGACCGGCACGTCGGAGTCCAGCTCCAGCTCCACCTCGCCGACGGGGTAGCCGGCCTCGCGGAACGCCCAGCAGGTCCCGGCCACGTAGGCCGCCCAGCCGGGCACCTCGCCGGGCACCAGCGACGCCGCGGAGAACTCCACCGGGGCGCCCGGCTCCTGCACCGACCGGACCCGGCTGCGGCCCCCGGCCGCGGGCGCCGCGGCGACGACGGCCCGGTGCGGCAGCGCGAAGGGCAGCACGAAGCCGTCGTTGTAGTCGGTGTGCTCGCCGATCAGGTTGACCCGCCCGGGGGCGAACCAGACCCCGGTCGGGGCTGCCCCGTGACGGGTGGCGAAGGCGTCGGCGACGGTGGACATGGCGGCTCCGGTCGAACGAGGGTGCTGGTCGGGAGGTGGGTGCGCGGCGGTGGCCGGGGGCGCGGGCACGGTAGCCGACCCCCGCACCGGCGGGCCGGGCCCCGGGGGCACGATGGCGGCCGTGACCGATGTCCATCACCGCCTCGACGCGGACCTGGCCGACCCGGTGACCTCCGCGCTGCGCGGACGGCTGAGCGGGTTCGGTGCGGTCCGGGGTGCCGCGGTGCGCTTCGACCCGGAGGTGTCGCCGTTCGCGGCGCTCCCGCTCGACGCCGACGGGCACGGCAGCGGCGGGGACTGGGCCGACCTCGCGGCGCTCTGCGCGCCGGGCAGCGAGGTCGTGGTGGTGCGCGCCGCCGCCGGGCCGCCGCGGATCCCGGCGGGCTGGGAGCTGCTGCGCGCGTTCCCCGGGGTGCAGATGGACGGCGGCGCGGTGCCGGGCGCGGCCGCGGACGACCTCGTCGAGCTGGGGCCGTCGGACCGGGCGGAGATGGCGGAGCTGACCGGTCGTACCCGGCCCGGGCCCTGGCTGGCGCGCACCGCCGAGCTGGGCCGCTACCTCGGCGTCCGCCACGACGGCCGGCTGGTCGCGATGGCGGGGGAGCGCATGCGCATCGGCGGCGACGGCGCCGCCGGGGCGACCGAGATCAGCGCTGTCTGCACCGCGCCGGAGTTCCGGGGCCGGGGGCTGGCCCGCCGCCTGGTCGACGCCGTCGCCGCCGGGATCGTCGCCCGCGGCGAGCGCCCGGTGCTGCACGCGGCCGCGGACAACCGCGGCGCGATCCGGCTCTACGAGGCGATGGGGTTCACGCTGTCGCGCACGATGCGGTTCGACCTGCTCCGCGCGCCGCACCGCTGAGCGGCTCAGGCCGACAGGGCGGCGTCGACGGAGCCGGGGGAGAGCACCTCGTCGAGCACCAGGATCGCGCAGCCCATCACGCCCGACCGCCCGCTGAGCAGGCCCGGCTCGATGCGCAGGTTCTGGGTGGCCGCGGCCATCGAGCGCCGGTAGATCGCCTCCCGCACGCCCGCGACGAGTGGGTCGAACGCCCCGACCAGGTCCCCGCCGATCGCGACCAGCGCGGGGTTGACCAGGTTCACCGCGGCGGCGAGGACCTCGCCGAGCCGGCGCCCGGCGATGCGCACCAGCCGCACCGCGTCCGGGTCGCCCTGCTTGACCAGGGCGACGACGTCGGCGATCGCGGTGACCGGCTGCCCGCACTCGGCGAGGTCGCGCACCAGGGCGCGGCCCGAGGCCAGCACCTCCAGGCAGTCGATGTTGCCGCAGCCGCAGCCGATGCCCGGCCCGTCGTGGACCGGGGTGTGCCCGATCTCGCCGGCCGCGCCCCAGGCGCCGCGCTGCAGCACCCCGCCGCAGACGAGCCCGGCGCCGACCCCGGAGCCGATCTTGACCATCAGCAGGTCGTCGACGTCGGGGTGGGCGTCGTGCTCGGCCAGGGCCATGACGTTCACGTCGTTGTCGACCAGCACCGGGGCGGGGAAGCGGGCGGTGAGCAGCGGCGGCAGCGCGATCCGCTCCCAGCCGGGCAGCGCGGGGACACCCACCGACCAGCCGCGCGCGCCGTCGACGGTGCCGGGGATCGACAGCCCGATGCCGCGGATCGTGGCGTCGTCGACACCGGCGGTGAGCAGCAGCTTCTCCAGCCGGATGACCGCCTCGGAGAGCAGGTGCTCCGGCCCGGCGGAGGCGGGGATGTCCACGACCTCCTCGGCGAGCACGGCGCCGGACAGGTCGCACACGGCGGCCTTGGACCGGCTGACGCCGACCGACAGCGCCAGCACGGTCCCGCCCGCGGCGTTGAACTCCAGGCGCGCGGCGGGCCGTCCGCCGGTCGCGGCGGCGCCGACCACCTCGGTGACCAGGCCGTCGGCGAGCAGCCGGTCGACGCGCGCGGCGACCGCGGTCCGGGACAGGCCGGTCTCGCGACCGATCTCGGTCCGGGTCCCGGCCACGCCGTCCCGGACCAGCCGGAAGATCTCGCCCGCCGTGGCGGGCGCGCTGGTCGGGGTGCGTCCTCGCATTCGTCCAGTGAACCACAGGGCTTCGACCTGGTAAAACGCTGATCGGGTCTCGCTAACGTCTTGTGAGTACATAAGTCAGTCGGTAGAGTGCTTATCGAACGGTTCGCCACGCACCCCACCACCTGGAGATCGACGTACCGTGACCGCTTCCGTGCCGCTGCACCCCGTCGTCGACGCCGTCACCCGGCGGGTCACCGCCCGCTCGGCCACCACCCGCGCCGCCTACCTCGAGCGCATCCGCGCTGCGGCCGCCGCGGGGCCCGCGGCCGGTCCCGGCCGCGCCGACCTCGGCTGCGCCAACCTCGCCCACGCGGTCGCCGCGTGCGGGCCGGACAAGCTGACCCTCACCGCGTCGCCCGCCCGCAACATCGGCATCGTCACCGCCTACAACGACATGCTCTCGGCCCACCAGCCGTTCGAGACCTACCCCGGGCGGATCAAGGCCGCGGCCCGTGCCGCGGGCGGGGTCGCCCAGGTCGCCGGCGGGGTCCCGGCCATGTGCGACGGCATCACCCAGGGCCGCGCCGGCATGGAGCTGTCGCTGTTCTCCCGCGATGTCATCGCTTTGTCCACCGCCGTCGCGCTGAGCCACGACATGTTCGACGCCGCGGTGCTGCTCGGGGTCTGCGACAAGATCGTCCCCGGGCTGGTGATGGGCGCGCTGTCCTTCGGGCACCTGCCGGTGCTGCTCGCACCCGCCGGTCCGATGACCTCGGGCCTGCCGAACAAGGAGAAGGCCCGCGTCCGGCAGGCGTTCGCCGCGGGCGAGGCCGACCGCGCCGAGCTGCTCGAGGCGGAGTCGGCCAGCTACCACGGCCCGGGGACCTGCACCTTCTTCGGCACCGCGAACTCCAACCAGCTGCTGATGGAGGTCATGGGCCTGCACCTGCCGGGGTCGTCGTTCGTCAACCCCGGCACCGCGCTGCGCGACGCCCTGACCGACGAGGTCGCCCGCCGCGCGCTCGACGCCGCGGGTGACCCGGACAAGGCGATGGGTGCGGTCGTCGACGAGAAGGCGGTGGTCAACGGGATCGTCGCGCTGCTGGCCACCGGCGGCTCCACCAACCACACGATGCACCTGGTCGCGATGGCCGCCGCCGCGGGCGTGCAGATCACCTGGGACGACTTCTCGGACCTGTCCACCGTCGTGCCGCTGCTGGCCCGGATCTACCCCAACGGCACGGCGGACGTGAACCACTTCCACGCCGCCGGCGGGACGGCGTTGCTCATCCGCGAGCTGCTCGACCACGGCCTGGCCCACGACGACGTCCGCACCGTCGACGGCCCCGGCCTGTCCCGCTACACCCGCGAGCCCTTCCTCGACGGGGACACCCTCGTATGGCGTGAGGGCACCACGGAGAGCCTGGACAAGTCGGTGCTGCGCTCGGTCGCCGACCCGTTCTCCCCGGACGGCGGGCTGCGCGTGCTGCACGGCAACCTGGGCCGCTCGGTGGTCAAGACCTCCGCCGTCGAGCCCGACCACCGCGTCGTCGAGGCGCCGGCCGTGGTCTTCGACGACCAGGACGACCTGCTGGCCGCGTTCGCCGCGGGCGAGCTCGACGGGCGGGACCTGGTCGCCGTCGTCCGGTACCAGGGACCGCGCGCCAACGGCATGCCCGAGCTGCACAAGCTGACGCCCGCGCTGGGGCTGCTGCAGGACCGCGGGCACCAGGTCGCGATCGTCACCGACGGCCGCATGTCCGGCGCCTCGGGCAAGGTGCCCGCCGCGCTGCACGTCACCCCGGAGGCCGCGCAGGGCGGACCGCTGCGGAACGTGCGCGACGGCGACCCGGTACGCCTGGACACCCTGAACGGCACCCTGTCCCTGCTGGTCGACGCCGACGAGTTCGACGCCCGCGAGCCCGCCCGGCCCGCCGGCCCGTCCGGCCCGACGACCGGCACCGGACGTGAGCTGTTCGCGGCGTTCCGCGCCGCGGTCGGACCCGCCGACACCGGTGCGACCGTCGTCCTGCCCCACTGAGGGACCGGTCGAGAGACCGTCCCGTCCGAGAGGAACCATGAGCGAGAAGCTGCTGGAGCTGGCCCCCGTCGTCCCCGTCGTCGTGCTGCACGACGCCGCGACGGCCGTCCCGCTCGCCCGTGCCCTGGTGGACGGCGGGCTGCCGGTCATCGAGGTGACCCTGCGGACCCCGGCCGCGCTCGAGGCCGTCCGCCGGATCGCGGCCGAGGTGCCCGACGCGGTCGTCGGCACCGGGACCGTCCGCACCCCCGACGACGTCCGCGCCTCGGTCGACGCGGGCGCCCGCTTCCTGGTCAGCCCCGGTGCGACGCCGCGGCTCCTCGACGCGATGGAGGACTCCGGGCTGGACTTCCTCCCCGGCACCGCGACGATCTCGGAGATGATGGCCGTCGCCGAGCGCGGCCACACCGCCTGCAAGTTCTTCCCCGCCGAGGCCGCGGGCGGGCGCCCGTTCCTGGCATCGGTCGCCGGGCCGCTGCCGGACCTGCGGTTCTGCCCGACCGGTGGGATCACCGTCGACTCGGCACCGGGCTACCTGACCCTGCCCAACGTCTCCTGCGTCGGGGGCTCCTGGCTCACCCCGGCCGACGCCGTCGCCGCGGGGGAGTTCGACCGGATCCGCGGTCTCGCCGCGGCCGCCGCCGCGCTGGGCTGACGGCGCGGGACCACGAGCACGGCCCTGGCCGCCGCCACGGCCAGCAGGAGGTAGACCAGGATCAGCGCCCACCCGGCGATGTCGCTCATCGCGTCATCGTGCGCCCGCGGCGACACCGACGGGCCGGGTCCTGACGCGATCCTGACGCCCGGGGACGGCACGAGGGGGCCGCCCCCGGGCGTCCGGCGAGGAGGTGGCGAGCGCCTCGAACGGGCTGACGCGGGGGCCCGGGACCGTTAGGATCCCGTTCCGGTGTGCCGGGAAGTCTGGTCGGCGAGCGCTGCCCCCTGCCCTCCCGACCTCCCCGGAGCCCCGTGAACACCACCCCCGCCCCCGCCGCCTGTTCTCCCGCGGTTCGTGGGCACAGGCCCGTCGCGTCGCCGACGTGCTGCGCACCGAGACCGTCGGCGGCGTCCTGCTCGTCATCGCGGCCGCGGCGGCGCTGCTGTTCGCCAACTCGCCCTGGCGCGACGCCTACACCGCGCTCGCCGGGTTCACCGTCGGCCCCGCCGCGCTGCATCTGGACCTGTCGCTCGCGACCTGGGCCGCCGACGGCCTGCTGGCGATCTTCTTCTTCGTCGTCGGGCTGGAGCTCAAACGCGAGTTCCTGGCCGGGGACCTGCGCGACCCGCGCACGGCGCTGCTGCCGGTCGCGGCGGCCGTCGGCGGCATGGCGGCGCCCGCGCTGATCTATGTCGCGATCAACCTCGCGAACCCCGACGCGCTGGTCGGATGGGCGATCCCGACCGCCACCGACATCGCGTTCGCGCTCGCGGTGCTCGCCGTCATCGGGACCCACCTGCCCACCGCGCTGCGGACCTTCCTGCTGACCCTCGCCGTCGTCGACGACCTGCTGGCCATCACGATCATCGCGGTCTTCTACACCGACCGGCTGTCGGTGCCCGCCCTGCTCGGCGCCCTCGTCCCGCTGGCGCTGTTCACCCTCGCGGTGCAGCGCGGGATCCGCTCCTGGTGGGTGCTGCTGCCGCTCGCCGCCATCACCTGGGTGCTCGTGCACGAGTCCGGGGTACACGCCACCGTCGCCGGTGTCCTGCTCGGCTTCGCGGTGCCGGTCCTGGGGCGCCGCCGGGTGCACGGGGTGTCGCTGTCGGAGCACTTCGAGCACCGCTGGCGCCCGTTGTCGGCCGGGTTCGCGGTGCCGGTGTTCGCGTTCTTCGCCGCCGGAGTCACGGTGGTCGGCGGCGACGGTGACGGCGGTGGGTTCGGCGCGGCCCTGGCCGACACCGTCACCCTCGGCATCGTCGCCGGCCTGGTGGTCGGCAAGACCGTGGGCGTGCTCGGCTCGACCTGGCTGGTGCAGCGGTTCACCCGGGCCGAGCTGTCCGACGACCTGTCCTGGTGGGACCTGCTCGGTCTCGCCCAGCTCGCCGGGATCGGTTTCACCGTGTCGTTGCTGGTCGGTGAGCTGGCGTTCGGGACCGGCACCCCGCAGGACGACCACGTCAAGATCGGGGTGCTGTCCGGCTCGCTGCTCGCGGTGCTGCTGGCGACGGTGGTCCTGCGCTCCCGCAACGCCCACTACCGGCGTCTGCAGGAGGTCGAGACGCGCGACGACGACGGTGACGGGGTGCCGGACGTCTACCAGGAGGGCGAACCCCGCCGGGACGGCTGAGCGCCGGCTCAGCGGTGGTCGGCGCGGGCCGCGGCGTGCCGCACCGCGGCCGGCGAGAGACCGCGCCGCCCGCGGTCCCAGTCACCGGTGTCCGGGCGCACACACGGCAGGGCGTGCACGAAGCTGCGGGCCGGTCCGCCGTCGGCCGCGGTCCCGCCGTGGGTGCGCATCCGCAGCGGCTCGCGGGTCGGGTCGATCGGGTTGAGGCAGCGCTCGCACAGCGCGTCCCGGATCACGCGGCCCACCGCCCGGCCGGGACGACGGTGCCCGCGGGGACACACGCCGCGACGTGCACGACGGCCTCGCGCCAGGTCACCTCGCCGGCCGCATCGGCCGACTCGATGTGGGACAACCGGTAGACGCGCTCGGTCGCGGCGTCGACGGGGGCGTAGCAGCGCTCGCAGAGCTGGATCATCGGGCTCGACCTCGCGGCTCTCTCTCGGGATCGGACGGCCAGGGTCTACCCACCGGCCATCGTCCGGACACCGGAACGTGACCGGCGCCGCTGTGTGGGCCGCCCCACCTGACCTGCGGCGTCGTCATCGGTGAGCGGGCGGGCGGTGTCGCGGCGGGGAACGGCGGGGGCCCCGTCCTAGACTCGGCGGTTCCCCGTACCCGACCGCTCCGGGAGTTCCTCCGTGCGCTTCGTGCACGCCGCCGACCTGCACCTCGACAGCCCGCTGCGCGGCCTGTCGCGGCTCGGCGACTCCGGGCTCGCCACAACGCTGCGTGCGGCGACCCGGCGGGCCTGCGAGAACCTCGTCGACGCGGTCGTCGACTCCCGGGCCGAGGCGCTCGTGCTGCCCGGTGACGTCTACGACGGCGACTGGAAGGACTACGCGACCGGCGCGTTCTTCGTCCGGCAGCTCTCGCGACTGCACGACGAGGGCATCCCGGTGTTCCTCATCAGCGGCAACCACGACGCCGAGTCCGAGATCACCCGGTCGCTGCGGCTGCCGCCCAACACCCACCGGCTCTCGGTGGACGCGCCCGAGACCGTCGTCGACGACGACCTCGGCCTCGCCGTGCACGGCCAGGGCTTCGCCCGCCGCGCGGTGCTGGAGAACCTCGTCCCCGCCTACCCCGACCGGATCCCCGGTCTGGTCAACGTCGGCATGCTGCACACCTCCGTGCAGGGCGACGACCGGCACGACACCTACGCCCCCTGCCGCCCCGAGGACCTGTCCGGCTGCGGCTACGAGTACTTCGCCCTCGGCCACGTGCACGAGCAGCGCGCCGTCTGCGACGGCCCGCACCCGGCCTGGTTCTCCGGGAACCTGCAGGGCCGCCACCCGCAGGAGCGCGGCGCGAAGGGCGCCCTGCTCGTCGACGCGGCCCCCGAGCGGTGGGCGACGGTCACCCCGCTGGTCCTCGACGTCGCCCGCTGGGAGCTCGTCGAGGTCGACATCGCCGGGCTCGGCGGCGCGGACGAGGTCTACGAGGCCGTCGAGTCCGCGCTGCGTGAGCGGTGCGCCGCCGCCGCGCCGCGCACCGTCGTCGCCCAGGTGACGCTGCACGGCGCCGGGCCGGCCGCGACGGACCTCACCTCGGCCGAGGGCGTCCGCACCGAGCTGGAGCTGCTCGCCGAGCGCTGCGGCGCGGTGCTGGAGAAGGTCCGCAACCGCACCCGCCCGCCCGCCGGGGCGCTCGCCGTCGACCCGGAGCTGACCGCCGCGGTGTCCGCCGCCGCGGCCGGTCTGGCCGCCGACCCGGACCGCATCCGCGAGCTCGCCGCCCCGCTGGAACGCGAGGTCGGCCGCCGGCTGCGCGAGGCGGGCCTGCTGGACCTGCGCGACGACGAGCGCCTCGCCGCGCTGGCCCGCCAGGCCGAGCAGCAGCTGCTGGCCCGGATGGCCGGGTCGTGAGCACGACCGCGCGGCTGCGCACGCTGGTCCTGGAGCGCTACGGCGCCTACGAGGGCCGCGAGCTGACCCTCGGCGACGGTCTGACGATCGTGTCCGGACCCAACGAGGCCGGCAAGACCACCCTGCTCGACGCCCTGTCCGACCTGCTGTGGGGGATGCCCCGCCCGGTGCGCCACGCCTACGCCGTCGGCCCGTCGCGGCTGGCCGTCGCGGCCCGGGTCGCCGGTGCGGGTGCGGCGGGGGCCGAGACCGTGCTGCGCCGCACCACCCGCGGCCTGCACGACGACACCGGCGCCGTCGCCGACCCGCCCTGGGGCGAGTCCGGTGCCGACGCCCGGCGCCGCTGGCGGGAGGGGTTCGGGCTCGGCCACGAGGAGTTGCGCGAGGGCGGCCGGGCACTGTGCGCGGGGGAGGGGGACCTCGCCGAGCTGGTGTTCACCGCCCGCAGCGGCCGCGACGCCCGCGCCCTGATCGCCGCGCTGGACACCGAGGCCGACGCCCTGTTCAAGGACCACCGGGGCAACCGGTCGGTCGAGGTGCGGGCGGCGTTCGCCCGGTTCGCCGAGACCGAGAAGGCCGTGGGGGAGCGGGTGTCGCGGGCCGGTGAGGTGACGGCGCTGGCCGAGGAGATCGCCCGGCTGGAACGCCGCGCCGCGGAGCTGACCCGCACCCGTCGCGGGGCGGCGGGGGCGGCGGACCGGGCCCGGCAGGCCGTCCGCGGCCAGGAGCCGGCCCGGGAGCTGGCCGCGCTGCGCGCCGAACGCGCCGCACTGTGCGCGACCGGCGCCGCCCTCGACGCGGCCTCGCTGGACGAGTACACCCGCGCCACCGCCGCGCTGGCCGACGCCGAGACCGCCCGCGACGAGCACCGCGCCACCGCCGACGCACTGCGGGCCCGCCGCGCCGAGCTCGACCTCGACGAGGACCTGCTCGCCGACGCCACCCGGGTCCGCGAGCTGGAGTCCGCCGCCCAGGCCCGCCGCGGCGACGCCGAGCGGGCGGCCCGGCTGCGCGCCGACGCCGCCGAGGCCCACCGCCGCGCGGAGACCGCGCTGGCCGGGCTGGTCGCCGAGGACGGGCGCAGCCCCGCCGACCGGCTCGCCGCCGTCCACCTGCCGGCCGACCGGGCCCGCGACCTCGACGAGCACGCCCGCCGCCTCACCGAGGCGATCGCCGAGCAGGCCCGTGCGGAGCGGCTGCACACCGACGCGCTCGCCGAGGTCCGCGAGGTGGCCGACGTCCCGGGCGGTCTCGACGCCGACCGGGTCGGCCGGGTCGCCGAGGTCCGCCGCGCGATCGAGGCCGAGGGGTCGGCCGCCGCGCTGTGCCGGGCCGCCGTCGCCGACGGCGACGCCGCCCGCAGCCGGCGCGCCGAGGCGCTCGTCGCGGCCGGGTACCGCGGCACCTCCGACGGCCCCGCCGTCGACGGTCGCGGTGTGCTGGCCCCGCCGCGCCGCGAGGTCCGGGAGCTGCGGGCCGCACTGCGTACCGCCGAGCAGGACCAGCGCGGCGCCGAGCGGGCCGCCGCGGACGCCGCGGACCGCGCGCACCGCGCCCGCGCCGCCCGCGACGGGGTGGCCGCCGACGGCCGCCCGGTCGGCGCGGACGCGCTCGCCGCGGCCCGCGCCGCCCGTGACGCCGCGCTGGAGCAGCTGCTCGCCGCGGGGCCGGGCGGCGCCGCCGCGGCCGCGGGCAGGCTGTCCGCCGCGCTCGCCGGGGCCGACCGGGTCGCCGACGACATGATCGCCTCCGCGGACCGGGTCGCCGAGCTGGCCCACCGGGACGCGGAGCTCGACACCGCCGACGCCGAGGCCGCCCGCACCGCGGCCGCCGCCGCCGCGGCCGGTGAGCGCACCGCCGCCGCGGCCGCTGCCTGGGCGACGCTGTGGCGGGCGCACGGCGTCGCCGTCCCGGACCCGGACGACGCCGACGCCGTCGTCGCCGCGCTGGCCGAGGCCGCCCGCGCCGAGGACGACGCCGCCCGCGCCGACGAGCGCCTGGCCCGGCTGCGCGACCAGGCCGAGGTGCAGGAACGGGCGCTGGGCTCCGCGCTCGCCGCGGCCGGGCGCCCACGCGACGGCGCCCCGCTGGACGTGCTGCTCGTCGCCGCCGCCGACCTCGCCACCGAGGCCGAGCACGCCCGCGACCGGCGGGTGCTGCTGGCCCGGCTGCGCAGCGAGGCCGAACGCGCCGGGGGAGCGGCCGACGCCGCCCGCCACGAACGGGAGCTGGCCACCCAGCGCTGGCGGTTCGCGCTGCGCGGCGCCGGTCTGCCCACCGATCTGGAGCCCGCGGGCTGGGACACCCGCCGCGACACCGTCGCCGACGCCCGCACCGCGGGGGCGCTCGCCCGCCAGGACGACGAACAGGCCCGCCGTCTGGAGCGCGCCGTCGCCGCCCACGGACGGGCGGTCGTCGCGCTGGTGGAGCGGCACCTGGAGCCCGCACCGACCGGTACCGCGTCCGCGGACCGGCTCGGCGAGCTCGCCGACCGCGTCCGCGAGGTCACCAAGGCCGCGGTGTCGGCGGGCCACCTCGACGACGGCATCACCACCGCCGAGGACGACGCCGCCCGCGCCGCCCGCAGCGCGGCCGCGGCCACCGCGGTGCTGGACCGGCTCGCCGTCGAGCTGGCACTGACCGAGGCCCCGGAGCCGGGCGGGCTGGAGGCCGCGGCGCAGCGCGGCGCGCACGTCGCCGTGCTCGACACCCGCATCGCCGAGCAGGAGCGGCTGCTGGCCGCCGCGGCGCCCGACCTCGACGCGGACGAGCTGGTCGCCGCCGCCCCGGACACCGAGCCCGGTGCGCTGACCGAGGCGCTGGACCGGGCGCAGGCCCACGAGCGCGAGCTCGGGGCCGAGCAGGACGAGGTGCGTGAGCAGCTGGGCGGGCTGCGGGCCCGGCGCCGCGAGCTGGAGGAGGCCGAGGGGGCCGCCGAGCTGTACGCCCGCGCCCAGTCCGAGCTGGCCGGCGTCGCCGACGCCGCGGAGCGCTACCTGGTGCTGCACCTGCAGCGCGAGATCCTGCGTCGCGAGCTGGAGGCCTACGAGCGCAGCCACGCCTCCCCGCTGCTGGTCCGCGCCGGGGTGGTGCTCGAACGCCTCACCGGCGGCCGGTTCGTCGCGCTGCGGCCCCCGGCCGAGGCGGGCGGCGCCGGACGCAGCCTGGTCGCGGTGCGCGCCGACGGCGAGGAGCTCGCCCCGACCCGGCTCTCGGAGGGCACCGCCGACCAGGTGCACCTCGCGCTGCGCCTGGCCGGGATCGAGCAGCTGCAGGCCGACCGGGTCGCCGCCGGGCTGCCGACGGTGCCGGTCGTGTTCGACGACGTCCTCATGACCTTCGACGACGAGCGCGGCGCCGCCGCCGTCGCCGTGCTGGGGGAGCTGGCCGCCACCGCGCAGGTGCTGCTGTTCACCCACCACGAGCACGTCGTCGGGCTCGCCCGCGACGCGGGCGTCCGGTTCACCGTCGCCGAGCTGGGGCCGCCCGCCCCGGTCGAGGTCGTCGGCGACGCCGACACCGCCCGCGCCACCCCGCTGGCCGGCTGAGCGGAGCGATCACGGAGACTCACCGACGTGGACGCGTGCGGTGAACGGTTCGTGATCGTCAGCGGCGACTCCCGGGCCGAGGTCGACGAGGTCGGGGCGGCGCTGGCCGGGTTCTCCCAGGGCGGCCGGGTCCGGGTCGAGCCGCACCCGCCCACGGCCCGCCCGCCGAAGGGCTCCGGCGCGGTGCTCGCACCCTGGCCGAACCGGGTCCGCGGCGGCGCCTGGACCCACCGCGGGACCCGCAGGCAGCTCGCGTTGACCGAGCCGGACGCCGGCAACGCCATCCACGGCCTGCTGCGGCACGTGCCCTGGACCCCCGTGGAGCGGGCGGGGGACCGGATCACGCTGACCGCCGTCGCGCCGGTGCAGCCAGGCTGGCCGCAGCCGGTGCGGGTCACGGTGACCTACGCCGTCGGCCGCGACGGGCTCACCGTCACCACGGTCGTGGAGAACCTCGGGGACGCGCCCGTCCCGTTCGGCCTCGGCTTCCACCCGTACCTGCGGGTCGGTGACGTGCCGACCGACGAGCTGGAGCTGACCCTGTCCGCGCGGACCGAGCTGCCGCTGCGCGACCAGCTCCCGGACGGCCCGGCACGGCCGCTGGACGGAGCGGTCTCCCGGACCCGGCTCGCCGGGCTGGTCCTGGACAGCGCGTTCGGCGGCTGCACCCCCGGCGACGGCCCGGACGGCGGCGCCGACGGCCGGGTCCGGCACCGCGTCGGGTCCCGGGACGGCGGCGGCACCGAGCTGTGGGCCGACGCGGCGTTCGGCTGGGTGCAGGTCTTCACCCCGTCGGACTTCCCGCGCCAGGGCCCGGACGGAGCCGTGACGCCGTCGCGGGCGATCGCGGTCGAGCCGATGACCTGCCCGCCGGACGCGCTGAACTCGGGCACCGACCTGATCGAGCTCGTCCCCGGCGAGTCGCAGGTCCTGCGCTGGGGTGTCCACGCCACCGGGTGATCCGGATCATCCCCGGAGCGGAACACCGGAGAGGTCGTTGAACGCTCTACCTTCTGTGACTGCCCAGACCGCTTCCCCGGTGCTCCTGCCCCGCCTCGACGAGGCCGGCCGCGCCGCCCTGTTCACCGAGGCCCGCACCGCCAACACCTTCACCGACGAGCCCGTCACCGACGAGACGCTCCGCGCGGTGTGGGACCTGGCCCAGTGGCCGCCGACCGCGGCCAACACCCAGCCGCTGCGCGTGACCTTCGTCCGCAGCGACGAGGGGAAGCGGCGTCTGCTGCCGCTGCTCGCCGAGGGCAACCGGGCCAAGTCCGAGGCCGCCCCGGTCGTCGCGATCCTGGCCGCGGACCTCGACTTCCACGAGCACTCGGACACCACGTTCCCGGTCAAGCCCGGCTTCCGCGAGGGCCTGGAGTCCCAGGGCCGTGCGGGCCGCGAGCCGATGGCGCGGTTCAACGCCTCGCTGCAGATCGGCTACGTCCTGCTCGCCGCCCGCGCGCACGGCCTCGCCACCGGCCCGATGGCCGGCTTCGACGCCGACGCCGTCACCGAGGAGTTCTTCCCCGGCGGCCGGCACCGCGCGCTGCTCGTGGTCAACCTGGGCCACCCCGGCCCGGACGCCTGGCACCCGCGGCTGCCCCGCCTCGACGCCGCGGACGTGCTCGACTTCGCCTGAGCGCGCCACGACCGCACCGACGGGGGCGTCCGCACAGCGGGCGCCCCGTCGGCGTCGGAGCTCACCCGCAGGTCTGCAGCGCCGCCAGCAGGCTCGACGCCCGGTCGTCGACGTCCTCGGCGCGCATCTCGTTGGTGAGGAAGGAGAACCCGAGCCCCCGCTCGGGCCAGGCACCGTGCCGCCCGCCGCCCGCGCCGGAGTGCCCGAACGCGACCGGCTCGGGTCCGTAGGTCCCGATCGGGTCGGCGAGCTCGAAGCCGAGGCCGAACCGCAGTGGCCGGTCGTTGACCGCATCGGTCCCCTCCGACCAGGTCCGGGTGGCCCGGGCCAGCGCCGCGGCCGGTACCGGGGAGGCCCCCGGTACCGGGCCCGACGGGCACAGCGCCGCGTAGAACCGGGCCATCGACGGCGCGCTCGCCAGGCCGGCCCCGGCCAGCCCGCCGGACCGGTGGTAGGCGCCCGTGTTCGGCAGGTCCGGCTCCTCGAGCAGCGTCCGGTACATCCGTTCGACGAGTCGTCGACGCCGCGGGTCGGTGAGGAACGTCGAGATCCGGTAGTCCGGGTCGCGCACGATCCGCGCCGGTCCCGGTGGGGCCGCACCCAGGAACACCCGGGCACCGGGGACCTGCGTGACCAGGTCGCGCACGACCGCACGGGGGTTCCGCCCGGTGACCCGCGCCAGCAGCTCCGCGGTCATCGCCCCGTAGGTCGTCGGGTGGTAGGCGACCGCCGTGCCCGGCTCCCACAGCGGCTCCTGCCGGGCGAGCACCGCGGCGCACGCCCGGTCGTCCCACCGGTCGTCCCCGACCGGCTCGGGGTCGGGGTACAGCAGCCCGACGGTGTGCGAGAGCACCTGGCCGACGGTCACGCGCTCCTTGCCGCCCGCAGCGAACTCCGGCCAGTACCGGGCCACCGGAGCGTCCGGCTCCAGCCGGTCGGACACCGCGGCGCAGGCGGCCGCGGTCAGACCCTTGGTGCCGGAGAACAGCACCGCGACCGTGTCCGCCTCCCAGGGCCGTCCGGTGGCGGGGTCGGCGAGCCCGCCGTGCAGCTCGACGAGCACCTCCCCGTCGCGGACCACCGAGAACGCGACGCCGGCACGGCTCCCGGCGAGCACCGCGGCGAAGGCGTCCGCGACGGCGGAGTACCCGGGCGCGACGGTGCCCCGCATCCCCCCGCTCATCGGACCGCCGCCATCGACGGCGTGTGCGCCAGCAGCTCGCGGGTGTAGTCGTTCGCGGGGTTCGACAGGACCTCCTCGACGGTGCCCTGCTCGACGATCCGGCCGCCCTGCAGCACCGCGATCCGGTCGGCCACCTCGCGGGCCAGGGCGATGTTGTGGGTCACGAACACCATCGCCGTGCCCAGCTCGCGGCGGACCAGGGCGAGCAGGTCCAGGATCGCGGCCTGCACCGACACGTCCAGCGCCGAGGTGACCTCGTCGCACACGAGCACGTCCGGTGCGGTGACCAGGGCCCGCGCGATGGCCGCACGCTGTCGCTCGCCTCCCGAGAGCGACCCCGGGTAGCGCGCCGCGAACGACTCGTCGAGCCGTACCTGGCGCAGCATGTCCAGGACCCGGGCCCGGCGGGTGCCGGCGTCGGCGTCGGTGAGGTGGCGCAGCGGCACCTCCAGCGACCCGGCCAGGGTCCGGCGCGGGTTCAGCGACGCGAACGGGCTCTGGAACACGTACTGCACGCTGCGCAGCTGGGCGTGGGACCGCGGGGTGGCCAGCTCCTCGCCCTTGAGCGTCAGCGTCCCCGCGTCGAGCGGCAGCAGCCCGGACAGCCCGCGGGCCAGTGTGGTCTTCCCCGAGCCGGACTCGCCGAGCAGCATCAGGCACTCGCCCGGCCACAGTTCCAGGTCCACCCCGTCGAGGACGGTGGTCGCGCCGTAGCGCTTCCCGGCGCCGGACACCCGCAGCACCGGCTCGCCGCCCGCGTCGCCGCTCGGGACCGGGGTCCGCTCCACACGCCGGTCCAGGTCGGGCACCGCGGCGATCAGGCCCCGCGTGTACGGGTGCTCGGGGGCGGTGAGCACCCGGGCCACCGGCCCGGTCTCGACGACCTCCCCGGACTGCATGACCGCGACCCGGTCGGCCAGCCCGGCGACGACGGCGAGGTCGTGGGTGATATGGAGCGCCGCCGTCCCCGAGCGGGTCACCAGCTCCCGCACGGTGTCCAGGACGAGGTCCTGGGTGGTGACGTCGAGGCCGGTCGTCGGCTCGTCGAGCACGACGACGTCGGGCCGGTTCGCGAACGCGGCCGCGATCCCGACCCGCTGCTGCTGCCCGCCCGAGAGCTGGTGCGGGTAGCGGGCCAGGAACGCGTCGTCGTCGGGCAGGCCGACCTCGGCGAGGACCTCCCGGACCCGGCCGGTGACGTCGCCGTCCCAGGAGTGCGCCTCCAGCACCTCGGCGACCTGGGTGCCGACCCGCAGCAACGGGTTCAGCGACAGCGCCGGGTCCTGCGGCACGTAGCTGACCAGCCGGCCGCGGACCCCGCGCAGCGTGACCGGGTCGAGCGTGAGCAGGTCCTCGTGGGTCTCGGTGTGGCCGTGGAACGCCATGGTGCCGCCGGTGTGCGCGAGCCCGGTCCGGAAGTGGCCGAGCGCGGCCAGTGCCGCCGTCGTCTTCCCGGAGCCGGACTCGCCGACCAGCGCGAGGATCTCGCCCGGGGCGACCGCGTAGTCGACACCGTGCAGCACCTCCCGCCCGCCGGTGGTGGACACGCGCAGGCCCGTGCAGCCGATCGTGGGTGTCGCGGTGGCGGTCATGCGCCCTCCCCGGTGGTGTCGGCCGACTCCTTGGCGAGGGCGTCGGTGATCATGTTGGTGCCGACGGTGAGGACCGCGATGGCCAGCACCGGCAGCAGGACGCCCCAGGGGGCGACGATCAGCGCGATCCGGTTCTCGTTGATCTGCAGACCCCAGTCCGCGGCCGGCGGCTGCACGCCCAGACCGAGGAACGACAGCGAGGCGATGTAGCCGATCGAGTAGGTCAACCGCAGGCCCAGCTCCACCATCAGCGGGCCGGTGATGTTCGGCAGGATCTCGGTGCCGAGGATCCGGCGGCGCGGGACGCCGTACATCCGGGCGGCCAGCACGTAGTCCTGCCCGGCGACCGACAGCGTGGCCTGCCGCGCGACCCGGGCCACCCGGGGGATGTGCGAGATCCCGATGACCAGCACCAGCAGCCAGCCGGACGAGCCGAGCACGGCCACCGCGAGCAGCGCCAGCACCAGCTGCGGGAACGACAGCAGCACGTCGCCGCCCCGCATGATCAGGGTGTCGAGCCGGCCGCCGGAGTACCCGGCGAGCATGCCGGCGACCGCACCGCCGACCAGGCCCAGCGCGGTCGCGGCGAGCGCGTAGAGCAGGACCGGCCCACCACCCGCGAGGAAGCGGGCGACCACGTCGCGCCCGAGGTCGTCGGTGCCGAGGACACCGTCGGAGCTGAACGGGCGGCCGGCGAAGTCGTCGACGCCGAAGCCGGTCAGCAGGGGGCCGAGCGTCGGCCCGAGGAGGGCGACGGCGACGACGACCAGGGTCAGCGCTGCGCCGATCCGGGCCTGGCGGCGCCGGAAGGTGCGCCGGACGAGTCCGGCCGGTGCGGACGCGGCGCCGGAGGTGACGGGGGGACTGGTGACGCTCATCGGGTACCTCCGGCGGTACGGATCCGCGGGTCGGCCAGGATCCCGGCGACGTCGGCGGCCAGGTTGACCACGACGTAGAACGCGGCGATCAGCATCGAGATCGCCTGGACCACCTGCACGTCGCGGTTGTTGACGGCGTCGATCAGCGCCTGCCCGATGCCGGGGTAGCGGAAGAGGAACTCGACCACCACGACGCCGCCGGCCAGCCACGCCAGCTGCAGCGCCAGCACCTGGGCCACCGGCCCGACGGTGTGCGGCACGGCGTGGCGCAGCAGCACCGTGCGTTCGGGGAGGCCCTTGAGCCGGGCCATCTCCACGAACCCGGTGTCGAAGGTCTCCGACAGCGTCGCCCGGGTCATCCGGACGACGTAGGGGATCACGACCAGGGCCAGGGTCAGTACCGGCAGCACGAGCTGCTCGGGCCGGCTCCACACGGGCTCGCCCGGCCGGGCGATCGTGACCGACGGCAGGACCTGCAGCACCGAGGTCGCGAACAGCACCACCAGCAGCACACCGATGACGAACTCGGGCAGGGCGGCCAGCACCAGGCTGCCGCCCGACAGCGCGGAGTCGGTGCGGGTGCCGCGGCGGACCGCGGCCCAGGCGCCCAGCGCCAGCGCGACCGGGGTGGCGACGACCGCGGTCAGCACGAGCAGCACCCCGGACGCCGCGATCCGGCCGCCGAGCAGCTCGGTCACCGGTCCCTGGGTGGCCGCGGAGTAGCCGAGGTCGCCGGTGAGGACGCCGCCCAGCCAGCCGAGGTAGCGCTCCCAGACCGGCCGGTCCAGGCCCAGCTGCTGGGTCAGCGCCGCGACCCGTTCCGGGGTGGCCTGCTGGCCGAGGATGGCGCGCGCCGGGTCGCCGGGCAGCAGCAGCGTCGCCGCGAAGACCAGCAGCGACACCACGAACAGGACCAGGACGCTCACCAGCAGCCGCCGGAGGATCATTCTCGTCACGAGGCTCATGCGCCGACCCATGCCTTCCGGAACTCGTAGCCGGACAGCGACAGCCCGGTGCGGCTGGGCGTGAGCCCGCCGACGTAGCTCTGGTGGGCGTCCACCCGGTTCGGGAAGCCCCAGATGAGGTAGCCGCCGCGGTCGTACTCGATGCGCTGGGCCTGGCGGACCAGCTCGCCGCGCCGGGCCGTGTCCACCTCGGCGCGGGCCCGGCGGACGATCCGGATGTACTCGGCGTCGTCCCAGTGCGTCTCGTTGAACGGCGAGTCCGGGAGCGACGACGACCCGGCCTGCGGCAGGTAGTTGCGGGTGTTCCAGAAGCTCTGCGCGAACTCCCACTGCAGGTACTGGTCGGAGAAGAAGGTGGAGGTGTCCACCCGGCGCAACCCGATGTCGATGCCGGCCGCGCGGGCCTGGGTGACCAGCACCTGCGCCGACTCCACCGAGCCCGCCTGGATCGGCGAGGTGACCAGCTCCAGCGACAGGTTCGGCTTCCCGGCCACCGCGAGCAGGTCGCGGGCCCGTTCCACGTCCCGGTCGCGGCGCGGGTCGAGGTAGTCCGGGTCGAACCGGCCGTACAGGTCGCCCGCGGGAGCCCCCTGGCCGGACAGCACCTGGTTGAGCATCTCGCCGCGGCCGGTGGCCAGGCGCAGCGCCTGACGCACCCGGACGTCGTCGAACGGTTCGACGTCGACCCGTATCGTGAACGGCAGCCAGCTGCCGGTCTCGGCGGTGAGCAGGGAGATCGAGTCGTAGGCGCCGACGACCTCGGTGAGCGACAGCGGGACCTGGTCGATGGCGTCGACCTGGCCCGACAGCAGCGCGTTGATCCGGGCGTCCTCCTCGCTGAAGTTGATCAGCTCGAGTCGGTCGACCCAGGGCTGGTCGGGACGCCAGTAGCCGTCATGTCGCACGAACACGCTCTGCTGGCCGGGGGAGAAGGACTGGTAGCGGAAGGCCCCGGTGCCGACGGGACGGTCGAGCGAGAAGTCGGCGGGGACGATCCCGACGCTGTACTCGGCCAGGTACTGGTCGAACACCGGCCCGGGCTCGGAGAGCAGGAACCGGACCCGGTCGTCACCGGCGACGACGACGTCGTCGAGGGTCTCCAGCTGGGCGGCACCGGACTTGGGATCGGCCGGGTCGGTGATCCGCCGGAAGGTCGCGACGACGTCGTCGGGGGTCACCGGACGCCCGTCGTGGAAGGTGATGCCGGGCCGGATGACCGCCGTCCAGCTGCGGGCGCCGGGGTCGGGGCGGACGGACGCGGCGACGGCGGGCTGGAGCGTGTAGTCGTCGTCCCACCGCAGCAGCGGCTCGTAGAGGCTGACGACGCGGGCGATGTCCGGGTTGGTGGCGGGGCTGTGCGGGTCGAGGGTGTCCGACGACCCGCCGCCGGTCACCCCCACCCGCAGGACGCCGCCGCGACGGGGGGCTCCGGCCTCACGGGCCGTGGCCGGCCCGCCGCAGCCGGTCAGGACGGCCGCCGCGGCCAGGCCGGCCGCTCCGCCCAGCAGGCGGCGGCGGGAGAACCCGCCGCGTACCGGTGTCGGGCTGATCATGAACGTGTCTCCTCGCAGAGGGCCCCGGTCACGCCGGGGCCGCGGTCTCGGGCACATCACGTCGAGGGGCGCCGCACCTCCCCCCGGCCGACGGCCGCGATCGACCGGCCCGCGTGCTCGGGCTCGCCGGGCACGTGGAGCGCGTCGAGGGCGGCGGCGACGTCGGCGGGGAACGCCTCGGCCCCGTCGGGGCCGACGTGCAGGCACATCAGCTCCTCGGTCGCCCGCAGACGCCCCTCGACGTGCAGCTCGTGCCACAGGCGCAGCCGCTTGGCGTCGCGGCCGAGGACCCGGGTGCGGACCTCGAGCGCGGCGCCGGGACCGACCTCGCGCAGGTACCGGACGTGCGCCTCGACGGTGTACAGCGAACGGCCGGTGGCCTCGCGGTAACCGGGGTCCATCCCGGCCCGGTCCATCAGCGCGGTCGTCGCGTCGCCGAACACCAGCACGTAGTACGGCTCGGACAGGTGCCCGTTGTAGTCGATCCACTCGGGACGGACGGTGGCGGAGTACCGCAGCGGCTCATCCACCGGTGCCCCCGGCGGCGCGGGCCGCGGCGACCGCACGCCGGACGGCGATGACGGCCTGGTCGCGCTCGGCGACCAGCTCCGCCATCGGCCGCCCACCGGCGGAGACCTCGGCGCCGGCGACCATGTCGTCGCGCAGCTCCCGGGTCAGCTCCGGGGCCTCCAGACGCGTCCACGGTGCCTTCAGCGACGGTCCGAAGTGGTCCAGCATGTGCGCCATCCCGCCCTGGCCACCGGCCAGGTGGAAGGTCAGGCAGGGACCGTGCACCGGCCAGCGCAGCCCCGGGCCGTCGGTGATCGAGCGGTCGATCTCCTCCGGGGTGGCCTCGCCCGCGGCGACCATGTGCAGCGCCTCGCGCCAGATCGCCTCCTGCAGCCGGTTCGCGATGAAGCCGGGCAGCTCCCGCTCCATCTCGATCACCGACTTGCCGATGTGCCGGTAGAAGTCCGCGGCCCGCGACGCCGCCCAGGCCTCGGTCTTCTCGCCGCCGACGACCTCGACCAGCGGGATCAGGTACGGCGGGTTGAACGGGTGCCCGACGACGAGCCGGCCCGGCTCGGCCGCGGTGGTCGCCATGTCGGTCATCGGGAACCCCGAGGTCGACGACGCCACCACCACGTCCGGCCCGGCCGCCACGGCGGCGTCGGCCAGCTCGGCCAGCAGGGCGCGCTTGAGCTCCAGGTCCTCCGGGGCGCTCTCCTGCACGAAGTCCGCTCCCGCGACGGCCTCGGCCGCGGTCGGGTGCACCGTCAGCGCGTCCCGGTCGGCGCCCTCGGCCAGGCCCAGCTCGGTGAGCGCGGGCCAGGCGGCGTCGACCACCCGGCGCAGCTTCTCCCCGGCGTCCGGGGCGGGGTCCCAGGCCCGGACCCGCAGCCCGCGGGCCAGGAAGTGCGCCGCCCAGCCGGCGCCGATCACCCCGGCGCCGATGCAGGCGACGGTCCGGATCTCCGTGACGGGACGCTGCTCAGGCACCGGTGCGCTCCTTCAGGCCGAGGATCTCGCGGGCGCGGTCCGGCGTCGCCACCGAGGCGCCGAGGTTCTGCACGATCTCCACCGCCCGCTCGGTGAGCTGCTCGTTGGTCGCCTTCACCCCGCGCGAGAGGTAGAGGTTGTCCTCCAGCCCGACGCGGGCGTGCCCACCGGCCAGCACCGACTGGGCCACCCACGGCAGCTGGTCGCGCCCGATCGCGAACGAGGCGAAGTTGGCGCCCTCGGGCAGCAGGTTCACCTCCGCGGCCAGCACACCAGGGTCGGCCGGGGCGCCGTAGGGGATGCCCATGCACAGCTGGAACAGCGACGGGGCGTCGATGAGGCCCTCGTCGACCAGCACGGTGGCGAACCACAGCTGGCCGGTGTCGAAGATCTCCAGCTCGGGCTTCACACCGAGCTCCTGGACCCGCTTGGCGCCGGTGCGCAGCATGTCCGGGGTGGAGACGTAGAGCTGGTTGCCCTCGCCGAAGTTGAGCGAGCCGCAGTCCAGCGTGCAGATGTCGGGCAGCAGCTCCTCGACGTGCGGGAGCCGCTCCAGGGCGTTGACCAGGTCGGTGCCGTCGATCGGCTTCAGCGGGTCCTCGGCGTCGATCACCAGGTCGCCGCCCATGCCCGCGGTCAGGTTGAGCACGACGTCGACGCCCGAGTCCCGGATCAGGGTCACGGTCTCGCGGTAGAGCTCCACCGCCCGCGACGGGCTGCCGGTCTCCGGGTCGCGCACGTGGATGTGCACCACGGCGGCGCCGGCCCGGGCCGCGGCGATCGCGTCCGCGGCGATCTGTGCCGGGGTGACGGGCACGTGCGGGCTGCGGCCCACCGTGTCCCCGGCCCCGGTCACCGCGCAGGTGATGATGACGTCACGGTTCATCCGTTCTCCGTTCGATCCGTGCGTGCCGGTGCCGCGAGCACGGCCCGGTCGATGAAGGCGGCGAGGTCCGCGCGCATCTGCGCGACGGAGGTGCCGGGGGTACGCGCCATGACCTGGATGCCCAGGCCGTCGACCAGCGCGGTGAGCCGGCGGGCGGCGTCACCGGCGTCGGGGACGAAGACCCCGGTGGCGGCGCCCTCGGCGAGGGTCATGGCGACGGTGCGGAACCAGCGGTCGTAGGCGTCCCAGTACAGCTCGCGCCGGGCCGGGTCGATCGCCGACTCCGCCCACACCTGGATCCAGATCGACCACTCGCGCTCCAGTAGCGCGCCGTCGGGGAGCTGCAGGTCGATCAGCCGCAGCAGCCGGTCGTGCGGGTCGGCGATCGTGTCGAGCTCGGCGACCTGGCGGTCGAAGGCGAGGCGCACGTTGTGCCGCAGCGCGGAGTCGAGCAGCTCCGAGCGGGTGGGGAAGTGGTAGTGGATCGCCGCCGGGCTGGTGCCCGCCGCCCGCGCGACGTCGGCGGTGCGGACCCGGTGGTAACCGTGGTCGGCGATCAGTTCCCACGCCGCGTCGAGGATCCGGCCGCGGGTGCCGTGGGTCCCGCCGGGCTCGCGGCCGGGGTCGGGCTCGGCGGCCGCGGCGGCGGCCCCGGTGGGGACCGCGGTCCGGGCGCGCGCTCCGTCGCGGCCGTGCAGCAGGCGGGCCACGGTCTCGCCGGTGACGTCGGCGATGCGGACGAGCTCGTCGGCGGCGAAGCGGCGGCGCCCGGCGAGCGACTTCGACAGCTTGGTCTCCTCGAGCCCGACCGCGGCCGCGAACCGGCGCTGGGTCCATCCGTCGCGCTCCAGCAGGGCGCGCACCCGCCCGGCCACCGCGTCGTCGGCGGCCCGGGGGGCACGGGGGTCGGTCACCGGCCGACCCTAGGACGGGACTTGCGATTAGCGCAAGCATCGACTCGGATCGTTCCTGCGCACGACGTGTTTCGCGGATGTTTCCGGTTCGTCGACCAGTTCGCGGCAACCGCTCGCGGAAGCGCTTGCGTCGGACACCGTGGGCGGTAGGGTCGGCCTCTCACCCGACGGCGCCGTGGGGCGCCGGGGGACGTGGCGAGGGGGACCATGCGTTCGCTGGACGAGACCGGGATCTGGACCGACGGGATCGAGGGCGTGGAGGCCCCCGGCTACGACCGGGGCGCCGTGGGCCGCGGGATCGTCCACATCGGCGTCGGCGGTTTCCACCGCGCGCACCTCGCGATGTACGTCGACGCGCTGCTCGCGTCCGGCGGGGCGCCGGAGTGGGGGATCTGCGGGGTCGGGGTGCTCGCCGCCGACGACCGGATGCGCGACGTGCTCGCGGCCCAGGACGGGCTGTACACCCTCGTGCTGAAGGAGGCCGACGGGACGCTGACGCCCCGGGTCGTCGGGTCGCTCGTCGACTACCTCTACGCCCCCGACGACCCCGAGGCCGTCATCGAGCGGATCGCGCACCCCGACACCCGGATCGTCTCGCTGACGATCACCGAGGGCGGCTACGCGATCGACCAGAAGACCGGCGAGTTCGCCCCGGACTTCCCCGGCATCCGCGCCGACCTCGACGCGATGGCGGCCGGCTCCGCCCCGACCGGGGCGTTCGGGCTGGTCGTCGAGGCGCTGGCGCGCCGCCGGGAGCGCGGCACCGGCCCGCTCACGGTCATGAGCTGCGACAACATGCAGGGCAACGGCGACGTCGCCCGCCGGGTGTTCACCGGCGTCGCCCAGCTCCGCGACGCCGACCTGGGCGCCTGGGTCGCGGAGTCGATCACCTTCCCGAACTCGATGGTCGACCGGATCACCCCGGCCACCGCCGACACCGACCGCGAGGCCCTCGCGGAGCGGTTCGGGCTGCGCGACGGCTGGCCGGTCGTGTGCGAGCCGTTCACCCAGTGGGTGCTCGAGGACCACTTCGCCGCGGGCCGCCCGGAGTTCGAGCGGGTCGGGGTCCAGGTCGTCGACGACGTCGTCCCCTACGAGTTCATGAAGCTGCGCCTGCTGAACGCCACCCACCAGGCGCTGGGCTACCTCGGCTACCTCGCTGGGCACCGCTACGTGCACGAGGTCGCCCAGGACCCGACGTTCGCGTCGTTCCTGCGCGGCTACATGGACGACGAGGCCACGCCGACGCTGCGCCCGGTGCCCGGCATCGACCTCGACGCCTACAAGGACACCCTGCTGGAACGCTTCGCGAACCCGGGCGTCGCCGACACCCTGATGCGGATCAACTACGGCAGCTCCGACCGGATCTCGATCTTCCTGCTGCCGGTGGTGCGCGAGCAGCTCGCCGCGGGCGGGCCGGTCGAGCGGGCCGCGGCCGTCGTCGCCGGATGGTGCCGCTACGCCGAGGGCGCCGACGAGCAGGGGCGGGAGATCACCCAGCAGGACCGCCTGGCCGAGGAGATGACCGCGCTCGCGCGTGCCGAGCGGGACACCCCGGGGTCGTTCCTGTCCCACCGCGGGGTGTTCGGCGACCTCGGCTCCGACGAGCGGTTCGCCGGTGCGTTCCGCTCGGCGCTGGAGTCGCTGTGGTCCCGCGGCGCCGCGGCGACCGTCGCCGACCTCGCGTGACCGGCAGGGGGAACCGATGAGTCCCCCACACGTCTGCGGTCGTAGCCGACGACCCCTCGCCTCTACCCCGGGAGACCACAGTGGGCACGATCGACGTGCACGAGTTCATCAGCCTCGACGGGGTCGTCTCCGACCCGTCCTGGACCGCGGAGTACGGCTTCACCGACGCGATGGGGGAGGCGATCGGCCGGCTGACCGACGCGGCGATCCTGCTCGGCCGGAACACCTACGAGATGTTCCACCCGGCCTGGTCGGCCCGCGGGCACGACGTCGAGTCCGGGGGCGCGTTCTTCAACGGCGCGCCCAAGCACGTCGTCACCTCCACCCTGGCCGATCCGCTGGAGTGGGAGAACTCCCGGGTGCTCGGCCCGTACGACCCGGCGCGGATCCGGCAGCTCAAGGACGCGACCGACGGCGGCATCTACGTCTCCGGCAGCGTCACCCTGGTCCGTGCGCTGCTCTCCGACGGCCTGGTCGACACGCTCAACCTGTTCGTCTACCCGGTGTCGCTGGGGGCCGGGCTGCGACTGTTCGCCGAGGGCGCGCGGGTGCCGTTGCGGCTGCGCGAGTCCGAGGCCTACGAGAACGGCGTGGTCCGGCTGACCTACGGTCCGCCGCTCACCTGAGTCCGGGCGCGCTCAGTCCGGCAGTGCCGCGAAGGCCTCCCGGGCGGCCGCCAGCACGTCGCCGTAGACCCGGCGGGCCGGCGGGCCCGCCGGGTCGGCCAGCCAGCCGGCGACGGCGACCTGCATCACCGCCATCGCAGCGGCCGCGGCGAGCCGGTGGGCCGTCGCGGGGGTGTCGGCGCCGTCGCGTCCGGCGAGCGCCTGCGCGACGGTCTGCTCCACGGTCCGGCCGACGTGGGCGATCCGCGGGTGCAGCTCGGGGTGGGTGCGCAGCAGCTCCATCTGCCCGTGCCAGGTCGGACTGGTCGTCAGCGCCACGGTGACCTCGGCGAGCACCGCCGTCGCCGCCTCGAGCGGGGAGGTCTCGGTCCGGGCGCGGACCTCGGCGGCGAGCTCGTCGAGGGAGGCGGTGTCCCAGTCGAAGAGCACCGCGTCCTTCGACGGGAAGTGGTTGAAGAACGTGCGCGGCGCGACGTCGACGTCGACGCAGATCTCCTCGACGGTGAACGCGTCCGGGCCCTGGGTGCGCGCGCGTTCCAGGGCCGCGGCGCGCAACGCCTGGCGGGTCCGCACCTTCTTGCGCTCCCGCAGCCCGTGGCAGCGCGCCTCCTGGTCGCTCAGCATCTCGCCGATCATGCCCGTCCCACCTCTCCCGCTGGTCCCGGCGCGGCTCGCACCCTCGAAACGTGCGGGGAGTGCAGTCGTGCAGTCACTGCAGTGTGCTCGTACATTCGTGAGCACCGCAAACTATTGCATGACGCAAACCCGGACGGAGGACGCGTGTCACAGGAGAAGGCGCGGGAACCGGAGCGGCCGCCGCGCCGGCGCCGGGGGACCCGGTCAGCCGTGCGCCAGCAGCGCTGCCCCGATGATCCCGGCCTCGTTGAGCAGCCCGGCCGGGACGAGCTCGGTGCGGGTCCGCACGTAGGGCGACCACTTCTCGAACTTCTTGCTCACCCCGCCGCCGACCACGATCAGGTCCGGCCACAGCAGGTTCTCGACGTGGGTGAAGTAGCGCTGCAGCCGCCCGCCCCACTCCTCCCAGTCCAGGTCCTCGCGCTCGCGGGCGGAGTCCGCGGCGCGTGACTCGGCGTCGAACCCGTCGATCTCCAGGTGCCCGAACTCGGTGTTGGGCACCAGCTTCCCGTGGTTGACCAGCGCCGACCCGATGCCGGTCCCGAGGGTCACGACGAGCACGAGCCCGTGATGGTGGTCGGCGGCCGCGCCGAACTCGGCCTCGGCGACGCCGGCGGCGTCGGCGTCGTTGACCAGCAGCGCGTCCCGGCCGGTGACCCGGCGCAGGACCGCGGCGGCGTCGCAGTCGATCCAGGCCCGGTCCACGTTGGCCGCGGTGCGGGTCACGCCGTGCTGGACGACGGCCGGGAACGTGCAGCCGAAGGAGTCCCGCCAGTCGAACTCGTCGAGGATCTGCGTGACGGTCTCGGCGACCGCCTCCGGGGTGGACGGCTGCGGCGTCGGGATCCGCACCCGGTCCGCGGCCAGCCGGCCCTTGTGCAGGTCCACCGGGGCGCCCTTGATGCCGGAGCCGCCGATGTCGATACCGAACCCGAGTGCGTGCGTGCTGCTCACGCTCCCGATCCTTCCAGGGCCGCCGCGACCACGCCGCGCGCCTCGTCCTGGACGCGCGTCAGGTGCTCCGGCCCGCGGAAGCTCTCGGCGTAGACCTTGTACACGTCCTCGGTGCCCGACGGGCGGGCGGCGAACCACCCGGCGTCGGTGACGACCTTCAGCCCGCCGATCGCGGCGTCGTTGCCCGGGGCGCGGGTGAGCTTCGCGGTGATCGCGTCCCCGGCGAGCTCGGTGGCGGTGACGGCGTCGGCGTCCAGCTTCGACAGCGCCGCCTTGTCCTCCCGGGAACAGGCGACGTCGGTGCGGGCGTAGGCGGGGGCGCCGAACCGCTCGGTGAGCCGGGCGTAGTGCTCGCTGGGGGTCGACCCGGTGACCGCGGTGATCTCCGAGGCCAGCAGGGCGAGCAGCAGGCCGTCCTTGTCGGTGCTCCAGGGCGAGCCGTCGCGGCGCAGGAAGGACGCGCCCGCGCTCTCCTCGCCGCCGAAGCCGATCTCCCCCGAGCGCAGGCCGGGAACGAACCACTTGAACCCGACGGGCACCTCGACCAGCCTGCGGCCGAGGTCACCGGCGACCCGGTCGATCATCGACGAGCTGACCGCGGTCTTGCCGATCCCGGCGGCCGCGGGCCAGCCGGGGCGGTGGGCGAACAGGTAGCCGATCGCGACGGCGAGGTAGTGGTTCGGGTTCATCAGGCCGCCGTCGGCGGTGACGATGCCGTGCCGGTCGGCGTCGGCGTCGTTGCCGGTGGCGATGGTGAAGGGAGCCGGGTCGGCCTCCATCCGGGCCCGCAGCGACGCCATCGCGTACGGCGAGCTGCAGTCCATCCGGATCTTCCCGTCCCAGTCCAGGGTCATGAACCCGAAGGCCGGGTCGACGTCGGGGTTCACCACGGTCAGGTCCAGGCCCCAGCGCTGCGCGATCACGCCCCAGTAGTCGACCGAGGCACCGCCGAGCGGGTCCGCGCCGATGGTGACGCCGGCGTCGCGGACCGCGGCCATGTCGAGCACCTGGTCGAGCTGGTCGACGTAGGTGCCGAGGTAGTCGTAGCGGTGCGCGGCGGCGGCGTCGAACCGGGCGCGGCGCACCTCCTTCAGACCGCTCTCGAGCAGCTGGTTGGCCCGGTCGGCGATCCAGGACGTCGCCTCGGTGCCGGCGGGGCCGCCGTCCGGCGGGTTGTACTTGAAGCCGCCGTCGGCGGGCGGGTTGTGCGACGGGGTGACGACCACGCCGTCGGCGAGGTGCCGGACGTCGCGCCCGGCGTTGGTCACGAGGATCGCGTGCGAGATCGCCGGGGTCGGGGTCAGCCCGTCCCGGGAGTCGACGACGACGTCGACGCCGTTGGCGGCGAACACCTCGGCCGCGGTGCGCCAGGCCGGCTCGGACAGCGCGTGGCTGTCGCGCCCGAGGAACAGCGGGCCGTCGGTGCCCTGCGCGGCCCGGTACTCGACGATCGCCTGGCTGGTGGCGGCGATGTGGTCCTCGTTGAAGGTCGCGGTGAACGCCGACCCGCGGTGCCCGGACGTGCCGAACGCGACCCGTTGCACGTCGACCGACGGGTCGGGGTGGGTCGCGGCGTACGCGGCCAGCAGCGCGTCGACGTCGACGAGGTCCTCGGGGCGGGCCTGGGTCCCGGCGCGCTCGTGCACGGTCATGCCGCGATCCTTCCTCCTCGCCGCGGCCCACGCCACCGCCTACCGTCGGGCGGTGTGCGGATCGCGTCGTTGCTCCCGGCCGGGACCGAGATCGCCGGGCGGCTCGGCCTGGCCGCCGACCTGGTCGGCGTCACCTTCGAGTGCGACGACCCGGTGGGCGTCCGGGACCGGGTGCCGGTGGTCGTCGACTCCGCGCTGCCGCCCGCCGCGTCGCCGGGGGAGATCGACGCCGTCGTCCGCGAGCGGGCCGCGGCCGGGCTGCCGCTGTACGAGGTCCACCGCGCCCGGCTCGGCGCCGCCGACCCGGAGCTGATCCTCACCCAGGACCTGTGCGCGGTGTGCGCGCTGCCCGGCTCGACCGTCGCGCAGGTGCAGGAGGAGCTGGGGACCCGGGCCCGGGTGCTGTCGCTGGACCCGCACCGGCTGGCCGACGTGCTCGACACGGTGACCGCGGTCGGCGCCGCGGCCGGGGTGCCGGACCGCGCCGCCGCGCTGGTCGCGGGCCTGTCGGCGCGCCTCGACGCCGTCGCCGCCGCCGTGCGGGGCCGCCCGGCGCCGCGGGTGCTGGTGCTGGAGTGGACCGACCCGCCGTTCCTGCCCGGGCACTGGGTGCCCGACCTGGTCACCGCGGCCGGTGGCGTCCCGGTGGCGGCCGCCCCGGGCGGGCGCAGCACCGCCGTCGACCCGGCCGACCTGCCCCCGTGCGACGCCGTGCTGGTCGCGCCGTGCGGCTTCGGCCTCGACGACGCGCTCGCCCAGGCCCGCGCGGCGCTGCCGTGGCTGCCCGCCGGGGTCCCGGTGCACGCGATCGACTCGGCGTCGTTCGTGGTGCGGGCCGGTCCGCGACTGGTCGACGGGGTCGAGGCGATCGCCGGCCTGCTGCACCCCGGTGCGGTCCCGGCGCCGCCGCCGGGGAGGGTCGCGCGGGTCCGCTGAGCGGGGCTCAGGCCGCGCCGCCCGGGCCGAGCCGCCGGCCGACCAGCCGCGCGATCCACGGCGCGACCAGCAGCATCAGGATCACCCGCAGCACCTGCACCGCGACCACCGAGGTGACGTCCACGCCGGAGGAGATCGCCGTGGCCAGCACCGCGTAGACCCCGCCCGGGGTGGTCGCGAGGTAGCCCTCCAGCGGGGTCATGCCGGTGAAGTACGACAGCAGCAGCCCCAGTCCGGCGCAGAGCGCGACGACGCCGAGGATCAGCGCGGTCGCCAGCGGCAGCACCCGCGCGACGGTGCCGAGCGCGGTCCGGGTGAAGCGCAGCCCGGCCTGCCAGCCGATGACGGCGTAGGCGACGTCGACGAGCGGCAGCGGCACCGACGCGGCGAAGGAGACCCCGGCCAGGCTGATGACCAGCGCCACCACCATCGGCCCGAGCAGCGCCCCGGCGGGGACCCGCGCGAGCTTCCCGAGCGGCACACCGGCGCCCACGCACAGCGCGGTCACCGCGAGCCCGACCCACCACGGCGCGCCGGGGCCGGTGACCGCGGCGGCAGGCGCGCCGGGGGAGGCGCCGTAGACGACCGCGGCGACCACCGGCATCGTCGCGGTGACCAGCCCGACCCGCAGGTACTGGATGACGGCGACGGTGCGCTCGTCGCCGCCCAGCTCGCGGCTGATCGCGACCAGCCCGGACGCGCCGCCCGCGGTCTGCGCGAGCATCCCGGTGAGCGGGGTGACCCCGCGCTGCAGACCCATGAGCAGGCCGGACCCCATGCTGACCAGCAGCGTCGCGAGGCTGATGAGCAGGACCGGCAGCCACTCGGCTGCCACCGCGGCCAGGGTCTCCGGGCGGGCGAGCAGGCCGATGACGACCCCGATGACCGCCTGCGCACCCGACGTCGCCGGGCGGGCGACCCGGGCGGGGCCGAGCCCGGTCAGGGCGAGGACGGTCGCGACCAACAGCCCGGCGAACAGGGCGGGGGAGGGCACGTCGACCGCGGCGAGCCCGGCGGTCACGAGCACGGTCAGCGCGGCGAGCAGCGGCCAGCGCCACCATCCGGACAGCGACGGGCGGGGGCTCACCGTGTGATCACGACCCGAGCCTAAATGGGACAGGCGTACTGGTGCGCGGTGAGTCGGGACACGATCGTTGTCGAGAGCGAACGATCACGGCTTCCGCCGGAGCGGCCGCCGGGGTAGGACGGACGGGCACGAGGAGGTGCGCCGATGCGAGACACCCCGAGAGACGACACCGCCGCGACCACCGGGCTCGGCCCGGTGATCGCCGCGCTGACCGCGCCCGGTGGGGAGTTCGAGCTGGTCAACGCCGACGTACGTGGCGCCGCGATGCGGGTCTACCGGCGTGGCCCGCACACCCTGGCCGAGCTGTGGGCGGCGACGGCGGCGTGGCCGGAGCGCACGTTCACCGTCCACCACGGCGAGCGTCGCACCTACGGCGAGCACCGGAGCCTGGTCGCCGACCTGGCCCGCGTGCTCACCGGACGGTTCGGGCTACGCCCCGGCGACCGGGTCGCGATCGCGATGCGGAACCTGCCGGAGTGGCCGGTCGTCTTCTTCGCCGCGCAGGTCGCGGGGCTGGTCGTCGTACCGCTGAACGCCTGGTGGAGCGCACCCGAGCTGGCGTGGGCGGTGGCCGACTCCGGTGCCGGGCTGGTCGTGGCCGACCCGGAACGGTGCGCCGCCCTGTGCGGTGGGAGCGGCACCGGGGTGCCGGTCGTCCGGGTCCGCGGGGGCGGCGCGCCCGCGCCCGGTCCGGTGACCGGGTGGGGGGACCTCGGGCTGCGCACCGACGGCCCCGGTGACCCGGTCGGGGTCACCGCGCCCGGCCCGGACGACGACGCGACGATCCTCTACACCTCCGGCACCACCGGCCGACCGAAGGGCGCGGTCGGCACCCACCGCAACCACGTGACGAACCTGCTCAACGTCGCGCTGCAGGCCCGCGCCACCGCGCTCGACTCCGGGGTGGAACCGCCGCCGGGGCAGCAGGGGACGCTGCTGATGTACCCGATGTTCCACATCGCCGGCATCAACGGACTCGTCGGCGCCGTGCTCGGCGGGGCGAAGCTCGCGACCCTGCACCGCTGGGACCCGGCCGCGGCGCGGGCCGTCGTCCGGTCCGAGCGGCTGACCCGCTCCAACGGTGTCCCGTCGACGACGGCGGAGCTGCTCGACGGCGCCGACCCCGCCGACCTCGCGTCGTTGCGGACGGTCGGGATGGGCGGGGCACCCGTGCCGCCCGAGCTCGTCGCGCGGATCGGGCGCGACCTCGGCGCCGGGGCCGCGAACGGCTACGGCCTGACCGAGACGACCTCGGCGATCTGCGCGAACACCGGGTCCGAGTACCGGGCCCGTCCCGACTCGGTCGGCCGGCCCGCGCCGGGGGCCCGGCTGCGGGTCGCCGGCCCGGACGGGGAGGCGCTGCGCGACGGCGAGGTCGGCGAGCTGTGGTTCCGCGGCCCGAACGTGGTTCGCGGCTACTGGAAGCGGCCCGACGCCGACGCCGAGGCGTTCGTCGACGGCTGGTTCCGCACCGGCGACCTGGGGCACGTGACCGACGGCTGGGTGTACGTCGTGGACCGGTTGAAGGATGTCGTGCTGCGCGGTGGGGAGAACGTGTACTCCGCGCAGGTGGAGGCGGCGATCCACACCGTCGACGGGGTGCTGGAGGTGGCGGTGCTCGGCGTGCCGCACCCCCGCCTGGGCGAGGAGGTCGCCGCACTGGTCCGCGCCCGCCCCGGAGCGGCCCGCGACGACGACGCCGTCCGCGCCGCCGTCGCCGCGCGGGTGGGGGAGTTCGCCGCGCCCGCGCACGTGCGGTGGACCGACGAGCCGCTGCCCAGGACGGCGACCGGGAAGGTCCGCAAGCGGGAGCTGCGCTCGGGGTTCACCGCTCCGGCGTGAGCGTCCTGCGGGCCGCGGCCACGGCCTCCAGCCAGGGACGCGGGTCCGGGGCGCCGGCCGGCGGGACCAGGACGACGGTGTCCGGCCCGGCCGCGGCGTGGCTCCGGACGACCGCCTCCACCTCGGCCCGGTGCTCCGGCAGCGCGACGTAGCCGATGCGCCGGAACCCGTCCGCGGCGCCGCCCGGGCCGCACGCGTCGAGCGAGGACCGGACGTCGGCGGGGGTCAGGCCCGAGTCGAGCAGGACCCCGTCGGCGAGGTCCCCGGCCAGCCGCAGGGTGCGTGGCCCGCGCCCGCCGACCAGCACCGGTGGGACGGTCGTGGGCGGGTGGTCGAGCCGGACCCGGTCCAGGGAGACGTAGCGCCCGGAGCGGGTGACCTCGCGACCGGCGAGCAGGTCCCGGACCGCGGTCGTGTGCTCGGCCAGCAGGGTCAGCGGCGAGGCGACCCGGTTGCCGACCTGGCCCATCCAGTCGAGCACGCCGTGCCCGAGGACCGGCAGGTAGCGGCCCGGGAACAGCCGGGCGAGCGAGGCGGTCTCCATGGCGACGACCGCCGGGTTCCGCAGCGGCACCGGGAACAGCCCGACCCCGACGGTCAGGGCGTCGGTGCGGGCCAGCGCGACGGCCGCGGTGGCGGTCCCGCCGTGCAGGAAGCAGTCCTCCCACAGCCACAGCTGGTCCAGCCCCGCGGCCTCGACGTCACGGGCCACGCCCGGCAGCTCCTCGGGGGGCAGCTCGGGCCGGAAGACGATGCCGATGTCCATGGCGGTCACCGTGCCACGCGCGGCCGCCGGCGTCGTACGGCTACCGGGCCGGGTCGATGCGGAACACCGGGCAGATGCCGGTCAGGGCGCCCAGCGCCGCGGGCGTCGGCTCGGCGACGACCCCGTTCTCGACCATGATCCCGACGCCCTCCGGGGTGACCTGCGGCCACGCCTCCAGCACCGGGCGCGCCTGCTCCGGCGGCACCTCCACCAGCACGACGGACTCCGGGTCGGCGTCGGGTCCCGTGCTCAGCGTGGCCCGCCCGCCCGCGGCCCGGACGTTGACGATCCAGTCCGCGCCCGGGAACCCGCCGACGACGAACCGCTGCCCGCCGGTCGCGTACACCGTCAGCGGCGTGTGCCGGGGTGTGCCGCTGCGCCGGCCGGGGACGGTCAGGACGGGCAGCTCGAACGGCAGCTCGCCACGGTCGCGCCGGGCGAGCAGGTCGTCGTTCAGGTGCTTGATCTGCTGCGGGGCACGGATGTGACGGCGGGGATCGTCGGACACGGGGGCTCCTCGTTCTCGGATCCGGGTCAGGATGCCACGGGCCGGCGGGCGGGCGCGGGGTGTCGGAGCGGAGGGGACTCAGTCCGACCGCAGCCCGTCCAGCGCCTCCTCGGCCCGGGCCAGGTCCTCCTCGGCCCGCTCGGCCCGCCCCGCGGCGTCCCGGGCGGCGCGGCCGGCCTCGTCGCGGGCACGGTCGGCGTCCTCGGCGGCGGAGTGGGCGCGGTCCAGCTCGGCGGTCAGCTCGTCCACCCGGCGGTGCGCGTCGTCGCGACGCCCGTCGGCCCGGTCGGCGCGGTCGCGGGCGTCGTCGCGTTCGCGGCCGGCGTCGTGGGCGGCCAGCCGGGCGGTCTCGACGGCCTTCTCGGCCTCGGCGAGCGCCTGCGCACGCCGTTCGGCCTCGCGTCGCTCCCGCTCCTGCGCGGCGCGGTGCTCGG
Organism: Pseudonocardia sp. ZF1; assembly: GCF_056835605.1. Taxonomy (NCBI): domain Bacteria; kingdom Bacillati; phylum Actinomycetota; class Actinomycetes; order Pseudonocardiales; family Pseudonocardiaceae; genus Pseudonocardia; species Pseudonocardia sp. ZF1. The sequence goes on from NZ_JAJNBY010000001.1 coordinate 2,844,534, forward strand.
CCTCCCGCCGGCGGGCGTCGCGCCGTCGCCCGGCGAGCTCCCCGTCGCCGTCCCGGCTCCGGCCGCCCCGCTCCGGTTGCGGGGACCGGTCGCCCCGCGGAGCGTCCGCGTCCGCCGTGGAGCCCGCAGCCGCGGACCCCGCCTCCCCGAGCGGCCCGAAGCCGCTGTGCCGCTCGTAGCGCTCCAGCCGCCCCGACCGGACCCGGTCGGCCAGGTCCGGGTCGGCCAGCGCCGACTCCAGCACCCACCGCACGTCGCGCTCCACACCGGAGCCCACCCGGGCCCCCGCGGCGCGGCCGAGGGCCGCGGCCCGGCGGGCCAGCGCCCCGACCAGCCGGTTGCGCTGCGCGGACACCTCCCGCAGGGCCATGCCGTCGAGGGAGCGCTGGGCGTGGGCCAGCACCGGGGCCAGGGCCAGGAGCCCCTCGACCTCGTCGCGGGCGTCGTCGACCAGCAGGTTCGCCAGCCACGCGGCCCGGGTCGGCCGCCGGGCGGCGGCGATCTCCCGGGCCGCGTCGGTGTCCGCGTCGGCGCGGGCACGGGCGGCGGCGTCGTCGCGTGCGGCGACGAAGTCCTCCGGCGGGACCCGGTACAGCCGGTCCAGCTCCGCGTCCGTGTCCACGCCGGCGTGCCTCAGCTCAGGTTCGCGTGCGTCCCGACCAGGACGGCGCGGCCGACGGTGTGGCTGAACAGGGTGAACGCCAGGAACGTGGGCGTCGCGGTGGCGGGCACGTCCAGCGTGGGCACGTCGACCGCGTGCACCACGAAGTAGTACCGGTGCGGGCCGTGCCCGGGCGGCGGCGCGGCGCCCAGGTAGCGGGCCAGGCTCGCGTCGTTGGGCAGCTGGACCGCGCCCTCGGGGAGGCCGGACCCGGTGTCGTCACCGGCGCCCGACGGCAGCGAGGTCACCGAGGCCGGCACGTCGAACACCGCCCAGTGCCAGAACCCGGCGACGGTCGGGGCGTCCGGGTCGTAGCAGGTGACGGCGTAGGACTGCGTCCCCTCCGGCGCGCCGGACCAGGACAGCTGCGGCGAGACGTCCTCGCCGCCCGCTCCGAAGATGCCGGACAGCTGGGGGGTGGCGAGCGCAGCGCCGTCGTTCACGTCGGTGCTGGTCAGGGTGAACGACGGGACCGGGGGCAGCTCGTCGTAGGGGTTGCGGGGCACGGGGCGGACCTCCTCGGATCGGTGGCGGTGGGTCTCGCCGTGATCCTGGCACGGCGCGTCGGCTGCCGTCCGGCGGCGGGGAGGGCAGGGTGTCGGTCCGTGGAGATGCTGCTCGTGCTCGTCGGGCTGATGGTGGCCGCGGTCGTCCTGGTGGGGGTGGGGGACCGGCTCCGGCTGCCCTGGCCCGCGCTGATGGTGGTCCTCGGCGTGGTCGTCGCGCTGCTGCCCGGACTGCCCGACGCGTTCGTCATCGACCCCGAGCTGATCCTGCCGCTGTTCCTGCCGCCGCTGCTGTTCGCCACGGCGCAGCGCACGTCGTGGGCGCTGTTCCGGGCGCGCAGGCGGACGATCGCGCTGCTCGCCGTCGGCCTGGTGCTGGTCACCGCCACCGCGGTCGCCGGGACGGTCTGGCTGCTCGTGCCGGGGCTCGCGCTCACCGCCGCCGTCGCGCTCGGGGCGATGGTCGCCCCACCGGACCCGGTCGCCGTCGAGGCCGTCGCCGGGCAGGTCCCGATCCCGCGCCGCGTGGTGGCGGTGCTGCAGAGCGAGGGCCTGTTCAACGACGCCACCGCGCTGGTCGTGTTCCAGGCCGCGGTGCTGGCGACCGGCTCCGGCGATGAGCTGAGCCCGCTCGGGCTGGGCCTGCGGTTCGTGCTCGGCGCCGCCGGCGCGGTCCTCATCGGACTGGGTGTGGCCTGGCTGGCGCGCCGGGTGCTCGGCAGGCTCACCGACGCCACCGGGCGCAGCGCGCTCACCCTGGTCCTGCCGTTCGCCACCTACCTGGCCGCCGACGAGCTCGGCGCCTCCGGGGTGATCGCCGTCGTCGTGCTCGCGCTGCAGCTGCGCGCCGGGGCCGACGCCGACGAGGCCGCCGAGCGGCTCACCCAGTCCTCGCTGTGGAACGTCGTCGAGCTGCTGGTCACCGGGCTCGCGTTCGGCCTGATCGGGCTCGACCTGCGCCAGGTCGTGCTCGCCGCGGGCGACGAGCTGCCGGCGATGCTCGCGCACGCGGCGGTCGTGTGCGTGGTCGTCGTCGCGGTGCGGGTGCTGTGGATGGTCGTCGCCTGGCGGCTGCTGTCCCGCAGCGCCGACGACGCCGCCGCGGCCGGCGCCGCGCCGCTCACCGGACGCGAGGCGGTGCTGCTGTCCTGGTGCGGCATGCGCGGTCTCGCCACGCTCGCCCTCGCGCTGTCGCTGCCGGTGCAGACCGCGTCCGGGGCGCCGTTCCCCGCCCGCGACCAGCTCGTCCTCATCGCCGTGTCGGTGCTGTTCGTGACGCTGCTCGTGCCCGGCTTCACCCTCGGCATGCTGGTCCGCGCCCTTGACATCGACGACGAGGCCGACGCCGAGGAGCGCGCCGAACGCGAGATCGTGCTGCGGGCGCGCCGCGCCGCCGTCGCGACCCTGGAGTTCGAACGCACGGTGCGGGGCCTGCCCGAGGAGGTCGGCACCGCGATGCGGGAGCGGGTCGAGCGGCTGGAGCGGGTGCTGTCGGGGGAGACGCCCTCGGAGGAGGAGCGGTCCCGGATCGCGGCGGTGAAGAAGGCCCGCACCGCCTTCGCCGAGGCCCAGGCCTCGGCGCTGGCCGCCGCCCGGACCGAGGTACTGGCCGCGCGGCGTGAGCCCGGTGTCGACCCGCACGCCGTCGACCGGGTGCTGCGCCGCCTCGACCTGCGCACGGTGCTGCTCGACTGAGGGCCGGACGTGTCCGCGTCGACGGTCACGCTCACCGCATGACGTGCCCGTTCAGCGCCCGCACCCGATCCCTGTCCGAGCCCGATCCCACGGTTCCCGGAGGGCCGGTCGTGCGCACGGCGCCGGCCGGCGGGGCCGCGGTGTGGGTGGTCACCGACGAAACGCTCGCCCGGCGGGTGCTCACCGACCCGCGGTTCGCGAAGGACCCCGCGCTCGCCCCTCCGGGCGTCACCGACCTCGAACCGTCCGCCACCGAGCGGCTCTCGCTCACCACCGCCGACGGTCCCGGGCACGCCCGGCTGCGTCGCGCGCACGCACCGCTGCTGTCCGCCCGCGCGCTCGCCCGGTACGCCGGGCGCGCCCGCTCCCTCGCCTCCGCCCTCCTCGAGGGCCTCGGCCCCGGTGAGGTCGACCTGACCGAGGACTTCACCACCCGCTACCCGCTGGCCGTCGTGCTCGAGGTCGTGGGCGCCCCACCCGGGCTCCTCGACGACGCCGTCGCCGCCTGCCGGGCGATGTGGAGTTCCGACCCGGCGGTGGCGGGAGCGGCGTTCGGACGGCTGCAGGCGATCGGCACGGCCGCGGTCACCGACGGGACCGGCGACGGCGTCGCGGCCGGACTGCGTGCCGGCCTGCCCGACCTCACCGACGCCCAGGTCGGCTACCTCGTCTTCGGGCTGGTGTTCGCCGGGCAGCTCACCACCGACGCCGCGCTCGGGTACGTCGTCGCCCACGCCCTGGACTCCGGGCTCGCCGACCGCACCGCCGAGGAGCTCGACGCGCTGGTCGCCGAGGTGCTGCGGGTCCACCCGCCCGCCCCGTTCTCGCTGTGGCGCTTCGCCCGGACCGACACCGACCTCGGCGGAGAGCCGCTGCCCGCCGGGGCACCGGTGCTGGTCGACATCCGGGGGATCGACGCCCGCCCGGCCGTCGGGCACCCGCTGACCTTCGGGCACGGCCCGCACTTCTGCGCCGGTGCGCACCTGGCCCGCCTCGAGCTCCGCGCCGTGCTGGAGGTGCTGCGGGACAGGTTCCCCGACGCCCGTCCCGCCGGCCCGGTGAGCGGGCTCGTCGAGGTGCACCCCGGCGGACCGGTCGGGGCGCGGCTCGCCGCGTTACCGGTACGGCTGCATCCCGCGCGGTGATCCTTCCCGCATCCCCTCTCCAGCCATCACATGATGAACTGTGCAAATGTTCGAGCGACGGGCGGTGCGGTCCGCGACCGTGACCGCGGCACTCGCCGTACTGCTGGCGGTCGCGCTCGTGGGCTCGCTCGCGTTCGGCGCCGAGGTCCTCCCCGTCGCGAAGGTCGTCGACGCGGTGCTGCACGACCGGCCCGGCCCCGTCTCGACGATCGTCCGGGACCTGCGGATGCCGCGCTCGCTGCTCGCCGCGATCGTCGGCGCGGGCCTCGCGCTCGCCGGCGCCGGGGTGCAGACCCTCGTGCGCAACCCGCTCGCCGACCCCTACCTGCTCGGGGTGTCCTCCGGCGCGAGCGTCGGCGCCACGGCCGTCATCACCACCGGGGTGCTGGGTGCGCTCGGCACCTGGGCGCTGTTCACCGGCGCGCTCCTCGGGGCCCTCGCGGCCGGGGCACTGGTCGGGGCGATCGCCGTCGCCCAGGGCGGGCTCACCCCGATCCGGCTGATCCTCACCGGCACCGTGCTCGGCTCGGCGTTCTCGGCGACGGCGAGCTACCTGGTGTTCCGTTCCGGTGACCCGGCCGCCGCCCAGTCCGTGCTGTTCTGGCTGCTGGGGAGCCTGTCCGGGGCGCAGTGGGACCGGGTCGCGGTGCCGGCGGTGACCGTGGCGCTCCTGCTGGTGCTGCTCGTGGCGTTCAGCGGCTGGCTCGACGCGCTCACCGCCGGGCCCGACACCGCGGCCGCACTCGGCGTGCCGGTGACCGCCGCCCGGACCGCGCTGTTCACCGTGTGCGCGGTCGCGGTCGGCGTGCTCGTCGCGGTGTCCGGGGCGATCGGCTTCGTCGGCCTGGTCGTGCCGCACCTGGCCCGGCTGCTCGTCGGGTCCCGGCACCGGGTGCTGCTGCCGGTGACCGCGCTGGGCGGCGCGCTGTTCCTGCTCGTCGTCGACGTCGCCGCCCGGATCGCGGTGCGGCCCACCGAGATGCCGCTGAGCGTGGTCACCGGGCTGATCGGCGCCCCGGTGTTCCTGATCCTGATGGGCCGCCGCCGCTACCGGACCGCCGGGAGCCTGGCGTGAGCCTGCGTGCCGAGGGGCTCACCTGCGTGCTGGGCGGCCGCACCGTCCTGACCGGGATCGACCTCGCCGTCGAGCCGGGGGAGGTGCTCGGCGTCGTCGGGCCCAACGGCAGCGGCAAGTCCACCCTGCTGCGCGCCCTCGCGGGGATCCGCGGGCCCGCCGCGGGGCGCGTACTGCTCGACGGCACCCCGCTGACCGCGCTGCGGGCCCGGCAGCGGGCCCGGCGGATCGCGTTCGTCGGCCAGGAGGAGGACCTGCCGCCCGACCTGTGCGCCGGGGAGGTCGTCGCGCTCGGTCTGGTGCCGCACCGGCCGCCGTGGGCGGGCGGCGACGCGGTCGAGCGGGCCGCGGTCACCGCGGCGCTGGCCGCGGTCGAGCTCGACGGGCTCGCCGACCGCCCGGTCGACCGGCTCTCCGGCGGTGAGCGGCGCCGGGTGCTGCTCGCCCGCGGCCTCGCCCAGGACGCCGGTGTCCTGCTGCTCGACGAGCCCACCAACCACCTCGACGTCCGGCACGCACTGGGCCTGCTGGAGCTGGTCCGGTCGCTGCGCCGGACCGTGGTGGTGAGCCTGCACGACCTCGACCTGGCCGACCGCTGGTGCGACCGCCTCGTCGTCCTGCACGACGGCCGGGCCCTCCCGGCCGTGTCCGACCTCGACCCCGACACCGTCTCTCGGGTCTTCGGGGTCGCCGCCGCCCGTGTCACGCATCCGGTGACCGGGCGGTCCCGCCTCGTGTTCGACTCGCTCAGGGAGAGCTCGTGACCCGTCCGCTACGCCTGTCCGCCGTCCTCGCCGCGGGGGTGGTCGCCCTCGCCGCCTGCTCGGCGCCCGCCCCGGCACCCGCCGCAGCCGGTGACCCCGCCGGCACGGTCACCGTGCAGAACTGCGGTGCCCCCGCGCAGTTCCCGGCGCCGGCGCAGCGCCTGTTCGTCAACGACGGCAACATGATCTCGATGGTCCTGGCGCTCGGCGCCCAGGACCGGGTCACCGCGGTGTCGAGCATGCAGCGCGACGCCGACACGCTGCGCCGCCACCACGGTGCCGCCGTCGACGGCCTGGCGCAGGCCGCGCCGGAGTACCCGACGCTGGAGACCGTCCTGGCCCGCGACCCCGACGTGATGGTCGCCGGCTGGAACTACGGCTACGGCGAGGAGAAGAACCTCACCCCGGCCCGGCTGCGGGAGCAGGGCATCGCCCCGTACGTGCTGACCGAGTCCTGCCGCCAGGCCGACGGGCAGAGCGCCCGCGGCATCGTCGACCCCTGGACGGCGCTGCGCGACGACCTGCACAACCTCGGCACCATCACCGGGCACACCGCCGACGCCGACCGTGTCGTCGCCGACCTCGACACCCGGCTCGACGCGCTGGGGAAGGCGCCGGAGGCCGCGACACCGCCGACGGTGTTCCTGTTCGACAGCGGCACCGACACGCCCTTCTCCAGCGGCCGGTTCGGCGCCCCGCAGGCGATCATGGAGGCGGCCGGGGCACGCAACGCGCTCTCCGACGTCGACGACACCTGGACCAGGGTCTCGTGGGAGCGGGTCGCGACGGCGCAGCCCGCCGCGTTCCTGTTCGTCGACTACCCGCCGCAGACCTTCGCCGAGAAGGTCGCGGTCCTCAAGAGCCGTCCCGACACCCGCGACCTGCCCGCGGTGAGGGAGAACCGGTTCCTGAACCTGCCCTACGCCCTGTGGACCTCGGGCCCGCTCAACGTCGACGCCGCCGAGCAGGTCCGGGCGGCGCTGGAGCGCTGGAACCTGGTGCCCGCCTCCGGCCTGACCCCGGAGTCCGACGACGTGCCCCGCAACTGAGCGCGGACCGGCCGGTCAGGTGATCGTGATGCCGCCGTCGACGGCCCAGGTCTGGCCGGTGACGTAGCCACCGGCGTCGGAGGCGAGGAACAGCACGGCCGCCGTCAGCTCCTCCGGGTCGCCCTTGCGGCCCATCGGGATCCGCTCGGTCATCCGCTCCAGGTAGCCGTCCTGGTACTGGTCGGTCATCTCGGAGGCGAAGAACCCGGGCGCGACCGCGTTGACCCGGATGCCCCGGCGGCCGGTCCACTGCTGGGCCAGGTCCCGGGTCAGGCCGACGATCGCCGCCTTGGACGCGGAGTAGGCCGCCTGCGGCAGCGACGCGGTGGTGAGCCCGAGGATCGAGGAGATGTTGACGATGCTCGACCCGGGCGCCATGTGGGCGGCGCAGGCCTGCGCCATCCAGTAGGAGCCGTTGAGGTTCACGTCGACGACGCTGGTGAACTGCTCCGGGGTCTCCTTCAGGGCGGGCACCGCGGTGCCGACGCCGGCGTTGTTGACCAGCACGTCGAGCCGGCCGAACTCGTCGACGGCGGCCTGCGCCAGGGCCCGGCAGTCCTCCGGCTCCGCCACGTCGGTGGCGACGGCCACCGCCCGCCGCCCGGCCGCCTCGACCAGCGCCACGGTGTCAGCCAGCTTCTCGGCCCGCCGCGCCCCCAGCACGAGGTCAGCGCCGGCCTCGGCGAGGCCCTTGGCGAAGGCCACGCCCAGGCCGGAGGAGGCGCCGGTGACGACGGCGACCCTGCCGTCCAGTCGGAATCGCTCGATCACGCTCACCCGGCGACCCTAACCCGGATCAGCCGCCGAGCTTCTCCGCGAGCTGCGGGACGAGCCGCTCCAGGGCGAACGGCGCGGACAGGACGGAGTTGTAGGTCATCGCGCCGCGGGTGTCGGCGTCGGGGACGATCATGTCGCCGCGGGCCACGACCGGGACCTGGCGCAGGACCGGGTCGGAGTAGACCTGCTGCTTCGCGGCGCCCTCGTCGGCCAGCATCACCAGGACGTCGCCGTCGAGCAGGCCGGCCTGCTCGGAGGAGACCTCGACGTAGAAGCTCTGCCGATCGTCGCGCTCGGCGATGGCCGGTGGCTGCGCGAAGCCGAGACCGGTCATGAACTGGCCGCGGGCGTCGGCGGCGGTGAAGGCGCCGTACATGCCGTCGAAGGGCAGCACCGTCGCCCCGACCTTCCCGCGGAACTGCGGGTGCGCGGTGACGGCGTCGGCGAACGCGGCGTCGGCGGTCCGGACCAGCTCCTCGCCGCGAGCGGTCTCACCCAGCGCGGTCGCGACGGCGCGCATCTGGTCGGTGCGGCTCACCCCGAACGCGATGGAGCCCGCGGGACGGGCGACGACCGGCGCGATCGCGGTCAGCCGGTCGTAGGCGGCCCGGTCGATGCCCGAGGACAGCGCGATGATCACGTCCGGGCGCAGCGCGGCGATCCGTTCCAGATTCGGCTCGGGCTCGGTGAGCACCTGCGGTGCCTCACCCTGCACGAGCCCGCGGGCCCACGGACCCAGCCCGCCGGTCTCCTGGTAGAAGGTGTAGGAGGCGACCGCGACCGGGGTCGTTCCCAGGGCGAGGACGGGGTCGGCGTCGGTGACGCCGAGGGCGATGACCCGCTGTGGGCGGGCGGGGATCTCCGCGGCGCCGAAGGCGTGGTCGATGCGGACGGGGAACGCGCCGTCGGCGGTGGACGGGGCGTCCGTCGGGCCGGGACCGCCGGACGTACAGGCGGTGAGCAGGCCCACGAGGGCCAGCAGGAGGATCAGTCGTCGATGCACATCGGGACAATAACCGAGGCTAACCTAACCCGAAATGTCCGGAAGATCCCGCCGCGGCGCGTTCGCACCGGCCGACGCGTCGCGGACCGGTGCGAACGCGCGGGCTCAGCCGCGCGGGCGGCGCTTGCGGGCCACGACGGCCCGGTAGAGCAGCGGGTCGCGACTGGTCGCGAGCCGGTGCCGGTAGACGGTCGACCCGAGCTCCTCGAGCTCGCCGGACGCCAGCATCGAGGAGATGAGACCGGCGAACCCGGAGGTGTCGCCGTCGCTCAGGAAGTCGTCCCGCAGGGTGATCGCGACGAAGCCGTCGACCGCGACCATGTCGAACGCGGCGCGGAACGCCGCGGGCGGGATGTCGCCGAAGCCGAGCGCGGCGACGCAGGTCAGGGCGTCGAAACCGCCCGCGGCGATGGTCTCGGTGGTCTCCTCGTCCAGGTCGGTGAGGTCCACGACGTGGTAGTCGTCGTAGACCCCCGGGCGGTCCCGCTCGGCGGCCTCGCGGGCCTCGGGGAGGATGTCGATCCCCACCACCTTGCCGACGCCGCGGGCACGCAGCTCCTCGGCGACGATGCCGTTGCCGGCGCCGACGTCGAGGACCCGCAGCCCGGACGGGTCGACGCCGACGGCGTCGAGCTGCTCGGCCAGCGCACCGGCCACCACGGCCGGGGACTGGCACTGCAGGATGTCGTAGAACAGCTTCTCGTAGAGGCCCGGGATCTTGAAGAGTTCGTCGTAGTCGTGGAAGCGGTACTCGGTCCACCCGTGTCCGAGGTCCAGCACGCAGTACTCCGCGTCCTGCTCGAACGAGGTCGTGGGTTCCGGCAGAGCAAGCCGGTAGGTCGGTTCGGAACGCTCGACGGCCATGAAAATCCTTCCTGGTCGGGAACGGACACCTCGACGCTAGTGCACCCGGCGCCTCCGAACGGGGGTGAGCGATGTCGCACGGGCCGCGATGTGACTCTGCGGTAGGTGGTGACACGATCGGCGGCGGGAGACACCCGGAGATCACCGTCGATCAGCGAGGAGAGACATGACCCAGCAGCAGAGGACCGCCGTCGTGACCGGTGGGGCGCGCGGCATCGGGGCCGCCACCGCGATCCGGCTCGCCGCCGACGGGCACAAGGTCGCGGTGCTGGACTTGGAGGAGTCGGCCGCGAAGGCCACCGTCGAGGCCATCGAGTCCGCCGGCGGGACCGCGGCCGCGTTCGGTGCGGACGTCGCCGACGAGCAGGCCGTCGCCGCGGCCGTCGCCGCGGTCACCGAGCGCCTCGGCGCCCCGACGGTGCTGATCAACAACGCCGGTATCACCAAGGACAACCTGCTGTTCAAGATGACCGTCGACGACTGGGACGCGGTCATGGGCGTGCACCTGCGCGGTGCGTTCCTGATGACCCGCGCGGTGCAGAAGCACATGGTCGACGCCGCCTGGGGCCGGGTCGTGAACCTCTCCTCGACCTCGGCGCTGGGCAACCGCGGCCAGGCGAACTACTCCGCGGCGAAGGCCGGCATGCAGGGCTTCACCAAGACCCTCGCGATCGAGCTCGGCAAGTTCGGCGTCACCGCGAACTGCATCGCCCCCGGCTTCATCGCCTCGGAGATGACCAAGGCGACCGCCGAGCGGATCGGCGTGGACTGGGAGGAGTTCAAGGCCGCCCGGGCCAAGGAGATCCCGGTGCAGCGCCCCGGCGCGCCCGAGGACATCGCCCAGACCGTGTCGTTCTTCGTCGACGAGCGCTCGTCGTTCGTCAGCGGCCAGGTCATCTACGTGGCCGGTGGCCCGAAGGCCTGACCCACCCACGACGAACGGGCCGGCTCCGCTGCTGCGGTGCCGGCCCGTCGGTCGTCGCGGGGGTCAGGAACTGCTGGTCATCGGCACGATCGCCCAGCCGGGGATGTCGTCCTGGCCGGAGACCGGCACGGCGTCCGCGGAGAAGTTGACGAGCAGCACCGAGCCGTCCGCCGCGCGGAAACCACCCAGCGACGAGCCGTCGGTCGCCCGGCCCAGCTCGACGGTGCCCTCACGGAGCCTGGGCACCAGCCAGCGCCACGCCTCGGTCAGCGGGGTCGGCTGACCGCCGTTCTCGTCGGTCGCGGGGGTCCACAGCGAGGAGTACTCGAGCGAGTTGCTGCCCTCGGGACCCCACAGCAGCGAGCCCTGGGTGCCGGAGCGGGCCATCGCCTGCAGGGCGGCGATCGTCGAGACCGCGCTGGCGGGGGAGGCGAAACCGGCCTGGGCGTCGGCGGGGACGTTGGCGTAGAACTCGGCCCACCAGATCGGGAGCTGCGTCCGTTCCTGGATCCAGCGGTCGATCACCGAGAACTTCTCGGCGCCGACGTCGACCGGTGAGATGGCGTCCTGCTGGCCGCGGTTGGTGGTGGAGCCGTCGACGACGATGAAGTCCGCCCCGACGTTGTTCTTCAGCCAGTAGTCCAGCACGTCCAGCGGCCGCTGGTCGAGCGCGCCCCAGGGGCCGCGGATGTCCGAGGCGTCGCCCGAGTCGACCGGGACGCTGCTCATCACCACGTACGGACCCCCGACCTGGACGTCGGGCCGGACGGACTTCACGGCCTGGTAGACCTGGTTGTAGAAGTTCGTGTAGCCCTCGTAGTCCCAGCGGTTCTCGGCCTGGTTGTAGAAGCCCTTGAGCTCGTTCCACACCAGGACGCGGTCGACCTGCGGGTAGCGCTGCACGGCCTCCCTGGCCAGGTTGGCGAAGTCGGCGAAGTGCTCGGGCAGCGGCGCCTTCTCGAGCCGGTCCCAGCGGGTGTCGCCGCTGTCGCGCGGCGCGCCCTTCATCCAGTCCGGGGAGCAGCACAGCGTCAGCATCGCCTTGCCACCGGTCTCCTCGGTGAGCTGCATCCGGCGGTCCAGCGAGCCCCACTCGAACTCACCGGGCCGGGGCTCGGGGTTCAGTGTGCCGAAGCCCATGAGGTGGTGGTTCTGGTACTCCTGCCCGAGGCTCGACAGGATGTCGACGCCGCGCTGGCGGGCCTGCGCGGGCTCGGTGTCGTCGAGGCTGTCCTGGGTGTGGGTCACCCCGATCTCCATCGGGCCCGGCTGCTTGTCCCAGCGCCAGCCGTTCAGGTCGACGGCCTTCGCGGAGGCCTCCAGCGCCGACGACGGCACGGTGTCACCGGTGGTGGTGCCGCCGCCGGTCCCCGAGGTGCAGGCGGCGAGGGCCAGGACCCCCGCGAGCAGCAGGGCCAGGGCCGGGGTCCGGCGCAGGCCGGGCCGGAACCGGGGGGTCCGCGACGGGGACCTCGGTCCGGACGTCGTCGGGGAGGGACGGCGTGACGCTCGCACGGGCTGGTGACCTCACGTTCTGACCGGACGCGGCGCCGGGCGGATGCCGTGGCGCGCGCGGGCTCGTACTGACTCCTGCACTCCTGCGCGGGACGGTGTCCCGGCGAGGTGCTCCCAGCGTGTCAGGGGGCTCCTGTGACCCGACTGAGAGAACCTCGCGAACGCCCGGAGCCGGCCGGGGCCCGCTATCGGACGTTCGGAGCAGAGTAGGGCCGCGGTTCGCGAGGGCCGCACGCAGCCCCGCTGCGCAGGTGAACCCTCTTGTCGCGCAGCGTGTACACCCGGTCGGCCCGCGGCAGCACCGCCGGGTCGTGGGTGATGACGAGCACGGCCCGGCCCGCCGCGGCGGCGAGCAGGTCGTCGAGGACGGCGTCGCGGGTGTCCGGGTCGAGGTGCGCGGTGGGCTCGTCGAGCACCAGCACCGCGGGGTCGACGAGCAGCGCGCGGGCCAGCGCGAGCCGTCGCCGCATCCCGCCCGAGAGCCGGGCGCCGTGCGCGCCGACCTCGTCGTCGAGGGCCAGGCCGGCGAGCCCGACCCGGCGCAGGACGTCGATGAGGTGGGCGTCGTCGGCGTCGGGGGCGGCCAGGCGCAGGTTCTCCCGGACCGTCGAGTCGAACACGTGCGGGTCGGCGGGTACCCCGGAGACCACCGCACGGACCTCGTCGGGCGGGCGCAGGGCCAGGTCGTGCCCGTCGAGCCGGACCGACCCCGCGCGCGGGTCGAGGAACCGGAACAGCACCGCGGCCAGCGTCGACTTGCCCGACCCGCTGGCACCGACCAGCGCCACGACCTCCCCGCGTCCGACGTCGAGGTCCGCCCCGTGCAGGACGGTGCGGCCGCGCCCGTCCGGTCCCGGCCCGGGCCAGGCGGCGGTGAGCCCGCGGACCTGCAGGTCACCGCGGCGCGGCAGCGGCCCCGGCCCCGGGTCGCGGTGCACGACGGCGGGTGCGGCGTCGAGCACCGGCACCAGCCGGGCCAGCCCGGCGCGGACCGCGGCGAGCCGCGCCGCGGCGGCCGGGAGCGGCGCGACGATCTCGAACGCGGCCAGCGCGGTCAGCACCAGCACGGCCAGCGGGACCGCGCCCAGGGCGCCGGCGTCGACGGCGGCGACGCCCAGCAGCAGCGTCCCGGCCAGGGTGAGCCCGGCGACCAGGGCGCCGGACCCCGCGCCGAGGCCGAGCAGTGCGGCGTCGCGGCGGGCGGTGCGGGTCAGCTCGGCGTCGGCGTGGGCGACCGCGTCGACGGCGTGGCCGGTCGCGCCGTGGGCCAGCAGCTCCGGACCCCCGTCGAGCAGGTCGACCAGGGCGGTCGCGAGCCGGTCCCGGGCGACGCCGGCGCGCTCGGCGGGCCGCCGCGACAGCGCCGCGGCCAGCGCGGGCACCGCGACCCCGGCGAGCAGCAGCCCGGCGGCGAGCAGCGCCCCGCCGGGGAGGTACAGCGCGGTGGCGAGCAGCACCGCACCGGACCCTGCGACCCCGGCCGCGACGACCGGCAGCACCCCGCGCACCACCAGGTCCTGCACCGAGTCGGTGTCGCCGACCAGCCGGGCGACCAGCTCGCCGGACCGGAACCGGCGCACCGGCTCGGTGGCGGCGAGCCGGGCGTAGACGCGGCCGCGCATGTCCGACAGCGCGCGCAGCGCGGCGTCGTGCCCGACCAGCCGCTCGGCGTAGCGGGCCACCCCGCGTCCGACGCCGAGGGCACGGGTCAGCACCACGGCGACCGACAGCGCCGTCACCGACGGGTGCTGGGCGGCGGTGGCGAGCAGCCAGGCGGCCAGCGACAGCAGCCCGGCGCCGCAGGCGGTGGCGAGCGCGCCGAGCAGCGCCCCGCCGACGACGCCGCGCAGCCGGGGCGCCAGCACGCTGCGGGCGAGCGACCAGGGGCTCATCGCGGGCCTCCGGCGGGTGTGGTCGCGACCGGGGTGATCGTGACGGTGCGGTCGGTGTGCTCGGCCCAGCCCGCGTCGTGCGCGACGACGACCGCGGTGCGTCCGCGGAGCAGCTCGGCGGCCGCGGTGCGGACCGCGTCGGCGGAGTCGGGGTCGAGGTGCGCGGTCGGCTCGTCGAGCAGGACCAGCGGGGCGTCGCGCAGGAACGCCCTGGCCAGCGCGACCCGCTGCCGCTCGCCCGACGACAGCTGCGCGCCGCCCTCGCCGAGCACGGTGTCCCAGCCGTGCGGCAGCCGGGCGACGACGGCGTCGAGCCCGGCCCGGCGTGCGGCCGCCCGCACGGCGTCGTCGGTGACGCCCGCGTGGTCCCGCCCGGCGCCGAGCCGGACGTTGGCGGCGACGGTGTCGGCGAACAGGTGCGGCTGCTGCGGCACCCAGGCCACCCCGCGGCGCCAGGCGTCGAGGTCCAGGTCCGCGAGGTCGGCGCCGGTGCCGTCGCGGCCGTGCACGGTGACGGTGCCGCCGGTCGGGGCGACCATGCCGAGCAGCACGCCGAGCAGGGTGGACTTCCCGGCCCCGGACGGGCCGCGCAGCAGCACCGTCTCCCCGGGGGCGAGGTCCAGCGACAGCCCGGCGACGGCGTCGGCGTCCGCGCCGGGGTAGCGCACCCGCAGCCCGTCGACGGTCAGGCCGCGGCCCGCCGGGTCGGCCGCCGGCACCGGTGCGGTCCCGCCGGGCGCGCCGCCGGCCGGGCGGTCCAGCTCGGCGAACACCTGCCGGGCCGCGGCGACGCCCTCCATGCTGGCGTGGAACCGGGCACCGACCTCGCGCAGCGGCAGGTAGGCCTCCGGGGCCAGGACCAGCACGAACAGTGCGGTGGCGTAGTCGAGGTCCCCGTAGAGCAGCCGTAGCCCGACCTCGACCGCGACCAGGGCGACGGCGAGCGTCGCGAGGACCTCCAGCACGAACGCGGACAGGAACGCGACCCGCAGGGTGCCGGTCATGGCGTGCCGGTGGGCGTCGGTCGTCTCCCGGACCTTGCCCGCGACGACCTGCGCGCGGCGGAACAGCGCGAGCGTCGGCAGCCCCTGCACGACGTCGAGGAAGTGCCCGCCGAGACGGGACAGCAGCCGCCACTGGCGGTCGGTGCGGGCCCGGGTGTGCATCCCGACCAGGGCCATGAACAGCGGGATCAGCGGCAGTGTGACGGCGATGACGACCGCGGAGATCCAGTCCGCGTCGGCGACGACGACCAGCACCGCGACCGGGACCAGCACCGCGAGCACCAGCTGGGGAAGGTAGCGGGCGAAGTAGTCGTCGAGGGCGTCGAGGCCGCGGGTGGCCAGGGTGACGATCTCACCGGAGGACCGCCGCGGGTCCGGTGCGGCGAGCGCGAGCCGGCGCACGAGCTGCATCCGCAGCTGGGACTTGGCGCGGGCGGCGCTGCGCAGCGCCGCGGACTCCGCGCCGTAGGACAGCAGCGCCCGCGCCACCGCGACGACGGCGACGCCCCCGACGAGCCAGGCCAGGGTGTCGAGCCCGGCACCCGGCCCGGTGCGTGCGCCGTCGAGGCCGAACGACGGCGTCGCCCCGGCCACCACCCGCGACACCAGCCAGGCCTGGGCGAGGATCAGCCCGGTCGCGGCGACCCCGCAGACCGCGGCGACGGCCAGGTGCACCCGGACCGCGCTCGCCGTGCGCAGCAGCCGGGGGTCGACCGGCGGGCCGCCCGCGGGCGGCGCCCCGGCGGTGGCGGACGGGGTGGACACGGTCGTCATCGTGGGGCCGGTACCGCGGTGTCACCAGTGTCGGAGGTCCCGGCCGGGGCGACCCGCGCCCCGCCGAGGCGGCGGCGGAACACCCAGTAGCTCCAGGACTGGTAGCCGAGCACCAGCGGCAGGAACACGGCCGCGATCCAGGACATGACGCCGAGCGTGTACGGCGCGGACGCCGCGTTCGCGACGGTCAGGGTGTGCGCGGGGTCGGTCGTCGAGGGCAGCAGCGTCGGGTACAGCTGGCCGAACAGCACGACCGACAGCCCGCCGATCGCGAGCGCGGTGGCAGTGAACGCCCACCCCTCGCGGCCGGCCAGCAGCGCCACCCCGGCCGCGGCGAGGGCCGCGCCGGAGACCCAGGCGACCGTGGTGGTCCAGGACGGCTCGCGCAGCGCGAGCGTCGCGGCCAGGAACGCGACGGTCACCAGCAGCACCGGGGCCACCGCGCGCAGCGCGAACCGCCGCGCCCGGTACCGCACCGGCCCGTCGGTCTTCAGTGCCAGGAACACCGCGCCGTGCAGCAGGAACAGCGCCGTGGTGACGACGCCGCCGAGCAGCGCGTAGCCGTTCAGCAGGTCCCCGAGCGACGCGGTGACCACGGTGTTCTGCCCGCTGCCGGGGGCACTGAGCACGGTGGGCAGGCCACGGACCAGGTTCGCGAGGACCATGCCCCACACGAACGCCGGCACCAGCGACCCGAGACCGATCAACAGGTCCCAGCGGGCCTTCCACGGCGGGTCGGAGCGCTTGTGCCGGTACTCCAGCCCGACCCCGCGCACGATCAGGCCCAGCAGGACCAGCAGCACCGGCAGGTAGAGGCCCGACAGCATGGCGGCGTACCAGGCGGGGAACGCGGCGAACATCGCGCCGACGGCGGCGATCAGCCACACCTCGTTGCCGTCCCACACCGGGCCGATCGCGCCGAGGGCGGCCTCGCGGTCGTCCTCGGCGTCGCGGCCCAGGACGCGGACCAGCATCCCGACGCCGAAGTCGAACCCCTCGAGCACCAGGTAGCCGGTCCACAGCACGGCCACGGCCAGGAACCAGATCGTGGGCAGGTCCATCGTCGTCCCTCCGGGGTCAGTAGCTGAACGCCGCGGGGCGGCGCTCGGCGTCGGTGTCGGCGTCGTCGGCGGGGTCGGGCGGGGCCGCGGGGGCGGCGGGTCCGGCGGCGACGTAGCGGAACAGCAGCCGCACCTCGACGACGGCGAGGATCCCGTAGAGCGCGGTGAACGCGGCCAGGGAGAACGCGACCTGGCCCAGGCTCACTCCGGGGGACACGCTCTGCGCGGTGAGCAGCTCGCCGTGCACCGTCCAGGGCTGGCGGCCCATCTCGGTCAGCACCCAGCCGGCGATGTTCCCCGCCAGCGCCGCGGGCAGCGCGGCGACCACACCCCGGTAGGCCCACCGCGACAGCCGCCCGGCCGGAGCCGGTGCGCCGTCGCGGGTGAAGCCGGGCAGCCGGCCGCCGCGGGTCAGCCAGAGCCCGGCCGTCGCGACCGCGACCCCGGCCAGGCCGAGGCCCATCATCAGCCGGAACGCCCAGTAGAGGACGGCGATGTTGGGCCGGTAGTCCCCGGGCCCGTAGAGCGCCTCGTACTGCGCCTGCACGTTCTCGATGCCGTGCACCGGACCCCACGGGCTGCCGGTGGCCAGGAAGCTCAGGACACCGGGGATCTGCACGTTGACGTGGTTGCGGCTGCCCTGGACGTCGCCGACGGCGAACAGCGAGAACCCGGCCGACTCCTCGGTCTGCCACAACGCCTCGGCCGAGGCGAGCTTCATCGGTTCGTAGGTGGCGGCCAGCTTGGCCTGGTGGTCACCGGAGGCGATGACCAGCACCCCGGCCACGAGGGTGACGAGGAACCCGGTGCGCAGGGTCTTCCGGAACAGGGTGTGCTCGCTCGGGTGCGGCGCCCGGTCGCCGGGACGGCTCCAGCGTTCGCGCATCAGCTTCCAGGAGCTCACCGCGGCGACGAACAGCCCCGCGATCAGGAACGCCGCGGCGACGACGTGGGTGTAGGTCGACCAGGCCTGCGGGTTGGTCAGCACGGCGCCGATGTCGGTGAGCCGGGCCCGTCCGGTGGCGCGGTCGACCTCGTAGCCGACCGGGTTCCGCATCCACGCGTTCGCCGCGAGGATGAAGTACGCCGAGAGGTTGGACCCGATCGCCGCGGCCCAGATGCAGGCCAGGTGCACGCCCTTCCGCAGCCGGTCCCATCCGAAGATCCACAGCCCGATGAAGGTGGACTCCAGGAAGAAGGCGATGAGCGCCTCCATCGCCAGCGGTGCGCCGAACACGTCGCCGACGAAGGTGGAGTAGGCGCTCCAGTTCATCCCGAACTGGAACTCCTGCACGATCCCGGTGACCACGCCCATCGCGAAGTTGATCAGGAACAGCTTCCCGAAGAATTTCGTGGCGCGGAGGTACTCCTCCCGGCCCGTGCGGAACCAGGCGGTCTGCAGCGACGCGACGATCACCGACAGGCCGATGGTCAGCGGCACGAACAGGAAGTGGTAGATCGTGGTGATCCCGAACTGCCAGCGGGCCAGGTCGAGCGCGTCCATCCGGACCTCCCGAGCGAAGTTCTACGTCCAGTAGTAGTTCTACCGTAAGTAGAAGATCAGTGGGGGGTCGGACCCGGTGGCCCTGGACACGCGGGTCGCCGCGGAGGCGCTCAGCCGCCGGTGCGCGGGTCGAAGGCGCCGTGCTCGCGCAGCACGTCGAGCACCTGCGGCAGGTCGGCGAAGGCCCGTTCGACGTCGGCCGGGGCGGCGACGCGGTGTGCGTTCGCCTCGACGTAGGCGCGGACCGCGGCGTCGAAGCGCTGCGCGCCGACGGCGTCGCGACCCGCGAACAGCGCGGCGGCACCCTGGTCGTAGACGCCGTCGACGAGGTCGGTGAACCCGCCGCGGGAGTCCCAGAACGACATGGGGGCGCCGATCGGGCCCGCGACGTCGCCGGGCCCGAAGCTGCCGATCCGGTACAGGTCGCGCTGGTCGGCCACCAGGGCCTGGGCCCAGGTCGTGAACGCCTCGTCCAGCCACGGGTCGCGGGCCTGGTCGTTGCCGACCAGCGCGTAGAACCAGGAGTGGGCGATCTCGTGCGCGGCCAGCGACGGGCGGGTGGCGTCGTCGACGTCGCCGAACTGCAGGTGGGTCGGGAACTCGACGCCGTCGCTCTGGGTGGGCACGACCGTCAGCCACAGGTCCGGGTACGGGTAGGGCCCCAGGAGCCGTTCCAGGGCGGGCAGGAAGCGGGCGACGTCGCCCTGCCAGTCCTGCGCGGAGCCGCGGAGCTCACCGCCGCGCCGGGCGCCGGCGCGGCCCGCGGTGGGCAGCGCGACGTGCACCCTCGTGGCGCCGACCGTGGACTCGGTGACCTCGTAGGCGCCGACGGCGACCGCGACGTCGCGGACCGCGTCGGCGGCGAAGGTGCGGGTGAGCCGCCCGCCGCCGGCGTCGCGGGTGCCGGTGGCGGTCCCGACCCCGACGACCTGCTGGTCCGCCGCCGCGGTGACGGCGAGCGAGGCGAGCCGGTAGTCCTCGGCGACGACGGTCTCGCCGGACATCCGCACCGCGGGGGTGCGGACCCAGCCGCGGCCGCGGACCCAGTCCAGCACCGGCAGCGGACTGCCGAGCCAGGCGGTGCCCGCCGACGGGGAGTGGCCGATGCGTTCGGTGGAGTCCTCGCCGAGGGTGAGGGTGAACCCGAGCTGCGCGGTGACGGTGGTGCCCGCGTCGACGCAGGACGGCAGCGGCAGCTCGACGAGCGTGCCGGGCGCGCCGTCCGGGGCGCCCGCCTGCTCGGTGCGCGGGGTGACCGGGATGCCGTCGACGCTCGCGTCGGTGACCCGGGACGAGCCGCCGCCGGAGACGACGGTGGGCCGGTTGGTCCAGAGCCGGAAGACCAGCTCGCAGATCCGGGCGTCGGGGGTGAAGCGGACGGTCTGGCGGCCGGTGGCCGAGGACAGGTCCGGCGCGAGGTCCAGCGACGCGTCGACGACCGGGCGCTGCGGCGACGGGGCTGCCCGCTCGACCCGCGGCACGCCGGCCGCGCAGCCTCCCAGCACGGCCAGGACGACGGCGACGCCGACGAGGGCACGGCGCCGCCGGGTCAGGTCGATCATGACGGCGAGGCTATCCGTGGTGCCCGCGGGCGGCGAACGGCGTGCGGCACCGCCCGGCTACGCCACCCGATCGCGGGCCCGGCCGCGCAGCCGGTCCCGGACGGCGTGCGCGGGCGCCGACACGACGGTCTCCAGGGGACCGCGCCCGACCGCGCGCCGCCAGGCCAGCCCGATCCCGACCGCGACGGCGACCTGCCACAGGTAGCCCTCCCAGGGGCCCAGGTCGTCGAGCGGGGAGTTCATGAACAGGATCGAGCCGACGTAGAGGGTCAGCGTCATCGACCCGGCTGCGGCGAGCGGGCGCAGCAGGTGCCCCAGCAGCGGCCCGGCACCGCGGGCGGTGACCGAGGCCAGGAGCAGGACCGCGCCGAGCACGGCGAGCGCGGACCCGGTGGTCTGGACGACGTCGAGCGGCGTGCCCGAGTGCGGCGCGACGGTCGCGAGCCACCACCACGTCGAGGTGGGGGTGACGCCGTCGGGGTAGCCGGTGACGGCATCGGCGATCGTCGGCGCGCTGTCGAGGATCTCCGGCGGGCTCACCGCGGCGATCGCGGCGTACCCGCCGCCCGGGCCGAGCAGCCACATCGACAGTCCGGTGGCCGCCGTCGCCGCGACGACGCCGCCGGCCAGCAGCGCCGCCGCCGTGCGCCGGTCCGAGAGCCGCAGCCGTCCGACCACGATCCCGACCGCCATGTAGGCGAGCCAGACCACCGCCGGGTAGGCGCCGGTCAGGGTCAGCTCCGACAGCAGCGCGCCGGGGTCGGTGACGAGGTCGAGCACCGAGGGGTTGCCGAGGTCGGGCACCGGCAGGAACGGGCGCACCAGGTGCGATCCGACCGGTATCCCGAGACCCAGCAGCACCGCGAGCGGCGCGAGGACCCGGGTCGGCAGCGCGACCAGCGGTATCGCGAGCAGGAACGCGATCGCGTAGTAGGGGAGGATGAGCGCCGCGATCGACGGGTCGGTCCAGCTCAGGGCCAGTGCCAGCACCATCAGGACGCCGGCGCGGGTGGCGAGCATCGCCGCCGTGGCGCGCAGGTCGGGGGTGCGGACCCGGGCGCGCCCGGTCATGAACGCGAACGAGACCCCGGCGAGGACGGCGAACAGCGCCGCGGAGCGGCCGCCGAACACGAGGTAGCTGGGCGTGGGGGTGCCGTCGTCGGTGGCCTCGACGAGGGCGTGCACGGCGATGATGCCGAGCAGCGCGATCCCGCGGGTGGCGTCGACGCCGAGCAGGCGCGAGGCGCGCTCGCGGGGCGGCGCGGGTTCCGGCGCGGCCGGGGGAGCCGGGTCCGGGGCGGGCGTGGCCCGGGTGGTGGCCGGGAGCACGGTGGTGGTCCCCGTGGTGTCCGGTGGTGCGGACGGGGTGCGCAGGGTCCGCGCGGGTGCCGACGGGGCAGGCGGGGGACCCGCGGTGCGGGGGGCCGGGACGGCGACGGTCGTCGCGGGCGCGGTGCCGGGCGGACCGGACGGCCGGCGCGGCCGGCTCGCGGTCCGGGTGGCGGCGGCGTCCGGCCGTCCCTCCGGGGCGCGGTGGGTGCCGGTGCCGGTCCGCCGGGGCGCGCCCGGTACGGGGACGAGGGCGGGCGCCGGCGGACGGGGCGGCGCGGGGCGGTCGGCGCCGCGGCGGTGGCTGCCGGGCGGTTGCGGTCGGGTCATGTCAGAACCTCGTCGATCAGCTGGTGCCCGAGGTCGCGGGCGTCGGCCGGGGGCAGCCCGGCGTCGGCGAACCAGTCGGGTCCGGCCTCGGGATGCGGGCCGACGACGCCGACCCGGCCGTGCCCGAACGGGGTCACGGCGGCGGCGACGAGCCCGTCGGGGTAGCGGGCGAGGACGGTCCCGGAGTCGAGCAGGAAGTGCGGGCCGTCCTGGAAGAACAGGGTGCGGTCGCGGCCGCGCCAGTCGAGCCGGACCAGGGCGTCGCCGTCGTGGCCGACGGTGGCGCCGGGGGAGTCGATCCAGCGGTCGGTGTCGCCGGGCAGCAGGCCGAACCCGGGGGTGGCCCCGGCCAGGTAGCCGCCCAGGCAGAACCCGAGGTAGCGGCCGCCGTCGCCGACCCAGTCGCGCAGCGGGCCGGCCGCGGGCCGCATCGTGCGCCACGCCGCGGACAGGGTGCCGCCGCCGGGCTGGGCGTAGAGCGTCGCGCGGGCGAGGGTGTCCGCGGTGAGCGGGAGCCGTTCGCGCGGGCCGGTGTAGTGCACGTCGAACCCGTGCCGCGAGGACGCCAGCAGTGCCGCCACCGACTCCGCGCACCCCGTCGGCCGCGACGCCGGTCCGCGGTAGACCAGCGCCACCGGGCGGTCGCCGGCGGAGGGGGCCGGGCCGCGGCGGCCGAGCAGTCGCCCGAACGGGCTCACCGCGGGCCCGGCCCGGAGCGGGCGGAACGGTGGTCGCGCGGCTGCGGCACCGGGGGCGGTGCCGTCCCCGGTCCCGGCCGGGGCGGCACGGCGGGGAGGGTCCGTGCGGTGCGTTCCGCGGACCGCGCCGCGGGGACCGGGACGCGTGCGGCGGTACCTGCTCCGGTGGTCGCTCCCCCGTCGCCCGCACCGACGACCGCGCCGGCGCCATCGTCGGGGCCCGCGGCGGCGTGGCGGTGCCGCGCACGGGGCGTGCTGCCCGGCCGGGCGGGGGCACGGCGGTCGTGCCCGGCGCCGGCGGGCCCGGTCCCGGGGGCACCGGCCGAGCCGGCGGCACCCGCGCGGTGCCGGCCGGTGCTGCCGCGGCGCGGGGCCTGGCGCCCGGCCAGGACCGAGCGCATCCGCAGCGTGCGGCCCGGGTCGTCGGTCCCCTGCAACCGGGTGAGGACCATCGTGCGCTCCGGGTCGACGGCCGCGACCCGCACGGTCCCGGCCACGGTCTCCGGCGCCGCGGCGGGCTGCACGGCGGGCAGCACGGCAGGCGGCACGGCCGGTGCCGCGTCGGCCGGTGCGGCGTCGGGCACCGCGCGGGCGGTGATGCCCCGGTACCGGGAGCCGGGCGGCAGGTGCTCGCCTTTCATCACCAGCGACAGCGGGTCGAGCCGCGCCCCGGCGCCGACCACGGCGTCGTAGAGCACGATCGCCCGGTCCCCGACCGACGCGCCGTCCGCGACCGACACCGTCGACATCTTCATGACCCGGTCCTCGAACAGGTGGGTCTGCAGCGACACGTCCCGCCCGACGACGGCGTCGTCCCCGATCTCCACCAGGTCGTACTCGGTGAGGTAGGTCGTCGACACGCAGGTCCGCCGCCCGATCCGGGCGCCGAGCAGCCGCAGCATCGGCGGCAGCAACGGGGTCCCGGACAGCATGCTCAGCAGCCCGGGCACCGCGGAGGCCTCGTAGAGTCCGGTGACGAACTCCGAGCGGCGCACGAACCGGCTCCACAGCGGCTCGGTCCGCGGCCGGTAGGTGCCCACGACCAGCCACTTCACCGCTGCGACCAGCAGGACCAGCGCGAGCGCCGAGGCGAGCGCCAGCACCGGTGCCGCGAGCACGACCTGCCACGCGGCGCCGGTGCGGGCCACGCCGGACAGGCCCTGCAGGAACAGGTAGATCGACACCGAGATCGCCGAGGCGGGCAGCGTGGCCCGGAGGAACTCGATGCCGAGCCGCTCCGCGACGCGGCGCCGTGAGGGCGTGAACGTCAGCGACTCCGGGTGGTCCCCGGAGTCCTGGCGCACCGGCAGGTGCATCGCCGGGGACCCCAGCCAGGTGGTGTCGTGCGGCACGCCCGACGCCGGGGGCACCGTCGCGACGCCGATCAGCGACTCGTCGCCGAGCGTCGACCCGGCCGGGACGACGGCGGCGTTCCCGACGAACGCGCGCCGCCCCACCAGCGTCGGACGGCGGACCATCCAGCCGTTGTGGAACGTCGCGCTGCCCACGCTCGCCATGTCCGCGACGAAGCTGCCCTGGGAGATCGTCAGCATCTCCGGGTCGATGTGCGAGGCGGTGGACACCTCCGCGCCGCGCCCGATCCGGGCGCCGAGCAGCCGCAGCCAGCCGACCGTGTAGAGCGTCGAGTACAGCGAGTTGGTGTAGGTCAGGCTCATCTCGAGGAGCTTGTCGCCGAACCACTTGCGCAGCCCCAGCGCGGAGCGCGCCGGGAAGACCCCGGGCCCGGTGCGGGGCGCGACGGCCCACCGGCCGACGGCCACCAGCACGCACACCGTCACCACGAACACCGGCCCGACCAGGGCGGCGACGAGCAGGGCGGGGCCGTCGCCGAACAGCAGCAGCGACGACCACACCAGCAGCACCGCCGGGACCAGCGCCAGCAGCGACACCAGCTCCAGCGCGACGATCCCGGCCAGCGCGGCCGCCCGCTGCGGCCGCGTCCAGGACGGTGCCGGGCCGCGTTCGGTCAGCTCGGCGACCGCGGCGTCGGCGGCGTCGGGCACCGCGGGGGACCCGGCCCAGTGCTCGGCGGGCGGCACCACCTGGTCCGCGGCGAGCGCGGACTGCTCCCCGACGACGGCGTCCGCGCCGACCACCGCACCCGGTTCGACGACCGCGCTGGCGCCGACGTGGGCGCCCTCGCCGACCGCGATCGGGGCGACGGTCACCCAGCCGTCGGCCAGCGTCCAGGGCCGCAGCGCGGCGCCGTAGCCGACGGTGGCGCCGTCGTCGATCCGCAGCAGCGCGGGCATCGACAGCACCGAGGTGCCCAGGTGCACGTCGCGGCCCACGGTGGCGCCGAGCATCCGCAGGTAGGCCGGGGCGAGCGGACCGCCGGACAGCACCGGCAGCGGTGACATCGACAGCAGCAGGTCCGCGGCCCACAGGCGCAGGTGCACCCGTCCCCACATGGGGTAGCGGCCGGGTGCGACCCGGGCGGTGAGCGCGCGCACCGCGAGCGGGGCGAGCAGCCAACGCTGCAGCAGGAAGATCGCGGTGGCGCCGAGGGCGAGCTGGGCCAGCACGTCCGGGGCGACCCGGCCGCCGTGCCAGGCGTACACCCCGGCCGCGGGCAGGGTCATGACCAGCATCAGCACGAACAGCGCGGCGCCCTGCGCGGTCCCGGCGGCGGAGTAGCGGCGCCGCGAGTGGCGCAGCGGCTCCGGGCGCGGTGGCGGGGGCACGGAGCCGTCGCCGCCGTCGCCCGCCGCGTCGGGGTCCAGTGCCGCGGCCAGGCCGCGGACCGTCGGGTGCTCGTACAGGTCGCGCACCGCGGGGGAGCGGCCGACGCCGCGCTCGCGCAGCAGGGTCACCAGCCGCGCGGCGAGCAGCGAGTGCCCGCCGAGCTCGTCGAAGAAGTCGGCGGTGACCGAGACCTGGCCGGCGTCGAGCGCCAGCACCTCGGCGAGCACCGCCCGGACCCCGGTCTCCAGCTCCGTCGACGGCTCGACGTGCGGGCCGTGGGTCACCACGATCCGCGGCCCGGACGGGGCCGGCAGCTTCGGCCGGTCGACCTTGCCGCTGGGCATCATCGGCAGCGCGTCGAGCACCTCGAGGTAGCCCGGCACCATGTACTCGGGCAGCCGGGTCCGCAGCAGCTCGTGCAGCGCCGCCCGGTCCACCGGCCCGCCCGGCCCGGCGGCCGGGACGACGTAGACGGTGAGCTCCTCGCCCGTGCCGTCGTCGGTCCTCGCGACCGCGGCCACGGCGCTCTCCACGTCGGCGTGCTCCAGGGCGACGGTCTCGATCTCGCCCAGGTCGACGCGGTGCCCGCGGATCTTGACCTCGTCGTCGGCGCGGCCCAGGTAGACGATCTCTCCGTGCTCGTCGAACCGGGCGAGGTCACCGGTGCGGTAGAGCCGCCCGTCGCCGTTCGCGGGCGCCGCGGGGTGGCGGACGAACCGGTCGGCGGTCTTCTCCGGCAGGTTGACGTAGCCGATGCCGACCCCGGGGCCGCCGATGCAGAGCTCGCCGACCTCGCCGCGGGGGACCTCGCGCAGGGTGTCGTCGAGGATCACCGCGGAGTAGGTCGGCACCGGGCGCCCGATCGTGACCGGCTTCCCCGGGTGCAGCTCGCCCCAGGTGCAGGTCACGGTGGTCTCGGTGGGGCCGTAGGTGTTGAGCATCCGCCGCCCGGGGCGCGCCCAGCGCTCCACCAGGCCGGCCGGGCAGGCCTCGCCGCCGACGAGCAGGGTGCGCAGCGCGGGCAGCTCCCGCGGGATCGTCGCCAGCAGGGTCGGCACGCAGCACAGCACGGTGACGCCGGTGCCGGCGAGGAAGTCGCCCAGCTCCGCGCCGATCCGGCGCGAGTCCGTCGGCCCGACCACCAGCGTCGCCCCGGCCGCGAAGGTCGGCCAGATCTCCTCGATCGAGAAGTCGAAGGAGATGGTCATGCCCTGGTAGACGCGGTCGTGCGGGCGGACGTCGTAGACGCGGGTGATGACGTGCACGAAGTTGCAGATGCTCGGGTGGGCGATCGCGACGCCCTTGGGTCGCCCGCTGGAGCCCGAGGTGTAGATGATGTAGGCCAGCGGCGCCGGGTCCGGGTCGGGGGCGACCGGGGCGAGCGGGTGACGGGGGAGTGCGGCGACGGCGTCGACGCAGGTGTCGAGCAGCACCAGCCCGGGCGTGGGCAGCTCGCCCGCCAGGTCCGAGGTGGTGACCAGCAGGTCCAGCCCGGCGTCGTCGCGGATGTAGCCGACCCGGTCCGCCGGGGCGGCCGGGTCGATCGGGACGAACGCGGCGCCGGTCTTGCCGATCGCCAGCAGCACCGCGTAGGTCCGCCAGGTCCGGTGCAGCAGGATCCCGACGCGCCGGCCCGGGCCCGCGCCGAGCCCGGCCAGGTGGCGGGCGAGCTGGTTCGCGCGCGCGTCCAGCTCGGCGTAGGTCAGCTCCAGGCCGCCGTCCTGCAGCGCGACCGCCCGTGGTGTCCGGGCGACCGTGGCCTCGAAGAACCGGTGCAGGCGGTCCGGGTGTCGCGCGGGCGCACCGGCCGGGGCCGGGTGCGCCACGGCGACCCCCGCGCGGGGCGGGGACATCGTCACGTGCCGTCATCTCCCTACACGGCGACGGAACGCTTCCCCCGGTCCAGTGGGGAGCTCCCTGTGGGTTCAGGGGTACGGACCGGTGAGGCCGCCGTGGTCCCCCGTGACATCGCCACGGGGGAGGGGCCTGTTACGGCGAGCGAGTAGGCGATAGGTGCTCAGTTTTACGGAGTGTGGCCGCTCACAGGTGGTGCTGCCCCAGCCGGGGCCTGCGGGTCCTCCGTCCGGCTCAGTCAGGCGACGGCGAGCGTGCGGCGGAGGAAGTCCACCTGTGCGGTCACGGACCGCTCGAACATCGCGCCGAGGTAGATGTCGAAGTGCCCGCACGGCAGCTCCAGCACCTCCGAGCCCGCCCCGGCCCGCGCGGCCACCGCGCGCACCGACGCCGGCGGCGCGATCGAGTCCCGCGCCGCGACGACGACGAGGATCGGCGCCCGCAGCCGCGCCGCCGCCGTCACCGGGCGGTTCAGCGGGATCCGCAGCGCGCCCCGGGCCCGCATGGTGTTGCGGAACCCGGGCCCGGTGATCGAGGAGTAGCCGCTCTCGGCGTCGTGCGAGGTGATCGCCGCGGTCGACCCGGGCGGTCCGAACACCGCGATCCGGTGCGGCGGGCGTCCGAGCAGCCCGGCGGCGGCGTCGCGCAGCCCGTGCCCGGTGAGGCGGGCCAGCTGCCCGGGTCCGGCGTAGCGCAGGATCTCCAGCAGCGCGGCGGTCCCGTCCATCGCCGCACCCTGGGAGATCACCGCGGCGACCCGGCCGTCGCGGGCGGCGACCGGGACGACGTGCCCGCCGGAGTACGAGCTGCCCCACAGCACGATCCGCTCGGGGTCCACGCCGGGCAGCGTGCGGGCGTGCGCGATCGCGGCGTGGTAGTCGGCGCGGTGCCTGCCGTGGTGGACGTCCTGGTCCAGACGGGGATCGCCGGTGCCGTCCGAGGCGCCGAACCCGCGGTAGTCGAACACGAGCACCGCGCAGCCCGCAGCGGCGAAACGCTGCGCGAAGGGCAGCAGCCCGGAGTCGCGGGTGGCGCCGAAGCCGTGCGCCATGACCACGCAGGGGCGGCCGCGGTCGTTCGCGAGCGCGTCGCCGACCGGGGCGAGGTGCCAGGCCGCACAGCGCAGCCCGCCGCTCGGGAACGACGTCTCGGCGGGGGTGACGGTCATCGTCGGCTCCTGCGGTGCGCGGGCGGGGCGGCGTCATCCTGCCGCACCCCCGCGGCGGGCCGCAGGGTCAGGCCCCGGTCGGGCCGAACTGCTCGATCCGGATCGCGTGGTAGGGGACCCCGGCGGCGGCGAGCAGGTCGGCCGCGGCGGCGGCGAAGGCGGGGGAGCCGCACACGAACGCGGTCTCCCCGCCGCGGACGAGCGGGGCCAGGTCGTCGAGGGTGAGCCGGCCCGCCGGGCGGACCGCGCCGGGTGGGGCGGTCCGGGTGAACACCGTGGTGACCGGGGGCCCGGTGAGCTCCTCGCCGTAGAACAGGTCGTCGGGGGTGCGGACCGAGACCAGCATCCGGACCAGGTCGGGACGGCCGGTGGCGCGGGCGTGGCGCAGCATCGCGGCCAGCGGGACCTGACCGGAGCCGCCGCCGACCAGCAGCGCGGGGGAGACCCCGTCCCAGGCGAACCGGCCGCCGACCGGGCCGCGGACCTCCAGCACGTCCCCGACGACGACGACGTCGTGCAGGAACTCCGACACCTCACCGTCGTCGAGACGTTCGACGGTCAGCGCGATCTCCGGCCGCCCGTCGGGAGCGGAGGCCACCGAGTAGCTGCGCTGTGCGGTGTAGCCGTCCTCGGCGGTCAGGCGCAGCACGTAGTACTGGCCCGGCAGGTGCGTGGCGGGCTCGGCCAGGCCGAGCCGGAACGTCCGCACCCCCGGGGCCTCGTCGTGCACCGACAGCACGGTCGCGGTCTGCCAGCGCAGGGTCCGGCGGGGCGTGGTGGCCGGGGTGGTGTCCACGGTCAGTCGCCCTGGAAGCGCTGCTCGGACCACGGGTCGCCGCGGTCGTGGTAGCCGTTGCGCTCCCAGAAACCGGGCTCGTCCTCGGCGGTCAGGCGCAGACCGGCGACCCACTTCGCGCTCTTCCAGAAGTACAGGTGCGGCACCAGCAGCCGCGCCGGGCCGCCGTGCTCGCGGGTCAGCGGCGCACCCTGCGCCTCGAACGCCAGCCACGCCCGGCCGCCGGTGAGGTCGGACAGCGGCATGTTGGTGGTGTAGCCCGAGTGCGAGTGCGCGACGGCGAACCGTGCCTCCGGCAGCGGCCCCGCGGTCTCCAGCAGCGTGTCGACCGCGACCCCGCTCCAGCGCATCCCGAACTTCGACCAGGTGGTGACGCAGTGGATGTCGCCGTCCCAGCGTTCGCGGGGCAGGGCGCGGATCTCGTCCCAGGTCCACTCGACCGGGCGCTCGACGAGGCCGTCGATGCGGAAGGTCCAGCGGGCGGTGTCCAGGGTGGGGGCGCGCTCGGCGGTCAGCACCGGCCACTGGTCACCGGCGTCGTACTGGCCGGGTGGCAGCCGCCGGTCCCGCGGCCTGCGCCCGACGAATCCTCGGGTCACGGGGGGCATGCCGACCACAATGCACCCCCACCCCCGGTTGTTCCCACCCGTCTCAGGTCACGAGGTAGGCGTCGTAGGCGACCGCGTCGGCGGTGCGGACCGCGGAGCCGACGAGCACCGCGGTGTTGAGCCAGGCCAGGTCCGGGTCGGCGGTCCGGGCGTCGACGACGACCCGGAAGTAGTAGCGGGCCGGGTCGACCGGCTCCCCGGCGAGCAGCGCGTCGAGGACCGGGGCCGGACCGGTGCGGTAGCCCGCCGTCGCCAGCTGCAGCAGGTGCCCCGACCGCAGCGCCACGGTGTAGCGGGTGTCGATTACGGCGGTGCCGTCGTCGAGCACCCGCTGGCGGTCGGCCCCGCCGCGGAGCACCTCGCCGTGCAGGCCCTCGCCGTCGCGGCCGGGTCCGGAGACCGTGCCGCCCACGATGGGGATCTCCCGCTCCCGGCCGAACGGGGTCCGGCCGACCTCCAGCGGCGGGTCGAGCAGGACGTGGACGCGGGCGACCGGGGTCAGCCCGGGGACGGCGGGTGCGGGTCCGGGAGTCGACACGGCCCCAGACTGGCGTCCGGGGCCGCCCGGGGCTACCCATGAGGACTACCGGCGGGGAACCGCCGGGTGTACGCCGCGAGACCCCCGGACGGTCCCGTTGCGCCAGTCGGGTGCATCACAGGCCGTGCGCGCCTCGCCACAGCGCATGCCCCCGGCGGCACCGGCTCACTAGACTCCACTGCACTTCGGTGGCGTCGACGACGGCGCCACCCGGCGGGCAACGAGGCCGCCCCGCGGGCCGGTGAGGAGAACAGAGCGGATGACGGACAGTGACCGCAGCGCGGTCGACCGCGCAGCCGGTCCGGAGGGCTCTGCCGTGGACGGTCCGGTGGAGCCGGAGGAGCTGGTCCTGGCCGGCGGCTTCGACCCGGTCTCCCGTGACCAGTGGCTCGCCGCCGCGGACGCGGTGGTGCGCAAGTCGGGCCGGATCGGCGAGGACGCCGAGCTCGGGGCCGGGGTCGAGACCCTGACCCGCACCTCACCCGACGGCATCCGTGTCGCGCCGCTCTACGCCGACGAGGACACCACCGACCTGCCGCCCACCGGCGTGCCGGGGTCGTGGCCGTTCACCCGCGGCGCCCGCACCGACGGGCACGTCCCCACCGGCTGGGACATCCGCCAGCGCCACGCCGGCACCGATCCGGCGGCCGTCCGCGAGGCCGTGCTGGCCGACCTGGAGTGCGGCGTCACCTCGGTGTGGCTGCGCGTGGGCGAGGGCGGCATCGCCGTCGCCGACCTGGCCCGCGCCCTGGAGGGCGTGCACCTGGACCTGGCCGGGGTCGCCCTGGACGCCGGGACCGAGCAGGTCGCCGCCGCGCACGCCTACCTGGACCTGGCCGCGCGCAACGGCGTCGAGGACGCCGAGCTGCTCGGCTCGCTGGGCGTGGACCCGATCGGGCTGCGCGCCCGCGCGGGGTCCGGCCCGGACGTGGACCCGGTCGTCGAGGTCGCCCGCCGCGTCCACGGCACCTTCGACAAGGTCACCGCGATCACCGTCGACGCGACCGTGATCCGCGAGGCGGGCGGCTCCGACGCCCAGGAGCTGGGCTGGTCCCTGGCCGCGGGCGTCGCCTACCTGCGGGCGCTCGACGCGGCCGGGATCGCCGTCGCCGACGCGGCGCGGCTGCTCGAGTTCCGCTACGCCGCCACCCCCGAGCAGTTCCCGACGATCGCCGCCCTGCGCGCCGGGCGGCGGCTGTGGGCCCGGGTGCTGGAGGCCTCCGGCGTCACCGACGTGCCGCAGACCCAGCACGCCACCGTCCCCGAGGCGCTGTTCACCCGCCGCGACCCGTGGGTCAACATGCTCCGCGGCACCGTCGCCGGGTTCGCCGCGGGCGTCGGCGGGGCCGACGCGGTCACCGTGCCGCCCTTCGACGCCGCCCTCGGCGTCGCCGAGCCGTTCTCCCGCCGCATCGCCCGCAACACCCAGAACCTGCTCGTGGAGGAGTCGCACCTGGCGCGGGTCATCGACCCGGGCGGCGGCTCGTGGTACGTCGAGCACCTCACCGACGACCTCGCCCGGCTGGCCTGGGAGTTCTTCGTCGAGATCGAGGCCGCGGGCGGCGCCGTCGCCGCCCTCGACTCCGGCCTGGTCGCCGAGCGGGTCGGCGAGGTCCGCGCCCGCCGCGAGGCCGACGTCGCGAAGCGGAGGACGCCGCTCACCGGCGTCTCGGAGTTCCCCGACCTGAACGAGAAGCCGGTCGAGCGCACCCCGCTGCCGCCGGCCGTCGAGCGCGGGGGGCTGCCGCTCTACCGCCCCGCCGAGGCCTACGAGGCCCACCGGGACCGCTCCGACGCGCTGCTGAGCGAGACGGGCTCGCGCCCCACCGCCTTCCTCGCCACCCTCGGCCCGCTCGCGGTCTACACCGCCCGCGCCGGGTTCACCCGCAACCTGCTGGCCGCCGGTGGCGTCGACACCGTCGACGCCGGCCCGACCGACTCCACCGCCGACGTCGTCGAGGCCTACGGCAAGGACGGCACGCCGGTCGTGGTGCTCTGCTCCTCGGACACGGTCTACGACGAGCGGGCCGCCGAGACCGCCGCCGCGCTGCGCGAGGCCGGCGCCGCGCGCATCCTGCTCGCGGGGAAGCCGAAGGACGAGGTGCCCGGCGTCGACGGTCACCTGTTCGCCGGCTGCGACGCCCTCGCCGTCCTCGACGACGTGTACACCCACCTGGAGGGCTCGAAGTGAGCATTCCCGACTTCACCGGCGTGCCGCTCCTGGGCGACACCACCCCCGCGACCACCTGGACCGGCTCCGCCGAGGTCTGGGAGGCGCCGGAGGGGATCGGCGTCAAGCCGCTCTACACCGCCGACGACCTCGCCGGCGTCGACTTCCTGCACACCTATCCGGGCATCACCCCGTACCTGCGCGGGCCGTACCCGACGATGTACACCAACCAGCCCTGGACGGTGCGCCAGTACGCCGGGTTCTCCACCGCCGCGGAGTCCAACGCGTTCTACCGGCGCAACCTCGCCGCCGGGCAGAAGGGCCTGTCGATCGCGTTCGACCTGGCCACCCACCGCGGCTACGACTCCGACCACCCGCGCGTCGCCGGCGACGTCGGGATGGCCGGTGTCGCGATCGACTCGATCCTCGACATGCGCCAGCTGTTCGACGGCATCCCGCTGGACCGGATGTCGGTGTCGATGACGATGAACGGCGCCGTGCTCCCGGTGCTGGCGCTCTACATCGTCGCGGCCGAGGAACAGGGCGTGAGCCCCGAGAAGCTGACCGGAACCATTCAGAACGACATTCTGAAGGAGTTCATGGTCCGCAACACCTACATCTACCCGCCGCAGCCGTCGATGCAGATCATCTCCGACATCTTCAGCTTCACCAGCCGGAGGATGCCGAAGTTCAACTCGATCTCCATCTCCGGTTACCACATCCAGGAGGCGGGGGCGACCAACGACCTGGAGCTCGCCTACACCCTTGCCGACGGCGTGGAGTACCTGCGGGCCGGGGTCGACGCGGGCCTGGACATCGACAAGTTCGCACCGCGGCTGAGCTTCTTCTGGGCGATCGGCATGAACTTCTTCATGGAGGTCGCCAAGATGCGGGCCGCGCGCCTGCTCTGGTCGAAGCTCGTGAACCGCTTCGAGCCGCAGAGCGCCAAGTCGCTGTCGCTGCGGACGCACTCGCAGACCTCCGGCTGGTCGCTGACCGCCCAGGACGTCTACAACAACGTCGTCCGCACCTGCATCGAGGCGATGGCCGCGACCCAGGGCCACACCCAGTCGCTGCACACCAACGCCCTCGACGAGGCCCTCGCGCTGCCGACGGACTTCTCCGCCCGGATCGCCCGCAACACCCAGCTGCTGCTGCAGCAGGAGTCGGGCACCACCGACGTCGTCGACCCGTGGGGCGGCTCGTACTACGTCGAGAAGCTCACCTACGACATCGCGAAGCGGGCGTGGGCGCACATCGACGAGGTGGAGAAGGCGGGCGGCATGGCCCAGGCCATCGACGCCGGCATCCCGAAGATGCGCGTCGAGGAGGCCGCGGCCCGCACGCAGGCCCGGATCGACTCCGGCCGCCAGCCGGTCATCGGCATCAACAAGTACGTCGTCGAGGCCGACGAGCAGATCGACGTGCTCAAGGTCGACAACGCGAACGTGCGCCGCGAGCAGCTCGAGAAGCTCGCCCGGCTGCGTGCCGACCGCGACGACCGCGCCGTCGACGAGGCCCTGCGCGCGCTCACCGGCGCCGCGGAGAAGATCGCCGAGGGCTCGTCGCGCTCCGACGACGAGAACCTGCTCCAGCTGGCCGTGAACGCGGCCCGCGACCAGGCCACGGTCGGGGAGATCTCCGACGCACTCGAGAAGGTCTTCGGGCGCCACGCCGGACAGATCCGCATCATCTCCGGTGTGTACTCCGCCGAGGCCGGGCAGAACCCGGCGATCGACCGCGCCCGCGAGCTCGTCTCCGAGTTCGCCGGCCACGAGGGCCGCCAGCCCCGCATCCTGGTCGCGAAGATGGGCCAGGACGGCCACGACCGCGGCCAGAAGGTCATCTCGACCGCGTTCGCCGACATCGGCTTCGACGTCGACGTCGGGCCGCTGTTCCAGACCCCGGCCGAGGTCGCGAAGCAGGCCGCCGAGTCCGACGTGCACGTGATCGGCGCCAGCTCGCTGGCCGCCGGGCACCTCACGCTGGTCCCGGAGCTGCGCCGCGAGCTCGCCGAGCTGGGGCGCGACGACATCATGGTCGTCGTCGGCGGGGTCATCCCGCCCGCGGACGTGCCGGAGCTGCTGGAGATGGGCGCGGCCGCGGTGTTCCCGCCCGGCACGGTCATCGCCGAGGCGGCGGTCGACCTGCTCGGCAAGCTGGCCGCCGCGCTCGGCCACGACGAGCCGGACACGTCCGCCCCGACCGGCAGCGTCTACGCCGACTGAGCCGCCGCCGTCACGGTGCCGCCGTCACGGTGGCTCGTCATCGTGCCGCCGTCGCCGCGCCCACCCGCGCACCGGGCGCGGTGCCGACCCGCAAGGAGAGTCCCGCCGATGGCCCCTCGCGTCCCCGACCCCGCGGAGCTCGCCCGCGGTGTCCTGGCCGGCGACCGCACCCTGCTCGCCCGGGCGATCACCCTGGTCGAGTCCAGCAGGCCCGACCACCAGCGGGCCGCCCAGGAGCTGCTCCTGGAGCTGACCCCGAAGGCCGGGCACGCGGTGCGGGTCGGCATCTCCGGGGTACCCGGGGTCGGGAAGTCGACCTTCATCGAGGCGATGGGCTCCACGCTCACCTCCCGGGGCCACCGGGTGGCGGTCCTCGCCGTCGACCCGTCGTCCACCCGTACCCGCGGGTCCATCCTGGGTGACAAGACCCGGATGCCGCGCCTGGCCGTCGACCCGCACGCGTTCGTGCGGCCGTCGCCGTCGGCGGGCACGCTCGGCGGGGTCGCCCGCCGCACCCGGGAGACGATGGTCGTCATGGAGGCCGCCGGGTTCGACGTCGTCCTCGTCGAGACCGTCGGGGTCGGCCAGTCCGAGACCGCCGTCGCCGGGATGGTCGACACCTTCCTGTTCCTCACCATCGCCCGCACCGGCGACGCGCTGCAGGGGATCAAGAAGGGCATCCTGGAGCTCGCCGACGTCGTCGCCGTGAACAAGGCCGACGGCCCGCACGAGCGCGACGCCCGCGCCGCGGCCCGCGAGCTCGCCGGCGCGCTGCACATGATGACCCCCACCTCGGCGCACTGGCGCACCCCGGTGCTGTCCTGCTCCGCGCAGACCGGGAAGGGCCTGGACACCGTGTGGGAGAAGGTCACCGCCCACCGCGAGGCACTCGAGTCCGGCGGCGAGCTCGCGACCCGGCGCGCCGACCAGCAGGTCGAGTGGATGTGGCAGATGGTGCGCGACCGGCTCATGGACCGGGTGCTGCACGACCCGGCGACGGCCGAGCGGCTCCCGAAGCTCACCGCCGAGGTCCGCGACGGCGGGCTCACCCCCACCCTCGCCGCCCAGCAGATCCTCGACGTCCTGGGCTGAACCACCCGTTTCGGTCCCCGGGCGCACCCCGGGCGGTCGCTAACGTCGGCGACCGTGAACGACCGGATCATCCCCGGGGTGCTCGCGATCGGGCTCGGGTCGGCGCTGGTGCTCGCCGTGCTCGTCCCCGCCGTGGCGCTGACCTACCGCCGCCGCGGCCGCTTCGGGCCCGGCGAGCTGGCCGTCCTCGTCGCCGTCCCGGTGTACGGGCTGGCGGTCCTCGGCTACACGCTGCTCCCGCTGCCCCAGGTCGACGCGGCGTTCTGCGCGGGGCGGACCGCGGCGGACTCGCTGCAGACCCGGCCGTTCGCCTTCGTCGGCGACATCACCCGGATCGCCGCCCGCCAGGACGCGACCGGGGTGCGGGCCTGGCTCGCGAACGCCGCGGTGCAGCAGGTGGTGCTCAACGTGGCGCTGTTCGCGCCGCTGGGCTGGTTCCTGCGCGGGGTGTTCCGCCGCTCGCTGCCGGTCACCGTGGCCGCCGGGCTCGCGGTGTCCCTGCTCGTCGAGGCCACCCAGTACACCGGCAACTGGTTCCTGTTCCCGTGCGCCTACCGGCTCGCCGACGTCGACGACCTGATCGCCAACACCGCGGGCGCGTTGCTCGGCGGTCTCGCCGCGGCCCTGGTGCGGCCCCGCTCGTGGGACGCCGGCGCCGACCCCGACCGGCCCGCCCCGGTGACGGCCGGACGCCGGCTGCTCGGGGCCCTCTGCGACCTGGCGGCGGTCTGGTTGACCGGGTCCCTGCTCGGCTCGCTGCTGCTCGCCGGGACCGCGCTGACCGGGTACACCGGCGGGCCGCTGCCCGACTGGTTCGACACCGCGAACACCGTCCTCGGGTTCTGGCTGCCGCTGCTGATGTTCCTGGTGGTGCCGCTGGTGGGGCGCGGCGGCACCGTCGGCCAGCGGGCGGTGCGGCTGCGGCCCGCGCTGCCCGGCGGCGGCGTCCCCGGCCGCGGGCGCCGCCTCGCCCGGGTACTGCTCGGCACCGGAGGGTTCCTGCTGCTGTCCGGGCCGTCCGGCGCGCTCGGCGTGCTCGGGCTGCTGTGGGGGATCGCGGGCCTGGTCGGGCTCCGGCGCAGCACCGGCCACCGCGGGGTGGCCGGCCGGCTCACCGGGCTCACGATGGTCGACGCCCGGGAGCCCGCCCGCACCGCCCCGGCCGACCGTCCCGCTGTGCCCGGCCGTCCCGCAGTGCCCGACCGCTCCGCGGGCTGACGACTCAGGGCCGGGCGTCGGCCAGCTTCTCCGCCAGCGCCGACCGCAGGATCGCCTGCTCGGCGGCGAGCATCGTGAAGGTGCACCCCAGCCCCCGGAAGCGGCGCACGTGTGCGGGGGAGTCGCAGTAGATCCCCACCGGTACCCCGGCCCCCGCGCACACCGCGGCGATCCCGGAGACCAGCTCGGCGTGCCGGTCGGACTCCGGGCCGCCGTCGCCCTGGGCGGCGAGCGGGAGCCCGTGCGCCAGCGCCAGGTCCGACGGCCCGACGAACACCGCCGCGACCCCGTCGACGTCCACGATGTCGGCCAGGTTCGCCACGGCCGCGACCGTCTCCACCATCACCACCGTGCGCGGCGGTGCGAACACGTCGCGGCCCCGCCACGAGGGGCGGACCGGCCCGAAGCTGCGGACCCCGTCCGGCGGGTAGCGGCACGCCGCGACCGCCGCAGCGGCCTGCTCGGCGGTGTCGACCAGCGGGACGATCACGCCGTCGGCGCCCCGGTCCAGGGCCCGCCCGATGCCCTCGGCGCCGTGGCCGGGGACCCGCACCAGCGACGGCGTGCCCGTCGCGGACAGGGCCTGCAGCATGCCCAGGACGGTGTCGTCGCCGATCAGGCCGTGCTGGGTGTCGACGCAGACCAGGTCGAACCCGACGGAGCCGGCGATCTCGGCGACGGCGGGGGAGGGCAGCTGGAGCCAGCCACCGACCGCGTCGCCGGTGAACAGTGGATCAGGGGTCATGCGACGACCGTGCCGCCCCGCCCGCCCGACACGCCAGTCGAGGCCGTCGTCCCGTCGTGTGCCGGGCGCCTGTCCGGCACACCACCGCCGTCGACGACGACACCTGGTTCCTCGACGCGGGCCCGCAGGCCGCGCGTGGTGCTCGACGACCCGGCCGCCGCACTCGGGACGGGGTGAGCCCGCCGCGACGGGCGGGGCGGGGTGCCATCATCACCCCATGTCGTCGCCGTCCGCGCAGCCGGTGTCCCTGCCCGCCCGGCCGGTGGTCGGGGTCCTGCACCCCGGCGCGATGGGCGCCGCGCTCGGATCGGCGCTCAAGGCCCGCGCGGGCGCGGTGATCTGGGCCGACGCCGGGCGCTCGCACGCCACCGCCAAGCGCGCCGAGCTGGCCGACCTGCAGGCGGTGCCGACCGTCGCCGACCTCGCCGCCCGGGCCGACGTGATCGTGTCGATCTGCCCGCCGCACGCCGCGCGCGAGGTCGCGGGCCTGGTGGGCGCCGGGCTGGCCGGGCGCACCGACCGCCCGCTCTACGTCGAGGCCAACGCGGTGTCCCCGGACACCGTCCGCGGCATCGCGACACTGCTCGGCGACCGCGCGACCGTCTGCGACGGCGCCGTCATCGGCCCGCCCGCCTGGACGGCGGGCACCACGACGCTGTGGCTGTCCGGGCCCGGGGCGGACACCGCCGCCACCCTGTTCGAGCCGAGCCCGTTCGACGCCCGGGTGCTCGGCACCGCCGGGACCGACCTGGGCGCCGCGAGCGGGCTGAAGGCCTGCTTCGCGCTGCAGAGCAAGGCGGCACCCGTGCTGTGGCTGGCGCTCGAGGAGGCCGCCGCGGCGTTCGGCGTCACCGGGGCCCTGCACGCCGAGCTGGACCGGGCCGGGGTCGACCACGCCGCCGCGCTGGCCCGCGCCCGCGAGCGGATGGCGGGAAAGGCGTGGCGCTGGGCGGGGGAGATGGACGAGGCGGCCGACGCGTTCGCCGCCGCCGGGGTGCCCGACGGCTTCTCCCGCGCCGCCGCCGAGCTCTACCGGCGCGCCGCCGGGGCGGGCGGGTGAGCCGGGCCCGGCACCGCGACGGCGGCACCGGACCCGGCCGGTCTCACGCCGCGACGCTGCCGTGCGGGTCGATCACGAACTTGCGGGCCACGCCGCCGTCGAACTCCTGGTAGCCGCGCGGGGCGTCGTCCAGCGAGATCGTGGTCGCGTTGACCGCCTTCGCGATCTGCGCCCGGTCGGACAGGATCGCCTGCATCAGCTGCCGGTTGTACTTCTTCACCGGGCACTGGCCGGTGGTGAAGCTGTGCGACTTCGCCCAGCCCAGCCCGATCCGCACGCCGAGGGTGCCCTCCTTGGCCTTGTCGTCGGCGGCACCCGGGTCGCCGGTGACGTAGAGCCCCGGGATGCCGAGCGCGCCGCCGACCCGGGTCACCTCCATGACCGAGTTCAGCACGGTCGCGGGCGCCTCCCCGGCGTCGCGCCCGTGTCCGCGGGCCTCGAACCCGACGGCGTCGACGGCGGCGTCCACCTCGGGCTCTCCGAGCAGCTGCTCCAGCTGCTCGGCCAGGGTCCCGTCGCCGGACAGGTCGACGGTCTCGCAGCCGAAGCTGCGCGCCTGCGCGAGCCGCTCGGGGATCATGTCCCCGACGACGACCGCCGCCGCCCCCAGCAGCTGCGCGGCGTGCGCCGCGGCCAGCCCGACCGGCCCGGCGCCGGCCACGTAGACCGTCGATCCGGTGGTGACCCCGGCGGTCACCGCGCCGTGGTAGCCGGTCGGGAAGATGTCCGACAGCATCGTGAGGTCGAGGATCTTCTCCAACGCCTGGTCGCGGTCGGGGAAGCGCAGCAGGTTGAAGTCGGCGAAGGGCACCATCACGTACTCGGCCTGGCCGCCGATCCAGCCGCCCATGTCGACGTAGCCGTAGGCGGCGCCGGGACGGGCCGGGTTGACGTTCAGGCAGACGCCGGTCTTCCCCTCGTTGCACATCCGGCAACGCCCGCAGGCGATGTTGAACGGCACCGAGCAGATGTCGCCGACCTTCGCGAACAGCACGTCGTCGCCGACCTCGACGATCTCGCCGGTGATCTCGTGGCCGAGCGACTGCCCGACCGGTGCGGTGGTGCGGCCGCGGACCATGTGCTGGTCGGATCCGCAGATGTTGGTGGTGACGATCTTCAGGATCGCCGCGTGCGGAGCCTTCCGCGCGATGCCGAGCCCGTCGACGACGTCGGTGGGCAGCTCCAGCTTCGGGTAGTCGATCGACTCGACGGCGACCTCGCCGGGTCCCTTGTACACGACGACGCGGTTGTCGGGCATGGTGCGCTCCCCTCCTGCGTGGACGCGCGGACCGCGGTCGCGGCCGCGCGGCGGTGACGCGGCCGCACCGATCCCGCGCCCCCACGGGTCGGGCCGCGTCGCCCGCTGCCGACCCTCCCACCCCGTGCCGACATGCGCACGCGGCGATGCGTGCCGCAGCGGTCCTGTGCCGATGGTCGGGGTCGACCGGTCGGGTCCGGGCGGGGTCGGCCGGGACGGGTGATACTGCGCCCATGGCCAGTGACGATCTTCTCGAGCCGCCTGTCCCGGTACTGACCGCGCCGTACCACACCCCCGAGCGCGAGGCGTTGCAGAAGCAGGCCCGCGAGTTCGCCGCGACCCGGGTGCTGCCCGTCGCCGACGAGCTGGACCCGCGCAAGGGCGAGATCCCGCGCGACCTGCTCGACGAGATGGGCGAGCTGGGCTACTTCGGCATCACCGTCGACCGTGAGCACGGCGGGCTGGGTCTCGGGGCGTTCGAGTACTGCATGGTCGCCGAGGAGCTGGCCCGGGCGTGGATGAGCGTCGGGTCGATCATCGCCCGTGCGCAGGGCGCCGGGACCGCCGTCACCGACCCGGAGCGCCGTGCGGAGCTGCTGCGCCGGTCGGCTCGCGGGCAGTGGATCGGCGCGATCGCGCTGTCCGAGCCCGACGCCGGGTCCGACCTGGCCGGGGTGGAGACCCGCGCGGTCCGCGACGGCGACGAGTTCGTGATCACCGGGCACAAGCGCTGGACCGGCAACGCCAAGGCCGCCGACTTCATCCAGGTGCTGGTGCGCACCGACGACCCTGCGCCGGGGGAGAAGCGCTCCGCGGGCCTGGCGACGGTCGTCGTGGAGAAGGAGCGCGACACCTTCCCCGCCGGGATCACCGGCCGCCCGATCGACAAGATCGGCTACCACGGCTTCGTCACCTGGGACCTGGAGTTCGACGGCGTGCGGGTGCCGGTCGGCAACCAGCTCGGCGCCGGCGGCGAGGGATTCGCCGACGCCCAGTCGTGGCTGAACATCGCCCGGGTGCACACCGCCGCGCGGGCGGTCGGGCTCGCCAGGGCCGCCGTCGAGGACTGCGTGCGCTACCTGCAGCGACGCCACCAGTTCGAGCACCCGATCGGCGACTTCCAGGCCGTCCGGTTCACCCTCGCGACGATGGCCGCCCGGGTCGAGCAGGCCCGCGCCTTCTACCAGAACGTGGCGCACCGGCTCGACCTCGGCGAGCCCTGCGAGCGGGAGGCGGCGATGGTCAAGCTGCTGGCCACCGAGATGGCCGCCGAGGTCACCGCGGACGGCATCCAGCTGCACGGCGGCAACGGCTACACCACCGAGCACCAGGTGGAACGGCACTGGCGCGACGCCCGGCTGACCACGATCTTCGAGGGGACCAGCGAGATCCAGCGCAAGATCATCTCCGACCGGCTGCTGCCGCGCAGCCCGCTCGGCTGACGGCGGCGCCGCGGCGTCAACGGAAGGCGGCCCGCACCGCGCCGAGGGCGTCGGACTCGTCGAGCCCGAGCCGCCGGGCCAGTTCGGCCAGCTCACCGGCCTTGCGCTCCAGCTCGGCGCGTCCACCGGTGGCCCGCTCGGTGAGCACGGCCCCGCGGCCGCGCCGCAGGTCGACCAGGCCCTCGTCGCGCAGCTGCTGGTAGCCGCGCAGCACGGTGTGCAGATTGATCCCCAGTGCGCCCGCGACCTCGCGGGCCGGGGGCAGCCGGTCCCCGGCGGCGGCCCGGCCGTCGGCGACCGCCCGGCGGACCGAGGCCGCGACCTGGTCCCCGAGCGGCACCGGCGACGACGGGTCGACCCGGATCAGCACGACGGTGCGGCGCCGGCCGCGCCGTGCCCGGCGCGACGGTCGAGCTCGGCGTTGACCAGCCCGGCCGCGGTGGCGGCGTCGGGCACCGTGACCACGAACCGGCGGTCGTCGGTGAGGTCGAGCACCAGCGCCTCCCCGGCCCGCCGGGCGCGGTAGCCGAGCACGGACGGCGACCGGCGCAGGACGCCGTACTCGTTCCATCCGAAGCGCTCCGGGTCGAGCTGCTCCGACCGCGCGCCGCGGACCTCGGTGAGCGGTGCCTCCGCCAGCGGCCGTCCGAGCAGCGCCTGCCGGACGTGTACCCCGTCGCCGTCGACACGGACCCGGGCGACGGCGGTCAGTGCGGTCGAGACGACGGCGGCGGCAACGAGCACGACGACCAGCACCGCGCTGCCGCCGGCCGCCAGCTGGGCGACGGCCGCCAGGAGCAGCACCGCCGCGACGACCAGGGTGGGGCGGGACAGCACGGTGCGGGCCCACAGGTACCGCTCACCGGGCGCGAGCGGGGTGCGCACCGCTCCGGCCGGGGCGCTGCCGGTCGCCGACGGCCGCGGGGCGTCCGGCCCGGCCAGCAGGTGTCCGATGCCGTAGGCGGCGGCGACCGCCGTCAGGACGCCGGCGGTCCAGGCCCAGCCCGGGACCTGCGGAGCCAGCCGGGTGCCGGGCACCCACCACACGATGACGGCGAAGGCCCAGGCGGTGCCGACGGCGCGGCGCTCCACGTCGGGCCGCCCGGAGCGCAGCCGCAGCAGCGGCAGCCCGATCGCGAGCAGGCCCACGACGACCACCGCGAGGGTGGTCTGGAGCGTCCGGCCGGGCGGCTGGGTGGCCACCAGGGCGGCCAGGCCCGCGACGGTCAGTGCGGTGGCCGGTGCGGTGGCGAGGAGCCGGCGACGGCTCGTGCGCACGACGGGTGTGGTCATGGCGTCCCTCTCGTCGAGTGATCCGAACTTGTTCGCAATGTACTAGAATAATAGTGTCTGCACATCCCCCGGGGACCGGCTAGCGTCACGGCCATGGCGCTCGACCCCGCGTTCCGGACCGTGCTCGACACCCTCGCCGGGGCGGGGGCCCTGCCGCTGGTCCGCGACGGCGACCCGGTCGCCACCCGGGCCCACTACCGGTCGCTCGCCCTGGCCCGACGCGGACCGGGGTTCGT
Organism: Pseudonocardia sp. ZF1; assembly: GCF_056835605.1. Classification (NCBI taxonomy): domain Bacteria; kingdom Bacillati; phylum Actinomycetota; class Actinomycetes; order Pseudonocardiales; family Pseudonocardiaceae; genus Pseudonocardia; species Pseudonocardia sp. ZF1. Next base: position 2,887,079 of record NZ_JAJNBY010000001.1, read on the forward strand.
GCCCGAGCAGGTCGGCCGGGTCGACGACGACACCGTCCCCGGCCCGGCGGGCCCGGTGCCGGTGCGCAGCTACGTCCCCGAGGGCGACGACGGCGCGGCCGTGGTGCTCTACCTGCACGGCGGCGGCTGGGTCGTCGGGGACCTGGAGACCCACGACCCGGTGTGCCGGCGGGTGGCGAATGCGACCGGCGCGGTCGTCGTCGCGGTGGACTACCGGCTCGCGCCCGAGCACCCGCACCCCGCGCCGCTCGACGACGCCTGGGCCGCGCTGCTCGCCGTCGCAGGCCGGTTCCCGGGCCGGCGGCTCGGGCTGGCGGGCGACAGCGCCGGGGCGAGCATGGTCGCCGGGCTGGCGCTGCGCTGCCGCGACCGCGGCGGCCCGCGCCCGGCCGCCCAGCTGTTGTTCTACCCGGCGCTCGCGCCGGAGGGGGCGACTCCGTCGTACCGGGAGAACGGCGAGGGCTACTTCCTCACCGCCGCGGACATGCGCTGGTTCTGGGACAGCCTGTTGTCCGGCCCGACCCCGGCCGGACCCGAGGTCGCGCCGCTGGGGGCCGCCGCGCCCGCCGACCCGTCCGGGCTGGCGCCCGCGGTGGTCGCCACCGCCGAGTTCGACCCGCTGCGCGACGAGGGCCGCGACTGGGCCGTGGCGCTGCGCGCGGGCGGGGTGGAGGTCGTCGAGGTCGACGGACCCGGTCTCATCCACGGCTACGTCGCGTTCCTCGGCGTCGTGCCCGCGGCCGAGCGGACCGCCGGGCAGGCGCTGGCCGCGTTCACCACGCTGCTGCGCCGCTAGCCGGATCGGGTGAACCACGGTGCTCGTGACCTGCACCGACGGGGTCACGTCACACGGACGTGACACGGACGACACGGTGCGGTAGCCGTCCCGCGCCACCCTGTGGCTCCCCGGTCGCGCATCGTGACGACGACCGCACCGCGGGACGGAACGGACGACAGCGGCGCCCGCGGGCCGCCGCGGCCGCGAGGCGCGGAGGGTGGATGGCACGGTCGGAGATCGGACGCACCGGGGCCCGGTTCGGGGCGCCCCCGTCCCGGCACGCCCCCGACCCGGAGTACCCGCACGGCAGGCCGCCGGAGCCGGACCCGGAGCCCGTCGTCGTGGCGGAGGAGCCGGAGCCCGGGCCGGAGAACCTGGTCGGGGTGACCGGGGCCCGGTTCGGCGGGCACTCCGCGAAGCGCACCCGGCTGAGCCGCCGCGAGCGGGCGGCGCGCCGTGCGGCGGCCCGCGCGGAGACGGACGGGCTCCCGGCCGACGACACCGCGGTGGGCGGCACCGGGACCGGTGACCCCGCGGCGGCCGGCACCGGTCGCGGCCCGGAGGGCGACACCGGCACGCCCGGGCCCGCCGACACCGCGCCGCTGCCCGTGGTCGCCGGCCGCCCCGCGCCGGGACCGGGGCGTCCGGCCGCGGCGGCGGGCCCCGTGTCCTCCCCGTCCGCGCCCCCGCACGCGACGTCCCCGCACCCGGTGCCCCAGCTCACCGCGCCGCCGGACGCCGAGCCGCTCCAGGTGCCGGCGTTCGCCACGGTCCGGCCCTACGTCATGACCGGCGGCCGTACCCGGGTCCGCGCCGAGCTGCGGCTGGAGACGCTGGTCTCGGTGCGGCCCGCCCCCGGCCCCGTCCCGCGCGCCGACTCGGTCGAGCGCGCCGCGGTGCTGCGGCTGTGCACCCGGCCCCGGTCGGTGTCGGAGGTCGCGGCGCTCGCCGCGGTGCCGCTGGGCGTCGCCCGGGTGCTCATCGACGACCTCGCCTCCGAGGGGCGCCTGGTGGTGCACGGTGTGTCCTCGGCGGAGGACGGGCCGAGCGTCGCGCTGATGGACCGGGTGCTGGCCGGGCTGCGCCGGCTCTGACCCGCGGGTGCCCTGCGGGGCCCGGCCGCCGGGGCCAGGATGGGGACATGACCGATCCCCGTCCCGTCCGCATCGGACTGCAGCTGCAGCCCCAGCACGCCGACTACGCCGACATCCGCCGCACCGTGGCCGCCGCCGAGGAGGCCGGCGTCGACGTCGTCTTCAACTGGGACCACTTCTTCCCGCTCTACGGCGAGCCCGACGGCAAGCACTTCGAGTGCTGGACCATGCTCGGCGCCTGGGCCGAGGCGACCTCCCGGGTGGAGATCGGCGCCCTGGTGACCTGCAACAGCTACCGCAACCCCGAGCTGCTCGCCGACATGGCCCGCACCGTCGACCACATCTCCGACGGCCGGCTGATCCTGGGTATCGGCTCCGGCTGGTTCCAGCGCGACTACGACGAGTACGGCTACGAGTTCGGCACCGCGGGCGGCCGGCTGAACGACCTGGCCGCGGCCCTGCCCCGCATCCGGAGCCGCTGGTCGGTACTCAACCCGGCGCCGACCCGCGACATCCCGATCCTCATCGGCGGCGGGGGCGAGAAGAAGACCCTGCGCTACACCGCCGAGCACGCCGGCATCTGGCACGGCTTCGGCGACGTCGACACCGTCACCCGCAAGAGCGGCATCCTCGACGGGCACTGCCGCGACATCGGCCGCGACCCGGCCGAGATCGAACGCTCGGTCGGCGTCGAGGGCGCCCCGGAGGACGACGGCGCCGCCCTCCACGACGCCGGGGTGCGCCTGTTCACCGTCGGCCAGGACGGCCAGGGCGGCTACGACCTGTCCCGGCTGAAGGACTGGATCGCCTGGCGCGACGAGCGCAACGGCTGAGCTCAGAGGGCACGCAGGAACGGGTCCCGGATCAGGTCCGGGACCCGTTCCGCGACGACCGCGGGTGCGTAGTACCAGCCCTGGGCGTTGGCGCAGCCGTACTCGCGCAGCCGCGCCGCCTGCTCCCGGGTCTCCACCGCCTCGGCGGTGACCTCCAGGTCCAGCGCGGAGGCCAGCGAGATCAGCGTGCGCAGGATGACGTCGTCGCGCTCGGCGGTCCCGGCCAGGAAGTGCCCGGCCAGCTTGAGCCGGTGCACCGGTAGGTGCCGCAGGTAGGCGAGGTTGGAGTAGCCGGTCCCGAAGTCGTCGATGGCGATCTTCACGCCGAGCCGATCGAGCTCGCGCAGCGTGGCCAGCGGCCGGCCGGGGGAGCCCATCAGGTCGGACTCGGTCAGCTCGACCTGCAGCAGCTCCGGCGGCCAGTCGTGGCGCTCCAGCGTCGCCGCGACGTCGGCGACCAGGTCCGACTCGGTCACCTGCCGGGCGGCGACGTTCACACTGATCGTCAGCGGCCTGTCCGGGTACGCGTCGGCCCAGACCCGGCCCTGCCGGCACGCCTCGTCGAGGACCCGGCGGCCCAGCGGCACGACCAGCCCGGTCTCCTCGGCGAGCGGGATGAACCGGTCCGGGCCCAGCAGCTGCCCGTCGGGCCGCTGCCAGCGCACCAGCGCCTCGACCCCGATGGTCTGCTCGTCGGTCAGGCGCACCAGGGGCTGGTAGACGACCACGAAGTCGTCGCGGCGCAGCGCCTCGGGCATCTGCGAGGACAGCTCGAAGCGGGCGACGTCGTCGCGGTGCCGGTCGCGGTCGTAGAGCACGTAGCGTCCGCGGCCGGCCCGCTTGGCCGAGTACAGGGTGGTGTCGGCGGCGGCGATCAGCTCGTCGATGCCCAGCTCGCCGTCGTGGCGCACCACCCCGACGCTCGCCGAGATCACGATGTCGCGGCCGTCGACGCGCACCGGGCGGCGCACGGTCCCCAGCGCGCGGGTCGCGACCTCCTCCAGCTCGGCCCGGTCGGCGGTGCGCGGCACCAGCACGACGAACTCGTCGCCGCCCATCCGCGCGACGAGATGCCCGCCGGGCTCCAGCGCGCCCCGGAGCCGGTCGGCCAGCACCTGCAGGAGCCGGTCCCCGGACTGGTGGCCCAGGGTGTCGTTGACGACCTTGAACCCGTCCAGGTCCAGGTAGCAGATCCCCGGGCGGCCACCGGAGGAGCCCGCGTCGATCGCGGCGCCCAGGCGTTCGAAGAACAGCGACCGGTTCGGCAGCCCGGTCAGCGGGTCGTGCGACGCCTGGTGGGCCAGGTTCTCCTGCATCAGCAACTGGTCGGTCACGTCGGACACCACCGCGACGAGCAGCTGCTCGTCACCACCGACCGGGCCGAGCAGGGTGACCACGGCGTCGATCCACACGTCGCTGTCGTCGGCGCGCCGGACCGGGCGGACCACCCGGAGCCGGTCCAGGGAGCCGTCGAGCAGCCGTGGCCGCTCGGCCCACACCTCCGGCGCCGACTCCGGGTGCACGAAGTCGGTGACCCGCATCCTCAGCAGCTGGGCGGGCGTGTACCCGGTCATGACGGCGGCCGCCTCGTTCACCTCGACGAGCCGCCCGTCCGGCTCGAAGATCACGATCCCGACGGCCGCGGAGTCGACGACGGTCCGCAGCCGCAGGTCCGAGCGGCGGCGGGCCTCCTCGGCGACGCGGCGGGCCTCCAGCGCGGCCCGGGTGACCTGCTCGTGCTCGGCGAGGACCAGGCTGCGGGTCGCCTCGGTGAACCCGCGGGCGAACGCCGCCAGCACGGCCGCGATCCGCCGGACCCGGGCGGCGGTGTCCGCGGCCGGCTCCAGGTGCGCCCCGAGCAGCTCCATCCCGATCTCCAGGCAGCCCGGCTGGTGGATCCGCGCCCGCACCAGGTCCCCGCCGGCTGCCGCCGGGAGGGCCGGGTCGTACCGCTCCGCCAGCGCGGCCTCCCGCAGCTGCGTGGTCACCCGGTCGAGGACCGGGCGGAGCTCGGTGGCCGGCAGCACCGAGTGCCGGGCCAGCTCCGAGGCCCAGGGAGCGGCGAGGTCGGCGGGGTCGGGCAGCGCTGCGGGGACGAGCGCCCGTCCGTGGTCGGCGCGAGCAGCGGCGACGTCGGCCTGCTGCATCCACCGCCCCCGTTCGCTCCGGTGGGAGGGACTTCCCTCATGATCGGTGGACACCGTAACCGATCCGACCCGCCCGGTGGGGCCGACCGGGTTACCTCTACGCCCCGCGACGGACCGATCGGGTCAGTCCGGCGACCCGTCGGTCACCTCCGTCACCCACACGACGGCCTCACCGGCCTCGTCGGAGGCGGCGAGGTCCACCTCGGCGGTGATCGCCCAGTCCCGGTCGCCCGCCGGGTCGTCGAGGACCTGGCGCACCAGCCAGCGGTCGGTCTCCTCGGTGAGGTCGAACAGCTCGGGCCCGCGCGCGTCCGGCCCGAAGCCGATCCGGTCGTGGATCGCGAAGTAGGGGGCCAGGGCGTCCCGCCAGCGGTCGGCGGTCCAGCCGGCGTCGGCGTCGAGATCGCCCAGCTCGGCGTAGCGGCCCATCGCCGCGAGCTCCACCCGGCGGAACAGCGCGTTGCGCACCATGACCCGGAACGCGCGGGCGTTGCCGGTGACCCCGGTCGGCGTGGCGACGGCGACCTCGGCCCCCGGCGGCAGCACCTCCCCGTCGGCACCCGCCCCGGCGGCGAGCTTCTCCCACTCGTCGAGCAGCGAGGAGTCGGTCTGGCGGACCAGCTCGCCCAGCCACTCCACGAGGTCGGTGAGCTCCTCGGTGCGGGCGTGCTCGGGCACGGTCTGGCGCAGCGCCCGGTAGGCGTCGGCCAGGTAGCGCAGCACCAGGCCCTCGGAGCGGGCGAGCTGGTAGTGCGAGACGTACTCGGTGAACGTCATCGCCCGCTCGCTCATGTCCCGGACCACCGACTTCGGCGACAGGACGGCGTCGGCGACCCACGGTGCGCCGCGGCGGTAGGTCTCCAGCGCGGCGTGCAGCATCTCGTCGAGGGGCTTGGGGTGGGTGACCTCCTCCAGGTGGGCCATCCGCTCCTCGTACTCGATGCCGTCGGCCTTCATCGCCGCGATCGCCTCGCCGCGGGCCTTGTTCTGCTGGGCGGCGAGGATCTGGCGGGGGTCGTCGAGGGTCGACTCGATCACCGAGAGCACGTCGAGTGCGTAGGTCGGCGACTCCCGGTCGAGGAGCTCGAACACCGCGAGCGCGAACGGCGACAGCGGCTGGTTGAGCGCGAAGTCCAGCTGCAGCTCGTCGACCACCCGCGCCCGTGGACGGGTCGCACCGTCCACGGTGTACTGCTCGACGACGCCGGAGGTGCGCAGCGCCCGGTTGATCGCGATCGCCCGCAGCATGTGCTTCAGCTGCCGCTTGCGGGGCTCGTGGTTGTCGGTGAGCAGGTGCTCCATCGCGGCGTAGGTGTCCCCGCCGCGCGAGACCACGTTGAGCAGCATCGCGTGGGTGACCTCGAAGTGGCTGGTCAGCGGCTCGGGCCGGGCCTGCTGGAGCTTCTCGAACGAGGTCTCCGACCAGCCGACGAACCCCTCGGGGGGCTGCTTGCGCGCCACCTTGCGGCGCTTCTTCGGGTCGTCGCCGGCCTTGGCCAGGGCCTTGGCGTTCTCGATGTCGTGCTCGGGGGCCTGCGCGACGACGGTGCCGACGGTGTCGTACCCGGCCCGCCCGGCGCGGCCGGCGATCTGGTGGAACTCGCGGGCCTTGAGCGGGCGCACGCGCCGCCCGTCGTACTTGGACAGGGCGGTGAACAGCACCGTGCGGATCGGCACGTTGATGCCGACGCCGAGGGTGTCGGTACCGCAGATGACCTTGAGCAGGCCGGCCTGGGCGAGGGTCTCCACCAGCCGCCGGTAGCGGGGGAGCATGCCGGCGTGGTGCACGCCGATCCCGTGGCGCACGAGGCGGGACAGGGTGCGGCCGAAGCCGGAGGTGAACCGGAACGCCCCGATCGTCTCGGCGATCGCGGCCTTGTCCTCCTTGGAGGTGACGTTGACGCTCATCAGTGCCTGCGCCCGTTCGACGGCGGCCTGCTGGGTGAAGTGCACGACGTAGACCGGCGCCTCACGCGTCGACAGCAGCTCGGTGATCGTCTCGTGCAGCGGCTCGACGACGTAGCGGAAGTGCAGCGGCACCGGCCGCTCCACGGAGGTGATCTCCGCGGTCTCCCGCCCGGTGCGCCGGGTCAGGTCCTCCGCGAAGAACGACGTGTCGCCCAGCGTGGCGCTCATCAGCAGGAACTGTGCCTGCGGCAGCTCGACGATCGGCACCTGCCAGGCCCAGCCGCGCGACGGGTCGGCGTAGAAGTGGAACTCGTCCATGATCACCGAGCCGACGTCGGTCCCGGGGCCCTCGCGCAGGGCGAGGTTCGCCAGGATCTCCGCGGTGCAGCAGATGATCGGCGCCTTCTCGTTCACCGCGGCGTCGCCGGTGAGCATGCCGACCTTGTCCGCGCCGAACACCTCGCACAGCGCGAAGAACTTCTCGCTGACCAGCGCCTTGATCGGCGCGGTGTAGAAGCTGCGCTCACCGCGGGCCAGCGCCGCGGCGTGCGCGCCGATCGCGACCAGCGACTTCCCCGAGCCCGTCGGCGTCGAGAGGATCACGTTGGCGCCGGTCACCAGCTCCAGCAGCGCCTCCTCCTGCGCCGGGTACAGCGACAGACCGCGCTCGTCGAACGCCCACTCGGCGAAGGTGTCCACCAGCGCGGCGGGATCCGGGGGGTTCGCGGGGTCGGAGGAGCGCGGCAGCCGGTCGGTGAGCGTCATGATGGGACCGATCGTCGCAGACACCCCCGACACCGGGCGCCGCAGCGCCGAGGTGGCGCCCGCACTCGCCCGTGCGGGGGATAGCGTGGATGCCGTGGTGGGGGTCGGTGCGACGCACGGCGCCGGGCAGGCGCGCGCCGGCGCGGGTCCTGCTGCGCCCATGCCCGACCTCGTCCCGCCGATGCTGCCCGCCGCGGGGGAGCTGACCGACGCGGGCGACCCGGACCGCTGGGCGGTCGAGTTCGCCTGGGAGGGCCACCGCTGTGTGGCCTACGCCCGGCCCGGCCGCGTCCGGCTGCTGTCCTCCACCGCACGCAGCGTGACCGGGTCCTTCCCCGAGCTCGCCGTGCTCGGCGACCAGGCCCCGCCGGGCGGCATGGTGCTCGACGGCACCGTGGTCGCCCTCGACGAGGCGGGCCGCCCGTCGCGCGGCCCGCTGCTGCGCCGCACCGCGACGGTGTCCCCGGACGCGGCCCTGCGGACCGAGGTGCCGGTCGGCTACGTGGTCACCGACCTGCTGTTCTGCGACGGCCGCCGCACCCTCGAGCTGCCCTACCGGCGGCGCCGCGCGGAGCTGGAGGCGCTCGACCTGGCCGGGCCGAAGATCCTGGTCCCGCCCTCGTTCGGGCTCGACGAGGCCGACCTCGTGGTCCGGACCGCGGAGCGCTACGGCCTCGACGGGCTGCACCTCAAGCGGCTCGACCTGCCCTACCAGCCCGGGCGGCGCACCCGGAACTGGCTGCGGGTGCCGCTGCGCCGCCACCGGCAGGTGCTCGTCGCGGGCTGGGTGCCCGCCGGGGGCCCCGGCGGGGGCCGGGAGCGGATCGGTGCCGTGCTGCTGGCGCTGCCCGAGCCCGACGGGCTCCGCTACGTGGGCCGCGTCGGGATCGGCGCCGCCGACGTCGACGCCCGCACCGTGCTGCGCGTCCCCGCCACCGGGAACCCGCCGCTCGGGGTGCCCGACGGGATCGGCGTCGACGCCCGCTGGCTGGCCCCCGGCCTGGTCGCGGCGGTCGAGCACCGGGGCCGGACGGCCGCCGGACGGCTCACCCTGCCGTCCTGGCGCGGTCTGGTGGCGCCCGCCGAGCACGACGACGACCTGGCCGGCGCGATCGACGCGGCACGCCGGGCGGCGTCGGCGGCCCGCCCGACCGTCGCGCTGCGCCGCCCGGGCCGCGGGACCGGGCAGGCACCCGGGCACGGCCCGGAGACCGTCGTCCTGCCCCGCGCCGGTGCCGCGGCCGCACCGGGCACCCGGCCCGCGTCCGAGGACGGGGACGCCGCGGCAGGCACCCGAGCCCCGGGCCCCGCCGGCCGCGCCGGCACCGCGGACCCCGACCGGCCCGCCGGTGACACGCCACCGGACGAGGGCCGCCCGGCCCGGCCCGGCGCGCACCGTGCCCCGGCCCCCGACGAGACCGTCCGCATCCGGGTCCGCGACGCCGTCCCGCCCGTCCCCGTGGACCCCGCGCCGCCGGCCGCCGCCCCGGACGGCCCCTGGCACGGGCCGCTGTCGCGGCGGCTGGAGCAGCACTTCGTCTACAACACCCTCAACACCATCGCCTCGCTGGTGCGCACCGACCCGCCACGGGCCCGGGAGCTGCTGCTCGGCTTCGCCGACCTATCCCGGGCCGCGGACCGGGCCGGGGAGCCCTCGATCCGGCTCGACGAGGAGCTCGCCGCCGTGCGGGCGTACCTGCAGATCGAACGGACCCGATTCGGCGCCCGGCTGACCACCGAGCTCGACGACCCGTCCGGGGCCGGTGTCGACCCGTCGTCGGCGGTGCCGCCGCTGTCGGTGCTCGCCGCGGTCCGCCGCGGGGTGCAGGAGGAGATCGAGCCGCACAGCGCGGGCGGCGCGGTCCACGTGCGGCTGGACCCGGACGCCCCCGACGGGCCCACGGCCCGGGTGGAGGTCCATCCGGCGGACCCGGCGGAGCGGTCCGCCCGCGTCCCGCTCGTCCTGTTGGTCCTGCCGCTGGGCGTGCCCGTCGTGTGACACCCGTCGGCGGGGGAGTGGCGTGCACCGCCCGGGGCGACGGACCTTCATCGATCCGGATAGCGTGCGCGCCATGCTGGGGCTGCCCGAGGGCACACGCGCGTGCCTGTTCGACCTGGACGGCGTACTCACCGACACCGCGAGCGTCCACGCCGCGGCGTGGAAGCAGATGTTCGACGAGTACCTCCGTTCCCGCGACGGTGACGGGTACACCCCGTTCGACGTCAACGCCGACTACGGTCCGTACGTGGACGGGAAGCCCCGTCTCGAGGGGACCCGCAGCTTCCTCGCCTCGCGCGGGATCGAGCTGCCCGAGGGGTCCCCGGACGACTCCGCGGACACCGGGACCCTGTGGGGCCTGTCGACCCGCAAGAACGACCTCGTGCAGGAGCGGATCCGCACCGACGGCGTCGAGGTCTACCCGGGGTCGCGCCGTTACCTGGAGGCGGTGAAGGACGCCGGGCTCACCACCGCCGTCGTGTCCTCCAGCGCGAACGCGGAGCAGATCCTCCGGGTCACCGGGCTGGAGACCTTCATCGACCACCGCGTCGACGGCGTCACCGCCCGCGAGCGCGGCCTGCCCGGCAAGCCCGCTCCCGACACCTTCCTCGCCGCCGCGGCCGACCTCGGGGTGGACCGGTCCGCCGCGGTCGTGTTCGAGGACGCGCTGGCCGGCGTGCAGGCCGGCCACGCGGGGGACTTCGGCGCCGTCGTCGGCGTCGACCGTCTCGACCAGGCGGACGCGCTGCGTGAGCACGGCGCGGACGTCGTCGTCACCGATCTCGCCGACCTGCTGGAGCGTTCGTGAAGCCCGACCACCTGCCCACCTTCACCGTCGAGCCGTGGGTGGTCCGCGAACCGCGTCTCGACCTGGACGCGATGGGCCAGACCGAGTCGGTCTTCGCGCTGTCCAACGGCCACATCGGGCTGCGCGGCAACCTCGACGAGGGTGAGCCGCACGTCCTGCCCGGCACCTACCTGAACTCCTTCTACGAGGTGCGTCCGCTGCCGTACGCCGAGGGCGGCTACGGCTACCCCGAGTCCGGGCAGACGATCATCAACACGACCAACGGCAAGCTGATCCGGCTGCTGGTCGACGACGAGCCGTTCGACCTGCGCTACGGCACCCTGCACCGGCACGAGCGGGTGCTGGACATGCAGGCCGGCACGCTGCACCGCGAGGTCGAGTGGGAGTCCCCGGCCGGGCGCCGGGTCCGGGTCCGCTCCACCCGCATGGTGTCGCTGACCCAGCGCGCGGTCGCCGCGATCTCCTACGAGGTGGAGCTGGTCAGCAACGGCAACGAGGGCAGCGGCGCGGCCGGGGACGGCGCGCTGCTGGTGCTGCAGTCCGAGCTCGTCGCCAACGAGCAGCTGCCCGGCCGCGACGCCGACGACCCGCGCCTGGACACCGCGCTGGACAACGTGCTGGAGCCCGAGCAGTCCCGCGCCGGCGACGCCGGGGCCACCCTGGTGCACCGCACCCGCAAGTCGGAGCTGCGCTGCGGCGCGGCGATGGAGCACGAGGTGTTCGGCCCGGACGGCGTCCAGGTGTCCACCGACGCCAACGAGGACCTCGCCCGCACCACCGTCATCGCCCGGGTCAAGCCCGGCCAGTCGCTGCGCGTGGTCAAGTACCTCGCCTACGGCTGGTCCTCGCGGCGCAGCCTGCCCGCCGTCTACGACCAGGTGCGCGCCGCCATCGCCGCCGCCCGCTACACCGGCTGGGACGGCCTGGTCGCCGAGCAGCGCGACTACCTCGACGACTTCTGGGCCACCGCCGACGTCGAGATCGACGGCGACGCCGAGCTGCAGCAGGCCGTGCGGCTGGCGACCTTCCACATCCTGCAGGCCGGCGCCCGCGCCGAGCGCCGCTGCATCCCGGCCAAGGGGCTGACCGCCGACGGCTACGACGGCCACACCTTCTGGGACACCGAGACGTTCTGCCTGCAGGTGCTGTCCTTCGTCGCCCCGGAGGCCGCCGCGGACGCGCTGCGCTGGCGCAAGTCGATCCTGCCGCTGGCCTTCGAGCGCGCCGAGACACTCGGCCTGAAGGGTGCCGCGTTCCCGTGGCGCACCATCCGCGGCCACGAGTGCTCCGGCTACTGGCCGGCGGGCACCGCGGCGTTCCACATCAACGCCGACATCGCCGACGCGGTGAAGCGGCACGTGCACGCCACCGGCGACACCAAGTTCGAGCTGGAGGTCGGGCTGGAGCTGCTGGTCGCGACCGCGCGGCTGTGGCGCTCGCTGGGCAGCCACGACTCGGCGGGCAACTTCCGCATCGACGGCGTCACCGGCCCCGACGAGTACTCCTCGATCGCGGACAACAACGTCTACACCAACCTGATGGCCCAGCAGAACCTGCGCTACGCCGCCGAGGTCGCCGCGAAGCACCCGCGCTCGGCGTCACGGCTCGGGGTGGACTCCGAGGAGATCGCGTCCTGGCGCGACGCCGCCGGCGCCATGTTCATCCCGTTCGACGAGCGCCTCGGCGTGCACCCGCAGTCCGAGGGCTTCACCGACCACCAGCGGTGGAACTTCGAGGAGACCCCGGCCGAGCGGTACCCGCTGCTGCTGAACTACCCCTACTTCGACCTGTACCGCAAGCAGGTCATCAAGCAGGCCGACCTCGTGCTGGCGATGCAGATCTTCCCGGAGGCGTTCACCGAGGAGCAGAAGCGCCGCAACTTCGCCTACTACGAGGCGATCACGGTGCGGGACTCGTCGCTGTCGGCGTGCACCCAGTCGGTGATGGCCGCCCGTACCGGGCACCTGGAGCTGGCCCACCAGTACCTCGCCGAGGCCGCCCTGGTGGACCTGCAGGACCTGGCGGGCAACACCGACCACGGCATGCACATCGCGTCGATGGCCGGGACCTGGACCGCGGTCGTGCTGGGCTTCGGCGGGATGCGCTGCGAGGCCGACGGGCTGTCGTTCGCACCGGTGCTCCCGGCGTCGCTGTCGCGGATCTCGTTCGGCCTGAAGTGGCAGGGACGCCGGATCCGGGTCTCGATCACCCCCGAGGAGACCGAGTACCGGCTCACCGACGGCGCCCCGATGCGGCTGCGCCACCACGGCGAGCCCATCGCGCTCGACGACGAGGGCCCGGCCACCGCTCCGACCCCCACCCCGGAGTGGGTGGAGCCGGTGGAACAGCCCCACGGACGGGCCCCGCGGGTCCGCGGCTGACCGCGCCGGGCCGGACCGTGCAGGACGGCGGGGGACGGCGCATCCCGCCGCCGTCCCCGCAGCGGTCCGATGCCCGGTCCGTCGTTCACCGGATGGTCGTGCACCACTGGTAGCCTGGTCAGTCGCTCCGTCGGCGACAGGCTCGTCCTGCCACCGCGCGGACGTGTCGTGTACGTCCCCCCGGTGGAGGATCCCCGCGCCGTGCCCGAACCCACTTCCGCTGCCGGCTCCCCGGCTGCCGCGGCCGACCCCGCCGCGCCGGTCGACCCGGAGCTGGCCCACGAACAGTCCTACGTGGCCATGCTCTACGAACAGCTCGAGGACCGCCGTCGCGACACCGCACGCCGGCTGGCCGACACGCTGCGCGAGGAGACCGTCGGCACCCCGCAGGCCATCACCCAGCGCGACGCCGCCGCGGAGATGCTCACCGACCGGCTCGCCGGTCTGCGTGCCGCCGAGCACGGGCTGGCCTTCGGCCGGCTCGACGCCGACGACGGCGAGATCCGCTACGTCGGCCGCATCGGCCTGCTCGACGAGGACAACGAGTACGAGCCCCTGCTGATGGACTGGCGGGCACCCGCCGCCCGGCCGTTCTACACCGCCACCGCCGCGAACCCCGAGGGGATGCGGCGGCGCAGGCACCTGCGGACCCGGCTGCGGCAGGTCGTCGCGGTCGACGACGAGCCGCTCAACCTGGCCGAGATGACCGAGGCGGAGCGGGCCCGCTCGGGTTCGGGGCTCACCAGCGAGGCCGCGCTGCTGGCGGCGGTGTCCTCGGCCCGTACCGGGCGGATGGGCGACATCGTCGCCACCATCCAGGGCGAGCAGGACCGGATCATCCGGTCGAAGCCGTCCGGGGTGCTGGTCGTGCAGGGCGGGCCCGGCACCGGGAAGACGGCGGTGGCGCTGCACCGCGCGGCCTACCTGCTCTACACCCACCGTGACCGGCTCGCCCGGCGCGGCGTGCTCGTCGTCGGGCCGAACCCGACGTTCCTGCGCTACATCGGCCAGGTCCTGCCCTCGCTGGGGGAGACCAGCGTCGTGCTCGGCACCGTCGCCCAGCTGTTCCCCGGCCTGGACGCGCGACGCACCGAGACCCCGGCGACGGCCGAGCTGAAGGGCCGCGCCGACATGGCGCCGGTGATCGCCGCGGCGGTGCGCGACCGGCAGCAGCTGCCGCGGACCCCGGTCGAGCTCGTCGTGGAGCAGCAGCGGGTCGTCCTCGACCGGGACACGGTCGCCCAGGCCCGCACCCGGGCCCGGCGCTCCCGCAAGCCGCACAACGAGGCCCGTCGCATCTTCCGCAAGGAGCTGCTGCGGCTGCTCGCCCAGCAGGTCGCCCGTCGCGTCGGCGGCGGCGAGTCCGGCCTGCTGGACCGGCGCGACGTCGACGACATCCGCGACGAGCTCGCCGAGTCCGCCGAGGTCGCGACGCAGCTCGAGGAGCTCTGGCCGACGCTGTCGCCCGAGCAGCTGCTCACCGACCTGTTCGCCGATCGTCGCCGGCTCAACTCGGTGGCCCGGCGGATCCCGGCGCCCGAGCGGGCCCTGCTGGAGCGCGCGGCGCCCGACGCCGACGTGCCCCCGGACCTGCGCTGGACCCCGGCCGACGTCGCCCTGCTCGACGAGGCCGCCGAACTGCTCGGAGACGACGGCGCCGCCCAGGCCGCCGCAGAGGCCGCGGCGCTGCGCGAGGAGGTCGAGTACGCCCAGGGCGTGCTCGACGTGCTCGACCTGGAGGAGGACCTCGACCCCGAGCTGCTGCGCGCCACCGACATCATCGACGCCGACAGGCTCGCCGAGCGCATGCAGGTCTCCCGCTACGACTCCACCGCCGAGCGGGCGGCCGCGGACCGTGAGTGGACCTACGGCCACATCATCGTCGACGAGGCGCAGGAGCTGTCGGCGATGGCCTGGCGGATGGTCATGCGTCGCGCCCCCGCCCGGTCGATGACCCTCGTCGGGGACATCGCCCAGACCGGTGACCGCGGCGGCGCGGGCTCGTGGGACGAGGTCCTGTCACCGTTCGTGGCACGCCGCTGGCGCCTGGAGCAGCTGACGGTGAACTACCGGACGCCCTCGGAGATCGCCGACGTCGCCGATGACGTGCTGGCCGAGATCGACGCCTCGCTGCGGCCGCCGTCGTCGGTGCGCTCGACCGGGGTGCCGCCGTGGGCGGCGGTGCTGCCCGCCGGGGCCGACGGCGACCGGGTCCTGGCCGAGCGCGTGCGCGCCGAGCGCGACGCCGTCGGGGACGGGCGCACCGTCGTCCTCACGCCGCAGGGCCGCCTGGACCGGGTCCGCGCCGTCCTCGACGCCGCCGGGCTCACCACCCCCGAGCCCGCCGAGGGCGAGTCCGAGCTGGACGCGCCGGTCGTCGTGCTGCCGGTCGCGGCGTCGAAGGGCCTGGAGTTCGACGCCGTCGTCGTGGTGGAGCCGCAGGAGATGCTCGACGAGTCCCCGCGCGGGCTCAACGACCTCTACGTCGCGATCACCCGGGCCACCCAGCGGCTCGGGGTGCTCCACTCCGGGGACCTGCCCCCGGTGCTCAAGCGGATCGGGCGCGCCTAGCGCACCCAGCGGTCGAACCAGGACAGCAGGGCCGCGCGCTGCAGCTCGGTGCCCGGGGTGACGGTGCCGAGCCCGTCCCCGGCGCCGTGCTCGAGCCCGGGAAGCTGCAGGTAGCGGGTCGGGATGCCGAGCTCGTCGGTCGCGGCGGCGAAACGGGCCACCGGCGCCGCCGGGACGAGGTGGTCCGCCGAGCCCTGCACGACCAGCGTCGGCGGCGAGTCGGGCCGGGCGTGGGTGATCGAGTCGGTGAACGCGTAGCGCTGCGGGAACTGCTCCGGCGACCCGCCGATGTAGGCCGCCCCGACCTGGCGCCCGATCGCGGAGAACGGCTCGGTGGCGGTCAGGTCGACCGCCGGGTACATCCCGGCGACCGCCCGCACCCGGGGCAGCGCGGCGAGGTCACCGCACGTCGGGGCCAGGGCCCCCGCGCGGTCGAGGTAGGCGGCGTCGACCGCGAGGTTGCCGCCTGCCGACTCGCCGAAGATCCCGACCCGCGAGGTGTCCAGCCCGAGCCCCGGGCCGGCGGTGCCGACCCAGGTGAGCGCGCAGCCGACGTCGCCGACCTGGGTGTCCCAGTCGTGCAGCTCTTCGGTCGCGAGCCGGTAGTCGACGTCGACGACGGCGTACCCGTTGTCGGCGAGGAACCGGTTGTACGGCGACGGGCCCCGCGAGCCCTGCACGAAGCCGCCGCCGTGCACCCGCACCAACACCGGCGCCGGGCCGCCGCCGGGCCGGGGCAGGTAGAGGTCCGCGAGCAGGGGGGTCCCGCCCGGAGCACCGAACTCGACGGTGCGGTCAGGCCCGGGCGCGGCGACCGGGACGGGCGAGACCGGCAGGAACGGGTGCAGCCCGCCGCCGTCGCGGGCGACGGTCACCACGAGCGCCGTGTACGTTCCCGTGGCCATCAGCGTGGCGGCCACCGTGAGGCCGATCAGCACCGAGCCGGCCCGACGGCGCCGCCACAGCGCCCGCACCCCGACGGCGGCCGCCACCCCGACCAGGGCCAGGACGACGTTCCACACGCCGAGGCCGTCGCGCAGCGAGCCCAGCACGAGCAGCAGCCCCTGCGACGTCACGTCCTGCAGCAGCGGCACCCACCAGCCGACCGGGGGCCAGCGCGAGCGCCTGGGCGAGGACGGTCCAGACCAGCACGACGACGGCCAGCAGACCGAGCAGGGCGGCGAGCAGCACCGCCCCCGCGCAGTGGACCCGACCGTGTGACCGGTCCCGCCGTCGTCCGCCCCGTCGCCGTGTCCTGTCCCACTGCGGGCCCCCGTCGTCCGTCGCACCGGATCTCGTTGTGCGACAGAGTAGGCGCTCCGGTCGACGGGGTGTTCAGCCGCGGGCGCGGTAGAGGTCCCGCAGCAGCGCGATCTCCGCCCCGTGGTGGATGGCCTCCCGGTGGATGTGCAGCACCAGGGTGGCCAGCGGCGCGTCGGCGTAGGGGCCCTCGGCCGGTCCGCACGGCCGGGCGAGGCCCTCGGCGCCGAGCGCGGCGACCCCGGCGGTCCAGCGGGCGTACTCGGCGTCGAGTGCGTCGAGCGCCGCCGCCGCGGTACCGGGGTAGGCGTAGGAGCCGTAGTCGACGGCCGGCCCGCCGAAATGGGAGTGCGAGCGCATCGCGAACACCCCGACCAGGAGGTGCCCGAACCGCCACGCGATCGTCGTGACCGGCGGCGGCTCCGGCGTCGGGAACGCGAAGTCGATCACCCAGTCGCCGGACCCGGCACCCGGCGGGGTCACCGACTCCCCGCGGCGGCGCACGCCCCAGCAGCCGGGCACCGGCTCCCAGTGGTACTCGTCGTCGGTGAGCCCGGCCAGCCGCGGGCGCAGTGCGGTCTCCCAGTGGAACGTCAGCTGCGCGAGCAGCTCGCCGTTCCAGTCGACACCCGTCCTCGTCCCCATCTCCGTCATGACCTCACAGTCTGGCCCCGATCGCGGACACCGACTGCCCGCGTGCGGATCCGGGTCAGCCGGCGAGGCGGACCGGGCGGAAGGCGCGGCTGCGGGCCCGCGTGGCGGCGGCGACCAGGGCACCGGCCAGGCGCAGGTCCTCGGCGTCGCGCTCCGGATGGGACTGGACACCGACCACCCAGGGCGCGTCGGCACCGCCGGGGCCCGACGGGTCGCTCCACTCCAGCGCCTCGACGACGTCCCCGGCGCGGGCGGACACCCGCAGCCCGGGGGCGACGCGGTCCACCCCCTGGTGGTGGTGACAGCGCACCGTCACCGGGCCCGGCCCCAGGATCTCCGCGGCCCGGGTCCCCGGCTCGGTCAGCACCGGCACCGGCGCGTACACCCCCGGTCCGGCCGAGTGCGCTCCGGCGACCTGTGCACCGACCACGTCGGGCAGGTGCTGGTGCAGCGTCCCGCCGAGCGCCACGTTGAGCAGCTGCAGCCCGCGGCACACGCCCAGCACCGGGATCCCGCGGCCGAGCGCCCGGTGCAGCGCCGCCACGTCGGCGGCGTCACGCCCGGTGCGCGGTGTGTCGGTGTGCGCGCCGGCCACCTGTCCGTAGCGGGCCGGGTCGACGTCCTGGCCGCCGATGAGGAGGAGCCCGTCGAGGGCGTCGACGGCCTCCTCGGCGCCGTCCACCGGGGCGAGCAGCACCGGGACGCCGCCCGCGGCCAGCACCATCTCGACGTAGGTGCGGGGGACCAGCACGACGTCGTCGTCGCGCATGATCCAGTAGTCGGCCCGCTCGCTGTAGCAGCTGATGCCGATGAGCGGGCGCGTCACGAGTCGGCCCCGTGCAGCACGTCGATCACCTGGTCGCCGTAGCGCGCGAGCTTGCCCTCGCCGATCCCGGAGATCGTGCCCAGCGCGGCCCGGTCGGCGGGGGACCGCGTCGCGATCTCACGCAGCGTCGCGTCGTGGAAGATCACGTAGGCGGGGACGCCCTGCTCCTTCGCCGTCGCCGCCCGCCATGCCCGGAGCCGCTCGAACACCGGCGCGAGCTCGGCCGGCATCTCCACGGCCTGCTTCGACCCGCCCCGCGACCGCGACGACCGCGCCGCGCGTTCCGGCTCGGAGCGCAGCATGACCTTCTGCTCGCCACGCATCGCGGCCGGGGACTCGTCGGTGAACCGCAGCGTCGAGTAGTTCCCGCCGACGGTCAGCAGCCCGCGCGCGACGAGCTGGCGCAGGACGTTGCGCCACGCGACGTCGGTCAGCTCGGTCCCGACGCCGAACACCGACAGCTCGTGGTGGCGGTGCTGGTCGACCTTCGGGGTGCGCTTGCCCAGCAGGATGTCGACGACCTGCCCGGCGCCGAACTCCTGGTTGCGCTCCTTCTTCAGCCGCCACACCGTCGACAGCACCTTCTGCGCCGCGACCGTGCCGTCCCACGACGACACCGGCGTCAGACACGTGTCGCAGTTCCCGCACCGCTGGGCAGCGGGCTTCTGCCCGAAGTAGCGCAGCAGCTGCGCCCGGCGGCACTCGGTGGTCTCGCACAGCGCGAGCATCGCGTCCAGGTGCTGGGCCAGGCGCCGCTTGTGCGCGGCGTCGCCCTCGCCGTCGTCGATCATCTTGCGCTGCTGGACGACGTCGGCGAGCCCGTAGGCCAGCCACGCCGTCGACGGCTCGCCGTCGCGGCCGGCCCGCCCGGTCTCCTGGTAGTAGCCCTCCACGGACTTCGGGAGGTCGAGGTGGGCGACGAAGCGGACGTCGGGCTTGTCGATGCCCATGCCGAACGCGATCGTCGCGCACATGACCAGGCCGTCCTCGCGCAGGAACCGGGACTGGTTCTCCCGGCGCACCGACGCGTCGAGCCCCGCGTGGTACGGCAGTGCCCGGATCCCCTGCGCGGTGAGGAACTCCGCGGTCTGCTCGACCGACCTGCGCGACAGGCAGTAGACGATCCCCGCGTCCCCGGCGTGCTCGGAGCGCAGCAGCTCCAGCAGCTGACGGCGCGGCTCGTTCTTCGCGACGATCCGGTACTGGATGTTGGGCCGGTCGAAGCTCGCGACGAAGGCCTGAGCCCCGGTCAGCTCCAGACGCTGCGCGATCTCGGTGCGGGTCGCGTCGGTCGCGGTCGCGGTCAGTGCGATCCGCGGGACGTCCGGCCAGCGCTTCGGCAGCTCGGAGAGCAGCAGGTAGTCGGGCCGGAAGTCGTGCCCCCACTGCGCGACGCAGTGCGCCTCGTCGATCGCGAACAGGGCGATCCGGCCGCGTTCGAGCAGCCGCACGGTGGCCTCGACACGCAGCCGCTCCGGGGCGAGGTAGAGCAGGTCCAGCTCGCCCGCGAGGAACTCCTGCTCGGTGAGGCGGCGCTCGTCGGCGTCCTGGGTGGAGTTGAGGAACCCGGCCCGCACCCCGAGCGCGCGCAGCGCGTCGACCTGGTCCTGCATCAGTGCGATCAGCGGCGACACCACGACCCCGGTGCCCGGCCGGGCCAGCGCCGGTACCTGGTAGCAGAGCGACTTGCCGCCACCGGTCGGCATGAGCACCAGCGCGTCCCCGCCGCCGGTGACCTGCTCGACGATCGCCTGCTGCTCGCCGCGGAACGCGTCGTAGCCGAAGACGCGGCGCAGGATCTCGTGCGGGTCGCTGCTGTGCACCCGCTCCGGGACCGGCTCCGGCTCCGGCAGCCGGCCCGGCCCGGCGGGAGCGGCGGCCCAGGCGTCCTCCGGTGGGGGTTCGTCGCCGTAGTCGTCCTCGGGTTCGGGCGGGAGCGGGATCTCGTCCGGGTCGGAGGCGTCGAACACGTCGTCGATCGTACGAGCCCCGCCGCGTGCGCCCCGCCCGGCACTCACCTCGCGGCACCGCCGACCGCGCCCGGGCCCGGGCGCGGCGTGGCCCCGGTCACCGCCCGTGTGTCGCGGGCGCCGCGGTGCTGCGCCGGACGGCCCCGGGGTGTAGCAAGACCTGCAGGACCAGCGGCGTTCGCAGACCGGGCGCCGGGCGATCACGCGAGAAGGACGGATCCGTGGATCTGAAGATCGGGTACAAGGCGTCGGCCGAGCAGTTCGGCCCCCGCGACCTCGTCGAGTACGCGGTGCTGGCCGAGGAGCTCGGGCTCGACAGCGTCTGGGCGTCGGACCACTTCCTGCCGTGGCGGCACGAGGGCGGGCACGCCCCGGCCGCACTGCCCTGGATGGCGGCGGTGGGGGAGCGCACGAAGCGGGTGCAGATCGGCACCTCCGTGCTCACCCCCACGTTCCGCTACAACCCGGCGGTGCTGGCCCAGGAGTTCGCCACGATGGCGCTGCTCACCGGCAACCGGGTCGCACTCGGCGTCGGCACCGGCGAGGCGCTCAACGAGATCGCGGTGTCCGGGCGGGAGTGGCCCGAGTTCAAGGAGCGCTTCGCCCGGCTGCGCGAGGCCGTGAAGATGATGCGGGCGCTGTGGACCGAGGAGTCGGTCAGCATCGAGGGCGAGTACTACACCTTCGTCGACGCCATGATCTACGACCGGCCGGAGCAGCCGGTGCCGATCTACGTCGCCGCGGGGGGCCCGATGGTCGCCCGGTTCGCCGGCCGGTTCGGCGACGGGTTCATCTGCACCTCCGGCAAGGGCATGGACCTCTACACCGACAAGCTCCTCCCGGGGGTCGAGGAGGGCGCGGGCAAGGCCGACCGCGACGCAGGCGCCATCGACAAGATGATCGAGATCAAGATCAGCTACGACCGGGACCCCGACGCCGCGCGGGAGAACACCCGGTTCTGGGCGCCGCTGTCGCTGACCGCCGACCAGAAGAACTCCGTCGACTCCTCGCAGGAGATGGAGCGCCTGGCCGACGAGCTGCCGATCGAGCAGGTGGTGAAGCGCTGGATCGTCGCGTCGGACCCCGACGAGGCCGTCGAACAGATCAAGCCCTACCTCGACGCGGGCCTGAACCACCTCGTGGTGCACGGACCGGGCCACGACCAGCGCCGGTTCCTGACGCAGTTCACCGAGGACGTCGCGCCGAAGCTGCGGGCGCTCGCGTGAGCGCCGCGACGAGCGCTCCCGCCGTCACCCGCGACGGACGGGTGCTGCGCTGCCGGGTCTCCACCGGCCGGCACGGCACCCTCGACGGGCCCGCCATGGCCGAGGTCACCGAGGCGCTGCTGGCGCTCGACCCGGCCGAGACCGGAGCGGTGCTGGTGCACGGCGACGGCGAGAACTTCTGCACCGGCGGTGACGTGCGAGCCTTCGCCGGGGCCGAGGACCGCTACGCCTACGTGCACGGCCTCGCCGACACCTTCCACTCCATGCTGCGCCCGCTGGCCGCCTCCCCGGTGCCCACGATCGCGGCGGTGCCGGGCTGGGCCGCCGGTGCGGGAATGAGCATCGCGCTGGCCTGCGACCTCGCCGTCGGCGGGACCTCGACCCGGATGCGCCCGGCCTACCCCGGCATCGGGTTCTCCCCGGACGGCGGAATGACCTGGACGCTGCCGCGGCTGATCGGCGCCGCGCGGGCGCGGCGGGTCCTGCTCACCGACGAGGTCCTCGAGGCCGAGACGCTGGCCCAACTGGGCCTGCTCGCCTCCGTCGTCGACGACGACCGGGTGGCCGACGAGGCCGCCGCGGTCGCGCACCGGCTCGCCCAGGGACCGACGGCCGCGCTGGGCCGCATCCGCGGGCTCCTGACCGCGACCTGGGACCGGGGGCTCGACGAGCAGCTGGCGGCGGAGGCGGACTCCATCGCGACCTGCGCCGCGGGGCCGGAGGGGGCCGAGGGTCTCGCCGCGTTCGGCGAGAAGCGCCGTCCGCAGTTCCACTGACCACCGCACACGACGAGGGGGCGCGACCGGACGGTCGCGCCCCCTCGTCGTCGGTGTGAGCGGTCAGCGCCCGCTGGCCGGGCTCCCCGCGACGACCCGGCGTGAGCGCTGCGGGCCGCGGGCGGTGCCGGGCATGCCCACGGCGAAGCGCCGGGCCGGGCGGTGCAGGCCCGGGCCGAGCGGCCAGCCCGCGTCGAGCGGGGCGAGCAGGCGGTCCAGCTCGGAGTCCGGGGTGGCGCCGACGCTGTTGCGGAGCAGCCGCTGGAACTCCTCGTACTCGGCGAGCGCGTCGGCGACGTGCCCGCCGGCGAGCAGGGCCTCGACCAGGGCACGGCGCGACCGCTCGCGACTCGGCGCGGTGGCGACGGCCCGGCGCGCGACGGCGACGGCGTCGTCGTGCCGGTCGGCGGCGGTGAGCGTGCCGGCCAGTCCTTCCAGGGCGGACAGGCGCAGCTGGCGGAACCGTTCGCGCTCCACGGCGATCCATGCCGCGGTCCACGACGGGAGGATGTCGGCCTCCAGCAGCGCGGTCTCCGGCGCGCCGATCTCACGGACGGTGCGCAGCATGCTGGGCGCGGACAGCCCGCGGATCAACAGCATGGCCTCGGTGAGATCGACGACCACGTCGTCACCGAGCTGCAGCCGACCGAGGTGGTCGGCGTCGAGCAGGCCCGGTACGTCGACGCCGGCCACGGCCTCGTCGAGCAGCCGGGCCGCGGGGACGGGACCGACCCCGGGCCACAGCGTCGCGGCGAGCGCCGCGGTCGGCTGCGGCCGCCGGTGGACGGCGAGGTAGGCGACCAGGCGACGGGAGTCGACCGGCAGCGGGACGGCGCGATCACCCGCGCGCAGCCCGAACGAGCCCAGCACCCGCACGTGCGGGGTGGAGGTGGGAGTGCTCTGCTCACTGGATCGACAGTGATCGTCGGACATGGCCGTTTCCCCGGATCGGTCGTGACGTGCGGCCCGCGATCGGCTCCGTACCGAGCCGGGGCGCGCCGGGCGGGAGGCCTCGGATCGCGGAGCGAGCACGACGGAACCGCACCGACACGGACGGCGGGCGGCGTCTCCGTGTGGTGTCGTGGGACGAGGATAGCCCAGCAGTGCCCACGGTGTGAGATCCGGGTACGGCCGGATTGTGAGATCTGCGTCAGGCCCGGGAGAGCAGCCGGACGTGGGTCCCGTCCGGGGCACGCCACACGTGCAGGCTGTCGCAGAGCTGCCGGGCGATCCAGGTCCCGCGCCCCCGTGCCTGCGACGGGTGCGGCGGCGCGAGCCCGATCAGCGGCAGCGCGATCGCGCCGCTGTCCTGCACCTCGCAGACCAGCTCCCCGTCGCGCGCCCACACCGACAGCCCCGCCTCCGGGGAGCCGTGCTCGACCGCGTTGGTGGCGACCTCGTTGACCGCCTGCACCATGTCCTCGCCGCGCGCGGTGTCGAACCGGCACACCCGGGCGGCCTCCTCGACGGCGTCGCGCACCCGGGACAGCTCGAAGGTGTTGTAGGACAACGTGACGTCCGGCGGTCCGAGCAGGTGTGGCGGCGCGATCGGCAGGGCCGCGAGCGCCTCGGCGGGCGGGCGGTGCCGCGGGTTCTCGGTGAGCCCGGACGCGTGCAGCCGCAGCGGGTGGTTGACCACCGCCGACTCGCCGACCGCGCCGTGCAGCGGCAGCCGTGGGTAGGCGCACACCTGCAGGACCGGTAGCCCGGCGAGGGAGATGTTGAGCGCGGCCTCCAGCTCGACCCAGAAACCGCCGTCGACGCCGTCGAGGTCCGGGTCGTGCGCGCTCACCACGAACACCGGGCGGCCCGAGGAGGTCAGCGCCCGCAGCTCCCGGGCCCGCCAGGCGGCGACGGTCTGTCCGGACTCCCGGGCCGAGCTGGTCAGCGAGGTGAGCCTGCCGAGCTCGACCTCGTCGCCGAGCTCGTCGTGCAGCGCCTGCTCCAGCGGTGCGGGCAGGTCCACCGCGACCCGGGCGCCGGTGTCCCGCGCCGCGGCCCGGGCGGCGGGGGCGACGGTGGCGAGCAGCTCGACCGGGTCGTCGGCGTGCACGAGGGCGTGCCGGAAGCCGGGCGGGCGGGGCGCGGCGTTGACCTTCACCGGAGCTGTCCTCCCGGGTGCACGACCTCGGGGGCCGGCGGACGGTCGTCGAACACGAGCTGGGGGGAGAAGGCCGCGCCGCAGCGTTCGAGCACACGCAGCACCCGCGGCCGGACCCGGTGCAGCACCAGGCGGTGGGTGGCCGGGAAGCCCTCGGCGGCGTGCACCAGCGCGACCGCGGTGGCGACGTCGACGAACCGCACCGAGGCCAGGTCCAGGCCGATGTCGGTGGAGGCGTCCGCGGAACGCAGCGCGGCGTCCAGTGCCGAGTGCAGCAGCGAGGTGATCTTCGAGCGGTTGCTGTGGTCGACCTCGCCCGCCAGCCGGGCGTGGCCGGTACCGAGGCGCACGATCCGCAGCAGGCCGTCGTCGTAGGCGGTGGAGCAGGGGACGTGGTCGCGGTGCAGCGCCCGCATGATGTCGATCTGCTCGGCCGGGAAGTGCTCGGTGTCGTAGGTGCACAGGGCGGTCAGCCCGCCCGCGCTCTCGCGGACGAGCCGGGCCAGCAGGCCGTCGTACTCGGGGAGGGTGCCCGCGGCGCCCGCCTCGAGCACCGAGTGCATCTGGCCGGTCATCCGGGTGCCGTTCCAGCCGAGCTCGCGGGAGCGGGCGACCTCGCCGGACATCCCGGCGTGCACGTCGGACAGCGGGGTGCGGAAGGTGCGCCGGGTCCGCTCGGCGGGCAGGATCTCGAGCTGGCCGTGCCGCAGCGGGTCGTCCACCTCGACGCCGTCCTCGACGAGGCGGCGGAGCAGGACGTCGGCGGCGCCGTCGTCGTCGAAGTAGAGGATGCGCTCGCCCCGGTCGAGACCGTGCGCGACGTAGGCCGCGGCGAGCTCGCCGAGGTGCTCCGTACTGTCCGGGACCGCGCACACGTGATCGCCGGACGTCAGCGCGTCCGCCAGTTTGATCACGTCTCACCTGCCGCGCGCACCCCGCGGCCGCACGTCGCGGCGCCGGGCACACCCCGTCACGAACTCCTGGACGGATCAACCGTACGGAGGCCCCCGGCGGGGACCGGAGAGCCCGGAGCGTGTGGGGCGCCGAACCGACGGTGACACGCGACGAGCGGATCGCCACCGGCGGGCGACCGGGATCGACAGACCCGGTCCGACCAGGACCTACGGCCGTTCGGCGCTGTCCGGTGCACGCCGGACGGCGGTGGCACCCGGTGTCCGGGTGGTCACCTTCCGGCGTGCTGCCCGCGGGTCAGGCGGCCGGGTTGACCGCGACCGAGGTGGTCGCGCTGCCCTGGATCGTCTGCAGGACGACGCAGTACCGCTCGGTCAGCTTCACCAGGGTCGCGACCTTGTCCTCGGCGGCGGGCGCGCCGCCGTCGCGGATGTCGACGTCGAAGGACAGGCGGATCTCCCGGAAACCGACCGGGGCGTCCTTCGCGACGCCGAGGGTTCCGCGGAAGTCGAGGTCGCCCTCGGCGCGCACGGCGCCGAGCACCTCGAGCTCCAGCGCGGTGGCCACCGCGCGCAGGGTCACCCCGGCACAGGCCACCAGCGCTTCCAGCAGCATGTCGCCCGAGCACAGCTGGGTGCCGTCGCCACCGGTTGCCGGGTGCAGGCCCGCCTCGGCCATCGCCTGGCCGGTCGAGACCTTGCACGCCACACCGGAGCCGAGCTCGCCGTCCGCCTTCAGGGTGATGACCGCCGACTCCGGGTCGTCGCGGTACTGCTGTTTGAGGGGGGCCTGGATGTCGCGCAGGGAGATGTTGGTGTCGGTCATGTCCCCATCCTCACCCCGACGGGGCGACCCGCACATCCCGACCCGACGACTAGGGTGCCCGGTGTGGGCGGGGAGAGCGACACCGGACGGGCGGCCGCGGTGCGCCGCAGCGCCCGCGAGGCCGCCGACTCGGTCCGCGAGGCCCGTGACACCGTCCGGGACACGGTGCGCGACACCGTCCGGGACTCGGTGCACGACACCGTCGGCCCGCCCACCGACGACGACCGGCTCTGGACGGTCCCGAACGCGCTCAGCATGCTGCGCCTCGCCGGGGTACCGCTGTTCCTGTGGCTGATGCTCGGCCCGGAGGCCGACGGCTGGGCCGTCGCGGTGCTGGCGATCGGCGGGTTCACCGACTGGCTCGACGGCAAGCTCGCCCGCGTCCTGGACCAGTTCAGCCGGTTCGGCGCCATGCTCGACCCGGCCGTGGACCGCCTCTACATCCTGGCCGCGCTGGTCGGGCTGGCCGCGCGCGACATCGTGCCGTGGTGGGCGGTGGTCGCGCTGGTGGCCCGCGACGTCGTCCTCGCCGTCTGCGTGTTCGTGCTGCGCCACCGCGGCTACGGCCCCTTCGAGGTCGTCTACCTCGGCAAGGCCGCCACCTTCGTCCTGCTCTACGCCTTCCCGCTGCTCCTGCTCGGCGACGGTCCCTCGCCCGCCGAGGCCGTGGTCGGCGTCGTCGCGAACGCCTTCGCCATCTGGGGCGTGGCCCTCTACCTGTGGTCCGGGCTGCTGTACCTGGCCCAGTTCCGGCTGGCGCTGCGGCGCCCGGCGCCGGGCGTCCCGGCCCCGTCGACCCGGTTCGATCACGGCGGCGCCGGGGGATAGGCTCCCCGGCGTGAGCTCGGAGATTCCGTCGGACCTGTCCTACACCGAGGCCCACGAGTGGGTGCGCCGCAGCGGGGACGGGGTGGTCCGGGTCGGCATCACCGACCACGCCCAGTCGCAGCTCGGTGACGTCGTCTTCGTGCAGCTGCCGGCCGTCGGCGACACCCTCGCCGCGGGCGACGCCATGGGCGAGGTCGAGTCGACCAAGTCGGTGTCGGACATCTACGCCCCGGTCGGCGGCGAGGTCGTCGCCGTGAACGACGGGCTGGACGCCGGTCCGGAGCTGGTGAACTCCGCCCCCTACGGCGACGGGTGGATCGTCGAGATCCGCCTGGCCGAGGGGGCCTCGCTCGACGGTCTGCTCGACGCCGAGGCCTACCGCCAGCTGTCCGACGGCGCCTGAGCCGGCCCGCCCGCCGCACCACGCGGCACGGCGCGCCGACCTCCGTATCGCCCCGGCCGCTCCGACCGGTAGGTTCACATCCCCTGGACGTGCCGTCCGGAAGGGACCGGGACACCGGCCCCGCAACAGCCCTGACCGCCCGGACGCCGTCCGGGTACCGCATCCGCGAGGAGGAGTCCCCGAGGTGACCACGAACGACCCGCGCGACGTGCCACCGGAGCGCGCACCGGAGACCACGTCGGTCTTCCGGGCGGACTTCCTCGCCGACGTCGAGCAGCCGGCCGCCGAGCCCGCCGTCTCGGGTGTCGACGGGCTTCCCGCCGGGTCGGCGCTGCTCGTCGTCCGGCGCGGTCCGAACGCCGGCTCGCGCTTCCTGCTGGACGTGCCGACCACCAGCGCCGGCCGGCACCCCGACAGCGACATCTTCCTCGACGACGTCACCGTCTCCCGGCGGCACGCGGAGTTCCGCCGCGACGCCGGTGAGTTCGTCGTGGTGGACGTCGGCAGCCTCAACGGCACCTACGTCAACCGCGAGCCGGTCGACACGGCGGTGCTCGCCAACGGCGACGAGGTGCAGATCGGCAAGTTCCGACTGGTCTTCCTGACCGGGCCCCGCGAGCCGGGCGCCCAGGGCTGACCGCGGGTCCGTGCCGCGGCGTCCCGGATGCCGCTCACGGACCCCCGCGTACGACCGGCCCGTCGCGGCCGGGGGGTGCCCCCGTACCCCTGGTGCGACGGGCTTTCTGCGCGCACGGGGACCGTCGGGTGTCGAGCCGACACGCCGTGCGCGACGGGCGTGTGACGATCGTCGAACGGACCCCGTCACTCCCCGTCCGGAGGCGCGCGTCGGGGCGGACCGCCGTGTAGCGTCATCAGGTGTCGGTGGCAGTGCGGTGGCAACGACACGGAGCCCGTCGGGTCCGCCGCACGGGTCAGGGCGAGCAAGGCGATCAGGGCGGCCGGGGTGGCGTGTCCACCCGGGTGGCCCGACAGGCCCGACAGGGCCGGGGAGGCGGGCTGATGAGCGAGATGCGCGTCGTGGGCGTCCGGGTCGAACTTCCGGCGAACCAGCCGATCCTGCTGCTGCGGGAGACGAACGGCGACCGATACCTCCCGATCTGGATCGGATCGGTGGAGGCGACGGCGATCGCCCTGGAGCAGCAGGGGGTCAAGCCCGCGCGGCCGCTGACCCACGACCTGCTCAAGGACGTGATCGGGGCACTCGGGCGGCGGCTCGAGCAGGTGCGGGTGACCGACCTGCAGGAGGGCACCTTCTACGCCGAGCTGATCTTCGACGGCGGCGTCACGGTGTCCGCGCGGCCGAGCGACTCGATCGCGCTGGCGCTGCGGACCGGTGTCCCGGTGCACGCCGACGAGAGCGTCCTCGCCGAGGCGGGTCTGGTCATCCCCGACGAGCAGGAGGACGAGGTCGAGAAGTTCCGCGAGTTCCTCGACTCCGTGTCGCCGGAGGACTTCCGCGGGGCCCAGCCGGGCTGATCCGTCCGGGTGACCACCGCCGTCACCCGACGGTGGAACCGGATGAACCGCGGTCCGACCGTTCACCGACGTCACCAACCGTTCGGCGGCTGTACGTCCTCCGTACCCGGCAACCCGGGCGGGTGTCCGGTACGCCCGGGTCGGCGAGCCGCGTTGACCACCTCGACCACTGGGCCTACCGTCATCACGACTGATGACATCCGTGGAACTCACCCACTACCCAGAGTCACATGGTAGAGGAGGGCCACGGTCCCGACCGAGGGAGACCGCGCGGTGCAGACGCCACCACCCGAGGGGTCGGGTCAGGGAGAGCTGTTCCCGGACCCGCTCGTCGGTGAGGGGCTCGACGGGGTGACCGACCGCCTGGTCGGCTTCCGCGGGCCGACCGCGTGTCAGGTCGTCGGCATCACCTACCGGCAGCTGGACTACTGGGCCCGTACCGGCCTGGTCGTGCCGTCGATCCGCGGCGCCGCCGGATCGGGCAGCCAGCGGCTGTACTCCTTCAAGGACGTCCTCGTCCTCAAGATCGTGAAGCGGCTGCTCGACGCCGGTGTCTCGTTGCAGAACATCCGGATCGCCGTCGAGCACCTGCGCCGGCGCGGGATCCGCGACCTGGCCGGCATCACCCTGTTCTCCGACGGCACCACCGTCTACGAGTGCACCTCCCCGGAGGAGGTCGTCGACCTGCTGCAGGGCGGCCAGGGCGTGTTCGGGATCGCGGTGTCCGGGGCGATGCGCGAGATCTCCGGCGTCATCAAGGACTTCCCGGCCGAGCGGGCCGACGGCGGCACCGTCGACGAGGCCCCCGAGGACGAGCTGGCCCGCCGCCGCGCACGCCGCGCGATCTCCTGACTCCCGCTCCGGCGGGCCTACGCGACGGCGCGGAACGGGTCGTGCTCGGCCAGCAGCTTCTCCATCCGCGCCTGGTCGACCCGGTTGACCACGGTCAGGCTGTCCTGCCGGTCCCGGACGCACTTCGCCAGGGTGAACGCGGAGGTGATCGCGTACAGCACGGCGATGGCGAGGAACGCCTTCACCCACCCGTCGACGGGCAGGTAGACGGTTCCGACGACGACGGCCGCGAGCGACACGCCGAAGGACAGCATCGCCTGCGTGTGGAACGCGGCGGTGGTGGCCGGGGTGGTGTTCGGAGCGCTGGTGTTCGACATGGCAGGAAGTGTGACGAGCCGGCGCAGGCGGCGACGCCGCAGAACTACGCAGGTAGGCTGGCCCGGTAGTCGTCGACGCCGCGCGGGAGAGCCCCGGGGAACGAGCCCGGGCGCCGAAGGAGCAACCCCTTCCCGGAATCTCTCAGGCACACGGACCGCGCGGTCGAGGCGCCTCTGGAAAGCGACGGGCCGCACACGCACGCGGGGCGCCCGTCCGCCGACGGGGAAAGCCGGAAGCCTCCGGTGAATCTCTCAGGCGCCCGGTCTCCGGGTACGGACAGAGGGGAAGGGGCCAGTCGCCCTGCCCCGATCCGCCCGACGACCTCCGGAGGCGCCGTGAGCCCGACGTCCGAGCACCGTCCCACCCTCGCCGAGCTGGAGCGGGGGCTCCCGTTCGCCGAGCGCCACATCGGGCCCCGCCCCGATGACCTGGCCCGGATGCTGGAGGTGCTGGGCGTCGACTCCCTCGACGCGCTCGCCGCCCGCGCGCTGCCCGACACCATCCGCGACGACGCACCGGTCGGTGCCTCGCTGCCCGCGCCGGTCGGCGAGGCCGAGATGCTCGCCGAGCTGCGCGAGCTGGCCGGGCGCAACACCGTCACCGTCCCGATGATCGGCTACGGGTATCACGGCACCCGCACCCCGTCGGTGATCCGCCGGAACGTGCTGGAGAACCCGGCCTGGTACACCGCGTACACGCCGTACCAGCCCGAGATCAGCCAGGGCAGGCTCGAGGCCCTGCTGACCTTCCAGACGATGGTGTCCGACCTGACCGGGCTCCCGGTCGCCGGCGCCTCGTTGCTCGACGAGGCCACCGCCGCCGCCGAGGCGATGACGCTGCTGCGCCGGGCCAACCGCTCGACGAGCCCGCGGTTCGTCGTCGACGCCGACACCGTGGCCCAGACCGTGGACGTGCTGCGCACCCGCGCCGAGCCGCTCGGCATCGAGCTGGTCGTCGCCGACCTCGGCGACGGCGTGCTGCCCGAGGGCGAGTTCTTCGGGATGCTGCTGTCCTACCCGGGCGCGTCGGGCCGGGTCGCCGACCCGTCGGCGCTGGTCGAGGCCGCGCACGGGCGCGGGGCACTCGTCGCCGTCGCGGCGGACCTGCTGGCCCTGACCCTGCTCACCCCGCCCGGGGAGTTCGGCGCGGACGCCGCGGTCGGGTCCACCCAGCGCTTCGGGGTGCCGCTCGGCTTCGGCGGCCCGCACGCAGGCTACCTCTCGGTCGGGCAGCGCCACGCCCGTCAGCTGCCGGGACGCCTGGTCGGGGTCTCCCGCGACGCCGACGGCCACTACGCCCTGCGGCTGGCGCTGCAGACCCGCGAGCAGCACATCCGCCGGGAGAAGGCCACCTCCAACATCTGCACCGCGCAGGTCCTGCTCGCGGTCATGGCCGCCTGCTATGGGGTGCACCACGGCCCGGACGGGCTGCGCGACATCGCCACCCGCACCCACCGGATGGCCGCGGTGCTCGCCGCAGGTCTGCGCTCGGGCGGGGTGGAGATCGTCCACGACGCGTTCTTCGACTCCGTGCTGGCGCGCGTCCCCGGCCGCGCCGACGCCGTCGTCGCCGCCGCGCACGACGCCGGTATCGCGCTGCGCCGCGCCTCGGACGACGAGGTCGGCGTCGCCACCTCGGAGATCACCACCGTGGCGCACCTGCACGCGGTGTGGGCGGCGTTCGGCGTCACCGGGGTGGACGTCGCCGCGCTCGACGGGGACACCGCCGACGCGCTGCCCGCGGGCCTGCGCCGCGCGAGCGAGTACCTCACGCACCCGACGTTCCACGAGTTCCGGTCCGAGACCGCGCTGATGCGGTGGCTGCGCCGCCTCGCCGACGCCGACCTCGCACTGGACCGCACGATGATCCCCTTGGGCTCGTGCACCATGAAGCTCAACGCCGCCGCCGAGATGGAGGCGGTGACCTGGCCGCAGTTCGCCGACCTGCACCCGCTCGCGCCGGAGTCCGACACCGCCGGCACCCGGGAGATGATCGACCAGCTGGAGACCTGGCTGGCCGACCTCACCGGCTACGCCGCGGTGTCGCTGCAGCCCAACGCGGGCAGCCAGGGCGAGCTCGCCGGGCTGCTCGCCATCGCCGCGTACCACCGCAGCCGCGGGGCGACCGACCGCGACGTCTGCCTGATCCCGGCCTCCGCGCACGGCACCAACGCCGCCTCGGCGATCATGGCCGGGCTGCGGGTGGTCGTCGTCGGGACCGCACCGGGCGGCGACGTCGACCTCGACGACCTGCACGCGAAGATCGCCGAGCACGGCGACCGGCTCGCCGCGCTGATGATCACCTACCCGTCGACGCACGGCGTCTACGAGGCCGGGGTCCGCGACGTGTGCGCCGCGGTGCACGACGCCGGCGGCCAGGTCTACGTCGACGGCGCCAACCTCAACGCGCTCGTCGGGGTCGCCCGCCCGGGGGCCTTCGGCGGCGACGTCAGCCACCTCAACCTGCACAAGACCTTCTGCATCCCGCACGGCGGCGGCGGGCCCGGCGTCGGCCCGGTCGCGGTGGCCGAGCACCTGGCGCCGTTCCTGCCCGGGCGCACGCCCCGCTCCGACGGCGGCGTCGGCCCGGTGTCGGCCGCCCGCCACGGCTCGCCCGGCGTCCTGCCGATCTCCTGGGCCTACCTGCGGATGATGGGCCTGGACGGGATGCGCCGCGCCACGCTCACCGCGGTGGCGGCCGCCAACTACGTCGCCACCCGGCTGCGGGAGCACTTCCCGGTGCTCTACGCGGGCGCCGACGGCACGGTCGCCCACGAGTGCATCCTCGACCTGCGCACGCTGACCAAGGAGACCGGGGTGACCGTCGACGATGTCGCCAAGCGGCTCATCGACCACGGCATCCACGCCCCGACCATGTCCTTCCCGGTGGCCGGGACGCTGATGGTCGAGCCCACCGAGTCCGAGGACCTCGCGGAGATCGAGCGGTTCGTCGCCGCGATGGTGTCCATCCGCGGCGAGATCGACCGGGTCGCCGCGGGGGAGTGGCCCGCCGAGGACAACCCGCTGCGGAACGCCCCGCACACCGCGGCCTGCCTGGCCGACGACAAGTGGGACCACCCGTACCCGCGGGAGCTGGCCGCGTACCCCACCGGGGTCACCCCGGGGGTGCACGACCGCAAGGTGTGGCCTCCGGTGCGCCGGATCGACGGCGCCCACGGCGACCGGAACCTGGTCTGCTCCTGCCCGCCGCCGGACGCCTTCGCCTGAGCCGGCACCGGCCCGCCGGGCGAATGTCCGGACAGGGCGGGGATCATGGTGGCGTGTCACGCCGACCGAGTGAGCGCCTCCGGGTCCCCGCCCCCGTCCTGCGGACGCGCGTCGGGTCGAAGCGGGCCGCCACCGACCAGCCCAACGTCACCGGCGACGGCGCGTCGCCGCTGACCGTCCGGTTCTGGCTGCTGCTCGTCGTGACCGGGGTCGCCGCCGGGCTGTCCGGGATCGTGCTGATGGCACTGCTGCACGCGGTGTCGGAGCGGGTCTGGGGGTCCGGGGCGGCGGAGGGGTTCCAGGCGGCGGTCGAGCGGGCCGACGCCTGGGGGCGGGTGTGGCCGCTGCTGGTGGCGGGGCTCGTCGCCGGGGTCGGCGGGTACCTGCTGCGCCGGTTCGTGCCCGGCCGCACCGACGTCGACGACGCGATCTGGACCGGCGACGCGCGGCTGGGGGTGCGCCGCAGCACCGGCACCGCGGCGCTGTCGGAGATCGTCGTCGGGCTGGGTGCCTCGCTCGGCCGGGAGGCCGCGCCCAAGCTGATGGGCGGGGTGTGGGGCGCGGTCCTGGCCGGCTGGGGCGGGCTGTCGCTCGAGCAGCGACGGCTGTTGGTCGCCTGCGGCGCGGGCGCCGGGCTGGCCTGCGTCTACGACGTGCCGCTGGGCGGGGCGCTGTTCACCGCCGAGGTGCTCGTCGGCACCGTGCGGCTGCCGGTGGTGCTGCCCGCGCTGGCCTGCACCGCGACCGCCACCGTCGTCGCCTGGCTGTACCTGCCCGCCGGGCCGGTCTACCCGGGCCTCCCGGTCCCGGCGACGACGCCGTCGCTGCTGGTGTGGGCGGTGCCCGCGGGTGTGCTGATCGGGGTGCTCGCGACCGGCTGGGTCCGGCTGATCGGGTTCGTGTCGCACCACGGGCCCCGGCGGACGTGGTGGCGGATCGCCGCCCCGGTCGTCGCGTTCGGGCTGCTCGGTGTGGCCGGGCTGGCGTTCCCGCAGCTCTACGGCAACGGCGCGGACCTGGCCGAGCAGGCCTTCCTGGGCGGCGGGGCGCTGCTGCTGTTCGCGGCGCTGGCCGTGCTGAAGCCGCTGGTGACGGCGATGTGCCTGGGCAGCGGCGCGTCCGGCGGACTGTTCACCCCGACGCTGTGCACCGGCGCGGTGCTCGGGGCCGCGCTCGGCGGGGCCTGGTCGGCGCTGTGGCCGGGCACCCCGGTCGGCACGTTCGCCCTGGTCGGGGCGGCCGCGATGATCGGGGCCGGGATGCAGGCGCCGCTGGCCGGCCTCGTGCTGGTGCTGGAGCTGACCGGCACCGGGTTCGGGATCGCCGTCCCGCTGGTCGCCGCGACGCTGGTGGCGACCGCGGTGGCCCGGTGGCTCGACGGGTACTCGATCTACTCGGCGCGCCTGGCCGCGCAGCCGTCGCCGGAGCAGTCGACCTGAGACCGGGCGGTCAGGTCCCCGGCAGCGGGGCGGCGTGCGCGGGGCCGGGACCTCCCCGACGACGGCCGCGACGCCGGCGGGACCGCTCAGCCACGGGCGAGCCGGGACCGGCGGTGGGCCGCCATCCGGACCGGGGCGTCCGGCCAGCCGTGCCCGTCGTGCGTGCCGGTGCGCTGCACCAGGGCGAGGAACAGCCGTCCGCCGAGCAGCTCGGTGCAGACCTGCAGGTAGTCGCCGTGCGCGTCGCGGTCGTGCAGGACCCCGAGCTCCCGGTAGGCGGCGACGGTGTCCGCGGGCAGGTCGAGCCGGGCGGCCAGGTCGTCGTGGTAGTTGGCGGGCACCGCGAGCAGCGGCACCCCGGCGGCCCGTGCCGCGGCGGCGGTGGCGAGCACGTCGTCGCAGGCCAGGGCCACGTACTGCGGGTCGGCGACGGCCGGGCTCCAGTCCCCGCGACGCAGCACCGACACGGTCAGCGCGAGCCGGAGCCGGCGCCGCGGATCGGCGAGCGCCCGGCTGCGGACCAGCCCGAACGGGGCCGCGTACTCCCCGTCGCCGACCGGGTCCAGGCCGAGGACGGCACGGTGGAACAGCACCGCCTCGTCGAACGCGTCGTAGGGCTGGGTCAGGCCGACGTGGTCCATCCCGGTGATCCCGGTCCCGGGGGCCGGCGCCTCGTCGACGCCGACGAAGTCGTGCGGCCAGGCGGGGCCGTGCGTGGAGTCCGGGCCCGCGTCGCCGGAGGTGCGGCACAGGAACAGCGCCGTGCCGTCCGGTGCGGGGATCTCGGCGAACTCGGCCTCCCCCGGCCCGGTCGCGCGGGGGACCGGGGAGGCACAGAGCCGGGCGGCCCGGCGCGCGGAGGCGTCCGGGTCGGGGGTCTCGACGGCGATCGCCGCGACCGCACCGGACCCGGTGCCCGCCGCGTTGACGAGCAGCCGGGCACCGCCCTGCTCGAAGCGCTCCACCTGCTTGGTGCGGTGCACCCCGGTACGGCTGAACCCCAGTGCACGCAGCACCCGGCCCAGCTCCGGGCCCGCGGTCAGCTCGACGAACGCGGTCCCGTCGAGGGACGGCGCCGCGGTGGCGACCGGGTCCGTCCCGGCCCCGGCCAGCGCGGTGGCCTCGGCGAGGGCGATCAGCGAGCGGCGGGCGTCGACGGCGGTGCGGACCGGGTCGGACTGGCGGAAGACGTCGTTGAACACCTCCAGCGACAGCGGCCCGGCGTACCCGGCCGCCAGCACCGGGGCGAGGAACGCGGGCAGGTCGAACCCGCCCTGACCGGGGAACAGCCGGTGGTGACGGCTCCAGGACAGCACGTCCATCGACAGCTCCCGGGCGTCGGCGAGCTGCAGGAAGAACAGCTTCCCGCCGGGGACCTCGGCGATCGGGGCCGGGTCCGAGCCGCGGGCCAGGACGTGGAAGGAGTCCAGGCAGAGGCCGAGCGCGGGGTGGTCGGCGGCGCGCACGGCGTCCCAGGAGGCGTCCCAGGTGTCGACGTGCCTGCCCCAGGCGAGCGCCTCGTAGGCGATGCGCAGCCCGCGCTCGTGGGCGCGGGCGGCGAGGGTGTGCAGCTGGGCGGCGAGCAGGTCGGCGTCGGCGGCGGGGTCGACGGCGTCGGGGGACACCGAGGAGCACACCAGCACGGTGTCGGCGCCGAGCCCCGCCATGACCTCGAAGGTCGCGTCCGCGCGGCGCAGGTTCGCCGCGAACCGGTCGGGGTCGGTCGAGTCGATGTCGCGCAGCGGCTGGTAGAGGTCCACCGACAGGCCCAGGTCGCGGCAGCGGGCGCCGATCGCCGCCGGGGACCCCGGGTCGGCGAGCAGGTCCGGCGCGAAGATCTCGACGCCGTCGAACCCGGCGATCGCGGCGGCGGCGAGCTTGTCCTCCAGCGTGCCGGACAGGCAGACCGTGGCCAGGGACAGGCGCGCGGTCCCGGTGGCCGGGGTTGCGGTGGGCACGGTTGCGGTGGGCACGGTTGCGGTGGGCACGGTTGCGGTGGGCACGGTTGCGGTGGGCACGGTTCCGGCGGGTGCGGTCTCAGGCGACACGGGCGGCCTCCTGCTCGGCGGTGATCAGCTCGGCGAGGTGGGCGAGCATCCGCGCCGGATCCGGTGCGACGCCGGTGAACAGACGGAACGCCTCCGCGGCCTGGTGCACCGCCATCGCGCCGCCGTCGACGGTGCGGCAGCCCGCGGCGCGCGCGGCACGCAGCAGCGCGGTGTCCAGCGGCCGGTAGACGATCTCGGCGACCCACGGGCGGGTCGCGAGCAGCGCGGGGTCGAACGGCAGGCCGGGGTGCTCGGCCATCCCCACCGGTGTGGCGTGCACGAGGCCGTCGGCGCCGGGGAGCAGCGCGGCCAGCTCCGGCGACGGGTGCCCGGTGGCCTGCGCGCCGGGGGCCAGGTGCGGGGTCACCGACGCGGCGAGCGCGGCGGCGCGGTCCCCGTCGACGTCGACGACCTGCAGGACGGCGACACCCTCGCGGGCCATGGCGTAGGCGGCCGCGGCGCCGGCGCCCCCGGCGCCCAGCAGCACGACCCGGTCCGTCGCGGCGCCGGGCAGCCCGGCCCGCCAGCCGTCGCGGAACCCGGTCCAGTCGGTGTTGTGCCCGGTCATCGACCCGTCCGTGCCGATGACGACGGTGTTGACCGCGCCGACGGCGGCGGCGTCCGGGGCGAGGGCGTCGAGGTGGCCGATCACGCGCTGCTTGCAGGGATGGGTGATGTTGAGTCCCGCGTGGCCCTGGGCGCGGGCCCGGCGGAGCAGGTCGCCGACGCCGTCCGGTGCGACCCCGAGGACGTCGAGGTCGAAGCGCCGGTAGGTCAGATCCAGGCCGTGCGCGGCGCCCTCGCGCTCGTGCAGGGCAGGCGACAGCGACGGACCGATGCCGGCGCCGATCAACCCCGTCCGCACCCGTGTGCCGGTTCCGGTGGCGTCGGTGTCGCGCCGGGTCTCGCTGCTGCTCCGCACGGATCCCTCCTCGGATCTATGTACCGTACGGTTAGTTGTACCGGACGACGGACGGATCGGCCAGGGGAGACGGCCGGTGATCCGTAGAGTCCGGGGACGCCGCCGGGATCCCGGCGGCGCGGACCGGCGGAGGGGGACCGCAGTGGCAGCGGCACCGGAGGACGGCGTCCGGCAGCGCGACGCCGAGCGCACCCGCACCGAGATCCTGGACGAGGCGACCGCGGAGTTCGCCGACCGGGGACTGGCCGGGGCACGGGTCGACGAGATCGCTGCGCGCACCCGGACCACCAAGCGGATGCTCTACTACTACTTCGGCTCGAAGCAGGGTCTCTACCTGGCCGTTCTCGAACGGGCCTACGCCGGGATCCGGGCACTGGAGCAGCAGCTGTCGGTGTCGGACCTCAATCCGGCGCGTGCGGTGCGTGCGGTCGCCGAGCTCACCTTCGACCACCACGAGGCGCACCCGGACTTCATCCGGCTGGTGGCGATCGAGAACATCCACCACGCCGAGCACCTGCGGTCCTCCCCGGTGCGCGAGGGGCTGGCCGGGCCCGCGGTCGGAGTGCTGGAGCCGATCCTCGCCCGCGGCCGGGAGACCGGCATGTTCCGCGACGACGTCGACGCCTTCGACGTCCACGTGCTGATCAGCTCGTTCTGCGTGTTCCGGGTGGCCAACCGGCACACCGTCTCGGCCATCTTCGGCCGCGACCTGCTGGACCCGGCCCGCCGGGCGCACTACCGCCGCATGGTCGGTGACCTGGTGGTGGAGTACCTGACCGCCCGCGTCGGACAGGACTGACGGGACCGGCGTCCCTCCGGCTCTTGACAGGTGTCGCCGCGCAACTCACTATTCGGTACGTAACCAGACGGTACATAAGCGAGCGGCCCGCCGCCCGGGAGCCGTCGTCCACACCAGTGCCTGCAACGTCGCACACGCCGGGAGCCACCGTGAGCCAGCAACCGTCCGCCGCGCCCACCGCGCCGCAGGCGCAACCGACACGTGCCGCCCTGGCCGCGTGGATCGGCAGCGCCCTGGAGTACTACGACTTCTTCATCTACGGCACCGCCGCGGCGCTGGTGTTCAACAAGGTGTTCTTCCCCGACTCCAGCCCGGTCGCCGGCACGCTGCTGTCGCTGGCCACCTTCGGCTTCGGCTACGTCGCTCGCCCGCTCGGTGCGGTGCTCTTCGGTCACATCGGTGACCGGCTGGGGCGCAAGAAGGTGCTGGTCGCGACCCTGATGATGATGGGGGTCGCGACGCTGGCGATCGGCTTCCTGCCCACCTACGGCCAGGTCGGGGTGCTCGCCCCGGCGCTGCTGGTGACCTGCCGGCTGCTGCAGGGCCTGTCCGCGGGCGGTGAGCAGGCCGGCGCGAACTCGATGACGCTGGAGCACTCCCCGCAGGGCCGCCGCGCGTTCTTCACCAGCTTCACCCTGTCCGGCACCCAGGGCGGGCAGATCATCGCGACCGCGGTGTTCCTGCCGATCGCGCTGCTGCCCGAGGACGCGCTGCTGTCCTGGGGCTGGCGGGTGCCGTTCTGGGCGAGCGTGCTGGTGATGGTCGCCGGTGTGCTGATCCGGCGGACGCTGCACGAGACCCCGGTGTTCACCACCGAGGTCGCCGACGCCGAGGGCGCACCGAAGGCGAAGGACGAGCTCCCGATCGCCGCGCTGTTCCGCGGCCACTGGCCGAACCTGCTGCGTGTCACCCTCGCCGCGACGGTGGCCTCGGTCAGCACCCTGATGACGGTGTTCGCGCTGTCGTTCGCGGTCAACACCGTCGGCCTGGAGCGCTCGACCATGCTGTGGGTCGTCGTGAGCGCCAACGTGGTCGCCCTCGCCGCCATCCCGCTGTTCGCCACGCTCGCCGACCGGATCGGGCGGCGCCCGGTGTTCATCGCGGGCGCGCTGGGCAGCGCGGTGCTGCTCGCCGCCTACCTGTGGGCCGTGTCCACCGGGGTGGTCCTGCTGGTCTTCGGCGCGGGCATCCTGCTGTCGGGGATCGTCTACAGCGCCGCCAACGGCGTGTGGCCCTCGTTCTACGGCGAGATGTTCCCGGCCAAGGTCCGCCTGACGGGTATGGCCGTCGGCACCCAGATCGGCTTCGCGTTCGGCGGTTTCGCCCCCACCATCGCCGCAGCCCTGGCCGAGAACAGCGTCAGCGGCTGGCTGCCGGTCGCCGTGTTCGGCGGTGTGATCTGCCTGGTCGCGGCGGCGTCGGCCTGGTCGGCCCGGGAGACCGCGCACCTGTCCCTCGACGAGATCGAGGCCGGTTTCGAGGCCCGTGACCGGGCCCCGGCCCGCGTCTGACCCGACCGCACCCGTCCCGCAGCCGGGCCCCGTGGCATCACGCCACGGGGCCCGTCGGCGTCCCGGCCGCGGCCGCCAGTACGCCGACGACGTCGCCGGGGTCGGCGGCCCGGTCACCGCGCCACACCGCGTCGGTGCCCAGCCGCACCTGCGCCCCGGTCACCGGCAGCACGTGCACCGGCTCCCCGACGAACGCCTTGTGCGTGGCGCCGGACCCCAGTCCGACCAGTGTGAACGCCTCCCCGGCCGCCACGACGTGGGTGAGGTCGCCCGGGTTGTGGGTGTCGAGCTCGATCCGCCGGTGCACGCCGTGCCGGGCGAGCAGCTCGCCGGTGGCCCGGTAGACCGCCGGCGCGGCGTCGTAGCGGATGGACACGTACGGCAGCTCCGCCAGCTCCTCGAGGCGGACCTCGGTGCGGTCGTCGAAGCCGCGCCCGTGCCCGACGGCGACGGCGGCAGGCCGGGTGTCCACCCGCCGCACGGTCAGCCCGGGGTCGTCGCTCCCGCCGTGCAGGAACGCCAGGTCCAGCTCGCGGCGGGCGACCGCACGGGCCAGCTCCGCGCTGGTCCCGGGCCGGATCCGCACCGCCAGCTCCGGGCGGGCGGCCCGCAGCCGTTCCAGGAACCCGTCGCGGACCGCCGCGGTCACGTCCGGCGCCATCCCCACGACGACGACCGGGTGCCCGTCCGCGGCGGCCAGCGCGCCGGGCAGCGCCTCCACCCGGGCCACGATGTCGCGGGCCCGCGGCAGCAGCGCCCGTCCGGCCGCGGTGAGCGCCATCCCGCGCGCGGACCGGGTGAACAGCGGCGCGCCGAGCTCCCGCTCCAGGTCGCGGACCCGCCGCGACAACGGCGACGCGGCCAGGTGCAGCCGGGCCGCCGCCCGGGTCAGGTTCAGCTCGTCGGCAACGGCGAGGAAGTACCGCAGATGGAACAGCTCCACGAACCGTGACCCTAGAGGTCACGCCGACCTGCATCCATCGGTCCTGGTCACCGGTACGGCCGCCGTCCTAGCGTGACCGGCATGGCCTCCCGTCCCGTGCGCATCGCGAACGTCTCCGGCTACCTCGGCGACCGGTACACCGCCGTCGACGAGGCGATGGCCGGTGACCCGGTCGACGTCCTGATGGGCGACTACCTCGCCGAGATCACCCTCGCCGCGCTCGCCGCCGCGGCCGGGCGGGGCGGCCCCGGCTACGTCGCCTACGCCCTGGACCAGCTCACCCCGCACCTGCCCGAGATCGCCCGGCGCGGGATCCGGGTCGTCACCAACGCGGGCGGGTTCGACCCGGCCGGGATGGCGCAGGAGCTGCGCGGCCGGATCGCGGCGGCCGGGCTGCCGCTGCGGGTCGCGCACGTCGCCGGGGACGGGGTGTTCGACCGGCTCGCCGACTTCCACACCGACGGCCACGGGCTCGAGCACCTCGACACCGGCGCCCCGCTCAAGGACTGGGGGTTCACCCCGATCACCGCGAACGCCTACCTCGGCGGATTCGGGATCGCCGCGGCGCTGGCCGCCGGCGCCGACGTCGTCGTGACCGGGCGGGTCACCGACGCCTCGCTCACCGCCGGCCCGGCGGCCTGGTGGCACGGCTGGGGCCCCGACGAGTTCGACGCGCTGGCCGGCGCGGTCACCGCCGGGCACGTCATCGAGTGCGGTGCGCACGCCACCGGCGGAAACTTCTCCGGGTTCCGGTCGGTGCCCGGCATGCTGCGCCCCGGTTTCCCGATCGCCGAGGTCGCCGCCGACGGCTCCTCGGTGATCACTAAGCACGCCCGCGACGGCGGCACCGTCACCGTGGAGACCGTCACCGCGCAG
Organism: Pseudonocardia sp. ZF1; assembly: GCF_056835605.1. Lineage (NCBI taxonomy): Bacteria > Bacillati > Actinomycetota > Actinomycetes > Pseudonocardiales > Pseudonocardiaceae > Pseudonocardia > Pseudonocardia sp. ZF1. Next base: position 2,928,576 of record NZ_JAJNBY010000001.1, read on the forward strand.
CTGCTCTACGAGATCCAGGGCCCCCGCTACCTGAACCCCGACGTCACCGTGCACCTCGACTCCGTGCGGCTGAGCCAGGAGGGCCCGGACCGGGTCGCGATCGGCCCCGTCACCGGGTCCCCGCCGCCGCCCACGGCGAAGGTCGCGGTGTTCGCCCCGATCGGCTACGAGATCTCCACGATGCTGTTCTGCACCGCCCCGGACGTCGAGGGCAAGGTGGAGCTGCTGCGCGCCCAGCTGCGTGCCGCGCTGGAGGGGCACGTCGACTCCCTCGAGGTCACCCCGCTCGGCGTCGCCGCGGTCGACCCGCCGACCCAGTGGGCGGCGACCGTCCCGATCCGGGTGATCGCGACCGCCCGCGAGAAGGAACCGCTGCTCCGGTTCGCACCGGCCGTCGGGTCGCTGTACCTGCAGGGCTTCCCCGGCTTCCACCACGACGGGCACGCGCCACGGGCGTCGCAGCCGTGGCCGCGGATCGAGTACTGGCCCGCGCTGCTGGAGTCCGCGCTGCTCGACCACCACGCCGTCCTCGACGACGGCAGCCGGGTCGAGGTCCCGCGCGCCACCCGGACCGCCACCGCGGAGGAGACCGCGCAGCCGGTGCACCCGGAGCCGGACCTGCCCGCACCGACCGGCCCGCGCGCCGAGCTGGGCGACTACGCGTGGGCCCGGGCGGGGGACAAGGGCGGCAACGCCAACGTGGGCGTCTGGTGCCGCGACCCCGCGCACTGGGAGTGGCTGCGTGCCACCCTGACCACCGAGCGGGCGGCCGCGCTGCTCCCCGAGGCGGGGGGCCGCATCGTCCGCCACGAGTTCCCGCACCTGCGCGCGGTGCACCTGGTGCTCGTCGGGCTGCTCGGTTCGGGCGGCTCGGCCAATCTGCGCGTGGACCAGATCGGCAAGTCCGTGGGCGAGTACCTGCGGGCCCGGCACGTGGAAGGACCCACCGCATGAGCACCACCGGCGCCACGACCGGCGCCACGACCGGCGACGCCACCGCCGAGCGCATCCTCGCGAACGTCGCGTCCCCCGCCACCGACGACGCCTTCGACCCCGGCGCGGCCCTCGACGGGCTGCTGGGCTGCGTCGGGATGAGCGGCGCCGACGCCGGCGGGCGGGTCGGTTTCGTCGGCGCCGACCCGGTCGTGCCCAGCGCGCTGCGCCTCGGCGGCGGTGCGGCCGTCGCGCTCGCCGCGAAGTCGGTCGGGATGGCCGCGGTGCACCGCGACCGCGGCGGCGACGGCCAGGACGTCACCGTCGACGTGCGCCGCGCCCCGCACCGGCTCTGCCCGTTCTACGACCGCCGCTGGGAGCTGGTGAACGGCCATCCCGCCGCCAGCCCGGTGATCACCTCGCAGGCGCTCGGGTTCTCGTTCCACCGCACCCGCGACGACCGCTGGGTGATGCCGCTCAACCCGTACCCGGCACTGCGGGCCCGGGCCGAGACCTTCCTCGGGGTGCCCGAGAGCGGCGTCGCCGACGCGGTCGCCCGGTGGGACGCCGCCGAGCTGGAGGCGGCCGCGAGCGACGCCGGCATCGTCATGCCGATGGCCCGCACCCCCGCCGAGTGGCTCGCGACCGAGCAGCACGCGGCGCTGGCCGGCACCCCGCCGATCACCCTGCGCCGCATCGGCGACGCCCCGCCCGAGCCGTTCCCGCAGCGCCGCCGCGCCGACCTGCCGCTGGACGGGCTGCGCGCACTCGGGATGGGCCACGTCATCGCCGGCGCCGGGACCGGCCGGGCGCTGGCCCTGCACGGCGCGGACGTGCTCAACATCTGGCGCCCCACGGAGTTCGAGCACGACAGCACCTACGTCACCGCGAACGTCGGCGTCCGGTCCGCCACGGTGGACCCGCACGCCGCCGACGGCGCCGCGCTGCTGCGCGGGCTGCTCGCCGACGCCGACGTGTTCTACGCCAACCGCCGCCCCGGCTACCTGGACCGGCTCGGGCTGTCCGCCGAGGAGGCCGCCGCGGTGCGGCCCGGCATCGTGCACGCCTCGAACACCCTGCACGGGCCGGTCGGGCCGTGGGCGCACCGCGTCGGGTTCGACCAGTCCGCGGGCACCCTGGTCGGGATGATGACCCTGGAGGGCGGCTCGGCCACCGACCCGACGGTGGCGCCCCGGCTCTCACCGATCCTGGTCGTCAACGACTACATCGTGTCCTGGCTGACCGCCGCCGGGGTCGCGGCGGCACTGCGCCGCCGCGCGGTGGAGGGCGGCTCCTGGGCGGTGGAGGTGTCGCTGGCCCGGGCCGCGCTCTGGATGCTGGAGCTCGGTGTCCTCGACCTCGGCTACGCCCGCGAGGTCGCGGGCACCGGCGAGCGCCACGCCTACCCCGCCCCGGAGACGTTCACCGCGCAGACCGCGCTGGGGCACTACCAGGGGGTGACCGACCAGGTCACGATGAGCGCGACGCCGGGGGAGTACCGCACGGTGCTCGTCCCGCGCGGCTCCGGACGCCCGGAGTGGCTGGAGCGCTGAGCCGGGCGCCCGGCCGTCGGGATCCCGGGCCCGCCGTTCAGCGGTCGCGGCGCGGCGGCGGCTCCACCCGGGGGATCGGGCGGGTCACGTCGGCGTCGTCCACGGTCCGGTCCAGGGCGCGGTGCGCGCCCGGGTCCGCGACGGGGCCCGGGACGCGGTCCATGACCCGGGTCGCGGCCCGGTCAGGGGCGCGCTCGGGGGTGTCCTCCGGGGCGGCCGGCGCCGCCGACCCGTCCACCCGCCGCTCGACGGCCATGATCGCCAGGACGACCGCGGCGCCGGCCGCGGCCGGCAGCAGCATCCACCACCAGCCCGGGTCGGGCGCCAGGACACCGCGGGCGTCGTCCTGCCAGGGCCACAGCGCCCGCAGCGCCCCCAGCAGCACCCCGGTCATGATCACCATCAGGGTGCGGCGGTGGTGCTCCAGCAGCCAGGTCAGCACCGACACGAAGCTCGCGAGCCCCAGCACGGCGCCGAGCCCGAACACCGCGATGTAGGCCAGGTCGAGGTCGCGCACCGCGCGCAGGGTCGGCTCGTAGAGCCCGAACACCAGCAGCAGGAACGACCCGGAGAAGCCCGGCAGCACCAACGCGCACACCGCGACCGCCGCGGCCAGCCCGACCAGCGGCATCGGCGGGCGGCCGTCGCCGACGGCCGGGGGGAGCGCGCTGACCGCGAACGTCGCCACGAACGCGACGACGACCAGCGCCCACTCGCGCGGCCCGCGCAGCCGCCCGGTGATCCGCAGCGGGACCGCCACCGACGCGGCGACCATCCCCAGGAACACCGCCCGGGCGCCGACGGGGTGGTCCTCGATCAGCCCCGGGAGCACCTGCGACGCCGCCAGGACCGCCAGCACCATGCCCAGTGCGACGGGCAGCAGCAGGCCCCAGTCCAGCCGTCGCAGCTCCTCGCGGGGCGCCGCGTCACCGCCCGCCGCGCCCGGGAGCAGCCCCCGGGCCGCGGCGACGAGGTGGGCCCCCTGGGCGATCAGGCGCTCGTAGATCCCGACGACCAGGGCCATGGTCCCGCCGCTGACCCCCGGGATGGTCTCGACCACGCCGATCGCGGCCCCACGGGCCAGATGAATACCGGACATACGCGACAACACGGGACAGGACGGTACCGACCGGGCGCCTGTCGGGAACGGACGGGTGAACTCTCGTTCGCATCACGAAGGATCGGGGCAACCGGTTGCGTGCCGATACGTCCGAGGAGACGTACACACCATGACGATCGGGGGACTGACATGGACGGGTATGTCCTGCACCGCACCGCCCGCTGGGCCGTGACCATCGCCGCCTGCGGCGCCGTGCTGGCCGGCTGCGGTGGCGGTGGCGACTGGCCGGCGGCCGCCGGCTCCGGTGGCGCCTCCGCCACCCCGAGCGCCGCCGCGCCGACGACGAGCGCCCCGGTGTCCGACGCCGGGGGCACCGGATCGGCCGGGGGAGCCGGGAACGGTGGCACCCACACCGGCACCGGGGGCGCCGAGGCGGGCGGCGACGAGCGCTGCCACACCTCCGAGCTCGCCGGCTCGGTCGCGGCCGACCCGGGCGGCGGCGCCGCGGGCTCGTCGTACGTCACGCTGACGCTGCGCAACCAGGGCGGCCGCACCTGCTACGTGCGGGGCTTTCCCGGCGTGTCCTACGTCGGCGGCGACGACGGCCACCAGATCGGCCCGGCCGCCGCGATGCAGGGCGGGCACGGCGACCCGGTGCGCCTCGCCCCCGGCGGGACCGCCGGTGCGACACTGCGGGTGGTGAACGTGCGCAACTTCGACGAGGCGGCCTGCCGCCCGACGGCCGTGCGCGGCCTGCGCGTCTACCCGCCCGGCGAGACCGACTCGCTGTTCGTCCCGATGGAGGGCACCGGCTGCGCCGCCACCCCGCCCGGGGACCAGCTGGTGATCCAGGCGTTCACCGCGCGCTGACCCGCGCCCGGGCCCGGTCCGCCGCGGACCGGGCCCGGCGGGTCCGCGGGTGGCCGCCACGACGGTGGAGGAGTGAACCCCGCATGACCCCGCACGACCGCCCGGACGCACCCCGCCGGCGTGGCGACGTCGCCGCGCTCGGCTACCGGCTGCAGGACCTCGACGGAGCCTCGTACCGCTCCTACAAGGGCCTCACCGGCGTCTGGACGGGTGAGGACGGCTACGACCTCGAGATCCGGACGGTGCAGGCCGACCCGTTCGCGCCGCCGTCGCGGCTGCGGGTGACCGTGCCCGCCCGGACCGCGGGACTGCCGCCCGGCCTGTACCACGGCGCCGTCCGCGCGCGTGCCCTCGGCGGGTTCCTCGCCCGCGCCCTGCGCCGCGCGGTGGAGCACAGCACCCTGCGGGTCGACGCGGGCGGCCAGGAGGTGCTCGACCGCAGCGCGGTCCGCATCCGGCCCGACGGCACGGTCGTCGCCGAGCTGTCGGTCCCGCTGCCCGGCCGTGGGCGCCGGATCGACGGCGGGGCCGCGGCCGCCGCGCTGACGGTCGTGCTGCCCCGCGCGGTGCTCGGCGCGCTGCGCTGGGAGACCGCCGACACCGCCGCGGCCGAGCAGTTCGTGGAGACCGTCGAGGACGCGGGTGCCCTGCGCGACGCGCTGGCCGGTCGTGGCCTGGTCGGGTTCGTCGCCGACGGCGCGGTGCTGCCGCGGGCCTCCGGTGTCGACGACCGGCCGTTGGCCGGCGGGGTGCCGTTCGTCTCCCCGCCGGAGCTGCGGGTGACCCTGGACGTCCCGCACCGCGGCACGGTGACCGGGATGGGCGTCCCCGAGGGGGTCACGCTGATCGTCGGCGGCGGCTACCACGGCAAGTCCACGCTGCTGCGCGCGCTGGAGAGCGGCGTGTACGACCACGTCCCCGGCGACGGCCGTGAGCTCGTCGTCGCCCGTGCCGACACGGTGTCGGTGCGCGCCGAGGACGAGCGCTCGGTGCAGCGCGTCGACGTGTCGGCCTTCGTCACCGGCCTGCCGTCCGGGAACCCCACCGACGACTTCTCGACGGAGTCGGCGTCCGGGTCGACCTCCCAGGCCGCCGCCACGGTCGAGGCGCTGGAGGCCGGTGCCGGCGTGCTGCTGATCGACGAGGACACCGCCGCCACCAACGCCATGATCCGCGACGACCGGATGCGCGCGCTGATCCCGGCCGAGCCGCTGGTCCCGTTCGTCGAGCGGGTCCGGCCGCTGCACCGCGGGCACGGGGTGTCCACCGTGCTCGTCATGGGCGGGTCGGGGGAGTACCTCGACCGCGCCGACACGGTGGTCCTGCTGCAGGACTACACCGCCTCCGAGGTCACCGGGCGGGCCCGGGAGATCGCCGGGCGGGCGGACGAGGCGGGCGACTCCGCGTTCCCGGCGTTCGCGCGCCGCGAGTTCGACCCCCGCAGCGTGGACGCCTCGGTGCGCGGCCGGCGCCGGGTGACCGCCCGTGGCCGCGGCCGGCTCACCTTCGGCGCCGACGACATCGACCTGTCCGCGATAGCCCAGCTCGCCGACCCCGGCCAGACCACCGGCGTCGGGTACGCCCTGGCCGCCCTCGACCTGCGCGGGGTCACCCTCGCACAGGCCCTGGACCGGCTGGAGGAGGCGGTGCGCCGCGAGGGGCCCGACGCGATCACCCGGGGCGCCCCCGTGGACGTCGCGGTGCCGCGGCGGCACGAGGTCGCGGCCGCCCTGAACCGACTGCGACCGGCGCGTGTGACCCACCTCCACGGAAACGGTCAGATCTGACTGTTACAGTGCGCTCCGAGCACGTGCACCGACGCACCGTCACCGGAGGACCCCATGACCCAGCCTGCCCAGCGGGACCTGAACGGCCGCACCATCGTCATCTCCGGCGGCAGCCGTGGCATCGGCCTCGCGATCCTGCTCGCGGCCGCCCGCCGCGGCGCCAACTCCGTCATCCTGGCCAAGACCGACCAGCCCGACCCCCGTCTGCCCGGCACCGTGCACACCGCGGTCGCCGAGATCGAGCAGGCCGGCGGCAAGGCCGTCGCCGTCGTCGGCGACGTGCGGGTCGAGGAGGACGTGGACCGCGCCGTCGCGACCGCCGTCGAGACCTTCGGCGGGGTCGACATCGTCGTCAACAACGCCAGTGCGCTGAACATGAGCGGCACCGCCGACGTCACGCCCAAGCGCTACGACCTCATGCAGTCGATCAACTCGCGCGGCACCTACCTGCTGACCCGGGCCGCGCTGGACCACCTGAAGGCCTCCGACGACGCGCAGGTCCTCACCCTGTCCCCGCCGATCAACCTCGACCCGAAGTGGCTCGGGGAGTTCCCGCCCTACATGCTCTCCAAGTACGGCATGTCGCTGCTGACCCTGGGCTGGGCGCACGAGTTCGCCGGCGACGGCATCCGGGCCAACTGCCTGTGGCCGCGCACCACCATCGCCACCGCGGCCGTGGTCAACCTGCTCGGCGGCGACGACGCCGGCAGGCGGGCCCGCACCCCGGAGATCATGGCCGACGCCGCCGTGGCCGTCCTGACCGACCCGGCCCGCCCCACCGGGCAGACCTTCATCGACGACGAGGTGCTCGCTGCGCACGGCGTCACCGACCTCGCCCCGTACGGCGCCTCCGAGCACAACGACATCGACTTCTTCATCGAGGGCACCGACCCGGCCGACCTCCCGAAGCACTAGTGCCCCGACGGTGACCGGTTGACCCCATCGGGTGACGCCCGGAACCGGCGGGCCCGGGTGCGCGACCCCTCACGACGGCGCGGGCACCCGTCCCGCCACCCCGGACCGACGACGAGGAGCACCCGAGTGCGACACATCGCCACCTTCTGCGGCAGCTGCAACTGCGGATGCCCCGAGCTGTACGTCGACGACGACGCCGCGCCGGAGAAGCGCATCGTGGTCACCGACGACTTCGGCCAGCGCGTGCAGATGAGCGTGGACCAGTTCGCCGACCTGGTCGCCTCGGCCCGCACCGGCCTGCTGGACGAGCTCGTCGCGAGCTGAGCCGCTACGCGATCGCGGGGCCGCCGGGGACCTCCCCGGCGGCCCCGTCGTCGTTCCCGGGCCGGTCACCGGCCCCGGCGAGGCGCCCCGCGAGGTCGATCAGCTCCTCGCGCAGCGGCGCCGCCCGCTCGGCGAACCCGGCCTGGGCGCGGGCGTACTCGGCGCGCCCGGCGGGCGTCTCGATCGGCACCGGGTCGAACCCGTGGCCGGACAGGTCGTAGGGGGAGGCCCGCATGTCCAGCTCGCGCACGTCCGCGGCCAGGGCGAAGCAGTCGGCCACGACCTCCGACGGCACCGCCGGGGCGAGCTTGTAGGCCCACTTGTAGAGGTCCATCGTCGCGTGCAGACAGCCCGGCTGCTCCATGTCGACCTGCCGCTCCCGGGTCGGGACGAGCTCGTTGCGCGGGGCCGCGGCGTCGGTGAAGAACCGGTAGGCGTCGTAGTGGGTGCAGCTGATCCGCGCCGACTCGACGACGGCGTCGGTGCCCGCCCGCCCGAGGCGCAGCGGCACCGTGTCGCGGTGCCGGGCGTCGTCGGTGCGGTAGACCATCGCCCACTCGTGCAGGCCGAAGCAGCCCAGCCGCGGCGCCCGGGAGCGGGTCGCGGTGAGCAGCCGGTGCACGAACGCCGCCGTCGTCCGCAGCCGCGCCGGCGCCGCCGCGGGGTCGAACAGCACCGTGCCGTCGGGCCGGGTGACGTGGCCGGGGCGGTCGGCGAGCTCCGCGGCGTCGGCCAGCGCCACTCCGGCACCCGGGTCCCAGCGCTCCAGCTGGGCGGGGCGGTGGGAGTAGTAGGTGAACAGGAAGTCCCACACCGGGTGCGGCTCGCCGCGCCGTCGCCGCTCGCGGTGCGGCACGGTCCACACCGCGACCCGATCCCGGTGCGCCGCCGCCCGCGCCCGCCACGCGGCGCCGTCGAGGACGGGCACGGCGGTGGTGGGGGCGGAGGGCGTGGGCACGGTGTCCGACGGTACGACCCGCCCGGGTCAGGTCGGGGTGCCGGGGGCGTGGGTGGCGTCGCGGACGCTGCCGACGAACGCCTCGGTGAGGTCCTCCATGGTGACCATGCCGACGGTGGTGTCGTGCCCGTCGACGGCGCGGGCCAGGTGTGCCCGGGCCGCCCGCAGCGTCGCCAGCGCCTCGTCCAGGCGGGCCGAGGCCGGGACCGAGGGCAGGCTGCGCACCCGCTGCGGCGGGATCGTCGCCGACTCGGAGTCGGCGAGGTCCAGCACGTCCTTGACGTGCAGGTACCCGGTGAGCCTGCCCTGGGCGCCGCGGATCGGGAAGCGGGAGTACCCGGTCCGCTCCACGGCCTCGGTGAGCGCGGAGACCGTCGTCGACCCGCCGGGGCCCGCGTCGAGGCAGACCAGGTCCTCCAGCGCGACGACGACGTCGGAGACGGTCGCCTCCGCCGAGGACAGGGTCCGCTCGATCCGGGAGCTCTCGGAGTCGTCGAGCAGGCCCTCCCGGCGCGAGTCGCCCAGCATCTCGGCGAGCTCGCCGGTGGTGAACGCGGTCTCCAGCTCGTCGCGCGGGGTCACCCCGACCAGGCGCAGGGTGCCGTTGGCCATCGCGTTGAACAGGTCGATGAACGGGCGGGTGACCCGGGTCCACACCAGGAACGGCGGGACCAGCAGGATCGCCGCGCGTTCGGGACCGGCGATCGAGATGTTCTTCGGCACCATCTCGCCGAGCATCATGTGCGCGACGACGACGATCATCAGCGACACCGCGAACGCGACCGGGTAGGCGAACGCCTCCGGCACCCCGACGGCGGCGAGCGGCCCGTCGATGAGGTGCGCGACGGCGGGCTCGCCGAGCCGGCCGAGCAGCAGCGAGGCGATGGTGATGCCCAGCTGGGAGGCCGCGAGCATCCGGGACAGGTCGTGCGAGGCGTCGAGCACCCGCCGCGCCCCGGCGGACCCGCCGTCGGCCATGGCCTCCAGGCGGTCCTTGCGGGCGGAGATCAGTGCGAACTCCGCGGCGACGAAGAACGCGTTCACACCGAGCAGGGCGACGGCGGCGAGCAGTGCGATCAGGTCGTTCACGCCGGCACCGCCCCGTGCGCCGCGGTGCGGTCGGTGGTGCGGTCGGTGGTGCGCCCCACCCGGACCTCGGCGACCCGGTTGCGGTCGCGGCGCAGGACCTCGAGGGTCCACCCGTCGACCTCGACGGCGTCGCCGACGTCGGGGATGCGGCCCAGCCGGGCCACGACCAGCCCGGCGAGGGTCTCGTACTCCCCGTGCGGCATCCGGAAGCCGGTGGCCTCGTCGACCTCGTCGTCGCGCATCAGCCCGGACAGTGCCCACACCCCGTCGCCGAGGCGGCGCACCCGGTTCTGCTCGCCGCGGTCGTGCTCGTCGCGGACGTCGCCGACGATCTCCTCCACCAGGTCCTCCATGGTCACCAGGCCCGCGGTGCCGCCGTACTCGTCGACGACGACGGCGGTCTGCAGCCCGGCCGCCCGCAGCCGGGTCATGAGCTCGTCACCGTCCAGCGACGACGGCACGGTCTCGACCGGCCGGGCCAGGTCCCGCACCGCGGTGTCGGCGCGGCGGGCCGGCGGGACCGAGAACGCCTGCTTGACGTGCACCAGCCCCAGCGGGACGTCCGGGTCGCCGTCCACGACCGGGAACCGGGAGAACCCGGACCGGCGGGCCAGCGCCACCAGGTCGGTCACGGTGTCGGTGGCGTCGATGGTCTCCACCCGCACGCGCGGGGTCATCAGGTCCTCGGCGACGCGGTCGGTGAAGCGCAGCGAGCGCTCCAGCAGCACCGCGGTGCCCGGGTCGATGCTGCCGCTCTCGGCGCTGGCCCGGACCAGCGAGCTCAGCTCGCCGGGGGAGCGGGCCGAGCGCAGCTCCTCGGCCGGCTCGATGCCGAGGCGGCGCACGATGGCGTTGGCCGCGGTGTTCAGGCCGGTGATGAGCCAGCGGAACGCCGCGGCGAACCCGGCCTGCAGCCACACCACCGAGCGCGCCACCTCCATCGGGTGGGCGATGGCGAGGTTCTTCGGGACCAGCTCGCCGAACACCATCGACAGCACCGTCGCCAGGACCAGCGACAGCACGGTGGCGGTGCCCGAGGCGATCCCGGCGGGCAGCCCGACGGCCTCCAGCACCGGCCGGATCAGCTCGGCGACGGCGGGCTCGGCGATGTAGCCGGTGGCCAGGGTGGTGGCGGTGATGCCGAGCTGGCAGCCCGACAGCTGGAACGACAGGCCGGCGTGCGCCCGCTGCACCGAGCGGGTCCGCCGGTCGTCGCTGCGGGCGACGGCGGCGTCGATGCGGCTGCGCTCGAGCGCGGTGAGGGAGAACTCCGAGGCGACGGAGACAGCGGTTCCCAGGGTGAGCGCGACGACCGCGAGCAGCCCGAGACAGGAGAGCAGGATGGACACGGAGCTCAGGGCCTCCATCAGGGAGAAACGGTGCACGACGATACGGCGGCCGCGCCCGGCCCGCCCGACGGGAGCTGCGAGTGATCTCACGGCGTCCCGACGGTGATCCGGGCCGTGACCGGGGTCTAGGTTGGTCAGCCATGACCACGGCGACGTCGCCCTCCGCACCGCTCCCCGCGCCACCGGGTCCCCCGGACGGCCGCCGGGGGCCGGTGGCCGGGGCCCCGACCGCGGCGCAGCGGTGAGCGCCCCGCAGCCGACGCCCCCGTCGGAGCGCGCGACCCGCGCGGCCGCGGCGCCCCCGCAGTACGGCGGCCGGCGCAGCTCCGGGCTGGCCCGGGGGAGCGCCTCACCGTTCGTGGACTTCGACCGCCGCTCCTGGGCGCAGCTCGCGTCCTCGACCACGGTGCCGCTGTCGGCCCAGGAGCTCGAGCAGCTGCGCAGCTACGGCGACTTCGTCGACCTCGACGAGGTCCGCGAGGTATACCTGCCGCTGTCGCGGCTGCTCAACCTGCACGTGGAGGAGGGCGGGCGGCTCTACCGGGCCTACCGGCGCTTCCTCGGCTCGGGCGGGGCCCGCACCCCGTTCGTGATCGGGATCGCCGGCTCGGTCGCGGTCGGCAAGTCGACCACCGCGCGGCTGCTGCGCCTGCTGCTGGCCCGCTCCCCGGAGCACCCCGACGTGCAGCTGGTCACCACCGACGGGTTCCTCTACCCCAACGCCGAGCTGCAGGCCCGCGGGCTGATGGAGCGCAAGGGCTTCCCGGAGTCCTACGACCGCCGCAAGCTGCTGCGGTTCGTCTCCGAGATCAAGGGGGGCCGCCCCGAGGTGAGCGCCCCGGTCTACTCGCACCTGGTCTACGACATCGTGCCCGACTCCCAGCTCGTGGTCCGCAGCCCCGACATCCTCATCGTCGAGGGCCTCAACGTGCTCCAGCCCGCGGTCGCGGGCGCGCTGACCGTGTCGGACTTCATCGACTTCTCGGTCTACGTCGACGCCGCCACGGCCGACGTCCGCCGCTGGTACGTCGAGCGGTTCCTGCGGCTGCGCGAGACCGCGTTCCGGGACCCGCAGTCGTTCTTCCGCCGCTACGCCGAGCTCGACCACGACGCGGCCGTGGCCCGGGCCGAGCACATCTGGGCGACGATCAACCAGCCCAACCTGGAGCAGAACGTGCTGCCCACCCGCTCACGGGCCAGCGCGGTGCTGACCAAGGGGCCGAGCCACGACGTCACGCGGGTGCGGCTGCGCAAGCTCTGACCAGCGCCGGGACCAGGGCGTCGGCGGCCTCGCCGACCCGGGCCGCGGAGCAGGTCTCGTCGGTGACGTGCGCCAGCTCGGGGTCGCCGGGCCCGTACACCAGCACCGCCGGGTCCCCGAGCGCCCCGACGAGCACCGACGCGTCGGTGAAGTAGGACGCGTACGCCGCCGGCCCGCCGTACCCGAGCACCGTCGCGGCCGCGGCCGCCCGCGGGTCGGCCGGGTCGGTCGCGACGGCGGGCAGGTCCAAGCGGACCTCGACGTCCGGGACGCCGCGGTGGGGGGTGGCGGCCAGCGCGGCGCGGGCGATCCCGGCGACCTCGTCGCGGGCGGTGGCGGCGTCCAGGCCGGGGACCAGGCGCAGGTCGACCTCCAGCTCGGCGCGGTCGGGCACCAGGTTGGGCTGCAGCCCGGCGTGCAGCGTCCCGGGGTTGGCCGTGGCGGCGCCGTGCGTGGCGCTGACGGGCCAGGTGTGGTCGTGCAGCGCCGCCGCGACCCGGCCGAGCGCGACGAGTGCGTTGTCGCCCAGCTCGGGGCGCGACCCGTGGGCGCCGACCCCGTGCTGCACCAGCCGCAGCCACAGCACGCCCTTGTGGCCGTGCAGCACCCGGTTGGCGGTCGGCTCGGCCACCACCAGCAGCGGTGACGGCTCCAGGCCGGTGAGCAGGCGGGCGCCGTCGCCGCCGGTCTCCTCGCCGAAGGTGAACACCAGCTGCAGCGGGGTGGCCGGGTCGCTGCGCAGCGCCGCGACGACGAGCGCCGCGACCCCGGCCTTCATGTCGGTGCTGCCGCGCCCGCGCAGCCGCCCGTCGACGACGTCACCGGCGTGCGGGTCGAACGACCAGCCCGCCGGGTCGGCGGGGACGGTGTCGAGGTGCCCGGTGAGGGTCACCGGCGGGCGGCCGTCGCCGCGGCGCGCCACCAGGTTCGCCCGCGCCGGGTCGGCCGGGTCGGGCTCGGTGCGCACGGTGAAGCCGCCGTCGTCGAGCAGGCCGGCGAGCAGGTCGGCGGCCGCGCGCTCCCCGCCGCCCCGGGTGCCGAGGGCGATCAGCGAGCCGGCGAGGGCGACGGGGTCGGGGGTCTCCATCTCCCCGACCCTTCCACGCCCCCGCCGCCTCCGAGGGCCGATGCCATTGCTCATCACTTCTTTGGCAGAATGGGGCGATGAGTGAGGGATCGGGCAGCGAGTCCGGCGGCTCCGGCGGCACCGTGGTGTCGAGCCGCTTCGAGACGAGCGACGACGAGGTGGCATCCCGGCTGCGGCTGGCCGTGGGCCGGCTGAACCGCCGGATCCGCATCGACGGCTCCGAGTCGCTGCCGCCGTTGCAGCTGTCGACCCTGGTCACCGTCGAGCAGCACGGCCCGCTGCGCCTGTCGGAGCTGGCCCGTCGGGAGGGCGTGACCGCACCGACGATGTCCCGGGTGCTGTCCGCGCTGGACGACCAGGGCATGGTCGAGCGCGCGGCGGCCCCGGGCGACGCCCGCGGCGTGCTCATCTCGATCTCCGCCGACGGGCTCGACCGGCTGCGCGAGGTCCGCAGCCAGCGCACCGCGCTGGTCGCCCGCCGTCTCGACCGGCTCGACGCCGCCCAGCGCGCCGCGCTGGAGGCCGCGCTGCCCGCGATCGAGGCCCTGATCGTCGCCGACGAGGACTGAGCGCTGCCGGATCCCCTCAGGCCTCGGCGCCGTCGACGGTGACCACGACCCGGGAGCCGTCGTCCCGGCTGCCGCCCGCGACGGACCGCAGTCCCGCGACCCGCGCCGACTCCGGCAGCGGGTCGGGGTAGTGCCAGAACACCTCGGCCAGCCGGGTCCCGCCGGGCAGGTCGGCGTGCTCGTAGTGCGCCTCGCCCTTGTAGGGGCAGCGGGTGCGCAGCCCGCTCGGCGTGGTCGGGACGGCGACGTCGGCGGCGGGCAGGTACCAGCGGTTCGGCAGCCCGGTCTCCGACAGCACCCACGGGTGCTCCGAGCGGGCCAGCACCGTCTCGACGCCGTCGGTCGCGACGTGGGTGACCACGACCTCGCGGTGGGTCGGGCGCACGTCGACCCGGGTGTAGGGGTCGGTGAGGTGGGCGAAGACCTGCTCGTCCTCGTCGTACCAGGCGTCGGCGGCGTTCCAGTACACCGCGGCGAGCCCGCGCAGCCAGGGTGCGGCCGCCACGGGCTCGGGGTAGTGCCAGACGGCGTTCTCGGCGATCCGGTCGCCCACGACGAGCGACCGGTAGGACGCGTCGCCCTTGAACGGGCAGTGCGTGGTGTGGTCGGTGGCGACCAGCACGTCCTGGTCGAGGTCGGTCTCGGGGACGTAGAGCACGGGCAGCAGGTTCGACTCGTGGACGAGGAACCCGCCGCGGGTGTCGAGCACGGTGCGCCCGGCGAACTCCGCCCGCACCCGCCTCGGGAACGGATGCATGAGCAGCTTGTGCGGCGGGCCGTCGATCGCGTAGTTCACCGTGGTCGGCGCGTACGGCGACAGCGGGCCGTCGGTGCGGGTCAGTCCCATGTGGCCTCACCTCGTGGGTGGTCGTGCGGGTCGGTACCCACACAACCACCCACGGGGAGAACCTGCCACGGGGCTACAGCGAGAGTTGCACGTCGTAGTCGCCGATCCAGGTGTTGAGGTCGATGATGCGTTCCAGCTGCATCCGGCGGCCCATCGAGTTGGCCTCGTGGCCACCGCCCTCGTCGAGCCTGCGCCGCACCGCCGCCCGGTCCACCAGCGGCGCGACGGGCGCGTCGTCGCCCTGCCCGACGATCTCGGCGACCTGGTCGCGCAGCGACTTCTCGTAGGAGTCGTCCTGGGTGGAGGGGTAGGGGCTCTTGACCCGCTGCACCACCGACTCGGGCAGCAGGTCGGAGGTGGCGTGGCGCAGCAGCGACTTCTCGCGCCCGTCGAAGTTCTTGTGCGCCCACGGCGTGCCGAAGACGTACTCGACGAGGCGGTGGTCGCAGAACGGGACCCGCACCTCGAGCCCGACGGCCATGCTCATCCGGTCCTTGCGGTCCAGCAGCACCGGCAGCCAGCGGGTCAGGTAGAGGTAGCAGATCTCGCGCATCCGGCGCTCGTGCGGGTCGTCGGCGGCCGGGCCGGTCAGCTCCGGCACCTCGGCGAGCGCGGCCCGGTACTGGTCGTCGAGGTAGCCGGGGACGTCGAGCTTGTCCCACAGGGCCCGGTCGAACAGCCCGGGGTCGGACTGGTCGGCGTTCATCATCCGCCCGGCCAGCCACGGGAAGGTGTCCGCGGCGACGGTCTCCGGGTCGTGGAAGTCGCGGTAGCCGCCGAACACCTCGTCGGCGGACTCCCCGGACAGCGCGACCGTGGACTCCTGGCGGATCGCGGAGAACAGCAGGTACAGCGACGAGTCCATGTCGCCGATGCCGGCGGGCAGGTCGCGGGCGTGCACCGTGGCCCGGCGCACGGCCGGGTCCATCATGTCCTCGGTGCGCAGCACGATGTCGCGGTGCGAGGTCCCGACGTACTCGGCGACCTCGTGCACGTAGGGGGAGTCGGGGGTACCGCGCGCGTCGTCGGCGACGAAGTTGTCGGCGTAGCCGACGAAGTCCACCGCGAAGGACCGCACGGTGCCGTCGACGTGCTTCGCGGCCAGCGCGGTGAGCGCCGAGGAGTCCAGCCCGCCCGAGAGCAGCGTGCACAGCGGGACGTCGGCGTAGAGCTGGCGCAGCGCGGTGTCCTCGAGCAGCTCGCGGACGTGGTGCACGGTGGTGTCGACGTCGTCGGTGTGCCCGGTGTCGGTGAGCTGCCAGTAGCGCTCCTCGCGGACGCCGCCGTCCCGCGAGACCCGCACGACGCAGCCGGGCGGGACCTCGCGCATGCCGCGGAACACCGCGTTGGACATGTCGGAGACGAACGCCAGCGCCCGGCGCAGGCCTTCGGCGTCGACGACCCGCTCGGCCTCGGGGTTGGCCAGGATCGCCTTGGGCTCGGAGCCGAACAGCACCCCGTGCGGGGTGGGGTAGTAGTACAGCGGCTTGATGCCCAGGCGGTCACGCACCAGCACCAGCTCGTTCGTGCCGGAGTCCCACAGGGCGTAGGCGAACATGCCGTTGAGCCGGCGGGCGACGTCCCGTGGGTCCTTCGCGCCCCACTCGCGGTGCGCCCGCAGCACGACCTCGGTGTCGCTGGAGGTCCGGAACCGGTGCCCGGCGGCGGCGAGCTGCTCGCGCAGCTCGCGGAAGTTGTAGGTCTCGCCGGAGTAGACCATGTGCAGGGCGGGGGCCCCGCCCTCGTCGAGGGTCATCGGCTGGCGGCCGCCCTCGATGTCGATGACCGCGAGCCTGCGGTGGCACAGCGCCGCCGGACCCTGGGCCCACACGCCCTGCTGGTCCGGTCCGCGGCAGGACATCGTGTCGTTCATCGCCGCGAGGGTGCGGGCGTGCTCGTCCGCCCCCAGGTCGTGTCGGTAGTCGATCCAGCCGCAGATTCCGCACACGGTTGAGCGCCTCCTCGATCTCGTGGCCCGGGCCGCGTCGCCCGGTAAGATCGATTGCAACGCTAATGATTGCGAGACGCAACACGTGGGTAACACGAGGCGGGCGCTCCGTCCGGTAGCGGGCGGTTCGTCCAGCGCTTTCGACGACGGGCGTCGCTGATCACACTCGTTCGGCGGAGCATCGTTGCGTGAAGGCGCACGAACCTTTCGATCCGCTTACGTGATTGCGATCGTCAATGTTGCAGTCCGCAACGTGTGTAGCATGCGAATCATGACGGAACGTCCGATTGACCCGATTGACGACGACGCAACCGTGGCGACCGGCGGTCTCGCCACGGCGACCCAGGACCCGCTGCACTCGCTGGAGAAGCAGATCACGCTGCTGGTCCGCCGCACCATGGAGTCGGTGTGGTCCAACGGCTACGGCGCGAACGACGCCGTGGACCGCTACACCTACCCGGTCCTCATGCTGCTCGACGACGAGGGCGCCCTCTCGCTCACCGCGCTGACCGGCAAGCTGGGCGTCTCCAAGCCCACCGCCAGCCGCCAGGTCTCGCGCCTGTCGCGGGCCGGCCTCGTCGACGTGTCCCCGCACGAGCGCGACCCCCGCTCGGTCAGCGTCACCCTGACCCCGGCCGGCCTCGCCGCCCGGGAGCAGGTCCGCGAGGCCCGCCTGGCGCCGCTGCGCGAGGTCATCGCGCACTGGCCGACCCACGACCGCGACTCCCTGGCCGAGCTGCTCGACCGCTTCAACACCGACCTGGACCTCTTCGTGCGCTGACCCCGCTGCACCCGCCCGCGCGCGCCCCCGTGCACCCGCTGCTCCGCCGGGCCCCACCCGGGTGATGCGATAGTGGGCAGTCCGGGTGGCCGCACCCGGAGCGAGTTCGGGGGTGAGGACGGGCGTGGACGCGCTGGTGGCGCTCGTCGCCGGGGTTCTGGAGGGCATCCGCGGGCTCGGTGTGCCGGACGTGTGCCCGGGGGACTGGGCCTGGTCGGTCACCGCGCTCGGCGTGCTGACGGGGCTGCTGCCCACCGCGGGTGCGGCGCTGGTCGCGCTGCTGCGCCGGGGGATCGGCTCCGGGTCCTCGTCGGGCTACGGCTCGGCCGAGTCCGTGCTGCTGGCCGGGATCGGAGTGCTGTCGGCGGGCCTGCTCCCGCTGGCGGTGTTCGTCGGGGCGGGCGGGGTGTTCAGCCGTGCCACCGCCGGCGTGCCGGCCGTCCCCGGGCTGAGCTCGTCGGCCACCTCGTCGATCCGGGTCGAGACCTGCAGCGTCGTCGGGACCCAGAGCAGCTACCTGGGCCGCGGCACCGTGGCCGGGTCCATCGGCGGGGACATCGTCACCTCGGTCACCTCCGTCGCCCTGCTCGGCGTCGTGCCGCTGCTCGCGACCGTGCTCGTCGCGGTCCAGGCGCGCACCGCGCTGCGTCGCGGGCCCCGCTGGCCCGCCAAGTTCTTCTGGCTCCCGCTGTTCGCGCTGATCGTGCTCACCGGCGGGGTCCCCGCGGGCACCGCCGAGCACCTGTGGGTCGGCATCCTCGCCGCGAGCCTGGCCGGGGTGCTGATCGTCCCGCTGTTCCCCGCACCGTCGCGGGCGACGGTCGAGCGGATCCGCGCCGGGCGCGACGCGCCGCCGCGCCGCGCCGAGCCGCCCGCCGCGGGACGCACCGGCACCGGGTCGTCGCGGGCCGGGCGCGGTGGCGGTGACGGGCTCGCCCCGCAGTCCGGCGCCGCCGCGACGCCCAGCGTCGCCGAGCGGCTCGCCCAGCGCTTCTCCGCCCGCGAGACCCCGGGCACCGCCGGGACCGACGGCACCCGCGGGCCGTCCTCGGTCGAGCAGTCCGCGCCCTACGCCGGGTTCGCCGCCGCGCCCCGCCCGCCGTCCGGGTACGGCGCGCCGCCGCCCGCCGGGTACGCCCCCGGCCCGACCGGGCGCCCGCCCGCCGGACCGCCGCCGTTCACCGGCCCGGCCGCGCACCCCGCCGCGGGTCCGCTGCGCGGCCCGGTGCCGGGAGCGGCCCGCGGCCCGGCCTCCGGTGCGGGACGGCCGCCGGCGGGGCCGCCGCGCCGGCCCACGCTCGTCGCACCCGTGGCGGGCGGTCCACCGCGGGCGCCCCGGTTCCGGCTGATGCGCCGCCTCGGTGCCGGTGGTTTCGGCGGGGTCTGGCTGGCCCACGACGCCAAGCTCGGCCACACCGTCGCGGTCAAGTCCGCGCACGCCGCGGACCCGGAGACCGAGGAGCGCATCCGCCGGGAGGCCGCCGCGCTCGGCGCGCTGCGCCACCCCTGCTGCGTGCAGATCCACGACCTGCTGCACGCCTCGTCCGACCCGGGCCTGCAGGGCATGGACGGGCTGGTCATCGTCATGCAGTACGTCGACGGCATGTCCCTGGGCCAGCTCGTCGGCGAGCAGGGCCCGGTGGACGACATCTCCGCGGCCCGCATCTGGACCGGCATCGCCGGCGCCCTGCACACCGCGCATCGTGCCGGGGTGCTGCACCGCGACATCAAGCCCGGCAACATCGTCGTCGACCCGCAGGGGCACCCGCACCTGATCGACTTCGGGATCGCGCGCAAGCAGGGCGACTCCACGCTGACCCAGACCGGCTACGTCCTGGGCACGCCGGACTACCTGGCGCCGGAGGCCGCGGCCGGGAAGCCCGCCTCGCCCGCCTCCGACGCCTGGCAGCTCGCGGCGGCGGTGTCGTTCGCGCTGAGCGGGCACCCACCGCGCGGGGAGTCCGCCGACGCCGTCGCCGGGCTGCGGGCGGCCGCGGCGGGGGCGAAGCTCACCCACCTGCCGAGCCGCACCGCACACCTGGCGCTGCTCAAGCAGGCGATGCGCACCGAGCCGCACCGGCGCCCGGACCTGCCGACGGTGCAGGGCAAGCTCGACGGCTGGCTGCGCCGCCACGGGCACCGCACCGACGGCCCGGTCACCGCGATGCTGGAGTACCGCCGGGGCTGAGGGCCCGCCCACGGCGTGGCGCAGGGCCACGCCGGACCGCTCAGAGCCAGGCCTGGACGAACAGCCGCAGGGCCAGGCCGAGGCCCGCGACCGCGATGCCGATCCGGACCAGGCGGGCCGGGAGACGCCGGGCCACGACCGGGCCGAGCCGGCCGCCGATGAGCAGGCCCAGGGCCAGCGCGGGCACCGCGGCCCACGCGACGTCGCCGAGGACCGCGAACCCGACCGCGGCGACGGCGTTCGCCGCCCAGGTCAGCACGTTCTTCAGCGCGTTGGCCCGCAGCAGGGTCGCGCCCGGCAGCGACAGCGTGAGCGCCGGGCTGCCGTTCAAGTACCAGATGGTGCCCCGGGACCGGCAGATCGTGGTGCCGAAGTACCTGCGTCCGCGCACCGACACCCCCAAGCAGACCGTCGGCTACGGCGGCTGCTTCTCCTGCATCTACTCGGTGCGCGGCGCCGGGGGCTACCAGATGTTCGGCATCACCCCGGCGCCGATCTACGACCCGACCCAGAGCAAGCCCGACTTCACCGAGCACATGGTGTTCATGCGGCCCGGGGACATGGTCAAGTTCCGCGGCATCGACCGCGACGAGTACGACCAGCTCCACGCCGCCGCCGAGGCGGGGGAGTACCGGATCACCGCCCGTCCGGTGGCGTTCGACCTGCAACCGTTCCTCGACGACCCCGACGGCTACAACAAGCGCCTGCTGGAGGTGCTCGCGTGACACGCATCGAGGTCCGCAAGCCCGGTCTGTCCACCACCGTGCAGGACGGTGGCCGCTCCGGCTACTACCACCTGGGCATCCCGCCGTCGGGCGCGCTGGACCAGTACTCGCTGACCTGCGCGAACGCGCTGGTCGGGAACCCGGACGGCGCCGCCGCACTGGAGATCGTCTACATGGGCCCGGAGCTGGTGTTCACCGGCCCGGCGACCCTCGCCGTCGCCGGGGCGACGATCGCCCCGAAGGTCAACGGGTCGGCGGTGCCCGTCTGGGAGTCCTTCGACGTCGCCGAGGGCGACGTGCTGGCCTTCGACTACCTCAAGGCCGGCGCACGGGCCTACCTCGCGGTGTCCGGCGGGATCGACGTGCCGGAGAAGCTCGGCAGCCGCGCCACGTACGCGCTCGGCGCCCTGGGCGGGCTCGACGGCCGGCCGCTGGCCGAGGGCGACGTCCTGCCCGTCGGGTCCGGCACCGGCCGGGCCGGGCTCGTCGTACCCGAGGACCTGCGGCCGTCGCTCGCGAAGGACGTCGAGGTCCGGGTCGTGATGGGGCTCTACGACCACCGGCTCACCGACCGGGGCCGCGCCACCTTCCTCGACACCACGTGGACGCTGACCCCGGTCGCGGACCGGATCGGGTTCCGCTACACCGGCGGGGAGCTGGAGACCGTCGACCGTGAGCCGCCGTTCGGGGCGGGCCAGGACCCGTCGAACATCGTCGACTCGCCCTACCCGATCGGCTCCATCCAGGTCCCGGGCGGTGTGGAGCCGATCGTGCTGCACCGGGACGCGGTGTCCGGCGGCGGCTACATGATGGTGGCGACGGTGATCTCCGGGGACCTCGACGTCGTCGCCCAGTCGGCGCCGCGCACCCGCACCCGGTTCGTGGCGGTCGACCTGGAGACGGCGCTGTCGCTGCGGGCCGAGCGCACGGACCGGCTCGCGCGGATGCACAGCGCACTGGAGCGGTGACACCGTTCCTGCTCACCCGTTCGGGCTGGCCCCGCAGCGCCGTCTGGTCCAGACTCGACGCTCGGTGACGCGGGGCGGTACCGGACGTGGGGGAGGACCGAGCGATGAGCGGCAGGCACCGGAGGGCGGCGGGGGCCGGACTGGTCAGGCGGGTCCTGGCCGTGACGGTCCCCGTGGTCGGGGCGATCGCAGTCGCCGCGGCGGTCGTCGTCACCGTGACGCCGGGGGAGCAGCCCGTCGCGGCGCAGGGAGAGCAGGGGGAGCAGACCGGCCCCCGCCCGGCCGCGCCGCTCGCCGCCGGTCCCGCCGTGCCCGGCGGTGGCTCCCCGGCGCGGATGGCCGACCCGGCACCGCTCGCGCAGGCACCGGTGCGGGCGGCCGCCGACGCCGCGGCCGCCGCACCCCGGAACTCCACGGCGGGGTCGCCCCGGGAGCCGGGGTCGCCGGGTACGGCCACCGGCGGGTCCGGCCCGGTCCGGTCCGGCGGGGGTGGTGCGTCGCGCGCCGCCGCACCGCCGTCGACGACCGGCGGGGCGGACGGCCCCGCTCCGGCGGGCCCGGCTGACCGCACCGCGCCCGGACCCCTCGCGGTCGCGCCCGGCACGGGCACTGCGCCGGCGCCCGGCCAGGTCACCGCTCCGGACGACACCGCTCCGGACGACACCGCCCCGGACGACACCGCCCCGGACGACACGCCCCCGGCCGACGACACCGCACCCGGCGACGACACCGGATGGTCCGCCCCGTCCCGGCCGACGGTCCCGCGGCCGGTGGTGCCCGCCCCGCGCGTGGCCGTCCCGCCCCAGGCCGCCCCACGGTCCGCCGCGCCGCCGGACGACGACCCGGCCGGCAGCGGTTCCTCCGGTGTCTCCCCGGGCACCGTCACACCGGCCGACCCGGACACCGGCGCCGCGGACGGGGCGCTGCTCCGGCTGCGCCTGCGGATCGCCGAGACCCCGCCCGTCGACGTCCGGGTGCCCGGACCCGCGCTGTCGCTGCTCGGGGGCTGAGCCCGGTCGCCCGTCCGTGCGGCGCGCAGTTCACCCCACCGGGACGGCCCGCGACGGCGACACACCCGTTCGGTGCATGGCCGTACCGCCGCCCGCCGGTGACGATCACCCCATGCGCACGGCGAGCGGCTCCACCACGTGACCGGCCGGCACCGGATGCCGGGCGGGCCCGGCCCGGCCGGCCCGGACCCCGCCGGGCCCGAGGTGTGGCCGAGCTCCGCTGCCCGCTCCCGGGGCGCGACCGCGACGGCGCCCGTCGGCCCGTGGGACGCGCCACGACCGGTCGAGGGCCGGGCCCGGCAGCCGCGGGGCCGCCGGCGTCTCCGTGTGACCCTGGCCGGGGTCGTCCCGGTGGTGCTGGTCGCGTCGGTCACCGTCGCCGGTCTCCTCGGGACCGGGGTGCTCGGCGGGGTCGCTCCGGCGGACCAGCGGGTCGACGACCACGTCCCGGTACCGACCTTCGCGTCCGGCTCGACCGTCGACGACGCCTCGTCGATCCCGATGCCGTCGCGCTGGTACGGCTCCGGCACCGGGGTCGCGCCCACCACGGCACCGGTCGCGGCCCGCGAGACGCGCGCGGCCGCCGTCGCCGACGGGGCGGTGCGGGCGGCCACGGCCCGGATCGCCGAGGAGCGCCGGATCGCCGAGGAGCGCCGGGCCGCCGAGGCCGCCGAGGCCGCCGCACGGGAGCGTCTGGCCGCGGAGCAGCGCGCAGCGCAGGACCGTGCCGCGCAACGGACCCGGGAGCAGGCCGACGCGCGCCGTCGCGCCGCCGTCCCCCCGACCGGGACACCCACGACGCCGCCCGCCCCGACCACCACCCCGGCCCCGCCGACCGGCACCGCGCCCGACGACGCCCGGACCGCGACCCCCGCCCCGACCGGGGACACCCCGCGCACCGAGGGCGTCGTCTGTCGTGTCGTCCGGTTCGTGATCGTCCCCTGCTGAGGCCCGGCCGGGCGAGGCAGGTTTGAGCCCCTCCGGCTCCGGCTACCGACAGTGCAGGAGGCGATCACGATGAGCGCACGGCACCGACGTCCACGCACCACGCCGGGCCGCCTGGCCCTTCTCAGCACCGTCCCGCTGGTCGGCGGTGCCGGTCTGGCGGCCGCCCTCGTCGGTGGCGTCGCCGGCACGGACCCGGCCCGGGATCTCACCCCCACCGCCGCGGCCGCCGACGGCACGGCGGTCGACGGCACAGCGGTCGACCCGACCGACGCCGTGGCTGTCCCCGGGCGCGGTGAGATCGTGCTGGACGCCGTCGGCGGGGCCCGCGACGCCGCCACCCGCGCGGGCGACGCACGGACCGCGGACCGGGTCAGCACCGTGGCCGCCGAGCTGCGCGACCAGGCACGGTCCCGGGCCGACGCGGCCCGCGCCGCCGGGGACGCCGAGCTCGCCGCCTACCACCGCGACGAGGCGGCCCGGCAGGACCGGGTCGCGGACGCCTCGCGCCCCGTCGTCCCCGACGACCAGACCGGCGACGACGAACTCGCCGGCACCTCGCCGCTCTGCCGCGCCGCGGACGTCGTCCGGCTCGGCCCGCTCACCGCGGCCGGCCCGCAGTGCGACGAGGACCCGTGGATCGCCGGCCAGGTCGACGACGCGATGCGCCGCGGCGGTCTCGACCGCCCCGTCGGCTGACCCGGCCTACGGCTCGAGCACCGTCAGTCCCAGCGCCGCGCAGATCGCGCCCGCCTGGGTGGGGGAGACGATCGCCCCGCGCAGCTCGCGCGGGGTGTCGGGGGTGACCTCGCCGAGATCGCAGCCCCGCAGGTCGGCGCCGTCGAGCCGGGTGGACCGCAGCACCGTGCCGCGCAGCCGGCACCGCTCGAACCGGACGTCGCGCAGGTCGGCGCCGGACAGATCGGCCTCGGAGAGGTCGCAGTCGGCGATCCGCAGCCCGCGCATCGCGAGGTCGCGCAGGTCGGCCAGCTGCAGCGAGCAGTCGTCCAGGACGAACGACGCCGTCAGCCCACGCAGTCCGCGCAGGACGGTGCCGATCATCCGGCAGCCGGTGAACCGGGTGTCGCCGAGCGTCGCCCCGGCCAGCCGGGCCCCGGACAGGTCGACCCCGCCGAGCACGGCGTCGGTCAGGTCCGCCTCGCGCAGATCGGCCCCGGCCAGCGACGTCCCGGTGATCCGCGCCCGGTCCAGCCGCACGCCGCGCAGATCGGCTCCGGCGAGCGAACCGCCCCGCAGGACCAGCCCGGCGAGGTCGGTCTCCCGCAGGTCGGTCTCGTCCAGGACGGCCGAGCCGACCTCCACGCCGTCCCGGGCCGCCGCGAGCAGGTCCTCCGCCGTCGTCACCGCCGTCACGGGCGACAGCGTGGCACGGTCAGGATGCCGCGGGTGCGTCCGGGCCCACCGGCAGGCAGCGCACCGGGTTCGCATGGGCCGGGTCGAGCGCGTTGAGCACGTGCTGCAGCGTGACCGGGTCGAACGCGACGGCGACGTGCTCGGCGAGGTCGGTGGGGCAGCCGTCCTGCAGGACGATGTTGTGCGCGCCGTCGAGCAGGCCCGAGGTGTAGGGGACGACCAGTTCGTCGTAGCGGGTGAGGATCATCGTGTAGTCGACGCCGTCGGCGCGGGGCCCGCCGTCGGAGTTCATGCGCTGCAGGAAGTCCGAGCCGCGCAGGAACTGACGGCAGGACGCGCACAGCGGGTCGAGGACGGTGCCGACCGCCGGGCCGAGGCCGAGCTGCTCACCGGTGCGGTTCAGGAACGCCAGCCCGGCGGTGTTCGTGCCGTCCCAGAGCGGGGTCAGGCCGACGTAGCGCCGGACCTTCTCGGCGCCGCCGAGGAACCGGACGTAGTGGTTCGGCATCAGCGAACCCTCGGAGTGGCCGACGATGTCGACCTTCGCGGCACCGGTGGCCCCGCGCACCCGGTCGACGAACGCGGCGAGCTCGGCGGCGCTGTCCTCCATCGGGGCGAGCCCGCCGACCTGGGTCAGCGGCGGCGGGGCCAGGGGGTTGCGGCCGTAGGTCAGGGAGAACACGCAGTAACCGCGCTGGGCCAGCTGCGGGGCCATGTAGGCCCAGTTGTTCCCCTGGTTGGCCGAGAGGCCGTGGACGAGGACGACCGGCTCCGGGTGCTCCTCCGACGGCCGGCAGCCCCAGTCGTTCGACCCGGGCGGGGAGGGGTCCAGCAGGTCCTGCACCGACGCGACCTGCTCGGGCTCCGGTGCCGCCGCCTGGGCGGGCGGGACCAGCGCGAGGCCGACCGTGCACACCGCGACCGCGATCGAGACGACCGCCGCCCACCTGCGCCGGTCGTTGCCCTGTCCAGCCACCAGCCGCCTCCTCGGATGCCGTCGTCACGAGGATCAACGACGACGGTCACCGGAGGTTGCGCACCGTCACCGGACAGGGCCGTCCGGGGGAGGGGTGACTACTCCGTCCGATCCTGACCGGCGCTCCCGTCCGGCTCCGTGGACCCGTCGTGCCGGGGGACCTGGTCCTGGCGGGGACGTCCGCCTCGGCGCATGTTCCCGTTGGTGGTCCGCCGGGTCGGGTCGACCAGGCGTTTCCACTTGGCCTGGGCCGCCTGTCGGCTCGACAGCTGGGCCTGGACGGCGTCGGCGACCTCCTTCCAGGTCATCCCGCCGGCCCGCAGGGTGCGGATCAGGTCGCGCTCGTAGTAGTCGGCCAGCCGGCGCATCTCCTGCACCAGGGCGTACCAGGCGGCCGCCCCGTCGTGGGTGAGGACGCCGTCGGCCGCCCGCTCCTTCATCCCGTCCAGTTGTTCGGTGATGGACTCCCGCTTCTTCGCGATCGAGGGGTCGGCCCGTTCCAGCCAGCGCTGCGCTTCGTCGTATCTCATGATGTCAATGGTTCATTGACGCGTACGCGCGGTCAACCGTTGCGCGACACCGGCGTGTCGCGGGGGAGCGGGCCACGACGACGGCCGCGGTGCCGGCGGCCGGGCCACGCGCCGGTGGCGCCCCGGGGTGCCGGTCGTCGCCGGAGGAGGCCCAGGAGGCTCAGGAGGCGCTGGGGGCGCCCTGGACGGCCCTGTGCGGGTCGCCGCGGCGGGGACGGACCATCCGGCGGCCACGCACGACCGGGCCTGTCCAGGGCCCGCTGAACCTCCCGCGGCCGGACGGGGGCGAACCGGAATGCCCCCACGGCTGTCGAGACCCGCTCGTGGTCCGGATCCCCGCCGCCGGCGCCTCGGTTTCCTCTGAGGTCAATGTTTCATTGACGCCTACTCGTGGTCGTCGAAACGACGACAACAGAGCGGCCAGAACCGAGCCGAGCCGGGGGAGCGGCCGTCAGGTGAGGGGGAGGCTGAAGCCGTCGTGGGTCCGGAGGAACCCGAGGCGCTCGTAGAACCGGTGGGCGTCGGTACGGGACCGGTCGGAGGTGAGCTGGACGAGCGCCGCGCCACGTCGACGGGCCTCGTCGACGGCGTACCGGACCATGGTCGCCCCGAGCCCGTCGCCGCGCCGGCCCGCGGCCACCCGGACGGCCTCGATCCGTGCCCGCAGCGCGCCGCGGCGGGCCAGGCCCGGCAGCAGGCTGAGCTGCGGGGTCCCGACGACCGTGCCGTCGTCGTCGGCGACCAGGAGCAGGTGTCGCGGGTCGGCGTCGAGCTCGGCGAACGCGGCGAGGTAGGGCGCCAGGTCCTCCGGGGTCTCCCGGGTGGCGCCGAGCGGGTCGTCGGCCAGCAGCGCGACGACGGACGGCACGTCACGGACCGTGGCCCGGCGCAGGACGGGTACGGGCACGGCGGGACCTCTCGACGCGGGACGGCGGGGGAGCGGGCTCCGGAGAGTGTCCCGGAGTGATGTCGTGCGGCCGGGCTGGGAGTCCGCCGGGTCGGCGGTCACCATGAGGGGCATGTCCCTCGACACCCGCGACCGGGCCGACGGCACCACCCCCGCCGCCGCGTCCGCTCCCGCTCCGACCGGCGGCGACCCCGTCACGGTCTCGTTCACCCGTCGCGCCGACCCCGGTCACGCCGCGGAGATGACCGCCTGGATCCGCTCCGGCCTGCTCATGGCCGAGGGGTTCCCCGGCTTCCTCGGCGGCGGCTGGGTCCGCAGCCGCGACGGCTCCGACGAGTGGCACATGCTGGCCCGCTTCGACTCCCCGGAGTCGCTCGGGCGCTGGGAGGCGAGCCCCGAGCGCCGCTGGTGGCTCGGGTCCGCCCAGGGCCTGGCGGAGATGACCCGGGCCGAGCGCCGCACCGGGATCGAGGGCTGGTTCGACCAGCCCACCGCGGTGGAGACGGCCGGCCCGCCCCAGGTCACACCGCCGCGCTGGAAGCAGGCGACGACGATCTGGCTCGTCTTCTTCCCGATGAACCTCCTGGCCACGGTGACCCTCGGCGCGCTGCTCGCGGACTGGCCCGTCGTGCCGCGGCTGGCGGTCACGACGATCGTCCTGACCCCGGTCATGGTGTACGTGATGCTGCCCTGGATCACCCGTGTGCTGGGGTGGTGGCTGCAGGGCAGGCGGTTCCGCGACCGGCACCGCGTCCCGGTGGGCTGATCACCCCCGGGGGCTCCCCGGATCACGCGGAGCGAGGCCGCTACCGTCGTTCGGTGCTCACCTCCGAAGCGACGGTCGCCGCGCCGGCTCCGGTCGACACGCTCCGCGACCGTCGACGCCTGCACTGGGCGGGCCGGCTCGGTCTCCTGGCGTTCGTGCTCGCCGTCGCGGTGCCCTTCCTGCCCGTGGTGCAGCACACGACCACGATCGTCTGGCCGTCGGTGGCGGACGGCACCGCCGACGTCAACGCGCCGCTGGTCGCGCTGCGCCCGGAGACGATGTCGGTGGTCGTCCCCGCCGACGCGATCCGCAGCCTCGACGACCGCACCGACGGTTCCGCCACGGTGCTGTCGACCGTTCCGCCGGAGTCGCCGGAGGGCGCCCGCTCCGGGATGGTCCTGACCGTCGCCGACGGCCAGCTGGCGCTGGTCGACCGTGGCCAGCAGCTCGCCACGGCGCCGCTGCGGGCCGGCCCGTCGGAGGTCCGGATCACCTCCGACGGCACGTCCACCACGATCGACCTGGGCTCCGGCGCGCAGACCTTCGAGGGCGACCTGCGGCCGCAGGTCGTGGGGATCTACTCCGACCTGGACACCGCGCTCGACCCGACGGCCGGTACCGCGGTCCGGATCACCCCGGACACCCGCTTCGACACCAGCCCGTCGGTGTGGAAGACCGCGGCCACCGTCGTCGCCGTGGTGGCGCTGCTGGGCTCGCTGCTCGCGCTGGCCGGCGTCGACCGGCACCTGGGCCGCAGCCCGCACCGGGCGGGGCGCGACGCCATCGGCGGTCTCGCCGGGCGGTGGCCGCCGCGGCTGCGCCGCTGGTGGTCCCGTGCGAGGCCCCGGCCGATCGACCTGATCGTCACGGTGGTGCTGGTCGGGTGGGCCGCGATCGGGGGCCAGACCTCCGACGACGGGTTCACCCTCGGCATCGTCCGCGACGTCCCGACCTCGGGCTACGTCGGCAACTACTACCGCTGGTACGACGCCGCGGAGGCGCCGTTCGGCTGGTTCTACGATCTCTACGCGCTGTGGGTGCGGGTCTCGGACTCGCTGCTGTGGCTGCGGCTGCCCTCGGTGCTGATGGGGATCATGGCCTGGTGGCTGGTCTCCCGGGGCCTGCTGCCGCGCCTGGGCCGTCAGGCCCGCCGCTCGCGGGCGGCGACCTGGGCCGCCGGGATGGTGTTCCTGGCGTTCTGGATGGCCTACAACTCCGGGCTGCGGCCCGAGCCGGTCGTCGTCGTGTGCTCGCTGCTCGCCCTGGTGTGCGTGGAGCGGGCGCTGGCCCTGCAGCGGCTGCTGCCGGTCGCCCTGGGGCTGTTCGCGGCGTCGATGGCGGTCGGGGCGAACCCGGCCGGGCTGATCGCGATCGCGCCGTTCATCGCCGGCGTGCGTCCGCTGTGGCACCTGCTGTCGGCCCGGGTGCGGGCGGTCGGCGCCGTCCCCGTTCTCGCCCCGCTGCTGGCCTCCGGCACCGCGATCCTGATGATCGCCTGGGCGGACCAGAGCTGGGCAGCGGTGGTCGACTCCACCCGACTGCGGTCCGACATCGGCCCGGACTGGCCGTGGTACACCGAGATCGCCCAGCGCTACGCGCCGTTGTTCGAGGGGCTCGCGGACGGGTCCATCGCGCGCCGGTTCCCGATCCTGCTGGTCATCCTCTGCCTGCTGGCGTGCGTGGTCGTGCTGATCCGGCGCAACCGGATCCCGGGCGCCGCGCTCGGCCCGGCCCAGCGCCTGATCGGCAGCACCGTGATCGCGCTGCTGATCTTCGCGCTGACGCCGACGAAGTGGACCCACCACTTCGGCGACCTGGTCGGCCTCGGCTCGGGCATGGTGGCGCTCGCCGCGATCGCCACCGGCTCGGACGTCCTGCGCTCGCTGCGCAACCGGCTCGCGTTCCTGTCCGCGGTGTTCCTGGTGGCGGCGCTGTCCGCGGCCGGGCCGAACCTGTGGTGGTACACGAACAACTGGGGCGTTCCGTGGGCCGGCGAGCAGGTCACCGTCGCCGGCTACGAGCTCTCCACGATCCTGCTGCTCGTCGCGCTGCTGCTCGCCGCGGGCGCCGGTGTCGAGCACCTGCGCGGGATCCGCGAGGAGCGTCATCCCGACCAGCTGGCGGGTGTCGAGCGGGCACTGGGCCGGATCCCGCTGCTGGGCCGCTGGGTCCGGGCCCGGGACTGGCGCCGCGACGCGTCGTCGGCGCTGCGGGCGACACGGCGGCTGCGGCTGACCTCGGCACCGCTGGCGGTGCTGTGCGGACTCCTGGTCACGTTCAACGTGTGGTCGATGGTCTCGGCCATCCAGGACCGCTCCGGGACCTGGACGATGGGCGCCGACGCGCTGTCCCACCCGTTCGGCGGGTCCTGCGGGCTCGCCAGCCAGGTGTTCGCCGAGCGCCGCCCCGTCGACGGCGTGCTGCCCCCCGCCCCGGAACCGACCGGGATGGCCGCTCCGGCCCGCTCCGGGCTGCTCCCGACCGTCGCCCCGCCGCCCCCGCCGGGGGAGCCGACCTCGACCCCGGCACCGCTGCCGCCGGGCGTCGTCCCCGCCAACAGCCCCGACGCCCAGCTGCTCGACCCCAACAGCGGGGGCAGCGGCTTCGTCCGCAACGGCATCCCGCCGACCGGCGGCGGGACCGGGGCCTCCGGGTTCGAGTACGTCCTGTCCGGCGGCCTGGGGAGCGACGCGGCGCCCGCGTTCGGCAGCTACCTGCCCCGCGGCGACCGCAACACCGGCACCCTGCGCACCCCCTGGGTGATGCTGACCGCCGAACAGCGCGCCGGCACCACGCCGCTGGTCGTCACCGCGGCCGGGCGCCTGGGCAACGGGAACCGGCTCACCGTCCAGTACGCGACACGGTTGTCGGACGGGCGGGTCCGCGTCGTCGAGCAGACCACCCTCGACGACGGCCGGGTGGAGGAGATGCCGTGGCGCGAGCTGCGGTTCGACCTGCCCGAGACCGCCCGAGCGGCCACCGAGGTCCGGATGGTCGTGCAGGACAACTCGCTCGGCGCCGACGGCTGGCTCGCCATCGCGCCGCTGCGGGCGCCGCAGCTGGCGCCGTTGTCACAGGTCGTGGGCGACCAGCCGATGTTCCTCGAGTACCCGGTGTCGCTCGCCAGCCCGTGCCTGCACCCGTTCCGGACCTCCGGCGGCATCGCCGAGGTCCCCGCCTACCGGCTGCAGGCCGACGGCAGCCAGATGCGTGCCGACGGGGAGGGGTGGTCGTCCCCGCAGGCCGGTGGCCCACTGGGCTGGATCACCGTGATCGGCAAGCAGACCGAGCTGCCCACCTACCTCGAGGGCGACCCGGGGCGGGACTGGGGCAAGGTGCAGGCGATCCAGCCGTACCGGCCGAACGCGGTCACCCCGACCCTGGAACGTCGCGACGTGGACCGTTCCGGGCTCTACAGCTCCGGTCCGCTGCCGGCGCCGCCGCCGGGCATCCCGTCACCGAGCCGGTGACGGCGGGCCCGGGCCGGACCGGCCCGGGGAGCGGGGTCAGCCGCTGAACTCGACCGCGGGCGCCGCGGAGGACTGCCTGCGCTCCGCGGGCCCCTCGTCCCCGGTCTCGCTGTCCGGGACGGCCCGGGCTGCCGGCACGGCCTCGGCGGCGGGCTCGCCGGTGACCGTGCCCTGCGGCGTGACGCCCGCGGCGTCGCCGTCCTGGGCGCGGCGGTGGGCCTCGACGACCTCGGACGGGATGCGGCCCCGCTCGGACAGCGTCCAGCCGTTCTCCCGGGCCCAGGCCCGCACCGCGCGGTTGTGCTCGCGGGTCGCGGCGTCCGAGCCGTCCGCACCGCTGCGCCCGGCCGACGGCGCGGACACGCCCGCGTTGCGTCCGGTGCGCGGGGACCCCGCGGCACGCGCGACCCCGACGAACGGGGCGAGCGCGTCCCGCAGCGCCGCAGCGTTGTCCGCGGTCAGGTCGATCTCGAACCGGCGGCCGTCGAGCCCGAAATCGACGGTCTCGTCGGCGTCGCCGCCGGTGATGTCGTCGACCAGCCGGATCGTCTCGACCTTCGCCACTGCAGTTCCTCCCGGTTCGCCGCCCCGGATTCACCCGGGATCTCCGGAAGCATAACGACGGAGGTCCTCCTAATCGTGGGCGCCCGGCCGGGCGGAACGGCGGAACTCCCGCGCCCGGACCACACTCGGCCTGGTCGGACGCACCTCACGGAGCGTTCCGATCAGGACGGCGAGGCCGATCAGGACAATGACCAGCAGTACTGCGACGACTGCGCCCACGGTGTTCTCCTCGCCGGTCGGTTCGCGGCCACCCGCCGCCGGTCAAAGTGCGATGTACCGACGATAGGAGCGTGCCGAATGGGTCGGCGCGCTATTTGAGCAATTCTTGAGCCGTGCCCGCCGGGGGGAGGGGCCAGGATGGAGCACGTGCAGATCGACATCGACGACCTGTCCGGAGCGCAGATCCAGCGGTTCCTGGCCGGGCACCTCTCCGACATGCGCGCCCAGGGGCCACCGGAGAGCACACACGCGCTGGACCTCGACGGACTCCGCGGGCCCGGTGTGACCGTCTGGGCCGCCCGCGACGACGACGGCACCCTCCTCGGCTGCGGCGCGCTGAGCGAGCTGGCGGCCGGCTCGGTGCCCGAGCACCCGGCAGCGGAGATCAAGTCCATGCGGACGGCCGAGCGGGCCCGCGGTCGCGGCGTCGGCGCCGCGGTGCTGACCCGGCTGCTCGACGCGGCACGCGGGCGGGGGCACCGGGCGGTGTACCTGGAGACGGGCGCGGGGGAGTACTGGGCCCCGGCGCGGCGGCTCTACGAGCGCTTCGGCTTCACGGTCTGCCCGCCGTTCGCCGACTACCCGGTCGGTCCGCTGAGCGTGCACTACCGACGCCTCGTGTGATCCGACGATCATGTGATCCCGCTCTCGCCCGGATGCCGCACGTGATCTAGAATGCGCTACGAGCCGTAGAACACGGTGCCGACGCCGGACCGTTCGAGGGTCCTCCCACCCGGGCGTCGGGCCCCACCGCGCCGCCTCAGCGCCGGAGGTCCGTCCCGGGACGCGGGGACGGAAATGAGGCCACGGGGATGACGGTCGAAGCCGGTCTGGTCAACGCCGACCTGCGCCGCAAGCGGTCGGTGGAGCTGGCGCAGCTGATCCACGAGCAGCACGGGGGACCCGTGACGGCGCTGCGCGAGGCTCTGCTGACCTACCCGTACCCGCACCCGGTGGCCGACTGGCACCGCGCGCGGACCGTCGTCCCGGCGATGCGGGGGACCGGCGAACTGACACTGGTGGCCTCGACCGCACCGGACCGGAGCTCCCCGGCGACCGGTGTGGGGATCTGGGAGCTCGCCGTCACCGGGTCGGAGCCGCTGGCGCGCGGCGAGGCCGAGGGGTGGGCGCGAGCACTGTTCGGGTACCGCTGCGCGCCGCTGGTGTACCGGCGCCGGACGGGCGGGCTGTTCCGCCGCCCGACCGGCGTCGAGTTCGTCGTCTTCCACGGGCTGCACGGCCCGATGCATCCCTCCGACGTCGAGGAGTACGGCGCGAACGCCTGCGCCTGAGCGCTCAGAGCCGGTAGGACCGCAGCCAGACGGTCTGGGCGGCCCGACGGAGCGCCGAGAGCACGTCCTCGGGCAGGACCTGGTCGGTGTCGGTCAGGACATAGCCGAGGTCGCCGCCGGTGGACAGCGACTGCCCGACGACGTTGACGCCGGCGTCGGCCAGCAGCCGGTTGATGTCGGCGAGCACACCGGGGGTGCTGGTGTGCAGGTAGGCGGTCCGGAACACCCCGGGCGGGTTCGGGGCGCCGACGTTGGGCAGGTTCACCGACAGGGGAGTGGCACCGAGCTGCACGAAGTCGAGCATCTTGCGCGAGACGAAGGTGCCGATGCCCTCCTGCGCCTCCTGGGTCGACCCGCCGATGTGCGGGGTCAGGATGACGTTGTCCAGGCCGCGCAGGGGTGAGTCGAACTCGTCGCCCTGGGCCTTGGGCTCGACCGGGAACACGTCGACGGCGGCGCCCGCGAGGTGCCCGGACAGGATGTTGTCCCGCAGGGCGTGCTCGTCGGTGACCATGCCGCGCGAGGCGTTGATGAACATCGAGCGGGGCTTCATCCGGGCGAACTGCTCGGCGCCGAACAGGCCGGCGTTGCCGGGGCGGCCGTCGACGTGGATGGAGACGACGTCGGACTCGGCCAGCAGCGCGTCCAGGCTCGACATCCGCCGGGCGTTGCCGTGGGCGAGCCGGTCGGCGGTGTCGTAGAACACGACCTGCAGGCCGATGGCCTCGGCCATGTTGGACAGCTGGGTGCCGATGTTGCCGTAGCCGACGATGCCCAGGGTGCGGCCGCGGAACTCGTGCGCGCCCTTGGCGGACTTGTCCCAGACGCCCTCGTGCATCCGCTGGGTCTTCTCGGTCAGCCGCCGCGCCAGCACGACGATCTCACCGATGACCAGCTCGACGACGCTGCGCGTGTTCGAGTACGGCGCGTTGAACACGGCGATGCCGCGCTCGGCGGCCGCGGTGAGGTCGACCTGGTTGGTGCCGATGCAGAAGCAGCCGACGGCCAGCAGGTCCTTGGCGGCGTCGAGCACCTCGGCGGTGATCGTGGTGTTGGAGCGGATGCCGAGCAGCTGCACACCGGCGAGCGCGTCGTGCAGTTCGTCGCCGCTGAGCGACCCGGGTCGGGTCTCGACCTCGAAGCCGTCGCGTCGGAACGCCTCGGCGGCGCCGGGGTGGATGTTTTCGAGCAGCAGGACCTTCACGCGTCCAACCTAGGACGCCGGGAGGTCTCGGAGGCACCGGGGCCGGGTGATCCTTGCGGCATGGCGCCGTTCGGGGGGTAGGAGGGTCACCTCGGTGCGCAGGCCCGCACCGCTCGAACTGTCATAACGTGCATTATCGGCTCGCTGTTGAGGTGGGTCGACGACCGCCGCCGGCCGTCCACGGCGTGCACGACCGGACACGTCCGGGTCTGAACCATCTGGCCCTGGCCGTGTCCGGCCGCGCCCGGCTCGACGCGCTGCGGGCGGACTGCGCCGCGCACGGGTGGTCCGAGCTGTTCGCCGGGGCCTACCCGCATGCCGGCGGCCCGAACCACACCGCGTTGTTCGCGGAGAACGCCGAGGGCTTCGAGGTGGAACTCGTCGCGCCCTGACCGGACCGGCTCAGTTGCCGCGGCCGGTCGCGTCCTGCAGCTCGTCGATCCGCTTCGAGGCCTCGGCCTTGGTCAGCTTGTCCAGGTCCTCCGGGGCGTCCTGCCCGGCCTGCTGCAGCAGCGTCTCCAGGTAGGAACGCTGCGGGCCGGTCATCGGCTCGTCGCCGGTCGTCCAGTCCGCGGGGTCCTTCTCGGCCGTCCCGGGGTCGACGGCGTCGGTGCTGTGGTCGTTGGTCATGAGTCGAACGTATCTTCGACCGGCACTCCCCGCACGTCGAGCCGTCCCGGCCCCACCGGAACTGTCATAACGACGACCCGGTCGGTGTCGGTGCCGGTCACTACGCTGCCGCTGTGCCCCTCGACGAGTACCGCCGCCGGCGCGACGCGCGGCGCACGCCCGAGCCGGTGCCCGAGCACGACGCCGGGCCGCCGGGCACCGTCGGCGACCGGTTCGTCGTCCAGGAGCACCATGCGACGGCGCTGCACTGGGACCTGCGGCTCGAACGCGACGGCGTCCTGGCGTCGTGGGCGGTCCCCAAGGGACTGCCCGAGGACTCCGAGACCGTCCGGATGGCCGTGCGGACCGAGGACCACCCGCTGGAGTACCTCGAGTTCTCCGGGGAGATCCCGCGCGGCGAGTACGGCGGCGGCGGGATGGCGATCTGGGACCACGGCCGCTACGACACCGAGAAGTGGAACGACCGCGAGATCGCGTTCGTCCTGCACGGCGGGCGCGTCCGCGGCCGGTTCGTGCTGCTGCACCGCAGCTCCGGCGGGCGGAAGGACAACTGGCTGCTGCGCCGCACCCGGGACCAGCCCGACGGCATGGACGCCGGGGGTGAGCCGCTCCCCCACGACGTCGTCCTGGCCGTCCCGCGCCCCGCCGACCGGCTGCCCACCGGGGACGGCTGGACGGTCCGCCCGGTCTTCGGTGGCCGCCGGGTGCTGGTGCGGGTGGACGGCGGCCGGCTCTCCCTGCGCCCCGTGGACGACGACGGCCGGGCCGGGGAGCCGTTCGACCCGCCGGGTGCGCTGCGGGGCCTGGGGCCCGACCTGGGCGCCGGGGGGCACCTGCTCGACGCCGAGCTGACCGGCCGCGGCGAGCTGTGGGTGGCCGACGTCCTGCACACCGGCGGCCGCGACGTCCGGGTGCTGCCCGCCGAGGAGCGTCGCGCGCTGCTGGAGGAGCTGCCGCTGGACGGGCCGCACCGGCGGGCGGCGCCGTCGTACCCGAACGCGGGCGCCCGGCTGCTCGACGCGGTGCGCGACCAGGGCCTGCCCGGGGTGGTCGCGGTCCGGACCGGTTCCCGGTACCCCGAGGGCGCGGGCGACGACTGGCGGGAGGTCCGGGTGGACGGTGCGAGCCGGAGGGCGGCACAGCGCGGGGCCGCGCGACGGGAGGGGTACGGGCGGGCGTCGCTGTCCAACCCGGACAAGGTGCTCTACCCCGCCACCGGCACGACCAAGGCCGACGTGCTGGGGCACTACCTGGCCGTCGCCGAGGTGATGGTGCCGCACCTCGACGCCCGGCCGGCGACGCTCAAGCGCTGGCCGGACGGGGTGGAGGGGTCGTCGTTCTTCGAGAAGAACGTGGCCCGGCACGCGCCGGGCTGGCTGCGCACCGCCCGCGTCGGGACGCCCGGCGGCCGGTCGGAGTCCGCGGACTTCGCGGTTCTCGCCGACGCCGAGGGACTGGCCTGGGCGGCGAACCTGGCCGCGCTGGAGCTGCACGTGCCGCAGTGGCGCCTGGGCCCGCGCGACGGACGCCACCCGCCGGACCGCGTGGTGTTCGACCTGGACCCGGGCGAGGGCACGACGATCGTGGAGTGCTGCCGGGTGGCGCTGTGGGTGCGGGACCTGCTCGACGAGCACGGACTCGTGGCGTACCCGTCGACGTCGGGCGGCAAGGGGATGCAGCTCTACCTGCCGGCGCGGGTCACCGATCCGGAGCGGACCAGTGGGTTCGCCCGCGAGGTGGCCGAGCGGCTGGCCGAGGAGCACCGGCGCGAGGTGATCGCGGTGATGACCCGGGCCCGTCGGCGCGGCAAGGTCTTCGTCGACTGGAGTCAGAACAACACCGCCAAGACCACCATCGCCTCGTACTCGCTGCGCGGCCGCGAGCGACCCACCGTCGCGACCCCGGTGACGTGGGCGGAGGTCGAGGGCTGCCGCGAGCCCGCGGACCTGGTGTTCACCCTCGACGACCTGCCGGCCCGGCTGGACACGCACGGCGACCTCATGCGTCCCCTGATCGACACCGAGGGTTTCCGGCTCCCCCGTGGTGGCGTGATCGGGCAGGTGCCAGGCTGACCGCCGTGCACCACCCGTACCTCGACGGTCCGCACCCCCGCGCCTACGCCCACCGTGGCTGGCACATCGGCGAGCTGGCAGGTTGCGAGAACACCGTCGCCGCGTTCACCGCCGCCGCCGACCACGGTCTGCGCTACGTCGAGATGGACGTGCACGCCAGCGCCGACGGGGTGCCGTTCGTGCACCACGACCCGACGCTGGACCGCACCACCGACGGCACCGGCCGGATCGACGCGCGCCCCGCCGCGGAGCTCGACACCGTGCGGATCACGGGGACACAACGCACCGAGCCGCTGCCGCGGCTGGCCGAGGTGCTCGACGCGGTCCCCGGCGTGCGGGTGACGATCGAGCTGAAGTCGGCCGAGGTCGTCGCGCCGACGTTGGCGGTGCTCGACGCCGCCGACGCCTGGGACCGGGTGTGCCTGGGCTCGTTCTCCACCCGCTGGCTGGGCGTCGCCCGGAGGCTGGCCGGGCCGAGGCTGTGCACGTCGATGGGGCAGGCCGAGGTGGTGGCGCTGCGGGCCCGCGCGTGGGGCGTCCCGGGCCGGCTGCTGCCGGCGTCGGCGGGGGTGTTCGCGCAGGTCCCGCCGATGTTCGGGCTGATCCCGGTGGCGTCGGACCGCCGGTTCGTCGAGGCGGCGCACCGGGCCGGGCACGAGGTGCACGTGTGGACGGTGGACGAGACCGAGCAGATGCGACGGCTGCTGGCCCTCGGGGTGGACGGGTTGCTGTCCGACCGGCCGGACCGGCTGCTCGACGTCGTCGGGAGCTGACCGGGTGGGCGCCTGCGTAGATGATCGGAGGCCGGGTCCCGCGGGCGTCGATACGCTCGCGCCGTGACCGCCTCGACCGCTCCGACCGCAGAGCCGGCCCCGCCCCGCCGATCCCGGCTGTGGGCCTGGGGGCTCTGGGACTGGGGCTCCTCGGGGTTCCAGCACATCGCGCTGACCTTCGTGTTCTCGGTGTACCTGACCGACGCCGTCGGGGCGGACCTGCCGGGCTCGGTCAGTGCGAACAGCTGGCTGGCGTGGTCGACCGCGGCCGCCGGGGTGCTGATCGCACTGATGGCGCCGGTGGTCGGGCAGAGCGCGGACCGCACGGGGCGGCGACTGCGGGCGACCGGGGTGTGGACGGCGCTGGTCGTGCTCTGCATGGCCGGGATGTTCTTCGTCCGCGACGACTGGTCCTACCTGTGGCTCGGTCTGCTGCTGCTGGCGCTGGCGTCGATCTTCGTCGAGCTGGCGTACGTGTCGTACTACGCGCTGATGGCGCAGGTGTCGACGCCGACGACGGTCGGGCGGGTGTCGGGCTTCGGCTGGTCGCTGGGCTACATCGGCGGGATCGTGCTGCTGCTCGGGGTGTACGCGTTCCTGCTGTCCGGTGACGGCGGCTTGCTCGGTGTCCCCACCGCCGACGGTCTGGACGTGCGGATCGCGGTGCTGGTGGCGGCGGTGTGGTTCGCGGTGTTCGCCGCGCCGATGTTCCTCCTGCTGCCCGAGACTCCACCGGTGGCGCCGGACGCACCGAAGCTGGGCGTGGTCGGCTCCTACCGCAGACTGGTGGCCGACCTGCGCGCGCTCTACCGGGCCAGCCCGCACACGGTGTACTTCCTCGGGGCGAGCGCGCTGTACCGGGACGGCCTCAACGCGG
This sequence comes from Pseudonocardia sp. ZF1, assembly GCF_056835605.1. Taxonomy (NCBI): domain Bacteria; kingdom Bacillati; phylum Actinomycetota; class Actinomycetes; order Pseudonocardiales; family Pseudonocardiaceae; genus Pseudonocardia; species Pseudonocardia sp. ZF1. The sequence continues at coordinate 2,967,397 of NZ_JAJNBY010000001.1, forward strand.
TCTTCGCCTTCGGCGGGGTCCTGGCGGTGACGGTGTACGGGCTGGAGCCGGGCCAGGTGCTGATCTTCGGTGTGGCGATCAACGTGGTCGCGGCGCTGGGCTGTGTGATGGGCGGCCGGCTGGACGACCGGCTGGGGCCCAAGGCCGTCGTGGTGGGGTCGCTCGCCGGGAGTGTGGCGGTGGGTGTGATCCTGCTGTTCGTGTCCGGGCCGACCATGTTCTGGATCTTCGGGCTGGTGCTGGGGCTGTTCGTGGGGCCGGCGCAGGCGTCGTCGCGGTCGTACCTGCTGCGGGTGTGCCCGGCGCAGCAGGAGGGCCAGCTGTTCGGTCTGTACGCGACGACCGGGCGCGCGGTGTCGTTCCTGGCGCCGGCGCTCATCGGCCTGTTCACCTACGTGTTCGGCTCGGACCGGGCCGGGACGATCGGGATCGTGCTGGTCCTGGCGGCGGGACTGGTCGCATTGCTGCCGGTGCGCTCCCCCGACCGTGCACCGGTCCGGTCGGCTGTATGAACACTCGTCGACACCCGGGTGGGCACCGTCACACATGGCTGACACGTCACATCGGAGTGTGTAACGGGCGGCGATAGGGAACACTGGTCAATCGGGCGCAGAGCGGGTTACCGCGAGGTAACTCGAGCGGGTCTGTTCTGCCCTGCCGCCGGAATACCGTAGCTCCACGTACGTTACACCCGGTGGCGAAGACGTAACCGTCGAGGTGCTCCCTCGACATCGCGCTACAGGAGGGTGACGCATGGCCGACCGCGTTCTGCGTGGCAGCCGGCTCGGGGCTGTCAGCTACGAGACGGACCGCAACCACGACCTGGCGCCGCGGCAGATGGTCCGTTATGTGTCCGAGTCCGGCTACGAGTTCCAGGTGCCGTTCGCGAACGACGCCGAGGCTCCCGCGACGTGGGAGTCCCCGCAGGGCGGCGTCGGTCGTCGGGTGGACGGGACCGAGCCGGAGCAGAAGAAGCAGAAGCCGCCGCGTACGCACTGGGACATGCTGCTCGAGCGCCGGTCGATCGCCGAGCTCGAGGAGCTGCTCGACGAGCGCCTGGAGCTGCTGCGCGAGCGGCGCGCCGAGATCGCCTGATCCCGGCCGCACCGCAGGCACACACCGGACCACCACCCGGTGACCACGGAGCCCGGATCCCTCAGGGGGTCCGGGCTCCGTCGCGTGCGGGCATGATGACCGGTGATGAACGATCAGCAGACCGGCACCGCCAGCCCCTCCCGCCCCGCCCGAGCGGTCCGCGACCTCGCCGACGACCACGTCCGGCGCCTCGCCGAGCTCGACCCGGTCCTCGCCGGCGACCTCGGCTGGACCGAGCGGCAGGACGAGCTGCCCGACCTCTCCCCCGACGGCACCGCCGCGCTCGTCGCCGCCTGCCGGGAGACCCTGGAGCGGCTGGACACCACCACGGGCGCCCGGCAGCCCGCGGACCCCGACGAGCGTCGCTGCGCGCGGCTGCTGCGTGAGCGTCTCGGCGCCCAGCTCGACCACCTGACCTCCGGGGAGCCGTTGCGTGCGGTGCAGGAGCTGTTCGGACCGCTGGCGACCCTGCGGACCGCGTTCACCCTCATGCCCGTCGACGGCGACGAGGACTGGGCCACCGTGGCCGCGCGGATGGCGCGGGTCCCCGAGGCACTCGCCGGGTACCGGGCGTCGCTGGCCGAGGGCCGCCGTCGCGGGCTGTTCGCCGCGCCGCGCCAGGTGGTGCGGGTGACCGAGCAGATCGACGCCTGGAACGGCGACGCGGGCGGCCGTGGCTGGTTCGCCGGGTTCGCCGCGGACGCCTCCGTCGGTGACGCCGTGCGCGCCGACCTGGACCGCGGTGCGCGGGAGGCGACGGCGGCGCTGGGCGAGCTGCGGGACTGGCTGGCCGCGGAGTACCTGCCGGCCGCGGAGGGGACCCCGGACGGCGTGGGCCCCGACCGGTACCGGATCGCGAACCGGTTCTGGAACGGCGCCGACATCGACACCGTCGAGGTCTACGAGTGGGGCTGGTCGGAGTTCCGCCGGATCCGTGAGGAGATGGCCGTCGAGGCCGCGCGGATCGTGCCCGGCGGCAGCGTGCGCGAGGCGATGGAGTTCCTGGAGACCGACGGGGGCTCGACCGGGGTCGTCGTGGGCGGGGAGGCCGCCCGGGCGCACCTGCAGAAGATCATGGACGACACGATCGCCGAGCTCGACGGCGTCCACTTCGACCTGTCCGGCCGGCTGCGGGAGGTCGAGTCCCGGCTGGCGCCGGCGGGCAGTGCGGCGGCGCCGTACTACACACCGCCGGCGCTGGACTTCTCGCGGCCGGGCCGGACCTGGCTGCCCGCGAGCGAGGACGACCGCTACCCGCTCTGGGACCTGATCAGCACCTGGTACCACGAGGGCGTCCCGGGCCACCACCTGCAGCTGGCGTCGTGGGCGGTGCGCAGCCGGGAGCTGTCGACGTTCCAGACGTCGCTGGTGGGTGCGGTGAGCGCGGACGTGGAGGGCTGGGCGCTCTACGCGGAGCGGCTGATGGACGAGCTGGGCCACCACTCCGACCCGGGGTCGCGGCTGGGCTACCTCAACGCCCAGATGCTGCGCGCGGTGCGTGTGGTGATCGATCTGGGGATGCACCTGTCGCTGCCGGTACCCGACGACTCCCCGGTCGGTGCCGGTCAGCGGTGGACCCCGGAGCTGGGGCGGGAGTTCTTCGGCCGGCACGTCGGCGGCGGGGACGCGATGGCCGACTCGGAGCTGCTGCGCTACCTCGGCGGACCGGCCCAGGCGATCGGCTACAAGCTGGGCGAGCGGGCCTGGCTGACCGGGCGGGAGCGGGCCCGGGCCGCGCACGCCGCCCGCGGGGAGGAGTTCGACCTCGCCGCGTGGCACGCCGCCGCGCTCGCGCAGGGCACGCTGGGTCTCGACGACCTGGTGCCGGAGCTGGCGGCCCTGCCGGCGCGCGCCTGAGCGCACCCGGGGGCGCCGCGCGGCTCAGCCGTGTGCGGCGCCCTCGGTGACCGGCCCCGCGGGGCGCTGGGGGGTGTCGCGGCCGAGCCGGTGCGACAGGCCCCAGCAGGTGACCCGCCACAGCGCCTCGGCGACGATGCCGCCGCTCATCTTGGACGCACCGCGCTCGCGCTCGGTGAAGGTGATCGGGACCTCGCTGACCCGGAACCCGGCCTGCAGGGCCCGCCAGGCCATGTCCACCTGGAAGCAGTAGCCCTGGGAGGCGACCGAGTCCAGCTGCAGCTGCTCGAGCACGGTGCGCCGGTAGACGCGGTAGCCGCCGGTGATGTCGCGCAGCGGCACGCCGAGTGCGAGGCGGGAGTAGAGATTGCCGCCGCGGGAGAGGAGCTCGCGGTGCCATGGCCAGTTCACGACGCGCCCGCCGGGCACGTAGCGGGAGCCGAGGACGACGTCGGCGTCGGTCAGGGCGGCGAGCAGCGCGGGGAGGTCCTCGGGGGCGTGCGAGCCGTCGGCGTCCATCTCGACGACGACCTGGTGCTCGCCGGTCAGCGCGTGCCGGAAGCCGTCGAGGTAGGCGGCGCCGAGGCCGTCCTTGCCGGAGCGGTGCAGGACGCGGACCCGCTCGTCGGCGGCGGCGAGGGCGTCGGCGAGCTCTCCGGTGCCGTCGGGGCTGGCGTCGTCGACGACGAGGACGTCGGCGTCGGGCAGCGCGGCGTGCAGCCGCGCGACGGCGGGACCGAGGTTCTCCCGCTCGTCGTAGGTGGGAACCACGACCAGGACCGGGCCCGGCGGTTCGACCATGCTCGTCCTCTCCCCCGCCCGATCGGTGTCGACCGGGCGACCCTACCCGTACCGACCGCACCTGCTCGGTCACCGCTCGTCGTGCTGCGGCGGAGCGCGGTCGTGCGGACAGCGTAGTGGAGCGCCGCGACCGCCCGACGCGGCGGCATCGGACGCGGGACCGGGCCCGGGGCGGGAACCGGCGCGGGACGGGGCGGCGGTCAGCGGGTCCCGGCGAGCAGATGGGCGTTGCCCAGCGCCTCCAGGACACCGCCGCGGGCCCGGCCGCCGGTGTTCTCGCCGGGGAGGAACCACTCGTAGCCGTAGGCGGCGGCGAAGCCCGCCTCGTCGACCGCGTCCGGGGCGATCTGGCTGGCGTGGGCGAGCATCGCGGCCCGCTTCACGGCGAGCTCGGCCGGGCCGCCCCCGACGGCGACGGCGATCTCGGCGGTGACCCGGCCGTAGCCGACGCCGGCGGCGTGCGCGGCGCCGTGGACGAGGTGCCGGTCACGCGCGGCCAGCGCGAGGTGCTCGCGGTCGACGGTCATCCGGTAGCCGTGGGCGCCGGTGAGCGAGCAGGCGATGGCGCCCGCGGCGTGTGCGGCGCGGTGGTCGGGATGGCCGTAGATGCCGGCGTCGTCGTCGTGCAGGACGGTGCCCGCGCCCTCGGCGTCGACGATCTCGGCGACGGCGCGGCCGAGCGCGACGGGGTCGGCGGCGGCGAGGGCGCGCGGATGGCGCAGGCCGGGGCCGCCGGGCAGGCCGGAGTCGCGGTGCCCGAGCAGCACCAGGCGGTGCACGCCGAGCAGGGCGGCGGCGTCGGTGAGCTCGCGGCGGCGGCGGTCGGGGACGGTCTCGCCGGGTTCCAGGGGGAGGCGGGACTCGCCGAGGTCGCCGCCGGTGGCCATGACGAGCACGACGCGGGCGCCCGCGTCGGCAAGACGGCGCAGGGTCAGGCCGGTGAAGATCGACTCGTCGTCGGGGTGGGCGTGCAGGGCCAGGACGGTCTGGCCGGAGAGGGTGTGCACCTGGTGATCGCTTCGCGTGCGGGGCCGGGGCGGCCGGTACGGACACGGGTCCGGAGCGGGTCGGTACCCGGGCGGCGCGAGCGGTCCACGGACGGTGAGCCGGGACGGCGGTGTCAGCCGCGCGGGGACGGACCCCGACGACAGCGACACGCGGCGGCGCGCACGGGGCGCGCGGCGGCGGCGGTCGTCGGCTCGATCACGCGGGAGATGATGGCAGGGGCGCCGTCACGGGTCCACACCGGGGCCCCGCGACGGCGCTCACACCGGTCAGACGGTGCTCCTCGGCATGATCAGCCAGAGGGCGAGGTAGATGACGAACTGCGGGCCGGGCAGCAGGCAGGACAGCACGAACAGGAACCGCACGGTGTTGCGACCCATCCCGAAACGGTCGGCCAGCCCGGCGCAGACCCCGGCGATCACCTTCCCGTTGCGGGGACGGACGAGACGCTGGGTCACGGGCATGTTCACGGGGTGCTCCTTCGTGGTGCGGGTGGGACCTCCCCCACCCTGGCACCACCGGGGCCCGGCGCGCTCGGGGAACACCCGGAGGGTGACCCCGAACGCGCCCCGGGGGTCGTTACAGGACGACGAGGTCGCGGGCGGTGGTGTTGAGCCGCTCCACGCCGTCGGCGGTGACGACGACGATGTCCTCGATCCGGGCGCCCCACTTGCCGGCCTGGTAGATGCCGGGCTCGATCGAGAAGGTCATGCCCTCGGTCAGGACGAGGTCGTTGCCGCCGACGATGTAGGGCTCCTCGTGCACGTCGAGGCCGATGCCGTGCCCGGTGCGGTGGATGAAGTGCTCACCGTGCCCGGCGGCGGCGATGTGCTCGCGGGCGGCGGCGTCGATGTCGGCGGCGGTGGCACCGGGCCGGACGGCGGCGACGGCGCGCTCCTGGGCCTCCTGCAGCACCGCGTAGGTCTCCTTGACGTCCGGGCCGGGCTCGCCGCCGACGGCGTAGGTGCGGGTGCAGTCGGAGTTGTAGCCGCCGGGCAGCGGTCCGCCGATGTCGATGACGACGACGTCGCCGGCCTCGATCACGCGGTCGGAGACGTCGTGGTGCGGGCTGGCGCCGTTGGGGCCGGAGCCGACGATGACGAACGCGGCCTCGGTGTGGCCCTCGGCGATGATCGCGGCGGTGATGTCGGCGCCGACCTCGGCCTCGGTGCGGCCGGGGCGCAGGAACTCGCCCATCCGCCGGTGCACCCGGTCGATGGCGGCGCCGGCCTCGCGCAGGCGGTCGATCTCGGCCGGGTCCTTGCGCATGCGGAGCTCGCGCAGCACGGTGCCGCCGAGGTACTGCGGGACGTCGGGGAAGGCGTGGCGCAGGCCGAGGACGTGGCGGGCGGGCATGTCGTCGTCGACCGACATCCGGGTGGGGCCGCCGGCGAGGTCGCTGACCAGCAGGTACGGGTCCTCGCCGTCGGTCCAGGTGACCAGGTCGATGCCGAGCGCCTCCAGCGGCACACCGGCGAACCCGGGCGCCTCCAGCGACGGGACGACGAGCGCGGGCGGCGCCCGGTGCCCGGCGGCCGGGACGATCAGGCAGGTCAGGCGCTCGTGCGAGGACCCGTCGAACCCGGTCAGGTAGCGCAGGTCGGTTCCCGGGGTCAGGAACAGCACGTCGGTGCCCTGCTCGGCGGCGTGCTCACCGGCACGGCGCAGCCGGTCGGCGAGCAGCTCGGTGGGGACGGCATCGGTCATGACCGTGAGCGTAGGCGGGCACGGGGGGTACACGACCGCCACCCGGAGCACCGCGGCGTGGGCCGGGCGGAAGCCGGTGGGCGTCCGGACGCGCTGCGTGACCCGACGCCTGCGGAGCCGGAGGGCGGGTCAGTCGGTGTCGAGCGCGGTGGGGTGCGCGGTGACGGTCCCGGCGAGCTCGACGAGCTTGACGTTGAGGTCCTGGGAGGTGCGTCGGAGCACGTCGAAGGCCTCCTCGGCGGTGAGCCCGCGGCGCGCCATCAGGATGCCCTTGGCCTGGCCGATCACGTCGCGCGAGGCGATCGCCTGGCGCAGCTGGGTCTCCTGGAGCCCGGCGTCGGACACGGCGACGCAGGTGGCCAGGGCCAGCGACGCGTGCGTGGCGAGCAGCATCAGGCGGTCGCGGTCGGCGGAGGTGAACGCCCGGCGGTCGGTGGCGTAGACGTTGAGCGCGCCGGGCAGCCGCGGCGGCTCGGCGTCGGGGATCAGCGAGACCGCCAGCACCGAGTGGAACCCGTGCCCGACGGCGGCGTGGGCGAAGTCGCTCCAGCGGCTCTCGGCGGCGAGGTCGTCGGAGAACGCCAGCGCGGGACCGTCGGCGCGGGCGGCCTCGACACAGGGGCCGCAGCCGCTGGTGTACTGGGCCTCGTCGATCGAGGAGGCGGCGGGGTCGGTCTCGACGGGGGTGTGGAAGCGGCCGTCGCCGTCGCGGAGGGTGACGCTGACCATGTCCGCGCCGGGCACGACCCGGCGGACCGCGGCGACGACCCGGGCGAGGACGTCGGCGACCGAGCCGGAGGCGAGCAGGGCGCCGGTGAGGGCGGCGAACTCGCGGGCGAGCGGGCCGGTGTCGGCCAGGGCGTCCTCGGCGGGGCCACCGCGCTGCTCGGTGACGACGAACAGGTCCCGCTCGGCGGTCCAGTCGTCGCGGCCGGTGACCGCAGCAGGTCCGCTGTTCGTGGTGGTTCCGCTGTTCTCCACACCGGGCATTCTGCACGGTCCGCGCGGGTCCGGCGCCCACCCGGGTACGGCGGCGGTGCCAGACTCGCGGCATGAGTGAGCGCCCGCTGATGCTGCTGGACTCCGCGAGCATGTACTTCCGTGCCTACTTCGGCGTGCCGGAGAGCGTCACCGCCCCGGACGGGACGCCGGTGAACGCGGTGCGCGGGTTCACCGACATGATCGCGCGGCTGGTCACCGAGCACCGCCCGGTGCGGCTGGTGGCCTGCCTCGACCTGGACTGGCGGCCGGCGTTCCGGGTGGACGCGCTGCCGTCGTACAAGGCGCACCGGGTGGAGGCGGGCCGGGCCGGCGACGAGGTGCCGGCCGGGGTGCCCGAGGAGGTGCCGGACACCCTCGCCCCGCAGGTGCCGCTGATCATGGAGGTGCTGGCCGCGGCGGGGATCGCGACCGGCGGGGCCGTGGGCTGCGAGGCCGACGACGTGATCGGGACCCTGGCCCACCGGGAGGCCTCCGACCCGGTGCTGGGGGTGTCCGGGGACCGGGACCTCATGCAGATCGTGCGCGACGCCCCGCCGGTGCGGCTGCTGTACATCGGCCGCGGGCTGAACAAGGCCGAGAACCTGGGCCCGGACGACGTCGCCGAGAAGTTCGGGGTGCCCCGGGAGCGGGCGGGCGCGGCGTACGCGGAGATGGCGATGCTGCGCGGGGACCCCTCCGACGGGCTGCCCGGCGTGCCCGGGGTCGGGGCGAAGACCGCGGCGACGCTGGTGGGCCGGTTCGGCTCGTGGGCGGAGCTGCTGGCCGCGGTCGGCGACGGCGACACCCGGATCGGGGCGGGGCCGCGGGCGAAGCTGGCGGCGGCGCGGGACTACCTCGACGTCGTCGAGCCGGTGGTGCGGGTGCGGACCGACGCCGAGGTCGACCTGAGCCGGGACGACGTGCTCCCGGCGTCGTTCGCCGACCCGGACCGGCTCGACGAGCTGGCACGGCGGTGGGGTCTGGAGTCCTCGGTGGGGCGGCTGCGGAAGGCCCTGGACGCGGCGGCGTCGTCGTGACCTGCCCGGACCACGGGCTGCCGGTCCCGCCGTCGTCAGCGTACGACGAGGTCGTGGCCCGGGAGACCGCGGTGCGCGCGGCGGCGGCCGAGCCGATCACCTCCCCCCACGACGGCGCCCCCGCCGCGGTGCGGGAGGCGGTGGCGGCCGCGGTCGAGGAGCTGCGGGACGAGCTGCTGGCGCTCTCGCACGACCTGCACGCCCACCCGGAGACCGCGTTCTCCGAGCACCGCTCGGTCGCCGCGGTGGCCGCGCTGCTGGCCGGGCACGGGGTCGACGCCGCCGTCGGCGTGCACGGGCTGGACACGGCGCTGCGGGCGACGCTCGGCTCCGGGGACGGCCCGACGGTCGCGGTGCTCGCCGAGTACGACGCGCTGCCCGGCATCGGGCACGCCTGCGGGCACAACGTGATCTGCTCGGCGGCGGTGGGCGCGTTCCTGGCGCTGGCGCGGGTGCTCGCCGCGCACCCGGTGGGCGGCACCGTGGTGCTGCTCGGCACGCCGGCGGAGGAGGGCGGGGGCGGGAAGGAGACGATGGCCCGCGACGGTGCCTTCGACGGCGTCGACGCCGCGGTGATGCTGCACCCGTTCGCCCACGACATCGCCGACCACCCGTTCCTGGGGCGCCGTCAGCTGGAGGTGACCTACCACGGGGTCGCCGCGCACGCCTCGGCCCAGCCGCACCGGGGCCGCAACGCCCTGGACGCGGTCGTCCTGGGCTACCAGGGGATCGCGATGCTGCGCCAGCACATCCCCGACTCCGACCGGGTGCACGGCGTCGTCGTCGACGGCGGGCAGGCACCCAACGTCGTGCCGGAGCGGGCGGCGGCGCGCTACTACCTGCGCTCGCAGCGCCCGGAGACGTTGCGGGACCTGACCACGCGGGTGGAGGCGATCGCCGTCGCGGCGGCGGCGATGACCGGCTGCGGCCACACCCTGGAGTGGGACCCGCGCCCGCCGTACCTGCCGATCCGCCACAACCGGACCCTCGCCGCGCGCTGGGCGGTGCACCAGGCCGGGCGGGGGCGCACGGTGTACCCGCGCGGGGTGGTGCCGGAGACCGAGACCGGGTCGACCGACCTGGGCAACGTCTCGTTGCGGGTGCCGTCGATCCATCCGATGATCGCGATCGCGGAGCCGGGCACCGCGCTGCACACCACCGGGTTCGCCGAGGCCGCCGCGAGCGCGGCCGGGGACCGCGCGGTGCTCGACGGCGCCGCCGGGCTGGCGGCGGTGGTAGCCGACCTGCTGTACGACGAGGCGCTGCGCGGGGCGGTCGCGGCGGAGTTCGCCGAGGCGGGCGGCCCGGTGGACGTGCCCGCGTTCTTCGACTGAGCTCAGCCGCCGTGGCCCGGGGTGCGGCGCTCGCGCGGCGCGGCGCGGGTGTGGACCTTCTCGCCCTGCGGGCCGAACAGGCTGAGCACCTCGACGGCGCGGTCGCGGTCGGCGGAGCCGAACCAGTGCGGGACGTGGGTGTCGAACTCGGCGGCCTCCCCGGCGCCGAGCACGACGTCGTGCCCGCCGAGGACCAGGCGCAGCCTGCCGTCGAGGACGTAGAGCCACTCGTAGCCCTCGTGCACCCGCGGGTCGGGCTCGTCGCCGCGGAACGGGATGAGCATCTTGAACGCCTGCAGCCCGCCGGGGCGCTCGGTCAGCGGGACGACGGTCATCCCGTTGGCCCGGCGCGGCCGCAGCCGCACCCGCGGGTCGCCGACCGGTGGGGCGGCGACGAGCTCGTCGAGCGGCACCTGGTGGGCGGCCGCGATCGGGAGCAGCAGCTCCAGGGTCGGACGGCGCCCGCCGGACTCGAGGCGCGACAGCGTGCTCACCGAGATGCCGGTGGCCTCCGACAGGTCGGCCAGGGTCATGCCGTGCGCGGTGCGCAGCCCGGCCAGCCGGGGGCCGACGCCGGCCAGGGTGTCCGCGATCGCCTCGTCCACACCGGCAGTTTGCCATCCTGGCAACGATGTTTGCCAGTCTCGCGCGGAGGCGCGCAGGGTGGTGCCATGACCTCCTCTCCCGCAGACCCGTTCGGTGCCGCGTCCGAGCGCCGGGTCGCCGCGCTCGTCGCGGACGACCGGGTGCACGGACTCGCCACCGGCATCACCACCGCCGCTGCGCCCACCACACCGACCACATCCACCGGAGGAGCCACCGTGACCGAGGACCGCTGGTCCGCGGCGTTCTGGGACGCCCACTACGACACCCGTCCGCAGATCTGGAGCGGCGACGCCAACGCCGCCCTCGTCGCCGAGGCCGCGGACCTGCCGCCCGGGCGGGCGCTCGACGTCGGCTGCGGGGAGGGCGGCGACGCGGTGTGGCTCGCCGCGCGGGGCTGGCGGGTGGACGCCGTCGACGTCTCCCCCGTCGCGGTGGAGCGGGCCCGGGCCGCCGTCGAGCGGGCCGGGTGGGCCGACGCGGTCACCCTCACCGCCGCCGACCTGCGCTCCGCCCCGCCCGCCGCGGGCGTCTACGACCTGGTCAACGCCCAGTTCCTGCACCTGCCCCCGGACGTGCGCCGCCCGCTGTACGCCGCGCTCGCCGACGCCGTCGCCCCCGGGGGGACACTGCTGCTGGTGCTGCACCACCCGCGCGACCTGGCCGCCGGGATCCCGCGCCCGCCGGAGCCGGAGCTGTTCCCCGACGAGCACGAGCTCGCCGGTGCGCTCGACCCGGACCGGTGGGAGGTCCTGGTCGCCGACGCGCGGCCGCGGCCGGTGACGCTGCCCGACGGCAGCACGGTGACCGGCCACGACGCGGTCGTCCGGGCCCGCCGCCGGGCCTGAGCGTCCGCGTCGCCGGCGGGGACGCTCAGAAGAACGTGCCGCACCACGGCGCCGGTCCGGGCACCGCGAACAGCGCGTCCGCCCGGACCCGGGCGCCGGGGGTGTGCTCGCGCCAGCGGCCCGCCGCCACCAGCGACGACGGCGACCGGTCGCCGAGGAACGCCGCCGCCAGCGCGTCGACGGTGCACTCCAGGTCCGGATCGGTGCCGGCGGCGGGCTCGGCGGCGCCGTCGGCGAGACGCCAGGTGCCGGTGTCGCCGAGGAACGCGTCGTGCACCCGCAGCACGACCGGTCCGCCGGGGCCCCAGGCGCGGGCCCGCAGCGCGGCGTCCGGGTCGAGCAGGCGCAGCCACAGGTCGTCGCCGCGGCCGGTGACCCGGTGGGCCCGGGAGTCGGCCAGCACCAGGTCGAGGTCCTCGTCGAGGGGACGTGCCCAGCTCGTCACCGCGCCGGCCAGGTCGAGGCCGGTCAGGAACCGCCACAGCCCGGCGGTCGCGGCGGGCCCGGCGGCCCAGAGCTGCTGCACCCGGACCTCGTCCGTGCCGCCGGTGGCCAGGTCGCCCTCCGCGACGCCCCACACCACGAATCCGTCGTCGACGCCGTCGGTGCCGGTGTGCACCGCCACGCCCTTGTACTCGCCGGCGGGCGGGCCCGCGGGGCGCAGCGCCCGCCGCCACCAGCGCGCGGAGCGGGTCATCCCGCCCGGGCGGTCCGCGGCGAGGCGTTCCTGCAGGCCGGGCAGCAGCCCGGTCGCCTCGTCGGGGTCGAGCATCCGCACCGTGCCCCCGGCCGGGGCCTCCGGGCGCCACGCGGCCCCCGCCGTGACGCGGACCTGGTCGGCGCGGGAGGCGACGCCGTAGCCGTAGCGACCGTAGATGCCGGCCTCCGACGCGCGGAGCACCGCGGCGACGTCGCCGCGGTCGCGGGCCGCGGTCAGCTGGGCGCGCACGAGCGCGGTCAGGCGCCCGGCGCGGGTCCGGTCGGGTCGCACCCCGACGCCGCTGACCGCGGCGGCGGGGACCCGGGCCCCGCCGGGCAGGGTCAGCCGGGTCGGGAAGGAGTACGCCGACCCGACCACCGCACCGGAGGGGTCGACGACGCCGAGCCAGTGCTCGTCGGGGGCCTGCCCGTGGGCCTCCCACGCGTCGTCGGTGATCGGGCCGTGGTGCAGGGTGCCCAGGAACAGGTCGAACGCGCGGCGCCGGTCGGCGGGGTCGGTCAGGGTCCGGACCGGGTGGGGGGCGACGGCCGGCGGGGCGGGGTGCGGGGCGAACGGGTCATCGGGGCTCACATCCGACGAGCCTCGCGTCCGCGCGCCCCGCGCGCCAGCCGATTACCCGGCCCGCCACCGCGGCCCGGTCAGACCCGCCCGACCTGGTAGTCGCCCTGGTCGCTGGTCACGACGACGGGGACCTCCACCTGCTCGCCGTCGACGACGGCCTGGCAGGTGAACTGCGTGCCGGCCGACACCTCGACGTCCTCCGGGCAGGCGATCGCGCCGACCTGCAGGCCGTAGTCCTGGGTGAGGACCTGGTTGACCCCGGCCTGCAGCGCGGTGCGGTCGAGCCGGTCGCTGCCGAGCACGCCCGCCCAGAACAGCGCGCCGACCACGAGTGCGGCCACCACCACGGCGCCGATCCCGGCCAGGACGTAGCGCCGCGTCCGCGACGGGGAGCGGACCGCGTCCCGGGAGACCCAGGGCTCGTCCTCGCCGGGGCCGGGGTTCTGCCATCCGCCCGGCCCGGACCCGCCGTCGGCCGGGACGGCCGCGGTGGTCTGCGCGTCGGCCCAGGGCGACCCGGGCGACGACGCGGGGACGGCGTCGGTGGGCGCTCCGGTCTCGGCGGCCCGGCGACGGGCGCGGCGCCCGGTCGGGACGGCCCATCCGCCGTCGGTGCCGGTGTCGGGGCCGGCCTCGTCGCCCCACAGCGGCTCGCCGCGGGCCGGGTCCCCGGCGCCCCCGTCGTGGGCGGCCCAGCCGCCGGTGTCGCCGCTGTGGCGTCCGCCCGCGGGCGGGACGGCGTCCCAGCCGCCGGTGCCCTGCGCGGGTGCGCCGCCGGCGTCGTGGGCGGCGTCGGGGGCGGCCCAGCCGTCACGGTCGTCGCGGTCGGGGGACCAGGCTCCGGTGGTCTCGGGGTCGGCGCCCCACCCGCCGGGCGGTGGCGTGCCCCAGGCGGGGATCTCCCCGGTCCGCTCCGCGGCATCCTCGGGATGCCGGTCCGGTCCCTGCGGGTTGTTCATCGCCTACTCGTCCGCCCGTCTCTCTCGTCGTACCGTCGTGACAGCTGGTGCTGCTCGTGACAGCTGGTGCTGCTCGTGACTGCCGGTGCTGTTCGTGACTGCTACTGCATACCGGCCGCGACCACGCCGCGCCGGACCGCACCGGAGGCCCGGTGGGCCGCCTTCCCGACCGCGCTCGACCGCCCGGCGACCCCGGCGATCTGGTCGAGCAGGTCGAGGACCTGCCGGGTCCAGCGTACGAAGTCGCCCGCGGACAGCTCGTGCCCGTTCCGTTCGGCGGCCTCCAGGACCTGTGCCAGGGACTCGCCGCGGGCCCACCGGTGCATCGGCCAGGCGAAGGCCAGGTCGGGTGCGCGGGTGCGTTCGGCCTTGTGCCGGCGCTGGTCGGCGTCGAGCTCCTCCCACAGCCGCACGGTCCGCTCCAGCGCGTCGGACACCGGACCGGTGGGCAGCCGCGGCATCGGCGCGTCGTCGCGGCGGGACTCGTAGACCAGCGCCGAGACCACCGCGGCCAGCTCGTCGGGCTCCAGGCCGTCCCACGCGCCGTGCCGCAGGCACTCGGCGGCCAGCAGGTCCGACTCGCCCCACAGCCGGGCCAGGACCCGGCCGTGCGCGGTGATCTCCTCCTCGCCGGGCTCGGCCTCCCCCGCCGGGACGAGGTAGCCGCGCTCGGCGAGCAGCGCCCGGATCCGGTCGAACGCCCGGGCCAGCGAGTGCGTCGTGGCCCGCACCTTCTGCCGCAGCGTCTCGGTCTCCCGCTCCAGCCTCGCGTGCCGCTCCGCCCAGCGGGCGTGCGCCTCGCGGTCGTCGCAGCCGTGGCAGGGGTGCGCGCGCAGGGCCCGGCGCAGCGTCGACAGCTCCGGGTCGTCCTGCACCCCGGGCCGGCGACGACGCCCGAGGGCGCGCCCCTCCCCCAGCCGGGAGGCACGCAGCGAGGAGGCCAGGTCCCGGCGGACCTGCGGGGACCGGTGCTCGACCCGCTTCGGCAGCTTGATCCGGCCCAGCACCTCCACCGCGTCCGGGAAGTCCGCCGCCGACAACCGTCCCGCCCAGCGGTCCTCGGTGCACACCAGCGGCCGGACCTCGGCGTCGCGGCCCGCGGCCGACACCGCCCCGATCCCCGGGTCGAGCACCACGGCGATCCCGGCGCGCTTGCCCGAGGGCACCGCGATCACGTCGCCGGGGCGCAGCTCGCGCAGCGACTCCGAGGCCTCGTCGCGGGCGGCGACGGTGTTCTGGCGGCGCAGCGACTTCTCCCGGTCGGCGATGCGCCTGCGCAGGTCGGCGTACTCGGCGAAGTCGCCGAGGTGGCAGCTCATCGCCTCCCGGTAGCCGTCCAGGGCCTCGGTGTTGCGGTCGATCCGCCGGGCCAGCCCGACCACCGAGCGGTCCGCCTGGAACTGCCCGAAGGAGCGTTCCAGCAGCTCGCGGGCGGCGTCGGTGCCCAGGCGCCCGACCAGGTTGACCGACATGTTGTAGACCGGCCGGAACGAGCTGCGCAGCGGGTAGGTGCGGGTGGAGGCCAGCCCGCCGACCTGCTCCGGATCCATGCCGGGTGCCCACAGCACGACGGCGTGGCCCTCGACGTCGATCCCGCGGCGCCCGGCGCGCCCGGTGAGCTGGGTGTACTCGCCGGGGGTGAGGTCGACGTGGGCCTCGCCGTTGTACTTGACCAGCCGCTCCAGCACGACGGTGCGGGCGGGCATGTTGATGCCCAGCGCCAGGGTCTCGGTGGCGAACACACAGCGCACCAGGCCGGCGACGAACAGCTCCT
The DNA here is from genome assembly GCF_056835605.1 of Pseudonocardia sp. ZF1. Lineage (NCBI taxonomy): Bacteria > Bacillati > Actinomycetota > Actinomycetes > Pseudonocardiales > Pseudonocardiaceae > Pseudonocardia > Pseudonocardia sp. ZF1. Next base: position 2,982,680 of record NZ_JAJNBY010000001.1, read on the forward strand.
CGACGGTCTCCTTGAACGCCGGTAGCAGCCCGGCGTGGTGGGCGGCGACGCCGCGTTCGAGGGCCTCGCGCCACTCCCAGTACCCGAGCACGCCGAGGTCGGCCTGCGGCAGGTCGCCGGTGTGCTTCTCGACGATCCGGCGGATCTCGTCGACCTCCTCGGGCACGGTCAGGCGCACCCCGGCCCGCACGCACTGGCCGACCGCGGCGTCGCAGCCGGCGCGGGAGAAGACGAACGTGATCGCGGGCAGCAGCCCCTCGCGGTCGAGCCGGTCGATCACCTGCACCCGCGACGGCGGCCGGAACCCACCGCGCGACGGCCCGCCCCCGCGCGGCCCCCGCCCGACGACGGCCGTGGAGTCGGTCTTCCCGCCCCGGGTGCGGCCGCGCTGCGGACCACCCCGGCCGCGCGGCCCGCGGTCGCCCGCCCGGTCCGAGCCGCGTGAGGTGGTGAAGTCCCGCCGCGCCATCTCGCGGGTGTAGCGGACCAGCTCCGGGTCGACGACGACCTCACCGGGCCCGCCGGGGGTGCTTCGCTCACCGAACATGTCGAACAGCCGGTTCCCGACCATCATGTGCTGCCACAGCGGCACCGGGCGGTGCTCGTCGACCACCACGCGGGTGTCACCGCGGACCTCGACCAGCCAGTCGCCGAACTCCTCGGCGTTGCTGACCGTGGCCGAGAGCCCGACGACCGCGACGTGCTCGGGCAGCTGGAGGATGACCTCCTCCCAGACCGCGCCGCGGAACCGGTCGGCCAGGTAGTGGATCTCGTCCATCACCACGTAGCCGAGGTGGTCCAGCCGCCGGTTCGCCGCCTTGTCGGAGTCGGCGTAGATCATGTTGCGCAGCACCTCGGTGGTCATCACGACCACCTGGGCGTCACCGTTCACCGCGGTGTCACCGGTGAGCAGGCCGACCGCGTCCGCGCCGTAGCGGGCGACCAGGTCGGCGTACTTCTGGTTGGACAGCGCCTTGATCGGCGTGGTGTAGAAGCACTTGCGGCCCTCGGACAGGGCCAGGTGCACGGCGAACTCGCCCGCGACGGTCTTGCCGGCGCCGGTGGGCGCACAGAGCAGGACGCCGTGGCCGTCCTCCAGGGCCTCGCACGCCTCGCGCTGGAACGGGTCCAGGTCGAAGGGCATCAGACCGGTGAACTCGGCCAGCCGCGGATAGGCGGCGCGGGCCTTCGCCGCCGCGTACGCGGCGGCCGGGTCGGCGGCGGAACCATTCACGGCTCCAGGCTGTCACACGGCACCGGCACCCTGCTCCGTCACAGGGTGAGCCGGGCCACGTGGCACCGCCGGCCTACTCCGGGTGGGCGAACTCCGCCTCGACGATGTCGGGGTTGATCTCCGTGCCGTGGTGCTCACCGCGGCAGATCGCGGCCATCAGGCCGTCCTTCTCGATGTCGAACACGTGCAGCGGCAGGCCGTGGTCGCGGGCCAGGATGAACGCGGTCTGGTCCATCACGGCCAGCCGGCGCGACAGGACCTCGTCGTAGGGCAGGCGCTCGTAGCGGCGCGCGTCGGGGTTGGTGCGCGGGTCGGTGTCGTAGACGCCGTCGGTGCCGTGCTTGGCCACCAGCAGCGCGTCCGCGCCGATCTCCAGGGCGCGCTGCACGCTCGGGTAGTCGGTGGTGATGAACGGCTGCCCGTTGCCGCCGGAGAAGATCAGGATCGCGTCCTTCTCCAGGTGCCGCTTGGCGCGCAGCCGCAGGAACGGCTCGGCGACGGCGTTGATCGGGATCGCCGTCATGACGCGGACGTTCTCCTCACCGCCCGCGGAGAGCTTGCCGCGCAGCAGGAGACCGTTGATCACGGTGCCGAGCATGCCGATGTTGTCGGCCTCGACGCGGTCGATCCCCCAGGTCTCGGAGCGGTTGCCGCGGAACACGTTCCCGCCGCCGACGACGACCGCGACCTGCACCCCCAGCGCACGCATCTGCCGGATCTGGTCGGCGAGGTGGGACAGGGCGTGCGCGGAGAACCCGAAGCCGTCGGCACCGGCCATCGCCTGTCCGCTGAGCTTGATGACCACCCGGTTGTACTTCATCTGTCCCGACCCGCTCCTCAGTGCCGCCCGACCCGATCCGGGGGGCAAGCCTACGGAGCCGTGCCGGACGGGGCCGCGGGGGGATCCGCGGCACCGCCCCGGTCAGGTGATGTCGTCGTAGCGGGGCGGCCCGGGCACGGTCCCGTTCGTCCCGGCACCCCCGGTGCGGCCGATCCCCGCACCCGCGGTGCCGCCGTCCGGGGCAACGACGGGTGCCCGGGTGGTCGACACCGGCGCGGGGGGTTCAATCCGGGACGGCTCGATCCGGGACGGCCCCTCGATCGGCGACGGCGTGGTGTCCAGCGGCGAGGGCTCGTCCGGGTCCAGGGAGTCCCAGCCCTCGGCGGCGCGACGGCGGGCCCGGCGCCGGTCGGTGATCCGGCAGACCTGGATGGCGCCCTCGAACAGCAGGGTCAGCGCGAACGCCAGCGCCAGCATCGAGATCGGGTCCTGGCCGGGCGTGGCGATCGCGGCGAAGCAGAACAGCCCGAAGATCAGCCCGCGCCGGGAGCGGCGGAGCACGTCGTAGGACACGACCCCGGCCGCGTTGAGCGCGACGACCAGCAGCGGGATCAGGAAGCTGACCCCGAAGATGACGATCAGGTTCACGACCAGCGAGAAGTACGACGTGCCGGTCAGCGCCGTCGTCTGGATCTCGCTACCGATGGTCAGCAGGAAGCCGAGCGCCTGCGGGATGATCAGGTAGGCCAGCACCGCGCCGGCGACGAACAGCACCGCGGCCACCGAGACGAAGCCCAGCGCGTAGCGGCGCTCCTTCTTCAGCAGGCCCGGGGTGATGAAGCCCCACAGCTGGTAGAGCCAGATCGGGCAGGCCAGGATCACCCCGGCCGTCGCCCCGACCTTCAGGCGCAGCATGAACTGGTCGAAGGGGGTGGTGCCGAGCAGGGTGCAGGCGTTCGGGTCGGCCGTCAGCGACGCGCGCGCCGAGGGCGGCAGCGAGCAGTACGGCTCCTTGAGCAGCTCACCCAGGCTCGGGAAACCGAAGAACGAGACCTCGAACCAGATGTAGCCGAACACCGTCGTCACCACGATCGCGGCGAGCGAGATGCCGAGCCGGTTGCGCAGCTCGTAGAGGTGCTCGATCAGGGTCATGGTCCCGTCGGGGTTCAGCCTGCGCTTCCGACGGAACGGCGCCTTCACGGGAGGAGGTGCCTCAGGCGGTCGGACCGGCGGGCCGGTCGGTGGCCTGTGCCTGCGGCTGCTGCGGCGTCTGCTGCGGGGCCGGGGCGGTCTGCTGCGGCGCCGGTGCGGCGGCGGGCAGCTCCTGGGCGGGCTTGGACTCCTCGGCCTGCCGGCTACGGGCGTCGTCGTCCTTGAGGCCCTTCATCTCGCCCTTGAACACGCGGGCGGACTGACCGACCGACCGCGCCATCTCGGGCAGCTTCTTCGCGCCGAACAGCAGGAGCAGAACGGCGATGATGATCAGCCACTCGTAACCACCGGGCATGGGTCCACCTCGCGTTGATCGGGCCGGGTCGACACCGAGTGTAGACACGGGCGAATCGGTCGCCCGGTCCCCCCGTCCCGGGACGTGGCTCCGGTCACCCGGTGTTCATGCCGTCGTCGTCATCCTGTCGCATTCCCCCTCCCGGGGGTGCCGGAGTGACTCAGGGTGATGCGTCGGCGATCCGGAGGGCCTCGCGGGCCCGTTCGCGCACCGCCGTCGCCAGCTCCGGGGGCTCGACGATGCGGGCCGCGCCACCGAGCCCCAGGACGAGGCGGACCAGCCAGTCGTCGTCGGCGAAGCGGAGCAGCACCCGCAGCCGGTCGTCGCCGCCCGCCGCGGCGGGCACCGGGTCCGGCGCGCCGGGCGGCGGGTCGCCCTCGACCAGCTCACCGGCGCCGGTGCGCACCTCGTCGACCGGGTAGTACTCGGCGACCCAGTGCGCGTCCGGGTCGAGCTCCAGGACCGCGTACCGGTGCTCGGCGCGCGGGCTGAACAGCCCGTGCGAGACGTCGACGGGCCGGGCCTCGGGATGGGCGCGGGCCGGTTCGTCGAGCTCCTCGGCCTGCTCCACCCGGTCCAGGCGGAACATCCGCACGTCCTCGGCGCGGCGGCACCACGCCTCCAGGTAGCCGCGCCCGCCGCTGACGACCAGCCGCATGGGGTCGACGTCGCGGCGGGACACCGCGTCACGGCCCGCGGTGAAGTAGACGATGCGCAGCGCGCGCCCGCGGTCGAGCGCCCGGCGCACGACGGCGGTGGTGTCGCGCTCGCCGATCCCGGACTCGACGGTGACCAGACCGCCCGGACCGGCCGCCTCCCCCACCGCGGCCTCGACCTTCGCGATGGCCCGCCCGACGGCGTCGGAGTCGACGACCCCGGCGGTCTGGTGCAGCATCCGCAGCGCCACGAGCAGCGCGGTCGCCTCGGTGGTGGTCAGGCGCAGCGGCCGGGTCAGCCCGGCGTCGAAGACGACGTCGACGGTGTCCCCGGCGAACGACAGGTCGACCAGGTCACCCGGCCCGTAGCCGGGTAGCCCGCACATCCACAGCAGCTCCAGGTCCTTGCGCAGCTGCCGTTCGTCGACGCCGAAGTCCGCGGCGGCCTCGGCGACCGGCACCCCGGGGTGCGCCCGCAGGTAGGGCACCAGCGACAGCAGCCGGGGCAGGCGCTGGGCGACGCCCTGGCGGCTCACGTGCGGGTCCCGAGGGCACCGGCACCGAGCGCGGCCTCCCACAGCTCGCGGACCGCGCGGGCCAGCTCCGGCGGGTCGAGGACGGCGACGTCCGGGCCGTGCCCGGCCAGCCACCGCGCGACGGTGCCCCGGTCGCGCAGGTCCAGCTCGATCTCCACGCCCGGCCGTCCGGCGTGCTCGCGTGGCCCGCGCTCGCGGCCGGCGCGGCGCAGCCCGGCCGCGCGTCCCGCCGCGACCCAGACCCGCGCGGTGCCCGACACCGGCTGCGGGCCCGCCGAGGCACGCACCAGCGCCCGCAGGTCGACACCGGCGGGCACGGTGACCGCGCCCTCCGGTCCGACGGCACGCACCGGGCCCTCGACGCGGGAGAGCCGGAAACAGCGCACGTCGTCGCGGTCGCGGTCGTGGCCCACCAGGTACCAGCGGCCCCGGAACGACACCACGCCCCAGGGCTCGACGGTCCGCCGCACCAGCTCCCCGGTGGGGCCGCCGCGGCGGTGGTCGAAGGTGACCACGCGGCCGGTGCGCACCGCGCCCAGCAGCGGCGCGAGGGCCGGCTCACCCGCGGCGGCGCCCGGCCGGATCGCCGCGGCCGCGGTCTCGGCGACCTCGACGCCCGCGGCGCGCAGCTTCACCAGCGCCCCGTGCGCGGCGCCGGCCAGCTCCGGGGAGTCCCACAGGTTCCCGGCCAGCGCGACGACGGTCGCCTCGTCCGGGTCGAGGTGGATCTCGCCGAGCTCGTAGTCGGCCCGGGCGATCCGGTAGCCCTCGACGGTGTCGAACACCGAGTTGTGGCCGGTCTCCAGCGGCACGCCCAGCTCCCGCAGCTCGGCCTTGTCCCGCTCGAACATCCGGAAGAACGCCTCGTCGCCGGCGCCGTCGGCGTAGCCGGGGACGATGGACCGGATCCGCTCCGCGGACAGGTACTGGCGCGTCGACATCAGGCAGAGCACCAGGTTGACCAGTCGCTCGGCGCGGGCGGAGGACACGACGGGCATCGTAGCCAGGCCGGACGGGACGGATCGGGCGCCCCGGGCCGCGGGCACCCGGGACCGCGCCGGGGTGTCGCCTCAGGTCGCCGACGGCGCCGACACCCGGTCGCCGACGACCCGCACCATCCGCCCGCCGCCGAGCACGACTCCGGCGAGCGCGGCGAGCACGATCCCGACCTCCCCCGCCAGCCCCAACGGCAGCGCCGGGTTCACCGGCTCCACCGCCCCCTGCACCCCCACGAGGAAGATCAGGACGCCCAGGGGCGGCCCGAGGACGCCGCCCAGGACCCGCCACGCCACCGGCCGCCCGCGCAGCAGCCACACCCCCGGCCCGGTCGCCGCGAGCAGCAACGCGGCGAACCCCACCCCGAAGAACAGCTGGTCCAGCCCGCCCTCCGTGCCGGTCGCCCACAGCGTTACGACCTTCGCCGTCCACGCAACGCCGCCCAGCACACCCGCGCCCGCGGTGATCGCCAGCCATCGCTCGGTCCCTGTCATCGCCGTCCACCCTCTCTCCGTTCGCCCCGTCACCCGACGGACGACGACGAGTGCAGCGCGGGCGGCGGTCCCACGGCCAGGGACCGGTGTACCCGTCCGGTCCGTGACCGGTGTCCGGTGACAGCGGGACCCCGGCGCACGATGATGGGCCGGTGGAACCCGCCGGGGTACGTCCGGCCCGCCGCGGCACCGTCGTCGCCGTGTGGGCGGTGGCCGTCGGGTCCGCGGTGTGCGTCGCCGCGGCCGTCCCGCCGGCGGTGGTGAACTGGCGGACTCTCGGGCCCGGGTCGGTGTACGTCGTGAACGCCCTGGTCGGGGTGCTCGTCCCGCCGGCGGGAGCGTTCGTTCTCGCGCGACGGCCGGGGCACCGGATCGGTCTGGTGCTCCTGTCTGCTGCCGGTCTCGGGGTGTCGTTCCTGGCGCTGAGCTGGGCCGACTACGCGCTGCGGAGCCGCCCCGGTGCACTGCCCGGGGCGGAGTGGGCGGCGCTGGTCGCGGGCGCCACCTGGACGCCGTTCCTGGCCCTCATCACGCTGCTGCCGCTGTGGTTCCCGGACGGACGGCCCGCCGGCCGGTTCTGGACGGTCGCCGAACGGGTGCTGCTGGTCGTGCTGGTCGCGGTACCGGTGCTGAGCCTGCTCGAGCCGCGGGTCGCCCTGGGACTGGCCGCGAACCCCCTGGTGACCGGCCCGCGGTGGGTGACGCCGCTGGTCGAGGGGCTCGTCGTGGGGTGCGTGTTCGCGGCGGCGTTCGTCTGCGTCCCCGCGGCGGTGGTGACCTATCTGCGGGGCGATGACGGGGAGCGGGTGCGGCTGCGCTGGTTCCTCCTGGCGGCCGCGGTGGTCGCGGCGTCGATGTTCGTGCCGGGGCCACCGGTGAGCGACGTGCTCACCGGCCTGGCGCTGGGGCTGGCCGCGCTGGCGATCACTGTCGCGGTGGTGCGGCACCGGCTCTGGGGCGTCGAGCCCGCCCTGCACCGGACGCTGGTGTTCGGGACGGTCGCGCTGTGCCTGCTCCTGGTCTACGTCGGGGTGGTCGGTCTGGCCGACCGGGTCCTGCCCGAGGGCGCGGCGCTGCTGGGCGCGGCCACGGTCGCGCTGGTGCTCGCGCCGCTGCTGTCGCGGGTGAAACGGATGGCGCGGACCCTCATCCACGGCGACCGCGACGACCCCTACGCCGCGCTGACCCGGCTGGCCGAGCGGCTCGAGGCGAACCTGGACCCCGAGGACGTTCCGGGAGCGGCGCTGGCCGAGGTCCGCACCGCGCTGCGGGTCCCGTACGTGGCGTTGCGGGTCCACGACGGCCAGGCGGACGGGAGCGGCGGGGAGTGCGGCACCGAGTCGGTGCTCGGCCGCCGCCCCGGCGACGGGCGCGCGGTGGAGACGGTTCCGCTGCTGCACCAGGGGACCCCGGTGGGTGAGCTGCACGTCGCGACCCGCCGCCCCGGGGAGCCGCTGACCGCGCGCGACCAGGTCCTGCTGGCGGACCTGGCGCGCCCGCTGGCCGCGACGGTGCAGGCGGCGGTGCTGCGCTCCGAGCTGCGCCGGTCCCGGGAGGCGCTGGTGGAGGCGTTGGAGCGGGAACGGAGACGACTGCGGGCCGACCTGCACGACGGCGTCGGGCCGTCACTGGCGGCGCTGGTCCTCGCCCTGGACGGGATCGCGCACGCCGCACGGGGTGCCGACCCGGCCCGAGCGGTCCCGGACCGGGTGGACGCGGTCAAGTCCGAGGTCCGGGACGTGATCGGGGAGCTGCGGCGGATCGTGGACGCGCTGCGCCCCCCAGCGCTCGACGAGCTCGGTCTGGCCGGGGCGCTGGACCGGTACCTCACCACGTTCCGGCACACCGACAGCGCGCCGCGGTTCGTCGTGGAGAGCGGGTTGGACGGCACGACGCTGCCGGCCGCCGTCGAGGTCGCCGCCTACCGGATCACCTCTGAGGCGATCACGAACGTGCTGCGCCACGCGGCGGCCGGGCGGTGCTCGGTGCGACTGACCCTGGACGGGCCGAGGCTGTGCCTGGAGATCGAGGACGACGGCGCGGGCGGTGCGGCGCCGGGCGGCGGGACCGGTCTGGCCTCGATGTCGGAGCGGGCCCGGTCGCTGGGTGGGACGCTGGAGGTGCTCCCCGGAGTGCCCACGGGCACGCTGGTCCGGGCCGTGCTTCCGGTGGGCGGGGCACGGTCCGGTGGGTGAGCCGGGACGCCCGGTGCGGGTGCTGGTCGTCGACGACCACCCGCTGTTCCGGGCCGGGCTGCGCGGGGTGGTCGAGCGGATGCCCGACGCCGAGGTCGCCGGTGAGGCCGCGGACGGCGACGCGGCGCTCGCCGCCGTCGCCACCACCCGGCCCGACCTGGTGGTGCTGGATCTGTACCTGCCCGGTCCGGACGGGATGACGGTCACCGCACGGCTCGCCGAGCGCCACCCGGACGTCGCGGTCGTGGTGCTGACGATGCTGTCCGACGACGGCACGGTGCTGGCCGCGCTGCGCGCCGGTGCCCGCGGCTACCTGGTGAAGGGCTCCGACGAGGCCGAGATCGCCGCGGCGATCCGGATCGTCGCGGCGGGCGGGTCGGTGCTGGGGCCCGCGGTCGCCGACGCCGCCCTGGCGGTGCACCGGGGCACGGCTGCGGCCCCGGAGACGTTCCCGCAGCTCAGTGCCCGGGAACGGGAGGTGCTCGACCGGATCGCGGCGGGCCTGCCGAACCCGGTGATCGCAGCCGAGCTGCACCTGAGCCACCAGACCGTCCGCAACTACGTGTCGTCGATCTTCCTCAAGCTGGGGGTCGCGGACCGGGCCGCAGCGATCGTCGCCGCCCGCGACGCCGGTCTGGGGACCGGTCACCGCTGATCGGTGTCTCATCCTGCGACAGGGTCGTTGACGGCGGCGCGTGTACGGAAAAGGCTCGACCCCGGGTGCGGCGCCGCGGCCGTACCGGCACGTGGAGGTGGCGCATGTCCGGTGAGCAGGAGACGTTCAACCCGTGGACCGTGGTGAACCTGGTGTTCCACCACCTGGCCGACCAGGGTCTGCACCCGGTCCTCGGGGAGACCGGGGACCCGGCCGCGGCCGCGACCGGGCTGCTGCGGTCGATGGGGGTCGCCCCGGCGCCGGAGAAGGCGGGTCCGGCCGACCCGGAGGTACAGGACGAGCTGGCCGAGCTGCGCCGCCGGATCATGCCCGGGATCGAGTGACCCGGCACCGGTGATCTAGTTTGCGCTCCGCACCGGACGGACCGGTCCGCGAGGAGGGGCGCCGATGGAGCAGCAGACCGAGCGCGCGATCGTGCAGCGGCAGCTCGAGGAGCTGCACCGTGCGGTCGGGAGCCCCGGCGGGGTCCCCGACGGGCGGGTCGTCGCGTACTACCCGCCGTCGATGGCCGGGCAGGCGCAGCTGTTCGGGCTGGCCGCCACCGACATCGAGGGCACACAGTGGGAGGTCGGCGACGCCGGGGTCCGCTTCCCGCTGCACTCGATCTCCAAGGTGTTCACCTACGGCCTGGCGCTGGAGGACAACGGCCGTGAGGAGGTCCTGCTGCGGGTCGGGGTCGAGCCCTCCGGCGACCCGTTCAACTCGATCAGCTTCGACGAGGTCAACCACCGCCCGTTCAACCCGATGATCAACGCGGGGGCGCTGGTCGCGGTGAACCTGGTGCACGGCGCCACCAAGGAGGAGAAGGTCGAGCGGCTGCTGACCCGGCTGCGGATCTACGCGGGCAACCCCGACCTGGCCGTCGACGACGACGTCCTGGCCGAGCAGCTGGTCTCCAACGACCGCAACGTCGCCCTGTCGTACCTCATGCGCAGCCTGGGGATGCTGCACGGCAACATCGAGGACAACCTGTACGTCTACCTGGCGGCCTGCTCGGTGACCGTCACCGCCGCGGAGCTCTCGACGATGGCGGCGACCCTGGCCCGGGGCGGGGCGAACCCGTTCACCGGGGTGCCTGCGCTGCCCCGGACCTACACCCGTGACGTGCTCAGCGTGATGAGCATGTGCGGCATGTACGACGCCGCCGGGCAGTGGGCCTACGAGGTCGGGATCCCGGCCAAGTCGAGCGTGTCCGGGGCGATCCTGGCGGCGATCCCGGACGCGATCGGGGTCGGCGTCTACTCCCCCGGGCTGGACCGGCACGGCAACTCGGTGCGCGGGATCGCGGTGTGCCGCGAGCTGTCCGACCGGTTCGGGCTGCACGTGTTCGCCGACCCGTCGGAGTCGCGGCTGGGCCGGATCGTGCGCCCGGGCCGGCGGGAGGAGGCGACCGAGATGTACCCCTCCGGCGACGGCTGGCTGCCCGACGGGCTCTAACGATCCGGCGCCGCGGACGAGTCCTCTGGGGGACATCGTCGTCGACACCGGGAGCAGGGCACGCATGGCCACGTTGGACGTCGTCGCGGACCGGGCGCTGCGCCGGGCCGGGGCCATCCGGTTCCACCGCCGACACCGCGGGGAGGCTGCGGCGCTCCTCGCCGCGATCGAGGCCGAGCGCGGTCCGTCCGACCCGGCGACGGCCCGGGCGTGCGACGCCTGGGCCGTCGACGTGCTGGGCTGGCGCGGCTACGCCCCCTGGCTGCGGGTCTACGCCGCGGTGGCCGGGGAGTTCCGGGAGGGCTGGATCCCCGACAACTACTACGGCCGGGTCGTGCTCCCCGCCGTGCAGGGGCCCTACGGCGAGGTCTCGAAGCTCAAGCCGCTGTCGCGGCGGCTGCTGCGGTCCGACCTGTTCGCCGACGTCGCCTACTGGGTCAACGGCGGCCTCTACGACCGCGACCTGCGCCACCTCGACCGCGCCGGGCTCGCGTCGGTGCTGTTCGCCGGTTCGGACCGGGCGGTGTTCAAGTCCGACGACTCGATCCAGGGCGCCGGGGTGCGGGTGCTGCACCGGTCGGGGTTCGACCCCGCCGAGCTCGGCGGGCTGCCGTCGGGGGTGTTCCAGAGCTGGGTCGACCAGCACCCGCTGCTCGCGGGGTTCACCCCGGGCTCGGTGGCGACGATGCGGGTCACCACCGTCGTGACCGACGACGGCGTCGCCTCGGTCCGGGCCGCCTACCTGCGGTTCGGGCGCGCCGCCGACACCCACGTGCGCTCCGCCAGCCACGTGCGCGTCGCCGTGGACACCACGACCGGCCGGCTCGCCGACCACGGCCTGACCCCGCGCTGGACGCGCGTCGACGCCCACCCCGACTCCGGGGCGGGGTTCACGGGGACCACCGTGCCGGGCTTCGACGGGTGCGTCGCCGCGGTGCTGCAGCTGCACCGGGGGATGCCGTTCGCGCGCTGCGTCGGGTGGGACCTGGCCGTCGACGCCGACGAGCGGCCCGTCGTACTGGAGTGGAACGCCGGGCACAACGACATCAAGTTCTCCGAGGCCACCCAGGGTCCCTGCTTCGCGGACATGGGCTGGGAGCGGCTGTGGCGACCCGCGGCCCGGATCCCGGCCCCGCGGCGGCCCGGCCCGTAGGTTCGGTCGCCGGACGCCCCCGGCCGGGGGACGACGCTCCGGTGTCATGGCCGAGCCGGGCCCGGGGAATCCGGGTGCGGCCGCCCCGCGGGGTCCGGCACCCTGCGGGGCATGGACACCTACCGGCGACCGGACGTGCCGGCCGCCGTGTTCCACGACGCCACCGGCGCGGTCGTCCCGCACGGGAGCCGCTGGGGTCCGGACGGCCCGCCGGAGGACAGCTACTCGGTGGTGACCCACTCCGAGCGGTTCCGGCCGCTGCACACCGTCGCCGACGCCGTCGCCGCGCACCTGGCCGCCCGTTACGACGTCGATGTCGAGCACGAGGACGCCCCCGCCCGGGACGAGCCGGGCGCGGTCCGGGTGACGACGCTGCGCCCGCGCGACCCGGACGCGGCCACGGTGACGCTGGTCCGGACGGATTTCCCGGGCGTCGTGGTCCGGGCCGGGCACCTGCTGTCCGCGCACCTGCCGCCGTGCGGGTGCGACGCCTGCGACGACACCTGGGAGCAGGTCGCCGACGAGCTCGAGCACACCGTCGCGGCGGTCGTCGCCGGGACGTTCCGGGAGTGGTGCGCCCGTCGCGACGGCGTCACGTGGGCCGGGCACGCGCTCGGACCGCACCGCGGCAGGTCGTCGTCCGGGGAGACCGTCGCCGGCACCGCGTCCGACGGCCGTGGGGCGACCGCGTGCGCCGGCCCGGGTGACGCTCCGGTCGTGTGGGCGCCCTGGCCGCTGCGCCACGCCTGAGCCGCGCGCTCGCTACGGTGCGACCGGACACCCTCGACGAAAGGGACACCGATGGTCGCGCAGGCCGAACGCGAAATGGTCCAGCAGCAGTTCGAGGACCTCCGCAGCACCTGCACCGCCGGCAGCGGCATCCTGCTGCCCGGCGAGGAGGTCGTCAGCTACTACCCGCCGGAGATGGAGGCCCGCGCCGAGGAGTTCGGCCTGGCCGGCACGAACGTCGACGGCACGCAGTGGCAGGTCGGCGACTGCGACGTCCGCTTCCCGCTGCACTCGATCTCGAAGGTCTTCACCTACGGGCTCGCGCTGGAGGACAACGGCCTGGCCGAGACGCTGCGCCGGGTGGGGGTCGAGCCGTCGGGGGACCCGTTCAACTCGATCACCTTCGACGAGACGCACCACCGCCCGTTCAACCCGATGATCAACGCGGGGGCGCTGGTCGCGGCGAACATGGTCAAGGGGGCCACCAAGGAGGAGCGCGCCGAGCGGCTCCTGGAGCGCAACCGGGTCTACACCGGCAACCCGTCGCTGGAGATCGACCGCGCGGTCCTCGACGAGCAGCTGGTCTCCAACGACCGCAACCTCGGGCTCAGCTACCTCATGCGGAGCCTGGGCATGCTGCACGGCGACATCGACGACACCCTCTACGTCTACCTCGCCGCCTGCTCGATCACGGTGACCGCGCCGGAGCTGTCGGCGATGGGCGCCACCCTGGCCCACGGCGGGGTCAACCCGCTGACCCGCGAGCGCGCACTGCCGAGCGAGCACCTGCGCACCGTGGTCAGCGTGATGAGCATGTGCGGCATGTACGACGCCGCCGGCGAGTGGGCGCACGACGTCGGCATCCCGGCCAAGAGCGGGGTGTCCGGCGGGATCATGGGGGTGCTGCCGCGCTGGTTCGGGCTCGGCGTGTACTCCCCCGGCCTGGACCGGCACGGCAACTCGGTGCGCGGCGTCGCGGTCTGCCGGGAGCTGTCGTCGCGGTTCGGGCTGCACGTGTTCGCCGACCCGCAGGAGTCGCGGTTCGGCCGGATCGCCCAGCCCGACTGAGCCGTACCCCGGGGTGGGTGTCCACCCACCCCGGGGCCGCGGTCAGAGCGAGGCGATCAGGCGGTCCACCCGCTCGTCGACGGCGCGGAACGGGTCCTTGCACAGCACGGTTCGCTGGGCCTGGTCGTTCAGCTTCAGGTGCACCCAGTCGACGGTGAAGTCCCGTCCGGCCGCCTGTGCGGCGGCGATGAAGTCCCCGCGCAGCTTGGCCCGGGTCGACTGCGGCGGGGTGTCCTTGGCCGCCTCGATCTCGCCGTCGTCGGTGACCCGGTCGACCAGCGCCTTGCGCTGCAGCATGTCGAACAGGCCGCGACCACGGCGGACGTCGTGGTAGGCCAGGTCCAGCTGGGCGACGCGGGCGCTGGACAGCTCCAGGTCGTGCTTGGCCCGGTAGCGCTCCACCAGCCGGTGCTTGATCGCCCAGTCGATCTCCCGGTCGATCTTCGACAGGTCCTGGGACTCGACGGCGTCGAGGGTGCGGCCCCAGAGCTCGACCACGCGCGCCATCGCCGGGTCCGGGTGCCCGGTCGCCTCCAGGTACTCCACGGCGCGGGCGTGGTACTCGCGCTGGATGTCCAGCGCGGAGGCCTCCCGGCCGCCGGCCATCCGCACCGGGCGGCGCCCGGTGAGGTCGTGGCTGATCTCGCGGATCGCGCGGATCGGGTTGTCCAGGGTGAAGTCCCGGAACTGGACGCCGGCCTCGATCATCTCCAGCACCAGGGTGGCCGATCCGACCTTGAGCAGGGTCGTCACCTCGGACATGTTCGAGTCGCCGACGATCACGTGCAGCCGCCGGTAGCGCTCGGCGTCGGCGTGCGGCTCGTCGCGGGTGTTGATGATCGGCCGGGACCGGGTCGTCGCCGAGGAGACGCCCTCCCAGATGTGCTCGGCCCGCTGGGACAGGCAGTACACGGCGCCGCGCGGGGTCTGCAGGACCTTCCCGGCCCCGCAGATGAGCTGGCGGGTGACCAGGAACGGCAGGAGCACGTCGGCGATCCGGGAGAACTCGCCCTGCCGCGCGACGAGGTAGTTCTCGTGGCAGCCGTAGGAGTTCCCCGCGGAGTCGGTGTTGTTCTTGAACAGGTAGATGTCCCCGCCGATGCCCTCGTCGACCAGGCGTCGCTCGGCGTCGACGAGGAGGTCCTCGAGGATCCGTTCACCGGCCTTGTCGTGCGACACGAGCTGGGTCAGCGAGTCGCACTCCGCCGTGGCGTACTCGGGGTGCGACCCGACGTCGAGGTAGAGACGGGCACCGTTGCGGAGGAAGACGTTGGAGGACCGGCCCCACGACACCACCCGGCGGAAGAGGTAGCGCGCCACCTCGTCCGGGGACAGTCGGCGCTGCCCGTGGAAGGTGCACGTGACACCGAACTCCGTCTCGACCCCGAAGATCCGACGCTGCATGCCGTTCAGGGTAGGCGCCCGACCCCCTCTACTGTCACGACTGTGAGTGGATGGTTCGAACGCGTCGCCCGCAGGTCCCGTCGTCTGGACCGCGGGGTGGACTCGGTCTCCCGGGCCGACCGGGCGGTGACCGAGTTCATCGCGAGCCGTCCGCCGAGCCGGGTGGACACCTCGCTGCGCCGGCTCACCCGCACCGCCGACCACAGCGTGCTGTGGTTCACCATCGCGGCGCTGATGGCGGTGCGCCGCGGCGCCGGGCGCAAGGCGGCGATGCGCGGGATCGCCTCCATCGCGCTGACCAGCCTCACCGCGAACGCGCTGCTCAAGCCGTTGCTGCCGCGCCGGCGGCCGGCCGCGGCGGAGCTGCCCGTCTACCGGACGGTGGCCGACCCGCCGTCGTCGTCGTCGTTCCCGTCGGGGCACGCCGCCTCGGCCGCGGCGTTCGCGACCGCGGTGGTGATGGAGAACCGCCGGGCCGCACCGGTCGTGGTGCCGCTGGCGGCGCTGGTGGGCTGGTCGCGGGTGCACGTGGGCGTGCACTGGACCTCCGACGTGCTCGTCGGGGCGGCGATCGGCACCGGCGTGGCGAAGCTGACGAACCGCTGGTGGCCGGTGCGTCCCAGCGACGAGGCCCGCGCCCGCCCGATCGACACCGTCCCGGTCCTGCCGCAGGGCGAGGGCCTGGTCATCGTCTCGAACCCGTTCTCCGGGCCGCCCGACCAGGACGTGTCCGAGGAGGTCCGCGAGCGGCTGCCCGCCGCGCACCACCTCGTCGTCGGTGACGGGGTGAAGGTCGAGGACATGCTGACCGACGCCCTGGACCGGCTCGGCTCCTGGGTGCAGGCGGTCGGCGTCGCGGGCGGGGACGGCACCGTCGCCACCGCCGCCGCGGTCGCGGACCGCCACGGCCTGCCGCTGGTCGTGGTGCCCGGCGGGACCCTGAACCACTTCGCCCGCGACATCGGTGTCTACGACACCCAGGAGGCCGTCGACGCCACCCAGGCCGGCGAGGCCGTCGCGGTCGACCTGGCACTGGTCGAGGCCCATCCGGGCCGCCTGGACGACCCCGAGGACGTCTCGGTCACCCGCACCCGCTACTTCATCAACACCGCCTCGATCGGCTCCTACCCGGAGCTGGTGCGGCTGCGCGAGCAGTGGCAGCCGCGCTACGGCAAGTGGCCGGCGTTCGCCGCGGCACTGATCACGGTGCTCCAGCGCTCGGAGAAGATCTCGGTCCGGCTCGGGGACCGCTGGTACAAGGTCTGGTTCCTGTTCGTGGGCAACGGCCCGTACCACCCGCGCGGCGCGGTGCCCGCCTGGCGTCCGACGCTGGACTCGGGCCTGCTCGACGTCCGCTGGCTGCGCGCCGACGTGCGGTTCTCCCGGCTGCGGGTCGTCCTCGCGCTGATCCTGGGGGCCCTGGGGCACAGCCGGGTCTACCACCAGCGGGAGGTACCCAGCCTCGACGTCGAGCTGCTGGAGCCGAGCATGCTGGCCACCGACGGCGAGGTCGTCGAGGAGGCAGGGCGCTACACCTTCCGGGTCGCCGAGAAGCCGATCCCGGTCTACCGCCGCGACGAGGACCGCTGGACCGGGCGGGACCGCCCGTTCCAGGGATGAGCGGCGTGCCGACGGGCACCGTGGCGACGGACACCGTGGCGACGGACACCGTGGCGACGGACACCGTGGCGACGGGCACCGTGCTGCTGCGGTCGGTGCGGCCGCTGCGGCCCGGCTGCGACGGCCTGGGCGACCCCCTCGACGTGCTCCTGGCCGGGGGCCGGGTGCGCGCCGTGGGCGCCGGGCTCGACCCGGGCGGCGCCGAGGTCGTCGGGTGCGACGGGCGGGCGCTGCTCCCCGGGCTGTGGGACCACCACGTGCACATGGCGCAGTGGGCGCTGGCCCGCCGCAGGCTCGACGTGTCCGGCGCCCGCTCGGCCGCCGACGCCGCGGCACTCGTCGCGGCCCGGATGGCGACCGCACCGCCCGCCGCCGGTGAGGTACTGGTCGGGTTCGGGTTCCGCGACGCGCTGTGGCCCGACGAGGCGCACCGTTCGCTGCTCGACCCGGTCACCGGTGACACCCCGGTCGTGCTGGTGTCCGGGGACCTGCACCAGGGGTGGCTCAACGGCGCCGCGCTGGCCCGCTTCGGGCACGGCGGGCACCCGACCGGCCGGATCCGGGAGTCGGAGTTCTTCGCCGTCGTCTCCCCCGCGCTCCAGGACGCACCGACCGAGGTCCTCGACGGGTTCGTCGACGACGCCGTCGCCGCGGCGTCGGCGCGCGGGGTGGTCGGCGTCGTCGACTTCGAGGCGCCGTGGTCGCTGCCGGACTGGCGGCGCCGGATCGCCGGCGGCACGACCGGGCTGCGGGTCGAGGCGTCGGTGTGGCCCGACCGCCTCGACGACGCCCTGGCCTCCGGGCTGCGCAGCGGCGACGTCGTCGAGGGCACCGGGGGCCTGCTGACCGCGGGCCCGCTGAAGGTGATCACCGACGGGTCGCTCAACACCCGCACCGCCTACTGCTACGACCCCTACCCCGCGCCGGCGGAGAACCCCCTGGAGCACCCGTGCGGGCTGCTGCTGGTCCCGCCGGCACAGCTGCGGCCGCTGCTGGCCCGGGCGCACGCGGCCGGCCTCACCGCGGCCCTGCACGCCATCGGCGACCACGCCAACACCCTGGTCCTCGACGCGTTCGCCGAGACCGGCGCCCGTGGGCGGGTCGAGCACGCCCAGCTGCTCACCGCCGACGACGTGCCCCGCTTCGCCGGGCTCGGCCTGGTCGCGAGCGTGCAGCCCGAGCACGCCCTCGACGACCGCGACGTCGCCGACCGGCTCTGGGCGGGCCGCACCGGCCGGGCGTTCGCGTTCGCGACGCTGCACCGTGCCGGGGCCCGCCTCGCGCTCGGCTCCGACGCCCCGGTGGCGCCGCTGGACCCGTGGATCGCGCTCGCCGCGGCCGTGCACCGCACCGCCGACGACCGGGACCGCTGGCACCCCGAGCAGGAGATCGACCGCGCGACCGCGCTCGGTGCGTCGTTCGGGGTGGTCGACGGCTCGGCCGCCGCGGTCGCCGTGGGCGCGCCCGCCGACCTCGTGCTGACCGACGCCGACCCGACCTCCTGCGACCCGGCGACGCTGCGGGCCATGCCGGTCGCGGCGACGCTCGTCGGCGGCCGGTTCACCCACCGCGCCGGTGTCTGACCCGGGGGCGCACGAGCGGGTTCGGCTCCCGGGCGGGCCGCTGGACCTGCTGCGTCCCGCCGACCCGGACGCCGTCGCGTTCGACCCGGTCGCCGTCGACGAGGGTGTGGAGGAGCTGCACCCGCCGCACTGGGCGCGGCTGTGGCCGTCCGGGCGGGCGCTGGCGACGGCGCTGGACGACGCCGGTCCCGACCTGCTGGCCGGACGCTCGGTGCTGGAGCTGGGCTGCGGGCTGGGTCTGCCGTCGCTGGTGGCCGCCCGGGCCGGGGCGCACCCGGTGCTCGCGACCGACCGCTCGCCCGCCGCACCGGGCTGGGTGGCGGCGACCGCGCGCCGCGCGGGGCTGCGGGTCGCGACGGCGGTCGCCGCGTTCGACGGCTCCGGCGACGCCCTGACCGGCCGCGGCTGGGACCTGGTCCTGGCCGCCGACGTGCTCTACGGTGCGGCCGCCGCGGACGCGCTCACCGCGCTGCTGCCGCAGGTGACCGGCCCGGACGGGCAGGTGTGGCTGGCCGACCCGGGGCGGCCCGAGGCGCCCCGCTGGCTCGACGCGGCCCGGGAGACCTGGACGGTCACATCCCGCAGGCTGCCGGGCGGGGTGGACCTGCACGTCCTGCGCCGCCCCTGACCGTCCGGCCGGGGGCGGCGCAGGTGCGGATGCCGTCGCACCGACCGGCTGCGATCATGGCGGTGCACCGCGCAACGTCCACCGGAAGGGGTTCCGCCATCCTCCGCCTGCCTCGGGCCGCCGCCTTCGCCGGCCTGGCCGTGACGTTCGCCGTGGTCATGCTCGGGGCGACGATGCCGACCCCGATGTACGCGCTCTACCAGCGCGAGCTCGGGTTCTCCCCCACCGTCCAGACCGTGGTCTTCGCGCTGTACGCGGTCGGTGTGCTCGCCGCGCTGCTGGTCACCGGCCGGTGGTCGGACCAGCTGGGGCGGCGACCGGTGCTGCTGGCCGGTGTGGCGCTGTCGCTGGCGTCGAGCCTGGTGTTCCTGGCCGCGGGTCCGGTGTGGGTGCTGCTGGTGGGGCGGCTGCTGTCCGGGTTCTCCGCCGGGATCTTCGCGGGGGCGGCGACCGCCGCGGTCATCGAGGCCGCACCGGAGTCCTGGCGCGAACGCGGGGCCGCGGTCGCGACCGTCGCGAACATCGGCGGGCTCGGGCTGGGCGCGGCGCTCGCCGGGGTGGCCGTGGAGTACCTGCCCGCGCCGCTGCACCTGTCCTTCGCGGTGCACGCGGTCGCCGTCGCGCTGTGCGGGCTCCTCGTGCTGGGCGCCCCGGAGACGGTGACCGACCGGCCCGCGCACCCGGCCCTGCGGCCGCAGGTCCCCGAGGTGCCGCCCGCGGTGCGCGCCGTGTTCGTGCCGGCGGCGACGGCCGGGTTCGCCGGGTTCGCGGTGCTGGGCCTGTTCACCGCGCTGTCCCCGCGGATCGTGTCGGACCTGATCGGGATCCCGAACCATGCCGTCGCCGGGGCGATGTCGCTGCTGCTGCTGGGCGCCTCGGTGCTCGCACAGCTCGCGGTCCGCACCGCGCCCACCGAGCGGATCCTCGCCCTGGGCTGTGTGCTGCTGGCGGCCGGTCTCGCGCTCGTCGCACTGTCGGTGGCGCAGGGGTCGATGGCCGAGCTGGTGGCCGGCGCGGTGGTCGCCGGGGTCGGTCAGGGAATGACGTTCTCCAAGGGCCTGGCCGCGGTGAACGCGCGGGTGGAGGCCCACCAGCGGGCGGGGACGACGTCGTCGTACTTCGTGGTGGTCTACGTGGCGATCTCGCTGCCGGTCGTCGGGCTGGGGGCGTCGAGCCAGGCGTGGGGGCTGCGGACCGCGGGGATCGCATTCTGCGTCGCGGCCGCGGTGCTCGCGCTGCTGGCGCTGGCGGCGCTGCTGGTCATCCGGCGGCGCGACGCGCGCGCGTCCGTGTGAGCCTCACCGGTAGCCGGTCGTGTCGGCGGGCAGTCCCGCGTCCTGGACCTCGGTGACGTAGCGCCAGGCGTCGGGCCGGGACCCGTCGACGTCGTCGACCTCGTAGACCCGCCCGAGCTCGCCCGAGGAGGTGGAGCGGCCGTTCCAGCGGTGCCGGTCGAGGTCGGCGGCCAGCGCGGCGATCCCGCGGCCGACGAACCGCGGGCTCTCCGAGATCGCGAAGTGCGGCTCGGTCACGCACGCGTCGCGCCAGGTGTCGGCGGTGACCCCGAACTGCTCCAGCATGATCTCCGAGCGCAGCCAGCCCGGGGTGACCGCGACCGCGGTCCCGCCGTGCCCGCGCAGCTCGTGCGCCCAGGACCGGGCCAGCCGGATGGGCGCGATCTTGGCCAGGTCGTAGAAGACGTTGAGCCGGCGCCCAGCTCGACCGCGATCCCCCGCCCGGCGCCGCGCGTCGCGCCCGCCACCAGCGCCACCCTGTCCCTCAGGTCCGTCACACCGGGCAGCCTGCCAGGGACCGAGTTGTTTGTAAACGAGCATTCGGTTATGTTCGTCGGAGCCCACCCGAGCCGACGAGGGGACCGACCACCGGCATGTTCGAGACGACCACCGAGCTCACCGACCTCCAGCGACTGCTGGACGCCTCCGTCTCCGGAGCCGGGGACCACCTGCGCAGCATCGTCACCCCGGGGGAACGGACGCTGACCGCCGCGCAGCTCGTCCGGGTCGCCACCGGGATCTGCACCCTGGCGCTGGCCACCACCACGCGGCGCGGCGAGCCCCGGGTCAGTGGTGTGGACGGACACTTCCTGCACGGCGCGTGGGTCGTCGGCACCGACCCCGGCGCCGTGAAGGCACGTCACCTCGCGGACCGCCCCGCGGTGAGCGCCGCCCACCTGCGCGGCGACGACCTCGGGATCTTCACGCACGGGACCGCGCACCCGCTCAACCCGGCCGGCGCGCCCGCGCACCCCCGGTGGCCCGCGACCCTCGACCACCTGCAGCGCTGCTACGGACCGGAGGGGTTCGTCTGGGACGAGGTCGTCTTCTACCGGATCGAGCCGACCTGGATCGTCGCCTACAGCCCCGACCCGGCCGGCCTCGCCGGGTCCGCGGCGTCGACGGCGCCGCCCGCCTGAGAGGGTGAGCCGTGCCCCGTCGCAAGCAGGTCCCCGACGCGGACGTCCTCGACGCCGCCCTCGACGTGCTGCACGCCCGCGGGCCGCAGGCGCTCACCTTCGCCGCGCTGGCCGGGGCGAGCGGGCTGGCCCCGGCCACGCTCGTGCAGCGCTTCGGCGGCAAGTCCGACCTGCTGCGCCGGACCCTGCTGCACGCGTGGGACCGGCTCGACCGCGAGACCGCCGGGAGCGGCGCCGAGGCGGAGCGCACGCCGGAGGGCGCCGTAGCGTTCCTGGTCGGGCTGTCGGGGCAGTACGGCGGGATCGACAGCTACGCCGACGCACTGCTGGTCCTGCGCGAGGACCTCCTCGACCCCGACGTCCGACGGCGGGGCGCCGCCTGGCGGCAGGCGCTCACCGACGTCCTCGACGCGTGCCTGGCCGGCACCCCGGGCGCCCCGGACGGCGCCGGCGCGCTCCTGGCGACCCACTGGCAGGGCACCCTGCTGTGGTGGAGCTTCGACCCCCGGCTGCCGGTGGCCGAGCACGTGGAGCGGGAGCTGACCCGGTTCGTGGCCGCGGTGCTCACGCCTCCGGCAGGTTCTGCACGTGCCGGAACCCGAACCGGCCCTTGATGCACAGGTGCCCGTGGGTGACCGAGTGGTCCGCCGGGCTGGTGACGTTGACGATCTCGCCCCGCTGCACGTGCAGCTCCAGGTTGCAGCCGACCCCGCAGAACGAGCAGATCGTCGTCGTGACGGTCTCCTCGTCGGGGTGCCAGTCGCCTGCCTCGCGGCGGTCGTGCTCGGCGACGGACTTCAGCGCCCCGGTCGGGCAGACCCCGATGCAGTTGCCGCAGTAGACGCAGGCCGACCCGGGCAGCTCGACGTCGTGCTCGGTGGCGATGCGGGCGTCGAACCCGCGGCCCGCGGCGGCGATCGCGAACGTGAACTGGGCGTCGGTCCCGCAGGCGTTGACGCACTTGTAGCACATGATGCACCGCGAGTAGTCCCGCACGTAGAGCTCGTTGTCGATCTTCACGGGCTGGGCGACGGTGGCCCGGGTCGCGCCGTCGGGGGCCGGGTGGTGACCGGCGTGGCGGCGGTCGCGCTCCCCCGCCGCGGCCGGCGGGGCGGGTGGGCCGTAGCGGTCGGGGTCGACGCCGTAGTCGGTCATCCAGCGCGCCACGTCGGCGCTCGCCTGGGTCATGTCCACCGAGGACGCCAGCAGTTCGAGGACCATCCGGCGGCTGTGCCGGACCGTGTCGGTGTCGGTCCGCACCTCCATGCCGTCCTCGCAGCGCCGCGCGCAGGAGGGCACCAGCGCGCGGGAGCCCTCGACCTCGACCACGCAGACCCGGCAGGCGTTCACCGGGTCCATGTTCGGCGCCCAGCACAGGGTGGGGGTGTCGGCCTGGGCGGGCGAGCCCTCGCGGTGCAGGGCGTCGAGGATCGTCGCGTCCTCCGGGACCCGGACCTCGGTGCCGTCCAGGGAGACGGTCACGGTGCGCCGGATCGCGCCGAGCATCACCGGGCCGCCGGCGAGCCGTTCGGCCGGTCCGGGACCGGAGCCCGCCGGGTCGGCGACGGTCACGCCGACCGCGCCGGCCCCGTTCGTGCGGTGCAGGGCGGCGACGCCCTCCCCCGCGCCGGGCCCGTCGCCGGGGGTGCCGTCGCCGGACGAGGCGCCCGCCTCGGGCGCACCGTCGACCTCCCCGGCCCGGGGCGCGCGCGAGCCGCCGCCCGGCCCCATCGGGCCCTTCCCGCCGGTCGTGGTCATCGACGCCCCCCGTGTCCGTTCGACGAGTGCGACGGCGCCGCGATCAGCCCCAGGTCGAGTGCCGAGGCGACGGCCGACGGCGCGGTCTGCCCGAGCCCGCAGATCGACGCGTCGCGCATGACCCGGGCGAGGTCGTCGAGCAGGCCCAGCTCGGTCTCCCGCGACCCGAGCGGGGCACCGCGTTCCAGCCGGGCCAGTGCCTCCTCCTGGCGGACCGTCCCGACCCGGCACGGCACGCACTGCCCGCAGGACTCGTCGCGGAAGAAGGCCGCGATCCGGCGGAGGGTGGCGGTGAGGTCGGCACGGTCGTCGAACACGAGCACGACGCCGGACCCGAGGGTGGCGCCGATGTCGCGGGCCCCCTCCAGGGTGAGGGGCACGTCGAGGTCCTGCGGGAGGACGAACCCGCCCGCGGCGCCGCCCAGCAGCACGGTGCGCAGCGTGCCGCGGGTGCCCCCGGCGAGGTCGAGCAGCTCGCGCAGGGTGGTGCCGAAGTCGACCTCGTACACCCCGGGGGCACCGACGGCACCGGACACGCAGAACAGCTTCGACCCGGTGGACCGGCCCCCGCCGACCGCGGCGAACGCCCCGCCGCCGATGTTCAGCACCTCCAGCACGTTGTAGAGGGTCTCGACGTTGTTGATCGCGGTCGGCTTCCCGAACAGCCCGGAGGTCGCCGGGAACGGCGGCTTGTTCCGCGGCTCGCCCCGGTAGCCCTCGATCGACTCCAGCAGCGCGGTCTCCTCACCGCAGATGTAGGCGCCCGCCCCGCGGCGCAGGTCGATGTCGAAGGCGAAGCCCTCCCCCATCACGTCGTCGCCGAGGTGGCCGCGCGCCCGGGCCGCGGCGATCGCGTCCTGCAGCCGGCGGGTGGCCAGCGGGTACTCGCCGCGGATGTAGAGGTGCCCGACGGTGGCGCCGGTGACGTAGCCGGCGATCGTCATGGCCTCGACCAGGCCGAACGGGTCGCCCTCCATGAGCACCCGGTCCTTGAAGGTGCCCGGCTCGGACTCGTCGGCGTTGCAGACGAGGTGGTGCGGGCGCTCCGGGGACTGCGCCACACCCTCCCACTTGACGCCGGTGGGGAACGCGGCGCCGCCGCGCCCGGTGAGCGAGGCGTCCTTGAGCTCGGCGATCACCCGGGTGGCGCCGAGGCGGACCGCGCGGCGCAGGGCCGCGTAACCGCCGCGGGCGCGGTAGTCGTCGAGCGAGGTGGGGTCGACGACGCCGACCCGGCGCAGCAGCCGCAGGTGCTCCCCGGTCCGGGTCTGCGGGGCCGAGACGGTGGTGTCGGCGAAGGCCCGGTCGGCCTCGGCCGCCTGCTCCCCGGCCGGGTCGGCGGGCGCGTGCGCCGCGGCGAGGACGGCCTGCGGGGTCGCGGGGGCCTGGGACAGGTCGGGCTCGCCCGCGCGCTGGTGCAGCACCGCGGGCGCCCGCTCGCACAGTCCCAGGCAGGGGCTGCGCACCACGCAGGCGCGCCCGCCGTCGAGGTCGCGCTCCAGCGCCGCGACGATCTCCTCGCCGCCGGACGGGCCGCACGCCACGTCGTCGCAGACGTGCACCACCCGCGGCGCGCGCGGCTCCACCGAGAACATCGCGTAGAAGGTGGCGACGCCGTACACCTCGGCCGGCGGGACCTGCAGCGTCCGCGCGACGTGGTTCAGCGACCCCTCCGACAGCCAGCCCGCCGCGTCGTGCACCGCGTGCAGCAGCGGCAGCAGCAGGTGGCGCCGCGAGCGGGCGGCGTGCCCGGCGTGCGCCGACCGGGTCGGCCGGTCCCCGGCGGTGGCGTCCGCGGCGGTGGGGGCGAGCAGCGCGAACGCGGCGTCGATCGTGTCCCGTTCGGCCGCGGTCGGTGCGGCGGTGGAGATGTGGAGATCCATTCACAGCCTCTCGATCCGCACGGCGGTCGCCTTGAACTCCGAGGTGCCCGACTTGGGGTCCCAGGCGTCGTTGGTGAGCGCGTTGACGTCGACCTGCTCGGTGAAGTGCGGGGTGAACGACGCCAGCCCCGGCCGCAGCGACCGGTCGACCCACACCGGCGCCTCGACACTGCCGCGACGGCTGGTGACCCGCACCCGGTCGCCGTCGGTGACGCCGAGCGCGGCGGCGTCGGCCGCGTCGATGCGCAGCGACTCGCGGCGGCGCAGCGGCGAGGCGTAGCCGCCGGTCTGCACCCCGGAGTTGTAGGCGTCGAGCAGCCGCACCGTGGTGAGCCGGATCGGGTACTCCTCGGTGAGCTCGTCGGCCGGCGGGACGTGCTCGACCGGGGTGAACGGCGCCGGCGCGCCGCGCTCGTCCGGGTCGTCGGCCCACAGCCGGGTGTGCATCAGCGGGGTGCCCGGGTGGTCCTCGGCGGGGCAGGGCCACTGGATGCCGCCGAGCGCGTCGAGGCGGTCGTAGCTCATGCCGTGGTGCCAGTTCAGCGACACCGAGCGCAGCTCGTCCCACACCTGCTCGGCCGTCGGCTCGCCCCAGTCGTGCCCGAGCCGCTGCGCGACGCCGCAGATGATGTGGGTGTCGGGGCGGGCCAGGCCCGGCGGGTCGAGGGCCTTGCGGACCCGCTGGACGCGGCGCTCGGAGTTGGTGACGGTGCCCTCGTACTCGCACCAGTCCGCGGCCGCGGGCAGCACGACGTCGGCGAGCTCGGCCGTCGCGGTGCGGAAGATGTCCTGGACGACGAGGTGGTCGAGGGAGGACAACAGGTGCCGGGCGTGGGTGGCGTCGGCCTCGGACTCGGCCGGGTTCTCCCCGATGCAGTACAGCGCGCTCATCTGTCCGGCCTCCATCGCCTCGAACATCTGCGACAGGTGCCGGCCGGGACGGTCGGGGAACTCGACGCCGCCGTAGACGGCGTGGAAACGGGCGTGGGCCTCGGCGTCGCCGACGTCGTAGCCGCCGGGCAGCTTGGCCGGGATGGCACCCATGTCGCCGCCGCCCTGCACGTTGTTCTGCCCGCGCAGCGGCACCAGGCCGGAGCCGTAGCGGCCGACGTGCCCGGTCAGCAGCGCGAGGTTGATCAGGGCGAAGACGTAGTCGGCGGCGTTGTGGTGCTCGGTGATGCCCAGGGTCCAGCAGATCTGGGCGCGGTCGGCGCGGCCGTAGGCGTGCGCCAGCTCCCGGATCGACGACGCCGGTACCCCGGTGATCTCCTCGGCGCGCTCCAGCGTGTACGGCTCCACCGCGGCCCGGTAGTCCTCGAAGCCGGTGGTGGAGCGCTCGACGAACGCGTGGTTCACCAGCCCGGCGTGGATGATCTCGCGGCCGACCGCGTTGGCCAGCGCGATGTCGGTGCCCACGTCGAGCCCGAGCCAGGAGTCCGCCCAGTGCGCGGTGGAGGTGTGGCGCGGGTCGACCGAGAACATCCGGGCGCCCTTGCGGATCCCCTGCAGCACGTGGTGGAAGAAGATCGGGTGCGTCTCGCGGGCGTTACTACCCCACAGGACGAGGAGGTCGGCGTTCTCCGCCTCGACGTAGGCGGAGGTGCCGCCGCCGGCACCGAACACTGCCGTCAGACCGACGACGCTGGGAGCGTGTCAAGTGCGGTTGCAGCTGTCGACGTTGTTGCTGCCCATCACCGCCCGGGCGAACTTCTGGGCGACGTAGTTCATCTCGTTGGTCGCCTTGGAGCAGCTGAACATGCCGAAGCGGTCGCCCGGGACACCGGCGAACCCGGCCGCGGCACGGTCGAGGGCCTCGTCCCAGGACGCCGGGCGCAGCACCCCGTTCTCGCGGACCAGCGGCTCGGTGAGGCGGACGTGGCGGGGGCGGAAGCCCCGGCGCGATCCCTGCGGGCGGGTGGCGGTCATCGTCGACCTCCGGGGTGGTGGTGACCTTCGGCCTCCGCACCGTAGCAAGGTCGAGACCCCCGTCACACCCCTTCGAGCTCGTCACCGGTCACCAGCGGGAACCACGGCGGCAGCGGCCCCGTCCCGCCCGCGACGGCCACCGGGCGCCCCAGCTCCCCCGCCGTGCGGGCGCGGACGGTGCGGATCACGCCCCCCTCGACCAGCCGCACCGCGGGCAGCGGGCGGGCCCGGGCCGCGGCCAGCTCGGCGGGGGTGTTGACGTTGGTCAGCGACGCCAGGTCCGGGTCGAGGCGGGCCAGTACCGGGTCGCTGCGCAGGGTCTGCTCGCCGAGCCGGCGCACCGCGACCCGGTCGAACAGCGACGGCGGGCGGCCCTGCCCGGCCGCGGTCAGCCCGTCGATCACGGGGGCGAGTGCGGTGGCGTAGGCGGCGGCGAGCGGCTGGTGGTGCCCGAACGCCTCGGGCAGCGCGACGTCGTGCTCCCCGCGCAGGTCCAGCACGCGGGCGGCGAAGGCGGGGTGCAGCAGCGGCAGGTCGACCGACGCGACGAACGCCGCCTGCGCCCGGCCCGCGACGGCGGCCAGCCCGGCGCCGATCGCGGGCAGCGGGCCGAGCCCGGGGACCGGGTCGTCGACGACCTCGGTGCCCGGCGGCAGCTCCGGCAGCTCCTGCCCGGCGGCACGCACCACGACCAGCGGCCCGTCCACCGCCCGGCCCAGTACGGCGACGGTGCGGGTCAGCAGTGCCGCCCCGTGCCAGTCCAGCGACGCCTTCGCCGACCCCATCCGCGAGGACGCACCGCCCGCCGGCACGATCCCCGCCCCCGGCCGCCGACCCCCGTACCCGCGCACGCGGCCGATCCTCCTCCTACCCTGGGGGTCGACAGCGGGAGGGGATCGGAATGGGACGGCTCACCGTGCGGCGACCGGTGCTGCACCTGAACGCGGACGGCAGCACCCGCTCGCGGCCGGACACCCTCGTGGCCGAGGAGCCGCTGGAGCTGCGCGTCGGGGGGAAGGCGCTGTCGGTGACGATGCGCACCCCCGGCCACGACGTGGAGCTCGCGCACGGGTTCCTGCTGACCGAGGGTGTGATCGGCTCCGGGCTGGACCTGGCCGGGGCCCGCTACTGCAACTCCGTCGACGAGCAGGGCCGCAACACCTACAACGTGCTCGACGTGGACCTGGCCGAGGGCGTCGCCCCGCCGGACGCGTCGGTGGAGCGGAACTTCTACACCACCTCGTCGTGCGGGGTGTGCGGAAAGGCCTCGCTGGACGCGGTGAAGCTCAAGACCCGCCACTCCCCGGCCGCGGACCCGCTGCGGATCGGCCGGGAGCTGCTGCTGGAGCTGCCCGACCGGCTGCGCGAGCACCAGAAGGTGTTCGGCTCCACCGGCGGGCTGCACGCCGCCGCCCTGTTCGACGCCGACGGCGGCCTGCTCGCCGCCCGCGAGGACGTGGGCCGGCACAACGCGGTGGACAAGGTGCTGGGCCGGATGGTGATGGACCGCCGGGTGCCCGCCACCGGCACCGTGCTGATGGTGTCGGGGCGGGCGTCGTTCGAGCTGGTGCAGAAGGCCGTGATGGCCGGGGTGCCGATGCTCGCGGCGGTGTCGGCGCCGTCGTCGCTGGCCGTCGAGCTGGCCGAGGAGTCCGGGATGACCCTGGTCGGGTTCCTGCGCGGGCGGACCGGCAACGTCTACACGGGGGCCGAGCGCATCGAGCTCTGACCAGGCGGGTCAGGCCCGCGGGGTGAGCGTGGCCCAGGCCCGTTCGTGGCGGTCCACCACCCGTCGCAGCCGCCCGGTGGTCCCGGCCGGACCGACCAGCGCGGCGACGGTGGCGACGACCAGCGCGCAGCCCGCGACCTGCCACGCGGTCAGGGTCTCCCCGAGCACCAGCATGCCGAGCACCACCGACAGCACCGGGTGCACCAGCAGCAGCGCCCCCGCGGTGCCCGGCGCCAGCCCGGCCGAGCCGCGCCCGATCAGCACCCAGGACACCACCTGCCCGGCCAGTGCCAGCACGATCAGCCAGGCCCAGGTCGTCGCGGGCAGGGCGACCGCGATCCCGCCCCCGGCGACGGCGACGATCCCGCAGGTCACCCCGGCCCCGACGGTCGCCAGCGCGACCGGGGTCACCAGGTGACCCGGGCGGCCCCGCGACACCGAGCGGTTCAGGTGCAGGAACCCGGCGTAGGCGATCCCGGCGAGGGTGCCGAGCACCGCGCCGCGCACCGGCTCGGGTCCACCCACCCCGGCGCCGAGCACCCCGCCGGCCAGCGCGATGCCGCCCAGCAGCAGCGGCGCCGCGTACACCAGCCGGCGCGGGACCCGCTCCCCCGCGACGACCCAGGCGATCAGCGGCAGCGCCAGCACCTGGATGTTGAGCACCACGTTCGCGATCCCGGCGCCCGCGTCGAGCACCGCGCGGGTCCACAGGAGGAAGTCCGCACCGAGGAACACCCCGGACAGCAGGGACCAGCCGACCGTCGCCGGCGGGAGGCCACCGGCGCGGCGGTACTCGGCCAGTGCCCACGGCCCCAGCACGACCAGGGCGAGCACGCACCGCCAGACCGACGCCGTCGCCGGGTCGGCGCCCGCGAGCGCGACGAGGATGCCGGTCCAGGCCAGGACCGAGGCGCCGGCGACGAGAAGGAGGGCGGAGTGCGGATCGGGGGTGGTGCGTGCGTTCACGTGCTCCACGATCCCCGCCGGCACCGCGAAGCTCCAATGATTGTTCCTACCCGGTACCGATAAGCTGTGCTGTGTGATCTCCTGGGACCGGCTGCGGGTGTTCGACGCCGTCGCCGAGCACGGTTCGGTCGGCGCCGCCGCGGCCGCGCTGCACATCACCGGGCCCGCGGTGACCCAGCAGCTGCGCAAGCTCGAACGTGAGACCGGCACCCGGCTCGTCGAACCGGACGGGCGGGGGATCCGGCTCACCGCGGCCGGGCACGTGCTGGCCGGGCACGCGGCCACCGCGGCGGCGACCGTCGCCGGCGCCGAGCGCGACCTCGCCGCCCTGCACGACGACGCCGCCGGACCCCTGCGGATCGGCTCGGTCGCGAGCGCCCTGCGGACCCTGCTGCCCGAGGTCATCGACGGACTGGCCGCCGCGCACCCCCGGCTGGTCCCCACCGTCGACGACGGCGAGGTCGTCGACCTGCTGCCCGCGCTGCAGTCGCGCGACCTGGACGCGGTGCTCATGGAGAGCTGGACCCAGCGTCCGGCCCGGCTGCCCGCGGGGATCCGGGTGACCGCGCTGGCCACCGAGCCCGCGATGCTCGCCGTCCCCGCCGACGACCCGCTCACCGGGCCCGACCCGGTGCCGCTGCGCACCCTGGCCGGGCGGGTGTGGACCTCCGGCCCGGTCGGCACCGAGCCCTACGAGGCGCTGCTGCAGCTGCTGCGCGGCGTCGGGACCGAACCGGACATCCGCTACCGGGTCGGCGACTTCGCCACCCAGCTGGCGCTGGTCCGTGCGCGGCTCGCGATCGCGCTGGTCCCGGGCATGGCGGTGGCGGGGTCCGCGGTCCCCGGCGGCACCGGCCCGGTCCCGGTCACCGCCGACGACGGCGTGCGCCTGCTGCCCTGCCGGCCCGCGGCGGGCCGCTCACTGGTCCTGGCCACCCGCGGGTCCGACGCCGACCTCCCCGCCCTGCGCGCCCTGGTCGACGGCCTGCGCGCCGCGGCGGCCCGCATCATCCCCGCCTGAGTCCCGGGGCCGCAGCCACTCCCTCCGGCCGCCGGGGGGAGTGTGGGTCCGCTCAGGCGAGCATGTCGCGCACCATCGGGATGACCCGGGTGCCGTACAGCTCGACCGCGCGCAGCCGGGCGGACACCGGCTGCGGCCCGACGGTGTAGATCAGGTCGAAGCGCTGGGCGCCCAGCGAGCGGATCGAGTCGGCGATGCGGCGGGCCACCGTCTCGGGGGACCCGACGTGCAGCGCACCGCCGGAGACCTCGGCCTCGAACCGGGCGCGGTCCAGCGGCGGCCAGCCGCGCTGGGCGCCGATCCGGTCCATCTGCGCCTTGTACGGGGCGAAGAAGATCTCCTTCGCCTCCTCGTCGGTGTCGGCGACGAAGCCCGGCGAGTGCATGCCCACCGGCTTCGCCGCGTGCCCGAACTGTTCGACGGCGCGGTGGTAGAGGTCGACGTAGGGCGCGAAGCGTCCGGCCGGGCCGCCGATGATGGCGAGCATCAGGCCCAGGTCGTGGCGGGCGGTGCGGACCACCGACTCCGGCGAGCCGCCGACACCGACCCACACGGGCAGCCGGCGGCCGGTCGTCGGGAAGACCTCGACGCCGTCGAGCGCGGCGCGGGTGGCGCCCCGCCAGGTCACCGGCTTCTCGTCGAGGAGCTGCACGAACAGCTCCAGCTTCTCCTCGAACAGCTGCTCGTAGTCGTTCATGGAGTAGCCGAACAGCGGGAAGGACTCGGTGAACGAGCCGCGGCCCACGATGACCTCGGCACGGCCGTCGGACAGCGCGTCGAGGGTGGCGAAGCGCTGGTACACCCGCACCGGGTCGTCCGAGCTGAGCACGGTGACGCCGGAGGACAGCCGGATCCGGGAGGTACGGGTCGCGATCCCGGCGAGCACCGTCTCCGGGGTGGTGATGGCGTACTCGGGGCGGTGGTGCTCCCCCAGCGCGACGACGTCGACGCCGGCCCCGTCGGCCAGCACCACCTCGTCGACGACCTGGCGGATGGCCTGCGGGTGCGACAGCGGCGTGCCGTCGTCGCCCACCGGCACGTCGCCGAAGGTGTCCATGCCGAAGACGATGTCGCTCATCCGCTCCCCCAATATGGTTGATTCTTCAACCATCATGCCACGGAGACGGACCGTGCGTGGACGGGCCCGGAACGGGGAACCCGGGCACATGCGACGTACCGCGCCCGCACTGCTGGCCCTGTTCCTGCTCGCGGGGTGCGGCACCGCCGCACCCACCGTCGACCTGGACGACCCGATGGGCACCGCGGGCGACGCGGTCGCCTCGATCGGCACGATCGAGATCCGCGACGCGGCCATCGCACCCGCCGACGACGCCGAGGGCGGGATCGCCCACCCCGCGGGCTCCGACGTCGGGCTGCGCCTCGTCGCGGTCAACAGCGGCGACACCGCCGACCGGCTGGTCTCGGCGAGCTCCCCGCTGGCCGAGGACGTCGCCGTCGGCGGCGAGCAGGCCCTGCTCGGCGGCGCGACGCTGCTGGTGGGGGACACCGGGTCCACCGTCCCCGCCGGCGCGGCGTCGGTCACCCGGGCCACGGTGACCCTCGACGACCTGCGCCAGGCACTGTCGGTCGGCCCGACCTACCCGGTCACCCTCACCTTCGAGCGCGCCGGGTCGATCACCCTGGAGCTCCCGGTCGACAACCCGGACCGCGGCTGAACCCGCTCAGCGCTCGCGCGCCCCGAGGCGACGCAGCAGGTTGGCCGCGAACCGGTCCCCGGTCGCGTCCATCGTCGCCTTCATCGTCCGGGTCACCACCGGCGCCGCGAGCCGCGACAGCGGCATGTCGACGTCGACGGTCAGCGAGATCTCCAGATGCGTCGCCGGCGAGCCGTCCGGCTCCGGGTCGGCGTCGCTCAGCGCGTAGTAGCCCTCCGCGCCCGCCCACTCGCTGACTCCGGTGGGCGGCGCATGGGTGAACTCGATCCGCTTGCCCTCGACGAAGGTCATCCGCTCGGTGAACACCGGTTTGATGCCCACCCCGAGCACCGCGATCCGCACCATGTGCCAGCGCCACAGCTCGTAGCCGTCGACGGCCGCGTCCCGCGCGGAGTCGGCGTCGATCCGGTTGAGCAGCGGCGTCAGCGTCGGCAGCACATCGGGATCGGTCAGGACGCGCCAGACGTCGTCTCGCGAGGCCGTCACGACGGCCTCGGACGCGGTGGTCGCGGAGAAGCGGGTCAGGACGCCCCGTCCCCGCCCAGTGCCCCACCGGCGGCCGGGGTGTCGTCCCCGCCCGCCACGTCGGGCTCGGGCTCCTCGGTGCCGCGGTTCGCGGCCGGGAGCAGGTCGGCCAGCGCCGCACCCTCGAGACGGCGGAAGGTCCGCCGTGGCCGGGTCCGGTCGAGCACCGCGACCTCGAGCGCCTCGGCGCCCAGGACCCGCGGCTGCGCGTTCGCGCCGTTGCCGGGCGACGCCGGGTCCGCGCCCGGCACCTGCAGCCCGCCCAGCGCCACCTCGATCGCCGCGCCCAGCTCCAGGCCGTACTCGTAGGTCTCGGACAGCTTCTGCGAGATCGGCTCGGTCTGACCGCCCATGACGACGAAGCGCGGCTCGTCGGTGATCGACCCGTCGTAGGTGATCCGGTACAGCTGGTCCCCGGCCGCCTCGACGCCCACCTCGGCGACGCAGAGCTCCACCTCGAAGGGCTTCTGCTGCTCCACGAACGCGGTGCCCAGCGCCTGGGCGTAGGCGTTGGCCAGCATCCGGCCGGTCACGTCGCGCCGGTCGTAGGTGAACCCGCGGAAGTCGGCCATCCGGATCCCGCCGGTACGCAGGTTCTCGAACTCGTTGTACCGGCCGACCGCGGCGAAGCCGATCTTGTCGTAGATCTCGGAGACCTTGTGCAGCGCCGTCGACCGGTTCTCCGCGACGAACAGCACGCCACCGGCGTAGGTCAGCACGACCACGCTGCGGCCGCGCGAGATGCCCTTGCGGGCTAGCTCGGAACGGTCGCGCAGCAGCTGGTCGACGGAGGAGTAGAACGGCATCGTCATGGGGAGGCGCTCCAGGCTCGTGCTTCGTGCGGGGAGGGGGTCAGCGGGACGGACCGCCAGGGCGCTCCCGGCGCCCGGCGATCACCTGGTCGACGACGGCGGCGATCTCGGCGTCGTCGCGGCGCACGGCGCCCTCGGCGGTGATGCCGACGACCACCGGGTAGATGCGCCGCACCGTGTCCGGCCCACCGGTGGCGGTGTCGTCGTCCGCGGCGTCGTAGAGCGCCTCGACCGCGGTGCGCACCGCGCCGTCGAGGTCCGCGGCCGGGTCGTGCAGCTTCTTCAGCGACGACTTCGCGAACACCGAGCCGGAACCGACCGCGTGGAAGCCGAGGTTCTCGTCGTACCGGCCGCCGGTCGGGTCGAAGGTGACGATCCGGCCGGCCTGCGCCGGGTCGGCGGCGTCGGTGTCGTAGCCCGCGAACAGCGGGACGACGACGAAGCCCTGCATCGCCGCGCCCAGGTTCTGGCGGACCATGCCGGCGAGCTTGTTGGCCTTGCCGTCGAGCGAGAGCGGGACGCCCTCGAGCTTCTCGTAGTGCTCGAGGTCGACCGAGAACAGCCGGACCATCTCCAGCGCGATCCCCGCGGAGCCGGCGATGCCGACGGCGGAGTGGGTGTCGGTGACGAACACCTTCTCGATGTCGCGCTGGGCGATCACGTTGCCCGCGGTCGCGCGCCGGTCGCCGGCGATCACGACGCCGCCGGCGAACAGCAGCGCGACGATCGTGGTGCCGTGCGGGACGCCCAGGGCGTCGGCGGAGGTGCCGGGACCGGCTGTCCGGTCCAGGCCCGCGCCGGGGAGCAGGTGCGGGGCCGCGCCGCCGACGAAGTCGGAGAACGACTGCGACCCGGTCAGGAAGGTGCCGAGCTGACCCGTGTGGTGCCCGGGCACCAGCCCGGAGGTGACCGACGGCCGGAACTCCATCTCTCGGACGTGCCTTTCGTTCGAACTGCGTGCGCCGGTGGTCCCGCTCCCCCACGTCGGCGGGGTCCGCGGCCCTTCCGGCACGGCCGGGCCCGCAGGTGCGGACCCGGCCGGGACGGTACTGCTGGTGCCGGGGTGCGGCAGGGTGAGTGGCCTCGTGGGGCTCACTCACCGCCCTTCTGCACGTAGGACCGCACGAAGTCCTCCGCGTTCTCCTCCAGCACGTCGTCGATCTCGTCGAGGATGGTGTCGACGTCCTCACCGAGCTTCTCGCGGCGCTCCTGACCGGATCCGGACGCGTTCTCCCCGGACTCGTCGTCTCCGTCGCCGCCACCCTGGCGCTTGGTCTGCTCCTGGGACATGACGCCTCCTCCTCGCAGAGTTGCCTGCAGGTTCACCCTACCCACCGGGGGCGACAAAATCGCCTGTTGCGCAGCGGCGTGTGATCCGCTCCCCCCGGCGGGCGGGCTCAGGAGGCGGTGAGCTTGTCGACCAGCTCCTCGGCCGTCGACACCGCCTCGAACAGCTCCCCCACGTGCTTGCGGGTCCCGCGCAGCGGCTCGAGTGTCGGAATGCGCACCAGGGACTCGCGGCCCAGGTCGAAGATCACCGAGTCCCAGGACGCGGCGGCGACCTCGACCGGGAACCGGCCCATGCAGGTGCCGCGGAAGTAGGCGCGGGTGTCCTCGGGCGGCTCGGTCATCGCCGCGGCGACCTGCTCCTCGGTGACCAGCCGGCGCATCGACCCGCGGGTGACGAGCCGGTTGTAGAGACCCTTGGCCAGCCGCACGTCGGAGTACTGCAGGTCGACCATCCCGAGCCGGCCCGACGCCCAGGTCAGGCCGTCGCGCTCGCGGTAGGCCTCGAGCAGCTTGAGCTTGGCCGTCCAGTCGAGCCGGTCGGCGGTCAGCATCGGGTCGCGCTCCAGGTCGACCAGCACCGACTCCCACTCCTCGACGACCTCGCGGGTGTCGGGGTCCCACTCCTCGCGGCGCGGGGAGACGGTCTGCTCCATGTGCTCGACCGCGCGGGCCAGGTACTCCTGCTGGATCTGCACCGCGGTGAGGTGACGGCCGTCGGCCAGCGGGACGGTCCGCTGCAGCGTCGGGTCGTGGCTGATCCGCGAGACCGACTTCACCGGCTCGGCCAGGCGCAGGTCCTCGAACGAGCGCCCCTTCTCGATCATGTCGAGGACCAGGGCGGTGGTGCCGACCTTGAGCAGCGTCGAGATCTCGGACAGGTTCGCGTCGCCGATGATGACGTGGAGGCGGCGGTACTTGTCGGCGTCGGCGTGCGGCTCGTCGCGGGTGTTGATGATGCCGCGCTTGAGCGTGGTCTCCAGCCCGACCTCGACCTCGACGTAGTCCGAGCGCTGGGCGATCTGGTAGCCGGCCTCGTCACCCTGCTGGCCGAGGCCGACCCGGCCGGCGCCGCAGACGACCTGGCGGGTCACGAAGAACGGGGTGAGGCCGGTGACGATCGACGGGAACGTCGTCGTCCGGGCCATCAGGTAGTTCTCGTGGGAGCCGTAGCTGGCGCCCTTGCCGTCGACGTTGTTCTTGTAGAGCTGCATCCGCGGCGCGCCCGGCACGGTGGCCGCGCGGTTCGCCGCCTCCAGCATGATGCGCTCGCCGGCCTTGTCCCAGGTCACGATGTCGCGCGGGGACAGGACCTCGGGAGTGGAGTACTCCGGGTGGGCGTGGTCGACGTAGAACCGGGCGCCGTTGGTGAGGATGACGTTCGCCGCGCCGAGGTCGTCGAGGTCGGTGTCGAGCTGCGGCGCCAGCGACGGCGCCGACAGGTCGAACCCCCGGGCGTCGCGCAGCGGCGACTCCACCTCGTAGTCCCAGCGCGCCCGGCGGTTGCGGGGCACGTCCGCCGCGGCGGCGTAGGCCAGCACCACCTGCGTCGAGGTGACGACGGGGTTCGCGGTGGGGTCACCGGGCACGGCGATGCCGTACTCCACCTCGGTGCCCATGATCCGGCGGGCCGTCACGACCGGCCCCCTGCGCGAGAGTGCATTGCACGAGACTAACCGTCCGCGCCCCCACCCGGGGTGCACCGAGGCCCGGCGGGATCATCGTGGCGTGACCGATCCCGCATGTGAGCGCCTGACCGTCTTCGACGCCGGGGGCGCGCCCACCGGCGTCGCCGAACGCGGCGAGGTCTACGCGCGCTCGCTGTGGCACGCCACGACGGCGGTCCTGCTCCGCTCCGCCGACGGCACGCGGGTCTACGTGCACCGTCGCACCGACACCAAGCTGGTCATGGCCGGGATGTGGGACTGCCTCGCCGGCGGGGTCCTCGACGAGGGCGAGACCCCCGACGCGTGCGCCGCCCGCGAGCTGGGCGAGGAGCTCGGCATCACCGGCGTGCCGCTGGAGAAGCTGGCCGTGGTCGCCTTCGACGCCGCCGCGCTGGGTGTCGACACCGGGCCCGGCACCGGCCCGGACGGTCTGCGGGCCCACGTGCACGTCTACCGCGCCTTCTCCGACGGCCCGGTGACCCACCAGCCCTCGGAGGTGGCCGAGGGCGGTTGGTGGACCCTCGACGAGCTGGCGGCCCGGATCGGCGCGCCGGACCGGGCCTGGGTCCCCGACGGCCTGTACGTCACCCGCCTGCTGCTGGCCGACCTCGTCCGTTAAGGTCCTCGGGCCAGCGCGTTTACCAGTGGGTAACATACGTCACCCACATCGGTACCTGAATCGGTCGACACCGGGCGGGTCGCGCGACGCCACCCCGGGAAGGGCCCAGCGTGGAGCCTCCCCGACGCCCACCACGCCCACCACGCGACAGTTCCAGGAGTCACCCATGGTCAGCATCTCGGTCTCGGCCCGTTCCCTCGCCGCCGCCAGGCTGATCGATCCCGACGTCAACACCGCCGCCGTGCAGGCCGCGGTGGAGGCGGCACTGGCCGCCGAGCGCCACGAGCAGCGCGCCGCCGCGGGCTCCACCACGCGTCGCGAGCACACCGCCCGCCGCGAGCCGGACTCCCGCCGGTCCTGACCCTCCCCGCCCCGCCGGCGGGTCCCCGTGCACCCGGAGGCGGGGCCGGACAGCGCGACGGGCCCGCATCCCGGGTGGGACACGGGCCCGTCGCGGCCGTGATCAGAAGTTGATCATGTGGCCGGCCAGGCCGTGGATCGCCTCCTGCAGGCACTCCGACAGGGTCGGGTGCGCGTGCACGTTGCGCGCCATCTCGTGGACGGTCAGGTCCCACTTCTGGGCCAGGGTCAGCTCGGGCAGCAGCTCGGTCGCCTCGGCGCCGATGATGTGCCCGCCCAGCAGCTCGCCGTAGGTGTCGTCGGCGATCAGCTTGACGAAGCCGGCGGGCTCGGCCATGCCGTGCGCCTTGCCGTTCGCGGTGAACGGGAAGGTCGCGGTGTTGACCTTCCAGCCCTTCTCGTCGGCCAACTCGCGGGCCTCGGTCTCGGTGTAGCCGAACGACGCGACCTGCGGGTTGCAGAAGGTCGCGCGCGGCATCATCTTGTAGTTCAGCTCCTGGGTCTCGGCGCCCGCCAGGGTCTCGGCGGCGACGATGCCCTGCGCCTCGGCGACGTGGGCGAGCATGAGCTTCGCGGTGACGTCACCGATGGCGTAGACGTGCTCCACACTGGTGCGCATGTAGTCGTCGATCTCGATGGCGCCGCGCTCGGTGAGGTTCACGCCGAGCTTGTCGAGGCCGTACCCGTCGACCCGCGGGGCGAAGCCGATCGCCTGCACGACCTTGTCCGCGCGCAGCTCCTCGCTGCCCTTGGACGAGGAGACCGAGACGGTGACACCCTTGCCGTCGTCGGTGATGGACTCGACCTTCGTGGAGGTCCGCACCGTCACGCCGAGCTTCTTGTAGGCCTTGAGCAGCTCCTTGGACACGTCCGCGTCCTCGAGCGGGAGCAGCCGGTCCAGGTACTCGACGATGGTGACGTCGACGCCGTAGTTGGCCAGCACGAACGCGAACTCGACGCCGATCGCACCGGCACCGGCGATGATCACGCTCTCCGGCAGCTCGCGGGTGAGGATCTGCTCCTCGTAGGTCACGACGCGGTCGGACAGCTCGGTGCCCGGCAGCAGCTTGACGGTGGAGCCCGCAGCGATGATCACGTCGTCGTAGGTGACGGTCTCGTTGCCGCCCTTCGACAGCTCGACCTCGATCTCGCCCGGCTTGGTGAACCGGCCGAACCCGTCGAGCTCGGTGATCTTGTTCTTCTTCATCAGGAAGTGCACGCCCTTGACGCGACCGTCCGCGACCGAACGGCTGCGGTCGAAGGCGGCGCCGAAGTCGAGCGACACCTCACCGGACAGACCGAAGGTCTTCTGCTCCTTGGTGACGATGTGCGCGATCTCGGCGTTGCGCAGCAGCGCCTTGGAGGGGATGCAGCCCACGTTGAGACAGACACCGCCCCAGTACTTCTCCTCGATCACCGCCACACTGCGGCCGAGCTGGGCAGCACGGATGGCCGCCACGTATCCACCGGGTCCGGCTCCGAGTACGACGACGTCGAAATGAGGCATGTGCCCAGCCTAGGACGCCTGGGCCGGGTCCGGGCCGTCCGGTCCCGAGTCCCGGGTCACGGGCCACTCCCCGCCACCGGACAGGTGCGCGACGACCGCCTCGCACGCCTCGCGCAGCCCGGCCTGCTGGGCAGGGGTCAGCCCGTCGAACACCGCCTCGCGGACGCTCTCGACGTGGTCCGGGGCCGCACCGGCCAGCACCTCGAAGCCGCGGTCGGTCAGCCGGGCCAGCTGGCCGCGGCGGTCGGTGGGACAGGACCGCCGCTCGATCCAGCCCGCCTCCTCCATCCGGGCCACCGCGTGCGACACCCGGCTGCGCGAGGACAGCGCGGAGTCCGCGAGGACGCTCATGCGCAGAGTGCGGTCCGGCGCCTCGGACAGGCGGACCAGGATCTCGTAGTACGCCTGGGGCATCCCCGCCCCGGACTGCAGCCGTCGCTCGACCTTGTCCGACACCAGCCGCTGCGCGGCGAGGAACGCCCGCCACGTCCGCTGCTCCTCGTCGTCGAGCCAGCGTGTGTGACCCACAGCACCCTCCGAAACATTTGAGCGTTTCTCTTGTTGTCCCTAGTATCGCTCTCAACAAGTGAAAGTTCAACCATCTCGCGAGGAGACATCATGACCACGGCCACCACGATCCCCGGCTACGTCGTCGGCACCTGGGACATCGACGCGGCGCACTCCGACGTCTCGTTCTCCGTCCGTCACATGATGGTCAGCAAGGTCCGCGGGCGCTTCACCGGCGTCTCGGGCGAGCTCGTCACCGCGGAGAAGTTCGAGGACTCCAGCGTCACCGCGACCGTCGACGCCACCTCGCTGACCACCGGCCAGGAGCAGCGCGACGGCCACATCCGCTCCGCCGACTTCTTCGACGTCGAGAAGTACCCGGAGTGGGCCTTCCGCTCCACCGGCCTCACCGCCAAGGGTGAGGACTTCGTCCTGGCCGGCGACCTCACGATCAAGGGCGTCACCCGTCCCGTCGAGTTCGACCTCGAGCTGGGCGGCTTCGGCCCGGACGCCTACGGCGGCACCCGCGCCGGCTTCACCGCCACGACCACCGTCAAGCGCTCCGAGTTCGGGGTCGACATCGAGCTGCCGATGGACGGTGGCGGCGTCGTCGTCGGCGACAAGATCAGCGTCCTGCTCGAGATCGAGGCCGTCCTGAAGACCGCCTGACCGCACCCTCGCACGCCTGCGCGACCCCGGACCGCACCCGCGGCCCGGGGTCGCGGCGCGTCCGTAGCCTGACCGTGTGCGCAGCTACGCCGAGACGCCTCCCACCGGGCCGCTGCGCGCGGTCGTCGAGGTGGCCTGGCGGGCGCACACCGGTACCGCGCCGCACACCCAGCGGGTCCTCCCCGACGGCTGCATGGACCTGCTCCTGTCCGGCGGCCGGGCGGTCGTCGCGGGTCCCGACACCGCGGCGCACCTCGCCGGCTCGCCCGCGGGCGGCGTGACCACCGGCCTGCGCTTCCGCCCCGGCGCCCTCCCGGCCCTGCTGGGCGTCCCGGCCGACGCGCTGCGCGACCGCCGGGTCCCGCTCGCCGACGTGCTCGACCCCGGCCGGCGCCGGCTGCTCCGGCCCACCTCCGCCGGCGACGGCGACACCGGCGACGCCGCGTGGCTCGCCCGGCTGGCCCTCGCCCTGCAGGCGGCGGCCGCGGACGACCGGACGCCCGCCCCGCTCCCCCGTCCCGCGCTGCGCGCCCTGGCCGGGGGCATGCCCGCCGCGGAGCTGGCCGACCGGCTCGGCGTCACCGGACGCACCCTGCACCGCCGCTGCGTCGCCACTCTCGGGTACGGACCGGCCGTCGCACGGCGGGTGCTGCGCTTCCGGGCCGCGGCCGCGCTGCTGTACGACGGCGTCCCCCCGGCCGCGGTCGCCGCCCGCACCGGCTACGCCGACCAGCCCCACCTGTCCCGCGAGGTCCGGGCCCTGGCCGGGGTGTCCCCCGGCGCCCTCCCGGTCGCCGCCCGGCCGGGCTCCTAGGCCCGGTCCCCCGTGCCGGGAGGCGCGACCGGTGCCGCCCACCGCGCGTGCGCCGGCAGGGGCGGCCGTACCGACGCCCCGGTCAGCAGCCCGGCGAACGCGGACGCGGCCGGGACGGGGCGGCGTCCGCGCGGGAGCACCAGCGCGATCCGCCGCCGGACGACCGGATCGGCGAGCGGGACCGCGGCCAGTCCGGCGAAACCGGTGAGCGGCACCACCAGCCCGGGCACGGCCGTCACGCCGAGTCCGGCCGCGACGAGCCCCGCGACCGCGGCGATGTTGCGGGCCGCGACGCCGCGCCCGGGGCGGCTGCCCGACTCGGCCAGCGCCCGGTCCACGTGCTGGCGGATGCTCGTGGACGCGTCGAAGTCGACGAACTCCTCGCCGTCGAGGTCGGTCCAGCGCAGCTCCGGGCGCCCGGCGAGCGGGTGACCGGGAGGCAGCAGGGCGCAGAACCGGTCGGCGGCCACCGGGGTGACCAGGAGGTCCTCGGGGGCCCGGCCGTGCACCACGGTGACGGCGAGGTCGGCCCGGCCGGAACGCACCCGCTCGGTGACCTCGTCGGCGAGGGCGTCGGAGATCTCCGGGCGGACCCCCGGGCGGCGGCGCAGGAACGCCGACACCACCCCCGGGAGCAGGATCGCCGCGAGCGACGGCAGCGTCGCGATCCGCACGGTGCCCGCCTGCCCGTCCAGGACGTGCTCGACGTGGCGCAGCTCCGCCGCGACCCCGTCGAGGGCCCGGCGCGCGGCCGCGACGACCGCCGCGCCGGCCGGGGTCGGTTCCAGGCGGCGGGTGGTCCGCTCGAAGAGCCGCGCCCCGAGCAGCCGCTCGACCTCGGCGACCGTGCGGCTCAGCGAGGGCTGCGCAGTCCGCAGCACGGCCGCGGCCGCGGTGAATCCCCCCGCGTCGTGCACCGCGACCACCGTCCTGAGCTGCTGCAACGTCAGATCCATGTCGCCACCGCATCAGTCGATCCGGATTCGGTCTTTGACGATCATAGGTTCCGGCCCGCACCGTACGTCCGGGCCGATGCCGGCCCGGACGCCGACGAGGAGGTCGACGATGCTCGCCGCGATCGGATTCCTGACCATCGCCGTGTTCCTGGCGGCCGTGCTGTCCGGGCGGGTGTCGGTGCTGCTGGCCCTGACCGTCGTCCCGGCCGCCGCCGCCGTCGCCGCCGGGCTGGGCGGCGGGCTGGGCGAGTACGTCGCGACCGGTCTGGAGACCGTCGCCCCGGTCGCCATCATGATCACCTTCGCGATCCTGTACTTCAGCCTGATGCTCGACACCGGGCTGTTCGACCCGGCGATCCGCCGGGTGGTCCGGTGGGCGGGCGGGGATCCGTTGAAGATCTGCGTCGGCACGGCCGCGCTGACCGTGCTCGTCGCCCTCGACGGTGACGGCGCCTCCACCTTCCTGATCATGGTGAGCGCCATGCTGCCCCTCTACGACCGGCTCGGGATGCGCCGGATCGTGCTGGCGGCGCTGGTGTGCCTCGGGGCCGGGGTGATGAACATGATCCCGTGGGGCGGCCCGACGGCGCGGGCGATGGCCGCGCTCGACCTCACCGCCTCCGACGTGTTCGTGCCGCTGCTGCCCGCCATGGCCGCCGGGATCGCCTGGGTGCTGCTCGCGGCCTGGGTCATCGGCCGCCGCGAACGCGCCCGCCTCGGCGTCGTCGCGCTGCCCGAGCCCGCCGACGCACCCGGGGCCGCCGGGGCGCCCGCCGTGCGGTCGCGGGCCGACCGGGTCCGGTTCGTGGTCAACGTCGTGCTCACCCTGACCCTGGTCGTCGTGCTGCTCCTGCAGCTGGCCGACCTGCCGGTGGTGTTCCTCTGCGCCTTCGTCGTCGCACTGCTGGTCAACCGGCCGACCTGGGACGGCCAGCGCGCGCTGTTCGAGAAGCACGGCCACAACGTCGTGCTGGTGACGGCGATGATCTTCGCGGCGGGCGTGTTCACCGGCGTCCTGGGCGGCACCGGGATGATCGCCGCGATGGCGCAGTCGCTGGTCGGGCTCGTCCCCGAGGGCGCGGGCGGCGTGCTCCCCGTCGCGGTGGCGCTGACCTCGATGCCGCTCAGCCTGGTGTTCACCCCGGACGCGTACTACTTCGGCGTCCTGCCGGTGCTGGCGGAGACCTCGGCCGCGCTGGGCGGCGAC
The DNA here is from genome assembly GCF_056835605.1 of Pseudonocardia sp. ZF1. Classification (NCBI taxonomy): domain Bacteria; kingdom Bacillati; phylum Actinomycetota; class Actinomycetes; order Pseudonocardiales; family Pseudonocardiaceae; genus Pseudonocardia; species Pseudonocardia sp. ZF1. Next base: position 3,025,700 of record NZ_JAJNBY010000001.1, read on the forward strand.
CCGGCGGAGGTCGCCCGGGCCGCGATCCTGGGCCAGATGACCACCGGGTTCCCGCTCAGCCCGCTCACCGCCTCGACCTTCATCCTGCTCGGGCTCACCGCCGTCGAGCTGGGCCGCCACCAGCGGTTCGTCTTCGGGTGGGCGTTCGGCACCACCGCCGTCATGACCGTCGTCGCGCTGCTCACCGGCGCCCTGAACCTCTGAGGAGAGACCCCGATGCCCTCGGCCACCACCCGGATCGGCAGCGGTGCAGGCTTCGCCGGTGACCGCATCGGGCCCGCGGTCGACCTGGCCCGCCGCGGCGCGCTCGACGACCTCGTCCTGGAGTGCCTCGCCGAGCGCACCATCGCCCTCGGCCACCGCCGGCGCCTCGCCGACCCGGCCACCGGGTACGACCCCCGGCTCGGGCAGCGGCTGACCGCGCTGCTGCCGGACCTGCTCGCGGGCGGGGTCCGGCTGCTCACCAACATGGGGGCGGCCAACCCACCGGCGGCCGGTCGTGTCGTGCGCGAGCACCTCGACCGCCTCGGGTCCGCCGCGCCGGTGGCCGTCGTGACCGGCGACGACGTGTTCGACGTGGTCGACCCGGCGGCGCGCGCGGCCGAGGACGGCGTCCCCCTGCACGAGCACGGCGAGCTCGTGTCGGCCAACGCCTACCTCGGCGCCGACGCGATCGCGCCCGCGCTGGACACCGGCGCCGCGGTCGTCGTCACCGGGCGGGTGGCGGACCCCTCGCTGTTCCTCGCGCCGCTGGCGCACCGGCTCGGGTGGGATCTCGACCACCCGGACGAGGCCGCCGCGGGCACCCTGGTGGGACATCTGCTGGAGTGCGCCGGGCAGCTGACCGGCGGGTACGCCGCCGACCCCGGGCACCTCGACGTCCCCCGGCTCGCCGATCTCGGGTTCCCGTTCGCGGACGTCGCCGCCGACGGGACCGCGCGCTACGGCAAGCTCGACGGCACCGGCGGCCGACTCGACCGGCACACGGTCCGCGAGCAGCTGCTCTACGAGGTGACCGACCCGACCGGCTACCGCACCCCCGACGTCGTCCTGGACCTGCGCGGCGTGTCCGTGGACGACGACGGCCCCGACCGGGTCCGCGTCACCGGCGCCACCGGCCGGGCCCGCCCGGACGAGCTCAAGGTCAGCGTCGGCTACCGGGCCGGGCACCGGGTCGAGGCCGGGATCTCCTACGTGGGCCCGAACGCCGGGGCCCGGGCCCGGCTGGCCGCCGACGTCGTCGCCGAGCGGGTCCGCGGCCTCGCCGTCGCCCCCCGGATCGAGGTCCGCGGCGGCGACACCGACGCGCGGCTGCGGGTCGCGGCGCTGCACCACGACCCGGACGTGCTCGACGTCCTCGCCCACGAGGTGGAGGCGCTCTACACCAACGGCCCGGCGGGCGGGGGCGGTGTGCGCGCCCGGCTCGACGAGGTCGTCGGTGTGCTGTCCACCCTCGTCCCCCGCGCGGCCGTCGTCCCGCGGGTCACCGTCCTGGAGGCCGGCTGTGCTGCTGCATGAGATCGCGCACTGCCGCGCGGGGGACAAGGGGACGGTGGCGACGCTGACCGTGGTCCCGTACGACGACGCGTCCTACCCGCTGCTCGTGGCCGTGCTGACCCCGCAGCTGGTGCGGGCGGGCCTGGACCGCTGGGTCGGCGGCGAGGTCACCCGCCACGAGCTGCCCCGGGTGAGCTGCCTGCAGTTCGTCTGCACCGGGATCCGCGGCGGCGGGGTCACCGTGTCGACCGAGCTGGACACGCACGGCAAGTCGTTGTCGTCGCGGCTGCTGGCACTGGCGCTCCCGCCGCCGCCCGGCCCGCGGTGAGCGGGGTCCGCGCCGCGGGTCAGGCCCAGGCGAACAGGTCCAGCGACGAGCCGTCGGGGTCGGCGACGGTGGCGTAGCGCTGCCCCCACGGCGCGTCGAACGGGTCCAGCACCGAGGCGTGACCGGCCGCGGTGATCCGGCGCCAGGCGTCGTCGACGGCCGCGGCGGTCGGCAGCCGGAACGCCAGCCCGACCCGTCCGTGGCCGTCCGGGGCGACGCCCGGGTGGAAGCCCTCCACCATCGACTGCAGGTCCAGGGCCAGACGCACACCGCCGCGCAGCGTGGTCTCCACGTGCGCCTCGGTCTCGGAGCCCTCGGGGAACTCCAGCCCCAGCAGGCGGTAGAAGGCCAGCGAGCGGGTCATGTCGGTGACCACGATGCCGATCATGTCGAGCTCGGCGCCGATCGAGGTGTCCATGCCCACGACGCTAGGCCGCGGGCGGCCCGGCGTCGTGAACGGATCGGACAGCGCTCAGCGCTTCCCGCGGAAGCGGCGCAGCATGTCCTGCGCCCGCTGCCGGTTGCGCGGATCGCTCGCCATCCGCTTGGCCTGGTCGCTGTAGCGACGCCCCTGCGGGCTCTTCAGGAATGCGCTGATGCGCCCGATGATGCCGGCCATGACGACCTCCGTGGTGGCGGGCCGCGACACGGACGTGCACGGCTCCGGGCACAGGATGCCCGTTTCGTCCGGACATCATTCCACCGGGTGACGATCCCCGGACACACGACGGGCCCCGCCGCAGGATGCGGCGGGGCCCGTGCGCGCGGAGCGCGCCTACAGGTACTGGCCGGTGTTCGACGCGGTGTCGATCGCACGGCCGGTGGCGTCGTTCTTGCCGGTGACCAGGGTGCGGATGTAGACGATCCGCTCCCCCTTCTTGCCCGAGATCCGCGCCCAGTCGTCGGGGTTGGTCGTGTTCGGGAGGTCCTCGTTCTCGGCGAACTCGTCGACGATCGCGTCCAGCAGGTGCTGGACCCGCAGCCCCGGCTGGCCGGACTCGAGCACCGCCTTGATCGCGGACTTCTTCCCGCGGTCGACGATGTTCTGGATCATCGCGCCGGAGTTGAAGTCCTTGAAGTAGAGGGTCTCCTTGTCCCCGTTGGCGTAGGTGACCTCGAGGAAGCGGTTCTCCTCGGACTCGTCGTACATCCGCTCGACGATCCGCTGGATCATCGCGGTGGTGCACGCCGTGCGGTCGCCGCCGAACTCGGCCAGGTCGTCCTCGTGGATGGGCAGGGTGTCGGTGATGTACTTGGAGAAGATGTCGATCGCGCCCTCGGCGTCCGGGCGCTCGATCTTGATCTTCACGTCGAGCCGGCCCGGCCGCAGGATCGCCGGGTCGATCATGTCCTCACGGTTCGAGGCACCGATGACGATGACGTTCTCCAGGCCCTCGACGCCGTCGATCTCGGCCAGGAGCTGGGGGACGATCGTCGTCTCCACGTCGGAGGACACACCCGAGCCACGGGTCCGGAAGATCGAGTCCATCTCGTCGAAGAACACGATCACCGGGGTGCCGGCGCTCGCCTTCTCCCGCGCGCGCTGGAAGATCAGCCGGATGTGCCGCTCGGTCTCGCCGACGAACTTGTTGAGCAGCTCGGGGCCCTTGATGTTGAGGAAGAACGCGCGCCCCTCGTCCGGGTCGTCGCCCCGCTGCTTGGCGATCTTCTTCGCCAGCGAGTTCGCGACGGCCTTCGCGATGAGCGTCTTCCCGCAGCCGGGCGGCCCGTAGAGCAGCACGCCCTTGGGCGGGCGCAGCTCGTACTGGGTGAACAGCTCGGTGTGCAGGAACGGCAGCTCGACCGCGTCCTGGATCTGCTCGATCTGCCGGGACAGGCCGCCGATGTCGGAGTAGGCGATGTCCGGGACCTCCTCGAGCACGAGGTCCTCGACCTCGGCCTTGGCGACCCGTTCGTAGGCGTAGCCCGCCCGCGAGTCGACCATGACCGAGTCGCCGGACTTGAGCGGGCTGGTGCCCTCCTCCTGTCCGAGCTCGAACAGCGGCGCCGCCAGCCAGACGACCCGCTCCTCGTCGGAGTGGCCGACGACCAGGCCACGACCGGCCGAGCCGTCCTCACCCGGACGGGAGATGATCTCCCGCAGCGAGTAGAGGTCACCGACCTGCTCGAAGCCCATGGCCTCGACCACGGTGAGCGCCTCGTTGAGCCGGACGGACTGGCCGCTGCGCAGCGTCTCGCCCTCGACCGCCGGGGACACGGGGACCCGCATCCGGCGGCCGGAGGTGAAGACGTCGACCGTGTCGTCGTCGTGCCGGCCGAGGAAGACCCCGTAGCCGGACGGCGGCTGCGCGAGCCGGTCGACCTCCTCGCGGAGCGCGACCAGCTGGCCGCGGGCCTCCTTGAGGGTCTCGGTCAGCTTCTCGTTCCGAGCGTTGAGCGCGGAGAGCCGGCTCGTGGTCTCGGCGAGCCGCTGTTCCAGCACTCGGGCGTGCCGGGGCGTCTCGGTCAGCCGTTGACGCAGCGAGGAGATCTCGTGCTCGAGATGACGGATGTGCTCGGCGGCCTCAGCGGGGCTGAGGTCGCGGTCAGACTGGAAACCCTGGTTGCCGGGACCGTCGTCGTAGGGGTGGTTCACGGCAGCCTCCCTCCGTGTTCCGTCTCACCACGGTACCCGTGACGGGTGACCGCGACGGTGCGTCGAACCGGTGATCCGGGCCTCAGCCGGTCGGCACCATGTGGTCACTCTGCGGCTTCACGGGCGTCACCGCCACGTCCACACGGAGGGTAGTTCGTAACGTTCTCGTTCCGCGCTCCGGCGCGTCGCGGCCGCGATCCGGTCGAAACCGGACAGAACGCACAGGTCAGCGGCCGGTCGGCCGTCGCTGCTGCCGGGGCGGCGTGACGCCGTCGGCGAGCCGCCGGGTGGTCAGCAGGAAGGCCGTATGGGCGATCATCCGATGCTCCGGACGGACAGCCAGACCCACCACGTGCCAGGGGCGGACCATCGCCTCCCAGGACTCGGGCTCGGTCCAGCACTGCATCTCCCGCAGCGCCTCGGTGAGCACCGACAGCTGGGTGGTGGTCGCGACGTAGCCGACGAGGATCCCGCCCGGCACCAGGCAGTCGCGCACGGTGTCGAGCACGTCCCACGGCGAGAGCATGTCCAGCACGACCCGGTCGACCTCGCCGCGGTGCTGCCGGACGTCACCGACGGTCAGCTCCCAGTGCGGGGGCCGGTGGCCGAAGAAGGTCTCGACGTTGGTGACCGCCTGCGGGGCGTGGTCGTCGCGGACCTCGTAGGAGATCACCTTGCCGGTCGGCCCGACGGCCTGCAGCAGCGAGCAGGTCAGCGCGCCGGACCCGGCGCCGGCCTCCAGCACCCGCGCGCCGGGGAACACGTCGCCCCACATGAGGATCTGCGCGGAGTCCTTGGGGTAGATCACCTGGGCGCCGCGGGGCATCGACAGCACGTAGTCGGCCAGGCGGGGACGCATGGTCAGGTACGGCGTGTTCGCCGCGGAGTGCACGAGCCCGCCCTCGGGCGAGCCGATGATGTCGTCGTGGTCGATCTGGCCGCGGTGGGTGTGGTACGCCCCGCCGGCCTGGAGGACGACGGTGTAGCGGCGCCCCTTGGGGTCGGTGAGCTGCACCCGGTCGCCCTCGCGGAACGGCCCGCCGCGGCGCGGGGGCTCCCAGACGACGTCGGCGCTCCCGGCGACGTGGTGGTCGTCGGCGGGGCCGTCGTCGGCCGGGTCGGCGTCGGTGGGGCCGGCGTCGGCCGGGTCGGCGTCGGTGGGGCCGGCGTCGGTGGGGCCGGCGTCGGTGGGGTCGACGTCGGTGGGGTCGGCGTCGACGGGACCGGTGGCACCGTCGGAGGTCGGGAGGGCGTCGTGCACGGGCGACGACGCTATCCGCGCTCCCGCACGGCCCGGTCGCCGGGGCGTCGGCGGCGCGGCACGAGCAGGCCGAGCCCCAGCAGCAGGAGCACCGCTCCCCCACCGACCACCAGGCCCGGGCCGGTGCGCAGGAACCCGGCTGCGCCACCGACCCAGGGCAGGTGGTACCAGACCCGGCCCAGCAGGTCCCGCGCCGTCACCGGATGCGGATCCGGCGCCGGGTTCGCGTCGCCGCGGGTGGTGAACGCGGGGCCGGGATCGACCGCGACCACACGGTGGGTGACGGTCCGGGTCTCGCCGCTGGTCCGGTCGCGGTCGACGAACGAGATCACGTCACCGATCACGACGTCGGCCGCGTCCACCGGGCGGGACACGACCAGCGAGCCCACGGGAAGGGTCGGGACCATGCTCCCGGACAGCACCGTGTACGCGCGGGACCCGGTCAGCGCTGGGACGACCGCGACCGCCGCGGCCATCCCGACCAGCCCGAGCACGACGACGGTGACGAGCGCCCCACCGATCCGGCGCCACGCGGACGGGCGGGATACGGCCGGCACCGGCCATGACGTATGCGAGGGAGCGACGGAATCTCGGCCCATCCGCTCACCCTAGGTCCGCTCCCGGACACCCGACGTACACGATCGGGCGGTGAGCTGCGACGATGCAATGGGAACCTCCACGCGCATGGACACACGCACACGCGTCGGGATCGGTGTCGTCGCGGTCGCGGTCGCGGTACTCGCGATCGGCCTCGGCACCTACGCCGCCTTCACCGACACCGAGGACGGGCCGGGTGGGCAGGTCTCCTCCGGCACCCTCGACCTCACCGTCGGCTCCAACGCCGACAAGGTCCTCTTCAACCAGGCCAACATCGCCCCCGGCTTCTCCACCACCGTCACCGTCGACGTCCGCAACGCCGGTTCCGTCCCCGGCACCGTCACCGGATCGCTGACCGCGACCGGGTCCGACGTCACCTGCACCGAGCCCGAGGCGGAGGCGGAGAAGGTGGCCGCGAACGCCTGCGCCGCCGGCGGCAACCTGCAGGATGAGATGACCGTCCAGGTCGTCTCCGGGCCGGGGGTGGGCACCGCGGGGGCGGCGGTTCCGCTGCGCACCTTCGTCCAGAGCCCGCTGCCGTCCGGGCCGCTGGGCGCCGGGGCCACCGGTACCTACACGCTGACCTTCGCGCTGCCGCCGTCGGCGGACAACAAGGTGCAGGGCGACCGGATCACCGTCGGCTCGACGTTCACCCTGAACCAGTCGTGAGCCCGGCGGTCCCCCGGCGGCGGGCAGCGCTCGCGCTGGGGGCCGCGGCCGTGATCGTCGCGGTGTCGGCCACGGCCTGGGGCACCTGGGCCGTGTTCACCGACAGCGACCGGGGTGCCGCGGGGTCGACCTCGGCGGGCACGGTGGTCCTGGGCGGTCGCGCGACCCCGCCCGCGGTCGCACTGACCGGCCTGCGGGCGAACTCGACGACGACCACCTCGGTGACCGTGGACTACCGCGGTTCGGTGCCGGCGACGCTGTCGGTGTCGCTGCCCGCGTACTCCTCGACCGCCTGCACCACCGGGGTCGGCGGGCTGCTCGACGGCCTGAACGTCGGCTCGCTCACCGTCCGGATCGGGTCGCGGACCGCCGAGTCGTACTGCGCGCTGCTCGACGGGAAGGACCGCATCGTCACCACACTCGCCCCCGGCACCGTGGTGACGGTCCCCCTGACCGTCGCGGTCGGACCGGTCGTGCTGCTGCCGCGCACCGAGGCGGCGACGCTCCGGCTGGCGGTCTCGGGCGGCTTCACCGACCGGGTGGACGGGACCCTGCGGATCGGCACGAACCTGCTCGGCACCCGGTCCCTGCGGGTCGCCGCGCCGAGCGTCGTCCCGGCCGTCGCCGCCCCGCCCGCCGAGTGCGTCGACGCCGGCATCACCTCGGTCACCGAGACCGTCGTCCTCAGCGGCGACGGCGCCGTCTTCGACGCCCGCACCGACCGGCCGGGGGCCACCGGGCCGCTGCTCGTCGTGGGCACCCCCGGACCCGACCGCATCACGGGGTCCCCGGGCCGGGACTGCCTGGTCGGGGCGGGCGGGGACGACGTACTCGACGGCGGGGCCGGGGACGACGTGCTGCTCGGCGGCGACGGCGACGACCGCCTCTCCGGCGGGGACGGGGCCGACCGGCTCTACGGCGGCGCCGGAGCCGACACCCTGCTCGGCGGCCCGGAGAACCCGCGCGAGCCGGACGTTCTGCACGGCGGCCTCGCCGACGGCTCGACCTGCCCGGACGCCGGCCCGGAGGACCTCCTGACCGCGTGCACGGCACCGGCCCCCGCCGCGACGCCACCGGCGACCGCACCGTCACCGGCACCCGGCGCGACTCCGGTGCCGGAGGGCTCGGCCGACCCGGCCGCGCCCGGGGATCCCGCCTCCACACCCCCGGAGCCGGCCCCGCCCGCGCCGGCCGTGCCCGAGGGCGAGCCCGACCCGGCGACGACCGCCCCGCCCGGCTGATCGGATCCCGGAATCGTCGGGGGGCCCGGCTAGCCTGCCCGCGTGACCGTCCAGGAGCCCCCGTCCGCCCGCGCGGCCGGACCCGGTGCGTCCCCGGCCGCCACCGCACCGCGTCCCCCCGCCCTGTCCCCGTCGCGTGCGGCGGACTTCCGCCGCTGCCCACTGCTCTACCGGTTCCGTGCGGTCGATCGGCTCCCGGAGCCGCCGTCGCAGGCGCAGGTCCGCGGGACACTGGTGCACGCGGTGCTGGAGCGGCTGTTCGCCCGGGACCCGGCCGACCGGACCCCGCAGGCCGCGCGGGAGCTGCTCGGCCCCTGCTGGGACGACCTCGCGGCCGCGGAGCCCGCCGCGGCGGCGCTGTTCAGCGGCCCGGAGGACCCGCAGCTCGCGCTCTGGCTGGACTCGGCCTCCGCGCTGCTCGACCGCTACTTCGCCCTGGAGGACCCGGCCGGCGTCTCCGCGACGGCGGTGGAGACCCGCATCGAGGCGGCCCTGCCCGGCGCCGGCGACGCGGCGCCGGTGCCGCTGCGCGGCATCCTGGACCGGCTCGACGACGGTCCCGACGGGCTGCGGGTGGTCGACTACAAGACCGGCGCGACGCCCGGCGAGGGCTACGAGTCCGGCGTGCTGTTCCAGCTCAAGTTCTACGCACTGGCCGTCCTGCTGACCCACGGCCGCGTCCCCGACGAGCTGCGCCTGCTCTACCTGGCCGACGGCACCGCCCTGACCTACCGGCCCGACGCCGAGGAGCTCACCCGCTTCGGGCGCCTGCTCGAGGCGGTGTGGACCGCCATCCGGCTCGCCGCCCCCACCGGGGACTTCCGGCCCCGCACCGGCCCGGCCTGCCGCACCTGCGACCACACGGCCCACTGCCCCGCGTGGGGCGGTACTCCCCCGCCGTATCCCGGCTGGCCGGGCGGCGCGGCATGATCGACGGGTGAGCGCACCGCCCCCTATCCCGCCCGGCCCGTTCTACCTGCCCCGCGGCGAGCAGACCGCCGACGGCGTCACCCACGCCGCCTTCGAGGCGACGCCGTCGACGACCGGCCCCTGGTTCGCCGACGCCCAGCACATGGGCCCGCCCTCGGCGCTGCTGGTCCGCGCCCTCGAACGGCTGCCCGAGTCCCGCCCCGGCGGCGCCGAGGCGGGGTGGCGGATCGCCCGCGTCACCGTCGAGGTGCTCGGGGCGGTGCCCGCCGGGCCGGTCACGGTCACCGCGGGCGTCGAGCGGCCCGGGCGGACGATCGAGCTGCTGTCGGCGACGATGCGCGCCGGTGACCGGGACGTGCTGCGGGCCCGGGCCTGGCGGCTCGCCGCGTCCGACACCGCCGTCGTCGCGCAGGGGCAGGCAGCCGCGCTGCCCGGGCGGGACGCCGCCGTCGTGCGCACCGAGCGGCCGGACGGCTGGCTGCCCGGGTTCCTCGACGCGATCGAGTGGGCCTGGCTCGACGGGGGCAGCCTCGGCGACGAGGGCCCGGGGCGCGGCTGGATCCGGATGCGGGTCCCGCTCGTCGAGGGTGAGGATCCGAGCCCGGCGCAGCGGCTGATGGTCGCCGCGGACTGTGCGAACGGGCTCGCCGCACCGCTGGACGTGACGCGCTGGCTGTTCGTCAACACCGAGCTGACGGTGCACCTGCACCGGGCCCCGGCCGGCGAGTGGATCGGCGTCGACGCCGCGACCGTCGTCGGGCCGGACGGGCTGGGCACCTGCTCGGCCACCCTGTTCGACGACGACGGGCACACCGGCCGGATCGCCCAGGCCCTGACCGTCCGGGCCCGCTAGGTGTACTGACCGGAGACGTTGGTCGAACTCGTGTGACGACACGATCTAGCTGATCTTGAAGGGTGAGGACCTCCTGCGGAGGGTGTGGAGCTGTCGAAGGCACCCGCACCCACAACCACAGGAGGTCCTCGTGGTCCACGCTAACGCTCCACTGTCCGAACGCGGCCGACTGCGCCTGGCGCGTCTGATCGTCGAGGGCGACGTGCCGATCGCTGCGGCCGCTGCCCGGTTCCAGGTGGCCTGGCCGACCGCGAAACGCTGGGCCGACCGCTACCGCCTCGACGGCCCGGCCGGCATGGCCGATCGCTCCAGCCGGCCGCACCACTCGCCGCGGGCGACGCCGGCACCGGTGGTGCGCCGGATCGTGCACCTGCGCTGGAAGAAGCGCCTGGGCCCGGTCCAGATCGCCGACCGGGTCGGTGTCGCTGCCTCGACCGTGCACCGGGTGCTGGTGCGGTGTCGGATCAACCGCCTCGCCCATGTCGACCGCGCCACCGGAGAACCGGTGCGTCGCTACGAACACCCCGCCCCCGGGGATCTGCTGCACGTGGATGTGAAGAAGCTCGGCAACATCCCCGACGGCGGCGGCTGGCGCTATGTCGGACGCGCCCAGGGAGACCGCAATCGAGCAGCCACCCCCGGCAAACCGCGCAACGCCCACCACCAGGCGAAGATGGGCACAGCATTCGTGCACACCGTGCTCGACGACCACACCCGCCTGGCCTACGCCGAGATCCACGACGACGAGACCGCCGCCACGGCCATCGCCGTCCTGCGCAACGCCGTGGCCTGGTTCTCCGCCCGCGGGGTCACCACCCGCCGAGTCCTGTCCGACAACGGCTCGGCCTACCGCTCCCACGCCTGGCGCGACACCTGCCACGCGCTGCGGATCACCCCGAAACGCACCCGTCCCTACCGCCCACAGACCAACGGAAAGATCGAACGGTTCCACCGCACTCTCGCCGACGGCTGGGCCTTCGCCCGGCTCTACACCGGCGAGTCGCAACGCCGAAAGGCGCTACCCGGGTGGCTGCACGAGTACAACCACCACAGGCCCCCACACCGCCATCGGTGGTCTCCCACCGATCAGCAGGTTGACCAACCTGTCCGGGCAGTACAGCTAGCCGTACGGCCGCCGGCACCGCCCCGGCCGCACGACGGCGGCCCGCCACCGGAGTCACCGGGGCGGGCCGCCGTGGGGGGAACGGACGTCGGACGGGGTGGGCTCAGTGGCCGTGGCCGTTGACCGTCATCGCGCGGCAGGACCGGATCTCCGAGGTGAGGATCGCGGTGGCGCCGATGTCGGCGAGCTTGTCCATCACGCGGTTCGTGTCCTTGGTGCGCACCATCGTGCGGACCGCGACCCAGCCCTTCTTCGACAGCGGCGAGACCGTCGGCGCCTGCAGGCCCGGTGCGACCTTCTCCACGGCCTCCAGCAGCCCCTCCGGGCAGTCGAAGTCCATCATCAGGTACTCGCGGGCCACGACGACGCCCTGCAGCCGGTCGGCGAAGACCTTCTTCAGGCGGGTGGTCTCGGCGTCCTCGGCGCGGTCGTGCCGCTTCTCCCGCTCGATGAGCGTGGCCTGCGAGGTGGCGATGGCCTCGCCGATGATCTGCAGACCGTGCTGGCGCAACGTGCGCCCGGAGGACACGACGTCGGCGATCGCGTCGGCCAGACCCAGCTGGATGGAGATCTCCACCGCGCCGTCGAGCTTCACGATCTCCGCGCCGATCCGCTTGCCGGAGAGGTACGAGCGGACCAGACGGGGGTAGGACGTCGCGATCTTGCGGCCGTCGAGGTCCTCGATCTTCCAGTCGGCGTCGGCCGGGGCCGCGAAGTGGAACCGCGACTTGCCGAAGCCGAGCGGGATGATCTCCTGGGTCTGGCTGCCCGACTCCTCCATGAGGTCGAAGCCGGTGACGCCCAGATGCAGGTCACCCTTGCCGACGTAGGTCGCGATGTCCTTGGGCCGCAGGTAGAAGAACTCGATCTCGTTCTCGTCGTCGACCACGCTGAGGTCACGCGAGTCGGTCCGCTGGCGGTACCCCGCCTCGCGCATCATCGTCGCGGCGGGCTCGGCCAGGGTGCCCTTGTTCGGCAGTGCCACGCGGAGCATTTCCGCTCTCCTGACGGTCGTCGTCGGTGGTGGTGGTGTCGGTGGGTCGGGTCGACCTACAGATGCTTGTACACGTCCTCGAGGGTGAGCCCCCGCTGGAGCATGATCACCTGCAGCCGGTACAGCAGCTGCGAGATCTCCTCCGCCAGCTCGTCGTCGCCCTGGTACTCGGCGGCGATCCAGACCTCACCGGCCTCCTCGAGCACCTTCTTGCCCTGGGCGTGCACCCCGGCGTCCAGCGCGGCGACGGTCCCCGAACCGGCCGGCCGCTCCTGGGCCTTGGCCTGCAGCTCGGCGAACAAGTCGTCGAATGTCTTCACGGGTACCAGTGTGAACGGTGACCCACGCCGCACGCCGGGCGCATCCGGGGCGGTAAGCCGTGTGGGCAACGGACCGCGCCGGATGGTTCACCCGGAGTGAGCAAGACCAGGTCGGGGTGCCGCTCGTCGCCGCGAACGGCCCGCTCACACCGGTGCCTGCGCCGTTCAGCGGGCCCGGACCTCCGCGAGGACCGCCCCGAGCTCGGCCGGCCCGATCCCGGCGAGGGTCTCGCGCAGCACCCGGCGCGGACCGGCCGGCACCTCGAGCTCGCAGGGCACCACCAGGACCGCGCAGCCGGCCCGCTCGGCCGACAGCGCACCCGTCGGCGAGTCCTCCACCGCGACGCAGTCGCCCGGTTCGACCCCGAGCAGCTCGGCGCCGCGCCGGTAGGGCTCGGGCTGCGGCTTGGGCTCGCGCACCTCGTCGCCGGGCACGACGGCGGCGAAGTGCTCCCGGCCCAGGGTCTCCAGCGCCCGCTCCACCAGCACCCGGATGGTGTTGGTGACGAGCACGGTCGGGATGCCCGCCTCGCGCAGGGCGCCGAGCAGCTCCCGGGCACCGGGCCGCCACGGCACGCCGTGGGAGAACAGCTCCCCGGCGCGGTCGTAGAGCCACTCGCCGGTCTCGCGGTACTCGTCGGCGGGGATCGTGTCGGGGTCGCGCCCGGCCTCCCGGAAGCAGATCCGCAGCGACGAGTCGAGCGAGCCGCCGACGGACTCCAGGCGGGCCGCGAGGCTCAGCTCCGGGGCGCCGAGGTGCTTCATGAGGTCGTTGAGGGCGACCTCCCACACCTTCTCCGAGTCGATCAGGGTGCCGTCCATGTCCAGCAGCACGCCCGCGGGCCGGGTCGTCGTCGGCTCAGGCATCGGGGGTGTACCCCAGGTTCGGGCGCAGCCACTTCTCGACGACGGCGACGTCCACGCCGAGCCGGCCGGCGTAGTCGGCGACCTGGTCGGACCCGATCCGGCCGACGGTGAAGTACCGCGACTCCGGGTGGGCGAACATCATGCCGCTGACCGCGGCCGCCGGGGTCATGGCGAAGGACTCGGTGAGCCCCACGCCGGTCTCCTCGGCGCCCAGCAGGTCGAACAGCGGCCGCTTGAGCGTGTGGTCCGGGCAGGCCGGGTAGCCGAACGCGGGACGGATGCCCCGGAACCGCTCGGCGTGCAGGTCCTCGACGGCCTGGTTCGCGTCGGGCTCGAACCACTCGCGGCGGGCCTGCCGGTGGGCGTACTCGGCGAAGGCCTCGGCGAGCCGGTCGGCCAGCGCCTTCACCATGATCGCCTTGTAGTCGTCGAGCGCGGTCTCGAACTCGGCGGCCATGTCCTCGGCGCCGTGGATGGACACCGCGAACGCGCCGAGGTGGTCCCCGTCGGGCGCCACGTAGTCGGCGAGGCTGCGGTTGGCCCGCCCCTTCGGCTTGACGGTCTGCTGGCGCAGCATCGGCAGCCGCACGTCACCGCCGTCGGGTGAGATCACGATGTCCTCGCCCTCGGCGCGGGCCGGCCAGAAGCCGTAGACGCCGCGGGCGGTGAACCGGTCCTCGGCGATGATCTGGTCGAGCATCGCGTTGGCGTCGTCGTAGAGCTCCTTGGCGACCGGCGAGTTCAGGATCTGCGGGAACTTGCCCTTCAGCTCCCAGGCCAGGAACAGGAACTGCCAGTCAATCAGCTCGCGGAGTTCGGCGATCGTGGGCTCGCACGGGCGGGCCCCGGTGAACTCGGGGACGGGCAGCTCACCGAAGTCGATGCTCTCGCGGTTGGCGACGGCGTCGGCGAAGGGCAGCAGCGGCGTGGCCTGCCGGCCCTCGTGCTGCTCGCGCAGCCGCTGCTGGTCGGCGTCGTTGCGCCGGGACAGGGCCTCGGCGCGGTCGTCGTCGAGCAGGTCCGACACGACCCCCACGACCCGGGAGGCGTCCAGAACGTGCAGGACGTCGCCCTGGTACTGCTGGGCGATCTTCACCGCGGTGTGCTGGCGGGAGGTCGTGGCCCCGCCGATGAGCAGCGGCAGCTTCAGGCCGCGCCGCTCCATCTCGGTGGCCACGTTCACCATCTCGTCGAGCGAGGGGGTGATCAGGCCGGACAGCCCGACGACGTCGGCGCCCTCGGCGACGGCGGTGTCGAGGATGGTCTGCGCGGGCACCATCACGCCGAGGTCGATGACCTCGTAGCTGTTGCAGCCCAGCACGACCCCGACGATGTTCTTGCCGATGTCGTGCACGTCGCCCTTGACCGTGGCCATGACGACCTTGCCGTGGCCGCGGGCGTCGATCTCGCCGCGGGCCTTGGCCTCCTCCTTCTCCTTCTCCATGAAGGGCTCGAGGTAGGCGACGGCGCGCTTCATCACGCGGGCGGACTTCACGACCTGGGGCAGGAACATCTTGCCGTCGCCGAACAGGTCGCCGACGACCTTCATGCCGTCCATCAGCGGGCCCTCGATGACGTCGAGCGGCCGCGCGGCCTGCGCGCGGGCCTCCTCGGTGTCGGCCTCGACGAAGTCGACGATGCCGTGCACGAGCGCGTGCGACAGGCGGGCGCGGACGTCGGCCTCCCGCCAGGACAGGTCGACCTTGCGCTGGGTGCCCTCGCCCTTGAACCGGTCGGCGTTCTCCACGAGCCGGTCGGTGGCGTCGGGGCGGCGGTTGAACAGGACGTCCTCGACCATCTCGAGCAGGTCGGCCGGGATGTCCTGGTAGACCGCGAGCTGGCCGGCGTTGACGATCCCCATGTCCAGGCCGGCCTTGATGGCGTGGAACAGGAAGGCCGAGTCCATGGCCTCGCGGACGACGTTGTTGCCGCGGAAGGCGAAGGACAGGTTCGAGACACCACCGGAGATGTGGGCGCCGGGGCAGCGCTCCTTGATCCGCGGGCAGGCCTCGATGAAGTCCTTCGCGTAGTCGTTGTGCTCCTCCATGCCGGTGGCGATGGCGAGGATGTTCGGGTCGAAGATGATGTCGTGCGGGTCGAGCCCGGCCTTCTCGACGAGCAGGTCGTAGGCGCGGCCGCAGATCTCGACCTTGCGGTCGGCGGTGTCGGCCTGGCCGGTCTCGTCGAAGGCCATGACCACCACGCCCGCGCCGTAGGCCTTGACCTTGCGGGCCTGCTCCAGGAAGGGCTCCTCGCCCTCCTTGAGGCTGATCGAGTTGACGACGCCCTTGCCCTGCACGCACTGCAGGCCCGCCTCGATCACCGACCACCGCGAGCTGTCGATCATGATCGGCAGCCGGGCGACCTCGGGCTCGGTGGCCAGCAGGTTGAGGAAGGTGCGCATCTCGTCGGCGGACTCGAGCAGGTCGGCGTCCATGTTGACGTCGAGCATGTTCGCGCCGCCGCGGACCATGTCCAGCGCGACGTCGAGCGCGCCGTTGTAGTCCTTCGACTCGATGAGCCTGCGGAACCGCTTGGAGCCGGTGACGTTGGTCCGCTCGCCGATCATCACGAACCCGGTGTCGGGGCCGATCTCGAAGCGCTCCAGGCCGGAGAAGCGGGTGCGCTGCGGGGCCTCGGTCGGCACCCGCGGCGGCAGCCCCTTGACCCGGTCGGCGATGTGGCGGATGTGCTCCGGCCCGGTGCCGCAGCAGCCGCCGACGATGTTCACCAGCCCGGACTCGGCGAACTCCTTGAGGAAGTCCGCGGTCTGCTCGGGGGTCTCGTCGTAGCCGCCGAAGGCGTTCGGCAGGCCCGCGTTGGGGTAGGTCGCGACGAACGCGTCGCTGATCTCGGCGAGCGCGACGGCGTGCGGGCGCATCTCGTCGGCGCCCAGCGCGCAGTTCAGCCCGACGACGAGCGGCGCGGCGTGGCGCACGGAGGTCCAGAACGCGTCGACGGTCTGCCCGGACAGGGTGCGCCCGGAGCGGTCGACGATGGTCACCGAGATCCACACCGGGAGGTGCGGGGCGACGTCGTGCGCGGCCTGCAGCGCGGCCTTCGAGTTCAACGTGTCGAAGATGGTCTCGATCAGCAGGACGTCGACGCCGCCGGAGTCCAGCGCGGCGATCTGCTGGGCGTAGGAGTCGTAGACCTGCTCGTAGGACACCGCCCGGTAGGCGGGGTCGTCGACCTTCGGCGACAGCGACAGCGTGACGTTCAGCGGACCGATGGAGCCGGCCACCCACTTGGGCTCGCCGGTGGCCTTCTCGGCCTCGTCGGCGGCCTCGCGGGCCAGCCGCGCCGCGGCCACGTTCATCTCGTCGACCTTCGACTCCAGGCCGTAGTCCGCCTGGCCGATCGTGGTCGCGGTGAAGGTGTTGGTGGTCGTCAGGTCGGCGCCCGCGTCGAAGTAGTTGCGGTGCGCCTGCAGGATCAGGTCCGGACGGGTGAGGTTGAGCAGGTCCGGGTCGCCGTTGGTGTCCTTGGGGTGGCCGTGCAGCCAGTCCGCGGAGTAGTCCTCCGGGGTGAGGCCGAGGCCCTGGATGACGGTGCCCCACGCCCCGTCGATGACGCCGATGCGCCGACCCAGCAGCTCCGTCAGCTGCTCGGTCCGCCGGGCCGCTCGTTCGACCCGTTCGGGGTCGATCGGGCGGGTCGTGCTGTGGTCGTCCGAAGAGATGTCCACCGAGTGATCCGCTCCCGTCGTAGCTGACACGATCAACCACGGTACCTGGTGACGGGGAGGGAACCCGGCCGTGCGCCCGCGGGGTCGTAGGCTGGGGCGATGACCGACCGAGAGCCGAGCACCACGGGCGGCGACAGCACTCCGCACCTGGTCGACCCGGTCCTCATCGCGGCGTTCGAGGGCTGGAACGACGCCGGTGAGGCCGCGAGCACCGCGCTGGAGCACCTCGAGCTCAGCTGGGACGCGAAGCCTCTGACCTCGATCGATCCCGAGGAATACTACGACTTCCAGGTCACGCGCCCGCACGTCAAGCTCTCCGACGGCGTCACCCGGCGGATCGAGTGGCAGACCACGCGGCTGTCGTGGGCGACGCTGCCGGGCACCGACCGGCATGTCGTCCTGGTGAACGGGATCGAGCCGAACCTGCGCTGGAAGACGTTCTGCGCGGAACTGGTGGGCCACGCGGAGCGTCTCGGCGTGACGAAGGTCATCACATTGGGAGCCCTGCTCACCGAGGTCCCGCACACCCGACCGACGCCGGTGAACGGCACCTCCTGGGACGCGGAGTCGCAGAAGGCGATGGGCACCGAGCCGTCGAACTACGAGGGCCCGACCGGGATCGTCGCGGTCTTCCAGCAGGCCTGCGTGCAGGCCGGCATCCCGGCCGTCTCCTACTGGGCCGAGGTGCCGCACTACGTCTCGCAGGCCCAGGTCCCGAAGGCCGCGGTCGCGCTGCTGCACCGGATCGAGGAGTCCCTCGACGTCGAGGTGCCGCTCGGTGTCCTGCCGGAGAAGGCCGAGGAGTGGGAGCGGACCGTATCGGAGATGGCCGACGCCGACGACGAGGTCCGCGAGTACGTGCGCCAGCTGGAGGAGCAGGCCTCGGAGTCCGACGACGAGGAGGCCCGCACCGAGCTGCGCGAGACCTCCGGCGACTCGATCGCGGCGGACTTCGAGCGCTACCTGCGCCGCCGCGGCCCCAACTCCTGACGGGCCGCGGCTCGTGGTGGCGCTGCGCCGGGCGGCGCTGTTCCTGGGCGCGTTCCTCGGGCCCTTCGGCGGTGGCCTGACCGCGGCGATGCTGCCGGAGCTGGGCGCCGACTTCGGCGTCCCGACGGCGACGGCGTCGGTGTCGATCACCACGTACCTTCTGCCGTTCGCCGGGGTCATGCTCGTCTCGGGCACCCTCGGCGACCGGTGGGGACGGGGGCGCACCGTCGTCGCCGGGTACGCGCTCTACGTCGTCGCCTCGCTGGCCTGCGTGCTTGCGGTGTCCTGGCCGGTCTTCCTGGCCGGGCGGGCGCTGCAGGGTGTCGCGAACGCGTTCACCACCCCGGTTCTGCTGGCGGCGCTGGCCGCCGCGGTGGAGCCGGACCGGCTGGGCCGGGCGCTGGGCTGGTTCGGGTCGCTGCAGGCGGCCGGGCAGACCTCGGCGCCGCTGTTCGGCGGGCTGGCCGCCGAGGTCGACTGGCGGTGGGCCTTCTGGGGTGCGGCCGGCGTCGCGCTGCTGCTCGGCGTGGTCGGGATCCCCGGCGGCTCGGCCCGCGCCACCGGCGACGCCCGCCCCCGGCTGCGCTCGGCGTGGACCGGTCCGGTGCTGCGGCTCGGGCTGGTCGCGGCGATCGGCTGGGGCTGTCTGGCCGGGCTGAACTTCCTGCTCGCCCTGCGCCTGGAGGAGCAGTTCGGGCTGGGTGCTGGGCCGCGCGGGCTGGTGCTGACCGCGCTGGGGGTGGCCGGGATCCTCACCGCGCGCCTGATCGGCGGCGCGGTGGACCGGCTCGGCCCGCGCCGCTGCGTGCTGACCGGGGCCGTCGGGGGCGGCGTACTCGTCGCCCTGATCGGACTGGTGCCGGTGCTGGGCGTGGTCGTCGCACTGTGGGCGCTGGGCGGTGTGTGCAGCCAGCTGATCCTGGTCGGGGTGAACGCACTGGTCCTCGGCCCGGCCGGAGGGGGCGGGGGCGGGGCGGTGTCGGTGGTGCAGGCGGTGCGCTTCGCCGGGACGGCCGCATCGCCGGTGGCGCTGACGCCGGTCTACCACGCCGACCCGCTGGTGGCGTTCTTCGCGCCCGCGGCGCTGCTCGCGGCGGGCGTGCCGGCCGTCCTCGCGGTCGACCGGACGCGCCGCGCCTGAGTCTCACCCGTGGGCGTGCGCCCGCAGGTCGTCGAGGTCGACCCACTCGAGGGTGCGGGCGTGCGTCGCCTCGAGCACCACCGGCGGTGCGACGCCCTCGCGCAGCGCCTCGGCCCAGCGGCTCGCGCACAGGCACCACCGGTCCCCCGGCACCAGGCCGGGGAACCCGAAGCGCGGGTTCGGGGTCGTCAGGTCGTTGCCCTGCTCGCGGGAGAAGTCGAGGAACTCCGCGGTGACGCGGGCGCAGACGGTGTGCACGCCCGCGTCCTCGCCCCCGGTGTCGCAGCATCCGTTGCGGTAGAAGCCGGTGAGCGGATCGGTCCCGCAGGTCTCCAGCTCACCGCCCAGCACGTTGAGGGCCATCCCCGGAGTGTCCCGGCCGGGCGCCCGCCCTGCCGGTCGGGACGGGTACCGGACCGGCTACAGGGTCACCCCGAGCAGCGCGTCCAGCGCGGTGCGCACCTGCTGCGGGGCCGCGGTGTCGGTACCGCGGCGGGTGAGCGCCTCCTCGGCCCAGGCGTCGACGGCGGCGAGCGCACCGGGGGTGTCGAGGTCGTCGGCGAGGTGGGTCCGCAGCTTCGCGACCAGCTCGGCCGCGTCCGGCCCGGCGTCGAGGCCGACGGCCTCGCGCCAGCGGGTCACCCGCCGGTCGCCCTTCGCGTGCACCTCGTCGGTCCAGGACCGGTCGGTGCGGTAGTGCCCGTCGAGCAGGGCGACCCGGATGACGTTCGGGTCGACGCGGGCGTTGCGCAGCTTGGAGACGAAGACCAGGTTGCCCTTGGACTTCGACATCTTCTCGCCGTCGAGGCCGATCATGCCGGTGTGCACGTAGTGCCGGGCGAACGGGTGCTCACCGGTGAGGGACTCGGTGTGCAGGGCGCCGCACTCGTGGTGCGGGAAGATCAGGTCCGAGCCGCCGCCGTTGAGGTCGATCTGCGGGCCGAGCCGGTTCAGGCCGATCGCGGCGCACTCCACGTGCCAGCCGGGGCGGCCGCGGCCGAGGCCGGAGTCCCAGGCGGGCTCGCCGGGGCGCGCGGTGCGCCACAGCAGCGGGTCGAGCCGGTTGCGCTTGCCCGGCCGGTCCGGGTCGCCGCCGCGCTCGGCGGAGAACCTCAGCATGGTGTCGAGGTCGTAGTTCGACTCGTAGCCGAAGTGCCCGGTGGCGGTCACGTCGTGGTAGACGTCGGGGTACTCCGGGTCGTCGATCCGGTAGGCCGCGCCGGCGGCGACGAGCTTCTCGACCAGCTCGGCGATCTCGGGGATCGCCTCGACGGCGCCGACGAACTGGCGGGGCGGCAGAACGCGCAGCGCCTCCATGTCCTCGCGGAACAGGGCGGTCTCGCGCAGGCCCAGCACGACCCAGTCGTCCTGGTCGCGCTCGGCGCGCTCCAGCAGCGGCTCGTCGATGTCGGTGACGTTCTGGACGTAGTGCACGTCGTGGCCGAGGTCGCGCCAGTAGCGGTTGACCAGGTCGAACGTCAGGTAGGTGGCGGCGTGGCCGAGGTGGGTCGCGTCGTAGGGGGTGATCCCGCAGACGTACATCGTCGCGACCGGGCCCGGCGCCGTGGGCCGGACCCGGCCGGTGGCGGTGTCGTGCAGGCGCAGCGGCGGGCCGCTGCCCTCCAGTGCCGGGACGTCGGTCGGGGCCCAGGTCTCCATGCGGTCAAACCTACCTAGCTCTCGGAAGCGGTCACGCATGCGAACGCGCGGCGTCCGTCGCAGATTCCGGTGCGGGACGGGGTGCCGGTCACCACCACTCGACGTCGAGCTTGGCCTCGATGTCGCGGACGTGCCGGCGTGCGCAGGCCGGGCACAGCCGGCCGTCGCGGCCGCGCTCGTCGCGGTCGGTCACCCAGCCCGCGACGGCGGCGTCCCCCGGCGTCGTCGGGACCGGGGGCGCCGCAGAGACGGCAGGCGGTCGGCGTCACGCCCGCGATGGTTCTCCGGCGGCCCGGTCGGTGTCGAGCGCCGCGCGGCGCCGGCCGACCCGGTCGGCGATCATCGCGCACGCCATCAGCTGGATCTGGTGGAACAGCATCAGCGGCAGCACCACCAGCGCCCCGGCGGGGCCGCCGAACAGCACACCGGCGATCGGCAGCCCGCTGGCCAGGGACTTCTTCGACCCGCAGAACACGATCGCGATGCGGTCGGCGTCGTCGAAACCGAGCGCGCGGGCCCCGAGCGAGGTCACCACGAGCGCCAGCGCGAGCAGCAGCAGGCAGATCCCGAGCAGCACGAGCAGCGAGACCGGGGTGAGCCGTCCCCAGATCCCGGCGACGACGCCCTCGCTGAACGCGGCGTAGACGACGAGCAGGATCGACCCGCGGTCCACCAGCGACAGACGCTTCTTGTGCCGGGCCACGAACCGGCCGATCAGCGGCCGTGCGGCCTGCCCGGCGAGGAAGGGCACCAGCAGGCGGAGCGCGATGTCACCGAAGCTCGACGCGTCGAACCCGCCGCTGGTGGCCAGCAGCAGCGCGGCCAGCACAGGGGTGAGGACCACCCCGAGCACGTTCGACACCGACGCCGCGACGATCGCGGCGGGCACGTTGCCGCGGGCGATGCCGGTGAAGGCGATCGAGGACTGCACGGTCGACGGCAGACAGCACAGGAACACGACGCCGGCGGCGAGCGGCGCGGGCAGCAGCCACTCCGGCAGCAGCAGCACCGACAGGCCGAGCAGTGGGAACAGCACGAACGTCGCCGCCAGGACGGTGCCGTGCAGCCGCCAGTTCCGCAGCCCGCCCAGCGCCTCCGCGGCGGAGAGGCGGGCGCCGTAGAGGAAGAACAGCAGGGCGATCGCGGCGGTGACGGCGACGTCGACGACCTCGACCATCGCGCCGCGCGCGGGGAACAGCGACGCGACGCCGACGGTCACGAGGAGCAAGGCCAGGAACGGATCGGGACGGACTCGCATGGGTTACATCCTGCAAGCCGTCCGCCCATCGGGAAACCGACTGATCACCATGACTGTGTCCGCGATCTATGATGACCGGGTGCTCGACCCCGTCCGGCTGCGGTCCTTCGCCGCCGTCGCGCGTGCCCGCAGCTTCACCCGGGCCGCCGCCACGCTCGGCGTCGGCCAGTCCACCGTGAGCCAGCACGTGCGGCGCCTGGAGGCGACGGTCGGCCGCCCGCTGCTCGACCGCGACACCCACTCGGTGTCGCTCACCGTCGACGGCGAGCGATGCTGGAGTTCGCCGCCACCATCCTCGACGCGGGTGACCGGGCGATGGCGCACTTCCGGGCGTCGCGGGTGCACGGCCGGGTGCGGTTCGGGGTGTCGGAGGACCTGGTCCTGACCCGGCTGCCCGCGGTGCTCGCGGACTTCCGCCGCCGCCACCCCGAGGTCGACCTGGAGCTGACCGTCGGTCTGGCCGGCGGGCTCGAACACCGCCTCGACGCCGGGGAACTGGACCTGATGTTCGCCAAGCGCCTCCCCGGCCCCGACGACGGCCGGCTCGTCGTCCGCCGCGACCGCTTCGTCTGGGTCGGGGCGCCCGGACTTCCGCTCGGCCCCGGCGACCCGGTACCGGTCGTCGCCTATCCCCCGCCGAGCCTGTCGCGCACCGCCGCCGTCGGGGCCCTGGAGGCGGTCGGGCGGCCGTGGCGGATGGCCTGCACCAGCGGCAGCCTGTCCGGCCTGCGGGCCGCCGCCCTCGCCGGGCTGGGTGTGCTCGCGCACGCCGCGACGCTGATCCCCGACGGGCTGGAGGTCGTCGGGGACCGTGCCGGGCTGCCCGAGCTGGGCCCGGTCGAGCTGGTGCTCGCGCACGGGCGGCGGCACAGCGACCCGGCCGAGGCACTGGTCCGCAGCATCCGCACCGCAGACCTCCGTCCGGAGTCGTGGACACCCCCGAACGGCGGCTAGGGTCCCGGGCCGTGCGCCGCCTGCCGATCGTCCTGCTGCTCGCGATGCTGGTCGCCGGGTGCGGTTCGCCCGCCGCACCGGGGTCCCCGACGCTGGACCGGGTCGCGTCGTCGCACGTGCTGCGGGTCTGCTCCACCGGGGACTACCGGCCGCTGACCGCACTGGCCGCGGACGGCACCTGGTCCGGGATCGACGTCGACATGGCCCGCGACCTCGCCGCCGAGCTCGGTGCTCGCGCGGAGCTGGTCCGCACGACCTGGGCGACCCTGCTCGACGACGTCGTCGCCGGGCGCTGCGACATCGCCGTCGGCGGCGTCTCGGTCACCCCGGACCGCGCGGAGCGGGCCGTGTTCACCGAGCCCTACCTGCGCGACGGCAAGACGCCGATCGCGCGCTGCCCCGACGTCGCCCGCTACGGCACGGTCGCCGACATCGACCGCCCCGGCGTCCGGGTCGTGGTGAACCCGGGCGGGACCAACGAGCGCTTCGCCCGGGCGACCTTCACCCGCGCGACGATCGTGGACCACCCGGACAACTCGACGATCTTCGACGAGATAGTGGCCGGCCGCGCGGACCTGATGGTCACCGACGCGATCGAGACCCGCTGGCAGGCCGCACAGCACCCCGGGGTGCTGTGCGCGGTGCACCCCGACGCCCCGTTCACCGACTCGGAGAAGGCCTACCTGACCCCGGCCGGCGACCCGGCGTTCACCGAGCGGGTGAACACCTGGCTGCGCACGGCGCGCACCGACGGCACCTGGAACCGCCTCGCCCGTCCCTGGCTCGGCTGAGTCCACACCCCCTGCCGGGCGGCCACACCCGTCACGCCAGGTGTGGTCGCCGGTGAACGGGTGTGGCTGTCGGGACGCGCGGTCAGCCGGTGCGGCGGCGCAGGTAGTCCGAGACCACCTCCGCGCCGAGGCCGTCGAGGTCGGGCTGCACCACCCGTCCCCCGGCGCGGCGCGCGAGCCGGTTCACGAACGACAGCAGCCCCGGGTCGTCGCCGAGCACGAAGAACGTGAACGCCGCGTCCATCCCGATCAGCCGGTCCAGGCCGTCCACCGTCGCCCGCAGCGTGTGCGGGCTGGGCGGGTAGTCGAAGAACGCCTCGCCGTCGGGTTCCAGGTGCGCGGTCGGCTCGCCGTCGGTCACCACCAGGACAACCGGTGTCGCGTCGGGCTGGCGGGCCAGCCGCTCCCGGGCCAGGAGCAGCGCGTGGTGCAGGTTGGTGCCCTGCATGTACACGCCCTCCAGCCCGATCAGCTCGGCCAGGTCCACGGTCTGCGCGTGCCGCCCGAAGGTGATCAGCGACAGGTCGTCGCCGCGGAACCGGGTGGAGATGAGCTGGTGCAGCGCCAGCGCGGTGCGCTTCATCGGCACCCAGCGTCCCTCGGCCACCATCGACCACGACGTGTCGACCAGCAGCGTCACCGCGGCCCGGGTGCGCTGCTCGGTCTCGACGATCTCGACGTCGGACACGTCGAGTGCCCGGTCGTCGCCGCCGGCGCGGCGCAGCTGGGCGTTGAGCAGCGTCCGCGGCACCGACCAGGCCTGGGTGTCGCCGAAGGCCCACGGCCGGGTCGACCCGGTCGCGTCGCCCGCCGCCCCGGCACGCCGGGTGTCGCGCTGCCCCTGCCGCCCGGAGATCCGGTCGGCGACGTCGCGCAGCACCGACTGCCCGAGTGTCCGCAGCGCCTTGGGCGAGAGCATCAGCGAGCCGTCGGGGGCGCGGCGGAACAGGTCCTGACGCTGCAGCTCGCGTTCCAGCTCGGCGAGGGTGCGGGCGTCGGCGGCGGCCTCCGGGCCGAGCATCTCGGTGAGCGCGTCGAGGTCGATGTCCTCCATCCGCGCACCGGGGTAGCTCTGCGCGAGCTGTTCGGCCAGGGCGTCGAGCTGCCCCAGCTCCTCCATCGCGCGGGTCGCCTCGCCCATCCCCATCGGGTTCTCGCCGCGGAAGTCGCCCTCCCCCGACCAGTCCTCGCCCGGGCGCAGGCCCTGCAGCTGGGCGTCGAGCCGGGCCAGCGACTGCGACAGCCGCGGGTCGCCGAACGCCTGCTGGGCCAGCTCGGCCAGCTCGGCGCGCTGCTCGGCCGACATCGAGTTCATCATCCGCTGGGCCGCGGCGGACCGGGCGGCGAGCGCGTCGACCAGCTCCTCGGTGTTCTGCGGGTTCTCCGGGAAGTGCTCGCCGTGCTTGCCCATGAACTCGGCGAACTGCTCGGTGGTGTCCTCGCCGCGTGCGTGCCGGTCGAGCAGGTCGTTGAGGTCGTCGAGCATGGCGTTGATCCGCTCGACGTCCTCCGGCGTGGCGTTCTGCATGGCCTGCTTCATGCCCTCGAAGCGCTGGTCGAGCAGCTCCCGGCCGAGCAGGTCACGGATCTCCTGGTAGGCCTCGCGGGCGTCGGAGGACCGCCAGTCGTAGGAGCTCAGCTCCCGCACCGAGCCGCCGGTGTCGGGCGGCAGGGCGTCGAGCTGCATCTCGCGGAACCGCGCGTCGTCGGAGTCCTCGTTGCCCAGCGCCTCGCGCTCGGCGTCCAGCGCACGTTGCAGCAGCTCACGGACCTCCTGCAGCGTCCCGTCGATGCGGTTGTCGCGCTGCAGGTCCCGGCGCCGCTCCCACACCCGGCGGGTGAGGTCGTCGAGCCCGCGCCGCCCGTCGAGGCCGCGACGGAGAAGCTCCTGCAGCGCCTGGCGCGGCGAGGAGCCCTCCATGACGTCGCGGCCGATCTGGTCCATCGCCGCCCGGATGTCGTACGGCGGCGCCAGCGGGTCGGGCCCGCCCGCGTAGGGGCCGTAGGCGTACCGGCGGCGACGACGCCTGGGATCAGCCATACGACACCGTGTCACCGTCGTCGGAGGAGTCCTTGGCCAGCTTGCGGGTCAGGAACAGGTACTCCAGCGCCAGCTCCGCGGCCGAGGCCATCGGGCCCGGGTCCTCGGTGCCCGCGGCGCCGAGCTTCGCGGCGATCTCGGTGAGGGCGTCGACCTGTGGCAGCGCGGCGACGACGTCCTGCGCCGGGATCCGCTCGCCGGTCCGGACCGGGCGGGTCGAGACCGCGACGGCCAGCTCGTCGAGGTCGACCCCGCGCAGCGCGAACCGGGCGGTGTCGGCGGTCGCGCGGCGCAGCAGGTGCTCGAGCACCTCGTCCTCGCGACCCTCCTCCCCCGACGCGAACTCGATCTTGCCGCGGAGCACCGCGGGGACCGACTCGAGGTCGACGGGCCGGGCGTAGGGGGTCTCCTCGCCGGTCAGCGCGGCACGGCGCAACGCCGCGGCGGCGACGGTCTCGGCCGCGGCCACGGCGAACCGGGCCGAGACGCCGGACCCCTGGTCGACCGCGGACGAGTCGCGCAGGTGCCGGGTGAACCGGGCGACGACCTCGAGCAGGTGCCGCGGCACCTCGGCGACGAGGTCGGCCTCCTGCGCGACGAGCTCGACCTCGGGGGCCAGCTCCAGCGGGTAGTGGGTGCGGACCTCGGCGCCGAACCGGTCCTTGAGCGGGGTGATGATCCGCCCGCGGTTGGTGTAGTCCTCGGGGTTCGCGCTGGCCACGAGCAGCACGTCCAGTGGCAGCCGCAGCGTGTAGCCGCGGACCTGGATGTCGCGCTCCTCCATCACGTTGAGCAGTGCGACCTGGATGCGTTCGGCCAGGTCGGGCAGCTCGTTGATGGCGACGATGCCGCGGTGGGACCGCGGGACGAGCCCGAAGTGGATGGTCTCGGGGTCGCCCAGCGAGCGGCCCTCGGCGACCTTGACCGGGTCGACGTCGCCGATCAGGTCGGCGACCGAGGTGTCGGGCGTCGCGAGCTTCTCGGTGTAGCGGTGGTCGCGGTGCACCCAGGCGACCGGCAGGTCGTCGCCGAGCTCGGCGGCGCGCCGGATCGAGGCGGGCACGATCGGCTCGTAGGGGTGCTCGCCGATCTCGGAGCCCTCGATGACGGGGGTCCACTCGTCGAGCAGGCCGGCCAGCGACCGCAGCAGGCGGGTCTTGCCCTGGCCCCGCTCACCGAGCAGGACGAGGTCGTGGCCGGCGATGAGGGCCCGCTCGAGCTGCGGGACGACGGTGTCGTCGAAGCCGACGATGCCGGGCCAGGGGTCGCGGCCCTCGCGCAGGGCCACCAGGAGGTTGTCGCGGATCTCGTGCTTCACGGGGCGCTGTACATGACCGGACGCACGCAGCGCACCGACGGTACGGGGAAGGTCAGGTGTGACGGGCACGATCTCCACGCTACGCCCGGTTCCGGACTGCAGCGCGTCGTCGCGGAACCGTGTTCCGCGGATCGGACTGGAATCTGTCTGGTTGTACAGATAGTTTGTCGGGTATGGCCGATCCCACCCCCGACGGGCGCCGACGACGCGGCGCCGACACCCGTCGTGCGCTGGTGCGGGCCGCCGTCGAAGTGGTCACCGCGCACGGCTTCGACCGGCTGACGCTGCGCCAGGTCGCGGACCGGGCCGGTGCCTCGGCCGCGTCGGCGACCTACCACTTCGGCACCGTCGACACGCTGCTGGAGGCGGTCGCCGTCGAGCTGGAGCACGACGCCGTCGCACGGCTGGGCGAGCTGACCCGCCGGGCCCGCTCCGGTGACCTGACCCTGCTCGACGCCTGCACCGCCTACCTGGTCGACCTGCTCGGCCCCCGCCGCCCGGTGTTCCTGACGATGCTGGAGCTGCGCGTCCGCGTCGCCCGGGGCCACGGCGGCACCGCCACCGGCCCGGCCGCCGCGGAACCCGACGCGGCGCTGGTCGACCTCATCCAGGACCACGTCGGGAACCGGGAACGGGCCCGCGAGCTGTTCGCCGGGGTCTTCGGGCTGTCCGCGCTGGCCGTGTTCGCCCCCGTCCCACCGGGCGAGCCCGAGCTGCGGGCCCGGATGGCCCGGCTGCTCGCCGGAGCCGGGCTCACCACCCACGACGACCGCGCCGTCCCGCAGGAGACCCCGCACGAGACCCAGGAGGACCGGTTCCCGTGACCGCCACCCGACCCCCCGGTGCGCCCGACCGCGATGCCCTCGCCGCCCGCTTCGGCCCCCGGCGGGCCGACCTCGCGGTGCGCGCCCGGACCGCGGGCGACCCGCTCGCCGACGCCGTCGTCGCCGAGATCCGCGCCGCGGGCCGCGAGGACGGCCGCGCGCTCACCGCGGCGCTGCAGCGCGGCATCCGCGACGGGCTCGCCTCGCTGACCGGGCCCTCCCCCGCCGTCGCGGCCCTGCTCACCTCGGCCGAGTCGGTGCCCGCGGGCACCGACCCCGCGATCCTCGACACCGGGATCCGGCCCATGTTCACCGCACCGCCCGCGGTGCACACCCTGTCCCTGTCGGCCGGGGCGCTGCTGCGCACCTACGGCTCCCCGTCGATCGCGGTGCTGCTCGGCACCACCGGACGGCTGGTGGAGTCCGCCGAGCGCCGCCTCACCGAGACCGGCACCTGGCTGCTCGCCGCCACCCTGCCCGGCGGCATGCGCCCCGGCAGCCCCGGCTACGTCGGCACCCTGCAGGTCCGCATGCTGCACGCCCACATGCGCGTGCTCGCCCGCGACCGCGGCCTCGACGAGGCCGTGCACGGCACCCCGGTCAACCAGGTCGACCTGGCCCGGACCTGGCTTGACTTCACCCTCGTCTCGATGCGGGCCGAGGCGACGATCGGGTTCGGGCTCACCCCCGCCGAGACCACCGAGGTCTACGCCTGCTGGCAGCTGCTGGCCCACCAGCTCGGCATCGACCCCGAGCTGGTCCGCGACGTCGCCTCGCACGCCGACGCCGAGGAGCTCGACGCGCTGGTCACCGCCGTCACCGGACCGCCGGCCCCCGAGTCACGCGCGCTGGCCGGGGCGCTGATCGGGGCCGTCGCCGCGCTGCTCGTGCAGCCGCTGCGTCTGCCCGTGCCCCAGGGACGCCGTCTGCTGCAGGCGCTGGCCCGGCGCTTCCACGGCGCCGCGGTGACCACCGGGCTGGGCCTGCGGCGCAGCCCCGGCTGGGAGGTGGCCGTCGCCGTCCTGGGGCGGGTGGTCGCGGTGCAGCGCCGGTGGGTCCGGCGCAGCCCGGCGTCGCTGGAGGCCGCGCGGATCCGCAACATCGCCGCCACCCGGGCGCTGCTCGCCGAGGACCGCGGCGGCCCTTCCCTGTTCGAGACGCACGGCGCCTGAGGTCAGGCCGGGTCGTCCCACCAGCACGGGGACAGCCCGGCGGCCCCGACGGCCGCGGTCAGCGCGTCGCGGCGCCGGTCCGGCCCCACCAGGACCAGGCCGCCGCCGGGGCCCAGCGCCACCGCGACCCGGTCGGTCGGCTGCAGGTGCAGCCCCGGCCCGAGGTCCGGCGAGCC
Organism: Pseudonocardia sp. ZF1; assembly: GCF_056835605.1. Lineage (NCBI taxonomy): Bacteria > Bacillati > Actinomycetota > Actinomycetes > Pseudonocardiales > Pseudonocardiaceae > Pseudonocardia > Pseudonocardia sp. ZF1. Next base: position 3,054,988 of record NZ_JAJNBY010000001.1, read on the forward strand.
GAGCTGCGGGTAGGTGTCGGCGACGGCGAGCAGTGGCCCGCCCGGCCCGTCCCGGCGCCCCCACAGCGCGACGACGTGCGCGACCGACCAGTCCGGCCCCGGCCGGACCCCGGCGTCGAGGTCGGCGGCCGGGGTGGCCGCGGCGACCAGCTCCCCGGTCCGCAGCGCGGCCAGCACGCCGACCGGGCCGTCGGCGGTGACGGCGTCGAGCAGCGCGCTCAGGCGCGCGGCCGTCCAGTCCCCCGCGGCCGGGACCGCGGCGAGCGACTCCCCGGAGAACTCCTCGACCGCACGACCGAGACCGGCCACCGGGGTGCCCGCCTGCTCGTCGTCCGCGGCGACCGGCAGGCCACGCAGGTAGCCGGTGTCCGCCGGCGCCCCGGGCGGCCGCGACGACACGTCGTCGCCGGCCCGCACCCGGGTGCCCGCCGCGTGCGCGAAGGCGGCCACCGTCGGTGCCGGCAGCGACGACAGCGCGGCCACGAGCAGCCGGGCGACGAACGGCCCGGCCAGCTGGTCGGGCTGGGGCAGCGACGCCGCGTGCACCCGCAGCAGCGCCTCCGCCCCGGGGAACGCACGGACCGGGCCGGGCGCCGGAGTGCTCACGGGGCGACCAGCAGCCACACCGGCACCGCGACCAGCGCGAGGGCGACCAGCCGGATCAGCCCGTGCACGACGCGGGGCAGCGCGGGGGGCGGGGCGGTGATCCGGTCGATGCGGGCCTCCAACGCGTCGGTGAACGACGACAGCGCCGCCGCCGGCGCGGACCCGCCGACGGCCTTGAGCGCGGTCGCCAGCTCGGTCGGGTCGCACAGCCTGCGGGCGACGTCGTCGGCCCGCATCTCGATCAGCCGGGCCACCGCGAGCTGGGCGTGCACCATGCCGCGCACGAACGGCGCCGTCGCCCCCCACGCGACGAAGGGGAGCACGACCAGGTCGTGCCGCTCACGCAGGTGCGCCCGCTCGTGGGCCAGCACCGCGACGACCCCGGCGGTGTCGAGGGTGTCCAGGACCCCCGCCGACACCACGAGCCGGGAGCTGCGCCCGGGCAGGCAGTAGGCGACCGGGACGGGATGGTCGAGGACACGGGTACCGGAGGCGTGCGGCCACGGCGTGGCGAGCACGTCGAGCAGGTCGCGGTGGCGACGGCGGGCCCGCAGCGTCCGCACCGTGGTGATCACCAGGACCGACAGCAGCCGCACCAGCACCCCGAGCGCGATCAACAGGGCACCCACGTGCAGCGGGTCCATCCGGTCCGGCCACTCGCCCGCCGCCACCGATGCCGACAGCGCCGCCGCCGCGGTGGGCAGGCTGTGCCCCATCGGCGCGAGCCCGTAGGCCAGCCCCGCACCGAACAGCGAGATCCCGCCGCCGAGCCCGACGGCCTGCCACAGCAGCAGCGCTCCGACGGGGTCGCGGCCGGGCCAGCGCGCCCGGGCCAGGGCACGACTGACCGGCTCGGCGAGCAGTACGCCGAGCAGTCCGAGTCCGAGCGCGGTCAGCTGCATCGCCTCACATCGTCGCGGAGCGCGCGGCGCGGCGCTGCATCACCCCCGCGACCGGACGGGCTCGTGGAACGCCGGCGGCTCAGCCGAGCAGGTCGCGCAACCGCGACCGCTCATCCTCCGACATCGAGCCGAGGAACCGCGCGAGGGCGGCACCCCGGTCTGACGCGTCGTCGAGCGCGTCGGTCATCAGCTCGGCCACGTGGTCCTCCCGGCTGGCCACCGGGCGGTAGTGGTGGGCGCGGCCGTCGCGGATCCGCCGGACCAGCTGCTTGCGCTCGAGCCGGCCGAGGACGGTGAGCACGGTCGTCGTGGCCAGGTCGCGGTCGGCGAGCTGGTCCTGCACCTCACGGGCGGTCATGTCCCGGTCGGTCTCCCAGAGGACGTTCATGACCGCCCGCTCCAACTCGCCCAGACTCGTCACGAAGGTCATCCTACGCGAACCTTTCTACTGCGCGTAGAACCCCTGCGGGAGATGGCTCACACCCGCGGTGCGGCTCAGTGGATCTGCACCTGGTCGCCGACCTGCAGGTGGTCGAACCACTGGCGCGCATCGGTCTCGGCGAGCTTCACGCAGCCGGCCGACGGGGTCGAGAGGTCGCCCTGGTGGAAGGCGATACCGCCCTGGGCGAAGAACACCGACCACGGCATCTGGGTCAGCCGCTCCCGGCTGGTCCACTGCTCGGCCTTCCACTGCACGGCGAAGGTCCCGGTCGGCGTCGGGGCCTCCGGGTCGCCGGGGCGCATCGCGACCGGTCCGGCGACGACCCGACCGGCGTCGAACAGCCAGGTGGAGCGGCTCTCCAGATCCACACAGGCCCGCGCCGAGGAGGTGCACGGTGTGCCCGGGACGAGCTCGCCGGTGGCGACCTGCCGGTCGGTGGGATCGGGCTGCTCCGACGGCTCGGCCAGGGCGGGGCCCGCCAGGAGCCCGGCGGTCAGGGCCCCGGTCAGGGCGACGCCCACCGCGAGGAGCCCGGCGGTCCGGCTCCGTCCCCGTGCCCGCATCCGTCCGCCCCTCCGCCGGGCGCACGCCCCACGTCCCCGGCCCGTCGGGACCGACCGGAAGCACAGTGCGACCGGCTGGTTCCCCACGGTAGCCCAACATGATCTTGAGCTGAACGGGCGAGTTCGACACCGCCGATCGGCGGTGCACGAGAAGCGTCGGACGGTCGCTGCGTCGTCCGGTCCCGCGGTCAGCGGCCCCGGAACACCGGTGCGCGCTTCTCGGTGCGGGCGGCGCGCCCCTCGGCGATGTCCTCCGCGGCCCAGCATCCGCGGAACTCCGCGGTGAGGCCGTCGACCACCGCCGGGTCGGTATGGCCGCCACGGCCGAACGCGTCCACCGAACGCTTGTTGTAGGCCAGGGTCAGGGGGGCCATGGTCGCGATGTCACGGGCCAGGGCGTGTGCGGCGTCGCGGTCGCCGAGGGTGTCGGCGAGACCGCGGGCGTGGGCGGTGACGGCGTCGACGGTGGCGCAGGCCAGCAACAGGCTGCGGGCCGTGCCGCCGCCGGCGATCTGCACCAGGCGCTCGATCGTCCACGGGTCCACGGCCAGACCGAGCCGCGCGGTCGGCAGCCCGAACACCGCCTCCGGGGCGGCGACCCGCAGGTCGCAGGCCAGGGCCAGCTGCAGCCCGCCGCCGATCGCGGGCCCGGTCACCGCGGCCACGGTCGGCATCGGCAGGTCGGCGACCGCGTGCAGCCCGGTGTAGAGCGCGTCGAGGAACTCGTCGGTGTAGACCTCGCCGAAGTCGGCGCCGGAGCAGAACGCCGGCCCGTTCCCGGCGACGACCACCGCCCGCGCGCCGGCCGCGCGGACCTCGGCCGCGGCGTCGACCAGCTGCCGGCAGGTCGCGATGTCCAGGGCGTTGCGGCGCTCGGGGCGGTTCAGCTCGATCAGACCGACGTCGTCGTGGGTGCTCACGGAGATCACGGCCGGACCCTAACCCGCCGCCGCGGCCCCGGACCCGTCCGCGTGACCGGCGCCGCGCGCGGCGGGGGCGGGCTCGCTCCAGGTCTGCCCGCACAGCTCCCGGGCCAGGCCGACGGCGAGCTGGTCGATCCGGCGGAGCAGCCGCGCCGCGGTCAGCCGGCGCGTCCGCTCGGTACCGGGACCGGCGGCGGTCCGTGACGCCGCGTCCGCCTCGGCGGCGTCGAGCAGCTCCTCCGCGGAGCCGACGCCGTAGTCGGCGGGGCCCGCGCCACTCGGGTGCTCGCGCCGGTCGGCGGGGCCCCAGGCGTCGTCGAGGATGCGGCGCAGGCCGTCGAGGTCGGCGCGGACCCGCTCGGCCGCGGGGCCCAGGGTCGCGGCCCAGCCGGGCACCGACGCGGTCGCGGCCTGGGCGGCGAGCTGGCGGGTGTAGTGGTCGACGGCGCCGACGACCCGCACGGTGTGGTGCACCCCGCGGCGCAGCGGCCTGCGGGCGACGGGGTGCTGCAGCGGCACCGCGCGGGTCCGCACGGTGGCCACCGCGGTGTCCACGGCGCGGGCCTTCTCCAGCGGGTCACCGGCGCCGGGGCGGCCCAGCGCCGCGTCGACCGAGGTGCGCAGGGAGACGTCGACGGCGGTGAGGGCGTCGTCGAGGGCCTCGGCGAAGGCCGTGCGCGACCGGGTGGGCAGGACCAGGTAGGCGGCGAGCATGCCCAGCGCGCCGCCGACGACGGTCTCCTCGACCCGCAGCACCAGGGTCTGCACGCTGAACTGGCCGATCACGCCGTAGAGCAGGGCCAGCACCGCGGTGATCCAGAACGCCATCATCGCCTGCGAGATCCGCACCAGGTACAGGGCGAGGAACACGCAGACGAACAGCAGCGCCAGGCTGGCGACGACGTTGCCGCCCACCAGCAGCGCCAGCAGCATCCCCGCCACGACCCCACCCGCGGTGCCGACCGCGCGGGCCCAGCCGCGGCTCAGGACGTCGCCGCGGCTGGCGGTGCCGGCGAACACCACGAACGCGGCGATCACCGCCCAGTACCAGCGCGCCGGGGAGACCAGCTCGCCGACGACGATCGCGAGGCTGGTGGCGACGCCGACCTGCACGGCCTGGCGGGTGTGCAGCGCGAGCCCGCCGAACCGGTCCCGGCCCGCCGGCGGCGGCAGCTGTGCGGGGACGGGCTCGGGTGCCGGGTCGCCGCCCGCGGTCTCCCGGTCGGTGTCGTGGTGCTCGGCGATCCGCAGACGGGCCTGCTCGACGGTGGTCTGCATCGCGTCGGCGAGCCGGACGACGGCGAACCCGATGCGCTGCTCGCGCGCGGCGGGCCCGACCCCGGCCGGCCGGTCCACGATGTCGGCGACGGCGGACCGTGCGGCGTCGTAGAGGCGGGCGGCGATCGCACCGGGCGTCCCGACGGCGGTGGCCGCGGCGAGGGCCCGCAGCCCCTCGGCCAGTTCGGCGCGGTCGTCGTCGGGGATCGGGTCGTGGTGCTCGACCGACCGACGGACCGACATGGCGACCCGTTCGGTGGCGAGCTCGGAGTCGATGATCCACTGCCGCAGGCCCGCGACGGGGCCGGCTGTGCCGTCGGGGCCGTCGTCGGTGTCGTCGTCGGTGTCGTCGAGCCGGTCGGTCACCAGCAGCGCGGTCTCGTTGAGCCGGGCCTGGGCACGCACCAGCGGGTCGAGGTCGGGCTCACCGGCGGTGGTCTCCACCGCCTCGACCGCGGTGAGCAGCAGCGCGTGCAGCCGCGCCTCGAACGCCCGGAACAGCGCGTCCAGCACGGCCTCGGAGCGGCGGGTGAACACCAGGCAGCGCAGCAGGAAGGTGCTGCCGATGCCGATCACCGCCCCGGCCAGCAGGAACGGCAGCTCGCCGGGGCCGGCGTGCAGGAACTGCACGAAGAAGAACGGCATGAACGCCGCCATGCCGAGCGCGACCCCGCGCGGCCCGTACCGCCGGACCGCGACGGCGACCATCATGACCAGGACGAACACGACGTCGGCCGCGACCCGGTCCGTCGCCAGCAGCGCGGACACCGTCGCCGACGCCGCGGCGGGCAGGATCATCAGGGCGGTGGTGACCCGCCGTCGCCGCAGGTCGTTCTCGTTCACCGCCAGGTTGCTGATCATCGCCAGCACCACGGAGAACAGCACGATCGTGACCGGCTGCCCGGTCAGCGCACGCAGCACGCTCGCGGCGACCGCGGCCAGCAGCATCGCCGCGGTCGCGACCGAGGCCAGGTGCAGCCGGGTGTGGCCCGGGTCGACCGCGGCCGCCCACGTCCGCAGCTCGCCCCACCGGGCCGGCACCGGCAGGCGGCGCCCCCGCTCGACCGTCCCCGTCACGGTGCGAGTCTGACACGCACCGCGTGCCGGAGGTCCCTACCTCAGTTCGCGGTGCGGGCCTGCGGCGGCAGCGACTCGGTCGGCACCGGGTTGGTCGCCCCCGGGACCGGCTGCGAGGTGGGCCGGGCGACCCGGATGCCGAGCACGTCACCGGCGGCCGCGGCCATCGCGCGCATCCCCTGGGCGTTGGGGTGCACCGGCGCGGCGGGCGAGGTCGGGACCAGGCCCTCGACCCACTTGACGCCGGGCAGCGTGCAGGCGTCGTGGCCGATGGTCGGGGTGTAGGTGTCGACGTAGTCGACACCGGCGTCGCGGGCGGCGTCGGCCAGCATCGCGTTGAGCTTCTTCTCGGTCTCGCGCAGGTAGGCGGTGTCACCCGGGCTGAACGGGATGACCGGGTAGCAGCCGGGACCGGTGTCCGGGAGGATCGACGGGTACCCGACGACGGCGACCCGTGCGGCGGGCGACCGGTCGCGGATCGTCGCGAGCACGTCGGAGACCTTGGACTCGGTGTCGTCGATCCGCTCGGCGAGCTGGTCGGTGCCGCCCGCGGTGTAGAAGTCCTCGCAGGCCGCGCCGAACAGGTTCGCCGAGGAGCGGCGCACGCACTCGCCGATGATCCCGGAGAAGCCGATGTCGTTGCCGCCGATGGTCAGGGTGACCAGCGACTCGGAGCCGTCGAGGGCGTCGAGCTGCGGCGGGTTCGGGCCGGCCTGGACCTGCTGCGGGGCGGTCATGTCCTCGGTCGTCGCGCCGCTGCAGGACACGTCGGTGAAGCGGCCGATGCCAGCCGAGCGCGCGAGCACCGACGGGTAGTTCTGGTTCGAGCGCAGGCACCCGGACGGCGTGCCCTGCTGCACCGGGACCAGCGGGCCTGCGGCGTAGGAGTCGCCCAGGGCGACGAAGCGCCCGACCGGGGCGGTGTCGAGGTTGCGCGCGGACAGCGTGGTCTCGGCGAACGTGGTCGGCGCCTCCGCCTGCGCGGGCGCGAGGGCGCTCATCCCCGCCGAGCTCAGCAGGGTCATGGTCGCCACGGCGAGCCACCGGGACGGACGGGCACGGCGCACGGGCTCTCGGACCTCCGGTCGGACGTCGCCGGCGTGGGCACGCCGGTCCTGACCGACCAACGATCATCGTCGCCGACCGGTTACGCCCCGTTCGGCGCACGTGACGGGCCGGGTCCGACCCGGCCCGTCACGCACCGTGGGCGGGGGCTCGCTCAGTCGGTGAGCCTGCGCAGCGACAGCGGTGCCACCAGGCGGTGCCGCAGCGCGGTCGCGTCCCAGAGCTCCGGCTGCGACGGCATCGACGCGAGCCGCCCGGCGGCGACCGCGCCGGGGTCGTCCATCGGCTCGCGGACACCGGCGAGGAAGGCCCACTCGTGCTCCTCGCAGCCGATGTAGACCCCGCGCCCGCCGGTCTCGCCGAACACCGCGGCGAAGCGCTGCCAGGCCGAGCGCAGCGTCGCGTCCCGCCACACCGCCGGGCTGCCCGCCTGGAACACCAGGACCCCGCCGGGGGTGAGCCGCCGCGCGCAGGCGCGGACGAAGTCCTCCTCGTAGAGCCGGTTGATCTGGGCGTCGGGCTCGTCGGGGCGCTCGTCGGGCAGGTCGACGACCACCAGGTCCCAGTGCTCGTCGGACTCCAGGACGAACTGCCGACCGTCGCCGTAGGTCAGGTGCACCGGGCCGTCGCCGCGCTCGGCCGCGGCGAGGGACTCGGGGGTGTAGCCGTAGGGCAGGTACTCGGCGCAGATCCGGACGGCCTCGGCGTCGATGTCGACGTGGTCGACCCGGCTCGCACCGGCGGCGACCGCCATCTCCGACGCGACACCCTCGGAGGAGCCGACGATCAGCACCCGGTCCAGCTCGCGGGCCAGCAGGGCGCCGGGCCACACCAGCGCCTCGTGGTAGGTGAGCTGGGTGTGCTCGGTGGACTGGCGCTCGTCGTCGCAGAAGAGGGTGACGCCGTGCGCGGTGTCGGCGACCACGACGTGCTGGAACCCGGTGTGCGCGACGTGGTGGACCCGGCCGAGGTCCCAGCGCCGGGTCAGGCCGGGCGAGATGGGCTCGGTGACGGTGCGCGGGGCGCCGCCGCGGTCCACGACCTGCAGCGCGGTGTCGGTCGCGCCGACACGCTCGGCGAGGCGGCGCACGGCGTCGACCGGGTCGGCGCTCTCACCGCAGGTGAACACGTCGACGTGCATGCCGCCGTGCTCGGGCCAGGTGTGGATCGAGGCGTGCGACTCGGCCAGGACCGCGACGACGGTCGCCCCCTGCGGCTCGAACCGCTCGACGACCACCTGGCGGACCTGGGCCCCGGCCTCGGTCAGCGCGGCGGTCAGGTCGCTGCGCAGGCGGTCGCAGTCGTCGAGGATCTCGGGGGCGATGCCACCGAGCTCGGCCAGGACGTGTCTGCCGACCGGTGACGACGTGCTGGGCAGCGCGGGTGCGCCCGTCCCGAGCCCGACGGCCGGATGCAGTTCTCCGGCCGCGGCGGCGGGCACGGACATGATCGGCGAGGTGGAGGATGACACGTCCGGACACGTTAACCGGGATGTGGGAGTGACGCCCCCTCCCCCGCGACGAGCACCTCGAGCGGGCCGAACCCGTTGAACCCGACCGAGGCGTAGCTCGAGGTGTAGGCGCCGGCCCCGAGCAGGTCGACCACGTCGCCCGCGGCCAGGTCCAGCGGCAGCGCGACCGGGGTGCGGCGGTAGACGACGTCGTCGCCGTCACAGGTGGGGCCCGCGACGACGACCGGTCCGCGCGGGCCGCTGCGCCCGGGCACGCGCAGCGGGTAGGCGATCGCCTCGCCCTCGGTCTCGGCCAGCCCCTGGTAGCGGCCGACGTCGAGGTAGACCCAGCGGCGGTGGTCCACGCCCGGGCGGCGGGACACGCGCAGCACCCGGGCGCGCAGCACCCCGGCCGGGGCGACCAGCGCGCGGCCCGGTTCCAGCAGCAGCGTCGCGCCGTCCACGTGCCCGGCGTCGACGGCCGTGGCCACCGCGGCGCGCACGGCCGCGACGTAGTCCTGCGCGGGGGCGACGGCGGCGCGGTAGGCCACCGGCCAGCCGCCGCCCAGGTCGAGCTCGGGACGGCGCAGCCCGGCCCGCCCGGCGGTCGCCAGCGCGAGCGCGACGGCCCCGGCGTAGGTGGCGGGGCGGGTCTGCTGGGAGCCCGCGTGGAAGGTGACCCCGGCGGCGACCAGGCCGCGGTCGGCGACCCGCCCCAGCAGCGCGACGGCGGCGTCGGGCGGCGCCCCGAACTTGCCGTGGAACGGCGTCGCCGAGCCGGTGTCGTCGACCGAGAGCCGGACCTGCACCCGGGCGCCGGGGACCTCGGCGGCGAGGGCGTCGACGTCCTCGGCGCTGTCGGTGACGAACCGGGTGACGCCGTCGCGGGCGGCCCGGGCGGCGGCACCGGGGCCACGCACCGGGTTCCCGTGCTGCAGCGTCGCCGGGTCCGCACCGGCGGCCAGGCACAGGTCGATCTCGGCCTGGGAGGCGACGTCGAACCCGGCCCCGGCCGCGACGAGGACGCGCAGCACGGCGGGCTCCGGGCAGGCCTTGACGGCGTAGAGGATCCGGGCGTCGCCGAACGCGGCGGCCAGCGCGCGGTACCGCTCGCCGGCGACGGAGGGGTCCAGCGCCAGGTACGGCGTGGGACGGTCGGTGGCGAGCAGCTGCTCCAGGGCGGGGCTCAGGTCGTGCACGTGGTGATGCTCTCCCCGGCCGCACCACCCGCACCGGCCGGGGTCTGATCTAGGTTCGGACGATGACCGCACCGAAGCCGCAGCGCCGCGCCCGGAAGATCGCGATGACCCCGGAGGAGGTCACCGCCTTCCTCGACGCCGAGCGCACCTGCCGGGTCGCCACCAACGGCGTGAACGGCCCGCACGCCACCCCGCTCTGGTACCTGTGGGACGGCGAGGCGCTCTGGCTGACCTCGCTCTCGCGCTCGCAGCGCTGGGTGGACCTGCAGCGCGACCCGCGGATCGCCGTGGTCGTCGACGCCGGGCACGACTACGCCGAGCTGCGCGGGGTCGAGCTGCGCGGCTCCGTCGAGGTCGTCGGCGAGGTGCCCCGCACCGGCGAGCCGAACCCGGAGCTGGAGCGGGTCGAGCAGGCCTTCGCCGCCCGCTACACCGGCGGCCAGGTCGTGATCGACGGACGGCACGCGTGGCTGCGGCTGCGCCCGGAGAAGATCACCAGCTGGGACTTCCGCAAGATGTGATCACCGGGTGTGCGGGGTCCGGTGCCGGATCCGGCACCGGACCCCTCACCGGTGGCGATCACCGGGAGCCTCCCGAGCCGTGCATCGCGAACCCGCGGTACCCGTCGCGGGCCACGGTGGACAGCTCCTCACGGTAGGCCTTGTGCCCGGCCATGTAGAACATCACCGCGTTCGGCTTGCCGGGGATGTTCGCCCCGAAGATCCACGAGTCGGCCTTCGGGAACAGCGTGGCGTCGGCGATCTCCCGGCAGAGCCGGGACCAGCCCTGCTCGGCCTCGGCCGTCGGCTCGATCGTGCCGATGCCGCTGCGCTCGGCGTGCCCGATCAGCTCACCGATCCACTCAACCTGGGCCTCGATGCTCGGCGGCAGGTTGGTGAACGGCCCGTTCGGCCCGAGGATCATGAACATGTTGGGGAAGCCCGCCTTCGACACACCGAGGTAGCTCGACGGCCCGTCGGTCCAGTGGTCGTCGATGTGGCGGCCTCCGCGGCCGCGCAGGTCCATCGCCCCGTAGTTGCCGTCGACGGCGTCGAAACCGGTCGCGAGGACGAGCACGTCGAGCTCGTGCACGACCCCGTCGGCGGTGCGCACCCCGGCCGGGGTGACCTCCGCGATCGGGTTCTCCCGGATCGAGACCAGCTCGACGTCGTCGCGGTTGAAGGTCTCGTAGTACCCCTCGTTGCAGATCGGGCGCTTGGCGTAGAGGTCGGTCGGTGTGAGCTTCCGGGCGGTCTCCGGGTCCACGACGATCTCGGAGATCTTGCGCCGGATGAACGCGGCGGCCGCGGCGTTGGCCTCGGGATCGGTCGCGATGTCGCAGAACGTGCCGAACATGAACCGGAACCCGTTGCCGGCGTCCCAGTTCTCCTGGAAGACGCGCTCGCGCTCCTGTGCGGACACGCTCATCGCCTCGACGGCGCTCTCCTCGAACCCGAACGCCACGACCGAACCGCGCACCTGGTCCCAGATCTCGGGGAAGTGCTCCTTGGTGCGGTCGACCTCGTCCTGGGTGACCGGTCGGTTGCCGGAGGGCACGTTGTACTGCGGGCTGCGCTGGAAGACGGTGAGGTGAGCTGCGCGCGGGGCCGCCGCGACGATGAACTGGGCGCCGGTCGAGCCGGTCCCGACGACGCCGACCCGCCGCCCGGTGATGTCGAGGTCGTCGGGCCAGGCGTTGGTGTGGACGGTGCGCCCGGCGAAGGTGTCCAGCCCGGGGAGGGCGGGGATGTTGCTGCGGGCCAGCAACCCCAGGGCGTTGACCAGGTAGCGGCAGCGCACCGTCTCGCCGCCGGAGGTGCGCACCCGCCAGAGACCGGCGTCCTCGTCGTAGACCGCGGCGGTCACCTCGGTGCCCAGCGTGATGTCCCGGCGCAGCCCGTACCGGTCGACGACGTGCTCGAGGTAGGCCAGGACGTCGGGCTGGTCCAGGTAGCGGGTGCTCCAGTTCCATTCCTGCAGCAGGTCCCGGTCGAACGAGTAGCGGTAGACGAACCCCTCGGTGTCGGACTTCGCGCCGGGGTACCGGTTGAAGTACCAGGTGCCGCCGACGCCGTCGCCCTTCTCGAAGGCGCGGACGCTCAGGCCGAGCCGGTCCCGCAGCGTGTGCAGCATGTAGATCCCGCCGAACCCGGCGCCGACGACGACGGCGTCGACATCGGGGGTGGTGGACGTGGTCATGGTGTGCTCCCGGTGGGTGTAGAGGGGTCAGCCGCGGTACCAGGCGGCGAGGGCGGCGAGCTCCTCGTCCGCCTCGGGCGCGGTGCCGGCGAGGAACGGGAAGACGTGCTGCATGCCCGCGACGACCGACAGCGTCACGTCGACACCGGCGGCCCGGGCCCGGTCCGCGAGCCGGACGGCGTCGTCGAGGAGCGCCTCGGCACCCCCGGCGTCGACGTAGAGCCGGGGGAGGCCGGTGAGGTCGGCGTGCAACGGGTTCGCCAGCGGTGCCCGCCGGTCGACGTGCCCCTCCCCCAGGACGCCGGCGATCATCCCTTCCAGCAGGGGCACCGTGACCAGGGCGTCCGAGGCGGCGTTGGTGACGAGCGTGGCGCCGGTGTTCTCCATGTCCAGCCACGGCGAGAACGCGACGACCCGGCCCGGCAGCGGTCGGCCCGCGTCGCGCAGGGCGAGCACGGTGGCGATCGCCAGGTTCCCGCCCGCGGAGTCACCGATGGTCGACACGTCCGCGGGGGCGGTCCCCCGGGCCAGCAGCGCCTCGAACACCGCGACGGTGTCCTCCACCTGTGCCGGGTGCCGGTGCTCCGGCGCGCGACGGTAGTCCGCCACGAACGCCGTGGCGCCGACGGCCCGCGCGACGTGCCCCGCGAGCTTGCGATGGCTCGACGCCGAGCCGACGGCGAACCCGCCGCCGTGGGTGTAGAGCAGGACCTGCGCGGGATCCGCCCCGACCGGCAGCGCCCAGATCCCCGGGACACCCCCGAGCGACTCCTCCCGGTAGGTCACGTCCTCGGGTTCACGGGTGGCCTGGTGCCACTCGTCGAAGATGCTGCGGAACAGCCGCGTGGTCAGGTCCGGGGTCGCCGCGATGACGGCGGACCAGTCGGCGTAGAGCGCGCGCAGCGCGTCGGACTCCGTGGACGCGCCCGTCGGGCGGGTCGGTGGTGCCGTCGTCATCGCGGTCCTCCTCCGGTCGGCCGGAGCGACGGCGGGCGCCGCGCCGGCGGTGGCGTGGCCGTCGATGGTGGGCACCGCGGAGGCACCGCGGGTGTTCCGTTCTGGAACGCCCACCGGCCACTCCCCCTGGCCAGGATGGTGTGACCTGGGGCACGGTGGACGTGTCCGCAACGGGCGGCGAGGGGCGGATCGGGGCGATGACGCGTCGGGACGAGGACACGGCGGTGCCGGCCCTGTCGGCCGGGCAGCGCCTGCGCATCCGGCGCAGCCGCGAGACGCTCGTCGACGGGGGGCTGCTGGCGCTGCCGCCCGGCCACGCGGGCGTGCCGCCGCTGATCGAGCAGAGCTGGCGGCGCTGCATCGGCGAGGCGGTGCCGACGGCGCCGGAGCGCATCGGCTACGCCGACCCCGGCGACGACCACACCGCGCTGCGCTGGGCCGCGGCGCCCGTGCTGGAGCGGCTCGTGGACAGCTTCGCCGACGTCCCGGTGGCCATGGTGCTGTCCGACGCGACCGGGCGCATCGTCCGCCGCCACGTCGGTGTCCGGCGCCAGCGCACGCTCATGGACCGGGCGAGCGCGGTGGAGGGCTCGGACTTCTCCGAGCGGTCGGTGGGCACCAACGGCATCGGCACGGTGCTGGTCGAACGACGCCCGGTCCTGGTCCGGGGCCCCGAGCACTACAACGCCCTCCTGGAGAACCTCACCTGCGCGGGCACCCCGCTGGTCGAGCCCGGGACCGGCCGGACGGTGGGCTCGCTCTCGCTGGCCTGTGCGGTGCGCGACGTGCACCCGCTCATGGCGGTGATGGCCGCCGACATCGGCCGCCAGATCGAGGCCCGGCTGCTCGACGAGGCGGGCGAACACCGTCGCAGGCTGGTGCGGGCCTACCTCGCGCTGGAGCGGGCCACGACCGGGGCGCTGGTCGTCGACGCCGACACCGTCCTGGCCGACCGGCACGCGCTGGCCCACGCCGGCCCGGACCTGCACACCCTGCTGTGGGACCTCCTGCGCGACGGGGGCCCGGACCGGCCACGCCGGATGCGGGTGCCGATGCCCGACGGCCCGCACGACGCGGTCGTCGCCCCGGTCGAGGGCACCGGGGGGACCGCGTTCAGCATCCGGCTGGCGCCCCGCCGGGCAGCACCCGCGGTGGCGGCCCCGGCCACCGTCCGGGGAGCCGCGCTCCACCACGACCCGGAGGTCGACCACCGGCTCCGCGAGGCCGTCTCCCACCGGGAGACCGTCGCCGTGACCGGCCCCGGCGGCAGCGGAAAGCTGCGGACCGCCCGCCGCGTGCTGTCCCGCCTGGGCCACGACGGCGCCGTGGTCGTCGAGCCGCACCGGGAGCCCGAGTGGTGGGAGACGGCCCGCGCGGCGCTGGCCGCCGGTCGCGGGCTCGTCCTGCGGCGGGTGCACCTGTCACCGGGGCCGCGCCCGGCGCTCCTGCGGGACCTGGCCGCGACCGGCGTCCCGTTCGTCCTCACCGCCGACGCCGACCCCACCGACGACACCACTCCCGCCCTCCTCGGCCAGGTCGCCACCACCGTCCGCCTCCCGGCGCTGGCGGCGGGCCGCGAGCACCTCCCGGCGCTGGTGGAGACGCTGCTCGCGGAGCTGCCCCCGCCCGCGTCGGGGTCCCGGCTGTCCGGCGCGGCCCTGGACCGGCTCCGGGCCTGGCACTGGCCCGGTGACCTGGCCGAGCTCCGCACCATGGTCACGGCGGCGGCCCGCCGCGCCGACGGCGGTACGGCCGACGAGGCCGACCTCCCCGACCGCCTGCGCACCGCCGGCCGGGAGCTCGGTCTGCTGGAGGCCGCCGAACGCGACGCCGTGGTCGACGCCCTGCGCGCGGCGGGCGGGAACCGCACCCGGGCCGCCCGCACACTCGGGATCGGGCGCAACACCCTCTACCGGAAGCTGCGCGAGTTCGGGGTGTCCTGACCGGCGGCGTTCAGGGCCGCCCGGTCACCAACGGCCAGAGCCCGTCGGCGCCCGCGTCCAGCGCGGCCGCCCCGACCCGGTCGTTCCAGAACGCCTCGTCACCGTCCTCGTCGCGCCAGGCCCACAGCCGGGTCGTGACCAGCCGCAACGCGTGCTCGCGGGTGAACCCGATGGCCCCGTGCACCTGGTGGGCGATCCGTGCGACCGCCGTCGCCGCCTCCGAGCAGCGGGCCTTCGCCGCGGCGACGGCGAACGCCGTCTCCGGGGCGGCGAACCCCGCGCGCCGCGCGGTCGAGGTCGCGGCGGCGGAGGCGGCGGAGGCGGCGGCGACCTCGGCGCCCGCCTCGGCGAGCATCTGCTGCACGGCCTGGAAGCGGCCGATGGGACGACCGAACTGGGTGCGCTCCCCGGCGTAGGCGACCGAGCGGGCCAGTGCGCCGCGGGCCGCGCCGGCGAGCAGCAGCGACCGCGCCAGCGCCGCCCGCAGGGTCAGCTCCGCCGCCGCCCCGGCGGGGGCGGTACCGGTGGCCAGCGGCGTGACCCCGTCGAGGGTGAGGCCGTCGCGGGGCTCCTCGGCGAGGTTGGCGCCCTCGGTGACCGCCGCCGCGCCCGTGTCGAGCACGAGGACCCGGTCGCCGTCGAGGACGACGACCGCGGCCAGCGAACGCCCCCACGGCACCCGGGTCAGGGCCGCCGACACCGTGCCGGCCGTGCCGCCGCTGCCGGTCACCGTCCCCCCGGCGGTCCCGGCCGGGCGGTCCCCGCCGGTCGCGTCGGTGACGACGGCGGCCAGCGGCCCGTCCGGCACGGCGAGCCCGGCGGCGCGGGCCAGCCACCCGGCGAGCAGGTCGGTCTCGGCCAGCGGCAGGCGGGCCGCGTCGGCGCCGGCGACCTCCAGCAGCACGGCGGCGTCGTCGAGGGTGCCGCCGGTGTCCGGGTCGGTCAGCGAGGTCAGCCCGGCCCCGGCACACGCCTTCCAGGCCGCCGTGTCCAGCCCGGTCCCGTCACGGTCGTCGGAGCCGGCGGCGAGGATCGAGGCGGCCAGGTCGGCCAGGTCGCTGTTGCGGGCCATCAGCGCAGTCCCATCCCCCGCGCGACGATGCCGCGCAGGACCTCGTTGGTGCCGCCGCGCAGGGTGAACCCGGGCGCGTGCAGCACGGCGTCGGCGAGCAGCCGGGCGAACCCGGACTCCGCGCCGGGGTCCGGCGGGATGTCGACCAGCAGCCGGGCGGCGTCGACGATCTCGTTCTCGTAGCGGGTACCGAGATCCTTGACCAGGGCCGCGGCCAGCTCGGGGGCCCGGCCGGACTCCAGCGCCCCGGCGACGGCCAGCGACATGGCCCGCAGCGTCCACAGCCGCGACACCAGCGACCCCACGCGACGACGGGTGCCGGCGTCGGCACGGCCGGCACCGGCGAGCTCGCCGACCAGCGCCGCCAGCAGCGGATAGGTCGACAGGAACCGCTCCGGTCCGGAGCGCTCGAACGCGAGCTCGCCGGTGACCTGGGCCCAGCCGTTCCCCAGCTCGCCGAAGACCCGCGCGTCGGGGATGAACACGTCGTCGAAGCGGACCTCGTTGAAGTGGTGCGCCCCGGTGAGCAACGGGATCGGGCGGATCTCCACCCCGGGCGAGTCCAGCTCCACCAGGAACTGGGACAGCCCCGCGTGCCGGTGCGCGTCGTCGCGCGGCTCGGTGCGCACCAGCGCGAAGAACGCGTGCGCGTGGTGCGCCCCGGAGGTCCACACCTTGGTGCCCGAGAGCCGCCACCCGCCGTCGACGCGGGTCGCCCGGGTCCGCACCGACGCCAGGTCGGAGCCCGAGTCCGGTTCGGACATGCCGATGCCGAAGTACACCTCGCCGCGGGCGATCCCGGGCAGGAACGCGCGACGCTGCTCCTCGGTGCCGTGGCGCAGCAGCGACGGCCCGATCTGGCGGTCGGCGATCCAGTGCGCCGCCACCGGTGCGCCCGCGGCGAGCAGCTCCTCGGTGACGACGTAGCGCTCCAGCGCGGTCCGGCCGTGCCCGCCGTACTCGGTGGGGATGGTCATCCCGAGCCAGCCGCGCTCCCCCAGCCGCCGCGAGAACGACTCGTCCCAGCCGGAGAGCCACACGTCCGCACGCGGGGTCCAGCGGGCGGCGCCGCGCTCGTCGTCGAGGAAGGACCGGACCTCGGCCCGCAGGTCCGCCAGCCCGGCGGGGAGCTCGACCGGGTCGGGCACGAGCTCGGGCAGGGCCGCTGCCGGTGTCGATGTCGCTGCCACGGGCCTCATCATGACCCAGCCCCGCCGGCGCCGCCGGTGTCTATGGGCCGACTCACCGGGGTACGTTCCGGGCATGACCACCAATGCTGACGAGCGCAGGGTGCTGGATGCCGTCCCCACCGGCCTGTTCATCGGCGGCCAATGGCGGCCGGCGGAGAACGGCGCGACCGCGAAGGTGGAGGACCCGGCCACCGGAGAGGTGCTGACCGAGGTCGCCGACGCCTCCCCCGCCGACGGCATGGACGCCCTCGCCGCCGCGCACGCCGCGCAGCCCACGATCGCCGCGATGGCGCCGCGGGAGCGCAGCGAGATCCTGCGCCGCGCCTACGACCTGCTCCACGAGCGGATCGACGACCTGGCCCTGCTCATGACCCTGGAGATGGGCAAGCCCTTCGCCGAGGCCAAGGGCGAGGTCGTCTACGCCTCGGAGTTCCTGCGCTGGTTCTCCGAGGAGGCCGTGCGCATCGACGGCGGCTACCAGGTCGCCCCGAACGGCCAGACCCGGTTCCTCACCATCCGCCAGCCCGTCGGGGTCTGCGTGTTCGTGACCCCGTGGAACTTCCCGCTGGCCATGGGGACCCGCAAGATCGCCCCGGCGGTCGCCGCCGGCTGTGCCTCGGTGATCAAGCCCGCGCCGCAGACGCCGCTGACCATGCTCGCGTTCGCGCAGGTGCTGGCCGACGCCGGCCTGCCCGACGGCGCCCTGAACGTCATCAACGCCACCGACGCCGGCGCGGTGATGGAGCCGATCCTGCGCGACGGCCGCGCCCGCAAGATGTCGTTCACCGGGTCCACCCCGGTCGGGAAGCTGCTGCTGTCCCAGGCCTCGGACAAGGTCATGCGGTCGTCGCTGGAGCTGGGCGGCAACGCCTCGTTCATCGTGCTCGACGACGCCGACGTCGACGCCGCCGTCGAGGGCGCCATGATCGCCAAGATGCGGAACATGGGCGAGGCCTGCACCGCCGCCAACCGGTTCTACGTCCAGCGCGGCGTCGCCGAGGAGTTCACCGCGAAGCTCGCCGAGCGGATGGGCGCGCTCAAGGTCGGCCGCGGCACCGAGGAGGGCGTGAACGTGGGCCCGCTCATCGACGCGAAGGGCCTGGACAAGGTCACCGACCTGGTCGCCGACGCCGTCGCCGCCGGTGCCTCGGTCGCGATCGGCGGGAAGGCCCAGGACGGGCCGGGCTACTTCTACCCGCCGACCGTGCTCACCGACGTGCCGGTGAACTCCCGGCTCAACCACGAGGAGATCTTCGGCCCGGTCGCGCCGATCACCGTCGTCGACAGCGCCGACGACGCACTGGCCGCGGCCAACGCGACCGAGTTCGGCCTGGTCAACTACGTGTACACGCGCGACCTGAACCGGGCGCTGCACATCGCCGAGAACCTCGAGAGCGGCATGATCGGGCTCAACACCGGTCTGGTGTCGAACCCGGCCGCCCCGTTCGGCGGCGTCAAGGAGTCCGGGCTGGGCCGCGAGGGCGGCACCGTCGGCATCGACGAGTTCCTGGAGACCAAGTACGTGGCCATCGGCTACAGCGGCTGACCCCACGCACGACCGAGGGCCCCGGTGCCGTACGGCGCCGGGGCCCTCGTGTGTCGCGGGTCGGTCAGTTGGCCGGGGCCGCGGGTGCCGCCGGGGCCGGGGCCTGCGGCTGGATCGGCACCGCCGGGTCCTGGCCGGGCACCGGCTCGGCGGGCTGGGTCACGTCAGCCCGGCCCCCCGAGACGAGCTCGACCAGCTCGACGCCGCCGTTGAGGGTCAGCATCACGACCAGCAGCGCCACCGAGGCGACGGCGGCCGCGGTGAGCCCGCGCTGCGCGGACCCGCTGGTGACCAACCGGCCACGGCTGGTCTCCACCACCCAGGCGCGGGCGGCGAACACGGCCAGCATCAGGCCGAACGCGAGCCAGGTCAGGAGGAATCCGTTCACGGGTTCGGCACCTCCCCGCCGGCCGCCGGGGCCGGGGCCGTCGCCGGTGCCGGGACGCCCGGCGCCGGGAGCGGCTCGTTGCGCACCAGGATCGCGTCGAAGCCGCTCTCGTAGGTCGCGCGGTACTGGCCCGACGCGATGAGCTGGTTGCGGATCTCGATCGTCCAGCCCGGCTCGCGGTCGTTCAGGACGACGCCCTGCTTCTCGATCGCCGGGTAGAACAGGATCGTCTGCGGCTGGACCTGGTCGATGCAGCGGAACGGGTCCGCGGCGAGGACCGCGCAGCCCTGACCGCCCGAGGCCATGTTGTTGTTCTCGCCGACGCCCTCCAGGGCGTAGGGCCCGACCGTCGACAACGGCTGCACCGTCGCCCCGGGCGGCGCCTCGGCGTAGGCCTTGCGGGTCATCTGGACGTCCTCGGTGGTGACGTCGGTGTAGGCCTCGTTACCGCCGCGGATGAAGATCAGCAGACCGAAGACGACCACCATGCCCACCGCGAGCAGCCGTTCGCGCTTGCGGTCGACGCGGGCGAAGGCCCGCAGCGCGTCGACGGCCAGGATCGACAGGATCGGCAGGCCGTAGAGCAGCACGCGCAGGAGCAGCTCGCCGCCGTAGCTCTGCACGACCGCCATCCCCATGGGGATGATCGCCAGCAGGATCGGCACGAGGTCGCGGCGGCGGCGCCAGTAGACCCAGGCACCGGCGAAGCCGAGGACGTAGGTCAGGCCGGTCATCGCGACCCGGAACCCCTTGCCGACGAGCTGGCCCGTGTCGCCCTGGAAGCGGTCCGCGACACCGGCCTGCAGGGCGCTGCCGTCGTCGCCGCTACCGATGATCATGCTGATCTGGTTCATCCAGAAGTCACGGGCGCCGATCAGCACGAAGATCGTCACCGCGGCGATCGCGACGATCACCAGCCCGCGTCCGCGGAACCGGCCGACGACGGCCAGCACGGCCAGCTGGCCGATGATGGCGAACGGGGTCAGCTGGTGGGCCGGGGCGACGGCGATGACGCACAGCGCTGCGCAGAAGTAGATCAGCAGCAGCTGCCGGGCGGGCAGCGTCGGTGTGTTCGGCGGGGTCAGCGCCGACACCAGCCAGCGCCGCCACCGGGGCAGCGGTGGCGCCCCGCGGTGGGCCCGTGGCCAGCCCGGGACCCCGGCGTTGTCGACGCGGCGGGTCGCCAGCGGGCCGAGCGCGAAGGTCAGCACCGTCAGCAGCAGCACGATGGCGGTCGCCTGCGGGGAGAAGTAGTCCTGCTCGATCCAGTTCAGGCCGATGAACAGCCAGGCCGCGACCCACGGCGCGCGGGTGCCCCCGAGCATCGAGCGGGCCAGGGCGTAGACGCCGATCGCCCACACCGCGGTGACCGCGGGCGGGTACCAGCGCAGGATCGTGTCGAGCTGGTCGGCGCCCGCGGCGTCGCGGATCCAGGCCCACTGGGCGAAGAACGCGGGCCAGTAGAACCGCGCGTCCACGCCGGTGGGCGGGACGCCGTTGTTACGGGCGACCGCGTCGACGAACCCGGAGATCAGCCAGGCGGTGGTGAACCGGGCCTGGGGCTGCACGACCGAGGGCAGGCCGGTGGAGCACAGCAGCAGCACCCCCGTCGCGGCACCCAGCATCGGGATGCGCGGGCGGCGCGACCAGAGCTCGAGCAGGCAGGCGCCGATGGCGAGCAGCAGCGCGACCCACGCGAACGGGCTCAGCGCCGGGGCCAGGCCCCAGCCGTCCAGGTCGGACAGGTCGGTCGTCGCGGCGGCGACGGGCAGGAGCAGCACCGCGAGCACGGCCAGGACCGGCGCGCCCCAGACCCACAACGGGGACAGCGGCTCGGCGGTCTCGGGTGCGGGCGGCGGGCCGTCACCGGGCGGGCGCGGGACCGGGCCGCGGACGGCCATGGTCGGCGAGTCCGGGCCGGGCGGCGTGACGAACTGGGTCCGCTCGCTCGCGCTCTCCTCCGCGACGCGGGTCCGCGCGACGGCGGGCTCCTCGCCGCGGTGGCCGCGGGTGGACGGGTCGGGGCCGCCCGTCCGGCGGGTCTCCGACGTCACGACTTCACCTCCGGTGTGCTCCGGCGGTTCCACGCCGGGACGAATCTGAGTGCCAGTGCGCAGAGGATCTGCGCGCCGACGTAGCCGAGGACGACCGGCAGCATGGTCATGCTGACCGATGCGGTTCCGGGGTCCGGCAGCGGGACCAGACCGGCGAAGACCACGACCAGGCCGGTGTTGAGCAGCTGGATCTTCGCGTAGCCCATCCCGTCGCCGTCGGCCTGGCGGCGGGCGAGCTCGAACACGACGATCAGCCGGAAGAACAGGCCGCCCATGAGCACGGCCAGCGCCGGGGCGCCGGGCGCGTAGCCCTCGCCGAGCAGCGACAGCACCGGGTAGCCCAGTGCCGCGCCGAGCCCGAGCGCCGGGACGAACAGCAGGAGCATCCGGCGCCGGGCGACGCGGGCGAACTCCTCGGCGCGGTGCGGCTCCCGGGCGGTCTGCACGGTCAGGGAGTTGGTGAAGAACGTCGCGGCCAGGTCGATGACGGTCACCGCCTGCCAGCAGATGAAGAAGACCGCGCCGATCTCGTTGCCCATCCGGAAGTTCGCGAACAGCGGGACCTGGTTGTAGAGCAGCGCGTTGCCGCACTGCGCCAGCGCGGTCGGCGCCAGGAACGCGATCATCTCCGGGCGCGTCGGCAGCGTGCCCGGCCCAGCGGCGCGGGCGAAGCGCCGCACCATGAACCAGAGCAGCACGGTGCCCGCGGCGATCCACAGCACCACCGGGATCGCCCAGGACAGCACCAGCGCCTCGGAGGCGAGCGTGGTTCCCAGTGCCAGCAGCAGCACGATCCGGGTCACGGCGAAGGTGCCGTTGCGCCACACCGCCACCCACGGCCGCCCGATGGCGACCATGACGAAGTCGTGGACGACGAACACGCACCAGCCGGCGCAGGTCAGGACCAGGACGACCAGACCCCAGCCGAACGATCCGCCACCCGCGGCCTCCGCGACCCGGGGCACGAGCGTGCCGTAGATCAGGCCGATCAGCCCGGACAGCGGCATGATCAGCAGCAGCGAGCCGAAGGTGAGCCGGACCGACTTGCGGCCGGCCCCGGGGAGCCAGCGCAGCAGCGCCAGTCCCAGGTTGAGCTGGGCGACGCCGCCGATCAGCTGGAAGGCCGACACGAACTCCGAGGCCCGGCCGACCTCGGCCTGCGGCATGATCCGGGTCGCGATCAGCACACCGAGCAGCCCGGCGACCGAGCCGAAGCCCGAGCACAGGGTCAGGGCGATGCCGTCGCCGATGCCGCCGTTGCGGTCCGGGACCTGCTCGCCGTCCTCACCGCCGCCGTCTCCGCCGCCCGGTCCGGGCGGCGGGGTGGGCGGCGGGGTCGGCGGGTTCTCGCCGGGCCCGCGCAGCCCGACCAGCGGCGGCAGGTACTCGGTGTGCTGCTCGGCGTTGCGGCGCGAGTGCGCCCGCGCGTGGGCGGTGGCGAGACGCTGGGTCGGGGCGTCCGGGTCGACACCCGCCGCCTGCGGTCCGGGGACGGGGCCGGGACCGGACGTACCCGCGGCGGGGCGGGGACGCGCCGGCCCGACCGGCCTCACCGGGAGGTCCCGCTCACTGGGCCACCACGGCGTGGCGCAGCAGGAACGGGACCGACAGGAGCGTGACGACGAACAGGGCGACGCTCGGGTACCAGAGCCCCAGGCTGACCATGAGCTGGCCGCCGATCAGGGTGACGGCGGTGCCGACCCCCAGCGTCAGCAGCCAGACGTGCGCGGCGGGCGCGCGGCGCAGGAAGCCCGCGGCGGCCCAGCCGGGGCCGAGCAGCAGGAAGCCGATGGTGACCAGCAGCCGGAACTCGCCCAGCGCGCCCCCGCTGATCCCGGCGATGCTCAGGCCGCAGGCGATGACGCCGGCGGCGACGAGCAGGATCGCCACGTACCGCCGCGCGGTCCTCGCGCGGGTCAGCTCGGCTGCGGACTGCACGCTCACCGCGGCTCACTCCTCTTCACTGGTGGTTCTCCCGGCGCCACGCCCCTCGTGGGGCGTGGGCCGGTGGGGCACGGACCGGCCCGATCCGGTCCCGGGGCGCTCAGGACGCCTCTTCCCCCCATGCGTACCGCACACCGGTCCGCTCGGGACGGGCGGACCCGTCGCGCTCGGCGCCGACGGGGCGCTGCTCGCGGGCGACCGGCGACGGGGCCGGCTGCTGCGGGGCGGGCCGGCCCGCCCCGGGCTGCGGCTGCGGGGCCGGGCGCGACGGCTGCTGCTGCGGGCGCTGCGGGGCCGGTGCGTCGGCGTGCGGCCGCGGGGCCGGGCGCTGCGGCTGCGCCGCCGGGACGGCACGGTCCGGCACCGCGGGCGGCACCGGCGCCGTGGCCGGGGTGGCGGGCACCGCCGGGTGCCCGGCGGGCGGGACCACCGCGGCGGGGCCGGGGACGGCCGTGGCGGGTGCGGCGGGCCGGTCGTCGCGACCGGCCCGCCGCCGCTCGGCGGCGAGGGTCCGCAGGACGCGGGTGCCGTCGGCGAAGGTGCGCAGGTTCGTCTCGCCGAACATCCGCTCCTTCTCCACCGAGGGGACCTCGGTGATCGACAGACCGGCGGCGGCGACGCGGCAGTTCAGGACCGTCTCGATCTCGAACCCGTCGCCCCAGTACATCCCGCCGTCCGGGTGCGGCGGCATGTCGACCGCGGGCAGCTCCAGCAGCGGCAGGATGTCGGCCCAGAAGGCGTTATAGCCGTAGCAGAGGTCGCTGTAGCGGGTCCCGAACAGCGTGTTCGCGATCAGGTTCAGACCGGCGTTGCCACCCTTGCGGAGCAACGTGATGTCGTCGCTGCCGCCCCCCTTGGTGAACCGGCTGCCCTTCGCGAAGTCGGCGCCCTCGACGAGCGCGGCGACGAAGCGCGGGATCTCCTGCGGGTCGGCCGAGCCGTCCGCGTCGAACATGACGATGGCGTCGCCGGTGGCCGCGGCGAAACCGCAGGCCATCGCATTGCCCTTGCCCTTGCGGGTCTGGCGGACGATCCGGACGCCGGGCAGGACACGGCGTGCGGTCTCGACGGTGCCGTCCCGGGAGTCGCCGTCGACGACGATCACCTCGTACACGGCGGGACGCACGGCCGCGACGGCCGGCAGGACCACCTCGAGGTTCCGTGCCTCGTTGCGGGTCGGCACGATCACCGACACCCTCGGTTGGTTCGGACGACGTGGTCCGTGGTCAGGGCGCTTGTTCACCGGTCTCTCCCCCGAATCGATCGGTCCTGGCGCGCGGTTGGCGAGCAGTGCGTGTCCGGTCGTGACGACGATGCCGACATCGACCGGATCCGTTACCCCACAACGGGGGTCATCCGGCTTATCTCCGGCGCCGTCGGTCGCGTTACGTGACCCGCACCGCATCGGGTGTCGCCCGGACGGCGCAAGGCCTCCGGACTCCGTCGCCGCGGCGTGGAACGACCACGCGAACACGACGACCGATACTACGGACGTCGTCCGGGCCGCCGCGGTGCGGGACCGGCCCACCGGGACCCCGGCCGACGAGCGGTGATCGTCGGGCGGCGAGCGGCGGGACGTCCGGCCGACGATCACGGTGCGTATCCGTTCCGTCCCGATGGTCCCGGTCGGACGTCGCTCGTCCGCGCCGCCGTCCGGCCCGCCGACCGGGGCGGGTAGCGTGGCTCGCCGCCTGCTCGTCCGATCCGTTCCACCCCTGCGAGGTACCCGATGAGGCCCGGCGGCTTTGTGCCCAGCGTGTCCGTCTGCATTCCGGTCCACAACGGCGAGACCTATCTCGCCGAGACCATCCGCAGCGTGCTGGAGCAGACCTGGCGGGACTTCGAGCTCGTCGTGCTGGAGAACGGCAGCACCGACGCGAGCTGGGAGATCGCGACCTCGTTCCGCGACCCGCGGATCCGGGTCGAGCGCAACCGGCAGACACTGCCGCAGGGCGACAACTGGAACCGCGCCGTCGAGCTCTGCCGCGCACCGCTGGTGAAGCTGGTCTGCGCCGACGACCTGCTGCACCCGCGCTGCCTGGAGCTGCAGGTTCCGCCGATGCGCGACGACCCGTCGCTGTCGGTGGTGGCCTCGCGCCGGCACATGATCGACGAGCAGAGCCGGGTCATCGTCCCGCGCCGCGGCCTCGGCGGCGGCCTGGTCGGGCTGCACTCGGGCAGCGAGGTCGCGCGGCGGGTCATCCGCAACGGCGCGAACCCGATCGGCGAGCCGGGCAACGTCCTGTTCCGGCGCGAGCAGTTCGTCACGGCGGGCGGATGGCGCCCGGAGCGGCGCTTCATCATGGACCTCGACCTCTGGATGCGCCTGCTCCAGTACGGCGACTTCCTCGGCGTCCCGGAGACCCTGGCCGCGTTCCGGATCGCTCGCGGCTCGGTCTCCTCGGAGTTCGAGCAGCAGATCTCCGAGGAGCAGCAGCTGCTGTTCGACGAGCTGGGCGACTCCGGGGTGTTCGACGTCCGCCCGATCGACGTGCGGATCGGCCGGCTCGCCCTGCCGCTGGGCCGGGCCCGGCGCAAGGCGCTGTTCCGGGTCTCGCGCATCGCCGCCCGCAAGGACGACAAGCTGATCGCCGAGCGCGACGAGGCCGCGGCGGCCGACGCCCTCTGACCGCGGGCGCCCGACCGCGCGCCGTCCGGACGGACGGCGTCCCGGACTCTCCGATCGGCGGGGTCGATACCGGACATCCGGGACATGCAGGCGCCTATCTACTGCCAGGCCTTTGCGGCAGCACCGCCGTCGCGTTGAATCCCCTCACCCGGCCGGGTGGCGGCCGGTCCGACCGGTGAGGGGGCGCGATGCAGACGCACGCGGTCGCCATGCACATGAGCGACGGGCTGGTGAACGGCCCGACGGCGCTGCTGTTCGCCGTCGTCGCGGTGATCGCGCTGACGGTGGCCGTCCTGCGCGCCCGCGCGGACCTCGACGACCGCACCGCGCCGATGGCCGGGCTGGTCACGGCGTTCGTCTTCGCCGTCCAGATGATCAACTTCCCGATCCTTCCCGGGGCCAGTGGGCACCTGCTGGGCGGGGCGCTCGTCGCGATCCTGGTCGGCCCGTGGGTGGGCATGATCGCGATCTCGATCGTGCTCGTGGTGCAGGCGCTGCTGTTCGCCGACGGCGGCATCACCGCACTGGGCCTCAACATCACGAACATGGCCGTGATCGGGGTGGTCGTCGGCTGGCTGGTGGCGCGCTCGCTGCGCCGGTTCGCGGTGCGGTCCCGCGGCGGGCTGGTCGCCGTCGCCTTCGTCGCGGCCCTGCTCAACACCGTCGTCGCGGCGATGGGCTTTGTCCTGGAGTACGCGATCGGAGGCGCCGGCGGCGCCACCCTCGGCACGGTGTTCGCGCTGATGGGCGGGCTGCACGTGCTGATCGGCATCGGTGAGGGCGTGATCACCGCGGCCACCGTGGGCGCGGTGGCCGCCGCCCGGCCGGACCTGGTGTACCTGCTGCGCGGCACCGGGCGCCCGCTGGCCCGCCGCTCGACCTCCGAGGAGGGTGCGCGATGAGCGCCACCGCCCGCCGTCGCCCGCTGCTGTTCTTCGCCGGGTTCCTGATCGTGTCCCTGGTCGTGGCCGGGCTGGTCTCGTCCTTCGCCTCCCCCGACCCCGACGGCCTGGACACCGTCGCGCGGGACGGCTGCACCGCCGTCGCGACCCCGGACGGCGAGGAGCGGCTGGAGGGCACCTGCATCGCGATCCACGAGAGCGACCACGCCATGGCGTCGAGCCCGCTCGCCGGGTACTCGGTCGTGGGCGGCGAGGGCACCACCGGCGTCGCCGGGGTAGCCGGGGTGCTGGTGACGGTCGTCGTCGCGGGCGGGGTGTTCCTGCTGCTGCGCCGCCGGGACGGCTGATGGGCGCCGGGCACGCGCACCCGCTGTACCTGCACCGCGACTCCCCCGTCCACCGGCTCCCCCCCGAGGTGAAGATCGTCTCGGCACTGCTGGTGGTGGTGTGCGTGGTCGCGACCCCGCGCGAGGCGTTCGCGGTGTTCGGCGGGTTCGCGCTGCTGCTGGCCGCGGTGTGGGCCCTGGCCGGGGTGCGCCCGGGCTGGATCCTGCGGCGCTCGGTGATCGAGCTGCCGTTCGTGGTGCTCGCGGTGCTGCTGCCGTTCACCGGCCCGGCGCCGACGCTGGACTGGCTCGGCCTCACGCTGTCCCAGCCGGGACTGCTCGGGGCGTGGAACATCCTGGTCAAGGGCACCCTCGGCGTCCTGACCTCGCTGACCCTCGCGGCGACGACGCCGATGCGCGACCTGCTCGTCGGCCTGCAGCGCCTGCACGCCCCGGCGATCGTCACCACGATCGCCACCCTGATGCTGCGCTACGCCGACGTGATCACCGGCGAGGCCCGCCGGATGCGGCTGTCCCGGATCTCCCGCGGCCACGACCCGCGGTTCCTGTGGCAGGCCGGGGCGACCGCCCGCGGGATCGGCTCGCTGTTCGTACGGTCCTACGAGCGCGGCGAGCGGGTGCACCTGGCGATGCTGTCGCGCGGCTGGACCGGCACCATGCCGCCGTCGGGCGACGCCCCGACCACGTCACGGCAGTGGCTGGCCGGGCTGACCGTCGCCGGGGTCGCGGTGCTGCTGGCCGGCTCCGGCTGGGTGGCCGCATGAGCCCGCCGTCGCTGCGGCTGACCGACCTCGCCTTCGCCTACCCCGACGGCCACCAGGCGCTGTTCGGCGTCGACCTGACGATCGCCCCCGGCGAGCGGGTCGCGCTGCTCGGCCCGAACGGCGCCGGGAAGACCACCCTGGTGCTGCACCTCAACGGGATCCTCGGCGGCGGGGACGGCGCGGCGGGCACCGTCGAGGTCGGCGGGCTCCGGGTGGAGAAGCGGCACCTGCGCGAGATCCGCCGCCGGGTCGGGATCGTCTTCCAGGACCCCGACGACCAGCTGTTCATGCCCACCGTCGCCGAGGACGTGGCCTTCGGCCCGGCGAACTTCGGGCTGCGCGGGCCCGCGCTGCGCGAGCGGGTCGACGAGGCCCTGGCCGCGGTGGGGATGGCCGACGCCGCCGACCGTTCCCCGCTGCACCTGTCCGGCGGGCAGCGCCGCCGGGTCGCGCTGGCCACGGTGCTGGCGTGCGACCCGGAGATCCTGGTGCTCGACGAGCCGTCGTCGAACCTGGACCCGGTGGCCCGCCGCGAGCTGGCCGAGGTGCTGCTGGGGCTGGGCCGGACCATGCTCATGGTCACCCACGACCTGCCGTACGCGCTGCAGCTGTGCCCGCGCAGCGTCGTGCTGGACGGGGGCACCGTCGTCGCCGACGGGCCGACCCGCGACCTGCTGGCCGACGCCGAGCTGCTCGCCCGGCACCGCCTGGAGCTGCCCTACGGCTTCGTGCTCGCCTGATCCCGGCCCACCCGGCGGCGCAGCCCGAGCACCGCCGGCAGGCTCACGGCCGGTGCGCCGACGACGACCGGCCGGACGCCGTCGTACACGACACCGCCCCACCCGGCGAACCGGATGGGGCGGTGCGGTCACCGTCGACGGTGACGTGCGGCCGGGGTGGCTCAGCCGCGCTGTTCCTGGCCGTTCGGGTGGCCCTGCACCGCGCCCGGGGATCCGATGCCGGGGACCTCGCGGGAGGCCTCCAGCTGGGCCGGGGCCGCACCGCCGCCGTTGCCGGCCTCGGTGCCGGGGACCGGCGGGACATCCGAGCCGACCGGCGGGACCTCCTGCTGGGCCGCCGCGGTGGCCGCCGCGACCTGCTTGGCGATCTCCGGGTCGGACGAGGTGTCGAACCAGTCCTCGACGCCGTCGTCCTCGGCGGGCCGGGAGACGGTGCCGTCGTCGGGGCTGGGCTCGTAGCGGAAGACGCCGTCCTCGCCGGGCGCACCCAGCATCCGGGTGAAGCCCTCCAGGGCCTTCCCGAAGTCGGACGGGACGACCCACAGCTTGCTGGCCTCGCCCTCGGCCATCTGCGGCAGCGTCTGCAGGTACTCGTAGGCGAGCAGCTCCGGGGTCGGCTTGCCGGCCTTGATCGCGGCGAACTTCTTCTCGATCGCCTTCGACTCACCCTGCGCCTCGAGGTACAGCGCGGCCCGGCGGCCCTGCGCCCGCAGGATCTCCGACTGCCGCTCGGCCTCGGCGGCGAGGATGGCGGCCTGCTTGGCGCCCTCCGCGGTGAGGATCTGGGACTGCTTGTTGCCCTCGGCGCTGCGGATGGCCGACTCCCGCTGGCCCTCCGCGGTGAGGATCATGGCCCGCTTCTCGCGGTCGGCCTTCATCTGCTGTTCCATCGAGTTCTGGATCGAGGGCGGCGGGTCGATCGCCTTGATCTCGACCCGGGCGACCCGGATGCCCCAGCGCTCGGTCGCCTCGTCCAGCTCGCCGCGCAGCGCCGTGTTGATCCGGTCGCGCGAGGTCAGCGTCTGCTCCAGCGTCATGCCGCCGACCACGTTGCGCAGCGTCGTGGTGGTGATCTGCTCGACACCGGCGATGTAGTTGGCGATCTCGTAGACCGCCGCCTTGGCGTCGTTGACCTTGAAGTACACGACCGTGTCGATGTTGACGGTCAGGTTGTCCTGCGTGATGACCGGCTGCGGCGGGAACGACACGACCTGCTCACGCAGGTCGACCCGCTCGCGGGTGCGGTCGACGAACGGCACCAGGATGGCGGGGCCGCCCTCCCGGATGCTGTGGTAGCGGCCCAGCCGCTCGATGATGTAGGCCCACTCCTGCGGGACGATGACGACCGACTTGACGACGATCGTCACGACCAGCACGAGCAGGACGATGCCGATGATGAACTCGGCGCCCATGTGCTCTCCCCTCCTGCGCGCCGGAGAACCGGCGCCCGTGTCGCCCCGGAGTCCCCGGGGCGTCGTGGCCGTCCCGCCGCGGTGGCGGTCAGGACGGCGGTAGCTCCCCCCGACCGGTGACGAGCACGGCCGCCCCGGTCACCTGCAGGATCGTGACGGTGGCGCCGGCCTCGAGGACCTCCACCCCGTCCATCGACCGCGCCGACCACACCTCGTGTCCGATCCGCACCTGCCCGCGCTCGCCGTCGACGCGCTGCACGACCTCGGCGGAGGCGCCGACGAACCGGTCCTGGTGGCGTTCGAACGTGCCCATGTGCTCGGCCAGCCTGCGTTTCGCCACCGGTCGCACGGCCAGCAGCAGCAGTACCGCGACGGCGCCGCCCACCCCGGCTGCCGGGAGCAGCGTCAACCCGAGTGCGGCCCCGGCCGCCGCGGCGAGTGCGCCGCCGCCGAGCATGACGAGGAACAGCTCCCCGGACACGACCTCGCTGCCGATCAGTACGAGACCGATGAGCAGCCAGATCAGTGCCGGATCCATCGCCCCAGGGTGCCAGAATGTCCGATTCCCTGTCGGCGTTTCGTCGGTATGCTCCGCACCGCTTGGCCCGATCGTTACCGGTCGGTGCCGGAGTCCGCCCCCGGTGTCGGGGTCAGGCCCCCTCCGCGGTGACGAAGTCGATGAGGCGCTCGACCGCGCCGATCATCGGGGTCTCCAGGTCGCGGTAGCTGCGGACCGCGCCGAGCACCCGGCGGGCACCGTCGGCGGGCTCGCCCCACCGCAGCGCCGCGCAGACCCCGGTCTTCCAGTCGGTGCCGCGCGGGATCACCGGCCACTCGCGGATCCCGACGACCGAGGGCTTCACGGCCTGCCAGACGTCGACGTAGGGGTGGCCGGTGACCAGGACGTGCTGCTGCGCGTCGCGGGTCGCCCGGTAGGCCTCGCGGGCCTGGCGGGTCTCCTTGGTGCCCTCCACCAGGTGGTCGACGAGGATGCCGAGGCGCCGGTGCGGGCCCGGGTCGAAGTCACGGACCGCGGCGGCGAGGTCGTCGACGCCGTGCAGCGGCTCCACGACCACGCCCTCGACGCGCAGGTCGTGCCCCCACACCTGCTCGACCAGTGTCGCGTCGTGCAGGCCCTCCACCCAGATCCGGGCGGCGCGCGCGGTGCGCGCCTTCAGGTTCGCGACGTGCACCGAGCCGGACGCGGACAACGTGCGGCCCGCGGGGGCGGCCCGCGGACGCACCAGCGTCGCGGGGCGGCCCTCGTACAGGAAACCGGCGGGGCGCAGCGGGAAGATCCGCCGGCCGCCGAAGCGGTCCTCCAGCGTCACCTCCGAGCCGGTGACGGTCACCACGGCACCGCAGAACCCGCTGGCCGGGTCCTCGACGACCAGGCCCGGCTCGGCGGCGACCTCGGTCACCCGGCTCTCCCGCGGCGCACGGGTGCCCGCGGTGTCGAACATGCCCCGGTAATCGTGGGTCCGGCTCATGGTGAACCAGTATCGGTCGACGCCGGTCGGTGACCGGGGCACGACACGCCCACACTCCGGTGGTCACGCACAGCGTGACCCTCGTAGCGCTGTGTCACCCACGTGCCGGGTGTGCGACGCCGGACGGGCCGTTAGCCTGACCGCCGTGTCCTGTGCCTCCACGACCTTCGCCGTGTGGGCCTCGGCCTGGCTGGCCGGGTCCGCCGCACCCGACGACGTCCTCGACGCGCTCGCGCCGTGGTCGGAGGCGCACGACGTGCTCGCCGCCGACGACGTCACCGCCGCCGCGACCGGACTGCCCGGCCCCGGGTCGGCGCCGACCTCGACGGCGATGCTGCTGGCCGCCGTCCGCCGCGGCGCCCCGCGCGGACAGGCCCGGCTGGTGCTGCCGGCCCCCGGGGACGTGCGCGGCCTGCCCGGCCCGGGCCCGTTCTCCGACGCCGCGATCACCGCGGGCGAGGGCGTGCTCTTCGCCGACGCCGGGTTCGGCGTCGTGCCGTCACCGATCGCCGACGGGGTGGTCCGCTGGACCGCGCACGCCGTCGCCGACCCCGGCCCGGTCCCCGAGTACGTGGCGCTGAACGAGGCCGAACGGGAGCTGCGCGGCCAGGTGCGGGCCGCCGCCGCGGCGCTGACCGACCTGGGCGTGGCCCGGCACCGGCCCGGCGTGCGCGAGGAGATCGCGGCCTGGCTGCGCCGCCGCCCGCAGGCGCTGTGGCCCGGCGGGATGCCCCCGCAGGCGCTGCGGGTGCTGCAGCAGGCCGACGAGGTGGACGCGATCCTGTCCGCCGCCTCCGGCGACGAGCCCGGCGGCGCGCTGTCGGCGTCGGCGGCCGTCGCCCGCTCCGACGCGCTGCGCCCCATCGCCACCGCGGTGCGGGTCGCCCGGCGCGCCGCGGTCGCCGAGGCCGTCCGGGTCCTGGTGTCGGTCCCCCGCTGATGCCCGCGCCGGGCGTCACCGGAGCAGCGACTCCAGCAGCGCCCGCGCCGCCGGTCCGCCGGGCCCGCCCGAGCGCCAGACCAGGTGCAGCCGCGTCCGGATCTCCGGGGTGATCGGCACCGCGACCGGCGGCCGGGCCAGGGCCGCCACCCCGGCCGCGCCGAGCGCGGGTTCCGGGACCACCGCCACCCCCGCCCCGCGCGCGGCCAGGCGCAGCAGCAATGTCATCGCGCCGGACTCGAACCCCACCCGGGCGGTGAGCGACCGGGCCGCCAGTGCCGCGTCCAGCGCGGCCCGCAGACCGTGCCCGCGGGGCAGGCAGATCAGCGGCCGGGCCGCGAGCTCGTCCAGGGTCACCGCGGCCTGTCCGGCGAACGGGTCGTCCGCGGCGACCGCCGCGACCAGGGGGGACTCGACCAGCACCCGTCCGTCGAGGCCGTCGGGCGGGGCGTGCGGGAACCCCAGCACGGCGACGTCGAGCCGCCCGGCCCGCAGCTCGTCGACCAGCTCGTCGGTGGTCCCCTCCCGCAGCGTCACCTCCAGCTGCGGGTGTGCGGCGGCGAAGGCCCCGACCGGGTCGGCGAGCACGGTGTCGGGCAACGACGTGGCCATGCCGACCGCGACCCGGCCGCGCAGCAGCCCGCGCAGCGCGGCGACGGCGTCGCGGGCGTCCTCCACGGCGGCGAGCGCGGCGCGGGCGTGCGGCAGCACCGCCAGCCCGGCCTCGGTGGGCGTGACCGCGCGCGGGCCGCGTTCGACCAGGGGCGCGCCGAGCTCGCGTTCCAGCTGCCGCAGCTGCGCGCTCACCCCGGGCTGCGCGACGTGCAGCGCCGCGGCGGCCGCGGTGACGGTCCCGGAGTCGACGACCGCGACGAGGTAGCGCAGGTGTCGCAGTTCCATAAGCAGCGATGCTAACCGGTAGACGATCCATCTCTTCGACTTCTGCCGCGGGCGGGCCCAGGCTCGGAGCCATGACCAGCACGCGGAGCTTCCAGACCGGCATCACCCACCGCCCCTCGGCCGTCGTGACCGTCACCGGCGCGGACGACGTCGTCGCCGCGCTGGCCCGGGCCGGCCACGACGGCCTCGCCGTCACCGTGCACGCCACCGGGCACGGCCTGCGCCGCCCGTGCAACGGCGGCCTGCTGATCGACACCGCGCCGATGGCGGAGGTGACGGTCGACCCGGTCGCGCGCACCGCCCGCGCCGGGGCCGGCGCGACCTGGGGCGACGTCGTCGCCGCGGCCGCGCCGCACGGCCTGCGCCCGCCGCACGGCAGCGCACCGTCGGTCGGCGTCGTCGGGTACCTGTCCGGCGGCGGGCTCGGCCTCGCCGTCCGCGCCGACGGCTGGGCCGCCGACCACGTCCACGCCGTCGAGCTCGCCCGCGCCGGCGGCACCGTCCGGGTGTCCGCGGCGTCGGACCCCCGCTACTTCGCCCGGCTGCGCGGCACGGGCCCCGACGACGGCGACGTCGTCACCGCGGTCGTCGTCGGGCTGCTCGGCTCCGACGGCCTGGTCGGCGGCGGGCTCGTGCGCGTCCTCGGCGACGCGGACACCCCCGGCGACCCGGCCGCACTGCACGCCTGGGCGGACTGGACCTCGGCCCTGCCCGACG
This sequence comes from Pseudonocardia sp. ZF1, assembly GCF_056835605.1. Lineage (NCBI taxonomy): Bacteria > Bacillati > Actinomycetota > Actinomycetes > Pseudonocardiales > Pseudonocardiaceae > Pseudonocardia > Pseudonocardia sp. ZF1. The sequence continues at coordinate 3,088,627 of NZ_JAJNBY010000001.1, forward strand.
ACGTCACCTCCGGGGTGTCCGTCGTCCCCTACCCGGACCTGCCGTTCCTGCCCGCCCCCCTGCGCGGACGTCGCGTCCTGCGGGTCGGGGTCGTCGGCACCGGCGGACCCGGCCGGACCGACGCGCTGCTCGCGCCGCTGCGCGCCGCCGTCGCCTGGGACGACGACACCGTCGCCCCGCTGGACCCGCGCGCGTCGGCCCGGGTGTACGCCGAGCCGGAGTTCCCGCACGCCTACCTCGGCGACGACGTGCTGGTCGACGGGCTCGACCGCGACGGCCTCGAGCGGGTCGTCTCCCGCACCGGTCCGATGGTCGTCACCGGGATCCGGCACCTGGGCGGCAGGGCCGGGCGGGCCCCGGCCGTCGCCGACACCGTCCACGGCCGCGACACCGCGTACTGCGTGAACGTCCTGGCCCCGTTCGGCGACGACGCCGTGCCCACGCAGGTCGCCTGGCGGGAGGTCGACCACGTCCTGGACGGGTTCGCCGCCCGCGCGACCCGCGAGCGGTCGCACCCGGCGTTCCGTTTCGGGCCGCACCGCGGTGTCCCGGCCTCGTAGTCTCCGCCCATGACAAGTGCCGCGCCCCGACCGGAACCACGCCTGCGAGCGTGGGAAGCACGGACCGATGTCGGTCTGACGGCGCTCTCCGCCGGGTTCCTGCTGCTCTACGCCTGCGAGGTGCTGCTGACCCGCCCCGGGTCGCCGGCGTGGCGGGCCCTGGAGACCCTCCTGTGGGTGCTGTGGGCGGTGTTCGTCGCCGACGTCGCGATCCGGCTGTGGCTGGCCCGCGACCGGTGGCGGTTCCTGCTCGACAACCCCCTCGACGTCCTGGTCCTGCTCGCCCCGTTCCTGCGGTTCCTGCGCCTGGTCCGGCTGGTCGGCGCGGTGTCGGTGCTGACCCGGACGCTGCGGGACGACCTGCGCGGCCGGGTCAGCGCCTACCTCGTCGTCACCGTGTCGCTGCTGGGGTTCGTCGCCGCGCTCGGCGTCTACGAGGCCGAACGCGACGTGCCCGACGCAACGATCACGACCTTCGCCGACGCCCTGTGGTGGGTCCTGACCACGATCACGACCGTCGGCTACGGCGACCGCTACCCGGTGACGACCGAGGGCAGGCTGGTCGCGGCCGGCCTGATGATCGCCGGGATCGCCGTGCTGGGCACCGTGACCGCGACCATCGCCAGCTGGTTCACCGAGCAGATCCAACGGTCCCGTACCGAGGCCGCCCGCCACGACGAGCCCGACCCCGCCGGGCCGGGCACCCCCGACCCGGCCACCTGGGCCGAGCTCCTCGCCGAGCTCCGCCGGCTGCGCTCCCGCCTCGACGAGCTGGAGGCGGCCCCCGGGCAGCCGCCCGGCTGACACCGGGTCAGACCGGCGGGGACAACCCGGCGTCGTGCACCAGCAGCGCCACCTGGACCCGGTTGTTCAGGTCCAGCTTGGTCAGGATCGCCGAGACATGGGTCTTCACCGTCGCCACGCTGATGTGGTGACGGGCGGCGATCTCGGCGTTGGACCGGCCCGCGCCGAGATCGAGGGCGATGGTGCGCTCCCGCTCGGCGAGGCGCTCCAGCCGTCGCCGGGCCGCGGCCCGGGTGCTGTCCCGGTCGGTCTCGGCGACCCGGTCGATGAGCCGGCGGGTCACCTCCGGCGAGAGCACCGGACGCCCCGCGGCGGCGTGCCGGACGGCGAGCACGAGCTCGTCGGGCGGGGTGTCCTTCAGCAGGAACCCGGCGGCGCCGGCCCGCAGCGCGCGCAGCACGTGGGCGTCGGCGTCGAAGGTGGTGAGCACGACGACCTGCGGCGCGCCGGGGCGGCGGCGCAGCGTCTCGGTGGCGGTGAGCCCGTCGGTGCCCGGCATCCGGATGTCCATCAGCACGACGTCGGGCCGGTGCCGCTCGGCCAGCGCGACCCCCTCGGCCCCGTCCCCGGCCTCGGCGACGACGGTCAGGCCGTCGGCGCCGCGCAGCATCATCGACAGTCCGAAGCGGACGACCGGGTCGTCGTCGACGATGAGCACCGCGACGGGGTCGGAGGCGGTCACGACGGCCACGGTAGCCGCATCCCGGTCCGCCACCCGCCGTCCGGGGTCGGGCCGTGGTCCAGCCGGCCCCCGACGAGCGTCGCCCGCTCGGCCAGCCCCCGCAGCCCCTGCCCGGCCCCCGGCCGGTCGGCGCGGGCGGGCCGGGCCGGTGCCGGGTTCGCCACCTCGACGACGAGCCCGTCCCCGGCCCCGCCGGTCACCGTCACCGTGACCGGGGCACCCGGCGCGTACGTGCGCGCGTTGGTGAGGGCCTCCTGCACCAGCCGGTAGGCGGTGCGCCCCGCGGTCTCGGGCACCGGGTGCTCCCCGGTGGTGACGCCGGGCCCGTCGTGCAGGACGACCGCGGTCCCGGTCCGGCGGGTCTCCTCGAGCAGCTCGCCGACGTCGGTGATCCCGGGCAGCGGCAGCTCCCCCACCGGCGCCCGGAGCACCCCGATGACCTCCCGCAGGTCCTGCAGGGCGCGGTGGGCGTTCGCCCGCACGACCTCGGCGGCCCGCGCGGTCTCCTCCGCCGGCGCGTCGCGGTGGAACGCCAGCGCCCCCGCGTGCACGCTGAGCAGCGACAGCCGGTGCCCGAGCACGTCGTGCATCTCCCGGGCCAGCGCCTCCCGCGCCTCGTGCGCGGTGCGCTCGGCCCGCAGCGCCGCGGCGGACTCGGCCATCGCGGCCCGCTCGCGCAGCGACTCGACCAGCAGCCGGCGGCTGCGCGCGAGCAGCCCCCAGCCGAACACCGCCGCGTGTCCCGCCACCAGCGCCCCGACCAGCAGCCACAGCGGGGCCTCCGGCGCGGGCCGCCAGGAGTAGTACACCGCGAACGACGCGAAGCTGCCCAGGAACACCGCGGCCGAGACCCGGGCCGGGCAGCGGGCGGCGACCGCGAACAGCGCGACCAGCCCCGGGACGGACGCGACCTCGGAGAACGTGCACAGCACGACGACGCCCACGGCCACCGGCAGCGGGTACCGGCGCCGCCACCAGAGCGCGACGCAGGCCAGCATCCCCGCCGCGACGTCGACACCCAGCAGCAGCTCGGGTCCGCCCGGCGACGACACCACCCGCAACCGGGCCATGAGCAGCCCGATCAGGGCCGTCACCACGACCACCAGGCCGTCGACGACCCACCGCCGGTACGCCGCGACATCGGTCATGCCGCCGAGGCTAGGACCCGTACCGGCGCGGACGCCTCCGTCCCACGACCCGGACGCGCTCATCCTTCGGACGGACCCCGGCGGGCAGAACTCTCCCCCGGACGGATCCGGACGGCCGGACGGCCTCCCCAGACTCCACCGCATGCACGCCCTGCACCGACTCCTCCGGCCGCTCGCCGTCCTCGCGGCCGTGGTCGCCCTGACCCCGACCGGCTGTGCCGCCGCCGCACCCGCCGTGCCGTCCGCGCCCGCGGTCCCGCCACCCGACCCGGTCACCTGGAGCGCGTGCGGCCCCGGCCTGGAGTGCGGCACCCTCGAGGTCCCCCAGGAGTACACCGACGCCGACGGCCCCCGGGTCTCCCTCGCGGTGATGCGGCACCGTGCCACCGATCCCCAGCGCCGGATCGGCACCCTGTTCTTCAACCCGGGCGGCCCCGGGGTCGCCGCGACCGACACGCTGCGCGCGATGCCCGCCACCCCGGGGTCGCCGGGCACGTTCGGGCCGGAGGTGCTGGCGCGCTTCGACGTCGTCGCGATGGACCCGCGCGGCGTCGGCGCCTCGTCGGCGGTGCGCTGCCGCACCGACGCCGAGCGCGCCACGGCCGCCGCGAGCACCGCCGCCGACCCCGCCGTCCCCGGCGGCGCCCCGCTGCCGACCCTGCTCGCCGAGGCGAGGGCGCTGGCCGAGGGCTGCGCGGCGCACCGGACCCCGGCGTTCCTGGCGAGCCTGTCCACCGACAACGTCGCCCGCGACCTGGACCGGCTCCGCACCGCGCTCGGCGAGGAGACGATCACCTACTACGGCATCTCCTACGGCACCGTCGTCGGCCCGATGTACGCCACCCTGTTCCCGGACCGGGTCCGGCAGATGGTCCTCGACGCGCCCGTCGACACCACGTTGTGGACCGGGGACTCCCTGGAGTTCCTCGACGAGGTCGCCGTCGCGAGCGAGCGGACCCTCGACGCCTGGTTCGACACCTGCCGCACGGAAGGTGCCGCGGTCTGCCCGTTCGGCGACGGCGACCCGGCCGCCGCGTTCGACGCGCTCGTCGCCGGTCTGGAACGCCGTCCCGCCCCGGCCCGGGCGGTGGAGGGTCTCGCCCCGGCCGGCGTCGTCGACGGCGCCATGCTGCTGGAGACCGCCCGCGGCGCGGCGGGCGACCGCGCCCTCTGGCCGGTGCTGACGACGGCGCTGGCGACCGCGCAGCAGGGCGACGGCACCCTCGCCCACCTGCTGTACCGCACCCTGACGGTCTCGCCGTTCGGTGTCCCGACCGCGACGCAGGAGCAGCACACCGCGGTGCGCTGCGCGGACTGGAGCACCCCGGCCGACGTCGGCGCGCACACCGCGGCCGCCGAGCGGGCGGTCGAGCACGCACCGCGGATCGGCACCCGCGCCGCCTACAGCGCGCTGGCCTGTGCGGTGTGGCCCGCGCCGAACACCGACCGGGTCACCGCGCCGCTGACCGGCGCGGGCGCCCCGCCGGCGTTGGTGGTCGGCGGCCGGCTCGACCCGGTCACGCCCCACACCTGGGCGGAGCGGACGGCCGACACCCTGGACCGGGCGGTCCTGCTGACCCGCGAGGGTGTCGGGCACGGCTCGTACGGCACCGACCCCTGCGTCGACGCCGCGGTGGAGGCCACGCTGCTCGACACCACGCTGCCGGCGGCGGGCACCGTGTGCACACCGCCGCGGGCCACCACCCGTCCCGGGACGGTCCCGGGCGGCTGAGGTCAGCCGTGCGTGAGCACGGCGAACAGGGCCGGCACCAGCACCGTCACCCCGGTCGCGAGCTCCGGCGCGGTGGTCAGTTCCAGCAGCCCGGCCGTCCCGGTCGCCGGCCGCCGGGCCTCACCCCCGCACCGCGGCCGCGAGGGCCGCGAGGTCGTCGGGGTGCATCCGGGCCGGGCCCGGCTCCGGTGCCGCGGCACGCAGCCGGTCCCGTTCCGCGGCGAGCCCGTCCCGCTCCCGGCGGGTGTCGTCGAGCCGGCGGGTCAGCTCCTCGGCCGCCGTGCGGGCGCTCTCGTGCTGCGCGCGCAGCCCGTCGGCGACGGCGCGGGCCTCGGTCAGCAGGTCGCGCTGCGCGGCGAGCCGGCTGCGCTGCTCGACGACGGTCTCGACCAGACCCGCCCGGTCGGCGACGACCGCGGCGTGGTCGGCCCGCAGCGCCGTCAGGTCGGCGTCCAGGCGGTCCCGGTCGCGGGTGGCGGCGTCGGCGCGGGCGAGGGCGGCATCGCGCTCGTGCTCGGCGGTCCGGGCGGCGAGCACCGCGGCCTCCCGGTCCCGGATGGCGGTCGCGGCGGTGTCCCGGGCCTCGCGGGCGTCGGCGACGGCGGCGTCCCGGGCGGCGACGGCGTCGGCGGCCTGCTGCCGCGCCGCACCGAGGGCCTCGGTCGCCCCGAGGGCGGTGGCGGCGGCCTCCTCGGCCCGGGTCACCGCCTCCGCCCGCTCCTGCCGGGCCTCGGTCGCGGCCCGGTCCGCCTCACGGGCCCGGTGCTCGGCCGTCTCCCGGGCGGTGTCGGCCTGCCGACGGGCGGCGTCGGACTCGGCGGCGCCCGCGCGGGCTGCCTCGGTGGCGGCCAGGGCGTCGCGCTCGATCTCGTCGAGCCGGTCCAGCACAGCGGCCAGCGCCCCGGACAGCTCGGCCACCGGCCCGGCGAGCGCGCCGACGTGCTCGCGGAGCCGGTCCGCGTCGAGCGCGAACGCCCCGGTCCCGGTGTCGAGGCCGAGAGCACCGAGGGCCTCCCGCTCGGCGCGGGCCATCTGCGCGCACGTCCGCCCCTGCTCCCACCGGGTGTCCCGGCAGAACGACCGCGGACGGCCGCCCTGCGGCCCGGGCGGGGGCAGCTCCGCCCGGCACCGGCTGTATCCGCACCGCACCACCGTGTCCGTCACGCCGACCATGCTAGCGGTTCCGGTTATACGAACTGATACCTGGTTTCAGGTTTGTTGATCTGAACTTGTACAACACGGGATAATGCAGAGAATCCCGGGTTTCAGTCCCACGGGTGTACCGACCGTCGCCGGGGCGCGGGAGCCTGCGGGGAACCGTGGTGGAGCGGGACCGCCGGGGCGGTGTGCGGTCGGGCCGGCACGGAGGCGCCGGGCCACCCCGCGACCACGTCGCTGTTCGTGCCGTCATCCGGCATGTGGCCGTCCCGCCCGGCCGGCGGCGGGCAGGTCCAGGCGCTCGACGGGCCCGGCCGCTCCCCCGACGTAGGGCGGCCACCCGGGCCCGGAGCTGCCGATCCGACGGGGCCGGTCGAGGAAGTCCCCGGACGCGAGGGACCCCGCCCGGTCCCCCGTCGTCGGGCAGGCCGTGCGGCCCGACGAGCACGAGCGTGGCCGCCGCGGCCGCGACGGCGATGCCGCCACCCCGGCGGTGCGCCACGACCCGGCACCGCCCGACCCGCTCGACCGGCGCCGTGACCGCCCCGACCGCGAGCGGGGTCGTGTCGTCCACCGCGGGACCTGCTGACGGGCCGGCGCCTCCAGCGCCTGCCGGGGGGCAGGCAGCGCCCGGAGACGCCGTCCGGGCGCGACCCGATCGACCTTCACGTCGAACACGCTCCGGCCCGTGCGGTTGTCCACGCGACGACCCGGGGACACGATCCCTCTGGGGAATGTGACCCCGGCACCGCGTCGCAGGCGGGATTGCGTCGATCAGTCCCAGTAGTGGTAGTAGGCGGTGTACGTCGGCTCGGCCTGCGACGCCGGGTTGCCGTTCGAGGCGCAGACGTACTTCCCCCCGACCGGGGTCGCAGTGAAGGAAGCGATCGCCGACTCGTATGCCGATCTGCTCTGGAACGTGCCCACGGACGTGATGTGCTCGCCGGCCTGAGCCACGCCGGCACCGGCGAAGCCGAGCGCGCCGACGCTCGCCACGGATGCGACGGCGAGGGTCGCCGTCCGACGGATGGACTGCCTTCTGTTCACCACGAGATCCTCCTCATTGCTGGACATCGGTGTCGGCTGCCGCCATCCCACCGGGTCCTGCGGCAGTGCTGCGGATCCTCGGGCATCGGCGTCGGGAGCCCTCCCAGGTCGTCCCGCCACGCCGCCGCCGTGAACGGTCGAGCGTGGCCGCGCGGCCCCGGGCCCCGATCACCGGCGATAGCCTGGCCGGGAAGCGGGCGGGAGGAGCGGCAATGGGCAGGTCACCGTGGTTCGGGCCGAAGCGGGTCGGGTGGGGACTGCGCCCGCAGACCCGGCAGGGCCGGGTGCTGACGGCGGCGTTGGCCGTCGCACTGCTCCTCGTCGCCGCGGTCGTGCACTGACCGTGTCCCCGGTCCCGCGCCCCGCCGACCTCGACGCCGTCCGCGACTCCTACGACCGCGTCGCCGACAACTACGTCGACATGGTCGTCACCACCGGCCTCGGTGACGTCCGCACCCACCCCTGGCTCCGGGCCGCCATGGACATCTTCGCCGATGCCGTCGTGGGCCGCGGGCCGGTCCTCGACGTCGGCTGCGGGCCGGGGCAGGTCACCGCCCACCTCGTGGAGCGCGGCGTCGACGCGTCCGGGATGGACCTCTCCCCCGCCATGGTCGCCCACGCCCGGCGGCTGTACCCGCACTGCCGGTTCTCGGTCGGCTCGGCCACCGAGCTCGCGGTCCCCGACGCCTCGCTCGCCGGGGTCCTGGGCTGGTGGTCGCTGTTCCACCTGCCCCGCGACGTCCTGCCGTACGTCCTGGCCTCCTTCACCCGCGCCCTCGCCCCCGGTGGGCGGCTGATCCTGGCGACCCACGTCGGCGACGGCGAGCTCGAACGCACCGAGTGCTACGGCGGGGTGCCCGTCCGCTGGACCACCCACCTGTGGCGGCCCGAGCAGCTGCGCGACCTCCTCGGGCGGGCCGGGCTGCACCCCGAGGCCGAGCTCCTCCTGCACCCCGACGAGCGGACCGGCCCGGGCGTGGTGATCGTGGCGCGGGCACCGGGACCGGCAGGATGACCCCGTGACCGACCCCGCCCCCACCGGCGTCCCCGGCGCCGAGCTGCTCGCGCCGCAGGTGGACCTCCCACTGACCGAGCAGGAGGCCGCCTACGTCGCGGCCGCCCGGTCGGCCAACACCCGTCGCGGCTACGCCTCGGACTGGCGGGAGTTCAGCGGCTGGTGCGCCCGGCACGGGCACGAGGCGCTGCCCGCCGCCCCCGAGGCGCTGTCCGGCTACATCACCGAGCTCGCCGGGGCCGGGGCGAAGGTCGGGACCATCAGCCGCCGGCTCTCCTCGATCCGGTTCGTGCACGTCATGCGCGACCTGCCCGATCCCACCGACGCCCGCCGCGTCACCGCCGTCTGGGAAGGCATCCGCCGCACCCACGGTGCCCCGCCGGTCCAGGCCCGGCCGCTGATGCCCCCCGACCTCGACGACGTCGTCGACGCCTGTCCCACCACCCGCAGCTACGCGACCCGCCCGGGTGAGGACGACCTCGCCGGCCTGCGCGACCGGGCCCTGCTGCTGGTCGGGTTCTTCTCCGCGCTGCGCCGCTCCGAGCTGGCCGCGCTCACCGTCGCCGACGTCGCCGACCACCCGCGCGGCCGCGTCCTGTCGATCCCCCGGTCCAAGACCAACCCGTACGGCACCGAGCCCGAGCTCGTCGTCCTCCCGCACGCGCACCGGGCCGCGCGCTGCCCGGTCACCGCGCTGCGGACCTGGCTCGACGCAGCCGGGATCACCGAGGGCCCGGTGCTGCGCAAGGTCACCCGCGGCAACCGGGTGACCGACCGGCCGCTGCACCCGGAGTCGGTCAACGAGATCGTCCAGCGCGCGGTGGCCCGTGCCGACATCGGCCCCGGCCCCTGGTCGGCGCACTCCCTGCGCGCGGGCCACGTCACCTACGCCCACCAGCGCGGCGCCTCCGACCGGGCCATCGCCCACCAGACCCGGCACCGCTCCCTGGCCACCGTCGGCGCCTACATCCGCATCGACAACGCCTGGGAGGACAACTCCGCCGCCCTGCTGGCAGGTCTGTAGCCGTGCCCGTCCACCCGCCGATCGAGCCCTACGACGCCGGCACCCTCACCACAGACGACGGCCAGACCCTCCACTGGGAGACCTGCGGCAACCCCGACGGGCGACCCGCGCTGGACCTGCACGGCGGCCCCGGTTCGGGTGCCTCGGCCGGGGCCCGCCGGTACTACGACCCCGAGCGGTACCGGATCGTGCTGCTCGACCAGCGCGGCTGCGGCCGCAGCAGGCCGCTCGCCTCCGACCCCGCCGTCGACCTGGGGCGCACCCAGACCACACAGCTGCTCGTCGACGACATCGAGCGGCTCCGCGAGCTGCTGGCCGTCCCCTCCTGGGTCGTGCGGGGCGGCTCCTGGGGCAGCACCCTCGCCCTCGCCTACGCCCAGGCCCACCGGCGGCGCGTCGACGCGCTCGTCCTCGCCGCGGTCACCACGACGACCGAGCTGGAGGTCCGCTGGATCACCGAGGACATGCGCCGGATCTTCCCCGCCGCGTGGGACCGCTTCGCCGGCGCCGTGCCCTCTCACCTGCGTGGCATCCGCCTCGTGGACGCCTACGCGACCCTGCTCGCCGACCCCGACCCGGCCGTACGTGAGGACGCCGCCCACGAGTGGTGCCGCTGGGAGGACACCCACGTCTCCCTCGCACCGGGCCACCGGCCGAGCCGACGCTACGAGGACCCGGCGTTCCGGCTCGTCTTCGCCCGGCTGGTCACGCACTACTGGCGGCACGCCGCGTTCCTCCCCCACGACGCCCTGCTCCGCGGCGTGACCCGGCTCGCCGGGATCCCCGGAACCCTGGTCCACGGCCGGTACGACGTCTCCGGCCCTCCGGACATCGCCTGGGACCTGCACCGGCGCTGGCCGGGCAGCGAGCTGCGGATCATCGACGACGCCGGGCACGGCGGCGCCGGGGCGTTCACCGACGCCGTCGTCGACGCGCTCGACCGGGCCGCCGACCGACCCCGCTGACCCGCGGGCCGTACCGGACCGCACACCGGTCGCCGGCACGGGCCACCGGACCTTCCCGGGCGGTGCCGGCCCCTCCCGGTCCTGGCGGTTCGGTTGTCGTCGTTTCATCGACGATTCGCTGGCGTCAATGCTTCATTGACAGAGAAGGGCTACGACGTAGGAGTCGCCGGCGGCCCCTCGTCCGCACGGCCGCCCGGACCGCGCCCCCGCCCTGGACGCGATCGGCGCGAGAACCCGTCCACCCCGGCGGCCCGACCACGTGTCCTGTCGACGCACGGGCACGGGCCGTCGACGACCGGCCGGGCCGGGGAGCCGAGGCCGGACCGACCCCCGGCCTCGCACCGGACCGCCTGATGATCCGCGCCGGCCGGGGTACCGCCGGCACGACCGGCCCGGCCACGGTCGTTCCGGCCGACAGCGCGGGCCGGCCTCCCCTCCCCCGTCTCCGCGGCCGGCGGGTGTCGCCGCTCGGTTGACCGCGCGTAGGCGTCAATGATTCCTTGACAACGTGAGTCCCGGCGCTCCGGCTCCCGGCGCGTTGACCCCCTGCCCGCGGCGGCTCTAGATTCGGACGAGCCCCGGTGCCGACTCCGTGCACCCCGCCTGTCGCAGGAGTGCACCCTGTCCACGATCCCGCTGTCGTGCCTGGACCTGAACCCGGTCCGGCCCGGCGGAACCGCCACCGACGTCGTCTCCGACGCGATCGTGCTCGCACGCCAGGCCGAGTCGCTCGGCATGCTGCGCTACTGGGTCGGCGAGCACCACCTCAACCCGCTGCTCGGGTCGACCAGCCCGATGGTGCTGCTCTCGCACCTCGCGGCCCGGACCGAGCGCATCCGGCTGGGCGTCGCCGCCACCCTGGTCGCCTACCACCCACCGCTGCGCCTGGCCGAGGACGCGACGCTGCTGTCCGCCCTGTCCGGTGGCCGCACCGACCTCGGGCTGGGCCGGTCGGTCGCCGCCCGTACGCCGCGCACCGTCGGGTTCGACCACGACCGCCCGCACGTCGAGGCCCGGCTGCTCGAACGCGGCCTGGGCACCTTCAGCGGGCGCTGCGACCAGCTCCTGCGCCTGCTCGCAGGCAAGGAGCCGGGACTGCAGGGCACGCCGGTCGACCTGCTCGACGCCGTGACCCCGCAGGTCTGGGTGCATGCAGCGGGCGCGGGCGAGAGCGCCGAGTACGCCGCGCGCAACGGGCTGCCGATGGGCGTCGCCTACTTCTCCCGGCCGACCACCGTGCTCGAGGCGATCGACCTGTACCGCGAGCGGTTCGTACCGGGCCCCTACCGGGACCGCCCGCACGTCGCGATCGCGGTGTCGGCGCTGGCCGCGGACACCGAAAACGAGGCCGCCGCACTGGGCTCCGGCTACGACGTCTGGCTGCGCGGGCTCGCCCTCGACGCCGGCGCGCACCACTACCCCACCGCCGACGAGAGGGCCGGTCTCCCTCCGCTGGACCCGGACGAGCAGGTCGCGCTGGACGACCGCCTGCGGACCCGCGTCGTCGGCCGGGCGGACGCGGTGGCGAGCCGGCTCGCCGCGATCGTCGAGGCCGCGGAGGCCGACGAGCTCGTCGTCGAGACCGTCGCCCCCACCCTCGACGACCGCCTGCGGTCCTACGAGCTGCTCGCCCGGGCGTGGGCCCGGATCTGACCGGGCCCACGCGACGGGTCAGAGCATCGCCCGCTCGGACGGTTCCACCTCGGTGACCTCGCCGGAGGCGAGCTTCGCGCGGAACGCCCGGACCTCCTTCTTGACCACCGGGGCCAGCACGTAGAGGCCCAGGATGTTGAAGAAGGCGAGCAGGAAGAGCACCGCGTCGGCGAAGTCGAGGACGCTGCCCAGGGTCAGCACCGAGCCGACGACCACGAAGAAGCAGAAGACCGTCTGGTAGACGCGCTCGGACACCACGTTCTTGCCGAACAGGTAGGTCCAGGCCTTCTGCCCGTAGTAGCCCCACGTGATGATCGTGGAGACGGCGAACAGGAACACCGCGACCGCGAGCACGTAGGGGAACCACGGCAGCACCGTGGCGAACGCGTCGGAGGTGATGAGCACGCCGTCGGCCACGTCGGAGCCGCCGCTGGCGAACGCGGTCGCCTGGGCCTGCTGCCAGAAGGGCGTACCGGCGATCACGATGGTCAGCGCGGTCATCGTGCAGATGACCACGGTGTCGACGAACGGCTCGATCAGGGCCACGTACCCCTCGGTGGCCGGGTTCCTCGTCCGCACCGCCGAGTGCGCGATCGGCGAGGAGCCCAGGCCCGCCTCGTTCGAGAACGCCGCCCGCTGGAAACCGACGATCATGGCGCCGAGCGCACCGCCCACCACACCCTCGGCGGAGAACGCTCCCGAGAGGATGAGCCCGAACGCCGTCGGGACCTGCGCGATGTTCACGGCGATCACGACGAGGCAGGCGGTCACGTAGACGATCGCCATCGCCGGGACGAGACGACCCGTGACCGCACCGACGGACTTGATGCCCCCGAACACGACCGCCCCGACGAGCGCGGCCAGCAGCAGACCGAAGACGAACGCGGCGCCGCCGCTGCCGAGCAGACCGGTCTCGCCCCCGGTGACGTTGCGGAGCTGGGCGAAGGTCTGGTTGGCCTGGAACATGTTCCCGCCGGCGACGCCGAAGAAGAGGATCATCACCGCCGCACCGGCGGCCAGGACCTTGCCCAGGCCGCGGCCGAACGCGTTGGGGATCCGCTCGGCGACACCGATCCGCAGGTAGTGCATCGGACCGCCGGACACCGTGCCGTCGGGGTGCACTTCGCGGTACTTCACGCCGAGGGTGCACTCGACGAACTTGGTGGCCATGCTGAGCAGCCCGGCGACGATCATCCAGAACGTCGCGCCGGGACCACCGATCGTGACCGCCACACCGACGCCGGCGATGTTGCCCAGACCGACGGTGCCCGACAACGCGGAGGCCAGGGCCTGGAAGTGGGTGATCTCCCCCGGCTCGTCGCGCCGGGTGTAGCGGCCACGGACGATCCGCAGGGCGAGCCCGATGCTGCGGAACTGGACGAACCCGAAGTAGAGGGTGAACAGCACCCCGGCCAGGATCAGCCAGCCCACGATCAGCGGGAAGTCCGCTCCGAGGACGGTCACCTCGTAGAAGACGATGTTCGACAGCCCGGTCGAGATCGGATCGAACACCGAGTTGATGGACAGCTCGATGCTCTCGAGCACGCCGGGTTGCGGCGGTGCCGTGGTCGGTACGGAGGTCATGGGGCGGAACTTCACCCCATGTGGACATGAACCACAACAATACGGACGAACGGTTACCGAATCGTCGATGTCGGCCGGGACCTTGACCTCGACCGAGGTGGAGGTCGGATGCTCCCGGGACGTCCCCCGAGAGGAGCATCCGATGGAGCTGACCCTGCCCGTCTCCCGGTTCGACCAGGCCTACCGCGACGGCGACCCGCCCTGGGTGATCGACGAGCCGCAGCCGGCGGTCGTCGCACTCGTCGACTCGGGAGCGGTCACCGGCACCGTCCTCGACCCGGGTTGCGGCACCGGCGAGCACACGATCCTGCTCGCCGGGCTCCGGTACGACGTGCTCGGCGCCGACGCGGCCCCGACCGCGGTCCGGCGGGCCCGGGAGCGGGCCGCGGCCGCGGGCGTGGACGCCCGGTTCGTCGTCGCCGACGCGCTCGCCCCGGACGGCCTCGGCCCGTTCGACACGGTGGTGGACAGTGCCCTGTTCCACCTGTTCGACCCCGGTGACCAGGCCCGCTACGCCCGCGCGCTGGCCGGGGTCGTGCGTCCCGGCGGCGTGGTGCACGTGCTCGCCCTGGCCCGGACCGGCGCCGCCGCCGAGTTCGGCCCGGTGATCGACGCGGCCGACATCCGGGCCGCGTTCACCGGACCGGACTGGACGGTGGAGACCGTCGGACCGGCGTCCTACCGGGGGATCGTGACCGCCGGCCTGGCCGGGTCCTACGGCGAGCCGGCTGGGACCAGGGTCGAGGTCCCCGCCCATCTGGCCCGGGTGCGGCGGCGCTGATCAGCTCGGCCGGGCGGGCCGCCGCTGCGGCACGCAGCAGTCGACCGCGCAGGGCGCCCCGTTGCGGGTGCACCCGGCGGACGGGCCGGTGCCCAGCCGCCGGGCGGGTACGCCGTCGGAGTGCTCCCGCACGAGCTCGACCACCATGTCGGCGAAGCGTGGGTCGGGTCCGGCGGTGGCGGCGCGGGCGAAGCCCATGCCGTGCTCGGCGGCACGCTCGGCCGCCTCGTTGTCGAGGTCCCACACGACCTCGACGTGGTCGGACACGAACCCGACCGGCGCGACGACGACCGCGGGCACACCCTTGGCGTGCAGGTCGTCGATGTGGTCGACGATGTCGGGCTCCAGCCACGGCACCTGCGGCGGACCGGAGCGGGACTGCCAGACGACGTCGAACTCGTCGACGCCCACCTCGGCGGCGACCAGCGCCGCGGCCTCGGCGACCTGGCGGGAGTAGCGGTGCCCGCTGTCGGCCGGGGTCCCGGCGGCCGCGTCGGCCGAGGTCGGGATGGAGTGCGCGGTGAACACCAGCCGCGCCACCTCGCGACGGTCCTCGGGCAGCTGTGCCCACGCGGTCCGCACGGCGTCGGCGTTGGCGCGCACGAAGTCCGGGTGGTCGTAGAAGTGGCGCAGCTTGACCAGCTCGGGGGCCGCGTCGCCGACCGCGTCCCGGGCCCGGGAGATGTCCTCGTGGTACTGGCGGCAGGCGGAGTAGCCGCCGTAGGCGCTGGTCGCGAACACCAGCGCCCGCCCGACGCCGTCCTCGGCCATCTCGCGCACGGTGTCCTCGGCGAAGGGCCCCCAGTTCCGGTTGCCGAAGTACACCGGCAGCTCGGTGCGCGCGGCGATCGCCGCGACCAGCTCGCGGTTGCGGGCGTTGATCGGCGAGACCCCGCCGAAGTGCTGGTAGTGCTCCTCGACGGCATCGAGGCGCTCCGGTGGGACCCCGCGCCCCCGGGTCACGTTCTCCAGGAACGGGCGAACCTCGTCAGGGGCCTCGGGGCCGCCGAAGCTGAGCAGCAGAATCGCGTCGAACTGTTCGGGCACGACCCCGATTATCGACCCCGGCCCGCGCCGACGCGCGCGGGCCGGTACCGGCTCACACGCCGACGGCGTGCACCCCGCCGTCGGCCATGATCATCGAACCGGTAGTGGTCGGCATCCAGTCCGACAGCGCGGCGCACACGGTCTTGGCGACCGGCACCGGGTCGTTCATGTCCCAGCCGAGCGGGGCGCGCTTGTCCCACACGTCCTCGAACGCGGAGAAGCCCGGGATCGACTTGGCGGCCATCGTCTTCACCGGGCCGGCGGCGACCAGGTTGACCCGGATGCCGTCGCGGCCCAGGTCGCGGGCCAGGTATCGGGTGACCGACTCGAGCGCGGACTTCGCGACGCCCATCCAGTCGTAGGCGGGCCACGCCTGCCGGTTGTCGAAGTCCATGCCGACGATCGAGCTGCCCGGGCCGAGCAGCGGCTTGCACGCCATCGCCAGGGACTTCAACGAGTACGCCGACACCTGGATCGTGGTGGCGACGTCCTCCCACTGCGCGTTGAGGAACGCGCCCTCGCCGAGCGCGCCGGGCGGGGCGAACCCGATGGAGTGCAGCACGCCGTCGAGGCGCGGCTCGTCGCCCAGGTGTGGGGTGATCCGCTCGACGAGCGAGTCCAGCTGCTCCTGGTCCGACACGTCCAGCTCGACGACCGGTGCGGGCTTCGGCAGCCGCATCGCGATCCGCTCGACCAGCCGCATCCGGCCGAAACCGGTGAGCACGACCTCGGCGCCCTGCTCCTGGGCGATCTTGGCGGAGTGGAAGGCCAGCGAGGCGTCGGTGATCACACCGGTGATCAGCAGCCGCTTGCCGTCGAGCAGTCCCATGACGTCCTTTCGAGAGTTCTGCATGCCCGGGCCGGTGGGCACGGTGCCGATGTCCGCTCCGCGGACCTCGCTCAGTGCCCCATGCCCAGGCCGCCGTCGACCGGGACGACCGCTCCGGTGACGTAACCGGCGCCGGGCGAGGCGAGGAAGGCGACGACCGAGGCGATCTCGCCGGTGTCGGCGTAGCGCGAGAGCGGGATGGTCCCCAGGATCTCCTCGCGCCGCTTCTCGGGCAGCGCACGGGTCATGTCGGTGTCGACGAACCCGGGGGCGACCACGTTCGCGGTGATGCCGCGGCTGCCCAGCTCGCGGGCGACCGAGCGGGCCAGGCCGACGAGCCCGGACTTCGAGGCGGCGTAGTTGACCTGCCCGGCCGAGCCGGAGAGGCCCACGACCGACGATACGAAGATCATCCGGCCCTTCTTGGCCTTCAGCATCCCGCGCGAGGCCCGCTTCGCGACCCGGTAGGCCGCGGTGAGGTTGGCGTCGACGACCTTGGTGAAGGACTCCTCGGCCATCCGCATGAGCAGGCCGTCGTCGGTGATGCCGGCGTTGGACACCAGCACCTCGACCGGGCCGTGCGCGGCCTCGACCTCGGTGAACGCGGCGTCGACGGACTCGGCGTCGGTGACGTCGCAGTGCACCGGCAACAGCCCGTCGGGGATGTCGTCCTTCCCGGAGCGATAGGTCACCGCCACCTGGTCGCCCTCCGCCGCGAACGCCTGTGCGATCGCCAGGCCGATGCCGCGGTTTCCTCCGGTCACGAGCACGCTACGTCCCACGGGGGGTGAACCTAACGCACTACCGGCCGGTACCCGCGAGCGGAGATCACCCTCACGGCAGTCGCCTGCCGAGCAGGATGCCCGCGCCGAGCCCGCCGATCAGGAGCACGAACCCGCCGATCATCCAGGGCCTGCTCGCGTCGACCTCGCGTTCCTCGTAGCCGAGCTCCTCGGACAGGTCGGAGTAGACCGCGCGCAGCTCGGACTCGGTGGCGGCGGTGAAGAACCGGCCGCCCGAGAGCTGCGCGATGCGCTCCATGGAGGCGTCGTCGACGGCGACGGGGGTACGCCCGCCGTCGAGCTCGATCGTGCCGTAGCTGGTGCCGAAGGAGATCGTGGACACCGGGACGCCGCGGTTCTTCGCCTCGGCGGCCGCGGTGAACGAGCCGCGCGGCTCGTTCTCCCCGTCCGGTCCCGGGACGGTCTGGGTGCCGTCGGAGAGCAGCACGATCCGCGCCGGTGGCGGCACGCCCGCCGCGTCCGGGCCGCCCTGCAGCGAGCGGGAGAAGGTGTCGATCGACTGCATCGCCGTGAAGATCGCCTCACCGGTCGCGGTGGACTCGGCGAGCTGCAGGTTGTCGACGCCGTTCTTGACCGCGCTGCGGTCGGTCGTGGGCGAGACGAGCACCGCCGCCGTCCCGGCGAAGGACACCAGCCCCAGGTTGACGCCGGGGGTCAGCTGGTCGGCGAACTGCTTGGCCGCGACCTGCGCGGCGGCGAGCCGGGTCGGGGCGACGTCGGTGGCCTTCATCGACAGCGACACGTCGATCACCAGCATCACCGTGGCCCGGTTGCGCGGCACCTTCGCCATGGCCTGCGGCCCGGCGAGCGCCACGGTGAGCACCGCCAGCGCCGCGATCAGCGCGATCGCCGGGAGGTGCCGCCACCGGCCCGGCCGCTTCGGGGCGACCGACTCCAGCAGCTCCAGGTTGGTGAACCGCACGACGTCGCGACGGCGCCGCCGCAGCAGCCACACGTAGGCCGCCGCGAGCGCGGCGACGACGAGCAACCCGAGCAGCCACCAGGGGGCGGTGAACGTCACGCGAGCCTCCGCGGAGCAGCGGCGTGCTTGCGGGCGACGGCGAACCGCACGATGTCGGCCACCCAGTCGGTGTCGGTGCGCAGGGTCAGGTGCCCGGCCCCGCAGCGGCGCAGCGCGGTGGCCACCCGGTCGCGGTGCTCGGAGGCGGCGGCCGCGAACTCGCGGCGCAGCAGCGGCGTGGTGTCGACCTCGCGCTGGCGCCCGGTCTCGGGGTCGGCGAGCACGACGGTCCCGACGTCGGGCAGCTCCAGCTCCCGCGGGTCGACGACCTCGATCGCGAGCAGCTCGTGGCGGGCCGACAGCGCCCGCAGGGACCGCTCCCAGGTCGGCTCGCCGAGGAAGTCCGACACCACGACGACCAGCCCGCGCCGGCGCGGCGGGCGGCGCAGCTCGTCGAGCGCACCGGACAGGTCGCCCCGGGTGCCCTCGGGTGCCGGCGGCATCGTCGCGACCCGGCGGACCAGGCCGCGGGCGTGCGCCAGGCCGCCGCGGGCGGGCAGCCGCAGCGTCGACTCCCCGTTCGCGACGACGGCGCCGAGCCGGTTCCCGCCGCCGGTCGTCAGCTGGGCGACCGCGGTGAGCCCGGCCAGCGCCAGGTGCCGCTTGTCGGTGCGGGCGGTGCCGTAGTCGATGCTGCGCGACAGGTCGACCACCGCCCAGGTCTCCAGCTCACGGTCGGCGACGGTCTCGCGCACGTGCGGCGCGGTGGTGCGGGCGGTGACCGACCAGTCCATCCGGCGGACGTCGTCACCGGGCTGGTAGGGCCGCGCGTCACCGGGCTCGGTGCCGGGCCCGGGCAGCAGGCCGATGTGGTTGCCCTGGAGCAGCCCGTCCAGCCGGCGCCGGACGGTGAGCTCCAGGGTCCGCAGGGAGGCCTCGAGCCGGACGAGGTCGGCGGACCCCGCCGTCACGCCGGTCCCTGGCCGGCACCCGGTGCGGGCGGCCACGCCGTCGACGCGCCCTCGGGCCCTCCCCCGGGCCGGGCGCTGACCTGCGGCAACGGCACGGTCTGCAGGACCCGGGTGACGATGTGGTCGACCGGCACCTGGTCGGCGATCGCGTCGTAGGACAGCACCAGGCGGTGGCGCAGCACGTCCGGGGCGACCTCCAGCACGTCCTGCGGGAGGACGTAGTCCCGGCCGCGGACCAGAGCCAGCGCGCGGGCGGCGGACACGATGCCGAGCGACGCACGCGGCGAGGCGCCGTAGGCGATCCAGGACGCGACGTCGGACAGGCCGTGCTCGGACGGCAGCCGGGTCGCGACGACCAGCCGCACGACGTAGTCGACCAGGGCGTGGTGCACGAACACGTCCGCCGCGGTGCGCTGCAGCCGGACCAGCTCCTCGGGGGTGAGGACCTGGGAGGGCACCGGCGGGGTGGACCCCATCCGGTAGATGATCTCCCGCTCCTCCTCGACGCCCGGGTACTCGATGATCAGCTTGAACAGGAAGCGGTCGCGCTGCGCCTCGGGCAGCGGGTAGACGCCCTCGTTCTCGATCGGGTTCTGGGTGGCGAGCACGAGGAACGGGTCGGGCATCGGGTGGTCGCGGCCGGCGAGGGAGAGCTTGCGCTCGGCCATCACCTCGAGCATCGCCGACTGCACCTTGGCCGGCGCGCGGTTGATCTCGTCGGCGAGCACGAAGTTCGCGACGACCGGACCGAGCTCGACGTCGAACTCCTCGCGGCCCTGCCGGTAGATGCGGGTGCCGAGGATGTCGGCGGGCACCAGGTCGGGGGTGAACTGCAGCCGGGAGAAGCTGCCGCCCACGACCGTCGCGAACGTCTCCACGGCGAGGGTCTTCGCGACGCCGGGGACGCCCTCCAGCAGCAGGTGCCCCTTCGCGAGGAGCCCCACCAGCATCCGCTCGACGAGGCGGTCCTGGCCGACGATCACCCGCTTCACCTCGAGGACCGCACGCTCGAGCCGCTCGGCGTCGCGGGCGGGGGTGATCGGGTCCGGACCGGTCGAGGCAGTCGTGCTCACGGTCCCATCCCACCGTGTCGGCCGTGTGGATCCGGTGAGGCGTGCGACTCCGGGCGGTCGGGCCCGCCCGCGGTGGGGTCCTGCGCGGTGAACCGGATCGTCATCGCCAGGTAGTCGCGCAGCGACACGGTCCGCGGCGCCGCCCGGTGCCGGGTCCAGACCGTGTTCGCCCGGGCCGGGGTCAGGTCGTGTGCGTGCGCGACGACGGCCCGCGCCTCGGCCGGACCGATCTCACGACCGGCCAGCGCGGCGAGGGCCACGGCCAGCTCGGCGGCGCGGTCGTCGTCCACGACCCCAGGAGAGCAGACACCCCCGACAGTTCCGGGCGCTCACTCCACCAGCAGGAACACGATCGCCGCGACCCCGATCACGACGATCACGGTCCGCAGCACCGCGGGCGGCAGCCTGCGGCCGACCTTCGCACCGAGCAGCCCGCCGACGATCGAGCTGACCGCGATGATGCCGACGACCGTCCAGTCGACCGGCGCGACAACGGCGTAGATCGCCCCGGCGACGATGTTCACGACCGAGGCGAGGGTGTTCTTGAAGGCGTTGAGCCGCTGGAGCGGGTCCGCGACGAGCAGCCCCATCACCCCCACCAGCATGATCCCCTGGGCGGCGGTGAAGTAGCCGCCGTAGACGCCCACCAGGAAGACCAGCACGTAGAGCACCGGCGAGCCGGTCCGGTCCGGACGCGGGCGGTCGCGCAGCCGGCGGGCCAGCAGGGGCTGCACGGCGACCAGCAGCACCGAGGTGCCGACCAGGACCGGCACGATCGTCTCGAACGCGTCCGGCGGCAGCGACAGCAGCAGCGCCGCACCGACCACGGCCCCCAGGAACGACGCGACGCCGTACTTCGCCAGGCGGCGACCGTGCCCGGCCCACTCCTTGCGGTAGCCGACGGCGCCGGTGACCGAGCCGGTGATCAGCCCGATGGCGTTCGACGTCGTCGCCGTCACCGGGGGGAAGCCCAACGCCACGAGCACCGGGAAGGTCACCAGCGTCCCCGACCCGACGACGGTGTTGATCAACCCCGCCCAGAGCCCGGCCAGCGCGATGACCCCGACCTCCCACAACTCCATCGGGACACCCTACGAACCGGACACCGGCACTCCTCCCGGTGCGGCACGCGTAGGGCTTACGCAGCGTGCGTAGGGCTCCCTACGGCGTGCGTGGCATGATCGACGCGTGACCGCCGTCGACGACCCCCGATGGGCCGCTCCCCCGGCCCCGGTGCGCCGGACGCTGGACCGCGGGTCGATCGTCGCCACGGCGCTGCACCTCGCCGACGCCGACGGCCTGAGCGCGGTGTCGATGCCGCGACTGGCCCGCGAGCTGGGGTCCGCGCCGATGTCGCTGTACCGGCACGTGCCCGGCAAGGACGCGCTGGTCGACCTCGTCCTGGACCTCGCACTGGGCGAGCCGCCGGACCTGTCAGGCTGCGGGCTGCGGCTGGGCTGCGAGATCTGGGCGGCCGCCCTGCGCGACGTGCTCGACGAGCACCCGTGGACCGTCGGGCTGCTCGCCGGTCCCCGCGCCACCGGCCCCGCCGAGTGCGCGTGGTCGGAGGCCCTGCTGGCGCACGTCGTCGGGGCGGGGCACCCGCTGCACGCGGCCGTCGAGGTGCTGCACCTGCTGCACGGCTACGTCCGGGGCGCGGCGGCCCTGGCCGGGGACCGCCTGCCCACCCTCGACGACGTCCGCCGCTCCGGCCGGGCGGAGCGCCTGCCGGTGCTGTCCCGGCTGCTCGGCGGCGCCGTCGTGCGCGGGCCCGGCGGCGGTGAGCCGCTGTTCGACTCCGGGCTGCGCCGCACCCTCGACGCCGTCGAGGCCGGGCTCCGGCCCTGATCACCCGGCCGGGTCGAGCTCCAGCCGCGGCCAGTCGGCCAGGTCGCGCAGCAGCTGCCGGTCGTGGGTGGCGACGACGACGGCCGCCGGGGTGTCCCGGACCATCGCGGTGAGCTCGTCCACGAGCCGCGCGGACAGGTGGTTGGTCGGCTCGTCGAGCAACAGCGTCGTCGGGCGCTCCGCCAGGGCGCGGGCCAGGTCGAGCCTGCGCCGCCGGCCCTCCGACAGCCGCCCCACCGGGGTCCGCAACGCCGCCGCGTCGAGCAGGCCGTGGGCGCCACCACCGACGTGCTCCAGCACGGCACGCGCGGGCCGCCGCGGGTCGAGCACCGCGGTCTCCTGCCCCAGCCGGACGACCCGGGCGCCGCTCGCGGTGCGCACCGACCCGGCGTCCGGAGCGAGCGCCCCGGCCAGCACGGCGAGCAGCGTCGACTTCCCGGCCCCGTTCGGGCCGGTCACGAGCAGCCGGTCGCCCGCGTCGAGGACCAGGTCGACCGGACGGGCGAGCCGGCCCCGCACGCCGACCCCGTGCGCGCGCAGCTGGGGCGCGCCGGGGCGCACGTCGAGGTCGGGACGGCGCAGCGACGACGGCGGTACCGGGACGTCGATCCGGTGCGCGTCGAGCTCGGCCCGGCGCCGGTGCAGCGCCTGCACCACCCCCGGGGCCCGGGACTGGCGGGCGTGCTTGCCGGTCCCCTTGTCCGGACGCCAGCCGGTCGAGAGCCGGTCCCGCGCGGTGGCGACGGCGTCGGCGAGGCGACGGTGCTCGGCCTGCTGTTCGGCGTGCTCGGCCTCCCAGGCGGCGCGGGCCCGGTCCCGCGCGGTCCGCCAGCCGTCGTAGCCGCCCGCGGTGAGCCGGGGCGCGCCGTCGCGGGTCGGATCGAGGTCGCAGAACTCGTCGGCGACGTCGCGCAGCAGGGCCCGGTCGTGGCTGACCACGGCGAGCCCGCCCGGGTGGGCGCGCAGGGTGCGGGTCAGGAAGTCGAGCCCGGCCGCGTCGAGGTGGTTGGTGGGCTCGTCGAGGAGCAGGACGTCGTGGCGGGCACCGAGCAGGCACGCCAGCCGCACGCGGTGGCGCTGCCCCACCGACAGCGTCTCCAGTGGCCGGGTGCGGTCGGTGCAGGCGCCGAGCGCACCGAGGGCGACGTCGACGCGGCGTTCGGCGTCCCAGGCGTCGAGCCGGGTCGCGGTGTCCAGGGCCGCGGCGAACCGGTCGTCGGCGCCGGGCGCGCCGTCGGTGAGCGCCGCGGTCGCCGCGTCGAGCTCGCGCAGCGCCGTCCGCGAGCCGGCGAGCGACTCCGCGGTCAGGGTGCCGACGGTCTCGCCGTCGCGGGCGGGCACCTCCTGGCGGGCCAGCGCGACGGTGCCGGCGCGGTGCACGACCCCGGCGTCCGGCGCGAGCAGGCCCGCGAGGACGTGCAGGAGCGTGGACTTGCCGCGCCCGTTCTCCCCGACGACGGCGAGCCGCGAGCGGGCGGAGACGGTCAGCGTCACGCCGGTGAGGACGCGGTGCGACCCGCGGGTGACGACGACGTCCTCGGCACGCACGTGGGCGGCCGCGCCGGCGTCGACGGCGGGCAGGGGTGAGGACGGTTCGGGGGTGGTGTGCACGAGAGGGCTCCGCGGCATCCGAGATCGGAGCCGGGCAGCACGGGATGCGCCGCCCGGCGGGGACCGGGACGGCGGACGCGGTTCGGAAGGGGTGAAGGGCGCCGCCGTCAGCGGGCGGTGCGGACCTTCTGCGACCAGATGCCTCGTGCCATGGTGTCGAGCCTACCCACCGGCAGGTGTCCGTGTCGTCCGGTTTCGGACACGCCCCACCCGCCCCGTCCCACCGGAGGACCGATGCCCGCCCGCGCCCTGCCGTTCCTGACCTTCCAGCCGCCGCGTGGCCCGAGCGCGAGCGAGGCGATGGAGTTCTGGACATCCCTGTTCGACGACGGCGAGATCGTCTCGGTCACCCACCGCCCCGACGATCCGAACGCGGTGGTTCTCGCCGAGTTCGTCGTCGCCGGGCAGCGCCTGCGGTGCAGCGACAGCCCGCCGGTGCACCAGTGGGACTTCTCCCCCGCCGTCTCGCTGTGGGTGGACTGCGAGTCCGGCGACGAGCAGGAGCGGCTGCTGGCGGCCCTCGCGACCGGTGGGCGGGAGTTCATGCCGCTCGACGACTACGGCTTCGGCCCCTTCGCCTGGGTCGAGGACCGCTTCGGCGTGTCCTGGCAGCTCGCCGCCCCGGCGGCCTGAGCAGCGGACACGGCCCGAGCGGGGCTCCGCCAGACCACCCTGCCCGTTCGGCACGGTGATCAGAAGGGCGCGACGACGGCGTCGGCGTCGTGGTCGTGGTCGTGGTCGTCCGCGTCCGGCAGCGGATCGGTGAAGACCCGGTGGTCGAACGGCCGCGTCGTCGCCCGGCGGCCGCACGGTGCCACCCAGGTCAGGCTGCCGTCGGTCCCGGCGAGCACCTGCCAGCCCGGCGCGTCCTTCAGCGCGTGGTCGGCCCGGCACAGCCCGAACAGGTTCTCCGCGCTGGTCCGCCCGTCCCCGCCCGCCCAGGGGCGGTGGTGGTCGAGGTCGCGGACCCGTCGGCTGCACGCGGGGCCGCGACAGGTGCAGTCCCGCGCCCGGACGTGGTCGGCCATCGCGACCGGCGGCCGGTAGCGGGTGCGTCCGACGTCGAGCACCGTGCCCGACAGCGGGTCGGTCACCAGCCGCTGCCACACACCGCCGGCGGCGAGGGCCCGGGCGAGGTCGGCGGGGATCGGGCCGTGCCCGACCAGCTCGGCCGGTGCCGCACCACCCATCAGCGTGCTGAGCGGGACGACGACCTGGATCAGCGGGCGGCGCCCCACCGCCTCCTCCGGGTCCGGCTTCGCGGCGAGCACCCGCGCGACCGCTGCGAGCAGGCCGTCCTCGTCGGTGCCCGCCCCGTCCGCGCCGAGCGCGTCCCGGACCGTGCCGACGTCGGTCAGCGTCAGCGTGCCCTGCAGCAGCTGGTGGGCGAGGTCGACGCGCTTCTGGTCCAGGGTGCGGTCGTCGCACGGGTCGTCCAGGGAGCGCGCGAGCCGGTCGACGCACTGCCACGACGCCTCCACCTGCGCGGCGGTGCCGCCCAGCCAGAGCGAGCCCATGCCGTCGTCCCCCGGGGAGAGCGACATCCGCCGCTCCGACCGGGCCCGTTCGTGGCGCTCGCGGGCGCCGTCCGGGTCGACGCGGGCGATGTGGCGGCGCAGCCGGTCCCGCAGCAACCGGCGGTGCGCCTCCGGAGCTCCCGGGAGGACCGCGGCCTGCACCCGGCGGGCGCGCTCGTCGTCGAGGACGAGTGTCGACGACGAGATCGCCTCGGCGGCGCCCTGGTCGATCGCCCCCGACTCCCACGCGGCCAGGGTCTCCGGCAGCACCTGGGCGAACCGCTGCGCCTGCCCGATCAGCGACCGCGCGTGGTCGCGCGGGACCCGCAGCACGATCGCCACCTGGTCCGGCAACCACCGGGAGACGGGCTGCACCGCACGCGGGTCCGCGCCCGGCGGTGCGGCCCCGCTCCCGGCCGGGTGGCGCTCCGCGATCAGCGCGACCGACCGCATCCGCAGGGCACTCGCACGGCGCACCCAGTGCTCGGCGCCCTCCAGGACGTCGAGCACCTGCAGGTCGGTGAGCCGGTCGGGCGGGGCTCCGGCGACCAGGCACCGCAGCGCCTCCCAGGCGACGTCGTCGATCCCGCCGGAGGGGTCGGGCGGGGGCTCGGGACCACACATCTCGCCGCACAGGTCGATCGCGAGACCGTGCGGGCACCGGGTCGCCTCCTCCACCGCCTCACGGCGGCGCCGGTGTTCGAGCCAGGCCGGGTCGTCGGCGGGATCGGTGTGGCTCAGCACGTCCAGCACGTCCACCTGATCGATCATATGTTCGATTATAGGTCTCCTAGCTGGACCTTTCCAGGTCGTTCGGCGCTCGCATCCGCCCGTCCGCCGCAGCCCGGCAGCGGACGATCCCCGCGCACCGGCTCGCGCCGCCACCTCCCCGACCTCATCACGCCTGGGCCTCGCGCCCCCGCGGCCACTCCCCGCGCCCCCGACCGACGCGCCCGCCGGAGCACGTCGGTCGCGCCTCGACGGCCAGGCCGTCCCGCCACGACTCGAGCTCCGCTCCGACGACGGCGTCCCTGGCCCGACCACTCGGCTGGACGGCGGAGGCGCGCGACCCCCGCACGCGCGAGGATGACCCAGTGCCCCGTCTCGCCGTCCCGCTGCTCGCCGCCCTGGCGCTCCTCGCCCCGACGAGCGCGACGGGTGCGGCGACCGCGGCGAGCGGGACGACGAGCCCGGCGGCCAGGGCCTCGTGCATCGCCGACCCACCCCGCTCCGCCCACGCGTTCACCGGCACCGTCGCCTCGACCTCCGCCGACGGCCGCGTCGCGCAGGTCCGTACCGACGACGGCCGCGACGTCCAGGTCGTCGGCTCCCCCACCCCCCGACCGGACACCGCGACCTCGGTCGACCGGTCGTACGCCACCGGGACCCGCTACGAGTTCCACCCGCTGAACCCGGCGAGCCCGTACGAGGACAACATCTGCACCGCCACCCACGAGGTCGCGGCCGCGCCCGCGGCACCGCCCGAGCCTCCGGCCACCACGGAGCCGACGGGCGCGTTCGTGACGGCCCTCGTCGCGCTCGGGGTCGTCGCCCTGGTCGGGACCGCGGCGGCGTTCCTCGTCCCGAGCCGCCGTCGCCGCAACCGCCGACGGCGCCGGCGCGCCTGACTCACGGCCCGGAGAGCAGGTCCCACCGGTTCCCGGCGACGTCGCGGAACACCGCGACCGTGCCGTGGGCCGCCACCCGCGGCGGTCCCTCGAACTCCACCCCGAGCGCCACGAGCCGCTCGTACTCCGCGGCGGCGTCGTAGTCGTCGACCACGAGCGCGGTGCAGCGCAGTCTCATGCCGCCACCGGTACCCGACGCCGGGCGGGCGCGGAGGCCACCAGCACCCCGCCGACGACCACCACCCCGGCGACCAGCTCGGTCACCGACGGCCGCTCCCCCAGCAGCACCATCGCCAGGCTCATCCCGACCACCGGCACGAGCAGCGAGTGCGGCGCGACGAGCCCCGCCGGGTAGCGGCGCATCAGCCCGGTCCAGATCCCGGCGGCGAGCACCGTCGCGACCAGCGACAGGTACACGAGCGCGACCAGCCCGGCGACGCCGTCGGGGGTCACCATCGCGACGACGTCGCCCCAGGCGCCCGGACCCTCCACCACGGCCGAGGCGGCCAGCATCGGCACCGGCGGCACGACGGTCATCCACAGCGTCAGGTGCAGCGGGTCGACCGCCTCGCCGTCGCGCTGGGCCAGCCGGCTGCACAGGTTCCCGGCCGCCCAGCCGAGCGCGCCGAGCAGGGTCAGCACGACCGGCAGCAGCGCCGCGGACTGGGCTCGGGCCAGCGCGATGCACCCCAGCCCGAGCACGGCGACGCCGATCCCGGCCCACTGCCGCGGCGTCACCCTCTCGCGCAGCAGCAGCGCACCCATCACGAGCGTGAACGGTCCCGACGCCTGCAGGACCAGCGACGCGAGCCCGGTCGGCATCCCGGCGTACATCCCCAGGAACAGGAAGAGGAACTGCACCGTGCCGAACCCGAGCCCGTAGCCGACGAGCCAGCGCAGCGGAACCCGCGGCCGCGGCACGAGGAGCACCGTCGGGACCGCCAGCACGAGCATCCGCAGCCCGGCCAGGAACAGCGGCTGGAAGTGCTCGAGCCCGACGTGGATGGCGATGAAGTTGGCGCCCCACAACACGGCGACGACGACGGCGAGCAGGCGGTCACGAACGGTCACGGCGTCCACGCTGCCGTCCCGAGACCGTGCAGACCAGCGACAACAACTGAAACGATGTTGTAGCGTTCCTGCATGGATGTGCGGCGGCTCCGGATCCTGCGCGAGCTCGCCGACCGCGGCTCGGTCACCGCTGTCGCCGCGGCGCTGAACTTCACCCCGTCCGCGGTGTCCCAGCAGCTCAAGGCACTGTCCCGGGAGGCGGGCCTGGAGCTGACGGCACCGGACGGGCGCGGGCTGCGGCTCACCGCGGCCGGGCGGGCCGTCGTCGACGGGGCGCAGGAGGTGCTCGACGCGCTGGGCCGGCTGGAGGAGACCACCGCGGGCCTGCGCGAGCAGCCGCTGGGCACGGTCCGGGTGGTGTTCTTCCCGTCGGCGGCCCGGCTGCTGCTGCCCGGGCTGCTGCGCCGGGCGTCGGCCCACCCCGGGCTGGCGCTGTCCTGTCGCGACCTCGACCTGCGCCCGGAGGAGGTCCCGGCCGCCGCGGCCGACGCCGACGTCGTCGTCACCCACCACGACGAACGGCTCGACCCGCTGCGCACCGGCCGGCTCACCGTGCACCCGCTCCTGCGCGAGCCCCTCGACGTCGCCCTGCCCCCGGACCACCCGCTGGCCCACCGCGCCGAGGTGCACCTGTCCGACCTGGTCGACGCCGACTGGATCTCGGTCGCCGTCGGGTGGCCGGTCGACGACGTGCTCAACTCGCTCGCACTGGTCACCGGCACCGTGCCGCGGGTGGTGCAGCGGATCAACGACTTCTCGGTCACCGAGGAGCTCGTCGCGCACGGGCACGGCGTCGCGCTGCTGCCCCGCTACTCGACCGACCACCGCGACGGCGCCCGGCTCGCACTGCGCCCGCTCGCCGGGGTGCGGGCCGCCCGGCTGGTGCGGGCCGTGACCCGCGGTGCGGTGACCCGGCCCGCGGTGCGGCTGGTGCTCGACGAGCTGACCGGCGAGGCCGCGGCCGTCAGAGCAGCCGGGTGACCTTGTTCAGGCCGTCGTAGCGGACCGGGGTGACCCGGACACTCGCGCCCGAGTACGGGGCCTCGAGCATCTTCCCGTCGCCGAGGTAGATGGCGATGTGGTGGGTGCGACCGCCCTCGGCCCAGGACAGCATGTCCCCGCGCCGCATGTCCGAGATCGGCACCAGCCGGCCGGCGTTGGCCTGGTTGCCGCTGTAGCGGGGCAGGCTGATGCCGACCCCGGCGAAGGCGAACTGCATCAGACCGGAGCAGTCGAAGCCGACCTTGCGGAAGTCGCCGTGGGCGTCGGCGACGCCGCCGTCGCGGATCCCGCGGGTCGGTCCGCGCGAGTTGCCGCCGCCCCAGGCGTAGATGGTGCCGAGCTGGGCCATCGCCCGGTCGATCACGGTCTCGATCGCCGCCGACCCGGTGCGCCGCGGCGCGGGGCCGTCCGACGGCGCGGACTCCTGCGCGACCCGCGACGCCGCCTCCTCCCGGGCCCGCCGGTCGGCCTCGGCCTGGAGCCGGGCCTGCTCGGCCCGCCACGCCTCGTAGCGCTGACGCTGGGCACGCAGCCCGGCGTCGGCGTTCTCGGCGGCGTCGAGCCGCGACTGCACGTCGGTGCGTTCGGTGTGCACCGCGTCGAGCCGGGTCTGCTGGGCGTCGGCGGCCGCGACGGCCTCGTCGACGGCGGAGTCGGCCGCCGCCGAGGCCTGCTCGGCGTCGGCGCGGCGCCGGTCGGCCTCCTCCTGCGCCGCGCGGGCGAGGGAGTCGGCGTTGGCCTGAGCGATGCGGGCCTGCTGGAGCTGCTCCAGGACCGCGGCCTGGTCCTCGCTGAGCGCGTCGGTGAGCCGGGCCCGGTCCATCAGGTCCTGCGGGTCGGTCGCCCGCGAGAGCAGCCCGAGCGGGCCCAGGTCGAGACCGTGGGTGTAGACGTCGCCGACGAAGGCGTCGATCCGGGTCCGGGCGTCGTCGACGGCGCGGCCCGCGGCCTCGGTCGCGGCGCGGGCGTCGGCGGCCCGGGCCGCGGCGGTCTCGGCCTCGCGACCGGCGGCGTCGGCGGTGTCCCGGGCGGCGAGCGCCTCCTCGTTGCGCCCCGCGACCTCCATCTGCAGCTGCTCGGCCTGCGCGTCGAGCTCGGCGAGGCGGGCGGTGAGCCGGCCGACCTCGGCGGCCCGGTCCTGCACCGACTGGCGGCTGCGCTCCAGCTCGTCGTCGCCGGGGTTCGGCGGCGGCGGGGGCGGCGGCTGGGCCGGGAGCACCGCGGCGGCGGGCACGACGACGGTCGCGGCCGCGCCCACCCCGGGCGAGGCCAGCGCGACCGCGACGAGCACGGCCACCACGACGAGGGTCGCCGACGGCTGGCGCGTCACGGGGAGGTTCCTTCCGGGGGGGCGGGCGGGATCGACGGGGAATCGACTGGGAACAGTGCCACTCGCGTCACCCGAACCCCGTGCGACACACCGGACCCGTCCACCGCACGAGGGACACCACACCCGTGACGGCACCGCGACCCCGGCCACACCCGCCTCGCCAGGCTTATAGGACAGGCGTACTATTTGCGTCACGAGGGTCCGCGCTGCTGCCGGCACGGCGGTGCGCGAGACTCCGGCACGACGCAGGTGAGCACCCCCGGCCCGCGAGGCGGGGCGCGTTCACCGCACCGGACAAAGCGACCGCCCACCACCACGGGAGGACCACCAAGTGGCCAGCACCGACAGCTTCGGCGCCCGAGGACAGCTCGACGTCGGGGGCACCGGTTACGAGATCTTCCGGCTCTCCGCGGTGGAGGGCTCCGCGCGCCTGCCGTTCAGCCTGAAGGTCCTGCTCGAGAACCTGCTCCGCACCGAGGACGGTGCGAACGTCACGGCGGACCACATCACCGCCCTGGCGAACTGGGACCCGCAGGCCGACCCGGACACCGAGATCCAGTTCACCCCCGCCCGGGTGATCATGCAGGACTTCACCGGCGTGCCCTGCGTCGTCGACCTGGCGACCATGCGCGAGGCCGTGACCGAGATGGGCGGCGACCCGTCCAAGGTCAACCCGCTCGCGCCCGCCGAGCTGGTCATCGACCACTCGGTGATGATCGACTTCTTCGGCACCGCCGACGCGTTCGAGCGCAACATCGAGTTCGAGTACGGCCGCAACAAGGAGCGCTACCAGTTCCTGCGCTGGGGCCAGGGCGCCTTCGACGAGTTCAAGGTCGTCCCGCCCGGCACCGGCATCGTGCACCAGGTCAACATCGAGAACCTGGCGCGCGTGGTCATGCCGCGCAACGGGCAGGCCTACCCCGACACCCTGGTCGGCACCGACTCCCACACCACCATGGTCAACGGCCTGGGCGTGCTGGGCTGGGGCGTCGGCGGCATCGAGGCCGAGGCCGCGATGCTCGGCCAGCCGGTCTCGATGCTCATCCCGCAGGTGCTCGGCTTCAAGCTGACCGGGGAGATCCCGACCGGTGTGACCGCCACCGACGTGGTGCTCACGATCACCGAGATGCTGCGTCGCCAGGGCGTCGTCGGCAAGTTCGTCGAGTTCTACGGCGCCGGCGTCGGCGCGGTGCCGCTGGCCAACCGCGCCACCATCGGCAACATGAGCCCGGAGTTCGGCTCGACCGCGGCGATCTTCCCGATCGACGAGGAGACCGTCCGCTACCTGAAGCTGACCGGCCGCTCGGCGGAGCAGATCGCGCTGGTCGAGGCCTACGCCAAGGAGCAGGGCCTCTGGCACGACCCGGACCACGAGCCGGTCTTCTCCGAGACCCTCGAGCTCGACCTGTCGACGGTCGTCCCGTCGATCGCCGGCCCGAAGCGCCCGCAGGACCGCATCGAGCTGACCGACGCCAAGCCGGCGTTCCGCAAGACCGTGCACGACTACACCGACGACGGCGTGGCCCCGAGCCCGCTCGCCGGCGTGGACGAGTCGTCGAACGAGTCCTTCCCGGCCAGCGACGCCCCGGCGCTCTCCTTCGCCGACGACGACGCCGCGCCGGTCGTCATGTCGGCCGCGGACGGCTGCGAGGGCCGCCCGTCCAAGCCGGTCACCGTGAAGTCCGACTCGCGCGGCGAGTTCGTGCTCGACCACGGCGCCGTGGTGATCGCCTCGATCACCTCCTGCACCAACACCTCGAACCCCAGCGTCATGCTCGGCGCGGCGCTGCTGGCGAAGAACGCGGTCGAGAAGGGCCTGACCACCAAGCCGTGGGTCAAGACCTCGATGGCCCCGGGCAGCCAGGTCGTCACCGACTACTACGAGAAGGCCGGTCTCTGGCCCTACCTCGACAAGCTCGGCTACAACCTCGTCGGCTACGGCTGCACCACCTGCATCGGCAACTCCGGCCCGCTGCCGGAGGAGATCTCGGCGGCGGTCAACGACAACGACCTCACCGTCGTCTCGGTGCTCTCGGGCAACCGGAACTTCGAGGGCCGGATCAACCCCGACGTCAAGATGAACTACCTGGCGTCCCCGCCGCTGGTCATCGCCTACGCGCTGGCCGGGACGATGGACTTCGACTTCGAGAACCAGCCCCTGGGCCGGGACTCGGACGGCGCCGAGGTCTACCTGCGCGACATCTGGCCCTCGACCGAGGACATCAACGCGGTCGTGGACTCCTCGATCACCTCGGAGATGTTCACCAAGAGCTACTCCGACGTGTTCCGTGGCGACGACCGCTGGCGCGCGCTGCCCACCCCGGAGGGCCGGACCTTCGAGTGGGACCAGAAGTCCACCTACGTCCGCAAGCCCCCGTACTTCGAGGGCATGAAGGGCGAGCCGGACCCGGTCACCGACATCTCCGGCGCCCGTGTGCTCGCGCTGCTCGGCGACTCGGTCACCACCGACCACATCTCGCCGGCCGGTGCGATCAAGCCGGGCACCCCGGCCGCGGAGTACCTGGACTCCCACGGCATCGAGAAGAAGGACTACAACTCCTTCGGTTCGCGGCGCGGCAACCACGAGGTGATGATCCGCGGCACGTTCGCGAACATCCGGCTGCGCAACCAGCTGCTCGACGACGTCTCGGGTGGCTACACCCGCGACTTCACCCAGGACGGGGCGCCGCAGTCGTTCATCTACGACGCCGCGCAGAACTACGCCGCGCAGGGCACCCCGCTGGTCGTGCTGGGCGGCAAGGAGTACGGCTCCGGCTCCTCGCGTGACTGGGCGGCCAAGGGCACCGCGCTGCTGGGCGTGCGCGCCGTCATCGTCGAGTCCTTCGAGCGGATCCACCGTTCGAACCTGATCGGCATGGGCGTCGTCCCGCTGCAGTTCCCGGACGGCGAGTCGGCGACGAGCCTCGGGCTCGACGGCACCGAGACCTTCGACATCGCCGGCATCACCGAGCTGAACGACGGGAGGACCCCGAAGTCGGTGCACGTGACCGCGACGAAGGACTCCGGCGAGACCGTCGAGTTCGACGCGAAGGTCCGGATCGACACCCCCGGTGAGGCGGACTACTACCGCAACGGCGGCATCCTGCAGTACGTCCTGCGGGGCATGCTGAAGAGCTGACGCGCGCAGCACCCACCACCACACGGAGCCCGTCCCCTCACCGAGGGGCGGGCTCCGTCGTTCTGCGGGGTCGTTCCTGCGGGGTCGTTCCTACGGGCGGGCCCCCAGGTCGCGGGAGATGCGCCGGGCCGCGTCGGCGGCGGCGCGGCCGTGGTCGTCGAAGACCTCCTCGGACATGCGCACCGTGGGGCCGGACACCGACAGCGCCCCGACCGGACGGCCGTCGGGACCGAGGACGGGGGCGCCGACCGCGGCGATGCCGTCGGAGAGCCCCTCGGGATTGACCGACCACCCGCGCTCGCGCACCTCGGCGATCCGGGCCCGCAGCAGGTCGGGGTCGACGACGGTGTGCCGGGTGGAGGGTTCCAGCGGGCCGGCGAGGTAGGCGTCGACCTCCGCCGGGGTGCAGGCGGCGAGGTAGGCCTGGCCGGTGGCCGAGGCGTGCAGCGGGATGCGGTGGCCCAGCGGCAGGAACGCGCGCAGCCGGTGCGCGGTGTCGAGCCGTTCGAGCAGGACCAGCTCGCGGCCGTCCGGGGCGGCCAGGTGCACGGTCTCCCCCGTCGCGAGCTGCAGCTCGTGCAGCACCGGGACCGCCACCGCGCGCAGGCCCCCGGCGTCGCGGGCCTGGTTGCCGACGGCGAACGCCCGGTAGGTGAGCCGCCAGCGCGCGGTGTCGTCGGCGACGCACCAGCCGACCTCGCCCAGGGTGCGCAGGATCCGCTGCACGGTGGACTTCGGCAGCGCGACGGCGCGGGCGAGGTCGGACAGCCCCACGGGCTGCCGCTCCCCCACCGCCTCCAGCACGCGGACCGCGGAGACGACGCTGTTGGTCGGAGCCATGTCCGGTGTTGACCTCCCCCGTTCGGGCGACCTACTGTCCGCTCCCAGACGGTCCACTGTACGAACCACTGTGCCACCAGATGGACCGACACGACAAGCGCGTACCAACGGGGGTAGGCATGGCGGTGCAGGTCATCACGCTGGTGGTGTTCGCGGCGGTCTTCGTGATCGCCGAGGTCCGCCGGTCCCACATCGGGATCGTCATGTTCGCGGCCGCCGCCGGCATGGGGCTGCTCGTCGCGGGCCTGCCGCTCGACGACATCGTCGCGGGCTTTCCCGTCGACATCCTGGTCCTGCTGGTCGGGGTGACGTTCTTCTTCGGGATCGCGAAGTCCAACGGCACCATCGGCCGGCTGGTGGACCGGGCGCTGGTCGTCGTCGGCGACCGGACCGCGGCGCTGCCGCTGACGTTCTTCGTGCTCACCGGTGTGGTGTCGGCGATGGGCTCGCCACTGGGCGGGCTGGTCATGGCGCCGATCGGGATGACGGTGGCGCACCGGCGCGGGATCGACCCGATGCTGATGGCGCTGGCCATCGGCACCGGGCTGTCGGCGGGCGGATTCGCGCCGACGTCGCTGTTCGGGATCGTCACCTGGGGGACGGCGTCGGCGGCGGGCATCGCCCTCAACCCGCTGACCCTGTTCGCGGTCGCGATCATCGCGAACCTGGTGCTGCTGGGCGCGTCCTACCTGATGTTCTCCGCCCGCAGCCGCGTCCCGGTCACGACGGGCGGCGGCGCCGGGCCCGAGGTGCCCGGCGACGAGGAGCCCCCGGCCCGCGAGCCGTTCCGCATGACGCACTGGATCACCGTCGTCGCGATGCTCGGTCTGGTCGCGGCGGTCGTCGTGCTGGCGGTGCTCGGCGCCGAGCCCGACGTCGGGGTGCTGGCCTTCGCCTTCGGCGCGGTGCTCACCCTGGTCGACCCGGACAGCGGCCGCGGCGCCCTGAAGGAGATCGACTGGTCCACCGTCCTGCTGGTGGGCGGCATCATCACCTACGTCGGTGTGCTGCAGGAGATCGGCTCGGTCGACCTGCTGGGTGACCTCGCCGCGAGCCTCACCGTCCCGCTGCTCGCCGCCCTCGTGGTCTGCGCGGTGTGCGGGCTGGTGTCGGCGTTCGCGTCGACCACCGGCATCCTCGCCGCGCTGGTGCCGCTGGCGATCCCGCTGGTCCAGCAGGGCGGGATCCCGGGCTGGGCGCTGATCTGCGCACTGGGGGTCTGCTCGTCCATCGTGGACGTGTCACCCTTCTCGACGGTGGGTGCGACGCTGGTCGCCACCACCGTCGACGAGCAGGAACGTCCCCGCATGACCGCGCTGCTGACCCGCTGGGGCCTGTCCATGGTCGTCATCGGCCCGATCGCGCTGGTGGGAGCCCTCGTGCTGCCCGCCATGGCGGTCTGACCCCGTCACCACCAGGAGAACGACGTTGTTCCTCACCTCGCTCACCGACAGCCACGACCTCGACCGCGCCGTCACCGTCGGCGACGACGTGCTCTCGCGCGCCGAGCTCGTCGACCGGGCGGGCCGGTTCGCCGCGGGCATCCCCGCGGACGGCCCGGTCGCGGTGCACGCGACCGCCTCGATCGACACCGTCGTCGCCGTCACCGGCGCGATCCTCGCCGGCGTGCCGGTCGTGCCCGTGCCGCCGGACTCCGGACCCGCCGAGCGCGGCCACGTCCTCACCGACTCCGGCGCCACCGCGTGGGCCGGGGAACGACCCGACGACGTCGACCTCCCCGTGGTCCTCCCGGGGTCGCAGCCGATCGGCACGCGCCCGGTCGACCCCGCGGCCACCGCGATGCTGCTCTACACCTCCGGCACCACCGGCCGCCCCAAGGGCGCCCAGCTGTCCGGCGCCGCGATCGCCGCCGGCCTCGACGCCCTGTACGAGGTCTGGGACTGGACCCCCGACGACACCGTCGCCCACGGCCTGCCCCTGTTCCACGTGCACGGCCTGATCCTGGGTGTGCTGGGGTCGCTGCGCCGCGGGTCGCGGGTCGTGCACACGGTGAAGCCGCAGCCCGCCCGCTACGCCGCGGTCGGGGCGTCGATGTACTTCGGGGTGCCGACGGTGTGGAACCGGATCGTCGACGAGCCCGACGCCGCCCGCGCCCTGTCCCGGGCCCGGCTGCTGGTGTCGGGCAGCGCGCCCCTGCCCGCATCGCTGTTCGACCGGATCGCCGCGCTCACCGGGCAGGCACCCGTCGAGCGCTACGGCATGACCGAGACCATGATCACCCTGTCCGCACACGCCTCCGGGGAGCGCCGCGCCGGCTGGGTCGGACTGCCCGTCCCGGGCGCGCAGACCCGGCTGCTCCCCGCGTCCGACGAGGCACCCGAGGACGTCCCCGACGACGGCGAGACCGTCGGGCGCCTCGAGGTCCGCGGCCCGATGCTGTTCGACGGCTACCTGAACCGCCCGGACGCGAACGACGAGTGCTGGGCCGGCGAGGGCTGGTTCCGCACCGGTGACCTCGCCGTCCGCGACGCGGGCGGGTTCCACCGCATCGTCGGCCGCGAGTCCACCGACCTCATCAAGTCCGGCGGCTACCGGATCGGGTCCGGCGAGATCGAGGCCGTCCTGCTCGACCACCCCGCCGTGTCCGAGGTCGCCGTCGTCGGCGCCCCCGACCCCGACCTCGGCCAGAGGATCGTCGCCTACGTCGTCGGCGACACCCGCGACGGACAGGCCCTCATCGACCACGTCGCCGGGCAGCTGTCCTGGCACAAGCGGCCGCGCGAGGTCGTGTTCCTGGACGCCCTGCCCCGCAACCCGATGGGCAAGGTCCAGAAGAAGCTGCTCGGAACCTGAGCGGACCGGGCCGATCGGTCCTAGGTTCGGATCATGCCCGGTGCGCACTCACCCTCGGAGGACCGCGGCGACGACCGCGCGGTCCCGGTCAACCCCGTCTTCGCCTCCGAGCCTGTCGACATCCCCCGCTTCCGCATCCCCGGCACCGGGATGCACCCGGAGGTCGCCTACCAGGTCGTGCACGACGAGCTGATGCTCGACGGCAACGCCCGGCTGAACCTCGCCACGTTCGTCACGACGTGGGCGGAGCCCCAGGCCGAGCGGCTGATGGCCGAGTCCTTCGACAAGAACATGATCGACAAGGACGAGTACCCGCGGACCGCGGACCTGGAGCAGCGGTGCGTGCGGATGCTCGCCGACCTGTGGCACGCCCCCGACCCGGGGCGGGCCGTGGGCTGCTCGACGACGGGGTCGTCGGAGGCGTGCATGCTCGGCGGGCTGGCGCTCAAGCGGCGCTGGCAGCACCGGCGGAAGGCGGCGGGTCTCCCGGCGGACCGGCCGAACATCGTGATGGGCGTGAACGTCCAGATCTGCTGGGACAAGTTCGCGAACTACTGGGACGTGGAGCCGCGGCTGGTCCCGATGGAGGGCGACCGGCTGCACCTGGGCGTCGAGGAGGCCGTCGCGCTGTGCGACGAGAACACCATCGGCGTCGTCGCGATCCTGGGGTCCACCTTCGACGGCAGCTACGAGCCAATCGCGCAGCTGTGCGCGGCGCTCGACGACCTGCAGTCCCGCACCGGGCTGGACGTGCCGGTGCACGTCGACGGCGCGTCCGGGGCGATGATCGCGCCGTTCTGCGACCCGGACCTGGAGTGGGACTTCCGGCTGCCGCGGGTGGCATCGATCAACACCTCCGGCCACAAGTACGGCCTGGTGCACCCGGGCGTCGGGTGGGCGGTGTGGCGCGACACGGACGCGCTGCCCGAGGACCTGGTGTTCCGGGTGAACTACCTCGGCGGTGACATGCCGACGTTCGCACTGAACTTCTCCCGCCCCGGCGGCCAGGTGATCGCCCAGTACTACAACTTCCTGCGGCTGGGGCACGAGGGCTACGCCCGGGTGCAGGGCACCTGCCGGGAGATCGCGACCGGGCTGGCCCGGCGGATCGAGGCGACGGGCGCGTTCCGGCTGCTCACCGACGGCTCGCAGCTGCCGGTGTTCGCGTTCACCGTCGCCGACGGCGAGCCGTTCTCGGTGTTCGACGTGTCGGCGGGTCTGCGCGAGACGGGGTGGCTGGTCCCGGCGTACACGTTCCCGGGGAACCGGGAGGACCTGGCGGCGCTGCGGATCGTGGTCCGCAACGGGTTCAGCCACGACCTGGCCGCGCTGCTGCTCGACGACCTGGCGCGGCTGCTGGAGCGGCTGCGCCGCCAGGCCGGTCCCGTCCGCGGGAGCGAGGCCGCGGGCTTCGCCCACGGGACGTGAGCCGGTCCCGGCGGGACACCCGCACCGCGTACCTGCTGCTGGCCCCCAGCCTGGTGGGCGTGGTGCTGTTCCTGCTGGTCCCGGTGCTGATCGTGCTGGGGCTGGCGCTGTTCCGGTGGGACCTGGTCGGGCCGCGGACCTTCGTCGGGCTGGACAACGTCGCCGCGGTCGCCGCGGACGGCCGGTTCGCGCGGTCCCTGCTGGTGACGGCGTTCTTCGTACTCATCGTCATCCCGGTGCAGACCGTGCTCGGGCTGGCGGCCGCGCTGCTCCTGGACCGCGGGCTGTCCGGGACGACGGTGTTCCGGGTGGTCTTCGTGCTGCCGTGGATCTGCGCGCCGCTGGTGCTGGGCGTGGTGTGGCGGTGGATCCTGTCCCCCACCGACGGCGCGCTCAACGCGCTGCTCGGGATCCGCGTCGAGTGGCTGGCCGACCCGGCGCTGGCGCTGCCGTCGGTCGCCGCGGTGACCGCCTGGACCCAGGTCGGCTACGTCGCCCTGTTCTTCCTGGCCGGGCTGCGCGCCATCCCGGACACGATCGTGGAGGCGGCCCGGCTCGACGGGGCCTCGGCGTGGCAGCTGCTGTGGCGGATCCGGTTGCCGCTGCTGCGCCCGACGCTGTTCTTCGTGCTGGTCACCGGGGTGATCTCCAGCTTCCAGGTGTTCGACTCGGTGTACGCCCTCACGCCGAACGGCGGCCCGCAGGGTGTCACCGACGTCGTCGCGGGGCGGATCTACTACGAGGCGTTCGAGAACCGCGCGGTCGGGCAGGCCGCGGTGATGGCGGTGGTGTTGTTCGTGATCCTGGTGGTGGTGACCGTGGCCCAGCAGCGGTGGTTCAGCCGTCGCACGACCTACGAGCTCGACTCGTGAGGCGCGGCAGGCTCGTCGACGCGGCCGTGCTGGTCGCGCTGCTGGTGGGCGCGGTGGCGACGCTGGCGCCGTTCGTGCTGAGCGTGACGACGGCGCTGAAGACGACCCGGCAGTTCGCGTCGACGCCGGTGCTGTCACCGCCGGCCCCGCCGACGGTGGAGAACATCGTGACCCTGTTCGGCCGGGACTACGACTTCGTGACCCCGATCGCGGTGACCGCCCAGGTGGTGGTCGTCGTCCTGGTGGGGCAGCTGCTGTTCTCGGTGCTGGCGGCGTACGCGTTCGCGCGGCTGGAGTTCCCCGGCCGGGACGCGCTGTTCTGGGTGTACCTGGGGACGCTGATGGTGCCGCAGGCGGTGACGGTGATCCCGCTGTACCTGATGATGACCGAGGTGGGGCTGCGGAACACGTTCTGGGCGCTGGTGCTGCCCTACGTGCTCGGGTCGCCGTTCGCGATCTTCCTGTTGCGTGAGCACTTCCGGACCATCCCGCAGGACCTGATCGACGCCGCCCGGCTCGACGGCGCCGGGACGATCGGGATCCTGCGGCACGTCGTGGTACCGGTGAGCCGGCCGATCCTCACGACGCTGGCGGTGATCACCGTGGTGACGCACTGGAACAACTTCCTGTGGCCGCTGGTCATCACCTCCGGCCGGACCTGGCAGGTGATGACGGTGGCGACCGCCGGGCTGCAGACGCAGTACAACGGGAACTGGCCGGTCGTGATGGCGGCGACGACGGTGGCGATCGTCCCGCTGATCGTGCTGTTCCTGGTGTTCCAGCGCAGCGTGGTCCGCTCGATCACGATCACGGGGTTCCGGTGAGACGGCGGATGGGCGCCGCTCTGGCGCTGGTCGGGGTGCTGCTGCTGGCGGCGTGCTCACCGGCGTCCCGTTTCGACGACGACGCCGACGGCGTCACCACGGTGACGCTGCGGCTGTGGGACACCCGGGTCGCGGCGGCCTACGAGCGTTCGTTCGCGGCGTTCTCGCAGGCCAACCCGGACATCCGGGTCGAGCTCGTGCAGGTACCGTTCACGGACTACTTCACCTCGCTGCCGCTGGACGTCGCGTCCGGCACCGCGACCGACGTCTACTGGGTCAACTCGTCGAACTTCGGGGCGTTCGCCGACGCCGGGAGACTGATCGACGTCGGTGCCGCGCTCGCCGACCAGCGCGCCGGCTGGGTGGACGCCGCCGCCGCGCAGTACACCCGCGGCGGGACCCTGTGGGGCGTCCCGGTGGTGACCGACGGCCGGATCGCCGTGTTCTACAACAAGGACCTCGTCCGCGCGGCGGGCGTCGACCCGGCCGCGCTGCGCTGGGACCCCACCGACCCGGCCCGTGACACCCTGCTCCCCGCCGCCCGGAAGCTCACCCGCGACGCCGCCGGACGCAGCGCCGGCACCCCCGGGTTCGACCCGGGCACCGTGCGCCAGTACGGCTTCAACGCCGCCCGGGACCTGCAGGCGATCTACCTCGACTTCCTCGGCTCGGCGGGTGGCCGGCTCCAGGCGCCCGACGAGACCTTCGACGTCGCGACGCCCGCGGGCGAGCAGGCGTTCGGCTACCTGGTGAACATGATCAACACCGAGCGGGTGGCGCCGTCCGCGGCGGACACGAACCAGAACCCGGACTTCAGCCGCGACCAGTTCCTGCAGGGCCGGATGGCGCTGTTCCAGAGCGGCACCTACAACCTGGCCAACATCGCCGAGGGCGCCACGTTCGACTGGGGCGTCGCCCCCATGGTCGAGGGCCCGCGGGGCCGGGTCAGCGTGGTGTCGA
The DNA here is from genome assembly GCF_056835605.1 of Pseudonocardia sp. ZF1. Lineage (NCBI taxonomy): Bacteria > Bacillati > Actinomycetota > Actinomycetes > Pseudonocardiales > Pseudonocardiaceae > Pseudonocardia > Pseudonocardia sp. ZF1. The sequence continues at coordinate 3,129,348 of NZ_JAJNBY010000001.1, forward strand.
GCATCGTGGCCGCCGGCAACGCCGACAGCCCGAGGCGCCCGGAGATCCTGCGGGTGCTGCGCTGGCTGGGCTCCCCCGAGGGAGCCGCCCCGGTGGGCGACAGCGGCGCCGGGCTGCCCGCGGTGACCGCGGCCCAGCGTGGCTGGTTCGACTACTGGGCGCGCCGCGGCGTCGACACCCGGGAGTTCGTCGCGGACGGCCCGACGACCCCGGCCCCGTCCGGCCCGAAGGTGGGCGCGGCGACGACGGCGATGGAGCCCGCGCTCGACGAGCTGTTCGCCGGCCGGGTGCCGGTCGGCCCGGGGCTGCGGACCGCGCAGGACATCGGCAACGCCGCCCTGCGCTGATAACCTCCGCGGTGCGCCCCCGATGGGCCCAGCCGGAAGGAGTTCCCGCCAGTCCCGCACGGGCCCGCGGGCGCAGCTCCTCCCGCAGGTCGTGCGCGTGGTCCCCGCTGTCGTCAGGAGACCCGTATGGCCTGCACGTTCAACCACACGATCATCGCCGCCCGGGACCGGGTGGCCTCCGCCGCGTTCTACCGGCACGTCCTGGAGGCGGCGCAGGCGCCGTCCTGGGGGCCGTTCACCAACCTCGCCCTCGACGGCGGTGTCCTCCTCCAGTTCGCCGACCTGCCGCTCGACGTGGTGCCCGAGATCCAGCCGCAGCACTACGCGTTCCTCGTCGACGACGCGCTGTTCGACCGCGCGTACGCCCGGCTCGTCGAGGACGGGACGGAGCACTGGGCCGACCCGCAGCGCACGCGTCCCGGGGAGAGCAACCAGGAGCACGGCGGGCGCGGGGTGTACTTCCTCGACCCGGCCGGTCACTATCTGGAGATGATCACCCGGCCGTATGTGTGACGTCGCCGCGGCCCGGCGCTGGCTCCACGCCGCCCGGCCCGACCCCGGCCGGGCCCCGGACTGGATGGGGCCGCTGCTGCGCGGGCTGGAGCACGCCGGGCCGCGCGATATCAGCGCGAACGACCTGCCCCCCGACCACGTCGGGCCCCGGCAGTCGGCCGTTCTGGTACTGCTCGGCCAGGGCCCGGACGGACCGGAGGTCGTGCTGCAGCGGCGGGCCCGACGACTGCGCCACCACTCCGGGGAGATCTCCTTCCCCGGGGGCCGCGCGGACCCGGGCGACACCGACCCGGCCGCGACGGCGCTGCGGGAGGCCACCGAGGAGACCGGGCTGGACCCGTCCGGTGTGGACGTCGTCGCGATGCTGCCGCGTCTGATCCTGCTGACCGGGTTCCACGTGACCGCGGTGCTCGGGCACTGGCGGACGCCGACCCGGCTGCACGCGGTCGACCCGGCCGAGACCGAGGCGGTGCTGCACGTGCCGCTGGCGGCGCTGGCCGACCCGGCGCACCGGTTCCGGCTCCGGGCCGGCGGCGGGGCCTGGCGGGGCCCCGGGTTCCGGGTGGGCGGCGACGTGGTGGTGTGGGGGTTCACCGGCGACGTCGTCGACGCGGTGCTGCGCCTGGGCGGGTGGGAGCGGCCGTGGCCGCCCGGCCCGGAGCTGGAGTGGGAGTCGCTGTGACCGCGGCGCCCGCGTAGGCCGCTCACGACGAGGCCAGGACGGCGTCGAGCAGCACCGGAGCACTGTGCCGAGGGCTTCGTGGGACGGGCAGGTCGGGCCGGTGGAGCGGGTTGCGCCGGGGCCCGCCCGGCACCCAGGGCGGTGGATGGAACACCGGGAACCCGCCGTCGATCTCGACCGCCCAGTCCCCGATGTGGATCATGCGATGGTGGTGCGGACACAGCAGCACCAGGTTCGTCAGGTCGGTGCATCCACCGTGGGCCCAGTGCCGGACGTGGTGGGCCACGCACCACTGCGGCGGCGCCTCGCACCCCGGGAAGGCGCACCCGCCGTCGCGCTGGGCCAACGCCCGACGCTGCGCCCGGTTCGCCAACCGCGACTCCCGGCCGACGAACAACGGCTCGCCCGTCGACGCCAGCACGATCGGCACCACCCGCGCATCACACGCCAACCGCAGAGCGTCCTGCGCCGCAATCGCCGCGGACGACCCACCCGCACCGAACCCGAGCAACCCGGCCCCGGCACCCGACGTCAGGGTCTCCAGGGGCACCGTCACGGTCAGCGCCACCGACTGCCCGTTCTCGACGCCGAGGTCCCCGACCGCCAGCAACCGACGGGCCAGCTCGACCAGACCGTCCCCGTTGCGCTCGGCCGTGGAGCGTTCGTCCCGTGCCTGCCCGGCGCCGTCGGGCGGGACCGGGGCGGTCAGCGGCGACAGCGCGCTGCGCAGGACCGCGGCGGACTCGGTGTCCAACCAGCCCCGCGCCTCGAACCCCGACCCCTGCGGACGCAACGCGAGCCGGTTCCGGGTCGGCTTCGGTTCCCGCGGACGCGGCCCGTCGGGATCCAGCAGCGCGACGGCCCGCCTGCCGAGCGTGTCCACCGCATCGGGATCCAGGGTCCCGGCGTGGGCGACGAGGTCGGCCTCCAGCACCGGCCGGTGCTCGCCGAGATGCGGGGGCAGCGAGGCGAGCACCCGGATGATCACGCGCACGTGCTCGGGGGTCACCGCGCCCTGCTCGAACGCCTCCGCCGGCACCGGCAGCTCGGGGTCGACCTGGTCACCGGTGATCAGGAACAGCGGCGAGAGCTTCCGGGCGGCGTCGACCCGGGCACGGGCGGTGGACGCCCCGACGTTCTGCACCGCGCGCAGCAGGTCCGCGGTGTCCCGGAACCCCTTCGCCCCGGCCAGACCGCGGGTGGCGACCTCGGCGACGAGGGCGACCAGGGACGCGGACTCGCGGTTGATCCGTTCCTGGACGGCCGCGATCGCGACGAGAAGGTCCTCGTCGTCGGTCTTCCAGAGCTCGTCCACGCATCTGATTCTACTCGACCATGCGTTCGATGAGTGCCCGTTGAGCTGCGCGGACGGTGTACGGCGACGAGCGGCTCGGTGGTCAGCCCACGTCGGGTGCGTAGCTCGCCACGACCCATCCGCGCTCGTAGTCCATGTCCCACTCCAGATAGAGGGCGGGGCCGCCGCCGGTCGTCGTCATGAAGGCGGACACCCGGCCGGAGCCGACGACGTCGTAGTTCAGCTCGACACGCGACTCGGCGGGGATGAACGCGAGCAGGTTCGGCACCAGGGGGCGGCCGACGTTGTCCGTGGCGTCGTCGGCGCTGAGCCGGCGCATCCCGGTGGCGTCACCGGCCCGCCACGCGGTCAGGAACTCGTCGGCGCTGCGTCGCGCATGGCGTTCCTGCACCTCGGCACGGTCGACGCAGGCCCGGTCGCTGTCCGGGCCGGTCTCGCCGCGGCAGACGTCGTTCAGCTGCTGCCAGCGCGCCCAGAGCCCGTCGAGGTCCGTCCCGGCCACGGCCGACGGTGGGACGGGCGCCGGGGTCGCGGCGGGAGCCGTCGTGCGCGGGGTCTGCTCGACCGCGTCCACCCCCGTCGCCGACGCCGCGGTGGCGACCGGTGGGGGAACGACCACGGCGACCGCGGGAGGCGCGGGCGGTGCGGCGACCGGATTCGAGGCAGGCATCACGACCAACGCGGTGACCACGCCGGTCGTGAGTACGACGAGGACCCCGACCAGTGAGAGCCACCGTAGGAGCGTCGCGTGCACGGCTCAGCCCCCGCAGATCGGGTCGAGAGGGTTCTGCAGACATCTCGCCCGCTCGGCCGAGCCCACCGGGTAGCCCGCGCCCGGTTCGTACTGGCCTCGGGCGACCAGCTCGGCCGGGTCCACGTACTCGCCATTCTGCCGTCGCTGCTGCTCCAGGTACTCCCGCTGCGCCTGCTCCTTCGCGGCGTTCGGCTCGGGGCAGGCCTTGTTGGTGATGTCGTTCGGGTGCGCCGGGTCCCCGAACTTGGCGTCCGCCCACGGCTCACAGGTGTAGACCACCGGCTCCGGGACGAACGACTCCAGCGGCGCGTCGGGCACGATCCCGTCCGGGACCACCGGCGCCGGGAAGTCCCGCGCCACCGCGCTCGGCCCCGACGCCGCCGCCCGCAGGGCCGCCGGCCCGGCGACCACCGGCGCCGCGGAGGCGAACGACGCGACGCAGAGCGCGGCGGCCGTCGTCGCCGGCACCACAGCGGCCAGGACGAGGCGGGGCACGGAACGGCGTGCGCGGCGGTGCAGGATCATCGCGCGGTCTCCCCGGTCGACCTCGGGGGCCGCCCGACACGGCCCGTACGCCCGGTGGATCGCTCCGGACGGAGCACGTCGTTATCGACCGGACGGCCGTTCATCGGAAGTGATGACAGGGTCCGTTGCAGCACGTGGCGGGCGGGCGACGTTCGCCAGCAGCGGCGCGGCGACCAGGGCCAGCGCCGCCGCCGTCCACACCGGACCGGTGGGCCCGGCGACGGCGAGTCCCGCACCGCCCAGCAGCGGGCCCACCGTCGCCCCGGCGTTCAGCGACGCGGTGGCGACCGCGCCGCCGAGGGTCGGCGCCTCGCGGGCGAGCGTCAGCGCCCGCGCGATCAGCGTCGAGCCGACCGCGAACCCGAGCGCGCCCAGCAGGCCCACCAGCGCGAGGACCGCCACCGGGTGCGCGGCACCGACGGCGAGCGCCACCCAGCCCGGCGGCAGCGCGCCGCCCGCGACGAGCAGCAGCGGACGGGTGCGGGTGTCGGCGAACCGGCCCGCGACGCCCACCCCGGCGACGGCGCCGACCCCGAACAGCAACAGGCCGGCGGGCACCGCGGGCGGGCCGCCCGCCGTCGCCAGCAGCGGGGACAGGTAGGTGTGCGCGGCGAACGTCGAGCCGTTCACCAGCGCGCCGAGCGCGAGTGTCCGGACGACCGGGCCCCGGCGCAGCACCGTCAGCTCGGCCCGCGGACCGGGCGCGGGTGCCCGGCCGCCGTCGTCGGCCGGGACCCCGGCGACGACCCCCACCAGCGCGACGGCGGCGACCGCCGCGACCGACCAGAACGTCGCCCGCCAGCCGAACGCCTGCCCCACCAGCGCCCCGGCCGGCACGCCGGCGATCAGGGCGAGGGTCGTGCCGGACAGCAGGGTCGCGGTCGCGCGGGCGGTGCGCTCCGGCGGCACGGCGGCGACCGCGACCGACAGGGCCACGGCGAGGAACCCGGCGGTGCACAGCGCCGCGAGCACCCGGGTGACCAGCAGGACCCCGAGTCCGGGGGCCAGCGCCCCGGCGACGTGCACAGCGACGAACGCGGCGAGGAACCCCCGCAGCGCGAGCCGCGGTGGCAGCCGACGGGCGGCGAGCGCCACGAGCGGCGCGCCGACGACCATCCCGACGGCGAACGCCGAGGTCAACGACCCGGCGGCGAGCGGGGTGACGCCGAGGTCGGCGGCGATGTCCGGGACGAGCCCGGCGAGCATGAACTCCGAGGTGGCCTGCGCGAACACGGCGCAGGCGAGGACGACGAGCAGCACGGTGGAACTCCGTGGGTGACGGGGTCGTGGAACGGACGCCGGTCCGGCCTCGTCACCGGGAGCAGGCAGGGGAGGTCGCCGCCACCGGTGGGGACCGGTGGCTACCGCCTGTTCGACTCCGGGCTGCTCACGGCCGTCACCGTAGCCGCCGCGCTCCCCCGGCGCCCGCCGTTTCCGCTCCCGGGCCGCTCACCAGACGATGCGGTCGAACAACTCCCGCAGTCGCGCCGCCCGGGCCGGGCGCCCGTGCCCCACCCAGGCGATCCGTCCCAACAGGTGATCGCGGAACGCGGGGTGCCCGGCCCGGTTCCGGGCGTCCGGGCCGGTGCTGGCCGCGTTGTGCAGGATCGCGCGGAGCTCGTCGTGGTCGCGGCGCGACGCCGCGGGCTCGCTGCCGTTCACGACGAGCCCGACGATCCTCTGCCGGTGGTGCGCGGGCATGATCCGGGTCTTGTCCGGGCGGACGCGGAAGCCCTCCTCCGCGGCGATCGCGGCCACCCGCTGCGCCAGGCCCTGCACCGGCAGCGTCGCGTCGCCGGAGAACACGAGGTCGTCGGCGTAGCGGCCGTAGACGGCGCCGACCGCGGCGGCCAGGCCGCTCAGCCGCCGGTCCAGCCCGTAGGTGAGCAGGTTCGCCACCGTCGGCGACGACGGCGCCCCCTGCGGCAGGTGCGGTGCGGCCAGGCGATCGAGCAGCCGTCGTCGCGGGGCGGGGTCGCCCCGGTGCGGGCAGGCGCGCAGCACCCCGGGCGGGGTGGTGATGACGAGCAGCCCGGCGACGGCGGCGGCGACGGCGGGCGGGTACCCCGCGACCAGCAGGAGTCCGGCGACCCGGCCGCCGGTGACGTGGGAGTAGAAGCCCTCCAGGTCCAGGCGCAGCACCATCGGCCGGGCCCGGTGCTCCGCGGCGAGGGTGTGCGGGCTGCGGCCGCGGACGTGGCCGTGCGCGGCCGGGTGCACCGGGATCCGGTCGAGCACGCTGCGCACGATCCGGCGCTGCAGCTCGGCGAGCCGCGGGCGGGTGCCTCGACCAGGCGCGGCGTCCCGGAGCGCGACGGTGTCCAGTGCCGCCGGTAGTGGGTCAGCGGGCCGTCCGGGGCGCGGCGCCGCCAGCCGCCGGGGTCGGCGAACCAGGCGAGCTCGCCGTCGTCGAGGTGCAGGGCGGCGGCCAGGGCGGGCAGGTCGTCCAGCGCGGCACCGGCAGGCGCCACACCGGGTCGGGCTGGACGACCGTCCGGTGCCGGCGCGGCCCCGCCAGCAGCGTGGCGACCTCGGCCTCGACACCGGCCGGGGATCCGCGCGGGGCGCGGCGCCGCCGGGCGACGAGGGCGCCCACGACGCCGGCCAGCTCGTCGGGGCCCGACCAGCCGCCGAGCCGGGCGAGCCGCTCGGTCAGCGGGTCCGTGCCCCAGCGCCCGGCGCAGGCGGCCGCGGCGATCGCCGCCGGGTCCGGTGCCATCAGCGGCCCCGTGCCGTGCGGCGGCCCCCGGACGGCGGGGTGATGCGGCGGCGGGGGTCGACCGGTGTTCTCCGTCCGCCGCGCGCCGCCGGCAGCGCTGTCCTGCCACCCGCGCGCGGGACGCCGTGCTGCATCGTGCCGGTGCACCCCGGGGTTGCCCCGGAGTCGCGGGCCCCGGCCGGAACCGGGGCGGCCGCCTGCTCGTCCGTCCGCCGCCGCATCGGCACCGACGCTACCGGTCGGACCGCCCCGCGGCGCCCACCCGACGCGGTGACGGCCGGACGGCCGGGACGGCCCCGTATCGTCGGCCCCCGTGAGTGCCGTGCCGTCCGAGGGGCCGTCCGAGGGGCCGCCGTCCTCCGGGGTGCCGTCGCGTGGGACGCCGGTCGTCGCCGCGGTGGTCGCCGTCCTGGTGGTCGCCCAGCAGGTCCCGGGCCTGGTCTTCCGGCACGGGACGGCGGTGCCGGTGCTGCCGGTCGGGCTGTGGCGGGCCTGGCTCCCGCTGATCCTGGCGGGGCTGGTGCTGCTCGCGCTCGCGGCGCTGTGGGGTCGCCGGCACCCGGGGCCGGCGGGCACCGTGGGCCGGGTCGTGGGGCTGCTGCTCGCGCTGGGCCCGGCGACGCTGCTCGCCTACCGCGGGCGGCTCGTGGATCCGCTGGCCGTGTTCACCCTGGGGCTGGACCCGTCGGTGCGGGCGTGGCCGGTGATCGACGTCGTGCTGGGGACGCTGCTCGCGGTCACCCTCGCGGTGACGCTGCTCAGTGCCGTGGGTGCAGGGGGTCGACCCAGGGGACGTGCTCGGGGTCGGGCACCCCGGTGATGTCGAGGTTGACCACGATCGGCTCCTGACCGGAGCGGGTCAGCACGCACTCCAGCGGCTCGTCGTCGAGGGCGTTGATCTCCTGGTGCGGCACGAACGGCGGCACGAAGATGAACCCGCCCGGCCCGGCCTCGGCGGTGAACTCCAGGTTCTCGCCCCACGTCATCCGGGCCCGGCCACGGACGACGTAGATGACGCTCTCCAGCTCCCCGTGGTGGTGCGCGCCGGTGCGGGCACCGGGGTGGATGGTCACCGTGCCCGCCCACAGCCGCTGCGCGCCGGCCCGGTCCCCGGTGACGGCGGCGGCGCGGTGCATGCCGGGCGTCTGCGGGGTGTTGGCGTCGAGCATGTCGCCGGGGATGACCCGGACGCCGTCGTGGCGCCAGTCGGTGCTCATGCACTCGACCCTAGCCGCGGCCGGCCCGGAACCGGAACGACCGCGCACCCGGCTCGGTCTCCGGCCGTACGAGCCCGGCCGCCCCGAGTCGCCGCGGCAGCGTCGCCGGGTCGACCGCGGTCAGGGTGTCCCCGATGTGGATCGTCCGGAACCGCAGCGACATCCGGGAGTCGATGCCGGCGAACGTCCCACCGGGACGCAGTACCCGCGCGGCCTCGGCGAAGAGCCGGTCCTGCTCGCCGGGCGTCGGCACGTGGTGGAGCATCGTGAAGCAGACGACGGCGTCGAAGCTGCCGTCCGGGAAGGGCAGGGCGGCGCCGTCGCCGTGCCGGACGTCGACGCCGAGCTCACCCCCGAGGTCCGCACGCAGGTCCGCGGCCAGCTCCGGGTCGACCTCCAGCGCGGTCAGCACCCCCGTGCGCGGCGCGAGCCAGCGGGTGGTGACGCCGTAACCGGGGCCGATCTCCAGGACCTCTCCGGTGAGGTCGACGTCGCGGACGGCCCAGGGCAGCGTCGTCCCGTGCATCCGGTCGGCCCAGGAGTCGGAGCGGCAGATCCGTCGGTGCAGCGCGTTCATGGCCATGCCCGCGACGCTAGGCGCCACCCGCGGTGGCCGGGAGCCGTGAGGCTGCCGCATCGTGTCGCGTTCCGGCCTGCCCGCGCACGTCCCCGACGTGCCGGGCGCCGCGGTGCTGGTCTCCCGCATCCCACTCGACCGCGGGTACGCGTTCGCCGAGCACACCCACCCGGCCCACCAGCTCGCCTGGGCGGCGGCCGGGGTCCTGCGGGTCACCGTCGCCGACACCAGCTGGGTCCTCGGCCCCGGACGGGCGCTGTGGCTGCCGGCCGGGGTCCCGCACGTCACGGCCGCCACCGAGAACGCGGCGATGCGCGGGATCTACCTGTGGCCCGGCCGCTGCCCGATCGACTGGCCCACGCCGTGCGTGCTCGCGGTCGAGCCGCGGGTCGCCGCCCTGCTGGAACACCTGGCCGGGCCGGGGCCCGCGACGCCCGAGCGGGCCCGGGGACGCTGCTGCGGATGCGCGTCGCGCTGGAGCAGCTGGCCGCGGGCCGCCCGGTCGGCGTGGTCGCCCGGCACGTCGGCTACGCGACGCCCTCGGCGTTCGTCGCGGCGTTCCGCCGGGAGACCGGGACCACGCCCTCGGCGGTGCTGCGCCCGGCCGGCGCAGCACCGCCGGACCTCAGGCGGCGGTGAGCAGCGTCAGCGCGAACCGCGCGTCGGGATCGACCCAGCGCCGCGTCGTGGCGAACCCGGCGGCGGCGGCGAACGCGTCGACCGTCGCGGGGGTGAACTTCGCCGAGATCTCGGTGGCGAGCTCCTCCCCCGCCGCGAACGCGACGTCGAGGTCGAGGTCGGCGATCCGCACCCGCATGTCGCGGGTGGCGCGCAGCCGCATCTCGATCCAGGAGTTCTCCGCGTCCCAGACGGCGACGTGGTCGAACGCCTCGACGTCGAAGGTCGCGTCGAGCTCGCGGTTGAGCACGTGCAGCACGTTGCGGTTGAACTCCGCGGTGACCCCGGCGGCGTCGTCGTAGGCGGGGACCATCACGGCCGGGTCGGTGGCCAGGCCGGTGCCGAGCAGGAGCTGCTCACCGGGCCGGAGCACCGAGCGGACGTGGCGGAGGAAGTCGTGGCGCGGGCCGGGCATCAGGTTGCCGATGGTCCCGCCGAGGAAGGCGATCATCCGCTTCCCGCCGGGCTCGGCGCCGGGCAGCCGGTCCAGGTCGCGGGTGAAGTCGCCGACCACGCCGTGCAGCTCCAGCTCCGGGTAGTCGCGGTGCAGCTCGTCGATGGCGCCGCGCAGGGCGGACTCGCTGACGTCCTGGGGCACGTAGCGGCGCAGCGTCCCGGCACGGGCGAACGCGTCGAGCAGCAGCCGGGTCTTGGTCGACGACCCGGACCCCAGCTCGACGACGGTGTCGGCCCCCGAGGACCGGGCGATGTCGTCCACGGAGTCGGTGAGCAGCGCCCGCTCGGTGCGGAACGGGTAGTACTCGGGCAGCTCGGTGATCCGCTCGAACAGCTCGGACCCCCGGGCGTCGTAGAACCACTTCGGCGGCAGCTCCTTCGGCGACGCGGCGAGCCCGCGCGTCACGTCGGACCGCAGCGCGGTGCCGGCATCGGTGTCGGAGAGGTGGACGTCCAGCTGGATGGCGCCGGGAGTGCTCACGGAGCTCCTAGGTCATGACTCTCGTGATGGCCCGGTCGGGCCACCACCAGGTGCCGGTCGGGCACCTGTGTCCAGTCGGGGAACGCATCGGTGGGTTCGGAGGCGACGGTGACGCCCGCCGGTCCGGCCCGGACGGCGAGTGCGTGCCGCCAGGCCGTGGCCCAGATCGTCGTGCCGTCGGTGAGCAGCAGGTTCAGCCGCGAGCCGGGCGCGCTCCGCTCGGTGTCGGCGCAGACCCGGGCCAGCAGGTCGGCGGGGTCGGCGCCGTCGGCGAGACCGCGCCGGACCACCGCCCACAGCAGCGCGGCGTCGGTGGGGGCGTCGAGGGTCATCAGGTCGGTGACGGGCAGCGCCGCCGCGGCGGCCGCGAGGGAGTCCGGCCAGCCGCGGACGACGCCGTTGTGGCTGAACAGCCACCGCCCGTCGGTGAAGGGGGCGGCGGCGGTCGCCGTCACCGGCATCCCGACCGTCGCCGAGCGGACGGCGGCGAGCACGGCGCCCGACGTCGTCGCCCCGGCCAGCGCGGCGTAGGAGGTGTCGGCCCACAGCGGCGACGCCGACCGGACGCGCACCGGCGTCGTGCTGCCGGGCGGGTACCAGCCGGTGCCGTGGCCGTCGGCGTTGATCGTGCCGCCGCCGCGCATGTCGGCCGGGGCGTAGGACTGCGCGAGCAGCCCGTGCTCCGGCTCCAGGACCAGCGACGCCAGTGTGGCCGGCTCCCCCAGGTACGCGAGGTGCCTACACACCGGCGTCGCGGACCAGCCGGAACCCGGCGAAGATCTGCCGGCGGATCGGGTGGTCCCAGTTGCGGAACGTCGCCCGGATCGCCGCCGGGTCGGTGCCGAACGACCCGCCGCGCAGTACCGCGTAGTCCCCGCCGAAGAACACCTCGGAGTACTCGGGGTACGGGAACACACTGAACCCCGGGTAGGGGTGCCAGCCGGAGTCGCACCACTCCCAGACGTCGCCGACCATCTGCTGCACGCCGAACGCGGACGCGCCCGCCGGGTAGGAGCCGATCGGGGCGGGCTGGAGGTTGCGCTGTCCGAGGTTGGCGTGCTCGGCGCGCGGCTCGTCGTCGCCCCAGGGGAAGCGCCGCGAGCGGCCGGTCGCCGGGTCGTGGCGGGCGGCCTTCTCCCACTCCGCCTCGGTGGGCAGGCGCTTGCCGGCCCAGCGGGCGTAGGCCTGCGCCTCGTGGAAGGACACGTGCACGACGGGTTCGTCGTCGGGCACCCGCTCGACGACGCCGAACCGGCGCCGCCACCAGGTGCCGTCGCTGTCGCGGGACCAGAACCGCGGCGCGACCAGTCCCTCCTCGGTGCGGTGCGCCCACCCGGCGTCGGTCCACAGCCGCGGGTCGTCGTAGCCGCCCGCGTCGACGAACGCCGCGAACGCGCCGTTGGTCACCGGGTGCACGTCGATCCGGAACGCGGGCAGGTCCACGACGTGCGCGGGCCGCTCGTTGTCCAGCGCCCACGGCTCGGCCGAGGTCCCCATCTCGAACGGGCCCGCCGGGACGAGCACCTCCGCGGCCGGGTCGACCGCACCGGCCGGGCGGGGCGGCGGGGCGGCGTCGAGCACCGGCCCCCCGGAGCGCAGCTGGTGGGTGGCGAGCATGGTCTCGTCGTGCTGCTGCTCGTGCTGCACGATCATCCCGAACGCGAAGCCCTCGGCCTCCAACCGGCGGCCGCGCAGCGGGCTGCGGTGCAGCGCGTCGAGCGCCTTGTCCCGCACCTCGGCGACGTAGCCGCGGGCCTCGGCCGGGGTGAGCAGCGGCAGCTCGACCCGCGAGGAACGGGAGTGCTGGAACGCGTCGTAGAGGCCGTCGATCTCCGGGCGCAGCGGCTCGCGGCCGCCCACGTCGCGGACGAGCCACAGCTCCTCCATCGACCCGATGTGCGCGAGGTCCCAGACCAGCGGCGACATCAGCGGCGAGTGCTGGGCGGCCAGCTCGCCGTCGTCGAGGGCGGTGAGCGCGGTGCTGCGATCGCGGGAGCGGCCCAGCAGGGCGGCGACGCGGGTACGCATCGTCTCCGGGCTCTCCCCCGGGGTCGCGGGGCCGGTCAGCGGTCCGGCGGGAACGGCGGGATCGGCGGTCATGCCACGTCCTCCTGGGCAGCCTGGTCGGCGGTGTCGACGGCGGACCGGCCGGGTTCTCGACCGGTCACCTCTCGTGCGGCGGGCGCGCCGGGCAGGGCGGAACCCAGATGGAGCCCCGGCGGGAACGGATCGGCGGTCGGGCCCGCACCCTGCTCGGCGGGGTCGATGTCATCGGCGGGGCAGCGCCCCTGCAGCACGCGCCGCTCGGTGACCTCGCGCAGCCGGGCCAGAAGCGGGCCCGGCCCGGTGGTCAGCGGATGGTCCGCGGCGGCCAGCACGTCGCAGGCCAGCGGGAACAGACCGGCGGCCGCCGCGGCCAGAACCGGGTGGTCCAGCCCGTGGCGGGCGGCGGCGACCCACTCGTCGCGGACCGGCTCGCACAGCTCCCGGACACGGTCGACGACGGGGCCGGAGGAGGTGAGCGCCAGCAGCACCGCGGCCGGCAGCGCCCAGTCGTCGCCGGCCTGACCGTCGACGTAGCGCACCTCGAGGTGGCCGTGCGGGCGGACCGGCGGGAAGAGGGTCGAGACGTGGTAGTCGAGGTCGGCCAGTGTCGGGGGCCGGTCGAGGACCCCGCCGCGGGCGCGGCCGGACACCCAGTCGGCGAAGGTGACCCCGGCCGGCACCGACCAGGTCCCGGTGCCGCGCACGCACAGCAGCGGGGTGGTGACCACCCGGCGCGCCCAGGCGGCGGCCGGGTCGGTACCGGGCGTCGCGGTGGGCGGCGGCGCGGTCCGCGCGGGGTCGAGGCTGAGCCAGCACGCCTGCCGGGAGGACTTCCAGCCGGTGCGGCGGCCGTGCTGCACCGGCGAGTTCGCGAACGCTGCGAGCAGCACCGGGCCCAGCTCGTGCAGGACCGCCCAGCGTTCGGCGATCCCGGCGGCCGGGCCGGCGTCCAGGCTGACCTGGACCGCCGCCGTGGAGCACATCCCGCTGCGTCCGTGCGGGCCGACGCCGTCGAACACGCACTCCATGGCCGCGTAGCGCGGCAGGTCCAGCAGCCGCCGGGCGGGCCGGACCGGGTCGGCGGCGCGGTCGTGCGGCCGCAGGCCGTGCTCGGCGAGCAGACCGTGGAGGTGGGCTGCGTCGGCGCCGAGGGCGCCGAGGAGGGCCTCGAGCGAGTCAGCGGGAGCGCTGGAGATCTCGATCTGGCCGCCCGGCTCGACGGTCACGGTGCCGCCCGCGGGGAGCGGGGCCGCGTGCGAGGCGGGGTCCAGAGAGGCCGGGCGGTGTGGGCCGAGAGCGGCACGCACGGCGTCGAGGTCGACCGGGTCGGCCGGTCGACCGGGTCGGTGGAGCATCCATTCGATCTCGACACCGGCCAGGGTCGGGGGGCCGTGTTTGAAGCAGACCGAGGCCACGTAGGCCTCGGCCTCCCCCACGCTGCGGAGCACACCGTCGGTGCTCTGGTCGTTTGGGGTCACCACGTCGACGCTACCCCCGCCGTGTGACACCCGCACGCGATGAAATCATGGTCGCCGGCACCGCCGGTGACCGGCGACACGACCGTCCCCACATGCAGGACAAGCGTACGGAATACTGGGGGCATGCCCCGTGTCAGCACCGACCAGCTCGCCGCACGCCGGCAGCAGATCCTCACCGGTGCCCGGACCTGCTTCGCCGACCACGGCTACGAGGGCGCCACCGTCCGGCGGCTCGAGGAGTACACCGGGCTGTCCCGTGGCGCGATCTTCCACTACTTCCGGGACAAGGAGGCGCTGTTCCTGGCCCTGGCCGAGCAGGACGCCACCCGGATGGCCGACGTCGTCGCCGAGCAGGGCCTGGTGCAGGTGATGCGCGACCTGCTGCGCGGCGGCTCGGACCGCAGCTGGCTGGGCACCCGCCTGGAGGTCTCCCGACGGCTGCGCACCGAGCCGGAGTTCCGGGCCCGCTGGCAGGAGCACTCCGGCGCGCTGACCGCCGCGACCCGGGCCCGGCTGGAACGCCAGGCCGCGGCCGGCGCGCTGCGCGACGACGTGCCGGTGCCGGTGCTCGCCCAGTACCTGGAGCTGGTGCTGGAGGGGCTGGTCTCGCACCTGGCGATGGGGCTGCCCGCCGACGACCTCGGCCCGGTGCTCGACCTCGTGGAGAACGCCGTCCGCGCGCCGTTGATGCGCTGACCGCCCACGGCCAGCATGATCGGCGCCATGCCGTTCCCCTTCCACCCGGCGGGCGACGACCCCGTCCCGGCCGCCGTCCGCGGGTTCGCCCGGGCCCACCCCGACCTCGTCGCGCTGCACGAGGACCCGATCCACCTCCTCGCGCGCCACCGGGCACCCGGCAGGCGGGTCGGGCTGGTCTCCGGCGGGGGTTCCGGTCACGAGCCGCTGCACGCCGGGTTCCTCGGCCGCGGGATGCTCGACGCCGTCGCCCCCGGGCCGGTGTTCACCTCCCCGCACAACAAGGCCGTGCTGTACGCGTCCCGGGCCGCGGCGGGCCCGGACGGGGTGATCCACATCGTCAAGAACTACACCGGCGACCGGATCAACTTCGGCATCGCCGCGGAGCGGCTGCGGATGGAGGGCGTCGACGTCGCCCGCGTCCTCGTCGACGACGACCTGGCCACCGACGGGCTCGACACCGCGACCGGGCGGCGCGGGACCGCGGCGACCGTCGTCGTCGAGAAGATCCTCGGCGCCGCCGCGGACACCGGCGCCGGGCTGGCCGAGCTCGCGACGCTCGGTGCGGACGTCGCCGCCGCCTCGCGCAGCCTCGCCGTCGCCTCCCGCGCGCAGACCTCGATGCGCACCGGGGAGCCCGCGTTCGCCCTCGACGGGCAGCTCGACTACGGCGTCGGCATCCACGGCGAGCGGGCCCGGCACTCGGTCGACCGGCCGCCCACCGAGGAGCTCGTCGACCGGATGCTCGACGAGGTCGTCGCGGGCCTGCCCGACGGCCCCGACCAGGTCGTCCTGGTCGTCAACGGCATGGGGGGCACGGCACTGCTGGAGCTCTACGTGCTCGCCGAGCTGGCCGCCGCCGGGCTGGAGGCGCGCGGGCTGGAGCGGGTGGGCCTGCTCGTCGGCACGTTCGTCCCCGCCCTGGACATGGCCGGGTTCTCGCTCACCCTGACCCGGATGCGCCCGGAGTGGACGGCCCTGTGGGCCGCGCCGGCGCAGACGGCCGCCTTCCCCCGGACGGAGACCTCATGACCGGCCACCCCCTCGACCAGGACGCCGTGCTGGCCCGCTTCGCCCGGGCCGTCGAGGACGGCCACGGCGTGCTCACCGACCTCGACCAGCACTCCGGCGACGGCGACTACGGCGACAACCTGCGCGCCGGGGTCCGGCTGGCCGTCGCGTCGGCCGGGCGCGGACCACAGCGCGGGTTCGGCGCGCTCGGCGAGGTCTTCCTCGACGAGGTCGGCGGCACCAGCGGCCCGCTGCTGGGCCTGCTGTTCTCCGAGATCGCCCGCGCGCTGTCCTACGGCTCGGCCGACGCGGCCGCGTTCGCCGCGGGCGCCCGGGCCGGGCTGACCGCGATCCAGCGGGTCGGCGAGGCCGAGGTGGGCGACCGGACGATGGTCGACGCGCTGGCCCCGGCCGTGACCGCGCTCGACCGTTCGGGGTACGCCGCCGCGGCGGCCGCGGCCCTCGACGGCGCCGAGCGGACCGCGGAGCTCGCGGCCCGGCACGGCCGCGCGTCCTACGTCGGCGAGCGCGCGAAGGGCGCGCCGGATCCCGGCGCGGTCGGCGTCGCGCTGCTGTTCGCCGCCGTCGCCGCGGTGGCCGAGCCCGGTGCCGAGGTGGCGGACCCGCTGGCGGGCCTGGCCTGAGCGCCGGGCCAGCCGGCGTGGCTCAGCCCGCGGTCGTCGCCGCCGGGAGGAACTGGGTCCGGTAGAGCGTGGCGTAGCGGCCGTCGGCGGCCAGCAGCTCGTCGTGGGTGCCGGACTCGACGACCTGCCCGCCCTCCAGCACCGCGATCCGGTCGGCCGCCCGCACGGTGGACAGCCGGTGCGCGATGACGATCGCGGTCCGCCCGACCAGCGCCTCGGCCAGCGCCTCCTGCACCGCGGCCTCGGACTCGGAGTCGAGGTGCGCGGTGGCCTCGTCGAGGATCACCACCCGCGGGCGGGCCAGCAGCAGCCGGGCGATGGTCAGGCGCTGGCGCTCACCGCCGGACAGACGGTAGCCGCGCTCCCCCACCACCGTGTCGAGGCCGTCGGGCAGCGTGTCGAGCAGGTCGCCGAGCCGGGCGCGGCGCAGTGCGTCGATCATCTCGTCGTCGGTGGCGTCGGGCGAGGCATAGCGCAGGTTGCCGGCGATGGTGTCGTGGAACAGGTGCCCGTCCTGGGTGACCATCCCGACGGCGCCGCGCAGCGTGGCGAACGACAGGTCCCGCACGTCCACCCCGGACAACTCGACCGAGCCGGCGTCGACGTCGTAGAGACGGGGGACCAGCGAGGCGAGCGTGGACTTCCCGGCCCCGGACGACCCGACCAGGGCCAGCAGCCCGCCGCCGTGGACGTGCAGGTCGACGCCGTGCAGCACCTCGGTGTTGACCCGCTGGTCGAGCACCGCGACCTCCTCCAGCGAAGCCAGGGAGACGTCGGTGGCGCTGGGGTAGGTGAACCGGACCCCGCGCAGGGCGACGTCGACGGGGCCGTCGGGCAGCACGGCCGGGTCGGGTCGCTCGGTCAGCATCGGGCGCAGGTCGAGCACCTCGAAGACCCGCTCGAAGGCGACCAGCGCGGTCATCACGTCGACGCGGGCGTTGGCCAGCGCCGTCATCGGGGTGTAGAGCCGGGTCAGCAGCAGCCCGAGCGCGACGACGGTGCCCGCCGGGATCGCCCCGGTCACCGCGAGGTAGCCGCCGAGGCCGTAGATCATGGCCTGGGCCAGCGCAGACACCAGCTGCAGCGCGGTGACGAACAACCGCGACACCATCGCCGACCGGACACCGATGTCGCGCACCCGCGACACCTGGCCCCGGAAGACCGCGGCCTCGGAGTCGGGGTCGCCGAACAGCTTCACCAGGGTGGCGCCGGGCGCGGAGAAGCGCTCGGTCATCTGGTTACCCATGGTGGCGTTGAGCTCGGCGGCCTCGCGGCGCAGCTCGGCGAGCCAGGTCCCCATCCGCCGGGCCGGGAGCACGAACACCGGCAGCAGCAGCATCGCCAGCACGGTGACCTGCCAGGCCAGACCGATCATGACCGCGATGGCCAGCACGAGCTGGATGCTGTTGGACAGCACCGTGGACAGGGTGCCGGTGATGGCGGTCTGGGCGCCGATCACGTCGTTGTTGAGCCTGCTGACCAGCGCCCCGGTCCGGGTGCGGGCGAAGAACGCCAGCGGCATCGACTGGACGTGACGGAACACCGCCACCCGCAGGTCCTCGATGAGTCCCTCGCCGAGCCGCGCGGAGAACCAGCGGCCGGCGAGCCCGACCAACGCCTCCAGGACGGCCATCCCGGCGATCGCCCCGGCGATCACCATCACGACGCGGGCGGCGTCGGGCAGCTCGTTCGCCGCGACGATCGTGTTGACCACGCGCCCGGCCAGCACCGGCGTCGCGACGCCGATCACGGCGGTGACGGTGGTCAGGGCCAGGTAGGACAGCAGCCAGCGGCGGTAGGGCCGGACGAAGCCCCAGATCCGGGGCCAGGTGCCCCGCGCGATGGAGCCACGGCGGATGGACGTCGAGTCCGCCCCCCGGATGACCCCGCGCATCAGAGCGAGCGGGCGATCCAACGGTGTTCCCCTTCGCCGGTGGTGGACGGCGAGGGTTCACGTTACGGCGCGTACGGCGGGCGGGCGCGGTGGTCCCGCGCGCGGCGCCCCACGACACACCCCGGACACACGACGACGCCGCCCCGGGCTCGCTGCTCGACCCGGTCGGCGGCGCCGACGAGAGGACTACTTCTTCTTGGTACGGGTGGCGCCGCCACGCCCGCGCAACGTCACACCCGTCTCGGACAGGACCCGGTGGACGAAGCCGTACGACCGCCCGGTCTGCTCGGCCAGCGAACGGATGCTGGCGCCCTTCTCGTACTTCTTCTTCAGGTCGGCGGCGAGTTTGCCCCGCTGCGTCCCGGTGATCCGGGCGCCCTTCTTCAGCTCGGCCATCGGCCCTCCTCATCCCCTCCGCGGATGCCCCCGCGGACCGCCGCATCTGGCGCGACGATCAGGCCATGATGATCCAGTTGACCATTTATGACCAGAACGCGGAAAATGCGATCGGCGAACGGTTACCCCGAACGGCGCAGCACCGCGCGTACCGTTCGGAATCGTCATCCGTCGAGCAGCGCAGAGGATTACCCCGTCGGAACGGGTAGTGCACGATTCCGGGAGCCACACGCGGTACGTCCCGGACACTTCCAATGATCTTGGTGGTCCGGTCGGGTGATCACCGCTGCGTGCGGTGACCGGTCACGCGAGCTGGACCAGTTCCAGGTAGTCGGCCGACCAGTGGTCCTCGGTGCCGTCGGGCAGGACGATCACCCGGTCCGGCTCCAGCGCCTCGACCGCACCCGGGTCGTGGGTGACGAGCACGACGGCGCCCTCGAAGCGGCGCAGCGCGTCGAGCACCTGCTCGCGGCTGGCCGGGTCCAGGTTGTTCGTCGGCTCGTCGAGCAGCAGCACGTTCGCCGCCGAGGACACCAGACCGGCCAGGGCGAGCCGGGTCCGCTCACCGCCGGACAGCGTCCCGGCGGGCTGCTGGAGCTGCTCCCCGGAGAACATGAACGACCCGAGCAGGGTCCGCAGCTGCTGCTCGGCGGCGTCCGGGCTGGCGTGGCGGATGTTGTCCCAGACCGAGGCGTCCATGTCGAGCGTGTCGTGCTCCTGGGCGAAGTAGCCCCGTCGCAGCCCGTGGCCGGGCACGACCCCGCCGGAGTCGGACTCCTCGGTGCCGGCCAGGATCCGCAGCAGCGTGGTCTTGCCGGCGCCGTTGAAGCCCAGCACCACGACCTTCGACCCGCGGTCCACCGCGAGGTCCACCCCGGTGAACACCTCCAGCGACCCGTAGGCCTTGGACAGGTTCTCCGCGGTGAGCGGGGTGCGCCCGCAGGGCGCCGGGGTCGGGAACCGGATGTGCGCGACGCGGTCGGCCTGACGCTCGTCGTCGAGACCGGCGAGCAGGGCGTCGGCCCGGCGGGCCATGTTCTTGGCGGCGACGGCCTTGGTGGCCTTCGCGCCCATCTTGGCGGCCTGGACGTGCAGCGCGGACGCCTTCTTCTCGGCGTTGGCCCGCTCGCGGCGACGACGCTTCTCGTCGGTGGAGCGCGCCTCCAGGTAGCGCTTCCAGTCCATGTTGTACTGGTCGGCCTCGCCGCGGGTCGCGTCGAGGAACCAGACCTTGTTCACCACCGCGGCCAGCAGGTCGGTGTCGTGACTGATGACGACCAGACCGCCCTCGTGCTGCTGCAGGAACCCGCGCAGCCAGGTGATCGAGTCGGCGTCGAGGTGGTTGGTGGGCTCGTCGAGCAGCAGCGTGGTCGCCGACTGCGACCCGCCGTCGGAGGCGGCGAACAGGATCCGGGCCAGCTCCACGCGCCGGCGCTGACCGCCCGAGAGCGTGCGCATCGGCTGGGCCAGCACCCGCTCGGGCAGCCCCAGGTGGGTACAGATCCGCGCGGCCTCGGACTCCGCGGCGTAGCCGCCGAGGGCGGAGAACCGTTCCTCGAGCCGCCCGTACTCGCGCACCGCCTTGTCGTTCGCGGCCGGGTCGGCCAGCTCGGCCATCGCCGTCTGCGCCTTCTCCATCTTCGCCAGCAGCACGTCCAGGCCGCGGGCCGAGAGCACCCGGTCCTTGGCCGTGACCGACAGGTCGCCCTCGCGCGGGTCCTGCGGCAGGTAGCCGACCGGGGAGTTCGCGCTCCGCTGCCCGGAGTACGGCTCGCCCTCGCCGGCCAGCACCCGCATCGAGGTGGTCTTGCCGGCGCCGTTGCGCCCGACCAGACCGATCCGGTCGCCGGGCTGCACCCGCAGGGTGGCACCGGAGAGCAGGATGCGGGATCCGGCGCGCAGTTCGAGGTCGGTCGTGGTGATCACGTGGAGGAGCTCCAGACGGAGGACGAGGAGTGACGCTGAGAGGACCGGATGCGGGCACGGTCGTGCCCGGACGCCGGTCTACTCGATCAGGACCACGCGACCAGACTACCGGCCGGGTCCACCCGATTCCCCACGTAGGGTCGGGCCCCATGACCGATCTCACCTCCCTGGCCGGTCGGGCGGCACTGGTCACCGGCGCCTCGCGGGGCATCGGGTACGGCGTCGCCGCCGCGCTGCTGGCGCGCGGCGCGTCGGTGACGATCACCGGCCGGCGCGCCCCGGAGCTCGACGCGGCGGCGTCGGGGCTCGCGGCGGGCGCGGGGGTCGGCACCGGCCGGGTGCTCGCCGTCGCCGGCAACGTCGGGGACGCGGCGCACCGGGCCGCCGCGGCGGAGGCGACGGTGGCCGCGTTCGGCTCGCTGGACGTGCTGGTCAACAACGCCGGGATCAACCCCCAGCACGGGCCGCTGGTCGAGGCCGACCTCGACGCCGTCCGCAGGGTCCTCGACGTCAACGTGGTCGCCGCGCTCGGGTTCGTCCAGCAGGCGCACCGGGTGTGGATGGGCGCGCACGGCGGCGCCGTCGTCAACGTCGCCTCGGTCGCGGCGTTGCGGCCCACCGGCGTCATCGGGGCCTACGGCGCGTCGAAGGCCGCGCTGCTCACCCTGACCGAGGAGCTGGCCGGCCAGCTCGGCCCCGGCGTCCGGGTCAACGCCGTCGCCCCCGCCGTGGTGCGGACGAGGTTCGCCGAGGCGCTCTACGCCCACGACGAGGCGTCCGTCGTCGCGGGCTACCCGCTGGGGCGCCTCGGCGAGCCCGCGGACGTCGCCGAGGCGGTGGCGTTCCTCGTCTCCGACGCCGCGTCCTGGGTCACCGGGGCCACCCTGCGGATCGACGGCGGCAGCCTGTCCGCCGGCCGGCACCGGCCGGGCCCGCGATGACGGGGACGAGGAGCGGGACGGCGTCGTCGAGCCGGTCGGGTGCCCCCGGAACGACGGTGGCCGACGTGCTGGTGCTCGGCGGTGGTCCGGCCGGGCGGGCGCTCGCGGCGGCGTGCGCGGAGGCCGGGCTGCGCACCACGCTCGCCGACCCCGCCCCGGAGCGGGCGTGGACGGCCACCTACTGCGCGTGGCCCGAGGAGCTCCCCCCGCACCTGCCCGCGGCGATGGTCGCGACCCGGCCGGAGGCGGTGGCCGTGCTGCCCGGCGGTGGCACCCGCGCGCTGGGCCCGTACGCGGTGCTCGACACCGCCGGGCTGCGCGCCCACCTCGACGCCCGGCTCGCCGGGGTCACGGTGCTGCCCGGGCGCGCCGCCGCCGGCGACGTCCGGCCCGACGGGCACCGGTACCGGGTGCGGCTGCACCCTCCGGGCGGCCGGGGCGGGAGCGGCGGCCCCGGTGACGGCGGGGCCCCGCGGGACGACACGGCACGCGTCGTCGACGCCGCCCTGGTCGTCGATGCCACCGGGGCACCGTCGCGGCTGCGCCCCGGCCCGGCGGGCGGGACCGAACAGACCGCGTGGGGCATCGTCGTCGACGAGCGGGTGGCCGCGCCGGTGGTGGGGCCCGGCGAGGCCGTCTTCATGGACTGGCGCTCCCCCGGCCCGCACCGCCCGGGGTGGACGGACTGGCCGACGTTCCTCTACGCCGTCCCCTACGGCGACGGCACCGTCCTGCTGGAGGAGACCTCCCTGGCACGACGGCCGGGACTGGGGCTGCCCGAGCTGCGCGACCGGCTCGCGGCCCGGCTCGCCGGGGCGGGCGTCGACGTGCCCGACACCGCCCCCGTCGAGCGCGTCCGCTTCCCGGTCGACACCCCGCGCGGCCCACGGCACCCCGTCGGGTTCGGGGCGGCGACCCCGCTGGTGCACCCCGCGACCGGGTTCAGCGTCGCCCCCGCGCTCGGGCTGGCCCCGAAGCTGGCCGCCGAGCTGGCCCGGCACCTGCCGCACGACCCGGCCGCCGCGACGACGGCGGCCCGCCGGCTGCTCTGGCCCCGGTCGGCCCGCGCGGTGCACCGCCTGCGCCGCCACGGTCTGCGCACCGTGCTGGAGATGCCGCCGCGGCTGGTGCCGGACTTCTTCGACGCGTTCTTCGCCGGCCGCAGCGGTCGCGCGTTCCTCACCGGCCGCGACGACCTGACCGGCACCCTCGCCGGGATGGCCGGGGTGTTCCGGGCCGCTCCGCCACCCGTACGAGCGCACATGCTGCGATCAGCCGCCGCATTTCACTCGAAAGGGCGATGACGGGAGGGGCTCAGGACAAGTTGATCGGATACCACGTAGTAACGTCGTCGCACGCGGTGACGCCGGCCGCAGGACCGGCGACGCGCGACCGTTCCCCGGGAGGCACCTGTGTCCGCATACAAGACCATCGTCGTCGGCACCGACGGCTCGTCGACGTCGTTCGCGGCCGTCGAGCGCGCAGCCGGGGTGGCCGCGGACAGCGGCGCGAAACTGGTCATCGTCTCCGCCTACACCCCGGCCAGCCGGGAGGATACCTCGGCCGCCGAGGACGCGCTGAAGGACGAGGCCTTCCTCGTCACCGGCTGGACCCCCGCCGAGGAGGCGCTGCGCGAGGCCTCCGACCGGGCCGCCGCCGCCGGCGCGAAGGACGTCTCGACCTCCGCCGAGGACGGCGCGCCGGTCGACGTCCTCCGCAAGGCGGTCAAGGAGCACAGCGCCGACCTGCTCGTGATCGGCAACCGCGGTCTGAACACCTTCTCCGGGCGGCTGCTCGGCTCGGTGCCCGCCGACGCGACCCGCCGTGCCGGCGTGGACGTGCTCGTCGTGCACACCACGTGATCGCGTGACGTCCGAACCCGGACCACCCCGTCCGCTGCCCGACCCCGCCTCGATCGACTGGAGCGAGATCGACGACGGGGCGCTGGACGAGTTCATCCTGGGCGCGCCCCGCGAGTTCACCCGCGACGAGCTGGTGGCGGCCGCGGGGCTCGACCCGGAGGAGTCGGGGCGGCTCTGGCGGGCGCTGGGGTTCGCGGACTCCGATCCGGAGGACCGCGTCTACACCCGCGCCGACCTGGAGGCGGCCAGCACCGTCGCCCGCCTGACCCGGGACTGGCTGCCCGACAAGAACGCCCGCGAGGCCGTCGCCCGCGCGGTCGCGCAGTCGCTGTCGCGGCTCGCCGAGTGGCAGATCGGCATGCTCGCCCAGGTCGCCGCCGCGCACATCGGCGAGCTGACCCCGCGCGACGCGGCCCGGCTCGCCGCCGACGTGCTGCCCGAGCTGGAGTCGCTGCAGTCCTACGTGTGGCGGCGCCACCTCGCGGCGACGGCGTCGCGCTGGGTCGCGGGGGCGCAGCGGATGGACGCCGCGGACATCGCGGCCGACACCTGGCCGCTGTCGGTCGGGTTCGCCGACATGGTCGGCTTCACCCGCACCACCCGCCGCCGTTCGATGGACGAGCTCGGCGAGATGATCGAGCGGTTCGGCTCGGTGACGACCGAGGTCATCGCGAACGGCCGGGGCCGGGTGATCAAGACCGTCGGCGACGAGGTCCTCTACGTCACCGAGCACCCCGCCGACGCCGCGGCCATCGCGCTCGGCCTGCGCGACCGGGTCCGGACCGAGCCGGCGCTGCCGCAGCTGCGGATCGGCCTCGCCCACGGCATGGTGCTGGCCCGCTACGGCGACGTCTACGGCGAGGTCGTCAACGTCGCGGCCCGGCTCACCTCCGAGGCCCGCCCGGACACGGTGCTGGTCGACAAGGAGATGTTCGAGTCGCTGCGCGACGACCCGCGCTTCGACCTGCGGCGGATCGCGACACTGCACACCCGCGGCTACTCCCACCTGCGGGCGTGGGCGCTGCGCGGCGCCCGCGAACGCTGATCCTTGACCTGAACCCGGGTCGAGGTGACAGCCTCGGGCACCATGACGAGCACGGTGACCACCTCCGCCGCCGCGTACCTCGACCTCCTCGGGGTCGACCGGGCGACACCGGACCGGGCGCTGCTCGACCGGGTCGTGACCGCGCACAACGCGACCATCCCGTTCGAGAACCTCGACCCGTTCACCGGTGTCGAGCCGCCGACCACCTCCGACGGCGTCGCGGCGAAGCTGGTGCACGGCCGGCGCGGCGGCTGGTGCTTCGAGCACAACCGCCTGCTGTACGACGTGCTGGGCGCGGTGGGGTACCAGGTCACCCCGCTCGTCGGCCGGGTCCGCCTCGGGCTGGCCCCGGCGGACCCGCCGACGTCGCGCACCCACCGGCTCACCCTCGTCGACACCACGGAGGGCCGCTTCACCGTCGACGCCGGGTTCGGCTCGACGGTGCCGACCACCGCGCTGCGGCTCGTCGCCGGGCTGGAGCAGCCGACCCCGCAGGCGACCTACCGCTACGCCCGCGACGACCACGGTGCCTGGGTCCTGCAGCGGCGCGGCAGCGGTGACTGGGCCGACCAGTACGTCTTCGACCTGGTCCCCGCCCCGGACGTCGACTTCGCGATGGGCTCCTGGTACCTGACCCACCACCCGGCGTCGCACTTCCGGACCGGGCTCGTCGCCGCGCGCACCACCCCGGAGCACCGGACCACCCTCGACGGGACCCGGCTCACCGTGCGCACCGCCGACGGCGACGTGGCGCGGCACGACCTCACCTCCCCCGCCCGGGTCCGGGACGCGCTGGAGGAGCACCTCGGTGTCGACACCGGCGCCGTCGCGGGGCTGGAGGACCGGCTGCGGGAGGTCTACTTCCCGTGAGACGACGACGGGCCGGACCCCCTGGTGGGGATCCGGCCCGTCGGGGGCGGTGCGGGGTCGTCAGACCCGGAAGCCGAGGGCCCGCAGCTGCTCGCGGCCGTCCTCGGTGATCTTCTCGGGGCCCCACGGCGGCATCCAGACCCAGTTGATCCGGACGTCGTCGACGAGGCCGCCGTCGGGACCGGCGGTGAGCGCGGAGCGGGTCTGCTCCTCGATCACGTCGGTCAGCGGGCAGGCCGCCGAGGTCAGCGTCATGTCGATGACGGCGGTCCCGCCGTCCCGGTCGATGCCGTAGACGAGGCCGAGGTCGACGACGTTGATGCCCAGCTCGGGGTCGACGACGTCCTTCATCGCCTCCTCCAGGGCCTCGAGGGTCGCGCCGTCACCGGCGTCGGCCCGTGCGGGCGGCTCGGGCATGCCCGCCGCGCCGCGCACCACGTCCTCTGAGGTGCTCTGTTCGGTGGTCTCGCTCATGCCGGACTCCCCTCGGAGTTCTCGATGCGGGCGTCGGTGCGGCTCACCGCGTCCTTGAATGCCATCCAGCCCAGGAGAGCACACTTGACCCGCGCCGGGTACTTGGCGACGCCGGCGAAGGCCACGCCGTCGCCGATGACGTCCTCGTCGGGCTCGACCCTGCCGCGTCCCTGGGCCATCTCCTGGAACGACGCCATGATCTTCCACGCCTCGCCGACCGGCTTGCCTGCGACGAGGTCGTGCAGCACCGACACCGACGCCTGGCTGATCGAACAGCCCAGCGTCTCGTAGGACACGTCGGTGACCACGTCCCCGTCGACCTTGACCCGCAGCGTGACCTCGTCCCCGCAGGTGGGGTTCACGTGGTGGGTCTCGGCGTCGTAGGGCTCGCGCAGACCGGCACCGTGCGGGTCGCGGTAGTGGTCCAGGATGATCTCCTGGTACATCTGCTGGAGCTGCACGTCACACCGTCCCGAAGAACGTCTGGGCGGCGCGCACCCCGTCGGCCAGCGCGGTGACCTCGTCCAGGGTGTTGTACACCGCGAACGACGCCCGGGCGCTGGCCACGATGCCGAAGCGCCGGTGCAGCGGCCAGGCGCAGTGGTGACCCACGCGGATGGCGACACCGGCGTCGTCGAGCACCTGGGACAGGTCGTGGGCGTGGATGCCGTCCACGACGAACGACACCGCTCCCCCGCGCAGCTCCGCCCCGGGCGGGCCGACGATGCGCAGCCCGTCGATCGCGGACAGCTGCTCGAGCGCGGCCGCGGTCAGCGACGCCTCGTGCGCGGCGACGGTGTCCATCCCGATCGCCCCGAGGTAGTCGACCGCGGCGCCGAGGCCGACGGCCTGCGACGTCATCGGCACCCCGGCCTCGAACTTCTGCGGCGGCGGCGCCCACGTCGCGCCCTCCATCCGGACGGTCTCGATCATCGAGCCACCGGTGAGGAACGGCGGGAGCGCCTCGAGGAGCTCCCGGCGGCCGTAGAGGACGCCGACCCCGGAGGGCCCGAGCATCTTGTGCCCGGAGAAGACCGCGAAGTCCACCCCGAGCCGGTGCAGGTCGACCGGCATGTGCGGCACCGACTGGCAGGCGTCGAGCACGGTCAGCGCGCCGACCGCGGCGGCCCGCTCCACCAGCTGCGCGACCGGCGCGACGGCGCCGGTGACGTTCGACTGGTGGGTGAACGCCACGACCCGCGTCCGGTCGCTGAGCCCGAGCGAGTCGAGGTCGATCCGGCCGTCGTCGGTGACGGAGTACCAGCGCAGGGTCGCGCCGGTCCGCCGGCACAGCTCCTGCCACGGGATGAGGTTCGCGTGGTGCTCCAGCTCGGTGACGACGACCTCGTCACCGGGGCCGAGCGCGAACCGTTCGGGGGCGGCGTCGAGCCCGGTCCGGACCGAGGCGTTGCCCAGGCCGTAGGCGACCAGGTTGATGCCCTCGGTCGCGTTCTTGACGAACACGACCTCGTCGTCGTTCGCACCGACGAACGCCGCGATGCGTGCCCGGGCGGACTCGTAGGCGTCGGTGGCCTCCTCGGCGAGCTGGTGCGCGCCCCGGTGGACGGCCGCGTTGTGCCGCTCCAGGAACGTGCGCTCGGCGTCGAGCACCTGGCGCGGCCGCTGGGAGGTCGCACCGGAGTCGAGGTAGACCAGCGGCTTCTCCTCGCGCACGGTGCGCGCGAGGATCGGGAAGTCCGCCCGGATCCGGGCCACGGCGTCGGCACCGAGAGCAGCGCCGGCGGAACGAGCATCGGCACTGTGGCCGGCCGTGGTCCCGGTTCCGTGGGTGAGGGTCATGGTCAGGCCAGTGCCTTCTGGTCCGCCGCCGCCTTGTCGGCCTGGGTGAACCGGACGTAGCCGTTCTTCTCCAGCTCGTCGGCCAGCTCGGGGCCGCCGGACTCGACGACGCGGCCGCCGGCGAACACGTGCACGCGGTCCGGCTTGATGTGGTTCAGGATCCGCGTGTAGTGCGTGATCAGCAGGACGCCGGTCTCGCCGCTCGACCGGTACCGGTTCACGCCCTCGGACACGACGCGCAGGGCGTCGACGTCGAGGCCGGAGTCGGTCTCGTCGAGCACGGCGAACTTCGGGTTCAGCAGCTCGAGCTGGAGCACCTCGTGGCGCTTCTTCTCACCGCCGGAGAAGCCCTCGTTGACCGAGCGGTCGGCGAACTCCGGGGAGATGTCGAGGCCGGCCATGGCCTCCTTGACCTCCTTGACCCAGGTCCGCAGCTTCGGCGCCTCGCCGCGGGTGGCGGTGGCCGCCGAGCGCAGGAAGTTCGCCATCGACACGCCCGGGACCTCGACCGGGTACTGCATGGCCAGGAACAGCCCGGCCCGCGCCCGCTCGTCGACCGACATCTCCAGGACGTTCTCGCCGTCCAGCAGCACCTCGCCACCGGTGACGGTGTACTTCGGGTGCCCGGCGATGGCGTAGGCCAGCGTGGACTTGCCGGAGCCGTTCGGCCCCATGATCGCGTGCGTCTCGCCCGCGCGGACGGTGAGGTTCACACCGCGCAGGATCTCCTTGGGGCCGTCCTCGGTCTCGACCGAGGCGTGCAGGTCCTTGATCTCCAGAGTGGACATCGGTGGTGGTCGCTCCGTATTCGGGAAGTGTGCGGAATCGGTGCCGAGCTGCGCTCAGACGCCGGTGAGCGCGAGCTCGGCCTCGACGGCCGCCTCGAGGCGCTCCTTGAGCTCCGGCAGCGTGATCTTGTTCAGGACCTCGCCGAAGAACCCGCGGACGACCAGGCGACGCGCCTGGTCCTCGGGGATGCCGCGGCTGCGCAGGTAGAACAGCTGCTCGTCGTCGAACCGGCCGGTGGCGCTGGCGTGGCCCGCGCTCACGATCTCGCCGGTCTCGATCTCCAGGTTGGGCACGGAGTCGGCGCGGCAGTGCTCGGTGAGCACCAGGTTCCGGTTGAACTCGAAGGTCTCGGTGTTCTCGGCGGCGGCCCGGATCAGCACGTCGCCGATCCACACCACGTGCGAGGAGTCCTTCGTCAGGCTCTGCAGCGCGTTCTTGTAGAGCACGTTGGACTTGCAGTTCGGCACCGCGTGGTCCACCAGCAGCCGCTGCTCGAGGTGCTGGCCGGCGTCGGTGAAGCCGAGCCCGACGAGCTCGGCGTCGCCGCCGGGGCCGGCGTAGCGCACGGTCGAGGAGACCCGGACCAGGTCGCCGCCCAGCTGGACCGTGGTGGCCCGCAGGGTGGCGTCGCGCCCGATCGAGTAGTGCTCGGCGCCCACGTGCACGGCGTCGTCGGCCCACTCCTCGGTCACGACCAGCGTGAGCTGCGAGCCGTCGCCCAGGACGACCTCGGTGTTGTCGGCCAGCACGCCCGACCCCCGGTGCACCACGACGACCGTGGCCTGCGTGTGCGGGGTGGTGCGGATGTGCAGGTGGCCGGCCGCCGTGACGCCCTCGCCGGGGCCGTCCACGGTGACGGTCACCGGGTCGAGCTTCTCCCCGTCCAGGGTGACCAGGGTGGCCTCGCCGAACCCGGACCAGGCCGCGGCGGCGACCCGGTCGAACGGGACACCGCCCTCGCCGATCCGGGCGTCGTCGCGGCCGACCTTCTCGACGGTCACCCCGGCGGCCTCGGTGACCGAGACCGGCGCGGTGCCCTCGAACGCGGCACTGCCGTCGTGCAGGCCCTTGAGCCGGCGCAGCGGGGTGAACCGCCAGTTCTCCTCGCGGCCACCGGGGACCTCGAACGCCTCCACGTCGAAGGACTGGAAGCGCTCGCCGGCCGAGGCGATCGGGACCTCGCCCTGCCCCTCCTTGGCGCCCTTCAGCTCGGGCGCGAGGCCGGCAACGTCACTCGTCGTCATCCGACGGAACCCTCCATCTGCAGTTCGATCAGCCGGTTCAGCTCCAGCGCGTACTCCATCGGCAGCTCGCGCGCGATGGGCTCGACGAACCCGCGCACGACCATGGCCATGGCCTCGTCCTCGGTCAGACCGCGGCTCATCAGGTAGAAGAGCTGGTCGTCCGAGACCTTGGAGACGGTGGCCTCGTGCCCCATCGACACGTCGTCGTTGCGGATGTCGACGTAGGGGTAGGTGTCCGAGCGCGAGATCGTGTCGACCAGCAGCGCGTCGCACTTCACCGTCGAGCGGGAGTTGCGTGCCCGCGGGTTGACCTGGATCAGGCCGCGGTAGGACGTACGCCCGCCGCCGCGCGCCACCGACTTCGACACGATCGTCGAGGAGGTGTTGGGCGCGAGGTGGACCATCTTGGCGCCGGCGTCCTGGTGCTGGCCCTCGCCCGCGAACGCGATCGAGAGGACCTCGCCCTTGGCGTGCTCGCCCATCAGCCACACGGCCGGGTACTTCATGGTCACCTTGGAGCCGAGGTTGCCGTCGACCCACTCCATGGTCGCGCCCTCCTCGGCCTTGGCGCGCTTGGTGACCAGGTTATAGACGTTGTTCGACCAGTTCTGGATCGTGGTGTAGCGGCAGCGGCCGCCCTTCTTGACCACGATCTCGACGACGGCCGAGTGCAGCGAGTCGGTCTTGTAGATCGGCGCGGTGCAGCCCTCGACGTAGTGCACGTAGGCACCCTCGTCGACGATGATCAGCGTCCGCTCGAACTGGCCCATGTTCTCGGTGTTGATCCGGAAGTAGGCCTGCAGCGGGATGTCGACGTGCACGCCCGGCGGCACGTAGATGAACGAGCCACCGGACCAGACCGCGGAGTTCAGGGCGGAGAACTTGTTGTCACCGGACGGGATGACCGAGCCGAAGTACTCCCGGAACAGCTCCGGGTGCTCCTTCAGCGCGGTGTCGGTGTCCAGGAAGATGACGCCCTGCTGCTCGAGGTCCTCGCGGATCGAGTGGTAGACGACCTCGGACTCGTACTGCGCGGCGACACCGGAGACCAGGCGGGCCTTCTCGGCCTCCGGGATCCCCAGCTTGTCGTAGGTGTTCTTGATGTCCTCGGGCAGGTCGTCCCAGGTGGCGGCCTGCTTCTCCGAGGAGCGCACGAAGTACTTGATGTTGTCGAAGTCGATCCCGGACAGGTCGGAGCCCCAGCGCGGCATCGGCTTCTTGCCGAAGATGTCGAGCGCCTTCTGCCGGAACTCCAGCATCCACTCGGGCTCGCTCTTCAGGCGGGAGATGTCGGCGACGACCTCGGAGGACAGGCCACGCTTCGCGATGGAGCCCGCCTCGTCGGAGTCGGCCCAGCCGAAGTCGTACCGGCCGAGCGCCGCGATCGTCTCCTCCTGCGTGAGCTCGGTGCGCACATCAGGAGTGGTCGTCATAAGGACTGCCTCCCTTTCGGGGACCGTGGTGGGAGAGGGTCCCGCCGTCGGCGGGGCCCCCTTCTTCTTGCACCTGCCGCACCTGCGCAGTGGGTCTTCCACTCACGGTGACGGAACGGCCTTGCTTCTTACCTCTCGCCCGCGCGAGGAGTTCGGGATCCTCGAGCGGGACGTGTGTGGTGCACGCGGCGTCGCCGCGGGCGATCGTGGCCAGCCGCTGCACGTGCGTGCCCAGGAGCTCGGCGAAGGCACGCGTCTCGGCCTCGCAGAGCTCCGGGAACTCGGTGGCCACGTGGGCCACCGGGCAGTGGTGCTGGCACAGCTGCACCCCGAAGCCGCCGTGGCGGGCCTGCGCAGCGTAGCCGCGGGCACTGAGCACCCGGGCCAGCGCTTCGACCCGTTGCGCGGGCTCCGCCGGAGCGGTCACCGCGTCGAGGTCGGACCCGAGCAGCTCGCGCACCCGGTGCCGGGCGAAGGCGTCGACCGCCTCCTCCCCCGCCGTCTCGGCGAGGAAGCGCAGTGCCTGGGTGGCCAGGTCGTCGTACCCGTGCCCGAACCGGACCCGGCCCGTGTCGGTGAGCAGGTACTCCCGGGCCGGACGGCCCCGGCCGCGCGGACGGGCGGACCGGGCCGGGGCCCGGACCTCCGCCTCGCCGTCGGCGATCAGCGCGTCGAGGTGCCGGCGCACGGCGGCCTCGGTGAGCTCCAGCTCGGCCGCCACGACGGCGGCCGTGACCGGACCCTGCTCCATGAGCACCCGCGCCACGAGTGCGCGGGTACCCGTGCCGGACCCGACGGGCACCACGGCGTCGCCGCCGACGCCGTGCCCGCAGGCAGGGTCGTCGAGGCGCCGCGGCGCTGTCCGGTCCGTTTTCACAACATCAGTGTTGCGTATATGGCCCGGCACGGCAAAACAGACCCCCCGCCGTGGTGACCGGGCTCACTCCACCCGCAGGTGAGGGCCGGTACCGGACCCCCCGTCACCGCACCACTAACCTCTCCTCCCATGGTGACGCCCGAGGTCGCCCCGCCCGGGCGCGACGACCCCCCGACGCGTGCGGCGCCGTCCGATCCCCCCGCCACACCGCCGTCGACCGGCCACCCGGCCCGGCGCGGCCTGCGTGAGCAGGCCCGGATCGCGCGGATCGTCGGTCTGACCGGCGCCCTGCTGATGGGGATCAGCGCGCTGGGCTCCGGGGCGTTCCCGGTACCGAACCCGCTCAACGGGCTGCGCGTGATCGGGCTCCCCTCGCGCAACGTCACCCTCGCGATCGCCGTCACCTACGCGGGCCTGCTCATGGTGGTCACGGCCTGGCTGTGGATCGCCCGGATGCTCACCACCCGCGGAGCGCACCACCCCGCGCCCGAGCGCCGCGAGCTCGGCCGCACCGCGATCCTGTGGGGGGTGCCGCTGGCGCTGGCGCCGCCGATGTTCTCCAAGGACATCTACAGCTACCTCGCCCAGAGCGCGACGCTCGCCCGCGGGATCGATCCGTACTCGATCGGTCCCGCGCAGGCGCTCGGCATCGACGACCCGCTGGTCCGCGGGATCCCCACGGTCTGGCGCGACACCCCGGCGCCCTACGGCCCGCTGTTCCTCGGCCTCGGCCGCGGGATCACCGCGCTGTCCGGGGAGAACGTGGTGCTCGGCATCCTCGAGCACCGGCTGCTCGCGCTGCTCGGCGTCGCCCTGATGGTGTGGGTGCTGCCCCGGCTGGCCTCCCGGTTCGACCTCGACGCCGGCCTGGTCCTGTGGCTCGGCGCGGCGAACCCGCTGGTGCTGTTCCACATGGTCAGCGGGATCCACAACGAGTCGATCATGCTGCCGCTGCTGCTGCTCGGGCTCTGGGTGATGCTCGGGCGCGACGACACCGTCCGGCCGTGGTGGCGGATCACCGGCGGTGCCGCGCTGATCGTCGCCGCGGCCTCGGTGAAGCTCCCGGCGCTGCTCGCGCTCGGCTTCGTCGGCGTGTACCTGGTCCGCAGGCGCGGCGGCAGGCTCCTCGACTGGGCCGTGATGACGGCCTGGCTGTCCGCGATCGCCGCGGCCGTGCTCACCTTCTTCAGCCTGGCCACCGGGCTGGGGTTCAACTGGGTGCGCGGGCTGTCCGCACCCAGCGTGCTCATCTCGCCCATGTCGATCAGCACCAACCTGGGGCTGCTCGCCGGGCAGGTCGGCCGGCTCGCCGGGCTCGGCGACCACACCGAGACCACGATGGGCCTGATGCGCAGCCTGTTCGTGCTGCCGATCGCGGTGATCGTGGTCGTGCTGCTGCTCGGCTGCCTGCGCGGGAGGGTCGACCCGGTCACCGGCACCGGCCTCGGGCTCGGCGCCGTCGTGCTGCTCGGCCCGGTCGTGCACCCCTGGTACCTGTTCTGGGCGCTGCTGCCGCTGGTCGTGACCCGGGCGATGCCGTTCTACCGCCGCGGCCTGCTGCTGCTGTCGGTCGTGCTCGCGCTGGCCGTGCCGCCCACCGGCGCCGACTTCTTCTTCCGCGGGTTCCAGCTGCCGCTGGCCATCACCGCGGGCGCCGCCATGTACACCCTCGCCCTGTACGTGGTCGCCCGGCTGATCCGCTCCCCCGGTGACGCCGGTGACCCGGCCCGCCCGGACGACGGCACCGGCACCCCGGGCGGCGCCACCGCCGGGACCCGCGCGCCGTCGGACCCGGAGCCCGCCCGGTGAGCGCCGCCCTGGAGATCCGCGGCCTCGTCGTGCGCTACGGACCCACGACCGCCGTCGACGGCATCGACCTCGACCTCGCCCGCGGCGAGGTGCTCGCCCTGCTCGGCCCGAACGGCGCCGGCAAGTCCTCGACCGTCGAGGTGTGCACCGGGTTCCGGGCGCCCTCGGCCGGACGGGTGCGGGTCCTCGGTCACGACCCGGCCGACGAGGCCGTCCGCCCCCGGGTGGGCGTCATGCCGCAGGGCGGCGGCGCCTACCCGGCCGTTCGGACCGGGGAGATGCTGCACCTGGTCGCCGACTGCGCCGCGCACCCGCTCGACGTCGACATGCTCCTCGACGTGCTCGGCCTGCGCCCGCGGGCGGGCACCCCGTACAAGCGGCTGTCCGGTGGGGAGCAGCAGCGCCTGGCGCTGGCCTGCGCCGTCGTCGGGCGCCCGGAGCTGGTGTTCCTCGACGAGCCGACCGCCGGTCTGGACCCGCAGGCCCGCCACCTGGTGTGGAACCTGGTCCGGGCGCTGCGCCGCGACGGCGTCGGGGTGCTGCTCACCACCCATCTGATGGACGAGGCCGAGCAGCTCGCCGACGACGTCGTCATCATCGACCACGGCCGGGTCGTCGCGCACGGCTCGCCCGCCCAGCTCACCGCGGGCGACCAGACCGAGCTGCGGTTCCGGGCCCGGCCCGGCATGGACGTCGCCGGTCTCGACGCCCGGCTGCCCGCCGGCTACGCCAGCTGCGAGACCTCCCCCGGCCGCTACCGGGTCCGCGGCCGGATCGACCCGGGCGCGCTCGCGGCCATCACCTCGTGGTGTGCCGACCAGGGCGTGCTCGCCGACGACGTCCAGGTCGTGCGCCGCAGCCTGGAGGACGTCTTCCTCGACCTCACCGGACGGGAGCTGCGCTCGTGACGACCCCCTTCCCCGAGGGCCTGTTCACCCCCGCCCCCGGCCGCGGCAACGCGCTGACCATGCTGCGGGCCCAGGGCGGCCTGGAGACCCGGCTCGCGCTGCGCAACGCCGAGCAGGTGCTGCTGACCCTGCTCATCCCGGCGGCGCTGCTCGCCGGGCTCACGCTCGTCCCGGCGGTGCCCGCCCCGGAGCCGCGGGTGGCGTGGCTGTTCGCCGCCATGCTGGCGCTGGCCGTGATGAGCTCGGCGTTCACCAGCCAGGCCATCGCGCTCGGCTTCGACCGCCGCTACGGGGCGCTGCGCAGGCTGGCCGCGACGGCGTTGCCCCGCTGGCTGCTGGTGTGCGGGCGGCTGGCCGCGGTCGCCGCCGTCGTCGTGATCCAGGTGGTGCTGCTCGGCGTGCTGGCGGCGCTGCTGGGGTGGTCCCCGGCCGGTGCCCGGCTCGACGGCGCCGCGCTGGCGGTGCTGCTGGGCGCGGCCGCGTTCGGGGCGCTGGGCATCCTGCTGGGCGGGACGCTGCGCGCGGAGATCGTGCTCGCCGTCGCCAACCTGGTGTGGTTCGCGCTGCTCCTGGCCGGTGGGATCGTCGTGCCGGTCGCGGACCTGCCGGGGCCGCTGGCGGCGCTCGCGCCGTGGCTGCCCTCGGGCGCGCTGGCCGAGGCGCTGCGCTCGGCCCTCGGCGCGGGAGAGTTCCCGGCGGCCGGGCCGCTGCTGGTGCTGACCGGCTGGGCGGTCGTCGCCGGGGTGGCGGCGTCGCGGCTGGTGCGCTGGACCTGAGCCCCGTCTTCTACGATGCGTAGTGTGCTGCTGTCGCGCGTGCCCTCCACCCCGCCGGTGCTGATGCGCCGGCTGGCGATCGCGAACCTCGTCGCCCAGATCGGGATCGGGGTGACCGGCTCGGTGGTCCGGGTCACCGGCTCCGGCCTCGGCTGCTCGACCTGGCCGCAGTGCGAGCCGGGCAGCATGATCCCGGTCGACCACGCCGAGATCGCGCCGCTGCACATGTGGATCGAGTTCTCCAACCGGCTGCTCGGCATCCTGGTGGTGCTCACCGCGGGCGCGGCGCTGCTCGGCGCGCTGTACACCCGGCCGCGGCGCCGCCGCCTCACCGGGCTGGCCCTGGCGATGCCGCTCGGCGTCGTCGCGCAGGCCGTCATCGGCGGGATCACCGTGCTGCTCGGGCTGGCCTGGTGGACGGTGATGCTGCACTTCCTGGCCTCGATGGTGCTGGTCTGGTTCGCGGTGCTGCTCGTCGGCGCCGCAGGCGAGGCCGACGACCCGGTGACCCGCACGGTCCCCGCCGGCGGACGCGGTCTGGTGCTGTTCTCCACCGCCGTGCTGGCCGTCCTGCTCGTCGCAGGGACCCTGGTCACCGCGGCCGGCCCGCACGGCGGAGACCCGGAGACCCCGCGCCTGGACGTGCCGATCCCCGCGCTCGCGCAGCTGCACGTGGACACGCTGTTCCTCTACCTCGGCACCCTGGTCGGGCTCGGGTTCCTGCTGCACGCGGTGTCCGCCCCGCGGGCGCTGGTGCGCCGGTTCCGGGTGCTCGTCGTGGTCGTCCTCGCCCAGGGCGCGCTCGGCGGGGTCCAGTACGCCCTCGGGGTCCCGGAGCTGCTGGTGTCGCTGCACGTGCTCGGCGCCGGGCTGACCGCCGCCGCGGCCGCCTGGGTGTGGGCCGGTACCGCGACCCGCCCGGCCCCGTCGACCCCGCGCCACCCCGACCGGCGACCCGGCGGACACCGCCGCGCCGGAGCCCGCCGCCGCGTCGGTCTGAGTCGGTCCGACCGGCCGCTGCACGATCGGGTGACACTCGGGCACTCTGGAGCCATGACCTCCGCATCCCGGTTGCGACGCGGCGGGATCGCCGTGGTCCTCGCGGCCGCCCTCGCCGTCGCCCTCACCGTGTCGCTGTCGGCGGGCCTGCTCACCACGCGGGCCTCCGCCGCCCCCGAGCTGCCGCCCGTCACCCCGGAGCAGCTCGTCGCCTCGGTCGTCGCCGCGGAGCCGGTCGCGCTGGCCGGCACCGTCGCCGTCGACAACCGGCTGGGGCTTCCCGCCGTGCCGGGACTCCCCTCCGACGGGCTGACCGACGGCACCTCCACCGCGCGGGTCTGGTCCGACGGGACGGGCGACGGCCGCCTCGCCGTCCCCAGCGACGACGGCGAGCGCACCTACGTCCGCGACGGCGCCACGACCTGGGCCTACGACTCCACCGACCGCACCGCGACCCGGTTCCCGAGCCGGGGACACACCCCGGACGCCGACGCCGCGAAGGACCCGGCCGAGGTCGCCCGGACCGTCGTGGCGCGGCTGGGCGCCACCAGCGTGCTGCGGGTCGACGGCACCACCGAGGTCGCCGGCCGCCCCGCCTACACCCTGGTCCTGGCGCCGAAGCCCGGTGAGCGCACCGTGCTGCGCGAGGTCCGCGCCGCCGTCGACGCGCAGACCCGGACCCCGCTGGAGCTGACCGTCCTCGGCGCCGGGACCGACCCGGTGCTGCGGATCGGGTTCGACGACGTCACGTTCGGCCCGCAGGACCCGGCCCTGTTCACCTTCACCCCGCCGCCCGGCGCCACCGTCCGCGACGGTACCGCCGGGACGGTGGAGCAGCCCGGCCCCGGGGGCCCCGGCGGCACGCCCGCACGGGCCGCCGCGCCGACCGTCGTCGGCGAGGGCTGGGACACCGTGGTCGTCGGCCGCGTCCCGCAGCGCTCCGGCGACCAGCGGGGCCCGGACCTGTCCGGGCTCGGCACCCCGGTGTCCGGACCGTGGGGCTCCGGCCGCGAGATCACCACGAACGCGGGCTCGGCGATCCTGGCCGGCGACGGCCGCGTCGCCGCCGGTGCCGTCGGCCCGGAGGTCCTCGGCGAGGCCCTGGCCCGGTGACGACCACCCGCTCCGCCCCCGCCGGCCACGTGGCGGACGGGGCCGCGGACGAGCAGCAGCCGGCCGCCCGCGTCCGGGACCTGCGCAAGGTGTTCGGGCGGGTCACCGCCGTCGACGGCGTGGACCTCGACGTCCCGGCCGGGTCGGTGTTCGGGATGCTCGGCCCCAACGGCTCGGGCAAGACGACGCTGATCCGGATGCTGCTCGGGCTGACCACGCCGACCTCGGGCAGCGTCGAGCTGCTCGGGCTCCCGGTACCGGGCGGGCTCGCCGCGACGCTCCCCGACGTCGGCGCGCTGGTCGAGGGGCCGGGGTTCCACCCGTTCCTGTCCGGGCGGGAGAACCTGCGCCGGGTCGCGGCGACCGAGCCGCGGCTCGCGCCGGGCGAGGTGCGGCCCGCGGTGGAGGCGGCCCTGGAGCGGGTCGGGCTGGCCGCGGCCGCCGGGCGCCGGTTCCGCGGCTACTCCCTCGGGATGAAGCAGCGCCTCGGGCTGGCCGCGGCGCTGCTCGTCCCGCGGCGGCTCGTCGTGCTCGACGAACCCACCAACGGCCTCGACCCGGCCGGGACACGGGAGATCCGGGCGATCGTCGCCGAGCTGCGGGCGGGCGGGGCGACGGTGCTGCTGTCGTCGCACCTGCTGCCGGAGGTCGAGGCGGTGTGCACGCACGTGGCCGTGCTCAAGCAGGGCACGCTGCTCGCGGCGGGACCGCTGGACCGGCTGCTCGGCGCCGCCGATGGTGACTGGGAGATCGCGACCACCGACCCGGCGGCGGCGCTGCGGGAGCTCGGGGCCGCGGGCGCCGACGCCCGGGCCGAGGGCTCGGCCGTCGTCCTGGCCGCCGACGCCGACGGGCCGCGGCTGTTCGCCGGACTCGTCGGGGCCGGGGTGGCGGTGCACGGGCTGGCCCGGCGCCGCACCGGCCTGGAGGAGCTGTTCACCCGGATCACCGAGGGCGACGCGTGAGCGCCCCGCCCGCCCCGCCCCGGCCGGTGTCGTGGCGGCGGCTGCTCGGGGCCGAGTTGCGCTGGGTGCTGCGCAGGCCCCGGACCTGGGTGATGGTCGCGCTGCTCGGGGCGGTGCCGGTCCTGATGGCGGTCGGGCTCGTGCTGGCCGACGGGCCGCGCCGCGGCCTGCTCTCGGAGGTCGTCGGCAACGGGCTGACCCTGCCCGTCGCGGCGCTGACCCTGCTGATGGCGCTGCTGCTGCCGCTGGTGGTCACCGTCGCGGCGGCGGACGCGATCGCCGGAGAGGCCGAGCACGGCACCCTGCGCGGGCTGCTGCTGGCCCCGGTGGGGCGGCTGCGGCTGGTCGCGATGAAGGCGTTCGGGGTGCTGGTGGTGGCCGCGGTCGCGGTCGCGGTGGTCTGCGTGGTCGGGCTGGTGGCGGGGTGGGCGCTGATCGGGCCCCCTGCGGTCGTCGGCGACGGCGGGGCGCTGCTGACGATGTCCGGCTCGGTGCTGGACCTGACGTCGGCCGTCGGCCGGATCGCGCTGGTCGCGCTGTGGACGCTGGGGCAGCTCGCCGCGGTCGGCGCGGTGGCGCTGGCGGTGTCGTCGTTCACCGAGCACCCGCTGGTGGTGCTGTCCTCGGTGCTCGGCGGGATCATCCTGTCCGGGGTGCTCGGCGCGATCCCCGCCCTGGAGCCGATCCGCCCGTTCCTGCTCACCGACGGCTGGTCCGCCGGGGTCGACGTGCTGCGCGACCCGCTGCCGACCGCCGGGCTCGTCTCGAGCACCGGGCTCGCGGCGGGCTGGTTCGCCGCCGCCGCGGTCGTGCTCGTGTCCCGGATGCTCCGCCGCGACGCGTGAGGGCATGATCGGGCCCGTCAGCAGCGGCGAGCGACGAGGAGGACACATGCGTGCGGTACGGGTGAGCGAGCCCGGCGGGTCCGAGGTGCTGGAGGTGGTCGACACCGACGCCCCGGTCCCGGGTGCGGGCGAGGTGCTGGTGGAGGTCGCCGCGGCCGGGGTGAACTTCATCGACACCTACCAGCGCGAGGGCATCTACCCGATGGAGACGCCCTACGTCGCCGGGCTGGAGGGCGCGGGCCGGGTCACCGCGCTGGGCGCGGACGTCGACGGTGTCGCGGTCGGGGACCGCATCGCCTGGGCCAACACCCTGGGCAGCTACGCCGAGCAGGTCGCCGTGCCCTGGGCGAAGGCCGTCCCGGTGCCCGAGGGCGTCGCCGACGACGTCGCGGTCGGTGCGGCGCTGCAGGGCATGACCGCCCACTTCCTGGTCAACGACTGCGTCCCGCTGCACGGCGGGGAGACGATCCTGCTGCACGCCGCCGCCGGTGGCGTCGGGCTGCTGCTCACCCAGCTGGCCGTCGCGAAGGGCGCCCGGGTGATCGCGACGACGTCGACGCCGGAGAAGGCCGAGCTGGCCCGCGGCGCCGGCGCCGCCGAGGTGATCGACTACACGGCCGTCGACGACCTCGCCGCCGCCGTCCGCGACCTCACCGGCGGCGCGGGCGTGCACGCCGCGTTCGACTCGGTCGGGCGCAGCACCTTCGACGCGAGCCTCGCCTCGGTGCGCCCGCGCGGCACACTCGTGCTCTACGGCGCCGCGTCCGGCCCGGTCGAGCCGTTCGACCCGCAGCGGCTCAACGCGGCCGGGTCGCTGTACCTGACCCGCCCGAAGCTGTTCGACTACATCGCCACCACCGACGAGCTGCGCACCCGCGCCGCCGCCGTCTACGGCGACGTCGCCGCGGGCCGCCTCGACGTGCGGATCGGGCACCGCTACGACCTGGCGGACGCCCGTACCGCACACGACGACCTGCAGGGCCGCCGCACCACCGGGAAGGTGCTGCTCGTCCCCTGACGGTTCCGGAACGGGGTCGGTCCGCCGCGCGGCGTGCGGTAGAACCGACGGCGTGACCGACACCCCCTTCCACGACCTCGACGCCTACGTCGCGCTCCCCCGCCTCGGCGGGCTCGCCCTGTCCCCCGACGGCACGCGGCTGGTCACCGGGGTCTCCGAGCTCGACGCCGACGGCACCCGCTACCGGACCGCGCTGTGGGAGGTCGACCCCGCGGGCGAGGCCCCGGCGCGGCGGCTGACCCGGGGCGCGGCCGGCGAGTCCGGGCCGGTCTTCACCCCCGACGGTGACCTGCTGTTCCGGTCGGCCCGGCCGGACCCGGACACGGCGGGCGAGGCCGAGCCGCCGACCTCGCTGTGGCGGCTGCCGGCCGCCGGCGGCGAGGCCGAACCGGCGGGGTCGCGCCCCGGTGGCATCTCGGACGTCGCCGTCGCGGCCGACGCGGGGACGGTGGTCGTCTCCGCACCGACCCTGCCCGGGTCGGTCACCACCGCCGACGACGAGCGGCGGCGCACCGCCCGCACCGAGGGCAAGGTCACCGCGATCCTGCACACCGGCTACCCGGTGCGGCACTGGGACCACGACCTCGGCCCGGACGAGGAGCGGCTGCTGCTCGCCCCGCCCCGCGCCGATGTCCCCCGTGGCGGCTCCGGGGAACCGGACGGGACCGACGCCGACCCCTGGACGGACCTCACCCCCGCGCCCGGCCGTGCACTGGACGAGACCTCCTTCGCCGTCTCCCCCGACGGGGCGCGCGTGGTCACCGGCTGGCACCGGGCGCACGGGCACGGCACCTGGCGCCCCGGGCTCGTCGTCGTCGACACCGTCACCGGCGCGCGCACCGACCTCACCACCGACGACGGCCACGAGTACGGCACGCCCCGGATCAGCCCCGACGGGCGCACCGTCGTCGCGCTGCGCGAGCGGGTGTCCACCCCGGAGACCGCGCCGCGGATCGACCTCGTGCTGATCCCGCTCGACGGCGGCGAGCCGCGCCCGGTCGCGCCCGGCTGGGACCGCTGGCCCACCTCGGCGCGCTGGACGCACGACTCGGCCGCGCTCGTCGTGACCGCCGACGAGGACGGTCGCGGCCCGCTGTTCCGGGTCGTGCCGGGCCCGACACCGCAGGACGACACCGTCACCCGCCTGACCGGCGACCACGGCACCTACTCCGACCCGTGCCCGTCGCCGGACGGGCGGTGGGTCTACGCCGTGCGCCACGCCTACGACGCTCCCCCGACCCCGGTCCGGGTGCCCGCCGACGGCCGCGACGCCGAGCCGGAGCTGCTGCCCGCGCCGGCGCAGGCGCCCGCGCTGCCGGGCACCCTCACCGAGCTCGAGACCACCGCCGCCGACGGCACCCGGGTCCGCGCCTGGCTGGTCCTGCCCGACGGCGCCGACGCCGCGCATCCGGTGCCGCTGCTGCTGTGGATCCACGGCGGCCCGCTGGCCAGCTGGAACGCCTGGTCGTGGCGGTGGAACCCGTGGCTGATGGCCGCCCGCGGCTGGGCCGTGCTGCTGCCCGACCCGGCGCTGTCGACCGGCTACGGCCAGGACTTCGTCCAGCGGGGCTGGGGCGCCTGGGGCGGGACGCCGTTCACCGACCTGATGGCGGCCACCGATGCCGCCGTCGCCCGGCCGGAGATCGACGGCACCCGCACCGCGGCGATGGGCGGGTCCTTCGGCGGTTACATGGCCAACTGGGTCGCCGGGCACACCGACCGGTTCGCCGCGGTCGTCACCCACGCCAGCCTGTGGGCGCTCGACCAGTTCGGCCCCACGACCGACCACGCCGACTACTGGCTCACCGAGATGACCCCGGAGATGGCGCAGGCCCACAGCCCGCACCACCACGCCGACGCGATCGTCACCCCGATGCTCGTGATCCACGGCGACCGCGACCACCGCGTCCCGATCGGCGAGGGCTTGCGGCTCTGGTGGGACCTGGTGTCGCGGCAGGCCGACCCGGCGGCGAACCCGCACCGGTTCCTGTACTTCCCCGACGAGAACCACTGGGTGCTCGCGCCGAACCACGCGAAGGTCTGGTACCGGACGGTGTGGGCGTTCCTGGACCACCACGTGCTGGGCGAGGAGTGGGAGACCCCGGACCTGCTGCGGTGAGCACCGGTCCGGGCGCGGTCGCGGTGGCACGGGACCGCCGCGACCGCACCGAGCCCTGGCTGCGGGCGTTCCTGCGGCACGACGACCACGACGTGCCCGTCCCCGGCCCCGCCGTACCGGGTCCGCTCGCCGGCCTGCCGATCGCGGTGAAAGGGCTGCACGGGCACCGCACCCCGGCCGTGCGCGCGCTGCTCGCCGCCGGTGCCGTCCCGATCGGGGCGACCTCGGTGCCGCGTCCGGGCGGCCACCAGACGTGGGGATGGACCGACCGGGGCCCCACCCGCAACCCGTGGCGGGCCGACCGCTCCCCCGGTGGGTCCTCCGCCGGATCCGCGGCCGCCGTCGCCGCCGGAGTCGTCGGGATGGCCACCGGCTCGGACGGCGCCGGGTCGGTCCGCATCCCCGCGGCCTGGTGCGGCGTGCTCGGCTACAAGCCGACCGCGGGGCTCGTCCCGTCGGCCGACCCGCGCGGTCTCGCGGTACCCGGTGTGCTGGTACGGGACCCGGCACTGCTGCGGCCGTGGCTCGACGCCGTCGCCCGCCCGCGCCGGCCGGCCCGGCCGGTGGCGGCGCCGGCGACGGCGGTGTGGTCGGCCGACCTCGGTCTCGACGCCGAGCCCGACCCCGTGGTGGTCGCGGTCGCCGCGACGGCCGCCCGGGACCTGCTCGCCCGTGCCGGGATCACCGAGATCGCGACGCCGGTCCGGCTGCCCGACCCGGCCCCGGCGTGGGCGGCGCTGC
This sequence comes from Pseudonocardia sp. ZF1, assembly GCF_056835605.1. Taxonomy (NCBI): domain Bacteria; kingdom Bacillati; phylum Actinomycetota; class Actinomycetes; order Pseudonocardiales; family Pseudonocardiaceae; genus Pseudonocardia; species Pseudonocardia sp. ZF1. The sequence goes on from NZ_JAJNBY010000001.1 coordinate 3,172,331, forward strand.
GCGCGGGACGAGTCGCGCCGCGGACACCCGGCGAGGCCGTGCCCGCCACGGTGTTCGCGGCGGCGGACCTGCTGCTGACCCCGACCACGCCCGCCGGCCCGCACGGCCACGACGGTCCCGGCGGCCGGATGAACGTGGCTCTGACGTGGGCGTTCAACCTGTCCGGCCACCCGGCGGTGAGCGTTCCCGCCGGTACAGGACCCGACGGCTGCCCGGTCGGGCTGCAGATCGTCGCCCGGCACGGGGCGGATGCGGCGCTGCTGGACCTGGTCGAGCGGGTGGTCCCGCCCGCGGCGGTCGCCCCCGCGCCGGGCCGTGGGTGACCGGTCAGAACAGGACCGGCAGCCCCAGCGCGGCGTCGACGGCGATCGCCGCGAACAGCACGCACAGGTAGATGTTCGACAGGTGGAACAGCGGCATCGGGGAGATCTCGCCGCCGGACCTCACCTGGTGGTGCAGCCGGTGCGCCCGGTACACGAAGTACGCCCCGCCGAGCAGCGCCACCGCGAGGTACACCCACGACGTCGCCGGCAGCAGGAGCAGGCTCCAGGCCACCATCACCCAGCTGTAGACCACGATCCGCACCGACACCGCCGGCGCGGGCGCGACGACCGGGAGCATCGGCACCCCGGCGGCGGCGTAGTCCTCGCGGTAGCGCATCGCCAGCGCCCAGAAGTGCGGCGGCGTCCAGAAGAAGATCACACCGAACATGACCAGCGCGGGCCACTCGACGGTGCCGGTCACCGCGGCCCAGCCGATCACCACCGGCATGCAGCCCGCGGCGCCGCCCCACACGATGTTCTGCGAGGTCCGCCGCTTGAGCAGCATCGTGTAGACGAGGACGTAGAACGCGATCGCGGCCAGCGACAGCACGGCGGCCAGCCAGTTCGTGGTCAGGCCCAGCCACACCGAGCTCAGCGCGGCCAGGACCAGGCCGAACACCAGCGCGTTGCGGGTGGGGACCTGTCCCCTCGCCAGCGGGCGGCGGGCGGTACGCGCCATCTTCTGGTCGATGTCGGCGTCCACGACGCAGTTCAGCGCGTGGGCCGCGGCCGCGGCCATCGCGCCGCCGACCAGGGTGGCCGCGATCAGCACCAGCGAGGGCACACCGCGCTGGGCCAGGAACATGGCGGGCACGGTGACCACGAGCAGCTGCTCGATGATCCGCGTCTTGGTGAGGCCCAGATAGGCCGCCACCGTGGCGCGGACGCGCGCGAGACGCCCGGTCGGTGCCGGCGGCACCACCACGGTCGTCGCGGGGGGCGTCGCCGCCGGCGCGGCGTCCGGCCCGGCCGGGACGTGCTCGGCCGGGACACCGGCCTCGTCGGCCCGGCTCCGCCCTGACGCGGGTGCGCTCACCTGTCCGTACCTCGCTCGGTTCGACGTAGTGATCCCGTGCCGCGCCGCCCGAGGGGCCGCACCGGCTCGGTGCCGTGGACACGGGGTGGTCGCCGCGGTGGCGACCTCCCTAGTTCTACAGCGCGTCGATGCTAACCGGTGGCATGCGCCGCGGGCCCGCCGGGTACGCCGACACCGGCGGCCCGGTCCGCCGATCGCCACGAGGCGCAAAGCCGCAGGCCGCGGGCGTGAGCAGTAGGGTGTTCCGCGTCGGGGCGGCGACGATGCCGCCAGGTGATCCGGGTCGCACCACACACCCGCCGACGTCGCCGCCGCGGAACGGCCGCGACCACCGGGCGGGCATCCGGATCCACGACCGGCAGACCGACATTCGTCGACGCGAGTACAGGAGCCATCGCCTTGTCCGACACCGCTACGTCCCCCCACGCCGGGGACGGCGCCGTCGCCGCGCTCACCCGCGCGCACGTCCCCGACGACTGGACCGACCTCGACCGCAGGGCCGTGGACACCGTTCGTGTACTGGCCGCGGACGCGGTCCAGAAGTGCGGCAGCGGACACCCCGGCACCGCGATGAGCCTGGCCCCGCTGGCGTACACGCTGTTCCAGCGCGTCATGCGGCACGACCCGGCCGACCCCGACTGGATGGGCCGCGACCGGTTCGTCCTGTCCGCCGGGCACTCCAGCCTCACCCTCTACATTCAGCTCTTCCTGGCCGGCTACGGCCTGGAGCGGGAGGACCTCGAGCAGCTGCGGAAGTGGGGCTCGCTGACCCCGGGCCACCCGGAGTGGGGCCACACCCGCGGTGTCGAGATGACCACCGGCCCGCTGGGCCAGGGGTTGTCCTCGGCCGTCGGCATGGCGATCGCGGCCCGCCGCGAGCGCGGCCTGTTCGACCCGGACGCCCCCGAGGGTGCCTCGCCGTTCGACCACCAGATCTACGTGATCGCCTCCGACGGCGACATCGAGGAGGGCGTCACCTCCGAGGCGTCGTCGCTGGCCGGTCGCCAGGAGCTGGGCAACCTCACGGTGATCTACGACGCGAACGAGATCTCCATCGAGGACGACACCAACATCGCCCTCAACGAGGACACGGCCAAGCGCTACGAGGCCTACAACTGGCACGTGCAGGTCGTCGAGGGCGGCGAGAACGTCACCGGCATCCTCGCCGCGCTGGAGGCCGCGAAGGCCGAGACCGACCGCCCGTCGATCATCATCCTGCGGACGGTGATCGGCTACCCGTCGCCGAACAAGATGAACACCGGCGCCGCGCACGGTGCCGCGCTGGGCGACGACGAGGTCCGCGAGGTCAAGAAGGTCCTCGGGTTCGACCCGGACCAGGAGTTCGAGGTCGACGACGACGTCCTCGCCCACACCCGCGCGGTCGGCGAGCGCTCGCGCGCCGCCCACGACACCTGGCAGGGCACCTTCGACGAGTGGGCGCAGCGCGAGCCGCAGCGCAAGCAGCTGCTCGACCGGCTGCTCGCCAAGAAGCTGCCCGAGGGCTGGGAGTCCGCGCTGCCGTCGTTCGACGTCGACGAGAAGGGGCTGGCGACCCGCAAGGCGTCCGGTTCGGTGCTCGGCGCGCTCGCCGAGGTGCTGCCGGAGCTGTGGGGCGGCTCGGCCGACCTCGCCGAGTCGAACAACACCACCATGAAGGGCGTCGACTCGTTCGGCCCGAAGTCGGCCTCGACCGGTATGTGGTCCACCTCGCCGTACGGGCGCACGCTGCACTTCGGTGTCCGTGAGCACGCCATGGGCGCGGTCCTCAACGGCATCGCCCTGCACGGCCCCACCCGCGCCTACGGCGGCACGTTCCTGGTCTTCTCCGACTACATGCGCCCGTCCGTGCGGCTCGCGGCGCTGATGAAGACCAACCCGATCTACGTGTGGACCCACGACTCGATCGGCCTGGGCGAGGACGGCCCGACCCACCAGCCGATCGAGCACCTGGCGTCGCTGCGCGCGATCCCCGGCCTGTCGGTGGTCCGCCCCGGCGACGCCAACGAGACCGTGTACGGCTGGAAGGCCGCCCTGGAGCGGCCCGACGGCGGCCCGGTCGGCTTCGCGCTGACCCGGCAGAACGTGCCGACACTGGCCGGCACCTCCGCCGAGGGCGTCGCCCGCGGTGGTTACGTGCTCGAGGAGGCCTCCACCGGCGTCCCGCAGGTCCTGATCGTCGCGACCGGCTCCGAGCTGCACCTCGCGGTCGCGGCACGGAAGAAGCTGGAGGCCGACGGCATCGGCACCCGTGTCGTGTCGCTGCCCTGTTTCGAGTGGTTCGCCGAGCAGGACCAGGCCTACCGCGACTCGGTCCTGCCGCCCGCGGTGAAGGCCCGGGTGTCGGTCGAGGCCGGCATCGCGATGCCGTGGCACGCCGTCGTCGGCGAGGCCGGGCGCTCGATCTCCATCGAGCACTTCGGCGCCAGCGCCGACCAGGCCACCTTGTTCGAGAAGTTCGGCTTCACCCCCGACACCGTCGTCGACGCCGCGCGGGAGACCCTCGCCGCGACGTCGGACTGAGAGGAGCGAACCATGACCAACGAGCGACTGGCCGCGCTGTCCGCGGCCGGGGTGTCCATCTGGCTCGACGACCTGTCCCGGGAGCGCCTGGCCAGCGGCAACCTCGCCGCCCTGATCGACGACAAGCACGTCGTCGGGGTGACCACCAACCCGACGATCTTCGCCGGTGCGCTGTCCGACGGCGCCGCCTACGACGAGCAGGTCCGCGAGCTCGCCGCCCGCGGTGCCGACGTCGACACCGCGATCCGCGAGATCACCGTCGCCGACGTCCAGCAGGCCTGCGACGTGTTCTCCGGGGTGTGGGAGCGCACCGGCGGTGTCGACGGCCGGGTCTCCCTGGAGGTGGACCCGCGCCTGGCGCACGACACCGAGGGCACCGCGGCCCAGGCGAGCGAGCTGTTCAAGGCCGTCGACCGGCCCAACCTGCTGGTGAAGATCCCGGCGACCGAGGAGGGCCTGCCGGCCATCACCCGGGCGACCGCCGAGGGCATCAGCGTGAACGTGACGCTGATCTTCTCCGTCGAGCGCTACAAGCTCGTGATGGACGCCTACCTGACCGGTCTGGAGCAGGCGAAGGAGAACGGGCAGGACCTGTCCCGGATCCACTCGGTCGGCTCGTTCTTCGTGTCCCGGGTGGACTCCGAGATCGACGGCCGGCTGGAGAAGATCGGTGGCGACGCCGCGCTCGGCCTGCGTGGCAAGGCGGCCGTCGCGAACTCGCGGCTGGCCTACGCCGCCTACCGCGACGCCTTCTCCGGTGCCCGCTGGGACGCCCTCGCGGCCCACGGTGCGCACGCCCAGCGCCCGCTGTGGGCCTCCACCGGGGTGAAGAACCCGGACTACCCGGACACGCTGTACGTGTCCGAGCTGGTCGTGGACAACACCGTCAACACGATGCCGGAGAAGACCCTGCTGGCCTTCGCCGACCACGGTGAGGTCGACGGGGACAAGGTCACCGACACGGCCGGGGCGTCGCAGCAGGTCTTCACCGACCTGGAGGGCCAGGGCATCGACCTCGACGACGTGTTCCTCACCCTGGAGAACGAGGGCGTCGAGAAGTTCGAGAAGTCCTGGACCGAGCTGCAGGACACCGTCCGCGGCCAGCTCGACTCCGCGAAGTAGTTGAACGAGGCCACTCCCGGTGGCGACGGGGCCGACCTCGGCTCCGCCGCCACCGGCGGCCCGTCCGCACCCGCACCGTCCCCGGTGCGGGTGCGGCTCGCCGGTGAGCCGTTCGCCGGAGCGGCCCGGCGGATCGCCGCCGAGCTGGCCGGCGAGACCGTCGCCCCCCGGCTCGCCGACGCCGACCCCAGCGTCTGGGGGCCCCGCGCCGCGGGGGCCCCGCCCCGTACCGGCTGGACCGGGCTCGCCGCCCGCAGCCGGCCCCTCGTCGGGCAGGTCGCCGCGCTGCGCGAACGGTTCGCCGTCGCCGGTGCGCACCGGGTGCTGCTCGTCGGTACGCCCGACGCGGTCGCCGCGGCCCGCGTCGTCGCCGGCACCGACCCGGGTGGGGCCCGGCTGACCGCACTGGACTCCGCGGACCCGGTGCAGGTCGCGGAGGCGCTGTCCGGGGAGCTCGCCGAGACCGTCCTCGTCGTCGCCGACGCGGCGGGCACCGACCCCGTCGTCGCGGCCGTCACCCGGGTGGTCGCCGCCGCGATCGCCGAGGAGGTCGGCGCCGACGCCCTCGCCGCGCGCACCGTGCACCTGACCGAGCCCGGCTCACCGCTGGACACACCCGGCGACCCCGGCCCGGTCGTGGTCACCCTCGACGCGGACGTGCCGGGCCGCTTCGGCGTGCTGGGCCCGCTCGGGCTGGTCCCCGCGGGGCTCGCCGGGGCGGACGTGCCCGCCGTCCTGGGCGACGCCGTCGCCGCCGAACGCGCGCTGGCCGCCGACGACCCGGACAACCCGGCGCTGCTGCTGGCCGGCGCACTGGCCGCGGGCCGCGGCTCGCTGCTGGCCCTGCGCGACGCCGAGCGCTCCCCCGCCCTCACCGGCTGGCTGGCCCCGCTGCTCACCGCGGCCGGGCTCACCGTCGTGCCGGTGCCGCCCGACGAACCGGTCGGCGCGGGCCCCGCCCCGCAGGAGCCCACCGCACCCGCGGGCGTCGTGGACGTGCACGCCGACGGCACCGGCCCCCGGCCCGGGCCGGGCCAGGGCGCGGTGCGGCTCGACGCCGGCCCGGGTGCCGCGGTCGTGCTGTGGCAGGCCGCCGCGGCGCTGGCCGGGCGGGTCCTCGACACCGACCCGTTCGCGCCCGCGCCGCCCGCGCCCGCCGAGGGTTCCGACCCCGAGCCGTCGTTCGTCGACGGCGGGATCGCCGTGCACGCCGGGGACTGGCTGCCGCCCGCCACCCGCACCGTCGCCGGTGCGCTCGACGCGCTGGCCGCCGTCGCCGACGGGGCCCCGGCGGTCGTCTCGGCCTGGCTGGACCCGGAGTCCGACGCCTCGGTCGCGGTGCTGCGCGGGCCGCTGGTGGCCCGGCTCGGGCTGCCCGTCGCGTTCGGCTGGGCCCCGGCCTGCCGCAGCGGCGACACCGGCGCACCGGACGTCGCGGTGCACTGTCACCTGACCGGGAACGGGTCCGGCGGTGATCTTCCGGGTTCCGTCGGCGCGGACACCGTGCCTCCCGGTCCGGGACTGGATAGCCTGCACGCGGCACAGGCCCGGGCGGTCATGGACGATCAGCGGCGCCGGGGACGTCCGGTGCTCCGGCTGCACCTGACCGACCGGCTCGCCGGACTGGTCACCCTGGCCAGGGCGGTGACATCGACACCGACGTCGACCGAGCCCTCGACCGAGCCGTGACCCCGGTGCCCCGATCACGAGAACACCAGTACTAGGAGGGGCGATGCCCACCGCGAACGGCGGACGGACCAACCCGCTGCGCGACCCCCGTGACAAGCGGCTCCCCCGGATCGCCGGCCCCTGCGGACTGGTGATCTTCGGAGTGACCGGGGACCTGTCCCGCAAGAAGCTCATGCCCGCGATCTACGACCTCGCCAACCGGGGGCTGCTGCCGCCGGGCTTCGCCCTCACCGGCTTCGCCCGCCGCGACTGGGACCACGAGGACTTCGGCCAGGTCGTCTACGAGGCCGTGCGCGAGCACGCCCGCACCCCGTTCCGGCAGGAGGTGTGGGACCGCCTCGCCGAGGGGCTGCGGTTCGTCCAGGGCTCCTTCGACGACGACGCCGCCTTCGACGAGCTGGAGCGCACCGTCCGCGAGCTCGACGAGAAGCGCGGCACCGGTGGCAACCACGCCTTCTACCTGTCGATACCGCCCGGCGCGTTCCCGGTGGTCTGCAAGCAGCTCGCCCGCTCGGGGCTGTCCGCCCAGGAGGACCCGGACGTGTGGCGCCGGGTCGTCATCGAGAAGCCGTTCGGCCACGACCTCGCCTCGGCCATCGAGCTGAACGCGATCGTCAACGACGTCTTCCCCGAGGACTCGGTGTTCCGCATCGACCACTACCTCGGCAAGGAGACCGTCCAGAACGTGCTGGCGCTGCGGTTCGCCAACCAGCTGTTCGAGCCGATCTGGAACGCCAACTACGTCGACCACGTCCAGATCACCATGGCCGAGGACATCGGCCTGGGCGGGCGGGCCGGCTACTACGACGGCATCGGCGCCGCCCGCGACGTCATCCAGAACCACCTGCTGCAGCTGCTCGCGTTCACCGCGATGGAGGAGCCGACGTCGTTCTCCTCCGACGAGCTGCGCGCCGAGAAGATCAAGGTCCTCAAGGCGGTCAAGCTCGCACACCCGCTCGACGCCACCACCGCCCGCGGCCAGTACGAGGGCGGCTGGCAGGGCGGCGAGGAGGTGCCCGGGTTGGCCCAGGAGGAGGGGTTCGACCCGGAGTCGACCACCGAGACCTTCGCCGCGATCACCTGCGAGGTCGAGAACCGCCGCTGGGCCGGGGTGCCGTTCTACCTGCGCACCGGCAAGCGTCTGGGCCGCCGCGTCACCGAGATCGCCGTGGTGTTCAAGCGGGCCCCGCACCTGCCGTTCGACGCGACGATGACCGAGGAGCTGGGGCAGAACGCCCTGGTCATCCGGGTGCAGCCGGACGAGGGCGTCACCATGCGCTTCGGGTCCAAGGTGCCGGGCAGCCAGATGGAGGTCCGCGACGTCACGATGGACTTCGGCTACGGCAACGCCTTCACCGAGGCCTCCCCCGAGGCCTACGAGCGGCTCATCCTCGACGTGCTGCTCGGCGAGCCGTCGCTGTTCCCGGTCAACGAGGAGGTCGAGCGGTCCTGGGAGATCCTCGACCCGGTCCTGGAGCACTGGGCCGCCGACGCGCGCGGCCCGGACTCCTACCCCGCCGGGTCCTGGGGCCCGGTGTCGGCCGAGGAGATGCTGGCCCGCACCGGGCGCCACTGGAGGCGGCCGTGAGCGCACGGACGGCAGCCGCGGAGAAGACGGAGACCCCATCGTGATCATCGATCTCCCGTCGAGCACCACCTCGGCGGTCAACCGCAAGCTCGTCGAGCTCCGCGAGTCCGGTGGCGTGTTCGCGCTGGGCCGGGTGCTGACCCTGGTCGTCGTCACCGACGACGGCCCGGAGCTCGAACGCGCGATCGACGCCGCCAACGCGGCCAGCCGCGAGCACCCCTGCCGGGTGATCGTCCTGGCCCGCGGGCAGCGGCGGGCCTCGCCGCGGCTCGACGCCCAGATCCGGGTCGGCGGCGACGCCGGCGCCAGCGAGGTCATCGTGCTGCGCGGCTACGGCCCGCTCGCGGCCGAGGAGGCGGGCGCGGGCATGGTCATGCCGCTGCTGCTGCCGGACGCCCCGGTCGTCGCGTGGTGGCCGAACGAGGCGCCCGCCTCGCCGTCGGAGGACGCGGTGGGCCGCCTCGCGCAGCGCCGCATCACCGACGCGCTGTCGTCGAAGAACCCGGTGAAGGCGTTCGAGGCGCGCCGCAAGGACTACGCGCCCGGCGACACCGACCTGACCTGGACCCGGCTCACGCAGTGGCGGGCCCAGCTGGCGGCCGCGCTGGACGTGCCGCCGTACGAGGACATCAGCGCCGCGGTCGTCGCCGGGGAGGCGGTGTCGCCGTCCACCGAGCTGATCGCGGGCTGGCTCGCCGCGAGCCTGGGGGTGAAGGTGAAGCGCTCTCCGTCGGAGAGGGACCACGGGCTCTCGCTGGTCCGGCTGACGCGCCCGTCCGGTGACGTCGAGCTGGCCCGCCCGGACGGCAAGACCGCCCGGCTGACCCAGCCCGGCCAGCCGGAACGGCTGATCGCGCTGGCCCGTCGGCACGTGTCGGACTGTCTCGCCGAGGAGCTGCGCAGGCTCGACCCGGACGAGGTCTACGCCGAGGCTCTCGCCGGGGTGGCGAAGGTGACCCGCGGCCGTACCCCGGTGAAGGTGCGCGCGTGAGCGCCGCGACGCAGGTGCAGGTCGCGGTGCACCCGGACAAGGACGCGCTCGCCGCGGCGACCGCGGCCCGGCTGATCACCGCGCTGGTGGACCTGCAGGCCGCGGGCACCGTCCCGCGGCTGGTGCTCACCGGCGGCGGGGTCGGGATCCAGCTGCTGCGCGACGTCGCCGCCTCCGCGGCGCGCGACGCCGTCGACTGGGCCCGGGTGGACCTGTTCTGGGGCGACGAGCGCTTCGTCCCCGCCGACGACGGCGAGCGCAACGACCGCCAGGCCCGCGAGGCCCTGCTCGACGCGCTGCCGCTGGACCCGGCCCGGGTGCACCCGATGCCCGCGGCCCCGCCGGGCGGCGGCACGCGCGACGACGCCCTCGCCGCGGCCGCCGACTACGCCCGGCTGCTCGACGACCTGGCCGGCCCCGACGAGGACGGCGTCCCCGCGTTCGACGTGACCCTGGTCGGGATGGGCGAGGAGGGCCACACCCTGTCGGTGTTCCCCGACTCCCCCGCCGTGCACGAGCAGGCGGCGACGGTCGTCGCTGTCTTCGACTGCCCGAAGCCGCCGCCGACCCGGATCTCGCTGACCCTGGCCGCCGCGCGCCGCTCGCGCGAGGTGTGGGTGGTGGCCGCCGGGGCGGGCAAGGCACCGGCCGTCGCGGGTGCGCTCACCGGCACGCCGGAGACCGAGCTGCCGGTCGGCGGGGCCCGCGGCACCGTCACGACCCGCTGGCTGCTCGACACCGAGGCCGCCGCGGACCTGCCCGACGGGATCGTCGCCCGAGTCTCCTGACGGGCGGCCCCCGGATGTGAGATGCCGCGCCCGGGCGGGGTGCCGCACGTGGACCTGCGGTTAGGGTCCCCGTCATGCGTATCGGCACCCCGCTCGGCCCGGACCCCACCCGCGTGCTGCTGCTCGGCTCGGGTGAGCTGGGCAAGGAGGTCGCGATCGCGTTCCAGCGCCTCGGCGTGGAGGTCGTCGCCGTCGACCGCTACCCGCACGCCCCCGCCCACCAGGTGGCGCACCGGTGGCACGCGATCGACATGACCGACCCGGTGACGCTGGCGACGCTCATCGAGCAGGAGGCGCCCGACCTCGTCATCCCCGAGATCGAGGCCATCGCCACCGGCGCCCTGGCCGAGATCGAGGTGGCCGGGACGACCGTGGTCCCCACCGCGCGGGCCGCGAAGCTGACCATGGACCGCGAGGGCATCCGGCGCCTCGCCGCCGAGGAGCTGGGCCTGCCCACCTCCCCCTACGTGTTCGCCGACACCCTCGACGAGGTCCGCGACGCCGTCGCGACGGTCGGGCTGCCGTGCGTGCTCAAGCCGGTGATGTCCTCCTCCGGCAAGGGCCAGTCGGTCCTGCAGAGTGCCGACGACGCCGACGCCGCCTGGGAGTACGCCCGTACCGGCGCCCGGGTGTCGAACCCGCGGGTGATCGTCGAGGGCTTCGTCGAGTTCGACTACGAGATCACCCAGCTCACCGTCCGGCACGCCGGCGGCACCGCGTTCTGCGAGCCGATCGGGCACCGCCAGGAGAACGGCGACTACGTCGAGTCCTGGCAGCCCCAGCCCATGTCCGACGCCGCGCTGGCCGCCGCCCGCGACGTGTCCGCCCGGATCACCGAGGCCCTCGGCGGGTGGGGCCTGTTCGGGGTGGAGCTGTTCGTCCGCGGCGACGAGGTGCTGTTCTCCGAGGTGAGCCCCCGCCCGCACGACACCGGCCTGGTCACCCTCGCCACCCAGCGGCTCTCGGAGTTCGAGCTGCACGCCCGCGCCGTGCTGGGCCTGCCGGTGGACACCGCGCTGCGCTCCCCCGGCGCGTCGGCGGTGGTCTACGGCGGCAAGGAGATGGACGCCCCGGCCTACGAGGGCGTCGCCGACGCGCTCGCGGTCGAGGGCGCGGACCTGCGGCTGTTCGGCAAGCCCTCCTCGACCGAGCGGCGCCGGATGGGCGTCGCGGTCGCCCACGCCGACGACGTCGACACCGCCCGGGAGCGCGCCACCCGCGCCGCGGGTCTCGTGCGTCCGGTCCCCCGGGAGCGATGAGTCCGGCGCACCGCCGGGGTCTCCCCCTCGTGTGACGCCGAGAGCCGGCGTCGCGGGAAGGGGACGACATCATGAAGCCGATCACGCCGTGCCTGTGGTTCGACGACGTCGCCGAGGAGGCGGCACGGTTCTACACCGGCATCTTCCCGGACTCGGGCGTCGACACCGTCGTGCACTACGGCCCGGAGGTCCCCGACCGGGAGGGCCGGGTCCTGACCGTGGGGTTCCGGATCAACGGCCAGCCCTACACCGCACTGAACGGTGGTCCGGTGTTCACCCTCTCCGAGGCGATCTCGATGGAGGTGCACTGCGAGTCCGCCGAGGAGGTCGACCGTTACTGGGACGCCCTGGTCGACGGCGGCGTCGAGCAGCCCTGCGGGTGGCTCAAGGACCGCTACGGGGTGTCCTGGCAGGTGATCCCGCCGGGGGTGCGGGAGTGGCTGACCTCGCCGGACGCGGAGGCCCGGTCTCGGGTCGCGCGGGCCGTGTACGCCACCCACGGCAAGCTCGACGCCGTCGCCCTGGAGAAGGCGTACCGCGGGTAACCTGGTCCGGGTGGCGGCACGGACCGGACTCGTCGTGGCGGGCGCGGGAGCGCGCGGCGCCTACGAGGCGGGTGCGCTGACCGAGCTCCTGCCGCGGATGGCGCGGCGGTGGTCGGCGCCGTCGGTGCTGGTCGGCACGAGTGCGGGCGCGCTCAACGTGGCCGCGCTGGCCGGGCTGTCCGACGTCGCCCCGGACGCCGCGGCCGCCGAGCTCGTCGCCCGCTGGTCCTCGGTGCGCACCGAGGAGGTCGTGGCGCTGCCGTCGTCGGCGGTGGAGGCGACCGCGGCCTACCTCGGGGACCTCGCCGGGGTCCCGTCGTGGCTGCGGAGGCTGCTGCTGGTGCCGGACCGGGTGACCCGCCTCCTCGACGCCGACCGGCTGCGCCCGGTGGTGGACCGGGTCGTCGACTGGGACCGGCTGCACGACGCCGTCGCCCGCGGCCGGGTCGACGCCGTCGGGGTGGCGTGCACCGCCGCCGGGACCGGCGGGACCACGGTATTCGTCGAGCGCGGGCCGGACGTGGCGCTGCCGCCGTACGACCCGGGTCGCGACATCCGCTACGTCGACGCCCGGCTGGACCCGGACCACCTGCTCGCCTCGGCCGCGGTGCCGGTGCTGTTCGCGCCGCGTCGCATCGAGGGCGAGGCGGCCGGCTGGTACCTCGACGGCGGGGTCCGGCTCAACACCCCGCTCAAGCCCGCACTGCGCCTGGGCGCGGACCGGGTCGGCGTCGTCGCGACGACACCGGACGTCCCGTTCGGCGAGTCCGCCGCGGCGCCGTCCCCGGCGGACCGGGTGCCCGACGTGTACGCGGTCGCCGCGCTGGCGCTGCGCATCGTGCTGGGCGCCGGGGTGACCGAGGACCTGCGGACCCTGCGCGCGGTCAACGCGCTGGTCGACCGCGGCGAGGACCGGCGGCACCGCCGGATCGCGACCTGGTTCGCCGGGCCGCCCGCCGACCGGGCCACCGAGCTGGCGGAGCTGGCCGACGCGGTGCGCCGCCGCGAGTACGGCGGGCTTCGCGCGCTGCGGAACCCGTCGCTGGCCGTGCTGGAGCGGCTGGTGGGCGGTGCGGTGCCGGACGCCGACACCACCCACGGCGCGGAGCTGCTCAGCTTCCTGTTCTTCGACCCGGTGTTCGCCGCCGCGGCGGCGGACCTGGGTGCGGCGCACGCCGCGCGCGCCGTCGCCCCCGAGGGCGGGGCGGCGCGCCGCCGGACGGCCCGTCCGGCGGCGCGCTGACGGCTCAGACCGCGTCGCTGCCGCGTTCGCCCGTGCGGACGCGCACGATGGTCTCGACCGGCTGCACCCAGATCTTCCCGTCGCCGATCTTGCCGGTGCGGGACGCCTCGACGACGGCGTCGACGACCTTGTCGGCGATCTCGTCGTCGACGACGGTCTCGATACGCACCTTCGGCACGTAGTCCACCGAGTACTCCGCGCCGCGGTAGATCTCGGTGTGTCCCTTCTGCCTGCCGTGCCCGCGGACCTCCCCGACGGTCAGCCCGAGCACACCGAGGTGTTCGAGCGCACCGCGGACGTCCTCCAGCGCGAACGGCTTGACGATGGCGGTGACGAGCTTCATCGGCTCTCCCCCACGGGCTCACGGGTGGCCGGCGTCGCGGGGCGGGAGGCCCCGGCGAGCGCGCGGGTGCCCAACGACGAGAAGTCGTAGGCGGTCTCGGCGTGCTCGGTCTCGTCGATGCCGGTGGCCTCGTTCTCCTCGTCGATGCGGAACCCGATGGTCACCTTGATCAGGTAGCCGAGGACCAGCGCGACGACGAAGGAGTACAGCAGCACCGCACCCGCGGCGAGCGCCTGGCGGCCCAGCTGGACCAGCCCGCCGCCGTAGAACAGGCCGTTGTCGCCGACGGCGGCGGAGTTGACGCTGTTGTCGCCGAAGAAGCCGATGAGCAGGGTGCCCACGATGCCGCCGACGAGGTGGACGCCGACGACGTCGAGGGAGTCGTCGAGGCCGAAGCGGAACTTCAGCCCGACGGCCAGCGCGCACACCGCACCGGCGATGAGCCCGATGGCCAGCGCCCCGACCGGCTGCACGAACCCGCACGCCGGGGTGATCGCGACCAGCCCGGCGACGGCGCCGGAGGCCGCACCGAGGGTGGTGGGGTGCCCGTCGCGGACCTGCTCGACGAGCAGCCAGCCGATCAGCGCGGTGGCGGTGGCGAGCATGGTGTTGGTGAACGCGGTCGCGGCGAGGTCACCCGCGGAGAGCGCGGAACCGGCGTTGAAGCCGAACCAGCCGAACCACAGCAGCGCCATGCCCAGCAGCACGAACGGGAGGTTGTGCGGACGCATCGGCTCGCGCGGCCAGCCGCGACGCTTGCCGAGCACGATCGCCAGCGCGAGCGCCGCGGCACCGGCGTTGATGTGCACCGCGGTGCCACCGGCGAAGTCCTCGGCCTTGAGGGTGTTGGCGATCCAGCCGCCGACGTTGTCCGGGCCGGTGAAGCCGTCGAAGGCGAACACCCAGTGCGCGACCGGGAAGTACACGATGGTCACCCACAGCACGACGAACGCGGTCCAGCCCCAGAACTTCGTGCGGTCCGCGACGGCGCCGGAGATCAGCGCCGGGGTGATGACCGCGAACATGAGCTGGAACATCACGAACGCCGGCGCGGGCAGGGCGTCGGTGCCCGGCCACGGGGCCGAGTCGCTGCCGACGCCGACCATCGCGCCGACGGTGTTCGCCAGCCCGGCGAACTCCCCGCCGCCGATCAGGCCGCCGCCCACGTCGTTGCCGAAGGCCCAGCTGTAGCCGTACAGCGCCCACAGGACGCTGACCACGGCCAGGCAGATGGTGCTCATCATCAGCATGTTGAGCACGGACTTGCTGCGGGTCATCCCGCCGTAGAAGAACGCCAGTCCCGGCGTCATCAACATCACCAGCGCGGCGCTGACCAGCACCCACGCGGTGTCTCCCGCATTCACGCCCACGCGTCCTCCGTCGTCGCAGTTCCCCGACCCCGGCAGGGATGGTTCGCCCGCGGTGTTTCGTGGAGCAACCGGATGCGGTTTCCGGTGGGTGTCGGGTCCGGGCATCCGGCACGCCCGGCGCAGACACCGCCGACGCGACACACGACGCAGCCGGGACCGACGGTCCGAACCCGGACCGGGCGCAGATGAGTTCCGGCGACGGCCCCGGTCTCCACTGCAACGGCGGCCCCGGCCCGGGACCGCGAGCACCGAGGGAGCCCGCCATGACCACCACCACCCGTACCGGGACCGCGTCCACCACCTCCGACACCCGTCGTCCGCGGGCCGCCACCGTCGGCCTGTGGGTGCTGCAGGTGCTGCTGGCCGCGGTCTTCGTGATGGCGGCGCTGCCGAAGGTCGACGCCGACCCGGTCGCGGTCGCCGGGTTCGACCTGCTGGGCCTGGGGACCGTCGGCATGGTCGTGGTCGGCTGGCTGGAGCTGGCCGGCGCGGTCGCCCTCCTGGTCCCGCGGCTGTGCGGGCTCGCCGCCGTCTGCCAGGTCGCGCTGATGGTCGGGGCCACCGCGGTCACCGTGGTGCTGATGCCCGCGATGGTCGCGTTCCCGGCGCTGACCCTGGTGGCGGTGTGCGTGGTCGCGTGGGCCCGCCGCCGCGACACCGCGGCCCTGCTGCGCGGCCTGCGCCGCTGACCGCCCGCACGGCGACGGCCCGTCCCCTGCTCCGGGGGACGGGCCGTCGTGGTGCGGGTCGGGCTCAGCCGATCCCGTCAGCCCATCTCGTCGAGCCGGCCGTTCGTGTAGTCGTCGTAGGCGGCCAGGTCGAGGAAGCCGTGACCGCAGTAGTTGAACAGGATCACCTTCTCCTCCCCGGTCTCCTTCGCGGCGAGCGCCTCGTCGATGGTGGCGGCGATGGCGTGCCCGCACTCCGGCGCGGGGATCTTGCCCTCGGTGCGCGCGAACTCGATGGCGGCCTCGAACACCTTCCCCTGCGGGTAGGCGACGGCCTCCATCCGCTCGTCCTTGACCAGCGAGGACACCAGCGGCGAGTCACCGTGGTAGCGCAGCCCGCCGGCGTGGATCGACGGCGGCACGAAGTCGTGGCCCAGGGTGTACATCGGCATCAGCGGGGTGAGGCCCGCGGTGTCGCCGAAGTCGTAGTCGTAGCGGCCCTGGGTCAGCGTCGGGCACGAGAGCGGCTCGACGGCGAGCAGCCGCACGCCGGAGTCCGGCACGAACGGGAAGGCGATCCCGCCCAGGTTGGAGCCGCCACCGCACGGCGCGATGACGACGTCGGGCAGCCGCTCCCCCGCCAGCGCCAGCTGCTCCTTCGCCTCCAGACCGATCATGGTCTGGTGCAGCAGCACGTGGTTGAGCACCGAGCCGAGCGCGTAGTGGGTGTCGGAACGGCCGACGCAGTCGCGGACCGCGTCGGAGATGGCCGAGCCCAGCGAGCCGGGGTGGTCGGGCTCGTCGACGGGCGACGGCACGACCTCGCCGCCCCAGGTCTCGATCGCGATCCGCCGGTAGGGCTTCTGCCCGTAGGACGCCCGCACCATGTAGACCTTCAGGTCCAGGTCGAACTGGGCCGCGGCGAACGACAGCGCGGTCCCCCACTGGCCCGCGCCGGTCTCGGTGGTGAGCCGGGTGGTGCCCTCCCGCGCGTTGTAGAACGCCTGGGCCACGGCCGTGTTGGTCTTGTGGCTGCCCGAGGGCGAGAGGGACTCGTCCTTGAAGTAGATCCGCGCCGGCGTGCCCAGCGCCTTCTCCAGCCGGGTCGCGCGGACCAGCGGCGTGGGCCGCCACAGCCTCAGGATGTCGAGGACCTCACCGGGGACGTCGATCCACGGCTCGGCGCTGACCTCCTGCTCGATCAGGGCGGTCGGGAACAGCGGCGCCAGGTCGTCCGGGACGACCGGCTCGCGGGTCCCGGGGTGCAGGGGCGGCTGCGGCGGCGTCGGCAGGTGCGGCACGACGTTGAACCATGCCGAGGGGATCCGGTCCGGGGGCAGCGTCCAGCGGCTCATGACCACCGAATCTAACCCGGACGTGCGCCCGGTCACGAACCCGGCGCGCCGTGGGACCGGGTCAGAGCTCCCGGGAGGCCCGCAGCCGGCCGAGGGCCTCCTCGAGGATGGCCTCGCCGTCGGCGTCGCTGCGCCGCTCCTTCACGTACGCCAGGTGCGTCTTGTACGGCTCGGTCCGGGGCGCGGCGGGCGGGTTCTCCGCGTCGCGTCCGCCCGGCAGCCCGCAGCGCGGGCAGTCCCAGGTCTCGGGGACCTCGGCCTCCGCGGCGAACCAGGTGTTGTTGACGTGCCCGTTCGCGCAGTAGAACGGGATGCGCTCGCGCGGAGCGGTCTCGCCCCGCTCGTTCTCGCCCATCGGTCCCGCACCGACCCGGGTACCGCGGATCGCGTTGCCGCCTGCCATGTCCCGTTCCCTCTCGTCCGTCCGAGGTGTCAGCCTGTGGCCAGCAGCAGGCCGTTGCCGACCACCGCGATGAGCCAGATGAGACCGACGAAGACCGTGTAGCGAGCGATGTTGCGGTCCGCCGCCGCCGAGCCGGACAGGCTCGACTGCACGCCGCCACCGAAGAGACTGGTCAGACCACCACCCTTGCTGCGCTGCAGCAGGACCATCGCGATCAGCAGGAGGCTGGTCACGATCAGGATGATCTGGAGGGTCAGGATCACGTGCGCTTCCCCATCAGTGGTCGCTCGCCGGAGTGGGGAGAGAATACTCCAGCGGCCCCGGCCCCCACTGACAGGGGACCGGGGCCGCGGGACGGGAACGGGGCCGCCTACGGCAGCGGACCACCCGCGGCGATCGCCGACAGCTTCGCGAACTCCTCGGCATCGAGGCTGGCGCCGCCGACGAGTGCGCCGTCGACGTCGGTCCGGGCCACGATCTCGCCCACGTTCGACGACTTCACCGAGCCGCCGTAGAGGACGCGGACCGTCCCGGCGACCTCGTCGGAGTACAGCTCGGCCAGCGTCGCCCGCAGCGCGGCACAGACCTCCTGCGCGTCGGCCGGGCCCGCCACCTTGCCGGTGCCGATCGCCCAGACCGGCTCGTAGGCGAGCACGAGACCGGCCGCCTGCTCGCCGGTGACGCCCTTCAGCGCCCCGCGCAGCTGGTCGGTGCAGTGCTGCACGTGGGTGCCCGCCTCGCGGACGTCCAGGCCCTCGCCGACGCACAGGATCGGGGTGATCCCGTGCTTGAGCGCGGCGAGCACCTTGGCGTTGACGACCGCGTCGTCCTCGCCGTGGATCTCGCGCCGCTCGGAGTGCCCGACGGCGACGTAGGTGCAGCCCAGCTTGGCCAGCATGACGCCCGACACGTCACCGGTGTAGGCACCGGAGTCGTGCGGGGACAGGTCCTGGGCGCCGTGCACGAGGCGCAGCTTGTCGCCGTCGATCAGCGTCTGCACGCTGCGGATGTCGGTGAACGGCGGCAGGACGGCCACCTCGACCTTGTCGAGGTACCGGTCGGGCAGGGCGAAGGCGAGCTTCTGCACCACCGCGATGGCCTCGAGGTGGTTGAGGTTCATCTTCCAGTTGCCCGCGATGAGGGGCTTGCGGGTGGCCATCAGGCGTCCTCCTCCAGCACGGCGACGCCCGGCAGGGTCGCGCCCTCCAGGAACTCCAGGGACGCGCCGCCCCCGGTGGAGATGTGGGAGAACGCGTCCTCGGCGATGCCGAGCGCCCGGACCGCGGCGGCGGAGTCCCCGCCGCCGACGACGGAGAAGGCGTCGCCGTCGGCGATCGCCTGCGCGACACCGCGGGTGCCCTCGGCGAACGGTGCCAGCTCGAACACGCCCATCGGGCCGTTCCAGAAGATCGTCTTCGCGTCGGCGATGCGGGCCGCGAACTCCCGCACCGAGTCGGGCCCGATGTCGAGGCCCATCCAGCCGTCGTCGATCCCGTCCACCGGCACCGTCTTCGTGTTCGCGTCCGCGGAGAACGCGTCGGCGACGACGACGTCGGTCGGGAGGACGATCTTGCCGGACTCCAGGAGCGTCCGGCAGGTGTCGACCTGGTCGGACTCCAGCAGCGAGGAGCCGACACCGTGGCCCTGCGCGGCGAGGAACGTGAAGCACATCCCGCCGCCGACGAACAGCGTGTCGACCTTCGGCAGCAGCGCCTCGATCACGGCCAGCTTGTCCGAGACCTTGGAGCCGCCGAGCACGACCGCGTACGGGCGCTCCGGCGAGCCGGTCAGAGTGCGGAGCACCTCGACCTCGGACAGGACGAGCCCGCCTGCGTAGGCGTCGAGCCGCTGCGCGACGTCGTAGACCGACGCCTGCTTGCGGTGCACCACGCCGAACCCGTCGGAGACGAACGCCGCGTCGTCGCCGACCAGGGCGACGAGCTCGTCGGCGAACGCGCCGCGCTCGGCGTCGTCCTTGCTGGTCTCGCGGGCGTCGAACCGGATGTTGTCCAGCATCACGACGTCACCGGCGGCCGTCGACGGCAGCGGCGTGCCGAGCTCGACCAGGCGCACCGGGGCGCCGAGCAGCTCGCCGAGCCGCTGCGCGACCGGGGCGAGCGAGAGCTTCTCGTCGGGCCCGTTCTTCGGGCGACCCAGGTGCGCGGTGACGACGACCTGCGCGCCCGCACCGGACAGCGCCTGGATCGTCGGCACCGACGCACGGATGCGGCCGTCGTCGGTGATGTTCCGGTCGTCGTCGAGGGGAACGTTCAGATCGGAGCGGACCAGCACGGTCCGGCCCTGTACGCCCTCGGCGACGAGGTCGTCGAGGGTCCTCACAGCTTCGACGCCACCAGACCGGTGATGTCGACGAGGCGGTTGGAGTAGCCCCACTCGTTGTCGTACCAGCCGACGATCTTGACCTGGTTGCCGATGACCTTGGTCAGACCCGAGTCGTAGATGCACGAGTGCGGGTCGGTCACGATGTCGGAGGAGACGATCGGGTCCTCGGTGTACTTCAGGACGCCGGAGAGCGGGCCCTCCGCGGCCGCCTTCATCGCCGCGTTGATCTCGGCGGCGGTGACCTCCTTGCGGACCTCGACGGTCAGGTCGGTGGCCGAGCCGGTGGGGATCGGCACCCGCAGCGCGTAGCCGTCGAGCTTGCCCTTGAGGTGCGGCATGACCAGCGAGATCGCCTTCGCCGCACCGGTGGAGGTGGGGACGATGTTCAGGGCGGCGGCGCGGGCGCGGCGCAGGTCCTTGTGCGGCCCGTCCTGCAGGTTCTGGTCCTGGGTGTACGCGTGGATCGTGGTCATCAGACCCTTCTCGATCCCGGCCAGGTCGTCGAGCACCTTCGCCATCGGCGCGAGGCAGTTGGTGGTGCAGGACGCGTTCGAGACGATGGTCTGCGAACCGTCGTAGTCGCCGTCGTTGACGCCCTTGACGATGGTGATGTCCTCGTCGGTCGCCGGGGCGGAGATGACGACCTTCTTGGCGCCGCCGTCGAGGTGCTTGGCCGCGGCCTCGCGCTTGGTGAAGATGCCGGTCGACTCGACGACGACGTCGACGCCCAGGTCCTTCCAGGGCAGCTCGGCGGGGTCGCGGACGGCCAGGCCCTTGAAGCCCTTGCCGTCGACGACGATCTCGTCGCCCGAGGTGGTGACCTCGTAGGGCAGGCGCCCCAGGATCGAGTCGTACTTGAGCAGGTGCGCGAGCGTCGCGTTGTCGGTGATGTCGTTCACCGCGACGATCTCGATGTCCGTGGTGCCGGCGGCGCGCTGGGCGTCCACCGCCCGCCAGAAGTTCCGGCCGATGCGGCCGAAGCCGTTGACTCCTACGCGGACCGTCACAGATGCCTCCAGGGCTCGTCGTGCCTGTCGTCTTCTCCCCCGGCCCGCCGGGTCCCGGCGGTGGGGTGTGGCAGGTCGATCGCGGGTCGGCGCCCGTGGCGGGCGCCGGCGCGTGCCGTGCTCGGCAGCCACCCTATCGGCGCATCGGCCGTCGCGACTCCCGTAGGGCCCGTGACCTGCGCCGCGCTCGGGGATCGGGCGCGGTCGGACCGCTCCGGACGGGCCCCGGTGTGGGGACGGACCGGTACCGGCCGGTATCCGGACACACGACGGCCCCGTGCCCGGGCGGGTCACGGGGCCGTCGCGGGCGTGCTCAGGCCAGGCGGAGCAGGCGGCGCCAGCCGGGGCGGGTGTCGGGGACGCCGGCGGCGGCGCGCTCGTCGTCGGAGAAGCCGTCGACGGGCTCGTGCGGGCGGCCGTCGCGGGCGCGGGTCACGAACGCCGAGGCCGCGGACAGCGCCGCGGTGACCCCGGCCGCGCCGGGACCGGCGGTGATGGTGGCGGTGACCGGCACGCCGAAGCGCTCGGCCCCGTCGCCCGCGGGCCGCTCGGCGACGGCGACGGCGGCGTCCCCGCCCTCGCCCCGGTTCTCCCCGGACGCGGCCGCCCGCGCGCCCGCGGCGGCCGGGATCGTGCCGGTGGTCACGTCGACCAGCACGAACTCCCAGGCGTAGGTGCTCTGCTGGTGGACGATGCGCTCGCGGACGGCGGAGGTGTCGCCGACGGCGCCCTCCCCGACGAGCAGGACGACGACCCGCTCGGGGCGGTCGGCCTCGTCGCGGGCGGCGAGCTCGTCGCCGACGGCGCCGAGCAGCCGGGCCGCGCCGCCGCGCAGGTCCGGGCCGCCGAGCGGGCGCAGCTTCGCGGGCAGTGCGGTGCGGGCCTCGGCGGCACCGACCGGGACGGCGGGCGGGTGCGTGCCGTCGGGCAGCGAGCGGGTGAGGTCGTCCCCGGTGGCGACGACGACCTGCAGGTGACCGTCGTGGGCGTCCTGCTCGGCGAGCAGGTCCGCGAGACCGGAGCGCAGCGCGGGCAGGAGCGGCCGCAGCATGCTGGATCGATCGAGATGAACGGCGAGGAGGGTGGAGCCCGGGATCGTCACGGCGGCATCATGCCCGACGCCCCGCACCCCCCTCGTGACGGGGTGTGACCGCGGTCAGCGCCCGCCGCCCTCCTCCTCCAGCATCTCGGCGGTGACGGCGGACTCGGTGTCGGGGATGCCGAGCTCGGCGGCCTTCTTGTCCGCGGTCTGGAGCAGCCGCCGGATCCGGCCGGCCACGGCGTCCTTGGTCATCGGTGGGTCGGCCAGCTGGCCCAGCTCCTCCAGCGACGCCTGGGTGTGCTCGGCCCGCAGCCGCCCGGCGGCCTGCAGGTGCTCGGGCACCTCGTCGCCGAGGATCTCCAGGGCGCGGCTGACCCGGGCCGCCGCGGCGACCGCGGCCCGCGCCGAGCGGCGCAGGTTGGCGTCGTCGAAGTTCGCGAGCCGGTTGGCCGTCGCCCGGACCTCGCGGCGCATCCGGCGCTCCTCCCAGGACAGGACGCTCTGGTGGGCGCCCATCCGGGTCAGCAGCGCGCCGATCGCGTCGCCGTCGCGGACCACGACCCGGTCGGCGCCGCGCACCTCGCGGGCCTTCGCCGCGACGCCCAGCCTGCGTGCCGCGCCGACCAGGGCCAACGCGGCCTCGGGGCCGGGGCAGGTGACCTCCAGTGCGGAGCTGCGGCCCGGCTCGGTGAGCGACCCGTGCGCGAGGAACGCACCACGCCAGGCGGCCTCGGCGTCGGACAGGTCACCGGAGACCACGGGCGGCGGCAGCCCGCGCACCGGGCGGCCGCGGTTGTCGAGCAGCCCGGTCTGGCGGGCGAGTCCCTCGCCGTCGCGGATCACCCGGATCACGTAGCGGGCGCTGCGGCGCAGACCGCCCGCGGTGATCACGTGCGCGTCGGCGGTGTGGCCGTACAGCTCGTGGATCTCGCGGCGCAGCCTGCGGGCGACCGAGCCGGTGTCGACCTCGGCCTCGATCACCACCCTGCCGCCCACGATGTGCAGGCCGCCTGCGAAGCGGAGCAACGAGGCGACCTCCGCGCGCCGCGACGACTGCTTGGTGACGGTGAGCCGGCTCAGCTCGTCCTTCACCGTGGCGGTCATGGCCATCGGGAGCTCCTAACGCGCTGCGGGCTGTCGTGCTGCGGCCTGTCGTGCGTGCCGTTCTCCGCCGGGACCCGGCCGGGGGTCAGAGTGCCGAACACGTCGGCGAGTGCCCCGGCCAGTGCGTCCGGGTCGTGCCGCGGGGTCGCCGCCCGGGCGTCGGCGACGGCGGCCGGCCACACCCGTCCGCCGGGGACCAGCAGGTCGGCGGCGGCCGCGTCCAGCCGGTCCGGCAGGCTCACCGACCCGGCGTCGGCCAGGACGGCGTGCACCCGCAGACCGGGAGCGTGCCCGGACAGTACTTCAAGGTGCTGTTCGGGGGAGAAACCGGCGGTCTCCCCCGGCTCGGGGGCCAGGTTGAGCAGCACGACCCGGGCCGCCGGGGTCTCCAGCAGCGCGTCGCGCAGCCCGGGCACGAGCAGGTGCGGGAGCACGCTGGTGAACCACGAGCCGGGTCCGAGGAGCACGACGTCGGCGTCGCGCACCGCGCGGACGGCCTCGTCGCAGGCGGGCGGGTCGGCGGGCCGCAGCCAGACCCGGCGCACCCGGCCCGGGGTGGAGGCGACGGCGACCTGACCGCGGATCAGGTGGGCGCCGTCGACGCCGTCCAGCGCGACCTCCGCCTCGATGTCCAGCGGCACCCGGGCCATCGGCAGGACCCGTCCGGCGCAGCCCATCAGCTCGCCGACGGTCGCCAGTGCGCGCACGGGGTCGCCGTCGCGTTCCAGCAGCCCGGCGAGCAGCAGGTTGCCCACCGCGTGCCCGGCCAGGGCGCCGGTCCCGCCGAAGCGGTGCTGGACCAGCCCGGACCAGAAGCGGCCCCGCTCGTCGTCGCCGGCCAGGGCCGCGAGTGCCATCCGCAGGTCGCCGGGCGGGAGCAGGCCGAGCTCGCGGCGCAGCCGCCCCGAGGACCCGCCGTCGTCGGCCACGGTGACCACGGCGGCGATGTCGGTGACCGGCGGGCAGCGGCGCAACGCGGTCAGCGTGGCGTGCAGGCCGTGCCCACCGCCGAGCGCGACCACGCGCAGTCCCCCGGTGCGCTCGGGTGGGCGTGGGCTCACTCGCGCCCCATGTCGCGGTGCTCGACGTTGACCTGGATGCCCTCGCGGTCGGCGAGCCGGCGCCCGATCTCCTCCGAGATCGCCACCGAGCGGTGCTTGCCGCCGGTGCAGCCGACGGCCACGGTCAGGTAGCGCTTGCCCTCGCGCCGGTACCCGGCGCCGACGAGGTCGAGCAGCTCCAGGTAGCGGTCGACGAACTCCTCCGCGCCCTCCTGGGACAGCACGTAGTCGCTGACCTCCCGGTCGCGGCCGGTGAACGGGCGCAGCTCGGGGATCCAGTGCGGGTTGGGCAGGAACCGCACGTCGACGACGAGGTCGGAGTCCAGCGGCAGCCCGTACTTGTAGCCGAACGACAGCACCGTCACCCGGGTCGCGGCATGCGCGCTCTCCTGGGCGAACGAGCCCTCGATCCGGGTCCGCAGGTCGTGCACCGACAGGTTCGAGGTGTCGACGACGAGGTCGGCGTCCTCGCGCAGCGGCCGCAGCACCTCGCGCTCGGCGTTCAGGCCGTCGGTGATGCGCCCGGCGCCCTGCAGCGGGTGCGAGCGGCGGTTCTGCTCGAAGCGGCGCACCAGCACCGCGTCGGAGGCCTCCAGGAACAGCAGCTTCGGCCGGTAGCCGCGGCCGTCGAGGTCCTTGATGACGGCACCGAGGTCGTCGGTGAACGCGCGGGAGCGCACGTCCATCACCACCGCGATCCGGGCCACCTCGCCCCGGGCCCGCGATCCCAGCTCGACCATCGTGGCGATGAGCTCGGGCGGCAGGTTGTCCACCACGAACCAGCCCAGGTCCTCCAGGACCTTCGCCGCGGTGCTGCGCCCGGCCCCGGACAGGCCGCTGACCACCGCGACCTCGATCCCCGGGCCCGCGGTCACCTCGCCGTTGTCGTCGGTCATGCCTTCTCCCCCTCGGTTCCGGCGTGCAGGGCCGCGACCACGGACTCGGCGGTCCGGCGACCGAAGCCGGGCACACCGGCGATCTCGTCGACGTCGGCGGCGCGCAGCTTGCGCACCGACCCGAAGTGCTTGAGCAGCGCCTGCTTGCGGGCCGGGCCGAGCCCGGGGACCCCGTCGAGAGCGGACGCCGTCATGCCCTGCGAACGACGCTGGCGGTGATAGGTGATGGCGAACCGGTGCGCCTCGTCCCGGATCCGCTGCAGCAGGTAGAGCCCCTCGCTGGTCCGGGACAGGATCACCGGGTCGGTGTCGTGGGGCAGCCAGACCTCCTCGAGGCGCTTGGCGAGCCCACAGACCGCGACGTCGGTGATCCCCAGCCCGGCCAGCTCCGCGGCCGCCGCGTCGACCTGCGGCTTCGCGCCGTCGACGACGAGCAGGTTCGGCGGGTAGGCGAACTTCTTGGGCCGCCCGGTCTCCGGGTCGATCCCGGTGCGCACGGTGTCGCCGGGCGCGACCTCCCCGGAGCCCTCGGTGGGGGCCGGCTCGTCGGCGGTCTCGGCCAGGTAGCGGCGGAACCGGCGGCGCACGACCTCGGCGATCGAGGCCACGTCGCCCTCGGCGGCGGCCTCACGGATCTCGAAGCGGCGGTACTCGGACTTGCGGGGCAGCCCGTCCTCGAAGACCACCAGCGACGCGACCACGTTCGTGCCCTGCACGTGGCTGATGTCGATGCACTCGATGCGCAGCGGCGCCTGGTCGAGCTCCAGGTTCTCCTGGATCTCCTGCAGCGCGGCCGACCGGGCGGTGAGGTCCCCGGCGCGGCGTAGCTTGTGCTGGGCGAACGCCTCCTTCGCGTTCCGCGCGACGGTCGCGGCGAGGTCCCGCTTGTCACCGCGCTGCGGCACCCGGATCCCCACCCTGGAGCCGCGCAGCCCGGTCAGCCAGCGCTCCAGCGCGGGCGTGTCGGAGGGCAGCACCGGGACCAGGATCTCCTTGGGCACCGGCTGCGCCGCGTCGTCGGCGGCGCCCGCGAGGGCGTGCTGCTCGCCGTAGAACTGGGAGACGAACCGCTCGACGAGCTGCTCGGTGTCGGTCGGCTCGACCTTGTCGATCACCCAGCCGCGCTGGCCGCGGACCCGGCCGCCGCGGACGTGGAAGACCTGGACCGCGGCCTCCAGCTCGTCCTCGGCGAAGGCGACCACGTCGGCGTCGGTGCCGTCGCCCAGCACGACGGCCTGCTTCTCCAGGGCGCGGCGGAGCGCCCCGAGGTCGTCGCGCAGCCGGGCGGCGCGCTCGAACTCGAGGTTCTCCGAGGCCTCGGCCATCTCGCGTTCGAGCTGGCGGACCATCCGGTCGGTGCGTCCGGACAGGAAGTCGGAGAAGTTCTCGACGATGTCGCGGTGCTCGTCGGCGGTGACCGTGCCCACGCAGGGGGCGGAGCACTTGTCGATGTAGCCGAGCAGACAGGGCCGCCCGATCTGGCCGTGCCGCTTGAAGACCCCCGTCGAGCAGGTGCGCGCGGGGAAGACCCGCAGCAACAGGTCGAGGGTCTCGCGGATGGCCCAGGCGTGGGCGTACGGGCCGAAGTAGCGGACGCCCTTGCGGCGCGGGCCGCGGTAGACGTGCAGCCGCGGGTACTCCTCGTGCATCGTCACGGCGAGGACGGGATAGCTCTTGTCGTCGCGGTAGCGGACGTTGAACCGAGGGTCGTACTCCTTGATCCAGTTGTACTCGAGCTGGAGGGCCTCGACCTCGGTCCCGACGACCGTCCACTCCACCTTCGCCGCGGTGGTGACCATCTGCCGGGTGCGCGGGTGCAGGCCGGACAGGTCGGCGAAGTAGGAGTTCAGCCGCTGCCGCAGGCTCTTGGCCTTGCCGACGTAGATCACCCGGCCACGGGGGTCGGAGAAGCGGTACACCCCGGGCGACTCCGGGATCGTCCCGGTCGCCGGACGGTAGGTGCTGGGGTCGGCCATGGTGACTCCCAGGGTAGTTGCGGGCACCGACGGTCCCGGTCCGGCCCCGGCCTCGGCGCGGGCCCCGGACGAGGTGTAGGGACGCGTGTCGGCCGGGGACCTCGCGCGGCCCCGCCGGAACTGTCGGTAGGGTCCGGTACACCTCGCCCTCGAACACGAGTTCGACCATACCGAGCCCGAGGAGACCGCCGTGAGCACCGCGCAGGAGACCGGCCCCCGCACCGACATCGGCACCGCGCCGGGTGAGCAGGTGCCCGGGGCCCGGCTGGACCGGATCCGCAAGCTGCTGGCGAAGGCGGAGCGGGCCGGCACGCCGGACGAGGCCGAGATCTACACCGACAAGGCGTTCGCCCTGATGGCACGGCACGGGATCGACGAGGCGCTGCTCGCGGCGGCCCCCGGCGCCGGGGCGGCGCGGGCCGACCCGATCGGCCGGAGCCGGATCACCGTCGACAACCCCTACAGCGGGGCGAAGGCGCGGCTGCTGGGGTGGACGGCGTCGGCGCTGCGCTGCCGCTGGGTGATGCACGACCAGCGGGGCGGCTCGGTCGCCGCGGTCACCGTGTTCGGGTTCGCCTCCGACCGGGAGCGGGTGGAGCTGCTCTACACCTCGCTGCTGCTGCAGGCCACGGCCGCGCTGGCCGCGGTCCGCCCGCCGGACCCCGGCGAGTCGGTGGCGGCCTACCGGCGGTCCTGGATCTACGGCTTCGCGGGCCGGGTGTACGAGCGGTTGTGCGAGGCCGAGCGCTCCGCGCTGGGCGAGACCGAGGCGGAGACCGGGCGGGCGGCGGCGTCGACCGAGCTGGTGCTGGCCGACCGGGGTGCCGAGGTGGACCGCGCCTACGACGCCGAGTTCGGCCGGCTGCGCCGCGCCCGCCGCCCGCAGGTGTCGGGCAGCGGTTTCCGGCACGGTGCCGCCGCGGCCGACCGGGCCGACCTGGGCGGCCCGCGCCTGGACGGCCGGGCCGGGGCGCCGGGCATCGGCGCCTGAGCCGTCACTCCCCCAGGACGGCGGTGCGGTGCAGGGTGCGCAGGGTGCGGACGTGGCGCACGGCCAGCCCGCGGTCGACGGCCTGCACGGCGAGCACCGACTGGTACTCGTCGTCGGGCAGCTCCAGGCGGGCCGAGGCGGCACCGTCGGGGAACGAGACGCCGTGCACGTCGGCCCAGTCGTACCACCGGGCGGTGATGACGTTGCGGACCTCGATGCCGTGGCTGTCGGCGCGCACCCGGGGGCGGGCCATGAGCAGCAGACCGCCGGCGACGAACGCCCCGATGACCATCATCGCGACCTGGTCGGCCGGCTGGAAGATCACCCCGGTGTCCTCGGCGGGCATGAAGTAGGCCGCGATGAGGAAGAACACCATCACGCCGGCGGCGCTGAGCCAGGCGGTCCAGCGGATGACCCGCGGGCGCAGG
Source organism: Pseudonocardia sp. ZF1 (assembly GCF_056835605.1). Taxonomy (NCBI): domain Bacteria; kingdom Bacillati; phylum Actinomycetota; class Actinomycetes; order Pseudonocardiales; family Pseudonocardiaceae; genus Pseudonocardia; species Pseudonocardia sp. ZF1. The sequence continues at coordinate 3,200,422 of NZ_JAJNBY010000001.1, forward strand.
GTCACCGCGTCCGGTCCGGGTCCGGTCCGGGTCCGGTCCGCCGGGGCGGGGGCGGTGGAGTCGGTCGGCTGCTCGGTCACTGGAGTCTCCCTGTGCTGACCCGGGTCGGGATCACGGGCGGGTCGGGGCGCCGGCGCGCAGGTCGCGCAGCGCCAGCGCCGATTCGAGTGCGGCGATGCAGGCCTCGGACCCCTTGTCCTCGGCGGCGCCCGGCGCACCGGAGCGGTCGACCGCCTGGTCCACCGTGTCGGTGGTGAGCACGCCGTTGCCGACCGGGGTCGACTCGTCGAGCGCCACGCGGGTGAGGCCCGCGGTGACGGCGTCGCAGACGTACTCGAAGTGCGGGGTGCCACCGCGGACGACGACACCGAGCGCGACGACGGCGTCGTGACCGCGGGCCAGCTCCTGGGCGACGACCGGCAGCTCGACGGTGCCGGGTACCCGCACGACGGTGGGCTCGGCACCGGCCTCCCGGGCCGTGGCGACGGCCCGTTCCAGCAGCCGGTCCACGATCTCGGCGTGCCAGCGGGCCGCCACCACCCCGACCCGCAGTCCGCTCGCGTCCAGCTGCGTGGCCCCGGAGGGCCGGCCCTCACCGCTCATGGGCCGATTCTCGCCTCTCGGCCCGCGCGCCGCGCCACGGGGTCTCCCGGTGCGCGGTGCGCGGCCGGGTCACAGCGCCGGATCGGCGACCTCGCCGAGGTCGGGCAGGTCGTGGCCCATCCGGTCGCGCTTGGTGCGCAGGTAGCGCAGGTTCTGCGGGGTCGCGCGCACCGGCATCGGCTCGCGGCCGACCACGCGCAGTCCGTAGCCCTCCAGCCCGGCCCGCTTGTCCGGGTTGTTGGTGAGCAGCCGCATCGACCTGACGCCGAGGTCGGCGAGGATCTGGGCGCCGATGCCGTAGTCCCGGGCGTCGGCGGGCAGCCCCATCGCGAGGTTGGCGTCGACGGTGTCGGCGCCGGCCTCCTGGAGCTGGTAGGCCTGCAGCTTGTGCAGCAGGCCGATCCCCCGGCCCTCGTGTCCGCGCATGTAGAGCACGACGCCGCGGCCCTCCTTCGCGACGGCCTCCAGGGCCGCGTCGAGCTGGGGGCCGCAGTCGCAGCGCAGCGAGCCGAGGACGTCGCCGGTGAGGCACTCGGAGTGCACCCGGACGAGCACGTTCTCGCCGTCGTCGGCGGGGGTGGCGATGTCGCCCATCACCATGGCGATGTGCTCGGTGCCGTCGAGGGTGCAGTCGTAGCCGTGCGCGAGGAAGTCACCGTGGCCGGTGGGGATCCGCGCGGTGGCGACCCGCTCGACGTGCTTCTCGTAGCGGCGCCGGTAGGCGATGAGGTCGGCGATGGTGATCAGCGTGAGGTCGTGGTCGGCGGCGAACACGCCGAGCTCCTCGCCGCGGGCCATCTCGCCGGTGTTCTTCTCCGAGACGATCTCGCACAGCGCGCCGGCGGCGGGCAGGCCCGCCATCCGGGCGAGGTCGACCGCGGCCTCGGTGTGCCCGGGGCGGCGCAGCACGCCGCCCTCGCGGGCCTGCAGCGGCACGACGTGACCGGGCCGGACCAGGTCGTGCCGGTCGGTCCCCGGGTCGGCGAGCGTGCGGATCGTGTGCGCGCGGTCCTGGGCGGAGATTCCGGTGGTGATGCCCTCCTTCGCGTCCACGGTGACGGTGTACGCGGTGCGGAAGGAGTCGCGGTTGGTGTGGTGCATCGGCGGCAGGTCGAGCCGCTCGCAGGCCTCCCCGGTGATGGCCACGCAGACGTAGCCGGAGGTGTAGCGGACGGTGAACGCCAGCAGCTCCGCGGTCGCCTTCGACGCCGCGAAGATCAGGTCGCCCTCGTTCTCGCGGTCCTCGTCGTCCATCACGACGACCGGCTTGCCCTCGGCGATGTCGGCGATGGCCTTCTCGATCTGGGCGAAGCGCTCGGCCCGCTCCGAGGGGGACATCGCGGTGTGCGGGGCGTCGGGCAGCTTGCCCGACCCTTGGCCTGCCGGAGTGACCGGCGACGTCAACGGCTCGCTCACCGGGCGACCCCTTCCTGTCCGGACCCGGGCCCCTGCAGGTACCCCGCGGTCATGCGTTCCACGTACTTGGCGATCACGTCGACCTCCAGGTTGACCGGGTCCCCCGGGGTGCGCGACCCCAGTGTGGTCTCGGCGAGGGTCGTCGGGATCAGCGCCACCCCGAACCCGTCCGGGTACACGGTGGCGACGGTCAGCGAGACACCGTCGACGGCGACGGAGCCCTTCTCCACGACGTAGCGGGCGAGCTCGGCGGGCAGCGAGAAGCGGACCTCGTCGCTGCGCTCGCCGGGGGTGCGGGAGACGACGGTGCCGACGCCGTCCACGTGCCCCTGCACGATGTGGCCGTCGAGCCGGCCCCCGGCGGGTACGGCGCGCTCCAGGTTGACCCCGGACCCGGCGCCGACGGCGCCGAGCGAGGTCCGCTTCAGCGTCTCGGGCACCAGCTCCAGGGTGAGCGTGGCCGCGCCCGGCCCGGTGACGACGGCGGTGAGGCAACAGCCGTTCACCGCGACCGACTCCCCGTGCCCGACCTCGGCGGCCAGGGCCGCGCGCACGGTCAGCACGACGACGTCGTCGTCGGTGCGGACGTCGACGACCTCGCCGACCTCCTCCACGATCCCGGTGAACATCGCCCGTCCCTCCTACTGCGGCACGTCCGGCCCGGTCGGGCCGGATGCCGGTCGTGCGTCGATGACCACGTCGTCGCCGACGCGGTGGACCTCGTCCACGTGCAACCGCACGATGTCGGCGATCGTTACCACGCCCGCGTCGCCGAGGGCGTGCGGTCCCGCGCCGAGCAGGGCCGGGGCCAGGTGCACGAGCACCCGGTCGACGAGTCCTGCGGCGACGAACGCACCGGCGAGGGTCGGTCCGCCCTCGAGGAGCACGTCCACCACGGTCCGGTGGCTGAGCTCGGCGAGCACCTCCCCCGGATCGCGGGTGCGGAGGTGGACCACGTCGGCGGTGCCGGTTTCGTCGGTCCGGGCCAGCCGGGCGCCGGGCGGGACGTCGCGGTGTCCCACCACCACCCGCAGGGGCTGGTGGTCGAACAGGGTGCCGTCGGGCCGGCGGGCGGTCAGCGCCGGGTCGTCGGACAGGACGGTACCCGTGCCCGCGACGATCGCGTCCATCCTGCGGCGCAGGTCATGCACCGCGCCGCGCGCGACCGGGCCGGTGATCCAGCGGCTGGTGCCGTCGGCGGCGGCGACGCGGCCGTCGAGCGTGGTGGCGACCTTCCAGGTCACGTGGGGACGTCCGGTTCGTGTGCGGTGCAGCCAGCCGCGCAGCGGACCGAGCGCGACCTCGTCGGCGAGCGTGCCGAGTGTCACATCCACCCCGGCGGCGCGCAGCCGGTCCAGACCGCCCGCGGCGACCGGGTTCGGGTCGGCGACCGCGGCGTGCACGCGGGCGACACCCGCCTCCAGGAGAGCTTCCACGCACGGCGGGGTGCGGCCGGTGTGATTGCACGGTTCGAGGGTGACCACCGCGGTGCCGCCCGCGGCACGCGCGCCCGCCGCGGCGAGTGCGACCCGTTCGGCGTGCGGGCCGCCGGGTGGCGCGGTGGCGCCGACGCCTGCCACCTCGCCGTGCCGGTCGAGGATGACGCAGCCGACCGCCGGGTTGGGGCTGGTGGTGCCGTGGACCTCCACGGACGCGGCCAGCGCACGGCGCATCGCCGCCACCGTGCGGCGGTCCGGGCCGGTCGGGTCGTCCACTGCTCCTCGCTCCGGGGCCGGGGCGGGCTCAGCCGGCCCAGCGGTGCGGGTTCGCGCGGCGGACGCTGTCGCGCAGCGCGGTGACGGCGCGGCCCGGGTCCTCGGCGCCGTAGACGGCCGACCCGGCGACGAAGCAGTCGACGCCGGCCTCGGCGGCCGCGTCGATGGTGTCGGCGTTGATGCCGCCGTCGATCTCGACGAGCACGGTGAGGTGCCCGGTGTCGACCAGGTTGCGGACGGTGCGGACCTTGTCGAGGACTTCGGGGATGAAGCTCTGCCCGCCGAAGCCGGGCTCGACGCTCATGACCAGCAGCGTGTCGTAGTGGCGGAGCACCTCGACCCAGGGGTCGAGCGGGGTGCCGGGCTTGATCGACAGCCCGGCGAGGGACCCGGCGGCGCGCAGGTTCTTGGCGAGCATCACCGGATCGTGGGCGGCCTCGGCGTGCACGGTGACGTTGCGGGCGCCCGCCTCGGCGTAGCCCGGGGCCCAGCGGTCCGGGTCCTCGATCATCAGGTGGCAGTCGAGCGGGATGTCGGTGGCGGCGCGCAGGCTCTGCACCACCGGCAGGCCGAGCGTCAGGTTCGGCACGAAGTGCGCGTCCATGACGTCGACGTGCAGCCAGTCCGCGCCGTTCCCGGTCCCGTCGCCGCCCACGGCGGCGGCCTCCTCGCCGAGTCGGGCGAAGTCGGCCGAGAGGATGCTGGGCGCGATCATCGGGTGCACGCCGAGGAGGTTACTGGCCGCTCGCCGGCGGCCCCGCACCCGTGGGCGAGGCCGCCGTCACACCGCGGTCAGCCCTCGAGCGGTCGGCGCAGCAGCGCCAGGAACATCGCGTCGGTGCCGTGCACGTGCGGCCACAGCTGGACGGTCGGCCCGTCCCCGAGGCCGGGGACCTCGCCGGGCAGCCAGGCGCGCGCGTCGAGCTGGTCGACGGCACCGGCCGGGCCGGGGCGTCCCTCGCGGCCGACGATCCGGCCGACGACGCCGACGGTCTCCGACACGTGCGGCGAGCAGGTGACGTAGGCGACGACGCCGCCGGGGCGGACGTGCCGCAGCGCGGCGACGAGCAGCTCGCGCTGCAGCCGGGTCAGCGTCGCGATGTCCTCGGGGCGGCGCCGCCAGCGGGCCTCGGGGCGGCGGCGCAGCGCGCCCAGCCCGGTGCAGGGCGCGTCGACGAGCACCCGGTCGTAGCCGCCGTTGGGCAGCGGGGCCTCCCGGCCGTCGGCGACGTGCACGGTGACCGGCAGCTCCGCGACGGACCGGCGCACGAGGTCGGCGCGGTGCTCGCTGGACTCGACCGCGTCGAGCGTCCCGCCCCGCGCGGCGACGAGCCCGCCCAGCAGCGACGCCTTGCCGCCCGGCCCGGCGCACAGGTCGAGCCAGCGGCCGGTGTCCTCGCCCAGCAGCTCGGCCCGGGCGAGCGCGGCGGCGACGAGCTGGCTGCCCTCGTCCTGGACGATCGCGAGCCCCTCGGCGACGGCGTCGAGCTCGCCGACGTCCCCGCTGCCCGGTTCCAGGTGCACGCCGTAGGGCGAGTAGGGCGCCTGCTCGCCGCCGGTGGCCAGGGCCAGCTCCTCGGCGGTGATCTCGCCGGGCCGGGCGAGCAGGTGCACGCGCGGCCGGGTGTCGTCGGCGGCGAGGGCGGCGGTCAGCTCCTCGCCGGTGCCGCCGAGCGCGTCGGCGAAGGCCTGCGCGATCCAGCGCGGATGGGCGTGGCGCAGCGCGGCGTCGCCGACCGGGTCCTCGGCGGGGTCGGGGGCGAGGCGGTCGAGCCACTCGGCCTCGGTGTGCTCGCCGATGCGGCGCAGCACCGCGTTGACGAACCCGGCCGACTGCGAACCGTGGTCGGACCGGACCAGCTCGACGCAGGTGGTGACGGCCGCGTGGTCGGGCACCCGGGTGCGCAGCAGCTGGTAGGCGCCCAGGCGCAGCGCGTCGAGCAGGGCGTGCTCGATCTTGGCCAGCGGGCGGTCGGTGCAGGCGTCGATGATCGTGTCGAGCAGGCCCTGGGCGCGCAGGGTGCCGTAGCCGAGCTCGGTCGCCAGGCCGGCGTCGCGGTCGCGCAGCCGGTGGCGGCGCAGGATGCCGGGCAGGGCGAGGTTGGCGTAGGCGTCGCGCTCGCGGACGGCGGTCAGCAGCTCGTAGGCCGCCTGCCGGGCGGGGTCGACGGCCGGGGGCCTGCCGGGGCCGCTGCGGCCACGGGGCGGGCCGGAGTTGCGGGGGCCGGAGGTGCGCTCGCGGCGGGGGCCGCGGTCCCCGCCACGGTCCCCGCGGTCGTCGCGGCCGCCGCGGCGGTCGTCCCCGCGGTCGGGGCGGGGACGGTCGCCCTGCGGGCGGTCACTGCGGGGACGGTCACTGCGGGCGCGGTCGCCCTGGGGTCGGTCGCCCCGGGGCCGGTCGCCACGCGGGCGGTCGTCACGGTCGTACGGCGGACGGTCACCGCGGGGGCGGTCGTCACGTCGGTCGGGGCGGGGCCCGTCGCCGCGTGCACGGTCGCCGCCGGGGCGGTCGCCGCGCGGGCGGTCGTCACGGGTGCGGTCCTCACGGTTCCGGTACGGCCGGTCCCCACGGGGACGGTCGTCGCGGGTGCGGTCCCCGCCGCGGGCGCGGTCGTCGCCGCGCGGCCGGTCGTCGCGGCCCCGGAACGGGCGGTCGCCGCGGGGACGGTCGTCGCGCGACCGGTCCCCGCCGTCGCGCGGGCGGGCCACGTCGCCGCCGGAGCGCGAGTGGCTGGGCCGGTCGGAGTCGCGCCACCCACCGCCACGGCGCTCCCCGGAGCCACCCGGACCACCGGAGCCGGACCCGCCGCGCCGGTCGCCGGACCCCGGGCCGCCGCCCCAGCCGGACCCGGTGCGCGGGCCGCGGTCGTCGCGCGACCGGTCACCGCGGGCCCGGTCGCCGCCCGACCGGTCACCGCCGGGCCTGTCGCCGCCGCGGTGCCGATCGTCGCCGGCGCGCCGCTCGGGGCGGTCGGACCGGCCGGGCCGGTCGCGGTCGGGTCGGGGGTCCTGCTCGCTCACGTGGTCTCCTCGGCGGGGTCCGCCGTGGCCGGGGGCCGGCCGTCGTCCGGGATGTCGGGAAGTCGGTGTGGTGTCGGGAGGTCGGTGCGCCGGACCGGGGCGGGTGGCGGCGGTCAGCCCAGGTACTCGACGCCGTCGATCCGGGCGCCGCGGGCCCAGTCCGGCGCGGGCATGAACCGCTTGCCCTTCGGCTTCACCTCGCCCAGCTCGACCGGGACGGTCGCGGTCCCGGCCAGCACCCGGCGGCGCTCGACCCGCAGCTCCCCCGGAGCGAGCTCCACCTCACCGGTGCGCAACGGGCGGACCGGGCCGAGCCCGAGGCGGTCGTCGCGGAACCCGCACCACGCACCGGGCTCGGGGGTGACCGAGCGGATCAGCCGGTCCAGCGCGGCGGCCGGGGTGGTGAAGTCGGCGCGGGCGTCGGCGGTCGTGACCTTCGGCGCGAGCGAGACCCCCTCGGCGGGCTGCGGGACGGCGGTCAGCGTGCCGTCGGCGATGCCGTCCAGGGTCGCGGCGAGCAGCCGGGCACCGGACTCGGCGAGCCTGCCCAGCAGGTCGCCCGCGGTGTCGGTCGCGCCGACGGTCTCGGTGACCAGGCCGTAGGTGGGCCCGGTGTCCATGCCCTCCTCGAGCCGGAACGTGGTGGCGCCGGTGACGTCGTCGCCGTGCCGGATCGCGGACTGCACCGGGGCCGCGCCGCGCCAGGCGGGCAGCAGCGAGAAGTGCAGGTTGACCCAGCCGTGGACGGGCACGTCCAGCACCGGGCGGGGCAGCAGCGCCCCGTAGGCGACGACCGGTGCGCAGTCCGGGGCGAGCGCACGCAGGGTGTCGAGGAACTCCGGGTCCGACGGCTTCGCGGGGGTCAGCACCGGGACCCCCGCCGCGTCGGCGAGCTCACCGACCGGGGAGCGGGTGAGCCTGCGGCCGCGCCCGGCGGGGGCGTCCGGGCGGGTCAGCACCGCGACGACCTCGTGGCCGGGGTGCTCCAGCAGCGCCCGCAGCGACGGCACCGCCGGGTCGGGGGTGCCGGCGAACAGCAGCCTCATCGAGCCTTGCCGAACATGGGGTGCGGGCTCGCCTTGACCACCGGCTCGGGCTCGCCGAACCAGGCGGCCTCCCGGATCTCGCGCATCGCCAGCTTGCGGGTCTCGGCGTCGAGCCGGTCGACGAACAGCACGCCGTCGAGGTGGTCGGTCTCGTGCTGGATGGCCCGCGCCAGCAGCTCGGAGCCCTCGACCACCTGCGGCTCGCCGTGCATGTCCCAGCCCCGCGCGACGACGTGCAGCTTGCGCCGGCAGTCCCAGCCGAGCCCGGGGATGGACAGGCAGCCCTCCATGCCGAACTGCTCGTCCTCGCCGACGGCCTCCCAGGTCGGGTTGACCAGGTGCCCGGAGAAGCCGTCGCAGTCGTAGACGAACACCCGCTTGCCGACGCCGATCTGCGGCGCGGCCAGACCGGCGCCGCCCTCGTCGTGCATGGTGTCGGTCAGGTCGCTGACGAGCTTGCGCAGCTCCGCGTCGAAGTCGGTGACCTCGGTGGCGCGGGTGCGCAGGACCGGGTCGCCGAACAGCCGGACGGGCTGGATGGGCACGGGCTTCCCCTCACGGCGGACGAGTGCGGTGATCAGCGCTCCATTGTGCCACTGCGGCACCGCCGCTCCCGTCCGGTGTCACGGCGGTGACGCGGCGCACCGCTCAGTCGATCTCGTCGGGGTCGAGCCGGACCCGGACGGTCTCGGGGGCCTTGCGGGCGGTGCGCAGGGCCTGCGCGTCGTGCAGGGCACGGGCCAGATCGCGACCGGCGCGGCGCGGGACCCGCAGCAGCGCGCGCTCGCGGACCTCGTCGGCGGCGCCGGGCCGGTCCGGCGGGTCGATCTCGACCGGTCCGAGCAGCTCCACCCCCTCGGGCGGGGACGGGTCGACGCGCCCGGTGCCGAGCACCGCGTCGCAGATCTCGGCGACGGCGGCGGGCGGCCCCTCCACCGAGGCCATCCGGATCGCGGGCGGGAACCCCACCTCGGCGCGTTCGGCGAGCTCGGCCTCGGCGTGCCCGGCCGGGTCCCACCGCACCAGCGCCTGCACCGTGGGCACCGACGCCTCGGCCACGACGACGACCCGTCCGCCGTCGGTGTGCGGCACGACCCCGGCGGCCGCGGCGAACCAGCGGCGCAGCGTCTCCTCGGCGACGCGCAGGTCGGGCCGGGCGAGCATCGCCCAGCCGTCGAGCAGCAGCGCGGCGCCGTAGCCGGCCCCGCCGCCGCCGTCGACGACCGGCTCCGCCCCCGGCGTGGCGACGACCAGCGCGGGCCCGGCCGGGACGGTGTCGAGGACCTCGGCGCCCCCGCCGGAGGTCCGCACGGTGATGCCGGGAAAGGCGCGGCCGAGCTCCTCGGCGGTGCGCCCGGCGCCGACCACCCCGGCCCGCAGCCGTCGCGACCCGCAGTGCCCGCAGCGGAACGCCGGCTCGGCCCGGCCGCACCAGCGGCAGGCGGGCAGTGCACCCTCGGAACCCGCGCCGGAACGCGGCAGGCCCAGCGGGCCCGCGCAGTGCCGGCAGCGGGCGGCGTCGCGGCAGGACGCGCACGCCAGGAACGGCAGGTAGCCCGACCGCGGCACCTGCACCAGCACCGGGCGCCCGGCGGCCAGCGCGGCGCGGGCGGCCTCGAACGCGACGCCCGGGACGCGGGCCGCGCGGGCGGCCGGGTCACGCACGAGCTGGGTGTCGGTCTCCCCGATCGCGGTGACCCGTGGCATCCGGGCACGCACCCCGGCACGGTCGGCCGCGATGGGACTCGCCCAGCGGGTCTCGACGAGCACCTGCGCCTCGGCGGTCCGGGCGAACCCCGCGAGCAGCAGCGCGGCGCCCTCGCGGTGCGCGCGCAGCACCAGCACGTCGCGGACCTGCGGGTAGGGGGCGCGGGGCTCGGAGTGGGAGTCGTCGCCGTCGTCCCAGACGGCCAGCAGGCCGAGCTCGCCGAGCGGGGCGAACGCCGCGGACCGGGTGCCGACGACGACGCGCACGCTCCCCCGCCGCACCGCCAGCCAGCGCCGGTAGCGCTCGGCGGGCCCGAGCTCGGCGGTCAGGGCGACCACCCCGTCCTCGCCGAGCAGCGCCGCGCAGGCGCCGTGCAGCCGGGCGACGTCGCGCTGGTCGGGGACCACGAGCAGGGCCGAGCGGCCGGCCGACCGGGTGGCGACGGCGGCCTCGGCCAGCCGGGCCGCCCACTCCTCCCCCGGCAGCGCCTGCCAGACGGCGTGCGCGGCGCGCCCGCCCGCCAGCGCGTCGAGGAACGCACCGCCGCGCGGGTAGGCCTCCCAGCCCGCACGGTCGACCGGGGCGGGCTCGGCGGCGCCGCGTTCCCGCGGGGTCTCGGACTCGACGCGGGCGTGCCGGGCGGGTACCGCGAGGCGCACGACGTCGGCCATCACCCCGGCGTAGCGGTCGGCGACGGCCCGGGCCAGCCCGGCCACCTCGGCGGTGAGCACCGGTTCGGGCGAGACGACCTTGTCGACCCAGGCGAGCTTCCCGGCGTGGGCGGTGTCGTCGGAGCGCTCCAGCAGGAACCCGTCGACCAGCCGGCCGGCGAACCGCACCCGCACCCGTACACCGGGGACGGCGGCGTCGTCGAGATGGGTCGGGACGCGGTAGTCGAAGGCCCGGTCCAGGTGCGGCAGCGCGACGTCGACCAGCACCCGCGCGACCGGACGGGCCGGGGCGGGCTGCCACTGCCCCCGGTCGCGCCCCGGGCGGCGGGCGCGGGCCGCCGGGGCCGTACGCGGAGAGCTCACGCCGAGGGTCTACCACGCGGCACCGACGCCCCCCGGAGACGCCCGTGGCCGCCGACCGCGCGGGGCGGTCGACGGCCACGGGGCACGTGCTCGGCGCTCAGCCGCCGGCGACCGACTTCAGGGCGTCGGCGCGGGAGGTGTCCTCCCACGGCAGCTCGACGTCGGTGCGGCCGAAGTGGCCGTACGCGGCGGTCGGGCCGTAGATCGGGCGCAGCAGCTTCAGGTCGCGGATGATCGCGGCCGGGCGCAGGTCGAAGACCTCCTCGATGGCGGCCTGGATCCGCGCCGGGTCGACGTTCTCCGTGCCGAAGGTCTCCACGAACAGCCCGACCGGGGCGGCCTTGCCGATCGCGTAGGCGACCTGGACCTCGATCCGCCCGGCGAGCCCGGCGGCGACGGCGTTCTTGGCGACCCACCGCATGGCGTACGCGGCGGAGCGGTCGACCTTCGACGGGTCCTTGCCGGAGAAGGCGCCGCCACCGTGGCGGGCCATGCCGCCGTAGGTGTCGACGATGATCTTGCGGCCGGTGAGGCCCGCGTCACCCATCGGGCCGCCGAGCACGAAGCGGCCGGTCGGGTTGACCAGCAGCCGCGGCTGCGACGGGTCCCAGCCCAGCGCCTCCACCTCGGGGGTGACGACGTGCTTGAGGATGTCGGGGGCCAGCATGCCGTCGAGGTCGACGTCCGCGGCGTGCTGGGAGGACAGGACCACGGTGTCGAGGCGGACCGGCTTGTCGCCGTCGTACTCGATGGTGACCTGGGTCTTCCCGTCCGGGCGCAGGTACGGCAGCGTGCCGTTCTTGCGGACCTCGGTCAGCCGGCGCGACAGGCGGTGCGCCAGCGCGATCGGCAGCGGCATCAGCTCGGGGGTGTCCTCGCAGGCGTAGCCGAACATCAGGCCCTGGTCGCCCGCGCCCTGCTTGGCGATCTCGTCCTCGGCGGACTCGACGCGCTTCTCGTAGGCGGTGTCGACGCCCTGGGCGATGTCGGGCGACTGCGCACCGATCGCGATGTTGACGCCGCAGGACGCGCCGTCGAAGCCCTTGGCGGAGGAGTCGTAGCCGATCTCGAGGATCTTGTCCCGGACCAGCTGCGGGATCTCGACGTAGGCGTTGGTGGTGACCTCCCCGGCGACGTGCACCTGACCGGTGGTCACCAGGGTCTCGACGGCCACCCGGCTGCTCGGGTCCTGCGCGAGCATCGCGTCGAGGATGGTGTCGCTGACCGCGTCACAGATCTTGTCGGGGTGGCCCTCGGTGACCGACTCGCTGGTGAACAGGCGACGGCTCGTGGTTGACACGCGCAGTTTCTCCATCCCGTTGGAAACGTTCTCCACTCCGGCGCGACGACCCCGCCGCGCTCGCTCGGACGCACGACCATGATCGCGAGCGCCCCTCGGGATGCAGGGTAGTCCAGACCGGCCGCCCGTACGGGACCCGCACGAAGGAACTCACACACGGAGCGTGACAACGCCCGGCGAGTTCGCTACCCGGCGTCGCCGGATGGGGTGATTGACCCTCCGCTCACGAATCGAACGGGCGTCGGCTCGTTGGGCGGGACAACACCTCGCACGCCCCGCGGGGTCGCCCACGAACGGATCCGCACGGTGGCCGCCCCGGCCCCGGCGGCACGGAGGTTGTTCCACCATGAAGCCGAACTCGCGACGCGTCGCAGCCGTCCTCGGCGCACTGGCCGTGGCCGGCGTCACCACCACCGGGATCATCGCCGGCACCGCGTCGGCCGCCGGTACCGGCACCTGCACCCAGAGCGTCAACGTCCGCTCCGAGCCCGAGGCCGACGCGCCGATCGTCGGCGTGTGCGAGCGGGGTGAGTCCACCTCGACCGGGGAGACCCAGGACGGGTTCGTCGAGCTCCCCGAGTACGGCGGCTGGGCGATGTCCCGATACGTCTCGACCTCCGGCGCCGAGCGCTCCGGGTCCTCGGAGGACTCGCTGACCCCGAGCAGCACCGAGCGGTCGGCCCCGTCGACCTCGTCGCCGTCGACCGCGAGCCCGCGGTCGACCTCCTCGGCGACGCCGTCCACGTCCTCGCCGCGGTCGACCTCGTCGGCCACGCCGTCCACGTCGGGTGAGGGGTCGGGCGAGGGGTCCGACTCCTCCTCCGACGAGGCGGAGCCGACGCGCAGCTCCTTCTTCGACGAGGACTGAGTCCGGTCGCACACGACGACGGGCCCGCGCCGGGAGTTCCCCGGTGCGGGCCCGTCGTCGTGTGCGGGGATGCTCAGCGCAGGCGCGGGACGACCGCGTCCCAGATGCGGGAGGCGAGCAGCGCCTTGGAGCCGAACGGCAGCTCGTCCTCGCCGCCGTCGCGGGCGAGCAGCCAGCCGGCGTTGTCCGTGGTCTCGAAGGCCTTGCCGTCGCCGACCGCGTTCACCACCAGCAGGTCACAGCCCTTGCGGGTGAGCTTGGCGCGGCCGTGGTGGAGCACGTCGCCGTCGGCGTCGCCGGTCTCGGCGGCGAACCCGACCACGACCTGACCCGGCCGCGGCGGGTCGGCCACCAGCCCGGCGAGGATGTCGGGGTTCTGGGTCAGCCGCAGCGGCGCCGGCTCCGCGTCGCCGCGCTTGATCTTGTCGACGGCGGTGTCGACCGGCCGGAAGTCCGCGACGGCGGCGGCCATCACCACGGCGTCCGCGTCCACAGCCGCACCGCGAACGGCGGCCTCCATGGCGACGGCGGTCCCCGCGGCGACCACGTCCACCCCCGCCGGGGCGCCGAGGTCCGCGGTGTGCCCGGCGACGAGCGTCACCCGCGCGCCGCGCTGGGCGGCGACCCGGGCCAGCGCCCAGCCCTGCCGGCCCGAGGACCGGTTGCCGAGGAAGCGGACCGGGTCGAGGTCCTCCCGGGTCCCACCGGCACTGACGACCACGTGGCGGCCCTCCAGGTCCCGCGGCAGCGCGTCCGGGCGCTCCAGCAGCAGCCGGGCCAGGTCGACGATCTCGGCCGGGTCGGGCAGCCGGCCCTTACCGGTGTCCGCGCCGGTCAGCCGGCCCGCGGCGGGTTCGATCACCACCGTGCCGCGGGCGCGCAGCAGGGCGACGTTGTCGACCGTCGCGGGATGCTCCCACATCTCGGTGTGCATCGCGGGCGCCAGCACCACCGGGCACCGGGCGGTCAGCAGCGCCGCGGTCAGCAGGTCGTCGGAGCGGCCGTGCGCGAGGCGGGCCATGAGGTCCGCGGTGGCCGGGGCGACGACGACGAGGTCCGCGCCCTTGCCCAGGGCCACGTGCGGCACCTCGTGGACGTCGTGGAACACCCCGGTGGCGACGGGCCGGCCGGACAGGGCCTCGAACGTCGCGGCCCCGACGAACCGCAGCGCGGACTCGGTGGGGATCACCCGCACCGCGTGGCCGGACTCGGTCAGGCGACGCAGCACCTCGGCGCTCTTGTAGGCGGCGATGCCGCCGGAGACGCCGAGGAGCACCTCGGGAGGAGCCATCGAGAGGTCTTACTCGCCCTCGGTGTGCTCGAGCATCCCCGCCTGGATCTCGCGCATCGCGATCGACAGCGGCTTCTCGCGCGGGCCCGGCTCGACGAGCGGGCCGACGTACTCGAGCAGGCCCTCACCGAGCTGGGAGTAGTAGTCGTTGATCTGCCGGGCGCGCTTGGCCGCGTAGATGACCAGCGCGTACTTCGAGCTGACCTGGCCGAGCAGGTCGTCGATCGGCGGGTAGGTGATGCCCTCGGGGGCGGTGGAGGTGCCGGTGGGCGTGCTCACGTGGTGGACTCCTGAAGAACGAGGGGGACCGGGGGCGCTCAGACGGCGCCGCGGTCGACCGCCAATGCTACCAACCGGCCGATCACGGCCTGCAGGTCGTCGTTGACGACCACCTCGTCGAACTCCCCCTGGGCGTCCATCTCCTCGATGGCGGTCCGCAGCCGGCGCTCGCGCTGCTCGGGGGTGTCGGTGCCGCGGTCGGTGAGCCGGCGGGCCAGCTCCTCCATCGACGGCGGCGCGACGAAGACGGTGACGGCCTCGGGACGGACCCGCTTGACCGACCGGGCGCCCTGCAGGTCGACCTCGACCAGGACCGGGCGGCCCTGGGCGAGCGCCTGCTCGACGGGCGCGGCGGGGGTGCCGGAGCGCTGCAGCCCGCCGTGCACCTCGGCCCACTCGAGGAGTTCGCCGCGCTCGACGAGCGCGTCGAACTCCTCGCGGGACACGAAGCGGTAGTCACGGCCGTCCACCTCGCCCGGCCGCGCGGGCCGGGTCGTGGCGGACACGCTGAACAGCAGCTCCGGCAGCGCCTCGCGCAGTCCCGCGACCACGCTGCTCTTGCCCACCCCGGAGGGCCCGGCCAGCACGAGCAGCCGCCCGCGGGCGGGACCGGTCCGGCCGGAGGACATGACGGAGGAGGTGTCGGTCACGGGACGCCCGGATCAGCTCGGGTAGCGCTCGAGCAGCGCCTTGCGCTGGCGGTCACCCAGACCACGCAGACGGCGGCTGGTCGCGATCTCCAGCTCCTCCATGATCTGCTGGGCGCGGACCTTGCCGACGTTCGGCAGGGCCTCGAGCAGCGCCGAGACCTTCATCTTGCCGAGGACCTCGTCGGTCTCGGCCTTCTTCAGCACCTCCTCGAGGGTGGTGCCGCCGCGCTTGAGGCGGTCCTTCAGCTCGGCCCGGGCCCGGCGCGCGGCCGCGGCCTTCTCCAGCGCGGCGGCGCGCTGTTCCTCGGTCAGCTGGGGAAGGGCCACGGTTGGTTCCTCCGTACTTTCCTGTGTCGTTCTCGTCGTTCTCGCCGCCGTGATCCCGGCTCGCGCCGGGGTGTCGCGTCAGCGATCGGGTGGTGGGTCGCACCGACCCGTCCGGGGGACGTCCCCGGCGTCGTATTCGAACGTACCCACGACCTCCACGGAAGCGTCAATGGGGGTCCCACCTCCGGTTTCGGCCGTCAGGAGGTGATCAACGGCACCCTGTTCGAACCACGACAGGAGTGCCATCCGGCTCCCCCGTAGGGCGGGTCGGCGCAGTGCTGCCCGCCGGACGGGGCAGCCGGCCCACCACCGGACGCGCCCGATCGACGTCCCGGTGCGCCCGGGGGCGCCCGGCGGGTGGCGCGGACCGTCCGGCGCGCGTCCGGCGTCGCCGGCCCACCACCGGGCCCACGCCGTCCGGGAGTCCGTGATCGCGACGCGTGAGGTGTCCGGCGCCGGATCCGGCACCGGACACCTCACGGCGGACGATCACCGGGACCGGCGCCCGCTCAGTGCGACCCGGCGGCGGTGGAGGCCAGCTCCTCCCCGAGCAGGTGCGCCGCGTCCCGCAGGGCGACGGCGTCGGGGCCGGCCTGCAGCACACCGCGCGCCGACACCGGCAGGACCGGGCCCGCGGTGCCCGCGAACCGCGACACCACGTCGGCCGGGCTCGCGCCCTGGGCACCGAGCCCGGGCACCAGCACCGGGCCGTTCAGCGCGGTCAGGTCGAGGCCGTGCTCGTGGGTGCCGCCGACGACGACGCCCACCGCGCCGCGGGGCCGGGCACCGGCGTTGCGGGCGGCGGCGTCGTCGACCATCCGCTGGGCGACGCTCACCCCGTCCGCCGTCGTGGCGCACTGCACCGCGGCACCGTCCGGGTTGGACGTGCGGGCCAGCACGAACACCCCGCGCCCGGCCTCGTCGGCGGCGGTCAGCGCCGGCTCCAGCGACCCGAACCCCAGGTAGGGCGACAGCGTGAGCGCGTCCGCCCCGAGCGGCGCGCCGACGCGCAGGTAGGCGTCGGCGTAGCCGTCCATGGTGGACCCGATGTCGCCGCGCTTGGCGTCGAGCAGGGTCAGGGTGCCCGAGCCCGCGAACCCGGCGAGCAGCCGTTCCAGCACCGCGACGCCGGCCGAGCCGTGCCGCTCGAAGAACGCCGCCTGCGGCTTCACCACCGACACCGCCCCGGCGAACGCCGCGTGGCAGCGGTCGGCGAACGCGGCGAGGCCGTCGGCGTCGTCGGTGAGGTCCCAGGCCGCCAGCAGTGCCGGGTGCGGGTCGATCCCGACGCACAGCGGCCCGTGGGCGGCGACGGCCCCGTCGAGCCGGGCGGCGAAGCTCACGCCTTGGCCTTCAGCGCCGCGTGCGCCTGCTGCAGCGACCGCACGCCGATCCCGCCCGAGGCGAGCGCCTCGATGCCCTGCACCGCGGCCGCGGTCCCCTGCACCGTGGTGATGCACGGCACCCCGCGCGACACCGCGGCGGCGCGGATCTCGTAGCCGTCGACGCGCGGGCCGGGGTTCCCGACCGGGGTGTTGACGATCAGGTCGACGTCCCCGGCGAGGATGGTGTCGACGATCGTCGGGGTCTCCGGTCCGGAGCCCTCGCTGTGCTTGCGCACCACGGCGACGTCGATCCCGTTGCGGCGCAGCATCTCCGCGGTGCCCTCGGTGGCGAGGACCTGGAAGCCCATGTCGGCCAGGCGGCGGATCGGGAACACCATCGCCCGCTTGTCGCGGTCGGCGATGGACACGAACACCGTGCCCGAGGTCGGCAGCGAGCCGTAGGCGGCGGCCTGCGACTTGGCGAACGCCGGGCCGAAGGCGGAGTCGAAGCCCATGACCTCGCCGGTGGACTTCATCTCCGGGCCGAGCAGCGGGTCGACGCCCTGGCCCGCGGTGTTGCGGAACCGGTTGAACGGCAGCACCGCCTCCTTGACCGCGACCGGGGAGTCGGCGGGCAGCGCGCCGCCGTCGCCGGTCGCCGGGAGCAGGCCCTCGCCGCGCAGGTCGGCGATGGTGGCGCCGAGCATGATCCGGGCGGCGGCCTTGGCCAGCGGCACCGACGTCGCCTTGGACACGAACGGCACCGTCCGCGACGCCCGCGGGTTGGCCTCCAGCACGTAGAGCACGTCGCCGTGCAGGGCGTACTGGACGTTGAGCAGCCCTCGCACGCCCACGCCGTGCGCGATGGCGGCGGTCGCCTCGCGGACCTTCGCCAGCACCGAGGAGCCCAGCGTGATCGGCGGCAGGGTGCAGGAGGAGTCCCCGGAGTGGACCCCGGCCTCCTCGATGTGCTCCATCACGCCGCCGAGGTAGATCTCCTCGCCGTCGCACAGGGCGTCGACGTCGATCTCGATGGCGTCGTCGAGGAACTTGTCGACCAGCACCGGGCGGTCCGGGGAGATGGTGGTGGCGCGGGCGATGTAGCCGGCCAGGGTCGCCTCGTCGTAGACGATCTCCATGCCGCGGCCGCCGAGCACGTAGGACGGCCGCACGAGCACCGGGTAGCCGATCCGGGTGGCGATCCCCCGGGCCTGCTCGAAGGAGGTGGCCATGCCGAACTCCGGGGCGGGCAGGCCGGCCTTGCGCAGGACCTCGCCGAACGCGCCGCGGTCCTCGGCCAGGTCGATCGCGGCCGCGGAGGTCCCGACGACCGGCACCCCGGCGTCGGTGAGGCGCTGCGCGAGCCCCAGCGGGGTCTGCCCGCCGAGCTGCACGATGACGCCCGCGACGGTGCCGGAGGCCTGCTCGGCGTGCACGACCTCCAGGACGTCCTCGAAGGTCAGCGGCTCGAAGTAGAGACGGTCGGCGGTGTCGTAGTCGGTGGACACCGTCTCCGGGTTGCAGTTGACCATGACGGTCTCGAACCCGGCGGCGCGCAGCGCCATGACCGCGTGCACGCAGGAGTAGTCGAACTCGATGCCCTGCCCGATGCGGTTCGGGCCGGAGCCGAGGATCAGGACCTTCGGCTTCTCGGTCTGCGGGGCGATCTCCGACTCGGCCGCGGGATCGGTCTCGTAGGCCGAGTAGTGGTACGGCGTCCTCGCCGCGAACTCGGCGGCGCAGGTGTCGACGGTCTTGTAGACCGGCCGGATGCCGAGGCGGTGGCGCAGGGTGCGCACGCCGTCCTCACCGGCGAACTCGGGGCGCACCGCGGCGAGCTGACGGTCGGACAGGCCGTGGCGCTTGGCCCGGCGCAGCAGGTCGGCGTCGAGGACGGGTGCGGCCTCGAGCTCGGCGCGGATCTCCCCCAGCAGCGCGATCTGGTCGACGAACCAGGGGTCGATGCCGGAGTTCTTGGCCACGTCGTCGACCGACTGGCCGGAGCGGAGCGCGCGCTCGACCTCGTAGATGCGGCCGTCGACCGGGACGGTGTACTGCGGTTCGCCCTCCGGGTCGGGAGCGGTCCAGAACCCGGCCCGGGCCCGCTCCATCGAGCGCAGCGCCTTGCCCAGCGCCTCCGGGAACGAGCGGCCCAGCGCCATCGCCTCGCCGACGGACTTCATGGTCGTCGTCAGCTCGGGGTCGGCGCCGGGGAACTTCTCGAACGCGAACCGCGGGATCTTGACCGCGACGTAGTCCAGCGACGGCTCGAACGCGGCGATGGTCTCACCGGTGATGTCGTTGCGGATCTCGTCGAGGGTGTAGCCGACGGCGAGCTTCGCGGCGATCTTGGCGATCGGGAAGCCGGTGGCCTTCGACGCCAGCGCCGAGGACCGGGAGACCCGGGGGTTCATCTCGATCACGACCAGGCGCCCGGTCTCGGGGTGGATCGCGAACTGGATGTTGCAGCCGCCGGTGTCGACGCCGACCGCGCGCAGCACGGCGATGCCGACGTCGCGCATGTGCTGGTACTCGCGGTCGGTCAGGGTCATCGCCGGGGCGACGGTGATCGAGTCACCGGTGTGCACGCCCATCGGGTCGATGTTCTCGATGGAGCAGATGACGACCACGTTGTCGTGGTGGTCGCGCATGAGCTCCAGCTCGTACTCCTTCCAGCCGAGCACCGACTCCTCGATGAGGACCTCGGTGACCGGGGAGGCGGCGAGCCCGGCGCCGGCGAGGCGCTCCAGGTCCTGCGCCGAGTGCGCCATGCCCGAGCCGAGCCCGCCCATGGTGAACGACGGCCGGATGACCACGGGCAGACCCAGCTCGTCGGCGGCGGAGCGGACCTCCTCCATGGAGTGGCAGACCCGGGAGCGGGGGACGTCGCCGCCGACCCCGATCACGATGTCCTTGAACTTGAGCCGGTCCTCGCCGCGCTCGATCGCGTCGACGTCGGCGCCGATCAGCTCGACGCCGTGGCGCTCCAGGGCACCGTTCTCGTGCAGCGCGATCGCGGTGTTGAGTGCGGTCTGCCCGCCCAGGGTCGCGAGCATCGCGGTGACCGGGGTGCCGTTGTCGCGCTCGGCGACGATGACCTTCTCGACGAACTCCGGGGTGATCGGCTCGACGTAGGTGGCATCGGCGAACTCCGGGTCGGTCATGATCGTCGCCGGGTTGGAGTTGACCAGGGAGACCCGGATGCCCTCGGACTGCAGCACCCGGCACGCCTGGGTGCCGGAGTAGTCGAACTCGCAGGCCTGACCGATGACGATCGGCCCGGAGCCGATCACCATGACGTGGTCGATGTCGTCGCGGCGGGGCATCAGTGGTCCTCCTGCCGGGCCTGGTCGTGCCGGTCCGGGTGCTGCGGGGTGGATGGGGATCCGGTGGGCGGTGGCGGCCACGGGCGGTCGTCGACGGGCCGGGCACGGCCGGACACCGGGTCGCCGCCCGGTGCCGGGTCGGCCGGGGTGTCCTCGGCGTCCGGGTCGGCGGTGGCGCCCGGGTGGGCGGGCGTACCGCCGTCGCGGCGCAGCGCGTCCTCGATGTCGGAGAACGGCGCCGTCAGCGGGTCCGGGGTGCCGGGGCGGCCCACGGCGGGCATCCGGCTGGTGGGCGGCTCGACCTCGTCGCGGCCGGTGGCCGGGGAGCCGGCCGGCGGGGTGACGGGCAGCCGGGTGGTGTGCTCGTCGGCGGCGTCCGGTCCGGCGTCGGCACCGCCGTGCGGGCCCTCCGGGCTGCCCGGCTCGAACCCGCCCGCGGCCGGGGCCGGGGTCGGGGCGGGCGGGTGGGCCGCAGGTCGACCGACGGGGCCGCGGTCGCCGTCGGCGGCGTGGCCGGGTCGGGCTGGGCGGTCATCGCCGGCGCGGCCTCGGTCCCGGCCCCGGGCCGGGCCTCGGCCTCGGAGTGGGTCTCGGCCTCGGGCCGCGGGTACGGCGCGGGTGCGGTGCCCTCGGGCCGCTGTCCGGCGACGCCGGCGTAGCCGACCGGGTACTCGGTCATGAGCTCCACGAAGCGGTCGAACAGGTCCGACGCGTCGTGCGGGCCCGCGGCGGCCTCCGGGTGGTACTGCACGGAGAACGCCGGGAAGTCGAGCCCGGCCATGCCCTCGACGCAGCCGTCGTTGGGACAGGTGTGGGTGATCTGGGCGCGGCCGTAGGGGGTGTCGAACTCCTCGCCCGCCTCGCCGGACACCGCGAAGCCGTGGTTCTGCGAGGTGATCGCGATCCGCCCGGTGGCGTGCTCGACGACCGGGATGTTGATGCCCCGGTGGCCGTAGCGCAGCTTGTAGGTGGACCGGCCGAGCGCGCGGCCGAGGATCTGGTTGCCGAAGCAGATCCCGAACAGCGGGATGCGCCGCTCCAGGACCTGCCGGGCGAGTGCGACGGGGCCGTCGGCGGTGGCCGGGTCACCCGGGCCGTTGGCCAGGAAGAAGCCGTCCGGACGCAGCGACTCGACGGTCTCGATGGTGCTCGACGCGGGCAGCACGTGCACCTCGATGCCCCGGGCGGCCATCATCCGGGGGGTGTTGAACTTGATGCCGACGTCCAGGGCGGCGACGACGAAGCGTCGCTCCCCCACTGCGGGCACCACGTAGGCCTCGGCGGTGGTGACGGCGCCGTAGAGGTCGGCGCCCTCCATCTGCGGGGACTGCGTGACCCGCTCGACCAGCTCGTCGTCGGGGGCGAGGCCGGGGCCGGAGAAGATCCCGGCGCGCATGGCGCCCTGCTCGCGCAGGTGGCGCACCGCGGCGCGGGTGTCGATCCCGGCGATCCCGACGACCCCCTGGGCCCGCAGTGCGTCCTCCAGCGAGCCGGTCGCCCGCCAGTTCGACGCCCGCCGGGCGGGGTCGCGCACGACGTAGCCGGCGACCTGGATCGCCCGCGACTCGTCGTCCTCGTCGTTCCAGCCCGTGTTGCCGATCTGCGGTGCGGTCTGCAGCACGATCTGGCGGTGGTACGACGGGTCGGTCAGGGTCTCCTGGTACCCGGTCATGCCGGTGGTGAACACGGCCTCACCGAGTGTCTCCCCGGTGGCGCCGTACGCCTGTCCGCGGAAGATCCGCCCGTCCTCGAGCACCAGTAGCGCTGTCCTGTCCCCCATCACTGCACAACCTTCCCGTCCTGCGCGGTGATGCGTCCCCGCAGCACCGTCGCGACCACCGTTCCGGGCAGCCGCATTCCCTCGTACGGCGTGTTCGCCGCCTTGCTCGCCAGCTCCGCACCGCGGACCGTCCAGACCCCGTCCGGGTCGACCAACGCGAACGTCGCCGGCTCCCCCTCCGCGATCGGACGGCCCTGGTCGGGCAGGTTCCCGATCTCCGCGGGGCGCTCCGACAGCACCCGCGCGACGCCGTGCCAGTCCAGCAGGCCCGGCTCCACCATCGTCTCGACCAGCACCGACAGCGCGGTCTGCAGGCCCAGCATGCCCGGCTTCGCGGCCTGCCACTCGGTGTCCTTGTACTGCGCGGCGTGCGGGGCGTGGTCGGTCGCGACGACGTCGATCACGCCCTCGGCCAGCGCCTCGCGCATCGCGCGGGTGTCGTCGGCGGTGCGCAGCGGCGGGTTGACCTTGTTCACCGGGTCGTAGCCGGTCAGCCGGGAGTCGGTGAGCAGCAGGTGGTGCGGGGTGACCTCGGCCGACACCCGCACGCCCTGGGCCTTGGCCGCGCGCAGCACGTCGATCGTGCGGGCGGTGGAGATGTGGCAGACGTGCAGCCGCGCGCCGGCCTCGCGGGCCAGCGCGCAGTCGCGGGCGACGATCGTCTCCTCCGCGGTGGCGGGCCACCCGGCGAGCCCGAGGCGCGCGGCGACGGCACCCTCGTGCGCCTGGGCGCCGCCGGTGAGGCGGTGGTCCTCGGCGTGCTGGGCGATGACGACGTCGAGCGCGGAGGCGTACTCCAGCGCGCGGCGCATGATCAGCGGGTCGTTCACGCAGCGGCCGTCGTCGGAGAACATCCGCACCGCGGCGCGGGAGGCGGCCATCGTGCCGAGCTCGGCGAGCTTTTCGCCGCCGAGGCCGACGGTGACCGCACCGACCGGGTGCACGTCGACCAGCCCGATCTCCTCGCCGCGCCGGCGCACGTGCTCGACGACGACGTCGGAGTCGGCGACCGGGGTGGTGTTCGGCATCGCGAACACGGCGGTGAACCCGCCGAGCGCCGCGGCACGGCTGCCGGTCTCGATGGTCTCGGACTCCTCGCCGCCGGGCTCGCGCAGGTGCACGTGCAGGTCGACGAAGCCGGGCAGCAGCACGGCGCCGTCGGCGTCGAGGACCTCGGTGCCCTCGGGCGCGGTCAGGCCGGTGCCGATGGTGGCGACGACGCCGTCGGCGGCGAGCACGTCGACCGGGTCCCCGCCGTAGGGCCGGGTGTTGCGGATCAGCAGGTCGGTCATTCGGGAGCTCCGGCGAGAAGGTGGTAGAGGACGGCCATCCGCACGTGCACGCCGTTGCGCACCTGGGCCAGGACGGCGGAGTCGGGGGCGTCGGCGACCGCGGGGGCGATCTCCATGCCGCGGATCATCGGGCCGGGGTGCAGGACGACCGCGTGGTCGGGCAGGAGCCCCGCGCGGTCCTCGGACAGCCCGAAGCGCACCGCGTACTCGCGCGCGGAGGGGAAGAAGCCGCCGTGCATCCGCTCGGACTGCACGCGCAGCATCATGACCGCGTCGAGTGCGGGCAGCTCGGCGTCCAGCTCGTGGGACACCCGGCACGGCCAGGACTCGACGCCGGTGGGCAGCAACGTCGGCGGCGCGACGAGCACGACCTCGGCGCCGAGGGTCGCGAGCAGCAGCACGTTCGACCGGGCGACCCGGGAGTGCAGGACGTCGCCGACGATCCCGATCCGGCGCCCGGCGATGCCGCCGAGCCGGTCGCGCAGGGTCGCGGCGTCGAGCAACGCCTGGGTGGGGTGCTCGTGGGTGCCGTCACCGGCGTTGACGATCGCGGTGGGGGTGCCGGTGACCTCGCGGTCGGCGTCCACCCAGTGCGCGAGCCGGTGCGCCGACCCCGAGGCGGGGTGGCGCACGATCACGCAGTCCGCGCCCATCGAGGACAGGGTCAGCGCGGTGTCGCGCAGCGACTCGCCCTTGGAGACCGAGGAGCCGGAGGCGGACACGTTCACGGTGTCGGCGCTCATCCACTTGCCGGCGATCTCGAACGACACCCGGGTGCGGGTGGAGTTCTCGTAGAACATCGTGATGACCGTGCGGCCGCGCAGCGTCGGCAGCTTGCGCACCTCGCGGCCGAGCAGCGCCTCGCGCAGCCGGTCGGAGGTGTCGAGCAGCGCGGTCGCCTCGGCGGCGTCGAGGTCGGCGACCGAGAGCAGGTGTCTCACCTGTCCCCCTCTCCCTGGGTGATCCAGACGCCGTCGCTGCCATCGATCTCGGTCAGCGAGACCAGGATCTGCTCCGAGCGCGACGTCGGGACGTTCTTGCCGACGTAGTCGGCGCGGATCGGGAGCTCCCGGTGGCCGCGGTCGATCAGCACGGCGAGCTGCACCGCGCGCGGACGGCCCTCGTCGCGCAGGGCGTCGAGCGCGGCGCGGGTGGTGCGCCCGGACATGAGGACGTCGTCGACGAGCACGACGAGCCGGTCGTCCACGCCGCCCTCGGGCACCGCGGTGGACTCCAGCGCACGGGCCGGGCCGCGGCGCAGGTCGTCGCGGTAGAGGGTGGCGTCGACCGAGCCGACGGCCGGTGCGGCGCCGGCGAAGTCGGTGATCGCGGCGGCGAGCCGGTGGGCCAGGTGCACGCCGCGGGTGGGGACGCCCAGGAGCACGAGCCCGTCGGGGTTCTCGGCGCTGAAGGCGGTCTTCTCGATGATCTGGTGCGCGATGCGCGCGACGGTGCGGGTGACGTCGGCGGCGGACAGCAGTTCCCGTGCGGGCTGCTGTGCGTCGGCGTCCCCGCGGCGGTTCTGCGCCACGAGGTGGTCTCCTTCCCCGCCTCACCGGACGGGTCTTAAAGGACGGTCGTACACGAGCTGTGCGCCAACCTAGCAACTCGGCGGGTGCCCGCGCGGGACGGCCGCAGCGCGTCACACCGCGAGCCGCGCCACAGCCGCGTCACCCGTTCGAGGTCACGTTCCCGTCACGATGCGCGATGGCCGACGGCCGTCCGGCACGACACCTTGCGATACCCGATTCTGCCCATGCGCACCCACAGGGGCGGGTGGTGGGATCGCGCACCCACACCCTGCGCTACCGCTGACGAGGGACGTGGACTGCCCCGTTCGTGTGGGAAACCGCTCGTCAACCCCCCGAGCAGGGGGTCGAACTTGACGGTGCCGGACCGGACCCGGAGGATTACTCTCCGTATCAATCAGCACGCGTGCAGCAGCGCCGCGACGAGCGGGACGGTCGGGACGCCGGCACCCGCCGGAGCTGCCGCCCCGAACGGGACCACCCACAGGGGCGACGACGCGGCAGGCGCGACAACGCCACCGGTGCACCGCCGGTGACCGGCCGGTCCGGCCACACCGGTACGGACCGTCAGGAACGAGGAGATCGATGGGCGACTACGCCAAGGCGCTCGGGGGCAAGCTCCGGGCGATCAGGCAGCAACAGGGGCTCTCCCTGCACGGCGTCGAGCAGAAGTCGGGCGGACGCTGGAAGGCGGTCGTCGTGGGCTCCTACGAGCGCGGGGACCGTGCGGTGACCGTGCAGAAGCTGGCCGAGCTGGCCGACTTCTACGGCGTCCCGGTGGCCGAGCTGCTCCCCGAGGGCCGCATCCCGTCCGGCAGCGAGCCCGCGACGAAGATCGTGATCAACCTGGAGCGGCTGCAGCAGCTCCCCGCGGACAAGGTCGGGCCGCTGGCCCGCTACGCCGCGGCCATCCAGAGCCAGCGCGGCGACTACAACGGCAAGGTGCTCTCGATCCGCGCCGAGGACCTGCGTTCGCTCGCGATCATCTACGACATGTCCCCCGGCGAGCTGACCGACCAGCTCATCGACTGGGGAGTGCTCCCGCCCGAGGCGCGTCCCGGGCAGCACGTGGGATGATCTGTTCCACCGGCCGCGTCCCAGGGGAAGGGTGACGCGACCGGTCGGGCGGTGGCCGGGGTCTGCACAGTCCCCCGGCCACCGCCCTTCGTGTGTTCAGGCCCTGGTCAGAGGGTCGCGCGCAGGTGCTCGGCGATGTCGGAGATCTGGCCGAGCACCCCGTTGACGTAGCGCGGGGAGTCGTCGGTCGACAGCGTCCGGGCCAGCTCGACGGCCTCGGTGATCGCGACCGGGTCGTCGACGTCGTCGACCCACAGCAGCTCGTAGATCCCGAGCCGCAGCAGGCCGCGGTCGACCGCGGGCATCCGGTCGACGTCCCAGCCCTCGGCGTGCTCGGCGATCAGCTGGTCGATCCGGTCCCGGTGGGTCGCGACGCCCTCGACGAGCCGCGCCGCGTAGTCCTGCACGGGCGGCGCGTCGTCGGTCTCGCGGCGCGCGGCGAGCACGGACAGGGCGTCCTCACCGCGGGCCTCGGCCTCGAAGAGGATGTCCAGAGCCCGTTTACGGGCCTTGGTGCGTGCGCGCACCTCAGCTCACGCGGCCGAGGTAACGGCCGTCCCGGGTGTCGACCTTGACCGTGGTGCCGCTCTCCAGGAACAGCGGCACCTGGATCTCGGCGCCGGTCTCCAGGGTCGCGGGCTTGGTGCCGCCGGTGGAGCGGTCACCCTGCAGGCCCGGGTCGGTGTGGGAGATGACCAGCTCGACCGAGGTCGGGAGCTCGATGAACAGCGGCTCACCCTCGTGCAGCGACACCTGGGCGGAGGCGTTCTCCAGCAGGTAGCGCGCGGCGTCGCCGACGGCCTTCTCCGGGATCGGGATCTGGTCGAAGGTGTCGCCGTCCATGAAGACGAAGTCGGTGCCCTCGCGGTACAGGTAGGTCATGTCGCGGCGGTCCACCGTCGCGGTGTCGACCTTGGTGCCCGCGTTGAAGGTCCGGTCCACGACCTTCCCGGACATCACGTTCTTCAGCGTGGTGCGAACGAACGCACCGCCCTTGCCGGGCTTGACGTGCTGGAACGCCGTCACGGTCCACAGCTGGCCCTCGATGTTCAGGACCAGGCCGTTCTTCAGGTCGTTCGTGGTCGCCACGTGCGCGCTCTCCTGCTCGGATCTCGGATTCGTGCGTCGGTCAGGGTACCGCCACCCGGTTCGCAGGCCCGCCCGAGGGGCGGGCGACCTGCCAGGATGGGCGCCATGACGGTGCGGGTGGTGGTGGCCGACGACCAGGCGGTGGTGCGGGCGGGGCTGCGGACGGTGCTGGCGGCGGCGCCGGACATCGACGTCGTCGGGGAGGCCGGGGACGGCGCGGAGGCCGCCGAGCTGGCCGAGACCCTGCGCCCGGACGTCGTGCTGATGGACGTCCGGATGCCCGGCACCGACGGCATCGAGGGGACCCGACGGATCCGCGCGCTGCGCGACCCCGGCATCCGTGTGCTGGTGGTGACGACGTTCGACCTGGACCGCCACGTCTACGACGCCCTGCGGGCCGGCGCGTCCGGCTTCGTGCTGAAGGACGTCGAGCCGGAGGACCTCCAGGTCGCGGTCCGCACCGTGCACGCCGGGCACGAGCTCTTCGCGCCGTCGGTCACGCGGCGGCTCGTCGGCTCGTTCGTCCCGGCCGACCCGCCCGCCCCGGCCGGGCCCGCGGCCACGCTGACCGAGCGGGAGCGGGAGGTGCTCGGTCTGGTCGCCGCCGGGCTGTCCAACGCCGAGATCGCCGACCGGCTGGTGCTGGGCGGCACGACGGTCAAGACCCACGTCTCGAACCTGCTCACCAAGCTGGGGCTGCGCGACCGGGTGCAGCTGGTGGTGTTCGCCTACGAGCACGGGCTGGTGGGAGCCGCCGGTGCCGACGGCTGAGCCCGGCCCGGACGCCCCCGCGCCCGCCCCCACGCCGCTGCCCGGCACGCGCGCCGGGGATGTCGCGCTGGCGGTGCTGGCGCTGATCCTGGTCGCCCAGGAGCTGGTCACCACCCTGGTCCTGGAGATCCCCGGCTACACCCACCGGCTCACCCCGCCGCTGTCCGTGGCGCTGGCGGCGGTGCTGAGCCCGGCGATGGCCGCCACCGTGCTGCTGCGCCGCCACCGGCCGCGGCGCGCCTACCTGGTCCTGGCCGTGCTCACCGCCCCGGCGATGGCGTTCCTCGGCGGGTTCGCGACGTTGCTGTGGCCACTGCTGGCCTTCTCCGTCGCGCGGGCTCCGCAGCGCGGACCGGCCGGCGCGGCGGCCTGGGTGACGCTGCCTTGGCTCGGTGCGCTCGGCCTGGCCGGGCTGCTGCGCGTCCCGGTGTCGCCGGATCCGGCGACCGAGGCGGGGATGCTCGTCGGCGGCTCGGTGGTGGTGGCGCCGCTGCTGGTGATCGCCGCCCTCGCAGGGCGCTGGAGCCGGTCCGCCGCGTTGCGCGCCGACCGGGAACGGGCCGAGACCGACCGGCTGCGGCACGGCACCGCGCTGGACGCCGAGCGGTCCCGGATCGCCGAGGAGATCGGCGGCGGGGTGCTCAGCGGTCTGCGCGGCCTGGTCGCCCAGGCCGGCGCGCTGGGCCCCGGCGCGACCGAGGCCGACCTGCGGGCCGTGCGGGAGCGGGCCCGGTCGGTGCTGGCCGCGATGCGCCGGGTCCTGGGCGTACTCCGCGCGCCCGCCGCCGTCGAGCCGGGTCCCGTCGCCGTCGCGGTGCCGGAGCCCGCCGTTCCCCCGCGGCGGCGCCGGCTGCCGGTACCCGACCGGGCCGGGCTGTGGGCGCTCGTCGCGTTCGTGGTCCCGGCACTGCTGATGGGGGCGCTGGTCGCCCCGGTGGCCGGCCTGGACACCGGGCAGCCCGTCGTCGACGGGTTCCTGCGCATGCTGCAGCTGCCGTGGCGGAACCCGGCCGCGGCGGTCGTCGTGGTGGCGCAGTTCGCACTCGTCGCCTGGTGGCGGACCGCGCCGGTGCCGGCGCTGTTGCTCGCCGGGGCCGGGTCGCTCGCCGCGGGTCTGCTCGACGGCTCGAACGTGTTCGCCGAGTCGGCCTGGGTGCTGCTGGTCTGGGGCGCGGCGACCGCGGCGCCGGTCGTGCCGTCCGCGGTGGCCGTGGTGGTGTCGACGCTCGTCGTCGTCGCCGGGGGTGTCCTGACGGGGGTGTGGGACCGGCTCGGCTACCCGGAGTCGGTCGTCGTGCTGAACTTCCTGGCCGTGGTGCCGCTGTGGGCGGCCGGGGTCGCGGTCCGCCACCACCGGCTCGACACCGCGGCCCGGCGGCGCGCGCTCACCGAGGCGGGCGTGCGCGACGCGCTCACCCGCGAACGCCTGCGCGTGGCCCGCGACCTGCACGACGTCGTCGCCCACCACGTCTCCGCGGTGGCGGTGCAGGCCGGGGCCGCGCGGCTCGCCGCCGACCCGGCGACGCGCGCCGAGGCGCTCGGGCACATCGCCGACTCGGTGCGCCGGGTCGCCGAGGCGCTGCCCGCGCTGGCCGATCTGGGTCCGGACCCGGACGGCGCGGACCTGTCCCCCGCCGCGCTGGAGGCGCTGGTGGCGCCGTCCCGCTCGGCGGGTCTGCCGGTCGCGGTGACGGTCGAGGGCGCTCCGGCGGAGACGCCCGGTGAGGCGGAGCTGTTCGCGCGGCGCATCGTCACCGAGGCCCTGACCAACACCCTGCGCCACGCCGGGCCCACCCCCACCCGGGTACGGGTCACCCAGGGCGGCGCCGACGAGCCCGTCGTCGTGGAGGTCGACGACGACGGCCCGGTACCCGGCCACCGGCCCGACGGGACCGGCTCCGGCCTGGGCCTGCTCGGCATGCGGGAACGGGTCGCGCTGCTCGGCGGCGACCTGTGCACCGGCCCCGGCGACGGTCCGGGGTGGACGGTCCGCGCGGTGCTGCCCCGCAGCCCGCTCGTCCGCGAGGACGACCCCGCCGCGTCGCCGATCTCGTCCTGCGCGCCGATCCGCGAGGGGACACCCGGCTCGTAGCGTCGGCCCCCACGAGCGGGGAGGGACCGATGACAGCACAGCAGCAGCTCCGGGCCGGGCCGGTGACCGGCACCGGCGCGACGCTCGAGATCGACGCGCTGACCAAGCGCTACGGCGGCACGGTCGCCCTGGACGGGGTGAGCTTCGACGTCCGCCCGGGCGAGATCTTCGGCTTCGTCGGCTCCAACGGCGCCGGGAAGACGACGACGATGCGGATCGCCCTCGGGGTGCTGGCGGCGGACTCCGGGCAGGTCCGCCTCGGCGGGCGCCCGGTCGATCTCGACGTGCGCCGCACCATCGGCTACATGCCCGAGGAGCGCGGGCTGTACCCGAAGATGAAGGTCGGCGTGCAGCTCACCTACCTGGCCGAGCTGCACGGCGTCGACCGGGCCGCGGCGCGCCGGGCGGTGCTGCGCTGGGCCGAGCAGCTCGGTGTCGACCACCGGCTCGGTGACACCGTCGACGCGCTCAGCCTGGGCAACCAGCAGCGCGTGCAGCTGGCCGCCGCGCTCGTGCACGACCCGGCGGTGCTGGTGCTCGACGAGCCGTTCTCCGGGCTGGACCCGGTCGCCGTCGACGTGATGAGCGAGGTGCTGCGAGAGAAGGCCCGCGCCGGGGTGCCGGTGCTGTTCTCCAGCCACCAGCTCGACCTGGTGCAGCGGCTGTGCGACCGGGTCGGGATCCTCGTGGCCGGCCGGATGCGGACCGTCGGCACCGTCGGCGAGGTGCGCCGCGGTGGCGGCACCCGGCTGGAGGTCCACGCCCCCGCCGCCGCACCCGGCTGGGCGCAGGGCCTGCCCGGGGTCACCGTGCTCACCCACGACCGCGGCCGCACCGTCCTGGCGCTCGGCGACGGCGCCGACGACCAGCGGGTCCTCGCCGCGGCGCTCGCCACCGGGCCGGTGCGCGGCTTCACCGTCACCACGCCGTCGCTGACCGATCTGTACCGGGAGGTCGTCGCATGACCGGGTCCGCCACCCTGCCCGCGCACCGCGCGGTCGCGCTCGTCGCGCGTCGCGAGTTCCGGGTGCAGGTGCACAAGCGCAGCTTCTGGATCAGCAACGCGATCATGGTGCTGGTCATCGTCGGCGGCATGGTCGCCTACGCGGTGTTCGGCTCCGGCGGCGACGACCGTCCCACCGTCGGGGTCGCCGGGGACGCCTCGCTCGCCGCGGCGGTCACGACCGCCGGGGAGCGGCTCGGCCTGCCCGTCGAGGTCCGGGAGGTGCCGTCCGCGGCCGCCGGGCGCGACGCCGTCGCCGCCGGGGACCTCGACGTCGCCCTGACCGCGGACGGCCCGGCGGGCGCGGTCGCCGTCGTCGACTCGGACGTGCCGTCGGCGACCCGCGCGGTGCTCGACGCCGCGCTCGCCGACCGGGCCACCGCGGCCGCCCTGGGGACGGTGGGACTCACCCCGGCCGAGCTGGCCGCCGCGACCCCGCCCGCCGGGCTCACCGTCGACGCGCTGGATCCTGCCGACCCCGAGGCCGGGCAGCGCACCGCGCTGTCGTTCGCCGTGCTGATCGTGATGTTCATGCAGATCGTGGGCTTCGGCCTCACCGTCGCCATGGGCGTGGTCGAGGAGAAGTCCAGCCGCGTGGTGGAGCTGCTGCTGTCGACGATCCGCCCGCTGCACCTGCTGTGGGGCAAGGTGCTGGGCATCGGCGCGGTCGGGCTGGTCCAGCTGCTGCTCTACGGCGTCGTCGGCATCGGCGCCGGGATCGCCACCGGGCTGCTGACGATCACCGGCACCGCGCTCGGGGTGTTCGGCGCCGCGCTGGGCTGGTTCGTCCTCGGCTACGCGTTCTTCGCGGTGCTCTACGCCGCGGCCGGGTCCCTCGTGTCGCGCCAGGAGGACGTCAACTCCACCACCGGGCCGCTGATGATGCTGCTGTTCGCGATGTACGGCGTCTCGTTCTGGTTCCTGGGCTCGCCGGACTCCGCGGTGCTCGGCGTGCTGTCGTGGATCCCGCCGTTCCCGGCGATGCTGATGCCGCTCATGATCGCCGACGGGTCCGCGACCGCCTGGCACGTCGCCGGGTCGGCCCTGGTCATGCTGGTGGCGCTGGTCCTGCTGGCGAAGGCGGGCGCCCGGGTCTACGAGCGGTCGGTGCTGCGGATCGGGGCGACCGTGCCGTGGCGGGAGGCGCTCAGATCTCGATGAGCTCGCGGGGCAGCCCGGTCAGCGGCACGGCCGGGCCGCCCGCGACGACGTGCAGGGTGTCCTCGATCCGCACCCCGCCCCGTCCGTCGAGGTAGACGCCCGGCTCGACGGTCACGACGTTGCCGGCGTCGATCCGACCGGTGGCGGTGGTCCCGAGCCACGGCGGCTCGTGCACCGCGAGCCCGACCCCGTGGCCGAGGCCGTGCGGGAACCGTTCGCCGTGCCCGGCGGCCGTGATCACGTCCCGGGCGGCCGCGTCGACGGCGGTCACCGACGCCCCGGGGACGAGTGCGGCCCGCCCGGCCGCGGCGGCGGCGTCGACCAGGGCGTGCAGCTCACGCTGCCAGTCCGCGGCCGGGCCCAGGCAGAACGTGCGCGTGGTGTCGGAGTGGTAGCCGTCGAGCGCCGCCCCGAAGTCGATCTTGACGAGGTCGCCGCGACGCAGCTCGGTGCCGGTGGGGCGGTGGTGGGGCACCGCGGAGTGCGGACCGGCGGCGAGGATGGTGTCGAAGGCGGGGCCGTCGGCGCCCAGGCGGCGCATCCGGTCGTCGAGGTCGAGCGCGACGTCGGCCTCGGTGCGTCCCGGGCGCAGGCCGCCGTCGTCGAGCAGGGCGCGCAGCGCGCTGTCGGCCAGCGCGCAGGCCGCGGCGATCCGCTCGACCTCGCCGGCATCCTTGACCGCGCGCAGCCGCCCGGCCAGGCCGGGGGCGCGGCGCAACCTGCGGCCGGGGACGGCGTCACGGACCGCGGCCAGCCCGTCGACGGTGAGGGTCGCCGAGTCGTAGCCGAGGGTCAGCCCGGCGGGGACCCGGGCCGCGGCGGCCGGCGCGCTCGGCCGGTCGACGAGGATCTTCAGGCCGGGGCACTGCTCCGCGGCCTGGACCCGGTAGCGCCCGTCGGTGCAGAGCAGGTCGCCGCCCGGGTCGGCGGCGATCACCGCGGCGGCGTTGGAGCCGGTGAACCCGGTGAGGTGCCGGACGTCGATCAGGTCGGTGACCAGCAGTGCGTCCAGTCCGGCGGCGGGGAGCAGGGCGCGCAGGGCGTCGCGCCGGGCGGGGTGGGACATGGCCCGAACCCTATGTGCGGTGTCGCGCCTGTCTAGGGTCACCGGCATGGGTCTCTACTTCCGCCAGCTGCTGTCGGGCCAGGACTACGCCGTGGGTGACCCGGTGGCCACCCAGATGGTCAACTTCTCGTACCTGATCGGCGACGACGAGACCCGCGAGGCCGTCGTCGTCGACCCGGCCTACTCCCCCGACGAGCTGCTCGCGACCCTCGACGCCGACGGCATGCGCCTGACCGGGGTGCTGGCCACGCACCACCACCCCGACCACGTCGGCGGCACGATGATGGGCTTCGACCTCGTCGGCGTCGCGCAGCTGATCGGGTCGCACCCGGTGCCGATCCACGTGCAGCGCACCGAGGCCGACTACGTGACGCGGGTGACCGGGCTGTCGGCGACCGACCTGACCCCGCACGACCACGACGACGTCGTCGAGGTGGGGAACGTCGCGATCCGGCTGCTGCACACCCCCGGCCACACCCCGGGCAGCCAGTGCTTCCTGGTGCCCGGCCCGGACGGCGACCGGCTCGTCGCCGGGGACACGCTGTTCCTGCAGGGCTGCGGGCGCACCGACTTCCCGGGCGGCGACACCGCGCAGATGTACCACTCGCTGCAGCAGCTGGCAGCGCTGAAGGGCAACCCGACGGTCTACCCGGGGCACCGGTACTCGCCGGCGTCGAACGCCCCGCTCGACGACGTGCGGGCCACCAACACCGTCTACCGGGCGACCTCGGCCGAGCAGTTCGTGGCCGCGTTCGGGTCATGACGGTCGGACCGTGACGGCCGGGTCGTGACCCCGGCCGCGGTGGTGCTCGTCGAGGGGGCCAGCGACGCCGCGGTGCTCGAGACCCTCGCGCGACGTCGCGGCACCCCGCCCGGCGACGTGGCGATCGTCGTCCTGCACGGCTACACCAACCTGGGCACCGCCCTGGCGGCCCTCGCCCCGGCCGCCCCGGACCGGGTCGCCGTGCTGTGCGACGCCGGGGCCGCGGCGTACTGCCGCCGGGCCGCCGGGGCGGCGGTGCCGGTCCGGGTGTGCGACGCCGACCTGGAGGACGAGCTGCTGCGCGCGCTCGGCACCGCGCGGGTGCACGCCGTCCTCGACGCCTGCGGTGAGCTCGCCGCGCTGCACGCCCTGGCCCGTCAGCCCGGCCGGCGCGGCCGCGGCGACGACGAGAACCTGCGCCGGTTCCTCTCGGCGCGCTCCGGGCGCAAGGCCCGCTACGGCGCGCTGTTCGCCGTCGAGCTGGACCTGCGGGCGCTACCGGACCCGCTGCGCCGGGTCCTCGACGACGTCGGTCTCTGACCGGGGTGCGGGGTCGGTCCCGTCGGTCGCGATCCACGCCGCGGAGAACACCAGCAGCCGCGACAGCAGGAACAGGAAGAACAGCGTCGCGAGCACGGTGCCGAACACGGCCCCGCCCGCGGTGTCGGACACGGCGCCGACGACGAGCGCGACCCCGAGCTTGAGCAGCTCCAGCGCGACCGCGCCGACGGCGGCGGGACGCACGACCCGGCCCGGCGGGACCGGCCGGCGCGGCAGCCGGGCCAGTACGAAGCAGAACACGGCCCAGTCCAGGACCAGCACCACGACGGCGCCGAGCACCCGCAGCGCGACCCGGCCGCCGAGCGCGTCGCGGACGCCGACCAGCTCCAGGGTGAACCCGGCCAGCCCGGTCACGGCGAACGTCACCACCACCGAGGCGAGGACGGCGACGCCGAGCACGGCCAGCGCGCCCAGGTCCCACAGGACCCGGCGCGGCGAGACGATCCGCTCGGCGGGCAGCCGGAACTGCGCCGACAGCGCCTCCCGCAGGTACGACGTCCACGTCGACCCGGCCCACAGCACCCCGAGCGCACCGATCCCGACGAGCGACCCGCTGCGGTCGGCGGCGGCCTCCACGGCGGGGGCGACGGCGCCGGTCAGCCCGGCCGGGAACGCCGCCTCGACGGCGAGGACCAGGTCGTCGCGGGAGGTGGTGCGCCAGAACACGAGCAGCCCGAGGGCGAAGAACAGGACGAGCAGCAGCGGCACCGCCGCGATCACGGTGTAGAACGCGACCGCGGCGGACAGGTGGTTGCCGCGCTGGTGGCGGTAGCGGTCGGCGGCCCGGCGGGCGTGCCCCACCAGGGACGACCGGGCGGGGAGCTCACGGAGCCGTCGCAGGCCGTCCCGGATCACGTCGCGCACCCGGTCATCCTCTCCCACGGCCCCCATCGCGATCCGCGCCGGAGCGCCGGTGCCACGGGGGGACCTTCGCCCCGGTCGCGGCTCCGGTGCGGGTGGGACCGTTACCCGCCACAACCCCTCCACCCGGACGGAGCACGACCATGGTCGACGCGAGTGACGGAACGGGACGGGCGCCCACCGCCGAGGACGCCACATCACACGGGGTCCGCGGACTCGTCGTACTCCGCGGTGTCCTGGTCCTGCTGTTCGGGCTGGCCGTGCTGGTGACCCCTGGCCTGGCCCTGCTGGTGCTGATCTACGTCTTCGCCGCGTACGCGCTGGTCGACGGCGTCGTCGCGGTCGTGCTCGGGATCCGGCACCGGGGCGAGCGACCCGGCTGGGGCTGGGCCGTCGCGCAGGGCGTGGTGTCGGTCGTCGCCGGTCTGGCGGCCTTCGCGCTGCCCGGGACCGCGGCGCTGTTCTTCCTCTACGTGGTCGCGTTCTGGGCGATCGTCGCCGGGGTCGTCACCGCGGTCTCGGCGAACGAGGTCCGCAGGCACGGCGGGCCGTGGGGATGGGTCGCCGGACGGGCCGTTCTCGACGTGCTGTTCGGAGTACTGCTGCTGCTGTGGCCCGCGTCCGGGATCCTCGCGATGCTGTGGCTGGTCGGGACGTTCGCACTGGCCGCAGGGGTGCTGCTGCTCGTGCAGGCCGTCGGGTCGCGTACCCACCCCGCCCTCGGCTGAGGTGTACCGACCGCGGTCTCAGCCGGAGATCGCGGCGTACGCGGTCTCCAGCAGCGCCGGGTCCGGGCCCTCCAGCCGCCCCGGCTCGGCGAGGCCGTCGAGCACGACGAAGCGCAGCGTCCCGGCCCGGGACTTCTTGTCCCCGCGCATGGTCTCGGTCAGCTCGTCGAGCACGCCGGGCTCGTAGCGCGTCGGCAGCCCGACCAGCTCCAGCACCTCGCGGTGCAGGTCGGCGGTGGCGTCGTCGAGCCGCCCCGCGGCGCGGGCCAGCTCGGCGGCGAAGACCAGGCCGACCGCGACGGCGTTGCCGTGCCGCCACCGGTAGCGCTCGCGGCGCTCCACGGCGTGGCCGAGGGTGTGGCCGTAGTTGAGGATCTCCCGCAGGTGCGACTCGCGCAGGTCCGCCCCGACGACGTCGGCCTTCACCCGGATCGCGCGGCGCACCAGCTCGCCGAGCACCGGCCCGGCCGGGTCCAGCGCGGCGGCCGGGTCGGCGCGGACGCGGTCGAGGATGACCGGGTCGGCGATGAACCCGGCCTTCCACACCTCCGCGGACCCGGCGACGAGCTCGGGACGCGGCAGCGTGCGCAGCGTGTCGAGGTCGACGAGCACCGCGGACGGCTCGTGGAAGGCGCCCACCAGGTTCTTCCCGGCGGCGGTGTTGATGCCGGTCTTCCCGCCGACGGCGGCGTCGACCATCGCGAGCAGCGTGGTCGGGACGTGCACGACCCGTACCCCGCGCATCCAGGTCGCGGCGACGAACCCCGCCAGGTCGGTGACCGCTCCCCCGCCGAACCCGACGACCACGTCGGCCCGGGTCAGCGCGGCACCGGCACAGGCGTCCCAGCAGTCGGCCAGCGAGGCCAGGGACTTGCCGTCCTCGGCGTCGGGCACCTCGTGGGTGAACGCGGCCAGCCCGGCGGCCTCCAGCTCGGCGCGGGCGGCACCGGCGCGGTCGGCGAGCGTCGGCGGGTGCAGCACGAGGACCCGGCCGGCCCCGGTACCGACGACGACCTCGGCCAGCCGCGCGGCCACCCCGGCGCCGACGAGCACCGGATAGGGCTGCTCGGTGCGGACGTCGATGCGGACCGAGCCGTCGGACTCGGTGGTGCCGGAGGTGTCGGGCAGCGTGCCGGACGGTGTGGACGTCATCAGGCCTCCGCCCGCTCGGTGCCGGCCCCGTGCTGCGGCGAGCCGAAGCCGGGCGCCGGCAGTGTCGAGTCCTGGCGCGGGGTGGGCCGGTCGAACGGGTCGGCGGCGTCCGGGGAGGCCTCGGGCAGCGCGGACGGGCCGTGCCCGAGCTCGGCCAGCACGGCGGCGACGACCTGGTTGGGGCTGCGGCGCACCGTCGTGACCGCCACGGTGGCGACCTCGGCGTAGAGCGGGGCCCGCTCGGCGAGCAGCGCCCGGAACGTCGCCCGCGGGTTCACCCCGGCCAGCAGCGGGCGCGCGGTGGACATCCCGGTGCGGCGCATCCCGTCGGCGAGGTCCACCTCGAGGGCGACCACGCGGTGCCCCGCGAGCAGTGCGCGGGTCTCGGCGGCCAGCACGGAGCCGCCGCCGAGGGCGAGGACGCCGTGCCCGGCGCGCAGCTCCTCGGCGACGACCTCGCGCTCCAGCGCGCGGAACGCGGCCTCGCCCTCCTGCACGAACATCTCCGCGATCGGCTTGCCGATGCGGGCGACGATCGCGGCGTCGGTGTCGGCGAAGTTCAGCCCGAGCCGCTGCGCGAGCAGCGAGCCGACCGTGCTCTTCCCGGACCCGGGCGGGCCGACGAGCACCACCCAGGGGCGGCCCTCGGCGTCGGGGGCCGGGGTGGGGGCCGGCGCGGTCACCGCTGCCCCGCCAGGTAGGAGGCCAGGTTGCGGCGGGTCTCGTCGAGCGAGTCGCCGCCGAACTTCTCCAGTGCGGCCTGGGCCAGCACCAGCGCCACCATCGTCTCGACGACGACCCCGGCACGCGGCACGGCGCAGGCGTCGGAGCGCTGGTGGATGGCGGTGGCCTCCTCGCCGGTGGTGGTGTCGATGGTGCGCAGCGCCCGGGGGACGGTGGAGATGGGCTTCATCGCGACCCGGACCCGGACCGGCTCACCGTTGGTCATGCCACCCTCGATGCCGCCGGCCCGGTTGGTGAGCCGGGTGACCGGCACGGTGCCCGCCGGACCCTGCCCGGGCGAGCCGGCGGGGACCATCTCGTCGTGAGCGACGGAGCCGCGGCGGTGCGCGGTGCGGAAGCCGTCGCCGATCTCGACGCCCTTCATCGCCTGGATGCCCATCAGCGCGGCGGCGAGCCGGGCGTCGAGCCGGCGGTCGGCCTGCACGTAGGTGCCGACGCCGACCGGCATCCCGTAGGCGATGACCTCGATGACCCCGCCGAGGGTGTCGCCCGCCTCGTGCGCGGCGTCGATCTCGGCGGCCATCGCGGCGCCGGTGGCGTCGGTGAAGGCGCGCACCGGGTTGGCGTCGATGCGGTCGAGGTCGGTGGGGCCGGGCAGCGGCTCCTCGTCCGGGGCGTCGACGGCGCCGATGCCCACGACGTGGGACACGATCGTCACGCCGAGGGCCTGCTGCAGGAACGCCTTGGCGACGGTGCCGAGCACGACGCGGGCGGCGGTCTCGCGTGCGCTGGCGCGCTCCAGGACCGGGCGGGCCTCGTCGAAGCCGTACTTGGTCATGCCGGCGAGGTCGGCGTGGCCGGGACGGGGCCGGGTCAGCGGTGCGTTGCGGGCGCGGTGCGCGATCAGCTCCGGGTCCACCGGGTCGGCGGCCATCACCGTCTCCCACTTGGGCCACTCGGTGTTGGCGATGCGGACCGCGACCGGCCCGCCCTGCGTGAGGCCGTGCCGCAGGCCGCCGATGACCTCCAGCTCGTCGGCCTCGAACGCCATCCGCGGGCTGCGGCCGTAGCCGAGCTTGCGGCGGGCCAGCTCGGCCTGCAGCTCCTTGGTGGTGACCGAGACCCCGGCGACCATGCCCTCCAGCACGCCCACCAGGGCCGGACCGTGGGACTCCCCGGCGGTGATCCATCGCAGCACGGCGACCATCCTCTCACCCGGGGATCCGGGCCCCCGACAGCACCACGACCGCGGGCACCACGACCGCCAGTGCCGCACCGAGCAGGACCGGGCCGTGCGGCAGCCTGCTCCCCCACCCGGCCCGCCCGGCCCCGACCGCGACGAGCGCCACCGCCGCCGAGACGACCGCGGCCAGCACCGCGACCACCGGCAGCGCCGCCCATCCCGCACCGGCGGCCGCGGCGCCCACCGGACCGGCGAGCTTCACGTCGCCGCCGCCCATCGCCCGTGGCGAGACCAGGTGCACCACCAGGTAGGCGCCGCCGAGCAGCACCGCCCCGGCCAGGCCGCGCCCCACCGCGGCACCCCCGGCCGGGACGAGCGCCGCAGGCACCAGCGCGAGCGCGGGCAGGGTGAGCGCGTTCGGCAGCCGCCGCACCAGCAGGTCGGTCGCGGATCCCGCCACGGCCAGCCAGGACAGCACCGCGAGCAGCGCCGTCCACCGCGGGTCGAGCAGCCCCGAGACGACCAGCCCCCCCGTCACCGCCCCGCACAGCGCCAGCCCCGCCTCGCACCACCCGGCCGGGACCGGCGCGCCGCGCGGCAGCCGGGCCAGCCACCGCCGGGTCGCGACGCCGGCGCCCCCGCCGAGGACGGCGGCGACGAGGACGGTGGCGGTGGCGGCGAGGTCCATGCCTCGATCCTGGGGCGGGCAGGGCCGCCCGGACCGACGGGTTGCCCGCCTGTGGACAACCCGCCGGGCGCGGGCAGGATGACCGGAATGGGTTCCAGTGCGCCGCAGGGTGACCGCCGGGCCGGGGCGGTGGTCCGCGCCGAGGTCGACCACGGTGTCGCCGAGCTGGTGCAGGACGCGGCGCGGCCGTCGTCGTGGACGCTGCTGCTCGACGGGACGGCCCAGTCCCATGTCGACCTCGACGACCCCGAGCACCTCGAGTTCGAGTACGTCCGCCGGATCGCCCACCTCGTCGACCTCGCCGCGCCGCCCGCGGTGCCGCTGCGGGTGCTGCACCTGGGCGGCGGGGCGTGGACGCTGGCCCGCTACGTCGCCGCGACCCGCCCCGGGTCGGCCCAGACCGTCGTCGAGCTCGACGGCGAGCTGGCCGCCCTGGTCGCGCACCGGCTGCCGGGCCCGGGGGTCGCCGACGGGCTGGCCGTGGTCACCGGGGAGGCGCGCGCCACCCTGGGCCGGTTCGCGCCCGCGTCGTTCGACGTCGTGGTCGTCGACGTGTTCGCCGGGGCCCGCACCCCGGCCCAGGTCACGACGACGGAGTTCCTCACCGCCGTGCGCCGGGTGCTCGCGCCGACCGGGATGCACGTGGCGAACCTCGGCGACGGCGCCCCCTGGCCGTTCCTGCCCGGCCAGATCGCGACGGCCGGGGCGGCGTTCGCCGAGCTCGCACTCGTCGCCGCCCCGGACGTGCTGCACGGACGCCGGTTCGGCAACCTCGTGCTGGCCGCGTCGGACCGGGAGCTGCCGGTGCCCGGGGTGACCCGCCGGGCGGCCGGGGACCCGTTCCCGGCCCGGGTCCTCGACGACGCCGACACCCGCGCCCTCGGGCGCGGCGCGGGCGTCGTCACCGACGCGTGCGCCGCACCCTCGCCCCGGCCGCCGGAGGGCTTCTGGGGGCAGTGACCCCCGGGTCAGGCCAGGGACGGGTCGACCAGGACCTTCATCTTCCGGCCCGCGTGCAGCGCCTCGAAGCCCTCCTCGACGACGTCGCGCATGGCGATCTTCTCCATCCAGCCGGTGGTGTCGTAGTGACCCTTCGCCATCAGCTCGATCACCGCCCGGTAGTCGGAGTGGGTGTAACAGAGCGAGCCCTGGATGCGGGACTCCCCGAGGACCAGGTTGAGCAGCGGGGTCACCAGCGGCGTCTCGTAGATCGCGACGCTCACCATCGGGCGGCCCGCCCCCAGCGATTCCAGCGCGGTCGCGACGGCCGGGGCCACCCCCGCGGCGTCGTAGCAGGCGTCGGCGCCGCGGCCGTTCGTCAGGTCTGCGACGATCGCCGGAACGTCCTGGGCGGTCGGGTCGAGGGTGTGCGCGCCGAGCCGCTCGATCGCGCCGCGCCGGGTCGCCGACGGCTCGACGACGCGGACGTCCTCCACGCCCATGCCGCGCAGCGCGAACCACAGGCCGATCCCGATCGGCCCGGCGCCGAACACCAGCGCGGTGTCGCCCGGGTTCACCCCGCCGAGCTCGGCCGCGTGGTGGGCCACGGCCATGGGCTCGACGAGCGCGCCCATCTCCAGCGACACGTTCTCCGGCAGCGGGTGCAGCATGTGCGCCGGGACGACGGTCGTCTCGGCCATGCCGCCGTCGGCCATCAGACCGTGGAAGCCGATCTGCGCGCACACGTTGTAGCGGCCCTCGGAACAGCGTGAGCAGGTCCCGCAGGTGTAGAGCGGCATCACCGCGACCCGGTCGCCCTCGGCGACGCCCTCGACGCCGGCCCCGATCTCGACGACGGTGCCGGAGAACTCGTGGCCGAGGGTCAGGGGCAGCTCGCGGCCGGTCAGCGGGTGCTTCTCCCCGTTCGGGATGAAGATCGGGCCCGCGTAGTACTCGTGCAGGTCCGAGCCGCAGATGCCG
Source organism: Pseudonocardia sp. ZF1 (assembly GCF_056835605.1). NCBI lineage: Bacteria > Bacillati > Actinomycetota > Actinomycetes > Pseudonocardiales > Pseudonocardiaceae > Pseudonocardia > Pseudonocardia sp. ZF1. Next base: position 3,241,731 of record NZ_JAJNBY010000001.1, read on the forward strand.
TTGAACCCGACCCGGAGACGGACCTCGCCGGGACCCACCTCGCCCTCGGGCACGTCGGTGATGTCGAGGTCCCCGGGTCCCCGGTAGACGACCGCACGCATCGCTGGCTCCTCTCGCCTGACGTCGCTGTCGGGTCCCGGTCTACCGGCGGGGGGTGAGCGCCGTCACGGGTTGGGCCCAGGTTGCATGCGCGCCCGGTGATGGGTCAGAACGCTCCGGCGGCGCGGGCGCGGTCGACGTTGCCGAGGTGCTCGGGGTAGGTCGTGGCGAAGCAGGAGGCGCCCTCGGTGGTGCACCGCACGAAGAACAGCCACGGGCCCGCGGCCGGGGACTCCGCGGCCGACAGCGCCGCGGAGGACACCGAGGCGACGGGCGTCGGCGGCAGCCCGGTGTTGAGGTAGGTGTTGTACGGCCCGGGGGTGCTGCGGGCCTCGGCCGTGGTCCGCAGCGCCTGCACGTCCAGCGGGTAGTTGACGGTGGAGTCCATCTCCAGGCGCTGGTTCACCGCGAGCCGGTTCTCGATCACCCGGGCCACCTTCGGCATGTCGGGGACGAGCGCCTCCTTCTCCACGACGGAGGCGAGGACGAGGGTGCGGTAGGCGTTCTCCCCGCCCAGCCCGGCGGCCTCCAGCCTGGTCGCCGACGCGGTGAGCACCTGGCGCAGCACCTGCTCCGGGGTGCCGCGCGGGTCCAGGTCGTACGGCCCGGGGGCGACCAGACCCTCCATCCGGCGCTCCGGGGCGGCCGCCCGGTAGCCCGCGCGGGCCCATTCGGGGACGGCGATCGCGGCCGGGTCGGCGTCGGCCATCGCGGCGCGCAGCGCGTCGACGCCGGTGCAGCGGGCGTCCCCGTCCGCGGTGCCGAGGCAGGTGGCACGGGAGATCTGGGACAGCACGCCCGGGGAGACGGTGCCGTCCGGGGCGCGGGTGTCGTCCAGCTGGACACCGCCCTTGACGTCGAAGAACCCGACGCGCCGCTCCGGGTCGAGCAGCCCCTCGACCGCGGAGTCGCCGGACATCTGCGAGCGCAGCTCGTAGTAGCCGGGCTGGACCCGCTGGATGCCGGGCTCCTCGGCGGCGGCCTCGACGAACGCGGCCCGGGACTTCACCACGTCCAGCCCGGTCAGGGTCTCCCCGATCGCGCTGGTGGTGTCGCCGGACTCGACGCGCACCACGACCGAGCCGCTGCCGGAGCCGGAGTAGTCGTCGGCGCCGCGCAGGTACAGGCCGACGGCGACGAGCACCGCACCGGCCAGCAACGCCGACCCCAGCAGGGCGAGCCGCCGACGCCGGAAATGCACCGGGGTCGGACGGTGTCGTACGGGCCCCGCGGTCACGCTCACATCGGGCCCCGGGACGTCACGTCGTTCTCGCCGGCGCCGGTCACGGGCTCGAGGGTATCCGCCGCGGGCACGGCCCGTGGTCACCCCCGGTCACGGTGATCAGGTCCCGCGGGTGGTATCCAGCCAGCCCTGCAGGATGGCCACCGCGGCCTGCTGGTCGATGACCGCACGCTGCTTGCGGCCGCGCACGCCGCGCCCGGCCAGCTGCCGGGTCGCGACGACGGTCGTCATCCGCTCGTCGGTCAGCTCGACGGGGACCGCGCAGCCGGCCGCGGCGAGCCCCGCCTCCAGTGCGGCGGCGAACTCCCGTGCGGCGACGGCGGCCGGGCCGTCCTCGCCGCGCAGGTTCCGGGGCAGCCCGAGCACGACGCCGACGACGTCGTGCTCGGCCACCAGCGCGGCGATCCGGCGCACGTCGGCGCCGCCCTCGGCGTCGCGGGGCACGGTCTCGACCGGGGTCGCGAGGATCCCGTCCGGGTCGCACATGGCGACCCCGACGCGGACGGCGCCGACGTCGATGCCCAGGCGCCGCCCGCGGGTGGGGGTCACGGACGCAGCGCGGCGCGCAGCTTCTGCACCGCGGCGTCGATCCCGGCCGGGTCGGTGCCACCGCCCTGGGCGAGGTCGGGCTTGCCGCCGCCGCGCCCGCCGACGGCCGCGGCGAACTCCCCGATCAGCTTCCCGGCGGCGATCCCGTTGTCCCGGGCCGCCTTCGTGGTGGCGACGACGAACGACACCTTCTCCCCGTCGACGCCGAACAGCACGACCACGCCGGGCCGGTCGCCCAGCTTGCCCCGGACGTCGGCGGCGAGGGTCCGCAGATCGTTGCCACCGACACCGTCCGGCGCGGTGACGGCGACCAGGGCGGTCCCGTCGAGGTCCTCGGCCTGCTGGGCGAGCGCCCCGGCCGAGGCCAGGACGGCGTCGGCGCGGTGCTTCTCCAGGTCGCGCTCGGCGGTCCGCAGCCGCTCGACGATCCCGTTGATCCGCTCCGGCAGCTCCTCCGGGCGGGCCTTGAGCTGGTCGGCGAGCTGGTTGACCAGCAGGTGCTCGGTGGTGGCGTGCTTGAAGGCGTCCAGCCCGACCAGCGCCTCGACGCGGCGCACCCCGGAGCCGATGGAGGCCTCGGACAGCACCCGGACCAGGCCGAGCTCGCCGGTGCGCCCGACGTGGGTGCCACCGCACAGCTCGCGCGAGTAGTCGCCCATGTCGACGACGCGGACGCGGTCGCCGTACTTCTCGCCGAACAGCATCATCGCGCCGAGCGTGCGGGCCTCGTCGATGGAGGTCTCGTAGGTCTGGATCTCCCGGTCCTCCTGGAGCACCGAGTTGACCTCCTCCTCGATCTCGACCAGCGCCGCGGGCGGCACGGCCCCGGTCGGGGAGGTGAAGTCGAACCGCAGCCGGCCCGGGGCGTTGAGCGACCCGGCCTGGGCGGCGGCGCTGCCGAGCGCGCCGCGGACCCCGGCGTGCACGAGGTGGGTGGCGGTGTGTGCGCGCGAGATCGCGGACCGACGGGTGCGGTCGACCTCGGCGACGACCTCGGCGTCGAGGGTCACGGTGCCGGCGGTGACGACGCCGCGGTGCACCCGCAGCCCGGCCACCGGCGACTGGACGTCGTCGACCCGGACCTCGAAGGACGCGCCGCGCAGCAGGCCGGTGTCGGCCTGCTGGCCGCCGGCCTCGGCGTAGAACGGGGTGCGGTCGAGCAGCACCTCGACCTGCTCGCCCTCGTGGGCGGCGGGCACGGTGGCGCCGTCGCGCAGCAGCCCGACGACGCGGGACTCCGACTGCAGCGTCTGGTAGCCGAGGAAGTCGGTGGCGCCGTGGGTGTCGAGGACGGCGCGGTAGACCGAGGCGTCGACGAAGCCGACCTTGCGCCCGGCGGCGTCGGCCTTGGCCCGCGAGCGCTGCTCGTCCATGAGCGCGGTGAAGCGCTCCCGGTCGACGGACAGCCCGGCCTCGGCGGCCATCTCCAGCGTCAGGTCGATCGGGAAGCCGTAGGTGTCGTGCAGCGCGAACGCCTGGTCGCCGGGCAGGGTGTCGCTGCCGGCGGAACGGGCGCGGGACACCGCGCCCTCGAAGATCCGCTCGCCGGCGGTCAGCGTGGCGCGGAAGGTGTCCTCCTCGGCCCGGATGACCGCGGAGATCCGCTCGAAGTCGGTGGCGAGCTCGGGGTAGGTCGGCGCCATGGTGTCGCGGACGACGGCGGCGAACTCGCCCAGGCACGGCCCGGTGACACCGAGCAGCCGGGCCGAACGCACGATGCGGCGCAGCAGCCGGCGCAGCACGTAGCCGCGGCCCTCGTTGCCGGGGGTGACGCCGTCGCCGACGATCATCAGCGACGAGCGGGCGTGGTCGGCGATGACGCGGAAGCGCACGTCGTCGATCTCGCCGTCCGGGCCACCCGCGCCGTAGCGCTTCCCGGACAGCTCCTCGGCCTTGGCGATGACCGGGCGGACGAGGTCGGTCTCGTAGACGTTGTTGACGCCCTGGAGCAGGAACGCGACCCGCTCGACACCCATCCCGGTGTCGATGTTCTTGTGCGGCAGGGTGCCGATCGGGGGGTGCCCCTTCTTCGGGGACAGCGCGCCGCGCTCGTCCTGCATGAAGACGAGGTTCCAGATCTCGAGGTAGCGGTCCTCGTCGGCCTCGGGGCCGCCCTCGGCGCCGAACTCCGGGCCGCGGTCGACGTAGATCTCCGAGCAGGGGCCGCCGGGGCCGGGGACGCCCATGTCCCAGTAGTTGTCGTCGCCGCCACGGCGCTGGATGCGCTCCTCGGGCAGGCCGGCGATCTCCTTCCAGAGCGCGATGGCCTCGTCGTCGTCGTGGTAGACGGTGACCCAGATGATCTCGGGGTCGAAGCCGTAGCCGCCCTCGTCCTGGCTGCGGGTGATCAGCGACCAGGCGAACTCGATGGCGCCGCGCTTGAAGTAGTCGCCGAAGGAGAAGTTCCCGGCCATCTGGAAGAACGTGGTGTGCCGGGTGGTCTTGCCGACCTCGTCGATGTCCGGGGTGCGGACGCACTTCTGGATCGACGTCGCGCGCGGGTAGGGCGCGGGGACGTCGCCGAGGAAGTACGGCTTGAACTGCACCATGCCCGCGTTGACGAACAGCAGCTGCGGGTCCTCGAGGATCAGCGAGGCGCTGGGGACGGGCGTGTGCCCGTTGCTCTCGAAGTGGGCGGTGAAACGACGGACGATCTCGTGGGTCTGCACCGGTGGGTCTCTCGTGACGGGTACGGCTGGCGACGGGTCGGCGACGGGGCGGGCGCCCTGCGCCCGCGCCACACCGTAGGCCGCGCGGCGTGGGGACGCCGCGGGAGGCCGGTCGTGCCAGGTTACCGGCACCCGGAGGAGGGGACGGCCGGTGCCGGTGCGCGCCCGAGCGCACCGGCACCGGCCGTCTGCGGGTCCCGCCGTGCTCCCGGTCCGGGGGGTCGACCGGAGGGCCGGCGGGTCCGCCGTCTCGCTCCGGTCAGACCGCGACCGGCAGCGGGGCGTCGAGGGGGGTCCGCGGCGCGGGGACGAGGACGCGGGGGGTGCGGACGGGGGTCCGCGGGACGGGGACGGCGACGACCCGGACGCCGGCCCGGCGGGACGCGCGGTCCTCGAGCTCGCGGCGCAGCCGCTGCAGCGCGCGGTGCTGGGCGACGCGGACCGCGCCGGGGGTGGAGCCGAGCGCGTCGGCGGTCTCCTCCGCGCTCAGCCCGACCGCGATGCGCAGCGTGAGGATCTCGACCTGGCGCGGGCCGAGCAGGCCCATGAGCTCGGACAGGCGGTCGTTGCGCTCGGCGTCGAGCACGACCTGCTCCGGGTCGTCCTCGCGGCTGAACCGCTCGGGGAGCTCCTCGACGGCGTCGCAGCGGTTGCGGGCCATCGCCCGGAACGCGTCGGCGACCTTGTGCCGGGCGATGCCGAACACGAACGCCCGGAACGACATCCCCGACGGCCGGTAGGCCGGGAGCACGGAGAGCACGGCCATGCAGACGTCCTGCGCGACGTCGTCGGCCGAGCCGAGGATCGTCTCGCGCCGGCCCAGCCGGGCCCGGCAGAAGCGCTCCACCTGGGGGTGCACCTTAGCCAGGAGCAGCGCGACCGCGCGCTCGTCGCCGGCGACGGCCGCGGCCAGCATCTCCGGCGGGAGGAGGTCCGCCGCCTGCCGGTGGTCGGCCTCCTCGGCGGCGTCCTCGGGTGCGGTCGCGATGGCCACGGGTCCGTCGTGCATCTGCCCAGCTCTCCTCGGTCGCGACCCGGGGCCGCGTCAGGCGCCGGCACCGCCCGCCCGACCCGGGAGAGGTCGGGCGGTGCGACTGTCGCGCTGTCCTCCGCCGGTGGTGGTCGGCGCTGCCGGCAGGTCCGCTCGGCCGCGCCCCGGCCTGCGATCAACCTTTCCGGTGCACCCTTTCGGGGTCAATCAACATGCACAATTTGCGGTATAGGTAGACGGACAGTAGGGGCTTTGGTCCTCATGGGGAGACCTCGGGCACGGACGGACGTCCACCCCTGTCGGAGGAGTGTCCTCCGCCTGCGGGCCGTGACCCGGGCGGAGCGGCGTCGTTGGGCCGGGTGTCACGCTCCGCTCGCCCGAAGGACCGCTCGTGTCTCTGCGTCGCCCGCACCGCCTCCTGCTCGCCGCTCTCGGCACCGTCGCGATCGGTGTGGGGGTGGCCGTGCCGGCGACCGCGGGCCCGGCGCTCCCCCCAGTCACGGTCGGCGAGGACGCCGCCGCGGCGCTGGTGCCCGCGGTGACCGAGGCCCTCGGGCCCGCGCTGGCCGGGACGTGGCTGGCCGACGGACGGCTGATGGTGGGCACCTGGGACGCCGCGGCCGCGCCGCTGGTCACCGCGCTCGGCGCGACGCCGGTGGTGCGCGACGAGCCGCGCCGCGACCCGGCCGCGGTGCTCTCGGCGCTGGCCGGGCGCACCGCGACGGGGATGCCCGCCGGTCTGGACTCCTACGGCGTCGACCCCCGCACCGAGCAGGTCGTCGTGAGCGTCGTCGACGGGCCGGGCGCCGACGCGCTGGCCGCGGGCCTGACCGGCGGTCTCGACCCGTCCGCGGTGCGGGTGGAGCGGGTGGCGGCGCCGGCGCACCGGCAGGCCGCGGTCGGCGGGGGCGACACCATCACCGACGGGACCCGCCGCTGTACGGCCGGGTTCGCCGCCTCCGACGGCAGCAGCGACTGGCTGATCACCGCCGGGCACTGCACCCGGGGCTCGTCGTCCTGGTCCGCCGGCGACGGCTCGACGATCGGCTCCGAGGTCGAGACCGCGGGCCGCGGGGTGGACGTCGGCGCGATCGCGGTCGAGCCGGGCGGCGTGTCGGCGACCGTGTCGGGGATCCGGGTGGCCGGGAGCCGTCCGGCGCCCGTGGGCTCCACGGTCTGCCTGTACGGGTCCACCAGCGGGCGGTCCTGCGGCACGGTCCAGCGCACCGACATGACGGTGAACTTCGAGGGCCAGAGCCAGTCCGGGCTGACCTCGGTGGCGGCGTGCGCGCAGGAGGGCGACTCCGGCGCCCCCTACATCACCTCGTCCGGGCAGGCCCAGGGCGTGCACACCGGTGCGGGCGGCGACGGCAACTGCACCAGCTACTTCACCCCGATCCGCACCGCGACCGGGGCGCTCGGGCTGACCCTGACCACCGGCTGAGCGCGCGGGCTCAGTCCCGGGTGCCGCGTACGACGCGGCGCAGCTTGGGCAGGCGCTCGGCGAGGACGCGTTCGTGCCCGCGCCCGGACGGCGCGTAGTAGTCGACGCCGACGACGTCGTCGGGCGGGTACTGCTGGCGCAGGACGCCGTCGGGGTCGTCGTGCGGGTAGCGGTAGCCGACGGCGTTGCCGAGCTTCTGCGCGCCGGCGTAGTGGCCGTCGCGCAGGTGCGGGGGCACCCCGCCGACCCTGCCGGAGCGTACGTCGGCCATTGCGGCGTCGATCGCGGTGATCACCGCGTTCGACTTGGGTGCGGTCGCCAGGTGCACCGTGACCTGGGCGAGCGCGATCCGCGCCTCCGGCATCCCGACGAGCTGCACGACCTGGGCGGCCGCGGTCGCGGCGGGCAGCGCGGTCGGGTCGGCCAGCCCGACGTCCTCCGAGGCGTGGATCATCAGCCGGCGCGCGATGAACCGGGCGTCCTCCCCCGCGACGAGCATCCGGGCCAGGTAGTGCAGGGCGGCGTCGGGGTCGGAGCCGCGGATGGACTTGATGAACGCGCTGATGACGTCGTAGTGCTGGTCGCCCGCGCGGTCGTAGCGCACGGCGACCTCGGTGACGGCGCGCTCGACGGCGGCGAGGTCGATCACCGGGTCGCCGCCGGCGCCGAGGACACCGTCGGCGGCCGCCTCCAGCGCGGTGAGCGCGCGGCGCCCGTCGCCAGCGGAGAGCCGGACCAGTGCCTGTTCGCCGTCCTCGGCGAGCGCGACGGTCGCGTTCAAGCCCCGTTCGGAGGTGACGGCGCGCCGGAGCAGGGTGCGCACGTCGTCCTCCCCGAGGGACTGCAGCTGCAGCACCAGGGAGCGGGACAGCAGCGGGGACACGACGGAGAACGACGGGTTCTCGGTGGTCGCGGCGACGAGCAGGACGAGCCGGTCCTCGACCGCGCCGAGCAGGGCGTCCTGCTGGGTACGGGAGAAGCGGTGCACCTCGTCGATGAACAGCACCGTGGTGGTGCCGCTGCGGTCGCGACGCCGGCGGGCCTCGGAGATGACGGCCCGCAGCTCCTTCACCCCGGCCGAGAGCGCCGACAGGGCGACGAAATGCCGCTCCGCTCCCCCGGCGCCGGCCATCAGCCGGGCGAGGGTGGTCTTGCCGGTGCCGGGCGGGCCGTAGAGCAGCACCGACGCCGCGGCGCCGCCGTCGAGCAGGCGGCGCAGCGGCGCACCGGGTGCGAGCAGGTCGGCCTGGCCGACGACCTCGTCGAGGGTGCGCGGGCGCATCCGCGCGGCGAGCGGCGCGTCGGGACGGACGGCGTCGCCGTCACCGGTGTCGCGCCCGTCGCCCCCGGGGTCGATGTCGAACAGGCCGTCGGTGCTCATCCGTTCCAGCCTGCCAGGACACCGGGCCCGGGGGACGGACACCTCAGAGCGTGTTGTGAAACCTCGTGAGGTCAGCTCTCGAGGTCTTCTGCTAGGCGGCGGGCTGCTACTTTCTCCACGTCACTGCGGGGCGCAGGAAGCTGCTCGCCGGCCAGACGGGCCGCCATCAGACGGATCATCGCCACCTTGAGCATGGCCTCGGAGTGCGAGGTCTTACGTTCATGGTCGCGCGCCAACCGTCGACACCTCGAGATCCAGGCGAAGGTCCGTTCCACCACCCAGCGGCGGGGCAGCACCTGGAAGCCTTTCACGTCCGCGTTCCGCGGAACGCACACCACCTCGAGCTGCTCATGCTCGTGCGCCCAGTCGATCAGGCGGGCATCCACGGAGTGGACATAGCCGCCGTCAACCCAGACCAGCCCGACCTGCGGGAACTCACGGTGCAGACCGGCCAGCACCAGCTTGGCCCCGGCCCGGTCCTGCACCGACGCCGAGTGCACCACCGCCCGCAGCTCCAACCCGCAGCTGTCGACCAGCAGATGCCGCTTGCGGCCCCTCACCCGCTTACCAGCGTCGTAGCCGATCTCCGCACCGCCCTCGGCCGAGCAGGCGGACTGGGAGTCCAACACCGCCGCCGAGGGCTGCGGATCGCGCCCGTCGGCGACCCGGACCCGATCGCGCAGAACGTCGTGTACCCGCGCCCAGGTCCCGTCGGCGGTCCAAGCGGCGAACCAGCGATACGCCGTGGACCACGGGACCAGGTCGCGCGGGACCATCCGCCACGCACACCCGCTGACCAGCACACAGCTGATCGTGTCGATCACCAACCGCGGGGAGTACCGGCGCGGCCAGCCACCTAGAACCGGCGCCCGAACCGGCAGCAGCGGTTCGACCACCGCCCACTGCGCATCGGTCAACGACGAGTCATAAGCCGGACGGCAGGAGCATGGGCACACCCGACCGGATGATCACCACCACACGGCCCCCACCAACTACGCCACGCCGCGGGGACACCAGGTTTCACAACACGCTCTCAGGCGCGGTCGATCTCGTCGGCGAGGACGGGGGTGTGCACCGGGTTGTGCTCGCGAAAGCGGCACTCGGCGTAGGTGACCACAGTAGCCACCGTCCCCACCAGGGAAAGACCCACGATCACCGCGAGATAGATCAGTCCCCCGAGCACAGCGAGCACGACAACCTGGGACTGGACCAGCGAGAACACGATCGCCATCGTGATCAGCACGATCACACCGGACAGGACGAACAGAGTCGCCATCCGGCCCAGGATCGACGGGAAACGCGGGTTGACCAGCTGGAACATCCGGCCAAGGCCTCCACGTTCGATCACCACGGTGCCGCCGAACGCGGCGAAGGTGACTGTTCCGAAGTAGAGGAACACCCCTAGCACGACCAGGACGCCGAGGACCGTTGCGATCGCCGACTCCGACGCGACGAGTGCTATCCCAATCAAGTAGACGATCCCGAAGAGCAGCCCGAGCAGCAGCGACCAGCCGATCAACGGCAGCGCTCGGCTACGGGCGAAGGCGAATGCCTGTCCTGCCGTGTACGGACGCTGGGCCGCGTCACGGACCACCACGAACTCCGAGGCAGCCTGAGCGACGGCCCCGAGCACGATGGCCACGAGCACGAAGGCGATGTAGGCGACGACGATCCCCGCGATCGACCCGAAGCCCATCCGGCCGGTGAGGACCGAACTGAGGATGTTCATGATCGCCGCCCCGACGATCGCCGCCACGACGAGGCCCAGCAGCGCCAGCACCCCGAAGAGAATCCCCTGAATAGCCAGCAGGGGCTTCCAGCTTCGTCTGGTACCCGCCACGACCTTGGCGAACCAGTCGCCGAAGGAGAACGGCACCAGCGGGTCCGGGGAGGTACCGCCGGGCGGGGCACCGCCGGAGGGGTGGACGGGCTGGCCGTAGCCGGCCTGCGGGTACTGGCCGCCGTACTGCTGGCCGGTCGGGTACTGGCCGGGGTACTGCTGCCCGGCCCCGGAGTACTGGCCGGGGTACGGGGCCCCGTACTGCTGCTGGCCGCCGTACTGGCCTGCGCCGGGGTACTGGCCGGGGTACTGCTGCTGTCCGTAGGGCTGGCCGGGGTACTGCTGCCCCGGGTCCTGGCCGTACGGGGCCTGGCCGTACGGGGCCTGGCCGTACTGCTGGCCGTACCGCTGGCCGGGGTCCTGCGCGTACTGCTGGCCGTACTGCTGGCCGTACTGCTGGCCGTACTGCTGGCCGTACTGCTGGCCGTACTGCTGGCCGGGGTCCTGCGCGTACGGCCGGCCGTACTGCTGCCCGGGGTCCTGGCCGTACTGCTGGCCGTGCGGGGACGGGGCGGCGGTGCCGTGCTGTCCCGGCTCCTGCGCGCCGGTGGCGTCGTCCTGCCCGGCCTGCTGCCCGCCGGGGTACGGCGTGCCCGGCCGGTCCCCGCTCCCGGCCGCCTGCCCGGGCTCCTGGGCGCCACCGGGCGTCGCGGCTCCCCCGGGACCGGCCTGCGGGTCCTCGCCCCGCGGCGGTTCGTTGCTGCTCATGCGCGCGGACCCTAGTTGCGGGCGGGGTGGGACGGTGCCGAATTCACCGGCTCGCCCCCGATTCGTGACCGACGCGTACGCAGCGTGATCGTCTCCGACCCCGGATCGTCGCCGGAACGCAACGCCGCGGACGCGCGGTGTCACCGGCCCGCAACAGACCCCGTGCACGCTCATGGGGCATGGACACGATCCCGAGTTGCCCGCTCTGCTCCCGTCCGCGCACCCCCGCCGACGTCCGCGGACTCGCCTGGAGCAGCCACCACGGCCCGGCCGGCACGGTGTACGTGTGCGGTCCGTGCACACGCACCCACCTCGTCGACCTCGAGTGCGGGCTGCTCGACCCGGCACGCGGCGGTGTCGTTCCGGACGCCGCGGCCCCGCTGCCGCACGCGGCCTGACCGGTCGGACGGGGCGGCCCACCACCGACCCGCCCGGCCCGCGGCACGGCGACGGGCGGTCGTCGTAGGGTCACGCCGTGCGCGAGATCCTCGAGTTGCTCGAACGTGACGCGTCGTTGAGCCACGACACCGTCGCCACCATGCTGGGTCTGCCCCGGGACGAGGTCGACGCCCGGATCGCGGAGTGGGAACGCTCCGGGGTGATCCGCAGGCACAAGGCCGTCGTGGACTGGGCCCGGTACGAGGACGGCGGCAACGGCCACTCCGGCGCCGGCCGCGCCGGGGCGCAGGTGACGGCGTTCATCGACGTGTCGGTCGCCCCGGCCCGCGGGGTCGGGTTCGACGACGTCGCCGCCCGCATCTCCCGCTTCGACGAGGTCCGCGACTGCTACCTCGTCTCCGGTGGGCACGATCTGCGCTGCACGGTCGTCGGCCCGGACATCCGCGCGGTCAGCGACTTCGTGTCCCAGAAGCTGTCCACGATCGACCGGGTCCGTTCGACCGCCACGCACTTCGTGCTGGCCACGCACAAGCGCGACGGCGACTCGTTCGCCGAGCCGGAGCCCGACCACCGGCTGCCGGTGACCCCGTGAAGGCGCTCAACGCGACGATCTCGGCGATCCCGCCGTCGGGGATCCGGCGGTTCTTCGACATCGCCGCCGAGATGGACGACGTCATCTCCCTCGGTGTCGGTGAGCCCGACTTCGTGACGCCGTGGCGCATCCGCGAGGCCGGGATCTACGCCCTGGAGCGCGGCTACACCACCTACACCGGGAACGCGGGGCTGCCGAAGCTGCGTGAGCTGGTGTGCGCGGACCTGGCGTCGCGCTACGACGCCCACTACGACCCCGCCACCGAGTGCCTGGTGACGACCGGGGTGTCCGAGGGGCTGGACCTGGCGTTCCGGGTGCTGCTGAACCCGGGCGAGGAGGTCATCGTCCCGGAGCCCTGCTACGTCGCCTACCAGCCGTGCGTGGCGTTCGCCGGTGGGGTGCCGGTCGGGGTGCCGACCCGCGCCGAGGACGGGTTCGCGATCGACATCACCGAGGTCGAGGCCGCGGTGACGCCGCGGACGAAAGCGATCCTGATCGGCTCCCCGGCCAACCCGACCGGCGCGGTGCAGCCGCCCGAGGTGCTGCGCGAGCTCGTCGCGCTGGCCGAGCGGCACGACCTGTACCTGCTCTCCGACGAGATCTACGACCGCCTCACCTATACCGGCGCCCACACCTGCCTGGGCGCGGTCCCGGGTGCCCGGGAGCGGACGGTGGTCCTGGGCGGGTTCTCCAAGGCCCAGGCGATGACGGGGTGGCGGGTCGGCTGGCTCGCCGCGCCGGAGCCGATCGCGGAGCTGTGCCTGCGGGTGCACCAGTACACGATGCTGTGCGCGCCGCACATCTCGCAGATCGCCGCCGTGGAGGCGCTGACCAGCGCGGAGGGCGACGTCGCGGAGATGGTGGCCGACTACGACCGTCGCCGCCGGGTGTTTGTGAAGGGGCTGCGCGAGGCCGGGCTGGACTGCCCGGAGCCGGCGGGCGCGTTCTACGCGTTCCCCTCGATCCGCGCCTCCGGGCTGGACTCGGAGACCTTCGCCGAGCGGCTGCTGCGGGAGGAGTCGGTCGCGGTCGTCCCGGGCAGCGTGTTCGGGCCCTCCGGCGAGGGGCACATCCGCTGCTCGTACGCGACGGCGCTGCCGCAGCTGGAGCAGGCCGTGGAGCGGATCGGGAACTTCCTGCGACGCCTGTAGCCGGGTCGCGCCCGCGACCGGGCGGCACGAGGGCACGCCCGGCAGGCGGCACACGGGACCCCCGCGACGACCGCGGGCGGCAGGCGATCAGTCCGGGCCGCGGTAGGTGTGCCCGGTCGGGGTCCTGGTGACAACGGTCCCGTCCGGGGCCCGGGCGATGTGCCAGCCGGGTTGTTCGCGGACGTGGTTGTGGAACTCGCAGACCCCGCGCCCGTTGTCGAGTTCGGTGCGTCCGCCGTCGGCATCCCGCCGGAGGTGGTCGAGGTGGCGGACGGGTGCGTCGCAGTAGGGCTCGGTGCACCGGTTCTGCGCCCGGGCCTTCACAAGGGTGGCGAGCAGGCCGGTGAAAGTACGCCTCCGGGAGTCCCCGCCGATCACGATGCCCTGGTCGGTGAGCAGACGGCGCAGGGACTTGGCGCCCTCGGGGGTGGCGAGCAGGTCGGCCGGGACCGGTCCGAAGCCGGGGATCTCCGCGGGCAGCGGGGAGGTGGGGTCGAGCAGCGCCTGGACGGGGACGGTGACCTGGACTTCCAGGTTCACGGCGGTCGCGGTGGCCTGCCCGGTGACGCGTTCGACCAGGGTGTCGGCGAGGACCTGTCCGCGGGTGCGGGTCAGGGGCTGCGGGTCGACCTGGATCTCGACGAACGCCTTCTGCAGCGCGGCCAGGCAGGCGGCGCCCTGCTCGACCGGCACGTACGCGGTCAGGTAGCTCATCGCATCCGGCGCGGGCCGCAGGGTGACCCGGCGCTCGACCCTGGCCGCGTGGACGCGGGCGCGGAACCGGTCGGGAGCGATCTCGGCGACCAGACGCCGCGTCATCGCCCGCAGGCGCCCGATGCCGTAGCGGGTGAGGTCGTGCACGGCGGCGAGCCGGGCGTCGACCCGCGCGCGTTGGGTGGTGTCGAGGTCGCGGCACTCGACGGCGATCGCGGTGACCTTGGCGGCGCTGAGCTGCCCGGTCTCATGGAGGCGCCGGACGTCGTCGAGCCCGGCGTGCAGTTCGCAGGCGTCGGCGACGCGGGTGCGGGCCTCGGTGGTGGAGACCCGGCAGGCCAGTTGGATCTGGGCGACGACGCTGCGGTGGACCTTGTCGACGTCGATCCGGTCATCGACGCGGTGGCTGTCGACATGGGCCTGGGCGAAGGCGCGGATCCGGCTCGCCTGGAGGGCAGCCAGGGAGGCCTGGAGGGATTCGATCTCCTGGATCTGGTCGATCAGCTCGGCCTCGGACAGCCCTTCGGTGTCAGTGGCGAGTGCCTGCTCGACCTGGAACTGGAGCAGGGTGAGGTCACCGGAAGGGAACCCGTCGCCGCGCACGCCGGTGGCGTGGGCGGGTGGTTCCTGGGTGGCGGTCACATCATCGACGATACTCGAACGTGCGTTCGATCGCCAGTTCTCGTTCGCTATCGCGAACTCGTGAACTGCAACGATGGTGCACTACCCGAGGTGATGAGATGTCTCGGGACGGTCGAGGACAACGGACGTGCTCAGGGTCTGACGCCGGCAGCCGCTCCTCCGGATCGCGTCGGGTCCGACCACGGCGGGCACGCCCCGCGCCGGAGTGATCGACTGCGACCGGGTCGGCGGGATCAGGCGGGCACCTTCCGCGCCCGCGCCCCCTCCACGAGCCCCCGCACCATCACCGGCCCGAGGTCCCGGGACCGCCGCACGAGCCACGGCACCCCCTGCACCATTAGCCACGCCCCCCGCTGCCAGGCCGTCACCTCCCGCCCGCCGGCGGCGTCGAGCCCGATCTCCCCCGGCACCACGAACCCTGCGGCGCCGAGCAGCGCGGCGAAACCACGCGCCAGCAACCGGTGCCCCAGCTCGGACGGGTGCAACCGGTCCACGCTCCACGCCGCCGGGTCGTAGCTGCCGGCGGTGTCGAGGTCGAGGATCCCGACGGCGGACCGTCCCGTCGCGGCGACGGCGTCGGCCACCGCTCCGTCGACGGCCCCGTTCAGGGCGGCGATCCGGGTGGCGAGCGCCCGCTGCAACGGCCCCGGCAGCGGCCAGACGCGGGTGTGGTCGTGGAAGCGGAGCAGCAGCACGGTCGCACCGGCCCGCAGCAGCAGCTCCAGCGACCCGGCGCAGTCCCGCCGGATCGCGGCCGGGTCGAAGTCCGAGCGCAGGGTGTCGTTCATCCCGGCGCACAGCACGACGACGTCGGGCCCCGACGCCGCGGCCGCGGGCACCTGCCCGTGCCGGGCGTCGGCCATCCGCGCCCCGGTCCGGGCGTGGTTGTCCAGCCGGACCGAGCCGGGGTGGGCGGGATCGTCGAGGGCGTCGCGCAGCAGCGGGCCGAACCCACGCCAGCCACCGCCGGGCAGAGGGTCACCCAGCCCGACGGCGGTGGAGTCGCCCAGCAGGACGAGGTGCCGGACGGGCCGGCCGGTCACGTGCGGTACGGCGACGGGGCGGAGGACCGGATCGACGACGGACGGGCGCACGGTCATCGGGGACACGCCGACACGATCACCGCCGCAGCCACCGTTTCCGTGTGCAACCGGTGACGGGTCCCGTACCGCCGTGGGAACTCTCGGGGCGGGGCCCTACCACTCGCCGCCGCGGAAGGCGGGGAACAGCGGCAGCGTCGACGACGCGTCGGGGAAACGGGTGTCGAGCGCGGTCACCACGGCCGCGGCCAGCGCGGCCGTGCCGGGCCGGGCGGTCGCCTCCGCGGTGACGCCGAGGCCCCGCCAGTAGTGCCGCAGCGCCGTGGAGATCCGCGGGGACCGGCCGGCGTCGGGGCCGATCGGGCCGTCGCGCTCGGGCACCCGCGGCAGCAGCTGCCAGGTCGACCACCACACCCACAGCACGTGGGCGTCGGCGAGGCGCGACTCCAGCAGCTCGGGGTCGTCCAGCTCGGGCCACACCGGCGCGACCTCGGCCCGCCAGGCGTCGAGCATGGCGTGGGCGACGGCGTCGGGGAGGGCGAAGCTCGACGAGCAGCCGGGGAACGGCACCCGCACGTAGGCTGCGTCGAGGACGACGTCGCGGAAGCAGCCCCACTCGAAGTCGACGAACCGCACCCCGCGGCTGGTGACCAGGTTGTTGTCCGGGCAGGTGTCGGACGGGCTGAACGCACGGAACCCGGTGCCGCCGAGCAGGCGCACCCCGCCCTGGGCCTCGAACAGCGCCATCTCCGGCACCTCGACGCCGAGGATCCCGGCCAGAAGCTCCGGCAGACCGGCCAGCGCGGCGCGGGCCTGGTCGGCGACCGGGTCCCGGCGCGCCTTCTCCCCCAGCCGGCGCAGCAGCGCCCCGAAGTCGCCCTCCCGGCCGGCGGTCGCGGCCTGCATCCGGCCCAGGCCGCGGGCCCAGCCGAGCAGGCAGGTCCGGGCGGCCTGGGGGTCCGGGCCGAACAGCTTGTCGGCCAGGGTCAGGCTGCGGCCGAGGTCCTCCAGTACGAGCAGCCGCTGCACCGGGTCGTGCGCGATGATCACAGGGCTGGGCCGGACCTCGCTCGGCAGCGCGGTGAACAGCTGGCAGGACGCGACCTCGTAGCGGAACGGGTCCGACGCCAGGTCCGTGCCGTCCTCGGGCGGCGCGTAGTGCTTCACGACGACGCTGCGCCGGTCGGAGAACGGGTTCTTCGCCATCCGGGCCCGGGCGACGACGGAACGGCCGCTGCCGCCCAGGTCCTCGGGCTCGAACAGCTCGACCTCCGAGCCCGCCCGCCGCGACAGCAACCGCGCGGCCCCGGCCACCGCCGCGACCGCGCCGGGAGTCGACTGCGGATCGGTCATCGAAGGGGACCCTACCCGTCGGAGAGCGCGCGGTCCGCGCCCCGACGACGCGATCCGCGACGGGCGAGCACCAGCACCGCGGCCGCCGCACCGATGGCGCCCACCAGGTTGACCCCCAGCTGCAGCACCGACTGGGCCGCCTCGCTCCAGCGTCCCTCGATCACCGCGACCGAGGCGTAGGCGGCGGCGACCGCGAGCGCACCGCGCGAGACCAGGTCGCGGCGGCGCAGCACCAGCCCGATCGCCATCGCCGCCATCGGGCCGAACTCCGGGCCCAGCACCATCGCCCCGACCACGGTGACCGGCGAGTCGGTGACCGCGCCGACGGCGGCGAGCAGGCAGGCGATGGTGAGGAAGGTCAGGAACGTCGCGGACAGCCGCGACTCCTCGCCGGTGCGCTGGATCAGCTCGTCCCAGACGACGGCGTCGGCCCCGTCCCCCGGCGCGGCCTCCTCGGCGGCGTCGGCCCGGTCGGACAGCACCGTGTCGAGCTGTTCGAGGGTGATGCCGCCGTCGTGGTCGACGCCG
Source organism: Pseudonocardia sp. ZF1 (assembly GCF_056835605.1). Lineage (NCBI taxonomy): Bacteria > Bacillati > Actinomycetota > Actinomycetes > Pseudonocardiales > Pseudonocardiaceae > Pseudonocardia > Pseudonocardia sp. ZF1. Next base: position 3,259,074 of record NZ_JAJNBY010000001.1, read on the forward strand.
AGGTCGGCGAGCCGGCCCAGCAGGTCGTCGGCGCACTCCCGGGCGACATCGGCCTCGACCAGGTCACCGGCCGGGTGCACCGCCACCCCGGGGTGGACCACCAGGTGGGCCACCCCGGGTTCGGCGTCGAGGACGCTGCGGACCTCGACCTAGGCGGCCGGGCCGGGCTTCTCCGGGGCGCGCTCGGGCTTCGCGTCCACGCCCGCCTCCTTGCGCTGGGCCGCGGTGATCGGCGCGGGTGCCTGGGTCAGCGGGTCGAACCCGCCGCCGGTCTTCGGGAACGCGATGACCTCGCGGATCGAGTCGACGTCGGCGAGCAGCGCGGTGATCCGGTCCCAGCCGAACGCGATCCCGCCGTGCGGCGGCGGGCCGAACGAGAAGGCGTCGAGCAGGAAGCCGAACTTCTCCTGGGCCTCCTCCGCGGACAGGCCCATGATCTCGAAGACCCGCTTCTGCACGTCGGCCGAGTGGATACGGATCGAGCCGCCGCCGATCTCGTTGCCGTTGCAGACGATGTCGTAGGCGTAGGCCAGGGCGTTGCCCGGGTCCTTCTCGAAGGAGTCGATCCACTCCGGGGTCGGGGAGGTGAACGCGTGGTGCAGCGCGGTCCACGCACCGCCGCCGACGGCGACGTCGTCGGTGTCGGCGGCCGACTCGAACAGCGGCGCGTCGACGATCCAGACGAACGACCAGGCCGAGGAGTCGATCGCACCGGTCCGCCGGGCGATCTCGCCACGGGCCGCGCCCAGCAGCGCGCGGGCCTCGGTGGGCTTGCCGGCGGCGAAGAAGATGCAGTCGCCGGGGTTCGCGCCGACGGCCTCGGCCAGGCCGGACCGCTCGGCCTCGGACAGGTTCTTGACCACGGGGCCGCGCTCGTCGACCTGCCCGTCCTCACCGATCAGGACGTAGGCCAGGCCGCGGGCGCCGCGCTGCTTGGCCCACTCCTGCCAGCCGTCGAGCACCTTGCGGGGCTGCGACGCCCCGCCCGGCATGACGACGGCGCCGACGTAGGGGTTCTGGAAGACCCGGAACCCGGTGCCCGCGAAGTACGACGTGAGCTCGGTGAGCTCGATGTCGAAGCGCAGGTCTGGCTTGTCCGAGCCGTAGCGGGCCATCGCCTCGGCGTAGGGCATCCGGCGGATCGGGGTCTCGATCTCGTACCCGACGAGGCGCCACAGCGCGGTGAGGACCTTCTCGGCGAGTGCGATGACGTCGTCCTGCTCGACGAAGCTCATCTCGATGTCGAGCTGGGTGAACTCCGGCTGGCGGTCGGCGCGGAAGTCCTCGTCGCGGTAGCAGCGCGCGATCTGGTAGTACCGCTCCAGCCCGCCGACCATGAGCAGCTGCTTGAACAGCTGCGGGCTCTGCGGCAGCGCGTACCAGGAACCGGGGCGCAACCGCGCCGGGACGACGAAGTCGCGCGCGCCCTCGGGGGTGGACCGGGTCAGGGTCGGCGTCTCGACCTCGATGAAGTCCTCCGCGGCCAGCACGTCGCGGGCGGCCTTGTTCACGTCGCTGCGCAGCTTCATCGCCGCGGCGGGCCCGGAACGACGCAGGTCGAGGTAGCGGTGGGAGAGCCGGATCTCCTCGCCGACGCCGGTGTGCTCGTCGATCGGGAACGGCAGCGGCGCCGACTCCGACAGGACGGTCAGCTCGGTGACCGTGACCTCGATGTCGCCGGTCGGCAGGTCGGAGTTCTCGTTGCCCGCGGGCCGGCGGACGACCTCGCCGACGACCTGGATGCAGAACTCGGAGCGCAGCCGGTGGGCCCGCTCGGCCATCTCGCCCTCGCGGAACACGACCTGGGCCGATCCGGAGCGGTCCCGCAGGTCGATGAAGATCACTCCGCCGTGATCGCGGCGGCGGGCCACCCATCCGGCGAGGGTCACGGTCTGGCCGGCGTTCTCGGCACGCAGCGTGCCGACGGGGTGGGTTCGCATCACGGCGGTCAAGGCTATCGGCATCCCCCGGGCCGTCTGCCACCAGGTTTCCGGCGGGTTCTCACAGCAGGCTCAGCTGCCCGTCCCCGGGCTCCGCAGCCCGCGGCGACGCGACCGGCTGCCGGGTCCACCCCGGGTCGCGCGGGTTCGGCTCGGGCCGGTCCAGGCCGTGCCGGGCCAGCAGCGGGACGACCCGCCGGGCCAGGGCCCCGCGGTAGTCCCGGGTGGCGTACGCCCCGCCGCGGTAGAGCCGCTCGTAGCGCGGCAGCAGCGCGGGGTGGGTGCGCCCCAGCCAGGCCAGGAACCACTCCCGGGTCCCGGGACGCAGGTGCAGCGCGAGCACCGTGGCCCGGCTCGCCCCGGCGGCGGCGATCTCCGCCAGCAGGGCGTCGAGGGCCTCGGTGGAGTCGGTCAGCCACGGCAGCACCGGGGCCACCATGACCCCGCAGGGCAGGCCGGCGTCGGTGATCCGGCGGACGAGGTCGAGGCGGGCGCGCGGACCGGGGGTGCCCGGCTCCAGGTGCGACTGCAGCTCCCGGTCCAGCAGCGCGATCGACACCCCGGTGCCGACGCGGACGTCGGCGTTCGCGGCCGCGAGCTGCGGCAGGTCCCGGCCCAGCACGGTGCCCTTGGTCAGGATGGAGAACGGCGTGCCGGAGCGGGCCAGCGCGGTGATCACCCCGGGCATCAGCCGGTAGCGGCCCTCCGCCCGCTGGTAGGGGTCGGTGTTGGTACCCATCGCGACGTGCTCGCGCCGCCACGACGGCCGGGCCAGCTCCCGCTCCAGCACCCGTGCCACGTTCACCTTGACCACGATCTGGGAGTCGAAGTCCGCGCCCGCGTCGAGGTCGAGGTAGGTGTGGGTGTTGCGGGCGAAGCAGTTGTGGCTGACCACCCCGGCGGCGACGAAGTCCCCCGTGCCGGTGGTGATGTCGACCATCGGGCGGAGGGTGCCGGTGTCGCGGACCGCCACGACCCGCGGCGCTCCCCCCGGCGGCTCCTCGACGCGGGCGCCGCCGACGTCGCGCACCCGGGCCACGGCCGGGTCGGTCACCGCGACCAGCCGCAGCTGCTCGGCGACCCCGCCCAGCACCCGCAGCGCCCGCACCCCGGGCCGGGCCGACGGCTCGGAGGCCACGCGGAACCCGAGCCGGCGCAGCGCGTCGACACAGGCCCGGGTGAGCTCCTCGTCGCCGGGCACGATCCGCAGCACCCCGGCGGAGACCTCACCGCAGGCGTCGACGATCCCGCCGACGAACCCGGCCGTCCAGCCGCGGGCGGGCCGCTGCGGCCAGGCCGCCGGCGACGGGGCGGGCGCCGCGATCATCCCGGCGGCCACGGGCTCCGGCCGTGCGGTCAGCAGGTGGTGGGCGCGGGCGAGCGCCTCCAGCTCGACCCAGCCGGTCGGGAACGGCTCGGCCCGCACCCGGCCGCGCACCGCGTCGGCCCGGACCAGCCCGCACAGCCAGCCCTCGGCGTATCCGTCGGGCCGGGCCCCGCCCGGGACCGCGGCCGCACCGGGCCCGACCAGCGCCGTCCCCGGGCTCAGGTGCGGCCGGTACGCGGAGGCCCGGCAGCGCCCCGGTCGTACGTGCGCCCAGCCGGAGGTGGTGAGGAAGCGGTGCTCGGCGGAGGTGACGAGCTGCGTGCCGTCGTCGAGGGTCACCTCCTGGGCGCGGCGCCGCGTCGACCAGCGCGCGAGCACCGGGGTGCGGACGAAGCGGCGCCGACCGCCGCCGTCGGTGACGGTGCCGACCACCTCGTCGCCCGGGCGCAGCTCCCCGATCGGCCGCGACCGGCCGTCGGCGGTGAGTACCGGGGTCTCCGGGACGAGGCAGTAGGTGCACGCGTGCGAGCAGCCGCGGTAGGGGTTGACCGTCCAGCCGAACGGCACCGGTGACGAGGACGGCACCCGGTTCAGCACCGAGCGCGCCTCGACCTCGTGGAACACCGTGTCCGCGAACCCCGGCGTGCGCACCGAGCGCAGCAACCCCCGCATCCCCGGCAGCGCCGTCGCGTTCCCAACACCGTCCGCCCCGACCTGCTGTCCGTCCCATCGCACCGGGTCAGTCGAACACAAGTTCGAACGTCGGACAACCGGTCGTCGCCGGGCGGTCGCGTCCGGGCGAACGGCACCCCGCAGGTCGAAGATCGTTTGCAAGGATGCGGACGTGCCCCCGCCCCCGCCCGTCCCGCGCGACCCGTCCGCCCCCGACGGCGGGCGGCCCGCCGCCCCGCGGACGGGTGGGCGGCGGCGCGCCGAGGACCGGCCCCCGGGCGCCTCGGGCGGGCACCGGCTCCCGGGTGGCGAACCGGCGCGGCACCGGGCCCGCCACGCTCCGGCCCCGCGGCGTCCGGCCCCCGTGGAGGACCGCCCCGGGCCCGCACCGGCGCGCGGCGCGGCGGCTGACCCCGCCGACGGCGACGAGACCGGTCCCATCCCCCACCCCGGGCACCCGGGCGGCTGGGGCGACTGCCCCGGCCAGGCCGACCTCGGCGCCACACCCGGCCCGGCGGCCCCGCCCGCAGCCGGCCGGGGACACGGGCCGGGACACACGCCGGGACACGAGCACGGACACGGGCACGGCGCCGCGTCCCCGGCCGGGCGACGGGTGCGCAGACTGCTGGTCGCGCTGCTCGTGCCGTGCGTGCTCGCGACGCTCGCCGGGGTGGCCCTGCTGTGGCCGGGTGCGACCCCGGTCCCGGAGATCCCACCCACCCAGCAGGTGCACGGGACCGTCACCGCGGTGCAGGTCGCGGACTGCTCCCCCGGCGCCGGGGACCGTCGCTGCACCGGGGTGACGGTCGCGCTGTCCGACGGGCCGCGCGCCGGGCGGGACCTGGTGCAGCTGGTACCGAACGAGCCGTCGACGCCGCGGTTCGCGGTGGGCGACCCGGTCACGCTGTCCTGGTCGGGCGCGAACCCCGACGACGCGGGCTCCTACCAGCTCGTGGACTTCCAGCGCGGCGCTCCGCTGGGGTGGCTGGCGGCGGCGTTCGCGCTGGCCGTCGTGGTGCTCGGGCGGCTGCGCGGGTTCGCGGCACTGGTCAGCCTGGCGCTGAGCTTCGTGATCCTCCTGTGGTTCGTGCTGCCGGCGATCCTGTCCGGCGGCTCCCCGCTCGCGGTCGCCGTCACCGGCGCCTGCCTGATCATGTTCGTGGTGCTGTACCTGACCCACGGGTTCACCGCGCGGACCTCCTGCGCGGTGCTCGGCACGCTGGCCTCGCTCGCCCTGATCGGGGTGCTGGGCTACCTGTTCACCGTCACCTCGCGGCTCACCGGGCTCGACGACACCACCGCCACCCTGATCGGCACGCTCGGCCCCGGGGTGCCGATCGACCCGCGCGGCCTGGTGCTAGCCGGACTGGTGATCGGCGCACTCGGGGCGCTCGACGACGTCACCGTCACCCAGGCCTCCGCGGTGTGGGAGCTGGGCGCGGCGAACCCCGGGCTGGGTGTGCGCGAGCTGTTCGCGGCCGGGATGCGGATCGGGCGCGACCACGTCGCGTCCGCGGTGAACACCCTCGTGCTGGCCTACGCCGGCGCCGCGCTCCCGCTGCTGCTGCTGTTCACGGTGGCGGCGGGCGGCGTGACCCAGGTGCTCACCAGCCAGGACGTGGCGACCGAGATCGTGCGGACCCTGGTGGGCAGCATCGGGCTGGTCGCCGCCGTCCCGGTGACGACCGGGCTGGCCGCACTCGTCGTCGGCCGGCGCTGAGTCCGGCCCGGCGACCTACCCGGCGGGCTGGAGCACGAAGTCGTAGCGGGCCTCGTACCAGGGCACCTCGCTGTGCCCGCCGTCCGGCGTGGGGCCGGGCTCGCGGCGGGTGAAGCCGACGACGAGCTCGCGCTTGACCCCGAACACGACGTCGGAGTCGAGGAACTCGGTGCCCTCCCGGAACAGGTGGGTGATCAGCGGCTCGTAGCCGGGTACGGCCAGCAGGAAGTGGATGTGCGCGGGCCGCATCGGGCTGATGTCGGTCCGCGAGACGAGGTCGCCGACGGGGCCGTCCATCGGGATGGCGTAGCCGAGCGGGGCGATGGTGCGCAGGCAGTAGCCGCCGTCGTCGCCGGTGGTGTACTTCGCGCGCAGCCGGGCCTCGTCGACGTCGAGCTGGGCCTCGTAGGTGCCGTCGGCGTCGGACTGCCAGACGTCGAGGACCGCGCCGGTCACCGGGGTGCCGTCGAGCGCGCGGACGCTGCCGTGCACGAACAGCGGGTCGCCGGGCAGCCCGTCGGACATGTCCTCGCCGGAGGCCTTCTCCGGGGATCCGTCGATGTGGAACGGGCCCAGCACCGTCGCCGGGGTGGCGGCCGGGTCGAGCCGGTGGTTCTGCTGGACGACGAGCATGGACAGCCCGAGCACGTCGGAGGCGAGGATGAACTCCTCGCGCTTGTCGTCGGAGATCTGCCCGGTGGCCGTCAGCCAGCGCACCGCGGCCATCCACTCGTCCTCGGTGAGACGGGTCTCGCGGGCGAAGTCGTGCAGGTGGCGCACCAGGGCGGTCATCAGCTCGGCGGTGCGCGGGTCGTGCGCGGTCGCCCAGCGCGCGACGGCGGCGTCGGTGATCGTGTCCTCGGTGACGGTGGTGGGCTGCGTCATCGCAGGTCTCCCTCGGGCTGGTACGGGTCGGGGTCGACGGACCGGTTGTGCAGGTCCACGGACAGGAAGATGTCGTTGGCGACGGGATGGCGCAGCTCCTCGGCGAGCTGGCCGATCAGGCCCGCGGTGCGGGCGAGCAGGGCGAAGCCGCGCAGCAGCTCGAGCGGCAGGCCGAGGTCGGCGAGCGCGGCGCCGCAGACGCCGGCGCCGTTGAGCGGCAGGGTGCGGCCGAGCACCTGCGGGTGCACCCGGCCGATCGCGGCGAACAGGCTCAGGTGGTCGCCGAGCAGACCCTCCTCGGCGGCGATCGCGAACACCCGCGGGGTGCGGGGGTCGCCGTCCTTGTGGACGTGGTGGCCCAGGCCCGGCACGAACCGCTTCGCCGCCCGCTGCGCGGTGACGACGTCGAGGGCGACGGCGTCCCAGCCGTCGTCGGTGGTGGGGCGCTCGGCGGGCAGGTGGTCGTGCAGGAACCGGCCGCAGTCCTCGGTCACGCCGAGGAAGCGCGACCCGCCCCCGAGCAGCCCGGCGGCGAGTGCGCCCTGCACCGAGTCCGGCGCGGACAGGTGGGTGAGCCGGGTGACGATCGCGGTCGGGGTGAACCCGTGGTCGGCCAGCGCGGCGAGGACGGCCTCGAACACGCGGGTCTCACCGGGGGTGGGGCGACGCTGGGTGGCGAGCCAGAACGCGAGCTCGCCGAACCCGACCTTCCCCATGACGTCGTCGGCGAGGTCGTGGCCGAGCAGGGTGATGGCGTCCTTCGACGAGGCGCCCAGAGCGGTGGGGTAGGTCATGAGTCGAGCCACTTCCGCAGGTCGGCGCCGTGCTCGTCGAGCCGCGGCGGAGGGAGCCGGTAGACGGCCGGGGTGGCGGAGAACCGGACCGGGTGCCGGGTGGTGGGCACCGCGCGGTCCCCCTCCCCGACCGTGACGACGGGATCGAGCCCGAAGCGCTCGGCCATCGCGAACCCGCCGTCGATGGTCTGGATCGGCCCGGCCGGCACGCCGGCGGCGGTGAGCAGCTCGAACCACTCGACGGCCCCCCGGGTCGCCAGCCGCTCGACCAGCAGCGGGCGCAGCTCCTCCCGGTTGACCGTGCGGTCGGCGTTGCGGGCGAAGCGGGGGTCGTCGGCGAGGCCGGGCACCTCGAGCACGCCGCAGAGCTTGCGGAACTGGGCGTCGTTGCCGGCGGCGACGATGAGGTCGTCGTCGGCGGTGGGCATCGGCTCGTAGGGGAAGACCGAGGGGTGGGCGTTGCCCATCCGGTAGGGCACCGTCCCGCCGGCGACCCAGGCGGAGCTGTGGTTGACCAGGCCGGTCAGCGCGGAGGACAGCAGGTTGACCTCGACGTGCTGACCGGCGCCGGTGCGGTCGCGGTGGCGCAGCGCGGCGAGGACGCCGATCGCGGCGTGGTTGCCCGCCATCACGTCGAACACCGAGATCCCGGCCCGGTACGGCGGCCCGTCCGGGTCGCCGGTGAGGCTCATCAGCCCGGACATCGCCTGCACCATGAGGTCGTAGCCGGGGACGTGCGCGCCCGCGCCGGAGCCGAACCCGGAGATCGAGGCGTAGACGACACCGGGGTTGTCGGCGGCGACGGAGGCGTGGTCCAGCCCGAAGCGGGCCATCCCGCCGGGCCGCAGGTTCTCGATGACGACGTCGGCGCGGCGGGCGAGCTCGCGGGCCGCGGCGAGGTCGCCGGGGTCGCGCAGGTCGAGCGCGATCGACCGCTTCCCCCGGTTGATGCCGAGGTAGTAGGTGGCCTCGCCGTCGCGCTCGGGCGGGGTCCAGGTGCGGGTGTCGTCGCCCGCCGGTCCCTCGACCTTGACGACGTCGGCGCCCATGTCCGCCAGCAGCATCGTCGCGTACGGCCCGGCCAGGATCCGGGAGAAGTCGGCGACGAGTACGCCGTCGAGCGGCCCGCCGGTTCCGGGTTCCGCCATCGGGGTCCCTCCGAAGTGATCGCTGTGCGGACGAGTGTCCGCCAGACGATCGTGGCCCCGGGCGCGGGCGGCGGTCAAGCCGTGGCCGACACCGTCACGTGCGGCGCGGAGGCGAGCCGGGCGAAGTCGGCGCTGATGTCGCCCGCGGCCTGCAGCAGCAGCGGCAGATGGTGTTCGAGCAGGGTCTCCAGCGAGGTCTCCGCGGCGTGGCAGTTGACGTTGACCCCGGCGACGACCCGGCCCTCGCCGTCGCGCAGCGGGGCGGCGACCGAGCGGATGCCCGGGGCGAGCTGCTCGTCGGTCAGCGCCCAGCCGCGGGCTCGGACCTCGCGCAGCTCGGCGTCGCGCTCGGCGGGCGCCGGGGCGTGCCGCGGGGTCAGCCCGGAGCGCGACGGCTCGGCCAGCACCCGTTCCAGCTCCCCGGGGGCCAGCGCGGCGAGCTGCACCTTCCCCAGCGACGTCGACGCGGCCGGGAACCGCGTCCCGATCTGCACCGACAGCGCGACGATCTTGGGCACCGCGACCCGCGCGACGTAGACGATGTCACTGCCGTCGAGCTGGGCGATCGAGCACGACTCGTGGGTCCGCGCGACGAGGCGCTCCAGGTGCGGCCGGGCGACGTCCCACAGCCCGGTCGAACGGACGTAGGCGACGCCCAGGTCCAGCACCCGCGGGGTGAGGGCGTAGCCGCGCTCGCCGGAGCGGACGTAGCCGAGCTCGGTGAGGGTGAGCAGCACCCGGCGCACGGTCGGGCGGGCGAGCCCGGTCGCCCCGGCCAGGTCGGCGAGGGTCATCTCCGCCCGGCCGGGCCGGAAGGCGGTGATCACCTCGAGACCGCGGGCGAGCGCCTCGATGAAGTCCGGGCCGGTCCCGTCGCGTGCCATGGGCCCACGGTAGCCGGACACCCCCGCGACCCGGCCGTTGACAGCACAAGAAGGGTGCGCGACAGTGACCGCCGTCCGTGCGATGTCCGCACAGCGGACGCTTGTCCGCAGGAACGAGGAGTGCGTCGATGAGCGTCGTCTTCCGCAACGGGACCGTCCTGACCGTGGACGCGGGCCGGACGGTCCTGTCCGGCCACGATGTCCTGGTGACCGGTGACCGGATCGCCGCGGTCGGGGTCGGCCTGGAGGTGCCCGAGGGCACCGAGGAGGTCGACGCGACCGGCGGGATCGTGATGCCGGGCATGGTCGACACCCACCGGCACATGTGGCAGACCTCGCTGCGCGGGTACGGCGCCGACTGGACGCTCACCCAGTACTTCGTCTGGAACTACCTGGAGTGGGGCAGGATCTTCCGCCCGGAGGACATCCACGCGGGGAACCTGCTCGCCGCGCTGGAGGCCCTCGACGCGGGCGTGACCACCACCGTCGACTGGTCGCACGGCCTGCAGACCCCGCAGCACGCCGACGCCGCCGTCGACGCCCTGACCGCCACCGCGGGCCGGTTCGTGCTCGCCTACGGCAACATCCACGACGCCCCCGCGAACTGGACCGCCGACCCCGGGTTCCGCGAGTTCGTGTCGCGGCGCATCACCCCCGGCGACGACATGCTCGGCTTCCAGCTCGCCTTCGACGTCACCGGTGACCCCGCGTTCCCCGAGCGCCCCGCGTTCGAGGTGGCCCGCGAGCTCGGCGTCGGCGTCACCACGCACGCCGGGGTGTGGGGCGCGACCAACGACGACGGCGTCCGGCTGATGCACGAGCACGGCTTCGCCGGGCCGGACACCGTCTACGTGCACGCCGCGACCCTGTCCGCCGACTCCTACCACCGGATCGCCGCGACCGGCGGCTCGGTGTCGGTGTCCACCGAGAGCGAGCAGAGCGCCGGTCAGGGCTACCCGCCCACCTGGGCGCTGCGCGAGCACGGGATCCCGGTGTCGCTGTCGATGGACACCTCGATGTGGTGGAGCGCGGACCTGTTCTCGGCGATGCGCAGCACGCTGGGCGCCGACCGGTCCCGCGAGCACCTGGAGGCACACGCGCGCGGGGACACCGTCACCCACTCGTCGCTGCGGGCCGAGCAGGTCGTGGAGTGGGCGACCCGCGGCGGGGCCCGCGCGATCGGGCGCGAGTCCGACCTCGGCTCGGTCGAGGTCGGCAAGAAGGCCGACCTGGTGCTGCTGCGCAACGACCACTCACCGGTGTCGTTCCCGCTGCTCAACCCGCACGGTCACGTCGCGTTCCAGGCCCAGCGCGGCGACGTGCACACCGTGCTGGTGGACGGGCGCGTGGTGAAGCGCGACGGGCGCCTGGTCGACGTCGACCTCGCCGCCGCGCGGACCGCGGTCACCGCCACCGTCGAGCACCTGCGTGCCACGATGGGCGAGGCGGCCTGGCAGGCCGGGATGAACCCCGAGATCCCCGAGACCGAGGTCCTCGACAATCCCTACACCTACACCGACTACCGCAGCGCGGCCACGCACGGCGGCTGATCAGGCGGGGAGGCGGGCGACCAGGTGCGCCTCCCCGTCGCCCTCGCCGTGGGCGAGGACCTCGAGGCCGGCGAACGCGGCGGTCAGCTCACCGGGCACCGCCCGGAACGGGCCGCCCGTGTCGCCGATCTCGGACAGCACCGTGACCACCAGCAGCCCGCCCGGCGCGAGCGCGGCACGCAGCGCCGGGTAGAGCGCCGGGTCGCGGAACCGCTGGCAGACGACGACGTCGTAGCGGTCGTCGTCGCGGGGGAAGCCGGCGTCGAGGTCGGCCTCCACCCAGCGCACCCGTACGTCGTGGGCGGCGGCCAGCCCGGCGCCCGCGGCGAGCCCGGCCGGGGACACGTCGACGGCGACGACGTCGAGCCCCTGCATCGCCAGCCACACCGCGACCGCGCCGCGCCCGCAGGCCACGTCCAGCGCCCGGCCCGAGGACGGGAGCAGGTCCGTGCGCCCGCGCAGCGCGTCCGGCGGGAGCGGCGACCCGGCCCCCGCGGCGGTGTGCCGGGCGTCCCAGCGTTCGCGGTCCGAGGCCGCCACCGCGGCCTCAGCCCGCCAGGGCGGTCACGACGGCGTCGGTGACCGCGTCCAGCGGGACGTCCTGCTGCTCACCGGAGACGAGGTCCTTGAGCCCGACGGTGCCGTTCTCCAGGTCCCGGTCCCCCAGGACCAGCGCGAACCGTGCGCCGGACCGGTCGGCGGACTTCATCGCGCCCTTGAGTCCCCGGCCGCCGTAGGCCAGGTCGACCCGCAGGCCGCGGGCCCGCAGCTGCGCGGCGACCACGACCAGGCGGCGCTGCGCGGCGGCGCCCAGGGACACCCCGAACACCTCGACGCGGGCGTCCGACCAGGGCTGCACACCCTCGGCCCGGCAGGCGAGCAGCGTGCGGTCGACGCCGATGCCGAACCCGACGCCGGACAGCTCGGGGCCGCCGAGGGTCGCCATCAGGCCGTCGTAGCGGCCGCCACCACCGATGCCGGACTGCGCGCCGAGGCCGTCGTGGACGAACTCGAAGGTGGTCTTGGTGTAGTAGTCCAGGCCGCGGACCATGCGCGGGTTCGGCGTGTAGGCGACGCCGAGGTCGTCGAGGTGGGCGAGCACCCGGGCGTGGTGGTCGGCGGCGGCGTCGGACAGGTGGTCCATCAGCAGCGGCGCGTCGGCCATCGCGGCGCGGACCTCGGGGCGCTTGTCGTCGAGCACGCGCAGCGGGTTGATCTCCGCCCGGGCCCGGGTCGCCTCGTCGAGGTCGAGCCCGGCCAGGAACTCCTGCAGCAGCGTGCGGTAGGCAGGCCGGCACTCGGCGTCGCCGAGCGAGGTGATCTCCAGCCGGTAGCCGGTCAGGCCGAGGGCCTTGAAGCCCTCGTCGGCGATCGCGATGACCTCGGCGTCCAGGCCTGCGTCGTCCACCCCGATCGCCTCGACGCCGACCTGCTGGAGCTGCCGGTAACGCCCGGCCTGGGGCCGCTCGTAGCGGAAGAAGGGGCCCGCGTAGCGGAGCTTGACCGGCAGGCCCTGCTTGTCGAGGTTGTGCTCGATCACCGAGCGGACCACGCCGGCGGTGCCCTCGGGGCGCAGCGTCACCGAGCGGTCGCCGCGGTCGGCGAAGGTGTACATCTCCTTGGAGACGACGTCGGTGGACTCCCCCACCCCGCGGGCGTAGAGGCCGGTGTCCTCGAACACGGGCAGCTCGATGTGGCCGTACCCGGCGCGCTCGGCGGCGGCAGCGAGGGTGTCCCGCACGTGCACGAACCCGGCCGAGGACGGCGGGAGGTACTCGGGGATGCCCTTCGGCGCGGCGAACGGCTCGGGCCTGCGGGCCCGGCCCACCTGCGGCTCGGTGGCGGTCACGGTTGCTGCACGTCCTCTCCGGGGATCATGTCGGGGGTCCTCCAGCCTAGAACCGGTGTCTCTCAGCTTTCGCCCCAGGTCGCCCCGATACCCTCACCGCGCGTACGAGTGATCAAGTCAGGGAGTTGGGCGGGACGTGGCGACGAACGAGCAGCGCCGGGAGGCGGCCAAGCGCAAGCTGGAGGCGCAGCAGGCCCACCGGGCGCAGCGGCAGCAGCAGCGCAAGCGGAACACGACGATCGCGGCCGTCGCGACGGTGCTGGTCGTGGTGCTGGCCGCGGTCGGGGTGTACGCGCTGACCTCGGCCTGGGGCGGTTCCGACGACGCCGGGCAGAGCGCCGCGGCGCCGGCGCCCGCCGGGGACGGCCCGGACACCGCCGGTCGGCCGACCGTGCCGCTGCCCACGCGCCCGACGGCGCTGCCGGCGTCGGTGGACTGCACCTACCCGACGTCCCCCGAGCCCGCCTCGAAGCCGGTGAACCCGCCGGCGGCCGGCTCCACCCCGGCCCAGGGGACGGTCACGGCGGATCTGCAGACCAGCGCGGGCCCGATCGACCTGACGCTGGACCGCGGCCTGGCGCCGTGCACGGTCAAGAGCTTCGAGAGCCTGGCCCAGCAGGGCTACTTCGACGGGACCTCCTGCCACCGGCTGACGACCAGCCCGGGCCTGCAGGTGCTCCAGTGCGGTGACCCGAGCGGCAGCGGGCGCGGCGGCCCCGGCTACTCCTTCGCCGACGAGGTGTTCCCCGGCCTCACCTACGGCCGCGGGCTGCTCGCGATGGCCAACGCCGGCCCCGACACCAACGGCAGCCAGTTCTTCATGATCTACGGCGACGCCCAGCTGCCGCCGAGCTACACCGTGTTCGGCTCCATCGGCTCCGAGGGCCTCGCGACGCTGGACAAGGTCGCCAAGGGCGGCGAGTCCGTCGGCTCCGGTGACGGCGTGCCGAGCATCCCGGTCGAGATCCAGCGCACCACCCTCGGCTGACCGGCTCCCCGGTCCGCCCCCGGGTGGGGCGGGCCGGGGTCAGGCCGCGCTGGTGACCCGGTAGACGTCGTAGACGCCCTCGATGTTGCGCACCGCATGGAGCAGGTGCCCGAGGTGCTTCGGGTCGCCCATCTCGAAGGAGAACCGGGAGATCGCGACGCGGTCGCGGGAGGTGGTCGTCGTCGCCGAGAGGATGTTGACCTTCTCGTCGGCCAGGACCTTCGTGACGTCGGACAGCAGCCGGTGCCGGTCGAGCGCCTCGACCTGGATCGCGACCAGGAACACCGACTCCGGCGACACCGACCAGGTCACATCGACCAGCCGCTCCTCGCGCGCGGTGAGGTCCCCGGCGTTGGTGCAGTCGGTGCGGTGCACGCTGATCCCGCCGCCGCGGGTGACGAACCCGAGGATCTCGTCGCCCGGCACCGGGGTGCAGCAGCGGGCGAGCTTGATGTAGAGGTCGCCGAGGGCCTGCCCGTCCTCGCCGCTGACGACGACGCCGGCGTTGCCCGACGGACGCCGGTGGCGGACCGTCGACGGCGTCGCCCGCTCGGCGAGCTCCTCCTCGGCCTCCTCCTCGCCGCCGAACCACGCGACGAGACGCTGCACGACGTGCTGGGCGCTGGCCTGGTGCTCGCCGACGGCGGCGTAGAGCGCGGAGACGTCGGAGTAGTGCATCTCCCGGGCGAGCGCGGACATCGCGTCGCCGGAGATGAGCCGCTGCAGCGGCATCCCGGTGCGGCGGGCCTCCCGCGTGATGGCCTCCTTGCCCTCCTCGACGGCCTCCTCGCGGCGCTCCTTGGCGAACCACTGCTTGATCTTGGCCTTGGCCCGCGGGGACTTCGCGATCTGCAGCCAGTCCCGCGACGGCCCGGCGTCCTCGGCCTTGGAGGTGAAGATCTCCACGACGTCGCCGGAGGACAGCTGCCGCTCCAGGGCGACGAGCTTGCCGTTGACCCGGGAGCCGATGCAACGGTGCCCGACCTCGGTGTGCACGGCGTAGGCCAGGTCGATCGGGGTGGAGCCGGTGGGCAGGGTGACGACGTCGCCCTTCGGGGTGAAGACGAAGATCTCCCGCGCGGCGAGGTCGAAGCGCAGCGAGTCGAGGAACTCGCCGGGGTCGGCGGCCTCGCGCTGCCAGTCGAGCAGCTGGCGCATCCACGCCATCTCCTCGACCTCGACCTCCTTGTTGCCGCCGCCCTTGACCTCCTTGTACCGCCAGTGCGCGGCGATGCCGTACTCGGCGGTGCGGTGCATGGCGTGGGTGCGGATCTGCACCTCGAGGGGCTTGCCGTCCGGCCCGATCACCGTGGTGTGCAGCGACTGGTAGACGCCGAACCGGGGCTGGGCGATGTAGTCCTTGAACCGCCCGGGCATCGGCTGCCACAGCGCGTGCACCATGCCGATAGCGGCGTAGCAGTCGCGCACCTCGTCGACGAGCACCCGGACCCCGACGAGGTCGTGGATGTCGTCGAAGTCGCGGCCCTTGACGATCATCTTGCGGTAGATCGAGTAGTAGTGCTTCGGTCGGCCCTCGACCTTGGCCGGGATCCGCGCGGAGTCCAGCTGCGCGGACACCTCGTCGATGACCTGGCGCAGGTAGGTGTCGCGCGAGGGCGCCCGGTCGGCGACCAGCCGGACGATCTCCTGGTACTTCTTGGGCTGCAGGATCGCGAAGGACAGGTCCTCCAGCTCCAGCTTCACCGTGGCCATGCCGAGGCGGTGCGCGAGCGGGGCGAACACCTCGAGGGTCTCGTTGGCCTTCTTGACCTGCTTCTCCGGGCGCAGGAAGCGCATCGTGCGCATGTTGTGCAGCCGGTCGGACAGCTTGATGACCAGCACCCGTGGGTCCCGGGCCATCGCGACGACCATCTTGCGGATCGTCTCGGCCTCCGCGGCGGAGCCGAACTCGACCTTGTCGAGCTTGGTGACGCCGTCGACGAGGTGCGCGACCTCGTCGCCGAAGTCGGCGCGCAGCCGCTCCAGTGAGTAGTCGGTGTCCTCGACGGTGTCGTGCAGCAGGGCCGCGACCAGCGTCGTCGTGTCCATGCCCAGCTCGGCCAGGATCGTGGAGACGGCGAGCGGGTGGGTGATGTAGGGGTCCCCGGACTTGCGGCTCTGCCCGTCGTGCTTGTCCTCGGCGACGTCGTAGGCGCGCTGGAGCAGCACCAGGTCGGCCTTGGGGTGCAGCGAGCGGTGGACCGCGGCGAGCGGCTCCAGCACCGGGGTCACGATGGCGACGCGCTGCGGCGTCATCCGCCGGGCGATGCGGGCACGGACCCGGCGGGTCGCGGACGGGCGCGGCGGCTCGTCGTCGGGCGTCAGCGGGCGCGTGGCCGGATGGGCGCCGGTCCGGTCGACCTCGGTCACCGCACCTCCTGCTCGTGCTCGGTGGCGGGAAGGGTCCCGGGTCCGAGGATAGTCCGCGAATCGGGGCCCGTCGTGGTCAGGCGTTCAGCAGGGCGTCGATCCGCAGGTCACCCAGCTTCGCCCGGCCGTTCAGCGCGGCCAGCTCCAGCAGCGTGCCGAACCCGACGACCTCGGCCCCGGCGTCGGCCAGCAGGGCGCAGGCGGCCGCGGCGGTGCCGCCGGTGGCGAGCACGTCGTCGACCACGTAGACCCGCGTGCCCGGCTCGACGACCCCGGCCGGCAGCTCCAGGGTGGCGCTGCCGTACTCCAGGTCGTAGCTGCGCGACGCGGCGACCGCGGGCAGCTTGCCCGCCTTGCGGACCGGCACGGTACCGACCCCGGCGACGAGCGCGACGGCGGCGCCGAGCAGGAACCCGCGCGCCTCCACCCCGATCACCAGGTCCGCCTCGCCCGCGTTGGCGGCCAGCTCGGTGGTGACGGTCGCGAAGGACTCCCCGTGCGCCAGCACCGGGGTGATGTCACGGAACAGCACCCCGGGCTGCGGGTAGTCGGGTACCGAGCGGACCAGCTCGGCGACCCGGAGCAGGTCGTCCGCGGAGTCCCCGGTGATTCCGGGCCCGACCCGGATGCCGTC
Organism: Pseudonocardia sp. ZF1; assembly: GCF_056835605.1. Lineage (NCBI taxonomy): Bacteria > Bacillati > Actinomycetota > Actinomycetes > Pseudonocardiales > Pseudonocardiaceae > Pseudonocardia > Pseudonocardia sp. ZF1. The sequence goes on from NZ_JAJNBY010000001.1 coordinate 3,275,835, forward strand.
GACCTGTGCCCCGCTCATCCGCGACGCCGTCCGGTCTTGCCGGTCGGGCGGGCGCCGGGACGCGGGGCGGCGGGTGCGGAGGAGCTCACGGCGGCGAGGGTATCGGTGGCCGGATCGTCCTCGACGTCCGAGTCCGTCCCGCCCCGGCCGGCCGCGCGGGCACGACGCGCCTCGACCCGGGCGGCCTGGTCGCGGACCCGCTTGTCGCGCAGCTTGATGTCGACCAGGACCGGGGTCGCCAGCAGCAGCGACGAGACGACACCGATGATCATGCCGACCAGCTGCACCAGTGCCAGGTCGGCGAGGGTCCCGACACCGAGCAGACCGACACCGATCACGAGCAGGCCGAGCACCGGCAGGATCGCGATGAGCGAGGTGTTCATCGACCGCATCAGCGTCTGGTTCAGCGCGAGGTTCGCGGCCTCGGCGTAGGTGCGCCGGGTCAGCTTCAGCAGCCCGCGGGAGTTCTCCCGGACCTTGTCGAACACGACGACGGTGTCGTAGAGCGAGAACCCGAGGATGGTGAGCAGGCCGATCACGGTGGCCGGGGTGACCTCCAGCCCGATGATCGAGTACACCCCGGCGGTCACGACGATGTCATTGACGAGCGCGATCAGCGCCGCGGCGGCCATCGCCCGCTCGAAGTAGAACGCCAGGAACAGCGTGACCAGGACGATGAACACCGCCAGCGCGATCAGCGCCTGCGTGGTGACCTCGCCGCCCCAGGTGCCCGAGACCTGCGAGTCGCTGATCGAGGCGGCACTGGGGGCGCCGTCCGCGCCGAGCGGCTGCAGCTGGGTGAACAGCGCCTCGCGCAGCGGCACGAGCTGCTCGGGGGTCAGCGGCTCGGACTGCAGCACGATCGACGCGGCGTCGCCGGACCCGACGGACTGGGTGACCTCGGGCGCGAAGCCGATCACGCCTTCGTAGACCCGGTCGACCTGCTGGGTGCTGATCGCGCCGTTCGCCCCGGTGGCGGGCAGCTGGATCTGGGAGCCGCCGGTGAAGTCGATGCCGAGGTTGAAGCCCCGGAACACCAGCGAGAGCAGGCACACGGCGATGAGCACGCCGAAGCCGATGTACCAGGTCCTGCGGCGGCCGATGATGTCGACGTTCGCGGTGCCGGTGGTGAGCCGGGTCCAGCCCGACAGCGACTCGGGGTTCGTCATGCGCCCGCTCCCTTCCCGGTGGTGGCCGCGCGCCTGCCGACGGCCGGCTTCGCACGGCGGTGCCGCGACCCGATCCGGTCGACCGCGCCGAGCCCGGACAGCCCGGGCCTGCCCAGCGACGTCGACCGGGAGATGAGCACGACCAGCGGGAACGTCACGAGGAACACGACGACGAGGTCGAGGACCGTGGACATGCCCAGGGTGAACGCGAAGCCGCGGACCTCGCCGACGGCCAGGATGTAGAGCACCGCGGCGGCGAGGAAGCTGACCGCGTCGGCGGTGAGGATCGTGCGCCGCGCCCGCTCCCAGGACCGCGGGACGGCCGAGCGGAAGGTGCGGCCCTCGCGCATCTCGTCCTTGAGCCGTTCGAAGAAGATCACGAACGAGTCGGCCGTGATGCCGATGGCGATGATGAACCCGGCGACGCCCGCCAGGTCCAGGGTGAACCCGATCCAGCGCCCGAGCAGGATCAGCACCGCGTAGACGACCAGGCCGGACAGGGCCAGCGACAGGATCGTCAGGATGCCGAGCAGGCGGTAGTAGAACAGGCAGTAGGCGAACACCAGCACCAGGCCGACGGCGCCGGCGATGAGCCCGGCCTCCAGCGAGGCCAGCCCGAGGCTGGCCGAGACGGTCTGGGCGTTGCCGGAGTCGAACGACAGCGGCAACGAGCCGTAGCGCAGCACCTGGGCGAGCTGCTGGGCCCGGTCCTGGTTGAACTGCCCCGAGATCTGGGTCTGCCCGAAGATCGGCTGGTTGATCGACGGGGCCGAGACGACGTCGCCGTCGAGGACGAACGCGACGTTCTTGCCGACGTTCTCGGTCGTGTACCGGCCCCAGGTGTCGGCGCCCTGCGGCTTGAAGGTCAGCCCGACCACCCAGCCGACGCCCTGCTGGTTCTGCTGGGCCTGGGCGGAGGCGATCTCGGTGCCCTCGAGGAACGACGGGCCGAGCAGGTACTTGTTCTGCCCGTCCTCGCTGCAGGCGACCAGCGGCCTGGTCGGGTCGTCGTAGCCCTGCAGGGGGTCCGGTGCGCCGCAGTTCAGCGACAGCAGCGCCTGCAGCTGGGTGGCCTGGTCGGTGCTCTGCCGGGTCTCGCGGAGCTTCGTGACCTCGGCGGCGACGCGCGGGTCGTCCGGCGCGAGCCCGCCCGGGCTCGGCGTCGGGGACGGCACGGGTGTCGGTGGCGGGTCCTGCAGCGGCGAGACCTGCGCGACCGGCGCGACGGAACGGCTCTGCTCGCCCATGCCCTGCGGCTGCGCCGGGGCGGGGCTCGCGGGGGCCTGGCTCGCGGGGGCCTGGCCGGACTGCGCGTCCTGGCCCGGCGCGGGCTGTTGCCCGGCGGCCTGGTTCGCGGGGACGGGGCCCTGCAGCACCTCGCGGAAGCGCAGCTGCGCGGTCTGGCCCAGGGAGCGGGCCTGCTCGCCGGCGTCGCCGGGGACGGTGATGACGATGTTGCTGCCGTCCAGCTGGACCTCGGCGCCGCTGACACCGAGCCCGTTGACGCGCTGCTCGATGATGTCCTGCGCCTGGATCAGCTGGTCACGCGGCGGTGGCTGCCCGTCGGTGGTGCGGGCGGTGAGCGTGACGCGGGTGCCACCCTGCAGGTCGATGCCCAGCTTCGGCGTGAGGTTGCCGCCCCCGGTGAGGAACACCAGTGCGTACAGCACCACGACGATGCCTGCGAAGGCCGTCAGGTAGCGCCAGGGGCGCACGTGCTGCTGCCCCGACGACGTTGCCACGTGATCGTTCTCCTGATCCGACTCGTGCGGCGGCCGCGGCCGGCCTCACGGTCGGTCGCCGTCCCACCGGGCCGGTGCGGCAGAGCCGCGGCCGGGCCCGGTACGGACGCCGAGGCCGCCGGAACGGGCCGCCCGGCCCGTTCCCGACGTGCTCAGTGGATCGTCGGCTTGTTCTCCGACGCGTCCTTGTCGGCCGGCTCGGCGACGGTCTCCTCCGTCGCCTCGTCGGTCGCGACCTTCTCCCGGATCGCCGCACGCAGCCAGGTGGTGACCACGCCCTCGGCGATCTCGAGGTCGATCGTGTCCTCGTACGAGGCGTCGACGATGGTGCCCCGCAGCCCGGACGTGGTGACGACGACGTCGCCGTCCTCCAGCGCCTGCTGCATCGCCTGCGTCTCCGCCATCTGCCTGCGCTGCTTGCGGCCGTTCAGGAACAACGGCACGAACAGCAGCAGGATGATGAGGAACGGCAGCAGGGAGAAGATGCTCGAGCCGCCACCGGCCTGCTGGGCGAGGATTGAAGTCATCGTGCGGGGTCTCCGTCTCGTCTCGTAATCGTGAGTGTGCCAGCCGGGACCGACACCGACGGCCGGCCCCCTCCCGGAGGCGGACCGCTCGTCGCAGTGCGACGGGCCGAACGGCGTCACCCGGGCCCGCCGGCTGCCCGACACGCCCCGGAACGAGCCGGACGCCCGGATCGTTCCGGGGCGCCCGCATCAGGACCCCCGCCGGGCACGCGGTGTCCGGAGGACTCCGCGCGGTGTGCGGACACCAGGGTGCCCGTGGTCCCGGCCGGGCGGTGCCCGATCCGTTCGGTCCGTCCGGATCCTCCCATGTGTGACGGCCCGCGCACTCCGGTGCCCCGACGGCACGCCGGGTCAGAACAGCGGGTCGACCCGGTGCCCGGCCGGTGCGTCCGCGGGTGGGGTCAGCCCGAGGTGGGTCCAGGCCAGCGGGGTCGCGACCCGCCCGCGCGGGGTGCGGGCGATCATCCCGGCCCGCACCAGGTAGGGCTCGCAGACCTCCTCGACGGTCCCCGGCTCCTCCCCCACGGCGACGGCGAGGGTCGAGACGCCGACCGGGCCGCCGTGGAAGGAGCGGACCAGCGCGCCGAGCACGGCGCGGTCGAGCCGGTCGAGGCCGAGCTCGTCGACGTCGTAGACGGCCAGCGCGTCGCGGGCGACCTCCCGGGTGACCACGCCGTCCGCGCGGACCTCGGCGTAGTCGCGGACCCGGCGCAGCAGCCGGTTCGCCACCCGCGGGGTGCCGCGGCAGCGCCCGGCGATCTCGGCCGCGCCGTCCGCGCGCAGGTCGATGCCGAGGATCCCGGCGGCCCGGCGGAGCACGCGGTCCAGCTCGGGGACGTCGTAGAACTCCATCTGCCCGGTGAACCCGAACCGGTCACGCAGCGGACCGGTCAGCGATCCGGCCCGCGTCGTGGCTCCGACCAGGGTGAACGGTGCGACGTCGAGCGGGATCGAGGTGGCACCCGGGCCCTTGCCGACCACCACGTCGACCCGGAAGTCCTCCATCGCGAGGTAGAGCATCTCCTCGGCGGGGCGGGCGGTGCGGTGGATCTCGTCGATGAACAGCACGTCGCCGGGCACGAGGTTGGACAGCATCGCGGCGAGGTCCCCCGCCCGCTCCAGCGCGGGGCCCGACGTCAGCCGGATCGCGGCGCCCATCTCCTGGGCGATGATCATGGCGAGGCTGGTCTTGCCGAGTCCGGGTGGGCCGGACAGCAGGATGTGGTCCGGCGGGTCGCCGCGGCGCCGCGCGCCCTCCAGCACCAGCTGCAGCTGCTCGCGGACCCGTGGCTGCCCCACGAACTCCTCCAGCGACCGGGGCCGCAGCGACGCCTCGACGTCGGTGTCCCCGGGCTGGACCCCGGCATCGACGGCGCGCTCGTCGAGATGCCCGTCGACCCCGGCGTAGGGGTCGGGCTCGGTCACCGCGACCTGCCGAGGCTCGACAGCGCGGTCCGCAGCAGGTCCCGGGCGTCGGTGTCGGGGGCGTGGGCCAGCACCGCGTCCACGGCCTGCTCGGCCGGGCGCTGGGTGAAGCCGAGCCCGAGCAGCGCCTCGACTACCTGCTCGCGCACCCCGAGCACCGGGGCCGGCGCGGCCGCGACCGCACCCGCGGGCACCGCGACGGGCGCGGTCACCTTGTCGCGCAGTTCCACGACCAGGCGCTCGGCGCTCTTGCGCCCGACGCCGGGGATGCGGGTGAGGACGGCGAGGTCACCGTCGGCGAGTGCGCGGCGCAGCGTGTCCGGCTCCAGCACCGCGATCGTGGCGAGCGCGAGCCGCGTCCCGATCCCGGACACGGTCTGCAGCAGCAGGAACAGCTCGCGTTCCTCGGCGTCGGCGAACCCGTAGAGGGTCAGGGAGTCCTCGCGCACCACCAGCGTGGTCGGCAGCCGGGCCTCCTCGCCGCGACGCAGCCCGCCCAGCGTGGCGGGCGTGGCGTACACCGCGAGCCCGACCCCGCCGACCTCGACGACGGCGTGGTCCAGCCCGATCTCCAGCACCGGACCGCGCACCGAGTGGATCACTGACAGGTCCCCCTCCCACGAACGACCGTTCGAGGCACCGACGCTACCGGGCCACACCGACGGAACCGCACGCGACACCACGCCACCACCGGGCGAGACGGGTCAGCGTGCGCCCCAGCCGCCGGCGGACCGGGCGTCGGCGGCCGCGCGGGCCGCGGCCCACTGCTGGGCGGCGCTGGGCCGGGCGCCGCCCTGCTCCCGCTGCGCCTCGGCGAGCCGGGCCCGGTGCACCGCGGCCAGCTCCTCGGCGCGGGCCTGCGCCTGCGCCATCCGGTCGATCATCGGGGAGCGCCAGCAGTGGCAGATGGCCAGCGCGAGCGCGTCGGCGGCGTCGGCGGGCTTCGGGGGTGCGTCGAGACCGAGCAGCCGGGTGACCATCGCGGTGACCTGCGCCTTGCCCGCGCGGCCCTCCCCGGTGACGGCGGCCTTGACCTCGCTGGGGGTGTGGAAGGCGACCGGCAGCCCGGCCCGTGCGGCGACGAGCGCGACGACCCCGCTGACCTGCGCGGTGCCCATCACGGTGCGGACGTTGTTCTGGCTGAACACCCGCTCGACGGCGATCACGTCGGGGCGGTGCCGGGCCACCCAGCGCTCCACCTCGTCGGCGACGGTGAGCAGCCGCCGTTCCAGCGGCAGGTCCGGCCGGCTGCGGGCGACACCGACGTCGACGAACCCGACGGTCCGGCCCGCACCGGCCTCGACGACGCCGATCCCGCACCGCGTCAGTCCGGGGTCGACCCCGAGCACCCGCACCGCGTCCCCCTCGCCTCGGATCCGCACGGCCGTTCGAGAACCGTACCGGTGGAGGCGGTCCCGTCCGGTGCGGGCACGCCGGACCGGCGGGTCCGGGCCGGGCCGGGCGGACCGGGATGACAGGGTGCGCGGGTGACGTCGTTCCTCCGGATCCTCGCGTGGGTGTGGGCCGCGCTGCTGCTGGTCGTGCTGGTGGGGACCTTCCGCCCCGAGACCCCGGGGATCGGGCTCGCGGGGTCGTTCCTGTCGGGCGCGTACCCGCTGCACGTGGCCCTGGCTGCGGTGCTGGGGATCCTGTTCGGGCTGGCGGCGCGGGCCGCGGGTGCGCGGTTCACCGGAGTCGCGACAGCGGTGCTCGCGCTGGCCGCGGTCGTCGGGTCGGTCACGGTGCTGGCCGCGCAGGGCCGGGCCGCGTCCGAGCAGGGCGTCCCGCTGGACTGGACGGCGACGCTGACCGAGCTGGGCCAGCCCGACGGGCGGCCGGACCGGTCGGTGGAGTTCGCCCCCGGCCGCACGCTGGACCTCTACCTGCCGACCGGCGCCGGTCCGCACCCGACGATGGTGTGGGTGCACGGCGGGTCGTGGACGAGCGGGGACCGCGGCGACCGCACCGCGCTGAACCGGTGGCTCGCCGAGCGCGGCTGGGCGGTCGCGGCGGTGGACTACCGGCTGCCGCCGCCCGAGCCCGTCGGCCGCGACCAGCAGCGCGACGTCGCGTGCGCCGTCGACTGGGTCCGCGCGCACGCGGGCGAGGCGGGTCTGGATCCCGCGCGGCTGGTGCTGGCCGGGCAGTCCGCCGGCGCGACGCTGGCGCTGTCGACCACGTCCGGGCTGCTCGACGGGACGCTGGCGTGCTCCGAGGCACCGGCCGCGTACGGCGGCACCGGCCCGGCCGACGCCCCGCCGCCGACGCCCGGCCCGCCGCCGGTCGGCGTGGTCGCCTACTACCCGCCCGTCGACCTGACGCTGGTCGACCCGGATCTGCAGCGCACCCTGTTCGGCGGCACCGCCGACCAGGCTCCGGGCCTGCTGCGGCTGCTCTCCCCCGCCGAGCAGGTCCGCCCGGGGCTCCCGCCGACCCTGCTGCTGCTCGGCTCCGCGGACCACTACGTCCTGCCCGACCGGGTCGCCGCCTACGACCGGGAGCTCCGCTCCGCGGGGGTCGACGGCAGGCTGGTCACCGTCCCCTACGCCGACCACGTCTTCGACCGGCCCTTCGGCAGCCCGGGCGCGCAGCTGACCCGGGAGGCCGTGATCCGGTTCCTGACCGGGCTGAACTGATGCGGGTCGAGGTCACCGCCCTGCTGGCCGCGTCCCGGCACGCCTACGAGGGCAGGCCCGCGGACGGGCCCCGGCCCGACCCGGAGCCACCGCTGCGCCGCGAGGTCCGGGTCCGTGCCGGCCACGGGATCGTCGGCGACCGCTACGCCGGCCGCCCGGCCCACGCCCGCGCCGCGGTGACCCTCCTGGCCGCGGAGTCGCTGGACCACCTGCGCGCGGTGCTCGGCGACGCCGTCGACGCGACCCCGCAGGCGATGCGGCGCAACGTCGTCCTGCGCGGCGCCCCGGTCGACGCGCTCGCCGCACCGGGCCGCGGCGGCACCGGCGCGCTGTTCGCCCTGGATTCCGGCGACGGGCCGGTCCGCTTCCGCGCGCACCGCGCCGCCGCACCGTGCCGCTGGATGGACACCGAGATCGGCGACGGCGCGTGGGCGGCGCTGCGCGGCCGGGGCGGTGTCCGCTGCGAGCCCCTCGACGACGGCGTGCTCCGCCTCGGGTCGGCCGAGCTGACGATCCTGGAACCGGCGACAGCCGTACCGCCGGACGCCGGGCACGGACCGTCCGGCGGGATGTCCCCACCGTCCGCCGCGACGACGTAACAGCAGGTGGGAGGTTCGCGACGCTACCGGCGTCGGCCCCGGAGGAGGTGACGCCGATGCCCCTGGTCCCGCACCCCCGCCGCCCCGACGAGCCAGCGGCCGCGCCGGCGCAGGCGGGCGTCGTCGTCCACCGGGGGCTGCCCGGGGACCGGGCGACCTGGGCGCGCCGGGCCGGCCGGATCGGCGGGCTCCTGGTCGCCCTGGCCGACGCCGAGTCCGGCGGGCTGGAGCTGCCCGCGTCGCTGGCCGGGCGCCGTGCGCTGTGGGCGTGGTCGCGTTCCGCGGAACGCGCGGTCGCCGCGGCGGGCGACGCCGACGCGGTCGTCGTGATCCACACCGACGACGCCGACGTCCTCGCCGCCGCCGGACGCGACCTGGCCGCGGTGCTGCGCCACGAGCGCGACACCCTCCGCGCCGCCACCCCCGGCGACGCCCCGACCGGCGCCACGGCCCGGACGGACCCGGACGGACGGATCTGCGCGATCCTGCACGCCGCGGCCCGCCGGCAGGACGTCGCGGTGGAGCAGCTCGTCGCCGAGCTGGGCCGCGCCGCCCGGGTCCTCGCGCCCGGACACCTGCGCCACCACTCCGGAGCCGGGTACGGCGCCGCCCCCGCACCGGGAACGGTCGCCGGCTGACCCCGCCCCCTGGGGGCCGGGGCTCGGATCAGTGCGCCGCGGCGTCCCAGCTGCGGCCGGAGCCGACCGACACCTCCAGCGGCACCGACAGGTCGGCCGCGGCCGCCATCTCCCGGCGCACGAGCGCCTCCAGGGTCTCGCGCTCGCCGTCGGCGACCTCGAGGACGAGCTCGTCGTGCACCTGCAGCAGCATCCGGCTGCGCAACCCCTCGGCCTGCAGCGCCCGGTAGACCCCGAGCATCGCGACCTTGATGATGTCCGCCGCGCTGCCCTGGATCGGGGCGTTGAGCGCCATCCGCTCGGCCATCTCCCGGCGCTGCCGGTTGTCGCTGGTCAGGTCGGGCAGGTAGCGCCGCCTTCCCAGGATGGTGGCGGTGTAGCCGTCCTTGCGGGCCTGGTCGACGACTCCCGCGAGGTAGTCGCGCACCCCGCCGAACCCGGCGAAGTAGTCGTCCATCAGCCCCTTCGCCTCCTCGGTGGAGATCCGCAGCTGCCCGGACAGGCCGTAGGCCGACAGCCCGTAGGCCAGGCCGTAGTTCATCGCCTTGATCTTGGCGCGCTGCTCGGGCGACACCTCGGTCGCCGCGACGCCGAAGACCCGGGCGGCGGTCTCGGCGTGGAAGTCGTGCTGTGAGCGGAAGGCCTCGATCAGCGCGGCGTCCTCGGACAGGTGGGCCATGATCCGCATCTCGATCTGGCTGTAGTCCGCGGTGAGCAGCTCCGCGTACGGCGCGCCGTCGGGGCCGGACCCGACGACGAACGCGTCCCGGATCCGGCGCCCGGCGGCGGTGCGGATCGGCACGTTCTGCAGGTTCGGGTCGGTTGAGGACAGCCGGCCGGTCGCGGCGATCGTCTGCGAGTAGGTGGTGTGGATCCGGCCGTCCTCGGCGACGGACTTCATGAGCCCGTCGACGGTCACCTTGAGCCGGGTCGCGTCCCGGTGCTGCAGCAGGAACTGCAGGAACGGGTGCTCGGTCTGCTCATAGAGGCTCGCCAGCGCGTCCGCGTCGGTGGTGTAGCCGGTCTTGGTGCGCTTGGTCTTGGGCATCTCCAGCTCGTCGAACAGCACGACCTGCAGCTGCTTGGGCGAGCCGAGGTTGATCTCCTTGCCGATCACCTCGTAGGCCTGCCGCGCGGCCTCGCGGACCTGGGCGCCGAAGTCCGACTCCAGGTCGGACAGGGTCTCGCCGTCGACGGCGATCCCGGACGCCTCGCAGTCGGCCAGCACGAACGCCAGCGGCAGCTCCAGGTCGGCCAGCAGCTCGCTGCCGCCCCGCTCGGCGAGGTCGGCGTCGAGGGCGTCGGCGAGCTCGGCGATCGCCGAGGCCGCGAGCATCTCCTGCTCCGCGGCCCGGGTGTCGGCCTCCTCCTCACCGCCGAGCAGCGACAGCTGCCCGTCGGCGGGCTCCTCGGTGCGCAGCTCGCGGCGCAGGTAGCGCAGCGCGAGATCGGCCAGGTCGAACGTCCGCTGCCCGGGCTTGGCGAGGTACGCGGCGAGCGCGGTGTCGCTGGTCAGCCCGCCCAGGGTCCAGCCCCGCGCTCGCAGCGCGTGCAGCACCGCCTTCACGTCGTGCGCGGCCTTCGGCACGGACGCGTCGGCGAGCCAGTCGCCCAGGGCCGCCTCGTCGTCCGGGGTGAGGCCGGTCAGCGCGAGGTAGCCGGCGGCCGGGACACCGGGGGTGGCGCCGGCGGCCCGCTGCTCGACGGTCGGCTCCCCCGTGGCGAGCGCGATCCCGTCGAGGTCGCGCCCGGCGATCGGGCCGGTGACCCCGGCGAAGCTCACCGCGACCCGACGCCCGTCGCGGGCGTGGGCGTCGAGCCAGGCCCGCGCCGCGCCGGGTGCGACGACCTCGCCGGAGACCTCGAAGCCGGACTCGGCCTCGGGCTCGGCGGAGGACAGGGTGGAGAACAGGCGCTCGCGCAGCACCCGGAACTCCAGCTCGTCGAACAGGCGGTGCACCGCGTCGCGGTCCCAGGGGCGCAGCTCGAGCTCCTCGGGGGCGGCGCCGAGGTCGACGTCGCGCACCAGCTCGGTGAGCTGGCGGTTGAGCAGCACGTTCGCCAGGTTGGCCCGCAGGTTGTCCCCGGCCTTGCCCTTGACCTCGTCGACCCGGTCGGTGAGCTCGGCGAGCGAGCCGAACTCCCGGACCCACTTGGCCGCGGTCTTCTCCCCCACCCCGGGGATGGAGGGCAGGTTGTCCGAGGGGTCGCCGCGCAGCGCCGCGAAGTCCGGGTACTGGGTCGGGGTGAGCCCGTAGCGCTTGTCGACCTCGGCCGGGTCGATCCGGCCGAGGTCGGACACGCCGCGCTTGGGGTACAGGACGGTGACGTCGTCGGTGACCAGCTGGAACGCGTCGCGGTCGCCGGTGGTGATGAGCACCTGGTAGCCGCGCTCCTCGGCCTGGGTGGCGAGGGTGGCGATGAGGTCGTCGGCCTCGAACCCCTCGACGGCGAACACCGGGATGTTCAGCGCGGCCAGGACCTCCTTGATGAGGTCGATCTGGCCGCGGAAGTCGTCCGGCGTCGACGAGCGGTTCGCCTTGTACTCGGCGTAGCGCTCGGAGCGGAACGTCGTGCGCGACACGTCGAAGGCGACCGCGAGGTGGGTCGGCTCCTCGTCGCGCAGCAGGTTGATCAGCATCGAGGTGAAGCCGTAGACCGCGTTCGTGGTCTGCCCGGTACCGGTGCGGAAGTTCTCCGCGGGCAGCGCGAAGAACGCCCGGTAGGCCAGGGAGTGGCCGTCGAGCAGCAACAGGCGCGGCTTCGCCGGTGCCTTCTTCTTCGCCGAGGCCGACTTCTGGGTGCCCTGCGTCGCTGTGCTCATCGGCGGCGAGTCTAGAACCGACCCCCGACAGTGAACGCGGCCGCGCCCCGGGTGGGGACGCGGCCGCGTACGGACCTGCCGGGGCGACCTCAGCCGACCTCGGCCATGACCTCGTCGGAGACGTCGAAGTTGGCGTAGACGTTCTGGACCTCGTCGGAGTCCTCGAGCGCCTCGATCAGCTTGAAGACCTTCTTCGCACCGTCGGCGTCCAGCTCGACCTGCATCGACGGCACGAAGACCGCCTCCGCGGAGTCGTAGTCGATGTCGTTCTGCTGGAGCGCGGTCCGCACCGCGACGACGTCGGTCGGCTCGGAGACGACCTCCCAGCTCTCGCCGAGGTCGTTCACCTCCTCGGCACCGGCGTCGAGGACGGCCATCAGCACGTCGTCCTCGGACAGCTCGGCCTTCGGCAGCACCACGACGCCCTTGCGCTGGAACAGGTACGCCACCGACCCCGGGTCGGCCATGGTGCCGCCGTTGCGGGTCATGGCCGTCCGGACCTCGGTCGCCGCCCGGTTCCGGTTGTCGGACAGGCACTCGACCAGCACCGCGACCCCGTTCGGGCCGTAGCCCTCGTAGGTGATCGTCTGGTAGTCGGCGCCGCCGGCGTCGGCACCCGAACCACGCTTGACCGCACGGTCGATGTTGTCGTTCGGGACCGAGCTCTTCTTCGCCTTCTGGATGGCGTCGTAGAGCGTCGGGTTGCCGTCGGGGTCACCGCCGCCGGTCCGGGCCGCGACCTCGATGTTCTTGATCAGCTTGGCGAACATCTTGCCGCGGCGGGCGTCGATCACGGCCTTCTTGTGCTTGGTCGTCGCCCACTTGGAGTGACCGCTCATCGGCTCGTCTGCCCACCTCTCGTGCTCGCACCGCGCACGCGACGCGCGGTGAGGGGCAGGTCCGACGCCCCGCAGCGCGAGCTGCGGTCGGGCCGACCTGCGGGAACCCGTCAATATTACCGACGACGCGGCTCCGCGCCGGGCCGGGCCCGCGCGCACCCCCCCGGCACCGACACATGCATGATCGACCATGCTTCGCCACCACGTCCCGCCGGGAACCCGGCGCGGACTACTCTGACAACCGTTATCGGCACCTGCACCGGGCGCCGGTCGCGAGAGGAGCGCACGTGTTCGGAGCAGTGGCAGGCAAGGCCGTCGGGCTCGTCGTGAGCGGGCTGGCCGGCGCGGTCGCCTACGACGGCGTCAAGAAGGTCGCGCGCTCCGGCGCCGTCCGCGAGGCCGCCGTCTCGATGACGACCTGGGGCCTCAAGGGCGCACGAGCCGCCGAGACCGGCGCCGAGAAGGCCCGGCTGGCGACCGCCGACATCGTCGCCGAGGCCCGCGGCCGCATCGGCGAGGAGGCCCCCGCCCCGGGCAACGGCCACGGGCACGGGCACGGGCACTGATCCCGGTCCTCCGGGCACGACGAGCGAGACGAGCGAGACCGTGAGCACCGACACCGCCGGCCCGGACGCCACCGTCCTCAGCGACGCCGCGGGCCGCATCCGCTTCGCCGTCCCGGCCCTGCGCGGGCGGACCGCGCTGGCCGTGGCCGTCGAGGACGAGCTGGACCACGTCGGCGGGGTGCGGCAGGTGCACGCCTACCCGCGCACCGGCAACGTCGTCGTCTGGTACCGCCCGGGCTGCGACCGGGTCGAACTCGTCGAGGCCATCGGCAAGGGCCTCGGCGCCGAGCCGGAGGCCACCGCGGCCCGCACCCCTCGCTCGGCCGACCAGCACAACGGGGAGCTGGCCCGGCTGGTCGTCGGCGGGGTCGCGCTCGCCGCGCTCGGCTTCCGCCGTTACGCGCTGCGCCGCCCGCCGCTGCTCGGGCCGGCCAGCCGCACCGTCGCCACCGGCGTCACGATCTTCACCGGCTACCCGTTCCTGCGCGGCGCGCTCCGCTCGCTGGCCGGCGGGAAGGGCGCGGGTACCGACGCGCTGGTGTCCGCGGCGACCGTCGCCAGCCTCGTGCTGCGCGAGAACGTCGTCGCGCTGACCGTGCTGTGGCTGCTCAACATCGGCGAGTACCTGCAGGACCTCACGCTGCGCCGCTCCCGGCGCGCGATCTCCGAGCTCCTGACCGGCGCCACCACCCGCACCTGGACCCGGCTGGCCGACGGCACCGAGATCGAGATCGACATCGCCGACCTGTCGGTGGGCGACGAGGTCGTGGTGCACGAGCGGATCGTGCTCCCGGTCGACGGCGAGGTCGTCGCCGGCGAGGGCGTGGTCGACCAGGCCGCGATCACCGGCGAGCAGCTGCCCGTCTCGGTCGCCCCCGGGGCCGTCCTGCACGCCGGGTCGGTGCTGCTGCGCGGCCGGATCGTCGTGCGCGCCACCGCCGTCGGGCAGGACACCGCGATCGGGCGGATCATCGACCGGGTCGAGCAGGCCCAGGGCGACCGCGCCCCGATCCAGACCGTCGGCGAGAACTTCTCCCGCCGGTTCGTGCCGGCCTCGTTCCTGCTCTCGGCGCTGACCCTGGTCGTCACCCGCGACGTGCGGCGCGCGATGACGATGCTGCTCATCGCCTGCCCGTGCGCGGTCGGCCTGTCCACCCCGACGGCGATCTCCGCGGCGATCGGCAACGGCGCGCGGCGCGGCATCCTCATCAAGGGCGGCGCGCACCTCGAGGCGGCCGGCCGGGTCGACGCGGTGGTGTTCGACAAGACCGGCACGCTCACCCAGGGCCGCCCGGTCGTCACCAACGTCATCTCCTTCCACGACGACTGGGCGCCCGAGCAGGTCCTGGCCTACGCCGCGTCGTCGGAGATCCACTCCCGGCACCCGCTGGCACAGGCGGTCATCCGCTCCACCGAGGAGCGGCGGATCGAGATCCCGCCGCACGAGGAGTGCGAGGTCCTGCTCGGCCAGGGCATGCGGGTCCAGGCCGACGGCCGGGTACTGCTGATCGGCTCACGCGACCTGCTCCGCGCCCAGGGCGTCACGGTCCCGCGCAAGGCGGCGGACTGGGTGCGGCGACTGCAGAAGGCCTCGGAGACCCCCCTGCTGCTCGCCGTCGACGGCGCGCTGGTCGGCCTGGTCTCGCTGCGCGACACCGTGCGGACCGAGGCCCGCGACGTGCTGGAGCGGCTGCGCGCCGACGGCGTCACCCGGATCGTCATGCTCACCGGCGACCACCCGCAGACCGCGAAGGCCGTCGCCGAGGAGCTCGGCATCACCGAGTACCGCGCCGAGGTCATGCCCGAGCAGAAGCAGGACGTGGTCCGGGCGCTGCAGGCGCAGGGCCACACCGTCGCGATGATCGGCGACGGCACGAACGACGCCCCCGCGCTGGCGCTGGCCGACATCGGGATCGCGATGGGCGTGGCCGGGACCGACGTGGCGGTCGAGACCGCGGACGTCGCCCTCGCCGCCGACGACCTCCACGCGCTGCTCGACCTGCGTGACCTGGGGCGGCGCTCGATCACCCTGATCCGGCAGAACTACGGCATGTCGATCGCGGTGAACGCGGCCGGGCTGCTGGTCTCCGCCGGCGGGGCGATGTCACCGGTGGTCGCGGCGATCCTGCACAACGCCTCCAGCGTCGCGGTCGTCGCGAACAGCTCCCGGCTGATCCGCTACCGGATCCCCGCCGGCGCGGCGACGACCGTCGTCGAGGGTGAGGTCGTCCGGTAGAAGGCCCGGGCGGCGGGGTGGAAGAGCAGCACGACGGCGGCGATCACCTCGGCCACGTGCAGCCCGCGCAGCGCCGCCGCGACGAGCTCGGGCGCGGTCGCGGACACCAGGAACAGCCCGACCGAGCCCCCGTCGGCGAGGGCACGCACCGGTTCGACGACCAGTGAGGCCGTCCCGAGCACACCGAGCACGCCGAGGACGGTCCACCGGTACACGCCGTGCCCGGAGCGCAGCTGCAGCACGACCACGCCCAGGACCAGGTAGATGCCGGCGCGGACGGCCAGCTCCCCGGTCGCGGGCGGCACCGGTGCGGCCAGCCGGACCAGGGACTCGGCGAGCCCGGCCAGGATGGCGCCGAGCCACAGCGCGACGCTGAGGCCCACCGCGGAGGGCAGGACGGGGCGCGACCCGCTGGGCACGACGGTGGTGGTCATGCTCTCCAGGGTCCCCGCGCCGGGCCGGCCGGCCCACACGGCGCTCCCCCCGGTGGACCTGGGGTATCCCCCACCCCCGTGGGGGGTCAGCCTGCGGCGCGCACCATGTCGACGAACAGCGCGTGCACCCGCCGGTCCCCGGTCAGCTCGGGGTGGAACGACGTGGCGAGCACTGGGCCCTGCCGGATCGCGACCGCGCGCCCGGCCGCCTCACCGGCGTCGGCACCGGCGCTCGTGACGTCCGGGACGGAGGCGAGCACCTCGACGTCGCCGCCGGTCTTCTCCACCCACGGGGCGCGGATGAAGACCGCGTGCACCGGACCACCGATGAGCCCGGTGAAGTCCAGATCGGTCTCGAACGAGTCGACCTGGCGGCCGAAGGCGTTGCGCCGCACGACGACGTCGAGCCCGCCGAGCTGGTGCTGGTCGGGGCGGCCGTCGAGGATCTCCTCGGCCAGCAGGATCATGCCTGCGCACGATCCGTAGGCGGGCAGCCCGTCGCGGAGCCGGGCCCGCAGCGGCTCCAGCAGCTCGAAGGTGTCGAGCAGCTTGGACATGGTCGTCGACTCGCCGCCGGGCAGGACGATGCCGTCCACCGCGGCCAGCTCGGACGCACGGCGGACCGGCACGGCCTCGGCGCCCGCCGCGGTCAGCGCCGCCACGTGCTCGCGGACGTTGCCCTGCAGGGCCAGCACACCGATCCTCACCGCCATGCACGCCAGCCTAGACCCGTGCGACCTGCGGTAACCGCCCGTCCGGGGGTGAGCCGCGGCACCGTACGGCGGTGCCGCGCCCCGGGGTGCAGGACGGATCCTGGGCCTTCGCGCGGTGCCGGGCACGGCCCCGCCCGGGCACACGGGGGTGGGGCGTCATGGACATCGGAGCGACGGTGCGGGTCTTCCGGGCCGAACCCCTGGCTGCGCCGGGCGACCCGGACCGGGCGCCGGCGCACCCGCCGACCGATGGGGTGGCGACACCGGCCGCGCCGGTCCCGGACGGCATGCCACGGCGGGTCCCCGACCGGGCCGGTGAACCGGTGTGTGCCCCGCGCTGACACCGTCGGACGGCACCGCACCGGACGTCGCGGGCGTCGTCGTCGGCTGGCGGTGCTGGCGTGTCGCGGGCCCGCCCACCGCGCCGCGGCTGCGGTCCCCGGTGCACGTGGCCACCGAGTGGCCGCCCGGCGGCGCCCTCGCCGCGCACTGCGAGCTGCGCGGACACGAGGCACCGGACCCGGCCTGCACCTGCGGTGTGCACGCGGTCCGCGACCCGGCCCGGGTCGGCGGCGTCGGGTTCGGTCCCGGCACCGTGCTGGGCTGCGTCGCGCTGTGGGGTCTCGTCGTCGAGGGCGAGCACGGCTGGCGGGCCGGCGCCGGGGCACCGCTGGTGCTGTTCTGCGGGCCCGCGCTGGGCGACCCGGAGCGCAGCGGGCTGGCGCGGACCTACCGGATCGGGGTGCACCGGCTGCCGATCCCGGTCGCGACCACCGTCGAGCTGCCGCTCCCGGTCGCAACGGCCGGCGCGGTCCGTGCCGCCGCCGCCGAGGGCCGGGGCCTCGACGACGCCGCGGCCGCGTTCGTGACGGCCGTGCCCGTGCCGGACGCCCCGGCGCGCCCGGTGCGCGTGCCGCGACCCCGCCGGTTCGCGCTCGGGACGACGGCGGCGCTGGCCGTACTCGTCGCCGCGGCGGCCTCCCCCGCCGAGCACGTCCCCGTGCCCGCGCCGCCCGGGGTGGTCGTCCCCCGGTGAGCCGGTCAGCCCGCCTCGACCTCGCCGCGCTTCGCCTGCTTCGCGGCGGCACCGCGCAGCGCCTCGGCGACGGCCGGGGCCACGCTCTGGTCGAACACGCTCGGCACGATGAACGACGGGTTCGGCTCGGCGACGACGTCGGCGATCGCCTCGGCCGCGGCGAGCATCATCTCGTCGGTGATGTCGTGCGCCTGGGCGTCGAGCAGCCCGCGGAACACACCGGGGAACGCGAGCACGTTGTTGATCTGGTTCGGGTAGTCCGACCGGCCGGTCGCGACGACGGCGGCGTGCTTCATCGCCAGCGTCGGGTCGACCTCTGGGTCCGGGTTGGCCAGTGCGAACACGATCGAGTCGTCGTTCATGGTCCGCAGCTCGTCCTCGCCGAACAGGTTCGGCGCGCTGACCCCGATGAAGACGTCGGCCCCGACGAGCGCGTCGGCCAGGGTGCCCTGCTTGCCGTCCTTGTTGGTCTGCGCGGCGATCGAGACGAGGTTGTCGTCCATCCCCTCGCGTCCGGTGTGGACGATGCCGTCCACGTCGACCGCGACCACGTCGGCGGTCTGCTCCGAGCCGAGCAGCCGGATGATCGCCGAGCCGGCCGCGCCGACCCCGCAGACGACGACGCGGATGTCGGAGAACTTCTTGCCGACCACGCGCAGCGCGTTGCGCAGGGCGCCGAGGACGACGACGGCGGTGCCGTGCTGGTCGTCGTGGAAGACCGGGATGTCGAGCAGCTCGCGCAGCCGGCGCTCGATCTCGAAGCAGCGCGGCGCGGCGATGTCCTCCAGGTTGATGCCGCCGTAGCCGGGGGCGATCAGCTGGACGGTGCGGATGATCTCCTCGGTGTCCTGGGTGTCGAGGCAGACCGGCCAGGCGTCCACGTTGGCGAACTGCTTGAACAGCGCCGCCTTGCCCTCCATGACCGGCATCGCCGCGGCGGCGCCGATGTTGCCCAGGCCGAGCACCGCGGACCCGTCGGTGACGACGGCGACGGTGTTGCGCTTGATCGTCAGGCGCCGGGCGTCGGACGGGTTCTCCGCGATCGCCATCGACACCCGCGCGACGCCCGGGGTGTAGGCGCGCGACAGGTCGTCACGGGTGCGGAGGTTCACCTTGGACCGCACCTCGATCTTGCCGCCGAGGTGGAGCAGGAAGGTCCGGTCCGAGACCTTGCGGACCGAGAAGCCCTCGAGCTGCTCGATGGCCGTCTTGATCTCCTCGACGTGCTCGGTGTTGCGGGCGTTGACCGAGATGTCGACGACGAGACTCTCGGTGCGCGCCTCGACGACGTCGAAGGCGGTCACGACGCCACCGACCTGGCCGACGGCGGCGGTGAGGTCACCGGCCGAGGTGGGGTGGGCGGGGGCGTCGACGCGTGCGGTGATGGCGTAACCGGGACCGGGAATGGACACGGCCCGGAACAGTACCGCCGGGAGTGTGGTTACCGTGGCGTCAACGATGTGATGACGCGCGTCACCGCTCGTCGGCGTCGTCCGCGGGGATCCGCGGCAGCGGCCCGGTGGGGGCGTCGGCGACGGCCATCTTGGCCGCCGAGTCGGTCGGGGCGTGCCCCCCGAGGGCGGCCAGCGCGGTCTCGTTGCCGACGTCGGCGCCGGCCCGTTCGGACAACAGCCAGCGCACCTCCAGCAGGTCGCAGTACGCCTGCACCGGATCGCCGGCACCGCCGAGCGCGGTGTGCGCGCGGGCCGATCCGGGCTCGAGGCAGTGGTCGATCCAGCTGCGGGCGGCCGCGCGCTCCGACACCGGGTGACCGGTGCGCCGCTGCATCCAGTCGCGGTGGGCGTTGAGGTCGCCCAGCAGGATCCGGGCCTGGCCCTCCCCCACGCCGACACCGGTCAGCCTGCGCAGCGTCTCGGAGTGGTAGTTGCGGTCGCCGACGGCGATGTGCAGCCGCGACCGGCCGTCGCCGATCGGGAGCAGGGACACCTCGTCGACGGCGAAGCCCAGGTCGTTGAGCTCCCGGATGGCGCCCTCGACGCGGTAGCGGTCGCCGAAGGCGAAGACCGGCGAGGTGTGCAGCGCCTCCCACAGCTCCCGGTAGCGCTCGGGCAGGGCGGTCGCCTCGTCGATGAGCTGCGGGATCATCTCCGGCGGGCGCTCCAGCGAGGTCGCGAGGTCGATCATCCCGGCGGCGACGTTCTCGACCAGGATCGTCACGTCGTGCTCGCGCTGACCGTCGGACAGGCCGTCCGGGTGCACCTCGCTGGTCTCGGCGTCGACGAGGAAGGCCTGCAGGGTCTGCCCGTCGCGGGTGAACAGGGTGTTGTTGAGCGAGCAGTCCCCCCAGAACACGCCGTGCCGGTGCAGCTCGACCAGCAGCGAGATCATCGCGTCGAACAGCCGGGCGCGGTGCCGCGGCCGGTTCGGGGGCAGCCGCAGGAACAGCCTGCGGTACTGCCAGGACCCGGCGAGGTAGCGGGTCACCAGGATCGCGGTCTCGTGCGCCGGCTGGTTCACCAGCCCGGCCGGGCGGACCGCGGGCAGGCACTGGTGCTCGAGGCGCCGCAGCACGTCGTACTCGCGACGGGCGATCCGCTCCGGCATGTCCTTGAGCGCCCACAGTGCACCGTCGGCCTCGACGAAACGGACGAGGTGCCGGCTGGGGCCGACCTCCATGTCGCGCAGCGGGACCCGCATCTCGTCCCACCGTTCCAGCGGCTCGTTCCAGGGCAGCGCGATCAGCTCGGGGCCGGGGGCCCGCAGCACCAGCTCCGGCGGAGCGTCCATTCAGGACACCCCCCGCACGCCGCGGGCCGGTGGGGCGGTGGAGCCGCGGATGACCAGCCGGGTCGGCAGGGTGGCGAGCGGTTCGACCGGCTCGCCGGCCAGCGTCGCCAGCGCCATCCGGGCCGCCACGGCACCCTGCTCGGCCGCCGGCTGGGCCACGGTGGACAGATCGGTCAGCGCGGCCAGCGGGTGGTCGTCGATACCGATGACCGACACGTCGCCGGGCACCGCGAGCCCGGCCCGGCGCAGCGTGCCGACGGCGCCGAGGGCGACCTCGTCGGTGTGGGCGTAGACCGCCGTCGGCGGGTCGGACAGCCCGAGCAGCTCCCCCATCGCCCGCGCCCCGCCCTCCGGGCTCCAGGGCACGCTCACCGTCAGGGCGGCGTCGTGTTCCACGCCGGCGTCGGAGAGCGCCGCCCGGTAGGCGGCGGCACGCCCCTCGGGCTGGCCCGGGTCGAGCTCCGGGTCGGTGGTGACGATCATCCCGATCCTCCGGTGTCCGAGGTGGAGCAGGTGGTCGACGGCCTGGCGACCGGCGACGCACTCGTCGATCGACACCGAGGGGTGATTGCCGATCCGGGTCCCCGCCGACACGATGCCGACGCCGATCCGCTCCAGCCGGGCGCGCTCGGCGTCGTCGACCCCGAACCCCAGCAGCACGACGGCGTCGGCACGCCGGCGGGCGGGCAGCTCGGCGAAGAACGCGCGCCGGGCCGCGGCGTCGCCCAGGTGGTAGAGCAGCACGTCGCGCCCGGCCTCGCGCACCACCTCGGACAGCCCCTCCAGCGCCGCCCCGAACCACCACCGCGACAGGTGCGGGACGACGACGGCGATCCGCCCCGTCGTGCCCCGCGCGAGCCCGGAGGCGTCCGGGCTCACGACGTACTCCAGGGCGCGCGCGGCCTCCCACACGCGGGCGCGGGTGGCCTCGGCGACGTGGGGGTGATCGCTGAGCGCGCGTGACGCGGTGGCCGGTGAGACCTTGGCCAGCCGGGCCACGTCGGCCAGGTTGACCGGTTCGGGCACGACACATGTATGCCCAAAGCTGGAAGCGATTGCAAGAGCGGATGTTATCCGACTGCGCTGGACCATCGCCTGTCGATCAGTAAGGATCGTCGGCTACCAGCCTGACCGATGTGAGTCTTGACACTCCTGGGTGAAAGGCCCACAGTCTCGGTTGGAAACGCTTCCAACGTCGCCGACGAGCGACGGGACCCAAGCAGCGGTATCGGACACGGGAGTTCGGAGTTGACCATGCGTCGCACACGGTGGAGGAGGACGCTGGCCGCCGGTGCGGCCACCGTCGCCCTCGCCCTGCTGGCGGGCTGCGGAGGCGCACCCGCGGGCCCGCCGGTCCTCAACTGGTACATCAACCCCGACGACGGGGGGCAGGCGGAGATCGCCCAGCGCTGCTCGGCGGCGTCGAACGGGCAGTACCAGATCGCGGTGTCGGTGCTGCCGCGCCAGTCCGCGGAACAGCGTCAGCAGTTGATCCGCCGGCTCGCGGCCAACGACAGCTCGATCGACATCATGTCCATCGACCCGCCCTACATCCCCGAGTTCGCCGAGGCGAAGTTCCTGGCCCCGGTGCCCGAGGAGGTCGCGCAGCGGACCACCGCCGGGATCGTGAACTCCGCGAAGGAGGGCGCGAGCTGGAACGGTGAGCTCGTCACGGTGCCGTTCTGGGCCAACACCCAGCTGCTCTGGTACCGCAAGTCGCAGGTCGCCGGCACCGGGCTGGACCTGTCGAAGCCGGTCACCTGGGACCAGGTCGTGCAGACCGCGCAGGCCAAGAACTCGATCATCGCCGCGCAGGGCATCCGCGCGGAGTCGCTGACCGTCTGGCTGAACGCGCTGGTCGAGGGCGGCGGCGGGCAGATCGTCACCAACGCCTCGCCGCAGAACCCGGAGGGCGTCCAGCTCGGCCTGGACTCCCCCGCCGCGACGAAGGCCGCCGAGATCATGAAGGCGGTCTCGGCCGTCGGTGGTCCCGGCTTCTCGACCAACTCCGAGGACGAGAACTCCAACGCCTTCCAGTCCGGTGACGCGATGTTCCAGGTGAACTGGCCGTTCGTCTGGGGCAAGGTCAACAGCGCCGTCGAGGAGGGGACCGTCCCCCAGTCCACGCCGGACGACTTCGGCTGGGCGCTCTACCCGCAGACCGAGGCCGGCAGGCCCTCGGCCCCGCCCTACGGCGGCATCAACCTCGGCGTCGGCGCCTTCAGCAGGCACACCGACCTGGCCTACCAGGCCACCGAGTGCATCACCTCGACCGAGAACCAGAAGCAGTACTTCCTCACCAACGGCAACCCGGCCGCCCGGATCTCGGTGTTCACCGACCCGGACGTGGTGCAGAAGTTCCCGATGGCCCCGGTCATCGCGCAGTCGCTGCAGCAGGCCAAGCCGCGCCCGCAGACGGCGTACTACAGCGAGGTCTCCGAGTCCATCCAGCGCACCTACCACCCGACCGCGGGCATCGACCCGCCGACCGTCGGCCCCGCGACCGCCGCGCTGATCAAGGCGGTCCTCGCCAAGGAGGAGCTGCTGTGACCACGACGACCGAGCGGCCCGGGACCGGGACCGGGGCCTCCCCGGCCCCGCGCGGTGCCAGTGACCGCAGCCGGGCCGAGCAGAAGCTCGGCTGGTACCTCGCGGGCCCGGCGTTCGCGGTGATGCTGCTGGTGACGGCCTACCCGATCATCCAGGCCGTCTACTACTCGCTGTTCGACTACCGGCTGACCGACCCGGACAACATCTCCTTCGTCGGCCTGAAGAACTACGCGGTCATCCTCACCGACTCGATCTGGTGGACCTCCTTCGGCGTCACGGTGTTCATCACCGTGGTCACCGTCGCGGTCGAGCTGGTCCTGGGCTTCCTGCTCGCGCTGGTCATGATGAACGCGCTCAAGGCGATCCGGCCGGTGCTGCGCGCTGCGATCCTGATCCCCTACGCGGTCATCACGGTCGTGTCGGCGTTCGCCTGGCAGTACGCGTTCTCCCTCGACTCGGGCTTCGTGAACTCCTGGTTCGGCTGGCTGCCCGGGATCTCGGCCGACACCGACTGGTTCGGCTCGACCGGCTCGTCGCTGTTCGTGATCTGCCTGGCCGAGATCTGGAAGACCACCCCGTTCATCTCGCTGCTGCTGCTCGCGGGTCTGGCCCAGGTGCCCGACGTGCTGCAGGAGGCCGCCCGCGTCGACGGCGCGACCTGGTGGCAGCGGATGTGGAAGGTCACCCTCCCGAACATGAAGGCGGCGATCATGGTCGCCCTGCTGTTCCGGACCCTGGACGCGTTCCGCGTGTTCGACTCGGTGTTCGTGATGACGGCCGGGGCGAACAGCACCGAGACGGTGTCGTTCCTGGCCTACCGCCAGACCATCGCCCGCGTCGAGATCGGACTCGGCTCCGCGGTGTCGGTGCTGCTGTTCCTGTCCGTCGTGATCATCTGCATCGGGTTCATCAAGGGGTTCAAGGTCGACCTGTCCCAGGCCCGAGGGGAGAAGTGATGTCCACCCGCGAGAGAGTCCTCTGGATCGTCGCCGGCATCGCGATCGTCGTCTACGCCCTGTTCCCGGTGGGCTGGATCGTGTCGCTGTCGCTGAAGTCGAGCGACGACATCGCCAACAAGCAGTTCCTCCCGACCTCGGTGTCGTGGAGCAACTACTCCCAGATCCTCGTCGGGGACGCGGCCGGGCTGTTCCTGCCCGCGCTGCGCAACTCCTTCGGCATCTGCATCATCGCGACGTTCCTGGCGTGCGTGCTGTCGATGTTCGCCGCCTACGCGATCGCCCGGCTCGACTTCCGGGGCAAGAAGCTGATCCTGTCGACCGCGCTGGCGGTGGCGATCTTCCCGGTCATCTCGATCGTGACGCCGCTGTTCAACCTGTGGCGCCAGATCGGGCTCTACGACACCTGGCCCGGCCTGATCATCCCCTACCTGTCGCTGACCCTGCCGCTGTCGATCTGGACCATGTCGGCGTTCTTCCGCGAGATCCCGTGGGAGATGGAGCAGGCCGCGCAGGTCGACGGCGCCACCACCTGGCAGGCGTTCCGCAAGGTGATCGTCCCGCTGGCGACGCCCGGGGTGTTCACCACCGCGATCCTGGCGTTCTTCATCGCCTGGAACGACTTCGCCTACGGCATCTCGCTGACCTCGACCGGCGCGTCCCGCCCGGTCCCGGCCGCGCTGGGCCTGTTCTCCGGGGCCTCGCAGTTCGAGTCGCCCAACGGCCCGATCGCCGCCGCCGCCGTGATCGTGACCATCCCCGTCGTCGTGCTCGTCCTGCTGTTCCAGCGGCGCATCGTCGCCGGTCTGACCAACGGCGCCGTCAAGGGCTGACACCCCGTACACAGAGAGAGGAACCGACCGGCCATGGCGTCGATCGAGATGAAGAACATCGTCAAGAAGTACGGGGACGGCTTCCCGGCCGTGAACGACGTGAGCATGGACATCGCCGACGGCGAGTTCATGATCCTCGTCGGCCCGTCCGGCTGCGGGAAGTCGACACTGCTGCGGATGATCGTCGGTCTGGAGGACATCACCTCCGGCGACATGGTCATCGCCGGCAACCGCGTCAACGACAAGGCCCCGCGGGACCGCAACCTGTCGATGGTGTTCCAGAACTACGCGCTCTACCCGCACCTGTCGGTCTTCGAGAACATCGCGTTCCCGCTGCGCCTGGCCAAGGCGCCCGAGGACGAGATCAAGCAGAAGGTCGACACCGCGGCGAAGGTCCTGGAGCTGGGTGAGCACCTGCAGCGCAAGCCCGCGAATCTGTCCGGCGGTCAGCGCCAGCGGGTCGCGATGGGTCGTGCCATCGTCCGTGACGCCGACGCGTTCCTGTTCGACGAGCCGCTGTCCAACCTGGACGCGAAGCTGCGCGGGCAGATGCGCACCGAGATCGCCCGCCTGCAGCGCCGCCTCGGTATCACCACCGTCTACGTCACGCACGACCAGACCGAGGCGATGACCCTCGGTGACCGGGTCTGTGTCCTGCGCAAGGGCGTCATCCAGCAGGTCGCCTCGCCGCGCGAGCTCTACGAGCAGCCGGTCAACCTGTTCGTCGCCGGATTCATCGGGTCGCCGCCGATGAACTTCCTGCCCGCGACCGTGGCCGGGAACAAGCTGGAGACGCCGTTCGGCCCGATCGAGCTCGACGCCGCGCGCGCCGAGAAGGTCGCCGGACGCGAGCTGGTGCTGGTCGGCATCCGGCCGGAGTACTTCGAGGACGCCTCCCTGGTCGACGAGGCCAAGCGCCACGTCGGGTCGACCTTCACCGCGAAGGTCGACGTGACCGAGTGGCTGGGCGACTCGCAGTACGCCTACATCCCCTACGAGGCCCCGGCCGAGGTGGAGACCAAGCTCAAGGAGCTGTCGCGGGAGCTCGACGCCGATCAGCTGCGTACGCAGGCGATCGTGTCGATCGACTCGACCAGCCGGATCCGGGAGGGCCGCGACGCCGAGTTCTGGCTGGACGCGCGGAAGATCCACGTGTTCGACCCGGAGTCGGGCGAGAACCTGACCCGCGACCCCGAGGCCGGAGCCGAGCTGACCCGGCTCGCGGCCGAGGACCGCGCCGAGCAGGTGGCCCAGGCCCGCAGCCGGGACTGAGGCGCCGCCCCCGTCGCCCCCAGGGGAACTCTCGTGGCTTAGAGCGCTACGAGAGTTCCCCTGGGGGCACCCCGGAGGGGTCAGAGGGCGCGGACGTCGCGCCGGTAGCGGGTCTCGGCGACCCCGGCGAGGGTCCGCGCCATCACGGCGAACACGAAGCGCTGCGACGGGTAGGCCGCCAGCCATCCCAGCCGCCCGGCCATCCCGCGTGGGGTGAACCGCAGGGTCTGGGTGTAGCGGCTGGTCAGCCGGTCGGTCGGGGTGACGGTGAGCTCGAGCCGGGCGTCGCCGGGGAGCCGGTCCGCGGCGCGCAGCACCAGCCGCCGCCCCGGTTCGACGGTCTCGACGGTCCAGCGGTCCAGGGGCTCTCCCGGGACGAGGCGGGCCGGGCCGTCGCCGTGCCGGCGCGGGACGACACCGGGCCCACCGGCGAGGACGTCGAGGTGGCCGGTCAGCGTCGCGACGCCCGGGACGGTGTACCAGCCGTGCGGGCCGCCGAGCGTCTCGATCACCGACCAGACGGCGCGGGCGGGAGCGGCGACGTCGTGGGTGTCGGTCGTCGACCACTCCAGCGGACCGGTGCCGGGCGGGTCGGAGGGCCCCGGCCCGGCCGCGCCGACGCCGTCGAGGGCGCGGCGGACCGCCGTGCGGTACGGGGTCCGGCCGCCGGGCGGGGTGCCGATGAGCGCGTCGAGGGCCGCGAGGTCGTCGGGGTCGGCCACCAGCTCGTGACGCATGGACTCGACCAGCGGCTCGGCCAGCCCGCGGCCGACCGGGGTGAGCGCGGCGACGGCGCGGGCGGTGAGCCGCGGCGCGGACAGCGGGACGGGCACCGGGAACGGCCGCAGCAGTCCTGCCTCGGCGGCGAACTCGCTCATCAGGGACCGGTAGGTGTGCACGTCGGGACCACCGACGTCGAACGCCCGGTCCACCCCGGCGGGCAGGTCGAGGCAGCCGACGAGGTCGTACAGCACGTCGTCGACGGCGATCGGCTGGATCCGGTTCCAGGCGCGGTCGGGCAGCGGCAGGACCAGCGGACCGCCCATCGCGGTCTCGGTGAGGTGCCGGATCATCTCGAAGCTGGCCGAGCCGGTGCCGACGACGATCCCGGCCCGCAGCACGGCGGTCGGGACGGGCCCGGCGAGCAGGATGTCCCCGACCTCGCGGCGCGAGGACAGGTGCTGCGACACCCGCCGGGTGCCGGCCTCGGGCTGCAGCCCGCCCAGGTAGACGATGCGGCGTACACCGGCCGCGGCGGCGCCGTCGGCCAGCGCGTGCGCGGCGGTGCGGTCGCGGTCGGCGTAGCCGGGGCCGTCCATGGCGTGCACCAGGTGGACGACGGCGTCGGCACCCTCGCAGGCCCGGCGCACGTCGGCCGGTTCCCGGGCGTCGCCACGGACCGCGTCGACCGCCTCCCCCCACGGGTGCGCGGCCAGCTTGCCCGGGGTGCGGGCGAGCACCCGGACGTCGTGGCCGGCGTCGAGCAGGCGCGGGACGAGCCGGGAGCCGACGTAGCCGGTGGCGCCGAGGACGAGCACGTGCATGGGTCGATCCTCGCGGGCCCCGGCGCGGGGCGCGCGCCGGGGTGACGACCGGCTCAGCCGATCCCGGCCAGCCGCAGCCCGGCCGTCGTCGCCGCGGCGAGGACGACGACCAGCACGAACGGCACCCGCAGCAGCAGCGCACCGGCGGCCACGGCGACCCCGGCCGGGCGGGCCAAGCCGGCGAACCCGGCCCCCTCGAACCAGGTGCCGGTCGCGACGAGCGCGACGAGCAGCCCGACCGCTCCCAGCTCGACCAGGCGCACGGTGCGCGGGGACAGGGCGACCCGGTCGTGCAGGACCAGCGGCAGCAGCCGCATGAGGTAGGTCCCGCCGGCGAGGACGAGCAGCGCGGCGACGGTCACGGCTGCTCCCCCGTGGTCCGGCCGGCCGCGCCGACGCCGAGCAGGCCGGCCAGCACGGGCAGGCCCGCGGGCAGGAACGGCGCGCAGGCCAGCGACAGGGTGGCGGCGGCTGCGCCGACCCGACGGGCGTCGACCCGGCGCAGCATCGGGACGAGCATGGCCAGCAGCGCGGCCGGGAAGGCTGCGTCGAGCCCGAACGCGGCCGGGTCCGGCACGCTCGCCCCGAGCACCAGACCGGCCGCGGTGCCGAGCTGCCAGCAGAGGTACTTCGCGACGCCGAGGATGCGGAACGCGCGCCATCCCCGCCCGGGGACGTCGGTGCGGGCCAGCACGAACGCCGTCGACTCGTCGGTGACGACGTGCGCCGCGGGCAGCCGCGCCCAGCCTCCGCCCAGGTGACGGGCCAGGGCCAGGCCGAACGGCAGGTGCCGCAGGTTGAGCACCAGCCCCGCGGCGACGGCGGCCCACACACCGCCCCCGGCGGCCAGCACTCCGGTGACGAGCAGCTGGGCGCCGCCCGCGAACACGAGCAGCGACATCGCCATCGTCATGGCCGGGGACAACCCGGCGGCCGGCGCGAGCGCGCCGAAGGAGACCCCGACGACGGCGACGGCCACCGAGATGGTGACGGCGTCGCGGACGTCCCCGCGGGTCGTTCGCTGTATCGAACGCATGCCCGATGCAGTGAACAACAGCGGCTGTGTTCGTCAAGTCGAACGAGGAGACCGATGAATCGAACGCCTGGGCCACCGCTCGCGACGATCGCGGCGGCCATCCGCCGGGAACGGGAGCGCCTCGGCATCTCCTCGGCCGAGCTCGCCCGCCGGGCGGGCATCGCGAAGTCGACGTTGTCGCAGCTGGAGGCGGGGACCGGGAACCCGAGTGTGGAGACGCTCTGGGCGATCGCGGTCGTCGCCGAGGTCCCGTTCAGCGCGCTGGTGGAGCCGCCGTCGTCGACGGTGCGGGTGGTGCGGTTCGCCGACCGTCCCGCGATCCGGTCGGAGGAGGCCGCCTACACCGGAGCACTGCTGTCCCCGTGCCCACCGGGGGCGCGCCGCGACCTGCACCTGGCCACCTGCGAGCCGGGGCCGCCCCGGGCCGCCGACGCGCACTCCCCCGGCACCGTCGAGCACGTGGTGGTGTCGGCGGGCCGGTGGGTGATCGGGCCGGAGGGCGAGGAGGTCGAGCTGGATCCGGGGGACCATCTGACGTTCCCGGCCGACCGCCCGCACTCCTACCGCGCGCTCACCCCGGGCGCGACCGCGGTGATGGTCATGGAGTACCGCTGATCACGTGCCGCTCGCGCCGCGGGTCGCCGAGCCGGGCTCCCGGTCCGGACCGCCCTCGGTGATGCGGTGCAGCAGTCCGTCGAGGAGCCCCTCGTCGTCGCCGCCCGCGTCGCCGGAGCCGTCCCCGCCCTTCCCGGACTCGGGCAGGGCGTACTGGCGGACCCAGTCGACCTGCATCTCCGAAGGCTTCACGTCACCGCCGCCCTTGGGGAACCAGTCGAGCTGGATCGTCAGGTGCATCGGCCCGGGAGGCAGGACCGAGGTGTCGTCGGTGTGCCACCACTGCTTGCCGTCGACGAAGGCGGTCACACCCTTCGGCGTCCACTCGACCGCCCAGTTGTGCCACTGGGTCGCGTCGATGTCGACCGAGCCCTGGACCTGGGAGTTGTCCTCGCCGTAGTGCAGGAACAGGTTGGTCTTCTGCCGGGTGTGGTCGGTCATCTCCATGAAGTCGATCTCACCGCCGACCGGGAAGTCCTCGGCAGTGGGCCAGAGCAGCAGCAGCGCGTTGTACGACGGGTCCGACGCGGGTGCCCGCACCCGGCCCTCCCAGCGGCCGTACTTCTGGCTGCTGTCCGACCAGGCCATGCCGCCGGTGGTGCCGTCGGCGTCGCCGTCGATGGTGAGCAGGCCGTCCTTCACCGAGATCGCCGACGGGGAACGGGTCCCCTTGCCGGCGTGGCCGGGTCCGTCGTAGGGGCTCCAGCCCGTGAGGGCGTCGCCGTCGAAGTCGTCGACCTTGGTGGGCTCGCCCCAGCCGTGCGCGACGGCGGCGGTGGTCGCCGCGCCCGGGTAGGACGGGACCGCCGGGGCCGCGCCGGCGGCGCAGTCCACGGGGGCGGGGGTCGCACCGGGGGCCGGTTCGCCGGCCGGGGTGGTCGCGGCGCCGCCGGGCGCCGTGCCCAGGGTCGCGTTCGCCGAGGTCGTGTCGGCGGGTGACCCCGGGGCGCCGGTCCGGTCGCCCTGGTCGCCGGCCGGACCGCGGTCGCCGTTCGGAGCGCCGTCCCCGCCCGATGTCGTGTCGTCGCCCGACCCCGGGTCGGGGGTCGTGCCGTCTCCGGGGCCCTTGTCGCCGCCGGAACCCTGGTCGCCGCCCGAGCCCTGGTCGCCACCCGAACCGTGATCGTCGCCGGAACCCTGGTCGCCGCCCGAACCGTGATCGTCGCCGGAACCCTGGTCGCCGCCCGGCGTCCGGTCATCGGAGGAGTCCCGCGTCGTGTCGCCGGCGCCGGAGTCGCCCGCGCCCGATGTCGTGTCGCCGGAGTCCCCACCGGAACCCGAGCCCTGGCCGGAGCCGGAGCCTCGATCGTCACCCGAACCGGACCCCGCGTCGTCCCCCGAGCCGCCCGATCCCGACGATCCCCCGTCGCCGCCGGAGCCGGAGTCGTCGCCGCCCGAGCCGCCGTCGCCGCTCCCCGACCCGTCGCCCGAGGAGCCGTGGTCGCCACCGGAGGAGCCGTGGTCGTTCGAGGAGCCCTGGTCGTCGCCCGAGCCGCCCCCGGAGGGGCCGTCCCCCTCGGGCCCGGCCGCCCCGGGGGCGGCGGAGGCGCCGGGCTTCCCCGACCCGGCGCTTCCGTCACCACCGGTGGCCGGACCACCCGAACCGGCTCCCCCACCCGGGGCGGTGCCCGTCGTGGGGCAGTCCGCGGTCGTCGTCGCACCCGGTCGGCCGTCCCCGGTGTCCGCGAACGCCGCAGCCGGAAAGCTGATCAACATCGCGGCGGCGATCGCCACGACCCTCACAGAGCGTCCCATCAGGCTCCTCCGTAACAGTGGTCTCCTGATCCCCACGGAACGCTAGATGCCACAGAGTCACCACGAGCACCTGTGTCACCACATCGAGTAGGCAACCCCTCCACCGAGCGACCGCGGAACGTGGCCGGAACGGACACCCCACGCGTCCGAGGGACCGATCGGGTCACCGGACCGTGGCCCGCACCCGGACCCGTCCCCCGCCACCCGGGGTTCCGGCGTCGCCGCACGGGTCCGGACCCGAGCGGCGCACGGGGACACCTGCGCGGCAGCGGGGCCGGGAACGGCGAGAGCCCCGTCCGGCGGTGTGCCGGACGGGGCTCTCGGAGCGGAGCGGAGGGTGCTTACCAGCCGCGAGCGGCGTAGCGCTGCTCCTCGGGGATGTCGGCGATGTTGATGCCGACCATGGCCTCGCCGAGACCGCGGGAGACCTTGGCGATCATCTCGGGGTCGTCGTGAAAGGTCGTGGCCTTCACGATCGCCGACGCGCGCTGCGCCGGGTCGCCGGACTTGAAGATGCCGGAGCCGACGAACACGCCCTCGGCGCCGAGCTGCATCATCATCGCGGCGTCGGCCGGGGTCGCGATGCCACCCGCGGTGAACAGCACGACCGGCAGCTTCCCGGTGCGGGCCACCTCGGCGACCAGCTCGACCGGGGCGCGCAGCTCCTTGGCCGCGATGTAGAGCTCGGCGGCGTCGAGCGAGGCGAGCCGGCCGATCTCGGCGCGGATCGAGCGCATGTGCCGGGTGGCCTCGACGACGTTGCCGGTGCCGGCCTCACCCTTCGAGCGGATCATCGCCGCACCCTCGGAGATGCGGCGCAGGGCCTCACCGAGGTTGGTGGCACCGCAGACGAACGGGGCGGTGAAGCTCCACTTGTCGATGTGGTGGGCCTCGTCGGCCGGAGTCAGCACCTCGGACTCGTCGATGTAGTCGACGCCGAGGGACTGCAGGACCCGGGCCTCGACGAAGTGGCCGATGCGGGCCTTCGCCATGACCGGGATGGACACGGCCTCGACGATGCCGGTGATCATGTCCGGGTCCGACATGCGGGCCACGCCGCCGTTGGCACGGATGTCGGCCGGGACGCGCTCCAGGGCCATGACGGCGACGGCCCCGGCGTCCTCGGCGATCTTGGCCTGATCCGGGGTGACGACGTCCATGATCACGCCGCCCTTCAGCATCTCGGCCATCCCGCGCTTCACCCGCGCGGTGCCGTGCTGCGGACCGGCGGTGTCGGGGGTGTTCTCAGCTGCGGACACGGGTGATCGGAGCTCCTCACATGACGGTCGGACTGCGTGGCGATTCTACGTGAGGTCGCGCAGGTGAACGCGGCGGTTCCGGATCGGCGATCTCGAAGTACACCGGCTCCGGTGCGGTGCCGTGCAGCCGCAGCAGCCGCACCAGCCGCCGCGACCGCAGGGCACGGGTGTCGCGGACGGCGTCGTTGTGCACCCGGCGGGCCAGCACGACCAGTGCCTCGGCATCGGCGAGGTCGTCGCAGGGCCCCGGCCGGCCCGGCCCCCGCCCGACGACGGCGAGCTGCCTGGTCAGGGCGTTCTCCGCGGCCTCGCGGGCGGCGCGGCTCCCGGCCGGGTCCCGGCCGTCCGGGGCCGGAGCGGGCAGTGCCCGCGCGGCGACGGCGGCCTGTCGCAGGTCCGGCGGTGCGGCGGGACCGAGGGCGTCGGCGACGGCGAGCGCGATCCGGGCCCGGGAGTCCAGCGCCGCGGCGAGCCCGGCCCGGGCGGCGTCGACCCGCACGTGCAGCCGGTGCAGGCGCCGGACCCGTGTCACGCACCACAGGGTGAGAGCCGCCACCAGCAGCGTCGCGAGGACCACTCCCCCGGCGACGACGGCCGCGCTCACCGCGCGCCCCCGCGCACGAGCGGCCGTGGCGCGCCGGCGATCGCGGCCCGGTACACACGCAGCACGTCGGAGGCCACGACCGGCCAGTCGTAGCGCTGCGCCCGGTCCCGCCCGGCGGCGGCGAGCCGGGCGCGGGCGGTCCCGTCGTCGAGCAGGCGGGTGAGCGCGGCGGCCAGGGCGGCGTCGTCGCCGGGTGGGAACAGTGCACCGGCGCGGCCGTCGTCGAGCACGGCACGGAAGGACTCGAGGTCCGCGGCCAGCACCGGGGCGCCCGCGGCCATCGCCTCGGTCAGCACCATCCCGAAGCTCTCCCCGCCGCGGTGCGGTGCGCAGAACACCGCGACCGAGCGCAGCGCGGCGGCCTTGGTCGCCTCGTCGACCGGACCGAGCAGGTCGATCCGACCCGCCAGGCCCGGTCCCGCGGCGCGCCGCAGCCGGTCGCCGTCGCCACGGCCGACGACGAGCAGCCGCACGTCCGGGCGCTCGGCGACGGTCCGGCGCAGCGCCGCCAGCAGCACCGGCATGCCCTTGCGGGGCTCGTCGAAGCGGCCGACGTAGCCGACCCGCACCGCGGGCGGCAGGTCCAGTGCCGGCCCGTGCGCGAACCGGGCGACGTCGACGCCGTTGGGGATCTCGGTGGCGTCGCCGCCCAGGTGCTCGACCTGGACCCGGCGGGCGGTCGCCGACACCGCGATCCGCGCCGTCACCCGCTCCAGCAGGGGGCGCGCCACGGGTCCGAACGCGGCGAGGACCCGGGACCGCTCGGTGGAGGTGTGGAAGGTCGCGACGACCGGCCCGCGGGCGTCGAGCAGCGCGAGCGCCGACACCGACGGGGTCGTGGGCTCGTGGACGTGCAGCACGTCGAAGTCGTGCGCGGCGAGCCAGCGCCGGGTGCGGTGGCGGGTCAGCGGGCCGAACGCGACGCGGGCGACGGAGCCGTTGTAGGGGACGCCGACGGCCCGCCCGGCCGGGGTGACGAACTCGGGCGCGGTGCCGGTCGTCGGGGCCAGCACCTCGACCGTGTGCCCGAGCGCGCGCAGCGCGGCGGCCAGGTCCAGGACATGGCGCTGCACTCCCCCGGCGACGTCGAGGGAGTACGGGCAGACGATCCCGATCCTCATCCCGTGCCGACCGGCTGGAGCATGTGCCAGTCCCACGGGCGGCGGGCGATCATGTCGCCGAACGCGTCGGCGAGGTGCTGGACGGCACCGGGACCGGGCGGGACGGGCGCGCCCACCTCGACGCCCCAGGCGTCGTCGGTGAAGTAGGGGTAGGCCGGGTGGAGCGCGGCGCCGGTGAGCCGGGCGAGCCGCGCAGGGCCGGACGGCAGCCGGGCGGGTCCCCCGAGGAACGTCACGCCGGTCCCGGTGCCGGTCAGGTCGCGGTCGGCGACCAGGCAGACGACCCCGCCGCGGCGCAGCCGCCCGGTCAGCGCGCGGTGCGCGGCGCGGGGGTCGTCGGCGGTCACGACCTCGAACCCGAGCGCGCGCCGGTAGGCGAGGAACCGGCGGAACAGGGCCTCGGGGCGCAGCCGCTGCACGACGGTGGTCAGCGCCGGTTCGAGCCCGAGCCGGTCGAGCTCGCGCAGCAGGTAGAGCCCGGCGAGGTCCCAGTTGCCGGCGTGCGGGAGGGCGAACACGACCCCGCGCCCGGACCGGGTGGACGCCAGCGCACCGGCGACGCCGTGGGCGTGCGGGTGCATCGCGGCGTGCACCGCGGCGGGGTCGAGGCCGGGCAGTGCGAACGCCTCGCGCCAGTAACGGGCGTAGCTGCGCATCCCGGCGGCGACCAGTGCGTCGAGCTCGGCGGGGGTCGCGTCGGGCCGGGCCCGGCGCAGGTTGTGCCGCAGCCGTCGTACCCCGGGGCCGTCGCGGCGGACCGCGAGCGCGGCGCCGGCGTCGAACACCCGTGCGGCGACGCCGGCCGGGAGCCGCCCCGCGACCCGCCAGCCCGCCGCGTACCCGGCGGCGCTCAGCGCAGCGGTGGTGCGCGTCCGCAGGTCAGGCACGCGGTGCCTCGCGGGAGCTGTGCCGTACCGCCAGGATCCGCTGGCCGAGGGTCACCGCCGTCCCGATCGCCAGCACGACGAGGGTGACGGTCAGCGCCCACGGCACCCCGATGCCGGACAGGAACGCCCCGACCAGGCCGAGGATGAGCCGTTCGGCGCGTTCGACGAGGCCGCCCTCGGCGGTGAGCCCGACGGACTCGGCGCGGGCCTTGACGTAGGACACGATCTGGCCGCCGACCAGGGCCACCAGCGCGGCGGCACCCGCCAGGGGCTCGGCCCCGCCGGTCAGCGCCCACCAGGCGAGCCCGGCGAACAGGGCGCCGTCGACGATCCGGTCGCAGGTCGAGTCGAGCACCGCCCCGAACGGGGTGCCGTGCCCGCGGGCGCGGGCCATCGCGCCGTCGATCAGGTCGGTCAGCACGAACAGGGTGACCAGCACCGCGCCGAGGGCCAGCCGGCCGGTCGGCAGGAACGCCAGCGAGCAGGCCACGGCCCCGACGGTGCCGAGCACGGTCACGGTGTCCGGGCTGACACCGCGGTCGATCAGGGCCCGCCCGACGGGGTCGGTGAGCCGGTTGACGTGCGCGCGGGCGAACAGGTTCAGCATCGGCGGCTGCATGCTCCCGTGCAGGACGGCGGCGGTGGGGGACGCTGCCAGCGTAGTCCGACACCGGGTCCGCCCGCCGTCGGCGCGGCCGGAGTCAGCGACGTGGCGGTTCCCACGCCCGCGCCAGCTGGTCACGGGTCTCGGCGAGCAGCTGCGGGATCACCTTCGTCTGCCCGACGACGGCGATGAAGTTCGCGTCCCCGCCCCACCGCGGGACGACGTGCTGGTGCAGGTGCTCCGCCAGCGACCCGCCCGCGACGTGGCCCAGGTTCAGGCCCACGTTGAACGCGTGCGGCGCCGCGACCTTCTTCATGGTCACGACGGCCTGCCGGGTGAACGCCATCAGCTCGCCGGCCTCGGAGTCGGTGAGCCCCTCCAGGTCCGCGACGTGCCGGTAGGGCAGCACCATCAGGTGCCCCGGGTTGTACGGGTGCAGGTTCAGCAGCGCGAACACCTCGTCGCCCCGCGCGACGACGAGGTTGTCCGCGTCCGGGTCCGTCGAGTCGCCCAGGGTGTCCCCCCGGGCGATCCGGCAGAACGGGCAGCCGGTGTCACCGGCGCCCTGGATGTAGGCGAGCCGGTGCGGGGTCCACAGCCGGGCGAAGCCGTCGGGCGTCCCGGTCCCCTCCTGCGGGACCCACTCCTGCTCCATGCGCCGATCCTAGGCGCCGACCCCGAAGCTCTCCGCGGTCGGCGAGGTGTTCGTGCGCGACCGCACCCACTCGATGATCGAGGTGACCGCCTGCTCGACCGGCACCGCGTTGGTCTGCGAGCCGTCACGGAAGCGGAAGCTGACCGCGCCCGCCTCGACGTCGCGCCCGCCGACGAGCAGCAGGAACGGCACCTTCTGCAGCGTGTGGGTGCGGATCTTCTTCTGCATCCGGTCGTCGCCGGAGTCGACGTCGATCCGGATGCCCGCGGCGCGCAGCCGGGCGGCGATGTCGCGGACGTAGTCGTCCTGGGCCTCGGTGACCGGGATCCCCACCACCTGGACGGGGGCCAGCCACGCCGGGAAGGCGCCGGCGTAGTGCTCGGTGAGCACGCCGAAGAAGCGCTCGATCGAGCCGAACAGCGCGCGGTGGATCATGACCGGACGCTGCCGGGAACCGTCGGAGGAGGTGTACTCCAGCTCGAAGCGGTCCGGCAGCATCAGGTCGACCTGGATGGTGGACATCTGCCAGTAGCGGCCGATCGCGTCGCGGGCCTGCACCGAGATCTTCGGGGCGTAGAACGCGGCGCCGCCCGGGTCGTCGCGCAGCTCCAGCCCGAAGCTCTCCGCGGCGTCGCGCAGCGCCTGGGTGGCCTCGCTCCACGACTCGTCGGACCCGATCGACTTCTCCGGGTTGCGGGTGGACAGCTCCAGGTAGAAGTCGTCGAGGCCGTAGTCGCGCAGCAGGTCCAGCACGAACTGCAGCAGGCTGCGGATCTCGCCCTGCATCTGCTCGCGGGTGCAGTAGATGTGCGCGTCGTCCTGGGTGAAGCCGCGGGCGCGGGTGAGGCCGTGCACCACACCGGACTTCTCGTAGCGGTAGACGGTGCCGAACTCGAACAGCCGCAGCGGCAGCTCGCGGTAGGACCGCCCGCGCGAGGCGAAGATCAGGTTGTGCATCGGGCAGTTCATCGGCTTGAGGTAGTAGTCGACGGCCGGCCGCTTCAGCTCGCCGTCGCCGGTGTACTCGGCGTCGAGCTGCATGGGCGGGTACATGCCCTCGGCGTACCACTCCAGGTGGCCGGACTTCTCGAACAGCGCGCCCTTGGTGGCGTGCGGGGTGTAGACGAACTCGTACCCGGCCGCGGCGTGCCGCTCGCGGGACAGGTCCTCCAGCTCCTTGCGGACGACGCCGCCCTTGGGGTGGAAGACGGGCAGGCCCGACCCGATCTCGTCGGGGAAGCTGAACAGGTCCAGCTCGCTGCCCAGGCGGCGGTGGTCGCGCCGCTCGGCCTCGGCGACGCGCTCCAGGTAGGCGTCGTGCGCCTCCTGCGACTCCCACGCGGTGCCGTAGATCCGCTGGAGCTGGGCGTTGCGCTGGTCGCCCCGCCAGTACGCGGCGGCCGAGCGGGTCAGCGAGAACGCCGGGATGAACTTGGTGGTCGGCAGGTGCGGGCCACGGCACAGGTCCGACCAGACGACGGCGCCGGTGTGGGCGTGCACGTTGTCGTAGACGGTGAGCTCGCCGGAGGAGTCGACCTCCATGACCTCGCCGTCGTCGGCGCCGCCCTTGAGGTCGATCAGCTCCAGCTTGTAGGGCTGGTCGGCCAGCTCGGCGCGGGCCTCGTCCCGCGAGGCGTAGCGACGGCGCTCGAAGCGCTGCCCCGCCTTCACGATCTTCTTCATCGCCGACTCGATCTTCTTCAGATCCTCGGGCGTGAAGGGGGTGTCGACGTCGAAGTCGTAGTAGAAGCCGTCGGTGACCGGCGGGCCGATGCCCAGCTTCGCCTTCGGGAACAGCTGCTGGACGGCCTGGGCGAGCACGTGCGCCGCCGAGTGCCGGATGACGCTGCGCCCCTCGTCGGTGTTCGCCGGGACCGGCACGACCTCCGCGTCGGCCTCGGGGGCCCAGGCCAGGTCGCGCAGGACGCCCTCGGCGTCACGCACGACGACGATCGCCTCGGGACCGCTGGTCGGCAGCCCGCCCTCCCGGACACGCGCGCCGGCGGTCGTCCCGGCCGGCACCCGGATCGGGGCGGACGCGGGCGGGGCGGACGGTGCGGACACGGGGGTGCCTCCTCAGGTGGTGCGAACGGATGGACCTCCGATGCTAGTCGGGGGCCGCGAACCGGTTTCGACCGCCGGGAAGACACCCGGCGGGTGCGGGTGTTGGAGCCGTCGTGGTCCCTCTCTCCGTGCTCGACCTGGTCCCCGTGGCCGACGGCTCGTCGGCCACCGACGGGCTGGCGCACAGCACCCGCCTGGTGCGACGGGCCGAGGAGCTGGGCTTCACCCGCTACTGGGTCGCCGAGCACCACGGCATGCCCGGGATCGCCAGCTCGTCGCCGCCGGTGCTGATCGCGCACCTGGCCGGGGCGACCGAGCGGATCACCGTCGGCTCGGGCGGGGTGATGCTGCCCAACCACCGCCCGCTCGTCGTCGCGGAGCAGTTCGGCACCCTCGAGGCACTGCACCCCGGCCGGATCGACCTCGGCATCGGTCGCGCCCCGGGCACCGACCCCCGGACCGCCGCCGCGCTGCGCGGGACCGGGGCGGACCGGCTGCACGCCCCGGACGACTTCCCCGACCAACTCGTGGAGCTCGCGGCCTACTTCCGTGGCGACGCCGGGGTGCTCGCCGTCCCGGCCGCGGGGAACGCGCCGACGATGTGGCTGCTCGGCTCGTCGGGCTACTCGGCGAAGGTCGCCGGGATGCTCGGGCTGCCGTTCGCCTTCGCCCACCACTTCTCGGCCGCGAACACGCTGCCCGCGCTGGAGCTCTACCGCGAGCACTTCCGGCCCTCGGCGATGCTGGCGCAGCCGTACTCGATGATCGCCGCCGCCGTGACCTGCGCCGACACCGACGAGCGCGCCCGCGAGCTGGCACTGCCCTCGGCGCTGCAGTTCCTGCACCTGCGGCTCGGCGACCCGCGCCCGCTGCCCGGCCCCGAGGAGGTCGCGGCCTTCGACTGGACCGACGCGACCCGGGCCTTCGTCGAGCAGCGCCACGCCGACCAGGTCATCGGCTCGCCGGAGACCGTGCGGGCCGGGGTCGAGGAGCTCGTGGCCCGGACCGGGGTGGACGAGCTGATGGTGACGACCTCGACCTTCCGCGGCGAGGACCGGCTGCGCTCCTACGAGCTGCTGGCCGGCGCCGTCGGCCTGCGTCCGGCGGCCGCGGCCGCCTGACCCGGGACGGGTGGGGCATGATCGCCGGCGTGAACGACGCCGCCGCCCGCTTCCGGGCCGCGATCGAGGCCGGAGACCTCGACGCGGCCGTCGCCCTCTGCCGCGACGACGTCGAGTTCCGCTCGCCCGTCGTCCACCGCCCCTACCGGGGCCGGGACGCGTTGCGCCCCATCCTGGGCGCGGTGTTCACCGTCTTCGGCGGGTTCCACTACGTCGCCGAGTACTCCGGCGACGACGGGCACGTCCTCGAGTTCGCCGCGACCGTCGGGGAGCGCGAGGTGCAGGGCGTCGACGTCCTGCGCACCGACGAGGAGGGCCGGATCCGCGAGCTCACCGTGCTCGTGCGGCCGCTGTCGGCCGCGGTCGCACTGCGCGACCGCATGGGCCCGCTGCTGTCCTGACCCGTCGTCGCAGGTCGGCGCCGGGGTTGCCGCCGCCCGGCGATCGACGACGGCCGGTCGTCCCGCCGGATGCGGCCGTCCGGCCGTCCGGCGCTGGGCCGCCCGCGCGTCGTCGCACGCAACCGGCCGTTGCTCGACGCAGTGATCGTATCGCCTGTGCATCCCTTCGGCCGCGGGCACGATGGTCCGCATGCCGCACCATGATCGGGCGATCCGGTCACGGAGCGCGCCATCACCCCGCTGACGTGCCGACATTCGAGTGACGTCGATCAGGTGGGCACAACGCCGCCCTCCGGTCCCTCGTTGACACAGCGAACTCGTTGACCGGGTGAGACCACGCCACCGTCCGGCTCCGCCGGCCGTCGACCAGAAGGGAGAGCCGGTTGCCCGCAGGCCCGCCCCCTCCGCCGCGGTCGCGTCGCTCCCCCGAGTCCGACCCCCACCGATCGTCCGGTTCCGGTCGTGCCGTCGACACCGAGGAGCGCCCGACCGGCCGGCACGGCAGCGACCAGGTCGCCCGCGCCGACTCCGGCGCCCCGGCCCGGCACGGCGCCCCCGCCGGTGGACGGCGCGCGCGGTCCGCCGAGCCGGAGGCCCGTTCCTTCGCCGACGTCGTCCGGGCGACCGGGTCGGCCGGGCGATCCGGCCCGGACGGGGCACGCGGCACCGGGGAGGACGGCGGCACCGGCCGTCGGCGCTCCCGGCGGGCCGGCGAGGCCGCTCCCGCGACCGCCGCCCCCGGTACCGGGGCCACGGCGGACGGCGCCCCCGCACACAGCGCTCCCGCGAACGGCACCCCCGCGAGGAGCACCCCGGCGAACGGCTCGGGCGGCAACGGCCCCGCGGGCAACGGCTCCGCGGGCAACGGCTCCGCGGGCAACGGCTCCGGCGTCAACGGCTCCGGCGTCAACGGCTCCGGGGGCACCACGAAGGTCGGGCTGCGCGTGCGCGGCGGCACCGTGCCCCGCGAGCCCGGCAGCACCCCGCCGCCCGGCGCCACCGGCGCGCCCCCCGCGGGTCCGTCCGCCCCGGCCGAGCCCCGGCACACCACCGGCCCGCAGCGGCGCCCCGGCGCCGGCGCGCCCGGCCGGTCGGGACCCGCACCGTCGTTCCCGCCCACGCCGCGCCCCGCCGCGCCCGGCCCGGCACCGGCCGGTCCCCGCCCCGCCCCGGCGGCACCGGGCGCTTCGGGCCCCGGTCCGCAGGGCGCCGCGCCCCGCCCCGGGCAGCACCCGTCGCTGCCGCCGGTCCCCCGGCCGGCCGTGCCACCGACCGGTGCCGCCCGGCCCGGGCCGGCCTCCGCCGCCACCCCGGCGGCCACCACCGGGGCCACCGGTGCGGCCACCACGGCCGTCGCCGCGCCCTCGGCACCGCTCCCGGGCACGGCGGCCCCGGACGGCACCGGCGCGGCCACCCGCACCGGCCGCCGTCGTCGTCCCGAGCCGGACGAGGGCGCGGAATCCACGATCGACGCCCTGCCCGCACGCGACGGCGGGCGCCGCCGCCGTCCCGGACCCGGCGACGCCGCGACCGCGCTCGCCCCCGCCGCCGAGGCCCCGACCGGGCTCGTGCCCGCCACCGCCCCGCGTAGCGACGGCGGCGCGCCCACCGCCCTGGTCACCGCCCCCGGCGACGGGGCGGACACCGAGTTCGTCGACGCCGCGGCCCCCGGCCCGCGCCGCCGTCGCCGCGCCGAGCCCGACGGGCCGTTCGACCGGGTCATCGCACTCGTCGGGCCGGGCGTGGGTGTCGTGCGCCGCCGCCTCGGCATCCTCGACGCCGACCAGAAGGCCGCGCTCACCCCCGAGGAGCGGCGGACCCGGCGTCGCCGGCAGGTCGTGTACTCGCTGGTCGGGACGGCCGCGTCGATCGTGCTGCTGCCGCTGCTGCTGCTCGGGCTCGGCTGGCTGCTGTTCCCGATCCCCAGCACCGACGACGCGGTGCAGAACCAGATCGCCACCGTCTCCTACGCCGACGGCGGCCAGCTCGCCCGCCTCGTGCCCGAGCAGGGCAACCGGATCAAGGTCGGGATGGACGCCATCCCGGTGCCCGTGCGCGAGGCCGTGCTGGCGGCCGAGGACCGGTCGTTCTACTCGAACCCGGGCTTCGACTTCACCGGCATCCTGCGGGCCATGGTCAACCAGCTGACCGGCGGCGTCGGCGGCGGGTCGACGATCACCCAGCAGTACGTCAAGAACACCCTGGTCGGCAACGACGCGACGTACTGGCGGAAGTACAAGGAACTGATCGTCTCGCTGAAGGTCTCCGGGCAGAAGTCCAAGGACGAGATCCTCAACGACTACCTCAACGCCATCTACTTCGGCCGCGGCGCCTACGGCATCGAGTCCGCCAGCCTCGCCTACTACGGCAAGCCCGCGGCCCAGCTGACCCCCAGCGAGGGCGCACTGCTCGCCGGGATCATCCAGTCGCCGTCCAACTGGGACCCGGCGAACTCCCCGGACCGGGCGAAGCAGCGCTGGAACTTCGTCCTCGACGGCATGGCCGCCCAGGGCTGGATCTCCCAGGCCGACCGGCAGGCAGCAGTGTTCCCGCAGACCATCGCGCCGGCGAACACCTCGCGCTCGTCGTCGCTGACCGACGCCCGCGGCCACATCCTCAACGCGGTCCGCTCCGAGCTGGGCTCGCTGGGCATCTCCGAGCAGGCGTTCGCCCAGGGCGGCCTCCAGGTGACGACGACGATCGACCCGCAGCGCCAGCAGCAGCTCACCGACTCGGTCGAGCAGAAGCTGCGCGGCGAGCCGGAGCTGCTGCGCACCGGCGCGGTCGCGATCGACCCGCGTACCGGCGGCATCCTCGGCTACTACGGCGGGCCGAACGGCACCGGCCTGGACTACGCCCAGGTCATGAAGCAGCCCGGGTCGACGTTCAAGCCGTTCGCCGTGCTCGCCGGGCTCCTGAACGACCCGCCGATCGGCCTGGGCACCACCTTCGACGGGTCCGAGCGGCCGGGGCTGCGCAACGCCGAGGGCGCCAACTGCCCGCGCTGCGACCTCAAGCAGGCGATGACGATCTCCAACAACGTCGTCTTCACCAAGCTCGCCGCGCAGGTCGGCCCGCAGAAGGTCGCCGACGCCGCGCGCCTCGCCGGGATCACCGCACCGCTGGAGAACCCCGACGCGCGGCTCCCGCTGGGCAACAAGGAGGTCACGCCGGTCCAGCTGGCGTCGGCCTACGCCACCATCGCCGCGGGGGGTGTCTGGCACGCCCCGCACATGGTGTCCAAGGTCGTCGACTCCGACGGGCGGGTGCTCTACGAGTACCAGCCGGGCGAGGGCGAACAGCGCTTCCCCGAGCAGGTGGCGCGCAACGTCGCCGAGGCGATGATGAACGTCGTCGACAACGACGGGCTGCAGCTGCCCGACGGGCAGGAGGCCGCCGGCAAGACCGGCACCGTCCAGTCCCGCTTCGAGGGCCAGAACAACGACGCCTGGTTCGCCGGCTTCACCCCCGGGATCGCGACGGCCGTGTGGGTCGGGACCGACCGCAACGACCCGATCCAGGACTCCGCGGGCCGCCCGATCAACGGCGCCGACCTGCCCGGATCGGTGTGGAAGGCGTTCATGTCCGACACCGTGCGCGCCACCGGCACGGCCGAGTTCCCGGCGTTCAGGCCGATCGGCGAGCCGCCCTCCACCCTGGCGCCCAACGAGCCGACCGCCCCGCCGACGCCGACGAGCACGCCGTCGGCCGAGCCCACGCCGGAGCCGAGCGCGGACCCGGTCGCCCCCACCGATCCCCCGGCCCCGGTCGAGCCGACCGGTGTCCCGGAGACGACCGGCGACCCGGTGCCCGCTCAGCAGGACGACACGCAGCCGGGCGCCGACGCGGGCCGCGCCGCCGACCCGACCGTCGGCTGATCCGCCCCGTTCGCGCCGCGGCCGGGCTACCGTGGACGGGTGACCGGTGACCATCACTTCGAGGTGGTGGCCTGGCGGGCGGACCGCAGGCTCACCCTCTACGTGCCGGGCATCGAGGCGTCGACCACCGTCGACGACCCCCGGCAGGCCGAGGACGCGGTCCGCGACCTGATCGCGGACCTCACCGGCGTCGACCGCGGGGTCATCACCTGCGACATCCGCCTCGGACGCCCCTGGCGGTCCGGGATCTGAGACCCCCCGGTCAGCGGGCCGGCGGCACCAGGATCGTCGCCGCCGCCGCGCAGACCGACTCGGTGAGCGCGTCGAGCACCGTGGTGCTGAGCTTCCAGTGCTGCCAGTACAGCGGGACGTCGAGGTGGCGCTCGGCGTCGAGCAGCACGAGCCGCCCGGCGGCCGCGGCCTCCCGGGCCGGGCCGTCGGTGAACATCCCCCAGCCCAGGCCCGCACGGATCGCCTCGTGGTAGCCGTCGGCGGCGGGCACCCGGTGCGCCGGACCGGTGCACGGCCGGTGGGTGAGCCCGCGGACGAACCGGGTCTGCAGCACGTCCTTCGACCCGAAGTCGACCCGCGGGGCGAGCGGGAACGCCTCGGCCGGGTCCCGCCCGGCGAACCACCGGTCGTACACCGGCCGGGCGGCGACGGGCCGGTAGCGGGTCGCGCCCAGCGGCCGGACCGCGCAGCCCTGCACCGGTGCCGACGACGTCGTCACCGCCCCGACCACCGAGCCCTCGCGCAGCAGGGCCGCGGTGTACTGCTCGTCGTCGACGTGCAGGTCCAGCCGGACCCCGTGCCGCGCGGCCAGGGGGACCACCGCGGACAGGAACCAGTGGGTCACCGAGTCCGCGTTCACCGCGATCGGCAGGTGCGTGCCCGCGGTGTCGGCACT
This sequence comes from Pseudonocardia sp. ZF1, assembly GCF_056835605.1. Classification (NCBI taxonomy): domain Bacteria; kingdom Bacillati; phylum Actinomycetota; class Actinomycetes; order Pseudonocardiales; family Pseudonocardiaceae; genus Pseudonocardia; species Pseudonocardia sp. ZF1. The sequence goes on from NZ_JAJNBY010000001.1 coordinate 3,320,029, forward strand.
GCCGAACCCGGCCTCGACCTCACCCTCCAGCACGGCGATCTGCCGGGCCAGCCGCAGCAGCGCGGCCCCCTCCTCGGTCGCGACGCACGGACGCGTGCGGCGCACCAGGATCCGGCGCGCCTGCCGTTCCAGGGCCTTGATCCGCTGGGACACCGCGGACGGCGTGATCGACAGCCGCGCGGCGGCGGCGTCGAAACCACCCTCCTCCACCACGGCGCTCAGGGTGGCCAGCCGCTCCCGGTCGTACATGAAGCGAATCTACAGTTCATGACGTTCTTTCAGTTCCTGACGTCCTCCTGGCGCGGACGACCTAGCGTCGGTGACGTGAGTGTGCTGGCGGGATTCGGGACGGGACTGTCGCTGATCGCGGCGATCGGGGCGCAGAACGCGTTCGTGCTGCGGCAGGGGCTGCGACGCGAGCACGTCCCGGCGGTGGTGGTGTTCTGCGTGCTGGCCGACCTGGTGCTGGTGACCGCGGCGGTCGCCGGCGTCGGGCTGCTCGTCGACCGCGTACCGGGGCTGGTCGAGGTGGTCCGCTGGGGCGGCGTCGTGTGGCTGGCCGGCTACGGCCTGCTGGCGCTGCGGCGCGCCGTCCGGCCCGGTGCGCTCGACGCCGACCCCCACGGCTCGGCCCGGCCGCTCGTGCCCGTCCTGGGGAGCGCAGCGGCCCTGACCTTCCTCAACCCGCACATGATGCTGGACCTGCTGGTGCTCGGGTCGCTGGCCGCCGCGCACGGCGACGACGGCCGGTGGGCGTTCGGCGCCGGGGTGGTCGTGGCCAGCCTGACCTGGTTCTCCGGGCTCGGCTTCGGCGCGGCGCGGCTCGCGGGGCTGTTCGCCCGGCCGACGGCGTGGCGGGTGCTCGACGGGCTCGTCGCCACGGTGATGCTCGGCCTCGCGGTCGCGCTGGCCGCCGGGTGAGGAGTGGGGGTACAACATCGTCCATGTCCGCCGAGTACGTGCCGGGGCGGCCGCCCGCCGCACTGCGCGGGCACGTGCTGCGCTACCTCGGCTACCGCGAGCACGCCGCCGCTCCCCTGCGTCGTCGCCAGCCGCCGTCCGCCGGGACCGCGCTGATCCTCGGGCTGCACCCGCTGACGCTGTCCGGGCCGGCCGTCGCGACCGGGTCGGCGGCCGCGTTCGTCGGCGGCCTGAGCGACACCTGGGTGCTGACCGAGTTCACCGGCCCGCAGGCCGGGGTGCAGGTGGACCTGACCCCGGCGGCGACCTACACCCTTCTCGGCGGGCGGGCGCTGCCCGGCGGCACGGTGCCCCGCCTCGACGAGCTCGACGACCCCGTGCTCGCCGCGCTGCCCGCCCGCCTGGCCGCCGAGCCGACCTGGGACGGCCGGTTCGCCCTGGTCAGCGCGCTGCTCGCGGACCGGCTCCTGGACGACCGGGCCCGCCTCCCCGCACCCGAGGTGCGCTACGCCTGGGACCGGCTCAGCGCGACCGCGGGCCGGGTCGGCGTCGCGGAGCTGGCCGCCGAGACCGGCTGGAGCCGCCGCCACCTGCAGTCCCGGTTCCGGACCCAGGTCGGTCTCGCGCCCGGCACCGTCCGCCGGGTGCTGCGCTTCGCGCGCGCCGCCGAGCTGATCGGGGGCGGGCGGAACCCGCTCGCACTCGTCGCCGCCGAGTGCGGCTACGCCGACCAGCCCCACCTCTCCCGCGAGTTCCGGGCGCTCGCGGGGATCTCACCCGCCGCGTTCCGCGCCGAACAGTTCCCATTCCTTCACGACGCACCGCCGCGTCCCGGTCAGGATCGTTCGTCATGAGCATCCACCCCACCCTCCGCTACGACGACCCCCGCGCCGCGATCGCGTTCCTCACCACGGCGCTCGGCTTCCGGGAGGTCGCCGTCCACACCGGCGACGACGGCGGGATCGCCCACGCCGAGCTCGCCTGGGACGACGGCGACGACACCGGCCTGGTCCTGATCGGACCGCGCCGCGCCGGGGGCGACCGCTTCGACACCGGTCGGACCGTGATCTACCTGACCTGCGACGACCCGGACGCGGTGCACGCCCGCGCGGCCGCCGCGGGTGCGGAGATCCCCATGGCTCCGCTCGACCAGGACTACGGTTCGCGCGAGTGCGCCGTCGCCGACCCGGAGGGCAACACGTGGAGCGTGGGGACCTACCGGCCGGGGCGCCCGTGACCGCACGCCACCCGGACCCCGCCGACCCGCTGCCGTGGCTGCGGGAGATCTGCCTGTCCCTGCCCGAGGTGACCGAGAAGCAGAGCCACGGGTCGCCGTCGTGGTTCGTGCGGAGGATGTTCGTCTCCTACGCCGCGCACCACCACGGCCACCCGCACCTGGCGTTCTGGTGCGCCGCGGCGCCGGGCGTGCAGGCCGAGCTGGTCGCCGAGGACCCGGCCCGGTTCTTCCGGCCCGCCTACGTCGGGCACCGCGGCTGGCTCGGGGTCGTGCTCGACGGCACCGGCCCCGACGCCGCCGACCGCGACGAGGTCACCGAGATCGTGACCGACGCGTGGCGCTGCGTGGCCCCGGCCCGGCCGGCCGCCCGGCTCGACGGCTGACTCAGGCCGCGGCGCCCGACTCGCGGACGGACCGGAGCAGCGAGGTCAGCAGCCGGGCGTGGTCGGCGTCGGCCTGGCTCGGGTCACGGCGCTCGTCCGCGACGGCGCCGGCGACGCGATGGCCGAGCAGAGCCGGCAGATCTTCGTCACGTGCACGGCCGGCCGCCTCGGGCCACCCGACCATGATCACCGGTTGTGGAGGATGAGGCCCGCGTCGTGAACGGATCGCTCCACAACCGGTGATCTTCCGGCGCCGGTCGAGCCGAGGCGACGTCCGGTCGGGCGTCCGGGTACACCGCGGAGCCGGCCGGACCGCGGGGATGCGGTGCGGACGCCGGACGCTCGCACGGCACCTCACAGGGCCGACCGGCGCCGATGCCGGGCGGACGTCGCTCAGGCGTTCGCGCCGGTGACCGCCGAACCGGCCGGAGCCGGGGACGTGCGCTCCGCGGCCGGCGCCGCGGCCTTCTGCGGGCGACGGGCGCGCAGCTTCGCGAGCAGGCTCCCCTCGGGGCGCTCGGCCAGTGCCGAGGTGAACCGGTCGAGGAAGATCGCCACGATGACGACGGCGAGCCCGCCCTCGACACCGGTCGCGATGTCGAGCTGGGTGACCGCGCTGACCACCGTCGTGCCCAGCCCGTCGGCACCGGCGAGGCCCGCGACGACCACCATGGACAGCGCCAGCATGATCACCTGGTTGACGCCGGCCATGATCGACGGCAGCGCCATCGGCAGCTGCACCTCGCGCAGGATCTGGCGGGGGTGGGCCCCGAAGGCGTGCGCGGCCTCGACGACCTCGCCGTCGACGCCCCGGATGCCCAGCTCGGTGAGCCGGACCGCGGGCGCGATCGAGAACACGATCGTCGCGACGACGCCCGGCACCACACCGATGCCGAACAGCAGCACCACCGGGATCAGGTAGACGAACGCCGGGACCGTCTGTGCCAGGTCGAGGACCGGGCGCAGCGTCCGGCTCGCCGCGCGGCTGCGGGCGGCCCAGATGCCCAGCGGCACACCGATCGCCACCGCGATCAGCGCCGCGACGAGCACCAGGCCGAAGGTCTCCATCGTCTCGGTCCACAGGTCGAACGAGGACACGAGGAGGAAGCCGGCCAGGGTGAACACCGCGAACCCGACCCCGCGCACGAGCAGCGCGAGCGCCACGAGCAGCACCAGCCAGACCCACCACACCGGGGCGGTGAAGAGCGAGGTCACGGCCTCGACGACCGCGGTGATCGCGACCCCGACGGCGTCGAACACGGCCCCGGCGTTCTGCAGCAGCCAGAGGATGAACGCCTCGACGTAGCTCCCGAACTCGAACCTGGGCATCAGGCGTTCCTCCCGTCGGCGGTGGCCTCGTCGTGGGTCGACAGGGCGGCGAGCACGGCACCCCGCGGGACGACGCCGGTGAGGCGGCCGTCGTCGACCACCGCGAGCGGGACCGGGTTGCGTCCGACCTGGTGCAGCAGGTCGATCAGCGGCCGGTCGGGTTCGGTGGTGCGGTACTCCTCGACCAGGGCGGAGCGGTCGATGCCGGTGGCGCCCCGGCCCGCGGCGTGACCGAGCCAGTCGTCGCGGACGACGCCGAGGATGCGGTGGTCGTCGTCGACGACGTAGGCGCCGGTCGCCTCGGCCTTCCCCAGCCGCACGAGCACCTCGGAAGGGCGCTCGTCCAGGGTCACCGTGATGCGGGCCGCACGGATCACGTCGGCGGCGGTGAGCACCCGGCTGCGGTCGACGTCGGAGACGAACTCGGCGACGTAGTCGTCGGCCGGGGACTCCAGGATCTGCGGTCCGGTGCCGACCTGGATCAGGCGCCCGTCCTTGAGCAGCAGGATGCGGTCACCGAGGAGCATGGCCTCGTTGAGGTCGTGGGTGATGAACACGATCGTCTTCTTCAGGTCCCGCTGCAGACGGACGAGCAGCTGCTGCATGTCGCGCCGGATCAGCGGGTCCAGGGCGGAGTAGGGCTCGTCCATCAGGAGCACGTCGGTGTCGCTGGCGAGCGCCCGGGCGAGCCCGACGCGTTGCTGCATGCCGCCCGAGAGCTGACCGGGCAGCGCGTCGGCACGGTCGCCGAGGCCGACCTGCCCGAGTGCCCACTCCGCCTTCTCCCGGCGGGTGCCGGCGTCGACTCCGCGGATCTGCAGCCCGTACTCGGCGTTCTGCCGCACGGTGCGGTGCGGCAGCAGCGCGAAGTGCTGGAACACCATCGCGATCCGCTCGTTGCGCAGCGTGCGCAGGTCGGCGGCGCCGAGCGAGCCGAGATCGCGACCGTCGACGGTGATGGCGCCCGAGGTCGGCTCGATGAGCCGGTTGAGCAGCCGGACCAGCGTCGACTTGCCGGAGCCGGACAGGCCCATGATCACGAACAGCTCGCCGTCGGCGATGTCGAAGGACACGTCGTGCACGGCCAGGGTCGCGCCGGTGCGGCGCTGGATCTCCGGCCGGCCGAGTCCCTCGCCGGCGAGCCGCACGGCCTCGTCGGCGGCCCTGCCGTCGCCGAAGACCTTGGTCAGGTTCCGTACCTCGATCATGCTCCGGCTCCCACCCACTGGCGGACGCGGTCCGGGTGCGCGGCCACGTAGTCGCGCGCCACCACCTCCACGTCCTCGTTGTCCACGTCGACCCGCTGGAGCATCTGCTCCACATCGTCCAGCGGCAGCTCGAACCGGCGCAGCATCGCCGCGAAGCCGGGGCTGCTGCGCGCCAGGTCCGGGCTCACCGCGGTCCAGGCCGAGTACGCCGGCATGGCGCAGGCACCGTCGCCGGTGGTGTAGCAGTCCTCCCGGGCCGGGGTCGGCTCGGTCAGCTTGGTCAGCGCGAGCTCCTCGAAGATGTAGTGCGGGCGGTACAGGTAGACCAGGATCGGCTGGCGGCGCTCGTAGGCGCGGCGCAGCTCGGCGATCTGCGCGGCCTCGCTGGAGGTCACCTGCTCCAGGTCCAGCCGGTACCCGGCGAGGCGCTTCGCGTTGTACTCGGTGGTGAGGAAGCTGGGGTCGGAGTCGACGAGCCGGTTGCCGAGGGCGTCGGCGTAGTCGTTCAGCTGCGTGACGCCGGTCAGCCCGGCCAGCGGCTGACCCGGCTCGACCGCGTAGCTGGGGACGTACCAGCCCTGCTCGGCTCCGGAGTACGTCGGGTGCACCAGCTCGATCCGGTCCTCCGCCTTGGCGGCCAGCTCGGACTGGTTGGGCATCGCGACCTCGGTGAGGGCGTCGACGTCGCCGCGCTGGGCGCCGGCCCAGGCGGTCGCGGGTCCGACCTGGATGGTCTTGAGCCGGCCGACGCCGAGCTCCGGGTGGGCCGCGACGACCTCGCCGAGGATCGCGTTGGTCAGCTTCGCCGCGCTCCACGGGAACTGGGCGAGCCGGACGGTCGGGCCGTCGGCACCGGCGGACGCGCAGCCGGATGCGGCCAGCAGCACCGCGAGCAGGACGGTGACCAGGCGGACCGTCCTGGTCCGGGGTACGGCGACGGGCGGATCGGCCACGGGGGCACGTCCTCTCGGGGGTCGTCGGCTCTCCGCGTCCCGGTCGGCTTCAGGACACGCGGGCAGGCGTCAACGACAGGCGGACGACCACATCCGGCACAGGTCGACGTCCAGACGCGACGTCAGCCGGAGGTCGGGAATCACGCGAGCGACCCTTCACGACCCTTCCGGACGGCGCAACAGCGGGCACTACGATCGTGATGTGCCTGCGACGTCGCTCCTCGAACTGGACGGTCTGCGTCACGAGTACTCCGACACCGGCGATCCCGGCGACGGCCGGGCGCCCCTGCTGTTCCTGCACGAGGGGCTCGGGTCGGTCGGTCTGTGGCGTGGGTTCCCCGAGCGGGTCGCGGCCGCGTCCGGGCGCCGGGCCGTCGCGTACTCCCGGCTCGGGCACGGCCGCTCCGACCGGCCCCGCAGCCCGCGGACCACGGCGTTCATGGCGACCGAGGCGACGACGACCGTCCCGGCCCTGTGTGCCGCGCTCGGCCTGGAGCGGCCGGTCCTCGTCGGACACTCCGACGGCGCCACGATCGCGTTGCTCGCGGCCGCGGCGATGCCGGTGAGCGGGGCCGTCGTGCTCGCCCCGCACGTGCTGACCGAGCCGTTCGCCCTCACCGCGATCCGGGCGGCGCGCACCGCGTTCGACGACGGCGACCTCCGCACCCGTATGGCCCGCCACCACGACGACCCGGACGCCGCGTTCCGCGGGTGGAACGACATGTGGCTGGCCGAGGAGTTCACCGACTGGGACGTCCGCGACACCCTGCCCGGGATCACCGCGCCGGTTCTCGCCGTCCAGGGCGACGACGACCCCTACGGCAGCGCCGTGCACGTGCGCGCGGTCGCCGAACGGGCGTCGGGACCGGTGACCCTCACCGAGCTGTCCTGCGGGCACGAGCCCCACCTGGAGCTGCCCGAGCAGACGCTGTCGGCGGTGACGGCGTTCCTGCGCACCCTCCCCTGACCGGCCCGACCCACGATCACGCGTCCGCGCGCGGGACCGCGGAGCGCGCGCGACGCGACGCGCGCCTGTGCTCACGGGCGGAGGGTGGCGGTCCATGCGGTCCAGCGGACGGGGGTCAGGGCCAGCACCGGGCCCTCGGGTGGCCGGGCGGCGTAGGGGGCGTACCGGGCGGCCAGGGCCGCGACGGCGCGGGAGTGCAGGTCGCCGTCGTCGTGGATCGTCGCGGTGGCGTCCAGGCGCACCCACCACAGCTGCGACCAGTCGTCGTCGTAGTGGTCGGCGAGCAACGCGACGCGTGGGTCGGCCTCGACGTCGCGCAGCCGCGCGAGCCGGCGGTGCCGCTTGGGCTTGACGTCGTCGACGGCCGACACCACCAGCCCGTCGACGAGCGCGAAGGTGACCGGCACCAGGCGCGGGGTGCCGTCGGTGGCGCGGATCGTCGCGAGCCGCGCCACCCGCGCGCCGGTCAGCAACGCGCGGGCGGCGGTCTCGTCCAGGGAGGGCACCGGTCTCAGGCCGCCGGGACGTCCACCCGGACGGCGAGCAGCTGCGCCAGGCGGGTGTCACGGCGCTCGTGCTCGGCGAACCCGGGGGCGGTGCAGAGGAACAGGGTGTGGCCGTCGTCGCCGCCGAGTGCGCAGGCGTAGGTGCCGACCTGGCCGGTGGACACCTCGCCGTCGACCATGCCACCGGGCCGGACCCGGATCGCGCGGTTGCCGATCGCGTCGGCGACCCAGATCGCACCCTCCGCGTCGGGGACGGAGATGCCGTCCGGGGCGACGGTGAGCTCGGCGATCGCCTCGAGCGGGTCCTCCATCGCCGACGGCGGGCCGAATAGCGCCCAGTCCCGGCGCGGGCCGAGCGTGCCGTCGTCGGCGACCGCGAAGGCGGACATCCGGTTGCCGAAGGTCTCGGCGACGACGAGGTTCCCGCCGGACAGCGTGGGTCCGTTCGCGAAGTGCAGCGGCTCGCTCGCGACCGACACGCTCCCGTCCGGCGCGACGCGCAGCAGCGGCGCGGCGGCCCGCGGGGCACCGTTCATCAGGTCGAAGCCGAAGCTGCCCACCCAGAGGCCGCCGCCGTCGTCGACGACCATGTCGTTCAGGACGTGCTCGGCGTGGCCGGACAGGTCGGCGTGGGTGGCGAGGGTGCCGTCGGTCTCGCGGCGCAGGATCCGCCGGTCGCGCATGGACACGATCAGCAGCCTGCCGTCGGGCAGCCAGCCCAGGCCGGAGGGCTGCTGGGGCACCTCGGCCTCGGTACGCAGGTCCGACCCGTCGGCGCGGGCCGACAGCACCCGGTGGGTGTAGAAGTCGCTGACCCAGATCCTCCCGTCGTGCCAGCGTGGGCCCTCGAGGAAGGACATGTCCGACAGCACCGTCGACAGCTCCGTCATGGCGATCAGTCTGGCCCCCCGGGAATCGGGGCGCCAGCGCGGTCGTTGATCATGCAACAACCACCGACCGTGGAGGTCCCGATGCCCGCCGTCTCCGTCGCCGACGTCAGCGCCCTGCCCCGTGTGCCCGTCCCCGGCCCGACCGACCTGGACCGGGGCGTCCGCAGCGTCACCACGGCCCCGCGCGGGTACGAGGGCGAGGGCTTCCCGGTCCGCCGCGCCTTCCAGGGGGTGGACCTGCGCGACCTCGACCCGTTCCTGCACATGGACCAGATGGGCGAGGTCGAGTACGCCCCGGGCGAGCCGAAGGGCACCTCGTGGCACCCGCACCGCGGCTTCGAGACCGTCACCTACATCATCGACGGGACCTTCGAGCACGGTGACAGCCACGGCGGCGGCGGGACGATCACCGACGGCGACACCCAGTGGATGACCGCGGGCTCGGGCCTGCTGCACATCGAGCGCCCGCCGGAGTCGCTGGTGCGCAGCGGCGGGCTGTTCCACGGCCTGCAGCTGTGGGTGAACCTGCCGCGCGCGGACAAGTGGCTGCCGCCGGCGTACCAGGACCTGCGCGGGGGCGAGGTCACCCTGGCCACCACGCCCGACGGCGGCGTACTGCTGCGCGTGATCGCCGGCGACGTGGCGGGCGCCTCCGGACCGGGCTCGACCCACACCCCGATGGCGATGGTGCACGCCACCGTCTCCCCCGGCGCACAGCTGCGGCTGCCCTGGCCGCGGCCGTACAACGCGCTGGTCTACGTGCTGAGCGGGTCCGGCACCGTCGGTGCGGACCGACGCCCGGTCCGCACCGGCCAGCTCGCCGTGTTCGGGCCCGGGGACCTGATCACGGTCGAGGGCGGCACGCGGCAGGAGTCCCGTCACCCGGCGCTGGACGTCGTGGTGCTGGGCGGGCAGCCGATCCGCGAGCCCGTCGCGTGGGCGGGCCCGTTCGTGATGAACACCCGCGAGGAGGTGCAGCGGGCGTTCGAGGACTACCAGCGCGGCCGTCTGGGCGTGGTGCCGTCGGACTACGCGCCGCACGGTTCCCTCCCCGGCTCGTTCAACTGATGGGTTGAACACGAGCCCTCCCGGCGCTACGGTGTATTCAACCGCAAGGTTGAACGAGGAGGAGACGTGGAGGACCGGCTGAACCGGGTCTTCGCCGCACTGGCGGACCCGATCCGGCGCGACATGGTGGCCCGGCTGGCGACGGCCGACGCGACCGTGAACGAGCTGGCCGAGCCCTACGCCGTCTCCGTGCAGGCCGTCTCCAAGCACATCCGGGTGCTGGAGGACGCGGGGCTGGTCCGGCGCAGCCGGCAGGCCCAGCGTCGTCCGGTGCACCTCGAGGCGGAGGTCTTCGACCTGATGACGGCCTGGATCGAGCGGTACCGGCGGCAGGTGGAGGAGCGCTACGCCCGCCTCGACGACCTGCTCGCCGACGAGTCCGCACCCACCGAGCACGAGGAGACGGCATGAGCACCACCGGCACCCGCGGCACCGCCATCGAGACCGTGGACGACCTGCCCGCGATCCGCATCACCCGGGAGTTCGACGCGCCCCCGGACCGGGTCTTCGACGCCCATGTCGACGAGGACAAGGTCGTGCGCTGGCTGGGGCCGCGCGGGCTGACGATGACGGTGCACCGCTGGGACGCCGAGACCGGCGGCGGCTACCGCTACAGCCACGCCGACGACGGCGGCGAGTACCGCTTCTTCGGCTCGTTCCACGAGGTCCGCGCCCCGGAGCGGATCGTGCAGACCTTCACCTTCGAGGGCTTCGGCGACAGCGTCTGCCTGGAGACGATGACCCTGACCCCGCTGTCCGGCGGGCGGACCCGGCTGGTCGCGGAGTCGCTGTACGACTCGTTCGCCGCCCGCGACGCGATGCTCGCCTCGGGGATGGACGTCGGGGTGAACGAGGGCTACGAGCGGCTCGACGAGCTGCTGGCCTCCCGGTAGGCCGCCGGGGTCAGGCCCGTCGCGCGTTTGAACACCTGCCCGAAGTGCGACGGCCCGCGGAACCCCCACCGCGACCCGATGGCCGCGGCGGGCACGTCGGCCAGCGCGGGGTCGGCCAGGTCCCGCCGGCACATCTCGACCCGCCGCGCGCGGATCCAGGCCGCGGCGCTCGTGCCGGTCCCCGCGAACAGGTTGTGCAGGTGGCGCGCGGAGACGAAGTGCGCGGCGGCGATCCCGGCGGGGGCGAGGTCCGGGTCGCCGAGGTGTGCCTCGACGTGGGCCTTGATCCGGTCCAGCAGGTCGCAGTGCGGGGCGGGCTCGGCACCGGCCGTGCTCCGCAGCAGCACCCCGACCAGGTCCACGGCGTGCCGCACCGCGACGGCGGCGTGCGGGCCCATCGCGAGCCGGTGCGCGTCGAGGTGGCGCAGGGTGTCGCACACGTAGCCGGCCAGGCCGGGACCGGCGTCGAAGGCGGTGCCGGCCACCCCGGTGAACGGCTCGCCGCGGGGCTCGACGCGGTCGCGCGGGAACCGCACGCACAGCGCGCGGAACGCGGCGTCCGCGGTGGGCGTGCCCGGGCGGGCCGGGTCCAGCAGCGCCCACCGCCCGGGCACCAGCGGCTCGCCGTCGCCGAGCAGCGCACTGCCCGCGAGTGCCACGACCAGGACCAGCCGGTCGCCACCGGGGGCGGGCAGGTCGCCGGTGACGGTGGTGAAGGAGACGTCGTCGGGCCCGTCGGGTCCGGGGACGGAGCCGGGTCCGGAGTCGGTGGGACGGTCGGCGACGGTCGTCATCGGCGGCTCCTGGTCGTGCTGGTGGCCGCACCCAGCCTAGTCACGCGGTCGCCGCCCGCCGGGCCGGTCCGGGCGTGCACGCGGACGACAGCGGTCTGCGCCCGTCGGCGATGTGCCGCGGTCGCGGCGTTCCTAACGTCTGCGCACGTGGCTCATGTCGAAGGCTCGCACCATGTGACCCTGTCCGTCGCCGGCGCCCAGGAGGACGTCGACTTCCACACGAAGATCCTCGGCATGCGCTTCATCAAGCGCACCGTCCTGTTCGACGGCTCGCTGCCGATCTATCACCTCTACTACTCCAACGCCGACGGCGACCCGTCCAGCGTCGTCACCACGTTCCCGTGGGCGCAGGCGGGCCAGTTCGGCACCCGCGGCACCAACCAGGCCCGCGAGGTCCTGCTGTCGGTGCCGGAGGGCTCGCTGGACTTCTGGGCGCAGCGGCTGCGCGCCCACGACGTCGAGGTCACCGACGTCGAGCGGTTCGACCAGCGGCGGCTCGCGTTCGCCCACCCGTCGGGCATCGAGTACCAGTTCGTCGCGAACGCCGCCGACCCGCGCCGCGGCTACGAGGGCAACGGCGTGTCGGCCGAGCACGCGATCCACGGCATCCACGGCGTCGGGGTGCACATGACCACCCCGGACCGGATGGTCGAGTTCGCCGACACCTCGTTCTTCGCCCAGGGCGCCCCCGCCGAGGACGGCGACGTGTTCGGCCTGCGGATCGGCGACGCGAAGGTCGGCAACCACCTGGAGATCACCGTCAACCGGCACGACGACCAGGGCACCTGGCGCTACGGCGCGGGCACCTACCACCACTTCGCGTGGAACGTGTCGGACCTGGCGAACCAGGACGCGGTGAAGTTCGACATCGAGGGCGCCGGCTACACCGACATCTCCGAGCTCAAGGACCGCAAGTACTTCAAGAGCGTCTACGTCCGGACGCCGAGCGGGGCGCTGTTCGAGCTGGCCGTCACCCACGACGAGGGCGGCTGGACCTGCGACGAGTCCCCGCAGGAGCTCGGCACCCGGTTCCAGCTGCCCGAGCAGTTCGAGCACCGGCGCGAGGAGATCTTCGCCAAGCTGGAACCGATCGAGGGCTGATGGCCACCTGGGGGGATCCGGACGCGCCGCTGGTCGTGCTCGCCCTGCACGGGCGGGGTCGCGACCCCGACGACATGCGCGCCACCGCGGCGCGGTTCGGTGACGTGCCCGCCCGGTTCGTCGCCCCGGCCGCGCCGGACGGCAGCTGGTACCCGAAGCCGTTCCTCGAACCGTTCGACGAGAACCGGGACGCGCTGCTGCGCGCGCTCGACGTCGTCGACGACCGGCTGGCCCGGCTGGCGGACGAGGGGGTCGGCCGGGACCGGGTGGTGCTGTGGGGTTTCTCGCAGGGCGCCTGTGTGGTCGCGCACCACCTGCTGGTGCGCGACCCACGCCCGTGCGCGGGACTGGTCGTGTTCACCGGCGGGTTCGTCGGCCCGGACCCGGTGCCCGCCCCGCCGCCCGGGTCGCTCGCGCCGACCCCGGCGGTGCTGCGGTCGATCTCACGCGACCCGTGGGTGCCCGCGCACCGGGTCGAGGAGACGGCGTCGCTGCTGGCCGCGGCGGGTGCGCAGGTGGACCTGCGGATCGACGACGGCGACGAGCACGTGATCACCGACGAGGCGTGCGCGGCCGCGGCCGGGCTCCTCCACGCGGTCGCTGTCGGGGGTCGCCTCTAGCGTGGGGGTGTGTTCGTCGTCCACGCCCTGCACTCCCCCACCCGGGGCGTCCTGCTCTGGGCGGAGGACGGCGAGCGCGCTCCCCGCACCGACCGCCGATCGCTGCGCACGGCGCGGCCGCACCCGTTCGCGGTGCCGTCGGACGAGCTGGCCGCGATCCATCCGGGCAAGCCGGCGTCGGTGACGGTGCTGCTGCCCTCGCACCCGTCGGGCCCGCAGGACTCCCCCGGCCTGGTCCGGTCCCGGCCACGCACCCGGAGCCGGGGCACGCCGAGGCTGGCGCCGTGGACGGTGCCCGCGGTCGTCGTCGACCCCTCCGAGCTGACCGACCCCTCCGCCGAGGTCCGCTACGGCGCCGGGTTCGCCCACCTCGCCGACCTCGCCCGGCTCGCCGAGGAGCTCGCGGCCCGCGGCCGGGTGCTGCCGGTCCTGCTCACCGAGTCCGGCCGGCCCGCGGCGCGCTGGCGCCCGGTCGTCCAGGGTCTCGACGCGGTCGCCCGCGCCGACCTGGTCCGGCGGCTGCCCCCGGTCGCGCGGGCCGAGCAGCGCCGCCCGGGCGACGTCGCCGGGCAGGACCCGGACACCCTGGTCGACGCCGCGCTCGCCCGGTTCACCGACGCCGCCGTCCGCGAGCGGCTGGGGCGCAGCGCCGCGATGCCCGTCCCGCTGCCCGCCCGCGCGGACGCCCCGGCGGCGCTGCTGCACGCCTTGACCGGCCCGTCGGCGGACCTGCCCGCGACCGGTGCGGGGCTGCGGGTGCTGCGCGAGGCACTGGCCGCGTGGGACGACGTCGGCCGCGAGCAGCCCGGCGCCGCCACCGCGCTGTTCCGGCTCGCCGAGGTCTCCACACTGCACGACCCGGCCGACCCCGGCCCGGACCTCGACGACCAGACCGGCGACGGCACCCGGTGGGAGCTCCAGTTCGCGCTGCGCTCCACCGAGGACCCGAGCCTGGTGTTCGACGCGGCCGGGGTGTGGGCCGGGGAGGCCGACGCCCTGGTCTCCGGCGCGCAGGACGTGCTGCTGGCCGAGCTGGGGCGGGCCGCGCAGGTCCTGCCCGGGCTCGTGCCCGCACTGCGCCGGGCCCGCCCGACCGGGCTCGAGCTCGACGTCACCGGGGCGCACCGGTTCCTCACCCGGGACGCGCCCGCGCTGCTGTCGGCCGGGTTCGGGGTGGCGCTCCCGCGCGGGTGGGACGGGCGCCGCCCGCTGGGGCTGCGACTCTCGACGTCGTCGGCCCCGGCGCCGGGGGTGATCACCCGCGGCGGGCTGGGCCGTGACGAGCTGGCGGAGTTCCGCTGGTCGCTCGCCGTCGGCGACGAGGAGCTGGGCGAGTCCGAGATCGCCGCGCTGGTGGCGGCGAAGGCGCCGCTGGTCCGGCTGCGCGGGCGCTGGGTCGCCGTCGACGCCCAGGCACTGGCCCAGGGGCTGGACTTCCTGCGTCGCCACCGGGACCGGCCGCCCACCGTCGGCGAGGTGCTGGCCGCGGCCCGTGGCGACGCGGGCGCCCCGCTCCCGGTGACCGACGTGTCCGCCCGCGGGCACCTCGGGGCGCTGCTGGAGGGCACCGCCGAGCGGACGCTCACACCGGTGCCGGCGCCGCCGGGGTTCACCGCGACGCTGCGCCCCTACCAGGAGCGCGGGGTGGCGTGGCTGGCGTTCCTGTCGTCGCTGGGCCTGGGGGCGTGCCTGGCCGACGACATGGGGCTGGGCAAGACCGTCCAGCTCCTGGCCCTGGAGGCCCACGACCGGTCCGGCGGGCCGACCGGCGCCCCGACCCTGATCGTGTGCCCGATGTCGATGGTCGGCACCTGGCAGCGGGAGGCCGCGACGTTCGCACCCGGCCTGCGGGTGCACGCCCACCACGGGGCCGCCCGCCCGCGCGGCGAGGCCCTGCACGCCCGGCTCGGCGAGGCCGACCTCGTCGTCACCACGTACGCGACCGCGACCCGCGACGCCGAGGACCTGCGGGCGTGGCGGTTCCACCGCCTCGTCCTCGACGAGGCCCAGCTGATCAAGAACGCGCACGCCGCGGCGTCGCGCACGATGCGGTCGTTCGACGCCGGCCACCGGGTCGCGCTGACCGGCACCCCGATGGAGAACCGGCTGGCCGAGCTGTGGTCGGTGATGGACTTCCTCAACCCCGGCGTCCTCGGGGTGCCGGAGGTGTTCCGGCAGCGGTTCGCGGTGCCGATCGAGCGCCACCGCGACGCCGGGACGGCCCGCACCCTGCGCCGGATCACCCGGCCCTACCTGCTGCGGCGGGTCAAGACCGACCCCACGGTGATCGACGACCTCCCCGAGAAGATCGAGATCGTGGCCGACCACCGGCTCACCCGGGAGCAGGCGTCGCTGTACCGGACCGTCGTCGACGACATGATGGAGAAGATCGAGGGCAGCGACGGCATCGAGCGCCGCGGCAACGTGCTGGCCGCGATGAGCAAGCTCAAGCAGGTCTGCAACCACCCCGCGCAGCTGCTGCACGACGGGTCGCCGATCCACCGCAGCGGCGGGCGGCACCGCTCGGGCAAGGTCGCCCGGCTGGAGGAGATCCTGGAGCCGGTGCTGGCCGCCGGGGACCGGGCGCTGCTGTTCACCCAGTACACCGAGTTCGCCGCGATGCTGCGCCCGCACCTGTCGGCACGGTTCGACACCGAGGTGCTCTACCTGCACGGCGGCACCCCGAAGAAGCGGCGCGACGAGATGGTCGCCCGGTTCCAGTCCGGGGAGGGACCGTCGCTGTTCCTGCTCTCGCTGCGCGCGGGCGGCACCGGGCTCACGCTCACCGCGGCGAACCACGTGATCCACCTGGACCGGTGGTGGAACCCGGCGGTGGAGGACCAGGCCACCGACCGGGCGTTCCGGATCGGGCAGCGGCGCGCGGTGCAGGTGCGCCGGTTCGTGTGCCCGGGGACGGTCGAGGAGCGGATCGAGGACCTGGTCACGGCGAAGCGGTCGCTGTCGGACATGGTGGTGACCGGCGGGGAGGACTGGCTGACGTCGCTGTCGACCTCCGAGCTGCGTGCGGTGTTCGCGCTCGGCTCGGACGCGGTGGCCGACCTCGACGAGGAGACGGGGGACGCCGATGAGTGACCGGCCGTTCTGGGCGCAGGAGGACTTCACCGGTGGGCCGCCGCGCCGCGTCGAGGGCGGGATCCGGATCCACGCGGCGGCGGGCGCGGTCGCCCGGACCTGGTGGTCGGCGCGGTTCCTGGCGGTGCTCGAGCAGCTCGGCGTCGGCGGGCGGCTCTCGCGTGGCCGCAGCTACGCCCGGTCGGGGCAGATCGTGTCCCTCGACGTCGACGCGGGCGCCGTGGTCGCGCTGGTGCAGGGCACCCGGCCGCAGCCGTACCGGGTCCGGATCGGGCTGCGGGTCTGGGACAAGACGCAGTGGCGGCGCGTGGAGCAGGCCCTGGCCGCCGACGCCTGGTACACCGCGGCCCTGCTGTCGGGGACCGTGCCCCCGGAGATCGAGGAGCTGCTCGACGGCCTGGAGCTGTCGTTGTTCCCGGCCGCGGGCGCCGACCTGTCGCAGGACTGCTCGTGCCCGGACCACACGGTGCCGTGCAAGCACCTGGCCGCGGTGTTCTACGTGCTCGCCGAGCGCTGCGACACCGATCCGTTCACCCTGCTCACGCTGCGCGGACGCGACCGGGACGCGCTGCTGGAGCGGTTGCGGGCCGAGCGTGACAGCGGCGACGGCCCGTCCGCCCCGGCCGGTCCGGCGCCGCTGGCGGACCTGCTGGACGGCTTCTGGGAGGGCGCGGCGGGGTCCGCTCCCCCGCGGCCGCCGGACACCGAGCCGGGCGCGGTGCTGGACCAGGTGCCCGAGCCGTCGCTGCGGGCCGGCGGCGGGCAGCTGACCGACGCGTTGCGGCCGGTGTACGAGGCGCTGGCCCACCCGGACGCGTGAGGAACCGGGTGGCCCCGACTTGCGTCGGGTAGACGCGACTTGTGTCGGGTAGACTTGTCGTATGGGCAGGCTCTCCGCCGACGTGCGATCCGACGTCGCCACCGCGCGACGCCGGGCGGGCCTGACCCAGCGACGCCTGGGCGAACTGGTCGGCGTGAGCCGCCAGACCGTGGTCGAGATCGAGGCCGGCGGATACAACCCGTCGACCGCGGTCGCGCTGCGACTGGCGGTGGTGCTCGACACCCCGGTGGAGCAGCTGTTCGCGCTGCCCACCGCGGAGGCCGACGGGATCCGTGCCCGACGTGACGCACCGCAGACGGGAGGCCGGGATGCGTAGTCCGTGGACGGCCCTGCGCACGTCGCAGGAGCAGATCAGGAACGAGACCGACGAGCGCGCGGAGCTGGTGCAGCTGCGACGGCGCTGCCTGGAGCTGCAGGCGGTGGTGGTCGCCGGGGGACTCGGCATGGTCACCCTGCTGGGCCGCCCGCTCGGACTGCGGGACGCATCCGGGGCGACCTGGTCCGGTGCCGTGCTCGTACTGGTGGTGGCCCTGTTCGCCGTGTGGCTGGTCGCGCGGGCGATCGGCCGACGGCGGTACGGGACGCACGTGACGCCCGAGCGGGATCGTGCGGAGACCCTTCGCGCACTGCTGCTGCTGCCACTGTTCGTGGTCGTCGCCGGGGCCGCCCACTGGTGGGTGGGTGGCGGCCTCGCCGACACGGGGTTCTACGTCGTAGTGCTCGCCATCGCCATGGGTGCAGGACTGGGACTGCGTCTGTGGTTGATCCGGAAGCCCGCCCCAGGCGAAGACCGAGCCGGAGAAATGTGAGGGCCCGGTCGCCGTGGTCGAGCGACCGGGCCCTCGTCCCGAACTGACGCGCCGCTCCCACCACGAAGCGACACGTGGAACTTAGCCAAGGCTTACCTATGTTGTCAACGGCCTCCACCGGATTCCCCGACAGCGTTCCCGAACGACCGGCGGGCCGGCCGTGCCGTGGCGCGCGAGCAGACCCGAGCCGACGCTCGTGACCCCGCCGTACCCGCCGGGGGCGCCGCGACACCGGGGACATGGACACCGAGGCGCAGCACCGGCGACACGGCACCCGCACGGACCCCGGAACGCGGGACGGCCCGGCCGCTGTGGTCGATGCGGCCGGGCCGTGTCTCCCGAACTGACGCGCCGCTCCCACCACGAAGCGACGAACTGAAGTTAGCCTAGGCTTACCTCTACCGTCAAGAGCGGCACGGGAATCCGGGAGGACTCAGCCGACGACGGGCCGGCCGCGGGCCGGGTCGAGGCGGCCGGTGGCCCCGGCGCGCCGCTCGAACCAGATCGTCGTCAGCGGCGGGATGCTGGCGAGCAGACCGATCACGGTGGTGCGCAGGTCCCACCGGAACAGCCGGGCGGTCCACAGCGTGACCAGCACGTAGGCGACGAACAGCGCCCCGTGGATCGGCCCCATGACCTGCACCCCGACCTCGGTGGTGGCCAGCACCCACTTGAAGAACATGCCGATCAGCAGGCCGGTCCAGGACAGCGCCTCGGCGACCGCCACGACCCGGAAGGCCTTGGCGACGAGGGTCGGGTCGTTCATGACGGGTGCTTCCTCCAGGCGGGCGGGACGTCGGAGTCCACTCTGCCGTATCCGCCGCACCACCTTCTACCGGGTGTCGAAAGACACGCGGTGCGATGAGTTCCCGCACCGTGGCCGGTCGGAGCAGGCAGGGCCCCGCGACCGTGGGGCGCCGACCCGACCGGAGGTGGCACCCGTGCTCGATCTCGCCCCGACCGCCCGCGCCGTCGCCGACGTCGTCACCGGTGTCCGCGACGACCAGCTCCACGACCCGACCCCCTGCGACGGCATGACCGTCGCCGCCCTGCTCGACCACCTGCACGGTCTGGCGTGGGCGTTCCGGGTCGCCGCGCAGAAGTCCCCCGAGGCCGCGGGTACCGCGCCGAGCGCCGACGCCGCGCACCTCGTCGCGGACTGGCGCACCGCGGTCCCGGCCCGGCTCGACGCACTGGCGCAGGCCTGGCGCGAGCCGGCCGCCTGGGAGGGGTTCACCGCGGCGGGCGGTCTGGACCTGCCCGCCGACGTCGCCGGGGTCATCGCCCTGGACGAGCTGGTCCTGCACGGCTGGGACCTCGCCGTCGCGACCGGGCGCCCGTTCGTCCCCGACGACGACGCCGTCGCCGCCGTTCTGGAGTTCACCACCGCGATGTCCGCGCCCGGGCAGGAGGCGTCCCGGGAGGGCCTGTTCGGGCCGGTCGTCCCCGTCGCGGAGGACGCACCGGCGTTCCACCGGGCGCTCGGCAACAGCGGTCGCGACCCGCGCCGGGGCCGCTGACGCGGGGTAGCGTCGACCGGCGTGGTGACGTCCCCGCACGGCAAGGTCCGCATCGGCGTCGGCTCGGTGGGGCTTCGCGCCACCGACCCCGGCTCGGAGTTCGACGAGTTCGTCGACGCCCTCGAACGCGCGCGCGTCGACTCGCTGTGGCTGCCCGACCTCGTCTCCGCCCCCGGGGTCGACGCGCTGGTCGGCACCACCTGGGCGGCCGCCCGGACCCGGACGCTCAAGGTCGGCACCGGCGTCACGATCCTGCCCGGCCGCAACCCGATGCTGCTCGCGGCCGAGCTCGCGTCACTGGCGGTGCTGGCGCCGAAGCGGATCCTGCCCGCGTTCGGCATCCGGGCGGCGACGCCGTCGGAGCGCCAGCTGTTCCCCGTCCCCGGTACCCGGGCGGCGGTGTTCGAGGAGTCCCTCGTGGTGCTGCGACGGCTGCTGTCCGAGGAGTCGGTGACCCACCACGGCGAGTTCTTCACCCTCGACGACGCGACCGTCGCGCCGCGCCCGGCCCGCCCGCTCGACCTGTGGCTGGGCGGTCGCGCGGAGGTCGGGCTGCGCCGGGTCGGCCGGCTCGCCGACGGCTGGCTGGGCAGCTTCCTCACCCCCGACGAGTCCGCCCGTGCCCGCACCGTCATCGAGGCCGCCGCCCGCGATGCCGGCCGGGCGATCGACGACGACCACTACGGCACCAACGTCACCGTCGTGCTGCCCGGCGACGGGTCCGGCACCGCCGCCGACCACGCGCTGCACCGGGCCGCCCAGCAGCGGCCCGACGCGGACCCGGAGCAGCTGGTCGCCCGCGGCTGGGACGGCGCCGCCGAGCAGATCCGCCGCCACGTCGAGGGCGGGCTGACCAAGTTCGTGGTGCGCCCCGCCGCTCCGGCGCGGGACTGGGCCCGGTTCCTCGACGAGTTCGTCGCCGAGCTGGGGCCGCTGGAGTCCGGGTGAGGCTTGCTCCTCCCCCGACGGGAGGTCCCACACTGCGACCATGTTGAGCATCGGGGAGTTCGCCCGGATCACCGGCCTCACCGTCAAGGCCCTGCGGCACTACGACGAGCGCGACCTCATCAGGCCGACCCGGGTCGACCCGTTCACCCGGCACCGGTCCTACGGCAACGGGCAGCTCGCTGACGCCGTGCTCGTCGCAGCCCTGCGCACGGCGGACATGCCCCTGGAACGGATCCGGGCCGCCCTGACCTCCCCGGCCGACGCCCGCGCGGCGATGGCCGGGTTCCGCTCCGAGCTGGCCGCGGCCCGAGCCGCACAGGACGCCGCCCTCGCCGCCGCGGAGGTGTTCGTCGACGCGTTCGCCGACCCCGGTCCGGTCCTCGAGCGGGACGTCGACGCCCGGCACTGGGCCGGCGTCGAGCTGAGCGTCCCCGTACCCGACGATCCGGAGACCACCGCCGGGGCCGACGCGGCGCTGTCCCGGGCCGCCGGACGGCTGCGCGCCGAGCTCGAGCACGCCGGGGCGTCGCCGCAGCAGCCGATGTGGACGGCGATGGCCGAGGGCGACGACGGCGCGGCCCTGGTGACGCTGTGCTGGCCACTCACCGCACCGGCCCCGCAGGGGCTGCCGACGACCGTCGAGGACCTGCCCGTCCGTACCGGGACCCTGTCGAGGCGTCGTGAGCTCGTCGCACGCTGGGATCGGGGGCCGGAGGACGCGACCGGCCACGGACTGCCGCACCCCGCGATGATCGCGTTGATGCACGAGCTGTCCGCCCGCGAGGCCGCGGGGCTGCCCGACCCGCTGGACGGCACCGACGCCCTGCGCCAGACCGTGTGGCCCACCGACGGACCCGACGGCTCCGCGGTCGTGGAACTGGCCCTCACCCTCGTCGCCCACGAGCGCTGACCGGGCCGGCCCGCGGCACGGCTCAGCGCGTCGTCCAGATCCCCCCGTCGACCGGCAG
Source organism: Pseudonocardia sp. ZF1 (assembly GCF_056835605.1). Taxonomy (NCBI): domain Bacteria; kingdom Bacillati; phylum Actinomycetota; class Actinomycetes; order Pseudonocardiales; family Pseudonocardiaceae; genus Pseudonocardia; species Pseudonocardia sp. ZF1. Next base: position 3,341,078 of record NZ_JAJNBY010000001.1, read on the forward strand.
CACCGCGCCGGTCACGTAGGACCCGGCGGCCCCGGCCAGGAACAGCGTCGCCCCGACGACGTCCGACGGCTTCCCCAGGCGTCCGAGCGGGGTGGAGTCGGCGATCTCGTCGCCCGCCGCCTCCAGCGTGGCGCGCATCATCCGCGACGGGAACGGCCCCGGCGCGATCGCGTTCACGGTGACCCCGCGGCCGGCGAGGTCGCGGGCCAGCACCCGGGTCAGCTGGTGCACCCCGGCCTTGCTGGCCGAGTAGCTGTAGTTCGGCAGCTCGGGGACGCGCAGCCCGTCGATGCTGCCGATGTTGATCACCCGGGCCGGGTCCTCGGCCGACCCGGCGGCCTCCAGCAGCGGCAGGAACGCCCGGGTCAGGAAGAACGGCGCCTTCAGGTTGAGGTCGAGCACCTTGTCCCAGGCGTGCGCCGGGAACTCCTCCAGCGGCGCACCCCAGGTCGCGCCCGCGTTGTTGACGAGCAGGTGCACCCGCTCCTCGCGCTCCCCGACCTCGGCGGCCAGCCGGACGCACTCGTCCTCCGACGACAGGTCCGCGGCGATGCCGGTGCCGCCGATCTCCGCGGCGGTGTCGGCGCAGGCGTCGGCCTTGCGGCTGGACACGTAGACCCGCGCCCCGGCCTCGGCGAGACCGCCCGCGATCATGCGGCCGATGCCGCTGGTGCCGCCGGTGACCACGGCCACCCTGCCGCGGACGTCGAACAGTTCGGTGATCATGACGCACGCTAACCGGAGAGCTGGCACCCTCGCAGCCATGACCCGTTCCCGCGACCGCGACGACCGGGGCCGTGCCCGCAACGCCCGCCCCCGCGACGCCGCCGGGCGCCCGCTCCCGCACGGCGCACCCGGCGTCGAGCGGGTGCCCGAGGACCTGGTGCTCTCCCCCGCGGACGCCGTCACCGAGGCCCAGCGTCTGCTCGACTCGGGCCTGCCCTTCAACGCCCACGAGATCCTCGAGGGTGCCTGGAAGGACGCGGGCGACGACACCCGCGACCTGTGGCGGGCGCTGGCGCAGCTCGCGGTCGGGCTGACCCATGCCCAGCGCGGCAACGCCCGCGGCGCCGTCGCGCTGCTGCGCCGCGGCGCGGAGGGCGTCCGGCTGTGGCGGGTGCTCGACGTCGCCGTCCCGGCCGGGCTGGACCTCGACGGGCTGGTCGGGCACGCGGACGCCCTCGCGGACGACGTCGACCGGGACGGCCCCGGCGCCGTCACGGCGGCGCGGCTCGCCCCGCGGCTGCGGGGGACCCGGGCGCCGGGGAGCCCGGGAATCTGACACAGCGCGGCCGCGCGCCGGGGAGTCCGACGCCACCCCACGACGTCCGTGACTCCGGCCCCTCCCCCGGGCCACCATGGGGCCGTGCCCCACCACCCCGTGTCCCGCCCCGCACACTGACGGTGGCCGCCCGTCCCACCTCCCGGTCCTGGCCCCGCGCGCTGCTGCGTGAGGCCCGGTCGCTGCCCACACTGGCGTTGCTCGGGCTGATCGCCGTCGTCGGCGTCCCGCTGGTGATCCTGCTGACGCCGGAGAACCACGTCGAGGTGTTCGGCCAGGACGTCGGCGTGGGCGCCCGGGTGCCGCCCCTGACGCTGTCGGGGCCCGCGCAGATCGCCCAGCTCGGCAACGCCGAGTTCGACCTCACGACCGTGCAGGTGTGGGGTCCGATCCGGCCGCGGCTGTCGATCGGGCCGTTGAAGCGGCCCGCCGACAACGGCCCGGTGCTGGGCCCGCACACGGTCGACGGCGCGGGCGACGCGGTCCGCGACCTCGGTGAGGGGTTCGTGACCTGGTACCTGTGGGGCGCCGCGGGCATGGTGCTGGTCGCGCTGCTGGGCAGCGGGCTGACGGCGACCGCACGGCTGCTGCTGGCGCTGCGCCGGACCCGCACCCGCCGGTACCGGCCGGTGCACTGGGACGACCTGGCCGGGCCGATCGGTCGGATGACCGTCGTCGCGGTGACCGCCTCGGTGCTGCTGTGGGCGGGCGCCGGGGTCGCCGCGCTGCACGGCACCCTCACCGGTCTGGGGCGGGTCACCTCGCTGACCGACCTGGTCGGGGCGGCGACGGTCACCCCGTCGCCGGTCGGGCCCGCGGTCACCGGGGTCGCGGGCGCGGTGATCGGGGACTCCCGCGCGGCCCGGATCGGCGGCCCGCCACTGCGGCAGGACGACGGCACCGTCACCCCCGAGGACCGCGCCTGCGGGCGCAGCACCGACTCCACCGCCGCCGAGCTGGCCCGGCTGCGCGGCGAGGACGTCCTGAACCTGGCCTGCGCCGGGGCGGGCGTCGCAACCGGGCTGCGCGGGCCGCAGCTGCGCGAGGGCGTCACCGTCGACCCCCAGGTCGGGCGGCTCAAGCAGGTCCGGAACCTGCAGTGGGTGGTCGTCGCGGTCGGCCCGAACGACCTGGCCTGGTCGGACTTCCTGCTGTACTGCTACGGCCTCGCCACCTGCGACGACCGGCTCTCCGACGGCGAGTTCGAGTCCCGCCTCGCCGGGTTCGCCCGTGACGTCGGCGCCCTGTTCACCGACCTCGACACGCTGCCGGGGCGCCCGCGGGTGGTGGTCACCCTGTCCTACGACCCGTTCCCGGCCCGGTTCGACCCGACCTGCGCGGACATGCGCGGCCCGGCCGGCACCCCGGGTCTGGACCAGGCCAAGCTCGACCTGCTCGCCGAGCGGAACCGCCGGCTCAACGACGTGCTGGCCGACGGCGCCGCCCGCTTCGGGTTCGGCACCGCCGCGCCCGCCCTGGCACCGCTGTGCGACCCGGACCGCGACCGGATGCCGCCGGACATCATGGGGCTCGCCACCCCCGACCCGTTCCACCCGACGGCGGTCGGCTCGCTGCGGATCGCGGCGTCGGCGGCGACGGCCCTGGCCGGCCCGCGCCCCGCCGGGACGCCGTGACCCCCTGCCGGGCCGCTCAGGCGTCGGCGTCGCGCAGCACCCGCAACGCGTTGCGGTGGGCCAGCTTCGCCAGGTCCTCCGTGCTCCATCCGCGGTCGGCGAGTGCGTCGAGCAGGCGCGGGTAGGTGGACACGTCGGAGAGCTCGTCGGGCAGGTCGGTGGTGCCGTCGTAGTCCCCGCCGATGCCGACGTGGTCGATGCCCGCGGCCTCGCGCAGGTGCTCGACGTGCGCCACGACGTCGGCGAGGGTGGCGCGCGGCTGCACGGGCCCGTCCCAGGTCTCGACGAACCGGTTGCGGGCGGCGAGGTCGCGGTGGTCGGCCCCGGCGTCGGCCATCGCCTCCCCCAGCCGCTGGTCCCACTCGGTCACGGCGGCGGAGACGAAGCGCGGCACGAACGTCGCCATGGCCACGCCGCCGTTGCCGGGCAGCGCCTCCAGCACGTCGGCGGGCACGTTGCGCGGGTGGTCGGTGACGGCGCGGGCGCCGGAGTGGGTGAACAGCACCGGCCGGGTGGTGACGGCGAGGGCCTGGTGCATCGTCGCCGGAGCGACGTGCGAGAGGTCGACGATCATGCCGATGCGGTTCATCTCGGCGACGACCCCGCGGCCGAACTCCGACAGCCCGTCGAGGCGGGGCGTGTCGGTGGCCGAGTCGGCCCAGTTGTTGTTCAGGTTGTGGGTCAGGGTCAGGTAGCGGACCCCGAGCCCGCGCAGGACCCGCAGCACGGCGAGGGAGTCGGCGATGCAGTGCCCGCCCTCCGCCCCCATCAGGGAGGCGACCCGCCCGGAGCCGACGACGGCGTCGACGTCGTCGGCGGTGTCGGCGAACGCCAGGGCGTCCGGGTGGGCGGCGAGCAGCCGCCGCACCCGGTCCACCTGGTCGAGCACCGCGGTGACGGCCTCGTCGTGGCCCAGCTCGCCGGGTACGTAGACCGACCAGAACTGGGCGCCGACCCCGCCGGCCCGCAGCCGCGGGAGGTCGGTGTGCAGCCGCGGGTCCCCGGCGGCGACGTCCGGCTCGCGCGCCGGGTCGCCGCCGGAGAGCTCGCGCAGCGCCCAGGGCAGGTCGTTGTGTCCGTCGAGTACGTAGACCATGCCCCGGAGCCTGCCAGTGCTCAGTAGCGGATGACGCCCCGGATGTTCTTGCCCGCGTGCATGTCCTCGTAGGCCGTCGCGACCTGGTCCAGTGTGTAGGTGGTGGTGACCAGCTCGTCGAGCTTCAGCGCGCCGGCGCGGTAGAGCTCCAGCTGGCGCAGGATGTCCCAGTTCGGGTTGGACATGCCGAACATCGCGCCCTGGATGCGCTTCTGGAACAGGGTGACGTCGGCCAGCGACACCGGCAGCGGCTCGGTGGAGTTGATGTCACCGAGCGCGGTGACGACGACGGTGCCCGCCTTGCGGATCGAGGCCATCGCCTGCCCGACGTGGTCGGGCTTGACGACGCCGACGGTCACGATGGTCTGGTCGGCGCCCTGACCGTTGGTGAACTGCTTCGCGATCTCGGTGGCCTCCTCCATCGTCTCCACCGCGTGCGTGGCGCCGAGCTCCTGGGCCTTCTCACGCTTCAGCGCGACCGGGTCGACGGCGATGATGTTCGCCGCGCCCGCGTGCGAGGCACCCTGGACCGCGTTGATCCCGATGCCGCCGATGCCCATGACGATCGTGGTGTGGCCCGGTTGCACGCCGCCGGCGTTGACCGCGGAGCCCCAGCCGGTGCCGACGCCGCAGCCGACGAGGCAGGCGACCTCGAGCGGGATGTCGTCGGGGACCTTCACGCAGGAGTCCTCGGAGACCAGGGTGGTCTCGCAGAAGGTCGAGATGCCGCACATCTGGCCGACCGGGGTGCCGTCGTCGGCGAGCCGCAGGCGGGTGGTGGGCTCCTCCCAGCGGGTGCCGGCGAGCAGGCCCGCGCCGAGGTCGCAGAGGTTCTGCATGCCGCTGGCGCACCAGCGACAGTGCCCGCAGGAGGGCAGGAACGAGAAGACGACGTGGTCGCCCTCCTTGAGGCCCTTCTTGTTGGCCCCGGCGCGGGTGACGATGCCGGAGCCCTCGTGGCCACCGGCGAACGGGTAGGTCCCGACCGGGATGTCCCCGGTGGCGATGTGGTCGTCGGAGTGGCACAGCCCCGACGCGACCATCTTGACCTCGATCTCGCCGGCGCGCGGCTCGTCGAGTTCGAGGTCGACGACCTCGTACTTGCCCGGAGCACTCCGGACGATTGCTCCACGGGTGTGTCCCACGGTGGTTCACCTCAGACGTCGTCGTCCAACAGGATGCGCGCGACGATATGAGCCCGGTCACTCCAGGGGAAGTGCCACACGCAGATCGCGGGACACCGTCCGCCTGTAGACCGTGTCGCTAACGGGGCATCCGACGCCAGACGGCGCGGGGCAGCATCCGCAGCCCGAGGAACAGCAGCCGCAGGGTGCCGGGCACCCAGACGTCGGCGTTGCCCCGCCCCCGCCGGACCGCGCGCACCGTCGCGTCGGCGACCTGCGCGGGCGTCGACGACAGCGGCGCCGGGCTCATCCCCTCGGTCATCCGGCCGACGACGAACCCCGGGCGGATCAGCACCAGCCGCACCCCGGTCCCGTGCAGCGCGTCGGCCAGGCCGGAGGCGAACCCGTCGAGCCCGGCCTTGGCACTGCCGTAGACGTAGTTGGCGCGCCGCACCCGCACGCCGGCCACCGAGGAGTAGACGACCAGCGTCCCGCTCCCCTGCGCGCGCAGCACCTGGGCCAGCTCGGTGAGCAGGTGCACCTGGGCGAGGTAGTCGGTGTGCACGATCGCGGCGGCGTGCGTGGCGTCGGTCTCGGCGCGGGCCTGGTCGCCGAGGATCCCGAACGCGACGACGGCGACGTCGATCCGGCCGTGGCGCGCCGTCACGTCGTCGAGTAGCGGGCGGTGGCCTGCGAGGTCGTCGGCGTCGAAGGCGACGGTGTCCACCGTGGCGCCCGCGGCCCGGACCCGGGCCGCCTCCGCGGTCAGCGCCCCGGGGCGGCGCGCGGCCAGCACGACCGTGTCGGTGTCCCCGGCGGCGAGCCGTTCGGCGACCTCCAGCCCGATCTCGCTGCGACCACCCAGGATCAGGACCGTGCGCTCCGAACCACCCACACGGTGCAGCCTCCCACCCGGTGGCGAACCGTCGTCGCCATGGGGGCGGACGGTGAAGCCGGTGCGGTGCGGAGTCGACCCGCACGACGTCGTCGTGGTGCCGGTCGACAGCCGTGCGGTCACCCGGGTGCGCCGCGACCGGCTCGGCGTCCAGCCGGTCCGAGGCCGGTGTGGGTCCGCTCACACCGGACCGGGTGGGGATGGGCGGGGCCGGCCCCGTCGTTGTCTGCTGACACGGGGCGCGCCCGCCGCGTCCGGGAAGGGGACCGTCGTGGACCTCCTGCTGCACCACGGGCTGACCGCGTTCGGGCAGTTCGTGTCGTGGGCCGAGCTCGTCGGGCAGATCGGCGCCATCGCCGTGGTGTTCCTGGCGCGCCGGCGCAGCCTCGCGACCTGGCCGGTGCAGATGGCGGCCTGCGTGCTGCTGTTCACCGTCTACGCCTCGGCTCACCTGGGCGGGCTCGCGTTCCGGCAGGTCATCGTGCTGGCCATCTCGGTGTTCGGGCTCGTCGCGTGGCTGCGCAGGCGCGACCCGGTCTACGGCCTCGCGGTGCGCCAGGCGAGCACCGCGCAGCGGCTCGGGCTGGTCGGGCTGCTCGTCGGCGGCACCGTCGTGATGGCACTGGTCCTCGAGGCGCTCGACGCCAGCTGGGCGCCCTGGCCGGACGCCGCGATCTTCGTCGGCACCGCGGTCGCGTTCCTCGCCCAGGGTCTGCGGTTCATCGAGTTCTGGGTGATCTGGCTGCTGGTCGACGCCGTCGGCGTGCCGCTGCAGCTGGCCTCGGGGCTGTGGTTCTCCGCCGCGGTCTACGTCGTGTTCGCCGGGCTGGTCGTGCACGGCTGGTGGAGCTGGGCGCGGGCCCGGCGCACCGTGGGGGCCGCGCAGCGGGAGCCGTCGCGGGCGGTCTGAGCCGCCACGGGATACTGCTCGGATGAGCACGTCCCCCGTCCGCCGCGCCGCCGTCCTCGGTTCCCCGATCGCCCACTCGCTCTCGCCCGCGCTGCACAACGCCGCCTACACCGCGCTCGGGCTGACCGGCTGGCACTACGACCGGCACGAGGTCGACGAGGCGGGTCTGGCCGGGTTCGTCGCCGGGCTCGGCCCGGAGTGGGCGGGGCTGTCGCTGACGATGCCGCTCAAGCGGGTGCTGCTCGACGTCGCCGACCACGTCGCACCGGGGGCGGCCGCGATCGGCGCCGGCAACACCCTGGTGTTCGAGGGCACCGGTGCGACCGCGCACAACACCGACGTCACCGGCATCGCGCGCTCGCTGCGCGCCGCGGGCGCGGGGGGCGGGCGCGCCGTGGTGCTCGGGGCGGGCGGGACCGCGCAGGCCGCCGTCGCCGCGCTGCACGACATGGAGGTCGACGCCGTCGACGTCCTGGTCCGCGACGCGGGGCGGACCTCTGCGCTGCGCGGGACGGCCGAGCGGCTCGGCACCGAGGTGACGGTGCACGCGGTGCTCACCGACCCGCCCGCCGCGGCGCGGCTGCTCGAGGGCGCCGACGCGGTCGTCTCCACCCTCCCGGCGGGGGCGGCCGACGCACTGGCCGGTGCGCGCTGGCGGCCGGGGACCGTACTGCTCGACGCCGTCTACGCGCCGTGGCCGACGGTGGTCGCGGGCGGCGCGGCGGCGGCCGGGGCGCGGATCGTGTCCGGCCTGGAGATGCTGCTGCAGCAGGCGGTCGCGCAGGTCGAGCTCATGACCGGACGTCCCGGTCCGGAGGCCGCCATGCGCGAGGCGCTCGACGCGGCCGTGCTCGCCCGCAGCTGACCCCCGGCCCGGCGGTGCCGCGGCCCGGGGGCGCTGCTCAGGCCGGGGTCCGGGCCGCGGCGGCCCGCCCGGCGCGACGCCGCGCCGGTGCCCACGGAGTGCGGCCCCACGGCGTCGCGACCGAGGCCCAGGTCATGAACAGGAACGCGGCGATGTTCAGCGCCGCGCCGGTGACGAGGGCCCGCCCGACCGGGCTCGTGGAGTCCCCCGCCGCGAACGCCACCACGCTCTGCTCCACCCACACCCCCACCGCCAGGGTGCTCCACACGATCACCGCGACGGTCAGCACCAGCTTGACCAGCACCCACCAGTACCGGGTCAGGCCCCACGGGCTCACGAGCGCGACGACCACCCCGCTGACCAGCGCCGCGAACGCCAGCGGGATGACCAGCCACCAGTCGACGACGTCGACGAACCGGTACGCGGCGGCCGCCGTGGCCGGGTCCGCGCCCAGCGCGACGCCGGCGAGCACGACGTTCGCCGCGCCCGCGCCCATCCACCCCACCGACACCGCGACGTGCACGAAGACCAGCCACTGCCGTACCCGCTTCCCCACCCGCGCCACGCCCCTGAGAATAAGGCACCTGATAATTCTCGGCGAGCGGAGCGCCGCGGGCGGGACGACCATGGCGGTCGTGGAGGAGAAGAGCTGCGTGGTCTGCGGGCGGCGGATCGAGTGGCGGAAGAAGTGGGCCGACGACTGGGAGCAGGTGCGCTACTGCTCCCAGGGCTGCCGCAGGCGCAAGGTCCGCCCGGTCGACACCGAGCTGGAGTCGGCGATCACCGGGCTCCTCGACCGGCGCCGGGGCGGGGCGACGATCTGCCCGTCCGAGGCGGCCCGCGCCGTCGACCCCGACGGCTGGCGCGACCTCATGGAGCCGGCGCGGATGGCCGCGCGCCGGCTCGTCGACGCCGGACGCGTCGAGATCGTGCAGTCCGGCCGGGTCGTGGACCCGTCGACGGCCAAGGGCCCGATCCGGATCCGCCGCGTGCCCGGCTGAACGCCGTGCCAGGCTGACCCCGTGCCCCGCGACACCTACACCCACGGTCATCCGGGCGTCGTCGTCCGGTCGCACGCGGCCCGCACCGCGGAGGACTCGTGCGCCTACCTGCTGGACCGGCTCACGCCCGGCACCAGCCTGCTCGACGTCGGCTGCGGCCCCGGCAGCATCACCGCGGACCTAGCCGAGCGGGTCGCGCCCGGCCGGGTCCGCGGCGTCGAGGTGGTGCCCGGACCGCTGGAGCAGGCCCGCGCCGGTGCCGCCGCCCGCGGCCTGGAGGTGGAGTTCGCCGTCGACGACGGCTACGCCCTGTCCGACCCGGACGACACCTGGGACGTCGTGCACGCCCACCAGGTGCTCCAGCACGTGTCCGACCCGGTCGCGGTGCTGCGCGAGATGGGCCGGGTCGCCCGGCCGGGCGGCCTGGTCGCCGCCCGCGACGCCGACTACGCCGGGTTCCACTGGTGGCCGCACGACCCGCGGCTGGACCGCTGGCTGGAGCTCTACCGGGCCGTCGCCCGCGGCAACGACGCCGAGCCCGACGCCGGACGACGGCTGCTCGGCTGGGCGCACGCGGCCGGATTCACCGAGGTGACGCCGTCGGCGTCGGTCTGGTGCCACGCGACCCCGCAGGCCCGCGCCGCCTGGGGCGGGATGTGGGCCGACCGCATCCACACCGGCGTCGGCCGGATGGCCGTCGAGCGCGGGCTGGCCGGGGAGTCCGAGCTGGACGGGATCTCCGCGGCGTGGCGGGAGTGGGCGGCGCACCCCGACGGCTGGATCGTCATCCCGCACGGTGAGGTCCTCTGCCGGGTTCCCGACCGGCCCTGAGCCGCCCGGGTCAGGCGCGGCGGTGCAGGGCGACCACGTAGTCGCCGCCGGACCAGGGTGCACGGTCCCAGGTGGACCACCGCGCGACCGGGTCGAGCCCGGCGGAGGCGCACCAGGCGTCGTGGTCGTCGGGGGTGGGCCAGCCCGGCTGCGCGGCGAACCCGGCCAGCAGCAGGCCGCCCGGACGCAGGTGCCGGGCACAGCCCGCGACCACCCCCACGCGGTCCTCGGCGTAGGGGATCACGTTGCCCGCCAGCACGACCAGCCCGAACCGCTCGGGCAGGTCCAGGGTCTCCAGGCCGGTGGTGACCCAGCGCAGCGCGGGCGCCTTGGCCCGCGCCGCGGCGATCATGTCCGGGTCCGGGTCGACGCCGACGACCGCGACGCCGCGCCGGTCCAGCTCGATCGCGACGCGGCCGGTGCCGCAGCCGCCGTCGAGGACGGGGCCGTCCCCGCGCAGCGCGCAGACCAGGTCGGCCTCGCCGTGCGGGTTCTCCCCGGCCGCGGCCATCGCCGCCCACCTGCGGTCGTAGTCGTCGAGGTCGACCCGGCCGCGCCAGGCCTCCCAGTCGTCGGGGAGCCCGCCGGGGCCCGGCTCACCGGGGTCGGCACGGGGTCCGCTGCGGTCGGACAGGGCCTGGTCGTCCGGGGCGGGGTCGTGCGGGGCGGGGTCGTGCGGGGCGGGGTCGTGCGGGGCGTGGTCGTGCGGGGCGTGGTCGGGCACCCCCGCAGGTTAGGCGGCGACCCCGGAGCCCAGCCGACCGCGCAGCCACCGGCCGACGCCCGCCCCGCGCAGACACGGGTGGAGCACCACGACGGGCTCGGGCACGCCGGTGTCGGTGCCGAGCAGCGCGGCCACGCCGACCAGGTCGCCGGCGGCGGTGCGCAGCAGCAGCGCCGGTCCGGCGACGGGCGCCAGCAGCCCCGCGAGGTCGGCGGCCGTCCAGTCCACGGCCGGTTCCCCGGCCAGGCAGGTCCGCAGCAGCACGTCGAGCTCGGCGGTCTCCTCCCCCGCCGCGGGTTCCGCGACGAGCTCGGCCCCGCCGGGCAGCAGCACCGTCGCCCGGGGCGGCGGGGTCGCCGCGCCCGCCCGCAGGAACGCCTCGCCGCGGGCCCGCTCGGTGACGGTGAACGGCGCCCAGTCCCGGGCCGCCAGCACCGGCGGGCCGGCCGGGGCGGTGAGCTCCAGGACGTGCGTCCCGGCCGCGACCGGGCCGGTGCCGACCTCGTCGGCGTGCAGGAGCGCGGCGAGGCCGTCGAACAGCCCGTCGCGGCCGCGGGCGGCGGCCACGAGGTCGAGCGCCCGGGTGGGTCCGTCGACCAGCTCGTGCGGGTCGGCCGGGGTGACCTGCACGGTGTCCGGGCCGGACCCGCGCAGCCGTCGCCGGATCACCCGCGACAGCCGGTCCGCGGTCACCCCGCCGCCGACGAGCATCTCGTCGACGACGGTGCCCGCGTCGCGGCCGTGCACCGACAGCGACAGGATGTTGCCGCCGACCTCGGCGACGGCCGCGGTCAGCCGGGCCAGCGCACCGGACTCGTCGGGCAGCCGGACGCGGACCTTGAGCAGCGGCGCCGGTCCCGGCCCGGCCGCGGTCGCGAGGACCACCGGGTCGAGGTCCGCCGGGCCGGGATCCGTCCTGCCGGGGGCCGCGGCGTCCACCACCCGTAGCACGGGCGGGACGGACGGGCCGTCGACGAGGGTCTGCCCGGGGCCGACGGCGGAGTGCCCGGCCGCACGCAGGGCGGCCCACATCGTCACCTGGTTCGCGGTGAGCACCGGCTTGCCGAGCTCGCGCTCCAGCACGGCGATCGCGTCGTAGGTGGGCAGGTTGGTGCAGGAGACGAAGACCGCCTGCGCGTCGGGGTGGTCCGCGGCGCGCACGGCCGCGGCGACCTGCTCCGGGCTCGTCGTCCAGATGTGGCCGAGCAGGCCCAGGCCGTGCCGGGCGACGGTCTCGACACCGGATCCGGCGAGGAAGTCGGCGAGCAGCGCGGTGAGGTCGTCGACGTAGGGGGTGGCGACGGCGAGCCGGGTGACCCCCAGCTCGGCGCACGCCGCGACCAGCGACCCCGCCGTCGTGACCGCCGCCGGCGCGCCCGCGGCCAGCACCGCGTCGCGCAGCGCGGCCTCCCCCGCCACGCCACCGACGAAGCTGCCCGAGGTGCACGAGTACGCGACCACGGCGGGCCCCGGTGTCAACACGTCGCGGGCGGCCTGCCGGACCATGGCCGGGTCGGAGATCAGCCGGGCCTGCGCGGCGTCGGCCGGGGTCGCGACGAACGGTGTGCGGGTCACGTGCAGGGTGACCCGCTCGGGGACCCACCGCCACATCTCACGGTCGAGGGCGAAGTCGTACGGCACGACCACACCCACCCGGTCCCGATCCCGATCCCGCGGGGACGACAGCTCACCCATACCGGCCTCCATGACGCAACGATCACCGTCCATCGTTGCCGCCACGGGTCGCGGCGGTTTCGCGATGGTGAGGACGCCCGCCGGAGGCCGTGTGGGTACTGCCCGTTCTCGATCGTCCTGCCGGAAGGATGCCAGCGGTGGCGGTGCCGTGACCTCCGTGCCACGCCGACCGGCGCCTGCGGTGCGCCGAGTGCGCTACGCCCCGGCCCAGCCGCGCGGGTCGGACTCCGGGCGCGTCGCGACCGCGCGCAGGAACGCCTGGGCCCGGGCCACCTCGGTGACGGTGAACGGTGCCGCCCGCCGGGCGACCAGCCGGGAGCCGTCGGGCGCGGTCAGCTCCAGGTCGTGCTCGTCGCGCGCACCCGGCTCGTCCGGGCCCGGCGTCCGGACACCCGACGCGCCGAGCAGCGCGGCGATCCCGTCGGCGGGGCTCTGACCGGCGGCGACGATGTCCAGTGCCCGGGTGGGCGGGTCGACCAGGTCGTGCGGGTCGGCGGTCATGACGAGGACCCCGCCGTCGGGGGCCGCCCCGCAGACCGCCACCGACAGCTCGCCGACGCTGCACGGCCCGGACACCAGCAGCTCGTCGACGACGGAGCGCGCGTCCTGACCGTGCACCGACAGGGCGAGGATGTTGCAGCGCACCTGCGCCAGCGCCGCCGTCAGCCCGGCCAGGGCACCGGGTTCGTCGGGCAGCCGCACCCGCACCCGGTAGAGGCCGTTGGTCGTCCCGGGATCGGTGCTCATCACCACCAGCCTGCGGGACCGATGTTGCGGCCCTGTGTCGGGGCGGTGTCGGGTGCGTCGCGGCCGGCGCGCCCGTCGGTCGGGCGCGCCGGCCATGCGGGTCAGCCGCAGACGGCCCCGTCGGCCGCGGACGACACGAGCTTCGCGTACTTGCCCAGCACCCCGCGCCGGTTCGTCGGCTCCGGGCACGTCCACTCCGCGCGCCGCCGCTCCAGCTCGGCGGGCTCGACGCCGATGTCGATCGTGCGGGCCTTCATGTCCAGGGTGATCGTGTCGCCGTCGTGGACGAGCGCGATCGGTCCGCCGTCGGCGGCCTCGGGTGCGACGTGCCCGACGCACAGCCCGGTCGTGGCACCGGAGAAGCGGCCGTCGGTGACCAGCAGGACGTCCTTGCCGAGGCCCGCGCCCTTGATCCGCCCGGTGACGGCGAGCATCTCCCGCATCCCGGGCCCGCCGCGGGGGCCCTCGTAGCGGATCAGGACGATCGTGCCGGGCCCGATCTCGCCGGCGTCGACGGCGTCGAGTGCGCCCTGCTCGCCGTCGAAGACGCGGGCGGTGCCGGTGAAGGTGGTGGCGTCGAACCCGGCGGACTTGACGACCGCGCCGTCGGGTGCGAGCGAGCCGCGCAGGATCGTGAGGCCGCCGGTGGGGTGGATCGGGTCGGCGAGGTCGTGGATGACCGAGCCGTCGAGGCCCGGCGGGTCGAGCTCGGCGAGGTTCTCCGCGACCGTGCGGCCGGTGACGGTGCGGGCGTCGCCGTGGATCAGGCCCGCGTCGAGCAGTGCCTTCATCACCACCGGTACGCCCCCGACCTGGTCGACGGCGTACATGAGGTGCCGCCCGAACGGCTTGACGTCGGCCAGGTGCGGGATCCGGTCGCCGACGGTGTTGAAGTCGTCCAGGGTCAGCGGCACCTCGGCCTCGCGGGCGATGGCGAGCAGGTGCAGCACCGCGTTGGTGGACCCGCCGAAGGCCATGACGACGGCGATCGCGTTCTCGAACGCCTCGCGGGTCAGCACCGACCGCGCCGTCAGGCCACGGGCGATCATGCCGACCGCGGCCTCGCCGGAGGCGCGGGCCACGCCGTCGCGACGACGGTCCACCGCGGGCGGGCTGGCCGAGCCGGGCAGCGCCATCCCGAGTGCCTCGGCGGCCGCGGCCATCGTGTTCGCGGTGTAGAAGCCGCCGCAGGCGCCCTCCCCCGGGCACATGGCCCGTTCCAGGGTGTCGAGCTCGTCGGGGGTGATCAGGCCGCGCGCGCACGCACCGATGCCCTCGAACGCGTCGCCGATGTTGACCTCCCGGTCACCGACCCGGCCCGGCATGATCGATCCGGCGTAGACGAACACCCCGGCGAGGTCGAGCCGGGCCGCGGCCATCAGCATCCCGGGCAGCGACTTGTCGCATCCGGCCAGGAGCACCGTCCCGTCGAGCCGCTCGGCCTCGACGACGGTCTCCACCGAGTCGGCGATGATCTCCCGGCTGACCAGCGAGTAGTGCATGCCCCGGTGTCCCATCGAGATGGCGTCGGACACCGAGATCGTGCCGAACTCCATCGGGTAGCCGCCCGCGGTGTGCACCCCCTCCTTCGCAGCGGTCGCGAGCCGCTGCAGCGACAGGTTGCACGGGGTGATCTCGTTCCAGGACGAGGCGATGCCGATCTGGGGCTTGGCGAAGTCGTCGTCGCGCATGCCGACCGCGCGCAGCATGCTGCGGGCGGCGGTGGCGCCGATGCCGTCGGTGACCTGATGACTGCGGGGCTTGCGGGAACTGGTGGTGGCCATGCGCGCTCCTCGGCCGGACTCCGGTGTCGGGACGGGGCCGATCCTGCCGCACATCACCGGCGCAGGCCCGTTTCCGGCCGCACCGGATAGCCCGTCCGGGCGTACCCGTTGCTACGGGTGATCGTTGGACTCTCCGGCAGCACCGTCATTCACCCGAGAGGACCCGAGCGACGCTCATGGCGCACACGAACGAACCCACTCCCCGTAGTACTCGACGGGTGCGTCGCCGCCGCGCGCTGGTCGTCGCGGCCACCGGACTGGTCGTCGGGCTGGGCGCCGCGGGCACCGCGGTCGCCGCCGGCACCGGCTCCGGCGTCGCCGGCACCCCGTGCTCGGCGACGGCGAAGGCCTGTGTGGACCTGGAGTCCCAGCAGGCGTGGCTGATGAAGGGCGGGAAGGTCACCTACGGCCCCGTCGACGTCGCCACCGGTGGGCACGGCACGGAGACCCCGACCGGGGACTTCGCCGTCTACGACAAGGACCGCGACCACCACTCCGCCGAGTTCGACGGCGCCCCGATGCCGTGGTCGGTCTTCTTCGCCCCCGGCGGCATCGCCTTCCACGAGGGCGACCGCGACTCCGGGTCCGCGGGCTGTGTGAAGCTGCGCAACCAGGACGCGACGGTGTTCTTCGGCAAGCTGGCCCACGGTGACCGGGTCGAGGTGCGCTGACTCTCCCTCCCCCACCGACGACGACAGGGGCCCCGCGCGGATCGCGCGGGGCCCCTGTCGTGTGCCGTGTGTCAGCGGGCGCCGGCGTTGTCCCGGTCGCGACGCACGTTGGCCTTGCGGCCCTTCAGCGTCGTCGCGCCGCGCAGCGAACGCAGCACGTCGTCCGCGGCGTGCTCGGGCACCTCGACCAGCGAGTGGCGCTCGTGGATCTGGATGGCGCCGATGTCGCGGCCGGACAGCCGGGACTCGTTCGCCAGCGCGCCCACGATGTCCTGCGGGCGCACACCGGAGGCACGGCCCGCCGAGACGAACAGGCGGGTCGCCCCGGCCTTCGGCGGACGGGCGCCCTGGCCGCGAGCACCGCCCGGACGGCCGTCGCGGTCGCGGCGCGGGCCACGGTCGCCGGGGCCGCTGTCACGGCCACCGCGCGAGCGGACCTGCGGGATCTCGATCTCGTCGTCCGGCACCGAGTTGCCGGCGCGGGCGAGCCGGATCGCCGCGGCGGCGATCGAGGCGAGGTCGTGGTCGCGGGCCAGCTCGACGACGAGCTGCTCCACGCCGTCCTGCGGCGGGGTGTCGGCGTCCTGACCGGCCTGCTCGCGCAGGGCCAGCGCGGTGCGGGCGAGCCGCACGGTGCGCAGGTCCTCCGGCGAGGGCACCGGCGCGCTGGGCACCGACGCCCCGATGAGGCGCTCGATGTTGCGCAGGTGACGCACCGACCCCGGGGTGACCAGGGTGATCGCGACGCCCTCGCGTCCCGCCCGGCCGACCCGGCCGATGCGGTGCACGTAGGACTCCGGCGACGAGGGCACGTCGTGGTTGACCACGTGGGTCAGCGAGTCGATGTCCAGGCCACGGGCCGCGACGTCGGTGGCGACCAGCAGCTCGGTGCGGCCGGCGCGCAGGCGCTCGACGACCCGGGTGCGGTGCTCCTGGTCCATGCCGCCGTGCAGCGCCTCGGCGCGCAGGCCGCGCGCGGTGAGGGTCTCGGTGACGGCGTCGACGTCGGCGCGGGTGCGGCAGAACACGATCGCCGCGGTCGGCTGCTCCATCTCGAGCACCCGGCCCAGCGCGACGGTGACGTGGCTGCGGGGCACGTGGTACGCGGTCTGGCGGACCCGCGGGGCCTCGCCCTCGGGCGTGGCCTCCTTCTTGATCCGGATGTCGGCCGGGTCGCTCAGGTGGGTCCGCGCCAGGCTCTGGATGCGGCCCGGCATGGTCGCCGAGAACAGCACGGTCTGGCGGCCCCGCGGCGTCGCGCCGAGGATCGTCTCGATGTCCTCGACGAAGCCCATGTCGAGCATCTCGTCGGCCTCGTCCAGGACGGCGACCTCGATCGCGTCCAGGGCGAGCGCGCCCCGGTTGACCAGGTCGATGGCGCGGCCGGGGGTGGCGACGACGATGTCGACGCCGCGGCGGAGCTGGCCCAGCTGCGGGCCGATGGGCGCGCCGCCGTAGACGCAGGCGACCGAGGCGCCGAGCGCGGCACCGTACTTGGAGACCGCGTCGCCGACCTGCATGGCCAGCTCACGGGTCGGGGCGAGCACCAGTCCGAAGGGCTTGGCGCCGCGGGAGCGGGAGGTGCGGCCGTCGGCCAGGCGCTGCAGCATCGGCAGCGAGAACGCGGCGGTCTTGCCGGTACCGGTGGCGGCCTGGCCCAGCAGGTCGCGCCCGGCGATCAGCGGGCCGATCGCGGCGGCCTGGATCGGGCTCGGCGAGGCGTAGCCCAGCTTCTCGAGGGTGTCGAGCAGCTGCGGCGCGAGGCCCAGGTCGGCGAAGGTCAGGCCGGCGGGGGTGTCGTCGACGGGCTCGTCGGCGGTGCCCGCGTCCTCGGTGCCCGCGTCCTCGGTGCGCGCGTCCTCGACACCCACGCCCTCGGCCCCGTCGCCGGAGGCAGTGCTCTCCGCGGCGGCGGTCGTGTCGGGGGTGGTGGCGTCGTCGGTGTCCGTCATGGCGGCGGAAGTGGTGATCTCGTCTCCGGAGTCGTTCAGGTCGGGGTGCTGGTCCAGCAGAATGCTCACTCGGTCCTCAAATGGCGTGCGCAGGGGGGTGCGCTGTGTCGTCGGGCGGCTCTCGCCCGCTCTCCCAGCCCGCCAGGCCCGCGTGCGGCATCTCGATCCAGATGATGTGCCGGTGAACCCAGACCTCCGGGGCTCGCGGCCGTGCGTCGTCGCCGACGGCCGTCGATCGACCAGTGTGCCATGTCCCGGTGCGGTCCGTGCGCCGGGTCCCGCGTGACCGACACCACCGATGCCCCTGGTCACGACCCTCGGCGCGGCCACGGGGAGATCACCGACCCTGGTCGGGTGACGGCATTCCTCTCCAGCGCCGCGGCCCGGCGCCCGGCGAACCTGCGTGATCTCGGTGGTCTGCGCACGACGGACGGCTATCGCGTCCGGCACGGGGTGCTCTACCGGTCCGACGCGCCCCGCCCGGGCGACCCGCGCGACGCTCGGGCCCTCGATCTGCCCGAGAGATCGCCGTGGCCGCCGCGGACCGTCGTCGACCTGCGCTCGGCGGCGGAGACCGGCGAGCCGCATCCGCTCGCCGACGTCGCCGACGTCCGTCCGGTCCCGCTCGGCGCGTCGCTGACCCCGGAGCGGGTCGCGACGGCCGCCGCCGGGAAGAAGGGGCTCGGGTGGGCCTACCGGCTGCTGGCGGCCGAGGCCGGCGCCGAGCTCGCGGGGATCGTGCGGACCGTCGCCGACGCGCCCGCCCCGGTGCTCGTGCACTGCGCCGCGGGCAAGGACCGGACCGGGATCGTGGTCGGGGTACTGCTGGCCGTGCTGGACGTGCCGCGCGCGACGGTCGTCGCGGACTACCTGCGCACCAACGACGTCCTGCCGACGCTGTGGGACCGGCTGCGCGCCTGGGGCCAGCCCGAGCCCGACGACGAGGCGCTGCTCGGGGTGGACGCCGCCGCCCTGGAGGCCGTGCTCGACGACCTCGACGCCCACCCCGCCGGCGCGGCGGGCCGGCTGCGCGAGTGGGGCGTCGGCGACGACGACCTGCGCCGCCTCGCCGAGCGGCTGCTGGAGCCGGTCCTCCCGCACTGACCGCGACCGGGCCCCGCGCACCCGGGGTGCGCGGGGCCCGGTCGTCGGCTCAGGACTTGCCGAAGCCCGCCTTGCGCAGCGCCTCGGCCATCGCGTCGTTGGCGGGGCCGCGGTCCTGCCGGCCGCCGCCGGAGCCGCCGCGGCCACCGCCCTGACCGCCGCGGCCGCGGTCGCCACGGCCACCGTCGCGGCCACCCCGGCCGCGGTCGCCGCCGCCCGGACCGCGCCCGACGCGCTCGCCGCCGTCGCGGCCCCGGCCGCCCTGGCCTCCGGCCTGGCCCTGGCCGGGCCCGCGGGACCGGCCGCCGCGCTCGCCGGCGCCGGGCTGGTCGTCCAGACGCAGGGTCAGCGAGATCCGCTTGCGGGCCTCGTCGACCTCCAGGACCTTCACCTTGACCACGTCACCGGACTTGGCGACGTCGCGCGGGTCGGAGACGAAGTCCTTGCTCATCGCGCTCACGTGCACGAGCCCGTCCTGGTGCACCCCGACGTCGACGAACGCGCCGAAGGCGGCCACGTTGGTGACGACGCCCTCCAGCAGCATCCCCGGCCGCAGGTCGGAGATCTTGTGGACGCCCTCGGCGAAGGTCGCGGTCCGGAACGCCGGCCGCGGGTCCCGGCCGGGCTTCTCCAGCTCGGCCAGGATGTCGGTGACGGTCGGGAGCCCGACACCGTCGTCGACGTAGTCCTTGGGCTTGATCTGGTGCAGTCGTGCGGCGTTGCCCATCAGGGCGGACACGTCGAGCGTGGTGCGCTCCACCATCCGCCGGACGACCGGATAGGACTCGGGGTGCACACCGGTGACGTCGAGCGGCTCGTCCCCACAGCGGATGCGCAGGAAGCCCGCGCACTGCTCGAACGCCTTGGGCCCCAGCCGCGCGACGCCGGTCAGCGCGGTGCGGTTCCGGAACGGGCCGTTCTCGTCCCGGTGGGCGACGATCGCGCCGGCGAGGGACTCGGAGATGCCCGAGACCCGGCGCAGCAGCGGCGCGGACGCCGAGTTCACGTCGACACCGACGGCGTTCACACAGTCCTCGACGACCGCGTCGAGCGAGCGCGACAGCGACGACTCGGGCAGGTCGTGCTGGTACTGCCCGACCCCGATCGACTTCGGGTCGATCTTGACCAGCTCGGCGAGCGGGTCCTGCAGGCGCCGCGCGATGGAGACCGCGCCGCGCAGCGAGACGTCCATGTCGGGCAGCTCGGCCGAGGCGTAGGCCGACGCCGAGTACACCGACGCGCCGGCCTCGGACACCATCACCTTGGTCAGCTTCAGGCCCGGGTTCGCCGCGATGAGCTCACCGGCCAGCGCGTCGGTCTCCCGCGAGGCGGTGCCGTTGCCGATCGCGATCAGCTCGACGGAGTGCTTCGTGCACAGCGCCGCCAGGGTCTTCAGCGACCCGGCGCGGTCCTTGCGGGGCTCGTGCGGGTAGATCACCGCGGTGTCGACGACCTTGCCGGTCGCGTCGACGACGGCGACCTTGACCCCGGTGCGCAGGCCCGGGTCGAGGCCCAGGGTCGCGCGGGTGCCCGCGGGGGCGGCGAGCAGCAGGTCGCGCAGGTTCGCCGCGAACACGCCGATGGCGCCCTCCTCGGCGGCGGTGCGCAGCCGGACCCGGATGTCGATGCCGAGCGCGGTGAGCAGGCGGGTCCGCCACGCCCACCGGACGACGCCGAGCAGCCAGGCGTCGCCGGCGCGGCCGCGGTCGGCGACGCCGTACTCGGCGGCGATCAGGGCCTCGTAGGGGTTCGGCTCGTCGTCGGCGACGCCGGCGTCGAGGGTGACGTCGAGCGCCTCCTCGGACTCGCCGCGGAAGACCGCGAGGATCCGGTGCGAGGGCAGTGTCGTGAACTTCTCGGCGAAGTCGAAGTAGTCCGAGAACTTGGCCGCGGCCTGGTCGTTCTCCTTGCCCTCGCGGACCGTGGTGACCAGCCGCCCGTGCGCCCACATGCGCTCGCGCAGGCCGCCGACGAGGTCGGCGTTCTCCCCGATCCGCTCGACCAGGATCGACCGGGCACCCTCCAGCGCGGCGCCGGCGTCGGCGACCTCGTCGGTCACGTAGGCGGCCGCCGACGAGTGCGGGTCGAGCGTCGGGTCGGCGAGCAGCGCGACGGCCAGCGGTTCCAGGCCCTGCTCGCGGGCGATCATCGCCTTGGTGCGGCGCTTGGGCTTGTAGGGCAGGTAGATGTCCTCGAGCCGGGCCTTGGACTCGGCGGCGAGGATGGTGGCCTCGAGGGACTCGTCGAGCTTGCCCTGCGACCGGATGGAGTCGAGGACGACGGTGCGCCGCTCCTCCAGCTCCCGCAGGTAGCGCAGCCGCTCCTCCAGGGTGCGGAGCTGGGCGTCGTCGAGGCCGCCGGTCGCCTCCTTGCGGTACCGGGCGACGAAGGGGACCGTCGAGCCCTCGTCCAGCAGGGCCACCGCGGCCCCGACCTGGTCCGGCCGGGCGCCGAGCTCGTCGGCGATGCGCTGGTTGATCGAGCGGTGCTGCTGGATGTCCGGGGGTGCCGTGCCTGTCACCGCCCCATCGTGGCGAACGGTGTCGCGGGCGCCACCGCCGGGTGGGGGGTCGCGTCCGCGCCCGTCCGGACGGCGACCCCGTGACCGTCGACGGGTGTCCGACATCCGATGGAGAACCCGGTGGGTGAGCGTCCGCTCACCCGTGCCAGACTGCCGCCCGTGGCTCGCTGTGGATCATGGCCCGCCGGGCGGCCCGCCGTCCGCGGCCAGTGCGGCGAGCCCGGTCGCGAGCGCGTGCACCATGCGGCTGTACAGGTCGGGCGGCGCCTCGCCGGGCACACCGAGGCGGTACTCCCGGACGAGGCCGTGGAACAGCGCGATCATCGCGGTCGCCAGCTCGTCGTCCGGCACGCCGAGGTCCACCCCGCCGGCCGCGCGGCCGCGCGCCACCATCGCCGCGGCCTCGTCCCGGACCCTGCGGTGGTGGTCGGCCACGGCCGCGCGCATCGCCGGGGTGCGCATCGCCACCGCCCAGCTCTCGGCGTCGAGCAGGGTCGCCGGGCGCGAGCGGGCGGTCTCCAGCAGCACCGCCTCCAGCTCGGCCAGCCCCTGTTCGGGGCCCGTGTCCAAACCGGACCGCACCCGGTGCAGGTCGCCCTCCAGGTGGCCGGTCATCAGCGCCCGGAACAGGTCCTGCTTGCTGCCGAAGCGGCTGTAGATCGACCCCACCGACACCCCGGCGGCGCGGGCGATCTCGTCCACCGAGGCGCCGTCGTAGCCCCGCTCGGCGAACACGTCGGCCGCCGCGGCCAGCAGGGCCGCCCGCGTGCGCGCCACGCCGTCGTCCCGTGTCTCCCGGCGCCTGCCCCCGGGCGTCGCTCCCGTCACGTCGTCCCCCCGTCCGCTCCCCCAGGTCCCGGAGGTTCCCATGCGGTCGCGCAGTCTGCTGCTGTCCGTGCTCGTCGGCGTGATCGTCGCCGGAGCGGGGGCGGGTGTCGCGTCCGCCTCCACCTGTGACGACGCCTGCCGGGTCGACGGTGCCCGCGCCTACGTCGCCGCGCTCGCCGACCACGACCCGTCGGCGGTGCCGTTCCACCCGGACGCGACCCGGGTCGAGGCGGGGCTGCCGACCGGGTTCTCCGGCGACCAGCTGCGCGCCGACCTGCGGTTCGGCCCGCAGTACCGGATCATCCGCGCCGTCTCCGACGAGACCTACCACGTGCGCGGGGACGGCGTCGTCGTCGCGGAGTTCACCCTGTCCGTCGGGGCGGGTCCGGTGGGCCTCACGACCGCGCGGGTGCACGAGACCTTCCGCTACGACGACGGCCTGATCCGCGAGATCGTCGCCGACATCCGGATCGGGGGCTGAGCCGGATGCGGGTGACCAGCCGCCGGGGGTTCCTGACCGGGGCCGCGCTCGGTGCGGCCGCGCTGGGTGCCGCCGGCACCGCGACCGCCGCGCCGGCCCTGCTGCGCCGCGAGGTCACCGCGATGTCCGCACCGGCCGTCGTCGTCGGGAGCGGGCTCGGCGGGTCGATCGCCGCGGCCCGGCTCGCCGAGGCGGGCGTGCGCACCCTGGTCCTCGAACGCGGCCGCCGCTGGACCACACCGGCCGCCGACACGTTCCCGCCGTTCCTGCGCCCGGACCGCCGCTCGTCGTGGCTGACGCCCGCGCCGGTGTTCCCCGGCCAGCCGCCGACCCTCTACCGGCCCTACACCGGCCTGTTCGAGAAGGTGTCCGGGCGCGGGATGAGCGTGCTCTGCGGGGCGGGCGTCGGCGGGTCGACGCTGGTGTACGCCGGGGTGTGGATCCGGCCGGACGCGGCGGTGTTCTCCGCGGCGGTCCCCGGCATCGACCACGACGAGCTCGCCGCCGTGCACTACCCGCGCGCCGCCGCCCGGGTCGGGGTCTCGCCGATCCCCGACGACGTCCTGGCCCACCCCGCGCACGTCGGCACCCGGCTGTTCCTGGAGCAGGCCCGCCGTGCCGGGCTGACCGCGCAGCTGCTGCCCAACGCGACCGACTGGGACGTCGTGCGTGCCGAGTTCGCCGGGCGGGCGACGCCGTCGATGTCGGTCGGCGAGTACTTCACCGGTGTCAACTCCGGGGCGCGGCTGTCGGCGGACAAGAACTACCTGCGCGACGCCGAGGCCTCCGGACTGGTCACCGTCGCCCCGCTGCACCGGGTGGTCGACCTGCACGCGGTCGGCGGCGGACGCTACCGGCTCGACGTCGAGCGGATCGACACCGACGGCGTCGTGCGGGAACGGATCGCGCTCACCACCGGCGCGCTGTTCCTCGCCGCCGGGTCGACCGGCACCTCCCGGCTGCTCGTGCGGGCCCGCGAGATCGGGACGCTGCCCGACCTCACCGCCGACGCCGGCCGGTTCTGGGGCAACAACGGCGACCGCATCCAGCTGCGCGTCGGCGTCCCCGAACCGGCGGGCGGACCGCAGGCCGGGCCGATGGCGGCCGGCATCCGCCCACCCACCGACGACCGCGCAGAGGCCGTCACGCTCACCTTCGGTCCCGCGCCGCTGCCGTTCGACGTCCGCGCGATGTCGCTGCCGGGTTTCGGGGCCTGCGACCCGGTGGGCGAGTTCCGCTTCGACGGCGCCACCGGCGAGGCCGTGCTGCACTGGCCGGCCGACGGCGACGCCGACGCCCAGCGCACCGTCCGCGACCTCACCCAGCGGTTGATCGCCCCGGACGCCCCGATCGGCGCCGGCCTCGGACGGGTCGTCTCCGACGTCGCCTCCCGGCTGCCCGCAGGGCTCTCCAGCCTGGTCGCGCGTGCCGCGGACGCACCCTCCGGGGTCCTCGACCTGGGGGCAGCGGACCCGGTCACGTGGCACCCGCTGGGCGGCGCGGTGCTGGGCCGGGTCACCGACGACCGGGGACGCGTGGCCGGGCACCCGGGACTGCACGTCGTCGACGGGGCGCTGGTGCCGGGGACGACGGGGAGCACGAACCCGTCGTGGACGATCGCGGCGATCGTGGAGCGGGCGATGGACGGGATCCTGGCCGACGGGCTGTGAGCCCGTCCCGCGGCGCCCCTGCCCGGTCCGCGGCACCCCGTGCGCGGGTCGCCGCGCGAGGTCGTGGGGCGCCGCGGCACCGGCTCACCAGGTGACCGGCAGCCCCCGCACTCCCCCGGTGACCTGCTCGGCCCGCACGTCCAGGTCCTCCGGGGCGACGGCGAGCCGCAGCCCGGGCAGCCGCCGGAACAGCCGCGCGAACACCGTCGCGAGCTCGGTGCGGGCCAGGCTCGCACCGATGCAGAAGTGGCCGCCGTAGCCGAAGGACACGTGCGGGTTGGGCCGGCGGGTCGGGTCGAAGGCGTCGGCGTCGTCGAACACCCCGGTGTCCCGGTTCGCCGACGCCGTCGAGATCATCACCGCGTCACCGCGGCGGATCGTGACGCCCCCGGCCTCGATGTCGGCGTGCGCGTAGCGCAGCAGCCCGAGCCCGCCGGGGGCCGACATGCGCAGGACCTCCTCGACCGTGCCGTGCAGCCGGCCGTCGACGTCGGCGACGAAGGCGTCCCGGCGGGTGGTGTCGGTGAGCAGCAGGAGCACACCGAGGTCGATGCGCCCGACGGTGGTCTCGTGCCCGGCGAAGAGCAGCCCGGCGGCGAGCCGGGTCAGCTCGGCCTCCCCGAAGCCGGGGTCCTCGGCCTGGGCCCGTACGAGGTCGGTGACGACGTCCTCTCCCGGGGTCTCCCGCTTCGCCGCCGCGAGCCGTCCCATGTAGCCGCGGAACTCGGTCATCGCGGTCTCGGCGTCGCCGCCGGAGCGGATGGTCGCGACCCGCTCGGACAGCCCGCTGAAGTAGCCGCGGTCGGCGAAGGGCACGCCGAGCAGCTCGCAGATGACCAGCACCGGGAGCGGGAACGCGAGGTGGGCGTGCAGGTCCGCGACGCCGTCGGGGGACGTCTCCCGCGCGGCGACGAGGTCGTCGAGGCAGCCGTCGACGAGCTCGCCGACGTGGTCGCCGAGGCGCCGCATCCGCTTGGCCGAGAACGCGGGGACCAGCAGCCTGCGCATCCGGTCGTGCTCGGCCTTCTCGGTCTCCACGGTGCCGGTGGGGCCGGCCAGGACCGCCGCCTCGGACACCCGGGCCGCCTGCTCGGGCGCGGGGTGCGAGCGGCCGAGCCGCGGGTCGGCGAACAGGGAGCGCGCCTCGGCGTGCCGGGTGACCAGCCACGCCGGGTCACCGACGGGGGTGCGCACCGGCACGATCGGCCCCTCGCGGCGGAGTACCGCGTACAGCGGCGCGACGTCGATGACGTTCGGACGGTCGAAGGGCAACTGCGGGGCCTCGGTCGTCGTCACGGCGGAACTCCCTCGTCGTCATGATCGGGACACCGGAACGATAGCCATCTATCGTTTCGCAGCGCAACAGGCAGGTGCGCTCCTCGGCCGCCGCGCGGGCGTCCGGCCGAGGCACGATGCTGAACCCATGGCGACAGGGAAACGCATGCAGCGGGCGGCCGTCCTGGCCCTGGCCCTGTTCACGGTGGGCTGCGCCGCGCCGGCCGACGGCCCGGCCGCACCCGGGCGTGCGGGCACCCCCGCCCGGTTCGCCGAGCCGCTGCCGCCGCCCGCCGAGCCGGGCGTCGCGCCACCGGTGACCGCCACCCCGCCCGGACGGACCGTCGCGGTCGGCGCGGTCCCGGAGGGCATCGTCGCCGACGGGCCGACGCGCCGCGTCGCGGTCGGGGTGCGGCAGCCCGACCGGCTCGTGCTGCTCGACGCCGACACCGCCGCCGTCGTCGGGCGGGTGCCGCTGCCGGGCGTGCTGCGCCACCTGCAGCTCGCCGGGCCGGGCGGGCCGGTGCTGGTCCCGAGCGAGAGCGCGAACGGCCTGCTGCGCGTCTCGCTGCCCGGTGGCCAGGTGTCGTCGGAGGTGATGACCGGCCCGATGGCGCACGACGCGACCGGGACGGCGGCCGGGACCGTGTTCGTCGCCAACGAGGCGGGTGGCAGCGTGTCCGTGGTCCGCGGGGACCGGGTGGTGCGCCAGCTGACCGACGTCACCCAGCCCGCCGGGCTCGCCCCCGTCGGCGACCGGGTCGGACTGATCGACGTCCGCGAGAACACCCTCACCGTCTACGACGCCGCCACCGGCGACGGCATCCGCGAGCTCCCGGCCGGCGACGGCCCGACCCACCTGGTCGCCGACCGGCACGGCCGCATGATCGCGACCGACACCCGGGGCGGGCACCTGATCGTCTTCGACCCGGCGGGCACCCCGGCCGAGGTCGGACGGGTGGACCTGCCCGGCGAGCCCTACGGGATCGCCTACGACCCGGTCCGGGACCGCGTGTGGGTCACCGCGACCGGGGCGAACCTGCTCGTCGGGTACGACATGACCGACCCGACGCCGCGGGAGGTGGCCCGGATCCCCACCGTGCGGCAGCCGAACACGGTCGCGGTCGACCCGGACACCGGACGGCTGTTCGTCACCGGCACCGCCGACGGTGTCGTCCAGGTCGTCGACGGTCCCGCCTAGGAGCGCGCGGAGCTCACGCGCGAGCCCCGAGGGCCGGTAGCAGCACGTCGTCGCAGACCGACCGCAGGTACCCGGCGTCGGCGACGGCGGCCGGCCCGTCGAGCAGCGTCGGCGCCACCACCGCGCCCGCCAGCAGGTAGGGCAGGTGCCGGGCGGCGGGCGGGTCGGCGGGCAGCTCCCCGCGGGCGACGGCCCGCGCCACCACCGCGCGCAGCGCCTCGACCTGCGGCAGCAGCCGCGAGGACAACGCGGCAGGCAGGGCGGGGTCGCGCTGTCCGGCCCCGGCCAGTCCCAGCACGATCGGCACGTCGACCGCGGCCCGCGCGGCCAGCTGGTCGACGACCGCGGCGAGGTCCCCGGCCAGCGACCCGGTGTCGATCCGGTCGATCGCGAGCGGGCTGCCCGCCGAGACGGCCTCCACCACGAGTGCGGCCTTGTCGCCCCACTGCCGGTAGAGCGTGGCCTTGCTGGTGCGGGTCGCCGCGGCGACGGCCTCGACGGTGGTCGAGGAGTAGCCGCGTTCCGCGACGAGGTCACGGGTCGCGGCGAGCACCTCCCGGCGGCGCTCGTCGGGGAAGCGCCTGGTCACTCGCGACGCAGGAAGAACAGGAACGGGTGGGTCAGGCCGCGCATGTCCATGGCACCGAGGACGGTGGCGTCGTCGACGCGCCGGAAGACGTCGTGGATCGGCAGGTCGTCATAGCACATGGTGGCGCTGGCGACCCCGCGGTACTCGGTGGTGCGCAGCCGTGCCTTCGGGGCCCGGGTGGCGAGCGCGGGGCCCGCGGTGCGGGCGATCCGCGCCAGGGTCGCGTTGCGCAGCGCGGCCGGGTGGCGCAGCAGCGCGGGCAGCGGGACCAGGGCGGGGTTGAGCGAGAACAGGCCGCCGCGGGGGTGGTCCATGACGAGCGGGTGGACGTCGTCGACGCCGTCGAACCGCTTGCCGTGCCAGCCGAAACGCCCCAGCAGCCCGTCCATCGGGTTGCCGGTGGGGATCTCGCCGCCCGACCAGTCGCCCAGCATCTCCGCGACCCCGACGGCGGGCAGCGCGTCGAAGAACCCGAGGCCCTCCTCGAGCGTGGCGCCGTGCGCGAGGTGGCGCAGCGTGTCGGCCGGTGCGGTGCTGGTCATCGCGAGCTCTCCATCGAAACGGCGTCGTTTCGATGGAGCGTACCCGGTCAGCGCAGCGCGGAGCCCTTCGTCTCCGGCAGGGTCAGCACCGCGACGAAGGAGATCACGGCCCCGACGGCGACGTAGACGAAGAACAGGATCGCCAGGTCCGCCTCCTGCAGCGAGGCGATGACCAGCGGCGCGGTCCCGCCGAACACCGCAACGGTCAGGTTGTACCAGGCACCGATGCCCAGGGCCCGGACCTTCGTCGGGAACAGCTCGCTCATGATCGCCGGCGCGACCGAGGTCATCGCCGTGTAGAGGGACAACCCGACGACGAACACGACGAACATGTTCCAGAAGCCGGGCCCGATCAGGAACGACAGCGGTACGACGAGCACCGCGGTGGCCGCGGACCAGACCAGCATCTGCGGCTTGCGGCCGTACCGGTCGGCGGCGGCCCCCATCGGGTACTGCAGCAGCACGAAGATCGCCGTGGCGATCGACAGCGCGAGGAAGACCTCGGACGCGTCGGCCCCGCGGGACTTCGTCGCGTACGGGGTCAGCGCGGAGAAGAAGGTGTAGTAGCAGAGCGTGTGCAGGATCGTGAAGCCGACGAGCTGCGCGACCGCCTTCGGGTGCTCACGCAGGGCCAGCATCAGCGGGTTGCGGATCCGGGCCGCGGACTCCTTGTTCTCCTCGAACTGCTCGCTCTCGCTCATCTGGCGCCGCATCCAGAGCCCGATGATCCCGAGCACCCCGCCGAGCAGGAACGGGATCCGCCAGCCCCAGGAGGCCAGCTGGTCCTCGGTCAGCGTCGCGGCCAGCACGAAGCCGGTGAGGGAGGCGAACAGCACCGCGGTGCCGGTGGAGATGTAGAAGAACGACGAGTAGCGCCCGCGCCGCTCGCGCGGGGCGATCTCGGCGAGGTAGGCCGAGGCGTTGGAGACCTCGCCGCCCAGCGACATGCCCTGCGCGATGCGCGCGAGCAGCAGCAGGACCGGGGCGAACCAGCCGATCATCGCGAACGTCGGCAGCAGGCCGATGACGAACGACCCGCCCGCCATCAGCAGGATGGTCACCAGCATCGCGGTGCGGCGGCCCTTGAGGTCGGCGAACCGGCCCAGCAGCAGACCGCCCAGCGGCCGGAAGAAGAAGGCGAGCGCATAGGTTGCGAGCGTCGAGATGAGGGCCAGCGCCGCGTTCTCGGGCGGGAAGATCTGCGTCGCGAAGTAGATCGAGAACGTCGCGTAGATCGTCCAGTCGTACCACTCGACCGCGTTGCCGATGGACGCCGCGACGAGCGTCCGGACCGGGAGACGGTGACGTTCCGTCGTTCCGGTGGTGGGTGCCTGGGACACGGTTCCCCCTGACGTGTCGGCCGAACGGTCGGCGAACGGTAACCGTTACGGCCCGACAATTCGACCGGACGGGTCAGGAGAGGACCAGGCCGACGATCGTCGCGGTCCCGAAGACGAGCGTCACCACGTGCCCGAGGACGGCGAGCCCGCGGCGGCCGCGCCGGGTGCCGAGCACCACCGCCGTCGTCCAGGGCAGGTAGCCGAGCAGGGCGACGCCGAGGAACGGCAGGGTCAGTGCGGCGAGCACCCCGGTCGTCCCGGTGGGCACCGCACGGTCACCGGCAGTGGTCAGCTGCGCCGCGACGACCTCCCCGGCCGACGAGTCCGGCGAGGCGTCGACGGCGATCGGGTCACCGCCGGCGTCCGGCCGGAACAGGCCGTTGCAGTCGTAGCGACCCTCCCCCAGGTCGGTGCAGTCCGTGACCTCCAGGACCCCGGGCGCGCCGACCGCGCCGCTGGCCAGGCGCAGGTCGTCGACGGCGGACCACCCGCACGCGAGCGCGAGCAGCAGCCACAGCGCCAGCAGGAACCCCATCCAGCCCGGGGTGGGGGTCTCCGGGTCGTCCCAGTCGACCTCGACGTCGGGGCCCCGGCGCTCGCTCACACGCGCGAGTATCGCCGTCGCGACCCGGGCGCCCCATCATCATTTCTCGGTACACCGAGCCGCCCGTCCCACGATCCCGGAGGATCCCCGCGATGCCACTGTCCGCCGCGACCGACGGCTTCCGACTGGCCTACGACCGCCACGGCCAGCCCGGCGCGCCGCCGGTCCTGCTGCTGCACGGCTGGCCGGGCGACCGGACGGACATGACCGCCGTCGCCGAGCGGCTGGCCCCCGCGCACGACGTCGTCGTCCCGGACCTGCGCGGGTTCGGCGGGTCCGACTCGCACGACCGCGACCCGGCCGAGCAGTACTCGGCGGCCGCGCAGGCGCTCTCGCTGACCGCGCTGCTGGGAGAGCTGGGCCTGTCCGATGTGGTCGTCGCCGGCTACGACGTCGGCAGCCGCGTCGGCCAGCAGGTCGCGAAGGACCGGCCCGACCTGCTCCGCGCGCTCGTGGTCACCCCGCCCGCGCCGGGGGTCGGGCGGCGGATCCTCGCGGAGCAGCCGGTGCGCGAGTTCTGGTACCAGTCCTTCCACCAGCTCGACCTGGCCCGCGAGCTCGTCGACGGCGACGCCCGTGCCGCCCGCGCGTACCTGCGCCACTTCTGGTCGCACTGGTCCGGCCCGGAGTTCACCCCCGACGACGAGCGCCTCGACCACCTCGCCGTCGCGTACGGGACGCCGGGCGCGTTCGTCGCGTCGATCAACTGGTACCGCTCCGGCGGCGGCGCGGTGGCCCGCTCGCTCGCCGAGACCGCGCCCGACCCGGCCGACCGCGTCACCGTCCCGACGACGTTCCTGTGGCCCGAGCACGACCCGCTGTTCCCGCGCGACTGGTCCGACCGGGTCGGGGAGTTCTTCACCGACGTGACCGTCACCCCCGTCGACGGCGTCGGGCACTTCGTCCCGGTCGAGGCGCCGCAGGTGTTCGCCGACGCGGTGGCCGCGGCGGCCGCCCGGTAGGACCTGTCGTCGCGGCCGCCGCTGTGGTCCGATGATCGTCGTGGTCCGGGGATGGCGGTGGATCGGCGGAGCGGCGGTCGCGGTGCCGGGGCTCCTGGCGCTGCTGTCCTGGGTGCGCTGGGCCGGGCTGCCCGCGGAGGTCGCCGTCCCCGCGACCACCGGCGGTCCCGTCGACGAGCCGGGCACCGTCACGCTGTCGGCCGCGCCGGGGGCACGCGGGATCGGGGTCGCGCTGGTCGTCGCCGCGGCCGGGATCGGCCCGCTGATCTTGGCGATCCTGACGCCGGTCGCGGCCGGCGTCGGCGCGATCGTGCTGCCGGTGCTGGTCCTGGTGCTGCGGCGACGCCCCCCACGCACCGTCCCGCCGCCGTGGACGGTGCACTGATGGGGACTCCGCGGGTGCACGACGACGGCGCGGTCCGGACGGTCACCCTGGACCGTCCCGAGGCCGCCAACGCACTGCACACGAGCGACGTCGACGCGATCACCGCGGCCGTCACCGACCTCCCGGACCGGGTGCGGGTCGTCGTGGTCACCGGGGCCGGGGACCGCGCGTTCGGCGCCGGGATGCACCTCGACGTGTTCCGCGACGCCGCCCCCGGCGACGGTCGCGCGATCATCACCCGGCTCGCGACCTGCCTGCGCGCGGTGCGCACCGCACCGGTGCCGACGATCGCCCGGCTGAACGGCGCCTGCCTCGGTGCGGCGTTCGAGCTCGCGCTGGCCTGCGACCTGCGCGTCGCCCACGCCGGGGTGCGGGTGGGGCTGCCCGAGGTGCGCCTCGGGATCCCGTCGGTGGTCGACGCGGCGCTGCTGCCCCGCTACGTCGGTGCCGCGCTCGCCCAGGAGATGGTCCTGACCGGCAGCGTGCACCGGGTCGACGAGCCCGGGACGGCGCCGCTGGTGAACCGGCTCGTCGACTCCCCCGCCGGGCTCGACGCCGCCGTCGACGACCTCGTCGCGACGCTGCTCGCCCCGACCCGCGAGGTCCTGTCGGCCCAGAAGCAGCTGCTCGAGACCTGGCGCGAGCAGGGCATCACCGGCTCGGTGGAGGCGAGCGTCGACACCTTCGCGGAGGTGTTCGCGCTGCCCGCGACCCGCGACGCGATCGCGCGGTACCGCCCGTAGGGTCGCGCCATGGCCGTCACGACCAAGATCGCCGACCTGACCGGGCCCGGGTACACCGACCGGTTCGGGATCGGCGGCACCGACCTCGGCATCCTCGCCACCGCCCCGGACGGGCGCCTGGTCGCCGTCTTCGGCGACACGTTCGACCGGGCCGGTGTCGGCGGGCCCGGCTGGCGCTCCCCGGTCGTCCTGTTCGCCGACCCCGACGACGTCCGCGGCGGCCTGCGCTGGACCGGCTCCGGCGGCGACGCGGCCGACTACGCCTGCCGCCTGGTCAGCAAGCCGGCGACGAACTGGTTCCGGCTGCACCGGCGCGTCACCACGATCCTGCCGGCCGACGTCATTACCGTCGGCGACACGATGTACCTGCACGTCATGGCCAACAAGGGCCTCGGCAACGTGCTGTGGAGCGAGATCGTCGCCTCCCGCGACAACGGCGTCACCTGGGAGCGGACCGGCTGCGACTGGCCCGGCGACCACCACGACGGCCTGTTCCAGCAGCTGACCTGGTGCGACGGCGGCGACGGCTACGTCTACGCCTACACCACCGGCTTCCAGCGCCGCGACGGCCTGCTGCTGCACCGGGTGCCCGCCGACCGGATCACCGACCGCGACGCGTGGGAGCCGTGGGGCTTCGCCGGGGAGCGCTGGGACTGGGGCAACCCGCCGACGCTGACCCTCCCCGGCGCGTTCGGCGAGCTCAACCTGCGCCGGGTGCCCGGCCCGGACGGTCGCGAGCACCTGCTGCTCACCGTCTTCGACGCCGGGAACTACCGGATCGACACACTGCTGCTCGACCGCCCGAACGCCGACCTGCACCGCGCCCCGCGGACCACGGTGCTCACCGGCTGCGGCTGGGACGACGAGGACCACGCCACCGGCCGCGTCGCACAGCTCTACGGCGGCTACGTCGTCCCCGGCTCGACGCTCGACGACCTGCACCTGGTCGTCAGCCAGTGGAACACCACGACCAACTGGCCCTATCGGGCGATGCAGTTCCGGACGGACGTCACGGAGCTGCTGCGGACGGAGTAACCCCAGGTCTCGGCGTCATGAGAAGTGGGTATCTCCCGGCCGGGACCGCATCCGGACGGGGGCTCCGCTCGTAGGGGACTCCATGAACTCGGAGCACGACGGGACGCGCCCCTTCACCGCGACGGTGGTCGTCGCCGGCTGTCCGCTGACCGCGGGTGAACTGCGTGTGCTGGCGCGGACGCTGCCCGAGCTGTCCCGGGTGCGGACCGCGCGCCACGGGGGCGGGCTGTTCCTGCAGGCGCGCCTCGACGACGTCGACGGCGCCGCCGCCGTGCGACGGCTGCGCCGCGCGGTGCCGCGGCTGCTGACCGGGTTCCCCGGTGTCGTCGTCGCGGCGGGCCCCGGGCCGGCGCCCCGGTCGCGGACGCCGTGGTGGCGCCCGGTGGTCAGCCCGGTTCCCGCTCCCCGGGCGGCAGGAGGCTGAAGTACCAGCGGCCCGCCTCCTCGGTGACCGACAGCGTCACCAGCACCGGTCCCGAGCGCACCTCGACCCGGTCCGGCCCGGTGGGCAGCACGGCGGGCGACCCGGCCGCCTGGAGGCGTTCGACGTAGTCGTCGACGAAACCGCGGTCCGGGGCGTCGAGCAGCAGCTCGTGCAGCCGGGCACCGCCACCGTCGGGGGTCCGCAGCGCGGCCTCGCCCCGCTCGTAGAGCGCGGCCCGGTCGTCGGCACCGCGCTCCCCCGCCGCCGCGATCAGCGTGACGGTCCCGACGATCCACGCCCCGACGAACGCGACGGCGATCCACCCCAGCAGGGTGCGGGTGCGCGCCGGACGTCTCATCAGGCCGAGACTGTGTCACACCGGACACCGTCGTCCGCCGCACACCGGTCGCCGTTCACCGGTCCGTGCCGGTGCTCACCCGAACCCCGCGGGTACCCGCACTCGTAGACCCGGGTGGAGGTGGTCGACGGTGGCCCGATGGTGGCGGCCCGTGCTGCTGGTGACGCTGGTGGCCGCGGGCTCCGCGGTAGTACTGGTCACCGGCTGGCCGACGGTCGAGGGCGTCCGTGCGACGACGGCGTCCGCGGGCTGGGCGGCACCGGTCCTGTTCACCCTGCTGTTCGTCGGGTTCACCCTGGTCCCGGCGCCCGCGACCGTGATGGGCATCGCCGCCGGGGTCCTGTTCGGCCTGCCCGTCGGCCTGGCGACGACGATGACCGCCGTCGCCGTGGGCTCGCTGATCGGCTTCGTGCTGTCGCGGACGCTGGGCCGCGAGGTCGTCGCCGGGATCGGCGGCGCCCGCATCCGCCGTCTCGACGCGCGGCTGCGCCGGGGCGGGCTGTGGGCCGTCGCCGGGGGCAGGCTGCTGCCGGTGATCCCGTTCCCGGTGCTCAGCTACGCCTGCGGGCTGACCGCGATCCGGCTGCGCGACTACCTGGCCGGGTCGGTGCTCGGGGTGGCGCCCTCGGCGGTGGCGTTCGTGACGATCGGCGCCTACGGCGGGGACCCGGCCTCGGTGCCGTTCGTGGCGGCCGTCGCCGGGCTGATGCTGCTGACGGGCGCCGCACTCGTCGCGGGTCGGCGACGGCGGCGACGCACGGAGCCCGGTGCCGCTCCGCCGGTCCCGCCGGTCCCGGTGGGCTGAGGCCCGGCTGCCCGACCCCGCCCCGGCGCCGCCCGGGCTGCGCTCGCCGGCTCCCGGCCGCGCCGACCTCGATCAGTACCTCAGCGCTGTCCCCCCGTCACGCGACCGCCCTGAAGTACTGATCGATCGCCGGACTCGGGTCCGAGGGAGTGGGCGAACGCCCGGAGGTCGTCGAGGAGCGGCTCGGTGAGCGGGGCCCAGGAGGTCGAGGACGTCCGCCGGGGTGGACGGCCAGCCGTGCACCGGCAGCAGCGGTACGGCGTCGGACCGCGTCGAGCGGCGGACCAGCGCGTGCACCCCGGCGTGGTCGGGGGTGTCGACGACGACGGAGTCCGCGGCCGGCCGCTCCTCCACCGCCCGTCAGTCGACGTGGTGCCGCCCGTGGTCGGCGAGCGCGCGCAGATGGTCGGGCGGGACGCCGGAGGACCACCCGGCGCCGGACGGTACGTCGGGCCGGCGGTGTCGTCGAGTCGGGCGTGCAGGCGGTCGATCTCCGCCTGCGGGACGGGGAACGGGTTCGGCGCCACGACACGACCGTGGCACCGGACCCGGACGGATCCGGTCCTCGGAGGTCAGGCCGAGACGACGGTCCCGATGTGCTCCCCGGCCAGGGCCTTCGTCAGGTTCCCGGCGACGGTCCCGTCGACGATCTGCACCGACCGGACGTGCCGGGCGCGCTGCAGCGTGCGCAGCGCCTCCCGGTCGATCGGCAGGGTCCGGGCGGCGTCGGCGAGCAGGTCGGCCGCGGACGCCTCGCGCAGCACGGTGTCCCCGTCGAGCACGCCGCCGACGTCGCGGACGTAGGTCAGCGAGGCCGCGCCCCACGCGTCGGCCAGCAGCAGCGCGCCGGTGTCGGTGCGGTGGGCCGGGATCTTCCCGGCGGCCGTCGGCAGCTCGTGCACGCCGTAGGGCGGATAGCCGTTGGTGACGGCGGCGTTCGACGCGGCCAGGTGCACCGGCAGCTGGTGGGCGACGGTGTCGTGCCCGAGGTAGGCGACGCCCTGCTCGGCGAGCAGCGCGGCGACCAGGTGCCCGTTCTGCTCGGCCTCACGGCCGGCGATCTCGGCGAGCGCACCGGTCGGCAGGCCCAGGTCGAGGCCGACGCCGAGCGCGTGCCGGGCACGGACCCCGGCACCGGTGGCGATCAGCAGCGGGTCGCCGGAGATCGCGGCGCGCAGCTCCTCGACGAGCGGCAGCAGCACGTCGCGGCCGCGGTCGACGATCGAGCGGCCGCCGAGCACGACCACGCGCAGGCGGGGCAGCATCCGGATGACCGGCTGCTGCTGGTCGACGGGGCGGACCTGCTCGCGGTCGAGCAGGGTCTGGCGGGCCAGCGGGGACTCGACGTCCTTGGGGTGGGTGGTGCTCATCGGGCGTCTCCCGCGGTGATGATCGTGCCCACGTGCTCGCCGGCGAGCGCGCGGGTGAGGTTGCCGGGCTTGAGACCGTTGACGATCTGGATCGAGCGGACGTGCGTCGCGTGCCGCATGAGCTCCAGCACCGGGCGCTCGACGATCAGGTCGGGCAGGTCCCGCTCGACGAGCTCGTCGACGGTGATCTCGGGGATCAGGGTCGCCGACGGGTCGTTCTTCGGGTTCGCGGTGTAGAGACCGTCCTCGTCCTTGACGAAGATCATGTTCTTGCAGCCGTAGGTCTCGGCGACCAGGTAGCAGCCGGCGTCGGTGCGGTAGGGCGGGATGACACCCTCGTCGGGCAGCGGCTGCCACATGGCGTACGGCGGCATGCCGGCGAAGATCGCAGCGCGGACCTCGGACAGCGACAGCGGCAGCGCGTCGAACCCGCCCCCGGCGACGACCGGCACCCCGTGCCGGGCCATCAGGTAGCCGAGCATGGTGGCGTTCTGCCCGGCGACGGCGCTGCCGACCGAGCTGAGCACACCGGTGGGCAGGCCGAGCCCGGCGGCCAGGGAGTACGCGTGCCGGGCCCGGGTGCCGCCGCCGGTGCCGATCAGCAGCCGGTGCGCGGACCGAGCCTCCAGCAGCTCCTCGACCAGCGGGAACACCGCCTCGCGGCCGCGGTCCATGAAGCTCTGCCCGCCGACCTTGACCACGGACACGTCGGGCAGGACCCGGATGTCGGGGGTCCGCTCGGTGGCCGCGGCGAGCTCCGGGTCGTCGAGCGACCGGGTCAGCAGCAGCGACTCGAGCTCGGCCGCGCTCGCGGCGTGCGTCATCGCATCTCCTCGTGTTCCGATGCGCGCACCCGGACGGGCGGCGCGTCCGGCGCGAACCTAGCGACTCCGGGTCGCGTCGTGCCCGACGACGCCGCGGACACCCCGACCGGGCTGCGGTACCGGGACCCGGCGCCGCGCCGTCGGCGCGGCCGGTCGTGCACGACCGGCCCGCATCCGCCGGTCACGACCCCATCCGAGTGATCCGCACCACTGTCCGGCGTCCGTTCCGCAGCTCCGACTCATCCCGCGCTCCGGCCCCGCACCCGCGGCACACGCGGCGTCGCACAGGTTCCGGTCCCGCCGCCCATGTCCGGAGGTGTGCGGTGCGGTCGGACCCCGTGCGGTGCGGGTCCGGTGGGGCGGCGGCCGCCCGCCGTCGGACCGGGTACCTCCCGGGCGGCCGGGAGCGGTGGCGCCGGCGGCGCGGCCGGGTGCGGGGGGGGCGCGGACGCGGTCACCCTGGGGTGCGGAGGCGGAAGGTGCCGGTGGGCGCGTCGAAGGCCAGCTCGTCGGTGTCGAACGCCGCCCCCACCGCCCCGGAGGCTGCCAGCTCACCGGGCGTCCCCGTGTGCAGCGCGCCCGCGCCGTCGAGCAGCCAGGCCCGGTCCGCCAGACGCAGTGCCGGCTCCAGGTCGTGGGTGGACAACAGCACCGCGAGGTCCTGCTCCCCCGCCAGCCGGCGCAGCGTCCCGAGCAGCGCGACCCGGGAGGAGACGTCGAGGAACGCGCTCGGCTCGTCGAGCAGCAGCAGCGAGGGCTGCTGGGCCAGTGCGCGGGCGACCATCATCCGCTGCCGCTCGCCGTCGGACATCCGAGCCAGCGGGCGTCCGGCCAGCGGGCCGGCGCGGACCGCGTCGATCGCGGCGTCGACGGCGGCCTCGTCGCCGGCGGTGAGCACGCCGGTGGCGCCGGTGTGCGGCAGCCGCCCCAGCTCGACGACGTCGCGGCCGGTCAGCTGCCCCGGGTCCGGCCGGTCGGTCAGCACCACCCCGACCCGGCGGGACCGCTCCGGTGCGCGCAGCCCGAGCAGGTCGGTGCCGTCGAGGGTGACCGTGCCGCCCAGCGCGGGCAGCAGCCCGGCGAGGGTCCGCAGCAGGGTGGACTTGCCCGCGCCGTTCGCCCCGAGCAGCACGGTCAGCTCGCCCCGTGCGGCGACGGCGTCCACCCCGGACAGCACCGGGCGCACCCGGCCGCGGCGCAGCGCCCCGCCCTCGGCGTACCCGACGTCGAGCCCGGACAGCGCCAGCCCGGCGCTCACCAGGCCGCGCCCAGGCGTCGGGAGCGCAGGAGCACCGCGATCACGACCGGCGCCCCGACCAGCGAGGTCACCACGTTCAGCGGGATCACCGTGCCCAGCCCCGGCGGGTTCGCGACGACCGCGCAGGCCAGCCCGACCAGCGCCCCGGTCAGGGCGGTGGCCGGGACGAGCACCCGGTGCCGCGCGGTGCCGACCGCCATCCGGGCCAGGTGCGGCACGGCGATGCCGAGGAACCCGATCGGCCCGCAGAACGCGGTGACCGCCCCGGCGAGCACGGCGGCGACACCCAGCACGGCCAGCCGTACCCGGGCGACGTCGACGCCGGCGGTGCGGGCGTAGTCGTCGCCGAGCAACAGCCCGTCGAGCGGCTTGGCCAGCACGACCACCGCCAGCAGCCCGGCCGCGACGATCCCGCCGAGGACCGGCAGCTCGCCGCGACCGACGCCGGACACCGAGCCGAGGCCCCACATCAGGTACTGCTGCGCGGTGCGCGGGTCGGTCCAGACCAGCAGCAGGCTGACCACCGAGGTGACCGCCGACCCCAGCATCACGCCGATCACGAGCAGCGCGGTGACCGACCGGGCGAACCGCGACAGTGCCAGCACCAGCGCGAGCACGGCGGCGGCACCGACCGCCGCGGCCGCGACGGTCGTGAGCCGCCCCCCGACGACCGGCGCGGCGCCGAGCCCGCCGGTGGCGAACGCGGCGGTCCCCGCGGCCGCGCCGAGCGTGGTCACCAGCGCGACGCCCAGCCCGGCCCCGGCGCTGACCCCGAGCACGTAGGGCTCGGCCAACGGGTTGCGGAACAGGGTCTGGGTGAGCAGCCCCGCGGTGCCCAGCCCGACGCCGACGGCCGTCGCGGTCACCGCCCGCGGCACCCGCAGGTCGGTGACGAGCAGGTCGAGCCGGGCGTCGGGGGCGCCGATGCCGAGCAGCGCCGACAGCGTCCGATCGAGCCCGATCACCACCGACCCGGTCGAGACGGCGAGGGCGAACAGCACGACGACACCGGCGGCGAGCAGCGCCAGGACCAGCGGCGCCCGGCGTCCCGAGCGCTGTCCGGCCCGGTCCGGGGCCCGGGGCGCCGGAGCGGGCGACGCCGGTGCGGCCTGCCTCATCCGGCGGGCACCTGCCGGTAGTAGGTGAACGCGTGCCCGGGCAGGGCCTGCGGGTGCAGGATCGCGACGAGGTCGGCGAGGATCTCGTCCTGGTGGAGCGCGCCGCGCTCGTAGAGGGCGTTGCCGCCGTCGGCGGTGGTGGCCCGGTCGCGGGTCCACAGCTGCCCGCCGGGGCGGGCCGCGGCGAGCGAGGACAGCCGCGGGTCAAGCGTCGCGACGTCGGCGGTCGTGGCGAACGGGCCGTCGGCGAGCCAGATGCGGGCGTCGCCGTCGTCGGCCAGCACCCGCTCCAGCGACTGCGCCTGGGTGCCGGTGCCGGGCATCCCGGCACCCAGCCAGGTGGCGCCGGCGTCGCGGAACAGGATGCCCGCGGTCGACCCGGCGGCCGCGACGTTCCAGGTGCCCTGATAGGGCTGCCCGGCGACGATCGGGGTGGGCGGCAGACCGCGCACGCGACCGGCGAGGTCGGTGTAGCGGCCCGCGATGCCGTCGAAGACCTCCGCGGCGCGGGCGTCCTGCCCGGTCAGCGCACCGACGACCTTGATCCACTCGGCCTGGCCGAGCGGACCGGTCTCCAGGTAGTCCGCCCAGCCGACCACCGGGATCCCGGCGGCGGCCAGCGCCGGGAAGGCCGGGTCGTCGGCCCCCGCCGACAGCACGACCGGTGGCGCGGCGGCGACGACGGCCTCGGCGTCGATCGTGGCGTTCGGCGCGAAGTCGACGGCGGCACCGGACTCGACGCGACCGCGCACGGCCGGGTCGGTGACCAGCGCGGCCCCGCCGACGCCGCTGATCCGGTCGAGCCCACCCAGCTCGGTGATCATCGGTAGCTGGGTGGTCGAACCGGCGAAGATCCCGCTCACCGGGGTGTGCACCACCGGGGCCCCGGCGAGCGCCGCGGGCAGCGCCGGGTCGCCCTGTCCGCAGCCGACGAGCACGACCGACTGCGGCTGCCCACCCGGGAAGGGCGTGCGGACGGTCAGGACCCGGTAGCCGTCGCCGCCGGTGATCGTGACGTTGGTGGCGTGGCTGAAGGCGACCGTGTCGTCCGGGGCGGATGCGGCGCCGGGCACGCAGTCCTGTGCCGCCGCACCGGCCCCACCGGGGGCCTGCGGTGCCGCGGCGGGTGCCGAGCACCCGGCGACGAGGGACAGTGCGAGCAGGGCCGCGAAGACCCACCGAGGACGCGTCACCTGAACAGTCTCACATATGTGGATCAGGCCCCGACGAAGTCGGAGAGCCCGTCCAGGAGCCGGTCGACGTCGGCGTCGTCGGTATAGCAGGCCAGCCCGATCCGCAGGGATCCGGTGTCCCCCAGGCCGAGCCGCCGCGAGCACTCGAGCGCGTAGAACGACGAGGCGGGCGCCGCGATCCGTCGCTGCGCCAGGTGCCGGTAGGCGTCGGCGGCGTCGCGGTCGTCGAAGGTCACCAGCAGGGTCGGGGTCCGCCGGGCCGCCCGGGAGCGCACCGTGACCCCGGGCAGAGCGGCGAGGTGGGTCTCGATGCGTTCGCGCAGCGGCCGCTCGTGCTCCTCCACCGCTGCCATCGACACCTGCAGCCGCGCCCGGCGGTCCCCGGTCGCCGACGGGTCCAGCGCGGCGAGGAACTCGACGGCGGCGGTGGTCCCGGCGAGCAGCTCGTAGGGCAGGGTGCCGAGCTCGAAGCGCTCGGGCACCGCGTCGCTCGACGGTGCCAGCTTCGCCGGGCGCAGGGTCTCCAGCAGCGCCGGGTCGGCGGCGAGCACCCCGCAGTGCGGGCCGAGGAACTTGTAGGGCGAGCAGGCGTAGAAGTCGGCGCCGGTCGCGGCGAGGTCGATCGGAGCATGCGCGGTCAGGTGCACGCCGTCGACCATGAACAGCGCCCCGGCGGCGTGCACGGCTGCGGCGATCGCGGGCAGGTCGGGGCGGGTCCCGACCAGGTTCGACGCCCCGGTCACCGCGACGAGCCGGGTGCGGTCGGACAACAGCGGCGTCACGTCGTCGAGCTCGGTGGTGGCGGGGTCGAAGTCGAGCCACCGGACCGTCACCCCGGCCGCCTGCGCGGCGGTCACCCAGGGGCGGATGTTCGCGTCGTGGTCGAGGCGGGTCACGACGATCTCGTCGCCCGGCGACCAGGTCGCGGCCAGCGTGCGGGCGAGGTCGAAGGTCAGCGCGGTCATGCTGCGCCCGAACACGATCCCGCGCGGGTCCGCGCCGAGCAGGTCGGCCGTCGCGGCGCGGGCGCCGAGCACGATCGCGTCGGCGGCGCGCTCACCGCTGGTGACCGTCCCGCGGTTGGCCAGCGGGGAGGTCATGGCGGCGGCCACCGCCCCGGCGACGGCGTCGGGGACCTGGGAGCCGCCGGGCCCGTCGAAGTGGGCGATCCCGGCGCGCAGGGCGGGGAAACGGCTGCGGACGGCGGCGACGTCGTAGCTCATGGCCGGAACCCTGTCACGTCGGCGCCCCGGACGCGCCCGGGCAACGATCACATGTCGTCGGGGTGTCGTACCGCCCGTGTGGGTGACATGCGGGCCATCATCCTCGGCATGTCGAGGTCCTGGGAGCACTCGCGCGGGCGCCACACCCCACGCCGGCGGCGACGCTCGGTGCACCGCCGCACCTGGGCGGTGCTCGCGACCTCGCTGGTCGCACTGGTGGTCCTGCTCGCGGGCGGGACCGCCGCGATGGCGGGCGGCCGGATCGGTGACACCGTCGGCGGCGGCGTCGACTCGCTGGCCCGCAACCTCGCCGGTGCCGTCGACCGCCTCCGTCCGGCCCCGGCCGTGCCGCCCGCACCCCCCGTCCCCGAGGTCCTCACCAGCGTCCCGGCCGGCGGTGCCCCGGTCGCCCCGCGCAGCCCGGTCCGCACCGAGGTCAGCACCGGGACCCTCGACGGCGTCGCACTCACCGCCGACGGCGACGACGGGCCGGTCACCGTCGCGGGCACCCTGTCCCCCGACGGCCGCAGCTGGACCGCCACCGAGCCGCTGGACCTCGCCACCACCTACCACTGGTCGGGCAGCTGGGTGCTGGGCCCGCAGGACCGGCGCCCGGTGCCCCCGGCCCCGTTCACCACCGTCGACCCCGACGACACCGTCGACGCCACCATGAACATCCGCGACGGCGGCGAGGTCGGCATCGGCGCGCCGGTCGTGCTCACCTTCGGCGAGAAGCTCCCCGACGCCGCGAAGGCCACCGTCGAGCGGGCGCTGAGCGTCACCGCGTCGCGGACGGTCGAGGGCGCCTGGGCGTGGCTGCCCGACACCGCCGAGGGCTCGCGGGTGCACTACCGGCCGAAGGCCTACTGGCCCGCGCACACGCAGGTCCACGTGCGGGGCGCGCTGCGCGGGCTCGACCTGGGCGACGGCACCTTCATGACGGAGGACCTGGACCGGGCCTTCACCGTGGGACGCAGCCAGATCGTGAAGGCCGACACCCGCAGCCACGCGATCGTCGTCGTCCGCGACGGCACGGAGGTCGCCCGCTACGACGCCTCCTACGGCCTGGAGTCCGACCCGCGCCGGGTGACCCGCTCCGGCATCCACGTGGTCATGGCCAGGTCGGAGAAGGTGCTGATGAGCAACCCCGACTACGGCTACGTCGACGAACCCCAGTTCTGGGCGGTCCGGATCTCCAACAACGGCGAGTTCATCCACGCCAACCCCGCGTCGTCGTGGGCGCAGGGCAACCGCAACGTCAGTCACGGCTGCATCAACCTCTCCACCCGTGACGCGAAGGAGTTCTTCGCGGGCGCCGTGTTCGGCGACCCGGTCGAGGTGACCGGCAGCTCGCAGCCGCTGACCGCCCGCGACGGCGACCTCTACGACTGGACGATCCCCTGGGACGAGTGGCGCTCGTTGAGCGCACTGCCCTGACCGCGCTGCCCCGGCCCCTACCGGATCCGGCGCTCCTGCCCGGCCCACGCCTCGTCGCGCAGCACGAACTTCTGGATCTTCCCGGTGGAGGTCTTCGGCAGCTCGGCGAAGGTGACCCGCTTCGGCGCCTTGAACCGCGCCAGCCGCCCGCGCACGTGTTCGACGATCTCGTCCTCGGTGGCGCTCGCGCCCTCGCGCAGGGTCACCCACGCGGCCGGGACCTCGCCCCACCGCTCGTCGGGGACGGCGATCACCGCGACCTCCAGCACGGCCGGGTGGTCGGCGATGGCCTGTTCCACCTCGACGCTGGCGATGTTCTCCCCACCGGAGATGATCACGTCCTTCGAGCGGTCACGGAGCTCGACGTAGCCGTCGGGGTGCATGACGCCGATGTCGCCGGTCCGGAACCAGCCGTCCGGCGCGGCGTCGCGGGTGGCCTGCTCGTCGTCGAGGTAGCCGAGCATCACGTTGTTGCCGCGCAACGCGATCTGGCCGGTCGTCTCCCCGTCGGCGGGGACGTCGGCGCCGTCGTCGTCGATCACCCGGACGGCGCAGGCGATCATGTTCCCGACGCCCTGGCGGGCCTTCATCCGGGCCCGGGCGTCGGCGTCGAGGTCGTTCCACTCCGGACGCCAGTCGCAGATCATCGCCGGGCCGAAGGTCTCGGTGAGCCCGTAGAGGTGGGTCACCTCGAACCCGAGCTCGGCCATCCGGCGCAGGATCGCCGGGCTCGGCGGTGCTCCCCCGGTCGCGACGGCCACCGGGGTCTCCACCGGCCCGGCCTCCGGCGCGTAGGCAATCATCGACAGCACGGTGGGGGCGCCGTTGAGGTGGGTGACGCCCTGGTCGCGCACGAGCTCCCAGATCCGGGACGGCTCGACCTTCGGCAGGCAGACGTGGGTGGCGGCGGCCGCGGTGACCGCCCAGGGGAAGCACCAGCCGTTGCAGTGGAACATCGGCAGCGTCCACAGGTGCACCGACGACGCGGTCAGCCCGGTGTGGCCGACCATCGCCAGCGCCTGCAGGTAGGCGCCCCGGTGGTGGTACATCACGCCCTTCGGGTTCCCGGTGGTCCCGGACGTGTAGTTGATCGACAGCAGGCCGCGCTCGTCGGCGGGCCGCACCGCGGTGGGTTCCCCCTCCTCGACGAGGCGCTCGTAGTCCGGGCCGACCCGCACCGTGTGCGGCGGGGTGTCGAGGCGGGCAACGACCTCGGCGACGAGGTCGTCGAACACCGGGTCGGCCACCAGCACCGAGGCGTGGGAGTGCTCCAGGATGTAGGCGACCTCGCCCGCCGAGAGCCGGGTGTTGACCGCGACCAGCGCCGTCCCCGACCACGGGACCGCGTGCGCCGCCTCCAGCCCGACGTGGGTGTTCGGCACGAGGACCGCGACCGGGCGCCCGTCGTGCAGCGCGCCGAGCGAGCCCGCCAGGCGCCGGCAGCGGTCCCGGAACTCGGTGTAGGTGAACCGCAGGTCGCCGTCGACGACCGCGACCCGGTCGCCGTGAGCCGCCGCGGCCCGGTCGAGGAACGCCGTGGGGGTCAGCGGCTCGTAGGACAGGTCCACCAGGTCGGCCGGGACACCCGCCGGGTGGACGGGGACGGGAGCCTCGTCGGTCATCCTCCGAGCCTCCCCGGCAGCGCCCGGGCACGCAATCGCCCTGCCCGCCCGGAATCCCGCCGCGCCCGCCCGGGGACACCGTCGACTGTCGGCCCCGTCGACCACCGGCTCGGCGGCGGCCCTGTCCACGTCGTGGCGGGCTGGGTTACGTTCGCAGTGGCAACGAGGCTCGTCGGGAGGCGGACGCGATGGCGTGGGACTTCAGCACCGATCCGGAGTTCGAGGAGAAGCTGAAGTGGATGCGCGGCTTCGTCCGCGACGAGATCATCCCGCTCGAGACCCTCGACCTGGACCGGGAGACCTTCGCCCGGATCACCGCCCCGCTCAAGGAGCAGGTCAAGGAGCAGGGTCTGTGGGCCGCGCACCTGCCCCCGGAGCTCGGTGGCGGCGGGTTCGGCCAGGTCTCCCTCGGGCTGATGCACGAGATCCTCGGCCAGTGCCGCTACGCGCCGGGGGTGTTC
Organism: Pseudonocardia sp. ZF1; assembly: GCF_056835605.1. Lineage (NCBI taxonomy): Bacteria > Bacillati > Actinomycetota > Actinomycetes > Pseudonocardiales > Pseudonocardiaceae > Pseudonocardia > Pseudonocardia sp. ZF1. Next base: position 3,385,662 of record NZ_JAJNBY010000001.1, read on the forward strand.
GGCAACCAGGCCCCCGACTCGGGCAACGCCGAGCTGCTGGCGATCGGCGGGTCGCCGGAGCAGAAGGAACGCTGGATGCACCCGCTGCTGCGCGGTGAGCTGCGGTCCTGCTTCTCGATGACCGAGCCCGGCGCCGGTGCGGACCCGACGATGCTGTCCACCCGGGCCGTGCGCGACGGCGACGACTACGTCATCAACGGCCACAAGTGGTTCTCCTCGAACGCCACCGGCTCGGACTTCCTGATCGCGATGGTGGTGACCGACCCGGACGCGCCCCCGTACCAGCGGGCCTCGATGATCGTCGTCCCGACCGACACCCCGGGGGTCGACGTGGCGCGCGACATCCCGGTGATGGACCACCCCGACGTCGGCGGCGAGATCTACGGCGGCCACGCCGAGGTGTTCTACCGCGACGTCCGGGTGCCGGCGACGAACCTGGTCGGCAACCCCGGCGACGGCTTCAAGCTCGCCCAGCAGCGGCTCGGCCCGGGGCGCATCCACCACGCGATGCGCTGGCTGGGCCAGTCCCGGCGGGCGTTCGACATGCTGTGCGAGCGCGCGGTGTCGCGGACGGCGAGCGGCACGCGGCTCGCCGACAAGCAGATGGTGCAGGACATGATCGCGCAGTCCGCTGCGGACATGGCCGCGGCGCGGCTGCTGACCCTGCATGCGGCGTGGACGATGGACCAGGTCGGCGCCTCGAACGCCCGGATCGAGATCGGGATGATCAAGTACTGGGGCGCGAGGGTGCTGCACGACGTGATCGACCGCGCGATCCAGGTGCACGGCTCGCTGGGCTTCTCCGGGGATCTGCCGCTGGAGCAGATGTACCGGGCGGCCCGCGCCGCGCGCATCTACGACGGCCCCGACGAGGTGCACAAGGAGTCCGTCGCGCGGCGCATCCTGCGCGGCTACACCCCGGTGGAGGTCCCCACCGAGCACATCCCGACCCGCACCGAGGCCGCGCGCCGGAAGTTCGCGGAGTACCTGGACACCGCGGCGGCGAACGCCTGAGCCCTCAGGCCGGCGTGGACTTCTGCGCCGGCCCGGCGGCGAGGTCGGCGCGGTAGTCCGCGACCATCGCGTTCATCGCGGTGAGGAAGCGGGCCGCGGCGGCGAGCTCGTCGTCGTCGAAGCCGGCGAGCACGGCGTCCATCCGGGCGCCGAGCGGGCCGAAGAACGCCCCACCGACCTCGGCGGCGTTCTCGGCCTGGCGCAGGGTCACCCGCCGCCGGTCGGTGGACTCGCGGCTGCGGCGCACGTGGCCCGCGCGCTCCAGGCGGTCGACGAGCGCGGTCGTCGCGCCCGTGGACAGCCCGAGCCGGGCACCGAGGACGCCCGGGGTCAGCGGTTCGCCCGCGGAGTCCGCGCGCATCACCGCGAGCAGTGCGTGCAGGTCGGTGGGGTGCAGCCGGTGCCGCCCGGCGAACTCCTGGCCGAGCAGCTCGGCCTCGCCCGCGTAGTCCTGCAGCAGCGCGACCAGGTCCTCACGTCGCGTCCGGGCAGGCATGCCGACGAGCCTAGTCGCGTGCGGCGAGACATACCGGGCGCGGGTCAGCGCCCCGTCCAGCGCGGCGGGCGCTTCTCCAGGAAGGCCGCGATCCCCTCGGTCCTGTCCGCGGACCGGTCGATCGCCGCCGAGGCGATCTCGGTGGCGTTCCAGCCGCGCTCGTCCGGCTCGGACACCACACGTTCCAGCGCGCGCAGCGACACCGACACCGCCAGCGGCGAGTTCTCGCACACCGCGGCCGCGAGCGCCAGCGCCGCCGCCTCCGCCCCGCCCGGCTCGACGAGCTCGGAGACCAGTCCCAGGGTGTACGCGCGCTCGGCGTCCAGCGGTCGCCCGGTGACCAGCAGCTGCTTGGCGATGTTGAGCGGCAGCGGCCGCGGCGCCCGGAACAGCGCCCCGCAGTTCGCGACCAGGCCGCGGGCGACCTCGGGCAGCCCGAACCGCGCCGTCGTCGACGCGACGACCATGTCGCAGGCCAGCACGATCTCGAACCCACCGCCGTAGGCGACGCCCTCGACGGCGGCGATCAGCGGGCGCCGCCGGTCGCGCCGGACGACGCCGTAGTTGCCGCCGCGCGGCGTCGGCCCGCCGGAGCCCGCCGCCAGGTCGGTGCCCGCGCTGAACGCCGTCGCGTCCCCGGCGAGCACGCCGCACCACAGGTCCGGGTCGTCGTCGAGGGTGTTGAGCGCCTCGTCGAGCCCCGCCGTCATCGCGGCGTCGACGGCGTTGCGTTTGTCCGGGCGCGTCATCCGGATCAGGAGCACGTGCCCGTGCCGCTCGGTGGTCACCCGTGTCCCCGTCATGCCGTCCGTCACGATCGCGACTGTAGGTGGGGAGCGGGCCCGGGCGTTCGTACTGTGGTGATCGTGTCCCGCAGCAAGCGCGTGCCGACCGCGGCCGTCCTGTCCGTCCCGATCGCCCTGACCGGGGCCCTCGCCGCGCTCGGCGTGCACGTGCGCCGCAACATGGGGGCCCGCGCGGGCGACCTCCACCGGATCGCCTCCGGGTCGCCGAACGCCGTCGACGGCGTGTTCGCCAACACCGAGCCGGGTCTGCCGCGGGCCAAGGCCTCCGCCAGGATGATCCTGAACATGCTGGTGGGCCGCCGGTCCGAGGGCGTCGCGCCGGCCACGGTGCCGCTCGCGCCGCTGCGGACCCCCGACGAGCCCGCCGGGCTGGCGGTGACCTGGCTGGGTCACGCCGGGGTGCTGCTGGAGATCGACGGCCGACGGGTCCTGGCCGACCCGGTCTGGTCGGAGTACGCCTCCCCCGTGCCGCGCTTCGGGCCGCGCCGCCTGCACCCGCCGGTCGGACCGCTGCCCGCGCTGGGGTCCCCGGACGTCGTCGTGATCAGCCACGACCACTACGACCACCTCGACCGTCCGACGGTCACCGCGCTGGCCCGCGACACCTCTGCGGTGTTCGTCGGCCCGCTCGGGGTGGGCGCGCACCTGCGGGCCTGGGGCGTGCCCGGGCACCGGGTCGTCGAGCGCGACTGGGAGGGCGTGGTGACCGTCGCCGGGCTGGAGCTGACCTGCCTGGAGACCCGGCACTTCTCCGGGCGCGGGCTGCGCCGCAACACGACGCTGTGGGCCGCCTGGAAGGTCGCGGGGCCGCGGCACACCGCGTACCTGGGCGGGGACACCGGCGCCACCCGGGCGCACGCGCGCACCGGGGCCGCGCACGGCCCGTTCGACCTGACGGTGCTGCCGATCGGCGCCTACGCCGACCTGTGGCCCGACATCCACGCCGACCCGGAGCAGGCCGTCGCCGCGCACCGCGAGCTGGGCGGCCGGGTGCTGCTGCCGATCCACTGGGCGACGTTCAACCTGGGCTTCCACCCGTGGGACGAGCCCGCTGAGCGGGCCCGCAAGGCCGCCGCCGACCAGGACGTGGTCCTGGCCCTGCCGCGTCCGGGCGAGCGGATCGACCTGACCGGCGTCACGACCGTCGACGACGCTCGCGCCGCGGTTCCCACCGAACCGTGGTGGCCGACCGCGCGCTGATTCACGTCACGTTCACCGCTGACCCTTTTCGCCCATTCCCGTCGCCCGGACGCCGTATCCCCCGACCCGAAACGACGGCGCCGGACTATTTCCGGGCAGGGGTTCGACAGGTCGGTTCGGCATCCTTTATCGTTCTGCCCGAAGAATCGGTTCCGGCTCCGACCGGGCGATTCCCGTCTCCGGCCGATCCGGTGATTCCCCGTGGAAGGAATGACGACGTGGCGCAGCAGACGACCATCACACTGGTCGACGACCTCGACGGCACCGAGGCCGACGAGCAGGTGGAGTTCTCCGTCGACGGCCGCGCCTACGAGATCGACCTGTCCGCCGGGAATGCCGAGAAGCTGCGGGAATCGTTGGCACCCTACGTCGCGGCCGCCCGTCGCGGGTCCGGTCGGCGCGGTCCCGCTTCCGGCGCCTCGTCGTCGAACGGTTCCAGCTCCTCGGAACGCGCCGCGAACCGCGCCGTGCGGGAATGGGCGGTGGCCCAGGGCATGAAGATCTCCGAGCGCGGGCGTATCCCGTCCTCGGTTCTCGAGGCCTATCAGAACGCGCACTCCTGACCGCTGCCGCCGCCGGGGTCGCCCCGGATGGCAGGATCGGGCCGACGAGAGACGTGCGCCGGGCGATCCGCGGCGCGCCCCGACGGAGAGGCCCCGATGTACCCAGGCACGCACGCCGCCACGACCCCCGACAAGCCGGCCGTGATCATGGGGGGCTCGGGCGCGACCCTGACGTTCCGTGAGCTGGAGGAGGGGTCCGCCCGGCTCGCGAACCACCTGCGGGCGGCCGGTCTGCAGCGGGGCGACGTCGTCGCACTCGTCGCGGAGAACACCGCGCGGGTCTACGAGGTCTACTGGGCCGCCCAGCGGTCGGGGCTCTACATCACCGCGGTGAACCACCACCTCTCCGCGCCCGAGGCGGCCTACATCGTGCGGGACTGCGGCGCGAAGGCGCTCGTCGTCTCGGCCGGTGTCGCCGGTCTGGCCGCGGCGATCGAGGACCACGTCGACACCCCGGTGCGGCTGGCCTTCGGCGGTGAGATCCCCGGTGCGTCGCGCTACGCCGACTACGACGAGACCCTCGCCGCGGTGCCGGCCGAGCCGCCGGCCGACCAGCCGCGCGGGGCGGACATGCTCTACTCGTCGGGCACCACCGGCCGACCCAAGGGCATCAAGCCGACGCTGCCCGACCGGCAGGTCGACGAGCCGGGCGACACCTATCAGGCCCTGTTCGGGTCGATGTACGGCTTCGACACCGACACCGTCTACCTGAACCCGGCCCCGCTCTACCACGCCGCGCCGCTGCGGTTCACCGCCACGGTGCAGGCGCTCGGCGGCACCGTCGTGGTGATGGAGCGCTTCGACCCCGAGAAGGCCCTGGCGCTGATCCAGCGGTACTCGGTCACCCACTCGCAGTGGGTGCCGACGATGTTCGTGCGGATGCTCAAGCTGCCGGAGTCCGTCCGCGCCTCCTACGACGTGTCCTCGATGCGGGTCGCGATCCACGCGGCCGCGCCGTGCCCGGTGGACGTCAAGCAGGCGATGATCGACTGGTGGGGTCCGGTCCTGCACGAGTACTACGCCGCGACCGAGTCCAACGGCATCACCTTCATCGACTCGGCGCAGTGGAGCGAACGTCCCGGCTCGGTCGGGCGCGCCGGGCTCGGCACCATCCGGATAGCCGACGACACCGGCGCCGTCCTGGCCCCGGGCGAGATCGGGACGGTCTACTTCGAGCGCGACGTCCGGCCGTTCGAGTACCACAACGACCCGGGCAAGACCCTCGCCGCGACCCACCCCGAGCACGAGAGCTGGACCACCACCGGGGACCTGGGCTACCTCGACGAGGACGGCTACCTCTTCCTCACCGACCGCAAGGCGTTCATGATCATCTCGGGCGGGGTGAACATCTACCCGCAGGAGGTCGAGGACGCCCTCGCGCTGCACCCGAAGGTGCTCGACGTCGCCGTCATCGGGGTGCCCGACGACGAGATGGGCGAGAAGGTCAAGGCCGTCGTCCAGCCCCCGGAGGGCGTGGAGGCGGGTCCGGAGCTGGAGCGCGAGCTGATCGACTTCGTGCGGGAGCGGATCGCGCACTACAAGGCGCCGTCGTCGGTGGACTTCACCGACTTCCTGCCGCGCACCCCCACCGGCAAGCTGGTCAAGCGGGAGCTGCGCGACCGCTACGTGTGACGCCCCACCGTGCTCCCAGGGTCACTTTCGTGGCGCTCTAAGCCACGAAAGTGACCCTGGGAGCACACAGCGCGGGTCAGGTGGCCCGGCGGGCGTAGCGGGCGCGGGTACGGGCGGCGACCAGCGCCAGCGGCACCGAGGCCACCAGGGCGGCGGCGAACAGCGGGGCGAAGCGCCCGGCGTCGGCGAGCGGGGCTCCCAGCGCGGTCCCGGCCGAGCTGCCCAGGAACAGCAGCGTCGCGAACAGCGCGACGGCGGTCGCGCGGGCCTGCGGGACGACCTCGGTCGCCCAGGTCTGCAGGGTCGAGTGCAGGAACGCCCACGCCCCACCCAGGCAGAGCCCGGCCACGGCGACCGTCGCCGGGTGCACGACGACCAGCGGGAACACCCAGGCGATCACGAGGAACCCGCCGCCGACGGCGGCCAGCGCGGCCGGGCGCAGGCGCCCGACCAGGCGTCGCACGACCCGGGAGAACAGCACCGCACCGACGCCGTAGCCCCCGGCGGCGAGCCCGGCCAGCGCGGCGGAGCTGCCCCTTGCCTGCAGCGACGGGGCCAGGTAGGTCAGCACCCCGAGCACCACGGCGCCCTCGACGAAGGCGAGCGCCAGGACCAGCCGCGCCCAGCCGTTCCCGGCGACCGCGGCCAGCGGGCGGAGCACCGCGTCGACGATCCCGCGCGAGGTGGTGCGGGCACCGTCGGGTTCGGGCAGCGCCCGCAGCGCGACGAACAGCACCGCGCAGCCGGCCGCCGTCGCACCGAGGACGACGCGCCACCCGGCCAGGTCGGCCAGCAGGCCCGCCCCGGCCGTGGCGACGGCGGTGCCGAGCGCGGTCGCGGCGAGCAGGTCCGACAGGGGCCGCTGCCGGACCGCGGCGGGCCAGGTGTCACCGACGTACACCAGCGCCGCCGGGATCAGCGCCGCCGTGCACGCGCCGGTGACGACCCGGGCGACGACCAGCACTGCGAGGGTCGGGGCCAGCACCGAGGCGACCCCGCCCAGCACCGCGCCGACCAGGGCCAGGCGCATCACCCGGACCCGGCCGATCCGGTCGGACAGCACCCCCCACACGACCTGCATGAGGCCGTAGGCGAGGAAGTAGCCCCCGGCCGCGCCGGCCGCCGCGGCCAGCGGCGCCGAGAACGACGCGGCGATCGGGACCAGCAGCGGCGCGATCGCGAACCGGTCGACGGTGCTGGTCAGCGACGCCAGCTGCAGCAGCCGGAGCCGCCGGGTGCCGTCGGGGACGGCACCGCCGGGGTCGGCTCCGTCGGGGTCGGCTCCGTCGGGACCGCTGCCGTCGGGGGTCGTGCTCACCGGCGTCACCCTGCACGGCGGGCCGTGATCTTGCCCCACCGGGGTGAGCGGGACCACAGTGGCAGGGCAGTCGAGGCTCGGGAGGCCACCGGTGGGCACGATCACGGGACACGGGATGACCGCGGCGGACATCGTCGCGCGGCACGCACGGACCACACCGGAGGGGCCGGCGCTCGCCGACCCGCGGACGTCGCGGACCTGGTCGCAGCTCGACGACCGGGTGTCCCGGCTGGCGACCGTGCTCGCCGACCGGGGGGTCGACCGCGGGGACCGGGTCGCGGTGCTCGGGCTCAACTCCGTCGAGCTCGTCGAGAGCTACCTGGCGGTGCTGCGCCGCGGCGCGATCTGCGTGCCGCTGAACTTCCGGCTGACCGCGGGCGAGGTCGCCTTCCAGCTCACCGACTGCACCCCCACCGCCGTGCTCTGCGACGACGGGTTCGCCGCGACCGTGGAGGCCGCGCGGGAGCAGGCGCCCTCGGTGCGGACGGTGCTCACCCTCGGCGAGGGCTTGGGCGCGTTGCTCGCCGGGACCGACCCCGGCGACTGGGGCGACGACGTCGCCGACGACGAGCCCGCCTACATCATGTACACCTCGGGCACGACCGGGCGCCCGAAGGGCGCGGTGCTGACCCACCGCAACCTGATGCTGCACGCGTTCCTGTCGATCACGCACCTGGGCACCGCGGGCGACGACCGGGTCTCGCTGTCCGGGGCTCCGCTGTTCCACATCGCCGGGCTGTCCGGGATGCTCCCGACCCTGATCGCGGGCGGCCGGGTGATCATCCCACCGTCGGGCGGCTTCGACCCGGTCGCGACGGTCGACACCCTGGAGCGGGAACGGGTGTCGTCGTGCTTCTTCGTCCCGGCGCAGTGGCAGGCGATCTGCGCCGTGCCCGGCATCGCGCAGCGGGACCTGTCGGCGCTGCGCCGGATCACCTGGGGTGCCGCCCCCGCGTCGACGACGCTGATCCGCACCATGATCGACACGTTCCCGCAGGCCATGGTGGTCACCGCGTTCGGGCAGACCGAGTGCAGCCCGGTCACCTGCGCGCTGCGGGGCGAGGACTCGGTGCGCAAGATCGGCTCGGTGGGGACGCCGATGGTCGGCGTCGAGGTGCGGGTCGTCGACGCGGACATGAACGACGTGCCGCGCGGCGAGGTCGGCGAGATCGTCTACCGCGGTCCGACCGTGATGCGGGAGTACTGGGGCCGCCCGGAGGCGACGGCCGAGGCGTTCCGCGGCGGCTGGTTCCATTCCGGAGACCTGGTGCGTGAGGATCCGGACGGCTTCTACTACGTCGTCGACCGCGCCAAGGACATGATCATCTCCGGTGGGGAGAACGTGTACAGCGCCGAGGTCGAGGAGGTGCTGGCCGCGCACCCGGGCGTCGCCGACGTCGCGGTCGTCGGGGTGCCGGACCCGCACTGGGGTGAGACCCCGCTCGCCGTCGTCGTGCCCGCCGACCCCGCCGCCCCGCCGGACCTGGACACGCTCACCGCGTGGTGCGCCGACCGGCTGGCCCGCTACAAGCAGCCGAGCCGGCTCGCGCTGGTGGAGGCGTTACCGCGCAACCCGTCGGGCAAGGTGCTCAAGACCGAGCTGCGCCGCCTCCACGGGTCCGTGTGAGACGAACCCGCTCGCGTCGGCGGCGGTGGGACGCCTAGCGTCGCGGGGGTGTCCGTCGTGGAGTCCGTGAACACCGGGGTGTCCCGTCCGATCCTCGCCAAGGCGGGGACCTCGGGCATCGACAAGCGGCCGGTACCCGGTCCGGTCCGGGTGGACGTCCCGGCGCCCGCGGCGAGCGGGCTGGCCGGCGACACGATCTGCGACGCCGACCACCACGGCGGCCCGGACCAGGCCGTCTACGCCTACGCCCGGGAGGACCTGGAGTTCTTCGCCCCCGAGCTGGGCCCGCTGCGGGCGGGGATGTTCGGGGAGAACCTCACCACCCGCGGCGTCGACGTGTGCGGCGCGGAGCTGGGCGAGCGCTGGCGGGTCGGCGGGGTGCTGCTGCAGGTGACCGCGCCGCGCATCCCGTGCCGGACCTTCGCCGCGCACCTGGAGCGGACGGGCTGGGTGAAGCGCTTCACCGCGGCCGCCCGCCCCGGCGCCTACCTGCGGGTCCTGTCCCCCGGCGAGATCCGCGCCGGCGACGCCGTGACCGTCGACCACCGGCCCGGGCACGGCGTCACCGTCGCCGACGCGTTCCGGGCACTGCTCGCCGAGCCCGCCCGCCTCCCGGACCTGCTGGCCGCGGGCGAGCACCTGCTGCCGCGGATCCGGGAGACGGTCACCCGGCGGACCGCATCCTGACCCGCCCGTAGCGCATTCCCATGGCCGCGCGGACCTCGTCGAGTGTCTCGTCGGCCAGGTCGTTCGCGCGGGCGTTGCCGCGGGCCAGCACGTCGTCGACGAGCCCGGGGTCGCGGGCCAGCTCGGCGCGCCGCGCGCGGTGTCCGGCGAGGTGGTCGTTGACCGCGTCGGTGGTGAGGCGTTTCAGAGCGGCGGCCCCGTCCAGGGTCGCGGCCAGCTCGTGCGGGTCGCGACCCAGGCACAGGGCCGCGGTCGTGAGCAGCCCGTACACCCCGGGCCTGCCGTCCGGGTCGACGGTGATGCGCCGCTCGGGGTCGGTGCGGGCGCGGCGCACGAGCGCCGCGGTCTCGTCCGCGGTCGCGCCGAGCGGGACGGCGTTGCCACGGGACGTGGACATCTTGTGCCCGTCGAGCCCGGGCAGCTCCGGGGTGTCGGTCAGCATCGGCTCGGGCGGGGTGGACACCGGGCCGTAGCGCTCGGCGAAGCGCCGGGCCAGCACCCGGGTGAGCTCGATGTGCGGGAGCTGGTCCTTGCCCACCGGCACGAGGTCGGCGCGGCAGGACAGGATGTCCGCGGCCTGGTGCACCGGGTAGGTCAGCAGCAGCCCCGACAACGCCCGCCCGGACGCGGCGTGCTCGGCCTTCACCGTCGGGTTGCGGTGCAGCTCGGCCTCGGTGACCAGCGACAGGAACGGCAGCATGAGCTGGTTCAGCGCGGGCACCGCGGAGTGGGCGAACACCGTCGTGCGGTCCGGGTCGAGCCCGGCGGCGAGCTGGTCGAGCACCGCGCCGCGGACGTGGTCCGACAGCCGGTCGGCGACGTCACGGTCGGTGATCACCTGGTAGTCGGCGAGGATCACCAGCACGTCCACTCCGGAGCGTTGCAGCCGGACGCGTTCGGAGATCGTGCCCACCAGGTGCCCGAGGTGCAGAGGGCCGGTCGGCCGCTCCCCGGTCAGCACCCGGTGCGACGACGGGTCGGCGGCGACGGCGGCACGCAGCGCGGGCATCCGGGCGACGGTGGCGGCGAGGGAATCCATGATCAGCTCCTGGGAACGGGGAGCTGCACGAGACACACCGGTTGCCGCCGGGCTGCTCGGGCAGCCCGGGATGACGGTGACGTGCGTCTACGCGGCTGCGGGGAGCAGCCGCCACCAGACCGGACGGGAGGTGCGCACGGGGGCACCCTACACCGATATTATCGACAATGGTTATCGTGAGTCTATGGCCGACCGTCGCGTTCCCGTCACGATCCTGTCCGGCTTCCTCGGCGCGGGGAAGACGACGCTGCTGGAGAACCTGCTCGCGAACCGCGACGGCAGGCGGATCGCCGTCGTCGTCAACGACATGAGCGAGGTCAACATCGACGGCGCCCAGGTCCGGCTGCAGCGCGGCCGGGAGAAGCTGGTCGAACTCACCAACGGCTGCATCTGCTGCACGCTGCGCGAGGACCTGCTGACCACGGTCGGCGAGCTCGCCGCGGAGGGGCGCTACGACCACGTCGTCGTCGAGTCGACCGGGATCTCCGAGCCGATGCCGGTCGCGGCGACGTTCGAGTGGACCTTCGACGACGGCACCGCGCTCTCCGACGTCGCGCGGCTGGACACGATGGTCACCCTCGTCGACGCCTCGACCTTCGAGACGCTCCTGACCAGCGAGGAGTCGCTCGCCGACCGCGAGCTGCAGGCCGCCGAGGGCGACGAGCGGACCCTGTCGGACCTGCTCGCCGACCAGGTCGAGTTCGCGGACCTGCTGGTGCTCAACAAGACCGACCTCGTCGCGCCGCACGCGCTGGGCCGGATCGAGGCGCTGCTGTCGCGGATGAACCCGGGCGCACGCCGCGTCCTCGCGGTGCGTGGCGACGTTCCGGTCGCCGAGCTGCTCGACACCCACCGCTACGACCCGGCGGCGGCGTCCGCGACACCCGGCTGGGCGCAGGAACTCAACGGCAGCCACACCCCCGAGACCGAGGAGTACGGGATCGCGAGCGTGACCTGGCGGGCCGGACGCCCCTTCCACCCCGCCCGGCTGCTCGACGCGCTCGCCGAGTGGCCCGGACTGCTGCGCAGCAAGGGCTTCTGCTGGCTGGCGACCCGGCCCGACGTCGCCGGCCTGTGGTCGCAGGCCGGCCCGAACATGGCCCTGGATCCGGCGGCGCCGTGGTCGTCGTTCGACGGGCCGCGCGGGCAGGAGATCGTGTTCATCGGGCTCGGCCTGACCCGCGACGCCGTCACCGCGCGCCTCGACCCGGCCCTGCTCACCGACGACGAGCTGCTCGCCGGGCCCGGCTCCTGGCGCGACCTGGACGACCCGCTGCCCACCTGGGACCTCGACGACCTGCACGACCACGGGATCCACGAGCACACGCCCGTGGCCGGGTAGCGTCCGGGCGCGTGCCCGACCTCACCCCGGACGAGTTCCGAGCCCTCGGCCACCTGTTCGTCGACGCCGTCGCCGACGCCCGCGCCGGGATCGAACGTCACCCGGTCCGCGACGTCGTCGAGCCCGGCACCGTGCGGGCCCGCTTCCCCCGCGAGGCGAACGAGGACCCCGAGCCGCTCGCGGCGTTCCCGTCGCTGGTCGAGGCCGTCACCGGTGACGCCGACACCCGCTGGCAGCACCCCGGGTTCCACGCGTTCTTCCCGGCGAACGCGTCGCTGACCTCGCTGCTGGGTGAGCTGCTCTCCGGCGGGGCCGGGGCGCAGGGGATGCTCTGGTCGACCTCGCCCGCGTGCACCGAGGTGGAGCAGGCGGTCACCGACCAGGTGGCCCGGGCGCTCGGGCTGGACGAGACGTTCACCCACGACGGCGGCGGGGGCGGCTCGATCCAGGACTCGGCGTCCTCGGCGGCGCTGGTCGCGCTGACCGCCGCGCTGCACCGGGCCGCCCCGGACCCGGACTCCGGCTGGCGCGTGCGCGGGGTGACCGGCCGGGAACGCGTCTACGTCACGGCCGAGACGCACTCGTCGCTGGCCAAGGCGGTGCGGGTGGCCGGGCTCGGCGCGGACGGGCTGCGGACCGTCCCGTGCACCCCGGGCTCCCGGGCGATGGACCCGGCCGCGCTGGCCGACACCCTGGCCGCGGACGTCGCCGCAGGGCTGGTCCCGGTCCTGGTGTGCGCGACGGTCGGGACGACCTCGACCGGGTCGAGCGACCCGGTCGCGGCGCTGGTCACGGCGGCGCGGCCGTACCGAGCCTGGGTGCACGTCGACGCCGCGTGGGCGGGCGTCGCCGCGCTCTGCCCGGAGCACCGCTGGGTGCTCGACGGCGTGAACCCGGGCCCCGGGCCCGGCGTCGACTCCTTCTGCACCGACGCCCACAAGTGGCTGCTCACCGCGTTCGACGCCTCGCTGCTCTGGGTGCGCGACGCCCGCGCGCTGCCGGCCGCGCTGTCGATCACCCCGGCCTACCTGCGCGACGCGCACTCCGACACCGGCGCCGTCGTGGACTTCCGGGACTGGCAGGTCCCGCTCGGGCGCCGGTTCCGGGCACTGAAGCTGTGGGCGGTGCTCCACGGCCAGGGGCTGTCCGGGCTGCGGTCGCACCTGCGCGGCCACGTGGACCTCGCCGCCGAGCTGGCCGAGCGGGTCCGCGGGCACGACGACCTGGAGCTGGCGTGCGCGCCGGTGCTGTCCCTGGTCTGCCTCCGCTCGCGCTCCGGCGACGCCGCGACCACCGCGCTGCTGGAGCGCGCCAACGCCGACGGACGGGTGCTGCTCACCGGCACCGAGGTCGACGGGCACCCGGTGGTGCGGGTGGCGTTCGGCGGGGTCACCACGGGCCGCGAGCACCTCGAGGTCGTGTGGGATGTCCTGTCTGCCCGATCGTGACCGCCGTGGGTAAGGTTCGCCTGTCCACCCGGAAGGGTGTACTGACCTGATCCCCCGGCGCCCGGTGTACCCCGCCCGCACGGGTCCCGTCGAAAGGACCGCCTCCATGCCCCGACCCCTGCTCCGCGCGCTCGCCGCGTGCGTGGTCCTGTTGCTGGCACTCGCCGGCTGCTCCTCCGGGGGCTCCGGCGACGCGGCACAGCCCGCCCCCGCCGACGACGCCCCCACCGGGGCGTTCCCGGTCACCCTCACCCACGCCTTCGGGCAGACGACGATCCCCGCCGCGCCGCAGCGGGTCGTGACCGTCGGCTTCAACGACGCCGACTTCGCCCTCGCCCTCGGCGTGAAGCCGGTCGGGGTCCGCGAGAACATCGGCGACTACGACTACGCGAAGCGCCCCTGGGCGCAGGAGGCACTCGGCGGGACGCAGCCGCAGCTGCTGACCGGGTCCCAGATCCCGGTCGAGCAGGTCGCCGCACTCCAGCCCGACCTGATCCTCGGCGTCTACTCCTTCATGGACCAGGCGACCTACACCGCGCTGTCGCAGATCGCGCCGACCGTCGCCCAGGGCACCCCCGACGGCACGAACGCCGCGGGCTGGGAGGAGCAGACCCGCATCACCGGGCAGGCCACCGGGCGCACCGAGCAGGCCGAGCAGGTCATCGCCGCGACCCGCGCCGAGTTCGACGAGGCCAAGGCGGCCCACCCCGACTTCGCGGGCACGAACCTGAAGATGGACTTCTTCATCGAGGGCGTCCCCTACGACATGGGCACCGACGACCTGCGCGCCCAGATCTTCGCCGGCCTCGGCTTCACCGTCCGGCCGGACTCGCAGACCCTCTCGCTGGAGCGCCAGGGCGACCTCGACAGCGACGTGCTCGTGGTGCTGGGCCGTTCGCGCGCCGAGTCCGAGGCCGACCCGGTGTTCCGCGCGATCCCGGCGGTCCAGCAGGGCCGGGTCGCCTACCTCGGGCCGTTCGAGACCGAGTTCGCCGCCGCGCTGGGCTACTCCAGCCCGCTGTCGCTGCCCTACGCCATCGACACCGTCGCGCCGCAGCTCGACGCGGCGCTGCAGGGCAGGGCCCCCGGCAGCTGAGCCGGCGCCCGCGCACCGGTGCCGTGAACGTCACGTCACCGGTGCGCGCAACCCCTTGTCCCGCCCCGCCGCGCCGACGACTGTGATCGCGGCCCCGTCAGGGCGGCGGGCCACGGTGAGGGGGCTCGGTGACTTCGACGCGGGAACGACGGCGCGGCTGGACCGTGGTGCACGGCGGCAAGGCCCCGCCGCCCGGCGAGGTCGTGGGCCCGCAGGAGCGGCTGTCCTGGCCGCGCACCGTCGGCCTCGGCGGCCAGCACGTGATCGCGATGTTCGGGGCGACGTTCGTCTTCCCGGTCCTCATGGGACTGAACCCGAACATCGCGATCCTGATGTCCGGCGTCGCGACCGCGCTGTTCCTGCTGATGACCCACGGCCGGATCCCCAGCTACCTGGGGTCCTCGGCGTCGTTCGTCGGCGGGGTCGCGGCGATCCGCGCCCAGGGCGGGGACTCCGCGGCCGTGACCGGCGCGATCGTCGTCGCCGGGGTGGTCCTGCTGCTGGTCGGCCTGGTCGTGCACCTGGTCGGCGCCCGCGTCGTGTCCCGGCTGCTGCCACCCGCGGTGACCGGCGCCGTCGTCATGCTGATCGGGTTCAACCTCGCCGGGGTCGCCTCGACCGTCTACTGGCCACAGGACCAGTGGGCCGCGCTGGTGACGATGGTCGTGGTGATCGCCGCCGCGGTACTGCTGCCGGGGTTCTGGGGCCGGATCGGGGTGCTGATCGGCCTGGTCGCCGGGTTCGCCTTCTCGCTGCTGCTCGACGCCACGACCGGTCCGATCACCGCGCCCGACGCGAACGGGGACGTCGGCACCCGGATGCGGGTCGACCTGTCCGGGGTCGGGTCCGCGGACTGGGTGGGGCTGCCGCCCGCCACCCAGACCGGACCGGACGGCATGGAGATCGCCGGCTGGCACTGGCCGACGTTCTCGTTCGCCTTCGCGCTCCTCGTGCTGCCCTCGGTGATCGCGCTGGTCGCGGAGAACGCCGGGCACGTCAAGGCCGTCGAGGGGATGACCGGCGAGCGCCTCGACCCGTACCTGGGCCGGGCGCTGGCCGCGGACGGCGCGGGCACCACGCTGGCCGGCCTGGTCGGCGGCTCCCCCACCACGACCTACGCGGAGAACATCGGCGTGATGGCCGCGACCCGGGTCTACTCCACCGCCGCGTACTGGGTGGCCGCGGCCGTCGCGGTGCTGCTGGGGTTCTGCCCGAAGTTCGGGGCGCTGATCGTCGCGGTGCCGGGCGGGGTGCTCGGCGGGCTCACCGTGGTCCTCTACGGCATGGTCGGGCTGCTCGGGGCGGCCATCTGGATCCGCAACGGGGTCGACCTGGCCCACGCCGCGAACCTGGTGCCGCTGTCCGCCGGGCTGATCATCGGCATCGGCGGGGCGAGCCTGTCGGTGGGCGGGTTCGAGCTGTCCGGGATCGCGCTGGGCACGATCGTGGTGCTCGTCGGCTACCACGCCCTGCACGCGCTGCTCCCCGCCGACCGGCGTCCCTCCGGGGACGGCGGGCCGCTCGGCTGAGGCTCAGGCCGCCGTGCGCACCATGACGACGGCGTCCTTGTGCGGCAGCGCGATCCGCTCGGCCTCGTCGAACCCGGCCCGGCCGAACGCCCCCCGCGCGGCGGTGTTGCGGGCGTCGGGCTCGGCGAGCACCCGCGGGCACCCCGCGGCGGTCAGCGCGTCGGCGACCGCGGCGAGCAGCGCGCCACCGGTGCCACGCCGGTGCGCGGCACCGACGCAGACGTGCACGCCGACGTCGCCCGGGCCGACCGGGAACGCGCGGGACAGCGCGTGCCGCACCGGGCGGTAGATCTCCAGGTACGCGATCGGTCCGGCGGCCGGGTCGCCGGCGGGCTCCACGAGCACGGCGGCGGTACCCGACCCGGCGCCGTGGCCGTCCAGCTCACGAGCCCAGCGCTCGTCGGGCCAGGGCTGACCGAAGAAGCGCACCATCTCGGGCCTGCGCATCCAGTCCCCGACGGTGCGCAGGTCGGCGCCGTGCGGACGGGCCGGACGCAGCAGGTACTCCCCCGCGCGGCCGGGCACCGGCGGGTCGGTCACCGCCGGCGCACCCGCCCGCAGCAGCGGGTTCGGCGTGCGGTGCCACCGGGCCGGGTGCAGGACCGGGCGACGCCACAGGTGTGCCGCGGTCAGCCACTGGTGCAGCAGCCGCCGCACCCGGCCGGGGCGCTCGGCGTCACGGGCCTCGGCGAGCCGCTCGGCCAGCGCGGTGAGCTCCGAGCACTCCGGCCGAGCCGCCGGGCCGGTTGCCCCGACCAGCGGCAGCAGGCCCGACACCAGTACCCGGTCGGTCAGGTCGGCGTCGGAGACGCGACCCGCCTCGTGGTGCAGCAGGGCCAGCGCGACCGCCAACGGGTCGGTGCCACCGACGGGCTCCGGCGGGCCGCCGGCCGGCCCCTGTTCCGGGGCGGGACCGTCGGCGGCCGCCGGGACCGGACCCGGCGGCAGCGGTCCGGGGCCGCCGCGGGCGGCGAGCTCGGTACGCAGCGCGGCGGCCAGCTCGTCGGGACCCGGGTGGGGGTCGACGGCACCGTCGGTCGTGGCCAGGGCGATCCGGGAGAACCGGTGCAGGCCGACCGGCGAGGCGTGCTCGACCTCGGCGACGACGTCCATCCCCACCGCGGGCAACGGCAGGACCAGCGGACCCGGCGCCGGATCGGCGCCGATGTCGAGGAGGGCGTGTCGCAGGATCCGTTCCCGGCGGGCGTCGGGAGTCATCAGGTCAGGTAACCCCCCATGCGGCGGAAGTGGTCGCCGGCGACGTGCTCGACCCCGTCGGCGTCCTTGACCCGCTGCAGGACCAGGCCGTACTGGCCGCCACGCCAGGCGTCCGGCCCGGCGACGACGACCACCCCGCTCCCCTCGCGGGCGAAGATCCGCCCGTTGGTCCCGCCGCAGCGCTCCCGCGACACGGTCGCCTCCAGCACCCGCAGCCGCGCCCCGTCGTGCAGGCACCAGGCGTTCGGGTACGGCCCGGTCTGCGCGCGCACCAGGTTGACCAGGTCGGCCGCCGGACGGTCCCAGGGGATGCGGTTGTCCTCGTCGGCCCGCTTGTGGAAGAACGACGCGTGCGCCGGGTCCTGGGTGAGCCACTCGTGCGGACCGTGCTCGACCCGGTCGAACGCCTCGAGCGCGAGCGGTCCGAACAGGAGCACGGTGCGCTCGAACAGGTCCTCGGTGGTGTCGGTCGGGGTGACCGGCACCGTGCGCTGGCAGATGATCGGGCCGCGGTCGAGCTCGGCGTCCATCCAGTGCGCGGTCACGCCCACCTGGCTCTCGCCGTTGATCAGCGCCCAGTTCAGCGGGGAGAACCCGGCGTAGCGCGGGAGCAGCGAGTCGTGGGTGTTGACCGTCCCGCGGGGCGGGGCGGAGAACACCTGCGGGGAGATCCAGGTGCGCCAGTTGCAGGCCACCCCGATCTCGGCACCGGACCCGGTGATCGCGGTGACCAGCTCGGCGTCCACGGCCTTCTCCCGGTAGAGCACCGGGATCCCGTGCTCACGGGCCAGGTCACCGAGCGACTCCTGGAAGATCACCGGGGACGGCTCGCCCTCCTCCGGGTGGCTGACGACGAGCACCACCTCGTGCCGCGAGTCCAGCAGGTCGGCGAGCAGCCGGGCTCCCCACTTCTGGTATCCGAACAACACGACACGCACGAGGTGTCGACCTCCTCCTGGGACGGGACCCGATGACGGGCGGCGACCGGTGCGCCGACCGGGGAGCGGCGAGACACACCCCGCCCTCATGATCGCCACGCGCTGGTGAGGTTAGCCTCTCTTCATGACCGAGCACAGGGGCACCGGTGACGCACGGGTCACCGCACGCGAGGTGGTCCGCAGCACGATCAGGTCGTTCCGCGGCCGGGTCGCCGCGGCCACCGTCCTGCTCTGCGGGCACCAGGTGGGTGAGGCGCTGGTACCGGTCCTGGTGGGCGTGGTGATCGACCGCGCGGTCGCGACCGGCGACGTCGGCAGCCTGGTGATCTGGCTGCTGGTACTGGCCGCGGACTTCGCGATGCTGTCCTACAGCTACCGGTTCGGCGCGCGGCAGGCCCTGCACGCCGACCTGCGTGCCGACGCCGGGCTCCGCACCCGTGTGGCGGCGCGGCTGCTGGACCACCGGGGCGGCGCCGAGACCGGCAGGCTGCCCGGCTCGGTCACCTCGATCGCCGTCGCCGACGCCAAGCGGGTCGCGGTGATGAACTTCTGGATCCCGACGGCGGCGGCCGCGGCGGCGGCGCTCGTCGTCGCCGCCGTCGCGCTGCTGCGGATCTCGCTCCCCCTGGGCCTGCTCATCCTGCTCGGCACCCCGCCGCTGCTGTGGCTGATCGGCCGGGTCGGCCGGCCGCTGGAGCGGCGCAGCGGCGCCGAGCAGGAGCGGGCCGCACGCGCGGCGGGCACCGCAGCCGACCTGGTGTCCGGGATCCGCGTCCTCAAGGGACTGGGCGCCGGGCCCGCCGCGGCCGAGCAGTACGCGGCCAGCAGCCGCACCGCGCTGGGCGCCACGCTGCGGGCGACCCGCGCCGAGGCCGGTTTCCTCGGCACCGTCCAGCTCGCGAACGGCCTGTTCCTCGCGGTCATCGCGCTCGTGGGCGGCCTGCTCGCCCTCGACGGGTCCATCACCGTCGGCAACCTGGTCTCCGCGGTCGGGCTCGCCCAGTTCCTCGTCGGGCCGCTGCAGACCCTCGGCATCGCCGGGGCGCGCTTCGCCCAGGCGCGGGCCTCGGCCGGGCGGATCGCCGAGATCCTTTCCGCGCCGCCCGCCGTCGGCCCCGGCCACGACGGCCGCGATGCCGGCCCCACCGCCGACCCCACCGACCCCGTCGCCGCGCTGGCGGTCACCGGGCTGCGGCACGGCCCGCTCGACGGCCTCGACCTGCAGGTGCCCGCCGGTCAGCTGCTCGGCGTGGTCGCCCGCGACCCGTCCGCGGCGACCGCACTCGCCCGCTGCCTGGCCCGCGACATCGCACCCGAGGAAGGGCGGATCCTGCTCGGCGGCACCGGCGTCGACGACCTCGCCCCGGCCGCCACCCGGTCCACGCTGCTGGTCGCGGCGCACGACGCGCACCTGTTCACCGGCACCGTCCTGGACAACGTCACCGCCGCGACCCGCGACGGCGCCGCGGGGTCCGCGACGGTCGCGGCGATGGCCGCGGCCCGCGCCGACCAGGCCGTCGAGGCCCTCCCGCAGGGCGCGGACACCCCGGTGACCTCGCGCGGCAGCTCACTGTCGGGCGGGCAGCGCCAGCGGGTCGCACTGGCCAGGGCGCTGGCCGCCGATCCCCCGGTCCTGGTGCTGCACGACCCCACGACCGCCGTCGACGCCGTCACCGAGACCGAGATCGCGGCCCGGCTGCGCGAGCACCGCACCGGCCGCACGACCGTGCTCCTCACCACCAGCCCGGCGCTCCTCGCGGTCACCGACCGCGTGGTGGTGCTGCGCGACGGCCGGGTCGTCGCGGACGCGACGCACACCGAGCTGATGACCGACGACACCGACTACCGCAGGGTGGTGACCGGATGACCACCGGGACCGAGCCGTCCGGACCCCGTCTGCTGCCCGTCGCCGACGGGCGCCGCACCCGCGCCGTCCTCGGCGAGCTGCTCCGGCCGCGCCGCGGGACGGCCGTCGCCGCCCTCGTCGCGCTGGTCGCCGGGTCGGCGGTGAGCCTGGTGGCGGCACCGCTGCTGGGCCGGATCGTCGACCTCGCCGCCCGCGGGGCGGCGCCGTCGGCGCTGACCGCGCCGGTCGCCGCGCTGGCCGGGGTCGCGGTCGTCCAGGGTGTGCTCGCCTTCGCCGGGATCGCGCTGATCGCCCGGGTCGGGGAGACGATGCTGGCCCGGCTGCGGGAGCGCTTCGTCGCCCGCGCGCTGGACCTGCCGCTGGACACCCTGGAGCAGGCCGGATCCGGTGACCTCACCGCGCGCGTCACCGACGACGTCAAGGTCGTCGGCGAGGCGGTGCGCGAGGCGCTGCCCGAGTTCGCCAGGGCCGCACTGATCATCGGCCTGACCCTGGTCGCGCTCGCCGCGCTGGACTGGCGGTTCCTGCTCGGCGCGCTGCTGGCGGTGCCGATCCAGGTGGTCACCGCCCGCTGGTTCCTGCGTCACTCCGGCCCGCTCTACGACGACGAGCGCATCGCGGGCGGGGCCCAGCAGCAGCAACTGCTCGACACCGCGGCCGGGGTGAGCACGGTGCGCGCGTTCCGCCTCACCGACGACCACCTGGACCGGGTC
Source organism: Pseudonocardia sp. ZF1 (assembly GCF_056835605.1). Lineage (NCBI taxonomy): Bacteria > Bacillati > Actinomycetota > Actinomycetes > Pseudonocardiales > Pseudonocardiaceae > Pseudonocardia > Pseudonocardia sp. ZF1. The sequence continues at coordinate 3,406,195 of NZ_JAJNBY010000001.1, forward strand.
CGTGCCCGCGCCGAGGCCGTCGCCGGGATCGGGCAGCGGCTCGTGGTGCTGCAGACCCGCTTCTTCGGCCGGCTCAACGCCGGTGAGGTCCTCGGTCTGAGCGGCGTGCTGGTCGCCGGGTTCGTGCTGGTCGGCAGCGGCAGCACGACGATCGGTACGGCGAGCGCGGCGGCGCTGTACTTCATCAACCTGTTCACGCCGATCAACATCATGCTGTTCCAGCTCGACGCCGCCCAGTCCGCGGTCGCCGGGTTGCGGCGCATCGTCGGCGTCGCCGAGATCGACCCGCCCGCCCCGCCCGCGGACCCGGCGGTGCCCGCCGACGCGCGGGTGCGGGTGCGCGGCCTGACCCACTCCTACGTCGACGGCCACCCGGCACTGTCCGGGGTGGACCTCGACCTGGCGCCCGGCGCCCGGGTCGCGCTGGTCGGGACCAGCGGGGCGGGCAAGTCCACGCTGGCCAAGCTCGTCGCCGGGATGCACACCCCGGACGCCGGATCGGTCGAGATCGGCGGCGTGCCGCTGGAACGCATCGACCAGCGCGGCGGGCGGCCGCCGGTGGTCCTGGTGACCCAGGAGGTGCACGTGTTCGCCGGGCCGCTCGCCGAGGACCTGCGCCTGGCCCGCCCGGACGCCACCGACGACGACCTGCGCGCCGCCCTGGCCACGGTCGGCGCGGCGCCCTGGGTGGACCGGCTGCCCGACGGGCTGGAGACCGTCGTCGGGGACACCGGGCACGCGCTGACCGTGGTGCAGTCCCAGCAGCTCGCGCTGGCCCGGCTGGTGCTGGCCGACCCGCCGGTGGTGATCCTCGACGAGGCGACCGCCGAGGCCGGCAGCGCCGGCGCGGCGGAGCTGGAACGCGCCGCCGACGCCGCGCTGGCCGGCCGCACGGCCGTCGTCGTGGCGCACCGGCTCAGCCAGGTCGCCGACGCCGACCTCGTGCTGGTGCTCGAGGGCGGGCGGACCGCGGAGACCGGCACGCACGCCGAGCTGGTCGCCTCCGGCGGCCGCTTCGCCCAGCTGTGGCAGGCCTGGACGGGTCTGCGCGGTGAGTCCGTCCGGCGTACCGGCGACTGAGGTAAGGATCTCTTGACCTGGCCTGGGACTTAGGTAAGCCTCAACTGCCACATCGGATCACCGGGCAACGACGGCCCCGTCGTCCCGGGTCGAGAGAACAGGAACGTCATGCCTCACGCCTCACCGTCCAGGGGACGGTTCCGTCCACTGCTCGTCGCCCTGCTCGGTGTCCTCGTCCTCGCCGGGTGCTCGTCGGCGCCGTCGGGCGGCGGCGCCGAGGCCCCCGCGGCCCCGGCCGCGTCCGGCACCTTCCCGGTGACCGTCGAGCACAAGTACGGCTCCACCGAGATCACCGCCGAGCCCGAGCGGGTCGTGACCCTGGGCTACACCGACCCGGACGCGCTGCTCGCCGTCGGGATCGCGCCGGTCGGCATCGTCGACTGGTTCACCCAGCCCCCGGCCGGTAACACGTGGCTGTGGCAGGAGCAGGGCTTCGCCGGGCAGACCCCCGAGGTCGTCGGCGTCCGCGAGGAGTACCAGCTGGAGAAGATCGCGGCGCTCCAGCCGGACCTGATCATCGCGTCGTACTCGGGCATGACCCAGGAGCAGTACGACCAGGTCTCCCGGATCGCGCCGACGGTCGCGCAGCCGAAGGGCTTCGAGGACTACACCGCGTCCTGGCAGGTCATGACCCGGGAGATCACCAGGGCCGTCGGCCGTGAGCAGCAGGGCGACGAACTGATCGCCGCGACCGAGAAGAAGATCGCCGACGCCAAGGCCGCGCACCCCGACTGGGCGCAGCAGACCGCCGTCGCGGTCTCCTACGACACCCCGAACTACTTCGCGTTCGCCGGTGGCGACATCAAGGCCGACCTGCTCGCCCAGCTCGGCTTCCGCGCCCCCGAGGCGATCACCCGGGCCGCGGCCGGGACGAGCGAGGCGCAGCTGAGCCCGGAGCAGGCCGGCGAGTTCGACGTCGACAAGCTGCTCGTGCTCGCCCCGACCGAGGCCGCGAAGGCCGAGATCCAGGCGCGTCCGGAGTTCAGCAGGCTCGACGCCGTCCAGCAGGGCCGGGTGCTGTGGATGCTCAGCTCCGACCGCACCGAGCCGCTGCCCGCCGCGCTGAGCTACGGCAGCGTGCTCAGCCTGCCGTACGCGATCGACAAGCTGGTGCCGGAGCTCGAGGCGCTCCCCGCCACCCAGGGCTGACCCCGGGGCGCACCCCGCGCACACGAGAGGGGGCCGGTCGCACCGCGACCGGCCCCCTCCGTCGTGCTCAGCCCTGCCCGGTCACCTCGCGCAGCGCCGCACCCCACCGCCGGCCGAGGTCGGCGACGACGGCGTCGTCGAACACCGCCACCGGGTGGATCAGGTCGGCGTGCACCCGGGGTCCGTCCACGCCGTCGACGGTACGGGCGATCACGGTCAGCGGGAACCGCTGACGCATGTCCGGCTCGACGGCGACGTCGAGGACGTCGTCCTCGTCGGCGAAGCCCCAGTCGCGCGGGGCGCGCCGGTCGAACCGGCCCAGGTAGTTGAACTCGATCTCGGGCAGCGGAAGCGGCGCGAGCTCCGCGGCGGTGTCGGGGTTCAGGTGGCGCAGCAGGCCGAATCCGATGCCGTGGTCGGGCTCGCCGTCGAGGTCGGCGACCAGCCGGTCGCGCACCTGCCCGGCGGGTCCGCGCGGGTCGACCGCGACCGGCCGGATCGCGGTGAACCAGCCGACGGTGCGGGACAGGTCCGGTCGCGCCGCGACGGCCTCCTCCTCCCGGCCGTGTCCCTCCATCGCGAGCGGCACGACCCCCTCGGCGGGGGCGCCGTGGTGGCGCGCGAGGCCGGCGACGGCGATCCCGAGCCCGGCGGCCAGTGCCCGGTCCGCACCGGCGGCGAGGACGGCGGCCGACAGGTCCGCGGGCAGCTCCACCGGATGCACCCGGTTGGTGCCGTGCCGGTCGCGGTCCGGGTCGAAGGGCGTCGCCAGCGGCAGTGCCACCCGCGGTCCGGCCAGGACCGACCGCCACCGGCCGGTCTCGGCGACCCGCTGCGGGCGGGCGGCCTCGGCGGCGAGCATCGACGCCCAGGCGCGGTAGGACACCGGGACCGGCGGCGGCGACGGCTCGCGCCCCGCGTCCTGGGCGGCGACGGCACCGGCGAGATCGTCGAGCAGGATCCGCCACGACACCCAGTCCACGGCGACGTGGGCCACCACCAGCAACAGGCGGCCGGGGGCGTCCGGTCCGGCGTCGAACCAGACCGCCGACAGCATCGTGCCGGAGCCGGGGTCGAGCCGGTCGCGCGCGGCGAGTGCCTCCTCCCCCAGCTGCTCGCGCACCTGGTCGGCGGTGTTCGCCGCGCTGACCGGCACCTCCCGCAGCACCGGGCCGGGCACCGCGGCCGGGATCTCCAGGCCGTCGGCGGTGCGCCGGGCGCGGAGCATGCCGTGCGTGGCGAGCAGCGCGCCCAGGGCGCGGCGCAGCACCGGCCCGGTCAGCCCGGCCGGCGTGCGCACCAGCACCGACTGGTTGTAGCCGGGCGCGTGCGGGTCGACCTCGGTGAGCCAGTCCAGGATCGGGGTGGACCCGACCGGCCCGACGCCGTCGTCGTGGGTGTGGTCGTGCGCGACCGGCTCGGCGACGGTGGCCAGCCCGGCGACCGTGCGCTGCCGGAACACCTGGCGCGGGGTGAGCGCCAGCCCGGCCGCGCGGGCCGCGGACACCAGCCGGATCGCGATGATCGAGTCCCCGCCGAGGGCGAAGAAGTCGTCGTCGGCGCCGACCCGGTCGACGGCCACCAGCTCGGCGACCAGCCCGGCCAGCACCCGTTCCGGACCCTCGGCGGGCTCCCGGCCGCTCCCGGTCGCGGGGGCGGGCTCGGGCAGCGCCCGCTTGTCGACCTTCCCGTTCGGGGTGCGCGGCAGCGGCCCGTCGAGCGCGACGAGGTGCGCCGGGACCATGTGCTCGGGCAGCCGCCCGCGCAGGTGCTCGGCGAGGCCGGCGGGCACCGCGGTGCCGCCGCCCGCCGGGACGACGTAGGCGTCGAGCCGGGTGACCGGGCCCCGCCGTCGTACGACGACCGCGGCCTGCGCGACGTCCGGGTGCGCGGCCAGGACGGCCTCGATCTCGCCGGGCTCGATCCGGTAGCCACGGATCGAGACCTGGTCGTCGGAACGGCCGAGGAACTCCAGGACCGGCTCGCGGTCGGGGTGCTCGGCGCCGTCGTCGAAGCGCAGCCGGACGCGGTCGCCGGTGCGGTACATCCGGGTGCCCGGCTCCCCGAACGGGCAGGCCACGAAGCGGTCCGCGGTGAGGGCGGTGCGCCCCAGGTAGCCGCGGGCCAGCCCGGCCCCGGCCACGTACAGCTCGCCGGGGACGCCGGGCGGGACGGGGGTGAGGGCGTCGTCGAGGACGTAGGTCCGCACGCCCGGGTCGGGGCGCCCGATCGGTGACCGGAACGCGGTGCCCGGCCGCGAGTGCCACAGCGTGGAGTTCACGGTGGCCTCGGTGAGCCCGTAGGCGACGTGCAGGTCCAGGTGCGCGCCCCAGCGGTCGATCAGGTCCGGCGGGACGGCCTCGGTCCCGGCGAGCACCGTCGACCCGGCCGGGAGCGACGCCTCCGGCGGCAGCGCGGTGATCAGCGACGGCGGCAGGATCAGGTGCGTGAGCCGCTGCTCGGCGAAGAACCCGGTCAGCTCGGACGGGTCGGCGTCGCGGCCGCGCAGCCGCTCCGGGGCGACGACGAGCCGGGCCCCGGAGCACAGCGCCATGCACAGCTCGAACACGAGCACGTCGAAGCCGGGCGCGGAGAACTGCAGGACCCGGGAGTCCTCGGTGAGCCGCATCCGGTCGCGGGCCAGCTCCAGCAGCTCGCCGATGCCGGCGTGCGGCAGGACCGCGCCCTTCGGGCGTCCGGTCGAGCCGGAGGTGTAGATGACGTAGGCGGCGCCCGCCGGGTCGGTGGGCGGGTCCGCCGGGGCCGGGCCCGGCTCCGGAGGCGCCGGGACGAGGTGGGTGACGCCGTCGACGGCGGGCAGCAGGGCCGCGGCGTCGCCGGTCGTCACGACCAGCCGGGTGCCGGAGTCGGTGAGCAGGTACTCCAGCCGCTCGGCGGGCAGGTTGAGGTCCAGCGGCAGGAACGCGCCACCGGCGCGCAGCACCGCCAGCACCGCGACGACCATCTCGACCGACCGCGGCACCGCGACCCCGACGACGGTCTCCGGGCCGACGCCGCGGGCGCGCAGCTCGCGGGCCAGAGCGGCGGTCTCGACGTCGAGCCCGGCGTAGTCGAGCTCGCGGTGCTCGTCGGCGACGGCGACCGCGGTGGGCCGGTCGGCGACGGAGCCGGCGACCATCTCCCACATCGTGCGGGCGGCCGGGACCGGGCCGCCGTCGAGGGCGCGGCGGGCCCGTTCGGCCTCCCCGGCCGCGGCGACGTCGATCCGGCGGACCGGGCGCCGCGGGTCGGCCACGACGGCGCGCAGCACCGTGGTCAGCCGCTCCCCCAGCGCGTGCACGGTCGCGGCGTCGAACAGCTCGGTGCGGTACAGCAGCCGCACCCCCAGCGGTTCCTCCGGCCCGCCGTCGCGGAATTCGACGACCAGGTCGAACTGGGCGCGGGCGGGCGGCTGCGGCTGCTCGCCGACGGTGACACCGGGCAGGACCAGGCCCGACTCGCGGGCGGTGCCACCGGCGCGGTGCACCACCATCACCTGGAACAGCGGGGTGGTGTCGGCGCTGCGGTCCGGGTTGACCGCGCGCACCACCGACTCGAAGGGCACGTCGGCGTGCGCGAACGCCTCCAGGTCGGCGGCCCGGACCCGGTCCAGGACCTCGGTGAACCCGGGGTCGCCGGACAGGTCGGTGCGCAGCACCAGGGTGTTGACGAAGAACCCGACGACGTCCTCCAGTGCCTGGTCCGCGCGGCCGGCGACGGGGGCGCCCAGCGGGATGTCGTCGCCGGCGCCGAGGCGGTGCAGCAGGACCGCGACCGCGGCCCGGGCGAGCATGAAGGTGCTCGCACCGGCGGCGCGCGCCGTGCGGCGCAGCTCGGCGCCGAGCGCGGGGTCGATCGGCACGTCGACCGCGTCGCCCGCCATCGTCGGCGACGCCGGCTCGGGCCGGTCGGTCGGCAGGTCCAGGCGCTCGGGCAGCCCGGCCAGGGTGCGGGTCCAGAACCCGAGCTGGCGGCCCGCGACCGACGACGGGTCGGCCGGGTCGCCGAGCAGCTCCCGCAGCCACAGGGTGTGGTCGGCGTACTGCACCGGCAGCGGGGTGAGGCGGGGCGCGCGGCCCGCGGACCGGGCCGCGTAGGCGGTCGCGAGGTCGGCCAGGAACGGCCGGTCGGACCACTCGTCGGTGGTGACGTGGTGGAGCACGAGGACCAGCACGTGCTCGCCGGTGTCGGACTCGGTGAGCAGCAGCGCCCGGACCGGCACGTCCGATCCCAGGTCGAACGGGCGCCGGATCTCCGCCGCCACCTCCGCCGGGGTGGCGGCGGCGTCGACGGTGCGGCGCACGAACGGCACCCGGGCCGCCGCGGCGTCGACGACCACCTGGACCGGGACGCCGTCGCCCCCGTCGACGAGCAGGGTGCGCAGCGACTCGTGGCGGGCGACGACGTCGTGTAGCGCCTGCTCCAGTGCGTCGGCGTCCAGGGCTCCGGCCAGCCGGAAGGTGATCGGGAAGTGGTAGGCGCTGTCGCGGCCCGCGTCGGCGTCGAGCCGGTCGAGGACCCAGAGCCGGTGCTGCGCCGACGACGCGGGCAGCGGCTCCGGGCGGGGCCGCGGCGACAGCACGGGGCGGGCAGGACCACGCTCGGCGCCGGCCGCGTCACCGGCGTCGAGGTGGGCGGCGAGCCGGGCCGGTGTCGGCTCGGTGAACAGGTCGCGGATCGACACCTCGGCCCCGAGCGCGGTGCGCAGCCGGGCGACGATCCGGGTGGCGAGCAGCGAGTGCCCGCCGAGGTCGAAGAAGTCGTCGTCCACGCCGACCTCGTCGAGGCCGAGGACCTCGGCGAACACCGTGCAGAGGGCCTGCTCGGTCGCGGTCTCCGGGGCCCGCGACGGCGCCGCGGCGGCGCGGGCGTCGGGGACGGGCAGCGCGCGGGTGTCGAGCTTGCCGTTGGCGGTCAGCGGCAGCTCGTCGAGCAGCACGAACGCCGACGGCACGAGGTGGTCGGGCAGGGCTGCCCGCAGGTCCTCGCGCAGCACCGGGACCAGCTCGGCGGCGAACCGGGCCGCGGCCGGGTCGGTCGCCTCGGGCGCCGCCGGGTCCCCGGCGCGGTGCAGCCCGACCAGCGGACGGCCCGCCGGATCGGCCCCCACGAGCACGACGTCGAGCACGCCGGGCCCGTCCGGGGACCAGGTCGGCTCGGCGTCGCGGCCGTGCCGGGCGGCGAGGGCGCGCAGCGCGTCGGGCTCCGGATCGTCGGCCGGGCGGCCCTGCTCGGTCGCGAGCCGCACGTCCGGGACGCCGGTGAGGCGCAGGCCGGTGGTCCCGGCGTCGGCGAGCAGCCGGTCGAGGTCGTCGAGCGAGGACAGGTCGGTGCCCCAGCGCAGGGTGCGGGCCGGGTCGGCGCGGCGCACGTCGGCGCCGGGCAGGTGCAGCTCGACGTCGTAGCGGTGGCGGGTCAGCTCGTTGTGGGCGTCGCCGCGCTTGGCGCGCACCGCGACCTCCGCGCCGAGACCGGCCGCGACCCGGTCGAAGAACGCCGGGGCGAGCAGCAGCTCCTTCTCCAGGGCCAGCGACCGCTCCGCCGCGGCGTCGACCGCGGCGGGGTCGGCCCCGTCGCCGAGCCGGGTCCGGGCGATCGCGGTGTGGAACGCGTGCAGCGTGTCCGGGCGGCGCACGTCCCCGACGACGATCCGGCCACCGGGGGCGAGCAGCTCCGCGGCGCCGGTGAGGACCCGCTCCAGGTAGCCGGCGTCGGGGAAGTACTGCACCACCGAGTTGATCACGACGGTGTCGAAGTGGCCCCGCGGCAGCCCGGACAGGTCGTCGGCGGGCCGGGTGTCGAGCTCGACGTGGCCGTAGCGGGCCGGGTCGTCGGCGAGCGCGGTGCGCAGCGCGGTGATCACCGGCTCGGCGAGGTCGGTGCCGCGGTACTCGGTGACCTCGGGGGCGAGCGGGCCGAGCAGCAGCCCGGTGCCCACCCCGATCTCCAGCACCCGCTGCGGACTCAGTGCCCGGATCAGGTCGACGGTCGCGGCCCGCCACTGCGACATCTGCGCGAACGGGATGGGATCGCCGGTGTAGGAGGAGTCCCAGCCGGCGTAGTCCTCGGTGGATACCGCGACCGGGATCCGGGAGTACTCCTCGGAGTAGATCGCGCGCCACTCGTCGACGGCGCCGGCGGCGGTGGCCGCGCGGTCGGCCTCGTCGGGGGCGGCGGGGACGACGTAGCCGACCAGCCGGAGCGACCCGCCGTCCGGGGCGGGGACCGGGACGACCGCCGAGCGCGACACCAGCGGGTGCCGGTCGAGGCGGGCGGTGACCTCTCCGGGCTCGACGCGGTGCCCGCGGATCTTCACCTGGTCGTCGGTGCGGCCCAGGAAGTCGAGCAGCCCGCCGGTGCCGGGGCGGCGCCGGACCAGGTCACCGGTGCGGTACATCCGCCCGCCCGGGCTCCACGGGTCGGCGACGAACCGCTCGGCGGTCAGCGCGAACCGGTCGAGGTAGCCGCGGGCCAGGCCGTCGCCGGCGATGTACAGCTCACCGGCGACGCCGTCGGGCACCGGGCGCAGCCACGGGTCCAGGACGTGCGCGACGGTGTTGCTGATCGGCTTCCCGACCGCCGGGGTGGCCGAGTCCGCGGTCCCGGTGCCGAGGGTGTTGATCGTGTACTCGGTGGGGCCGTAGAGGTTGTAGCCGAGCACGCCGTCGGCATCGCGCAGGGTCGACCAGACGGCGTCGGACACGGCCTCGCCGCCGAGCAGCACCAGCGGCATCGGGCGCCGGGCGAGCAGCCCGGTCTCCAGCAGCGCCGCGGCGTAGGTCGGGGTCACGTTGACGACGTCGACCTCGTGGGTGTCGCAGTAGGACACCAGCCGGTGCGCGTCGCGGCGCAGCTCCTCATCGGCCACGTGCACCTCGTGCCCCTCGACCAGCCAGAGCAGCTCCTCCCAGCTCATGTCGAACGCGAAGGACACGGTGTGCGCGACCCGCAGCCGGGCGTCGGGCCCGCGGCGGGCGCGGACCTCGGCGACCACCGGGTCGAAGATCTCGCGGCGGTGGTTCAGCTGCATGTTCGTCAGCCCCCGGTACGGGGTGACGACGCCCTTGGGCCGCCCGGTGGAGCCGGAGGTGTAGATGACGTAGGCGGGCAGGTCGAGCCGTGCCGGGTTCTCGCGGGCGAAGCTGCCCAGCTCGGCGTCGGGGATCGGGCCGGGGTCCAGTGCGGCGCGCTCGGCCGCGACGGCCGGGTCGTCCAGCGCGACCGTGGGCACACCGGCGTCAGCCAGGGCCGGGGCGACCGCGGTCGTGGTGAGCACCGCGACCGGGCGGGCGTCGCGCAGGGTCTCGACCAGCCGGGCCGCGGGGTGGTCCAGCTCCAGCGGCAGGTACGCCGCGCCCGCGCGCAGCACCGCGAACAGCGCGACGACGGTCTCGGCGGAGCGCGGCAGCCCCAGCGCGACGACGGTCTCGGGCCCGGCGCCGCGGGCGCGCAGCAGCCGCGCGGTGCGGTTCACCGCCGCGTCCAGCTCGGCGTAGGTGAGCCGCACGTCCCCGGCGACGACGGCGAGGTCGTCGTGGGCGAGCGCGGCCCGGTCGGCGAGCAGGTCGGCGACCGTCGCGGTGCCGGTGTCGACCCGGCGCCCGGTGCGGTGCGCCTCGACCTCGGTGCGCTCGTCGTCGCCGAGCGGGTCGATCCGCGCGACCGGGGAGTCGGGGGCGTCGAGCAGACCGTGCAGGACGCGGCGCACCCGCTCGACCCAGCGGGCCGCGGACCGCTCCCCGACGGTGTGCGACAGGGTCAGCCGGAACCGCTCGCCGGGGGTGACCGCGAGGGTCAGGGCGTAGTGCGTGGTGTCGGTGCTGGTCAGGTCGGTGATGCCGTGCCGGGCGCCGAGGTCGGCGACCCGCTGCTCACCGCCCTCGGGGCGGTAGACGAACAGCGTGTCGAACAGCGTCCGGTGCCCGGAGACCTGCTGGATCTCCCCCAGCCCGACGGTCTCGTGCCCCAGCAGCGCGACCCGCTCGGCCTGCACCCGGGCGAGCAGCTGCGCGCCGGTCTCGCCGGGGCGCAACGCGACCCGGGCGGGCACGGTGTTGAGGAACAGCCCGATCACGTTCTCCACGTCGGGCACGGTCGCGGGCCGCCCGGCGACCGAGGTGCCGAACACGACGTCGTCGCGGCCGGTGCCGGCGGCCAGGGCCAGCGCCCAGACCGTGGAGAGCACGGTGTTGGGGGTGACCGCGGTGACGCGGGCCAGCTCCCGCAGCCGCGCCGAGGTGTCCGCGTCGAGGGCGAGGTGGGTCTCGGCGACCTCCCGCGGGCCCGCGGCGGGGACCGGCGCGGTGAGGGTGGGCTCGTCGAGCCCGGCGAGTGCGTCCCGCCAGGCGGCCCGGCCGGGCTCCGGGTCGCGGGCGGCGATCCAGGCCAGCAGGTCGTCGTAGCCGCCGCCGGGAGCCGGGGGCGGCGACCCGGCGTAGGTGTCGAACAGCCCCTCCAGGAACAACCAGGCCGACCAGCCGTCCCAGATCAGCAGGTGGCGGTGGATCAGCAGCCGGTCGCGGCCGTCGCCGCGCAGCACGGTGATCCGGAACAGCGGCGGGGCGCTCAGGTCGAACGGCGCGGTCCGGTCGGCGGCGGTGAGCCGGTCCCGTTCCGCCTGCGAACCGGTGTGCACCAGACGGACCGGCGGGGCCGGGTCGGCGGCGATGAACTGCACCGGCCCGTCGAGGCCGTCGGCGGTGAACCCGGCACGCAGCGTGGGGTGGCGGCGCAGCATCGCGGTCACCGCGTCGCGCAGCCGGTCGAGGTCGATCTCGTGGTCGAGCTCGACGGTCTCCTGCACGGTGTAGGCGTCACCGGCTGCGGTGACGGTGCCCGCGGTGCCGTCGAGGGTGGCGTGGAAGTAGAGGCCCTCCTGCAGCGGGGACAGCGGCCAGACCCGTTCGACGTCGTCGCCGGCGATCTCCCGCACCCGGGCGAGGACGGCCGGGTCGGGGTCGGGCAGCGGCGGTACCGGCTCGGCGGCCGTCCCGGCCCGACCGGCGACGGCGGCCGGGGTGCGCCCGGCCAGCACGTCGCCGGGCCCGACGTCCAGCCCGGCCCGTCGCGCCCGCGAGGACACCGCGATGGAGGTGATGGAGTCCCCGCCGAGGGCGAGGAAGTCGTCGTCGGGGCCGACCCGGTCGCGGCCCAGGACCTCGGCGAACGCCGCGCACAGCACGCGTTCGACCTCGGTGGCGGGCTCGCGGTGCGACCCGCCCGCGGCGACGTCCGGGGCGGGCAGCGCGGCCTGGTCGAGCTTGCCGTTGGGGGTCAGCGGCATCTGCTCCAGCACGACGACCGCGGCGGGCACCATGGCCTCGGGCAGCACCCGGGCCAGCGCGGCGCACAGCCCGTCGCCGTCGGGAGCGGCGCCGGCGGCGGGCACGACGTAGCCGACCAGCGACGGGGACGGCCCGTCCCGGCGGACGACGACCGCCGCGCGGCCGACCCCGTCGGTCGCGGCGAGCACCGCCTCGACCTCACCCGGCTCGATGCGCTGCCCGCGGATCTTCACCTGGCCGTCGGAGCGGCCGAGGTAGACCAGCTCGCCGTCGACGCGGCGCACGACGTCGCCGGTGCGGTAGAGCCGCTCCCCCGGCGCGCCGAGCGGGTCGGCGACGAAGCGGTCCGCGGTCAGCCCGGGGCGGGCGTGGTAGCCCCGCGCCAGCTGCACGCCGCCGAGGTACAGCTCGCCGGGGACCCCGTCGGGGACCGGGCGCAGGCAGGCGTCCAGGACGTGGGTGCGGGTGTTCGCGACCGGCACGCCGATCGGGACGACGGCGCCCGGGTCGGCGGCGACGGTGTGCGCGGTGACGTCGACGGCGGCCTCGGTGGGCCCGTAGAGGTTGTGCAGCGCCACCCCGGTCAGCGCGTGCCAGCGCCGGGCCGCGGCCGCGGACAGCGCCTCGCCGGAGCAGAACACCCGCCGCAGCGTGGCCGCCCACCGCGGGTCGGCGACGACCTGCTCGGCGGCGAGGAAGCCCTCCAGCATCGAGGGCACGAAGTGCAGCGTGGTGATCCGCTCGTCGCGGACCAGCCGCGCCAGGTACTCGGGGTCGCGGTGCCCGCCGGGGGCGGCGAGCACCACGGTCGCGCCGGTCGAGGGGGCCCAGAAGAACTCCCACACCGACACGTCGAACCCGGCGGGGGTCTTCTGCAGCACCCGGTCGTCGGCGGTGAGCGGGTACGCGTCCTGCATCCAGTCGAGCCGGTTGCCGATGGCGCGGTGGCTGACCACGACGCCCTTGGGCCGCCCGGTCGAGCCGGAGGTGTAGATCAGGTAGGCGGCGTCGTCGGGGTCCGGGTCGGGCAGCGCGGCGGGCACCGGGCCGTCGGCGAGCTCGGCGACGGCGAGGCGGCGCACCCCGGGCAGGTCGGGCAGCGGGTCGGTGCCCGCGGGCACCAGCACGGTGTCGACGCCCGCGTCGGCGGCGGTGAACGCGATCCGCTCCGCCGGATGCTCCGGGTCCAGCGGCAGGTACGCCGCCCCGGCGCGGACGACGCCGAGCAGCGCGACCATCAGCTCGGTCGAGCGCGGCACGGCGATCCCGACGACGCTGCCCGGTCCGGCACCGCGCTCGCGCAGCGCCCCGGCCAGCGCGGCCGAGCGGCGGTCCAGCTCGGCGGCGGTGAGCGTCCCGTCCGGTGCGACGACGGCGGTGCGGCCGGGGTCGGCGGCCAGCCCGTCGGCGACCCGGCGGGCCAGGGTCCGCGGGTCGGCGGCCCGCTCGGGGCCGTGCACACCCTGCTCGGGACGGGTGCGCAGCGGCAGCGCGGCGATCGTGCGCTGCGGGCCGGTGACCAGCGCGGTCAGGGTGCGCTCGAACATCTCGAGCAGCAGGCCCGCGGTGGCGTCGTCGACGCGGGCGGTGTCGTGCTTGAGCACGACGGAGGTCTCCCGGCCCGGCCGCACGACCAGCGCGAGCGGGTAGTGCACCGCGTCGCGCACCTCCACCCCGGTGACCAGGCCGTTCGCGGTCTGCTCCGCGGCGTAGTTCTCGATCACCACGATGGAGTCGAACAGCTCCCCGCGGCCGCGCTGCAGCTCCGCGAGCCGGACCTGCGGGTGGTCGAGGACGGCGGTGCGGCCGTCCTGCATCCGGCGCAGCGGCGCGGCCGGCGGCTCTCCGGGTGCCCAGCGCATCCGCACCGGGACGGTGTTGACGAACAGCCCGACGGCCTCGCCGATGCCGTCGACGGCGGCGTCGCGGCCGGACACGGTGCTGCCGACGAGCACGTCCCGGCTGCCGGTGAGCGCGCCGACGGTGAGGGCCCAGGCGGTGTGCAGCACCGTCGACGGGGTGACGCCGCGGGCGCGGGCGGCGCGGTCGAGGGCGGCGGTCGCGCCGGCGTCGAGGGCCAGTGCGCGCTGGGCGTGCGGCCGGTCCCCGCCGTCCGGGCGGGTCCGCGGGGCGGGGAGGGCGTCGAGCAGCCGGACCGGTTCGGCGCCGGCGAGCTCCGCGTCCCACACGGCGCGGGCGGCCGCCCGGGCGTCGCCGGTGTCGAGGGCGGTGAGGTGGTCGAACCAGGCGCGCAGCCGCTGTTCGGCGCGGGCGCGCGGCCCGCCGGGGTCCTGCGGGGTGCCGGCGGCCCGGGCGGCGTGGGCCTGCTCCAGCTCGGTGACCAGCAGCGCCACCGACCACCCGTCGAGGACGGCGTGCTGGAAGGTCAGGGCGAGGCGGGTGCGGCCGTCGTCGTGCAGCAGCGCGGCGCGCAGCAGCGGCGGGCGGGCGAGGTCGAACGGGCGGGCCCGCTCGGCGTCGAGCACGGCGGCCGGGTCGGTGCCGCGCACGTCGTGCTCGGTCCACGGCAGCGTGACGCGGTCGGCGACGCCCTGGACGACGCGGCCGTCGGCGCGCTGGGCGAACCCGGCACGCAGCTGCGGGTGCCGGTCGAGCAGGTCGGACAGCGCGGCGCGCAGGGTGCCCGGGTCGACGTCGGCGGGCAGGTCGAGGACCTCCTGCACGACGTAGGAGGTGTCGGCCGGGTCGAGCGCGGCGTGGAAGAAGAAGCCCTCCTGCAGCGGGGACACCGGCCCGGCGAGGGTGACGGGGCCGAGCACGGCGGCCGCGGCGTCGTCGAGGACGGTCGTGTCGGGCCCGGTGGGCGCGGCGACGGCGTGGTGCTCGGTCACGAGCGGCGCGAGCTCGGCGACGGTGCGGTGGGTGAATACCTGCCGCGGGGTGACCAGCAGGCCGGACTCGCGGGCCCGCACGACCAGCCGGATCGACAGGACCGAGTCGCCGCCGAGGGCGAAGAAGTCGTCGTCGACGCCGAAGCCGGGCACCCCGAGGACCTCCGACACGAGGTCGCAGAGCAGCGCCTCGCGTGGTGTGCCGGGACGGGTGCCGCGGACCTGCGCGGACAGGTCGGGGGCGGGCAGCGCGGCCCGGTCGGTCTTGCCGTTGGCCAGTACCGGCACCGACGGCAGCGGGACGACGGCGGCGGGCACCATCCAGTCCGGGAGCCGGTCGCGCAGGTGCTCGCGCAGGGCGCCGACCAGGGCGTCGACGTCCCGGAACGGGGCCGGGCGGTGGAACGCGGGGCCGGTCGGGTCCGTGCTCGCGCGGTGCAGTGGGCCGGGGTCGACGCCGGGCCGGGAGAACAGCAGCTCGACCGTCGCCCCGGTGCCCCAGGTGCCCTCGGCCGTGTAGCCGAGGGACTCGCCGAGGGCCAGCAGCTCCTCGGGGTCGGCGCCGGCGGGCGGTTCGGGCTCGCCGTCGATGCGGGCGCGGGTGGCGCGGTCGGCGGCCGATCGCAGGTCGGGGACCCCGACCACGCGCACCACGTCCGCGCCGGCACGGGCCGCGCCGTCACCGTCGCGGCCCGCGGCCGGGCCGCTGTCGCCCGCCGGGCCGGGCCCGGCGCCCAGCGCGGCACGCAGGGCGTCGGTGAGCGCGGCCGGGTCGGCCCCGACCGCCTCCCAGTCGAGGACGAGCGGCGCGGTCGCGGGATCGGGCCGCGCGGCGGCGCCGGGCCGGAGCACGACGTCGTAGCGGTAGCGCGAGAGCTCGTCGTGCGCGCGGGCCCGCTTGATCCGGATGCTGCTCGCGTCGAACCCGTCGAGGGCGGTGAAGAACCGCGGCGCGCAGAGCAGCTCGCCCTCCCAGGCGACGGCGCCGTCGAGGGCGCGGCGCAGCTCGGCGGGCTCGGCGTCGGGCCGCCGGGCGGCGACGACCCCGGCGCGGAAGGTGCGCAGCAGCCCGGCGTGCCGGACGTCGCCGACGACGATCGCGCCGCCCGGGGCGAGCAGCGCCGCGGCCCGGGTCAGCACGTCGGTCAGGTACTCCGGGCCCGGGAAGTACTGGGCGACGGAGTTGATCACAATGGTGTCGAAGGGACCGGTGATGCCGTCGAGCTCGTGGGCGGCGGCGGGGGCCAGCTCGACGCGCCCGTGCAGCTCGGGGCGGGTCGCGACCCACCGCGACAGCGCGGCGACGGCCTCGGCGGACACGTCGGTGCCGACGTAGCGGGGACAGTCCGGGGCCAGCTCCGCGAGCAGCAGGCCGTTGCCCACGCCGAGCTCCAGGACCCGGCCGGGGCCGAGCTCGCGGATCCGGGCGACGGTGGCGTCGCGCCAGGCCTGCATGTCCGCGCGCGGGATGGGGGTGCCGTCGTAGGTGGAGTTCCAGCCGGCGAAGCCGCCCTCGTAGCCGGTGGGGTCGCCGTCGTCGGCGGAGGTGGCGGCGTAGAGCAGCTCGTGGACGTCGCGCCAGTCGGCGACGCGCTCGGCACCGTCGTCGGCGGGGGTGTCCCCGGCGGTCGCGGGGACGACCCACGCGGTGAGACGCCGGTCCCCCGGCGCGGCCTCGTGCACGCCGACGACGGCCTCGGCGACGTGGGGGTGGGCCCGCAGCGCCGACTCGATCTCGCCGGGCTCGATCCGGTAGCCGCGGACCTTGAGCTGGTCGTCGACGCGGCCCAGGAACTCGAGCTCGCCGCGCTCGTCGACGCGCACGAGGTCGCCGGTGCGGTAGAGCCGCCCGCCCGCGGGCCCGAACGGGTCGGCGACGAACCGCTCCGCGGTCAGGCCCGGCTTGTTCAGGTAGCCCCGGGCCAGACCGGGGCCGCCGAGGTAGAGCTCGCCCTGCTCGCCGTCCGGGACCGGGGCCAGGTCGGGGCCCAGCACGTACGCGTCGGTCATCGGGTCGGCGACCCCGATCGGCACCACCGGCCCGGTCCGCGCCGGGTCGCACCGGCCCAGCGTGGAGTTGACGGTGACCTCGGTCGGACCGTAGGCGTTGAACATCGTCCGGCCCCGTGCCCAGCGCGCGACCAGCTCCGGGGACACCCGCTCGGTACCGGCGAGCAGGGTCGCCGGGGGCAGCGTGACGTCCGGGCCCAGCGCGGCGAGCAGCGCGGGCGGGAGCACCATCACCGTCACCGCGTGCTCGTGGGCGTAGTCGGCCAGCTCGGGCACCGGCAGCCGCAGCTCCGAGGGCACCACGACCAGCCGCCCGCCGGAGAGCAGTGCCATGCACAGCTCCCAGAACGCGACGTCGAAGCCGGTCGAGGCGAACCCGAGGATCCGGTCGTCCGCGCCGAGCCCGAGCCGCTCGGTCTGGGTGGCGACGAGCTGGGTGACACCGCTGTGGGTCAGCACGACGCCCTTGGGCCGCCCGGTGGAGCCGGAGGTGTGGATGACGTAGGCGGCGCCGAGGACGTCGACGTCGGGCACCGGGGCGACCGGGGCGGCGGCGATCGCCGCCCGGTCGGCGTCGTCGTCGAGCAGCACGGTCGGGGTCCCGTCGGGCAGCGGCAGCTCGGCGGCGACACCGGCCGTGCTCAGCACGACGGCCGGGCGGGCGTCGTCGAGCACCAGCGCGGTCCGCGCCGGCGGCTGGTCCGGGTCGACCGGCAGGTACGCCGCGCCCGCACGCAGGATCGCCACCTGCGCGACGACGAGGTCCACCCCGCGCGGTACGGCGAGCGCGACCAGCCCCTCCGGTCCCGCGCCGCGCCCGCGCAGCACCGACGCGAGGCGCCCCGCCCGCTCGTCGAGCCCGGCGTAGGTGAGCTGCTCGCGGCGCTCCCCCGAGCCGCACTGCACCGCCACGGCGTCCGGCGTGGCCGCGACCTGCCGGGCGAACAGCTCCGGCCAGGTCGCGAGCGCACCGTCCGGCAGGGGTCCCGGGCGCGGGTCGGACGGGGACGGCAGCGTGCGGGTCACGGGAGGCGCTCCAGGGGTGGTGATGCGGGACGGGCGGTGTGGGACGGGTCAGCCGGCAGCGCGTTCGCGCAGGCTGCGCGGCCGCAGGTCGGTCCAGTGCGTCTCGACGAAGGACAGGCACGACGGCTTGTCGGCCGGCCCGTGCTCGACCGTCCAGCCGGCGGGGACCTCGGCGAACGCGGGCCACAGCGAGTACTGGCCCTCGTCGTTGACCAGCGCGTAGAAGCTGCCCTCGGGGTCGTCGAAGGGGTTCGTGGACATGGCTCTCCCTGGGATCGGCGGAACGGGTGGGGTCGCGCTCAGACGACGACGGGCGTCGGCGCCGTCGACGGCACGGGGGCGCCGGTCAGCGAGGCGACGACCTCGCCGGACCGGACCGCGATGTTGGACAGCAGGGTCGAGGTGATGCCGTGCGTGTGCTCGGTCGGTCCCTGCAGGTAGAAGCCGGCCCGCACCGCGGTGCCGTCGGCCAGCGCGGTGGTGCCGAGCCGGTAGTCGCGGTGCACGTCGAGCCGGCCGCGGGCGTCGCGGGCGCAGGCCTCGTCGAGGCCGCCGGACAGCAGCCACAGCGGGTCGGCGGGGCGGTAGCCGGTCGCGTAGACGACGGCGTCGGCGGTGATGACCTCGCGCGAGCCGTCGATCAGCGACTCGACGGCCAGCTCCACCCGGTCCCCGACGTCGACGACGTCGGCCACCCGCGACACGTTGCGGAAGCGCAGGCGCTCGGTCCCGGCGACCCGCTCGTGGTAGTGGGTGCGGTAGAGGCCCTCGATGAGCTCCGGGTCGACCACGGAGTAGTTGGTGTTCGCGTGGTAGCCGAGGATGCGGTCCTTGACCTCGTCCGGCGCGGTGTAGAAGTCGTCGACGGCGGCCGGGTCGAAGATCCGGTTGGCGAAGGAGGTGTCGTCGGCGGGGCTGTAGCCGTAGCGGGCGAACACCGCGTGCACCTCGGCGGTCGGGAAGGTGCGGTGCAGGTGCTCGACGGTCTCGGCGGCGCTCTGTCCGGCGCCGACGACGGCGAAGCGGGTCGGCTCGGTCCCGGCGAGCTCGCGGGTGCGGAACAGCAGGTCGCGGTTGTGCCAGACGCGACCGCCCATGGTGATCCCGCGCGGCAGGACGGGGGTGAGCCCGCAGGCGAGGACGACGTTGCGGGCGCGCAGGCGCTCCACCCGGTCCCCGGTGCGGACGACGACGTCGACGAGCTCCACGCCGTTCCCGCCGCGGACCGGCTCGATCTCGAGGACCTCGCTGCCGTAGTCGACCGTCACCGCCGACCCGGCGGCCGCGCTGATCTCCCCCACCCGTGCCGCGGCCCACTCCAGGTAGTCGTGGAACTCGCGGCGGGTCGGGAACGACGAGCCGTAGTTGATGAAGTCGGCGAGCCGGTCCCGGTCGTGGAGGTAGGACAGGAAGGAGAAGCCGCTGGTCGGGTTCCGCAGCGTGACCAGGTCCTTGAGGTGCGAGACCTGCATGGTCGCGTCCTCGAGCAGCATCCCGCGGTGCCAGCCGAACCGCTCCTGGCGCTCGACGAAGCGGGCGCTCACCCGCGCGTCGGCGGGGACCGTCGCGTTGTGCTCGAGCAGGGCGATGGCGATGCCGAGGTTCGACGGCCCGAACCCGACCCCCACCACGTCGAGTACCTCCGGGGTGGAGTGGGGGTTCGCGTTCGCGGGGTTCGCCATCACTGTCCTCTCGTAGCTTCGGCACGCCTCAGATAAGGCGAGGCTAACTGCAACACGAAGGTGGATGTCCCGCCTAGGGGGTGATCGCCGGGGCCCGGCCCCGAGGGACCGTCCGCACTGGTCAGCGCCGCGACGTGACGCAGGTGTCACCCATTGGGAGTACAAGGCGCAACGGTGCACGCACCGCCGCACGAGGGTGTCGCATGTCCCGCCCGCGCGTCATCAGATCTGACGAGAAGGCCTGTCGGGCCACCCGGGGCGTGAACGCGCCGGCCGGTGGCGCCCCCGGCCGCGCGACGGCGCGGAACGGCGGCGCCGCGCGGGACGACCGAGTGTCCCGCGCGACGCCGATGACGGTTCACCAGTCCCAGTTGCGCACGAGCGATCCCCCCTCGACCGGAGTGCTTCTTCCCGTCCCGGAACGGACGCCGTTGCGCTCCGCACGTGAGGACGCACGGCGTGCTCCACGATCGAGTGATGACGTGACCAGAGTAAGCGACGGACAACGCTCCGTCACGATTTAACGTGGACCTGAGGCGTTCGCCGTCGGTTCCGGGCCGTTCGGCGCGGATTCCGGCCACCGGGGGACGAACGGCAAAGGCTTGCCTTACCCGCGGGTAGCCTCGGTCCATCCCCTGACGCAGCCGACGAACAGGCAGACGACGTGACCTCTGGCCCGGTGGCACCGCACCCGGCCGGTCGCCGCCGTCGTGCGCCGGACGCCCGGTCGCTGCTCGGCCTGCCGCTGCGCCCGCTGCTGCTGGTCCTGGTCGTGGAGACCGCCGCGGTGGCAGCGGTCGTCGCGGGCCTGCTCACCGGGGACCCGCCGGTACGGACCGAGGTGCTGCTCTGCGGGCTGCTGGTGCTGGTGGCCGCGGTGCACACCGAGCTGTCGGTCAACGCCGAGCGCCTGCGGCGCCGGATCGCCGCGACCCGCTACATCAACATGACCTCGGTGTGGACCTTCGCGGCCGCGCTGCTGCTGCCGCCGGGGCTCGCCACGGTCGTCGTCGTCGTCATCTACCTGCACCTCTACCTGCGGGTGGCCCGCCCGAGCGGCACGCCGCCGCACCGCCAGGTCTACAGCGCGGCCACGGTGCTGCTCGCCGTGCACGCCGTCGCGGGGCTGCTCGCGCTGGTCGACGGCCGGGCCGGGGCGCTGGCGACCCCGCAGAACGCGGCGCTGGTGCTGGGCGCGCTGGTCGCCTACACGGCGGTGAACACGCTCCTGGTCGTGTCGGTGCTGCGGCTGACCGCACCGGGCTCGCGGTTCCTCACGATCCTGCTGGGCGGCGACATCGGCCTGGAGCTGGCGACGCTGTCGATCGGCGGGCTGGTCGCGGTCGTGCTCGCCAACACCTCCCCCTGGTTCGCGTTGCTCGCGGTGCTGCCGCTGCTCGTCGTCGAGCAGACCACCCTGGTGCGGCAGCTGGAGGCGCAGGTCGACACCGACGCCAAGACCGGGCTGCTCAACCCGGCGGCGTGGCGCTGGCGCAGCCGGCAGATGCTGGAGCGCGACACGCGTACCGACCGGGCCGCCGCGGTGCTGATCCTCGACCTCGACCACTTCAAGGCGGTCAACGACCGGTACGGCCACCTGGCGGGCGACGACGTGCTCCAGGCCGTCGCCGACGTCCTCACCGCCGAGGTCCGCGACCAGGACCTGGCCGGCCGGTTCGGCGGCGAGGAGTTCGTGGTCGCGCTCGGCGGGATGCGCACCGACGACACCCCGGCCGCCCGCGCCCGCGAGGTCGCCGAGCGGATCCGGCGGGGCGTGCGTGCGCTGCAGGTCGACACCGCGACAGCCGGGCTGGTCACCGGGCTGTCGGTGTCGGTCGGGGTCGCGACGACGCCCGACCACGGCACGGACCTCGACGGCCTGCTGGCCGCCGCGGACGCCGCGCTCTACGAGGCCAAGCACGCGGGCCGCGACCGGGTGGCGGTCCGGCGCCCCGCACCGCCGGTCGCCGCCGAGGGCGCGACGCCGCCGTTCGGGCTGAGCTTCGGCACCTGAGCCGGTCACGGCCCCAGCAGCACCCGCGCCAGGTCCTTCCACTGGGGCAGCATCGCGTCACCCGCGGGGTCGCGCGGGTCGAAGGTGTAGGTCAGCGCGGTCCCCCGCATGGAGGTGAGCAGCAGGTCGCGCAGCTGCTTGAACCGCGGGCGGCCCGCCAGCTCGTCGCCGAACATGCGGGCCATCGACGCGCGGATCGCCGCACCGAGCCGCTTCTCCTCGGGACGCAGCGCCTCGGCGATCTCGGAGTTGGACCGGGCCGCGGTCCACAGCTCCACCGCCGCCCAGAAGTGCGGCTCGGAGAAGCTCTCCCACAGCAGCTCGATGACCCGGTCGGCGCGTTCGAACAGGCCGACCTGGTCGGCGTCGAGCACCCGTCGCACGCGTTCCTCGGTGTCGGCGACGCGTTTGACCGCGAGATGCTGCGCCGCCGCGACCAGCAGTCGGTCCCGGCTGGGGAAGTGGTGCAGCAGCCGACCGCGCGAGACGTCGGCGGCCGACTGGATGGTCAGGGTCGTGGATCCGGAGTAGCCGCCGTCGATGAGGCAGGCGACGGCGGCGTCCAGGATCCGGGCGCGGCTGTCCGAGGACCGCTGCGCCCGGCTCCTGACCACCGGAGTGGGTTCGGTGTTCATGATGTGGTCATGATCGCCTGTCGGGCATCGGCTCAGAGTCCCAGACCCCGGCCGATCACCTCCTTCATGATCTCGGTGGTGCCGCCGTAGATCCGGGTGATGCGGGCGTCGGCGTAGGCCTTGGAGACCGGGTACTCGCTCATGTAGCCGTAGCCGCCGTGCAGCTGCAGGCAGCGGTCGGCGACCCGGCCCTGCAGCTCGGTGCACCAGTACTTCGCCTTCGACGCGTCGACGGCGGTGAGCTCGCCCGCGTTGAGCGCGCGGACGCAGTCGTCGACGTAGTGCTCGGCGAGGTCGATCTCGGTGTCCATCTCGGCCAGGGCGAACTTCGAGTTCTGGAACGAGCCCACCGGCGAGCCGAAGGCCTTGCGCTCCTTGACGTAGGCGAGGGTCCCGTCGAGCACCGCCCGGGCCGCCGCCGCACCGGCGATCGCGATCGACAGCCGCTCCTGGGGCAGCTTCTCGACCAGCTGGACGAAGCCCTTCCCCTCCTCGGGCCCGAGGAGGTTCTCCACCGGGACCTTCACATCGGTGAAGGACAGCTCCGCGGTGTCCTGGGCGTGCATCCCGAGCTTGTCGAGGTTGCGGCCCCGCTCGAAGCCCTCCATCCCGCGCTCGAGCACGAGCAGACTCATGCCCTTGTGCTTCTGCGACGGGTCGGTCTTGACCGCGACGACGATCAGGTCGGCGTTGATCCCGTTGGTGATGAAGGTCTTCGCGCCGTTGACGACGTAGTGGTCGCCGTCGCGGATCGCGGTCGTCGACATCGACGCCAGGTCCGAGCCGATGCCCGGTTCGGTCATGGCGATGGCGAGGATCGTCTCGCCGCTGACGACGCCCGGCAGCCAGCGCTGCTTCTGCTCGTCGGTGCAGTAGGTGAGCAGGTAGGGCAGCACGATGTCGTTGTGCAGGGTCAGGCCGAGGCCGGACCCGGCGGCGCCGACACGCAGCAGCTCCTCGCTGATGACGGCGTTGAAACGGAAGTCCTGGACCCCGCCGCCGCCGAACTCCTCGGGCGCGTCGATGCCCAGGAAGCCGTTCGCACCGGCGGTGGTGAACAACTCCCGCGCGACGGCGCCGTCACGTTCCCACTGCGCCTCGTGCGGGACGATCTCCTTCTCGACGAAGGCGCGGAACGCCTCCCGGAAGTCCTCGTGGTCGGACTCGTAGAGCGTGCGCTTCACGGCGCCCCCTCCCCTCGGGTGGTCGTGACTAGCGGGGCTGCATCCGGATGGCGCCGTCGAGACGGATCGTCTCGCCGTTCAGCATGGGGTTCTCCACGATGTGGGCGGCGAGCTTGCCGTACTCCGCGGGCTGCCCCAGCCGCGACGGGTGCGGCACCTGCTTGCCCAGCGAGGTCTTGACGTCCTCGGGCAGCCCGGCCAGCAGCGGGGTCTCGAACAGGCCCGGGGCGATGGTGCAGACCCGGATGCCGAGGTCGGCCAGGTCGCGGGCGATCGGCAGGGTCATGCCGACGATGCCGCCCTTGGACGCCGAGTACGCGGCCTGCCCGATCTGCCCCTCGAACGCCGCGACCGAGGCGGTGTTGATGATGACGCCGCGGTCGCCGTCGACCGGCTCGGACTTCGCGATCCGCTCGGCGGCGAGCCGGATCACGTTGAACGTGCCGATCAGGTTGACGGTGACGACCTTGGTGAACCCGTCCAGCGGGAACGGGCCCTTCTTGCCGTAGGTCTTGATGCCGTTGCCGATGCCGGCGCAGTTGACCGCGACGCGGACCGCACCGAGCTCTTCGGCGGCGTCGAGGGCAGCGGTCACCTGCTGCTCGTCCGTGACGTCGGCGGCGACGAAGCGGACGTTCTCCCCCAGCTTGTCCGCGACGGCCTCACCCTGCGACGACGGCAGGTCGATGATCAGCACCTTGGCGCCGAGCTCCACGAACTTCTCCGTGGTGGCGAGGCCCAGGCCGGACGCACCGCCGGTGACGACGGCGACGGAACCGTTGATGTCCATGTTCTGTCTGTTCCTTCCGGGTGGGGAGCGGGTGTCAGAGGAGCTCGAGGATGGTGGCGTTGGCCTGGCCGCCGCCCTCGCACATGGTCTGCAGGCCGTAGCGGATGCCGTTGTCCCGCATGTGGTGCACCAGGGTGGTCATGATCCGGGCGCCGGAGCCGCCGAGCGGGTGGCCGAGCGCGATCGCGCCGCCGTTCGGGTTGAGCAGGGCGGCGACGTCGCCGTCGTCGTCGGCGATGTCGGCCAGCCAGGCCAGCGGCACCGGGGCGAAGGCCTCGTTGACCTCGAAGGCGCCGATCTCGTCCAGCGACAGGCCGGAGCGCTTCAGCGCCTTCTCGGTCGCCGGGATCGGCGCGGTCAGCATGATCACCGGGTCGGCCCCGGCCAGCACCGCGGTGTGCACCCGGGCGATCGGGGTCAGGCCCAGCTCGCGGGCCTTCTCGGAGGTGGTCATGAGCAGCGCGGCCGAGCCGTCGGAGATCTGCGAGGAGTTGCCGGCGTGGATGACGCCGCCCTGGTCGGCGTCCTTGAACACCGTCTTGAGCTGGGCGAGACCCTCCAGGGTGCCGCCGCGGCGGACACCCTCGTCGGCGGTGACGCCGGCGATCGGGGCGATCTGGCCGTCGAACCGGCCGTCGTCCTGCGCGGCGGCGGCGCGCTCGTGCGACTGCAGGGCGAACTCGTCGAGACGCTGACGCGAGAAGCCCCACTTCTCGGCGATCATCTCGGCGCCGACACCCTGGTTCGGCGCGACGCCGTAGCGCTCGGCGAAGTCGTTGCCCAGCGGGTCCTGGTCCTGGCGCGAGGAGCCCATCGGGACCCGGGTCATGGACTCGACGCCACCGGCGACGGCCACGTCGTAGTGCCCGGCGATCAGACCGGCCGCGGCGAAGTGCACGGACTGCTGGCTGGACCCGCACTGGCGGTCGACGGTCACGCCGGTGACGGTCTCGGGGAACCCGGCGGCCAGCGCGGCGTTGCGGCCGATGTCGAAGGTCTGCTCGCCGCTCTGGGACACGCAGCCCCAGATCACGTCCTCGATCTGCGCCGGGTCGACGCCGGACCGCTCCACCAGGCTGCGCAGCACGTGGGCCGACAGGTCGGTGGGGTGGATGCCGGCGAGGCCGCCCTTGCGCTTGCCGACCGGGCTGCGTACAGCCTCGACGATGACTGCGTCTCGCACGGTGTTCGCTCCTTCGCGACGGTGGACGGCGCCCGGGAGGGGGCCGTCGGCTCGCCACGACGGTAGCAGGAAACAGTCAGTGTTGACTGCCACGGGCGGTGCGACCCGGGTCACGCCGACCACGGAGATCCCTCGGCCGGCGCGCCACTGTCGATCGGCACCTCGGCGCCGCCGGGGCGGCGCCGAGGTACTGATCGATCCCGGACCGGCGCCGCGGTACGGGCGCGGCGGGCCGGTGCGCGACCGGGGTCAGGCGGAGGTGGCCGACACCCGGCCGGCCGTCGCACCCTCGACGGAGGCGGTGGCCTCGGTGGCCGCGGTGGCGTCGCGCCCGAGGATCCCCTCCTGCGCCGCGACGAGCGTCGGCACGGTGATCTGCCCGGCGACGTTGGTGGCGGTGCGCATCATGTCGAGGATCGGGTCGATGCCGATCACGACCGCGATCCCGGCCGCGATCACCGCGGGCGGCATCCCGACCGCGGCGAGGGTCAGGGTCAGCATGGTGAACCAGCCGGTCGTCCCGGCCGTGGCCAGCGCCCCGAACACCGCGACGGCGACGATCACCAGGTACTGCCACACCGCGAGCTGCACCCCGGAGATGTGCGCGACGAAGATCGTCGCGAGCGCCGGGTAGACGGCGGCGCAGCCGTCCATCTTGGTGGTCGTGGCCAGCGGGACGGCGAACCCGGCGTAGTTGCGGTCCACGCCGAGGTCGATCGCGGCCTGCCGGGACATCGGCAGGGCGGCGCCGGACGAGCGGGAGACGAAGGCGAACTGCAGCACCGGCCAGGTGGTGCCGAAGAAACGGCGCGGCCCGATCCCGGCCACGACCTTCAGCAGCAGCGGATAGACACCGAACAGGACGATCGCGCAACCGAGGTAGACGGTGCCGATCAGCCCGGCGAGCGAGGAGACGACGCCGCTGCCGTAGGTGGCGAACGCGGTGCCGATCAGGCCGAGCACGCCGATCGGGGCGAGCACGACGATCCAGCGGATGACCGTCAGGACGATCTCGAACGCCGAGCGGGAGAACGCGACGAACGGCTCGGCCTTGTCCCCCAGCGCGTAGGCGGCGGCGCCGACGAGCAGCGCGGCGACGACGACCTGGAGCACGTTGTCGTCGGCGAACGCGGCGACCGGGTTGTCCGGCACCAGGTTCGACAGCAGCGCCTCCCACGACCCCGCGGTCCGCGCGCCCACGGCCTCGACGTCGGCCGGGTCGGCGGCGATCGTGACGCCCTCACCGGGCCGCCCGATCAATCCGATCGTGATGCCGATCAGTACCGCGACCAGGGAGGTCCCGGCGAACCAGGCGACGGTGCGCCCGCCGAGCCGGGCCGCGGTGCGGCCGCCGCCGAGGTCATGCAGGCTGACGATGCCGACGACGATCGCGAGGAACACCAGCGGCGCGACCGTGAACTGCAGCAGGCCGGTGAACAGTCCGCCGACGGTGTCCAGCGTGGTCGCGAGACCCGCGGACCCGGTGACCCGGGCGGTCAGCCCGAGCAGTGCGCCGAGCACGAGCCCGGCGACGGTGAGCAGTGCGAACACGCGCGGGCGCTGCCAGGCGCGTGCGGCACGGACGACGAGTGACACGGGTTCCCCCAGGAGGTGCGGTACGGGTGTGGTCGGCGGTCAGCGCCGACAGCCCGTGGCGGGACGGCGGCACAGGTCGATCACCCGCCGGCACACCAGCCACACACCCGTCCCCCGCACAGGGGGGAGCAACGCACCCGTTCGGCGCGATCTTCCCACCGGACGGGGGCACACAGCGTGACCCGCACCTCCGTCCGGGGCCGTCACCGCACCCGTGGGGTGGTCGCGTGCGCGGCCGGCTCGGCCCCGTCGCGGCCCGCGGTCGCGAGGTCGATCCCCCGGGTCTCGGGCAGCAGGTACACCGTCAGCCCGGACACCAGCAGCAGCATGATCGCGTAGCCGAGGAACAGGCCGGGCCTGCCGATCTCGGCGAACAGCGTCTGCAGGTAGGGGGCGGTCCCGCCGAACAACGCGACCGAGATCGAG
Source organism: Pseudonocardia sp. ZF1 (assembly GCF_056835605.1). Taxonomy (NCBI): domain Bacteria; kingdom Bacillati; phylum Actinomycetota; class Actinomycetes; order Pseudonocardiales; family Pseudonocardiaceae; genus Pseudonocardia; species Pseudonocardia sp. ZF1. The sequence continues at coordinate 3,433,106 of NZ_JAJNBY010000001.1, forward strand.
TAGGGAACGCCGAGCCCGGCGGCGCGCACCCCGGTCGGGAACATCTCGGCGTAGAGGGCGGGCCCGACGGCGCAGCCCGCCCCGATCAGCGCGAGCGCGACGGTCATCGCGACGAACAGCGTCGGCCCGTCGTGGATCATCGCGTCGAGCGGGAACAGCGCCAGGACGAGCACCGCACCGGGCACGAGCAGGGTGCGGCGGCGACCGAACCGGTCCGAGGCCGCGCCCCACAGCGGCAGCAGCACCATGAACACCGCCAGCGCACCGGCGCCGGCCCACAGCGCCGCCGCCGGGTCCACCCCGCGCGCGGTGATGGCGTACGCCGGGGCTGCGACCGACCAGACGTAGTAGACGACGGTCAGGCCGCTGGTCAGGAACACCACCCGGGCCAGCGCCTTCGGGCGGGCCAGGACCTGGCGCCACAGCGACGGGCGGCCCGGCGTCGCGGTGCGGGCCTCCTCCTCCTGGGAGTAGGTGTCGGACTCACGCATCCGCAGCCGCATGACCAGCGCGTACAGCCCGAACAGCCCGCCCAGGACGAACGGCACCCGCCAACCGTAGGCGGTCATCTCCTCGCGGGTGAGCACGCTCGACAGGACGGCTCCGAGCACCGTCCCGACCAGGATGCCCGCGGTGCCGGAGAAGTAGATGAGGCTCGACCACAGCCCGCGCCGTGCGGGCGGGGCCATCTCGGCGAGGTAGGTCTGCGCGGCGGGCAGCTCGCCCCCGTGCGCGAGGCCCTGCGCCAGCCGGGCCAGGACCAGCACGACCGGTGCGGCGATGCCGATGACGGCGTGGGTCGGGACGAGCCCGATCACCAGGCTGCCCACCGCGGCGGTCGCCACGCACAGCGCCATCGACAGCCTCCGGCCGCGGCGGTCGGCGATCCAGCCGAACAGGAAGCCGCCGAACGGGCGGGCGACGAACCCGACGGCGAACACCGCGAGGGTCTTGAGCAGGGCGGTGCCGGTGTCGTCGCCCGCGAAGAACTGCGGGGCGAAGAACGCCGAGAACGTCGCGTAGACGTTCCAGTCGAACCACTCCATGGCGTTGCCGGCGCCGATCCCGAGGATCGTGCGACGCCGCTCGGTGCGCTCGGTCATGCCGCCACCCCCGCGGCCGGGGCGAGGCGTGTCGTGGCGAGCGCGGCGTACAGCGCGGTCGCGTCGGCGAGGACGCCGTCGTCGAAGCGGGCGAGCGGCGAATGGTTCATCGGCGCGGTGTCGGGGTCGACGCCGGGTGGGCAGGCGCCCATCCCGAGGAACGCGCCCGGGACGGCGGCGAGCACCCGGGAGAAGTCCTCGGAGCCGCTGACCGGGTTCGGTGCGAGCCGGAACCGGTCCTCGCCGAGCAGCTCGGCGCACACCCCGGCGGCGAACCCGGCCTCGTCGGCGTCGTTGACGGTGCGCGGGTACTCGTCGGTCCAGACGACCTCGGCGCGCACGCCGTGCGCGGCGGCGACACCGTCGCAGACCTCGCGGACCAGCACCGGCAGCGTCGCGGCGTGGGCGTCGGAGAAGCTGCGCACGGTCGCCTCGAAGCGGGCGGTGCCGGGGATGACGTTGCGCCGGGTGCCCGCGGCGACGACGCCGACGGTCAGCACGACCGGGTCGAACATGTCGAAGCGGCGGGTCACCATCGTCTGCAGGGCGGTGATCATCTCCGCGGCCGCGGCGATCGGGTCCCGGGCGGTGTGCGGGTTGGAGCCGTGGCCGCCCGCCCCGTGCACGACGACGTCGAGCGCGTGCGAGGCGGACAGGAACACCCCGGGCCGGGTCGTGACCAGCCCGGCGGGCATCCGGTTGGCGAACACGTGCAGGCCGTAGGCGTGGTCGACGCGCCGTCCAGCGGCGGTCAGGACGCCCTCGGCGAGCATGTGGCCCGCGCCGTCGAAGCCCTCCTCGCCGGGCTGGAACATGAACACGACGTCGCCGGCGAGGTGGTCGCGGTGGGCGCTGAGCAGCCGCGCGGCCCCGGCCAGCGCCGCGGTGTGCAGGTCGTGGCCGCAGGCGTGCATGGTGCCGGTCCGCGCGGCGAAGTCCTCGCCGGAGCCCTCGGCGACCGGGAGACCGTCCATGTCGCCGCGCAGCAGAACCACCGGTGCGCCCGCGCCGGCGCCCGGGGCGGTGCCGCGCAGGACGGCGGTGACCGACGTCGTCGTCGTCCCCTCGGTGATCTCCAGCGGGAGCCCCTGCACCGCGGCCAGGACCCGGTCACGGGTCCGGGGCAGGGCCAGCCCGACCTCGGGGTCACGGTGCAGCTCCCGGCGCAGGTGCACCAGGTCCGGCTGCAGCGACCGGGCGTCGTCACGAAGATCCACAAGCGTCCCCTCGGGTCGTACCGGCGGGCCACGCTGCCCGCCGGAGGTCCTGCCCGAGTCTCGGAGCCCGCGCGTTACGGCACGTAACATCGACGGATCCGATCCGGATCGGGGGCCCCGTGGACGGAACCGACCGTCATCCGCTGTCCGAGGACGACTTCGCGCTCGTCCACGCGCTGCAGCTGCACCCGCGCGCGAGCTGGGCCGGGCTCGGCCCGGTGCTCGATGCGGCGCCGGTGACGCTGGCCCGGCGCTGGGCCCGCCTGCAGGGGTCCGGGCACGCGTGGATCAGCTGTTATCCGGTGGTCGGCGAGGACGCCATGCAGGTGGCGCTGGTCGAGGTGGACTGCGCGCCGGGGTGGCTCGCCGGGGTCGTCGCGGCGCTGGACTCCGAGCCGTCGGTGATGACCATCGAGTACGCCGCCCGCGGCCGGGACCTGCTGCTGACGGTGAACGCGGCGTCGTTCACGGAGCTGTCGGGGCTGGTGCTGGACCGGATCGGACGGGTGACCGGGGTCGCGTCGGTGCGCACGCACCTGGCGTCGCGGGTGCACCGGGAGGGCAGCCGGTGGCGGCTCGACGCGCTCGACGCCCGGCAGGTCGCGGCCGTGCGCGCGCTGCGCCGGGCGGACACGACACCGCAGGCGGCGGGTGTCGATCTGCGGGGGCCGGTGTACGCGCCGCTGGTGCGGGAGCTGTGCGCCGACGGCCGGGCGAGCGCCGCGGAGCTCGCGGACCGGGTCGGGCGGCCGGCGTCGACGGTGCGCCGGCAGCTGTCGGCGCTGGTGCGCTCGCGGGCACTGGTGTTCCGCTGCGAGGTCGCACAGCTGCTGACCCGGTGGCCGATCTGCGTGACGTGGTGGATCCGGCTGCCGACCGCCGCGGTCGAGCACGCGGTGCGCCGGGTCCGTACCGATCCGCGGGTGCGGCTGTGCCTGTCGCTCACCGGGCCGGAGAATCTTCTGGTCACGGCGTGGACGCACTCGCTGGGCGAGCTGGTCGGGATGCAGTCGGCGCTGGAGCGGTCGCTGCCGCAGGCGCAGATCGTGGACACCTCGGTGATCCTGCGGACCCGCAAGCGGATGGGGTGGCTGCTGCACCCCGACGGCCGGGCCACCGGGGCGTGCGTCCCGGTGTTCCCCGGCTGAGGAGGGTCAGAGCCAGGCGTCGCGGACGTCGAGCGTGGTCCGGTCCAGCGACGCGAGCAGGTCCAGCTGCGGGCCGGTGCGGGGCAGCTCGTGGCGCACGAAGTAGCGGGCCGCGGCACGCTTGCCCTCGTAGAGGTCGCCGTCGCGGCCCTCGGCGGCGAGCGCCTGCTCCAGCCAGATCCAGGCGAGCACGACGTGCCCGACGGCCTCCAGGTAGACCGAGGAGTGTGCGACCGCCAGCGCCGGGTCGTCCTGGCCGTGCACGATCCCGGTCACCTCGACGACCCGGTCCACGGCCGCCGCGACGGCGTCGGCGTGCGCGGCGAGTTCCCCGCCGACCGCGCGTCCGCGCTCCACGGTCTGCCCGATCGTCTCCCGCAGCAGCGTCAGCCCGGCGCCGCCCTGCATCACGACCTTGCGGCCCAGCAGGTCCAGGCCCTGGATGCCGTGGGTGCCCTCGTGGATCGGGTTGAGCCGGTTGTCGCGGTAGAGCTGCTCGACGTCGTGGTCGCGGGTGTAGCCGTAGCCGCCGTGGATCTGGATGGCGAGGTCGTTGGCGTGCAGGCACCACTGCGACGGCCAGCTCTTCGCGACCGGGGTCAGCACCTCCAGCAGCAGGTGCGCCCGGCGGCGTTCCTCGTCGGTCCCCGCGGTGCGCTCCTCGTCGAGGAGCCGCCCGCAGTACAGGTTCAGCGCGAGCGCACCCTCCACGTAGGACTTGCTCGCGAGCAGCATCCGGCGCACGTCGGTGTGGGCGACGATCGGCACCTGCGGGCTCGCCGGATCCTTCGCGCCGGCCGGGCGGCCCTGGGTGCGGGTACGGGCGTGGTCGAGGGCCAGCAGGTAACCGGCGTAGCCGAGTGCGGTGGCACCCGCCCCGACCCCGACCCGGGCCTCGTTCATCATGTGGAACATCTGGGCGAGACCGGTGTGCGGCTCCCCCACCAGGTAGCCGACGGCGCCGGCCTCCCCGCCCGGGGTCGCGCGGCCCTCGCCGAAGTTCAGCACGGTGTTGACGGTGCCGCGGTAGCCCATCTTGTGGTTGAGCCCGGCGAGGGCGATGTCGTTGCGTTCGCCGCTCTCCAGCACCCGGGGCACCACGAACAGCGAGATGCCCTTCACCCCGGCCGGTCCGCCGGGGATCTTCGCCAGCACGAGGTGGACGATGTTCTCCCCCAGCTCGTGCTCGCCGCCGGAGATCCACATCTTGGTGCCGGTGAGCCGGTGCGTGCCGTCGTCGCGGGGCTCGGCCCGGGTGGTGACGTCGGCCAGCGACGACCCGGCCTGCGGCTCGGACAGGCACATCGTGCCGAAGTAGCGGCCCTCCACCATCGGGCGCACCCAGGTCTGCACCTGCTCGGAGCTGCCGTGGGTGAGCAGAAGGTTGGCCGCGGCGACGGTGAGCATCGGGTAGGCGGCGGTGGCGACGTTGCCGGCGTGCAGCCACACGAAACACGCCTGGACGACGACGGCGGGCAGCTGCATCCCGCCGACCCGCTCGTCGAGCCCGGCGCCGACGATCCCGGTGTCGCCCAGCACCTTCAGCGCGGCGCGGACCTCGTCGGGGAGCGTGACGCGCTCGCCGTCGAACTCGGGCTCGCGGGTGTCGGAGACCTTGCGGTGCGGCGCGAAGTGCTCGGTCGCGACCTGTGCGGCGAGGTCGACGACGGCGTCGATGGTGTCGCGGTCGTGCTCGGCGTAGCGCTCGCGGTCGCAGAGCTCGACCACCCGCAGCCAGTCGTGGAGCAGGAAGTCGAGGTCGGCACGGGAGATCAGCTGCGCTCGCACGGCACCCACGATCGCACCCCGGGGCGGATCCGGGGAAGCGGGCCGCTCAGCCCCCGGCCGCGAGCGCCGGGGTGAACGCCGGCGACCCGGACCGGCCGGTCCGCACCAGGTCGGCGACGAGCTCGCCGACGGCCGGGGCGTACTTGAAGCCCTGCCCGGAGAACCCGCCGAGGACGACGGTGCGCGGCTCCCACGGGGCGAGCGCGACGATCCCGCGGCGGGTCGGCGTGTAGCCCTCGACGTAGGACTCCAGCCGGGCGGGCCGGTCGGACATCCCGGCGAGGCGCGCGGCGACCGCACCGGCCCAGTCCCGGGTGTAGCCGGCCTCGACCCACGGGTGGTGGTCGGCCGGCGAGTGGACGCGGGGCTGCGGCTGCTGGTGGTTGATCTTGACGGTGGCGCCGTCGACGGCGGGGAAGAACGTGTGCACCGGTGCCGCGGTGTGGATCCCGGGCGGGAAGACCGCGGGCGCGAACCGGGCGGGGTCCCGCACCCCGAACCAGCTCAGCACGACGCGGCGCTGCTCGATCCCGATGGCGCCCGGGACGAGACCGGCGCCGTGGCCGGTGGCGATCACGACGTTGTCGGCGACGGTCTCGCCGTCGACGGTGTGCAGCACGCCGCGCCCGCGCCGCCTGCCGATGCCGACGACGGTGACGCCCTCCCGGACGGCCGCTCCGGCCCGGCGGGCCTCCGCGACGAGCCCGCGGGTGGCGGTGCCGGCGTCGAGCAGCCCGCCGCCCGGGTCGAGCACGGCCACCTCGTCCGCGCCGAGCAGGTGCGCGGGCCAGCGCACGGCCGCCGCGGCCGCGTCGAGCACGGTGGTCCGGCCCGGCAGCGCGACCGCCCGGACCCGCGGGTCGTCGCGGGCGCCGAGCGTGAGCGCGCCGCAGGCGGTGAACGGCGCGCCGGGCAGCCCGGTCCAGAGCTCACGGCTGCGGTCGAGCAGGCGGACGTGGTCCGGCCCGGTCGCGACGGCGGTGCGGAAGATCCGCGTCTCGCCGCCGGAACCGCCGTCGGGGTGGCCGACGCGCCCGGACTCCAGCCCGACGCAGGACACCCCGGCGCGGGCCAGCGCGAGCAGCGACGCCGCGCCGAGCACACCCAGCCCGACGACGGCGCACTCGACCGACCCGGCCCGCCTCACGGGTGCTGCGACCGGATCCGGGCGTCCGCGGGCAGCGGGACGCGGGCCGGGTCCCGGGGCAGGCGTCCCGGCCAGACCAGGCAGAGCAGCGGCGGCGCACCGACCGCCCGCAGCGCGGCGACGGCCGTCACGACGTCCTCGGTGGTCGTCGCAGCGGTCTCGACGACGAGCACGCTCGGCCCGCCGTCGCGCACGGCGCGCAGGTCCTCGTGCGCGAGCCGCGGGACCCGCAGGGCCCGCACGACCGGCGCTCCGGGGTCGACGGTCGTCGCCGGGGCGCCGGGGGTGAGGTCGCGGTACTCGCGCCGGTCCCCCACCAGTGCGGCCGCCTTGACCAGCTCCGACGCGACGTCGCAGGCGGGCTCGCGGGTCAGCTGGACGACGGTGAGGCAGTCGACGTGGCGCAGCAGGTCGCGATAGGCACCGGCCAGGCGCGGCACCGCGTCCGGGGCGGAGCCCGGGGCGAGCACCGGCACGTCGAGCCGGGCCCGGAGCCGGTCCTCGGGGTGGGCCTCGGGCAGCAGTCCGCGGCCGCGGCGGACCGCGGGCACACCGAGACCGGCCAGCAGCAGCGCCGCACCGGCGCCGATCCCGGCCGCCCCACCGACCCACCACGCGGTCGGGACCCCCGGCGCGACGACCGGGGCGGGCCCGTCGACGACGACGGTGACCTGCCCGGTCCGGTCGGCCAGCGTCCGGCCGAGCTGCTCGGCGACCGGGTCGGTCCCGGTGGTGCCGGAGCTGCCGGTGGCCTGGGCGTCGGCGGCGCGCCGGTCGATCTCGGCGCGCAGCGGCTGGGTGCCGCCGGTGATGACGGCGGCGTCGAGGGCGCCGATGCGCTCGCGCAGGGCGGTGACCGCGTCGTCGGCCAGCGCGGTGGCGCTCGCGTCGTCGGTGCCGGTGGCGCGGACGGCGACCACACCCGGTTCGGGTGCGGTGAGCACGAGGCGCCCGGCGACGTCGGTGACGGTGGAGCCGGTCAGCTGGGCGACGCGATCGCTGAAGGCGGCGCTGCCGGCCGCAGCGAGCGCGCGGGCGGTGGCGGGCCCGGGGTCGGCGGTGCCGACCGAGCCGACCTGCACCGACGTCGTCGCGACGGCGGGTGGTGGGACGAGCACGGCCAGGCCCGCGGCGCCCGCGGCCGCGAGCAGCACGGCTCCGGTGACCGGGGCGCGGCGACGGCGCAGGGTCGCGCCGATCTCCGCCAGGGGGCCGTTGCGGTCCGACCCGGACGGGACGGGTTCCGGTGTCGCGGCCGGGATCGGTGCGGCCGCGGGGGCGGTCGTCGGGGCCGCGGTCCGGTCCGGCCGGGGCGCCCCGGGCGGGGCCGGACCGTCGAACCCGGCCGGCAGCGCCGGGCCGGACCCCGTCGGGGCCGGGCGCGGGGATGCGACCGGGGACCGCTGCGGGTCCTGTGCGGGGGTGGGCACGGACGCCGCCGGCGGCACCGGCGGGATCACCGAGGTGGCCGGGGACGGGCGGGACGGTGCCGGCGCGCCCGGCGGTGTGGACCGGGTGGGCAGGGCCGACGAGCCGGTGACGGGCGCCGTCCTTGTGACCGCCGACGGTCCGACGGGCGTCGTGGCCGGCACCGCGCCGCGCGCACCGTTCCTGCCCTTCGCGCCGTTCACCGGACCCTGAACCGGGGTCGTGGACGTGGCCGGGGTGCCGGTGCGGGGTGAGGTCGGCAGCGACGTCGGGGTCGCGGTGCGGTGGGCCCCGGCGCGCGGCTCGGTCCCGGCGCGTGCGTCGGTGCCGTTGCGTGTCTCGGCTCCGGTGCGTGCCCCGGCCGCGGTGCGCGGCTCGGTCCCGTGCTGCGCGTCGGTGCCGCCGCGCGGGTCGGCGCCGGTGCGCGGTCGCGTCTGCACGGTGTCCTCCACCCCGGAAGGACCGGAAGCACCGGAACCGTCCGGGGCACCGGGACCCGCCGTCGACGCGGCGGGCTCGGCCCGGGTCACCGCACCCGGCGGCGGCAGCAGCCCCCGCCGTCGCGACCGGGCCCGGTCCGGCGTGCCGGAGCGCGACGACGGCTCGGCGGGCCGCGACAGCTCAGCGGGACCGGTACCGGGCGACGCCGGGTCTGCGGCGCGCACCGGGGGTCGCTCGTCGCCCCGCGCCGGGGCCGCACCGGCCGGCGACGGAGTCACCGCGGGCAGCGCCGTCGTCGCGGAGGCGTCGTCGACGGCACCCGGGGCTCCGCCGGCCGGCTCCCGCGGTGCGTTCTCGCGGCGGTAGGGCGTCGGCCGGGACGGCGACGACCCGGCTGCCGTCTCCGCCGGTGCCTCGCGCCGCGGCGGGACCAGCGGGGCCCGCGAGGTCCTGGTGCGGGCCATCAGCGGGACCCCGCGACCAGGGCCGGGCCACCGGGCAGGATCTCGGTGACCACGCCGGCGGGCGTGACCTCGGTGATCGTGGCCTCGCGCGGCTGCGGCATCCCGGCCGCCGCCTCGGGGCCGAAGTGCTCGGCCAGCCAGGACGGCCGGTAGACCGTGTCCAGGTAGCGCTCCCCCATGTCCGGGGCGAGCGCGACGGCCGTGGTCGTCGCGTCGCCGTGGCGGCGCAGCCAGTCCGCGGCCCCCGCGACGACGGTGCCCGTCGACCCGCCGAACAGGAACCCGCGGCGGGCCAGGGCGTGGCACGCCTCGAGCGTGTCGGGCTCGGCGACGTGCACGACGTCGTCGATGTAGGACTCGTCGAGCGCCTCCGGGCGGACGCTGGTGCCCAGCCCCGGGATCATCCGGGGCGTCGGCCGGTCGCCGAAGGTGACCGATCCGGCCGCGTCGACCGCGACCACCCGGACCGGCCGCGGCCGGGACCGGAAGTAGCGGGCGCAGCCCATCAGCGTGCCGGTCGTGCCCGCGCCGACGAAGACCACGTCGAGCTGCGGGAACGCCGCCTCGATCTCCGGCCCGGTGGTGACCAGGTGCGAGCCCTGGTTCTCCGGGTTGGCGTACTGGTTGAGCCAGACGTAGCGGTCGTCGCCGGCGACCAGCGAGCGGACCAGCGCGATCCGGGTGGCGAGGAAGCCCCCGGCGGCGTCGGGGGTGTCGACGACGCGGACCTCCGCGCCGAGCGCCTCCATCAGCCGGTGGGTGGCCGGGTTGCAGCGCGGGTCGGTGACGCAGACGAACCGGTAGCCCCGGCTCGCCGCGATCATGGCGAGCGCGACGCCGAGGTTGCCCGAGGAGGACTCCACGAGCACCGATCCGCGGTGCAGCAGGCCGCGCCGCTCGGCGTCGGTGACCATGCCGAGTGCGGCCTTGAGCTTGACCGATCCTGCGAAGTTGAAGCCCTCGCACTTGAGGTAGACCGACAGTCCGAGGACCCCGGTCAGGTCGACGTACAGGTCGTCGGTGTTGAAGTCTTCGGGTGCGGAGATGACGGTCATCGTCGACCCCTCGTGTACCAGTGGTGGCGGCTCAGCCGTGCCGGCTCAGCTCGTGGAAGAAGTCGTCGACGGTGTGCAGCTCGCCGGCGCGGGCGACCTCGGCGTGGACGAACCGTCCGACGGCGAGGTCGAGGACCCCGAGGCCGAACGGGGAGAACACGACCGTGCGGTCGGTGGGGACGGCCAGCGTGCCGTCGAGCACCTGGTCGAGGGTCCCGTCGACGAAGTCGCGGTTCCCGGTGGCCTGTTCGGCCAGGTGCGGGGAGGTGTCGGCCTTGAGGCAGTGCTCGACGTCGTCGAGGACGTTGAAGGCGCTGAGCACGATGTCCGCCGACAGGTCGCGCAGCGACACGTTCAGCACCAGCGGGTGGTGGTCGAACCAGGCGGGGTCGTGCACGTGCGGGGTGCCCGCCACGGTCGCGAAGATCACCAGGTCGCTGCCGCGGACCAGCGACTCGGCGGAGTCGTGGATCCGGACCGCGCCGGGCGCGGTGCGCTCGACGTGGCCCCGGAACCCCTCGGCGGAGTCGGCGGAGAGGTCGAACACGCCGACCTCGTCGAAGGTCCATCCGGTGCCGACCAGGAACTGGTGGATGTAGCGGGCGATCAGCCCGGTCCCGACGAACCCGACGCGACGCGGGCGGGCCCGGTCGCGCGAGAGCCGGTCGGCCGCCGAGGCCGCCGACGCCGCGGTGCGCGTCGCGGAGATGATCGAGCTCTCCAGGCAGGCGTACGGGTAGCCGGTGCGGGGGTCGTTGAGGATCAGCACCGCCGAGGCCCGGGGGACGCCGCGGGCGACGTTCTCCGGGAAGCTGGAGATCCACTTGATGCCGTCGACGCCGGTGTCGTCACCGGTGCCGCCCAGCGACGCGGGCAGCGCGATGATCCGCGACGACGGCCTGTCGGGGAACCGCAGGAAGTACGACGGCGGGTTCACCGTCGCGCCGGCGCCGTGCACCCGGTAGGTGTCCTCGACGAGCTCGACGAGCTCCTTCTCCCGCCCGCCGAGCGCCCGCGCCACCTGGGCGCCGGAGATCACGGAGAAGGCGGGGACGGACTCGGCCGGGGCGTTCATCGGGCTCCCTCGAAGGCGGGGACGGCGACGCCGTCGGTCATGGCGACGACGACGTGCCGGTCACCGGTGTAGGGGTCGCGGCCGTGGGCGAACCGCAGGTTGTCCACGACCAGCAGGTCGCCGTCCTGCCAGGGCTCGCGGACGGCGTGCCGGTCGTGCGCGGCGTTGATCTCGTCGACGACCGCCTCGGGCACCGGGGAGCCGTCGCCGAAGCGGGTGCTGAACGGCAGCCCGTCCGGGCCGTGCATCTCCAGCAGGAACTCGCGGACCTCGGGGTCCATCGCGAACTCCGACAGGAACGCGATCTGGTTGAACCAGACCCGCTGCCCGGTGACCGGGTGCATCAGCACGCCGTGCCGGCGCTGGCGGGTGCGCAGCCCGCCGTCGGGCGTCCAGACCGTGCCGATGGCGTTGGCCCGGCAGTAGCGCTCGACGGCGTCGCGGTCGGCGGTGCCGAACGCCTGCTCCCAGGAGGCGCCGATGTCGTCGCCGTAGGAGCGGGTGAGGATCCAGCCCTCGCGCTCGACGCGGTCGACGAGTGCGGGCGGCAGGTCCGCCGCGACCCGGGTGGTGTCGACCAGCGGTGTCGCACCGCCGGTATCGGGTGCACGCAGGCAGGCGAACAGCAGCGTGGCGGGCGTGTCCAGGACGTAGGACAGCTCGTGGTGGGCGCACATCGGCTGGCGCGCGGGCCACGGGGTGGCCGAGTAGACGCCGTCGGACAGCAGGGTCCGGGCGGCGATCGCCTCGCGCTCGACGTAGCTGCCGGTCCCCAGCCGGGCGGCCACACCGGCGACGTCGGCGACGGTGCGCAGGCCGAGCCCGCGCACCAGCACGACACCGTGGTCGTCGAGCAGGTCGCGCAGCGCGTCGCCGTGGCGCTCGGTCCAGCCGGCGGCATCGCCGCCCGGGCCCGCGTCGAGGACGGGCGGTCGTCCGGGGTGCGGGCGCACCCCGAGCAGTGATCCGGTCATGTCTCCCCCTGTGGTGGTCAGCGCTGGTCGGCCGGGAGCAACCCGGCGAGGTCGGTGAGGACGGGATGGTCGAGCACCTGGCGGACCGTGACGGCCCGGCCGAGCGCGATCACGAGCTTCACCGCGGACAGCGAGCTGCCCCCCAGGTCGGCGAAGTCGTCGTCGGGGCCCACCGATCCGGCGGGCAGGTCGAGCACGCGGGTGACGGCGTCGACGACGCGGCGCTGGGCCGCGGTGAGTTCGCCACCGGTCGGGCCGGCCGACGCGCTCCCAGCGACGGCGGCCTGCGCCGCGGCCGCGGTCGCGTGCGCGGTGAGGGTCTTGCGGTCGATCTTGCCGTTGGCGGTGACCGGCAGCGGGTCGAGCCGGTGGACCGTCGGCGGGACCATGTAGGCGGGCAGGCTCTGCCCCAGCCGGGCCCGGACCTCGGGCGCGTCCGGGCCGTCGCCGGCGTGATAGGCGACCAGCTGCGGCCCGCCCGCGGTCGTCGCGACGACCACGCAGGCGTCGCGGACGCCGGGCACCGCCAGCAGCGCGTTCTCGATCTCGCCGATCTCGATCCGGAAGCCGCGGATCTTGACCTGGTTGTCGCGACGGCCGAGGAACTCGAGCTGCCCGTCGGGGCGCCAGCGGCCGTGGTCGCCGCTGCGGTAGAGCCGCTCGCCGGGCCGGTGCGGATCCGAGCCGAACGCGGCGGCGGTGCGGTCGGGGTCGTTGACGTAGCCGCGGCCGACGCACACCCCGGAGAACACGATCTCCCCGGGCGCGCCGAGCGGCACGGGCGCCAGGTCGGCGTCGACGACGTAGACCTTCACCCCGGGCACCGGGGCGCCGAGCGGGACCCGGCCGTCCGCGGGAGCCTCGCGCAGCACGGCGTGGTTCGTGTCGTCGGAGGTCTCGGTGAGGCCGTAGGCGTTGACCAGCGGGACGCCGGGCAGCACCCGGAACCAGCGCTGCACCAGCTCGGTCTTGAGCGCCTCTCCGGTGGCCGAGACCATCCTCAGGTCGGGCAGCGCCGTGGGGTGCTCCTCCAGGTAGGTCAGCACGACCTCGAGGTAGCTGGGCACGAGCTGGGCGACGGTGACCCGGGACCGCACCAGGGTGTCGACGAAGCGGCGGACGTCGAGGATCACGTCCTGCTCGACGAGCAGGGTCCGCCCGCCGGCGAGCGGACCCGCGACGAGCTGCCACAGCGAGATGTCGAAGCACTGCGGCGCGGTCTGGGCGACCACGCAGCCCGGCTCCAGCTCCAGGTCCTCGATCTTGGCGAGCAGGTGGTTGAGCATCCCGGCGTGCTCGCACATCGCGCCCTTGGGCTCGCCGGTGGAGCCGGAGGTGAAGTACAGGTAGGCGAGTCCGTCGGCCGGGACGTCGGCGGTGGGTGCGGGGCCGTCGGCGGCGGCGACCGCGTCCGGCACGGTCAGCACCGTCGTCGCGACGGCGGCCTCGTCGAGGTGGGCGCGGGTGGCGTCGGTGGTCAGCGCGATCCGGCACCCGGCGCGGGTCAGCGTGCGGGCGATCCGCTCCGCCGGGAAGTGCGGCTCGACCGGCAGGTAGGCGCCACCGGCGCGCAGGACGGCGAGCACCGCGACCATCCAGTCGAGGTCGCGGTCGCACACCACGGCGACGACCTCCTCGGGCGCCAGCCCGGCGGCGAGCAGGGTCGAGGCGACGCGGGCGGCCCGGTCCTCCAGCTCGGCGCGGGTGAGGGTGACCCCGGCGTGCTCGGCGACGACCTCGTCGGGCGCGGCGGCGGCGCGGTCGGCGAGCAGCTCGTGCGGGCGGCGGTCGGGCAGGTCCCGGGGCCGGCCGGCGAGATCGCCGAGCTGGGCGTCGCGCTCGGCCCGCCCGACCAGCGCCGACGGGCGGACGGGCGCGTCGGCGTCGGCGGCGGCGAGCGCCAGGGCCGCGGCGTGGTAGCCGGCGATCCGGGCGGCCGCGTCCTCGTCGAGCAGGTCGAGACGGTGGGTCAGGCGCAGGGTGGACCCGGACACCGCGACGTGCAACCCGGCGGCCGGCCCGTCGCCGGTGGTGGGGCACGGGTCGGCGCCGCGGTCGCCGGTGCGGCCGAGCGCCCCGGGGGCGATCTCGGCGCCGCGCAGGTCCGCGCCCGGGTCGAGCACCGTGCCGAACGACGGCACCGCGGTCCCGAGCTCGGCGGCGAGGCGTCCCAGGTCGGGCCCGGGGTGAGCGCGCAGCCCGGCCAGTGCGTCGGCGGCCGCGGTGACCAGCGCGGACCAGCTGCGGGCCGTGTCCAGGCACACCGGCAGCGGCGTCGCGCCGGCGCGGGCCGGGACACCGGCGGTCACCTCGGTGTCGCCGGACAGGGCCGCGAGGACGGCGGCGTGCGCGGCGAGCAGCACCGCGCCGGGCTCCACGCCGGTCACCGCGGCGACGGAGGCGACCGCGTCCCGCGGGATCGGCTCGGTGTGCACGGCGGTCCCGGGCCGGGGTGTCGCCGTCCACGACGGGGCCGGGGTGGCGCCGCCGGTGAGCAGCACCCGGGTCCAGTACTCGCGGGTGGTCGTGGTGGCGGGGTCGGCGAGCGTACCGGTCATCGTGCGGTCTCTCCGTTCAGCAGCGGGGCCGGGGCGGGGCGGGACCGCGGGGCGGCGGCCGGGTTGCCCTCCCAGACGGCACCGGCGGGGACGTCCTCGCCCTTCATGAGGAAGGCGTCGCAGCCGATGCGGGCGGCGTCGCCGACGACGGCGCCGTAGTGGACGAAGGCGCCGACATCGAGACAGGCGCCGGTGCCGACGGAGATGAAGTCGGACTTGAAGGTGCCGTCCTCCTGCGAGTGGCACTGCAGCACCGACCCGGCGTTGAGGACGACGTCGTCGCCGATGCGCACGAGCGTGCGGTCGGTCATGTTGCACCCGTCGTCGAACACGCGGCGGCCGATCTGCACACCGAGGGCGCGGGTGACGAGGCTCTTGAACGGGGTTCCGGCGAGCATCCGGTCCCAGCCCTGCACCACGAGCTTCCAGTACCGCTCGTGCCACCAGAAGTACGGGTCGTAGACCGAGCAGAAGCGGGGCTGCAGCCGGCGGCGCCCGGCGACGGTGAGCCGCTCGACGGTGATCGTGTACGTCATCGTGAACAGCAGCGACAGCAGCAGCTGCACCCCGACCGCGACCGGACCCAGCGGCGCCAGCAGGGCGGCGACGATCAGGGTGAGCAGGGTGACCCCGAACAGGGCACCCCACCGGAACGCCACGGCCAGGGCGATGGTGCGGCGGTTGTAGCGGTTCTTGGCGCGCAGCCGGTCGTGCAGGTCGAGGCCGGTGTGCAGGTGGCCGAACATCGAGTCCCGGGCGACGGTGCGGGGGATCTCGAACGGCGGCGAGCCGAGGAGCCCGACCCCGGTCCGCACCCGGCCGTCGGTGGGGACGAGCGTCTTGGTGGCGATCAGGCAGTCGTCGCCGACCCTGGAGCCGGCCGTCCACACGATCCTGTTACCCAGGAACGAGTTCGACGCAATCCGTGTCCGGTTCACGACGAATGCGG
This sequence comes from Pseudonocardia sp. ZF1, assembly GCF_056835605.1. Taxonomy (NCBI): domain Bacteria; kingdom Bacillati; phylum Actinomycetota; class Actinomycetes; order Pseudonocardiales; family Pseudonocardiaceae; genus Pseudonocardia; species Pseudonocardia sp. ZF1. The sequence continues at coordinate 3,448,453 of NZ_JAJNBY010000001.1, forward strand.
TGTCCGAATAGTCGACATTGACGATGGACAAACCGTCGGCGACCATCGTGCCGGTTCCGATCGAGCTCGCGAACGGCGTCTCCTGCTTCACCGCCGTCCCGAAGTTCGTCCCCGTCTGCGGGGTCCGCCGGAGATCGTGTCCGATGATCCGGAGGTAATCGACGATGTAGGAGCTGTCGCCGAGCAGATAGGTGAAGAACCGGACGTTCGTGATCCGTAACACGGTGCGCTGCAACGTGTATCGCAGGCCGTAGAGGGGGTACGGACGTCCCTCGGTGAGCCCGAGCGACAGCACGCGCGCGACCACTGCGGCCCCGAACAGACCGACGGCCGTCCCGGCGAGGAGCAGGCCGGTCGAGCTGACGAGGGCGTCGAGCCAGAGCTGGGACGAGACCACCCCGGCGGCCCCGCTGCCGATCACCGCCGCCAGCGTCGGCACGGACGCCAGCACGACGTCGACCACACCGGTGCCCAGCGGCAGCCAGACCAGCAGCAGCCAGCCGAGCTGGCCGGTCGCATAGCCGGCGCGCCGGGCCCGGCCGATCGTCGCCGAGACCCCGGCGCCGGGGTCTCCGCCGCCCGGGCGGGCCGGAGTGCCCCACCAGGTCGCACCGGCCGGGACGACCTGGCCGGTGTGCAGCGAGGAGGCGTGGGCGAGCCGTCCGCCGTCGCCGATCTCGGTCCCGATGTCGATCACCGACGCCTCGCCGACGACGACGCGGGCACCGATCGTGACCCGGCCGGTCCGGATGATGCCCGGCTCGGCGCGGTAGCAGGACAGGATCGAGTCCTTGCGCAGCACGGTGTTCGCGCCGATCGTGAGCAGGTCCGGGCAGGCCGGGATGGTGCGCGCCAGCATGACCACGCCGGGTCCGATCCGGGCGCCGAGCAGCCGCAGGTAGAGCGGCAGCAGCGGCGAGCCCGCGGCGACCAGCAGCAGCGGGTTGGTGCGGACCAGGGTCCTGGCCAGCCAGAACCGGTAGTACGCGGCGCTCCACAGCGGGATCTCGCGCTCGGTCCACCGGCCGACGAGCAGCCACTTCGCGGCGATCGGGAGCACCGCGAACACCGTGAAGGCCACCGCCACCGCGGCCAGCGAGCGCAGGTAGAAGTCCAGCAGCCCGGTGCCGAGGGCGATCCACTGGAACACGGCGCCGAGCAGGGTGCCATAGGCGAGGGTGAACACGACGAAGGTGAGCAGCTGCGCCGCGCCGCACAGCACGTAGGCGCGGGTGGTGCCGGTCGGGACCGGCAGCGCGGGCGGTGCCTCGTCCGGCACGGGACCGGCGTCGCCGGCGAGCGCGACGGCCAGACCGGCGGCGGTGGGGTGGGCGTAGACGTCGGTCATCGCGACGTCGGGCAGGTCGTCGCGGCGGCGGACCCTGGCGCAGAACCGGGTCATCGTCATGGAGTCGGCACCGAGGTCGGCGAACACGTCGGCATCGGCCCCGACGTCGGCGCCGACCAGCTCGGCGAGGATCGCCCGGTAGCCCTCGCGCACGTCGTCGACGGTGCGAGCGGAGCGCGCGACCGACGGGGCGAGTGCCGCGGCCAGCCCGGCCACGGTGGGGTGGGCGTAGACGTCGGTCATCGCGACGTGCGGCAGGTCGGGCCGTTGCCGGACCCGCGCACAGAACCGGGCGAGGACCATCGAGTCGGCACCGGCGTCGACGAAGAAGTGGTCGTCCGGCCGCACGGGTGCGTCGAGCAGGTCCGTGATGATCGCTGTGAAAGCGATCACGACAGCGTGTTCCGGCTCGGACACCGTGCGCGATTCCTGTTCGCGCACAGGCCCGGCGGTCATCACCCCGTCTTTCGACACCATCGTCATCCCCCGGCGGTACGAGCGTGTACGGGCAGAATCGTCGACCATTTCCAGCGCGTTACATAGTCAATATTTATGATCGACCGACCCCCGACTCACACATTTTCGGGGGCAGAGCGGCACGATTCCGACCGCGACGTCGAGGGCGTCGCGGTCGCGGGCCGCGATCCGGCGCGATCCCGATGAACTGTTTTCGTGACTCGACGAGCGGAGGTTCGATGTGAGCCTGGATGTGATGCAGGTCACTGCACATCAGTCGTCGGTGCGGGCGTGCCGCGGGGGACCGGGTGTGGACCCGGCCGGTTCCGGCCGATCGCCCGTGGCCGGGCACCCGCGGTGATTCACTCGTCCGGCGACACCGGCCCCGGCGCGTGCGCACCGCCGTCGGGGTCGCCGGGGCGGAGCATGGACGGTTCTCCCCGACCACCACGCACAGGAGGACGTGTGACCGCACTGCCACGCCGCAGCGTACTGCTCGGCACCCTCGGGGCCGCGGTCGCCGGGCTGGTGCCGGCCACGCCCGGCGGTGAGCCCGCCGCCGTGCCCCGCTGGTTCGCCGGTGCCCTGCGCCAGGCGACGACGCCCGACCCGTTCACCCTCGGCGTCGCCTCGGGCGACCCGTCGCCCGACGGGATGGTCCTGTGGACCCGGCTCGCCCCCGAGCCCGACGCCGAGGACGGCCGCGGCGGGATGCCCGACCGGGCGGTCGAGGTCGAGTGGGAGGTCGCCGAGGACGAGCGCTTCGCCCGCGTCGTGTCGCGCGGCACGGAGACCGCCACCCGCGAGCTCGCGCACAGCGTGCACGCCGAGCCCGCGGGACTCGCCCCGGGCCGCGAGTACTTCTACCGGTTCCGTACCGGTGGCCACCTCTCCCCCGTCGCGCGCACCCGGACCGCGCCCGCGGCGGGGGCGGCCGCCGCCTCGCTGACCATCGCGACGGCGTCGTGCGCGAAGTTCGGTGCGGGCCACTTCACCGCCTACCGCGGGATGGCCGCCGACGCCCCCGATCTCGTCCTGCACCTGGGCGACTACTTCTACGAGACCGACCGGGGGGAGGTCCGCGACCCGGGCCCGCCGGAGCCGAAGAACCTCGCCGGCTACCGGCGTACGCACGCCCACCAGCGCTCCGACGACGACCTGCGCGCCGCCCACGCCGTCGCCCCGTGGGTGGTGGTGTGGGACGACCACGAGGTCGTCAACGACTGGGACGGCGCGACGCCCGACCGGCGCCGGGCCGCGGCCCAGGCGTACTACGAGCACATGCCGCTGCGCCGCGCCTCGGTGCCCGACGGCCCGGACATGCAGCTCTACCGGCGGCTGGAGTGGGGCTCGCTCGCCACCTTCCACGTCCTGGACACCCGCCAGTACCGGATGCGCGGCTCGATGCTCGGCGCCGACCAGGAACGCTGGCTGCTGCGCGGGCTGACCGACTCCGCCGCGGGCTGGGACGTGCTGGCCCAGCAGGTGTTCTTCGCCCCGCGCCGGGGCGGCAAGTCCGGCACCTGGGGGGAGTTCACCGGGTCCCGGGAGCGGGTCGTCCGCGGCTGGACCGAGGCGGGCGTGCGCAACGCCGTCGTCCTCACCGGCGACGAGCACGTCCACCACGCCAACGAGATCCCCGGTGCCGACGACCGGATCGCCGGCACCGAGCTCGTCACCACCTCGGTCACCTCCGGCGGCGACGGCGACGGCGACGCGAAGTCCGGTGGCAGCGGCAGCTCGGTGTGGTCGCTCGACCGGCGCGGCTACGTGCTGGCGACGTTCACCCCCGCGCAGATGCGCGCGGACTTCCGCACCGTGTCCCGGATCAGCGAGCCCGGTGCCACGGTGCGCACGGCGGCGTCGTTCGTGGTGCCGGACCGGGAGCCGGGCCTGAACAAGGTCTGACCCGGCCCCCGGCGCTCAGCCGGTCGCCACCCGGGGCTCGCGGACGTCGTCGCCGAGGGTGTCCAGCACCAGCGCGGCGATGCGCTCGCGGTGGGCCTCGGCGGACCCGAGCAGCGCCGCGTCGGCGACGGCGCGCTTGTAGTACAGGTGCGCGACGTGCTCCCAGGTGAAGCCGATCCCGCCGTGCAGCTGCACCGCGTCGGCGGCGACCCGGTACGCCGTCTCCGAACAGGTGGCCTGCGCGATCGACACGGCGAGGTCGGCATCGTCGACGCGCGGGTCGTCGACCGCCCAGGCCGCGTGCAGCGCCGCGGTCCGGGCCTGTTCGAGGGCGACGAGCATGTCCGCGCACCGGTGCTTGACCGCCTGGAACGACCCGATGGGCCTGCCGAACTGCAGCCGCTCCTTCGCGTAGGCGACGGTCAGGTCGAGCAGCCGGCGGGCGATGCCGGCCTGTTCGGCGGCGAGCAGCGCCCCGGCGGTGCGGAAGGCGTGCCGCAGCGCGCCGTCGGCGTCCGCGCCGGTGGCGAGTACGGTTCCGGTCGCCCCGTCGAGGACGACCCGGGCGACCGGGCGGGTCACGTCGAACGAGCCGCACCGTTCCACCCGCACCCCGTCGGCGCCGGGGTCGACGACGGCCAGCACCGGGCCCTCGGGCCCCGCGGCCGCGACGACCAGCACGTCCGCGGCGCCCGCGTCCGGGACGTGCTCCACCGTGCCGGTGAGCCGGTCGCCGTCGGCGGTGACACCGGCCGCGGACGCGCCGTCGTAGGGCGTGGTGAGCCGGGCGACCAGGGCCGCGGTGCGCGAGCCGTCGGCCAGCGCGGCGAGCAGCGCGTCGCGCCCGTCGCCCGCCGGGGCCGCGACCAGCGCCGGGACCGCGAGCGCGACGGTGCCGAGCAGCGGCCCGGTCACCAGCGCCGCACCCAGCTCCTCCGCCGCGACGGCCTGGTCCACACAGGTCCCGCCGGCGCCGCCGAGGTCCTCGGGCACCGCGAGGGACAGCGCGCCGAGCTCGGTGCCGAGCCGGGCCCACAGTGCCCGGTCGAACCCGTCGGTGGTGTCGACGAGCCGGCGCAGGGTGGCCTCGTCGTGCTGGCGCTCGGCGAAGCGGTGCAGCGCCGCGCGCAGCTCGCGCTGCTCGTCGGTGACGTCGAACTCCCGGAGCTCCTGCTCAGCCACGGGGGACCTCCTTCCAGGGGCGGTCGGAGTCCGACCGGGGCTCGCCGGGCAGACCCAGCACGCGTTCGCCGAGGATGTTGCGCATGACCTCCGAGGTACCGCCCTCGATGGTGTTCGCGCGCGAGCGCAGGAAGCGCTGCTGCACCGTGGAGTTCGGGTCGGTGTGCACCCGCCCGCGGTCCATCGTCCAGTCGTCGTAGAGCAGCGCGTCCGGGCCGAGCAGGTCCATGCAGAACTCGTAGACGTCCTGGTTCAGTTCGGCGCCGACCAGCTTGGACACCGACCCCTCCGGACCGGGCTGTCCGGCGCTCGCGGTGCGCCGCGCGCGGGCCAGGGTGAGGCGGTGGGTCTCGGCGCGGGTCCACAGTGCCGCGAGCCGGTCGCGCAGCACCGGGGTGTGCCGGTCGGGGTGGGCCCGCCACAGGCCGAGGGCCTCGCCGATGACGCCGCTGCCGCGCCGCCCGGTGACCCCGCCGATGGCGGTGCGCTCGTTCATCAGGGTGGTGATCGCGACCTTCCAGCCGGCGCCGACCTCACCGAGCCGGTGCGCGTCGAGGACCCGGGCGTCGTGCAGGTGGACCTCGTTGAACTCGGCCTGCCCGGTCATCTGCCGTAGCGGGCGGACGTCGACGCCCGGCTGGGTCATGTCGATCACGAAGTAGGTCAGGCCGCGGTGCTTGGGCTGCTCGGGGTCGGTGCGGGCGACGAGCATCCCCCACCGCGCGACGTGGGCCAGGGTCGTCCAGACCTTCTGCCCGTTGACGACCCACTCGTCACCGTCACGGACCGCGGAGGTGGCCAGGCCCGCGACGTCGGAGCCGGCGCCGGGCTCGCTGAACAGCTGGCACCAGATCTCCTCGCCGGTGGCCATCGGCCGGAGCCAGGCCCCGACCTGGTCACGGTCCTGGCCGTACTCGACCACGGTCGGCGCGCCCATGCCGTAGCCGATCGGGTTGACCGCGAACATCCGCTCGCCGCCGGCGTCGGTGACGATCTGGTCGACCACCGGCTGGAGCCCGCGGGACAGCCCGAGGCCGCCGAGCCCCTCGGGGTGGTGCACCCAGGCTAGCCCGGCGTCGTAGAGGGCGCCGAACAGCTCCTCGCGCGGCACCGACAGCGGGTCGTGGGCCTCGACCACCTCCCGGGCGGCCTGTGCCACGCGGGCCGCGTCGGATGCCGGTCGGGTCGTGGTGGGCGAGCTCATCGCACCTCCGGAAGGTGGGCCTGACGGTCGTCGTCGACGTCGCTCCGAACCTAGCCGTCATCAGTTTCGGGGACCACGGTTAACGGTTCCTGGTCCGTGCGCGACATCAGGTTCGTCCGTCCGACGCAGTCCGAACCGCAGGAGCAACGATGCCCGCCACCACCGCCGCCACCCACCGTCCCGCGGCCCCCGTCCTCGACGGGACCGCGCTGCCGGGCTGGGTGCTGCTGCTGATCACCGCCGGGCTGGCCGCCGCCGTCGTCGTGATCATGGTGCTGTCCTACAGCGGGCTGGCCTGACCCATACTCGGGAGTGATGCCCCCACTCCCCGACCTGCCGGTCCGCGCCGTCCTCGACGAGCTGCGGGCGGCGCTGGACGACCGCGGCGGCGCCGTGCTCGTCGCCCCGCCCGGTACCGGCAAGACCACCCTCGTCCCGCTCGCCCTGGCCGGGCTCGACGGCTCCGGCCCGGCACCCGGGGGCACGGTGCTGGTCGCCGAGCCGCGCCGGGTCGCCGCCCGCGCCGCCGCGGCCCGGATGTCGTCGCTGCTGGGGACCGAGGTCGGTGGGCCGGTCGGCTACCGCGTCCGCGGCGACGCCCGCACCGGGCCGGACACCCGGGTCGAGGTCGTCACCTCCGGCCTGCTGCTGCGCCGCCTCGCCGGGGACCCGGAGCTGGCCGGGGTGTCCACCGTCGTCCTCGACGAGGTGCACGAGCGTCACCTCGACGCCGACCTGCTGCTCACCCTGCTGCTCGACGCCCGCTACGGGCTGCGGCCCGACCTGCGGCTGCTCGCCACCTCCGCGACCCTCGACACGGCCCGCCCCGCCGTGCTGCTGGGCGACGACGACCGGCCCGCGCCGGTGCTGGAGGTCGCCGCCCGCAGCTACGACGTCGCCGTCGCCCACGTCCCGCCCGCCCGGGCCGGTCGCGGCGGGAGCGAGCGGATCGAGAACACCGTCGCCCGGACGTGCGTGCGGGCGCTCGAGCACGGCAGCGTGCTGGCGTTCCTGCCGGGCGTCGCGGAGATCGGGCGGACCGCGTCCGCGCTGCGCGAGCTCGGACCCGACGCCGACGTCCTCGCGCTGCACGGCAGGCTGCCTGCCGCGGAGCAGGACGCGGCGCTGCGCGACGGGCCGCGGCGCCGGATCGTGCTCGCCACCGCCGTCGCCGAGTCCAGCCTGACCGTGCCCGGTGTCCGGGCCGTCGTCGACTCCGGGCTGGTCCGGGTCCCGCACACCGACCACCGGCGCGGACTGTCCGGCCTCGTGACGCGGCGGGTCTCGCGCGCGGTCGCGACCCAGCGCGCGGGCCGCGCCGGCCGGGAGGCGCCCGGCGTCGCCTACCGCTGCTGGCCCGAGGGCGAGGTCCTCGCCGACGCCCCGGACCCCGAGATCCGCACCGCCGACCTCACCGCGCTCGCGCTGGACCTCGCCGTCTGGGGCACCCCCGACGGCAGCGGTCTGCGCTGGTGGGACGCCCCTCCCCCCGGTCCGCTGGCTGCCGGACGGACGGTGCTGACCGCACTCGGCGCGATCGACACGCGAGGCGCGGTCACCGACCGGGGACGGCGGATCTCCGCGCTGGGCCTGCACCCGCGCCTCGCCAGGGCCCTGCTCGACGGCGTCGCCGCCGGTGGGGACCCGCGGGAGGTCGCCGGGATCGTCGCCGTCCTCGACGACGACACCCTCGCCGGTCCCGCCGACGACCTGACCGCCGCACTGACCCGGCTGCGCTCCGGCGACGCCCCCGGCGCCGGGCGGTGGCGTGGGGACCGGGACCGCCTGACCGGTGCACTGCGCCGCGCCCGCGCCTCGTCGCCCGCCTCCTCCTCGGTCGCCGCCTCGCCGACCGCCACCGTGTCGCCGGGCACCTCGCCGGGAGCCGGGGCGCACTCCGGCCCGGCCGCCGCGGCCCCGGGCCCTGCGCGCGAACGGGCCGGGCGCGCCGCGGGGGCTCCGGGCGCCGAGCTCGTCGCGCTGGTCACCGGGCTCGCCTACCCCGAACGGCTCGCCCGGCGCCGCGACGCCGCGGCCGGGGTGTTCCTCATGACCGGTGGCACCGCCGTCGAGGTCCCGCCCGGCCCGCTGCGCGACGCCGAGTGGCTGGCCGTCGCCGTCGCCGACCGGCGCCCCGGGCAGACCCACGGCCGGGTCCGCCTCGCCGCGACCACCGACGCCGCGACCGCGCTGCGGGCCGCCGCGCCGCTGCGGGTCACCGGCTCGGAGGCCGTCTGGAGCGACGGCGACGTCCGCGCCCGCACCGTCGACCGGCTCGGCGCGATCGTGCTGTCGGAGAAGCCCGACCGCTCCCCCGACCCCGGCGCCGTCCGCGACGCGCTCGTCGCCGGGCTGCGTGCCGAGGGCACCGGGCTGCTGCGCTGGACGGCGGGGGCGGTCTCCCTGCGCGAGCGGTTGGACTTCCTGCACCGGGTGCTGGGCGCACCGTGGCCCGACGTGTCCGAGGAGGCGCTGCTCGACTCGGCCGCCGATCCCGCCGGGTGGCTGGCCGGTCCGCTCGCCACCGCCCGGCGCCGCTCCGACCTGGCCCGGGTCGACGCCGGCCCCGCGCTGCGCCGCCACGTCGCCGCGTACGTGGGCGGGCTCGCCGGGCGGATCGACGAGCTGGCCCCGGAGCGGCTCACCGTCCCCACCGGGTCCCGGATCGCGCTGGACTACTCCGGCGCGGCCCCGGCCCTGCCGGTGAAGGTCCAGGAGGTGTTCGGGTGGACCGGCTCCCCGGCCGTCGCCGACGGGCGGGTGCCGGTGGTGCTGCACCTGCTCTCCCCCGCCGGACGTCCGACGGCGGTCACCGCCGACCTGGACTCGTTCTGGGACAACGCCTATCCACAGGTCCGGGCCGAGCTCCGCGGGCGCTACCCGAAGCACGCCTGGCCCGAGGACCCGCGGACCGCGACACCGGGACGGGGCACCGGACGCCGGAGATGAGACCCGCACCCCGCCCGGCGACCCGGTCCAGCCGGTCCGGTCGCCGAGATGTAGCTCAGCGGGAATTGTCGATCTCCACAGCCCGCTGAGCTGCATCTCGGCGTTCGTGGTGCGTCCGGACCGCGCTCCGTGGGGCGTGGGGCGCGGTCCGGACGCTCAGCGGACCTGGTCGGCGAACACGACGACGTTGTCGACGTAGCTGCGGGCCGACCGGTCGAACACCCCGCCGCAGGTGATCAGTCGCAGGCCCGCGTGGTCGAGATCGCCGTAGACCTCGGCGGTCGGGAACTCCGCCTTGGGGAAGCGCCCCACCCGGCGCACGGCGAACACCACCGACGTCCCGTCGGCGCGGTCGACGCGGATCTCGTCGCCGGGCTCGAGGGTGTCCAGGTCGGCGAAGGCGCCGGGCAGTCCCTTCCAGTCGACGTGCGCGGTGAGCACGGCGGGACCGACCTCCCCCGGGGTCGGTGCGCCGGTGTACCAGCCGACCGTTCCCGCATCCTCGGGGACCTCCATCGACCGGTCGGCGGCCAGCCCCATCGGCCGGGGCACGGTGTCGAGCCCGAGCCGGTCGACCCGCAGCCGGACCGGCTCGGACCGCACCAGCGGCGCGGGCCCCGGCGGCAGCAACGCCCCCGGCGCGGGCGCCGGAGCGGGCACCGGGACGGAGGCGACGGCCGTCGCCCCGGGCTCGGGTGCGCCCGCGGGGTCGGCGAGCAGCAGCGCGGCGGTGAGGACACCGACCGGCGCCAGCACCCGCGTCACCCGGCGCAGCGCACCGACCCGTCGCCGCGCCCGTCGCCCGCCGTCCGGGCTCCCGCGCCGCACCGTCCCGGCCCGGTCCCCGGCCACCGTTCCGCGCTCGGCGTGGTCCCCGGCCACCGTCCCGCGCCCGGACCGGTCCCCGGCCACGGGGCGGCGCCCGGCCCGCGCACCGGGCGGTGCGGCGGGTCCGGGCACCGGGAGGACGGGACCGGGCACGGTGCCGGGGTCAGCCGCGGCGACCGGCGGCGACGCGCCGCACCGCGACCGCGCCGATGCCACCGGCGACGACGGCACCGAGCGCCAGCGGCAGCACGTCGGCCGGGCCGCCTCCGGCCTCGACGCCACCGACCGGCGTCGCGGTGACCTGGGTGGAGTCGTCGGAGGCGGCCTCGACCGCGGCCGGGGACGCCGCGCTGCCGTAGTCGTGGTCCTCGCAGGCCTGACCGTCGTTGTCGCGGTCGAGTCCGTAGGGGTCACCCGGGGTCAGGGCAGACTGGGCGTCGGCCTGGCCGGCGAAGTCGTCGCAGTTGCGGTCCTGGGCGAAGGCCGTACCGGCCAGCGGGAGGGCGGCCGCGGTCGCGAGGAGCACGGCGGCGGACAGGGAGCGGAGGCGCATCGGGGGTGTCCTTCCGGGGAACGTGGGGGGAGCCACGCAGGTAGCAGCGATCCGGACGTGTCGGTCGTTACACCCGATCGTGAATGGACCCGAACGGACTTGAACCGGCTCCGCCGGGCGGCGGAAGGTGGTCCGGTGAACGCTCTCCCCACCCCCGACGACGTCCGTGCCGCGGCAGCGATCCTGCGCGGCCACGCCCACCGCACCCCCGTCCTCACCTCCCGGCTCACCGACGCCGAGCTCGGCGCACAGGTGTTCGTGAAGGCGGAGAACCTCCAGCGCACCGGGAGCTTCAAGTTCCGCGGGGCGTTCCACACGCTGTCCCGGCTGTCCGCGGCACAGCGGCGGGCGGGGGTCGTCGCGTTCTCCTCGGGCAACCACGCCCAGGCCGTGGCGCTGGCCGCGCAGCTGCTGGAGGTCCCCGCGACGATCGTGATGCCGCACGACGCCCCGGCCTCGAAGCTCGCCGCCACCCGCGGCTACGGCGCCGAGGTCGTCGGCTACGACCGCTACGCCGAGGACCGCGCGGCCATCGCGACCGCGCTGTCGGAGGAGCGTGGGCTCACCCTCGTCCCGCCCTACGACCACCCGCACGTCATCGCCGGGCAGGGCACCGCGGTGCTGGAGCTGCTGGAGGACCACGGCCCGCTCGACGCGCTGTTCGTCTGCCTCGGCGGGGGCGGGCTGCTCTCCGGATCACTGCTCGCGACGCAGGCCCTGTCCCCCGACGCCCAGGTGTACGGCGTCGAGCCCGAGGCCGGCGACGACGGCCTGCAGTCCCTGCGCGCCGGGCACGTCGTGCGCATCCCGCAGCCCCGCACGCTCGCCGACGGCGCCGCCACCACCCACCTCGGCGACCACACGTTCCCCGTGATCGCGCAGCTCGTCACCGACATCGTGACCGTGCCCGACACCGCCCTGGTCGAGTCGATGGCGCTGTTCGCGGCGCGCTACAAGGTGCTCGTCGAGCCGACCGGGGCGCTGGCCTTCGCGGGCGTGCGGGCGGCCGTCGCCGCGGACCCGCAGCGGTGGGCGGGGACGCGGATCGGCGTCACGATCTCCGGTGGCAACGTCGACCTGGACCGCTTCGCCGCCCTCGTCACCGGCTGACCGCGCCACCGGCCCGGTCGGGGCGGAGGGTCTCAGCGCCGGTCGTGCTGCAGCGCGTCCTCGGCGATCACCGCCTCGGTCGGCAGCCCGGGCACCTCCCGGACGGCCTCCTCGGCGGCGGCGCGCTCGTGCGACGGGCCGGGCTGCTCGGCCTCGGCGTCGGCGGCGTCCAGGTCACGGCGGATCGTCGAGAGCAGCGCCACTCCCACCAGCACGACGACCGCGGCGATCAGGAACGGCACCGAGGCGCCGACGGCCGCGGCCATCAGTCCCGCGGCGAACGGGGCGAGGCCGCCACCGATGAACCGGACGAACCCGTAGGTGGCCGACGCGGTCGGGCGGGGCACCGGCGAGATCGACATGACCGCCGTCGTCACCAGGGTGTTGTTGACGCCGACCACGATGCCGGACAGGACCACCGCGACGATCACCACGGCGGGCACGTCGTCGAACAGCCCGATGGCCGCGAGCAGCACCGCGATGCCGACGAGCGCGCCGTAGAGGGTGCGCGCGGTGCCGAAGCGGTCCTTGAGCCAGGGCGCGCCGAACACCGCGAAGGCCGCGACGAGCAGCCCCCAGCCGAAGAACACCGCACCGAGCGAGATCGGGTCGAGCCCGCCCATCAGGAACGGTGCGTAGCCGAGCAGGGTGAAGAAGCCCCAGTTGTAGAGCAGCCCGACCCCGCTGGTGGTGGCGAGCGCGCGGTGGCGCAGGGCGGCCAGCGGTTCGGAGAGCCGTGCCTTGTGGGTCGGGACCGGCGTCGGTTCCAGCAGCACGACGGTCGCGACGAGCGCGATCAGCATCAGCACCGAGACGCCGAAGAACGGTCCCCGCCAGGAGACGTTGCCGAGCAGGCCGCCGAGCAGCGGACCGGTGGCGATGCCCACGCCGAGCGCGGTCTCGTAGAGCACGATCGCACCGGCGAAGCCGCCCGAGGCCGAGCCGACGATCACCGCGAGCGAGGTCGCGATGAACAGCGCGTTGCCCAGGCCCCAGCCGGCCCGGAAGCCGACGATGCCCCAGATCCCCGACGACGCCCCGGCCAGCGCCGCGAACACCACGATCAGCGCGAGGCCGGTGATGAGGGTCCTCTTCGCGCCGATCCGGGACGACACCCAGCCGGTCACCAGCATCGCGATCGCGGTCACGACGAGGTAGCTGGTGAACAGCAGCTCGACCTCGGCGTGCGTGGCGTGCAGCTGCCCGGACAGCGACGGCAGGATCGGGTCGACCAGCCCGATGCCCATGAACGAGATGACGCAGGCGAACGCCACCGCCCAGACGGCCTTGGGCTGGCGGAACGGGCTGGGGGCGTGCGCCGCGCTGGATGTTCGGGACATGTCATCGCCTTTCCCCGGGAACGGACCCCGGAGAGATCATGGACGTATCGGACCTGTCGAACATTGCATCACGCAACGCATGTCATGAGCAATGCGAACGACCGTGACCGTGCCCATGTCCCGCTACGGTCGGGGACCCGCCGTCGAGGAGGCCCCGTTGCCGCACACCGCCGACGAGGCCGACCGCCTCGCCCGGCAGGCCGCGTTCCTGGGCGCACTCGCCGCGATCGGCGCCCTGCTCCTGGCCGTGCTCGGCTGGGCCGGTGGCGCGGTCGCGATGTGGATGGGTGTCACGGCCCGCCGCCGCGGCGCGGGGCGCACCGCCGTCGTCGCGATCGCGCTCGGCGGCCTCGGCCTGGTCGCCGGCGTCGGGAACGCCCTGCTGGGCGCCTACCTGTTCCGCTGACCGGTGGTCCGCAGCACCGGCTTGCCCGGAGCCCGGTCCGGTGACTCCAGGTGCGCGTGCGCGGCGGCGACGGCCGCGACGCCGTCGTCCAGGTCGAAGACCCGCTCCACCAGCGGGGTGAGCGTGCCCGCGGCGAGCCCGGCGCGGGCGAACGCCTCGGCGCGGGCCAGCACCGCCGCGTCGCCGGTGACCTCGCGGACGTGGAAGCGGCGCAGCCACACCGGCGCGTACCCGGCCGCGGGCAGCGGTGTCGGCTCCCCGGACAGTCCGCCGTGGACGATCACCGCGCCGCCCGGGGCGCAGGCCCGCACCAGCCGGGCGACGCCGGGCCCGCCCTCGGCGTCGAGGACCAGGTCGGCACCGCCGCCGAGCGCGGACCGCAGCGTCTCGGCGTCGGGCGTGCCGGTCAGCACCTCGGCGGCCCCGGCGGAGCGCAGGACCGCGGCGTGCCGGTCGTCGGGCACGACGGCGACGGCGTGCACCCCGAGGTGCCGCGCGACCTGCAGCGCCGCGGCCCCGATGCTGTTCGCCGCGGCCGTGACGACGAGCCGGTCCCCCTCCCGCAGCCGGACGGCGTGGCGGGTCATGCCCCACACCGTCAGCAGCGGCATCCACAGCGCGGCGGCGCCGTCGTCGTCGAGACCGGGCGGGCGGGCCAGCAGCGACCGGACCGGTACGACGGCCTCGTCGGCGTAGACCGGGTGCTCGTTCTGCGACGACGCCGGGATCACGCACACCTCGTCGCCGGGCGCCCAGCCCGTCACCCCCGGACCGGTCCCGAGCACGGTGCCCGAGCACTCGCTGCCCAGGCCCGCGGGGAGCACCGGGGCGTCGAGGTAGGTGCCGCGGCGGAAGTTGACCTCGGAGCGGTTGAGCCCGACCGCGTGCACCCGGATCCGCACCTCCCCCGGGCCCGGGTCGCGCAGCGGCAGCCGCTCGAGCCGCAGCACCTCCGGGCCGCCCGTGGTGTGGAAGCGGACGGTGCGCACGAGCGGGGACGTCACGACGGACCAGCCTAGGTCCGTGGCGGCCGGTGGGGCACGATGAGCGCCGTTGCACGGGGAGAGGACAGGGATGCGGCGTCGGGTCGAGGTCGGGCTGGAGCGGATCACATTCTTCAGCGACGGGGTGTTCGCCATCGCGATCACGCTGCTGGTGCTGCCGCTGACCGACGCCGAGATCGGCCCGGGCCCGGTCGCCCCGCAGCTGGTGGAGCTGCTGCCGCGGATGCTCACCTTCGCGCTGAGCTTCGCGGTGATCGGGCGGTACTGGACGGTCCACCACCAGCTGTTCGCCCGCTTCGACCGCGCCGACGCCCGGATGATGACGCTCAACCTCGGCTACCTGTTCGGCATCGCGTTCCTGCCGTTCCCGACGTCGCTGCTCGGCGGGCACGGCGACAGCACCGCGGCCGTCGTGCTCTATGCGGCCACGCTGGTCGTCATCGGCTCGTTCTCCGCCGCGATGTGGGCCTACGGCTCCTACCGAGGCCGCCTGACCCGCGCCGACGTGACCCCGGACGAGGCCCGCCACACGCTGGTCAACGGGCTGGCGCCGGTGGTGTCGTTCCTGCCGTCGCTGGTGATCGCCCCCCGCTGAGCCCGACCTGGGCGATGCTGTCCTGGCTGCTGACCGTCCCGGTCTCGGCCGTCGCCGAGCGGCTGTTCCCCGAGCACCGCGCGGCGCGGGCCCGCGCGCAGGCGGGCACGCCGGACACCGCGTGAGGCTCAGACCTCGTTGCTGATCTCGACGAGATTCCCGTCCGGATCGCGCAGGTAGACGCTGAGCAGCGGACCCCGGGCCCCGGTCCGCTCGACCGGCCCCTCCTCGACGGCCACGCCGGCCTCGGCCAGCTCGCGCCGGACCTGCTCGATCGGGTCGAGGGTGATCAGGCACAGGTCGGCGCTGCCCGGAGTGGGCCGCTCGGCCTTCGGCTCGAACTCCCGCCCCGCCTCGTGCAGGTTGATCTTGCTCGGGCCGAAGGCGAGTGCGCGGCGCCCGCCGCCGAACTCGACGGCCTCCATCCCGAGCACGCGGGTGTAGAAGGCGACGGTGGCGTCGATGTCGGCGACGGTCAGCACCAGGTGGTCGAGGTGGTCGATGCGCATGCCCGCGATGCTGGCAGCCGGGCCACCCGGACGCAGATCCTCCTGTGGGTGACCGCCACCGCCCCGGACCGTGACCGGGCGTCCGACGTCGACACCCACACGGACCACTCGGGCGGGTCGCTACGGGCGAACGGGCGTTCGTGAATCACCCTTGTACCTGGCCGTGCAGCCGGGTGGAGAGGGACGAGGACGCACGTGGACGACGAGCTGACGACCGGCGGGGAGACCCCGCCCGCGGACACCGCGAGCACCCCGGCGCCCGAGCCGCCGAAGCGGAGGCGGGGCAGGCCACCGGGTTCGACGGCCCGCACCACCCGGGTCGTGACCATGACCCTGACGGTCAGCGGTTCCGCCGACGGCGACTGGCAGGCCGAGCTGAAGCAGGGCACCACGTGGGTGGCCCGCGGCCTGCCGGTGACGGCGTCGGCGGTGTCCGCGGCGGCTGCGGCGCTGCACGCCGACCTGTCCGGCCCGGTCGACGAGCTCATCGAGGGCGCCCGGTCGGCGAAGGCCGCGCGGGTGGCGGAGCTGGAGGCCGAGCTGGAGCAGGCCCGCAAGGACCTGGCCGAGCTGGAGCAGTGACCGCGCCGGGGTGACCGGCGCGGTGGCTCAGCCGAGCAGCGGCCCCAGTGTCGTGGCGTGCTCGCGCAGGAGGGTGACCAGCTCGGGGTCCGGGTCGGCGACCCGGGTCGCCGGGCCGGACAGCGCGAGACCCGCGACGAGCGCCCCGTCGGCGGGCGAACGGACCGGTACGGCCAGGCACCCGCGGTCCGGGCGCAGCTGACCGGTCTGGGTGGCCAGGACGGCGTCGAGGACGGCGTCGAGCGCGTCCGGGTCGGTGACGGTGCGGTCGGTGACCGGGCGCAGGTCGCGGACCAGGGCCCGCCAGTCGGGCTGCTCGGCGAGCAGCAGCCTGCCCAGCGCGGAGGCCTGGGGCAGCCGGGCGAGCAGGTCGGCGTCGCTGGGCGGGTGGTCCGGGTCCGGGTCGAGGACCTGCAGCCGGGCGCCGTCGAAGATCGCCAGGTGCACGCCCCAGCGGACCCGGCCGCGCAGGTGGTCGACGGTGCGCGCGGCGGTCGGCAACCGCGGGACCGCGACCGGGGACAGCCGCGCGGCACGGCGGCCGAGCGCGAAGCCGCGCAGGTCGGGCAGCCGGACCAGGTACTCCTCACCGACGAGCAGGTTCAGCACCCGGTAGGTGGTCGCCGGGGGCAGCCGCAGCGCCGCCGAGA
The DNA here is from genome assembly GCF_056835605.1 of Pseudonocardia sp. ZF1. Classification (NCBI taxonomy): domain Bacteria; kingdom Bacillati; phylum Actinomycetota; class Actinomycetes; order Pseudonocardiales; family Pseudonocardiaceae; genus Pseudonocardia; species Pseudonocardia sp. ZF1. Next base: position 3,465,077 of record NZ_JAJNBY010000001.1, read on the forward strand.
TCTCCTTGGCGGTGACCCCGGGTCCGGCCGCGACGACCTCCTCGAGCACCGCGAGCGCGGTCCGCACGGCACGTGGCTGGCGTCCGCTGATCGGCGCCGGGTCCACCGTCACCGGGCCCGCCCCCAGACGTCGGAGGCGACGGTCTCGTCGTAGACGCCCAGGCCGTGCAGCCGCCCGCGGCGGCGCAGCACGACGGCCCACACCGCACCGGCCCCGAGCGCCGCGGCGAGCGCGATCCCGGTGGCCGGGGCGGCGACGACGAACGCGACCAGGGCCGCGACCAGCGACGGGACGGCCACCACCGCGGTCGCGACCGCGGCCGGGGTCAGCTCGCCGATGCGGCGCAGGAACGCCGGCGCGGCCAGGCAGACCAGCACGTAGCCGACGAGGAACCCGACCGTCGCGACGCCGAGCAGCGCGGCGAGCACCGTCCCGACGGGGACGCCCAGCGCGACCGGGACGGCGACCGCGAGCGTCGCCGCGGGCGCCCTGAGCCCGACGGCGACGTGCGGGGTCCGGAACCGGCGGTGGGTACGCCCCAGCGGGCGGGGCACGACGCCGTCGCGGGCCAGGGCGAACAGCACCCGCGACAGTGCGGTGGTTGTCGCGACCGCGCAGGCGAGGAAGGACAGGACGAGCGCGGCGTCGAGCAGCGGGGGGATCCAGGACCAGCCGCGGGCGACGGCGAGCACCTGCACCGGCTGGGTCTGCCCGGCGAGCCCGCCCGGGACGGCGGCGAACCCGGCGACCTGCACCGCGGCCGCGAAGACTTAGAGCACCGCGGTCACCGCCGCGGTCGCCGTGACCGCGCGCGGCACCGACCGGAACGGGCGCCGGGCCTCGGCCCCGAGCGAGGTCGCCACCTCGAACCCGATGAACGCCGCGAGCGCGGGCACCACGCCCGCGGCGACCGCTCCCGGGCCGGCGGGCGGGACGGGCGCGCCGGGGCCGGGCAGCGGGCCGCCGACGAGCAGCACCACGAACACCCCGACCAGCACCGCGACCGCGACCGCCTCCACCAGCAGCACCACCCGGGCCGCGGGGCGGACCCCGCGCACGACCAGCGCGGTCACCACCGCGCCGACCGCGACGGCGAGCAGTGCCGACGCGAGCGGCCCGGTCGCCCACGGCCCGCACAGCGGGCCGAGGTAGGCCACGGCACCCGCGATCGCCGCGCCGCACAGCAGCAGGTACCCGGCCAGCGTCGCGATCCCGGCCGCGAACGCCGGTCCGGCGCCGAGGCCCTGCGCGGTCAGCGTGTAGATCCCCCCGGGTGCCGCCATCCGGCGGGTGAACCGGGCGACCGAGGCGGCGACGAGCAGCGCGAGCACACCGGCGACGACGAACGACCACACCGTCCCCGCCCGGCCATTCCCGCGACGATCACCGGGGTGGCCGCCATCGCCGCCGAGGGTGCCGAGCCGGCGATCGACTGCGCCGCGACGTCGGCCGGGCCCACCCGTCGCCGGGCCAGACCGTGCACCGGTGACCGGTCACGCAACGACGTCACGACGCCCCCTCCCGCCCTCACCGGTGATCCTCGCCCGCGGACACTAGCTCCCCGTGTCGACGCCATGACCAGCGACGACGGGTCGAACGAGAAACACTCCGGCGCCGTTCCCGCAGCGCGAGAACACCACCGCCGGTGATTCGCACCACACGGGATCCGGCGTTGTGCACGGTCCGTGGCACCGGCCACCGTCCCGGCACCCGACGTCCGCCTCGACCGCCAGGAGGAACCGTGAGCGCACCCGCGCCCCGCCCGTCACCACCGTCGCCGTCCCCGGAGCCCGCGGACCGGCACCGTCTGCGCGGGACGCTGGGCGCCGGGTCGATCGTGTTCATGGTGGTCGCCGCGGCCGCGCCGCTGACCGTCGTCGCCGGGACGGTGCCGCTGGGACTGGCCGCGGGCAACGGCGCCGCGTTCCCGATGACCTTCGTGCTGTACGCGGTGGTGCTGCTGCTGTTCGCGGTGGGCTTCTGCGCGATGTCGCGGCACGTGCCGGGTGCCGGCGCGTTCTACGCCTACGTCGCCCGCGGGCTCGGCGCCGCGCCGGGCCTGGGCTCGGCCTTCCTCGCGCTGGTCACCTACACCGCGGTGCAGGCCGCGGTGTACGGCTACCTGGGCGCGACCGTCGACGCGCTGGTGCAGCACTACGGCGGGCCCGCCCTGCCCTGGTACCTCTACGCGGCCCTGGCGCTCGTCGTCGCCGGGGTGCTCGGCTACCGCCACATCGAGCTGTCCGGCAGGGTCCTGGGCACGCTGCTGGTCGCCGAGGTCGCGATCGTGCTGGTGTTCGACGCCGTCGTCGCCGCGACCGGCGGGCTCGGCCCCGGCCGCTCGACGGCGCTGTTCGTGCCGTCGCAGTTCCTGTCCGGCTCGCTCGGCATCGCGATCATGTTCGCGATCGCGTCGTTCATCGGGTTCGAGGCCACCGCGGTGTTCCGCGACGAGGCCCGCGACCCCGGGCGCACCATCCCCCGCGCCACCTACCTGGCCCTCGTGCTGATCGGCGCGTTCTACACGCTGTCGTCGTGGGCGGTCGTCTCCGCCTGGGGCGACGACGGCGCCGTGGCCCGCGCGACCGAGGACCCCGGGAACATGATCGTCGCGACGATCACCGCGGTGCTCGGCCCCGTCGGCGGCGACCTGGCCCAGGTCCTGCTGGTCACCAGCCTGTTCGCGGCGCTGCTGTCGTTCCACAACGTGCTCTCGCGCTACCTGTTCGCCCTCGGCAACGCCGGCTCGATGCCCGCCGCGCTGGGCCGCAGCCACGCCCGGCACGCCTCGCCGCACGCCGCCTCGGCGGCCCAGTCGGGCACCGCGCTGGCGCTGATCGCGGTGTTCGCGGTGACCGGGATGGACCCGGTGACCCAGGTGTTCGCCTGGATGGCCGGGACCGCGACCCTCGGGGTGCTCGCCCTGATGGCGCTGACCTGCGCCGCGGTGCTCGTGTTCTTCCGCCGCTCGCGCGTCGACACCCGGTTCTGGCACACCGCCCTGGCCCCGGCGCTGGGGCTGGCCGGTCTGCTGGTCTGCCTGTGGCTGACCGTCGCGAACTTCCCGACGCTCATCGGCGGCTCCCCCGCGCTGGCCACCGCCATCGGCGGGGTCCTGGTCGCCGCGTTCGTGCTCGGGACGGTCCTGACCCGGTTCACGGGTGACCGCCCCGGGACCTTGCCCTCGCCCGACGCGCCCGGAACCGTCACCGGGCACGACACCGGGCACGACACCGCCGGAACCGACCTCCAGGAGGAGACCCGATGACCGCCGTCCAGGAGCCGCGCACCACCGCGAGCCACCCGCTGGCCCCGACCACGGAGGCCGAGGTGACCGTCGTCCGCGAGGTCCTCGCCGCGGCCGGGCTGCTCACCGAGCACGTCCGCTTCGCGTTCTTCGCCCCCGAGGAGCCGCCCAAGTCCGAGGTCCTCGCCCACCCCGAGGGCGCCGACGCCGAGCGCAGCTTCCGCGCGGTGCTGCTGGACCTGGGCACCGGGCGCTCCCACGACACGGTCGTCTCGGTCACCCGTCGTGAGCTGGTGTCCTGCCGCGAGCTGGAGCCCGAGCGGGAGGGGCAGCCGCCGATCATCGACTCGGAGTTCGAGTTCATCGAGGACGTCCTGAACGCCTCGCCGGACTGGCTCGCCGCGCTGGAGAAGCGCGGGCTGGAGCCCGCCTCGGTGCGCGCCGTGCCGCTGTCGGCCGGCGTCTACGACATCCCCGGGGAGAAGGGCCGCCGCCTCGCCCGCGCCTTCGGGTTCCGCCAGGACCACGAGGCCGACCACGCCTGGGCACATCCCGTCGACGGGCTCGTCGCCTACGTCGACCTCACCGCCCGCACGGTCGACCGGGTGATCGACACCGGCGTCGTGCCGGTGCCCGCGACCAGCGGGAACTTCGACGACCCGGCCGTACAGGGCGAGCACATGACCTCGCTCAAGCCGATCGAGATCACGCAGCCCGAGGGGCGCTCGTTCACCGTCACCGACGGCCGGGTCCGCTGGGGCAAGTGGGACCTGCGGGTCGGGTTCAACGAGCGCGAGGGCCTGACCCTGCACCAGATCGCCTTCGACGAGCGCCCGATCTGCTACCGCGCCTCGGTCGCGGAGATGGTCGTGCCCTATGCCGACCCGGCGCCGGTGCGGTTCTGGCAGAACTACTTCGACTGCGGCGAGTACATGTTCGCCCGCTACGCCGACTCCCTGCAGCTGGGCTGCGACTGCCTCGGCGACATCCACTACCTCGACGCGAAGGTCGCCGACGACCTGGGCAACCCGCGCACGATCAGCAACGCCATCTGCATGCACGAGGAGGACCACGGCGTCCTCTGGAAGCACACCGACATCTTCACCGGCGCCCGTGAGGTGCGCCGCCAGCGTCGCCTGGTGATCTCGTTCTTCACCCCGATCGGCAACTACGACTACGGCTTCTACTGGTACCTCTACCTCGACGGCACCATCGAGCTGGAGTGCAAGGCGACCGGCATCGTGTTCACCTCCGGCACGCCCGGCGAGTACGCCACCGAGGTCGCGCCCGGCCTGGGCGCGCCGTTCCACCAGCATCTGTTCTCCGCGCGGCTGGACATGACCGTCGACGGCACGGCCAACGCCGTCGAGGAGGTCGAGGCGGTCCGCGTGCCGATGGGCGAGGGCAACGCCCACGGCAACGCGTTCGCCCGCTCGGCCACCCGGCTGACCCGTGAGTCGCAGGCCCAGCGCGACGCCGACCCGGGGTCCGGGCGGGTCTGGCACGTGGTGAACACCGAGAGGACCAACGCCCTGGGACGGCCGGTCGGCTACGTCCTGCACCCGCACGGGCAGCCCACCCTGCTGGCGGACCCGGCGTCGTCGATCCACGCGCGGGCGACGTTCGCCTAGAAGGCGCTGTGGGTGACCCGCTACGACCCGGCGCAGCGCTACCCGGCCGGTGACTTCGTCAACCAGAACCCGGGTGGGGACGGGCTGCCGTCCTGGGTGGCCGCGGACCGCGACCTCGACGGCCAGGACGTCGTGCTGTGGCACACCTTCGGGCTGACCCACTTCCCGCGGCCGGAGGACTGGCCGGTCATGCCGGTCGACTACACCGGCTTCGTCCTGAAGCCGGCCGGCTTCTTCGATCGCAACCCGGCGCTGGACGTGCCACCGGTGGAGTCGAGCAACTGCCACTGAACGGATCACCACTGAGGGCAGGCTCTGCGGGGGCGACCCCGCGGAGCCGCCTCAGCGGGTCGGGGCGAACGGCCGCAGCGCGTCGGGGACCCGGCCGGTCACGATGTTCTCCGCCACCAGCCGGCCGGTGAGCGGGCCCAGCACCATGCCCCACATCCCCAGCCCGCCCGCGACGAACACCCGCGGTGAACGGGTCGGCCCGGCCAACGGGAGTCCGTCCGGGGTGCACGGCCGGGAACCGACCCACTCGTCGGCCCGGTCGGTGAGATCGGCACCCCGCAGGAACGGCTCCACCGCGCGGGTGATCGCGGCGATCCGGCGCGGGTCGAGCGGCTCCTGGGGTGCCCGGAACTCCATCATCCCCGCGATCCGCAGCCGGTCCCCCAGCGGTGTCATGGCCACCCGCTGGGCCGGGAGAGACACCGGCCCCTCAGGCAGCTCGGTCACCGGTACGGCGAAGCTGTACCCGCGCCCGGCCTGCACCGGGGTCCGCACGCCGAACGGCCGGGACAGCCCGGTGCCGAGCGCGCCGGTGGCGAGCACGACCGCGTCGAACCGGGTCTCGTCGGGCCGGCCCTCCTGGGTCCAGCGGACCGTGACCGCACCGCCGTCGTCGTGCACACCGGTGACGCCGGCGCCCTCCCGCAGCAGCGCACCGCCGGAGGTGACCGCACCGGCCAGGCCGGCCAGGCACCGGGGCGGGTCCACGAACCGCTGGTCGTGCAGGGCGACCGCGCCGGCCACCCGGTCGGAGAGCATCGGGGCCCGGGACCGGGCCTCGTCGCCGTCGAGCACGTCGTGTCCGACCTTCTGACCGGTCTCGGCCATCGCCGCCAGCTCCGCGAGCAGCTCGCCGCGCCCCGCGAGGTCGTCGAAGCAGACCAGGAACTCCCCGGCCGGGCGCATCGCGAGATCGGCACCGCCGGCGGCGATCTCGTCGACGGCGTCCAGCGCCAGCTCGTTGACGTCGCGGTAGGCGGCCAACCCCCGCCGGTGCCGGGCCGGCGTGCTGTTCCGGACGAACCCCGCGAGGAAGCGCCACAGTCGCGGGTTCGCCCGCGGCGGCACGTAGACCGGTGACGACGGGTCCAGCGCGGCCCGGATCCCGACGCGCAGCATCGCGGGCCCCGGCAGCGGTGTGGTCAGGGCCGGGGCCAACCAGCCCGCGTTGCCCCAGGACGCCCCCGATCCCGCCGTGCGCTCCTCGAACACCTCGACGTCGATCCCGTCACGCAGCAGGAACCACGCCGTCGACAGGCCGAGCATTCCCGCACCCACCACCGCGACCCGGCGCGGCACCGGCGCCCGTCCACTCTCCATCACTGCTCCTCCTCCATGATCGCAATCCGAGTCTGGGGCCCATCGGGTCGTGCCGGCACGGTCGTCCCGGGCAGCGTCCGGGACCGCGGGCTTGCCGGGATCCGGCAACGTGGAAGCCGTTTATGGCAGCTCGTGGTAGTTCTGCCTGCGGGGAGTCCGGCACATCGCCGCACACCCGCCGTACGAGGAGTGGACGATGAGCGTGACCCGGGTCTGGCTGACCGAGCGAAGCCACCAGGAACTGCATGCCGAGCTGCGGACGTTGCTGCAGCAGCGGAGGGCCGTGGCCGTGGTCGACGGCCGCGAGCACGACAGTCCGGACGGGCCGGGGGCCGAGGAGCGCGACCGCGAGCAACGGATCCGGCGGCTGCAGGAGCTGCTGCACGATCCTGTGGTCGGCGACCGGCCGCCGGACGACGGCGTCGCCGAGCCCGGCATGGCGGTCACCGTGCGCTACGACGACGGCGAGACCGAGACCTTCCTGCTCTCGCACGACGAGAACCGGATCCGCTCCGACGGGACCATGATCTGCTCGCCGGACTCCCCACTCGGCCGCGCGCTGCACGGCGCGCACCAGGGGGACGTCGTCCGGTACCAGCTCCCGGACGGCGGGTCGGCGGAGTGCACGCTGCTCCGCGCCGTGCCCTTCGAGCACTGACCCGACGCATCGTGTACGGGACGGAACGCGCCGGGGCAACAACGGGATCCGGCAGCCGGACGCGCCGGTCTCGGATGCCTGGCTGCGCCGGGTCGCCGACGAGGCCGGGCGCGGGGCGGGCGGCGTCCCGCCCGAGCTGCTCGGCGGCTTCCTGCGGGTACTGGCCGACGCTGCGGCGACCGGCAGACTGCCCTCGGACGCCGAACTGGACGCGGTGCGGCGCAACGGCGGACGGGCCGCCGAGCTGGGGGTCGGCGCGGGGAACGCGGTACAGCTCTACCTGTCTGCCGCCTGGCGGCTGTGGCGGGAGATCCCGCCGACCGCGCACTTCCGGGACGCCGGGACCACGGCGAACGCAGCGGAGGCGGTCATGCGGGCGGTGGACCTGGCGGTGGCCGGGCTCGCCGACGGCTACACCGCGGCCCGCCGGGACCTGGTACGACACGAGGAGACACTGCGCCGTGAGCTGATCGAGGACCTGCTGCGTGGAGACGGTGACGCCGGCGGGCTGGTCGCGCGGGCCGAACCGTTCGGGATGGACCTGGGCCGGCCGCACCAGGTCGCGCTGGCCGCGCCGGACGGCCGCCCGGCGCGGGTGGACGCCGTGCCGGCGTCCCTGGAACGCACCGTCGTGCGCGGGGTCGGGGACCGGGACGTCCTGGTCGCCACCAAGGACGGCCGGATCGTCGTCATCGCCCCGGCGGGCATCGGTGCCGGCAGCCTCGGCGACCTGCTGCACCGCGAGCTGACCCGCACCGGGCGCCCCACCGGTTGGCGGGTCGCGGTGGGGCGCGCACACTCGGGGTCCTACGGGATCGCCCGTTCCTACGAGGAAGCCAGGGAGGCACTGACGACGGCGGGCAGGCTGCAGCTGCCGGCGCAGGTACTGCGGGCCGAGGACATGCTGGTGTACCGGGTGCTGCTGCGGGACCAGCCGGCGATCACCGACCTGGTGCAGACCGTCGCCGTGCCGCTGGCCGGGGCGCGCGGCGGCGCGGCCCCGCTGCTGGACACCCTGGAGGCCTACTTCGCCACCGGCTGCGTGGTCGCCGGGACCGCGCGGCAGCTGCACCTGTCGGTCCGTGCCGTCTCCTACCGCCTGGAGCGGATCGCCGAGCTGACCGGCCACGATCCGGCCGACCCCGCGCAGCGCTTCACGCTGCACGCCGCCGTGCTCGGGGCCCGGCTGCTCGGCTGGCCCGGCCGTGACCTCCCGCCCGGCGACGCGGGCTGAGCCGGGGACGCCGGCCGCGGTCGTCGGCGCGCAGACGCTGCATCCGGACCCGGCCCGCCCGCTCACGCACGCCGAGGCCGGGGCGCTGATCCGGATCGGGCCGGGCACTAGGGTCGCTACCGATCCGATCGCCGATCCACAGGAGGATCCGTGGCACTCGCCGCAGGGGACACCGTCCCCGACGTCCAGCTCATGACCCCGACCGCCGACGGCCCCAAGCCGGTGCAGAGCGCCACCGCCCTGGGCAGCGGCACCGTCGTGCTGTTCGGCGTTCCCGGGGCCTTCACCCCGGCCTGTTCCGACACCCATCTGCCCGGCTTCGTGCTGCGGGCCGACGAGCTGAAGCAGAAGGGCGTCGACACCGTCGTCTGCACCGCGGCCAACGACGCCTTCGTGCTCGGCGCCTGGGCGGACGCCCGCAACGTCGGCGACGCCGTGCTGATGCTGGCCGACGGCAACGCCGAGTTCGCCACCGCCGCCGGACTGGACATGGACGGCTCGAAGTTCGGCCTCGGCACCCGCTCGAAGCGCTACGCCGCGATCATCAAGGACGGCGTGGTGCAGTGGATCGGCGTCGAGGACGTCCCGTCCTCGGTCGAGGTGTCCGGCGTCGAGTCGGTGCTCGCGCAGCTCTGAGGTTCCGGGCCGACCGGCACGCGGGCCTACACTGGCCCGCGTGCCGAAGGTCCTGGGCTCGCTGGCGACGCACCGCGAGCAGGTACGCGAGCGGGTGTTCGACGCCCTGCGCGTGCAGCTCTACGAACGCGGCTTCGACACGGTGACCCTGTCCGGGGTCGCCGCGGCCGCCGGCGTGGGGCGCTCGGCGCTCTACAACCACTTCCCCGACCGCCAGGCCCTGCTCGTCGCGTTCGTCGAGCACGAGGCGGAGCGCTACGTCGCCGAGCTCGACGCCGCGCTCGCCGAGGCCGCGGACCCCCGCGAACGGCTCGCCGCCTTCGCCCGGCTGCAGCTGCGCCGCCTCGCCGAGTTCCACCTCCCGCCGGGCCAGGCGCTGGCCGGTGCCCTGGACCCGGCCGCCTACCGCCGGATCGCCGCGCACGCCGACCCCATCGGGGACCGGCTGGTGGCGGTGCTGCGCGAGGGCGCGGCGCAGGGCTGCATGGTCGACGACGACCCCCGGGTGCTCGCCGCCGTCGTGGCGGGGGCGCTGTCGAGCAGGCGGATCGTCGACGTCGACCCGGCGGAGCTCGACGCCTCGATCGGGACGGCGGTCGCGGCCGTGCTGCGAGCGGTCTCGACGGTTGCGCGCGACTGAGGCTAGCCTTACCCGCGTCGAGGCCCTACCATCGCGATCTGACACGGTGTCAGATCCGGCGCCGTGCCGTCGCACCAGACGTCACGTCACGGGAGGGCCGATGGACGCCACGACCCCCATCACGGGCACGCTGTCCGCCGATCTCCGCCAGGCCACCTGGCCGGTCCACGAGCGGGCGCACCACTGCACCTACTTCGGGGCACTGTTCGACGGCGCCCTCCCGCTGGACGGCTACACCCTGCTCGCCGAGCAGTACATCGCGATCTACACCGCGCTGGAGGAGGCCGGGGACGCGCTGGCCGCCGACCCGGTCGCGGCCCCGTTCGTGATCGACGAGCTGCGCCGGGTGCCCGCGCTGCACGCAGACCTGGACGCCCTCGGCGGGGGTGTCCCCCGGATCCTCCCCGCCACCGCGGCCTACGTCGCCCGGCTGCGCGAGGCGGCGTCGGACCCGGCGTTGTTCGTCGCCCACCACTACGTCCGCTACCTGGGCGACCTGGCGGGCGGCCAGGTCGTCGGCAAGATCCTGCATCGCACCTACGGCATCGAGGGCCCCGGCCGGTTGTTCTACGACTTCAAGGCCCTCGGCAGCCCGTCGGCGTTCCGGACCCGCTACCGCGCACTGCTCGACGACGCGGCCTGGACCCCGGCGCAGCGCGAGCGGCTGCTCGCCGAGGCGGTGCACGCCTTCGAGCTGAACATCGCCGTCCTCACCGAGATGGCCGAGGAGGTCGGGCTCGCGCAGCCGCTGGCGTCCTGAGCGGGGCCGTCACCTGGCGGCGGGATCGTAGCGCATCAGCCCGACCGGGACCCCGGACAGGTCCGCGACGAACGCCAGCTCACCGACACCGGCGATCGTCGTCGGCTCCATCAGCACCCGGCCGCCCGCCGAGACGGCCGCGGCCAGACCGGCCGCCACGTCGTCGACGGCGACGGTGATCTCCACGGGGGCGGCCACGCCACCGTCGAACACCCGCCGGTGCTGCAGGGCCGCGAACGGCCCCGGGTCCCGCCCGCGGTCGGTGTGCACCCGGAAGAACTCCGGCGGGCCCCACGGCTCGAACCGCCAGCCGAGCACGGCCCCGTAGAAGGCGCGGCTCGCGTCGGTGTCGTCGGAGTTGATCGCGATGTGGGCGACCGTGCCGATGGGCGGGGTCGTCGGTGTCGTCGGTGTCGTCATGGATCGGAGTCTGGCCCGGCGGGCACTGGCGCTCCGTCGCCGTCACGACCGATCCTGTCGCGTGTGCGACAGGATCCGCCCGTCCGCAGCTACGCGGTGACCCACCCGGCCGGCACGATCGTGCCCCCGCAGCCGCCGGGCTGGCACCAGGTGCTGCTCACCACCACCGGTGCGATGACCCTCGAGCTGCCCGACGGCTCCTGGTTCGTGCCACCGGGGGCCGCCGTCGAGGTCCCGGCCGGGGTGCCGCACCGGGTCCGGGCGGTCGCGACGGTCCGGCTGCGCACCCTGTACCTGCGCGGGGCCCGGCCCGGTCCGGCGCGAGTGGTCCGGGTGGTCCCCCTGCTGCGCGAGCTGCTGCTGGCCGCGGTCGCCCGCGCGCCGCTGTACCCGGACGGGGACCGGGCCGCCGCGGCCCTGCTGGACCTGACCGAGCGCGAGCTCGCCGCGGCCACGACGATGACCCCGCTGCTGCTGACGCTGCCCACCGACCCGGCGGCGCGCCGGGTCGCGGAGCGCATCCTCGCCGCGCCGGGCGACCCGGCCAGGGTCGACGCGCTGTGCCGGGGCTGCGGGGCCGGCCGGCGGACCGTGGAGCGCTGGTTCCGTGAGGGCACCGGGCTCGGCGTGGCGGCCTGGCGGCGCCGGGCCCGGCTGGTCGCGGCCCTGGCCGAGCTCGCCGACGGCCGTCCGCTCGCCGGTGTGGCGCACGCCGCGGGGTACGCCACACCCAGCGCGTTCGGTGCGATGGTCAAGGCCGAGCTGGGGTCGAGCCCCGGAGCACTCGTACGGGCTCCCTAGACTCGACGCCCGTCCCCCGACCACCGATCCCAGGAGTGTCCCGGTGTCCAGCCCCGGCATCGACCCGGACGAGCTCGCGACCGCGCTGAAGGTACTGGCCGAGGTCGACGAGCTGCCACCCGAACACCCCGACGCCGTGGTCGTCCGACGGGCGACCGCGGGGATCTGGAAGTCGGTGCGGCTGCGGCGCCGCGCCGAGAAGCGGCAGGCCGAGAAGTCCTCCGACGAGGCCGTCACCGCCGCCACCGCGACCGGCGCGGCCGGGCGCATCGACGACGAGACCGCCGGCATCCCGCTGGTGTCGACCACCCCCGGCGCGACCGCGGGGACGCTGCACCGCGCCCGCGGGTGCTACGTCTGCAAGACGCGCTACACCGTCGTCGACGCCTTCTACCACCAGCTGTGCCCGGACTGCGCCGCCGCGCACCGTGCCCACCGCGACGCCCGTACCGACCTGTCCGGGCGCCGCGCGCTGCTCACCGGCGGCCGCGCCAAGATCGGGATGTACATTGCGCTGCGGCTGCTGCGCGACGGTGCCCACCTCACCATCACCACCCGTTTCCCGCGCGACGCCGCGCGCCGCTTCGCCGCGCTGCCCGACTCGGCGCAGTGGCTGCACCGGCTGCGGGTGATCGGGGTGGACCTGCGTGACCCGGGCCAGGTCATCGCCGTCGCCGACGAGGTCGCCGCCGCGGGACCGCTGGACATCCTGGTCAACAACGCCGCGCAGACGGTGCGCCGCTCCCCCGGCTCCTACTCCGCGCTGGAGGCCGCCGAGCACGAGGAGCTGCCAGCGGGCGAGCTGCCGGAGATCGTGTCGTTCACCAGCGGCTCGCGCGAGCACCCGCTCCTGCTGGCCGGGGCGGTCCCGGGCGGGCGCGACCTGGCCGCGCTGGCGACGACGGCCCGGTCGGCGTCGCCGGAGCGGATGGCCGCCGGCACCGCGGTCGACGCGGGCGGGCTGCTGCCCGACACCGCGGCGGTCAACAGCTGGGTCGACCACGTCCAGCACGTGGACCCGCTCGAGCTGCTCGAGGTGCAGCTGTGCAACCAGACGGCGCCGTTCGTGCTGGTGTCGCGGCTGCGCCCGGCGATGGCGGCGTCGAGCGCGCGCAACAAGTACGTCGTGAACGTCTCGGCGATGGAGGGCGTGTTCGGGCGCGGCTACAAGGGCCCCGGGCACCCGCACACCAACATGGCGAAGGCCGCGCTGAACATGCTGACCCGCACCAGCGCGGGCGAGATGTTCGCGACCGACCGGATCCTGATGACCGCGGTGGACACCGGCTGGATCACCGACGAGCGCCCGCACCCGATGAAGCTGCGCCTGGCCGAGGAGGGGTTCCACGCCCCGCTCGACCTCGCCGACGGCGCCGCCCGCGTCTACCACCCGATCGTCGCCGGGGAGGCCGGCGAGGACCTGCACGGAGTGTTCCTGAAGAACTACCGCGTGTCCTCCTGGTAGAGGGGTCTCACCCGGCACTGTCGGGGGTCGCCGCTACCGTGCGGTCCGTGCTGGAGATCCATCGGGCCGAACGCGCCGACACCCTCGTCGAGGCGCTCGCCGGCGTCCTGGCGGCCGGCTCGGACGACCCGTTCGCGGCCGAGACCGTCGCGGTCCCCGAGCGCGGGGTGGAGCGCTGGCTGGCCCAGCGGCTCGCGCACCGGCTCGGTGCGGGGACGGGCGGCGGCGGGGTCTGCGCGAACGTCCGGTTCCCGGCGCCGGCCGCGCTGCTCGGCGGGGTCGTCGCGCACGTCACCGGCACCGACCCGGCGACCGACCCGTGGTCGCCCGGCCGGTCGGTGTGGCCGCTGCTGGAGCTGATCGACGAGGCCGTCGCCGAACCCGGGGACGACCGGTTCACCGCCCTCGCCGCGCACCTGGAGCGTGGTGGGCACGGCCGCCGCTACGCGCTCGCCCGCACGCTGGCCGGGCTGTTCGGCTCCTACGCCACGCACCGTCCCGAGCTGCTGCGCCGCTGGCGCGCCGGGGAGGACGCGGTGCACGCCGACCTGGTGTGGCAGCCGGAGCTGTGGCGCCGCCTGCACGCCGCACTCGGGGTCCCCGGTCCCGCCGAGCGCCTCGACGACGCGGTGGCCCGCCTGCGCGGGGGCGCCGACCCGGGCCCCGAGGTCGGGCCGCGGCTGTCGCTGTTCGGCCCGACCCGGCTGGCCGCCGAGCACCTGACCGTCCTGGAGGCCCTCGCGGCACACCGGGAGGTCCACCTCTGGCTGCCGCACCCGTCGCCGGCGATGTGGGACGCGGTGCGCGCCGCGCGGACACCGGGGGTGCCCTCGCGCGCCGCCGACACCAGTGCCGGGGCCGTGCGTCATCCGCTGCTGCGCTCGCTCGGCCGGGACACCCGGGAGCTGGCCCTGCGGCTCCCCGCGGCCGGGCCCGGCGTGACCGACACCCACCACCCGGCCCCCGCCGGGAGCGGCGCGCCGACCCTGCTGAGCCGCCTGCAGACCGCCCTGCGCGACGACGCCGTGCCGCCCGCCCCGGAGGACCGTCCCCTGCTCGACGCGGACGACCGCAGCGTCGCGCTGCACTCCTGCCACGGCCCGGACCGGCAGGTGGAGGTGCTGCGCGAGGTGCTGCTCGGCCTGCTCGCCGCCGCCCCGGACCTGGAGCCGCGCGACATCATCGTCATGTGCCCGGACATCGAGGTGTTCGCGCCGCTGATCACGGCCTCGTTCGGCCTCGCCCCGGAGGCGGACTCCCCCGACGGCGCGGGCCCCTCCCGCGAGGAGCTCCACCCCGGGCACCGGCTCCGGGTGCGCCTGGCCGACCGGGCCCTGCGCCAGGCGAACCCGCTGCTGGGCACCGTGTCGTCGCTGCTGGAGCTGGCCGGGTCCCGGGTCAGCGCCTCCCAGGTGCTCGACCTGGTCGCCTCCGCCCCCGTGCGCCGCCGCTTCCGCTTCGACGACGACGCGCTGGAGCGGCTGTCCGAGCTGGTCACCGCGGCCGGGGTCCGGTGGGGGCTCGACGCCGCGCACCGGCGGCCCTACCGGCTCGACGGGATCGAGCAGAACACCTGGCGGGCCGGGCTGGACCGGATGCTCGTCGGCGTCGCGATGGCCGAGACGCCGGGCGCCCCGGCCTGGCTGGGCACCGCGCTGCCGCTGGACGAGGTCGACTCCTCCGACGTGGACCTCGTCGGGCGGCTCGCCGAGTTCGTCGACCGGCTCGCGACCGTGCTCGGTGCACTGCGCGGCCCGCAGCCGCTGTCGGTCTGGGTGGACGCGCTCGTCGAGGGGCTGTCCGCACTGACCGACACCACCCCGACCGACGCCTGGCAGGCCGGGCAGGCCCGGGCGGAGCTGGCCGACGTCGTCGCCTCCGCGGGGCCGCAGGCCGCCACCGTCGACCTCGACCTGCCCGACGTGCGCGGCCTGCTCGCCGAGCGGCTGCGCGGGCGGCCCAGCCGGGCGAACTTCCGGACCGGCACGCTGACCGTCGCGACGCTGGTGCCGATGCGGGCCGTCCCGCACAAGGTCGTGTGCCTGCTGGGCTGCGACGACGGGGTGTTCCCCCGCGCCGGCGCCCCCGACGGCGACGACGTGCTGGCCCGCGACCCGGTCGTCGGCGAGCGGGACCCGCGCGGGGAGGACCGCCAGCTGCTGCTCGACGCGCTCTGCTCCGCCACCCGGCACCTGGTCGTGGTGTCCTCCGGCGCCGACGAGCGCACCGGCGCCGACCGGCCGCCGTCGGTGCCGGTCGGGGAGCTGTGCGACGCGATCGACGCCTGCGTGCGGACCCGGACCGGCACGCCCGCGTCGCAGGCCCTGCGGGCCCGGCACCCGCTGCAGCCCTTCGACCGGCGCAACTTCACCTCCGGCGCGCTGCTGGCCGCCGGACCGTTCAGCTTCGACCGGGCCGCGCTGCGCGGCGCCGAGGCCGCGGCCGGGCCGCGCACCGTGACCCCGCTGTTCGGCGCGGACCCGCTGCCTCCGCCGGAGGACCCGCCGGACGGGGTGGTCGAGCTCGACGAGCTGGTCGCCTTCGTCGAGCACCCGGTGCGGGCGTTCCTGCGCCAGCGGGTGCGGGTGCTGCCGCCGGAGGAGAACGTCGAGCCCGACGACGCGCTGCCGGTCGAGCTCGACGGCCTGGCCACCTGGAAGATCGGGGACCGGCTGCTGACCGACCGGCTCGCCGGGGCCGCACCGCAGGCCGTCGCGCGGGCCGAGACGCTGCGCGGTGACCTCCCGCCGGGCGGGATCGGGCACCGGGTGCTCACCGAGGTCGGCGGGCAGGTCGAGCCGCTGGTCGCCGTCGCCGCGGCGGTCGCGACCGGTGAGGCGGGCTCGCAGGACCTCGTCGCGCAGCTCACCGGCACACCCGAGGACGGCCGCGCCGTCGCGGGGACGGTGCCGGGCCTGCACGGCGACGTCGTGGTGCGCGTCGAGTACTCGCGGCTCAAGGCCAAGCACCGGCTGCGGGCGTGGGTCCAGCTGCTCGCGCTCAGCGCCGCGCACCCCGGCCGGTCCTGGACGGCGGTGACCGTCGGGCGCGGCCCCGGCGGCGCCGCCCGCTCGGTGCTCGGCCCGGTCGACCCGGGCCTCGCCCGCCGCACCCTGGCCGACCTGGTCGCGCTGCGCCGTGAGGGCCTGCGGGCACCGCTGCCGCTGCCCACCGACGCCGCCGCCGTCTACGCCCGCAACCGCGCCCGCGGGGTGGTCCCGGCCAACGCGTTCGCCGCTGCGGAGAGCGAGTGGTCGCGCTTCGAGCACGCCGAGGCCCCGCACGTCTACGTCCGGGGGTCCGCGGGCGGCCCGCTGGTCACCCGTCCCGAGCCCGGGTCCGGCGGGGAGCCCACCCGCTTCGGGGAGCTCGCCGTCCGGCTGTGGGCACCGCTGCTCGACCACGAGAGGCAGGACGCGCCGTGACCACCACCAGCGTGTTGTCGGCACCGACCTTCGAGGTCGACGGGCCGCTGCCGTCCGGCACCGTCGTGCTGGAGGCGAGCGCGGGGACGGGGAAGACCTACACGATCGCCGCGCTGGCGACCCGCTACGTCGCCGAGGGCGTCGCGGACCTGGATCGGCTGATGCTGGTCACCTTCGGCCGCGACGCCACCCAGGAGCTGCGCGAGCGGGTCCGGGAGCGGCTGGTGGGCACCGAGCGGGCGCTCGCCGCCGTACT
This sequence comes from Pseudonocardia sp. ZF1, assembly GCF_056835605.1. Taxonomy (NCBI): domain Bacteria; kingdom Bacillati; phylum Actinomycetota; class Actinomycetes; order Pseudonocardiales; family Pseudonocardiaceae; genus Pseudonocardia; species Pseudonocardia sp. ZF1. Next base: position 3,481,862 of record NZ_JAJNBY010000001.1, read on the forward strand.
CGCCGGCGCCACCCCGCCGACGCCGGAGGCCGACCCCGTGGTCGCGCACCTGGCCGCCACCGACCCGGCCGAGCTGGAGCGGCGGCGGGCCCGGCTGGCGACGGCGTCGGCGTCGTTCGACGCGGCGACGATCGCCACCACCCACCAGTTCTGCATGCAGATGCTGGCCGGCCTGGGCGTGGCCGGGGACAACGACCCGGACGCCGAGTTCGTCGACCACGTCGACGACGTCGTCACCGAGGTCGTCGACGACTTCTACGTGCGCAAGTACGCCGCCCCGAACGCCGGCCGCCCGGCGTTCGACCGGGCCGCGGCCCTGGCGCTGGCCCGCCGCGCCGTCGGCGACCCGCAGGCCGAGCTGGAGCCCCGCGACGCCGACCCGGCCACCCCGGCCGCCACCCGGTACGGCTTCGCCTCCGCGGTGCGCCGCGAGGTCGACGCCCGCAAGCGGCGCTCGCGCATCTACAGCTACGACGACATGCTCACCCGCCTCGCCGCGGCGCTGCGCGACCCGGTCCGCGGCCCCGCCGCCCGGGACCGGCTGCGGTCGCGGTTCTCGGTGGTGCTCGTCGACGAGTTCCAGGACACCGACCCGCTGCAGTGGGAGATCCTCTCCCTGGCGTTCCACTCCGCCCCCGACACCACGTTGGTGCTCATCGGCGACCCGAAGCAGGCGATCTACGCCTTCCGCGGCGCCGACGTGCACAGCTACCTGCGGGCCGCCGACGCGGCGGCGACCCGGCGCACCCTCTCGACCAACCGCCGCAGCGACGCGGCCCTGCTCACCGCGCTGGACGGGGTGTTCGGCGAGGCCGCCCTCGGGGACTCCGGGATCGTCGTGCACCCGGTCCGGGCCCACCACACCGGGCGGCGGCTGACCGCCCGCCAGGACGCCCCCCTGCGGCTGCGGCTGGTCGACCGGGACCGGCTCGACCTGACCGGGCGCGGGCTGGCCCGGGCCAAGGGCGCCCGCGCCGTGGTGGCGCGCGACGTCGCCGTCGACCTGTCGCAGCTGCTCGACGGCACCGCCCGCTTCGCGGGGGGACGACTGCGCCCCGGGCAGGTCGCGGTGCTGGTGCGCACCAACGCCCAGGGCCTGCTGGTGCGCGACGCCTGCGCCGAGGCCGGGGTGCCCGCCGTGCTCACCGGCTCCACCAGCGTGTTCACCACGCCGGTCGCCGCGGAGTGGCTGACGCTGCTGGAGGCCGTCGAGCAGCCGCAGCGCTCGATGCGGCTGCGCGCCGCAGCGCTGACCCGGTTCGTCGGCCACACCGTCGCCGACCTGTGCGGGCCCGACGCCGAGAGGCTGGTCGACCAGCTCGGCGCGGACCTGCGGGCCTGGCACCAGGTCCTCGCCGAGCGCGGGGTCGCCGCCCTGCAGGAGGCCGTGTTCGCCCGCTACGCCCCGGCCGAGCGCCTGCTGCGCAGCCCCGACGGCGAACGCGACCTCACCGACGTGCGCCACGTCGGCCAGGTTCTGCACTCCGCGGCGCTGGAACGCCACCTGGGCCCGACGGCGCTCACCGAGTGGCTGCGGCACCGGATCGGCGAGGCCGCCCGCGACACCTCCGCCGAGCGGAGCCGGCGGCTGGAGTCCGACGCCGACGCCGTCCAGATCGTGACGGTGCACCGGTCCAAGGGGCTCGAGTTCCCGGTGGTGTACCTGCCGTTCGCGTGGGACCGCTGGGTCGACGACCGGCCCGAGACGCTGCTTTACCACGACACCCCGGCCGGTGCCGACGGCCAGCGCCGGCTGCTCGACGTCGGCGGGTCCACCGGGCCGGACCGCACCCGGCGCACCGCGCTGCACCAGGCCGAGGAGGCGGGCGAGGACCTGCGGCTGCTGTACGTGGCGCTCACCCGCGCCTGCAGCCAGGTCGTCGCCTGGTGGGTCCCGGGGACGACGACCGCGGCGGCGTCGCTGCACCGGGTGCTGTTCGGGCACGCCGGGCCCGGCGCGGAGCCGGAACCGACCGCGAAGGTCCCCGGCGACGCGAACGCGCTGGCGTTCCTGCGGGAGCGGCTCGCCCCGGCCGGCGCGTCGGTGGAGACCCTGCACGACCGCGACCCCGCCGACCGCACCCCGGTCCCGCCCGACGCGGGGCTGGCCGTCGCGACGTTCACCCGCACGCTGGACACCGCGTGGCGGCGCACGTCCTACACCGCGCTGACCGCGGCCGCGCACGCCGCGCACCACCCGCACCCGGCCGTCGACGCCGACCCGGAGCCGGCCGCGACCGCGCCCGGGGTGCTGACCGAGCCCGAGGACGAGGGCATCGTCGACGAGCCCGACCCCGCCCCGCTGCCCGGTGCCGGCCCCAGCGGGGACGCCACGGCGGGTGCAGTCGGCCCCGCGGGGTTCCCCTCCCCCATGGCCGACCTGCCCTCGGGCACCGGGTTCGGCACCCTGGTGCACGCCGTGCTGGAGCACCTCGACACCCGCACGGCCGCCCAGGGCGACGCCGCGCTGCGGGCCGAGGTCGTCGCCCACGTCACCGAGGAGCTGCGCCACCAGCCGGCCGACCTCGATCCCGACGAGCTCGCCGACGCGCTCGTCCCGGTGCTGCGGACCCCGCTCGGGCCGATCGCGTCCGGGCTGGCACTGGCCGACGTCGCGCCGGGCGACCGGCTGTCGGAGCTGGACTTCGAGCTGCCGCTGTGCGGCGGGGACACCCCGACGGGGCGGCTCACCCTGGCCGGGCTGGCCGCCGCCGTCCGCAGGCACCTCGGGCCCGGTGACCCGCTGCACGGCTACGCCGACCTCCTCGACTCCCCCGACCTCGCCGGACAGCAGCTGCGCGGCTACCTGACGGGCAGCATCGACTCGGTGCTGCGGGTCCGTGACGGGGCCGGGGAGCGGTTCCTCGTCGTGGACTACAAGACGAACTGGCTGGGCCCGGTCGGCCCGTCCGGGCGCGACCCGCTGACCGCGGCGCACTACACCGCCGACCGGCTGGCCACGGCGATGGCCGACGCGCACTACCCGCTCCAGGCGCTGCTCTACGCCGTCGCGCTGCACCGCTACCTGCGCTGGCGGCTGCCCGGCTACGACCCGGACACCCACCTCGGCGGGGTCGGCTACCTGTTCCTGCGCGGTATGTGCGGGCCGGACACCCCGGTCACCGGGTCCGGGCCGCTGGCCGCGCCGTGCGGCGTCTTCGCCTGGCGGCCACCCGCCGCCCTGGTCGAGGAGCTGTCGGACCTGCTGGACGGAGGCACCCCGTGACGACGACCGCACCGCGACCGGGGTGCTCGCCGCGTTCAACGAGGCCGAGATCCTCGCGCCGGGCGACGTGCACGTCGCGCGGCGGCTCGCCGCCCTCGGCGGGCGCGGCGACCCGACCGCCGCCGACGACCCGGCCGCCGCCGAGCCCGAACCGGTGGTGCTCGCCGCCGCGCTGGCCGTGCGCGCGATCCGCAACGGGTCGGTCTGCGTGGACCTGGCGAGCGCCGCGGCCACGACCGCGGGCGAGGGCGAAGTCGCCGTCGACGTGTCCGGGCTGCCCTGGCCGGAGCCTGCGACGTGGCGCGCGGCCTGCGCGGACAGCCCGCTGGTCGCCGTCGGCGAGGACGGCCCCGCCGGGCGGCCGCTGCGCCTGCTCGGGAACCTGCTCTACCTGGAGCGCTACTGGCAGGAGGAGGAGCTGGTCCGCCGCGAGTTCACCGCGCGCGCCGGGCCGGTCGCGACCGTCGACCCGGACCGGCTGTGCGCGGCGCTGGACCGGCTGCTCGGCGACCCCGGCGCCGAACGGCAGCGCCTCGCCGCCGCGGTCGCCGCGCTGCGGCCGGTCGCCGTGATCGCCGGCGGCCCCGGCACGGGCAAGACGACGACGGTCGCGGCCCTGCTCGCCGTCCTGCACGACCTGCACCGCGCGACCGCCCCGCCCGGGGCGCCGGGTCTGCGGGTGGCGCTCGCCGCGCCGACCGGGAAGGCCGCGGCCCGGCTGACCCAGTCCGTCGCCGAGGCCCACGGGCGGCTGCCGGAGACCGACCGGGCCGCCGTCGCGGGGGCGACGGCGTCGACGCTGCACCGGCTGCTGGGCTCGCGGGGCACCTCGGGCCGGTTCCGCCACCACCGGGGCAACCGGCTGCCGCACGACGTCGTGGTCGTCGACGAGACGTCGATGGTGTCGCTGACGATGATGGCGCGGCTGCTGGAGGCCGTCCGGCCGGACGCCCGGCTGGTGCTGGTCGGGGACCCGGACCAGCTCGCGTCGGTGGAGGCCGGTGCGGTGCTCGGCGACCTCGCCGCCGCGGGCGGCCGGGCCGAGCCCGCGCTGCAGGACGCGCTGAGCGCCTGCGGGGCGTTCCGCGTGGACCGGCCCGTGCCGGCCTCCGGCGCCGCGGGCACCCCCGCGCCCGCCGAGCCGGGCCCGCCCGCCGTGGTGCGCAACGGGGTGGTGCGGCTGGAGCGCAATTGGCGCTTCGGCGGCACGATCGCGGACTTCGCGGCGGCCGTGCAGGGCGACGACCCCGACGCCGCTGTCGCGCTGCTGCGCCGCGGCGCGGCCGACCTGTCCTTCGTCGACGGCGACGCGGCCGAGCTCGAGCCGCGCCGGCTGGACACGTTCCGCCAGGACGTGACCCGGGCCGCGGTGGACGTGATCGGGGCCGCCGAGGCCGGGGACGCCGAGCAGGCCTTGCGGGTGCTCGACGACCACCGCGTCCTCTGCGCGCACCGCCGCGGCCCGCACGGGGTGACCCGGTGGACCGCGGAGATCGAGCGGTGGATCGAGACCGAGCGTCCCGGCTTCGCCGCCGAGGCCCCCTGGTACCCGGGCCGCCCGCTGCTGGTCACCACGAACGACTACGACCTGGGCCTGTTCAACGGTGACACCGGCGTCGTGGTCCGGGCCGCGTCGGGGCGCCGCGCGGTGTTCGCCCGGGACAACGCCCCGGTCGCGTTCGAACCGGCACGCCTCGGCGGCGTCGGCACCGTCCACGCGATGACGGTGCACCGCAGCCAGGGCAGCCAGTTCAAGCGGATCACCGTGGTGCTGCCGCCCGCGGACTCGCCGCTGATGACCCGCGAGCTGCTCTACACCGCCGTCACCCGGGCCAAGGAGTCCGTGCGGATCATCGGCACCGAGGAGGCGGTACGCGCCGCGATCGGCCGCCCGGCCGGGCGCGCGAGCGGCCTGCAGCAGCGGCTCGGGACCTGAGGTCCCGAGCCGGCGCGGGCACCGTCACGCGGCGGGCGGGGCCTGCTGCTTCTGCCTGCGGCCCGCCTGGACCGACACGAACACGACCAGCGCCAGGCTGATCCACAACGCGTACCTGTCGACGGCGAGCACCACGTCGACGGCGTCCTGTCCGAGGCCGAACCCGAGCCCGGCGACGAGCCCGGTGATCAGCGCGGCGCCGATCGCGTCGAAGAGCAGGAACGTCGCGAGCCGCATCCTCCCCAGTCCGGCGACCGCGAACACCGCGGCGGCCGGGATGCCGGGCAGCGCGGCCGCGACGACGGCGATCGGCATCGCCCAGCGCGGCCAGCTGCGGATCCGGCCGACGAACCGCTTCGCGAGGTCACCGGGCGCCCACAGCGCGACGATCTTCTCGCCCCACCGGCGCCCGGCCAGCCAGAACAGCCAGTCGAACTTGATCATTCCGAACACCCCGGCGGTGATGACGACCCACAGGTCCGCCTCGCCGATGCGGGCGAACGCCGCGCCCGCCCCGACCGCGGAGAGGCTGCCGGTGACCGCGGCGAGCCACACCGGGTGCGACGCCAGCAGGAACGGCCGCAGCGGCATCGTCACCAGCATGAACACGAGCAGGCCGAGCGTGGAGAAGACGAGCACCTTGTCGCCGCGCGACATCGGGTGGTCCCAGGGCATCGCGTCGCGCCAGGCCTGCTTGCCCGCCTCGATCTCCTCCGGGCTGTAGTCGCGCCGCCACCACCGGGTCCGTGCGGGAGCCGCTCCGGGGTCGGCCGGGGCGGATCCGCCCCCGCGGTCCGCGGCGGGCCCACCGTCCCCCGCCGGTGCGGCCGCCCGGGTGTGGTCGCTCGTCATCGTCGTCCCCCTCGTCCGATGGCGTTCCATCGGAACACGACCCTAGGCGGGCCGGGGTCCGGCCGGATCCGCAGCGAGGACGAGATGCCCACCGTCCCCGTCCTCGTCCGGGCGGAGGAGGAAACCGTTCGGCGGCGGGCCGCGGCGCGGCTACGCTCCGGCCCGTGCCGCCGTCCGTCACACCGGCCGACGGGCCGTCGCTCGACGCCCCCGTCACCCTGCGCCCGTTGGTGCGGGCCGACCTGGCCCTCCTGCGGCGCTGGCTGGCCGCGCCGCACGTGCACCGGTGGTGGTTCCACGAGACCACCGACGAGGCGCTCGAACGCGACTTCGGGGCGGGGCTGCGCGGCGAGGAACCGGGCGAGGACCTCGTCGCCGAGCTCGGTGGTGTCCCGGTCGGGCTGGTCCAGCGCGCCCGCTGGCACGACTACCCCGAGGAGGTCGCCGCGATCGCGCCGATCCTGACGATCCCGGACGGTGCGCTGACCGTCGACTACCTCATCGGGCCGGTGGAGCTGACCGGGCGCGGGCTGGGCCCGCGGATCATCGCCGCCGCCGTCGCCGAGGGCTGGGAGCGCTACCCGGAGGCGACGGCGGTGGTCGTCCCGGTCGCGGCGGGCAACCGGGCGTCGTGCCGGGCGCTGGAGAAGGCCGGGTTCCGCCGGGTCGCGACCGGGGAGCTGCCCCCGGACAACCCGGCCGACCCCCCGCTGGCCCACGTGCACCGGCTCGACCGTCCCGCCCGTCTGGGATGATCCCCGCGTGCCTCCCGTGACCAGCGCCGGACTCCTGCTGCACCGGCCCGGGCCGGGCGGCCCGGAGGTGCTGCTCGGCCACATGGGTGGACCGTTCTGGGCCCGCAAGGACGACCACGCCTGGTCGATGCCCAAGGGCGAGCACGGCCCCGACGAGAGCCCGCTCGACGCCGCCCGACGCGAGTTCACCGAGGAGATCGGCGCCCCGCCGCCCGACGGCGAGCCGGTCGGGCTCGGCACGGTCCGCCAGTCCCGCAAGACCGTCACCGCCTTCGCACTGGACGGGTCCGGCTTCACCGGCGCCGACGCCGTCGCCGGCCGTCCCGACGACGGCAGCTGGGTCGAGATGGAGTGGCCGCCCCGCTCCGGGCGCACCCTCCGCTTCCCCGAGCTGGACCGCGCCGCGTGGTTCGACCTCGCCACCGCCCGGGAGAAGATCGTGAAGGGTCAGGTGCCCTTGCTCGACAGGTTGGCCGACCTGCTCGGCGGGTAGTCGACCGCCATGGCGAGCAGCATCAAGGACGACGAGATGTACGAGCGCCTCCGCGAGGAGGGCAACTCCAAGGAGAAGTCCGCGCGGATCGCGAACGCCGCGGCCGCCGAGGGGCGCGGCACCGTCGGCAGGCGCGGCGGCGAGCACGGCGACTACGAGAACCAGACCAAGGACGAGCTCTACGCCCAGGCGCAGAAGGTCGGCATCCCCGGTCGCTCGGACATGACCAAGGACGAGCTGATCCGGGCCCTGCGCGAGCACTGACATCATCGGGGCATGAGCCGCCGTCACGACCACGACGCCGGGGGCGACCCCGGGACCCTCGCCCGCAAGGCGGAGCTGCGCGAGGAGGTCTGGACCGCGCTGACCGAGCAGAAGGCCTCCCGGTTCCCGGGGGCGCGGAACCGGATCTCGAACTTCGTCGGTGCCGAGGCCGCGGCCCGGCGGCTGCGCGAGCTCGACGTGTGGCGCACCGCCCGCACCGTGAAGTCCAACCCGGACTCCGCCCAGCTCCCGGTGCGCCGGTACGCGCTGGAGGACGGCAAGACCGTGTACATGGCCGTCCCGAGGCTGGCCGAGGACGACCCGTTCTTCCTGCTGGACCCCGACCACCTCGCCGACCCGCCCCACCGCGCCGTGTCGATCAAGAACGCCACGCGGTCGGCCCGCCGGGTCGCCGTCGACGAGCTGGAGCCGGTGGACCTCGTCGTCACCGGCTGTGTGGCCGTCGGCGCGGACGGGGCGCGGCTGGGCAAGGGCGGCGGATTCGCCGACCTGGAGTTCGCGCTGGCCCGCGCGGCGGGACTGATCTCCGACGACACCCTCGTCGTCACCACCGTGCACGAGCTGCAGCTGCGCGACGCCGGCGTCATCCCGTGGGCGGACCACGACGCGCCGGTCGACCTGATCGTCACCCCGGACCGCGTCGTCGACTGCCGGGAGCACCGGCGGAACCGCCCCGAGGGGGGCATCGTGTGGGAGTCCCTGACCGAGGACAAGATCGCGGCCATCCCGCTGCTGGGACGGCTGCGCGAGGAGGCACGCGCGTGAGGATCGTCTGCGAGCGCGGGGACATCACCGAGGCCCGGGTCGACGCCGTCGTCAACGCCGCCAACTCCGGTCTGCGTGGTGGGGGCGGCGTCGACGGCGCCATCCACCGGCGTGGCGGGCCCGCGATCCTCGCCGAGTGCGAGCGGCTGCGCGCCGGCGACCTGCCCGACGGGCTCCCCACCGGACAGGCCGTCGCGACGACCGCCGGGAACCTGCCCGCCCGCTGGGTGATCCACACCGTCGGGCCGGTGTACGCGAAGCGGGAGGACCGCTCGGCGCTGCTGGCGAGCGCCTACCGCGAGTCGCTGCGGGTCGCCGACTCCCTCGGCGCCCGGACCGTCGCGTTCCCCGCTGTCTCGGCCGGGGTCTACGGGTGGCCGGTCGCCGACGCCGCCCGGATCGCCGTCGCCACCGTCCGGGAGGTCGCCGAGACGGGCACCGCGGTGACCGAGGTCCGGTTCGTCCTGTTCAGCGACGACGTCCTCGCCGCGTTCGAGACCGCCCTAGGCTGACCCCATGATCACCGTGAACGGCCACACCCCGCAGGTCCACGAGCAGGCCTGGGTGGCGCCCGGCGCCGTGCTCGCCGGCGAGGTGAGCGTCGGTCCGGAGACCGGGATCTGGTACACGTGCGTGATCCGGGCCGACCTCGCCCCGATCACCCTCGGCGCCCGCACCAACGTCCAGGACGGCTCCGTCCTGCACGCCGACCCCGGCTCCCCCGCAACCATCGGCGACGGCGTCACCATCGGCCACCGCGCCGTCGTGCACGGCTGCACCGTCGAGGACGACGTGCTGATCGGCATGGGCGCGGTACTCATGAACGGGGTGCGCGTCGGCGCCGGGTCGCTGATCGCCGCGGGCGCGGTGCTCACCCAGGGCACGGTGGTGCCGCCCGGGTCGCTGGTCGCCGGGGTCCCGGGGAAGGTGCGTCGCGAGCTCGGCGAGGCCGAACGGAACTCGATCCCGCTGTCGGCCGCCGCCTACGTCCACCTGCTGGGCCTGCACCGCGACGCGAACACCTGACACACCCGTCGCCGGTCCCCCGGCCCCCCGGTCACCGGCCCGCCGGGCCACGCGCGGCCCCGCACACCGGTCCGCTCGCCGGGCCGGAGAACGCGCGCCCGATCGCGCGCGCGTTCTCCGGTTCGGCGCGCATGAACGGGACGCGGGACCGGCGCCCGGACCGGCCGCGGGAGCGACGCGTGAACTGAGCAACGCGTCGACCCGGCGACGGACGCGGGATGACCAGAGGACTGCGGCGTCAGCGGCCGGTCAGCCGGGCGGCGAGCGTCGCGACGCCGTCCCCCGTCAGCCGGTCCAGCACGGCCGGGCGCCCACAGGCGGCCAGCAGCACGTCGACGCCGCGTCCCCGGACCTCCGCGCCCTCGCCCCGCGCGAACCCGGCGTCGTCGGCGACGAACCGCAGGCCCGCCAGCCGGCGCCGTGTGGTGAACGCGAGCGGGACCGTCCCGACCACGAAGTCGAGCGCGATGCGCACGTCGACGGGGTCGGGGTCGAACGGCAGCCCGAGCGGGACGGTGACGTCGGCGGTGTGCACGATCGCGTCGGTCATCGGGCCCCGCGCCCCGATGCCGGGCGGGGCGAAGGAGCTGTCGGCCCGCTCCCGCAGCACCGCGACCATCTCGGCGACCGGCCGGCCCGCAGCCCGCCGGGCGTCCCGGTCGACCGCCCGGTCCAGGTTCCCCCGTGCCCGCAGCACCTGCACCAGGAACGACGGCACCGACGTCGTCAGTGCGGACACCAGGTGCCCGGCGACGGTCCGCACGTCCCACCCGGCGCACAGGCTCGGCGCCGCGAGCTGCGCGGCGTCGAGTGAGGAGACGAGGTCGGCGAACCCGCGACGGTACTGGGCGGACACCGCGACGACGGCGGCGTCGGGCAGGTCGGAGGTGGTCACGGCGCTGAGCCTAGGCAGGTCCGACCCGGCCGTGGAAGGCGCGGATGTGCGCCTCGATACGGTCCGCGGCCAGCGTCCCGTCGCCGTCGGCGAGCGCCGCGTGGATCTCCCGATGCTCGGCCCGCAGCCGCTCGCGCAGCGCGGGCCAGTCCCCCTGGGCCTGCATCGCGTCGAGCAGCACCCCGCGTACCGACTCCCGGATCGCCCGGGTCAGCTCCCCCACCAGGCGGTTCCCGGCCGCCGCGGCGATCGCGACGTGGAAGGCGATGTCGGCGTCGCTGAAGGCGGCCGGGTCGAGGTCGTCGTCCATGACGTCCAGCGCGGCCGTCCACTCCAGCAGGTCCGACGCCGAGCGCCGGCGCGCGGCCAGACCGGCGGAGAACCGTTCGAACATGACCCGGGCCGCGGTGACGTCGTCCACCGGGAACGAGTCGACCGCGAGGTGCAGGGCCAGCACCCGGCCGAGTGCCCGCGCCGGGGCGGGCACGACGACCGTCCCGGAGTCCGCGCCGGTGCCCACCTGCGAGCGGATCACACCCTGGGCCTGCAGCACCCGCAGTGCCTCGCGGACCGCCTGGCGGGACGCGCCCAGCGTCGCGGCGAGCTCGCGCTCCGGCGGCAGCCGGTCCCCCGGGCGCCACTCGCCACTCGTCAGGCGCTCCTCGACGTGGGCGAGCACCATCTCGTGGGCGGCGGGAACACGCACGTCGTCCTCCTGCTTGTGTGTGGTCCGACCATACCGCTACCTTGGTCGGACCACACCCTCCGTCCCACCACTTCACCGGAGGCGCCATGCCGATCTCCCGGCCCCGCGTCGGCCTCATGGTCACGTGTCTCAACGACGCCCTGTTCCCGGACACCGGCAGGGCCGTCGTCTCCCTGCTGCGCCGGCTCGGTGTCGACGTCGAGTTCCCCGCCGCGCAGACCTGCTGCGGGCAACCGATGGTCAACACCGGCTACCTCGACGAGGCCGTCCCGCTCGTCCGCAACCACCTCGACGCCTTCGCCGGGTACGACGCGATCCTCGCCCCGTCCGGGTCGTGCGCGGGCTCGGTGCGCCACCAGCACGGCCTGGTCGCCCACCGCTCCGGCGACCCGGGTCTGGTCCGCGGCGTCGAGTCCGCACCGCCGGTGTACGAGCTGAGCGAGTACCTGGTCGACGTGCTCGGCGTCGTCGACGTCGGGGCCTACTTCCCGCACCGCGTCACCTACCACCCGACCTGCCACTCGCTGCGGATGCTGGGGGTCGGCGACCGGCCGACCCGGCTGCTGCGCGCGGTCCGCGGGCTGACCCTGCTCGACCTGCCGGGCTCGGGCGAGTGCTGCGGGTTCGGCGGGACGTTCGCGGTGAAGAACTCCGAGACCTCGATCGCGATGGGCAACGACAAGGCCCGCCACGTCCGCTCGACGGGCGCGGAGGTGCTGGTCGCCGGGGACAACTCCTGCCTGATGCACGTGGGCGGGCTGCTGTCGCGGCAGCGGTCGGGGATGCGCGTGATGCACCTGGCCGAGGTCCTGGCCTCGACCGAGCCGGTGATCGAGGCGCGCGACGAGCGCGCCGCGACCCCGCGCTCGGCGGGCAGCGCGGGGGTGCCGGCATGAGCGGCACGTTCCTCGGCACCCCGGCGTTCCCGGCGGCGGCGCGCGCCGCGCTGGAGGACTCCCAGCTGCGCCGCAACCTGGCCCATGCCACGTCCACCATCCGCACCAAGCGCGGCAGCGTCGTCGGCGAGGTCGACGACTGGGAGCAGCTGCGCCTGGCCGGTGAGGCCATCAAGAACCGGGTGCTGCGGCACCTGCCCGACTACCTGGAGCAGCTGGAACGGTCGCTGACGGCGGCCGGCGCTACCGTGCACTGGGCGCGCGACGCGGCCGAGGCGAACGCGGTCGTCGTCGACATCGCGCGGCGGCACGGCACCGACGAGGTCGTCAAGGTCAAGTCGATGGCCACCCAGGAGATCGACCTGAACTCGGCGCTGGAGGCCGCGGGCATCCACGCCTGGGAGACCGACCTCGCCGAGCTGATCGTGCAGCTCGGGGACGACCTGCCCAGCCACATCCTGGTCCCGGCGATCCACCGCAACCGCGCGGAGATCCGGGAGATCTTCCTGCGCGAGATGGGCCGCGCCGGGCGCGCCGCCCCGGCGGACCTGACCGACGAACCGGCGCGCCTGGCCGCCGCGGCCCGGGAGCACCTGCGGGAGAAGTTCCTGCGGGCGAAGGTGGCGGTGTCGGGGGCGAACTTCGCCGTCGCCGAGACCGGGACGCTCACCGTCGTCGAGTCCGAGGGCAACGGCCGGATGTGCCTGACCCTGCCCGAGGTGCTGGTGTCGGTGGTCGGGATCGAGAAGGTCCTGCCGACCTTCCAGGACCTGGACGTGATGCTACAGCTGCTCCCCCGGTCCTCGACCGGGGAGCGGATGAACCCCTACACCTCCACCTGGACCGGGGTCACCCCCGGCGACGGGCCGCAGGAGGTGCACGTGGTGCTGCTGGACAACGGCCGCACCGACGTGCTCGCCGACCCGACCGGGCGGCAGGCGCTGCGCTGCATCCGCTGCTCGGCCTGTCTGAACGTGTGCCCGGTCTACGAGCGCACCGGCGGACACGCCTACGGCTCGGTCTACCCGGGCCCGATCGGCGCGATCCTCACCCCGCAGCTGCGGGGGGTGGGCACCGACCCGCAGACCGACTCGCTGCCGTACGCCTCCAGCCTGTGCGGGGCGTGTTTCGAGGTCTGCCCGGTCCGCATCGACATCCCCGAGGTGCTGGTGCACCTGCGCGCCGAGGTCGTCGACGCCCACCGGCGGGCGAGCCGGGTGCCGTCGGTGCAGGACGTCGCGATGCGGGCGGCGTCGTGGACGCTGTCCTCGGCCACGCGCACCGGCGCCGCGGAACGTGTCGCCGGGATCGGCGGGAGGCTGGCCGGGCGGCTGGGCCGCACCGCGCCCGGCGGGCGCAGCATCCTCGGCGCGGTGCCCGGCCCGGCGAGCGCCTGGTCGGACTCGCGCGACGTGCCGGTACCGGCAGCCGAGTCCTTCCGGGAGTGGTGGACCAGGACCGACGGCGGGCGGAGCCGGAGCGACAACACCGACGGCGGGCGGAGCCGGAGCGACAACACCGACGGCGGGCGGAGCCGGAGCGACGACACCGACGGCGGGCGCAGGAACGGGGACGGGGCATGAGCGCGCGCGAGGCGATCCTGGCGAAGGCCCGGCGGGCCCTGACCGACGTGCCCGACGTCGAGCCGGTGCTCGACGTCGAGGTGGTCCGGCCGGTCCCCGACCGGTCGCTGCCGCACGCGCAGGTCGTCGACCTGTTCGACGAGCGGGTCGCGGACTACCGCGCCGTCGTCGAGCGGGCGGACCCGGACACCGCGGCGGCGCGGGTCGCCGGTGCCCTGGCCGGCCGGCCCCCGCTCGCGGGCTCCGGCCCGCTGCGGATCCTGGTGCCGCCGGGCTTCCCGGCCGGCCTGGTGCCCGACGACGTCGAGGTCGTCCCGGACGGGCCGGACGTCGCGGTGTCGGAGCTGGACCGCTGCGACGGCGTGCTGTCGACGGCCGCGGTCGGCATCGCCGAGACCGGCACGATCATCCTCGACCACGGTCCGGGCCAGGGCCGGCGCGCCGCGACGCTGGTCCCCGACCTGCACGTCTGCGTGATCCGCGCCGACCAGGTCGTGGCCGGTGTGCCGGAGGCGGTGGCGGCGCTGGACCCGGCGCGGCCGCACACCTGGATCAGCGGGCCGAGCGCGACCAGCGACATCGAGCTGGACCGGGTGGAGGGTGTGCACGGGCCGCGGACACTGCACGTGGTGATCGTCAGCTGACGGTTCCGGCGGGCCGGCGCTGGTGGTGGCGCCGGACGTGCCGCGGCTGCCCCGCGGGGCGGGCGACGCCGTCCGGAGCTAGGCGTCGCCGAGCGTCCGCACCACCACCGTCGCGATGTCCTCCGCCGAGCGCGCGGCCGGGCCCGTGGGCAGCACCATGTGGCTGACGGTGAGCCGGGCGGCGGTCTCGGCGGCGAGCCGGACGTCGTGCTCGCGGGCCCCGGGCCGGACCCGGCGCAGATAGCCCGCGGACCGCTCGGCCGCGGCCGCGATGATCGGACCGGAGTCGGCGCCGAACGCGGACGGGACCGCCGCGTCGCCGCTGAGCAGGGCCTTGATCAGCGGGTTCTCCCCCGCCTCGGTGAGGGCGGCGTCGACCGCGGCGACCCAGGCCGAGTACAGGTCGGACTCTCCGTCGAGGGCGGCCTCGATCCGGTCGAGGAACCGGTCGGTGGCGCGCAGCATCAGGGCCGCGGCGAGGCCGTCACGGTCGCCGAACTCGCTGTAGAGGGTCTGCCTGCTGACCCCGACCCGGCGGGCGAGCTCGGGCATCGACGGGCGTTCCCCCGCGACCGCGAGGCGTTCGGCGACGTCGAGGACCTCACCGCGCAGCTCGTCGCGGGCCCGCCGCGCCATCGTCCGCCGCTCGCTCATGGGAGACATCATGACACGACCCGTCCACCATCTGGACAGTTCTGCCGTATGTGTCTAACTTCGGCGGGGACACCGACGTCGAGGCCCGAGGAGCAATGCCGTGAAGCTGGTGCAGCAGGCGCGTGAGCGCTGGTCGTCCGTCCTCACCCTGCCCGCACCCGACCGGCTCGACGACGCGCTGCTCGCCACCGGCGCCCGGAGCCACCGCCCCGTGCCGTTCGGCCCGGCACCGCACGGGCTGGCCGAGGTCCCCGGTGACGAGGGCATGCCGCTGCTCGGCCACGCGCTGGCCTACATCCGGTTCGGGCACCGCTTCACCCGCGCCCGCACCGAGGCACTCGGCCCGGTGTGGTGGATGCGGTCCCCGGTCGGCCGGGCGATCGTCGTGACCGGCCCGGCCGCGACCCGGGAGGTGCTCACCAACCGGGACAAGGCGTTCTCCCAGGAGGGGTGGCGCGCGACGGTCGACGCGTTCTTCCACCGCGGCCTGATGCTGCTCGACTTCGACGAGCACCGCGCGCACCGGCGGATCATGCAGGAGGCCTTCACCGCTGACCGGATCTCCAGCTACGTCGCCGCGACCACCCCCGTCGTGCGCGAGGTGCTGCCGACCTGGCCGGAGCGGCTGCGGCTCTACCCGGCGCTCAAACGGCTCACCCTGGACGTCGCGCAGGCGGTGTTCATGGACGCCCGCTCCGGGCCGGAGGCCGAGGCGGTGAACCGGGCGTTCGTCGACTGCGTCCGGGCCGCGAACTCCTTCGTCCGCAAGGACCTGCCCGGTACCCGGTGGCGGCGCGGGCTGCGCGGGCGGGTGGTGCTGGAGAACTGGTTCCGGGAGAACCTGGCGGCCAAGCGTGCGGGTGAGGGCACCGACCTGTTCTCCGCGCTGTGCCACGCCCGCACCGACGACGGCGAGACGTTCTCCGACGACGACGTCGTCAACCACATGATCTTCCTGATGATGGCCGCGCACGACACGTCGACCACCACGACGGCGTCGGCGGCGCACCACCTCGCGCGCAACCCGGTCTGGCAGGAGCGCTGCCGCGCCGAGTCCGACGCGCTCGCCGAGCGGATCTCCGACCGCGCCCCGACCGTGGCCGAGCTGCGCGAGCTGACCTCGCTGGACCTGGTGATCCGGGAGGCCCTGCGGCTCGACGCGCCGGTACCGCTGGTCATGCGGACGGCGGTGAAGGACACCGCGGTCGCCGGGCACCACGTGCCTGCGGCGACGCGGGTCGTCGTCGCGCAGGCGGTGAACCACTACGACCGGTCCTGCTGGACCGACCCGGAGCGCTTCGACCCCGAGCGGTTCGGGTCCGGCCGGCGGGAGGACCGCTCCGACCGCGACGCGTGGATCCCGTTCGGCGGTGGTGTGCACAAGTGCATCGGGCTGCATTTCGGGACCTTGGAGGTCACCGCGATCCTGCACGAGATGCTGCGCCGCTACCGGTGGAGCGTCGAGCCCTCCTACCGGCTGCGCTGGGACAACACCTCGCTGCCGGTGCCGGTGGGCGGCATCCCGGTGCGGCTCACCCCGCGCTGACGGCCCACTCGTCGCGGGCGATCCGCACGGCCAGCTCCAGCAGCGCGACGGCCGCGCCGTGCAGCCGCTCCCCCACCGCGCGGTCCGCCTCGCCCGCGGCGACCCGCGCCCAGGTGCCCTCCAGCACGACGCCGAGCTTGAACGCGGCCAGCCCCGCGTACCAGGTGATGCCGGTGGTGTCGCGGCCGCCGGCGTCGGCGTAGGCGGCGACGAGCTCGGCCCGGGTGGGGAGCCCGCCGTACCCGGCGAGCTCGGTCCCGGCGCCGAACCCGACCGGGTCGACCGGCCACGTGACCAGCAGCCAGCCGAGGTCGAGCAGCGGGTCACCGACGGTGCACATCTCCCAGTCGACCAGCGGCCACCCGCGGCCGGGTCCGGTCCAGCAGCACGTTGTTCAGGTGCAGGTCCCCGTGCGCGACGCCCGGTTCCGGCTCGGGCGGCCGGTGCCGGGTCAGCCAGTCCGCGGCGACGGCCACGTCGGGCAGGTCGCCCGGGTCGTAGCCGGGCACCTCGGAGTAGGACGCCAGCTGCCCGGTCCAGCGCGGCACCTGCCGTTCCAGGAACGGGCCGGGGCGGCGCAGCCCGTCGAGCCCGACGGCGGCCGGGTCGAGACGTCCCAGCCGGGCCGCGGCCCGGGCCACGTCGAGCACCGCGCCGTGCCGCAGCGCCGGGGTCGCGGCCTGCTCGGGCGAGACCCGCTCGCCGGGGTTGACGCCGTCCACGTCGGACATCAGGTAGAACGGCCTGCCGAGCACCCCGGCGTCGGTGCACGCGGCGACGAGCTCCGGGTGCGGCACGTCGGTGCCGCGCAGCGCGCCGAGCACCGTGATCTCGCGGGCGATGGTGCGGGCCGACCCCGGCCGCGGGTGCACCGGCGGGGAGCGCAGGACCAGCGGCCTGCCGTCGACGACGGTGCGCAGCACCACGTTCTGGGTGCCGCCGCCGACCGGTTCCAGCTCGCCGGACCAGTCGCCGAGGCCCCGGTCGCGCAGCCAGGCCCCGAGCGCGGCACGGTCGACGACGTCGGCCGGGGACCTCACGTCGACCACGCCATCCCGCCGTCGACCTTGATCGTCGCGCCGGTGGTGTAGCCGGCGTCCGGCCCGGTCAGATAGAGGATGGCACCGACGACCTCGGCGGCCTCCCCCACCCGTCCGGCGGGGACCGTGCCGGCGATCCGCGTGCGGAACTCCTCGGTCCAGTGCTCGGCGATGTCGGTCCGGACCGGACCGGGCATCACCGTGTTGACCCGCACCGACGGCGCGTAGGCGCGGGCGAGCCCGACGGTCAGGGCGTTGAGCCCGGCCTTGGCCAGCGCGTAGGGCAGCTCGCCGGGGCCCGGCATCACCGCCGCGACCGAGGAGACGTTCACGATCGCGCCGCCGCCCGCCGCGGCCATGAGCTCCCCGCAGCGGGCCCCGAGCCGGTAGGCGCCGCGCAGGTTCACGGCGAGGACCTTGTCGAACAGTTCCTCGGTGACCTCGGTGAGCGACCCGTAGAGCGGGGACATGCCGGCGTTGTTGACCAGCACGTCGATCCGGCCGTACTCGGCGAGCACCCGGTCCACCAGGGCGTCGCAGTCCGCCCAGCGGCCCACGTGGCAGCCGACGCCCAGTGCCGGCGTGCCGTGCTCCGCGGTCAGCTCCGCGGCCAGCGCGGTGCACGCCTCGGCCCTGCGGCTGGCGACGACGACCGTGTCGCCGCGGGCCGCGTACGCCGCGCACGCCGCCCGCCCGATCCC
Organism: Pseudonocardia sp. ZF1; assembly: GCF_056835605.1. Classification (NCBI taxonomy): domain Bacteria; kingdom Bacillati; phylum Actinomycetota; class Actinomycetes; order Pseudonocardiales; family Pseudonocardiaceae; genus Pseudonocardia; species Pseudonocardia sp. ZF1. The sequence continues at coordinate 3,499,865 of NZ_JAJNBY010000001.1, forward strand.
CCGGCTCCCGCCGGTGACGACGACGACCCGTCCTCCGTCGCTCGACGCGCTCATCTCAGGACGCCCCGGAGCCCCCGGCGTTCCACTCACGGTCCTTGCGGTCCTCGGACTCGGTGCGCTCCTTGGCGATCTCCAGCGCGCGGGCCGCGGTGGCCTTGTCCGGGTACGGGCCGAGCCGGTCGGCCGACCGGCAGCCCTCGGCGGTCTCCACGGTGCCGTGCTTGAGGCAGTAGAACCATTGCTCGTCACTCATGGGACCACCCTGGCACCGATCCACCCCGCCTGTCTCCCGCCGCGCCGGTCCGGCGATGGCAGGCTGGGGGCATGGCACTGGTGCTCGGGGTGGACTCCTCCACCCAGTCCTGCAAGGTCGTGGTCCGCGACGCCGACACCGGCGAGCTCGTCCGTTCCGGGCGCGCCGCACACCCGGACGGCACGGAGATCGCGCCCCGGCTCTGGTGGGAGGCGCTGGAGGCCGCGATCGACGACGCGGGCGGCCTCGACGGCGTCGCGGCGCTGTCGGTCGCGGGCCAGCAGCACGGCATGGTCTGCCTCGACGAGCGCGGCGAGGTCGTCCGCGACGCACTGCTGTGGAACGACACCCGCTCGGCCGCCGCCGCCGGCGAGCTCGTCGAGGAGTTCGGCGCGCAGCAGTGGGCGGAGACGACCGGCGTCGTCCCGGTGGCCTCGATCACCCTGGCCAAGCTGCGCTGGCTCGCCGCGCACGAGCCCGACCACGCCGCCCGCACCGCGGCGGTGTGCCTGCCGCACGACTGGCTGACCTGGAAGCTCCGCGGTGGCGGGGTCCCCGGCGGCGCGGGTCTCGACGAACTGGTCACCGACCGGTCCGACGCCTCGGGCACCGGCTGGTTCGACGGCGTCGACTACCGCCCCGAGCTGCTGGAACGCTTCTTCGGGTCGACGCCGGCGCTGCCGCGGCTGCTCGGCCCGGCCGAGTCCGTCGACGGGCCGGGCGGGATCCGGGTCGGCGCCGGGGCGGGCGACAACGCGGCCGCCGGGCTGGGTGTCGACGCCGGCGACGACGTCGTCGTCTCGCTGGGCACCTCCGGCACGGTGTTCGCCCGCTCGGAGCGTCGAGCCCAGGACCCCTCCGGGATCGTCGCCGGGTTCTCCGACGCCACCGGCGCCTACCTGCCGCTGGTGTGCACGCTCAACGCCTCCCGGGTGCTGGATGCGACCCGGCGGCTGCTCGGCGTGGACCACGACGAGCTGGGCCGCCTCGCGCTGTCCGCCGAGCCGGGCGCGGGCGGCCTGGTCGTGGTGCCCTACCTGGAGGGCGAGCGGACCCCGAACCTGCCCGACGCCACCGGCGCACTGCACGGCTGGACGCTGGCGTCGGGGACCCGGGAGAACCTGGCCCGGGCCGCGGTCGAGGGCATGCTGTCCGCGCAGCGGGTCGGGCTGGAGGCGCTGCGCGAGCAGGGTGTCACCGTGTCCGGGGTGACCCTGGTCGGCGGGGCGGCCCGCTCCGAGGCGGTCTGCCGGATCGCCGCGCAGGTCTTCGAGGTGCCGGTGCGGGTGCCCGAGCCCGGCGAGTACGTGGCCGACGGCGCCGCCCGCCAGGCCGCGTGGGCGCTGCACGGCGGCGCGACGCCGCCGTCGTGGAGCGCCGGTGCCGAACCGGCACGCTACGAGGCCGACCCGGCACCGGCGGCCTGGGAGCGCTACCGCGAGGCGGCGGGGGCCTTCCTGGACCGGGTCGCGGGATGACCAGCGAGGGCCCGAAGCGGCTCCTGGTCCTCGGCAAGATCACCGACATCCTGGACGCCTTCACCCTGCAGCGCCCCGTGCTCGGGCTGGGCGAGATCCAGCAGGCGACCGGCATCCCGACCTCGACGGTGCAGCGGCTGGTGTCCAACATGGTCGCCGAGGGGCTGCTGGACCGGGTCGGGGACCGGGTCCGGATCGGGATCCGGATGGCCTACTGGGCCGGGGCCGCGGCCCGCGGGGTGGACCTGCTGGAGCTGGCCGGGCCGCTGCTGCGCGAGCTGCGCGACACCACCGGGGAGACCGCGTCGCTGTTCCGGGCCGAGGGCAGGCACCGGGTGTGCGTCGCCGTCGCCGAGACGCGGCACGCACTGCGCCGGGAGATGCACGTCGGCAAGGTAATCCCGCTGCACACCGGCTCGGCGGGCCGGGTCCTGCTCGCCTGGGCCCCCGAGCTGGCCGCGGAGGTGCTGGCCGGCCCGCTGCCGTCGCTGACCGAGTACACCGTGACCGACCCGGAGACGCTGCGCGCGCTGCTGGACGACACCCGCCGCGACGGGTTCGCGATCACCGTCGCCGAGCGCGACGACGGCGGCTCCGGACTGTCCGTGCCGGTGTTCGACCACGCCGGGGAGGTGACCGCGGCGCTCACGGTCAGCGGACCGACCATCCGGTTCGGCCGCTCGGAGTGCGAGAAGTGCGTGGACCTGCTGGTCGGGGCCGCGGAGCGACTGACCCGCACCCTCGGCGGGCGCCCGCCGGGCTGACCCGGCGGCCGGCTCAGCGACCGCAGCCGGGGTCCCGGCCGGTCAGCGCCACGATGCGCTCGATCGGCGTCGCCCCGGGGCCCGGTTCGACGGCGGGCGCGAAAACACCCATGCCCCGCCCCTGCTCCGCCATGGCCGACACCGCGGTGAGCGTGGCGTCGAGGACCTCCGCGGGCCACTGCGGATCGATTCCCACCGCACGGCCGAGGTCCCATCCGTGCACCACGAGCTCACCCAGCACCATCCCGCCGATGACGGCGGCCGGGACCTGTTCGCCCATGGTCACCGTGCCGTCCCAGGCCGCCGGTTCCGACCACACGACCACCAGGTCCTCCCGGGCGGCGTGGAGCCGGACGGGCCAGTCCCCGGTGACCGGAGCGGTCGGTTCGGGTCCGTCGGCCGGTCCGTGCCCGGAGCGCCGCCCCACCTCGGCGAGCACAGGGGTCCAGTACAGGAGGTGGCCGAGCAGGTCCTGCAGGTCCCACTCCGAGCACGGCGTGGGACGGGTCAGCGGGAGCCGGGCCGCGGCCGCGACGAGCGGGACGTGTGCGGCCGCGGCGGCGGCGATGTGACGGTGCATGACGGCGACGCTAGGGCCCGGGCGCGCCCGGGGTCTTGGACGAACGCGACGGTTCCGCCGGATCCCGGCATACTCGCCCACCGTGGACGAGGACCCCCGCCGCCTCCCGCCGGCCCGGGCCCGTCACCAGCGGGTGCGCACCGTGCTCCCACCGGCCGACCTGGCGGGCTTCGTCGAGCGGTTCTGGATCGTCGACTGGCACTACGACCGGCCCTACCGGCAGAAGGTCGTCCCCTACCCGCAGGTGCACCTGACCGTTCAGCCGGGGGCCGCCGCGATGCTGGCCGGGCCGGCGACCCGGTACGTCCACCGCGAGTTGACCGGGACCGGCCGGGTGGTCGGGGCGGCATTGCGGGCGGGCACGGCCCGGGCGCTGGTCGGCGCACCCGTCTCGACCGTCACCGACCGCCGATGCCCGGTCGCCGGAGTCGTCACCGCGGACGTGAACGGGCTGACCGACCACCTGCGCGCGAGGCTCCCCGCCGACGGGCCGGACCGGGCCGCGGCACAGGCACGGGACCTCGTGGCCACCGTGGCCGGGGACCGGTCGCTGGTCCGGGTCGACGATCTGGCCCGCGACACCGCGACCAGCGTCCGTTCGCTGCAACGGCTGTTCCACGACCACGTCGGGGTCGGTCCGAAGTGGGTCATCCGCCGCTACCGGCTGCACGAGGTGACCGAGCTGATGGCGGCGGGCGTGCCGGTCCGGTGGGCCGAGGTCGCCGCCGACCTCGGCTACGCCGACCAGGCCCACCTGAGCCGGGATTTCACCAGGATGTTCGGCGAGCCCCCGACGTCCTACGCGCGGCGCTACTGACCGTCGTCCGTGCGGTCCCGGCGCGGCCCCGCCGTCCACGGGAAGGCCTGGGCGTTCGAGCGGACCCCGCGGGCGGTCGCCGAGCGCATCGGCTCCCCCAGCTCGGCGAGCAGGTCCTCCGACCACGTCACGAGGTCGGCCAGCACCGCGGGGGTCAGCCAGTCCGGGCGCAGCGCGAACAGCAGGTCCTCGCTGGCGGTGTTGCCGCTGGCACCGGGCGCGAACGGGCAGCCGCCCAGCCCACCCAGCGCGCCGTCGAGGACGGTCGCACCGTTCTGCACCGCGGCGAGTGCGTTCGCGACGCCCTGGCCCCAGGTGTCGTGGCCGTGGAAGGCGATGCGACGGCCGTCGGCGACCGCGGCGACGCGCCCGACCAGCGACCCGACCTCGGCCGGGTTCGCCTGACCGAGGGTGTCGCAGACGACGACGTCGCAGGAGCCCGCGGTGCGCGGGTCGGCGACGATCCCGACCACCCGGTCCGGATCGACCGGTCCGTCGAACGGGCAGGTGAACGCCGTCGCGAGACACAGCTGGATGCGTCCGCCCGCGGCACGCGCGTACTCGACGGCCTGCGGCATCGCGTCGAGGGAGACGGCGGTGTCACGGCCGATGTTGGCGTTGTTGTGCGCGTCGGACACCGAGAAGCAGTACTGGACGTTGCGGGCCCCGGCGGCCACCGCCTTCTGCACGTGCCGCGGCGTCGCCACCCACACCCAGCAGCGCTCCAGCTCCTCCGGTGTCAGCGCGGCGACGACGTCGAGGGTGTCCGCCAGCGGCGGCACCAGGTCGCCGCGGGCCAGCGACCCGATCTCCAGCTCCGGCACGCCCGCGCCGAGCAGCGCGCGGACCAGCCCGACCTTGCGGTCGGTGGGCAGCGGCTTGCCGGTGAGCTGGAGCCCGTCGCGCAGCGTGACGTCCCGCAGGACGACCCCGTCGGTGCTCATGCGTCCTCCCCCGATGCGGCCCGGATCGTGTCCGGGGTGTACCCGAGCAGGCCGCCGAGGACGTCGGCGGTGTCGGCGCCCAGGTCCGGCCCGACCGAGCGGACCGGGACCGACCGGCCGTCGAGCACCGGCACGATGCCGGGGAACCCGACCCGTGCGGGTTCGGCGCCGCCGGTGTCGACGTCGAAGTACTGGACCATGTCGCGGGCGCGGAACTGCTCGTCGGCGACGATGTCGGCGGCGGAGTGGATCGGCCCGGCCGGGACGCCGGCCTCCTCCAGCTTCGCGAGGACCTCGTCGCGGGGCAGCGAGCGGGTCCAGGCCTCGATGGCGCCGTCGAGCTCGTCGCGGCGCGCCCAGCGGCCCGCGTTGGAGGCCAGCTCCGGGTCGGCGCCCAGGTCCGCGCGGCCGATGACGGTCATGAACCGGCCGTAGATGGAGTCGCCGTTGCCGGCGATCACGACGCTGCCCCCGTCCGCGCAGACGTAGGCGTTGGACGGGGCGATGCCCTCCATCCGCCCGCCGACGCGGCGCCGCTCGACGCCGTAGGCGAGGTGGTCGGGGACGAGGGACTCCATCATCGAGAACACCGCCTCGTTGAGCGCGACGTCCATGCAGCGCCGGTCCAGCGCGGGCCGGTCCGTGCGGCTCTCGCGCTGGTAGAGACCCATCATCGCGGAGAACGCGCCGTAGAGCCCGGCGATCGAGTCCCCGATCGACACCCCGGTCCGCGACGGCGGCCGGTCGGCCTCCCCGACGAGGGCGCGCAGCCCGCCCATCGCCTCGGCGACGGCGGCGAACCCCGGCCGCGACGACAGCGGCCCGGTCTGCCCGAACGCCGAGATCCGCACGAGCACGACGTCGGGGTTGACGGCGTCGAGCTCGGCCGGGCCCAGCCCCCACTTCTCCAGCGTGCCGGGCCGGAAGTTCTCCAGCACCACGTCGGAGCGGGCGGCCAGGTCCAGCACGGCCTGCTTCCCCGCGGCCGAGCGCATGTCGAGGGTGATGGAGCGCTTGTTGCGGTTCAGCGTCCGGTACAGCATCGAGGTGTCCCCGGCGTAGAGCCGCCAGTTGCGGATCTCGTCGCCGGTACCGGGGCGCTCGACCTTGATCACCTCGGCGCCGAAGTCGGCGAGCAGGCGTCCGGCGGTGGGGGCGGCGATGTAGTTGCCGAGCTCGAGCACCCGGACTCCGGACAGCGGAAGTTGCGACACGACTCTCCCTAGACGACGAGCGACAGCGGCAGGATCACCAGGATCGCGACGACGGAGGCGATGGAGACCCCGACCGAGCAGGTCTTGAGCGTCCCGCGCACGGACTGCCCGAGCAGCGACTGCAGCAGCCAGAACGTGTTCGAGGTGACGTGGACGGCGAACAGCGCACCGGCGCCGGCGGCCAGCGCGATCAGGACCGGGGCCAGACCGATCACCGGGGCGACCGGGGCGAGCACCCCGGCCGCGGTGATCGCCGAGATCGTCACCGACCCGATCGCGACGTGCAGCACGGCGGCGATCAGCCACACCATGAGCAGCGGTGCGGCGGTACTCGCGGAGAAGAAGCGGCCGAGGATCTCGCCGAGGCCCGCCTCGGAGATCGTCGTGGCGAGCGAGCCGCCGACGCCGGTGAGGATCAGGATCTGCCCGCTCTCGCGGAACCCGTCGGAGACCGCGGCCTCGACCATGCCGCGCCCGTGGGCGACCCCGACGACGGCCGTGGTCCCGATCAGCGCGAGCAGCAGCGCGATCACCGGCTCGCCCAGGAACGCGATGACGGGGTGGGTGATCCCGGCCGCGTCGAGGACGGCGCCCGCGGCGATGAGCAGCAGGCCCACCAGCAGCGGCCCGAACAGCACGGCCAGCGGTAGCTCGCGACGCGCGGTGCCGGACACCGCGGTACCGACGGCGGCCGGGACCGCGCCCCCGCCGGGCCCGGCTCCGTCTCCCCCGTGCGTGCCCCCGCCGTCCGGGGAACCGGTACCGGTGGGCCGTCCCCCGGCGCTCCCGGCGCCGGGTGCGGCGGTGTCCGGCGAGTCGGCCTCCGCACCGGCGGGCACGCCCGCGGCGACCGGCTCCTGCTCGTCGCGGGCCGGGTCCCACCAGCCGCGGCGCAGCAGCACGGACATGATCCCGGTCGCGATGAGCACGGTCGGCAAAACGACGACCAGGCCCAGGATCAGCATCTGGCCCAGCGGCACCCCGAGCACACCGGCGAGTGCGACCGCACCGACACCGGGGACCATGAACACGATCCCGCACTCCAGGCCGATCGCGAGCGCGGCCGCCATCCGCGGCAGCCCCTTGTCCCCGATGCGCGGAGCGATCCGACGGGCCAGCGGTGCGGAGATGACCAGCAGCACGTCGACGAAGATCGACTGGAGTGCGGTGGAGACGGTGACGGCGGTGGCGTAGGGCATCCCGCGCGGGCCGCAGGCCGTCAGCAGCGCGGAGACCAGCCGTTCGATGGCGCCCGCGTGGTGCAGCATCGCGCCGGTCAGGACACCGAAGGCGATGAGCAGCCCGACGTCGGCCAGGATGTCGCCGAACCCGCCGGTGACCGCGTCGACCGTCCCCGTCACCCCCAGGCCGGCGGTCAGGCCCAGGTAGACGGCGCCGATGACGAGGGAGATCACCGGGTTGAGCCGGAACCTCACGATCAGCACGACGACGGCGAGCACGGCGACGGCCGTGTTCACCACGATGACGGTGTCCGACACGATGACCCCCCCTGGCATCGACGACGATGTCGTACCCACATCATGAACTCAAACCCACCATGCGGGCAACCCCGCAGGTCAGGCGGCGGCCAGCGCCCCACCGAACCCGATCAGCGCGACCCCGGCGACGACGTCACCGGCGCGGCGCACGCGGCGCCGGGTGAAGAAGGCCCGCGCCCGGTGCACGGCGAGGACCAGGCCGACCCCGTAGACGCCGCCGAGCACCGCCACCGACAGCGCCAGCAGCAGCGCGTCGGCCGTGGTCGTCACCCCGGGCACGAGGAACTGCGGCAGCACCGACAGGTACATGACCAGCACCTTCGGGTTGGTGATGTTCGAGCCGAAGCCGACCAGGAACGACCGCCGCGCCGGCAGCCGCGGACCGCCGTCGGGGACGACGGGGTAGTCCCCGCGGCGCGCGGCCCGCAGCGCCTGCACCCCGAGCACGCAGAGGTAGACCACCCCGGCCCAGCGGATCACGGTGAACGCGGTGTGCGAGCTCGCGACGAGCACACCGAGCCCGAACGCCGCGGCGCCGCCCTGCAGGGCGTTGCCGGTGAACACCCCGGCCAGCGTCGAGAGTCCGCCCGCGCGCCCGCCGACCAGCGAGGCGCGCAGCATCACGAAGGTGTCCGGGCCGGGCATCAGCACCAGCCCGACGACGATCAACAGGTAGGCACCGTAGGACGTCCAGCTCACGAGGGGCCATCGTAGGCTGCTGCCCCGTGAGATCCCGCCGGCGCCGCACGTCCCGGGAGGCGTCCCCGCTTCCGACGGTCGACGGCCTCGCGCCGGCCCGCGTCCGCACCCCGGCGACCGGCGGGTGGGCGACGATGCGCGACCACCTCGTCGACCGGTTCCCGCACGTCGCGGAGCGGATCGACGCACGGCTGGCGGCCGGGGAGATCGTGACCGCGGACGGCCCGGTCACCCCGGCCACGCCGTACACGCCGTCGACGACGCTGTGGCTCTACCGCGACGAGCCCGACGAGGTACCGGTGCCGTTCGGGCTGCCGGTGCTGCACGCGGACGACGACGTGGTGGTCGTCGACAAGCCGCACCTGCTCGCGACGATCCCGCGGGGCAGCCACGTCCGCCAGACCGTGCTGGTGCGGCTGCGCCACGAGCTGGGGCTGCCCGCGCTCAGCCCGGCGCACCGGCTCGACCGCGCCACCGCGGGGGTCCTGCTGCTGGTGGTGCGCCCCGAGCTGCGCGGCGCCTACCAGACGTTGTTCGCCCGCGGCCGGGTCACGAAGACCTACGAGGCGCTCGCCCGGTTCGACCCGGACCTGGAGCTGCCGCGCACCGAGGTGTCGCGGATCGTGAAGCGGCCCGGGGTGTTCGCCGCCGTCACCGAGGACGGCGAGCCGAACGCCGAGACCCGCGTCGAGGTCGCCGGGCTGCGGGGCGAGCGGGCCCTGTACCGGCTGACCCCGCGCACCGGGCGGACCCACCAGCTGCGGGTGCACCTGAACGGGCTCGGCGTGCCGATCCTCGGCGACGACGTCTACCCCGAGCTGCACCGGCGGGCGCCGGAGGACTTCACCCGCCCGCTGCAGCTGCTCTCGCGTGCCCTGGAGTTCGACGACCCGGTGACCGGGGCGCGGCGGCGCTTCGTCAGCGGCCGCACCCTGCAGGCGTGGGACGACCCGGACGGCTGGGCCGCCGGGACGCCGCACGAGTGGTGATCAGCCGACGCTGCGGTCGTCGCCGTCGTCGAGGTGGTGGCCGTTGCGGTGCCCGCCGGGCACCGGCGCGCCGTTGACGGCGCCGTTCAGTGCACCACCGGCCGGTCCGTGCGGGCCGTGGTCCTCCGCGGCGCGGTGGCGGCCCTCGCGCAGACCCCGCTGGTAGCTGGCCAGCCGGTTGCGCACCCGGTCGGGCTGGCGCTCCCGCGACCCGGTCGGCGCGAGGCCGTTCGGGGTGTCCCGCCACGACGGCGGCACCATCGCCTGCCCGGGCAGACGCTGCGGCAGGCCCTGTGCGGTGGTCGGCAGGTCGACGACCCGGTCGGCCCGGATCCGGGCGGCGTCGAACTCGGCGTCGCCCGCGGTGCGCCAGTTGTCGTTCTGCGTGACCGGGAGCGCCGTCGTCTCGGTCGATCCCGGCTCACGGAACCAGGCCGAGGCGACCGCCGCGAAGATCGGCGTGTCGTCCGCGTCGTCCACGGGCACCGGCACCTCCGAGTCGAACGGTCCGAACAGCTCCACCGGCGGGGTCGCCCCCGCCGCGCCGGTGACGGGCAGTGCCTCGGTGGCCGGGGGGTCCTCAGGCGCGGGCGGCGGTGGCGGGGCGCCGTTGCGCGCCGGGCCCGTGGCCGGTGACGGCGGCCCGTACGGCGGGCGCGGGCCCGGGCCGGGCGTACCGGACCCGGACCCGTTCGGTCCGGGACCGGCCGGGCCGGGGGCCTGCGGACGGGCAGCCGGGGCACCGGAGCCGGCGAAGGGGGCCGCGGCCGCGATCCCGCCGGCCGGGCGGGGGGCACGGCGGGGCAGCCCGGCGGAGGCCGCGGGCTCGACCCGTTCGGGGGCGACCGGCGGCCAGCTGCGCTCGGGCTCCGCCGCCGGGTTCTCCCGGGGCGGCCACGGCACGTCTGCCGCCACGGCCGGGGCGGGATCGGGTGCCGGGCGGCGCAGCGACCCCGTCGTCCCAGTCCCGGCCTGCTCGACGGACCCGGCCGGCTGCGGCTCCGCGGCGGGCGCGGCGGACTCGGAGCGGCCACCGCCGAGGACCGAGGACGGCAGGTGGAGCACGGCGATCGGGGCGATCGCGGAGTTCCCGGCGGGGGCGCGGACGCCGAGCCGGGCGCCGATGGCGCGGGCCAGCCGCGCGGCCACGTGCAGGCCGATCTCCTGCGGGGCGACCGGGCCACCGGGCGTCGCCGAGCCCAGCGCGCGGTCCAACTCCTCGACCGGGGTGCGGTGGCGCGGGGACTGGGTGCCCTGCAGCTCGACGACGATCCCGCCGTCGGGACCCCAGCGGGTCAGCAGCTCGATGCGCTCCCCGGCCGGGGTGGCGCTCGCGGCGTGGGCGAGCAGCTCGGCCAGGATCTGGCCCAGGACGGGCTCGGCGGTGGCGTCGACCGAGACGCTCGGGGTCGGCGGGACGATCGTGCGCGAGGCCGCCTCACTCGCGGAGACGACGGTGTTGAGCGCCTGACCGAGCGGGGTCGACGGGGCCGCGAGCCGGGGCCCGCGGGGGGCACCGGCGAGAACGAGGATGTGGTCGCCGTCGCGGGCCCCCCGACGGGCGGCCGCGGCGAGCTCGGCGAGGTCGGCCAGCGCACCCGGGCGCAGCTCACCGGCACGCAGCCGTTCGGTCAGCAGCTGCTGGCGCTCCGAACGGGCCCGCAACCGGTGCGCGATCGCGGCCAGCACCGCGTCCCCGGCCGAGGCACCCGCCGGGCCGGACGGGTGGGGCGGCGGGTCGTCTCGCGCCACGCGATCGTCCTCCGAACCGTTCGGACGGCGCCCGGGATCGGACGCCACGTCAGTACCCGCTCGGGTAGCGGGCGGGACGGTTGCGAAGCCTACTCGTCGGTCCGCCCAGCGCTCGCTCTGATGCGGTGGGCGGTGGATCGTGGACGGGCGGGCGGCGCGACCCCCGCAGGCGGGTCACCGGGGGCACCCGGACGGGCACGACGGGCGGCCGGGCGGCCGCGCCGGAGGGGTCCTCACTCGAACCGCGACGGGTCCCCCGCGCCGTGCCGCACGATCTCCGGCTCGTCGCCGGACAGGTCGACGACGGTGGTCGGCTCGGTGCCGCAGTCCCCGGAGTCGATGACCGCGTCGACCTGGTTCTCCAGCTCCTCCTTGATCTCCCAGCCCTGCGTCATCGGCTCGTCGTGGCCGGGTAGCAGCAGCGTCGAGGACAGCAGCGGCTCCCCCAGCTCGGCGAGCAGCGCCTGGGTGGTGGCGTGGTCGGGGATGCGCACGCCGACGGTCTTCTTCTTCGGGTGCAGCAGCTGCTTGGGCACCTCCTTGGTGGCCGGGAGGATGAAGGTGTAGCTGCCCGGGGTGGACGCCTTCACCGCGCGGAACACGGAGTTGGAGATCTGCACGAACTGCCCGAGCTGCGCGAACTCCGCGCACACGAGGGTGAAGTGGTGCCGGTCGTCGAGCTTGCGGATCTGCCGGATCCGCTCCAGGCCGTCGCGGTTGCCCAGCGAGCAGCCCAGCGCGAAGCACGAGTCGGTCGGGTAGGCGATCAGGCCGCCGGAGCGCACGAGGTCCACGACCTGTCCGATGCTGCGCGGCTGCGGGTTCTGCGGGTGCACGTCGAAGTACCGGGCCATCGCGGCAACGTACCGGCTCGGCGGCCCACCCGGGGAGTTCGACGACCGGGTGGTCTCGGTGCGGCGGGAAACCGTTGCCCGCGACGCGCGGAGGGGGCCAGGATGCGATCCATGCACGTCGTGGAATACCGGCCGGAACGGCACGAGTTCGCCTGGACCTTCGGTGGCGTGCCCCCGGTGCGCCGGGTCGCGCCCGGGACCTGCCTGCGGCTGTGGACCGAGGACGCGTTCTCCGGGCGGCTCACGTCCACCTCGGACCGTCCGAGCGCGGTGCTCGACATGAGCGAGGTGAACCCGCAGACCGGGCCGTTCCACGTCGAGGGCGCCGAGCCGGGCGACACCCTGGCCATCCACCTCGTGGAGCTGACCCCGGCCCGGGACTGGGGTGCCTCCACCCTGATCCCGCTGTTCGGGGCGCTGTCGACGACCGACCGCACGGCGCTGCTGCACGAGCCGCTCCCCGAGCGGACCTGGATCTACCAGCTCGACCGGGCCGCGGGGACGGTGCTGTTCGAGGCGACGAGCGCGGACCTGCGCCTGGAGCTGCCGTGCAACCCGATGCTCGGCACCGTCGGCGTCGCCCCGCCCGGGCGGGAGGTGCGCAGCTCGCTGGTGCCCGACGTGTTCGGCGGGAACATGGACACCCCGGAGATGCGCGCCGGGGCGACCTGCTACCTGCAGGTCAACGTGCCCGGTGCGCTGTTCTCGGTCGGCGACGGCCACTACCGACAGGGCGAGGGCGAGAGCTGCGGCACGGCCGTCGAGGGCGCGATGGACGTCGTGCTGATCGTCGAGCTGATCAAGAACGCCCCGGTCCCGGCGTGGCCGCGGATCGAGACCGACACCCACTACCTCGTCGTCGGGTCCTCCCGTCCGCTGGAGGACGCGTGGCGGGCCAGCCAGGTCGGGATGATCGCCTGGCTGGGCGAGCTGTACGGGCTGGACCGGCTGGACGCCTACCAGCTGCTCACCCAGGCCGCGGAGTCACCGCTGGCCAACGTCGTCGACACCAACTACAGCGCCGTCACCAAGATCGCGAAGGCGCTGCTCCCGGCCGCCGCGGCCTACGGCGGCGTCCACCGTCACCTGTGCGAGCAGGCCCGCTCCCTGTAAGAGAGGCCCTTTCCATGGACATGCTGCTGAACGGACGTGTCGTGCTCGTGACCGGAGGGTCGCGCGGGATCGGGCGCGCGGTCGTCGCCGGGCTGGCGGCGGAGGGCGCGCGGGTCGCGTTCTGCGCCCGCGACGCCGACGGGGTCGCCGCCGCCGAGCAGGAGCTGCGCGCCGCGGGTGCCGGCGAGGTGGCCGGGACCGCCGTCGACGTCGCCGACGGCGAGGCCCTCGGCCGCTGGGTCGCCGACAGCGCCGAGCGGTTCGGGGCGGTGGACGCGGTCGTCGCGAACGTGAGCGCGCTGGCGATCGGCCCGGGCGAGCAGAACTGGCGCTCGAGCTTCGAGGTCGACCTGCTGCACACCGTGCGCCTGGTGGAGGCCGCGCTGCCGCACCTGGAGCGCAGCGACGCCGCCTCGGTCACCGCGGTGTCCAGCGTGTCCGGCCGCGAGATCGACTTCGCCGACGGCTCCTACGGCGTCATGAAGGCCGCGCTCGTGCATTACGTCTCCGGCCTGGCGTTCGACCTCGCGCCGAAGGGCATCCGGGCCAACGCGGTCTCCCCCGGCAACGTCTACTTCCCCGGCGGGGTGTGGGCGAACGTCGAGCAGCACGACCCCGCGCTGTACGCGGACGCGATGGGGCTCAACCCGACCGGCCGGATGGGCACCCCGGAGGAGACCGCCTACGCGGTGGTTTCGCTGGTCAGCCCGCGGGCGAGCCGGATCAGCGGCACCAACCTGGTGGTCGACGGGGCGCTGACCCGCGGGGTGCAGCTCTGACCCCTCACCCCAGCGCCTCGCGCACCACGCGCTCGGCGGGCGCGGTCCCGGCCGGCAGGTCGAACGCCGGCTCGCTCGCGGGCTCCAGCGGTGGCTGGGCGATCACCCGGGGCCGCCGGGCCGCCGGGGACATCGCCTGGGCGCGGTGCACGACGAACGGGTGCACCAGGTAGACGTCGCCGGCCCGGCCGCAGGCGGCGACCTCCGGGCGTCGCGCCGTCGCGGGAACGGCCTCGCCGCAGAACGGCAGCCAGTCCGCACCGGCCGCACCGTGGGGCGCGAGCAGTGGCGCGACGTCGCGGTGGGATCCGGAGCGCAGCAGCGTCGGGGCGTCGTCCGGGCCGACGTCGGAGTAGAGGAACAGCATCAGCAGGGACCGGCCCCGCGAGTCCACCGACAGCCGCGGTCCGCCGTCGGGCCCGGTGAAGGAGGACTCGACGTGCCATCCGTCGTCGCCGGGTGCACGACAGCGGGCGGCCGCCGCCGTCGTGAACGCGCCCGGGACGTGCACCCAGCCCTCACGGACGAACTGCTCGATCATCGCGCCACAGGGTGCCCCGGTGACGCGCTCGCGGCGACCGGTTTCCCGTCGAACCGGACACTCCATCCCGAACCGGTCCCGGGTTAGGGTCACCTCACCTGACCGAAGGAGACCGTCCGTGACGCCGCCCCGGGCCGCGGTGGCCCTCGCCGCCCTGCTCACCCTGTTCCTCGCCGCGTGCTCCGCGCCCGGCTCGGGCCCCACCGACGGCGGGGAGACCCGCACGGTCGCCACCGCGCGCGGCGAGGTCGCGGTCCCGGCCGCGCCGCGGCGGGTCGTCGTGCTGGAGCCGGTGCAGCTCGACACCACCGTCGCCCTCGACGCACCGCCGGTCGGGGCCGGGGTCCTGTCCGAGGGCACCGGGGTGCCCGCCTACCTCGGCGACGCCGGTGCGCAGGTGGCGGTCGTCGGGACCGTCGCCGAGCCCGACCTGGAACGGGTCGCGGCCCAGCGACCCGACCTGATCCTGGGCACCGAGTCCCGGCACGCCGCGCTGTACGACCGGCTGACCGCGATCGCGCCGACGGCGTTCATGGCCTCGCAGGCCGACCCGTGGCAGGACAACGTCCGCTTCGTCGGCCGGGCGCTCGGCCGCGAGGACGACACCGAGCAGCTGCTCACCCGCTACCGGGACCGCTGCGCCGAGGTGGCGCGCACCCACGACACGGCCGGGCGGACCGCGCAGATGATCCGCCCCCGCGACGGTCTGCTCACCCTGTACGGGCCGACGTCGTTCGCGGGCAGCACCCTGGAGTGCGCCGGGTTCACCATCCCGCCCCGGGACTGGGAGAACTCGATCTCGGTGGACCTCTCCCCCGAGCTGGTCCAGCAGGCCCGCGCCGACGAGGTGTTCCTGACCGCGACCGACCCGGCGTCGCCGTCGGCGGTGCCGCCGGCCGTCCAGGCGGTGCGCGCGCAGGTCTTCCCGCGGCTGCACCCGGTCGACCAGTCGGTCTGGATCACCGGCGTCGGGCCGCTCGGCGGGCAGAGGGTGCTCGACGACATCGAGCGGACGCTGGGCCGGTGAGCCCCCTGTCGGGGTCGCCGAACGTCCTGTTCGCCGCCCGGGTGCTCGCCGTCGGCGTGCCCTCCCCCGGGTTCCGGCGGATCGTCCTGGGCGGTCCGGAGCTGTCGCGGTTCGCCCCGCACGGCCGGGACCAGCGGGTCAAGCTGCTGGTCCCGCCGGACGACGGCTATCCCGCCTCGCTCACCTCCGGCCTGCCGGAACGCGAGTGGCGGGCCCGGCTGCGGAAGCTGCCCGCCGGCACGCGGCCGGTGCTGCGCAGCTACACCCCGGCCGCGGTCCGGCCGGGGCGCGGTGAGGTCGACCTCGACGTGTTCCGCCACTCCCGGCCGGGCCCGGCGAGCGCGTGGGCCGCGGTCGCCCGGCCCGGCGACCCCGTCCTGCTCTCCGGGCCGGACGTGCGGCGCGGCAACCCCGGTCACGGCGTGCAGTGGGACCCGGGCCCCGCCACCGAGGTACTGATCACCGGCGACGAGACCGCGCTGCCCGCCGTGCGCGGCATCCTCGCCGCGCTCCCGCCGCACCACCGGGGCCGGGTGCTCGTCGAGGTCGGCGACCCGGCCGACGCCGTCGGGCTCACCGACGTCCATCCGGGGGTGACGGTGGAGGTCTGCCGGCGGCCCGGGCGCCCGCTGCTCGACGCCGTCGCCGACTGGGCCGACGCCCACGGTGCCGCGGCCGCCCGCCTCGGCGAGCACTTCTACGCCTGGAACGCCACCGAGAGCACGCGGGTGGCGCGGGTGCGGGCGCTGCTGCACGAGGCGGGCGTCGCCCCGGACCGGGTCCACGCGCAGGGCTACTGGCACGACCGGCCCCGTCCCGCTGCCCGCTGATCACCCGGCCGTCATCCGGGTGTGGCCCTGCGGCCATGACCGGCGCGCAGCGTTGCCACACGTGGACGAGACCCCGGTCGAGCCTCAGGCCGACGCCCCCGACCCCCTGATCCCGCACCCCGCCGCGGCCGACCCCGGGCACTTCCGGGTCGACGACTCCGACGACGACGACCCGACTCTCGTCGGTCCCGAGGGCAGCCCGGTCGACACCTGGCGCCAGGGCTACCCCTACGACGACCGTCTGTCCCGCCTGGAGTACGAGCGCCAGAAGCGGCTGCTGCAGATCGAGCTGCTGAAGCTGCAGAACTGGGTCAAGGACACCGGCAACCGGATCGTCGTGCTGTTCGAGGGCCGCGACGCCGCGGGCAAGGGCGGGACGATCAAGCGGTTCACCGAGCACCTCAACCCCCGCGGCTGCCGGGTGGTGGCGCTGGAGAAGCCGACCGAGCGCGAGGCGGGCCAGTGGTACTTCCAGCGCTACGTGCAGCATCTGCCCTCGGCCGGGGAGATCGTGCTGTTCGACCGGTCCTGGTACAACCGGGCCGGCGTCGAGCGGGTCATGGGCTTCACCGACCCCCGCTCCTACATGGAGTTCCTGCGGGCCACCCCGGAGCTGGAGCGGATGCTCGTGCGGTCCGGGGTCCACCTGGTGAAGCTGTGGTTCTCGGTGTCACGCGACGAGCAGCGCACCCGCTTCCTGATCCGTCAGGTCGACCCGGTGCGCCAGTGGAAGCTGTCCCCGATGGACCTCGCCTCACTGGACAAGTGGGAGGCCTACACCGAGGCCAAGGAGGCGATGTTCTTCTACACCGACACCAAGGACGCTCCCTGGACGGTGATCAAGAGCAACGACAAGAAGCGCGCACGGCTCGAGGCGATGCGTCACGTCCTGGGCCTGTTCGACTACCCCGGCAAGGACTCCGGGGTGGCGTCCCCGCCGGACCGGCTCATCGTCGGGCCCGCCGCGGAGATGTTCGAGCAGGACGAGGGCCCGAACCGCTTCCCGCCGCTGACCGACAAGCACCACTGACCCGCGGGGGCGACGCTCAGGCGGGCTCGGCTACCAGCGTCATGGTCAGCGAGTGGCCGAGGCCCAGGCCGGGTCCCGCGGCCCGTTCGAGTCCGAGCAGGGTCCCGGCGAGCCGGTCGGCGTCGGCGTCGGCGAGCGGACCCGCCCCCCGGTACGGCTCCAGGGCGCCGTTCCAGCGGTCGGCGAACCCGCGCAGCCAGGACAGCACCTCCTCCGGGGCGCCTCCGGTCGCGGGGGTGAACCGGAGGTCGTCGGGGTCGACCCGGGACGGGTCGCGGACCAGGTCGTTCACCAGGGTCCGGAAGCGCGGCACCGCCGGGTGGAAGGTGCCGGTGGCGGTGTGCCGTCCCACCAGGACCGACCGGTCGACGGCGGTGCGCGACACCAGCCGCGCACCGCTGCCGGCCAGCGCGGCGTCGACGGTGGCGTCGAGTTCGGCGCGGCCGTAGAAGGTCATCGGCTCGGAGATCGCCCCGCCGCCGCCGGCGAAGAAGCTCATCGCGTAGTCCCAGCGCTCGGTGCTCCAGCGGGGCTGCCACTCCACCGAGTACCGGCCGAGGACGTCGACGACGACCGCGGCGCGCCGCCCCCGGGCCGCGACGGCCGTCAGCACCGATCCCAGTGCGGCGACGAGCTCGTCGCGGGTGAGGTGGGAGTACGGCACCCCGCAGGACAGGTAGAGGTCGAACGCGCCGTCGGGCAGCGCGTCGCGCACGTCGCCGAGCACGAACGACGCCGACGGCGAACCGACGGTGTCCCGCGCGGTGGCGACCATCTCCGGATCGACGTCGAGACCGACGTAGCGCAGCCGGTCCTCCGCGACGATCGGCGCGGCGTCCGGTGCCGGGCGGGTGAGGAGGGCGAACCCGTCGGCGGTGCCGGACCCGACGTCGAGCACGGCGACCGGGGACCCGGGCCGCAGGTGCAGCGCGGCCAGCGCACCCGCGATGACCCGCCGGGTGACCGGCTCCTCGGAGCCGACCTTGACGGGGTCCCGTCGCGACGGGGACAGGTAGTGGGCGCTCGCGCCGCGGTAGGACGGGGCCTGCTCGGAACGGCTCACCGTTCCTTCCTACACCGAGAAGATCATTCTCGGCTCACCGCGGGCGGCCGGGGTCGGGCCGGCCGCCCGCGGGAGGTCAGCGGGGACGGCTCAGGCGAGGTCGTCCAGCTCGCCGTTCCTGATCGAGGCCAGGAAGGCGGCCATCTCGGTCGCCGGGAAGGCGAGCACGGTGCCGTGCGGGTCCCGCGAGTTGCGGACCGCCACGGTCCCCCCGGTCACGACGGCGAGCTCGACGCAGTTGCCCTGGTAGCCGCTGCGCACGCTCTTGCGCCACGCCAGCGAATCGATCGCCGCGGGGCCGCTCAGGTGCATCTGTTCCATGCGAATGCTCACCTCATCTGCACGTGCATTCTCCGTTGCGGAGAAGCTAGCAGGGGGCAAGCAGTTCGGTCGTGCAAAACAGGACGGACGCGCCCGGCGGTCGTCCGGCCGCGCCCGAGTGCGCCGCACCGGCCGTGGGCGGTCGGCATCGGACGGTGTCCCCCACTACCGGGGACAGTGGTGCCGTTCGTCGCCCGGGAGCGACGTCGGTGCAGGTCAGCGCTCGGCGCGCAGCTTGCTCAGGGCCTGCTTGGTCTGCTCCGGGCTGAGCGCGTCGACGGTGAGCCGGTCCATCGACCGGCCGTAGCGCTCGACGTCGGCCCGCTTGTCCAGATAGGAGGACCCGGTCATCTCCTCGAGGTAGACCAGGTCGGGCAGCTCGGGCTCCGCGAAGCGCAGCATGGTGAAGGCGTGCTCGGCGCCGTAGCCGGACAGGTCCCAGGGCAGCAGCTGGACGATGACGTTCGGCAGCGACGACAGCTCGACCAGATGGTCGAGCTGGGCGCGGAAGACCGCCTCCCCGCCGACCGGCCGGTGCAGCACGGCCTCGTCGAGCACGGTCCAGAAGGTCGGGGCGTCCTTGCGGTGCAGCACGCGCTGGCGCCGCAGCCGCACCTCCAGGCGCTTCTCGACGTCGGCCCGCTCGGCGGGCGGCAGATCGGTGTGGCCGCCGCTGACGACCGCGCGGGCGTAGTCCTCGGTCTGCAGCAGGCCGGGGACGAACAGCAGCTCGTAGGACGAGATCCGCGACGCCGAGGCCTCCAGACCCACGAAGTCCTCGAACCAGCCGGGGACGACGTCGTTGTACCGCGCCCACCAGCCGCTGGCGTTGCTCTCCTCGGCCATCGACAGCACCTGGTCGCGCTCGGGGCCCTCGGCGACGCCGTACATCGTCAGCAGGTCGGCCACGTCGCGCTGCTTGAACCCGACCTTGCCGGACTCCAGCCTGCTCATCTTCGAGTCCGAGCCGCGGATCGCGTACGCCGCGTCGGCCCGGGAGATGCCCGCGCGCTCCCGCAACCGGCGCAGGTGGGAACCGAGGACGATGCGCCGCGCGGTCGGGCCGCGGTCGGCACCGGGCGGGGTGGGGCTGTTCGGGCTGGGGACCACCGGGACGGGCTCCTGCGGGTTGCGGGGACTGCCGATCGGGTGACCCAGCCTACACAGCGGGTCCGCAGGTCGTCAGCGGTCTCGATCACCGGGCACGTCCGGACGGTGACGGTGCGTGCCCGTCGGGCCGGTCCGCTACGGTGGCCCGCACCGGTGATCGGCGCCACGACGGGCGCCGCCCGGGCACCGACCGACGACCCGGCGCGACGGCGCCGACGACGCAGTGAGGACTCCGCCGATGGCCCAGCCGACCGAGGGTCGCGCTCCCGCGTACATCGACACGACCAAGGCCAGCATCGCCCGGGTCTACGACTACGCGCTCGGTGGGAAGGACAACTACGAGGTCGACCGGGAGACCATCGAACGGGTCCGGCAGGTGGCCCCCGAGGTCAACATGCTCGCGATCGACAACCGGGCGTTCCTCATCCGGGCGGCGCGCTTCATCGCCACCCAGACCTCCATCACCCAGTACCTGGACTGCGGCTCCGGCCTGCCGACCGCGGAGAACACCCACCAGGTGGTGCAGCGGCTGCAGCCCGAGGCCCGGGTCGCCTACGTCGACAACGACCCGACCGTCATCGCGCACGGCCAGGCGCTGCTGGAGGACAACGAGTTCACCCGCTTCTCCGCCGCGGACATCCGCGAGCCGGAGACGGTGCTGGCCGACCCGTCGGTCCAGGGCTTCCTCGACCTGGACCAGCCGCTCGCGCTGTTCCAGGTCGGCACCATCCACCACTTCGACGACGCCGTGGACCCGCAGGCGATCATGGCGCGCTACATCGAGCGGCTCGCCCCCGGCAGCGTCGTCGCGATCGCGCACTTCTTCGACCCGGAGAACGCCGACAGCGAGCTGGCCCGCCGGATGGAGCAGGTCTTCGTCCACAGCCCGATGGGCAGCGGCCGGTTCCGCACGCACGCCGAGATCAGCGGCCTGTTCCCCGGGCTCGAGCTGGTCGACCCGGGCATCGTCCCCTGCTACCGGTGGTGGCCCGACGGCCCGCAGCTGCGCACCGAGGACCCGGTGCAGCGCTGCATCGTCGGCGGGGTCGGCATCAAGCGATGAGTTCGCGGGGCCGCCGCGGTCGGAACGGGTGAGACCCACCGACCCCGGGAGGCCCCCGTGCCCGTCACCCTGGACCGCACCGCCGCGCTCCTGCACGACGCCGTCGACGCCGGGCGCGTGCCGGGGCTGGTCGCCGCCGTCGACGACCCCCGGCACGGCACCGCGGTGCACGTCCTCGGCGACGACGGCGCCGGACACCCGCTGCGCCGCGACACGGTCGTGCGGATCGCCTCGATCACCAAGCCCGTCGTCGCGGTCGCCGCGCTCGCACTCGTCGAGGACGGGATGCTGGACCTCGACGGGCCGGTCGCGGCGTGGCTCCCGGAGCTGGCCGCGCCGCGGGTGCTGCGCCACGAGGCGGCCGAGCTCGACGACACCGTCCCCGCGCGCCGGCCGATCACCCTCTACGACCTGTTGACCTACCGCTGCGGGATCGGAATGCTCCCCCGGCCCGGCGCCGATCTGCCCGTGCAGCGCGCCACCGCCGGGCTCGGCAGCGACGGGCCGCCGGGCAGCTACCCGCTGCCCGACCCCGACACCTGGACCGCACGGCTCGCCGCGGTGCCGCTCGTCGCGCAGCCGGGATCGCGCTGGCTCTACCAGACCAGCGGCGACCTGCTCGGCGTCCTGCTCGCCCGCCGCTGCGGCACCGACCTGCAGACCGTGCTGGCCGAGCGGGTGTTCACCCCGCTCGGCATGCGCGACACCGGTTTCTCGGTACCCGTCGCCGACCGGGACCGGTTCGTCCCGCTGCTGACCGCCGCACCCGGCGGGGGCTTCACCGTGACCGACCCGGTCGACGGCGCGTGGGCGGCCCCGCCGGTGTTCCCGTCCGGGGGCGGCGGCCTGGTCTCCACCCTGGACGACCTGCTCGCGTTCACCCGGGCACTGCGCGGGGGCGGCAGCCCGGTCCTGTCCCCCGGCGCCGTCGCCGAGCTGACCACCGACCGGCTGAGCGCCGCACAGCGGGCCGGCGCCGCACCGTTCCTCGACGACGGCTGCGGCTGGGGCCTGGGCCTGGCCGTCGAGGACGGCGGCCGCCACGGCTGGGACGGCGGCCTGGGCACCGGGTGGCGCTCCGACCCGTCGACCGGGGTGATCTCGCTGCTGCTGACCCAGGTCGCGTGGGACGACCCCGGGGGCCCCGCACTCCTGCGCTCCTTCCGCGCCGCGGCGCACTCCTGAGCGGACCCACCGTGGGCCGGACGCTCGAGGTCGTCGTGCACGGGTCCGCTTCGGCGGCCGAGCACACCCGGTCACACCAATTGCGTGACGGTGCCCGGGGAGCGCATACTCATCGTAATTCAACATCAGTTGAAATGAGGTGGGTGCGATGTCGGAGCGGACGACGTGCTGCGTGGTCGGGGGCGGCCCGGCCGGGATGATGCTGGGGCTGCTGCTGGCCCGGGCCGGGGTCGAGGTGACCGTGCTGGAGAAGCACGGCGACTTCCTGCGGGACTTCCGCGGGGACACCGTGCACCCCACCACCCTGGACCTGCTCGACGACCTGGGGCTGGGCGAGCGGTTCGCCGCGCTGCCGCAGAGCCGGGTCGACGAGGTCGTGATCCCGGATGAGCGGGGCGGTGCGCAGCGGATCGGGGACATGTCCCTGCTGCGCCGGGTCGGGGTGCGTCACCCCTATGTCGCGCTCGTGCCGCAGTGGGACCTGCTGAACCTGCTCGCCGATGTCGCCGCCGACGAGCCCGCCTTCCACCTGCGGCTCGACACCCGGGCCACGTCGCTGGTCCGGGAGAACGGGCGGGTCGTCGGCGTCCGGTACGCGACGACGACCGCGCCCGGCGAGGAGACCACCGGCGAGATCCGGGCCGACCTCACCGTCGCCTGCGACGGCAGGCACTCGGTCCTGCGTGCCGGGTCCGGCCTGCCCGTGACCGAGTACGACGTCCCGTTCGACACCTGGTGGTTCCGGCTGCCGCGGCACCCCGAGGAGCAGCGGGCCACCCTGCGCCCGCGGATCGGGAAGGGGCGCTTCGCGGTGGTGATCCCGCGCGAGGGCTACTACCAGATCGGCTACCTCGCCCCCAAGGGCACCGACGCGCGGCTGCGCGCCGCGGGCGTCGAGGCGTTCCGGGCCGACATCGCCGACCTGATGCCGGAGTACGCCGACCGGGTCGACCGGATCGCGTCGATGGACGAGGTGAAGCACCTCGACGTGAAGCTCAACCGGCTGCGCCGCTGGCACGTCGACGGCCTGCTCTGCATCGGCGACGCCGCGCACGCGATGTCCCCCATCGGCGGCGTCGGGATCAACCTCGCGATCCAGGACGCGGTCGCCGCCGCGACCCTGCTCGCAGCCCCGCTGCAGCGGGGCACCCTCACCGAGCGGGACCTCGGCCGGGTCCGCAACCGCAGGCTGCTCCCGACGGTGCTGGTCCAGGGCCTGCAGCGGATCATGCACCGGAACATCGCCGGCCCGGCGCTGGCGGGACGGCTCGACGGTCCCCCGGCTCCGCTGCTGCGGCTGATGCGCGCGGTCCCGGCCGCCCAGATCGTGCCCGCCTACCTGGTGGGCGTGGGCTTCCGGCCGGAGCGGGCCCCGGACTTCGCCCGTCGCGAGCCCGTCCCGGCCGGCTGAGCCGCGGCTAGGCTCGCCGGGTGCTGCCCCTGGACGCCCTCGACGTCGACCTGCTCGCCGCGCTGCGCGACCGGCCGCGGGCCGGGGTGCTGGAGCTCTCGCGCACCCTGCGGGTCGCCCGCGGGACGGTGCAGGCGCGACTGGACCGGCTGGAGCGTGCCGGGGTCGTCACCGGGTACGGGCCGGACGTCGACCTCCCGGCGGCCGGGTACGGCGTGCAGGCGTTCGTGACGCTGGAGATCGCGCAGGGCGAGCTGGGCGACGTCGCCGCCGAGCTCGCCGCGCTGCCCGCGGTCACCGAGGCGTACGCGACGACCGGCTCGTCGGACGTGATGTGCCGGCTCGCGGCGTCGTCGCACGAGGACCTGCAGGACACCCTGCTCGCGCTCGGCCGCTCACCGCTGGTGGCCCGCTCCACCAGCGTGGTGGTGCTGTCCACCCTGGTCGCGCCGCGCTGGCGGCCGCTGCTGGAGCGCGACCACCGCGAGGGCCCGAGCCGGGCGCCCGCCTACCGGGACTGACCGGACCCGTGGCTCGACGGTGCCGGCGCCCCGCGACGGCCGGGTCAGCCGAGGTGGTGCGCCGCCCGGTGCGCGCCGAGCACGTCCAGGCCGAAGTCCGTCGACGGGTCGCGCCACACCGAGTGCGCGTGGTTGGCGTCGCGCTGGGTGTTGTCCCACTCGATGAGCAGGCGCGGACCCTGCACCCGGTAGTAGTTCGGGGCGCCGTCCTCCAGCGGCCCCGCCCAGGCGAGGTGCACGGCGTCGAGCTCGGCGTCGTCGTCGTAGCGGGAGATCGGCTGCAGCGGCTCGGCGACCCGCTTCAGGTAGGTGCCCAGCAACGCGCGCAGCATCTCGCGACCCCCGGCGTCCAGGTCGGACGCCGGCACGCCGACCGGGGTGCGCGACAGCGCGACGGTCTCCTTCTGCGCGTCGGTGAACGCGGCCCGCTCCTCGATGGCCTCGCTCATGTCGTCGAGCTTGCGCTGCTGCTCGGGGTCGGCGAAGGACTCGGTGCGCCAGATCCCGGCCAGCGGGATCCAGTTGTCGCCCTCCTGCGGCTCGGTGCGGTTCGCGGCGACGAGGTCCGGCGGGGCCTTGTCCAGCAGCACCGCACGCCCGCGCAGCTCGGCGGGCAGCGAGCGGACGAGGTCACGGGCGAGGTCCTCGACCCGTCCGAGCGGGCGGAGCACGGCGTCGCCGAGCAGCTCGGAGGTCGCGGGATCGGCGCCCAGGAAGCACGGGGTCGAGGCGACCACGACACCGTCCACGACGAGGAAGTTGACCGACACGTGGTGCCCACCGAAGCGCCAGCCCCAGGTGCCGGTGTCCCCCGGCTCGCCGAAGACGCGCAGGTGGTACATCTGCGGGTCCCGGCCGCGGGTCCGGTCGAACAGGGTCACGAAGCCCTCGGTGTGGTCGAGGACGTTCTCCAGCCCCATCACGGTCGCGACGGTGACGTAGGCGGCCCGCGACAGCCCGGACGCGACCAGCTTCATCGCAGCGCGCTGCTGCGGCGGGAGCTGGTCGTGGAAGGTGAGCCCGCCGTGGTCGGTGGGGGTGTAGAACCAGCGGCGTCGCTCGGCGTCGGCGTCGCCGTCACCGGTCGGGGCGTGCCCGACGGCGACCTCCCGCTGCGCCGGGTCGAGGGTGTCCAGCCAGGCCGACGCGGCCCCGGCCATCGCGTCCGCCGTCTCCCGGGTGTCCGCCGCACCGATCATCCTGCCGACGGTAGCGACTGCGGGCAGACTCCACCGGGCGAGATGCGCCATACTCGTTGTGCACAATCAATCGAGCCGGAGGCAACGATGCCCACTCCCACCGACGACAACCGCGACCTGCTCACCGTGATCGCCCGGATGCGGGCGAAGCCGGGCAAGGAGGAGGAGCTGAAGGCGGAGCTCGAGAAGCTGATCGAGCCGACGTCGCAGGAGGACGGCTACGTCAACTACGACCTCCACCAGGGCTGGGACGACCCCGCGGTGTTCTTCTTCTACGAGAACTGGGAGTCCGAGGCGAAGCTCGACGCGCACCTGCAGACCCCGCACCTGGTGCACTTCGTCGGGATCATGGGCGACCTGCTCGACGGCGAGCTCGTGATCCAGAAGCTGCGCCGCATCGCCTGAGCTCAGCCCTGCCGGTACCCGGCCGCCAGCTCCGCGAAGGCGGCCGGGTCCACCAGCGAGGTCGTGTCGCCGGGCTCCCGCCCGGCGGTCACGTCGAGCAGCAGCCGTCGCATGATCTTGCCCGAGCGGGTCTTCGGCAGCTCCGCGACGAGCACGACCTCACGGGGCCGGGCGACCGGCCCCATCTCGCGCGCCACGTGTGCCCGCAGCTGGTCGGCGAGGCCCTCGGTCGGGCCGTCGGTGACCGTCACGAACGCGACGACGGCCTGCCCGGTCGTCGCGTCCGGTGCCCCGACCACGCCCGCCTCGGCGACCCGCGGGTGCGACACCAGCGCCGACTCCAGCTCGATCGAGCCGAGCCGGTGCCCGGACACGTTCATGACGTCGTCGATCCGGCCCTGCAGCGTCACGTACCCGTGCTCGTCGACGACGGCGCCGTCGCCCGCCTTGTACCAGCCCTGCTCGGCGTAGTCGGCGAAGTACGACGCGCGGAACCGCTCCGGGTCGCCCCACACGGTCCGTGCCATCGACGGCCACGGCCGGTCGATCACGAGGATGCCGCCCTCGCCGGGGTCGCAGGTCCGCCCGTCGCGGTCGACGACCCGCACCGACAGGCCCGGTAGCGGCCGGGTCGCCGAGCCCGGGACCAGCGGCGTCACCCCGGGCAGCGGCGCGCAGATCGCCGCGCCGGTCTCGGACTGCCACCAGGTGTCGACGATCGGGCAGCGGCCGCCGCCGATCTCGGTGTGGAACCAGCGCCACGCCTCGGGGTTGATCGCCTCACCGACCGTGCCGAGCAGCCGCAGCGACGACAGGTCGTGTGCCGCGGGCACCTGCGGGCCCCACTTCATGTACGTCCGGACCAGGGTTGGCGCGGTGTAGTACACGGTGACGCCGTACCGGGCGATGATCTCGAAGTGCCGGCCCGGCTCGGGGGTGTCCGGGGTGCCCTCGTAGATCACCTGCGTGACGCCGTTGGACAGCGGCCCGTAGACCTCGTAGGTGTGCGCGGTCACCCAGGCGAGGTCGGCGGTGCACCAGTAGACGTCGTCGGGCTTGTGGTCGAAGCAGGCCCACGCCGTCCACGACGCCTGGGTGAGGTAGCCGCCCATGGTGTGCAGCAGGCCCTTGGGCGTCCCGGTGGTGCCGGAGGTGTAGACGAGCATGAGCGGGCTCTCGGCGGGGTGCGCCTGCGCCTCGTGGACCTCGGGCGCGGTGTCGACGACGTCGTGCCACCACACGTCGCGGCCGGGGGTCCAGTCGACCTCCGAGCCGGTCCGCCGGATGACCAGCACGTGCTCCAGCGAGTCCACCCCGGACGCGGCCTCGTCGGCGTTGACCTTGACCGGGACGGCCTTCCCGCGCCGGTACTGGCCGTCGGTGGTGACGAGCAGCTTCGCCGACCCGTCGGTGAGCCGGAACCGCAGTGCCGAGGCGGAGAACCCGCCGAAGACCAGCGAGTGGACCGCCCCGATCCGGGCGCAGGCCAGCATCACGACGACGGTCTCGACCAGCACCGGCAGGTACACGACGACGACGTCGCCGCGCCCCACCCCGAGCGCGGTGAGCGCATGCGCGCAGCGGGCGACCTCGCGCTGCAGGTCGGCGTAGGTGACGGTGCGCCGGTCCCCCGGCTCGCCCTCCCAGTGCAGGGCGACCTTCTCCCCGGCACCGGCCTCGACGTGCCGGTCGACGCAGTTGCGCGCGACGTTCAGCGTGCCGTCGGCGAACCAGGTGACCTCGGGCCAGCGGCTGCCGTCGTAGCCCTGCGCGGGGGCGCGGTCCCACTCCAGGCGCCGGGCCTGCGCGCACCAGAACGCCTCCGGGTCGGCGGCGGCCTCGTCGTAGGCCGCAGCGGTGACGTTGGCGTGCGCGGCGAGCTCGGGCGGGGGCGGGTACATGCCCCGATCCTCGCCGCCGGATCCCCCGCGGCGCAGGTCGTCGTGAGGGGACTCACCGGTGGGCGAAGGCCCGGTGGTGGTCGTCGAGCAGGTCCACGCCGAAGTCGTTCTCCGGGTCGCGCCACACCGAGTGGGCGTGGTCCGCGCCGTCCTGGGTGTTGTCCCACTCCAGCAGCAGCCGCGGCCCCTGCAGACGGTGGTAGTGCGGCTCCCCCGCCTCCAGCGACCCCGCCCAGGCCAGGTGCACCTCGTCGAGGGCGGCGTCGTCGTCGTAGCGGCCGGCGGGTGAGACCCCGGCCGGTGCCCGGTCCAGGTAGGCCGAGAGCAGGCGGCGCAGCAGGTCGCGGCCGCGGTCGTCGAGCGCGCTCGCCGGGACACCGCGCGGCGCGCCGGTGAGCGCGACGGCCTCGGTGCCCTCGACCGGGTCCACCGGCCCGGGCGGGCTCTCCCGCCGGATCGCCGAGGTCGGCAGCGGCCGATCGCCCGGCGCGACCAGCGGCCGGTTCGCCGTCACCAGGTCCGGCGGCGCCCCGGCGGAGAGGACCGCGACCCCGGCGAGCTCGGGCGGGAGCCCGCGGACGATCTCGCGGGCCAGGTCCTCGGTCGGCCCGAGCGGGCGCGCGACACCCCCGCCGAGCAGCGGCGTCGTCGCGGGGTTCGCGCCGAGGAAGCACGGCGTGGCCGCGGCCACCCGCCCGTCGACGACGAGTGCGTTCACCGACACGTGGTGCCCGCCGAAGCGCCAGCCCCAGGTGCACACGCCCGGGTCACCGAAGATCCGCAGGTGGTAGAGCGCCGGGTCCCGGAACCGCTCCCGGTGCGGCCGGGTGGGCCAGTCCTGCGCCCGGTCCAGGACGTTCTCCAGCCCCATGACCGTCGCCACGGTGGCGTAGCCGGCCTCGGACAGCCCCGAGGCGACCAGCCGCATCGCGCGCTGCTGGACCGGGGTCTGCGCGTGCAGCGTCAGCCCGCCGTGGTCGGTGGGGGTGTAGAACCAGCGACGACGCTCGGCGTCGGACCCGGCGTCGCCGGACGGGCCGTCGCCGCGGGCGGTCGCGAGCCGGTCGTCGTCCAGGGTGTCCAGCCAGGCCGCGGCCGCGTCCGCCATCGCCGCGGCGACCGTCTCGCTCGTCGTCACACCGGCCACGCTAGTCCGCCGGGCGGGTCAGTCCGCCGCGTCGCGGACCAGCAGCGCGATCTGCACCCGGTTGTCCAGGCCCAGCTCCCGCAGCAGCCGGGACACGTAGGACTTCACCGTCGCCACCGACATGTGCAGCTCGGCGGCGATGTCGGCGTTGGAGCCGCCGCGGGCGACGGCCTCGGCGACGTCGCGCTCGCGGTCGGCGAGCCGGTCGAGCCGGGCCCGGGCGGCGCGCCGGCGGTCGACCGGCCCGGCGCCGTCGCCGCGGACGATGCCGATCAGCCGCCGGGTGATCGCCGGGGACAGCACGGCGTCGCCGTCGGCGGCGGCGCGGACGGCCTCGACGATCCCCTCGGGCGCGGCGTCCTTGAGCAGGAACCCGCTCGCCCCGGCGCGCAGCGCCCGCACGACGTGCTCGTCGGCGTCGAACGTGGTCAGCACGACGACGGTCGGGGCGTCGGGCCGCGAGGTCACCTCCCGGGTCGCGGCGACGCCGTCGACGCGGCGCATCCGCAGGTCCATCAGCACCACGTGCGGCCGCCCCGCGGCGACGGCGGCGGGCACCTCGTCACCGTCACCGGCGTCGCCGACCACCTGGATGCGCCGTACCGGTCCGGTGCCGTCGCCGGGCAGCGCGTGCCCGTCGAGCATCACCCGCAGCCCGGAGCGGACGAGCGGGTCGTCGTCGACGAGCAGCACCCGGATCGCGGTCGCGGTCATCCCGTCTCCTCCCGCCACGGCAGCACCGCGCGCAGCAGGTGCCCCGACGGCGTCGGGCCGTGGGTCAGCGTCCCGCCGGCGAGGGTCTCGACCCGCTCGCGCAGCCCGACC
Organism: Pseudonocardia sp. ZF1; assembly: GCF_056835605.1. NCBI lineage: Bacteria > Bacillati > Actinomycetota > Actinomycetes > Pseudonocardiales > Pseudonocardiaceae > Pseudonocardia > Pseudonocardia sp. ZF1. Next base: position 3,529,179 of record NZ_JAJNBY010000001.1, read on the forward strand.
AGGCCGGTCCCGGCACCCTCGGGCGTCGGACCGGCCGCGGACGGCCCGGAGGTGACGGTGACGGTGAGGTCCCGGCCGGGCCGCCCGTCGAGGGCGACCTCGACCCGGGCCCCGGGTGCGTGCCGGGCGGCGTTGGTCAGGCCCTCGCGCACCACCCGGTGCACGACGCCGGCCAGCGGACGCCCCGGCGGGGACACCGTCAACAGCGCCGTCGACCGGAGGCGGACGTCCGCGCCGACTGCGCGGGCCTCGGCGACGAGCTCCTCGACCGCACCGAGGTCGTCGACCTCGTCGGGTACGTCGCCGGTGGGCTCGTGCAGCACCTGGACGATCGTGCGCAGGTCCTCCATCGCGCGGTGGGTGGTGTCGCGCAGCACCCGCGCGGTCTCGCGGACGGTGCGGGCGGGCAGGTCCCCGCGCAGCGCCAGCGCCCCGGCGTGCACCGACAGCAACGACAGCCGGTGCCCGAGCCGGTCGTGCATCTCCCCGGCGATCCTCCGCCGCTCGTCGGCGCGGGCCTGCTCCTCGCGCACCACGCGCTCGGCCTCGGCGCGGGCGAGCCGCTCGCGCAGGTCGTCGACCATCGCGCGGCGGATCCCGGTCAGCAGGCCCGCCGTCACCGAGATGGCCTGGAACGCGACGGCCCCGCCGAGCAGCACGAGCACCGTCGGCCCGTCGGGGACGTTGCGGTACAGCGTGACCGCGGCGGTCCCGACCGCCAGGGCCAGCACCGGCAGCGTCTCGACCGCGCGGCGCCGGGTCGCGATCACGAACACCCCGACCAGCGGCAGGTAGGTGGCGACGGGCGAGACGAGCGGGCCGAGTACGGCCAGCACCGCGAACACCCGCGGCGCCCGGTAGCGCACCGCGATCGAACCGATCATCGCGAGCCCGACGACGAGCAGCGTCCACTGCAGCACCCCGGCGGTGGCGTGGGTCTCGGCGACGGTGAGCCCGGCGGCGAGCACCGCGACCACCAGCACGGCGGAGATCACGGCGGGGCGGACCGGCACACGTCGACCATAGGGGGCGGACCGGCGCCGTCCAGCAGGTTTCCGCTCGAACGGGACGGCCACCGGTCCCCTCCCGTCTCCCGACCCCCGGGATCGACCGTCAGCCTGCCGGGCGGCGCGACGGTGGCGCACCCGCCGAAGGTCGTGCGCACCGCGACCGAAGTCGCCGGGCCGCGTCACCCGGAACGATTACGATTCGGACATGCCGGAACCGCACAGCCACCGCGAGAGCGGGCAGCACGTCATCGAGCACGCGCTCGACCTCCTCGAGGCGGCCGACAAGGCGCAGGACTACCCCCAGGCGACCGACGGCCACACCGCCGCCACCGCCTACGCGGTGAGCGCGCTCTACCAGGAGATGCGCCACGGCGACGACCAGCTCGCGGTGCTGATCTCCGCGGTGCAGGAACAGACCGCGGTGCTGCGCGAGATCCGGGACGCGTTGGGGAACGGGGCACGCACCGGGGGCTGATCCCGGACGGCCCGATCCGTTCGCGAGCTGGCCCGCGGGCCACTCCCGGTCCGGCCGGGTGCGGCCGAGGACTGGTGCACCAGGCCGAGCTCCATCGGCCGCACCCCGGGGCGGACCAGCACCGCGACCTCGTGCCGCGGGGTGTCCTCAGGCGCCGACATAGGCCGCCAGGTGCTCGCCCGTCAGCGTCGACCGGTCCGCGACGAGCTCGGCGGGCGTCCCCTCGAAGACGACCGCGCCGCCGTCGTGCCCGGCACCGGGGCCCAGGTCGATGATCCGGTCGGCGTGGGCCATCACGGCCTGGTGGTGCTCGATGACGATCACCGAGCGGCCGCCGTCGACGATCCGGTCGAGCAGCGCGAGGAGCTGCTCGACGTCGGCCAGGTGCAGCCCGGTCGTCGGCTCGTCGAGGACGAACGTCCCGCCGGACTCCCCCAGGTGCACCGCCAGCTTGAGCCGCTGGCGCTCGCCGCCGGACAGGGTGGTCAGCGGCTGGCCCAGGGTGAGGTAGCCCAGCCCGACGTCGGCGAGGCGCTCCAGGATCCTGTGCGCCGCCGGGGTGCGGGCCTCGCCCGCACCGAAGAACTTCTCCGCCTCGGCCACCGGCATGGCGAGGACCTCGCTGATGTCGCGCCCGCCGAAGGTGTAGCCGAGCACCGAGGCGTCGAAGCGGCGGCCGTCGCAGACGTCGCAGGTGGTGGCGACGCCGGCCATCATCGCCAGGTCGGTGTAGACGACGCCGGCGCCGTTGCAGTTCGGGCAGGCGCCCTCGCTGTTGGCGCTGAACAGGGCCGGCTTGACGCCGTTGGCCTTGGCGAAGGCCTTGCGGATCGGTTCGAGCAGCCCGGTGTAGGTGGCGGGGTTGCTGCGCCGCGACCCCTTGATCGCCCCCTGGTCGACGACGACCACGCCGTCGCGTCCGGCGATCGAGCCGTGGATCAGCGAGCTCTTGCCCGACCCGGCGACCCCGGTGACGACGGTGAGCACCCCGAGCGGGACGTCGACGTCGACTCCGCGCAGGTTGTGCCGGTCCGCCCCGCGGATCTCCAGGTACCCGCTCGGGGTCCGCACCGACGGCTTGAGCGACGCCCGGTACTCCAGGTGCCGGCCGGTCAGCGTGCCCGAGGTCCGCAGCCCGTCGAGGTCGCCGGTGTAGACGACGTGCCCGCCGTCGGCGCCCGCCCGCGGCCCCAGGTCGACGACGTGGTCGGCGATCGCGATCGTCTCCGGCTTGTGCTCGACGACGAGCACGGTGTTGCCCTTGTCGCGCAGGCGCAGCAGCAGGTCGTTCATGCGGGCGATGTCGTGCGGGTGCAGGCCGATGGTCGGCTCGTCGAAGACGTAGGTGACGTCGGTCAGCGACGACCCCAGATGCTTGATCATCTTGGTGCGCTGGGCCTCGCCGCCGGACAGCGACCCGGACGGCCGGTCCAGCGACAGGTAGCCGAGCCCGATCTCGACGAACGAGTCGAGTGTGTGGCGCAGCGAGCCGAGCAAGGGCGCGACCGAGGGCTCGTCGAGCTGCCGGACCCAGTCGGCGAGGTCGGAGATCTGCATCGCGCAGGCGTCGGCGATGGAGATGCCCCGGACCTTCGAGGAGCGGGCGAGCTCGGACAGCCGCGTCCCGTCGCAGTCCGGGCAGCGCCGGAACACGATGGCCCGGTCGACGAACGCCCGGATGTGCGGCTGCATCGCCTCGCGCTCCTTGGCCAGGAACGACTTCTGGATCCGCGGGATCAGCCCCTCGAAGGTGACGTTGATGCCGTCGACCTTGATCCGGGTGGGCTCCTTGTGGAGCAGTGCGTTCAGCTGGGGCTTCGTGAAGCTGCTGATCGGCTTGTCGCCGGGGAAGAAGCCGGAGTTGGCGAAGATCCGGCCGTACCAGCCGTCGACGGAGTAGTTCGGGATCGTCAGGGCGCCCTCGACGATCGACTTCGACTCGTCGTACAGGGCCGTGAGGTCGAAGTCGGACACCGAGCCGCGGCCCTCGCACCGCGGGCAGGCACCGCCGACGATCTCGAACTCGCGCCGCTCCTTGACCTGCTGGCCGTTCTTGCGGACGGTCACTGCGCCGGAGCCACTGATCGTCGCGACGTTGAACGAGAACGCCTTCGCCGGGCCGGCGTAGGGCTTCCCGAGCCGGCTGAACAGGATCCGCAGCAGCGCCCCGACGTCGGTGGCGGTGCCGACGGTGGAGCGCACGTCCCCGCCCATGCGCTCCTGGTCGACGATGATCGCGGTGGTGAGGCCGTCGAGGACGTCGACGTCGGGGCGGCCGAGGTTCGGCATGAAGCCCTGGACGAACGCGCTGTAGGTCTCGTTGATCATCCGCTGGGACTCGGCGGCGATCGTCGAGAACACCAGGGAGCTCTTGCCCGAGCCGGACACCCCGGTGAACACCGTGAGCCGCCGTTTGGGCAGCTCGACGAAGATGTCGCGCAGGTTGTTCTCGCGCGCACCGTGCACGCGGATGAGATCGTGGCTGTCGGCTGCGTGCATGGTGGATCCCCCGTCCGGCCCGTCTCAGGGCCGCTGCTGGATGCGGACCATCGTGCCCGCAGGGTCGCGGAAGGCACAGTCGCGCACCCCGTACGGCTGGTCGACCGGTTCCTGGACGACCTCGGCCCCGCTCGCCTGGAGCCTGTCGAACGCGGCGTCGAGGTCGTTACTGGCGAGCAGCACGGCGGTGTAGGTGCCCTTGGCCATCATCTCGGTGATGGTGCGACGCTCGTCGTCGGTGACGCCGGGGTCCACCGCGGGCGGGGCGAGGACGATCGAGACGTCGGGCTGCCCGGGCGGACCGACGGTGAGCCAGCGCATGGTGCCCTGGCCGACGTCGAGGCGGACCTCGAAGCCCAGGCCGTCGCGGTAGAAGGCGAGGGAGGCCTCGGGGTCGGTGTGCGGGAGGAATCCGGCGTGGATGGTGATGGCGGGTTCGGTCATGACGCTCACGCTAGGGAGGTCGCGGGTCCCGGTGCTTCTCGATTCCTGACCGGTCGGGTGACCTGTTTGGCGACGCACGCCGGGAGCCCCGGTGTGCCGTCCCGGGCGGCGCGCTTGTACGCCGACGGCGGCATCCCGACGAGCTCGGTGAAGCGGGTGCTGAACGTGCCGAGCGAGGAGCAGCCGACGGCGAAGCAGACCTCGGTGACGGTGAGGTCGCCGCGTCGCAGCAGCGCCATCGCACGTTCGATCCGCCGGGTCATGAGGTAGCTGTAGGGCGACTCGCCGTAGGCCCTGCGGAACGCCCGCGACAGGTGCCCGGCCGACACGTGCTCGGCGCGGGCGAGCTCGGCGACGTCGAGCGGACGCGCGTACTCGCGGTCGATCCGGTCCCGGACCCGGCGGAGCCGGACGAGCTCGCGCAGGTGCCCGTCGTCGCGGTCGCTCACCCGAGGAACTCCCGCAGCAGCGCCGCCACCTCGGCCGGGCGTTCCAGGTAGACCATGTGGCCCGCGTCGACGGGGGCGACGGTCAGGTCCGCGCCGAGCGCGGCGCGGCAGGCGGCGAGCCAGTCGTCGGAGACGTAGTCGGCCCGGCCGGCGGGGACGACCAGCGTCGGCAGACCCGCCGGTGGGACGACCGCCGGGCGCGCCATCTCCGCCCACGCGGCCACCAGGGACGCCTGGCTCAGGCGCCAGCGCCAGGCGCCGTCGCGGTGTTCGAGATGCTCGTCCACCTCGGCGTCGACGAGCGCGCCGGGGACGTCGGCCCAGCTCCCGGCCTTGGCCGCGCGTGCGGCGTCGCGGGTCGGGAACGTGACGTCGGCGCGGGTGTACTCGGCCGCGTCGAGCATGTCCTGCGGGTCCAGCCCGAGTGCGGGGTCGAGCAGCGCGAGCCGGTCGACGCGGCCGGGAGCGGTGCGCGCGAGGTGCGTGGCGACGGCGCCGCCGAAGGAGTGCCCGACGACGGCGGCGCGCCCGACGCCCTCGGCGTCCAGCACCTCCACCAGGTCGGCGACGTGGCGTTCCAGGTTCCACGGCGGCGCCCACGGCGACCGCCCGTGCCCGCGGACGTCGACGGCGATCCAGCGCAGCCGGGGCAGCGCCGCGAACAGCGGCCGCCAGCGCAGACCGTGGCCGGTCACGCCGTGGACCGCGAGGACCGGCGGCCCGGCGGGGTCGCCGGCGTGGTGCACGTACAGGGACATGCACCCATTCTGCACGTTTGCCGGTTCGGCAAGGGAACTTGCCGTCGCGTGCGGTCGCTCGCCAGTCTGGGGACATGGACACAGCACAGCGCCACGACGTCGTCGTGATCGGCGGCGGCCCGGCCGGACTCAACGGGGCCATGATGCTCGCCCGCTCCCTGCGGTCGGTGGTCGTCGTCGACTCCGGCTCGCCCCGCAACGCCCCGGCCGCCGCCGCGCACGGCCTGTTCGCCCGCGACGGCGTCGCCCCGGCCGAGCTGCTCGCGACCGGCCGCGGGGAGGTCCGCCGCTACGGCGGCACGCTCGTCGACGGCGAGGTCGTCGGCGCCCGCCGCACCGGCGACGGCTTCACCGTGACCCTCGCCGACGGCACCACCCTCGACGCCCGGCGACTGCTCGTCACGACCGGACTGGTCGACGTGCTGCCCGACGTGCCGGGACTCGCGCAGGGGTGGGGCGCCGACGTCGTCCACTGCCCCTACTGCCACGGCTACGAGGTGCGCGACCGCCCGATCGCGGTGCTCGGGACCTCCCCCGGCTCCGCGCACCAGGCGCTGCTGTTCCGGCAGCTCAGCGCGGACGTGGTCTACGTGTCGCACTCGACGGGACCGACCACGGAGCAGCGGGAACGCTTCGACGCGCTCGGCATCGCTGTCGTCGACGGGCCGGTGAGCGAGGTCGTGCGGTCCGGCGGCGCGATCACCGGGCTGGTCACGCCGACCGGCGTGCTGGCGCGCGAGGTCGTCGCGGTGGCGCCCCGGATGGAGGCCCGCGCCGGCTTCCTCGCCGAGCTGGGCCTGGTCCCGGCCGAGCACCCGAGCGGGATGGGGCAGCACCTCGTCGCCGACGCGACGGGCCGCAGCACGGTCGAGGGCGTGTGGGTCGCGGGCAACATCACCGACCTGAGCGCGCAGGTGGGGGCCGCGGCGGCCGCGGGGGCGTTCGCGGGGGCCGCGATCAACGCCGACCTCGTCGAGGCCGGGGCGCTCGCCGCGCTGCGGGAGGTGGCACGCCTCTAACCTGGGGGCGTGCTGGTCATCTTCGGGCTGTCCCGCAAGGAGCGCCCGCTGGGCCTGGTCGCGCTGGGCTGCGGGACCTGCGGTCACGCGGGTCCGCAGCCCGCGGTGCACCGGAGGACCCGGTTCACGCTGTTCTTCGTGCCGGTGCTGCCGCTGCGCAGCCGCTACGAGATGCGGTGTCCCGTGTGCGGGGCGGGACGGACCCTGTCCCGCGACGACGCCCGTCGGCACGGCGCGCGGGTCTGAGGAGCGCCCTCCCCCGCGGAAGTGCGGCACTCCTCTACCGCCATGCCGCTCCGCATCCGGCCGCACGGGTGGACGCACCGGTCGACACGCTGTCCGCCGGTCACACGCGCCTCACGCCGGCGGTCCACGTCCGAGGCGACAGCGAGGGGCCCGTCGACCGGTAGGCGAGACGCAGCACCACTCGCCCACCTGGACCCGGCAGCGGTCCCGTTGCGAGATCCGCGGGCCGGCCCGGTCGTCAGCCGTCCACACCGAGGCCGCAACCCGAGGCAGGACCGTCGTCGCAGCTCGGGAGTTCGCAATTGCGAACGGAAACTTGGTGCTCGAACATCAGTTCGAGTACCATGGGTGGCGTGACCGCGATTCAGGAGCCACCCGCCCATGCCACCGGCGTGCCCGGCGACGGGTTCCCCTCCGGTGACCTCACCCTGCTCCGGTTCCACGTCGAACAAGCCCTCAGCGCCGACACCTGCGCGTTGTCCGAGTCGGAGTTGATCGACCAGATCCAGGAGGTCGAGTCGCTCCAGGCCTCCCTCTCCGCACTGCAGTCAACGCGGATCCGTGGCTTCGCCCAGGCGCATGTCGACAGCCACCGCGTCGACGACCGGACCGACTTCGACAAGATCCACCGCAGCGTCGTCGCCCAGATCCAGCTCGCCTGCCGGGTCTCCACCACCGAGGCCCGCACCCGGGTGGCCGACGCCCGCGACCTGCACTCCGGGCTCGACCGGATCCGCGGCCTGCACATCGCCGGTGAACTCAGCGCAGCGAAGGTCTCCGCGATCGCTGTCGAGTGCCGCGACCTCAACACAGCTCAGCGGGCGCGGGTCGACTCCCGGCTCGCCGCCGTCCGCGACCTGACCCGGTACGGGATCGGGCGCCTGCGGGCGATGACGCGGCGTCTGGTCGCCGAGGTCGCCCCCGACCGATTCCGCGTCCGCGTCCACGCCGCCAAGGCCGAACGCCGGGTCACCCTGCGCCCGGCGCCGGATGCGATGAGCTATCTGACCGCCTACGTGCCGGTCGAACAGGGCGCCGCGTGCCTGGCCGCGCTGCAGAAGACCTTCGTCGAGATCCAGATCGACCCCGAACCCCTGCCCCGCACCCGCGGACAGGTCATGGCCGACACCCTCGTCGAGCGGGTCACCGGCCAGGCCACCGCGACCGCGGTGAACCTCGAAGTCCAGGTCACCGTGCCCGTGCAGGCACTGCTCAACCCCACCTCCCCGCTCCCCGCCGAGATCCCTGGCCTCGGACCGGTCCCGGCCGACCTGCTCGCCACCTCCGAGGGCACCAAGTCCCTGCGCAGACTGCTCACCGACCAGGGCATCGTCATCGGCGGCGACTCCCGACAGCGCACCTTCACCGGCCTGCTCGCCACCCTGGTCAAGGCACGCGCCGGGAACCGGTGCACCGAGCCCTACTGTGACGCTCCCGTCCGCCACCTCGACCACATCCAGCGAGATGCCGACGGCGGGCGCACCGAACTGGACAACGGGCGCGGGGTGTGCGAGTTCCACAACCACGTCCGCGAACAACCCGGCTGGCACGTGGCTCGGGCCCCCGACGGGGCCGTCGTCACCACCACTCCGACCGGGCACACCTACCGCGGTCCGGGCTGATCGCGGCGTACCCGGTGCCGGCCCGGTGTCCGCGGCACCGGGCGGACACGAGGCGCCTCAGGTCGGCAGCAGGTACTCCTCGCTGGCGTGGTGGCACGCGCTCGGATGGTGCCCACCCGGCCGCGTCACCAGGGGCGGCTCCTCGGTCGCGCAGATGTCGGTGGCCTTCCAGCAGCGCGTCCGGAACCGGCAGCCGCTCGGCGGGTCCACCGGGCTCGGGACGTCACCGGTGAGCCGGATCCGCTTGCGTCCCTCCCGGACCGACGGGTCGGGCACCGGCACCGCGGAGAGCAGCGCCTGGGTGTACGGGTGCGACGCCCGGGTGTAGATCTCCTGCTCGGTCCCGAGCTCCACCATCTTGCCCAGGTACATCACGCCGACCCGGTCCGACAGGTGCCGCACGACGGACAGGTCGTGGGCGATGAAGATGTAGGACAGCCCGAACTCGCGCTGCAGGTTCCCGAGCAGGTTCATCACCTGCGCCTGGATGGACACGTCGAGCGCGGACACCGGCTCGTCGCACACGATGATCTCCGGGCGCAGCGCGAGCGCGCGGGCGATCCCGATGCGCTGCCGCTGCCCGCCGGAGAACTGGTGCGGGTAGCGGTTGACGAAGTCGGGGTTGAGCCCGACGACGTCGAGCAGCTCCTGCACCTTCGCCCGTCGCTCCCCCTTCGGCGCGACCTCGGGGTGGATCTCGAACGGCTCCCCGACGATGTCGGCGACCGTCATCCGCGGGTTCAGCGACGTGTACGGGTCCTGCAGCACGATCTGCATCTGCCGGCGCAGCGCCCGCAGCTCCGCCCCGCGGCGGGCGAAGATGTCCTCGCCGTGGAAGCGCACCGAGCCCGACGTCGGCGGCTCCAGCCGCATCAGCACCTGGGCCAGGGTCGACTTCCCGCAGCCGGACTCGCCGACGATGCCCAGCGTCTCGCCCTTGTTCAGCGCGAACGAGACGCCGTCGACGGCGCGCACGTGGCCGACGGTGCGCTTGACGACCGCACCGACCTTCACCGGGAAGTGCTTGACGAGGTCGTCGACCTCGAGAACGGGCTCGCTCATACGAGGTCCTCCGCGAACAGGCACGCCGACGCCCGCGCTCCGGGCAGCGGGATCAGCGGCGGGTCGGTCCCGAGGCAGCGCTCCACCGCGCGCGGGCAACGCGGGTGGAACGGGCAGCCGTCGGGGATGGCGGTGAGCGTCGGCGGGAGCCCGGTGATCGCGCGCAGCTCGGTGCCCTTGCTGTCGAGCCGCGGGATCGACGCGAGCAGCGCCTCGGTGTACGGGTGGGCCGGGTTCGCGAAGAGCTGGTGCACGTCGCCCTGCTCGACGATGCGGCCCGCGTACATCACCGCGATCCGGTCGGCGACCTCCGCGACGACGCCGAGGTCGTGGGTGATGAGGACCAGCCCCATCTCCCGTTCGCGCTGGATCTCGGCGAGCAGGTCCATGATCTGGGCCTGCACGGTGACGTCGAGCGCGGTCGTGGGCTCGTCGGCGATGAGCACGTCCGGGTCCAGCGCCAGCGACATCGCGATCATGACGCGCTGGCGCATCCCGCCGGAGAACTCGTGCGGGAAGTTCGTGACCCGCTGCGCCGCCCCGGGGATCCCGACGAGGTCGAGCAGCTCGACGGCGCGGGCCCGCGCGTCGCGCTTGCTCATCCCACGCCGCGTCCGCAGCTGCTCGCCGATCTGGAACCCGACGGTGAACACCGGGTTCAACGCCGACAGCGCGTCCTGGAAGATCATCGCGACGTTCTCGCCGCGCAGCTCACGGCGCCGTTCCTCGGTCGCGGTGAGCAGCTCCTCGCCGCGGTAGCGGACCGAGCCCGCGCTGACGGTCGCGGGCGGGGTCGGCAGGATGCCCATCACCGTGTTCGCGGTGACCGACTTCCCCGACCCCGACTCCCCCAGGACGGCGAGGGTCTCCCCCGCGTGCACCTGGTAGCCGACGCCGTTCAGCACCCGGGCGACGCCGTCGCGGGTGCGGAACTCGACGTGCAGGTCCTCCACCTCGAGCAGCGGGGTCATGACCGGCCCTTCGGGTCGAACGCGTCGCGCACGGCGTCGCCGAGCAGCACGAAGGCCAGCACGGTGACGACGAGGAACGCGCCGGGGAACAGGAGCAGGTGCGGCGAGGTCCGCAGGTAGCTCTGCGCCTCGCTGATCATCACACCCCACGAGACGACGGGGTCGCGCAGGCCGACGCCGAGGAACGACAGCGTGGCCTCGGCCCCGATGAACGCACCGAGCGCGATCGTCGCGTACACCATCACCGGGGCGATGGTGTTGGGCAGCATGTGCCGCCGGATGATCCGCCACGGGCTCGCACCGAGCGCGCGGGCGGCCTTGACGTAGTCCTGGTTGCGGGCGGCGATCGCGGCGGACCGCATGATCCGCATGACGATCGGCCAGGACAGCAGCCCGATCGTGCCGATCACCAGGCCGCTGATGCCGATCACGCTCTGCCCGACCGACGCCCGGAAGGTGGAGAGCACGACGATCGCGCCGAGGATGAACGGCACGCCGAAGAAGACGTCGGCGACGCGGGCGAGCAGCGAGTCGACCCAGCCGCCGGCGAACCCGGCGATCAGGCCCATGACGGCGCCGACTCCCACGACCGCCGTCGTCGCCAGCACCCCGACGACGATCGAGACGCGGGTGCCGTAGACGGTGCGCGCGTAGACGTCGCGACCGAGGTGGTCGTAGCCGAACCAGGCCTGGGCCGACGGGTCCTCGCGGGCCCGGGACAGGTCGCCGAGGGTGGGGTCGACCGAGGTGAACAGCTGCGGGAACGCGGCCATGACCAGCAGGAACGTGATGAGGCCCGCCGCGACGAGGAACAGCGGGCGACGACGCAGGTCGTGCCAGGCGTCGCCACTGAGGCTGCGGGTGCGGGCCGTCGCCTCGGCGCGGCCGGCGGCGGCGACGGGCGTGTCGGCGGTGGCGGTGGTGGGGTCAGTCAAGGCGGATCCTCGGGTCGAGCAGCGCGTAGGTGACGTCCACGACGAGGTTCGCGAGCAGGTAGACGATCACCAGCAGGACGACGACGCCGGTGACGACCACCCCGTCGAGCCGTTGGATGGAGCCGAAGATGAGCCCACCGATCCCGCGGATGTTGAAGATGCCCTCGGTGACGATCGCCCCGCCCATGAGCGTGCCGAAGTCCGCGCCGAGGAAGGTGATCACCGGGATCGCCGAGTTGCGGGTCAGGTGGACCCCGACGACACGACGCCGGGTCAGGCCCTTCGCGGTCGCGGTGCGGACATAGTCGGCGCGCAGGTTCTCCGCGATCGACGTCCGGGTCAGCCGGGCCACGTAGGCCAGCGACAGGCTGCCGAGCACGTAGCCGGGCACGACCAGGTCCAGGAACCCGGGGTTCGCCGGGACGGTCGGCGGGATCAGGCCCAGCCGCAGCCCGAGGACGGACTGCAGCACGTAGCCGGTGACGAAGACGGGCACGGCGACCAGGAACAGGGTCGCGGTGAGCACGACGTTGTCGAGGAACCCGCCGGGCCGCAGCCCGGTGAGCACGCCCGCGGTCAGGCCGATGATCGCCTGGATGACCAGCGCGACGACCGCGAGCTTGATCGTGACCGGGTAGGCGTTCGCGATCAGCGTCGCGACCTCCTGGCCGCGGAAGTTCTCCCCGAAGTCGCCCCGCAGCAGGTTGCCCAGGTACGTGACGTACTGGACGAAGATCGACCGGTCGAGCCCGTACTCCTCGCGCATGCGCTCGATGAACGCGGGCGGGCAGGCCTGGTCACCGCACTTGCCCGCGAGCGGGTCGCCGGGCAGCGCCCAGACCATGAAGTAGATGAGGAACGTGGTGCCGAGGAACACCGGCACCAGTTGCAGGAGTCGTCGCAGGACATAGCGCCCCACGGGTCACCTCCGGGTTCGGGTGCCCGGCGGTTCGCGCCGGGCACGTGCACCGGCGGCCGGGTGGTCACCCGGCCGCCGGCGTGTGGTGGTGGGGCGGCGTCACTCCTGGACGGTCACGGTCTCCAGGTCCAGCTCACGGCCGTAGGTCATCTCGACGTTCTGCAGACGCGGCGACCAGCCGAACTGCGCGGACTGGTCGTTGATCGCGACGGCCGGCATGTCCTGGATGAGGACGCGCTCGGCCTCGGCCCACAGCGCGTAGGCCTCCTCGGCGGTGGCCGCGGTCGAACCCTGGTTCACCAGCGCGTCGAAGCGCGGGTTGGTGTAGCCGCTGTTGTTGTTCGCCGCATCCGTCGTGTACTGCGGGCGCAGGACGTAGTCCATGGTCGGGGTCGAGGCGACCCAGCCGGAGCGGAAGATCCCGGTCAGGTTCTCGGCCCGGCGCTGGTCCAGGAACTCCGAGAAGGTCGGGACCGGCACGAAGTTGCAGGGCACGCCGAGGGTGTTGCTGATGCTGACACAGGCGGCCTGCATCCACTCGCGGTTGATCGCGGAGTCGACGTTGGAGATCAGCTCGATCGGGCCGGTGAAGCCGGAGGCGTCGAACTGCTGCTTGGCCCGCTCCGGGGAGAAGGTGCACAGCTCGCCGCACTGGTCGTCGACCTTGCCGGGCACGCCCTCGGGGATGAACCCGGTGGCCGGCTGGACGAGTCCGTTGTAGACGTTGTCGATGATCGCCTGCCGGTCGACGGCCATGGAGATCGCCTGCCGCAGCTGCGGGTCGGCGTAGCGCTGGTCGTAGATCGGGAAGGTCATCGTGTTGATGCCGGCGTAGGGCTGGTTGCCGTTCCGGTCGGCCAGGTCCTGCTGGTACAGGTTGTCGATCAGGAACGAGCCCGGGATCGACTCGAGGAAGTCCAGGTTGCCGCTGACGACGTCCTGGTAGGCGGCCTCGCTGTCGGCGTAGAAGCGGAACTCGACGCCGCCGACGGAGACCGGCTGCTCGCCGCCCCACTGCTCGTAGCGAGTGACGGTGACGTTCTGGTCGGGGACGCGGGCCTCGTAGCGGAACGGGCCGTTGCCGACGGGGTTCGCCTCGAAGGCCGCAGGGTCGGCGAAGAACGACTCGGGCATCGGGTAGAACGCCACGTCGCCGAGGGTGTTCACGAAGATCGGCGACGGCGCGGTCAGCGCGACGGTGAAGGTGCGGTCGTCGACGACCTGCAGACCCGACATCGCCTGCGCCGTGGGCTCACCCTCGTCCGGGTTGACCTGGTCGAACCCGGCGATGTTGGAGAAGAACTCCGAGCTGGACTGCGCGTTGGTCTTCAGGGCGACATAGTTCCACGCGTCGACGAAGCTCTTCGCCGTGACGGGCGTGCCGTCGTGGAAGGTCCAGCCCTCCTTCAGGCGGATCGTCCAGTTCTGCGAGTCGGTCGACTCGATGGACTCGGCGACCTTGTTCTCCGGCTCGCCCTGCTGGTTGTAGTCGACCAGGCCGGACCACAGCGCGTCGAGGATCTTGCTGCCGCCGACCTCACGGGTGTTGCCCGGCAGCAGTGCGTTCTCCGGCTCGGTGCCGTAGACCGAGATCGTGGGGGCGCCCTGGGCGTCGCCCGTGGTGCCGCCTCCCCCGCCGCCACAGGCGCTGAGCACCAGCGCGGAGGTCAGGGAGAGCGCGAGCAGCGCCGCGACTCGAGGTGATCGCATCAGAGTCCTGTCTGTCCGGGACGGCCGCTCCCCGCGTGGTGTGCAGGCGGCCGGTGCGGTTCGGTGGTGGGTCGCACGGTAACCACAGCATCGCGGTTCTCCGGTTACGAATCCATTGCGTCCGCCGCCATTGCGCCGAGCAACACGGAATTGCGCGCGACGGTCGGTGAGCGGATCGCGACGTCCCGTCCGGCCCGATCCTCACGGAAAACACATCGGCGCAGGTCGGACGCATTCCGGTGCATTCTTCCGCTATGCAACATTGCATTGCGCATCGCAATTACCTGGTCGGTCGTGCGACCAGTGCCACATCGAGTGGTCAGTCCGAGCCCGTGAGCAGCGACGGCACCTGCCACAGGGGCACCGACACCGGACGACGAGACGCGCGCCGTCCCACGACGTGGAACCCGCTCCCCACGTCGCGGGAGCACTCGTCGGGCGAGAAACCGCCCTCCGCACACCATTCCCGAAGGCTTTCCCGCAGAATTGCCGTCGCGATCACGACGGTCACCGACCGAGTCCCGGCACACCCACTCCGGCACCGCGCCGACCCATTGTCCGGCAATTCCGGACAAGGGACCGGAACCGCATCGGAATTGGGGCACGGACGCCGCCGGCGTGCGCTCCACCTGCGGGACCGCGGGATCGCGGCCCGACCGTCCCCGCCTCCGGCGACGACGGCACACTTCCCCGCGACGTCAAACGCTCGACGTGTGCATTTCAGGAAGATCGCCTGAAACGGTCATTCGAGTACGGCCGTACCAATCGTGGGCGGTCAGCGCGGCGACGCCTGCGTGAACAGATCACCCTTCAGATAGATGTTCCAGTCGGCCGCCTTGAGGCCGTGCCCACCGGAACGCAGGTGGTAGCTCATCGCCGGCCCGGAGAAGGCCGTGTCGGTGGCGGGCTTCCAGCCCGTCGTGCCCAGTCCGTTGTCGCCGAGGCCGTAGAGGTCGTAGATCTCGCTCGCCGCCTCGTAGGCGAGGAACTCACCCTCGGGGTCGGCGTTGGAGTCGTCGCTGGCGCTGGCGATCACCAGCTTGCGCGGCGCGACCAGCCCCATCAGCTCGTGCTGGTCGACGGGCAGCTCGTCGACCTTGTTGCCGTAGGCCTGGTAGGTCTTCGGGAACCAGTACGGGAAGGAGCTGTTGACCCGCGACACCGTCTCGGCACCCACTCCCCCGTCGCCGCGGCGGGCGAGCTTCGCGCCGGTCGACCCCGAGTTGTTGGAGATGACCGCGGCGAAGCGCGGGTCCTGGGCGCCCGCCCAGAGCGCGGCCTTGCCGCTGCGGGAGTGCCCGATGACCGCGACCTTCGAGGGGTCGATGTCCTTGTCGGTCTGGAGATAGTCCATCGCCCGGCTCGCGCCCCAGGCCCAGGCGGCGACGGCCCGGCCGGCGTCGTCGGGCAGGTCGCTCCCGGACGGGTGGAACAGGTTGATCATCTTGCTGCGGTAGCTGCCGCTGTCGTCCGGGGCGATGTCGTTGGCGTCGATCTGGGCGAAGGCGTACCCGGCCTTCGTGATCGTCGAGACCGGTGCGTAGTCCGAGGACTGCCCCGGGTCGTCGGAGACCGAGCCCCGGTGGTCGATCATCAGGAAGGTGCCGCGCGGGGTCTGGCCCTTCGGGACGAACAGCCGCAGCGTGAACTTCCCGGTGCCCTCCGGCCCGGTGATGCCGATCGTGACCTTCTTGAGGGTGACGTCGCCGTCGTCGCTGGTCCGCACGTCGAAGGTCTGCTTGGTCGGCTTGGGCAGCGGCTGGCCGTAGACGTTCTCGCGGAACGCCGCCAGCAGCTCCGCGCGCCGGGTCCCCTCCCACTGGGCGACGTCGGTGACGCCGGTGCCGTCGAGCATGCGCAGCGGGTTCGGGTACTGCGTACCGTCGATGGTCACCGTCGCCGCGACGGACAGGCCCGCCGCCGGGACCGACGTGTAGGCGGCGGGTGCGACCGGCGTGGCCGTGGCCCCCACCGCACCCACGCACCCGGCCGCGGCGACCGCGCCGACGACGAACAGCGACGTCGCCGTCCTCGCCACGGGGTGCAGGACGCGACGACGGCTGCGCGGGCTGATCGGAGTGGACACGGTCCGAACGCTACCGAGGCGGGGACCCTCTGCAACCGCCGTTGCCGGTATCACGTCGATCGGGGGACATGATCACACACCTAACGTGTGACTCCTGTCGCCACAGGTGACGACGGGGTACGGCGGGTCCGCGCGGCGCCCCGGGAGGGGTCTGCCGCCGTTCGCGGCCGCGAACCGTCGGGGCCGCAGCGCGGTGTCGCGCGGGTCCCCGACCACCGACAGCGACCGCGGCATCCCGACGGTCCTACCGTGCGCGCCACGCCCGCAACCACGGATCGACGATCCGTGGTTACCGCGCCACGACCCGGCCAGGCTGGACCCATGCCACGCACCCCTGACCTCATCCTCCCCGACCTGACCGGGCGCCGCGCCGTCGTCACCGGCGGCAGCGACGGCGTCGGGCTCGGCATCGCCGACCGGCTCGCCGCCGCCGGTGCCGAGGTCGTGCTGCCCGTCCGCAACGCCGCGAAGGGCGCCGCCGCCGCCGACCGGATCCGCGACCGGCACCCCGGTGCCGCCGTCTCGCTGCGCGAGCTCGACCTGTCCTCGCTGTCCTCGGTCGCCGCGCTCGGGGAGACCCTGCGCGCGGAGGGACGCCCCGTCCACCTGCTGATCAACAACGCCGGTGTGATGACCCCGCCGGAGCGGCGCAGCACCGCCGACGGGTTCGAGCTGCAGTTCGGCACCAACCACCTCGGTCACGTCGCGCTCGTCGCGCACCTGCTGCCGCTGCTGCGCGAGGGCCGCGCCCGGGTGGTCTGCCAGATCAGCGTCGCCGCGGCCCGCGGCACGGTCCTGTGGGACGACCCGGACTCCGAGCGGTCCTACGACGGCATGGCCGCCTACCGGCACTCGAAGATCGCGTTCGGGCTGTTCGGCCTGGAGCTGGACCGGCGCAGCCGCGCCGCGGGCTGGGGCATCACCGCGAACCTGTCGCACCCGGGAGTCGCGCCGACCAACCTCCTGAACGCTCGGCCCGATCTCGGCCGCGAACGGCGGTCCGCCGGTCGACGGGTGATCGGGGCGCTGTCCCGGGCCGGTCTGCTGGTCGGGACCGCCGACTCGGCGGGGCTGCCCGCGCTGCTCGCCGCGACCGCCCCGGACGCCGGGCACGCCGTGTTCTACGGGCCGAAGGGTCCGGGCCGGGTGGGCGGACCACCCGCCGAGCAGGAGCTCTACCGCCCACTGCGCGACGCCGACGCCGCCCGCCGGGTGTGGGAGCTGTCTCAGCAGCGGGCCCGGGTGTCGTTCGACGGCGCGGCCACCCCCTGACAGCCCCCCTCGCCGACGCCTCCAGGACACCGGCGGGCCCCACCGCCGGGGGCCCGTCCGGAGGGGATCATGGAGACGTCGACGTACGGAGGTGCCCAGTGGCGGACCAGTCCCCCCAGGAGCGCGAGATCCTGCTGCACGGACAGCGTGTGAGCTACCGCGAGACCGGCCGCGGCGAGGGCCCGACGGTCCTGCTCGTGCACGGTCTCGCCGCGAGCTCACGCACCTGGGCCCCGGTGTTCGACGCGCTGGGCGGCGGGCTGCACGTGATCGCGCCGGATCTGCTCGGCCACGGCGCCAGCGAGGCCCCGCGCAGCGGCGACTACTCCCTCGGCGGGTACGCGACCGGGCTGCGGGACCTGCTGGCCGCGCTCGACGTCGAGCGGGCGACGATCGTGGGGCACTCGTTCGGCGGCGGCGTCGCGATGCAGTTCGCGCACCAGTTCCCCGAGTTCACCGAGCGGGTCGTGCTCGTGTCCTCCGGCGGTCTCGGCCACGACCTGACCCTCGCGCTGCGCGCGGCGAGCCTGCCGGGCACCGAGCTGGTGCTCCGCTCGGCGGCGTCGCTGACCCCGCCGTGGATGCGGCGCGCCGCGCACCGGCTCGCCCACCGCGTCGGTCGTGTGCCGCGCTCGGACATCGACGGTGTGCACACCGCGCTGGAGACCTTCGCCGACCGCGGCACCCGCGGCGCGTTCGTCCAGACCGCGCGGGGTGCGCTGGAGCCGTCCGGTCAGCGGCTCGACGGGGCGCAGCGCCTGCACCTGCTCGAAGAGGTGCCCGTGCTGCTGGTCGGTGGGAACCGCGACCGGGTCATCCCGCTCGCCCACACCCTCGCCGCGCACGACCGGCTGCCCGACAGCCGGCTGGAGGTGTTCGACGGCGCGGGGCACTTCCCGCACGCCGAGCAGCCGGAGCGGTTCGTGGGACTGCTGCGGGACTTCGTCGACGGGACGGCACCGGCGGAGGGTGACCGGGACGCGCTGCGCCGCCGGATCCTGGGGATCCCCCGGGTCGGCTGAGGCCGGTCCGGATCAGGAACGGGCCCGGGCGAGGGCGTCGAGTACCGCGTCGTCGGTGTGGCCGTACTCGCGGGCCGCTTCGCGCAGCCGGGACACCGCCTCCCCCAGCTCTCGGTGGTAGGCCCAGTGCTTGTCCAGGATTGCATCGATCTTGCGCTGGAACGCATCCCGGGCATCGCGCGAGACCGGATCGTCCGCTGCGGCCGGGATGTCGCGTAGAGCTCCGGCCCGGTCCAACACGGCGAAGACCTCGTCGGCACGAACGGCCAGCCGTGCGTGCACGGCGAGCACGGAGTCCACCGTTACCTGCGTCATCATCGTGTCCGAGGAGGTGCCGCGGGGATCGCCCGCCGGGATGCGCACCGTGCGGAGGTTAGGGATACGCCGCCGCGACCGGTCCGGGACAGGTCGATGCCGTCGCGATCGCGAACGTCACGACGCCGCGCGGAGGGTGGTGATGGCGTCAGCCGCCAGGCGGTCAGCCTCCCCGCACGTGCGGTCGATCGATGGCGAGGCTCCACTCCGGTCGACACCCACCGCTTGGACCTGCAGGCGCATCAGCGCATCGTCGGCGATGTCGACCAGGATCTCGCACAGCGGCGACGCCTGCTCCCGCTCGGTGAGTCGCACGGTCCCGTACCCGGCGACCTGACCCACCACCGCCCCGTCCGTCCCGACGGCCGGGGCCGCACTCTGCGGGATCATCTGGACCGCGTAGGAGAAGTCGACGGTGGACAGGTCCCGCCAGCTGCACCGATGCGACGTTCCGGCACTCAACTCGGGATCGAACCGCTCCACACGGGCGTCCTGCAGGCCGCGGGCGGCCAGCTGCTCCGCGGTCAGCGCGCGACACGGATCGAGCCGCATCACCTCGATGGCGGCCGGACGGACCGGGAACGGGCCCGTCGGCTGCGCCGGGGCCGACGTGCACCCGGCGAGTGCCACCGTCATCAGAAACGCCGCCCAGGCACCGGACCACGCCCTCATGTACCCCTCCCGCGCAGCGTGGAACGACCGTACCGGACCCGTAGACGATGATCGGGCGAACTCGTCCACGAGTGGCGTCCACCAAGATGGTGTGGAATGGCAACGTCGAACCGCCGCTGCGTTGGAGAACGGCGTGCTCGCCGCCGTCGGCGGACGTGATCGACCGGACGACCGCCGGTTACCACCTAAAGTCTCAGACGCTCCCGCTCAGCGGCTACGACCTGCCGTTCCACTGAGCTGGGGTCGATCGCGCGAGCGTCGCGCTCCTTGGCCTCGCTGCGGCGTGCGAAGGCGTCGAACAGCTGAGTCTTACCCTGCTGGATCTCGGCGATCCGCTCGTCGATGGAGTCCTTGGCCAGGATGCGGTGGACCTGGACAGGCCGTACCTGGCCCATGCGGTGGGCGCGCGCGATCGCCTGTTCCTCCACGCTCGGCTTCCAGTGCGGCTCCGCCAGGATGACGACGGAGGCGGCCTGGATGTTCAGTCCGACCCCACCAGCCTCGATCTGGCTGAGCAGGACGGCATGGTCCGCGCGGTCGGCGAAATCCTGGACGAGCTCCTGGCGCGCTGCAGGCGCCACCGAGCCGTCGATACGCCCGGACACCGCGGGCAGCTCCCGGGCCAGCAGGTCCAGGACCGAGAGGAACGTGCTGAACACGAGGACCTTCATCTCGTCCCCGGCTGCCTCGGACACGATCTCCTTGATCCGCTCCAGCTTCGCCGAGTCGGCCGACTCCAGCGCCGCCCGCCGCATTGCCATCACGTTGCCCGCGGCGACCGCTGCCCGGTAGCGCGCGGCGTCCTCCCCGGTCAGCTGCACCCACGCCTCCGTCTCGATGCGCTCCGGAAGCTCGTCGAGAACGTCGTCCTGGTTGCGCCGGAGATAGACGTCCGCGACTGCGCGACGGAACGCCGTGGCACCGGCGAGCGCGTCCCGCGCGTCGATCCGTGCGGCCAGCCACGGCTGCAGGTGCCCGACGAGCGCCCGGAACTCCTCGACCCGGTTCTCCATCGGGGTGCCGGTGAGGAACAGGGCTCGCTGGGCACGCCCTGCGGCGGCCGCGATCGCCTTGGTGCGCGCCGCGGCCGGGTTCTTCGCGTAGTGCGCCTCGTCGACCACCAGCAAGGCGGTCTCGGCGTCCCGGACAGCCTCGGGCAGCCGGGCAAGGGTGCCGAACGTGGTGACACCGACCCCGCCGTCTCGCAGCCAGCGAGCACCCGCGTCCTCCCGCTCGGTCCCGTGCAGGACGTGCGCGGAGAGCATCGTGAATCGCTCGGTCTCCTTGAGCCAGTTGACCAGCACACTGGCCGGACAGACGACCAGGAACCGCCGCTGCCCGTTCGCAGCGAGGTGGCACATCGTCGTGAGGGCCTGCAACGTCTTCCCGAGGCCCATCTCGTCGCCGAGCATCGACCGCTCCTGGTGCAGGGCGTACTGGGCGCCGAACTGCTGGTAGCCGCGCAGGGTCGCACGCAGGAGCGAGGTGTCCAGCGGCACCGCGACGATCCGCTGCCGCAGCTCGTCCGGAACGAACCCCTGCGCCGACTCCTCGTCCACCCGGTCGTCCACCGTGGACAGGAGGGCATTGATGGCGGCGGCGTCCCGGCCGTAGTCCGCCCACAGCTGCTGCTGCCGGTAGGCGCCCGGATCCACACGCTGCTCGTAGTCCGCGATGCCCGCGACCACCGCGCTCGTCGAGGGTTCGGCGAGGAGGCCCGCCAGGTCGTCGAGCGCACGCTGGGCCTCGGCGCGCCTGCGCCGCCCGACCAGGTTCCGCTTCCACCAGCTGCCGAGCACCGAGGCCTGGTCGGCGAGCGACTCGGTGAGGTCCAACAGCCGGCCCAGGTGCGGCCGGAGGGCCTCCGCATCCTCGGCGGCCCTCAACGCGGCGAGGGTGGCGAGGAGCTCGGCCTGCGCGCGCGTGGCCCGGTCGGGATCGAATCGGAATCGGGTCTCACCCCGGACCGCGACCGCCGCGGCCCGCGCGGCACGCGTCACCTGCTCCGCGGACCGCTCCCCCACACCGGGCACCCCGACGAGCCGGCGCGTGTTCTGCACGTCGGCGACGCTCCGCAGCCCGGCCTGCTCGATAGCGGCCCACCGCACGCCCCGCCCGGCCGCCTCCTTGAGCGCGGACACCGGCATGGCCTGCAGCCGACGCTGCACCTCGTCCGCTTTCAGGGCGTCGAGTTGGCGCGAGGCGCGAGCGCGAAGCTCCTCGACCCGTCCGAGCAGAGCGGTGCCGCGGGCGGCGAGGTCACGGGCGGCCGCCACCGTGTCCCGAGCGTCCGCCATCAGCTCCCCCTCAGACGATCACCGACCCCTCGATCTTCGCAGAACTCGGGTCATTGCTGCTGCCACCGGGTTCGGTACTCGGCCACGATCTCGTCCAGCCGCCGCTCCAGCAGCTCGGTGAGCTCCTGCTTCGTCCGGTCCTTCGCCAGCGCCCGGAAACACGGGCAGGAGAGAACCTCCCCGTTCCCCACCAGGCACACGAAGACCCCCGTCACCCGCAGCCCGTGGGCGACCGCGTCCGCCTGCTCGTCCCCGGGGAGCGGGATCCGGCGGGCGAACGCCGCCAAGATCTGCTGTTCGAGCGAGCGTCGACCCAGTCGCTCCGCCGCTCGCGCAGCGACCTTCCCGACGGCGTCGTGGACGGTCCTCTTCGCCGCGTCCACCTCGTTCGCGAGCTCGGCGAGGACCGAGCAGTCGACGCGGCCGGTCCGCCACTGCGGGGCGGACCGCCACACGTCGTCGTTCAGCGCCGTGGCGAGCTGCTCAGCGACCGTCCGCCGCCAGCCGACGGTGAGCACGGACCGCGCGATCTCGGCCTTCTGCCGCTCCGTCAGCCGACCGGTCGGCGCGGGCTCCCGCGGTCGAGGAATGCGAGCGACGGCCGCTCGCTCACGCCGCCGAGCGGCCTGCCACGTCCGGTACCGGCCGACTCCCCACGACCATGCGTTCTGGTGCTGGTAGCACCGATCCCAGGACTCCACAACCGGCCTACTGCAGTACCCCCGGGTGGTTTTGTTTTTCGCCCCACAATGATGTCCGCTTCCCCCCATCCATCGAGAATTCGGGCCGTAGCTGGGGAAGTCACTCCGCTCGACGAGTGGACTTCACCCGATCGTGAGCCCACGTGAGCATCACGTGACGACCCCACTAAGTTGGACACGCACGATCCAGGAGGGATTCGGTGGTGCATCCAGCCAGAAGTCTCTCCGCACGAAGGGGGAGCCGCCATCACAGCGACCAGTGAGTCCCAGGCCCGGCAGGCGCTCGCGCCCGGTTCCGTGGTGGTCGTGCGGGACGAGGACTGGTTCGTCCAGTCCACCGAGCAGACGGCGGACGGGCTGCTGGTCCACGTCCGCGGGCTCACCGAGCTGGTGCGGGACACCACCGCCAGCTTCTACGCGAGCCTCGACACGATCGGTCCGCTGGACCCCGCCCATGCCCGGGTCGTGGCGGACGCAAGCCCGCACTACCGCACCGCGCGGCTGTGGGTGGAGTCCACCTTCCGCAAGACCCCGATCCCGCTCGGCGACCGCTCCCTGACCGTCGCGACGCAGGGCCTGGCGGATGCGCTCAGCTACCAGCAGGCCGCGGTGCGCCGCGCCCTCGACCCGGAGAACCTCCGCCCGCGCATCCTACTGGCGGACGCCGTCGGGCTCGGGAAGACCCTCGAGATCGGGATGATTCTCTCCGAGCTGGTCCGACGCGGGCGGGGCGAGCGGATCCTGATCGTCACGCCGCGGCACGTGCTGGAGCAGATGCAGCACGAAATGTGGACGCGGTTCGCGCTGCCCTTTGTCCGCCTCGACTCCGCGGGCATCCAGCGGGTGCGCCAGAAGCTGCCCGCCACGCGCAACCCGTTCACCTACTTCAAGCGCGTGATCATCTCCATCGACACGCTCAAGTCGGACCGCTACCTAGCGAGCCTCAAGAAGCAGCGCTGGGACGCCGTCGTGATCGACGAGTCCCACAACCTCGCCAACAACGCGACGCAGAACAACAAGCTCGCGCGCATCCTGGCCCGCAACGCCGAGGCGCTGATCCTGGCGTCTGCCACGCCGCACAATGGGAAGAAGGAGTCGTTCGCCGAGCTCATCCGCCTGCTGGACCCGTCCGCGGTGCCGCCGTCCGGCGAGCTGAACGCCAAGGAGATCGAGCACCTCGTCATCCGACGCCACCGGCACAGCCCCGAGGTGAAGTCCGTCGTCGGGGCGGACTGGGCCGAGCGGCAACCCCCGCACAACGTCCTGGTGCCGGCAAACCCCGCGGAGAACGCGATCGCCCGCGAGCTCGAAGACGTCTGGCTGTGGCCGCAGGGCGCGAGCCCCTACTCCGGCAAGAACTCCGCGCTGTTCCCCTGGACCCTGGCGAAGGCGTTCCTCTCCTCCCCCGCCGCGCTGCAGGAGTCCATCAAGGAGCGCACCAATCGACTGGGTCCGGACTCCAAAGCCGACGTCGAGCGTGCGGCCCTCCAGCGGCTCATGGACCTCACCCAAGACGCCCTCGTGCAGCCGTCGGCCAAGTACACGGCACTCGTCGAGCACCTGAAGGGCACCGGCGTCGGCAAGAACTCCCCGAAGCGGGCCGTGGTGTTCGCCGAGCGCGTCAAGACCCTCCGCTGGCTCGCCGAGAAGCTGCCGAAGGACCTCGGGCTCGATCCGAGCGCCGTCGAGATCATGCACGGCGGCCTGGCGGACGACGAGCAGCAGCGCGTGGTCCGCGAGTTCAAGCAGGAGAGCGCGAAGGTCCGGATCCTGGTGACCGGGGACGTCGCCTCGGAGGGCGTGAACCTGCACGCCCAGTGCCACGAGCTGGTGCACTACGACATCCCGTGGAGCCTGATCCGCATCGAGCAGCGCAACGGCCGCATCGACCGCTACGGCCAGAAGCACCCGCCGCGCATCACCGCCCTGCTCCTCGACCCCGCGAGCGAGCGCTTCGCCGGGGACGTCCGCATCCTGCGCAGCCTCATGGAGAAGGAGAACGAGGCGCACACCGCCCTCGGGGACGCGGCCTCCCTCATGGGCTCCTACGACGTGAAGGCCGAGGAGGAGCAGATCCGCAGCGTGCTGGCGCGCGAGAAGTCTCTCGACGACGTCGTCCGCACCCCCGCACAGGTCCAGGCCGGGAGCGACCTCTCCAGCCTGTTCGCCCAGCTCAGCAACGCAGCCCCCGCGCCCGAGCCGGCCCCGACGGTCGTGCCCACCGCGGGCACCGGCCTCTTCGAGAGCGACTTCGCCTACCTCGACACCGCCCTCGCCGCTGCGTTCACCGATCCCACCAACCCCGTCTCGAACTACGGCGTGGAGTGGCGGCAGGACACCACCTTCGGCACGGCGTCCCTCGTGCCGCCGGACGACCTCGCCCAACGTCTGGAGGTCCTCCCCCAGACCTACCTCACCGACCGCAAGGTCACCTCGCGGCTCGTGTTGGCGACGACGACCTCCCGCGGGAAGGACCGGCTGGCCGCCGCACTGAAGGACGAGACCGGCTCGAACTGGCCGGACGCCCACTACCTCAGCCCGCTGCACCCCGTCCTCGGCTGGGCCGCGGACCGGGCGCTGTCCTCATTGGGCCGCAACGAGATCTTCGCCGTCCGCGGCGAGGTCGACGACCCGACGGTGCTGCTGCTCGGCACCCTCACCAACCGCGGCGGCGAGATCGTGGCCGCCACCTGGTTGAGCGTGGCGTTCCCGGTCCCGGACTTCGCGCTGCTCACCCCGCACGAGTCCGCGGCGGCGATGCTCGCGGCGGTCGGCTGGGACCGCAGGCGCGACAACCCCGGGGGTGTCGAGAACGTCGCGGACCTGCAGCGACTCGTGACTCCCGCCGTCGAGAAGGCACAGGCACAGATGGGGTCGCTGGTCGCCGCCAACGAGGCGGACGTCGCCCGCTGGGTGGACTCCTGGTCCCAGCGCCTCGACCGCTGGGACGCCGAGGCGGAGAAGGCCACCCAGAACGCAGGACTGCGGCAACGCCGGGTCACGGTGGCGCAGGAGAAGGAACTGGTGGAGGCGATGCGACCGGACCGGCAGCTGGTGCGGCCGCTGCTCGTCGTCGTTCCGGAGATGGGAGCGCAGCAGTGAGCGGCTCGGACGCGATCCTCGTCGGCGAGAGCTGGATCTCCGAGCACTACTTCGGCTCCGAGGCCACCGCCCAGTCGTTCCACGCCGACGTCCTGGCCCGGCGCAAGACGTGGGACGCCGAGGAGAAGGCCGACCGCCCCACCCCGCGCACCCGGTTCACGAAGGTCCGGCAGAAGCTGGAGGTCGACCTCGCCGCGCTGGCCGAGCTCGCCGATCCCGAGGCCGCCGTAATGCACGACGCCGAGACCGTCGCCAAGGCTGCCCGCGAGGTCTACACCGAGATCGTGCAGGTCCTGGAGCTGCGCCAGCACGGCCTCCAGGTCACCGAGACCGGGCCGCTGTGGCGGATCTCCGCGGCGGGCATCACTGAGCGGGCGCCGCTGGCCGTGGTGCTCGCCCGCCCCGCCGTCACGCACGAGGACGCCCTGGCGAAGGACCAGCCCACGCTGCTGGAGCCGCTCGCCCTGACCGACGACGGGCCGGAGTTCACCTCCGCCGCGCGGCTGGTGTCGGCGCTGTTCGTCGACGAGTCCGCCGCCCCGGCCCTCGCCCTGATCCTGGCCGGGCGGTGGATCATCCTCGCCGAGCAGGAGCGCTGGGCCGAGGGCCGCTACCTCGCCGTGGACCTGCAGCTGATCTGCGAGCGCAACGAGGGAAAGCGCGGCGGGGAGATCGACCGCGCGCTGACCTGCTTGTCCGCCGAGTCCGTCGCGCCGGACGCCGCCGGGAAGCTCTGGTGGCTGGAGACCCTCGAGAAGTCGGTCAAGCACACCGTGGGGGTGTCGAAGGATCTCCGCGAGGGTGTGCGGCTGTCCATCGAGATCATCGCGAACGAGGTCGTGGCCCGGCGCAGGGCGCAGGGCCTCGAACCGCTCCCGGGTGCGGACGCCAACGAGCTGGCCAAGCAGTCCCTGCGCTTCCTCTATCGCGTGCTGTTCCTGCTCTACGCCGAGGCGTCCCCCGAGCTGGGCGTGCTGCCCGCCGGTGCCGCGGAGTACGACGCCGGCTACAGCCTCGACCGCCTCCGCGAGCTGGTGCAGGTCGAGCTCGCCACCCCGCGGGCGCAGGCCGGCACGCACCTCTACGAGTCGCTGGCGGTGCTGTTCGGGCTGGTCGACACCGGGCACGCACCCGTGGTGGTCACGTCCGAGTCCGACGACGAGGACGGCGCCGGCCCCTCCGACGGGCTGCATTTCAATGCCCTTCGCGCGGACCTGTTCCTGCCCAAGGCCACGCGGTTCATCGACGCCGTCGGGCTGGGGAACGCGGCGCTGCAGAAGGTGCTCGCCCATCTGCTGCTCAGCAAGGAGCGCAGCGGGAAGGACCGCGGCTTCATCTCCTACGCCGAGCTCGGCATCAACCAGCTCGGCGCGGTGTACGAGGGCCTGATGTCCTACACCGGCTTCTTCGCCGAGACCGATCTCTACGAGGTAGCGAAGGGCGGGGACAGTAGCAAGGGCTCGTGGGTCGTGCCGGTGAGCCGGTCCGAGGGCATCGCCGCCGCCGATTTCGTGAAGGCCGAGGACCCGCGGACGGGCGAGAAGAAGCCGGTCCTGCACCAGGCCGGGTCGTTCGTGTTCCGGCTCGCGGGCCGGGAGCGCCAGCAGTCCGCCTCCTACTACACCCCCGAGGTGCTGACCCGGTTCACCGTCGGCCAAGCCCTAGAAGAGCTGCTCGACCAGGACGGCACGCGCACCAGCGCCGAGGAGATCCTCGGCCTCACGGTCTGCGAGCCCGCGCTGGGCTCCGGTGCCTTCGCCATCGAGGCGGTGCGGCAGCTCGCGGAGCAGTACCTCAAGCGCCGGCAGGAGGAACTGGGCGAGCGCATCGACCCGGACGAGTACCCGCGCCGGTTGCAGGAGGTCAAGGCCTACCTGGCGCTGCACAACGTCTACGGCGTGGACCTCAACGCTACCGCGGTCGAGCTCGCCGAGATCTCGCTGTGGCTGGACACCATGGTCTCCGGGCTCTCCGCCCCGTGGTTCGGCCTGCACCTCAAGCGCGGCAACTCCCTCATCGGCGCCCGCCGGGCGGTGTACCGCCGTAGCCAGGTCGCCGACAAGAGTTGGCTCTCCGCGGTACCGAAGGATTTGCCGCTCACCTCGCTGCCCGCAGACATCGAGGCCGGCCGGATCGCCTCCGATCTCGGCGACGGCATCCACCACTTCCTCCTGCCCGCCGACGGCTGGGGCGCGGCCGCGGATACAACCGAGGCCGCTGGGCTAGTCACCTCTGTCGCGCCGGATGCACTAAAGGCCCTCAAGGCGTGGCGCAGTTCGATAAGAGTCAAGCTGACAAGTGGTCAGGTCGACGCCTTGACTGAGCTGGCGAGTCGAGTAGAGACGCTCTGGCAAATCTCTTACCGCCGCATGCGGATCGCGGAAGACGAGGTTCGTCGATCCATTCCGCTGTGGGGCGCGGGCGATCTACCCTCCGGTGGTTCTATACAGCGTGAGCAGATTGAAACGACGCTTGCGGACCGCAGCGGCGCCTACCAGCGACTACGCAGAGCTATGGATGCATGGGCGGCTCTCTGGTTCTGGCCGTTGACTGATGCCGCGGTTAGCGTTGATGGACAGCACGTCGTCCCCCCAACAATCGACCAATGGATTGCGGGCTTGCGAAGCCTCCTTGGGCGAAACCCTGACCTCGCAGGAGCGCCTGCCAGGGGCACTCGGAGACCTGGGCCCGGACAGATCTCCCTCGGAGAGGCGACAAGCTGGGACGAGCTTGGTCATGCAGAGGCGCTGGAGTTGGATTTCGGGGGGGCGCGGTCAATCGAAGCGACCATGGCTGCCCATCCATGGCTAGTGGTGTGCGAACGTGTGACTGAGAGGCATGGCTTCTTCCACTGGAATCTCGACTTTGTCGCAATCTTTGCGCGCGGGGGTTTCGATCTCCAGGTTGGCAATCCGCCTTGGGTTAGGCCACGTACTGATGCCGCCCCCCTCCTTGCCGAGGGCGACCCGTGGTGGGCCCTCGCGGTGAAGCCCAGCCAGGCAGCGTTATCTAGTAGACAGACGGCAACGCTATCTCTTCCAGGAATCTCAGACCTGACAGTCAATGGCATTTCTGATGCATCTTGCACCATCGCAGCGTTGGGCTCAACTGCGCAGTTTCCACATCTCCGCGGATTACAGCCAGACCTGTATCGCTGCTTTATGGAGCAGGTTTGGCGCCTTTCATCTCCTCGCGGAACCATGGGTCTAATCCACCTTGACACCCATTTCACTGACGAGAAGGCTGGACAATTTCGTTCCGAGACCTATCGCCGCCTTCGGCGACATTGGGAATTTATCAATGAGCTTCAGCTGTTCGATATACAACACCAGAAGCATTACGGGGTGAACGTTTACGGTTCACGGCGGCCGGAAGCCGCATTCCTGAATGCAGTGTCGCTGTATCACCCCGATACGGTTCTAAGATCACTGGCACATGACGGATCGGGGACTGAGCCGGGCTTTAAGGACGAGAAGGCGGACTGGGACCTTCGACCTCACCGCGGCAGAGTCACGCTTGTGACCGAGCAAACCCTGGCCACATGGCACGCAGTCCTCGAAACATCCGAAGTCCCTGTTCAACACACACGCATGATCTATGCGGTGAACAGGGCAGCATCCGCTGTGCTCCGGAAGATCGCACAGGCACCGCGCATTGCCGAGTTCGACCTGAGTTTCTCGCGCGGCTGGGACGAAAGCCGAGACCGAAAGAAGGGGCGATTCGAGACCAAGTGGGGTGCACCCGCGTCCTGGGACGACGCCATCCTTCAAGGGTCACACATCTTCGTGTCAACCCCGTTCTATAAAGTCCCGAACAAGACCCTCCTGCACAACACCGACTGGTCTAGCGTCGACATTGAGGGATTGGCCTCTGAGAGCGTCCCGGTCACCGGATATAGGCCCACGGGCGACCGTTACACATACGACTGTGACTACACCGACTGGGGAGACGAAGAAAATCCCCTGCCAGCCCGGGACTACTATCGGATCGCATGGCGGAAGATGGCCGCTAACACTGGCGAACGGACATTCATACCAGCGCTCATCCCTCCCGGTCCCGCACATATTGATGGCGTATTCTCTGCGGGACTGCCAAATGGAGACCCTCGAGAGCTCGTAGCTCTCGCCGGCTCAATGAGCTCAATAGTATCTGACTTCTCAGTGAGAGTCGCACCCAAATCTGATATTCGATCAAGCACCGCCAACAGACTTCCGTACGTCAGCGGCCCACTCTCAAACGAACTGACTCTACGAACACTTCGACTGAATGTCATCACTGACGCATACGCCGATCTATGGTCCGATTGCTGGATGGCGGAATTTGCGGCAGATACGTGGACCGGCGGGCTTCAGCATCGGCGTCGCCCCGACCTTGGCTCTATCAGCTCCGCATGGAACTACGCTGTTCCGCTTAGGCTCGCCGCTGATCGCCGTCAGGCTCTTCTCGAGATCGACGCCCTCGTCGCACTAAGTCTCGGACTTACCTCCGACGAGCTCTGCACCATCTACCGCACCCAGTTCGCTGTCCTCTACGGCTACGACCGCAACACTTATTTCTACGACGCGAATGGCCGTCTGGTTCCCAACTCCGTGCTGACCGTCTGGCGGAAGAAGGGCGAGCGGATCTCCGAGGAGGAGCGCACCGCCACCAACCAGGCGGGCAACACCTACGTCTACGAACTGCCGTTCCAGACTCTCGACCGTGAGCACGACATGCGGGTCGCGTATGCGGAGTTCGAGCGGCGGCTTGCGGAGCGTTCATGAGTGAGCTCCTCCCCACGATCCAGGCCGGGAGCATCCGGCACAGCCTGGTCGACTACCTGACCACGACGTTCGGCCTCACCGATCCCGGCGCGCGCGATGCCCTCGATCGCTTCCTCGGCGATCCCGAATCCGGGATGTTCAAAGGGCCCTACGCACGGCTGCGGCTGCCGTTCCGGCCAGCCGACGAGGGCTGGCGGCAGAGCCTGGAGTGGTACGAGGGGCACACGCCGTACGGGCATCAGGCGGCGGCGTTCGCGCGGCTCTCCTCGCTCGTCAACGACAGACCGCTGCCCACGCTCGTCACCACCGGCACCGGGTCCGGCAAGACCGAGGCGTTCCTCTACCCGCTCCTCGACCACGTGCTGCGGGCCAAGCGCGAGGGCGTGACCGGGACGAAGGCGCTGATCCTCTACCCGATGAACGCCCTGGCCAACGACCAGGCCGCTCGCCTCACCAGCTTCATCACCCAGAACTCCGCGCTGCGCTCGGTCACCGCCGCGCTCTACACGGGGCAGAACGACGCGCCGCGCACGATGGTCACCGAGGACGGGCTGATCACCGACCGCGGGATCATCCAGGACGAGCCGCCGGACATCCTGCTCACCAACTACAAGATGCTCGACCAGCTGCTGCTGCGGCACGCGGACCGCAACATCTGGCGCGCGTCCTCGACGAGCCTGCGCTACCTCGTCCTCGACGAGTTCCACACCTACGACGGCGCGCAGGGCACGGACGTCGCGATGCTGCTGCGGCGGCTCGGGATGACGCTCAAGAGCTACTGGAGCGACACCGACCCCCGACTGTCCGATGAGGACCGGGCACGACCGCTCGGCCGGATCACCCCCGTCGCCACCTCCGCCACCCTCGGGGGCCGCGCTGATGAGGACGGCACTGGCGATCCCGGCGTGATGCTGGAGTTCGCCGAGACCGTGTTCGGGGAGCCGTTCGGGCCGGACGCGGTGGTCACGGAGTCGCGGCTCACCCAGGACGAGTGGGCCGAGGGCTCGGCGGCGGTGCTCACCGCGATGGGCTACTCCCCCACCCCGATCTCCGAGCTGCGTGTCGCCGAGGTCAACACCGCGCTCGACCTGCTCGGCGAGGATCCCAACGGCGCCGAGCTCGCGCGGGCCGTGTTCGCGCTGCTCTACGGCAAGCTGCCCGGCGACTTCGCCACCGCGGGCGCGGACCTGCTGCTGCGGCTGAGCCAGGCGCATCCACTCGTCGCGGCCATGGCGCGGGAGTCCGGGGACGCACTCAGCCTGAGCGCACTCGTCGAGCGGGTCGTGGGGCCGACGGCGACGCCGAGCCTCGCCGCGACCGGGCGCGACCCAGCGTGGGAGAGCCTGCTGTCCCGCGTCGTCGCCGCGCTCGGGCACGTCCGGGCCGCGATGGGGCGAGACGCGCTGTCCGTCGAGGCGCACCTGTGGGTGCGCGAGCTGACCCGCATCGACCGGGCGGCCGATCCGACCGCCGTGTTCCGCTGGGGAGACGACGGCCCGCCGACCGGGGTGCACGACGCCGAGGACGTCCGGCCGTCGTTCCCCGCGCTGTACTGCCGGCGGTGCGGACGGTCCGGCTGGGGCGTCGGGCTGGCGCCGGTCGGCGGCAGCCTCGCCGCGAACGACGACTCCATCCGCCGCGACCACGCCGGCCGCGAAGGCCGCTTCCGGCCGCTCATGTCCGCGGCCACCGAGGCTGACGCGGTGTTCGGCGGTGAGACCCCGACGTCCGGCCTGGCCTGGTTCTCGGTCCGCACCCGCGAGCTGCTCACCGCCACCCCGGCCGAGGACGATCCCGACCTGCGCGACGGGTGGGTGCTGCCCGTGCTCACCCACGCCGGGCAGGAGGCGGACGAGGACTCCCGCAAGGACACCTGCCCCGCCTGCGGGCAGGAGGACGGGATCCGGTTCCTGGGCAGCGCGATCGCGACGCTGCTGTCGGTGTCGCTGTCCACGCTGTTCGGGTCGGCGCGGGTGGCGCCCGGGGAGAAGAAGGCGCTGGTCTTCACCGACTCCGTGCAGGACGCCGCGCACCGCGCCGGGTTCGTGCAGGCCCGCTCGCACACGTTGACCCTGCGTGCGGTTCTGCGCGAGGCCGTCGCGGACGGGCCGCTCACGCTCGACGGCCTGGTCGACGAGGTGATGCGCAGCGCGGGAGACGACGCCTCGAAGCGCTACCGACTCCTCGCGCCGGACTGCGCGGACCGCGAGTCGTTCACCCCGTTCTGGACGGCGGAGAAGTACCGCCAGATCCCGATCAGCGTGCGGTCGCGGGTGCAGAAGCGGCTCGCGCTCGACGCGATGTTGGAGTTCGGGCTCAACTCCCGCACCGGCCGCACCCTGGAGCTCACCGGCTCCGCTGCCGTCGACGTCGAGGCCGGGCAGCCGCCCAAGATGATCGCCGCGGCGCGGAAGGTGCTCTCTGGCGTCGCGGTGCAGACCCGATCGGACACCGCGGACGGCGAGCAGCCGGACGCCGTGCTGCTGCAGTGGGTGCGCGGGCTGCTGGACCGGATGCGATCGCTCGGCGCCGTCGAGCACCCGTGGTTCGAGCGCTACCGCCAGGAGGACGGCAACCGCTGGTGGGTCTCCGGCGGCCGCCCGCGCGGCGACGGGATGCCCGCCTTCCCCAGGGGCCGCCCGGCGCCCGGCTACCCCCGGATCGGCGGGAGCGGGGACCCCGCGGGCGAGGGGCTGGAGCCGGTCACCACGCCCAAGTCCTGGTACGCGCAGTGGACCTCCCGGGTGCTCGACGTGAGCCCTACCGACGGCGGCAGGTTGGCCCGGCTGCTGCTCGAACAGCTGACCCGCGACGGGGTGCTCACCTCGATCACCAGCACGTCCGGGGCCGCGGTGTTCGCCATCCCGGCGGGCGGCGTCGTCGTCAGCCCGACGACGCCCGAGGACCTGCGCGAGAAGCGGAACCTGCTGGTCTGCGGCACCTGCCGGGCCCCGGTCACCGGCTCGACGACCACGGTGGAGCAGCTCACCGGCGCCCCGTGCATGCTGGTGACCTGCACCGGACGGCTGCAGGCGAGCCCACTCGCGGAGAACTTCTACCAGCGGCTCTACGCCTCCCCGGACATGCGACGAGTCGTCGCTCGGGAGCACACGAGCCTCCTGGAAGATGAGGTCCGGCTGGCCTACGAGAACGGGTTCAAGGGCGCACAGGACAGCCCGGCAACGCCGAACGTCCTCGTCGCCACGCCGACCCTGGAGATGGGCATCGACATCGGCGACCTCTCCGCCGTCGTCCTGGCCTCGCTCCCCCGCACCGTCGCCTCCTACCTGCAGCGCGTCGGCCGCGCGGGGCGGCTCACCGGCAACGCGCTCAACCTGGCGTTCATCACCGGGCGCGGCGAGCAGCTGCCCAAGCTCGGCGACCCGCTCTCGGTGATCAACGGCGAGGTCCGGCCGCCCGCGACCTACCTGCGTGCCGAGGAGATCCTGCGCCGCCAGTACACCGCGCACCTCGCGGACGAGTTCGCCCGCGACGAGACCCGACCTCACCCTCGTCGGGCCCGCAGCGCCATCGGATCTAGTCAGCCCGGGACGTTCCTCGGCGACCTGATCAGCCACGCCGAGACCCACGCGTCGGCGCACCTCGACCGGTTCCTCGGCGCGTTCAGCGCGCTGCCAGCCGACGTCGTCGAGGGGCTGCGAGAGTGGCTGGCCGCGCCCGGCGGGCCCGGGACCAGCGCGTTCGCCGCCCAGGTGCACGCGGCGAGCGGGCGCTGGCAGGGCACCGTCGAGGAGCTGAGGCACCGGCAGCAGGCGATCGACGACGCCTTGCCCGCCCTCATCGCGCAGGCCCAGTCCACCGCTGCCACCGAGGACGATCGTCGTGCCCAGCGCTCCGCCGAGACCGCGCGGAAGCTCACCTCCGGGCAGCTCGCGCACCTGCAGGGCGATTACTGGATCGGGGTGCTCGAGGAGTACGGGCTGCTGCCCAACTACACGTTGCTCGACGACAACGTCACCCTCGACGTCGGGCTGAGCTGGATGAACCCGGACTCGAAGGAGTTCCAGACCGACCACGCCCGGATCCAGCGCGGCTCGGCGCAGGCCATCCGGGAGTTCGCGCCCGGCGCCCGTTTCTACGCGCGGGGGCTGGAGATCACCATCGACGCCGTCGACCTCGGGGTGGACGGGGTGGCGATCCGACCGTGGGTGTTCTGCCCGGCCTGCGGCTACGCCGTGGACGTCGACGCGGAGGGCAAGACCAAGTCTGTGCCGACGTGCCCGCGGTGCGGGAGCAGCGGTGTCGGCGACATGGGGCAGCGGCTCGGGGTCGTCGAGCTGTCGCACGTCACCGCGGAGATCCGCCGCGACGAGGCGACGATCACCGACCGGCGCGACCAGCGGGACAACCGCTACTTCCAGGTCGTCACGGCGGCGGACGTGGACCCGGCGGACTTCGGGGACCGGTGGTTCGCTGAGGACATCGGGCTCGGCTGCACGTACCTGAAGGCGCTCACGATCCGGTGGGTCAACCTCGGAACCGCCGGGCACGGCGCCACCCGCACGATCGCCGGGGAGGACATCTCCGGCGCGCTGTTCCGGGTGTGCGAGGGCTGCGGGAAGCTGGACACGGACGCGGGCCAGAACAAGGCCCACGAGCACCGGCCGTGGTGTCGGTACCGGACGTCGACGGACGAGCACACCACCACCGTCGCGCTGTCCCGGACGCTACGGACGCAGGGCCTGCTGCTGCGGCTGCCCAGCGCCGTGACCATCGGAGACGACTTCGCCGCACCCAGCCTGGCCGCCGCGCTGCTGCTCGGGCTGCGGGAGCAGCTCGGCGGGCACCCGGACCACATCCGGGTGGAGCACGTCGTCGACCCGACGCTCAGCGACGGCTCGGACAACCACGAGGCGATCCTGCTGCACGACGCAGTCCCCGGTGGGACCGGTTATCTGGCGGAGCTCGTCCAGTCTGACGTGCTGCGATCGCTGCTGGCGACGGCGTGGGAGCGGGTGCGGGACTGCGGGTGCCGCACCGAGCCTCGTCTGGCCTGCCACCGCTGCCTGCTCCCGTTCGTCGCGCCCGGCCAGGTCCGACGGGCATCCCGGGCGTCGGCGGAACGGCACCTGCGCACGCTGCTCGGGTTCCGGCCTGACGATTCCAGCCTTGACGACGTGCCGGCTTGGACGATCACGGAGGTCCCGCCGACCGAGGACCCCGAGTCCCACCTCGAACAGCGCTTCCGGAAGGTGTTCGTGGAGCGGCTCAAGAAGATCGGCGCAGCGACCCAAGAAGTCCCCGGCCCGTTCGGCAACTCCGTGCGGTTCACGATCCCGGGGCAGCCGCGGCAGTGGACGCTGACGCCGCAGGTGAACGTCGAGAACTCGCGCCCGGACTTCGTGCTGGAGACCAACGACGCCTCGGTGCCCGCGGTCGCAATCTTCACCGACGGGCTCACGTTCCACGCGACGGTGACACACAACCGGCTCGCCGACGACGCCGCCAAGCGGCAGATCCTGCGGGACACCGGGCGGGTGGTGGTCTCGGTGTCGGCGCGGGACGTGGTCGCGGCGGAAGAGGGCTCCGTGACCGCACCGGCCTGGTACTCGGACGCCACCGTCGGACAGCTCATGGCGAACGTGCAGTTCATGGCCTCGCCCGCCGCCTACCAGGCGCTGCGCTCGGGCCCGGTCGACTGGCTGCTCGGCTGGGTGTCCTCCCCCGAGCCCGCACACGTCCGCTCGGTGGCCAGGGCGGTGCCGATGTTCCTGCTGGCCCAGACCGCGGTCGTCCTGCTCCCGGCGGAGGCCGAGCTCTCCGAGGCGGCCCGGAGGGTGCTGCTGGGCACGGACGCGGCGTCGTCGGGTCCGCGCAAGGCGATGGTCTGGCGTTCCGGGTCGTGCGCAGTCGCCATCGAGCTGGACGGCCCGCTCGTCGGTACCGCACTCGTCCTCGACGACCGCCCCGAGGTGCTGGACTCCGCGCACGGCGACTCGTGGCGGGAGTGGCTGCAGCTCTCGAACGCGCTCGCCCTGCGCGACTGGCCGACGGCCGTCTCGACGACGACGCTCGGAGCCACGCCCGTCGCCGTCCCGGTGACTGCGCCCGCGATCTCAGCGGTGGCCGATCCTCCGGAGCTTCCCGAAGACTGGACGCAAGTGGTCGACCAGGCGCGCCCAGGGTCCGAGCGTGAGCTCGTGCTCGCCCTCGCCGCGGCTGGCGCCCCGCTGGCGCCCGCGATCGGCGGGGAGAGCCCTGAGGGGATCATGATCGACGTCGCCTGGCCGAGCCTGAACATCGTCGTCGAGACCCAGGACATGCCCGCCGAGGACCGCACGGACCTGGCGGCAGCCGGTTGGGTCGTCGTCCCGCCCGATCCGGCGGAGATCATCGCGCAGCTCAGCAAGGCCGGGGAGGCGTAAGTGCCCACGCTCATCATGACTAAATGGCCGAAGAAGCTCGACGGCTCGGTGCGATCGAAGGCGATGGCCTTCCTGCAGAAGCTGTCGGCGGACGACACCGTCCCGGGGCTGCACGTCGAGCCGATCCAGGGGGCCGCAGACCCGCGGGTGCGCACCGGCCGGGTCGACGACTTCTGGCGCGCGGTCATGTTCCGCCTCGACGGCGACGGGGAGCGGCACTACGTCATTCACGGGGTCTGGCCGCATGACGAGGCAAACAAGGTCGCCGAACGCGTCCGGCTGAAGGTCAACCCGATCAACGGGCTGCCCCAGATCGAGGAGACGCCCGAGGGGCCGGACGCACCCGCTGTGCCCGAACCGACGGTGCCGGAGCCGGGCGCCACTGTCGTCGCGGAACCGGACGCCGTCGTGCAGGCGGACGAACCGGTCGTCGATAAGCCGCTGCTGGTCCGGCGCGGGCGGACGCGGACCGCGCTCGTCGACCGGCTCGGCCTGCCCGAGGAGATCGCCGACGCGGCCCTCGCCGCGCCGGACGAGGACGCCGTCCTCACCCTCGCGCAGCGGCACGAGGGCTGGATTGGGCTCCTACTCGTTGATCTGACCAGCACGGACTCGATCGACGAGATCCACGACAAGCTCCAGTTGGACGGCCCGGCGCCGACGATCGGCACCGAGGACGACCAGCTCCTCGTCTCGCTCCGCAAGCCGGCCGCCGCCGCGCAGTTCGCCTTCATCGACGACCAGGACGAGCTGCGCCGGGTCATCGAGGACGGGGACTTCGGCGCGTGGCGAGTGTTCCTGCATCCCGAGCAGCGCACCTACGTCACGAAGGACTACAACGGTCCGTTCCGGCTGTCCGGCGGCGCGGGGACCGGCAAGACGGTCGTGCTCGTCCACCGCGCGCGGCGGGTGGCCCGGCAGAACCCGCAGGCCCGCATCGTTCTCACGACGTTCACCACGAACCTGGCCGACGCCCTCCGCGAGAGCCTGGCGCAGCTCGACCCGCGGGTGCCACAGGCCGCGAAGCTCGGCGATCCCGGTGTGTTCATCGCGGGCGTCGATGCTCTCGCCGCCGCAGTGATCCGCGGCGGCGACGTGGCGAAGGCCGTGCAGTCGGTGCTGGGCGAGGAGCGGTCGAGCCCGAACGGCCGCGTCTCCGGCACCCGCTGGCGGGCCGTCCTCGACACGGCGGGCACCGACCTGCCGCCCGAGATCGCCAACGAGACGTTCCTGGCCACCGAGTACTCGATGATCGTCCTGCCCCACGCCGTGGGTACCGAGGCCGAGTACCTCCGCGTGCGGCGCCCCGGCCGCGGCGTCGCACTCGACCGGGGCAAGCGCGCCGCCGTGTGGGCGTTGATCTCCGCCTACCGAGCCCAGAACCGCATCGACGGGACGCTGGACTTCGGCGAGGCCGCCGCCGTCGCCGCCGCGCGGTTGCGGGAGACCGGCCCACTCGCCGACCACGTCCTGGTCGACGAGGGCCAGGACCTCTCCCCCTCCCACTGGCAGCTGCTCCGCGCCCTGGCAGCGGAGGGTACGGACGACCTGTTCATTGCCGAGGACTCCCACCAGCGCATTTACGGCCCCCGGACCGTGCTGAGCCGCTACGGCATCAAGATCGTCGGCCGCTCCCGGCGACTCACCCTCAACTACCGCACCACCGCCCAGAACCTGCACTACGCGCTCTCGATCCTCGAGGGTGGCTCCTATGTGGATCTGGAGGAGGAGCCTGAGGCGACGGGCTACCGGTCCGCCCGCTCCGGCCCGAACCCGAGGATCGACCAGGTCACGTCGCTGACCGGCGAGCTCGACACGATCGCCGCCCGGCTGACGGGCTGGCTCGAGGCCGGCGAGGCCCCCGAGACCATCGCGGTCCTCGTCCAGGACCGCTTCCAGCGCGAACGCGTGGTCACTGGCCTGACCGAACGCGGCGTCCCGGTCCGCGCTGTGGATCGCGAGCAGCCCACCACGGGAAAGCCGCTGGTCATGACCATGCACCGGGCCAAGGGCATGGAGTTCACCAAGGTCGTCCTCGCGGACGTCGGGCAGCGCACTGCCGCCGAGACCGCCCGCCTCGCCGTCCTCGACGAGTCCGGCCGCCACGACGCCGAACTCCGCACGCGCTCCCTGACCTACGTCGCCGCCACCCGAGCCCGTGACGAGCTGTCGGTGATCCAGCGCGGGGTCTAGCAGCAGCGCTCTGCTACGAGCAGGCCCGCCACACCCGTTCTCGTGGCGGGCGTTCATACCGCCAACAGAAGCAGGACTGAGCTCACCAGCACCTTCGGCGCGACGCGGCGCTGGCTTGCAACGGGTGCTCTACCGGGGCTATCACACCGGAAGCGGCGCAGCGGGGCTTCGCCCGAAGACGAGCGCGACCGTCATCGAAAGTGATGAACAGAGAAACGGGCAAACGGTATCGCGCGACACGAGGGTGAACCGGCCATTCGGCCGCAGCACGTCCGGCCGCCAGGCCTAAGGAGCACGGGATGTCCGAGACCACCCAGCAGCCTTCCACCGACTCGTTCGTCACAGGGTACGTCGCGCCGACAGTCCCCCCGCAGAATTCGGGGCCCGACGAGCCGGCGGCGCTCGCCGCCCCGATTCGTCCACGCCGGTGGCCTCTGCTGCTCGGCGGCATGGTGCTCGGCGGAGTGATCGCTACCGTGCCGGCGGTGATCGTCGCCCTGGCTCTGGCGCCTGCCGGCACACCAGCAGCAGGTCCCACGGCGTCCGCCCCGACGGTGTCGGCCTCGTCCCCGACCGGCGGAGGAGAAACTCCGGTCGCGTCCGCCCCCGCGGCACAGGGTGAGGTGGGCGACCAGCTGACCGATGGGGGCATCACTGTGACCGTGACCTCCGCGGAGTTCGTGCCGGACGTCATGGTGTCCGACAATGCAGGGTCGACCTCGGCGACCTACGCACCTCAGGGACCGGGCGACGACGCCCGCTACTTCGCCGTCCGGACTCATGTCGTTAATGACGGGCAGAAGAGCATTGACCTCACCTGCAGTTCTCCGATCGCTAATGCGCTCATCGACGACCGTGGACGGAAGTTCGACCCGCTTGACAGCCTCTACAAGATCCAGGGCAACCCCATATGCAACGACGCCCTGCAGCCCGGCTTCGAGGCCGACATGACCTACGTCTACCGCGTTCCGTCGTCGGTCACGATCACCTCGTGGTCCTTCGCCGACGCAGCCGATCCGACCTCGTTCAGCCGTCCCGGCACCATCGTGCAGGTCGACTGACGACAACCCACTCGCTCGGGATCGCTCCCGACGTCCGGCTACCAGTGCAAAAAGCGGCCGCGGATCGTCTCGATGCCCGCGAACGGGTGCCAGTTCGGCTCAACACGAAACAGTAGGACGCGGTCCTTCGACGAAGGCTCGCCGATCCCGTGTGACCCCTGCGCACTACCGTGACCCATAGGGGTGAAACGATCGCACTCTGCCGCATCCGCGCTGAGTCGATCATGCTTGGCGCGGTAGGGGTAAGGGCAAGGGGGACGGGCATGGAGCTACTGACGCTTCGCGATCACAAAGCCCCCGCGTCCGCGTCCGTTCGGCCTCGTGACCTGCTCGACGACTCCGAGCGCCTGTACGACGGGAATCTCGTCGACGCGATCGGCGCCGACCCCGACCCGGGCGAAGCCCACCGCCGTGAGCTTCTCCTCCAAGCGCTCGCGGCGTACGAGCGGCTCCGTCTCCGCGAGGCGCCCGATTCCGATCCTGGCACGGTCTTCGCCAAGTGGCCCGCCTGCACCCTCATCGCGACGGCGTGGCTGGCCCGGCGCGCTGAGGATCTCACGGCCTCCCTGGCGGCGGTGCTCGGCGGTCCGGCGACCGGTTGGCTCGCAGGATGGGCTCACGCATGGGCCATGCACCCGGAACTGCGAGGCCACATTCGCTCACCGGGCCTGACCGCTGCTGTGCGGGCCAGCGGCGCCGTCGGGTCGGTGGTGGCTGCTCCACTCCTGCGGCTCGATCTCGAACGAGGTGCACTCGTCGTCGCCTTCCCCGACGAACGCCACGGGGCTTCCGTCCTGGTGGGCGGGGGCGAGTGTCCTCGCGCCGGTAACGGGTTCCTGCTAGCGCGGCCTTCGCGGATCGCGACCTGCACGGACGTGCTCGGTGGCGTCCACGTCGTCGACGTCGTCGACATCACGGACCCGCTCATCGTCTTCGACGAGACCGGAGCCCGGCTGCCCGCCGGTGCCGCCCTACCCGCAGGCGAGGTGTGGGTTCTCCACCTCGGTACCCCCACGGCGGACGCGGTCGACGGGACCTGGCAGGTCCTGGAGCACGCGACGCCGCCCGTCGGGTGGTCCCGGTGGTGGCTCGCGCGGGTGTCGCTCGCCGGCGCGGCTGCCATCCGCTCGGCGGTGGACTTCGGGCCGCCGCCGGGTCCTTGGCGGCCGGTGCAGAGCACCGCACAAGCCGACCTGCTGCTCGGCGAACCCATCGAGGGGCTCCTGGGGCCGGACGGCGAGCCGGTCCACGGGGAGCCCCCGCGGCTCCGTCTGCCCGGAGGCGCGAGCCAGACCTGGACCGTCGAGCTGCTACGCGACGGCGCGGCGCTCCCCCGGCGGTGGACCGCCTTCGGTGGTGCCGTCGTCTCACTCGCGGACGGGTCGACGGGGCCGTTGGTGGGGCGGTTCCGTGTCGCCGCCTCGGCGCCGGGGCATTCGCCGGTGCGGGCATCGGTAACCCTCGCCCAGGGCGTCTCGCTGACGGCGAGGCGCCGGCTGCGGCTGCTTCGTGAGAGCGGCGGACTCACCTCCGCCGACGTCAGGCTCAGCGCCCCCGCCGGGGTGCTGGTCCCCTCCGTCGTGTCGCTGAAGTCGATCGAGATGCGGACATCGGTGACGATCCGTGCCGCGGACTCGACGCACCGCCTGGACGCCGTAGTCGAACTCCCCCACTGCGCGCTGCGGCGCCGGTTGGCGGGCGAGAACGGAGTCTGGGGCATCCGGCCCGAGGCCTTCACCCTCGACGACCTTGCCCACGGCGCATGCCTCGACGTGCAGCTGCCCGCCCGCCTCCGCGAAGCGCTCGGTCACGTCCCCGCGCTGGTCGCCACCGATCCCGCGGGCGGCCGTGACCAGCTGGTCCGCGGAGCCCGAGTGGCCGACGGCGTGTACCGGTACCGGCTCGCCGAGCTGCTCGACTCTGTGCG
Source organism: Pseudonocardia sp. ZF1 (assembly GCF_056835605.1). Lineage (NCBI taxonomy): Bacteria > Bacillati > Actinomycetota > Actinomycetes > Pseudonocardiales > Pseudonocardiaceae > Pseudonocardia > Pseudonocardia sp. ZF1. The sequence goes on from NZ_JAJNBY010000001.1 coordinate 3,571,095, forward strand.
CTCCGACGGCAGCCTCGCGCTCTCGCTCGTGCTCGGCGACGGCTTCACCGCGCAGGTCGCCCGGATCCGCGGTTCCGCCGTGGCCGAGGCGGTGCTCCGCCGCGGCGACGAGCTGCGTCTGGTCGACCGGGACCCCGCACCGGAGCTCGTCGTGCGGGTGACGTCGCCGCTCACGCCATGGCTCCGGCCGTGGGAGGTCACCGTCGCGCCCGGCGAGTCCGCCGTGCCGCTCGGCCCGGGTTATGTCCACGGTGGGCTGCTGGACGTCCGGGTTGGCGCACCCCACCTCGCCAGCCGGACAGACCGGTCCTTCCGCATCGGCGACCCGAACCGGGTGCCGACCGCCCTGTCCGGAGTGGAATTCCAGGCGGCTGCTTACCTGGCCGGCCAGGCGCCCCCGCCCACCGGGATCGCCGCCTACCGCCTCCTCTGGGCGGCCGCGGACGCAGGCGGACCCGCGACCGACGCGGGCAGCCGAGCGCTCGTCACCCAGGAGTGCGCCGCGGTCCTCGGCGAGCGTCCGTACGCCGCGCTGGTCGCCGGGGCCCGTACGGCGATGCCCGCGCACCGAACCGTGCCCATCCTGGTCCGCTCCGGGCTCGCCGCCCACCGGTTCGCCCGGGTCGACCGGCCCGAGGCGATCACGCTGCTCTGGGAGAGCAGCCCCCTGCTGTCGCTGCTCCTCACCTCACCGCTGCTGCCCTACCGCAGCGGAGCCGTGGACTGGTCTCCCGCTGAGCTGAGCACGGAGGAGGCCCTGCTCCTCGACGCCGCGGAACGATATGCCAGTCCCGCGGGGTTGGACATCCTGACCGGCGAGCGACGGTGGGACGGGCCCGTGCCCCCGAAGCCGCTTCTCGACGTGACGGACGCTCCATCTCCTGCCGCCACCACCGCGCTCACCGGTCTGGACGAGCTGCGCGCGTTCGCGCACGCCTCAGCGTTCGGCGAGCTGTTCTCGGTGCTCACGCACGTGCGCGCACCCAGAGCCTCCTCCCCACGGGAGGTCTCGCTCGGATTCGCGATCGTCGCCCGGCTCGCCGCGCACGGGGACCCGGACGCGGCGGAGGCCGAGCCCGGCCTGCGTGTCGCCTGGCTCGCCGTCGTCGCCGCCGACCCCGGCACGGCCGCCTCCGACCTCGCCCTGGCCGAGTACCTCGTCTCCCACTGGCACGCCCACCGTGCCTAACACCGCGAAGGAGCAACGGTGACGTTCGATCCGCTGGAGTCCAGCCGGGAGATCACCCTCGGCTACCGCCGATACCTGCGTTCCCTGCTTCCCCTGCGCGACGCCTCCCTGGCCTCGGCGCTGGAGCACATGATCGACACGAGCCCGCTGCTGACCAAGGGACCGCTGCTGGAGGCGACGCCCGCCTATATGCCCGGCGCGACCCTCGCGGAGCTCGTGGCCGAGGGAGTGCTCCCGGAGAGGTTCCTATCCCTCACCGGGCCCGAGCTCCCCGCGGACCGCCCGCTCTACCGGCATCAGGAGCAGGCGATCCGCAAGGTCCGGGCCGGACGCAACGTCGTGGTCGCCACCGGCACCGGCTCGGGCAAAACCGAGAGCTTCCTGCTGCCGATCCTCGGCCACCTCGCCGAGGAGTCCGCCGCCGGTCGGCTCGGGCCGGGTGTGCGAGCGCTGCTGCTCTACCCCATGAACGCGCTGGCCAACGACCAGATGAAGCGGCTCCGGCACCTGCTCGCGGACTCGCCGGAGATCACCTTCGGCCGCTACACCGGCGAGACCCGTGACTCCGTGCGGGACGCGGAGGCGACCTTCGCCCAGCTCCATCCACACGAACGCCGGCTGCCCAACGAGCTGCTCAGCCGCGCCGAGATGCGCGCCACGCCGCCGCACATCCTGCTGACCAACTACGCGATGCTCGAGTACCTCCTGCTCCGGCCGAAGGACCTCGATCTCTTCGAGGGCGACCACGCCGGGCAGTGGCGGTTCGTCGTCGTCGACGAGGCCCACGTCTACGACGGAGCCAAGGGGGCGGAGCTCGCGATGCTCCTGCGCAGGCTCCGCGACCGGGTGTCGTCGGGCCGGGACCTGCAGGCGATCGCGACGAGCGCGACGGTCGGGGCCAAGGACTCCCCGGCCGCGGTGACCCGCTTCGCGACCGACCTCTTCGACCTGCCCTTCGAGTGGAACGACGACACACCGGGCAGGCAGGACCTCGTGACCTCGACCGTCGTCGCGGCCCCGGACCGACCGACGTGGGGGCCGCTCCCCGCCGGCGACTACGCCCGGCTGGGTGCGCACGTCGATCACACCGACGTGCTGAAGGCCGCCCGCGACCACGGCTGGGACGGGCCCGATGACGCGGTCGCCGCCCTCCGCTCGGAGTCCCGGCTGACGGCGTTCCGCACCGCGCTGTCCACGGGACCACGCCCGTTCGCCGACGTCGCCCGCACGGTCTTCGGTGAGGACGTCGAGCAGGAGCGGCACCTGACCGACCTCGTCCGCCTGGCGGGGGCGCTACGGGCCCCCGACCGGTCCCCGGCGCTCTCGTCGCGGTTCCACCTCTTCGTACGCGCCACCGAGGGCGCATTCAGTTGCCTCGGCCCGGACGGCCCCCACCTCGGGTTGAGCCGTCGGGAACGCTGCGAGACGTGCGAGCGGGTCGTCTTCGAGCTCGGTGGCTGCCAGCGCTGCGGTGCCGCCCACCTGCACGGCGCGCTCGACGACAGCGGCCCGGTCCCCCGCCACGTCCCGTGGAAGGCGGGCGGGCACCGACGCCACGCCTGGCTGCTGCTGGAGGACGGCGACAGCACCGATCGCACGCCCCACGACGAGGACGACGCCGCACTCGAGGAGGAGAAGGCCACCGAGGGCGACCGGCGTTACCTCTGCACCGGCTGCGGAGCCGTGCACCTCGACCAGCCGCTGAACTGCGGTGCGGGCGACTGCACCGCCGCCGACTTCCGGACGGTCCAGCTGCTGTCGTCCGAGTCCGCGGCCCTCGGCTCCTGTGCTGCGTGCGGGGCGCGGGGCACCCGGTTGATCCGGCTCCTGGAGAGCGGCGGCGAGGCCTCGGCGTCGGTACTCGGCTCCGCGCTCTATCAGGCACTCCCCGCCGCGGACGGGCCCTCGTCGGATCTGCCCGGCAACGGTCGGAAGCTCCTGTTCTTCAGCGACAGCAGGCAGACGGCCGCGTACTTCGCGCCCTACCTGGAGGACACCCACCGCAAACTCGCACAGCGCCGGATCCTCACGATGGCGCTGGCCGACCACCAGCGGATGGAGCGAGAACCGGCGAAGCTCGATGGCCTCGCCCACTACGCCTACCTGGCTGCCAAGCGGGAGGGAGTCTTCGACGAGGACGCCTCCTCCGTCGTCGCCCGCCGCGAGGCCCTCGAGTGGACGGTCCACGAGGCGATCAGCTTCGACGACCGCCAGTCGCTCGAAGGCGTCGGGCTGATGCGCGTCGAGATGGTCCGCAAGGCCTCTTGGGCGCTGCCGGGCTGTCTGGCCGACCTCGGCCTGCCCGACGAGGAGGGCTGGGACCTCCTGCAGGAGCTCGTCCGCACCCTACGGTTCCAGGGCGCCATCGACATGCCCGAGGAGGTACCGCCCAACTCGCCGATCTTCGAACCGCGCACCGGCCCCATCTACGTCCGCGGCGACGGCTCCGACGCCAAGCGGAAGGTGCTGAGCTGGCTCCCGACGACGGGGACCAACCGGCGGATCGACTACCTCACCCGTGTGCTGGAGTCCGTGGGATCGACGGCGGCGCCGCGCGCGCTGCTCGACGCGGTTTGGATGGCGCTCGACCCCGTCGGCACACCGGGCAAGGAGGGCCCGCACAGCTGGTTCTCGGTCGTCTCGCCCAAGGACCTCGGCCCCGTGCGCAGGCTCAACCACCTACGGTTCCGAATCCGACCGGTCGAGGAACAGGAGCAGCTCTTCCGGTGCGAACGGTGCCGTCGGATGGCCGGCGTGTCCGTGCGCGGGGTCTGCCCCACGCTGCGCTGCGACGGCATGCTCGAGCCGTGGGTCCGGCCCCGCGCCGCGGAGGAGCGCGACCACTACCGGCACCTCTACCTCGACGCCAAGCCGGTGCCCATGAAGGTCATGGAGCACACCGCCCAATGGACGAGCCAGAAGGCCGCCGAGATCCAGGGGCAGTTCGTCCGGGGCGAGGTCAACGCGCTCTCCTGCTCGACGACCTTCGAGCTCGGCGTGGACGTCGGCGAGCTGCAGGCGGTGGTGCTGCGCAACATGCCGCCGTCGACCGCCAACTATGTCCAGCGCGCCGGTCGGGCGGGCCGACGCTCCGACTCCGCCGCTCTCGTGCTGACCTACGCTCAGCGCCGGTCGCACGACCTCACCCGGTTCGCCGAACCGGAGAAGATGATCGCGGGTGAGATGCGTCCACCGATCGTGCCGCTGGCGAACGTGCGCATCGACCGGAGGCACGCCCACTCCGTGGCAATCGCCGCGTTCTTCGGCACGATGAAACGGCAGTTGGCCCGCGAGTGGACCACCGCGGGCGAGTTCTTCCTGCCGCCTGTTCCCACACCGCCCGACTGGGTCGGCCCGGTCGCCCAGCTGCGGCGGTTCCTCACCCCCGTCCCCCGCCGGGTCCGGGACAGCCTGCTGGAGGTCCTGCCCGCGGACGTCGCCGCTGAAATCGACGTCGAGTCCGGCGCCTGGGCCGAGGTCCTCCTGGACCTCGTCGAACAGGCGGGGCAACAGCTCGCGCAGGATGTCGAGGACTTCACCGAACGCGAACGCACCGCCGCGGCCGAGGCGAACTACGCCCTCGCGGGCCAGTGCAAGCGGGTCATCGCCACCCTGCGCAGCCGCCAGCTGATCGGATACCTGGCCAACCGGAACGTGCTGCCCAAGTACGGCTTCCCGGTCGACACGGTGGAGCTGCGCACCGACCGGCTGCAGGGTGGCATCGACAAGCCGCTGGAGCTGACCCGGGACCTCACCATGGCGATCAACGAGTACGCTCCGGGTGCCCAGGTGATCGCGGGCGGGTACCGATGGACCTCGGGCGGGGTTTACCGGCTCCCTGGGAAGGACCTCTTCCGGCAGTACTACACCGTCTGCGAGACCTGCGGGCACTACCGGCAGGATGCCTCACCGCCCGCAGCCGAGTGTCCCGCCTGCGAGACCGTCCAGACCAAGGCCGCAAAGGCGTACGTGGTGCCGGAGTTCGGGTTCGTCGCCTCGGAGAGCGTCCGTCAAGGATCGGGGCAGGCACCTCGTCGTTCCTGGTCGGGGGCCACCTACATCATCGACTCCCACGCCGACGTCGAGGAGGACGTCGTCCGGTTTCCCACCGGAGCGGAGCTGCGCTGGCGCTCCGGTGCTCGCGGTGAGTTCGTCGTGGTCAACGAGGGCCCGAACCGGGGCGGGTACCAGCTGTGCGACTGGTGCGGGTTCGGCACCTCGATGGTCGCCGGGCGCAAGAAGGCGAAGAGCCACAAGCACCTGCTCAAGGGGACCGAGTGCGCCGGCCCGATGCGATCGCAGAGTCTGGCGCACCAGTACCAGACGGACTTCGTGGAGCTGGAGCTGCCGACCGGCACGGCGACCGTCGTCCCCGAGTCGGCGCTGCGGTCCACCGTGTACGCCCTCCTGGAGGGTGCCGCCGCCGAACTCGAGATCAGCCGGGACGACATCGACGGCACCGTGCACCACGGCGGTGACGGGTTCCCGTCGTTAATCCTCTTCGACACGACTCCGGGCGGGGCGGGGAACACCCCTCGGATCGCGCGGCAGCTGGCCACCGTGCTGGAGGCGGCCGTCCGGCGGGTGGCCTCGTGCGAGTGCGGGCCGGAGACCAGCTGCTATGGCTGCTTGCGCGCCTTCCGCAACGAGCGCTATCACGAGCAGCTCAGCCGAGCGGGTGCCCTCAGCCTGCTGGGCAGGTTCGTCCCGGTCCCCGAGGTCTGAGGGATGCCCGACGCCCGATCCACCCTCGTCCCGAGCGCGGTCGACCTCGCGCTCAGCGCGCTCCGGGCCCGTGAACTCACGGTCGTGGCGATTTCGACGATGGCGCGCGATCACGGGCTAAGCGAGGCCGACCTGGCCGTCCTTCTCCGGCGGCTCGTCGACGACGGTGCCCGGGTACCGAGGCCGCTCCGTCCGTTGGTCGTCCCGGTTCCGGTCCCGGTCCCGGCCGCTTTGACTGAGGCGTTCTCGGAGCACACGACCCTCGATCTCGACTCGATCTCGCTGGCCGACCTCGGGCTGGTTGCCACACGGGACGGGGCCCCCCTCCCCCGAGAGGCGGTGTGGGATCCGCCCGTCGAGCGGCTGCCGGCGCCCCCGGTGGTCGAGGCCACCGAGGAGCCGGACGAGTCCGTCCCGGACCTCGACGACGACGCGGAGGCCACGGACTCGTTCTGGCGGTACCGGCTGGAGACCGGCCGCGCACGGCTGCTCGACGCGGCCGAGGAGGTCGCGCTGGCGCGGGCGATCGAGGTCGGTCTCCTCGCCGCCGAACGCCTCGAGAACAGCGATGAGACGACACCGGCCGCTCTCCCGCTGCGGTTGCTGATCGCGGCCGGCGAGGGCGCGTACCAGCGTTTCGTCACGGCCAACCTTCGACTCGTGCTCTCCATCGCGAGCGGGTACGGAGCTCCGGGTCTGGACGCCCTCGACCTCGTACAGGAGGGCGCTCTCGGCCTGATCAGGGCCGTGCAGAAGTTCGACATCGCCCAGGGCACGAAGTTCTCGACGTACGCGACCTGGTGGATCCGGCAGGCCATCACCCGCGCCATCGCCGACCAGTCGCGCACCATCCGTTACCCGGTACACATCGTCGAGCGCCTGAACACCTTCGCTCGCCGCGCCCACCCGGACGACGATCCCGCCACGGCCGAGCTGGCCGCCACGCTGCCGACGACGGTGCCGTACGAGAGTGCACAGAACGCCCTCGGTGAGGAGAGCCTGCAGGGCGTCGCAGAACGCCACCTCGACCCACCCACCCCGGACCTGCGGGGATTCGACGCCGAGGACATCGCAGCCGCCCTCTCGATCCTGTCCGAGCGCGAGCGAACGATCATCGACCGTCGCTTCGGGTTCGTCGGCGACGCCTCCACGTTGGACACCATCGGCGGCGAGCTCGGGGTGACCCGCGAGCGCATCCGACAGATCCAGAGCAAGGCACTCGGGAAGCTGGAAACCGAGCTGCGCGCGACCCGCCGTCGTCAAGCCCGGGCGGCCTCGTAGTCGAACTCGCCCAGCCGAGCACGCGCCGTGGCCCGCTCCTCGTCAGTGAACAGATCGTGGAAACGCTCGTCCAGCATGACGGCCTCGACGCTGAGATCGAGCCGCCTGCGCTCCCAGAGGAACGAGAACGTGTCGTTGGCGGGCTTCCGGAGAGCCCGACGCACCGCGTCGACCGGACCGTATTCGACGAGCAGCCCCACGAACGGTCGCGGGTTGTGCTTCAGCTCGCCCTTGCAGACGTCGAGCACCTCGACGAGGCGCGCTTCCAGAAGGGCCTCGGCCTGCGTGGTCTCCGGCGCGACGACGGGCTCCGGCTCGACGCTCGGCGCGGGGACGTGGACCGGGGCAGCGGGCTCCGGCGTGGCCGCAGCCGCGGGCGTCTCCGCGGGAGCCTGTTGCTCGACCTCCGGGAGCTCGAGCTGCGCGACCTCGGGTTCGATGAGCTCCAACTGCCGAGCCGGGCCTACGACGGGCTCGGCCTCGGGTGCGGGTTCCACGAGTGCGACGCCGGGGGCGCCCGTGCCCTCGTCGTCCCGATCCCCCGCCGCAATCTCGTTGCGGCGCTGGACGAAGCCGCGCAGAGCGTCGACCGAGGTGAAGACCTCGAAGCCCAGCTCGGCGAGCCGGGGCAGGTCCGCCTCGTCCGGGTCCAGCTCCAGCACCACGGGCGAGCCCTGCCCGGCCTGCAGTCCCTCGGGCCAGTACGCCTCCGCCACGGCTAGCGCCCGGCTCGTCTCGGGGTCGGCGATCTCCGCATCCAACGCCGGGTTCGCGTACCCGGCCACCCCCAGCTCGGTGAGCAGGTCGCGGATCTGCACCGCGCGGGCGTCCCGCTCGTCGGTGTCCTCGGCGACCCGTACCTGCGGCAAGCCCTCTGTCCACGCGACCTCGGCGCCGACGAGGCGCCCGAGGAACGCGTTCGCATCCGCCGCAGCCAGCCTGCGACGGGCGTCGAGGAAGGCGCGATAGTTCTCGACGCGCCACAGCTCGGGGTCGGCCGGGATCCACTGGCTCGCCAACGCCTCCGCCGAGCAGAACATCAGGTACTCGTGGGGGCTACGGCGGTTCAAGGTGGTCGCGGTGCCGGGCACCGCAAAGGCCAGGTTCCCGACGGCGTTCGCCTCGGACCGGGAGTAGCCGTGCCGGTAAAGAGCGTCCTTCGGGAAAATCTCGTGCACCCGCAGCTCGCCGCTCTCGCCGTCGAGCAGGCCGCCGGTTCCGAGGTCCCGCCCACCGCTGACCCGGGTGAGCATGTAGAGCAACGCGTAGGCGCGCGCCCCGCGGCCGACCCCCTCGAGATCCTGCGGCTCGACGGTCAGGCCGCCCCGACGGGAGCGTTCGAGCGCAGTGATCAGTCCATCCACACCGGACCTGTCGACGATGTCGAGGTCCTTAGCCAGCGCGGTCTCGGCGGAGCCCGCGAACCGGCCGCGCAGGGCGGCATGGACGAACCAGTAGAGAGCCTTATCCGCCTCCGCACCGTCCGCGAACCGGCCCTGTCCGTTGTGCAACAGCCGGGTGACGATCGGGAACGCGTAGCGGCCACTGCTGATCACGCGGTCGTGGTCGATGCCCAGCCGCCCACCGACGAGGCCGAGGAAGTGCTCGATGTTCTGCGACGCGTGGTCGAGCGCCGTCCGGAACTCATCCGCGGACACCCCCTCCAACGCGGCGAAGGGCGCCCTTCCCGTGGCCACCGCGTTGACGTTGCGCAGCAGCCAGTCCAGCGAGAACGTGAACTGCCGCGCCCGCCAGCCCTCCAGCACCCGGCGCATCGACGGACGGGCGTCGCCCCACTCCGCGCAGATCCGCGCGAGCGCCAGGTCGCCCTTGGACAGCCTCGTGCCACCCGAGTTGACCCGGTTGAAGATGTCGACGACGACGTCCACCGTCTTGTCCGCACCGGTGATCCGGTCGACGAAGAAGTCTCGCTCGAGGATGCTCTCGAGCTGCAGCAGCCGGGACAGGTACACGCCGAGGTTCGGGCGCATCCACTGCTCGTCGATCAGCTGGTCGTACTTCTTGGCCTGGTCGGCGTTGAAGAGGCCGGTGACGTCCACCCACAGCAGGTCGGCCCGCGCGGTGGACGGAGCGAGGAACTGGAAGGCCTCGGTCTCCACGTTGAAGTAGAGCCGGGTGAAAATCGCCGGGTCACCCTCGAAGAACGCGGGTGGGCGCCCGCGGATGATGCCGTAGAGCGTGGTGATCCGCTGCTGACCGTCGAGGAGGAGTTGCTTGGTGCCGCTGCCGGCCTCCGCGCCACGGACTGCCTGCTGGTGCCCCTCCGCCTCCCAGACGAGCAGCGCGCCGACGGGGAAGCCCTTGTAGAGCGACCGCATGAGGCCGCGGATCTGGTCCTTGTTCCACACGTAGCCGCGCTGGAACTCCGGGAGCAGCATCGACCCCGAGTCGATCTGATCCAGGATGGTGCTGAGCCGCGCCATGTCCGCCCCTCCATTGCCGCCGTGCTGCGCCTTCCCGATCCCAGGGCGCCCGTTGATGATGTACCGAACGTGACCGTGTTGCCGTCCTCACCCCAATCGGACACCCCGATCGTGTCGGCGACTCAATCCGCCGTGCCGGGCAGGACGTAGCGGGTGCCCTTCGTCCGCCCCACCTTCTCGAGACGGCCGTCTTCCACGAGCGCGGTGAGGATCAAGCGTGCCTCCGGCAGGCTCACGGCCAGGAGGTCCGCGACCTGGCTCGTCGACAGCGCGCCTCGGCCGGCCAACATGAGGACGAGGCCGGAGCGATCCGCGTCGGGGTCCTCGTCCGGCTGTTCAACGACGGGTGGTAGGATCACCGGGACGCCGAGGACGGGTGTGGGGGCCTCGTCCTCCATAAGCTCCGGCCGCTACCGTCACCTCCGCCGTCTCGGCGAACTCGGGCATCTCAGGGCTCTCGGCCGGTGCGTCGCTCGCCACCAACGGTCCGATCCCCAGGGTGTCGAGCTCGGCCCACACCGGGGCCAGGGCGCGCTCCTCGTTCAGGACGTACTCGGACTGCCGGATCCGCTGGAACGTCCACCCGCACCGCTTGAGCTCCTGCTCACGGTGGAGGTCCGCGAGCTGCTGTTCCGGCGTGGTGTGGAACGCGTCCCCGTCGCACTCCACGGCGAGCTTGCCCGCCGCCCCGGTGACGACCAGGTCGATGAAGCGCCCGTTGGCCTCCACCTGCGGGGTCACGTGGAAGCCGCGACCGAGAAGGTCGAGGAAGACCCGCTGCTCGAAGAGCGAGTCGAAGGCGTCGTGGCGGCGGGTCCGGGTCACGTCGGCGAGCACCGGGGGGAGCTCCGCGCCGGCGCCGGACGTCATGTGGTCCAGCAGCGACCGCCGCAGGTCCGTCGGGCGCAGCAGATCAGCGGTCACCGAGTGGAACAGCCATAGCTGGTCCTGGGCACGGGAGACGGCCACGTTGAAACGTTGCTCCGCGTCCCGCTTGGTGAAGGGGAACGCGGCCCGCTCCTTCGGGGCCACGACCATGGACAGGAACACGACGTTGCGCTCGTCGCCCTGGAATTCGGGCGGGGTGCCGACTCGGATCCGCCGCCGGTCCCACTCCTCCGGATCGATCACCCGCTTCAGCGCGGAGGCGATGATCTCTACCTGCGCCTGTCCCTGGAGGACTACGACCCCGAACGACAGCCCGTCGTACGCCTCGTCCGCCAGGCATGCGGCCAGTGCCGCCGCGATCTCCTCCGCCTCGGCGACGTTGGCCGCCCGACTGCCCGTGCCCTCGGTGAACCCGCCCTCGACGTAGGTAGCGCGCAGCGGCGGGAGCCGGTCGGCCCCGAACTGCCGGAGTGGGACGAGCGGCGCGTCCCGGTAGAACGAGTTCGAGCACCAGCTGATGATCTCCGGCATGCACCGGAAGTGCTCCCGCAGCCGGATGACCTGGCCGAACCGGCTGCGCAGCAGCGAGAAGATGCTGTCGCGAGGCGTGAAGCTCGTGCGCAGGTACTGGGGAATGTCATGCAGCTCCGAGTCGATGCGGTCGAAGATGGGCTGCAAGGAGCCACTCGTGACCTCGGACGGTGTGCACTGCTTGTCGTCGCCGACGACGATCACCCGCGGCGCGAGCCACAGCAGGAACGCGCTCGTCAGTTCGGCCTGGCTCGCCTCGTCGACGATCACGACGTCGAAGGTGTTCGCCCGCGGCGGGACCGAGGCCAGGACCTGCTGGATCGGCATGACCCAGGCGGGGACCGCGCCCTGCGCCACGCGCATGGCGTCCCGCGCGGCCTGCCGGTAACGCTCGGCGTACTTTCCGGTGCCCTTACCGACGTTCGCCATGTTGTTCTTGTACGACTGCAGGGCCTGCACCTGGGTCGCGTTCATCCGGCTCAGGCAGGCGCGCCAGGACCGGGCGGCGGCCAGGCGGCCGGTCAGCCGGGCCAGGTCCTTGGTCGCGATCGCCAGGTCGGCCTCGAGGCGCTGCTCCCGGCCCGGATCGATCTGGACCTGCAGCCAGGTCGCCGCGCACGCCCGCGCCCAAGCCTCCGGCCAGCGGCGGAGACGGTCCGTCCAGCCGTCGAGCGGGTGCTCGCGGAGGTCCGCGGCGAGGTGCGGCGCCGCGACGTGGACGCGGTCGAGCAGCTCGTCGCAGCGCAGCTGGGCCGTCTGCTGGTCCGCGGCATGGGCCAGCGAGGCGAGGGCCTCTGCGTAGGCGCCCTGGTCCGCCGCCTCGAACGCCCGCAGGGCATGTGCCAGCTCGTGCGGGCGCACCTCCAGCGGCACCGCGGCCACGAGGTCGTCGCGAGCGGCGTCGAGCTCGGCACGGGCGATCGCGGCCGACCGGGCGTGGGTCACCTGGACCGCGACAGCCGTGACCTGCTCGACGGCCCCGATGTCGTACAGCGCGGGCCTCGCGGCAGGCGGCAACGTGGCGAGCACCGCGCGGAGGGCGTCAGTGGCGGCCAGGACCCGCGCGATCACCCCGCACACCGTCCGGAGCTGCTGGAGGAGGTCGATCAGCACCACGCGGGGCTCGCCGAGGCCGACGCCGATGCGAAGGGGCCCGAAGGCCACGTTGATCTGCTGCCCGATCGCGAGGACCGCCAGGTGATGGGCTGCAGCGTGCGCCGCGGCCGCGGAGTCCACCGGCCGTCCGCCCACGAGCACGGCCGCCTCGAACGGTGCGACGGCCTTCTGCTCGGGGCTCTTGAACATCTTGCGGAGGGAGCCACCACCGTCGAGGTGGGCGCCGAGCGCAGCGAAGGCGTGCGCGGCGGCGTCCAGATCGACCTGGGCGTGGACGGAGACGTCCGCGAACCCGGCCGCCTGGTTGTGCTGCACCGCGGCGTCCACCAGCCCCAGACGCTCCACTGCGCGCTGCCAGGCGTGCGGCCCCGTTCCGCCCAGCAGTGCGGACGTCATGTCCCGCGCCCAGTCCCGGTGCGCGGGCAGGTCCCGCAACGCCAGGAGGCTCTCGTCGGCTTCGGTGCAGGCGGGACCCAGCCGGACGAGCTGCTCACCGTCGAGAGTCTCGAGCGTGGCCACCAACAGCGACGTGTCGCCCCGCCGGACCGACTCACCCAGCGCGACCGCCTCCGCTAGCTCACCGAAGCGGCGCTGGTCGAGCAGACCGGTAGGAATCCGCTGGTCACGACGGCTACGGCGTTCGTCGGTCTCTTCCCCGAGCAGCCGCACCAGCTCACCGAGCTCGGCGGCCGACACCGGGAGCTCGCCCGCGACGCCCTCCCCCAGCCAGCCATCCCGCTCCTGCGTGCGACCGAGCTCTGCCGCGATCCGGGCGAGCGTGCCCCGGAAGCCGACGGCCACCTCGGGGTGCTCGAAGGTCTCCGCCTCGCGGACGGCGCGAATCTCCTCCAGGAGCCGCGCGCGGTCCCGATGGACGGCCTCGCGCTTCTCGGTGAGGTCCGCGATCTCGCGGTCGGCCCGGGAGGGGTTGAAGTCGGTCTTGCGCCCGGCGAGGGTCGGGTCACGTCCGGCGGAGTGGTGTATGAGATCGACTCCGCGTGATCTTGGTTCGGGATTCTAGGCGGTTATTGCCTCGGTTGTCATGAGTGCCTCGCTGCCGGTCGGTGCGGCTTCGGTGGTGACGATGCGGATGCGTGAGCGGGCCAGTAGATCGAGGCCCATGTAGCGGCGGTTCTCGGTCCACTCATCACTCTGTTCGGCCAGGACGGCGCCGACGAGGCGGATCAGGGAGTCGCGGCCGGGGAAGATCCCGACCACGTCGGTGCGACGGCGGATCTCCTTGTTCAGTCGCTCTTGAGGGTTGTTCGACCAGATCTGGCGCCAGACCTCGCGCGGATATGCGGTGAACGCCAGCAGCTCATCGCGGGCGTTGTCGAGGTGCTCGGCTGCGTCGGGCCAGCGCGCGGTGAGAGTGTCGACCACGCGTCCGTACTGGGCTGTGACGGCGTCGGCGTCGGGCTGGTCGAAGATCGTGCGCACCTGCGTAGCGACATGCGGCTGCGCCGACTTCGGAACACGGGAGAGCAGGTTACGCAGGTAGTGGGTGCGACACCGCTGCCACGCCGCACCCGGCAACGCCGAGGCGATCGCCGCCACCAAGCCGGGATGGGCGTCGGAGATGACGAGCTGGACCCCGGACAGGCCGCGGGCGACCAGACCGCGCAGGAACGCCAACCAGCCCGCTCCGTCCTCGCTGGAGGCCACATCCAGGCCGAGGATCTCGCGGTGCCCGTCGGCGTTCACCCCGGTCGCGAGCAGCGCGTGCACGTTGACCACCCGGCCGTCTTCGCGGACCTTCACCGTGAGCGCGTCGACCCACACGAACGTGTACGGGCCCTGGTCGAGCGGGCGCTCGCGGAACGCGGCGACCTGCCCGTCGAGGTGGGTGGCCATCTCGCTGACCTGCGAACGCGACAGCGACTTCACCCCGAGTTGTTCGGCCAGCTTCTCCACCCGCCGGGTGGAGACACCGAGTAGGTAGGCCGTGGCCACGACGGTGACCAGGGCCTGCTCGGCGCGGCGGCGGTGGGTCAGCAGCCAGTCCGGGAAATAGGAGCCCTGGCGCAGCTTCGGCACCGCCAACTCGATCGTGCCCGCTCGGGTGTCCCACTCCCGGGCCCGGTAGCCGTTGCGCTGGTTCGTCCGCTCGCTGCTGCGCTCGCCATAGCCGGCCCCGCACTGCTGATCGGCCTGCGACGACATCAACGCGTTCGCCATCGTCGCGATCATCGTCTGCAACAGATCCGGCGACACACCCGCCGAGGCGAACTCCTCGACAAGCTGGGCAGGGTCCACACTGTGTGGTGCGGCCATCGTGGTGGTCCTTCCTGGAGTTCCTTGGTCGGTACTCGAGAAAGATCACGCGGTGGCCGTCTCACGTCACGACGCCACGCCGCTCACCAGCGACGAACCCGTACACCACCTCCGCGGACGTAACCGAGGGTCGCCACGCTGCGCGAGAGGTCGGACTTCCCCTTCGCGGAGGCGTCGGTGAGCGACACGCACAGCTCCTGCATCTCGGGCGGCAGCTTGTCCCGCAGCACCCGGAGGGCCTGCGCCTTCTCCGCGGTGACCAGGACCCGCTTGCCCTGGGCGAGCAGCGCGCTGACCAGGTTGGCGATGGTGTGGGTCTTCCCGGTGCCGGGCGGACCCTCGACCACGACGCCGCTGTCCGCATCGAGCCGATGGATGATCTGAGACTGTTCCTCGTTCGCGGCCAGAGGGAAGAGCGGGGCCTCCCCCGCCGTGGCAGTGCTGAAGCCGGTGCGCTCCAGCCAGGCGAGGCGCTGCTCAGGCTCGATTGCCTCAACAAGCTGCGCGAGCCCCAGCGGCACGGGCGAGGACTCATCCGCGAGGGACGTGGCGATCGCGTCGTAGTACGCCCTGATCGCGTAGGCGCCGCGCGGCCGGGCGACGAGTGCCGGACTCATCGACACCAAGGAGTGCTCGGTCCGCTCAGGCTCCCAACCGTCACTCACCTTGTGCGCGACCTGCAGAACCCGGGCCGCCCACTCCTTCAGGAACTCGGGCAGAGCGGGTTCGATCGGGCCCACAGCCCGCTCGAGAAGCTTGTCCCGCAGGATCGCGCTACCGGACAGGTCGAAGGAGTCCAGCCCGCCCAGGAGCTCGTCGTCCTCAAGGCGGAGGCCGGACTCGTCGGCGAGGACGCAGATCATGTCGCCGGACTCGAGGTCCTGGTCGATCCGCACGGCCTGGCTGATCATGTGGACCCGCACGCCGGGGGTCTGCAACAGCCCGGAGGCGAGCACGAGCTCGACGGACTCCGGCTGGTCCTGTGCGAGCCGGTGCATGTCGAACAGCGCCTCGAAGACCTGGCGACGAGGCCTCCGCAGCCGCTCCTGCTCCGCCCACGCCCGCCAGTCGACGAGCCACGCGTCGAACTGCCCGCGGATGTGAGGGTGCTCGTCGATCGGGACCTCGCCCTGCCCTCGGACGACTACGCGCTCCTTGAGCCGCGGCTCGCTGAGGTCGTCTGTGACGGAGCGGTCCAGCCACCGCTTGAGCTCGCGGGACACCGCCGGTTCGGGATCGCGGTGCACCCGGGAGACACGGAGCACCTCGGCCCCAGGTCCGTCCGGGCTCTGGATCGTGGTCGCCTGCTGGGCGTAGTGCAGCCACAAGGTCCGGTGGTAGCGGTCGACGCTTCGCACAGGCGCGAAGCGGGCCGCGGCCATCTGCCGTAGCACGCCCATCAACCGTGTCACGCGATCCCTGGTCAACGGGTCGTGCTCGTGCGTCATCGACTTCCTCCCCCGAAGTGCCCGATCTGAGCGCCACACCCCTCATCGAAGGCAAGCACAACACCGTCACCGAGACGAGGAAGATTCACTCGAATCGCGCAAGGGATTCGGGACTCGCTACGAGGCACGTGCGGATTCGCACTCCGCTGCCTGGCCAGATGGCCGGATACGCGGGCTAGTTGTACTCGACCCCCGGGACGTTGAAGCTGATGTCATCCGGGCTTTCCACCCGCCCATCAACGTCGACCACGCCCCGGGGCACGCCACCGAGGTCGTCAAGGCAGCGCGACGCCGCCACTACGACAGCGCCGGGCCGCGCCCGTCCGACGGGCAGCCGTAGCCAGTTTGGAAGGCCTCGTAAGACTGGCGTTCTCCGTCATCGACTAGCAAGAACAGCGGACTACACACCCCTGCGGCTGACCTGGTTGACCGCCGGTAGGTGCACGCCAATTGCACGCTCCGAGCACTGCAGCTCCGGTCACGAGCTCTTCCGTGTGAAGCAACCGGACCGTCGAGCAGACGGGCGGTAGTGCCCGTCTCACCCCCGGGCGTCCGCAGGACGCTGCCGTAGTGAGCAGTCGCCGTCAGGCAGTTGGTCGAGCAGACCGTGGTCACGTCGGTGCCGCTCCCTGGATCCGGGGAGACGAGATCCGCTACGTCAGCCCGCACTCGGAGAGACCCCGTCCACGGATGAGCGGCATGAAGAGCTCGTCGATGATCTCCATCAGGACCTCGTCCGGTACGGCTGGAACACCGCGCAGGGCGTACTCGCCACGCAACACCGTCATGGGGAGCGCCGCCACCCGCGGATGAACGGCCTCCGGCGGAGCTTCGCCGCGTGCCACTGCCTGGTCCACGATCGTTACCCAGGCGGCGTCCAGCGCGCCCCCTCCGGCCTGCTCGCGCAGCAGCTCCAGCAGCGCGGGCTCGTCGGCGGCCGCGGCCAGGAGATCACGCAGGATCTCCCCATGAGACGAGGACCAGGTGGAGTTGACCTGCCGCAGCAGCTCGACGGCATCACCGCGGAGTTCGCCCGTGTCCGGCGTCAGAGTGCGAGCGTCCGCGACGTAGGCGTAGGCGGCGACGCCGAGCGCGGCGCGCCCGGGCCAGCGCCGGTAGATCGCGTTCTTGTTCGTGCCGGCGCGCCGAGCGACCTTGTCCATCGTCATACCGGCGTAGCCGGAGGCAACGAGTTCATCGGCGGCCGCACGCAGGATCGCCTGCTCCAGTTCCGCACCGCGCCGCCGCCCCCCTGTCACGGTACGGAGCGTACCTCCCACCTGATACGGTACTGTTCGTACCTTATGGAGGTTGCGATGCGCGCATGGGGCGTCACCTACGACACCGGCTTCACCAACTGCGGAAGCACGACACACGAACCGTTCGACCCCACGGTCGTCGCCGAGGACATGCGGATCATCCGTGAAGAGCTTCGCGCCGACGCCGTACGGATCACCGGCGGAGTCGCCGACCGCCTGGAGACCGCCGCACGGCACGCGGCAGCCGTCGGGCTGGAGGTCTGGTACTGCCCGTTCACCCATGACCTGACCACCGACGAGCTGTTGGCATTCCTGCTGGACGCAGCCGAGCGCGCGGAGCGCATCCGACAGGAAGGTGCGGACATCCGGTTCCTCACCGGCTCGGAGATCAGCATCATGACGATCGGCCTGATGCCCGGGCAGACGCTGGCCGAACGATCCGCCGTGCTCACGGACGCGGCGCGTGTTCGCGAGATCCTCCCGGGAGTGCAGCACAGGACCAACGCGCTACTGGCCCGAGCAGTCGAGGGGGCACGCGAGCGATTCGGAGGCCTCATCGGCTACGCGTCACTCCCCCTGGAGGGAGTGGACTGGACGCCGTTCGACTTCATCGCGACCGACGCGGGTTACCGCGATGCCGGCAACGCTGACGCCCTTCCCGCGAACCTCGCCGCCATGACCTCGCAGGGAAAACCGTTCGCAGTGACCGAGTTCGGCTGTGCAGCCTTCTCCGGAGCAGCCGATCGGGGTAGCCGGGGCGACATCATCGGCTACGACGACCGGACCGGGCACGCAACGCACCTCACAGAGACCGTCGAGCGCAACGAAGCCGAACAAGCCGCCTACCTCCTGGAACTCCTCCACCTCTACGACTCGGGAGGCGTGGACACGGCGTTCGTGTACACCTTCGCCTCCCGACACCTGCCGACCTCCGATCAGCCAGAGCGGGACTTCGACCTGGGGAGCTTCGGGATCGTCAAGACCCTTACCCACGGGCGCACCGGCAACGCCTACCCAGGTATGCCGTGGGAGCCAAAAGCAGCCTTCTCGGCACTGGCCGAGTACGGCCGAATGCGGACCGGCCACCCCGTGACCTGAAGCTGCGACGAGCCGCCGCGTACCACCCGTTTCCCTGTGGAGGGCCCCGCGGATGTCGGCTGCACCGCATGCCTACCGGCACAGACAACTCACGCAGGAAACAGCGCCGGCTCGTCGACGACGGCGTCCCGCCGAACATGGTGCAGCGGATCCTGGGCCACGAGCGGTCCTCGACGACGCTGGACCTCCACCCCCGGCGGACCGACAACAGCGAGCGCATCCTCCAGGCCCTCGACGACGAGGACGATCGCGGAACGTCCGTCGCTCCGGAATGAACGATGCTCCAGAAATGCTCCGGGAACACCCCGGGGAACGACGAAAACCCCTGGTCACATCCGGCTCGGTGAGCCTGTGACCAGGGGTTTTGACTGTGGGCGATACTGGGATCGAACCAGTGACCTCTTCGGTGTGAAGGGCGCTCCTCGGTGTCAGGCTGTGCCGCCAGCTCCTGGCGTCACCTCCTTGACCAGCAGCGGCGTGACTCCTCGTGCCAGCTCGGACTGCCGCTCGGTGATGGGCTTGCTGTCGGATCGCTGCCTACGATCATGGGCGCCGGGGCGGGGTTCTCAGTACAGTCGCAGGTCCGCACGTAGGGAGTTCGATGGCATGTCGTCGTTTCCATTTGGCCTGAACCTTAACGCAGGATCGAATCTTTGGCGCCAAGAAATATACGGAGACTGGCATCGAGACCCGTGGAGCTGGCCCGAACTAGACTGGGTTGAGCAAAGTCCCGAGTTATTCCCTCTGGACGACTTCGTAACCAAAAAGCCTAATCAACTACGCGTACAGGCTTCGTTCCACCCTCTGGATGTTCCTAAGAACACGATCGGCACTAGACCAGCGGTTGTGCAGGATCCGCTTAGCCGACTGCTCTACCTTGCCTCAATCGGAACAATTGCCGCTAGGATCTGTGCCCAGTTAAACAAAGATGTCTACGGGTGGCGATATCGCGAGAATCAGCCCACAGAGAACAGTTCGGAGTGGCAGGCCTATCTGGAACGAGTTCGATCAGGTAAGGACTCCCCAGAAGGCCTCCGTACAGACATTACTTCATTCTTTGCGTCGATTGATCGCGATCGTCTAATCGAAGACCTATACTCCATTAACGGCCAGCTTGCTGCCGTCAGTCTGATCTCGGATGTCACCGAGCAGCACAGCAGACTTCAAACTCGGAATGGTCTGCCGCAGCGAAGTTTCGGTTCAGCAATTCTGTCTAATGCGTACTTGGCCCCCCTTGATGACCTACTCTTCGGATTAACGAAGCGTTCCGGGATCGACGTCGCAGTGCGCTGGATGGACGACATAACCCTCTTCGGTTCGGAAAAAATGCTATTCGCCGCCCACGTTGAGATTCAAGAGCGGATGCGCCTTCTGGGACTTGAAGCGAACGCGTCGAAGAGCTCTCTAGTGAGCTCAGTGGAAGCTGTCGCCGAAGTAGACTTAGAAGCAGAGTCGCCATTCAGGGTCGAGATCGAGCACCGTCCAGGGCCAGCGTCTGGAACTGTTCGTTACGTGAGTAACCCGGACGACGCTGCACGACTAGACGAATTACAGGAAGCGCTTTTCGGGGACCCCAAGAGCGTTGGGCGAACGCAAGTACGCGCAACGCTGGTCACGTTAAGAAACTCTGGGATTTTCGACGAGGTTCAAAGTTGGCAGTACGTTGCGAAGTACCTGCCGCACGGTTCGGACCATGTAGGGCGATACTTGCGCGATGCCGCGGCATGGGGCGAGTGTGAAGATGCAGAGTTCAAGTTCGGCGATCTCGAAGAATGGCTAGTCGACTTTCTTAGCAGTGAATGGGCTGCAATAGATTGGGTCAAGGCACAGTTGGCCCTCGCCGTCCCGACCGGATGGACCGGCAAGGCACTCCTAGATCGAATGGAGACGTGGCTTCTCTTCAGTAATCACTTAGATCTAGTACTGCAACGGCGTTTTGTCAGGCTGGTGGGCGTTGGCCGCGGCGGCGGTAGTGGCAGGTCCGGGCCTGGTGCTGGCGTCGTCGGCGCCAGGTGGACCAGGCGAGTGTGCTGGCCAGGCAGGCGGCTGGGGTGAGGATGAGGGTGGCGAGCAGACGCCGTATCTCGTTGCCGCTCAGCGGGATCAGGCCGGTCCGCTCGGCTGGAGATCCCCCTTTTCGGCCTCCTGTGCGCGGGTGACGGACAAGTAGGCGGCGGCGAGCATGGCCAGTGTGATGTGGGCGTACCAGGCTCGGTAGGAGCGGACTTGGTAGTGGTCGAGGCCGGCTTCGTCCTTGGAGGTCTGGAAGCATTCCTCGATCGCCCAGCGTGCGCCGGCGACGCGGACCAGCTCGCGCAGCGGCGTGGCCGCGGGGGCGGCGCAGCGGTAGAACGCCAGCTCCCGGGTGGTCTTGCCCTGCCCGGGTTCGGTCTGGCGGCGCACGAGCAGCCAGTGTCCCCAGCCGTGGGGTAGGCCGGCCGGGTCGAGGGCGACGGTGGTCCAGTCATAGATCCGCTCTCCGTGCGCGCCCGCGCCGACCTGGCGCCGTTCCCACCCGCTGCGGCCGGTGTCGGGGTCGCGGGCGCCGGCGATCGTGGCGAGGACCTTGGCCTGGCGGCGATGCCCGTCCGGGCTGGTCAGGACGTCGTCGTTGCGAGTGGCCAGCACGAACGGAATCTCCCGGTCGGCCAGCCAGGTGCGGAAGGTCGGATTCTGTCCGTAGATCTCGTCGGCGGTCACCCACGAGCGGGGTGTGAGGGCCCCGCAGGCGTGGGCGCGGTCGAGCATCGCCAGCCCGAGCTGGGGTTTCGTGGCGAACCCGACCTCATCGGGCACGTCGGCTCTGGCGCAGCGGTCCCGGTCCTCGGTCCACGAGGTCGGCAGGTAGAGCTCGCGGTCGATCAGCGCCCGCCCCTTCGAGCTGGCATAGGCCAGGAACACCCCGAGCTGACAGTTGTCGACCTTGCCGCTGGTACCGGTGTACTGGCGTTGCACTCCCGCCGAACGCAGGCCCTTCTTGATGAACCCGGTCTCGTCGACCACGAACACCTCACTTGCGGGGTCGCCGAGGGCGTCGAGGACGTAGTCGCGCACGTCGTCGCGGACCCCGTCGACGTCCCAGTCAGCGGTGCGCAGCATCCGCTGCGTCCCGTCCGGCGAGACCGCCCCCGCATGCTCGGCCAGAGTCCACCCGTTCTTGCGCTCCAACCCGGCCAGCAGGCCGCGCACATACGCCCCGGCCCGCGCGCGGGGCTCACGACGGAAGAACCGCGGCCCGATCGACGCGATGACCTGGTCCAACGCCGCTACCCATCCAGCAAGATCCACCACCCGGCGATCATCACCGCCGAACCCGGATCAGCCTCTCACGACACGCCGAAACGCCGTTGCAGTACTAGGAGGCCGACAACGGGGCAAGATCGATATCTGGCGGGCTCGGGCGCTGCTCAAGCCGTGGTGGGAATCCGGTGCCAACGTCGCCGGGCTGCGCCACGCCCTCGAGCATCACCCCGAACGGCCCGACCGTCCGCGTGGCCCGGTCACCACCGGTGCCCGGGATCCGTTGGGAGTCATCGGCGCGCGGCTGCGGCCGTGGCAGGGACGCCTCGGCGAGATTCGTGCCGTGCAGATCGGTCGTATGCGCGCCGTCCCGAGCGGCACCGAGCCCTCCTCGCCCGTTTCAGGAGCAGTTGTGGGACTGCGCGACCAGGCCGCGGGACGCGGAGCGCGGATGGCAGCACGCGAGGCGCTCAGCGAGCACCTCCGCGAGCTGCGCGAAGCCCGCGCAGGACGTGATGACCCGCGCTCCTCAGTGCCGCCGGCCGCGGGGTGACCGCGCCCGGTCCGTCCGCCCGCGCGGGCCCCGGGCTCTTGGCCCGCGCGCGGGGAGACGCCACCAGCTGCACACCGGTAGGCCCCACGCTCGACCCGTCCGGGCTTGCGTCCCGCGACCTGATCGGCACGGCGCTGCCCTGAGACAGCGGCGCAGCTCGAACGCCGTCGCCGGAACACGGGTGCGTCCGCCCGGCCGCAGCCCTAAGGTCGGGCGATGGGCAGGTCACCGGTGCAGCGCGTCGTCCGGTCGCTCGCCCGCGCCCCGATCCCCGTCTTCACCGCCGGCTACGGCGTCGTGTTCGGCCACCGCGTCCTCATGGTCGAGCACGTCGGCCGGCGCACCGGACGTCCCCGCCACGTCGTGCTGGAGGTGATCCGCCACCTCCCCGACGGACGCGTGCTCGTCCCCGCCGGCCTGGGGCGGACCGCCGACTGGTTCCGCAACGTCGAGGAGAACCCCCGGGTGCGGTTCTGGCTCTCGCGGCAGCGGGGGGTGCCGGCGACGGCGCGCGTGCTCGGCGAGGCCGAGGCGCTGGACCGCTTCGCCGAGTACCGGACGGAGCATCGCTGGACCTGGTCGCTCGTCCGCCGGCTGCTGACCCGCATGCCGGGGCGCGCCGGGCAGCCGGACGAGGCGCTCTTCCGGTCGATCCCGCTGGTGGAGCTGACCCCGGACGGCTGACGTCGCCGCCGTCGCGTCCCGTCCGGTCAGTCCGCCGGGGCGATCGGCGACGGCCGTGCGCTGGCCGCAGCGCTGACCCCCGGGGCCGAGCGCGGTGCAGGTCGGCACCGCGCTGCTGCGCACCTCCGAGGCCGGGATCGACGACGGCTGGTCCGCCCGCCTCGATGGCCTCGACCCGACCGGCACGACGACCACCCGCGCCTACGCCGGCCGGCTGGCCCGCGGGTTCGGGCAGCGAGCATCAGTGGTCATGGCTAGGCGACCGTAACAGCGTAATGTCGCCCGCAAAACCCTTCCAGCATGATCCACATCGCCGTCACGAGTTATTCGGTACCGGCATCTAGGTCAGAAGCTTGCATTCCTCGAAAGTATCCATAAATGCTACTGTCTGGTGTGGTTGGGGTTTCTGAAGTAACGACTACTGACTTCCTTCTTTCTGGGTAGTCATCAGTTCCGGAGTTTCTGGGGGCGGAGCAGTCCGTGGGCGAGCTGCGCCCGTGGCGCGACAGGAGTCAGTCCTTGGGCGCAGAGCTGGCGACGGCGCGCCGCCGGCCGGACCTGGTCGGCGGGACTCTCGACTCTCGTGTCGTGCCCGGTCCCGAGGGGTGCGTTCGGACTCGCCGTTCTCCGCGGGCGATCTCGCGGAAGGCTCTCTGTGTCTGCTCCGGCGGTGCTGTCGGTCGGCGTGCACCTCTTGTCGCGATCATCGGTGAGTGAGCCTTTGCCAACCTGACGGACGGGCAGGTCAGAGCGTGTGCGGCGTGGCGTGACCTCGAAGGGGTGAAGCTCCTGGTAGACGAGCGGTTGCTGAGACCAATCCGTCCGACCAGGAGCTTCAAGGTGCTGTCCTACCCGTCCGGGATGACCGTGTCCACCCACACGCTGAAGATGGTCAGCACGCTGCTGCGTCGTCACCGCCGCGAACGCGCGACCCGCTGGCGCAGGCTCACCCCGGGCCGTCAAGCCCTGCTGGTCGTGGCGCACCTGCGCACCGGTGACACCTACGCCCAGCTGGCCTGCGGATTCAAGGTCGGGACCTCCACGGTGTACCGCTACCTGCGCGAGGCCATCGACCTGCTCGCTGCGATGGCCCCGACCCTGGAGCAAGCGATGCAGGTCGCGGCGCGCAAAGCGTTCGTGATCATCGACGGGACCCTGCTGCGCATCGACCGGGTCGGCATGGCGAGCGGCTATGACCGGGGGTTCTACTCGGGCAAGCACAAATGCCACGGGCTGAACGTGCAGGTCATCGCCGACCCGGTCGGCCGGTTGGTGTGGATCTCCCCGCCGCTGCCCGGGGCCCGTCACGACATGGGCGCAGCCCGCGAGCACGGCATCATCGACGCGCTCACCGAGTACGCGATCCCGGCCGCCGGCGACACCGCCTACCAGGGTGCCGGGCCTACGGTCGCGGTCCCGCAGCGCCGTCGGCGCCTCGACCCCGACACCGGTCGTTACCGACCCTTGTCGGTGAACCAGAAGGCGGTCAACGCCGCGCACGCCCGCCGTCGCGGGCCGGGCGAGCGGGTCAACGCCGAGCTGAAGACCTGGAAGGTCCTGCGCAAGATCCGCTCCAGCCCGAACCAGGCCGCAGCGCTCATCGCCGCAGTTCAGACCCTCATGATCGCCAACACTTGATCAGGTTGGCAAAGGCTCACTGTGTGAGCAGGCAACTGTCGTGTTCGGACGCGACGATGGCGGCAGCACGACAGCGGGCCGCGCGGGAGGGAGGCCTGGCCGCGCCGTTCGACAGGGCCAATCCGCGGCATCGGACACGCCCAAGGCTCCGCCGGCTGGCAGCCCAGGCGGGCGACGGCGGCTACGGCAGGGCGGCGGCCTACACCCCGCCGGCGCGACCCGACTGCACCCGCACCACCGTGATCACCACGGAACGCGAGTCCGAGTTCGCCTCACCCGCAGCGATCATCGCCCCGTGGGGCCTCGGACCAGGGGTAGCTAGGCGGGGAACAACGCCGTCTGCTCCGGAACCCCTGCCGACGGTCCGACGCGCATCGCGCACTTTCGGCACGTCACGGGATCACTGGTGGCGAGTAGGTCGCCGGCGGCGGCGAAGCCTGACCAGCCCTGGTGGCAAGCCGGGACCGGCAGCGTGAGATCCCCGAGCCAAGCGCGGAAGGCGACAGCGTGCACGACTCGGGAGCGGCCTATGCGGAGCTGGTGGTCGGTGAAGCGCTCGACCTGGGCGCGGGCGAAGTCCTCCGGATCCACCCGGCGGGGGAACAGCTCCAGGGCGATAGTCACCGCGCAACTCCTCCTCCGGACGGGCCGGGCTCATCCGGAGCGTGGCACACAGGACCGACAGTCACCGCTGC
This sequence comes from Pseudonocardia sp. ZF1, assembly GCF_056835605.1. Lineage (NCBI taxonomy): Bacteria > Bacillati > Actinomycetota > Actinomycetes > Pseudonocardiales > Pseudonocardiaceae > Pseudonocardia > Pseudonocardia sp. ZF1. The sequence continues at coordinate 3,596,158 of NZ_JAJNBY010000001.1, forward strand.
TGATCGGCAGCAGCGCGGCTCGGCGCTGGCCTCCGGAGCAGTGGTGGTCCCCGCTGGAGTCCGGCCCCGAGGAGAGGATGCTCAAGGGGCGGTGCCGCCATGCCAGTCGCAGTAGTCCTTCGCTGCTGCCCGGTCGCCGCGGGCGGAGGAGGAGTACACCGCGACCGAGGCTTCGCCTTCCTGGGCGTAGCACCGGACATCGCCGCCGGGCAGCGCGAGTCCTGCCCCTCCGGGAAGACGCGGGTAGGTGGCGCACTCGGAGAAGTCGTGCGCTCCCGCGGACGCGATCGCCAGCACGAACCTCCCGGCGTCCTGGTCATCGACGAAGCAGGTGACCGGTCCGGGATCTGCGTGCCATCGCCGGACGCCACGGCCGGGGCCGGACTCGCGAGAGCCAGGGGAGCTGCTGCAGAGGTCGGCGCTGTGGGCGGTGTGTCAGCCGGCGTCGTCGGGACTGTGGTGGGTGGGCGTCGCGGTGATCGCCGGCAGGAGCGGCACCGACGCGGAGGCGGTCGTGGTCGGAGGTCCGGGACGTGCGACATCGCCTGCCGGGCCTGGCGAGTCCTGCGGCTGGGGTGAGTGTGGGGACGGGGCCGTTCGGGGCTGCGAAAGCGCCGCCGCGGGCGCAGGCAGTGGCGGGACAGGAGGGACGCGGAAGACTGCCGCAGGTCATCGTGCAGATCACGAGCCTGGTCCAGGCCCAGGAACGCTGGACGTTCGAGATCGCTACTGAGGGGGCCACGAAGCCTAGCCCCGCTCGGCGGGCAGGCGCGCCGTTCGTCGCAGGGCGAGAAGGCTTTCCGTCTGCTCGAGTATCCCCTCGGCGTCGTCTGGCGTCCGCTCGGCGCGGGATGTCGCAGCGACCTCCCGTCACGGATAGTGAAGTCCGACACTCGATGGCGTGAACGACCCGTCCGCCGGGATGCTCGCTGAGATCGAGAGTTCGGTCCCTGGCGGCTCCGTCCGTGCTCTGTCGCTGCTCGTGGCCGGTGGCCAGCCGTGACGGTCGCCGACGAGCTCCGGGAGCGAGGCGACCTCGGCGGCTCCGCCACCATGAAGATGCTGACGCAACGGTGGTCCAGTGCGATCAAGCCGCTCTTCGTGCTGGAACCGCCCGGTGGATGGGACGAGGACAGCACGCAGGATCTGCTTCACAAGTTCCTCGTCGAGCGGCTGGAGGACCTCACTGACGCGCTCATCGCGGTGGGCGCGGACGAAGAGGCTATCCTGAAGCGGACCAGTCGCATCATGCGGAACTGGTTGATCGACCAGGCCCGCAAGACCGACCTCGGGGCGATCCGGGTTCGTCTGGAGGAGTTGCTCGGGCGCAACAGCGAGTTCGTTCGGCTCTCGGATCAGCCGCCGCGGTGGGCCCTAGCAGGGCAGACAAGTGCTGAAGTCGGCCGTGACGACCCGGACTCCCTGCACGCTGCAGCCAGAGCGGTGCCGGACGTCAAACCGGTGCGCTGGCGCGACCAGAACCGGCGGGCCCCGATGGCCAGCGGGCCGGATCTCATCCGCATTCTGATCGCGGTGCTGGAGTGCGCGGGCCCTGGTGGGCTCGAGATCGGTCTGCTGACCCACGTCTTCCAGCGCCGTTTCGGCGTGGTGCTCACCTCGCACGTCCCCCTCGACGACAACGACACGCTGCGGGACCGGATGACTGCACCGCAGGTGTTCGACATCGACGAGGAGCACCGAGCGACAGTTCGCGCGCGGGAGGTGTACGCCCAGCTCAGCGACCGCGAGCGCCGTATCGTTCTCCACTTTCACGACCGTGCTCAGGTCGAGCGGATCCTGGGCGTCGGTCGCAGTGTCGCCTACGTCCATATTGCCCGGGTCCAGGAAGCGCTCGCTGCGCTTGCAGGGGAGGACGTCGACGCCAGAGCTGTCGTCGCCGAGCTGGTGAGGCTGGCTCGTGGGGACGCCGGGCCGGACGACGTGCAGGATGCGACGTCAGAACTGTCTGCCGCCGCCGACACGAAGGGAGCGCAGCGCAGGTGAGCCCTCACGATGACCGCCTGCACGCTGCGCTCAGCGCGTACCAACCGCCCGAAAGCTTGCGAAAGGCGCTGGCCGCGGAGAGCCGACCCGACGTAGCTTTTGGGCAAATATGGCGAGCCAGAATTGATGGAACTGCTCTATTGGTCTTGATTGTCAGCGACTTCGCAAATGGCTCCGGTGAGGTCGTCGCCGCAAGTCCCGGAGAAGCGCCCCCACCTGGTTCGACAATCGAGCACCAGCGCGTCCCCACCTCCACATTCCGCTCTCTGACGTTGTGGCCGACGGTCCATGGAGTCCTGCACCATCGTGTTCTCGACATCATGGTGGAGCAATCCGAGGTCAGTACGGCCCTGGCCGGTCAAGTGCGCGCTGACCTCCCCCGGGATGGCACCAATGAAGACCCTCTCGACCCGGGCAGCGAGCTCGTGGCCGAGCTTCGGGACGACCTAGTTCGACTTCAATCAGCCCCGGCCGTACCCAGACTCTCCGCCGGCCCAGAAGCGCGAGCTCTAGGGCTCCCAGGCAGTGGACGGGAACAGCTTGAGCTGCTGATCAAATGCCTCGACATCAATCAGAACGAAGCCATGGAGCTGCGCCGTGGGCGGCGCACGCTTACCTCTGAACAAGCTCAAGCACTCGAAACCGTCCTAGGAATGGAGCCCGGTTCCTTGCCGTCCTCGGCCGGAATCGACCCGGCCCTCGCTCTTGAGATCGAGCACCCGCGCTGGCGCGAGGCCACTCGCCGGCGCGCCGCCAGGACAGGTATGGACGAGGTCAGCGCCCGCATCAGCTTGGCTTCGGATGCCTATGCGCTCGCGGCCCGCGAAAGCACCACGGAACCGGACTGGAATCAGCGAATCGCTCTTCTTCTCGCAGGTGAGGAATGAGTAGACGCTCGGCCGCGCTCTTGCGTCCGGCAGCGAAAGCCCAGGCCGACAGGATGATCGCGCTGCTCGAGGCCACCGCTCCCGAGCTCCTGGCCGCTCTGCACGACGACGCCGTGGCCGCACTCGAACGCCACCCTGGTGTGGCTCTGCGTCTGGTCCCGGAGAGCGACACCGGAGACGGGTGCACCGTCGCCGGCGGATATCGAGGCAATGAGACCCCGCCGGCGCTCGTGGTCACCACCTCACTCTCACAGCGACGCCGCGCCTTCACGGCGCTGCACGAGTTCGGTCATCACCTCCAGCGCACCGACCTCGACCTCGCCGAGCAGCTTCTCGATCACCCCGCCGAAGAGGAACTCGAGGAGGCCGCCTGCCAGGTCTTCGCCAGCCGGGTTCTCCTGCCCGACGCTCTGGTCACCCCGCTCACTCCATCCCGAGGCCCGGACGCGTCGACCATCGCGGAGTTCTACGCGCGCAGCAACGCCTCCCGCGCTGCCTGCTGCGTCCGCGCTGCAGAGCTGCTGACCAGCAGCGGCGCTGTCGTCCTCTACCGCGGGAACGGGACTGTCGACATGACCGCGAGCACCGGCCTCATCCCCCCGGCCCGCGGCAGCGACCAGTCCGCCACACCGCTGATCGCCCGCGCGCTCGCCCGGCCCGGGAACACCGTGGAACACGACGACACCAGAATCCTCTACTCCACCGGCACGTCCGACCTCCTGTACGGCCACGCCACGTGGATCGACGGGTACCTCGCCGCCGTACTCGTGCCCGACAACGCCGGCTGGAAGGCGTTCGCCCCGCCCCGCCCTGGCACCAGCACCTACACCGGCCCCAGCAGGTGGGCCACCTGCGACCAGTGCCTGCGCGAGTTCACCATCACCGACGACGTGTGCGCCCGCTGCGACACCCCGCGCTGCCCACGCCGGCACTGCGCCTGCCCCAGCAGCAGCGGGGAACGGACCTGTCCGTGCTGCCACCTCACGCTCGCCAAGGCCCGCTTCGCCGACTTCGACAACCCGCGCACTCCCTGTCGGGACTGCGCCTGACCTCGCCCCGGACGATCCGGCACTTCCTACGTCAACCCCCGGTAAGAGCGCATGCCGCGCTCTCCGGCCTCGCGAGGCCGAGCGACCGACATGGAAGAGGCACGCGCATGAGCGCCCAGTCCGAGCAGCACAACACGACCGACACCGCCGCCCGTGGGAACGCCCGCCCCCACGGGATCACCATCGTGATCAACGCGCGCGAGCGCACCGTCACCGACAAGGAGCTCACCTTCGAGCAGCTGGTCGCTCTGGCGTTCCCCTCCGCCCCGACCGGCGAGAACGTCCTGTTCACCATCTCCTTCCGCCGCGGGCACGGCAACAAGCCCGAGGGCTCGCTGCTCGCCGGCGAGACCGTCAAGATCAAGGACGGGATGGTGTTCGTTGTCTCCGCAACCGACAAGTCCTAGCCCCGACCTGCAGCGGCTGCTCGACGACGGTTACGACATCGAGCTCCGCGAGGGCTATCTGCTCGTCCACGGCATCCCCTACGTCAACGCCGCCGCACAGGTCGATCACGGGACTCTGGTCAGCACGCTCGACCTCAGCGGCGACGTGACGGTAACCCCGAGCACGCACGTCGCCAGCTGGATCGGCGAGCACCCCTGCCACGCCGACGGGACAGTTCTGCAGCAAATCGCGCATTCCGGCCCGCAGGAACTCACCCCCACCATCACGGTCGGGGCGAGCTTCTCCAGCAAGCCCCCCGAGGGCTACGTCGACTACCACCACAAGATGACGACCTACGCCGAGATGATCATGGCGCCGGCGCTGAAGCTCGACCCGACGGTCACCGCCCGGACCTACCCGGTCCGGCGCGACCCCGAGAGCACCGGGCCGTTCCTCTACGCCGACACGGCCACCGCCCGCGCGGGCCTGGGGATGGTCACCGCCAAGATCACCGGCCGCAAGGTTGCGGTGGTCGGGGTCGGTGGCACGGGCAGCTGGGTCCTCGACCTTCTCGCCCGCTGCCCGGTCGAGGAGATCCACCTCTTCGACGACGACCGATACCTGCAGCACAACGCGTTCCGCTCGCCGGGGCCGACGCCGCCGGGGGAGCTAGTCGGCGGGGCGCCCAAGGTCGAGGTCTATGCCCGGCGGTGGGCGTCTATGCGGACCGGAGTAATCGCTCACCCCGAACGCCTCGCGGATCAGCACGCCGAGCTCCTGTCGCACACGGACATGGTGTTCGTCTGTGTCGATACCGGCGACTCCCGCCGCGAGGTCGTCGAACTCCTCGAACGCATCGGGTGCGACTTCATCGACGTCGGCATGGGCTTACTCCTCGACGAGGAGCAAGCTCAGGTGTTCGGGCAACTCCGCACCACGCTGAGCACTCCAGGTACCCGCGAGCAGGCCCGCCAGCACATCCCGCTCGTGGGCAGCTCCCAGGACGCCGTCTACACACAGAACATCCAGATCGCCGAGCTCAACGCGCTCAACGCCGTCCTCGCCGTCCTGCGTTGGAAGCAGGCCCGCGGCGTTTACACCGACCTTGAGCACAACCTCAACTCCACGTACTCCATCGACGGCAACACCATCGCCCATACCCCACAGCACGCTGGGCTGGCTGCCGACACCCCGACCCACACGAACACTCCATCGGACGACTACCCGGACGGCGACACCACCGACCGGGGAGTCTCCGACGACGACAGCCGGAGCGTCGCGTGATCTCCCAGCTTCAACCCCGCCTGGTCGACACGGTCCCCGAGCATCCTGAGCCCGGCGTGCTCTACGTGTCGATCGAGTACGCGACGACCCTGCACCTGTGTGCATGCGGGTGCGGGTACGAAGTCGTCCTGGGCATCTCACCCCACGATTGGAAGATCACCTGGGACGGGCCGACCGTGACGATCAGCCCCTCGGTCGGCAACTGGAGCCTGCCCTGCAAGTCGCACTATCTCATCCGTTACAACAAGATTCGCTGGGCGCGGCGCTGGAGCAGGGACGAGATCGAAAGGGGCCGCGCCGCCGACCTCGTCCGCCAGCGTTCGGCAGATGGCTCGCAGGCGGGGTTGGAAGATCTCACGGTAGACGACGCGGTATGCCCTCGACCATGGTGGCGCCGTTTCCGAGCACGCCGGTAGTCGGGCCGCCCCGGCGTCTCATGCTTCAGCCGGACCGACTAGGAGACGTTGTGAGACCCGCTTATCGAGAACGCCCGAGCCGGGAGGAACCCGGCTCGGGCGTTGTGTGTCCGGGCCCGCTAACACCGGGCCCGGCGCTCCGCGGACGCTACACGCGGTGGAGTAGATACGAATCCCCATCAGGGGGCCGGCGTTCCACACATCACGGTCTGAGGCGAGGCACTCAATGGTGCCGGGTCATTGGCGAAGCAGTCGTGGGCGGCATGATGACCGCCCGCATCTGAACCGTTCAGCTGCCGGCTCGAGTGGACACTGGTTGGGCGATCGGAACGCGGCCTGACGGGTAGGCGGCAACGTGGAGCCGACTCCCGTCGGAGATCGTCAGCCTGCATCGCCGCTCACGATCCTGCCTGGTCAGACGGTCATGCCCTGCCTGCCTGGAGAGGCCACTCCTGCCCAGCCCTTGGACGAGGTACGGGATGACTTGGAACGACATCTGCCCGTAACGTCCCGACCGGCGCCACGAGCTGCCGGAATCGACGGGTCGAGAGTTCCTGGAGGACGCGCGTGGCGGCTCTCTCGCGCCGACTCCCGCAGTTCCGCCCGATCCTCGCCGGTGCCCGGTTGTCCGACCGGCTGTTCGCCTGTGCCGGGGCGCTCGCGGCCATCTCGGTCGCCGGTGCCATCGGGGCGCTCGTCGTCGGGCCGGGCGCGGCGTTGCCGTTCATCGTCGCACCGGTCGGGGCGTCGGCGGTCCTGGTGTTCGCGGTGCCGTCGAGCCCGCTCGCGCAGCCCTGGCCGGTCATCGCGGGCAACGTCGTCTCGACACTCATCGGGGTCGGGGCGCGGCTGGTCGTACCCGACGTCCTCGCCCAGGCGGGGCTGGCCGTCGCCGTGGCGATCGCGACGATGTCGCTGTTGCGCTGCCTGCACCCACCCGGAGGGGCCGCAGCCCTGACGGCCGTCATCGGCGGCAGCGTGATCACCGGAGCGGGCCCGCTGTTCGCCCTGTTCCCGGTCGGGGTGAACTCGGTCGTCCTGGTCGCGATGGGGTGGCTGTTCCACCGCCTGTCGCGGCACCCCTACCCACACCGGACGGCGCCGTCCGACCGGGCCGATCGCCGCAGCTGCTTCCGGGCCGACGACGTGGACCGGGCGCTGGCCGAGATCGGCGAGACGTTCGACATCGACCGCGACGACATCGGTCTGCTGCTGCGCGAGGTCGAGACCCAGGCGCTCGTCCGGCAGCACGGCGACCTCGTCGCCGCGGACGTGATGTCGCGCGACACCGTCTCGGTCCGGTCGGGCGACGATCCGACGACGGCGCGGGACCTGTTGCTCGAGCACGACGTCCGGACGGTGCCGGTGCTCGACGACGACGGCGCCGTCGTCGGCACTCTCGGGCTCCGCGAGCTCGCGCACCCCGCGGGCACCGTCGGCTCGATGGCCTCACTACCGTCGACGGCCTCGGCGGACACGCCCCTCGCAGCGCTGAGCCGCATCCTGACCGACGGACGCACGCACGCCGTCGTCATCGTCGACGAGCGGAACCGCCTGCGCGGCATGGTCACCCAGACCGACCTGCTCATCGCGCTGTGCCGCATCCTGGCCGATTCGGCGTGACAAGCCTCGAGATGCGCGGCGTCCGCGCACATCGGCGGCTCGCCACTCGTTCGGTAAGTGCGAAGCAGGTTTCCGCCTGATGTGGGGCGGTCGCGACCCGGCATCCAGCCCGTCTTCACGTGTCATCACTGCGCATCCCCGAGCGCCACAGTCCCAGATGCGGCGCGAGACGCCGAGCCGTTGTGGTACCGCCGCGTCTCGATCAGATAGCCGTCACGGAGTGCGACGGTCGAGGGGCTGCAGCCCTGCAGGACGACCGCGCAGGTGTCCTTCTCGGTGCCGCGGCTGCGCAGGATGCCCTCAGCTTGTGGTGGTAGCGCTACGATGTCTCCTGTGAGCGAGGCGTTCGAAGTGTCGCCCGACGATCCGGATGGGGTCGCGGCCGCGATCGAGCGTGCGTCGAAAGGTTCACGAGTTCGCGTCGTCCGTCAGGGCCACGCCGTCGCCGACATCGTTCCGATCGCCGCGGCCGGGCCGGGAGAGCTGCGTCCTGAGCGGCGCGACTCTCGCCACGACCAGGTCGTGCGCGACCACGCCACCCGGTTCGGCGCTCCGACCTTGGAGCATTACCGGCGCATCTACGCCACCGCCGGCCGTGAGTGGCCGGGCGAGGATCACATCCGAGCGCATTACCCCGTGGCGGACGTGTCCTGAGCACTCAACCTGCGCTTACCGCGAACACTGTGAGCGGGAAGGTCCTCGACGCGAGCGCGCTCGACGCCTACGCCAACGGGCATCTGGGCATGGCTACCTGGTACGCCCTGGCCTGGGAACTGGGGCTCACGTTCGTCGTTCCGCGTTTCGCTCGTGACGAGGCCCTCTGTCTGCGGCCGGGCCTCGTCGCCGAGGTTGACCTGCTGCTCGCCGCGCCCTATGTCGTCCTGACCGACTCCCCCGCCGAGGCAGCCCGTCTGCTCGACGAGACCTCCGCAGCCTCGGTGTACGACCCGCTGGCAGCGTCCGTAGCCGCCTTGTGCCGGGAGCGGGGATGGCCGGCGCTGTCCACGGACCCAGAGCGACTGCGTCGCGTCGACCCGTCGCTCGAGGTAGACCTGCTCTGAGACGGGAACGGCCAGCGTCACTGACCCTGGCCCTGTGCATCACGCCGACCGCCAGGCCGACCCTCAGATCAACTGGCCGCTACTGCACAGCGCCCATCCAGTCGCGGCGGGCCCGCCGGTAGGCCGTGCACGGCGCTGTGCTGCAGGCTGTTCACCGCGCGGTAGTAGCGCATCGTCGTGCCCTGCCGCTGACGCCCCGGCCCGGCAACTACCGCGCAGCGCAAACTGGACATCCCTGAAGGGGGCTCGGTCTCAGGAGGCCGGGTACTGCTGGGCGCCGAGCACCCGGGCCAGGTGGGCGGCGTTGCGGCCCAGCGTCGCGGTCGTCGCCGCGACCGGTTCCGGGGTCTGGTCGAGATCCTTGTAGTCGACCGGGTTCATCGCTTCGGAGTTCCAGTAGGTCGCTCCGCCTGCGGGGATGGTGAACCCCATGTCGTTGAGTGCCTGGAACGAGTCGGCGACGATCTTGTGTGCGCCGTCCTCGTTGCCGACCACAGCGACGACCGCGACCTTGCCGAACAGTTCGGGTCGCCCCTGGTCGTCGGTTTCGGACAGCTCCGCGTCGAGCCGCTCCAGGACCCGCTGTGCCACGCTCGACGGGTGCCCGACCCAGGTCGGGGTCGCGAACACCAGGATGTCCGCGTCATAGATCCGGCTGCGGATCTGCGGCCACTGGTCACCCTCGCCCATGTCGGCCGCGGTGCCGGGCTTCACGTCGTAGTCGGCGACCCGCAGCGTGTCGCCGGCGACACCGTGATCGGCCATGGCGTCGAGCACCTGTCGGGCCATCACCTCGCTGCTTGAGGCCTGCGGGCCGGGCTTGAGGCTGCACACTAGTGCGAGGGCACGAATCTCGTGGTCCATGACCAGCTGCGTACCCGAAGGACCGTGCTTCACGCGTCGGCGGGCGGGAACGGGATCGAGGCGACCGCCCCGGCCACGATCAGCTCCAGGCTGCCCTTCACCCACCACCGCGATGCGACAGCAGCTCTGCGCTGCACCTTCCATGACCCGCGCCAGCGCCGCACCGACCCCCGGGCCACCGGGACCACCGAGCGGATCGCCTTCGCGTGTAGTAACAGGCCCCACGCTGGGGGTCTTAAGCTCATACCGCCTAGACCAGGCGCGGCCACGGCGCTCGCGCACCGTGACCGCTCATAGAGGAACGCGCGGGGCGCGAGGTGACGACGGCTAGCACGGCCAGATCGCGTCGCCTGGCGCAGCACGTACTCCGCGAGGCAGGCCGATACCGGGTGACCGACCGGGGCCGCGATGGCGGGCGCGACGCGTTCCCGGTCGGTCACCTGTGGTGTCGCCGCCTCAACAGGGGTCAAGCGGCGGCACCGGATCCGCGTCTGTCGACCTCCTGATCTCCGTGGTCTCGCGTGGAGCTGACACGCTGACGCGGACCGGTAGAGCTACCCCCATCGGGCCGAAGTACACAGCCTGCAGCGAGGGCGATTGCTCCGGCGCCGCGCCCGAACCCCCGATCCACGAGACAGCGCGCCGGCGTGGCGCCCGCAACACCGAGCCCCGCCCGCGGAGCGGGTGAAACCGCGTGAGCGGCGACCTGCCGCGGACGAGAGGACTCATGCTCGCTGCTGGGAGCGTTCGCCGGGTGGCGCAGGCTGCCGCATGGTCGCAGGCCCGGCCCCGGCGTTTACCCCCGGGAACGGATCGACGCGGTCGGACGAGCCGAGCACGGCGCGCTCAACGGCGGCGCGCCCCGGTCGGCGAGGGTGAACGTGGGCCGAAGGGCCGTATCCCGCCGCCGCCACCACCGCCCCCGTCGCCGGCGCCGCCGCCACCGGAGCTGCCGTGACCGTCGACCGGCCCGGCGCTGTGGCCGGGCAGCACCGAGGCCAGCACGAGCAGCACAGCGATGACCCAGACCACCTGCCCGGACAGCGGCCCGGCGAGCGCGGCCAGCCCGGTGGTGAGCGCGACGAGCTGCAGATCGGGCTGTGCGACTAGGTCGACGAGCCGATCGATGGCTCCGGCGCCCGTCATCCGCATAATTCCACGTACCCGATTCGTCGGCCTGACGCACATGACACTGTCGTCTGCGCCATACTGGTGCAGCGTGATCGGCCCCGACGTGCCCCTGGACCGCGCTCAGACCGACTCCGGACTGATCATTGTGACCGTCATCGGCGGGCGGTCCGTCCCGGTCGTCGGTCGCGGTCTGCCGGTCATCCTGGCCGGTCCCGCCGTGCAGGTGCTCTGGCTCCTGGCGCTGGCGGTAGCCATGCTTATGCGGCGGCGACCGGCCTCTGGACCCGGCGGCGGTGACGGAGGATCGGGCGGCGGCCTGATCGGGCCGGACCTGTTCAGCCCCGTCTGACCGAGCCCCCTACTGCTCGCCCGGCTCGTCCCGGGTGCCGTGAAGGGGCCGCTGTCTGCTGTCGCGCCACCGGTCGGGCACCGAGTTCGAGGCGCGTCAGGTTCGCACCGGCGAGGGCCGCCGAGAGTGTCGCTCGCCGGGATGCCGGCGGCGTCAGTGGTGGCGGCGTCAGTGGTGGCGTCGCTGGGCCTGGGTGCTCACCTCGCGGGCGACGTCGACGAGCTTGGCGTCGGTGTTCTGGGAGGCTTCGACCAGGATCGCGAATGCCTGATCGTCGTCGACATCGAACCGTTCGATCAGGACGCCCTTGGCCCGGTCGATCACGTCCCGGCTCTGCATCGCCCGGTGCATCTGCGCCGCGCGCCGGGCGCCGAACAGCGCGATCGCGGTCTGCGTGGCGAACGCCTCTCCCGCCAGCACACTAACCTCGGTGAACGCGTCGGTCTCACGGGCGTAGAAGTTCAATGCCGAGCCGGGCTCCTCGGGCGGAGCCATCGCGAACGACAACAGGCTGCCCACCCCGGCCGCCACGGCCTCGCCGGCCCACCGCGGCCACCGCATCCGCCCGGTCACCGCCATATCCGCGACCTCGATCACCTGATCGTGCCCGGCGACCTGCACCACCGTCGACATCTCGTCGACCCCCAGAGCGATCCGCGATGCCAGCACACACGGGCCCTCGCCGAGATCGGCCTGACGCCGGTCGAGCTCGGCCACCCACGACGAGCTGGGCACCCGCGCCGACACCCGCCCGTCCCGCCCGACCTGGGTGATCCCGGCCCCGTCCGCACCGGGAACCGCCCGCGCCGCCGCCGCCACCACCTCGGCCAGGACATCCTCAGGCGAGCGCAACCGGCCACGCAGAACCGACCGGGCGGCCCGGGCCAGCGCCGCGGTCAACTGCTCCCCCTCGACCGGATCCATCTGGCGGGCTCCCTGCTCCTCAGCCCCGCAGGGGCTCACTCCCGCCCACCCCGGCGGCAGGCCACGGCGCCTCGATTACGGACGTGATAGCCGACTGTTGATCTCACAACCGTACCCAGATCGGCGGCCATCCGCCGATCGGTCCGAGCCGACTCGACAGACAGCTCAGCTGGTATGAGGACCGCCTTGCGCGACGGTCGCCCGCCACCTGTGAAGCGTGTCGCGATGAGTCGGCTACCCTGCGCACCGTCCGGGTTGCGGTGCGAGCCACCTTCGGCGGTGCGCCAGCCGGCCCGGGCGCCCTGTCCGGCCGACCCCTCAGATGCCCCGGCCGGTGCGTCACCGCGGCCGCCGGCCGACGCCCCCGATGGCGGCCACGCGGCCGCGGTGGGCGGCTCCTCGGTGACGGCACGAGCTGCCAGTCGGGCATGTCAGAGTCGGTGGCTGCGATGCACCGGTGGCTTCGTAGAGGTTCCACCAGATCTCGCCGCCGGTGGGGTGTTACGCGGTGTCCAGCCCGCCGCCCTCGAAGACGACGTCCGCCACGAGTGCACCGTCAGGGCTCGTGGGGTCAGCGCGTGATACCGACAGGCTCCTGAGCCACGGCGCGGCTCACGCACGCAGCGTCTGGGCTGTCCGCGCGGCGCGACCGTCACGGCTGGGCTTGGGGGTCCGGGTCGATCGCGACCGAGAGGTGCGCTGCCGCGCTGCGGTACTCGCGTACCCGTTGCCGGGCCGGCGCCAGCGCGGCCCGGGTCGCGGAGAGTCGGGCCGTGATCTCCGCGATCCGCGTGGCGGGGTCCGCGCCCTCGTCGTCGGCGAGAAGCCGGTGGTCGCCGTAGTGCTCGACCTGGCGCTGCAGCACCTGCAACGCTTCGTCGGTGCGGTCGAACAGCTCGGTCAACGCCCACCCCCACGCATAGAACTCGTCGTGGCTCGGATCTAGGTTCGACCTCCTGGGGGTTGCGGGGCCCGAACACGCTGAGCGCGACCCCGGCCGAGCCGGTGGCAAGCGGTAGGGGCGCCCAGACGTCGGCGGCGATCGCGGCCGCGCGTGGGTGGGAGCGGGCGGCGCGGCGTAGCGCCGCGGTGGACAGGTCCACCGTCATGCCGTGTGCGGCGGGCAGGGCGTCGAGCACCGGTGCGAGGTAGTGGCCGATGCCGCCGGCGAGGTCGACCACCAGCCTGATGCCCGCGGGGGCGTGCTCGACGGTGAGAGCGGTGATGGTCGAGCGCAGCGGCCGGTAATGGTCTCCGGCCAGGAAGGCTTCGCGGGCGGTGACCATCGCGGGGGTGTCGCCTCGGTGGCGCCGGCGCCCGGGCAGCAGTGACAGATGCCCGGTGCGGGCGATGTCGAACGTATGCCCGCACCGACACCGCATGATGCGGGTATGGCGGCAGAGCGGGCCGGCGCAGTGGGGGCAGCTCAGCCACGGAGCGACGGCGTCGAGCGCGTGGCGGGTGTCGTCTGAGGGGTGGTGCTGGGTGGTGTCGGCGCAGCGGCCGGCCACGGGTGGGGTGTCCACGATCGCGTTGTCCCTTGAAGTGAGTGTGGGGACGCGGCGGTGTCACGTCTGGACGACGAGCCCAGGTCGGCACGGGTCAGAGGCCGCCGAACCCCTCAGAGACGGGGTCGGGCGGCGGGGTGCACCGCCGTCAGGCGGTGCGGGGACGCTGCGCGAGCGGAAGCCACATGAGACTGAACCTACTACCAGGCAGCGAGACCGCGCACGGCCCGCCGGCGAGCGCGTTCCTGTCGTCTCAGCTGTCAGACTCAGACGATGGGACCAGCTCCACCCCACGATCGCGGCCACCCTCCGATCGACTTCCCGTTCTTCGGGGTCTCCCCGTGGACGGGCCCGACCTGGGTCGAGTTCTACGAAGGCGCGCTCGGCAACCCGATGACCACCCTCTGGCTCGGGCACCGGGTCGAGAACGGCCGTGCCCACATCTCCGTCGGCACGAACACCTACCGACCCGGCGGACTCGAACTGGGCGAGGAGCTCGCCTTCGGCAGCCTCTTCACGCTGTCCGAGCGCATGCGCCCAGACCGAACCGCCGTCGAGTTCCCCGAGGGCTTCAACAAAGCTCAGATCGACCACGTCTACGAGTCCTCCCAGAGACGGCGGGAATGGCCCACCGTCCCGTGCGAGGTCGACGGACGGGAAAAGGTCCTGTCCCACCGCCGCTACGCCTGGGGCTGGGCCGGGTTCATCTGCGACGTCGGGGTGGCCGGGGTCAAGCTCGTCGCCGTCGACGTCGAGCCGGACATCATCGCGTTGCGAACGGTCAGGACACCGCAGACCTACGGCTTCGACCCCTCGCAGCGGCTGTCCGTCTCCGATCTCCACGAACAAGCGGACCTGGCCGGGGACGCCCGTCTGCCACTGCCCTGGGCCGACACGGTCCATCCCGACCAACAGGCGCTGATCGACCACCACGGTCTCGGATGATGAAGACGGGACCTGCTGCAGGGCGCTCGGAACTCGCGGTCGGCGCTGCGCGTGCAATCGGTGGGTACGCGGTCGTCGTCGACCGGTGCCACCCGTTCGCCGCCGCGATCGACACCGACGGAGCGGTCTGCGCGACGGCCTCGTGGGCTCATCTGCTGTCCCCGCCGAACGCGTGGCACCACCCGCGGCGCGGAGGCTCAGCCACCTAGTACTGCAACGGCGTTTTGTCAGGCTGGTGGGCGTTGGCCGCGGCGGCGGTAGTGGCAGGTCCGGGCCTGGTGCTGGCGTCGTCGGCGCCAGGTGGACCAGGCGAGTGTGCTGGCCAGGCAGGCGGCTGGGGTGAGGATGAGGGTGGCGAGCAGACGCCGTATCTCGTTGCCGCTCAGCGGGATCAGGCCGGTCCGCTCGGCTGGAGATCCCCCTTTTCGGCCTCCTGTGCGCGGGTGACGGACAAGTAGGCGGCGGCGAGCATGGCCAGTGTGATGTGGGCGTACCAGGCTCGGTAGGAGCGGACTTGGTAGTGGTCGAGGCCGGCTTCGTCCTTGGAGGTCTGGAAGCATTCCTCGATCGCCCAGCGTGCGCCGGCGACGCGGACCAGCTCGCGCAGCGGCGTGGCCGCGGGGGCGGCGCAGCGGTAGAACGCCAGCTCCCGGGTGGTCTTGCCCTGCCCGGGTTCGGTCTGGCGGCGCACGAGCAGCCAGTGTCCCCAGCCGTGGGGTAGGCCGGCCGGGTCGAGGGCGACGGTGGTCCAGTCATAGATCCGCTCTCCGTGCGCGCCCGCGCCGACCTGGCGCCGTTCCCACCCGCTGCGGCCGGTGTCGGGGTCGCGGGCGCCGGCGATCGTGGCGAGGACCTTGGCCTGGCGGCGATGCCCGTCCGGGCTGGTCAGGACGTCGTCGTTGCGAGTGGCCAGCACGAACGGAATCTCCCGGTCGGCCAGCCAGGTGCGGAAGGTCGGATTCTGTCCGTAGATCTCGTCGGCGGTCACCCACGAGCGGGGTGTGAGGGCCCCGCAGGCGTGGGCGCGGTCGAGCATCGCCAGCCCGAGCTGGGGTTTCGTGGCGAACCCGACCTCATCGGGCACGTCGGCTCTGGCGCAGCGGTCCCGGTCCTCGGTCCACGAGGTCGGCAGGTAGAGCTCGCGGTCGATCAGCGCCCGCCCCTTCGAGCTGGCATAGGCCAGGAACACCCCGAGCTGACAGTTGTCGACCTTGCCGCTGGTACCGGTGTACTGGCGTTGCACTCCCGCCGAACGCAGGCCCTTCTTGATGAACCCGGTCTCGTCGACCACGAACACCTCACTTGCGGGGTCGCCGAGGGCGTCGAGGACGTAGTCGCGCACGTCGTCGCGGACCCCGTCGACGTCCCAGTCAGCGGTGCGCAGCATCCGCTGCGTCCCGTCCGGCGAGACCGCCCCCGCATGCTCGGCCAGAGTCCACCCGTTCTTGCGCTCCAACCCGGCCAGCAGGCCGCGCACATACGCCCCGGCCCGCGCGCGGGGCTCACGACGGAAGAACCGCGGCCCGATCGACGCGATGACCTGGTCCAACGCCGCTACCCATCCAGCAAGATCCACCACCCGGCGATCATCACCGCCGAACCCGGATCAGCCTCTCACGACACGCCGAAACGCCGTTGCAGTACTAGTCTGCGTCGCGGCTCAGCGGCTTGCCCAACAGAGGCCGGATTCGTGCTGGCAGATTATCAGCGCACGAGCAGACTCGACATTTGACCCCGCGCTTCTCCGAGTGTTTGCCCTTGCGGTACTCACGGCAGGAGGAAGCCGAGCGGTCGCTCGAACTCTACTAGAGCGTCAAGAGCAAAATCGATTTCTAATCTTGGCTTTAGACGAGATGCGTTGGTCACCGCGTCCCGTATCCGTTGACTTCGCTCAGGGAGATTCGATTTACATTAAGGAGCTGCTGAGCAAAAGTTGACCGGAACGTCCCGTACCTGGTCGCAATGGCGTGACGCATTAATGGATCCCAGATCTGCGTAGAGTAATGTCAGCCGCGATGTGGACGACACTAACCGTCGTAGTCAGCTCGGCAATGAAGCGGCCCGGTAGCGACTTCGTGCGCGGAACAAGCCACGGCCACGCGAATCCGTGAGCCACGCCGCTGTAGACATTAAAGATCCAACGTACGTGCTCTTTATGAGCCTGCACAAGATCATCTATCGCTCCACCTTGAATCGATGTTCCCGATTCGCGCACGAGCACTTCACCAACTACATCCGCCATCGAATCCAAAGTCTTAGCATCACCGGGCGGACGGCCACCTTGCATGAGGCCAGGACGCCGCCGTTCATACTGCGCAACAGTCTCGGCGGGCGGGACAAGACTTGTCAACTGCTCGAACTTCGAGAACTGGGTATATGCACGATAATAGCTTTCCGCTTCCTGACTCATGACAGTTCTTGCGTTAGCGATTCGCTCAGAATCAGACTGAGGTCCCAGCATGTAGAGGATTCGGCCCGCACCCATAACCGCCGATCGAAGTAGAACCGTCAATACTGAGGGAGCGATCGGGGGGCTGTTATTGATGAAGATGCTTCGTACAAGATCGAGCGTGCCGCGCGCCAAGCCCAGCCCTTGGCTGATCGAAAGCCGCAAGTCTACCTGCGGTTCCGGCAAAGCCTCGATTAGGCTCCTTAACTCGCTATTCGGCCGGTCGAGGTCGGTTAGGTCGTCGGGGAGTTGGTCACACAGCTCACCGATGCGCTGAATGATCTCCAAGTTGCTCGCTAGTTGATCCCAATCTTCCTCAGCATCTAAGCCCAGATCCATGTCGGGATCTTACTGCGGCGCCCAAACAGAGTCCCGATTGGGGATGACTTGACCCGCTGGGAACGGAAAGCTCGACTGTAGCGATCGAGGTAGACAAACTCGGGCGAGTTCTTTGCAACCCAGTCGACCATGGTCGTGTAGTCCGCGCGGACGCCATGGTGGCCTCCGCGATCGCGGGGACCTGTCGGGCCCGTCCCTGGTGGCGGGGTGCGTTCCCCCGCCTCCGCGCGGAGCGCCGGTCATGGCCGTGGAGGCTTCTGTGTCAAGGGCCGCCGGAGGCGGTCGGCGCCAGCCGATGCGCAGCACCCTGAGCTTCCCCCGGTTTCCCGGAGTCCGGGTTACCTGTGATTGTCGCGCTGGGCGCGATGGTAGGCGTCCTCGTACTCGTCGGGCGAGAGCCCGCCGAGGCCGGCCTGGATCCGGCGGGGGTTGTACCAGCCGTCGATGTAGCGCAGCAGGGCGTGCTCGGCCTCGGCGCGGGTGGCGAACGTCGTGCCCGGCCAGTACACGAGCTCAATCTTGAGCGTGGACCACAGGTTCTCCGCCAGGGCGTTGTCGTAGCTGTCGCCTGTGGACCCTGTCGAGGGGGCGACACCGGCATCGACCAGGCGCTGGGTGAACCGCAGCGCCGTGTACTGGGCGCCCTTGTCGCTGTGGAAGATCAACTGCCCGGAGCGCACCGCCCGGGAAGCCAGCGCATGATCCAGGGCGGTGAGCACCAGCGCGGTCGTCGCCCGCGCGTGGGTGGCCCAGCCGACGACCCGGTTGGCGAACGCATCGCGCACGCTGGCCAGCCACAGCACGCCCTCGCCGGTGACCAGCCGCGTCAGGTCGGCCACCCAGAGCCGGTTCGGCGCCTCGGCGTGGAAGTCGCGCTCGACCCGGTCCGGCGCGGCGGTGTGGTTCGGGTCCTGGCGGGTCGAGCCGTGCTTCCAGCCACGGCGCAGGTGCGCGCCCTGCAGACCGTGCTCGCGCATGATCCGCTCCACGCGCTTGCGCCCGACGCGCACGCCCTGGCGGCGCAGCTCCAGCCACACCCGCGGCGAGCCGTAGGTCGTGGCGAACTCACTGACGTTGCGCACCTTGCAGATCTGTTCGAGCAGCGCGGCGTCGTCGAGCTCGCGCCGGCTCGGCGCCGCGCGGCGGGCCCGCCAGTCGTAGTAGGTCGAGGCGGGGATGCCCAGGACCCGCAGTACGAGACCGGCCGGGAAGTCATGGGTGTCGATGAAGCTCATGACCACCTCCGGGTCGGGCCGATCTCGCTGGCGAAATACGCACTCGCCGCGCGCAGGACCTCGTTGACTCGCCGCAGCTCGGCGTTCTCGGCCGCCAGCCTGCGGTTCTCGGCCACCATGTCGGTGCTCGGGCGATCCTCGCGCTCGCCGGCATCGGCCTCGGCCTGGCGGACCCAGTTCCGCAGGGCCTCGGGGTGCACGTTCAGCTGACCGGCCAGCCGCTTGAACGACGGCCGCGGGTCGGACTCCCGATACAGCCGAACTGCCCGTTCCCGCAGCTCATCGGGGTACTTCCTCGGTGCTGGCAACAGAGCCTTCCTTCCCAGTCCCCTCGATGGGACCAGTCTTCAAAGACTCCGGAGAACCGGGGGAACCTCACCCTTGATGCAGAGGGCGGCCATGTGACGCTGCAGGGGCCGTTAGGTCCCCCCGCCGGAGGCGGTCCGACTGGCTCCTCGGCCTGTGCGGCCTTGAGCACGACCTCTACCAACAGCTCGTCCCCCGGCCCGGTTCCGTTCGTCCCTGTCGCACAGTTCGTCGGCGGTGGGGACTTCTGCGTCCCCGCTGGGGCCTGACTCCGTGGCGGGCGTGCGCGCGCCGGTCGCCGGGCCGGAGGCGATAGGCGAACCGGCAGCGACGCCGTCCGTCCGGCCCGTCAGGGCCGGCTTGAAGACGTGAAGAAAGTCCTCACCGACCGAGCGAGTGGATTTCGGTCGGCCACGGTCAATGGTCCGGGCAAGCGCCCGGGCAGCCTCTTAGGCTCGGAGATGTGATGGTCCTCGACGCAGCCCGCTCGGTGGCAGAACGCCACCTCGCCGAGGCGTTGCCGCGTCGCTGGAACCACGTCCAGGGCGTCGCCACACGCGCTGAGGTCATCGGCCCACATCTCGATTGCGGCCCGGTCCTCGTCGCCGCCTGCTGGCTCCATGATGTCGGCTACGCGCCGGACCTCGGTGCGACACGGTTCCATCCGCTCGACGGTGCCCGTGCACTCCGCGACTGGGGTGCGGATGACCTGATGTGTGGCCTGGTCGCATTCCACTCCGCTGCGGCCCACGAGGCTGACGTCCTGGGCCTGCTCGACGAGCTGCGTGCCTTCGACGATCCGCAGGGCCTCGTCCGCGATCTGCTCTGGTACCTCGACATGACCACGAGTCCGGACGGCGAGCGCGTCTCGTTCGACGAGCGCATGGCAGAGATGCGGGAGCGCTATCCCGCCGACCACTACGTGAGCCGTGCTCTCGACGGCAGCATGGCCGACCGCCGTGGTGCCGTGGATCGAGCAGAGGCGTGGTTGTCGTCCGCCGGTCTGGGCGGTCAGGTGTAGTACGGGTCCCGCCGGCTGAACCCGTGCTCGATGCGCAGCCGGATCGAGGGATGGACGTCGATGCTGTCCAGCGCGGCCCGCTCGACCCACAGCACTTCTGAGGACTCGTCGCTCGTCCGCGGTTCCCCGCCCACCGGCCGGGCGCGGAAGCAGATGGAGAACTCTTGTCGGACTTCGCCGTCGGTGTAGGCCATGACGTGGTCGGGGTTGCTGTAGATCCCGACCAGGCTGGTGACCTCAATGCGGATGCCGGTCTCCTCGTCGGTCTCGCGGACCGCGGTCTCGGTCATGGTCTCGCCGAGCTCGTGGCGTCCGCCGGGGAGCGCGTAGAGGCCGTTGTCGGTGCGCCGGATCATCAGCAGCCGGTCCCGCTCGTCGGTGACGAACGCGCTCACGGCGATGACGATGCTGGTCGCCTTCGGCGCGTCGGGGTCGTGGAAGTGGTCGGTCCGGGCCACGCGCCGGTCACCAATGCGCTGGGGTCGAGGTGCTCCACACGTCGACGAAACTACGCGCATAGGTGTCGAACAGGTCCCCGGCGCCGAGCTTGCGCAGATGCAGCGCAGGGGCGTGAGCGCCCGGGACCCCGTAGACGTGGGTGTTGATGATGGCCTGGTCGTCGAACCGGAAGATCGAGTTGTAGAGCGTGGTCGTGTGGAACCGGAACTCGATGCCCGGGGTGTCCAGTAGCGGCCGGTACGCGGCCAGCCCGTAGCGGATCCGCGCGGCGAGCGTCCCGGTCCCGAGGCGTTCTTCCTGGCTGCGCAGCTCGACGGCGTCGCTGTCGGGGTCGCCGAAGTTGATCCGCACGGTCACACCGGCGCCGGCCTTCTCGGCCACGGTGCGAATGAAGTCCGGACGCTCGATGAGGAACTGGCCGGCGTGGACCAGGACGTCGATCCGGTCCGTCGCCGAGGCGAGCAGCTCGTCCCACAGCTCGGCCGGGACCGCGCCGCGGTGCGGGTAGGCCGCGACGATCTCCGAGGCCGCGATCCTCGCCTGACGCTCCGGCGGCACCGCCGCGGGCCACAGATAGGACTCGCTCTGCCCGACCAGCGCGGACAGCGCGGCCCGGTGCCGGGCGTACGGGGTGCGGCCCTGGGTGGCCCACCGCTCGACGGTCTTGGCGTCAACGCCGATCTGCTCGGCCGCCGTCGCGGGCGTGAGGCCGGCGCTCATCAGCGCGTCGCGCAGTCGCTCGTTCGCCATCGCCGTACCCCTCCGTGGACACGAGCTGGGACGTCTTGATCCTAGCTGAGACGTCCTGAGATGTCCCTCTGTGTGGTCGGGCCGTCCCGGTGATTTCCGGAGTGTTGGACCTGCCCCGCTACGAGGGCCATCCCGATTCAGTCCCTGGAGGACGGTCATGGCAACGATCAAGGTCGACACCACCGGTACCCGCTACACCGTGGGCGCGGCTCCGCGTCCGAAGAACGACATGGACGGCCGTCAGCGCACCGACCGGCAGACCGGGACGCCGCTGTTCACCACGCAGCTGGTCAAGGTCGACGCGGAGGGCGCGGAGATCCTGACCATCACGACCCCGGGTGCTCCGCAGGTGGAGCAGGGCGCGGAGGTCCGCCCGGTGGGTCTGGTGGCGATCCCGTGGCAGCAGGGCCAGCGGGCCGGTGTGGCGTTCAAGGCCGACCGGATCGAGCCCGCCCACGTGCAGGCGTCCAAGGCGTCCTGACCGCCTGTCTGGTCGGTGGTGCGGGTCGGGGCTGTCGTCCCCGGAGTCCCGCCCCGCACCCCGGCACCTCGCCGCTCCTGCCTCGTCGCCCGCCCCGCGTCCGGAAGGCCCTGTCATGGCTCGCAACGCCGCTCCTGCCCGCACCTTCGGTGCCGGGAAGTCCCGTGTGGACTCCTTCGAGATCATCTCCGCCCCGCCCGCCAACCCCGCCGTCCGCGTCGCCGCCCTGCTCCTGCGGCTGCGCGCGGAGCTGCTCGTCCTCGCCGTCGGCGTGTGGGCGTGGGTCGCGCTGGGCCCGGACCACGCCCGTGACGAGGCCGGCCGATTCGTCGCCGTCCCGGGCACCGGCTTTGACACCGCGACGCGGGTGGCGCTGTTCGTCGCGGTCGGGCTGGTGCTGGCAGGGCTGCCGTGGACGCGGCGGTTCCTGTTCCACCGCGCCCAGGCCGTGCTCACCCGCCACCGGGTCCGTCAGGTCCTGGTCGAGTGCCGGGTCCTGAACTCCCGTTCTCGGGCGTGCCCGTTGACGGTGTGGGCTCGTCCGACGCAGGTCGGTGAGGTCGTGTGGGTGGTGCTGCGCGCCGGGATCGCTCCGCATGCCGTCGCGGATC
Organism: Pseudonocardia sp. ZF1; assembly: GCF_056835605.1. Lineage (NCBI taxonomy): Bacteria > Bacillati > Actinomycetota > Actinomycetes > Pseudonocardiales > Pseudonocardiaceae > Pseudonocardia > Pseudonocardia sp. ZF1. The sequence goes on from NZ_JAJNBY010000001.1 coordinate 3,618,241, forward strand.
AGGCGGAAGAGCTGGCGTCGGCGTGTTTCGCCCGTGAGGCGCGGGTGGTGGTGTGGCCGCGGTTCACCAACGTCGTGCGGGTGGAGATCATCCGTCGCGACCCGCTGGCGCCGAATCTGATCCGCTCGGACCTGTTCCGCTACGCCTCCGGCGACATCCATGACCCGGGCTGGCCCACCAACGACGGCCCCGACTCGCCGGTTCCGACTCCGCGGCGTGAGGCGTCCCGTGCGGCGCTGCCCGCGGCCCCTCAGCCCGCGTTCGACGGCCCGTCCGACGGCGGGCGTGGTGGGGACTGGTCGGACTATGTCTGAGCACCCGCCCACACAGCCCCTGCCCCTGCCCCTCACGATCCCTGCCGAGGATGCGACCGGTCGACTGGTCCGCCCGCTGCTGGTCCTGCGCCGCTGGGCCGACGAGTACCGCGCCCACCGCCGGGAGCGCCGCACCGACGACGGCCCGTCGATCTGGGAGCCGATCCACCTCGGGATCGCCGAGGACGGGCGTCCGGTCCGGGTCCCGCTGATCTACCGCAACATGCTCCTGGCCGGGGAGCCCGGCGCGGGCAAGTCGGTGGGGCTGAACAACATCGTCGCCCACGCCGCACTCGCGACCGACTGCCGGTTGTGGCTGTTCGACGGCAAGATCGTCGAACTCGGCCTCTGGCGGAGCTGCGCGGACCGGTTCGTCGCCAACAGCCTCGACGACGCCATCGCGGCACTGCTGGACCTGCAGTCGGAGATGGATCAGCGCTACGCCGTTCTCGACGACGAGCGGCGCCGCAAGATCGCCCCCGCTGACGGTGTCCCGCCGATCGTGGTCGTGCTCGACGAGCTGGCCTACTTCTCCGCGACGGTCGGGACCAAGCGCGAGCAGGAAGCCTTCTCGGTCCTCGTGCGGGACCTGGTGGCCCGGGGCCGCGCGGCCGGGATCATCGTCGTCGCAGCCACGCAGCGCCCGTCCTCGGACATCATCCCCACGAGCCTGCGGGACCTATTCGGCTACCGGTGGGCGTTCCGCTGCACCACCGACGCGTCCTCGGACATCGTGCTCGGGCACGGCTGGGCCTCCCGCGGTCACTCCGCCGCGAGCGTGGCTCCGGAGACGAAGGGCATCGGGTTCCTGCTCGCCGAAGGTGGTGTCCCGCGCCGGATCAAGGCTGCGCATCTGTCCGATGAGCAGGTCTACGCCCTGGCTGACCGCGCTGCGCTGCGACGGCTTGCCGCCGGGATCGCCCACGGCCAGGACCTCGACGACGCCACTGGTGGTGCGGCATGACCGCCAGCCCGACGACCGCCGAGCTGGTCCATGACGGGCTGCGTCGGTGCGCGGCCGCCCGCCGTCAGGTCAGCGCCCGCTACGACCGCGGAGCCCTCACCGCTACCGAGTGGGCCGACTTCCTCGCCGCATTGCACGCCCGCGACGCCCGCTGGTGGTCTGTGCTCGCCCGCACCACCATCGCCGATCACACGATCCCGCTGGTCTATGTCGCGGCTGTGTCCGACGCCGAGGCCGCTGCCCTGCGCGCTGCAGCCGACTGGGCCTGCACCGCCCGCGAGTACACCCGCAACGTTGCGGCTCGGGTGGCGTGATGAGCACCGGCCACGGCTCGGCGACCGTCGACAGCCTTGCGGCCCGACGGCTCACGCGTCTGGCCGGACAGACCCCCGCGGCCGACCTCGTCGCTGCTGCCGGACGACGTGAGGATTTCGCTGGCTGGCTGCGCCACGTCACCCCCGCCGCCGGATGCGCCCACCCGATCCGCCTGTCCGGGAACGTGTTCCGGGTCGAGGAAGCCACCGGCCGCATCACCTCCGAGCGCCACACCGCCGAGATGCCCGACGGCCTGATCTACACCGCCTGCGGCAACCGCCGCGCCTCCGTCTGCCCCTCGTGTGCCGAGACCTACCGCGCCGACACCTTCCAGCTCGTCACCGCCGGACTGGTCGGCGGCAAAGGCACCCCGGCCAGCGTCGCCGCGCACCCGTGCGTGTTCCTGACCGTCACCGCGCCCTCGTTCGGGCCGGTCCACGCTCACCGGACGGACCGGAAAGGCCGGCCTCTTCCGTGCCGCCCCCGCCGCGACGAGACGAGCTGCGGGCACGGTGTGTCGCACGCCTGCTGGGAGCACCACGCCGCAGACGACCCGCGCGTCGGGCGGCCGCTGTGCTTGGACTGCTACGACCACCCGCACCAGGCGGTGTGGAACCTGCACGTCGGCGAACTCTGGCGCCGCACGATGATCGCCGCCACCCGCAACCTGCGGCAGCTCGAGAAGCTCACCGGCGCCAACCTCCGGCTGAGCTACACCAAGGTCGCCGAGTTCCAGGCCCGCGGCGCCGTGCACCTGCACGCTCTGGTCCGGCTCGACGGCCGCGACCCCGACCCAGGCCTGTCGCACCTGACCCTGTCGCCGCCGCCCGGCGTCTCGGTCGCCCAGGTCGCGCTGCTGCTCCGCTCCGCGGTCACCGAGACCTCGTTCACCACCGCCCCGCACCCCTACCGGCCTCAGGGCTGGCCGATCGCGTGGGGCGAGCAGGTCGACCCCCGACCCGTCCGGCTCGCCGCCCGCGACCTCGACGACGCTGCGGAGATCACCACGACCGCCGTCGCCGCCTACCTCGCCAAGTACGCCACGAAGGCGACCGAGACCGCCGGGCATCTCTCGACGCGGCTGCGCCCGGATACGGTGCGCTCCTACACCGACCACGCCACCCACTCCGGGCGTCAGATCGACGCCTGCTGGCGCCTCGGGCAACGCCCCGGTGGCTGGGACCCCGACGAGTGGTCGACGTCCTGGGGGCGGCTGTGGCGGTGGGCGCACATGCTCGGCTTCGCCGGCCACTTCTCCACCCGCTCGCGGCGCTACTCCACCACGTTGACCGCGTTGCGGCAGGCACGGCGGGACTGGCAGCGCGACCACGCCAACCCCCGCCCCGCCGCCGAGGACGTCGAGCGCCTGGACGACGGCGAGGACACCACGGAGGTTGTCATCTCGGCGCTGCACTTCGCCGGGATCGGCTGGCACACCACCGCCGACGCCCTGCTCGCCAACACCGCCGCCGCACAGGCACGGGCCAGGAGGCGCACCGCCCGCGAGGAACTGAGCACGACCACCGCATGACGACGAGGGAGGAGAGACAGGTGGAGCAGTTGACCTACACCGTGGAGCAGGTCGCCGAGATGCTCGGCGTCGCCCGAGGGGTCGCGTACGAGCAGGTCCGGAGCGGTGAGATCCCGGCGATCCGGGTCGGCCGCCGATGGCTGATCCCGCGGAACCGGTTCCACGCCTGGCTGGACGGCGAGACCAGGGCAACCGTTCGGGGCGTGGCCTGATGGGGTTCGTGCGCAAGACCGACGGTGGGCGCTACAAGGCGTTCTGGCGTGACCCCACCGGACGGCAGCGCTCCAAGACGTTCCGGACGAAGAAGGAGGCCGGCGCCTTCCTCGCGGAGACCGAGACCTCCAAGAGCCACGGGACCTACGTCTCCCCGCACGCGGGCCGGATGACGTTCGGCGATCACGCCGAGGCGTGGGCCGCGTCCTGGAACACCGAACAGACCACCGCGGCTCGGGACCGATCGGTGATGCGTACCCACGTCCTGCCCCAGTGGGCGGACTGGCAGCTCGCCAAGATCGACCACCTGTCCGTCCAGCAGTGGGTCACCGAGCTGGGACGCACCCGGTCCCGCGCGACCGTGGCCGAGGCATACCGGCTCACCTCGGCGGTCCTGCGCTCCGCGGTGCGGAACCGGCTGATCGCCTTCAACCCGGCGATGGACGTCCGGATCCCCAAGCGGCGGCGGCAGGACACCGACGAGCGGGTGATCAGCCGGGAGGACCTGCGCGGCGTACTGCTGCCCGCCGTGCCCGAACGTCACCGCGCTCTCGTCGCGACCGCTGCCGGGGCCGGCCTCCGCTGGGGTGAGGTCGCCGGTCTACGGGAGGACGTCGTGGACCTAGATGCCGGGACGGTGTCCATCGTGCGCACGGTGATCGAGGTCGCGGGCAAGCGGAGCTTCAAGCCGTTCCCGAAGTCGACGGCGGGCCGTCGCGTCGTCCCGCTCCCCCAGTGGGTCGTGACCGCGATCCGGGAGCACGTGCGCCGCTGGCCGCAGGAATCGACATCGCCGATCTTCGCGAACGAGCTCGGCGGGCCGCTGGGCCGGACGATCTTCCGCTCGCGGGTCTGGCGGCCGTCGCTCGTCCGGGCCGGTCTTCTGGGCTCCGTGGTCCAGGTCGGTCCGAAGCTGTTCCGGGCTCGCTGGCTCGATCGGGAGGGCAACCAGCACACGGAGACTGCCCCGACGTACGCCCAGGCCGTGATGGAGGTCGCCCGCAGCAGCGCCGACGGTCTCCGCTTCCACGACCTACGCCACTCGTACGCCACCTGGCTCGTCGACGACGGCGTTCCGCCGAACATGGTGCAGCGGGTCCTGGGGCACGAGCGGTCGTCGACGACGCTGGATCTCTATACCCGGCGGACCGACAACTCCGCGCGCATCCTCCAGGCCCTCGACGACGAGAACCCGGCCGACGGCTCCGGAGCCGCCGGCCTCGGGCAGCGTGCCTGATGACCGCTGCTGCCTCCACGCTGCCTACTCGTCCCGAGGAACGAGAAAACCCCCGGTCCCGAACCTCTTGCGAGGCTGTGACCAGGGGTTTTGACTGTGGGCGATACTGGGATCGAACCAGTGACCTCTTCGGTGTGAACGAAGCGCTCTCCCCCTGAGCTAATCGCCCTCAGCGGTGAAACCAACTCTACACAGCCCGTCCCACCGCCGTTCACGGGGGTCACCCGTGGATCACCGCGGGCCCGTGACCAGCTCCGATCCCGGAACGGGCACCGGCGGGGGCGGCGGCTGGATCAGCGGCAGCAGCGGCGAGCGCAGCCACTCCCAGTGGATCCCCACCCACCCGCCGGCCGTCTCAAAGATCCCGAACAGCCACGCGCACACGGCGACCGTGCCGAGGATCAGCGTCATCACCAACAGCTGCACCACGCGGTTCTGGCGGCCCATCCAAGCCACCCAGCCGCCGTAGCGGACACGGACCCAGTGCAGGAGCCGCTGCGCCCAGCCGAACTCGGCGGCGAGCACGCCCAGGCCGAGGAAGATGATTGCCCAGCCGGGACCCGGTGCGGGCAGCGCGATGATCCCGATGATCACGATCGCGGTGCCGAGGACCCCCATGGTGATCCGGTAGGTCAGGTCCAGCACCGGGTTGCGGGCCACGCGGGCCCGGAACACGCGGTAGCGGACCTTCGCCCGCCGGTACTTCTTGCGGATACCGGTGTACCGGCGCCCGGAGGTGGTTCTCCCGGACGCCGGCACACCGACGTCGTTCTTCTCCGTCGTACTCAGGTCTCCACCTGCCCGGCCGCGACTACCTTGGTCGGCGCGGGAGGAGCCTCCCTTCCGCGCTCGAGCGAGACGGCGTATGTCCCGTAGCTCCCGCTGTCGGGCGATTCTACGGACACCGGTCCCGACTGCCCCGCTCGCACGTCGAACGTGCCGACCGCGCGCGGAGTTCCGTCACCGTCGAGTCCCCACAGGACGTAGGTCTGGTCCGCGGTCTCGTTGGGGTCCAGCCCCATCGGCATGACCTGGCGCTGTCCGTCCTTCACGACGACCGCGGCCACCATCGGCGCCCCCGGCTCCGCGGAGAGGAACGCGTGCGGTGTCCCGGGCTGCGCGATGGCGGAGAGCACGTCGCGCAGCTCCTGGGCCTGCGCGAGGCTCGCGTCCCGCTCGGCCTGCAGCGACTGCACCCGACCGACCGCCGCTCCCCCGCCGACGATCACCGCGAGTGCGAGGGCCGCCGCGACCAGGACCCGTCCGGGGCGGCGCGACCACCCGTTCCGGGCCGGACCGCGTCCGGCACCTCCCGACGGGCGTGTCGCGGGCCCGGTGGACGGCTCGGACCGCGACGGGCGGGCGCGCGCCCCCCCGTCGGACGCGGCGCCGGTGGCCGACGTCTCGTCACGGAGGGCGTGCCTCGGCACCGGGCGGTCGGACTCGCGTCCGACCTGCGGGGTCTGCCGGGCCTGCTCCAGGATCGACTCACGCAGCGACGACGGCGGCTCGACCTGCGGCACCGCGCCACCGAGCACGGTCGTCGTCCCGGCGACGTCCGCGGCGAGCCGTCGGCACTCGTCGCAGCCCTCGAGGTGCTGCACCACCTCGATCTCCTCGTCGGGTTCGAGGGCGTGCAGCGCCCACCCGACCGTCTGTTCGTTCATCGGACAGGGCCTCCCCTCGTTCACGACAGCCCTCCCGCCAGGTCTCCCCCGGCCTCCCCGAGCGCCGGGCCCAGCAGGTTCCGGAGCTTGGCCACCCCGGTGAACATGCGGGACTTCACGGTGCCCAGCGGCACCCCGGTCATCGCAGCCACCTCGCGTTGTGTGTAGCCGCCGTAGTACGCCAGCGCGAGGACCTTCCGCTGGTCCGCGGGCAGCTGACCGAGCGCGTCGCGCACCTGTCCGGCGACGAGTGCGCCGATGGCCCCCTCGTCGGCGCCCGGGCCGGGCGGGGCGTTCCACTCCGCGCCGTCGTCCGACGCCGGGACGGTGCGGCGCCGGATGGCGCTCTCCCGGCGGACGGCGTCGACGGACTTGTGGTGCACCAGGGTCAGCAGCCAGGTACCGAAGCGGCCCTTGGCCGGGTCGAAGCGCGACGGGTCGCGCCAGAAGGCCAGGAAGACCTCCTGCACGACGTCCTCGGCCAGCCCCTCGTCGGCACAGATACGTCGTGCGAGGGAGTAGGCCTGACGCCCGAAGCGGTCGTACAGCTCACCCAGTGCGGTCGAGTCGCCCGACACGATCCGTTGCACGAGTCGCGTGTCCCCCGCGTCGTCACGACGCGACGGGTCACGGCGCGCGGCAGGCCCGGCGGCCCGCCCGTGCTCGGGGCGGTCCGGCGGATCGGCGATGCCTGCCACCAGCGTTGTCCTCACGATTGCTGTGTTCGGTGTCCGTACCCGTTCCGGTTCGAACTCCGACGAGAGTAGTCGTTCTCGGTCACACGGCTCACACGCCAGGACGGCGCGGAGCCCGTTCAGCCCTGTCGCCACACGCAGCGAGTTACACCGTTGTGACTCGATCGGGGGTCATCCCACGGTGATCCACGTTCTTGCGCATCGAACCCGTCACCCCGAGGCCTTCTGTCTCGTTCCCACACTGACGCCCCACGCAACGCCCCCACGAAAGAGGATCACCGATGCGCGACGAGTCCAAGACGATCCGGGCGACGGCCATGTTCGAGCTCATCGCTCCGGACGCGCCTGTCGTTCCCGTGAAGGTCGAGCTGTCCTACACCAGCCGCGACCCCTACGCCGTGCAGGCCTCGTTCAAGACCGGTCACCACACCACGGTCGACTGGGTCTTCGCCCGCGACCTGCTCGGCGACGGGCTGGTCGACTCCGCCGGCACCGGCGACGTCCGGGTGCAGCCGATGAGCGACGACCCGACCCGGATCGAGCTCGAGCTCACCTCTCCGTCGGGCCACGCCCTGTTCACCACCTCCGCGGCGACGCTGTCGGAGTTCCTGCAGGCGACCTACGACGCCGTGCCGGCCGCCGCCGAGTACTCGTGGCTCGACTTCGACGCCGCCCTCGCCGACCTGCTCGACACCACCGCCCGGGACTGACCCGACGTACCCCACCACCGGGCGGAGCCCGTCTCCGCACGTGAGAGGACATCCGGTGGTGGAGAGAGGGGGCGGTCGGACCCCCCTCGGGGCGGGTGCTAGTGTTCTCTCACCGCACCGCGGACGGGCCTCACGGCCCAGGACGCGGTGCACGGTGCGGACGTAGCGCAGCTGGTAGCGCATCACCTTGCCAAGGTGAGGGTCGCGGGTTCGAATCCCGTCGTCCGCTCGGAGACTTCTCTTCCCACGCGCGATTAGCTCAGCGGGAGAGCACTACCTTGACACGGTAGGGGTCACTGGTTCAATCCCAGTATCGCGCACCATTTCCCGGATCCCCGGGGCCGCACATCGGCCCCGGGGATTTCGCATTTCCGGGTACGGCGACGCGCACCGCCGACCCCCCACGGCACCCTCCCCCGCGCTCGTCCGGCGGTCGTGGCCCCGCTGACCTGGACGGACGATCATCGGGTACCCCCTCGACAGCGGCCACGGACGGTGCGCTACTGTTCTCCCAACGCACCGGGAACTTGCGGAAACACCTCGGGAACGGTGCGACATGCGGACGTAGCGCAGCTGGTAGCGCATCACCTTGCCAAGGTGAGGGTCGCGGGTTCGAATCCCGTCGTCCGCTCTGCCGGGCCCCGACAGCAGGCCGGTTTCCGGCGGCGTGGCCGAGTGGCTTAGGCAAGGGCCTGCAAAGCCCTGTACGCGGGTTCGATTCCCGCCGCCGCCTCGCGCGATTAGCTCAGCGGGAGAGCACTACCTTGACACGGTAGGGGTCACTGGTTCAATCCCAGTATCGCGCACCATTCCCGGATCCCCGGGGCCGGAAGTCCGGCCCCGGGGATTCTGCTTTCCGGGCCTCCCCCGCCGCGGTTCAGCGCACCTGTTCCACCGGGCGCACGAGCATCTCGTTGACCGCCGCGTGCCGCGGGCGGGTCACGATGTAGACGACGGCGTCGGCGATGTCGGCGGGCTTCAGCACCCCGCGCCCGCCCTTCGAGGTCGCATCCGGTGCGTACTCCGCACCCGAGGTCGTCATCTCCGAGGCGACCAGGCCGGGCTCCACGAGGCCGACCCGTACGTGGCGCTCGGCGTACTCCTGGCGCAGCGCCTCGCAGAACGCGCCGACCCCGTGCTTGGTGGCCGCGTAGACGTTGCTCTCCGGCGACGGGACCCGCCGCCCGGCCACCGAGCTGATCGTGACCACGTCGGCGACGCCGCGCGGCCCACCGGCCGCCGTCGCCAGGTGCGGCAGGGCCGCGTGCGTCGTCGACAGGACGCCCGTGAGGTTGACGTCGATCATCGTACGCCAGTCCGCGACGTCGGACTCGGCCGCCGGGCCCCAGGACCCGAAGCCGGCGTTGTTGACGAGGACGTCCAGCCCGCCGTGCTGCTCGACCACCGCCGCGACGGCGGCGTGCAGCGCGTCGTCGTCGGTGACGTCCACCGGGTGCACCGACGCCCTCGGCAGCTCCGTCGCCAGCGCCTCGAGGCGCTCCCGGCGCCGGGCCAGCAGCGCCACCGTCGCCCCCTCGGCTGCCAGCGCCCGGGCGGTCGCCTCGCCGATACCGCTCGACGCGCCCGTCACGATCACCGTCGTCCCGTCCAACCGTCCGCTCATGACAGCGGTGTACCCGCGGACCCGGCGACGTAGTGATCATCGCCGGGGTGCGGCGCAGCTCCCGGGAGCGGGTGCGTTATCGTGGGGCAGCACGCGCCGGAGACGGTGCGACTGCGGACGTAGCGCAGCTGGTAGCGCATCACCTTGCCAAGGTGAGGGTCGCGGGTTCGAATCCCGTCGTCCGCTCCACGTCACCACGGTCGCCACCCGTTGCGATGCCGGGCGAACCCACCCTCCGAGTCGATCACCTGTCCGGTGATCCAGGCCGCCTCGTCGGTGCACAGCCACGCGATCAGCCGGGCCGGGTCGTCGGGCTCACCGAATCGGCCGAACGGGAACATCGGGGCCATCGCCCGGAACGCCTGCGCGCCGAGGTAGCCGGTGTCGACCGGCCCCGGGTTCACCGTGTTGACCCGCAGCCGCCGGTCCGCGAGCTGGTCGGCCAGCGTCGGGGTGATGCCCGCGACGGCCGCCTTCGCCGCTGCGTAGGCCACCTCGCCCGGCATCGGCCCGCGTGCCTGCCCCGAGGTGAGCAGGACGGCCGCGCCGCCGGGGCGGGTGTCGTCGTGCGCGTTCGCCCACGCCTGGACCAGCAGGATCGACGCGCGGGCGTCGACCGCCCAGTGCCGGTCCAGCTCCTCGGACAGCTCCCCCAGCGGACCGTCGGAGCCCGACAGGGCCTGGTTGGCGACGAGCAGGTCGACCGGCCCGGTGAGCTCGCGGGCGGCGTCGAGCAGACGCTGCGGCGCGGCCGGGTCGGCGAGGTCGGCGTGCACCCCGGCGACCGGTGCCGTCGCGTGTCCCCGGACCTCCGCGAGAGCGGCGTCGACGTCGTCGGCGCCCCACTCCTGCGTCGCGTCGTGCGGGGCGAAGTGGTGCACGACGACGGCCGCGCCGTAGGCGGCGAGCCGGCAGGCGGTCGCGTGCCCGATCCCGCCGCGCCGGCCGCCTCCGGTCACGAGCGCGGTCCGGCCGCGCAACGGCATCGGGTCCCGGCGCAGCGTGCTCACTCCCCGACCCTGCCCGACCGGGGCGCGCCCGCGCGAGGGAGTTGTCGCCCCGCGCCGACGTCACCGGCCGGCGGCCCGGGGAGGCGCTTCGCGTGCGTCAGCCCCGGGCGGTCTCCGGGGTGATCGCGCAGCGCAGCCGAGCGGGCAGTGCCTGCGGGTCGGGGGCGCCGCCGTCCTGCAGCCAGCGGGTCACCGCACGGACGTCGTCGGTGCCGCGGACCGGGCCGACCGCGACCACCGGCGACTCGGGACGCGTGCGGGCGGCGTCGCACGCCTGCACCAGCACCATCAGCCCGGGCCGCCGCGCCGCGCAGACACCCGGCCCGAGCCGGCACCCCGCGGTCACGAGCACCCCCTGGGTGCTGTCCTGCACCACCGCGCGCAGGCCCTCGACCAGCACCTCGTCGACGCCGGGCAGGGCCGCGACGGTGCCGTGCGCGTCCTCGTCGAACCCCGACGGCGCGTGGGCGCAGGCCCCGCACCGGACCACCGTGAACCCGTCCACCGGCACCCCTTCCTGCAAACAGTAATCGTTGTCGATTACAGTCGACGGTAACACCCGCGACGCAGGAGGAACACCGTGAAGCCCGGCATCCACCCCCCGTACGGTCCGGTCGTCTACCGCGACACGTCCACCGGCGACGAGTTCCTGACCCGGTCGACCGAGACCTCGCGCGAGACCGTCGAGTGGTCGGACGGGAACACCTATCCCCTGATCAAGGTGGACACGACCTCGGCGTCGCACCCGTTCTGGACGGGCAACGCCCGGGTGCTCGACGCCGCGGGCCAGGTCGAGAAGTTCCGCCGCCGCTTCGGGGAGCGCACGCGCGGCTAGGCCCGCGTAGCGTCGGGAGGCATGCGCCGCCGCCGTCGCGAACGGGTCCAGGTCGTCACCGACCTGACCGAGCCGCTGACGGTCGAGCACGGTCGTCGCATCCGGATCCGGCTCGTCGCGATGGTGGTGTGGATCGCGGGCTGGATCGTCGCCGGCGCCCTGTGGCGCGACGGCTGGCTGGCCACCGCGATCCTGCTGACCAGCGGCCCGGGGCTGTGGATCCTGTGGTGGCTGTTCGTCCCGCCCCGGGAGCGGGGACGGCGCGAGCCGGTCGGGCGCCGACCCCCACGGGCACTGCCCGGGCCCCGGGACCCGCGGGAGTGATCGGGTGGGCGGCCGCGGGGTTCCGCGACCACCCACCCCGGCATCCGGCGTCGTGGGCCGGAGGGTCATCCCGTCCTGCTGATCTCCACCATGTCCTCGCGCGGCACGACCTTCGTCCGCTCGCGGCCGCGTGCCTCGCCGAGGCCGCGCTCGTGCTTGTCGAGCGCGAGCCAGCCGGTCCAGGTCGTGTACTCCACGCCCCGGCGTTCCAGCAGCGCGTCGACCTCGGCCGGGTCGCGGCGGGGCGCCCGGGGCAGCTGCGGCGCGTCGGCCAGCAGGCTCGCGACGGTCTCCGAGGCGCAGCCCTTGGTGTGCCCGATCAGCCCGACCGGGCCGCGCTTGATCCAGCCGACGGCGTAGACGCCGGGCAGCTCCTGGCCGTCGATGTCGTGCACCCTCCCCTCGCGGTGCGGCAGCACGCCGTGCTCGTGGTCGAAGGGCAACCCGGCCAGGTGCGAGCCGGTGTAGCCGATCGCCCGGTAGACCGCACCGACCGGTATGTCGGTGAACTCGCCGGTGTCGCGGACGTCGCCGTGGCCGGTGTACTCGGTGCGCTCGATCCGGATGCCCTCGACGCGGTCGGTGCCGAGGATCCGCTCGGGGCGCGCGAGGAAGTGCAGGTGCACCCGGCGCGGGTCGCCGCGCCGGTCCCGCAGCGCCCATCCCTGCAGTGTCCGCACCACCATCTCGACGTGCTTGGCCGAGCGGACCTCGGCGGCGGCGACCTCGTCGAACTCGACGTCGGCCGGGTCGACGACCACCTCGACGCCCGGCACGTGGTCGAGCTCGCGCAGCTCCATCGGGCTGAACCGGGCGTGCGCGATCCCGCGGCGGGCGAACACGTGCACGTCCGTGGCCTGGTTGACCGCGAGCCCGGCGTGGACCGAGTCCGGGATCTCGGTACCCGAGAGGCCCTCGGCGGTGCTCGCCAGGATCCGGGCGACGTCCAGGGCCACGTTCCCGGCGCCGATCACCGCGACCGACGACGCGTCGAGCGTCCAGTCGCGGGGCACGTCGGGGTGGCCGTCGTACCACTGCACGAAGCGGGCGGCGCCGTGGCTGCCCGGAAGGTCGACGCCGGGCACGTCGAGGTCCCGGTCCCGCTCGCAGCCGGTGGCCGCGATGACCGCGTCGTAGTGGTCGCGCAGGTCGGACAGGGTGATGTCGGTCCCGACGTGGACGTTGCCGAACAGCCGCACGCCGGGGCGGTCCAGCACGCGGTGCAGGGCGTGCACGATCTGCTTGATCCGCGGGTGGTCCGGGGCGACGCCGTAGCGGACCAGCCCGAACGGGGCGGGCAGCTTCTCGAACAGGTCCACGGCGACGTCGGCATCGGACTTCAGCAGGGTGTCGGCGGCGTAGACGGCAGCCGGACCGGCGCCGATCACGGCGACGCGCAGCGCAGTCATCGTTCTCCTCGGGTGTCGACGGACCCCCGAGGCTATAGCAAGGTAAGCCTTACCTAACTATGACGCAGGCAACACCGTGCGCGGCAACAGATCCGGGAAGTGGCCGCCGACCCGCTCGGAGTGGCGTCGCCACTCCCGCGGGTAGCCCAGCGACACCTCGACGAACGGGACGCCGTCGACCGTGACCGTCCGCGGGATGTGCAGGTGGCCGTGCACGACCACCCGCGCCCGGTAGCGGCGGTGCCAGTCCGCCGTCGCCGTCGTGCCGCACCAGAGCGCGAACTCCGGGTACCAGAGGACGTCGCAGGGCTCGCGGACCAGCGGCCAGTGGTTGACCAGCACCGTCGGCAGGTCCGGGTCGAGCGCGTCCAGGCGGGCCGCCGTCGACGCCACCCGGGCCGCGGACCACTCGGCCCGCGTGGCGTACGGGGCCGGATGGAGCAGGTACTCGTCGGTGCAGACGACACCGGCGGCGTACGCGGCGGCCAGCCCCTCCTCCGACGTCGTGGTGCCGGCGGGCAGGAACGAGTAGTCGTAGGGCACGAACAGTGACGCGACGACGGCCGGTCCACCCGGGCCGTCCCACACCGGCCACGCGTCCTCCGGGGTCAGCACCCCGACGTCCCGGCAGCGACGGACCAGCTCGTCGTAGCGGGCGACGCCGGCGAGCTGCTCGACCGCGTCGGCCCGGGCGTTCTTGGCGCGGGTCCAGAGCTCGTGGTTGCCCGGGGTCCACAGCACCTGCGCGAAACGCTCCCGCAGCACGGCGAGCGTGGCGACGACGCTCTCGATCCGCTCGTCGACGTCACCCGCGACGATCAGCCAGTCCCCCGGGTGACCCGGGTGCAGCCCCGCGGCGATGTCGGCGTTCTCCGCGTGCCGCACGTGCAGGTCACTGACCGCGAGCAGGCGCGGCTCCCCGACGGCGGTCACCCGCCATTGTTACCCGGTGGGGTCCGGCCCACCGTCCGCCGGGGCCGGAAACGTACCTACCCGCGGTAACTTACTGCTGGTAGCTTCGGGACCGAGCTCGACGACGAGGCGGGGAGGCCGGGATGGCGGCATCGCGGGGAGTACGACGGTGGATCCGGTGGGTGCTGCGGCACGGGGCGATGCGGCGGGAGGTGACCCGTCAGGCGGCCAAGGGTGACCTGGGCGCGCACATGATCATCAACCCGGACGCGGTCCGGGACCCGTACCCGGCCTACGAGCAGATCCGTGAGCAGGGCCGGATGGTGCGTTCCGCGCTGACCTGGACCACGGTCGACCACGAGATCACCACCGAGGTGCTGCGCAGTTCCGACTTCTGCGTCGGCCTGCGCATGCCGGAGAACGCGCCGGGCCTGCTGCGCGCGCTGCTCGCCGCGGGCGGGACCTGGCCGCTCGGGCCGGCCGAGCCGCCGTCGCTGCTGTCGATCGACCCGCCGGACCACAACCGGGTCCGCAAGCTGGTCACCCGCTCGTTCAGCGCCAAGGCGATCTCGTCGCTGCGCGGGCGCACCGAGGAGGTCGCCGCACAGCTGCTCGCCGACCTGGAGGCCCGCACCGGCGCCGACCGGCGGGCCGACGTCATCTCCGGCTACGCCTCACTGCTGCCCGCGACCGTCATCACCGAGATGCTCGGGGCGCCGGTGGAGATGCGGGAGAAGTTCCTGGAGTGGGGCGAGGGCGGCGCCTACTCCCTCGACATGGGCCTGGACTACGCGACGTTCCACCGCACCGAGCGCGACATCGATGCGCTCACCGACTGGATGGCCGGGCACTTCGAGCGGCTGCGCCGGGAGCCCAACGACTCCATCCTGTCCTCGCTGGTCGCCGCCTACGACCAGGAGGAGGGCCGGCTCACCCACGACGAGCTGCTGTCGCTGGCGATGCTGCTGCTCGCCGCCGGGTTCGAGACGACGGTCAACCTCATCGGCAACGGCACCCGGCTGCTGCTGACCCACCCCGACGAGCTCGCCCGGCTGCAGGCCGACCCGGCGCTGTGGCCGAACGCCGTCGACGAGGTCCTGCGCTACGACTCCCCCGTCCAGCGGACCGGGCGCGTCGCCGCGCGCGACACCGAGGTGTGCGGGTTCCCGGTCAAGCGGGGCGCGCTGGTGCTCACCCACCTCGGGGGCGCGAACCGCGACCCGGACGTGTTCCCCGACCCCGCCCGGTTCGACGTCGGGCGCGCGGGCGCGGACCGGCACGTGGCGTTCAGCCAGGGGATCCACTACTGCCTGGGCGCGGCGCTGGCGAAGATGGAGGGCGAGGTGGGGCTGCGGGCGCTGTTCGACCGCTACCCCGACCTGCGCGCCGACGGCCCGGCCGAGCTGCGCGGGACCCGGGTGCTGCGCGGCTACCGGACGCTGCCGGTCCGCCTGGGCGACGCCCGGGTCCCCGTCGACGCCTGAGCTCAGGCCCGGTTGGTGGCGCTGGTGACCGTCGTCGTCACCAGGCTGATGATCGACATCCCGATCACGAGGTGGATCACCGCGGTGGCGATGCGGACGGTCCAGGGTTGCTCGGTGAGGATCAGCGGGGACACCGCGGCCAGCGCGGTGAGCAGCCCCGCGATCCAGCCGAAGTAGGACATCGGGCTCGGCACCGCGACCAGCAGCAGGTGCGCGAGCCCGGTGGCCGCCAGCCCGGCGACCGCCGCCCAGATCGCGAGGCTCTGCGCCGCGGCCCAGCCGTCGAGCGGCTCGGAGACGGCCGGGGCCAGGTACGGGATCTGCAGCAGGACCTGCAGGATCAGCAGCCCCACCAGGGCGATCAACGCGGCGATCACCGCCGTCGCCACACCGCCGGCCCACAGCCGACCGGGGTTCACCCCGCTGCGGGGACGCGGCCGGGCGGTCTCCCGGCTCATCTCTCGGGTGCGGTCGTCGGCCTCGGACATCGTCGTACTCCCCCGGTCGCGGACGGGCCGTGCGCGGCGTCGGTGTGGCGCGGCGCGACGGGGACCACCCGGGCCCGGGTGATCACCTGTGGTGGGCAGCAGACTACGCCCCGCGAGGACGCCCCGTCGGCCCGCGCCGCAACGCGGCGAGCGCGGCCTCCGCGTCGGCGACCACGCGCCCGCGACGGCGCTCCAGGGCCTCCCCGGACTCGGCGCCCGAGCCCATGTTGCCCTGGGCGTAGCGCGTCCAGACCCCGGTCCCGATGCAGGCACAGCGCCAGTGCGCGAACGCCACCCAGTACGGCAGCTGGTCCAGCGCGCGCCCGGAGCGCTCGGCGTAGCGGGTGGCGACGAGGTCGCGGTCGGGCCAGCCGGGCGCCGCGGTCGGGCCGCTGGTGATCGCGGGCAGCGTGTCGCCCGGACGCTCCCAGGACGCCAGCAGCCACCCCAGGTCGGCCAGCGGCTCCCCCAGGGCCGCGAGCTCCCAGTCGAAGACGCCGGTGATCCGGCCGCCGCGGAACGACAGGTTCCCCGGCCGGAAGTCGCCGTGGGCGATCCGCGGCCCGCCGTCCGGCTCCGGCGGCATCGCCTCGACCAGCGCGGCGTGCGCGGCGTCGAGCGCGGCGAGGTCGGTGAACGCGCCCGCGTGCGCCTGCCGGTGCCAGCGGCGCAGCTGCCGTTCCAGGTAGCGGCCGGGCCGCTCCAGGTCGCCGAGCCCCACCTCGGCCGGGTCGACGGCGTGCAGCGCCGCGAGCACCTCGGCGGTGTCGAGACCGCAGGCCCGCCGCTCCGGTTCGGGGACGGCCTCGCCCGCGGCGCGGTCCCCCGGGACCACGCCGTCCACCCAGCCCATCAGGTAGAAGCCGGCGCCCAGCACCGCGGTGTCCGAGCACAGGGCGACCGGCTCCGGCACCGGGACCGCGGTGCCGGCCAGCGCGGTCAGGAAGCGCCACTCCCGGCCCATGTCGTGTGCGGTGGCGAGCACGCCCCCGGTCGGCGGGCGGCGCAGCGCGTACGGCGTGCCGCGGGCGTCGGTGACCCGGAAGGTCAGGTTGGAGTGCCCGCCGGAGATCCGCTCCACGGCCACCGGGCCGTCGCCGAGCTCGACCTGCGGCACCTCGGCGGCCAGCCAGCGGGTCAGGGCGACCGGGTCCACCCCGTCGTGTGCGTCGGTCATCCCCCGATGCAACATGATCGCCCCCGCGCCGACCACCCCCGTTTCGGGCGCGACGATTGCGGGCACCTCTCCCCTGATCATGACCGGTCGCGTCCGGCGCACCCCGGCGCCGTCGACGACGACCGGTGGGAGAGGAACCCGTGAGCGACCAGATCACCGTCACCCGCACCGTGTCCGCCACCCCGCAGCAGCTGTTCGCGCTGCTGTCCACCCCCACCCGGCACCAGGAGATCGACGGCGCCGGCATGCTGCGGGGCGTCGAGGGCTCGACGGAGATCAGCGGTGTCGGCGACGAGTTCGTGATGAACATGCACAACGGCGACCTCGGCGACTACCAGATGAAGAACACCGTCACGTCCTTCGAGCAGGACCGCGTGATCGGCTGGGCGCCGTCGATGCACCCGATCGACGCGAAGAAGGACACGATCGGCGACGTGCGCGCCGAGGGCCACACCTACACCTGGCACCTCGCGCCCGAGGGCGACGGCACGACGGTCACCCAGGTCTACGACTGGAGCGGCGTGCAGGACCAGGGCTTCCGCGGCTTCTTCCCGATGCTCAGCGAGGACCAGCTCGCGGACTCGATCGAGAAGGCCGGACGGGCCGCCTCCTCCTGAGACCGTCCACACCCGACGGCGCCGCACCGGTCACCGGGCGGCGCCGTCGTGCGTTCCGGCCGGGGTCACCCTAGGACAGCGGCAGGACGAGGCGGGCGAGCAGCCGCTCGGCCTCCGCGGCCGGGTCCTCGGTGAGTCCTGTGTGGACCGGGCCGGGGCACACGATGGTGCTGCGTGCGGTGGTGAGGCGCCGGAAGCGGCGTCCGATGTCCTCCCCCGCGCCGGGCCCGCGGGCGGCCAGCGCGCCGGTGGCGTGCCGGTCCGAGCGCGGTGGCTCGGGCACCGCGGCCACCGCGGCCACCGTCGCCAGCAGCTCGTCGACGGCGTCGGCGTCGGCGGTCGGGTCGAGCGCGGCCAGCCGGGCGCGGTCGAGGTGGACCCGCACCGCGAGGACGTCGCGGGCCCGGCAGTGCAGGAGCACCCCGGCGTTCATCGACTCGCCGCGTTCCACCCGGGGCACGACCCGCAGCAGCGCGTACTCGTAGGCGACGAGGCCGCTCACCGACCCTCACCGCCGCCGACGCCGCCGATCCGGAGCCACGGCGGACGGCGTGGGGCACGGTCGACCGGCCGTGGTCTGCCCGCCGCCACCGTCGCGGCGACGCCCGGCAGCCACTCCCCGCGCGCCGCGACCCGGGCCGCGAGCGCCTGGACGTACGCGGCGCGCACGGCGTCGGGGCCCCCGACGCCGTCGACGTCGGCGATCCACTCGTCGGGCACCAGCGCCAGCACCCCCTCGAGCAGGTCCGGGGTGACCAGCGGGGCGAGTGCGCCGTCCGCGGCGTCGAGGTCGGGGTGGGCGCCGAGCAGCACGTGGTCGCCGGCGTCGAACGGGCGGTGGGCGAACCGCGGCGCGGCCGACCAGTCGTGGGCGAAGGTGAGCGTCGCTCCGTGGTCGATCAGGTAGGGCCTGCGGTGCCAGAGCAGCATGTTCGAGTTGCGCCAGGAGCGGTCGACGTTGCCGACGAGCGCGTCGAACCAGAGCACCCGACCGGCGAACCCGGGTCCGACGTCGAACGCGACCGGGTCCAGGTCGAGCGCCCCGGGCAGGAAGTCGACGGCCAGGTTGAGCCCATGGGAGTTCCGGAGCAGCTCCTGGACCTCCTCGTCCGGCTCGGTGCGCCCGAGCGTCCCGTCGACGACGATCGTCGCGATCCGCGGGACGGGCAGACCCAGCGCGCGGGCGAGCTCCCCGGACACGATCTCGTTGACCAGCACCGCGCGGCCCTGCCCGGCGCCGGTGAACTTGACCGCGTAGGTGCCGAGGTCGTCGGCCTCCATCAGCCCGGGCAGCGACCCGCCCTCGCGCAGCGGGGTCACGTACCGGATCGCGGTCAGCCGGGGCAGCGCCCGCCCCTCGGTCGTCCGCTCGTGGCTCACCCGCGGAGGTTAGCGCCGGGCACGGATGCGGCCCGCACCCCGTGGCGTCGGGGTGCGGGCCGTGGTCGCGCTCGCAGGCGGTCCGGGAGGAGGGTCACCGGCCCGCCCGGCTCCGGGGCGCGCGAGCGGACCGGGAGGTGCGGGTCAGACCGAGACGGTCTGGCGCGGGATCGCCTGGGTCTGCTCCATGCGGCGGGCGGCCTGGCGGGACAGGAGCTCGTCGACGCTGAGCCGGCCCGGGCCGGTGGACATGAGGATCAGCGTGGCGCAGATGATGGTGCCGACGAGCGCCCAGCCGTTGTCGGCCATGAACAGGCCGTTCTTGCCGTGGACGAACCAGATCGCGCCGGCCATCACGAAGGTCATCATCGCGCCGGGCAGGACCATGCGGACACCGAGGGCGACCGAGACCGAGAACACGAGCTCGACCACGATCGTGAACGACGCCGCGCCGATCGCCAGCGGGATGCCGAACTTCGCGAACACGGCGGCGGTGTCGAACAGACCGGCGTCGATCTTCTTCCACGAGTGCATGACCATGATGTAGGCCAGCAGCAGGCGGGCGACGAGCAGCGCGACGTCGCGCGGGGTTCCGGTCAGGGAGCGGTACACGGTTCCTCCAGGTACGAGATGATCACCGCGGGTGAGCTCGTCACCACGGACTGCACAAGATCCTAGAGGCACGAACGCGCTACGCCGCCCGGTTCAGCCACCCTGCGCGACGAGACGGCCGCAGCACGCGACGAGATGTACGCCACCGCGTGTCACCCGACCGGGGAGCACTGTGGCCGGTGGCCCACACGGCACGACCGGCCGAGCGGTCGCCCCGATCCGGCGTCGTCGCAGGTCGCGGGCACGCTGCGTGTCCCTGTCGGAGCGGAGATCACCCGGACGTCGCAGTGACCGGCGACTCACCCACCCGGGGGTCACCGACCGTCGGGGCCACGTGCAGCCCGTCGATCCGGACAGACCGCTCGTCCCGCACGACCCTGCGCGCGCCGGGCGGTACGCCCGAGCGGCCCAGTGACGCGCCGCCGGGTCGTGCCGTCGCGCTCGGGCCCCGGCGCTGCGCCATGATGGCCGTCGTGTCCGACACGAACAGCCACGACATCACGGCGACCACGGAATGGACGGCGCTGACCGAGCACGCGGCGGAGGTCGAGCCGCGGCACCTGCGGTCGCTGTTCGACGACGACCCCGACCGCGCCGGTGCGCTCACCGCCACCGGGGCCGACCTGGTGCTCGACTACTCCAAGCACCGCATCACCCGCGACACCGTCGGGTTGCTGACGGACCTGGCGCGGGCGGCCGGGCTGCCCGCCCGCACCGAGGCGATGTTCACCGGTGAGCACGTGAACACCTCCGAGGACCGGGCCGTGCTGCACACGGCGCTGCGGCTGCCGCGTGACGCGTCGCTCACCGTCGACGGCCAGGACGTCGTCGCCGACGTGCACGCCGTCCTGGACCGGATGGGCGAGTTCACCGACGCGGTGCGCTCCGGGGCGTGGACCGGGTCCACCGGGCAGCGGATCCGCACGGTGGTCAACATCGGCATCGGGGGCTCCGACCTGGGACCGGTCATGGCCTACGAGGCGCTGCGCGACTACGCCCAGCGCGACCTCGAGTGCCGGTTCGTGTCCAACATCGACCCGACCGACCTGTACGAGAAGACCCGCGACCTCGACCCGGCGACCACGCTGTTCGTCGTCTCGTCGAAGACGTTCACCACGCAGGAGACGCTGACCAACGCCCGCAACGCGCGGTCCTGGCTGCTGTCCGGGCTCGGGACGGACGACACCGGGGTCGTCGCGAAACACTTCGCCGCGGTCTCCACGAACGCGGAGAAGGTGTCGGAGTTCGGCATCTCCACCGACAACATGTTCGGGTTCTGGAACTGGGTCGGCGGCCGCTACTCGCTGGACTCCGCGATCGGGCTGTCGCTGATGTGCGCGATCGGCCGCGAGCACTTCGCGGAGTTCCTCGCCGGCATGCACGCCATGGACGAGCACTTCCGGCACACCCCGCTCGAGCAGAACCTGCCGGTGATCTCCGGGCTGCTCGGCGTCTGGTACGCGAACTTCTTCGGCGCCGACACCCGCGCGGTGCTGCCGTACTCCCAGTACCTGCACCGGCTGCCCGCCTACCTGCAGCAGCTGACCATGGAGTCCAACGGCAAGTCCGTGCGCGGCGACGGCACCCCGGTCACCACGACCACCGGCGAGATCTTCTGGGGCGAGCCGGGCACCAACGGCCAGCACGCGTTCTATCAGCTGCTGCACCAGGGCACCCGGCTCGTGCCGTGCGACTTCATCGGATTCGCCCGCCCGCACCACGACCTGCCCGGCGAGGACGCCGCCGACTCCCACGACCTGTTCATGGCGAACCTGTTCGCCCAGTCCGCGGCGCTGGCGTTCGGCAAGACCGCCGCGGAGATCGAGGCCGAGGGCACCCCGGCCGACGTCGTGCCGCACAAGGTGATGCCGGGCAACCGGCCGTCGTCGACGATCCTGGCCGAGAAGCTGACCCCGTCGGTGCTGGGGCAGATCATCGCCTTCTACGAGCACGTCACCTTCGTCGAGGGCACGATCTGGGGCATCGACTCCTTCGACCAGTGGGGCGTGGAGCTCGGCAAGGTCATGGCCAAGCAGTTCGGCCCCGCGCTCCACGACCCGAACCCGCCGGACGCCGCCGAGGCCGGTCTCGACACCTCCACCGCCGCGCTGATCGGCCGCTACCGCGCCTGGCGTGGTCGCTGAGGCACCTCTCCGGCGGAGGAGCGTCGCCAGGGGGAGAATCGCCCGGTGAACGATCAACCGTCGGCCCCGCTGCGGGCCCGCGTCACCGGTCCGGTCGCTGCGGCCCTGCTCGTCCTCGCCGGGGTGCTCATCGCCCTGGCGTGGACGGGTGTGCTGCAGGGCGGTGACACCGAGACCGCCGTCGGGCTGGCCGCGGACCGGATCCCCGGCGTCACCGTGGTCGCGCTGGTCGTCACCGAGCTCGGCAACACCGTCGGGAGCACGGCGGTCGCGCTCGTCGGCGGGGCCGTGCTCGCGGTGCGCGGCCGGGTCGCGGAGGGCCTGTGCCTGGCCGCGGTCCCGCTCGTCGCCAGCGTGGTGTTCACGGTGGTCAAGCGGATCCTCGACCGGGCCCGTCCGCCGGCGGACCTGCAGGTGATGGCCGTGGCGAACGAGTCGCTGCCGTCCGGGCACGCGACGATGGTCGTCGCCGCATGGACGACGCTGGTGCTCGTGCTGTGGCCGGTGCTGCGGTCACGCGGCCGGGTGCTGCTCACCGCGTTCGCGGTGCTGTGGGCGGGGGCCGTCGGGTTCACCCGCATCTATCTGGGTGTGCACTGGCTCTCCGACGTGCTCGCCGGGTGGACGCTCGGGGCGGCGCTGGCGTTCACCGGGGTGACGGTGCTGTCGCTGGTGCTCGCCCGGCGGACCCGGCGACCGGACACCGCCGCGGCCTGACCCCGCGCGGCCCCACCAGGGCGCCGGTCAGCGCGCGGCGTCCCCGTCCGGCGTCGCGGCGCCGGTCAGGCCGCCGGTGATGCGCGTGGCCCGCTCCCCCGCCGCGGCGAGGGTGCGGGCGTGGTCGTGCCAGGCACCGATGTCGTCGCGCAGCCACGCCGCGCGCAACGCCTCGGTCGCCGTCGTCCACTGCCGCAGCAGCGCGACCCCCTCGGCGGCACCGCCGGCCCTCCGGTGGGTGCGCAGCGCGCCGGTCATGGCGAGCACGGCACGCATCGCGGTCGCGACCTTCCCGGTGATCTCGATCGGCACCGGGAGCCCCGCCGTGGCGTGCGCGACGGCGGCCGCGCGGGTCAGCAGCAGCACCACGGCCACGACCCCGACCAGCACGACGACGGCCGCCACCCAGAACGCCGCGCCCGCCACCGGGGTGAACGCGAGCACCAGTACGACGAGCAGCAGCACGGGGACGACCCACCGGGCACCGCGGGCGGTGCGGCCCAGGGTGTGGGCGCGGCGCTGGGCCGCGGGGTCGGGTGGGGTGTCGTCGGCGCGCACGAGGCCGCGGTCGAGGAAGAGCAGAGCGGTGTCGGACGCGTCCGGCATGGGGTGATTGTGCACGGCCCCCGGTCAGACCTGCTCCTGCGGGCACCACCACGTCGACCGCCCGCCGACGGTCCCGTGCACCATCTCGGCCCCGCAGCGCGGGCAGTGCCCACCCGGGTGCCGGTGCTCGACGACCTCACCGGTGTGCACGCCACCGTTCGCGACGGCCCGCTCCAGCGCGCGGTCGAGGTTGCGGTGCAGCCGGTCCAGATCGGTGCGGGTCAGGTCGCGCACCGGGGCCTTCGGCGAGATCCGCGCCTGCCACAGCGTCTCGTCGGCCAGCAGGTTCCCGACGCCTGCCAGCACGGACTGGCCGAGCAGCCGTGCCTTCACCGCCGACGTGCCGCGCAGCAGCCGGTCGCGGAACTCGGCCGGCTTCATCCCCTCCGCGTCGGGGCCGAGACCGGACAGGTCGGGATCGAGCCGGACCCGGCCGAGACGGCGCTTGTCGAACAGCCGGAACTGCCCGCCGTCGTCGAAGGTCATGGTGAACCGGTCCCACTCGGCCTTGCGCGGCTGCCGGTCGGGGCGGGCGGGGCCGCCGCCGATGCGCTCACCGTCGGAGTCGGTGACGACGATCCGTCCGCCCATCCCGAGATGCACGCCGAGCGCGGGCCCCGCCTCGCCGTCGGCGGTCTCGGTGTCGCACCACATGGTCTTGCCGATCCGGTTCGCCCGGGTGAGCCGCCCGCCCTTCAGCGCCGAGGCGATGTCACCGGGCCGGTGCGGGCGGCAGACCCAGTCGTCGCGGTCGTCGACGGCGGTGATCGTTCGGCCGACGGCCTCGGCGAGGACCGTGCGTGCGTTCTCCACCTCGGGCAGCTCGGGCATGACGGTCAGTGTGGCGTGGCCGGGGAACACGCGCGCGCCGGTCCGTCGTTGGGGCCGGTGTGACTGCTGGTGAACGGATGAAGGTGCGGGCGCCCGAACTGCGCGGACGGCGGTGGCTCAACACCGGTGGCGAGGACGTGACCCTCGCCGGGCTGCGCGGGCGGATCGTGGTGCTCGACTTCTGGACGTTCTGCTGCGTCAACTGCCTGCACGCGCTCGACGAGCTGCGGCCCCTGGAAGCCGAGTTCGGTGACGTCCTGACGATCATCGGGGTGCACTCGCCGAAGTTCCTGCACGAGGCGGACCCGGCCGCCGTCGAGGCCGCCGTGGAGCGCTACGACGTCACCCACCCCGTCCTCGACGACCCGGAGCTCACCACCTGGGACGCCTACGCCGCCCGCGCCTGGCCGACCCTGGCCGTCATCGACCCGGACGGGTTCGTCGTCGCCCGGATGGCGGGCGAGGGCCACGGCCCCGGGCTGGCCGCGCTGGTCCGGGAGCTGGTCGGCACACACGGCGACCGGCTGCGCCGCGGGGACGACCCGTACGTCCCGCCGCCCGCGCCGGACACCGCGCTGCGGTTCCCCGGGAAGGTCGTCGCGCTGCCCGGCGGCACGTTCCTCGTGTCCGACACCGCCCACCACCAGCTCGTCGAGCTGGAGCCCGACCTGGAGACCGAGGTGCGGCGGATCGGGTCCGGGGAGCGCGGGCTCACCGACGGCGCGACGGCGGCGGCCCGGTTCTCCGAGCCGCAGGGGTTGCTGGTCCTCCCCTCCGGCGACGCCGTGCTGGTCGCCGACACCGTCAACCACGCGGTCCGGCGGGTCGACCTGGCCGACGGCACCGTGTCCACCCCGGCCGGGACCGGTGAGCAGCTGCGCGAGCGGGTCGCCGTCGGTGGCGCGTCGACGCTGCTGTCCTCGCCGTGGGACCTGGCGTGGTGGGGCGGGACGGTCGTCGTCGCGATGGCGGGACCGCACCAGCTGTGGACCCTCGACCCCGCCACCGGCGAGGCCCGGGTCCTGGCCGGGACCACCACCGAGGGACTGCGCGACGGCGCGTTCGACGAGGCGTTCTTCGCCCAGCCGTTCGGGCTGGCCGCCGGCCCCGACGGGACGCTGTGGGTCGCCGACTCCGAGATCTCCGCGCTGCGCCGGGTCGGCGACGGCCCCGGGGCCGCGGTCGCGACGGCCGTCGGGCAGGGGCTGTTCGAGTTCGGGCACCGCGACGGCCCGGCCGCGCAGGCGCTGCTGCAGCACCCGCTCGGGGTGACCGTGCTGCCCGACGGCTCGGTCGCCGTCGCCGACACCTACAACGGCGCGGTGCGCCGGTTCGACCCCGCGACGAACCTGGTCTCGACGCTGGCCGAGGGGCTCGCCGAACCGTCGGACCTGCTCGTCGACGGCGAGACGCTGGTCGTCGTCGAGTCCGCGGCGCACCGGCTGGTGCGGCTGCCCGTCCCGGCCGGGTCGCTGGTGTCCGGCGACGCCCACGTCGTCCGGCGGACCCCGACGGCCCTCGCCCCCGGAGTGGCGCTGCGGATCGGGTTCGCCCCGCCCACCGGGCAGCACCTGGACGACCGGTACGGCGACCCGACGTCGCTGACCGTGGCGGCCGACCCGCCGTCGCTGCTGCTGTCCGGCGGGGGCACCGCGACCGGGCTGACCCGCGAGCTGCGCCTGGACCCGGGCGTCGGCGCCGGGGTGCTGCAGGTCGCGGTGACCGCGGCGGCCTGCGACGACCCGTCGGACGGGTTCGCCGCCTGCCACCGCTACCAGCAGGACTGGGGCATCCCGGTGACCGTCGACGACGGCGGGTCCGCCGAGCTGGCGCTGGACCTGCGCTCGGTCTAGCCCAGCCAGGCCAGGACCGCCATCACGCGGCGGTGGTCGTCCGACGACGGCGGCAGCCCGAGCTTGGTGAAGATCGAGGAGATGTGCTTCTCCACCGCGCCCTGGGTGATCACCATGAGCCGCCCGATGGCGATGTTGGTGCGGCCCTGGGCCATGAGCTCCAGCACCTCGCGCTCGCGCGGGGACAGCTCGGCCAGGGGGTCGCGCCGGCGGCGCTTGGTGAGCAGCGCGGAGACGACCTCGGGGTCCAGCACGGTGCCGCCCGCGGCGACCCGGCCGAGTGCGTCGGAGAGGTCGGCGAGCTTGGACACACGGTCCTTGAGCAGGTACCCGACCCCGCCGCCGGCCTCCAGCAGGTCGGTGGCGTAGGACTCCTCGACGTACTGCGACAGCACCAGGATGCCGACCGACGGGAACCGCCTGCGGATCTCCAGCGCGGCCCGCAGCCCCTCGTCGGTGAACGAGGGCGGCATCCGGACGTCGACGACGGCCACCTCGGGCTGGTGCTCCTCCACCGCGGCGACGAGGGCGGTGCCGTCCCCGACGGCGGCGAGCACCGTCGCGTCCGCCTCCTCCAGCAGCCGGACCAGGCCCTCGCGCAGCAGCACCGAGTCCTCGGCGAGGACCACCCGCATCGTCATGGACCCATCCTGGGTCACGCGTCCCCCAGGCCGGCGACCGGGACCTCCGCGGTCAGGACGGTCGGGCCACCGGGCGGGCTGTCGACCTCCAGGCGTCCCTCGACGATCTCCAGCCGGTCGGCGAGCCCCGCCAGACCGTGCCCCTTGCCCGGGTGGGCGCCGCCGCGGCCGTCGTCGCGGACGCAGACCCGCAGCAGGGTCTCGTCGACGGTCACGGTGACCGTCACCGCGGTCGCGCCGGCGTGCTTGGCGATGTTGGTGAGCGCCTCGGTCACCACGAAGTACGCGGTGTTCTCGACCAGGGCGGGCAGCCGGGCGCCGTCGTCGAGGCCCACGTCGAGGTCGACCGGGACCGGGCAGCGCCCCGCGGCGGCCCGCAGCGCCGGTCCGAGCCCGCGGTCGGCCAGGATCGGCGGCGCGATGCCCCGGGACAGCGCACGCAGCTCCGAGAGCGCCTCGCGGCTCTGTTCCAGGGCCTCGTGCAGCAGCGGGCGGGCGCGCTCGGGGTCGTCGTCGAGGCGCCGGACGGCGGACTCCAGGTCCATGCCGAGCCGCACCAGGCGCTGCTGCGGCCCGTCGTGGATGTCGCGTTCGAGCCGGCGCAGGGTCTGCGCCTCGGCCGCGACGGCCGCCCGGCGGCCGGCGGCCAGCGCCAGCGCGCGGGCCCGCAGCGCGGCGGTCTGGTTGGTGAGCAGGCCTCGGGCGAGCAGCGCGCGCACGTCGGTCAGCCAGCGCACGACCGTCGGCAGGGTCATCAGCAGCAGGACACCGAGCCCGGTGTTGAGCGCGACGTCGCCGAGGGTGGAGTCGATGCCGGTGATCGAGCCGAACAGCGTCCAGTTGTTCGGCCCGCGCGGCAGCGACCACTGCCAGAACACGTAGAACAGCCCGCCCAGGCCGGTGACCGACCACACCAGCGCGATCGCCGCGGTCACCGTCCGCACCGGCAGCGCGGTGACGGCGTGCGCGACGTCGCGCCAGCTCTGCGGGTCGGCCAGGGCCCGGAACAGCCGCCCCATCAGCGAGCGCCCGCGGTTGGGCCGGTAGTGGTGCGGCGGGAGCGGGCCGCCGGTCGCGGCCTCGGTGGCCCGGCGTTCCAGCTCGGCGAACCCGCGCGCCGCGGCCAGCAGCCCGACGGTGATCGGCAGCCCGATCCAGATCACGAACGTCCCCGCGCCCAGCACCAGCCCGACCAGGACCACGACCCCGCTGACGACCGCCAGCGGCAGCCCGGTCAGCAGGTAGGCCATCTGGGCGCCGAGCCGGGTGCGCCCCGGCCACGACGACGGCCAGCCCGGCGGGTGCGGCAGGTGCAGGCCGCCGTCGCGCAGCAGGTACTCGCGCAGCGCGCCGTTGCCCCAGCCCTCCAGCGCGCGGACCAGGTGCGGGTCCAGGTGGCTGCCGCCCGGCTCGTCGGGGGCGGGGCGGGGCGGGTGGCGAGGTCGCGGTCGGCCGGCTCCTCGGACATGCGGTCCTCCTGCTCGGCGCGGCACGGGTGCACCCCGAGGATAGGCGGTGACGAACACCCCGCCGGGGTCGCGTGGGACGGGGGCGACATGGTGAGCTACCCCTCGGTAACAGACGCGACGACGCGAGAAGGTGTGCCCGTGGACCCCGCCGACCTCACCGACGTCCTGGACTCCGTCCGTGACTTCATCCGCACCGAGGTGGTGCCGCAGGAGGAGCGGATCGACGCCGAGGACGCCGTCCCCGAGCGCATCGTCGCCCAGTGCAAGGAGATGGGCCTCTACGGCTTCACCATCCCCGAGCAGTACGGCGGCCTCGGCCTGACCGCCTCGCAGGAGGTCCGCCTCGCGTTCGAGCTCGGCTGGACGACCCCCGCGCTGCGCTCGCTGTTCGGCACCAACAACGGCATCGCCGGGCACGTGCTGCTGGAGGGCGGCACCGAGGAGCAGAAGAAGCAGTGGCTGCCCCGGCTCGCCTCCGGCGAGGTCACCGCCTCGTTCGGGCTGACGGAGGCCGACGCCGGCTCCGACCCCTCCTCGCTCACCACCCGGGCCGTCCGCGACGGCGACGGCTGGGTCCTCAACGGATCCAAGCGCTACATCACCAACTCCCCCGTCGCCGACGTGATCATGGTGTTCGCGCGGACCGACCCGGACGCCCCCGGCAACCGCGGCATCTCCACCTTCCTCGTCCCGAAGGGCACCCCCGGCCTCTCGGTCGGGCCGAAGGACCACAAGATGGGCCAGTTCGGCGCCTGGACCGCCGACGTGTACCTCGACGACGTCCGCGTCCCGTTCGAGAACGTCGTCGGCGGCGAGGAGGGCATCGACAGGGGCTTCCTCGTCGCCGCGAAGTGCCTCGCCCACGGCCGGCTGCACATCGGCGCGGTCTGCGTCGGGATGGCCGACCGGCTGGTCCACGAGACCGTCGAGTTCGCCCGCACCCGCGAGCAGGGCGGCAAGCCGATCGCCCGGTTCCAACTGGTCCAGGGCCTGGTCGCGGACTCGGTGACCGACGCCCGCGCGGGCCGCGGCCTGGTCCTCGACGCCGCCCGCAGCTTCGACGACGGCACCGACATGGTCTCCGGGCCCGCCGCCGCGAAGTACTTCTGCTCGGAGATGGTGGGCCGGGTCGCCGACCGCGCGGTGCAGGTGCACGGCGGGGCGGGCTACATGCGCGGCGTCGCCGTCGAGCGGTTCTACCGCGACGCCCGGCTCTTCCGGATCTACGAGGGCACCAGCCAGATCCAGCAGGTCATCATCGCCCGCGACGCGCTCGGCCGCGCCGCCCGGGGCTGACCGCGCCCCGCGCCCCGCACCGCCCCCGCCCCCTCCGGGTAGCTCCCAGGGTCACTCTCGTAGCGCTCTAAGCCACGAAAGTGACACTCGGGGCAGCTCCGGGCGGGAGCGGCGCAAGGATGGTTGTCCACAGGGGAGGAAGTCGTCCCGGTTGCGGGGCCGGACGGGGGCACGCTGGTCGGGTGCCCCGACGCAGCGCCCCCTCACCCGCTGAGGTCCTGTCCGAGCTCCGCGAACCCGTCGTCCCGGTCCGTGAGCTCGAGAGGCTGGGCCTGGACCGCAGGACGATCGCCCGCCGCTGCCGGCCGGGCGGGCCGTGGCGCAGTCTCTGTCCCGGGGTCGTCAAGCTGTCCAACGGCTCCGTGGTCCGAGACGACCGGCAGCGGGCAGCCCTGATCGTCGCCGGGCCGGACGCGATGCTGACCGGGCTCGACGCCTTGCACCTGCACGGTGTGCGCACCGCGCCGTCGCCCCACGGCCCGGTGCACGTGCTCGTCCCGCACGACCGTCGGCGCGGAAGGTGGTCGGTGGTGCGGACGGAACGGACGCGGCGTCTGCCGGTCCCGGGAGCACGCCGGCACCCGGTCGCACCGGTGGTGCGCGCGGCAGTCGACGCGGCTCGGTGCTCCCGCGATCGCGACTTCGTCCGGGACCTGTTCGCCGATCTTTTGCAACACGGGCACGGCACGATCGACGAGCTCCGGGAGGAGCTGGCTGTCTGCAGCAGCCGGGGAGTCGCCCTGCCCCGGGCGGTCCTCGGCGAGATGACCGCGGGAGTGCGCTCCGTGGCCGAGGCCAGGGCGCGGAAGCTGGCGCTCCGCAGCGGTCTGCCGGTGCCGCGGTCCAACGTCCGGCTGACCGACCGGCGTGGCGTCCTGATCGCCGTCGTCGACTTCTGGTGGCCGGACGCGGGTCTCGCCTGGGAGATCGACTCAATCGAGTTCCACCTCTCTCCGGAGGACTACGCGCGCACCGTGCGCAGGCGGGCCGCCCTCAGCAGGCACGGTGTCGTCGTGGTGCAGACGCTGCCCTCGGACCTGCGACGACGACCGGCCGAGATCGTCGACGAGCTACGCCGATGTCACGCCCGCGCTCTCGCCCAGCCCCGCCCCGACGTCGTCCACCTCGACGACGCCGCCTGAGCCGCGGGGCGACCCCGGGGTGCCCCCAGGGGAACTCTCGTGGCTTAGAGCGCTACGAGAGTTCCCCTGGGGGCAGGCCGGGGGGCCCGCGGACGTGAAAGGCAGCAGCTGGGACGACGAACGGCCCCGCCCGGGGATCCCGGGCGGGGCCGTCGTGGGCTGCGGTCGATCAGTGGGCGGCGGGGCCCCGGTGGTACTCGAACACCAGGCCGCCGACGGCGATCAGCACCAGCGTCATGCCGATGACGATCATCCAGGCGTACCAGAAGGCCACACCCAGGGCGGCGAAGGCGGCCGCGGCGGCCAGGCCGAGCGGCCAGTAGCTGCCGGCGGAGAAGAATCCCACCTCGCCGGCACCGTCGGAGACCTCGGCCTCGGGGTTGTCCTCGGGGCGCTCCTCGAGGCGGCGGGAGACGAACCGGAAGTACGTGCCGACGATCAGCGACAGACCGGCGGTCAGCCACAGCGCGGTCACGCCGACGACCTCACCGGCGATGAACATGTACGCCAGCGCGGCCAGGATGAAGAAGCCGGTGACGATCTCGAAGAGCCGGGACTCGATCTTCATGGGTGCGCGTCCTCCCTCAGCCCGTGACCTGCGCGGCCAGCTGGCCGCGGTCGGTCGAGAACGGCTGCGTGCTGATCGCCTCCGGCGCGCACCACTCGCCGCAGTTCAGCGCCTGCAGCGCCTCGCCGGTCGAGTAGGCCTGCCCGGTCTGCGGGTTGGTCTCCTTGCGGAGCTGGATGTACCGGTCGAACAGCGCGGGCTCCAGGGCACGCACCTCGAAGTTCATCTGCGAGTGGTACGTGCCGCACAGCTCGGCGCAGCGACCGACGAACGCACCCTCACGGTCGATCCGGTCGATGATGTAGGTGTTGTCCTGCTCGTTCCGCTCCGGGAACGGGAAGACGTCGCGCTTGAAGAGGAACTCCGGCACGTAGAACGAGTGGATCACGTCGGGCGAGCGCTGCGTGAACTGGATCGACCGGTCGGTCGGGAGGACCATGATCGGGATCGTGTCGCTCGTCCCCAGCGTGCTCACCGGGCGTCCGCCCTGGCCGGCCTCGTCGGGGTAGGAGAACTCCCAGTTCCACTGGAACCCGACGATGTCGACCCGCAGGTCGGCCGGGCCGCCCGCGGTCGGGTTCTCCTTGTCGATGTAGTTCTGCACGTTCACCGTGAAGCCGAAGAGCACGGCCACGATGACGGTGGGGATCGCCGTGAAGACGAGCTCGACCGGCAGGTTGTACTGCGTCTGGCGCGGCAGCGAGCCGTCGTCGTCCTTGCGCTTCCGGTGCAGGATCATCGCCCAGAACATGGCGCCCCAGGTGATGACACCGACGACCAGCGCCGCGATCGCGGACCAGGTCCACAGGTTGCGCATCGACTCGGCCTCGGGGGTCACCCCCTCGGGCCACCCGAACCGGATGACCTCCTGGACCGAGCAACCGGCCAGAGCCGGAGCCGCCAGCAGGCCGACCACGGCCACCTTCGCCGCCCGGGCGATCCGGGAGCGGCCTTCGGTTCGGGCCACTGCACGCCGCCTTCCTGTCGTCTCCTGCGTACGCCGCACTGCCAGCACGTTCTTCCTTGCTCCGCCGTCACGACACCGCGGTCGAAGGGGATCATGTGCCACCCGTATGGAGCACCGTCTTCGACCTCGCGTAGAGCCTAGACGAACCCCGGTCGGGCCGCGCCCCCCGGGGGTTCCCGGACAGGGCGTGAACGTCGTCACCGCCGCAGGGGAAACAGGCAGTCTCGCAGCGGGAAGACCGTTTCGCACCGGGGCGCGCGAGACCCGTCCGGCTGACTCGGCATACTGACCGGTGTGTGCGGACTGCTGGGATTGCTGACCGCCGGGGCGGACGCCGCGACCCGGGTCGACCCGATCGCCGACGGGCTACGCTGTGCGCGGCATCGGGGACCCGACGAGAGCGAGACGTGGAACGACCACGACCTCGTCCTCGGGTTCAACCGGTTGTCGATCATCGACGTGGACCATTCCCACCAACCCCTGCACTGGGGGCCGGTGCCGGGCGAGGACACCCGCTACACCATCGTCTTCAACGGCGAGATCTACAACTACCTCGAGCTCCGTGAGGAGCTGATCGAGACCTACGACGCGGCGTTCGCCACCGACGGCGACGGCGAGGTCATCGTCGCGGCGTTCCACTACTGGGGCCCCGACGCCGTACAGCGCCTGCGCGGCATGTTCGCCTTCGCCATCTGGGACGTCGTGGAGCGCGAGCTGTTCCTGGCCCGCGACCCGTTCGGCATCAAGCCGCTGTTCCTGGCCACCACCCCGGTCGGCACCGCGTTCGCCAGCGAGAAGAAGTCGCTGCTGTCGCTGGCCGGTGAGCTGGAGATCGGGCTGGACCTGGAGCCGGCCGCGCTGCAGCACTACCTGACCCTGCAGTACGTGCCCGAGCCGATGTCGCTGCACCGGATGATCTCGCGCGTCGAGTCCGGCA
This sequence comes from Pseudonocardia sp. ZF1, assembly GCF_056835605.1. Taxonomy (NCBI): domain Bacteria; kingdom Bacillati; phylum Actinomycetota; class Actinomycetes; order Pseudonocardiales; family Pseudonocardiaceae; genus Pseudonocardia; species Pseudonocardia sp. ZF1. The sequence continues at coordinate 3,650,930 of NZ_JAJNBY010000001.1, forward strand.
CGCACGTCACCGTGCGCCCCGGCGAGGAGCCGCTGCACCAGCGCTACTTCGCGCCGAAGTTCATCTCGCTGCCCAGCCACGCCCCGGCCAGCGCCGAGGCGGAGGCGATCGTGCACGGCGAGATCGCCGACGTGCTGCGCGACTCGGTCGCCAAGCACATGCGGGCCGACGTCACCGTCGGTGCGTTCCTGTCCGGCGGGATCGACTCCACCGCGATCGCGGCGCTCGCCAAGGAGCACAACCCGAACCTGATCACCTTCACCACCGGGTTCGAGCGCGAGGGCTACTCCGAGGTCGACGTGGCCGCGGAGTCCGCCGCCGCGATCGGCGTGCGGCACGTGGTCCGCACCGTCAAGCCGGACGAGATGATGGAGGCCCTGCCGCTCATCATCTGGTACCTCGACGACCCGGTCGCCGACCCGGCGCTGGTCCCGCTGTGGTTCATCGCCCGCGAGGCCCGCCAGCACGTCAAGGTCGTGCTGTCCGGCGAGGGCGCCGACGAGCTGTTCGGCGGGTACTCGATCTACCGCGAGCCGCTGTCGCTGTCGCCGTTCGAGAAGGTCCCCGGCACGCTCAAGCCGCTCATGCGCCGGGCGTCGCGCAAGATGCCCGAGGGCATGCGGGGCAAGGACCTGCTGCGCCGCGGGTCGCTGTCGATGGAGCAGCGCTACTACGGCAACGCCCGCATCTTCCGCGACGACCAGCTCCACGAGGTCCTGCGCGGCTACGACCCGCGGGTGTCGCACCAGGACGTGACGGCGCCGCACTACTTCGCCAGCCACGACTGGGACCCGGTCGCCCGGATGCAGCACGTCGACCTGTTCACCTGGCTGCGCGGCGACATCCTGGTCAAGGCCGACAAGATGACGATGGCGCACTCGCTGGAGCTGCGGGTGCCGTTCCTCGACCCCGAGGTCTTCGACATCGCCTCGTCGCTGCCGCAGTCGCAGAAGATCACCCACGGCTCGAACGGCACGACGAAGTACGCGCTGCGCCGGGCCTGCGAGGGCATCATCCCGCCGCACGTGCTCAACCGGCCGAAGCTCGGCTTCCCGGTGCCGATCCGGCACTGGCTGCGCGACGAGATGTACGCCTGGGCGCGCGACATCCTGCAGAACTCCGGTGCCGGGCACCTGATCGACCTGCAGGCCGTGCACCGCATGCTCGACGCGCACCGCGAGGGCCCGGTCGACCACTCCCGCCGGATCTGGGCGGTGCTGGTCTTCCTGCTGTGGCACGGGATCTTCGTCGAGAAGCGGATCGTGCCCGAGGTCCCGACCCCGACCTACCCGGTCAAGATCTGAGCGGTCCCCGCACGACGGACGGGCCGGCACCCCTGAGGGGTGCCGGCCCGTCGGCGTCCGGAGGGGGTCAGGCGGGCAGGACGGCGCGCAGCTCGTCGGCCGCGGCCTCGCCGAACGCGTCGGCCAGGCGGGTCAGCGCGGCGTCGCGGTCCCAGGTCCACTCCTGCGGGCCGTCGGACTCCAGGACGTAGGTCGCGATGAGCGCACCCAGCTGGGCCGAACGCTCCAGCGACAGCCCGGCACCGAGCGCGGTCAGGAATCCGGCGCGCCAGGCGTCGCCGACGCCGGTCGGGTCGACCAGCTCGGTCGGCGGGACGACGTCGATCCGGGTCTCGGTGCCGTCGGCCTCGACGATCAGCGCGCCCTTCTCGCCGAAGGTGGTGATGCGGGTGCCGACCTTGGCGCCGATCTCCTCGGCGGTCCAGCCGGTCTTCTTGAGCAGCAGCTCGAACTCGTAGTCGTTGGTGACCAGGTAGGTCGCGCCCTCGATGAGGCGGCGGACCTCGGGGCCCTCCATCCGGGCGAGCTGCTGGGAGGGGTCGGCGAGGAAGGGGTAGCCCTGGGTGCGGCACTCGTCGGTGTGGCGCAGCATGGCCTCGGGGTCGCTGGCACCGATGAGCACCAGGTCGAACCCGCCGACGCGCTCGGCGATCGGGGCGAGCTCGATCTCCTTCGACTTGGCCATGGCGCCGGTGTAGAAGGACGCGATCTGACGCATGTCGTCGTCGGTGGTGCAGACGAAGCGGGCGGTGTGGACGTCGTCGTGGGTGTGCACCCCGGAGGTGTCGACACCCAGGTCGTCGAGGACCTGCTTGTACTCGGCGAAGTCGGCACCGACGGCGCCGATCAGCACCGGGTTCTGGCCGAGCACACCGAGCGCGAAGGCGATGTTGCCGGCCACGCCGCCCCGGCGGACCGTCAGGTCGTCGACCAGGAAGCTGACCGAGATCCGGTCCAGCTGGTCGGCCAGGATCTGCTCGGAGAACTTCCCCGGAAAATGCATGAGGTTGTCGGAGGCGATCGAACCCGTCACGGCAATAGGCACACCGGGGACCCTACGTCACCCACGCCGAAGGGCCCCGCCGGAGATCACCGGCGGGGCCCTTCGGAGGTGCTGCTGTGCGACGTCAGTTGAAGCTGTCGCCACAGGCGCAGGAGCCGCCCGCGTTCGGGTTGTCGATCGTGAAGCCCTGCTTCTCGATGGTGTCGACGAAGTCGATCGTGGCGCCCTGCAGGTACGGGGCGCTCATCCGGTCGACGCCGACCTTGAGACCGTGGAAGTCACGGAAGAGGTCACCGTCGAGCGACCGGTCGTCGAAGAAGAGCTGGTAGCGCAGGCCGGCACAGCCACCGGGCTGCACGGCGATGCGCAGGTGCATGTCGTCGCGGCCCTCCTGCTCGAGCAGGGTGCGCGCCTTGACGGCAGCGGAGTCGGTCAGCTCCACGCCGTGCGTCTGCTCCGTGGTCGCGCCCGCGTCCAAGGTGTTGTCAACGGTCATGACTCTCCCAACAACGTGCGTGGTCCGCCCTGTTCCCACCGGGCGTCGGAATCCATAGTACGACGTCGGGCCGGTCCGCATCCGTGCGGAGACCGTGCGAATCGCCGACGGGCGGGTGACGGGGCTCACCGGCTCCAGCGCGGTGCGACACGTTCCGCCAGGTCGGCGAGTGTCCCGGCCGGGTCCGCCATCGAGGCCTCCAGGCCGAACTCCTCCGCGACCCCGAACGCCGCGTCGACCCCGGCCGCCGCGGCCTCCCGGCGGCCCACGCTGACCTGACCGGCCAGCACCACGCACGGCGTCCCGCGGTCGGCCGCGCCCCGGGCGACGGCGGTGACGAGCTTCCCGCGCAGCGACTGCCAGTCGAAGCTGCCCTCCCCGGTGACGGCGACGTCGGCGGCGTCCAGCTCGGCGTCGAGCCCGACCAGGCCGCGGACCAGCCCGGCACCGGACTCGACCCGCGCCCCGAGGGCGAGCAGCGCGGCGCCGAGACCACCCGCGGCGCCGGCCGAGGGCAGGTCGCGCACCTCGCGCCCGGCCAGGTCGGCGAGGACCCCGGCGAACACGGTCAGCGCGGCGTCCAGCTCGGTGACGGCGGCGTCGTCGGCGCCCTTCTGCGGGCCGAACACGGCGGCGGCGCCGTGCGGTCCGAGCAGCGGGTTGTCGACGTCGCTCGCCGCGACCAGCGTCATCCCGCCCAGGTCGGGGGTCCCGTCGAGACGGGCGCAGCAGTCCAGGGCCGCGCCGCCGGGCGGGAGCGGGAGGCCGTCGTCGTCGACGGGGACGGCGCCGAGCGCGGCCAGCAGACCGGCGCCGCCGTCGGTGGTGGCGGACCCGCCGAGCCCCACGACGGCGGTGGTGACGCCGGCGTCGCGGGCGGCGGCGAGCAGCTCCCCCACCCCGGACGTCGTCGCGGTGCGGGCGACCCCGGGGACCCGGTCCTCGCGCGGGACGTGGTGCAGCCCGCACGCCGAGGCGCACTCCAGGTAGGCCGTGTCGCCGACGCGCAGCCAGGACCCGGTCACCGGGTCACCGAGCGGGCCGGTGACCTCCAGCTCGTGCACGGTCCCGCCGAGCGCGGTGTGCAGCACCTCGGCGAAGCCGGTGCCGCCGTCGGCGAGGGGGACGATCGCGACGTCGGCTCCGGGCACGCCGCGCCGCCAGCCCGCGGCGATCGCCTCGGCCGCCTCCCGTGCGCTGAGGGTTCCGCCGAAGGAGTCGGGAGCCACCACGATGCGCATGCGGGGCAGGCTAGCGGCGGCCCGTAGTGTGGACACCTGTGAGGTTCCTGCGCCGCTCCGAGAGCTCCGACCAGGCCGGTCAGACGGCCGTCGAGTCCCCGGCGGGCACGGACGCTGCGGAGACGGAGGACGAGGGCGCGACCCGCTCGCGTCCCCACACCACCCCCGGCAAGGGCCGGGCGACACCGAAGCGCCGTGACGCCGAGGGCAGGCGGCGCGGTCCCGCGCCGCCCCCGCCGCGTACGCAGCGGGAGGCCGCGAAGCTGGCCCGCGCCACCCGGCCGTCGAAGGACGAGCGCCGGGCGAAGGCGCTGGAGCGCCGCAAGCGGATGGACGCCGGCGACGACCGCGTGCTGCTCCCCCGCGACCGCGGCAAGGTGCGGGCGTACGTGCGCGACATCGTCGACTCGCGCCCGCACGTCATCGGGCTGTTCCTGCCGCTGGCCGCGCTCGTGCTGGTCGCCGCGCTCATCCAGAACCCGGTGATCCAGCAGTACGTCACGCTGTTCACGTTCCTGATGCTGATCGTGATGGTCGTCGAGGGCACGCTGCTGGGCATGCAGGTCCTGAAGAAGGCCCGCGCGAAGTTCCCCGACGAGGAGATCAAGGGCCTCGGCACCGGGTGGTACGCGTTCTCCCGCGCCACCCAGCCGCGCCGCATGCGGGTGCCCAAGCCGCGCGTCAAGCGCGGCGACACGGTCTGACACCGTCCCGGCGGGCCCCTGCTCTCAGAGCACGAGCGGCCCGCCGGGCAGGTCCAGCACGGCCTGCAGCGACGGCGACTCCCCCGCGACGACCTCGGCCTCCCCACCCGCACCGACCGCGTCGAGCAGTGCGGTCACCCGCGCCGGATCGGGGTGGGTCAGGCGCAGCGTGCGCAGGCTCGCCGGGACCGGCAGGTCCGACGACGGGTGCCGGGTGGCGCCCCAGTCGATGAGGAACGGCAGCACACCGCCCGCGTCGTCGGGCGGGAACGCGAGCCGCCACGCGAGCAGCGTGCCGTCCGGGCGCCTGCGGGACATGTCCCGGGCGGGTCCCGGGTCGTGCCCGGCGGCGCGGGCCGCGTCGAGCGCGGCGTCGAGGTCGTCGACACGCACCGCCCAGGTCACCAGCGCGGGCGCGGTCAGGGTGTCGATCCGGAACGGGCGCGGTGCGTCCGGCTCGTCCTGCGCGGGGTCGGGGCCGACCACCTCCAGGTACCGGCCCGGCCCGATCCCGGCCAGCCGGTTGCGGGTGCCGACACCGACGTGCGGCCCGCCCTCGAGCGTGTGGAGATGACGTCCGGCCAGGTCAGCGGCGGTGTCGTCGACGTCGGGGGTGGCCAGGACCAGATGATCGAGCACCTTCGCGACGCTACCGGGGACCGGTAGGACACGATGTGCGGCGTGACTCCTCCCGTCGAACTGCGGACGCTCGTGCTCGGGGGCACGCGCTCCGGCAAGTCGCGGCACGCCGAGGAACTGCTCGGCGACGACGCGGCGGTCCGCTACCTCGCGACCGGCCGGCGGATCCCCGGCGACACCGACTGGGACGCGCGCATCGCCGCGCACACCGCCCGGCGTCCCGCCCACTGGACCACCGAGGAGGTCGGCGGCACCGAGCTGTCCGCCGCACTCGCCCGGCCCGGCCCGGTGCTGGTCGACGACCTGGCGACCTGGCTGACCGGGGTCCTCGACGACGCCGGTGCCTGGGACGCCCCGGTCGTGCCCGCCACGGTCGACGCCGCCGTCGACGGCCTGGTCGCCGCGGTCGCCGCCGCACCGGGACCGCTGGTGCTGGTCTCCGCCGAGACCGGGCTGGGGGTCGTGCCGGGCACCCGCGCCGGGCGGCTGTTCCGGGACCGGCTGGGTGAGCTGAACGCCGCCGTCGCGCGGGTGTGCGACGACGTCGTGCTGGTGGTGGCGGGGCGGGCGCTCACCCTGCCCGCTCCCGCCGTCACCGAGCCGGGGACCGGTGTCGCCCCGACACCCGTCCCCACGGCGTCGGCGGCGGGACCACCCGCCGGTCCCGTCGTGGCGGGCCCCGGCTCCGGGCTCGACGCCGCGGGAGCAGGCGCGCCCGGCTCCGCCACCGGGTCCGCGGCTCCCGAGGGGACCGGTGTCCCGGCTGCCGGAGCCGGCGGGCCCGTCGGCACCGACGTCGCCGACCCCGACGGCGACGTCGCGGGCACCCCCGCCGGGGTCCCGGGTGCGGTCCTCCCCGCGACCGGGGCGGCCGCGGGCGCCGTCGCGGGAGCCGCGTCGACACCTGCCTCGGTCACCGAGTCCGACGTGGAGATCGTCCCGGTCACCGTCGGGCGGCCGGACTCCCGCAGCCGCCGTGCGGCCGTCGCGCTGGTCGAGGGGCTCGCGATGCCCACGGGCGGGCTCGGCAGGCTCGGCGAGCTGGGCGTGTGGCTGGCGTCCTGCCAGGGCACCTGTCCCCCGCAGGCGCCCGTGCGCGCCCGGGTGGTGCTGCTCGCCGCCGACCACGGCATCGCCGGGAACGGCGTCTCGGCCTACCCGCCGCAGGTGTCCGCGGTGCGCGCCACCGCCGCCGCGGCCGGACGGCTGCCGGTCACCGTCGCCGCGCGGGCCGCCGGGGCCACCGTGCGGGTCGTCGACGTCGGTCTCGTGTCCGGGGCCGAGGGCGCCGAGCCGGGCTGGCTCGTCGCGCACGGCACCGGCCGGATCGACCGCGAGGACGCCCTGGACGGTGAGCGCGCCACCGCGGCGTGGCTGACCGGGCGGCGGCTGGCCGACGCCGAGATCGACGCCGGCGCGGACCTGCTGATCCCGGCGACGCTCGCCGTCGGCGTGACGACCCCCGCCGCGACGCTCGTCGCGGCCGTGACCGGGGCCGAGCCCGTCGCCGTCGTGGGGCGGGCCTCGGGGATCGACGACCGCGCCTGGATGCGCAAGGCCGTCGCGATCCGCGACGCGCTGCGCCGGGCCCGTCCGCACCTGCGCGACCCGCTGGCGCTGCTGCGCACCGTCGGCGGCACGGACCTGATCGTGCTCGCCGGGTTCCTCGCCCGGGCCGCGGAGCGCAAGGTGCCCGCGGTGCTCGACGGTCTGGCCGTCGGCGCGGCGGCCCTGCTCGCCGACGAGCTGGCCCCCGGGGCGAAGGACTGGTGGGTCGCCGCGCAGCCGTCGACCGAACCGGCCGCGACGCTCGTCCTGGAGCACCTGTCGCTGGTGCCGCTGCTGGACCTGGCGGTGCGCACCGAGGACGGCACCGCCGCGGTGACGGCGCTGCCGCTGCTGGTCACCGCGGCGCGGCTGCTCGCCGAGACCGGGACCGCGCAGGACACCGGCGTCGTCCCGGGTGACGTGACGGTGCCGGCAGGCGCCGGCCGGTGAGCGGACCCCGGCCCGGTCCCCTCGCGGGGCTCGCGCTGGCGGTCAGCTGGCTGACCGTCGTGCCCGCCCGGGTCCGCACCTCCGACGACGGCGCGCTGCCCGACGGCGTCGCCGCGGCCGCCCTGCGCTGGGCGCCGCTGGTCGGCGCCGGGCTCGGCGTCGCGGGCGGGGCACTGCTCACCGGGCTGGTCGCCGCCGGGGTGTCCCCGCTGGTCGCGGGCCTGCTGACGGTCGGGGCGGGTGCGCTCGCGACGCGCGGGATGCACGTCGACGGCATCGCCGACACCGCCGACGGCCTGGGCAGCTACGGCCCGCCGGAGCGGGCGCTGCGGATCATGGCCGACGGCGGGGCCGGACCGTTCGCCGTCGTCACGCTGCTGGTGGTGCTGGGCGCCCGCGCCGCCGCCCTCGCGCAGCTGGCGTCCGCGCCGCCCGCGGTCGTGCTCGTCGTCTGCGCGCTGGCCGCGGCGGCCGGGCGGGCCGGGTTCTGCTGGGTCGCGCGGCGCGGGACGCCCGCCGCGCGCCCGGGTGGTCTGGGCGCGACGGTCGCCGGGTCGCAGCCGGTGTGGGTCGCGCCGCTGTGGTGGACCGGTCTGGCGGCGGCCGCGGCCGCCGCGCTGGTCGTCACCGTCGAGCCGCAGCAGGACACCGCCGTCCTGGCGGCGGGCACGGCCGGGGCCGGGACGCTCGGCGCAGCCGGGGTGGTGCTCGCCGTCGCCGGGGCGGTGCTGCTCGCGGCGGTGCTCGTGGTGGGCCTGGCCCGGCACACCCGGCGACGCTTCGGCGGGATGAGCGGCGACGTCCTGGGTGCGGCCTGCGAGCTCGGCGCCACCGCGGTCCTCGTCGTCCTGGCGGCCGCGCTCACCGGGTGACCCGGGGCCTGATCGAGCCGGTCCACGCGGCAGGCGGCCCCATGATCACCGGTTGTGGAGCATTCCGTTCGCGAGGCGGGCGCAGGACTCCGCAACCGGTGATCATGGACGGGATTCGCAGCTGCGACGGGTTCGGCGGGATCGGGTCCGGGCCGTGCGGGGCGCCGCCATCCTGCGCCGGTGCCCCCTGCCCCGCTCCCCGCTCCGTCGACCTCGGTGCGTGACCTGCTGCTCGCCCAGGACGGGGTCCTGTCCGCGGCCCAGGCCCGGGCCGCCGGGCTGTCCCGGCAGTCCGTTCGACGACGGGTGGCCCGCGGCGAGTGGGTCGACCTGCACCCGGGCGTCCTCGCCGAGGCGACCCGCGTCCCGACCGCGGCGATGCGCGTCCGGGCCGCGGCGCTCTGGGCCGGACCCTCCGGGCTGGTCCACGGCCCGGCCGCCGCGTGCTGGAGCGGGATGACCGACCGGTGGCCCCGCGACGTCGGGGTGACGCTCCCCCGCGGCACCCGGCGGCTCGCGCCCGGCGGCATCGCGCTGCGGCGGCGCGACGTGCCCGGTCCCGACCGGGCCTGGATCCGGGGCGTCGCCGTCACCGCCGCGCACCTGACCGTGCTGGAGACCTGCGCCGTGCTGCCCGACGGGGCCGCGTTCCTCGACCGGGTCCTGCAGCGCCGCGTCGTGCACCCGGCGCTGCTGCACGAGGCCTACTGCCGCAACGCGGGCGCGCACGGCATGGCCGCGGCGCACCGGTTGCTGGTGGCCGCGCTCGACCGCGCGGACTCGGAGCTGGAACGGATGCTGCTGCGGCTGCTGCGCGCCGCCGGGATCGGCGACGCCGTCCGCGGGCTGCCCGTGGGCGGTGGGCGCGAGATCGATCTGGCCTTCCCCGCCGAGCGGGTGGCGATCGAGCTGGACGGGTGGGCCTGGCACACCGACCCCGACCGGTTCCGGGCCGACCGGGCGAAGGGGAACGCGCTCGTCGCGCAGGGTGGACACTGTTGCGCTTCACCTGGCACGACGTGCACGACGCACCCGAGGGCACCGTCGCCGCGATCAGGCGGGCCCTGCGTCGGTGATCACCGGTTGTGGAGCGGAACGTCCGCCAGGCGGGCGGAGGACTCCACAACCGGTGATCAAGCGGGTGGAACGGCTCAGACCGACGCGGGGGCCGGCACCAGCGTGTGCATCCAGCCGTGCGGGTCCGGGGCCGCGCCGCGCTGGATCGCGGTCAGCGCCTCGCGCAGCTGCAGGGTCACCGGGCCGGGCTCACCGTTGCCGACGGTCACCTCGCCGCCGCTGTGCTTGACCGTCCCGATCGGGGTGATCACCGCGGCGGTGCCGCAGCCGAACACCTCGGTCAGCACGCCGCTCGCGGCGCCACCGAGCCACTCCTGGCCGGAGATGCGGCGCTCGACCACGGAGATCCCGAGGTCCTTCGCCACCGTGATCAGCGAGTCCCGGGTGATGCCGGCGAGCACCGAGCCGCGCAGGTCCGGCGTCGCGACCTCGACCGAGCCGTCGTCGGAGCGGAAGACGAAGAACAGGTTGTTCGAGCCCATCTCGTCGATCCACTGGCGCTCCTCGGCGTCGAGGTAGGCGACCTGGGCGCAGCCGTGCTGGGCGCCGACCGACTGCGGCAGCAGCGACGCCGCGTAGTTCCCGCCGCACTTGGCGGTGCCGGTGCCGCCGAGCGCGGCGCGCGTGTACTCGGTCTCCAGCCACACGTCCATCGGCTTGACCCCGCCGGCGAAGTACGGCCCGGCCGGCGACGCGATGACCGAGTACAGGTACTCCGACGACGGCCGCACCCCCAGCCCGACCTCGGTCGCGATCATGAAGGGCCGCAGGTAGAGCGAGTCCTCGCCGCCGGCCTCGGGCACCCACTCGGAGTCGACCGCGAGGAGCTCGGACAGCGAGGCGAGGAAGAGGTCCTCGGGGAGCTCGGCCATCGCGAGCCGGCGCGCGGAGCCGGCGAACCGGGCGGCGTTGGCGTCGGGCCGGAACGACGCGATCGAACCGTCGGGCTGGCGGTAGGCCTTGAGCCCCTCGAAGATCTCCTGCCCGTAGTGCAGGACCATCGAGGACGGGTCCAGTGTCATCGGGCCGTAGGGCACGACCGCCGGGTCGTGCCAGCCGGTCCCGGCGGTCCACCGGATCGTCACCATGTGGTCGGTCATGTACCGCCCGAAGCCGGGGGCGGCCAGTACGTCGGCGCGCCGCTGCGGGGACGCCGGGGCGGGGTTGCGGGTCACGGAGAACTTCGGCGCGCTCATGGCCCAGACGGTATCCCCGCTGTCCACGGGGCAAACAGTCGGATTCCCGAGGAACGGGAGCCGGTGGGCCCGCTCAGCGGACGTGCGAGGGCACCAGCGGCGGCTTCACGACCTCCACCGGCAGCACACGTCCCCGGACGTCGATCACCAACGCGTCGCCGACGGCCACCCCGCCCGCGGTGTCGACCAGGGCCAGCGCGACGCCGGTGCGCAGCGTCGGGGAGAACGTCCCCGAGGTGACGACGCCGACGGGGCTGCCCCCCTCGCCGTCGAGGACGGTCATCCCCGCCCGCGGGACACCCCGCCCGGTCGCCCGCAGCGCACGCAGGCGCCGTGCCGGGCCCGCCGCGCGCTCGGCGAGCAGGGCGTCGCGGCCCCAGAACGCCGGCTTGTCCCAGCCGACCGCCCAGCTGCTCCCGGCCTGGACCGGGCTGATCTCGGTGGACAGCTCGTGGCCGTGCAGCGGGTAGCCCATCTCGGTGCGCAGGGTGTCGCGCGCCGCGAGACCGCACGGTCCGCCGCCGACGCCGCGGACGGCGTCGAGCAGGGCGTCCCACATCGCCGGGGCGGCCTCCGCGGCGAGGACGACCTCGTAGCCAAGCTCGCCGGTGTAGCCGGTGCGGCAGATCCGCACACCGCCGTCGTTCAGACCGCCCTCGAGGTCGGTGAACGCCATGTAGTCCAGGTCCGCGACGCCCTCCCCCACGGCACCGAGCGCCGCGCTCAGGGCCTCGGCGGAGCGGGGCCCCTGGACGGCGAGCACGGCGAGTTCGCGGTGCCGGTCGGTGATCGTGACCCCGGGCGGGGCGTCGGCGGCGAGCGCGGAGACGATCCGGGTGGAGTTCGCGGCGTTCGGGACGAGCAGCAGGTCGTCGTCGGCGGCCAGGTAGACGATCATGTCGTCCTCGACGCCGCCGCGGTCGTCGCAGGCCAGGGTGTACTGGGCGCGGCCCGGGCCGATGCGGTCGAGGTCGTTGGTCAGGCAGGCGTTCAGGTGCGCGGCCGCGCCCGGCCCGGAGATCGGGACGGTGCCGAGGTGGCTGACGTCGAACAGGCCCGCCGTCTCGCGGACCGACGTGTGCTCGGCGACGGTGCCGCCCGGGTAGGAGATCGGCATCGACCACCCCCCGAACTCGCCGAGGGTGGCGTCGAGGGCGACGTGCCGGTCGTGCAGCGGGCTGGGCAGGAGCTCGTCGGTCACGCCCGCGACCCTATCGGCCTCAGGCCGCCTGTTCCTCGGGATCGCTGCGGCGCACGGGTTCCTCGGCCGCCGCGCGGGAGCGGGACCGCGCGGTGACGGCGCACAGCACCCAGCCCGCGGCGAGCGCCCCGGCCGTCGCGACCAGCGGCCACGGCGGCATCGACGCGGCGACGGCCAGGCACCCCACCCCACCGGCGACGGCGACGACCGCCGCCCGCACCGGGCGTCCCGGCAGGCGGAGCACCGCGGCGTGCAGCACGGCGTGGTGGACCAGGGCCGCGACGACGGTGACGACGATCGCGGTCGTCGCGGACAGCAGCAGGGTCATCGCCAGGGTGAGCACCCCCAGCGTCAGGTCGGCCAACCACGGCGTGCCGCGGGACCCGCCCCGGCCCAGGAACGCGGGCAGCTCCCCCTCGCGGGACAGCCGGGCGGCGCCAGCCGCGGCCCGCGACAGTGCCCCGAGCAGTGCGGCGATCGTCGCGGCGGCGGCACCGACCCGCACCAGCACCCCCACCTGGGCGCTGCTGCTGGTGTCCATCAGCGCGGCCAGCGGGGCCGACGCCGACGCCAGCCCGGACGCACCGAGCCCGCGCAGCAGGGCCGCCGACAGCAGGAGCAGCAGCACCGTCGTGATCACGACGGCGAGTGCGGGGGCCCGGCGGATCGCCCGCACCGGGTCCCGCAGGCTGCCCCCGAGCTCGGCGACGCGGGACAGCCCGGTGAAGGCGAGGAACACGAACCCGGCGGCGGCGAGCACGCCGAGCGGGCCCGGCTCGATCGCGGCCTGCAGCGTGGCGACGGCCGGGTCGTCGGGCGTCCCGGCGCCGTCGTCGGCGATGCCGGCTCCGGTGGCTGCGGCGGGCATCGCCGAGGACAGCACCGCGTGCGGCCCGTCCGACCGCAGCCCCACCACGATCGCGACGGTCAGGGCGAGCAGCGTGCCCACCACCAGCCCGCGCGCCGCACCGGGCGAGATCCGCACCCCGAAGGCGTTCACCGCGACGACGGCGAGCACCGCCACCACCGCGATCGTGACCGGCTGGGTGGGCAGCACGTAGGCGCCGAACACCAGCGCCGCGGCCGATCCGGCGGCGGCCCGCGAGGTCACCCGCGCGACCGCCCCGAGCCGTAGTGCGGGGGCGGGCAGGTCACCGCGGGCCAGCTCCGGACCGGCCGGGCGGGCGAGCGACAGGTGCGCGGTCGAGCCGACCACGCCGAGCGCGAGCAGCGCGGCGAGGAGCACCCCGAGCGGGAACCAGGTGCCCGCCGACGCGGCCGCCGGGCCGAGCGCGGCGTACAGCCCGGTACCGAACGTCGCCGAGAGGGCGACGACGACCGCGGTCACGGTCGGGATCCGGTACGGGGGGCGGGGCACCCGTTCACCTTCCCATCCACCCCTGTGCCGCGCGGCGCCGCGGGGGTGTCATTACCATCTCGGTCCGGTCTCGTCGTCCCGCCCGCCACCCGGCTCCCCACCCACCCGGCGGACGGGACGCGTGCACCGGCCACACAGGGTGAGATCGGGCGATCCGGAGCCACTCGTCCGATACCCACCGTTCCCGTCCGACCCCGAGGAGTGCCACCCGTGCCGATCGACGTCCCGACCCTCCCGCAGACCGCCGCACACAGCGGTGCCGAGCCGGAGGCGGTCGTCGACGCCGTCGTGGTCGGTCTGCACGCCCCCGCGGCCGACGCCGCCGACGGCACCGGCCCGGCGCTGGCCGCGGGCGCCGCCGGCGTCGACACGGCGTTCTCCGGGGAGCTGCTGGAGCTGCTCACCACCGTCGGCGCGACCGGGAAGGCCGAGCAGGTCGTGTCGCTGCCGACCCGCGGCGCGCTATCCGCGCCGCGGCTGGTCGCGGTCGGTCTGGGCCGCCCCGCCGAGGGACCGAAGGCGTCCGAGGCGGTCCGCCGCGCCGCCGGTGCCGCCGCCCGCACGCTGGCCGGGACCGGCTCGGTGCTGAGCACGCTGTCCGCCCTCGACGCCGAGGCCGCGGTCGTCGGCGCCGTCCTCGGCGGCCACCGCTTCGACCGGCACCGGACCTCCACCGACGCCGCGGCCGCCCCGGTCGGAAGCTGGTCGTTCACCGGCGCCGACGACGCGGCCGTGCGGCGGGCGACCCTCGTCGCCGAGGCCGTCGCCACCGCCCGGGACCTGGTCAACACCGCGCCGAACGTGCTGGTCCCGGAGACCTTCGCGGCGCACGCGGTGGCGCTGGGCGAGCGCGCCGGGCTGGTCACCGAGGTCCTCGACGACGCCGGGCTGCGGGAGAACGGCTACGGCGGCGTCACCGGCGTCGGGAAGGGGTCGGCGAACCCGCCCCGGCTGGTGCGCCTGACCTGGAACGGCGGCCCGGCCGCGTCGAAGCGGGTCGCGCTCGTCGGCAAGGGCATCACCTTCGACACCGGCGGCATCTCGCTCAAGCCCAACGCCGGCATGGCCGACATGACCTCGGACATGGGCGGGGCGGCCGCGGTCGTCGCGACCGTCGTGCTCGCCGCGAAGCTGAAGCTGCCGGTCACGGTGACCGCGACCGTACCGATGGCGGAGAACATGCCGTCGTCGACGGCGTACAAGCCCGGCGACGTGCTGACCATGTTCGGCGGGACCACCGTCGAGGTGCTCAACACCGACGCCGAGGGACGGCTGATCCTCGCCGACGCGATCGTCCGTGCCGCCCAGGACGACCCCGACTACCTGGTGGAGACCTCGACGCTGACCGGCGCCCAGCTCGTCGCGCTCGGCATGCGCACCGCCGGGGTGATGGGGTCGGACGAGCTGCGCGACCGGGTCGCCGCGCACGGCACCGCCGTCGGCGAGGACGCCTGGGCGATGCCGCTGCCGGAGTACCTGCGCGGCGAGCTGGACTCGCGGGTGGCCGACATCAGCAACGTCAGCGGGCAGCGGTTCGCCGGGATGCTGCTGGCCGGGGTGTTCCTCAAGGAGTTCGTGCCCGCCGGGCTGCCGTGGGCGCACATCGACATCGCGGGGCCGTCGTTCAACACCGGCGGGCCACGCGGCTACACCACCAAGGGCGGCACGGGGGTGCCGGTGCGCACCCTGCTGGCGTTCCTCGAGGACGTGGCCGCGAACGGCTGACCCCGGTTCAGCGGTCCTGCAACGCGTCCAGCGCGACGGCGAAGGCGGCGGCCAGGCGGAAGTCGATGCGCGGGTCCGGGACGGAGACGTCGTAGGAGTCGCGCAGCGACCACCGCCGGTCGCTGCTCATCAGCAGCGTGCCGCCGGAGTCCTCGGTGACGTCGAAGTGGTACGGCAGCGGCAGGTTCTCGGCCACCCGGCGCAGCAGGGCGACGCCGAGGCTGCGCTCGCGCCCGGTCGCGGCGACGCCCGGCGCGGTCAGCGTCCAGGTCGAGCGCAGCAGGCTCGCCCCGAACCTCTTGCCGAAGGTTCCGATCACCCGGCCGTGCTCGTCGAGGACGTCGTGCTCGGCGCGGACGTCGAGACGCTGGCGGGCACGGAAGGAGAACACCGCGCGGGAGCGGCTGTCGTCGGACCAGAAGGTCACCTGCTCCTTGAAGGCGAACCGCTTCTGCTGCGCGAACGCCATGAGCGCGCCCGCGCTGCCGTCGGGGTTCGCGGCGTGCACGTCGTAGCGGTTCACGCCGAGGGTGATCCGCTGGCGGACGAGGAAGCGGGGCAGGTGCATCGCGGCCGTCACGGGGCCCGAGTCTGGCCGGACCGGATCCGGGCGGCGACACCGGACCGGGGGTTACCCACGGGTAGGGCATACTGCCGCCCATGAGCCGGCAGCGTCGTCGACACGAGGTCCCCGCGCACGCCCCCCGTTCCGCGGTGGTCACCGGCGCGGCCCGCGGCATCGGCGAGCAGATCGCCCGCGAGCTCGTCGGGCGCGGCTACCGGGTGCTCGTCACCGACCTCGACGAGGCCGCGGCGCAGGCCACCGCGACCCGGATCGGGGCGGCCGCCGGCACCGCCTGCGACGTCACCGACCCGGCCGCGTCCGCGGCGGCGGTGGCCCGGGCCCGCGAGCTCGCGCCGCTGGGCGCCTGGGTGAGCAACGCCGGCGTCGGCTTCGACGGCACCGTCACCGACATCGCCGAGGCCCGCGCCCGCGCTCTGGTCGAGGTCAACCTGCTGGGCCCGATCTGGGGTGCCCGGGCCGCGGTGGCCGCGTTCCGCGAGCAGGCGGCGGCGGGGACCGCCCGGGGCGGCGAGATCGGCGTGACCGTGTCGCTGTCCGGCCTCGGCCCGGTTCCGGGCCTGTCGGTGTACGCGGCGTCGAAGGCGGGCGCCCTGTCGATGGTGTCCGCGCTGGCCTCGGAGGTGCGCCGGGAGGGCATCGGGGTGCACGCGGTCTGCCCGGACGGGGTGAACACCGAGCTGCTGCGCTCGATGACGCCCGGCGGCCAGGGCCAGGCGCTCGTGCGGTCCGGGGTGCTGGTCACCCCCGAGCAGGTCGCGACGGCGCTGGTCGGGATGTTCGGCACCGGCCGGGTCTACCGGACGCTTCCCGCCTGGCGGGGTGCGCTGCTGCGCCTCACCGCGCTGGCCCCCGGACCCGCGCTGCGCCTGGAGCCCGCGATGCGCGCGCTCGGCGAGCGGCGCGCCCGCTCGCTGCGCCCCTGACCAAACGGGTCAGGCGTCGCGGTCCTTGGCCCGCAGCTCGCGCAGCATCCGCTCCTGGCGCTCGCGCTTGCGCAGGGCGCGGTCGCGGGCGTCGTGCTCGCGCATCCGGTTCGGGTACCCGACGAGCTGCACGTCGTAGATCGGCATCTGCAGCGAGCGGGCCAGCTTCTTCGCCGCGTTCGGGTTCGCGACCCGCCTGCGGGTCCACTCGCCGTCATGGGCGACGAAGACCACCGTCGTCTCCGTCACGGTCGTACGCGGTTCGACGAAGGCCTCGACCCCGATCCGGGCGGCCGACCACTCACGCAGGTGGGCCTCCCCCTCCGCGTACGCGCCACGCCTCCCGCCGGAGCCGGATCCCCGGCCGGACCTGGGGCCCGACGGTCCACGTGACCGGAACAGGTCGAGCAGACCCATGCGCGTCGTCCTCTCGTCGATCCGGTCGCACCCCTACGAACCGGACACGGTAGCTCCGAGTGCCCAACGAACGGGATCACGGATTTGCTCCCGACACCCCAGTGGCGCAGTCGCGGCCGGATGACAAGATGGTCGCCGCGTAGCGGGGTCCCGTCCGGCGGAGCCGGTCCACCGACGGTGACCCCCGGAGGGAGCTGATCGGTGTCCGACCCGGACGCTCGTTCCGCCGACCTGGTGATCCTGGGCGGCGGCTCCGGTGGCTACGCCTGCGCGCTGCGGGCCGCGGAGCTGGGCCTGTCGGTGGTCCTGGTCGAGAAGGACAAGCTCGGCGGCACCTGCCTGCACCGCGGCTGCATCCCCACCAAGGCGCTGCTGCACGCGGCCGAGGTGGCCGACCACGCCCGCGACGGCGCGCAGGTCGGCATCCGCTCCACGTTCGACGGCGTCGACATGGCCGGGGTGAACGCCTACAAGGACGGCGTGGTCTCCCGGTTGTACAAGGGCCTGCAGGGCCTGGTCGCCTCGCGCGGGATCACCGTGGTGCCCGGTGCGGGCATCCTGGAGGGCCCCGGCACCGTCCGGGTCGGCGACGAGCGCATCACCGGCCGCCACGTCGTGCTCGCCACCGGCTCCTACGCCCGGTCGCTGCCCGGCCTGGAGCTGGACGACCGCGTCGTCACCTCCGACGCCGCGATCTCCCTCGACGAGGCCCCGCGCCGGGTCGTCGTGCTCGGCGGCGGCGTGATCGGCGTCGAGTTCGCCAGTGTGTGGCGCTCGTTCGGGGCCGAGGTCACGATCGTCGAGGCGCTGCCGCGGCTCGTGCCGAACGAGGACGAGTTCTGCTCCACCCAGCTGGCCCGGGCGTTTCGGCGGCGCCGGATCACCACCCGCACCGGGGTGCGGTTCGCGAAGGCGACCCGCAGCGGCGACACCGTCACCGTGTCGCTGGAGTCCGGTGAGGAGATCGAGGCCGACCTGCTGCTGGTCGCGGTCGGCCGCGGCCCCAACACCACCGGTCACGGCTTCGCCGAGGCCGGCGTCGCGATGGACGGCGGCGTCGTGACCGTCGACGAGCGGCTGCGCACGAATCTCGACGGCGTGTACGCCGTCGGGGACGTCACCCCCGGCCTGCAGCTCGCCCACCGCGGCTTCGCCCACGGGATCTTCGTCGCCGAGGACGTCGCGGGGCTCGCACCCCGCCCCGTCACCGACGACGGCATCCCGCGCGTCACCTACTGCGACCCCGAGGTCGCCTCGGTCGGGCTGACCGAGGAGGCCGCGCGGGACCTCCACGGCGAGGTGCACACCCTGACCTACGACCTGGCCGGCAACGGGAAGTCGCAGATCCTGCAGACCTCCGGCGCGGTCAAGCTCGTCGCCCAGGGGCCCGCCGGACAGGGCGGACCCGTCCTCGGCGTGCACATGGTGGGCTCCCGGATCGGGGAGCTCGTCGGAGAGGCGCAACTCGTCTACAACTGGGAGGCTCTGCCCACCGACGTCGCCGCCCTGATCCACGCCCATCCCACACAGAGCGAGGCCCTCGGAGAGGCCCACCTCGCGCTGGCCGGGAGACCGCTGCACACCCACGGCTGATCCCGGCCCCACAACCCGAACACCCACGCGGAACAAGAGGAGCTCCACCCGACATGGCCGTCACCGTTGAGATGCCCGCCCTGGGCGAGAGTGTCACCGAGGGCACCGTCACCCGCTGGCTCAAGGCCGAGGGCGACACCGTCGAGGTCGACGAGCCGTTGCTCGAGGTCTCGACCGACAAGGTCGACACGGAGATCCCGTCGCCCGCCGCGGGCGTCCTGAAGCGCATCATCGCGGGCGAGGACGACACGGTCGAGGTCGGCGGCGAGCTCGCCGTCATCGGCGACGCCGACGAGGCCGACGACGCCGGTTCGTCCGACTCCGGCTCCTCCGGGAAGGCCGAGGAGCCCGCGGAGTCCGAGGCGGAGCCCGAGCCCGAGCCGGAGCAGGCCGAGGAGGAGGCCCCGGAGCCGTCCTCCGGTGGCTCGTCGTCCGGTGGGGGCTCCGGCACCCCGGTCACGATGCCCGAGCTCGGCGAGTCGGTCACCGAGGGCACCGTGACCCGCTGGCTCAAGCAGGTCGGCGACGCCGTCGAGGTCGACGAGCCGCTGCTCGAGGTCTCCACCGACAAGGTCGACACCGAGATCCCCTCGCCGGTCGCGGGCACCGTGCTCGAGCACACCGTCGCCGAGGACGAGACCGTCGAGGTCGGCGCGCAGCTCGCGCTGGTCGGCGACGGCTCCGCCGCCCCGGCGCAGGACGAGGCGCCGAAGCAGGAGAAGGCCCCGGAGAAGAAGGAGGAGCCGAAGAAGGAGGCTCCGAAGGCCGAGCAGAAGCCGGAGCCGAAGGCCGAGCACCCCAAGGCCGAGGAGAAGCAGGAGAAGGCCCCGGCCGGCTCCGAGGACTCCCCCGCCGGGAGGATCGAGCCCTCCTCGAACGGCTCGGGCTCGGGTTCGGGCGAGAAGCCCTACGTGACCCCGCTGGTGCGCAAGCTGGCCCAGGAGCACGGCGTCGACCTCGACTCGGTCACCGGCTCCGGCGTCGGCGGCCGCATCCGCAAGCAGGACGTCCTCGCCGCCGCCGAGCAGGCGAAGGCCCCGGCGCAGGAGAAGCCGTCCGCCCCGGCGGCGCAGCCCGCCTCCGGTGGTGCGCCCCAGGAGCCGAAGGCCGTCCCGACCCGCGCGGACAACGCGCCGGAGCCGGGCACCACGGTCAAGCTCCCGCGCCTGCGCCAGGTCATCGCGCAGCGGATGAACGAGTCGCTCGCGACCTCGGCGCAGCTGACCACCGTCCAGGAGGTCGACCTCACCCGCATCGTCAAGCTGCGGAACCGGGTCAAGGAGGACTTCAAGAAGCGTGAGGGCGCCAACCTCACCTTCCTGGCGTTCATCGCCAAGGCCACCATCGAGGCGCTCAAGGCGTTCCCGTCGCTGAACGCCTCGATCTCCGAGGACAACAAGCAGGTCACCTACCACGGCTCGGTGCACATGGGCATCGCCGTGGACACCCCGCGCGGCCTGCTCGTGCCGGTGATCAAGGACGCCGACGACCTGTCGCTGGCCGGGATCGCCAAGAAGATCGCCGACGTCGCGGCCCGCACCCGCGACTCCAAGATCGGTCCGGACGAGCTGTCGGGCGGCACCTTCACGATCACGAACATCGGGTCCGCGGGCGCGCTGTTCGACACGCCGATCATCAACCAGCCCCAGGTCGCCATCCTGGGCACCGGCGCGATCTCGAAGGAGCCGAAGGTCGTCACCGGCCCCGAGGGCGACGACGTCATCGCCGTCCGCTCGGTCTGCTTCCTGCCGATGACCTACGACCACCGCCTGGTCGACGGCGCCGACGCCGGCCGCTTCCTGTCCGCGGTCAAGGCCCGGCTGGAGGAGGGCGCCTTCGAGGCCGAGCTCGGCCTGTAGGCACCCCCGCGACACACGGCGGCCCGTCCCGGTCCACCCGGGGCGGGCCGCCGTCGTCACCGGTCCGGGTGAACGGGTGACGATGGTCGCGGCATGTCCGGCTCGCGCGTCCGCCCGGGACCGGGAAGGATCGCGGCCGTGCGAGTCGTCGTGGCCGGTTCGTCCGGACTGATCGGAACAGCCCTGGTCGCCCACCTGAGGGGCGCGGGGCACGAGGTGCTGCGCCTGGTGCGGCGCACCCCCGCCGCCCCCGACGAGCGCGGCTGGGACCCGCCCGCCGGCACCGTCCAGGACGGCACCCTCGACGGCGCCGACGCGGTCGTGAACCTCAACGGCGCCGGCATCGCCGACCGGCCGTGGACCGGCGCCCGCAAGCAGCTGATCCGCGACTCGCGCAACGTCCCCACCGACGTCCTCGCCGAGGCCGTGGCCCGGCACAAGGTCCCGGTTCTGGTCAGCGGGTCGGCCGTCGGCTACTACGGCGACACCGGCCAGGTCGTCGTCGACGAGTCCGCGCCGTCGGGCTCGGGGTTCCTCGCCGACGTGTGCCGGGACTGGGAGGCCGCCGCGGCCCCCGCCGTGGACGCCGGCGCCCGGGTGGTGCTCGTCCGCACCGGCCTGGTCCTGTCCCCCTCCGGCGGGCTGCTCGCGATGCTGCGCCCGCTGTTCAAGGGGTTCCTCGGCGGGCGCATCGGCAAGGGCACCCAGTTCATGCCGTGGGTCTCCCTCGACGACCAGGTCGCGGCGATCCGGTTCGCCGTCGAGACCGAGGCCCTGTCCGGCCCGGCGAACGTGACCGGCCCGGTGCCGGTCACCAACGCCGAGTTCACCAAGGAGATGGCCGCGGCGGTCGGGCGGCCCGCGCCGTTCCCGGTGCCCGGCCCGGTGGTCTCCACCGTGCTCGGCGAGATGGGCCGCGAGATGCTGCTCGGCGGCCAGCGGGCGGTGCCTGCGGCGCTGCTCGAGGCCGGGTTCCAGTTCCGCCACCACACCGTCGGCGACGCGCTCTCGGCCGCGGTCGGGTCATGACCCCGTCCGACGTCGACGTCCTGGTGGTCGGGGCGGGCCTGTCCGGCCTGCGCGCGGCCACCGTGCTGCACCGGCACGGGCTGACCGTGCGCGTGCTGGAGTCCGCCGACCGGGTCGGTGGACGGATGGCGACCGACGTCGTCGACGGGTTCCGCTGCGACCGCGGGTTCCAGGTGCTCAACACCTCCTACCCGGCGCTGCACGCCGCGCTCGCCCCGCACGGGCTCGACACCCTGGCCGCGCGGCCCTTCGAGCCCGGTGCCGCCATCCGGGCCGGCGACGGCGAGCTGCACCGCTTCGTCAACCCGCTGCGCCGCCCGGCGTCCGCCCCGGCCACCGCGCTGGACGACCTGTTCGGCCCGATCGAGAAGGCCAAGCTCGTCGCGTGGACGGCGAAGGTGCTGGCCTCGCCGCCGTCGCGGACCGCGACGCTGGTCGACTCCTCCGCCGCCCGGGACCTCGACGCCGCCGGGCTCGGCGGCGCGGTCACCGACCGGTTCCTGCGCCCCTTCCTGTCCGGTGTGCTCGCCGAGACCGCGCTGGAGACCTCGGCCGCGTTCGTGCGGCTGGTGTGGCGCAGCTTCGCCCTCGGCACGATCGTCGTGCCCGACGACGGCATGGAGGCGCTGCCCCGGCGGCTGGCCGCGGCCCTGCCCGAGGGCACCGTGACGCTCGGGACCCGGGTGCACGCCGTGCGCGGCGGGCCCGCACCCGCCCTGGACACCGACGACGGCACCCTGTCCGCGCGGGCGGTCGTCGTCGCGGCGGACCCGAGGACGGCCGCCGCGCTGCTGCCCGGGGTCGCCGAGCCGCGGATGAACGCGCTGACCACGTTCTTCCACGTCCCGCCGCAGGCCCCGACGGCCTCCCCGCTGCTGCACCTGGACGGCACCGGCGGGCCGGTCGTCAACACGATGGTGATGACCGCTGCCGCGCCGGGCTACTCCGCCGACGGGCGCCCGCTGGTGGCGTCCTCGATCGTCGGGACCCCGGGGTCCACCGGGGTCGACGAGCCCGCGGTGCGCCGCGAGCTGGCCCGGATCTGGGGTGCCGGCACCGACGACTGGGCGCACCTGCACACCGCGCAGGTCGACGAGGCGCTGCCGCTGTTCGAGGCGGGGCGCCCGGTGCGCCGCGACGTCGACCTCGGGGAGAACCTGTTCGTCGCGGGCGACCACCGCGACACCCCGTCCACCCAGGGTGCGCTGGTCAGCGGCCGCCGGGCCGCGCAGGCCGTCCTCGCCCGGCTGGGCGCGGCGTAAGCTCGCCGCCATGCCCGCACCGCATCTGTCCTGCCGCGCCGGAACCGACGACGTCCGGGTCGACCGGCTCGGGCGCGTGGAGTACCAGGCGGCGTGGGACACCCAGAAGGCGCACGCCGAGGCCCGCAAGAACGGCGGGCCGGACGTGCTGATGCTGCTCGAGCACCCGCCCGTCTACACCGCGGGGCGGCGCACCCGGCCGGAGGACCGGCCCACCGACGGCACCCCGGTCGTCGACGTCGACCGCGGCGGGCGCATCACCTGGCACGGGCCGGGGCAGCTCGTCGGCTACCCGATCGTCGCCCTCGGTGAGCCGATGGACGTCGTGGACTACGTCCGCCGCCTGGAGGAGGCCCTCATCCGGGTCTGCCACGACCTCGGTGTGACGAGCGCCGGCCGGGTCGAGGGGCGCTCCGGCGTCTGGCTGCCCGCGCAGGGTTTCACCCCCGAGCGGAAGGTCGCCGCGATCGGCGTCCGGATCGCCGGCGGGGTCACCCAGCACGGATTCGCGATCAACTGCGACGCCGACCTGGGCGACTTCGGCAGGATCGTGCCGTGCGGGATCGCCGACGCCGGCGTCACCACCCTGACCGCGGAGCTGGACCGGGAGGTGACCGTCGACGAGGTCGCCGGCCCGGCGGCCGCCGCCGTGCTGGACGCGCTCGACGGCCGGCTGCCGGTGGCCGAGCACCCGGTCGTCCGCCAGGTCGACCTGATGTCCGGCCTGGGCTGATCCCCCGGCCCCGGTGCCTCAGGCGAGCTGGGGCACCACCGTCGCGGCGAAGTCCTCGATGTGGGCGAGGTCGGACAGGTCGAGGACCTGCAGGTAGACCCGGGTCGTGCCGGTGGTCTCGGCCCACCGGCCGAGCCGGTCGACGATCTCGCCGGGGGTGCCGGCGAGGCTGCTCGCGCGGACCTCTGCGGCGTCGCGGCCCACCGCGGCCGCGCGGCGGTCGACCTCCGAGTCGTCCTTGCCCAGGCACAGCATCTGCGCCACCGAGTACGTGAGCGAGCCCGGGTCGCGCCCGGCGGCGGTGCACGCGTCGCGGACCCGGCCGAACTGCGCGGCGACGGCCTCGGGCTGCTGGAACGGCACGTTGAACTCGGTGGCGAACCGGGCGGCCAGCGCCGGGGTCTTCCTCCTCCCCATCCCGCCGACGATCACCGGCGGCGCGTCCTGCACCGGGCGCGGCAGCGCCGGGGAGTCGGTGACGGTGTAGTGCCGTCCCTGGTGGGTGAAGCGACCGCCGAGCGGGGTCGCCCACAGCCCGGTGAGGATCTCCAGCTGCTCGGTGAGGATCTCGAAGCGCTCGGCCAGCGGCGGGAACGGGATGCCCAGCGCCCGGTGCTCGGCCTCGAACCAGCCCGAGCCGAGCCCGACCTCGACGCGGCCACCGGACATCTCGTCGGCCTGCGCGACGGCGACGGCGAGCGGCCCGGGCAGCCGGAACGTCGCGCTGGTGACCAGGGTGCCGAGCCGGATGCGCTCGGTCTCACGGCCGAGCGCGGCGAGGGTCACCCAGGCGTCGGTCGGGCCGGGGAGACCGCTGCCGTCGCCCATCGCGACCCAGTGGTCGGAGCGGAAGAACGCGTCGTAGCCGGCGTCCTGCGTGGTGCGGGCGACCCGCAGGAGGTCGGTGTAGCGGGCGCCCTGCTGGGGCTCGGTGAAGATCCGGAAGTCCACGGGGCGCGACGCTAGCCGCACCGGCCCGCCCGCGCCGCCCGACCACCGGCGGCGGCCGCGGGGGCCCGCTCGCTACGGTCGCGTCGTGCACCCGATCCCCGACCAGACCGGCCGGACCGTCGTCGTCACCGGCACGACCTCCGGGCTCGGTCTCGCGCTGTCCACCGCGTTGGCCCGGGCCGGGGCCCGGGTGCTGATGACCGCCCGCGACGTGACCCGCGGCCGCGCCGCGGCACGCGGGGCCGGTGGTGAGCTGGTGCTGCTGGACCTCGCCGACCTCGGCTCGGTGCGGGCCGCTGCGGCGGAGATCCGGGAACGCACCGGGGACCGGGTGGACGTGCTCGTCAACAACGCGGGCGTCGCGATGGGGCCGCGTGCGGACACCGCGGACGGTTTCGAGCTGCAGATCGGCACCAACCACCTCGGGCCGGCCGCACTGACCTGGCTGCTGATGCCCGCGCTGCGGGCCGCCGGCGACCCGGAGCGGCCGTCGCGGGTCGTCACGACGTCCAGCCTGGGCCACCGCACCGGCCGGCTCGACCCCGACGACCTGGGGTGGCGGCGCCGGCGCTGGTCCCCGAACGCGGCCTACGGCGCGTCGAAGCTGGCGAACCTGCTGTTCGCCGCGGAGCTGGACCGGCGGCTGCGGCTGTCCGGGGACCCGGTGCTCTCGGTGGCCGCGCACCCGGGGATGACCGAGTCGTCGCTGCTCGCGAACTCCTTCCGGCGGGGCGCGACGCTGCAGGCGCGGCTGTTCGCACCGTGGGAGCGCCGGCTCACCTCCCCGGTGTCCGAGGGTGTCGGGCCGCAGCTCGCCGCGGTGACGGGGCCGGTCCACGGCGGCGACTACCTGGGCCCCACCGGGCTCGGGGAGGCCCGCGGCCCGGCCGGTCCGGCACGGCGCTCGGCGGCCGCGCAGGACCCGGTGCTCGCGGGCAGGTTGTGGCAGGTCACGGCCGCCGCGACCGGCATCACACCGGACCCCGGGCGTAGGCTGGGCCCGTGACCATCGCACCCGAAGGCCGCAAGCTCCTCCGCCTCGAGGTCCGCAACAGCGAGACCCCGATCGAGCGCAAGCCGTCCTGGATCCGCACCCGCGCCAAGACCGGTCCGCAGTACACCGAGCTGAAGGGTCTCGTCCGGTCGGGCGGCCTGCACACGGTGTGCGAGGAGGCCGGCTGCCCCAACATCTACGAGTGCTGGGAGGACCGGGAGGCGACGTTCCTCATCGGCGGGGAGCAGTGCACCCGTCGCTGCGACTTCTGCCAGATCGACACCGGCAAGCCGGCCGACCTGGACACCGACGAGCCGCGCCGGGTGGCGGAGTCGGTGCAGCAGATGGGGCTGCGCTACTCCACCGTCACCGGCGTCGCGCGCGACGACCTCGACGACGGCGGCTCCTGGCTCTACGCCGAGACCGTCCGCAAGATCCACGAGCTGAACCCGGGCACCGGCGTCGAGCTGCTCGCCCCGGACTTCAACTCGATCGACGACCAGCTGACCCCGGTCTTCGAGTCGCGCCCCGAGGTGTTCGCGCACAACCTCGAGACCGTCCCGCGGATCTTCAAGCGGATCCGCCCGGCGTTCCGCTACGACCGGTCGCTGGAGGTCATCACCAAGGCCCGCGAGTTCGGTCTGGTCACCAAGTCGAACCTGATCCTCGGCATGGGCGAGACCCCCGACGAGGTCACCTCCGCGCTGCAGGACCTGCACGACGCGGGCTGCGAGATCATTACGATCACCCAGTACCTGCGCCCGACCAAGCGCCACCACCCGGTGGAGCGCTGGGTCAAGCCCGAGGAGTTCGTCGAGCACTCGAGGGCCGCCGAGCAGATCGGTTTCGCCGGCGTGATGGCCGGGCCGCTGGTGCGCTCGTCCTACCGGGCCGGCCGGCTCTACGCCCAGACCGTGGCCCACCGCGGCGAGGAGCTCTCCCCCGCCCTGGCGCACCTGGCCGACTCCGGCCCGGCCGCGCAGGAGGCCAGCTCCCTGCTCGCACGCGGCTGAGACCTCCTCGCACCGTCGATCACCGGTCGGAAGTAGGCTGGTCACATGCCCGGCAAGCCCCGTAAGCCCTCGCCCGAAGAGAAGAAGGCGCTCAAGGCCCAGAAGAAGGCCGCGTCGAAGCAGCGTCGCCAGCAGATCTGGCAGGCGTTCCAGATGCAGCGCAAGGAGGACTCCAAGCTCCTCCCGATCATGATCGGCGTGTTCGTCGGGTCGATCGTGGTCGTCACGCTCATCGGGTGGCTGCTGGGCCTGGTCTGGTTCTTCGTGCCCTTCGGCATCCTGATCGGCGCGCTGGCCGCGTTCAGCATCTTCGGCCGCCGCGTCCAGAAGTCGATCTACGTGAAGGCCGACGGGCAGCCGGGCGCCGCAGGCTGGGCGCTGGACAACATGCGCGGCCAGTGGCGGATCACCCAGGGCATCGCGGGCACCACCCACCTCGACGCGGTGCACCGGGTCATCGGGCGGCCCGGGATCATCTTCGTCGCCGAGGGGGCCCCGCACCGGGTGAAGACCCTGCTCGCACAGGAGAAGAAGCGCACCGCGCGGGTCGCCGGCAGCACCCCGATCTACGACGTGATCGTGGGCAACGAGGAGGGCCAGGTCCCGCTCAAGGGCCTGCAGCGCCACCTCATGAAGCTGCCCCGCAACATCTCCGCCGCCGAGATGGACTCCCTGGAGGGCAAGCTCAACGCCCTCGGCAGCCGCTCGGCCGCGATGCCCAAGGGGCCGATGCCCCAGGGCGCCAAGATGCGCAGCATCCAGCGCACCGTCCGCCGCCGCTGACCCCGCCGCCGGCCGGCCGGCCCGCCGGGTCAGTCGGTCGGGTCGCCGGACGCCGGCTCGCCGCGCAGGTCCGCCAGGACGCAGTCCGCGCAGGTGCTGCCGCCGGGCACCCGGTAGTACAGGCAGCAGGACCGCCGCCGGAACGTCCAGGCGTGGTCCGGCGCCACCGGGGCCCGCCGCTCCCCCGTACCGGTCAGCCGGGGGTGCTCCAGCAGGTCCGCGGCGACGGCGGCGACGGCGTCCGCGGCGTCGGGGCGCTGGATGTCGAGCACCCGCTTGGCCCCCGCGACCGACGACGCGACGTTGCCCCACAGCACCGTCCCGGACACCCCGAAGCGCTCGCCCGCGATCTCCACGAGCGGGGTGAGGACGTCGTCGACCAGCGGGGCCAGCGCGTCCGGCCCGGGGAACGGGCAGCGCACCACCCGGGGCGGGTCGAGCGCGACGACATCGCCCAGCGGCGTGGCCGACCACCACAGCGTCTCCGGCCGCAGGTCGACCAGGACACCGTGCAGGGCCAGCGCCGCGACCGGCCCGGACAGCAGCTTCGCCGCGAGCCCCTGCACCGCGATCGACGCGGCGATCCGCCGGCCCAGCGGCGGCTCGGCCCCGAGCGCCACCCGGGTCCGTTCGACCCGCTCCAGCAGCGCGTCGGGGGCGAGGACCGCGGCGAACGGGCGGACCGACCGTCCGCCGGCCCGCTCCTCGGTGACGTCGAGGAGCTCGAAGAACGGCCCGACCGCCGCGAGCCCGGCCAGCACGTCGCTCACCGGCGGGGTGGTGGCCGGACGCGCGATGTCGGTGTGCTCCGTGGTCACCGGGGAAGCCTCGCATCCCTGATCGTCCCGGTCGAGCCGTTCGTGAGGGTCCCGGCGACCGGTCCGACCCACAGCACCGCCCCCGCAGCGGCGACGACGGTGAGCGCCTGCGCCGCCGTCGACGACGCCACCAGCGCGGCGAGCACCGTCAGCCAGAGGAGGCTCCGCGCGGTCGCCAGTCCCGTCGCCGTCGCCGCGGCCGGGAGGCGCGTCACGGCCGGGCACCGGCCGGCCCGGGCAGCGGCAGCCCGGTCACGATCCGGGCCGCCGCCGCGCCCGCGCGGCGCCCGTGCGGCCGGCCCCCGGCCCCCTCCGGGCCGGCCGGCACGGCCGGCCCCGGACCGGGTTCGGTGAAGGCGGGCCGGTCTGCGGGCAGCGTGGTGTGGTGCACGACCACGGAGCCGTCGGCGTCGATCCCGACGCCGACGTCGAGCCGGGACCGCTGCGCCGCCCGGTGGGCCAGTGCCACGACGCCGTCGGTGCCCCCGACGGCGTCCGGGTCCGGCCAGGTCGTGACCGGGACGCCCTCCTCGTCGGCGCCGGCCAGCACCTCGCGCAGCACCGGGTCCGGGATGTCCGGGTGGTGCCCGACGACGACCGACGGCGGCTCCGGGGCCGACGCCGGGCCCGGGTGGCTCATGCCGCCGGCTCCCCGCTGCTGACCAGCGAGCTCGCGTGCGCGTCGACCAGACCGGAGGCGACGGCGTTGCGCGGGCCCTCGGTGCCGTGCACGTTGCCGGTACCGCAGACCACGCCCGACCCGGCGAGCGCGTCGGCGATCATCTGCGGGATCTCGAAGTCCAGCGCGGACCCGCCGAGCAGCACGACGAAGTCGAGCATGCGCAGCGACCCGCTCGGGGCGACCTGGCGCAGCGCCCGCAGCGCGTTCACCACGAACACCCGGCGCTTCGCCTCCCGGCGCACCCGCACGACGTGGTCGATGGAGTGCCGCGTCGTCACCGGGACGGGCCCGTCCGGGGTCATGACGACGACCCGGGCGAACACGTGCGAGGGCAGCGGCTCGGTGAAGAACTGCACCGAGCCGTCCTCGTGGCGGATGTGGAAGAAGCTCTCCACCTTCGCCAGCGGGAACCACTTGACCTGCTCGGCGGTCTCACGGTCGTCGAGCGCCAGCTCGGAGTCGATCAGCTTGGTGACCAGCTCGCCCGCGCCGGCGACGTGCACCGCGGTGCACGTGCCGTCCCGCAGCAGCAGCGCCGCGTCGGTGGAGCCGCCGCCCATGTCGAGGATCGCGATCGGCGTGTCGGTGCCCGGGGTGGTCAGCGCCCCGCGGACCGCCATCTCGCCCTCGACGCCGCCGATCCGGGCCGAGCAGCCGAGCGTCTCGGCTACCTGGTCGGCGACGACCTGCATCCGGCTGCGGCTGGTGCGCACCATCGCGGCGAGCGCGACGGCGTTCTCCAGCGACACCTCACCGGCCAGCCCGCCCCGCACCTCGCGCGGGACGAACGTGTCGATGGCCAGCACGTCGCGGATCCGGATCTCCCCGGCCGGCTGCCCGGTCACGTCGGTCATCGTGTCCCGGACCTGGGCGAGCATCCCGCCGACGTGCGTGCCGGGCTGGCCGGTCGCGTCGTCGAGGGGCTGCACCCGGGCCAGGGTCTCCATGATCTCGTCGGCGCCGGCGTCGACGTCGACCCGCAGGGTCTTGCCGGCCCCGGTCAGGACCAGCTCCCCCACCGGGACGCGGCGGTCGGTCACGTCCCCGGCCGGGGTCCGGACGACGACGGCCGAGCGGTTCCCGGTCAGCGCACGCGCCACCGGCGCGACCTGCCGGGTCTGGTCGGGGTCGAGCCCGAACACCGTGGCCAGACCGTAGGAGTCCGACAGGGTCCGGATGGTGCGCCCCGGCAGGGCGACCTCCACCGCCGCGGACATGCCGAGCGGCACCCGCTCGACGGCGCCGACCTCGTCGACGATCGGGATCGAGACGTCGATCCGGTTCGCGACGAGCACCGCATCGTCCTGCGCCAGCACCGCCGCGACCAGCTCCAGGCCGCGTCCGAGCGCGTCGTTCAGCACCCGCGCGACGCGGTCGAAGTCCCACCCGCGCCCGACGACGGCGATCACCGGTCCCCCGGGGACCGGACCGGGGCCGGTGAGCTCCTCCACCGCGACGGTGACGCCGACCCCGATCCCGCTGCCGCCCGGCGTCGCCGGGTTGTGCCCGATCATCGTGGACTCGGTGATGATCGTCTCGGTGATCGTCTCCATGGCGAGGCCACTGATCACCGGTGTCGCCTCGTTGAGCAGCACCTCGTCCAGCTCGTCGGCGGAGCGCCGGGCCCCTTCCAGGGCCCGGCGGACCGCCGTCACCGCGCCGTCGGTGTTGTCCGGGGTCCCCTTGACCCCGGTGGTGC
Source organism: Pseudonocardia sp. ZF1 (assembly GCF_056835605.1). NCBI lineage: Bacteria > Bacillati > Actinomycetota > Actinomycetes > Pseudonocardiales > Pseudonocardiaceae > Pseudonocardia > Pseudonocardia sp. ZF1. The sequence goes on from NZ_JAJNBY010000001.1 coordinate 3,681,106, forward strand.
GGGTCAGGGCGGTCCCGAGGTAGGTGACCCGGCCGCCGGCGTCGATCGAGGCCACGCAGGCCTCGGTCGTCGAGTTGCCGATGTCCACGCCCACGACCAGCCGCGAGCCGTCCGTCCCGTGCACCTGTGTCTCCTTCAGCCTGCGACCGGTGCGCCGAGGGCGACCTCGACCGGACGCACCCCGGTGCGGATCTGCTCGAACTCCTTGAGGTGCAGCAGCGCCGCCTTGGCCTGCCAGCGGGGGCGGGCCATCTGGTCGTTGCGGGTCGGCACCGGCTGCGGCGACTCGCCCTTGGCGTACTGCGCGGCGTTGGAACCGATGCCGCGGAACACCTCGGCGTCGAGCAGCGGGGACTGCGGGAACAGCTCCAGGTTCGACAGCCGGGCGAGGTCCTTCTGATGGATCATCGTGGTGCCCCGCGACAGCAGGCCCACGCAGATCCCGGAGCCGGGGTTACGTCCGCGGAGGTGGTGTACGGGTTCGTCGCTGGTGAGCGGCGTGGCGTCGTGACGTGAGACGGCCACCGCGTGATCTTTCTCGAGTACCGACCAAGGAACTCCAGGAAGGACCACCACGATGGCCGCACCACACAGTGTGGACCCTGCCCAGCTTGTCGAGGAGTTCGCCTCGGCGGGTGTGTCGCCGGATCTGTTGCAGACGATGATCGCGACGATGGCGAACGCGTTGATGTCGTCGCAGGCCGATCAGCAGTGCGGGGCCGGCTATGGCGAGCGCAGCAGCGAGCGGACGAACCAGCGCAACGGCTACCGGGCCCGGGAGTGGGACACCCGAGCGGGCACGATCGAGTTGGCGGTGCCGAAGCTGCGCCAGGGCTCCTATTTCCCGGACTGGCTGCTGACCCACCGCCGCCGCGCCGAGCAGGCCCTGGTCACCGTCGTGGCCACGGCCTACCTACTCGGTGTCTCCACCCGGCGGGTGGAGAAGCTGGCCGAACAACTCGGGGTGAAGTCGCTGTCGCGTTCGCAGGTCAGCGAGATGGCCACCCACCTCGACGGGCAGGTCGCCGCGTTCCGCGAGCGCCCGCTCGACCAGGGCCCGTACACGTTCGTGTGGGTCGACGCGCTCACGGTGAAGGTCCGCGAAGACGGCCGGGTGGTCAACGTGCACGCGCTGCTCGCGACCGGGGTGAACGCCGACGGGCACCGCGAGATCCTCGGCCTGGATGTGGCCTCCAGCGAGGACGGAGCGGGCTGGTTGGCGTTCCTGCGCGGTCTGGTCGCCCGCGGCCTGTCCGGGGTCCAGCTCGTCATCTCCGACGCCCATCCCGGCTTGGTGGCGGCGATCGCCTCGGCGTTGCCGGGTGCGGCGTGGCAGCGGTGTCGCACCCACTACCTGCGTAACCTGCTCTCCCGTGTTCCGAAGTCGGCGCAGCCGCATGTCGCTACGCAGGTGCGCACGATCTTCGACCAGCCCGACGCCGACGCCGTCACAGCCCAGTACGGACGCGTGGTCGACACTCTCACCGCGCGCTGGCCCGACGCAGCCGAGCACCTCGACAACGCCCGCGATGAGCTGCTGGCGTTCACCGCATATCCGCGCGAGGTCTGGCGCCAGATCTGGTCGAACAACCCTCAAGAGCGACTGAACAAGGAGATCCGCCGTCGCACCGACGTGGTCGGGATCTTCCCCGGCCGCGACTCCCTGATCCGCCTCGTCGGCGCCGTCCTGGCCGAACAGAGTGATGAGTGGACCGAGAACCGCCGCTACATGGGCCTCGATCTACTGGCCCGCTCACGCATCCGCATCGTCACCACCGAAGCCGCACCGACCGGCAGCGAGGCACTCATGACAACCGAGGCAATAACCGCCTAGAATCCCGAACCAAGATCACGCGGAGTCGATCTCATACACCACTCCGCCGGACGTGACCGGAGCCGGACAGCTTCGCGCCGGTGTGGGCGATGGCCGCCAGGTCGGCGGTGTCCCACACCCGGATCAGCCGCGACGTCACGCCCTGCTCCTCGATGCCCGCCATGAGCTGGCGCAGCACCTCGGCGTGCGGGACGTCGACGATCGTGCGGGTGAAGAACCCGGCGAACGCCGGGGACACCGCGATGACGACCTCGTCGGGCCGGGTGCCGCGCTCGGCGGGCCCGATCTCGGTGAGCGACAACGGGTTCTCGGTAGCGGTGCTCACGAGACCTCCTCCTCGGGGTTCTCGGCGCTGGTGACGTGGCGCAGCTTCTTCAGGGCGTTCCACCGGTCGCCGGTCAGGCGGTAGCCGGTGCCGGGACCGGCGTAGTCGTTGGCGTCGTTGATGGCGGCCTGCGGGACGAAGTTCTCGTCGAGGATCGCCGAGGTCTGGAGCAGGTCGCCGGACACGCGCTGGCGCAGGACCTGCAGCAGGTTCTCCGCGACGTCGTGGAAGCCGGTGCGCTCCAGGATCTTCACCAGGTCGAGGCCGGTGATGCCGCGGTCCATGACCGACTGGGCGCCCTTGAGGTCCTCGAGGACCTCGCGCAGCGGGTAGTCGGCGCTGGAGTTGGCGTAGGTGGCCGCCTCGATCTCCTCGTCGGTGATCCGCGGCAGGTCCAGCTCGGCGAACACGGCCTGCATCGCGCGGGCCGCCTTCTCGCGCACCGCGAGGATCTCCGGCTCGCGGACGTGGCGCAGGCCGCCGTCGATCTGCAGGTCGCGCTGGATGGTGTTCCAGTCGTCGTAGTCCTCGACGTCGAGGTTCGACCCGGCGAACATGTTGTCCGAGTTCGGCACGCCGGAGAAGCCGGAGCACACCAGGTCCTGGCCGGACAGCAGCTGCGGCATGAGCCGGCTGGTGCGGCGCATCGCCGAGTGCGAGAACGACTGGTCGTTGCCGGCCGCGCACTCCAGGTCGACCATGTTGCAGACCAGGTTCTCGGCGGCGACGGCCCGGATGCCGCCGGGGACCGCGCCCGGGACGCCGATGCAGCTGATCGAGCCGTTCTGCAGGCCCTGGACGCCGGCGCCCTTGGCCATCAGGATGCAGCGGATCTCGAGGAACAGCATGGAGCGGCCCTCGGCGTTGCCCATCTGCACCTCCGACCCGGTGCCCGAGGTGAAGCGCATCTTGATGCCGCGGGAGGCGTAGGCGCTGGCGAGGAACGACTTCGACCACGGGGTGTCGTCGCCGTCGACGAAGACCGACTCGGTGCCGTAGACCGAGATCGTCTCGGCGTAGCCGGTGATGCCGCGCATGCCCAGGTCGAGCTCGGTGGCCTCCTCCAGCGCGCACTGGGTGATGACACCGCCGCGCCCGGACTGGGCACCGACCTGCAGGCCGATGGCGACGAGCGGGGCGTAGCGCAGGACGCCGAGGGTCGTCTCCATCTCGGCGAAGCCGCGCAGCGCGGCCTCGGCGGCGTCGGCCGCGACCTGGATGGGGTTGTCCCGGGCACTGGTGGAGTGCGCCTGGTTGGCCGGGCTGCGACGGGCCCGCATCTTCTGCATCGACATCATGATCTCGACGACGTTGAGCAGCTTGACGACGTCGAGCAGCTTGGCCGGGGTGAGGCCGCGCGTGATGTCGAGCAGATCGGCCCGGGTCACGCCCGGGTCGACGAGCATCCGCGCGATGTCGGTCGAGGGGATCGCGGTGGCCCGCTCGGCGACCTCGACGTCGATCGCGTGGTCGGCGATGAAGGTGTCCATGAAGTCGAACTCGGAGCGCTCGCGCCCGTCCATCTCCACGATCACGCCGTTCTCGACGCGGACGCTCGGCTGCGGGTCGAAGTCGCTCTCCATGGCGACGAGACCCTTCTCCGGCCATTCCTCGACGAAGCCGTCGAGGTTGACCGGGCGGGACTCGAGCATGTCGGTGCGCTTGGAGGTCCGGGCCCCGGTCGCCGGGGTGCCCGCCTCGGGGAGGGTGCTGGTCATCGGTCAGTCTCCTTCGCGGGCGAGCAGGTCGCGGGCGGCGTAGACCTGCGCGGCCTCGCGGACGAGCGCGGCGCAGGTGGCGGCGGCGTAGTCGTTCTCCAGCCGGTCGGCGATCTCCGCGAGCCGGGCGGCCGACGAGGCGCGGGGCCGCAGCGCGTTGTAGATCGCGAGGACCTCCTCGTAGGGGACGGCGGTGAGCTCGGCGGCGCGCCGCATGTTCTCGGCGAGCTGGCGGCGGCCGACCGAGTCGGAGATCTCGCCCTGGAGCTTCAGGGTCTCGGGCGAGATGCGGAGGTCCTCGTTGCGGATCTCCCCGGACACGACGGCGGCCATGGTGACCTCCGCCAGCGGCCGGCCGGTCGGGGTGCGGAGCAGGTCGGGCCGCTGCACGGACAGCGGGTAGTCGGTGGGGCCGAGGGTGGTGCTCATCGGGTCTCCTCCAGGCGGGACGCCACGGCCTGCTCGACCGGGGCCTGCGGGTGCGGGACGCGGCCGACGGGGGTCTCGCCGGTCGCGGCGGCCTCCAGCTCGGCCGGGGTGAGGAAGCGCTCGACCAGCAGGACGAAGGCGCCGCCTCCGATCAGGCCACCGAGCAGCGGGGCGACGATCGGGAGCCACCAGTACGGGACGCCGGCGGCGGTGACGAACGCGGTGTCGTAGCCGGTGACGAACGAGGCGAGTCGGGGGCCCAGGTCACGGGCCGGGTTGATCGCGTAGCCGGCGTTGGCACCGAACGCGATGCCGATGCCGACGACCAGGAAACCGATCATGAAGGGCGCCATGTTGGCGCCGGGCGGGTTGTTGAGCGCGTTGGTCAGCGCGAAGATCACGAAGACGAGCAGGGCGGTGCCGACGATCTGGTCGCCGAACGCGGCGAAGATCGTGACGTGCTCGCCGGGCAGGGTCGAGAAGATGGTCTGCGTGGCGACGGTGTGGCCGGGGTCGACCGCCGCGATCGGGCCGGCGTAGACGGCCCGCACGACGAGGGCGGCGAGGAAGGCGCCGACCGTCTGGGCCAGCCAATAGGGCACGACCTTGCGCCAGGCGAAGCCCTTGAACACGGCCAGCGCCAGGGTGACGGCCGGGTTGAGGTGGGCCCCGCTCACGCGGCCGGCGATGTAGACGCCCATGGTGACCGCGACGCCCCAGCCCCAGACCAGGGTGCCCCAGTCGCCGTTGGCGCCCTCGGAGGTCACGACCTGGGCGACGGTGCCGCAGCCGATGAGGATCAGGACGAAGGTCCCGGCGAACTCGGCTGCGAGCTCGCCGGCGTCCCCGCGGCTCACGCGAGTGCCGCGACGGCGGCCTCGGCCACCGTCACGTCCTGCTCCACCGAGCCGGCGCTGACCCCGACCGCGCCGACGAGCTCACCGTCGCGGTGGATCGGGATGCCGCCGCCGAAGATGACCATGCCACCGGCGGTGTGCTCCAGGCCGTAGAGCTCGGCACCGGGCTGTACCAGCGGGGTCAGCGCCGCGGTCGGCAGGTTCATCAGGATCGAGGTGCGCGCCTTGCGCTGGGCGATGTCGATGCTCGCGCGGATCGCGCCGTCCTGGCGGGCGAAGGCGAGCAGGTGGCCGCCGTCGTCCACGATCGCCACGTTCATCGGCTGGCCGATCTCGGTCGCCTTCGCCAGTCCGGCGGCCAGCGCCTTCTCTGCGTCCTGGAGGGTCAGTCGCTGCATCCGGGCCTCACTCCTCGTCGAGTCGAGCTGCCCGGGTCCGTACCGGGCCACGACGAGGACGCTATGAGCGCGGTCACCCGTACAGATATGAGGACTCTCCCTACCTCACCCCCACCCCCACACCCTCCGGAGAGGGCCGTACGGCCCAGTCGGCGCCGGTGCGGCGGCGTCGACTGGGCCGGTCGCCGACGCGGCGTCGACCAGGTGGCCCCGCCGGCCGCAGCGACGGCGGCCACGCCGTCCTGCGTGCGGCTCGGGGGCGGCCCTCGCTCAGTTGCCCGCGCCGAAGCGGGCGAGCATGGTCCTGTTGCGGGCACCGGTCTTCCGCAGCACCGCTCCGACGTGCTTCTCCACCGTCTTGACCGAGATGGCCAGCCGGGTGGCGATCTGCTTGTCGGCCAGCCCCTGTTCGACGAGTGCGCGGACCTCCCGCTCCCGCAGGGTCAGCGTGTGCTGGCCGCGGGCCGGCTGGTGGCCGGCGGGCGGCGCGACGGGCGGATCCGCCGTGCAGGGGGTGGGCGGGTCGGGCCAGCAGGCCCGCACGCGCGTCCCCCACCCGGGGACGCTGTCGATCTCCAGCCGGCCGCCGGCGGCGCGCACGGTGGACTCGACCCGGTGCAGCCCGGACCGGGGCGCGGTGCCGGGGTCGAAACCGCGGCCGTCGTCCTCGACGAGCAGGCGGACCGTTCCCGTCTCGAACGCCAGCCCCACCCGCAGCGTGCACGCACCGGAGTGCAGCACCGCGTTGTCGAGCAGCAGGCGCGCGACCTCGTGCACCCCCGTCGCGACGACCGGGGCCGGCACCCGCTCGGTACCCAGGGTGACCACGCCGCCGCGGGCACCGAGCGCGCGCAGCGCGCGGTCCAGCTCGGCCCGCAGCTCCGGCAGCAGCTGCGGCGCGGCGGGGGCGGTCGCGACCGCCGGGACGTCGGCGAGCAGCCGGGCCGCCATCACCGCGACGGCAGCCTGCTCGGCGAACCCCTCGACGGCGGCGACGTCGGAATCGCGGAAGCGTCCACCCCACCGAAAGCACAGGCTCCGAGCAACTCGTCGTCCCACCAGAGGGGGGTTCCGAGCACGTCCGGTGCGCCAGGGCCGTCCCCCTCCACAAGGAGGGTGCGGGGCTCCCGGACCAGGCGGGCCAGGACGTCCTCGACCGGGGGCAGGGGATCGCGGTGCACGACCGGTGCCGGGTCGCCCAGCAACGCGACGGTGCCGCCACCACCGCCCAGCCTGCTGGTCGTGCGCCGGACGAGGTCGTCGAGCAGCGACGCCACACCCCGGTCCTGCGCCGCACCGTGAGCGAGGATCACCCGGTCCTCCCGGTATCCATCTTGCATCTATGCCGCATTCCTGGAGGGGAACGGTAGGGATGCCGACCGGGGTGGGCAAGCCTCGCGAACCCGGGCCGGACGTGTTCAGGCATCATTTCGGATGTGGACGACGGGTCACGGGCGAGCGGTAGCGCCACCGAACGGGCGTACCGGTTCGCCAAGGCCGGGATCCTCGACGGCTCCCTGCCCGCGGGCGAGCTGATCAGCGAGGGTCAGGTCGCGCGGCCGCTCGCGCTGAGCCGCACGCCGGTCCGCGAGGCGTTCCTGCAGCTGCAGGCCGAGGGTCTGCTGAAGCTCTATCCCAAGCGCGGCGCGCTCGTGGTACCGGTCTCCCCCGGTGAGGTGGACGCCGTCGTCGAGGCCCGCGACGTCATCGAGTCGCACGCGATCGCCACCGTCGTGGGGGTCGACGACGAGACCCTGGAGCACATCACCGCCGCGATGGACGCCGCGATCGAGGACCAGCTCGCCGCCGTGGCCGCGCGCGACGAGCTCGCCTTCGTCGAGGCCGACCGCCAGTTCCACACCGTGCTGGTGCGGGCCGGGTGCCGCAGCATCCTGCTGGAGGTCTACGGGACGCTGCGCGACCGGCAGCTGCGGATGAACATGGGTGCACTGGGCGGCCGCTTCCCCGGCCGGGCCGAGCGCCTGGTCGCCGAGCACCGGCAGCTGCTCGCCGGGCTGCGCGCCCGGGACCGCCAGGGCGCGGTGGCCGTGCTCCGGGTGCACCTGGCGGGCACCCGGGCGTCGGTGCTGGGTGCTCCCCCGGCGAGCGCCTGAGCCGCCGGGCCTCAGCCCCGCAGCACCCGCACCACGACCGTGCTGCTCGCGCGGTCGTGCCAGCCGCGCCCGTCGGTGTCGCGCAGGAACGGCGGCAGCACCACCGCGATCATCGCGGTGCGCAGCAGCGCCCGCGGGACACCGACGTGGGTCGCCATGTCGGTGCGCGCGACCCGCATCCCCAGCGCGAGGTGCCCCGGTGCCGTGCCGAGCACCGACACGGACAGCGCGGTGATCACGAACCAGGTCCCGAGGACCCACCAGCTGAACCCCGGGGTGCCGAGCGCGTCGACCCCGGCGACCAGCAGCACCAGCAGGTAGGACAGGAACCAGTCCAGGCAGACGCCGGCGACCCGGCGGCCGAACCCGGCGACGGAGTAGTGGCCGGTCGCCGGCAGCCCGAAACGCTCACCGGGGTGTCCGGCCGGGGCGGAACCTCCGGCGGATGAACCGGGGAGCCAGGACTCGATCCAACGGGCCATGCTCTCTAGCGTAGGCGCCGTAGCCGCACCACCGAGCGGGACCGGACCGGACACCGATGACGAACGTGATCGATGTCGCGGTCGGGTCAGTTAACGTCGGTGAAACAGGTGAGTGATGGGTGAGCAACACGCCACTCCTACCGTCACCCACGATCTCCACCAGCGAATGAAGGAGCCCAGAGAGTGTTCAGCAACGCCGAAGAGGTACTCAAGTACATCTCGGACGAGAAGGTCGAGTACGTCGACATCAGGTTCTGCGACCTGCCCGGCGTCATGCAGCACCTCACCGTCCCCGCCAAGACGGCCGGCGACCTCCTGGAGAACGGTGCCGCCTTCGACGGCTCCTCCGTGCGCGGTTTCCAGGCGATCAACGAGTCCGACATGGCGCTGCACCCGGACACGACGACCGCCCGTCTCGACCCGTTCCGCAAGCACAAGACGCTGAACATCAACTTCTTCGTGCACGACCCGATCACCGGTGAGCCCTACTCCCGGGACCCGCGGAACGTCGCCCGCAAGGCCCAGGAGTACCTGGCCGCGTCCGGCATCGCCGACACGGCGTACATGGCGCCCGAGGCCGAGTTCTACGTCTTCGACTCGATCCGGTTCGGCACCGACCCGCACCAGGCCTACCACCACATCGACTCCGCGGAGGGCTGGTGGAACACCGGCCGCGAGGAGGTCGGGGGCAACCTGGGCTACAAGGTCAACTACAAGGGCGGCTACTTCCCCGTCCCGCCGGTCGACCACTACGCCGACCTGCGCGCCGACATCGTCACCGCGATGCAGGCGTCGGGCTTCGAGGTGGAGCGCGAGCACCACGAGGTCGGCACCGCGGGCCAGGCCGAGATCAACTACAAGTTCGACACGCTGCTGCGTGCGGCCGACGACGTCATGCTCTTCAAGTACCTGGTGAAGAACGTGGCGTGGCAGAACGGCAAGACCGCCACCTTCATGCCGAAGCCGCTGTTCGGCGACAACGGCTCGGGCATGCACGTGCACTCGTCGCTGTGGAAGGACGGGCAGCCGCTCTTCCACGACGAGTCCGGCTACGGCGGTCTGTCCGACACCGCCCGCTACTACATCGGCGGCCTGCTGCACCACGCGCCGTCGCTGCTGGCGTTCACCAACCCGACGGTGAACTCCTACCACCGCCTGGTCCCGGGCTTCGAGGCCCCGGTCAACCTGGTCTACTCCGCGCGCAACCGCTCGGCCTGCATCCGCATCCCGCTGACCGGTGACAGCCCGAAGGCCAAGCGCGTCGAGTTCCGCTGCCCCGACTCGTCCGGCAACCCGTACCTCGCCTTCTCGGCGATCCTGATGGCCGGCCTCGACGGCATCAAGAACAAGATCGAGCCGCCGGCGCCGATCGACAAGGACCTCTACGAGCTCCCGCCGGAGGAGGCCAAGGACATCGCGCAGGTCCCGGCCTCGCTCGGTGCGGTCATCGACAAGCTGGAGCAGGACCACGACTACCTGCTCGAGGGTGGCGTGTTCACCCCGGACCTGATCGAGACCTGGATCTCCTACAAGCGGGAGAACGAGATCGACCCGCTGCGGCTGCGCCCGCACCCGTACGAGTTCGCCCTGTACTACGACGTGTGATCGGACCTGACCCACGTCACACCGAGGCCCGGCCCCGTCAGGGAGCCGGGCCTCGGCGCGTGCTGCGGGTCGTCAGCCGCCCCGTCAGAGGCGCTCGACGCGGTCGGCCTGCGGGCCCCGGTCGCTCTGACGCACGGCGTAGCGGACGCGGTCGCCCTTCTGCAGCGGCTCCGCGTCCCGGATCACGGACACGTGGACGAACAGGTCGTCCCCGCCGGCATCCGGGGAGATGAACCCGAAGCCGCGGTCCTCGTCGTAGCGCACGACGACGCCCTCACCGCCCCGCGCGGGGACCTCGCGCGCCGCCGGCCCCGCGGCGGGTGCCGACCGCTTCGGCGCCGTCGAGGGCTCGCCGGCCCGGACCAGGTGCACGTCACGGGCCTGGGGCCCCTTCTCCGCCTGGGCCACCTCGAAGGCGATACGGTCGCCCTCCGCGAGCCAGGTCAGCCCCTCGGCCAGGGCCCGGGCGTGGACGAACACGTCGTCGCCGCCGGAGTCGGGGGTGACGAAGCCGAAGCCCTTGTCCTCGTCGTACCAGGCCACCGTGCCGTCGGCGTCGTCCGCGGTGTCGTCGGTGGCGGGCAGGCCGGCCCCCGCTCCCAGCGGGACCACGTGCCCGGCCTGCGGGCCACGCTCGCCCTCCACCACCAGGAAGGCCACCCGCTGACCCTCGGTCACCACGCCGCCGGTCACGATGGCGGAGCTGTGCACGAAGATGTCGGCGCCGCCGCCGTCCGGGGTCGCGAAGCCGTACCCCTTCCCCGGCTCGTACCAGGTGACGGTGCCGAGCAGGCCCACGGCGCTGTCGGCCGCCTCGCCCGTGACGCGCACCCGCAGCGCCTGGGGTCCGCGGTCGTTCTCGCCGACCTCGAACTCGACGACCTGGCCCTCGCGGAGCACCGGCGCACCGCCGCCCCCGACGATCTCGGAGGCGTGCACGAACACGTCCGGCGAGCCGTCCTCGGGTGCGAGGAAGCCGAAACCCCGTTCGGCGTCGAACCAGCGGACGGTCCCTTGCGGCATCGAGAACTCCAGATCGGTGGTCGGGTACTGGCCCCAGTCTCCCCGACGGACCTCGCGGTCCGTCGGGCCGGGCCCGCGGGCCTGCGGTGCGGGGCGGGCCGGCGGTCCGGCTGCTCCCCCGGCCACCCGCCGCGCGGGCGCCGGCGGACGGGTCCGGACATACGTCGGCGCCCGCCCGGAGAGTCTCCGGGCGGGCGCCGACGAGGGTGTTACGCGCGTGTCAGGCGCGGACCTTGCGGCCCACGATCACGCGGTAGATCCCCAGCAGGATCAGCGACCCCACGATGGCGAGCAGCCAGGTGGAGATGTTGAAGAAGCCGCCGAGGCCGACGCCGAACACCGCGCTGCCGATCCAGCCGCCGAGCAGCGCGCCGACGACACCCAGGATCAGGGTGACGATGATTCCGCCCGGGTCCTTGCCCGGCATGATGGCCTTGGCGATGGCGCCCGCGATCAGCCCCAGCACGATCCACGCGATGATGCCCATGTCTGTCTCCCTCGCTCACGGTCCGTTCGTGACGAACCGAATCTGACCGGTCGGCACCGAGTGACCCGTGGGGGTCGTGGCGAAACGTCCCCGGTGGTCACCGTTCGGATGCGATCAGGAGACGAGGGAACATCGGCCCGCTCCGGCTGCTCCGAACGGCACCGTGGAGACGCCCGTCCGCCGACCGGTGTACGGCCGTCGGCACCACGCGGTTCCCGATGTCGTGTAGGACGTCGCCGACGCTAACCACTGCCGGTCACGGAAACATCGCAGAACACCCCTGCCCCACCATCAGGTGCCGGAGTTCGCACGGTCGGGGTCTTCCCGGATGCGGACGCGTCACGAGGCGGTCACCGCGGACGGATGCGACCCCCGCTCGGGGTCAGGTCCGCGCGGAGCATCCCGCACGCGGAATCGGTGCAGAGATCATCTCATCGCCCGCGTCCGCGGATTCGTTGACAAGGAAGGGACGCGAATGCTTGACTCAGAGCTACCGTGTTCCAGGTCACACGGAGTGAGGGCCGCACCGGCCCGTCCACTCCGCTCGGTGACACCGCCCGGGTGTCCAAGGAACGGCACCGGCAACGCGCGACCCCCTGCGTCACCCTGCGCCCTCGGCGCGACCACGAACGTGCACGGTCCTTCCTCGGCGGCAGGATCGTGTCCCCTCCGCGCCCCCGGGCTGACCTCGTCGCCCGGGGGTGCGGCACATTCCGGGACGGCGGGACTACTCGGCGCCGGTGACCGCCACCAGACCGGCGGCCTCGATCCCCGCGAGGGCGGCGGCCTCGTCGTTGAGCGACGCGTCGCCGGTCACCCCGACGGCGCCGAGCAGCGCGCCGGCCGCGTCCTTGACGAAGACCCCGCCGGGCACGGAGAGGATCTTGCCGCCGGCGAGGTTCGCCACCGAGGTGAAGAACTCCGGGGAGTCCGCGGCGCGGGCGGCGATCGCGCGGTTGGTCATGCCGAGGGCGAGCACACCGCTGGCCTTGGCGACGGCGAGGTCGGGCCGCAGGAAGCCCGAGCCGTCCTGGCGGGCCAGCGCGACGATCGCGCCGCCCGGGTCGAGCACCGCGACCGTGAGCGGGTTGAAGCCCTGCTCGGTGCCGTGGGCCAGGGCAGCGGCGGCGATGGTCTGGGCCTGCTCGAGGGAGATCGTCATACCGCGAACCCTGCCATCACCGCGCCGCGCACGCCCACCCCGGCCTCACACGGCGGGTGGGCGGCGGTCAGCGCCGGGTGAGGCCCACGAGCGGGATCGTCCGGTCGGTCCTGCGCTCGTAGTCGGCGAAGCCGCCGTTGTTCTCCTTGATCCAGGTCCAGACGCGGTCGCGGTCGGCCTCGTCGAGCTCGGCCGCATGCACCGGCACGGTCTCGACCCCGCCCTCGCCGTCGGCGATCTCGGCGGTGACGTCCGGGTTCGCCATCAGGTTGTGGAACCACGCGGGGTGGCGCGGCGCGCCGGCCGCGGAGGCGACGACGACCCAGCGGTCACCGTCGGCGAACCAGCGCAGCGGCGCGATCCGCTCGGCGCCGCTCTTCGCGCCGACGTGGTGGACCAGGATCATCGGCAGGCCGGTGAACGGCTCGCCGACCCGGCCGTCGTTCTCGCGGAACTCGCGGATCACCCTGGTGTTGAAGTCCTCTGCCATGGCCCCATGCTGTCAGGCGGGCGCCCCGCCGGGGGCGAACACGACCCAGCAGGCGGCGAGCGTCGCGGCGAACGCGACGAGGACGAACACCGCTGCCCACGCCCCGCCGCCGAGCGGGGTGAGCTCGGCGAGCCGGTCGGCGTCGGAGTGGCGCAGTCGGCCCCCGCGACGGCCGCGGCGCAGCTCCAGACAGGCCTTCACCCCGCCGAACAGCAGGAACCAGGTCAGCGCGGCGGCGAACCCGGTCCGCAGGTCGGCCGGGGCACGCAGCGCGACGAGCACGAGCACCGCCCCGGTCGCGACGACGGCCAGCCCGCCGTAGAGGTTGCGGATCTGCAGCAGCGTCGCGGCCAGCAGCACCACCGCGATCCACAGCATCGCCTGCGCCTCGTCCGCCGCGACCAGCACCGCACCGCCGAGGCCGAGCAGCGGCGGGAAGACGTAGCCGGCGAAGAACATCGCGACCACCCCGGGCCCGCGCCCCGCGCCGGTGGAGTGCGTGACGCCGGAGGAGTCGACGTGCAGCCGGATCCCGGCCAGGCCCCGCCCGACCAGGACCGCGACGAGTGCGTGCCCGCCCTCATGGGCGATCGTGACCGCGGTGCGCGTCAGCCGCCAGGTCGGCCGCCACGCGACGACCGTCAGGGCCAGCAGCGCGGCCAGCAGCGACGCCGGCCGGGCCGCGACGAGTTCGTACCCGCGGGTGATCACGTCGAGGTCTGCCACGGACCCCAGTGAACCAGCGGGGTCCGGTCACGCCGCGCCGAGGATCTCCTCGACCGCCTCCAGCGCCGAGTCGGTGTCGTCCGCCAGGTACATGAGGTCGACGAAGGTGTGGTCGACGTCGGTGTCGGTGGCCGCCCGGCGCACCAGCGCGGCGGCGTCGGCGGCGGTCTCCCCCGGCTTCGGGTTCACCCGCAGCACCGCACCGACCGCGTCGGCGGGGCGGCCCGCCTCGGCCGCGGCGGCACGCAGGTCCGCCCAGGGCGCGGAGACCGCGGCGTCGAGGTCGGTGACGTCGGAGGTGACGACCGGCAGGAACCCGTCGGCCCGTTCCGCGATCCTGCGGCGCGCCCGGGGGCTGAAGCCGCCCAGGTAGACCGGCACGTGCTGCGGCCGGGCGTGCACGTACGACGGCGCGACGCTCGCGAACCGCCCGGTGAACTCCACCGGGTCGTCGTGCCACCAGGTGTCGAACAGGTCGAGGGTCTCGTCGAGGCGGGCGCCGCGCTCACCCATCGGGACCCCGACCGCGTCGTACTCCTCGGGCGACCAGCCGATGCCGAGGCCCAGCAGCAGCCGTCCGCCCGACAGGTTGTCGATCGTCGCCGCCTGCCGGGCCAGCAGCGCCGCCGGGTACCAGGGCGCGTTGAGCGTGCTGGTGCCGAGCTGCACCCGCGCGGTGACGGCGGCCGCCGCGGTCAGCAGCGCCAGCGGGTCGTGCGCGGCGGTGAACTGCTCGGGCACGCTGCCCGGGCCGCCGGGCCCGCCGCCGTAGCCGACCGTCGGGTCGACGGCCACCAGCAGCCGGTCGCCCGTCCACAGGCTCGCCGCGCCGCGCTCCTCGGCGCCCGCCGCGAACCGCATCGTCCCGTCCACGTGGGCCGCGGACGCACCGAACTGCGGGATCCCGAAACCGATTCGCACTTGACCTCCAGCCGCTGGAACACCCGACGCTGTACCCGTGACCGCACCACCTACCGATGATCACCCTGTCACGCTGACGATCGGGCAGCTCGCCCGGCGCAGCGAGGTCCCCGTGCGCACGCTCCGTTTCTGGTCGGACGAGGGGCTCGTCCCCGCCGACCGCAACGGCGCGGGCCACCGGGTCTACGGACCGGCCGCGGTCGCACGGCTCGACCTCGTGCGCACCCTGCGCGAGCTCGGCCTGGGCCTGGACGACGTGCGCGCCGTGCTGTCCCGCCGACGGGGGGTCGGCGAGATCGCGGCGGCACACGTCCGGGCCCTGGACGACCGGATCCGCGAGCTACGGGCGCAGCGGGCGGTGTGCGCACTGCTCGCCCGCAACGGAACCGGTGACACCCCACCCGACGAACGGAGCGTGACCCTGATGAACGACCTCGCCCGGCTGTCCGCGGCGCAGCGGCAGCACCTGATCGACGAGTTCGTGAACGAGGCCTTCGCCGGCATCGACGCCGACGCGCCCGGCGCGGGCATCGCCACCGCGATGCGGTCGATGCCCGCCGAGCTGCCCGACGACCCGACCCCGGAACAGGTCGGGGCCTGGGTGGAGCTGGCCGAGCTGGTCGGCGACCCCGGCTTCCGGGCCCGCTGCCGGGAGATGGCCGTCGCCGGCGCCACCGTCCCGGCGCACCGCGAGCGGCAGGCCGACCCGGCCGCGGTGGCCGAGCACGCCGGTGGCGCGCTCGCCGCGGGCGTCGACCCGGCCTCGCCCGCGGCCGCCGCGGCGCTGGCGCGGATCCCCGGCGTCGCCGGACTGTCGATGGGCGAGCGGACCGCCTGGGCGGACACGGTCGACCTGTTCGCCGACCGCCGCGTCGAGCGCTACTGGACGCTGCTCGGGGTGCTCAACGGTTGGCCGGCCCGGGAGCCGGCGATCCCCGCGTTCGAGTGGTTCGCCACGGCGCTGCGCTCGGCACCGGCCGGTCAGTCCTCGGACCAGCCGTAGAACACCCGCTCGACGACCGCGCGGGCCCGCCGCGTGACGCGCTTGTAGTCGTCGAGGAACTCCCCCGGGTCGCCGCCCGCCGGGTACCCGAGCGCGACGGCGACGGCGGCCAGCTCCCGCCCCGAACGCGGGAGCTGGTCGCCGGGCTTGCCCTTGACCAGCATGATCGCGTTGCGGGCCGCGGTCGCGGTGCGCCAGCCCTCCTCCAGCTCGGCGGCGTCCCCGGCGCTGATCAGCCCGGCCTCCGCGGCCTCGTGCAGCCCGTGCAGCGTCGACGGGGTGCGCAGCTCGGGGACGTCGCCCGCGTGCTGGAGCTGCAGCAGCTGCACCGTCCACTCGACGTCGGCCAGCCCGCCCAGGCCGAGCTTGGTGTGGGTGGTGCGGTCCGCGCCGCGGGGCAGCCGCTCGGCGTCGACCCGGGCCTTGATCCGGCGGATCTCCGACACCGCGGCCGCCGACACGCCGTCGGCCGGGTAGCGGATCGGGTCGACCAGCGCGGTGAACTCGCGGCCCAGCGTCCGGTCCCCCGCGATCGGGCGGGCCCGCAGCAGCGCCTGGGCCTCCCACACCTCGCCCCAGCGGGCGTAGTACTCGCGGTAGGAGGCCAGGGTGCGCACCATCGGCCCGGACCGGCCCTCCGGGCGCAGGTCCGCGTCGACCGACAGCTCCGGATCCGGGCTGGGGGAGCCGAGCAGCCGCCGCACGCGTTCCACCACCCGGGTCGCCCACCTCACCGCGGTGTGGTCGTCGACGCCCTCGGCGGGCCTGCAGACGAACATCACGTCGGCGTCGCTGCCGTAGCTGGACTCGCCGCCGCCGAGGCGGCCCATCCCGATCACCGACAGGACGGCCGGGCGCTCGGGCTCCGCGCGCAGCACCGCGTCCAGGGTCGCGGCCAGCACCGCCTCGTTGACCGAGCTCAGCGCCGTGCACACCGCGTCGACGGGCAGCAGGCCGAGCAGGTCGGCGCAGGCGATCCGCAGCATCTCGTGGCGGCGGTAGGACCGCGCCGACGCCACCGCGGCCTCCGGCGTGCTCTGCCGGGCGACGGTGGTGCGCAGCGCCATCGACACCTCGGCCGGGTCCCGGGTCAGCTCCGGGCTCTGCACCCCCGAGGAGGTCGCCAGCATCCGCAGCACCTCCGGCGCGCGGGCCAGCAGGTCCGGGACCAGGGCCGACGTCCCGAGCAGCGTCATCAGCCGCTGCGCGACCGCGCCCTCGTCGCGCAGCAGCCGCAGGTACCAGGGGGTGTCGGCGAGCGCCTCGGACACCCGCCGGTAGGCGAGCAGGCCGCGGTCGGGGTCGGGGCTGCGCGACAGCGAGTCCAGCAGCACCGGCAGCAGCGCCCGCTGGATCGACGCGGCCCGTGACACCCCGCCGGTGAGCGCCCGCAGGTGCCCGAGCGCCCCCTCCGGCGACGCCCAGCCCAGCGCCTTCATCCGTGCCCTCGCCGCCTCCGGAGACAGCACGGCGTCGGCGCCGTCGGCGGCCAGCCGGGACACCGCCGACAGCAGCGGCCGGTAGAACAGCTTCTCGTGCAGCCGGGTGACGCGGCGCGCGTTGCGCTGCCACTCGTCGACCAGCACCCCGACGACGTCGCGGCGCCCGTCCGGGCGGATCCGCGCGGCCCGGGCGAGCCAGCGCAGTCCGTCGACGTCGTCGGCGGCCGGGAGCAGGTGGGTGCGGCGCAGCTTCTGCAGCTGCAGCCGGTGCTCCAGCAGGCGCAGGAACCGGTAGGACGCGGCGAGGTTGGCGCCGTCGTCGCGGCCGACGTAGCCGCTCTCCGACAGCGCGGCCAGCGCGACCAGGGTGTTGCCCGAGTGCAGCGAGTCGTCGCCCCGGCCGTGCACCAGCTGCAGCAGCTGGACGGCGAACTCGACGTCGCGCAGCCCGCCGCGGCCGAGCTTCAGCTCGCGTTCGCGCTGCTCGGAGGGGATGTTCTCGATGACCCGGGCCCGCATGGCCTGCACGTCGGTGACGAAGTCGTCGCGGGTGGAGGCCTGCCACACCATCGGCGACAGCGCCTCGACGTAGGCGGCGCCGAGCTCGCGGTCCCCGGCGATCGGGCGGGCCTTGAGCAGCGCCTGGAACTCCCAGGTCTTCGCCCACCGCTTGTAGTACGCCACGTGCCCGTCGAGGGTCCGCACGAGTGCGCCCTGGCGGCCCTCGGGGCGCAGGTTCGCGTCGACCTCGAAACAGGCCTCCCCCGCGATGCGCATGACCCGCGACGCGAGCTTCGTCGCGGCCTGGGTGAGATCCCCGCCGGGTTCGGCGACGAACACGACGTCGACGTCGGAGACGTAGTTGAGCTCCCGGCCACCGCACTTGCCGAGCCCGATCACCGCGAGCCGCAGCTCCTCGGGCGGGTCCTGCTCGGCCGCGGCCACCGCCAGCGACGCCGACAGCGCGGCCTCGGCGAGGTCGGCGAGCTGGGCGGCGACGTCGTCGACCTCCATCACCGGCAGACCCGGGTCGCCGACGGCGGCCAGGTCGGCCGAGGCGAGGCCGAGCAGCTCGTCGCGGTAGGCCGTGCGCAGCGCCGCGACGGCCTCGGCGCCGGTCAGCGACGCCCGCGCTCCGCCGGCCGTCCCCGGCGGCGGCGCGGCCGGGTCGGCCCCGACCGCGCGCAGCAGGTTCGCGGTGCGCCGGGCCAGGTCCGGCGGCGGGTTCCCGCGCTCGGCGGTGTCGGCCAGCAGCGGCCAGCGGTCCGGGTGGCCGACGAGGTGGTCGCCCAGCGCCGTCGACGACCCCAGGGTCGCCAGCAGCCGCCCCCGCAGCCCGCGGTCGGTGCGCAGCGCCCGGTCGATCGCGGGCCACGGGGCGGTCTGCGCCAGCCGCTCGACCGCCCGCAGGGCGAGGGACTGGTCGGGGCTGCGGGCCAGCGCCCACATGATCTCCTCGCAGCCGGGCGCCGGCCCGTCGGTCGCCCACCAGCCCAGACCGCGCAGGGTCGTGGCCGCGTCCTCACCGGTGAGGCCGAGCCGGGCGAGCGAGGTCCCCGTGCGACGGTCCATGACCGGTGATCCTGCCCCATCGCGGGCCGCCCTTCCCTCAGGGGCGTCCAGCGGTCAGGCTCGGGGGCATGCACGTCGTGATCGTCGGTGGGGGTATCGGAGGACTGACCACGGCCCTGGCCCTCGAGCGGGCCGGGATCGGGTCCACGGTCCTGGAGCAGGGGTCCGGCGCGGGCGAGCTCGGTGTCGGGTTCAACCTGCTGCCGCACGCCGTACGGGTGCTCGACGGGCTCGGCCTGTCCGCGGAGCTGGCCGACGTCGGCATCGCGACCACCGACCTCACCTACGCCCACCGGCTCGGGCAGCCGATCCTGCGCAGACCCTGCGGGGTGGCGGCCGGCTTCGCGTTCCCGCAGGTCGCCGGGCACCGCGGCCGGGTGCACCGGATGCTCACCGACGCCGTGCGCGCACGGCTGGGGTCCGACGCGATCCGCACCCGGCACCTGGTCGCCGGCGTCGAGCACTCCGACGGGGGTGTCCGGGTCCGCTTCGCCGACGACGCCCTGCCGGAGGCGACCGGCGACGTGCTGGTCGGCGCGGACGGCATCCACTCCGCGGTGCGGGCGGGCCTGTTCCCGGGCGAGGGACCGCCGCACTGGAACGGGGTGTCGATGTGGCGCGGCGCGACGGACTGGCCGGCGTTCCGCGGGGGCCGCTCGATGGTCGTCGCGGGCGGGAACGCCGCCAAGCTGGTGGTCTATCCGGTCGGCGCCGGCAGCGCGCCGGGGACGGTCCTCACGAACTGGGCGGTGTGCATCGCGACCGACGCCGACGGCGACCCCGCCCCGCAGCGCCAGGACTGGTCACGGCCCGCCGACCGCGACGAGACCCTCGCCCACGCCCGCCGCTTCCACCTCGACGACGTCGACCACCTCGCGCTGGTCGCCGCGACACCGGAGATCTTCGAGTTCCCGATGTGCGACCGGGACCCGCTGCCGCGCTGGTCGCACGGGCGGGTCACCCTGCTCGGCGACGCCGCGCACCCGATGGTCCCGATGGGCTCCAACGGCGCCGGGCAGGCGATCCTCGACGCCGAGTCGCTCGCCCGGCACCTGGCCGCGGGCGGCGACCCGGCGGCGGCGCTGGCCGCGTACGAGGCCGAACGGCTGCCGATGACCGCCGACGTCGTGCTCCGCAACCGCGTGGGTGGCCCGGAACGGGTCATCGACGAGGTCGAGCGCCGCGCACCCGACGGCTTCGACGACCTCGACGCGGTGATCACCGGCGGGGAGCTCGAGGAGATCTTCGCCGGCTACCACCGCGCGTCGGGCAACACCCGCTAGGGCGTGTCCTGTAAGGGTTCTGACCTGCTGTCGGTGATCATGCTCGGGTGGTGGGTCGGGGTGAGCTGACGGACAAGGCCTGGGCGCGAATCGAGCCGTTGCTGCCCCCGGTCGCAGGGCGAGGCCGGCGGTGGCGCGATCACCGTCAGGTGATCAACGCGATCCTGTGGAAGCTGCGCACCGGCGCCCCGTGGCGCGACCTGCCCGAGCGCTACGGACCCTGGAAGACCGCGCATGAACGCCTGCGGATCTGGACCGCGGACGGCACCTGGGAACGCATCCTCGACGACGTGATCGTCAAGGATGACGCCGTCGGGAACGTGGAGTGGACCTTCAGCATCGATTCCAGCAGCGTCCGGGCTCACCAGCACTCCGCCGGTGCCCGGAAAAAGGGGGCTGCACCACTGGGTGGGTCGAAGCCCTCGCCGTCGACGGAGAAGCCCTCGGACGGTCCCGTGGCGGGCTGACCAGCAAGATTCATCTCGCGGTCGATGGGCGCGGACTGCCGATGTCGGTGATCCTCACCCCGGGCCAGGCCGGGGACAACCCACAACTGCTCCCGCTGCTCGATCAGATCGTGGTCGGCCGAGACGGACCCGGCCGACCACGCACCCGGCCCGACCGGGTGCTGGCCGACAAGGCCTACTCCCACCCCTCGACCCGCGCGGCGCTACGCCGGCGCCGCATCGCGTTCACCAGCCCCGAACGCAGCGACCAGATCCAGCGCCGACGCGCGAAGGGCCCCCGCGGCGGTCGCCCACCGGCGTTCGACCCGGCCCTCTACACCAGTCGCAACGTGGTCGAACGCTGCTTCAACCGGCTCAAACAGTTCCGCGCCCTCGCCACCCGCTACGCGAAGCGCGTGGCCTACTACCGATCGGAGATCATCATCGCCGCGACCGTGTTGTGGCTGCGCACCGACTTACAGGACACGCCCTAGTCGGCGCCGGGGACGCTGCCCGGCGGCAGGAAGTCGACGTCGTGCAGCGCCGACTGCCGCACGACCTCGGCCGGGTCGGTCAGGTCGTGCAGCCGGTCGAACAGCGACGCCAGCCGGCCGGCCGGGCTGACCCAGAACAGCGCGCGGGCGTCGCCCTGCTCCTTGTTGTAGTAGGCGTGCGGCAGGCCCTTGGGCATGAGGACGGTGTCGCCCGGCCCGGCCTTCTCCCACTGCCCGTCCAGGTAGAGCGTGAACACGCCGTCGAGGACGTGGATGTGCTCGTCCTGGGTCGGGTGCACGTGCGGCGGGACGCCCGTGCCGGGCGGGTCGAGGGTCTCGAAGGCGAAGCTGGTCTCGCTGACGGCCTTCGCCCAGTAGGTGTGGCCCAGCACGTTCCACACCCGCTTGTACTGGCCCTCACCGGCCCGCGTGATGCCCTTGGGCAGCGGGCCCAGGATGATCTCGTCCGAGAAGTCGGTCACAGCACGGGAAGATACGTCGCGAGCTCGTGCGGCGTCACGTTCCGGCGGTAGGCGTCCCACTCGGCCCGCTTGTTCCGCAGGAAGAAGTCGAACACGTGCTCGCCGAGGTACTCGGCGACGAGCTCACTCTTCTCCATGACGTCGAGGGCCTCGGTGAGGTTCTGCGGGAGCAGCTCGTAGCCCAGCGCCCGGCGCTCGGTGTCGGTCAGGGCCCACACGTCGTCCTCGGTGGGCGGGGGCAGCTCGTAGCCCTTCTGGATGCCGGTGAGGCCGGCGCCCAGGATGACCGCGTAGGCGAGGTAGGGGTTGCACGCGGAGTCCAGCGTCCGGACCTCCACCCGGCGCGAGGACGACTTGCCCGGCGAGTACATCGGGACCCGGACCAGCGCGGAGCGGTTCGCGTGGCCCCAGGACACCGCGGTCGGGGCCTCGCCGCCGGTGATGAGGCGCTTGTAGGAGTTGACCCACTGGTTGGTGACCGCGGTGATCTCCCGGGCGTGCTTGAGCACGCCGGCGACGAACGCCTTGCCGGTCGCGGACAGCTCGTAGGGATCGTCCGGGTCGTGGAAGGCGTTGTGGTCGCCCTCGAACAGCGAGAAGTGCGTGTGCATGGCCGAGCCGGGGTGCTCGGAGAACGGCTTGGGCATGAACGAGGCCCGCACGCCCTGGGTGAGCGCGACCTCCTTCACGACGTAGCGGAACGTCATGAGGTTGTCGGCCATGGTCAGGGCGTCGGCGTAGCGCAGGTCGATCTCCTGCTGGCCGGGGCCGCCCTCGTGGTGGGAGAACTCCACCGAGATGCCCATCGACTCCAGCGTCTCGATGGTGTTGCGCCGGAAGTGCGGGGCGACGTCGTGGCTGGCCTGGTCGAAGTAGCCGCCGGAGTCCGCCGGGACGGGCCGGGTGCCGTCGCCGGGCAGGTCGCGCAGCAGGTAGAACTCGATCTCCGGGTGCACGTAGCAGGTGAACCCGGCCTCGCCCGCCTTGTTCAGCGCGCGGGTCAGCACGTGCCGCGGGTCGGCCCAGGACGGCGACCCGTCGGGCATGGCGATGTCGCAGAACATCCGCGCCGAGTAGTGCTCGCCCGAGGCGGTCTCCCAGGGCAGCACCTGGAACGTCGACGGGTCGGGCTTGGCGACCATGTCGGACTCGTAGACGCGGGCGAAGCCCTCGATGGCCGAGCCGTCGAAGCCGATGCCCTCGGCGAAGGCGCCCTCCAGCTCGGCCGGGGCCACCGCCACCGACTTGAGGTATCCGAGCACGTCCGTGAACCAGAGACGGACGAAACGGATATCGCGTTCCTCGAGCGTGCGGAGCACGAACTCCTGCTGGCGGTCCATGCGGCGGAGCCTAGGAACCCCGTGTTACGCGGAAGTTACCGGGGTGTGCGGGCGACCCGGTCGTCGTCGCCCGCACACCCCCGACGACGGCCCTCAGCTGGGCGCGAGCGTGCACTCCGCGCCCTGCGGCGGGAGCGTGAGGTTCACCAGATAGTCGATCGCGAGCTTGTCGGTGCACGCGTCACCCTGCAGTGACGCGGTGTGCTGGTTGCCGTTGACCGTGATCAGGCTGCCGTTCAGCTGCTGGGCCAGGTCGACCCCGGCCTGGTACGGCGTGGCCGGGTCACCGGTGACCGACACCACGACGACCGGCGGGAGCCCGTCGACCTTCGGCGTGTGCGGCTCGCTGGTGGGCGGGACCGGCCAGAACGCGCACGCGTCGCGGGCACCGACCGGGCCGCGGCCGGTGGAGCGGAACGGGGCGGCCTCGTCGGCCCGCGTCGCCAGCTCCAGGGCCTCCGACGGCTCCTTCAGCGCCGGCTGGTTCACACAGCTGATCGACTGGAAGGCCTGCAGCATGTTCGAGTAGCGGCCCTGGTCGTCGCGCTCGTAGTAGAGGTCGGCCAGGCGCATCAGCAGGTCGCCGTTGCCGTTCGCGACCTGCGAGATCCCCTGCTGCAGCGCGGGCCACAGCTGGGAGACGTAGAGCGCCTGGCTGACGCCGGTCTGGGCGTCGGAGAAGCTCAGGACGCGCCCGTCTCCGACCTTCGCGGGCGTGTCGATCAGTGGCCGCATCACCGTCTGGAACGCCTGGGTCGCCTTCGCCGGGTCGGTGCCCAACGGGCAGCCGGGGCGGCTGGTGCAGTCCTCGGCGAAGTTGTCGAACGCGAGCTGGAACCCGGCGTTCTGCTTGACCGTGGAGTCGATGGTCGACTGCGTCGGGTCGATCGCGCCGTCGAGCAGCAGCGCGCGGACGTTCTGCGGGAACGCCTCGGCGTAGGCGGTGCCGAGCTCGGTGCCGTAGGAGAAACCGGCGTAGGTCATCTTCTGGTCGCCGACGGCGGCCCGCATGACGTCCATGTCCTTCGCGACGTCACGGGTGCCGACGTTCGCCAGCACGTCGGCCCCGGTGCGCTGGGTGCAGCGCTCGGCGAACTGACGGCTGTCGGCCTCGGCGGCGGCGACCCCGGCGGGCGAGGGGTCGGCGAAGACCTTGGTGCGCTCCTCGTCGTTCTCCGCGTCGGTGAGGCACTGGATCTTCGGCAGACTCGCACCGGTGCCACGGGGGTCGAACCCGACCAGGTCGAACCGGTCCCCCAGACCGTTGGTGGCCCAGGTGGCGGCCTGGCGCGCGACGAACGAGGTGCCCGAGGCACCGGGGCCGCCCGGGTCGGCGAACAGCGAGCCGATCTTCGCTCCGGTCGCCTTCTTGCGCAGCAGCGCGATCTGCATCGTCTTCCCGTCGCCGGGCCGGGCGTAGTCCTGCGGGACGGTCACCCGGGTGCAGTCGAACTGCGGGTCGGCGTAGGTCTGCGCGTCGTCCGCGGTGGGGGCGTAGTCCGCGCAGGGGCCCCACTGCAGCTGCTGGTCGTAGAACTGCGCCAGCTCCGGCGGGTTCTGCGCGGCCTGCGGCTGGTCGCCGGTGCCCGCGTCGGCGCACGCGCCGACCAGGACGAGGGTCGCCGCACCGAGCACGGCGAGCGCGGCCGGACGCGCCCGCCGGCGGGCCGGGGCCGGTGTCTCTCGTCGGTGGGCACGTCGTCGCAACAGCCGAGGGAGCATGACCGTGAGCATGCCACCGACCCCCGACGGTGACCGGTCGCGGGTCACGGCCCGGGTGAGGGTGCCCACACCACGGGGCGGTCGGGGCCCGTGCGCTGCCACCCTGGCGTCCGCCATCGACGGCGAACCCGGGGACCCACGACCAGCGTGGGCCTCGAGGCACGGAAGGAGCTCACCGGTGAGCACACAGGAGAGCGGAGAGGTGGCGGCCCCGTACCGGGCGCCCGCGACCCCGCCGAAGCGGACCCGCGTCCACCACCTGCTGCAGTGGAAGCAGGAGGGCCGGCGCTGGCCCATGCTGACCGCCTACGACGTCTACTCCGCCGAGATCTTCGACGACGCCGGCATCCCGGTGCTGCTCGTCGGCGACTCCGCGGGCAACAACGTGTTCGGCCACGACAACACCATCCCGGTCACGGTCGACGACCTGGTCCCGCTGACCCGCGCCGTGGTGCGCGGCGCCCGCAGCGCGCTCGTCGTCGCCGACCTGCCGTTCGGCAGCTACCAGATCTCCCCCGCGCAGGCGCAGGAGACGGCGTTCCGGTTCATGAAGGAGGGTGGGGCGCACGCGGTCAAGCTCGAGGGCGGTGCGCGCTTCGCGCCGCAGGTCGAGGCGCTCACCGCGTCCGGCGTGCCGGTGATGGGCCACCTCGGGTTCACCCCGCAGAGCGAGCACGCGCTGGGCGGGTTCCGCATCCAGGGCCGCGGCGACGCCGCCGACCGGCTCGTCGAGGACGCGCTGGCCGTGCAGGAGGCGGGCGCGTTCGCCGTCGTGATGGAGATGGTGCCCGCCGACGTCGCCAAGCGGGTGACCGGGGAGCTGCGCATCCCGACCGTCGGCATCGGCGCCGGGCCCGACTGCGACGCCCAGGTCCTCGTCTGGTCGGACATGGCCGGGATGAACCGCGGGAAGGTGCCGCGCTTCGTCAGGAAGTACGCGGAGCTCGGCTCGGCCCTGCACGACGCGGCGGCCGCGTTCGCCGCCGACGTGGCGCACGGCGAGTACCCCGCCGAGGAGCACAGCTACCGCTGAGCCCGACCGGGGCCCCGGCGCGCGTCGCCGGGGCCCGGCCGGCCGGGCGGGACCGGTTCAGCCTGCGCCGTGCGTCGCCGGGTGCCCCAGCCCCGGGATGCCGCCGCCCGCGCGGTGGCGGGCCAGCATCCGGTCCGCGGGGGTCTCGCGGCGCGCCAGCCGCCGTGCCAGCGACGCCAGCCGCGCGCCGTGGGCGTCGTCGCCGGCCAGCGCGGCGGTCGCGGCGTCGAGGACGGCCTGCGACCCCGCCCGCACCGCCGGGTCGGCCCAGCCCCGCAGCGCCGAGCGGCGGTGCGCCGCCGTGTCCGGGGTCCGGCGCCGGCCGGGCAGCGTGTCGTCGCGCAGCAGGCCGGTCAGCAGGCTCAGCAGCGCCGCGGGCAGGTCGGTGCCCACGCCGTCGGCGGGTTCCTCCCCCGCGACCGCCGGGACGGCGTCGAACGCCTTGAACTCGATCCGCCCCACCTCCCCGGGGATCCCCGCGTGCCGCACCAGGGTGGGGTCGGTCACCAGCAGCGGGGCGTCGGGCGGCAGGTAGGCCAGCGCCGCCGGGCGCGCCCCGGTGCGACGCGCGGTGCGCGCCGACAGCCCGCCCCAGACCCGGCCGTCGCGGAACGGCGAGGAGAACGACCACGGCACCAGGTAGGGGCTGTAGAAGGTCAGCTTCGCCGCCGCGTCGGCCAGCACGGCGGGGTCGGTGCCCGACTCGGGGAAAGACAGGTTCAGGTCCGGCCCCCAGGTCACCATGTGCAGGTGCGAGGTCCGCTCCTCCGGCGAGGCCGCCATCAGCGCCCGCTCGTGGGCGTTCGGCGGGGGGTCCAGCCGGTAGGCCGACAGCTGCGGGTGGTGGGCGAACGCGACGGGGCGCAGTCCGTGCCGGGCGGCCACCGCGGCCAGGGTGACCGCGTCGGCGGCCAGCGCGTCGGCGGCGGCCTCGACCGAGTCGTGCACGCGGGTCCGGATCTCGATGCCCTTGGGGTCGAACCGGAGCAGCCCGCCGTTCTCGTCGAGGCGCTCGTAGCCCTCGGCGTACCAGCGCTTGCGGCGGATGCCGGCGTCGCCGATCCGCAGGTCGGTCTGGTCCCCGGGCAGCTCCGGCAGCTCGTCGACGACCGCCGCGACCTGCGCGTGGGTCAGCGACCGGTGGTCGGCCACCGTCCCGTCGTCCCGCAGCAGCGCGAGCTCGTGCTCGAGCCCGTAGCGCGCCTCGCCCCGCATCGACCACCCCCGGTCCCCGTCCTGGCACAGGACGTTACCGAGGCCGGGCCCGGCGCCGGCTGTGATCCGTCCCCGCACCCTCCTCACCCGTTCCGCCCTGGACAACCCCGCGACGAACGGTCAGCCTGGTGACGGCGGCCACGTCCACCAGGTGGCCGGGACCCGGAGCACACGGGAGGCGTCATGAGGCTGGGCCGCAAGATCTCCGAGGGATTCGCCGTGGACCACGAGGCCGACCGGGTGGCCGACGCCCAGGAGCGCCCGCGCCCGGCGCGCACCGTCGAGCCCGAGTTCACCGAGTGGACGCCGGCCGCCCCGCAGCCGGCGCACTCGGGGTCCCACGAGGACTGACCGGGTGCGCGGGCTGTTCCGCCGGACCCCGCTGGAGTACCCGACCGGCCCGCTGGAGGGCCACAAGCTGGCGTTCCCGATGCTGTCCGCGGACGGCACGACGGTGGGCTTCAGCGGTGTGACGCTCGGGCGGGCGCACGTCTACCGCACGGTCGACGACGCGGTGTGCGCGCACGGTTGCCGGCACGCCTGCCCGTCACGGTGGTGCGACTGCGGGTTCTACTGCTTCCACACCGCCGACGACGCCCGCGAGCTGGCGTGCGCGCCCGAGCACCAGGGCGCGATCCTGCTCGAGGTGGCCGTCTCCGGCCGGTTCCGTCGCTACGAGCTGGGCCTGCGCTACGCCCGGCAGCGGGTGCGCACGATCCGGATGCGGCCCTGCCGCTGCGGGGCGCGGGTCGCGGTGCTCGCCGACACCGGCTCCGGGCAGCACGGCTGGCGCCGACTGGAACCGGTGTGCCTGCGGTGCGCCGGGGCCCGTCCGGTGCTGTCGGCGCAGCGCTTCGCCGAGCTGGCCGAGCTCACCCTGCTGCCCGACGACGTCGCGACGGGCCCGCTGACCACGCCCGGCGACGCGGCGGGGTTCGCCGAGCACCCCGACCCGCACGGCACCGAGGCGGCCGACGGGCTGATCGGCGACCCGGTCGCCGCGGCGGGCGCGGTCGCCGTGCTCACCGCGGAGATGGCGCTGCTGCA
Organism: Pseudonocardia sp. ZF1; assembly: GCF_056835605.1. Classification (NCBI taxonomy): domain Bacteria; kingdom Bacillati; phylum Actinomycetota; class Actinomycetes; order Pseudonocardiales; family Pseudonocardiaceae; genus Pseudonocardia; species Pseudonocardia sp. ZF1. The sequence goes on from NZ_JAJNBY010000001.1 coordinate 3,708,756, forward strand.
GGCCCGGCTCGACGAGATGGCCCGCCAGCTCGGCCGGGCCACCGCACGCCTGGACGCGCTCGAGGGCCGCGACCGGCCCGCGGCGGAGCCGGGGTCAGAGCCAGACCGGTAGCGGCGGCGGGAGCTTCCCGTCGGCGTCGCGCAGGCCCTTGTCGAACGGGCGGCCGAGCAGCCAGGCGATGATGTCGTGCGCCTTGCCGCGGACCGTGCCGAGGTCGCGCGGCTCGGCGCCGTCCGGCCCGGCGGGCCCCGGCCCGAACTCCAGCGTCGCGCCGGTGCGGACCTCCTCCAGGCGCACGTGCGGGCAGCCGGGCTTGCGCTCCAGCCGCGCGACCACGTCGGCGACCAGCACCTCCCGCATCGGGATCGGCAGGTCCTTGAACGAGGCGCCGACGTCGAGGTCGACGGCGTGGATCCACACCTCGCGGGCCCGGTTCCAGGGCACCGCCGTCACCGGCATCTCGACGCCCTGCGGGTTGCGCACGGTCGCCGACCAGGCCTTCTCGGGCATCGCCCGGACCGCGTCGGCGAGCCGGTCGGAGGCGGCGACGACGTCGGCGCGGATCTCGTCGGAGCTGCGCCCGGCGCCGGCCTCGATGTCGGCGTCGCGGGACGCGGGATCGGGGTAGGCCGGGGTCTCGACGCCGGTCCGCGCCCAGGTCAGCAGGTTCACCATGGCGTCGGCGTTGCGGGCCAGGTGGGTGAGCACGTGCGCGCGGGTCCAGCCCGGCAGCGCCGACGGGGCGCGGAACGCCTCGCCCGCCATCCGGGTCATCAGCCCGCGCAGGTGGGCCTGGCCGTCGCCGGCCCAGGCCAGCGCGTCGCCCACCGGTGGCGGGACGAGGGCGCGGCCGTCGCCGGGGGTGCGCGCGGGGGTCACCGCACCGCCCGGCACACGTTGCGGCACTCGCCGATCCCCTCCACGGCGGTGACGATCTCGGCGCCGTCGGTGAGGTAGCGCGGGGGCGTGCGCGCGTCGCCGACGCCGCCGGGGGTGCCGGTGGCGATGACGTCGCCCGGGTTGAGCGTGAGGATCTCCGACAGGTAGACGACCAGGTCCACCGCGCCGAACACGAGCTGGTCGGTCGTGGAGTCCTGCATGGTCTCCCCGGACAGCTCCGAGGAGATCCGCAGCGCGCCACCGGCGGCCGGGTCGGCGGGCAGCTCGTCGGGGGTGACCAGCACCGGCCCGAGCGGCGTCGAGTGCTCCCAGGTCTTGCCCTGCAGGAACTGCTTGGTGCGCCGCTGGTAGTCGCGCATCGACACGTCGTTGAGCACGGTGTACCCGGCGATGGCGGCCGTCGCCGCCTCGCGGTCGGCGCGCCGGACCGAACGCCCGATGACGACGGCCAGCTCGGCCTCGTAGTCCACCCGGTCGGACTGCTCGGGCAGCTCGATCTCGTCGTGGGCGCCGACCAGGGCGGGCGCGAACTTGCCGAAGACCGTGGGGTACTCGGGCAGCTCGTTGCCCATCTCGAGCACGTGGTCGCGGTAGTTCAGCCCGATGCAGATGATCTTCTCGGGCGACGGCACCAGCGGCGCGTAGTCCAGGCCGGCGGTCTCGTGGACCGGGCCCGCCGCGCCCGCGGCGTGCTCGGCCCAGTCGGGGCGCTCCAGCAGCGCCCGCACGTCGGCCTCCCCCGTCTCGAGGGCGGTGTCGCCGTCGACGCGCACCGCCCGGTGCCCGGTCGCGGTCCGGATCGTCGCGAGCCTCATCGTGCGGGTGCCTCCCGGTATCGGTTGCCGTCCGGCGGAGAGTCTGCGCCACCGGGGGCCCGCGGGACAGTCAGGGGGTGGGTTACCGCGCGTCCCGGCCGGTGGACGGGCCGAACTCACCCGTACGGCTGACACCGTCGACGGACCGCGACACGCGTTCCGCCACCACGGCGACGGGGCGGCCCCGTCCGGGCATCCGCCCCGCCGGTGCGGCGCCACCCGTCCCGCCCGCAGGTGACCGCCCGCCCTCGCCGACCCGGCCTCGTGGCGGTCCGCAGCCACACCCGCTGTCCGGTGACCACACCCGTTGCAGCAGGTGTGGATGCCGGACAGCGGGTGTGGATCCGCCACGGCACTCCCACGGCCCGGCGGTGACCGACCCGGGCCGGCACCCGGGTCAGATCGCGGCGTCGTCCTCGGCGCCACCGCCGCGCACGGGCAGGTCGTCGAAGACCGCGGGCGGCTCCCGCCACGCCTGCTCCGGCGCCCCGGCGCGGGCCGCGGCGACGGCCCGCCACACCCGCTCGGGGGTGCAGGGCAGGTCGATGTGCCGCACACCCAGGTCCGACAGTGCGTCGACCACGGCGTTCTGCACCGCGGGGGTCGACCCGATCGTCGCGGACTCGCCGATGCCCTTGGCGCCGAGCGAGTTCAGCGGGGTCGGGGTCTCGGTCGTCGCGGTCTCGAAGGAGAACAGGTCGGCCGCGGTCGGGATCGTGTACGCGGCGAGGCTGGAGGTCAGGGGCTGGCCCTCGTCGTCGAACAGGACCTCCTCGTGCAGCGCCTGGGCGACGCCCTGGGCGAGCCCGCCGTGCTGCTGGCCCTCGACGAGCAGCGGGTTCAGGATCCGCCCGCAGTCGTCGACGGCGACGTGCCGGCGCGGGGTGACCCGGCCGGTGTCGGTGTCGACCTCGACCACCGACAGGTGCGCCCCGAACGGGAAGGTCGCCCCGTCCTGCGCGGAGTCGAGCCCGACGTGCAGCTCCTCCCCCGTGGCGGCGGCCTGGCGGTGCACGTCGCTCCAGGTCGCGGTCGGGCCGCCGGGCACACCGGCGACGCCGAAGATGCCCTCGTCGGTGATCTCGACGTCCTCCGCGGCGGCCTCCAGCAGGTGCGCGGCGAGCTTGCGGGCCCGCTCGTACAGCTCGTGCGCGGCCTCGGACACCGCGGTCCCGCCGAGCTGCAGCGACCGCGAGCCGCCGGTCCCGGCGCCGCGCGGGACGAGCGCGGTGTCGGACTGGACGTAGCGGATCCGGTCCATCGGGATGCCGAGCCGGTCCGACACCAGCATCGCGAACGACGTCGCGTGCCCCTGACCGTGCGCCGAGGTGCCGGCCGACACGGTCGCCGTGCCGTCGTCGTGCACGGTCACCGAGCCGTACTCGCCGCCCCCGCCCCCGGCGGTGACCTCGACGTAGACCGCGATGCCGATGCCCAGGCGCACCGGGTCGCCCGCCTCGCGGCGGCGGGCCTGTTCGGCGCGCAGCTCGTCGTAGCCGGCGATGCGCAGGGCCTCGCGCAGCGGCAGGTCGTAGTCGCCGACGTCGTAGCGGGCGCCGGTCGGGGTGGTGTACGGGAAGACGTCGGGCGCGAGCAGGTTGCGCCGGCGCAGCTCGACCGGGTCGATGCCCAGCTCGGCGGCGGCGACGTCGACCAGGCGCTCCAGGTGGGCGGCGGCCTCGGGGCGTCCCGCGCCGCGGAAGGCGCCCATCGGGGTGGTGTTGGTCAGCGCGGAGACGGCGTCGTAGCGCAGGTCCGTGATGTCGTAGACGCCGGTCGCCATGAGGTAGGTGGTGCGCAGCGGGAGCGCGCCGCCGAAGCCGGCGTAGGCCCCGGCGTCCCCGACGACCCGCACGCGCAGGCCGGTCATCCGGCCGTCGCGGGTGAGGCCGAGCTCGTAGTAGCCGACCTGGCCGCGGCCGTGCGGCATCGAGACGAGGTTCTCCGAGCGGGTCTCGACCCAGGCCAGCGGCCGCCCCAGCGCCCGGGCGGCGGCGACGGTGGCGGTGTGCTCGGCGAGCACACCGGCCTTCGCGCCGAACCCGCCGCCGACATGCGGGGCGATCACCCGGACCTGGTCGGCCTCCAGACCGGTCAGTCCGGCGAGCTGGGTGCGGAAGCCGTGCGGCATCTGGGTGGAGACGTGCACGGTGAGCGGGAAGTCGGTGGTGGTGGGGTCGGCGACGATCGCGTTGCCCTCCATCGGGACGGCCGCGACGCGCTGGTTCACCATCCGCGCGCGGACGACGACCTCGGCGCCGTCGAGCGGGTCGCCGGTCCCCCGCTCGCCCGCGGCCAGGTTGCTGCCCTGGTCGGGGAACTGCAGCGGGGCGTCGTCGGCGAGCGCGGCCTCGATGTCGGTGACCGCGGGCAGCGGGTCGTAGCCGACCTCGACGAGCTCGGTGGCGTCGACGGCGGCGGCGCGGCTCTCGGCGACGACCAGCGCCACCGCCTCGCCGACGAACCGCACCCGGTCGGTCGCCAGCGGCGGGCGCGGCAGCGCCGGGTTGAGGACCATCAGGCCGTGGTGGGCGGGCAGGTCGAGGTCGGCCGCGGTGTACACGGCGAGGACGCCGGGCGCGGCCGCGGCCTCGGTGGTGTCGATACCGGTGAGCAGCGCGTGCGCCACCGGCGAGCGGACGAACGCCACATGGGCCAGGCCCGCCGGTGCGTCGGCACCGTGGACCAGGTTGCCGACGAAGGTGCTCGCACCGGTGATCAGGTCGGCGTCCTCGACGCGGCGGACGGAGGTTCCCAGGATCGAGCCAGGCATGTGGCCCACACTACAGCAGTAACCGGAGGCTCGTCCGCTTAGCGCCGGTCACACGTCGCCTGCGTCTCCACCTGCGGTGCCTGCCCGGCAACGGCCGGTAGCGTCCCCGCCATGCCCGAGTTCCACCACACCGACGTGCTCCCGCTCGGCCCGGACGACACCGAGTACCGCGAGCTCGACCTGCCCGCGGGAACCGTGACCGAGGCCGCGGGCCGCACCTTCCTCGAGGTCCCTCCGGAGACGATCACCGGACTGGTCCGCGCGGCCGTCACCGACATCCAGCACCTGCTGCGACCCTCGCACCTGAAGCAGCTGCGCGCCATCATCGACGACCCCGAGGCCTCCGGCAACGACCGGTTCGTCGCCACCGACCTGCTGCGCAACGCCTGCGTGTCCGCGGGCGGGGTGCTGCCGATGTGCCAGGACACCGGCACCGCGATCGTCGTCGGCAAGAAGACCGAGACCGTGCTGACCGGCGGCGACGACGAGGCCGCGGTGTCGCGCGGGGTCTTCGAGGCCTACCAGGAGCTGAACCTGCGCTACAGCCAGATGGCGCCGATCAGCTTCTGGGACGAGAAGAACACCGGCACCAACCTGCCCGCGCAGGTCGAGCTGTACGCCAAGCCGGGCCGGGACCCGTACTACGAGTTCCTGGTCATGGCCAAGGGCGGCGGCTCGGCCAACAAGACCTTCCTCTACCAGGAGACCAAGGCGCTGCTGAACCCGAAGCGGCTCGCGGCGTTCCTGGACGAGAAGCTGCGTAGCCTCGGTACCGCGGCCTGCCCGCCGTACCACCTGGCGATCGTCGTCGGCGGCATGTCGGCGGAGTTCAACCTGAAGGTCGCCAAGCTGGCCTCGGCCCGCTACCTGGACAACCTGCCGACCGAGGGCTCGCCGCTCGGGCACGCCATCCGCGACACCGACCTGGAGCAGCAGGTCCTGGAGCTGACCCGCAACTTCGGGATCGGCGCCCAGTTCGGCGGCAAGTACTTCTGCCACGACGTGCGCGTCATCCGGCTGCCCCGGCACGGCGCCTCGCTGCCGGTCGGCGTCGCGGTGTCCTGCTCGGCGGACCGCCAGGCCAAGGCGAAGATCACCCCGTCCGGGGTCTACCTGGAGCAGCTGGAGCGCGACCCGGCCCAGTACCTGCCCGAGGCCACCGACGCCGATCTGTCCGACGAGGTCGTGCGGGTCGACCTGAACCGGCCGATGGACGAGATCCGCGCGCAGCTGTCGCAGCTGCCGGTGAAGACCCGGCTGTCGCTGACCGGGCCGCTGGTCGTCGCCCGCGACATCGCGCACGCCAAGATCGCCGAGCGGCTCGACGCCGGCGAGCCGATGCCGCAGTACCTCAAGGACCACGCCGTCTACTACGCCGGACCGGCCAAGACCCCCGAGGGCTACGCCTCGGGCTCCTTCGGTCCGACGACGGCCGGCCGGATGGACTCCTACGTCCAGCAGTTCCAGGAGGCCGGCGGGTCCCTCGTGATGCTGGCGAAGGGGAACCGGTCGAAGCAGGTCGTGGACTCCTGCGCCGCGAACGGCGGCTTCTACCTGGGCTCCATCGGCGGCCCGGCCGCCCGTCTGGCCCAGGACTGCATCCGCAAGGTCGACGTGCTCGAGTACCCCGAGCTCGGCATGGAGGCGGTCTGGAAGATCGAGGTCGAGGACTTCCCGGCGTTCGTCGTGATGGACGACAAGGGCAACGACTTCTTCGCCGACACCAGCGCCCCGACCCTGCAGGTCACCTTCCGCACCTGACCGCTGCGACGCCCGCCCCCCGGGGGTGTGCCCGCGGCCCCCGTGCACGGCGCGCCGTGCACCCAGGGGAACCCTCGTAGCGCTCTAAGCCACGAAGGTTCCCCTGGGGGCCACCCGGCGGGTGCCCGGCGACGGCACCGGGGGCTCCCGGGGTGGGCGGGCGGGTCAGCGCAGGCGGCGGGGCCCGCGTCGCGGCGGTCGGGCACCGGGCCGAGCGTCACCCGGGCGCCGGCCACGAACGCGCCCTGCGGCGAGGCCAGCACCGGGTCGAGGGCGAGCGAGCGGACCTGCGGCAGGTCCTCGACGAGCCGCCCGATCCGCAGCACGACGTCCTCCAGCGCGGCGAGGTCGACCGGGTCGGTGCCGCGGTAGCCGGTGAGCAGCGGCGCCGCCCGCGGGGCCCGCACCAGCCGGGCCGCGTCCTCGGTCGACACCGGCAGGACCCGGTAGGCGCGGTCGTCGAGCAGCTCGGTCGCCATCCCGGACAGCCCGAACGCGACCAGCGACCCGAACGACGGGTCGTCGACGACCTCCACCGTGCACGACGTGCCCTTCGGGGCCATCCGCTGCACGTAGACCTCGTCGGACCCGGTCACCCGCGACAGCTCCGCGTGCGCGACGCGCAGGGCCTCCTCCGAGACCAGGTCCAGGCGCACCCCGACGAAGTCGCCGCGGTGCCGCCACTGGTCCGCGGTCGCCTTGATGACCACCGGGTAGCCGAGCTGCTCGGCGGCGGCGACGGCGTCGTCGGCGCCCTTGGCCCGGCGGAAGGTGATCACCTCCAGGCCGTAGCAGGCGAGCAGGTCGACGGCCTCGTCGTCGGTGAGGGGGTGCCGGCTGTCCGGCCCGAACGACGCGATGAGCTCCCGCGCGCGGTCGGCGTCGATGCCCTCGGACACGACGAACTCCCCGACCGGGGTGTCACGCCACTGCGCGTAGCGGCTGACCCGGCCCAGCGCCGACGTGGCCCGCTCGGGGCTGGCGAAGCTCGGCACCGACCCGCGGCCGGGCGTGCCGTCGGCGCCGGGTACCGACAGCTCCGCCGGGATGCCCTCGGCGGCGAGGAACACCGCGATGACCGGGACCCCGGCACCGTCCGCGGCGTCGCGCAGGGCGTGCGCGTGGTCCCGGCCGGCCACCGCGACCGGCGGGACGAACACCGCGATGAGCGCGTCCGGGCGGGCGTCGCCGTCCAGGGTCGCGCGGACCGCGCCGGCGAACGCCTCCGGCGAGGCCTGGGTGCCGACGTCGACCGGGTCCCCCGCCAGCTCCAGGCCCTCGTCGAGCAGCCCGTCGAGGACCAGCAGGTTCACCGCGGTGGAGTTGCCGACGACCGCGACCCGGCGGCCCTTCGGCAGCGGCTGGTGGGCGATGAGCAGGGCGGTGTCGAACATCTGCGGCAGTGTCTGCACCCGGATGACCCCGGACTGCTCGAACAGCGCCTGCACGCTGGACTCGTCGATCGGCGCCCCGACCGAGGCCAGCGACGGCAGCGTCCCGGTGTGCCGGCCGGACTTCACCGCGATCACCGGCTTGGTGCGGGCCAGCCTGCGGGCGACCCGGGCGAACTTGCGCGGGTTGCCGAAGGTCTCCAGGTAGAGCAGCACCTGCTCGGTGCTCGGGTCGGTCTGCCAGTACTGCATCAGGTCGTTGCCGGACACGTCGGCGCGGTTGCCCGCCGACACGAACGACGACAGGCCGAGCCCGCGGGTGCGGGCGTTGGCGAGGATGGCGCTGCCGAGCGCGCCGGACTGGCAGAAGAACCCGGTGCGCCCGTACCCGGGCATCCGCGGGGCGAGGGTCGCGTTGAGCCGCACCGACGGGTCGGGGTTGGCGACGCCGAGTGCGTTCGGCCCGACCACCCGCATCCCGTGCGCCCGCGCCTCGGCGACCAGCCTGCGCTCGGCGACGGTGCCGCCGTCGGCGAAGCCGGAGCTGATCACGACCAGCACCTTCACGCCCTTGGCCAGGCAGGAGTCCATGACCTCGTCGATGTTCGCGGCCGGGACGGCGACGACCGCGAGGTCCACCTCGTCCGGGATGTCGATCACCGACGGGTAGGCGCGCACGCCCCGCACCGAGCGGGCGTCGGGGTTGACCGGGTAGACGGGGCCGGTGAACCCGGCGCGCAGCAAATTCAGCAGGACGGCGTGGCCGATCTTGGTCTCGTCCGCCGACGCACCGATCACCGCCACCGAGGTCGGGTGCAGCAGGTTCGCGACGCTGCGGGCCTCGGCGGCCTGCTCGCGCGCGTAGCGGACCGCGATCGACTTCTCGGTGGGGTCGATGTCGAACTCGAGGTGCAGGACGCCCTCGGCGAAGGCCCGCGTGACGCCGTAGCCGGCCTCGCGGAACACCCGCACCATGGCGTGGTTCTCCACCAGCACCTCGGCCTCGAACCGGGACAGCCCGTTCTCCCGGGCCGCGGCGGCGAGGTGCTCGAGCAGGATCGAGCCGAGGCCGCGGGACTGGTGGTCGTCGCGGACGACGAACGCGACCTCCGCGGAGGTGACCGGCTTGTCGGTGCCCGCTCCCTCCTGGGCGGCCGCCCCGCCGCCGGGGGTCAGCCCCTCGTAGCGGCCGACCGCGATGATCTCGTCGCCGAGCAGCGCCAGGAACGCGACCCGGGTCCGGTGGTCGACGACGGTGAACCGCTCCAGGTCCCGCGCCGAGATCCGCGGGTACGGGCCGAAGTAGCGCAGGTAGCGGGTGCGGTCGGACAGCTTGGCGTGGAAGGCGAGCAGCGCGTCGGCGTCGCCGGGCAGGATCGGGCGCAGGTGCACGATCCCGCCGTCGGAGGCGACGACGTCGGCCTCCCAGTGCCGCGGGTAGGGGTGCCCGGGGGCGTCGGCCGGGGTCTCGTCGGTCTTCTCGGTCATGGTCGGTCTCAGTCCCGCGGGTCGTCGGGGTCGAGGCCGTGCAGCGGGAACACCGCACGACGGGTCTCCAGGATCGCGGAGTCGACGCGCTCGCCGAACGAGCCGCCCCACCGCTCGAAGGCCGGGTCGGCACCGTCGGACATCGAGACCGGCAGCGGCGAACGGGTCCGGGTCGCCGCGAGCGCGGTCCAGTCCGCGGGGATGGAGGTGTCCGGGTCCAGGTCGCGGTCCAGGGCGACGGCCATCAGGTGCGTCCACGAGCGCGGGACCACCCGGTAGAGCGCGTACCCACCGCCGCCGAGCACGAGCCACTTGCCGCCCGCGGTGGTCTCGGCCATCTCGCGCAACGCGTGGTAGATGGCCCGGTGGCCGTCGACGGACAGCTCCAGGTTCGCCAGCGGGTCCTCGGAGTGGGTGTCCGCGCCGCACTCGGTGACCAGCACCTGCGGACGGAACGACTCCAGCAGCGACGGGACGACGCCGTGGAAGGCCCGCAGCCAGCCTGCGTCGCCGGTGCCGGGGGGCAGCGAGACGTTGACGGCGTAGCCCTCGCCGGCACCGCGGCCGATCTCCCCCGCCCAGCCGGTGCCCGGCCACAGCGTGAGCGGGTGCTGGTGCAGCGAGATCGTCAGCACCCGGGGGTCGTCGTAGAAGCAGTCCTGCACGCCGTCGCCGTGGTGGACGTCGACGTCGACGTAGGCGATGCGCTCGTAGCCCTGCTCCAGCAGCCAGGCGATCGCGACCGAGCAGTCGTTGTAGACGCAGAAGCCCGCGGCGCGGTCGCGCATCGCGTGGTGCAGCCCGCCCGCCATGTTCACCGCGCGGTCCGCGCGGCCCTCGGCGATCTCCCGGGCGGCGGCGACCGAGCCGCCCGCGATCAGCGCGGACGCCTCGTGCATGCCGAAGAAGATCGGGTTGTCGGCGGTGCCCAGCCCGTGGCCGACGCCGAACGGCGCCTCCGGCGCGGACTTCACCGCCGTCTGGAAACCGGGGGTGTGCACCCGGGTCAGATCCACCTCGCCCGCCGGGTCCGGGACGACCGGGTCGACGCCGTCGAGCACCCCCAGCCCGCGGGACAGCTCCATCATCAACTCCAGCCGCACCGGGTTGAGGGGGTGGTCGTCGGACAGCTGGTAGGTCAGGAACTCCGGAGTCCACACCACCGACGTGCGAGCGCTCATGGGCCGGAACCGTATGCCAGGCCGGCGGGCGCGGTCACTCCCGCGCGGCCCACGGCCGGTCCCCGGTCTCGGCCGGGCGGTCCGGGTCGGCGCTCCACTCCGACCAAGACCCCGGGTACAGCGCGGCCGGGGCGTCCGGGGTGGTGAGGCCGGACTCCTCCAGCGCGAGCACCAGGGCGCAGGCGTTGACGCCTGACCCGCAGTAGGCGCCGGTCGCGACACCGGGTGCGACGCCGGCGGCGCGGAAGCGCTCGGCCAGCGTGCCGGCGGGCTGCCAGCGCCCGTCCGGGCCGGTGTTCGCCGCGGCCGGGGTGCTGCGGGCACCGGGGACGTGCCCGGCGCGCGGGTCGACCGGCTCGGTCTCGCCGCGGAAGCGGGCGGCGGCGCGGGCGTCGAGGAGCACGCCGTCGCGGGCCAGCGCGGCGGCCCCGTCGGCGTCGACGACGGGCATCCCGCCCGGCCGGACCACCAGATCGCCGGGCGGCAGGGGCTCCGGTTCCGGCGCCTCGGCACCCGGGCCGGTGCCGGCGATCGGCAGCCGCGCGGCCTGCCAGCCGGCGAACCCGCCGTCGAGCACCCGGACCCGGCCGGGCGCGACGCCGGCCCAGCGCAGCAGCCACCAGGCGCGCGCGGCGACCGAGCCGTCGAGGTCGTCGTAGGCGACGACGAGCTGGTCGCCGGCGTCGTCCCGGATCCCGGCCCGGCGCAGGACCTCCTGCAGCGCAGCGGGTTCCGGCAGCGGGTGGCGCCCGCCGGGGCCGGGGCGCGCGGGGCCCGCGGACAGCTCGGTGTCGAGGTCGACGAACACCGCACCGGGGATCCGGTGGGCATCGTGGTCCTCGCGTCCGGGCGGGCCGACCAGACGCCACCGGACGTCGAGCACCACGGGCCGCACGGTGCCGGCGGCCGGGGCGGGTCCCAGCAGGCCGGCGAGTTCGGCAGGGGGGATCATGGATCCGGACACGCGGCCCATCCTGCCCCGGACGGGCTCGCCGTGCGCGGGAGCCGCGCTGGGTAGACTGGACGTCGAACGAAGGGGCCCCACGTGAACGACCTCATCGACACCACGGAGATGTACCTCCGCACCATCTACGAACTCGAGGAGGAAGGCGTCGTCCCGCTGCGCGCGCGGATCGCCGAACGCCTCGGACAGAGCGGGCCGACCGTCAGCCAGACGGTGGCCCGAATGGAACGCGACGCACTCGTCGTCGTGGCCGGGGACCGCCACCTCGAGCTGACCGACGAGGGCCGCGGCCGTGCCGTCGCCGTCATGCGCAAGCACCGCCTCGCCGAGCGGCTGCTGATCGACGTGATCGGGCTCGAGTGGGAGCTCGTCCACGCCGAGGCGTGCCGCTGGGAGCACGTGATGAGCGAGGACGTCGAGCGGAAGCTGCTCCGCCTGCTCGACAAGCCGACCGTGTCGCCCTACGGCAACCCGATCCCGGGTCTGGAGGAGCTGGAGCGCGGGGACGACGCATCGACGTCGTCGTCGGTGCCGCCCACGCTCGAGGTCGGCCTGCAGCGGCTCGACGAACTGGCCCGCCGCGGTGGCGGTCGCGTCGAGATCAGGCGGATCGCCGAGCACGTGCAGCTGGACTCCGACCTCATGGGCGAGCTGAAGCTCGCGGGGATCGTGCCCGGCAACGCGATCGACGTCGGCCCGATCTCCCGCTTCGGCGACCCGGTGCCGGTGAGCTCGGACGACGAGAAGTCGACCGTCGCTCCGCCGGTCGCGCACGCCGTGCTCGTCCGCGCCGTCTGAGGAGGATCCGCACACGTGAAGCTGCTCGTCACCGGCGGCGCGGGCTACGTGGGCAGCGTGTGCGCCGCGCACCTGCTCGACGCCGGCCACGAGGTCGTCGTGCTCGACGACCTGTCCACCGGCCACCGCGACGCCGTGCCCGCGGGCGCGGAGCTCGTCGAGGGTGAGCTCGGGACCCGCGCCGGGGAGGTCCTGGGCCGCGGCGGGTTCGACGGCGTGCTGCACTACGCCGCCCGCTCGCTGGTCGGGGAGTCCGTCGAGAAGCCCGAGAAGTACTGGGACGGCAATGTCGTGGCGTCGTTCCGGCTGCTCGAGGCCGTCCGGGAGCACGCGGTACCGCGGCTGGTGTTCTCCTCCACCGCCGCCACGTACGGCGAGCCGGAGCAGGTCCCGATCCCGGAGACCGCGCCGACCCGGCCGACCAACCCCTACGGGGCGAGCAAGCTCGCGATCGACCACATGATCACCTCCTACGCGACGGCGCACGGCCTGGCCGCGACGAGCCTGCGGTACTTCAACGTCGCCGGGGCGCACCTGTCCGGCGACACCCCGCTCGGGGAGCGGCACGCGGTCGAGACCCACCTGATCCCGCTGGTCCTGCAGGTCGCCGCGGGCACCCGCGAGTCGATCTCGGTCTACGGCGACGACTGGCCCACCCCCGACGGCTCCTGCGTGCGCGACTACATCCACGTCGACGACCTCGCCGAGGCCCACCTGCTCGCGCTGACCCACGCCGTCGCGGGGCGGCACGACATCTACAACCTCGGCAGCGGTCACGGGTTCTCCGTGCTCGAGGTGGTCGAGGCCTGCCGCGCGGTGACCGGGCACCCGATCCCGGCCGTCGTCGCGCCGCGCCGCGCCGGTGACCCCGCGGTGCTGGTGGCCTCGAGCGAGCAGGCCGCGCAGCATCTGGGCTGGAAGCCGTCGCGGACCGCGATCGCCGAGATCGTCGGCGACGCCTGGGAGTTCGCCCGGTCCCGCTGAACCGGCCCGGGGCCGGCTCACCGGGCGGCCGTGTCGTCGGGCGCGTCCGGGTCGAGCATCGCGGTGAGCAGCCGCCGCAGCCCGCCCGGGCCCGCCCACCGTGCGGCGGGTGAGCGCGGGTCGCGGGTGCCGTGCAGGCTCGCCGCCACCACCCCGGCGAGGACGTGGTCGGGCCGTTCGGCCAGCGCCCGCTCCGTCGCCCCGGTCGCGAGCGCGCCGTCGCCGCGCAGCAGGGCGCACACCGCGAGCAGGGCCAGCGGGTGCGCCCGCTGCGGTGACGGCAGGGCCGCGACCAGCACCGCCCACAGCTGCTCTGCGTCCGCCGCGCGGGGGCCCAGGCAGCGGCGCAGCGCCTCGTCGCGCACGTCGCCGACGTCGAGGGCGCCGCACAGGGCCAGCGCCAGCCCGTCGTCCACGACGAGCCGGCTCGCCGCGGCCTCGTCCAGGCAGGCGTCGAGCAGGGCGGTGCCGGTCGCGGCACCTACCCGGGCCGGTGCGGCGCCGGTGTCGCGCAACCGGGCCCGGCGACGACGGGTGCCGGCGTCGGAGTCGAGCGGGGCGAGCACCGCGGCGCGGTCGGGCAGGACGGCCCGGCCGTCGCGGACCGCGGCCGTGACCCCGAGCGTGGTCGACGCGGCGTCGGGCAGCAGCCCGCCGCAGGTGCAGGGCAGGTCGAAGCAGCCCCACCGGTCCCCCGCCCGGGTACCGGTCGCCCAGAGTGCCGCGATCGGCTCGATCCCGGCGTCGAGCAGCTCCCGCCGCGCGGCGGCCCCCACGTCCCGGCGGCTCCGCCGGGGACCCGGCCCGGCGGGGCCCGGGTCGCGCACGACGAGCGCCAGTGCCCGGGCGGGCCGTTCCCCGGCGAGCACCCCGACCGCCTCCCGGCACACCCGGCGGGCCGACGCCGACGAGCGCGGCAGGTCGACCCGCACGGTGAGCCCCAGCCGGTCGTGGAGGTGCGGCCCGGTGACCGAGACGAGCACCAGCGAGTCCCGGGGGTGGAAGCCGAGCAGCACCGGGACCGCGGCGATCAGCTCGGCGGGCCGGTCGAGCCGCAGACCGGGACCGGACGCGGTGCCGGGGGGCCATCCGGTGGCGGGCAGGTCCTCCGACCCCGGCGACGGGCCGGGGCCGGGGCCGGGGAGGGGGTCGGGCTGGGGGCAGGCGGTCATACCGCCACCGTCGTCGCGGGCCGGGACGTGCGGAACGCCGTCACCCGACCGGCTGTGGACGGTCCCGCCTCACACCCCTTGCCGAGGGGGTGTCGTGGATGGTTTCCCCCCACGCCGGGGCAGTCGCCTGCGCCACGCGGTGAACGAGGTGACCGGACCGGCGTGCGGGCGGTACAGCCACGGCCAGGGGTGCACCACGACCGGGCGGACGGCGGCGGAGCGCGTGGTGAACCCGGGGACCGGGGCGTGGGTGACCGCGACGGGCGTGCCGTCGAGCTCGTCGGCGACGACGCCGCGGTGCACCAGCACGGCACGGCGTTCACCCAGGTCGGCGAGGGTCTGCGCGAGGAACACCAGCCGTTTGCCGGACAGCCGCAGCCGGCGCAGCAGCGGCTCGTCGAACACGAACACCGCGGGCAGGTCCGGGTGGGCGTCGAGGGCGGGGTCGGCGTCGCCGAGCGACTCCGCCGTCAGCCACACCGCCTCCGGCGCGGCGCCGGTGGAGACCGGGGCGGCCGGCCCCCCGGTCGTCTCCGGGTCGGGGTCCGAGCGCAGCCGCGGGTCGTGCTCGGGGGCCGGGCGCGACGGCGGATCGGCGGGCCAGTGCTCGATCGGGCAGGCGTCGGACAGCGCGCAGCTCCCGCACAGCTGCGGGGCGCGCTTGCGGACCTGCCAGCGGGAGAAGCCGTAGGGCTTGCCGGTGCCGGCGCCGACGGTCCACTGCCAGCCGAGCCGGTTCGCCGCGCGGGAGCCGTCGAGCAGGTGCGCGAAGAACTCGCTCTCCCCGCCCGCCCACTCGTGCCCGGCGCGCACGGTCCACTGCGAGGACAGCCACATGCGGGTCTGGTTCACCAGCCAGCCGTCGGTGTGCAGCTCGGTGAGGCAGGCGTCGACGCAGGCCATCTCGGCGGGCCACGGCTCGTCCCATCCCTGTTCGGCGCGGGCGGGGGCCGCGCGCAGGGCGGAGCGGGTGCGGGTACCGAGCCGGGCGTAGAGGTGGCGGGCGTACTCCTGCCAGCACAGCTCGTCGCGGAACTTGGCGCGGTCGCGCGGCGGGGCGTCGGCGGCGGCGTCCCAGGCGGTCGGCAGGTCGACCAGCCCGTGCCGGATCCACGGCGACAGCGCCGTCGCACCGCGCCGCGACACCGGCAGCACCTCGTTGCGCCGCTTCGCATAGCCGGTCAGGTCCAGTGCCGCGACGGCGGCGTCGGCCGCGGTCTGCCCGCCCCGGAACGCTCCGGAGGCGACGGGCTCGTCGCGGCAGAGCTCACCGAGGTGCTCGCGCACCCAGTCGGTCGCGGTGTCCGGGTGGGGTGTGGGCAGCTGCACCGGAGAAGTCTGCGGCGCCCCGGCCCACCGCGCGCGTCGACCTGCACGAATGTTCTGCGCCCGTTCTGTGTGCACCGCGGGCGGGGGACGGTAGGAACGTCCCATGCACGTGTATCTGGGCGTCGACATCGGTACGTCGGGTTCGAAGGGCGTCCTCGTCGACGCCCGCGGCCGGGTACTGGCCCGGGCCGACCGGGCGCACGAGACCGCACAGCCGCTGCCCGGCCACGTGGAGCACGACGCCGAGGCCGTCTGGTGGGGCGACTTCGTCGCGGTCGTGCGGGAGCTGCTGCCCGCCCTCGACGACGGCACCGAGCTCGCCGGGCTGGGGGTGTCGGGGATCGGGCCGACCCTGCTCCCCGCCGACGGCGACGGCCGCCCGCTGCGCCCGGCGATCCTCTACGGCGTCGACACCCGCGCCGGCACCGAGATCGACGAGCTGAACGCGGAGCTGGGCGAGGACGCGATCCTGGCCCGGGCCGGGACACCGCTGTCCTCGCAGGCGGTGGGGCCGAAGTGGCGGTGGCTGGCCCGGCACGAGCCGGAGGTGTTCGACCGCACCGAGATGTTCCTGATGTGCTCGTCCTACCTGGTGCACCGGCTCACCGGCGAGTACGTGCTCGACCACCACTCGGCCAGCCAGTGCGACCCGATGTACGACCTGGCCGCCGCGGACTGGGCGCCCGACTGGGCCGAGCGCACCGCCCCGGGCATCACGCTGCCCCGGCTGCTGTGGCCGACCGAGGTCGCCGGGCGGGTGAGCGCGGCGGCGGCCGCCGCGACCGGGCTGCCGGAGGGGCTGCCGGTCACCGCCGGCACCGTCGACGCCTGGGCCGAGGCCACCAGCGCCGGCGTCACCGGCGCCGGGGAGGTCATGGTCATGTACGGGACGACGATGTTCCTCATCGAGGTCATCGACCGCCCGCACCCGCACCCGGCGATGTGGACGACCCGCGGCGTCGTACCGGGGTCGTTCACCCTGGCCGCGGGGATGGCGACGTCCGGGGCGATCACGAACTGGCTGCGCGACCTCACCGGGGAGGGCTTCACCGGGCTCGTCGCCGAGGCCGCGGAGGTGCCGCCGGGCAGCGGCGGGCTGCTGCTGCTCCCCTACTTCGCCGGGGAGCGGACCCCGCTGTTCGACCCGGGCGCCCGCGGCGTGCTCGCCGGGCTGACCACCGGGCACACCCGCGGCGAGGTCTACCGGGCCGCGCTGGAGGGCATCGCGCACGGCGTCCGGCACAACCTGGAGGTCATGCGGTCCGCGGGCGGCGGCACGAAGCGCCTGGTCGCCGTCGGCGGCGGGGTGCAGGGCGGGCTGTGGACCCGGATCGTCACCGACGTGACCGGGGTCCCGCAGGACGTGCCGGAGCAGACCGTCGGCGCCGCGCTCGGCGACGCGTGGCTGGCCGCCGTCGCGACCGGGGCCGAGCCGCGGCTGCGCGACTGGAACCCGGTCGCCCGCACGGTCGAGCCGGACCCGGCGGCCCGCGAGGTCTACGACCGCTTCCACCCGCACTACCGCTCGCTCTACACCGCCACCCGGGAGACCGCGCACTTCCTCGCCGACGAACGGAGACGCTCCTACCGCGCGTGACACGCTGTTCACACCGGCGTGGTTGCCGCGCGGCGCGGCGGCCACCACGCTGGGCGGGTGAGTGCCGACGAGTCACCCGCCCACGACTACGACCTGCTGGTGATCGGCTCCGGTCCCGGGGGGCAGAAGGCCGCGATCGCCGCGGCGAAGCTCGGGAAGCGGGTGGCGATCGCCGACCGCGGCCACATGATGGGCGGGGTCTGCGTCAACACCGGCACCATCCCGTCGAAGACGCTGCGCGAGGCGGTGCTGTACCTGTCCGGGTTCAGCCAGCGCGAGATGTACGGCGCCAGCTACCGGGTCAAGTCCGAGATCACCATCGACGACCTGCTGGCCCGCACCCGGCACGTGATCGGCCGCGAGACCGAGATCGTGCGCAGCCAGCTGTTGCGCAACCACGTCGACATCCTGACCGGGACGGCGCGCTTCACCGACCCGCACACCGTCGTCGTCGAGGGGACGGGGCGGGGTGACCACAACCAGGTCACCGCCTCGAACTTCGTCGTCGCGACCGGGACCCGCCCGGCCCGCCCGGCCCGCCCGGACACCGTCGCGTTCGACGGCGAGCGGGTCGTCGACTCCGACCAGGTGCTGCAGCTGGGCCGGGTGCCGGGCTCGATGGTCGTCGTCGGCGCGGGGGTGATCGGCATCGAGTACGCCTCGATGTTCGCCGCGCTCGGCACGCGGGTGACCGTGGTGGAGAAGCGGGACTCGATGCTCGGGTTCTGCGACCCGGAGGTCGTGGAGTCGCTGAAGTTCCACCTGCGCGACTCGGCGGTCACGTTCCGGTTCGGCGAGGAGGTGTCCGCGGTCGAGGTGAACGGCCGCGGCACGGTGACCAGCCTGGCCAGCGGGAAGAAGATCCCGGCCGACATGGTCATGTACTCGGCGGGCCGCCAGGGCATGACCGAGGAGCTGGGCCTGGACGCGGCCGGTGTGCGGGCCGACGACCGGGGGCGCATCGAGGTCGACAAGCAGTACCGGGCCTCGGTCGAGCACATCGCGGCGGTCGGCGACGTGATCGGGTTCCCGGCCCTGGCGTCGACGAGCATGGACCAGGGTCGGCTCGCCGCCTACCACCTGTTCGGCGAGCCCGTCCGCGAGCTGCACGAGCTGCAGCCGATCGGCATCTACACGATCCCGGAGATCTCGTTCTGCGGGCGGACCGAGGCCGAGCTGACGGCGGCGTCGATCCCGTACGAGACCGGGCTGTCGCGCTACCGCGAGCTCGCGCGCGGAGCGATCGTCGGCGACTCCTACGGCATGCTCAAGCTGCTGGTGTCGCCCGAGGACCACCGGCTGCTCGGGGTGCACGTGTTCGGCACGAACGCCACCGACCTCGTGCACATCGGGCAGGCCATCATGGGCTGTGGCGGGACGGTGGACTACCTCGTCGACACCGTCCTGAACTACCCGACGCTGTCGGAGGCGTACAAGGTCGCCGCGCTGGACGCCACGAACAAGATCCGTGCGCTGGAGTCGGTCCAGAACTCCTGACTCAGGTGTAGCGGAACCCGTTCGCGTCGAGCCACGGCTTCGGGTTGATCTTGGTTCCGCTCGGATCGACGACCTCGATGTGCAGGTGCGGGCCGGTGGACTGGCCGCGGTTGCCGACCTCGGCGATCTGCTGGCCTGCCGCCACCTTCTGGCCGACCGAGACCAGCGAGCGGTTGATGTGGCCGTAGACGGTGACCGTGCCGTCGGCGTGCCGGACCCGGACCCACATACCAAACCCGCTGGCGGGGCCGGAGCTGATGACGGTGCCGGCGATCGGTACGTGGATCGGGGTACCGATCGGGGCGGCGATGTCGAGGCCCATGTGCTTCGTGCCCCAGCGGGAACCGAAGCCCGAGGTGACCCGGCCGGTCACGATCGACACCGCACCGCCTGCGGAGGCGGACTGCAGCGCGCCGGTGGCACCCGCGGCGCGGGCGGCCTCGACCGCCCGGGCGCGCTCCTCGGCGGCCTTGCGGACCTGGTCGACCGAGGCGGTGGCGGCCTGGACCGCGGAGGCGGCCCTGGCGCGGCCGGTGTCGGCGACGGCGACGGTGCGCGCGGCCGCCGAGGGGGCGGCGGCCGGAGCGGCCAGCGAGGCGATGGTGGCCGGGTCCGCGATCGGCGAGGCGGCGTCGTCCGCGGCGGCCCGCGGGGCGGGCACGGCGGCGGGGAGCGCGGCGTCCTGGCTCGACACCGACGACGATCCCGCCGTGTCGAACCAGGACGTCACGGTCGCGGACAGGTCGCCGGAGCCGACACCCGCGTGGGCGGTGGCGGCGATGCCGCCCACCGCGACGACGGCGGCGGTGATCCGGGTCGAGGCCGCCCAGCGTGAGCCGTCCTCGGCCCCGGCGTCACGGGCGCGCCGGACGTGCGGACCTGCGGGGAACGAGCCGACCGGGACCCCGATCCCGGCCACCGCGAACTGCGGGGCCAGGAGCGCGAGGCTCGCCTGACGGCTCCGGGGGGAGCGATGCCGTGCCACGACCCTTCCTTCCGGATCCCGGAACGGCGGACAACCCGTGGGGAGCGGGCGGCCCCCTGGGGAGGAGCCGCGTCCGGTTCGTGACCGTTCCGTGATCTGGCACCGACGCTAGCCGGACGCAACGGACGGAAGAACCCGATCGGGTGATCACGAGACCGACGGGACGTTGCGGGCGGTGAGCGGACGCCGCCGGCCACTCGCCCCGGCCACCTGCCGTTCACCGTGGCGCCGGCCCGGCCGGTCCACCTCGGACAGGGCCCTGAGCTGGGCTTTCCGTCGGCCGCGCGCGGCGGCCGAGTGGTCGTGGCCGGGGGCGTCGCGGTCCACGCCCTCACCCACGGTGAGGACGCGTGCGCGGTGGCTCCGCGACGCGCGCTCCGCGCAGGCGGCCGGCCCGGGACCCGTTCGGCGCACCCCGTCGTCGACGGCGCGTGCACCCGCTCACCCGGTGCCCGGATTGCCGTCACGGTGTCGCGCGGGTTGTCTGGATGGGTGCGCCGCCTCCTGGTCCCCCTGCTGACGTGCGCGTTGCTGGTCGTCCTGGCGCCGGCGGCCCTCGCCGACCCGGCACCGGCCACCGCGGCCGCCGCCCCCGTCCGGTACGTCGCGCTCGGTGACTCCTACGCCGCGGGCGTCGGGGCCCGGCCGGACCCGGCCACCGGCGACTGCCGGCGCAGCACCGCGTCCTACCCGGCACTGTGGGCGGCCCGGCACGACCCGGCGTCGTTCGTCAGCGTCGCCTGCAGCGGCGCCACCAGCGGCGAGGTGATCGCCCGGCAGGTGCGCACCGTCTCCGCGGACACCACCCTGGTGACGATCACCGTCGGCGGCAACGACACCGGGTTCGGTCCGGTCCTGGCCGCCTGCAGCACCGCCCGCGACGACGAGACCTGCCTGCGCGCCGTCCGGGGCGGGGAGCGTGCCGCCCGCTGGGTCGCGCCCGGCGGGCTGATCTCGACCATCGTCGGGGTCCGGCTGCAGGCCCCCGGCGCGACGATCCTGGTCCTGGGCTACCCGCGGCTGTTCGAGCCGGGCGCCGACTGCGACGTCCCCGGCGTCCCGAACGCCGTCCGCCGCGAGGCGCTGAACCGGGCGGCGGACACCCTCGACGCCGCCCTCGCCGACGCGGCAGGGCGGTTCCGGGGCCGGTTCGTCGACGTCCGCGCCGCCTTCGCCGGGCACGGGGTCTGCTCCGCCGACCCGTGGATCACTCCCCCGCCCGCGTCGGCCCCGGCGGTCTACCACCCGACCGCCCAGGGCTACCGCGACGGCTACCTGCCCGCGTTCGAGGCGGCGGTCACCCTCCCCTGACCACCAGGTCCTCGCCCGCTCGTCCCCCGGCGGACACCCGCTCGACACCGGCCGGACCGGCCACGCCACGATGGTTCCCAGGCACCGCCCCCGATCCTGAGGACCCACCTCGTGCGACGCCTGCTCGGCACCCTCCTCGTCCCGGCCGCCCTCCTCGCGACGGCCACGTCCGCCCTCGCCGACACCGACCGTCCCCGGTCCGGTCCGGAGGTCGTCGCGCACCGCGGCGCCTCCGCCGACGCCCCGGAGAACACCCTCGCCGCCGCCGACGAGGCACTGGTCCAGCGGGCCGACGCCGTCGAGGTCGACGTCCAGCGCACCGCGGACGGCCACCTCGTGCTCGTCCACGACGCCACGCTGGCCCGCACCACCGACGTCGCACGGGTCTTCCCCACCCGCGCCCTGGCAGCGGTCGGTGCGTTCACCCTCGCCGAGCTGCGCCGTCTCGACGCCGGGTCCTGGTTCTCCCCCGCCTCCGCCGGGGAACGCATCCCGACCCTCGGGGAGTTCGCCGACCGGCTCCGCGGCCGCGCGGACCTGCTGGTCGAGCTGAAGGACCCGGCGCGGTACCCGGGAGTGGAGAAGGAGGTCGCCTACGAGGTCGACGGCCGGCGCGGGGTCGTCGTGCAGTCCTTCGACCACGACGTGATGCGCAGCTTCGCCGAGGCCGCCCCGGACGTCCCGGCCGGATGGCTGTTCGACGGGCGCCCGACCGCGGCGCAGCTCGACGACGCCGCCGCCCACGGGGTCACCCAGATCAACCCGTCGTTCGAGGTCGTCGACGCGGCACTGGTCGCCGAGGTCGCGGCGCGCGGGATGCAGACCGGGACGTACACGGTCGACGCCCCCGACGACATGCGGCGGATCGCGGACACCGGGGTAGACCGGATCATCACCGACCGGCCCGCGGTGCTGCGGACGGTCCTCGCGGGCTGACCCGATCCGCGTCCGCGCCGCCGACCCACCGCCGACATCCACCTCACACCACGCGCCCTAGACTTCTCCTCGCGGCGCGGACACCTTCCCCGCCGGTGAGCGGAGGATCGGGGATGACGGCTGTACGGCGGCCAGGACTGCTCGTCCCGGCGGCACTGGCCCTGCTCCTGGTGGGGGGCTGCGGCAGCTCGCTGGCGACCCAGCCGGGTTCGTCGTCCCGCACGGTCGTCACGACCCAGAACCGCCCCTCCAGCCCCTTCTGCGACGCCGTCGAGGCGAGCCGGACCGCCACCCAACCGTTCAACGGGGTGGGCATCGGCCGCTCGATCTCCGACGTCGGCGAGGTCACCGCGAACGTCCGGCAGGCGAACCAGCAGGTCACCTCGCTCGCACCGCAGGAGATCCGCGCGGACTTCGAGCGGGTGGACCAGCTCGTCGAGCGTCAGCTCGCCCTGCTGGAGGCCAACGGCGGGGACACCCTCGCCGTCGCCCGTGACCCGGGGATCGCGCAGGACCGGGCGGACCCGGAGTACCAGGCCGCGTCGCAGCGGATCCGGGACTACGTGCGGTCGACCTGCACCTGACCGTCGACGACGACCGGTGCGGTACGCCGCCACCCCAGGTAGCGGTCGGCCTCGACCAGCAGGGCCCCGCCCAGCCACATCGCGACGACCGCGTCGTCGCCGAGGCCGAACACGGTCAGGAACGCCTCGGGCACCAGGTCGACCGGCGACACCAGGTAGGCCAGGGCCATCAGGAACAGCGCGACCCGGCCCTTGCCGAGGTGCGGGTAGGTGCCGCGCCAGGCGTCGCCGGCCATGGCGGGCAGTGCCCGGAACCGTCCGACGGGGCCGGGCTCGCCGGGGCGGCCGCGACGGGTGAGGGCACGGAACAGTGTCGCGAACGCGGCCGTGCGGCCGGCGCGGCGACCTGCGGTGGCACTCGCTGCAGTCATGTCCGGTCCAACGCACGGCGCACCCCGGTCGTTCCCGGCGAAACGGTCACGTCACACCGGGGACGACCGGGGGCGGGGTCAGTGCGAGGCGAGGTAGATGTCGCGCAGCACCCCGGCCTCGGTGCTCATCTCGGCCAGCCGCTGCTTGACGACGTCACCGATGCTGATCATCCCGACGAGCCGTCCGCCGTCGACGACGGGCAGGTGGCGGTGGCGCCAGCGGTTCATCAGACCCATGGCCTCGGTCAGCGAGTCCTCCGGCGAACAGGTCACGACGTGGCGGGTCATGACGTCGGCGACGGTGAGATCCAGCAGGCCCGCGCCGTCGGTGGCGAGCCGGCGCACGATGTCGCGTTCGGAGACGATGCCGTCGACGCGTTCGCGACGGCCGTCGTCGGAGACGACGAGCGCGCCGATCGCCGGCGGACCGGCGAGCCGGGTCGCGGCCTCGGCGATGGTGTTCCACGACAACACGGTGTGCACCGTGTCGCCCTTGATCCGCAGGATGTCCGACACCTTCATGGAACTCTCCCTTCGACGTCCCTATTGTTGCGCTTGCGCAGTAGTTGTGCAATGGCAGAGATTGATCGCCGCAACGGTCAGCGCGGAGTAAAGATCGCTGGTGAGGGAGGTGGACGGGGATGACCGACGCACACGGCCGAGAGCGGGATCACCCGGACGGCGCGACGGTGGAGGCGGGCCTGGCGCTCGCGCGCGCGTTCACCGGCATCAGCGTGCGCGCGGTGGCGGCGGCCGGGGACGCCGTGACCGTGCCCCAGCTGCGGGTCCTCATGCTGATCGCGGACGCGGGGCGCACCAACGTCACCGCGGTCGGGCGTGAACTCGACGTCCACCCGTCGAACGCCACCCGGGTGCTCGTGCGCCTCGGGCGGGCCGGCCTGGTCGAACGCCGCCCCGACCCGGACGACCGGCGACACCTGCTCGTCGAGCTGACCCCGGCCGGACGGGAGCTGATCGGCGAGGTCGACGCCCACCGTCGCGCCGCGGTCGCCGACCTGCTGGGCCGGGTACCGCCCGAGCGACGGGTGGGTGCGGCCGAGCTGCTGTCCGCGCTGGCCGACGCGGCGGCCCCGCCGACGCCCTAGGATCGGAGGGCGTGAGCGAGGACGCCCCGACCGACGTCGCCTCCCTGCGGGCCGCCGTCGCGGCGGGGGCGCGCCCGCGGTTCGTCCCGTTCTGGGGCTCCGAGCCCGCACCGGGCGACGTGCACGTGCTGAGCCAGTGGCATCCGTCGCCGTTCGTCGTCGACGGGGTCCGCTACGCCACCGCCGAGCACTGGATGATGGCGGCCAAGGCCCGCACCTTCGGCGACGACGACGCGCTCGCCCGCGTCCTGTCCGACGACGACCCGGACACCGCCAAGCGGGCCGGGCGCGAGGTCCGGGGCTTCGACTCGCAGGTGTGGGCCGCGCACCGGGTCGAGGTCGTCGTCGAGGGCAACCGGGCCAAGTTCCGCTCCGCCGAGCGGCTCACCGCGGCCCTGCTGGGTACCGGCGACGCGGTGCTCGTCGAGGCCTCCCCCGTCGACCGGATCTGGGGCATCGGCCTGGCCGCCGACGACCCCGACCTCGGCGCGCCGGACCGCTGGCCCGGCCGGAACCTGCTGGGCTTCGCCCTGATGCGGGTGCGCGCCGGGCTCGGGAGCCACTGACCCCGATCCGCCCCGGTCAGACCGCCCCGGGGTACCGGGAGCGGCGCGGACGGCGGGCCCGGCGCGCCACCAGCACCGCCCCCACCCCGGTCGCGACGGCGCCGCCGACGTAGGGCACGGCGGCCCGGGCGATCTCCCCCGCCCGTCCGACGAGCGCCGCACGCCGCGCCGCGAGACCCGCGCCGAGCCGGTCCAGGCTCGCCCGCAGCTCGCGCGCGGCGTCGACGACCTGGTCGTCGCGGCCGTCGGACCGCGCGGAGAGCCGGTCCCGCAGCTGCGCCGCGGAGACATCGCTGAGGTCGAGCTCCTCGGCCGTGTCCTCCGGTGCCTCGCCGGCCGGGCCGGCTCCTGCGTCGTGACGCCCCACGACTCCCCCTCACATCCGGCGGACCGCCCGCCGGCCCGCCGGGACAGTGAACCCGCCACGGGCCGCTCCGCGCACCCTCAGGACATTCTCAGACCATCACCGTTGCAACGCAGAGCAGTCGCGATATATCGTGATGGCACACGAGCCGATCGACGAGGAGGCTCACGACGAGAGGACCACGCGTCATGACCACGCGCGACATGTTCCGGAGCCCCTTCGGGCCCCGCACCCACCGACACCCCCGGGGCCACCGCGGCGCCGGGTTCCCCTGCGGCCCGGAGGAGGCAGCCATGCACGACACCCCCGACGTCCACGGCGACGACCGTGACGATCCCCGCGACGAGGGCGGACCCGGCCACCGCCGCGGTCGCGCCCACCGCCACGGACGCGGGCCCGGCGGGCGGGGCTTCGGTCCCGGCCGCGGGTTCGGCCCCGGCGGCCCGTTCGGTCCCGGAGGCCCGTTCGGCCCCGGAGGCTTCGGCCCGGGCGGGTTCGGTCCCGGCGGGTTCGGCCCCGGCGGGCCCCGCGGCCGGCGCGGAAAGCGTGCCCGCGGCGACGTGCGCACCGCGGTGCTCGCGGTCGTCGCCGACGGCCCGCGGCACGGCTACGAGATCATCCAGGAGATCACCGGCCGCTCCGGCGGGCAGTGGAAGCCGAGCCCCGGCTCGGTGTACCCGATGCTGTCCCAGCTGGAGGACGAGGGCCTGGTCCGGTCCGAGCAGACCGAGGGCCGTCGGGTCGTCCACCTGACCGAGGAGGGCACCCGGCACGTCGAGGAGCACCGCGCCGAGCTCGACGCGGTGTGGGCGCCGTTCGCCGAGGACGCCGAGGCCGCCGAGTCGGACCCGGCGACCGGCCTGGTCACCGAGCTCGGCCGGCTCGCCGCCGCCGCGCGGCAGGTCGCCGAGGCCGGCTCCGAGGCGCAGGTGGCGTCGGCGACCGAGGCGCTGACCGAGGCCCGCAAGGCGCTGTACCGGCTGCTGGCCGAGTGAGGCTCGCCGAACGAGCAGACCACACCGGGTGAGGCTCGCCGAACGAGCATACGCTCGGTGAGAGCACCCGGTTCTCGGTGAGGGCCGGATGTGGGCGACGGGGGCGGGACCGCGATGGTCCCGCCCCCGTCGTCGTCTAACGGGTCTGTCGCCGGCGCCGGTTGCGGCGCAGCGCCTCCCGCAGTGGCGGGACGACGGTGCCCTCGGCGGCCATCACCCGGCGGGCCTTGCGCCGCGCGAGGACGACCGCGACGGCGGTGAGCGCCCAGATCGGGAACTGCACGAGCCAGGCCAGCCGGAACGCCTCGGGGGTGTAGCCGCCGGACACGCTGAGCACGAGCCCGACCAGCAGTGTGGTGGTGAGCGAGGCGGTGAACCCGCCGACGTTGACGATCCCGACGGCGGTGCCGCGCCGGTGGGCGGGGTTGAAGGTGCGGGCGTAGTCGAAGCCGACGGCCGAGCAGGGGCCGTTCGCGGCGAGCACCACCACGAGCAGCACGAGCAGCCACAGCGGCGCGGGCGGCGGGACGAGCAGCACGACCGTCCACACGAGCGCGGTCGCGCCGATGACCGACAGCACGAGCCAGGAGCGGCGCAGCGGGTGGCGGGCGGTGAACTCGCCGAACACCGGGCCGACGACGGCGCCGGCGAGGACGAGCACGGTCAGCATCACCGAGGCGCCGGTGGGGGCCATCCCCTGCCCGGCGACGAGGTAGGGCACGCCCCACAGCAGCGCGAACACCAGGCCGGAGAACTGGGTGCCGGCGTGCGACCAGAGCCCGAGGCGGGTGCCCGGGTGCGCCCAGGCGCCCTTGAGGCCGTCGACGACCTCGCGGGGGCTGCTCGCCGGGGCCGGGGCCGGGCTGCCGGGCGGGCGGTCGCGGAACACGGCGAGCACCGCGACCGTGGCGACGACGCCGATCCCGGCGGCGGACAGGAACGCGGTCGTCCAGCCGTAGGCGTGCAGGACGGTGGCGAGCGGGATCGCGGAGAGCACCTGGCCGAACTGGCCGAGCAGCGCCGTGATCTGCGTCATCAGCGGCACCCGGCGCGGCGCGAACCAGGTGGCCAGCACCGACAGCACCGAGATGAAGGTCAGGGCGTCGCCGACGCCGACGAGCACGCGGGCGGCGATGGCCAGCGGCAGCGAGGTGGCGAGTGCGACGAGCACCTGCGCCGCGGTCATGGTGACGGCGCCGGCGAGGACCATGGTGCGGGCGCCGAACCGGTCGAGCAGCAGCCCGACCGGCACCTGGAGGGCGGCGTAGACCAGCAGCTGCAGGACGAGGAACCCGGCGAGCACGGTCGGGGACGCACCGAACCGCTCCGCCGCCTCCAGCCCGGAGACGCCGAACGAGCTGCGTTGCAGCACCGCCACGACGTAGGCGAACAGACCGGCGGACCAGACGAGGTAAGCGCGACGTGACGTGTGCATGACGAACGACCATTCTGGTCCATCCCGGGCGGGCGGGGTGTACCGGCGGGGCCGTGTCACACGGGGTCGGTGGTCACACCGCGCCCGGGCAGGCCGACGCGGGCTCCGGATAGGGTCGCGGTGCACGCCACGACTCGGAGGACGCCGGTGCTCGATCCCGCTCAGCTGTACCAGGTCGATCCGGCCGCGCCGGCGCTCGACGAGCCGGTCCTGATCGTCGTGCTGGACGGTTTCGTCGACGCCGGCAACGCGGGTGCGCTCGCGGTCGGCGCGCTGACCGACGAACGCGAGGCGGTCCGGGTGGCCCGGTTCGACGTCGACCAGCTCGTGGACTACCGGTCGCGACGCCCGCCGCTGCGGTTCGAGACCGACCGCTGGGCCGACTACGACCCGCCGGAGCTCGACGTCGTCGCGCTGACCGACACCGGGGACACGCAGTACCTGCTGCTCGCCGGTCCGGAGCCGGACATGCAGTGGGAGCGGTTCGTCGCCGCGGTCGGGCTGCTGGTCGAGCAGCTCGGGATCCGGCTGGTGATCACGTTGCAGGGCATCCCGATGGCCGTGCCGCACACGCGTCCGATCGGGGTGACCGCGCACGGCACCCGCCCGGAGCTGGTGGAGGGTCACACCCCGTGGTTCGCGACCGCGGACGTCCCGGGCAGTGCCGCGGCGTTGCTGGAGTACCGCCTCGGGCAGGCCGGGCAGGACGTCGTGGGCTACGCCGTGCACGTGCCGCACTACCTGTCGCGCTCGGCGTACCCGCAGGCCGCGCGGGTGCTGCTGGACCACGCGGGGTTGTCGGCGGGGCTCTACCTGCCGACCGAGACGCTGACCCGTGCCGCCGAACAGGCCGAGTCCGAGATCGCCGAGCAGATGGCGGCGTCGGAGGAGGTCGGCCAGGTCGTCTCGGCGCTGGAGGAGCAGTACGACCAGGTCGTCGCGGCCCGGGAGTCCGGTGACCTGCGGGACGGCCTGGAGGGCGGCGAGCTGCCCAGCGGCGACGAGCTGGCCGCGGAGTTCGAGCGTTTCCTCGCCGGCGGTGGCGACGACAAGCCGGGCGGGAAGTCCGGCGACGAGCCGCCGCACGAGCCGCCCGCTCCCCCGCTGCCGCCCGCGACCTGACCGGTCCTCCCCCGGCGGCCGGCGGGTCAGGCGCCGAGCGCGAGGGCGTGGTGCACCCGGCCCCGGCCGCCGGGTCCGTGCAGCACCGCCTCGACCCAGCAGCCGACCGGCCGGGCCGTGAGCCCGGCCGCGGTGGCGGTCAGCCAGGCGTCGTGGACGGCGAGGCCGGCCCGGACGTGCTGGGCGACGGTGTCCGGGCCGGGGTCGACGTCCCCGGTGACGACGAGCAGCCCGCCGACGCCGGTGAGGTCGGGCAGGCCGCAGGCCCGCCGGGTAAGCGCCCGCGAGCGGGTGGCCCGCGTCGAGCAGGGTCGCGTGCTGTCCCGCGCCGAGCCGGGTCCGGGCGACCCGGTCGAGCCCGGGGTCCGCGACCGGCGGACGGAGGCTCGCGAACGGCGCCGAGCGGCGTGCGCGGAGCACGCCCGCCGGGTACGGGTCCGCGCTCGCACCGAGCGGGACGGCGCCGTCGGGGCCGGGTCCGCTCGTGAGCACGACACGGGAGCGGTCGCCGTCGGGGACGAGGTGGGCCGTGCGGGGTCGGCGCAGCGTCGCCGAGGCGGCGAGGACGGCGGCGGCCGCGTGGCCGAGGTCGAGCAGCAGCACCGGCAGCGAGCGGGGGCCGTAGCGCCACGTGGTCCGCTCCGGTGCGAGGTGGAGGACGAGGTCCGCGTGGTCGTCGGGACCCGGGTCGGCGGGACCGCCGTCGAGGGCGTGGGCGAGCGGGTCGTAGACGCGACCGCCGTCGCGGCCGCCCGTGGTCGGGTCGTGGACGCGGGCGTCGACCGGGTAGCGGCCGCCCGCCGACGGCACCCGGCGCAGCCGCACCCCGCCGACCACCCGGTCCGGGGCGGCGGCCAGCGACAGCGCCAGCAGTGCACCGGTCCCCGTGCCGTCGCGGGGCAGGGGCACCGGCCGGGCCGCCGTGGTCGCCTCGGCGGGGCGGGCGGTGTGGTCGGTGGGGCCCGGGTCGGCGCCGGACCAGGCGAGCCGGAACGCCGCGGCGGTCCGGGCCTCCTCGGCGCCGCCGGTCCGGTGCCGCTGCCCCTCCGGTCCGGGCCCCGGTGCGGCCCCGCCCGGGGGCGGTGCGGCCGGGCCCGGGGGCGGTGCGGCCCGGCCCGGGGGCGGCACCGTCACAGGAACGGCGGCGGGCAGTGCACGAGCCCGTCGGGACCGGCGGCCGGGTCGAGGTCGAGCCCGTGGGCGCGGGCGGTGTCGCGCCAGCGGGGCAGCCCCCAGTACCGGAACGCGGCGGGCGCGTTGGGGACGAGCCCGGTGGCGCAGGTGCGGACCACCCGCCAGGGGGTCTCGGCGACGTCGGGCGTGGTGAGGTCCACGCGGGCGATGCGGTGCCCGTCGGCGAGCAGCGCGGCGGTCAGCGACGCGAGGTCCCCGGCCGGCCCGGTGCGCAGCGGGCCGCGGGTCGCGGGCGCGGTGAACCGGGGCAGATGCTCCTCCTGCACGCGCGGGTCGAGCCACACCTGCACCTGGGCGCCGAGGTCGCGCACGGCGGCGTAGCGCCCGCCGGCGTCGTCGCGGTAACGGCGGTCGGTGCGGTGGTCGAGGTAGAGGCCGCGGGCGAGGACACCGGCGTCGATCGAGGCGTACACCCAGCCGTCGGGGTCGAGCAGTCCGCGGGTGAACACCCAGGTGTGGACGGCCTCCAGCACCGCCTTGGTGGCGGCCTCGGCGGCGTCGAAACGGGCGGCGCCGCCCCCGGCGACGATCCCGGTCTCCGGGTCGACGACGACGGCACCGACCACGGCCGCCGGGTACTCGGTGGGCAGCTCGACGAGGTGGACGTCGAACGCGGCCCCGGCCAGCGCGGCGTCGAGGCCGGGGACCGAGGCACGGTCGATGCCGTGCGAGGGCAGCCCGAGGTGCCACCAGCGTTCCAGCGCGTCGCGTTCGACGAGCTCGAGCAGGCCGCGCCGGTGGGCGTCGACGGCGCCGTCGCCGGTGGCGATGCCGGCGTAGTTGAGGTGGTGGAAGCGGGGCTCGTCGCGACGGGCCCCGCTGTGGTGGTTGAGCAGCGCCCAGGAGGCGGGCAGCCAGGTCGGCTCCTCGTCGGCCTCGACGCCGGCGATCCAGCGGATCGGCAGGTCCTCGGTGAAGCGCTGGTAGGGGCGGCCGTCCTGCCAGTGCGCGAGCAGCGGCAGCTCCTCGGGTCCCCAGCACCGGTGTCCCGCGGCGCGCAGCTCCGCGGCCGTGGTCAGCGGCAGGTCGCGCGGGACGCGGTTGCCGCAGTAGCGCTCGACCGCCTCGCCGAGTGCGGCGGTGCGGGCGCCGTCGCGGTCGCCGAAGGTGGTGCCGAGGCTGACCCGGTCCGCGGGCCAGGCGCCGAGCCGGCGCGCGTCGGACACCTCCGCGGTGACGGCGGTGTAGGCGGCGGGCAGCCCCGGCACGGGGGCGACGTCGACCAGCCGGCGGACGATCCCGCCCAGCGGGTCGACCAGCGCCTCCACCGGCAGTACGGGAACGGTCGGTGCCGTCACAGGGTGACCTCCTCGGGGATGGCGGCCGCGGTGACCTCGTCGCGGCCGGGTCGGACGTGCGGCAGGTCCAGGCGCAGCGCGTGGACGGTGCGGCGGTCGGCGCGCAGCTCGGTCGCGTGCGCCGGGTCCCGCCCGGTGTGCGGGTTGCGGGCGTGTGCGGGCCAGTGGTGCCCGGCGATCTCGATGCGCAGCCGGTCGCCCTCGGCGAGCGCGGCACCGACCGGCGGGGTGGTGACGACGACCTCCCGCGACGCCGGACCGCGGCGCCGGTGCACGGCGGTGACGAGGTCGTGGCCGCGGAGTCCCACCCGGACGACCCAGTCGGCGTCCGGGGCGTCGGTGTCACCGGTGACGGTGACGACCAGGGGCCCGGCGAGCACCCCAGCCGGCAGGGGCGGGGTGTGGGCGACGACCCGGTCGGCAGGACGGCCCGCGGCGGCCGACTCGGTGGTCGCGGCGGTGGTCGCGCTGGTGTTTGCGGCGATCGTCGCGCTGGTGGTTGCGGCGGTCGTCCCGGTGCTGGTGGCGGTGGTCGCCGCAGGGGGCGTAGCGGCGGGAGCGGCGCCGTCGGTCGGCGCGAGAGCCGGCGTGGGTGCGCCGGGCGGGCGGGACCGGACGGGCCGCTCGGGGTCGGCGACGAAGCCGGCGGGGAACCCGTCCGGCGGCGACGCGGCGACCGTGACTTCCGGCCCGTCCCCGGCCCGCACCCAGCGCCCCGTCTCCCCACCGCGACGAGTGCCCCGCGCCCCCGCGGCCGGCCCTGCACCGCGGCGCGGGCCCAGGCGGCGTAGACCGCGCCGATCCGCCGCCCGGCCAGGACCGCGCCGGGTGCGGGGGCGTCGAGCTCGTGCCCCCACGGCCCCAGGACGAGCCGCGACGGCCCGCCCCAGCGCCGGGCGAGCTCCCGGGTCCGGGCGGCGAACGGGTCCGCGGTGCCCCCGACGGCGAGCAGCGGCATCGCGGCCCGCGCGATCCCCGACCACAGCCACGGGGTCTCCTCGGGTGCGTCCCACAGGTCGGCCCACCCGTCCGGGGCGGGTGTCAGGGCACCGGAGACCGGCAGGGTCGCGGCCGCCGACGGGGCGGCGGGACGCGCGCCCGCACCGTGCTCGGACCACCAGCCGATCCGGCAGGCCAGCCGGGCGGCGCCGCCGGGTTCGCGGGCGGTCTCGCCGGGCCCGAGTGCCGGTACCGCGGCGAGCACCCGCACACGCCGGGGTCGGCGAGGGCACCGGCGACCGCGCAGTGCGCCCCGTAGCTGGCGCCGGCCAGCACGACCCGGCCGTCGCAGCCGGGGGTCGCGCGCAGCGCGGCGAGCGCGGCGACGCCGTCGCCGGTCTCGTGGGCGTAGGGCCGGAACTCCCCCGTGGAGCCGCCGCGCCCCCGGACGTCGACGACGAGGCAGCCGAACCCGTGCGCGGCCCAGCCGCGGGCCTCGGGCAGCAGCCGCCCGCGGCCGTAGGGGGTGCGGATGAGCACCGCGGGCCAGGTCGCTGCGGCGGGGCGGACGAGGGTGGCGGCGAGCCGCACCCCGTCGGGCGCGGTCAGGTCGAGGTCGTCGGCGCCCTGGACGGCCGGGCCGGGCCGGGCGGGGTCGGTCACGGCGCGCTGTCGGGGACCGGCAGGAGTGGGTGGTCGGCGATGGCGGCGGTGTCGAGGTCGACCACCCGCAGACGGCGCCGGGCCGGCAGGGCGGACGGGACGAGGTCACCGACCGCCGGGACGTCGTGGCCGGCGGCCCAGGCGCGCACGTCGGCGGCGAGCAGCGCGGCCAGCAGGGCGTGGTCGCCGGGCCCGGTCGGGGCGGCCGGGGCGGCCTCCCAGTACGCGAGCAGGTGCGGGTGCCCGGATCCGGCCGCGGCGAGACGGCGGGCGCGGACGTCGGCGTGCCCGGCGTCGCCGGGGTGTACGGCGGGAGGTTCCAGGATCCCGTGCCGGCCCTCGACGGCGAGCCGGAACACGGCCGTCCCGCGGTCGGGCAGCCGGTCCAGCGCGGTCCAGGAGGCGGGTGCCGGCCCGTCGGCGACGACGCAGACCGCGGTCGGCGTCGTGGACGCATCCGCGCCATCCGTGGGGTCGACGCCGGTCGCCGGGCGCGAGGGGTCCGGGCGGGCCGGGAGCTCTCCGACCGTCCCGCGCAGCACCCGCACGGTGGGCCCGGCGAGCGCGGTGGCGACGGCGTCGGCCAGCGCGCCGTCACCGCCGACGGTCACGGTGGCCGTCCGGGCCGGGCGGGTGTCGTCGAGGTACCCGGCCGCGGCGAACGCGCCGCGCTCCGGGTCGAGTCCCGGCGGAGGTGTGGGGTCGGCGCCGTCGAACCAGCGGGTCAGTGCCTCGACCGTGCCGCGGGGCAGCTCGACCCCACGCAACCGGCCGGAGGCCTCCCGCAGCGCCGAGCCCCGCCCGGGGACCTCGAACACGCTCACGCCCGGTCGCAGTCGTTCCACTGGCACTCCCTGGTCCGTCGGTCGGTCACGGCAGACCGCGGGCCCGGCACCGTCACCGGTGCCGGGCCCGCGGCGGGTGTCACTCCTGCTCGGCGGCCTGCTCGGTCGCGAACGGGTTCTCGACGAGGGCGTTGGAGTGGCTCGCGGAGTTGTGCGGCAGGGCGCGCTCGGCCTCGAGCTCGGTGAAGACGTCCTTCATCGTTTTCTCCTCCAGTGGGTGACTTCGTCCGGTTCCGGACCACTCCATCGTGATCACAAACGACATCGATTTTCAACAGTGGTTCACGTCTCGTTACCCACTATTGGTGATGACTGTCGTTTCACACTATGGTTCGCGCATCCCCGACGGAAGGACCCCGTGAGCGAGACGGCCCCGACCGCCCCCGAGCACGAACGCGCCGACCTGCGCCGCTACCTCGCCGCCCGGGTCGTCTCGGTCGCCGGCTCCCTGGTCGCCGCGGTCGCCCTGCCCGTGCTCGTCTACCGGCTGACCGGCTCGCCCGCGTGGACGGCGGCGATCGCGACCGCGGAGGCACTCCCCTACCTGCTGTTCGGGCTGGTCGCGGGAGCGCTGGCCGACCGGGTCGACCGCAGGCGGCTCATGGTCGGCGTCGACCTGGCGTGCGGCGCGGTGCTCGCGGGGATCCCGCTCGCCTGGTGGGCCGGGGTACTCACCCCGTGGCAGGTGCTCGGCACGGCGGTCGCGGTGCAGACCGGTTTCGTCTTCTTCGACGCCGCGAACTTCGGCGCCCTGCCCACGCTGGTCGGGCCCGACCGGATCACCGCGGCGTTCTCCACCCTCTACGGCGCGACGACCGTCGTCGAGCTGGTCGTGCCGCCGCTCGCCGGGCTGGCCGTCGCGACCCTGGCCCCGGCCGGGCTGCTGTCGGTCACCGCGCTCACCGCGGTCGCGTCGGCACTGCTGATCCGGTCGGTCGCCGGGAGCCTGTCCCCCGGGCCCGGCACCCGCGCGCCGACCCGGATCCTCGCCGACGTGCGCGAAGGCCTGGCACTGCTCATGGGCCATCCGGTGGTCCGCACGCTGACGCTGGTCGGCACCACCCAGGCCGTCGCGGGCGGTGCCTGGCTCGCGATGACCGTGCCGTGGGCGGACCGGGTGCTCGGCATCCGCGCCGACGGCGACGCCCGGCTCGGCCTCCTGTTCGCCTGCTGGGGTGTGGGCGGGCTGGCCGCGGCCCGGCTGGTCCCGCGGCTGTCGGAGCGCTGGGGCGGGGCGCGGCTCGCGCTGGCCGGGCTGCCGGTGTCGCTGGCCTGCGCGGTCGCGGTGGTGTCCGCGACGCACTGGGTCCCCGCACTCCTCGCCGCGACGGCGTTCGGGGCGGCGTACTCGACGGTCGTGCTCAACGCCGTCACCTACCGGCTGCAGGTCACGCCCGAGCACGCCCGCGCCCGGGTCTCGACGACCGCACGGATGCTGTCCTGGGGCCTCGGCACCCCCGCCGGGGCGGCCCTGGCCGGCGTCGTGGCGACGACACCGGCGGGCCCGCGCGGCGGTCTGGCGGCCGGGGCCGCGGTGCTGGCCGCCGGGGTCGCGCTGGCGTGGCTCACCCCGCCGCTGCGCCGGGCCGCCCGCGGGTAGGGCCCGTCGCGGGTCCCGCGAGATGCACGTTTCCGCCCCGGAGAGGGCCGGAACGTGCATCTCGATCGTCGGCCGGCCGCCGGCGGTGACGACACGGTGGCCGGAACCACGACAACGCGACGCCCGGCGACGCGGGCGCCGCGGCCGGGGTCGGACGCAGCTGCCGGGGTCGGCGCGCCGACTCCGGACCAGGGCGCCGACGCCGGGCTCAGGCGCTGACGCTGCGGACCGGGTCGGCGTCGAGGTAGCTGCAGGTCAGCCGCCCCTCGTGGGTCGAGACGACCCCGCGCACGCCGAACACCTCGGCCAGCAGCCGGTCGTCGACGACGTCGCCGGGTGCGCCGTCGGCGTGCACCCGCCCGTCGCGCAGCGCGACGATCCGGTCCGCGCACCGCGCGGCCTGGGCGAGGTCGTGCAGCACCGCGACGACGGTCAGGCCGCGCTGCTCCTGCAGCTCCCGGACCAGGTCGAGCACCTCCAGCTGGTGGCGGACGTCGAGGTAGGTGGTGGGCTCGTCGAGCAGGAGCACCGGGGCGTCCTGGGCCAGGGCGAGCGCGATCCGCACCCGCTGGCGTTCCCCGCCCGACAGCAGCTCGACCGGGGTGTCGGCCCACGCCTGCGTGCCGGTGGCCGCCAACGCGTCGGAGACCGCCGCGTCGGCGCCGCCGCCGAGCATGCCCAGCGGCCCGCGGACGGCGTAGCGGCCCTGTGCGACGAGCGCCCGCACGGTCACCCCGCCCAGCGGCGGCAGGGCCTGGGGCAGCACCGCGACCCGCTTCGCGACCTCCCGGCGCGGGGTCCCGGCCAGCGGCCGGTCGGCCAGGTGCACCGCGCCCGCGTCGGGCCGGTGCAACCCGGCGAGCACCCGCAGCAGCGTGGTCTTCCCGCAGCCGTTGCGTCCCACCAGCGACAGCCACTGCCCGCGGTCGACCGCCAGGTCGACGCCGTCGAGCACGGTGCGCCCGTCGAAGCGCACCGTCACCCCCTCGGCCCTGAGCACCGTCACAGCGCACCTCCCACCGTCGTACGGGACCGTCGGCGGACGATCCCGATGAGCACCACCGCGCCGGCGACCGCCGTCACCGCTCCCGCGGGCACCCCGATCGGCCGGTCCCCGGCCGGGGCGAGCGCCGTCAGCACCTGGGCGACGACGTCGGCCGCGACGACCGTGCCCGCCCCGGCCGCCGCCGACGCGGGCACGAGCAGCCGCGGGTCGGCCGCGCCCCGCAGCCCGAGCACCGCACGGGCCAGGTGCGGGGCGAGCAGCCCGACGAACGCGAGCGCCCCGACCGCCGCGACCGCCCCGCCGGTGGCGAGCACGGCCAGCAGCACCGCGGCCGAGCGCCACCCGGACACGGCGAGGCCGACGCCGCGGGCGTGGTCGTCGTCGACGCCGAGGACGGCGAGCACCGGGCCGAGCAGCACCGCGAGGACCACCGCGGTCAGCGCGACCGGCCAGAGCGCGTCCCAGTGCTCCCAGCCACGCCCGTTGAGCGAGCCGACCAGCCACCGGACCATCGACCCGGCCAGCTGCGGGCGGGCGGTGAGCAGCATCAACGTCGTCCCGCCGAGCACCGCCGACACCAGCACCCCGACGACGGCCAGCCGCAGCGGGTCCGCGGTGCCCGGCCCCGCGGCCCGACCGGCGAGCAGCCACAGCACCCCGCCGCCGAGCGTGCCGCCGAGCAGGGCCACGCCGAGCACGCCGAGCGGGGTGCCGACCGGTCCGCCGAGCACGGTCCCCAGCACCGCGCCGAGCACCGCGCCGGAGCCGACGCCGGTCACCTCCGGGGAGGCGAGCGGGTTGCGCAGCACCGCCTGCAGCACCGTCCCGGCGACGCCGAGGCAGGCACCGGCCGCGAGCCCGACCAGGACCCGCGGTGCCCGCAGCTCCCGGACGAGGTCGGTGGACAGCGGGTCCGCGACCCCGGCCAGCGCCGCGAGCGCGGTGCCGGGCCCGACGGCGGTGCCGACCAGGAGCCCGGCCAGGGCCGCGACCGCCACGCACAGTCCGAGCAGCCCGAACCGGGCCACGAGCGGCACGCCCCGGCCCACCGGGCGGTTCACCGGTCCACCGCCGCGGCGGGACCGTCGGTGCGGACGGGACCGGCCGTGCGGGCGGGACCGGCCGTGCGGGCGGCCCGCGGGCGTCGCCACACCAGCAGCAGCCCGCCCGCGACGATCGCGACCCCCGCGGTGAAGCCGCCGACCGGCAGCTCCACCGGGTAGAGCACGGTGCGGGCCAGCAGGTCCGCGACGACGACCACGGCCGCGCCCGCCCCGGCGCAGGCCGCGGCGCGGGGAAGCGGCCGGGCCGCGGGGAGCAGCACCCGCACCAGCTGCGGGGCGAGGAACCCGACCCAGGCGACCGGCCCCGCCGGGCCGACGACGGCCGCGACGAGCAGGCAGGCCACGCCCAGCACCGCCGCCCGGGCCGCCCCGGTGCGCAGGCCCAGCGCGGAGGCGGCGTCGTCGCCGAGACGCAGCGGCCCCAGCAGCGGCAGCACCGCGACCCCCGCGACGAACGCGACCGCCAGCGCGGGCAGCACCGGCGTCACCGTCGCCCACGTCGTGCCGGTCAGCGAGCCCAGCAGGTAGCGCACCAGCACGCCCTGCTCCGAGGAGCCGGTCATGGCGACCGCCGCGAGCAGCAGCGCCTGCAGCGCCGCGCCCACCCCGGCTCCGATCAGCAGGACCGCGGCCGGGCCGACGGCGCCGCGGACGGCGAGCAGGGTGAGCGCTCCCCCGGTCACCGCGCCGACCACGGCGGGCAGCAGCGGCGCGAACGGGACCGCGGCCCCGGTGACGACCGTGACCGCCACCGCGGCCGCCGCACCGGAGGACACCCCGAGCAGCTCGGGGACGGCGAGCGGGTTGCGCAGACCGTCCTGCAGCAGCAACCCGGCCAGCCCGAGCGCGGCGCCGGTGAGCACACCGAGCAGCAGCCGCGGCACCCGCAGCTCGGTGACCACGACGTGCTCGATCCCGCCCGCCGCGCCCAGCACGGCGGGCAGCCGGTGCGGCGCGACGGCCGGGGTGCCGGTCCCGAGGACCAGCGCGGCGAGCAGCACCGCCCCGGCCGCGACGGCCAGCAGCAGCAGGGCCCGTCTCACCGGCCGGGGACCACCGCGAGCGACTGGGTGACGATCGCGCCCAGGCTGCGCGTGCCGCGCCCGCTGCCCCACAGCCGCGGGTCCATCTCGTGCACGTTCCCCTGCTGCACCGCGGGGACCTGGGCCCACACCGGGTTCGCGGCGAGCTGGTCGGTCAGGGTGCGGTCGGCGGAGGAGAACAGCAGCGAGAACGCGAACACCACGTCCGGGGCCTGCGCGAGGATCTCCTCGACGCTGTAGGTGCTCGCGGTCTCGACGTCGGCGCCGCGCGGGACGAACGGGTAGTCGTAGAGCGTCGCGAGCAGGTTCCCGTTGACCGTGTCGGTGGTGTCGACGCCGATCGTGTCGGCGCTGCCGTACATCAGCAGGACCTTCCGGTCGGCCTGGCCGGTGGCGCGCGCCCGCTCGACGCCGTCGGCCAGCGTCGTGCGGAAGCGCCGCTCGCCCGCGGTGGCCTCGGCGGTGCGTCCGGTGAGCGACCCCAGGTCCCGCAGGTAGCCGACCGACTCCTCCCAGGTCGTCGGCTGCACCAGCCACAGCGGGGCGAACCGCTCGATCGCCGCACGCAGCGGCTCGTGCACTCCGCCGAGCCCGATCACCAGGTCGGGGCGCAGCGCGGCGATGGACTCGACGTCCTCGCTGCCGAAGCTGCCGGCGACGGTCGGGACCTGCGCGGCGCGCTCGCCGAGCAGGACGGGGTTCTTCAGCAGGGCCGGGGTGGAGGTGCCGGCCGGGGTGAGCCCCAGCTCGACGACCATGTCGTCGCACAGGCCGGTCAGGCAGACGATGCGCGTCGGCGGGGCCGGCACGGCGACGGCGGTGCCGCGCGGGTCGGTGACCGAGAGTGCCGGCTCCAGCGGTGCGACGTCCCGGCTGACGGCGGGCCGCCCGGCGGCCGCCTCCGGCGCGGGCGCGGCCGTCCCACCGCACCCGGCGAGCAGCAGGGCGACCAGCGCGACCGGCAGCAGGGCGGCGATCCGGGAGGCACGGGACCGGGCGGCGGCGGTGCGAGCGGCTGCGGCGGAGCCGGCATCGGCATCGGCGGGCAGGCGACGGGCGCTCATCGCGCACCGGCCAGGTCGCGACCGGCCCGCAGGTCGCGCAGCGCGGCGGCGTCGCGGCTCAGCGAGGCGGCGGTGTCGCCGGGGACGAACTCCAGCAGCACCTCGGTGTCGGTGCCGTCGTCGCGGGACTGCGCGGTGAGCTCGGCGAGCACCGGGGCCCACAGGTCGGCGCGGTCGCCGAGCGGCAGCCGCTCGGTGTATCCGTCGGCGCCCCAGGAGAACGCGTGCACGGTGGCCGGGCGCAGCGCGCGGACCTCGGCCAGGCAGACGTCGGTGTCGGGCAGCTCGCGCGGCTGCCAGTGGGTGACCAGGGCGGGGTGGCCGACCTCGGCGCGCAGCCTCAGCGCGGTGTCGAGGCCGTCGGTGAGGGACTCGACGTGGTGCTCGACGAGCAGCCCCATCCCCCGCTCGGCGACGGCGTCGGCACAGCGCCGCAGCGCGTCCACGGTGGCGGCGCGCCCGGCGGGCGACACGTCGGCCGAGGCCGCCGTCCCGGCCCAGACCCGTACCCGCGGGGCGCCGAGCTCGGCCGCCGTCGCGACGACGGCGTCGAACTCGCCGGGGTCGGACGCACCGGCCTTGTGGTAGCTGCCGTAGGTGCCGATCCGCAGCCCTGCGCCCGCGCAGGCACCGCGGGCCGCCGACGCCGCCGCCCGGTCACCGGGGCGGACGTGCCGGTCCCCGGCCCACTCGACGACCTCGGACCCGGCGTCGACCGCCAGGCGCACGACGTCCGGAACGGACCTCTCACGGAAGGTGACCGACGCCAACCCCAGAAGCAGCATGGTCGGTAACCGTAGTCATTATCGATTGCGCGATCCAGCGACGTACGTCACCCGATGTCCGGTTCCGCCTAGAGCAGGTCGAGTCCGGCCGCCACGACCGTGTCCGCGTCGAGCCCGTGGTGGGCGTAGACCGAGGCGAGGTCGCCGGACTGACCGAAGCGGTGCACGCCCAGGTGCGTCGCGGGGACCCGGTTGACCCCGGCGAGGAACGCGAGGGTGTGCGGGTGCCCGTCGAGCAGGGTGACCAGCGGCGCGGCCCGGCGCGCGGGGAACGCCGACTCCAGGATCCACGGCTCGGCCTGCGGACGGGCGGGGCGTCCGGCACGGGCCTGCAGGGCGTCGAACAGCAGCCCCGGACTGGTCACCACGACGACGTCGACGTCGTGGCCGAGCTCGGCGAGCCGGTCCGCCGCGGCGAGCGCCTCGGTCGTCGGCGCACCGGCGACCGCGATGGTCAGCGCCGGTGTGCCCGCGGCGCGGCGGAGCGGGTAGGCCCCGGCGACCACCTGACGCCGGCGCCGCTCGCGCGCGGCCGGGTCGGCCGGGACCGCCGCGAGGGTCTGGTCCACCGGCCGGGTCGACAGGCGCAGGTAGGCGCTGGTGCCGTCCGGACGGCCGAGCCGGGCCAGCGAGGCGAGCAGCGTCCACTCGGTGTCGATGGCGAACGCCGGCTCGTAGGTGACGCAGCCGGGCTGCTCCAGCCCGACCGACGGCGTCGTCACCGACTGGTGGGCACCGCCCTCGGGGGCCAGCGACACCCCGGAGGGCGTGCCGACGAGGATCGACTGGCCACCCGCGTAGATGCCGAACGACCACGGCTCCAGCGCGCGCTCGACGAACGGGTCGTAGAGCACCCCGATCGGCAGCACCGGACGGCCCCAGCGCGACCAGGTCGCCCCCAGCTCCCCCAGCGCCCCGACGAGGTTCCCCTCGGCGATGCCCAGCTCCAGGTGCTGGCCGGTGGGCCGCTCGCGCCAGTGCAGGATCGTCTCGGGATCGTCGTCGAACCAGTCCTTGCGCTCCGCGGTCGACCAGACGCCGACCTTGTTCACCCAGCCGCCCAGGTTCGTCGACGACGACACGTCCGGACAGAGCGTGACCACCCGGCCGGCCGCCTCGGGGGCCTCGCGGGTGAGGTCGAGCAGCGCCCGGCCGAGCGCGGCCTGGGTGGTGGCCCGCCCGGTCGGGGTGCGTCCGATGTCGGTCGGCAGCGGCGGGACCGGCTGGTCGTCGACCGGGTCGCGGTGCAGCCGCTGCGCCGCGCCGGCCACCACCTCGCCCGCCGGGGACTCCGGGTCGAAGCGCCGCCAGGGGTCGTCGGGGTCGGCGCCGACGGCGTCGGCCAGCTCGCGGACCTGGTCGGCGCTCAGGATCGAGCCGTGGTTCTGCGGGTGGCCCGCGGTCGCGAGGCCGTGGCCCTTGACCGTGTAGGCGAGGATCACCGTGGGCCGGGTGTCGTCGATCGCGGAGAACGCGTCGCGCAGCGCGGCGGTGTCGTGCCCGCCGAGGTTGCGCACCGCGGCGAGCAGGGTGTCGTCGTCGAGGCCGGCGACGAGCTCCGCCAGGTCGGCGTGTCCGTCGGGGAGCCGGGTGCGGACCTCGTCGGCGTCGCAGCGCAGCAGCCGCTGGTACTCCGCGTTCTGCATGGTGTCGATCCGGGCGCGCAGCGCGTCGCCGCCGGGGCGGTCGAACAGCTCGTGCAGCAGCCTGCCGTACTTGACGGTGAGGACCTGCCAGCCGGCCGCGGAGAACATGCCCTCGATCCGCGGCGCGCCGATCGCGGGGACGACCCGGTCCAGGGACTGCCGGTTCAGGTCGACGATCCACACGACCTCGCCCAGCTCACCGACCATCGGGTCGAGGATGGCCTCCCAGACGGCGCCCTCGTCGAGCTCGGCGTCGCCGACCAGGGAGTACTGCCTGCCCTCTCCGGCACCCCCGAAGTGGGTGTCGACGTAGCGGCGGGCCAGCGCACCCCAGATCGGGGCGGTCGCGCCGATGCCCACCGAGCCGGTCGAGTAGTCGACCGGGTCGGGGTCCTTGGACCGCGACGGGTAGGACTGCAGCCCGCCGAAGGCGCGCAGCGTGCTCAGGTAGCGCTCGTCGAGCTCGCCGAGCAGGTAGTTGATCGCGTGCAGCACCGGCGAGGCGTGCGGCTTGACCGAGACCCGGTCCCCGGCCCGCAGGTGCTCGAACCACAACGAGGTCATGATCGTCGTCATCGACGCCGACGACGCCTGGTGCCCGCCCACCTTCAGCCCGCTGGGGTCACCGCGCCGGTTGGCCGCGTCGACGATCGCGGTGGACAGCCAGAGCACCCGCTTCTCGATCTCGACGAGCGTGTCCGTCGTCACCGTCTGCGTGCCCATCGCCCACCACTCCAGCCTCGTCGCCCATGCAGCCTGCCCAGTCAGCCCACCACCACATCGACGAGTGCACAACCACAGCCCGTACGACTGAGCAGAGTGCACGCGCCGGGCCGGGCGGGACGCGCGCCGGGACGGCATAATGCGCACCTGCGGACACGAGGAGGGGGCACCAGGTGACGGGAACGACCGGTGACGGGCGGGCCGCGCTCGACGGCCACGACGCCCGGCTGCTGCTGGCCCTGGCGCAGGACCCGCGCGCGACGGTGCTCGCCCTCGCCGAACGGGTCGGCCTGTCCCGCAACACCGTGCAGGCCCGGCTGGCCAAGCTGGACCGGCTCGGCGCACTGGACACCTTCGAGCGTCGGGTCGACCCGGCGGCGCTCGGCTACCCGCTGACCGCGTTCGTGACGGTGCGGGTGGTGCAGCGCGAGCTCGCCGCCGTCGCCGACGCACTGGACCGGGTACCGGAGGTGCTGGAGGTGCACGGCGTCTCCGGACCGGAGGACCTCCTGGTGCACCTGGTCGCCCGCGACGCCGACGACCTCTACCGGATCGCCGGGCACCTCCTCGCGATCGGCGGGGTGGAGCGCACGTCGACGTCGCTGGTCATGCGCTCGCTGGTCGGGTTCCGCACCGCCCCGCTGCTGCACCGCCTGACCGACGGCGGCGCAGGCGCACCCGCCGTTCACCCGGCACCGCTACCGTCACGCCGATGAGCGCCCCCGCCGCCCCCGGTTTCGACCCGGACTTCCTCGGCGTCGCGACGCCGATGCCGACGCTGCCCGGGACCGACACCGTGCTGCTCCCCTACACCCACTTCGCGACCCTGCACCGGCCCGACCGGCGCCTGGCCGCGGCCACCGCCGTCGCGATCGACGGGGCGACCCTGCGCCGGCTCGAACGTTCCGACGACTGGCGCCTCGACGACCGGCTGCCCGCCGGGCAGCAG
The DNA here is from genome assembly GCF_056835605.1 of Pseudonocardia sp. ZF1. NCBI lineage: Bacteria > Bacillati > Actinomycetota > Actinomycetes > Pseudonocardiales > Pseudonocardiaceae > Pseudonocardia > Pseudonocardia sp. ZF1. The sequence goes on from NZ_JAJNBY010000001.1 coordinate 3,752,001, forward strand.
GCCGGCGCCGAGCTCTACGCCGACAACGACCTCGACCGCGGCCACCTGGTCCGCCGCCAGGACCCGGTGTGGGGCGGGGCCGCCGAGGCCGCGACGGCGGAGTCCGACACGTTCCACTACACCAACGCCGCCCCGCAGGCCGCCGCGTTCAACCAGGACAAGCAGACCTGGGGCGGGCTGGAGGACTACCTGCTCGACAACGCGGGCGACCACGACCGGCGGCTCGTGGTGTTCACCGGCCCCGTCCTGGCCGACGACGACCCGGAGTACCGCGGTGTGCGCATCCCGCGGCTGTTCTGGAAGATCGGCGCCTTCGTCGTCGGCGGCGCGCTCGGCACCACCGCCTACCTGCTGGACCAGACACCCCTGCTCGGCGACCTCGCCGAGCCGGCGCCCGGGGACCCGCCGCCGCTGGGCCCGTACCGCACGTTCCAGGTGCCGGTGGCCCGGATCGGCGAGCTCACCGGGCTCGACCTGGGCCCGCTGACCGCGGCGGACCGGATGCCGGTACCCGAGCCGGTGCCCGCCGCACTGTCGGAGCGGGCCGTGCGGCTGCGCTCGTTCGCCGACATCCGCGGACTGTGAGCACGCCGGGGATCTAGGGTCGCCCCGTGACCGAGCTGCTCCCCAGCACCCAGCGCACCCTGCTCGCCCGCGTCGCCCGCGCCCAGCGCGACGGCCGCGTCCCCTCCCTCGTCGCCGGGGTGGTCCGCGACGGCGCCCTCGTCTGGCACGCCGGGCGTGGAGCGCTGCCGGACGCGGCCGCCGAGGACGACGTCCAGTACCGGATCGGCTCCATCTCCAAGACCGTCTGCGCGGTCACCGTCCTGCGGCTGCGCGACGAGGGACTGCTCGACCTCGACGACCCGCTGGACCGGCACCTCCCCGGCACCCCGCTCGGCGACCGCACCCTGGGTCAGCTGCTGTCCCACCTGGCCGGGGCCGGCTCGGAGAGCCCCGGCCGGTGGTGGGAGCGCACCCCCGGCGGCACGCTGGAGGAGCTGGGCCTCGGCGACGCCGACCGGGTGCTGCCCGCCGCGCGCCGCTTCCACTACTCCAACCTCGGCTTCGGGCTGCTCGGCGAGGTCGTCGCCCGCCTCCGCGGCCGCGCCTGGACCGACGTCGCCCGCGACGAGGTGCTGCTCCCGCTGGGCATGACCCGTACCTCCACCCGCCCGCAGCAGCCCGCCGCGGCGGGACGGGCGGTGCACCCGTGGGCCGACCTCGTGCTGGCCGAGCCCGAGCACGACGCCGGGGTGATGGCCGCCGCCGGGCAGCTGTGGTGCACCGCGGCGGACCTGGCCCGGCTCGGCGCCCTGCTGCTCGGCGACACCGGCGAAGTGCTCTCCCCGGCGACGGTCGAGGAGATGACGCTGCCCGCGGGCGTCGACCCGACGTCGCCGGTCTGGGCAGGCTACGGCCTGGGCGTGCAGGTCCTGCGGTTCGACCGGCCCGAGGGCGGCGGCACGACGACGCTGGTCGGGCACGGCGGATCCATGCCCGGCTTCCTCGCCGGGCTCTGGGTGGACCGCGAGGAGGGCGCCGGCGCCCTGGCGATGGGCAACACCACCTCCGGGATGGACAGCGGGCTGGCCGCCGGGCTGCTGAACGACCTGCGGGTCGCCGAGCCCCGCATCGTCGCGCCGTGGGCCCCGCAGCCCTGCCCGGTCGACCCCGAGCTGCTCGGACCGTGGTTCTGGGGTCCCTCCCCCTACGCGCTGCGCTCGGTCGGCGGCGGGCTGCTGCACCTCGGCGGCCTCGGGCGCCCCGGACGCGCGTCGCGGTTCCGGCCCGGCCCGGACGGCACCTGGGTCGGCCTGGACGGCTACTTCGCCGGGGAGACCCTGCGGATCGCCCGCGACCACCTGTGGCTGGCGACGTTCGTCTTCACCCGCACCCCCTACGACCCGGCCGCACCGGTCCCCGGTGGCGTCTCCGACGAGGGCTGGACCACCTCCTGACATCACGGTTCGGCCTGCACAGCGACACGGGACGGTCCAGTACCTACACTTTCGGCACACAAACGACTTGTGCACAATTTCTGCACGAACGAGAGCGGAGGGGGGATGCGCCCGACATGCGGGCGTGACCACGTATGACACAGGCCCAATCACCACCGGACGGCCGTCCGGACACGACCGGGGACGACCGGCCCCGCACCGACTGGATCGTGTTCGGCGTCGGCGCCGCGCTCGCGCTGCTGTTCGTGCTGTGGGGGCTGCTCAGCGCCGACACCCTCGGTGCCACGGCCGAGGCGATGCTCGGCGGGCTGATGCGCGGCGGCGGCTGGGGCTTCATCCTCGCCGCGACCGCCTTCGTGGCCTTCGCGCTGTTCCTGGCCTTCAGCCGGTTCGGGCGCATCAAGCTCGGCGCCGACGACGAGGAGCCCGAGTTCCGCACGGTCTCCTGGATCGCGATGATGTTCTCCGCCGGCATGGGCATCGGGCTGATGTTCTTCGGCGTGAACGAGCCGCTGACCTTCTTCCAGTCGCCGCCGCCCGGCGCGGCCGAGCCCGGCACCATCGACGCGCTGCAGACCTCGATGGCGACCTCGCTGTTCCACTGGACGCTGCACCCGTGGGCGATCTACGCCGTCGTCGGCCTCGCCATCGCCTACTCCACCTTCCGCAAGGGCCGCCGTCAGCTCATCAGCCAGGCCTTCATACCGCTGATCGGGCGCAAGGCCGCCGAGGGCTCCATCGGCCGGGGCATCGACATCCTCGCGATCTTCGCGACGCTGTTCGGCTCCGCGGCCTCGCTGGGCCTGGGCGCGTTCCAGATCGGCGGCGGCATGCAGACCGTCGGCTGGGTCGACGGCCAGGTGAGCCCCTGGGTACTCGCCGCGATCATCATCGTGCTGACCGCCGCGTTCATCCTCTCCGCCGTCTCCGGCGTCGAGAAGGGCATCCAGTGGCTGTCCAACACCAACATGGTCCTGGCGGCGGTGCTGGCGTTCTTCGTGTTCGTCGTCGGACCGACGGTGATCATCCTTGACCTGATCCCGACGTCGATCGGCGCGTACTTCTCCCAGTTCTTCGAGATGGTCGGACGCACCGAGGCCGTCGGCGGCGCCCCGATGCTCGAGTGGCTGTCCGGCTGGACCGTCTTCTACTGGGCGTGGTGGATCTCGTGGACGCCGTTCGTCGGCATGTTCCTGGCGCGGATCTCGCGCGGGCGCACCATCCGTGAGTTCGTCGGCGGCGTCATCCTCGCGCCGAGCCTGGTCTCGCTGGTCTGGTTCTGCATCTTCGGCGGCACCGCCATCACCCAGGCCCAGCAGGGCACGCAGTTCTCCGACGACTCCAACGTCCAGCTCTTCCAGATGCTCGGCGCCTACCCGTGGGCGACCTTCACCGGCCTGCTGGTCATGCTCCTGGTCGCGATCTTCTTCGTGTCCGGCGCGGACGCCGCGTCGATCGTCATGGGCACGCTGTCCCAGCGCGGCACCATCGAGCCCAGCAAGTGGGTCGTGGTCTTCTGGGGCTCGGTCATGGGTGCGGTCGCCGTGCTGATGCTCGTCACCGGCGGGGAGAACGCCCTGGACGGCATCCAGAACCTGACCATCCTGGTCGCGGCGCCGTTCGTCGTGATCATGGTGCTGCTGTGCTTCGCACTGTTCAAGGACCTGCGTCGCGACAAGGTCGTGCTGCGGGACGAGAAGGGCGCGCAGGTGCTGGAGCAGGCGGTCGACTGGGCCACCGACAACCACGGCGAGAACTTCTACGTCAAGGTCGGTGCGTTCGACACGACCGACGGGAACGCACCCGCCGACGGCAATGACAGCTCCGGCAACGGTCCCGTCGCGGCCGGGGCCGACGAGCCGGAGGGGCGGACCGGCGACGAGTCGACCCGGGCGACCGCCGAACGGCGCGACAGCCCGGTCGGCGGCGACTGACCACCTCTCGTCGCACACGACGGTGGCCGGACACCCTCCCCGGGGTGTCCGGCCGCCGTCGTCCGTGGCAGGGTCGAGGGCTCACGGTCGCGGGGACGGCCGGACGATCGGACGACCCGTGAGCGACCGCCCACCGACGGTGAGCGGTCGGGAGTGACCCGGGCCGACCGCGCTCGTTGGACCTCCTGCGACCACCCGGTGCACGGCCCCCGCGCGCACCGACGATCATCGGAAAGTGCTGCGCCGCAGCCGGAGCGGATGGGAGGGACCTGACACAGTGGGCCGGATGCGTCTCGTCTTCACCCCGGGGGACGACCAGGGGTACGCCGAGGCCCGCAGCCGCCTGCTGGAGCAGTTCTCCCTCTGGGCCCGCCGCCGTCGCGTCGAGGTGGACACCGCGCTCGTCGCCGCCGTGCTGGACTACAAGTACGCGCGCGACCGCAGGCTGGGCCGCTGGACGCGCTCGCACATCGCCGACGCGCTGGGCATGTGGTTCCCGCGCAAGGTGACCGTGCTCGAGCCCGACGACGTCGCCCCCGCCTTCCATGCACTCATCGACTTCGTCGACGAGCACGACTGGTTCGACCCGCAGTCGCACCCGGCGGACGCGCTGCACCGTCAGGTCCTCGACTCCACACCCGCCCTGCACGACGGTCTCGCCGACGAGCGCAACTACGACCTCGGCAAGTTCTGGGGCGTGCAGCTGCACCGCCACGGCGTCGACCCCGCGGACCCGGCCGCGGTGCAGCGGTTCCTCGACCGCGCCGGCGCCGGGCAGACCGACGTCGACCGGCACGCGCTCGCCGAGATCATGCGGCGCGAGGCGCAGCGTCCCACCCGCGCCGAGTGGAACCCGGAGCTGCCGCCGGTACCGATGCCCGGCGCCGCGGCGCTCGTCGACGCCGCGGAGCGCTCCGAGGCCCTCGAGCTGCTCCGCAAGCTGACCCTGTGGGTGCGGGCGGGGCGCCGGCTCACCTCCGACGGTCGCCTCGACCGCACCGACGCGCTCGACCTCGCCGCGCACCTGCAGCTCGACCACATCTACCGCGAGACCGCCCGTACCAGCGACGACCTGCCCGAGGTGTCGCTGCTGCTGCGCTGGGCCCGCTCGGCGCGCCTGGTCCGCGTGGTGCGTGGGCGGCTGCTGCCGGTCAAGAGCGCGGGCCCGCTGCTGAACCGGCCGATCGAGCTGTGGCGCCGGGTGTTCGAGTCGGTCGGACGTCTCGGCGACAGCCTGGGCGGGACCGACGTGTTCGGCGCACCGTCGCTGTTCGGGATGTCGATGTCCCAGGCGTTCCCGATGCTGTGGGTCGGCCTCTACGCCACCGGCGGCGGGCAGGTCCCGCTCGAGCACTTCCACCGCCAGGTCCGCGACGCCGTCAACGACGAGGCCGGCTGCGTGGTCGACGACCTCGCAGGCGACGTCGAACAGCGGCTGTGGCGCCGCGACGTCACGGCCCTGCTGGATGCCTGCGAGCTGCTCGGGGCGATCGAGCTGACCGAGACCCTCGATGCCGACGAGCTGGACGAGCTGTCCCGGGTCGCGCACCGCGACGACCCGGACCCCACGGTCGTCGCGCTGACCCCGATGGGGCTGTGGGCGGTGCACGAGTACCTGACCGAGCAGGGCATGCACCTGCCCGCGCCGGGGGAGCTGGCCGACGAGGACGTCGAGTACGTGTGCGTGCGGATGAGCGGGGTGCGGGCCGACGTCGCCGAGGCCGAGCTCGCCGCGTGGGCGCTCGCCCGCCACCCCGGGGACGCCGTGCGCGAGCTGGACCGCTTCCTGCGCCGCTGCGAGGTCCCGGCGCACCGGGCCCTCGCGCTGCACGCGCTGACCGCGACCGGCCCGGCCGGGCGGGCGGTCGCCGCCCGCCACCGGTTGCACGTCGCCGAGCCAGTGGTGGTGCCGGCGCCGCACCGCCACGTCGGCCCCACCCCGGCGCCGCGGACCGCGGCGGCGGCCACCGAGACCACGGCGCCGCTGCCGCGCACCGCGGTCCGGCACAACCTCGAGCCGGCAGGCTGACCCGGCTCAGGTCAGGAGCACGACCTTGCCCGTGACGGTGCGGTCGTCGATGCGCGACAGGGCGGTCGCGGCGTCGTCGAGACCGAAGCGCTCGCTGATCAGCGGGTCGAGCGCGCCGGAACGCAGGTGCGGGAGCAGGGCGTCCCACTCCGAGCGGATGAAGTCCGGGCGTCCCAGCGCGTAGGCACCCCAGCCGACCCCGCGGACGTCGACGTTGTTCAGCAGCAGCCGGTTCACCTTCACCGTCGGGATGTCCCCCGCGGTGAATCCGACGACCATGAGACGGCCGAGCGGGCCGAGGCAGCGCACCGAGTCGGTGAAGCGGTCCCCGCCGACCGGGTCGACGACCATGTCGACTCCCGCACCGCCGGTCAGGCCCTTGACCGCGTCCTTGAACCCGTCGACGCCGACGGTGTGGGCAGCACCCGCGCGCCGGGCGACCTCGGCCTTGGCCTCGGTGGAGGTGACGCCGATGACGGTGGCCCCCATCGCGGCGGCCAGCTGGATCACCGCGGTCCCGATGCCCCCGGCCGCGCCCTGGACGAGCACCGTCTCCCCCGCCCGCAGGCCACCGCGGGTGTCGAGGGTGAAGTGCGCGGTCAGGTAGTTCATCGGCAGGCAGGCGCCCGCCGCGAACTCCACCTCGTCGGGCAGCGGGAAGACGTGCTGCTCCGGAGCGGAGACGGTCTCGGCGAACACCCCGGACATGGTGAACGCGACGACCCGGTCCCCGGCGGCGAACCGGCTGTCCGGGCCCGCCTCGCGCACCGTGCCGGCGCACTCGGAGCCGAGGGTGAACGGCGGCTCCGGCTTGTACTGGTACATCCCCTTGGTCAGCAGGACGTCCGGGAAGTTCACCCCGGCCGCGGCGACGTCGATCAGAACCTCGCCGTCACCGCGGACCGGCGGCTCGACCTCCGCGACACGGACCGCGGACGGCCCGTCCAGCTCGCTGACCTGCACTGCACGCACGTGTGCTCTCCCTCGTGGTCCGACGGCGGTGTCCGCCGGTCATCGAACCACGGGCGCGGGTGATCCACATGGGCCGCGGGCGGGGCTACACGGGCTGGGCGTCGCCGTAGCGCGGGGTGCGCGGCTCGGTGAGCGCGTCGCACAGCTCGGAGAGCCGGTTGTCGATGCGGTCCTGCACCCGCTCGAGGGCGTCGAGCTCCAACATGAGGTCCAGGGCGTCACCGGTGGTGCCTCCGGAGAGGACGCGCTCCAGCTCGGCGCGGCGCTCGGCGGCGCGCCGACGGCAGGCGTCCGCGGTGGCCTTGTGGGCGCGCAGCCGGGCACGGGCGGGGTCGGCGAGATCGCGACCGCCGTTGACGGTGGCGACGCGCTCCTCCAGCAGGTGCGGGTTCACGGGGCCCTCCGATGCGTGGTGGTGGGAACGTCGGCTCGACCGTGACGTGACCGCCGACACATCCCACGCTAGACGATCAGCGTGTGCCGCGCATCACATCGGTGTGACATCCGTGGGGAACCGGCCTCGGACGCGCGACGACCCCCGGTGCCGCGGCACCGGGGGTCGTCGGATGTCGGGTCGGGTCAGTCGCCGCGGCGCGGCTGCGGGATGAGCTCCGCCGGGCCGCGACGGCGCTGGGCGACGGCGTCGGTGGTCAGGTGGTAGTGCCCGCGGCGGGACCGCCGGCACAGGTAGGCCCGCTGCGGGCGCCCGCCGAGGGCCTCCAGCTCACGGGCGGCGCTCTCGGCCGCGTCCCGGTCCGGGTAGATGACCTTGCCGTCGCTGCCGGTCGCGGAGGCGCCGAACCGCTCGCGCTCGGAGATCTCGCGCCGCCCGGGGAGGCAGACCTCCGGCCGGCCGGACCGCATCAGCCGCGCGTAGCGGGCCAGCACGCGGCCCCGCTCGCCGTCGACCACACCTCGTCCGGACGGCAGGTTCTCCACCGAGCGCCGTGCCGCGGGGATCATCCCCGGGTGCACCGCCGGAACCCTGTCGAACTGCCCGTCCATGTCGCCTCCACGTCGCCGTCACTTGTGGATCGCTCGACTCATCCTGCCTCGTTACCGCCTGCGGCGGGCTCGCTCGATCGTGTCATCTGTCACGCAGACACCGGCATATCCGCTCACACACTGTGACATCGCGTGCTGATCGGCGTGTCGGCGACGCCGTTCACCGCCGCGTCGGTCGTGTCATCACACCTGTGGGTACGGCCGCGTGCACCAGCCTGTGCGCCCGTCCGGACCGTCCTATCCTGATCTCCCGGGAACGCGCGTGCCCCGGGTCGGGGGACGAAGATGGCGATCCAGCCCGAGACGGGTGTCGGGAACGGGGCGTCCGGCGGCCCGCGGTGGGACGAGGTGTTCACCCCGTCCGACCTGGCCGAGGGCGTGTTCGACGTGCGCTGGGACCTGCGGCCGCGACTACGCCGGTGGCTGGCCGACCAGGGGCTGGCCACCGCGTCGGGGCGCGAGACGCACCGTCCCGCGATCGACGCCTGGGCCATGCTCGACGGCGGTGTGATCGCCGTGTCCGCGGTGAGCCTGCCCGGCACGCCGCCCGGTGCGGTGCCGCTGCCCGGGCAGGAGACCGCCGCCGGCACCACTCCTCCGCGGAACTCCGCGCTGCTGTCCCCGGGTATGCGACTGATCGGGCACCGCACGCTGCGCCTGGTCGTCGCCCGCCTCGGACTGCCCGGTGGCGACGAGCCGCTGCCCGGGGAGCACCGCGACGTGCCCGGCCTGGTCGAGGACCTGTTCGACGCCCGTCGCCGCGACGCCGGGAGCGCCGAGCAGGCCGAGCTGCTCGCCACCTGTACCGACCGGACGTCGCTGCGCTGGGTGGTCGCCGCGCTGCGGCCGTAGGCGCGCGCAGGATCGCGCCGGTACACCTCGTCCGGTTCGACCGGCGCCGACCGTGACGACCTGATCATCACGTGTGATGACCCCGGCGGTCCGTCGACAACGGCTTACCACGATCGACGCATCGTCCGACGGCGACGCACCCGGCGCGCCGTGGCAGGCTCGGCCCTCGTGACGACCTGGACCAGCGACGAGTGCGCCGCCCACTGGGGCGTGCAGGTGGGCACCTGGAACTCCTACGTCTCCCGCGGCCAGGCGCCGGCCCCGCTGCCCGACCCCGGCCCGGGCGGCCGCAAGGTCTGGGACGCCGACGCCGTCCGCGCGTTCTCCCGGCCCGGGGTGGGCCGCCGCCGGGGATCCGCCGAGTCCGCGGCCGTGCTGGAGGAACTGCGGGCGGCGGCGGACGCGCCGCGCGAACGTCGCCGCGCGCTGCTGCGCGCCGGGCGCGAGGCCGGCTGCGAGGTCAGCGCGATGGCGGCGGCGCTCGGTGTCTCCCGGCACACCGCCTACGCCTGGTTGAAGGACTGACCGTCCGGCGGAGAGACTGCGCGGGCGTGCGCACCGCAACGGAGGGGGAAGGCGTGCTGGTCTCGACGGCCGTACGGACGGCGACGAAGCGGCTCATCCCGCTGCTCGCCCTGGCCTATCTGCTGAACTACATCGACCGGGTCAACGTCGGGTTCGCGTCGCTGACGATGAACGCCGACCTGGGCCTGTCCGCGGCCGCCTACGGCCTGGGCGCCGGGCTGTTCTTCATCGGGTACTTCTTCTTCGAGGTCCCGTCCAACGTGATCCTGCACCGGGTCGGCGCCCGGATCTGGATCGCCCGGATCATGGTGACCTGGGGCATCGTCGCGTCGTCGACGGCGTTCATCCAGGGCGAGATCGGCTTCTACGTCGTGCGGGTGCTGCTCGGCATCGCCGAGGCCGGCTTCTTCCCCGGCATCATCCTGTACCTGACCTACTGGTTCCCGAGGGTCGAGCGGGCACGGATCGTCGCGCTGTTCTTCCTGGCTGTGCCGCTGTCCTCGGTGGTCGGCGGGCCGCTGTCGACGTGGCTGATCTCGGTCGGCGACGGCGCCCTGGGCTTCGACGCCGGCTGGCGCTTCATGTTCTTCGTCGAGGGCATCCCGGCGGTGCTGCTGGGGATCGCGGTGCTGTGGCTGCTGCCGGACCGCCCGACCCGGGCCCGGTGGCTGCCCGCCGACCAGGCGGTCGCGCTGGAGGAGCGGATCGCCGCCGAGGACGCGGCGGCGGCCGGGCAGGACCGCGGCGTCGCCGCCGCCCTGCGCGACGGCCGGGTGGTGGCCCTCTCGGTGGTCTACTTCGGGATCGTGTTCGGGCTCTACGTGCTGGCGTTCTTCCTGCCCCAGATCGTCGCCGGGTTCGAGCAGCAGTTCGGCGCCGACTACTCGCTGGTCGAGGTCGGTCTGATCACCGCGGTGCCGTACGCGATCGCGTCGGTGACGATGGTGCTGTGGGCCCGGCACTCCGACCGCAGCGGTGAGCGGGGGCTGCACGTGGCCGTCCCGGCCGTCGTCGGGGCGGTCGCGATCGCGGGCGCGCTGTACATGGACTCACCGCTGCTGGTCATGGTGTGCGTGACCGTCTGCGCGATCGGGGTCTTCGCCGCCATCCCGCCGTTCTGGGCGCTGCCGAACGCGTTCCTCACCGGTGCCGGGGCGGCCGCCGGGATCGGGTTGATCAACTCCTTCGGCAACCTGTCCGGGTTCGCCGGGCCGTTCGTCGCAGGGTGGCTGAAGGACCTGACCGGCGACTCCCGCGCCGGGATGTGGGTGGTCGCGGTGATGATGCTGATGTCCGCCGCGATCGTGCTCGGCTTCCGCCGGACGGCGCAACGGGTTCCGGCGGCCGATGCAGCCGACCGGGCCGGCGATCATCAACAGTGATGAACCGGTCAAGGATTCCGGAAACGGCGACGTAATCTCGGTGGCCGGGGCGGCGACAGGGGGTCGCGCGCTCCATTCATCGGGGGCGACGAGAATGACGCAATTCCTGCTGTCTGCGGCCGAGGAACAGGACGGGGCGAGTGGGACGACCATTCTGGTGATCCTCGGCGCGGTGGCCCTCGTCCTCTATATCGGGTCGCTCTACCTGCATCCCCTCACCCGGTGCGGGCGCTGCAAGGGCAGCCCGCGACACTACGGCGCACTCGCCACGAAGTCCTGGCGGAACTGCGGTGCGTGCAACGGCTCCGGCCGCGAGACCCGGCTCGGGGCACGCATTCTGGGAATCGAACCCTGAATGGTTCAGTATCCGATCGCGCTCGCGTAGTGGACCGCGCCGAAGGCGACGGCGGAACCGGTCACGGCGAGGGTGACCACCGCGAAGGGCCAGGCAGGGCGCCGTTCGACGATGCGCAGGACGGTCATGGCGAGCCCGGCGACACCGGCGGCGGCCGCGATCACCAGCGACCCGCCGACCGAGACGAGCACCGCCGAGGAGCTGCACGTCCGCGGCGGGCAGTAGTCGAGGAACGCGACGAGGAAGACGGCGCCGAACACGCCCAGTGCGACGAGCATCCCGGTCGCGGCCAGCGCGGCCCCGGACAGCGCGGCGTCCCAGCGGATGATCGGCCGACGCCCCGCTTCCGGACGAGCGGGACCGGTCGACAGCATGACGTCAACGGTACCGCTACCGCCCGGTACAGGACAGATCGGACATCCATCGTCACCGTTCGGTGAGCGGCCGGGCGCTGCCTCCGGCCTGGCAACCGGGGCACCAGAACAGGTTCCGCGTGCGGACCTCGGCGTGCGCGATCGGGGCGCCGCAGACCAGGCAGGGCTGTCCGGTGCGGCGGTAGGCGTAGACGACGCTGGCGCAGACCGCGCCGCGGTCGGGGGGCGCCAGCTGGGCCGGGTCGTGCTCGGGGCGCAGCGTCTCGATCCGGCCGCGCCGCTCGCCGTCGCGGAGCATCTCGGTCAGGTCGTCCCAGAGCAGGGCGAAGGACCGGTCGTCGAGGTCGCGGGCCGGGGTCATCGGATCCAGTCCGGTGCGGAACAGCGTCTCGGCGCGGAAGACGTTGCCGATGCCCGCGATCACCGACTGGTCCATGAGCAGGGCGGCCAGCGGGACACGGGAGCGGGCGAACCGCTCCCGGACACGCGCCGGGTCCGCGTCGTCGCGCAACGGGTCCTCGCCGAGGCGGGCCCGCAGCTCCTTCACGCCCACGTCGTCCAGCAGTTCGCAGGCGGCCGGGCCGCGCAGGTCGGCGTAGTGCGTCTCGCCGACCATCCGCATCCTGACCTGGCCGCGGGGCGGCTCCTGGGGGAGCGTCCGGTTCGGGAACCGGCCCCACAGTCCGAGGTGGACGTGCACGGTGGTGTCCGGCCCGTAGTGCTGGAACAGGTGCTTGCCGTGGGCCTGCACGTCGACCAGCACCCGCCCGTCGACGATCTCGGCGCCGGTGGTGAACCGGCGCTGCGGGCTGGAGACGGCCACCGGCCGTCCGGCGTAGCGGCGGCGCTGCAGCCGCGCGAGCCGGTGCACGGTGTGTCCCTCGGGCATGCGGAGGGATCCCCCGTGCGGGCGGGTACTACTCCCCCGCGGACACACCCACCGCGTGCCGGGCGGGCGTGCGACCGCGTCCGGCGACGAGCGCGTCGACGGAGAACCGGCCCGGTCCGGTCGCGGCCAGCGCGAGTCCACCGGCGGCGATCACGCCGACCAGCTCCCAGCCGCCCGAGTCGACGAACGGGTTCAGGCCCACGTGCGCGAAGAGGTAGGCCCCCGCCATCGCGACGACGACGGCCAGCCCCGCCACGGTCGTCGCGGCACCGGCGATCAGCAGCAGACCGCCCCCGAGCTCGGCCGCGATGACGAACAGCGCGGAGACCGTGGGCAGCGGGATGCCCATGCCGGCGAAGCTCGACGCGACCCCGCCGACACCACCCGAGAGCTTCTGCAGGCCGTGGGCGACGAGGACGACGCCGACGAGCAGCCGGACGAGCAGGAGTGCAGTGTCGGAGAGCGGCGCGGGGAGCGGTCGCATGGGTTCCTCTCAGTTGTTGAACTTTCACGCTTGCGCTCCCGAGGCTAACAGGATCGTCGCAACGGCGTAGTCGTGGCGACCTGCTCCTGCCCCGCCGCCGTCACCCCTCCGGTTGCGCCGCGGCACGGCGGGAGATCAGCTGGACCCGTGCCCGAGTTCTCGACGCTGTCCCACCTGGAGTGCTCCCGTACCGGCGAGGTCCTCGACGCCGACACGGTGCAGGGCACCTCGGCCTCCGGTGCCCCGCTGCTCGCCCGCTACGACCTCGACCGGGCCCGGACGCTGGTGACCCCGGCCGACATCGCCGCCCGCCCACCGGACCTGTGGCGCTACCACGAGGTGCTGCCCGTGCGGGACCCCGCGCACGTGGTGACGATGGGCGAGGGCATGACCCCGCTGCTCCCGCTCCCCCGTGCCGGTGCCCGCCTCGGGCTGCCCGGCCTGCGGATGAAGGACGAGGGGCTGGTCCCGACCGGGGCGTTCAAGGCGCGCGGCGCCGCCGTCGGGGTGTCCCGGGCCGCCGAGCTCGGAGTCCGGGCGGTCGCGATGCCCACCAACGGCAACGCCGGTGCCGCCTGGGCCTGTTACGCCGCGCGCGCCGGGCTCGGTGCGCTGATCGCGATGCCGGTCGACGCCCCGGAGATCACCCGGCGCGAGGTGGTCGTCTCCGGCGGGGAGCTGTACCTGGTCGACGGCCTGATCGGCGACGCCGGGAGGCTCGTCGCCGACGCCGTCGCCCGCCGCAACTCCGCCGGGGCGGGGTACCAGGACACCTCGACGCTGCGCGAGCCCTACCGCATCGAGGGCAAGAAGACGATGGGCTACGAGATCGTCGAGCAGCTCGGCTGGCGCTGCCCGGACGTCATCCTCTACCCCACCGGCGGCGGCGTCGGGATCATCGCGATCCACAAGGCCCTGGCGGAGATGCGGGAGCTCGGCTGGATCTCCGGTCCCCTGCCCCGGCTGGTCGCGGTGCAGGCCACCGGCTGCGCGCCGATCGTCGACGCGTTCGAGGCCGGGCTGCGCGAGTCGACGGCCCCGGCCGACCCGCACACGGTCGCGTTCGGGATCACCGTGCCCCGGGCGCTGGGCGACTTCCTCGTGCTCGACGCCGTGTACGACACCGGCGGGACCGCCGTCGCCGTCTCCGACGACGAGCTGCTCGCCGCCGAGCACGCCCTCGCCCGCGACGAGGGCACCTGGATCTGCCCGGAGGGCGCGGCCTGCGTCGCCGCGGCGGGCCGGCTGCGGGAGTCGGGGTGGCTCGACGGGTCGGAGACGGTCGTCGTGCTGAACACCGGCAGCGGCCTGATCTACCCCGACACCGTGACCGCCGACGCGCCGGTGCTGGCGACGGACGGGCGCATCCCGTGACCCACGGCGACCTCGTCGTGATCACCGGTAGCCTGCGCACGTGTCACTCCTGCGACCCGGATCCGAGCCGTCACCCGCACCGCTCTCGCGGTACTGGCGGACCTACGTGGCCGAGTGCACCGAGCAGGTGCAGCGCTTCCACCGGATCACCACGGTGATCTCGGCGATGCAGGTGCGGACGTGGCTCACCGAGATCGGCAAGCGGCTGGACTCCGAGCTGGAGGCGGTGCAGCGCCTGGCCGCCGTCGGCGACTCGATCGAGCCGGCACGGTTCCGGCTCACCGAGCCGCCCGCGAAGCGGATCGCCGCCCGGCTGAACAAGGCCAAAGCGTCGCTGAAGCAGTCGGTCGACCAGGCCGCGGAGATCGCCGAGCAGGCGGTGCTGGACCCGACCCACGACGACGTCCGGGTACACCTCAAGGTCCTCAACGAGCAGGTCGGGCGGCTCGCGATCGCCGCCCCGATGGAGGACGAGCCCGCCGACCGCCCGCGTCGCCGCCGGTGGGGCCGCACGGCGTCCTGACCCCGGCGTCGGGCCCGTGTCCGCCCCCGGGGCCGGCCCCGCGTCCGGCGCGCGGGTGACCGCGGGCGCCCGCACACTCGGGTGATGGACATCGAGGCCCTGCACCCGGTCGGCGCCCGCGTCACCGGGACGTCCCTGCCCGACCTCGACCCGGACGCGCTCGGGGCGCTGCTCGCCGAGCACGGCGTCCTCGTCCTGCCCGGTCAGGACGACGTCGGCGACGACGACTTCCTCGCCTTCCTCCGCGGTCTCGGCCCGCTGGCGTTCACCACCGGTGAGACGCCGCTGGAGACCCACCCGGACCTCAACGTGATCTCCAACGTCGGCCGCGACACCCCGCCGCGCAGCTCGTTCCACGTCGACACCAGCTACGTCGCGGCCCCGCCCGCCTACACCGCGCTGCGGGCGGTGACCGTCCCCGCCCGGGGCGGCGCGACGCAGTTCTCCAACCAGTACCGCGCCTACGAGACGCTCCCGGAGCCGCTGCGGACCCGGCTCGACGGCCGCAGCATCCGCCACGTCGTCACCGGGCTGTCCCCCGACGACGCCGGTACCGAGACCGAGGCCTGGCACCCGGTGTTCCGCCCGCACCCGCGCACCGGCCGGACCGCGCTCTACCTGTCGACCGCGGCCCGCTGCGCCGAGGTCGGCGGGATGGACACCGAGGAGTCCGCGGCGACCGTGCGGGAGCTGATCGAGCACTCGACGCGGCCGGACAACGTGCTGGACCACCGGTGGGCACCGGGCGACGTCGTGATCTGGGACAACGCCTGCGTGCTGCACCGCGCCGATCACGCGGGCGTCGTCGGGGACCGGGTCATGCACCGCGGCATGGTGCGCGAGCACGTCCGGCCCCGCGCCGCCCGCTGAGTTCCCGTCGCGCACCCGGACGCGGTCGCCGCACCCGCCGCGGAGGTGCGCGGGCCACCTGCGGGGTGCGACGGCGCGACCCACCGGCGGCGGGAGCCGGATCAGCGGTCGGAGCCGGGTGGGGCGGTGGTGCGGGCGGCGGCGCGGGTGACGGCGTCGGCGAACAGGTCGGCGACGCCGATCCCCGCGGCCTCGGCCATCGTGACGACCACCGAGGTGCGGGCGAACGAGCAGTACAGCCCGGCCTCCAGGAACCAGGGCCGGCCGTCGGGGTCGATGCGGAAGTCGAACAGCCCGTAGTCGCGGCAGCCCAGGGCGCGGAACGCCGCGCGGGCGGCGTCCTGCACCGGCCGGGTGACCGGGTCGCCTGCGTCGACGATCCAGGACCGCGCGTCCTTCGCGACCAGGCGCAGGTCGCCGTCGCCGGTGCGGGCGAGCTTGTCGTCGGCGAGGCGGACCGGCTTGTCGACCGCGTCCATCCGGTACTCCTCCAGCGGCAGGCCGACCAGGTCGCCGTCGCGCTCCACCACCGCGCACCGGACCTCGCGGCCCAGCGGCACGAACTCCTCGACCAGGGCGCGGTCGCCGTGGACCAGGGCGGCCTTCACCGCCACCTCGAACCCGTCCGGGTCGTGGACGAGGGTGACGCCGACCGAGTTGTCGGTGTCCGCCGGCTTGACGACGGCGGGCGGCCGGACCGTCGGCGCCTGCCCGGCGCGCACCGTCTCCCCCGCCGGGACGGCGACCCCGCCCTCCGCGACGACCGCGCGGGCCAGGGCCTTGTCCGCGCCCAGCGCCATGACCTCCGGGCTGTTGCCGACGTAGCCGATCCCGAGGAGCTCGAACAGCGCCCGGTGGTGGGTCATCCCGGGCCGGCAGAACATCTGCGGCACCATCACGTCCACCTCCGCCCGGGCGATCTCGGCGACCGCCTCGGGGAGGGTCCGCAGTGGCGCGGCAGCGATCTGCTCCGGGTCGAGCCCGGCCGGGAACCGCCAGCCCTGCGGCGTCACGTACGCGACGACGAACTCGTAGCGCGCCGGGTCGGCGGTCGCGGCGAGGCAGTCCGCGGCGTAGAGCCGGGACAGGTCGCAGAAGAACTCGTCGACGCCCGAGCCGACGAGGTGCAGGACACGCAGCACGGTTCAGTCCCCCGCCGGTTCGACGAGCTTGCCGATGTTCACGTCGACGGTCACCCACGGCCGTCCGCGCAGCAGGTTGCCCAGCAGCAGCGAGGCGATCTGCAGGTGCGGGACCAGCAGGAACGGCAACGGGTCGTGCACGTCGAGCAGCGCCTCCCGTCCGTCGCGCACGATCCGCAACCGTTCCCGCCACGACCCGGGGTCGCCGAGGAGCCGGCCCAGCTCGTGGTGCAGCCAGTAGGTCGGCCGAGTCGCCGGTGCCGGCACGAGTGTGCCGGCACCGGCGTCGAGGTAGGCCGCGGCGACACCCGGGTGGTCGTGGAACAGGGTGATCGCGGAGTGGGTGCGCGGGTTGCACTCGATGGCCAGGACCCGGCCGTCGGGTGCCTCGATGAAGTCGAACGACAGCTGCCCGGTCACCCCCAGCTCGCCGCAGAACCGCCGCACCCAGTCCTCGATCGCCGGGTGGTCGACGTGGTCGTAGTTGAGGAGGAAGCTCGACGACGGACAGCAGCAGTACAGGCGGACCTCGCCGTCGCGGACGGTGGCGTGGGTGCAGTACTCGGTGCCCTCGACGAACTCCTGCAGGATCCAGGGGTTGTCCGGTGAGATCGGCAGGGTCGCCACGAACGCCGCGGTCTCGACGCGGGTCGGGCGCGGCAGCCGGGTCAGGTCGCGGCGGCGCACCGGGTCGTAGCGCAGCGACTTGAGGATCCAGGTGCGCCCCGGGGTGGCGGCGAAGTCGTGGTCGACGACCTGCGCCGGGTCGGTGATGCGCCGCGCCGCGGGCACCGGCAGGCCGAACCCGGCGGCGGTCGCGGTGAACCGGTGCTTGTCGTCGAGCATCGCGACGACGTCGGCGTCGGGATGCACGACCGCGCAGAACGGTTCGAGCAGCCGCTTGGCGTCGGCGTCGTACCAGCTCGCGACGGGGCTGCACACCGGCACGTAGACGTCGGCCCCCTCCCGGCGGGCGATGTCGGCGAGCGCGTGGGCGTAACCCGGCGCGTCCGGGGCGGGGACGACGTGGAACGCGTCGACCGCCCGGGAGAACCGGTGCCCGGTGAAGCGGTAGCGGGCCTGCTCGACGAGCACGACCCGGTGGCCGGCACGGTGGAGGGCCCGTGCCAGCTCCAGCGCCTTGGTCATCTTCCCGCCGCTGAGCAGCACGGTCAGCGGCCGGTGCGGCCGGGCCCGCTCACGTCGGCGCAGGAGCCCGGCCAGCGCGGCGACGCCGGTGATCGCCAGGTCGGCGGGCAGGGCGGCGGCGAGCAGGGCGAGGGTGCCCGCGGTACGGACCCGGGTCGCCGCCGTGCCCTCGCGCGGGGCGCCGTCGCGGCCGGTGCCCAGCGCACGCCCGGCGAGCCCGGCGGCGGCGAGCGCGACGACGCCCGAGGCGAGCCGCGCCGGGGCCGGACCCGACGAACGGGCCCGGCCCCTCAGGGCGGTGGTGCGGCTCATGCGGACCGTCGGATCAGGGTCAGCCCGTCGCGCAGCGGCACCAGCACCTGTTCCACGCGGGGGTCGTCGGTGATCCGGCGGTTGAACGCGGCGATGGCGTCGCCGTTCGCCGTCCGGTCCCCGGTCCAGGGCAGGCCCTGCATCAGGGTGTTGTCGACGCAGACCACCCCGCCCGGGGCGAGCAGACCGCCGTCGAGGACGGTGTCGAGGTACCCGGCGTAGCCGGCCTTGTCGGCGTCGACGAACACCAGGTCGAACGCGGTGCCCCGCAGCCGTTCCAGGGCGTCGGCGGCCGGGCCGACCTCGACCCGGATCCGGCGTCCCGCCGGGGACGCGGCGAAGCAGTCCCGCGCGAACGCCGCCACGTCGGCGTCGAGCTCGCAGGCAACCAGCTCGCCGTCCTCGGGCAGGGCCTCGGCCATCGCGAGCGCCGAGTAGCCGGTGAACATGCCGACCTCGAGGACCCGCCGGGCGCCGGTCATCCCGACGAGGAACGCCAGGAACCGGCCCTCGACGTGACCAGACAGCATCTCCTGCTCCAGGGTCCCGGTCCACGCCGCGGACCGGGTGCGCGCCTCCAGCTCGACCAGTGCCGACGACGCCGGCGAGGTGTGCTCGTCGAGGTAGGGGTCCAGGCCAGCGGCCAGGTCCCGGGCCCGGACGAGGTCGGCGTCGGCGCCCGGCCCGGCGCGGGTGACGAGGTCGTCGAGCAGCTCGGCGAGGATCGTCGTCGGTGTGACCGGGCGGGCGGGCCGGGTCGGTGCGCCGGTCACTTCAGCGACCACATGTCCACCCCGCCCGCCGCCGTCGGCAGGTCGGCGACGACCTCCTTGTGCGCGGCCAGGGCCGCGGTCAGCTCCGCGGGGGTGGCGTCGTTGACGAAGTGGCAGGTGCCGATGGGCTTCGGCACCGCCGCGCGCAGCAGCCCGGCCCGGGTCTGGGTGATCGACTCGGTGGCCTCGGTCAGCAGCTCCGGGGTGAGGTACGGGCTGTCGACGGTGAGCCCGAGCCCACTGAACAGCCGGTGGACGCGGTCCCGCTCGCCGGTCGAGATGTAGCCACGCCGCTCGGCGAGGGTCGCGGAGAACGCCATGTCGACACTGATCGCGTGCCCGTGCAGCATCGGCGTCTCCGGCGCCAGCTCCAGGGTGGGGCTCCAGGTGTGGCCGAAGGCGATGACCCGGTCGAGGTCGAGCTCGTGCAGGTTGCGGTGCTCCAGCTCGAGCATGGTGCGGACGGCGTCGTAGGTGGCGCGGTGGGAGATCTCGCGCAACTCCGGCGTGCCGTCCCGGTGCCCGAACCCGGTGGCCAGCAGGTCCTCGCCGTACTTCTCCAACAGGTCGAAGAGGTCGGCGTTCGCCACCGTCGCGATCTTGATCATCTCGGCGACGCCGTTGCGGACCTGCGCCTCGGGCAGCGTCGCCAGGAACGAGAAGTCCAGCAGCACGTCGTGCGAGGCGTGGAACGCGCCGAGCCGGTTCTTGTGCTTGCCGTGGTTGACCGCGACCTTCATCGCGACGCTGGCGTCGATCAGGCCGATCAGCGTGGTGGGGATGCGGATGTAGGGGGTGCCCCGCTTGTAGGACGCGCAGGCGAACCCGGCGACGTCGGTGGTCAGCCCACCCCCGACGACGAGCGGCGGCTCGGTGCGGTTCAGCCCGAACTCGGCGAACGCGTCGACGATCCTCTCCAGCGTCCGCAGGCTCTTCGCGGTCTCCGCGATCGTCAGCGGGACGGTGGTCAGCGCGATGCCGTGATGGTCGAAGTAGGCGCGGATGCGGTCGCCGTAGAGCTCGTGCACCGTCTCGTCGACGACCATCAGGCAGCGGCCCCGGTCCCGGTACAGGTCCGCGACATGCGTGTTCTCCGGCGCGAAGGCGCCGTCGACGTAGGAGAGGGTGAACTCGATCCGCTCCCAGCTCTCGACCCGGAACGCGGTGTCGGTCGTGGTCAGCGTCGGGCTCGGCGGCAGGGTCTGCGCTGCCTGGGGATTGCTCATGTCCTCTGGTCTCCGATCAGGTCGATCCGGGGCGGGGCATGGGACTCGTGGGCACGCCCGTGCCGGGCCCGGTCGGTGCGACCGGGCCCGTCGGGCCGTGCGGAGGGTGGAGCGGGGTGGCGCCGCCGGGCGTCAGCGGGTGACGCCGGCCAGCAGCGCACCGTCGTCGAGCGACTCGACGCGCTCGGTGGCCTGGGAGAAGTCGTGACCCGCGGTGTTGGCGTTCGGGAAGGCGACGACGCGCACACCCGCACCGTTCGCCGAGGCGACGCCACCGACGTTGTCCTCGATGGCGACGACGCTGTCGGCGGTCTCGCCGAGCGCGGCGATCGCGTGCGTGTACGCCGCGGGGTCGGGCTTGGGCGCGGACACGACCGCGCGGTCGATGAGCAGCGCGAAGTCCGTGCGCGTCACGTCCGGTCCGAGCGCGTCGAGGACGGCGTCGACGTTGTCGCGGGAGGTCGTCGTGACCAGCCCGACGGTGACCCCGCGGCCGTGCGCGGCCTTGATGGTCTCGCGGACGCCGGGGCGCGGGGTCCCGCCGGACTCCCGCAGCTTCTCCCGGAAGACCTCGGACTTGGTGGCGTGCACGGCGTCGGCGTCGACGGTCTCGCCGGTGGCTGCGGCGTGCTCGGCGATGCGCTGGGCGCCGCCGTTGGACTCCAGCATGGCCAGGTAGTCCTCACGGTCCCAGTGCCAGTCGAGGCCGTGCCGGGAGAAGGCCTCGTTGAACGCCTCCCGCTGCAGCTCGGAGGTGTCGACGAGGGTGGAGATGGAGCCGAACAGGATCGCGGGCACAGCAGTGCTCCTTCGCGGTCGGGGCAGGCCGACGCACGCCCCGCCCCGGCCGGCGGCGGGACGGATGCGCGTGCGGACGCTCGTGGGAGGCGCCGATCCTGTCGCGTGTGGACACGCCGGACCGACCGGTTCGCGGTGGCGGCCGCTCCGGTGGACCGCCTCCTCCCAGTATCGAGGGGCCCCGGGGTTCGGCAACTCGAACTCGGCCCGCCGACCCTCAGAAGGGTCGGTCACCCGCGATCGCGACACGCTCGGCGATCCGCGTGTGCGGGTGGTAGTCGCCGACCGCGTAGTGCTGGGTGGCCCGGTTGTCCCAGAACGCGAGCGTCCCCTCCGACCAGCGGTAGCGGACCTGGAACTCGGGCACGTGGGCCTGGGCGAACAGGTGCCGCAGCAGCGCGTCGGACTCCTCGCGGGGCAGCCCGACGATCGCCGTGGTGAACGACGCGTTCACGTACAGCGTGCGCCGCCCGGTCTCCGGGTGGGTCCGGACGACGGGGTGGGTCACCGGCGGGAACAGGTCCTGCACCCGGGCCAGCCTGTCCGGGTCCAGGAAGCGGGCGAAGCCGGGCACCATGTCGTGCACGGCGACGGCGTCGTCGATGCGGGCCTTCACCTCGTCGGTGAGGTTGTCGTAGGCGACGGCCATGTCGGCCCACATCGTGTCCCCGCCGAACGGCGGCGTCTGCACCATCCGCAGCATGGCGCCCATCGCCGGAGCGGTGCGGAACGTGGTGTCGGCGTGCCAGATGTTCTCGTAGGTGCGCTTCCCGGTGCCGAAACGGACGACGTCGGCGGAGTCACCGGTGTCGAGCATCGGGTTGGTCTCCAGGTCGCCCCAGAGCAGGGCGAGCTCGCGTTGCCGGTCGCCGGTCAGGTGCTGGCCGGGGAAGAACAGCACCTTCCACTCCAGCAGTGCCCGGTGCAGCTCGGCGCGCAGCTGCTCGTCGACCTGCTCCCGCAGGTCGACCCCGGTGATTTCGGCGCCCAGGGTGCGCCCGAGCGGGGTGACGGTGAACGCCTCGTACCGCGCGCCGCTCCGGTCCGGCCCGTCGCCAGGCAGACGGGCGAGCAGGCGCTCGCCCTCCAGCAGGTCGATGGCGGGAGTGGTGCGGGGCCGGGTCACCGGCGCGTCGAAGTTGATCGTCACACCGCGATGGTGCGCGCCGGCTCCGGTGGCCGACAAGCCGGGGTCCACCCGGCGGAGTCCTGTCCGGTCAACTCCGGCGTGCGCCGCCCCGGACCCACTCGAGCGCGGCGTGCCCGGCCGGGGTGAGGGCGACGGTCAGCTCCCGTACCGCGGTGTCGGACAGCGGGAACCGCGCCCCCTCCCGGGTGGACGCCCACACCGACGCGGCCAGATCCGCCGGGCCGGCCATCTTCACCAGCAGCGGCACCACCCGCCGGTACTCCGAACGCACCAGCGCGTCGAGCGCGGTCGCGGCGACCGACACGTCGAAGTCCAGGTCCCCCGGGTCGGTGGAGTCGGCGAGGTCCAGGCTTCGCCGCTCCGCGATGATCCCGAGCAGGACCGGGTGCAGGCGCGGGTGGTCGCCCAGCACGCGGTCGGGGTCGACGTCCCACTCCCCCGGCACGCCCAGGTCGAGGGCGCGGGCGCAGAATTCGCGGTGGAACATGTTCAGCGCGAGCAGCCGCAGGACCAGCTCGCCACGCTCGTACTCGGTGCCGGCGGCGGCCAGGCCGGCGCGGGTGAGGATCGACCAGGCCCAGGCCGCCCACTCCGGCTCGGAGCCGTCGTAGCAGAGGTCGAAGACGCTCGTCGCGAGCTCGTGGAGGTCCCCGAGGACCTCGGCGGCGTCGGGGGGTTCGTACAGGTCGTCCCACATGTCGGTCATCACCGCCGGTTCTACACGCGTGCCGCGGTTGGCCCGGCGGCCACGGGGTACCACCGGCGCAGCACTCCCACTTCCGCGGCGGACCGGGCGGCGCGGGCGTGTCGGCGTCGGCTGCTCGAAACCGTCGGTTCCGACAGGCAGGATGGCCCCATGACGACCACCGAGTCCGCCCCGACCTCGCGACCGTCCGGTCTCGACCTCAACTGGGTCGACCCGGACGTCCGCCCCCAGGACGACCTGTTCGCCCACGTGAACGGCCGGTGGCTGGCGACCCACGAGATCCCCGATGACCGCTCGCAGGACGGCGCGTTCCGCGTCCTGCGCGACCGGGCCGAGGACCAGGTCCACGAGATCGTCGAGGAGTGCGCGTCCTCGGCGGAGCCCGGCACCGAGGCCCGCAAGGTCGGCGACCTGTACCGCTCCTTCATGGACGTCGAGCGGGCCGAGGAGCTCGGGACCGCGCCACTGCGCCCGCTGCTCGACGAGATCTACGCCGCGACCGACCGGGCGGCGCTGGCCGGCGTGCTCGGCCGGCGCCAGCGCGAGGGCCGTGCCGCGCTGTTCGGCGAGTTCATCGCGACCGACCTCAAGGACTCCTCCCGCTACCTGGTGAACCTCAACCAGGCCGGGCTGGGACTGCCCGACGAGTCGTACTACGGCGACGAGGGCGACCCGGAGATCCGCACGAAGTACGTCGAACACCTCCAGCGTCTCGCCGAGCTGGTCGGGCTGGCCGAGCCGGAGCGCGTCGCCGAGCAGGTCATGGACCTGGAGACCGCGCTCGCCGACGCGTCGTGGGACCGGGTCCTCAACCGGGACGCCGAGAAGACCTACACCCTGATGACCCGCGACGAGCTCCGCGCCGCCGCCCCGGGCTTCGACTGGGCCGAGTGGGAGTCCGCGCTGGGGGTGCCCGCGCACGCCTACGACGAGGTCATCGTCCGCCAGCCGAGCTTCGTCACCGCGGCCGGTGAGCTGTGGGCCGGGCGCCCGCTGGAGCAGTGGCAGGCGTGGCTGGCGCTGACCGTCGCCGGGTCGTGCGCGGAGTTCCTGTCCGCCGACCTGGTCGAGGCCGACTTCGACTTCTTCGGCCGCACCCTGTCCGGCACCCCGGAGCTGCGCGAGCGGTGGAAGCGTGGGGTGTCACTGGTGGAGGGCGCGCTCGGCGAGGCCGTCGCGAAGATCTACGTCGAGCGGCACTTCCCGCCGCACGCCAAGGAGCGCATCACCGAGCTGGTCGACAACATCGTCGAGGCCTACCGCCGGTCGATCTCCACCCTGGACTGGATGAGCCCGGCGACCCGGCAGCGGGCGCAGGACAAGCTCGGCAAGTTCACCCCGAAGGTCGGCTACCCGGAGAAGTGGAAGGACTACTCCGACCTGCAGATCGACCCGGCCGACCTGCTCGGCAACGCGGGCCGGGCCGCGGAGTGGCGCCACGACTTCGAGTACGCCAAGCTCGGCGGCCCCGTCGACCACGACGAGTGGCTGATGACCCCGCAGACGGTCAACGCCTACTACCACCCGCGGCTCAACGAGATCGTGTTCCCGGCCGCGATCCTGCAGCCGCCGTTCTTCGACCCCGACGCCGACGACGCCGCGAACTACGGCGGCATCGGCGCAGTCATCGGCCACGAGATCGGCCACGGCTTCGACGACCAGGGTTCCCGCTACGACGGCGACGGCAACCTCACCGACTGGTGGGAGGCCGCCGACCGGACCGAGTTCGAGTCCCGCGCGAAGATGCTGATCGACCAGTACGACGGCCTGTCCCCGGCCGGCCTGCCCGACCACAAGGTCAACGGCTCACTGACGGTCGGCGAGAACATCGGCGACCTGGGCGGCCTGACGATCTCACTGAAGGCCTACGGCATCGCGCACGAGGGCTCCGAGCCGCCGGTGATCGACGGCCTGACCGGCGAGCAGCGGGTGCTGTTCGGCTGGGCGCAGGTGTGGCGGGCGGTGACCCGCGACGCCGAGGCGATCCGGCGGCTCACCACCGACCCGCACTCGCCGCCGGACCTGCGGTGCAACGCGGTCGTCACGAACCTCGACACGTTCCACGAGGCGTTCGGGGTGACCGAGGACGACGGGCTCTACACCGACCCGGACCGGCGCGTCCGGATCTGGTGAGGCGTTCCCCCGCGCCGGGTTGACCGGCCGGCGCGGGGGTATCCGGTCCCATGACGCAGAAGTTCGCCAAGGGAACGTGGGTCGCGTGGAACTGGGGCAACGGCACCCCGACCGGCAAGGTCGTGGACCACTCCACCGACCGCATCGAGAAGACCATCGACGGGTCGAAGCAGTCCCGCAACGGGACCGAGGACAACCCGGCCTACGTGCTCGAGCAGGAGGACGGCCAGACCGTCCTCAAGCTCCACTCGGAACTGAAGAAGGCGTGACCCGCCGGCGGCGGCGCCGCACCACCAGGTAGACCACGACGAGCAGGGCCAGGAAGGGCACGCCCGCCTGTGCCGCCGTCGCGAACTGGGTGGTGAACGGCGTCGTCGCCAGCACCGCGGCGACGAACAGCATCGCCGCGACGGTCGTGTACGGGGCGCCCCACAGCCGTACCGGGGACTCCTGCCCCGCGCCGGACCGGCGGAACGCCAGGTGCGCGGCGAAGATCAGCAGCCAGGTCACCAGCGCCCCGAACAGGGCCAGCCCGACGAGCAGCGGGAAGGCGGTGGCCTCGGCGAACACCGAGACCAGCGAGGCGAGCGCCAGGCCGACGGCGGACAGCGCGAGCGCCCGCTGCGGGGCGCCGTGCCGGTTGACCCGGGCGAGCGAACGGGGCGCGTAGCCGTCGCGGGCCAGCGAGTAGGTCATGCGCGCGGTCACGTAGAGGTTCGTGTTCATCGCCGACAGCGCCGCGGTCAGCACCACGACGTTCATCACCGCGGCCGCCGCGGGCACCCCGGCCAGGGCGAACAGGCGGACGAACGGCGACTCGGTGACGTCGTCGCCGGTCGTCACGGTGTTCCACGGCAGCAGGGTCACCACCACCAGCATCGCCCCGACGTAGAAGACCGCGAGGCGCACCACGGTGCGCCGGGCCGCACGCGGGATGTCGCGGACCGGGTCCGAGGACTCGGCCGCGGTGACGGCGACGGCCTCGGTGCCGAGGAACGAGAAAGTCACCACGGTCAGGGCGAGCCAGATCGCGCCGAGGCCGTTCGGGGCGAACCCGCCGTGCGCGGTGAGCGCGCCGAGGCCCACGGGTTGCTGCCCGGGCAGCCCGAACACGATCGCGACGAGGCCGACGACGATGAACGCCACGATCGTCACGACCTTGATCATCGCGAACCAGTACTCGGTCTCGCCGAAGAAACGGACCGCGCCCGCGTTGACCGCGAGCATCACCACCGAGAACCCGACGACCGGGATCCACAGCGGCAGGTCGGGATACCAGAACGTCAGGTAGAGCCCGGCCGCGACGACCTCGCTGCCGATGTTCACGACCTGCGCCGCCCAGTACATCCAGCGCTGCACGAACCCGGCACCGTGCCCGAGGTAGCGCTGGGTGATGGGCCCGAATCCCCCGGCCTCGGGGTGGCGCACCACCATCTCGCCCAACGCGTAGGCCAGGACCAGCGCGACGACGGCGGCGACGACGTAGGCGACGATCACCGCCGGCCCGGCGATGGAGATGGCGAGCCCGGAGCCGAGGAACAGCCCGGTGCCGATCGCGCCGCCCACGGCGATCATGCCGATCTGGCGTCCGTCGAGTTCACGGCGCAGGCCGTCCATGGTGCTCCCCGTGCGGTACCGCTCCCCCGGCCCGGGTCACGGGCGGGGCGCGCCGGCGCCGGTCCCGGCCGGTGGGCCGGAACGGTGCGGGGCGCAACGGGCGGTGATCCTCGCACGCGCCCGGCGGTGTCAGTCCCGGGGGCCGTCCGGCGGCGCCTCGACCAGCGCCCGCCGGAACCAGGTCACGTCGCGCCACGCCCCGTGCTTCCAGCCGACACCGCGGAACGTCCCGACCTCGCTGAACCCCAGGGCGCGGTGCAGCGCGGCGCTCGCCTCGTTCGGCACGGTCATCCCGGCCACGGCGACGACCATGCCGCGCGCGACGAGTTCGGCGAACAGCGCCTCGTACAGCGCCCGGCCCAGCCCCCGCCCCTGCGCCGACGGGGCCAGGTAGACCGAGACCTCGCAGGTCCACGCGTAGGCCTCGCGGGACTTCCACGGCCCGCCGTAGGCGTAGCCGAGCACCTCACCGCCGGGGCCGACGGCGACCAGCCAGGCGTGCCGTTCGCGGGCGGCGGCGATCCGCTCGGCCATCTCCACCGGGCCCGGCGGCTCGGCCTCGAAGCTGATCGCGGTGTCCCGGACGTAGGGGGCGTAGACGGCGGCGCAGGCGTCGGCGTCCTCGGCGGTCGCCGGGCGGATGACGGGTCGGTTCGGCACGGTTCACAGCGAATCACGGTGCAGCGGTCGCCCGGGCGGGTGAGGATCGTCGTGTGCTCCTGTCGATCGTGCTCGGACTGCTCTTCGGCCTCGCCGGCACCTCGACATCGGGGGTGACGGTCGCGTTGCCGTTGCTCGCCGACGGGCTCGGCGTCGACACCGCGGTCGCGACCTGGATGGTGAGCGGGTACGCGGTCGCGCTGGCCGTCGCCACGCCGGTGCACGGACGGCTCGCCGACGCCGTCGGCATCCGGGTGCCGCTGTGTGTCGGGGTGGGCCTGCTCGGGCTGGGAGCGCTCGCCGCGGCGGCCGCGCCGAGCTTCGGCCTGCTGATGGCGGCCCGGATCGTGCAGGGGCTGGGCGCGGCCTCGGTCCCGGTGCTCGCCTCGGCGCTGCTGTCGGCCAGGACCCCGCCGGAACGACGCGGCGGCGTGCTCGGGCGGCTGGCCGGGATCTCGGCCGCGTTGTCCGCGCTCGGCCCGCTGATCGGCGGGGCGCTGACGACGGTGGGCGGCTGGCGGGCCGCGGTCGCGCTGCCGGTGCTGGCGCTGCTCGCGGTCCCCTACCTGTGGCGGCACTCGGTGGTCCGCGGCGACGGCGCCCGGGTGGACCTGGTGGGTGCGGTGATCGTCGCGACGGCGGTGACCGGGCTGGTGCTGCTGGTGCAGTCGCCCAGCGCGGGTGCGGTCGCGGCCGTCGCCGGCGGGGTGCTGCTCGCGGTCGGCGTCCCGGCGACGGCGCTGTGGGTGCGGGCCCGGCCCGACGGGTTCCTGCCGCGCGGGGTGGTCGGCAACGCGACGGTGGTGCGCAGCTCGCTGTGCGCCTCGGCGGTGCCGGCCAGCTGGTTCGCCCTGCTGCTGGGCATCCCGCTGGAGCTCGCCGAGCGCGGCTGGAGCCCACTGGCCACCGGGCTGGTGCTGGTGCCGTCGGCGGTGGTGGCGTTGGCGTGCCCGGCGGCGTCGGCGTTCCTGCAGGCCCGGATCGGGCCGCGGCAGACCCTGACGTGCGCCTGCGCGACGACCGTCGTCGGGCTGGTCGTGGCCGTGGCCGGGGTGGCGAGCCACCTGCCGTGGGTGCTGGCGCTCGCGCCGATGCTGGTGACGCTGGCGTTCGGCACCGGGCAGCCCGCGATGATCGCCGCCGTCGGCACGGCGGTGCCGCAGGACCGGCGCAGCGGCGCGATCGGGGTGGCGACGCTGTGCTTCCTCACCGGCGCCGGGATCGGGGCGGCGGTGATCGGCGGGTTCGCCGCCGTCGTCGGGCTGAGCGCGGCACTCGCGCTGCTGCTGGTGCTGCCCGTCGCCGGGACCGCGGTACAGATGCTCGCGGGGCGCCGGTCCGGAACGGCGTGATCCTCCAGCCGCGCCCCGGTGACGGCCGGTGGTCGCCGGGCCGGTCGTCGCCGGCCGAGCCGCTCAGCGGCCCGCCCGGACCGAGCGCCGTACCTCGTCGGTGTAGCGCAGGCGCAGCGCCGCGGTCCGGGCGGTCCCGACCAGCCGCGGGTCGGTGCCGGGGGTCTCCCGGGCCACGACGTCGTCGAGCCACACCCGGAAACAGCCGTGCAGCCCGCGGACCAGGCCGTCGAGCAGGCACGACGCCGGGTCGAGCGGGTCCAGCACGGTCGAGACCGCCCGGTGGCCCTCCTCGGGATGCGGTGGCTGCTCCGGGCACACGATGAACCAGCCCTGGCGGGCCAGGACGGCCTCCTGGAGCAGGTCGAGGACCACCACCTCCTCACCGACCCCGGCCAGGGTGCACAGCACGTGCCGGGCCACCGGGAGGTCCTCGTGCCCGATCGCCTCGGCGAGCGCGACGACGTCGGGCACCGTGTGCCCGACCCGCTCCGCGACGAGCACGGCCGAGGCCCGCAGCCAGCGCAGGGTCGCGACGGCGGCCGCGTTCGGCTCGACCGACGTCACGATCGCGGGCGGGCCGAGCGGGTCGTCGTGCAGCAGCGCGTGCGCGACGAGGAGCTGCTCGGCCGGGGCGTCGCTCCGGGGGTGGACGACGGCCTGGGCGGAGCGTCCGGTGAGGACGCCGTCGTCGGCGTCGAGGACGGCGTCGGTCTCGGCGCGGACGTCGGCGACGACGGCGTCGCGGAACGCCCGCCCCGGTGCCCGCGCCACGATCCGGCCCAGCAGGTGCGCGGTCTCGGCACAGCCGTCCTCCATGACGCGCAGGAGGTCCCCCACCGGCTGGTTCGGGTGCCGCACGGCCGCGGCGAGCGCCGCCGGGTCGAGCTCGTGGGCGGCCTGGTCGGCGTAGGTGGCCCACAGGTGCGTCGACAGGGCGCTCAGCGCCTTCGCGGTGCGGCGGGCCAGGGAGTGGTCGAGGGCCTTCGGGACGCGGGCGGCCCGGCAGGCGACGGCGCCGTCGCCGGTGGGCCAGCAGGCGACGATCGTCGAGGCGACCGGGTCGTGGGCGTAGGTGGTCATGCGGCTTGGACGAGGCCCGGGCCGCGGCGGTTCCGCCGGGTCCGCGGCCGGGTACCGATGGCCGCGCCCGACCGCCGGGTCACCGTCCCGGCCGGTACACCAGCCGTCGCAGCAGTTGCTCGGCCGGGCCCGTACGACCGGCCCGTTCGAGTGCGACGGCGACAGCGACGGTCACCGTCCACACCCCGACCGCGTAGACGGCCATCCCGGCGCTACCCAGCAGCCCACCCACCCCGAGCCCCCAGGCCGCGAGGACCGGCGCGCACAGCACGGACTGTCCCAGATAGCCGGTCATCGACCGCCTGCCGAGCGCGGTCACCGCCGACGCGACCCGCCCCGGTGGCCGCCCCTCGAGCCGGGCGGCGAGCAGACCGAACACCGCGACGTAACCGATCCCGCACACCAACCCGGTGACCATCTGTACGGCGGTGAACGCCCAGACGACCGTGCCGAGCTCCGGCAGCACGCCGACGTGGGCGAGCGCGTGCGGCAGCCCGCCGAGCCAGCCGACCGCGACCCCCACGACGGCCGCCGGCCACAGCAGCCGCCGGTGCTCGGCCGGCCGTTCCAGCACCCTGCGCCGGGCGGCCCAGACCCCGAGGAGCATCGCAACCGGTACCGCGATCCCGAACAGTCCCTGGCCGAGCACGATGAACGGCCACAGCAGCATCCGGTCCAGCGCCGCCGTGAGCGGGTCGGTGGCCGAGGCGCTCGCGGTCACGAAGGCGGGGAGCCCTCCGCCCTGCACCGGCACTCCCTCGACGACGACCGCCCAGGCACCGTAGAGCGAGAACGCGGCGAACGCCGTGAGGACGACAGTGCCCAGCGCCGACCACACCAGCAGGGTCCGGTCGGAACGTCGCAGGAGCAGCCAGGTCAGCACCAGCCCGCACAGGCCGTACGCGCCCAGGACGTCGCCACCCCACAGCAGCAGGGCGTGCACGAGACCGAACGCGATCAGCCACAGGTTGCGGCGGCGGAGCACCGCGAAGGCCCGGGCGTCCGGCACCCCGGCCTCGGCCTGCCGCCGACGGATCACCGCGAGGCCGTACCCGAACAGGAACGCGAACATCGGGTACACCCGCATGTCCACGCCGATGATCAGCGCGGCCTGCACGACCCGGTCGACGGGCGAACCGTCGACCGGGTGGAAACCGGCCTCGGAGTGGGCCCGTCCGTACAGGTAGAACGGTGTGTTCGCGAGCGCGATGAGCAACAGCATCGCCCCGCGGGCGAGGTCCGGCGCCGGTGCGCGCTCCGCCGTCCCGAGCGGGCCGACCGGCTGCGGGCCAGGTTGCCCGGCCGTCACGACATCCTCACGCGGACCATCGCACCGCGTGACGTACCGGACAGGCAAGTGGAATCAGGCAGTGGGCCGTCCGGTCAGTGGTTCCCGACCACCCGCTCCGGCACGACGAGCACCGCGGCCCGCCGCTGCTCGGCCATCACCCGGTCGTACTCGGCCCAGTCGTCGTGGGTCCCACCGCACGCGACGAACACGTCCCGGAGGAGCTGCGGTACGTCGACGCCGTCCCGCGGGTCGTCCGGCCCGAAGATCTCGGAGCTGCCCTCGACGGCCACCCAGCGCCACCCGGCCCGCCAGTGCAGCGACGTCGCGGGTCGCGCACGCAACGCCGTCAGCTTGACGGGGCCGTAGGTGACGTAGGCGGCCACCGGGGCGCCGGTGACGGGGTGGTCGAGCACACCGGCGTTGACCAGCGAGGTGTGCGGGCGGCCGTCGGCGCGTACGACCGCCACGGTGCACAGCCCGGAGTCCTCGGCGACGATCCGCCGTACCGCGTCCAGATCCATGCGGCCAGTGTGGCGGGTCAGCGCCAGCCGAGCTTCTTGGTGCAGGCCGGCCAGGCCTTCCAGCCCTGCTCGTCCTGCACCTTCTTCGCGATCTCGATCTGCTGGGCCTTGGTGGCCTGCTCCGCGCTCGGCGCGTACTGGCGGCCGCCGAACTCCTTCCAGGTCGACGGCGTGAACTGCAGGCCGCCCTTGAAGCCGTTGCCGGTGTCGGCGTCCCAGTTGCCGGTGCTCTCGCAGTGCGCGAGCTTCTCCCAGGTGGCCGAGCGCTCGACGGACGGGGCCGACGGGGCCGACGAGGTCGACTCGGCCGCCGAGGCGGTCCCGGCGACGCCCAGCGGGGCGGCCGCCATCGCAGCGAACGCGCTGATCCGGGCGACCTGGCGGCCGGTCTCGGTGGGTTTGCGGTGTCGTCCAGCCATGGTCGTTCCTCTACCTCGGGGAGCAGGTACCGCCCGGGCCGGAGTGCGGGGAGGACCCGGAGCGGCCGACACCGTAACCACGCCGAGACCATCGGTCACAACCCGTGACACCCGCCCACCGCGGAGTACGCGACGAGTGGTCGCCTGCCCGCGTTCACCGACGGATGGGGTAACGCATACCGCTCGCGCCGTCCGCCGATCAGGCTCCGCAGGTCGGCGCGGGGACCGGTTCTCCGGTCGCGGGAACCGGCACACGGCGGCCCAGCACGGCCGCGACGACGGCCAGCAGCGCGACGACGCCGCCGTACACCAGCGCCGTGGGGCGCAGCTCCCCCAGCGTCGCGGCGACGCCCGCGACCATCGCCGGCACCGAGAACGCCAGGTAGGCCAGTGTGTAGAGGGCGGCGAACAGCTCGCCGCGCTCGTGCGGGGCCGCGAGCGTGGACATCGTCCCGAACGTGGCGTAGGCGGCCGCACCGAATCCGAGCCCGGCGACGACCGCACCGACGGCGGCGAGCGCGAGCAGCCCCGTCGACACCCCGGCCAGGGTGACGACGGTGCCGGCGGCCAGCAGCCCGGCCGCCGGGACGAGCAGCGTCGACGGCACCCGCCCGCGCAGCGCGAACGCCGTCACCGCGCCGGTCCCGACGAGCGCGACGACGGTGAGCCCGCCGACCAGGTGGTCGTGCACCCCGAACACCTGCGCGACGACCGAGCCCCCGAGCGACAGGTAGAGCCCGCCGAGCGCCCAGCTGGCCAGCAGGATCGGCACGATCGCGACGAAGCCGGCCCGCACCCGTGGCGGCACCCCGACCCGCGGCCGCAGCGACCCGAGCGCCCCGGGCCGACGGTCGATCGTCTCCGGGATCAGCGCGACCAGCACGGCGGCCAGGACCAGGCCGGCGACCAGCAGCGCCCAGACCAGGCGGGTCGGGGCGGGCGCGTACTCGACGAGCAGGCCGCAGCCGAGCGCACCGAGCGCCAGCCCGGCGAGCGGAGCGGTCCCGTTGATCGCACCCGCCCGGTCCGGCCGGTCACCGCGGGCGGCGAGGTCGACCAGCGTCGCGGGCAGCGTCGCCGTCGCCGCACCGGTCGCGACGCCCTGGACGACGCGCGCGCCGAGCAGCCAGCCGACGCCGTCGGACAGCAGGAACAGCACCAGGGACACGACCTCCAGCGCGATCGCACCGAGCAGCACCGGCTTGCGTCCGATGTGGTCGGACAGCGACCCGGCCACGAGCAGGGCGGCGATCAGCGCGAGGAC
Organism: Pseudonocardia sp. ZF1; assembly: GCF_056835605.1. Classification (NCBI taxonomy): domain Bacteria; kingdom Bacillati; phylum Actinomycetota; class Actinomycetes; order Pseudonocardiales; family Pseudonocardiaceae; genus Pseudonocardia; species Pseudonocardia sp. ZF1. The sequence goes on from NZ_JAJNBY010000001.1 coordinate 3,785,126, forward strand.
GTAGACCGCGAACACCGTGGTCAGCGTGAACTCGGTGAACGCGAACCGCTCCTGGTAGACGACGTAGAGCGGGGACGGCGCGGACGACGCGGCGAGGAACCAGACGAACGTCGCTGCGACGACGGCGAACGCCACCGGCGGGGACAGGCGGGGCACGGTGCTCCTCGGGTCGGACGGCCTACTGAGCATCGGCAACGACCGGCCCGGGGCCCGCATTCCCACGCCGCTGCGTGGCCGGCCACCCCCACCCCGCCCGGGCTGCTCCCAGGGTCACCCTCGTAGCCCTCTAAGCCACGAAAGTGCCCCTGGGGGCAACCCCGGGGTGAGGGCGCACCGGGTCAGGCCAGGGCGGCGCGCAGGGCTGCTCCCGCCTCGTCGAGCAGGGCGCGGCTGTCGTCGACCGCGGCACCGAACTGCAGAAACCCGTGGATCATGCCCGGCGACTCGCGCAGCTCCGTCTTCACGCCCGCGACGTTCAGCGCCGCGGCGTAGGCGGCGCCCTGGTCACGGAGCGGGTCGAACTCGGCGGTGACGACCAGCGCGGGCGGCAGCCCGGACAGGTCGGTGGTGCGGGCCGGGGACATGCGCGGGTCCAGGGCGTCCTGCTCGCCGGTGAGGTAGTGGCCCATGAACCACTCCATCCAGGCGACGGTCAGCAGCGGGCCCTGGGCGTTCTCGGTCATCGACGGGCTCTGGTCGGCGGCGTCGACGGCCGGGTAGACCAGCAGCTGGAACCGCAGGGCGGGGCCGTGGTCGCGGGCGTGCTGGGCGACGACGGCCGACAGGTTCCCGCCCGCGGAGTCGCCACCGACGGCGATGCGGGACGGGTCGCCGTCGAACTCCGCGGCGTGGGCGTGCACCCACTCCAGGGCGGCGACGGCGTCGTCGACGGCGGCCGGGAACCGGTGCTCGGGGGCGAGCCGGTAGTCGACCGCGACGACGACGGCGCCGGACCGGTTGGCCAGCGACCGGCAGACCGGGTCGTGGCTGTCGAGGTCGCCGATCACCCAGCCGCCGCCGTGGTAGAAGACCAGGACCGGGAACGGGCCGGTGCCCTCGGGCCTGTAGATGCGCACCGGTACGTCGCCGGCGCGGTCGTCGCGGACCGCCGCGACCGGCTCGGGCGGACCGGACACCGCGGCCATCTCCCGGATCATCGCGCGGTTCTGCGCGACGGTCATGGTCTCCGGCGGCGCCCCGCCCTGCTCGGCCATGAGGTTCAGGAGGGCTTCCACCTGCGGGTGCAGCGGCACGGTCGGTGCTCCTTCGACGTCGTCGTCCTGCGGGGCGGTGGGCCCCACCGGATCATCCTGCACCCGCCGGTCCCCCGACGGCACGGACCACGACCGCGGCCGCGGCGAGCAGTGCCGCCAGCGCCGGGACGACGGCCGGCAGGTGCGCCAGCGCCAGCCCGCCGGCGACGGCGCCGAGCACGATCGCCGCGAGCTGGCGCAGCGCGGGCCACCGCCGCCCGTCGCCGGTGGCCAGGTCGGACACGGCGCCGGTCAGCGTGCCGGTCATGTACGTCGTGGACTGTCCGAGCAGCTGCGCGACGCTGCTCTGCCCGCCCATCGCCAGTGCGGCGCCGGCGAGCAGCGGGAGCGTCGCGCCCGGGGCGAGCGGCCAGGCCACCGCGAGCACGACGAGCACCACCAGCTCGGCGACGAGCGGGACCGACACCGCCGTCGGCCACCGGCGTCGCAGCAGCGACCACAGCGCGACGCCGACGACGAACCCGGCCACCGCGACCGCAGGCGGCAGCAGCCGGGCCGGCTCGGCGACGGCGAGGGCGTACCCGGCCGTCACGAGGTTGCCGGTGACGACACCGGCGAACGCGCCGCCCAGTGCGACCACGGCCCAGACGTCCACCACCCCGGCGCACGCGGCCAGCAATGCGAGGACCACCGCACGGTTCACCGCGTGATCCTCCCGCGGCGGCGGCGCCGGTGGCACGCTGGGCGGGTGCAGCTGCGTGCGACCTCCACCCCGGCGGGCCTGCTCCGTGTGCGCTACGAGGTCACCGCCGACGGCCGGGCCGTCACCGGGTGGAGCGCGCGGGCCTGGCACTCCCACCGGGACCTCGTCATCGACGGACACCCCTACGCGCTGCGGTCGGAGGGGATCGCCCGGTTCGCGCTGGAGGGCGACATCCGGGCGCACATCCAGCGATCGGTCGACCACCCGGACGGGCCGCTCTCCCGCCCGCGGTGGACCGTCGAGCTCGGCGACCTGACCTACCGGCTCACCGGTTCCGGGATCGGGCGCCGCTTCGCCCTGCTCACCACGGCCGACGCGGTCAACGAGGCCGGGCGGGTGTGGCGGACCGGCGGACTACGGCCGTCCTACGGTGCGGACCTCCCCGACGCCCTGCCCCTGCCGGTCGGGGTGTTCGTGCTCTGGGCGGCGATGGCTATCTGGCGGGCCACGGTCACCGCGGCCGCGACGGCGGTGCGCTGAGCCGGCCCCGGACACCACGCCCCCGGACACACGACGGCCCCGGACGTCGTGGTGGGGACGCCCGGGGCCGGTGGTCGTGCGGGTGCTGCTCAGACCTCGCCGCGGTAGCCGGCGGCCTGCGCCTGCCACATCCAGCGGGCCTCCTCCAGCGCGCGGCCCAGCTCGATGAGCAGGTCCTCGGTGAGCGGGTCGGCCTTGCCGGCCTGCTCGATGCGCGGACGCAGCCGGTCGACGGCGGCGTCGACGGTCGCCGAGATGGTGAGCACGGTGTCGGAGTCGGACACGTAGCCCGCCGGGTACTCGGGCAGCCCGGTGTCGCGGCCGACGGTCCGCGCGCGACCGTCGGGGGCGACACCGATCGTCGCCGCCCGCTCGGCGACCGAGTCGCCGTGCTCGCGGGCCAGGTCGACGAGCTCGTCGAGGTGCAGGTGGATGTCGCGGAACTGCCTGCCGACGAGGTTCCAGTGCGCCTGCTTCGCGACCAGGGACAGGTCGACGAGGTCGACGAGGGTCTCCTGCAGCACGCGGCCGGTGATGTCGGTGGCGCCGCTGTCGAGCGGGCTGGTGATCGGGGTGGCCATGGTGCCCACCGCTCCTTCCGATGTCGGTTCGGGACGTACCGGGAGTGCCCCGCCCCCGGGACGCCCACACCCGTTCGTGATCCGTCCGACACCCGGTGAGGCGCGCCTGACCTGGGGAAAGCCGAGCCTACGAGCGCGCCGCGTGGGTCACGAGGACCGGGATCGGGGAGTCCAGGATGATCCGCTGCGCGGTGCTGCCGGTGAGCAGCTTGCCGACCGGGCTGCGCCGCCTCACCCCGACCACGAGCAGCTGCGCGTCCTCCTGCGCGGCCAGGTCGAGGATCGCCTCGGCGGGGTCGCCGCCGTCGTCGACGACGCGCACCGCGGTGGTCGGGTCGCCCTCGGCGCGCAGCCCGGCGAGCCGCGACCCGATGGTCACCTCGAGCGAGGCGTGGTCGTGGGTCCCGGTGCCGTCGGCGTCGAACAGCTCCTGGCGGCCGGTGGCCAGCACCGTCAGCGGGGCGCCCCGCAGCCGGGACTCGCGGACCGCCAGGTCCAGGGCGGCGTCGCCCTCGGGCGTCGGGCCGTAGGCCACACAGATCGTCATGTCGCTCCCCATCAGGCGTTCGCGGACGGGACGGAGACTAACCACGCCGAACGGACATACCGGAGAAAAGTTCGTTGTGGTCACAGAGATCGTAGAGTTTCCGATCCGGACCATGGAGGACGGAGCGGACGTGTGCCAACGTCTGCCCCCATGCCACGACGGCAGGTCATCGCAGCCCTGGGAATCGTCCTCGTCGCCGCACTCGCGGTGACCGCCTTCGCCGACGCCGCCCGGTCCGGGGAGGGACAGGCGGCGCGCTCCAACCTCACCCTCATCGCCCCCGCGGCCGCCGGTGGCGGCTGGGACCTGGTCGCCCGCGAGGCGCAGCAGGCCATGCGCACCGGGAACATCGTGAACACCGTGCAGGTGGTCAACATCCCCGGTGCCGCCGGGACCATCGGCCTCAACCAGCTCGCCGGTCTCGCCGGCGAGGAGACCACCATGATGGTCACCGGCACCGTCATGCTCGGCGGGATCAGCCAGTCCGGCAGCGCGCTCAGCCTGCAGGACACGACGCCGATCGCCCGGCTCGCGGAGGACTTCGAGGTCGTCGCGGTCCCGGCCGAGTCACCGTTCCGCACGCTCGACGACATGCTCACCGCCTGGGCCGCGAACCCGGCCGCGCTACCGATCGGCGGCGGCTCGGCGGGCGGTATCGACCACATGGTCGCCGCCCAGCTCGCGCAGGCCCGCGACATCCCCGTCGAGCGGATGGTCTACACCCCGCACCCCGGCGGCGGCGAACTCACGCTGAGCCTGCTGTCGACCGCGGCCGGCACCGTCGGCGTCGGGATCTCCGGCTACAACGACTTCCGCGACCTGGTGGAGTCCGGGCAGCTGCGGGTGCTGGCCGTCGTCGCGCCCGAACGCCTGCAGGGCGTCGACGCCCCGACCATGGACGAGCTGGGCATGCCCGAGGTCGACCTCGTCAACTGGCGCGGGCTCGTCGCCCCCGCCGGGATCACCCCCGAGGTCCGCGCGGAGCTGGAGCAGATCGCCCGCGAGATGGTCGGGACCGAGTCCTGGGGCGAGGCCGTGACCCGCAACCGCTGGGTGCGCAGCGAGACCTACGGCGAGGACTACGACCGCTACCTGGTCTCCGAACAGGCCCGCATCGACGACCTTCTGAAGGAGCTGGGGCTGGCATGAGCGGCCGTCCTGCACACCTGTCCCGGGGCGCGCTCGTCGTGCCCGCGATCCTCGCCGCGCTGGGGGTCTTCCTGACCTACGGCACGCTGACCATGCGGGTCGTCGGCGACGGCGGCCTGTTCGGCCCGACCACCATGCCGTGGATCGTCGCGATCCTGTGCTACGTGGTCGCGGCGCTGCTGGCGTTCGACATCCTGCGGCCACGGCCGGAGTTCGACGCCCCGGCCCCGGCCGCGGCGGCCACCGGTGACGGCGACGTCGAGGGCGCCGCAGGCGGGGACGCGCCGGCCGACACCGGGGTGAACGCCCCGGCCGTGCTGACCGCGGTCGGCGGCGTGGCCGCGTTCATCGTCGTCCTGCCCTACCTGGGGTGGATCCTGTCCGCGACCGGGCTGTTCGTCACCGTCGCCGCCGCCCTGGGCAACCGGCGCTGGCCCGCGATGGCGCTCGGCGGGCTCGCCGTGTCCTCGGCGGTCCAGGTCGTGTTCAGCATGCTGCTCGGGATCTCGCTGCCCGCCGGCTTCGTCGGAGGGTTGTAGACCCGTGGAACAACTGACCAACCTGCTCGGCGGCTTCGCCGACGTCCTCAGCCCCTCCGCGCTGCTGTTCGTGTTCCTCGGTGCGCTGATGGGCACCGCGGTCGGGGTCCTGCCGGGTCTGGGCTCGGCGATGGCCGTGGCGCTGCTGCTCCCCCTCACCTTCGTCCTCGAGCCGACCAGTGCGCTGATCATGTTCACCGGCATCTACTTCGGTGGCCTGTTCGGTGACTCCATCGCCGGGTTCCTCATGAACACCCCCGGCAACTCGACCGCCATCGCCAGCACCTTCGAGGGGCATCGGATGGCGCTGCGCGGCAGGGCCGCCCAGGCGCTGGCCACCGGCGCGATCGGCGCGTTCATCGGCGGCATGGTCGCCTCGGCGCTGGTGGTGTTCTTCGCCCCGACCCTCGCCCGGCTCGCCACCGGGTTCGGCCCCGCCGAGTTCCTCGCACTCGCCGTGTTCGCCTTCGTCGCGATCTCCGCCGTCGTCGCCGACTCCGCGATCCGCGGCGTCGCCGCGCTCGCGATCGGCCTGACCCTGGCCCTGGTCGGGATCGACCAGCCGACCGGCACACCCCGGTTCTCCTTCGGCTTCTCCCCGCTGCTCGACGGCGTCTCGATCGTCGTGATCACGGTGTCGCTGCTGGCGCTGGGCGAGGTGTTCAGCCAGGCCGCGAAGGTCGGCCGGGCCGAGGAGACCAGCGCCGTCATGCCGACCGGCCGATGGTGGCTGTCGAAGGCCGAGTTCCGCCAGGCGCTGCCCGCGTGGCTGCGCGGCACCGCGATCGGCGTCCCGTTCGGTGTCATCCCCGCCGGTGGCGCCGAGGTGCCGACGTTCCTGGCCTACGGGACCGAGCGCAGGCTCGACCGGCGCAAGGCCGAGCCGACCTTCGGGAAGGGCGCCATCGAGGGCGTCGCGGCGCCGGAGGCCGCGGGCAACGCCACCGCGGGCACCGCGATGGGCGCGCTGCTCGCGCTCGGCCTGCCCACCTCCGCGACGGCGGCGATCCTGCTCGCCGCGTTCCAGCAGTACGGCCTGCAGCCGGGCCCGCTGCTGCTGGAGCGCTCCGGGGACATCGTGTGGGCACTGCTCGCCGGGTTCTTCCTGGCGATGATCGTGCTGCTGATCCTCAACCTGCCGTTCGCGCCGCTGTGGGCGCAGCTGCTGCGGGTCCCGAAGTCCTACCTGTACGCGGGCATCGCGGTGTTCGCCGCGTTCGGCGTGTACGCCTCCGGGGCGAGCCAGGTCGACCTGGTGATCATGCTGGTGGTGGGTGTGCTCGGGCTGGCGATGCGGCTCTACGACATCCCCGTCGCGCCGGTGCTGATCGCGGTGATCCTCGGGCCGCTGGCGGAGTACTCGCTGCGCGACGCGATGGGCAACTCCGACAACGACCCGGCGGTGCTGGTGTCGAGCCCGATCACCGTGGTGCTGTACCTGCTGCTGCTGGCCGGCCTGGTCTGGACGGCGTGGCGCCGGTTCGCCGAGAAGCGCGCCGCCGACGTGTGATCACCCCGCGGCGCGGGCCAGCTCCACGGCCCGCGCCAGCGTGGTGAGGCGCTCGTCGAGGGTCTCCCCCGCCGGGTAGAGCCGGACGGTGCCGACGCCGGCGGCGGCCCAGTCCCGCAACCGCGCGGCGACCCGTTCCTCGGTGCCGACCAGCGTCGTCCCCAGCACCATCTCGTCGGTCACCAGGGCCGCGGCGCCGGCCCGGTCCCCGCCCTGCCAGGCGGCGCGGACGGCGTCGGCCCGCTCGCCCCAGCCCTGGCGGCGGTAGGCGTCGAAGTAGAAGTTCCGCTCCGCGGTGCCCATCCCGCCGAGGCTGAACGCGATACCGGGGCGGCGGGCGTCGACCATCGCCGCCTGGTCGGCCTCGTCGGTGGCGAAGGCGACCTCGGCGCCCTGGCAGACCTCGATCGCGGACCGGTCCCGCCCGGCGGCGCGCAGACCGGTGTCGAGGTGGGCGAGGTAGGCGTCGGCACCCTCGGGGACGAAGCTCGTGCCCAGCCAGCCGTCGGCGACCCGCCCGGTGAGCTCCAGCATCCGCGGGGACAGCGCGGCGACGAACACCGGCAGGTCCGGCACCGGCGTGGTCGACAGCCGCATCGGGCGGCCCTGTCCGCCGGGCAGCGGGATCGCGACGGTCTCGCCGTCGTAGGCGATGCGCTCCCCCGCGCAGGCGGCCCGGACCACCTCGATCGTCTCGCGCAGCCGGGTGAGCGGGCGGGCGAACGGCACCCCGTGCAGGCCCTCGATGACCTGGGGGCCGGACGGGCCGAGCCCGAGCAGGAACCGTCCCTGCGACATGTCGTGCAGGGTCAGCGCGGCCTGGGCGATCGCGACCGGCGAGCGGGTGCCGACCTGGATCACCCCGGAACCGAGCCGCATGCGTCCGGTGCGGGCGGCGAGGTAGCCCAGCGCGGACGGCGCGTCGGACCCCCACGCCTCGGCGACCCAGCAGTCGTCGAGGCCCAGCTTCTCGGCCTCGACGACGAACTCGACGGTCTCGCGCCAGTCACCGCCGGAGGCCTCGACCGTCGTGGCGGTCCTCACCGGCCGTCCCGGACGAGCCCGACCGGGCCGTGTACGGGCACGTCCCCGGCGGCGAGCACCGCCGTCGCCATCGGCGCCAGCAGCGCGGCGAGCTCGGCGGTCCGTTCCGGGCCGAGTGCGCCCCACGGGCGGGCGGCGGCCCGGTCGGTGAGCCGTTCGATCTCGTCGTGCTCGTCGGCGCCGGCGGCGGTGAGCGCGCCGGTGGCGTCGACCCAGCCGCGGGCCCGCAGGTCCTCCGCGCCGGCCGCCCAGGCGTCCGGGTCGACGCCGCGGGCGGTGCGCAGCCACTCGCCGTCGGTCTCCCCGGCGGCGATCTTGAGGTGGTGCGCGGCGACCGGGCCGACACCCCGCGCGACCAGGACCGCGACGTGACCGTCCCCGCGGTGCTCGCGCAGCGTCGTCGTCGCCTGCCAGAGGGTCTCGAGGTCGCCGTCGGGGCGGGGCAGCGCGGCGTTCGCGGCGGCGAGGACGCGGCCGTCGACGTCGACCTCCCCGGCGGCGGCCCAGGCGAGCTCCGCGGCCCGGTGCAGCGCGGCCGGGTCGGCGGCCGGGCCGGCGCCGTCGAGCCCGGACCGGCGCAGCGCGGCGGCGGAACCGGCGAGCCGGGCCGCGAGCGCCCCGTCGGGGGACCCCGGCGACCAGACCCCGGGCAGCGCACGGGCGACCATCGACGGGTGGAAGCCGTGGAACGCGGCCGTCACCGGAGCCGCGCCCACCGGCCCCAGCGGGGCGGCGCGCATCGCGAAGTAGCCGCGCCAGAACCCGCGGAACCCGGCCGCCTCGGCGGCCGCCCGCGCCTCGGGGGCGAAGTACACGACGTCGTGGACCGGTTCGAGCTCGGCCCACAGCGCCCGCGCGGCCTGCACCGCGATGTCGGGGACGGTCACCACCGCACCGTAGTGCGGCGGTGACCGTCCCCGACAGGTCTCTCCCGCTCGGCGGTCAGGAGAGGTGGTGGCGCTCCTGCAGCGCGTAGACGGGGGTGTCGATGCCCGCCTCACGCGCCTTGAGCTGCAACGCCAGGTACAGCGAGTAGAACCGGCTCTGGTGCAGGTTGCCGCCGTGGAACCACAGGTTCTGCTGCTGGGTGGGCTTCCACATGTTGCGCTGCTCGCCCTCCCACGGACCGGGGTCCTTGGTCGTCTCCGAGCCCAGGCCCCACACCTTGCCCACCTTGTCCGCGACGTCCTGGCCGACGATGTCGGCGGCGAGGCCGTTCATCGACCGGTAGCCGGTCGCGAACACGACGAGGTCGGCGTCGAGCTCGGTGCCGTCGGCGAGCCGCACCCCCTTCTCGGTGAACTCCTGCATCTGCCCGCGGACCAGCTTCACCTTGCCGTCGGCGACGAGCTCGGCGGCACCGACGTCGATGTAGTAGCCCGAGCCTCGGCGCAGGTACTTCATGAACAGGCCGGAGTCGTCGTCGCCGAAGTCCAGCTCGAACCCGGCCTCCTCCAGCCGCCGGTAGTAGTCCGCGTCGACCTCGCGGGCCTTGTCGTAGGCGGGCTTCTGGAACGTGTGCATGATCCGGTACGGCAGCGACGCGAAGATCATGTCGGCGGTGTGGGTGTCGACGCCCGCCTTGACCGCGCGCTCGGAGTAGAGGTCCCCGAGGCCGTACTCCATCAGCGTGTCGGACTTGATGATGTGGGTGGACGAGCGCTGCACCATGGTGACGTCGGCGCCGACCTCCCACAGCGAACCGCAGATGTCGAACGCGGAGTTGTTCGACCCGATGACCACGACCTTCTTGCCCCGGTAGGCGTCCGGGCCGGGGTGCTGCGACGAGTGCTGCACCTCGCCCCGGAACTGCTCCCGGCCCGGGAAGTCGGGGATGTTCGGCTTGCCGGAGACGCCGAGCGCGATCACGAGCTGGCGCGGGCGCAGGGTGATCTGCTCGCCCGCCTTGTCGACGACGACGCTCCATCGGCCGGACGCCTCGTCGAACTCGGCGCTGCGCGCGGTGGTGGAGCCCCAGTAGTTCAGCTCCATGATCCGCGTGTAGAACTCCAGCCAGTCGCCGATCTTGTCCTTCGGCGCGAACACCGGCCAGTTGTCCGGGAACTTCAGGTACGGCAGGTGGTCGTACCAGACCGGGTCGTGCAGGGCGAGGCTCTTGTAGCGCTTGCGCCACGAGTCGCCGGGCCGCTCGTTGCGCTCGACGATGATCGTGTCGACGCCGAGCTGGCGCAGCCGGGCGCCCAGCGCGATACCGCCCTGGCCGCCGCCGATGATCACGACCTCGGGGTCGCGGGTGCGCCCCAGCTCGGCCAGCTCGGCCTCGCGGCGCTCCTTCCAGGTGACCCGGTCCGGGTTGGCGCCGTGTTCGGTGCCGAACGGCCGGTTCTCCCCGCGGGGCTCCTCGTGCCCCTTCAGCTCGTCGAGGGTGGTGAGGAACGTCCAGGCCTTCCCGTCGACGAGGCGGGCGTGCCCGGAGCCGCGCCCGACGGCGGTCTCGAAGGTGAACCACACGTCGGTGACACCGCCGGCCTCGGTCGGCTCCGCAGAGATCTCCCAGTGCGACGGGTCGGTCCCGTCGAGGGTGTTCTCGAGCAGGTCGCGGACGCCGTCGTGATGCTCGACGGTCTTCAGGTTCCAGGTGAACGCGACCAGGTCGCGCCAGTAGCTCTCGTCGGCGAACAGCGCGACGGCGCGGTCGATGTCGCGGGCGGACAGGGCGTCGGCGAAGGCGGTGAGCCAACCCTCCGCGGTCGTGCGTGCGGCGGACTTCTCCTGCGTCGTGGTCACGGGCACCTCCTGCGAGCGGTTCGCCACGACCGGGGCGGCGCTCGCCGTCCTGCCGCGGTCGTCGGGGCAACGGAGGTGAGTGAACACCACCCGCGTGATCCACGACACCGGTTGCGGGGAGGTTGCAACTCCCCCTCACCGCGGTAGGACCGGGGGCCTCAGGCGAGGTCGGGCCGCAGCGGGCTCTTCTCCCCCGCCTCGACGGCCACGTCCAGGGTGTTCCCGGCGGGCGGCAGCGGGCAGGTGGCGTGGGCGGTGAACGCGCACGGCAGGTTCACCACCCGGTTCAGGTCCACCTCCAGCGTCCCGTCCGGCGCCGGGTCGTCGGTGCGCAGGATGCGGCCGCCGCCGTAGGTGGTGTCTCCGGAGGTGGCGTCGCGGAAGTGCAGCGACAGGCCGCCGTCCTTCCCGGCCAGCGCCACGAGCCGCTGCGGAGCACCGGCCCAGGTGAACGCGACCTCGCCGACCGCGGTCGGGAAGTGCTGCACCCCGGCGACGACGGCGTCGACCGTCACCGTCCGCGGCGCGTCGTAGGGCGTGAACACGGCGTCGACGACGGCGGCCGGGTCGTAGGGCCAGGCGGGTACCCCGGTGAACGCGGTCCGGGTGCGGGCCTGCGGGTCGCGCACGCGCAGCGCCCACGCGTCGGTGCGCCGCGCGATCTCGACCACCCGCTCCCCCACCGTGACCATCACGCCGGGGGCACCGTCGACGGGCCGGACGTGCGCGGTGCCGTCGAGCGGGCCGGTCGCGCCGGGCAGCACGATCCCGTCGTCCGCGACGGCGGTGACCGCGACCTCGTCGGGACCCGCGGCACGCCAGGTTCCGGGCAGCCCGGGGACGGCACCGTCACCGTCGTCGAGCCAGTGCAGCGCGGTCAGGGACAACCAGCCGTGCGGCTCGCGGAGGGTCTGCTCGCGCGCGGTGCGCCACGCGTCGTGGGCGGTGAGGGTGCTCGTCATATGGGGGCAACACCACAGCCGGGCGGAGGTGTTCCCCCGGGGCCGCGGCTCAGTGCACGCGGCGGCGGACCGACTCCGGGTCCGGGCGGGTCAGCGCGACCACCCCGCCGAGCGCGACGAGGACCCCGGCCAGCGCCGCCCCCTCCCAGCCGGGCCGGATCCGGTCGCCGAGCAGCGCGATCCCGACGAGACCGGGCACGACCACCTCGGTCACCGACAGCACCGCCGTCGCCGGGCCGACGGCGCCGTCCTGCAGGGCGCGGGCGAAGGCCAGCACCCCGAGCACCCCCATCGCGACGACGCCGTACACCAGCGGGTCGAGCAGCAGGTTGCCCGCGGTCTCCCATCGGAGCGGGCCGGGGTGGATCGCGCGGACGGCCAGCGCGGTCCCGCCGAAGCCCAGCCCGGCCAGCAGCGCCAGCAGCATCGGCCGTCCGGCCCGCCACACGAACGGGGCGGCGGCCAGGATCACCACGAACGACACCAGCAGGACCGGGGTGGCCACCGGGGGCAGCGCGTCCGGGCGGTCCGGCTCGGCGCTCGCGGCGACCACGACCAGCCCGGTCAGCACCGCGGCGACCGCCCACCGGTCGCGCCGGATGAGGTTCCACGGGTTCCAGCCGTGGTCGGCCAGCGTGGTCAGCGCGATCGCGCCCGCCAGGATCGACTGCACCGCGAAGACCGGCAGGTACCGCAGCGCGACGACGGTGAGCACCCAGGCCACGACGTCGGCGAGCAACCCGGCCAGGAACCACGGCTGCAGCCACACCGGGCGCCCGTACTTCGCCAGCCTGCTGCCGCGGGCCTCCCAGAGGGCGGCGACGGTGTTGCCGACCATCGCGGTCCCGGCGATCAGCAGGGCGAACAGTGTGGTCATGTCCGGGCCCATCCTGCCCGCCCGCGGCACGACCTGCTCCGGACACGCCGATCGGCGCCCGCGGGTGTGGTGGCCGGTGCCGGGCGTGCACACTCGGCCCATGCGCATGCGGTTCGGCCCGGACTCCGACGACGAGTTCCACGCGGCCGCCCAGGAACTGCTCGACGGGTTCGCGGCGTGGCTGACCGAGAACGAGGTGGTCGCCGAACCGATGTCGGCGGAGCTGCTGCTGCAGTACAAGTGGCTCGCCGGCGACGGCGACCTCGCCGACTGGCCGCTGGAGCACGTCGAGACCTTCCTCGACGGCTGGTGCCCGCACATCGTGCTGGAGCACCGGCTGCCGGTGCGGCTGGTGCCCGCCAGCGTCGCCGCGTTCGTGGAGTACCTCGACGAGCGCGGGCTGCTCGCCCCGGGCTCGCCGCGGCCGTCGCAGGTGCGGCGGCTGTGCGGCGAGTACGTCGAGGAGTACGACGAGCTGGAGGCCGGGGCCGGGTCGCCGCTGCTCACCGAGCTGGGCGACGACCCGGACCCGGTGCGGATCCCCTCGCCCGCCGACCGGGCGGCGTCCGCGGCGCAGGCCCGGATCCTGCACGACGCGCGGGCGCTGGCCGGCTGGTGCGGCCCGCGCGGCCGGTCCCTGACCGCGACGGGCAACCTGCGCCTCGCCGACGCCCGCGAGCTGGTCGGTCTGCTCGGCACCGGCGACGAGCCGGACCGTGTCGTCCGCCTCGACCGTTCGACCCGGCTGCGGACCCTGACCTGGGTGCTGGAGACGAGCGTGCGCGCCGGCGCGGTCCGGCGGGAGTCGGGGCGGCTGGTGGCGGTGCCGCGCTTCGCCGGGCTGGACGACACCTCCGCCCACGAGGACCTGGTGCTCGCCGCCCGCGAGGTGGGCGCGCTGTCGACGGGCTGGCCGCACGTCGCCGCCGAGGACACCGTGGACCCGGACCTGCCCGTCCGGGAGGCCGCGCCGACCCCGGTCGACGACACCGCACCCGACGCGGACGTGGTGTTCACCGGTGAGATCGACGACGAGGCGATCGAGGCGCTGCTGCGCGCCGAGGCGGGTCCGCCGTCGGAGGACGCGACCCCGGCCCTGCTGTTCCTGCTGCGCCACGTCGACGACGGCGTCGACCACGACGACCTGCGCCACGCCCTGGACGTGCTGCTCGACTGGACCGAGGACGCCGACGGGGACGCCGACGTCGCCTCGCTCCGGACCGCGACGCTGCTGGATCAGCTGGAGCGGCTCGGGATGGTCGCCTGGACCGGGTCGCGCCACGAGCCCGACGGGGCGGAGGAGGTCCGGGTCGGCGGCATCGTGCAGCTCACCCCGGGCGGGGTCGCGTGCGCGCTGCTGCTGCTCGCCGCGGAGGACCTGCACTACCCGACCCGGCCGGACCCGGCGGTCGCCTCGGCCGCGGAGATCGTCGAGCTGGCCGGGGAGGTCCCGCCCGACGAATGGCGCCGCGACATCGACGCCTGGCACGCCGCGCAGCCCGATCCGGCGCGGGCGGTGGCCGAGTTCGTGGCGGCGGCGCTCGCGCCGGGCCAGCCCCTGCTCGTCGCCCTCACCGCGACCGGCGTGGCCGCGGACCGCTTCGGCGCCGAGGCCGTCGACACCCTGCTGCACGACCACCTCGACGGCCCGCACCGCGGCATGGTGGCGCGCCGGCTGGTCGCGCGCGGCGAGCTCGACGCCGACGCCGTCGAGCCGGAGCTGCTTCTCACCGCCTCGATCGACGTGCTGGCCGTCGCGCTGGACACCGTCGACGCCGAGGACTGGCCGGACGCGTTCGCCGCCGAGTTCCCGCCCGAGACCCTCGAGGTGTTCGACGCCGTGTGGCAGCTGGACCACCCGCGGGTCGGCGAGGTGCTGGCCGCGCTCGGCGAGCACCACCCGGACGCCGCGGTGGCCAAGGCCGCACGCCGGGCCCGGGAACGCTGGCGCAGCCGGACCGGGGGCGCCTGAGCCGTCGGGCGCAGCCGCTCGCCGCGGACCCCGCCGCATGCGAACATGTGTTCGTGCGCGGCCTGGCCACCATCCTGCATGCCGACCTGGACTCGTTCTACGCGTCGGTCGAGCAGCGCGACGACCCGCGCCTGCGGGGGCGGCCGGTGGTCGTGGGCGGCGGTGTCGTGCTGGCCGCGAGCTACGAGGCCAAGGCGCACGGCGTGCGGACCGCCATGAACGGCCGCCAGGCGCGGGCGCTGTGCCCGCAGGCGATCGTCGTCCCGCCGCGGATGGCGGCCTACTCCGAGGCGAGCCGCCGGGTGTTCGCGCTGTTCCGCGACACGACCCCGGAGGTCGAGGGGCTGTCGATCGACGAGGCGTTCCTGGAGGTCGGCGGGCTGGCGAGGATCGCGGGCACGCCCCGGGAGATCGCCGCGCGGCTGCGCGAGCGGGTGGCCCGGGAGGCGGGGCTGCCGATCAGCGTCGGCGTGGCCCGCACCAAGTTCCTCGCCAAGGTGGCCAGTGGGGCGTCGAAACCGGACGGGCTGCTCGTCGTCGACCCGGCGCGGGAGCGGGAGTTCCTGCACCCGCTGCCGGTGCGCAGCCTGTGGGGCGTCGGGGCGGTGACGGCGGGGCGACTGCACGAGGTGGGCGTGCGGACCGTCGCCGACGTCGCCGCGCTCGGCGAGGCCGCGCTCGTGTCCTACCTGGGGCCGGCCGCGGGACGGCACCTGCACGCGCTCGCGCACCTGCGGGACTCCCGCCCGGTGGACACGCACCGGACACGCCGCTCGATCGGGTCGCAGCGGGCCCTGGGTCGCCACCCGCGCACCGACACCGAGCTCGACGGCATCCTGGCCTCGACCGTCGACCGGCTGGCCCGCCGCCTGCGCGCCCCCCGCGGGTCCGACCGCGACGAGCCGGACGAGACCGTCGACATCGACGGCCCGTCCGTACCGCGCGACGCGGGTGGGGCCGCGACGGGCGGCCGGGTCTGCCGCACCGTCGTGCTGCGGGTGCGGTTCGGCGACTACGCACGGATCACGCGGTCGCACACGCTGCCGGTCGCGACCGCGCACACGCCGACGATCCTCTCCGCCGCCCGCCGGCTGCTGAGCGACGCCCTGCCCGAGATCCACGCCCGCGGCATCACCCTGCTCGGCCTGTCGCTGACCAACCTGGACCGCGACGACGCCCTGCAGCTGGAGCTTCCCCTCGACGCCCACGCCGGTCCGGCCCTGGACACCGCGCTCGACGCCGTCCGGAGCCGGTTCGGCTCGGCCTCGGTCGGCCGCGCCAGCCGCCTCGGCCACGACGAGGGACTGCAGGTGCCCCTGCTGCCCGAACACGAGTGATCGTCAACCCGAGGTTGACGAACAAGCGTCGTCAACTTACGGTTGACGCATGACGTCACCGACACCTCTGGGGGGCACCGTCCGCCTCGACGACCTCATCCACGCCATCACCTCGGTCCACCAGGACCCGCTGGAGCAGCTCTCCGACGCCGTGCTCGCCGGGGACCACCTCGGCGAGGTCGCCGACCACCTGATCGGCCACTTCGTGGACCGGGCCCGCCGGGCCGGGGCGTCGTGGACCGACATCGGCCGCAGCATGGGGGTCTCCAAGCAGGCCGCGCAGAAGCGGTTCGTCACCCGTCCGGACGCCCCGGAGAACATGGCGCAGGGCTTCGAGCGGTTCACCCCGCGGGCCCGCAACGTCGTGGTCTCCGCGCAGAACGAGGCCCGTACGGCCGAGAGCGACCGGATCACCCCGGCGCACCTGGTCCTCGGGCTGCTCGCCGAGCCGCAGGGGCTGGCCGTCGCGCTGCTGACCGGGCTGGGGACCGACACCACGGCGCTGCGCGCGACCGCCGTCGCCGCGCTCCCGGAACGGGCGACGACGGTGCCCGCCCTGATCCCGTTCGACCCGGCCGCGAAGAAGGCCCTGGAGCTGACCTTCCGGCACGCACTGCGGATGGGGCACAACTACGTCGGGACCGAGCACGTCCTGCTGGCCCTGCTGGAGCAGGAGGACGGCGACGGTGTCCTGACCCGGTCGGGCGTCGACGGTGAGCGGGTGGAACAGGCCGTCACCGAGGCGATCGCCGCGATGACCGGGGCCGGGGCCGGGGCCGGGGGGAGCTGACGGCGGCGCCGTGGTGCACCGGGGCACGCCCCGGGAGGCTCAGGTCGCGAGCTCGATGCTCCCCCGCACCGACTCCGGTGCCCCGTCGGACCCGGCCGCGACGTCGATGCGGTCCCCGTCCGGGGTCCCGCCGACCCAGACGTCGGCGCCGGCGAAAGCCGGTGCGGTGAGGCGGTACTCGAAGCCGCGCACGAACGCCGTCGGGCGGTGGCGGCGCGCGATCTCCAGGCCGAGCAGGGCGAACAGCGGGCCGTGCACGACCAGGCCGGGGTAGCCCTCGACGCCGGTGACGTAGGGCAGGTCGTAGTGGATGCGGTGGGTGTTGTAGGTCAGCGCCGACATCCGGAACAGCAGCTCCGGGCCGGTCGGCACGGTGAAGGCCCACTCGTGCTCCGGGCGCGGCGCCGGGTCCGGCGCGACCGTGCCCCGGACGGTGCCGGCCGGCTGCGAGCGGTAGACGATGTCCTGCTCCTCGACGCAGAGCAGCGTGTCGCCGCGGCGGAACTCCGCCCGCGTCGTCACGAACGCCATCTCGCCGCTGCGGCCCTGCTTGACCCGGACCGGGCCGAGCTCCTGGCGGCGGGTCACCGGTTCGCCGACCCGCCACGGGGCGTGCCAGGTCAGGCGTCCGCCGGCGAACATGCGTCGCCGGTCCGGGACCGGCGGCAGGAAGTGGCCCTCGCGGGGGTGGCCGTCGTCGCCGAGCGCGGACATCGGCGGGGTGTCGAGGAAGGCGAGCCAGTGCCACAGCGGCGGGAGCGGGTCCCCGTCGGCGGCGACCGGGTCGAGGTCGAGCAGCCCGGAGAACGCGGCGACCGACCACGGGGTGACGGTGTCGGTGCCGACGAGCGGTCCGGGGGCCCAGCCGTCGAGGGCGGCGGAGAGGTCGGCGGGGGCGTTGCCGGGGCCGGTCACGACGCGACCTGGTAGCGGGTGTGCTGCAGGATCGTCCAGGCCACCAGCGCCGGGTTGTCCACCATCGGCACGTGGCCCACGCCGGGGAGCACGACCAGCTCGGCGCCGGGGACGGCGTCCATCAGCGGGCGGCCGTAGCGGCCGTAGGGGATCGTGCGGTCGGAGCCGGCCCAGGCGACCCGCACCGGGCAGGGCAGCTGCTCGAACGGTGTGATGGCGGTGTCCATCCGCGCCGCGGACAGCAGCGGCTCCAGGATGGTGCAGCCGGCGAGGTCGTCGAACAGCTCGGCCACCTCGTCGGCGGTGTAGCGGTCGGCGTGCTCGGCCACGGTGAGCAGGAGCAGCCTGCGGATCGCCCCGCACGAGGCCAGCGTGCGCATCGGCGCCCACCCGGCGAGCAGTGCCCCGAGCCGGAACACCACGAGCAGCCGGTACAGGTCCGAGGGCACCGACCAGGCCCCGGCCGGGGACAGCCCGACGACCGAGCGGGCCCGGCCGCGGCGGGCGAGCTCCAGCGCGGCCCAGCCGCCCAGGGAGTTGCCGACCACGTGCGGCCGTTCCGGCACACCCAGCGCGTCGAGCTCCTCGACCAGGGCGTCGACCATCAGGTCCATGCTGAACTCGCCCTCGGGCATCGACGGGCCGTCGAGGTGCCCGGGCATCGTGACCGCCCAGACCTCGTGGTGCTCCTCCAGCATGGGCAGCAGCGGCTTCCAGGCCCGCCAGGAGGAGGTCATCCCGTGGAGCAGCAGCAGCGGCTCCCCCGAGCCGCCGACGTGGTGTGCGCTCATCCGACGATCATGGGCTCGGCGGCCCCGGGCTGCAGCGCGAGGACCTCCGCGAACCCCCCGGCCAGGCAGCGGGCGAACTCCTCGCGGTCGGTGATCGCGGCCGCGTCGATGTTCGCCCCGACGCAGCACAGGTCCCCGTGGGTGACCACCGAGATCATCGCCGCGCAGCCGGGCAGCGGCGCGAACGGGTAGACGCGGTCGATCCGGGCGCCGCACAGGAACGCCTCGGACCGCAGCCCCGGCACGTTCGACGCCTGCAGGTCGTTGCCCTGGGTCGAGCCGCCCGCGACCAGGGTCAGCAGCGGGCCGGGCAGCCGGGCCAGCAGCGGCGCGACGACGTCGGGGCTCTCCAGCGCGGGCTCGGAACGGGCGGCACGCATCTGTTCGGACACCTCCCGGATCCGCCGGGCCGGGTCGGCGACGCCCATCGGCGCGGCGAGCCGGGCCGGTGCCCAGCGGTTGCCGCCTGCGGCGTCGCCCTCCCTGCGCACCGACACCGGTACCGAGGTGCGCAGCGTCGCGTCGCCGGTGACCGGGTGTCCCATCGCCTCGTGGTAGAGCCGGAAGGCGCCCAGCAGGGACGCGACGAAGGCGTCGTTGAACGAGCCGCCCACCGACTTGCCCGCCGCCCGCAGGTCGGCGAAGTCGACGTCGAGCGCCACGAACCGCCAGGACATCCCCCGCGGTCGCAGCAGCTCCGAGGCACCGCCGGGCGGCGGGGACAGCACCCGCAGCGCCGAGTCGAGGTAGCGGGCGGTGTCGCGGGCCGCCGACAGCGGGTGGGTGAGCGCGCCGACGACGTCGCGGGCGGCACGGGCGGCCGCCGGGACGATCCCGGCCTCGCGGCGGACCAGCCGGTCGACCTCGGCGAGCGGGTCGGGCGAGGTCGGCTCGGGCGCGGCGGGCTGCGGCTTGGTGTCGTCGTGCTCGCGCTTGCGGCTGTGCAGCTGCGACAGGAGCTGGACCACGCCCATGCCGTCGGTGAGCACGTGGTGCAGCTTCAGCAGGAACGCCGCACGCCCGCCGGGCAGCCCCTCGACGAGCATGGCCTCCCACGGCGGACGCTCCCGGTCGAACGGGGTCATCATGAACTGCTCGGCGATCGGGGACAGCTCCGCCCAGAAGCCCGGTCCGGCGCCGGGGATCCGCACCCGGCGCAGGTGGTAGTGGAGGTCGAACTCGAGGTCGTGGATCCAGTACGGCGTACCGAGCCCGCCCAGCGGCTCCCGGATGCGCTCGCGGAAGCGCGGGACCATCCGCGTCGCCCAGTCCACGGCGGCGACGAGCCGGTCCCAGTCGGGCTTGGCGTCGAGCAGCTCGACGGCCAGGACCGGGGACCGGAAACGGGGGTCGTCACCCTCGGCCCGCCACATCATGACCTCGAACGGCGACATCTCGCGGGCCGAACCCCAGCCCGCCGGGGAGTCGCTCATGCCGGGTCCTCCTGGCTGTGGTCGCTGCGGTCGTACTGCTGGGCGATGCGGCGCTCCGGCCACGCGGCGAGGGTGTCGAGGAACCGGCCGCGGACCTCCTCGGCGTACTTCCCGGCGTCCTCGGGGACCCAGGACGAGGTGTCCACCGGAGGCAGGACGGCGACCTGCACGGTCCCGCCGCGCAACGTCTGGGCGCCGCGCCACATGATCTCCCCGGCGTTGCGGATGACCACGGGCACGATCGGCACCCCGGCCTGCATCGCGATGTGGAACGCGCCCTTCTTGAACGGGCCGAGCCGGGGCGTCGGCGAGCGCGTGCCCTCCGGCGCCATCGCGAGGGAGATCCCCTCGTCGCGCAGCTTGTCGACGGCCGGCTGCAGCGCCGCGCGGGCGGCGCGGGAGTTGGAGCGGTCGATGAACGCGACGTCGGCGGCCCAGAACAGCTGCCCCCACACGGGGATCTGCGCGGCCTCCTTCTTCGCGACGCCGGTGAAGCTCTCGCGCAGCAGCTTCATCAGCACCGGCACGTCGAACTTGGACTGGTGGTTGAACACGAACACGCACGGCCGCGCGGAGTGCAGGTACTCCGCGCCGGTCACCTCGACGTCGATCCCGGCGAGCCCGAAGGCGACGTCGGCGCCGACCGAGCCGGCCATGTCGACGAACCGGCGGCGCGAGCCGTGCAGCAGCCCGGCCCCGGCCGCGGCGGCCAGCCCGCCGGCCATGCCGCCGTAGAAGACAGCCGTGCGGGCGACGTCGGTGACGCTGGGGAACAGCCCGCCGCGGGGTGCGCAGTCGAGCACCGGCCATCCCCGCTCGCCGGCGAGCGCGCGCAGCGAGTCGGTCGGTGACACCGCGACCGCGTGGCCGACGGCGGACAGGAACTCCGCGTCCTCGGTGCCGTTGGCGTAGCCGAAGCAGCCCGCCAGGTCGACACCGTGCGCGGCGGCGTCGGCGCGGACCGCCTCGGCCTTGCCGGTGCCCCACAGCGAGGTGCCCGCGACCCGGCCGGTGAGCACGCCGTCGTGCACCTCCAGCTCGGTGCACAGCACCCGGTCCGCGCCGAGCTCGTCGGCCATCGGCTGCACCTGGAACCGCGTCGCCGAGGACGCCATCACGACCTGGTGGCCCTGCTCCTGGTGGGCGGCGACCAGCTCCCACACCTCCGGGTGCAGCGAGCCCGCGATCTCGTCACGGAACAGCGTCCGCCCGAGGGCGTGGAGCTCGTCCTCGCTGCGGCCCTTCCAGGTCGCGAGCGTGATGGAGAGGAACTCCTTGAAGTCGTCGTCGGTGCGGATCCCGCGCATGCCCGACAGCACGGTGCGCACCATCTCGACCGGCCCGACGTCGAACTCGCGCAGCCGTTTGCGGTAGAAGGCCCCCGCGGAGTAGCCGTCGATGACGGTGCCGTCGTAGTCGAAGTACGCGACCGTCCCCGGTCCCGGCTCCGCCTCCCGGATGGCCCGGAGCCGGTCCCGGGTGTCCCCGGCCGGCGTCCCGTCAGCTGGCGACACCCGTATCCCCTTCCGCACGCTGTTTCGCCCCGGAGGGCGGGACCACCGGCGACGCCGGGGCCGCCTCGGGCTCCGTCGTCCCGCCGGAGCCGAGGACCACCTCGAGGCGGGCGCGCTGCAACTCGCCCAGCCGTCCCAGATCCTGGATCACCGCGGTGACCTCCGTCAGCCAGGCGGCGCGCCGCTCCCCCAGTGACGCGCCGGCCGCGCCGGACTCCGGCTCGCCGAGCAGGTCGCGGTTGCCGGCCTGGCGCACGGCGGTGGCGTACAGCTCGCGCGACACCGAGTCGGCGCGGTCGAGCCGCTGCTGCAGCAGCATCTGACGGCCGACGCCGAGGCAGTCCTCCAGGAACTCCTTCTCCTCGGCCATCGGCTCCTCGCCCAGCGCGACCAGCCGGTCGGCGACGACGAGCTGGGCGTCGAGGAACGACCGCAGCACGCCCGGCGCGACCAGCAGCGGAGCCTGGCGGAGCACACCGCGCACGTCGGCCGGGTCGGCCGCCCGGGTCCGCCATTCCGGGTCGACCAGGTCCAGCTCGCCGATGATCTCGGCGCGGAACTCACGGCGGGTGGAGAAGAAGAACTCGAACTTCAGCAGGTCCCGCAGCCGGGCCAGCTCGCGCCACGCGACCTCGACGATGTCCTCGTCGGGGGCGGCGTCGCCGACACGCAGCAGCGCGATCTCCAGCATGGCCCGGTTGAGCAGGTGGTGCAGCGCGCCGTTGCGGTAGAACGCGGCGACGTGGTGACGGCCGGTGCTGACGGCGAAGACCGGCTCGGTGCCGCCGTCGTAGACGGTGACGACCCCGGCCTCGGCGAGCCGGTCGAGGGTCATCCGCAGGCCGTGCCGGGTCCGCAGCTCGGCGATCGGCACCGGGATGCCGCGGGCCTCCAGGTAGTCCGCCAGCGGCGCGACGACCTCCCGAACCTGCTGCAGGGTCAGCGCCCGGTCCTGCGCCCAGAGCAGCGCGAACGTCGCGAGCGAGGTCGCCGTCGCCGGGGTGACGCGGTTGATGCCCGCACACACCCGGAAGGCGACCTTCTCCAGCTGGGCCCGGCCGGGGCCGGCGTCGTCGAGCGCACGGCGCAGCGCGAACGGCTCGGCGAAGCGCACCCGGGCGGTGCCGATGTGGCGGCGCTGGTCGCGGAAGTAGCCGTAGAGCCAGCCCAGTCCCTCGGCCTTCTTCTGCCCACCGCGCTGCTCGGCGGCCATCGCGCCGACCTCGTGCAGCTGGTCGTAGACGATGGACACGGGGACGAGCACCGCGTCGAGCTCGGGGCGTTCCTCCAGCGCGGACACCAGGTAGCGCAGCAGCCCGATGCGGGGCTTGCGCAGCTTGCCGGTGCGGCTGCGGCCGCCCTCGATGTACCACTCCAGGTTGAAACGCTTGGCGAGCAGATGCCCCAGGTATTCCTGGATCGCGGCCTTGTAGACGGTGTCCCCGCCGAAGGTGCGGCGGATGAACACGATCCCGGCGCGGCGTCCGAGCGACCCCATCGGCCAGAACGACAGGTTGTTGCCGCCCAGGACGTGGTTGCGCGGGAAGTTGCGGTCGTGCAGCACCTCGGCGAACAGCAGGGGGTCGGCGTAGGAGCGGTGGCTGGGCAGGAACACCAGCGCGTGCTCCTTGTTCAGCTCGCGCAGCCGTTCCAGCCCGGACTCGTCGACCTGCACGTCCCAGGCCTTGGCGTGCATCGGCCCCATCATCGCCCGGAAGAGGTCGATGGCGGGCGGGCTCTGCACGGCGGCCATCTCGTGCAGACAGGACTCCAGGCGCTGCTCGACCTCGGTGGCGGGGCTGCCGGTCTGGTGCGCGAGCCGCTCGACCAGGGCCGGGAACCGGGCCGAGGAGGTGATCTGCTCGACCATCCGGCGCGGCACCTTGTAGCGGTCGCCGAGGATGCGCCGCTCCGCGCGGTCGCAGGCCAGCACGGCCTGGCGGGCGACGAACCGGGTGAAGCCGTTACTGCCCGGCCGCCCGCTCTCCTGGGCGACGAACCGCGACACCAGGTCGGCGACGGTCGCCGGCTCCCCCACCACGACGCGCGCCGCATCCGGGCGGTGCCGGGCCATCGACGGGTGCAGCGGCGACCATGCCATCCGCATCACCGCCGACGTCGCGAGCCCGGTGAGCTTGCGGACCGGGCCGCCGTCCTCGGGCTCGGGGGTCACCCAGGCCACGCGGGCCGGGACGATCACCGTGTCGTCGCCGTGCAGGGCCTCCCCCAGTGCGGACGGGACCTCGCCGTTCGGCCCGATCCCGACGACCGCCGAGCCCGGGTGCTGCTCCTCGGCCCAGCGCCGCAGGATGCCGCGTTCGGTGTGCGACCGGGCCTGGGTCACCACGACCTGGCGTCCGCCGCCGGTGAGGTCGTCGGTCGTCATGGAGCCCCCCGTCGGCATGCCCCGCCGCGGTGCGGCGCCTGCGGGGGTCAACCTAGTTACCCGCCGGTTGGGCAACAACCCGACGCGGCGGTCGCCCGCCAACTCACACGATCTTGTCCGCCTCGGCGAGCACCCCCCGCAGGATCTGCTCCATCTCGTCGAACTCGCGCTGTCCCGCGATCAGCGGCGGCGCCAGCTGGATCACGACGTCGCCGCGGTCGTCGGGGCGGCAGTACAGGCCCGCCTCGAACAGCGCCCCGGGGAGGAACCCGCGCACCAGCCGCTCCCGCTCCTGCGGACCGAAGGTCTCCCTGGTGTCGCGGTCCCGCACGAGCTCGATCGCCCAGAAGTAGCCGTCGCCGCGGACGTCGCCGACGATCGGCAGGTCACGGAGCCGGTCGAGGGTCGCGCCGAACGCGTCGGCGTGGGACAGGACGTTGCCGTAGAGGTCCTCGCGCTCCATGAGGTCGAGGTTCGCGAGCGCGACGGCGGCCGAGACCGGATGCCCGCCCCAGGTGTAGCCGTGCGGGAACGTGACGCCGGGGGCGAGGAACGGCTCGATCACCTTCTCCGAGGCGATCATCGCGCCCAGCGGCCCGTAGCCCGAGGTCATGCCCTTCGCGCAGGTGATGATGTCCGGGGTGAACCCGAACTTCGCGCTGGCGAACGGGACGCCGTGGCGGCCGAAGCCGGTGATCACCTCGTCGGCGACGAGCAGCACGTCGTGCCGGTCGCAGATCTCGCGGACCCGGGCGAAGTACGACGGCGGCGCGGTCAGGCAGCCGCCGGAGTTCTGCACCGGCTCGAGCACGACCGCGGCGACGGTGTCCGCGCCCTCGAACGCGATGGCCTCCTCGATCCGGTCGGCGGCCCAGCGGCCCAGGGCCTCGGCGTCGCCGTCGAACTCGGGGTGGCGGTAGAGGTTGGTGTTGGGTACGCGGAACCCGCCGGGCGCCAGCGGCTCGAAGTCCTTCTTCATCGCGGGCAGCCCGGTCACGGCCATCGCCCCGTGGGTGGTGCCGTGGTACGCCGTCGCCCGGGAGATCACCTTGTGCTTGAGCGGGCGGCCGCGGAGCTTGAAGTACTGCTTGGCCACCTTCCAGGCGCTCTCGACGGCCTCGCCGCCGCCGGAGGTGAAGAAGACCCGGTTCAGGTCGCCGGGGGCGAGATGGGCCAGGCGCTCGGCGAGCTCGGCCGCGGGCGGGGTCGTGTAGCCCCAGACCGGGAAGAACGCCAGCTCCGACGCCTGCTTCGCGGCGACCTCGGCCAGCTCACGCCGCCCGTGCCCGGCCTGCACGACGAACAGGCCGGCGAGGCCGTCGAGGATGCGGCGGCCGCGGTCGTCCCACAGGTGCACGCCGTCGCCGCGGGTGATGACGGGGATCGGGGCGGCGCCGTCCCGGCCGTGCATCCGGGCGAAGTGCATCCAGAGATGCCGCCCGGCGGCGTCGGCGTGCGGCGAGAGGGCGGGCGCGTCCGGGGTGGCTCCGGCCTCGGTCCGGGTCGTGTTCTCGACGGCGGTCACGTGGGGCTCCCTCGGTAGCGGCGCGGTACGTCTCCGATCGTCGGCGCCGCGGCGGCCCCGGTCAGGGATACGATCCGTATCGTCCTCGACCGCTGGGCGGACGGAGTGGATCCCGGTGCACCCGACCATCGCCGACGTGCTGGCCCGTCCGGAGGTCCGGGCGGGGGCACCCGCCGTCCGGGCCGGGCGGGCGGCGCTGGGCACCCCGGTGCGCTGGGTGCACGTCAGCGAGGTCGCCGACCCGGCCGGGACGCTGCCGCCGGGGGTGCTGGTGCTCTCGGTCGGGGTGCCGGTGGCCGACCCCACCACCGTCCCCGCCCGCTACGTCGACGCGCTGCGGGCCGCCGGGGCGGTCGGGCTGGTCGTGGAGATCGGCCGGCAGCTGCCGTCGCTGCCCGCCGGGCTGGTGCAGGCCGCCCGGGCGGCCGGGTTCCCGCTGGTGGAGCTGCGGCGCACGGTGCGCTTCGCCGAGATCGTCGCGGGTGTGCTGGGGCAGGTCGTCGCCCGCCGCGACGACGACCCGGGGCCGCCGGGCGTCGAGGCCGCGTTCCGCTCGCTCGCCCTGCACCGGGTGCCGCCGGGGCGCGTGGTCGGCGAGCTGGCCCGCCGGATCGACGCGCCCGTGGTGTGCGAGGACCTCGCGCACCGGGTGCTGCTCACCGCGGGCGGGCCGGACCTGCGGGACTGGGCGGCGCGCTCGCGGCTGGCCGGGCCCGCCGGGCCGGAGGGCTGGGCGACCGCTCCGGTCGGGCGGCCCGGCGCGCGGTGGGGGCGGCTGACGGTGCCGTCGCGGCCGACGCCGGGCACCGCCGAGCGGGTGCGCGCACTGCTCGACGCCGCCGCGGACGCGGTGTCGCTGCTCGACCCGTCGCCCGAGGGCCTGCTGCGGTCCGCCCGCGACGCGCTGGTGGCCGACCTGGCCGTCGCGGTGCCGTCCGACGCCGGACGGCTGGCGGTGCGGGCCCGCGCCGCCGGGCTGGACACCGCGGGTCCGCTGTCGGTGGTGGCGCTGCGCCCGGCCGGAGACGACGACCCCGGGCGGGCCGTCGACCCGGAGCAGGCCGTGGACGCGGCGCTCGCCGTCGTCGCACCGGGGGCGACGGTGGCCTCGCCCGCACCCGGGGAGCTGGTCGTGCTCGTGCCCGGCGACGGCCGCCCGCTGCTCGCCGCGCTACCCGCCACGGTGGCCGCGGCGACGGCCGGGCCCGGCCCGTTCGCCGCCGTGGCGGACCTGCTGCGCCGGGCCCGCGAGGACGCGGCCGCGCACGCCGCGACCGGCGGCCGCGGCCCCGTCCGGGTGCCCGCGCTGCGCGGGCTGGTGCACCGCCTCGGCGACGACCCGGCCCTGCTCGGCTTCGCGGCGGACGTGCTCGGCCCGGTGACGGCGCTGCCCGTCGCCGCACGCGCCGACGCCCGGGACACGCTGTGGGCCCTGGTCGGGGCGGGCGGGGTCGTCGCCGACGTCGCCCGCAGGCTCGGGGTGGGCCGCCCCGCCGCCTACGCCCGGCTGCGCCGCCTCTCCGGCCTGCTGGGCCTCGACCTCACCGATCCCGAGGTGCGGACCGCGCTGCACATGGCCCTGTTGGTCGACGCCCGTGCCGCCCGCTGAGCCCGCCGCTCAGGGCCGGTCGGCCCACAGCAGCGTCGCCGAGCCGAGGGTGTCGGTGACCGTGTCGTGCAGCGGCCGCCCGTAGCCCGCGGCGACCTCGCGGACCGGGCGGGCGGTGACCGTCCAGCCGTGGCGGCGCAGCCAGTCGTCGCAGGACTCGGCCCGGGGCTCGGCGAAGAACAGCTCGCGGACTTCGGTGGTGTGCAGCATCTCCTGGGCCGCCTCGCGGAACGACGGATCGTCCGCGATCCGCTCCACCTGGTCGCCGAAGTGCTCGACGGCGATCCGGCTGCCCGGCACCGACAGCGCGTGCACCCGCTCGAAGAGGAGTTGCTCGGCGTCGGCGGGCAGGTAGGGCAGCAGGCCTTCGGCCAGCCAGGCGGTCGGCCGGTCCGGGGCGAAGCCGGCCGCGGTGAGCGCGGCGGGCCAGTCGTGGCGCAGGTCGACCGGCACGGTGACCCGGCGCGCGGTCGGCGTGATCCCCGCTTCGGCGACGACCCCGTCCTTGAAGTCCAGCACCTTCTGCTGGTCGACCTCGAACACCGTGGTCCCGCCGGGCCACGGCAGGCGCAGGGCCCGCGCGTCGAGGCCCGCGGCGAGCAGCACGACCTGGGTCGTCCCTGCGCCGGTCAGGGCCTCGTCGAAGAACCGGGAGCGCACGCCCTGGTAGCCGGCCTGCACGACCCACGGGTCGGCGGCGTCGCCCGGGTCCCGCGGCACCGCCGACAGCGTCCCGGCCGCGTCGACGAACCGCTGGGCGTACGGGTCGTCGACCAGCCGGTCGGCGCGGCGGGTCTCCAGCGCCCGCCCCGCGGCGACGGCCAGGGCGGTGGCGCCCACGCTGCTGGTGATGTCCCACTGATCGTCGGCTGTGCGCATGACGATCACGCTAGGAGCAGACGGTTAGCGTTGCTCACCAGTCACGCGGATGATCACTCG
The DNA here is from genome assembly GCF_056835605.1 of Pseudonocardia sp. ZF1. Taxonomy (NCBI): domain Bacteria; kingdom Bacillati; phylum Actinomycetota; class Actinomycetes; order Pseudonocardiales; family Pseudonocardiaceae; genus Pseudonocardia; species Pseudonocardia sp. ZF1. The sequence continues at coordinate 3,812,751 of NZ_JAJNBY010000001.1, forward strand.
CACGGCGCAGGCGGTACCGGACACCGGGTCCCATACCGACCCTGCGTGTGTGAGCCGTAACACCGCGTGGATCGGGGGCGAGGGGGGCCACATGGACCTCCGCCGGGTCACCGGCTACCTCGCGCTCACCCTGCTCGCGCTGTACTGGCTGTGGGTGCTCACGCGCACCGCCCCGGTGCTGCGACGCGGCTGCCGCGACCGGCCACTGCGCCTGCGGCTGACGCTGCTCCGGACGGCCGCGCTCGGCTGGACCGCACTGTTCGTCGCGACCGTGCACTTCTGGGCGACGTCGTGGTGGCACGTGGTCGTGGCGCTGCCGGCTGCGCTCGCGGGCGGGGCCGGGCTGCAGGGGGTGTACCGCCGCCTGGTCGCCCCGCCCCGGCACCGCGTCGCGCTGTCCCGGCGGGTCCGCCGCACCGGGCACTTCCCGGTCATCCGCCGGCCCGGGGTACCCGGGCCGCACCGGCATGCGGCCGTCGAGGCCGCACCGCGCGCGGTCCGGGACCTCCGCGACCTGGCGTGGCCACCGGGTCAGCCCGCGGCGCCGACCGGCGTGCGGTCCTCGGGGTCGTCCTCCTCGGCGGACTCGGCGGCCGGCGCACCGACCAGCTCGCCGTAGACGACGGTCAGGGCCTCGGCGATCCGCGCCCGGTCGAACCGCGACACCGCACGGTCCCGGCCCGCGATCCCGAACCCGGCGCGCAGGGCGTCGTCGCCGAGCACGCCGCGCAGCGCGACCGCCAGCTCGGCGGGCCGGGCCGGGCGGACCAGCACCCCGGTCACCCCCTCGACGACTACGTCGCGCAGCCCGCCCACGCTCGTCGCCACGACCGCCCGCGCGCAGGCCATCGCCTGCAGGACCGGCCCGACCCCGACGTCGCGCTCCGGTGCGGCGACCACGACGTCGGCCGAGCGCAGCAGCCGCGGCATCAGGCCGCCCTCGACCGGCCCGAGGAACCGGACGCGCCCGGCGACGCCGGCCTCGCGGGCGATGCCGAACAGGCGCGCGCGGTCGGGGTCCGGGTCCGCCGCGCCGCCGGCGACGAGCAGCTCGGCGGTGCGGATCCGGGACAGCGCACGGATCACCGTGTCCATCCCGGCGCCGTCGGCCAGCGAGCCGACCGCGAGCAACCGCGGCCGGTCATCCCGGCGCAGCGCCGGCCCGTCGGGGGCGAACACGTCGGTGTCGACGGCGGCGGGCACCGTCCGCAGCACCGCCCGCGGCACCCCGCGGCGCAGCAGGGCGGTGTGCTGCTCCTCGCTGGAGGCCAGCACGCGGGCGGCCCCCTGCGACGACCCGGTACGGGCCGCGGGGATCGCGGCCGGGCCCTGGCAGTCGGCCGGATAGACCTGCACGACCGGCACCCCGGTCGCGACGGCGGCGGCCCCGGCGCGCGGTCCGATGGCGTGCACCACCTGGGGCGGGTCGTCGGACCACGCCGCGGCCAGTGCGGTGTCCTGCCCGGGTTCCCACGGCTGCACGCGCAGCGTGCCGCCGTCGGCCGGGGCGGTCAGGTCGGGGTCGTCGGGGACGTCGGTGAACACCCGGACCGTGTGACCGGCGGCGGCCAGCGAGGCGGCGGTGATCCCCGCGCCGCACGTTCGCGGGACCTCGGGGGTACGGATGACGGCGATGCGCAAGCGGAGCCTCCACGTCGTGCTCGCGGCTGCGGGCACGCGCAGTTGGCTCTACGCGTCGGACCCGTGACCGTACCCGCTCCGGTCCGCCCCCGGGTGGGCGACCGCCGGAGTGTGCGGGGCGGGCACATCGGGTAATCGGGTCGCGTCGGGCGGGCCGGCCCGGCAGGACGTGGAGGGGGCGGGTCCGTGACCGCACAGTCCTGGATCCTCAGGGTGGAGCCCGACGCGGCCGCGTGCCGCACGGCCCGGCACGAGCTGACGCGGTTCCTGACCCCGTTGGTGGACGACGTGACCGTCGGCGACGCGACGCTGGTGCTGCACGAACTGGTGGCGAACGGTGTCGACCACGCGCACACCCCGATGCTGGTGACCGCACGGGTGCGCGACGGCGCGGTACGGCTGCGCGTGCGCGACGGTTCGGTCGTGCGCGGACGCGAGCAGCCCTACGACCCCACCGCGACCCGCGGACGCGGGCTGCAGATCGTCGGCCGGCTCTCGCAGCGCTGGGGGGTGCGCCGGCACCACGGCGGCAAGACGACCTGGGCCGACGTCGGGCCGGTCGGCGCCCGCCCGGCCCCGGACCTGCACCTGGTGCGCCCGGCCTCCTGACCACCCGCCCGTCCGGCGGGCCGGAGCCACCGGGCCGGGCCGGTGCGGGCGGTCCCGGCCGGGGACCGGGTGGCCGGACCCGGTTCACCGGGGTGGGCTCACCGCGACGGGCCGGTGCGGGCCCCGCCGCGGACGGTCAGGCCGGCGTGGAGAGCCGGGTGCCCTCGTGGCGCGGCGCCAGCCCGAGACGCTCGACCAGCTCGGTCGTCGCCGTCGACCGGTTGAGACAGTAGAAGTGGATCCCGGGGACCCCCTCGGCGAGCAGCCGCTCGCACAGCTCGCCGGTGACCTCCATGCCCGCGGCGCGGAACGCCGCCGTATCACCGGAGTAGGGCGCGAGCCGCTCGACGAGCGCCGCCGGCAGCGGCGAGCCCGACAGCTCGGGCCCCTTGTGGAAGGTCTTCTCCGAGGTCAGCGGCATGATGCCGGGGATGATCGGCTGGTCGAACCCGGCGGCGGCGACCCGGTCGCGCAGCCTCAGGAAACCGTCGGGCTCCAGGAACAGCTGGGTCACGGCGAACTCCGCGCCCGCCCGGAACTTCCCGACGAGCCGCTCGGTGTCGGTCTCGAGCTCGGCCGAGCGCGGGTGGCCGTAGGGGAACGCGGCGACGCCCACGCAGAACGGGCCGGACCGCTTGATCAGCGCGACGAGCTGGTCGGCGTACTCGAGCCCGTCGGGGTGGGCGACCCACTCGCCGAGCGGGTCGCCGGGCGGGTCCCCGCGCAGCGCCATGATGTTGCGGACGCCCGCGGCGGCCAGCGACCCGATCACGTGGCGCAGCTCGTCGGTCGAGTGCGAGACGGCGGTCAGGTGCGCCATCGAGCAGAGCGTGGTGTCGGTGGCGATCCGCTCGACCGTGCGCACGGTGCGGTCGCGGCTGGAGCCGCCCGCGCCGTAGGTCACCGACACGTAGGCGGGGTCGAGCACCTCGAGGCGGCGGATGGCGCGCCACAGCTCCGCCTCGCCCCGGTCGTCCTTGGGCGGGAAGAACTCCACCGCGAAGAAGGGGCGGTCGACGTTGATCCGTTCGGTCACCGTGGATGCGGAGCTCGTCGTCACCCCGACGACCTTACGGTGCGCACCGCCGGTCGGTCGTCCACCGACCGGCGCGCACCGCCCGCGCCCCGCCATGACGTGCACCACGGCGGCGTCGACGGGCCGGGTCCCGGGTGCACCGATAGCCTGGTCGTCGTGGCCGACCCCGTCTCCCCCGTGTCCGCACCGTCCGGTCCGTCCGGATCCCCGGGCCTGTCCACGGCAGGTCCGGCGCCGCTCGACGACGCGCTGCCCCAGCACGTGGAACGGGTGCTGGCCGGGTACCTGGACCGCCGCCGCACCGAGGTGCTGGGCATCGACCCGGTCGTCGCGGCGGCCGCCGACGCGCTGGCCGGGTTCGTCCTGGGCGGTGGGAAGCGGCTGCGGCCCACCTTCGCCTGGTGGGGCTGGCGCGGCGCGGGCGGTGACCCGGCCGACCCGCACGCGCAGGGCGTGCTGAGCGCGATCGCCTCGCTGGAGCTGATCCAGGCGTGCGCGCTGGTCCACGACGACCTGATGGACGCCTCCTCGACCCGGCGCGGCCGGCCCACGGTGCACGTCGAGTTCGCCCGGATGCACGCGGCGAACGGCTGGTCGGGCCCGCCGGCCCGGTTCGGCGCCGCCGTCGCGATCCTCGTCGGGGACCTGGCCCAGGTGTGGGCCGACGACATGTTCCACGCCGCCGCGCTCCCCGAGGGCGCCCACACCCGCGCCGCCGAGCCGTGGCGGGCGATGCGCACCGAGGTGCTGTCCGGCCAGTACCTCGACGTGCTGGCCCAGGCCTCCGGGGACACCGCCGAGTCGACCGCACTGACCATCGACCGGTTCAAGACCGCCGCCTACACCGTGGAGCGGCCGCTGCACCTGGGCGCGGCGATCGCCGGGGCCGACCCGCGGGTCGTCGCGGCCTACCGGCGCTACGGAGCCGACATCGGCGTCGCCTTCCAGCTGCGCGACGACCTGCTGGGCGTGTTCGGCGACCCGCGGGTCACCGGCAAGCCCGCCGGGGACGACCTGCGTGAGGGCAAGCGGACCCTGCTGGTCGCCGCGGCCCTGCAGCGCGCCGAGCAGCGCGGGGACCGGGCCGCCGCCGACGTCGTCCTCTCCGCGCTCGGTGACCCCGACCTGGACGCCGCGAGCCTGGACCGGGCCCGCTCCGCGCTGTCGGAGCTGGGCGCGGTGCAGTCGGTGGAGCAGCGGATCGCCGCGCTCACCGGCGCCGCGCTCGACGCGCTCGACTCCGCACCGGTCGCCGAACCGGGCCGCTCCAACCTGTTCGAGCTGGCCGAGCGCGCGACCCGGCGGGCCTGGTGAGCGGGGTGCGGCGGATCGAGGGGCACACCGACCACGTCGTCGTCGTGGGGGCGGGGCTGGCCGGGCTGTCGACGGCGTTGCACCTGCTGGGCGCGGGCCGCCGCGTCACGCTCGTCGAGCGGGAGGGCTTCCCCGGCGGCCGCGCCGGGCGGCTCGACGTGACCGACGACCACGGCACCTACGCCCTGGACACCGGGCCGACCGTGCTGACCATGCCGGAGCTGCTGGACTCCGCCTTCGCCGCCGTCGGCGAGACGACCGCGGACCGGCTCGACCTCGTACGGCTCGACCCGGCGTACCGGGCCGAGTTCGCCGACGGCTCGGCCATCGCGGTGCACACCGACGCCGCCGCCATGGAGCACGAGATCCGCGAGCAGTGCGGCCCGGACTCCGCGGCCGGGTACCGGCGGCTGCGCCGCTGGCTCACCGACCTCTACCGCGCCGAGATGGACAACTTCATCGGCGCGAACATGGACTCGCCGCTGTCGCTGCTCGGCCCCGACCTTGCCCGGCTCGCCGTACTCGGCGGCTTCGGGCGGCTCGGGAAGCGGATCGACCGCTTCCTGCCCGACGAGCGGCTGCGCCGGGTGTTCTCCTTCCAGGCGCTCTACGCCGGTGTCTCCCCGCGCGACGCGCTCGGCGCCTACGGCGTGATCGCCTACATGGACACCGTCGCGGGCGTCTACTTCCCGCGCGGCGGCATGCGGATGATGGGCACCGCGCTGGCCGGCGCCGCCGCCGACGCGGGAGCGGAGATCCACTACGGCCGCACCGTGACCGGCCTGGACCGTTCCGGGGACCGGGTCACCGCGGTGCGGCACACCGGTCCCGACGGCGCCGACGAGTCGCTGACCCCGTGCGACGCGGTCGTGCTCACCCCGGAGCTCCCCGCGGCCTACGCCCTGCTCGGCGGGGCCCCGCGGCGCCCGGTCGGGCTGCGCTGGTCGCCCAGCGCCGTCGTCGTGCACGCCGGGATGCCCGCGCCCGCCCCCGGCACCGCGCAGCACCACCACACGATCTCCTTCGGCGGCTCCTGGGCGGGCACCTTCCGCGAGATCATCGACGAGGGACGGCTGATGTCCGACCCGTCGCTGCTGGTCACCCGGCCCGGGCTGACCGACCCGTCGCTGCAGCCCGGCGGACGCGAGGTCATGAGCGTGCTCGCCCCGTGCCCGAACACCGCGGTCGCGCCCGGCATCGACTGGGACCGGGTCGGCCCGGCGTACGCCGAGGAGCTGTTCGGCGTGCTCGCCGACCGCGGGCTGGTGGACCCCTCCGCGCAGCCGAGCTGGACCCGGATGTGGACCCCGCAGGACTGGGCGGCCGCCGGGATGGCCGCGGGCACGCCGTTCTCGGCGTCGCACACGCTGGCCCAGACCGGCCCGTTCCGGCCGCGCAACCTGGTCCGCGGGACGGCGAACGCGGTGCTCGCCGGGTGCGGCACGACCCCGGGCGTCGGGATCCCCCCGGTCCTGATCTCCGGGCGGCTGGCGGCCGAGCGGATCACCGGTCCGCGCCCGGCCGAGCACGCCGGGCGCGGGGCCGCCGCGCGCACGGGGCACTGACACGGGGCACTGAGGGCGGGTGCCGGGGGGCGTGGAATCATGCTTCCCGACGACGCCCGACCAGCACACACGGACACGATGACGGCTCAGCCCTCGCCCCCGCTCCCCCGCCCGGCGGCACCCGAACCGGTGACGCCGGACCCCGGCACGGGCGCGGTCGTGCCCCCGCCACCCGCACCGCGGCCCGCGGGCCCCGGCCTGGTCGAGCGGCTCGGCTCGCCGCCGCGGGGCGTCCTGCTGCTGGGGCTGGCCGGGACCGTGCTGATGTTCCTCGGCTCGTTCGGCGGCGGCGGGATCCCGATGCGGGACCCGGTGATCGGCAACTCGGCGCTGTCGTTCTGGCGCTACGGCCACGGCGCGATGCTCGCGACGATCGTGATCTACGTCGGCCTGGTGCTGATGGTGTGGGCGTGGGTGCGGCTGGGCCGCGCCGTGCTCGCCCGTCGCGCCGGTGGCCGCGCGGTGCTGACGACGGCGGCGGTGTGGATGCTGCCGATGCTCGTCACGGCGCCGCTGTTCACCCGCGACCCCTACAGCTACCTCGCCCAGGGCGCGCTGCCGCTGGCCGGGTACGACCCGTACGTCGTCGGGCCGGACACCATGGGCGGGATCTTCACCGACAACGTCCACTTCTTCTGGCAGGACACCCCCGCCCCCTACGGGCCCCTGTTCATCCTGCTCGCGCAGGGCGTGGTCCTGCTGGCCGGCCAGAACGTGCTGCTCGGCGTCGTGCTGATGCGGCTGACCCTGGTCACCGGGCTGCTGCTGCTCGTGGCGGTGCTGCCCGCGCTGACCCGGCGCCTCGGCGGGCGCCCGGCGGTCGCGCTGTGGCTGGCCGTGGCGAACCCGGTGATGGTCGTGCACATGGTCGGCGGGGTGCACAACGACCTGCTGGTCGTCGGCCTGCTGCCGCTGGCGGCGCTGCTGGCGCTGCGGCAGCGGTTCGTGTGGGCGATCGTCGTCGCGTCGCTGGCGATGGCGGTGAAGGCCTCGGCCGGGATCGTGCTGCCGTTCCTGGTGCTGGTGTGGGCCGCGACGCTGTCCGGCGGGTTCTGGTCGCGGCTGGTCCGGGCCGGGGTGCCGTCGGTGGCCGTGTTCGGCGTCGTGTTCGGCGGCGCCACCTGGCTCACCGGTCTCGGGCTGGGCTGGCTGCCCGCACTCAGCGCCCCGTCGATGATCGTGAACTGGCTGTCGGTACCGACCGCGTTCGGTCAGGCGACCGCGAGCGTGGCCGGGATGTTCGCCGGTGAGGTGAACACCCAGGCGTTCGTCGACACGTTCCGGTTCCTCGGCGCGCTGGTGATGGGCCTGCTGATCGCCCTGCTGTGGTGGCGCGGCCGCGACGACCCGCGGGCCGCGGTGCGCAACGCCGCGATCGCCCTCGCGCTGGCCGCCGTGCTCTCCCCCACCACGCTGCCGTGGTACCTGAGCTGGGGGTTCTGCCTGCTCGCGATGACCCCGTGGAGCGCGCGCGGGCTGCAGTGGGTGGTCGTCGGCTCGATCTGGCTGATGATCGTGTACTTCCCCGACGGCGAGACCGCGCTCTACGTGCCCCACTACCTGCTGGCGTGTGCCCTGGCCGGTGCCCTGGCCGCGGTGTCGCTGCTCCGCCCGGACCCGCTGGGGTTGCGCCGGGGCGCCCCGCAGGCACCGTCGACCGCGCCCACCACCGATGCGGGCGTCCGCGGCTGAGCGGGCCGGGCGCGTCGAGCTCGACGCCGCCGGCCTGACCGACCCGCAGCTGCGCGCCGCCTACGCGGCCTGCCGCGCGCTGCACGCCGAGCACGGGCGCACCTACTTCCTGGCGACCCGGCTGCTGCCCCCGGCACGACGGGTCGACATCCACGCCCTCTACGGCTTCGCCCGCTTCGCCGACGAGATCGTCGACGACCCCGACGGCGCGGGCGGCGGGGACCCGCACACCCGGCTCGACGCGCTCGACGCCGAGCTGGCGGCCGCACTGGCGGGCGCCCCGCCGCCCGGCAGCAGGCCCGAGGTGCTCGCCGTCGCCGAGACCGCGCGCCGCCACGACCTCGACGCGTCGCTGTTCCGGGACTTCATGGTCTCGATGCGGATGGACCTCACCGTCTCCGACTACGCCACCGACGACGAGCTGGCCGTCTACGTGCACGGCTCGGCCGCCGTGATCGGGCTGCAGACGCTGCCGGTGCTCGGGACGGTCGTCCCGCGGGCGGAGGCCGAGCCGCACGCCGCGCTGCTGGGCGTGGCGTTCCAGATCACGAACTTCCTGCGCGACGTCGGCGAGGACCTCGACCGCGGCCGGGTGTACCTGCCCGCCGACGAGCTCGCCGCGTTCGGCGTCGACCGGGAGCTGCTGACCTGGAGCCGGCGCACCGGGCGCCCTGACCCGCGGATCCGCCGCGCCCTGGCCCACCTGGTCGCCCGGACCCGGGCCACCTACCGGCGGGCCGACCCGGGGATCCCGATGCTGGAGCCGGTGTCGCGGGCCTGCGTCGGCGCCGCCCGGGTGCTGTACGCGGAGATCCTCGACGAGATCGCCGACGCCGGCTACGACGTGCTGACCCACCGGGTCGCGGTGCCGAACCGGCGCCGGGCCGCCGTCGCGCTGCCCCGGCTCGGCCGGGCGCTGGCCGCCCGCGGTACCCAGCTGGCGCGCGAACGCGCCGGGCGCCCGTCCCGCGGGTGAGCCGGGCCGGGGAGAACCTCAGAAGGCCATGGCCTGGGCGCGGCGCTTGATCTCCTTGTGCCGGCCCGCGCGCAGCGCGGTGATCGGGGCACCGGAGAGCGACTCCTCCTCGGTGAACAGCCAGCTCAGGATGGCGTCGTCGTCGTAGCCGCCGTCGCGGAGGACGACGATCGTGCCCGGCAGCCCGCGCACGACACCGTCGTCGTCGAGCAGCGCGGTCGGGACGACGACGTCGTGCCCGTTCTTGAACGACAGGAGCTGCCCGTCGCGGACGAGCTGGTGCACCCGGGAGACGGGGATCGACAGGCGGTCGGCCACCTCGGCGACGCTCAGCGTCTCCTCGGTGACAGCGGCGGGGAGGGACTCGTTCACAGCCGGACACTGTCCCACACCGCCCCGGGCGGCGCCGACTCCCACCGGACCGGCCGACGCGGTGTGGTCCTACGCCGACCACCTGCACGGCCGACCCGATCCCCACCGGTAACCTGACCCGCGATGAGCTCACCGTCCGGTCCGGTCGATCCCGGCGCCCCGGGTGGGGCCGGGCGGCTCGCCGCCGACGGCCCCGGCGAGGTGCTGCTCGACGGTCGCTACCGGGTCGGCCCGGTACTGGCCCGGGGCGGCATGTCGACGGTGCACCACGGCACCGACACCCGTCTCGAACGCGCCGTCGCGATCAAGGTGATGGACCCGCGGATGGCCGGGGACCACGCCTTCCGCACCCGGTTCGACCGGGAGGCGCGGCTGGCGGCCCGGATCGACCACCCGTGCGTCGTCGCCGTCTACGACCGGGGCACCGTCCCCGCGGGGCCCCTGGGCGAGGCCAGCCTGTTCGTCGTCATGGAGCTGGTCGACGGCGGCACCCTGCGCGACGTGCTGCGCGCCCGCGGTGCGCTGGGGCTCCCGGCCGCGGTCCGGGTGCTCGAACCGGTCCTCGCCGGGCTGGCCCGCGCGCACCGGCTCGGCATGGTGCACCGCGACGTGAAGCCGGAGAACGTGCTGATCTCCTCCGGCGGCGAGGTGAAGGTGGCCGACTTCGGCCTGCTCACCGCGGCCGCCGAGGCCGGGGTCAGCCACGCCGGGATGATCCTCGGGACCATGGCCTACCTCTCCCCCGAGCAGGTCGTGTCCGGTCGCGCCGACGGCCGCAGCGACGTCTACGCGGCCGGTGTCGTGCTCTACGAGATGCTGACCGGGCAGCCGCCCTACACCGCCGACAACCCGCTGTCGGTGGCCTACCGCCACGTGAACGAGGACGTGCCGCCGCCGTCGGCGCTGGTCCCGGGGCTGCCGCCGGCCGTGGACGCGCTCGTCGCCCGGGCCACCTCGCGGGACCCCGAGCAGCGCCCGGTCGACGCGGAGCACTTCCGGCGCGAGCTGTTGGACATGGCCGACCGGCTGGGCCTGCCCCGGACCGCGACGCCGCGTCCGCCCGGCCCGCCCCCGCCCGACGACGGCCCCACCCTCCCTGCAGGCCCCCTGCGCCACCGGCCGCTCGATGCCGCAGCGCCGGGCCCCGGCGGCACCCGGGTGCAGACCCGGGCCCGCGGCGCGCACGGCACCGCCGTCACCCCCGCCGGGCAGCCGGAGCCGATGACCCGCGAGGAGCTGGCCGGGCGCCGCCGTCGCGGCCGCCGGGTGTTCGCGCTGTGGATGGTGCTGCTCCTGCTGCTGGCCGCGCTCGCCGGGACGGGAGCCTGGTGGCTCGGGTCGGGCCGCTGGACCACGATGCCCGCGGTCACCGGTCTGGACCGCGAGCGGGCGACCGCGCTCGTCGCCGAGTCCGACCTGACGCCCACGGTCACCGAACGGGCCGACGACGACGTGGCGCCCGACCTCGTCGCGCAGGTGGACCCGGCCCCGGAGACCCGGGTGCTGCGCGGGACCACGGTCACCCTGGTGGTGTCGACCGGCCGTCCCGCGGTGCCCGACGTGCCCGCGGGCAGCGCCGTGGACACCGCGGAGGACGCCGTGCGCCGCGCCGGGCTGACCCCGGTGCGCTCGACGAGCGCCGAGGAGTTCAGCACCGAGGTCCCCGCCGGTGCGGTGATCCGCACCGACCCGCCCGCCGGGACCCGGCTCGCCGGTGGTGCCGCGGTCACCCTGGTGACCAGCCGGGGCGCCGAGCCGGCACCGCCGCCCCCGGCGCCGACCGCCGAGCCCGCGGCGCCCACCTCCGTGCCGTTCGTGATCGGCATGCGGGCCGACGAGGCGGAGGCGCTGCTGCGTCAGGACGGCTTCGAGGTCGACATCGAGCGCAGCTTCCCCTTCGGTCGCCGCGACGGCCGCGTCGTCGGTCAGGACCCGGGGTCGGGCGGCGACGCCGAGCCCGGCGACACGATCACCCTGACCGTGCTCTGAGCCCGCGTCGCGGGTGGGAGCCGGCGCCCCGGCCGGATGGCGGCCCGGCCGGGACACCGGCGTTCGAGGGGCCCTACAGCCCGAAGCGGGTGCGCTCGGCGTCGCCGATCGCGGGCAGCTGCGCCCCGGCGACGGTGACCGCGAGGGCACCGGCGCGCACGGCGTAGCGCGCGGCGTCCGGCAGGTCGTCCCCCGCGGCGAGCCGCACGGCGACGGCCGCCAGGAAGGCGTCGCCCGACCCGGTGGTGTCCACCACGTCCGCCCGCATCGCATCCACTGTGGACACCGTAGCCGCTCCCGCGTCGTGCACCTCGCAGCCCGCGGCCCCGCGTGTCACGACCGACCGGGGCACCGGGTGCTCCCCCAGCAGCGCAGCCTCGTGCTCGTTGACCACGAGCACGTCGGTGGCGGCGAGCAGCTCGGCGGGCACCGGGGCGTAGGGCGAGAGGTTCAGCACCACCGTGGTCCCGGCGGCCCGGGCGGCCCGGGCGGCGGCCAGCACCGTCGGGACACCGATCTCCAGGCACAGGGTCAGCACCGCGACGTCGTCGAAGGAGGGCAGGTCCCCCGGCTCCAGGGTGGCGTTGGCGCCGGGCGAGACGACGATCGTGTTGTCGCCCGCGGCGTCGACGGTGATGACCGCGGTGCCGGTGGCCGTGCCGGTCCGCACCGTGACCCCGTCGACGTCGGCACCGGCGGCGGCGACGGCGTCGCGGACGGTCCGGCCGTGGTCGTCGTCGCCGACCGCGCCGACCATCCCCACGCCGACGCCCGCGGCGGCCCCGAGCCGGGCGGCGGCGACGGCCTGGTTGGCGCCCTTGCCGCCGGGGCCCACGGTCAGGTCCGACCCGGCCACGGTCTCCCCCGGCCCCGGGAAGCGCTCGGTGCGCACCACCAGGTCGGCGTTGAGCGAGCCGACGACCAGCACCCGGCTCATCGGGCGTCCACCACGTCGTGCGCGGCGCCGGTCTCGGCGGCGGCCGGGCGCGGGATGAGCAGCGACAGCGCGAACGCGCCCGCGGTGCACGCGGCCCCGACCAGCATGCCCGCGGTGTAGCCGCCGACCCCGGTCTGCCCGGCCCCGCCGACGGCGACCTGCACCGCGGGCAGCACCACGAAGCTGATCCCGGCGCCGAGGTTGAACGCGCCGGCGTTGAGCCCGGGCAGCATGCCGGGCCGGTCGGCGGGCGAGAGCAGCACGCCCAGGCCGTTGAGCATGATGTTGGCGATGCCGGCGTAGGTGACGCCGAGCAGCAGCGTCGCGACGACCAGCACCGCGAACGAGTGCACGCCCACGACCGCCAGCAGCACGGTGGCGACGACGCTCCCGGCCAGCCCGACCCGCAGGACGGTGCGGTAGCCGAGCACCGGGGCCAGGCGACCGGCGAACGGCCCGACCAGCCAGCCGATCAGCGCGTAGGGGGCGAGCAGGGCGAGCGCGGTGAGGTCCGCTCCGAGCCCGAACCCGGCCGCCGGGTTCTGCGCGATCGACGCGACCAGGCCGTTTACCACGGCGAACACGCCGGTCATGGTCAGCAGCGTGGTGCCGAGGGTGGCCCAGGTGGCGCGCCGGCGCAGGTCCTCGGGCGCGACGAGCGGCTGGGCGGTGCGGCCCTGCAGCCGCCAGAACACCACCGCGGCGACGACGGCGAGCAGCGCGTACCCGGCGACCCGGCCCCAGCGCGCGTCGGACAGCGCGGCGGCCTCGTCGAAGGCCAGCAGCAGCGCGCCGACCGCGACGACCAGCGGGACGACCCCGCGCCAGTCCATCCGGGTGCCCTGCGAGGGGCGGGACTCCACGCCCCACACGGCGACGAGCACCAGCGCGACGACGGTGACCGCGGCGATGACCCAGAAGATCGAGCGGAAGCCGTGGTGGGTGGCCAGCCAGCCGCCGAGCAGCGCGTCGAGACCGGCCACGCCGCCGTTCACGGCGGTGATCAGGCCGAGCACGATGCCGTAGCGGCGCGGGTCGGCGATCTCGCTGCGCAGCATGAGCAGGCAGATCGGAACGACCGGCCCGGTGATGCCCTGCAGGGCCCGGCCGGCGAACAGCATCGGCACGCTGACGGCGAGGGCGGCGACGACGCTGCCGACCAGCATGACCGCGAGCATCACCAGCAGCACCCGCCGGCGCCCCGCGATGTCGGACAGCCGCGGCAGGAACAGCGAGAACATCGCCGCGAGGGTGAAGAACATGGTCTGGGACAGGCCGACGGTGGCGTCGTCGGTGCCCAGCTCGCGAGCCATGGTGACCAGCGCGGGGCTGAGCATCGAGGCGTTGAGCTGGAACGCCACGCAGGCGGCCAGCACCGCCACGACGAGCGTGACGACCGGGCGGCGGTCGGGGGTGGTCATGCGATCTGCTCCGTTGCAGCGACGGTGGTGGCCGGGAGGGCGGGGTCGCCGATGGCGCGCAGGGCGTCCACGACGAGCCCCCAGAAGCGGGCGTGGTCGAACTCGAGCGCGGCGTGCGTGCGGCATCCCTGCGGGGCCGGGCCGCGCCGGTCGGCGACCGTCATCCCGGTGGTGTGCCGGCCCGCGGTCTCGACGACGATCGGCATCGGGAACGCCCGCACGATCGTCGGGTCGATGACGTGGGCGACGGCGCACGGGTCGTGCACCGGCGGGGCCTCGAAGCCCTGGACGTCGCGGTAGGTGGCGGCGAAGAAGTCCAGCAGCTCGTCGACGAAGCGCGCCGGGCCGGTGCCGACGGCGCGGATCGCGCGGCGCACCTCGGGACCGGCCAGCGCCTGGTGGGTCAGGTCGAGCCCGACCATGACCACCTCCCAGCCCGCCTCGAACACGATCGCGGCGGCCTCGGGGTCGATGGCGATGTTGAACTCGGCCACCGGGGTCCGGTTGCCGACGGCGACGCCGCCGCCCATCAGCACCACCCGCTTGACCCGGTCGACGATCTCGGGGGCGCGCCGGGCGGCGAGTGCGATGTTGGTCAGCCCGCCGGTGGGGACGAGGGTGACGGTGCCCGGCTCGTGGGCCAGCACGGTCTCCACGATGAGGTCCACGGCGTGGGTGTCCACCGCGGCGAACGCCGGCGCGGGCAGCTCCGGGCCGTCCAGGCCGGTCTCGCCGTGGATGTCGGCGGCGACGGCGATCTCCCGCAGCAGCGGGCGGTCGGCACCGGCCGCGAACGGCACGCCGGTGATCCCGGCCAGGGTCGCGACCGAGAGCGCGTTGCGGGTCACCTTGTCCAGCGTCTGGTTCCCGACGACCGTGGTGACGGCGAGCAGCTCGATCCGCGGGTCGCCGTGGGCGAGCAGCAGCGCGATCGCGTCGTCGTGGCCCGGATCGCAGTCCAGGACGATCTTCTCGGTCATCTCCGGTGTCCCACCTCGTCGTCGTGGTCGCCCGGGGCGGTCCGGACGTGTCGACTGTGACTTGTCAAGCGCATGACGTCAAGCGCTTGATGTGTGGCGCGTCCGGGTAGGCTCGCCGGATGGCAGGACCGGTGGGCCGGCGGGTGACCGCGGCGATGGTGGCCCGGCGGGCGGGGACGAGCGTGTCCACCGTGTCGCTGGTGGTGAACGGCAAGTCGCGCGGACGGGTGTCCGCGGTGATCACCGAACGGGTCCGCGCCGCGGTCGACGAGCTGGGCTACGTGGTCGACCACGCGGCGAGCTCGCTCGCCCGCGGGACCACCGACCTCGTCGTGCTGCTCGCCCCCGACCTCCCCAACCCCTACTTCGGGCGGGTCACCACCGGGATCCGGGAGGCGTTGGGCAGCAGGCACCAGCTGATGCTGTCGGTGATCGAGGGCGGCGAACAGCCCGGCGCCGACGACGTCCGCCGGGTCGCGGCGTTCCGCCCGGCCGGACTGCTGGTGCACGCGCCGTCGCCGACGTTCCTCGACGACCTCGAACCGGGCGGCCCGCCACTGGTGCTGATGGACGCCCCCGGCTTCGAGGGCCGCGCGGCCACCGTGACCTTCGACCTGGAGCCGGGCGTGCGCGCGCTGGTCGCGCACCTCGCCGAGGCCGGGCACACGGTGCTCGCCTACCTGGAGGGCTCGACGCCCTCGGCCACCTTCACCGTGCGCCGTGAGCAGCTCGCCCGGGTCGCCGCCGAGCACGGCCTGCGGGTCCTCGACGACGGCACCCGGGCCGGGCTGACCCTCGACGCCGCCGCCGACGTCAGCACCGAGGCGCTGCCGCGCTGGCGGGCGGCCGGGGCCACCGCGGTCGTCGCGGCGGCGGACACGATGGCCTACGGCGTGCTGGCCGCCGCGCACCGGCTCGGACTGGCCGTGCCGGGGGACATCGCCGTCGCCGGGTTCGACGACCTGCCGTACTCCCAGGTGACGGCGCCGTCGCTGACGAGTGTGGCGCTGCCGGCGGAGGAGCTCGGCCGGGCCGCAGCCCAGCGGCTGGCCGCCGTCCTCGCCGGGGACGGCGACGGCGCCGCCGCCCCCCTGCTGCCCTCACGGCTCGCGGCCCGGGCCAGCACCGGGGCCTGAGACACACCACCGGGGCGGCTCCGGGTGGAGCCGCCCCGGGGACGGACGGGTCAGCCGCGCAGCATCTCCGCGACGAGGAACGCCAGCTCCAGGCTCTGCTGGGTGTTCAGCCGCGGGTCGCAGGCGGTCTCGTACCGGCCGGCGAGGTCGGTGTCGGAGATCCGCTGCGCACCGCCGAGGCACTCGGTGACGTCCTCGCCGGTGACCTCGACGTGGATGCCGCCGGGGTGCGTGCCGAGCGAGCGGTGCACCTCGAAGAAGCCCTGCACCTCGTCGACGATCCGGTCGAAGTGCCGGGTCTTGTAGCCGGTCGAGGCCTCGTGGGTGTTGCCGTGCATCGGGTCGCACTGCCAGATGACCTTGTGCCCGGAGGCGGTCACCTTCTCGACGATCGCCGGGAGCACGTCGCGGACCTTGTCGTTGCCCATTCGGGAGATCAGCGACAGCCGGCCCGGGCGGTTGTGCGGGTCGAGCCGCTCGACGTACTCGACGGCCTGGTCGGGCGTCGTCGTCGGGCCGATCTTCATGCCGATCGGGTTGGCCAGCAGCTCCGCGAAGGCGACGTGCGCGCCGTCGAGCTGACGGGTCCGCTCCCCGATCCAGAGGAAGTGCGTGGACAGGTCGTAGAGCTTCGGCGACTCCCCGCCGGTGGGGTCGCGCTCCAGGTCCAGGCGCAGCATCGCGCGCTCGTAGTCGAGCAGCAGCGCCTCGTGGCTGGCGTAGAACTCGACCTGGTGCAGGTTGTGGTCGCGCACCCCGCAGGCGTCCATGAAGCGGACCGCGCGGTCGATCTCGGCGGCGACGGCCTCGTAGCGCACGCCCGCGGCGGAGGTGCGGACGAAGTCCTTGTTCCAGTCGTGCACCTTGGACAGGTCGGCCAGCCCGGTCGCGGTCAGCCCGCGGACCAGGTTCATCGCCGCCGAGGCGTTCGCGTAGGCGCGCACCATCCGCGACGGGTCCGGGATGCGGCCCTGCGCGTCCGGGGCGAGCCCGTTGACGATGTCCCCGCGGTAGGACGGCAGCCCGCTCGCGTCGACCGGCGAGCTGCGCGGCTTGGCGTACTGACCGGCGATGCGGCCGACCTTGACCACCGGCATCGAGGCGCCGTAGGTCAGGACGACGGCCATCTGCAGCAGCGTGCGGATCGTCGCCCGGATGTGCGGCTCGGTGTTGTCGACGAAGGTCTCGGCGCAGTCGCCGCCCTGCAGCAGGAACGCCTCACCGTTCGCGACGTCGGCGAGCCGCGACTGCAGCCGGTCGACCTCCGGCGGCAGCACCACCGGCGGGACGGACTCGAGGACCTTCCGCACGTCGCCCACCTGCGACGGGTCGGGCCACTCGGGCTGCTGGGCGGCAGGGCGGGAGAGCGCATCGTCCAGGGCGGAGCGCAGGTCCGCGGGCAGCGGCGGCAGCTCCGGGAGGACGTCGATGGGCGCGTCGACGGACCAGTTCACACGGCCCAGCCTAGGCCGCGGCCGATCCCTACTGGGGCGCGGCCCCCGTCGCGAGGGTCTCGGCGATCACTTCCCAGCGCCGCAGGTTGTGCCGGGCGTCGGCGAGCGCGTCGTGCGCCTCGGCGGGCGGCGGGGGCAGCGCCGGGCGACCCGCGTCCTCCCACCGCTGGCGCAGCTCGCGGGTGAAGCGCGGGATCGGCCGCGGCAGCGCGGGCATCGCACCCCACAGCTGGCACAGCGCCACGTGGTCGTAGGCGGCGATCCAGGCCCACAGCTCGACGTCGCCGGGGGCGCCGGTGCAGAAGTCGAGGATCTCGGAGCGCATCCGGGACCGCGACATCCAGGCCCGGTCGCTGGGCGAGGGCAGCTTGGGCAGCACGTTGGCCCGCACCCACTTGCCGGCCCGGTCCGGGTCGAACTCGGTGGACACGGCGTAGAACTCGCGGCCGTCCTCGCCGACGATCCCGATCGACACCAGGTCGATCGTCGTGCCGTCCTCGATGAACTCGGTGTCGTAGAAGAAGCGCATTGCCGTCCTGGGCTCGGGTTCGGTCGTGGAGCTGTGCCGCCCGACGAGCGTACGTGCCTCTGCTGCCGTGATCGGGACCGCTCCGGGTCAGGCGTCCTCCGTTGTCTGAACCGCACGCAGCTGGACCGCCAGCGCCGGGACTTCCTGAGACGCAGCAGCCCAGAGGATTTCGAGATCGATCTCGAAGTACTCGTGCACGACACGATTGCGCATTCCCGCCAGTGCCCGCCACGGCAGGTGCGGATGAGCAGCAGCCAGCTCGGGGCTCACGCGTGCAGCAGCCTCACCGAGCACCTGGATCAGATGCGTCAAGACGATCTGCAGGTCCTCGTCGGCATCAAACCGCGCGCGGCCGCGCGCAACCCGGACCCGGATCTTCTCAGCGGCTTCCAACATGTCCGCGATCCGCTCCCGGTCACGTCGGACCAACAGGGATCCCTCCATCACGAGCGATCTCCGAGAAGACAGTCACACTGCCACGGCCTCGGCGAGAACCTGATCACGGACACGGCGTTTGAGACCGTTCACCGTGGCGACCTGTGTGAGAACCCCAAGTGAGTCCTCGACCGCGAGGGCGAAGGAAACCATGTCGACATAACCATGGCCGGGTTCCAGGTCGACCAGCAGGTCGAGATCACTGGTGGGGGTCGATTCGCCACGCGCGACGGAACCGAAGACACGGATGTTGTAAACACCATGACGGCGCCCGACGTCCACGATGAAGTCCCGACGTGCACTCACGTCGGCCAGCGTGACGGCCTGGTGGGTTCCGGCGGTCATCGCGCCTCCCATACGAAACAGTGCGGCGATCGTACTGCGCTCGCGCGATATCGGGACCGGCCGAGCCCGGGCATCGAGCTCATCCGTCGGACGACACCGGCAGCCGCCCCGCCGCCGAGTTGAAGAACCGGCACTGAGCTTCGCCACGGCTCGACGACCTTCGATCGTAGAGGAGGTCGTCCACCTACCGGATCGAAACGAGCATGCTCGACGCCCTTGTCGCAAGCCGGAAGCTCCACTGACCGGACAGGTGAGCGGGCCGCCGTCCGGCTCCGGCCGACTCGGTCGCCTGCTTCGCCTCCCGAGAGGTCACCGACCGCCGGATTCTGCCGGGCGACAGGTCGGTCCACCACGGGCTCTCACCGACAGAGGAGCCTTCGCCCAGCTCCACATCGGTGGGTCAGATCGCCGGGACGCACTTCCGGAGTCGATCAGGAGGCGCGGGAGTCGGGCACGTTCGCGTCCGGCCGCTGCGGGGCGGGACGCGACGGCGCGGGCGGCGGCGCACCGGCCGCGGCCTTTTCCTTGACCGACGCCGCGTAGAGGTCGACGTAGGTCTGTCCGGACAGCTCCATCAGCGAGTACATGATCTCGTCGGTCATGGAGCGCTCGATGAACCGGTCCCCGGCCATGCCCTCGTACCGGGAGAAGTCCAGCGGCTCGCCGATCACGATCTTCACCTTGCGCGGGCGCCACATCTTGGAGCCGATGGGGTTGACCTTGTCGGTGCCCACCATCGCGACCGGGATGACCGGCACCCCGGCCTCCAGGGCCATCCGGGCGACGCCGGTCTTGCCCTTGTAGAGCCGCCCGTCGGGCGAGCGGGTGCCCTCCGGGTAGATCCCGAGCAGCTTGCCCTCGTTCAGCAGCCGGACCGCGGTGTCCATCGCGGCGCGCGCCGCGGACCCACCGGAACGGTCCACCGGGACCTGCCCGACGCCGGTGAAGAACTGCTTCTTGAACCAGCCGCGGATCCCGGGCTCGGTGAAGTACTCGCGCTTGGCGAGGAAGGTCACCCGGCGCGGCAGCATCAACGGCAGGAAGAAGGAGTCGGCCACCGCGAGGTGGTTGCTGGCGAGGATCGCGCCGGCACCACCGGGCACGTTCTCGGCACCGCGCACCTCCGGCCGGCAGAACAGCCTCATCAACGGGCCGAGCAGCACGAACTTGGACCACCAGTACAGCACCCTGCGCTGCCTCCCTACCGACTTCGGCGACAGCCTACGGAGCGTCGACACCTCCTCACAACGGGGCGGTGGTCACCGGGGTCGGGCGGGCCCCGCGCGGCGCCCGCGCGGGCCCGTGGGCGGTGTCGGGCGGGACACGGGCCGTGACAGGATGGGAGCCGCCGCGAGCGGGGAGGGACGGACCGGTATGAGCTCCGCAGACCCCTCGCGTGACCGCGAGGACCGGCCCGACGACGACTTCGACGCGATCGTCGCCGCCTGGCGCGACGAGGGCTCGGTCCCGGACTGGCCCGCCGAGCCCGTGGAGCGCGCCGACCGCACGGACCGCGGCGACGCCGGTGACGCCGCGGGCGCGGCGGGCGGCGCCGACCGGCCCGCGCACCGGCCCGGCCCGGCCGCCCCGCACCCGGGCACCGGCACGGGTGCCGACCCGGACGACCACTACCACCCGCCGGAGCCGCCGCCGCTGCCGCGGCCGGGACCACCGGCCGTCGTGGGTGGCGGGCTGATCGCGGTGGGGCTGCTGCTGTGCATCGCGCCGGGGCTGATCGGCGTCGGCGGGACCTGGCCGCTGCCGCTGGGGCTGGTGCTCATCGCGGCCGGCCTGGGCTGGCTGCTGCTGCGGCTGTGGAGCCCCGACCCCGACGAGGGCCCCGACCCCTGGGACGACGGCTCGCGGCTGTAGCGCGCTCAGCGCCGGGCGCCGGACCGCAGGCTCTCGCGGGCCAGCGTCGCCGCGCCCACGACGGCGGCGGCCGCGCCGAGCTGCGCGGTCCGGATCCGGGCCAGCGGCCGGTTGCCCGCCCCGGTGAGGATGCGGGCGTAGTGCTCGCGGGCGGCGTCGAGGAACAGCGGCGCCGACGCCGACACCCCGCCCGCGATCACCACGAGGTCCGGGTCGAAGACGTCCGCGACGAGCGAGAGCCCCTCCCCCAGCCAGCGCCCCATGTCGTCGACGGCGGCGCGGGCGACCGGGTCCCCCTCGCGGGCGGCCGCGGCGACCCGCTTGCCGGTGACCCGCCCCGGGTCGACGGCGGCCTCGCGGGCCAGCCCGGACGGGCCCGGCACGTCGCCGCCCGAGAGCATCTCCAGCGCGGTGGCGCCGAGGGCGGTCCCGCTGCAGTAGCGCTCCCAGCAGCCGCGCTTGCCGCACGGGCAGGCCCGTCCGTCCGGGACGACCCGCAGGTGCCCCAGCTCGGGTGCGACGCCGTGCGCGCCGCGGAACAGCTCGCCGTCGAGCAGCAGGGCGCCACCGATCCCGGTGCCCAGCGCGATCACCAGCGCCACCGAGGCACCGGCCGCCGCGGCGCCGTGGCACCGCTCGGCGAGCGCGGCGGAGTTCGCGTCGTGCTCCACGACGACCGGGATCCCGCCGAGCCGGTCGCCGATCCGCTCGGCGACCGGGGCGTCGCGCCAGGACAGGTGCGGCGCGTAGCGGACCAGGCCCCGCGGGGCGTCGACGAACCCGGCGAGCGCGAGCCCGACGGCGGCGACGGTGTGCCTGCGCCGCAGCTCGTCGACGGCGCCGGCGATGGCCGCCTCCAGCGCGTCGTCGGTACGCGGGGTCGGCGCGGAGGCGGAGTCGAGGATCTCCCCCTCGGCGTCGACGACGCCCGCGCGCACGCTGGTGCCCCCGACGTCCACCCCGATGGTGCGGACGTCGGACATCCGGGGGCTCACGTCCGGTGCACCGCGATCCGCTGCACGGAGCGTCCGCCGCCGTGCGGGCGGCGGGGCTCCTGGCGTGCGGGCGGGGCGGCCTCCTCCAGCACCGCGACGAGCACGGCGAGCAGCCCGCCGGCGTGGGCGGCGAGCCGGGTGACCAGCTCCGACCGCTCCCCCCGCACGACGGCGATCAGCGCGCACACCGGGCAGGCGGTGCAGGAGCCGGCGTCGCCGGGGCCGGGGTCGCTCCCGGCGGCCCGCAGCGAGTCCGACATCGTCTCGGTGGCCGCACGCAGCCGGTCGAGCAGCGCCACCGCGGTGACCCGCAGGTCCTCCGGGATGCCGCCGTGATCGCCGCAGTGGGTGCCGCCCCGCGTGTCACGGCCGCTCACGAGGTCATCCAGGTGCCCGGGTCGGGCACGAAGGAGATCACCAGGCGGGCGTCGGAGCCGCGGCCCTCCAGCCGGGCGCCGGTGGCCTCGCAGCGGCGCAGGACCGACGGCAGCGAGACCACGCGCCGGGAGAACCCGATGCCGACGACCATGTCGTCGCCGACCCGGGCGAGGTCCAGCGGGGCGTCCTGCGCGCCGGGCAGCGCCACGTCGAGCTCGAACTCGGTGTCGGCGGAGACGCCGTGACCTGCGGTGCGGCGCAGCTCCATCAACGGCCGCGGCGGGGCGCCGTCGGCGGCGCCCGCGGGGTCGTCGTCGCCGTAGACCGACAGGGCCAGCTCGCGCAGCGCACCGACGCCGGTCGGCTCGGCGGCGGTGTAGCGGACCGCGGTCACCGGCACGTCCGCACCGAGCTCGCCCAGCTCGGCGAGCACGGACTGCTGCTCGGTGGCGCGTTCGCGCAGCCAGCGCGCCGCGGGCCCGCGCAGCGACGGCGGCGGGCCGGGCATCACCCGGTTCGCCAGCAGCCCGTCGACCCGCAGCTCGTGCAGGGCGAGCGCGGTCAGGGTGCGGCGGGTCTCGGCCGCGACCACCCGCTCCGGGGTCAGCACCAGCCGGATCGAGGTGCGGGAGCGGTCGGCGAGCAGGCCGCGCAGCCCGCGCAGCTGCTCGGCCAGCACCCCGAGCGCGTCGATCGTGCGGTCCCAGCCCGCGCCGTCGGCCTTGGCCCCGGCCAGCCCGGCGACCAGGCCGCGCACCGCGCGGCGGTGCGCGGGGAACAGCCGCTCCAGGTAGCCCGACAGCGCCTCGGGCAGGGTGAGCAGCCGCAGCGTCTCCGCGGTCGGCCCGCAGTCGACGACGACGACGTCGAAGCGGCCCGATTCGGCGTAGCGCTGCACCTCGACCAGCGCGAGGAGGTCCTCGACGCCGGGCAGCACGGTCAGCTCGTCGGCGACGAGCTCGTCCACCCCGGCCCCGGCGAGCATCGTGCGCAGGTGCCCCTGCAGGTCGCCCCAGGCGCCCTCGAGCAGGTGGCGGGCCTCGATGTGGGCGCCCCACAGGTTCTCGGTGACCTCGGTGGGCTCGGCACCCAGCTCGGCGTCCAGTGCGTCGCCGAGGGAGTGCGCCGGGTCGGTGGACACGACCAGCGCGGACCGGCCGGTCCCGGCCACGTGCGCGGCCGTCGCGGCGGCCAGGGTCGTCTTGCCGACCCCGCCCTTGCCGGTGAAGAGCACGACGCGCACAGCGCGGAGCCTAACGATCGCGTCCGGGTCGCCGCCGACCGGCTCAGCCCTTCTCGACGCGGCGCTTGAGGCCCTTCAGTGCGGCGTCGATGATCACTTTCTCCGCCTTGCGACGGAGCATCCCGATCATCGGGAAGTTGACCTCGACGCTGAGCTCGTAGGTGACGGTGGTGCCGCCGGCGTCGCCGACCAGCCGGTACGCGCCGTCCTGGGCGCGCTGGATGCCGCCCTTGACCAGCGTCCAGGACACCGAGCGGTCGTCGGCGGCCCAGTCGTAGTCGAGGGTGTAGGTGTCCTTGATGGCCCCGGCGTCCATCGCGAAGCGGACCTGGCGGGCGCGGCCGTCGGCACCGGCGTCGAGGATCTCGACGCTGGTGATCTGGTCGGTCCACTCGGGGTAGGACGCGAAGTCCGCGATCACCGCCATGACCCGCTCCGGCGGGGCGTCGATGTGGATCGAGGACGAGGTCGCGTCGGCCATGGCGGGAGGCTATCCGGTGGTCAGAACCGGAGCACGTAGGGCGTGCCGTGCGCGCGGAAGTGTCCGGCGTTGACGCACTCGGTGCGGCCGATCCGCGCGCGGCGGTGCAGCGGCTGGTGCACGTGCCCGAACAGGGCGTGCGACGGCTGCTCGGCCCGGATCCGCGCGGCCAGCGGCGCGCTGGCGATCTCGGCGCGGCGGGTGACGACGTCGTAGGTCAGGCCCGGGTGCGCCGGCGGGACGTGGGTGCACAGCACGTCGGCCGGGCCGAGCGCGTCCAGGCGCGCGGTCCAGTCCTCGTGGGTCACGAAGTGCGGCCGCCAGGGGCCGGTGCGGCGCGGGTCGACCCCGGGCGGGAGCGGCACCCCGCCGAGGAAGCCGAACCGGCGACCGCCGATCTCGACCACCCGTCCGTCGGCGCGGGTGACGCCGTCGGTGTCGGGCCAGGCGTCGGGGACGTCGACGTTGCCCGGGATCGCCCAGACCGGCACCCCGAGCCCGCCCAGGACCCCGAAGACCTCGGCGTACTGCGCGGCGACGGCCTCGGCGACGGCGGCGGCCGGGTCGGTGAACCGGGCCCAGGAGCGCTCCAGCAGGCCCAGCACCTGCGCGCGCGGCGCCCCGATCCGGCGCATCCGGCCGAACTCCGCGGCCACCCCGGGCCCGAGCAGCCGGGAGATGATCCCGTTGGTCGGGTCGCGGTAGTCGATGAACTCCAGCAGGTCGCCGAGCACCAGCACCCCGTCGGCGCCCTCGGCGGCGCGGGCGAGCGGGACGGTGGCGCCGTGGACGTCGGTGACGACGTGCAGCCGCACGCTCAGGCCGTCCGGTCCGGCCGGAACGCCGACGGCGCGACGCCCGCCGGGCGCCCGCCCTCCAGGCGCCGCTTGAGCGCGAAGGCGTGCGCCTTGAACGCGCGGTGCCGCCGGTCGGACTCCGCGCGCAGCCACCGGCGGCGCCGCAGCCGGCCACCGGGCGGCGGGCCGTCCGGGTCCGCGCGCAGGAAGAAGTGCAGGACGGTGCCGTCGCCCTCCGGCTCGCACCAGACCTCCATGGTCCCGACGAGCGCGCCGGTCACGGTCCAGCGCAGCCCGGCCGGTCCGCGGTCGTGCGCGACCTCGGGGCGCAGGTCGGGCCAGTACGACGGCCACCGGGCCGGGTCGGCGAACTCCGCCGCGACCCGCTCGCGGGGCACGGCCAGGAAGGTCTCGTCGATCACGTCGATCGCGGGCACCCGGTCAGCGTGCCACCCCGTGCGACGGCGCCGGTCACGGGTACCGTCGCGGCCCGGACCGGACCGGCGGCACCACCGACCGATCCGTTATGTCCGAATCGATGTACGTGGACCCTACTCTCCGGTAGGTTCTGCTCCGAGGTGTCGCCGCAGCCGTCGCGGCGACCGCGTTCAGCCTGTCGAGGCCGCCAGGAGGTCGATCCCCGTGCGTGAGTACAGCGTTCCCGCCGCGGTGTCCGTGGGAGACGAGGAATCGCTCTCGGACGCCGTGTTCGACAACGCCGCGCAGCACCCGTCGGACGTGCTCTACCGCCGCAAGGGTGCGGACGGGAGCTGGTCGGAGGTGACCGCGGCCGAGTTCGGCGAGCAGGTCACCCGGATCGCCGCCGGGCTGGTCGCCGCGGGTGTGCAGGCCGGGGACCGGGTCGCGCTGCTGTCGCGGACCCGGTACGAGTGGACCCTGTTCGACTACGCGATCCTCGCCGCGGGCGGGGTCACCGTGCCGATCTACGAGACGTCGTCGCCGGACCAGATCTCCTGGATCGTGTCCGACTCCGGCGCCGTCGGGATCGTCGTGGAGACCGCCGAGCACGCCGCGTCGGTGGAGAAGGTCCGCGGAGACCTGCCCGAGCTGCGCACCGTCTGGCAGATCGAGCCGGCCGCGTCGGCCCCGGACGCCCCCTCGGCGGTCGAGCAGCTGCGCGGCCTCGGCGCGGACACCCCCGACGACGTGGTGCACGCCCGGCGCGGCGGGGTGCGCGCCGACGACCTGTGCACCCTGATCTACACCTCGGGCACCACCGGCCGCCCCAAGGGCTGCGAGCTGACCCACCGCAACCTGATCGCCGAGATCCGCACGATCGCCGCGACGATCCCGCACCTGTTCGAGCCCGGGGACTCGGTGCTGCTGTTCCTGCCGCTCGCGCACGTGTTCGGCAAGGCCATCCAGTGCGGCTGCCTGTCCACCCGCACGATCGTCGGCCACTCCCCCGACGTGAAGACCCTGCTGCCCGACCTGGCGGACTTCCGGCCGACCTTCCTGCTCGCGGTGCCGCGGGTGTTCGAGAAGGTCTACAACGGCGCGCGGCTCAAGGCCCACAACGACGGCAAGGGCAAGATCTTCGACGCGGCCGCCGACACCGCGATCGCCTACTCCGAGGCGCTCGACGCGGGCGGGCCCGGCCTGCTGCTCAAGGCCCGGCACGCGCTGTTCGACAAGCTCGTCTACGGCAAGCTGCGCGCCGCCGTCGGCGGCCGGGTCAAGGCCGCGGTGTCCGGCTCGGCCCCGCTCGGGGGCCGGCTCGGGCACTTCTTCCGCGGCATCGGGCTGCCCGTGCTGGAGGGCTACGGCCTGACCGAGACCTCCGCGGGCATCACGCTGAACACCCTCGACGCCCAGCGCGTCGGCTCGGTGGGCCGCCCGGTCCCCGGCTGCGCGGTCCGGATCGCCTCCGACGGCGAGATCATGCTGCGCGGCGACATCGTCTTCCGCGGCTACTGGAAGAACGAGGAGGCCTCGAAGGAGGCCCTGGAGTCCGACGGCTGGTTCCACTCCGGCGACATCGGCGAGCTCGACGACGCCGGCTTCCTCACCATCACCGGCCGCAAGAAGGAGATCATCGTCACCGCCGGCGGCAAGAACGTCGCGCCGGCCGTGCTCGAGGACCGGCTGCGGGCGCACCCGCTGGTCGGGCAGTGCATCGTGATCGGCGACCAGAAGCCGTTCATCTCCGCGCTGGTCACCATCGACCCGGACGCCCTGCCGGGCTGGCGCGAGCGCAACGGCAAGCCCGCGGGCGACGGCAGCTCGGCCGCCGACCTCGTCGACGACCCGGAGCTGCGCGGCGAGATCGCGGCCGCGGTCGAGGACGCCAACCAGGCCGTCTCGCGGGCCGAGCAGATCCGCAAGTTCACGATCCTGCCGCACGACTTCAGCGAGGCCGGCGGCGAGCTGACGCCGACGATGAAGGTCAAGCGCAAGGTCGTCGTGGAGTCCTACTCCGGCGAGATCGAGGCGCTCTACGCGGGGACCACCGCCGACAAGGGCTGACCCCCCGCCGTCGACGACGGGTCGTGCACTCAGCGCGGCCCGTCGTGGCCGGTCAGGAAGCCGTGCAGGCGCGCCGCCGACGACGGCCCGCCCCAGACCCGCCGGACGCGGGCCCGTCCGGCGTGGCCCATCGCCGTCGCCCGGACGGGGTCGGCGAGCAGGTCGGCGACCCGGTCGGCGACGGCAGCGACGTCACGTCCCGGCACGACGTGGCCGGTCACACCCTCCTCGACGGTCTCCGGCGCGCCGCCGGAGTCCCCCGCGACGACGGGCAGCCCCGACGCCGCGGCCTCCAGCAGCGCGATCCCCAGTCCCTCGACGTCGAGCCCGCCGAGGTGGGTGCGGCACGGCAGGGCGAACACGTCCCCGGCGGCGTGGTGCGCGGCGAGCTCGGCGGCCGGGACCCCGCCGGTGAGCACGACCGCGTCGGCCACCCCGGCGCGTGCCGCCAGTGTGCGCAACCGGTCCCGGTAGGGCCCGCCGCCGACGAGCAGCAGCCGGGCGCCCGGCACCCGGCGGCGGATCCGCGGCAGCGCCGCGACCAGCACGTCCTGGCCCTTGCGCGGCACCAGCCGGGACACGCACGTCACGACGGGTGCGTCGCCGAGCCGGTACCGGGCCCGGACCGCGGCGCGGGCGTCCGGGTCGGGTGCGAAGCGGACGGTGTCCACCGGGGGCGGCAGGACCTCCAGCGCCGCGTCCGGGCCGAGCGCGCCGGCGAGCCGGCCGCGGGTCCATCGCGACACCGTGGTGACGACGTCGGCGTCGCGGCCGATCCGGTGCAGCGCCCGGCGCGCGCCGGGCAGCATCGACCAGCCGACCTCGTGGCCGTGCGTGGTGGCGACGACCCGCTCCACCCCGGCCCGGCGGCGCAGGTACGGGCCGAGCAGCCCCAGCGGCGCGGCCGCGCCGAACCAGACGGTCCCGGCGTCGTGCTCGCGGGCCAGCTCCGCGGCGCGCCGGGCGACCTCGGGGACCGGCAGCATGAGCGACGACCGGTGCCGGTGCACGGGGAACGGCAGCGCGGCGTCGTGGTCGGCGGCGCCGCGCCAGGCGGGCGCGTGGACCGCGAGCGAGTCCGGCGGGAGCGCGCGGGCGAGGTCGGACAGGTAGGACTGGATGCCGCCGGGCCGGGGCGGGAAGTCGTTGGTCACCAGCAGCGTGCGCGCCACGGTCGGCGACGCTAGTCCTCGGCGGGGCGCCCTCCGCCGGTGGTCACCGGCGGAGGGGACGGCGGGGGTCGGGACGGCGGCTCCGCACGCGCGCTGCGCGTCGGGGATGCGGGCCGCCGTCCGACACTCCGGGGAGCGGACGAGTTCCGCGTCCTCACCGTTGCGTGACCGGATCGGTCGCCCGCCGGGGTGGCACTGCTCCGTACGAGTGGTGGTGCTCGCTCGACGGCACAGTTGGTGAGGATGTCGTGCTGTTCAGGTGAACGAGCGCGGCGGCCCGCGGTGACGGCCCCGCCCCGGTTTTTCTCCGGCGCGGCCATTCTGTCGGACCCCTCCCCTAGCGTCCGCGGTGCTCGACCACCTCGGGTCCGACGAAGGAGGAGCCATGATCGTCGACTGCGATCGCTGCGAGGTCCGCGGTGCCGCGTGCGGTGTCTGCGTCATCGGGGTGCTGCTGGAGGTCCCGGAGGACGACCGGCCGATCCCCTACCTTCCCGTCGACCTGCCGGCCGGCACGGTGGCCACGACCGTCGCCCCGCTGGAGTTCGCCGAGCCGGAGCGCCGGGCACTGCAGGTGCTGGCCGAGGGCGGCCTCATCCCGCACCTGCGCCTGGTCGAGCCGGGCGCACCGGCGCCCGGTCGGGCCGGACGCACGGCGCTGCCGATGCCGGTGGTCCCGCCGGCCGGGCACGGGCCCCGGCACCGTGACGTGGGGTGAGCGCTCACCCGCCGAGGCGGCGCAGCAGCACCGCGGACGCCACGGTGTGCGCGCCCCGGCGGCGCACCGAGCGCACGATCTCCTGGTCCGACGTCGCGACCAGCAGCGGCCGGCCCGCCGGCTCGGCGGCGACGAGGTCGCGGACGACGTCGTCGGCGATCACCCCGGCGTCGCTGAACAGCACCCGCACCCCGCGGCTGCCGCGCACCGGCGCGGCGATCACGGCGGCCCCGTCGAACACCACGGTGATCTCGGCCCCCGTGCGGGCACCCAGTGCGCCGAGCTGGGCCACCAGCCGGGAGCGCTGGTCGGCCAGCGGCAGGTCCGGGTAGCCGGTCTTGCTGACGTTGTAGCCGTCGACGATGAGGTGCACCGACGGCACGGTCAGCAGCGCGTCCAGCGCGGCCAGCCCGTCGACGGGGGCCGCGACGCGCGCGCCGGTCCCGCGGTCGCCCGTTTTCGCGACGAGGTCCGCCGGCCGCGGTCCGCCCGCGCCGACGTCGAGCTCGCGGCGCAGACCCGAGATCGCGCCGCTGACGGTGTCCAGCAGCAGCTCCAGGCGCACCTCGTCGCCGCGCCGGGCCTCGCGGGCGGCCTGGCGGGCGGCGGCGACCTGACCGGCCGCGGCGTCGGCCCGGCGGCGTTCCCGGTCGGCCCGCTCGCGCTCGGCGGCGGTCTCGGCGCGGGAGCGGGCGAGCTCGTCGTCGACGCCGCCGCGCAGCCGCGCGACCTCCTCCTCCAGCTCGGTGCGGGCGTCGAGTGCGGCACGCAGCCGCGCGCCCTGGTCGCTGACCCGGCGGCGCATCTGCTGGTACTCGGTCTCCCGCTCCCCGACGAGCGCCCGTGCGCGTTCCCGTTCCTCGACCAGCTCGGCCCGGGCCCGTTCGAGCTCAGCGGTGAGCTTGTCGACCTTGGCCAGGGCCTCGTCGCGCTCGGCGCGCAGGTTCGCCAGGTCCGCGGTCTGCCCCACCTCGGCGACCCGCCGGTGCGCGAGCGGATCGGCGGTGAGCAGCGCGACCGCGGCCGCGTCGAGCTTGTCGACGGGTGCGGGCAGCGGATCCGCGACGGACGCGGCCTCCGCGGCGGGGGCCGACCCGTCCACCGGTGATGCGGCTGCGTGCTGCGCCGCGGGACGGCCGGACGGGACGGCTGCCTCCGCGGCTCCGGTGTCCCCGGCGGATGCCCCGGGTCCGCCCGGGGGCACGGGCGGGTCGCCGGCGGGTCGTGTCGTGGCGGGTTCGGGCAGCTCCAGCTCACCGGGCCGGTTCTCGGCCCACCACGCCACCACGGCCGCCCGGAACGCCGTGTCCTGCTGCAGCCGGGCGACCAGTACCTGCCCGCCGAGACGGGCCCGCTTGGCGGGGGTGAACCGGGCGAAGCGGCGTAGCGGGGTGGGGACGTCCCCGGGCGGCAGCCCGCCCAGCGCGGTACCCGCGATCTCGGCGAGCCGGGCCCGCAGCGGGGCGGGCAGCTCCGGCCAGTCGCTCGCGGCCGGGTCCGCGGCGCACGACGGGACCCCGGAGCACGGGGGCTCCGGTCGCTCCGTGTCGTCGTACGCCATCGGTCCAGGTTATCCCCGCCCGGCCCGGATCGCCGTCGGCGTGCCCGTCCGCAGCCGGGACGTCCCCGGATCGGTGTCCGCGCCCCGGCTCCCCCGGACCGGGGCCGGGTGTTCGAACATACTGTCGGACCCCACGGCTACGGTGCAGGGCGTGACCTCCTGCTCCCCGCAGCTCACCTTCGACGAGCTGGGCACGCCACTGCGTGACGTCACCTTCTGCGTGGTCGACCTGGAGACCACCGGCGGCAGCCACCGGACCGACGCCATCACCGAGGTCGGCGCCGTCGCGGTGCGCGGCGGCAGCCGGATCTCCGAGCTCGGCACCCTCGTCGACCCGGGTGTACGGGTCCCGGCCGACATCACCCGGCTGACCGGTATCACGAACGCGATGCTGCACGACGCGCCACCGCTGGGTGCGGTCCTGCCCTCGGTGCTCGACATGCTCCGCGGCGCGGTGCTGGTGGCCCACAACGCCCCGTTCGACACGGGGTTCCTCAAGGCCGCCTGCGAGCGCCTCGAACGACCCTGGCCCGGCCCGCCGGTCCTGTGCACCGCCCGGCTCGCCCGGGCCGTGCTCCCGCACGCCGAGTGCCCCAGTGTGAAGCTGGGCGCGCTGGCCCGGCACTTCGGCTGCGCCACCACCCCGGACCACCGGGCGCTGACCGACGCCCGGGCGACCGTCGAGGTGCTGCACCACCTGCTGGAGCGGATCGGGAACCTGGGTGTGCAGAGCCTGGAGGAGCTGCTGCAGCTCGTCCGTGACCGGGCCCCGCACCGGCCCACCACCACCCAGCGGCGCCGCAGGCACCTGGCGAACGACGTGCCCTCGGAGCCCGGTGTGTACCTGTTCCGCGGCGGCGACGGCCAGGTGCTCTACGTCGGCACCAGCGGCGACCTCCACCGGCGGGTGCGGTCGTACTTCACGGCCGGGGAGAAGCGCCGCCGGGTCCGCGACATGCTCGCCCGCGCCGAGAAGGTCGACACGGTGGTCTGCGCGCACGCCCTGGAGGCCTCGGTGCGCGAGCTGGCGCTCATCGCCGCGCACCGCCCGCCGTACAACCGGCGCTCGCGCAACCCCGGCCGGACCTACTGGGTGGCGCCGACGGCGGAGGCGTTCCCGCGGCTGTCGGTCGTCGCCACCCCGCGGGCGGGTGCCCTGGGCCCGTTCGGGTCGCAGCGGGCCGCGACCGACGTGCTCGACGCGGCACTCGACGCACTGCCGCTGCGCCGGTGCACGATCCGGATCCCGGCCCGGAACCCCTCGGCGACGCCGTGCGCGCTGCACGAGCTGGGCCGCTGCGCGGCCCCGTGCGCCGGTCTGCAGCCCGTCGAGGACTACGCGCCCGCCGTGCACGCCTGGGGCGACCTCGTCGCGGGGCGGGACGACGGCCCGCTGCGGGTGCTGGCCACCGAGGTCGACGACCGGTCGGCCGGCGGGCGTTACGAGGCGGCCGCACGGGCCCGGGACCGGCTGGCCACGCTGGCCGCCGGGGTCGACCGGGGCGGCACCCTGGCCGCGCTCGCGGGCATCGACGAGCTGGTCGGTGCCCGGCCCGACGGCCGGGGCGGCTGGGAGCTCGCCGTCCTGCGCCACGGACGGCTCGCCGCGGCGGGCAACGCCCCGCGCGGGGTGCGGCCGATGCCGGTCGTCGAGGCACTGCGGACCGGCGCGCAGACGGTCCTGCCCGGCGACGGGCCGCTGCGCGGGGCCCCGTCGGAGGAGGTCCGGATCCTGCACCGCTGGCTCACCACCGGCGGGACCCGGCTGGTGTACTGCGACCCGCCCTGGGCGGAGCCGGCACGGGGCGGGGGTGCCTGGCGGGAGTGGGCCGACCGGGCCCGGGAGGCGTCGCACCGCACCGGTGACCGCTCCCCGGACGAGCCCGCCGGGGTCTGAGGACGTACGACGGCGGCCCCGCCGGAGACCGTGTCTCCGGCGGGGCCGCCGTGGAGTGCTTCCGGGCCGGGGCCCGGACCGTGCTCAGTCGCGCGGCTGCTGCGGACGACCACCGTCGTCCGGGCGGCCCGCGAGCTCACCGCTGCGGGACTCGAGCTCCGCCCGCGCCTCGTGGCGCCGGCGGGACTCCTCGAGCTCCCGCTCGTGGGCCTCGTGGCGGGCCACGGCCAGCGCGCGGGACTCCTCGACCGGGTCCGGCGTGAGCAGCGAACCGGAGACCGGCTCACCCGCCGACCCGAGCTGGTTCATCCGCTTGGGCACCGAGGCGCCCTGGTACTCCAGCGGGATGGCGTGGCCGTGCGAGTCGACGCCGCCCAGCGGCTGGTGCACCTCGATGAACTCACCGTGCGGCAGCCGCTTGATGATGCCCGTCTCGATGCCGTGCTCCAGCACCGCGCGGTCCGACCGCTGCAGACCGATGCACCAGCGGTAGGCCACCCAGTACACGATCGGCGGCACGACGAGCAGACCGATGCGGCCGGCCCACGTGGTCGCGTTCAGCGAGATGTGGAAGAAGTACGAGATCCAGTCGTTGAACCCGCACATCACGAGCCACAGGTAGAACGAGATCGCCATGGCGCCGAGCGCGGTCCGGACCGGCACGTCGCGCGGACGCTGCAACAGGTTGTGCAGCGCGTCGTCCCCGGTGAAGCGCCGCTCGATGGCCGGGTAGGCCCCGGCGAGCACGAACAGCACCGGCAGGAAGCCCGCGGTGGGGATGAACGCCGCCGGGATCGTGTATGTCCCGAACAGGTAGAACTCCCACGGCGGGAAGATCCGGCCCATGCCCTCGGACCACAGCATGTAGAAGTCCGGCTGCGACCCGGCGGAGATGTGCGAGGCGTCGTACGGGCCGAGGTGCCAGATCGGGTTCATCTGGAACAGCCCGGAGATCAGGGCCAGCACACCGGCGACGACGAAGAAGAACGCGCCGCCCTTCGCCGCGAACTGCGGCATGATCCGCACGCCGACGACGTTGTTCTCGGTCCGGCCGGGGCCGGGGAACTGGGTGTGCTTCTGGTACCACACCAGGCCGAGGTGCACGGCGATCAGCGCGAGGATGATCCCCGGCAGGATCAGCACGTGGATGATGTAGAGCCGCGGGATGATCTCGGTCCCGGGGAACTCGCCGCCGAACAGCGCCCAGTGCACCCAGGTGCCCATGATCGGCACGGTCAGCGTGATGCCCGAGGCGATCCGCAGCCCGACGCCCGAGAGCAGGTCGTCCGGCAGGGAGTAGCCGGTGAAGCCGGCGAAGGTGCCCAGCAGGATCAGCACGACGCCGATGGTCCAGTTGGCCTCACGCGGCTTGCGGAACGCGCCGGTGAAGAACACCCGGAACATGTGGATGATCATCGCCGCGACGAAGAGCAGCGCCGCCCAGTGGTGCAGCTGACGCATGAACAGGCCGCCGCGGACCTCGAGCGAGATCTCCAGCGCGGACTCGTAGGCCCGCGACATGTGGACGCCGCGCAGCGGGTCGTACGGCCCGTTGTAGACGACCTCCTGCATGGAGGGGTCGAAGAACAGCGCCAGGTAGGTGCCCGACAGCAGCACGATGATGAAGCTGTACAGGGCGATCTCGCCCAGCATGAACGACCAGTGGGTCGGGAAGACCTTGTTGAACTGCTTCCGCAGTCCGGCGGCCGCGTGGTAGCGCTGGTCCGCCTGGTCGAGTGCCGCGCCGCCCTTGGCCGCGAGGCCCCCTGAGGAGGTGGTGGGTGTCGTGATCGAACTCATGTCGTCTTCGGCCTCTCCCAGAACGCGGGTCCGACGGGCTCCACGAAGTCGCTGCGGGCGACGAAGTAGCCCTCCTCGTTCACCGTGATCGGCAGCTGCGGCAACGGCCGGGCGGCCGGCCCGAAGACGGGCTCGGCGTCCTGCGTGGCCAGGAACTGCGACTGGTGGCACGGGCAGAGAATGCGGTTGTCCTGCGCCTGGAACAGCGAGGTCGGGCACCCGAGGTGGGTGCAGACCTTCGACCAGGCGTAGAAGTCACCGTAGTTGAAGTTCTCCTGACCGGGGCGCTTCGTGACCTCGGTCCCGGGGCGGAGACGGATGAGCATGACCGGCGCGTCCGAGGCGCGCTGCGCGTGCAGCAGCTCCTCCTCGTTGCCCCGCTCGCTCTCGCGGTACGGGAAGACGGTCATCATGGCACCCGGCTCCATGTCCTCGGGTCGCACTCGGGCGATCTCGGAGAGGATACCCGTGTCGGTGCGCAGGTACACCGTCTCGCCGTTCTCCGGACGCCAGCCCGTGTGCCACAGCGGGGCGTCGTCACCCTCGGCCCACGGGTTCCGGATGATGCCGCCGAGAGCGACGACACCGGTGCCGATACCGGCCACGGCCGCGGCCAGACCGGCGCTGCGGATGATCAGCTTGCGACGCCCGATCGTGGTGCCCTTGCCCGCGTCGGCGACCTGGGCCAGGAAGGTGGCGCGGTCGACGTCGGTGGACGGGCCGTCGTGGCGCTGCTGGACCGAGGTCTCCTCCGGGAACAGCTTCTTCACCATCTGGATGACCGCGATGCCGATGGAGAGCACCGAGAACCCGAAGGTGAAGCCGATGACCGGGGTGTAGAGGTTGTAGAGCGCGTGGCCGGGCTCGCCGACGTTGACGTACTCCCACGGCCACGCGATGAACGCGACCACGAAGGCGATCATGGAGATCGCCGAGATGACGAACCACAGCGCGACCGAACGCTCGGCGCGCTTCTCCGCACGGGTCCCCGGGATCGGGAACGCCGGCGTGTTGTGCACGACCTCGACCTCGTCGAGCTCACCGGCCAGACGGGCCAGCTGCTCGGGCGACATCGCGTCGAGCTCCTCCTTGGTCGGACGACGGTCCGACCCGGTGCTGACTTCGCTGCTCAACTCTTCGCCCCCAACCAGATCGCGAACCCGACCAGACCGGACATCACGACGGCGAAGATGAAGACACCCTCGGCCGTCGGACCGAGACCCAGCAGCGAGTAGCCGCCCGGGTCGTTGGCGTGGTTCACCGACTTGATGTACGCGATGATGTCCTGCTTCTCCTGCGGCGTGAGCTGCTGGTCGGAGAAGCGCGGCATGTTCTGCGGACCGGTCTGCATCGCGGTGTAGATCTGCTCCTCGCTGGCCGGCTCGAGCGCGGGAGCGTACTTGCCGGACGACAGCGCGCCGCCGACACCGGT
The DNA here is from genome assembly GCF_056835605.1 of Pseudonocardia sp. ZF1. Classification (NCBI taxonomy): domain Bacteria; kingdom Bacillati; phylum Actinomycetota; class Actinomycetes; order Pseudonocardiales; family Pseudonocardiaceae; genus Pseudonocardia; species Pseudonocardia sp. ZF1. Next base: position 3,848,015 of record NZ_JAJNBY010000001.1, read on the forward strand.
GAAGTTGTGGCACGAGGCGCAGTTCAGGCGGTACAGCACGCCGCCGCGGCCCGGGTCGTCGCCGCGCAGGGCCTCGCCGGTCGCGGCCGGGGTGACCGGCCCGCCGCCGTTGGCCTGCACGAACGCGCCCAGCGCCTCGAGGTTCGCCCGGCCCTCCTGGGTCTCCGGGTCGAAGATCGGCAGCGGGTGCTTGCGGGCCGCCTGGGCCTCCTGGCGCGCCATCGGCATACGACCCGAGGACACCTGGAAGTAGACCGCCGCGTCACCGACGCCGATGAGGCTCGGGCCGCGGTCCTGGACACCCTGCAGGTTCGCACCGTGGCAGGTGATGCAGGTGTTGTTGTAGAGCTGCTCGCCCTTGGCGATCAGCGCGGTGTCCTGCTGCGCCTGGGCGACCTGCGGCTGCGGCGCGAAGGCGGCGTAGAGGAAACCGACGGACAGCAGGCCCAGCCCGATGGCGAGGGCGCCGGCGATGCGGCGCTTCATCTTGCCGTGCGGACGGGTGCGGCCCCCGGCCTTCTCGTCCGGCCGGTCGGCCGGTGGTGGGTTCTGGTTCTCGGTCATCGCTGGGGGTCTTCCAACCTCGACGTCGTGGCGGGTGCTGTCAGGGAACGGGCGGCGCGATCGGTCAGCGGATGAAGTAGATCGTGGCGAACAGCCCGATCCACACCACGTCGACGAAGTGCCAGTAGTACGACACCACGATCGCCGCGGTGGCCTGGGCGGGCGTGAACTTGCTGAGCTTCGTGCGGATGATCAGGTACACGAACGCGACCAGGCCGCCGACCACGTGCAGCCCGTGGAAGCCGGTCGCCAGGTAGAAGACCGACCCGTAGGCGCTCGACGCGATCGTCGTCTCGTGCGAGGTGACCAGGGTGTAGTACTCGAAGGCCTGGCCCAGCACGAAGAACGTCCCCATCGCCAGCGTCAGGGCGTACCAGCGACGCAGGCCGAACACGTCACCACGCTCGGCGGCGAACACGCCGAACTGGCAGGTGAACGAGGACGCCACGAGCACGATCGTGATCGCGAGCGCGTAGGGGACGTCGAGCTCGGTGGGCGGCGGCGGCCAGGGGCCGTCGTTCTGCGCCCGCGCGGTGAAGTACATCGCGAACAGCCCGGCGAAGAACATCAGCTCGCTGGAGAGCCAGACGATGGTGCCGATGCTGACCAGGTTGGGGCGGTTCAGCGAATGGATCCGCGCGCTGATGTTGGGTGCCGCTGTCGTCACGTCGGGCATTATGACCCGAGCCGAACTTCTACGGCTTGTCGGGATACCCCTCGCCACATCACGATCGGCGAACGGACCCCATGATCACCGAACTCTTCGCCTGGTCGGGGCGACCGGGGGCCGCCGGACGGCCCCGTCCCGGACCGCCGGCACGACAACGTTCGGGGGCGACGGAGGGTTCCCCTAGTATCCCCGGCGTGAGCGGACGAGCGGCAGAGATCGGCAGCGCGGCCGGATCGGTGACGGGGACCAGCACGGTGCTGGTCTACAGCCACCGTCCCGAGGTCCGCGAGAGCATCATCGAGGCGGTCGGGCGGCGGCCCGCCCCGGACGTGGGCCGGGTGCGCTGGGTGGAGGCGGCCGGCATCGCCGAGGTCCTCGCGGCCTGCGACGCCGGTGAGGCCGACCTGCTGGTCCTCGACGGCGAGGCGCAGCCGACCGGTGGGATGGGCGTGGCCAAGCAGCTGCGTCACGAGATCGTCGACTGCCCCCCGATCGTGCTGACCGTCCGCCGCCGGGACGACCGCTGGCTCGCCACCTGGTCGGAGGCGGACGCCGTGCTCGTGCACCCGCTCGACCCGATCGAGGCGGCCGAGGTCGTCGCGCAGGTCCTGCGCGACCACCGGCCCGGCACCCTGACCCCGCAGCAGTAGCGAGACAGAGGACACCTCACGTCGTGAGCGCACCCACCTGGCCCTCCGTGATCGGCCGCCTGATGCGCGGCGAGGACGTCACCGCCGACGAGGCGACCTGGGCGATGGGTCAGGTCTTCGCCGGCGACGCGACCCCGGCGCAGCTCGCCGGGTTCCTCGTGGCGCTGCGTGCGAAGGGCGAGACGCCCGCGGAGATCTCGGGCATGGCCGACGCGATGCTGGCCCACGCGCTGCGGGTGCACGTGCCCGGGCGCTCGGTCGACGTCGTCGGCACCGGCGGGGACCAGGCGCACACGGTGAACATCTCCACGATGGCGGCGATCGTCGTCGCGGCGGCGGGTGCGCCGGTGGTCAAGCACGGCGGGCGCGCGGCGTCGTCGCAGTGCGGGACGGCCGACGTGCTGGAGGAGCTGGGCGTCGCGATCGAGCTGACCCCGTCCGCGGTCGAGCGGTGCGCCGCGGAGCTGGGGATCGCGTTCTGCTTCGCGCAGTCCTTCCACCCCGCCATGCGCTACGCCGGCGGGGTCCGTCGCGAGCTCGGCGTCCCGACCGCGATGAACCTGCTCGGGCCGCTGTCCAACCCGGCCCAGCCGGAGACCGGCCTGATCGGCTGCGCCGACCCCCGGCACGCCGCGACGATGGCCGAGGTCTTCGCCCGGCGCGGCAAGTCGGTACTGGTGGTGCGCGGCGACGACGGGCTCGACGAGCTGACCACCACCGGGCGCAGCACGGTCTGGATCAGCGACGGCGGCACCGTCCGCGAGGAGCGGCTCGACCCGGCCGACCTCGGGGTCGGCGTGGCCACCGCCGAGGACCTGCGCGGCGGCACCCGGCAGGTCAACGCCGCCGTCGTCCGCGACCTGGTGGCAGGCAAGACCGGACCGGTGCGCGACGCCGTGCTGCTCAACGCCGCCGGGGCGCTCGCCGCGCACCGCGGGGTCGGTGCGGACCTCACCGCGTCGGTCGGGGCGGCGCTCGACGCCGTCGCCGAGGCGGTGGACTCCGGCGCGGCCGCGGACCTGCTGGCCCGCTGGGCCGCGCTCTCGACCGAGCTCGCGTCGGCCTGACCCGCGGGGGCCGGGCTCAGTCGAGCCCGATGGCGAACGCGGCGTCGGTGTCGGCCTTGGAGTAGGACCGGAACGCGATGTGGGTGTCGGTCCCGACGACGCCGTCGATCCGGCTGAGCCGGCTGGCGATCACGTCGGCGAGCTGCTCGTGCTCGCGCACCTTGACGATCGCGATCAGGTCCACGTCACCGGCGCAGGAGTAGACCTCCGAGACGCCGTCGAGGTCCGCGATGGCCTGCGCGGTCTCGGGGATCCGGTCGGCGGCGGTGTGCACCAGGACGATCGCGGTGATCACGGTGGGGCTCCCCCTCGGGTCAGGGCGTGGCGGACACCGATGAGGCTAGTGGGGGCATCCCCTGTGGCGCAGGCCGCATCCGGTTGCTACTGTGATCGTCATGCGCACCGTCGAGCACACCCTTGCTCCGGCCGCAGCGCTGCCCGCACGACTTCTCGCGGTAGTAGCACTGCGCGTCGGCTGATCCAGGCCGCCGACGCGCCCGCGCCGCAATCCCGGCGCTTCCCTCCCGCACACCGCGGTGAGGATCCACGAGACCTGGCTCGCGTTCCCGCTTCTCTCTCGCGCAACGCATGGAGCCACACGATCATGAGCATCACCGCCGACCGTCCCACGACCACCACCACCTTCTCCTTCCCCACCGGTTCCGGTGGCGCCGCGGACATCGCGTCCCGGATGCCCCGCCGGCACACCGTCGTCACCGGCGACGGGATGGCCGGGGTCATGCAGATCGCCTCGGCGCTGCAGAGCTGCGGCCGCACGCTGCGCGAGTTCTGCGTCGACGTCCGTGAGGGCGTCGCCTACAGTTCGGTCACCTGCACCATGTCGATGACCCCCGACGAGGCCGACGACTTCTCCCGCGGCATGGGCGCGATGTCCTGCGTCATGGCGGTCGACCCGTACTGAGCCGTACGGCGGCCGTGCGGGAACCGGCCGCTACGACCGCGAGCTGTGGCGGCGGGCGGCGTCCAGCATCTCCGCCCGGTCCGCGATCTTGACCCGGTCGGTGCCGCCGCGCCGCTCCCCCAGGGCGAGTTCGGCGGCGTCGAGACGCAGCCAGTCCTCCCACAGCACGGGGTCGACGCCGTAGGAGCGCATCCGCTCGACGACGGCGTCGCCGCCCGGCCGCGGCGGCGTCGACAGGGTCGGCAGGTCGGCCAGCACCGACTCCGCGGTCTGCGCGCCGTCGCCCTTGTTGGTGCCGATCACGCCGGTCGGGCCCCGCTTGATCCACCCGGCCACGTAGCTGCCGCGCACCGGCTCCCCGCCGAGCAGCACCCGTCCCGCGTCGTGCGGGACGGTGCCGGTGGCCGCGTCGAACGGCAGCCCCTCGATGGGCTCGCCCGCGTAGCCGATGGCCCGCACGACCAGGCCCGCGTCCAGGGTCTCCCGCTCCCCCGTGCCACGCACCCGGCCGTCGTCGCCAAGGGCGTTGCGTTCGATCTCGACGGCGCCGACCCGGCCGGTGCCGTCGTCGACGAGCCGGACCGGGGACCGCAGGAACCGCAGGTGGATCCGCCGGGGCGCGCCGGTGGAGGACCGGCGGGCCCATGCGGTGAGCATCTCGATGTTCTGGCGCATCCGGCGTTCCTCCGGCTCGGCCACGCCCGCGGCGAGCAGGCCGTCGTCGTGCACCACGACGTCGACGTCGTCGAGGCCGCCGAGACCGCGCAGCTCGGCGGGGGTGAACTTCACGTGCAGCGGGTCGCGCCGGACCAGTACGTGCACGTCGGTGACCGCGCTCGCCCGCAGCGCGTCGAGCACCGCGTCGTGCGCGTCGGTGGCGGCGAGGTCGTCGGCGGGGCGGGCCAGGACCCGCGCGACGTCGACGGCGACGTTCCCCGCGCCGACCACGACCACGCCGGGGCGGTCGAGCAGCGGGCCGGGACCGACCGCGTCGGGGTGCCCGCAGTACCAGGACACGAACGCGCCGGACCCGACCGAGCCCGCGAGGTCCTCCCCCGGGACGCCGAGGTCGCGGTCGACCGCGCTGCCCGTCGCGTGCACGACGGCGTGGTAGTGCTCCCGCAGCGCCTCCCCCGGGATGCCGCCGGGGCCGACGTGGACGTTGCCGAGGAACCGGACACGGTCGCTGTCGTCGAAGGTCCGCACCAGCGCGCGGATGACCGACTTCATCTTCACGTGGTCGGGGGCGACGCCGTAGCGGACCAGACCGTAGGGCGCGGGCAGCCGGTCGATCACGTCGACGTGCACCGACGGGTCACCCGCCAGCAGCGCCTCGGCCGTGTACAGACCGGACGGTCCGGACCCGATGACGGCGATCCGGTGGGGTCGTGGGGCGGGGACCTGCGGGGTCGACACGTGCGCACCTCCGAGCCGGGGACGGTGACGACGCTAACAGCGACGACCCGTCCGGGCGATCATCGGCGCAGCGCGGTGCCGACGGCGCGCACCGCGGTCCGCCCGTCGGGCAGCAGCAGCTCCGTGCCCAGGGTGCGGAACCGGCGGCCGTCGCGGATCGCGACGGTGCGGGCCCGCAGCCGGTCGGTGACCTGCACCGGACGCAGGAACTCCACCGTCGTGGACAACGGCCGGGCGTCCGCGGCGCCGGGGTGCGCGGACTGGACCGCGGCGGCGAGCCCGGACAGGACCGCGCCGTGGGTGGTGCCGTTGAGGTTCGTCGTCGACGGGCCGGGGGTGAACACGACGTCGCCGTCGGCGTCGCGCTCGAGGTGCTCGGTCCGCAGCCGGGTGGCGTCGAACGGCGGCAGCGCGGCCCGGGCGTCGGTGCCGGCGGCGGTGGTCCCCGTCGCGGGCGCGGTCGCGAGCCCGCCGGGGCCCGCGGGGGCACCGGTCAGCGCGAAGGTGGCGACGACGTGCGCGACGGCGACCCCGGTGTCGTCGCGCATCTCGGCCCGGCCGACGCCGACCTCGTCGTCGAGGTGCAGCAGCGTCAGCTCGGCGCGCAGCCACCGCGCGTCCGGTGCGGGGACCCCGGCCGCGTCCAGGCGCAGGTCGACGGTGGGCGCGCCTCCGGTGAGCCGCGCCGTGGAGAAGACGAGGTAGCCGAGGCCCGCGTCGGCCAGCAGCGCCGGGAGCACCGGGAGGACCCGGCCGTCGGCGGTGCGGACGCCGTCGTGCAGCGGGGCGCGCACCACCACGCGCTCCGGGGTCGACGACGGGTCGGGAGCCATCCCGAGACCCGACTCGACCGGCGCGCGCCGCAGCCGCTCCCGGGTGCCCGGTGCGGGCCTGGTCGGCTTCGGCTGCGTCGTGCCGGTCATGATCCCATCGTGCGTCACCCCGGGGACGCTCCCGGCCCCGGGTCCCGGTACCAGGCGGTGAGCAGCTCGGCCTCGTCGTCGACGGCGCGCCGGTCGGCGGCGTCGAGCGGGGTGAACGGGGTGGTGGCGACGCGGCCGTCGCGGTGCTCCCAGGTGCCGGCGACCCGGCCGTGCAGCAGGAACACCGGCGCCGAGCGGGGCCGGGTCGTGGCGAACACGTGGTGGCGGTGCTCGGCGGGCACGATCCCGGTGGCCGCGGCGTGCCCGAGCAGCAGCACCGCGTCGTAGGGGCCGAGGAAACGCACCGGCAGCGGGGCGCCGGGCCCGGGCAGCGGGGCGCGCGGCACGTCGAGCAGCGTGGTGCCGTCCTCGGCGGCGAACGGGCGCAGGTCCTCCCCCGCCAGGGCTGCGCGGGCGACGCGGACCGGCCAGCCCGCGAACCGCGCGACGTCCGGCGCGGACGCGGGCCCGAAGGCCCGCAGGTAGCGGCGGGCCAGCGCGGCCCGTGCCGCGGCGGGGCCGGGCTCCGGGCCGGGCGCGGCGAGGCCGTAGACGTGGGCGCGCGGGGTCGCCCAGGTGCCGGCGGGCGGGATCCGCACGAGCCCGACCCAGTGCTGCACGCCGGGGAAGACGCCCGCGGGCAGGCCCGCGTCGGCGAGTGCGGCGGTGATCTCGGCGTGCCGGCGCGGCCCGTCGGCCAGCAGCCCGCCGACGACGCGTGCGGCGGCGGTCATGTCGGCGTCGGTGACGTCGCGGGACAGCCGCAGCCAGTCCGCGCGCTGCTCGGCGCGGACGGCGGCGGTGAACACCCGGTGGTCGCGGCGGCTGAGCATGTGGATGGTCGAGCGCATCGCCCAGGCCTGTACGACGCGTCCGTCGTGCAGCATCGCGGTCAGTGCGGACCGCTCGAAGCCGATGAGCCGCGACCAGAGCCCGAGGTAGCCCGACGGGGCGTGCTGGGTCTGCAGCCCACCGATGCGCTCCAGGGCGCGCGGCACCGTCAGGGCGGCTCGCCCGGTGAGGAGCTGGCGGGCGAGCAGGGCCCGCAGCCGGTCGTCGGCGGTGAGGACGCGCACCCGGCGAGTGTGCCGGTCAGCCCGCCGTCGGGGTGTACCGGTCCGCGGGGCGGGCGAGCCCGAAGCGGTCGCGCAGGGTGCCGTCGTAGGGGGCGGGCGTCCAGGCGTCGCCGAGTGCGGGCAGCAGGCCGTCGACGATCTCGTCCACCCCGGACGGCAGCGCCAGCGGGACAAGGACGAACCCGTCGGCGGCGCGCTCCTCGGCGGCGTCGCGCAGCAGGGCGGCGAGCGCGGCCGGGTCGCCGACGTGGCGCAGCGTCGCCGGGACGGTGTCGGCGTCGGCGGGGGCGAGTGCGTCGAGCTCGCGCAGCCGCGCGGCGGCGTCGTCGCCCAGCAGGGTCTCGACGTCGAGCAGCACGGTGACCTGGTCGGGGTGGCGCCCGGCGTCGGCGACGGCGGCACGCACCCGGTCCCGGGCCTCGGCGGCACCGGCGACCGTGTCGGCCGCGACCCGGACGACGTCGGCGTAGCGGCCCACGGTCGCCAGCGCCTCGGTCTCGTCGCCGCGCAGCACGGTCAGGGGCTGCCCCTGCGGCGGGCGCGGGGTGATCGACGGTCCGGTCACGGAGAAGAACTCGCCGGTGAAGTCGATGTGGTGGAGCCGGTCGCGGTCGACGAAGCGGCCGGTGGCGGCGTCGCGGATCTCGGCGTCGTCCTCCCAGGAGTCCCACAGCCGGGCGGCGACCTCGATCGCCTCGCCGGCCTCCCGCCAGAGCGAGGCCGCATCGCGGTCGGCGCGCGCACGGCCGAACAGGTCGGCCTCGGCCTGCGTGCGCGACACGTCGGGCTGCCAGCCGGCCCGCCCGGTGGACACGAAGTCCAGGGTGGCGACGGCCTTGGACAGGTGGAACGGCTCAGTGTGGGTGACCGTCACCGTCGGCACGATCCCGATACCGGGGACGGCGGGCGCGACCCGCGCGGCGACGGCGACGGCGTCGAGGGTGCCGGGCAGTGCGGCCGGGTCGGCCCCGGGCGGCTGCAGCGAGTCGGGCAGCGCGACGAGGTCGAGGCCGCCGCGCGCCGCGGTGCGGGCCAGGTCCAGGTGGTACGGGGCGGTGAACAGCCGGGCCGGGTCGGCGCCGCCGAGCCGCCACGCGCCGGGGTGACGCCCCGCCGCTCCGAGTTCGACCGCCAGGTGCAGACGTCCGCTCACCGTGCCTCCGTCGCTCGTGATCAGCTCCTGGGAGGGCCAACCCACCGCGGGCGCGGTCTGTTCCCGGTCACCCGGCGGCGCGCAGGTCCGCCTCGATCGCGGCGGCGCAGGCGCGCAGCTCGGGCAGGATGTCGGCGCGCAGGCCGTCGGCGTCGTTGCGGGAGGCGTGGGTGGAGACGTTCGCGGCCGCGACGACCCTCCCGGCGCGGTCGTGGACGGGCACCGCGACCGAGCGCAGCCCGGCCTCCAGCTCCTGGTCGACGACGCAGTGCCCGTCGGCGCGGACCCGGTCCAGCTCGGTGCGCAGCTGCCCGGGCGTCGAGACGGTGTGCGCGGTCAGTGCCGCGGGCTCCAGCGCGCCGAGGTAGGAGTCGAGGGTCGCGGGCGGGAGCGCGGCGAGCAGGACGCGGCCCATCGACGTCGCCCAGGCCGGGAAGCGGGTCCCGATGGTGATGGTGACGGTCATGATCCGCGAGGTGGGGACGCGGGCGACGTAGACGACGTCGTAGCCGGTGTGCGGGTCGCCGTCGAGGACCGACACCGACGCGGACTCGCGCACCGTGGCGACCAGGCGCTCCAGGTGCGGGGCCGCGATCTCGGGCAGGCCCATCGCGGACAGGTAGGACCAGCCGAGCTCGAGCACCCGCGGGGTGAGGGTGAACAGCCTGCCGTCGGTGCGGACGTAGCCCTCCTCGGCCAGGGTGAGCAGGAACCGGCGCGCCGCGGCGCGGGTGAGCCCGGTGGCACGGGCGACGTCGGCGAGGGTCTGCTGCGGGCGCTGCGCGTCGAAGGACCGGATGACGGCCAGCCCCCGGGCCAGCGAGCGGACCTGCTCGGTGCGCGGGGCGCCCACGTCCTCCGGGGTGCTCACGCCGCCCGCCCGGCGAGGACGGTGTCGACCAGGTCGGCGGCGTGCCCGGTGCCGTGGCCCTGGGCGCCCGCGGCGAGGTCGAGGTTGCGGGCCATCGCCTCGGGGTGCACCTGCAGCCCCTCCAGGCTCACCCGCAACCGGGCCGCGGCGCCCGCGGTGACCCGCAGCAGCGCGACGAGAGTCTCCCATTCCGCGTGCCAGGCGCCGGCGGCACGCTGGAACTCCTGCTCGGCGCCGGCGAGCAGCGTCGCGACCAGGCCGGGGGCGCGCTTCGCGGCGCCACGGGCGGTGACGGCCGCGGCCGGGTTGCGCTTGTGCGGCATCGACGACGAGTCCCCCGGCGCGGACTCCGACACCTCGCCGAGCTCGGTGGCGGACAGCAGCACGACGTCGCCCGCGGGCTTGGCGCAGGCCCCGGCGGCGACGCCGAGCGCCCCGGCGAGCTCGCCGATACGGCTGCGTTCGGTGTGCCACGGCACGCCCTGCGGGGCGAGGCCGAGCCGCGCGGCCAGCGCGTCGGCGACGGCCGGGCCGAACGGGTGGACGGCCGCGAGGGTGCCCGCGGCGCCGCCGTAGGAGACCGGCAGCGCGGTGAGCACCCGGTCGAGGCCGGTGCGGGCCCGGTCCAGCCCGGTGCACCAGGTGGCGGCGACGAGGCCGAAGGTGGTGGGCAGCGCCTGCTGGCCGAGGGTGCGGGCGGCGCATGGGGTGTCGCGGTGGGTGGCGGCGAGCGCGGCCGCGGCGTCGGCGCAGGCGGTGAGGTCGGCGACGACGCGGTGCCCGGCCCGTCGGGTGAGCAGCATCAGCGCGGTGTCCATGACGTCCTGGCTGGTGGCGCCCGGGTGCACCGCGCGCTCGGCGCCGGGCTGGATCCGCGCCGCGGCCGCCTTGAGCCGCTTGACCAGCGGGATCACCGGGTTGCCGCCCTCGACCGACTCGGCGGCCAGCGCGTGCGGGTCGACGCCCGCGACGGCGGCGACGGCGCGTTCCACCGCGTCGGCGTCGTGCTCGGTGACCGCGCCCTGCTCGGCGGCGACCGCCGACAGCGCCAGTTCGACCTCCAGCAGGGCGGCGATCCACGCGCCGTCGTCGAGCAGACCGTCGACCCGGTCGGTGCCGGACAGCGGCCCGAGCAGTGTGTTCGCCATGCGTACAAGTGTACGACCTGCGACCGTTCAGGGAGAAGGGACGGCCGGGTCTCCCGGGAGGCAGAATGACCCGACGTGCTGACCCACATCCTGCTCGACCTCGACGGCACCCTCGTCGACTCCGCCCCCGGCATCCTCGGCTCGATGCGCCGCGCGATCGACGAGGTGGGCCTGGACGTCCCCGAGTCCGCGCTCGGCACGCACCTGCTCGGCCCGCCGCTCTACCGCAGCCTGCCCCCGATCCTCGGCGACGAGGGCACCGCCGCCGTGCTGCCGGTGTACCGGCGCCTCTACGGCGACGAGGACGGCTGCCTGGACTGCACGCCCTACCCCGGCGTCGCGGAGCTGCTGCGTGCCCTGTCCGCGGCCGGCGTGACGATGGCCCTGGCCACCAGCAAGGGCGAGACCTCGGCCCGCAAGATCCTCGCCCACCACGGCTGGACCGACCTGTTCACCGAGATCGTCGGTGACACCCGCGCCGCGGACCGGCCGACCAAGGGCGCCGTCGTCGCCGAGGCGCTGCGCCGGCTCGGGTCCCCCGCGGGCGCGGACGAGCCGCTGATGGTCGGCGACCGGCTGCACGACGTCGAGGGCGCCGCCGAGCACGGCCTCCGTTGTGCCGGAGCGGGCTGGGGCTACGCCGAGCCGGGCGAGCTGGAGGCCGCGGGCGCCACGACGGTGTACGCCACCGCCGACGAGCTGCGGGCGGCACTGCTCGGCCGCTGAGCTGCGACGTCCGGGTGAACCGGGCGCCGGAGGCCGCGCATCTGCGGCCGCCGACCGGAGCCGCGTCCTCAGCTGAGGACCGCTCCCGCGGGCCCGTCCGTTCGGGCCGTGCACGTCGAACGGACGGGCCGATATACACCGGACATGACGGTCGCCGCGCTCTACCGCTATCCGGTCAAGTCGATGCTCGGGGAGTCCCTGACCCGGGCCACCATCACCGAACGGGGGCTGCTCGGCGACCGCGCCTACGCGGTGCTCGACAACGGGACCGGCATCATCGCCAGCGCCAAGGTGCCCAAGCGCTGGCTGGGCCTGCTGAGCTTCTCCGCGCGGTTCGTGGCCGAGCCGGTCGTCGGGGAGCCCACCCCGCCGGTGGAGATCACCTTCCCGGACGGCTCGGTGCTGCGCAGCGACGACGAGGGCCTCGACACCGCGCTCTCCGCGGCGCTGGGCCGCGACGTCTCGCTGATCTCGGTCCCGCCGGAGGGGAGCTACTTCGAGGAGCTGTGGCCCGACATCGAGGGCCTCACCCCGCAGCAGCTCGCGCCGCGGAAGCTCATCGAGGACACGACGACCCGGCACGAAGACTCCGGCGAGGTCATCAGCCGGTTCGACATCTCCGCGTTCGGGGCGCCGGGCACGTTCTTCGACCTGTCGTCGCTGCACGTGCTCACCGAGTCGACGCTGGACCGGCTCCGGGAGCTGAACCCGGACGCGACCTTCGACCCGCTCCGCTACCGCCCCAACATCGTGCTGCGCGACGAGGGGACGGGCTTCGTCGAGAACGACTGGCCCGGCAGCACCAGCGCCCTGGGCGACGACGCCCGGATCACGTTCTCCTTCGCCACCATGCGCTGTGTCATGACCACGCTCCCCCAGGGCGACCTGTCCGACGACCCGGACACCCTGCGGACGATCGCGAAGAACAACCGCATCGAGATCCCGCAGGTCGGCGGGGTCTGGGCGTGCGCCGGGGTCTACGCCGAGGTCGCCGCAGGCGGGGAGATCGCCGTCGGGGACCCGCACACCGCCCCCGCCTGACCCACGCCGCGCCCGCCCCGCCGACGGTGCGCCGCGACGGCGGCGGTCGCCGAGATGCAGCTCAGCGGGGTGCGGGGCACCCTCGGGCCCGCTGAGCTGCATCTCGACACCGTGAGAGGGCACCCCCGCCCCTGGAACGTCACCGGGATGCAGTTCAGAGCTCCCGGTCGGCCTCTCGGACACCCCCGAGCTGCACCTCGGCGCGCGGAGGGTGGGTCCCGACCCGTCGGACGGTGTTCGCAGGGCGAACGCTTGTGCGTCTGTCGTACACCGCGTACCCTCGCCGGCGACGGAGGTGCGTGATGGACAAGGTGGTGGCATCCGCCGCGGACGCGGTCGCCGACATCGGCGACGGGGCGTCGCTCGCGGTCGGCGGGTTCGGCATGTCCGGGGTTCCGACGGTGCTGATCGCGGCACTGCTGGAGCAGGGCGCGACGGACCTGGAGACGATCTCGAACAACCTGGGCGTCGACGGCTTCGGCCTCGGCACCCTGCTCGCCGCCGGGCGCATCCGGCGGACGATCGGCTCCTACGTCGGCAACAACAAGGAGTTCGCCCGCCAGTACCTGGCCGGTGAGCTGGAGCTGGAGCTGACCCCGCAGGGCACGCTCGCCGAGCGGCTGCGGGCCGGCGGCGCGGGCATCCCGGCGTTCTACACCCCGGCCGGGGTCGGGACGCTGGTCGCCGAGGGCGGGCTGCCCTGGCGCTACGCGTCCGACGGCTCGGTCGCCGTCGAGTCCCCGGCGAAGGAGACCCGCGAGTTCGACGGCGTGACCTACGTCCTCGAGCGCGCCCTCACCCCGGACTTCGCGCTGGTCCACGCCTGGAAGGGCGACCGGCACGGAAACCTGGTGTTCCGGCGCGCGGCGCGCAACTTCAACCCGGACTGCGCCGCGGCCGGGCGGACCACGATCGCCCAGGTCGAGCACCTGGTCGAGCCCGGGGAGATCGACCCCGACGCGGTGCACACCCCCGGCATCCACGTGCACCGCGTGCTGCACGTCCCCGGCGTCGAGAAGCCGGTCGAGTTCAGGACGGTGCGTTGACCATGGCCCTCAACCGTGACGAGATGGCCGCCCGGGTCGCGGCCGAGCTGCCCGACGGCGCGTACGTCAACCTCGGCATCGGCATGCCGACCCTGGTGCCCGGACACATCCCCGAGGGCCGGACGGTCGTCCTGCACTCGGAGAACGGGATCCTCGGCGTCGGCCCCTACCCCACCGACGAGGAGGTCGACGCCGACCTCATCAACGCCGGCAAGGAGACCGTCACCGTCGCCGACGGCGCCGCCTTCTTCGGCTCCGCGGAGAGCTTCGGCCAGATCCGGGCCGGGAAGCTCGACGTCGCCGTCCTAGGCGGGATGGAGGTCGCCGCGAACGGCGACCTCGCGAACTGGGCGATCCCCGGCAAGATGATCAAGGGGATGGGCGGGGCGATGGACCTCGTCCACGGCGCGCGCTCGGTGATCGTGATGATGGACCACGTCTCCAAGGACGGGTCCCCCAAGATCGTCGAGCGGTGCTCGCTGCCGATCACCGGCCTGGGCTGCGTCACGAAGATCGTCACCGACCTGGCGGTCATCGACGTGACGCCGGACGGGCTCGAGCTGGTCGAGACCGCGCCCGGAGTCGGCGCCGACGAGGTGCGGGAGAAGACCGGCGCCCCGCTGCGCTGACACCGCCCGCTGCGCCGACGGCCGCCCCGCCGGTCCGACACCGCCCGCCGGGCGCACCCCCCTCGGTCGCGCCCGACGACGGCACCCTCAGGCGGGCTCGCCCGGCGTGACCGGCAGCCGGGACAGGCCCCGGACCAGCGTCGACTCGCGGTACACGAGCTCGGACGGGCCGACGGCCAGCGCCAGGTCCGGCCGCTGGGCGATGAGCTTGCCGATGGCCACCCGCCCCTCGGTGCGGGCGAGCTGGGCGCCCAGACAGAAGTGGATGCCGTGGCCGAAGAACACCCCCGACGACGAGTCCCGGGTGATGTCGAGCCGCTCCGGGTCCTCCAGCCACTCCGGGTCCCGGTTCGCCGCGGCGAGGCCGAGCATGACGGTCGACCCGGCCGGGATGGTCACCCCGGAGTACTCGACGTCCTCGCTGGCGAACCGCATCGGGGCGTTGGAGACCGGGGACTCGAAGCGCAGGAACTCCTCCACCGCCGAGGTGATCAGCGACGGGTCGGCCTGCAGCCGGGCGCGCTGCTCGGGGTGGGTCAGCAGGGCGAGCACGCCGTTGCCGATCAGGTTGACCGTGGTCTCGTGCCCGGCGATGAGCAGCAGCGTCGCCATCGCGACGAGCTCCTCGGACGAGAGGCGGTCGCCGTCGGCGTCGCTGACCGCGAGCAGGCCGGACAGCAGGGCGTCGTCGGGCTCGGTGCGCTTGCGTTCGATCAGCTCGGCGAGGTAGCCGTTCAGGCTGCCCATCGCGGCGAACTTCTCCTCCTGCGGGGAGTCGTCGACCATCACCGACGACCACGCCGAGAACATGTCGCGGTCCTCGGCGGGCACCCCCAGCAGCTCGCAGATGACCAGCACCGGGACGAGGAACGCGTACTGGCGCATGAGGTCGACGGGGCCCTCGGCGGGCAGCGCGTCGAGCAGCTCCTGGGTGATCTCCTCGACCCGGGGCTGCAGGTCGTTCATCCGCCGCACGGTGAACGAGCGACCGACGAGCTTGCGCAGCCGGGTGTGGTCCGGCGGGTCCATCAGGATCATCATCGGGATCGGCGCGGCCGGCTGGCCCTCGCGCTGGTCGGCGGGGAGCGTCCAGCGCCAGTCCTTGCTCAGCCGCGGGTCGACGAACGCCGCACGGACGTCGGCGTAGCGGCTGATCAGCCACGCCTTCCCGTCCGGCAGCGCGAGCTCGCGCACCGGCTCCTCGGTGCGCAGGGCCGCGTAGGCGGGGTGCGGGTCGGTCCAGAAGTCGCCCGAGAACAGGTCGTGCGTCTCGGTGCCGGTGGTGGTCAGCGCCATGGGGACCATGGTGCCAGCCATGGGTAAGCGTCCGCTTACATCAGCCGTGTGACCGAGCACACAGCCGGGTCGAGCTCGACGTCGGCCGGGGCCGGGTGGCCCAGGACGACCGACGCGGCCAGCGCCGCGAGTGCCGGGGCGGACTCGATGCCCGACCCGCCCTGCCCCGCGACGAAGAAGAACCCCGGGTGCTCCGGTCGCGCGCCCAGCACCGGGGCGCGGTCGGGGGCGAAGGTCCGCAGCCCCGCCCACGCGGTCCGGACCGACCGCAGCCCGAGCGTGGTCGCCGAGCCCACCCGGTCCAGGGCGAGGGCGACGTCGAGCTCGTCGGGCCGCGCGTCGCCCGGCGCGGCCGGGGTCTCGTCGGCCGGGGAGACCAGCACGACGTCCGCCTCGGCCTTGAGGTACCAGCGCTCGGCCGCGTCGGCGATCATCGGCAGGACGGCACCGTCGACGGTGAGCACCGACGGGTCGCCGACCGGGCAGGCGGCGATCGTGCGCCGGTACGGGGTCAGCCCGGCGCCGGGTACGCCGGCCAGCGCCGCCACCGCGTCGGCCCAGGCCCCGGCCGCGTCGACGACCACTCCCGCCCGCACCCGGTGCCCGCCGGTCGTCGTCGCGCTCCAGCCGGAGCCGTCCCGGTCCAGCGCGGCCACCCGGGCGCCGCGCAGCACGGTGCCACCGCGGGCGCGCAGCCCGCGCCGGTAGCCGTCGTGCAGGGCCGCGGTGTCGACGTCGCAGGCACCGGCGGTCCACGCGGCCGCACGCGGGGCGCGGCGCAGCACCGGCGCGCGGCGCCACGCCTGCGCGGGGTCCAGGGCGACCGGGGCGCCGGGCTCGCCGTGCTGCTCGCGCAGCGTCGTGGCGAGGCGGTCGGCGGCCTGCTCGTCGTCGGCGAGGTGCAGGACCGGGCGCGGGGACAGCAGCGGCGGCGTGCCGAGCTGCTCGGGCAGCGCGGCGAACCGCGGCCCGGAGGCGTCGATCAGCGCGCGGAACGGGCCGGAACCGTGACCGGGGATGTAGGTGGCGGCCGAGCGGGCGGTGGCGTGGACCGGCAGGTCCTGCTCGGCCTCGGTCAGCACGACGCGGGCGTGCGCGGCCAGCTCCCACGCGACCGACACCCCGGCGATGCCGCCGCCGACCACCAGCACGTCCGCCGTCTCCATGCCCGCGACGATAGGTCGGCGGCCCCGGGGAAAACCGGTGGCCCCGGCCCGGGCGGTCGTCGTAGCGTCGCCGCCATGCTCATCCGGTTCCTCTGAGTGGCCCGCGGAGTCGACCTCCGCGCTCCGCCGCTGGCCCGTGACGTCCACCGGGCCCGGAACCGTCGCCGCCCTCGTGCGGCCCTTCCGGCGTCCCCGCGCGTCACCGGCCCTCCGCACCCGGTCCGAGTCCGACCCGATGCTCCGAGGAGGTCGTATGCCCACGACCCGACACACCCCTGTCCCCACCGCCGACACCGGTCCCGCCGGGGCGCCCACCCCCGCCAACCGCGCCGAGCGTCGCGCGGCGAGGCGCGGCCGGTCCGGCGCCCCGGGCGGCCCGCCGGCACCGCGCACGGCGGGGCCGGCCCCGCAGGCCCGCCCGGCCCACGTCCGCACGGACTTCGCCGCCCGCCGCAGCGGCTGAGGGCACGGGCACGATCACCGATCGGGCACCGGGGACGTCGGCGGGCGACCCTCCGCGTGCCCGATCCGTGATCACTCCCGGCGGTGCGGCCCGGCGCGGGGGCGACGTGGAAGGCTGGACGCCGTGACCGTCACCGTCTGGTGGGCCGCCCCGGCCGATCCCGGCGACCGCGCCGACCTCGTCGCGCTGCTGGACGCCCATGAACGCGAGCGGCTCCTCGCACTGCGCAGGCACGAGGACCGCGCCCGCTACCTCGCCGCGCACGCCCTGGCCCGGCTCGTGCTCGCCGAGCGGCTCGACACCGACCCCGCCGCGCTCGTCCTGGACCGGACCTGTCGCTGCGGGGAGCCGCACGGCAAGCCGCGCCTGGCCGGGCGCGGCGACGACCCCGGCTTCTCGCTGACCCACTCCGGCGCGCTGGTCGGCGTCGCGGTCGGGACCGGCCCGGTCGGCGTCGACGTCGAGGCGCACCGCCCGCTGTCCGGCCTCGACGGCCTCGTCCGGCACGCCCTCTCCCCCGCCGAGCTCGCCGCGGGCACGCCCGACGGCACCGGGTTCCTGGTCACCTGGACCCGCAAGGAGGCGCTGCTCAAGGCCACCGGCGAGGGCCTGTCGAGCCCGATGGACGCGATCACGCTGTCCCCGCCGCACGCCCCGGCCCGGGTGCTGGACTGGACCGGCACCGGCGGGAGCTGGTGGGTGGCCGACGTCGCCACCGGCCTCGACGACCACCCGGGCGCCGTCGCCGGGGCGGGACCGGTGGCCCCGGTCGTCACCGTCGCCGACGGCGACGCGGTCCTGTCGGTGCGCCGGGGCACGATGCACGGGTGATGGTGAGGTGACCGCGGCGGCCGACCGCTGGGTGCTGCATCTCGACATGGACGCGTTCTTCGCCTCCGTCGAGCAGCTGACCCGGCCCACCCTGGCCGACCGGCCGGTCCTGGTCGGCGGCGCGGGACCGCGCGGCGTCGTCGCGGGGGCGAGCTACCAGGCGCGGGTGTTCGGGGCCCGCTCGGCGATGCCGATGGGGCAGGCGCGGCGGCGCTGCCCGCACGCGACCGTCCTGCCGCCCCGGTTCTCGCTGTACAAGGCGCTGTCCGAGGAGGTCATGGCCGTCCTCGGCGAGTTCTCCCCGGTGCTCGAGCCGGTGTCGGTCGACGAGGCGTTCGTGGAGCCGCCCGACCTCGTGGGGGCCTCCCCGGACCGGGTGCGGGAGTGGGGCACCCGGCTGCGCGGCGCGGTGCGCGAGCGCACCGGGCTGCCCGCCTCGGTGGGTGCCGGGTCGGGCAAGCAGGTCGCGAAGATCGCCTCCGAGCTGGCCAAGCCGGACGGGTTGCGGGTGATCGCCCACGCCGAGCAGGCCGCCGTGCTCGACCCGCTCCCGGTGCGGTCGCTGTGGGGCATCGGGCCGGTCTCCGGCGAGGCGCTGCGGAAGATCGGGATCGAGACGATCGGACAGCTCGCCGCGATGGACGCCCGCGAGGTCGCCGGGGTGCTGGGCGGTGCCGTCGGGTCCGAGCTGCACCGCCTGGCCCGCGGTGTCGACGACCGTCCGGTCGCCCCGCGCGGCGCGGCCAAGCAGATCAGCGCGGAGACGACGTTCGACGCCGACCTGACCGCGATGAGCGCGGTGCACACCGCGGTGGAGTCGATCTGCGTCGCCGTGCACCGGCGCCTGGTCGCCGACGGCCGGACCGCCCGCACCGTCACGGTGAAGGCGCGGACCGGGGACTTCACCACCCACACCCGGTCCGAGACGACCCCCTTCGGGACCCGGGACCTGGCGACCCTGGTCGCGGTGGCCCGGCGGCTGGCCGAGGGCGCCGTCGGCGAGGGCGGGGTGCGGCTGCTGGGGGTGTCGGTGTCCGGCTTCGGCGACGAGCCGCCACTGGCGCTGTTCGACGCGGTGCCGTCGGAGAGCGGGTGGACGACGGCCCCGGCCCCCGACGCCCCGCCCGCGGCCACCCGCCCGGCCGCCGCGGCGGGGGTGACCGTGCTCGACGCAGCTCCGGAGAACGACGCGGCCACCGGGCCCGGCGCGATCGAGGAGTCCGGCGACGCGCCCGGCCCGCTCCGCCCGGACCGGCCCGACCGCGAACCCGACCCGGACCGGCCCTGGCGCGCCGGCGACGACGTCGCCCACCCCGAGCACGGCCACGGCTGGGTCCAGGGCGCCGGGCACGGGCGGGTCACCGTGCGGTTCGAGACCGCGCTCACCGGCCCCGGCCGCACCCGCACGCTCGACGCCGCCGACCCGGACCTCACCCGGGCCGACCCGCTGGGCAGCTGGCGGGGCTGAGCCCGGGCCCCGGGTGGGTTCAGCCGATCAGCGGGCTGCGGTGCGGCGGTGCGACGCGGCTGCCCTCGGCGATCCGGACGCGCAGCGTGGGAGCGGTGCGGGCCAGACCGTCGAGGACGGCGCCGAGCGCGGCGTCGCCCGCGGGGTCGCCCCCGACCAGCAGCACCGCGGCATCGGCGGGCCCGGCGGCGGCCCAGGCCCCGATCCGGGCGACGGCGTCGCGCGGTGTGACCGGCTCGACCCGCCACGCCTCGGCGTAGAACAGGGCGGTCGACTCGGCCTGCGGGAAGGCGAAGACCGTCCCGGCCTCGGCCAGCAGGTCGTGCGCCCCCGTGCGGGACGCGTCGCCGGACGGATCGGTACCGAGCACCACCAGGTCGTGGCTCATCGCATGTCCTCCTCGAGGGTCCGCGCCCTCATCAGTGGGAATCCGCGACGACGGGCAGTGTCCTGGCTCCCGGATCGGTACGCCCTCCCCGGCCTTCCCACCCTCGCGGGCGGTGGCGCCGGTGTGGGGAGGGCACTCCCCGGTGACAGTGGCGGGACCGCGCCGGACTCGCACCGGCTTCCTGTTCCGTCGTCGGCCGGAGCCCATCACGCGACCGGGTTAGCGGTCAACCGTCCCCCGCCCGGCCACTCCCCGCAGATGGTCGAGCAGGTCGTGCTCGGTCAGCGTCCCGAGCAGCGGCCCGTCCGGCCCCTCCCGCACGGGCAGCGCGGCGCCCCGGTGCGCGGCGAGCACCCCGAGGACGTCGTGCACGGAGCCGTCCGGGTCCAGGGCGGGCAGCTCCGGGTCGGGCGTCGTGCCGTCGGCGGGCCGCATGACCTGGGCGACGACGACCCGGCGCAGCGCCTCGTCGGTCGGGGCGTCGGCGGCGAGGTCGATCCCGCGTCGCAGCAGCTTGAGCGTGTAGATGTTGTCCCGCGACACCAGATTCGACAGGCCGGTGGCCAGGACGACGGCGGCCATCAGCGGCAGGATCAGGGCGTAGTCGCCGGTGAGCTCGAACACGATGAGCACCGCGGTGATCGGGGCGTGCGCGGCCCCCGCGAACACCGCCGCCATGCCGACCAGGCCGAACGCGCCGGGGTGCAGGTCGAGCGCCGGGAACAGGGCCGCGGCGGCGTAGCCGAAGGCGGTCCCGGCGGTGCCGCCGACGAACAGCGACGGCGCGAAGACGCCGCCGGACCCGCCGATGCCGATCGTGAGGCTGGAGGCGAGGATCTTCCCGACGACGAGCAGGAGCACGAACCCGACGACGTACCGGCCGCCGATCGCGGCCTCCAGCACCGGGTAGCCCACGCCGTACATCTGGGGCAGCGCCAGCAGCAGCGCGCCGAGCAGCAGCCCGCCGACGGCCGGGCGCAGCCACTCCGGGCCGCGCCAGACGGCGTCGCAGGCGTCCTCGACGACGTAGAGGATGCGGGCGAAGGCCCAGCCCAGCAGCCCCGCGAGCAGCCCGAGCAGCGCGTAGAGCGGCAGCTGGGCGGGGCTGCCCAGGTCGAAGTGCGGCAGGGTCAGGATCGCGCGGTCCCCGGCGATCACCTCGGCGACGACGTTCGCGACCACCGAGCTGATCACCAGCACGCCGAACGCCTCGGCGCTGAACGACCGCAGGATCAGCTCCAGGCCGAACACCACCCCGGAGATCGGGGCGTCGAACGTCGCGGAGATCCCGCCCGCGGCGCCGCAGGCGACCATCAGGACCAGCCGGGTGGCGGGCACCCGCAGCCACTGCCCGATGGCCGAGCCGAGCGCGGAGCCGATCTGCACGATCGGGCCCTCCCGGCCGACGGAGCCACCGGTGCCGATGCAGATCCCCGACGCGAGCGCCTTCACCGCGGCGACGGTGGCCGGGATCCGCCCGCCCCGGCGCGCGACGGCGAGCATCACCTCCGGCACCCCGTGCCCGCGGGCCTCCGGCGCGAACCGCTGGACCAGCGGGCCGTACACCAGGCCGCCGAGCACCGGGGCGACGAGCAGGAACCAGACCCCCAGCCCGGGCAGGTGCGGCGAGGCGACCCGGCCGGCGTCGGAGAAGTCCTCCCGGCCGGTGACCAGCCAGGTCACACCGAGGATCAGCTCGTGGAACAGCACCGACCCGATGCCGGCGCCGATCCCGATGACCGTCGCCAGGCCGACGAGCCCCGGCCGGGTGCCGACGAGCGCGCGGTGCAGCGCGCGGACCGCGGTCACCGGGCACCGTCCTCGGCGGGCACGGGCGCGACGGCCCAGTCGGTCTCGCCGATCTCGCCCGCGGCCTCGGCGAAGCGGCGCAGCGCGTCGCGGACCGCGGTGCGCTCGGCGGCGGGCAGCGTCGCGAGCAGCCGGTGCATCTCGGCGCGGCGCAGCCGGGTGACCTCGTCGACGAGCGCCCGCCCGGCCGGGCTGAGCGCGACGGCGACCTCGCGGCGGTCGTCGCCGGTGCGGGTGCGCGCGACGAGGCCGCGGGTCACCAGCCGGTCGCACATCCGGGTCGCCGTCGACGCCGACACGGTCAGCGCCCTGGCCAGGTCGGCCGGGCGCCGGGTGCCGTACTGGGCCAGCACGACCAGCGCGCGGTACTGGGGCAGGGTCACGTCGCCGGCCGTGTCACCGCCGGTGTGCTCGCTCGCGGCCAGGGACCGAGCCACCACGGAGAGCATCGCCCGGCTCGCGGTCATCACCGCGTCGACGACGTCATCGATCTCGTCCGTCACGCCCGCGATCGTTGCACATTGCAAACTTGCAGTGTGCAACGGGTTGCCGGGGTCACCCCCCGACGGGCGCCTGCAGCCCCGCGACGGGCCCGATCACGACGATCGCCGGCGGGCTGATCTCCTGCTCGGCCGCGACCTGCTCGGCGGTCTCCAGCGTCGCGCGGACCGACCGCTCGATCCGGGTGGTGCCGTCCTGCACGATCAGCACCGGGGTGTCGGCCGGGCGGCCGTGGGTGATCAGCGCCTCGGCGAACTTCCCGAGCCGCTCCACGGCCATCATCAGCACGATGGTGCCGGTCATCCGGCCCAGCGCGGTCCAGTCGGTGAGGCTGCGCGGGTCACCCGGCGCGACGTGCCCGGACACGACGACGATCTCGTGCGCGACCCCGCGGTGGCTCACCGGCGTCCCGGCGACGGCCGGTGCGGCGAAGGCACTGGTGATGCCCGGGACGACGGTCACCGGCACCCCGGCCGCGGCGCACGCCTGGACCTCCTCGAACCCGCGGCCGTAGACGAACGGGTCACCGCCCTTGAGGCGGACCACGAACTTCCCGGCCCGGGCGTGGGAGATGAGCAGCTCGTTGATCCGCTCCTGGGCCATGGCGCGGCCGTAGGGGATCTTCGAGGCGTCGATGACCTCGACCTCGGGGGACAGCTCGTCGAGGATGTCGCGCGGGCCGAGCCGGTCGGCGACGACGACCTCGGCGCGGGACAGCAGCCGCCGGCCGCGCACGGTGATCAGCTCCGGGTCGCCCGGGCCGCCACCGACCAGCGCGACCCCCGCCCGCGGGGGCTCGGCCGACTCGTCGACGACACCGGCGGCCAGCGCCTCGACCAGCGCGGTGCGCACGGCCGCGGACCGCCGGTGCGCGCCCCGGGCCAGCACGCCGACGGTGAGCCCGTCGTAGCCGCCGGTGGCGGGGGTGACCGCGGTGCCCTTGTCGCCGTCGTCGGCGCGGACGCAGAACACGCGGTCCCGCTCGGCCTCGGCGACGACGGCGGCGTTGGTCGCGGCCTCGTCGGTGGCCGCGATCGCGTACCAGGCGCCGGTGAGATCGCCGTCGGTCCAGCGGCGGGCCGTCCAGGTGATCTCCCCGGCCGAGGCCATGCCCTCGACCGCCGGGGTGACCTCGGGCGAGACGACCTCGACGACCGCTCCCGCGGCGATCAGGCGGGCGACACGGCGCTGGGCGACCTGTCCCCCACCGACGACGACGGCCCGGCGGCCGGCCAGGTCCAGCCCGACCAGGTACTGCTCGTGGTGCGCGTTCAACGACGTTCCTCTCCCGGACTCCGACGCCCGGCGGTGGCAGCGGTTCCCTGCGCGGGCCCCCCGCTCGACGGCGACGCCGGACGATAGCCGGGCCCGCATGTTTCGGAGGAGACCCCGGAGGGCAATCCCACATCCGCCGATCGGGCGGCCACGGCGACGGTGACGCCCTGACCAGCGGTCTTACCGACGACCAGGTGGGCCCCGTCGCCGGCGGCGAGCAGCGCGGCGGCCTCTGCGACGGACGGGGTCCCGACGGCCGCGGCCACCCGGGCATCCGGCCTCGGCACCGCGACCGCGGCCAGCGCGGCGGCCGCGAACCCGTGCGGCTCCCGCGGTGCGACGGCCGCCCGCAGCCCCGGTTCCGACACCCGCCGGTGCAGGGTGGCGACGACGGCGTCCCCGAGCTCCAGCCCGTGCGCGGCGGCCACCCGGTCCAGCAGCGCGCGCACCGCGGCCTCGGACGTGCCCGCCCGCAGCCCCACCCCGACGGTGACCACCGGCCGTGGAGCGGAGCGCTCGGCCCGCGGGGGCTCCGCTCCCCGGCCGGTGATCATGCGATCGCGGCCGGGGCGCCGGCGCGGGCCGCCGCGACGAACCGGGCGACGGCGCCGGGCACCCCGGCCGGGTGGGTGTGCAGGAACGACGCGTGCACCCGGGCGTCGACGTAGCCCTCCGGCTCGCCGCCGCGCCACGCCCAGGCCGGGGCGGCCCCGGCCCTCGGGGTGACCGCGCACCGGTGGAACTCGTGCGCCCCGGCCCGCTCACCCGCCGCGAACAGCGGCGACGCCGACACCGCGACCGCGTCGCGGTAGCCGAGGGTGAGCCGCGGTGTCATCCCCGCCGACGCGTCGAGGACCCCGCACATCGGCGTCCCGTCGAGGTCGCGGCACAGGTACAGCAGCCCGCCGCACTCGGCGTGCACCGGCGCCCCGGACGCGGCCAGCGCGGCGACCTGCGCCCGCAGCGGCGCGTTGTCCCCGAGCGCGCCGACGTGCTCCTCGGGGAAGCCGCCGGGCAGCACGAGCGCGGCCGTGCCCGCCGGGAGCGCGGGGTCGCGCAGCGGGTCGAAGGTCGTCACGTCGGCACCGGCCGCGCTGAGCAGCTCGGCGTGCTCGGCGTAGCCGAACCCGAAGGCCGGGCCCCCCGCGAGCGCGACCACCGGACGACCCGGCACCGGGTCCGTCCCGAGCTCGGCCGCCGGGTCCCAGACGGGTCCGCCGGGCAGCGGGCGGGCGAGCGCGAGGACGGCGTCGAGGTCCACGTGCTCGGCGACGAGCTCGGCCATCGCGTCCACCGCGGCGGTCGCGGCGGAGCCGTGCTCGGCGGCGGTGACCAGGCCCAGGTGCCGCGAGGGCACCGCCAGCTCGGCGCGGCGCGGGACCGCGCCCAGCACCGGGAGCCCGACCTCCTCGGCCGCGGCCCGGCAGACCTGCGCGTGCCGGTCGGACCCGACCCGGTTCAGGATCACCCCGGCTACCTGCACGGAGTCGTCGAAGCTGCGGAAACCGTGCAGCAGCGCGGCCAGCGACCGGGACTGACCCCGGACGTCGACGACCAGCACCACCGGCGCCCCCAGGGCCGCCGCGACCTGGGCGGTCGACCCGGCGCCGTCGGCGATGCGGCCGTCGAACAGGCCCATCACCCCCTCGACGACGGCGACGTCGGCATCCCGCGCGCCGTGCCGGGCCAGCGGGGCGAGCCGGTCGGCGCCCTGCAGGACGACGTCGAGGTTCCGGCCCGGGCGGCCCGCGGCGAGGGTGTGGTAGCCGGGATCGATGTAGTCCGGCCCGATCTTGAACGGTGCGACCCGGGTGCCGCGCCGCGACAGCGCGGCCATCAGCCCGGTCGCGACCGTGGTCTTCCCGCTCCCCGACGACGGCGCCGCGACGACCAGCGCGCGGGCCGTGCTCACCACTCGATCCCCCGCTGGCCCTTCTGTCCGGCGTCCATCGGGTGCTTGACCTTCGTGGTCTCCATGACCAGGTCGGCGGCGTCGACCAGGGCCTGCGGGGCGTCGCGGCCGGTGATGATGACGTGCTGCTGCCCGGGCCGGTTCGTGAGCACGTCGACCACCTCGTCGACGTCGATCCAGCCCCACTTGAGCGGGTAGGTGAACTCGTCGAGCACGTAGACGCGGTGCGCCTCGGTCCCGATCCGGCGGCGGATCTCGGCCCAGCCCTCGGCGGCGTCGGCGGCGTGGTCGGTCTCGGTGCCGGCCTTGCGCGACCAGGACCAGCCCGAGCCCATCTTGTGCCACTCGACGGGCCCGCCCTGCCCGGTCCGGGAGTGGACCTCGCCCAGGGCGCGGAACGCCTCCTCCTCGCCGACCTTCCACTTCGCGGACTTCACGAACTGGAACACCCCGATCGACCAGCCCTGGTTCCAGCCGCGCAGCGCCATCCCGAACGCGGCGGTCGACTTCCCCTTCATCACCCCGGTGTGCACGACCAGCAGCGGCCGGTTGCGACGCTGGCGGGTGGTGAGCCCGTCGGTGGGCGTGACGGACACCTGTCCCTGCGGCACGGTGGTCTCCTCTCAGGCGGCGCGGGCGGACCGGGTCTCCCGGACCAGGTCGCCCACGCTGTCGGCGGTCAACTCGTCGAGGGTCACCAGCTCGCCGCCCGCGGCGGCGGCGAGCGGCGCGGCGAGCCCGAGGCGGACGTGGCCCGCCTCGCAGTCGACGACGACGGTGTGCACCCCGTCCGCGGCCAGCAGCCCGGCGGCGCGGCGGGAGTCGGCGACGGGGTCCCCGCCGTCGCGGGCGGCGACGGTGGCCCGCCCGTCGGTGAGCAGCACGACCAGCGGGCGGCGGCGCGGGTCGCGGCGGCGCTCGGCGTCGAGCACGGCGCGGGCCTTGAGCAGGCCACCGGCCAGCGGGGTCCGCCCGCCGGTGCGCAGCCGGGACAGGCGCTGCTGGGCGGTCGGCACCGACGACGTCGGCGG
Source organism: Pseudonocardia sp. ZF1 (assembly GCF_056835605.1). NCBI lineage: Bacteria > Bacillati > Actinomycetota > Actinomycetes > Pseudonocardiales > Pseudonocardiaceae > Pseudonocardia > Pseudonocardia sp. ZF1. The sequence continues at coordinate 3,874,057 of NZ_JAJNBY010000001.1, forward strand.
CAGCGCCAGCTCCGCGGACCGGGCCCGGAAGGTGACCAGCCCGACCTTGTCCCGGCGCTGGTAGGCGTCGCGGAGCAGCCCCAGCACGGCCCCCGAGACGGCGGTCATCCGCGTGCGCGCGGCCATCGAGCCGGACGCGTCGACGACGAACAGCACCAGGTTCCCCTCGCGGCCCTCCCGCTCGGCGCGGCGCAGGTCGTCGCGGTGGACCAGCAGGCCCGGCCCGCGGCGCCCGCGCCCGGCCTGGTGCGGCGCGGCGGCGAGCACGGTCGCGGGCAGGTGCAGGTCCGCGGCACGGGTGGTCCCGGCCCCGGACGGACGGACGACGCGACCGGCGTCGGTGCGGGCCCGGGAGCGGCGGCCCGGCGCGCCCGCGCCCAGCCCGGGGACGGTGAACTTCCGGACCGTCGCCCGGTGCAGCCGCGCGGCGTCCCCGACGACGACGGCCCGGCCGTCCCCGCCGTCGCCACCGGCCGGGGCCTCGGCGGTCTCCGGGGCCCGGTCGTCGCCGGGCGTCGCCGGGTCGGTGGCGTCGTCCCCGCCGTCGGTGCCGCCGGTGCCGTCGGTGCCGGGAGCCTCGGCGCGCTCACCGGTGCCGGTCCCGCCGTCGCCGCGCGGGTCGCCGCCGGCGGGGGGCGTGTCCCCGGTCGGGTCGGCGTCGCCGGGCTCGTCGCCGGCGTCGGGGCCGTCCGGACCGTCCTGCGGCCCGGCCGGGTCGTCGGGGCCGGGGCCGCCGGGGTCCGGGTCGTCGTCGGGGTCCGGGTCGTCCTCGGGGCCCAGGTGGTCCTCGGCGTCGGCGAGGGCGCGGTCCAGCTCGGCCGGGTCCAGGCCGGGCTCGTCGAACGGGTCGCGACGACGGCGGTGCGGCAGCGCGAGCCGGGCGGCGACGCGCACGTCGTCGGCGGTGACCGCGTCGCGGCCCTCCCAGGCGGCGTGCGCGGCCGCGGCCCGGGTGATGACCAGGTCGGCGCGCATGCCGTCGACGTCGAACCGGGCGCACACGAACGCGATCCGCCGCAGCTCCCGGTCGCTCACCGCGACGGCGGCGACGTGGGCCTGCGCGGCGCGGAGCCGGGCCGCGGTGGCGGTCTCGTCCGGGGCGAAGCGGGCGACGAACCCGGCCGGGTCGTCCTCGAACGCCATCCGCCGCCGGGTCACCTCGACCCGGGTGTCGACGTCGCGGCTGGCCCGCACCTCCACGGTCAGCCCGAACCGGTCGAGCAGCTGCGGGCGCAGCTCGCCCTCCTCCGGGTTCATCGTGCCGACCAGCAGGAACCGGGCCGCGTGCGAGACGGACACGCCGTCGCGCTCGACGTGCGCGCGGCCCATCGCGGCGGCGTCGAGCAGCAGGTCGACGAGGTGGTCGTGCAGGAGGTTGACCTCGTCGACGTAGAGCACCCCGCGGTGGGCGTCGGCGAGCAGGCCGGGCTGGTAGGCGCGGCGGCCCTCGGACAGCGCCTTCTCCAGGTCGAGCGAGCCGACCAGGCGGTCCTCGGTCGCGCCGACGGGCAGCTCGACCAGCCGGGCCGGGCGGGGACCGCCCGCTGCGCCCGCCGGGTGCGGCCCGTCCGGGCAGGACGGGTCCGGCGCGGCGGGGTCGCAGCCGAACCGGCAGGCGTCGACGACCTCGTGCGAGGGCAGCAGCGCGGCCAGCGCGCGCACCGCCGTGGACTTCGCGGTGCCCTTCTCCCCGCGCACCAGGACACCACCGACACCCGGGTGCACGGCGTTGAGCAGCAGCGCCAGCCGCAGGTCGTCGTGGCCGACGACGGCGGAGAACGGGAAACGGGGAGGTCCGGCGGCGGGGGCGGTGCTCGTGCTCACGCGGGTGAGGCTGCCAGACCGGAGGTCAGCACCGGGAGGTCCGGCGGCGCACCGTGTCCGATCACATGTTCAAGTGACGACGTGTCGAGGTGGTGTTCGACCAGGTCGCCCAGCAGATCCACCTGCCGGGTGCGCTCGGCCGCGAACGACGTGTCCTGCGCCACCACGAACCCGGTCCGCCCTGCCTCGTCGGCGAGGCGGGTGAGCAGCAGCCGCCGGAAGCCGTCGTTCTCGGCGAGGCCGTGCCAGTGCGTGCCCAGGACGTTGCCGCGGTCGCTGCCCTCGTCCCCGATCAGGCCGGGGTCGCCGGAGCGCACGACACGGCCGTGGTGGATCTCGTAGCCGGTGACGGTCTCGCCCCACGCCGTCGCGGTGGGGGTGGCGAGGTGCTTGACCGGGTCGAACGCGATCTCGAGGTCCAGCAGCCCCAGCCCGTCGACGGTCGTACCGGGAGCGGCCTCGGCGCCGTCCGGGTCGGAGACCGTGTGCCCGAGCATCTGGTACCCGCCGCAGATCCCCAGCACCGGGCGCCCGGCCGCGGCGTGCGCGCGCACCGCGTCGGCCATCCCGGACGCGCGCAGCCAGGCCAGGTCCGACACGGTCGCCTTGGTCCCGGGCAGCACGACGACGTCGGTGTCGGCGATCCGCGACGGCTCGGTCACGTACCGCACGGCGACGCCCGGTTCGCAGGCCAGCGCCTCGGCGTCGGTGGCGTTGGAGATCCGCGGGAACCGGACGACGGCGACCCGCAGCCACTGCCCGCCGCGCGGCGGGGCCGGGCGTCCGAGCACCCCGTCGGCGACGGCCGAGAGCGAGTCCTCGGCGTCGAGCCAGAGGCCCTCGGCGAAGGGCAGCACGCCGAGCGTCGGCCGCCCGGTGAGCTCGCGCAGCCGGTCGAGGCCGGGGTCGAGCAGGCGGGGGTCCCCGCGGAACTTGTTGATCACGAAACCGGCGATCAGCGCCTGGTCGGCCGGGTCGAGCACGGCGAGGGTGCCGAACAGGTGCGCGAGCACCCCGCCGCGGTCGATGTCGCCGACGACCAGCACCGGCAGGTCGTTGCGCCGGGCGAAGCCCATGTTGGCGAGGTCGGTGGCCCGCAGGTTGATCTCCGCGGGCGAGCCAGCTCCTTCGCAGACCACGACGTCGTGGCGGGCGCGCAGCCGGGCCAGGGAGTCGGCGACGACGTCGGACAGCGCCGCGGTGCGGTGCCGGTAGGACAGCGCCGACACCTGGCCGTCGGCGCGGCCGCGCACGACGACCTGCGAGGTCCGGTCCCCGCCGGGCTTGAGCAGCACCGGGTTCAGGTCGACCGAGGGGGCGATGCCGCTGGCGAAGGCCTGCATCGCCTGCGCGCGGCCGATCTCGCCGCCGTCCGGGGTGACGACCGAGTTGTTGCTCATGTTCTGCGCCTTGAACGGCGCCACCGAGACGCCGCGCCGGTGCAGCCACCGGCAGATGCCGGCGACGACGGCGCTCTTGCCCGCGTCCGACGTCGTCCCCGCGACGAGGACCGCTCCCTGAACCACCACGGCCGGAAGTATCGCCCCGGCGGGACCGCCCGCGGGCGCGGCTACCCTGGGCCGCGTGCGTTTCCTGCTGCGTCCCGGGTGGATCGCGTTCGTCGTCGCGGTGCTGGCCTTCGCCGTCGCCTGCTACACGCTGCTCGCGCCGTGGCAGTTCGACCGTGAGTCCGAGCGCTCCGCGCAGAGCCGGGCCATCGCCACCGCCGACGCGACGCCCGCCGTCGGGTTCGACACGCTCGTCCCGCCCGGTACGGCGATCGGCGCCGACGACCAGTGGCGCCGGGTCACCCTGGCCGGCACCTTCGACCGTGCCGCGGAGACCCTGGTCCGCCTGCGGGTCGTCGACGGCGCGCCCGCCTTCGAGGTGCTGACGCCGCTGCGGCTCACCGACGGCCGGACCGTCGTGGTGAACCGGGGGTCGGTCCCGGCCGCGGACCGGGGCGCCGTGCCCGACTACGCCGCCGCGCCCGCCGGGCCGGTGACCGTCGAGGGCAGGCTGCGCCTGGACGAGACCGACCCGCAGGGCCGCCCCCCGCTGGTCGAGAACGGCACCCGCCAGGTCTACGTGTCGGACTCCCGCTCGGTCGCCGCCGCCACCGGCCTGACCCCGGTCGAGGGCGTCGTCGTGCTGGAGGCCGGCCAGCCCGGCGTGCTGGACCCGATCCCGGTCGCGCCGGTCGGGGGCGGAGCGCCGTTCAGCAACTTCTCCTACGCCCTGCAGTGGCTGACCTTCGGCGCCGTCGCCCTGGTCGCCCTGGTGCTGTTCATCCGGCTGGAACTGCTGCAGCGCAGCGGGAAGCGCGAGAAGGCGGGCAGCCTGCGGGACCAGCTCTCCGGCCGCGACGGCTTCGGCGACGAGCCCGTCCCCGCCGACCGTGCCGCCGACCGTGCCGACGACAGCGCCCCCGGCACCACCCGCGACGCCGCCGCCGGGTCCGGTCCGGGCTCGGGCTGATCCCGCACCGCGCCACACCCGTCGCGGGCCGCCGCCCTGCAGGGTGCGGTGCCGTGTCGGGGTGCCGTGCCGGGCTCCCCGGATGCTGCGCCGGGCTCCGCTCCCCGCGCCGGAGCACTGCGTCGCCGGACCCGCTCACCGAGGGCGCGGGTCCCCTCCGCCTGTTCGCCCCGGCCGAGTTCGCTCACCCGGTAAGCGAACTCACCCCGTCCGACAGGGTGGCCCCGTCGGTCGTTTCCCGCCGGCCGTGCTCGGTCAGCGGCGCCCAGGGCCGCCACCCTCCGGGACGATTTCTCTCCCGACTCGCTCACCCGGTAAGCGAACTCCCGGCGATCCACCCTCGCCGACCGGGTAGGTATGGAGACCGGGGCGACGAATACGGCCACGTCGGTCGGAACCGGCACCGGGACCGGGCCGACGGGGGCAGGTACGGGGCGACCGGCTCAGCCGCGCCGCCGCCCCAGCACCGCCGCCGTCGCGACGGCGAGCAGCCCGGCCGCCCCGGCCACCAGCCGGGACAGCCGCGCGACGCGGTGCAGGTCGGCCACCCGGGGCGGGTGCCCGTCGCCGAGCGACGGGCGGTCCTCGGTGCCGTGGGCGTAGACCGTCGGCCCGCCCAGACGCAGCCCGAGCGCACCGGCGGCGCTCGCCTCGACCGGGCCGGCGTTCGGGCTGGGGTGCCCGGCGGCGTCGCGGCGCCAGGCCCGCAGCGCGCACGCGGGCGAGCCACCCACCAGCGGCGCGACGGCCACCGTGACCACCGCGGTGACCCGGGCCGGGGCCAGGTTGACCACGTCGTCGAGACGGGCCGAGGCCCACCCGAAGCGGGCGTGCCGGGCGGAGCGGTAGCCGACCATCGCGTCGAGGGTGTTCACCGCGCGGTAGCCCAGCAGCCCCGGGATGCCGGCGACCGCACCCCACACCAGCGGCCCGACGACGGCGTCGGAGGTGTTCTCGGCCAGCGACTCGGCCCCCGCGCGGGCCATGCCGTCGGCGTCGAGCAGCTCCGGGTCGCGCGCGCACAGGTGCGGGATCCGGGCACGGGCGGCGGCCAGGTCACCGGAGTCGAGCGACGCGGCCAGCGCGGCGCCCTCCCCCACCAGCGAGGTCCCGCCGAGCACGGCCCAGGTGGCGACGGCGGTCAGCCCGGCCCGCACGACGGGCTCGGCCCGGGCCCCCGCACGCGTCGCGGCCGCCTCGGCGACCACCCCCGCCGCGACCACGGACCCGACCAGGATCGCGGTGTAGGCCACCCCGGGTGCGACGGCGTCGCGGTGCATCCGGCCCTCCAGCCGGGCGGCGAGCGTGCCGAAGCCGGCGACCGGGTGGCCCCGGCGCGGGTCGCCGAGCAGTGCGTCGGCGACGATCCCGGCGGCCAGTCCGGCCGCGCGGCCACGTGTTCCCATGCGCCGAACCTAGAGCGGCGCGCGCGCAGGGTGCGGGCAGGCCGGGCAGGATCATGGGCATGCGCACGGACCTCAAGCCGGACGAGATGGGCAGCGGCCCGTTCTACAAGCTCCTGACCAGCGTCGTCGTCCCCCGACCCATCGCCTGGGTCTCCACCCGCTCGGCCGACGGCGTCGACAACCTCGCCCCGCACTCGTTCTTCACGGTGTCCTGCGTGGACCCGCCCATGATCCAGTTCACGTCGGTCGGGAAGAAGGACTCCCTGCGCAACGTGTCGGAGACCCGCGAGTTCGTCGTCTGCCTGGCGAACGAGCCGATGTTCGAGAAGATCAACGCGACCGGCACCGACTTCCCCGCCGAGATCAGCGAGTTCTCCTCGGTCGGGCTGACGGCCGAGGCGTCGTCGGTCGTGGCGCCGCCGCGGGTCGCCGAGTCACCGGTCGCCCTGGAGTGCGTGCTGCACGCGAACATCGAGCTCGGCAACTCGACCGTCGTCATCGGCCGGGTCGTGCACGCCGCGATCGAGGAGAGCGTGTTCGTCACCGACGAGCGCGGCAACTCCCTGCCCGACATCCACCGGCTCGCCCCGCTGGCCCGCCTGGGCCGCAACGAGTGGTCGCGGATGGGCGAGGTCCTCGAGATCACCCGCATCCCCTACCAGCAGTGGCCGGGTCACTTCGGCGACGGGTGACCCGGCCCCCGCCGGGTCTACAGGGTGTACTCGGTGGGCGGCGTCGCGGCCGGGTCGGCGTGGATCTCGCCCTCCCGGCCGCGCAGCTCGACCCGGCGGATCTTGCCGGAGATCGTCTTCGGCAGCTCGAAGAACTCGAGCCTGCGGATCCGCTTGTAGGGCGCGAGGTTGTCGTAGGCGAACCGCAGGATCGCCGTCGCCGTCTCCTCGGTCGGCTCGTGCCCCTTGGCGAGCACCACGTAGGCCTTCGGCACGGCGAGCCGGACCGGGTCCGGGGACGGCACGACCGCGGCCTCGGCGACCGCCGGGTGCTCGATCAGCACGCTCTCCAGCTCGAACGGGCTGATCCGGTAGTCGCTGGCCTTGAACACGTCGTCGGCCCGGCCGACGTAGGTGATGTAGCCCGACTCGTCGCGGGAGCCGACGTCGCCGGTGTGGTAGAACCCGCCGGCCATGGCCTCGGCGTTGCGCTCCGGGTCGTCGGCGTAGCCCACCATCAGCCCGGTCGGGCGGTGGTCGAGGTCCAGGCAGATCTCGCCCTCGTCGGCGACCTTCCCGGTGGCCGGGTCGACCAGTGCGACGACGAACCCGGGGATCGGCCTGCCCATCGAGCCCGGCTTGACCGGCTGCCCGGGCGGGTTGCCGATCTGCACCGAGGACTCGGTCTGGCCGAACCCGTCGCGGATGCGCAGGCCCCACGCCTTCTCGACCTGCTCGATGACCTCGGGGTTGAGCGGCTCCCCCGCCCCGACGACCTTGGTCGGCGGCGTCGCCAGCCCGGACAGGTCGGCCTGGATCAGCATCCGCCACACCGTCGGCGGGGCGCAGAAGCTGGTCACGCCGCAGGAGTCCAGGACCGACAGGACGGACTCGGCGTCGAACCGGGCGTAGTTCATGACGAGGACCGTCGCCTCGGCGATCCACGGCGCGAACACGTTCGACCAGGCGTGCTTGGCCCAGCCGGGCGAGGAGATGTTGAGGTGCACGTCGCCGGGCTCGAGGCCGATCCAGTACATCGTCGACAGGTGCCCGACCGGGTAGGACGTGTGGGTGTGCTCCACCAGCTTCGGCTTCGCCGTGGTGCCGGAGGTGAAGTACAGCAGCAGCGTGTCCGACGCCTTCGTGGCGCCGTCCGGGGTGAACTCGGCGGCGGCCGAGTAGGCCTCGCCGGTGTAGTCGCGCCAGCCCGCCACGGCGCCGCGGACGGCGATGCGGGTGTAGTCGCCGCCGACGTCGTCGAACTTGCCGGCGTCGTCCGCCCCGACGACGACGTGCGCGGCCCGCCCGCGGTCCACCCGGTCCTGCAGGTCGGCCGGGGTGAGCAGGGTGGTCGCGGGGATCACGACGGCGCCCAGCTTCATCGCCGCCAGCAGTGTCTCCCACAGCTCCAGCTGGTTGCCGAGCATCAGGATGATCCGGTCGCCCCGGGCGACGCCCTGCGCACGCAGCCAGTTCGCGACCCGGTTGGACCGCTCGGACAGCTCCGCCCACGTCCAGTGCGCCTGCGAGCCGTCCTGTTCGACGATCCACAGCGCCTTCCGCGCGCCCCGCTCGGGATCGGCGGCGACGACGTCGAAGTGGTCGAGCGCGAAGTTGAACTCCTCGAGCTCCGGCCAGCGGAAGTCGCGGTAGGCCGTGTCGTAGTCCTCGCGGTGGGTCAGCAGGAAGTCGCGGGCGGCGAGGAACTTCTCCGTCGCCGGGCTGCCGGTCGCCATGGGGTGCACCTCGGTGGGCTCGTGCGGGGGGCCCGTGCCCCGGGCCCGTCGTGCGGGGCCGCCCGTGCGGCCGTACCGCGACCCTAGTCACTCCACCGGCGCCCCGGCAGTGCGCGACGGCCGCCGCCGGCCGGGCACCGACCGTGCGGTGCCGATCACGCGATGGTGGCGGCGAGGTCGGCCCGCCCGGGCGGGCCGGTGATCGTAAGGTGCCCGCGTGACCGTGCCGAACCTGCCGAAGGTGCCGACCCCCGACGTGTCGGTGTCCCGCCTGCGGGTGGGCCGGTACGGGCCGCGGCTGCTGCTGCGCGGCGTGCTCGTGGGGCTGGCGCTGCTGGTCCTCGTGCTGCTGCTGGCCGGCTGCGGCAACGGCGAGCTCCCCGCGGCGTGGCGCACCCCGTCGCCGGTCCCGACGACGGCGCCGACCGCCACCCCGACTCCGACCCCGACGCCCACGCCGACGACGACCCCCGCGCCGAGCCGCACCGCGGACCCGTCCCGCACGACGGCCGCGCCCGCACCCGGGCGCGGCGGCACCGACGGCGGCGGCACCGGGACGGGCCGCACCGGCGCCCCGGGGGCGGCCGCGGCGGCGTCGCCGATGTGGCCCGCGGGCGACGCGGCGACCGCGAAGCGGATGCAGCAGCAGTCCGACGCCGGCGGCGACCCGTGGCTGCTCGACCCGGAGGAGGTCACGATCTCCTACGTCGGCAGCGAGCTCGGCTACCGGAACCCGACCGTCACCCGCCTCGGCAACGGCGTGTACGCCGCCACCGACGGCCGGTCGGCGCAGCGCTCGACGATCCGGCTCACCCAGCCGGTCCGCTCCGGCACCGGCGGGATCTGGGTGGTCGACCGCGTCGACCGCGGCTGACGGGACGGTCGGCCCGCACCGGCACCCAGCGTCACCGGGTCTCGTACCGGACGGCGTCCCTCGCCGGAACCCGGCCTCGCGTTACACCCTTTGCGCGCCTTGGGTACCGTGAGGTGAATGACAGTTGGCGCGAACGGGTGAAAACCGGCGCCGGGTGCAGCGTCCGGGCCCGTTCCGACGATGTTCCGTGTGAGGCCGTCGCGGTACCGCGGCGGTCGGGGGGTCCAGGAGAGGCGGAGCACGATGGCCAGCGAGTCGGTCCAGCAGGACGTCTTCACCGTGTTGCACGGGCAGGCGTCGCCGATCGTGAGCCGCTGGGCGTACCGCGCCTCGGACCCGTTCGCGATCTCGTTCTCGGTGCGCCGGTCCTCCGACCGCTGGATCGAGTGGCTCGTCGCCCGCGACCTCGTGATCGAGGGCCTGACCACGCCCACCGGCATCGGTGACATCCGGATGGCGCCCCGGCGCATCGACGGTTACGACGTCGTCGAGCTGGAGATCCGCTCCGACGGCGGGTCCGCCGTCCTGGAGGTCGACCGCGACCTGCTGGCCCAGTTCGTCGACTCGACGCTGGAGATCGTCGACCTCGGCGAGGAGCACGACCACCTCGACCTCGACGGCGCCATCGCCCGGCTGACCGGCAGCGCGGCGGGCCCCACCACCCCCTGAGCGCACGCTCCCACCCACGACGAGGGCCCCGGACCGCACGACGCGGTACCGGGGCCCTCGTGTGTGCCGGGTGCCGCTCAGCTGTTCTGCTCGGCCCACTCGGGGTCGGTCGAGGCGTCCCACTCGGCGTCGGCCGCCGCCTCGTCGGCGTGGTCGGCGTCGCGCGCGAGCTGGTCGCTGACCTCCGGATCCCCGACCGGGGACTCGTCGACCACCGGCACGATGCCCTCGTCGACGTCGTGCACGGCGGCCTCCTCGGCACTGGCCGCGCCGCCGTCGATGCCCACGTCGGTCCCGGCGCCGTCGACCGCCGGGTCGCCCGCCGCGGAGTCGGCGGCGGCGGTCAACCGGCCGGAGCGGCCCGGGTCGCCCTCGGGCAGCTCGTCGGGCAGCTCCCGGGCCAGTCGCGCCTCGTGCGACTCGCCCTCCTCCTGCCCCGCCGCGGTCACCGCGTTGTCCTCGACGCCGTAGGGACGGTCCGGCGGGACGTAGCCGGAGTCCAGCGGGTCGGTGTCCGACGGACCGGTCAGCGCCTCGTCGGTGTCCAGCTGCATCGCCGACGCCATGTCCGGCGCCTCCGGCTGGAACTCGTTCTCGTCACCTGAAGCGGATGCCATCGGTCGCGGGTCTCCTCGGTGTGGCCGTGTGTCGGGCGGTGTGCGGTATCGACCGTGCGTACCCCGCGTCGCGCCGCGCCATGCGCCGGCGCCCGGACGCTACGGTCGCCGACACCGGATCCGCCGCGGCCGGTTCCCGCGCCGCACCCGTCGTACGAAGGAGCACTCCCCCGTGACCGCCGCCCCGTCCGCCCGTTCCGGTGACAGCACCCGCAGCGCCCTGCTCGCCGCGGCCGCGGACCTGTTCACCGAGCACGGCTACGACCGCACCTCGGTCCGCGCGATCGCCGACCGGGCCGGGGTGAACCAGGCGCTGCTCTTCCGCTACTTCGGCAGCAAGGACGCCCTGTTCGCCCGGGTCGCCGCCGAGCGCGCCCTCGCCGTGCTGCACGACGGCCCGCCCGAGGAGCTCCTGACCCGCCTGCTGCGGTCGATCCTCGACGGCGGCGACGGGCCCGAGCGCGACCTGTTCGGGCCCGTCGTGCGCTCGGCCGGGACGTCGGAGGCGGCCGCGGCCGTGCGGGTGGAGCTGGCCGGGGCGTTCACCGAGGCGTTCGCCGCGCAGGCCACCGGCGCCGCCGACCGGGCCGACGCCGAACTGCGCGCGGAGCTGGTCCTGACCTGGCTGCTCGGGCTGAGCCTGGTCCAGCCGCTGCTGCCCGGCGGCGCGGTCGGGCGGGCCGACCCGGACACGGTGCTGGACCACGTCACGCGCGCCGCCCGCACCCTGCTGCAGGCGCCCGGGCTCAGCCGGTGAGCCGGTCCACCTCGGCGCGGAACCGTTCGCGCTGGGCCGGGGTCTCCCGGGTCCGCGACAGGTAGTGCGCCGGGCGCGGGGCGCGGTCGTGCCAGAACCGGCCGGTCCCGAGCGCCGACGACGGCGCGGCCGCGAGCCACACCGCGGTGTCCGCGCCCTGCGCCGGGGTGCGCAGCACGGGGCCGACCACCTTGTCGAACAACGGCAGCGACCCGGTGACGCCCGGGGTGCGGGCCCACCCGGGGTGCAGTGCGTGCACGGTGACGTGCCGGGGGGCCAGCTCGTCGGCGAGCAGACCGGTCAGGACGACCTGCATCCGCTTGGTGCGGGCGTAGGCCGCGGTGCCGCCGTAGTCACCGGTGCGGAACTGCAGGTCGTCGTCACGCAGGGGCTGGGCGTACATGCCGCCCGAGGACATGATGATCACCCGGGAGTCGGTTCCGGACCGCTCGGCGCCGGCCGCGAGGGTGTCGGTGAGCAGCCGGGTCAGCAGCAGCGGTCCGAGGACGTGCACGGCCAGGGTCAGCTCGTTGCCCTCGGAGGTCTCGCTGCGCTCGGGCGGGAGCAGCCCGGCGTTGTGCACCAGGACGTCCAGCGCGTCGACCTCGGTGGCGAAGCGGGTCGCGAACGCGCGCACGTCGGCGAGCTCACCCAGGTCGCAGACCTGCACCGGGAGCCGGTCGCGGGACAGGCCGGGGACGGCGGCCAGGATCCGGTCCTGCGCGGCGCCCCCCTTGTCCCGGGAGCGGACGAGCAGGTGCACCGTCGCACCGAGCCGGACGAGCCCGGTCGCGATCGCCTCCCCCAGCCCGCCGCCCGCGCCGGTCACCAGCGCGGTGCGCCCGGTCAGGGCGCCGCGCGGCGGGTCGGCGCGGTCACCGCTCCACCCCGGGCGCCGCAGCAGGTACCCGATCCGTGAGTAGCCGGGGACCAGGGTGCGGTCGAGGACGGTATCCAGAGCGCTGCCGAGCACGGACCGATCCGACCACAGCACCGCGCCGCCCGCGCGTCGATCAGCCCTGCAGACCCGGACCGGAGACGTAGGGGGTGCCGGGGACGTTCGCCGTCGGGAGCTTCGGGACGGCGTCGGTGACCGGGTCGGCGGTGGAGATCCGCTCCATCGCGCCGCAGCTGGACAGCGAGTACGACAGCGGGTTCACCGGCGGGGCGGTGGCCTTGTCGAAGCCGTGCTCGACCTTGCGGATCGACATGGTGCCGCCCGTGAGCTTGTACATGTTCCCCGACGGGTTGGGCGCCTCCAGGGTGCCGTTGCCGTTCTCGTCGACCTCCCACTCGCCGACGGTCTGGCCGCCGGGCAGCGGGTTGGTGCCGTCGAGGATGCAGGGGTTGTTGTTGGTGGCGCTGGAGGTCGCGCCGTAGAAGAACGACACGTAGCGGGCGTCCGGGTCCATGCCGGTCGCGGTGCCGGAGACGGTGTCGGAGTCGACGGTGGCGGTCCCGGCCACGCCGTCGGTGTTCTTCGACGCCAGGTCGACCTGCGTGGGCCCGGTGCTCGGGCCGCCGACGACCCCGGCGACGTCCGGCAGGCCGCCGAGACCCGAGTAGTCGGGCAGGCCCGCCGTGCGCGCGACGCCGGACAGGTCCGGCAGTGGGCCGTCCCTGCCGGTCAGCGGGGTGGTGTCGGGCAGGCCCGCGATCTCGTTGAGGCCCTCCAGCGGTCCGCCCGCGGTGAGGCCGGGGACGTCGGGGAGTTCGTCGGTGCTGCCGTCGGTGACGCCGGGGACCGACGGCAGCTCCGGCACGACGTCGCCGAGACCGGTGAGGGTGTCGGTCGGGCCGGCCAGCGGGCTGTTGCCGGTGTCGGTGCCGACGACGGTGCCCGCGGCGCCCACCGCGGTGTCGACCAGCGAGCCGGCCTGCCCGGCGCCGGGCACCGAGGAACCGGCGTCGGACAGGGTCTGCGCCGGGTCGGGCAGCGACGTCAGGGGCTTCGTCGGGGTGTTCAGGTCGACGCCCGTGCCGAGGCCGCTCGTGAGGTCGCCGAGGCCGGGGACCGCGTCGAGCGGACCGGTCGAGGGGACGGCGGAGTCCTTCGAGCCGGACGAGCCGGCGGAGTCCTTCGAGCCGGACGAGCCGGCGGAGTCCTTCGAACCGGACGAGCCGGCGGAGTCCTTCGAACCGGACGAGCCGGCGGAGTCCTTCGAACCGGACGAGCCGGCGGAGTCCTTCGAACCGGACGAGCCGGCGGAGTCCTTCGAACCGGCCGAGCCGGCGGAGTCCTTCGAACCGGCCGAGCCGGCGGAGTCCTTCGAACCGGCCGAGCCGGCGGAGTCCCGGTCCGGCTCCTCGAAGTCCTGGTCCGACTTCCCGGAGTTCTCCGACTTCCCGGCGGCCTTCTCCGACTTCTCGGAGCCGTTCTCCGACTTCTTGGAGTCCTTCCCAAACGTCCCCGAGGCCGTGTCCGATGTGTCGCTGCCCGGGCCGCCGTCCGCCGAGGAACCCGGCGAGCCCGATCCCGAGCCGCCCGGTCCCAGCACCGAGCCGACGACGTCCGCGCCGGTCATGAGGTCACCCAGCCCCCCGGAGGAGGACCCCGACGATCCCGGGGAGTCGGAGCAGGACCCGCCGACCGGGGTGGTGCCGTCGGGGCAGTCCGCCGCGGCGCCCGACGAGTCGTCGTCGGAGCCCGTCCCGGCGAACGCCGTCCCGGCCGTCCCGCCGGAGGTCAGCAGCAGCGCCGCGAGCGCGGCGGGGGCGGCGATCCGGCGCGCGGTGCCCGCGGGGGGAGCGGCGTGCCTGCGCCGTCCGCGGAGGGACCGGCCGGCGGCCACCGCCGCGGCGACGCCGGTCGAACGGTGGCCGGTCCGGGTGTGCTTGCCCATCTCGAGCGGTCCTTCCGCCTCGCCGTGGGCGAGGGTGCTGGGGAGCGGTGGAGGACGGCGCGGGCACCGGCGTGGCCGGGGTGCGGGGGCACCCCTGGGGAGCGGCCGGATCGTGCCGGGTCACCCGGCTCGTCCGGTTCGGGACGGTACGAAACGGTGACCCGTCGAGGTTGCTTTCCTGAGAGGACCTCGGCGACCCGGGCGATCACGGGTCGGCACCGGACGCCGAGTGACAGGTCGGCTGGACCGAACGGCTCAACGATCTACGACGAACACCCTCCGTGTTCTCAGGATCGCGGCAGGCCCCCTCCGTTCAACGAGCGGGCGACGCCGGGGTGACGGGTCGTCGCAGAACGGCCACCGCTCGTACGTCCCGGCGCGTGGCTGCCACCCGGACGGGAACTAGCCGAGGCGCTCGCGGACGGCGTCGAGGTTGCGTTCCATCCCGGTCCGCCACTCGCGCAGCCGGCCCTCGACGATCCGCTCCTCCTTGTCCGGCCACCGCTCGATCGCCTGCGAGAGGCCCGACGGCCCGGGACCCATCCGGGCCCACTGGCGCAGCACGGTGCCGTCGCCGTCGGGGGTGAGCTCGAACCGCCACACGGCGGTCGCTCCCCCGTCGCCACCGGGCTCGACGGTCCACTCGAACAGCCGCCCCGGCTCCCATCCGGTGACGGTGGAGACGGTGCTCCACTCCCCGATCGCGTCGTGGCGGTGGTGGCCGTGCAGCCGGGCGCCGAGGCCCGGCTCGTCACCCTCGCCCCACGAGGCGCGCTGCATCTCGGTCGACGCCCGGGCCAGGAACTCCGGGTCGGTCACCAGCTCCCACACCGCCTGGGGCGGTGCGGCGACCCGGGCGGTGGCCTCGGTGGTGGGTCCGTCGGCGTAGCGCATGCGACCTCCTCGTCGTCGGGCCGCGGCGGGTCAGCGCTCGTCGGCACCCCGGCGCAGCAGGTAGGTGTCCATGATCCACCCCTTGTTCTCCCGGGCCTCGGCCCGGACCTTCAGGATCTCGTCGGTCACCTCGACGAGCGGCCCGGCGACGAGCAGCTCGTCGGGCGTACCCAGGTAGGCGCCCCAGAAGATGTGCAGCTCACGGCGCTGCTCGTCGGGCAGCGTGGCGAAGGCGGTGCGGCCGTCGAGCATCACGACGACGTCGTCGACGTCGGTGGGCATCCCCTCGGCGATCCGGCGCCCGGTGGTGATCAGGACGGGGCGCCCGACCCGGTTCAGGATCAGCCGGTGGGCGGCGGCGAGGGCGGCGACGCTGGAGATCCCGGCGACCGACTCGACCGACCACTGCTCCCCCGCGCCGGCGAGGACCCGGTCGAGCAGGCGCAGTGTCCCGTCGTAGAGGGAGGGGTCGCCCCAGACCAGGAACGCACCGGTCTGCCCGTCGGCCAGCTCGGCGTCGAGCATCTCGCGGTAGAGCCGGGCACGGCGGTCCTGCCAGTCGACCACGACGTCGCGGTACCGCTCGTCGTCGCGCTCGACCTCGGTGCCGCGGTCCCGGCCCACCTCGGGCGCGGTGACCAGCCGGTACTCGCCGTCCGGGCGGTGCCGCCGCAGGAGCTCGGTGCGCAGGGCCAGCAGGTCGTCCTGCGACCCCCCGCCGTCGAGGCCCTTGTCGATGACGAACACGACGTCGGCCCGGCGCAGGGCGCGGACCGCCTGGAGGGTGAGGTGGTCGGGGTCACCGGCCCCGATCCCGATCACGAGAACCGTGCGCACCGGAGTGACCGTAACGGACCCCGGGCGCTGCCCGGCACTCCCCCGATCGGCAGGCACCCCCGCCCGGTGTCGCCCGATGCGCGCAGCGTCCGACCCCGTCACGCGACGTCGTCACTCGGTAGTGTCATGGTGACCGGCGAGCCACGACCGGGTCACCGGCCGACCGCCGAGGACCGACCCCGCAGCGCCACCCCGGGAGGCCACGTCACCGTGCCCACCAGCGAACACAGCAGGACCCTGACGATCGGACACCTCGTCGAGTCGCTCGACGACCGTGGCGTCGCCGCCGCGCTCGGTGACCTCGCCGCCGCGGCCCCGGACGCCGGGTTCCGGGTGGTGGTCGTCGCGCTGGCCCCGTCCGGGCACTCCGACGTCGCCGAGCGCATGGCCCGCGCCGGGGCGCCACCGGTCGAGCTGAACGTCGCGCCGTGGGACCCGCGTGCCGTGCTGAAGGTCCTCGCCGCGTTCCGGGAGTACGGTGTCGACCTGGTGCACACCCACGGCGCCCGGCCCGACGTCGTGGGCTCGGCCGCCGCGGCCCGGCTGCGGGTGCCCGCGGTGTCCACGCTGCACCACATCCACGAGCACCCCGCCGACCGCGGCGACCAGCTCCGGCGGACCGCGAAGACGTTGGCACGCAAGCGGTTCATGAATCGCACGATCGCGACGTCCGCCCTGCAGCGCGACTGGTACCGCCGCGCCGCCGGGTCCACCGAGGGCCTGTCGGTGATCCCGGACGGCGCCGCCGACCCCGGCGAGGGCACGCCCGAGGAGCGGGAGCGTCTGCGGCGCGGGCTCGGCGTGGACGACCACGAGGTCGTCGCCGTCTCGGTCGCGCCGATGCGCCGCGGCCAGGGGCAGGACATGCTGCTCGACGCCGTCGCCGGGATCGGACCGGACGAGCCGCTCACCGTGGTGCTCGGCGGCGACGGGCCGCTGCGGCCGTGGCTGGAGTCGCGCGTCGCCGCCGACGAGGCCCTGTCCGGCCGGGTGGCGTTCCGCCGCAGCACCGACCCGGTCGCGCTGCTCCGCGCCGCCGACGTGCAGCTGCACACGACCCGGCACGACACGATGCCCCGCATGCTGTTGCTCGGCCACGGCACCGGGACCCCGGCGGTCGCGACGCGGGTCGGCGGGATCCCGGAGATCGTGACCCGCGAGACCGGGCTGCTGGCCCCGGTCGACGCCACCCGGATCGCCGACGAGGTGGTGCGGCTGACCCGCGACGCCGAGCTGCGCGCCCGGCTCGGGGCCGGGGCCCGGCGGCGGTTCCTCGACCGGTTCGCGGCGGCGCCGTGGGCGGCCCGGCTCGGCGACGTCTACCGCAGCGCGGCCGGGGTGGCGGGCGCGCCCGCTCCCGCCGAGCTGGACACGCCGGAGCCGGTGGGCCGGGGCTGAGCCGAGCTGCGGCGGGCCGGGCCGGCTCAGTGCGGGACGGGCGCGGGCCGGTCGGCGACCGGGTTCTCCAGGGTCCCGACGCCGTCGATCTCGACGGTGACCCGGTCCCCCGCGGTCATCGGCCCGACCCCGCCGGGGCTGCCGGTGAGCACGACGTCGCCGGGCTGCAGCGTGATCCAGCGGGTCACGTGGGCGAGGATCCGCGCGACGTCGAAGATCATCGCCCCGGTGTCGGACTCCTGGACGGTGCGGCCGTTCAGCGTGGTCCGCAGCCCCCACGGCCCCGCGCCCGGCTCGGTCTCGATGCACGGCCCGAGCGGGCAGAAGGTGTCCGCGCTCTTCGCCCGCGCCCACTGCCCGTCGGCGCGGTAGTCGTGCGCGGTGACGTCGTTGGCGCAGGTCAGGCCGAGCACGTGCGACCAGGCGGTGCGTTCGTCCAGGTCACGGGCCCGGCGGCCGATCACCACCGCGAGCTCGCCCTCGTACTCCAGCCGCTGCACCCCGGCCGGGCGCAGCACCGGCTTCCCCGGTCCGACGACGGCATTGGGCGCCTTGAGGAACAGCGCGGGCCGCTCCGGGCGGGGACGCCCCTTCTCGGCGAGCTGGCAGGGGTAGTTGCTCCCGACGCACACGATGGTGCGGGGGTCGCAGGGGGCGAGCAGGACGACCTCGGCGAGCCGCCCGGCGACCGCCCCCGGCCCGGACGGGCCCAGCTCGCGGACGACGTCGCCGTCGCCGCCGGTCTCGACCCGCCCCGTGCGGGGCCCTGGCCGGAGTCGTAGCGGACCAGTCGCATCCGCTCACACCGTCCCGGCCGGGCCGAGTGCCTCGCGCACCAGCTCCAGCGGGTGCCAGGCGGTGCGCCCGGCGCCGTGGAAGATCTGCTGGCGGCAGGAGACGCCGGTCGCGGCGACCAGGGTGTCGGCGGACTCGGCGTCGATCGCCGGGAGCAGCCGGTCCCGGCCGACCTCCATCGAGGTCGCGTAGTGCTCGGCCTCGAAGCCGAACGAGCCCGCCATCCCGCAGCAGCCGGAGTCGATCTCGGAGACCTCCAGCCCGGGGATGCGGCGCAGCAGCGCGAGCGTCGCCGCGGTCCCGACCTCGGCCTTCTGGTGGCAGTGCCCGTGGTAGACCACGCGCCGCCCGCTCAGCGCCGACCGCTCCGGCAGGACCAGGCGGCCGTCGTCGAGGGCCTCGACGAGCAACTCCTCCACCTGGCGGACCCGCTCGCCCACCGACCGGGCCTCGGCGCTGTCCGGGAGCAGGGCGAGGGTCTCGTCGCGCAGGGTGAACACGCACGACGGCTCGCAGCCGACGATCGGCGCGTCGGCCGGGGTGTCCCGGGCGAGCGAGGTGACCAGGCCGGTCGCCTTGCGACGGGCGTCGTCGAGCAGTCCCTTGGACAGGCTGGACCGGCCGCAGCAGCCGCCGCCGGCCAGCTCGACCCGCCACCCGGCACGCTCCAGCAGGCCGATCGCGGCCCGCCCGATGTGCGGCTCGGTGAAGGTGGTGAACGAGTCGGCCAGCCACACGACGGTCCCGGCCGGTGCGGCGGCCCGCGCGGGGTCACGGCGCCGGAACCACCGCACCAGGTTGTCCCGGTCGAAGCGCGGCAGCGGGCGGCGCGCGGTGATCCCGACGGTCCGCTCGGCGAGCCGGCGCAGCACCCCGACCCGGCCGGGCAGGTTGGACAGCGGCGCGGTCGCCGACCCGAGCCGGTTCAGCGTGCGGATCGCGCCGAACAGCCGCGAGCGCAGCGGCGTGCCGTGCACCGCGTGCTGCTGGTGGAGCGCCTCGGCCTTGAGCGAGGTCTTCACCGACCCGCTGCTCACCGGCCGGGACTTCTTCTGGGACTCCCCGCACCCGACCCTGCCCGCGGTCCGCCAGCTGGGGTCGCCGATGCGCTTCTCCCGCACCCCCGCGCGGCGGGGCACCGCCGGGCCCCCGCTCGGCGCGGCGACCGACGACGTCCTCGCCGAGCTGTCCGACCCCGCCCGCGGGGGCCACGAGTGAGCCCGGAGGTGACCGCGGAGCTCGCGGCCGGGGTGCTCACCGTGACCTTCCGCCGTCCCGAGCGGCGCAACGCACTGACCTGGGACATGTACGAGGGGCTGGTGGCGGCGTGCGAGCGGGCCGATGCCGACCCGGAGGTCCGGGCGCTCGTCGTGCGCGGCGAGGGCGGCCGGGCCTTCGCCGCGGGCACCGACATCGGCCAGTTCCGCGCGTTCGCCTCGGGCGCCGACGGGGTGGCCTACGAGCGCCGGGTCACCGCCGCTCGACCGGGTCCGCGCCGTCGGCGTGCCCACCGTGGCCGCGGTCGCCGGGTACTGCGTCGGCGGCGGGCTGGGCATCGCCTGCGCGGCCGACCTGCGCATCGCGACGCCCGGGTCCCGGTTCGGCGTGCCGATCGCCCGCACGCTGGGCAACTGCCTGTCCGCGCGGACCCTGGACCTGATGGTCGAGGCCCTGGGCCGACCGCTGACGGCGGACCTGCTGCTCACCGCGCGGATGCTGGAGACAGTGGAGGCCGCGCGGGTGCCGGGGTTCCTGCACGCCGTCGTCGACGACCTCGACGCGGGACTGGACGCGCTCACCGGGCGGCTCACCACCGGCGCACCGCTGACGATCTGGGCGACCAAACGGCTGCTGGACGACCGGTCCGCCGACGACACCGCGGTGGTCGACCGGGTCTACGGATCGACCGACTTCCGCACGACGGTCGCCGGGTTCGGGCAGGGCGGCACCCCGAGCTGGACCGGGACCTGATCCCGGGCTCCGGCCCGCCGTCGGACCGCCGACCCCGGGGCCGGCGCCCGGTGGCGGGCCCGCCGGGCCCGGACCGCGGTCAGCGCCGCCGCAGCGGCCGGGCCGGGCCGGTCAGCGGCGGGGTCGTCCCGCCCTCGGCCTGCACCTGACGGCGCGCCTGGAGGTAGAGCGCCGGACCGGACACCAGCCCGCGCAGCTTGCGGGCGCCCGCGCCGCCCGGCAGCGCGGCGACGTCCTGCGGCGCCGGGCGCTCCTCGGTCGCGATCGGGACCGGACCCGGGGTCGGGCCGGGCGCGCCGACCGCGGCGGGCGCGGGCTCCTGCCGGGCCCGCGCGACCGTCGCCGGCGTCGAGGACTCGCGGCGCACGATGTCACGCAGGCGCCCGACCGCGGCCGGGAACCGGCGCACCGCGAGCCGGCGCGCCCGCGGGTCCAGTGCGACCTTGCCCAGGAACGCGCCCAGACCCAGCGCGTAGCCGCCCATCTGCTCGCGCAGCTCCCCCGGCGACGGCCGGTGGTGGTGCCACACCCACGCCGAGGGCAGGTAGGCCAGGGTGCCGCCGTCGAGCACGATCCGGACCAGCAGCTCGATGTCCTCACCGCCCCGGGTGGGCCGGCCCGGTCCCAGCGCCTCGTCGAACCCGCCGAGCGCACGGACCGGCTCGGCGCGCACCGCCAGGTTGGCGCCGATCCCGAACAGGCCCGGAGAGAACGGGAACACCGGGGAGTCCGCGGGCGGGTCGTCGAGCCGGAACCGGCGCGGCAGGAAGCCCTTGTTCCAGGCCAGCGCGACGTCGGCGGCCCGCTCCTCGGGGGTCTCCAGCCGCGCGGCGAGCACCGGCCCGCTCAACGCGGTGAGCCCCGGGTCCTCGGCGAAGGACCCGGCGATCCGCGACGCCCACCGCGGGTCGGGCTCGGTGTCGTCGTCGGTGAACGCGACGACCGGGGTGCGGGCCTCGGCGAGGCCGCGGTTGCGCCCGACCGAGACACCCCGGCGCGGCTCGCGGACGTAGCGGACCCGCGGGTCCGCGCAGTCACGGACGACCTCGCGGGTGCGCTCGTCGGGCGGATCGTTGTCGACGACGAGCACGGTCACGTCCGGGTGGTCGCCTGCCAGCACCGCGGCCAGGCAGCGGCGCACGCTCTCCGGCCGCCCCCGCGTCGCGACCACGACGGTGAGCGGCTCGGCCGACACCGCAGGCTCCCCCGGCGGCTCACGCCCGGCGACGGCCGCGGCGGCCCGGGCCAGGTCGGCGGCGCGCGCCCGGCCCTCGTGCAGCGGGACGTCGGCCTGCCCGACGGGCACGCCGCCGTCGGTCACCAGCAGCCGGGCCGAGCCGAACCGCGGCGGGACCACGAGGTCACCGGCCCCACGACCCGTGCCGTGCACGGCACGGTGGTGGGCGAGCTCGCCCACCCAGACGGGGCCGCCTGCTCGGTCCGGCACTGCTGCGACCTCCCGGGTCGTGGGTCCTCGTCGGTGGGTCCGTGTCGGTGGGTCCGTGTCGGTGGTCCGGCCCCGGGACCCGTCCGCTCGCGGACGTGACCCCGTGTGCCTACGTCGCGGACCGCCGCCCGGTTCACCGTGTGCGGCCGACGTCACGTTGCGCCGCACCGGGCACCGGACCACGGCGTCGAGCCGGCCGGTGCGCGCCGCACCGGTCACGGCCGGCACGCGCCCCGATCGTCGCAGAGCACCCGGCACCCGCGCTCACCAGGCACGGGACGCCTCCCGCGTGCTGCTCCGTCCGCCACGGTCCGGACCGCCTCCCGGCGCAGTCACCGGACGGGGTGCCGCCCGGGCGCCGCCGGCGGGCGTGCCGGGTTCGTGACGAGCTGGTCCGTCCGGGGCTTTTCCCGGTCACGGTGCGCACCGCGACACCGGCCCGGACGCACCGTTCGGCGCAGCACACCGACCGTACGACCCGAACGGCGCACCGCACCCACCGTTGGACGTGGGTCCGGTGCGTGGGTCGCTCCGGACCGGCCGTTCGCCGCACACCCGGCGAGCCCGGTCGGTGTGCGTGTCACGGAGCGGTTACGGTCCCTCCTGGCTGGTCGACGAGATGTCGGCTGGTGCGCCTGGTCGGTCCCCCGCTCCCCGCTGGCCGACACTCCCCCTGGCGCCCACCCAGCACGCAGCGGGCGGAGCCGTGTCCGGTCACGAGGACCGGGGCGGATCCGGGGTGGCGAGGACCCCCGAATGACCACTGCACTCACCCCGGACCTCCATACATCCGAGAGCGACGTCCCCCGGCGTCGCCGGGACCGTGACGCCGGCGCGGGCATCTCCGCCGCCGATCTGCTCGCGCGGTACTCCGAGGCCGGTTTCGACACCCCCGCGCCCGGCAGCCGCCGAGCCCGCCGTTCCGAGGCCCCCGGCCCGGACCTGGAGCGCATCGACGCCCCCGCGACCGGCCTCCCCGCCGCGTCCGGCGTCGACACCGTCGTCACCCGCGACGTTCCGGACACCCCCGCCGGCGTCACCTCGCGGACCGCCATCGGCCTGCTCCGCGGCACCTCGGACACCGGGCCGCTCGGGCGTCACCCGCGCGCGGTCGTCGCGACCATGTCGGCCACCCTGGTCGGCGCCACCGCGGTCATGGGCGTCGTGTCGACGCTCAGCTCGCCGGAGCAGTCCCCCGAGACCTCCGCGGACATGGACCTCACCGGCGCGGCCAACGAGGCCACGATGAAGCTGTCGGTCCCGGCCGCGGGCTCCGAGCACGGCGGCACCGGCACCAGCGACGCCGCGTCCACCCTGACCAGCGGTTTCGAGCACGTCACCGCGTCGGTCCCGCAGGCGTTCGAGAAGGCCGACGCGGCCCGCATCGCCGCGGTCGCCCAGAAGGAGGCCGCCGCGAAGGCGGCCGAGGCCCGTGCGAAGGCCGCCGAGGCGGCCGCCCGCAACGGCGGCGGCGGCGGTGACGACGACGGTGACGGCGGCGGGCTCGGCGACATCGTCGGCGGTCTGACCGGTTCCTCGGACGGCGCCCAGGCGCTCGCCCAGGCCAAGCAGCAGCTCGGCAAGCCCTACAAGTGGGGCGCCACCGGCCCGAGCGCGTTCGACTGCTCCGGTCTGATGGTCTGGGCGTTCGAGCAGATCGGCGTCGACCTGCCGCGCACCTCCAGCGCGCAGTCGCAGATGGACGGCACCCCGGTCTCCAAGAGCCAGCTCAAGCCCGGCGACCTGGTGTTCTTCTACTCCCCGGTGAGCCACGTCGGCATCTACGCCGGCAACGGCAAGGTGCTCCACGCCTCCACCAGCGGCGAGCCGGTCAAGTACTCCGACATCGACGCGATGCCGTTCCACAACGCGGTCCGGGTCTGACCGACCGCGTCACCGACGTCCGAGGCCGGTGCCCCTGGGGAGGGGTACCGGCCTCGACGCACGTCGGGGCGGAGCACGTCCGCGGTCCACGTCCCGCTCGATGATCCGCGCGCAGATCCGCCGGACGCGCGCTTCCGGACGCGCGCGGACGACGGATCACCGCGCGTTCCGCAGCCGCCGTCCGACCCCCGGCTACAGCGAACGCAGCCGCTCCGCGACCGCCTCGGGCAGCACGTCGGAGATGAACGCGCCCGCGCCGGACTCCGACCCCGCCAGGTACTTGATCTTCCCGGGCGCCCGGCGGATCGAGTGCAGGCGCAGGTGCAGCCGGGCGTCGGAGCGACCGTCGGACTCCAGCACCGGGGCCTGGTTCCAGCCCGCGACGTAGGGCAGCTCGTCGTCGTAGAGGGCGTCGAGGCGGCGCAGCACGTCGAGGTAGAGGGTCGCGAACTCGGCGCGCTGGGCCTCGTCGAGGGCGGGCAGGTCCGGGGTCGGACGGTGCGGGTACAGGTGCACCTCGACCGGCCAGCGCGCCGCCTGCGGCACGAACGCCGTCCAGTGCTCCCCCGCGACGACGACCCGCTCCCCCGCCCGCTCGGCGGCCAGCTGCGTGTCGAACAGGTTCTCCCCGGTCGCCTCCCGGTGCGCGGCGACGTGGGCGAGCATCCGCTGCGGGAACGGCGGGACGTAGGGGTAGGCGTAGATCTGGCCGTGCGGGTGGGACAGCGTCACGCCGATCTCGGCGCCCCGGTTCTCGAACGGGAAGACGTAGCGGACCCCCGGCCGGGCGCCCAGCTCGGCGGTCCGGTCGGCCCAGGCCTCCAGCACCAGGCGGGCGCGGTCGGGCGTCAGCCGGGAGAACGGGGTGTCGTGGTCGTCGGTGAAGCAGACGACCTCGCACCGGCCCGACGCCGCCCGCGGCACCGCGCCCGGCTCGGGAAGCGGAGCGCCGGGCGCCGACCCGAACGACGGGAACCGGTTCTCGAACGCGACGACGCCGTACTCCGGGCTCGGCACCTCGGTGTGGCGGCCGTCGCGGCTGGGGCACAGCGGGCACTGGTCGGCCGGCGGTTTGTAGGTCCGGTCCTGGCGGTGCGCGGCGATCGTCACCCACTCCCCGGCCAGCGCGTCGTAGCGCAGCTGGGAGGCGGGCACGACCCGCGGGAGGTCGCGGGCGTCGACGAGATCGGCCGGGTCGCGGGGGGCGTGGTCGGGGCCGTCGAACCAGATGACCTCCCGGCCGTCGGCCATCCGGGTGGTCAGCTTCTGCACCTTCTGCACGGACGTCACCTTCCGGGGCGGGCAATGATCACGTGGTCGACCTCGCCCTCGAGGACCGCACGGTCGGCGTCGGCCAGACCGGAGTCGGTCACGAGGACGTCGGCCTCGGACAGCTCGGCGATCGTCGAGATCCCGACGGTGCCCCACTTGGTGTGGTCGGCGACGACCACGAGCCTGCTGCCGGACTCGATGAGGGCGCGGTTGGTGTCGCGCTCGGTGAGGTTCGGGGTGGAGAAGCCCGCCGCGGCGCTCATGCCGTGCACCCCGAGGAACACCGTCTCCAGGTTCAGCGAGCGCAGCGCGGTGATCGCGACCGGGCCGACCAGTGCCTCCGAGGGCGTCCGCACGCCCCCGGTGAGGATCACCGTGGTCCCGCGGGCGTCGGCGCCACCGGTGTGGAACGCGTCGGCGACGGCGACGGAGTTGGTCACCACGGTCAGCCGCGGCACGGCGGCGAGCAGCTGAGCGAGCCGCCAGGTCGTCGTGCCCGCGGACAGGCCGATCGCGGCGCCGGGGGTCACCAGCTCGGCGGCCGCGGCGGCGATGGCGTCCTTCTCCTCCAGCTCGCACACCGACTTCGCGGCGAACCCGGGCTCGGAGGTGGTGTGCTCGCCGACGGCCGTCGCGCCGCCGTGCACCTTGTCCACCAGGCGTCGCCGGGCCAGCACGTCGAGGTCGCGGCGCACGGTCATCTCGGACACGCCGAGGTGGTCGGCGAGCTCGGACACCCGCACCGCGCCGCGGGTGCGGACCTGCTCCACGATCACCTCGCGCCGCTGCTCGGC
The DNA here is from genome assembly GCF_056835605.1 of Pseudonocardia sp. ZF1. Lineage (NCBI taxonomy): Bacteria > Bacillati > Actinomycetota > Actinomycetes > Pseudonocardiales > Pseudonocardiaceae > Pseudonocardia > Pseudonocardia sp. ZF1. The sequence goes on from NZ_JAJNBY010000001.1 coordinate 3,899,224, forward strand.
GAGCAGGCTCATCGCGTCCGGGCCGGACACCGTCGGGACTTCACCCGCACAGAATGCAACACAACCGAACGTGCGGCAAGGGTCGACCCTGCGTGTCGAGACCCGGTCGAACCGTGCGCGGAGGTCACCGAGCGGTCTCGAATTCGAGCGAAAGTGTTCACTTCTGATCGAGTGCGGTCTAGCTTGTGCGTTGGTCCGCGCAACGTGCCGTCGTGCACCACCGGCCGGCGGACCGGCAGCACACGCACTCGACGGCGAGGAGCTACCCGAGATGGATCATCACGAGACGGCCCGGCGGGCCCCGGGGACGTCCCGGGAGGACGCGGCATGACCGCCCAGGAGGTCCTGCGCCTCAACCCGAACCTGGTCGACTACCTGCTGGTCGCGTTCTACTTCGTACTGGTGCTCGGCATCGGCTTCGCGGCGCGGCGCTCGGTGTCCTCCAGTCTCGACTTCCTGCTGTCCGGCCGGTCGATGCCGGCCTGGATCACCGGCCTGGCGTTCATCTCGGCCAACCTGGGTGCGATCGAGCTGATCGGCATGGTGGCCAACGGGGCCCAGTTCGGCATCCCGACGGTGCACTACTACTGGCTGGGCGCGATCCCGGCGATGGTGTTCCTCGGCATCGTGATGATGCCGTTCTACTACGGCTCCAAGGCCCGCAGCGTCCCGGAGTTCCTGCTCAAGCGGTTCAACAAGACCACCCAGCGGGTGCAGGCGGTGATCTTCGCGGTCGCCTCGATCCTGATCGCCGGGGTCAACCTGTTCTCCCTGGGCCTGGTCCTGGAGGCGCTGCTCGGCTGGTCGCTGTACCTGGCGATCCCGGTCGCGGCCGTCGTCGTCCTGGGCTACATCTCCCTCGGCGGGCTGTCGGCCGCGATCTACACCGAGGTCCTGCAGTTCTTCGTGATCCTCGCGCTGCTGATCCCGCTGACCGTCGCCGGGCTCAACCGGGTCGGCGGCTGGGACGGCCTGACCCGTGCGGTCACCGAGGGTCCCAGCGCCGGTGCCGACCTGAACGCCTGGCCCGGCACCCCGCTCACCGAGATCGCGAACCCGTTCCTGTCGGTGCTGGGCATCGTGTTCGGTCTCGGGTTCGTGCTGTCCTTCGGCTACTGGACGACGAACTTCGCCGAGGTCCAGCGCGCCCTGTCGGCCAAGTCGATGTCCGCCGCGCGGCGCACCCCGATCATCGGCGCGTTCCCGAAGGCGCTGGTCGTGCTGGTCATCGTGACCCCGGGCATGATCGCCGGGATCCTGGTCCCGCAGATCGCCGCGGTGAAGTCCGGCGGCGGCGACGCCGTCGAGGGCATCACCTACAACAACGCGCTGTCGCTGCTGATGAAGGAGGTCCTGCCCAACGGGATCCTCGGCGTCGCGATCGCGGGTCTGCTGGCCGCGTTCATGGCCGGCATGGCGGCGAACATCAGCTCGTTCAACACGGTGTTCACCTACGACATCTGGCAGGACTGGGTGCGCCCGGGCCGCGCCGACCGCTACTACCTCGGCGTCGGCCGGCTGGTCACGATCATCGGCTGTGTGCTCGCGATCGGCACCGCGTTCATCGCGTCCGGGTCGGCGAACCTGATGGACTACATCCAGTCGCTGTTCAGCTTCTTCAACGCGCCGCTGTTCGCGATCTTCATCCTCGGCCTGTTCTGGAAGCGGATGACCGGGCCGTCGGCCTGGATCGGCCTGCTCTCCGGCACCACCGCGGCGGTGCTGGTCGACATCCTGGTCCGCACCGAGGTCTGGACGATGTCCAGCCAGGCGGGCAGCTTCGTCGGCGCCATCGCGGCGTTCGTCGTCGGTGTCGGCGTGTCCGCGGGGGTCTCGATGGTGACCACCCCGAAGCCGGACGCCGAGCTGGTCGGCCTGACCTGGAGCCTGACCCCGAAGGAGGCGCGCACCCACTCCACCGACGGTGACGACGCGGGCTGGTACCGCAGTCCGAACGTCCTCGGCGCGCTGGTGCTGGCCCTGACCGTCGTCCTCTACGTCGTGTTCGGCTGAGCGGAGACCTGCGATGAGCTCGAAGAGTGAGAACCACCCCGACCACCACGGGACCGAGGCCCCGGTCTCCTCGACCGCGGCGAACCTGTTCGACCTGCGCTCGGTGATCGCCCTGCTGTTCGGGGTCTACGGCATCGTCCTGCTGGTCATGGGGATCGTGTCGGGCGACGACCCGGAGAACCTCGCCAAGACCGGCGGGACGAACCTCAACCTCGACACCGGCATCGGCATGCTGGTCATCGGGGCGTTGTTCGTGCTGTGGGTGTACCTGCGACCGCTGAAGCTGGCCGCACCGGAGCAGCAGGACTGACCGCACTCCCCCGGCCGGGGGCGCCCTCAGCGCTCCCGGTCGGCGGGGGTCGGGTAGACCGGGTTGAACGCCGCGAGGGTGTAGTCGTCGATCCGGCGCGCCACGCGGGTCAGACCGGAACGCAGGACGCGGAGGGTGTCGCTCATGGGTGGGGGTCCCTTCGATGTCGGCGGTGGAACCGCCTGGTGTGGACGAGGGAGCCCGCCGGGTGAGGCGGGCGGCCTCGTCACCGGACACGCCCAGGATGCACTGAATCGATCCCGACGCGCTGCCGATCGCGAGCGCGGTCACGGTGTGAGGCCGGTCGCGGCGTGCGGGTGATCGCCCGCGACGGGAGCGCGGAGACCGAGATCGCCCGGTCGCGCTTCCGCTGCACCGTCGCCCGGGTCGCCGACGTCGGGGCCGCCCAGGACGTGATCGACCGGGTCCGCCGGGCCGGGCCGGACGCCACCCACCACTGCACCGCACTGCGCATCGGCGACCCCGGCACCGGGGACCTCACCGCCCGCAGCAGCGACGACGGCGAGCCCTCGGGCACCGCCGGCGTCCCGATGCTGGAGGTGCTCACCCGGCGCGGGCTGACCGACGTCGTCGCCGTCGTCTCGCGCTGGTTCGGCGGGACGAAGCTCGGCGCGGGCGGGCTGGTCCGCGCGTACTCCGGCGCCCTGACCGCGGCCCTGGACGCGGTCGGCGAGCTGCGCCGGGTCAGGCACCGGGAGCTGCTACTCGCCGTCGGCCACGACCGCGCCGGCCGCCTGGAGCACGACCTTCGCCACTCCCCGTACCGGCTGTGCGACGTCACGCACGGCACGGACGTCACGCTGACCGTGGCCGTCGCCGAGCCGGAGACCGGCGCCTTCGCCGACTGGCTCGCCGAGCACACCGGCGGCGACGTCGAGGCGCTCGACACCGGCCCGCGCGACCTCTACCTACCCTGAGCGCATGCACATCCGCGCCGCCACCGACGACGACCTCCCCGCCGTCCTCGACGTACTCCGCCCGATCTTCGCCGAGGGCCGGACCTACACCGTCCCGCCCGACGCCGACGACGCCTGGGTCACCCGCATGTGGATGCTCCCGCCGCCGGCGCGGGTCGTCGTGGCGGTGCGGGACGGCCGGGTCGTCGGCACCGCGAAGACCGGACCCAACCAGGCCGGGCCGGGCTCGCACGTCGCGACCGCGAGCTTCGCGGTCGAGGCGGGCGAGGCCGGGCGCGGCACCGGACGCGCGCTCGGCGAGCACGTGCTGGCCCTCGCCCGCGCGGACGGCTACTCCGCGATGCAGTTCAACGCCGTCGTGGCGACCAACACCCGCGCGGTCGCGCTGTGGCACTCGCTGGGCTTCGCCACGGTCGGCACGGTGCCCGACGCCTTCACCCTGCCCGACGGCACGACCACCGGCCTGCACGTGATGCACCGCTACCTGTGAGCCGCACGGCCCGCACCGTCGCAGGTCTGTACCAGCGGAGTTAGTCGTGCCTACACTGCGTCTTCGCCGGACCTCATCACCTCGCGGGGGCGCACATGACGAGCACGGACACGGCCGCGTCGGCGGCACCGCTCACCGTGGAGCAGCTGCGCCGGCGCGGCTGGCGCGGCAGGCTCGCCGTCCTCGGGCCCGCGTTCGTCGCCGCCGTCGCCTACGTCGACCCGGGCAACTTCGCGACCAACTTCTCCGCCGGCGCCGGCTACGGCTACCTGCTGGTGTGGGTGATCGTCGTCGCCAACCTGATGGCGATGCTCATCCAGTCGCTCTCGGCCAAGCTCGGGCTCGCAACCGGGAAGAACCTGCCCGAGCTGTGCCGCGAGCACCTCACCCCGTGGCGGAACCGGTTCATGTGGGCCCAGGCCGAGCTCGTCGCGATCGCGACCGACCTGGCCGAGGTGATCGGCGGCGCGGTCGCCCTGCACCTGCTGTTCGGGATCCCGCTGTTCACCGGCGGGGTGATCACCGGCGTGATCGCCTTCGTGCTGCTGGGGCTGCAGTCGCGCGGGCACCGGCCGTTCGAGCGGGCGATCGTGTTCCTGCTCGCGATCATCCTGGTCGGGCTGGTGTCGACCCTGCGGCGCACCGACGTCGACGGGCCCGCGCTGGCCGCGGGTCTGGTCCCCGGCTTCGACGGCGTCGGCTCGCTGGTGCTCGCCACCGGCATCCTGGGTGCCACCGTGATGCCGCACGTGATCTATCTGCACTCCGCGCTGACCCAGGGCCGTCTGGTCGCCCGCGGGCCCGAGGACACCCGGTTCCTGCTGCGGGTCGGGCGCACCGACATCGCGCTCGGGATGGGCGTGGCCGGGCTGGTCAACCTGTCGATGCTGGTCGTGGCGGCCGCCCTGTTCGCCGGGACCGACGTCCCCGGCACCGACACCCTGGAGGGGATCTTCGCCGGGCTGGGCACCGAGCTCGACGCCGTCGCCGCGTACGGGTTCGCGATCGCGCTGCTCGCCTCGGGGTTCGCGTCCTCGGGCGTGGGGACCTACGCCGGGCAGGTCATCATGGCCGGGTTCCTGCGCCGCCGGATCCCGCTGCTGCTGCGCAGGCTGCTGACCCTCGCGCCCGCCCTGCTCGTGCTGGGCATCGGGATCGACCCGACGCAGGCGCTGGTGCTCTCCCAGGTCGTGCTGTCGTTCGGCATCCCGTTCGCGCTGGTCCCGCTGGTGTGGCTGACCGCCCGCCGCGAGGTGATGGGCGACCTGGTCAACCACCGCGTCACCACGACCGCGGCGGTCGTCGTCGCCGCGGTCGTGGTCGGGTTGAACGCCTTCCTGATCTGGGAGGCGTTCGTCGCCTGAGTCAGCGGCCGCGCCAGACCGGGTCGCGCTTCTCGGCGAACGCGGTGGCGCCCTCGCGGGCGTCCTCCGAGGTCAGGACCGGGCCGACGACCGCGTCGTGGCGCTCCCAGCGGTCGGCGCCCCAGTCCGGGCTCTCCCGCACGATCCGCTTCGATGCGGCGACGCCGAGCGGCCCGTTCACCGCGATCCGCGCGGCCAGCGCCAGCGCGGCCTCCAGCGCGCCGCCGTCCTCGACGACCTGGTTGACCAGCCCGGCGGCCTCGGCGCGCGTCGCGTCGATCGGGTCGCCGGTCAGCAGCATCTCCAGCGCCAGCGCCCGGGGCACCCGGTTCGCCAGCTCCAGCGCACCGCCCGCGGCGGCGACCAGGGACCGCTTCACCTCCGGCACCCCGAACCGGGCGCCGCGCCCGGCGACGACGAGGTCGCAGGCCAGCATGATCTCGAACCCGCCGGCCAGGGCCCAGCCCTCGACCGCGGCGATCATCGGCGTCACCGGCGGGGCCTGGGTGATCCCGCAGAGCCCGCGCCCGGGCACCGACGGACGCTCGCCACGCAGGAACGCCTTGAGGTCCATCCCGGCCGAGAACACCCCGCCCGCCCCGGTCAGCACGCCGACCCGCAGGTCCGGGTCGGCGTCGAGCTCGTCGACGGCCGCGGCGACCGAGCGCGCGACGTTCTCGTTCAGCGCGTTCTTGGCCCGCGGCCGGTTGATCGTGATCAGCAGTACGCCGTCCCGCCGCTCGACGAGCACCTCCTCCTCGGAAGCGGCCGGTCCGGAAGGAGTCAGCTCTGACTGCTCTGTCATGGGGCCACCCTAGATCGCGGGGGCCACCACCGGAACCGAGTGCTCCCAGTCCGCGAGCAGCGTCCGCAGCGCGGTCACCAGGGCCAGCGGCTGGTCGATCATCACGTGGTGCCCGGCCCCGGGGATCTCGACGACCGGTGCCGCCCGGCCCATCCGGTCGACGACCATCTCCCCCATGTCCGCCGGGACCAGGCCGTGCTCGGCCCGGAACAGCGCGATCCGGCAGCCGGGACGCCCGAGGTCGCCGGGGGTCAGCGAGATGCCGGCGAAGATGGCCGGGTCGAACTTCCAGCTCCAGCCGCCGTCGACCGCGCGGATGCTGTGCTCGGCGATGTGGCGGTGCACGTAGGGCAGGTCGCCGGGCTGCTCGGGGATGGTGCGGAACCGCGCGATCAGCGCGTCGCGGTCGGGGTGCACCTTCGCCGGGCCGAACGCCCGCTGCTCACGGGCGGCCCGCTCCTCCGGCGACCGGTCCCGGACCGGGGAGTCGACGGCGACGGCGCCGGCCAGCTCGTCGCCGTAGCGCAGCGCCGCGGTGAGCGTCACGAACCCGCCCATGCTGTGCCCGATGACCGTCGGCCGGGGGCCGAGACCCGCGGCGTCGATCACGGCGCGCAGCTCGACGGCCCAGCGGTCCAGGTCGTAGGACGGTGCCCGCCCGGAGTCGCCGTGCCCGGACAGGTCGACCGCCACGACCCGGCGCGTGCCCTCGGCCAGCAGCGGGGCGATGTGGTCCCACCAGTGCAGGTGCGCCGCGCCGCCGTGCACCAGCAGCACACCGGGCCCGCCCGGGGTGCCCCAGCTCCGGAAGCGGATCTCGACGCCGTCGCTCTCGGTGCGGCCGGGCTCCCCCGGCTCGGCGAGTGCGTCGGTGAACCAGGTGGGCGGAGCGGTGGACACGCGGGGACCTCTGTTCGTGGGACGGGGACGACCGTTCGAACCTACGCCCCTCGTCAGTTCTGACCACGCCGGGTAACGAGGTACGGGGGCCGGACGACCTGCGTCACCGAGGGGCCGACGAGGAGGCGCGATGACCGGTGCGGCGACGGGGACGGTGGTGCGGGCCGTACCACGCGACCCCGGGGCGTGGGACCTCACCGACCGGCGCCTGGGGCGCGCGCTGGGGTCGCTCGCGCGCGACGCCGACGCCCCGGCCGGGACCGCGGCGGCGGTGCGCGGCTGGCGCCGGATGGCCGGTCCGCTGCGCGCCGCCCAGCACCGCCCCGGGTACGGCCCGGGGCCGTGCCCGGACCTGTGCCTGGTCCCGGTCGGGTCGGCCGACGTCGCCGCGCTCGGCCTGCTCGCCGCCGCCCTGGGCGCCCGGACGCTGCCCGGCGCCGACGGGGGGCCGCTGCGCCGGGCGGCCGCCGCGGCCGGCACCACGGCCCCGGCGCTCGTGCTGGAGCTCGCCCGGGTGCACGGCGTCCTGGACCTCGACCTGGGCGCCGACGGCGAGCTGCTCTACGCGCTGGCCGGGGTCCGCACCACGGGGACCGCGACCGCAGCCGCGCACGAGGCGGTGGCCGCCCGGGTCGGGACGATGTGGGCGGCCGGTCGGGCGCCGCACCCCACCCGCACTGCCGACGACCGGGGCTGACCCGGGCGCAGCCGTCGGCGGCGCGGTGATCGTCTTCTGCGAGGGGTGCGGTGCCGGATCCGGCACCGCACCCCTCGCTCGTCGCGATCACCGGTCCCGCCCGGCCGCCCGGGACGGGTGACGGGCCAGGGGTGGCGCCTTGTTGACACGTTTTCTACGATGACGGCGTGTCTCACAACGAGGTGGAGTCCGCGAGCCGCACCCGGACGGTGACCACGCAGGACGGCCTGGAGCTGGTCGTGGAGGAGCGGGGCGACCCGTCGCACCCGACGGTCGTCGCGGTGCACGGCTACCCCGACGACCGGCACGTGTGGGACCGCGTCGCCGCGGACCTCGCCGCCGACCACCACGTCGTCACCTACGACGTGCGCGGCCACGGGGGCTCGGCCGCGCCCGGCGCCCCGGCCGGCTACGACCTGGAGCTCCTCGCCGCCGACCTGCGCACGGTGACCGACGCCGTCTCCCCCGACGCCCCGGTGCACCTGCTCGCCCACGACTGGGGCTCGATCCAGACCTGGCACGCCGTCACGCGCGAGGACGGCACCCCCTCGGCGATGGACGGCCGGGTCGCGTCGTTCAGCTCGATCTCCGGCCCGTGCCTGGACCACGTGGCGCTGTTCCTGCGCCGCCGCGGGCTCCGCGACCTGCGGCCGGTGCTCACCCAGGCGCTGCACTCCTGGTACACCCTGGCGTTCCGGGTGCCGGTGCTGCCCGAGCTGATGATCCGCAGCGGGCTGCTCGGCGCGCTGGTGGCGCGGACCGAGCGGATCCCGCGCCCCTCGGTGCGCGACGCGGTCAACGGCCTGGAGCTCTACCGGCGGAACCTGCCGCGGCGGCTCGGCCGCCCGCAGCCGCGCCGCACCGACGTCCCGGTACAGATCCTGGCTCCGCTCGGCGACGCCTACGTCACCCCCGCGATGGCGACGAGCGCCGCCGGGTACGCCCCCGACCTGCGGGTCCGCTACCTGCCCGGCGGGCACTGGATCGTCCGCAAGCGCGCGGGCGTGATCGCCCGGTGTGTCCGCGAGCTCGTCGCCGAGCGCAGCGGCGGGACCGCCGCGCCCGCGCTGGCCCGGGCGGGGGCCCGGGGCGCAGCCCTGGTCCGCACCGGGGGGCGGCCCGGCCGGGCGTCGCGCTGGGAGGGCGGGCTCGCCGTCGTCACCGGGGCGGGTAGCGGGATCGGCCGCGAGATCGCCCGCCAGGTCGCCGACCTGGGGGGCCGGGTCGTCGTCGCCGACGTCTCCGAGGCCGGCGCCGCGGAGACCGTCGACCTGGTGACCCGGCAGCACGGGCCCGGACGCGCGGTGGCCGCGGTCGTCGACGTCGCCGACGAGGCCGCCGTCGCCGCCCTCGCCGAGCGGGTCGCGGCCGAGCACGGGGTGCCCGACCTCGTCGTCAACAACGCCGGGATCGCCGTCGCCGGATCGTTCGCCGACACCACGGCGCAGGAGTGGCAGCGGATCGTCGACGTGAACCTGTGGGGCGTCGTGCACGGCTGCCGGCACTTCGGCGCGCTGCTCGCCGCGCACGGCGAGGGCGGCACGATCGTCAACACCGCCTCGGCGGCGGCGTACCTCCCGTCGCGCTCGCTGCCGGCCTACGCCACGACCAAGGCGGCGGTGCTGATGCTGTCGCAGTGCCTGCGCGCCGAGCTGGCGGGCGCCGGGGTGGGGGTCACCGCGCTGTGCCCCGGGTTCGTCGACACCCCGATCACCGGGGCGACCCGCTTCGCCGGTACCGACGACGCCACCCAGGCCGTCCGCCGCCGCGACGCCGCGGCCGCCTACACCCGGCGCGGGTACACCCCGCAGCGCGTCGCCGCCCGGCTGGTCCGCGCCGTCGAGCGGGACCTGCCGATCGCCCCGGTCACCGCCGAGGCGCACGTCGGGCTGCTCGCGTCCCGGCTGTCCCCCGGCCTCGTCCGCGCGCTCGCCCGCGTCGACGGCACCCGCTGAGTACGAGAGGAGCGTCCACGATGACCGCCGACCCGACCGAGGACCGGATCGCACTCCAGGCCCGCGACGTCCGTTTCGACTTCACCGAGCTGCGGACCGACTGGATCCCCGGCGAGCCGTTCGCCTCGCACCTGATCGACGTGCTGCACCTGCTGCTGCCCGAGGGCGAGCGCTGGTTCGTGGACGTCTTCTCCCGCGCGCTGCCGATGGTCCGTGACGAGGCGCTGGCCGAGGACGTCCGCGGGTTCATCGGCCAGGAGGCCGTGCACGCGACCTCGCACCAGGGCGCGCTGGACCACCTCGTCGAGGCGGGCGTCGACGTGACCCGCTTCGTCGAGCAGGTCGAGTGGATCTTCAAGGAGCTGCTCGGCGACCGCGGTCTGACCGGCGACGCGGCCCGGGAGTGGCTGGTGGAGCGGGTCGGGCTGATCGCGGCGATCGAGCACTTCACCGCCGTCCTCGGCTCCTGGATCCTCGACTCCGCCGCGCTGGACGCGGCCGGGGCCGACCCGCACATGCTGGACATGCTGCGCTGGCACGGTGCCGAGGAGGTCGAGCACCGCAACGTCGCGCACGACCTCTACACCCACCTCGACGGCCGCTGGCTGCGCCGGATCCGGGCGATGGCGGTGGCCGGCCCGGCGCTGGCGAAGCTGTGGGTCGACGGCACCCGGCACCTGTGCGCCCGCGACCCGCACCTGCGCGGGACACCGCAGCGCCGGGCCCGGCTGCGCGACTACCTGCGGGACTCCCGGCGCGGGCTGGTGCCCGGACCGTGGCTGTTCACCCGCGCCGTCCTGACCTACCTCAGCCCGCGGTTCCACCCGGCCGCGCACGGCGACACCGACGCCGCGGTGGCCTACCTCGCGGTCTCCCCCGCCGCCCGCGCCGCCGAGGCGGGCCACGCCGGCCCGGCCGAGGGGTCCGCGGCATGAGTCCCGCGCTGCTGCCCGGCACGGGCTCGACCGCGCCGCCGCCGCACCCGAACCGCGGGGCCACCGCGCTGTCGGTGCTCACCGCGGTGACCCAGACCCTCGCGACGGCCGGTGCCCGGCGCCGGCGCCCGGTCACCCCGGTGGACCGCACCCTGCTCGTCGAGGTGCACGCCGTGCGCCGTCCCTGCCCCGACGTCGCCGAGCTCGACCTCGTCCCGGCGGGCACCGAGCCGCTTCCGGGCTGGCGGGCCGGCGCGCACGTCGACGTCGAGCTGCCCTCGGGGGTCATGCGCCAGTACTCGCTGTGCGGCGACCCGGACGACCGGTCGGTGTACCGGATCGCGGTACGGAAGGTGCCCGGGGGCACCGGCTCGCACGAGATGCACGCCCTGCGCCCGGGTGTGCGGCTGCGGCTGCACGGCCCGCGCAACGCCTTCCCGCTGGCCACGGCGCCGTCGTACCTGTTCGTCGCCGGCGGCATCGGGATCACCCCGATCGCGCCGATGGTCCGGGCCGCGCACGCCGCCGGGGTGCCGTGGCGGCTGGTGCACACCGGCCGGGACCGGGCGTCGATGCCACTGTCGGACGCACTGGCCGTGCTGGCCCCGGACCGGGTCCTGCGCCGCTCCGACGACGTCGCGGGTGTCCCGTCGGCGGCCGAGCTGCTGTCCGGGACCGACGCCGACGCCGCCGTCTACTGCTGCGGCCCGCCGCCGATGATCGAGTCTCTGCGCCGGGCGCTCCCCGCAGGGCAGCGGTTCCACTCCGAGCGGTTCTCCCCGCCCCCGATCCGCGACGGCCGCCCGTTCACCGTCCGGATCGCCGGTGGCCCGGACGTCGCGGTCCCCGCCGACCGCACCGCGCTGGACGCGGTCCGCGCGCTGCGCCCGGACGTGCCGTACTCGTGCCGGCAGGGGTTCTGCGGGACCTGCCACGTCCGGCTCGTGGAGGGCACCACCGTGGGCGACCCGGCCGGGCCGGGTCTGACCGCGCTGTGTGTCGGGCGGGCCACGGACGGGACGATCGTCGTCGATCTCGGGCGCTGAGGCGTGGGGTCCGTACCCTCGTCGGTGATGACCTCACCCGCACGTCCACCCCGGCGCATGACGCCCGAGGCCCGCCGCGCACAGCTCGTGTCCGCCGCGCTCGACCTCTACGGCGCCCGCTCGCCGGAGGAGGTGGCCGTCGAGGACGTCACCCGGGCCGCGGACGTGTCCCGGGCGCTGTTCTACCGGTACTTCTCCGGGATGGAGGAGCTGCACGTCGCGGCGCTGGGCAGCGTCGCCGAGGAGCTCATCGACCGGGTCGCGCTGCCCACCGACGGTCCGCTGGACGGGCAGCTGGCCGACGCGCTGGACGTGTTCCTCGACGTCGTCGGCCGGCACTCACGGGCCTACATCGCGCTGCTGCGCAGCGGTTCGGTCGTCTCCACCGGGGAGACCGACGCCATGGTCGACGGCGTGCGCGACCACATCGTGGACCTGCTGTGCGTGCGCGGCGGCGTCCCCGACCCGACCCCGCTGCAGCTGATGACCCTGCGCGGCTGGGTCGCGCTGGTCGAGGGCTCGGTGCTGGTGTGGCTGGAGGCGGGCCGGGTGCCCGCCCACGCCGAGCTGCGGGACTGGCTGGTGGAGCAGCTGTTCGCGATGCTCGGGGTCACCGTGGCCCGCGACCCGGACGCTCAGTTCTCCACGACGCCGAGCGCGTTGGGCACCAGCCGGTAGGCGTCCTCGGACGGGCTGTTCACGACCTGGTCGCGGAACACCATCGTCGAGGAGCCGCCGCCGTCGAGGTTGACGCCGTCGACGGCGCCCGCCCGGCGCAACTGCTCGGCGGTCTCGGCCAGGGTGATCCCGACCGAGGTCGACTCGCGGCCGTCGGCGGTGAGCAGGATCAGCCGTCCCTGCGCGGTGAGGCCCGCGGCGCTGCGCGGGTCGCGCGAGCGGGCGTCCAGCCCGGCGACGGGTGTGCCGTCGCGCAGGATCGGTGACGCCCCGACCGCGGTCCGCGGCACGGTCCCCGACGCGGCGGTGAGCGCCTGCCGCACGGTGACCCGGTCGCCGACGGCGAGCCCGCGCAGCGCGGCGGCGCCCTGGTCGCGGCCGGCGAGGACCTGTTCCCCGGCCGGGATCGCTCCCCCGCCGGGCGGGCCGACGGCGGTGACCGCGCCGTCGCGGACCACGACCTCGAGCCGGTCCGGTGCGCACGGCGCGTCCCGGTCGGTGTCGCTGCCGCACAGCGTGGCGGCCCGGTCGCCCGCCCAGTCGGAGGTGAACAGCCCGATCCCGCCGACGGGCACGGCGTAGGCGTTGAGGGTGTCGATGCGCAGGCGGCCCTTCGGCCCGGTCGCGGACGCGTCGAGGGTGAGCCGGTCCAGGCGGGGGGTGCCGTCGTCGTCGATGGCGAGGACGTCGCCCTGCCGGGCGCCGGGGACGCCCGGGGCGAGCCGCCGCCCGGGCGGCACGGCGGAGGTGAGTGCCCGGCCGTCGCGGACCGAGGGGCCGGCCGGGGCGTTGCTGCGGGCCAGGTCGAAGAAGTCGCCGTTGATCGCGGCGACGGCGCCGCCGCGCCGGGCGTGCGCGGGCACCGACGACCGCTCCCCGACCGTTGCGGCGGTGAGCAGGGTGGCGCGCAGCTCCGACCGGTTCAGGTCGGCGACGACGATGTCGACGGTCACCGGCCCGGCCGGGGTGTCGACCCGCTCCTCGCGGTGGGTGATCGCGGGGGCCTGCGGGGCCGGGGCGACGGGCGCCGCGGCCGGGCCCGGGGCGGCACCGGGTACGGCGGACCCGGCCCCTGCCGCGGGCGCGGTGGCCGCGACGGGGTGCGCCTGCGGGGCCGGGGCCGCGGACGCCTGCTGGGTGGCCGGTACCAGTACCCCGATCACGACCGCCGCCGCCACCGCCGCGCCCCGGCTGCCCGTCCACCCCACCATGCCCGCACTCCCCCGATCGCCACCCCGGCCGGGACCGAGGTGAACACGGCGGTACGGCGACGGCGCGGGGCGTCACGCGTCGGTGGTGCAGTGCCACCTGGTCGGGGGGCGCGACGTCCCCTGCGGGGTGACCCGGCAGCGCGGAACGCGACCGTCGGCACTATGACCACCGGGAGTGGAGCGGCCGGGTGCGGAAGCTGCTCCCCGCGCTCCGCTCCCGGTGATCACGGCGTCAGAGCGTACGGTGCGCCGACCCGGGGTGGTCCTTCGCGAGCCGGGCGCCGTCGCCGGTGCCGTAACGCTCGCGCAGGGTGGGGCCGCCCGCGTCGGCGGCGGCGGGCATCCGGCCGCGGCGGCGCAGCTCGGGCACGACGTGGGTGACGACGTCGGCCATCGTCCCCGGGGTGACGGCGTAGGCCAGGTTGAAGCCGTCGAGGTCGGCCTCGTCGGCCCAGCGCTCCAGCTCGTCGGCGACACCCGCCCCCGACCCGACGACGAGCGGCCCGCGCCCGCCGACGGTGATGAACTCCGCGAGCTCCCCCACCGTCCAGTCGCGGTCCGGCCCGGTGAACGACGCCAGCGCCGAGCGGGTCGCGTCGGTCTGCACGTACTCGAGCTTCTGCTCCGGCGAGGCCCCCGCCAGGTCGACGCCGGACCAGCCGCCGAACAGCGCCAGCGCCGCGGACGGGTCGGTCAGCTCCAGGTACTCGGCCAGCGTCGCGCGGGCGGCCGCGTCGGTCTCCCCGGCGATCGCGGTGAGCATCGCGAAGACCTTCACCGAGCGCGGGTCCCGCCCGGCGCGGGCGGCCTCGGCACGCACGGCGTCGACCGAGCGGCGGACCACCGCGGGCGACGGGCCGGACACGAACACGGCCTCGGCGTGGGTGCCGGCGAACCGGGCACCGCGCGGCGACGCGCCGGCCTGGAAGATCACCGGGGTGCGCTGCGGGGACGGCTCGGACAGGAACGGGCCGGGCACGTCGAACCAGTGGCCGTGGTGGGCGATGTCGTGCACCCGGTCCGGCTCGGTGAACACGCCGCGGGCACGGTCGCGGACCACGGCGTCGTCGTCCCAGGAGCCCTCCCACAGCTTGTAGCAGACCTCCAGGAACTCCTCGGCGAGCTCGTAGCGCTCGTCGTGCGGGATCTGCCCGGACCGGCCGAGGTTGCGCGCCGCGGAGTCCAGGTAGGACGTGACGACGTTCCAGGCGACCCGGCCACGGGTGAGGTGGTCGAGGGTGGTGAGCCGCCGCGCCAGCGCGTAGGGGTGCTCGTAGGCGACCGAGACGGTCACCCCGAACCCGAGCCGCGAGGTCACCCCCGCCATCGCGGGGACGAGCAGCAGCGGGTCGGCGAGCGGGACCTGCGCGGCGGCGCGGACGGCGGCGTCACGGGAGCCGCCGTAGACGTCGTAGACGCCGAGGACGTCGGCGAGGAACAGCGCGTCGAAGCCGCCGTCCTCCAGCATGCGGGCCAGCGAGGTCCAGTGGTCGAGGTCGGTGTAGCGGTGCCCCTCGTCGGACGGGTGGCGCCACAGCCCGGCGGACTGGTGGCCCACGCAGGCCATGTCGAAGGCGTTGAGCAGGATGCGGCCGGTCATGCCGATACCTTCTCCCGGGTGGTGCGCAGCCCGCCGCGGTGGGTCTCGGGGAGCAGGACGGTGGAGACGACGCAGATCGCGAACAGCACCCCGAAGTACCCCCAGATCAGCCACGGGGTCCCGCCGCCGGCGTAGAGCAGCGCGGTGGCGACCAGCGGCGTCGTGCCGCCGATGACCGACCCGATCTGGTAGCCCAGCGACGCCCCGCTGTAGCGCAGCCGGGTGTCGAACAGCTCGCCGTACCAGGCCGCCTGCGGGCCGTACATCGCGTCGTGGAAGAGGTTGACCAGCACCACCATGCCGACCACGACCAGCACGGTGGACCCGGTGTCGAGCAGCAGGAAGAAGGCCCCGAGGAACAGCGGCGCCCCGATCGCGCCGGCCAGGTAGACCGGCTTGCGGCCGACCCGGTCGGACAGGACCGCCCACAACGGCGTCGAGAACAGCCCGATCGCCGACGCGATGATCACCGCGGTCAGACCGGCGCCCTCGGCGGCGCCCGAGTCGCCTTGGGCCAGGTAGGTCAGCGCGAACGTCGTCGCCAGGATGTAGACGGAGTTCTGGGCGATCCGGCTGCCGACGGTCAGCAGCACGGTGCGCCAGTCGGTGCGCAGCACCTCCAGCACCGGGCGGCGGGACAGCGTCCCGGCGTCGCGGGCGGCGGTGAACACCGCGGGGTCGGCGAGGGTGAGCCGGATGGCCAGCCCCACCACGACGAGCACGGCGCTGAGCAGGAACGGGATCCGCCAGGCCCCGGCGAGGAACGCCTCCTTGCCCGCGATCGCGAGCACCGCGGTGTAGACGCCCGACGCGAGCAGCATCCCGGCCGAGGAGCCGATCTGCGGGAAGCTGCCGAACAGGCCGCGTCGGCGCTCGGTCTCGGCGTGCTCGACGGCCATGAGCACCGCACCGGCCCACTCCGCGCCCACGGCGAGCCCCTGGGCCAGGCGCAGCACCACGAGCAGCACCGGGGCCAGCAGCCCGACGGTCGGGTAGGTCGGCAGCAGCCCGATGAGCGTCGTCGCGACGCCCATCAGCACCAGCGACCCGACCAGGACGGCGCGGCGGCCGATCCGGTCGCCCAGGTGCCCGGCGACGACGGCGCCGATCGGCCGCGCCCCGAACCCGGCGGCGTAGGTCGCGAACGAGGCGAGCACGCCGGTCGCCGGGTCGGCGTCGGTGAAGAACAGCGGGGCGAACACCAGCGCCGCGGCGGTGGCGTAGAGGTAGAAGTCGTACCACTCGATGGTGGTCCCGACGAGGCTCGCGACGGCGGCGCGGCGCGGCGTGGCACCGGACGTCGGGGCGGGATCGGACACGGCGGAGCTGGACACGGGACCTGCCGGTGGGTGAGGCGGAGCGGGGAGTCGGTGCGCGAGGCCGGGGTCAGCGACAGGCGTGCGACGACAGGCGGCCGTGGTCCAGCCACCGCCGGCGGGTCAGCTCCGAGTGCTCCACGCCACCTACCCGAACAGACGACCCCCGCCCGGCGCAACGAGGCGGGACCGGGGTCACCCCCGCCCGGAAACCCGGGCGTGCAGCCGGACCCACTGCCCGGCGTCGAGGTCGCGTGGCAGTGCCCGCGGCCCGAGACCGCACTCGCGCGCCCAGTCCCGGGCGAGGGCGCGGCCGAACCGCCGCCCGACGACGTCGACGACCCCGCGGCCGCGGCCGGTGAACACCGCGTCGACCAGCCGGTGGTGGTCCCGGGGCCGGGCGTCGAGCAGCGGCGCGTCGCGGCGGGCGATCTCCAGCACCCCGCCGTCGACGGCCGGGACCGGCCGGAACGCCCAGGCCGGGACACGGTCGTGCAGGGTGAAGGTGAACCACGGCCACCAGCGGGCGGTGAGCGCGCTGGTGCCGCCGACCGCCGCCCGCTTGCGCGCCACCTCCCACTGCACCAGCAGCAGCGCGTGCGCCCAGCGCGGGGCGCCCAGCAGGCGTCGCAGCAGCGGGGTGGTCACCGCGTACGGGACGTTGGACACCACGTCGACGGGCCGGTCCAGGCGGGTGTCGAGCAGGTCGCCGTGGACGACGGTGACGGCGTCGCCGAACCGCTGTCGCAGCCGGGCCACCCGGTGCGGGTCGAGTTCGACCGCGGTCAGCGGCCTGCCGGGCAGCCGCAGCAGCGCGGCGGTCAGCGCGCCGTCGCCGGGGCCCAGCTCCAGCAGCGGCCGGGGCGGGTACCCGGCGACGACGGCGGCCAGCGCGGCCGGGACGGAGGCGTCGACGAGGAAGTTCTGACCGTGCTCGTGACGGCCGAACGGGCGGGGCAGGGGGGATCGCACAGGAGGCTCCCGGGGTGGGAGCCGGGGGCGCGGCGGGGCGCCGCCCGGCAGGGGTACGAGGACCGGCTGCTCGGACGGCGGCGCCAGGAGATCGGCAGGGATCAGGTGTGGCGCCGCCGTCGGGCGACGCGCAGGCGTATCGAGGCCACGGGGCGACGGTAGGGGCGACGGGGTCGCCGGCGCACCCGGATGTCAGTCCGTCAGGTCGGCGGGCGGCGCGGGCCAGTGCGGCAGGACGTGGCCGGGGTAGTCGTCGGAGACGGTGTCGGGGAAGGCGGGCGGGCGCTTCTCCAGGAACGACGTGACACCCTCGGCGACGTCGCGGCCCTGCCCGAGGTGCGCGATCGCGGCCGAGTCGGCGCGGTGGGCGTCCCACGGGGTGGGCGCGCCGAGCATCCCCCACAGCAGCTGGCGGGTCAGCGCGACCGACACCGCGGAGGTGTTGTCGGCGATCTCGCGGGCGATCGCGTACGCGGCGCCGAGCAGCTCGTCGTCGGGCAGGACACGGGAGACCAGACGGCCGTCGAGGGCCTCGGCGGCGTCGAACACCCGGCCGGTCGCGGCCCACTCCATGGCCCGGGAGACGCCGACGATGCGCGGCAGGAACCAGCTCGACGCGGCCTCGGGGACGAGCCCGCGGCGGGCGAACACGAACCCGAACCGGGCCGAGGACCCGGCCAGCCGGATGTCGGCGGGCAGCGTCATCGTCGCCCCGATGCCGACCGCCGGCCCGTTGACGGCGGCGATCACCGGGGTGCGCAGCGCCGCCATCCGCATGGTCACGGTGCCGCCGCCGTCGCGGACGACGCCGCCGATGGTGCCGACGCCCGCCCGGTCGGCGGCGCGCTGCGGGTCGGTGGGGTCGAACGACGCCCCGCCGCGGCCCAGGTCGGCGCCGGCGCAGAAGCCGCGTCCGCGGCCGGTGAGGACGATCGCGCGGACGGCGTCGTCGGCGTCGGCGCGGTCGTAGGCGGCGATCAGCTCGCGGGCCATCGTCGGGGTGAACGCGTTGAGGCGGTCCGGGCGGTCGAGGGTGATCGTGGCGACCCGGTCGTCGACGTCGTAGGAGATCTGGGTGAAGGCGGGAGCGTCGGTGCTCATGATCGGCGAGTCTGCCCCGCCCCGCGCCCGGGCGACAGTGCCCGCGGCGCCCGCAGCCCGCCCGCAAGCGGGCTGCAAGCGGCCGGGCGCACGGTGGTCCCGTCGCGCCGGACCGACCGGACGCGCCCCTCCGGAAGGACCCACCGTGACCCTGCAGGACGCCCCCACCGCCACCACCGCCCCGGCGGTCCCCGCCGTCGACCCCGCCCGGCGACGCCTGGTCGTGGGCGGCGGTGTGATGCTGCTCGCCTCCGCCGTGCTGTCGCTCGCCGGTGGCGTCGCCCACCCCGTCGTCGACGGGAACGCCCACTCCGTCGCGTCCCTGCTCGCCCCCGGCTCGCCGTGGGCGCAGCTGTCGATCTACGCCGGCGCGCTCGCGCTGATGCTGGGCCTGCCCGCGGCCTGGGGCTGGTTCGCCCCGCGGGCCGGTGTGCTCGGCACGCTCGGGTTCGGCCTGTACTTCCTGGGCAACGCGCTGAGCGCGCAGGGCCACCTCGTCGTCGAGGGACTGGTGGCGCCCGCGATCGCACAGGCCGCCCCGGAGCTGGTCCCCGACGACGGCAGCATCCTCGCCGCCCCCGGTTTCGCGCTGCTGCAGATGGTCGGCGGGCTGGTCTTCCTGGCCGGGCTGGCGCTGACGGGTGTGGCGCTGCTGCGCACCGCCGGGGTGCCGCGCTGGATCGGCGCAGCCGCGCTGGCCGGGGCGCTGCTGCTGTTCGTGCCGCTGCCGGAGGCCCCAGTGCTCAGCGGGCTGCACGTGGAGCTGCTGCGCGGGATCGCCGTCGCCTGGCTCGGGGTCGTCATGATCCGTGAGGTGCGGGCCGCCCGGTGAGGCCCGCCGCGTCATCCGGCGGTCGCGAACCGCCGGGTGCGCACCGTCACGCCGCCGTCCGGGCGGCCGCCCGCGATGGCGGCCGCCCGGATGCAGGCGTGCGTCCACATGTTGAACTGCACCTCCTTGGCCACCCGCAGGGTGTTGTAGAGCACATGCGACAGCCGGTCCCCGGGCCGCGCCCAGGACTCGATGTCGAAGCGCAGCATCTCCGGGTGGTCGGGGTCGCGACGGGTGCGGAACTCGATCCGGCCGGCCTCCAGGTGCCCGTCGAGGGTGACGAAGGAGAACGCGCTCGGCCCGGCGGCGGCCACCCGCACCGGGCCGTCCCACGGGCCGGGCATGCGGATCAGGAACTCGTCGCCGACCGCCATCCCGCCGGGCTCACCACGGGTGCGGCGGAACACCGCGAACTCCGGTGACCAGCGGTCGGGGTCCGCGGCGAGGCGCGTCATGAGCTCCTCGGGGCTCAGCCGGGACCCGCGGATGCGCACGCTGTAGCGCCGGTGCAGCAGGGTCCCGACCCCGTCCGACGGGCGCTGGACGTCGTCGCCCTCGGCGCCCTGCGGCGAGGCGGGTGGCAGGTCCCCCAGGTCCCCGACGACGTCGCTGCGGTGGATCGGTGTGGTGCGCCAGAAGTAGCGCCACGACACCAGCGCCAGGCCCACCGGCCAGCGCAGCACCGCCGACACCCGCCGGGACCGCCGGTCCCCCGTCACCGGGGTGGTCCGATCTCTCGTCGTGGCCGTCCTGGAAGTCCGCACGGCGTGGACGTACCCCCTCTGCGGGATTACATCCGCCGGGAGCGGGGAAGGAACCGCCATGACGGTCGGACGTGTCCTGCACCGGGTCGGGTTGCGCGGTGCCCAGCTCCAGTGGTTCTCCCTCGGCTCGGTGGGCTTCTCCATCGCGCTGTGGCTGCGCGCGAAGACCGTGGACCAGGACGAGCGCGGCAACGCCGAACGCCGCGCCGTCTTCGTCGGCCTGTGGCCGTCGATGTTCTGGCTGATCGGCGACTCGATGCGGCGCGAGGAGAAGGGCCGTCGGTCCTGAAGCGCCCCGCCCCCGGGGACCGTCGCGCCGACCTGGACGGGCTCGCCGCACGCGGCGTGAACTTCGACGACGCCGAGACCCCCACCGACACCCGTGACCCGCGCTGGCACGTCGACCACGGCCGGGCCCTGGTCGGCACCGAGCCGCCCGGCGACCCGGTCCCCGACGGCCCCTGGGAACGTGCCTGCGCGGTGCTGCGCGACTACCAGTTCACCGCCCCGAACCGGCTGCGCGGCGTGTTCCGCCCGTCCGACCCGCTGCTGGGGCGGGACATGCTGCTGGAGGGCCGGTTCGGGCCGATGCGCTTCCACCTCGGCGTCCGCGTGACCGGTCTCGTCGACGAGACCGTCGACGGCCGGCGCGTCTGGGGCTGGACCTACGAGACGCTGCACGGGCACCTGGAGGAGGGCCGGCTCACCTACGAGGTGGTCAAGGACCTCGCGACCGGCGACGTCGAGTTCGTCATCCGCGCGTTCTCCCGGCCCGCGCACATCCCGAACCCCCTGTTCCGGCTCGGCTTCGGGTTGTTCGGCCGCGCGGTGCAGCTCGAGTTCTACCATCGGGCCGGGCAGCGGGTCCGCGAGCTCGTGGCCGACGCGGCGGCGGGCAGGCCGCTGCCGCAGCCGCTGCCGGGTGCCGACGGCGTGACCGTCGCCCCGCAGAACGGCGGGCGGCACTGGACGGACCCGTTCGCCGTGCTCGTCCGGCATCCGGGTGTCTGACCCGGGTGCGCGATCCGATGAGGGGGAACGTCCGATGGACGACCGGATCCGCCGTCCGAACCCGTTCCGCTGGGTGGCCTACGCCTTCGGTGCCCGGCTGCCGGTCCGGAACCGGCGCTGGGTGCTGCACGACGTCACGACCCGCACCTGGGTGCTGCGCCACCTCCTCCGCACGACGGTCCAGCTGATCCCGCTGCTGGTCCTGCTGTTCCTGGTGGTGCCCGGACCGGCGTGGGTGCGGCTGGGCGCCATCGCCTCCGGCGCGGTGATCGGCTACTTCTACTCGATGGTCTACGTGGTCGAGGCGTGCGAGACCCGGGTGATGAAGGCCGGCTACCCGGTGGGGGCGGCCGCGTCGACCCGGGAGGCGCGACGCGCCGAGCAGCACGTCGACGCCCGGCTGCGCCACGACCGGGAGTTCGGGGCGGACCGCGACCGGGACGACCGCCGGGGCTGAGTACCCCCGCCGCGGCGGGCCCCGGCCGCGGTCACGCCGCGCCGTCGGGCCGGGCCGGGTCGATGCCCACGACGGGACACGGGGGTGTGCCACGATGACCGTCGTGGATCCCGATCTCGGCCCGGTGTTCACCGCGCACGACGTCGCGGTGGCCTACCTGTTCGGGTCGCGCGCCACCGGGACCGCGCGGCCGGACAGCGACCACGACGTGGCGGTGCTGTTCGCCGGTGAGCCGGCGCCCGTCGCCACCGAGCTGCTCGCCGCCGACCTGGCCGCCCGGCTCGGGACCGGGGTGGACGTCGTCGACCTCGGGCGGGCGGGCCTCGAGCTGCGCGGCCGGGTCGCGGAGTCCGGCCGGCTGTTGTTCAGCGCCGACGAGGTCGCACGGGTCCGGTTCGAGGTGGACGCCCGGATGCGCTGGATCGAGTTCCGCCCCGTCCTGGAGGAGACGACCCGTTCCTTCCTCGCCCGTGTCGCGAGGGAAGGGCTGCGCTGATGGTCGACGCCGACCGCGTGCGCCGGTTGCTGGTGATGCTGGAGCACTACCGGGACCTGCTCGCCGAGGACGCCCCCGACCCGTTCCGCCGTCGTCACCTGGTGCAGACGGCCGCGCAGATCTGCATCGACCTGGCCAACCACGTCATCGCCGCCGACGGCCACCGGACCCCGCGGGACTACGGCGACGCCTTCCGCGTGCTCGCCGAGGTGGGGGTGCTCGACGACGGGCTCGCCGGCCGGATGGTGGCGCTCGCCGGGGCGCGCAACCTCATCGTGCACCTCTACGCCGAGGTCGACGACGACCTGCTCGCCCGCAGCATCCGGGACGGCGGTCTCGACGATCTGGGCGCCTTCGCCGCCCGCATCGCCGCCCTCGCCGGCTGACGGGCCCCCGGGTACGCCGCGGCGCCCCGTCCCGGCGCGCGGCCCCGGTGCACGGGTGCCGCGCGGCGTCACGGGGCGCCGCGGGTGGAGCGGGTCAGGGGATGACGACCGGCCCGGTGGTCGGGGCGGGGTCGTCGGCCCAGCGGTGCCCGGTCTCGCGCGGGGTGACGCCGTCCTCGGTCCACGCGGCCAGCAGCTGCGCGACCTTGGCGTGCATCACGGTGCGCAGCCGGTCGAAGGAGTTCTGCGGGTCGTCGTCGACCTCACCGAGCAGCAGCCACCAGGCCCAGGCGACCGCACCGGCGTTGGCGACGAAGTCCGGCAGCACCGGCACGCCGCGGGCGGCGAGCATGGCCTCGGCCTCCGGGGTGGTCGCGGCGTTCGCGGCCTCGACGACCACGCGGGCGCGGACGTCGTAGGAGTTGTCCGGGGTGATCGCGTAGGAGATCGCGGCCGGCACCAGGATGTCGACCTCGGCGGAGAGGATCGCGGTGCGCGGGAGCTGCTCGACACCGGCGGGCAGCCGGGTGCGGTCGATCTCGCCGAAGCCGTCGCGCAGGTCCAGCAGCGCGGGCACGTCGAGGCCGTCGGCACAGTGCAGGGTGCCCGCGGCGTCGGCCAGCGTGGTGACCTTCATCCCGGCCTCGTACAGGTAGTAGGCGGCCGCACCGCCCATCGTGCCGACGCCCTGGATCGCGACCGTGGTGTCGGCCGGGATCTGGCCCCAGGACACCGCGGAGGCCAGGCAGGCGTGCGCGACGCCGTAGCCGCCGATCACGTCGCCCAGCTCGAACCCGCCGTCGACCTCGGCGGTCAGCCCGGTGCGCACCCGCTCCAGGGTGGCGGCCGGGTCGGCGGCACGGCTGATCGCGGCGTGGTAGCTCTGGCCGAGGCCGATCTTCTCGAAGACCTCGTCGATCAGGTGCTGCGGGACGCCGAGGTCCTCCGCGGTCACCCAGTGCGCGTCGATCCAGGGGCGCATGGCCTCGCAGAACCGCTCGAGCACCTCGACGGCGCGCGGGTCCTTCGGGTCGAAGTCGATGCCGCCCTTGGCCCCGCCGATCGGCAGGTCGAAGGTGGCGGTCTTGTTGGCCATGCCGCGTGCGAGGTCCTCGACCTCGGACAACGTGCAGCCGGCCCGCATCCGGGTGCCGCCGGTGGCGAGGCCCGCCCGCAGGGTGTGCACGACCAGGTAGCCGACGGCGCCGGTCACGGCGTCGTTCCACTGCAGGCGCATGTACGGCTCGGGGCGGCGGACGACCGGAGCGACGGTGGGCGCCGGGGCGCCGGCGACGTACGGGGCGGCCGTGGCCGCCGTCTGCGGGGTGCCCCCGGCCGGGTTCTGCATCGTCGTCATGGCGACCCACCTCCTGCTCGTGCTGCACCGGTCGTCGCCGCCAGGGGCCGTTCCGGTCTCGTCGACATCGCGGACCTCGTCGTCCCCCGGCCGCCGTCGTTCCCGACCGGTGGCCCCAGGTTGGGGTCGCACCCGGTCCCGCGTCCATTTACGGATCATTCACGGCGCTGTTCACCGTTCCTGCACAGCGCAATAGGCTCGGCGACATGGAGCTGTCCCTGTCTCGGCTGCGGATGCTGCGCGAGCTGCACCGGCGGGGAACCATCACGGCGGCGGCGACCGCGCTGCACTACACGGCGTCGGCGGTGTCCCAGCAGCTCGCGCAGCTCGAGCGCGACGTCGGGACCCGCCTGTTCGAACGGAGAGGTCGCCGGGTCCAGCTCACCGACCTCGGGGTCCTGCTGGCCGAGCACGCCGAGGAGATCCTCGCCTCGGTCGAGCGCGCCACCCAGGCCCTGGAGGAGGCGGGCGAGACCGTTGCGGCCAAGCTCACCGCCGGGGTGTGGGCCTCGGTCGCCTCGGGCCTGCTGCCCGACGCGCTGACCGCGCTGGCCCGTAGCCACCCCGGCGTCGAGGTCCGCACCCGCGAGCTCGCCCCGGAGGAGACCGCGGCCGCGGTGCGCGACGGCGAGCTCGACCTGTCGTTCGTCATCGACTACTCGAACTATCCGATGACGTGGGACAAGGGCCTGGAGCGGGCGGTCATCGCCGTCGAGCGGGTCTACGCGGCGGTGCCCGCCGGGGCCGTGCCGGCCGCGAGCGTGATGCTGTCGGAGCTGGCCGAGCACCCGTGGATCGTGTCGCCCGCCCGGTCGCACTTCGGGCAGGCGGCCCGGCTGGCCTGCCAGAGCGCGGGCTTCGAGCCGCGGATCGACCACGAGGTCGAGGAGCAGGCCACCGCGATGGCGATGGTCGCGGCCGGGCTCGGCGTCACCCTGGTGACCGACCTGGGCCTGGCGCTGCGCCCGCCGGGGGTCGACATCGTCGCGCTCGGCGACGCCCTGACCCGCACGGTGTCACTGGCCTACCGCACCACCACCGCACGACGGGCCGCGCTGCCGCTGGTGATCGAGGCCGTCCGGACCGCGGCGGCGCAGAAGGGGCTCGGCGCCGACGCCCCGATCCCGGTGCAGCCGGACTCGCTCGGCCTGGCCTGACCCGTTCCGCGGCGGAATCGTCGGAACCCGGTCGAACCGTTTCCGCCGCCGGTTCCGAAGAACGGTCGTGCTGACTGAGAACCGGACCGAGGGAAACGGGCCCCTGGCCCTTCCGTCGCGTTCCGTGGCGATCCTGGTGGAACTGCTGGCGATCGCCGCGGCAGTGGCATCGGGGCATCTCGTGGCGGCCCTGGTGGCACCGGCGTCGTCGCCCTTCGTGGCCGTCGGCGACGCGGTCGTGCGGCTCTCGCCGCAGCCGGTCGTGGAGTTCGCCAAGTCCGCGTTCGGGACGGCCGACAAGCCGGTCCTGCTCGCCGGGATCGGTGTGCTGCTGGGGCTGCTCGGCGCACTGGCCGGGCTCGCGGCGCGACGACGGCCCGCGGTGGGGACCGCGGCCGTCGCCGCGCTGGGGCTGCTCGCGGTGGCCGCGGTGCTGACCGGTCCGGTGCCGACCGCGACCGACCTGGCCGCGCCGGTCGTCGCACTGGTGGTGGGCGTGGTGGTGCAGCGGGGGCTGGACCGCCTCGCCCGCCGTCCCGGTGGGACCCGCGCCGAGAGCGGCGCGAGCGGTGACGGGGTCCCCCGGCGCACCGTGCTCGCCGGGGCCTCGGCCGCCGTCGCCGCCGGGACGCTCGTCGCGGGCGGGGCCGGCCTGGCGCTGTCCTCCTCGGGCAGCGGGATCGCGGCCTCGCGGGCCGCGCTGACCGGCAGGCTGGCCGCGGCGACGCTCGCCGAGACCGCCCCGCCGGTGCCCGCGTCGGCCGCGTTCCCCCAGCTCGGCACCGTCCCGTTCGTGACGCCGAACGCCGACTTCTACCGGATCGACGTCGCCCTGACGATCCCCGCGGTCCGGGCCGAGGACTGGTCGCTGCGGGTGCACGGCCGGGTCGGGCGCGAGCTCGTCCTCACCGTCGACGACCTGCTGCGACGCCCGCTGGTGCAACGCACGATCACGATGACGTGCGTGTCCAACACGGTCGGCGGGAACCTGGTGTCCACCGCGGACTTCGTCGGCGTCGAGCTGGCCCCGCTGCTGCTGGAGGCCGGCGTCGACCCGTCCGCGGACCAGATCGTCTCGACCAGCCGCGACGGCTGGACCGCGGGCACCCCGACCGCGACCGTGCTGGAGCCCGGCCGCGGCGCGCTGCTCGCGCTCGGCATGAACGGCGAGGCGCTGCCGGTCGAGCACGGCTTCCCGGTGCGCATGGTCGTCCCCGGCCTCTACGGCTACGTCTCGGCCACCAAGTGGCTCGCCGACATCGAGCTGACGACCTTCGCCGAGCGCAGTGTCTACTGGCGCGACCGGGGCTGGGCCGAGCGCGCCCCGATCAAGACCCAGTGCCGCATCGACGCCCCGGTCGGGTTCTCGAAGCTCCCGGCCGGACGTGTGCAGGTCGCCGGGGTCGCGTGGGCGCAGCCGGTCGGGATCACCGCCGTCGAGGTCCGCGCCGACGACGGCCCCTGGGTGCGCGCCGAGCTGGCCACCGAGGTCAACCCGAACACCTGGCGGATGTGGCGGGCCGAGCTCGACCTCTCCCCCGGCAGCCACACCCTCACCGCCCGCGCCACCGACCGCCGCGGGCTCGTCCAGACCGACGTCCGCGTCGAACCGATCCCGGACGGCGCGACGGGCTGGCCCAGCACCATCGTCACCGTCGTCTGAACCGATTCCCGAGGCTCTCGGAAAAAAGATCCGGAAATCTCCCGGAAACCCCGAACCGCCCGGCCCCACAGCCCGAACAACTCATCGACAGTCCACACAGGACAGACAGTTTCCTCGAAAGGGAATTCAGCCATGCGCGCCTCTCGCACCCTCGCCACCGTCGGCCTGCTCGCCGCCCTCTCGCTCGGCCTCACCGCCTGTGGCGGCGGCAGCGACACCTCCGCCCCGCCCGCGGCGGCCCCGGCCTCCTCCTCGGCCCCGGCGACCACCGCCGCCGCCGACGGCGTCACCACCAACGACGACGTCTTCGGCCCGGCCTGCAGCCAGCTGCCGCAGGGCGACGAGCCCGGCTCGCTGAACTCGATGGGCCCGCAGCCGGTCGCCACCGCCGCGAGCACCAACCCGCTGCTGACCACGCTGGTCACCGCCGTCGGCAAGGTCCCCGGCCTGGCCGACACCCTGAACCAGCAGCAGGGCATCACCGTCTTCGCCCCGGCGAACGACGCCTTCACCGCGGTGCAGAAGCAGCTCGGCGACGAGAAGTTCAACGCCCTGCTGGCCGACACCACCGCGCTGCAGGGCCTGCTCTCCTACCACGTGACCCCGGAGCGCCTGGACGCCGCGGGCATCGTGGAGAAGAAGACCCTGACCGAGCTGGCCGGCGGTGACCTCACCATCGGCGGCACCGCCGAGGCCCCCACCGTCACCGACGGGCAGGGCAACACCGCCAACATCCTCTGCGGCAACATCCCGACCGCGAACGCCACCGTGTTCGTGATCGACAAGGTCCTCATGCCCAAGAGCTGACGACCGAAAGCACGACACGACGGGCCCGGGGTGCGAACCCCGGGCCCGTCGTCGTACGAACACCCTGGTGTGACCGCGACCCCGATCCGCCCCGCCGAGTCCCTCACCCGGCCGCGGGCGGTGGTCACCGGCCTGCTCGGCGTCGGCTCGGCCCTCGCCGTGGGCGACCTCGTCGCGGGGCTGGTGGCGCCGGCGTCGTCGCCGTTCCTCACCGTCGGCGACCAGTTCGTCCGGCTGACCCCGGAGTGGCTGAAGCAGTTCGCGATCGCCACGTTCGGCACCGCCGACAAGCTCGCGCTGCTGACCGGGATGGCGCTGGTGCTCACCGGGCTGGCCGTGGCCGCCGGGCTCCTGGCCCGGCGACGACCCGCCCCGGGCGTGGCGGTCGTCGTCGCGATGGGGGTGACCGCCCTGGTCACCACGGTGCTCGCGCCCGCGTTCCGGCCGGTCGACCTGCTCGCCCCCGCCGTGGCGCTCCTCGTCGGGCCGACGGTGTTCCTCGCGGTGCACGCCGCGTTCACCCGGGCGGCCCGGGACGGCCTGGGCGCCGCCGCGCCGCTGTCGCGCCGGCGGGCCCTCTCGCTGGCCGGCGGGGTCGCCGTCGTGTCGCTGGGGGCGACCGTCGCCGGGCGGCTGCTCGCCGCCGCGCCGTCGACGTCCGGGCCCGCGGCACTCGCGCTGCCGCCCGCCCCGCCGGTACCGGCGCTCCCGCCGGACGCGACCCTGCCGGGCGCACCGGCCTGGCTGACCCCGACCGCGGACTTCTACCGGATCGACACCGCGCTGCAGGTCCCGCGGGTCGACACCGCGTCGTGGACCCTGCGGGTGCACGGCATGGTCGAGCGCGAGCTGACCCTCTCCCTGGACCAGCTGCGGGCCCGCCGGGTCGTCGAGGTGCCGATCACGATGGTGTGCGTGTCCAACCCGGTCGGCGGCGCGCTGATCTCCAACGCGCGGTTCACCGGGGTGCGCCTGGCCGACCTGCTCGCCGAGGCCGGGGTCGGACCCGGGGCCCAGCAGCTGCTGTCCACCAGCGTCGACGGGTTCACCACCGGCACCCCGGTCGACGTCGTCACCGACGGCCGCGACGCCCTGCTCGCGTTCGGCATGAACGGCGAGGCGCTGCCGGTCGAGCACGGCTTCCCGGTGCGCATGGTCGTCCCCGGCCTCTACGGCTACGTCTCCGGCTGCAAGTGGATCACCGACATCGAGGTGACCACCTGGGACGCGGCCACCCCGTACTGGGCCGAGCGCGGCTGGGCCCGCGAGGGCCCGGTGAAGACCCAGTCCCGCATCGACACCCCGGCGGCCGGGGCGTCGGTCCCGGCCGGGCGGGTCGTCGTCGCCGGGACGTCGTGGGCGCCGCACGTCGGCATCACCCGGGTCGAGGTCGCCGTCGACGGCGGGACCTGGGTCCCGGCCCGCCTCGGCGCCGACGTCGCTGCCGACACCTGGCGGATGTGGCGCACCGAGATCGAACTGGGACCCGGCGAGCACACCCTGCGCGTGCGCGCGACCGACCGGACCGGCACGGTGCAGACGGAACGGGAACAGGTCTCGATCCCCGACGGCGCGACCGGCCGGCACACGGTGCCGGTCACCGCGGTCTGACGGGCGGGCCGGCCCCGCCGCGCTCCCCCGCCGAGTCGATCCGGAAGTCGATGCACCCCTCAGACCACCCCGCCCCGCCGTCCGTCCCCCGCCGCCTGGTGGTCGCGACCCTGCTCGCCGGCCTGCTCGCGGGCCTGCTCGCCGCGCTGGTGCCGTTCGCCCCCGTCGACACCCGCAGCACGACCGTGACCTGGCCCCGGGCGGGCGAGCAGCCGGTGTCGACGACGGCGGCGTTCCAGCCCTACGCACCGGAGGCGGTACGCGTCGACGTCGGCTGCCGGGTGCTGCGCGCCGCGCAGGCCCGCTCCGCCGACACCGGGACGGCGACGACCGTCGTGGCCTCGGAGCGGCCCGGTGCCACCGGGATCGGGTTCGCCGTGCTCACCGGACCGGGCGGGGAGCTGCGGGTCCAGGTCGGGGGCCGTGAGCTGCTGCGCGCCCCCGTCCCGCCCGGCGACGACTGCGGGCTGGTCCTCGACACCGACGAGGCCGGGTCCCGGGTCACCCTCGGCGACGGCGCCCCGCGTGCCTTCCCCGGCGACGTCGTGCGCGCGGTCGCCGCGTTCACCACCCAGCTCTCCCCCGCCGACGCCGACGGCCTGCGGGTCACCGCGCGCACCGCGGACTGGTTCGCCGCCGCGTCGTCACCGGCCAAGACCGTGCTGATCGGGCTGCAGTGGCTCGCCGCCGCCGTCGCCGCGGTGCTGCTGGCCCGCCTGGCCGGTGACCGGTTCCGGCGCCGCCGTGGCGCAGCCCGGCTCCGGCGGGCCCGGCTGGCCGCGGTGGGCACCCCGGCCGGGATCGGGCGGGCCGCCGCGGACGTGCTCGTCATCGTCACCCTCGCGGTGTGGACGGTGCTCGGGCCGCTGTCCACCGACGACGGCTTCACCGAGGCGATCGCGCGCAACGCGACCGGCACCGCGACCGGCGACTTCGGCAACGTCTACCGCTGGGGCAACGCCTCGGAGGCGCCGTACACGCTGGTGATCCGCCTGGTCCGGGCGCTGGCCGAGACCGGGGTGGGGCCGCTGGTGCTGCGCGTGCCCTCGGTGCTCGCCGGGATCGCGGTGTGGCTGCTGCTGTCGCGGGTCGCGCTGCCCGCGGTGCTGGCACGCCACCACCGCCGGGCCTGGGTGCGGGGCACGCTCGGCGTCGCGCTGCTGGCGTGGTGGCTGCCGCTGAACCTCGGGGTCCGCCCGGAGCCGTTCGCGGCGCTCGCGACGACCGCGGCGCTGTGCTGTGCGCTGCGCGCCGCCGCCCGGCCCGGGCGCCGCGGCGGGACGTGGACCGCGGCCGCCGCCCTGGCCTCGGGGCTGGCACTGGCGGTGACGCCGTCGGCGGTGACCGTCGCCGGTCCGCTGGTGCTGCTGCTCCCGGCGCTGTGGCGGCGGGTCACCCGCCACGGCGGCGGGGGGTTCGCCGTCGGGGTCGCGGCGACCGTCGCCGCGGCCGGGATCGCCGCGGCCGGGCTCACCCCCGTCTTCACCGGGCAGAGCCTGTACACGGTCGCGCGCGCCACCGAGATGCACCAGTTCTACGGCCCGGCCACACCGTGGTTCCAGGAGCTGCGCCGCTGGAGCTACCTGCTGGGGTTCGGCACCGAGCAGGGCGGCCTCGGCCGCCGGGTGCCGGTGCTGCTCGCCGTCGCGATGCTGGTCGCGGCGCTGCCGCTGGTCGCGCGCGGCGCGCACCGGTGGGGCCCCGGTCTGCGGTGGACACCGGTCCCCCTGGCCGGACTCGCACTCGGGTTCGTGCTGCTCACCCCGGCGCCGTCGAAGTGGACCCACTACTTCGGGACGCTCGCCGGGACCGGGGCGCTCGCCGTCGCCGCGGGGGCGGTGCTGGTGGTGACCTCGGCCCGGCGGCCCGCCGACCCGACCGTGCGCGGCGCGGCCGCCGCCGGCACCCTGGCGGGGGTCGTGCTGGTCGCGCTGGCCTTCTCCGGACGCAACGAGTGGTTCCTGTGGTCGGGCTGGGGTGTGCCGCGCGCCGACGGGCCGTTCGCGCCGCTGAACTCGCCCGCGGTGTGGGCCGTGGTGGCGGCGGCGGTGCCGGCCGTGTCCGCCGTCGCGGTACACCGGTCGGGACGCCGGGGACACCGGACACGGCGGGACTCCGCGGCCCGGGCCGCGGCGGCGCTGCCCGCCGGGATCGTGGTGGTCGCCCTGGTCACCGGGGTGTCGGTGGTGGTGGCGTCCTTCGTCGTCGCCCCGGTGCGCCAGGGCGGGGGCTACAGCGTCGGCGGACAGATGTGGAGCGAGCTGACCGGCCGCGACACCTGCGGGATCCTCGACCACGTCACGGTCCCGGTCGACGCGGGCGCGCTGCCCGCCGCCGGCGGCGCCGACACCCTCACCGGGTTCACCGAGGGCCGCGGCTGGGTCGACGACCCGCCGCGCGGCGGGCTCGCCTGGGGCGGTCTCGACGGCGGCCCGGGCACCACCGGCGAGCTCCGCACCCGATGGTTCGCCGTCGCGCCGGGACCGGGCGACCGGGTGCTGTCGGTCGACGTCGCCGGGCGGACCGGGCAGGGCAACACCCTGGAGCTGGAGTACGCCCGGGCCGGGTCGCCGGGCCCGGACGGACGCGTGTCGCTCGACGACACCGCGACCGGTGCCCGCGGCACCTACCCCACCGAGCGGGTGCAGGAGGCCGTGCCGCTGGACCGGCCGGGCTGGCGCACCGTGCGGGTGCCCGTCTCCGCGTTCCCGGCGGACGTCGACCGGGTGCGGGTGCACGCCGTCGACACCGCCGTCGGGCCGGGTGGCTGGGTGGCCGCCGCCGCCCCGCGGATGATCACCCCGGCGCCGGTGGTGCCGATGCTGCGCGACGCCGACGGCCCGGTCTACGTCGACTGGTCGATCCTCTGGTCGGCGCCCTGCCTGCGCGACCTGCCCGCCGTCCGGGCCGGGCTGGTGCAGACCCCGCGCTACCTGGTGCTGGGCCCGTCGTCGCTCGGGTTCGCCGTGGACGTGTCGTTCGCCGACGTCGCCGGGGGCAGCTTCGCGGCGATGCGCCGCACCACCACCGAGCAGGTCGTCGCGACCCGGATCGACACCGCCGACGACCCGGACCAGGCCGACTGGGGCTCGATCACCCGGATCGACACCGACCTCGCCGTCGACGCCTACGACGTCACCTCGGTCCCGGTGCGCCGCTGGGGCTGGGAGGGCGACCGGACCCCGATCGGGTACCCGGCCCTTCCGGCACCGTGACGACCCTCCGGTCGGAGGGGCCCCGCGGCCGCATCCGGCTGATAGACACATGCGGACACCCGCACGCAACGAAGCGAGGGACACCGTGGCCTTCCCCGGTCTGCAGCACGTCGCCCTGACCGTCAGCGATCTCGAACGCAGCACGCGCTGGTACGCGGCGCTGTTCGGCGCCGAGCCCGTCCTGGACGAGGACGAGGAGGGCGGCCGCTTCCACCACACCGTCTTCGCCCTCGACGGTGGGATGCTGTTCGGTCTGCACACCCACCAGGGCCGCGAGTCCGGCGAGCCGTTCGACGAGGAGCGCACCGGCCTCGACCACGTCGGCTTCGCGGTCGGCTCGCACGCCGAGCTGGAGCAGTGGGCGCAGAAGCTGACCGACCTGGGCATCGCCCACGAGGGCGTCAAGAAGGCGCACTACGGCAGCGGCGTCTCCTTCCGCGACCCGGACAACATCGCCCTGGAGTTCTTCACCGGGCCGGAGTGAGCCGGTGCGGGGAGTGTCCGGACACGCCCCGCACCCCGCCCAGCCGGTGGACGGTTCCTTGCTCCGGACCGGGTATCGCGATCGAATCATGCGGTGATGCGCACGCTGATGGAGCCGTTCTGGCCGGGCCGGCGCGTCGTGGCGTTCGACGAGCTCTGTCGGTGGGCCGCGTAGCGACCCCGTGGGGTCGCCGCGTGGCCGCCCCGTGCCCCGTGCGCGGGTACGACGCCCGCGCCACCGACCGCCCACTCCGGAGGACCCCGTGTCCGTCACCGACGAACTGCTCGAGAACAACGCCCGCTACGCCGAGAGCTTCTCCGGCCCGCTCCCGCTGCCGCCGGCCCGCAAGGTCGCCGTCGTCGCCTGCATGGACGCCCGGCTGGACGTCTACCGCATCCTCGGTCTGAACGAGGGCGACGCCCACGTCATCCGCAACGCGGGCGGTGTGGTCACCGACGACGCGATCCGCTCGCTCGCGATCAGCCAGCGCCTGCTGGGGACCGAGGAGATCGTGCTCATCCACCACACCGACTGCGGGATGCTGACCTTCACCGACGACGGGTTCAAGGCCTCCATCCGCGACGAGACCGGCATCAAGCCGCAGTGGGCCGCCGAGGCGTTCGACGACCTCGACGCCGATGTGCGCCAGTCGGTCGCCCGGATCCGGGCCAACCCGTTCGTCCCGCGCACCGACGCCGTCCGCGGCTTCGTGTTCGACGTCGCGACCGGGCGGCTGAACGAGGTGAAGTAGCCCCGTCGCACCCCGCGTGCGGCCGTCGCACCCGTCGCGGCGGGTGCGACGGCCGCGCGAGGGGTGCGCGGGCAGCGGGTCAGGGCGGCAGCCGGTCAGGACGGCAGCAGTGCCAGGATCGCCGCACCCGGCACCCCGGCCTCACCGAGCAGGTAGGCGGTCCGGTCGACGCCGCCCAGACGCGCCCGGGGCCGCCCGAACGCGCCGACGCCACGGCACTCCCACAGCGGCGCCCGCTCCGGGGCGTCGGCGCGCAGGGCGTCGCGGACCCCGCGGGTGCCCGGATCGGTGGGGGCGAGGTCCCAGGCCATCCGGAACCGGCGGTGCAGTGCGGCGAGCAGCTCGTCGGGTCCGGGGCCGGGGCACGACAGCGCCGCCGGGCCGGGATCCGGCTCGAACCGGGCCCGCGCCGCGGGGTCGGCCCCCAGCTGCCACAGCACGTGGCGCCGCCCCGGGTCGTCGTCGGCGGGGCGGCCGACCGCGGCCTCCCACGCGTCGTTGGCGGCGTCAGCCCGCTGGGCGACGCGCCGAGCGGGCCCGCACCGTGGCCGTCCTCGGCCGGATCACGACGTCCTGAGCAGCATCGCGTCCGGCGATGGCCCGCACGCCGGACGGCCCGATGGCACCCCGCCGCGCTCCCGCGCCCGCCGCGAGGCAGCCCGGCGGACGCCCCGGGTCACCCTGCGCCCCCCGAGCTGCATCCCGGTGTCGTCCCGGGTCCGCCGGGACGCGACGGGCGTGCCGCGTCCCGGCGGGACGGGTCAGGCGACGCGCGGGCGGCGGCGCAACGCGGAACGGGCCGCCGCGAGCTGCTGGGCCACCTCGGCGGTGATCAGCTCGGCGTGCAGGGCGTCGTTGCCGGGGTCGCCACCACCGCGCAGCGCGCGGTGGCGACGTACGAGGGCGTCGAGCCCGTCGAGCAGCTGGGTTCCCGGATCAGCGGTGGGCAGGGTCGGAACGCTCATGGGATGTCTCCTGGTGACGAGGTGTCGGTGTCGATCCGTCGGGACGATCGACCGGCCGACACAGCGTCGAGGAGATCCGCACGTAGTCGATGTGACGCCGCCGGGACAGGACGGTGTCGATGTATCGGCTCACGACACCCCGGCTTTCCTACCGGCGATCGCAGCGAGCAGCTCTGCGGTGTACTCGTCGCGCGGGTCGTCGAACAGCTCCGCGGTGGGCCGCAGCTCGCGGAGCCGTCCGTCGCGCAGGACGCCGGTACGGTGCGCGACCCGCCGGACCACGGCGAGGTCGTGGGAGATGAACAGGTAGGACAGGCCGTCGCGCTCCTGCAGCTCGGCGAGCAGCTCCAGCACCTGGGCCTGCACCGAGACGTCGAGCGCGGACACCGGCTCGTCGGCGACGACGAGGTCCGGCGACAGCGCCAGCGCCCGGGCGATCGCGACGCGTTGACGCTGCCCGCCGGACAGCTCCCCCGGCCGCCGGTCGAGCGTCCCCGACGGGAGCGCGACCCGGTCGACGAGCTCCGCGGCACGATCGGCCTGCTCGGCGGCCGAACCGACGGAGAACGCCCGCAGCGGCTCGGTGACGATCTCCCGGACGGTGAACCGGGGGTCCAGCGAGGCGTAGGGGTTCTGGTAGATCAGCTGGGCGCGGCGGCGCAGGGCCCGCCACGCCTCACCGCGGACGCGGGTCACGTCGTCGCCGCCGAGCAGCACCTGCCCGGAGGTGGGGTCCTCCAGGCGCAGCAGCAGCCGCGCCGTCGTCGACTTGCCCGATCCGGACTCCCCGACCAGCGCGACGGTCTCGCCGCGGGCGATCGTGAACGACACCCCGTCCACGGCGCGGTGGGTGCGCCGCGTCCAGGAGCCGCGGGCGCGGGGCAGCGGGAACTCCTTCACCAGGTCGCGGACCTCGGCGACCGGGGTCCCCGCCGTGTCGACGGGCGGCAGCACCGGCGGGGCGGTGAGCGCGAGACCGGGGGCGGCGGCGAGCAGCTCCCGGGTGTAGGGGTCGCGGGCCCCGGCGAGCAGCTCGGCCGGGGTGCCCTGCTCCACGACCCGCCCGTGCCGCATCACGACGATCCGGTCGGCCCGGTCGGTGGCGACGGCGAGGTCGTGGGTGATCAGCAGCAGCGCGGTGCCGAGGTCGCGGCGCAGCGTGTCGAGGTGGTCGAGGATCCGCCGGGCGACGGTCGCGTCCAGCGCACTGGTCGGCTCGTCGGCGACGACCAGCGCGGGCCCGGCGGCGATGGCGATCGCGATGAGCACGCGCTGGCGCATCCCGCCGGACAGCTGGTGCGGGTACTGCCCGGCGCGGGTCCCCGGCTCGTCGAGACCGGCCTGCCCCAGGAGCTCGACGGCACGGGCCGGTGCGGAGCGGCGGTCGGCGAGCCCGTGGGTGCGCAGCACCTCCGCGACCTGCACGCCGACCTTCTGGACCGGGTTCAGCGCGACGCCCGGGTCCTGCGGGACGAGCCCGATCCGGGCGCCGCGCACCGACCGGTACGCGCGCTCGGACAGCCCGGTGAGGGTGGTGCCGTCGAGGGAGACGGTGCCCGCGGCGACGGCACCGGCGGTGGGCAGCAGCCCGAGCACCGCGGCGGCGAGTGTGGTCTTGCCCGACCCGGACTCCCCGACGACGGCGACGACCTCCCCGGGTGCGACGGTCAGGTCGACCCCGCGCACGGCGTGCACCGTCCCCCCGCTCCCGGCGTAGGTGACCTCCAGGCCCTCGACCTGCAGCAGGGCGCTCATGCGGACCGCCCCCACTCGCCGTCCAGGGCGCGGGAGATGCGGTTGACCGACAGGACGGTCGCGGCGATGACCAGGCCGGGCATCGCGCACACCCACCAGGCGACGGCCAGGTAGTTGCGGCCGTCGGCGACCAGCGAGCCCCACTCCGAGGCGGGCGGCGGGGCGCCGTAGCCGAGGAAGCTCAGCGCGGACACCGCCAGGATCGCCAGGCCGAACTCCAGCACCGCGAGCACGACGACCGGCCCGGCCGCGTTCGGCAGCACGTGCCGCCACAGCGAGACGTACCAGCGGGTGCCGACCGCGCGGGCGGCCTCGACGTAGAGGGCGCGGCGCACCCGCAGGGTCTCGGCGCGCATCACCCGGGCGAAGCTCGCGACGCTCGCCACGCCGACCGCGATCGCGACCTTCACCGTCCCGAAGCCGAGCGCGGTGATCAGGGCCAGCGACAGCAGGATCGCGGGGATCGCGAGCAGCACGTCGACGCCGCGCATGAGGACCTCGTCGACCCAGCCGCCGGCGAACCCGGCGAGCAGCCCGATCAGCCCGCCCGCGACGAGCGCGACGGCGACCGCGATCACGGTGGCCTGCAGCGACAGCGAGGCGCCGTGCACGACCCGGGTCCAGACGTCGCGGCCGAGGTGGTCGGTGCCGAACCAGTGGCCGGGCCCGGGCGGGGCGAGCCGGCGCGCGGTGTCACCGACCGCGGGGTCGCCGGGCGCGAGCAGCGACGGCACGAACGCCGCGGTCAGCACGAGCAGCACGACCGCCCCGGCGAGCACCAGCCCGGGCCGGGAGCGCAGGAACCGCCCGAGCCGTGCCCGCGGCCGTCGACCGGCCGGGGGCGGTGTGTCGCGGACGCCGGGCGCGGCGAGGGGGGCGCGGTCGAGCAGGGTCATCGGGTACTCCCGGAGGCGACGGCGACCCGCGGGTCGAGCAGCGGGTAGGCCAGGTCGACGAGCAGGTTGACCACGACGAAGGCGAGCGCCGCGAACAGCACGATGCCCTGTACGACAGGGATGTCCTGCGCCCCGACCGAGGCGACGGTGAGCCGGCCCAGGCCGGGCCGGGTGAACACCGTCTCGACGACGACCGACCCGGCGAGCAGGTTCCCGACGACGTAGCCGAGCACGGTGAGGGCGGGGATCGCGGCGTTGCCCAGCGCGTGGCGCAGGTGCACCGCGGCCGCGCCGACCCCCTTGGCGCGGGCGGTCGTGACGTACGGCGAGTCCAGCGCCTGGGTGAGGCTCTTCGCGAGCACCTGGGCGACGAGCGCGCCGGTCGGGAGGCCGAGGGTGACCGCCGGGAGGATCAGCGACTCCGGTCCGCGGTCGCCGACCGAGGGCAGCCAGCCGAGGGAGAACGAGAACAGCTGCACCAGCATCAGCCCGACCCAGAACACCGGCAGCGACACGGCCAGCGACGGCAGCGACGCCAGCACCTGCCGCAGCCACGGCGTCCGGGCCCAGGTCGCGGCGAGCGCGACCGCGGTGCCGCCGACGACGGCGACGAGCAGCCCGGCGGCGGCGATCTGCAGGGTCGGTGGGAGTGCCTGCGCGACCGCGGTCCGCACGTCCTGCCCGCTGGCGAACGACGTGCCGAGGTCGCCGTGCAGCGCCGCCCAGAGCTTCGTCACGTACTGCACCGGCAGCGGCTGGTCGAGGCCGTAGCGGGCACGCAGGGCGTCCAGCTCGGACGGCGACACCGGCTCGCCGTCGCCCGAGGCCATGGTCGCGACCGGGTCGCCGGGCAGCAGGTAGAGCACGATGAAGCTGACCGTCCACGCCGCCCACAGCACGACGGCGGCGAGCCCGAGGCGGCGCAGCAGGTAGGGGACGGTCATCGCGCGTCGGACTTCCAGGCGTCGTGCAGCTGGATGCGCGAGGACGCGTCGAACGCGACGCCGTGGGCGTCCGGGCCGACGCCGAGCACGGTGGTGAGCTCGACGACAGGCGCGGTGTCGAACCGCTCGGCGAGCAGCTTCTGCGCCTGCCCGGCGAGTGCCGCGCGTCGCGCCGGGTCGACCGTGGCGGCCTGCTCCGCCAGCGGAGCCTGCAGCGGCCCGGCGGGCAGCCGGTAGCGGTTGGTCCCGTCGGTGCCGTAGGTCGACCGCAGGATGTCCGGGTCGGCCCGGGTCAGGTTGCCCCACGCGGCGACGAAGTCCCCGCCGTCGAGGACGGCCTGGGTCTCGGCGATCTGGATCTCGCGGAGCGCCACGTCGATCCCGATCCGGCGCAGCTGCTGCTGGATCAGCTCCAGCGCGGGCTTGGTGGTGCCGATGTTCTGGGCGAACGTCAGCGGCACGGTCAGCCGCTGCCCGCCCTTCGCGCGGATGCCGTCCGGGCCGGGCACCCACCCGGCGCGGTCGAGCGCGGCGGTCGCGGCCGCCGGGTCGTAGCCGACGAGCGCGGACTGGTCGGCGTAGGACGGCGTCGTCGACGACAGCGGGCTCGTCGCCGCCCGCGTCTGGGTCGGGTAGACCGCGGCGACGACCTCGTTGCGGTCGATGCCCCGGCTCACCGCCTCGCGGACGGCGGCGTCGGCGCCGAGCGGGGTGCCCTGGTTGAACGTGATCCCGAACGGCAGGCCCGGGTTCGGCCGGGCCGGGAGCTGGACCCCGGCCCCGGTGAGCGGGGCCTCGTCCTGCTGGCCGACGCTCGCGATCGCATCGACCTCGCCGGACTGCACGCTGCCCGCCCGCACCCCGGACTCGGGGACGACGCGGAACTCGGCCCGGTCGAGCCAGGCCTCGCCGGAGTGGGTGAACAGCTGCGAGCCCCAGTCGTAGCCGGCCCGCTTCGCGAGCCCGGTGACGTCGTTCTTGGCGTAGCGCTCGAGGGTGAACGGACCGGAGCCGACGACGCCGGCGCAGCGCTCGTCGTCGGAGCGGACGGCGCCGGCCGGGGAGAGCAGGCCGAGGCTGTGGGTGGAGGTGCCCTGCAGGAACTGCACGTTGGGCTTGGAGAACCGGACGGTGAACTCGGTGGGGCTCGTGACGTCGGTGCCGGTGTACCCGGCCAGGTAGCCCTTGGGGAGGCTGCCGCGGGCGCCCAGCTGCACCGCCCGGTCGAGGTTCGTCTTCACCGCGGCCGCGTCGACCGGCGCGCCGTCGGAGAAGGTGGCGCCGGGGCGCAGGGTGAACGTCCAGGCGGTGGCGTCGGCGTTCGACGACCAGCGGGTCGCCAGCCAGGGCACGATCGCGCCGGTGGACGGGTCCTGGTCGGTGAGCGAGTCGACGACCTGGCGCAGCGAGTAGATCGAGTCGTTGCTCTGCACCTGCTGCGGGTCGGCGCAGCCCTGGTCCGAGGACACCGCGACCACCAGCGTCCCGCCCGGCTGCGGCGGGCCCGCGTCGGCGGCGGCGCCACCGGCGCCGGAGCCGCAGGCGGTCAGGGTGAGCGCGGTGGCGGCGAGCAGCACGGCCGAGCGGCCGGCGGGCAGGTCCCGCCACAGCCGGAACCGGCGCCTCACGACGCCACCGCCGCACGGCGCTCGCCGAAACGCGACGGGTGCGCGAGCCCGAGGTTCTCCCGCAGCGTGGCGCCCGGGGTGTAGTCGGTCCGGAACACCCCGCGCTCCTGCAGGATCGGCACGACCCGGTCGACGACCTCGTCGAGCCCGGACGGGCTGACGTGGGAGCCGAGGATGAACCCGTCGGAGGCGTCGTTCTGCACGTAGCGGTCGATCTCGTCGGCCACGTGCTCCGGGGTCCCGACGAACACCGCGCGGTCGAAGACGTGCTTGACCGTCTCGCGCAGCGAGTACCCGTGGGCCTGCGCGAGCTCGCGCCAGGCGGCGACGGTCGCGTGCGCGTCCTGGGTCAGCGGGGCCCGGCCCTCGATCCACGTCGGGGCCTCGGGGGTGGGCTCGACGTCGGGCAGCGGCCCGTCCGGGTCGTAGCCGGACAGGTCGCGGTTCCAGACCATCTCGGCCAGCACGATCGAGGTCCACGGGTCGACCTGCCGGTCGTGGATGTGCGCGTGACGCTCGCGGGCCTCGGCGTCGGTGTCGCCGAGCACGACGCCGGCGCTGGGCAGGATCCGCACCTCGTCGGGGTCCCGGCCGGCCGTGCGGACCCGGGCCTTGACGTCGTCGTAGAAGGCGCGGGCCTCGTCGAACTTCTGGTACCGGGAGAAGATCGCGTCGGCGGACGCGGCGGCGAAGTCGCGACCGGCGGGGGACTCGCCGGCCTGCAGCACCACCGGGTGGCCCTGCGGGCTGCGCGGGGTGGTGAAGCGCCCGGCGATGTCGAACTGGTTCCCCGAGACCGCGAAGTCGCCGACGTGGCCGTCGCGCAGGAAGGTGCCCGACGCGGGGTCGGCGACGACGGCGTCGGAACCCCAGGAGTCCCAGAGCGCGCGGACCGCGGCGAGGGTCTCCCCGGCGCGCTCGTAGCGCTGGCGGTGGCCGAGGTAGGCACCGCGGCGGAAGTTCTCGCCGGTGGGGGCGTCGGAGCTGGTGACGACGTTCCACGCCGCGCGCCCGCCGGAGAGGATGTCCAACGTCGCGAACTTCCGGGCCAGCTCGTAGGGCTCGTTGAAGGTCGAGTTGATCGTCCCGGCCAGACCGATGTGCTCGGTGACCGCGGCCAGCGCGGCGAGCACGGTGAAGGTGTCCGGGCGTCCGAGAACGTCCTGGTCGAAGATCTCCCCACCGCGGGTGCGCAGCCGCAGCCCCTCGGCGAGGAAGAGCAGGTCGAGGCGCCCGCGCTCGGCGGTGCGCGCCCAGTGCTCGAACGACTCCCAGGCGATGTGGCTGCCCGAGGCCGGGTCGCTCCAGACGGTGTCGTGGTTGACGCCCGGGAAGTAGGCGCCGAGCACGATCTGCTTCCTGTTGCTCATGCGGTGGCTCCGGAGAAGGTCGGGACGGCGGCGGACCCGGCCCCGGCGGCGTAGCGGCTGGCGGGCCTGGGCAGCCCGAAGCGCTCGCGCAGGGTGGTCTCGCCGTAGGCGGTGCGGAACGCGCCGCGGGACTGCAGCTCGGGGACCAGGCCGTCGACGACGGCGTCGAGGTCGGTCGGCAGGACGGCCGGGCGCAGCCGGTAGCCGTCGAGCCCGGCGCGGCGCCAGGACAGCAGGGTGTCGGCGAGCCCGGCGGGGGTGGTGGCGAGGACCGCGGCGTCGGAGGAGAGCGGCTCGAGTGCGTCGAGCCGGGCGAGCCGCTCGCGGGCGGCGCGCTCGGTGCCGGCCAGTACCACGACGACGTCGCCGAGGATCCGCAGCGGCGGCGCGGTGCGGTCCGCGGCGGCCTCCGCGGAGCGGACCTGGGCGACGATGCGCGCGGCGTCGTCGGCGTCGTGCGGTGTGGTGAACACGACGTCGCCGACCCGGGCGGCGAGCAGCGCCGGGTCGTAGCCGTGGGCCAGCGACACGACCAGCGGCTGGCCCTGCGGCGGGCGCGGCACGATCGACGGCCCGGCGACGCCGAAGTGCTCCCCGGCGAAGTCGACCCGGTGCAGCTTGTCACGGTCGACGAAGCGCCCGGTCAGGGCGTCGCGGATCTCGGCGTCGTCCTCCCAGGAGTCCCAGAGCCTGCGCACGACCTCGACGGCGTCGGCGGCCTCGCCGAACAGCTCGGCGACGAGTTCGCGGGCGGCCGGGGTGCCGAGGTCGGCACGGCGCAGGCCGGGGACGCTGCGGCGCCCGAAGTGGGCGGCCTCGTCGGCGCGGACCGAGGTCTGCACCCGCCACCCGGCGCGGCCGTGGCTGTCGTGGTCGAGCGTCGACAGCGCGGACGCGACGTGGAACGGCTCGGTGTGGGTGGTGGTGACGGTCGGGACCAGCCCGATCCGCGACGTCGTCGGAGCGAGGAAGGCGGCGACCAGCGAGGCGTCGAGGCGTCCCTGCACCCGGTCGGTGCGCCGGCCGGCGCCGCTCAGGTGGTCCCCGGACTGCAGGCCGAGTGCGTCCTCGATCGTCACCAGGTCCAGCAGCCCGCGCTCGGCGGTGCGGGCCAGGTCGGTCCAGTAGCGGGCGGTGAACAGCCCACGGGGGTGTGCGGCGGGGTCGCGCCAGGCGGCGGGGTGCCAGCCTGCGCCGTCGAGGGCGACGGCCAGGTGCAGGGGGCCGGTGGTGGTGTCCGATGTGGACATACGGCATCGCTTTCTCGTCGCCCGGGGGGGCACGACGGGACTAAGAGGACGTCGGGGCGGCGCGGAACGCGGCGGCCGGGACGGGGGCCGTCGTGGACGGCCGGGGCGGGTCGGGTGGGCGGGGGCGCCCGGCAGGACGCCGGTCAGATCCGACAGGTGGCGCCCGCGACCCGCATCAGGTCGACGTGGCGGCGGTACCGGGGATGGTGCGCGGCGCGCACCTGCTCGGCGACGGTGCGCATGGGATCCTCCATCGGACCCGGCTGGAGCACCCGCACCCGCGTGCTGCGGGGGGTTGCTGCGGCGTCGTCGAGCCGGGTCTCTCGGCCGCTCCGGATGGTGTGCGTCCCGACTGTAGGTATCCGGTGCCCGACGGTGTCAACCCGCATCGCGATCGAGTGACCCGCACCGCAGCAGGTCTCCCGACCTGCGGAATCACCACCCGGATGCCGCGGAAGGTGTCCGGACAGCCCGCGGCCGTTCCTGGTTGGTGGACTCCGGGTTGTCCGGAGAGGTGACCACCGCGCACCCT
The DNA here is from genome assembly GCF_056835605.1 of Pseudonocardia sp. ZF1. Classification (NCBI taxonomy): domain Bacteria; kingdom Bacillati; phylum Actinomycetota; class Actinomycetes; order Pseudonocardiales; family Pseudonocardiaceae; genus Pseudonocardia; species Pseudonocardia sp. ZF1. The sequence goes on from NZ_JAJNBY010000001.1 coordinate 3,941,886, forward strand.
GGACGGGTGACGACGAGCCAGCGGCGGCCCTCGCGCACCGCACGGCTCGTGGGGGACGCGACGGCCCCCGTCCCCCAGCGGCAGACGCGCACCGCGTGGCACGCGGTGCCCCTGCGCCCGACCGGCCTCGAGCCGTTCTGGCCGAGCCGGCGCGCCCCCGCCTACAGCGAACTCTGTCGCTGACCGGTCCCCGTCCCGCAGGCCGTCACGCCACGCCCCCGGCGTGCGACGCACCCGCCGGACCGGGAACCGCCCGCCGGACACCACTCCGGCCCGTCACCCGTCCCGCACCCCGGCACGCCCTCCCCGGCCGGCCGGCCCCGGCGCGCCGCGGTCGTCCCCGACCGCCCGCCCCCACGGAAGGACCCCGTTCCGCGATGTCCCCGCACGTCCTGCGCCCCGGATCCCGGGCGCGCACCGCCGCCGTCCTGCTCGCGCTGCTCACCGCGCTCGGGCTGCTGGCCGGCTGCTCCCGCGCCGAGGAGAGCACCACCGCCGCGGGCGCCACCTCCCCCGCGACCGAGGTCCGCCTCGGCTACTTCCCGAACATCACCCACGCCCCCGCGCTGGTCGGCGTGAAGCAGGGCCTGTTCGCCGCCGAGCTGGGGAGCACGACGCTCACCACCCAGACGTTCAACGCGGGTCCGGACCAGGTCAACGCCCTGCTCGGCGGCTCGATCGACGTGGCGTTCATCGGTTCCGGCCCGGCGATCAACGCGTTCACCAAGTCGGGCGGCGAGGCCGTGCGCCTCGTCGCGGGCTCCACCTCGGCCGGCGCCCAGCTGGTCACCAGCCCGGACATCACCTCGCCCGAGCAGCTCAAGGGCACGATCATCGCGACGCCCCAGCTGGGCAACACCCAGGACATCGCGCTGAAGACCTGGCTGTCGGAGAACACGCTCCCGATCGGGCAGGGCCCGGACGCGGTGACGGTGCAGAACATCGAGAACCCGCAGACCCTCGACCTGTTCAAGCAGGGCAAGGTCGCCGGCGGCTGGCTGCCCGAGCCGTGGAGCTCGCGCCTGGTCGACGCCGGGGCGAAGGTCCTGGTCGACGAGAAGTCCCTGTGGCCCGGCGGGAAGTTCCCGACGACCGTCGTCATCGTCCGGACCGAGTTCCTGCAGCAGCACCCCGAGACCGTCGAGGCGATCCTGCGCGGCGAGCAGAAGGCCATCGCCCTCATCCGTGACGACCCGGCGCAGGCGAAGACCGTCTCCAACGAGGCGATCGGCGAGATCACCGGCAAGCCGCTGGCGGCCGACATCCTCGACCGCGCGTTCACCGAGCTGTCCTTCGACTCCGACCCGCTCGCCTCGACCTTCCCGCAGCTGGCGAAGGACTCGGTCACGGCGGGCATCGCGAAGAGCGAGGCGGACCTGACCGGCTTCCTCGACCCGACCGCGGTCGACGCGGTCCGGACGAGCTCCGGGGAGGCCGCCGTGGACCCGGCCGGCCTCGCCCGGAACTGACACCACCACCCACGAGGGGAACCCACCGATGACCGTCGACCTCACCACCCGACGTCCCCCGACCCGCGACACCGCGGTGGCGCTGTCCGGGGTCGCCAAGACCTTCGGCACCGGGCCGGGGGCGGTGACCGCGCTCAACGGGATCGACCTGCAGGTCGGCGCCGGCGAGTTCGTCTGTGTGCTCGGCGCGTCCGGCTGCGGCAAGTCGACGCTGCTGAACCTGCTCGCCGGGCTCGACGCCCCGACGGCGGGCGAGGTCACGGTGGGGTCCGCCCGGCCGTCGTTCATGTTCCAGGAGGCCGCGCTCATGCCGTGGCTGACCGCGCTGCGCAACGTCGAGCTGCCGCTCAGGCTCGCCGGGCACGGCCGGTCGGCCCGGCAGGAGCGCGCCGAGGAGCTGCTGTCGCTGGTGCGTCTGGAGGGCATGGGCGGCAAGCGTCCGCACGAGCTGTCCGGCGGCATGCGCCAGCGCGTCTCGCTGGCCCGGGCACTCGCCGCCGCGACCGGTCTCGGCGAGGACCAGGGCACCGGCGGGCTGCTGCTGATGGACGAGCCGTTCGCGGCCCTCGACGCGATCACCCGCGACGTCCTGCAGGGCGAGCTCCTGCGCGTCTGGCGGGCCACCGGCACCACGATCGTGTTCGTCACCCACGACGTCCGCGAGGCGGTCCGGCTCGCCGAGCGGGTGGTGCTGCTGTCCTCGCGGCCCGGCACCGTGGTGCGGGAGTGGACGGTGCCCGCCGACGGCCACGACGCCGAGGCCCAGGCCGAGCTGCACGACGACATCACCGGACGACTGCGGCAGGTGATCACCAGCCATGCCGCGTGAGGACTCCTCGATGACGGTCGTCGAGAACGACCGGGACTCCGCCGCCGCGGTCGCCGGGCTCGACGCGCTCGACACCCCGGTCGAGCGGACGACACCGTGGTGGCAGCGGTTCCTGCGGACCTGGCTGCCGCCGCTGGTGGCGCTCGTCGTGATCGTGGTGGTCTGGCAGCTCGTGTGGGCCTCGGCGGTCACGCCCGAGTACAAGCTGCCCGCCCCGGCCGACGTGGCCGCCGCGTTCGGCGAGACCGTCGCCAGCGGCGAGATCTGGTCGATCCTGTGGACCTCGGTCAGCCGCGCCGCCCTCGGCTTCCTGCTCGCCCTGGTGATCGCCACCCCGCTCGGTGTGGTGGTCGCGAAGGTGCCGGTGGTGCGTGCGGCGATCGGCCCGCTGCTCACCGGTCTGCAGTCGCTGCCCTCCGTGGCCTGGGTGCCGGCCGCGGTGCTGTGGTTCGGGCTGACCAACGCCACGATCTTCTTCGTGGTGCTGCTCGGCTCGGTGCCCTCGATCGCGAACGGCCTGGTCGCGGGCATCGACCAGGTGCCGCCGATCCTGCCCCGGGCGGGCCAGGTCCTGGGCGCGACGGGCTACCGGATGGCCCGCTACGTCCTGCTCCCCGCGGCGCTGCCCGGCTATCTGGCCGGCTGCAAGCAGGGCTGGGCGTTCTCCTGGCGGTCGCTCATGGCCGCGGAGATCATCGCCGCCGGTCCGGCGCTGGGCGTGGGGCTCGGCGCCTACCTGAAGAACGGCGCCGACGTGAACGACATCGTGCAGGTGTTCGCCGCGATCCTGCTGATCCTCATCGTCGGCATCGGGGTCGAGCTGCTGGTCTTCCGCCCGCTGGAGCGACGGATCCTGCGCGCCCGGGGGCTGGCACTCACCGTCTGACCCGGGCGACGCCCGCAGGATCGGCACGCCGTCCCGGTCCATCCACACGAACTGTCCACTGTAGATCTCTCACACCTCGGGACACCTGTCCGGACGGCCGTGATCACGGCTCCCACCAGGCAGGATGCGAGTGATCCGGGTCGCCGGAGGCTTGGGCGGCACCCGGGGTGGCGGCTAGCGTGGCGACCGTGACCGGATCGGTGCTGCTGACCACGCGGGGGCATGTCGACCTCGCGCGCGTGGCGGCGGCACTCTGTCGACCCTGAGCCGTCGTCCCGAGGCGACCTCCCGAGTCGTCCCCGGGCGGCACCCGTCCCGCTCCGCGCGCCCGTCGGGCCCGCGCACCCCGCCGTGGCCCCGCCCGGCGTCCCCGCCGTCGTCGCCCACCGCCGCGCGCCCCTCTCCGGAAGGACCGTTCATGACCACCACCTCCCCCGCCCCCGCCGGCACCGACGGCGTCGCGGGCCGGACCGCCTGGACCGACGAGCAGCTCGACGCCGTCTTCGCACCGGTCTTCGCCCGGATCGCCGAGGGCGCGGTGACCCGCGAGCAGGGCCGCACCCTCGCCCACGACGAGGTCGCCGCCCTGCGCGCCGAACGCTTCGGTGCGCTGCGGCTGCCCGTCGCCCTCGGCGGCTACGGCGCCACCGTCCGCCAGCAGTTCCGGCTGCTCGTCGACCTGGCGGCCGCCGAGTCGAACCTGCCCCAGGCGCTGCGTGTGCACTGGTGGTACGTCGACGACCTGCTGCTCGCCGCCCCGGGCCCGGACCGCGACGCCCGGCTGGCCGCCGTCGCCGGGGGTGAGCTCGTCGGCAACGCCATCACCGAGCCCGGCGTCGGCGCGATCGACCGCTACCGGACCGCGCTGACCCCGGACGGCGACGGCGGCTACCGGCTGAACGGCACGAAGTACTACTCGACCGGCAGCCTCTACTCCGACCGCATCCTCGTCGCCGCCGACCTCGACGGCGAGCGGGTCTCGGTGCTCGTCGACGGCGACGCCGAGGGCGTCGTCCAGCACGACGACTGGGACGGCTTCGGCCAGCGCCTCACCGCCAGCGGCACCACCGTGTTCACCGACGTCGCCGTGTCCGCCGACCGGGTCCTCGGTCCGGGCTACGGCTCCGCCGGCCGGTCCTGGGGCACGTCCTACCTGCAGCTCGTCCAGCTCGCCGTGCTCGCCGGCATCGCGCGTCGCGCCACCGACGACGTCGCCGGCTGGGTGCGGGAGCGCACCCGCACCTTCACCCACGCCGCGGCCGACCTGCCCCGCCACGACCCCCTGGTCCAGCAGGTCGTCGGGCGGCTGTCCGCCGCGGCGTGGTCGTCGCGGGCCCTGGTGCTGACCATCGCCGACCAGCTCGACCGGCTGCTCGACGCGGGCGGGGAGGACCCCGATCTGCTCGACCGCGTGGAGCTCGACGTCGCCCACGCCCAGGCCGCCGTCATCCCGGCCGTGCTCGACGCCACCACCCAGCTGTTCGAGGTCGGCGGCGCGTCGATCACCTCGGAGAAGCTGCGCCTGGACCGGCACTGGCGCAACGCCCGGGTGATCTCCACGCACAACCCGCTGATCTACAAGCTGCAGACGGTCGGGGACCACGTCCTCAACGGCACCGACCTGCCCTACGCCTGGAGCGCCGGCAAGCGATGACCCGCGGGGTCGGGGCCTCCGTCGTCCGCGACCACGCCGGGCGGGAACACGACCGGCCGCACGGTGTTGCACCGGTAGGAGACCGCTGAACCCCTCGGGAGGCCGTTCATGGCGCGCAAGCAGATCCACCTGGCCGCACACTTCCCGGGCGTCAACAACACCACCGTGTGGAGCGACCCGGCGTCCGGCAGCCACATCGAGTTCGAGTCGTTCGCGCACTTCGCGCGAACGGCCGAACGGGCGAGGTTCGACTTCCTGTTCCTCGCCGAGGGCCTGCGCCTGCGCGAGCACCGCGGCGAGATCTACGACCTCGACGTGATGGGCCGCCCGGACACGTTCACGGTCCTGTCCGCGCTGGCCGCGGTCACCGACCGGCTCGGCCTGGCCGGGACGATCAACTCGACCTTCACCGAGCCCTACGACGTCGCCCGCCAGTTCGCGTCGCTGGACCACCTGTCCGGCGGCCGGGCCGCCTGGAACGTGGTGACCTCGTGGGACGCGTTCACCGGCGAGAACTTCCGCCGCGGCGGCTTCCTGCCGAAGGAGAAGCGCTACTCCCGGGCCAAGGAGCAGCTGGCCGCGACCGCCGCGATCTGGGACTCGCGCACCGGTCCCGACGACCGCGGGGAGTTCGCCTACACCTCAGACCAGTTCGACGTGCACGGCCGGTTCTCGCTGCCGCGCAGCCCGCAGGGCCGCCCGGTGATCCTGCAGGCGGGTGACTCCGAAGAGGGTCGCGAGTTCGCCGCCGCGTCGGCCGACGCGATCTTCTCCCGGCACGCCGAGCCGGAGGCCGGACGCGCGTTCCTCGCCGACGTGAAGGGCCGCCTCGCCCGCTACGGCCGGGCGTGGGACGACCTGAAGATCCTCCCCGCCGCGACGTACGTGCTGGGCGACACCGACGCCGAGGCCGCCGAGCGCGCCGAGGTGATCCGCTCCCAGCAGGTCAGCCCGCAGACCGCGATCGTGTTCGCCGAGCAGCTGTGGAACACCGACCTGTCCGGGCGCGACCCGGACGGCCCGCTCCCGGAGTTCGACCCGGTCGAGGGCGAGCTCGTGTCGAAGGGCCGGGCCAGCGTGCGCCAGTACCGGGACCCGAAGGCCGTCGCCGACCAGTGGCGTGCCCTCGCCGCGGAGAAGAACCTGTCCCTGCGCGAGACGGTGATCGAGGTGACCGGGCGGCACACCTTCGTCGGGAGCCCGCGGACGGTCGCCGACGCGATCGACGACGCCGTGCAGTCCGACGCCGCGGACGGCTACGTGCTGGTCCCGCACGTCACCCCGGGCGGGCTCGACGAGTTCGCCGACCGGGTCGTGCCGCTGCTGCAGGAGCGCGGGTCGTTCCGCACCGAGTACACCGGGACGACGTTGCGTGAGCACCTCGGGCTGCCGGCCGTCCGCTCGACGACCGACCCGACCGAGGCGGCGACGGCGGCCCCGTCCACGACCTGACCGCGCTCCCGTGACCGGCGCCGCGGCACCGGGTGCGGGTCAGGCGCGCTCGTCGTCGCGGCCCTCGGCCTGCTCCCGGGCGACGTTCTCGCGGTGTGCACGGACGGCGATCCAGGCCATCGCGGCCGGGATCCCGAGCAGCAGCCCGAACGACAGCAGCCCGGCGACCCAGTCGCCCGGCACGATCACCAGCACGATCACGGTGATCGCGACGGCCTGCAGGATCCGGTCCGCGCGGCCGCCCGCGGCGCGCGCGGGCCGGTGCGGTGCGGTCAGTTGGGTGTCCAGGTCCGGGTCGGAGCGGCGCAGCTCCTGTTCGAGGCCGGAGAGCCGGAGCTCCTCGTCGCGGTCCAGGGGGCGCGCCACCGGGCGTGGGTCGGGGTCGCCGGTCCCGCCGCCGGGCGACGGGGGCGGCAGGGGCGGGGGTGTGACGGACATCGTGACCTCCTCGGTGCCACCGACCGGGTTCCCGCTCCCGGGGGCAGTCATCCGGGATGTGCGGTAGACGTCACCGATCCTACCGAAACGGACATACTCCCGCCGCTGCACGCGGCAGGTCCCGGCGGCAGGATCACCCGCATGGAACGCTGGACCGATCTCGTCGAACGCCACGACCCCGCCGGAGTCCTCGACCGGCTCGACGGACGGCCCGCCCACGAGATCGCCGACGCGCTGGCCCGGATGGAACCGGTCGACGCGGGCTGGGTGTTCCGGCTGCTCGGCAAGGACCGCGCGCTCGACGTGTTCGAGGAGCTCGACCCGGTCGACCAGCAGGAGCTGTTGGCGGGGCTGCGCGGCGACGCGGTGACCGCCCTGGTCGAGGACATGGACCCCGACGACCGCGCCCGGATGCTCGGCGAGGCGCCGGCCAAGGTCGCGAACCGGGTGCTGGCCGGGCTGTCGGCCGGGGAACGGTCGATGACCGCGGCGCTGCTCGGCTACCCCGACGGCTCGGTCGGGCGGGTGATGACGCCGGAGACCGTCGCCGTGCCGCTGCACAGCAGCGTGACCGAGGCGCTGGCCGTCGTGCGGCGCAAGGGCGCGCAGGCCGAGACGGTGTACACCCTCGCCGTCACCGACGCCGGGCGCCGGGTGACCGGCACCGTCTCGCTGCGCGACCTGGTGCTGGCCCGGCCGGACGCCGCCGTCGCCGACCTCGTCGACGACGGGGCGCCGCGGGTGCGGGCCACCGACGCCGCCGAGGACGCCGCACGCCTGATGGGCGAGGCGAACCTGCTCGACCTGCTGGTCGTCGACTCGGAGGACCGGCTGCTGGGTCTGCTGACGATCGACGACGCCGTCGAGATCCTGGAGCGCGCCGACACCGAGGACGTCGCCCGCCAGTCCGGTGCGGCGCCGTGGTCGGGCCACTACATGTACGTGCGGGTCTCGAAGCTGGCGCGCACCCGCGCGGTGTGGTTGGCGGTGCTGCTGCTCGCCGCGGTGCTGACGGTCAACGTGCTGCAGATCTTCGAGGACGCACTCGAGCAGGTCACCGCGCTGGCGCTGTTCATCCCGCTGCTCGTGGGCACCGGCGGCAACGCCGGTGCCCAGTCGGCGTCGGCTGCGGTCCGGGCGATCGCCGTCGGGGAGGTGCGCCTGGCCGACCTGCCCGCCGTGGTGTGGCGGGAGCTGCGGGTCGGGCTGCTGCTGGGCACCCTGCTCGGTGCGCTGGGGCTGGCCGTCGCGTCGCTGCTGGTCGGGATCCAGGTCGCCGTCGTGGTGGCGGTGACTCTGGTGGCGATCTGCGGCTGGGCGGCGACGGTGGGCGCGACGATGCCGTTGCTGGCCCGCCGGGTCGGGATCGACCCGGCGGTGGTGTCCGCTCCCCTGGTCACGACGCTCGTCGACGCGACCGGGCTGCTGATCTACTTCTCGGTCGCCCGGGTGGTGCTGGGGATCTGATCCGCGTCCACGGTCGCGTCGTCCGCGCCGTCGGTGTCGGGTCCGGCGACCTCCGGGGCTGCCGGGTCGGCCGCGGCGCGGCGCCGGGAGACGATCAGGCTCGCGACGGCGGCGACGGCGATCGTCCCGGTGATGACCAGCAGCGACAGCCAGATCGGCACCTCGGGCACCGGCACCGGCTGCCCGTCGTTGATGAACGGCACGTTGTTCTCGTGCAGCGCGTGCAGGGTGAGCTTCACGCCGATGAACGCCAGGATCACCGCGAGGCCGTGCGCCAGGTAGATCAGGCGCTCCAGCAGGCCGCCGATGAGGAAGTACAGCTGGCGCAGGCCGAGCAGGGCGAAGGCGTTCGCGGTGAACACCAGGAACGGCTCCTGGGTGAGACCGAAGATCGCCGGGATCGAGTCGAACGCGAACAGCAGGTCGGTCAGCCCGATGGCGACGATGACCAGCGCCATCGGGGTGAGGAGCCGCTTGCCGTCGACGCGGGTGACGAGCTTCGCGCCGTCGTACTCGGTGGAGGTGGGCAGCACCTTGCGGACCAGGCGGATCAGCTTCGAGTCACCGGCGTCGGCCTGCTCGTGGTCGTCGGAGGACATCGCCTCGCGGATCTGGGACCAGGCGAGCCAGAACAGGATGACCGCGAACAGGTAGAAGACCGCGACGAACTGCTCGATGATCACCGCGCCGACCGCGATGAACGCACCGCGCATGACGATCGCGATCGCGATGCCGATCAGCAGCACCTTCTGCTGGTGCACCTTCGGCACCGCGAAGCTGGTCATGATCAGCAGGAAGACGAACAGGTTGTCGACCGACAGCGCCTTCTCGGTCAGCCAGCCGGCCATGTACTCGCCGCCGTACTGCCAGCCCGAGAAGACGCCGACACCGACGCCGAACAGCAGGGCGATCGCGATGTAGCCGGCCGACCAGATCGCCGACTCGCGCAGCGTGGGCTCGTGCGGGTCACGGGCGTGCCCGACGAAGTCGAACACGAGCATGCCGGCGACGACGGCGAGCGTGGCCAGCCACACCCAGAGGGGAACGTTCACGGCGGGGTCCTCCAGCGCAGGTAGGGGCGCTGAAGGTCTCCTCCGCCCGCCGCGGTGACCGCGGTGGACCGGCGCAACCGGGACCGGCTCGGGCCGGTGCCGTGATGACGGCGACGCCGTGTTCGGGAGTACTCCCCTTCGACTGTGCAGAACGCTAGGGCATGGCCCAGGGTTCCGACAGTGGGGGGTACGCGAGCCTCGTCACATCTGTCCGTTTCCGCCGATGACCTCCCGGGCGGGCGGCGCCGTCGTCGTGGGCCCGCAGGGTGGCCGCGGGACCGGCGAGCGTGGCGCGGTCCTCAACCCGCGGCGAGCCGGACGGTCGCGGCGTCGCGGGCCGGCTGCACCGGACGCGGGGCGGCGGGCAACCTGCGGACGGCGGCGCGGGCCGTCGCGGAGGCGGCCGCCCGCGCGGCGGCCGGGCGGACCGGGGCGGCCCCGGTCCCGGCCGGACGGGTCACGACGGGCAGCGGGCCGGTACCCGACACGCGCGGCGCCGGGACGGTCGCGGCGGCGACGTGCGCGGGCCGCGCCGGCTCCTCGGGGAGGACCGGCGGCACCGGCGTCGCCGGGCCCGCCGCGTGCACCGCGACAGCCGGCTGCGGCCGGGCCGGGGCGGGCGCGTCACGGAACGGCGTCGGGACCGGCGACGGCCGGGTGTGCCCGCTCCCCCGCTCCAGGCGCTCGCAGCGCTCCCGGCCCCGGCCCGTCACCCGTGCGGCCAGCCGCAGCGCGGTGCGCGGTGCCTCCAGGTAGCCGACCAGCGCCCGGTACACCCAGCCCGGCGCGGACAGCGTGCGGCCGCGGGCGAGGTCGTCGAGCGAGCGGCGCACGACATCGCGGGGGTCGAGCCACAGCGGGCCCTGCGGGTCGTCGTCGGTCCGGATCCGGCCCGCGGCGACCGCGGTGACGGTGACGCCGGTGCCGTGCAGCGACGCCGCGACGGTGTCGCTGAACGCCAGCACCCAGGACTTCGACGCGCCGTAGGCGTTGCCGCCCGAGGCCAGGTACCCGGCGAAGCTCGCGATGTTGAGCACGCCGCCGCGGCCGCGGGCGGTCATCGCCGGGACCGCGGCGCGGGTGAGGCGCATCAGGGCCGTCACGTTGAGGTCGATCTCGCCGGTCAGCGCCTCGACCGGCGCCTCGGCGAAGACCGCGTCGGTCTCGACGCCCGCGTTGTTGACCAGCAGCTCGATCGGCAGGTCCCGGTCGGTGATCCGGCGCTCGACGGCGGCCAGCCCGGCCGGGTCGGTGAGGTCGGCGGGCAGGATCTCGACGATGGCGCCGGTGGCGCGGCCGATCCGCTCGGCGACGTCGGCGAGGCGGGCGGCGTCGCGCGCCACGAGGACGACGGACCATCCGCGCTCGGCGAGCTCGTGGGCGTAGACGGCGCCGAGCCCGCGGCTCGCTCCGGTGACCAGTGCAGTCGGCATGTCGACGACGCTAGGGACGGTTCGCTGTGGCGCCCCTGAGAAGGCCCGCCCCGCTGAGAGCCCGCTGAGACCGGCCCCGCCCCGGCGGTACGGTCGGGGCCGCACGGTCGAGGGGAGGTGGTGTGGTGCAGCAGATCGGTGAGGTGGCCACGCGTGTCGGGCTGTCGCTGCGCACCATCCGGCACTGGGACGAGCTGGGGCTGGTCACGCCGTCGGCCCGCAGCACCGGCGGCTTCCGTCTCTACACCGAGGACGACGTCGAGCGCCTGCGGTTCGTCAAGACGCTCAAGCCGCTCGACCTCGGCCTGGACCAGATCCGCGCGCTGATGGCGGTGATCGACGGTGCCCGCGCCGACCTCGACGCGGGCCGCCCGGTCGGCGACGACGCCCGGGACCGGCTGGCGCTCTACCGCACCGCCGCCGAGTCGCGGATCGAGGCGCTGCACGCCCGGATCCACGGGCTGGAGCTGCTCTCCCGCGAGCTGCGGGCGCTGTCCGAGCCGCGGACCGGCGACGCGGACGACTAGCGCGGCGACGGCAGTCCGCGCACCGCGCCGAGGTCCTCGGGCACGTCGACGTGGCGCCACAGGTCGTCCAGCCCGGTCAGCGGGCGGTCCGGCAGGGCGGCGTCGAGCACCTCGTGCAGGCGGGCCCTGGCGTCCTCGGCGCGGGCCGCGGCCAGCAGCGCCGCACGGGGCACCGGACCGTGGCCGAACAGCTCACCCACGAAGTCCAGCACCTCGACCCGGGTGACCGGTACCCGATCGGGGTCGGCGGGACGGTCGTCCTGACCCATGGCACCCTCCTCCACCCGCCGGGTCCGCCCGGCACGTGCACCGGCCGGACCGTCGGAGGACCGGACTCTACCCTCACACGCCGGGAGGGTTGCCCGGCCCGCCCCGACGAGGGGCACACTCCGTTGCCCGTCGCAATGCCATCTGGGCTAACGTGCGCGGCCATTCGCATCAACCAGCGGTGGTCGATCAAGCCGAGGAGGCCCCTGTGGCAGGCAAGTTCGAGGTGTACGAGGACCGGGGCGGGAAGTTCCGGTTCCGGCTGAAGGCGAGCAACGGGCAGGTCGTCGCCGTCGGCGAGGCCTACGAGAGCAAGTCGGCCGCCCACAAGGGCTGCGAGGCGGTCCAGCGCGCCGCCGAGGGCGCCACCGTCGTCGAGACCGACGCCTGAGCGGACCTGCCGGGGCCGGTGTCGCGGCCCCACCGGCAGCCCGCCGGACGCGTCCGCTCCGAGACGGGTCGGAACGCCTCCGGCGGGTGGTCGCACACGGTCGCACACCATGCAGGACCTGCTCGCCCGCTTCAGCGACGGCGCCGCGGTGTTCGTGACGCCGCCGCACGCCCGGACCTGAACCGCACCGCGGTCCCCCGCCCCGGGTTGTGGGCCGCCCGGGCCGGGGTTACGGTCGGGCTGCCGGAACCGGGCACGCAGGACACCGCCGACGCGGGTCCGCCCGCCCACCGGTCCACACGAGATCCGTTCAACCGTGCAGCGGACCCCGCACCTGCCATCGGCGATTGCGAGGGACCATGCGAAGTCCCACTCTGCCCACCCGGCCCGCGACGACCTCCCGCGACGGCCGACGGGGCTACGACGACCTCATCCCCGATCTCGACCAGCTGGCCGGGACCCCGCCGGGCACGCCGGGCCGCGATGCATTGCGCGAGTACGTGATCCGCGAGTTCCGTCCACTCGTGCGCAACCTGTCCCGCCGCTTCGCCGCCCCCGGCCGGGGCGTCGAGGACATCGAGCAGGCCGGCATGCTCGGCCTGGTCAAGGCGGTCGACCGCTACGACCCGTCGTCGGCGACCGGCGGCCCGCTCGGCTACCTGGTCCCGAGCATCCGCGGCGAGATGAAGCGCCACCTGCGGGACTACTCCTGGGCGGTGCGGGTCCCGCGTGACCTGAAGGAGCTCGCCGTCACCGTCGGCCGGGTCGCCGACGAGATGGGGCAGCGCCTCGGTCGCCCGCCCCGCCCCTCGGAGATCGCGGCCGAGGTCGGCGTGCCGGTCGGCGAGGTCGTCGATGCGCTCGGCGCGCTGGAGTCGCACCACGCCAAGTCCCTGGACGCGCCGGTCGGCGACGACGGTTCCGGTGAGGGCCTGTCGCTCGCCGAGCGGATGGGCTCCGACGACCCGGCCCTGGACCTCGCGGCGCACGGCCCCGGGATGCGTGCGGCGCTCAACGAGCTGCCCGAACGTGAGCGTCGGATGCTGGTCCTGCGCTTCTACGGCGACCGGACCCAGTCCCAGATCGCCACCGAGCTGGGCATCTCGCAGATGCACGTCTCGCGGCTGCTGTCACGGACCCTCGCGCGGCTGCGCGAGCGGCTGGCCGACAACTAGGGGAGCCCCGCCGGGCCGCCGGCCGCGGCGGGGCCCGGACGCTCAGCCCGGCAGGGTCTCCCCGCCGACCGGTGCGAGCACCTCACCGGTGTAGTACGACGACAGCCGCGGCGCCGCGAAAAACACGAAGGACGGCGCGATCTCGTCCGCGGACGCGGGACGACCCATCGGGGTCTGCTCCCCGAACCCGTCGACCGTGTCGGGCGGCATGGTCGCCGGGATCAGCGGCGTCCACACCGGACCCGGGGCGACGCAGTTGACCCGGATGCCGCGGGGGGTCAGCGACTGCGCGAGCGAGTAGGTCAGCGACTGCACCGCGCCCTTGGTGGCCGAGTAGTCGATGAGGCTCCTGTTCCCGCGCAGGCCGTTGATCGATCCGGTGTTCACGATCGCGCCGCCGTCGGGCAGGTGCTCCAGGGCCGCCTTCGTGACCCGGAAGTAGCTGTGGATGTTGACCTCGAAGGTCCGCAGCCAGGCGTCGTCCTCGATGTCGGTGAGCGCGTCGACCGGCCCCTGGGTGGCGACGTTGTTCACGACGGTGTCGAGCGCACCCAGCTCCTCGACGGTGCGCCGCACGATGTCGGCGCAGTGCGCGGCGTCCCCGAGGTCACCGGGAAGGGTCAGGCAGCGCCTCCCCTCGGCGCGGACGAGCCCGGCGGTGTGTTCGGCGTCGTCGTGCTCCTCCAGGTAGGCCAGGGCGACGTCGGCGCCCTCCTTGGCGAACGCGACGCACACCGCGCGCCCGATGCCGGAGTCACCACCGGTGACCAGGGCGACGGTGCCGGCGAGCAGGTCGCGGCCCTGGTAGCCGCGCATCTCGTCGCGGGGCCGGGGGTCCATCGCACCGGTGTCACCGGGCGGGGTCTGCTGCTGGGCGGGCGGGCTGTCGGACACGGGGCTCCCTCTCGATCGGTCCGTGACCGGCGACGGGACGAGCCCGCCGACGGGCCGGGACGGTGCGCCGGGGTGCGACCGAAGGGGGACCACGGCCGCACCCGTCGGCCACGCCGCGCCTACCCGCGTCGCCCGGGGCGAAACGGCTGCGTGTGCGCGCCCGCCGGTGGGGTAGTCCGGTCCCCGTGCGGCCGTCCGGTCGCGCGGCACGAGAGGAGACCCGATGGACGCGGAGCGGGCACGCACCCTGCTGACCGACGAACTGGACCAGCTGGAGGGCAGCTCGGCGGTGACCGAGCGGCCGGCGCCGGGTGACGACCGCGTCGGCGAGGGTCTCGACTTCGGAGACGAAGGCTCGCGGGCCTACGAGACCATGGCCCACGACCTCGACGAGAACACCCGCCGGGCCCGCACCGCGCGGGTCCGGGCGGCGCTGACCCGTCTGGACAAGGGCGAGTACGGACGCTGCGACGTGTGCGGCGAGCAGATCGACGACGAGCGGCTGGAGGCGCGCCCCGACACCGACCGGTGCCGCGACCACCCCGAGGACGCCGCACAGATGGCCGGCCCCGTCGAGGGCTGACCCGGACGCGGACGGGCCCGGCACCCGCTCGGGGTGCCGGGCCCGTCGCGTCGTGCGAGCGGGTCAGGCGGTCGCACCCTCCGGGTGCACCGGGTGCTTCCCCTCGGCGAACTCCTCGATCAGCTTCGCGCAGAACGCGTCGAGGTCGTCGGGGTTGCGGCTGGTGACCAGGCCCTTGTCGTTGACGACCTGCTCGTCGACGACGGTCGCGCCCGCGTTGCGCAGGTCGGTCCGGATGCTCGGGAACGACGTGAGGGTGCGGCCCTTCACCACGTCGGCCTCGACCAGCGTCCACGGGCCGTGGCAGATCGCGCCGACCGGCTTGCCCGCCGTGAAGAAGGCCTTCACGAACGCCACCGCGGTGGCGTCGGCGCGGAGGTTGTCCGGGTTCACGGTGCCGCCGGGCAGTACCAGCGCGTCGTAGTCGTCGGCGGACACGTCCGCGACGGCCCGGTCGACGTCGAGCTTCTCGTCCGGGTTGATGTCGGCCGACATCGACTGGATCGGGTCCGTGGACAGCGAGACCACCTCGACCCGGGCGCCGGCCTTCCGCAGCTCCTCGCGGGGCTGGACCAGCTCGACCTTCTCCACGCCGTCCGCGGCCAGGATCGCGACGGTCCGGCCCTGTAGTTCGTTCGCCACCGTGGGTTCCTCCTCGGTCTCGTGCTCGTGTGTTGTCCCCTCCCGACTTCCCGCTGTGCGCACGATCAATCGCGCACGACGGGACCGGGCACTGTCACCGTGCGCCGCGCCGGGCTACCCTGTCATCTGAGTAGCGCAGCGATACCCAGGAGGCGGGGATGGACGCACGGACGGCGGCGGCGTCCCAGGTGTGCTCGGTGGCCCGCACCGCGGCGCTGCTGGCCGACCCGTGGACGGTGCTGATCGTGCGCGACCTCGGCCGCGGGGTCGCCCGCTTCGACGAGCTGGCCCACGGCCTGGGCGTCGCACGCACCGTCCTGAGTCGGCGGCTGTCCGAGCTGGTCGGCGACGGCGTCGTCGAACGGGTGGACTACCGCGAGCCCGGCGCCCGGACCCGCGCCGAGTACCGCCTGACCCGCCGCGGCCGCGACCTGGGCGTGGTCCTGGCCGCGCTCATGGACTTCGGCGACCGGCACCTCGCCGGCGACGCCGGCCCGCCCGTGGTCCGCGTGCACACCGGCTGTGGTGCCCCGGTGCGCCTGATGAGCGTGTGCGCCGCCGGACACCGCCTGGGCCGCGCCGACGACGTCCACCTCGAACCGGGCCCCGGAGCCCCCGTCCCCGAGCAGGAGCCACGATGACCTCCGCAGCAGAACCCACGACCGGCCCGGCCACCGCCCCGCGCCGCCGCGAGCACGAGTGGACCGACCCGATGGTGCTCGCCGCCGCCGCGTCCGGTCTGGACGGACTGGAGTACCTGCGCCGGATCGTCGACGGCCGCCTCCCCGGGGCGCCCATCGCGAGCCTCGTCGGGTTCCGGGCCGTCTTCGCCGAGCACGGGCGCGTCGCGTTCGCCTTCGAACCCGGCGAGCACCAGTACAACCCGATCGGCTCGGTGCACGGCGGGGTGTACGCCACGCTGCTCGACTCCGCCTGCGGGTGCGCGGTGCACTCCACGCTCCCCGCCGGGACCGGCTACACCAGCCTGGACCTGTCGGTGCGCTTCCTGCGCCGGATCACCGTCGACACCGGCACCGTGACGTGCACCGGCCACGTCGTGCAGGCCGGGCGCCGCACCGCGCTGGCCCGGGCCGAGCTGACCGACGCCGAGGGCCGGTTGCTGGGCGAGGCCACGTCGAGCTGCCTGATCCTGCCCGGCGGCTGAGCCGTCTCAGCGCGGCGCGACCGGGCCCTGGGTCGGCGCGCTGCCGGAGCGGTCGGCGCGCTGCGCGGCCTCCACACAGGTCGCGGAGCGGACCGCGCCGGCCGCGTCCGGGCCGGTGGCGTAGAGCGACGGCCCGGGGAGCCCGGGGGTGAGGGCGAGCGCGTCGTCGGTGACGGCGGCGAAGCCCTGCCGCCCCCACACCCAGACGGCGCGGTCCCCGGCGCCGCGCAGCGTGCCGGTGATCGGCGCCGAGACGAACGTGAGGTCCCCGTCGGTCGCGGTGAACCGGTCGGCGCCGGGCACCGCACCGACCGGGAGCGCACCGGACAGCGCGTCGACGAGGGTCCCGCGGGCGGGGGTGCACGAACGCAGCGCGGCGGCCGGGTCGTCGACGGCGAGCCGGGCGAACTCGGTGGCCGGGTCGATCTCGCGGGACGCGCGCGCCTCCCCCGGCGCGACGAGCGCGCCGAACCCGACGACGACGGCGGCCAGCACTCCGGCACCCACCAGAAGGACCCCGGCACACCAGGCGACGGTCCGCAGGACCACCGACCCGGATCCGCTCATGACCCCAATCTATCCGCGCATCGGGGCATCGGCCCCGCGAAGACATGATCGGTTATCGAGCGGTGACACCGGCCGGGTCGCGCACGGCCCCGTTCGGGTCGGCCCGGTTCCGTTCCGCATTCGCGTGGGGTAGTGCGCGGAATGCGTCCACCGCACTATTCCGTCACCACGGGTGGACGTTCTCCTACCGGCCGTGACCGTGGCCGGGACCGGCGTGGTCGTGCCCGGCGTGGTCGTGCCCGGCGTGGTCGTGCCCGGCGTGGTCGTGCCCGGCCGGGCGGGCGGCGAGGCCCGCGGCCCGGGTGGACACGTCGGCCCCGCCGAGCCGACCCGCGGCGACGAGCGCGTCCTCGCAGGCGGCGAGCCAGCAGCCGTAGTACGGGGCGGCGGGGTCGGCGGCGATCCGCGCGACCAGCCGGTCGCGGAAGCCGTCCCAGGTGAACACCCCCGCCTCGGCGAGCGCGACGGCCAGCCCGAACGCGCGTCCCTCCCAGGGCGCGGTGAACACCAGCTCGCCGTTGGCGCGCGGCGGGGCGGCGGGGCCCGCGACGTCGAGCAGCGGAGCGCTCACGACGGCTCCACCGCCTCGGCGACCCCGACCATCGCGTCCCGCCCGACCAGCCCGGCGAGCTCCTCGGCGGTGAGTCCGTCGGTGCCCGCGGGCCGGCGCGGCAGCACCAGGTAGCGGACCTCGGCCGAGGAGTCCCACACCTCGATCCGCCGCTCCGGGGGCACGTCGAGCCCCATCTCGGCGAGCACGGTCCGCGGCTCCCGCACGACCCGGGCGCGGTAGGCCGGGTCCTTGTACCAACTCGGGGGCAGTCCGAGGACCGGCCACGGGTAGCAGGAGCACAGCGTGCAGACCACGACGTGGTGCACCTGCTCGGTCTGCTCGAGCACCACCATGTGCTCGCCCTGCGGTCCGGTGAACCCGAGCGAGGCGATGGCCGCGGTGCCGTCGCGCAGCAGCCACTCCCGGAACCGCGGGTCGGTCCAGGCGCGGGCGACGACCGTCGCGCCGTTCAGCGGGCCGACGTCGCGTTCGTAGGTGCGCACGAACCCGTCGACGACGGCCGGGTCCACCAGCCCCCGTTCGACCAGCAGCTCCTCCAGCGCCGCGGTGCGCAGCGCCGGACCGGGATCGTCGTCGGTCATCGTGGCTCCAGGTAGGACTCGAACAGGTCGGCGTGCACGGTGACGTGCGGGTCCGCGCCGGGGCCCCACACGTCCGGCGCGGCGAACGCGACGGTGTACACGTGCTCGGGGTGCTCACCGGCGAACACCGCGTGGGTGTCGGGCAGTACGTGTGCGGGCCGCACCGCGGTCACGGCGCCGGGCGTCCCGCGCAGGTAGCGCGGGAGCTTGCACGGCCCGCGGCCGACCGGGCCCGCCGACGGTGCGGGCGGAGCGACGTCCGGGGGCTCGCGACGGGCGCGGACCGGGTCGCCGGGGGCGAAGCGCGGCGCGGCGTCGACGGTCCGCAGCGACCCGGGCGCGGTGGGCGCGTAGTCGGGCTTCGCGACCGGTGGGTCGGTCGGCTCGGGCACGTCCTCGCCGCGACCGCGCCGGGCCCGTGCCTCCACCGCGCCGCGCGCCAGGACGCCCGAGTCGACGAGCATCAGCTCGGCGGCGTGCAGCCAGCGGCCGTAGTAGCCGTCGTCGAGGTAGCGGGCGCGGTCCAACCGGGACAGTGCGTGCCGGAACGCGTCCAGGTTGCGCCCGGAGATGCGACCCATGGTCAGCGCGGTGAGCGCGAAGGCCCGGCCCTGCCACGGCTCACCGAAGGGCGGTTCCGGCTCGACGTCGGCCGGCGCCGTGACCCGCCCCCAGCCGGAGGCGCCCCCCAGGTCGGACGGGTCGTCGGGATCGTCCACTCAGGACCCCAGGGCGAGGACGTTGCAGACGTCGCCGCGGCCGCCGGTCGAGGTCAGGCCGCGCTGCGAGCGGATCCGCTCGGCGAGGAACGCCGCGTCCGCGCCCACCCCGGAGAACCGCCCGGACCCCCAGGTCCACTGCCAGGGCAGACCCAGGAAGAACAGCCCGGGGACGGCCGTCGCGCCCCGGCTGTGCACCGGCGAGCCACGGCCGGTGAACACCCCCAGGTCGATCCAGGAGAAGTTCTGCCGGAACCCGATGCACCACACCACGGAGGTGATCCCGGAGCCGTCGAGCGCCAGCTCGGTGACCTCGCGCTCCGGACGCCACACCGGGGTGTAGCGCTCCTCGACCGGCGCGTCGACACCCTGCTCGGCGATCCAGCCGTCGATGGTGTCCTTGATGGACTCACTGACCTCGTCGGCGTGGTCCAGTGAGGACTCCAGGTCGGGGGCGAAGGTGAGCCGGCCGCCCGCGTGGTCGGTCAGCGCACCGTAGAGCTGCATGCCCTCGGCGGCGAAGCGACGCAGGTCGATGTCGCGACCGCCGTCGCGCCCGGTGACGTAGTGGTTGGCCTGGGCGCGCACGGCCTCGCGGCGCGGGTGCCGGGTCACCGGCATCCGGTAGTAACCCATCTCGTCGAGCCAGTCGGTGACGTCACGGCCCCGGTAGAAGCGAGCCACCCGCGGCGCGTGCCCGACGACGAGGTGCACCCTGCGCCCCTCCAGGTGCAGGTCCTCGGCGATCTGGGCGCCGGACTGCCCGGACCCGACCACCAGCACCTCCCCCGGCGGCAGCTGGCCGGGGTTGCGGTAGTCCTGGGACCCGATCTGGGTGATACCGGCCGGCAGCGGCTCGGACAGCGGCGGGGTGAGCGGCGTGTGGTAGCCGCCGGTGGCGACGACGACCTGGTCGGCGGTGCACGTCCCGGCGGAGGTCTCCACGACGAAGGTCCCCCGCTCGTCACGGTGCAGCCGGGTCACCGCGACGCCCTCGAGCAGCGGCGGGTCGACGAACGCCCGGTAGGCCTCCAGGTAGTCCACGATCTCGCCGCGGACCATGAACCCGTGCGGGTCCGGCCCGGCGTAGGGGAAGTCCGGCAGGTCGCACTGCCAGTTCGGCGTGACCAGGCTGAACGTGTCCCAGCGGTGCCGCTTCCAGGAGGAGGCGACGACGTCGCGTTCGAGCACGAGGTGGTCGATGCCGCGCACGTCCAGGCAGCGGCTCATCGACAGCCCCGCCTGTCCGCCGCCGACGACGACCACCGTCCGGTGCTCGCCGTCGAGCTCGGTCGGCGGAGTGCGCCGGTCCTCGCGCCGGATCACCGCGGTCATGGGGCCTCCTCGTGGGGGATCAGGGGAACGGCCCCACGGTCGACCTGTCGTATTACCGAATCGTGTCGTTCGGACGACGGGAACATTGCCCCGTGTTACGCAACACGACGGTCACAAAAAGCTGATCCGGAATTGTCGTCGTAGTCCGCTCTCAACGTTCCTGCAACAGATCACTGGTGTCGTAGTGCTCGCCGGAAACGGTGGGACCCGATTCCATCGCATTCTCCCTACCCCGGCGCTCCCACGCACCCGTATTCCCGGCGTGGATCCGTCACACCACGAGGAGTATCCCCATGACCAGCGCCGAGCTGTCCGACGTCGAGAAGAAGAGCCTCGAGGAGATCCCGCACCCCTCGCTGCCCGAGGGTTCGAGCATCTACGGCGGCACGAAGGTCTTCCCGGACCTGCAGGCCGAGGACGGCGAGACCTACTTCACCCTGGTGCACGGCATCGCGCACGAGTCCTCGGTCAGCTTCGTGGCCGTGCTGCAGGCGACCCGTGCGCTGCGCAAGGGGTTCGAGTCGGCCATGTACTTCTACGGTCCGGGCTCGCTGAACTGCCTGGCCACCCGCGGCTTCCCGACGACCGGCACGTCCGCGTTCCCCGGCGAGCACAACATCAACGACCAGCTCAAGACGTTCATGAGTGAGGGCGGCAAGGTGTTCTGCTGCCGCTTCGGGCTGTCGCTGCACGGTGCCCGTGAGGAGGACCTGATCGAGGGCGTCATCCCGACGCACCCGCTCGACGTCCAGGACGCGCTCATCCACTACGCCCGCAAGGGCGCGATCATCAACTCGACGTACCAGCTCTGAGGACACGGCGGGACGCCACCGCGTCCCGCATCCGCACCGAGATGCAGCTCAGGGCGCCGCGTCGTCCGTCGCGGCAGCCGTGGGCTGCATCTCGGCGCGGGCGGGTGCGCCGGTCGCACCCCGCCGTACCCGGCCCGTCACATCCCCGGAGGTCCGTCCGCATGTCCGCACCGTCCCGTACCGAGCCCGGTCTGCGGGCCCGCGCCGAGCTGGCCGTCCGCGGCGTGGGGCTCGACCCCGACACCGGGCCCGACACCGGGCCCGAGCGCCCCTCCGGCGTGACCGACCTCGGGTCGGTCATCCCGCTGCGCCGCCCCGGCGGGGCCGGGCCGTCCGCCGACGGTCACGTGCTCGTCGACGGGCTGGCGACCACGGTCCCGATCGTCGCCGACTCCCCGTACCGGCTCCGGGACGGACGGCTGCTGCGCCGCGAACCCGGCGGCGGCGTGACCGACATGGGCGTCGCCGTCGACACCGTCGCCCGGCCCGCCTTCTACGACCTCACCACCGCCGACGGCATCTCCTACGAGAAGATCGCCCGCCTGCACGGCGACGACGTGCTCGCCTCCACCGTGGTCCAGACCTGCGTGCGCTACGGCGAGGCCGACCGCTGCCGCTTCTGCGCCATCGAGCAGTCCCTGGAGTCCGGCGCCACCACGGCGGTCAAGACCCCCGACCAGCTCGCCGAGGTCGCCGAGGCCGCCGTCCGCCTGGACGGGGTGCGCCAGATGGTGCTGACCACCGGCACCTCCAATGGACGTGACCGCGGTGCCCGGCACCTGCTGCGCTGCGTGCGCGCGATCCGCGAGCGGGTCCCCGGGCTGCCGATCCAGGTCCAGTGCGAGCCGCCCGCCCCCGACGACCTCGGCGTGCTCGCCGAGCTGGCCGCCGCGGGCGCCGACGCGATCGGCATCCACGTCGAGTCCCTCGACGACGACGTCCGCCGCCGCTGGATGCCCGGCAAGGCCACGGTCCCGCTGTCCCAGTACCGGGCGGCCTGGGACGAGGCCGTGCGGGTGTTCGGCCCGAACGCGGTGTCGACCTACCTGATCGTCGGCCTCGGGGAGGACCCCGACGAGCTCGTCGCCGGCGCCGCGGAGCTCGTCGCGGCCGGGGTGTACCCCTTCGTGGTCCCCTACCGGCCGCTGCCCGGCACCCTCGCGTTCGCCGACGGGGTTCCCGCTCCCGTCCCGGACCTGCTCGCCGACGTCACCGGCCGGGTCGCCGCGGTGCTCCGCGCCGCCGGGATGCGCGGCGCCGACCAGGCCGCGGGCTGCGCGGCCTGCGGGGCGTGCAGTGCGCTGTCGGCGGCGGGGGGCTGAGCCATGAGCACCACCGACCCCCGCCCCCGCTTCGTGAGCGGGGCACCCCGTCACCTGACCCCCGTCCCCCGCTGGATCGCCGACGAGCTGCTCGGCGGCCGCCCGGTCGCCGGCACCGACACCCCGCCGGTGACGATCCGCGAGGCCCGCGCCGACGACGCGGGCGACTCCGGCGTCGCCGGGTACCGGGCGCTGCGCCGCGCGGTGTTCTGCGTCGAACAGGGGCTGTTCCCCGACCGGCCCACCGCCGACCTCGACGACCACGACGCCGATCCGCGCGTCGTCGTCCTGCTCGCCCACGACGTCGACGGGACCCTGCTCGGCGGGGTGCGCCTCGGCCCGGCCCGGGCGGCCCACACCGACATCGGGTGGTGGACCGGCAGCAGGCTGGTCGTCGCCCCCACCGCGCGACGCCGCACCGGGGTCCGCGTCGGGGCGGCACTGGTCCGCGCCGCCTGCGCGCGTGCCGAGGCCGCCGGCGTCCTGCGTTTCGACGCCGACGTCCAGGCCGCGGGTGCGGTCCTGTTCGACCGGCTCGGCTGGACCCGGGTCCGCGACTGCGAGGTCGCCGGGGCCCCGCACGTCACGATGCGGTGGCCGGTGACCCGCGTCCAGGACCTCGTCGTCGCCACCAAGGCACCGCTGGGTGCGCTGGTCGGCGGCCTCGGCCCGGCCGGGTTCGTCGGCGACGACGGCGCCCCCGTGCCGGGCACCGACGTCGTGGCCTGCTGCGACGCGATCGTGCCGGCGATGGTCGAGCGCGACCCGGAGTGGGCGGGCTGGGCCGGGGTGCTGGTCAACGTCAACGACCTCGCGGCGATGGGTGCCGCCCCGGTCGGGCTGCTCGACGCCGTCGGCGCCCGGGACGCCTCGTTCGCCCACCGCGTGCTGAGCGGGGTACGCGCTGCGGCCGACGCCTACGGTGTCCCGCTGCTCGGCGGGCACACCCAGCTCGACGTGCCCGCGGCGCTGTCGCTGACCGCGCTCGGACGCACCGACCGTCCCGTCCCCGCCGGTGGCGGCCGCGCCGGGCACCGGGTCCGGCTCACCACCGATCTCGGCGGCGGCTGGCGTCCCGGCTACACCGGACGTCAGTGGGACTCGACGACCTCGCGCACCCGCGCCGAGCTGGCCGCGACCGTCGGCGCCATCGGTCCGGACGCACCGCACCGCCCCGCCGCGGCGAAGGACGTGTCGATGGCCGGGCTCGCCGGCACCCTCGGCATGCTCGCCGAGGCCTCCGGCGTCGGCGCCGTCCTCGACGTCGCCGCCGTCCCCCGGCCGGACGGCGCCACCGCGGGCGACTGGTTCACCTGCTTCCCCGGATTCGGCCTGCTCACCGCGGACGACCCCGGCGCACCCGCCCCCGACGCGGGCCCCGCGGTCTCCGCCGAGTGCGGCGAGCTCGTCCCCGGTGCCGGGGTCCGGCTGCGCTGGCCCGACGGCGAGCAGACCGAGGCCGTCACCGCGGGTGTCACCGGCATGGGCCGCGCCGGCGCCCCCGCCCACCACCCCGAGGAGATTCGATGACGCCCACGACGTTCGGCGCCGCCGCGCAGGGCTTCGTCCGCGACCTCGACGAGGACTTCGCCCGCATCGCCGCCACGATCGACCGGGCCCGCGCGGCCGGGGTGCAGGTACTGGCGCTTCCCGAGGCGGCGATGGGCGGGTACCTGTCGTCGCTGCACGACGTGCCCGGCACCCCCGCCGACCGGCCCCCGCAGCTGGACCCGGACGGACCGGAGGTCCGGCGGCTGGTCGCACTGGCCGGGGACATGGTCGTCGCCGCCGGGTACTGCGAGACCGGGGACGCCGCGTCCGGCGGGCGGCCCTACAACTCCTGTGTCGCCGTCACCGGGGACGGGGTGCTCGGGCGGCACCGCAAGGTGCACCAGCCGATCAACGAGAACTCCAGCTACGCCGCGGGTGACCGGTTCGCCGCGTTCGACACGCCGTACGGCCGGACCGGCATGATGATCTGCTACGACAAGGCGTTCCCCGAGGCGGCCCGTGCGCTGGCCGACGACGGTGCCCGGACCGTGCTGTGCCTGTCGGCGTGGCCGGCGTCGCGGACCAACCGTGCCCCGGTCCTCGCCGAGGACCGGTGGGCCCGCCGCTTCGACCTGCACGACCGCTCCCGGGCACTGGAGAACCAGTTCGTCTGGGTCTCGGCCAACCAGGCCGGTACGTTCGGCGACATGCAGCTGGTGGCGAGCGCCAAGATCGTCGACCCGGGGGGCGAGGTGCTGGCGACGACCGGCAGCGAGGCCGGACTCGCCGTCGCGACCGTCGACGTGGACGCGGAGGTGGACGCGGCCCGCCGCGTGATGGGGCACCTGCGTGACCGCCGTCCGGCGGCCTACGGGCCGGGCCCGGTCCGCGCGGGGGTGTGAGGTGCGCGTCGCCGCGGCGGCCGCGAACTTCACCCGCGACGTCGCGTTCGACCTGGAGCGGATCGGTGTGATCGTCGCGCACGCCCGGGAGCAGGGCGTGAGCGTGCTGGTGCTGCCCGACGGCGCGCTCGGCGGCTACGTGCACGACCTGCGCAGCCCCGATCCCGCCGACCCGGACGACGGCGCGGTGCTGCCGCCCGAGCTCGACCCGGACGGCCCCGAGGTGCGCGCGGTCGCCGCGCTCGCCCGGGAGATGGTGGTGTGCGTCGGGTTCTGCGAGGCCGGCCCCGAGCCGGGCGTGCGGTGGAACTCCGCGGTCTGCCTGACCGGGGACGGCGTGCTCGGCAGGCACCGCAAGGTGCACCAGCCCGCGGGTGTCGCCGGGCTGTTCGCCGCCGGGGACGGGTTCACCGCGTTCGACACCCCCGCCGGGCGGATGGGGATGCTCATCGACCACGACAAGACCTTCCCCGAGTCGGCCCGCTCGCTCGCGCTCGACGGCGCGCAGCTGCTGGCCTGCCTGTCGGCCTGGCCGACCTCGCTGACCAATCGGGCCCCCCGGATGGCGCAGGACCGCCAGGCCCGGCTGTTCGACCTCTACGACCAGTCCCGCGCCGCCGAGAACCAGGTGCTGCTGCTCTCGGCGAACCAGAGCGGGCGCAACGGTTCCCTGCACTTCCTGGGCCGGGCGAAGGTCGTCGGGCCGGGCGGGGACATCCTGGCCCGCACCTGGTCCAAGGGCGGGCTCGCCGTCACCGACGTCGAACCCGACGAGATGATCGCCTCCGCCCGCGCGGTGCTGCACCACCTCAAGGAACGCCGACCCGACCTGTACCGGGGCTGAGCGGTGCGGATACGGCTGTCCACCTACTCCACCAAGCCGCGCGGCGGGGTCGTGCACACACTCGCGCTGGCCGAGGCGCTCGCCGCCGCCGGGCACGAGGTCGCGGTGTTCTCCCTGGCCCGGGGCGGGGACACCGGCTTCTTCCGGGCCGTCGACCCCCGCGTCGCGATGCATCTGGTCCCGGTTCCGGAGGTCGACGGCGAGACGGTCGGCGCCCGCATCCTCCGTTCGATCGACCTGCTGGCCGCCGGGCTGGCCGACGCCCCCGCGGTCGACGTGCGGCACGCCCAGGACTGTCTGTCCGCCAACGCCGAGGGCAGCGCGCACGGCTACGGCTCGCTGCTGCGCACCGTGCACCACCTCGACGATTTCAGCACCCCCGAGCTGGCCGCCTGCCACGAACGCGCGCTGGTGCATCCGGCCGCGCTGGTGTGCGTCTCCCGGGCCGTCGCCGCGGAGGTGCGCGCCGGCTGGGGCCGGGAGGCGACGGTGATCGGCAACGGCGTCGACGCCGCCCGGTTCGCCCGGGCCGCCGACGCCGGCGCCGGCGCGCCGTGGCGGGCCCGGTTCGGCCGCTACGTGCTCTCGGTCGGCGGGATCGAGCCGCGCAAGGGCACCGCCGACCTGGTCGAGGCGATGGCGCTGCTCGGGCCCGGTACCCGCCTGGTGATCGGCGGCGGCGAGACGCTGTTCGACTACCGCGACTACCGCGCCCGGGTGCTCGCCCGGGCCGACGAGCTGGGCGTCGTCCCGGACATCCTCGGCCCCGTCGACGACGACGCGCTGCCCGGCCTGATGGCGGGTGCGGCTGCGTTCGCGTTCCCGTCGGCCAAGGAGGGCTTCGGCCTGGCCGCGATGGAGGCGCTGGCCGCCGGGGTCCCGCTGGTGACCCGGGACCTGCCGGTGCTGCGCGAGGTGTTCGGCGACGCGGCACGGTTCGCCCGCGACCCGGCCGGGTTCGCCGCTGCGCTCGCCGACGCGCTGGCCGCCCCCGACCCGCGGCGGGCGGCCGCCGGTCGCGCGCTGGCCGCCGACCACACCTGGACCGCCGCCGCGGACCGGCACGCCGGCCTCTACCGGACCCACCTCGCCGACCGCGGCGTGACGACGACGGGGTGACGGGGACCACACCGACTGCGCTAGCCTGGGGTGACCACACGACGACGACGTCCCGGGGGTACGCCGATGCCTGCTCACGAGGCACCCGCTCCGGCCACCGTCGTGCCCCTGTGCCGCGCCGCCCGCCACGGCGACGCCGCCGGGGTCCGCTGCCCGCACTGCACCCGCCCCACCCGCGACGACCGCGACGCCGTCGTGCTGCGGCTGCCCCGGCTGCGCGGCCACGAGGTGCTCGCGGGCGAGCTCTGACCCACCGCCCGCCCGGCCCCCTCCGCGCCCGCGCCGGTCCGCCGCCGCCGCAGTGCTCCGCCGCCCCGCCTCGACCCGCCGCCCACACGCTGATCGGTCGCCCGCGCGCCGGTCCTCCGCCCGAGCCATGATCCGCTGCGCGCGCGGTGATCCGCTCGGCGCGCGTGTCCGGACGCACGCGCCGAGCGGATCACCGCGCGACAGGGCGATCATCGGGTGCCCGTCCACAATCGCGGGAATGCTCCACAGGTGGCGGATCCGCTCCGGCGCGGGCGCCGGGCGCGGGCAGGGTCGGGGCCGTGGACGAACCGCTGCTGCGCCGCGACCTGCTGAGACTCGGGACGACCGAGGCCGAGATCCGCGCCGCCCTGCGCAGCGGGCGATGGACGGGGATCGGCCCCGGTGTGTACCTGGAGACCGGCGACGAGCGTCTGCGGTTCGCCTCGACGCGGCACGCGACCCTGGTGGAGGCGACGGTCCCCTCGCTCGCCCCCGGGGCCGTGGTCAGCGGTCCGTCCGCCGCCGTACGACACGGCCTGCCGGTCTGGGGTGTGCCTCTGACCACGGTGCACGTCACCCGGGACGGCGCGTCCGGCGGGCGCGGCGGGCCGCGGCTGCGCGTGCACGCCTCCCCGTTGTCCGCCGACGAGGTCGTCGACGTCCGCGGCATCGCGACGACGTCGGTGGCCCGCACCGTCGTCGACGTGGCCCGCACGGCACCGTTCGAGACCGCCGTGGCCGTCGCCGACGCGGCCCTGCACCGCCACCTCGTCACGCCGGACCGGCTGCGGGATGCGGTACTCGCCGCCTGCGGGCGCCACGGCGTCGGCCGGGCCCGGGCGGTCGTCGCCTTCGCCGACGCCCGCGCGGACGGACCGGGCGAGTCACGCAGTCGCGTCCGGATGGCCCGCCTGCACGTGGCGAGCCCGGTGCTGCAGCATCCCGTGCTCGACGAGCGGGGCCACCGGATCGGGGTCGTCGACTTCTGGTGGCCCGACCACGGGGTGGTCGGGGAGTTCGACGGCGTCGGCAAGTACGGGCGGTCGCGACGCCCGGGAGAGAGCGCGGCCGACGCCGTCGTCCGGGAGAAACGGCGTGAGGACGCCCTGCGTGCCCGGCCCGGAGTGCGGACGGTCGTGCGCTGGACCTGGGAGGAGCTCGACGACTTCGCCGCCGTCGCGCAGCGGCTCCCGCGGACAGCATGATCCGTACCCCGCGTGGTGATCCGTTGCCCGCGCGTGTCCGGACGCGCGCGCGAAACGGATCACCGCGCGGCGAGTGGATCAGCACGCGGACAGCGGATCGGCACGCGGCGGGAGGGATTGCCGCCAGGGCGACGGGCCGGCACGCAGCCGTCTGGCCGACGTGGGACCGGCGGATCACCGAAGCCGGCGGATCACCGGGGCAGCCGACGGGTCGGTGCGCGGAGCCGGTCAGTCGGCCGGGCGCAGCACGGTCGCCCCGAGGATCCGGCAGGCCAGGAGCGCCACCTCGACGTCGAGCCGATCGTCGCCGAGGGGCCAGCCCCGCACCTCCTCGGCGCGGCGCAGGCGGTACTGCACGGTGTTCTTGTGCAGGTGCAGCTCGCCCGCCGCCGCGACGAGACTGCCGCCGCCGCGCAGGTAGGCGGCGAGGGTGTCGCGGAGCCGGGCGTGCTGCTCGTCGTCGATCGCCAGGTCGCCGAGGATCTCGGCGACCCGGGCGGCGAGCAGGTCGGTGCCCGCGTCGAGCAGCAGCAGCGGGCCGAGGTCGTCGGCGGTGGTGACCGGGAGCCGGGCGGCGGGAGCGGCGGCGGTGACCACCTCCTGCACCCGGCGGGCCCGGCGGTGCGCGCCGCGGAACCCGTCGAGGCCGCGGCCGGGCCCGCCGAGCGCGACCGACACCGGTCCGGGCGGCAGGGTCACCGGCCCGCCCGTGCCCGGGTACCAGGCCCAGGAGGTGACCGCGTCCGGGGCGACGACGAGCGGGGCGCGGGTGCAGCCGAGGGCGGCGCCGACGTCGGCGACGGCACGTTCCAGGGCCCGGCCGGGATCGGGGGCGTCCGGGTCGACCCAGAGCACCGCGGCCAGGTGCTCCCCCGCGACCGGGTGCCCGAGCGCCGCCTCGACCTCGGTGACGGTGCCGCCGCGCCCGGCGAGCACGGCGTCGACCGTCGCGAGGCGGGCGGCGTCGCGGCGGCGGACCCAGCCGTCGCGTTCGGCCTGGTGGACCGCGACCATCTCCTCGGAGACCCGGTCGACGTAGCCGAAGGCGACCCGGGTGAGCGCGCGGACGGCGTCGCCGACCTCGGCGGGCCCGAGCCCGGACCCGGCGATCCGCGCGATGAGCTCCTGCTGGAACACCGACTGGCCCAGCCGGTAGGCCCGCAGGACCACGGTGATCGCCACGCCCTGCTGGGCGAGGCGCCGGGCGAGCTCCCCGGCGACCGGGGGCAGGGGCACCTCGTCCGGGGCCCGGCCGGTCAGCACGACCAGTGCCCCCTCCAGCGAGCCCTGCACGGTGGCGACCAGCAGTTCCCGCACGCGCGGGTCGCGGCCCAGCTCGGGCAGCCCGGCGTCGATCTCGACCAGCACCCGGGCGCCGAGTGCCTCGACGTCGTCGCGGACCTCGGTCGCGAGGCGGGCGAGCAGGGCGGTCACCGTCGACACGGGACCGACCGTAGCGCGACGCCCGCCCGGCTCCGGGGATCCGGTGCCGGGCGGGCGTCGCGGCGAGGTGCTCAGTTCTCCAGGGCCAGCGCGCGGGCGGGGCAGGCGCGCACGGCGGCGTCGACGTGGGCCCGCTCGGACTCCGGCGGGTGCTCGTCGCGGACGACGACCACGTCGTCCTCCCCCACCTCGAACCAGCCGTCGGCCATGGCCTCGCACATCCCGATGCCCTGGCAGGCGTCGAGGTCGGCGACGATGCGCATCAGACCTCCTCGGTGGTCAGCGCGACGAAGTCGACCTTCTCGCGGACCCCGCAGTCCGGGCAGCACCAGTCGTCGGGGACCTGCGACCACGGGGTTCCCGCCGGGAAGCCCTCGGCCTCGTTGCCCGAGGCGACCTCGTAGGTGTACCCGCAGCCGGGGCAGCGGGCCGCGGTGACGGCGTCGCTCTGCGCGCGGCGGGTGACGTCGGCGGCGGTGTCAGCGACCGGGGCCGGGTCGGCGGGCGGCGGGTAGGCGGCGAGCAGCTCGTCACGCTTGCCGGGCTGCAGGTTGGCGTAGCGCAGGTCGCCGTCGTAGTGCGCCACCACCAGCGGGTCCATCAGCCGGCGGAACACCGGCGGGACGGTCGCGGCCAGCATCATCCCGGTGTAGCCGGTCGGCAGGACCGGGGCCTCCGGGAAGTCGCGCAGCGTCTGGAACCGGCGGACCGGGTTCGCGTGGTGGTCGGAGTGTCGCTGCAGGTGGTAGAGCAGCACGTTGGTGGCGATGTTGTTGGAGTTCCAGGAGTGCTCGGGCAGCACGCGCTCGTAGCGGCGGCGGTCCGGCGGGCCGACCTTCTGGCGCAGCATCCCGTAGTGCTCCATGTAGTTCACCAGCTCGAGCAGGGTGAACCCGAAGACGGCCTGGATCAGCAGGTAGGGCAGCACGCCCCAGCCGAACGACGCGATGATCGCGCCCCACAGCACCACCGACATCAGCCAGGCGTTGAGGACGTCGTTGCCGATCCGGAACGGGTGCCGGTCGCGGCGGGCGTAGCGCTTGCGCTCCAGGCGCCAGGCGCTGGTCAGCGAGCCGAACACGGTGCGCGGCCAGAACCGGTAGAAGCTCTCGCCCATCCGGGCCGAGGCCGGGTCGTCCGGGGTGGAGACGCGCACGTGGTGGCCGCGGTTGTGCTCGACGTAGAAGTGGCCGTAGAAGCTCGGGGCGAGCGCGATCTTGGCGGCCCAGCGCTCCACGTCCTCGCGCTTGTGGCCCAGCTCGTGGGCGGTGTTGATGGCGACGCCGGCGACGGTGCCGAGCGTGATCGCGAGACCGATGTTGCCGACCACCGGCGCCCCGGCGGTGGCGATGTAGAACATCCCGGCGAACAGGCCCGCGTACTGCAGCGGGAGGTAGGCGTAGGTGACCCAGCGGTAGTAGCGGTCCTCCTCCAGCTCCTCCATCACCTCGTCCGGCGGGTTCGTCGGGTCCTTGCCCGCGAACAGGTCGATCGTCGGGACGATGCCGAGCACGACGATCGGACCCAGCCACAGCGCCACCGACCAGCCGGTGGCCAGGTGCAGACCGATCGCGAGGAACGGCAGGACCGGGACCAGCAGACCCAGCAGCCAGGCGTAGCGCTTGCCGTCGTGCCAGGTGTGCTGACCGTCCACCGGTTCGGACAGTGCATAGGTCCGCATCGGGTTCCTCCTCGCGTCGGCTCTGACGGAACGTCGGGGCAGACGGTAGGGAGATCGGCGCACGATTCCTCGGTCGTCGGGACCGAAGATCGGCGCCCCGTTCGGTCCCGCGGACCGAACGCGCAGGTCGTCAGCGGTCCCAGCGGAACAACCGGACCGCGCCCACCACCCCGACCAGCACCGCGACGACCAGCCCGACGACGGCGCCGGTGTCCGGCGGGACCCCGCGCCACGCCGTCCCGAGCAGCTCCGACGTCGCACCGCAGGGCAGGGTCGCGCCGATCTCGGCGAGCGGTCCGGGCAGTCTCCGCGGGTCGCCGAACATGCCGGACAGTGCCTCGTGCGGCCCACCCCAGAATGGAACAGGGTGTCACGATCGTGCTCCGTGGTCGTGGGTTCACCCGTCCCGACGCGATTGAGGCGCCACTCCCGGGGTACACACCCCTCGGCCGGGTGAAGATCGACGGAAGGATCGTCATGACCGACACGCAGATGGGTATCCGTTCCGGACTCCGTTCGTGTCGTCGTCGGACGTCCACCTGCCGCTGGTCCGCCGGTGGCCTGCGGTGACGCCGGAGCTCGCCCGGGCCACCGACGCCGTCAGCCGGCTGGTCGACGAACTCGGCCCGGCCATCAGCCGGGACGCCGTGGCCGCCGCCGTCGCGCAGGCCTGCGACGACCTGCGGGGCAGCCCGGTGGGCGCGCTGCCCGAGCTCGTGGAGCGCCTGGCCCGGGTCCGTCTGGACCAGCCGACCGTCGGGCTCTGAGGCGTCCGCGCCCGGTATGGGCCTCGCGGCGTCCGGGTATCCCCGTCGGGTGAGCGACGACGAGAACGACACCGGACGCGAGAGCCCCCCGATCGACCCGGAACGCGCACTCGACGAGCTCGAGGAACGGGTGCTCGGCCGGCGGATCGACGCCGGGGACACCGAGGCCGGTCGCGAGGAGTCCGCGGACACCACGTCGGAGGGCGCGGCCGAGCCGGAACCGGTCGGGGGCGCCGGGGAGCCGGACGACGCCGGGACCGGGGTCGACGTCCCGACCGACTGAGCCGGCACCCCCGCCGGGGCCGCCGCCCCCGCACCCCGCGGAGGGTCCCGGCAGGACTTCCGGGACACGCGATCCCGCGGCAGTACCGGTCGGGGCTGTCGGCGCGGCGGCGCGCGCAGGTCCGTGGGGGCCCGCTACATCGTCGGCCGCACGGCACAGAGCTCGGGGAAGTAGGTGAGGTTCGGCGGCCGGGTGTTCGTGCGGCCGTCGCTCATCGGGCGACCTCCTCGGCGAACGCGGTCATCCCGGCCAGTACCTCGGCGAACGAGGTCGACAGCGGCGCGAGCCCGATCCGGATGCCGTCCGGGGCCCGGAAGTCCGGGATGACCCCCCGCTCCCGCAGCCGGGTGTTGACCTGGGCGAGGTCCTCGCGGCGCAGCGTGACGTGCCCGCCGCGGCGGTCCGGGTCGCGCGGTGAGGCCACGGTGACGCCGTGCGGGGCGAGCAGGGTGTCGGCGAGGTCGAGGGCGAACCCGGTGAGCCGCACCGACTTCACGCGGACGGCGTCGATCCCGGCCTGCTCCAGCAGCTCCACCCCGCACTCCAGCGGCACCGACGCCAGCACCGGCGGGGTGCCGGAGAGCAGGGCGCGCACGTCGGGCGCCGGCTCGTGGCCGGGCCCCATCGCGAACGGTGCGCGGTGGCCGAACCAGCCGGTGATCGGCTGGCGCAGCGTCGTGGTGTGCCGGGCGGCGAGGTAGCCGAACGCCGGCGCGCCCGGGCCGCCGTTCAGGTACTTGTAGCCGCAGCCGACGGCGAGATCGGCGCCCCACGCGTCGAGCCGGACCGGGACCGACCCGACCGAGTGCGACAGGTCCCAGAGCACCAGGGCGCCGGCGTCGTGGGCGGTCCGGGTGATCGCGGGCGCGTCGGCGAGGAACCCGGAGCGGTAGGCGACGTGGGACAGCAGCACCAGCGCCGTGTCCGGCCCGACGGCGGCCGCGACCTGCTCGGGCGTCACGCCCGAGGTCGGGTCGGAGGTGATCCACCGCAGGACCGCGCCGCGCTCGGCGGCGATGCCCTCGAGCACGTAGCGGTCGGTCGGGAAGTTGTCGGTGTCGACGACGATCTCGCGGCGCCCCGCCGCCGCCTGGTGGTCGACGGCGGCCCGGGCCAGCTTGTAGAGCAGCACGGTCGTGGAGTCGGCGACGACGACCTGCCCCGGCGCGGCACCGAGCGCGGCCGCCCCGATCCGGTCCCCCAGGCTGCGCGGCCGGTCGACCCAGCCCTCGTCCCAGCCGCGGATCAGCCGGGTGCCCCAGTCCGCGCGCACGAACCGCTCCATCCGCTCGGCCGTCGCCCGCAGCGGACGACCGAGGGAGTTCCCGTCGAGGTAGGCGACGACGCCGTCGGCGGGCAGGAACCGGTCGCGGTACCCGGCGAGCGGGT
Organism: Pseudonocardia sp. ZF1; assembly: GCF_056835605.1. Lineage (NCBI taxonomy): Bacteria > Bacillati > Actinomycetota > Actinomycetes > Pseudonocardiales > Pseudonocardiaceae > Pseudonocardia > Pseudonocardia sp. ZF1. The sequence continues at coordinate 3,975,493 of NZ_JAJNBY010000001.1, forward strand.
CCTCGGCGTCGAGCCCCGCCGCGACGGCCGCGAGGTCGGTGCCGAGGTCGGTGGTCGGGTCGGTGCTGCGGTCGGTCACGGTGTCCCCTCCGGTCGCGGTGTGCCCAGCCGGTGCAGCCGCAACGCGAGCTGCAGCTCCAGCCCGTGGTCCGGGTCCTGCCAGCGCGGGCCCAGCAGCGACGCGACCCGTTCGAGCCGCTGGGCCACGGTGTTGACGTGCACGTGCAGCGCCGCCGCGGCCCGGGTCGGGCTGGCACCCGCGGCGTAGTAGGCCTCCAGGGTGCGCAGCAGCTCGCTGCCGCGGCGCGCGTCGTGCTCGGCGACGGGCCCGAGGATGCCGCGCACGTACCCGGCGACGTCCGGGCGCTCGCCGAGCAGCAGCCCGGCGAACCCGAGGTCCGACGCCGACGCGCACTCCCCCTCCCGGTCCAGCGCGACCAGCGCCTCCGCCGAGCGACGGGCCTCGGCCAGCGCCGCGTCCGCGCCGTCGGCCGGCTGCAGCGGGCCGGCACCGCCGACCGTCACCGCCCCGTCGGGGTCCTGCTCCGACGCCGGACGCGCGAGCCGGGCACCGGCCGCGGCCGGGTCCGTGCCCGGCAGCAGCACGACCACCGCGCCGTCCCGTTCCCCGACCAGCCCGGAACGGCCGCCGAGAGCGGCCGCCTCCCGGGCCAGCGCCCGTCGCCGGGCGGGGTGGCAGCGGCAGACCAGCAGCACGTGCGGCCGCCGGGGCGACACCCCGAGCGCGGCGAGCCGGGTCAGCGTCGTCGGTCGCGGGGCCCCGGACGCGGCGAGGAGCTCGGTGAGGGCGTCGGCGCGGTCGGACCGGTCGGCCTCGTCGGCGCGCTGGGCGAACAGCTGCACCAGCGCCGTGACCATCGCGGCCCGCTCCACGGTGCGGACCTGGCCGGGGGTCAGGGCGTCCCCGGCGCCGAGCCCGCCGAGCAGCAGCGTCCCGAGACGCTGACCACCGGCGATCACCGCGGTCACCCAGACGCCGCCGGCGCACGGCACCGGCACCGGGCGACCGCCGCCGTCGCACTCCCCGGCGCGGCGGGCCGCGGCGCGGGCGTCCAGGCCCGGCGGGATCGGGCCGTGGGCCGCGGCGGTGGCGCCGTCGCCGTCGAGCACCGCGACCCACCCGCCGAGCAGCCTGCCGAGCGCCTCGGCGATGTCGCCGACGTCGCCGCCCTCCAGGACGACCCCGGCGAACCGGTCGTGGGCATCGGCGGCCTCGGCGATCGCGGCGTGCGCACCGCGCAGCTCGCGCAGCGTGGTGGCGGTGTCGGCGAGGCGGCGGGTCTGCACCAGCGACACCGCGGCGAGCGCGGCCAGCGAGCCGAGCAGGGCGACGTCCTCGGCGGTGAAGGGCCGGGCGGACCGGTTGGCGGCGAACAGGACTCCGACGAACTCGTCGTCGACCAGCAGCGGGGTGCCGCAGATGCCGACGATGCCCTCCTCGGCGACCGCGGTGTCGATCTCCTCGGTGTGCCGGTAGCGGCCGTCGCCGGCGTAGCGGCCGGTCCAGTGCGGGGTGCGGCTGGCCGCGACGAGACCGCCCAGCCCGGCCCCGAGCGGGAGCCGCAGCGACTGGAAGCGGTGCGAGACCGACCCGGAGGTGACCCGCATGAACGTGTCCCCGCGCTCGGGGTCGTGCAGGGTCAGGTAGGCGATGTCGGTGCCGAGCAGCCCGCGGGCCCGGCGCACGATCGCCTGCAGCACCGAGCCGGGGTCGGACTCCGAGGCGAGGTCGCGGGCGATGCCGACCAGCGCGGCGAGCTCGGACTCGCGGCGGCGCCCGGCGTCCATCGCCGCCCGCACCCGCAGGGTCAGCGCGCCGGCCTCCGGCTCGGAGGCCGCCAGCTCCGCGACGACGCGGTCCAGCTCACCGTCGCGGGCATCGCCGTCGGCCCGGTCGGCCAGCAGCCGGAGCAGGTCGAGGACGGTGCGCACGCGTCCATCCTGCCGTGCGCCCGGGCTCAGCCGCGCCAGCGCCGCTCGTAGCGCTCCCGGGCCGCGTCCCGATTCCCCGCGTCGGCCTGCTCCCGCACGGCGGCGGCGTGCCCGACCGGGTACCCGGCCTTCGCGACGCGGTGCTCGGCGGACTCGTACATGTAGGCCACCGAGTAGAAGTAGCCGAGGATCGCCCCGGCCAGCACCGACAGCGCCCGGACGTACACGGGGCCGGGGATGAGCAGGTACAGCAGCACCCCGACCGGCAGCAGCTGCACGGTGGTGCGCACGAGGTGGCGCAGCTGCCAGGTCCGGGTCGTGACGTCGTGCAGCACCCAGCCGCGGTGCCGGGCGGGCAGCCCGGCGCCGTAGACGTAGGCCAGCCACCGCAGTGGGTTCGGCCGCTCGTTCACAGTTGGTCCCCCAATTCTTGGTGCACCAACAATGTACGATGTCCGTCATGGCGAGCGCATCCCCGGACGAGGGTGACACGCGTGACGGTGACACGGGTGACGGTGCCGCGACCGACGGCGACACCGGCGGGGACCTGCTGCGGCTCGACCGTCAGGTCTGCTTCGCCCTCGCCGTCGCGGCCCGCAACGTGATCGCGCTCTACCGGCCGCTGCTCGAGCCGATGGGCCTGACCCACCCGCAGTACCTGGTGATGCTCGCGCTGTGGGAGCACTCCCCCCGCTCGCTGGGCGAGCTGGCCCGCGCGCTCGCCCTCGACCCGGGCACCTTGTCGCCGCTGCTCAAGCGCCTGGAGGCGGCCGGGCTGGTCGACCGCCGCCGGGTCCCCGGCGACGAGCGGACGATGGCGGTCTCCCTCACCGACGCGGGCCGGGCGCTGCGCGCGCGGGCCGAGGCGATCCCGCCGACGATCGTGGAGCGGCTCGGGATGCCGCTGCCCGAGCTGGAGGAGCTGCGGGCGGTGCTGGACCGGGTGATCGACGCGTCGCGGGGCTGACCGCGACGGCGTTGCCCGTACCGTCGGAGGCGTGTTGATGAACGCAGGCAACGCCGTCCTGCTGCTGGTCGACCTGCAGCAGCGCCTGATCCCCGCCATGCACGACGGCGAGCGGGTCGTCGCCCGGGCCGCCCGGCTCGCCGAGGCCGCGACCCTGCTCGAGGTCCCCGTGCTGGCCACCGAACAGGTCCCGGAGAAGCTGGGCCCGACCGTCGAGCGGCTCGCCGGGCTGCCGCACCTGGTGATGCCCAAGACCCGCTTCGCCGCCGACGACGACGTGCTGTTGCCGCCCGGCCGCGGCGAGATCGTCGTCGCCGGGGTGGAGGCGCACGTCTGCGTGCTGCAGACCGTGCTGGAGCTGCTCACCGACGACCGCCGGGTGGTGCTCGTCGCCGACGCGGTCGGCTCCCGCTTCGTCGAGGACGAGCAGCTGGCGCTGCAGCGCGCCCGCGCGGCCGGAGCCGAGATCGTCACCTCGGAGATGGTGCTGTTCGAGTGGCTGCGCGACGCCGCGCATCCGCGCTTCCGCGAGGTCCAGAAGCTGCTGAAGTAGGCCCGGTCACCCGTTGCGGGGCTGCAGGTAGGCCGGGTCCGGGTCGGGCAGCGGCACGTCGGCCCGCCCGGCGACCAGCGGGTCGACGGCCGCGAAGAACGGCGGCGCCGCGACGGTCCCGCCGAACGCGCCGTGCTCGCAGTCGCCCAGGTGCACGGGGTCCCCGGGGCAGATCTCGGACGGGTTCGGGCCGTCGGCGAACACCATCGAGGACCCGGCGACGCCGTCGATGCCCCCGGTGCCCCCGACGAACGCGACCGACTCCGAGGCGTTGGTCGTACCCGTCTTGCCGATGGTCGGCCGCGTCCAGCCCGCGGCCCGCGCCGCGGCCGCCGAGGTACCGGACACGGTGTCCCCGCCGAGCCCGGCGGACAGGGTGTGCGCGATCCCGGGGGCGACGGCCTGCTCGCAGGCGGGCCGGTTCACCGGCACCGCGGCGCCGTCCCGGTCGGTCACCGACAGCACGGCGTCCGGGGCGCACCACACGCCGTCGCTCTGGACGGTCGCGGCCACGTTCGCCATCTCCAGGGTGGACACCGGGCTGACCCCGAGGGTGAACGACGGCAGGTCGGCGAAGAAGGCCGACTGCGGCTGGGAGATCCGCGCGTCCGGCGACGACGGGTCCGGCGTCCCGCCCGCCGCGTTCGACGCCAGCGTGTCGCGCAGTCCGAGCCGGCGCGCCATGTCGACGACCTTCGCGATGCCGGTGCGCTCCTCCAGGTCGACGAACGCGGTGTTCGGCGAGGTCGCGAGCGCGACGGGCAGCGGGATCGGGTCCGGGTAGTCCGGCGTGTCGTTGCCGACGGGGTAGCAGCTGCTCCCGGCGCCGGGGAAGCACGCCGAGGCCGGGTCGAGCAGCGTGCTGTCGTAGCCGACGGTGCCCGCCTCCAGCGCCGCGGCGGTGGTGAAGATCTTGAAGGTGGACCCGGCGCCGAAGACGTTCGACGGCGCGGCGACGAGGTCGCGGGTGGTGTCGCCGGCCGTGGCATCGGTGCCGGGCCGCCGGTTGGCGACCATGGCGAGGATCTGGTGGTCGCCGGTGGCGGCGTCGCCGTGGCCGGGCCGGATCAGCGCCAGGGTGTTGGCGACGCCGTCCTGGGTGCGCGGCACGTTCGTGTCGACCGCCTGCTGCGCCGACGCCGTCGCGGCCGGGTCGAGGGTGGTGCGGATCGTGTAGCCGCCGGTGTCGAGCTGCTGCTCGGTGAACCCGGCCCGCTCCAGCTCGGACACCGCGTACTCGCAGAGGAACCCGGCGCCGTCGGTGGCGCCGTAGCAGTTGTGCCCGGGGACCTGCGGCCCGCCGGCGCGCACCCCGAGCGGCGCGGCGGTGGCCTCGGCGGCCTGGGCGGGGGTGAGCGACCCGGCGTCGCGCATGGCCGCGATCACGGTGTTGCGCCGGTCGGTCGCGGCCCGCGGGTGGCGGAACGGGTCGAACAGGGTGGGGTTGTTGACCGCGCCCGCGAGCAGCGCGGCCTGCGGGACCGTGAGGTGCGCGGCGTCGGTGCCGAACCAGGCGCGGGCGGCGGCCTCGACGCCGTAGACGTTGCCGGTGAACTCGACGGTGTTGAGGTACCCGGCGAGCACGTCCTGTTTGGACGTGTCGTGCGCCAGGCGCTGGGCCAGCACCGCCTCGCGGATCTTGCGGGTGGGGGTGTCGGCGTGGTCGGCCCGCTGGGCGGCGGGGTCGTCGCGGTCGACGACGTCGATCAGCCAGTTCTTCACGTACTGCTGGGTGATGGTGGAGCCGCCCTGCACCGCGCCGCCCGCGGCGTCGGTGACCAGCGCGCGCAGGGTGCCGACGGGGTCCACCCCGGACTCGTCGAAGAACCGGCGGTCCTCGACGTCCACGATCGCGGCGACCATCGCCGGGGCGATCCGGTCGTAGGACACGGGGATCCGGTACTGCTCGTCGAGGTAGGCGATCGGGGTGCCGTCGCGGTCGGTGAGGACGGTGGCCGCGGGCAGCGCCGCGGCGCTCGGCAGGTCGCCGGTCGTACCCGGCGGCACGACGGAGGCGACCGCCGCGACGCCGACCGCGGCGGGCGCCGAGCACCCGGCGAGGACGAGCCCGCCGGCCAGGATCCCGATCGCGAGCCGCCGCAGCACCGACGGCTCCGGGCGCCGCCACCGCCTCGGGGTGCGGGTCTCCCGGAGACGGTCGTTCCAGTGCTGTGCGATCAGGCGTTCCCCCACGCGGGCGATTGTGCGCCGCAACGCTGAGGGGTGCCTGAGACCCGCCCGCGCGAGTCGCTGAGAGTCAGCCGGTCAGGGCATCGAGCGCGGCCCGGGCCTGCTCGCGGAACCGCTCGACGTTGCCGAGCTTGACGTCCTCGTAGCCGCGCACCAGCTCCGCGGTCCCGGCGACCTCGACCACCGCCTCGACTGTGTCGGGGGCCAGGTGGTCGAGCGCCGCGCGGACCAGCGTCTGGTACTCCCCCACCAGCTCACGCTCCACGCGGCGGACCCCGGCCCGGCCGAACACGTCCAGCGGGGTGCCTCGCAGCCTCCGGGCCGCGCGCAGTGCCCGGAACGCGGGCGCGGCCAGCCGTCCGTCGAGAGCGATCTTGCGGTTCATCCCCAGCGCGCGCAGCACCGGCGGGTGCAGCATCACCGACACCCGGGCGTCGGGCCCGAACGCGGCGTCGCGGCGGGCGGTCTCCACCGGGTCCAGGTGCAGCCGGGCGACCTCGTACTCGTCCTTGTAGGCCATGAGCCGGTGCAGGCCGCGGGCGTAGGCGGCGCCGACGCGCTCACCGGCCGTGTCCCCGGCCCGCGCGGCGGCGATGGCCGCGACCCGGCGGACCTCCTCGGCGTAGCGGTGGGCGTAGGCGGCGTCCTGGTAGCCGGTGAGGTCGGCGATCCGGGTGGCGAGCAGGTCGGTGAACCCGGTGCCCGCGGCGACCGAGCGGGCCAGCGCCGCGGACGCCTCGTCGACGGCGACCGGGGCCGGCTGCGGGGTGACGAGCGCGCTGTGCACGGCGGCGGCGTCGATCGCGGCGGCCCGGCCCCAGCGGAACGCCGTCAGCGTGGTCTCCACGGCCGCGCCGTTGACCCGGATCGCCTCCTCCAGCGCCTCGGCCGACACCGGGAGCACCCCGTGCTGGTAGGCGGCACCGAGCAGCAGCATGTTGGTCGGGAGGTGGTCGTCGAACAGCGCCTCGGACAGCGTCTGGGCGTCGACGGCGAGCAGGTCCCGGGTGACCGCGCCGATCCGCTCGACGGCGTCGTCGGTGGAGCCGGGCAGCACGACGCGGCCGGTGACCATGGCCGCGGTCGGTACGAGCGAGGTGTTGACGACGGCGACGGTGTGTCCGGGCCGGGCGACCGCGAGTGTCGCGTCGGAGGCGGTGCCGACGAGGTCCATGCCGATCAGCACGTCGGCGGTGCCGCGGGAGGCGCGCAGGATCCCGTGGTGGGGCTGCTTGGAGATCCGGACGTCCGAGACGACCGGGCCACCCTTCTGCGCGAGCCCGACCTGCTCCAGCCCCGCGGCGAAGAGCCCGTCGAGGTGGGCGGCCATCTGCAGGATCGCCGAGGCGGTGACGACACCGGTGCCGCCGATGCCCGGCATCCGGATCAGGGTCGCGTCCGGGTCGACCCGCGGCTCGGGGGCGACGAGCGTGACCGGCAGCGCCGGGATCTCCCGGCGGGGCCGGGTGCCGGGCACCACGGTGAGGAACGACGGGCAGTCGCCCTTCAGGCAGGAGTAGTCGGTGTTGCAGGACGCCTGGTGGATGGCGGTCCTGCGACCGAACTCGGTCTCCACCGGCAGCACCGACAGGCAGGTGGACGCCTCGCCGCAGTCACCGCAGCCCTCGCAGACCCGCTCGTTGATCAGCACCTTCTCGGCCGGGGCCGGCAGCTTCCCGCGCTTGCGCAGTCGGCGCTCCTCGGCGGCACAGCGGTCGTCGTGGATCAGGACGGTGACGCCGTCGAGGGCCTTCAGCTCCTCCTCGACCGCGGGGAGCTCGTCGCGGTGACGCACGCTCGCGATCGGGTCGAGGGCGATGCCGCGGTAGTCACGCGGGCTGTCGGTGGTGACGACGATCCGGCGCACACCCTCGAGGGCGAGCGAGCGCGTGATGTCGGGGACGTTCATCCGGCCCTCGGCGCGCTGCCCGCCGGTCATGGCGACGGCGTCGTTGTAGAGCAGCTTGTAGGTCATGGTGACCCCGGCGGCGACGGCGGCGCGGACCGCGAGCGAGCCGGAGTGGTGGAAGGTGCCGTCGCCGAGGTTCTGGACGAGGGTGCGGTCGTCGGTGAACGGGGCCAGGCCGATCCACTGGGCGCCCTCGCCGCCCATCTGGGTCAGCCCGATCTGGTGGCCGCGGTGCTCGCCGTCGAGGGCGATCATCGCGTGGCAGCCGATCCCGACCCCGACGAGCGTGTCGTCGCCGGTGCGGGTGGAGGTGTTGTGCGGGCAGCCGGAGCAGAAGTACGGCGTCCGGTTCCCGAGCAGGTCCAGCCCGATCCGCGACGGCCTGGGCGGTGCGAGGCGCTCCAGGTGCGCGGTCGCCGCGGCGGGCAGGATCCGCCCGGCGGCGGTGAGCCGGGCGGCGAGGGCACGGGCGACGTCCTCGGCGCCGAGCTGGCCGCGGGCGGACAGCAGCGGGCGGCCGCGCTCGTCGCGGCGGCCGGTGACCGTGGGCCGGTGGTCGCGTCCGTAGAGCGCGTCGCGCAGGTGGCCCTCCAGGAACGGCACCTTGTCCTCGACGACGAGCACCTCCGCGCAGCCTCCGACGAGCCCGGCGAGCGCGTCGGCGTCGACCGGGAACGGCATGGCGAGGCGGATCAGGCGTACGCCGAGCGCGTCGAGCTCGGCCTCGCCCAGGCCCAGGTCCTCGCACGCCCGCAGCACGGTGGCGTAGCCGGTCCCCGAGGCGAGCACGGCGAGGTGCGGGTCGCGGGAGGTGAAGGTGACGCGGTTGAGCCCGGTCTCGCGGGCGTACTGGCGGGCCAGGTCGAGCCTGCGGGTCAGCTGGTCGTGCTCGGCCTCGACGGCGGCGGGCCCGACGAGCGGGCCGGACTGCGCGCGGTCGGTGGCGGGCGGGGCGGGGACGCCGACCAGTTCCGGGCGCAGCGCGCCGAGGTCGACGGTGCAGGACGCGTCGGCGACGTCGGCGATGATCTTCAGGCCGGTCCAGAGGCCGGTGGCCCGGGACAGCGCCACGGCGTGCAGCCCGAACTCGATCACCTCGGACACCGAGCCGGGCGCGAGCAGCGGCATCGCCAGTGACTGCGCCATCGGCTCGCAGGAGCTGGGCACGGTGGAGGACTTGCAGGACGGGTCGTCCCCGATGATGGCGACGGCGCCGCCGAGCCGGGCGGTGCCGGCCAGGCTGCCGTGCCGGATCGCGTCGGCGGCCCGGTCGAGGCCGGGGTTCTTGCCGTACCACCAGCCGACGACGCCCTCGTGGCGGCGGCCGGGGACGGCGTCGAGCAGCTGGGTCCCCGCGACGGCGGTGGCGGCGAGCTCCTCGTTGAGCCCGGGCCGGAACACCACGCGCTCGGCGTCGAGGTGGGCACGGGCGCGCCCGAGCTCGGCGTCGAAGGTGCCGAGCGGGGAGCCCTGGTAGCCGGAGACGAACGAGGCGGTGTCGAACCCGCGGGCGGTGTCGAGGCGGGCCTGCTCGAGCACGAGGCGGACCAGCGCCTGGATCCCGCTCATCGGGGCCCGACCGTGGGCGGCGAGGTACTTGTCGTCCAGCACGGTCATTCTCGGCTCCTCGGCGAGTCGGGCGGCGCGTCCGCACCAGGACAGCGCGACGACGGCCCCGACACAATGCCTGCGGTGGTGATCGCCGCGGATACGCAACAGATACCGTCGACGATCCACGAGAACGTGGATCCGTTGCGCTGGAGGTGCCGTGCCCGAGCCCGAGGTCGACGACCTGGACCACGCGATCCTGCGGTTGCTGCACGAGGACGCACGCCGCACCTACGCCGACATGGCCGAGCGGGTCGGGCTGTCCACCGCCGCGACCAAGCGCCGGGTCGACCGGATGCGCGAGTCCGGGGTGATCACCGGGTTCACCGTGCAGGTGGACCACGCCAGACTGGGCTGGCCGGTCGAGGCGTTCAGCGAGATCCGCTACGCCGGCACCGCGAGCGTCTCGGAGATCGTCGACTCGGCGTCGCGCCAGCCAGAGGTGCAGGCGGTCTACACCCTGGCCGGTGACCTCGACGCCCTGGTGCAGGTCCGGGTCCGCGATCTCGCGCACCTGCAGGAGGTGATCGACCGGCTGCGGCGCAACGGCACGGTCACCGGGACCCGGACGCTGATGGTGCTGGGCCGCTGGACCCGCACCTGATCATTTGCTTACCGCAACGATCGGGTCGATCATGATCGGGTGCTCGTCCTCTGCAGTGTCACCGGTTCCCCCTCGCACGGCCGGGCCGTGCTCCCCTTCGCCCGCGCGCTGGGCGACGCGGGCCACCGGGTCGTGGTGGCGTGCCCGCCCGACGTCGCGGGGGTGTTCGACGGTGCGCCGGTCGTCGTCGAGCCGGTGTTCGCGACGATGGCCGATTCCGCCGAGCACCTCGGCCCGGCCGTCGCCCGGCTCGGTGGTCCCGCCGCGCTGGCGACGCTGACCGCGACCGAGGTGACGACGGCGCTCCTGCCCACCCTGTTCGCCGGTCCGCAGGTGACGGGCTCGGCCCGGGCGCTGCTCGGGCTGGTGGAGTCGCACGGGACGCCGGACCTGGTGCTGCGCGACGGCGGCGAGACCGCGGGGTTCCTGGTGGCCGAGCACCTGGGGGTGCCGTGCGTGGCGGCGCCGTCGGGTGCGGGCAACGTCCTCTCGCCGGACGTCGTGGCCGACGCGCTGGCGGAGCGTCGCGACGAGCTCGGCTTCGCCGCCCCGGACGACCCGGCCGCGCTGCACCGGTGGGGGCGGCTGGACTGCATGCCGCCGCAGTTCTCGCTGGCGGGCCCGCAGATCGCGCCGGCGCGGGCGTTCCGCCAGGACGACCAGGTCTCCCGCGGCGAGACGCTGCCCGGCTGGGTCGGCGCGCTGCCCGGGAGCCGGCCGCTGGTCGTCGCGGGGCTGGGGACGGCGATGCCGGCGATGGCCGGGCGTGCCGAGCGCCGCGCCCCCGTCGACCCGCACGCCGCGCTTCGCACGGTGGCCGAGGCGGCGTCCCGGCTCGACGCCGAGGTGGTGCTGTCCACCGGTGGCCTCCCGGTCGACGACCTGGCGCTGCCTGCACACGTGCATCCCGCGCCGTGGGTGCCGCAGCCGCTGCTCCTGCAGGTCGCGGACCTGTTCCTGACCCACGGCGGCTACAACGGCGTCCGCGAGGCCGTGCGGCACGGCGTCCCGCTGGCGGTGCTGCCGCAGTTCGGGGACCAGGAGCACAACGCCCGCCGGATCGCCGAGCTCGGGCTGGGCGCGCACTGCACGCCCGACGCCGCCGAGATCGCCGCGACGTGCACCCGGCTCCTGGGCGACGACGACGTCCGCGCACGGATGCGCTCGGCCCAGCGCGCGATGCTGGCGCTGCCGCCGGTGGAGGACGCCGTCGGCGTCCTGGAGGACCTGGCCGCGCGTCGGGTCCCCGCGCTCGTGGCCTGACCTGCCGGGTCAGGCGGGCGGGCCGTGCGGGACGCGCGGCCCGCAGGCGACGACGGTGCGCGCCCAGGTGCCGAACAGCACGAGCACCCCGAGCACGGTGACGATCAGGCCCGGCCCGATGTCGTCGGTGCCGGCGACCGCGGTCTGCCGCGACCACACCGCCCAGAGCCCGGTGACCGCGCCGACGCCGGTGACGGTGGCCGCGGTCCAGGCCAGCGGCCAGAGCCGGGTCAGGAGGGCGAGCACCGACGCCCCCACCGCGACGACCGCGACCACGGTGAACAGCCACGGCAGCGGCCCCATCGCGGCCCGGCCGACGAGGACCTCCCACCCGGCGCCGCGGGTGGACCAGGGCATGAGCAGGGCGGCGACGACGGCGGCGACCCCCGCCCCGGCGACGACCGAGGCGGGACCGGGGTCGATCCAGCGGTCGACCCGCCATGCGATGCGAGTGAGCTCGTCGGCGAGCTCGGGTGACGCCTGCGGGGACAGCGGGACCGGGCCGGGCGTACGCGGTGCGCTCATGCGGCTCCCTCGTCGTCACTGGTGCCGGGATGTCGGGACGGCCATTGCACCACGACGGCGCCGGCCGCGGCGCCACCGACGGGGTGGCACCGACGGGGTGGCACCGGGGGCCGGTCGGCGAGCCCGCCGCGCGCACCGCCCGGCGGTTCCGGCCGCACCGGACCGGCTGCCCCGGTCGGCACCGCTCCCCTAGGCGGCGCGCACGGCGCAGCGGCAGGGTGCGCCCTGCTGGCAACCGCAGCCGCAGGTACTCGCGCACCCGCAGGCCGAGGGCACCACACCCACCGGGGCACGTCCCGCCGCCCCGCTGCAGCAGCCGCCGTCGAGACAGCTCAGCCGCGGGACGGCCGGGAGCGGTGGTGCCGGTGCCGGGGCGGAGACGCCGAGCGCGGCGAGTACCCGGTCGGTGAGATCGGGGAGCGGGTCCGCCGGACCGACCCGCGCGAGCCGTCCGAGCCGGTCGGCGCCGTCGGCGAAGGCGCGGCAGGACGCGCACCCGGCGAGGTGGTCCTCGGCCGCCGCGCGCTCGTCGTCGCCCGCCTCACCGTCGAGACGGGCGGACAGCACCTCGCGGTAGCCCTGACAGTCCATACCGTCACTGTCGTACACGAGGCCCGTCCGGTTCCACCCGACCCCCGTCTGTGTTCCGCCCGCGCGTCCCGACACCGACGACATGCGCGGTGAGGACGTTGCGCAGCCGCCGCGAGCTCGCGGCGCTGCTGCGCGCCGACGGCTTCTCATGCGTCGACGACGCCGTGGGCGCCGACCTCTGACGCCTGCGGCGGCCGGTGTTCCCGCCGGCCCCCCCTCCTCGCACCCCACGTCGCACACCTTTCTGCGACCTCGCAGCCCCTGCAGAGGGTGCGAGGTCACAGGAAGGCATGCGAGGTGCGCCGACCCCACCGGCAGGACGGGACCGGATGCGACTCCCACGAGAGAGTTCCACGGCCCCGACCACCGGCCCCGGGGGACCCGCGCCAGGGACCACAAACAGACACACTCATGCCCGGCCGGGCCGGAATCACGCATCGGACCGAAAACAATCCGGAAATGAGAAATGCCCCGGACTCGACAGTCCGGGGCACATCCCATGAAAGTTGAATGTCGGCGGCGACCTACTCTCCCACACCCTGGCGAGTGCAGTACCATCGGCGCTGGAAGGCTTAGCTACCGGGTTCGGAATGGGACCGGGCGTTTCCCTACCGCAATGACCACCGACAACACTATCCAACTATCACCCCACCCCGAACCCGGGACAGGGGTCGAGCACACACACCGACTCCACACCGGCCCGGGCATACCCGGGGGGAAGGTGTGGATGGTTGTGGACTCAGGGTCACACAGTGGATGCGAACAACTCGTTGTGGCAAGCCCTCGGCCTATTAGTACCGGTCAACTCCACCCCTCACAGGGCTTCCATCTCCGGCCTATCAACCCAGTCATCTACTGGGAGCCTTACCCACTCGAAGGTGGTGGGAGACCTCATCTTGGAACAGGCTTCCCGCTTAGATGCCTTCAGCGGTTATCCCTCCCGAACATAGCCAACCAGCCGTGCCCCTGGCGGGACAACTGGCACACCAGAGGTTCGTCCGTCCCGGTCCTCTCGTACTAGGGACAGCCTTCCTCAAGTCTCCAACGCGCGCGGCGGATAGGGACCGAACTGTCTCACGACGTTCTAAACCCAGCTCGCGTACCGCTTTAATGGGCGAACAGCCCAACCCTTGGGACCTACTCCAGCCCCAGGATGCGACGAGCCGACATCGAGGTGCCAAACCATGCCGTCGATATGGACTCTTGGGCAAGATCAGCCTGTTATCCCCGGGGTACCTTTTATCCGTTGAGCGACACCCCTTCCACAAGGTGGTGCCGGATCACTAGTCCCGACTTTCGTCCCTGCTCGACCCGTCAGTCTCACAGTCAAGCTCCCTTGTGCACTTACACTCAACACCTGATTGCCAACCAGGCTGAGGGAACCTTTGGGCGCCTCCGTTACTCTTTGGGAGGCAACCGCCCCAGTTAAACTACCCACCAGGCACTGTCCCTGAACCAGATCATGGCCCGAGGTTAAGACACCCAATTCGACCAGAGTGGTATTTCAACAACGACTCCACCACCACTGGCGTGGCGATTTCACAGTCTCCCACCTATCCTACACAAGCCGAACCGAGCATCAATACCAAGCTATAGTAAAGGTCCCGGGGTCTTTCCGTCCTGCCGCGCGTAACGAGCATCTTTACTCGTAGTGCAATTTCGCCGAGTCTGTGGTCGAGACAGCGCCCAAGTCGTTACGCCATTCGTGCAGGTCGGAACTTACCCGACAAGGAATTTCGCTACCTTAGGATGGTTATAGTTACCACCGCCGTTTACTGGCGCTTAAATTCTCCGCTTCGCCCCGAAGAGCTAACAGGTCCTCTTAACGTTCCAGCACCGGGCAGGCGTCAGTCCGTATACATCGTCTTGCGACTTCGCACGGACCTGTGTTTTTAGTAAACAGTCGCTTGGGCCTGGTCTCTGCGACCGGCCGTCCCTAGCCCGCAAGGAGCCTCAAGACAACCGGCCCTCCTTCTCCCGAAGTTACGGAGGTATTTTGCCGAATTCCTTAACCACAGTTCGCTCGATCGCCTCGGTATTCTCTACCTGACCACCTGTGTCGGTTTGGGGTACGGGCCGCAACAGCACTCGCTAGAGGCTTTTCTCGACAGCATGGGATCACCCTCTTCGCCTCAATCGGCTACGCATCACCTCTCACCCTTCGATGAGCCCCGGATTTACCTAGGACTCGGGCTACAGGCTTACACCACGACAACCACCGCGTGGCGGAGCTACCCTCCTGCGTCACCCCATCACTTGCCTACTACCAGATCGGATCCCACGCTCCCCCACAAACAACACTCCCGAAGGAACGAAGGTGGGTTCGGATGGTTAGCATCACCAGCCTCGGCATGGACGCACTATCACGAGCACGGGAATATCAACCCGTTGTCCATCGACTACGCCTGACGGCCTCGCCTTAGGTCCCGGCTCACCCTGGGCGGAACAACCTGGCCCAGGAACCCTTGGTCATCCGGCGGCAGAGATTCTCACTCTGCATTCGCTACTCATGCCTGCATTCTCACTCCCACACCCTCCACCCGTAAATCACTCCCGGGCTTCACCAGATGCAGGACGCTCCCCTACCCAACAACACCTAAGTGTCATTGCCACGGCTTCGGCGGTGCGCTTGAGCCCCGCTACATTGTCGGCGCAGGACCACTTGACCAGTGAGCTATTACGCACTCTTTCAAGGGTGGCTGCTTCTAAGCCAACCTCCTGGTTGTCCGGGCGATCCCACATCCTTTCCCACTTAGCGCACGCTTAGGGGCCTTAGCCGGTGATCTGGGCTGTTTCCCTCTCGACCACGAAGCTTATCCCCCGCAGTCTCACTGCCGCGCTCTCACTCACCGGCATTCGGAGTTTGGCTGACTTCGGTAAGCTTGTCGGCCCCCTAGGCCATCCAGTGCTCTACCTCCGGTGAGAAACACACGACGCTGCACCTAAATGCATTTCGGGGAGAACCAGCTATCACGAAGTTTGATTGGCCTTTCACCCCTACCCACAGCTCATCCCCCAGGTTTTCAACCCTGGTGGGTTCGGGCCTCCACGACGTCTTACCGACGCTTCACCCTGGCCATGGGTAGATCACTCCGCTTCGGGTCTACACCCCGCGACTCAGACGCCCTATTCGGACTCGCTTTCGCTACGGCTACCCCACACAGGTTAACCTCGCCACGAAGCATAACTCGCAGGCTCATTCTTCAAAAGGCACGCCATCACCCCGAAAGGCTCTGACGGCTTGTAAGCACACGGTTTCAGGTACTATTTCACTCCCCTCCCGGGGTACTTTTCACCTTTCCCTCACGGTACTTGTCCGCTATCGGTCATCAGGTAGTATTTAGGCTTGACGGGTGGTCCCGCCAGATTCACAGCGAATTTCACGGGCTCGCTGCTACTCGAGAACACGCCCACAACAGAACCCAGTGTTTTCGCGTACGGGGCTATCACCCACTACGGCCGACCATCCCAGAGTCGTTCCGCTAACACAGGCACTTGCTGTCCCACCCTCGGCAGAAGATGAACGACACGTCTCACAACCCCGCACCCGCAACGCCTGCCGGCTTGACACGGACACGGTTTAGCCTCTTCCGCTTTCGCTCGCCACTACTCACGGAATCACTATTGTTTTCTCTTCCTGTGGGTACTGAGATGTTTCACTTCCCCACGTTCCCTCCACGCACCCTATGAATTCAGGTACGGGTAACGCCCCATGACGGGCGCTGGGTTTCCCCATTCGGACACCCTCGGATCACAGCTCGGTTGACAGCTCCCCGAGGCCTATCGCGGCCTCCCACGTCCTTCATCGGCTCCTGATGCCCAGGCATCCACCATGTGCTCTTAACAACTTGACCACAACAAGATGCTCGCATCCACTATGCAACACTCAACCCACAACCACACCCAACCAAGAAACAACCACCACCCACACACGCAGGCGTTAGGAAGCCCTCAACCAGAGCGGCCAAAGAAAACAACCCCAGCTCCGAAGAACCACAAGATGTCCTCTCAGGACCCAACAGTGTGCCAAGCCAAACGGTCCGACGTACTGCGTTCCACCCAACGCACCCGACCCACGAACGAGGCCGCAAATGCGATTCAATGAAGGAACCACAGACTCACCATGAGCAGAACTCACAGAGCATCGTGGCGCCCCATCACATGATGGGACTCCTTAGAAAGGAGGTGATCCAGCCGCACCTTCCGGTACGGCTACCTTGTTACGACTTCGTCCCAATCGCCAGTCCCACCTTCGACAGCTCCCTCCACAAGGGTTGGGCCGCCGGCTTCGGGTGTTACCAACTTTCGTGACGTGACGGGCGGTGTGTACAAGGCCCGGGAACGTATTCACCGCAGCGTTGCTGATCTGCGATTACTAGCGACTCCAACTTCACGGGGTCGAGTTGCAGACCCCGATCCGAACTGAGACTCACTTTAAGGGATTCGCTCCACCTCACGGTCTCGCAGCCCTCTGTATGAGCCATTGTAGCATGTGTGAAGCCCTGGACATAAGGGGCATGATGACTTGACGTCATCCCCACCTTCCTCCGAGTTGACCCCGGCAGTCTCCCATGAGTCCCCACCATTACGTGCTGGCAACATGGAACAAGGGTTGCGCTCGTTGCGGGACTTAACCCAACATCTCACGACACGAGCTGACGACAGCCATGCACCACCTGCACACCAACCACAAGGGAAGCCCTATCTCTAGGGATGTCTGGTGCATGTCAAACCCAGGTAAGGTTCTTCGCGTTGCATCGAATTAATCCACATGCTCCGCCGCTTGTGCGGGCCCCCGTCAATTCCTTTGAGTTTTAGCCTTGCGGCCGTACTCCCCAGGCGGGGCGCTTAATGCGTTAGCTGCGGCACAGAAACCGTGGAATGGTCCCCACACCTAGCGCCCAACGTTTACGGCGTGGACTACCAGGGTATCTAATCCTGTTCGCTCCCCACGCTTTCGCTCCTCAGCGTCAGTATCGGCCCAGAGACCCGCCTTCGCCACCGGTGTTCCTCCTGATATCTGCGCATTTCACCGCTACACCAGGAATTCCAGTCTCCCCTGCCGAACTCAAGTGATGCCCGTATCGACCGCACGCTCAGAGTTAAGCCCCAAGTTTTCACGGCCGACGCGACACACCGCCTACGAGCTCTTTACGCCCAATAATTCCGGACAACGCTCGCACCCTACGTGTTACCGCGGCTGCTGGCACGTAGTTGGCCGGTGCTTCTTCTCCAGGTACCGTCAATCGCTCTTCGTCCCTGGCGAAAGAGGTTTACAACCCGAAGGCCGTCATCCCCCACGCGGCGTCGCTGCGTCAGGCTTCCGCCCATTGCGCAATATTCCCCACTGCTGCCTCCCGTAGGAGTCTGGGCCGTGTCTCAGTCCCAGTGTGGCCGGTCGCCCTCTCAGGCCGGCTACCCGTCACCGCCTTGGTAGGCCATCACCCCACCAACAAGCTGATAGGCCGCGGGCCCATCCCCCACCGAAAAAACTTTCCACCACCAACCATGCGATCAGTGGTCCTATCCGGTATTAGACCCAGTTTCCCGGGCTTATCCCAGAGTGGAGGGCAGGTCACCCACGTGTTACTCACCCGTTCGCCGCTCGTGTACCCCCGAAAGGGCCTTACCGCTCGACTTGCATGTGTTAAGCACGCCGCCAGCGTTCGTCCTGAGCCAGGATCAAACTCTCCAACAAAACCCTGACTTGCAACAAACAACTAGCCACAACACCCGACGGGATCGAATGCTGTAACCAAACAAACAATTTGGCACAAAACGCCAAACCGAATCAAAATAGCTCGACACACTGTTGAGTTCTCAAAAGACACCCGCACCGCACTCACCCAACCCCCAACAAGGAAGCAGGATCCTGAAGACGGATCGCCTTGACCCACAAAGGTAACCACACCGAGAAACTCGATGAACCACCGGGGGTCGCCGTCCGCGGGGCCTGTTGACCGAACCCCTCAGGGCCCGTTCTGTCCGGCTCACTCGCTGACGGAAAGAAAGTTACACGGTCCGTCGGACGCCGTTCACAGGGGGGTCGGTTTTCCACATCGCCGCAGGTCAGCGGGCTCGTGGCGCCGCCACCCCGGCACGCTGGGCCGACGGGCCGCAGGCGCGGCGTCGTCGCACCCCGTCCGGGACCGGGCCGGCGCGTGTGATCGGGACATTGACGACAAACGATAACCGTCGTGGTTATCGTTCCGGTGATGTCGACACACCCGAACGGACCCGGCTCCGCCACCCCCCTGCTCGCGATCGAGGCGCTGACGGTCACCGTCGGCGGTCGCGACGTCGTCGACGGGGTGGGCCTGCGGGTCGGACCGGGTGAGCGGGTCGCGCTCCTCGGCCCGTCGGGGTCCGGCAAGTCCCTGACCGCTGCCGCGGTGCTCGGGCGCCTCCCCGCCGTCGCGTCGCTGCGGGGCCGCGTCCTGCTGGGCGGTACCGACGTGGGCGCGGTCACGGCCGCGCGGCGGGACCGCGCGGTCCGGCTGGCGGCCGTCGGGCAGGACACCCGCACCGCGCTCAACCCCCTGGTGGCGGTGGGGACCCAGCTGCGGGCCGCGGTGCGGGCCAACGGGGGTGACGACCGGCCCGGGGCCCTGCGGGAGGCCCTCGCGGCGACCGGCATCGAGGACCCCGGCCGCGTCCTGGGCGGGCATCCCGGCGAGCTGTCCGGCGGGCAGCGCCAGCGCGTGCAGCTGGCGCTCGCCCTGGCCTGCCGCCCGCACCTGCTGGTCGCGGACGAGCCGACCACGGCCCTGGACCCGGTCAACCGGCGGCGCGTGCTCGACCTGCTGGCGTCCGGCCTGGCCGGCACCGGGACCGCTCTGCTGTTCATCAGCCACGACACCGCCGCCGCGCACGAGCTCTGCGACCGCGCCGTGCATCTGCGCGGGGGGCGCGTCGTGGATCCCGCCCCCCTGCCGGCGCACACCCCGCGGCCCGCTCCCGCGCCGTCCGCCGGCCCCGGTGGCCCGCTGCTCGTCGCCCGTGGCCTGCACCGCGTCCACCCCGGGCCCGGACGACGTCGCCCGGCGCCGGTGGCCGCGCTGCGCGGGGTCGACCTCACCGTGCACGCGGGCGAGCGCGTCGCCCTGGCCGGGACGTCGGGGGCGGGGAAGTCCACGCTGCTCCGGATCCTGCTCGCCCTCGAGCCCGCCGACGCGGGGTCGGTCACCGCCGACGGCGCGGACGTCCGTCCCGGACCCGTGCGGCGGCTGCGTGCCTTCCGCCGCGCCGTGCAGTACGTCCCGCAGGACCCCGCCGGGTCGCTCGACCCGCGGATGACCGCGCGCGACCTCGTCGCCGAACCGCTGCGCCGCCTCGGGGCCCCGGCCGCCCGGTCCGCGGCCGGGCGGGCCCGCGCGGCCGCGGCCGCGCTCGACGACGTCGGCCTGCCCGCGGCGCTGGCCGACCGGCGTCCGGGCGAGCTGTCCGGGGGCCAGGCCCAGCGGGTCGCGCTGGCGCGCGCGCTCGTCGTCGGGCCGCGCCTGCTGCTCGCCGACGAGCCGGTGAGCGGGCTCGACCCGGCGCTGCGCGACCAGGTCGTCGACCTGTTCGCCGACACCTGTGCCGCTCACGGCACCGGGCTGCTCCTGGTGTCGCACGACCTGGCGGTCGCGGCGGCGCTCTGCCCGCGCACCGTCGTCCTGCACGACGGCCTGGTCGTCGACGACCGCCCGACCGCCGAGCTGCTCGCCGCGCCGCAGCACCCCGCCGTCGCCGCGCTCGTCGGCGCCACGGCCCCCCTGTCCGTCTGAACCGTCCCGCCACCCACGAACCCGGAGGACACCTGTGTCCCGACCCCGCCGCATCGCGGCAGCCCTCGCGCTCGGAGCGTCCGCGCTGCTGCTCACCGGATGCTTCGCCGCCCCACCGCAGACCGGCGGGACGGGCGCGGTCGGCGACCGCGTCGCCGTCGCGATGCTGCAGCCGCCCCGCTCCGGCCTGACCCCCTTCAGCGACGACGCGTTCAAGCTGTCCCGCTGGCGCACCGCCGAGACCCTGGTGCAGCTCGACGCCGCCGGCGACGCCCTGCCGATGCTCGCCACCTCCTGGTCCCGCGTCGACCCCACGACCTGGCGGTTCACGTTGCGCGACGACGTCGCCTTCCACGACGGCACCGCGCTGACCGCCGCGCACGTCGCCGACGTGCTCACCCGTGCGACCCGGGCCTCGCCGCCCCCGCGGATCCTCGACGGCGTCGACCTCGCCGCCCGCGCCGACGGCGACGACGCGGTGCTGGTGACCACCGGCGTGGCCGACCCGCTGGTCCCGCAGCGCCTGTCCAGCCCGCAGCTGTCCGTGCTCGCCCCCGCCGCCTACACCGGGGACCGCGTGGACCCGGTCGGGCACGGCTCCGGCCCGTTCCGGCTCACCGCGGTGCAGGGCACCACCTCGGCCACCCTCGACCGCCACGACGGCTACTGGGGCGAGCCCGCCCGCGTCGCCGGCGTCGACGTCACCTTCGTCCCGGACGGCACCGCCCGCGCGGCGGCGCTGCGCACCGGCACCGCCGACGTCGTCGAGGCCGTCCCGCCCGGCCAGTACCCGCTGCTCGACCCCGCGCTGGTGCACGAGGTCCCCATGCCGCGCACCAACACGCTCTACCTGAACACCGCCCGCGGCCCGTTCGCCGACCCCGCCGTGCGCGCCGCCGCCCGTGCCGCCGTCGACCGCGCCGCACTGGTCGCGAGCGCCTACGAGGGGCGCGCCGACGTCGCGCAGGGCCTGCTCGGGCCCGCGCTGCCGTGGGCCGCGCCGCTGCGCGACGACCCCTCCTACGCGCAGGCGCTCGCCGCCCGCCCCGCGCCCGCCGCGGTGCGCGGCGTGCCGATCACGCTGGGCACCTTCACCGACCGCAGCGAGCTGCCCGAGGTCGCGGTGCTGCTGGAGCAGCAGCTGGAGGCGGCCGGGTTCGTCGTCACCCAGGACGTGCGCGAGTACGCGGCGATCGAGGCCGACGCGCTCGACGGCGCGTTCGACGCGTTCGTGCTGTCCCGCGCGACCGTGCTCGACTCCGGCGACCCCGTCGCCTACCTGGCCAGCGACTTCGGCTGCGGCGGCGGGTTCAACATCTCCCAGTTCTGCGACCCGGGTGTGCAGGCCGCGCTGGAGCGCGCCGCGGGCACCGAGGCCGGACCGGAGCGCCGCGCCGCGACCGCCCGCGCCGAGGCCGCCGTCCTCGCCGCCGACGCCGCCGTCCCGCTGCTGCACGAGCGGGTGATCCAGGGCGAGTCCGCGCGCGTCGGCGGGGTCGCCCGCGACCCCCGCGAACGCGATCTGGTCACCACGGACACGGTGCTGGGGGCGCCGTGACCGCGGTGGCCGTCCCGGCGCCGGTCCGGCCGCGGCGGTCCGGGCCGCGCGACGGCGCCGTCGTCGCGCTGTCGCGGGTGCTGGCCGGGGCCGCGGTGGTCGCCGGCGTCGGTGTGCTGCCCTGGCTGTCGCAGCGCTCCCCCGAGCTCGCCGTGCTGCGGGCCCGCTCCGCCGAGCAGGAGGCGACGCCGGCGGCGCTGGCCTCGATCCGCGCGGAGCTCGGGCTCGACGCCGGGCCGTGGGTGGTCGTCGGACGCTGGCTGTCCGGTGTCGCGACCGGGGACCTGGGCACCTCGTGGGCCTCCGGTGCGCCGGTGCTCGGGTCGGTGTTGTCCGGGCTCGGGGTGTCGCTGACCCTGGTGGGCTTCGCGCTCGTCGTCGCCGCGCTGGTGGCGGCGGTGCTGGTCGTCCCGGCCCTGCGCCGCGGTGTGCGCGGCGCGCGCGCCGGGACGGCGGGGGGCTCGGGCGCGGCCGGCGCCGCGCTGACGGCACTGCCGGAGTTCCTGCTCGCGACGTTCCTGCTGGTGGTCGTCGCGGTCTGGCTCGGCTGGCTGCCACCCTACGGCTGGGCTGGCCCGCGGTACGCGGTCCTGCCCGCGCTGGCGCTGGGCCTGCCCGCCGGCGGCCTGGTCGGACGCCTGCTCGCCGAGTCCGTCGCGTCCGCGGCGACCGAACCGTGGGTCGGCACCTGGCAGACCGCCGGATTGCCGCGCCGGCGGACCGCCGCGGCGGTGCTGCGCCGCGCGACCGCGCCGGTGCTGCCCCAGATCGGGCTGGTGCTGGTCGGGCTCACCGGCGGGGCCGTCGCCGTCGAGCAGGTCTTCGCCGTGCCCGGGCTCGGGCGCACGACCCTCGGCGCCGCGGCCACCCTGGACCTGCCGCTGCTGCAGGGCGGGGTGCTGGCCCTGCTCGCCGGCGCGGTGCTCGCCGGCGCCGGGGCGGGGGCCGCCCGCCGGGCGGTGCTCGGCCGGGCCGCCCGCACCGGTGACGTACCCGTCCCCACCGCGGTGACGGCGGTGCGCCGCTCCCGCTGGGTCGTGCCCGGGGTCGCGGGCGGGGTGCTCGCGCTCGTCGTGCTCGCCGGGCTGCCGCGCGACCCGTTCACCTCCGCCCACCCGCGGCTGGCGTCGCCCTCGGCGGCCCTGCCGCTCGGCAGCGACGCCGTCGGGCGCGACCTGCTCGCCCGGGTCGCCCACGGGGCGCTGCTCACCACGGGGACCGCGCTGCTGGTCGTGCTGGTGGCGCTGGTCGTCGGCGTGCTGATCGGGCTGGCGCCACGGATCGCGACCGGGTTCGCCGAGGTCGCGAACGCGGCGCCGCCGGTGCTCGCCGGTCTGGTCGTCGCCGCGGTGCTCGGCCCCTCGGCCGTCGGGGCCGCGGTCGGCGTCGCCCTGGTGAGCTGGGCGCCGCTGGCCGCGCACACGGCGTCGCTGGTGGCCGAGATCCGGGCGCAGCCGCACGTGCGGGTGCTGCCCGTGCTGGGCGTCGGGCCGGCCCGCGCGCTCGGGGCGCACGTGCTGCCCGCCGCGGCCGGCCCGCTGGTGCGGCACGCGGTGCTGCGGCTGCCGGGCACCGCGCTCGCGCTGGCCTCGCTCGGGTTCCTCGGCCTCGGCCCGCAGCCGCCGAGCCCGGAGTGGGGACGGCTGCTGGCCGACGGCATGCCCTACGTCGAGCGCGCCCCCTGGGCCGTGCTGGCACCGGCCGGGATGCTCGTGCTCGTCGCGGTGCTGGCGGTGTCGCTCGCGGCCGCCGGACGGCGGCCGCGAACGCGCTGATTCAGGCCGCTCGGGCCGCCGCCGGGCGGCGCCGCAGCCCGCGGCGCTCCCGGCGGTGCTCGGACTCGCGGATCCCGCGGGCCGGCAGCGACAGCCGCCAGATCGACCGCGTGGCCTGCCAGAACTGCCGCGGGAACGGGCCCGTGGTGTAGGGCAGGTCGTACTTCTCGCACAGCGCCCGGATCTTCACCGCGATCTCCGGGTACCGGTTCGACGGCAGGTCCGGGAACAGGTGGTGCTCGATCTGGTACCCGAGGCTGCCGGACATGACGTGCATCAGGCGGTTGCCGGTGAAGTTGGCCGAGCCGAGCAGCTGACGCAGGTACCACTCGCCGCGCGTCTCCCCCTCCAGCTCCTCCTCGGTAAAGACCTCGGCGCCGTCGGGGAAGTGCCCGCAGAAGATGATCGCGTAGGACCAGATGTTGCGGACGACGTTCGCGGTGGCGTTCGCGGTCAGCGTCGAGACCGCGGCGGGGCCGGTGAGCAGCGGGAACAGCAGGAAGTCCTTGCGCATCTGCCGGGCGTGCTTGCGGCCGACGTCGAGCAGCTTGCGGCGGAACTCCTCGGGGTCCTCCAGCTGCATCTTCAGCAGGCCGTCGACGTCGAGGTCGTGCAGCGACACACCGTGCTCGAACAGCAGCATCAGCAGGACGTTCCAGAACGGCTGCCCCAGGTAGGCGGGGTGCCAGGGCTGGTCGGCGCGGACCCGGAGGATCTCGTAGCCGACGTCCTTGTCCTTGCCGATCACGTTCGTGTACGTGTGGTGCAGGTAGTTGTGCGAGTGCCGCCACTGCTCGGCGGGGCACACGTTGTCCCACTCCCACGTCGACGAGTGGATCTCCGGGTCGTTCATCCAGTCCCACTGGCCGTGCATGACGTTGTGCCCGATCTCCATGTTCTCCAGGATCTTCGCGACCGAGAGCATGGCGGTGCCGGCGAGCCAGAGCGGCGGGATCCGGCTGCCGAACAGCGTGACCCGCGCGGCGACGTTCAGCCGCCGCTGCCAGGTGATCATCGTGCGGATGTAGTCGGCGTCGTGCTGGCCGCGACGCTCCTCGACGTCGGCGCGGATCGCGTCGAGCTCGTGCCCGATCGCCTCCACGTCGGCCTCGGTGAGGTGGGCGAACTCCTTGACGTCGGAGATGGCCACGACGTTCCTCCTGGGTGTGAGCGGTGTCGGGTCTCGGTGTCAGATCTCCAGGACGCAGTCACCGGCGGCGGCGGTGATGCAGGTCTGGATCCTCTCGGCGGGGGTGTCGGGGTCGCCGCGGCGTTCGGTGCCGTCGCGCAGGTCGCGCACCGAGCCCGACCGCAGGCCGACGGTGCAGGTGTGGCAGATGCCCATCCGGCAGCCGTAGGGCAGGTCGAGGCCGGCCTTCTCCCCGGCGTCGAGCAGGGTGGTGGCGCCGTCGATGTCGACGGTGGCGTCGCCGTCGCCCGAGGAGGTGGCGGCGGAGCCGCGGCGGACGAAGGTGACCGTGCCGCCCTCCGCCTCACCCCCGCGCAACGACGCGGAGAAGCGCTCGACGTGCAGCGCCGCGCCCCGGCCCGCGGACTCCCACAGGTCCTCGGCCTCGTCGAGCATCGCCTCCGGGCCGCACGCCCAGGTGCTGCGCTCGCGCCAGTCCGGGCAGTACTCGGCCAGCCCGTCGGGGGTGAGCCTGCCGTGCTCACCGGTGAGGTGCAGCTGCACCCGCAACGACGGGTGCCGCGCGGACAGGGCGTCGAGCTCGTCGGCGAAGATGACGTCGCCGTCGCGCGGGGCCGAGTGCACGAGCACCACGTCGGTGACGGTGTCGCGACGGTCCAGGGTCCGCAGCATCGCCATGATCGGGGTGATGCCGCTGCCCGCGGTGAGGAACAGCAGCCGCTCCGGTGGCGGGTCGGGCAGCACGAACTCGCCCTGGGGCAGCGCCAGGCGCACCACCGTGCCGGGCCCGACGCCGTCGACGAGATGGCGGGACAGGAAGCCCTCCGGCATCGCCTTCACGGTGATCGAGATGTGCCTGCGGTCGCGGCGCGGCTCGGAGGTCAGCGAGTAGGAACGCCAGTGGAAACGGCCCTCCACCTCGACGCCGATCCCGACGTACTGGCCGGCGCGGTGGTCGAACGACCACCCCAGGCCGGGGCGAATGACCAGTGTCGCGGCGTCGGCCGTCTCGGGCACGACCTTCACCACCCGCCCGCGCAGCTCCCGCGCCGACCACAGCGGGTTGAGCAGCAGCAGGTAGTCGTCGGGCAGCAGTGGCGTGGTGAAACGGGCGGCCGCCTTGCGTGCGCGGCGCAGCCCCCTCGGCAGTACGGCGTCGGTCATGACCCACCTCGTCGTCGCGGTCGGGGACCATCGGACCCGATCTCGGTGGTGACGGCAAGTTGGGACGGCGACACCCCCGTCACCAGTGAGGACGGCGTCGGCTTCCGACCTGCAGGAACGTTACATCGGTTTCTCCGTCAACGATGTCGAGATCGACTGTCTAGGATCGTCCGGGTGGCGGACTTCCCGATCGAGGAGCTGGCCCGCCGGGCGGGGATGACCGTGCGGACGGTGCGGTCCTACATCACGCGCGGGTTGCTCCCGCCGGGCGAGCGGGCCGGCCGGGCCGCCCGCTACACCGACACCCACCTCGACCGGCTGGACCTGGTCAACGGGTTGCGCCGGCGCGGCTTCTCCCTCGGGGCGATCGAGGTGCTCGTCACCCAGGACCCCGAACGGACCGCCGAGGAGGCGCTGCGGCTCTACCGCGGGATGCTCGCCCCGTGGCAGCCGGAGGAGCCCGTCGAGGTCGACGGGACGGAGCTGCCCACCCACCTCGGGCTCGACCCGGACGCGGTGTCGGCCGACGAGCTGGTCCGGCACCTGTGCGCGACGGGTGTCGTCGAGATCGCGGCGCACGGACGGCTGCGCATCCTGCGGCCCGACCTCGCCCGGGCCGCCGCGGAGGCCGTACGGTTGGGCATCCCGCCCGCGGCGCTGGTGGGGCTGCGCCGGCGCCTCGACGACCACACCGGCGCCGTCGCCGAGATGTTCGTCGAGCTGTTCGCCCGGCAGGTGTGGGACGAGCACGTCGAGGCCGGGCTGCCCGCCGGCGACGCGCCCCGGATCCAGCAGACCGTCGAACAGCTGCAGCCGGTCGCGACACTGGCGCTGCTGTCGTCGTTCCGCTCGCGCATGCAGGACGCGATGGACGCCTTCATCACCCGGATCTCCGACGACATCTCCCCCGAGGCCGGACGCGCGATGGGGATCCGGACGACGGACCTGGACGATCGTTGACTCTTCAACGATGATGCGCCGGTGAGCACCGTGACGACGGACGTCCTCGTGATCGGCAGCGGGCCCGCGGGCTCCTCGGCCGCCCTGTTCCTCGCCGGTCTCGGCGTGGACCACCTCGTGATCACCAAGTACCGGTGGACCGCCGACACCCCGCGAGCGCACATCACCAACCAGCGCACCGTCGAGATCCTGCGCGACCAGGGGGTGGAGGCCGACGTCGTCGCCGAGGGGACGCCGTCGCACCTCATGGGCGAGACGGTGTTCTGCACCGCGCTCGCCGGCGACGAGCTCGGCCGGGTCCGGACCTGGGGCACCCACCCCGCGCGACGCGCCGACTACACCCTGGCCAGCCCGTCGTCGCACTGCGACCTGCCCCAGAACATCCTCGAGCCGATCCTGGTGGGCCGCGCCGCCGAGCGCGGCAGCCGGGTCCGCTTCGACACCGAGTACAGCCATCACGTCCAGGACGACGACGGCGTCACCGTCACCGCGCGCGACCGGCTCACCGGGGCGGAGCTGACGATCCGGGCCCGCTACGTGATCGGCTCCGACGGTGGGCGCAGCGCCGTCGCCCGGGACGCGGGCCTGCCCTTCGACGGCCGCGGCGAGCTCGCGGGCAGCATGAACATCGTCTTCGACGCCGACCTCACCGCGCTGGTCGAGCACCGGCCGAGTGTCCTGTACTGGGTGCTGCAGCCCGGTGCCGACGTCGGCGGCATCGGGATGGGCGTGCTGCGCATGGTGCGGCCGTGGACCCGCTGGATGGCGATCTGGGGCTACGACCTCGCCGGTCCCCCGCCGGAGCTCGACGACGCCGCGGCTACGGCGATCGTCCACGACCTGATCGGTGACGACTCCGTGCCGGTGACGATCCGCTCGACCTCGGTGTGGACGGTCAACGAGCAGTGGGCCACCCGCTACCGGTCGGGCCGGGTGTTCTGCGCCGGTGACGCCGTGCACCGCCACCCGCCGTCGAACGGGCTGGGCTCCAACACCTCGATCCAGGACTCCTACAACCTGTGCTGGAAGCTCGCGATGGTGCTGCGCGGCACCGCCGGGCCGGGGCTGCTGGACTCCTACGACGCCGAGCGCGCCCCCGTCGGCGAGCAGATCGTGCGTCGCGCCAACCGCTCGGTGGAGGAGTTCGGCCCCATCTTCACCGCGCTCGGGCTCACCCCGGGCGCCGATCCCGAGGCCATGCGCGCCTCGATGGCGGCCCGCGCCGACGACTCCCCCACCGGGGCCCGGCGGCGCGCCGAGCTGCGGGCGGCGCTGGAGGCCAAGGACTACGAGTTCAACGCGCACGGCGTCGAGATGGGCCAGGCCTACACCGGCCCCGGCGTCGTCGCCGACGGCACGCCCGAGCCGCCGCCCGGGCGGGATCCGGAGCTGTTCTACCGGCCGACCACCCGGCCCGGGCACCGGCTGCCGCACTGCTGGCTGGGTCGCGACGGGCACCGGGTCTCCACCCACGACATCACCGGCAAGGGCCGGTTCGCCCTGCTCACCGGCATCGCGGGCGGTGCCTGGGCCACGGCCGCGGACACCGTCGCCGCCGAGCTGGGGATCGACCTGGCCGCGCACGTGGTCGGCCCGGGCCGCGAGCACACCGACCTCTACGACGACTGGGCCCGGCTGCGCGAGGTCGGCGAGGACGGCTGCGTCCTCGTCCGCCCGGACGCCCACGTCGCCTGGCGCAGCGACGCGCTCGTCGCCGACCCGGCGGCCGCGCTGCGCGAGGTGCTGGGGAGCATCCTGGACCGGACCCCGGAGGTGACCGCATGACCGGCTTCGTCCACGACCCCTCCCCCGCGCGGGTGGTGTTCGGCCCCGGCACGCTCGACGACCTCGCCGCGGAGGTGACGCGGCTCGGCCGGTCGCGGGTGTTCCTCGTCGGCGGCCGCCACCCCGCGGGCGCGGCGGACCGGGCGCGGGCCGCGCTCGGGTCGCTGCTCGCCGGACAGTTCGACCGGGCCGCCGTGCACACCCCGGTGACGGTGACCGACGAGGCGCTGGCGGCGTTCACCGCGGCCGGGGCGGACTGCGTCGTCGCGATCGGGGGCGGCTCGCAGATCGGGCTGTCCAAGGCGCTCGCGGTGCGGACCGGTGCGGACCAGGTCGTCGTCCCCACGACGTACTCGGGCTCGGAGTGCACCGCGGTGCTCGGCGAGCTGGGGGTGGACACGCCGGGGGTGAAGACCACCCGGACCGACCCGGCGATCCGGCCGGAGACCGTCGTCTACGACACGACGCTCGTCGCCGACCTGCCGTCGCGGGTGGGGGTGCCGAGCGCGGTGAACGCGCTGGCACACGCCGTCGAGGCGCTGTGGAGCACCGACCGCGACCCGCTGACCGACGCCGCCGCCCTGGAGTCGGTGCGGCTGCTCACCGCGGGGCTGCGCGACGGCGACACCGACGCGCTGCTGCGCGGGGCATGGCTGGCCGGGACCTGCCTGGACCGGGCCGGCATGGCGCTGCAGCACAAGCTCGCCCACACCGTCGGCGGCTCCCTGGACCTGCCGCACGCCCCGACCCACGCGGTGCTGCTGCCGCACGTGATCGCCCACAACGCCGCCGCCGCACCGCGGATCGCCGAGGCGCTCGGACCGGACCCGGCCGGGACGGTGTTCGACCTGCTCGTCGCCGCCGGCGGGCCGACGTCGCTGGCCGGGCTGGGCGTCGACGAGGCCGACCTGGACCGGCTCGCCGACCAGGCCGTCGCGCGGCCGTACCCGAACCCGGTGCCGGTGACCCGCGACGGCGTGCGCGCCCTGCTCGGGCGGGCCTGGGCCGGGGAGCGGCCGGGCGACCCGGTGCGCGCCACCCTGGACGCGCTGACCGCGCAGGTCACCGCGTCGTTCGGCGGGCCCGACGAGCGGCTCCGCACCCTGCTGGCCGCGCTCGCGGCCACCCTGCACGGCTACGCGCGCGAGCACGACCTGACCCAGGACGAGTGGCAGGCCGCGATCGACTTCCTCACCCGGACCGGGCACCTCACCGACGAGCGGCGCCAGGAGTTCGTGCTGCTCTCGGACACCCTCGGACTGTCCAGTGTGGTGGACGTGCTGACCAACTCCCGCACCCCGGACACCACGTCCTCGGCCGTGCTCGGGCCGTTCTACACCGACGGCCCGCCGGAGCTGGACCAGGGAACCGACGTCTCCGCGGGGAAGAAGGGCACCCCGCTGTGGGTGGACGTGGTCGTCACCGACACCGGTGACGAGCCGGTCGCCGGGGCGGTCGTCGACATCTGGCAGTCCGACGAGGACGGCTTCTACGACCTGCAGCTGCCCGAGACCGAGGGCCCCGTCCTGCGCGGCCGGTTCCGCACCGACGACGCGGGCCGGCTGCGGTTCCGCTCGATCCTGCCCGCCGCCTACCCGATCCCGGCCGACGGACCGGTCGGGGAGATGCTGCACGCCACCGGACGGCACCCCTTCCGGGCGCCGCACCTGCATTTCCTCATCCAGGCGCCGGGGCACCGGCAGCTGATCACGCAGCTGTTCGTCGCCGGTGGGGAGCACCTCGACTCGGACACGGTGTTCGGTGTGAAGGAGGACCTGGTCGTGGACTTCGCGCCGCGCAGCGGCCCGATGCCCGACGGCCTCGAGCCCGACGGGGAGTGGCGGCTGCTGGAGTTCACCTTCCGGATCGCCCGCGATCGCTGATTCCTGCCCGATTCCGGGCAGATTCCTGGCCCTCCGCCCCATGGCCGGTCAGGATCGGCGGCGTGGATCCGGATCTCGTGCGGCACGTGGCCGCCACCACCGGGCTCGCCGAGCCGGTGGCGGCCCGCGTGGTCGCCGACGTCGTCGCCTACTTCGGCGAGACCACCGAGGAGTTCGTCCGCCGCCGGCACCGCGAGCTGCAGGCCCGCGACCGGCGCAACGACGAGATCTGGCCGCGGATCGCGGCCGAGCTCGCCGCGCGGGTGGTCGGCCCTGGTGACGTCTCCCAGCGGCGGCTGCGCCGGATCGTCTACGGCTGAGCGGACGACGGGGGAACGTGCATGTGCGGGATCGTGGGTTATGTGGGGCCGCGGGAGGCGGCGGGCGTGCTGCTCGACGGGCTGTCCCGGCTGGAGTACCGGGGCTACGACTCGGCGGGCCTGGCCGTGGCGCACCGTCGGAAGGTGACGGTGCGGCGCACCGCCGGGCGGGTGGAGGACCTGCGCACGCTGCTGGGTGACGCCCCTCCACCGGGCCGGTCGGGCGTCGCACACACCCGGTGGGCCACCCACGGCGAGCCGAGCGAGGCCAACGCGCACCCGCACACCGACGCGTCCGGACGGGTCGCGATCGTGCACAACGGCATCGTCGAGAACGCCGAGGCGCTGCGTGCCGCGCTCACCGCCCGTGGGGTCGTGCTGCGCAGCGACACCGACTCCGAGGCGCTCGCGCACCTGGTCGCCGAGGCCCTCGCCGGCGGGGCCGCGACCCTCGCCGACGCGGTGCGCACGGCGCTCGCCGGCGTCGAGGGCACCTACGGCCTCGCGGTGCTCGACGCCCGCACCCCCGACGAGATCGTCGTCGCGCGCAACGGCAGCCCGATCGTGCTCGGGATCGGCGACGGCGAGATGGTCGTCGCCTCGGACCTGGCCGCGGTGGTGCGGCACACCCGGAAGGTCGTATTCCTCGACGACGGCGAGATCGTCACCGTGCGCGCCGACGGCATCGAGGGCTCGACCCGCATCAGCCCGACCACCGTCGACACCGGTTCCGAGGACTACGCGCTCGGCGGCCACCCGGACTTCCTGGCCAAGGAGATCGCCGAGCAGCCCGACGCCCTGCGCCGCGCGCTGGCCGGGCGGCTCGACACCCGGTTCGCCACCGCCCGCCTGGGCGGCCTGGGGATGGACCCGCGCGAGCTGCGCGGGGTCCGCCGGGTGCTGTTCCTGGGCTGTGGGTCGGCCTACTACGCCGGGGAGATCGGCGCCGGGCTGGTCGAGCAGCTGGCCCGGATCCCGGCGACGGCCGAACCGGCCGGCGAGTTCCGCCACCGCAACCCGGTCGTCGACCCGGACTGCCTCTACGTCGCGGTCAGCCAGTCCGGCGAGACCGCGGACACCCTCGCCGCGGTGCAGGAGCTGCGCCGCAAGGGCGGCCGGGTGATCGGCGCGGTGAACGTGATCGGCTCGGCGATCTCCCGCGAGTGTGGCGCGGGGGTGTTCCTGCATTCCGGGCCGGAGGTGTCGGTCGCCTCGACCAAGGCCGTCACCACGATGAGCGTGTCGTTCGCGATGCTCGCGGTGCTGCTGGGCCGGGTGCGCGACCTCTCGGTGGCCGACGGCAGGCGGCTCCTCGACGGCCTGGCGGCGCTGCCCCGCCACGTCGAGGCCGTGCTCGCCGAGGACGCCGCCCACGGCACGGTCGCCGCGGTCGCGCAGCGCTGGGCGCACGCGTCGTCGATGTTCTTCGTCGGGCGCACCCGGTGCAGCCCGGTCGCGCGGGAGGGCGCGCAGAAGCTCAAGGAGATCTCCTACTGCCACGCCGAGGCCTACCCCGCCTCGGAGCTCAAGCACGGCCCGCTGGCGCTGGTCACCCCGGACATGCCCAGCGTCGTCGTGGTGCCCGACGACGAGCTGCTCGCGAAGAACGTCGGCACGATCGAGCAGATCCGGGCCCGGGGCGGGCCGGTGATCGCGGTGACCGACGCCGAGCTGCCCGCCGGGCTCGCCGACGCCGTGCTGCGGGTGCCGCGCACCGAGCCGGAGCTGGCCCCGGTCCTGCTCGGGATCCCCCTGCAGCTGCTGGCCCGGCACGCCGCCGTCGCGCTCGGACGCGACGTGGACCGGCCGCGGAACCTCGCGAAGTCGGTGACGGTGGAGTGAGGGTCCTCGGGCTGCACGTGGCCGCGGGGCGGGGTGCGCCGATGCACGACGTCGAGCGGGTCGAGGTGGTCGCGGGCAGCGGTGTCGTCGGCGACCGGTACTTCGGCACCCGGCACCGGCACGTCTCGGTGCAGAGCCGCGACGAGCTCGACGCCGCGGCCGACGCGCTCGGCGCCCCGGTGCCCTCGGGCGGCACCCGGCGCACCGTCACCGTCGACCACGGCACCGTCCCGACGACGCCCGGCACCCTGCTGCGGCTCGGCGACGTCGAGCTGGAGGTGGTGCGGAAGGCCGCACCGTGCCGGGTGATGGAGACCGCCGTCGGGCCGGGGGCGCGCCGCGCGCTGCACGACCGCGGCGGCGCGGTCTGCCGGGTGCTGACCTCCGGCGCGATCGCCGTCGGCGACCCGGTGCACATGCCCGACGGGACGTGACCCGTCCGGTCACCGGCCGTCACCCGTCGGTGACACACCGATGTGGGCGGACCGTCACGGGAGCCCCGTCCGTGCGTTGGAGAGGGGGACGGACGTCGACGAGCGGGGAGCACCGGTGACGGAACCGATCAGGCGCCGGAGGACGGCGGCGACGATGGCGGGGCTGGTCGTCCTGGCCGGGGTCGCGAGCGCCGGGGTCGCCGCGGCCGACGCCGGCGCGACCGCCGCCTCGGACGTCGCCGAGGGCGAGAGCAGCCAGGTCGCGCGACAGACGCACGCCGAGTCACCGGTGCCCGGCACGCCGTGCTCGGTGTCGGCACGGGCGTGCGTGGACCTGGACTCGCAGCGGGCCTGGCTGATCACCGACGGCACCGTGTCCTACGGTCCGGTCCCGGTCGCGTCCGGCGGGGCGGGCCAGGAGACCCCGGTCGGACACTCGTTCCGGGTGTACCGCACGTCCGCCGACCACCGCAGCGGCGAGTTCGAGACACCCGACGGTGAGCCCGCCCCGATGCCGTGGTCGGTGTTCTTCGCCGACGGCGGGGTCGCGTTCCACGGCGGCGACCGGGACCGGGCGTCGGCGGGCTGCGTCAAGCTCGACCCGGAGCCGGCGGAGGAGTTCTTCGCCGGGCTCCGGGTCGGGGACAAGGTGCAGGTGCTCCGCGCCGCCACCGAGCGCGAGCACCGCGCCGCTCTCAGCTGACCGGCGCCTCCGCCACGGTCCGGCGGCGGACCAGCAGCGACAGCAGGACGGCCAGCACACCGACCCCGCCCGCGACGGCGAACGCGGCGTGCAGCCCGGCCGCGTCCGGGGAGGCCCCGGTGGCGGCGGAGCCCAGCGCGGCGACGGTGACGAACAGGGCCGTCCCCAACGCGCCCGCGACCTGCTGCAGCGTGGACAGGATCGCGCTGCCGTGGGAGTACAGCTCGTCGGGCAGCGAGCCCAGCGCCTCGGTCATCAGCGGCGTCATCATCAGCGCGAGGCCGCCCATCAGGACCAGGTGGAAGCCCACGACCACGCCGAGCGGGGTGCCGGGGCCGAGGGTGGAGAACAGCAGCAGACCGGTCGCCATCAGCACCGCACCGGGGATCACCAGCGGGCGGGCGCCGACGCGGTCGAACAGCGCGCCGACCGGGCGGCCGAGCAGGCCGAGCAGCAACCCGCCGGGCAGCACCACGAGCCCGGAGACCAGCGTGCTCGTCCCGAGCACGGTCTGCAGGTAGAGCGGCAGCAGCACCGCGGCGACGCCGATCAGCGACAGCAGCACCAGCGCGGTGAGCACCAGCGCCACGACGAACTGGCGGCGCCGGAACGGGCGCAGGTCCAGCAGCGCGCGGTCGGAGCGCATCAGCCGCAGCTGGCGCAGCACGAACACCGCCAGCGCGATCAGCCCGACGACGACCGGCGCCCACGGCGGGAGCCCCCCGCCGCCGTGGCCGCCCAGCGAGGACAGCCCGTAGACCAGGCCGCCGAACCCGACGGCGGACAGCAGCACCGAGACCACGTCGAGCGGGACCGGGCGGCCGCCGCCGTCGATGCGCAGCCACCGAGCGCCGGCCGCCGTGGCGAGCACGGCCAGCGGCAGGACCAGCCAGAACATCCAGCGCCAGCCCAGACCGGACAGGATCGCGCCGCCGATCGTCGGTCCGATCGCGGGCGCGACCGCGATGACGATCGTGATCGTGCCCATCGTCGCGCCGCGGCGCTCCGCGGGCACCAGACGCAGGATCGTGGTCATCAGCAGCGGGATCATCATCGCCGTGCCGCCGGCCTGCACGATGCGGCCGACGAGCAGCACCGCGAACCCGGGCGCGAAGCCGGCGATCGCGGTCCCCGCGGTGAACAGCCCGAGCGAGGTGAGGAAGACCTGCCGCGGGGTGAAGCGGTCGAGCAGGTAGCCGGTGGTGGGGATGACCACGGCCATCGTCAGCAGGAAGCCGCTGGTCAGCCACTGGGTGGTGGTGGCGGGGACACCGAGGTCGACGCTCAGGTCACGCAGCGCGACGCTCAGCACGGTCTCGTTGAGGATCATCACGAACGCGGCGCCGACGAGGACGGCGATCAGCGGTCCGGTCCGGTTCGCCGGTACCGGTTCGGTACGGGACGGGGTGGTGGTCACGCGGGATCTCCTGCCCGGGGAAGGGTCGTGGTGGCCGCGCGCAGGGCGCGGCCGAGTCGGTCGACGGGGTCGGCGCACCGGACGCCCGCGGCGAGCTCGACGGCGAGGTCCTCGCCGCTGATCCGCAGGGCGGCGGCGACGGCGGCGGCGTGCACCCGGACGTCCAGGTCGCCGGGTTCGCGGCCGGCGCGGGCCGCGATCACCTCGGCGAGCACCGGCTCGGCCCGCTCGTGCACCGCCAGCCACACCGCCCGCAGCCCGGGCTCGGTGCGCGACAGCGCGATGACGGCCATCGCGGCGTCGGCGTCGGCGGCGTCGACCGGGTCATCCGGCGGGCGGTACTCGGCGAGCAGGTGCTCGTCGAGGCCCACCCCCGCCGGCCAGCGCCGCAGCGTCGCGACGACGGCGTCGATGCTGCGGGCGAGGAGCGGCTCCACGCAGCTCTCCTTGGTGCGGAACCAGCGCCACAGCGTCCGGCCGGACAGCCCGACCTCCTCGGCGATCCGCTCGCCGCTGGTGGCGTGCACGCCGTGCTCCCGGAACAGCGCCACAGCCGCACGGGAGATCTCGAGGCGCTGCAACTCGCGCCGGCGGTCGCTCATCGGCGCCCGCCCGCGTCTGATGTCGTCGAGTGTCTTCATGTCACTGCCTGACAGTAATGAGACCGGCCGGGGCCGACCACGAGACGCTCGTCTCGCAGTGCCTTTCGGCAGGGTCTGCCAGACCTACGCGGTGCGCGTCGGACCCTGACCGGCCGCGCGTTCGCCGTCGACGCCGTGGGTCGCGGCGTCGACGGCCGCCGACAGCCGCTCGCGCAGCTGCGCGGCCGGTGGACGGCGCCCGTCGGCGGTGGCGGCGGCGATGTCCTCGGTCGCGACCCGCAGCGCCCCGTTGAGCGCGGCGGCCTGCACCCGCACGGCGACGTCGCCGGGATCACGGCCGAACCGGCCGGCGAGGATCCCGGCGAGGACCGGCTCGGCCCGCTCCTGCACGACCAGCCAGATCGCGCGCAGCGCGGGCTCGTC
Source organism: Pseudonocardia sp. ZF1 (assembly GCF_056835605.1). Taxonomy (NCBI): domain Bacteria; kingdom Bacillati; phylum Actinomycetota; class Actinomycetes; order Pseudonocardiales; family Pseudonocardiaceae; genus Pseudonocardia; species Pseudonocardia sp. ZF1. Next base: position 4,011,441 of record NZ_JAJNBY010000001.1, read on the forward strand.
GCGGCTCATCCGGATCACGGCGAGCACGAGGTCGCCGTCGTCCGGGCCCGCGTCGGGGTGCTCGGCGTAGTCCGCGGCGAGATGCTCGGTCAGCCCGACGCCCGCGGGCCAGCGGGTCAGGCTCGCGGTGAACGCGTCGGTGGCCAGGCTCAGCACCGGCTCGACGCAGCTCTCCTTCGTGCGGAACCAGCGCCAGAACGTGCGCGCCGACAGCCCGACCGCCTCGGCGATCTGCTCCCCGCCGGTCGCGGCGACGCCGTTCTCGCGGAACAGCCGGATCGCGGCCCGGGAGATCTCCAGGCGCTGCCGGGTGCGGCGACGGTCGCTCATCGGCCGCCGTCCGCGCCGGACCGCCGTCCCCTCCGTCACACCGCACCCCCGAGTGCTCGCCGGGCGGTCAGCCTAGACGGCGGGCGTTGGCCCGCACCCGGGTGCGGATCGGCTCCAGCGCCCGCTCGAGGGTCTCCGGCCCCGGCTTCGAGGTGACCAGGACGACCGCGGCCCGGGAGAACCCGTCGACCTTCTCGGCCCACATCCGGTGGAACTCGCGGACCTCACGCGCCGGGGGCGGGAAGCCCGAGGTGAGCATCCGGGCGGTGCGACGCGCGATGACCAGCGGCGCGAACACCGCGATCTCGGCGAGCGAGAGGACGGCACGAGTGGTGGCGGGCACGGGACGGACGGTAGCCCCTGCCCCCGACACCCACGGGCCGCGCGCCGGTCACCGAGGGCTCGCCGCCGGTCACCGCCGGTTCGGGTGGCGACACCCCCTCCCGCGTTAACGATGGGGCGCGGGGCCACGACAGGTAACCGAACGCGACCCCGGGGAGGGCTCACACGCATGGCCGCCGAGACGTTCTGGGACGGGCTGGAACGGCGCATCGCCGCCGGCGAACCGCCGTACGGGGAGCACCCGGGCGTCGCGCCGGACGGGGTGACACCCGAGGCGCTGCGCCGCGTCCTGGACCTCGAGGCGCACCACCTGCGCCGCTCCGGCACCGCGCCGGTCGCCCAGCACCTGCTCGCCGGGGCCGTCCTGGCCGGGGAGGCCGCGCTGGCCGGGGCCGCCCGGGCCCGGCTCACCGCCCAGGGCGTCCCCGCGCTGACCACCCGCTGGCGCACCCGGCCGCCGTCGGCCGCGCTGAGCCGGGTCCTGGAGGGCCACGGGGACGCGGTCGTCGCGCTGCTCGCCGGACCGGACGGCCTGTTGCTGTCGCTCGACGCCTCCGGTGAGAGCGGTGCCTGGGACGCCGGGACCGGGCACGCGGTCCCGGACCCGCTCGCCGGGCCCGGCGGTCCGCGGCCCCCGGCCTCCGCGGTCCACGCCCGGACGGTCGCCCTGTCCCCCGACGGCGGCCTGGTCGCCCTCGCCGGTGACGACCCCGAGGTGCGGGTGCTGGCCACCGACGGCCCGGCCCGCGGCGCCGAGGTCACGACCCTGGCCGGGCGGCCCGGCCCGGTGACCGCGCTCGCGGTGACCGGGACCGCCCCGACCCGGGTGGTCGCGGGCGGCGCCGACGGCGCGGTGCGGGTGTGGGACGTGACCAGCGGCGCGGCCGTCTCGGTCGCCCGCGGGCACGCCGGCCCGGTGACTGCACTGACCGCGACCGGCCAGGGCACCGTCGTGTCCGGCGGGGTGGACGGCACGCTGCGGTCCTGGGACCCGGCCACCGGGGCCCCGCTGGGGCTGCTGGAGGGCGGGCCAGCCGTGGTCGCCGTGGTGGTGCCGACCGCGGGGCAGCTGCTCGCGGCCACCGCCGACGGTGCGCTGCACGTGTTCGCGCTGGTCGACGGGGTGCCACAGGACGCGGTGCGGCTCGACGTCCCCGGCGACGGCGTCGCGGTCACCGCGGCCGCGTGCGCCGGTGCGGGCCGGGTCGTCGTCGGGCGGGTGGACGGGACCGTGCAGCTCGTCCCGACCACCGGACCCGGCCCGGTCGCCGAGCTCGCCGGGCACGGCGCCGCGGTGCGGGCGGTCACCGCCGACGCCGCGGGCACCGTCGTCGCGACCGGGGACGACCACGGCCGCGTCCTGGTCTGGGACTCGGCACGGGCCCGGCCGGGTGCCGGCGGGCACACCGGGGTCTCCCCCGCGGTCGGTGCGGTCGCCGCGAGCACGGGCCTGGTCGTCTCGGCCGGTCGGCGCTCCGACGGGCTGCTCGCGCACGATCCGGCCACCGGCGCGCGTCGCTGGAGCGTCCCGGCCGGTGCGGGCCCGCTGTGGTTCGACCCGTCCGGGACGAGGATGTTCGCCGTCACCGGGACCGCGACCGTCGAGGAGCACTACGCGACGACCGGGGTGCGGGCCGGCGCGGTGTCGCTGCCCGGCCGTGTGCTGGCCGGGCGGGGCGCGCTGGTCGTGACCGGTGAGCCGGACGGCACGGTCGCCGTGCGCGACGCGCGCAGCGGGCGGGCCTTCCGCACCACCCGGCTGCCGTCGGCACCGCGGGTGGCCGCGCCGACCCCCGGCGGGGCGACGGTGCTGCTCGCCGCGGACGGCCTGCTGGCCTGCTGGCGGCCCGCCGCGGCGGAGGTGGTCACGGTGGCGCTGCCGGCCGGGCTGGTCACCGCCGTCGCCGTCGACGACGACGGCTGCCACGGCGTGGTCTGCGACGCCGACGGCCGGGTGCACGTCTGGCGGGCCGGGTCGGCCGCGGTGACGACGGTGCGCGCCGACGCGGCGCACCTGACCGCGGCCGCCGGTGCGGGCCGGTGCCGCGCGGTGACCGCGGGCTCGGACGGCACGGCGGTGCTGTGGGACCTGACCTCGGCGACGGCGCTCGGCCGGGTGCCGCTGGACGCGCCGCTGACCGCGGTCGCGGTGGGGGGCGGGACGGTGGTCGTCGGCGACGGGTGCGGCGAGGTGCACTGCCTCGACCTGCTCGCCGGGGCCGCCGCGGCCGTCCCGGACGGTGTCATCCCCGAGCAGGGCGGCGCGGCCGTGGTCCCGGCGCCACGCACCGGGACCACGGACCGCGAGGCGGCCGCTCAGCTCAGCGAGTAGCCCTCGAACTTCTCCCGCAGGGTCTTCTTGGAGAACTTGCCGACGCTCGTCTTGGGCACCTCGTCGATGAACTCGACGGCGTCGGGGAGCCACCACTTGGCGACCCGGTCGGTGAGGAAGGCGAGGAGCTCGTCGGCGGTGAGGATCTCGCCGTCCTTCACCACGACGCAGGCCATCGGGCGCTCCACCCAGCGCTCGTGCGGGATCGCGATGACCGCGGCCTCGGCGACCTTCGGGTGCGCCATGATCTCGTTCTCCAGCTCCACCGAGCTGATCCACTCACCACCGGACTTGACCAGGTCCTTGGTGCGGTCGACGAGCTTGACGTAGCCCGAGCCGTCGACGACGGCGACGTCGCCGGTGCGCAGCCAGCCGTCGGAGGTGAACTGCGTGCCGCCGCCCTCGCCGCGGTAGTACTCCGAGGCGATCCACGGGCCCGCCACCTGCACCTCACCGCTGGTGGTGCCGTCCCAGGGCTGCTCGGCACCGGTCTCGGGGTCGGCGATGCGCAGGTCGACGAGCGGGACCGGGGGGCCCTGCAGGGCGCGCACGGTGGCCTTGTCGTCGTCGGACAGGTCGTCGTGCTGGGAGCGCAGCACGCCCAGGGTCGCCACCGGCGAGGTCTCGGTCATCCCCCATCCCTGCAGGACCGGCAGGCCGATCGCGGTGCGGAAGCCCTCCGACATCGACTTCGGCACCGCCGAGCCGCCGCAGAGCAGGACCCGCAGCGACGAGCAGTCGTACTCGCCGAGCCTGGGCAGCAGGCCCATCCAGATCGTCGGGACGCCCGCGGCGACGGTGACCCGGTGGTCCTGGATCAGTGTCAGGACCGCGTCCGGGGTCATGCCGGGCCCGGGCAGCACCAGCGAGGTGCCGGCGAGCAGGCAGCCGTAGGGCAGGCCCCAGGCGTTGGCGTGGAACATCGGGACGACCGGCAGGACCACGTCGCGCTCGCAGAGCCCGACGCCGTCGGCGAACAGGGTCGCGAGCGAGTGCAGCAGCGTCGAGCGGTGCGAGTAGACGACGCCCTTGGGGTTGCCGGTGGTGCCGGAGGTGTAGCACATGGCGGCGGCGGTGTTCTCGTCCTCCACCACGAACCGGCCCGCGAACGGCTCGGCCGCGGCCAGGAGCTCCTCGTGGAGCCGGATGCGCGGGTCGTCGGGGATCTCGGTGGGCGCGCCGTCGTCGATGACGACGACGTGGCGCACCGCGGTCATCCGGTCCACGTGCGGCCAGAACAGGCCGAGCAGGGAGCGCTCGACGAACACGACCTCGTCCTCGGCGTGGTCGGCCACGTAGACGAGCTGGTCGGGGAACAGCCGCAGGTTGAGCGTGTGCAGGACCCGGCCGGTGCACGGCACCGCCAGGTACAGCTCCAGGTGCCGGTCGGTGTTCCAGCAGAACGTCCCGACCCGGCCGTCGGCGGAGACGCCGAGGGTGTCGAGCACGGTGGCCAGCCGGCGGGTGCGTACGGCCCACTCGGCGACCGTGGTGGTGCGGACCGTCCCCGCCGGGGTGGCGGTGACGATCTCCTTGTGTCCGAAGTACTGCTCGGCACGGTGGAAGACGTGCGGCAGCGTCAGGGGACGGTCCTGCATCAGACCGAGCATCGTTGCTCCTGGGGGCTTCCGGGGTGGGGTCGGCCCGACCCTACCGTAACTCGAGATATGGATTGGACTATCCGGTCACTGCATCCGGGGGTCGCGAACGCGGCGTCCGGAGTAATCGGACACCCGCTGTCAGCAGGGATGACGCATTGTCCTAACGTTCTTCCCGACGTCCGCGAACCGTCAGGTTCCGGACGCGAGTACGCAGGGTCAAGCAACCGGCCCGGCATCCCGGGGTCCACCCCGGGAACCGTTTCCGCAGACATCATCTGCCGGACGCGCCGGGCCAGGTCTCCGGTGCCGCTCGCCGCGGCACCCGCCGAACCGTCGCGTTCCGGCGCGGCGGAGGTCAGATGCTTTCCGGGCCCTCGGACGCGCAGATCCTGCGCGCCTGCTGCGACGATCCCGTGTTCCGTGCCACGCGCTCCCCGTACCTGGTCGTCGACGGGGAGCTCACGGTCGTGGGGGCGAACGCGGCCTTCTGTGCGGCGACCCTGCGCGCGTCCGGCGAGCTGGTCGGCAGACCGCTGACGGCCGCGCTGCCGGACGACCCGCACCGGCCCGGCGCCGACGGCGTCGCCAGGCTGACGGCGTCGCTGTCGCGGGTGCTGCGCCTCGGGCTGCGCGACCACCTGCCGGTGCAGCGTCACGACGTGCCCGCGGCGACGGGCACGCCCGGCTTCGTCGAACGGGTGTGGGTCACGGTGAACTCCCCGCTGACCGCCCCGGACGGGCGGGTCGTCGGGGTGCTGCACCACGTCGAGGACGTCACCGGGTTGATCAGCCCCGGCGCCGACGGCAGCGACCTCCCCGCCGCGGCACTGGCCCGTGCCCTGGACACCGAGAACAGCCACCTGCGGGCCCGCTTCGCCCGGCACGTCAGCATCGAGCAGGCGAAGGGGGCCCTCATGGCCCAGCGCGGCTGCTCCGCCGACGAGGCGTTCACCCTGCTGCGCCGGCTCTCGCACGAGACGAACCGGAAGCTGCACGTGGTCGCCGAGGCGCTGCTGGCGGACACGGTCGGGCAGCGGCCCTGAGTCGTCACCACCCGTTCGCCCGCAGACCGTGCCGGAGCGCGATCACTGGGGCACGATGGGTGGTCACGAGTCGATCGACGGAGGCGACATGGTGGAGCCGCACGCGGCCGTCCCGGGCCGGACCGCAGGCACGCTGACCGGCCGGTACCTGCTGGTGCTCAGCGATGACCTGGTGGCCGACCACGACACGGCACGCTCGGCGGTGGCGGAGCTGACCGGCCTGTCCGAGGTGACCAGCAGCCGCGACGACACCCCGGGGGCCCACCCGACGCTGTTCGCCCGGCTCGGCGTCGCCGTCGCCGAGCTGGACCCGGCCCGGCTGCGCACTGTGCGGGCCGACCGCCGGGTGCTGTCGGTGGAGCCCGAACGCGTGCTGCGCGCCCTGTCCGGGCCCGGGCTGAGCGCCGACTACCTGCGCGGGTTCGCCGACGCGGCGGGCTTCCTGGCCGAGCGCGCCGCCGCGTCGGAGACCGACGCGCCCGCCGCGGCCCGGTTCGCCGACAACGACCAGGTCACCTGGGGACTGCAGGCCACCGGCGCGGACGTCGCCGCCGAGACCGGCGCCGGGATCACCGTCGCCGTCCTCGACACCGGCCTCGACCTCGGCCACCCCGACTTCGCCGGGCGGCAGATCGAGTCGCGCTCGTTCGTCGACGGCCAGGAGGTCGCCGACGTGCAGGGGCACGGCACGCACTGCATCGGCACCTCCTGCGGGCCGCTCGCCCCCGGTTCGGGACGCCGCTACGGCATCGCCCACGAGGCGAGGATCCTGGTCGGCAAGGTGCTCGGTGACGACGGCTCCGGCACCGACGCCGGCATCCTCGAGGGCATCGAGTGGGCGATCTCCTCCGGCGCGCAGGTCGTCTCGATGTCGCTGGGCGCGGACCTCGACGAGGTCTCCGCCGCCTACGAGAACGCCGGGCGGCGCGCGCTGGACGCGGGCACCCTGATCGTCGCCGCGGCCGGCAACAACGCCGAGCGCTCGGCCGGGAACGTCGGTTTCGTCGGTGTCCCGGCGAACAGCCCGTCGATCATGGCGGTCGCCGCGGTGGACGCCGCGCTGGCCATCGCCGACTTCTCCGCGGCCAGCTCCGCGGTCGAGGGCGGGCAGGTCGACATCGCCGGCCCCGGTGTGGACGTCTACTCGTCGTGGCCGATGCCCCAGCGCACCAACACGATCTCGGGCACCTCGATGGCCACCCCGCACGTCTCCGGGATCGCGGCGCTGTGGTCGCAGCGCACCGGGGCCCGCGGGCGCGACCTGTGGACCCAGCTCACGCAGGCCGCCCAGCGGCTGGCGCTGCCCTCGGGCGACGTCGGCGCGGGACTCGTCCGGGCCCCGGGCCGATGAGCACGACCGGGAGGCTGCTGGTGTCGGTGGCCGACGGGCACGTCGCCGACGACGTCGCGCGGGCCTGCGCGGCCGCCGGGCTGCAGGTGGAGAAGGTGCTCACGGGGGTCGGGGTGGTCGTCGGGACGTGCGACGACCCGGACGCCCTGCGGGTGGTCACCGGGGTCGCCGCGGTCGAGCCGGACCGCGAGGTCCACCTCGACCGCGATCAGCCGGGGCCCGCGTAATCGGTCGACGCGCAGCCCGTATGTCCGATACGGTGGTGCCAGTCGATCGCGCCCGGTGACACGCCGGCCGCGACGAACCGCCCGGACCGTCCCCGGGAGGCGCCCACCCGGCGCCCCGGCCACGGCCGGTGCCACCGACCCCGTACCGGCACCGCGCGATCCCGCGCGGCGCGGCACTCCGCCGCGTACCGGACACCACCTCGACCGAAACGACCATTCCTGTGCAGGCCTCCGTCCACCCACCCGTCACCGACCCCACCGTCCGGGGCGCCGTCGACCGGCTCACCGCCGAGTTCGCCGGTCGTTTCTCCCCCGACCTCGTCGACCACGTCGTGCGCGGCTCCCGCCGCGACCTCGACGTCGTCTCCGCCGCAGCGCTCCCCGAGATGGTCGAGCGCCTGGCCCGTCAGCGGCTGATCGAACACCTCTGATCCGTCCGGCCCCGTCGCCGGGCAGGATGGTCGCCATGTCGCGTCCGCTGTCCGGTCTGCACGTCGTCGAGTGCGCGAGTTTCGTCGCCGGTCCCACCGGTGGCATGACGCTCGCGCAGCTCGGGGCCTCTGTCATCCGCATCGACCCGCTCGGGGGCGGCCCCGACCACGGTCGCTGGCCCGCCGCCGGGCACGGCACCGGCGACTCCTACTACTGGGCCTCGCTGAACAAGGGCAAGCGGTCGATCAGCATCGACCTGCGCTCCGACGAGGGCCGCGAGCTCGTCCTGGGCCTGGCGACGGCGCCGGGCCCGGACCGCGGTGTCCTCGTCGACAACGTCGTGGGCCGCCGCTGGATGGCCAACGACGCGCTCGTCGCGCGTCGCCCGGACCTGGTGCACGTGCGCGTGCAGGGCTACCCGGACGGCCGACCCGCCGTCGACTACACCGTCAACGCCGAGGTCGGGATCCCGCAGATCACCGGCAGCGAGGAGGGCGCGGCCCCGGTCAACCACGTACTGCCCGCGTGGGACCTGGTCACCGGCATGTCGGTCGCGACGGCCGTGCTCGCCGGGGTGTACCAGCGCTCCCGCACCGGCGCCGGGGTGTACTCCGAGATCGCGCTGTCCGACGTGGCGCTGGCCGGCGTCGCGAACCTGGGCTGGCTCTCCGAGGCCGACGAGCGCGGGCACGAGCGGCCACGGCACGGCAACCACGTCTACGGCAGCTTCGGCGTCGACTTCGCCTGCTCCGACGGGAACCGGGTGATGGTCGTCGCGCTGACCCCGGCGCAGTGGAACGCCCTGGTGTCGGTCACCGGGACCGGTGACGTGTTCGCCGCACTGGAGCCCGCCCTCGACGCCGACCTGACCTCGGAGACCGAGCGCTACCGGCTGCGCGAGACGATCGCGGCGGTGCTGCGGCCGTGGTTCGCCGCGCGCGACTCGGCGACCGTGGAGTCCGAGCTGAACCGGGCCCGCGTGCTGTGGGGCCGCTACCAGGGGATGACCCACGTCGTCGCCGAGCACCGCGCCGGAGGGCACCCGCTGCTCACCGATCTGGCGCTCCCCGGTGGCGCCACCGGTATCACCGCGCGCTCGCCGATCCGGTGGGACACCGACCACGGTGACCCCGGTGCCGCCCCCGAGCTGGGCCGGGAGACCGACGAGGTACTCGCCGACGTCCTCGGTCTCGACGAGCGCACCATCGGCGGGCTGCACGACCGCGGCGTCGTCGGGTAGAGAATCCCCGTGACCGACGCACAGCTGACCGAGGCGCGGTGGACCCACGTCGCGCTGCCCACCGGCGACCTCGACGCCGCCATCGACTTCTACACGACGATGACACCCCTCACCGTCGTCGAACGCTTCTCCGACGACGCCGGGCGGAGCGCCTGGCTGTCCAACGCCGGTCAGGTGGAGACGCCGATGGTGCTGGTCCTGGTGTCGTTCGACGCCGAGCAGGGTGGCGAGCTGGGGTTGCTGCGCCCCTTCGCCCACCTGGGGATCGAGGTGCCGACCCGCGACGACGTCGACGCCGCCGCCGACCGCGCCCGGGACGCGGGGTGCCTGCACTGGGAGCCGCGGCAGATGCCGGGGCCGGTGGGGTACATCTGCGCGCTGACCGATCCGGACGGGAACGTCGTGGAGTTCTCGTACGGGCAGAAGGTGTTCACCTCGGTGCGGGAGAAGTGGGGCTGAGGGCCCTGTCGGGCTCCGCGGTTCCGGGTCACGTCGGCCGGGTGGCGGCGTCGCTCCGGTGGCCGCACTCGTCCGCGCGTCGCCCCCCCGGCGCGGTCGCCGGACCCCGACCCGGACCGGTACCCAGAGCCGTGCGCGATCCGTCCTCGCCACCTCCTGCCGGTGGCAGCAACGCCGTCACGACGGGTACCCGGTGCGGCCGTCCCTCTCGCGTCACCTCACGACGCAGCCGGTCGGCATCGCACTGTCCCCTTACGGTGCGCAGTCACCCACACCACGAGGCACCGTCGCGAGCGGTCCGCATCACCGCAGGCCACGGATTCGCGATCGCGAACGGAAACTGGTCATCGAACACACGTTCGAGTATCCTCGATGGTGTGACCGCCACCCAGGAACCACCCGCCCACGCCACCGGCGTGCTCGCAGGTGGGTTCCCATCGGTGACCTCACCCTGCTCCGGTTCCACCTCGACCACGCCCTCGCCGCCGACACCTCCACGTTGTCCGAAGCCGAGCTGATCGACCAGATCCAGGAGATCGAGTCGCTCCGGGCCTCGCTCGCCGCACTGCAGTCGACGCGCATCCGGGCCTTCGCCCACACCCACGTGGAGAACGGCCCGACCGACCTGGATCCCGACAAGCTCCACCGCAGCGTCGTCGCCCAGATCCAGCTCGCCTGCCGGGTCTCCACCACCGAGGCCCGCACCCGCGTCGCCGACGCCCGCGACCTGCACGCCGGGCTCGACGACGTCCGGCGCCTCCATGAGACCGGGCAGCTCAGCGCCGCCAAGGTCACCGCGATCGCCGTCGAGTGCCGCGACCTCAACACATCTCAGCGGGCGCGGGTCGATATCCGGCTCGCCGCCGTGCGTGACCTGACCCGGTACGGGATCGGCCGGCTGCGGGCGATGACGCGGCGGCTGGTCGCCGAGATCGCCCCCGACCGTTTCCGCGCCCGCGTCCACGCGGCGAAAGCCGAACGCCGAGTGACACTGCGCCCGGCACCGGATGCGATGAGCTATCTGACCGCCTATGTCCCGGTCGAACAGGGCGCCGCATGTCTGGCGGCGCTGCATAGAGCGTTCGTCGAGGTCCAGGTCGCTCCGGAACCGCTGACTCGTACCCGTGGGCAGGTCCTCGCCGACACCCTGGTCGAACGCGTCACCGGGCAGGCCACCGCGACCGCCGTGAACCTGGAAGTCCAGGTCACCGTCCCCGTCCAGGCGCTGCTCGACCCCACCTCCCCGCTGCCCGCGGAGATCCCCGGCTTCGGACCGGTCCCGGCCGACCTGCTCGCCACCCCCGAGGGCGCCAAGTCCCTGCGCCGTCTGCTCACCGACCAGGGCATCGTGATCGGCGGGGACTCCCGGAGGCGTACTTTCACCGGCCTGCTCGCCACCCTCGTGAAGGCCCGGGCACAGAACCGGTGCACCGAGCCCTACTGCGACGCACCTGTCCGCCACCTCGACCACATCCATCGGGATGCCGACGGCGGACGCACCGAACTCGACAACGGGCGCGGGGTCTGCGAGTTCCACAACCACGTCCGCGAACAACCCGGGTGGCAGGTCTTCCGCGCACCGGACGGCATCGTGGTCACCGTGACACCGACCGGACACCGCTACTGCGGTCCGGCACCAGAACCGCCCACCGCGTGCACCGACCTGACCTCGACGCCGCGCGCACCCCACCGATCCGATGGGGTGCGCGAGGTGGCGACGAGCGGGTCAGGAGGTCGGGGCGGACAGGTCGTAGACGGTCTGACCGCCGACGGTCGTCGCCGTGTAGTGCTCGGCGACCCAGGTCGCGATCCGGCTGCTCGTCGAGTCGCTCTGCCCACCGGGGCCGCCGCCCTGGCCGCCCGCCACGTAGTAGGCGATCCGGCCCTGCTCCACGTAGGACCGGAACTCGGCGAGGGTGACGGCGGAGTCGCTGCCGGCCCACCCACCGGTCGACATGACCGCGGTCCCACTCGCCAGCTCCAGCGACGCGGCGGTCTGGGAGGTGGCGACCGCAGCCGCCCAGGTCGTCCCGGACGAGGACCGGGTCGCGGCGAGCAGTGAGGTCAGCTCCACCGAGGTCGCACCGCCGGAGCCGGGCCCGCCACCGCCCTGCCCCGGGGGCGTTGCCCCGGCACCACCGGACCCGTCCGCGCCGACGGCCGCACCCGGGCCGGCCGGGCCCGAGCCGGGACCGCCGGACGAACCGGCGGTGGTGCCGAACGAGCTCGACACCGTCCCGACCGAGGGGATGCTGCCGGTGTGCCCGGTCGACGCCGTCGCCACCGCGTACACCCCGGTCCCGAGCATCCCCGCCACCAGCACCGCGACCAGACCGGACCGCACCACCGCTCGCCCCCGGCCGGGCGCGAGCATCAGCCCCGCCGCGACCACCGTGACCACCCCGACCGGCCGGCACAGCCAGGAGAACGACTCCGCGCTCACCACCAGCAGCGCGACCGCCCAGCCACCGGTGACGAGCACCGTCGTCGCGGCGACGATCCGCGCCCACCGGGCACCCCGCTCCCGCCACAGCGCCGCCCCGCCGACGGCCACCACTCCGGCGAGCCCCGGGGCCAGCGCCACCGTGTAGTACGGGTGCATCGTGCCGCTCATCATCGAGAACACCGCCGCCGTGACGAGCGTCCAGCCACCCCACAGCAGCAGCGCCGCGCGGGTCCGGTCGGTCCGCGGCGCCCGCCGGGTGACCCACAGCCCCGCGACGAGCAGGATCAGCGCGGCAGGCAGCAGCCAGGAGATCTCGTAGGCGAGCTCACCGGTGAACAGCCGCAACGGACCGGCCGCGCCGCCGAAGCCGGTGTTGCCACCACCGCCTCCCCCGCCGGGGCCGCCACCGTTGCCGGTGCCGCCGAGCAGCCGGCCGAGGCCGTTGTAGCCCAGCGCGAGCTCGAGCAGCGAGTTCGTCGTCGATCCTCCGATGTAGGGCCGGTCGGACGCGGGCCACAGCTCCACCAGCGCGATGAACCACCCCGCGGAGACGACCATCCCCGCCACCGCGGCGCCCATCTGCACGATCCGGGTCCGCAGCCGCGGCGAGCCGGCGACCAGGTACACCAGCCCGAGCGCCGGGACGACCAGCAGCGCCTGCCCCATCTTCGTGAGGAACGCGAACCCGACCGCCGACCCGGCCGCGACCAGCCACCAGGTGGACGCCCGCACCGAGGCGGCGTCGACGGCGCGCGAGCCGGCCCAGGCCGCGGCGACCAGCAGCAGCGTCAGCAGCGCGTCCGGGTTGTCGAACCGGAACATCAGCACCGCCGCCGGGGTCAGCGCCAGCACCGCACCCGCGAGCAGCCCCGCGGCGGGCCCGGCCCACCGCCGCACCGTCGCGTGCAGCAGGGCCACCGCGCCCACACCCATCAGCGCCTGCGGCACGAGCAGGCTCCACGAGGAGAACCCGAACAGCCGCGCCGACGCCGTCATCACCCACAGCGCCGCGGGCGGCTTGTCGACGGTGATCGCGTTCCCGGAGTCCAGCGACCCGAACAGCCATGCCTTCCACGACTGCGTCCCGGCCTGCACCGCGGCGGCGTAGAAGTCGTTGGCATGGCCCGAGGCCGACAGGTTCCACAGGTAGAGCACGGCGGTCGCGGCGAGCAGTACCAGCAGCCCCGGCCGCGCCCAGCGCGGGCCGTCGTGGGGCCCGCGGAGCAGCCGCGCCACCCGCCCGGGCGGCGCGACGGACGGGCCGGAGCCGGTGGGCGGGACGGGTGGGGGACGGACGGCGGCGGGGGTGTCGCGGTGCCGTCCCGGTCGGACCGGGGTCGCGGTGCTCACGGGGGTCTCCTCGAGTCGTGGAGGTACGCGGACCACCGTCGTCCGCGGCTCTGTCGCACTCCTGTCCGGTTCCTGTGCGCGGTCTGTGAGCGATGAGTTCCGGACGCGACGCCGGTCACGCCTCACATGACCGAGCCGATCACCGCCGCCCTGCCCCCCGTCGTCGACACCGCCACCTGGGAGCGCGAGCTCGCCGCGCTGCGCGTCCGTGAGAAGGCCGCCACCCGCGAGCTCGACGCCATCGCCGCCGCCCGTCGCCGGCTGCCGATGGTCGAGATGCCCGACTACGTCCTGCGCGGAGAGGACGGCCCCGTCCGCCTCGCCGAGATCTTCGACGGCCACCCGCAGCTGATCGTCTACAGCCACATGTGGCACGACGGCGCCGACTGGCAGTGCGGCGGGTGCACGGGGTTCACCTCGCAGTTCACCCGGCTCGCCGGTCTGGAGAAGTTCGACGCCCGCTTCGTCATCGTCACCCAGGGCCCGATCGACGAGGCGCTGGCCTACCGGCGTCGCGTCGGCAACACCATGACCTGGTACTCGACGGCCCACAGCAGCTTCGGCACCGACGTCGGCGCCCCGCCCGGGGGCGGCTTCGCGGTCAACGTGTTCCTGCGCGACGGCGACCGCGTCTTCCGCACCTGGCACACCGACGGCCGCGGCACCGAGCAGCTGTCCTACCTGTTCCCGCTGGTCGACGTGCTGCCCTACGGCCGCCAGGAGGTCTGGCAGGACTCGCCGGAGGGCTGGCCGCAGGGCCCCACCTACAGCCGGTGGGCCGGGCCGCAGGAGATCGCCGCCGCCTACGGCGAGGCCTGAGCCCGCGCCCGTACCCCGGCCAGGACGGTGTCGACGACCGCCACCGCGTGACCCCGGGCGTCGTCGCGGGCGGCGAGGTGCGCGGGGGTGGTCGCGACGTGGTTGCGCACCGCCCCCGCGACCAGGTCCGCGACCAGCGCCACCGACGTCCCGGCCGGGAGCTCGCCGCGCTCGATGCCGCGACGCACCATCGTCCGGGCGCCGCGGACGTGCTCGGGATAGGCGTCGTCGGCGAGCGCCCCCGCGATCTCCGGGACCCGGTGGGAGTCGACGAGCAGCCGCTCGACCAGCCGGCCGTCGTCGCTCGTGGCGAACGCCGTCCACAGCTCGGCGAAGGTCACCAGGTCCTCGCGCAGCGAGCCGGTGTCGATGTCGGCGACGAAGCGGGCCCGGTCGCGCACCGCCGCCACGAGCAGCGCCGCCCGGGTCGGCCAGCGCAGGTACAGCGACCCCTTCCCGATCGACGACCGGCGGGCCACCTCCTCCAGCGACAGCCCGGACCAGCCGCGCTCGCCGTAGACCTCGCGGGCGGCGGCGAGGGCGCGACGGTCGACGTCCGGGTCGCGCGGACGTCCGCTGCGGCGCGACGGCGGGGGCACGGCGGCGATCCTGCCAGACGGTGCTGTGACCACCGACCCACTTCTGGACGGTGTCCGTCCGTAATACGCTCACCGGTGTGATCAGGACAGCGCTGACCGATCTGCTGGGCGTCGAGCACCCGATCGTCGGGTTCAACCGGTCCCCCGCGGTGGTGACCGAGGTGAGCCGCGCCGGGGGGTTCGGGGTGCTCGCCGCGGTCTCCTACACCGCCGAGGAGCTCGACGCGCAGCTGACCTGGATCGAGGAGCAGCTCGACGGGCGGCCCTACGGGGTCGACCTGCTCGTCCCGGAGAAGACCGCCGACACCGGGGCCGACCGGGAGGACCTCGTCGCCGCACTGCGTGCGCAGCTCCCGGCCGAGCACCTCGCCTTCGTCGACGACCTGCTCGACCGCTACGGCATCCCGCGGGTGCCGGTCGACCCCGGGCGCGACGCGATCGCGGCGGGGATGAGCCGGCGCGGCGCCGAGGCCCAGCTCGACGCGGTGTTCGCCCACCGGCCCGCGCTCGTCGCGAACGCGCTCGGCACCGCGCCGCCGCACCTCGTGGAGCGCGCGCACGACGCCGGGACGGTCGTCGCCGCGCTGGTCGGGACCCGCCGGCACGCCGAACGGCAGCTCGCGGCCGGGGTCGACGTGCTCGTCGCGCAGGGCACCGAGGCCGGTGGGCACACCGGCACCATCGCGACGACGGTGCTGACCCCGGAGATCGTCGGGGTCGCCGGGGACCGGCCGGTGCTGGCCGCGGGCGGCATCGCCTCGGGCGACCAGATGGCCGCCGCGCTCGCGCTCGGCGCGGCCGGGGTGTGGTGCGGCTCGGTGTGGCTGTCCAGTGTGGAGGACGTGGCGCCGGAGTCGGTGAAGCGCAAGTTCCTCGCCGCGGGCAGCGGCGACACCGTCCGCTCCCCCGCCCGGACCGGCAAGCCTGCCCGGCAGCTGCGCAGCGCCTACCACGACGCGTGGTCCGCACCCGGCGCGCCGGCGCCGCTGCCGATGCCGCTGCAGCCGCTGCTGACCCTGCAGGCCTGGTCGAGCATCGACGCCGCCGCCGACGCCGGGAACCCCGGCGCGACAGAGCTGCAGTCGTTCTTCGTCGGGCAGGTCGTCGGCGCGTTCACCGAGCTGCGCGGCGCGGGCGAGATCACCCGGGAGATGGCGCACGACTGCGAGCAGCGCATCGCCGCGCTCGCGGGGCTGGTCGGATGAACCTCGACCCGCGGACACCCGTCGTCGTCGGGGTCGGGGAGGCCTCCGAGCGGATCGGCGAGCCCGGTTACGCCGCGCTGTCACCGGTCGGGCTCGGTGCCGCCGCGGCCGCCGCGGCGCTCGCCGACACCGGTGCGGACCCGGCCGCGGTGGCGGCGGCGCTGGCCGTCGTCGCGGGGGTGCGGCAGTTCGAGATGTCGCTGCCCGGGGCGGTCGCGCCGCTGGGCCGGGCGGACAACTACCCGCGCGCGGTCGCCCGCCGCGTCGGCGCCGACCCGCGGCGGGCGGTGCTCGACGTCGTCGGCGGGCAGTCCCCGCAACGCCTCGTCGGCGAGTTCGCCGGCGCGATCGCCCGCGGGGAGGCCGGGGCGGTGCTGCTCGTCGGGGCCGAGGCGATGTCGACCGTGCGGGACCTGATGTCGCGCCCCGAGGCCGAGCGGCCCGACCACGGCGAGCACGTCGGCGGCACGCTGGAGGACCGCGGGTACGGCTCGGAGCTGCGCAGCCCGGTCGCCGAGGCGCACGGCGTGCTCTCCCCCGCCGCCTACTACGCGCTGTGCGAGAACGCCCGCCGCGCCCGGCTCGGCCTCGCACGGGACGCCCACGCCCACGGGATGGGCGAGCTGTTCGCGCCGTTCACCCGGGTCGCCGCCGGGCACCCGCACGCCGCCGCGCCGCGGGTCCGAACGCCCGAGGAACTCGTCACGACCGACGACCGCAACCGGATGATCACCGATCCGTACCCGCGGTTCCTCGTCTCGCGCGACCAGGTCAACCAGGGCGCCGCGGTCGTCCTCACCTCGGTCGGCACCGCCCACGACCTGGGGATCGACCCGCAGCGGTGGGTGTTCCTGCACGGCCACGCCGACCTCACCGAGCGCGCTGTGCTCGACCGCCCCGACCTGGGCGCCTACCCGGCCGCCGAGGCCGCCGTCCGGCACGCCCTGGACCGCGCCGGGACCCGCGTGGACGACCTCGCCGCGATCGACCTGTACTCCTGCTTCCCGATCGCGGTGTCCTCGGTCGCCGACCCCCTCGGGCTGGCCGCCGACGACCCGCGCGGGCTCACGGTCACCGGTGGGCTGCCGTTCTTCGGCGGGCCGGGGAACGACTACTCGATGCACGCGGTCGCCGAGGTCGTGCGACGCCTGCGGGCCGACCCGGGCACGTACGGCCTGGTCGGCGCGAACGGCGGGTTCCTGTCCAAGTACTCCGCGGGGGTCTACTCCACCCGCCCCGCCCCCTGGCGCGACGACGACAGCGCCGCGCTCCAGGCCCGGCTCGACGCCGTTCCCACCGTCCCGACGACGACCGCCGCCGACGGCGCGGCGACCGTCGAGTCCTGGACGGTGCGCCACGACCGCGACGGCAGCCGGCACGCGGTCGTCGTCGGCCGCCTCGACGACGACGGCGCCCGGTTCGTCGCCTGCGGCACCGACGACGAGCTGCTGGAGCTGCTCGCCGGCGACCCGGCCGGGGCGGCGGTCCGGGTCCGGCCCGACGGGAAGCTGACGATCGTCACGCCGCGCTGACGGGTATCCGGGCCCCGTGACCGGGAGGTCGCCGAGCGCGGGCCGTCACGTCGCTGCGCCACCGGACCGGCTCGCGGCCGCCGTCGAGGGCTGAGCCACCTCCCCCAGGGCCGTGCCGAGGATGTCCACGCCGCGGCGGATCTCGGCCTCGGTCGCGGTCAGCGGCGGCGCGATCCGGAACGTCCCGCCCATGCCGGGCAGCTGCACGATGTTCATGTGCAGCCCCAGCTCGGCGCACCGCGCGGTGACGGCCGCCCCGAGCGCGTCGGTGTCGGAGCCCGCCAGCTCCAGGCCCACCAGTAGGCCGCGGCCGCGGACGTCGCCGATCATCCCGGTCGTGCGGGCCAGGTCCCGCAGGCCGTCCTGCAGCAGCGTGCCCAACTCGCGGGCGCGCAGGTCGAGCCGGTCGCGGGTGAGCACGTCGAGCACGGTGAGCCCGACCGCCGCCGGGAGGGGGTCGTTGACGTGGGTGGTGAAGAACAGGAAGCCGCGCTCGTGCGCGACCTGTTCGATCGCGGCCGTGGTGAGGACGGCGGCGAGCGGCAGGCCGGCCCCGAGCGTCTTCGACAGCGTGAGGATGTCGGGGACCACGCCGTCGCGCTGGTGGGCGTACCAGTCGCCGGTGCGGCACAGACCCGTCTGGGCCTCGTCGAGGATCAGCAGCATGCCGCGCTCGTGGCACTTGTCGCGCAGCGCCGCCAGGTAGCCCGGCGGCAGGTCGACGACCCCGCCGGAGGACAGGACCGGCTCGACGATGCAGGCGGCGAGGCTGCCGACGGACTGGGCGTCGATCAGGGCGAACCCGAGGTCGAGCTGGCGGCGCCAGTCGAGCTCCCCGGCGTCGTCGACGAGGTCGGGGCGGTAACGGTCGGGCACCGGCAGCGCGAAGTTCCCGGGTGCGGCGGGACCGTACCCGGCGCGGCCGGCGACGTAGGTCGCGTTCGCCGCGGCCTGGGTCATGCCGTGCCAGGACCGGGCGAAGGAGACGACCTCGTGCCGGCCGGTGACGAGCTTGGCCATCCGGATCGCGGCCTCGTTGGACTCCGCGCCGGTGGTCAGCAGCATCGCCCGGTCCAGTCCGCCGCCGACCGAGGCGCACAGCCGCTCGCACAGCTCCAGCACCGGCCGCGACAGCATCCCGCTGTAGAGGTGGTCGAGCCGGCCGACCTGGTCGCGGACGGTCGCGACGATCTCCGGGTGCGAGTGCCCGAGGATCGCGCTCATCTGCCCGGAGGTGAAGTCGAGCAGCTCCCGGCCGTCCTCGGTGGTGACGGTGCTCCCCTGGGCCCGGGCGATCACGCCGGGGGTGAAGCCGCCGCGGCCGGAGTTGCGGATGAGGTGCTCGGTCATGGCCCGAGTGTGGCACCGGCGCTGCGGGCGGTCAGCCCATCCGGTCGACGAGGAACCGCAGTGCCTCCCGGCCCGCCGCGGAACACACCTCGACCGGCTCGCCGGTCAGGACCCGGCGGACGACCTCGGTGTGTGCCCGTCGGCGACGGCGAGGAACACCGTGCCGGGATCCTGACCGTCCTGCGGATCCGGGCCGCCCGCGCCGGTGAGGGCGACGGCGATGTCCGCGCCGAGCAGCTTGCGCACCCGTTCGGCCATCACCCGGGCCGCGTCGGGGTCGACGACCGGGCCGTCGGGGACGTCCAGCACATCGTGCTTGACCTGCGAAGAGTAGGCGACGAGACCGCCGCGGTACCACTCGCCGGCGCCGCTGGACGCGGCCAGTGCGGCGGACACCATCCCCCCGGTGAGCGACTCGGCCACCGCGACGGTCCGGCCCGCCGACGAGGCGAGGTCGGAGATACGGGCGGCGAGGTCGTCGAGCTCGTTCGGCACCCGGGTGAGCTACCCGAGACGTGGCGGCACAATCCCGCGGCCGGCTCGCCCGGCCCCCGATGCCCACACGGGACGGTGCGGCGACGGATACGGCAAGGTGGAGCCAGGAGCGGGAATCGGACGGGGGGGACGGTCGTGACCTGGAGCACCCGTGAGGTCGCCGAGCTGGCCGGCACCAGCCTGCGGGCGGTGCGGCACTACCACGAGATCGGGCTGCTGGCCGAGCCCGAGCGGCGGACGAACGGCTACAAGCAGTACGGGGTCGCGCACCTGGTGCGGCTGCTGCGGATCAAGCGGCTCGTCGACCTCGGGTTCTCGCTGGGCCAGATCTCCGAGATGAACGACGCCGACGCCCATCCGGAGGAGGCCGCCCGCGCGCTCGACGCCGAGCTGGCCGACACCATCGAGCGGCTGCAGCAGGCCCGCACCGAGCTGGCCCTGATCCTGGACGGTGCCGCGCCCACCGACCTGCCCACCGAGTTCGCCGCGGCCGCCGACCAGCCGATGTCCGACGCCGACCGGTCGCTCACCCTGGTCCTGCCGCGGGTGCTGGGCTCGGAGCGGCTGCAGGCCGTCGCGGACATGCTGGCCGACGCCCGCCCGGACCCGACGCAGAACCGGTTCGACACGCTCCCGGCCGACGCCGACGAGACCACCCGCCAGGAGCTCGCCGACCGGATGGTGCCCTACATGCGCGCGCTCTACGAGACCCATCCCGGCCTGGTCGCGCCGAACACCGACGCACCCGTCGGCGAGCAGCGGGCGGAGCAGACCCTCGGCCGGGCGATGCGGGAGCTGTACAACCGCGCCCAGCTCGACGTGCTCGTGCGCGCCGGGAAGGCCCTCGCCGCAGAGCGTGGGGACGGCTGAACCGGGCCCACCGCCGGCGATCATCAGTAGTGGGGATCGGCCCGGCCGACCGATAACGCCCCCGTCCGTTCCGCGATGCGCCGTGTGCACCGTCGGATCGGTCCGATGCGCGCAGGCGCGCACGGGAACAGGGGTGGGTCGTGCTCGGGAAGATGGTCGCCGCGGTGGTCGCGGTCACCGCGACCGTCGCGGGTGTGGGACTCGTGGCGAGCGGCGGGTCGGACCAGGCCGTCGTGACCCGCATCGTCGACGGCGACACGTTCGAGGCGACCCTGGACGGCCGCAGCACCACGGTCCGGCTGCTCAACATCGACACCCCGGAGACCGTCGATCCCGACTCCACCGTCCAGTGCCTCGGCCCGGAGGCGGCCGCCCGGCTCGCCGCGCTCATCCCGGTCGGCAGCACCGTCGACCTGTCCTACGACGACGAGCGCGTCGACGGCTGGGGCCGCACCCTGGCCGGGGTGCACGACACCGGGGGCCGGCTGGTCAACGCCGAGCTCGCCCGGGAGGGACTCGGCACCGCGATGGTGGTCGGCGGCAACGACCGCTACCTCGACGAGGTCACCGAGGCCCAGGAGGAGGCGCGCGCAGCGGGCCGCGGGCTGTACGCGACGACGGTGTCCTGCACCGTCCCCGCGCAGGTGGAGCGGGCCCGCGGCACCGTCGCGGGGCTGGCACAGCGGGCGTCGTCGCCGTCGCCGGACCCGGCGCAGCTCGACGCCGCGGGCCGGGAGGCCGTCGACGCGCTGACCGTGCTGGCGGGGCTGGACGCCGACGTCCGGGCACACCGGGCGGGTGTGGCCTGGGCGGTGCTGTCCGAGCTCGACCGGGCCCGTCTGACCGGGGTCCTCGACACCGCCTCCGACGACGCACGGACACTGCAGGTCCGTTTCGCCGAGCAGGCCTCGGACGTGCGGGAGGCACAGCGCCTGGCCGCCGAGCAGGCCGAGCGCGACCGCGTCGCCCGGGAGGAGGCGGCCCGCGCCGAGGCCGCCGCCGAGCAGGCGGCCCGCGACGCCGCCGCCGAGCAGCGTCGTCCCGCCGCCGCGCCCGCCCCGGCCCCGGTCACCCCGGCGGCCGCTCCGGCGGGCGGGGGCTGCGACTCGAACTACACCCCCTGCGTGCCGCTCTCGGCGACCGACCTCGACTGCGGGGACCTGTCCGGCGGGCCGTTCCGGGTCGTGGGGACCGACCGGCACCGCCTGGACGCGGACTCCGACGGGATCGGCTGCGAGTCGCAGGGCTGACCGGGCCGGCCGCGGGTCGCGGGTCAGCCGTGGGTGAGGCAGCCGCGCCGCCCGACGACCCGCGCCGGACCACGTGCGCGCCCCTGCGCCGTGACCGGCACCGGGCGCGACGCCGGCGCGGCCAGCACCACGTCCGGCAGCACCGTCCCCGGCCCCAGGTGCACGTGCTCGCCGAAGGGCGCGGGCCCGGCGACGGCCGGTGCGGCGACGAGCAGGTGCGTCCCGGCCGGCACGCGGACGGCGAACCCGCCGTCGTCGCCGGTGGTGACGCGGTCCAGCTGACGGCCCGCCCCGTCGACGACGGTGACCGTCGCCGCGGCGGGTGCGCCGTCGGGTCCGCGGACCCGCCCGACCGTGGCCGGGGCGGGCCCGTTCTCGCCGGTCTCCAGCAGCGCCGGGAGCTCGGCGGCCAGCAGCCCGGCCTCGCGGGCGAGCGCGGCGCCGCGTCCGGTCCCGCCGGCCGGGCCGATCAGCAGGTCGAGCACGGCCGCGCAGCTGCCCGCGGGCACCGGCCGCCCGGCGACGGCGTCCGCGGTGAGCTGCGCCAGGCGCGCACAGCCCGCGGTCAGCGCCGGGGTCCCCGACACCCCTTCGGCGGAGCGGGCCAGGCGCCGCGCGTGTTCGGCGACGGCGGTGCAGGCGGTCAGCCCGTGCACGACGTCGCGGTGGGTGGAGCCCAGCCAGGTCCGGGTCAGCGGACGCCCCAGCAGCAGCGTCTGGTGCAGCGCGGCATCGAGCGCGCGCGCCCCGGCACGCAGGTCCTCGCACGGGCCGGGCCGGCGCAGCGCCCGGTCGACCGTGCCCAGCAGCTCGGCCAGCGCGTCGAGCAGCCCGCGGCGGGCCTCCTCGGCGGCGGACCGGGTGCGGGTGGGCAGCACGAGCACCGACACCGCGCAGCCGATCAGACCGCCGACCACGGTCTCCTCCAGGCGCAGCACCATCAGGTCCACCGTGAAGGTGCCGAGCAGCGCGTAGAGCTCGCCGAGCATCAGCGTGATGAAGAAGATCATCAGCGCGTAGGAGAGCCGGAACAGGTAGAGCGCGCCGAAGATGCTGAGCAGGATCACCGGCAGCACCACGGCGACGTCGGGTCCCAGCACCGGCACCAGCGCGATCGCGCCGACCAGGCCGATCATGGTGCCGACGATGCGGTGCGCGGCCTTCCGCACCGTCTCGGCGACGGTCGCGGTGCCGGTGAAGGCGATGAACGCGGCCAGCACCGCCCAGTAGTAGCGCTGCTCGGACAGCGCGTCGCCCACCGCGATCGCGACCGCGGTGGCCACCGCGACCTGCACGGCCTGGCGGGTGGTCAGCGACAGCCGCGAGGCGGGACGGCCGGGGTCCGGCGGGCGGTGCAGCCGGGTCACCGTGCCCGCCGAGCCGGGCAGGTTGCCCGCGAAGAGCTGGACCGCGGGGGCGAACGCGGCTGCCTCCCCGACCGTCGCGGGACCTCCCTCCGGCGCGGTGTCGAGGGCGCCCTCCGGCGCGGTGTCGAGGGCGGCGGTCCAGTCGGCACGGGCGTCGGCGAGCACCGTGGCGTCGACGGCGAGCCGGCGCGGACCCGGGGCCGCCACCCGGTCGGCGACCCGTCCGGCCCGCTCGCGCACCGCGTCCCAGCGGCCGCCGTGCAGCGCGGTGAGGACCGCGCGGGCGTCGTCGCAGTCCAGGGCGCCGGGGCCGACCCGGGTCAGCGCGGTGACGGCCAGCTCGGCGTCGAACACCGCCCGGCGGACGATCCGGGCGGCGTCGTCGTCGGCGACGGCGGCCGGGGTCCCCAGCTGCCCGTCGATGACCAGCGCGGCCTCGTTCACCCGGACCAGAAGGCTCGCCAGCCGGGCCTCGGCGCGCTCCCGCTCCGCGGTGCCGAGGGCGTGCCCGTCGAGGGCCAGCACGGTCCCGGCGAGACCGGCGAGCCGCGCCTCGAACGAGCGCAGCATCCGGCGCAGCACCCGGTCGTTGCGGATCGGGAGCAGCACCAGCGTCAGCAGCATCACCCAGACGATCGCGACCGCGACGACGAACGCGACCCCCGGCAGCATCTCCGGACGCAGGCTCAGGAACAGGGCGAAGAAGTAGCCCATGAACCCGCCCATGCCGCACACGAAGTACCGCAGCCCGAAGCGGCGTACCCAGACCGCGACGAACACCACCACGACGAACGCGGTCAGCGACGCGAGCCGGTTCCGGTCGACGAGCAGCGCCACGCCCATCCCGGCGAGCATCGACAGGGCCAGGAAGCACAGCGTGACCGCCTGCCCTGCGCGGGTGGCGTCGACGACCCCGAACGAGGCCAGCATCGCCACCACCGCCCCGAGCATCATCGGCACCAGTGGCGGGGTGCCCGTCGTCGTCGCGACGAGGTACTCCACACCCAGCGTGCTGGCGATCGCCAGCACGGCGCGGACCGCCGAGACGAGCCGGACGAGGCCGGGGTCGGAGGCGACGAACCGGTCACGGGCCCGGAGGAGGCGGTCGGACGCGGTCGGCACAGTCCGTTGCATATGCTAACGGTATACCGGATCGTGATCTTCGCGCATCCCGGGCCCGCCGGACGTAGCGTGGGCGCCCGGGACCGATCACGGAGGTGGCGGGTGCGCGGGTACGGGTTCGTGGCGGCGGGTGGCCCGGAGCAGCAGGCGTTCGTCGAGGTCTCAGAGCCGCGGCCCGGGCCGGGTGAGCTGCTCGTGCGGGTCCGGGCGGCCGGGGTCAACCCGGGCGACTGGCGGATGCGCGACGGCGACTACGGCGTCGCCGGGCCCGCGGTGCTCGGCCGCGAGGTCGCCGGGACCGTGCTGGAGGTCGGCGACGGCGTCACCGGGTTCGCCCCCGGCGACGAGGTGTTCGGCGGCTGCCCGGACATGCAGGGCGGCTGGGCGCCGCGGGCGCGGGTCACCGCCGGGTTCGCCGCGCACCGCCCGCCGGAGGTCTCGCCCGAGCAGGCGGCGGCGCTGCCGGTCGCCGCGGGCACCGCCTGGGACACCCTCACGAACCTCGACCTGCCCGCCGGGGCGACGCTGCTGGTCAACGGGGCGGGCGGCGGGGTCGGCCTGCCGCTGGTGCAGCTGGCCCGCCGCCGTGGGCTGACGGTCGTCGGCACGGCGAGCCCCGGCAAGCACGCCCTGCTCGCCGGGTTCGGCGCCGTCCCGGTGGCCTACGGCGACGGCGTCGCCGACCGGATCCGCGCGGCCGCGCCCGGCGGCGTCGACGGCGCCCTGGACCTGGTCGGCGGCGACGCCCTGCGCGCGGTGGCCGGGCTCGTCCCGCCCGCGACGCTGTACTCGATCGCGGACAAGCCGCTGGTCGCGCAGCTGGGCGGCCGCGACGTCACCCGCGACCGCAGCACCGCGGTGCTCGACGCGCTCGCCGCCCTCGTCGCGGCCGGGGAGCTCGACCCGCTGGTGCGCGAGGTCCGGCCGCTGGCCGAGGCCGGGGCGGCGCTCGCCCTGGTCGAACAGGGTCACGTGACCGGCAAGGTCGTCCTGGTGCTCTAGTCCCGACGGAACAGGAACAGCCCGTAGCGGTGCTCGTCGTCGACCCACTCGGCCTCGGCCCGCAACCCGTGCCGGGCCACGTCGGTGCGCAGCCGGTCGGGCTCGAACTTCGCCGAGAACCCGACGTTGAGGCTGTCGCCGCGACGCAGCTCCAGCGTCCGGTCCAGGCCCGGCAGCACCACGGTCTGGTCCCGGCGCGCCCACAGCCGCCCGTCGACGACGTCGGCGGCGGCGTCGTAGTGCGCCGCCGGGTGCACCGCGTCGAGGGCGACGCTCCCGCCGAACCGGCGTGCCAGGTGGTCGAGGTGGTTGAGCCGGAACCGGGCGAAGGCGTCGTGTCCGGGCGGGTCGTTGTAGCAGGACTCGAACACCGCGGCGGGCTTGACGAGGTCCGCGGACACCAGCAGCGCGTCGCCGGGGCGCAGCGTGGCGCCGATCCGGGCGAGCAGCGCGGAGCGCTCGTCGGCCGTGGTGTTGCCGATGTTGGCGCCGAGGAACAGCACCGCCACCGGGGCGCCGCCGTCGTCGCGCAGCCGGTCGAGGCCGGCCTCGTAACGCCCCCACAGCCCGGTGACGGTCAGCCCCGGCAGGTCCGCCATGCGTTCGGCGCTGAGCACGAGCATCTCGCGGCTCACGTCGATCGGCAGGTAGGTCGTCGGCCGGGCCGCCGAGCAGTGTTCGAGCAGCAGCCGCGTCTTCTTCGCGCTCCCGGACCCGAGCTCGGCGACGCGTGGGCAGCCCAGCCGGGCCGCGATGTCGGTGCCGTACCGCTCCAGGAGCGCCCGCTCGCACCGGGTCAGGTAGTAGGTCGGCAGCTCGGTGATCTGTTCGAACAGCTCCGAGCCGAGCGCGTCGTAGCCGAACCAGGGCGGGATCCGCGGCAGCGGCTCGGCGAGGCGGGCGCGCAGCTCGTCGGTGTCGTCCCAGAAGGAGCCCTGTTCCAGCTCGACCGGGGCGGCGGTCACCGGCCCGGCCCGTCGTCGAGCGGCCGGCGCAGGCTCGGCTCCCCCGCCGCCCAGCGGGCCAGCACGTGCCCGCCGAGCCGGTCGCCGAGCAGCCCGGCGGCCCGGATCCCGAACACGACGTCGGCGGCCAGGCCGGGCTCGGTCCGCAGCAGCGGGGCGAGGACGTCGCGGCGCACGACCTGCTCGTGCACGGCGTCGGCCTCCACGTGCTCGTCGTAGAAGCGGAGGGCGGCGGGGCCGCAGCCGAGCCGGCGCATCGCGCGGACCAGGCGCTCCGATCCGGGCGAGGAGGTCAGCTCGACCAGCGCGAACTGCCCGACCAGCGCGCCGCGCAGGCTGCGCCGCAGCCCGCACAGCGACATGAAGTTGACCTCGGCGAGGGTCTCGGCACCGACGGCGTCGACGTGCGCGCCGTAGGCGTCGGACAGGCCGAGGTCGCGCATCATGCCGGCGAACAGCACGGCGTGCATGCCCGCGGCGTCGCCCGCGCCGTACTCGTCGTGCTCGACGGTGACCAAGCCCGCCTTGGCGGCCGGGGGGAGCCGTGGGATCACCCAGGCCTGCGGGTCGGCCTCCTTCAGGTGGTAGATCGAGCGGTGCACGACGTACTCGCGCAGCTGCCACAGCTCGCCGCGGCGCAGCAGGTGGTGGGTCACGCCGGTCTCCGCGCCCGGCCCGACCGGCTCGACGAGCAGCTCGGCGACGGTCGCGTCGACGTCGTCGCCGGGCGGGACCGCAGCACGCAGGGCGGCCAGGAACCGGTCCTCCAGCGCCACGCGCAGGCCGAGCAGCGCCACGTCCCACTCGTGCTCGTCGCCGACCCCGGCGAAGCCGCGGTAGTGCAGCTCGTAGCAGCAGTGCAGGGCCAGGTGCAGGTCCTCGCCCCACGGGTCGGCGTCGCCCGCGGCGGGCAGCGCGGCGGGGTCGCCGCCCAGCCGGGACAGGACGGCGCCGGACAGCGGGCCGCGCGCCGCCGGCAGCGGCGCGGTCCCGGTGCCCGGGTGCGGGGGTGCGGTCACGTCGGGTCCTCCTGTCGCACGCGGGTGCGGTGGCTGGTGTCGCAGAACGGCGGACGGCGGGTGCGCCGGCAGGTGCACAGCGCGGTGACCGGGCGCCGCGACGTCACCCGGGTGCCGTCGGGCAGCTCGACCTCCACCGGGCCGGTCACCAGGACCGGGCCGTCGTCGGTGAGCCGCACCCGGGTGGGCCCGGCGCCGGTCTCACGACCCACGGACGGCCTCGATCACCACGAGCTCCTCGTCGGCGGCGCCGGGCTCGACCAGGCCGCGGGCCTCGTGCAGCGCGGTGCGGGCCCGCATCACCGGGCCGAGCGGGATCCGGGACCGGTCGGCGACCCGCACGGTGAGCCCGGCCGCGGCGAGCCGGTCCAGCGAGGCCTGCACCCCGGAGACGGCGCTGTGCATCATGAGCAGCGCGCCGCCCGGTCCGAGGTGGGCGGCGACGCCGTCGCAGATGCGGTCGATCACGGCGCGGCCGTCGCGGCCGCCGTCCCAGCTGCGGGCCCGGCGGTACCGGACGAGCCGGTCGGTGTGCGACGGCACGTACGGCGGGTTGGCGGTGACCAGGTCGAACCGCCGGCCGTCGACGGGGCCGAACAGGTCACCGCGGTGCACCGTCAGCGCGGTGCGGTGCAGCCGGGCGTTGACCCGTGCCGCGAGCACGGCGCGCCGTGACAGGTCGACCGCGGTGACCGCACCGGCACCGCAGCGGGCCGCGGCGAGCGCCACGGTCCCGGTGCCGGTGCCCAGGTCGAGCACGGCCCCACGGGCCCGCCCGGAGACGGCGACGGCGCGGGCCAGCATCTGCGAGTCCGACTGGGGCCGGTAGACCCCGGGCGGCGTCAGGAGCATGGGCGCCACGTCAGTGCGCGACCGTCTCGCGGGCCACCTCGGCGTGCCGGGTGCGGGCCGCGGTGAGCACGCCCGCCCGGTTCTTGTGCTGCTCCTCGTAGCGCAGCACGGCCTGCACGTCCTCGGGCGTGTCGAGCTCGCGGACGGCGCGGGCCGCGTCGGGGACGGACAGGTCGTCGTAGCCGTCGACCGGGAGCTCGCCGGCGCCGAGCGCGCCGCGGGCCCGGCGGGTGTCGTGCAGCGCCCGGGCGGCGTCGCCGGCCCGCTCGCGGCGGGCGATGTCCTCGGCGCGCTCCAGGGCGGCGTCCAGCCCGGAGCCGAGGACGTCGGCGGCGTCGCGCCCGGCGCGGTCGGCGCCGTCGCCGAGTGCCGACGCGGTGCGCCGCACCCGTTCCCCGGCCCGGGACAGCTCGTGCCCGGCCCGGTTCAGGCCGACGACGCCGAGGCGGGCCGGGAGCCGCACGACGTCGGTGACGGCGCCGCGCACGACCTGCAGCGGGGTGGCCCGCAGCGGCGCGGGCCCGCCGACGGCCTCCTCGGCGAGCACGGTGGTCAGCCACTCGACGGTCTCGGTGTGGGCCTCGACGAGCTCGCCGGCGAGGCGGTGCACCCGGTCGGGCCCCAACGCGGTCAGCGCCTGCAGGTAGCGGGCGCGGTCCTGCAGCTGCCGCTCCAGCGCGAGGTCGCCGAGCAGCGCCTCGTCGAAGCGCTGGGCCTGCTCGACCTGGCTCTTCACGAACGCGAGGATCCGGCCGCCGACGGCACCGACCAGATCGGGAACGGCGCCGAGCTCGCGCAGGGCGTCCCGGATGCGGCCGAGGCGGGCCTCGGCGCGGCGGGCGTTGTCGGTGAGCTCGCGGCGGGTCTCGTCGGTGCGGGCCTGCACGGTGCGCAGGCCCGCGATCCGGTTCTCGGTGCGGGTCAGCTGCTCCAGCACACGGAGCTGGGCGACCACGGCGGCGGTATCGGTCACGAACACGTCCTCTTGCGGCGGCGACAGGGTCGGACCGCGCCTACCCGCGATCCGCGGTCCCACTCCTGCCCTCCGGTGCCGCTCCGGTCAGACCACCGGCATGTTCAGCTCGGTGCGCAGGTCGGCGGGGTCCATGTCCGGCGAGGGCTCGGTGAGGTAGACCTCCCAGAACACGTCGCCGCCGCGCAGGCCCTGGCCGGCGACCCACTCCCCCAGCCGCTGCCAGGCGGCGCCGAGCCCGTCGAACGAACCGGCGTGCACGACGCGGGCCACCCGGCAGGCGGGCAGCGCGCCGGCGACGACGTCGCCGTCCGGGGTGACCTCGCGGTCGGTGGGGAACCCCGTCTCGAGGTCGGCGGTCGCGGTCAGCGGCCCCCGGTACAGCGCGAACGCCGGGCCGGTGACCGTCACGCCCTGCCCGGAGACGGTCCCGGGGAGGACGGAGTAGGCGCGGTCGAAGAACGCGGGCAGGTCGGTGACCGGGACCGTGCCGCGGACGACGGCGGTGGGGCAGGCGGTGACCTCGAGGAGCTCGGGGGTGGTCATGGACGGGTCCTTCCGGCGGGGTGGGTGGTCCACCGGGGTGGACCGCGCCGGGTGTGCGGACTCATCGGTCCGCGCGGGGCGCGAGGTGGGTGGCGAGGAAGCGGTCGGCGGCCTCGAACATGGTGACCAGGTTCTCCGGGTTGACGATGGCGTGCCCCTCGTCGTCGAACACCAGGTAGTCGACGTCGACCCCGCGTCCGCGTAGCGCCGCGACGAGGTTGTCGGACTCGGCTCGCACCACCCGGACGTCGTTGGCGCCCTGCACCACCATCAGCGGGGTGCGGATGTCGTCGGCCCGGGTGATCGGCGAGCGGGCCAGCATGTCGGCCTCCTGCGCCGGGTCGGCCGGGTCGCCGACGTAGCGGTACCAGTTGTTGACCAGGCCGGGCCGGGTGAACTCCGGCACGGTGCGCAGGAAGTCCGCCAGGTTCGAGATGCCGACGTACTCCACCGCCGCGGCGAAGCGGTCCGGGGTGAACGCGACCCCGACCAGGGTGGCGTAGCCACCGTAGGAGCCGCCGAACATCGCGACCCGGTCCGGGTCGGCGTACCCGCGCGCGACGGCCCAGTCGACGGCGTCGATCAGGTCGTCGTGCATGGCACCGGCGAACTCCCCGACCGCGGCCTCCATGTGGGCACGGCCGAACCCGTAGGACCCCCGGAACTGCGGCTGCAGCACCGCGTAGCCGCGGTTCGCCCACAGCTGCACGCTCGCGTCGAAGCCCCACCAGTCCCGGGCCCACGGCCCGCCGTGCGGCATCAGCACCAGCGGCAGCCCCTCGGGCGCGACGCCGACCGGCAGCGTCAGGTAGGCGGGCATCTCCCGTCCGTCGCGGGCGGTGATCGTGACGGTCTCCATCGGTGCGAGCTGTGCCGGGTCGAGGTCGGGGCGCGGCCGGAACAGCAGCCGCGACTCCCCCGTGGCGTGGTCGTGGAACCACGTCTGCGGGTCGCGGTCGCGGGCGAACGTCGCCACCCAGCGGCGCCCGTCGACGTCGCCGGAGACGCCGGACAGGTCGCCGTCGCACAGGCCGCGCAGCGCGTCGAGGATCTCGGCGAAACCGGGGTCGACCGCGCGGATCTCCTGACGCGCCCCGAGGTAGCGGACGCCGAGCAGCTCCCCGGTGGCCCGGTGCCGGATCAGCGCCGACGGGAGGCTGGGGAAGATCTGGGCGCGGATGTCGATGTCGTGCTCGGGGTGCCGGTCGACCTCGGTGACCTCGCCGGTGGTGGTGTCGAGCCGGCCGAGGTGCAGCCGGTCGCCGTCGCCGTACGTGCCGACCCAGATGCCGGTGCCGTCCGGGGTCGGCTCGTAGGGGTACACGCCGATCGGATGGGCGTCACCGTCGACGGTCGCGACCAGGTCGTCGCCGCGCCACACCTGCGCGACGCCGTCCTCGGTGAGGGTCTCGCGCAGCAGCTCGTCGCCCGCGAGGGTCCAGCCCGCGCCGCCGCCGGGGCTCTGCGCGAGCACGGTGAACTCGCCGGTGGCGAGGTCGATCTCGCACAGGTCGAACTCGACGGGGTTGCGGGCGTTGCTCTGCAGCAGGACCCGTCCGGGACGTTCCGGGCGCTGTTCGACGCCGAACGCGGTCGCCCCCTCGAACGGGGTGAGGTCCACCGCCGCCGACGCGGGGGCGGTGAGGTCGACCCGGTACACGTGCCAGTTCTCGTCGCCGCCGGTGTCCTGTAGGTAGAGCAGGTAGCGGGGATCGTCGGTCCAGAGGTAGCGGAGCACGGTGCGGGTCTCGTCGGCGGTGACACAGCGCTCACCGCTGCCGTCCACATCGGACACCCACACGTTCAGGCGTCCCTTCCACGGGGCCAGGAAGGCGATACGGGTGCCGTCCGGGGAGATCGTGGCGGCGGTGCGGTCGGGCATGCGCAGCAGGTCGCGGGCGGGGATCCGGTCGGGCAGGGCCATGGTGGTCTCCGGGGTCGGGGTGGCGGTCGGGATGGCGGTCGGGGCGGCGGTCACAACGCGGTCGGGATCCGGTGGCGGCGCAGCGGCCGCAGCCGTCGGCTCACCGGGCACCCGCCGTCGCCGGGGCCGGGGCGGCGGCGTCGCCCGTACCCGGTTCACCGAGGTCACGGAACGCGGGCGCCACCAGCGCGACGAGCGCGGTGCCGACCGCGACCGCGGCGAGCGCGATCCCGGCGGCGCCGAGGCCGACCGCGGAGGCCAGCGCCGCGACCGGCGCCGCGGTCAGTGCGGGCGCGGCGAGCAGCAGGGTGTTCTGCGCTCCGAGGACGCGGCCGCGCAGGCCGTCCGGGGTGGCCTCGATGGTGAGGACCCCGAGCACCGCGCCGACCGGGGCGTTGGTGAACCCCACGAGCGCGGCGGCGCCGAGCACCACCCACGGTGAGGCCAGGCTCCCGACCAGCGCGAAGCCGGTGCCGAAGCCGAGCATCCCGAGCACGAACCAGGTCCGGCGCCGCACCCGGTTCACCAGCGCCGCGTACAGCACGGAGCCGGCCAGCCCGCCCGCGGCGAGCGCGCTCAGCGTCAGCCCGGCGAGCGCGGGCAGGTCCAGCGCCGTGAAGTAGGCGGGCATCAGCGTCGTCTGCAGGGCCGCGATGACGGCGACCAGCACCGCCGACACCAGCGTCGCCCCGAGCACCAGCCGCTGCCCGGCGAGGAACACCCACGACGCCGCGAGATCCCGCACGGCCCTGCGCACCGCACCCCCCGGAGCGGTGCGCAGGACCACCTCGACCCGCCCGGCCCGCGGGTCCAGCAGCGCCGCGGTCAGCGCCGCGAGCAGGCTCGTCGACGCGGTCACCACCAGCACCGTCGACGCCGGGCCGGCCAGGGCGACCAGCAGGCCGCCGATCGCCGGGCCGGCCAGCAGCAGCACGTTGGCCAGGTTCTCCCGCAGCGCGATCAGCCGGTCCAGCCGGCCGGGCCGCGGGTCGAGCCGGACCAGTGCCGGCAGCAGGACCTCCTGCGCGGTCATCGCGGGCACCCGCACGACCGCGCCGAGCACGCCGAGCACCAGGAAGGCGGTCATGCCGAGCCCCCACAGCGCGTCGACGACCGGCAGCGCCGCGACCACCGCGGCCCCCAGGACCCCGGCGACGACGGTCACCAGCCTGCGGTCGACGCGGTCGACGACCAGCCCCGAGACCAGCCCGGTCAGCGCGGACGCCGTGGTCGTCACCGTCGCCAGCACGCCCGCGGCCAGCACGTCCCCGGTGCGCTGCAGGACCAGCAGCGGCAGGACCGCCGCCATGATCCCGCCGCCGAGCAGGGTCAGCCCGTAGGCGGCGAGCCACAGTGCCGGGCTGCGTCGCAGCGTGCTCACCGGACCAGGGCCTTGGTGCTGCGCCGGAACGCCCAGACGACCACCAGCGCGGCCAGCACGGTCAGCGGTGTGCCCATGGCGACCCGGGCGATGCCCAGCCCGCCGGTCGCCTCGGCGACGTAGAGCCACTGCTGGATCCCGAACCGCGCGCCGAGCACCAGCGCCGCGGCACCGGTGGCGAGGTCGTGGGCGCGCAGGACCGCGGGCGTCGAGCGCCAGGGGTGCGTGCCCCCGTGGACGGCGTTCCAGATCACGCCGGTGATCGGCCGGCGGGCCAGCAGCGACCCGGCCGTGACGACGAACCCGGCCAGGGAGGCCCAGATGCCGATCACGAAGAAGTCGCGCGCCGACCCGGTCCAGGCGACGATCCCGGCCGCCAGCGCGACGCCGAGCAGGCTGCCGACCGCCGAGCTGAACTTCTCCCGCTGCAGCAGCCGGTACCCGAACAGGGCCAGGCCGGTCGCGACGGCGATGCCGATGGTCAGCGGCAGGGACAGGAACGCGTTCGCCGTCACGAACACGATCACCGGGATCGTCGAGTAGACGAACCCCGCGGTCCCGCCCATCTGGTCGAGCAGGCTCGGGGTGGCGCGGTCGCGGGTCCGGTCGTGCTGCGGCTCGGTCATGGTCATGCCGTCCTCCCTCGTCGTGATGTGCTGCAACGAGGGAAGGCCGTGCCGCCACGGCACACTCAAGCCCGAGGGCCCGTCGTGTGGTTCAGGTCACTGCCGGCTTGACCGTGCCGCGACGGCACGGTGTGGGCTCACCCCATGACGTGGAGCACCCGGGAGGTCGCCGAGCTGGCCGGCACCAGCCTGCGGGCGGTGCGGCACTACCACGAGGTGGGGTTGCTGACCGAGCCCGCACGACGGGCGAACGGCTACAAGCAGTACGGCGTCGAGCACCTGGTCCGGCTGCTGCGCATCAAGCGCCTGGCCGACCTCGGGTTCTCGCTGCCGCAGATCGCCGACACCCTCGACGACCGTGACCACCCCGAGCAGGCGCTGCGCACACTCGATGCCGAGCTGGCCGCCACCGTCGACCGGCTGCAGCGGGCGCGCGTCGAGCTCGCCGCGATCCTGGATCGGCGCGCACCGGCGGACCTGCCGGTCGAGCTGGTACCCGCGCAGGCGTCGTCGCTGACCGACGCGGACCGCTCGCTGGTACTGCTCATGACCCGGGTCATGGGGCCGCGCAAGCTCGCCGCGTACGGCGCGCTACTGCGCGACATGCCGGCCGACCCCACCGACGGCGAGTTCGACACGCTGCACGCCGACGCCGGGGAGGACGTCCGCCGCGACCTCGCCGAGCGCATGCTGCCGCACGTGCGTCGGGTGCAGGAGGCCCACCCGGAGCTGCGCGGCCCGGACGACGACGCCCCGCGCGGGGCCCGGGTGCTCGCCGAGACGACGAACGCGGCGATGCAGGAGCTGTACAACCCGGCCCAGGTCGACGTGCTCGTCCGGCTCGCGACGCTGCTGCGGGCCGACCACTGACCGCTGTCCATCACATGATCGATCGAGAGGGAGAGAGATGTTCGACCACAAGCTGCTGAAGTACAAGCTCGGCTGGAAGGGCTTCGACTACGCCGGGATGGAGCAGGAGCTGAACGAGCTCGGGACGCAGGGATGGGAGGCGGTGGGGACCCTCGTGCCCTCGTCGGGCAACGGGCAGGCGCTCGAGGTCGTGGTGATCATGAAGCGGGCGCGGGGGTGAGCGGACGGCCGGCGTCGATCCGGCCGGACCGGGTACCCGCGCGTGTGTCCGACTCCGCCCCACCACCCCGCCGGCATCCGTTCGACCTCGACCCGCGCTTCGGTGCGGCGCTGCTGCCGTTCGGGGTGTGCGACGCATCCGACGCCCACGTCGACCTCGACAGCGACGGCCTGCGGATCCGCTTCGGCCACTTCTCGCTCGTCACACCGGTCCGCAACCTCGCGGGGGCGCAGATCACCGGCCCGTTCCGCGCGGTGAAGGCGCTCGGCGTCCGGCTGTCGCTCGCCGACCGGGGCGTGACGTTCGGCAGCGCCACCGAGCGCGGGGTGTGCATCCGGTTCCACCGCCCCGTCCCGGCACTCGACCCACTCGGCGCGCTGCGCCACCCCGGGGTGACGGTGACCGTCGCCGACCCGGAGCGGCTGGCCGCGGCGGTGGAGCACCACGCCTCGCAGACCCGGCTCAGCACCGCACGCCGGGCGGATCCGACCCCGCAGCCGGGCCCGGTCCGCCGCGCCGGTGCGGTGGCGCGCTACCCCGCGGGCCTCGCGCTCGCCTCCACCCGCTACCTGCGCCGGCTCCCGCACGTCGACCGCACCGCGGAGACCGGCGACGCCTCCGACCTGCCACCGGCGCTGCCCGAGGAGTTCCTCGACGCGCACCTCAAGACCGTCGGGGAAGGCTCCGGCCCGCTGCTGCACCGCACCTTCACCGTCGACGTCCGCGGCAGTGACCTCGACGCCGCCGCCCTGATGGAACGGGTGTGCGCCGACCTC
Organism: Pseudonocardia sp. ZF1; assembly: GCF_056835605.1. Taxonomy (NCBI): domain Bacteria; kingdom Bacillati; phylum Actinomycetota; class Actinomycetes; order Pseudonocardiales; family Pseudonocardiaceae; genus Pseudonocardia; species Pseudonocardia sp. ZF1. Next base: position 4,046,357 of record NZ_JAJNBY010000001.1, read on the forward strand.
GACCGCGCCGCCCCCTCCGAGGTCGTCACCTTCCGCAAGAAGCGCGGCCGGCTCGGGGAGGTCTCGCCCGGCGACGAGTACGTCGTCCACATGCCCGCGCCCTGGGACGGCCCGGTGCGCGTGGTGCACCGTGACGCGACGTCGTTCCGCCTCGCGACCCTGGCCGGGCACCTGGAGGCCGGTCAGATCGAATTCTCGGCCCGCGACACAGGCCGGGGGCTCGAGTTCCGCATCGAGGCCTGGTCACGCCCCGGGGACCGCGCATCGGCGCTGGTGTTCGACGTGCTGCGGGTCGGGAAGGAGATCCAGCTACACATGTGGACGCACTTCTGCCTGCGCGCGGGAGACCTGTCGGGTGGGCGGGTCACCGACGGGGTGCGGGTGCGGACGCGGCGCGCGTCCTGGCCGCCGCGGGGTGGGCGGCGGGGCTGAGACCGCGAGCGGGGGCGGCGCACGGTCGGGTGACACGCCGGCCGGCCGGCGACGATGGGCGACGGTCCCCGTTCTGTCGGGGTGACCCGGCAAGCTGGCGCCGTGAGCGAACCCCTGCGCGCCGGGGCGCACGAACGTCTGCGCACCGCCCGGCTCGACACCGCCCTCGCCGCCGTCGGCGACCTGACCCCGCGCTGGGACGAGGTCGAGGAGGCCACCCAGCCGCGGGTGCTGTCCCGGCACGTGGCCGGGGTCGTCGAGCAGGCGCTGGCCGACCGGGATCCGGAGCAGCGGGTCGCGCTGGTCAACCGGCTGCTCGCCCAGGTCGAGCGCGAGGAACAGCTCTCCGCCGACCTGCAGCAGCTCATCGCGCTCACCCGGGAGATCGCACCCGGGGTGCACGAGGTCCGGCGCCCCCTGACCCCGCTGTCGGACGCGGCGCTGTTCACCAACGCCGCCGGCGAACCGAAGCTGCACACCGCGCTGCAGTCCGAGCTGTCCAGCGCCGACCGGGTCGACCTGCTGTGCGCGTTCATCCGCTGGCACGGCATCCGGCTGCTGGAGACCGAGCTCGACGTCCTGCACGAGCGTGGCGTCCCGTTCCGGGTCATCACCACCACCTACATGGGCGCCACCGAGCAGCGGGCGGTCGACGAGCTCGTCCGGCGGCACGGCGCCGAGATGAGGGTCAGCTACGCGAGCGCGACCACCCGGCTGCACGCGAAGGCGTGGCTGTTCCGCCGGGAGTCCGGCTTCGACACCGCGTTCGTCGGGAGCTCGAACCTGTCGCGGTCCGCGCTGGTCGACGGTCTGGAGTGGAACGTCCGGCTGTCCTCGGTGGCCACGCCGGAGCTGATCCGCAAGTTCACCTCGACGTTCGACTCCTACTGGGCTGCGCCCGACTTCGTCTCCTACGACCCGGACCTCCCCGCCGACTCGCAGCGTCTCGCCGACGCCCTGGGCCGTCACCAGGACGGCACCACCCCGTTGTCCGGGCTGGAGGTCCGCCCGTTCCCGCACCAGGAGCAGATCCTCGAAGCCCTCGCGACCGAACGCGAGGTGCACGACCGGCACCGAAACCTCGTCATCGCCGCGACCGGGACCGGCAAGACCGTCGTCGCGGCGCTGGACTACGCGCGGCTGCGCCACGCGCACCCGAGGCTGCTGTTCGTCGCGCACCGCAAGGAGATCCTCGACCAGTCCCGGCGCACCTACCGCACCGTGCTCGCCGACGGCGCCTTCGGCGAGACCTACGTCGGTGGGGACCGCCCGCAGCGCTGGAACCACGTGTTCGCCTCGGTGCAGTCACTGGCGTCCTACGGGGTGGAGAACATCCCGCCCGACCACTTCGACGTCGTCGTGATCGACGAGTTCCACCACGCGGCCTCGCCCACCTACCGCGCGTTGCTCGACCACCTGCGGCCCGCCGAGTTCCTGGGTCTGACCGCGACCCCCGAACGCTCCGACGGCGTCGACGTCCGTGACCTGTTCTTCGAGGGGCGTACCGCCGCCGAACTGCGCCTGTGGGATGCGTTGTCGGCGGACCTGCTGGTGCCCTTCCACTACTTCGGGGTCGCCGACGACGTCGACCTCACCGGGATCGAGTGGAAGCGCGGCAGCTACGACACCGTCTCCCTCGACGGCCTCTACACCGGCAACGACGCCCGCGCCGCCAAGGTCGTCCGCGAGACCCGTGCCAAGGTCACCGACGTGACCGCGATGCGGGCGCTCGGGTTCTGCGTCTCGGTCGCGCACGCCGAGTACATGGCGCGGGTGTTCACCGCGGCCGGCATCCCCAGCGAGGCGGTCACCGGGCAGACGGCCCGCGACGACCGTGACGGCGCCCTGCGGCGGCTGCGGGACCGTCGGGTGAACTGCCTGTTCGCCGTCGACGTGTTCAACGAGGGGCTCGACGTGCCGCAGGTCGACACCGTCCTGCTGCTGCGCCCCACCCAGAGCGCGACCGTCTTCCTCCAGCAGCTCGGCCGCGGGCTGCGACGCGCTCCGGACAAGGCGGTGCTCACCGTCCTGGACTTCATCGGCCAGCACCGCCGCGAGTTCCGCTTCGACCTGCGCCTCCGGGCTCTGACCGGCAGCAGCCGGGCCGGGGTCGTCCGCGACGTCGAGGAGGGCTTCCCGTTCCTGCCGTCCGGCTCGGCGATGGTGCTGGACCCGGTCGCCCGCGACATCGTGCTGGACAACGTGCGCAGCCGGCTCCGCCTGTCCCGCAGGGACCTCATCGCCGACGTCCGTTCGCACGGCGAGTCGGCCCTGGCCCGCTACCTGCACGAGTCCGGCGGCGAGCTGGCCGACGTCTACCGCGGCAAGGGCTCCTGGACGGCGCTCCGCCGGGACGCGGGCCTGACCGTCCCGGCCACCGGACCGGACGAGACCGCGCTGCTCCGGCGGCTCGCCATGCTGACCCACGTCGACGACCCCGAGCGGGCCGCCGTCTACGCCCGCGTCGCCGAGGCGGCCGGTCCGGGCTACGCCGAGCTGACCGAGCGCGAGCAGCGGCTGGCCCGGATGCTGTTCTTCCAGCTCTGGCCCGACCGCGGCGGGTTCGACAGCTACCAGGCCGGGGTCGACCACCTGCGCCGCCACCCCGCGGTCTGCGCCGAGATCCGCGAGCTGACCGCGTACACGCTCGACCAGGCCCGGCACCTGCCGCGCTCGCTGGGCGAGGGGCTGCAGAACGTGCCGCTGCAGAGCCACGCGCACTACCGGCGCGAGGAGATCCTGGCCGCCCTGGACTGGGCCTCCTTCGACCGCAAGGCATCCGGGCATGCGACCGGCGTGGTCTGGGCCGACGTCCCGCGGGTCGACGCGCTGCTGGTCAACCTGCACAAGACCGAGCGGGACTTCTCCCCCACCACGATGTACCGGGACTTCGCGCTGCAGCCCGACCTGTTCCACTGGGAGTCGCAGAACGCGGCCTCCCCGGAGACGGGGACGGGCCGGCGCTACCTGACCCACGCCGAGCAGGGCAGCCACGTGGTGCTGTTCGTCCGGGACTCCCCCGGCGACGACATCGGCCCGGGCGCGCCGTTCCTGTGCCTCGGCGCCTGCCGGTACGTCTCCCACCAGGGCAGCAAGCCGATCGCGATCACCTGGAAGCTGCGCCGCGCGATGCCGGGCGAGACGTTCCGGGCGGCGAGCGTCGTGGCGTCCTGACCCGGAGCGGGTAACGTGCCGGAGGCGGCATCGCCGGCCGGGGACAGATCCGTCCGGACACTCGCCCTCCGGTTCAGCCTCCCCCACTCGACGCGGCGGCCGCGTTCTGCTGCTCCCACACCGAGAGCACGACCGCGACGACGAACAGCTGCGCCGGCAGGCTCAGACCCGGCAAGGTCGCTTCGGCCCCGCCGCGCCACCAGCTCGACCTCCGGATCGTCCCGGCGGTCCGGTCGCCCTCGACGAGGTGCTGCTCGGAGCTCCACACCGAGGCCCGGCGGAAGCGGTAGGACCGGCCGTCGGCGGTGACGGTCCAGTGCTTGCGACCAGCCCGCTCCGCCGTGGCGACGACGGTCCCCGCGGAGTCGGTCATCGTGTAGGTCCTGCCCCAGACGGTCGATCCGATCCGGTACTCGCGGCCCTCGACCTGGATCTGCCCGCCGGAGCGCCACCAGTGCGAGCTGAAGGTGCTGACCGGCGCGCCGTCCAGTGTGAACTCGTAGTCGCGGCGCCATACGCTCGTCCGCTCGGCACGCAGCATGGGGTGATCGAACCATCCGAGTCCTCGGCACACCGCGCAGGCCGGGTGGGCGGGGACTCGGCCGGGCGGCGAGCTGATCATTGCCCGCCGCTTAGCGTCCCCTTAGGCCGAACGGCCGAATGCTGCCGCCGTGCTCACCACAGATCATGACAAGCGGACGACCCGGATCTTCGCGGCGGTACCGCTGCTGCTGGCCGCGGCGGCGGGCGCCCTGGACGGGGCCTCGTTCACGGCGTTCCACGACGTGGTCGTCAGCGCCATGACCGGCAGCTTCGTCGCGCTCGGCCGGGGGCTGGGGGCGGTCGCGGCGCTCGCCCCCGCGGCCTGGGCACTGGGCGGCTACGTGCTGGGCCTGGTCGCCGGCACCGTGACGGCGGGTCTGGCCGAGCGGAGGCTTCCGGCCCGGGGCGCCGTCGGTGTCACGCTCGGCCTGGAGCTCGCGGTCCTGTCCGCGTTCGGCCTCGCGTGGCTGCTCGGCGGGCCGGGACACGCCTTCCCCGTGGAGCCGATGATCGGGACGGCGACGCTGGCGATGGGGCTGCAGGGGGCGGCGCTGCGCCGGATCGGTCCGGCCGGCACTCCCACCAACTACTTCACCGGGGTCGTCACCAACTGGGTGTCGGGCATGGTCGACCCGGCCGGGCGCAGCTGGAACCCCGGCGCCGGAGCCCGCATCGCGGTCTTCGTGCTCGCCGTCGCCGCGACGGGCTCGCTGCACCGGGTCCTCCCGGCCGGAGTGGTCGCCGTGCCGGTGACCCTGGTCGCCGCCGCGACGGTGCTCGCCGTGGCCTCGGCGCGCTCCCGGCGCGCCGTCGGGCTGCGCCCGGCCGACCACACCGCGGCCCGGACCCGGTCGCTTGTGGTGACTCCGACCAGGGCGTGAGCCGCGGACGGTGACGGATTCGTCCCCGTCGGGCAGTCTGACCGGCGTGGCCGCAACGACGCGTCCACGCCGAGGACCGGGGGTCACATGACGACCGAACGGGAACGTTTCCTGCCCACCGGGCAGGGCGAAAAGGCCCCCAACGCCGGCCGGGTGCTGGCGCTGCTGTTCGCCGCCAACACGTTCAACTTCTACGACCGGGCCGTCCCGGCGATCGTCGCCGAGCCCGTCAAGCTCGAGTTCGGGCTCTCCGACCTGCAGATCGGCGTCCTGGCCGCCGCGTTCACCGTCGTCTACGCCCTGTGCGGGCTCCCCCTCGGGCGCCTCGCCGACCACCGCTCGCGGGCCCGGATCATGGGGTGGGGCATCGTCGCGTGGAGCCTGCTGACGGCCGCGAGCGGCGCGGCCTGGAACTACGTCTCGCTGCTGCTGATGCGGGTCGGCGTCGGTATCGGCGAGGCCAGCTACGCGCCCGCCGCGAACTCCACGATCGCCGACCTCTACCCGGCGGGGAAGCGCGCGCGGGCGTTCGGGCTGTTCCAGCTCGGGCTGCCGGTCGGGCTCGTGCTCGCCTACTTCTCGGTCGGTGCGATCGCCGAGGCGTTCGGGACGTGGCGGGCCCCGTTCGTACTGGCCGCGATCCCCGGGCTGCTCATCGCGGCCGGGTTCTTCCTGGTGCGCGAGCCCCGCCGCGGGGCGTCCGAACCGGCGTCGACGACCACTACCGAGGCGACGCCGGCACCGGTCGACCGGCCGTTCCGGCGGATCCTGGCCGTCCCGACGATGTGGTTCCTGATCGTCGCCGGGATCGGCGCGAACCTCGCCGCCTACTCGGTCAACACGTTCACCGTGCCGCTGTTCCAGCGCTACTTCGGTGCGTCCCTGACCGGGGCGGCGGTGCTGACCGGCGTCGTCGTCGGTGTGACGGGGCTGGTCGGGCTGCTCGTCGGCGGCTGGGTGTCGGACCGGGCGGCCCGCCGCTCGACGGGTGCACGGGTGCTGGTCGGTGCGGTGGCGACGCTGGTGTCGGTCCCGCTGACCTGGTTCGCGCTGTCCGTGGGACCGGAGGCGACGGGCACCTTCGTCGTGCTGTTCGGCGCCGGCTGGCTGCTGCAGTATCTCTACTACACCTCGGCCTACCCGGCCGTCGCCGACGTCGTCGGGCCGCGGCTGCGGTCGACGGCGACGGCGGTGTTCTTCGCCGCGTTCTACCTGCTGGGCGGCGCGGTCGGGCCGGTGATCGCCGGTGCCCTGTCGGACGCGTTCGCCGCGGACGCCCTCGCCGCGGGCGCGAGCCCGGCCGACGCCGCGGCGAACGGGCTGCGGCAGGCCCTCGCCGTGATCGTGCCGCTGTCGATGGCGATCGCGTCGGCCGGGCTGTTCCTCGCCGCCCGCACGGTGCGCCGGGACAACGAGCGGATGACCGCGGCCGCCGGCTGACCCGGACCCTCAGCCGGGCAGCCGGGTCCAGTCCCGGTCGTCGACGTCGGTGCCGAACGCGTCGAGCGTCACCGTCGTCGAGTCCTGGCGCTGCTCCGGCAGCCGGATCCGGCGCACGTGGGCGCCGTCGAGCCACACCTCGCCCGGCTCGCCGTCGCCGGTGGTGACGGTCAGCCGTCGCCACCGCTCGCCGCGGTCGGCGACGACGCCGTGGTCGTGGGCCTCGGTGACGTCGGCGAGCCGGTCGAACGCCGCCAGCGGGGTGACGATCCGGCCGGGATCGGTGAGGCCCAGCCGGTCGAGCCTGCGGCCGGGCCGCCCGCTCCAGACCCGGTCCTCGATCTGCACGAATGCGATGTGGTCGTGGCCCACCATGGCGCGGCGCCGGGTGAGGTCGAGGACTCCGCTGGTGACGACCTGCCGCGGCACCCGGCGCAGGATGGCCCGCGCCAGGGCCGGGATCGGGCGCCGACGCCGCGGGAGCGCCTCGCCCACGGTGCGGGTCCCGGACATGTCCATCAGCAGGGTGGCACGGGCGGTGCCGGCCGCGACGGTGCGGCCGACGGCGTCGCGCAGGCGGGCCAGGGCCGGGCTCTCGGTGGTCATCGTGGGGCCTTTCGCCGGTGGCTCGGGGACAGACACCTGCGAGCCTGCCCGTCGGCGCGGCCCGGCGAATCGGTCCAGGGGACGATTCGCGCCTCCACCGGAGGGAGGAGACGGACCGCACGAACTAGCCTCGCCCCGATGGACGCCGACACCCACTACCGCGCCCTCGTCGACGACCACGTCACCGGCCGGGTCCCGCTCGCCGGGTCCGTCGCCCGGTTCGCGGCGCCGCTGCGGGCGGCGTGGGTCGACGACCGCGTCGAGGGCCTGGCGTGGGCCGCCGGCGGTGCGGTGGCCGCCGACGCGACCGAACCGGCGCACCACGCGCGTCTCGCCGACCTGCTCGCCGGGGTGCGAGCGCTCGGGCCGCTGACCCGGTCCCCCGACGGTGCGGTCTGCACGGTGTGGGGGCTGACGGTGTTCACCGACCTGCCGTGCGTCGGCGCGCAGCTGCGCGAGGCGCTCGACGTGCACCCGTCCGCGACGCCCGCGCTGTTCGCCTTCGCCGCGCACCTCACCCGGGCCGGGGTCCTCGACTTCTCCGGCTGGGCCGGGTGGTCCGAGGTCGCCGGAGACGGCCCCGGGGTCTGAACACGGCGGGGTCCCCGTCCCTCCGCAGGGGTGCGCCCCGGCGGGCGAGCGTGTATCTCCTTCACCTGACGCCCAACGCATCGGAGGAACCCGTGGAGTTCGACATGCTGGTCGAGGTGCCGAAGGGCAGCCGCAACAAGTACGAGGTGGACCACGAGTCCGGGCGGATCCGGCTCGACCGCACCCTGTTCACCGCCACCCAGTACCCGGGCGACTACGGGTTCATCGAGAACACCCTCGGGGAGGACGGCGACCCCCTCGACGCACTGCTCGTCACCACCGGCGAGCCGCTGTTCCCCGGCGTCCTCGTGCTCGTGCGCACCATCGGCATGTTCCGGATGACCGACGAGGCGGGCGGCGACGACAAGCTGCTCTGCGTCCCGGCCCACGACCCCCGCCTGGAGAACCTGCGCGACATCCACCACGTGCCCGAGTTCCACCGGCGGGAGATCCAGCACTTCTTCGAGATCTACAAGGACCTGGAGCCGGGCAAGAGCGTCGAGGGCGCCGACTGGGCGAACCGGGCGGCGGCCGAGGCGGAGCTCGAGGCGTCGCGGAAGCGGTTCCGGGACACGCCGCACTGAGGTCCCCCCGAACCGTGTGGCCGGCTCCCGAGGGAACCGGCCCACACGTCCGGGCGCGCGGGGCCTGCCGTCAGCGACCGCCGTTGCAGGAGACCGCCGAGTAGTCGCCGTCGGCCGACTGCTCGGAGACCACGGCGCCGTCGACGAGGATCCGGCAGGACAGCTCGCCGGACCCGCCGGCGGCGGTGACCGAGTAGTCGGCGGGCTCATCGGCAGCCGGGGCGGTGCGCTCCCACGGCAGGTCCGCACCGGAGACCTGGGCCACCGAGGTACCCCGGCCGAAGGTGATCGTCACGTCCGAGCCGGCCCCGGTCACCTGGTAGGTGACCTGGGCCGCCGCGGGCGCCGAGGGGGCAACGGCGGCGTCGGTGGCCGCGACGACGCCGGGCTGGCCGCCGCCGGTCGAGGCTCCGAACGCGACCGTTCCCTCCCGCCACGCGGCCGGGGTCTCGTCCTCGGTGCCGCCGAACACGGCGAACCCGATCGGCACCGCGACCGCGGCGGCCGCAGCGACGACGGCCACCCACGGCCACCGTCGACGACGGGTGTCCCCGGTGACGGCGCGGCGACGTCCGCGAGTCGGGGGCTCGTCGAAGGATTCGTCGGGCACAGGTGCGGCGGGGTACTCGGATCCGCCGTCGTCCGGAGCGGGGCCGAGATCGAGCTCGCGCGGGTCGTAACCGAGGTCGTAGGGGTCCATCGGCCGGGCCTCGGCGGACGGCACGCCGTGGTGGCCCGCCCGGGGGGCAGGGGTGTCGCCGCGACCGGCGACACCGGCCCCGCCCATGTCGTACCGGGCGCCGGCGGACGGCGGCGGTGCGACGACGTCGCCGTCGGGCGCGCGACGTCGTCCGCCCCGGCGGGGACGGCCGGTGTGCTCGTGCCCGGGCAGCGCCGCCACGGTCGGCGGACGACCCCCCACCCATAGGTCGTCCGGGGGCGTCCCGGTCGCGTAGCCGCCCCCGGCGTGCAGATCGGGCGGGACGGTGTCCGTTCCGGGACCCTCCGGTGCGCGACGACGCCCGGGTCGCGGTCCGCGGTCGATCCGGCCCGCTCCCGGCCGACCGTAATCGTCACTTTCAGTGATCGCCTGCGAGCGGGGCGCCCCGTCGTCGGGGGAGTCCGGGCGACGCGCACGACCCGCGGCCGACCGGACCCCGGGCTCCCGGGCGGGCGCGAAGACGATCCCCGCAACGAGGTCCTCGGGCGAGAGACCCCTGGCCGGGGGCTCGTCGGTGCCGCCTGTCCGGTCCATCACCTCGGCCGATCGGCGTCGCCCACGTCGGGGCACCGGAGACGACTCGTCCCCGAGCACCCAGCGACCCGAGTCCGGGTCCCATCTCGGTGTTGACACGACGCCCCCTTTGGTAGCCGTGTCGATTCAACGAGTCGGACGCGCACCGGTTACGGAACGCGGTCACTGTGACGGGGACGACTCTCGTTCGGCCGTGTCGCGGAGCCCGTTCGGAGTGCACCGTTCTCGGCCCCGGCGGGCGGGCCCGCCACCACGACCCGGGCCACCACCCGGGGCGAACCGCCGAGGATCCGGGCGACGGCCGGCGGGGCGGACGGAGATCTGCGATGGGTGCGGCTCACCGCACCGTGCCCGAAGCGGCTCGACGGGTACGACCGGCGCTCAGGCGGCGAGCGCGTGGCAGGCGCGCCGCACGACCGCGTCGGCGTAGGCGTGGTCGAGCTCCCCCGTCCGCAGCTGCCACCGGTGGAACACCGGCGCGACGACCAGCTCGAACGCCTCGAGGTCGCCCACGGAACCCTTGATGTCACCGGCCGCCCTCGCCGACGCGAACCGGGAGGCGAACAGGCTGACCTGTGGGGCGACGACCTCCTCCCACACCCGTGCACCGACCGCGGTGTCGACGAGCGCCTCAACACACAGTGCCCGCAGCAACGCGTCCCATTCGGGCTGTTCGAGCTCATCGACGACGGAGCGCATCACCACCGTGAGGTCGGCGAGCAGGTCGCCGGTGTCCGCGATCCCGCCCCCGCCGACCGCAGCCATCGCGTTGCGGTGGGCCACGGCATCGACCAGCAGGGCCCCCCGGTGGGGCCATCGCCGGTAGAGCGTCGCCTTGCCGACGCCGGCGCGCGCCGCGATCGCCTCCATCGTGACCTGCGGGTACGACAGCTCCGAGGTCAGCGCCAGTGCCGCTTCGAGCGCGGCGGTGCGCGCACGTTCGGAACGGCTGATCGGGACCGGCGGGCGGTCAGGGCCGTCGTTGTCCACACGGACAGGATACTGATCAGAACGGAACGTTCCGTACAGCCTTTAGCGGGGCCGTGCGCGACGAGACGGCCGCGCCCGGGAGCACGGCCCCGGCAGGCCGGGGCTCGGTCAGTCTCTCGCCATGAAGACCTTCCGAGCTTCGGCGCGGTCCGGCGTCGACACGTAGGCCTGCCCTACGGACAGGTTCTCCAGGGCAACGGCGAGATCCTGGCCCGCGCGTCCCCGCATGAACCCCGCGACGGTCCGGCTCTCGGGGAAGTTGCAGCGGAAGGCGACCTTGCTGCCCGCGTTCGCGAGGACGTCCTTGTGGAAGTCGGCGACCCCCTGGCTCGCGACGACGACGGCGACGCCGTACTTCCTCCCCTCCTTCATGATCTTCGGGAGGGTGACGTCCTTCGCCAGTCGATGGGCCTCGTCGAGCACCACCGCAAGCCGCAGCTGTGGCGACTGTCCCCACTGGAACATCTCGCGGTACACCTTGCGCAGCACGAACGCGCCGGCAGCGATTTGGACCTGCTCCATCAGGCCGTGCACGTCCAGGACCACACCACGCTGCAGCAGGCCGGAGAACGGCCGGTCGGCGTCGTCGGTGAACAGACCGAAATCGCTCAACGGCCGCATCCGGGCGACGACGTTGCGGCCACGACCGGCGCTCTCGACCGCCGCGACCGCGTCGGCGAGCTCGTCCATGGTCGGCAGACGGTCCGGGCCGCCCGGGGAACCGAACCCGCGTGCCTTGTAGACCTCGCGCAATCCTTCGTACACCGCGTTGCGCTGGATCTCCCCCAGCCCGCAGACGTAGCCGATGACCTCGGACAGCTCCCAGGCCGCCTGCTGGAAGCGGGTGTGGTCGTCGCCGCGGAGCTCGAAGGGCGAGAAGGGGAGCCCGTCGGTCGCGTCGAGCACCGCCGACGTCCCGGGAGGCTCGGCAGCCATGTCGCCGTGGAAGTCCAGGACGAGCGACGGCAGCCCCTGTGCGGCGAAGGAGTTGAGGATGCGCCGGGTCGTGACGGACTTGCCCTGCCCGGGGATGCCGAGGACGAACAGATGCGGGCTACCGGCGGTGCTGATGCGCCAACGCGCCTGACCCGCATGCGCGTCGTCGCCGAGGTGCACGTCGACGGACTCCGGGAACGAGGCGGGCCGGGGTGTGCCGGCCGCCGGCACGGGGTCCGAGCCGGCACCGGACGGGGTGACCGGCCGGAGCGGCGCGGTCGCCTCGACCGCTCCGCCCGGTGGTGCGGGCGTACCCGGGTCCGGCGGCGCGGCCGAGCCGCTCGGGTTCCCCGGCGTGGCCGGCTGCGGGGACAACGACGGCACGGAGGGCGGCGCGGGCGGGCGCACCGGACCGGCCGGGGGCCGGCCCGGCTGCTGCCGATCCGCGTACGGCGCCGGTCGGGGCCGCGTCAGGGGCGACGCCGCAGCGGCAGGCGGTGGACCCGGCGGGGCCGACTCCCCGTGCTCGGTCGCGCGGGGCGCGGTGCGTGGGTGCGGCGACGGCCGCGGCGACCGGACCGGCGGGAGCTCCGGTTCCCCGCTGCTCACGCGCGCCGAGAAGCCGACTTCACCGAGATCGGCCGCGGTCAGGACGTCGATCCGAACGCCGCGGTGGGTCGCGGGGAAGCCCTCGGGCCCCGACAGGCTCACGACGTAGCCGCGGCGTCCGATCTCCGGGACCAGCGTGCCGTCCTCGACCTTCTCGAACAGCCGCTCGATGTCCGAACGGCGAGCGGAGTCGAGCAGGCCCATTGCGAGCGCCCGGTCGGCGTGATGGCGGAGGATGCCGCTGAGGCGGGCGCGCTGCAGCTCGGCGTCGATGCGCGGTGGGTCGGAGCGGAAGAACGTGTTCTGCAGCATCGACACCGTCGAGTCGAGCTGTTCGACGATGTCGTCGACGAGCGCGGTCGGCAGGGCCGCGGCCTTGCGCGACTTCACCTCGATGCATTCCAGGCGCAGGGTGCGCGCGGTGGAGCGGACCAGGACCAGGTCACAGCGCCGCGAGCCCGCCTCGGCACCGGACTCGCCGAAGACGTCCATGTGCGCGTCGACCGGTACGACCACGGTGCCGTCGAGCTCTCCTCGTCGGCGCAGGTGGGCCATCAGGGCGGCGAGGCTGACTGCCTCGGTCGCCAGGTTGGAGCGGCCGATCAGGCGCATCGCCAGCCGGCCGGACACGACCTGCAGGTGGTTGAGGATGTCGCGGACGGACTGGTCGACGGTCGCGAGGTCCAGTTCGAGCATGGCGTCCGCGAGCAGCCGCTCGACCTCACCGCGGTGGGTGGTCGTGACGGTCAGCCGCGGGCCGAGCCCCTCCAGGAAGTCGGGTGCGTAGTCGAGGATGTAGGGCCGCGCGGGGTCGGCCCTCCCGGCGGGCCCGGTGAACAGGTCGACCCCGAGGTTGCGGTCGAGGGTGAGGACCCAGTCGGCCCGTTCGTGGGCGGCACGCAGCGCGTCCTGCTGCCGGGGCCCGAGCCGCGCGGCCAGGGCGACCGAGCTCGCGGAGTAGCCGAGCTCCGTGGCCAGAGCTGCCTGGTAGGAGCGGTGCGCGTCGACGCTGTCGGCGGCCCCCTCGCGGGTGCGGGCGCGCAGCGCGGGCGCAGTGCGCCAGACGACGTCGCCGTCGACCGCGGCCCGCTGGTTCGAGGCCGGGGTGAGCAGGTTGCGGAACGACGCGGCGGGGTCCCTGACCGCGACGTCGGTGGCCTCGGCCGCGGCGTCGGCCCGGACGTCGGCAAGGTCGGAGACGACCGCGAGGTGGGCGGCGGCGTCGTCGGAGGCCAGCAGGTCAGACGGACGGACGCTGACGCCCAGCGGCGGGGTCAAGTACGAGGTGGTCCCCCGGACCTGGCGGGCGGCGACGCGGCGCTGCAGGTCGGTCAGCGCGGGGAGCGGATCGGTGAGGGAACGCCGCGAGCTGTACGCGGTGACCTCGACCCGGGCCGGTGCGACGGACAGTTCCTCGTCGCCACCCGTCTCGAGAACCGCGCTGGACAGGGCCCTGGCCAGCAGGTCCCCCGATCCCGGGTTGTAGGCGAGCAGGCGCATCGCGCTCTGGCCGGGGTTGACCGTCCGGTACGCCTCGACCCGTTCGGCCAGCACGGAGGCCGGGACCTCCGGGGTGACGTCACGACGGTCGAGCCCGAGCACGTCGAATACGGCCTGGATTGCTGCGCCCGGCTCGGGCTCGCCGGGGTCCAGATAGAGCCCCGTGCCCAGGGTCGCCTCCCGGACGTAGACGAACGGCGAACCGTCGGCCCCGAACACCGCGAAGGGCAGGTTGGCGGGCACGATCCGGGAGACGAGCCGGGCGTCGACGGCCTGCCGGCGAGCGACCTTCGACTTCCCGAGATCGGCGAGCTCGCGCGACCAGCGCCCGAGGGTCGCCGCATGCTCGGCGGCCCAGGCCAGTCGCATCGGGTGCAGCGGAAGGACGACGACGGATGCGATGGGCGCGTGCCCGGCCGTGGCGACGCTGAGCATGAGCGTGTCCATGGTCAGCAGCGCCCGCCGGGTCCGCGCGTCCGGCGCGGCATCGAGTGCCCGCTTGTAGGTCTGGCAGTACACGTCGACCTCGACGCGCAGGTCCTCGTCCCACTCGAGAGCCTCGACGACGTCCTGCGGGTGGCGCGCGGAGAGACGGTCGAACAGCTTGCGCCGCCGCTCGGACAACGTCTGCGGCAGCTCCTCGCGGATCGGCTCCACGGTGCCGATGTCGAGGGTCTCACCGAGCCGCCCCTGTGCCTCCCACGCGGTGGACAGGCCGCGCTCGTCCAGGATGCGTCGCTGCAACGCCGTCAGCGCCGGGCTGAGGGACAGCCGGACGGTCCGCCGCCCGCCGAGCCGGACGGAGAAGGTGCCGCCGTCCCAGGCGGGGGCGTCGGTGGCCAGATCGTCCTGGCCGTCGAGCGCGGCGTCGAGCCGAGCCTGGGCCATCGACGGTGCCGACGCGCGCCGGCCGGCGCTCGGGGTGGCCGCCTCGGCCTCCCAGCGGACGGCGAACTGCTGGCTCTCCTCGACCGCGTCCACGCCCCCGGCGAGCGCGACGGGCTGCCCGGTCTCGTCGAGCGCGGTCAGCCGCACGACCAGCAGCGCGGCGGCGGCGAGGTCCTCCTCGGCCAGGTCGACGCGGACGGTGCCACGGCGCTTGTCGCCCTTGACGGTCTGCTTGGCGAACGGCTCGGTGTCCTCGTCGCGCAGATCCTCCGGCGGCAGCGCCTCCAGCAGCCAGCGGTCGATCGCGGTGGTCGTTGCCGGATCGGTCTTCCAGGCGAGAGTGACCGACGCGGGGCTGTCCTCCCCCAGCTCCAGGTAGGGCAGCTCGCCGGGGCTGTCCTGCAGCAGCCGGGTCCCGGCCCGCAGCGCGCCGTCCTCCTTGAGGAACGGGGTGACCTGTAGCGACGTCACAGGCACGTACAGGGCCTGGCCGTGCGGCCAGTGCTCAAACGTCAGGGCATCCGCGCGGTCCGGGTCACCCAGGTCCCCGGCCCAGGACACCGCGTCGGAGAGATCGACGTCCGGCGCGGTGAGGAAGGCGGTGATGCGATCGCGGACCGCGCCCTCCGGAACGCCGGCGCCGCTGAGCCGGTCGGGAACCGATGCGACGGCACGCAGCGGCCGAGAGATGGCCTTGACACAGCGAGCGTTGCGCGAGAGCCGCTCGACGAGAGACTCCCCACCGAGGTCGGGGACCAGACCGACCATCCACAGCGCTCCCCCCGCGGTCTCCCACCGGGGGTCGTCGAGGACGGTCGCGACGTAGCGGGCCCATGCCTCGACCGGCCGGTCGCGGCCCAGCTCCCGTCCGACGCGGCGGACAGCGTCCTGCACCTCGGGGTCCCCGATGTCGGCGACGAGGTTCTCGCCGGTCTCGGTGAGCAGACCGGCGACGTCGATCCGGGCGAAGCTGTTGTCCAGCGAGCTGGCGCTGCTGCCGCTCCCGATGGGGACCATCAGGATCAGAGGGCGTTCCTTGCGGTTGCGCAGTTCCACCGCACGTTCCGCGGGGACGGCGAGGTCCCCGTCGGCCGGCCGGTCCTCCCCGGCCAGGACGTGTACGTCGGCGTCAGCGGGGGCGGCGAGCTTGCTGCGGACCGTACGGACCAGTGCCTCGGCGTCCGCCTGACGGATGCTGTCGATCCGCACGCAGTGCCCGGCTCCGTGACC
This sequence comes from Pseudonocardia sp. ZF1, assembly GCF_056835605.1. Lineage (NCBI taxonomy): Bacteria > Bacillati > Actinomycetota > Actinomycetes > Pseudonocardiales > Pseudonocardiaceae > Pseudonocardia > Pseudonocardia sp. ZF1. The sequence continues at coordinate 4,062,016 of NZ_JAJNBY010000001.1, forward strand.
CTCGATCGCGTCGACGATCTGCGCGGCGAGGGTCTCGATGATCAGTTCGGGCAGCCCGGTGCGGGCGGTTGCTGCGGTGGGTGCCGTGGTCATCAGGCGTCTCCGAGGGGGTGGCGGACGGTCTGCACGGAGAAGTCGTCGGACAGGCTGTCGAAGCAGCCCAGCAGCTGCAGGCGGCGCTTGAACGCCTCGACGTTCGCGGTCGCCGCGGCCCGGGCCTCGGCGCCGTCGAGGAAGGCCGGTGGCCGGTCGATGAGCAGCCCGTAGCGGTCGCGTAGTCCGGCGAGGACGTCCTGCAGCGGCATGGCACGCCGGTAGGAGGTGCCGTCCGGAGTCAGGAACAGGGCCATCAGGAGGGCTGTCAGCTGCTCGTCGCTGGGGGCGTAGCGCCAGGAGCGGCGGTTCGTGGACACGCCGTCGAGCAAGCCGTAGGGCTTGGTCAGGCCTCCGACGCTGCGAAGCCAACCTACGGAGTTCGTCAACGCCTTGCTCTGGCTGACGAACTGCATGACATCAAGGAGTTTGTCGAGTTCTGCGTGCTCTCGGCCCTGCACTTCGCGAAGAAAATCGATTTCAGTCTCTGTCACGGTATCGCTGCCCTCAGCCTCCGCGACCAGGTCGTCGATACGTGCTTCGCAATACGACTCCACGCGCCGATGACCGCGAAGCGACGCCAGCAGCCCGAGCTGACCGGGCCGGTCGAGACCATCGAAACGCGCCTTCTCAGCCGGGATCCGGTTCAATGCCTGCTCAATGACGACGAAGGTCATGCGGTCCCGGAATGCCAGGCGGGTCCGGTCCAGATCGCGTTCGACACAACGACGCGCGAGTCGGTCGGAGATCGACCCGAGGTCACCGGTGAGGTCGCAGTAGATCTCCAGATCGGACGGGCAGGCGGCACTGGCCCCGTCAGCACGCTGCATGTCCGGCGGCAGCTCGCCACCGCTAGCGAGGAGCATTCTTCCGGCTGCGTTGGCACGCAGCGTGAAGGTGTAGACGCCGGTAGCGAGCAGCGCTGCGAAACTCGCCATCAGCGACTGGGTCGGAACGACATTCCCGTAGGCACGAAGGTGACCCAGGAGGTCCGCACCGACTTGAGCTGCGACCGAAGGCATCGGGCTGTCGCCCGCGCGGCTCTCGATCGCTCGAGCGTCGGCCATGTCGAAGCCCTCGAGAAAGCGGAACTCCAACAGCGCGCCGATGTCGAGCTGTGACGGGTCGGAGAGCTGCGGCTCCCACCGGGGCTGCGGGCCGATCGACAATCCGCGGCCGACAGTGCGAACGACCAGCTCACGAAGTTCGGCCGCCGGGTTCTCCGACCCACCCCGAACGAGCTCCTCGATCAAGGCTTGGTAGGCGAAGTCATCCATCCCTCCATGCCGGGTCCGGTCTCTCGGTAGCCCGGCGCGGTAAGCGGCGAGGGTCAGCGGCGCGACCGCCAGCATCTGTTCCCCTCGATGTCCACGTCCGAAGGCGCCCATGTCGACGACGCAGGTACGTAGCCACCCGTCTACCAAGGACTGCCACTGATCGGAGTAGCCGACGATCGCGCCCTCGCGCAGCAGGGTGTCCCGGTAGCCGACGAAATCCTTCGAGTCGGTCCGCGACCGGCTCGACCGGCCGCCCTTCACACACATCTCGAACAGCTGCGGCAGCACCCGGTCGGTGTCGGTGTCGAGCAGCGAGAACACCGTGAGCGGCCGGTACTGGTAGGTGCGCAGCGGTTTGGGCAGGGTGATCGTCACGAGCCGTCCTCCAGGGCGATCCGCCCGCCGTCGATCACGGTCGCGCGGACGGCGCGGCCGGAGCCGTCCACCACCCGGACCGACCGTGCCGGCTGCAACCGCAGCCGGTTCCCGAAGCCCTCGATCTCCTGCCGCAGGGCGGCCGACGCGGTGTCACCGACGATCTCCCCGTCCGCGGCGCGCAGCAGCACCTCTGCAACGTCGACCGTCACGCGCAGCCGGGCGTTGGACCCGGGGTGCCGCAGCACGAGCTGGTCGGTGAACGACTCGACATACGGCGACGGCGACGCCGCCGGTTCGAGCCGGAACTCACCCGCCTCCAGCTCCTTGACCACGACGATCGCACGCACCGACGGGTCGTCATAGGCGCGGTCGCGCAGCGCGAGCTGCGCACCGTCGTAGCCGGGGTACGCCAGGATCCGCGAGACACCGAGGAGCATCCGGGGCAGGGCCGGGTTCGGGGTGCCGAGAGCGGCGAGGTACTCGTCGAGGTAGCGGTAGCCGCGGACCTCCCGGCGCGCCGAGGGCGGCGCCTCCCAGGCACCGAAGAACAGCGACCGCTTCAACGCCCCCATGACGTCCTTCTCGACCGCCGACAGGTCCGGCAACAGTCTCCGGTCGGCACGGGCTGCGCGGCCGACACCGGGTGCGGCGAGGCCGGCCGGGTCGAGTTCAGACCACTCGTCGACCAGGTAGTCGCCGGTGTCCGGAGTGAACGCGAGGTCCGGGGCGAGCCGCCCCGGACCGGAGGCGGGGTCCTGCCCGCGGTCGTACTCACGGTGCACGGCGTCGCAGGACAGGTCGCCGGTGATGACCCAGCCGAGCGCCGAGCGCACGTCGCGCACGGTCGCGCGCCGCCGTCGGCGCAGGTGGCTGGTGAGCAGGAGCTCCGACAGGGCGGTGCGGGCGCCGTCGGTCCGCAGGAGCGCGGCGTTGCGCCGCATGGGGCACACGTCGTGCGCTCTGCAGCCGGTGCAGAGGCTCCACCGGGGCGGGTCGGTCAGCACGTCGAGGATGCCGAGGCCGAGTCCGGTCCGCTCCGAGTCGGCGGGAAGTGCGAGGGCGCGGCGCTTGAGGTCGACGAGCACGACGCGGGCGCCGGGTGACGGCCGGTCCGCGCGTTGCCGGTCCAGCGCGGTGACCACCTCGGGGTAGCGGTCGGCGTGCTCGCCGAAGAACTGGGCGACGCGGCCGTCGTTGGCGGCGAGTAGCACGGTGCGCCTGGTCGGGTCGTCCCCGTCGCCGGGATCGAGAGCGGACCGCATCAGATCGTCGGCGGTGAGGTCGCCATGCGACTCCGACGCGTCGTAGACGGCAGCGAAGGTGCGCCCGCCGAGCCGCTTACGCCACCCGGCAGCGTCGGTCGCGAGGGTCTGCGCGCCGCGCTCGTCGAGCGCGCGGCCGACCTGGACCAGGAACGCCGTCTTGCCGTCGCCAGGGTTGCCGCTGAGCACGACGACGTCGAGATCCCCGTCCAGCACGGCGGGGAGGAGTTCGTCGTCGAGGCGGGTGTCGACGTAGGTGTCGTGGGCGAACTCGTCATCCATCCCGCGGTTGCCGGCGTTGCCGATCTCGCTGCGCCGGTAGAGGCCGCGCAATGCGCCGACAGTCGGGTTGACCAGGCGTGTGGTTCCGCTGGGCGGGGGCGAGGTGTCCCGTGCGCGGTCGACCTCGTCGGCGAAGGCACGGGCGTTCTGCGGCCGGTCCTTCTCGTCGAACGCCGCCGCCCGGAACAGCGTGTCGAGCAGCGCACCGCCGTAGCGGTGACGCTGAGCCTGTGACGGCGGCACCATGGTGCGGCGCTCGTCGAGCGACAGCCCCGCGTACGGATAGCGGCCGAGCACCGCGTCCAACACCGACACCGCGGCGCTGTAGATGTCCGCGGCGGGCGTCCAGTGCCGCCGGGTGATCACCTCGGGCGCGGTGTAGGGTGGGGATCCGACGGCGGACTTGGCATCGGTCACTCGCATCGACAACCCGAAGTCGATCAGTGCGGCGCTGCCGTCCTCCCGCACGATGATGTTGTTCGGGCTGACGTCGCGGTGGTAGAGCAGCTGCTCGTGGGCGTCGGCGAGCCCCCTCAGGACGTCGACGGCGATCCGCCGCACCTGCTCCTCGTCGGTGATGCGGTCGTTCTGCGCGGCGTCGTGCAGACTCTGACCGGGGACGTACTCCTGGACAAGCACGCCCGGGGCGGGCCTGGCCAGCACGTCGTAGACGCGGGCGCAGTAGCGGCTGGCCAGGGCGTCGGCGTTCATGTACTCGGCCCGCACGTGCTCGAACTGCGACCGGTGCGGATGCAGGTGTTTGAGCGTGCGCTGCACCTCCAGCCGCTCGTCCCAGGCCAGCCAGGTGACGGCCCAGGCGCCCTCGCCGAGACGGTGCAGCAGGCGGTAGCGGCCCGCGAGCAGCCCGTCCGGTTCCATGCGCTCGTCCTCGACCGGCGAGGGCGATACCACTGCCACGGCCGGCTCCGGCTCCGGAGCCGGCGGCGGGGCGGGACTGGTCAGAGCGGCCGCTTCCGCGGCGGTGGGCCGGACGGTGATGTCCAGGTCGAGGCACCGGCGCAGCAGGTCCCCGAACACCGTGTGCCCCGTGGCCCGGGAGCGGGCACGGTCGTGGTCGGGCTGGTCACCGGCGTCACCGTGCAGCCACTGCACGAGGCACAGGGCGAGGGCGTAGACATCGTCACCCGGCTGGAAGAACTCCGGGGCCGTCCCCGGCGGCTGGAACGCCGAGGACGGATGGTCGTCGGCGAGTACCGGCGCGATGGTCTGGGCGGACGGCAGGTGGGCGCGGCTCAGGTCGCGGAACCTGACCCGGTTCTGCGGCGGCGGAGTCACCTCGATGCTGCGCAGTTGCAGGGCCCGGTGGGTGATGCCCTGGGCGTGCACGTCGGCGAGTGCGGCGAACGCGTCCTGCACGACGGCCCGGCCCACCTCGTCGTCGACCGGACCCTGCGCCTCGTGGGCGAGCTTGCCGAGGCTGGTGCCGTCCATCGCGACCACGACGGGGGTGACGACGTAGCCCTCCCACTCGAACCAGCCCTGGACCCGCCAGGTCCGCTCACGGGCAGCCAGCGCCTGGAGCGCGTCGTGCTCGCGGGTGGCGAGCCGGTGCGCCGCGGCGGGATCGCTCCCGGTGACCGGCACGCAGTGGAGGTAGACGTTCTCCCCCGCCGGGTTGCGGGTGGGGAAGATGCGGGCGTTGCCCTGGGTCATCGACCGCCCGAGCACGCGATACTGCATGATCTTGCGCGGCGGCCGGTCGTCGCCGCGCTGCTGCAGCCCGAGCAGGTAGTCCATCAGGGCCGTACGCAGCGGGGCGAGCGCGGCGGAGAACGCGGCGTCGTGGTCGACGAGCCGCGCCGCGGCATCGGCCAGCCGGAGTACCACGCCCGGGCCGAGCTCCTCGGCGCCACGCAGTGCGAGGGCGTCGTGCGACAGGACGACATGCCCGGAGACGGGGCGGGTGCCCCGCGGGAGCCGGGTCAGGGCCGCCGCCCATCCGGGGACCTTCGTCCGCAGACGCCCGGCCAGCACCCGCGACGCATGCGCGACCTGGTTGGCGGGGTTGTGCCGACGGTCGCCGTCGACGTACCACGCGACTTCGCCCACCAGGACTTCCCGGCCCCACGCCTTCTCCTCGCAGACGAACACCGCGTGGTCACCGACGACGACCAGGTCCAGGTCCAGGTCGACCGTGCCCATCGAGTCCGGGACCTGCCGTCCGGCGATCACGTCCCACCGCGGTGGGAGGGCATCGGCGAGGTGGCGGGCGGACTTCTCCTCCCCGGGCCCGTGCCAGTCACCCAGAACGTGCAGGCGGGCCATCAGCGCGGCCCGAGGGCTGGGAGGAGATCCAGGATCATGTGGCCGCCGTTCCGCTCGTCGTGCCGCCGATTCATCGTCCCATCGACCCGAACGACCCTAGTGGCCCGACACGCAGCGTTTGCGGGCAGTGCCCGCATGTCACCGTTCCGAGCGAAACGGTCGCCCGGGAGCTGGGTCGATACCGGCTCGGCGCGACTCAGACCGTCCGATCGTGGTCCGTTCGAGTCTCCGGTCGAGGGACAACCACAGCCGACGCAATGCCGCGGACGTCCGCGAACACGACATCGCCCGAGTCCGGTCGAGTAGGCACGAACGGGCGTAAACATCCCGGTGCGGCCGAGCGGGGCCACCCCGCCGGAACAGCATGGCATATGATACGGAACGTTCCGTATCGTTTCTCCGGCCCGTTCACGACGACGAGGAGTTCCTATGACGGCCACCCCAGAACCCGTCTGGTTCGTGACCGGCGCCGGCCGGGGGCTGGGCCGGGCACTGACCCGGGCCGCGCTGGACGCCGGCGAGCAGGTGGTGGCGACCGTCCGGCAGGCCGACGCGCTCGCCGACCTGCGTACGGAGTTCCCGTCGGCGTTGCACGTCGCGACGGCGGACGTCCGCGACCGGGACGCGGTCCGGGCCGCGGTCTCGGCCGGTGTCGCGCGGTTCGGGCGTCTCGACGTCGTCGTCAACAACGCCGGCTACGGCCTCGTCGGAGCGGTCGAGGAGGCCGGGGAGGCGGAGGCGCGCGACATCGTGGACACGAACCTGCTGGGACCGCTGTGGGTCGCCCAGGCGGTGCTCCCCCACCTGCGCGCCCAGGGGGCGGGGCACATCGTCCAGATCTCCACGACCGGCGCGGTCGGTGCCATGCCGACCCTGGGTCTGTACAACGCGGGCAAGTGGGGGCTGGAGGGCTTCTCCCAGGCGCTCGCCGGTGAGGTGGCCCGGTTCGGCGTCCGCGTCACCGTGGCCCAGCTCGGCGGGTTCGACACGGACTGGGCCGGCTCGGGGATGCACTTCGCGACCCCGTCCGCCGTCTACGACGACCTGCGGCGCGAGCTGTTCGGGACGGCCGAGGTGCCGTGGCGGGCCGAGGGGCCGCTCGGGGCGCCCGTCGCGGAGGCGGTCGACGCCCTGCGCCGGCACGTCCACGCGCCCGACGGCCCGTTCCGGCTCCTGGTCGGGGCGGACGCCCCCGACCAGGTCACCGCGGCGCTGCGGGCGCGGTGCGAGGACTACGCCGAGGACGACCGCTTCACCTGGCCCACTCCGGCCGTCACCGCCTGACCGGACCGCGTCCCGGGGCTCACCCGGTCGCGGCCCGCACCCGGAAGTCACCCGGCTCGACCACCGCGGAGATCGCGACCCCCGCGACGAGCGCCCAGAACGGGCTGGAGATCCCCAGCGGCGCGACCCCGCTCATCGCCACCACCAGGGCCGTGAGCGCACCGGTCCGGAACCGGCCCTCCCCGAACGCACCCCGGAACGACGACACCAGCACCCCGATCATGGCGAGCCCCGCGACGACCGCCACCAGCTCGGTCGGCAGCGCCGTGACCGCGGTGACCGCGATCCCGGCGAGGACGCCGAACGCGACGAACAGCACGCCGTTGACGACGCTCGCGGCGTACCGGGCGTCGGGGTCCGGCCCGGCCTGCGGACCCGAGCAGATCGCGGTCATGGGGCCCGCGACGTTGGCGTTGTGGCCGCCGGTCAGCGGGGCCAGCAGCCCGCCCACGCCGCTCGCGACCGTCATCGCGTTGATCGGGGGCCGGTAGCCCTGGCTGAGCAGCACGCCGTAGGCCTGTGCGTTCTCCGCGGCGATCACCAGGACCGCCAGCGGGATCCCGACGGCCAGGATCGCGGCGAGGTCGAACGTCGGCGCCACGAGCACCGGTGCCGTCCAGCCCTCGACGGCGGTGGCCTGCGTGGTGAAGCCGCCCGTGGCCGCGGCCGCGGCCAGCCCGGCGACCAGCGCACCGAGCGCGCCGGGCACCGCCGGGACGAACCGGGACAGCAGCAGGAACCCGGCCACCGCGGCCGCGACGATCCACGGCGCGGACTCGGCCGCGGTCACCACCCCGGTGCCGAACCGGATCAGCGCCCCGGCGATCATCGCCATCACGATCTGCTGCGGCAGCCACCGGGACACGGTGCCGATCAGGCCGGACAGCCCGAGCACGAGCACGAGCAGTCCCGCGACGAGGAACGCGCCGACGACGGCGGAGAACGGGAACGTCCCCAGCGCCCCCACCACCAGGACGGCCCCCGGGATGGAGAAGGCGCCGACGACCGGCATCCGGTAGCGCAGGGCGAGGAACAGCGAGATCAGGCCGCCGAAGACGTAGATCCCGAAGATCCACGACGCGATCACCCGGCTGTCCAGGCCGTTCGCGGCGGCACCGTCGATCACGATCAGCGCCGGCCCGGTGCAGCCGAACACGGCCGCGACCACCCCGGCGCCGACCGTTGCGGGGTTCAGCCGCCGGGGCAGGTCGCGCAGCCCGGACCGGATCCCCGGGCCGGGTTCGATGCGGCGGGTCGGCCGCGGCTCGGCCGGCGGGGTGGGCGGTGCGGCGGCCGGGCCCTCGGCGGGCTCGTCGGTCGATGCGGTCATGGTGTCGCCTCCTTGCGATCACTCACCGGGCAGGGAGCGGGCGGCTACCGGCGCCGCAGTGTGCGGACGCGGGTGAGGCCCCGGCGGACGAGCGCGCCGACGGTGTCCCGGACGGTCCCCAGCACCAGGCGGAGCTGCGCACCGCGGCCGGGCTCGGTGACCGACCCGGTCTCGGCGGCCTCGTCGACGCTCGTCGCGAACTGCTCGAACAGCCGCCGCGAGACGTCACCGGCCAGCGCCCGGCCGAACTGTGCGACCCGGCCGGTGAGGTGGACGTCGGCGTGCGCGGTGAGGATCGTGCCGCCGTCCGGGCCGGCCTCGGCCGCCAGTACGACGTCGGCCTGGGTGGCGCTGCCGCCGGCGTCGGCGCCCTGGGCGTGGAACCGCAGCCGGTGCGCGGCGGGGTCCCGCTCGACGACCTGGGCCAGGCCGTCGAAGGACAGCTTCACCGGGCCTAGCGCGACGACGGCGCGGCCCCGGTAGCGGTCGCCGTCGAGCACCTCGGTGAGCCGGGCACCGGGCAGGCAGCGGGCGAGCAGGTCGAAGTCGTCGAGCACCGCCCAGACCCGCTCGACCGGCTGCCGGAGCGCGCTGGTGACGTCGACGACCGCGGACGGCGGACCGGAGGGCAGCCGCACCTCCTGCGCGAGCGCCGCCGCCGGCACGTCCTCGGCGGGGGCGCCGGCGCCGCTGCCGCCACCGGTCCCCCGCCCGACCAGGGTCCGCGCGCCGCACGCCCGGGGCCCCGGGACGCCGTCCGGGTGGCTCTGCCGCACGTCGTCGACGGCCGCGAGGATCCCGCGGTAGCCGGTGCACCGGCAGAGCACGCCGGACATCTGCTCGGGCAGCTCCTCGCTCTCCACCTCCGGGGTGTTGCTGAGCAGGTCGTAGCTGCTCATGAGCATCCCGGGGGTGCAGAACCCGCACTGCAGCGCGTGGTGGGCGGAGAACGCCTGCTGCAGCGGGTGCTGGTCCTCGGGGGTGCCCAGCCCCTCCACGGTCACGATCTCGGCGCCCTCGCACTGCACCGCGAACAGCAGGCAGGCGCGGGCGGCCTCGCCGTCGACGAGCACGGTGCACATGCCGCAGACGCCGTGCTCGCAGCCGAGGTGGGTACCGGTGAGGCCGAGCTGCTCGCGCAGCACGTCACCGAGGTGCGCACGGGGCGGCACGGTGACGGTCGTCCCGGTGCCGTTCACCGTCATCGTGATCCCGACGGTCTCGTCGGCGGCGACGCGGTCCCGTGGCTCCGCAGTACGTGTCCGCCTCGGCTCCACCGTGGTCATGAACGCTCCTTCCGGTCCCGGGCGCGGTGCAGCGCACGGGACAGCTCGCGGGCGGCGAGGACCCCGAACAACCGGCGCCGGTAGCCGGTGGATCCGTGAGTGTCCCCGCCGGTGTCGACGACGTCGTCGGCCAGCGCGGCGGTGGCCGGGCGCAGGTCGTCCTCGTGCTCGGTGAGCAGCGGTGTCACGTCGCGGGTCACGGCGCGGTCGGAGATCCCGAACCCGGTCAGCCGGGCCTCGGTCACCGCGCCGTCGTCACCGACCCGGACCCGGGTGACCACGCCGGCGAGCGCGAAGTCGCCGTGCCGGCGGGCGATCTCGGCGAACCCGAACCCCTCCCCCGGCCGGGCGTGCGGGAACGTCACCGCGACGACGACGTCCTCCGGCCCGGCCGCGGTGGTCATCGCGCCGGTCACGAACTCCTCGGCGAGCATGCTCCGCCGCCCGGCCGGGCCGGCCAGCTCGACCGTCGCCTGCGCACAGCAGGCGACGGCGGGCAGCTCGGCGGCCGGGTCGGCGTGGGCGAGGCTGCCGCAGACGGTGCCCCGGCTGCGCAGCTCCCGGTGCCCGACGAACGGCATGGCCATCCCGATCAGCGGGACGGCGTGGGCGGCCCGGTCGTGCTCGACCGCGCGCTGCCGCACCGCCGCGCCGATCCGGTACCCGTCCCGGTCCGGTCCGGCCGACGTCAGCTCGGGCACGGCGGTGATGTCGACCAGGGTGCCGGGGCGGCCCAGGCGCATCGCGAGGACCGGCACCAGGGACTGGCCGCCGGCCAGCACCTTGCCGTCGCCGCCGGCGAGCTCGCCGAGCACGTCGTCGAGCCGGCCGGGGCGGACGTAGGCGAACGGTGCGGCCTTCATCAGCGGCCCGTGAAGTTCGGGGTGCGCTTCTCCCCGAAGGCCTTCACGCCCTCGGCGAAGTCCTCGGTCGCCCGCAGCATCGAGTAGGCCTTCCGCTCCAGCTCGATGCCGGTGTAGAGCGGCCCGTCGACGCCGCGGTCGAGGACCTCCTTGGCGGTGCGCAGCGCGGCCGGGGAGAAGCCGGCCATCTTCAGTGCCAGCGCGTCGACCTCGGCGTAGAGCGCGTCGCGGTCGTCGTACAGGCCGGCCAGGATGCCCCAGTCGAGCGCCTGCTGGGCCTGGATCCGGGTCGCGGTCATGATGTGGAACTTCGCCCGGGACAGGCCGATCAGCCGGGCCAGGCGCTGGGTACCGCCGGAGCCGGGGATCATGCCGAGGTTCATCTCGGGCAGTGCGAGCTGGGTGCGGCCGGTGCCGAGCCGGATGTCGCAGGACAGCGCCATCTCCAGCCCGACGCCGAAGCAGTAGCCGTCGATCGCGGCGATGACCGGCTTGGTGCTGCGGGCCGGGGCGGTGACGTCCTGGCCGAGGTCGGTGAGGTCGATCGGGTCGACCTCCATGAACCCGGCGATGTCGCCGCCGGAGGTGAAGTGCTGGCCGTCGGAGCGGACCACCACGACGCGGACCTGCGGGTCCCGGTCGATCTCGGCGAAGCGCTCGGCGACGAGCCTGCGCATCTCCATCGTGACGACCGTGTACTTGCCGTGGGACAGGGTCAGGTAGGCGACCCGCCCGTCGTGCTCGCGGGTCAGGACGACGTCGCCGCCGGTGAGTGCCATGTCAGGAGTTCTCCTTCTCGGTGAGCAGCTGGTGTAGTACCTCGCCGTGCAGCGGCAGGCGGGTGATGTCGATCCCGCGGGGTGCCAGCGCGTCGGCGACGGCGTTGGCGTAGGCCACGGGAAAGCTCATGGACGACCCCTCGCCGCAGCCCTTGGCGCCGAGCGGGGTCAGCGGTGACGGGGTCACCACGTGGTCGGTACGCAGGTCGAACCCGGCCTCGGCGCTGGTCGGGCACAGGTAGTCGAGGAACGTCGCCGCCGTCGGCTGCCCGGAGTCGGCGTGGGTGAACTGCTCGTAGGCGGCGCCGCCGAGGCCGTGCACGAGCGCGCCGTAGACCTGGCCGTCGAGCAGGGTCTGGTCGAGGACGGTCCCGGCGTCGTGCACCGAGGACACCCGGTCGACCTCGATCTCCAGGGTGTCCGGGTCGATCCGCACCGCGACGATCTCGGCCACGAAGCCGTAGCAGAGCGAGGAGTTGATCCGGTCGTCCGCCGTGGCCGCGCGGGTCTCCCGCGGGGAGAACTCGGCCTCGGCGTAGAGCCGGGCGGGGACGCCGTCGGGCAGCGACGCCGGGTCCCAGTGCACGACGCCGGCGGCGTGCCGGAAGGCGACCGAACGGCCGTCCGGGTGGACGACCTTCCCGTCGAGCAGGGTCAGCTCGCCCGGGTCGGCCCCCTCCAGCAGCGTGGCCCCGGCCGCCTTCACCGTGGCGGCGATGGTGTCCGCGGCGGCGACGACCGCGCTCGTGACGAGCGGCGCGAACCGCGACGAGTACGACCCGGACGTGACCGTCCACGGGGTCGTCGCGGTGTCCATGTCGACGACCGCCCGTACCTGCGCGATCGGCAGCCCGAGCCGCTGCGCCGCGACCTTCCGCGCCACGGTGGCGTGGCCCTGGCCCTGCGGAACCGACCCGAGCAGCACGGTCACGATCCCCTGCAGGTCCACCGACATCCGGACGTGCTCGGTGGAGCCGGACTTGTCCCGGCCCGGCCTGCGGTCCTCGGCGGGGGTGGCCAGCCCGACGTAGCCGATGTTGGTGCCCGACGGGTCGACGACCAGGGCGGTACCGATGCCGTAGAAGGCGCCCTCGGCCCGGGCCGCCTCCCGCCGGCGCTCCAGCTCGGCGAGGTCCGCGTTCTTCACCGCCAGGTCCAGCGCCGCGGGATAGTCGCCGGAGTCATACACGCCACCGGTCGCCGTCTCGTGCGGGAACGCCGACACCAGGTTCCGCCGACGCACCTCGACGACGTCCAGGCCGGTCGCCGAGGCGACCGCGTCCATCAGCCGCTCCAGCCCGAAGTAGAGCTGCTGGCCGCCGAAGCCGCGGTTCAGCCCGGTCGGCATGGTGTTCGTGACCACGGCGCGGGCCCGGATCTCGACGGCGTCGATGCGGTAGGGCCCGGTGATGTTGCCGTAGCAGCGGTAGAGCGTGGACGGCTCCGGCGGGCGCAGGTAGGCGCCGACGTTGTCGATCAGGTCGGTGCGCAGGGCCGTCACGGTGCCGTCGGCGTCGACCGCGGCGGAGAAGGTCATCGCCCGGTCCGCACCGGTGGAGCTCGCCATCAGGTGCTCGACGCGGTCCTCGGCCCACCGCACCGGCGTGCCGGAGTGCTTCGAGGCCAGCGCCATCAGCACCACGTACGGGTAGATGCCCGCCTTGATCCCGAAGCTGCCGCCGATGTCGGCGGGGACGTGCAGCCGCACCCGCGACGTCGGGATACCGAGCGCGCCGGCCATGACCGGGACCATCGAGAACGGTCCGTGGAAGTTCGCCCAGGCCTCGACCGAGGGGCCGGCGTCGCCCTCGTTCCACTGCGCGATGACCGAGTAGCACTCCATCGGCACCGAGGAGTAGCGCGGGAAGTCGTAGCGACCGGTCACCACGTGCGCGGCGTCGCGGAACCGCTCCTCGACGGGGCCGAAGGAGAAGGTCCGGTCGGTGGCGACGTTGGACCCGGCGTCCTCGTGCAGCAGCGGCGCGTCCGGCTCCAGCGCGGCGCGGGCCGCGGTGACCGCACCCAGGTCGTCGTACTCGACGGCGACGAGCTCGGCGGCGTCCTCGGCGACGTAGCGGTCCGAGGCGACGACGACGGCGATCGGCTCGCCGACGAAGCGCACCTTGTCCACACCGGTGGGCAGGTAGGGCATCACCGCGCCGGTCGACAGGGGGAAGGGCCGCAGCGCGGCGCGCACCTCATCGGGGCCGATCACCGCCGCCACCCCCGGATGGGCCCGGGCGCGGCTCAGGTCGACCGAGCGCAGCCGGGCGTGCGGACGGGTGGAGCGCACGACGGTGGCGACCAGCGTGCCGGGCAGCGGGTCCAGGTCGTCGAGGAACGCGCCCCGGCCGGTGACCAGCGCGGCGTCCTCGTCCCGGCTGGGGACCCAGGTGCGGGCGGCCTCACCTACATCAGACACATCGGACACATCAGACACGTGCTTCTCCCCTCAGGTCGTACTCGCCCGCGACGAGCGTGCGGCGCAGCGTCTTGCCGACCCCGGACCGCGGGATCGAGTCGACGGCGATCACCCGCTTCGGCCGCTTCAGCGACGGCAGCTGATCCCGGGCCCAGGCCAGGGCCTGCTCGGCCGCGGCCAGCGGGTCGGTCCCGCGGACGGGGACCACGAACGCGGTCACCGCGTGTCCCCAGCGCTCGTCGGGCAGCCCGACCACGCAGACGTCGTCGACGGCGGGACAGCGGGTCAGGACCGACTCGATGTCGTCCGGGTAGATGTTCTCGCCACCGGAGTTGATCATGTCGTCGGTGCGGCCGGAGACCCAGAGGTCGCCGTCGGAGTCGGCGACGGCGAGGTCACCGGTGTGGTACCACCCGTCCCGGATGGCCTTGGCGTTCGCGTCCGGCCGGTTCCGGTAGCCGCCGAAGGCCTCGGGCGAGGCCATCGAGACGATCACCTGACCCTGCGTCCCGCGCGGGACCTCCTCGTCGACCGGGGCGCCCGCGTCGGGCGCGATCAGCCGGACCCGGGAGAACAGCCCCGCCCGCCCGGCGCAGCCGGGCTTGGCGGCGACGTCGGGCCCGATGGTGAAGGTGTAGATCTCGGTCGAGCCGAAGTGGTTGACGAACGAGGTGGGCGCGACCTGCTCGACCAGCTTCTCGGCGAGCGACGGGGTCATGGCGGCGCCGGCGTAGGCGAGGTTGTCGAGCGCACGGGCGTCCCCGAGCCGTCCGGTGCGCAGCAGCGACCAGTAGATCGTCGGCACCAGGTACAGGGAACCGACGTTCTCCTCGAGGATCAGCTGCATCGACTCGTCGGCGTCGAAGGCGGGCTGGCCCACCCACGTGCCCCCGACCACGACGGAGGCCAGCAGCGTGCGCAGGCCCATCGTGTGGAACAGCGGCATCACCCCGAGGGTCGCGACCCCCTGCCGCTGCCGGGTCTGCATCACGTGCGCGACCGCTGCCACGTGCTCGGCCCGGTGGGTACGCGGGACACCCTTCGGCTTCCCCGTGGTCCCCGACGTGTAGAGCATGACGCTGAGGTCCGACTCGTCCGGGACGGCGCAGACCGCGGTGTCGAGCCGCTCGGCGAGCTCGTCGACGGCCGCCACGTCCCGCAGCAGGTCCCCCAGGCCGGCGGCGGCGACCCGCTCGGCGTGCGCGGCGTCGGCGACCACCAGGCGGACGTCGGCGTCGCCCAGGCAGTAGCCGAGCTCCTCGACCCCGAACCGGGTCGAGAGCGGCACCGAGACCGCGCCGAGCTTCTGCACGGCCAGGTGCAGGCTCGCGAGCTGCTCGCCGCCGTGCATCACCAGGCCCACCCGGGCCCCCCGCTCCACGCCGAGGCTCCGCAGGGCCCCGGCCAGCCGGTCGGTCCGCGCGTCCCACTCCCGGTAGGAGAGCCACCTGCCGGTTCCGCGTACCGCCGGCCGGTCGGGGTTGCGCTCGGCCGCCCATCGCAGCGTCGTCACCAGGTCCATCCGACCCCCTCGTCGTTAGTCTGTTTCAGACCATACGGTTCAGACTGTCAGAGGGGAAGCCCCGGATTCCACCGGCCTCGGGAGCGACCCCGTACGGCGGGCTCCGGTGTCAGGAGGGGCGGTCGCGGGTGGCGGGACGCACGTGCGAGGGTCGAGCCGCATCCGCGGACCGACGACCCGCCTCGTCTAGAGTCCGCGGAGCACCGGCCGGCACGAGAGGAGCGCGGATGCGACTGTCCACGACGTCGTATCTGGTCCTGGGCATGATCGCGTTGCGCGGGCCCTCGACGCCGTACGACCTGAAGCGGGCGGTGAGCCGCTCCGTCGGCTACTTCTGGCACTTCCCGCACGCGCAGCTGTACTCCGAGCCGGACCGGCTCGCCGACGCCGGCCTGCTCGCCCTCGACACCGAGGAGCACGGACGGCGGCGCAAGACCTACTCCCTGACCGACGAGGGCCGGGCGGCCCTGCGTGAGTGGCTGGCGGCGCCCACCGCCGAGCACTTCCAGATGCGCGACATCGCCGAGCTCAAGCTGTTCTTCAACGAGGCGGGATCCCCCGACGACGTCGGGAAGCTCGCCCGCGAGCAGATCCGCCAGCACGAGAGCCGGATCGCCGACTACGAGGACATGGTCGCCCGGCACGGTCGCGAGGAGTGGGCCGAGCCGCGCATGATCACGATCGAGCTGGGCCTGGAGATGGAGCACGCCGCGCTGAGGTTCTGGAGCGCGCTGGCGAACGACGACCTCGACCGGCTCCGTCGCGAGCGGGCCGAGCGCGACCCGCGCGACTGAGCACCGGCCCTGTCGGGGGTCGTTCGCTCACTCCGATCCGTGGGTCCGTGACCACCCGGTCCACCGCCGCGTCGTCCGGGGCCCTGGTCAGCCCCGGACGACATCCGACCGGACACGGAGTCCGGGTCCGGCCGGATGTCGCACGTCAGTCGGTCGACGACGCAGGCCGTCCGGCGACGTCACGCGTGGCGGCCGTGCCATCCGTTCCGGTCCCGTCCACCGGCTGCTCGGAGAGATGCCCCCGCACCGTCACCATCCGGGGCGAGACCTCGGAACGGAGCCCGGCGACGAGGGCGAAGACCATCGCGAAGACCATGGTGAAGATCGGCAGCCCCACCACGGTGATCACCTGCTCCAGCGCATTCAGCGCGGCATCACCGCCCAGGACGATGAGCGAGGCGGCCAGCGCACCGATGGTGAGCCCCCAGTACACGCGCTGCCGGATCGGACTGGGCCGGTCGTCGCCGGTGCAGAGCATGTCGACGACGAGGGCGGCCGAGTCCGCGGACGTCGCGAAGAACAATGCGACCACGACGACGGCGATGCCGGAGACGAGTGTCGCCGCCGGGAAGTTCTCGAAGAAGGCGAACATCGCGAGCGGCACACTGTCGGCGACGGCGGCCGAGATCGGCCCCCCGGTCCCGCCGATGCCGTCGATCGCCATCGCCGACCAGCCGAAGATCACGAACCAGACGACCGTGAAGGTCGCCGGGGCCACGAGCACCCCGCCGACGAACTGGCGGATGGTGCGCCCCTTCGAGATGCGGGCGAGGAAGACACCCATGAACGGGGCCCAGGTCACCGTCCACGCCCAGTAGAAGACGGTCCATCCGGCCTGCCAGCCCCAGCCGTCCTCGTCGGTGTAGGGGGCCAGGGAGTCGTTCCAGAACGACAGCCTCGGCAGGCTCGACAGGTAGAGCCCGGTCGTCTCGATCATCTGCCGGAGGAGGAAGACGGTCTCACCGGCCACGAGTACGAACAGCATCAGCCCCACCGCGAGTCCGATGTTGAGGTTCGACAGCCGACGGATGCCCTTGTCCAGCCCGACCGCGATCGACCCCGTCGCCACGAGGGTGAGGACGGTGATGACCGCCACCCGTACGCCGACGGAGTCCGGCACCCCCAGCAGCGCACTCAGCCCGGCACTGATCTGCGAGGTGCCGAGGCCCAGCGACACCGCGACGCCGAACACCGTGCCGAGCACCGCGAAGATGTCGATCGTCCGCCCGATCGGGCCGTGGATCCGCTCCTTGAGGAACGGATAGAACACCGACGAGACTCGCATCGGCAGGTCGTAGCGGTAGATGAAGTAGCCGAAGGCCAGCCCCGGCAGCGTGAAGATGGCCCAGGTGTGCAGGCTCAGGTGGTACAGCGCGAAGGACATCGCGTCCTGCGCGGCTTGGGCGCTGTAGGGCTCGACACCGTCGACCGGGGGCGCCGTGAAGTGCGAGATCGGCTCCGCGACCCCCCAGAACATCAGGATGGTCCCGATCCCCCCGGCGAACAGCATGGTGAACCAGGACACGTTCGAGTAGGCGGGACGTGCGTCGTCACCGCCCAGGCGCAGGGTGCCGTAGCGGCTCAGGGCCACCCAGATCAGGAACACGAGCCAGGTCGTCACGCCCACGACGAAGTACCAGCCGAGGTTCGTCGTGATCCACCCACGACCCGCGTCGAACGCCGCGCCGATGGGGCCGGGCGCGAGCAGCAGCACCACGAGGAAGGCGATGATCAGACCTGCAGACCAGAAGAAGATCTGCGGGTGGGTGCGCAGGCCGAGCCTGCGCGCGAGTTCCTGCACGTCGCGCTCCTCCTCCGGCCGCCGACCGGTCCGCCCAGTGGTGGTGTTCGCCTCGGGTCGTCGGAGGCAGGGCGGACGGCGACGACGCAGTCGCGCAAAGATGTCCGATAAAGCGCTTGATGTCCACCTGTCGGGGGGTGCGGAGATCGTTGCCGGACCATGCGCGGTGGGTGTGACCAGGAGTCATCTCGGCTCGGCAACGGTCTCACCGGATCAGCCGACCGGGCCCGGATCGGACCGCCCCCGGGATGCCGGCGCAGGAGTACTCGCTTTTCAGCCGGGGCGGCTGTCGGAACTCAACCGCCCCGGCCTGGCCCTCGCACCGCCCCGGGGTCGATGCTCGGGATGCGACGCGTCTGCCCGCTGCACGGGTGCCCAAACGCCCGCCCGGGGCCGCTAGAGGGAGTCGATGTCCTGGGGACGCTCGGCGACGGTGCGGGCCAGGCGGGCCAGCTTCACGTTGATGTCCTGCGAGGTCCGGCGCAGCAGGTCGAAGGCCTCGTCGGCGTCCAGCCCGCGGCGGGCCATCAGGATGCCCTTGGCCTGGCCGATGACATCACGGGTCTCGATCGCCGTCTGCAGATGTGCCTGCTTGAGCTCCGCGGCCGAGATCGCGTCGGTGGTCGCCAGCGCGAGCGAGGCGTAGCCGGCCAGGATGGTCAGGCGGTCGAGGTCGGCGCGGCCGAAGGCCTGCGGCTCGGAGCCGTACACGTTGAGCGCGCCCGGCAGCCGGGGCGGCCGGGCGTCGGGGAGCAGCTCGACCGCGGCCACCGAGAGGAACCCGTGACCCACTGCGGTCCCGGCCAGCTCGGGCCACCGCTCCTCGCGCCGCAGGTCGTCCGACACCGCGGACGCGGGGCCGTCCTCCCGGGCGGCGTCGACGCAGGGACCGCGACCACTGCGGTACTGCACGACGTCGATCTCCTCGGCCGGCCCGCCGGTGGACGCCGGTGTGTAGTAGTGGCCTTCGTCGTCGCGCATCGTCACGCTCGCCATCGCCGCCACGGGCACGACGCGTGTCACGGCGTCGAGCACCCCGTCCAGCACCTCGGCGACCGTCGCGCAGTCCAGGAGCGTCGGTGCGAGACGCCGGAACTGGTCGACGACGTCGGCGTCGTCGACCGTGGCGGCGTGCCGGGTGGGGGACGCGCCGTCGGCGCTGCGCTCCGACTCGTCCGGCGTTCCGATCAGCTCTGGCCTCGTCAGGTCCACCCGTCGGGGTGACCCGTCGTAGGCACGGCTAAACACCGCGACGGGACACGCGCCCGGGCGGTGTCCGCCACCGGCTTCCGTGCCCCGGGCCGTCGGAGCTCGGCCGGGTCGACGCGCCTGCACCTCGACCGGTCGGGACCCCTCCCGAGTGACATCCGGACCATGGCCGGCATGGATCGAGCAGAATCACGCACGAGCATCAGGTCGACGGTGGGCAGGGTGTCGGCGGCCGTCGCACTCGCCGTCGGGATCGGCGCCGGGGAGTCGGCGTCCGTCCTGGCCGGCAACGACTACTGCTGGGGATGGGGACCGGAGGGGCCGCACGCCGACCAGCACAACGGCATGCGCTACTGCGACAACGCACCGCTGGACCCCTCCCAGGTCCAGGACCGGCGATGACCGGCCACCGCTGACCGGGCACCGCGTGGAGGTCCGCACCTCTCGTCGGGGCCCGGACCGTCGGCGGAGGAGGGCGGCGGCCCCCTCGCGGTAGGTCGTGACCGCGGACTCGGGGAACCGGGTCGCGAACGTCGACGAGTCGGACGTCGGTGCGGCTCCGGTCCGAGGCCGATGGGGTTGCGGATGGAGGGGCCGGGTTAGAGCGAGGTCCAGAGGGTCTCGGCGTCGACGACGCGGTGGTGCCGCCAGGTGAGTGCTCGCTCCACGGCGGCGACGACACCGGCGACCGTGAGGGTCCCGAGCAGCCAGCCGGGTAGGGGCACCGGTGAGGTGAACATCCCGACCCGGTCCGCCACCTCCGGGATCGAGGTGACCATCTCGAGCCATACGGGTGCGGCGAGGACGAGATTGACCAGCAGGATCAACACGGCGGTGACGGCGATCGCCCGGCTCGTCCGCGGGCGGTCCCGGGTCAGGGCTGCGCGACGGTACTCCAGGGTCCCCGGGGCCGGGGCCAGTCTGCGTTCCCGCCCGTCGGGGGTGACGAGATGGACCCGGGTGACGCCGTACAACCCGGCGTCGACCTCGATCCTCCCTCCGGGGACGGTGAAGGTGGCGGGCATCTCGGCCGTGCTGGTGCACTGCCCGTCCCGGTGGAGCCGGGCGCGGTGGTCCTCGGTCGCACGGGTCTCGACGGCCCAGACGGCTGGGCCGTCGGGGCCCGGCAGCGTGATCGTGTGGACGGTGCGGCTCAGTGCCTGGTGGAGTCGAACGGGTCGGAGGGCCATCGTCACCTTCTCCTGTCTGCGGGAACGGGGTGCCGAGCGGGTCAGAGGCTGCATCGGGCGTCGGCCGGCGGGGTCTCGAGGTCGAGGAGATAGGCGTCGACCGCATCGTCGACGCACGTGCTGCCACCCAGGAGGTAGGCGCCGTGCTGCTTGCCGTCGACGGTGAGCAGGCTCGCGCCGAGGGTTCGTGCCATGGAGACGCCACCCGGATACGGCGTCGCGGGATCGCCGGTGAGCGACACGACGAGCGCCTCGGGCAGACCCTCGACATCGGCGGGGAGCCACGGGACGTCGCGTGTCGGCGGGGCGGGCCACGCCTCGCACTCGCTGTGGTGGGTCCCCGCCGTCAGCAGGTCGATGCCGAACATGGGCGCGACGTTCGCGACCTCGCGCGCGTGCGCGGTCTGTTCCTCCGGTGTCAGGCGGGGCCAGTCCATGCAGCGCACGGCGATGTTCGTATCGATGTCCGTGGTGTAGACGCCGTCGGCGGTGCGGCTGTAGAAGCCGTCGCGCAGGGCGAGGATCTCCTCGGCCCGCCCCGCGTCGAGCGCGGTCAGAGCGGAGATCAGCGAGGGCCAGTGGGCCTCCGCCGCCAGGCCCGCGGTGATGCCGAGGTAGACGTCCCAGACGCTCACGTCCCTGCCCTCGGCGGTGGGCACCGGCGTCTCGACCAGCGGCGCGACGATCTCGTGCAGACGCTCGTTCGCCGCCGCCGGATCGGGGCCGAGGACACAGTCGGGTGACCGGGCGCAGAGCGCGGCGACCTCGTCGAACCGGGCCTGGGAGGCGGTGAACTGGGCGAGGCGGAGCTCGCTCGGTGTCCAGTCGGGGCCGACGGCGCTGTCGAGCACGACGGCACGGACCTTGTCGGGGTGCGCGGTGAGGTACATGGCGCCGATCTCGGAGCCGTAGCTGTAGCCGAGGTAGGTCAACCGCTCGTCGCCGAGGACCTCCCGCATGATGTCCATGTCACGCACGACGTTCGCCGATCCGGCGTTGACGAGGTTCTCGACGCCTCCGGAGCCCTCGATGCAGCGCTGCGCGTGGTCCACCGCCTGCTCGGCGCTGGTGATGTCGTAGACGGCGCCGAACCGGGGAACGTCTCCGGCGTCGTACTCCTCGTCGGTGTAGCAGTCGAGGGCCGGGGTCGACGCCCCGATCCCGCGCGGGTCGAAGCCGACGATGTCGAAGCGCTCGGCGACGGGGCCCTTCTGCCACTGGGGAACGAAGGACGCCACGAAGCTGGTGCCGGATCCGCCGGGGCCGCCCGGGTTGATCAGCAGCGACCCCTCGGCCTCTCCCCGGGCGGGGAGACGGGTGAGGGCGAGCTGTGCCCTCTCCCCCGCCGGAGCGTCGTAGTCGAGTGGGACCTCGACCGACGCGCACTCCAGTGCGGGGTTCGCGAACAGCTCGGCGTCCGCGGCGTTGGTCGCGGTGTCCGTACAGCTGCCCCAGTCCGGTTCCTGCGTCAGGTAGGCAGCCATGTCCGCCTGCCCACCGGGATCCGGAGGCGTCGCCGACGTGCAGGCCGCCGACAGGACGAGGGGGATGACGGTGATGGCTGCGGCGAGACGCGGCACGGTCCGTCGCGATCGGTGCGGGCGTCGGCGGTACGAGGACATGTCTCTCCTGGTCGGGTCCGGGTGCGGCGGCGACGGCGTTCGCCCGGGTCGACGACTCGCAGGTGTGGAAGGACCTGCCGACCGTGACCGGGATGCGCCGGACGCGGACCGCTGTGGGCTCGACGGCGGCGCGGGCCGGGCGGGTGCTACGCCCTGTCCGACCCGGTTTTTAGCATGAACGTGCTAGAAACGTAGCATGCTCGTGCCACATCGGGCGATAGAGTGGGGCCATGCCCAGACGCGTGGACCCGGATGCCCGGCGAGCGCAGGTCGCCGACGCCGTGATCGACGAGATCGCCGCGCACGGACTCCGCTCGGTGACCCTCGCCCGGATCTCCGCACGCTCCGGCCTGGCCATCGGGAGCATCCGGCACTACTTCGGCGACAACCTGCGGGAGGTCATGTCGTTCACGTTGGGCGTCCTGCTCCAGCGCGCGGAGCACCGCAACCCGGGGCTCTCCGGGGATCCGGCGAGCCGGGTCGCCGAGCTGGTCGTCCTCGTCGCACCCACCAGCGAGCAGGAACGCAAGGAGAACATCGCACTCGTCGAGTACCGGGTGATGGCGCGCACGGACCCGGGGTTCGCAGCCGAGGTCGCCGCGACCTCGCTCGCGGCCGCGGAGGCGATCCGGTCGCTCCTGCGCGCGGCGCTGGCCGACCGTGTGATCGACGAGGAGGCACTGCACCGCGAGGCGCTCCTGCTGCTCACCCTGGTCGAGGGCTTCTCGCTCGGTTCGGCGCTGAGCCCGGCCCCGCTGCAGGAGGCCGATGTCCGCGCCGTCGTCACGGACACCCTGCACCGCATCCGTGGTGCCTACCCACCTCGCCGGGAGGCGCCGGTGGAGCGCGCGGGGATCTGAGCCGCCGACGATCGCCACCCGGACGCGTGGCGCGGCGCCGCCCGGCGGCGCACCACCCCGTGGGGCCTCAGACGGTGAGGACGAGCTTGCCGCGACGATGACCGTCGTCGAGGGCCCGGTGGGCGTCCGCCGCCCGCTCGAGGGGGAATGTCTCCTCCACGTGCACCCGGAGCGCGCCCCTCTCGGCGAGGTCCACCAGGCCCCGCAGAGCCACCGGGTCGGGGTCCACCGCGATGCCGCTGAACCGCACGCCGGCGGCCTCCGCGTGAGCGATCGCCGCGGCGTCGTCCTCGGCGGTCGCGGTGATCAGGTGCCCCCCACGCCGGAGCACGCGCAGGGAACGCTCCGCGATGCCGGCGCCCACCGTGTCGAGAACGATGTCGACGTCGCGGAGCGACCCCGCGAAGTCGCCGGACCGGTAGTCGATCACTTCGTCCGCACCGAGGGCTTCGACGAACTCGCGCTTGTCCGCGCCGACCGTGGTGATGACGTGCGCCCCCGCGGCCTTCGCCATCTGGATCGCGACGTGGCCGACCCCACCACCGCCGGCGTGGATCAGGACCCGGTCGCCCGCGGCCACCCGCGCGAGATCGACCAGCCCCTGCCACGCCGTCAACCCGACGATCGGCAATGCCGCGGCCTCGACGTGGGAGAGCGAGGCCGGCTTGCGGGCGAGGTGCAGCGCCGGGACGGCGACGTACTCGGCATAGGCCTCGGCGGCACGAGGGAACAGGGACATCCCGAACACCTCGTCGCCCGGCCGGAACCTCCAGGTCAGCGCCTGCTCGACGACACCGCTGACGTCCCACCCGAGAACGAACGGCGGCCGGCCGAGCATCGGTGACTCACCCGCGCGCAGGCGGGCTTCCAGGGGGTTGAGGCCGACCGCCCGGACCCGCACGAGCACCTCGGTGGGCAGGGGGCGAGGCACGGGTGCCTCGACGACGGACAGGACAGCGGGGCCGCCGAACTCCTGTTGGGTGACGATTCGCATGAGTTCTCCTCCGGTGCTCCGGGCGGAGTCGGGAACCGCACTGCTGCCGATGCCCGCCCCTCCCACGACGGACCGGCAGCACGCGCCTCAGCCGTGGCCCGAGCGCCTCCTGGCGCGGTACCGCCCGGGCGTCTCGCCGACGAGCCGGGTGAAGGCCTCGATGAAGCTGCTCGGGTTCGCCCAGCCCAGTCCGACGGCGGTATTGGTGACCGAGGCCCCGCCGCTGAGCTCGACCACTGCCCGCTGGACACGGAGGAGCGTCCGCCACTGCTGGAAGCCCATGGACAGCTCGGCGTGGAACAAGCGGCTCAGCGTCCGCTCGCTCGAACCCGTCGTCCGGCCCAGCTCCGCGAGCGAGGCGCCGCTGGCGGGATCGTCGTGCAGGAGCGAGGTGACGTCCCGGAGTCGCGGATCGCGCGGCTCCGGCAGTCGCAGAGGCTCCTCCGGCGCCCGGGCGAGTTCCGCCACCACGACCTGCAGCAGGAGGCGGCCCCGTGCGCCGTCCGCGGGCTCCTGGTCGTCGACGAGGGCCAGGAAGGCCTCGCGCATCAGGGCGCTCGCGACGAAGACCGACGGGTGCGCCGGAAGCTGCGCGGCATGCGGTGCAGGCACCGTCACGAACCGGACGTGCGTCTCGCCGTACGAGCGGCTCCAGTGCGCGTGGAACGGCGGAATCCAGCTGATGCGATCGGTCGGCGCCATCCAGACACCCGCCGCGGTCGAGGTGACCAGCACCCCGGACACGGCGTACCGGAGTTGCCCGAACTCGTGGGAGTGCGCCGGCACCCGCTCGCCGTGGGCCAGCGGCCCGCAGGTCTCCGCCCCGTCGACGGAGGGCTCCGGCCGTTCCGGCGTCCTGCCCATGGGGGGGCGACCCTGGTGTTCTCAGCGCGCTCGCGACCGTGACGTCCGCCGGGGACGCGTCGCGATCCGGGAGGAGCCGGCGTGGGCTCACCGACCCTTGAGCCGGTTCCGGTTGGCGGCGAGGACCTCGTCCGACAGGTCCGGGGCGACGTCGGCGACCGCCCGGGAGAGCAGGAGCGCGCCGACCATCTGGCTGAACAGTGCCACCGCCTGCTCCCTGGCCTCGGCCGGGGTGATCCCGGTACCGGTCTCGCGGCCGTACTCGATCACCATGTCCGCGATGGCGTCGAAGTAGCCGTCCAGACCGCGGCGGTACTCGGCCTGCGCGTCGGCGCCGTGCCGTCCGGCGTCGGAGACGAGCGCAGCCGAGGGGCATCCGGCCTCGGGGTGGTCCCGGTGCTCGGCGTCGACGTACTGGTCGATCATGCCGTCCAGGGCGGCACGCGCCGAGCCGGGGTGTGCCGCCCGGAGGCCGTCGAGCACCGCCAGCGAGTCGATGAAGCCCTGGTGCAGGACCTCGACGGCGAGGTCGCTCTTGGACGCGAAGTGGTTGTAGAAGCCGCCGTGGGTCATGCCCGCCGACTTCATCAGCCCGTCGATGCCCGTGCCGTCGATGCCGCGCAGCCGGAACCCCTCGCCCGCCGCGGCCAGGATCCGCTCGCGGTTGCGCTGCTTCTGCTCCCGTGTGACGCGGGGCATGTCGACCACCTCCCAGGCCAGCACCCGGCCGAGTCTAGACGACTTTCGATGATGACCACCATCAAAATCGGCCGTCCGGCTTGACGGCACCCGCCTCCGGTCGTGTAGTTATTGATGTCGCTCATCATCAAAAGAGGTGTTCTCGTGCGGTTCGGAACCATCGGCGCCGGGACGGTCGCGCAGGCCGTGGCCGGTCATCTGGCGAGGGCGGGGCACACCGTCACCCTGAGCAACAGCCGCGGCCCCGACTCGCTGCGCGATGTCGTGGTGCGGCTGGGGTCGTCGGTGCGGGCGGCGCCGGTCGAGGACGCCGCGCGGGCCGACATGGTGTTCCTGACCGTGCCGTGGCCGCAGGTCGGCGACGCACTGGCCGGGCTCCCACCCTGGGACGGACGCATCCTGGTGGACACGACCAACCGGATGCCGGAGTCCGCGGACGTCGGTCCCGGCGCGGCGACGCCGAGCGAGCTCGTGGCGGCGCTGGCCCCCGGCGCACGCGTGGTCAAGGCGTTCAACACCCTCCACGCCCGCTACATCGCCGCCGACCCCCGGCATCCGGAAGGGCGGCAGCTGCTGTTCCTCGCCGGCGACGACACCGCGGCCAAGACCACGTTCCACGAGCTCGCCGACCGCATCGGGTTCGCCCCGGTCGACGTCGGACCGCTGCGCGACGGCGGACGGCTGATGCAGGTCGGCGGTCCCCTCTCGGCCCTGCACGCCCTGCGCCAGGACCCGGACGGAGAGGCGCGGTGAAGGCACTCGCCTACGAGCGGGCGCACCCGCTCGACGCATTCGCCATCGACCTGGTCGACGTCGCCGAACCGCGGTTACGGGCCGGTGACCTGCTGGTCGAGGTGCGGGCGATCGGTATCAACCCCGGCGAGGCCGCGATCCGGCGGACCCGCAGTGCGCCGCCGGGCGGTCGCGTCGTCCTCGGATGGGAGTTCGCCGGCGTCGTCGTCGCGACCGGGCCCGCGGCCACCGGATTCTCGGTCGGGGACCGGGTGATGGGCACCGGCGACATCACCCGCGACGGGAGCTGGGCCGAACGCGTCGCGGTAGACCACCGGGTCGTCGCCCCGATCGCCGACGAGCTCGCGTTCGCCGACGCCGCATCCCTGCCGATCGGTGTGCTCACCGCGTGGGAGGCGCTCGTCCGCGACGGCGACGCACTGCCCGCCGGAGTCGGGAACGTCCTGGTCGTCGGCGCCGCGGGCGGTGTGGGCTCGATGGCCACGCAGCTGCTGGCGACGTGGACTCGGGCGTTCGTGATCGGCACGGCGTCGCGGCCCGAGTCACGGGAGTGGGCCACCGCCATGGGGGCGGACCTCGTCGTCGACCACCACGGCGACCTCGCCGCCCAGCTGCGCTACGCCGGGGTCGGCCCCGTCGACCTCGTGCTGTCCACCTCGGACACCGGTAACCGGCTCACCTCCTTCGTCGAACTGCTGCGCCCGTTCGGACACCTCTCCTTCGTCGACGCGCCGGGGCGCTGGGACCTGGAGGCGCTCGCCGGCAGGTCACTGTCGCTGCACGGCGAGACGGTGTTCAGCACGATCCTCACCGGCGGCGACGACGCCCGTCAGGGCCGGATCCTCGCCCGCGCGGCGGGCGACGTCGTGGCGGGCCGCCTGCGTCCGATCGGGACGACGACGCTGCAGGGACTGACCCCCGAGGCCATGCGGGCCGCACACACGCTCGTCGAGAGCGGCCGGAGCGTCGGCAAGACCGTGATCACCCTCTGACCCGGCCCGCAGGGCCCGGGACCCCACCACGGAAGGAACGACCCGGCATGACACCGAACCTGCTGGACGGCGAGTACGTCCCCAGCTCCGACCCCACCACCCGCGACCAGGTCGAGCTCTACGAACGCACCGACGGCCGGGAGGGCGCGACCATGCTGGGCGGCCCCGTCGTCGTCCTGACCACCCGCGGGGCACGGTCGGGCACGCTGCGCAAGACCGCCCTGATGCGGATCGAGCGCGGCGGCGTCTACGCCCTCGGCGCGTCGGCCGGTGGGCAGGCCCGGCACCCGGGCTGGTTCCACAACCTGACCGCCCACCCGACGGTGCAGCTGCAGGACGGGGCCCGCCGGGCGCTGATGACCGCGCGCGTCGCCGAGGGCACCGAACGCGCGGACTGGCTCGACTACGCCGACGGGCTGTACCCGTTCTTCGCCGACCTGCGCGAGCGCGCCGTCCTGACCGGTGGCCGGGAGGTGCCGGTGGTGCTGCTCGAACCCGTCAGCAGCTGACCCGTCGAGGAGTCCCGGCACGGAGCCGACGGCCACGGGGCCGACCGCGAGTTGCTCGATGGTGGCTCCCTCACCAGGA
The DNA here is from genome assembly GCF_056835605.1 of Pseudonocardia sp. ZF1. Classification (NCBI taxonomy): domain Bacteria; kingdom Bacillati; phylum Actinomycetota; class Actinomycetes; order Pseudonocardiales; family Pseudonocardiaceae; genus Pseudonocardia; species Pseudonocardia sp. ZF1. The sequence continues at coordinate 4,089,446 of NZ_JAJNBY010000001.1, forward strand.
CCGCGGACCCGTCCGGGTGCCGGGCCGGGCTGTAGGCGCGGCCTCCGTCACTGCTCAGACGTCGCCATCAGTGTGACCGGGGCCGGCCGATGAGAGTGGGCGCGGCAGGGTTCGAACCTGCGACCGCTCGGGTGTAAACCGAGTGCTCTCCCGCTGAGCTACGCGCCCGGGACGGACATCTTCACACGGCTCTCAGGGCCCGACGCCACCCGTCCTGGTCCCGCGGCTCCCCCGGCCCGTTCACTTCGGCGAACGAGACGGTGCCGTCCGGGCGGACCAGGAATGTCCCCCGCAGCGCCATCCCCTTCGCGGTGTCGAACACCCCGTAGGCCGACGCCACGGCCCCGTGCGGCCAGAAGTCCGACAGCAGCGGGAACCCGAACCCCGCGGACGAGGCCCAGGCCCCGAGCGAGAACGTCGGGTCGCAGGAGATCGCCAGCACCTGGGTGCCGTCGTTCTGGAACTCCGGGAGCGACGCCTGGACCGCCGCCAGCTCCCCGCCGCAGATCCCGGAGAACGCGAACGGGTAGAAGACCATCAGCGCCGAGCGCCCCGACCCGAGGACCGACGCCAGCGAGACCGGCTGTCGATTCTGGTCGGGGAGCTCGAAGTCCGGGGCGGCCGCACCCTCGACTACTGGGCTCAGCGCTTGCCCTTCCCCTGCTTCGGCGGCACGAGCTTCGACCCCACCCAGTCGTCTCCGAGCGTCGCGTTGGACGTCTGCGACAGTCCGGCGGTCGGAGCCGCCTCGGCGATCTCGGAGGGCTGGATGTGGCCGTCACGGCCGGTCTTGGGTGTCAGGACCCACACGAAGCCCTCGTCCGAGAGGGGCGTTCGGGCGTCGACCAGGGTGTCGATCAGGTCGCCGTCCCCGTCGCGGAACCACAGGAGGACGACGTCGATGACCTCCTGGGCGTCCTCGTCGAGGAGCTCCTCACCGGTCGTGTCCTCGACGGCCTCTCTGACCTGGTCGTCGATGTCGGTGTCGTACCCGAGTTCCTGGACGATCATGCCCGGCTCGATGCCGAGCTTTGCCGCGATGTCGGACGCACCGGCATCTGCCGCGGTCACCACTCGTTCCCCTTTCACGCTGCTCACGCAGTCCATCGTCTTCGGTTCCGCGTGCGGGCGCCACCCTTCGCGCGAAATCGGATGGGGCATCCGATCACGGGGGCACGACCGGATGCAACCGGCTCGCGGTCCGCGGCGCGGTGACGCGCAGGTCACCCCGCCCTCCGTTCAGTTACGTACGAGTAGTACCTATCCTCGCGGCCAGAGCCCGACTTCGTGAACGACGAGTTTCGGGACCGCGCCGGAACAGGCACGATGGACCGAGCCACGGCCACGACCGTCGAGTCCGGCCGGCGACGTCGCCCCACAGCCGGCGGCGGACAGACAGGGCCGGGCGATCCCGGCCACCGACGGAATCAGGCAGGGAGAACCCTTGACCGCGCAGAGCAGCACGCCCGGCGACGACAAGCGCCGCGTCAACGTCATCCGGGACGGGCTGGCCGCCCACCTGCCGGACATCGACCCCGAGGAGACGGCCGAGTGGCTGGACTCCCTGGACGCGGTCCTGGACAACGCCGGGCAGCAGCGCGCCCGCTACCTCATGCTGACGATGCTGCAGCGCGCCCGTGAGAAGCACGTGGGCGTCCCGTCGCTGACCGCGACGGACTACGTCAACACCATCCCGACCGACCGCGAGCCGTGGTTCCCCGGCGACGAGGACGTCGAGCGCACCTACCGGCGCTGGCTGCGCTGGAACGCCGCGATGACCGTGCACCGCGCGCAGCGCCCGGGCATCGGCGTCGGCGGGCACATCTCGTCCTACGCCTCCTCGGCGACGCTCTACGAGGTCGGCTTCAACCACTTCTTCCGTGGCAAGGAACACCCCGGCGGCGGCGACCAGATCTACATCCAGGGCCACGCCTCGCCCGGCATCTACGCCCGCGCCTTCCTCGAGGGGCGGCTGTCCGAGGACCGGCTCGACGGCTTCCGCCAGGAGCTCAGCCACGCCGGCCCGGGCGGCGGCCTGCCGTCGTACCCGCACCCGCGCCTGATGCCGGACTTCTGGGAGTTCCCCACGGTCTCGATGGGCATCGGCCCGATGAACGCGATCATGCAGGCGCGGTTCAACCGCTACCTGGGCGACCGCGGGTTCAAGGACACCTCCCAGCAGCAGGTGTGGGCCTTCCTCGGCGACGGCGAGATGGACGAGCCCGAGTCGCGCGGCCTGATCCACGTCGCGGCCAACGAGGGCCTGGACAACCTGAACTTCGTCGTCAACTGCAACCTGCAGCGCCTCGACGGCCCGGTCCGCGGCAACGGCAAGATCATCCAGGAGCTGGAGGCGTTCTTCCGGGGCGCCGGCTGGAACGTCATCAAGGTGATCTGGGGCCGCGAGTGGGACTCGCTGCTGCACGGCGACCGTGACGGCGCACTGATCAACCTGATGAACACCACGCCGGACGGCGACTTCCAGACCTACAAGGCCAACGACGGCGCCTACGTCCGCGACCACTTCTTCGGCCGGGACCCGCGGACCAAGGCGCTCGTGGACCCGATGAGCGACGCCGAGATCTGGAAGCTCAAGCGCGGCGGGCACGACTACCGCAAGGTGCACGCGGCCTACGCCGCCGCGACCGCGCACCACGGCCAGCCGACCGTCATCCTGGCCAAGACCATCAAGGGCTACGGCCTGGGCACGCACTTCGCGGGCCGCAACGCCACCCACCAGATGAAGAAGCTCACGCTCGACGACCTCAAGCAGTTCCGCGACGAGCAGCGCATCCCGATCTCGGACAAGCAGCTCGAGGCCGACCCGTACCTGCCGCCGTACTACCACCCCGGCGAGAAGGACGAGGCGATCCAGTACCTGCGGGAGCGCCGTCGCCAGCTGGGCGGGCCGCTGCCGTCGCGCCGGACCGCCGGCAAGCCGCTGGTGCTCCCCGGCGACAAGGTCTACGACTTCGTCAAGAAGGGCTCCGGCAAGCAGGAGGTCGCCACGACGATGGCGTTCGTCCGGCTGCTGCGCGAGCTCATCAAGGACAAGGAGATCGGCCCGCGCTTCGTGCCGATCATCCCGGACGAGGCCCGTACCTTCGGTATGGACTCGATGTTCCCGAGCCAGAAGATCTACAACCCGAACGGCCAGAACTACACCTCGGTCGACGCGGACCTGATGCTCGCCTACAAGGAGTCCGAGCAGGGCCAGATCCTGCACGAGGGCATCAACGAGGCCGGTTCGGTCGGGTCGTTCACCGCGGCGGGCACGTCGTACGCCACGCACGACGAGCCGATGATCCCGGTCTACATCTTCTACTCGATGTTCGGCTTCCAGCGGACCGGCGACTCGATCTGGGCCGCCTCGGACCAGATGGCCCGCGGCTTCCTCGTCGGCGCCACCGCGGGCCGCACGACGCTGACCGGTGAGGGGCTGCAGCACAACGACGGGCACTCGCTGCTGCTGGCGGCGACCAACCCGGCCGTCGTCGCCTACGACCCGGCGTTCTCCTTCGAGGTCGCGCACATCGTCCAGGACGGGCTGCGCCGGATGGTCGGCGAGAAGCCCGAGAACGTCATCTACTACCTGACGGTATACAACGAGCCCTACCGCCAGCCGGCCGAGCCGGAGGACGTGGACCGCGAGGGCATCCTGCGCGGGATGCACCGCTTCGCCGCCGCGCCCGAGGGCAACGGCCCCGTGGTGCGGCTGCTCGCCTCCGGTGTCTCGCTGCCGTGGGCGCTGACCGCGCAGAAGATGCTGGCCGACGAGTGGGACGTCCGCGCCGAGGTCTGGTCGGTGACGTCCTGGGGCGAGCTGCGCCGTGACGGCGTCGAGGCCGAGCACGCCAACCTGCTCAAGCCCGGTGACGAGCCGGTCGTGCCGTACGTGACCCAGAAGCTGGGCGACGGCGAGCACGGCGACGCCCCGGTCGTGGCGGTCTCGGACTGGATGCGTGCGGTCCCCGACCAGATCCGCCAGTGGTCCCCGGCGCCGTTCCTGTCGCTGGGCACCGACGGGTTCGGCCTGTCCGACACCCGTCCGGCCGTGCGCCGCCACTTCGCGGTCGACGCCGAGTCGATCGTCGTCGGCGCGCTCTCGGTACTGGCCAAGCAGGGCCTGGTGAAGACCGAGACCGCGGCCGAGGCCGCGGCCGGCTACAAGATTGACGACCCGCAGGCCGCCGGCCCGCAGATCGGCGACGGCGGGGCCGCCTGACCCCACCGGCTCACGACGGCCCGCCGCCCCGCACGGGGCGGCGGGCCGTCGCCGATTTTCGCCCCTCCCAGGGCGGCGCAGATCACGATAGGCTCCGCGCGACGGCGGTGGCGGTGATCACTCGTCCTCGCGACTCGCCGTCCTGACCAGGGCGTCGACCGTGTGCGTCGCTGGCCCGCGGTTCCGGGCGAGGCGCTCCGGGCCGATGATCTCCAGGGAGCAGGAATGGCAGAAGGCACCGTCAAGTGGTTCAACAGCGAGAAGGGCTACGGCTTCCTCGCCCCCGACGGTGGTGGTGCGGACGTGTTCGTGCACTACTCGGCGATCCAGACGAACGGCTACAAGAGCCTCGACGAGGGGCAGCGCGTGTCGTTCGACATCGAGCAGGGGCAGAAGGGGCCGCAGGCCAGCGCGGTCACGCCGCTCTGAGCCACCCGGTCACCCGCCCGGCGCGGTGACCGGCAGCAGGCCGTACCGGCCGAGGCCCGCGCCCCGGCCGTGTTCCGCGGTGCCCGGGTGTCACCACCCCAGCGCCGCGTGCATCTCCCACACCAGGACCTCGGCCCCGTCCGGGCCGGCGGTGATCCGCCGGCCGCCGTCGTCGACGATCCTGGCCGCGTCGCCCGTACCGAGTTCGTCACCGGGCACGTCCTCCAGCGTCGCGCCCCCACGTGCCACGAACGCGTGCACGAACGGGGCGGTCGGCAGCTCCGTCGCCGCGCCCGGCGCGAGCCGTGCCACCGACAGGGCCGCCGCGCGCTGACGCAGCGGCAGCAGGGTCGACTCGCGGTGCCGTTCCAGGCCCGAGGCCAGGACGACCGTGTCCCCGCGCTCCCCCGCGTGCGCCGCACGCACGAGGTGGCGCGGCTCGCCGCCCGGTTCCTCGGGCACCACCCACATCTGCACGAACCGCACGCCCCCGTCCGGCGTCGCGTGCTCGGAGTGCCGCACCCCCGATCCCGCCCCCAGGTACTGCACCCCGCCCGGCCCGACCCGAGCGGTCCGCCCGGTGGTGCTGTCGCGGTGTTCCAGCTCGCCGTCGAGGACCCAGGTGAGGATCTCGGTGTCGCGGTGCGGGTGCTCGTCGTAGCCGCGCCCCGGGACGAGCCGGTCCTCGTTGTGCAGCAGCAGCAGCCCGAAGTGGGTGTTGGCCGGATCGTAGTGCGCCCCGGCGGAGAAGCTGTGCCGCGAGTCGAGCCAGCCGGTCTCCGTGCGCGCCCGCGAGCCGGCGCGGTACAGCGTGACGTGTCCTGTGGGTGCGTCCATCGTCGTGTCATGCTGCCCGACGTGCACCGCCACCCGGTCGCGGACGCGACGTTGCGCCGCCTCGAGCTCGCCTCGTCCCGGCTGGCCGCGGCCTGCCTGGCGGAGATGGAGCGGCGCTGCCCGTGGTTCGCGGGGCTGCCCGCCGACCAGCGCGCGGGCGTGGCCCTGGTGACCCAGACCGGCGTCGCGAACTTCGTGTCCTGGCTGCGCGAGCCCGACCGCACCACCCCGCTCACCGCCGAGGCGTTCCGGATCGCGCCGCGCGACCTGGCACGGCGGATCAGCCTGCGCCAGACCGTCGAGCTGGTGCGTATCGCCGCGGACGTGTTCGAGGAGCACCTGCCCCCGCTCGCCGACGACGGCACCGAGCGCCACGAGCTCACCGAGGCCGTGCTGCGCTTCGGCCGGGAGATCGCCTTCGCCGCCGCCACCGTGTACGCCGGCGCCGCGGAGTCCCGCGGCGCCTGGGACGCCCGGCTGGAGGCGCTCGTCGTCGACGCCGTGCTGCGCGGCGACACCGACGGCGCGCTCGTGTCCCGGGCCGCCGCGCTCGGCTGGGACCCCGCCGCCCCGGTGCACTGCCTGGTCGGCTCCGCTCCCGGCTCCGGCCCCGAGTCCCCGCAGCTGATCGTGGAGCTGCGCCGGGTCGCCGCGCGGCTCGGCCACGACGTGCTCGTCGGCGTCCAGGGGCGACGGCTGGTGGTCCTGCTGCACCTGACCGGCCGGCCCGCGCGCCGGGTCGCCGACCGGCTCGCCGAGACCACCTCGGCGCGTGCGGCGCCGACCGGGCCCGGCCCGGCCCCGGGGGCGAGCGCGGTCACCGCGCGGGTGCTCGCCGAGGTCGCGGCGCACTTCGGGCCCGGACCGGTCGTCTCCGGCCCGCCCAGCACCGATCTGGCCACCGCGGGTGCCGCCGTCGCCGAGGCACTGGCCGGACTGGCCGCCGCCCCCGGCAACCCCGACGCCCCGCGCCCGGTCGACGCCGCCGACCTGCTGCCCGAGCGCGCCCTGCACGGCGACCCGGCCGCGCGGCGACGGCTCGCCGAGGACGTCCTCGCCCCCCTGCACGACGCCGGGGGCGAGCTGCTGCGCACCCTGGCCGCCTACCTGGAGGGCGGGGCGAGTCTGGAGGGCTGCGCCCGCGCGCTCTACGTGCACCCCAACACGGTGCGCTACCGCCTGCGCCGTATCGGCGAGCTCGTCGGGCGCTCCCCCACCGACCCGCGGGAGGCGTTCGTGCTGCGCGCCGCGCTCGTCGCCGACCGCACCGCTCGCGCGTCCGACGGCCCGGCCGTCGCCGCGCACACCCCGCTGACTCCTCTGGACCCGACCGGGGAGCATGATCAGGAGGTCGACGGCGTCCGTGTCCCGGTGGGCGGGGCGTTGTCGTGAACCCTACAAACACCGGCCCCTACGGATCGGTAACGAGGCCCCGGTCACACCTGTGGTTCGTAGGTTTCCTACAACTTCGGTGGTCCGACTTCGTCGTAACCGGTATCCCGGCGCCGCCCCCGAGAGGTGTGTGATGTCCCCGTGATCGCCCTGCTCGCACCCGGCCAGGGGGCCCAGACCCCCGGCATGCTCGCTCCGTGGCTGGAGGACCCGGCCGCGGCGGAGGCCGTGGCCGGCTGGTCCGACGCCGTCGGGCTCGACCTGGCGCGTCTCGGCACCACCGCCGACGCCGAGGAGATCACCGACACCGCGGTCACCCAGCCGTTGATCGTCACCCTGGGCCTGCTGGCCGCGCGCCGCCTGCGAGAGCGGGTCGAGCTGCCGTCCGGGACCGTCGTCGCCGGGCACTCGATCGGCGAGATCACCGCCTGCGCGATCGCGGGCGTGCTGACCGAGGACGCCGCCGTCGCCCTCGCCGGGGTCCGCGGCCGTGAGATGGCCGCCGCCTGCGCCGTCGCGCCGACCTCGATGGCCGCCGTGCTCGGCGGCGAGGAGGAGGTCGTGCTGGCCCGCCTCGCCGAGCTGGGTCTCGACCCGGCCAACCGCAACGGGGCCGGCCAGATCGTCGCCGCCGGGGCGAAGGAGGCGATCACCGAGCTGGTCGCGTCGCCTCCGGAGAAGGCACGGGTCAAGGAGCTCCCGGTCGCCGGGGCGTTCCACACCGCGCACATGGAGCCCGCGCGTGCCGCGCTGGAGAGCCACGCGTCGTCGGTGCCGGTGTCGGACCCGACGCTCACGCTGCTGTCCAACGCCGACGGCGCGACCGTCGACACCGGCGCCGAGGCGCTGCGCCGGCTCGTCGCGCAGGTCACCCGGCCGGTCCGCTGGGACGCCTGCATGCAGACCCTCGCCGACCGCGGGACCGGTGCGACCCTCGAGCTGCCCCCGGGCGCGACGCTGACCGGGCTGGTCAAGCGCGCCGTCAAGGGCACCCCGACGCTGGCGCTCAAGACCCCCGAGCAGCTCGACGCCGCCGTCGACCTGATCTCCGAGCACGGGAAGTGAGCCCCATGCGAGCGACCCCGACCGTCGCGGGGGCCCGTTTCCTGGGCCTCGGCAGCTGGCAGTCCGAGCACGTGGTCACCAACGCCGACCTGGAGAAGCGGGTCGAGACCGACGACGCGTGGATCCGCAGCCGCGTCGGGATCGCCGAGCGCCGGATCGCCGACGCCGACACGTCGCTGACGTCCATGGCGACGGCGGCCGGGGCAGCGGCGCTGACCGACGCCGGCTTCGACCCGGCCGGGCTCGACGCCGTGATCGTTGCGACCTGCACGATGCCCAACCCGATCCCGAACGCCGCCGCCCAGGTGGCGACCGGCCTGGGCGCGAACGGCGTCGCCGCGTTCGACCTCAACGCGGCCTGCGCCGGCTTCAGCTACGCCACGGCCGTCGCCTCGGACATGATCCGGGCCGGTTCGGCCCGGCACGTGCTGGTCATCGGCGCCGAGAAGCTCTCGGACTGGGTCGACTGGGACGACCGCTCGACCTGCATCATCTTCGCCGACGGCGCGGGCGCCGCCCTGCTGGGACCGGCGGACGGCGAGGACGAGGTGGGCGTCGGCCCGGTCAGCTGGGGCAGCGCGGGCGACCACGCGTCGACCATCCGGATCCTCGGCGAGACCACGAACAAGCTGCACCAGGAGGGCCAGGCCGTCTTCCGGTGGGCGACGACGGCGATCTCCCCCGTCGCGCTGGACGCCGTCGAGCGGGCCGGGCTCACCCCCGCCGACATCGACGTGCTCGTCCCGCACCAGGCGAACCTGCGCATCGTCGAGGCGATCGCGAAGAAGCTGCGCCGCCACGGCGCCCGGGAGGACATGGTCGTCGCCGACGACATCGTGCACTCCGGCAACACCTCGTCCGCGTCCATCCCGATGGCGCTGGACCACATGCGCACGGCCGGCCGGGTACGGTCCGGCGACGTGCTGCTCCTCGTAGGCTTCGGCGCAGGACTGTCCTACGCCGGACAGGTCGTCGTCTGTCCCTGACGGGGCACCGGAGACCTGGCACCCGCACCCATCCACCGCGCAAGGAGAACCATCGTGGCTGACAACGCCGAGATCCTCACCGGGCTGGCCGAGATCGTCGAGGAGGTCGCCGGCATCGACACCGCCGAGGTGACCCCCGAGAAGTCCTTCGTGGACGACCTGGACATCGACTCGCTGTCGATGGTGGAGATCGCCGTGCAGGCCGAGGACAAGTTCGGCGCCAAGATCCCGGACGACCAGCTCGCCGAGCTGAAGACCGTCGGCGACGCCGTCGACTTCATCGCCAAGCACCAGTGATCCGTACCGGCGGGCTCGCACCGGTAGCGCTGTCCGCCGGGGAGAAGGAGACGTCATGACCGACGGAGTGGTCGTCACCGGTTTCGGGGCCACCACCCCGCTCGGCGGGGACGCCGCCTCCACCTGGGAGGCGCTGCTCGCCGGGAAGTCCGGGGTGGGAACCACCCGGGCCGACTGGACCGAGCGGTTCGACCTGCCGGTGTCCATCTCGGCCCAGCTCGCCGTGGAGCCCACCGAGGTCCTGCCCCGCGTGCAGGCCCGCCGGATGGACCGGTGCGAGCAGGTCGCGATGGTCGCCGCCAAGGAGGCCTGGGCGCACGCCGGGCTCGGCGCGATCCCCGGCGAGGACGGGGCCGCGGTCGAGGCCGAGCGGCTCGCCGTCGTCATCGGCGCGGGCATCGGCGGCGCGCCGACCCTGCTCGCGCAGGACGACCTGCTCGAGGAGCACGGGCTGCGCAAGGTCTCGCCGCTGACCGTGCCGATGCTCATGCCCAACGGGCCGGCCGCGCTGGTGAGCCTGGAGTACAAGGCCAAGGGCGGGGTGCACTCCCCCGCCTCGGCGTGCGCCACCGGCGCCGAGGCACTGGCCTGGGCCTACAAGCTGCTGCGCGACGGGGAGGTCGATGTCGTCCTCGCAGGCGGCGCCGAGTCCTGCATCGTGCCGATCACCGTGGCCGGGTTCGTGCAGTCGCGGACCCTGTCCACCCGCAACGACGACCCGGAGCGCGCCTCCCGGCCGTTCGACACCGGGCGGGACGGCTTCGTCCTCGGTGAGGGCTCGGGCGTGCTCGTGCTCGAGCGCGAGGAGTTCGCGAAGGCCCGCGGCGCCACCGTGCACGGCCGCCTCGCCGGGATCGGTCTGACGTCCGACGCGTACCACATCACCGGGCCCGACCCCGAGGGCGAGGGCCAGATCCGGGCGATGCAGAAGGCGGTGGCCGGGGCCGGTCTGACCGCCTCCGACATCGTCCACGTCAACTGCCACGCCACCTCCACGGTGGTCGGCGACGTGGGCGAGGCGACCGCCGTGAAGCGGGCGTTCGGCGACCACCCGGTGCTGACCGCACCGAAGTCGGCGCTCGGGCACCTCGTGGGCGGGGCCGGGGCCGTCGAGGGGATCATCGCGCTGCTCAGCGTGCGCGACGACATCGTCCCCGCGACGCTCAACCTGACCGACAAGGACCCGAAGGTCGAGCTGGACGTCGTCGCCGGCGAGCCGCGGAAGATGACCGTGGACGCCGCCGTCAACAACTCGTTCGGCTTCGGCGGGCACAACGCCTCGCTGGTGTTCACCAAGGCCTGACGGTTCCGTGCGGGTCCCCGGCCGGGGACCCGCACGCCCGCTCAGCAGGGGGCGCGCAGGATCCCGTCGGGGTTCCCGACGTCCATCCGCGGCGGCGAGCCCGCCATCGGGAAGGCGACCTGCCAGCAGATCCGGCCGACATGCAGGCCGGGCGGGCCGTCGTTCGGGTCCTGGACGCTGATGAAGCGCACCAGGGCGAGCACACCGCCGCCGGTCGCGGAGTCGATCCGGTCGATGCGGATGGTGCCGTCGGTGGTGGAGCCGATCCCCTCCAGCCACGACTCGCGGGGCTGCCGGTCGGCGGTCTCGGGGTTCACCACGCGGGTCCAGGTGGCGTGGTCGCGGCCGTTGACGGCGTTGAAGTAGAGCTGCACCTGCTGCATCACCAGCTGGGCCGCCGGATGCTCGGCCGCGCCCGCGCTGATCGTCACCTCGCTGCTGCCCGCGCCGCTGTCGGGAACGGTCTGCGGCGCGGAGGCGGGGGCGACGCCGGAACGGGTCGTCCCGGACACCGTCCACGCGACACCGCCGACGGCCACGAGCGCCACCAGCAGGACGCCGACCGTGATCGCGGCCCGGCCGTTCATTCCTCGCCCCCCATGGGACGACAGTCTGCCCGGCCCGGCTCGGCTCAGCCGACCCGGTGGGTCAGCAGCGTCACCGCCGCGCCGTCGCCGGCGAAGCGGAAGGACTCCAGCTCGTCGTCCCAGGCCGTGCCCAGCAGCTGGTCGAGACGCCGGGACAGCCCGGCGCCGCCGTGCTCGGCCATGACCGTGCGCAGCTGGTCCTCGGGCAGCACGACGTCGCCGTTGGCGCTGGTGCGCCCGTGCCACATACCCAGGCCGGGGACGTGCATGAACCGCTCCCCGTCCACGCCGGGGCTCGGCTCCTCGGTCACCTCGAACCGCAGCATCGACCAGGCCCTCAGCGCCCCCGCGAGGGCCCCGCCGCTACCGGCGGGACCGCTCCAGGTGCACTCGGCCCGCATCTGACCGGACGCCACCGGCTGCGCGGACCACTCGAGGGAGACCCGCGTTCCGAGAACGCCCGAGAGCGCCCACTCGACGTGCGGACAGACCGCAGTCGGCGACGAGTGGACGAACACCACTCCGCGTGTGCTCACTGCCAACCTCCGCTGTCGTCGACGAGGATCGTCTTCCCCTACGTCCTCGGCGCAGCGCGGCCGGTGCTCGGACCCGCGGTACTGATGTGCTGGATGTGGGTGTGGTGACCTCCGTGGCGTGAGTGGACTTCGGTGGCCTCACTCTGCCCGATTCCGCTCCGGGGAGCCACCCCGACACGACGACCGGGGGAACGGCACCCGGCGTGTCGCGGCCCGGCGCGCGGGTCAGGCGGTGTAGGTGGCGAGGGCGACCCCGGTGGCGGCGTCGGGAACCTCGGTCCGGCGCAGCTCGCCGAGGTCGGCGAGCACGTCGAGGTGCGCCCCGGTCTCCAGGACCGCGAGGGTCCGGTTGAACAGGTCCATGTCCTCCAGCCGGTGTTCCCGCCGGGTCCAGCGCAGGACCCGGGCGACGGCGTCGGCCGTCGGGTGGCCCGCGGCGACGGCGTCGCGGCACTGGGCGAGCCGGACGTCGTGGTGGGCCAGCAGCTCGTCGGTGCGGGCGTGCGCGCTGCCGCCGACCGGGCCGTGCGCGGGCAGCAGGGTCGCGTCCGGCCGGGACCGGACCAGGCGCAGCGAGTCGAGGAACTGCCCGAGCGGGCTCGCCACCGGCGACGGCTGCAGGCCGATCGACGGGGTGATCCGGGGCAGCACGTGGTCGCCGGCGAACAGCAGCTCATGGGCCTCGTCGGCGAACACGAGGTGCCCGCGGGTGTGCCCCGGGGTCTCCACGGCGGTCAGCGTGCGGGTACCCGCCGGGTCGGCGACGGCGATGGCGGCACGGTCGGCGATCCACTCGTCGGGGGCCTCCCACTCCTCGGGGAGCGGACGCGGCCACGGCCCGGCCCGGCCCAGCTCGTCGACGAGGCCGGCGGCGCCGGCACGCAGCAGCCGGGTCCGGTCGGGCTCGCCCTGCGGGCGGTCGGGATCGGTGATGACCTCCAGGTTGGGCCGCTCCCCCGCGCCGAGCAGCACACGGGTGCCGTACTCGCGGCGCAGCACCGCCGCCAGGGTGTAGTGGTCCCGGTGGGCGTGGGTGACCAGGAAGCGACGGACGTCGCCGAAACCGGAGCCCAGCGCGGCCAGCGCCTTGCAGAGCAGGTCGCGGGCCTCGTCGATCGCCCAGCCGGAGTCGATCAGGGTCCAGCCCGTGTCGTCGGCGAGTGCGTAGACGTTCACGGCACGCAGCCCGTCCTGCGGCAGCGGCAACGGGATCCGGTAGACGCCGGGGGCGCTGCGGAACACGCCCGGCGCGGTCCAGTCGCCGTCCGGGTCGTCATCGGTCACGGTGGGAGCGGCGGTCACCTCCCGACGATAGATGACCGCGCACGCGCGTCCGGGCCGGTGGCTCCCCCCACGGGGTCCCGTCATCACCCCGCGTGTCCGGACGGACACCGAGAGCCGACAGGTTCCGGACAGTCCACCCGAGGGTGGGACATGTTCGCACCGGGAGGGTGGTCCGATCCGCGCTACCGTCCCTGCGTTCGGTGATCAGAGGTCGACCTGGGGCGGGTCGGCGAAGGAGGGGCGCAGCATGGCGGCAGGGATCCCGGAGCAACGGTCCGGGCAGGACGCGCCGTTCCTCACCGTGGCGGAGGTGGCGGACCGGATGCGGGTCTCCCGGATGACGGTGTACCGGCTGGTGCACTCCGGGGAGCTGCCCGCGGTGCGCTTCGGGCGCTCGTTCCGCGTGCCACCCGAGTCGGTGGAGGCGTTGATCGAGTCGGCGCGCTACACCGGCGGGTGAGACACGGAGCCGGAATGATGCCGATCGACGCCGCGAGCGCGCGGCGGGTCGCGGACACCTACGACACCGCCGAGGCCCGCACCGAACGGGAGCGGACCCTGGAGCTGCTGGATCCGCGGGCCGGTGAGCAGATCCTGGTCGTCGGGACCGGGCCGGGACAGCTGCTCGACGAGGTCGCCCGGGCCGTCGGTCCGGGCGCCACGGGTGTCGACCCGGACCCGGTGATGGTGACGCTGGCGCGACGCCGGTGCGGCACCCGGGCCGTCGTCACGCAGCGCGCGCTGGCCGGTCCGGGCTCGCTGCCCGGCGGGCCGTACGACGCGGTGGCCTGCCTGCAGGTGCTCGAGTTCCTGGAGGACCTGCCGGCGGCCGTCGCCGAGCTGTACCGGGTCCTGCGCCCGGGCGGTCGGCTGCTGGTCCTGGACACGGACTGGACCTCGCTGCACTGGCCCGGGCCCGGGCAGGACCGGCACCGCCGCATCCGCGACGCGTGGTGCACCACGGTGCCGCGGTCGCGGCTGCCCTACGAGCTGGGCCCGCTGCTGCAGCGCGCCGGGTTCGGCGGGGAGTGGACGCGCCGGATGCCGATGCGCGGTCCGGCCTCCACCGGCTACGGCGCCGCACTGCGGGAGATGGTCGCCGACGCCGCGCCGGGCCGGTGCGGGCTCACCCGGGCCGACGTCGACGCGTGGGCGTCGGGCGTCGCGTTCTGCGGCGACGAACCGTTCTCGGTGGACCGCTGGTTCCTGGGCGCCGTCCGGCCCTGAACCGGCGGGCGTGGCGCGCGGGGCGCCGGTCGGGCAGCATCGCGGCCGTGGGCTCCCCGTCGTCGCAGACACCGATCACCGCGCGGGTGAGGATCGGGCAGCAGCCCGACTTCGTTCGCCTGTTCCAGACGCTGCCCCGGGCCGGCGAGTGGGTCAACTTCGCCCCGCCGGGCCGGCGGCGCGACGACTACGAGGTCGACTGGGTGCTGCACTGGGCGATCGACCCCGACGACACCGACAGCCCGGACGTCACCGTCGAGATCCAGCTCGTCGACCCGGAGTAGTCCGCTAGTCGAAGCCGTGGCTGCGGACCGCGGCGACGCCGCCGTCGCGCAGGGCCTCGAGCACCGCGCGTTCGTGCGGGACCGTGTCGGCGGGCAGGTCGGCGAGGGCGAACCAGTCCAGGCCCGCGGTCTTCCCGTCCTCGGCGCGACGTGGCTCGCCGGCCCAGTGTCGGCAGGTGAAGAAGAAGTCGACGCGTTCGTCGACCGGGTTCCCGTTGCGCCGGGTGCGGTGCACCGCGGTCAGCGGGACGAGGTCGGCGGGGTCGACGGTGACGCCGAGCTCCTCGTGGGCCTCGCGCACCGCGGCGGCGGCCGCGTCCTCGCCCGCCTCGACGTGCCCGGCCGCGGCGGCGGCCCAGTGGCCGTCCATGAACCCGGTGCCCGCACGCAGCTGGAGCAGTACCTCGGTGCGTTCACCGGTGCCGCGCAGCAGCAGGACGTAGGACGCCGGGACGACCCGGTAGCGCTCGCTCACGCCGTCGACCCTAGGTGCCGTACCGCCGTTCGCCGACGGCAACACCGGGGTAACCCGGCGGTCCTACCGTCGGGCGGATGGCGGCCCCCACCTCGCGCCCGGCACCGGTCGGCGACCGGCTCGGCGTCGTGCCGCCGCGGGACTCGGAGCTGCGGTTCCGCACCGTGCACGGCTACCGGCGGGCGTTCCGGGTGGCCGGCTCCGGGCCCGCGGTCGTGCTCGTGCACGGGATCGGCGACAGCTCGGCCACGTGGGAGGCGGTGTTCCCCGCACTGGCCCGGCGGCATCTGGTGATCGCCCCGGACCTGCTCGGGCACGGGCACTCGGACAAGCCGCGCGCCGACTACTCCGTCGCCGCCTACGCCAACGGGGTCCGCGACCTGCTCGGAGTCCTCGGGGTGCCCCGCGCGACGCTGGTGGGGCACTCGCTCGGCGGCGGCGTCGCCATGCAGTTCGCCTACCATACCCCGAACGCACCGAGCGTCTCGTGCTGGTCGGCACCGGCGGGGCGGGACCGGAGGTCACGCCGCTGCTGCGCGCGGTGAGCCTGCTCGGCGCGCACGCGGTGCTGGCGGCCTCGCAGCTGCCGCCGCTGCGGTGGCAGCTCGGGTGGGCCCTGGACGCGCTGCGCCTGGTCGGGGCCGACCTCGGCCGCGACGCCGCCGACCTGCTCCGGCTGGTCGACGCGCTGCCCGACGCGACGTCCCGGACGGCGTTCATCCGGACGCTGCGCGCCGTCGTCGACTGGCGCGGGCAGGTGGTGACCATGCTCGATCGCTGCTACCTGACCCGTGGGATGCCGACCATGCTCGTGTGGGGCGCCCGGGACGCCGTCGTGCCGCTGGCGCACGCCCGCACCGCGCACGCCGCGATGCCGGGCAGCAGGCTGGAGGTCTTCGACGACGCCGGGCACTTCCCGCACCACAGCGACCCGGCCCGGTTCGTCGGGGTGCTGGAGGAGTTCCTGGGGTCCACCGACCCGGCGCGGTGGAGTCCGGAGCAGTGGCGCCAGCTGCTGCGCTGCCCCGCTCCCCCGCCCGCCGGCGTCGCCGGGGCGCGGACGGGACCGGTCTCGGCGACCTGACCCCGGGCCCGCGGTCAGAACACGAACCCCAGCCAGGTGCCGGCACAGCCGTGGCAGGCGCCGTGCGTCGTCGCGGCGCGGTGCACCGGGCGCAGGCAGATCACGCAGTGGGTCAGCCGGCGCCGGGCCCGGCGCAGCAGACCGTCGCGCACCTGGCGGACGGCGAGCCCGGCGTCGCCGTCCGGGTCGTCGCAGCCGGGCAGGACGGGTACCTCCACCGCGTCCGCCGGGTCCAGCACCGGGAGACGGCCGTCCCGTCGTGGTTCCGGACGGGCCAGCAGCACCGGACCCGCCGGGGCGAACCCGAGCATCAGCTGCGGCGGCTCCCCGGCGACGAACCAGGCCACCGGGTCCGGCGTCGCGCCGGGCGGGAGGAGCCCCGCCGAGCGCAGGTCGGCGTCGGTCCAGCCGCCGCGACGCAGGTCGGCCGGGGTCAGCCCGAAGTGCCGCAACCCGTCGGCGGGCAGGTCGAGCTCGCGCAGCTCCGCCGGGGACGGGACGCCGACGTAGACGGTCCCGCGCTCCCCCGCCGGCTCCGGGACGGGCCCGGTGTCGTGGCCGTCCGCGACGCGCCACGGGGCGGCGACGAGTACGGCGAGCACCCGCGGGTCGACGCCGAGGCGCCCGGCCACCTCCGCGGTGCGGTCCTCGGTCACGTGGTCCCCGATCCCTGCCTCCGTCACACGCGCCGGGGCAGCTCCGGTGTCGGAGCCGCCCCGGTCTGGTGCGGTGTCGGTCAGCTGCAGCCGCTGGTGGAGCCGCAGCCCTCGCAGAGGTAGCAGGACCCGGCGGGGCGCATCTTCGTCCCGCAGGTCATGCACAGCGGTGCGTCGGCGGCCTTGCCCAGACGCAGCTCGAGCAGCTCGGTGGAGCTGCCGACCTCGACCGGCGCCGGATCGACACCGGCCTCCTTGCGCTCCTCGGTCGTCGGCACGGAGGAGCGGAACTCCTCCATGTCGAGCTTCTCGCCGGTGCCGTAGTCGTTCTCGACCTGGGCGGACCGCTCGTCGGAGGAGAAGATGCCCAGCTGGGCGCGCTTCTCGTACGGCAGGTGGTCCAGCGCCAGGCGGCGGAACAGGTAGTCCAGCACCGAGGTCGCGATCCGGACGTCCGGGTCGTCGGTCATCCCGGCAGGCTCGAAGCGCAGGTTGGAGAACTTCGAGACGTAGAACTCCAGCGGGATGCCGTACTGCAGACCCACCGAGATCGACATCGAGAAGGCGTCCATCACGCCGGCCAGGGTCGAGCCCTGCTTGCCGAGCTTGACGAAGATCTCGCCGAGACCGTCGTCGGGGTAGCTGCCGGCGGTGAGGTAGCCCTCGGCGCCACCGACGGTGAACGACACGGTCTCGCTGGGCCGCTTCTTCGGCAGCCGCTTGCGGACCGGCCGCTGCTCGACGACGACGTGCTTCTCCGGCTCGGCGTCGGCCTTCTTGTCGCCGCCCTTGCCTGCGGACAGCGGCTGGCCGACCTTGCAGTTGTCGCGGTAGATCGCCAGGGCCTTGAGGCCGAGGCGCCACCCCTCGAGGTAGATCCGCTCGACGTCCTCGACGCTCGCCCGCTCGGGCATGTTGACCGTCTTGGAGATGGCACCGGACAGGAACGGCTGCGCGGCGGCCATCATGCGGACGTGGCCCATCGGGGCGATCGTCCGGTCGCCCATGGCGCAGTCGAACACCTCGTAGTGCTCGGGCTTCATGCCCGGGGCGTCGACCACGTGGCCGTGCTCGGCGACGTACTCGACGATCGCCTCGGCCTGCTCGGCCTGGTAGCCGAGGTTGTCCAGGGCGCGGCGCACCGACTGGTTGACGATCTGCATGGAGCCGCCGCCGACCAGCTTCTTGAACTTGACCAGCGCCAGGTCCGGCTCGATGCCGGTCGTGTCGCAGTCCATCATCAGGCCGATCGTGCCGGTCGGGGCCAGCACCGACGCCTGCGCGTTGCGCCAGCCGTTGACCTGCCCGATGTCCTGGCACTGCTTCCAGACCTCGGTGGCGAGCTTCTGCACCGGGGTGCTGGAGGCGAAGGTGCGGATGCGGTCGTTCTCCGCGGCGTGCTTGCGGATGACGCGCTGGTGGGACTCGGCGTTGCGGGCGTAGCCCTCGTACGGGCCGACGACGCCGGCGAGCTCGGCGGAGCGCTTGTACGCGGCACCGGTCATCAGCGAGGTGATGGACCCGGCGAGCGCGCGGCCGCCCTCGGAGTCGTAGGCGTGGCCGGTCGCCATGAGCAGCGCGCCGAGGTTGGCGTAGCCGATGCCCAGCTGGCGGAACTTCCGGGTGGTGTCGGCGATCGGCTCGGTCGGGAAGTCCGCGAAGCAGATCGAGATGTCCATCGCGGTGATGATCAGCTCGACGGCCTTGGCGAAGGTCTCGGCGTCGAACCGGTCGTCGGAGTCGAGGAACTTCAGCAGGTTCAGCGACGCCAGGTTGCAGCTGGAGTTGTCCAGGTGCATGTACTCCGAGCACGGGTTCGACGCGCTGATGCGGCCGGACTCCGGGGTGGTGTGCCAGTCGTTGATCGTGCCGTCGTACTGGATGCCGGGGTCGGCGCAGTTCCAGGCCGCCTCGGCGATGCCGCGGAACAGCGTGCGGGCGTCGACGCGCTCGATGACCTCACCGGTCATGCGGGCACGCAGACCGAAGTCGGTGCCCCCCTCGACGGCGCGCATGAACTCGTCGGTGACGCGGACGGAGTTGTTGGCGTTCTGGTACTGCACCGAGGTGATGTCGGAGCCGCCCAGGTCCATGTCGAAGCCGGCGTCGCGCAGGACGCGGACCTTGGCCTCCTCCTTGGCCTTGGTCTCGACGAACTCCTCGATGTCGGGGTGGTCGACGTCGAGGACGACCATCTTCGCCGCGCGCCGCGTGGCGCCGCCGGACTTGATGGTGCCCGCGGAGGCGTCGGCACCGCGCATGAACGAGACCGGGCCCGAGGCGGTGCCGCCGGAGGACAGCAGCTCCTTCGACGAGCGGATGCGCGAGAGGTTCAGGCCGGCACCGGAGCCGCCCTTGAAGATCAGGCCCTCCTCGCGGTACCAGTTCAGGATCGACTCCATCGTGTCGTCGACCGAGAGGATGAAGCAGGCGCTGACCTGCTGCGGGCTGGCGGTCCCGACGTTGAACCACACCGGCGAGTTGAAGCTGAACACCTGGTGGATCAGCATCCAGGTCAGCTCGTGGTCGAAGATCTCGGCGTCGCCGTCGGTGGCGAAGTAGCCGTGCTCGAGACCGGCCCGCTTGTAGGTGCCGACGACCCGCTCGACGAGCTGCTTGAGGCTGGACTCGCGGGTGTCCGAGCCCACCGCGCCGCGGAAGTACTTGCTGGTGACGATGTTGGTGGCGTTGACCGACCAGCTGCGCGGGAACTCGACGCCGCGCTGCTCGAAGTTGACGGTGCCGTCGCGCCAGTTCGTCATGACGACGTCGCGGCGCTCCCACTCCACCTCCTCGTAGGGGTGGACCCCTTCGGTGGTGAAGACACGCTGCACGGTCAGGCCGGGCGCGCGCTTGGCGCCGGTCTTCCCGCGGCCACGCGACGGCTTGGCCGCCGCGCTCTCACCGGTGTCTGTCGTCGGGCCCCCGACGGTCTCGGTCATGAACTGCCTCCGCACATCCGACGCTTCTCCGCCCGCACGCTGGGGTGCGCGGACGGCTCTCTTCCCGGTACGACCGGCGACGACGACGCGCCGCTCAGCCGTCCGGGTGGTGACCGGCCTCGTCGTCGGCTGCTTCCCCGGCAGCCGCCGAACGCAGGTCGGCGATCTCCTTCTCGAAGTCCTCGATGGAGGAGAAGGACCGATAGACACTCGCGAACCGCAGGTACGCGACCTCGTCGAGCTCACGCAGCGGCCCGAGGATCGCCAGCCCGACCTCGTGGCTGGGGAGCTCCGCCGCCCCGCGCGCCCGCACCGTCTCCTCGACCCGGTGGGCGAGCTGTTGCAGGTCGTCCTCGTCGACCGGCCGGCCCTGGCACGCCCGCCGAACCCCGCCGACGACCTTCTGCCGACTGAAGGGCTCGGTCACCCCGCTGCGCTTGACGACGGCGAGCACGGCCTCCTCGACCGTGGTGAACCGTCGTCCGCACGAGGTGCAGGACCGGCGCCGGCGGGTGCAGGTCCCGTCGTCGGCGGTCCGGGAGTCGATCACGCGGGAGTCCGGGTGTCGGCAGAACGGGCAGCGCATGGACGCTCACACCCCTCTTCCGTGACGTTCCGGAAACTCTCCGCGGCGATCCGTCCCCCCAACCAGTGGCGGAACGACACCAATGTAACCCCTACATCTAGGGGTACGCCATCCCGGGCCCGGTGCCACGCCGAGCTTCGCCCGATCGGGAACCGAGCCTCGCACACCACGTTCCGCGACCGGTCCGTCGCCGACGATGATGGAGCGGGGCATCAGCGCTGGTGGCGCCGAGGAACGTCGCGGGCGGCGCCGTCCGTCGCGCCGGAGGGACCGCGACCGGCGGCCACCCGATGCGGGGACACGCCCTGCGGACGCGCCCGGCGGCACGTCGCCGACTCCTCCGGCGACATCCCGGCGACCATGTCCCGACACCCGCGCGCCACCCCGCGCACGCCGTCACCCGATGCGACGCCGACGCGGCGTCCGTCGCTCCGCACCGTCACCACCTCGGACCGCCCCGCAACGCACGGCCGTGCGAACCACGGGGTGCGGCGCCGCACTGCGCAGCGCCGGCCGACGTCAGCGCACGGCGCCGACCGACGGCACGGCGGCCGCGGGGGCGTTCCAGCCCGCCGCCGCGTCGCCCAGCAGCCCGAGCGCCACCACCGCGGTCGTCGCGCACAGCAGGGCCGCGACCCCGGTGAGGAACCGCTCCAGGCGCCCGCGGGCGCGGCTGCGGGCCGGACGCGGGCGCGCCGGGACCAGGCAGCGCCGGGACGGCGGACGGACGGTGCGCGGTGCCGGCACGGCCACCGACCGAGGACGGGGCGGCGCCGCGGCCGGCGCGGGCCGCGTCAGCGTCGCCGTCGCCCTCGGGGCCGGGTCCGCGGTGGTGCAGCGGGGCGTCCGGACCGCGGGGTTCGGACCGCCGGCGGGACCGGACACCGGGACACCGGCCCCGGGGGCGCCGGACACCGGAACGCGCCGGGAACGGGCGGCGGGATGGCGGGCCACCGACTCGGTCAGTGCGCGCTCGCGCGCCCCGTGGGCCGCCCACCGGTGGGCCGCGCGCGCGGCGGCCGACGAGCCGGCACCGGCCGCACCGGCGAGACCGTCGGCGGCCCGCACCCGCTCCCGGGCGGCGCGCCGGGCGCGCGAGGTGGGGGTGCCGGGCGCCGGGGCGCCGGTCAGGCAGCCGACCGCGCCGTGATCGCGGATCCGCTCGTCGAGCTCTCGCATGGTTCCTCCTGCCGTCGGACCGCCCGTCCCCCGGGCGGTCTCGTCTCCCCCGCTCCCGACCGGCCCTTCCCCGAGCCCGGTCGAACGGGTGTACGAGCGGTGTAGCACCCGGCACCGACAACAACCGCGTTCCCGCAGATCGTCGCCCGTGCCGGGGACGTTCTCAGCGTGGTGCGCCGACCGCGGGCGGCCCGACCGGGCCGTGGGTGGCGACCGCGACGTCGGCGAGCACCCCGAGCGCGACGACCGCGGCCGCCGAGGCGAGCAGGACACCCGACGCGGCCACCGCACGGCGCACGACGCCCGGCACCCGGCCGGGCCGCACCCCGTCGGTCGCGGCGCACCCCGGGACCCGCCCGATGACCGTCACGTCCCCGATGACCGCCGCACCCACGATCGCCACCCCCGCTGCCGTTCCCGCTGCCGGTCGCCCCCGCGCGGCCGGACGGCGACGCGGACCGCGTTCGATCGAACCAGTGTTCGATCGAACGCGTGTGCGATGTTGTACCACCGCGGCCCGACGGAATCCACGACACGCCCCGGGCGACTTCGAACGCATGTTTGGCGAACGGGCCCGTGGCGGCTAGGGTCGTCGCCGTAAGTACCCCGAGGAGGCGAATGCGATGGCAGCGGACGACACCGGACACGGTGGTCCCGGCGTGACCGGCACCGCCGCGGACCGGGGATCCGCGAAGGTCCGGGAGTTCCCCGACCCCGCGGCCGACACCCGCGGCCTGACCCCGCG
This sequence comes from Pseudonocardia sp. ZF1, assembly GCF_056835605.1. Lineage (NCBI taxonomy): Bacteria > Bacillati > Actinomycetota > Actinomycetes > Pseudonocardiales > Pseudonocardiaceae > Pseudonocardia > Pseudonocardia sp. ZF1. The sequence continues at coordinate 4,111,565 of NZ_JAJNBY010000001.1, forward strand.
GCAGAAGAAGGTCCTGGCCGTCATCCGGGACTGGGTGGACCGGTACGGCTACCCGCCCAGCGTCCGCGAGATCGGTGACGCGGTGGGCCTCACGTCCACCTCGTCGGTGCACCACCAGCTCCGCACCCTGGAGCGCAAGGGCTTCCTCCGGCGCGACCCGAACCGCACCCGCGCGGTCGACGTCCGCAGCCCGGAGCAGATCGCCGGTACCGACGGGACGGACTCCGACACCGACACCGCCGACCTGCGTTCCGCGCGGCCGGCGCCGGCGTTCGTGCCGCTCATCGGCGACATCGCCGCCGGTGGCCCGATCCTGGCCGAGCAGGCCGTGCAGGACGTGTTCCCGCTGCCGCGCGAGATCGTCGGCGAGGGCACGCTGTTCCTGCTCAACGTCAAGGGTGACTCGATGGTCGACGCCGCGATCACCGACGGCGACTGGGTCGTCGTGCGCCAGCAGCCGGTGGCCGAGCAGGGCGAGGTCGTGGCCGCGATGATCGACGGCGAGGCGACTGTGAAGACGTTCCGCCGCAAGGACGGGCACATCTGGCTGATGCCCGCGAACGACGCCTACGACCCGATCCCGGGTGACGACGCGTCGATCCTGGGCCGCGTCGTGGCGGTCCTGCGCCGCCTCTGACCTCCTCGGACGGCGCCCGCTCCCGCGATCAGCGGGACCGGCGGCGCCGTCCGTGCAGGGACATCGCGACGGCGCCGGCGGCCAGCAGCGCCCCGAGCGCCGCGGCCCCGCCCGCGGCAGGCAGCCACGACGGGTACGTGCGGTACTCGGGCACCGCGGCGGGCTGAGGCACGACCGGTGCCTGCGGAACGGTCGCCGCGGACACCGCGCCCGGGACGACCGTGACCGCCGCCGCGGTCAGGCCCCTCGCCTCGCTCCCGGAGTGCAGCGCGCCCCGGCCGTCCGGGGCGATCGCCTCACCCTGCGCCTCCCCCGGCAACGGCACCGGCAGCGGTGCCCCGCCCAGGGCCGCGACCAGCGCGTCGGCGGTCGCCGGTCCGCCGGCGGGCAGCGGGAACACCCAGGCGTCGGTGTAGGTCCGCAGCACGACGGCGCGCCCGCCATCGGCCCCGGCCGGCGAGAGCCCGCCGCCGGTGACCGTGCGCGACCCGGCGGCCCCGAGCGGCCCGCCGCCGGTGCCGGACCAGGGCAGCACCACCTGTGCCACCCGGCGCAGCTCCACGGGGTCCCCGCCATCGCGCAGCGGCGCGGCGGGCCGGTACACCCCGGCGGCCCCGGTGGTCTTGTCGACCAGCAGGGGCACGCCGTCGTCGCCGACCAGCAGTGCCTCGACGTCGCGCGGACCGTCGGGGTGGACGAGGTCGTGCACCCGTGGCGGCCCGGCCGGGGGCAGCACGACGAGCCGGACCGACCCGCGCCGCGCCCCGTTGTCGCCGGTGTCGGCGAGCCACAGCTCCCCGCCCGGTCCGAGGCCGAGGTCCTCGACGTCGGTGACCGGGACGTCGGCCTGCCGGGTGCCGGTGACCGCACAGCCGGCCGGGTCCAGGGTGAACGCCCGCGCGGTCCCGCCGCCGTCGACGACGGCGTGGTAGCGCTGCGGGGCCGCGCCGGGCGGGCCCTCGGCGACCAGTCCGGACAGCTCCGCCAGCCGCGGGTCGTCGATCGAGCAGGCCGGGATCGCCCCGGGCGGCGGCGCGGCCGCACCCGTGAGCGCGCCGGTCAGGCAGAGGACCGCGGTCAGGCGGCGGGCCACGGTCCCGGGACCCGGCCGCCCGGCCGGTGGGACGCTCAGTGGCCCGCCGCCGTCGCCGGCAGGTCGGTGCCGGTCCCGGTCGGCAGGGCCGAGCCCGCCACCGCGAACGGCAGCACCGCGGTGCCCAGCTCGGGCTTCACCCGCGCCCGGATCCGGGTGCCGTCGGCGGTGTGTTCCTCGGCGAGGACCTCGCCGTCGTCGTGCAGCCGCGCGACCAGCGCACCCTCGGTGTAGGGCAGCAGGAGGTCGACCTCGTACTCCGGGCGCGGCAGTCGCTCGGCGATGCGCTCCCGGAGCCGGCTGATCCCGTCTCCGCTGTGCGCGGAGACGAACACCGCGTCCGGCTGGGCGTGCCGCAGCCGGGCCAGCGCGAGGTCACCGGCCGCGTCGGTCTTGTTGATCACGAGCAGCTCGGGCGGCATCGTGTCGCCCGCAGCCTCACCGACCTCGACGAGCACCTGGCGGACCGCGGCGATCTGGTCGTCGGGCAGCGGGTCGGACCCGTCGACGACGTGCACCAGCAGGTCGGCCCGGGCTGCCTCCTCCAGCGTGGAGCGGAACGCCTCGACGAGCTGGTGCGGCAGGTGCCGCACGAACCCGACGGTGTCGGTGAGGGTGTACTCGTGCCCGTCGGGCGTCTGCGCCTTGCGGGTGGTCGGGTCCAGCGTCGCGAACAGCGCGTCCTGCACCAGCACGCCGGCGTCGGTGAGCTGGTTGAGCAGGCTCGACTTGCCCGCGTTGGTGTAGCCGACGATCGCGACCGACGGGATCTCGTTGCGGCGACGGCTGCCGCGCTGGGTCTCGCGGACCTGGCGCATCGCCCCGATCTCGCGGCGCAGCTTCGACATGCGCGCGCGAATCCGGCGCCGATCCAGCTCGATCTTCGTCTCACCGGGGCCACGGCCACCGATACCGACACCGCCCGCGGCGCGGCCACCGACCTGCCGGGACAGCGCCTCACCCCAGCCGCGCAGCCGCGGCAGCAGGTAGGACAGCTGCGCGAGCTCGACCTGGGCCTTGCCGTCCCGGGAACGGGCGTGCTGGGCGAAGATGTCGAGGATCAGCGCGGTCCGGTCGATGACCTTGACCTTGAGCCGCTCCTCCAGCTGGCGGAGCTGGCCGGGTGACAGCTCGCCGTCGCAGATGACGGTGTCGGCGCCGGTGGCGCGGACGGTTCCGAGCAGTTCCTCGACCTTGCCGGAGCCGATGAACGTGGCCGGGTCCGGGCTGGAGCGGCGCTGGACCAGGCCGTCCATCACCTCGGAACCGGCGGTCTCGGCGAGGCGGGCCAGCTCGGTCATCGAGTTCTCGGCCTGCTCGGCCGTGCCCTCGGTCCAGACGCCGACGAGCACGACCCGCTCCAGCTGGAGCTTACGGTACTCGACCTCGGTGATGTCGGTGAGCTCGGTGGACAGCCCGTGGATCCGGCGCAACGACGTGCGCTCCTCCAGGTCGAGCTCGCCACCCGTCGGAACCGGGTTCGACGCGGAGGGGGTCACGGAGGGGTGCGTGTGGGCATCAGTCATCTCGACCCCATCCTCCCACGTCGCGGGGCCCGTGTCCGCCCGGATTCGCGACGCTCAGGCGGGCGCGTCCCACCACGCCCGGTCCAGCTCCCCGGACGCGAGCAGCACGGCCGGGCCGTGCAGCGTCGTGGGCCCGGTCCGGTCGTCGGTACCCGCCTCCACCGTCACCCGCAGCAGCCCGCCCGGGACGGTGACCTGCACGTCGCCGGCGGAGTGCCCGGCGTGCCGCAGCGCGGCGACGGCGGCGGCGACGGTCCCGGTGCCGCAGGAACGGGTCTCCCCCACGCCGCGCTCGTACACCCGCATCCGGATCCGGCCGCCGTCGGCGGGACCGTCCAGCGGGGTCAGGAACTCGACGTTCACCCCGTTCGGGAACAGCGCCGGGTCGAACGAGGGCGCGCGGGTCAGGTCGAGGGTGTCCGGGTCGGCCGCGGTGACGCAGGCCAGGTGCGGGTTGCCGACGTCGAGGGCGATGCCGTCGACACGCGCGTCGCCGCTGGTGGCGACCGACGCCGGGCCGACGCCGACCGTGCCGAGCCCGACCGAGACCCCGTCCGGCCCGACCGCGGTGTCGAGCACCCCGTTGCGGGTGCCGACCGGCCCGCCGGTGGCCCAGCCGCGCTCGTGCAGGTAGCGGGCGAACACGCGCAGGCCGTTGCCGCACATCTCGGCGAGCGAGCCGTCGGCGTTGCGGTAGTCCATGAACCACTCGACGCCGTCGGCGGGCTCACCGACGCCGGGCTCCCCGGCGAGCTTCGCCCAGCGCACGACCCGCAGCACCCCGTCCGCGCCGAGGCCGCGGCGGCGGTCGCACAGGGCGGCGACGCGCGCCGGGGTGAGGTCGAGCGCGGCGTCCGGGTCGGGCAGCACCACGAAGTCGTTCTGCGTGCCGTGCCCCTTGCTGAACGCGATGCCGCCGGTCATGCCACCAGCCTACGAGCGAGCACCGCGCGCGCCGAGGCCATCAGGTCCGGGTCGGCACCGTCGAGCCAGTGGATGCGGCGGTCGCGGCGGAACCAGGAGCGCTGGCGGCGCACGAACCGCCGGGTCGCCCGGACCGTCTCCTCCCGGACACCGGCGAGGTCGGGGTGGGCGGGGTCGCGGTCGAGGGCCTCGATCACCTGCCGGTAGCCCAGCGCGCGGGACGCCGTGCGGCCCTGCGCCAGCCCGTGGCGGAGCAGGGTGCGGGTCTCGTCGACCAGACCGTCGTCGAGCATCCGGTCCACCCGCAGCGCGACGCGCTCGTCGAGCTCGGCGACGTCGCGGTCCACGCCGAGCAGCACGGCGTCGTAGCGGGGGGTGCCCGCCCCGGGCAGCGTCGCCCGGAACGGCCGGCCGGTCAGCGCGATCACCTCGAGCGCGCGGACGATCCGCCGCCCGTTCGAGGGCAGCACCTGCTCCGCGGCGACCGGGTCGACCGCGGCGAGGCGGGCGTGCAGCGCGCCGGACCCGTCGCGGTCCAGCTCGGCCTCCAGCACGGCGCGCAGCTCCGGGTCGGTGCCGGGGAACTCCAGCTCGTCCAGCACGGCCTGCACGTAGAGACCCGAGCCGCCGACGAGCACCGGGGTGCGTCCGGCGGCGCGCAGCTCCTCGACGACCGCCCGGGCCTCGCGCTGGTAGGCCGCGACCGAGGCGGTCTCGGTGACGTCGAGGACGTCGAGCTGGTGGTGGACGATGCCGCGCCGCTCGTGCGGGGCGAGCTTCGCGGTGCCGACGTCCAGGCCGCGGTAGAGCTGCATCGCGTCGGCGTTGACGACCTCCCCGCCCAGCGCCAGTGCCAGCTCCAGCCCGAGGTCGGACTTGCCGGTCGCGGTCGGCCCGACCACGACCACGAGCGGCGGTGCCGTCGACGGAGGGGCGTTCACGCCGGTTCCCACAGCGCCACGTGGTAGGCGACGCCGTAGGGCATCGAGGTGTGCCGGTGCGCCGCCGTCCAGGCCCGCCCGCGCGCGGCACCCGCGAGGACCTGCCAGGGCGCGCGGCCGGACGCCCAGAGTGCGGCGGCGCCGTCCGGGTCGAGCCGGGCGAGCGCCTCGGGGTCACCGGCGTCGAACGCGGCGGCGACGACGGCGTCGAACGCCTCGGCGCGGCCGTCGAACCCGCCGGGGGCCTTCGCGGTGTGCTTGGCCGCGCCGTCACCGACGACGAGCAGCCCGACCCCCTCGCCGGCGAGCTCCGCGCCCAGCGCCAGGCAGTCGGCGACCGGGGCGTCCGGCGCGACGAGCTCGCCGCGCGCCGACCCGACCCCGGTCGGCACCGCGGCCCAGGCCGCGACCAGCAGCGGGAGCGGGAGCTCCGGGCCCTCGTCGGGACCGGCCGGACCGGGCAGCGCGACGGGGACGTCGCGGCCGTAGCCGGCGAAGGTGCCGCGGGTACCCGGGGCGACGGTGCGCCGCCCGCCGGGATCGGCGCCGACGACGACCCAGCTGTCCGCGGCCGCGGCCAGACCCGTCACGGCGGTGGCGACGGCCTCGCGCAGCCCCTCGGTCTCGACCGCCGCGTCGCCGCTCAGGGCGGGGACGAGGAGCGGGGGCTGGGGCAGGACGGCGATCGCGGCGGGCACGGGATCCGAGGGTAATCAGCGCTCCCCCGCCGCGACGCCCGTACCCGGCCGGGGGCGCGCGGTTCCCCCGAAGGCGGTGGACCTGCTTGAATCGCCGTTCCGGCCTCCGCACCGCGCGAGGGGCCCGGTGCGCGCACGGCCCCGGACGGACATCCGCACCGGGGCGCCCGCCCCCGCGGCGGGCCGAACGAGGAGGACCTACCGGTGTCCGAGACCCACGCGACCGACGCTGCAGGACAGGGTGCCGAGCCCACCCGGCCCACCCGCCGAAGCCGGGGCCGCCCCGGCCCGGCCCACGGCCCGGACCGCCGCCCGCCGCGCGACCCGCGCCCACCCCGGCCGCGGTCGCACCGCCCGCGCCGCCCGCAGCGCTGCCGTCGCCGGTGCCCTCGGCGGCCGGTGACCCGGGGCGCTGGGGCCGCGCCGACGACGACGGGACCATCACCCTGGTCACCGCCGACGGCGAGCGGGTCGTCGGCTCCTACCAGGCCGGTCCGCCCGCGGAGGGCCTGGAGCACTACGCGAAGCGGTTCGACGCGCTGGTCACCGAGACCGAGGTGCTCGCCGCGCGGATCGCCGGCGGCGGGGACGCGAAGGCGTCGCTCACCGCGCTCACCGCGCTGCGCGAGGGCCTCGGCGAGGCGCACGTGGTCGGGGACGTGCCCGCCCTGCGCGAGCGGCTCGACGAGCTGGTCGGCCGGGCCGAGCAGGGCGTCAGCGCGGCGAAGGAGGAGCGCGAGCGCGCCCGGCACGACGCCGTCGCCCGCAAGGAGGCGCTCGCCGTCGAGGCCGAGAAGATGGCCGCGGACTCCACCCAGTGGAAGCAGGCCGGGGACCGGTTCAAGGCCATCCTCGACGAGTGGCGCACCGTCCGCGGCGTCGACAAGAAGACCGACGAGCAGCTGTGGAAGCGCTTCTCGAAGGCCCGTGAGGCGTTCAACCGGCGGCGCGGCTCGCACTTCGCCGACCTCGACCGCCAGCGGGTCACCGCGAAGGCCCGCAAGGAGGAGCTCGTCGACCGGGCCGAGGCCCTGGCCGACTCCGACGAGTGGAACGCGACCGCGGCCGCCTACCGCGACCTGATGACCGAGTGGAAGGCCGCGGGCCGCGCCCACCGCGAGGCCGACGACGCGCTGTGGGCCCGCTTCCGCGGCGCGCAGGACCGCTTCTTCGCCCGCCGCGGGGAGCACTTCTCCGCCCGCGACACCGAGTTCGCCGAGAACGCCGAGGCGAAGCGGGCCCTGCTCGCCGAGGCCGAGACGATCGACCTGTCCGACCCGGACGGCGCACGGGCCCGGCTGCGCGAGGTCCAGGAGCGCTGGGAGGCCATCGGCAAGGTCCCGCGCGAGGAGATCCGCACCCTGGAGGGGCGGCTGCGCGGGATCGAGGACAAGGTCGCCGCCGCCGCGGACGCGCAGTGGCGCCGCACCGACCCCGAGGCCCAGGCCCGCGTGGAGCAGTTCCGGGTGCGGGTCGAGCAGTTCGAGGCGCAGGCGGAGAAGGCCGAGGCGGCCGGCGACGGCAGGCGCGCCGAGCAGGCCCGTGCGCAGGCGGCGCAGTGGCGGGAGTGGCTGACCGCCGCCGAACAGGCGGTCGACGAGCGGTAGGGGGTCAGTCGCGCTGCAGCGCGGCGCCCGCCCACACGAAGGTCAGCAGCACGACCGCGATCACGCCGAGGACCATCCCGAACCCGGGGCCGGCCTCGGCGCCGGTCTGCTGCGACCAGATCGCCCACAGCCCGTTCACCGAGGAGATCCCGCAGCCGAAGGCCGCGAGCCAGGCGAGCGCCCACAGCCGGGTCAGCAGCGCGGCCGCGGACACCACGACGGCGAACCCGGTCATCGTGAACGAGAACAGCGTCGGCAGCGGCCCGGAGGTGCCGGAGGCCAGCACCTGCCAGCCCGGGGTGCCCGCCACCCACGGGAGCAGCAGCGCGGCGACGGCGGCGACGATCGCCACCGCGATCAGCATGGCGCGCGCGCCCGGGTCGATCCGGCGGGCGACACCGCGCCCGGCCCGGTCGATCTCGGCGCGGGTCTCCGGGGACACGTCGCTCATCGGGTACCTCCGGTGGTGGCGGGGACGCCGCAGGACGGCGCGGCGGGTGCCGGCTCGGGCGCCGGGGCGCCGAACGCGGGCAGTCCCAGGGTGGTGGGTGCCCCGGATGGGCGCTCGCCGGCCTCGGCTGCGTCACCGGCGCGGGTGCGGCGGTGGGTGAGCACACCGCCGTCGGCGACGAGGTGGTGCGGGGCACCGCGGTCGATCCGGACGGTGACGATGTCGCCCGGCCGGATGCCGGTCGCGTCCCCGGGCGCGAAGTGCACGAGCCGCCCGTCGCGGGCGCGGCCGGTGAGCCGGGCGGTCGCCGCGTCCTTGCGGCCCTCGCCGGTGGACACCAGCAGCTCGACCTCGGTGCCCTCCTGCTTGCGGTTCTCCTCCCAGGAGATCCGCTCCTGCAGCGCGATGAGGCGCTCGTAGCGCTCCTGCACGACGGCCTTGGGCAGCTGGTCGGGCAGGTCCGCGGCGGGCGTCCCGGGGCGCTTCGAGTACTGGAAGGTGAACGCCGCGGCGAACCGGGCCCGCTCGACGACGTCGAGGGTGTCCTGGAAGTCCTGCTCGGTCTCGCCGGGGAAACCGACGATGATGTCGGTGGTGATCGCCGCGTGCGGGATCGACTCCCGCACCTCGGCCAGGATCGACAGGAACCGCTCCGAGCGGTAGCTGCGGCGCATCCGGCGCAGGACGTCGTCGGAGCCGGACTGCAACGGCATGTGCAGCTGCGGGCAGACGTTCGGGGTCTGCGCCATCGCGGCGATCACGTCGGAGGTGAAGTCGCGCGGGTGCGGGCTGGTGAACCGCACCCGCTCCAGCCCCTCGACCTCGCCGCAGGCCCGCAGGAGCTTGGAGAACGCCCGCTTGTCACCCATGTCCGAGCCGTAGGCGTTCACGTTCTGGCCCAGCAGGGTCACCTCGAGCACGCCGTCGGCAGCGAGGGTCTGCACCTCGGCGAGCACGTCGCCGGGGCGCCGGTCGCGCTCCTTGCCGCGCAGCGACGGCACGATGCAGAACGTGCAGGTGTTGTTGCAGCCCACCGAGATCGACACCCAGCCGGCGTAGGCGGAGTCGCGGCGCGCGGGCAGCGTCGAGGGGAACACCTCGAGCGCCTCGGCGATCTCGACCTGCGCCTGTTCGTTGTGCCGGGCCCGCTCCAGCAGCGTCGGCAGGGCGTGCACGTTGTGCGTGCCGAACACGACGTCGACCCACGGGGCCCGCCGCGTGATCGTGTCGCGGTCCTTCTGGGCCAGGCAGCCGCCCACGGCGATCTGCATGTCCGGGTTCGCGACCTTGCGGGGGCGCAGGTGCCCGAGGTTGCCGTAGAGCTTGTTGTCCGCGTTCTCCCGCACCGCGCAGGTGTTGAACACGACGACGTCGGCGGTGTCGGGGTCCTCGGCCCGGGCGTACCCGGCGTCCTCCAGCAGACCGGCCATCCGCTCCGAGTCGTGCACGTTCATCTGGCACCCGTAGGTGCGCACGGTGTAGCTGCGGCTCACACACCCGAGGGTAGGCGCCCGGTGCGACGACGCCGGGACGGGGCCGTCGGGGATGATGGGCGGGTGCACCGGCCCGGGCCCCCGCTGACGAGGCGCACCGTGCTGCGCGCGGGGGCGGCGCTCGGTCTGGGGGCGGGGCTGGCCGCCTGTACCGGGCCCCGGCCCGCCGCCCCGCTGGTGATCGCCGGCGGGGTGCAGCCGGGGGTGTACATCAACCTCGCGCGCACGCTGTCGGAGATCTGGCGGGAACGGCTCGGGCTCGCCGCGGCCCCGCAGGTGCTGGAGACCGCGGGCAGCGCACAGAACATGGAGCTCCTGACCACCGGGGCGGCCGCGGTCACGATCAGCCAGGTCGACGTGGCCGCCGACGTCGCCGCCCGCACCACCGGCCCGGCCGAGCCGCGCGCACTGGCCCGGCTCTACGACGACGTCACCCACATCGTCGTGCGCGCCGACTCCGACCTGCGCAGCATCGCCGACCTGCGCGGACGACGGGTGTCGATCGGCCCGGGCGGCAGCGGCTACCAACCGATCGCGATCCGGCTGCTCGACGTCGCCGGGATCGGTGTCGCGGGCCTGGGCACCCGCGCGGAGCTGGGCCTCACGGACGCGACGGCGGCGCTGCGCGAGGGCACTCTCGACGCGTTCTTCTGGTCCGGCGGGGTCCCCACCGACGGCGTGCGGGAGCTGGCCGCACAGGTCCCGATCCGACTGCTGGAGCTCGGCGGCGTGCTCGACCGCATGCGCGACCGGTATCCCGTCTACTCGGTGGCGACGGTCCCCGCGAACACCTACGGCCTGCCCGGCCCGGTGTCGTGTCTGTCGGTGCGCAACGCGCTGCTGGTCACCGAGGGGATGGACGCCGACCTGGCCGGCGCACTCATCCGCGCCGCCTTCGACGAGCAGCCGCGGCTGGCCCAGGCCAGCCCGGCCGCGGTGACCGTCGACTCCCGCTCGGCGATCGGCACCCAGCCGATCCCGCTGCACGACGGCGCCGTCGCGTTCTACCGGGCCACCAAGGGCTACTGAGCCGCCCCCGGGCGCAGCCACAGCGTGACCCGCAGCCCGCCGCCCGGGGCGGCGCCCAGCTGCAGGCTCCCGCCGGCCGCGGCGGCGGTCCGCACCGCGATGGCCAGACCCAGCCCGCTGCCCTCGACGTTGGTCTGACCGGGCGCCCGCCAGAACCGGTCGGTGGCCCGGGCCCGGTCCTCCAGCGCCAGGCCGGGCCCGCCGTCGACGACGCTGACACCGATCCGGTCCGCGGTGCGCAGCGTCGCGACCCGCACCCGTCGCCCGGCCGGGGTGTACTTGAGCGCGTTGTCGAGCAGCGCGTCGAGCACCGACTCCAGCGCGGGCTCGCCGATCAGGGCGTGCAGGCCGTGCGGGCCGCTGCGGCGCAGCTCGATCCCGGAGTGCTCGGCCAGCGGCCGCCAGTTGTCCACCCGCTCGGCGACAACGACGTCGAGGTCGGTGTCCTCGGCGTCACCCGGGTCCTCCACCGCGCGCTCGGCGCGGGCCAGCGCGAGCAGCCCGTCGAGCACCCGGGACAGCCGCTCGGCCTCCTCCATCGCCGCGAGGTGGTCGTCGGCGGCGGCCGGGTCGACGTGCCCGTCGAGGTTGGACAGCCGCAGGCGCAGCGCCGTGAGCGGGTTGCGCAGCTGGTGGGAGGCGTCGGCGACGAACGCGCGCTGCGCGGCCAGCGCCTCGCGCACCGTCTCGGTCATCCGGTCGAACGACCCGGCCAGCGAACGCAGCTCCGGCGGGCCGCTGCGGCGCGACGGCGGACCGGGCGGCCCCCCGGCGACGACGGCGGTCCCGACCCGGCCCATCGCCTCGTCGAGCCGGCGGACCGGGCGCAGCACCCAGGCGGTCAGCGGCAGCGCGACCAGGGTGCCGGCGAGCAGCGCGAACACCGCGGCCCCGGCGATCAACGACCAGGTGCGCACCGCCTCGGCCCGCAGTGCGTCGGTCGGTGACACCGTCGCCACCGCGCCGACGACCTCGCCGTCGACGAGCACCGGCTCGGCCAGCACCAGCGGCCGGGCGTCCCACGGCATCAGCAGCGGGTAGGTCGACGAGCGGCGCCCGGCCAGCGCGACCGCGGTCCGCTCCGTGGCGTAGTCCCCCAGCTCGGGCAGCCGGTCGGCCGGGCGGGACGCGGTCAGTGTCCGGCCGGTCCGGTCGAACACGAGCACCGCGACCCCGTAGACGTCGTCGTAGCGGGTGATCTCGTCGGTGAAGGTGGTGAGCGCCGAGCTGCCCGCGGGGGCCTCGATGAGCGGGCGCTGCGCGGTGGAGGCGAAGGAGATCGTGTCGGTGAGCCGGTCGGTGAAGACCTCCTCCTGGGCGCGCTGGGCGGCGGTCCAGGCCAGCGGGATGCCCAGCCCGGCGGCGAGCAGGCCGACGAGCACGAGCACGACCAGCAGCAGCCGGCTGCGCACGGGTCAGTCCTCGGTGGCGGCGAAGCGGTACCCGACGCCGCGCACGGTGCGCACCAGCTCGGGGCGGCCGAGCTTGGTCCGCAGGGTCGCCACGTGCACGTCGAGGGTCCGGTTCGCGCCCGCCCAGCCGCGCCCCCACACCTCGGCGACGATCTGGGCGCGGGTGCAGACGGCGCCGTCGGCGCGGGCGAGCAGCGACAGCACCTGGAACTCCTTGCGTGTGAGCACCACCTGCTCCCCGGCGACGGTGACCTCGTGCCGTTCGGGGTCGACGCGGACGTCGCCGACGGTCACCGGGGCCGACCCGGCCGGGGCGACCGACCCGTCGTCACCGACCTTGCGGCGGCGCTGCACCGCGTGCACCCGGGCCACGAGCTCACCGATGTCGTAGGGCTTGACCAGGTAGTCGTCGGCGCCGGTGTGCAGCCCGGCGATGCGGTCGGTGACCTCGCCGCGGGCGGTCACCATCAGCACCGGGACCTCGGAGACGGCGCGGATCGCACGGCAGACGTCGAGCCCGTCGGCGTCGGGGAGGCCCAGGTCGAGCAGTACGACGTCGACGCCGTCGAGGTGGTCGACGGCGCCGCGGCCGTGGTCGAGGCGGGTCGTGGTCATCCCGTGCCGGTGCAGCGCCGGGCGCAACGCGGCGGCGACCCGGTCGTCGTCCTCGATCAGCAGGATGTGCACCGCTGCCCGCCCTTTCCGTTACGTGGCCGAGACCCTAAAGGTTCCTCAAGGTGGTGGACTCGCATGTCCGTTCCGTCCAGGCTCTCGCCATGTCCGGAGGCAGCATGACCAGCCCGCCCGCGTCCAGCACTCCCATGGTGCGGATGGCCGGGGTGCAGAAGCACTTCGGCGACCTCCACGTGCTGCGCGACATCGATCTCGACGTCGCCCGTGGTGAGGTCGTCGTCGTCCTCGGCCCCTCCGGTTCCGGCAAGTCCACACTCTGCCGCACGATCAACCGGCTCGAGCCGATCGACACCGGCACGATCGAGATCGACGGCACCGCACTGGCGGCGGAGGGCAAGGCGCTGGCCGCCCTGCGGGCCGACGTCGGCATGGTCTTCCAGTCGTTCAACCTGTTCGCGCACAAGACGATCCTGGAGAACGTCACGCTGGCCCCGCTCAAGGTCCGCGGCGCCTCCAAGGCCGAGGCCGAGAAGACCGGGCTGGCGCTGCTGGAGCGCGTCGGCATCGCGAACCAGCGCGACAAGTACCCGGCGCAGCTGTCCGGCGGCCAGCAGCAGCGCGCGGCGATCGCCCGCGCGCTGGCGATGAAGCCGAAGGTGATGCTCTTCGACGAGCCGACCTCGGCGCTGGACCCGGAGATGGTCAACGAGGTGCTCGACACCATGACCTCGCTGGCCAAGGAGGGCATGACGATGGTCGTCGTGACCCACGAGATGGGCTTCGCCCGCCGGGCCGCGCACCGCGTCGTGTTCATGAGCGACGGCGAGATCGTCGAGGACGCGACCCCGGACGAGTTCTTCACCGCTCCGCGCAGCGACCGCGCCAAGGACTTCCTCGGCAAGATCCTCTCCCACTGACCCACCCCACCCCGACGAGCGGAGCGAACGTGAAGAGAACCCGCATCCTGGTGGCGGCCGCCATGGCCGCCGCCCTGGCCCTGGCCGGCTGCGGCCAGGAGGGCGCACCGGGCGCCGAGGGCTCGGGCTACGAGCCCACCGTCGCACAGAACGTCGAGGTCGCCGGTTCGCCGACGTTCGCGGCGATGAAGCAGCGCGGCCGCGTGATCGTCGGTGTGAAGGACGACCAGCCGGGCCTCGGTTTCCGCGACGCCACCACGGGCCAGTTCACCGGCTTCGACATCGACATCGCCAGGATGGTCGCCGGCGGTCTCGGCTTCTCCCCGGACCAGATCGACTACAAGGTCGTCCCGTCCGCGGCACGTGAGGACGTCATCGAGCGCGGCGAGGTCGACTACTACGTCGGCACCTACACCATCAACGACAAGCGCAAGCAGCGCGTCGGGTTCGCCGGGCCGTACTACACCGCGGGCCAGGGCCTGCTCGTGCGCGCCGACGACAACGCGATCACCGGCCCGCAGACCCTGCAGGGCAAGAAGGTCTGCTCGGTCACCGGCTCGACCCCGATCCAGCGGGTCCGGGACCAGAACCTCACCGAGGCGGCGAACATCGTCGAGTTCCAGACCTACACCCAGTGCGTCGACCAGCTGATCAACAACCAGGTCGACGCCGTCACCACCGATGACGCGATCCTGCTCGGCTACGCCTCGCAGAACCCGGAGCAGCTGAAGGTCGTCGGGGAGAAGTTCTCCTCCGAGCCCTACGGCATCGGCCTGCCGAAGAACGACACCGCGCTGCGCACCAAGGTCAACGACCTGCTGCAGGCCGCGATCGACGACGGCACCTGGAAGACGATCTACGACGGCACCCTGGGCAAGTCCGGCACCCAGGCCCAGCCGCCCACGATCGACCGCTACTGACCCCCCGGCGCGGCCGGTCCCCGATGTCCCGGGGGCCGGCCGCGTCCACGAGTACGGAAGGAGGGCACCACGGTGAACGTCCTGCTGGACAACGCCGACGTGTACTGGCGCGCGATCCTCGGCACCGTCGGGCTGTTCGTCGTCTCGGCGATCGGCTCGCTGATCCTCGGCACCCTGATCGCCGGTCTGCGGGTCAGCCCGGTGCCGGTGCTGCGCAGCTTCGGCAGCCTCTACGTGACGCTGCTGCGGAACACGCCGCTCACCCTGGTGCTGTTCTTCTTCGCCTTCGCCTACCCGCGCCTGGAGCTGGTGGAGTTCTCGTTCTTCACCCTGGCCTGCATCGGCCTGACCCTCTACACCGCGGCGTTCGTCTGCGAGATCGTCCGGTCGGGCATCAACACCGTGCCGGTCGGCCAGGCCGAGGCGGCCCGGGCTCTCGGCTTCACCTTCACCCAGACTCTGGGCCAGATCGTGCTCCCGCAGGCCGTGCGCGCGGTCGTCCCGCCGATGACCAACATCCAGATCGCGCTGCTGAAGAACACCACGATCGCCTCCGGGTTCGCGGTGTTCCAGCTGGGCAGCGTCTACAGCGTGCTCTCCGAGCGCGGCTACAACGTCATGATCGGCCTGCTCTGGATCGCGGCGATCTTCGTGGTCCTGGTGGTCCCGCTGACGCTGCTGCAGCGGCGGCTCGACGCGAAGTGGGGTGTCGCCCGATGAGCTCGGTCCTCTACGACGTGCCCGGGCCGGCCGCGATCCGGCGCAACCGGACCCTCGGCGTGGTCGGCACGCTGGTCGTCCTGGCACTGGTCGGGTTCGTGGTCTGGCGGTTCTACGAAGCCGGGCAGTTCTCCCCGCGGCTGTGGGAGTGGATCACCTACGTCCGCATCCAGTACCTGCTGCTCGGGGCGCTCTGGGCGACGATCAGCGCCTTCGCGGTGGCCGCGGTGCTGTCGCTGGCCTTCGGTGCGTTCTTCGCCGCGGGACGGCTCTCGGACCACCGCTGGGTCAGCGTCCCGGCGACGACGGTCGTCGAGTTCTTCCGCGCCGTCCCGCTGCTGGTGCTGATCTTCATCCTGTACTTCGGCCTGTCCCGCGGGCTCGGCGTCGAGATCGACGCCTTCTGGGCGGTCGTGCTCGGCCTGATGCTCTACAACGGCTCGGTGCTCGCCGAGGTGTTCCGCGCCGGTGTCAACGCGGTGCCGCGCGGTCAGCGCGAGGCCGCCTACGCGCTCGGGATGCGCAAGACGCAGGTCATGACGAACGTGCTGCTCCCGCAGGCGCTGCGCTCGATGCTGCCGACGATCCTGTCGCAGCTCGTCGTGGTCCTGAAGGACACCGCGCTCGGGTTCATCATCCTCTACCCCGAGCTGCTCTACCAGGCGCGCTTCCTGGGCAGCCAGAACCAGCTCGGCTCGCCGATCCTGCCGGTCGCGCTCGTCATCGCGGTGATCTACATCGGGCTCTGCCTGATCCTGACCGGGATCTCGCGGCTGGTGGAGCGGCGGCTGTCGCAGGGGCCGCGCAGCGGCGGGGCGAAGCCCGCCGACCCGGAGCTGACCGCGCCGCAGGTGCCGTCCGGCGCCGGGTACGGGGGCGGCGCGGCCTGACGTTCGTGGACACGGCCCCGGGAGGACGTCCTGTCCTCCCGGGGCCGAGGTCGTCTACAGGTGCCGCAGGAATGCGTCCGGGTCGGCGAGGAACCCCCGCGTCAGCACGACCGGGAGCGCCTCGTCGTACCCGACGCGGCGGATCGCGCCGTCGTCGCCGATCTCCAGGATCGTCGCCCCGGGCAGCGCGAGCAGCACCGGCGAGTGGGTCGCGACGACGAACTGGCTGCCCCGCGCGGTCAGGTCGGTCATCCGGGCGAGCACCGCCAGGGCCCCGGTGACCGACAGGGCGGCCTCCGGCTCGTCGAGCAGGTAGAGGCCGCGCGGGAAGAACCGGTGGCGCAGCAGCGCCAGGAACGACTCGCCGTGGCTGCGCTCGTGCCCGGAGCCGCCGTAGGCCGGCAGCAGCGGCGGGCCGCCCGGCTCCCGGTCGAGTCGTTCCACCTCGGACGCGACGTTGTAGTACGACTCCGCACGCAGGAAGAAGCTGGTGCGCTCCCGGCCCGGCCGCCGGGCGACCCGCAGGTGCGACCCGAGGTCGGACTCGCTGGCCCGGGTCGCGAACCGGAACGACCGCGACCCGCCCTCGGGGTTCAGCCCCACTGCGACGGCGACCGCCTCCACCAGCGTCGACTTCCCGGACCCGTTCTCCCCCACCAGGAACGTCACGCCCGGGTAGAGCGCGAGCCCGCCCTGCTCGCGCAGCCACCGGACCACGGGGAGCTCGAACGGGTAGCCGCGCGACGGGGCCGCGGGATCGAGGGACATGCGGGCGATGAAGTGCCCCGCGCTCACAGGTTCTCGATCTCCACCGGCTCGATGCCCTCCTCCGCGGGCAGCGCGAACCCGAACACCCGGGAGTAGAACGCGAGCTCGGCGTCGAGGGCCCGGCGGATGTTCGCGGCCTGCCGGAAGCCGTGCTGCTCCCCGGCGAACAGCAGGTAGGCGACCGGCACCCCGCGCCCGCGCAGCGCGTCGACGATCATCTCCGACTGGTTGGGCGGGACGATGGCGTCCTCGTCGCCCTGGAGCACGATCAGCGGGGTGCGGAAACGCCCCACGTGGGTGAGCGGGGAGCGCTCGGTGTACACCGCCTCCGCCGCGGGCCACGGCCCGACCAGGCCGTCGAGGTAGCGGGACTCGAACTTGTGGGTGTCCCGGGCGAGCGCGGCCAGGTCGGCGACGCCGAAGTGGTCCGCCCCGGCGGAGAACGGGGTGTCGTCGCGGGCGAGGGCGGCCAGGGTGGTGAACCCGCCCGCGGAGCCGCCGCGGATCGCCATCCGGGCCGGGTCGACGCGGCCGGTGTCGGCGAGCGTGCGGGCCGCGGCGAGGCAGTCGGCGACGTCGACGATCCCCCAGGCGCCCTTCAGCTGCTCGCGGTAGGCGCGGCCGTAGCCGGTGGAGCCGCCGTAGTCGACGTCGACGACGCCGAACCCGCGGCTGGTCCAGTACTGCACGGCGACCGAGAGGACCGGGGTCGCGGAGCCGGTCGGCCCGCCGTGGATGACGACGAGCAGCGGCGGCAGCTCGCCCTCGGGGGCGTCGTGGCCGGCCGGCGGCGGGTAGAACAGCGCGTAGCCGGTGCGCGGGCTGCCCGCGGCGTCCGAGGACAGGAACGTGATGGGCTCGGGCACCGACACGGTCTCCGGGTGCAGGCCGAGGTCGCGCGGGGCGCGCAGGGTCTGCACCCCGGCCGCGCCGGGCTCCCCCGCGCCGTCCGGGGCGGGCACGACGCGGTGCACGCCCGGCTCGGCGGTGGGCGACCCGGCGACGCAGACGACGGCGTAGGGCCCGTCGGCGCGCACCGAGCCGATCGCGGTGAACGGGGTGTCGAGCTCGATGATCCGGCCGTCGACCTCCCGCACGACCAGCGCGTCGAAGCCCCGCGAGGAGCGGGCGAACACGACGCGGCCGTCCTCCAGGACGGCGTAGCGCGACCCGCCCAGCACCCAGCCGGGCACGCCGATCTCGGCGTCGATGCGCACGAGCGCCTCGATGTCGTGGCCGGGCAGCCAGCGGTAGAGGTTCCACCAGCCGGTGCGGTCGCTGATGAAGGTGAGCGACCCGTCGGGCTGCCACTGCGGCTCGGTGACCGACTCCCCCGGCCCGCCCGCGACGACGGTGTCCACCCCGGACGCCAGGTCGCGGACGGTGAGCTCGACGTCGTCCCACGGCATCGACGGGTGGTTCCAGGACAGCCAGGCCAGCGTGCCGCCGTCCGGGGAGATCCGCGGCGCGGCGACGAAGTCCGGGCCGCCGACCAGCACCTCCGGCTCCGACGGGGCGCGGGCGTCGAGCCACACGATCTCGTTGACGACCTCGGCGGCCGGGGTGTGCGCGGCGTGGTGGCGCTCGCGGACCACGACCATCCAGGTGCCGTCGGGGGCGACGTCGCCGTCGGCGTGGCGGTCGCCACGCGGCACCGCGGACTCCGGGGTGAGCGCGACCGGGGCGGCGCCGCGGTCGAGCCGGTACAGGCGCTGGTCGGCCCACTCGACGTACCAGACGACGCCGGGGCTGCCGGCGTGCAGCCACCACGCGCCGCCGCCGTACTCGTGGACCGCCGAGCGGGCGTTCGCGCCCTCGGGCAGCAGATCGGTGCGCGAGCCCGCGGCGTCGCCGCCGGTACGGCGCACCAGCTGGGTCCGGCCGCCCTCCGCGGCGCGGCCCTCGGCCCAGACCACGCCGGTGTCCTCGGTGCCGGGCGCACCGTCGGGGCGGACCTCCCCGAGCCGCACCGCGGCCGTCACCACCACTTCGGACGTGACCGGTGTCGGCCACGACCCGTACCCGGAGATCGTCACGGCGCCCACGCTAGTCATCGCCGGGCCGCCGTGCCCGTAGGTTGTCGCCGTGCCGACACTGCGTGCGCTGGAATGCCTGGTGGCCGTCCTCGACCACGGGTCGGCGACCGGGGCGGCCGCGGCCCTGCACCTGTCCCGGCCCGCGCTGTCCCACCAGCCGGCCCGGCTCGAACGCGAGATCGGCAATCCGCTGCTGGAGCGGCTGCCGCGCGGGGTGCGCCCGACCGTCGCGGGTCGGGCGGTGCGCGTCGACGCCGTCGCCGCGCCGGCAGCCGCGGACCGGGTGCCGACGACCGGGCGCCGCACAGTCCCGTCGCGCGATCGATGGTCCCGACCTGTGCGATGGCCGTCTCTTATGCCTCGGCCAGCCGCAGGGTCGCCCGGGCCCGGGCGAGCACCGGTGCGTCGACCATCTCCCCGCCGAACCGGAAGACCCCGGGGTGCCGCTCCGCCTCGGCAAGCAGAGCGCGGGCGTGCTCGGTCTCGTCGTCACCGGGCCGGAACCCGCGGCGGACGACCTCCACCTGCGACGGGTGGATGCACACCTTCGCCGCGAACCCGGCGTTCGCCGCGTCGACGGCGTCGGCGAGCAGGGTGTCGGTGTCGGCGATGTCGGTGAGCACCGTGTCGACCGGGGCCCGGCCAGCGGCGCGGGCGGCGTAGAGGATCCGGGTGCGGGCCTCGGTGAGGGCCGGTCCGTAGCCGCCGCCGGCCGCGCGCCCGGTGCGCCCGCCCAGGTCGGCGAGCAGGTCCTCGCTGCCCCACATCAGGCCCGCGCAGTTCGACGCCCGGGCGATCGACGGCGCCTCCAGCACCCCGTGCGCGGTCTCGCACAGCGCGATCACCGGGTGCGGGGCCAGCGCCTCCACCGCGGCGGCGCTCGTCGCCATCGGCAGCATCAGGGTGAGGTCGGGGTGGGCGGCCAGCGCGGCGACGTCGCCGTCGTGGGCGGGGGCGCCGGGCGCGTTGACCCGCACGACCACCCGGGTGCGGTCCAGCTCCGCCAGCGCGGCGACGACGGCGTCCCGGGCGCCGTCCTTGTCGTCCGGGCCGACGGCGTCCTCCAGGTCGAGGATGACGGCGTCGGCCGCGGCGAGCGCCTTGGCGAACCGGTCGGGCCGGTCGCCGGGGCAGAACAGCAGGGCCGGCCCGTGGTCGAGGGGGCGGGCGACGGTGTCCACGGGTGGGTCCCTCCGGTCGGACGGCGAGTCGGGTCCGACCAGGATCTCCGGTGCGTCGACGGCCGGCTCACCGGGGCCCGGCCTCAGCGCCGTACCGCGGCCGCCTCCCGCAGCAGCCGGACCGCGACCGGCAGCGCGCCGGGCCGCAGCACCGGCGCCAGCCCGACGATCCCGCGCATCCCGGTCCACCAGCGGACCTGCCCGTCGGTGCGGAGCACACCGACCGCGGGCGCCCGGCACCCGGCGACGGCGGCCGGCAGGTTCGGGTAGATCTCGGCCAGCCGTGGCTCGTGACAGGACCGCGCACGGACCCGGACGGTCACGCAGCCCGGCAGCTCCCGTGCGATCCGCGAGCACGGCGCGCAGGCCGCGTCGTGCACCACCACCAGCTCCCGGATCCGCGTGCGCGCCACGGCGCCATCATCGCCTGCCCTCAGCGACCGAGCACCGCCGCGGCCAGCGCGCCGGGATGCGACAGCATCGGGTGGTGCCCGCCGGGGACCATCTCGGGCACGACGCCGCGCAGCCGCCGGGCGAGCATCGTCCGGACGAACGCGGCCGGGAACAGCTTGTCCTCGCGGCACAGCAGGTACCGGGTCGGCACGTCCGGCCAGGCCGCACGCGGCCACGGCTGGGTCCACGGCGTCGCCGACTGGTCGCGCTCGTGACGCAGTGCCTCGTTCGCCACCGACTCCTCGACGTCGTGGTAGAAGAGCCCGACGACGTCGTCGGGGTCGCGCCCGTCGCGGGCGTCCTGCTCGGCGAGCGCCACCCCGGCGCCGGTCGCGTCGCCCCACTGCGCCGCGGACTCGCCCGGCAGCGGCACCATCGCCGTCACCAGGACGAGCCCACGCACCGCGATCCGGTCGCACACCAGCGGTGCGCTGAACCCGCCGAAGGAGTGCGCGACGACCACGAGGTCGTCGGCACCGCCGACCGCGGCCACGACGGCGTCGGCGTAGGTCTCCAGCCCGGCGGTGTCGTCGTCGCAGGGCAGCTCGACCGGCACCGCGCGGTGGCCGCGCCGGGTCAGCTCCCGTTCCAGCGGACCCCAGTACCAGGTGTCGGTCCCCGCCCCGGGGACCAGCGCGAAGGTCGTCATACCGGTGACGACCGCCCACCGGGGGCGTTCTCATCGCCTACCGTCGAGGGCGGAACCGAGGAGGCCCGATGACCGACCCGACCCACCTGCCCGCCGTCCCCGACCCGGAGCCGGTCGTGCCCGACCCTGCCGTCCCCGACCCGGTCGAGCCCGTCACCGACTACACCGACGACGGCGTCCCCACGTTCTCCTACGTGCGCGACCGCATCGAGGGCCGCGCCGCCACCGCGGCGGCCGCCGAGGAGCTCGCGGGCGGCGACGCGCGCGCCGCGGAGGCGGAGGACGCGTTCGCCGAGCGCGGGCGCAAGGCCGCCGACCGGCTCGCCGAGATCCGCCGGTCGATGGAGCGCTGAGCGACCCGTCGCACCCCCGGCGCGGTCCCCGCACCCCGTGCGGCGGGTGCGACGCCCGCCGCCGGGGTGCGCGGGCACGCTCAGCTCCCGGAGCGCCGGAAGATCTTGTCCCCCAGCCACACCAGCGGGTCGTACTTGCGGTCCACCGCGCGCTCCTTGAGCGGGATGAGCGCGTTGTCGGTGATCTTGATGTGCTCGGGGCACACCTCGGTGCAGCACTTGGTGATGTTGCAGAACCCCAGCCCGTGCTCCTCCTGGGCCTCGACGGCGCGGTTGCCGTGCGCGTCGAGCGGGTGCATGTCCAGCTCCGCCATCCGCATCAGGTAGCGCGGCCCGGCGAACGCCTCCTTGTTCTCCTCGTGGTCGCGGACCACGTGGCAGGTGTTCTGACACAGGTAGCACTCGATGCACTTGCGGAACTCCTGGCTCCGCTCGACGTCGACCTGCGCCATCCGGTACTCGCCCGGAGCCACGCCCTCGGGCGGGGTGAAGCTGGGGATCTCGCGGGCCTTGGTGTAGTTGAACGACACGTCGGTCACGAGGTCGCGGATCACCGGGAAGCTGCGCAGCGGCGTGACGGTGACGACCTCCGCGTCGTCGAAGGTGTTCATCCGCGTCATGCACATCAGCCGCGGCCGGCCGTTGATCTCCGCCGAGCACGAGCCGCACTTGCCCGCCTTGCAGTTCCACCGCACGGCCAGGTCGCCGGCCTCGGTGGCCTGCAGCCGGTGGATGACGTCGAGGACGACCTCGCCCTCGTTCACCTCCACCGGGTAGTCGACCAGCTCGCCCTTGGTGTCGTCGCCGCGCCAGACGCGGAAGTGGTGCAGGTGACTGCTCACTGGTTCCCCTCCGCGGAGTCGGCGCGGTGACCGCCCAGCTCGTCTCCGGTGTAGTACTTCTTCAGCTCGTCCATCTCGAACAGGTCGAACAGGTCCGACCGCATCGGGAGCTGCTCCTGACGGGTCAGCTCGACGTCGTCCTCGCCGATCGCCCGGCACACCAGCAGCAGGTGCCGCCAGTCCGAGTCCATGACCGGGAAGTCGTCGCGGGTGTGCCCGCCCCGGGACTCCTGGCGCTCCAGCGCGGCCTTGCCGGTGCACAGCGCGACGAGCAGCATGTTCCGCAGGTCCAGGGCCAGGTGCCAGCCGGGGTTGAACCGGCGGTGCCCCTCGACCGAGACGGTGCGGGTGCGGGTGGCGATGTCCTCGAGCTTCTTGAGGGCGAGCTCCATCTCGTCGCCCTTGCGGATGATCCCGACGAGCTCGTGCATCGTCTTCTGCAGTTCCTGCTGCACCACGAACGGGTTCTCCCCGCCCTCGGTGGCGCTGGAGAACGGCAGCATCGCCCGCTCCAGCGCGGCGGCGACGTCGGACTCGGCCACGGCGGGCCGGCCGGCGTCGGCGTGCTGCGCGGCGTGCAGCCCGGCGCGACGGCCGAACACCAGCAGGTCCGACAGCGAGTTGCCGCCGAGCCGGTTGGAGCCGTGCATGCCGCCCGCGACCTCGCCCGCGGCGAACAGCCCCGGCACCTTCGACATCGCGGTGTCCGGCTCGACCTCCACCCCGCCCATCACGTAGTGGCAGGTCGGGCCGACCTCCATCGGCTCCTTGGTGATGTCGACGTCGGCCAGCTCCTTGAACTGGTGGTGCATCGACGGCAGCCGCTTGAGGATCTCCTCGGGCTTCAGCCGGGTCGACACGTCGAGGAACACCCCGCCGTGCTCGGTCCCGCGCCCGGCCTTGACCTCGGAGTTGATCGCCCGGGCCACCTCGTCGCGGGGCAGCAGCTCCGGCGGGCGCCGGTTGTTGTCCGGGTCGGTGTACCAGCGGTCGCCCTCCTCCTCGGAGGTGGCGTACTGCTCCTTGAACACGTCCGGCACGTACTCGAACATGAACCGCTTGCCGTCGGTGTTGCGCAGCACGCCGCCGTCGCCGCGGACCGACTCGGTGACCAGCAGGCCCCGCACCGAGGGCGGCCACACCATGCCCGTCGGGTGGAACTGCAGGAACTCCATGTTGATCAGCGTCGCGCCGGCGCGCAGGGCCAGCGCGTGGCCGTCGCCGGTGTACTCCCAGGAGTTCGACGTGACCGAGTAGCTCTTCCCGACCCCGCCGGTGGCGAGCACGATCGCCGGGGCGTCGAAACGCACGAACCGGCCGTCGCCGCGGAAGTAGCCGAAGCAGCCCGAGATCGCGCCGTCGGTGGTGAACAGCTCGGTGATCGTGCACTCGTGGAAGACCCGGATGCGGGACTCGGCGTCGCCGGTCTCGGCGAGGTCCTCCTGCTGCAGCGAGACGACCTTCTGCTGCAGGGTGCGGATCAGCTCCAGGCCGGTCCGGTCGCCGACGTGCGCCAGCCGCGGGTAGGTGTGCCCGCCGAAGTTGCGCTGGCTGATCTTGCCGTCCGTGGTGCGGTCGAACAGCGCACCGTAGGTCTCCAGCTCCCAGACCCGGTCCGGGGCCTCCTTGGCGTGCAGCTCGGCCATCCGCCAGTTGTTGAGGAACTTCCCGCCGCGCATGGTGTCGCGGTAGTGGACCTGCCAGTTGTCGTTCGGGTTGGCGTTGCCCATCGACGCCGCGCAGCCGCCCTCGGCCATCACGGTGTGCGCCTTGCCGAACAGCGACTTGGAGATGATTGCCGTCCGCTTGCCCTGCAGCCGCGCCTCGATCGCCGCCCGCAGGCCGGCACCGCCGGCCCCGATGACGACGACGTCGTAGTCGTGCCGCTCGATCTGTTCGTCCATCTCGGTGCTCACCCCACGATCCGCAGGTCGCTGATCCAGCCGGCGGAGACGGCCATGACGTAGAAGTCGGTGACGGCGAGGCTCACCAGCGTCGCCCACGCGAACTGGTTGTGCCGCGTGTTCAGCTTCGAGACCTGGGTCCACAGCTTGTAGCGGACCGGGTGCTTCGAGAAGTGGTTGAGCCGCCCGCCGACGGCGCTGCGGCACGAGTGGCACGAGAGTGTGTAGCCGAACAGCAGCACCACGTTCACGACCAGGATGATGTTGCCCAGCCCCAGGCCGAACCCGCCGCCGGGCTTGGCGAAGGCCAGCACCGCGTCGTAGGCGTTGATCAGCGTGATGATCCCGGCGATGTAGAAGAAGTAGCGGTGCGCGTTCTGCAGGATCAGCGGGAAGCGCGTCTCACCGGT
This sequence comes from Pseudonocardia sp. ZF1, assembly GCF_056835605.1. Taxonomy (NCBI): domain Bacteria; kingdom Bacillati; phylum Actinomycetota; class Actinomycetes; order Pseudonocardiales; family Pseudonocardiaceae; genus Pseudonocardia; species Pseudonocardia sp. ZF1. The sequence continues at coordinate 4,136,052 of NZ_JAJNBY010000001.1, forward strand.
GTAGCGGCGGTGCGGCTCGGCGACCGCGCAGGCCGGCGGGGAGAGCCAGAACGCCCGGTAGTAGGCCTTGCGGTAGTAGTAGCAGGTCAGCCGGAACAGCAGCAGGAACGGCAGGGAGACCGCCGCGTAGGGCAGCCACCACACGTCGGGCAGGAACCGGCCGAAGTGCGAGGCCTCCTCCACGCAGCCCATCGAGACGCAGGGCGAGTAGAACGGCGTCAGATAGCCGTACTCGGCGACGAAGTAGTGGTCCTGCATGAAGGCCCGCACCGTGGCGTAGGCGACCCAGGCGACGAACGCGACGAAGGTCGCGAGCGGTGGGAGCCACCATCGGTCGGTGCGCAGCGTGCGTGCAGCGATGGTTGCCCGGCCCGAGCCGGCCCGGCCGCCGGTGTCAGTGGTGGATGACACGCGCGGGAGCTCCTGTCGTCTCACCGGCACCATGACCCGGTGCGGGCCCGGACACAGCGCCGTGTCCAACTCGTCACCACGCGGGGGCGCGGGACCGCCAGAGAATACGACGCGGATCACATGTGATCTACGTCGGTGCCCGATTCGGTCCCGAATGGAGATGTGGCTCACAGCGGCCGGGGTCACACCGTCTGTGATCCGATCGACGCCTCTGCGGAACGGCCGCGGTGGTCTCATGAACAGTCGACCCGGCCGATCCCGGGCATCCCCGGTCCGTGACCGGCCGCCGGCGCCCTGCCGGTCGCCGAGAGGAGAACGAGCAGCACCGATGCACCCCACCCTCGAACCCATCCACCAGCGCGTCCTGGACCGCAACCCGGGCGAGACCGAGTTCCACCAGGCCGTCCACGAGGTGCTGGAGAGCATCGGCCCGGCTGTGGACAAGCACCCGGAGTACGCCGAGGCGCGGATCGTCGAGCGGATCTGCGAGCCCGAGCGGCAGATCATCTTCCGGGTGCCGTGGGAGGACGACGACGGGGACATCCACATCAACCGGGGCTTCCGGGTGGAGTTCAACAGCGCGCTGGGCCCGTTCAAGGGCGGTCTGCGGTTCCACCCGACCGTGCTGCTCGGGACGGTCAAGTTCCTCGGCTTCGAACAGATCTTCAAGAACGCCCTGACCGGGCTGCCGATCGGCGGCGGCAAGGGCGGATCGGACTTCGACCCGCGGGGGCGCTCCGATCGCGAGATCATGCGCTTCTGCCAGAGCTTCATGACCGAGCTCTACCGCCACCTCGGTGAGTACACCGATGTCCCCGCCGGGGACATGGGTGTCGGCGGCCGCGAGCTCGGCTACCTGTTCGGCCAGTACAAGCGCATCACCAACCGCTACGAGTCCGGTGTGCTGACCGGGAAGGCGCTGGCCTTCGGCGGTGCGCAGGTCCGGCGCGAGGCCACCGGCTACGGCAGCGCGTTCTTCGCCCGTCGCGCCCTGGAGGTCCGCGGGGACTCGCTGGAGGGCAAGGACGTCGTGGTGTCCGGCTCGGGCAACGTCGCGCTCTACACCGTGGAGAAGGTCCACCAGCTCGGCGGCCGGGTCGTCGCGGTGTCGGACTCCGACGGCGTCGTGCACGACCCCCAGGGGGTGGACCTGGAACTGCTCAAGGACATCAAGGAGGTCCGGCGCGAGCGGCTGCACGTCTACACCGACAAGATCGGGCGCGCCGAGTTCTCCACCGACCGCTCCATCTGGGACGTGCCCTGCCAGGTCGCGCTGCCCTCGGCGACCCAGAACGAGCTCGACGCCGACGGCGCTCGCGCCCTGCTGCGCTCGGGATGCCTGTTCGTCGGTGAGGGCGCGAACATGCCGACGACCCCGGACGCGGTGGAGGTGCTGCGCGAGGGGGGCGCGATCTTCGCCCCGGGCAAGGCCGCGAACGCCGGCGGTGTCGCGGCGTCGGCGCTGGAGATGCAGCAGAACGCCTCGCGCGACTCGTGGAGCTTCGAGTACTCGGAGAACCGGCTGAGCGAGATCATGACCGACATCCACGACCGCTGCCACGCCACCGCCGAGGAGTACGGACGACCGGGCGACTACGTCGCCGGGGCGAACATCGCGGGCTACGCCCGGGTCGCCGACGCGATGCTGGCGCTCGGCCTGGTCTGAGCGACCGGCTCGCCGACGACAACGGGGCCCGGTCACCACTGCGGTGGTGACCGGGCCCCGGCCGTCGTCGCGGGTCCGCTACTTCTTGCGGCCGCCCACCGTGGCCGCGAGGTAGTCGCGGTTCAGCTGGGAGATCACGTCGAGCGGGATCTCCTTCGGGCAGGCGGTGGCGCAGGCGCCGGTGTTGGTGCAGCCGCCGAAGCCGGCGGCCTCGTGCTCCTCCACCATGCTGACGACGCGCTCGTAGCGCTCCGGCTGGCCCTGCGGCAGCTCACCCAGGTGGGTCAGCTTCGCGCCCAGGAACAGCGACGCCGACCCGTTCGGGCAGGCCGCGACGCAGGCACCGCAGCCGATGCAGTTCGCCGCGGCGAACGAGCGGTCCGCGGCGACCTTCGGCACGGCGTTGGAATTGGCCTCCGGCGCCGACCCGGTGTTCACCGAGACGTAGCCGCCGGCCTGGATCATCTTGTCGAACGCGGCGCGGTCGACGACGAGGTCCTTGATGACCGGGAAGGAGCCCGAACGGAACGGCTCGATGACGATGGTGTCGCCGTCGGAGTAGTGCCGCATGTGCAGCTGGCAGGTGGTGGTCGCCCGCTGCGGGCCGTGCGGCCGGCCGTCGATGACCATGCTGCACGAGCCGCAGATGCCCTCGCGGCAGTCGTGGTCGAACGCGACCGGCTCGTCGCCGGAGAGGATCAGCTTCTCGTTGAGCACGTCGAGCATCTCGAGGAACGACATGTCCTCGTCGGCGTCGACGGTGTAGTTCACCAGGCGACCCTTGTCGACCGCGTCGCGCTGGCGCCAGACCTTCAGATTGAGCTTCACGGGGTCCTCGCCTTACTTGTAGCTGCGCTGGGTCGGGTGCACGTACTCGAACGTGAGCTCCTCCTTGTGCAGGACCGGAGCCTGCCCGCGGCCGGTGTACTCCCAGGCCGAGGTGAAGGAGAAGTTCTCGTCGTCGCGCTGCGCCTCGCCGTCCTCGGTCTGGCTCTCCCCGCGGAAGTGACCGCCGCAGGACTCGCGACGCACGAGCGCGTCGAGACACATGAGCTCGCCGAGCTCGAGGAAGTCGGCCACCCGGCCGGCCTTCTCCAGGCTCTGGTTGAGCTCCGCGCCGGTACCCGGCACCTTGACGTTGTTCCAGAACTCGCGACGGAGCTCGGGGATGCGGTCCAGCGCCTTGCGCAGACCCTCCTCGGTGCGCTCCATCCCGCAGTAGTCCCACATGATCTGGCCCAGCTCGCGGTGGAACGAGTCCACCGTGCGGGTGCCGTTGATCGACAGGAACTGGTCGATCCGGTCGGTGACCGACTGCACGGCCTCGACGACCTCGGGCGCGTCGTCCGGGACGGCGTCGAGCTCGTTCTTGGCCAGGTAGTCGCCGATCGTGACCGGGAGGACGAAGTAGCCGTCGGCCAGGCCCTGCATCAGCGCGGAGGCGCCGAGCCGGTTCGCGCCGTGGTCGGAGAAGTTGGCCTCGCCCGCCACGTAGAGACCCGGGACGGTCGACTGCAGGTCGTAGTCGACCCAGAGGCCACCCATCGTGTAGTGCACGGCGGGGAAGATCCGCATCGGGACCTCGTACGGGTTCTCACCCGTGATCCGCTCGTACATCTCGAACAGGTTGCCGTACTTGTTCTCGACGGCCTTGCGGCCGAGCCGCTGGATGGCGTCGTCGAAGTCCAGGTACACGCCCAGACCCGACGGTCCGACGCCGCGCTTCTCGTCGCAGACCTCCTTGGCGGCCCGGGACGCGATGTCGCGGGGCACCAGGTTGCCGAACGCCGGGTACTTGCGCTCGAGGAAGTAATCGCGCTCGTCGTGCGGGATCTCGTTCGGCCCGCGGTCGTCGCCGAGCTTCTTCGGGACCCAGACGCGGCCGTCGTTGCGCAGCGACTCCGACATCAGGGTCAGCTTCGACTGGTGGTCGCCGGAGACCGGGATGCAGGTCGGGTGGATCTGGGTGAAGCAGGGGTTCGCGAACAGCGCGCCCTTGCGGTGCGCCCGCCAGGAGGCGGTCACGTTGCAGCCCTTGGCGTTCGTCGACAGGTAGAAGACGTTGCCGTAGCCGCCGGAGGCGAGCACGACCGCGTCGGCGGTGTGCACCTCGATCTCGCCGGAGACCATGTCGCGCGCGACGATGCCGCGGGCGCGCCCCTCGACCACGATCAGCTCGAGCATCTCGTGCCGGGCGTACATCTCGACGGTGCCGGCCTTCACCTGGCGCTCCAGCGCCTGGTAGGCGCCGATCAGCAGCTGCTGGCCGGTCTGGCCGCGGGCGTAGAAGGTGCGGGAGACCTGCACGCCGCCGAACGAGCGGTTGTCGAGCAGACCGGCGTAGTCGCGGGCGAACGGGACACCCTGGGCGACGCACTGGTCGATGATCTGGCGGGAGATCTCGGCGAGCCGGTGGACGTTGGACTCCCGCGCACGGAAGTCGCCGCCCTTCACGGTGTCGTAGAACAGCCGGTACACGCTGTCGCCGTCGTTGCGGTAGTTCTTCGCCGCGTTGATGCCGCCCTGCGCGGCGATCGAGTGCGCGCGCCGCGGGCTGTCCTGGTAGCAGAACGTCTTGACGTGGTAGCCGGCTTCGCCGAGCGTCGCGCTCGCGGAGCCGCCGGCCAGGCCGGAACCCACGACGATGATCTTCTTCGAGCGCTTGTTCGCCGGGTTGACCAGCTTGACGCCGAACCGGCGGCGCTCCCAGCGGGTCTCGATGGCACCCGAGGGGACCGCCTTGTCGACGACCGGCTCACCGGTCGCGTAGTCGGCGTAGGAAACGTGGTGGGACGAGGCGTCAGTGCTGTCAGTCATGGGATCAGACCACTCCGAACGTGACGGCGATGGGCACCGAGATGAAGCCGAGGGTCAGCACGGCGGCGAAGACCGTCGACACCACCTTGATGGTGCGCTCACGGCTGTTCGACGACCACCCGAGCGTCTGGATGCCCGAGAAGATGCCGTGCTGGACGTGGAAGCCCAGCGCGACCACCGCGAGGACGTAGAACAGGGTGACGTACCAGCGGGCGAGGGTGAAGTCGGCCGCGAGGTTGTCGGCCACCGCGAGGTGCACGCCGTTCGGGTTCAGCGTGCCCGCGGTGAGGTCGAGCAGGTGGTAGACCACGAACAGCGCGATGATCACGCCACCCCAGCGCATGGTGCGGGCCGCGTAGCTGCCCTTGACCTGGTAGGAGCCACCCGCGTACTTGATCGGGCGGGCCCGGCGCGCGCGGAGGGCGAGCATCGTCGCCGACCAGATGTGGGCGACCACCGCGACGACCAGCACCACGCGGACGATCCAGAGCATGCCCGAGTAGGGCAGCGCCGGCTCCAGGATGGTGCGCAGCCAGGCCGCGTAGTGATCGATCGCCTCGGGGCCGAAGAAGATCTTCAGGTTCCCGATCATGTGCAGCGTGACGTAGCCGAGCAGCACGACGCCGCTCACCGCCATCACGAACTTCAGCAGCGCACTGGGCGTGCGCGGGCGCCGGGGTGCGGCGGGCTTGGCTCCGCCGCCGGCCCGGGACTTCTCGGACATCGTGACCACGTCCTCCAGTGGACATACCAACGGGTAAGGCAGTCCAATGCATGAAACGGTCTCCACTCATAGCCGTAAGCTATGCACGTGACACTTCAGCAGCTCATGTACTTCGTCGCCGTGGCGAACGTGCGCAGCTTCACTCGGGCGGCCGACCAGGTGGGGGTCGCCCAGCCGACCCTGAGCCGCGCGCTGCGGGCGCTGGAGGACGAGCTGGGCTCCCCGCTGATCAACCGCGGGTCGGCCGTCACGCTGACCCCGGCCGGTGAGGCGGTGCTGCCACTGGCACGCAGGATGCTCGCCGATTCCGACATGGTCCGCACGACGGTGGCCGAGATGGTCGGTCTGCGCAGCGGCCGGGTACGGGTCGGGGCGACGCCGTCGCTGTGCATCGGCGTGCTGTCCGACGTGCTGCGGGTGTTCCACTCCCGGCACCCCGAGATCGCCGTCGAGCTCGCCGAGGACGGCTCGCAGCCGCTGGAGGCGGCGCTGGTGCAGGGGGAGCTGGACGTCGCGCTGGTGATCGTGCCCCCCGACGGTGTGGACCCGACCCTGCACACCGCTCCCCTGCTGCGCGAACGGCTCTCGGTCGCCTCGCCGCGGGCGCGCAGGCCGCTGACCCCGCGTGGGTCGATGACGGTGTCCGAGCTCGCCCGGCACGATCTGGTGATGGTGCGCCGGGGCTACGACCTGCGGGAGGTGACCCTGCGGGCCTACGCCGTCGCCGGGGTCACGCCGCGGATCGCCGTCGAGGGCGGTCAGATGGACGCGGTGCTGCGCATGGTCGAGGCCGGCACCGGGGTGGCGGTGGTGCCGGACCTGACGTTCATCGGGCGGCCGCGGCTGCGGCGCACGGTGCTCAACCCGGCGATCCACCGCACGGTGGCGCTGGCGCGGCGGGCCGACATCGCCCCCACCCCGGCCGTCATCGCCTTCGCGGACACGCTGCTGGAGCACATGTCCGACACCTCGGCGTCGCTGCGGGAGGGCACGACCGACGTCCAGGTGCTGCACCGGCACCGGACCGGCCGGGATCTGCTCGGCTGAGGGCGGGGTCAGTCGGGCACCGGGAACAGCGGGGCGTGGCCGCCGGGGCTCTCCGGCGGCGGGTGCGGGTCGAGCACCCGCAGGTGTTCCAGGGTGCCGGTGACCTGCAGGACCCGGCGGACCTGGCGCGCCGCGCCGCAGTACAGCTCCAGCACCACCCCGGCCGCGGCGGCGTCGCGGTGGCAGTCCAGCAGCGCCGCGATCCCGGCCGAGCCGAGGAAGCCGACCGCGGACAGGTCCAGCACGATCCGCGGGGCCGCGGCGAACCAGGCGCCCACCTGCTCGGCCAGGAACGGCGCGGTCGCGACGTCGACGTCGCCGACGGCGTGCAGCGCCACCGGCCCCGACGGGTGCGGCACCGCCTCCACGGCCAGGCCGCCGCCCTCCGCGGTCGCGGCGGACAGGCCGGGCACTCCTCCCGGGCCCTCCGTCGGATCGGTCATCACCGGCCGCCTCCCGCGGGGCGCCGCGCCACCGCCGGGGCCAGAGTGCCAGTACCGCACGCCGATCGCCCGATGACGGCGGCGTCGTCGCCCCGTCGACGCGCGGCACGCCGCCGGTCTTCCTACGCTCGGCGGGTGGCCCATCACGATCTCGCAATCGTCGGCACCGGATCCGGGAACATGATCGTCGACGACCGCTTCGACGGTCTCGATGTCGCCCACGTCGAGGCGACCCGGTTCAGCGGGACCTGCCTCAACGTCGGCTGCATCCCGACCAAGATGCTCGCCTACACCGCCGAGGTCGCCGAGACCGTGCGGGCGGCGTCGTCCTACGGCGTGGACGCCCGGATCGACCGGATCCGCTGGAGCGACATCCGCGACCGGGTCTTCGCCCGGCTCGACCCGATCGGCGACGAGGGCCGCGACCACCGCCGTGCCCACGGCACCGTCTACGACGGCGTGGCCCGCTTCACCGCGCCGCGCGCGATGACGGTGGACCTGGGCGACGGCGGCACCGCGGAGTTCACCGCGGACCGGATCGTGCTCGCCGTCGGGGGACGGCCGGTGGTCCCGCCACCGGTCGCGGACTCGGGCGTCCCGTTCCACACCTCCGACACGATCATGCGGATCGACGAGCTGCCCGAGCACCTGGCGATCATCGGAGGCGGCTACATCGCGGCCGAGTTCGCGCACGTGTTCGGCGGGCTGGGCTGCGCGGTCACGATCATCGAGAGCGCCGACACACTGCTGGGCGGGATGGACGAGACCGTCGTGGAGCGGTTCACCGACGCCGCCCGCGAGCGCTTCACCGTCCACACCGGCCGGACGGTGGAGAAGGTCACCGGCGGCGAGGGCGACGTGCGGCTGCACCTCGACGACGGCACGGAGGTCCGGGCCGACCGGCTGCTCGTCGCGGCCGGGCGCCGTCCGAACTCCGACCGGCTCGGCCTGGACCACGCCGGGGTCGACACCGACGACGCCGGCCGCGTCGTCGTCGACGCCCACGGCCGCACCACCGCCGACGGGGTGTGGGCGCTGGGCGACATCTCGACCCCGCACCCGCTCAAGCACGTCGCGAACCACGAGGCCGAGGTGGTCGGGCACAACCTCGCCCACCCCGACGACCTGCGCGAGGTCGACCACCGGTTCGTGCCGGCCGCGGTGTTCACCACCCCGCAGATCGGCTCCGTGGGGCGCACCGAGCAGCAGTGCCGCGAGGAGGGCCTGGAGTTCCGGGTCGGGCTCCACGAGTACGCCGACGTCGCCTTCGGCTGGGCGCTGGAGGAGCAGCGCGGGTTCTGCAAGGTCCTCGTCGCCCCCGACGGCACGCTGCTGGGGGCGCACCTGCTCGGCCCGCAGGCGTCGACGATGGTCCAGCAGCTGGTGCAGGCGATGGCGCTGGGCGTGACCGCGGAGCGGCTCGCCCACGTCCAGTACTGGATCCACCCCGCCCTGACCGAGGTGCTGGAGAACGCGCTGCGCGACGCCGTCGAGGAGGACTAGGCGCGCCGCTCGGTCAGCTCGGTGACCACGGCCAGCCCGACCACCACGGCGAGCACGACCAGGCCGATCACGATCGCGGGCAGCGCGTGCCCGGCGACGAGCGCGACCGCCGCGGCCGCGGCCAGCACGGCCGCGGCGACGTAGCGCGACCGCCCGACCGTCCCGGTGCGGCCCTGCAGGTAGAGCTTGTTGCCCACGAGGTAGAGCAGCGGACCGCCGACCGAGGTCAGCACCAGGGCCGGGGTGTTCTCCGGGTGTGTGAGGTGCAGGTCGATCGCGACCGCGAACAGCACCGCGCCGGCCACCATCAGGCCGTGTGCGTAGGCGAACGCGGCCCGCGCCGCGCGGGTCGACCCGTCGCCGGAGGCAGCCCGGGTGCCGTGTCCGGCGAGCGCGAAGTAGGACCACCACAGCGCGACCAGTCCGGCGAACCCGAGCAGGGTGATCACCACCGCGTAGGGGGTCACGACCTCCATCTCCGACAGCGTGAAACCCATGATCAGGATCGACTCGCCGAGCGCGATGATGAACACCAGCCGGTTGCGCTCGGCGAGGTGCTCCACGTCGGTCGGCCACTCCTCCGTCGGGGTGCGGCCGAGCCCCGGCACCCGGAACTCGAACCGCGGGCCCGCCATGTCGACGGCGACGGCGACGGCCCAGACCACGAGCCGCGCCACCGGCGGGAGGAACGCGCCGACGACCATCAGCACCGACGCGGCCGTGCTCCACACCAGCAGGTTGCGGTAGTTGCGGGCCATGACGTGCCCGCGCGCGCTCACGACGAGGAACAGCGGGCGGCCGATCTGGGCGGCGGCGAAGCACAGCGCGAACAGCAGCCCGGAGTAACCGAACGCGCCCGGCAGGGCCAGCGCCATCCCGAGCGCCGTCAGCATCAGGCCGGCGTTGAGCACCCGGACCGACGGGCGCGCCGGGTCCAGGTAGTTCATCGCCCAGGCCGAGTAGTTCCACAGCCACCAGACCGCGGCGAACAGCACCGCCGTCTCCAGCGCCCCGAGCGGGGTCAGGTGGTACAGCAGCGTGTGGGAGACCTGGACGATCGCGAACACGTAGACGAGGTCGAAGAACAGCTCGATCGGGGCGACCTCGGAGTCGCCCGCCCGGCGCAGCACCCGCGGCCGGGTGTCGGGTGTGGTGTCCGGTGTGGTCATCGGTGGGTCCTTCCCCGTGTCGGCGCAGCCGAAGGGTAGTGCGGCGCGCAACGATGCCCGGCGTGAACCTCGGTCTGCGCGCGATGCGCCCCCGCGACCCGGACGAGCCCCACCGGGCGGCCAGTCCGCTGGAGCTGTTCTTCGACCTGGTGTTCGTGGTGGCGGTGTCGCTGTCGTCGGCCGCGCTGCACCACTCCGAGTCCGGCGGGCACGTCGGTGCCGGGGTCGGGTCGTACCTGCTGGTGTTCTTCGGCATTTGGTGGGCCTGGATGAACTTCACCTGGTTCGCCTCGGCCTTCGACGTCGACGACTGGCTCTACCGCGTCACCACCCTGGTGCAGATGGCGGGGGCGCTGGTCCTGGCCGCGGGGACCCCGTCGGCGATGGCCGGTGAGGGCTACGGCGTGCTCGTCGCGGGCTACGTGGTGATGCGCCTGGCGATGGTCACGCAGTGGCTGCGGGCGGCCCGCTCGCACCGGGAGCTGCGGGTCACGGCGCTGCGCTACGCGGGCGGCATCGTCGTCGTCCAGCTGCTGTGGATCACCTGGGTGCTCGTGGACCCGCACCCGGTGGGGTTCGTCGTGCTGGCGCTGGCCGAGCTGGCGGTCCCGGTGGTCGCCGAGCGGGCGCGGACGACACCGTGGCACCCGCACCACATCGCCGAGCGCTACAGCCTGTTCACCCTGATCCTGCTGGGCGAGTCGGTCCTGGCCTCGACGACGGCCGTGGTCGACGCGCTGTCCTCCGCCGAGCACCTGGGCCCGCTGCTGCTGCTCTCGGCGTGCGGGCTCGTGCTGGCGGCGGGCATGTGGTGGGTCTACTTCGCCCGCGACCAGCACGAGCACCTGCGGGCCATGCCACGGGCGCTGGTGCACGGCTACGGCCACTACCTCGTCTTCGCCGCGGCCGGGGCGTTCTCGGCGGGCATCGAGGTGGCCGTCGACGTCGACACCACCGCGACCGGGCTGTCCGCCGCCGCGGCCGGGGCGACCCTGACCGTGCCGGTCGCGCTGTTCGTCCTCGGGGTGTGGGCGCTCGCGCTGCGCCCGACGCTCGCCGCCGGGCGCAACGCCGCCGTCGTCGTGCTGGCGGGGCTGCTGGGGCTGTCGGCGTTCGCGCCGTTCACCCCGGTCGTCGCCGCGGTGGTGATGGTGGCGGTGGTCGTGACCGTCGAGACGGCACCCGCCCGGAACACCGTCGCCGCGTGACGGGTTCGGAGGTGACATGGGCCGGGTGTGGATCGACAAGCAGACCCCCGAGGTGTTCCGGGCGATGACCGACGTCGTCGCGGTCGTGCGCGAGCGCGCCGCCGCGGCCGGGGTGGACCGGGACCTGCTGGAGCTGGTGAACCTGCGGGTCTCCCAGATCAACGGCTGCGAGACCTGCCTGGACACGCACTGGCGGTCGGGGCTGGCGGCCGGGCTGACCCCGCAGCGGATGGCGCTGCTCCCGGCCTGGCGCGACAGCGCCCTCTACGACGACCGCGAGCGCGCCGCACTCGGTCTCGCCGAGGCCGTCACCCGGACCGCCGGGACCCACCTCGACGACGACGCCTACGCCGCCGTCCGCGGTGACCTCACCGACGACGAGGTGTCGGTGCTGGTCTGGGCGGCGATCACCATCAACGCGTTCAACCGGGTCTCGATCCTGTCGGCGCACCCCGTCCCCGAGCGCGACGCCGACGGCCGCGTGGTGCGCCGCCGGGCGTCCTGAGAGGCTGAGCACATGTCCGGCGACACCGACGACACCGTGGTCACCCACGACACGGGCCACCACCGCTACGAGATCCTGCTCGACGGCACCGTGGTCGGCCGGGCCGAGTACGTCGACGACCACGAGCAGCGGATCTTCCACCACACCGAGGTCGACCCGGAGCTGTCCGGGCGCGGGCTCGCGAGCACCCTGGTCCGCTTCGCGCTGGACGACACCCGCGCCGCCGGGAAGCGGATCGTGCCGGTCTGCCCGTACGTGCGGCGCTGGGTGTCGACCCACCAGGGCTACGCCGACATCCTCGACCTGGTGACGCCCGACGCCGTCGCCACCGTCCGGCGGAGGGCGCGGTGAGCAACGTCGAGACCGTGCCGGAGGAGGTCGTCTGCGGGGGCGACACCGCCGCCGCGGAGCTGGTGACCCCGCGCGACGTGCCGTTGGGCGGGCCGCGTGCGATGACGGTGCGCCGCACGCTGCCGCGCCGCACCCGGTCGCTGATCGGGGCCTGGTGCTTCGTGGACCACTACGGCCCGGACCGGGTCGACGACACCGGCGGGATGGCCGTGCCGGGGCATCCGCACACCGGGCTGGCGACGGTGTCGTGGCTGTTCACCGGGGAGGTCGAGCACCGCGACACCACCGGCGCGCACGCGGTCGTGCGCCCGGGCGAGCTGAACCTGATGACCGCGGGGTCCGGCATCGCACACTCGGAATTCTCCACGCCCGGTACCGAGGTGCTGCACGGGGTGCAGCTGTGGCTGGCGCTGCCCGCCGCGCACCGGGACACCGCACCCCGCTTCGAGCACTACGCGCCGCCCCGGGTGCGGGCCGGGGACGCCGCGCTGCGGGTGTTCCTCGGGTCGCTGGCCGGGTCGTCGTCGCCGGTGGAGACGTTCACCCCGCTGCTGGGCGCCGAGGTCGTGCTGCCCGCCGGGGCGGCGGTGACGCTCGACGTCGACGCCGGGTTCGAGCACGGCGTGCTGGTCGACACCGGCGCGGCGCGGGTGTGCGGGACGGCGGCCGCGTCCGCCGAGCTCGTGTACCTCCCGCCGGGCCGTACGACCCTGGACCTGCACGCCGGCGACGACGGCGCGCGCCTGGTGCTGCTCGGCGGGGAGCCGTTGGGCGAGCAGATCGTGATGTGGTGGAACTTCGTCGGTTCCACCCACGACGAGATCGCGGCCTTCCGGGAGCAGTGGCAGGACGAACGTGCCGCCGGGGGGCGGGAGGGCGGGCGCTTCGGGGTGTTCCCGGACGCCTGGGAGTCGACGTTGCCGGCGCCGGAGCTGCCGAACGCGCGGTTGACCCCTCGGGGATAGCCCCGGATCAGCCCAGGTCGGCGCGCACCACCGGCACGACCCGGCGCAGCTGCTCGAGGAGCAGGTCGGCGTCCCGGCCGTCGCGGGTGACGACGAGGTCGACCCGGCCGATCTCGCCGGACATGTCGACCCGCAGCGAGCGGACCTTCCAGCGGCGCGACCGCAGCGTGGTGAGGACCTTGTACAGGCCGTCGTCGGCGTCGGTCAGCAGCAGCGAGACGACGTGACCGTGCTCGGCGGGATCGCTTCCGGGACGGGTGCGCTCGGCGGTGGGGGCGTTCATCGGATCTCCGGTGTTCGAGGGCGAACGTCAGGATCCGGCCAGGTCCGGCGGGCACGACGTGCCACGCGCCGGCTCCCTGGCTTCAGCCGGCGCGCCGGGTAATGATCCGACCGCGCACGGGCCGAGGGTAACAGCCGTCACCACCCCCGGGCCGAACCGTGGCGGCCGCGACGCGGATGCTGACCCCGTGCGGTACGTGGCGATCGGGGACAGCTTCACCGAGGGCGTGGGCGACGAGGACGCGGCGGGCATCCCCCGCGGCTGGGCCGACCGGGTCGCCGCCGGGCTGGCCGGCGCCTCCGGCGAACCGGTGCACTACGCGAACCTGGCCGTACGGGGCCGGCTGCTGGCCGACGTCGTCGGGCCACAGCTGGACGCCGCGCTGGCGCTGGACCCCGCACCGACGCTGATCACGCTCAACGGTGGCGGGAACGACATGCTGCGGCCCCGCACCGACGTCGCCGGGCTCGCCGCGCTGACCGCCCGCGCCGTCGACCGCTGCGCGGCGGCGGGGGTCCGGCTGGTACTGCTCAGCGGCGCCGACCCGTCGGACCGGCTCCCGCTGGGACGGGTCGTCCACCGCCGCGGCGCCGAGCTGTCGGCGACGGTGCGCACGCTCGCCGCCGCACAGGGGCTCACCTTCGTCGACGTGTTCGGCGACGCCGAGATCCGCAGGCCGGGCTACTGGTCGGACGACCGCCTGCACCTGGGCACGCCCGGGCACCTGCGCGCCGCCGGGCTGGTGCTGGAGGCACTCGGGGTGCGCGGCGCGACGCCCACGACGACCGTCGCCGCGACCTCGCCGACCGGGCGGGCCGCGGGACTCGCCTACTACCGCGCCCACGTCCTGCCCTGGGTCGGACGACGGCTCCGGGGACGGTCCTCCGGGGACGGCCGTCCGGCGAAGGCCCCGGCCTGGACGGTCGTCCCGGCACGCTGAGCTGCGCCGATCCGTGACCCGCCATCACGGAAGCCGCTGGAAGTGATCACCCCGACGGATCACCGTCCGCCATACCGTTGCGACTGACAACGATTTCTGCGGAAGGAGCAGACCATGACGGGGATCAGCAGGCGACGGGCCCTGGGCGCCGGCGTCGCGGGGGTGGCGGGGATGGCCGGACTGGCCGCCACGGGCGGGACCGCCGGGGCGGGCGCCCCGACCCCGCCGCGGACCGGGCAGCCCGGCCACCTGTTCCACCTCGCGGCGACCGAGCCCGTCACCTTCGACGGCGGATGGCTGCGCGGGGCGAACGAGCAGAACTTCCCGGTGCTCGCCGGACAGCAGGGGTCGGTGTACCTGGCCCACCTCGACCCCGGCGGGATCCGGGAGCCGCACTGGCACCCGACCGCGTGGGAGCTGAACTACATCGTCTCCGGCACCGCGAAGTGGACCGTCCTCGGGACCCACCCCGACGGCGAGTACCACAACAACGTCTTCACCGCGGAACGCGGTGACCTCGTGTTCGCGCCGACGGGCCTGTTCCACTACTTCGAGAACGCGTCGACGACCGAGCCGCTCGACGTGCTCATCGTCTTCAACACCTCGACCGCCGAGCCGGACGACGACATCGGCATCGTCGGCAGCCTCAACGCGATCCCCCGTGACGTGCTGGCCGCGTCGTTCGGGGTGCCCGAGTCGGCGTTCGCGCAGGTGCCCCAGCGGATCGAGCCGGTGGTGATCACCCGCCGTCGCTGAGCGCCGGGCGGGCTCAGAGGTCGGCGAGCGCGGACAGCGGCGACTCGACGGCATCGGCGACGAAGCGGAGGAACCCGCCCGCGGTGCCGCCGTCGCAGACCCGGTGGTCGAACACCAGTGACAGCTGGGTGATCGACCGCGGGACGACCGCGCCGTCGACGACCCACGGCCGCGGCAGCACCCGTCCGACGCCCAGCATCGCGACCTCGGGATGGTTGATGATCGCGGCACTGCCGTCGACGCCGAGCACCCCGTAGTTGTTCAGGGTGAACGAGCCGCGGGTCAGCTCCGCGGCGGTGACCGAGCCGTCCCGGGCGGCTGCGGTGAGCCGGCGGATCTCGGTGTCGAGGCCGCGCATCCCGAGGCGATGGGCGTCGGCCACCGACGGGACGACCAGGCCACGGTCGGTCTGCGCGGCGATACCGAGGTGCACCCCGTCGAGGTGCACGATCTCCCCCGCCTGCGTGTCGACCCGGGCGTTGAGCTCGGGGAACCGCGCGAGACCGGCGACGACGAACCGGGCCAGGATCGCGAGCAGCCCGACCGGGCGGCCGTCGGCGCCGGTGAGCTGCGGGCGCAGGGCGAGCAGGTCGGTGGCGTCGACGTCGACCCAGGTCGTGGCCTCGGGGATCTCGGCGCGGCTGCGGGTCAGGGTCTCGGCGACGGCGCGGCGGACCCCGCGCAGCGGCACGATCCCCCGCACCGCGAGCCCGGTGCGGGGGTCGCGGCCCGGTGCGGTGCCGGTCGTCGGAGCGGGCGGTGCAGGAGCAGGCGCTGCGGCGGCGGGCGGCGCGACGGGAGCGGCCGACGAGGCAGCGGACTGCGCGGCGGCGGACGGCCCGGCAGCGGACGGCCCGGCAGCGGCAGCCTCCGCCGCACGGGCGGCGGCGAGCGCCACGTCGTGGCGCAGCACCATGCCGCCGGGGCCGGTCCCCTCGACGGTCGCGAGGTCGATGCCGTGGTCGCGGGCGAGCCGCCGCACCACCGGGGACTGCACCGGCCGGCGCTCCCCCGGCGCGCGTTCGGCGACGGACGTCGCCGCCGGGACCGCGGACGCGGCGGCGGGCTCGGGCTCGGGCGAAGCGGCGGGTGCGGCGGCGGGTGCGGGCGCGGGGGCACGCTTCGCGGCCCGGCGACGCCGGCGGGCCCCCTCGTGCCCGCCGGACGTGCCGTACCCGATCAGGACGTTGCCCGACCCGGCTTCCTCGGCGTCCCCGACCGACACCAGCGGCTCCCCGACCCGCAGCGTCTCGCCCTCCGCGCCGTGCCGGGTCAGCACCGTGCCCGCGTACGGCGACGGCACCTCGACCACGGCCTTCGCCGTCTCCACCTCGGCCACGGGCTGGTCGACGCCGACGGTGTCCCCGTCGGCCACGAGCCAGCGGACCAGCTCGGCCTCGGTCAGTCCCTCCCCCAGGTCGGGCAGGGTGAACACCTGGGCACTCACGCCGCGTCCTCCCAGCCGAGCGAGTCGACGGCGTCGAGCACCCGGTCCACCCCGGGCAGGTGGTGCTGCTCCAGCTTCGGCGGCGGGTAGGGCACGTCGAACCCGGTCACCCGGCGCACCGGCGCCTCGAGGTGGTGGAAGCACCGCTCGGAGACCCGGGCGGCGATCTCGGAGGCGACCGAGGCGAACCCCGGGGCCTCCGCGACGACGACCGCCCGCCCGGTCCGGCGGACCTGCGCGCAGACGGTCTCGTCGTCGAACGGGACGATCGACCGCAGGTCGACCACGCCCAGGTCACGGCCCTCGCGGGCGGCCTCCTCGGCGGCGGCGAGCGCGACCGGCACCGTCGGGCCGTAGGCGATGAGCGTCGCGTCGACCCCGGGGCGACGGACGACGGCCCGTCCGATCGGCGGCACCGGGACGGTCGTGTCCACCTCCTCGGAGGTGAAGTAGTGCCGCTTCGGCTCCAGGAACACGACCGGGTCCGGGTACGCGATCGCCGCACGGAGCAGGCCGTGGGCGTCGGCGTTCGTGGCCGGGGCGAGCACGGTCAGCCCGGCGGTGTGGGCGTAGTACGCCTCGGAGGAGTCGCAGTGGTGCTCGACGCCGCCGATCCCGCCGGCGTAGGGCACCCGGATGACCATCGGCAGCCGCATCCGGCCCGAGGTGCGGTTGCCGAACTTCGCGACGTGGCTCGCGATCTGCTCGAACGCCGGATACGCGAACGCGTCGAACTGCATCTCGACGACGGGCCGCAGCCCGTTCATCGCCATCCCCACCGCCGTGCCGACGATGCCGGACTCGGCGAGCGGGGTGTCGAAGCAGCGGTGCTCGCCGAACTCGGCGGCGATCCCGTCGGTGACCCGGAAGACCCCGCCGAGCGGACCGACGTCCTCCCCGAACACGACGACGGTCGGGTCGGCGGCCATCGCCTCACGCAGCGCCGTGGTGATCGACTGCGCCATGGTGAGCTTCACGGGTCCGGTGTTCACGGCGTGACCTCCAGCTCGGCGCGCAGCCGGTCGCGCTGCTCGCGCAGCTGCGGGGTGGGGTGGGCGTAGACGTGCGCGAACAGGTCCTCGGGGTCCACCGGGGACTCGGCCGCGATGCCGGTGCGCAGGTCGGCGGCCATCCGCTCGGCGTCGTCGATGAGAGCGCGCTCGGCGTCGTCGTCGAGCAGGTCGTCGGCGCGCAGCCGGGCGCGCAGACGCAGCAGCGGGTCGCGGCCGGCCCAGGAGGCGACCTCGCTCTCGTCGCGGTAGCGGCCGGCGTCGTCGGCGTTGGTGTGGGCCTCCATGCGGTAGGTGTCGGCCTCGACCAGGGTCGGGCCGCCCCCGTCGCGGGCGCGGCGCAGCGCCTCGTCGAGCACGGTGAGCAGGGCGGGCAGGTCGTTGCCGTCGACGCACACCCCGGGCATGCCGTAGCCGAGCGCCTTGTCCGCGAGCCGGGCCGCGGCACTCTGCCGGTGCAGCGGCACCGAGATCGCGTACTTGTTGTTCTGCACCAGGAACACGACCGGGGCGCGGAACACCGCGGCGAAGTTCAGCGCCTCGTGGAAGTCGCCCTCGCTGGTGGCGCCGTCGCCGCAGAGCGCCAGGACGGCGTCGGGCTCGCCCTTGAGCCGCGCCGCGTGGGCGACGCCGACCGCGTGCAGCAGCTGCGTCGCGAGCGGGGTCGCCTGCGGGGCGACGCGGTGGGTGGCGACGTCGTACCCGCAGTGCCGGTCCCCGCGCAGCATCGTGAGCACCTCGACCGGGTCGACGCCGCGGGCGACGATCGCGGCGGTGTCCCGGTAGGTCGGGAACAGCCAGTCGCCGTCGGCCAGCACCATCGCCGCGGCCACCTGGCAGGCCTCCTGGCCACGCGAGGACGGGTACACGGCCAGGCGTCCCTGCCGGACCAGTGCACCGGCCTGCTCGTTGAGCCGCCGGGCGTGCACCAGGCCGCGGTAGCCGGCGAGCAGCCGGTCCGGCGGCGGGAGCTGCGCGCCGGGCACGGTGGTGCCGTCCGGTTCCAGCAGGCGGACGGTCTCGCGCCGGTCGTCCACGATGACTCCCCTCCGTGCGGACACAGTGCCTCGAGAATGGCGCATGATCCGTACGATCGACTGGAAGCGGTGAGATGACGAGACGATCGGCCCGCAGCGCGGCATCACTCCGGACGAGTGGTCCGGGTCACCGGTGCCCGGCGGGGCGCGGCGAGACGAACGGAGGGGCCGGTGCTCGACGACATCGACCGGCGGATGGTCGCGGAGCTGCAGCGCGACGGCAGGCTGACCGGGCGCGCGCTGGCCGAGCGCCTGACGATCTCGCGGGCGAACGCCTACGCCCGCCTCGCCCGGCTCGTCGACGATCGCGTGGTCACCGGGTTCACCGCACTCGTCGACCCGGACAAGGTGGGGCTGCACACCTCGGCGTACGTGACGCTGACGGTGCGCCAGAACAGCTGGCGCGAGCTGCGCGAACAGCTGCGCGCGATCCCCGAGGTCCGGCACATGGCACTGGTCGGCGGGGACTTCGATGTGCTGCTGCTGGTGCGCACCACCGGCAACGACGCGCTGCGCAGCGTCGTGCTCGAACGCCTGCAGGCGCTGCCGACGGTCGTGTCGACGCGGACGATCCTGATCTTCGAGGACGAGTCCCGCTGACGGGTCAGGCCTTCGGCTCCCGGTGGTCCTTGAGCCGCTGCAGCTTCCCGACCGAGCGCTCCAGGGTGTCGGGGTCGACGACGTCGCAGGTCACGGAGATGCCGACGGTCTCCTTCACCGCGCGCACGAGCTCCGCGGCGGCCGGGCCGCGGCGGTCGGCGGGTGTGTCGCCGCGGGCCTCCACGCGCACGGTCATCGCGTCGAGCCTGCCCTGTGTCGTCAGCTCCAGCTGGAAGTGCGGCGCGAGCCCGGGGGTGCGGAGCACGATCTCCTCGATCTGGGTCGGGAACACGTTCACCCCGCGCAGGATGATCATGTCGTCGGACCGGCCGGTGATCTTGGCCATCCGCCGCATCTGCGGCCGCGCGGTGCCCGGGAGCAGCGTCGTGAGGTCGCGGGTGCGGTAACGGATGATCGGCAGTCCCTCCTTGGTGAGGCTGGTGAACAACAGCTCGCCCTCGGAGCCGTCGGGCAGCGGGGTGCCGTCGAGCGGGTCGACGACCTCGGGCAGGAAGTGGTCCTCCCAGATGTGCAGGCCGTCCTTGGTCTCCACGCACTCCTGCGAGACACCGGGTCCCATGACCTCGGACAGCCCGTAGATGTCGACGGCGTGGATGCCGGCCCGCTCCTCGATCTCGGAGCGCATCTGCTCGGTCCACGGCTCGGCGCCGAAGATCCCGACCTGCAGGCTCGTCGACCGGGGGTCGACACCCTGGCGCTCGAACTCGTCGAGCAGGGTGAGCATGTAGCTCGGGGTCAGCATGATGACCTCGGGTGAGAAGTCGCTGATGAGCTGTACCTGGCGCGGGGTCATCCCGCCGGAGACGGGGATGACGGTCGCGCCCAGCTTCTCCGCGCCGTAGTGCGCGCCGAGCCCGCCGGTGAACAGGCCGTACCCGTAGGCGACGTGCACACGGTGCCCGGGGCGCCCGCCCGCGGCCCGGATCGACCGGGCGACGAGCCCGGCCCACCGGTCGAGGTCGCCCGCGGTGTAGCCGACGACGGTCGGGCGGCCCGTGGTGCCCGACGACGCGTGGATCCGCGCGATCCGCTCGCGCGGCACCGCGAACATGCCGAACGGGTAGGTCTCCCGCAGGTCGGCCTTGGTCGTCGTCGGGAAACGCGCGATGTCGGCGAGCTCGCGGCAGTCGTCGGGGTGGACGCCGTGGGCGTCGAACCTCGCACGGTAGTGCGGCACGTTGTCGTAGGCGTGCCGCAGCGACCACTGCAGACGCTCCAGCTGCAGCGCGCGCAGCTCGTCGACCGACATCCGCTCGGCGGGGTCCAGCAGCTCGGCCGGGGGCGCGTCGCCCGGGCGCTTCGTGGCGGTCGTCATCACGCGTCCTTCTTCGCGACGAGGGTGAGCACGTCGTAGCGGGCGACGGACTCGCCGTCCTGCCGCGTGACGTCGGCGTCCCAGCGGACCTCGCCGTAGCCGGCGGACTCGCGCGGGGTGAGCTGCTTGCAGGTCAGGGTCACGGTGAGCTCGTCGTCGAAGCGGACCGGGGTGAGGAACCGCAGCCCGTCGACGCCGAAGTTCGCGAGCACCGGGCCCGGGTCCGGGTCGACGAACAGGCCCGCGGCCAGCGAGACGACCAGGTAGCCGTGCGCGACGCGCTGCCCGAACAGCGGGTTCGCCGCGGCGGCGGCCTCGTCCATGTGCGCGTAGAACGTGTCGCCGGTGAACTCGGCGAAGTGCTCCACGTCCTCCCGGGTCACCCGGCGCGGGCCGGCGACCAGGCAGTCGCCGGGGCGCAGCTCCTCGAGATGCCTGCGGAACGGGTGCACGTCGGTGGTGTGGCGCTGCGCGCCGGTGACCCAGCGGCCGGTGATCGCGGCGAGCGAGTCGGGGTCGGCCTGGACCGCGGTGCGCTGCATGTGATGGAACACCCCGCGCACGCCGCCCATCTCCTCGCCGCCGCCGGCGCGGCCCGGGCCGCCGTGGACGAGCTGCGGCAGCGGCGACCCGTGCCCGGTGGACTCGCCCGCGTCGCGGGCGTTGAGCACGTGCACGCGGCCGTGGAACGGCGCGACACCGAGCACGACCTCGCGGACGAACCCGGGGTCGGCGGAGACGACGGACCCGGCGAGCGACCCCTGGCCGCGGGCGGCGTAGTCGATCAGCTGCGCAGGAGTGTCGTAGGGCAGCACGGTCGACACCGGGCCGAACGCCTCGACCTCGTGCGGCTCGGCGCGGTCCGGGTCACCGACCAGCAGCAGCGGGGAGACGAACGCGCCACGGTCAGCGTCGGCGCCGGTCACCTCGACGTGGTCGGGGTCGCCGAACACGATCCGGCCGGCGTCGCGCAGGGCCTTCACGCTGCGGCGGACCTCCTCGCGCTGGTCGAGGCTCGCGAGCGCCCCCATCCGGACGCCCTCGGCGTCGGGGGCGCCGACCACGACCGACGCGAGCCGCGCGGTGACGGCCTCGACGACGGCGTCGACGTGTGTGCGCGGCACGAACGCGCGCCGGATCGCGGTGCACTTCTGCCCGGCCTTGACCGTCATCTCAGTGGTCAGGGCCGTCACGAACAGGTCGAACTCCTCGGTGCCGGGCATCGCGTCCGGACCGAGCGCGGCCAGGTTCAGCGAGTCGGCCTCGGCGGAGAACCGCACGGAGTTCCGGACGATCCCGGGGTGGCTGCGCAGGGTCTGCGCGGTCGACGCCGAGCCGGTGAAACTCACCAGGTCCTGACCGGTGAGGTGGTCGAAGCAGTCCCCCAGCGACCCGGCGACGAACTGGACCGCGCCGTCGGGGAGCAGACCCGAGTCCACGATCAGCTCGACCAGCCTCGCGGTCAGGAACGCGGTCGGCGACGCCGGCTTGATCAGCGTGGGGACACCGGCGAGGAACGCCGGGGCGAGCTTCTCCAACGGCCCCCAGACCGGGAAGTTGAACGCGTTGACCTGCACCGCGACTCCGTGGCGCGGGGTCAGCACGTGCTGGCCGAGGAAGCTGCCGCCGCGGCCCAGCGGCTCGACCGCGCCCTCGACGAACACGGTGTCGTTGGGCAGCTCACGCTTGGCCTTCGAGGCGTAGGCGAGCAGGACCCCGATGCCGCCGTCGATGTCGAACTTCGAGTCGCCGAGGGTCGCGCCCGTGCGCGCGGAGACGGCGTAGAGCTCCTCACGGTGCTCGCGCAGGTGCCCGCCGAGTGCCTTCAGCAGCGCGGCGCGCTGGTGGAAGGTCAGCTCGCGCAGGGCCGGGCCACCGGTGCGGCGACCGTGGGCCAGGGCCGCGCCGAGGTCCAGACCCTCGGCGGAGACACGGGCGACCTCGTCGCCGGTCACCGCGTCGTACAACGGGCGACCGTCCCCGGATCCGGTCTGCCAGGTACCGGAGAGGTGGCTGCGGAGCAGGGTCATCGGCGAGCCTCCGTCGCACTTCGTCGTCGAAGTCAGCATTGAACCGACCGTTCGTTCGGGAAAACGTAGCACCGGACCTCGCCGACGCACCAGACTCAAGTCGCACCGGGGACCGATCGTTCGGTCGGCCGCTAGGCTCACCGGATGACCTCCCCCGCCGCCGGCACCGATCCCGCCGTCCTCGTGACCCGCGACGAGACCGACCCCTCGGTCGCGGTGGTCACGCTGAACCGGCCCGCGAAGTACAACGCGCTCACCGTCGAGCTCAAGGAGGCACTGCTCGCGGCGGCCGTGGAGGTCGCCGCGGACGAGACGGTGCGTGCCGTCGTGCTGACCGGCGCGGGGAAGGCGTTCTGCGTCGGGCAGGACCTGGGCGAGCACGCCGCGGCGCTCGACGCCGACCCGGTCGACGCCCTGGGCACCGTGCGCCGGCACTACAACCCGTTGATCCGCGCGCTCAACGAGGCACCGAAGCCGGTGGTCGCCGCGATCAACGGACCCTGTGTGGGCGCCGGTCTCGGCATCGCGCTGGCCACCGACCTGCGGATCGCCGCGGAGGGGCTGAAGTTCGCGACCGCGTTCACCGGGATCGGGCTGTCCACCGACAGCGGCCTCGCGGCGTCGCTCGCGCACGCCGTCGGCGTCTCCCGGGCGACGGAGCTGGTGCTGCTGAACGAGCAGTTCACCGCCGAGGACGCCCGCAACTGGGGCCTGGTGCGCGACGTCGTCCCGGCCGACGAGGTCCTCGGCACCGCACTGGAGCTCGCGCGCCGGTTGGCCGCCGGGCCCACCCGCGCCTACGCCGAGGTGAAGGGCGCGCTGCGCTTCGGCGCGGTCAACGAGCTCCCCGCCGTCCTGGAGTACGAGGCCGACGCCCAGGTCCGGCTGTCGACCACGCGCGACCACCAGCAGGCCGTGAGCGACTTCCTCGCGAAGAAGAAGCCCGTCTTCGAGGGCCGATGAGCTCGCCGGTCAAGCGGGCCCGGCGGCCCAGCGGCGGCCGCGACGCGCTGCTCGAGACCGCGGTCGGGGAGTTCATCGACCGCGGCTACGACGCGACGTCGATGGAGGACCTCTCGCGGGCCGCCGGGATCACGAAGTCGTCGTTCTACCACCACTTCGCGGGCAAGGAGGCCCTGCTGCGCGCGGCGCTGGAACGCGCCGTCGAGGGGCTGTTCGGCGTGCTCGACCTGCCCGAGGCCCGCACCGGCTCCCCCGCCGACCGGCTTCGGGTGATCGTCGCCGCGCAGGTCGGGGTGCTGATGGCCGAGCTGCCGTACGTCACCCTGCTGCTCCGGGTGCGCGGCAACACCGAGACCGAGCGCTGGGCGCTGGAACGCCGCCGTGCGTTCGACGCGGCCGTGCGCGCCCTGGTCCGCGACGCCGTCGACGCCGGCGAGGTCCGCTCCGACGTCGACCCCGCCCTGGCCGCACGGCTGCTGTCCGGCACGATCAACTCGATCGTCGAGTGGTACCGCCCCGGCCGCCCCGGGACCGCCACCCTGCCCGAGGACGTCGTCCGCGCCGCGTTCTCCGGCATCGTCCCGGCGCCGTGACCGACGTCCGGGTCCGCGTCCGCCCCGAGGTCGACGACGTCGCGCTCTCCGCGCTGCACGCCGCCGGGTTCGACGAGACCCCACGCCTGCGACGCTGGTCCGCCCAGCTCGCGGCACACAGTCTGAGCTGGCTCGACGCCCGCGACGGCGACGCGCTCGCCGGGTTCGTCAACCTCGCCTGGGACGGCGACCGGCACGCGTTCCTGCTCGACCTCGTCGTCGCCGACGGGTACCGCCGCCGCGGGGTCGGCCGGGCGCTGGTCGCCGGGGCCGTGGAGCAGGCCACCGCGGCCGGCTGCACCTGGCTGCACGTGGACTTCGCCCCCCACCTGACCCCCTTCTACCGCTCCTGCGCCCTCCCTCCCACCGACGCCGGCCTCCTGCGCCTGCACGGCTGAGCAGTCGATCAGCACGTTCTCGCCCGCGACGGGGCGGAAACGTGCTGATCGATCACGCGTGACCGCCTCGGGACGTCAGGCGGCGACGGACCTCGACGGCCAGGAGGTCGGGGCGGGCCAGGACCACGCGGGCCTCGGGACGGAGGATCTCCCAGCCCTGCGCGGTCAGGAACGCCTGCCGTCGCAGGTCCGCCCGGGCTCGGCTGCGGTCCAGGTGGTGCTCCCCGTCGTACTCGATACCGAAGCGCTGGTCGGGATAGGCGAGATCGATCCGGAACGGGCCCACCGGGTGCTGCAGCACCGGCCGCCGGATTCCGTGGTCGTGCAGGGCGAGCCGGACCCGGGTCTCCATCGGGGACTCGGCCAGCGGGTCCGCCAGGGCGACCAGGTCCGCGAGCCGCCGGCTCCCCCGGGCGACCGGACGGGCGGCGGCGAACGCCAGGACCTCCCCCGGTGGGTAGCCGCCGACCCTGGCCAGCGCGTCCAGCGCGATCACGGCGTCGGTCCGCCCGACCCGGCAGGCCAGGTCGAACGCGGTCCGCACCCGCGACGTCGTGACGACCGTCCGGCCCGGTAGGTAGCGGGGCCTCCGCTCACCGGGGACGGGGATCCGGACACCGGTCACGACGTCCGCGGCCGGGATGTCGCGGTGTCTCAGGACCAGTCCGGGCCGGCTGCGCCGGTGCCCGAGCGCCACCACGACCTCCACCGGGACCCCGCGCGGTGCGCAGTCCGCGCCGAGCATCTCGGCCGCGGCCCACCCGCACAGTGCCGCCCGGCCGGTCCCGGCCCCGATCGCCCCGACGGCGACCGCCGCGCCCTCGCACCGCAGCAGGAAGGAGTCCGGGATGTGAGCGGCGACGAACACCCCGCGCACGACCGGGCGGAACCGGGGCCCCCGCAGCTGCTTGGAGGTGACCACCCCGGCGCGCACCGCCGCAGCGCCGAGGAACGGTCGCGCGAGATCCATGCCCCTTGGACCGCCTCGCCCGCCGACCGGTTCCCCGACGTCCCCGGTCCGGCACCCGCCGCCGCGCGTCGATCAGCACGTTCTCGCCCCGTGCAGGGCGGAAAGGTGCTGATCGACGCCTCAGGGACACGGGGTTGCGGGATCCCCCGGTCATCCGCCACACTCGTAGCCGAACGAACATTCGGTACGGAGGTGTCCAGTGACGAGCACCGCGCCATCCCCGGCGGAGCTGGAGGAGCGGTTCGACGCGACGATCGCGGCGGACCAGCGGATCGAGCCGCGGGACTGGATGCCCGAGGCCTACCGCAGGACGTTGATCCGCCAGATCGCCCAGCACGCGCACTCGGAGATCATCGGGATGCAGCCCGAGGGCAACTGGCTGCTGCGGGCGCCGTCGCTGCGGCGCCGGGCGATCCTGCTGGCGAAGGTGCAGGACGAGGCCGGTCACGGCATGTACCTGTACGCGGCGGCCGAGACCCTCGGCGTCGACCGCGAGGAGCTCACCGAGAAGCTGATCGACTCCAAGCAGAAGTACAGCTCGATCTTCAACTACCCGACGCTGTCCTGGGCGGACATCGGCGTCATCGGGTGGCTGGTCGACGGCGCGGCGATCGCGAACCAGGTCCCGCTGTGCCGCTGCTCCTACGGGCCCTACGCCCGGGCGATGATCCGCATCTGCAAGGAGGAGTCGTTCCACCAGCGTCAGGGCTACGAGTCGCTGCTCGCCCTGACCGCGGGGACCGAGGCGCAGAAGCGCATGGTGCAGGAGTCGGTGGACCGCTGGTGGTGGCCGTCGCTGATGATGTTCGGCCCGGCCGACGGCGACTCCCCCAACACCCACCGGTCGATGGCGTGGGGCATCAAGCGCCACACCAACGACGAGCTGCGCCAGCGCTTCGTCGACATGACCGTCCCGCAGGCGGCGGTACTGGGCGTCACGCTTCCCGACCCGGACCTCCGCTGGAACCCCGAGCGGCAGGCGCACGACTTCGGCGAACCGGACTGGTCGGAGTTCACCGCCGTGGTCTCCGGGGCGGGGCCGGCGAACCGGCAGCGCCTGGACCACCGGCGTCGCGCGCACGAGAACGGGGCGTGGGTGCGCGAGGCGGCGCAGGCCTACGCCGAGAAGCAGGCCGGGAAGCAGGGGGCACGGGCATGAGCGAGCAGGACACGAGCACCGAGAGCAGCGCAGGCGGAACGAGCATGAACACCGAGAGCAGCGCAGGCGGAACGAGCATCACCACCGGGAGCGGCGCAGGCGGAACGGGCATGACCGCCGAGGGCGGCCACGGCGCCGTCCCGACGACGGGTGTCGAGACCGGGCGGGGTGCGAAGCCGAGCCGTCGCGCCTGGCCGCTCTACGAGGTCTTCGTCCGCGGCAAGCGCGGGCTCAACCACGTCCACGTCGGGTCGCTGCACGCCGCGGACGACGAGATGGCCCTGCACAACGCCCGCGACGTCTACACCCGCCGCAACGAGGGTGTGAGCATCTGGGTGGTCCGCGCCGACGCGATCACCGCGTCCAGCCCGGACGAGAAGGACCCGTTCTTCGCCCCGAGCGGGGACAAGGTCTACCGGCACCCGACGTTCTACGCGATCCCGGAGGAGGTGCCGCACCTGTGAGCGGCTCCGTCTACGACGGCCTCACCGAGGAGGGCGACGACCCGCGCTGGGCGTTCGGGTCGGGGTTCGAGGACAGCGAGGCGGACATCGTCGCGCCGGTTCCCGCGGGCACCGATCCGGCGGACCTCGCGGAGTACTGCCTGATGCTCGGCGACGACGCGCTGGTCCTGTCCCACCGGCTGACCGAATGGGTCTCCAACGCCCCGGAGCTGGAGGAGGAGGTCGCGCTCGCCAACACCGCG
The DNA here is from genome assembly GCF_056835605.1 of Pseudonocardia sp. ZF1. NCBI lineage: Bacteria > Bacillati > Actinomycetota > Actinomycetes > Pseudonocardiales > Pseudonocardiaceae > Pseudonocardia > Pseudonocardia sp. ZF1. Next base: position 4,163,089 of record NZ_JAJNBY010000001.1, read on the forward strand.
CTCGACCTGCTCGGCCAGGCCCGGGTGCTGCTGTCGCGCGCCGGGCACCTGACCGGCCGCGACGAGGACGCGCTGGCCTACTGGCGCGAGGTGTCGGAGTTCCGCTGCGTCGGGCTCGTCGAGCCGTCCGACGACCTGGACTTCGCCCGCGCCATCGCCCGGCTGCTGGTGTTCTCCACCTGGCGGCTCGCGCTGCTGCACCGGCTCACGGACTCCGCCGACCCGGTGGTCGCCGCCGTCGCCGCGAAGGGGGTCAAGGAGGTCACCTACCACCGTGACCACGCCGCGCGGTGGACGCTGCGCCTCGGCGACGGCACGCCGGAGTCGCACCGGCGCATGCAGGACGCGCTGGAGTGGGTGTGGCCGCACCTCGGCGAGCTGTTCCGCACCACCGACACCGAGCGACGCCTGGTCGCCGCCGGTGTCGCCGTCGACCCGGCGGACACCCGCGAGGAGGTCGACGCGGTCCTCGCGCAGGTGATCGGGCGCGCCACGCTGACCGTGCCGCAGGTCCCGGCCACCGGCACGGTCGGGGGCCGCGGCGGCCGCCAGGGCGTGCACACCGAGAAGCTGGAGCCCGCGCTCGTCGTGCTGCAGAGCCTCGCGCGCCGGCACCCCGGGGCGTCCTGGTGAGCGGGGCGGGCACGGTCGTCGCGCAGGTCGTCGACCCCGAGATGCCGATGCTCACCCTCGACGACCTCGGCGTGATCCGCTCGGTGTCCGAACAGGACGACCGCGTGACGGTCACGATCACCCCGACCTACTCCGGGTGCCCGGCGATCGAGGAGATGCGCGCGGACATCCGCGGCGCGCTCACCGCGGCCGGGTACGCGCGCGTCGAGGTGCGGACGGTGTTCTCCCCCGCCTGGAGCACGGACTGGATCAGCGAGGCCGGGCGGCGCAAGCTCGCCGAGGCCGGCGTCGCGCCCCCCGGGAGCGCCCCGCGGACGGACGGACCGATCCCGCTGACGCTGGACGCGCCGTCGACGGTCGTGCCCTGCCCGCAGTGCGGGTCCCGGGCGACCGAGGAGCTGTCGCGCTTCGGCCCGACCGCGTGCACCGCGCTGCGGCGGTGCATCACCTGCCGGGAGCCGTTCGAGCACATGAAGGAGATCTGAGGGTGTGTGAGCATCGCAGCGAGCCCCGGCGAGCGAGGAGCGGAGCGCGCCCGGTGATCGACCGGACCGGCGAGGAGATCCGATGAGCGAGCGGCGCGCGGCGGCGTGGCAGGCCCGGGCCAACCAGGCGTACGGCCGGACGACGCTCGCCCTGGACGACGAGATCGAGGCCCTGCTGGCCGAGGACGACGCGCTGCCCGCCGGCTTCCACCGGCTCGTGGTGACCGAGGTCGACCGGTTGTGCGACGACGCCGTGGCCGTCACCTTCGACGTCCCCGAGGACCTGCGCGGGCACTACGACTTCCGGCCCGGCCAGTACCTGACCCTGCGGAAGGTCACCGCCGACGGCGAGGAGCGCCGGTCGTACTCGATCTGCTCCGCCGCCGGGGCCGCACCGCGGGTGGGGGTGCGCCGGGTCGACGGCGGCCTGTTCTCCGCCTGGCTGGTCGACGAGGTGACCCCGGGCGACGTCGTCGAGGTCGGCCCGCCGGCCGGGTCGTTCACCCCGGAGCTGACAGCGGGCACGCACCACGGCCTCGTCGCCGCCGGGTCCGGGATCACCCCGGTGCTGTCGATCGCGGCGTCGCTGCTGGCCGCGCACGACGACGCCCGCGTCACCCTCGTCTACGGGAACCGGCGGACCGACACGGTGATGTTCACCGAGGAGATCGCCGACCTGAAGAACCGCTACGGCCCGCGGCTGCACCTGCTGCACGTGCTCTCGCGCGAGCCCACCGAGGCCGAGATCGTCAGCGGCAGGCTGGACGCCGACCGGCTGCGGCTGCTGTTCACCGCACTGGTCGACACCGGCGACGTCGACGACTGGTGGCTGTGCGGCCCGCTCGGCATGACCGAGGCCGCGGTCGCGGTGCTCGGTGAGCTGGGCGTCGAGCGGCGCCGGGTGCACCGCGAGCTGTTCTACGTCGACGAGCCGCCGCCGGAGCTCGACCGCCACGAGCCCGAGCCGGACGGCGACGGCGCCCAGGTCACGGTCGTCCTCGACGGACGGTCGACGACGCTGGCCGTCCCGGCGGGCGAGTACGTCCTCGACGCCGCCCAGAAGGTCCGCGGCGACCTGCCGTTCGCCTGCAAGGGCGGGGTGTGCGGGACGTGCCGCGCGAAGGTGACCGACGGCGAGGTGACCATGCGGCGCAACTACGCACTGGAGGACGACGAGGTCGCCGCCGGGTTCGTCCTCACCTGCCAGTCCCGCCCGGTGACCGACACCGCCACGGTCGACTACGACGCCTGATACCGGCGATCATGACCACGTCGCGTCGCGGCCACCCGGTGGGACCGACCGGGTCGGTCGTGGTGCGCGCGCTCGGCCTGCTCGACGCGTTCGGCCCCGACCGGCCCGCGCTGTCGCTCAGCGACCTCGCCCGGCACGCCGACGTCCCGTTGTCGACCGCGCACCGGCTCGTCGCCGACCTGGCGGCGTGGGGCGCGCTGGAACGTGACGACGAGGGCCGCTACCGGATCGGGCTGCGCGTCTGGGAGCTCGGCGCGCTCGCCCCGCGCGGGCAGGCGCTGCGCGAGACGGCGCTGCCGTTCCTGGAGGACCTGTCCCGGGTCACCCGGGAGAACGTGCAGCTCGCGGTGCGCGAGGGCACCGAGGTGGTGTTCGTCGAGCGGCTCGCGGGGTCCGGCGCGGTCCCGGTGCAGACCCGGGTCGGGGGGCGTTTCGCGCTCACCGCGACCGGGGTCGGGCTGGTACTGCTCGCGCACTCGCCGCCGGAGCTGCAGGACGAGGTACTGGGCGCGCGGATCGAGCGCTACACCCCGTTCACGGTGACCGACCCGCAGCGGATGCGCCGCATGCTCGCCGACGTCCGCCGCGACGGCCACTCGGTCAGCGACCGGCAGGTCACCGACGACGCGCTGTCGGTCGGCGCCCCCGTCTCCGACGCCCGTGGCCAGGTCGTCGCGGCCGTCTCGCTCGTCGTGCGGCACGGCAGCGTCTCCGCCCGCGCGCTCGCCCCGCTGGTGCGCACCACCGCCGCCGGGATCAGCCGCGCGCTCAGCACCTCCACGCGCTGAAACCCTTCCATTATCCGGAAGGAACTTACGGCGCGGCGCCCGTCGCCCCGCATCCTCGCTGCACCACCACGACCGCGCGGAGACGACGGAGTCCCACCATGCGCCCATCCCCCGCGGCGGACACCGTCCGCCGCCTGCTCGACGACGCACCGATGTCCCGGTACCAGTGGGGCGCGGTCGCGGCGTGCGTCCTGCTCAACGTCCTCGACGGCTTCGACGTGCTGGTCATGGCCTTCACGGGCCGCTCGGTCGCCACCGAGTGGGACCTGTCCGGCAGCCAGCTCGGGCTGCTCCTGTCCGCGGGCCTGGTCGGCATGGCCGCCGGTTCGGTCCTCATCGGACCGTGGGCCGACCGCGTCGGGCGGCGGCCGATCGTGCTGGGCTGCCTGGTCGTGGCGGGCCTCGCCATGCTGGGCTCGGCCGCGGCGCAGTCCCCCGGCCAGCTCGGCGCGCTGCGGCTGATCACCGGGCTCGGCGTCGGCGGCATCCTCGCCACCAGCAACGTCGTCGCCGCGGAGTACGCCTCGGCCCGCTGGCGGGGGCTCGCGGTCAGCCTGAACTCCACCGGCTACGCGATCGGGGCCGTCCTCGGCGGCGTGCTCGCGGCCACGCTGATCGGGCAGTTCGGCTGGCGGTCGGTGTTCCTCGCCGGGGGCCTGGCGACCCTGGCCGCGGTCCCGCTGGTCTGGTGGCGGCTGCCGGAGTCCCTGGACTTCCTGCTCGTGCGCCGCCCGGCCGGGGCGCTGGAGCGGGTCAACGCGCTGCTGGCGCGGATGGGGCACGCGGCGCTGCCCGCCCTCCCCGACGGCGCTCCGGTGCGGACCGGCGTCGCCGCGGGGTACGGGGCGCTGCTGCGCCCGGCGCTGCGCCGCACCACGGTGCTGCTCTGGATCAGCTTCTTCTGCGTGATGGCCGGGTTCTACTTCGTCACCAGCTGGACCCCGACCCTGCTCGTCGAGGCCGGGCTCTCCCCGGACGCGGGCATCGCCGGCGGCACGCTGCTCAACGTCGGCGGCATCTTCGGCGCCGCCGGGCTCGGCCTGCTCGCCGCCCGGTTCCCGCTGCGGCACGTGCTCGCCGGGTACCTGCTGGCCACCGCGGTGCTGCTGGCCGTGTTCATCGCCAGCACCTCCTCGCTCGCGGTGGCGTTCGTCGTCGCCGCGCTGGTCGGGCTGTTCGTCAACGGCTGCGTCGCCGGGCTGTACGCGATGGCACCGACCTCCTACGGCGCCGACGTGCGCACCACCGGCGTCGGCACCGCGCTCGCGGTCGGCCGGTCCGGGGCGATCCTCGCGCCGACCCTGGCCGGGGCGCTGCTCGACGGTGGCGCGACCCCGCAGTCGCTCTACCTGCTCTTCGCGGCCGTGTTCGTCGGCGCGGCCGCCCTCGTCCTGCTGCTCCGCCGATCCGACACCCCCACCACCCAGGGAGTCTCCGCATGAGCTCGATCCCCCGCGACCAGTGGTACGTCGCCGCCTACTCCGCCGAGATCGGCCGCGAGCTGTTCGGCCGCACGATCTGCGACGAGCCGATCCTGTTCTGGCGCACCGAGGCCGGCCAGGTCACCGCGCACGCCGACCGCTGCGTGCACCGCCGGTTCCCGCTGTCCCAGGCCCCGAGCCGGCTCGTCGGCGACACCGTCGTCTGCGGCTACCACGGCTTCACCTACGGCGCCGACGGGAAGTGCGTGGCGGTGCCGGGGCAGAACCGGGTGCCGCGCACGGCCCGGCTGGCGGCCTACCCCGTCGTCGAGCAGGACTCGCTGATCTGGGTCTGGATCGGGGACCCGGAGCGCGCCGACCCGCTGCGCATCCCCCGCGCGACCTACCTCGACGACGCCGCGTGGACCACGGTGCGCGGGATGGAGCCGCTGGCCGCACGGTTCTCGCTGCTGGTGGACAACCTGCTCGACCTGTCGCACGAGACCTACCTGCACGGCGGCTACATCGGCACCCCGGAGGTCGCCGCCACCCCGATCTCGACCGAGGTCGACGAGGACGCCGGCGTCGTCTACGTCTCGCGGCACATGGCCGACGCCGAGTGCCCGCCGTTCTACGAGCGCTCCACCGGCCTGTCCGGGCGGATCTCGCGCTGGCAGGACATCGAGTACACCCCGCCGTGCCTGTACAAGCTGCACTCCCGGATCGCGCCGGTCGGCTCCGTCCCGCACGCCGACGGCTCCGACCCGGACGCCTTCCACGTGGAGGTCGTCTACGCGATCACCCCGGAGACCGAGCACTCCACACACGACTTCTGGATGGTCGCGCGCGACTTCGCCCTCGCCGACGTCGAGGTCTCGGCGTTCCTCGCCGAGCAGAACCGCACCGTCGTGCTGCAGGACGTCGAGGCGCTCGACGTGCTGGAGAAGGTGATCGCGACCGAGCCGGCGGGCTACCAGGAGCTGTCGGTCAACATCGACACCGGCGGGCTCGCCGCGCGCCGGATGCTCGCCCGGATGGCCGGCGCGGCACCGGCGGTCCCGTCCCCGGCGCCCGCCCGGTGAGCGCGATCCCCGAGGCCCCGCCCGTCCTGCACGGGCACCGTGTCCAGCGCATCCACTGGGTGCTGGGCACCGACCTGCTGCGCGCGGTGTGCCACTGCGGCGCCGAACGCGTCTTCGACGACCCGGTGCCGCTGTGGGACTGGCTGCTGGGCTGCCCCGTGGACCACGAGACCTGGAGTACGTCGTGACCGACCCCGAGCTGCACCTGGTGGTGGAGAAGAAGGAGCTCCTCGCCGACGACGTCGTGCTGCTGACCCTGCGCGACCCGTCCGGCGCCGAGCTCCCGGAGTGGACGCCCGGTGCGCATCTCGACCTCGTGCTGACCGCGGACCTCGTCCGCCAGTACTCGCTGTGCGGGGACCCGGGCGAGCGCTCGGTCTACCGGGTCGCGGTGCTGCGCGAACCCGCCGGGCGGGGCGGCTCGGCGCACGTGCACGACGTCGTCGCCGAGGGCGACACGGTGCTCGTCCGCGGGCCGCGCAACCGGTTCGCACTCGTCGACGCCCCGGGCTACGTGTTCGTCGCCGGCGGGATCGGCATCACCCCGCTGGTCCCGATGATCGCGGCGGCGCACGCCGCGGGCGCGGACTGGCGGCTCGTCCACGGGGGGCGCAGCCGGGCGTCGATGGCGTTCACCGAGCTCGCCGGGCGTCATCCCGACCGGGTGACCCTGGTGCCGCAGGACGAGGCCGGACTGCTCGACGTCGCCGGGATCCTGGCCGCGGCCGCCGGGCGGCCCGTGTACTGCTGCGGGCCGGAGGGGCTGCTCGCCGCCGTCGAGGCCGAGGGGGAGCGTCTCGGCGTGCCGGTGCACGTCGAGCGGTTCTCCGCCCGGCCCGGCGCGCTCGACGGCCCGGACGAGGCGTTCGAGGTGGAGCTGTCGGGGTCGGGAACGGTCGTCGCCGTCCCGGCGGGCTGCTCGATCCTCGACGCCCTGGAGGGCGCGGGGATCGCGACGCTGTCCTCGTGCCGGGAGGGGACCTGCGGGACCTGCGAGACCGGGGTGCTGGCCGGCGAACCGGACCACCGGGACTCGCTGCTCACCGAGGAGGAGCGGGCGTCGAACGAGGTGATGATGCTGTGCGTGTCGCGCTCCCGGTCGCCGCGGCTGGTGCTCGAGCTCTGAGGCCCGGCGCCCCGTAGGGTCGGGCGCGTGTTCGTCAAGGTGTGCGGGCTGCGGACCCCCGGTGACGTCGACGCGGCCGTGGCCGCCGGCGCCGACGCGGTCGGGTTCGTCGTGTACCCGCCGAGCCCGCGCCACGTCGACCCGGCCGACCTCGGCGCGCTCGTCGCCCGGGTGCCGGACGGCGTGCGGTCGGTGGTCGTGGTCGCCGACCTGCCCGCCGACCGGGCCGCGGCGGTGACCGCCGACGCCGGCGCCGACGCGCTGCAGCTGCACGGCCGCTACACCCGCGACGACTTCACCGCGGCCGCCCGCGCGCCGATCACCCTGTGGCGGGCGACCTCGCTGGCCCACGACCCGGACCTCACCGTGGGCCTGTACGGCGAGGACGTGCTGCTGCTCGACTCGCCCGTCGCCGGGTCCGGCGAGCGCTGGGACGCCGAGGCGCTCGACCCGCGACCGGCCGGGAGGTGGCTGCTCGCGGGCGGGCTGGACCCGGACACCGTCGCCACCGCGGTGCGCCGGGTCCGCCCCTGGGGCGTCGACGTCTCCAGCGGCGTCGAGTCGTCCCGCGGCGTGAAGGATCACGCCCGCGTCCGCGACTTCGTCGCCGCCGCCCGCGCCGTGGGCTGAGGACCGCGCGGCCGATCCGATCAGCACGTTTCCGCCCCACCGGGGGCCGCAACGTGCTGATCGACGTGGCTCGACGTCGGGGATGCATGATCTCGTTGGATCATGCATTATTCCGGTGATCAGGCATCGTCTCGACGTCGAGGAGCCGTCATGGCCGCGGGCGCACTGCAGGGCAAGGTCGCGATCGTCACCGGGGGTGCGTCCGGCATCGGCCGGGACGACAGGCGGGGCATCTGATGGCGCTCCCCCTGGACGGGCTGGTCGTCGTGTCCTGCGAGCAGGCCGTCGCCGCCCCGCTGGCGACCCGGCATCTCGCCGACCTCGGCGCTCGCGTCATCAAGATCGAACGCGAGGGCTCGGGCGACTTCGCCCGCGACTACGACGAGACCGTCTACGGCATGTCCAGCCACTTCGTGTGGCTGAACCGGTCCAAGGAGTCGGTCACCCTCGATCTCAAGTCCGACGACGGCCGCGCCACGATGCTGCGGCTGCTGGACCGGGCCGACGTGTTCGTGCAGAACTTCGCCCCGGGCGCCGCCGAGCGGCTCGGGCTCGGTGCCGCGGCGCTGCGCGAGCGGTACCCGCGGCTGGTGACCTGCTCGATCTCCGGCTACGGCTCGTCCGGCCCGTACCGCGACGCCAAGGCCTACGACCTGCTCATCCAGTCCGAGGCCGGGCTGGTCTCGATCACCGGCACCGAGGACGCGCCCGCGAAGAGCGGCATCCCGGCCGCCGACATCGGCGCCGGCATGTACGCCTTCTCCGGCATCCTGTCCGCGCTCTACGAGCGGGAACGCACCGGGCGGGGCACCGACCTGGAGGTCAGCCTGTTCGACTCGCTGGTGGAGTGGATGGGCTATCCGCTCTACTACGCGGGCTACGGCGGCACCGCCCCGCAGCGGACCGGCACCAGCCACGCCGCGATCGCCCCGTACGGCACCTTCTCCGCCGGGGACGGCACCGACGTCGTCCTGTCGATCCAGAACGAACGGGAGTGGGCGACGTTCTGCGAGGTCGTGCTGGGACGCCCGGAGGTCGCGACCGACCCGCGGTTCGCGAGCGGCCGGGCCCGGGTGGAGAACCGTCCCGACCTGCACGCCGAGATCGACACCGTGCTCACGGGCCTGACCGGCGACGAGCTCGTCGCGCGGCTGGTCCAGGCGCGGATCGCGCACGCCCGGCAGCGCGAGGTCGGTGAGGTGCTGGAGCACCCGCAGCTCGCCGCGCGCGGCCGGTGGACCGAGGTCGGCAGCCCGGTCGGGCCGCTGCGCGCACTGCAGCCGCCGATCACCGTCGCCGGGCGGACCGCGCGGATGGACCCCGTCCCGGCCGTCGGCGAGCACACCGACGCCGTCCTCGCCTGGCTCGACGAGCGGTGAGCACCAAGCGGGACCGGATCGTCGACGAGCTGCGCCGCGACATCCTCGGCGGCGGCCTCGCCCGCGGGACGCCGCTGCGCCAGGACGAGCTGGCCCGCCGCTTCGGCGCGTCCATCACCCCGGTCCGCGAGGCGCTGAGCCTGCTGTCCGCGGAGGGGCTGGTCGTCGCCGAGCACCACCGCGGGGTGCGGGTCGCCGGCGTCGACGTGGACCGGGTGACCGCGACCTACGTGGTGCGCCGGCTCACCGAGGCCCACGCGGTCCGCCGCGCGACGCCGCGGGTCTCGCGGCACGACCTCGCCCGGGCCCGCGCCGTCCTCGACCGCCCCGCCGACGACCCGGCCGCCGCCCGCGAGCGGAACCGCGAGTTCCACTTCCTGCTCTACGACCGGTGCGGCGTGCCCGCGCTGCCGGAGCGGATCGCCGCGCTGTGGCAGGCGTTCCCGTGGGACCTGACCCTGCACGACGACGACCGCGCCGCCGCCTCGGCCGCCGAGCACCGGGCGATCCTCGACGCGGTGACCGACGGCGACGCCGACCGGGCCGCCGCCGCGACCGAGGCGCACGTGGCGGGCGGGTTCGCCTCGCTGCTCCGCGCGCTCGGCGGGGCGCGGGCCGGGGACCCGTTCGACGACTAGGGTCGCGCGGATGGACTGGGTACGGCACGCGATCTGGTGGCACGTGTACCCGCTGGGGTTCACCGGGGCCCACCCCGACCGCGGCGACGGCGCGGACCACTCGCTGCGGCGGATCGTCGGCTGGCTCGACCACGCCGTCGCGCTGGGGGCGAACGGGCTGCTGCTCGGCCCGGTGTTCGCCTCGGCCACCCACGGCTACGACACCACCGACCACCTGCGGATCGACCCGCGCCTGGGCTCGGACGCCGACTTCGACGCGCTCGTCGCGGAGGCGAAGGGGCGCGGCCTGCGGATCCTGCTCGACGGCGTGTTCAACCACGTCGGCCCCGAGCACCCGCGGCTGCTCGCCGCCCGCGCCGACCCCGGCGGGCCGGACGACGCCTGGTTCCGGCACACCGACGACGGGGAGATCGCCGTCTTCGAGGGCCACCCCGGCCTGCACACCCTCGACCACGACAACCCCGCCGTCCGCGACCATGTCACCGACGTGCTGTACCACTGGCTCGACCGCGGCGCCGACGGGTGGCGGCTCGACGCCGCCTACACCGTCCCCGACGACTTCTGGGCCGCCGTGCTCCCCCGCGTCCGCGAGCGCCACCCGGATGCCTGGTTCCTCGGCGAGGTCATCCACGGCGAGCACGACGCGGTCACCGCCGCCACCACGATCGACGCGCTCACCCAGTACGAGCTGTGGAAGGCGATCTGGTCGAGCCTCAACGACGGCAACCCGCACGAGCTGGCGTGGGCGCTGCAGCGTCACGACCGGTTCGTCGCCGCCGCGGTGCCGAACACCTTCGTCGGCAACCACGACGTCACCCGGCTCGCGTCGCAGCTGCACGACCGCCGCCACATCGAGCTCGCCGTCGCCGTGCTGTGCACGGTCGGCGGCACGCCGTCGGTGTACGCCGGCGACGAGCTCGGCCTGACCGGGGTCAAGGAGGAGCGGGCAGGCGGCGACGACGCGGTCCGCCCCGAGTTCCCCGCCGACGGGTCCCTCCCCTCCGGCGCCGACCCGCACGTCCTGGCCGTGCACCAGGAGCTGATCGGCCTGCGCAGGCGCCACCCCTGGCTGTACGACGCGCGGACCGAGGTGGCCGAGGCCACCGACGACCGGCTCGTCTACGTCAGCCACGGCGACGGTGGCGCCCTGCGGGTCACCCTCGACTACGCCGCGGGCACCTGGGACGTCCAGGACGCCTGACCCGACCTCGGCAACAGGTGGATCACGGTTGATCCTTCCGGCCGAGCGGCCCGCCACTCGCAGCACCGCGACAGCCGGTGGTCGCGGACCGGCCCCACGCGGACAACCCGATCCGTACGGTCGATCACGGAACGGTCACGGTCCTGATCCCCAGCAGGACCCGCGCGCCCCGCTCCCCAGGCACCCGGGCGCAGCCGTCTCCGACGAGGAAGGACGCCCTGCGTGCCGAGGAACATCCCCGGCTCCGTGGCGGCCCGGCGCTCCCCGAGCCGGACCGACCCGAGCCGACCCCTGCCGTCGACGACCGTCGTCACCCGTGACGTCGGCCCGGAGCGGGGCGGGAGGCACCGCCGCGCGGGGCGGGCCCGCACCCTGCAGGCACTCACCTCCGCGCTCGCCGGTGGCGGCCTCGTCGCCGCGCACGCCGCGACGGGCGGCGGGCTCCCCCGGGTCGACGACCTCGCGTTGCAGGCGTTCAGCACCCCGGCCGCGGACGCCTCGCTCGCCGACGCGGTCCCGGCCACACCGACGGCGCACGCCGGCGCGGCCCGGTCGCTGGCCGAGCCGCCGCCCCCCGTCGACGTCGACGCGATCGTCGGCGCCGCGGACGGTGCGGTCGGCTCCGCGGTGAAGGCCCGCGACGAGGCGCGCGAGCGCGCCCGTGCCGCCGCCCGCGAGGCACGGGAGGCGGCCGCCCGCGCCGCCGACTCCGCGCGGTCCTCGGCCGGGACCTCCGGCGCCCCCTCGGGTGGCGGCCCGACCGGGTCCACCACGTGTGCCCTGGGCACCGCGGGCATGGAGGGCGTCGCCGCGAACGTGGCGACGGCCGGGGAGAAGCTGCGCTGCCTGTTCGGCGTCGACTCCGTGCTGGGCATCGGCAGCCGCGGCAACGCCTCCGACCACCCCAGCGGCAAGGCTCTGGACTTCATGGTCGACAAGGCGACGGGCGACCGGCTCGCCGCCTACGCCCGGCAGAACCGGGACGAGCTCGGGATCTCCTACATCATCTGGCAGCAGCGCATCGACACCGGCAGCGGCTGGGAGGCCCAGGAGGACCGGGGCGGGGCGACGGCGAACCACATGGACCACGTGCACATCTCGTTCACCTGACGTCGCGACGACGATCGCCGCGTCCGAGGGGTCCGGTGCCGTTCCCGGCACCGGACCCCTCAGCCGTGACGATCTCCGCTCAGCCCGGCAGCGTCCGCATCTCCGCGATCTCCGCCTGCTGGGCGTCGACGATCTGCTGCGCCAGCTCCCGCGCCCGCGGGTCCACCCCGGCGTCGAGCTCGGCGCGGGCCATGGTCACCGCCCCCTCGTGGTGGGCGATCATCATCTGGAGGAACGACCGGTCGAAGGCGGCGCCGGACGCGCGCCCCAGAGCGGCCATCTGCTCGTCGGACATCATCCCGGCCATCCCGGCCATGTCGCCGTGACCGCCGTGGTGGTCCGCGGCGGGCGCGGCGCCCCAGTCGGCCAGGAACCCCTGGAGCCGGCCGATCTCCGGGCCCTGGGCCGCCTCGATCCGGGCGGCGAGGTCGCGCACCCGGGCTCCGGCGCGGCCGTCGGCGAGCCGCGCCATCGCGACCGCCTGCTCGTGGTGCGGGATCATGCCCTGGGCGAAGGCGACGTCGGCGCTGCTCGACGAGGCCGCGGGCGGGGCGGACGCTCCCCCGCCGGCGCAGCCGGTCAGGACGAGGGCGGCGGCCAGTGCCGTGGCGGCGAGCGCCACGTTCGTGCGTGTCATGTGTCGGTACTCCCGTGTCGTGGGTGCTCGGCGGCTCCGGCGCTCTCCCGCGCCGGAGGCCGGTCACGTCCGCGACACGCAGAGCAGCGCGAGCCGCCGCGGGACCGGGGGCGGACGGGCCGCCGGTGCGGTCCGCGGACTCGCCGGACCGGCCGGCCCCCGCGACGACGGCAGCGGCGCGACCCCGGCCAGCAGCACCGCCGCGGCCAGGACGACCCCGGCCGCGAGCACGGCCAGGCACAGGTGCAGCAGGTGCGACGCCCCGTCGTGGGGCACGCCGTGCGGGTCGGGATGCGCGGCCCCCGGTTCCCCGGCGGGCGCGACCCCGTGCGGGCCGGGATGCGACGGCCCCGGGGAGTCGTGGAGCGTGCCCCCGTGGGTGACGACGGGTGCGGCGGCGGGAGCGTGGTGTACACCGGAGGACACGGGCGGCGCCGCGAGCGCGTGCATCCCCAGCAGCCCGAGCAGCACCGGCAGCACGAGCACGAGCAGCCGGGTCCGGTCCGTCACACCCCGCACGCTACCGCCACGGTGGATACCGTTACCCCCTAGGGGTATAGTGACGGTGGACCCCGAGGAGGACGCGATGCCCGGCTACGCCGACACCAAGGACGCGCACGTCAAGCGGATGCGCCGGATCGAGGGCCAGGTCCGCGGCATCACCAGGATGATCGAGTCCGACAAGTACTGCATCGACGTGCTGACCCAGGTCGCCGCGGTCAACAAGGCCCTCGAGGCCGTCGCGCTGGGTCTGCTCGACGAACACCTGAAGCACTGCGTCGCCGACGCCGCCACCGAGGGTGGCCCCGTCGCCGAGGAGAAGATCCGGGAGGCCAGCGCGGCGATCGCCCGGCTGGTCCGGTCCTGAACCCGATGTTCCCCAACCCCGAACGGGAGAGAGCACGATGAGCACCGCCAGCTACACCGTCACCGGCATGACCTGCCAGCACTGCGTCGCCTCGGTCACCGAGGAGATCAGGGAGATCGCCGGCGTCACCGACGTGGCCGTCGACCTGCCGACCGGCGCCGTCACCGTCACCAGCGACGACGAGATCTCCCCCGACGCCGTCCGTGACGCCGTGCACGAGGCGGGTTACCAGCTCGTCTGAGCACCCCCTGACCACCCACCCGGCGCGGGTCGCCACCGCCACCCGCGCCGGGTCACCCCCGGAGGACCGACCATGAGCGACACGTCCCCGGCCCACGGACCCGTCACCGCCCTGCCCCGCGCAGCCGCGACCGGGACCGTCGCCGAGAACGGCGCGGGCAGCACCGTCACCGAGATCGAGCTCGCCGTCGGCGGCATGACCTGTGCCTCCTGCGCCAACCGCATCGAGCGCAAGCTCAACAAGCTCGACGGCGTCACCGCCACCGTCAACTACGCCACCGAGAAGGCGCGGATCAGCGCCCCGGGCGGCGTCGGGCTCGACACCCTGCTCGGGACCGTCGAGGCCGCCGGCTACACCGCCACCCCGCCGAGCGCCGGAGCCGACGAGGATCCCGAGCGCGACCTGCGCGACCTGCGGAACCGGCTCATCGGAGCCGCCGTGCTGTCGGTGCCGGTCGTCGTCCTCGCGATGACGCCCGCGTGGCAGTTCGTCGGCTGGCAGTGGGTGTCGCTGCTGCTGACGCTGCCGGTCTGGGGCTGGGCGGGCGCGCCGTTCCACCGCGCCGCCTGGACGAACCTGCGCCACGGCGCCGCCACGATGGACACCCTCGTCTCGATGGGGACGACGGCCGCGCTCGCCTGGTCGCTCTACGCGCTGTTCCTCGGCACCGCCGGGATGCCCGGCATGGTGCACCCCTTCGAGCTGACGATCTCGCGCACCGACGGCAGCGGGAACATCTACCTGGAGGTCGTCGCCGCGGTCGTCACGTTCGTGCTGGCCGGGCGCTACGTCGAGCTCCGCTCCCGGCGCCGGGCCGGTGCCGCGCTGCGCGCGCTGCTGCAGATGGGCGCGAAGGACGTGACGGTGCTCCGCGACGGCGCCGAGGTGCGCGTCGCCGTCGACGACCTCGCCGTGGGCGAGGAGTTCGTCGTGCGCCCCGGGGAGAAGGTCGCCACCGACGGCGAGGTCGTCGACGGCCGCTCGGCGGTCGACGTCTCGATGCTGACCGGTGAGTCGGTGCCGGTCGAGGTCCGGGCCGGGGACACCGTCGTCGGCGGGTGCGTGAACTCCGGCGGGCGGCTCGTCGTGCGCGCGACCCGGGTCGGCTCGGACACCGCGCTCGCCCAGATGGCGCGGCTGGTCGAGGAGGCGCAGAACGGCAAGGCCGAGGTGCAGCGCCTGGCCGACCGGATCTCCGCGGTGTTCGTGCCCGTCGTCGCCGTGATCGCCGCCGCGACGCTGCTGGTCTGGATCCTCACCGGCGCCCTCGCCTCGACGGCGTTCACCGCCGCCGTCGCCGTACTGATCATCGCCTGCCCCTGCGCGCTCGGGCTGGCCACGCCGACCGCGCTGCTGGTCGGCACCGGGCGCGGCGCCCAGACCGGCATCCTGATCAAGGGCCCCGAGATCCTGGAGTCCACCCGGCGGGTCGACACCGTCGTGCTCGACAAGACCGGCACCGTCACCACCGGGACCATGGCGCTGACCGGCGTGCACACCGCCGACGGCACCGACGAGGCGACCGTGCTGCGCCTCGCCGGGGCCCTCGAGAGCGCCTCGGAGCACCCGGTGGCCGCCGCGATCGCCGGTGCGGCGACCGAGCGGGTCGGTGACCTGCCGGCCGTCACGGACTTCGCCAACCACGAGGGCCTCGGCGTGCAGGGCGTCGTCGACGGCCACGCCGTGCTCGTCGGCCGTCCGCGGCTGCTGGAGCAGTGGTCGGTCCCGCTGCCCGACGACCTCGCCGCGGTCGCCGCGGACGAGGCCGCGCGGGGCCGTACGACGGTCGCCGTCGCGTGGGACGGGGCCGCCCGTGCCGTGTTCGTCGTCGCCGACACCGTGAAGCCGACGTCGGCCGAGGCGATCGCGGAGTTCCGCAGGCTCGGGCTGCGCCCGGTGCTGCTCACCGGGGACAACCGGGCCGTCGCCGAGACCGTGGCCCGTGAGGTCGGCATCGAGCCCGGCCCGGACAGCGTCATCGCCGACGTGCTCCCCGCGGACAAGCTCGCCGTGGTGGAGCGGCTCCAGGAGCAGGGCCGGGTCGTCGCGATGGTCGGCGACGGGGTGAACGACGCGGCCGCGCTCGCCCGGGCCGACCTGGGCCTGGCCATGGGCACCGGCACCGACGTGGCGATCGAGGCGTCGGACATCACCCTGGTCCGGGGTGACCTGCGGGCCGCGGCCGACGCCGTCCGGCTCTCCCGGCGCACCCTGGGCACGATCCGGGGCAACCTGTTCTGGGCGTTCGCCTACAACACGGCCGCGATCCCGCTGGCCGCGTTCGGACTGCTCAACCCGATGATCGCGGGGGCGGCGATGGCGTTCAGCTCGGTGTGCGTGGTGCTCAACAGCCTGCGGCTGCGCCGGTTCCGCCCGCTGGCGGACTGACCCCTGCTCGGCGTCGTCGGCGCGGAACTCCGACGACGCCCCCCGACAGGTCGTCGGCGCTCGTCGTGCGTGCGCGGTGATCGGAGTGGTGTTGGGGGCGGCCCCGCCGGCTGCAGGATCTCAACCGACAGGACCTGGGCCGGCGTACGCCCCGGGTACGAGCGCCGACATGGACCTGACGTACCCCGTGGGCGGCCGCCCACACGTCACCGTTCCGCCGGATGCAGATCCGGGCTGCGGTCGGCCGGTCCGGCGTGCAGGTGGTCCAGGCAACGCCGCAGGTGCAGCACGATCCCCGACGCGGCGAGGCTGTCCTCCCAGCCCGCGCGCTGGGAGTCGAGCCGGTCGGTGACCCGGTCCAGCGCGTCCCGGGCGGCGGCCAGGTGGCGGCGGTGCCCGTCGAGCCCGGCGGGTGCGGGGCCGCGGGTCAGGTGCGCGAGCTCCGCCGACCGGATCGCGGTGGCCAGGCCGCCCATCGCCTCCGCGACCGGGGTGCGCAGCGCGGGGTCGAGGACGAGCACGGTGCGCTCGGCCCACGCCGTCTGGGCCAGGACCGTGCTGATGTCGCGGACGAGCACCGCGAGCTGTTCCAGGGTCTGCGCGGCCTCGTAGAGCTGCTGGCCGCGCGCCCGGTAGGCACGAGCCCGCAGGTTGGCCCGCCGCCCGGCGTCGGCGGAACGGACCGCCTCCCGGGTCGCGTCGATCAGGGGCTCGAAGTGGTGGCGGTGGCGTGTCCACTCCTCGCGCTCCGGCGGCCACTGCTCGGCCAGGACCTCCGCCATCTCCTGCAGGTGGTCGGCGATGCCGTCACGCAGCCGCGCCACCACGCGGTGCGCGCGGGCGTTCTGCGGCGGGGGCGGCAGGACCAGGGTGACCGCGACCCCCACGACCACCCCCAGCAGGGTCTGCCCCAGGTAGCCGGCCATGAACCCGGACGGGTCGGTGGCTCCGATGAGGATGGTGAACAACGCCGCGGTCGGGATCAGGTCCCGGGCGGTGGCCAGCACGGGGACGGCACCCGCCGCGATCCCGGCCAGCACAGCCGCGGCCACCGCCCACCACTGCGCGCCGCCCAGGTGCAGGGCGGCGGCGCCGAGACCGACACCGAGCCCGGTGGCGAGCACGGCGTGCAGGCTCTGGCGCAGCGAGTCGAAGACGGTCGGGTAGCAGACGAGCAGGGCACCGAGCGGTGCGTAGTAGGGGTACTGGCCGAGCACACCGGGGACGAGGGTGGCGAGGTACCAGGCCGCGCCGGCTGCGGCGCCGGCCCGCCACGCCAGTCGCATGCGGTGGCGCAGCCCCTCGGTGAACGGGGAGGCCGGGGAGTTCGGGTGGTGCGGGATCAACGACGGCTCCGTCGGTCGTGCAGGTGATACGGGAAGCGGGGCCGGCTGTTCGACCGCGGAGGAGCCCTGGCCACCCGACGGCCGCGGAGAACGCGGTGGAGTCCGGGGTGGCGCCGTGCGCACACGGGCGCGGGCCGCTGGAGGACTACCCACGACCGCGCGGCACAAACCCGGGCGGTGGCAGGATGTGCCGGTGCGCGCCGTCGTGATCGGCCACGACCACGTCGCCGGCCTCGGGGCGCTGGGACCGGCCCTGGAACGACGCGGGATCCGTCCGGAGTGGACGACGGTGGTGCCCGCGGACCGGTACGACGCCCCGGACGTCGACGCCGGGTTCCCCGACCCGACGGGGGCCGGCCTGGTGGTCACCCTCGGCGCGCCGTGGCCGAGGGAGCGGATCGCGGGGTGGGCGGTCCGTGAGGTCGCGTTCCTGCGCCGGGCGCACGACGCCGGTGTGCCGGTGCTGGCGATCTGCTTCGGCGCCCAGCTCCTCGCCGAGGCGCTCGGCGGCTCCCGGACGACGCTGCCGACCGCCCGGATCGGATGGCACACGGTCGACCCGGCCGACGGCCGCCTCCCGGCCGGGCCGTGGTTCTGCTGGAACGCCGAGCAGCTCGTCGCACCGCCCGGGGCGGAACTGCTCGCCGCCGGCGGGGCCGGACACGAGGCGTTCGTGGCCGGTCGCAGCGTGGGCGTGCAGTTCCACCCCGAGATGACCGTGGACCTGCTGGAGCGCTGGTACACCCTCGGTGTGCCCGACGGCCTCGACGCGGGGGCCCTGCGGGCGGCGACGGCGGCCCAGGACCCGCAGCGGCTCGCCGAGCGGGCCGAGCGGGTCCTGGCGCTCGCGCTCAGGCCCCCAGGAAGTGCTCCAGGGTGATCGGCAGCGACCGGACCCGCACGCCGGTGGCGTGGTGGGCGGCGTTCGCGACGGCCGCGGCCACCCCGACGATCCCGATCTCCCCGATCCCCTTGGCGCCCACCGGGTTGACGTGCGGATCGTCCTCGTCGACCCACTCGGCGTCGATGTCGCCGACGTCGGCGTTCGCCGCCACGTGGTAGCCGGCGAGGTCGTGGTTGACGACGTGCCCGCGGGCCGGGTCGACGACGCCCTCCTCGTGCAGCGCCATCGACAGCCCCCACACCATCCCGCCGAGGAACTGCGAGCGCGCGGTCAGCGGGTTGAGGATGCGGCCCGCGGCGAACACCCCCAGCATCCGCGGCACCCGGATCTCGCCGGTGTCGGCGTGCACCGCGACCTCGACGAAGTGCGCCCCGTGCGCGCCCATCGCGTACTCGGCCATCGCCGGGTCGTGCCCGGCGACGCCGTCGGCCTCCGCCGCGTCCTCGGGGTCGGTGCCCCACTTGTCGCGGAACCGGTCGGCGGCCTCGACGATCGCCGTCGCCCAGGACGCGGTACCCGCCGACCCACCGGCCATGGTCGCGTGCGGCAGCCCGGTGTCGCCGAGGTTCAGGTCGACCTGCGCGGGCCGCACCCCGAGCGCCTCGGCCGCGATCTGGGTGAGCACCGTGCGGGCGCCCTGCCCGATGTCGGCCGCGGCGATGTCCACCCGGTAGCGGCCCGGCGCACCGGCACCGCCGTCGGCGTACCGGATCGCGGCGGCGGAGCCGGGCATCGCGAAGGTCGGGAAGAACGCGGCGGCGACGCCGGTGCCGTGCCACCAGCCGTCGACGAGCCGGGTGCGCGGGCGCGGGTCCCGGTCGGCCCAGCCGAACCGCTCGGCGCCGCGCCGCAGGCAGGCCACGAGGTTGCGGCTGGAGAACGGCCTGCCGGTGTCGGGGTCGACGTCGGGCTCGTTGCGGATCCGCAGCTCGACCGGGTCGATCCCGAGCGCGACGGCGAGCTCGTCCAGCGCGGACTCCGCGCCGAAGCTGCCGGGCGCCTCGCCGGGTGCGCGCATGTACGTCGGCGTGGACAGGTCCAGCGGCACGACCCGGTGCGAGGTCCGCCGGTGCGGCGACGCGTAGAGGTGCCTGCTGATCACTGCGGTCGGCTCGCCGAACTCGGCCATCCGCGCGCCGGACTCGACGACGTCGTGGGCGAGGGAGTGCAGCCGCCCGTCGGTCCCGGCACCGAGCCGGACCCGCTGCACGGTCGCCGGGCGGTAGCCGGTCAGGTCGGTCATCTCGCGGCGGGTCAGCGCCAGCTTGACCGACCGTCCGGGGACCGCCCGGGCGGCGACGACGGCCAGCACCGACCCGCCGTGCAGCGTGCCCTTGGTACCGAACCCGCCGCCGACGTGCGGTGAGACGACGGTGACGTCGTCGTCGCCGATACCGAACATCTGCGCGAGCTCGCGCCGGGCCGACCACACCGCCTGCGAGGCCTCGAACAGCGTGAGGTGGTCGCCGTCCCAGCGGGCGACGGTGCTGTGCGGCTCCATCGGGTGGTGGTACTCGATCGGCGTCCGGTAGGTGGCGTCGACCTGCACCGGGGCCGCGGCGAACGCGGCGTCCGGGTCGCCGGTGGTGGCGTCCGGCGGGAACGCGACGACGACCTCGGGGGTGTAGGCCTCCGGCGAGGCCGGGTCGAACGCGGTGGTGGCCGGCTCGGCGTCGTAGGTGACGACGACCAGGTCCGCCGCCTCCCGGGCCGCCTCGGCGGTCTCGGCGAGCACGGCGGCGACGTACTGGCCGCGGTGGTGCACCTCGCCGGACTGCAGCACCGTCTGTTCGGGGGTGGCGCTGCCGTCGATCCGGGGCGCGGTGTCCGGGGTGAGCACCGCGACCACCCCGGGCACTGCGGCCGCGGCGGTGGTGTCGACGGCGCGGACCCGACCGCGGGCGACCGTGGCGCCGACGCCGCGCAGGTGCAGCGGGTCGACCGCGTCCTGCTCGTAGGCGTAGACGGCGTTGCCGGTGACCTTGGCGGGGCCCTCGATCCGGGTGTGCGAGGTGCCCGCGGCGCCGTCGGTCGTGGTGCCGGGGGTGACGGTGCTGGTCATGCGGCCTCCGTCCGGTGCGCGGCGAGGCCGCGCAGGGTGGCGGTGACCGTGCCGGCCACCAGCGGGATCTTGAAGGCGTTGCCGCCGACGGCGGTGTCGACGGCACGGGCGTCGGCGGTCTCGGCCGCCGCGGCGGCGCGGAACGCCTCGTCGGTGGCGGGCCCGCCGAGCAGCGCCTGCTCGGCGCGGTGCGCCCGCCACGGCCGGTGCGCGACCCCGCCGAGGGCGATCCGCACGTCGCGGACGGTGCCGTCGTCGGCGACGTCGAGGGCCGCGGCGACCGACACCAGTGCGAACGCGTACGAGGCGCGGTCGCGGACCTTGCGGTAGGTGGAGTGCGCGGCGACCGGCAGCGCGGGCAGCTCGACCGAGGTGATCAGCTCCCCGTGCTCCAACACGGTGTCGCGGCCCGGGTCGTCGCCGGGCAGCCGGTGCAGCTCGGTGGCGGCGACGGTGCGCTCCCCGTCCGGGCCGAGGACGTGCACGCGGGCGTCGAACGCGGCCAGCGCGACCGCCATGTCCGACGGGTGGGTCGCGATGCAGCCGCCCTCGGGTGCGCCGAGGATCGCGTGGTGGCGGGCCCAGCCGTGCTGCGCGGAGCAGCCCTGCCCGGGGTCACGCTTGGTACAGGGCGCGGTGAGGTCGGCGAAGTAGGAGCAGCGGGTGCGCTGCAGCAGGTTCCCGCCGGTCGTCGCCATGTTGCGCAGCTGCCCCGAGGCCCCGGCGAGCAGCGCCGCGGACAGTGCCGGGTAGTCGCGCCGGACCCGCGGGTCCACGGCGACGTCGGTGTTGCGGGCGCCCGCGCCGATGGACAGGCCGCCGTCGGCGGTCGGGGTGATCCCGGTGGGCAGCAGGCCGGTGACGTCGACGAGCGTGCCCGGCTCGACCAGGCCCAGCTTGAGGTGGTCGACGAGGTTGGTCCCGCCGGCCAGGTAGGCGGCGGACGGGTCGGCGGAGACGACGGCGACCGCAGCCGCGGCGTCGCCGGGACGGGTGTAGGCGAACGGCTTCACCGCGACGCCCCCGTCCCGGTGCCCACGGCACCGACGGCGTCGACGATTCCGGAGTAGGCGGCGCAGCGGCACAGGTTCCCGGACAGGCGCTCGGCGATCTCGGCGCGGTCCAGCACGGCCGGCCCGTCGCCGGACAGGTCGGCGGTGACCGCGCTGGGGTGCCCGGCGCGGGCCTCGTCCAGCATCCCGACGGCCGAGCAGATCTGGCCGGGGGTGCAGTAGCCGCACTGGTAGGCGTCGTGCGCGACGAAGGCCTCGGCGAGCGGGTGCAGGTCCGCGCCGGCGCCGAGGCCGTCGGCGGTGGTGACCGCGGCGTCGTCGTGGGCGACGGCGAGCGAGAGGCAGGACAGCACGCGGCGGCCCGGCCCCTGTTCGCCGGGTGCGGCCAGCAGGACGGTGCACGCACCGCACTGGCCGTGGTCGCAGCCCTTCTTGGCGCTGGTCACGCCGAGCCGGTCACGCAGCGCGTCGAGGACGGTGGTCCGGGTGTCGACCGTCAGCTCGTGGCGACGGCCGTCGACGGTGAGGGAGATCGTGGAGTCCACGATGGTGCGCTCCTTCGGGAGACGGAGTGGAGAGCTCGAAACGGAGCCTCCTCCGGAAATATAGGAACGCTGTTCCGGTTACGCAACCCGGAGGCCCGCGAGGAAGAAGCCGACGGCGCGGCGGGCGTCGTAGGCGGAGTCGGCCTCGGCACCGAAGCACAGGTTGCCGATCCCCCGCAGCACCTCGTAGGCGGTGACGTCGGACGGCAGCTGCCCGGCCTCCCGCGCCGCCCGGACGATCTCCTCCCCCGCCGGCAGCAGGCGCTCCAGGAACAGCTCGTGCAGCGCGGCGGAGCGGCCGTCGTCGTGGACGAGCATCGCGACCAGCCCGTGCTTGGTGACGAGCAGGTCGACGAACTCCCCGACCCAGGCCGTGAGGGCGTCGAACGGCGTCGGACCGGCGTCCAGGCAGGTCCGTGCGGCCGCCGCACACCCCTCGACCTGGTGCCGGTAGACGGCGACGACCAGGTCGGGCCGGGTCGGGAAGTGCCGGTAGACCGTCCCCACGCCGACCCCCGCGCGGGCGGCGATCGCCCGGACCGGCGCGTCGACGCCCGCGGTCACGAACTCGGCCGCGGCGGCCTCGAGCAGGGCGGCACGACTGCGCCGGGCGTCGGACCGGACCGGTTCCCGCTGCACTCCCACCGCACACTCCCTTGCTGACCGGAACACTGTTCCGCATCGTACCCGGAACACTGTTCCGTTTCATCGTCCGCACTCGCCCCGCACAGGAGTTCCCGTGTCCCGAGCGTCCATCGGCATCATGACCGCCCAGATGCAGACCACCTACGACGACCTGCTGCGCGTCTGGCTGGAGGCCGACGAGCTGCCCGGCATCGAGCACGCCTGGCTGTTCGACCACCTCATGCCGATCGGTGGCGACCCGCTGGGACCGGCCCTCGACGGCTGGACCACCCTGTCCGCGCTCGCCGCTCGGACCCGACGGCTGCGTCTGGGTCTGCTGGTCACCAGCAACCGTTTCCGCCCGCCCGCGGTGCTGGCCAAGATCGCGACGACGGTCGACGTCGTCTCCGGCGGACGGCTCGACCTGGGCATCGGCGTCGGGTCCCGCCCGGACCACCCGCTCGCCCGCCGCGAGTACGAGGCGCACGGCCTGCCCTTCGCCGCCACCGCCGACGCCGTCACCGCGCTCGACGAGGCCTGCACGGTGATCCGGCGGCTGTGGACCGAGACCGAGCCGTTCGACGTCGACGGCGAGCAGGTGCGGCTCACCGGCGCGTTCGGCAGCCCGAAGCCGGTGCAGGCCCACCCGCCGATCGTGATCGGCGGACGGGCCAGGGCGACGCTGCGGATCGCGGCCCGGCACGCCGACGTCTGGAACATCCCCGGCGGCGACCTCGACGACGCCGTCGCCCGCAGCGCGCTGCTCGACGAGCTGTGCGCCGACATCGACCGGGACCCGGCGGAGATCACCCGGTCGATCCACCTGGGCGTCTCCTACGACGACCCGGCGGACGCCCGCGAGCGGGTGTCCGCCGCCGTCGGCGCGGGCTTCGGGCACGTGGTCCTGGGGCTGCCCGCCCCGTTCCCGCAGGGTGCCGCCCGCTGGGTGGCCGACGAGATCGTCGCGCAGGTTTAGCCGACCGGATAGTTCGGTCATCTAACTACCATGGCCTCCTCCCGGCACGCCCTCATCTCCGGCGCCGGCATCGCCGGCTCCGCGCTCGCCCTGCGCCTGGCCGCGTACGGCTGGCGGACGACCGTCCTGGAGCGCGCGCCGCGGCAGCGCGACGAGGGGCACAACATCGACGTCCGTGGCACCGCCCGTGAGGTCCTGCGCCGGATGGGCCTGGAGGACGCCGTGCGGGCCGCCGGCACCCGCGAGGTCGGCTTCCGCGTGATCGGCGACGACGGGCGCCCGGTCGCCGAGATCCCGATGGACCCGACCGGGTCGGCCGACGGTCCGACCGCCGAGCTGGAGATCCTGCGCGGCGAGCTGGCCCGGGTGCTGATCGGGGCCGCGCCGGGGTCCACGGCGTTCCGGTTCGGCACCCGGATCACCGGCGTCGAGGACCGGGGCGCCGGCGACGGCCCGGCCCGGGTCGCCCTCGACGACGGCACCACGGTCACCGCCGACCTCGTCGTGGTCGCCGAGGGGCTGCGGTCGCGAACCCGCGACCTGGTGTTCGCCGACGTCACCGTCCGCGAGACCGGCCTGTACGGCGCCTACCTGACGGTCCCCCGCACCGCCGACGACGACGCCTGGTGGAACTGGTTCCACGAGACCGGCTCGCGCGGGGTGCACCTGCGCCCGGACAACCTGGGCACCACCCGCGCCATGCTGACCTTCCTGTCCGGGGTGCGCGGCCTGGAGACCCTCGGCGACGCCGACGTCCGCACCGTCCTGCGGCGGACCTTCGCCGATGCGGGCTGGGTCGCCCCGCGGATCATGCGGGAGCTCGGCGACGGGCCGGGCGGGGCCCCGATGTACTTCGACGCCGTCGGGCAGGTCACGGCCCCGCGCTGGAGCTCGGGACGGGTGGTACTGCTCGGCGACGCCGCGTACTGCCCGTCGCCGCTGGGCGGCGGGGGCACGAGCCTGGCCCTGATCGGTGCCTACGTACTGGCCGGGGAGCTGGCCTCCCGCCCCGGCGACACCGCGGGTGCGCTGCACCGCTACGAGGAGCTGCTGAGGCCCGCGACCGAGCAGGCGCAGAAGCTGCCGCCGCTGACGCTGGCCAACCCGCGGACCCGGGCCGGGATCCGGACGCTGCGCACCGCGTTCCGGGCCGTCGCGAGCCCGGTCGGGAAGCGGGTGACCGGGCTGCTCGGGGCCACCCCGACCGGCGCGGTCGACGCGTTCCGGCTCCCGGACTACCCGGCGCCGAGCTCGTCGAGCGTGGCGACGACCGCGCGCAGGTAGCGCTCGACGACCTCGCCCTCGTCGGCGGAGAGGCGGCGGGCGACGTCGTCGAGGGCCCGGACGGCCGGCTCCCACTGCGCGAGCCGCGCGCGGAAGGACTCCTCCCGCGAGCGCACGGTGACCCGGCGGCGGTCGTGCGGGTCGGGGACACGCTCGAGGTGGCCGGCCGCCTCGAGCCGGTCGATCAGCGCGGTGGTCGAGGCCGGCCGCAGGTCCAGCCGCCGGGCCAGCTCGGTCGGCCCGAGCGAGCCGTGCACGTCGAGCAGCCGCAACGCCCACAGGTCGGTCGGGTGCAGCCCCGCCCGCCGGGCCTGCCTGCCGGTGAACTCGTGGGTCGCCCGGTTCACCGCCTCCAGCGCGACGGTCGGGCCGGCCAGCCCCTCCAGCAGGTGTCGTCGCTCGCCCATGCGGCCTCCCGGCGTCGGTCCACGGCACCGTAGCCGGACGGGCCCGGCCGCAGCCGCGGCAGGACCGGTCACGAGGTGGTCACGAATTCGCGACGCCGTTTCGGGGACACCTCCCCGCTCTCGACCGTCGAATGGGAATGAATCCGCATTAACTGATCGACGACCCGCAGGTGACGGCCCTGCGCAACCTTCCACCCGATCGGGTGACGCCATATTTCTGCGCACCATTCCCGACGGCGACCCGACGATTTCCCGGAACCGCCCCGTGCGTAATCTCCGGAATCGTGATCGAGCTGGAGGGGGTCTCCAAGGTCTACCGGACCGGAGCCCTCGAGCTGCGCGCACTCGACGCCGTGGACCTGCACGTCGACGACGGCGACCTCGTCGCGATCATGGGCCCCTCCGGCTCGGGCAAGTCCACGATGATGAACATCCTCGGCTGCCTCGACGTGCCGAGCTCCGGCGCCTACCGGCTCGACGGCATCGACGTCGGCCGGATGTCGGACAACCGGCTCGCCGACGTCCGGCTGCAGAAGATCGGTTTCGTCTTCCAGTCGTTCAACCTGCTGCCGCGCACCTCGGCGCTGGCCAACGTGGAGCTGCCGCTGGTCTACGCCGGCGGGCGCGACCGCCGGGGCCGGGCGCGGCGCGCGCTGGAACGGGTCGGGCTCGGCGACCGCGGCGACCACCGGCCCAACGAGCTCTCCGGCGGCCAGCAGCAGCGCGTCGCGGTGGCCCGTGCCCTGGTCACCGACCCCTCGATGATCCTGGCCGACGAGCCGACGGGGAACCTCGACACCGCCTCGACCACCGACGTCATGAACCTGTTCGTGGAGCTGAACGAGAGCGGCCGCACCGTCGTGCTGATCACCCACGAGCCCGAGGTCGCGGAGTTCGCCAAGCGCGTGGTGACCCTGCGCGACGGCCGGATCGTGGGTGACGAGCGCCGATGACGATCTGGGAGTCCGCGCGGATCGCGGTACGGGGCCTGCGGGCCGGGCCGCTGCGGTCGCTGCTGACGATGCTCGGGATCATCATCGGGGTCGCCGCGGTGATCGTGCTGGTCGCGTTCGGCAACGGTCTGCAGCGCTTCGTCGCCGACGCGTTCGGCCCGCTCGCCAACCAGATCCAGATCACCCCGGACCGCGGTGGCATCAGCGGCAGCGGCACGCCGCGCGACCTCACCGACGCCGACGTCCGCGCCCTGCGGGACCGGGCCTCCGCACCCGCGGTCGCCTCGGTCAGCCCGACGGTGACCGGCTCGGCGCAGCTGCAGCTGGCCGGTGGCGGGAGCGTCCGCAGCGGCGTGACCGGCGCCGACGCCGACTACCTCGACATCACCAACCGGGAGCTCGTCGTCGGGTCGTTCTTCGACGACCGCCAGGCCACGACCCGGGCGAAGGTCGTCGTGCTCGGCCCCAACCCGGTGGCGACGCTGTTCGGCGGCCGCGCCGGCGAGGCGCTCGGCTCGGAGGTGCGGATCGGCCGCACCTCGTTCCGGGTGATCGGCGTGCTCGCCGCCAACGGTCAGCAGGACGACATCGCCGTCATGCCGCTGGGCGCCGCACGCGCCTACCTGACCGGTGGCGGCGACGTCGTCGACCAGATCACCGTGCGCGCGGTGTCCACCGACGCGGTGCCGCAGGCGGTCGAGCAGGTCACGACGGTCCTCGACGACCGGCACCGCATCGACGACCCGCAGGACCGCGACTACACCGTCACCGCGCTGCAGAGCCTGCTCGACCAGTCCTCGCAGGTCCTGAGCTTCGTGACGATCTTCGTCGCGGCGGTCGCGGGCATCTCGCTGCTGGTCGGGAGCATCGGCGTCGCCAACATCATGCTGGTCACGGTGACCGAGCGGACCCGCGAGATCGGTATCCGCAAGGCCATCGGCGCGCGCCGCCGCGCGATCCTGCAGCAGTTCCTCATCGAGGCGATGGTCCTCACCGGCATCGGCGGGGTCATCGGGATCCTGGTCGGCGTCGGTGTGTCCGTGCTGGCCGGGATCGTCCTGCCCCGCCTCGTACCCGACTTCCCCGCCCCGACGGTGTCGGCCGGATCGGTGGTGCTCGCCTTCGGGGTGAGCCTGCTGATCGGGCTGCTCGCGGGCGGTTTCCCCGCCAACCGGGCCGCGCGGATGCGGCCCATCGACGCCCTGCGGCACCAGTGACAGCGCCCGCGACAGCACCGAGGAGCACTTCATGACCCGACTGCGGCTCGCGGGCAGCCTGCTGCTCGCCGGACTCGTCGGCCTCACGGCCTGCACCGGAGGGGACCAGCCGTCGCCGACGGCCGTCGTCGACCGGGGTGTGGTCTCCACCGGGGTGTCGGCGTCGGGGTCGCTGGTGTCGATCACCCAGCAGAACCTCGGGTTCACCGACGGCGGCCGGGTCACCGAGCTGCTCGTGGAGGTCGGCGAGACCGTGGCCGCCGGGCAGCCGCTCGCCCGGCTCGACGACGCCGAGGCCCTGTCCCAGGTCGCCGCCGCGCAGGCGGGGCTGGACCAGCAGCAGGCGTCGCTGGGCAAGCTGACCGGCGCGAACACCGTCGAGGCCGCGCAGGCGTCCCTGGCCTCGGCCGAGTCGGTACTGGCCGCGACCCGCGACCAGGTCGGGGCGCAGAACGCGGCGAACGACACCGCCGTCGAGCGGGCGAGGGTCCAGCTCGCCTTCGACCGCAAGCAGCTCGCCGCGGCCCAGGAGAAGCTGGAGACCGACCGGCGGGCCTGCAAGCGCTCCGGCGGCAGCACCGCGTCCGCGACCCCGGAGCCCACCGCCGACCCGTCCGGCGGCGGGCTGCTCGGCGGGCTGTCCGGCGGGTCCGGCACCTCGGGCGGGTCCGGCCTCGGCGCGGCGACGACCGACCCGGCCTGCACCGCCGTCGCCACCGACGAGCAGGCCGTGACGACGGCGAAGGGCCAGGTCATCACCTCGCAGACGGCGCTGGCGCAGGCCGAGGGCACCCGCGACACCGGCGCCGCCTCCGGCCGGGTCTCGATCGCGAACGCCGAGAGCGCGGTGTCCGACGCCCGCTCGCAGCTCACCGGGGCGAACAACGACGCACCGGCCGACGTCGCGGTGCAGGACGCCGTGGTCGCCGACGCCCGCAACACCCTCGCCGATGCCCAGCGCGCCCTCGACGACACCCTGCTGCGCGCCCCGGTCGCCGGCACCGTGTCCGCGATCAACGGCGCGGTCGGTGACGTCGTGCCCGCCGCGAGCGCCGCGACCGCGCTCGCCCCCGGCACCGACGCCCGGATCCCGCAGGCCGTCGGGTCGGCGTCGGCGGCCTCGGGCGGCGCGGGGGCCGCCGGTGGCGGCGCGTCCGCGGCGGGCGGGGCACCGTTCCTCACCCTCAACGACCTGCAGACCTATCAGCTGGTCGTCCCGTTCGAGGAGAGCGACGCCGCGCGGGTCGCGCCGAACCAGACCGTCGACGTCACCGTCGACGCGCTGCCCGGGGTGAGCCTGCCGGCGACCGTGGTGGCCGTCGCGCCGACCGCGACGCAGCTGTCGGGCGTCGTGAGCTACTACGCGACCGTCGTGCTGAACCGCACCGACCCGCAGCTGCGCGACGGCCAGACCGCGCAGGCCGACGTGCGCACCGAGGCCCGCAACGGGGTGCTGCGGGTGCCGAACACCGCCGTCCGGCAGGAGGGCGGCCGCTCGGTCGTCGACGTGCCCGGCGACGACGGCGCCGCGGTGACCCGGCAGTTCGTCCCCGGCCTGGTGGGCGACCAGTTCACCGAGGTGCGGTCCGGCCTCGACGACGGCCAGCAGGTCCTGCTGCCGCAGGCCACCGTCGAGGCGACGCCGGGCCGTCCTGGCGGCGGGCCCGGCGGGGGTGGCCAGGGCGGGAACTGACCGCCGCGGGATCACGCTCGGCGGCCCGCTCGCCCGTTCACCGAGTCACGGGTGTCGGTCGTTCGGTCCCGCAACGATCACTGCCAGGCTGGCCCACGCACATCCGTAGGACGCGGTCCCGGGCCGCATCGGGAAGGAGCAGTCGTGGGCGACATCGCCGGCAAGTTCGACAAGGCGTACGAGGGCAAGGGTGTCGAGGAGCTGGCCGACGCCCCCGTCGACCGCTGAAGGGCGTCTCCGAGGGCGACGCGAAGCTCCTCAAGGAGGCGTTCAACATCACGACCGTCCGTGACCTGGGCACCAACAAGTTCTTCCTCTGGGCGCAGGCGATCAGCAAGCTCGCGGACTGAGCAGCCCGGTGCGGGGCGGTGCGCGCGTCACCGCCGCCCCGCCCCGCACCCCGCGGCGGACACACACTCTTCACACGGTTACCCCGCGCGGCCCTACCCCGGTCCGGCCCGTACTTCCTAGCTTGTCCCCACACCCGGCGGTCCCCGCCGGTGCGGACGCGCCCAGGAGGACGACATGGCCCAGGATCCATCGGACTACCTGGAGCGACGCCGGCTGCGGACCGGGGCCGCGGGCTGGGTCCTGCTGGCCGGGCTCGGCGTCAGCTACGTCATCTCCGGCGACTACTCCGGCTGGAACTTCGGTCTCGCCCAGGGCGGGTTCGGCGGGTTGCTGATCGCCGGTGTCGTCATCGCGGGCATGTACTTCGCGATGGTGCTGGGCATGGCCGAGCTGTCCTCGGCGCTGCCCGCCGCGGGCGGCGGCTACACCTTCGCCCGCCGCGCGCTGGGCCCGTGGGGCGGGTTCGCGACCGGCACCGCGATCCTCATCGAGTACGCCATCGCCCCCGCGGCGATCGCCACCTTCATCGGCGCCTACGTCGAGTCACTCGGCCTGTTCGGGATCACCGACGGCTGGTGGGTCTACCTCGCCGCCTACCTGGTGTTCATCGGTATCCACATCGCCGGGGTCGGCGAGGCCCTCAAGGTCATGTTCGTGATCACCGCGATCGCCGTGCTCGGGCTGCTGATCTTCGCCGTCGCCGCCGTGCCGCTGTTCGACGCCGCGAACCTCGTGGACATCGCGCCGACCGCGGCCGCCGGGGCGTCACCGTTCCTGCCGTTCGGCTACCTGGGGATCTGGTCGGCGGTGCCGTTCGCGATCTGGTTCTTCCTCGCGCTGGAGGGCGTCCCGCTGGCCGCGGAGGAGGCACGCGACCCCGAGCGCAACGTGCCCCGTGGGATCGTCGCCGCGATGCTGGTCCTGCTCGTCACCGGGGCACTGGTGCTGGTCCTCGCGACCGGCGCGCTCGGCGCGCAGGCGCTGTCGGAGTCGGGAAACCCGCTCGTCGAGGCGCTCGGCGGGTCGACCGCCGGGGTCGTCGTCAACTACGTCGGTCTGGCCGGGCTCGTCGCGAGCTTCTTCTCGATCATCTACGCCTACTCCCGCCAGACCTTCGCGCTGTCGCGTGCCGGGTACCTGCCGCGGGTGCTGTCGGTGACCAACAGCCGCAAGGCCCCCACCCTCGCCCTGATCGTCCCCGGCGCGATCGGATTCCTGCTCTCGCTGACCGGGCAGGGGGACGTGCTGCTGAACATGGCGGTGTTCGGGGCCGCGCTGTCGTACGTGCTGATGATGGTCAGCCACATCGTGCTGCGCCGGACCGCGCCGGAGATGCCGCGGCCCTACCGGACCCCCGGCGGCGTCGTCACGACCGGGTTCGCGCTGGTCGTCGCCGTGCTCGCCGTCATCGCGACGTTCCTCGTCGACCCGGTCGCGGCGGGCGCGACCCTCGGCGCCTTCGCCCTGTTCATGCTGTACTTCGCGCTCTACTCCCGACACCACCTGGTCGCCGCGGCCCCCGACGAGGAATTCGCGGCGCTGGCACAGGCGGAGGCCGAGTTCACGTGACGACCCGCAGGGCCTCCGTCGGGGGGCACACCCACGAGTTCGCGGACCTGCGGGCGCTGCTGGCCGCCGCCACCCCGGAACGCTCCGGGGACGTGCTGGCCGGTGTCGCCGCCCGCTCGGAGTCCGAGCGCGTGGCCGCCCAGACG
Source organism: Pseudonocardia sp. ZF1 (assembly GCF_056835605.1). NCBI lineage: Bacteria > Bacillati > Actinomycetota > Actinomycetes > Pseudonocardiales > Pseudonocardiaceae > Pseudonocardia > Pseudonocardia sp. ZF1. The sequence goes on from NZ_JAJNBY010000001.1 coordinate 4,194,058, forward strand.
GTGCTCGCCGACCTGCCGCTCGCGACGTTCCTGACCGAGCAGGTCGTCCCCTACGAGGACGACGACGTGACCCGGTTGATCGTCGACTCGCACGACCGCGCGGCGTTCGCCCCGGTCGCGTCGATGACCGTCGGCGGGTTCCGTGAGCACCTGCTCGACCCGACCACCGACACCACCGCGCTCGCGCCCGGCCTGACCCCGGAGATGGTCGCGGCGACGGCCAAGCTGATGCGGCTGCAGGACCTGATCGCCGTCGCGCGGCGCACCCCGGTCGTCACCGCGTTCCGCTCGACGGTCGGGCTGCCCGGCACGATGGCGACCCGGCTGCAGCCCAACCACCCCACCGACGACCCGTCCGGGGTGACCGCGTCCATCGTCGACGGGCTGCTGCTCGGCTGCGGCGACGCCGTCATCGGCATCAACCCGGCGACCGACTCGCCGCAGCGCACCACCGACCTGCTGCACCTGGTCGACGAGGTGCGCACCCGCTACGACATCCCCACCCAGTCCTGCGTGCTCGCCCACGTCACGACCTCCATCGAGATCATGGAGCGCGGCGCCCCGGTGGACCTGGTGTTCCAGTCCGTCGCCGGCACCGAGGCGGCGAACACCGGGTTCGGGGTGACCCTGGCGATGCTGCGCGAGGCACACGACGCGGCGCTGTCACTGGGCCGGGGCACCGTCGGCACGAACTGCATGTACTTCGAGACCGGGCAGGGCTCCGCGCTGTCCGCCGACGCCCACCACGGCGTCGACCAGCAGACCCTCGAAGCCCGCGCCTACGCCGTGTGCCGGGCGTTCGACCCGCTTCTGGTCAACACCGTCGTCGGGTTCATCGGGCCGGAGTACCTCTACGACGGCAAGCAGATCACCCGCGCCGGTCTGGAGGACCACCTGTGCGGGAAGCTGCTGGGTGTCCCGATGGGCGTCGACGTCTGCTACACCAACCACGCCGAGGCCGACGCCGACGACACCGACGCCCTGCTCACCCTGCTCGGCGCGGCCGGTTGCTCATTCGTGATCTGCGTGCCCGGCGGCGACGACGTGATGCTCCACTACCAGTCGCTGTCCTTCCACGACGCGCTCTACGCCCGTCAGGTGCTGGGCCTGCGTCCCGCCCCCGAGTTCGAGGGGTGGCTGTCCACCATGGACATGCTGGCACCGGACGGACGGCTCAAGGAGCTGGCCCCCGCGGCGGTCCGTGCGCTGACGGCGGGTGTGGGGTGAGCGCGGCGGACCCGCTGGAGCTGCTGCGGGCCTCCACCCGGGCGCGGGTGGCGCTCGGGCGGGCCGGGGACGCGCTGCCGACCGCGCGGCTGCTGGAGCTGCGCGCCGCGCACGCCGCGGCCCGCGACGCCGTGCACACCCCGCTCGACGTCGACGCGCTCACCGACCGGATCGCCGCGCTCGGGGTGGACACGCTACGCGCCGCCGGGGCCCCGGCCGACCGCACCGAGTACCTGACCCGGCCCGACCTGGGCCGCCGCCTCGCCGACGGCGCCGACCTGCCGCGCGGGGAGCACGACGTGGTGCTCGTCGTCGCCGACGGGCTCTCGCCCCGCGCGGTCGCCGAGCACGCCCCGGGGATGCTGGCCGAGATCCTCGACCGGCTCGACGGGTGGCGGATGGCGCCGGTCGTCGTCGCCACCCAGGCCCGGGTCGCGCTCGGCGACGAGATCGCGACCGCGGTGGGGGCGCGGCACGTCGTCGTGCTCGTCGGGGAGCGGCCGGGGATGAGCTCGGTCGACTCGCTCGGGCTGTACTTCACCTACGACGCCCACCGCGGCCGCCGCGACTCCGAGCGCAACTGCATCTCCAACGTCCGCCCGCCGCACGGCACCGGCTACGCCGCCGCCGCGACCACGCTCGCCCTGCTGATGAGCGAGGCGCGACGGCTCAAGCTGTCCGGGGTCGCGCTCAAGGCGGGCCCGGCACTGCCCTCGGGAGACGCCGGGAGCTGAGCCCGCGCCCGGCAGGTCTCCCTGCGCGCCGTCCTGTCGAGACGCGCGGCGGGATGGACCGGGACCCCCTCCGTCAGCCGCCGACCCGCGGGTGGACGTCGGTGGGCCAGTCGTCGCCGCCCGCTCGCGCCTCCTGCCGGGTCGTCCCGTCCCGCGACGGGCCGGTGGACGCCGCGTCGGCATCGGCGTACTGCTCCCGGATCGCCTCCTGCGCCGAGGACGGCAGCTCGTGCAGCATCGCCTGGACCCGCTCCCGACGACGGTGCACCGCCTGCCGGTCGGGCATCCCGGTCGAGGCCACGAGCTGGGGCTTCATCTCGGGACGCCCCTCCAGCTCACCGCCGGCCTCCTCCATCTCGCGGGCGGCCTGGGCGGCGTCCTTCTCCTCCGACATCCCGATCGGACCCTCCCGACGCCCGTTCAGGAACTGCGCCACCACCGGCTCGTCGGAGGTCAGCAACACCTCACGGGGGCCGAACATCGCCAGGTGCTTGCGGTAGAGCAACCCGATGTTGTCCGGCACCGTCTGCGCCGAGTTGATGTCGTGGGTCACGATCAGGAACGTCGAGTCCGTCATCGCATTCAGATCGATGATCAGCTGGTTCAGATACGCCGTACGCACCGGATCCAGACCCGAGTCCGGCTCGTCGAACAGAATGATCTTCGGATCCAGCACCAACGCCCGCGCCAGCCCCGCCCGCTTACGCATACCACCCGAGATCTCACCCGGCAGCTTGCCCTCGGCACCGACCAGACCGACCATGTCGATCTTCTCCATGACGATGTCGCGGATCGCCGACTCCGACTTGCGCGTGTGCTCCCGCAACGGGAACGCGATGTTGTCGAACAGGTTCATCGACCCGAACAACGCACCGTCCTGGAACAGCACCCCGAACAGCTTCCGGATCTCGTACAGCTCGGACTCCGAGCACTTGCACAGGTCGACGCCCTCGATCACGATCGACCCCCGCTCCGGCTTGAGCAGCCCGATCAGGGACTTCAGGAACACCGACTTACCGGTACCCGACGGTCCGAGCAGCACCGACACCTCACCCGCGGGCAGCGTCAGGGTCACGTCCGACCAGATGTTGGCCCGACCGAAGGACTTCGTCAGCCCCTCGACCTTCACCTCGACACCCGTCATGGGGTCACGTCTCCTTCTCGCCTAGAAGTTGCGCAGGTCGGACACGAGCCACCGGCCGTCGACCCGCTCGACCGTGACCTCGGCGCGGCCCGGGGTGGTGCGCGGCGGCTCGCCGGTGCGGGCGGCCTCCTGCGTGAAGTAGAGCAGGGCGGTGACCCGGTCGTCGTCGGCGGACACCACGCCGGCCCGGGTGACGACGGTCCGTGTCCCCACCCCGCGGTCCAGGGCCGGGCGCCCGGATGCCGATCCTGGAGGGCGCGCGGGCGCCGGCCGAGCGCCGCGGCCGCGGTTCACCGGGGCCTGAGCGCGGCGGGCCCGGCCCCGACGAGGCGCAGCGCGAACTCCGCGAGCTGCCAGGCGACCTCGTTCTCCCCCGGGCCCGCGTCGTCGCGGAACCACACCGCGACGCCCATCCCCTGGTCGAGGATCGCGTACGACGCGAGCTGCGGCGACGCGACCGAGAACACCCCGGCGTCGGCGCCGTCGGCGATCAGCCGCCGGAAGCGCCGCTCGTAGTCGGCGCGTCTGGCGAGGATCTCCGACCGGTGCGGTTCGGTCAGGCTGCGCAGCTCCCGGTTGCCGACGAAGGCCTCCACCCGGTTCCGGGCGTGGAAGCGCACGTGCGCCTCGACGGCGCGGCGCAGCCGTTCGACCGGGTCGTCGATCCCGGCCACCGCGGCGTCGTGCTCGCGGATCAGCGCGTCCATGGTGGCGTCGATGACCGAGGCGAGCAGCTCCTGCTTGGAGCGGACGTGCTTGTAGAGGCTCGGCCCGCGGATCCCGACGGCGGCTCCGATGTCGGCCATGGTCGTCGCCTCGTAGCCGCGGCGGGCGAACTCCGCCAGCGCCGCCGACCGGATCTCATCGCTCCGCACGGCTAGCAGTCTATAGCCGTGATGTGAGATGTGGCTCCCGACGCTGTCCCCGGCTGCCGCGATGCTGCTACAAGATGGCTAACAATCATTAGCCGATGGAGGAGACATGGCGGTCGACCTCGCCCAGGACGCGCACGTGCAGGACCTCGCGGAGCGGACGGCCCGCTTCGTCCGGGAGGTGGTGGTCCCGGTCGAGGAGGCCCACGGCGGCGTCCTGCCGTCGGACGGGGAGCGGGTCCGGCTGCAGGACGCCGCCCGCGCCGCGGGGGTGTTCGCCCCGCACGCCGCCCCCGAGTTCGGCGGGCACGGCCTGGACATGTGCGGCCGCGCCGCGGTGTTCACCGAGGCCGGGTACTCGCTGCTCGGCCCGATCGCGCTGAACATCGCCGCGCCCGACGAGGGCAACATCCACCTGCTCGAGCGGATCGCCTCGGAGGACCAGAAGGTCCGCTACCTCGCCCCGCTCGCCGCCGGGGACGTGCGCTCGTGCTTCGCGATGACCGAGCCCTCCCCCGGCGCCGGGTCCGACCCCGACGCACTGTCCACCACGGCCACCCGGGTCGACGGCGGCTGGCGGATCGACGGCCGGAAGTGGTTCATCACCGGCGCCGACGGCGCCGCGTTCGCCATCGTCATGGCCCGCACCAGCGGCGTGCCCGGTGACCGTGGTGGTGCGACGATGTTCCTCGTCGACGCCGACAACCCCGGCATGACGATCGGCCGGCACATCCCGACGCTGGACGAGTCGCTCTACGGCGGGCACCTGGAGGTGGGGTTCTCCGACTGCCGCGTCACCGACGACGCCGTGCTGGGTGAGGTCGACGAGGGCTACCGCTACGCCCAGGTCCGTCTCGGCCCGGCCCGGTTGACCCACTGCATGCGCTGGCTGGGCATCGCGCGCCGCGCCCAGGACATCGCCGTGGCCTGGGCGGCGGAGCGGCAGGTGTTCGGGTCACGGCTGGCCGACCTCGGCATGGCGCAGGCGATGATCGCCGACAACGAGATCGACATCGCCGCCGCGCGCGGGCTGGTCCTGCGCGCCTGCTGGGAGCTCGACCAGGGCCGCCCCGCCGGGATGGAGGTCTCGATCGCCAAGACCTTCACCGCGGAGGCCGTGTGGCGGGTCGTCGACCGGGCCCTGCAGCTCAACGGCGGCCGCGGCGTCTCCGGGGACGTGCTGTTGAGCCGGTTCCTGCGCGAGGTGCGCCCGTTCCGCATCTACGACGGCCCCTCGGAGACCCACCGCTGGTCGATTGCCCGCCGCACCGTCGCGCGGGCCACCCGATGAGCCCCGACGGCCTGGACCTGACCGCGCTGGACGCGTTCCTGCGCCGGCACGTCGACGGCTACCGCGGCGGGGTCACCGCCGAGCTCGTCTCCGGCGGGCGGTCCAACCTCACCTACCGGGTCACCGACGGGGAACACGTCTGGATCCTGCGCCGCCCCCCACTCGGCACGCTGACCCCGTCCGCGCACGACATGGGCCGCGAGTACCGGGGCGTCGCCGCCCTCGCCGGGTCCGGGGTCCCCGTCGCACCGGCGGTCGCGCTGGCCGACGCGTCGGTGCTGGGGGTGCCGTTCGCGCTCACCGGGTTCGTCGACGGGATCGTGGTGCGCAGTGAGGACGACCTCGCCACCCTCGACGACGCAGGCGTGCGGGCGACCGCGTTCTCCCTGGTCGACACCCTCGCCGCGCTGCACGCCGTCGACGTCGCCACCGGCCCGTTGTCCGAGCTGGGCCGCCCCGCCGGGTACCTGCGCCGCCAGGTCGAGCGCTGGTACGGCCAGTGGCAGCGCGTCGCCACCCGCGAGCTGCCCGACGTGGACACCCTGCACGGCCTGCTCGAGGCGAGCTGCCCGGCCGAGAGCGACCACGCCGTCGTGCACGGGGACTTCCGTATCGACAACGCCATCCTCGACCGCGACGACCCCACCGTGGTGCGCGCCCTGGTCGACTGGGAGATGGCCACCCTCGGCGACCCGCTGGCCGACCTGGCCCTGCACGTCGTCTATGGCGACCCCGTGTTCGCCCCGGTCCTGGCCGGGGCCGCGGCCTCCACCAGCACCCGGATGCCGGGTGCCGACGAGCTGGTGGAGCGCTACGCCGCGGCGTCCGGGCGCGAGCCGCGGGACTGGGCGTTCCACCGCGGCCTGGCCTACCTCAAGGTCGCCGTCATCGCCGAGGGCATCCACGCCCGGCACCTGCGTGGCGACACCCGCGGCGACGGGTTCGCGACCGTGGGCGAGGCGACCGCACCGCTGGCCGCGGCCGGGGTCGTCGCGGCCCGCGGCTGAGCGACGGCGGGCCGGGCCGTCGGGCAGGACGCTCAGCGGGTGAGGCGCTCGGTGTGCTCGAGCAGCCGCCGCAGCCGCCCGGCGATCGCGTCCTTGGTCATCGGCGGGTCGGCGAGGCGGCCCAGCTCCTGCAACGACAGCTCCGGGTTGCGGGCCCGCAGCAGGCCGGTGGCCAGCAGTCGCTCGGGCACCCCTGCGGGCGGGTCCGCCAGCAGCGCCTGGACGCGCAGGGTCGTCATCGCCGCGGCCTGGGAGGCGCGCTCCCGGTTGGCGTCGTGCAGCGCGCCGCTCACCGGCACCTCCCCGGTCCCGCGCCGCAGGTCGGGGTTCCACGCCTGCGCCGCGCACGGCGCACCCATCCGGCCGAGCACCGCGCGCACGTCGACGGGGTCGCGGACGACGACGCGGTCGCCGTGGATGCCGGGGCGGGTCAGCGCGGCGACGCCGAGGCGCCGGGCCGCTCCGGTGAGCGCCATCGCCGTCTCCGGGGACGGGCAGAGCAGCTCCAGCCCGGCCCGGCCGCGGCCGCCGAGCGCCCCGGCCACCAGGAACGCGGCGCGCCAGGCCCCGGCCAGGACCGCGTCGTCGCCCGCGACGACCGGCGGCGGCAGGCCGCGTACCCAGCGGCCGGTGCTGTCGCACAGCCGGGTGCGGCGGGCCAGCTCCGGGACCCGTGCGACGACCCGGAGGGACTCGGCGGACAGCCGGACGACGGGGATCTCGAACAGGTCGGTGATCTGCCGGGCCAGGCGACCGACGGCGCGCGCGCACCCGGCTGGGACGTCCAGCACCGGGACCGATGCCGCCCCGACGGTCCGGTCGAGGGTCCCGGCGCAGGCGAACCGGAGTGTCGTCGCCGCCTCCGCGCGTCCGATGTCGGCCCGCGCGGGGCGGTGCCGGAACAGCTCGTCCCGGACGTCGAGGATGTCCACCTGAGGCTCCTTCGGATCCGATCGGCGTGCTCCGCCGGCGCGGGCTCGGCCCCGCGACCGTCGGACGACGCCCCGGCCGAGGGGACGGCCGGTCCGGGACGTACCGCCCTGGCGGGGGCGACGCGCCTCGGACCGGCCGGTGCCGCACGCCGGGCTCCCGGTCGGCGTGCACCACATCCCGGACAACGATCGACCGCCGCAGGACGAGGCGGATCCGCTTGCCCGCCACGACAACCGGGCCACCGGGGACGCCGGGCGCGGCGACCGGGACGACCGGTGGTCGACGGACCGCCGACCGGTGACCCTGCGTGATCTTCCCCCCGGGGCGGCCCCGGCGCACGCCACCGGTCCGGCCCCGATCGGGTCCGTGGACGGTTGGGATCGCTCCGGCCGGGTAGCGCGTCCACAGCGGGCGCGCCCCCGACGGGGGCGCCGCCCGACGGTCGTCGAACGCGGAGGTAGCCCCATGGACGGACACAGCGACGACTACTCGGAGGCCGACCTGGAGGTCGGCACGCCCGAGGACCACGCCGTCGGGGCGACGGCCGTCGCGGTGTCGATGAAGCGGTCGCTGGAGCGGATGGGACCGTCCCGCACCGCGCGCACGCTGCTCAAGCTGAACCAGGCCGAGGGCTTCGACTGCACCAGCTGCGCCTGGCCGGACCCCGACCCCGGGCACCGCTCGGTGGCCGAGTTCTGTGAGAACGGCGCGAAGGCGATCGCCGAGGAGGCGACGACGCGGCGCGCGACCCCGGAGTTCTTCGCCCGCCACAGCGTCGCCGAGCTCGACGAGCGGTCGGAGTACTGGCTCGGCCAGCAGGGCCGGATCACCCATCCCATGGTCCGGCGACCGGGCGGGACCCACTACGAGCCGATCGGCTGGGACGCGGCGTTCCGGCTGATCGGCGACGAGCTGAACGCCCTGGACGACCCCGGCGAGGCCACCTTCTACACCTCCGGCCGGGCGTCCAACGAGGCCGCGTTCGTCTACCAGCTCTTCGCCAGGGCGTTCGGGACCAACAACCTGCCCGACTGCTCGAACATGTGCCACGAGTCGACCTCGATCGCCCTGCAGGAGTCGATCGGGATCGGCAAGGCCAGCGTGACGCTGCCCGACCTGCTCGAGGCGGACGTGATCGTCATCGCCGGACAGAACCCGGGCACCAACCACCCGCGGATGCTGACCCAGCTCGAGCACGCCAAGCGCAACGGCGCCACGATCCTCACGATCAACCCGCTGCGCGAGGCCGGGCTGATGCGGTTCAAGAACCCGCAGACCCCCCAGGGGGTGCTCGGACGCGGCACCGACATCTCCGACCTGCACCTGCCGGTCCGGGTCAACGGCGATCTGGCGCTGTTCCAGGCCATCGGCTCACTGCTCGTCGAGTGGGACGCCCTGGACCACGAGTTCCTCGACCGGCACACCAGCGGCTTCGACGCCTGGCGCGACCACGTCGCCTCGATCGATCGCGACGCCGTCACCCGGTCCACCGGGCTGTCCTGGGCCGACATCACCCGGGCCGCGGCCCTGTTGCGGGACTCGCGCAAGACCGTCTTCTGCTGGGCGATGGGTCTGACCCAGCACCGCAACGGCGTCGCGACGATCAAGGAGGTCGTCAACGTCGCCCTGGCCCAGGGCAACATCGGCCGTCCGGGCGCCGGGCTCTTCCCGGTCCGCGGCCACTCCAACGTCCAGGGCGACCGCACCATGGGCATCTGGGAGCGCGTCCCGGACTCCTTCCTCGACGCCCTGCAGGCCGAGTTCGCGTTCGACCCGCCCCGTGAGCACGGCCTGGACACCGTCGACAGCATCCGGGCCATGCGTGACCGGAAGGTCAAGGTCTTCGTCGGCCTCGGCGGCAACTTCCTGCAGGCCGCACCGGACACCGACGTCACGACCGCGGCGCTGACCGGCACCCGGCTGACCGTGCAGATCTCGACGAAGATCAACCGGTCGCACCTGCACGGCGGCCGGACCGCGCTGATCCTGCCCACCCTGGGCCGGACCGAGCGCGACGTCCAGGAGTCCGGACCGCAGTTCGTCTCGGTCGAGGACTCCACGTGCTCCGTGCACTCGTCCCGCGGCCCGCTGCCGCCGGCGAGCCCGCACCTGCGCTCGGAGGTCGCGATCCTCACCGGGATCGCCGAGGCCACCCTGGGCGACCGGTACGGCATCGACTGGGCGGCGATGCGCGGGGACTACCGCCGCATCCGCGACCACATCTCCCGCGTCGTGACCGGCTGCGAGAGCTACGAGGTGAACGTCCGTCGCCCCGGTGGGTTCGTGCTGCCGCACCCGCCGCGGGACTCGCGGACCTTCGAGACCGGGTCCGGGCGCGGCGAGTTCGCGGTGTCGCCGATCGAGGTGCTGGAGGTCCCCGACGGGCACCTGCTGCTCCAGACCCTGCGCAGCCACGACCAGTTCAACACCACCATCTACGGCCTGTCGGACCGCTACCGCGGCATCGAGGGCGGGCGCCGGGTCGTGTTCTGCCACCGCGAGGACATCGCGGCGCTCGGGTACTCCGAGGGCGACCACGTGGACCTGATCACGCGCTGGGAGGGCGACGAGCACGTGCGCTGCGCGTCCGACTTCCGCCTGGTGGCCTACGACGTCCCGCGGGGTACCGCGGCGGCGTACTACCCGGAGACGAACCCGCTGGTCCCGCTCGACGCCACCGCGCTGAAGAGCAACCAGCCGGCGTCGAAGTCGGTGGTGGTCCGGCTCGGCGTGGCCGGGAGCGAGGAGTGCGACCCGCGGGGCGCCCAGGGAGCGGTCGGCGACGACGACGGCCACAAGTCCCGGCCGGAGGTGTCGCACCTGTCCTGACCGTGAGGCGTGCCGGGGCTCACCAGGGGACGACCGCTCCGGTGTGGTCGAGGAACTGCAGGCCGCCGTCGTGCGCGTGGCCCACCAGGACCTCGGCCACCCCGCGCGCGCTCTCCGCGACGGTCAGCCGGGCCCCGGGGCCGCCCAGCTCGGTCTGCACCCACCCCGGGTGCAGGAGCAGCAGGGTGCGCGGGTCCTGCGCCGTCCGGGCGGCGTAGCTGCGCATGAGCTGGTTGAGCGCGGACTTGCTCGCCCGGTAGACCTCGTGCCCGCCCCGGGTGTTGAACCCGATGCTGCCCTGCCGCGACGACATGACCCCGATCGTGCCGGTGGGCGGGACCAGCGGGGCGAGCCCCTCGACGACCCGCATCGGGCTCAGCGCGTTGGTCACCATGACCTCGACGAACACCTCGGTGGGCACCTGAGCGGCCGGTACGTCGGCGTCGGTGATGCCGGCGTTGACGAACAACAGGTCGATCCGGCGGTCGCCGAGCCGCTCGCGCAGCGCGTCGATCTGCCCGGTGTCGGTGATGTCGAGGTGCTCGACGGTCACCCGCCCGGTCCGGTCGGCGAGTGCCGCGAGGGCCTCCGGGGTCTCACCACGCACGGTGGCGACGACGTCGAACCCCCGCTCGGCGAGTTCGCCCGCCAGGGCGAGCCCGAGTGAGCGCGAGGCCCCGACGACGAGTGCGGTGCGGTCGGTCATGTCTGCTCCTGGGTGTCGGTGCGGGGGTCGCCGGCGAGCCCGTTCTCGATCCGGCGCAGCAGGACGACGGCCGTGTCGATCCCCGCGGGGTCGTCCGCGACCCCGGCGAGCAGCTCACTCCAGATGCGACGCAGCTCGCGCAGGTTCTGCTCGGCGCGGTCGGTCGGGTACAGCCGGACCCGGCGCGCGTCGTCGGGGTCGGACACGCGCCGCACCAGGCCCTTGGCCTCGAGGTTGCGCAGCGCCCGGCTGGTGTTGCTGGAGATCAGCCGGGTCGCCCGGGCGACGGCACCGGCGGTGATGCCCGGCTCCCGGTCGACCACGCGCATCACCGCGCTCTCCAGCGGGGTCCAGCTCTGCCCGGCGAACGCGGGCTCCTTCGACGCGTGGATGAGCCTGCCGACCGCGAGGATGCGGTCGGCCAGCTCGAACAGCCGGGTCTCCTGGTCGTCGTCCACGCCGTCGCGGTACACCCAATAGCTGTCACACGACAGGTATCAGACGACAGTGTTCGGGTCGGGGAACATCCGCACGGCGGTGACGTCGTCGCCGGCCGGGACCCGGTCGAGGCCGACCATCCGGTCGACGACCATGTTCTGGAAGCGGTGGACGGGCTCCTCGAAGCGGAAACACATCCGGCCGCCGCGGAAGGCCGGGTCCGCCAGGCCCTGCTGGACCCGCTCGACGATGTCCAGGTCCTGGCGGTTGACCAGGTCCCAGAACGCCTCGAGCTGGTCGAGCCCCGCCCGGCCCTCCTCGTCGTCGACGAACTCGGGGTGGGTGAGCAGCACCGCGGTCTCCTCCGTCCGGTCGGCGGCCACCGGGCGGTTGAGCAGCACGAAGGCGTGGTTGGGCAGGACCACCAGCGCGCAGCTGGGGAACAGCCACACGAAGCGGCCGCTGTCCACGTCCTCGGGGCCGAGCGTGCTCAGCGGCGCCGGGCCGTCCCAGCCGCCTGCCTCGGTGTTGCGCGACACCGGGGTGGTGCACATGCCCGTGTACATGCCGGGGCCCTGCCAGCGGTAGTGGTCGGAGAACCGGGAGACCCGGTTGAGCTCGGGATGCACCCACGGCAGGTGGTAGTACTCCATGAAGTTCTCGCCGACGAGCTTGTAGTTGGCCGCGACGTCGTAGCGGCGGCGACGGCGGGGCGACCAGGCCTCCAGTCGGTGGTCGGCGAACCGGGCGGGCAGGTCACCGAGCTGCTCGCGCAACGGGCCCGGATCGCGGCCGAGGTGGACGAACAGCAGGAACCCCCAGCTGTCGACGGCGACGGGGAGCAGCCACTGGTCGGCGCGGTCGAAGCCGGTGGCGACCGAGGTGTCGAACACGGGCTCCTGCCCGGCCGGGACGTCGGAGCCCTCGAACAGCGGGGTGCCCAGGCACGCGCCGTCGGTGTCGTAGGTCCAGCTGTGGTACGGACAGCGGATGCGGCCGCGCCTGCCGACCTCACGGGCGTCGGCGTCGAGCAGCCGGGTGGCGCGGTGGCGGCAGACGTTGTGGAAGGCGCGCAGCTCACCGTGCCGGTTGCGGGTGACGATCACCGACCGCCCCGCGACCTCGACGACGACGCAGGCGCCGTGCCGGTCGACGTCGGCGGTGAGGCCGACCGCGACCCAACCGGTCGCGAACACCCGCTCCCGTTCGAGGGCGAAGAACTCCGGCGAGGTGTAGGCGTCGGGCAGCAGGGTCGACGCCTGGTCCACGGGGAGGCGGGTGTGCCGGTAGGTGGCCTCGTCGCCGAACGTGGCTGGGTCGACCGGCCGGGCGGGCAGGGCGTCGTGGGGGGCGGGCGCCGGGCCCGGGGTGACCGGGAGGTCGATGCTCACGGGGGTCTCCTCTCGTCGCGGGGCGGACGGGCTCAGGTGTGGAAGCTGCGTGGGAAGGCGGGGTCGGTCAGCGCGGGCCGGGTGACGGAGAAGGCGTCGACCGGATGCGCCGGCTCCGTGCCGAGAGCGAGGTCGGTGAGCAGCCCACCGATCAGCGCGGCGAACTTGTACGCGTGCCCCGCCCCGATGGCGACGACGACCTGCGGGGTGCCGGGCAGGGTGTCGAGGACGAAGTCCTGGTCCGGCGGGACGGTGTAGAGACAGGTCCTCGAGTACAGCTCCGGACCGCGGAACCGCGGCAGGTGCCGGGCGAGGAAGGCGTCGTAGCGCTCGCGGCGGACCGGGTCGGGGTCGAACGAGCGGCCGTCGGCGGTGGTCTCCTCGCCGCCCATGTGCTGGCCGAGCTTGGTCGCGACCTCGCCGTACACCGGGAAGCCGTAGAAGTTGTGCTCGCCGTGCCACATGAAGACCGGGAAGCGGCCGGGCGAGAACTCGGCCAGGTGCGGGGTCGCGTAGTAGGTGACCTGCTCGCGCAGCACGGTCAGCGGCAGCCGCAGCCCCACCCCGGCGAGCAGCTGGTTGGTCCAGGCGTCGGCGGCCAGCACGACGCGGTCGGCGCGCAGGGTGCCCCCGTCGGTGACGACCGCGACCCCGCCGCCGTCGGCCCGGATCGACCGGACCGGGGTGTGCGGGCGGACCTCGGCGCCGTGCGCCCGGGCCAGCGCGACGTGCACCGCGTTCGCCCGCGCGGCGTCGACGATGCCGGAGTCCTCCTGGTACAGGGCCTGCTCGCCGCCGGAGGTCCGGAACTGGGGCCAGCGCCCGGTGAGGGCGTCGGCGTCGAGCAGCTCGTAGGCGACGCCGTGGCGGTCGAACAGCGCGGTGTATCCCTCGATGTTCCGGGTGCCGGTCGCGGTGCCCGCCCGGGCGACCCGGTCCTCGATCACCAGCCCGCCGGTGCGGGTGACGAGCCGCTGGCCGGACTCCTCCTCGACGGCGGCCCAGGCCCGGTAGGCGGGTGCGGCCAGGGCGGCGTAGGCGTCCTGGTGCTGGGCGAGCCGGATGATCCGGGAGTGGTCCTGGGACGCGCCCCGGTGATGGCCGAGCGCGAACTGCTCCAGACCCAGGACCCCCGGACCGAGCTCGGTGGCGAGCCGGTGCAGCGCGGCCGAGCCGAGCCCCCCGAGGCCGATGACGATCGCGCGGTACGCACCCATCCGTCGTGCTCCTGCCGTTGCGCGGTGTGCTGACGACGACAGGGTGGGCGCCGGAAACCGTTCAGGTCCATCGCAGAATCGGACCCGGAATCTTGTACGTTCTGCGAATGATCGATCGGAGGCTGCGGGTGCTGACCGCGATCGCCCGGCACGGGACGGTGACCGCGGCGGCCGAGGTGTGCCGGATGACGCCGTCGGCGGCGTCGCACCAGATGCAGGCGCTGGCCCGCGAGCTCGGGGTGACGCTGCTCGAACCCGACGGACGACGCGTGCGCCTGACCGCCGCGGCGCGGACCCTGCTGACGCACGGCGAGACCCTGCGGGCGCAGTGGGAACGGGCGCAGGCCGACCTCGCGGCCCACCGCGACGGCGACACCGGCGGGGCGCTGCGGTTCTGCGGGTTCTCCACCGCGGCGGCGGCCGTCGTGCCGGAGGTGCTGGGACGGCTGCGCACCGCCCACCCCGGATGGGAGCTGCAGCTGCGGGAGTGCGAGCCGGCGCGGGCGTTCGACCTGCTCGCCGCGGGTGACACCGACATCGTGGTGGTCGTCGCGACGTCGAGCCTCCCGCCGGTGACCGACCCGGCGTTCGACCAGCGGACCCTGTTCGACGAGCCGCTGGACCTGCTGGTCGGCCCGGACCACCCGCTGGTCGGGCGCGCGGACGTGGCGCTGGCCGACACGGCCGCGGAGCGGTGGATCTGCAGCAATCCGGGACGGGCCTACCACCAGCTCGTGACGATGGCCTGCGCCGGCGCGGGGTTCGCGCCCGACATCGCCCACCACGCCGACGAGTGGGACACCGGCGCCGCGCTCGTCTCCCGCGGGTTCGGCGTCGCGCTGGTCCCCCGCCTGGCCGACGTCCCAGCCCGTCACGAGACCCGGCGGATCCGGATCGGCACGCCGCCGGTGCCGATCCGCCGGGTGGTCGCCGCGGTCCGCGCCGGTGCGCGGCACCGGCCCGCGGTGGCCGCCGGGCTGGCGACCCTGGACGAGGTGTGCCGCGAGCTGGCCGACCGGCTCGCCGCGGCCTGACCCCGGACAGCGACAACGCCGGTCACGGCGGACCCGGACCGCTGATGCGGGACGGGATCCGCCTCGAGGTCAGCCACCTCCACGTCGCCGGGGAGATCACCGTCGCCGAGCTGCGCGCGACCTCGGTGACCCTCGACGGGGCGCCGTTCGACAACGGCTACCGCCGGGCCCGCCGGTTCGATCGGCCCGGCCCGGCGCCCGGATCGTGGAGGTCCGCGCTTACCTCGACAGCGCCATGGTCGCCTGGACCGTCGACCGCAACGAACCGCTGCGGGCGGGCTGAGCAGCGGGAGGGGCGGCGTGGCGGGCACGGACCGCCGTCGGCTCCCGGCCGTGCCGCTCCGGCGACCGGCCCCGCCCACGATCAGGAGTGGCTCGCGCGCCGACCTCCTCGATCCTCTCCTCCGCCCGGTGTCGGGGCGGTGCCGCCGCGCGGGCCGGCGGCGAAGCTCCGCACCAGTCCGGTGACCCGCTCGGCCGCCTCCACGTTGGTGAGGTGCGCGGCCCCGTCGATGACGACGTAGCGCCCGTCCGCCACCCCGTGGGCGACGATCTTCGCCAGCTCCGGCGGTGTGGCCGGGTCGGCGCCACCGGCGATCACGAGTGTCGGGACGGTGATCTCCGGCAGCCGTCGCCGGACGTCGAAGGCGCCGATCGCCTCGCAGCATCCGGCGTAGCCCTCCGGGTCGGTCGCCCCGAGCATCCGCAGCAGGCGGACGGCCTCCTCGTTGCGGGTGCGCACGAAGTCGTGGGTGAACCAGACCCCGGCCCGGCTCGTGATCATCGCGGCCGTCCCCTTCGCCCGGACCTCCTGCGCACGCGCCGGCCAGCTGGAGGGTTCGGCGAACCGTGCGGCCGAGGCGATCACCGTGAGGGTCTCGAGACGGCCGGGGTGGTCGAGGGCGATCTGCTGGCCGATGGCGCCGCCGATCGAGACCCCCGCGTAGTGGGCGCGGCCGATGTCGAGCCGGTCGAGCAGCGCGACGACGTCGCGCGCGAGGCCTGCCATCGTGTACGGCCCGGCGGGTGCCGGGCTCGCACCGTGCCCGGGCAGGTCGTAGCGCACGATGCGGAACTCGTCGGCCAGCGCGTCGACCTGCTCGTCGAACAGGTGCAGGTCGGTGCCCAGCGACGGTCCGAGCACGAGGACGGGGGCACCCTCGCGGCCGTCGATCCGGTGCGCGAGGTCGATCGGGGCGTGGACGAACTCGACCTCCGGTTCGGGCGCGCCCGTCCGGAAGGTCGCGGCGGCGTCCTCGACGCTGAACACGCCCTTCTCCCAGCCGTCGGCGAGCGGCGCGAAGTAGTCGAACGAGATACGTTTGCGCCGGTAGCGCCACTCACCGTCGAGGCGCACGACGCGGTCGTCGTAGCGACCGGCGGCCACGTGCGGCACCCCGTCGCGGACGCAGGGCTGCCACAGCAGCGAGTGGACACGCGCCGCCGCGGGCTCGCCGTCGACGGCGTCGTCGTCCAGCTCGACCTCCAGGTTGGACACGTGGTGCCAGAACGAGGTGAGCCCCTCACGGGCCAGGCCGGCGAAGAACCGGCGCAGACCGACCGGGCCCCGTGCGTGGCGGAGGCCGACGAACTCGCCGTCGTCGGTGAACAGCGAGACCAGGGTGTCCCAGTCGCCGTCGTCGAGGGCCCGGCAGTAGCGCGCGTCGAGGGCCCGGATCTCCTCGATGGCCTCCAGCCGGGCGAGGCGCTGCTCCGCGGTGGTCATCGGAGCGCGCCGCCGTCCCCGGCGAAGACGACCGAGACCGGACCGTCCGGTGACGGCAGGTCCCCCGCGGCCGCGACGATCCGCACCCGCCCGTCGGGCAGCACCTCGACGTCGGCCGTCCTGCCGTCGACGAGGCCGCGGTAGCGGCCGGGCGGTGGGAGCGCCGTCCCGGGCTCGGGACGGACGACGTCACCGCGGCGGGCGCCGTCGACCCGGTGCGGGCGGCCGAGGGCCCGCGCCGCGGCGTCGAGCCGGCCCGACCGGATGCACCGCCGGGCGTGGGTGGACGAGCACGGGGTGTCGACCACGCGCAGCAGCGGCACCACGTGGGTGGTGAAGCCGAACCCCGTCCCCAGGGTCGCCAGCGTGGTGACGTCGCCGGCCGCGCGGGCGCCGAAGGTGAAGTTCGCGCCGACGACGACCGCCGCGGCCCCCAGCCCGCGGGCCAGGACGTCGCGGGCGAACTCGTCCGGGGTCCGGGCGGCCAGCCCGGCGGTGAAGCGCAGGACGCAGACCGCGTCGACACCGGCGGCGGCCGCGAGCTCGGCGCGGTGGTCCACGGTGGTCAGGACGGCGGTGTCGCGGTCGACCCCGAGCACGCGGGCCGGATGCGGGTCGAAGGTGAGCAGCACGACCGGGAGCCCCCGCTCCCGCCCGACGGCCCGGGCGTGGTCGATGAGGCGGCGGTGGCCACGGTGGACGCCGTCGAAGACACCGACGGTCACCACGCAGGGGCCGAAGGAGTCGGGCACGGCGTCGACGCCCCACCACAGCGGGACGACGGGCCGGCTCGGGGTGCGGTCGGGTGCCTGGGCGGCGGTCATGACCGGGACCTCCACGTCACGGTTGCGCCGACGGGTGGGGCGGGCCCCGTGCCGGGGCCCACCCCACCCGTTCGGACTACTCGGGTTCGAGGACGAAGTCGTGGTCCGAGCGGACCTCGTCGCCGTCGCCGGTGGGCTGCGGGTCGAGTACCAGCTCCGGCTTGGTCGCCGAGGCGACGTCGGAGTCCAGGTACGGGTCACCGGTGAAGAACAGCTGGGTGGTGACCGTGCGGTGCCCGGGGGCGGAGACCAGCAGGTGCAGGTGGGCCGGTCTCCACGGGCTCCATCCCGCGGTCGTGGTGAGCTTCCCGGTCGGGCCGTCCAGCGGGATCGTGTACGGGGCGGGCCTGCGGGTGTGGATCTCGAACCGGCCCTGCTCGTCGCAGGCGACGACGCCGCGCAGGTTCCCGGCCGGGGGCTTCTCCGCGAAGCCGGAGTACCAGCCCTCGTCGTCGGTGTGCCAGATGTCGACCGTCGCCCCGGGCAGCGGCGTGCCGTCGGTGCCGGTCACACGGCCGGCGAGGACGAGCGGGGTGCCGGGCTCGTCCGCGCGCATCGGCAGGGTCGCCGGGGACTGCAGCCGGACCTGGCCGTCGAGCCAGAACGGGCCGAGGATGGTGCCGGTCGAGCCCTGCTGGGACTCGGCGGCCACCCGCTCGACCTCGAACTCGAGGTAGACGTCGAGGAACAGCGGCCACTCGCCGGTGTCGGAGACCTCGATGAGCCAGCGCTTGAACGCGTCGAACTCGGAGTAGGTCACCTTGTGGTCGCGGATCGCCGCCCGGATCCCCTCCAGCGCGGCGCCCACGACGGCGGCGACGCGGTCGGCGTCGGCGCCGCCGCCCGCCGCGGTGCGCCTGCTGGACAGGCCGAGGCGGGCGGAGTCGGTGGCGTTCGCGCCGGCGAGCCCGGCGCCGGAGGGGACGGTGTCGGAGGGGACGGTGTCGCGGTCGGTGGTGGTCATGGCGCGCCCCGGGTTCAGCGGCCGTTGCGGCCGAAGAGCCGCACGTCGTCGTTGTTGATCAGGTCGGGCACGGTCCAGCCGTTGAGGTCGTACTCGTCGAGGCACTGCTCGGCGAAGCCCTTCATCGCCGACGCGGTGCCCGACGCCTCGGCGGCGAACAGGAGCTCGGCACGCACGCCCTCGTGGTTGCCGGAGTAGTTGCGCTCGTAGAGCTCGTGGCGCCCGCCGAACTCCGAGCCGATCGAGTCCCAGATCAGCTTCATGAGCTTGACCCGGTCGACGGCCTCGTAGCCGTTCGAGCCGCGGACGTACTTGTCCAGGTAGGGCCGGACCTCCGGGGAGAGGAAGTCCGCGGAGTGGCTGGGCAGGTAGATCAGCGAGGCGCCCAGGTCCTGCATGATGATCTCCTTGACCCGCGGGTAGCCCAGGGTCATGAACCAGCGGTAGGCCAGGCCGTAGTCGAGCTTGGGCAGCTTCGCCCCACCCACCCACTCGTCGGGGTTGGCGCACATCGCATCCGACAGCGCCCAGAACATGTTGCGCCAGGCGATGACCTCGCCGACCCGGGTCTGCACGCCGCGGAAGTCCTTCGAGCCGGTGACCTCCAGGCCCTTCATCAGCAGGCCGGCGATGAAGTCGAGCTTGACCGCGAGCCGGGTGACGCCGTGGAAGGTGAAGCGGTGCAGGAAGCCGGACCCGGGGAAGAACGTCGACGCCTTCTCCGCGTCGCCGTAGATGAACACGTTCTCCCAGGGGATGAGCACCTTGTCGAGGATGAAGATCGTGTCGTTCTCGTCCATCCGTGAGGAGAGCGGATAGTCGAACGGGGTGCCCATCATCGAGGCCTGCTGGGCGTAGGACGGGCGACAGATCAGCTTCATCCCGGGCGCGCCCATCGGCACGGTGCAGACCAGGGAGTACTCGCGCTTCTTGATCGGCAGGCCGTAGTGGGCGAGGAAGTTGAAGTGGGTGATCGCCGAACCGGTGGCGACGACCTTGGCCCCGGAGACGACGACGCCGTTGTCGTTCTCCTCCTCGACGTGCATGAACACGTCGGAGACCTCGTCCGGCGGGCGGTGCCGGTCGACCGGCGGGTTGATGATCGCGTGGTTCCAGTAGAGGACCTTCTCCTGCGACTCCTCGTACCAGCGCCGGGCGTTGGCGGCGTAGGGGTCGTAGAACTCGGAGTTCGCGCCCAGGGTGCCCAGGAACGCGGCCTTGTAGTCGGGGCTGCGCCCCATGAAGCCGTAGGTCATCCGGGCCCACTCGGCGATCGCCTCGCGGTCCTTGCGCAGGTCCTCGACCGAGTGCGGGGTCCGGAAGAACGGGTGGGTGACGCCGGAGCTGCCGGTGTCGGTGGGGACGGTGAGTTTCTCGGCGCGGGTCGGGTCGTGCAGCGCGTCGTAGAGCCGCGCGGTCATCCGTACCGCGTTGCGGAACGCCGGATGGGTGGTCACGTCGGCGACCTTCTCGCCGTAGAGGTAGACCTCGCGGTCGTCCTTGAGACTTTCGATGTACTCGTCGCCGGTCATCGGCCGGGTGACGCGGCCGTCGGCGTCGGTGGGGGTGGCGACCGAATCCTGCTGCAGGGTCATCATCGACTCCTTTGTCGTTCGAGCTCGGGGGGCGAGCCGTGCGTGCGCACGGCGTCATGGACGGGGGGGTGGTCAGCGGGCCGCGGCCGGGGTGATCCAGCTCTGCCCCGCGGGGCCGTCGGCCGAGTCGCCCCACAGGACCGGCTCGTGGTCGTCCCCGAGGTGGTGGAACCGGCCGGTGTGGAACAGGAGCGGGGCTCCGTCGTGGATCAGGAACTCCTGGACCTCGCCCAGATAGAGAACGTGATCACCGCCGTCGTAGGCCTGCCAGGGGGTGCAGGAGATGTGCGCCAGGGCGCCGTCGAGCCGCGGCGCACCGCACGCGCTGTCGGGCAGCCACGCGACGTCCTGGTTCGGCCGGCCCGCGAAGTGCAGCGCCAGCTCCTTCTGCCCCGACGCGAGGACGTTCACGGTGAACGGCCGCCGCTCCTGTTCGACCAGGGCGCACAGGCGCGACCGCCGGTCCAGCGACACCAGCACCAGCGGCGGGTCGAGCGACACCGCGGTGAAGGCGTTCACCGTCGCGCCGTGCGGCGTGCCGTCGGCCCCCTGGCAGGTGATGACGGTGACGCCGGTGGCGAAGTGCCCGAGGCACCGGCGCAGCTCTCGCGGGTCGATCGCCATCGATCGCTCCTCCCTGTACGCTCTGCGTACACACTGCCCGCTTTGCGTTCACGACCACTGTGTCGAGTGGGTTCGCGCTGGTCAACGCCCCTGCGGCGCCCGCACGGACCGGGTCACGATCAATTGAGAGGAATCCCGTCCCAATGACCGACGTGGCCGACGGTGCCGGTGCTCGGGACCGCATCCAGAGCATCGAGCGGGGTTTCGCCGTGCTGCTCGCCTTCGACGCCGACCGGCCCCGGCCGACCAGCTCGGACGTGGCGGCGGCGACCGGCCTGTCCCGGCCCGCCGTCCGGCGGATCCTGCTGACCCTGGAGCACCTCGGCTACGTCGAGCAGGCGCACGGCCACTGGCGGCTGACGCCGCGCGTGCTGTCGGTCGGACAGCGGTACATCGCGACGCACTCGATCGTCGACGCCGCCCGCCCCTACCTGACGCAGCTGGCCGAGCAGACCGACGAGTCCGCCTCGCTGACCGTGCTGGACGGCACGGACGCCGTCTACGTCGCCCGGGTGCCGGTACGCCGGATCCTGCAGGTCGACGTCTCCCCCGGCACCCGGGTCCCGGCCACGGCGACCGCGATGGGGCGGGTCCTGCTGGCCTGGGCCGGGGAACCGACCATCGCCCGGGTGCTCGCCGCGGCCCCCCCGGCCTGCACCCCGCGGACCGTCACCGATCCGAAGGCGTTGCGCGGGATCCTCCGGGAGGTGCATACCCGGGGCTGGGCGTTGGCCGTCGGCGAGCTCGACCCGGACCTCATGGCCGTGGCGGTCCCGGTGCGGGACCACACGGGAGCGGTCGTCGCGGCGCTGGCGTCCGCGACCAGCGTCGGCCGGTGCTCACCGGAGAGGCTGGTCGAGACCGTCCTGCCGCACGTACTGGCCACGGCCGAACGCCTGAGCCGGAGCCTCGGACGGCCCTCGCGCGCCCGGTTCGGCGCCACCCGCGACGGGTTCTACTGACCGCGGGTCAGTCGTGCGCGACGAACAGAGTGGCTCCGCCGTCGGCGGAGCTCTCCAGGTCGGCGGCCGCCGCCCGGCCCTCCGGTGACGCCACCAGGTCGTAAGCCATGGCCGGGTCCGCCGTGGTCGCGGTCCAGCGGGTCCGTGTGGTTCGCGCCCTGGCGTGCGACCGGCCGTGGCGCGACGTGGCGGAGTACGGTGCGCCGGTGCGTGGGAACCCGGCGGTGAGGGCCCTCGTCGGACTGGTGCTGGTGGGCGCCGTCGGATGCGCTCCGTCCGTGCCGGTACCGCCACCGGCGACCGCTCCGGCGCCGCTCCTGTCCCCGCTGACCGGGCTGCCCTCCGAGCCCGGAGCGAGAGTCTTCGCCGTGAAGATCGACAACACCGCGGAGGCGCGCCCGTGGGACGGCGTCGAGTTCGCCGACGTCGTCTACGTCGAGCCGGTCGAGGGCGGCCTCACCCGGCTGCTCGCCGTGTTCGCCTCGCAGCTACCGGGCTCGGTGGGGCCGGTGCGCAGTGCCCGGGAGACCGACATGGGCGTGCTCGGCGCCTACGGCCGCCCGGCCCTCGTCTTCTCCGGCGCCGCACCGCCGGTCATGGACGAGATCGTCGCCGCGCCGCTGGTCCCGGCCGTGCCCCGCGAGTTCCCGGCGGCGTTCCGGCGTGACGACCGGCGGCCGGCGCCGGTGAACGTCTACGTGGACCTGGCGGACCTCCGCGGCCGGGTGCCGGAGGCGGGGCCGGTCCAGGACATCGGCCTGCGCTTCGGGCCCGCGCCGGACGGGGGTGCCCCCGCCCCGGAGCGCACCGTCCGGGTGGGTTCCACCGCCGTCACCGTCACCTGGAGCGCACCCGACGACGCCTGGACGATCGCAACCGGCGAGGAGATCGCCGTCGCCGGCCCGGACCGGCGGCCGGTGCGGGCGGACACGGTGGTCGTGCAACGGGTGGGGGTCGTCGAGTCCTCGGTCCGGGACAGCGCCGGCTCGGCCTCCCCGATCGCGCTCACCGTCGGCGCGGGCGACGCCGAGGTCCTGCGTGACGGCCGTTCGTTCCCCGCCCGGTGGTCCCGTCCCGCTGCGGGCGACCCCACCCGTCTGACCGCACCCGACGGCCGTGAGGTGCCCCTGCACCCGGGGCGGACCTGGGTACTGCTCGTCGCGTAGGCGGTCCGCCCGGGGCATCGTGCGGCCCCGTTCCGCGGTCGCAGGGCGCAGGTGCCGTGACGGCATCGTCGATCGCAGGGATTCCCGATGGACGCCGCCCGGGTGACCCGCGTCGTGGCCGTCCCGACGTACCACGCCGTCGAGCCCGTGCCGTTCCTCCGTTCGCTCGGTCATGCGTTCGAACGAGAACAAACGACCCGGATGGGGACAATTCGGGTACGGTCCGCGACGCAGCACAGCGGCCGTACGACACAGGGGTTCCGACGATGACGACGAATGACAGCGGTCCCGAGCCCGGCACGGCCACGGCGGATCCTCAGGCTCCGGGAGCGGCGACCGCCGCCGACGGCAGAACCCCGCGGGCGACGTGGTCGCTGCGTCTGCTCGGCGTGGCGCTCGCCCTGCTGACGTGGCTGCTGCTCGGGGCGGCGCAGGAACTGCCCCCCGAGGCGCGGATGGTCGCGGCGATCGGTGTCCTGATGGCGACGTGGTGGGTCACCGAGGCCATCCCGCTGTCGGCGACCGCGCTGCTGCCGGTGGTGCTGTTCCCCGCGTTCGGGGTGGTGTCGGTGACCGACACGACCGCCCGCTACGGCGACCCGATCGTCTTCCTGTTCCTGGGCGGGTTCCTCATCGCGATCGCCATGCAGAAGTGGCACCTGCACCGGCGGATCGCGCTGCTGACGCTGCGGGCGGTGGGCACGACACCGACCCGGATCGTGCTCGGCATGATGGTGGCGACGGCGTTCCTGTCGATGTGGGTGTCCAACACCGCGACCACACTGATGATGCTGCCGATCGCGCTGTCGGTCCTGGCGCTGGTCGCCGAGCGTGCCGGGGGCGGCGGCGGCGAGGTCCGTCGCGGCGCCCCGCTCAGTGAGACCATCCGCGACCCGGCTGTGCGCTCGTTCGGCATCGGGCTGATCCTCTCCGTGGCGTGGGCCTCGTCGATCGGCGGACTCGGAACGCTGCTGGGCAGCCCGCCGAACGCCATCGTCGCCGGCTACGTACAGGACGAGCTCGACCGCGACATCAGCTTCGTCGGCTGGATGCAGCTCGGGGTCCCGATCGTCGTGGTGTTCGTGACCGTCCTGTGGCTGCTGATCACCCGGGTGCTGTTCCGGACCACACTGACCGAGATCCCCGGCGGCCGGGAGATGATCGACGACCAGCTCCGGGAGATGGGCCCGGCCAGTACGGCCGAGAAGCGCGTACTCGCGGTGTTCGCCTCCGCGGCGTTCCTGTGGATCGTGCCGGGCCTGCTCACCGAGTTCGACGCCGTGGACGCCGCGCTGCCGTGGCTGGGCGGGCTGAACGACACCGCGATCGCGATCGCCGCGGGTGTCGCGCTGTTCTTCCTGCCCTCCGCGACCATCCCGCCCGACGAGGCCGCGACCGGCCGCCGCGGCGGGTACCGGATGTTGCTGGCCTGGCCCGACGCCCAGGCGGGACTGCCCTGGGGCGTGCTGCTGCTGTTCGGGGGCGGGCTCGCCCTGGCCGGGGCGGTCGCCTCCAGTGGGCTCGACGAGTTCATCGGCACCAGCGTCGCCGGCCTCGGTGTACTTCCGGTCCTGCTGCTGGTGGCGGCGGTGGTGACGATCGTGCTGTTCCTGACCGAGGTCACCAGCAACACCGCGACGGCGGCGACGTTCATCCCGGTGCTCGGCGGGGTCGCGATCGGCATCGGCGCCGACTCGATGACGCTGCTCATCCCGGCGGCGCTGGCCGCGACGTGCGCGTTCATGCTGCCGGTCGGCACCCCGCCCAACGCCATCGTCTTCGGGTCCGGTGTGGTCACCATCGGCCAGATGGCCCGCGGTGGTCTGCTGCTCAACGTGGTCGGGGTCGTGCTGATCACCGGGTTCGCGTTCCTGCTCGGCGGATGGGCGCTGGGCCTGCAGTTCTGAGCCGTCTCACCCCGACCCGGGGCCGGCCGGCGCGGTGATCCCGCAACGGACGGCGTCGGGGTGGGAGTGGGCGAGCAGGTGCCCCGCGTCGGCGACGAACTCGACGCGGGCCCCGAGCAGCATCCGGGCGGGGCGGGTCAGCTCCTCCGCCGGGAAGATCGGGTCGCGACGGCCGGCCAGGACGACGCACGGGATGTCGCGCCAGGCGGTGAGGACCGCGTTGGGCAGGGGTGCCGGCGCGAGCGAGCTGCGGGTGTGCTCGGGGACCAGCGTCATCCACTCGACGAGGTGGCGCCGGTCGGGCAGCGGTGCACCGCAGGAGAGGAAGGACAGCACCCGCTCGGTGCGGGCCTCTGTGGGATGCCACAGCCAGGGCAGGGCCGGGCGCAGACTCGCGGTGACCCCTGCGGGCACCAGACCGGCCGGGGCGACGAGGACGAGCCCGGCGACCGCCGGGCCGGGCCCGGCGCAGAGCGCGATAGCGGCGCCGAGGGACTCGCCGACGATCGTCGCCGGCTCGGTCCCGACCGCGGCCAGCACCTCGTCGATCCAGGCGCGGTACCGGCCGACGAGATCGTCGGCGGGCCTCTCGCCGTGGCTGAGTCCGGGCTGCCCGGGGACGTCCACTGCCGTGACCCAGTGGTCGGCGGCCAGAGCCCGCACGACGTACGCCGATGCAGCGGCGCCGAGGGTCGTACCGGGCAGGAGCACCACAGCCGGCCCGGAACCGACGGTCGTGAGGTGGGTCGGCCCCAAGGGGGTGTCGATCCACCGGCAACGCGCGTCGGGCAGAAGGCGGCTGATCTGCAGGTTGCTCCAGTCGCGCAGCAGGGTACGGCCGGGTTCGGAGCGGTAGATGTCCATCGCGGGGCTGCCCTTCGTCGAGCGTGCGTGTTCTGCTCGCCGACCAGGCTTCCCGGCACACCGAGGCCACCGTAGGCACGTCGAGGCGCGTGAGCGAACGAGGGGTCCGTAAAGATCGCGCAAAGACGCTGCGCACGGATCGTCGTCGCAATTGTTTCGTCATGCGGCGACAACGGTGGCGTGGATCGCATCCGCCCAGCGCGACGACAGCCGCAAGAATCGCGTAGTCTTTGGGCATGATTACTCGATGCGCCTTCCGAGCCCTGCAGTGGCTCGTGCCGCATCCGGGCGCCAATGGTCATCCCTCGTCGTGGGGAGCCATCCTCGCCGGCGTCGCTCCCGACGCCTGAGCTCGCGACTCCGCACCGACAGGCGGCATAGTGCCGCGACCTGACCGCATGCGCAGCATCGCGGTGCGCGGGTTGCACTGTTTCGACACGTCGGCGATTCCCATTCCGGGTTTCGTCTGACACTTGTGCCCGAAATTCGCGCGAGGAGCTCTTTCTCCGATGTCGTTGTTCTGTGTTCTGGCGGCCCTGTGGCTGCTCGTTCCCGCGGTCGCAGTACTCGCGAACCGGGTCGGGGCGCGCGGCGGATGGCTCGCCGTCGTGGTGCTGACGGCCCTGACCGCCGTCGTCGCCACCGGCGGACCCGACACGCGCACCGAGGCGGTGCCGTGGATCCCCTCGCTGGAGATCGCGCTGCGGCTGCGTGTGGACGGGCTCGGCTGGCTGTTCGCCCTGCTCGTCCTCGGAGTCGGCACGGTGGTGCTGGCGTACTCGACCTCCTATGTCACCGAGGAGCGGGCGGGCGGCTTCTTCGCGCTGATGACCGCGTTCGCCGCGGCGATGCTGACCCTGGTCCTCGCCGACGACCTGGTCGTGCTGTTCGTGGCGTGGGAGGTCACCACCCTCTGCTCCTATCTGCTGATCCTGCGGGTGGGACCTGCGGGGCGAGCGCCGGCGGCACGCACGTTGCTGGTGACCGTCGCCGGCGGCCTGGCGCTGCTGGGTGCGGTGTGCGCGATCGTGGTGCGGACCGGGACCACGCAGCTGTCGGCCGCGCTCGCCGACCCGGCCTGGACGCTGGATCCGGTGTTCGCCGGTGCCGTCGCCGTCCTGGTCGCCGTGGCCGCGATGACCAAGGCGGCGCAGTTCCCGTTTCACTCGTGGCTGCCCGACGCCATGGTCGCCCCGGCCCCGGTCAGCGCCTACCTGCACGCGGCGGCGATGGTCAAGGCCGGCATCTACCTCCTGATGCGCTTCGCCGGCGCGGCGTCGGCGTCGCCGCTGTGGCCATGGCTGCTGGTCACGGTCGGCGTGGTGACGGCGCTGCTGGGCGGCGTGTTCGCGTTGCAGCGCAGCGATCTCAAGGAGATGCTCGCCTACTCCACGATCAGCCAGCTCGGTCTGCTCGTGGCCGTCATCGGCGTCGGGACCACGACCGCGCTGCTGGCCGCGAGCGCCCGAGTCGTCACGCACGCCCTGTTCAAGTCCGCCGGCTTCATGACCGTGGGGCTGGTGGAGCCCCGCGCCGGGACCCGCGACCTGCGTGAGTTGCGCGGCCTGTTCCGGTCGATGCCCTGGACCGCCACGATGATCGCCCTGATCGCCCTGAGCATGGCCGGCGTACCGGTGACGCTGGGCTTCGTCTCCAAGGAGTACGTCCTCGACGCCGCCCTGTCCGGAGACGGGGGCCCGGCACTGCTCGCCGCCGTCGGGCTCGGCGCCGCCGCGGTGCTGACCGTCGCCTACAGCGCACGGATGGTGTTCTCCGTGTTGTTCGGGTCGACGACCGCGCTCGGTCCTCCCGGCGGTGCACGGACGATGGCCGGGACGGTCACCGTCACCGCGCTCGCCGGTGCCCTGCTCGGGCCAGCGGTCTGGCTGCTCGACGGCGCGCTGCGGTCCTCGGCGGCCGCGGCTCTCGGGGTGGCCCCGGCGGCGGTCCCGGCCGTCTCCGTGTGGCACGGCGTCACCCCGGCGCTGGTGGTCTCGGCGATCGCCATCGCCCTGGGGACCGTGGTGGCCGTCGCTCACCGGTGGGTGGACCGGGCACTGGACCGGGCGCTGTTCCCGGTCACCGGCGTCGCGGTCGTGGAGCGGCTGCGCAGCGGTGTCGTCGGCCTGGGCCGGGCCACCGGCCGCCCCTACCGTGGTGACGCCCCTGCCCGGCACCTGCTCATCCCCCTCCTGCATGTGTACGCGACTCGTCAACCCACACGCTCACCGAGGCCGTCGAGCTGCCCGCTCCCGGAACGACACACCCGCAGCGGCGACGAACACCTACGGCTGCTCGCGAAACAGGACGCCGGATGCAGGTTCTTCATCACCCAGGTCGTCTACGACGTAGAACGCGGCCAAGAACGTTGTCTCCGATCTGGACTCGGGCGAGCAGGCAGCGCAGGAAGGCACGGCCGGGTCCAGACCTGGCGGCCGCGACCATTGCGGACAGTGGATCTCGGGCAGCGGGCCGACGCGCACTCTTCACCATCGGAGGGCCTCCGCCGTCGACACGGGTGGGGGATATACCGATTCACGGCCCGTCCCCCACCCGTATCGGTCAGGGTGAGTGCGGCTCGTGGTCGCCGTCGTCGCCCGTGGACGGCGGACGGTCAGCCGAGCAGCTGGCGCATCCGGCCGATCTCGGCCTGCTGAGCGTCGACGATCTGCTGGGCCAGTGCCTTCGCCTCGGCATTGGCTCCGGCGGCGAGTTCGGTCTGGGCCATCTGCACCGCACCCTCGTGGTGGGCGATCATCATCTCGAGGAACATGCGGTCGAAGTCGGCGCCGTCGGCGTGCTCGAGCCGGCGCATCTGGTCAGGCGTCATCATCCCGGCCATACCGCCGTGATCCATCCCGCCCTGGCCCGTTCCGCCATGGTCCATCCCGGACATGCCGCCCTGGTCCATCCCGGGCATACCACCGGATGCGGGAGCGCCCCAGGTGGTGAGGAAGGCCTGCATCTGCGCGATCTCCGGGCCTTGGGCCTGCTCGATCTCGGTGGCGAGACGGCGGACGTCGTCACTGCCGGCACGGTCGGCGGCCAGCTTCGACATCTCCACCGCCTGCTGGTGGTGCGGGATCATGCCCTGGGCGAAGGCGATGTCGGCCTGGTTGTGCTCGGCCGAGATCGCCGCGCCCGGAGCAGCGGAGCTGGTCGGGGCGGGGGCCGTGGGCGCGGCGCTGCCGGTGGGCTCTGCGCCGCCGCAGGCCGACAGCACGAGGGCAGCGGTCAGTGTCGTGGCCGCAGTGGCCACGTTGGTGATCTTCATGGGTGGTTCTGGCTCTCCGTGTCGAGTACGGGTGATCGGGGCCGGGATCCGGCGCTCTTCCGCGCCGGGGGCCGATCAGGTCCGCAACACGCAGAGCTGAGCGAGTCGTCTGGGAACGGGCGGCGGCCGCTGCGCGGGTCGGCTGCGGGGGCGCCGACGGGCCGCGGTGATCGCTACCGGGAGCGTCAGACGTCCGAGGAACAGCCACGCCGCGAGCAGGGCGAGCCCGGTGGCAGCCAACACGGCCAGGCACAGGTGCAGTGCGTGGGTGGCGTCGTGCTCGCCGTGGTCGGCCGGCATCGGAGGTTCGACTGCCACCGTTGCCGGTGGCGCGGATGCCTCGACGGCACGATGGTCGCTGTGCCCCGGCGCTGTCGCCGCCACCCCGTGCCCGGTGTCTGCCGTGGGGGGCGGGGCGACGAGTGCGTGCATCCCGATCAGGCCGAGCAGGACAGGCAGGACCAGCAGCACCAGCTGTAGCCCTTCTCGCCTGTTGCCCATGTCGGTCACGGTACCGGGGTGGTCGCCCGGCCCGCGCGCGCTGCCGCTACAGCCGGCCTGCCGTAGACGGCGGGCACGTCCGGATCGGATCCACATCCGTCCCGCCATGCCCTCGCCCCGCCGGCCACGTCGGTCGATTGCCTTTGGGGTCAGACCGCTGCACGGGCACCGCAATCGGTGGTGTCGGCACCGGCGAGTCGTGCCGTGCTGCGCGCAGGCGTCAGGTCGAGACGGCGAAGAAGCTGAGCGTCGAGGGCGACGACGACGGTCGAGACCGACATCAGGATCGCGCCGACGCTCATCGGCAGGACGAACCCGACGGGAGCGAGGACCCGGCCGCCAGCGGGACAGAGGCCAGATTGTAGCCGGCCGCCCACCACAAATTCTGCTTCATCTTCCGGTAGGTCGCGCGCGACAGGTCGTCACCGACAGCACCGACCTCGGGTCGGACCAGGCGAGGATGACACCGGCGGAACCGATCGCGACATCGGTCCCGGCCCCGATCGCGATACCCCCGTCGCCCTGAGCCAGGGCAGGAGCGTCGGTGACGCCGTCCCCGGCCATCGCGACCCGACGACCCTGGCTCTGCAGTTCGGCCACCGTGGCGGCCTTGTCCTCAGGCCGGACTCCGGCGAAGACCCGGTCGATGCCGAGGTCGGCAGCGACGGTGTCAGCCACTGCCCTGGCGTCCCCGGTGATCATGACCGCCTGCGTGCCGACGGCGTGCAGGGCCTCGCCCGCCTTCCGGGACGCTGGCCTGATCTCGTCTTCCCGTCGCAGCGCGCGATGACCTCACCGTCGACGAGGGCGTGCAGGACGATCGCCCCTTGGCGGCACCACTGGTCCGCGACCGCGAACTCGGCGGCGCCGTGCTGGTCGAGCAGGTGAGGTCCGCCGACCTGGATCAGCGTGCCGTCCGCGGTGGCCTCGACCCCGACCGCGACCGCGGGGGACGAGGAGAACTCACGCGCCGGCTGCACCGGGCCGGACAGCGCTGAACCGGGTGGCGACGTCCACTGACGTTGTCCCCGGGGTGACGGTCCTCGTTGGCTCCAGCGGCGGAGGTGCTCGTGGTGCCGGGTGACGAGCCCCGCCTTGCCGTTGTGAGGGGGTGGCCTGATCTTGACGGTTGTTCGACGACAACCTCGTCGAGATGGGGTCCGCGGCCGCGTGCGGACACTGCGGCGAGGTCCTGGGCGACCCCGCCGACGGCCCGCTGGCACTCGCGGTCTACGACGGCGCTCCCACGGACGCCGGCCCGCAGATCATCGCGACCGCTGGCGACTACGTCGACGCGCCGGTGGTCTTCCTGCATTACAGCTGCCCATCCTGCTGGACCGCTTTGTCCTCCGCGGTGGTTCCCGCCGACCACCCGGACGCCGCCACCACCCTCGGACGACTGACGGTCACCGCCGGGTAGCACGAGTCGGGGGTGGGCAAGCGACACGCTCGCCCACCCCCGGCCTCATCCCCCACCCCAGGGCGCCGACCACGCGGTGCTCCCGACCACGGAGAACAACACATGCCCCTCGACTTCGCCGGACGCGTCGCCGTCGTCACCGGCGCGGGCGGAGGCCTCGGCCGTGCCCACGCCCTCGCCGCCCGCGGCGCACGCGTCGTGGTCAACGACATCGGCGGCACGGTGAACGGCCAGCCGCCGCCCTCAGGGATGCTGTCAAGCTTCTTGGCGTCGACGTGGAGCAGATCCCCGGGGTCCGGGTGTTGGTAGCGGCGTACGGCCTCGCCGGTGACCCGGTCGACGTGGGCCAGGCGGTGCAGCCTGCAGCGGGTCAGGATGAACACACCCCGGCGGGCGCCGATCGACTGACCCCGATCGAGTTCGAGACACTGCTCGACACCGCCCACGCGGCCTGACCCACCTATCGACACGCGTCAACTGAACTCTGGGCAGTCCCACGCGTGTTACCGACAGCGTCGACCTGCGGGTTCGGCGGCCAGTCGACGGGCGTCGAGAA
This sequence comes from Pseudonocardia sp. ZF1, assembly GCF_056835605.1. Classification (NCBI taxonomy): domain Bacteria; kingdom Bacillati; phylum Actinomycetota; class Actinomycetes; order Pseudonocardiales; family Pseudonocardiaceae; genus Pseudonocardia; species Pseudonocardia sp. ZF1. The sequence continues at coordinate 4,225,264 of NZ_JAJNBY010000001.1, forward strand.
ACGACCCATTCTCGACACGTTGTGTTGCCGCCGACGGCTGGAAAGTGCGGGGATCGCTTCGGTTCAGCTTATCCGAGCCAGGCGTTTACTCGCGACCGTCCACGACGAACTGCCGCGCAGCGGCATACCTGTCCCAGGCGAAGCGACCCTGCTCGCCCCTGTCATGAGAGGGCTGGTGGGAAGGAACCAGCGCGGTAAAGCTGGCCGGGCAGCTGACGGCCGAGAATGGTCTCCAGCCACTCGGCGACGCGGATGACCTCATCGAGGTCGATGCCGGTGTCCACGCCCTCATGGTCCAGCAGGTAGAGCAGATCTTCGGTCGCGATGTTCCCGGTGGCACGTGGCGCGAACGGGCAACCGCCGATGCCCCCGACCGAGGCGTCCAGAAGCGCTACCCCCTCGTCCAGGGCCGTGTAGGCATTGGCGTAGCCGGTGTTGCGTGTGTTGTGCAGATGCAGACCCAGCGGCGTGCCCAGGTGCCGCGCTCCACCGAGCAGGGCGCGGACCTGGCGCGGGACGCCGACGCCGATCGTGTCGGCGAAGACAATCTCGTCGGCGGTGGTGAGCTGCTCGGCGAGTCCGAGCACGATCGCCGGATCCACGGCTCCCTCGAAGGGGCAGCCGAACGACGCAGCCAGGGTGACCGTGGCCCGGCGACCGTCCTCGTGCGCGTCTGCGACGATCGCCCCTGCCTGCGCCAGCGACTCCGCCACCGAGTGACCCTGGTTGCGTCGGTTGAAGGTCTCGGTCACGCAGAACGCGATGTGGACCTCCTCGCACGAGGTTTCGCGGAGCCGCTGATAGCCGCGCTCGTTGAGCACCAATGCGGCCCGGCTCAGGGTCGGGCTCGGCTGCACCGCCGCGAGGACGTCCTCCGCGCCCGCCATCTGCGGCACGCGCTCGGGGTTGACAAAGCTCGCCGCCTCGACCCTGGGCACGCCGGTGCGGGCCATCCGGTTGGCGAGCTCGGCGCGGAGGGCAGGAGCGAGCACCTCCGGCTCGTTCTGCAGCCCATCACGCGGTCCGACCTCACAGATCGCCACAGCCATGCGCATTCTCCTCGCGGAAGGCAGGTCAGGGGACGTCAGTGACGCAGGCCGGCCTGCTTGAGCAGCGGCATGACGTTGTCTCCGAAGTAGTCCATCTCCTCGTGGTAGTCGAGCATCCCCATGATCATCCCGTTCATGCCGCCGGTGTTGTGGATGCGCAGCATCTCGTCGGCGACCTGCTCTGGGGTGCCGACGATCGGATAGCCGCCCCACCCGGCGATGAATCGCTCCTGGTAGGACTCGATCTGCGAGGCGAACGACTGGCTCTGCATGCCGAGGACCTTCATCACGTTGTTGGCGCCCTCGCGGTCGCCCATGTCGACGATGTGCTGGAAGTCGCGCTTGGCCTCGTCCTCGGTGTCGCGACAGACGACCAGGCCGAAGGTCATGGTCTGGATCTCACGCTGGTGGTCCTCGCGGGCCATCGCCTTCAGCTGCGACGTGTATTTGTTCATCGTCTCGACGGTGTCCATCGCGGCGAAGTTGACGTCGACGTTGCGGGCCGAGAAGTCGATGCCCGACTTGGAGTTGCCGGCGTTGATCAGCGCAGGCCGCGGGGCCTGGTAGGGCTTCGGGTAGGACTCGACGTCGAGGCTGTGGAAGTCATCGGTGATGAAGTCGAACGAGCCCGGCTCGGTCCAGAGCTTGTTGACGAAATCGATCCACTGCTGGCCGTAGCCGTAGCGCTGGTCGTGCTCACGCTGCTCGGCGCCGAACATCTCCATCTCCGGGGTGAACCAACCCATGACGAGGTTGAGCCCGAACCGGCCGCGCGAGACGTGGTCGGCCGTGACCGCCATCTTCGCCGCCACGATGGGATGCACCGTCGGAAGGTGTGAGGTGGCGAAGATGCCGATGTTCTCGGTCTGAGCGGCGAGACCAGTCGCCCAGGTGTAGGTCTCGAAGCAGGTGCCATTGAAGTTGGTGGTGCTACCGAACCCGCGCCAGCGCGCGACCGGCACCAGAGCCTCGAACCCGAGCCGGTCGGCCTTCTGCGCGACCTTGAGGGTGTGCTCCCAAGTCGGCTCGTAGGTCGTCTCGGCATGACTGATCGTCAGCCCGTTGGAGCAGTTGGTCCCGAACAGCCCGAGCTTGAGCGGCTGGTCGTTGAAGATCGGATGCGTGCTGCGGCCGTCAACCAGCGGTGTGCGATGGCTTTCTGGGCGCGGGGTGGCGGGGACGAGGCCCAGTTGTTCGGCTGCGCGGATCACGGGTACTCCCTAGAGGTCAAGTATCGAATGGATGGTTCGGCGAGGTGGACGCCCAGGTCAGGGATCAGGACCATTCCTCCTCGCGTACGGCGTCTCTCACAGTCCGTAGGCGCCGCGATGGAACAGCAGCGGAGCGCGGTCGGTGTCGGATCCGAGCCCGAGCACCAACGCGGCAACCAACGTGTGGTCGCCCGCGTCGTGCTCCGCCCACAACTCGCACTCGACCCAGGCCACGGCCCCAGACAGGACGGGCGCGCCCCGGCGGCTCGGACGCCAGTCGATCCCGGCGAACTTGTCCGCACCCGACCGGGCAAAGGCATTCGACACGCCTTCCTGGTCGTCGGCGAGCACGTTGACGCAGAAGGTGCGCGCCGCGCGGGCTACAGGCCAGCTGCTCGATGTCCGCGCCGGGGCGAAGCTCACCAGCGGCGGCTCCAGGGACAGTGACGCGAACGACTGACAGGTGAAGCCGACCGGCCCCCGCGGACCGATCGCGGTGATCACCGTGACGCCCGAGCAGAAGTGGCCGAGCACGTCGCGCATCGACGTCGGGTCGACCGGGGACGGTGTGGGGGCCATCAGCGGGTGGAGTAGCCACCGTCGATGTTGAGGACGGCACCGGTCATGAACCCGGCGTCGTCGCTGGCCAACCACAGCGCCAGCGAGACGACCTCCTCCGGCCGGCCGAGGCGACCGGTGAGGTGCTCGTGATTCCAGGCCTGGAAGATCTCGTCCCGGTTGCTCATGTCCTTGGTGAAGTTGCGCGGCATCGGGGTGTCGACGACACCGGGACAGATCGCGTTGACTCGGATGTCGGGGGCGAACTCGACGGCCGCGACCCGGGAGAAGTGCGCGGCCGCGGCCTTCGCCGCTCCGTAGGCGCCCATGTTCTCGAACGCGACGACCCCGCCGATGGACGAAACGTTGATGATCGATCCCTTACGACCGGCCATCAGTGGCACGAAAGCCTTCGTCGTGAGGAAGATGCTCTTGGAATTGAGCCGCTCAACATCGGCCCACTCGTCCTCGGTGGTCTCCAGGATCGGCTTGCCCATGATGATCCCGGCGTTGTTGTAGAGCACGTCAACTGCTCCGAGCTCGTTCTTCGCGGTCGCGGCCAGCTCAGCCACGCTCGCCGACGAGGTCACGTCGACCTCGGCGGAGCGGTAGTCGAGGCCCTCTGCCTTCAGCCTGGACTCCAGCTCCTTGACCGCCCCACCGTTGAGGTCGGCGCCGAGCACCGTCGCCCCCTCCTCGCAGAACATGCGACAGGCGGCCTGTCCCATACCGCCGGCAGCACCGGTGATCACGACGTTCTTGCCGTCGAGCTTGCCCATCGTCGCCTCGAATCCTCGATGTCTGTGTCGGCCGTACCCCTGCCGCGGCCGGTGACGATGAGGCACCCGCAGCGACGCGGCATCTGTATGCAACTACGCTCCAACTGTGGTGTCAAGCACCACTTCCGCACGCGCCAAGACAGCCGACGTGCACACAGTTCAGCCGCACTGGCAGAGACTGGCTGACTGGCAGCAGAATCCGCACCCAGCAACTGAAACCGCACTGACCAGTATGTACGTGGGCCAAGAGCGCTCTTCGGTGTCAGTCAAGGGCGCTTCGCCTGTCGGAACCACCCCACAGGACGCATACATACATGCGATCATCACTCTGTACTTGACAGATCACCGGTGACTCGATTGTATGCATCGTCCCTAGTCGGTCCGGAACAGACAAGGAGCCCCACCCATGAGCAGCACCTACAACCGGCCGTCCATCACGCTGGAGCTGGCCCAGGCGATCGTGCGCGAGGCCGTGGCCCAGGCAGCAGCCGACGGAGGCGCCTACGTCGTGTCCGTCGTCGACGAGTCCGGCGTCCAGAAGGCCTTCGCGCGCATGGACGGGGCCCCGCTCCTCTCGGTGCAGGTCGCCCATGACAAGGCCTACACCGCCGCAGGTTTCAGCATGCCGACCGACGGCTGGTTCGACTTCATCAAGGGTGACGAGCCCCTGCGCGTTGGAGCCCCGACCGGAATCGACAGGCTCGTGGCCTTCGGAGGTGGCTACCCGATCACCGTCGACGGCGCTGTCATCGGCGGGATCGGGGTGAGCGGCGGGCACTACTCGCAGGACATGGCCATCGCCCAGGCCGGGCTGCGGGCAGTGGACGCCGCGACCGCGGGCTGAGCAACGGGTGGCCCGGTTGCCGGGCCACCCCGGCACAGTGCTGAGGTTTCGCAGGACGGCGATCGCCCCGCCATCGCGCCGTCCGAGCGAGCCGACGGCCACCAGCCCACCACCGAAACGAGGGGACCATGGCAGCTGCCACCGAGCAGGCCGCGACGCAGCTACGCCGCTTGATCTTGGACGGCACCCTCGAGCCAGGGGCCAGGCTGCAGGAGGTCGAGCTCGCGGCACAGCTCGGCGTGAGCCGCACCCCCGTTCGTGAGGCGCTCCGGACTCTGTCGTCGTACGGCCTCGTTGAAATCCTGCCCAACCGCGGCGCCCGCGTCGCCCGTTGGTCGGTGGCCGACCTCGAGGAGATCTACCAGCTGCGGATCATGCTGGAAAGCCACGCCGCGGGACGGGCCGCCGAACGCATCGGCGGTCAGGACAACGACCATCTCACCGAGCTGTGCGAGCAGATGGAGGCCTGCGCGCGGCGCGGCGGCCGACACGACCTGCACACGCTCAGCGAGCTCAACTCCCGCTTCCACAGCATCATCATCGACGGCGCCGACAGCCCCCGGCTGGCCACCATGCTCGCCTCCGTCGTGCAGGTCCCGCTCGTCGTGCGGACCTTCGCGCGCTACACCCCCGAAGCGCTCGACCGCAGCATGGGCCACCACCGCGAGCTGACAGCCGCCCTGCGCGCCGGCGTGCCCGACTGGGCCGCCTCCGTCATGCGATCCCACATCATCGCCGCCCGTGCGGTCCTCATGGACTCCACGGTCGCGGCGGATCCCGAAGGAGATACCTGATGCCCACAGAGCCCCCCGCGGGCGCGCTGGCAGGCACTCGCGTCGTCGAGATGGGCCAGCTGATCGCCGGACCCTTCTGCGGGCAGCTTCTCGGGGACATGGGAGCCGACGTCGTCAAAGTCGAGTCGCCCGAGGTCGGCGACCCAATGCGGCTGTGGGGCGTGTCCAACGCCGACGGTGACTCCCTCACCTGGCCCGTGATCGCCCGCAACAAGAAATCGATCACCCTGAACCTGCGGGTGCAGCCGGGGCAGCAGATCGCCCAACAACTGCTCGACCAGGCCGACATCCTGATCGAAAACTTCCGACCCGGAACGCTCGAACGCTGGAACCTCTCCCCGGAACGTCTATGGGAGACCAACCCGGGCCTGATCATCGTGCGAGTCACAGGATTCGGTCAGACCGGTCCCTACGCTCCCCGCGCCGGCTACGGCTCGATCGGCGAGGCGATGGGCGGCCTTCGCTACCTGACCGGGGAACCGGACCGACCGCCGGCGCGCGCCGGCATCAGCATCGGCGACTCCCTGGCCGGCACCTACGCCGCACTCGGCGCCGTCGCCGCACTCAACGCGAGAACCACGACCGGACGCGGGCAGATCGTGGACTCGGCGATCTACGAGGCGGTGCTGGCGATGATGGAGGCCTCGGTGACCGAATGGGACGCCATCGGGCACCAGCGCGAACGCACCGGCGCGATCCTGCCCCACATCGCGCCCAGCAACGTCTACCCCACCGCCGACGCCAGCAGCATCCTCATCGCCGCCAACCAGGACACCGTTTTCCGGCGCCTGGCCGCCGTCATGGGCCGGCCCGAACTCGCCACCGACGACCGCTACGCCAGCCACCACGCGCGCGGCGAACGTCAATCTGAGCTCGACGACCTGATCGCCGACTGGTCGGCCGAGCACACCGCCGACGTCCTCCTCGACATGCTGCACGAGGGCGGCGTTCCCGCCGGCCGCGTCTACCGGTCCGAGGACATGTTCGCCGACGAGCACTTCGCCGCCCGGAACGCGATCGTGCGGGCCCACAACAGCCGTGGCCACGAGTTCGCCATGCAAAACGTCGCCCCGCGCCTGTCCGCGACCCCTGGCGGAGTCCGATGGACCGGGCCCGAGCTCGGCGAACACACCGACGACGTGCTCGCGAGCCTCGGATACGACGCCGCCGAAATCGAGCGGCTGCGCGACGACTCCGTCGTCTAGGACCGACCCGTCCCACCGCCCGCGACGCGGAACCACCACGTACCGGAAGGCCTATCACCAGATGGACACCGCCGACCGGATGGATGCCCAAGGCGACATCCTCGATAGCTGTGATCTGCAGTTCCGCCAGTACGGCCGACGCACGGAGTTCGACGGACCGATCCGCACCCTGCGCTGTCACAACGACGTCGGGCTCCTCCGGGAACTGCTGGCCCGGCCTGGCGACGGAGCGGTCCTCGCCGTCGATGGCGGCTGCTCGTTGCGCTGCGCGCTATTCGGTGACGTGCTCGCCGACCGCGCAGTGCAGAACGGATGGACAGGTCTGGTCATCGCCGGCGCCGTACGCGACACCCGCACACTGGCAACGATCGACCTGGGGATCAAGGCGCTCGGATCGAATCCGCGCCGCGGTGCGTTCGACGGCACGGGAGAGATCGACATTCCTGTCAGCTTCGGAGGTGCAACTTTCGTACCGGGACAACACTTGTGGAGCGACAACGACGGGGTGATCGTCACCCGTCCCGGCAGGCTCGCCGGGACGCCGTGAGGGGCGAGCCCGACTGTACGAGCACCAGCCTTGCCCCTGTTGGAGCCGATCTGACGGCGCTGTCATCTTGGTGGCGCGCCAGCGCTGTCGTTCTACCGCCGTCCCACAGCGGGACGGCGACGAGCGCGAGGAGGAGCTGCGGCCGGTGAACGCGGACGACCCGATGGGGACGTTGCTGGCCTCGCCGGGCGTAGTCCACGACGAGCGCACCGGTGAGGTGGCGGCGACCCTGACGCTTGCGCTTAGCCGCGACATCTGGGCGGCCGATCCGCATCGGGGCGCAGAGCTGGTCAGCGTGCTGGTCTCCGCCATGCTGGGGCGCGGCTGGGGGTATTGACCGAGACTCATCCGAGCGCGGTCCGCGCCCTCCCGCGCCCGCCCGGCTGGTCGGTGCTCGCGCAAGTGACGGCGGATCGCCCGCGAGGAGTAGGCCTTGTCGGCGCGGACTCGCTCGGGGCGGGTCCGCGGCCGGCCCGGGCCGACACGGTCGATGTGCAGGTGCGACATCAGGTACGTGAACATCGGGGCGTCGCCGGCCTGGCCGGGTCCGACGAGTACGACCAGCGGACGGCCGTGTCCGTCAACGAGCTGGTGGATCTTCGTGGTCAGGCCGCCGCGGGAACGACCCACGGCGTGATCGGGCGGCTCGATGCGCAGATTCTTGTAGTTCGATCCTGCCCCCTGTGTCCCGGGACAGGGTCGCGGCGTGCTGATGGGCGCGAATGATCGACGAGTCGACGCTGACCGCCCAGCCGACCAGGCCGGCGGAGTCGGCATCGGCCAACAGAGCAGCGAGAATGTGATCCCAGGTGCCGTCACCGCTGTAGCGGCGGTGACGCTTCCACAGGGTCTGCCACGGACCGAACTCGACCGGGACATCACGCCAGGCCAGCCCGCACCGGAACCGGCAGATGCTCCCCTCCACCACTCTGCGGTGATCAGCGAACGGGCGTCCTGGCATCCCCCGTCGAGCAATGCTTGAGACCTGTGGATGACCGGGGAGGGGTCGTACCCTCCCGGTGATCTTGACGGTCCTCAAGCAAGGCCGGCGCGCCAACGCCGGTCGGAAGGGTACGACCCGTGCTCCACTGTAGTTCCCGAACCCGACGGCGGCGACGTCGAGACCCTCGAGGAACTCCCGAGCTGAGCGCCCGCGCCGGCGGGGTCCACCGTTCGCTCGACGGCCGGGATCGCGGCGGTTGGTGGCACGATGGGAGGCACCCCGATCCCGGCCGTGCGAGGTGGTTGATGGCAGTGCGACTCTCGACCTCCGACGTCGACGGCCACGACGGCTTCGCGTACTGGCGCGACGCCATCTGCCGACACATCGTCGAGCTGACCGCGAACGCCGCCGGGCCGTCGTCCGACCGGTTCGTGGGAGAGATCGTGCGCAGCATCGTCGACCGGCTGCACGTGGACACGGTCACCGCCGACGCGCACGAGGTCGCCCGCACGGCCCGGCTGATCAGCCGCGCCGACACCGATGACCTGTTCCTCACCCTGCTCGTGCAGGGCGAGGGGGTGTTCGAGCAGGACGAACGGCGCGCGGTGCTCGACCGGCCCGGTGACTTCGTGCTGCTCGACAGCGCCCGTCCGTACCGCGGCCGCCTCGGTGACCGGTCCCGGCAGATCGTGGTGCGCGTGCCCCGCGACCAGCTGGGCGCGTGGCTGCCGGGGTTCGCCGGGGCCACCGGCGTCACCGTCACCGGGACCAGCGGCGTCGGTGCGCTCGCCTCCGGGCTCCTGCGGTCCCTTCCGCTCTATGGTGAGAAGACCGAATCGGTGGCACCGGTCAGCGGATCCGTCCTCGACCTGGTGGCCGCAGCCCTGCACGACCGGGTCGGCGGCGATGTCGAGGGCCGGTCCGTCCGCGCGGTGCACCTGGCCCGGGCACGGAGCTTCATCCGCGGTCACCTGTCCGATCCGGAGCTCACGCCCGCCGTCATCGCCGACGGCATCAACATCTCGCAGCGCTATCTCTACGCGCTCCTGGAGGCCGACGGCACGTCCCCGGGGCGGTGGCTGCTCGAGGAGCGGCTCGGCCGGGCGCACGCGTTGCTGGTCGACACCCGCTGGGCGCGCCGCACGATCTCCGAGATCGCTCTCGCCGTCGGTTTCAGCCACGCGTCGCACTTCACCCGCGCCTTCAAGGTGCGCTACGGGATCACCCCGCGGGAACGACGCGCCCGCAGCTGACTCCTCCGCCGGCTGTGCGGCCTCGTGCAAGAGCGCGTGCGGGCACGGTCAAGATCCGCATGTCGGCCGCTCGTACCTTCAGCTGCACAGGACAGCTCAAGGAGGAGCCGACATGGCCGGACGGTTGGCAGGCAAGGTCGCGCTGGTCACCGGCGCAGCGCGGGGGCAGGGCCGGTCGCACGCGGTGCGCCTGGCGGAGGAGGGCGCGGACGTCATCGCGCTGGACGCCTGCCAGGACATGCGCACGGTGCCCTACGCGCTGGGCACGGCCGAGGACCTCGCGCAGACGGTGAAGCTGGTCGAGGACCTGGACCGCCGCATCATCGCCCGGCAGGCCGACGTCCGAGACATGGCGGCGATGCAGGCCGTGGTGGATGAGGGCGTCGCCGAGTTCGGCCGCCTCGACATCGTCTGCGGCAACGCCGGCGTCGTCTCCTACGTCGAGAACGCCTGGGACATGACCGAGGACGTCTGGGACGAGACGATCGACATCGACCTGTCCGGCGTCTGGAAGACCTGCAAGGCGGCGATCCCCGCGATGATCGCGGCTGGCAACGGCGGCTCGATCGTGCTCACCAGCTCGACCGCCGGCATGAAGGGCTTCGTGCAGATCGCGCACTACGCCGCGGCCAAGCACGGTGTGGTCGGGTTGATGCGGTCGCTGGCCCTGGAGCTGGCGAAGTACTCGATCCGGGTCAATACGGTGCACCCGACCGGCGTCAACACCCCGCTGGTCACCAACGACTTCATGCAGAAGTGGTTCACCGAGCACTCCGAGATGCTCGAGGCCCTGAAGAACCCGCTGCCGGTGGAGATGATCGAGCCCGTCGACGTCTCCAACGCCGTCGTCTGGCTGTCCTCGGAGGAGGCGCGCTACGTCACCGGCGCGCAGATCCCGGTCGACGCCGGCTTCAACCAGAAGTAGGGGACCGCAGACCATGGCCGGACGTGTGACGGGCAAGGTCGCGTTCATCACCGGCGCTGCGCGGGGGCAGGGCCGCTCGCACGCGCTGCGCCTCGCCGAGGAGGGCGCGGACATCATCGCGCTCGACATCTGGTCGAAGCGGGCGGGGCGATCATCCTCACCAGCTCGACGGCCGGGATCAAGGGGTTCGACAACCTCGGCATGACGCAGAAGTAAGCACGAGCAAGACCACCATCCACGAGAGGAGCCGCGCCATGGGGCGTGTGCAGGGCAAAGTCGCGTTCATCACCGGAGCCGCCCGGGGCCAGGGCCGCAGCCACGCGGTCCGGCTGGCCGAGGAGGGCGCCGACATCATCGCCGTCGACACCTGCCAGGACTTCGACACGGTCGGCTACGCGATGGCCACCGAGGCGGACCTCGCCGACACGGTCAAGGCCGTCGAGGCGCTGGACCGCCGGATCGTGGCGGTCAAGGCCGACGTTCGCGACGCCGCGGCGCTCAAGGCCGCCGTCGACGAGGGTGTGGCCCAGCTCGGCCGGCTCGACATCGTCTCCGCCAACGCCGGCATCTGCACGGTGCAGAAGTGGGACGAGGTGACCCCGCAGATCTGGGCGGACACCCTCGACGTCAACCTGACCGGTGTCTGGCACACCTGTGTGGCGACCATCCCGCACCTGCTGACGGCGGGCGGCGGCTCGATCATCATCACCAGCTCGACGTCGGGCATCAAGGGGCAGCCGTGGCTCGCCCCCTACGTCGCCGCCAAGCACGGGATCGTGGGCGTGATGCGCTCGCTGGCCAACGAGCTCGCCGAGCACAACATCCGCGTCAACACGATCCACCCCGCCGGCGTGGACACCCCGCTGGTGGCGGGGCTGGGCGGGATGAACCAGTTCATCGAGCAGAGTCCGACGATGGGCCCGATCTTCATGAACACCATGCCGGTCGAGGTCGTCGACCCGGTCGACATCAGCAACGCCGTGCTCTACCTGGCGTCGGACGAGGCCCGCTACGTCACCGGACTGGAGATGAAGGTCGACGCGGGCTGCACGATCCGATGACACTGCACGAGTCGGCGATCAACGGATCCGTCCCCGACAGCACCATCGCCGACGCGTCGATCACCGACACCGCCATCACCGGCAGCCGGGTCACCGGCGCAGACGGCGGGTCCGTGCGTGGGGTCCGGGCCAAAGTCGCTCGGCATCTGGTGGGCCGCGAGCGGGAGCTGGATCTCCTGCTCGCGGCCGTCGCCGCCGGTCGCGACGTCCTGCTGGAGGGCCCGCCCGGTACATCCAAGTCGACGCTGCTGCGGGCGATCACTCTCGAGTGGGGCATCCCGCTGTTGTTCGTCGAGGGCAACGCGGACCTCACCCCGACCCGCCTGGTGGGCCACCACAACCCCGCACGGGTGCTGCGGGAGGACTACACCGCGGACAACTTCGTGCCGGGACCCCTGGTGGAGGCGATGCGCAGCGGCGGGTTCCTCTACGTCGAGGAGTTCAACCGGGCGCCGGAGGACACGCTCAACACGCTGCTCACCGCGATGGCCGAGCGCCGGATCGCGGTGCCGCGGGTGGGCACGGTGGAGGCGGCGCCCACGTTCCGGGTGGTGGCGTCGATGAACCCCTACGACACCATCGGCACCACCCGGCTCTCCACCTCGGTGCACGACCGGATCTGCCGGATGGCGATCGACTACCAGGACGCCGAGGCCGAGCGGGGCATCGTCACCCGCCGCGCCGCGATCTCCTCGGCCCGGCTCGTGGCCGACGCCGTGGCGTTGACGCGGGCCACCCGCGAGCGCGACGACGTCCGCCAGGGCAGCAGCGTGCGTGGCGCCATCGACGTCGCCCTGATCGCGGCGCAGCTCGCGGCGATGCGCGACGTGGCCCTGCCCGAGCAGCCCTCGGTGGCGCCTCCTCGGGATCTCCCGCCGGACTACACCGCGCTCGTCAAGGACGCGATGCTCCTCGCGCTGTCCGGACGCATCCAGCTCGACGAGACCACCGATGCCACCCCCGAGCAGGTGCTCCACGAGATCTGGGAGGACCACTTCCTGCTGCTGCCCGCAGCGGCGGAACCCGGTTGAAGAGCGGTCGAGGCCGACTCACCGCTGACCCGCCGAGACCGCCCGGGTTCGGGTCGCCGCACCCGGGCGCTGCGGCCGCTGCGGCGTCGTCCCAAGCAGCTCGACGAGGAGCCCTCACTCTTCCGGCCCTCGGCCGGTGGTGGCGGGCTGGTGCTGTCGTCCGGTGACCGGCGGCGCTCCGCGGCCCGCCCGGCGCGGGCGGGTGTCACCGCTCCGGGGGAGTCCGACGAGGACGCCGACCTGATCGCACTCGCGGAGCTCACCGAGTCCTCGCAGGCCGACCTGCTCGCTCGGGCTCGGGCTCGGCAGATCGCCCGGACCCTCGCGGTGGCGCGCCCACCCCGCGACCGACGGGCGCGGCGCGGCGTCGGGGAGCTCACCAGCCTGCGTTGGTCCGGGGGCTCCGACGAGCTGGACCTCGAGCGCACCCTGGAGTCCGTGGCAGGCACCGCCGTGATCACCGAGGACGACGTGTGGGTCCGGGAACGGGTCCGCACGCGCCGCTCGGTGGTGCTCGTCGTCGACGTCTCCGGGTCGATGAAGGGCGAACGGGTGCGTACCGCGGCGGCCACCGTCGGCGCGCTGGCCGCGGAGCTGGGTCGGGACTCGCTCGCGGTCGTGGCGTTCTGGTCCGACGCCGCCGTGCTCGTCCGCCCGGGCGAGCAGCTGGAGCCGCTGGCCGTGCTCGACCTGCTGCTGCGGGTGCCCACCCGGGGCCTGACGAACGTGGCGTTCGCGCTGCAGGTCGCAAGCCGTCAGCTCGCCGGGGTGCCGCCGCGCGACGCCCGGGTGTTGCTGCTGTCGGACTGCGTGCACAACGCCGGCCCGGACCCGCGCCTCACCGCCGCCCGCCTGCCCCGTCTCGACGTCCTGCTCGACACCTCGGGGGAGGACGACGTTGACCTCGGTCGCGACCTCGCCCGCCTCGGGCGCGGACGGTGCCGGCTGGTGCGCGATCATCGTGACGTCGCGGCGGCCCTCACGACGATCTTCACCGACTGAGGCGGATCATTCATGCGAGAGACGAACGTGGGGACTGTAAGAACATCGGTGTAACTCCGATCAAGGAGTGTGGACCCGATGACAGACCTGGCAGACGAGCCGGTGGTTGACCTCGACGCGGTAACCGACGGCCCGGCCGAGGGTGCAGGCCCAGCCGGGCTGGACCCTGTCGATGAGCAGCTGATCGCCCAGCTCGCCGGCCGGGCACGGGCGAACGGGCTGGAGCTGACCGGGGAGAATGGTCTGCTCGCGCAGCTGACCAAGCGGGTCCTGGAATCCGCTCTGGAAGGTGAGATCACCGATCACCTCGGCTACGAGTCCCACGACCCGGCCGGCCGTGACGGCGGGAACTCTCGCAACGGTCACCGGTCGAAGACCGTGCTGACCGAGGCCGGGCCGGTCGAGCTCGATGTGCCCCGGGACCGGGACGGCTCGTTCACCCCGAAGATCGTCGCCAAGCGGCAGCGCCGCATGTCCGGGGTCGACGAGCTCGTGCTGTCGCTGTCGGCGAAGGGCCTGACCACCGGGGAGGTCCAGGCTCACCTGGCCGAGGTCTACGGCGCCCAGGTGTCCCGGCAGACGATCTCGAGCAATCGTCAAGACCTGTGGATGAAGATCTTTAGGCGGCTTCCGGTTGGTGGTGGTCGTCGGGTCGTTCGACGAGCTGGCCGCCGGTGAACGTGGCGCCGGCGCGGACGAGTGCCACCAGGTGCGGGCCGTTCACCGCGCGCCAGCGGTCCTGGGCAGCTTCGATCAGCTTGAACGCCATCGCCAGCCCGGCCGCCCGGGATCCCGGCCCATTCGTGATCTTCGTGCGGTGCCGGACGGTGGCGAAGGTGGACTCGATCGGGTTGGTGGTGCGCAGGTGCTGCCAGTGCTCGGCCGGGTAGTCGTAGAACTCCAGCAGCTCGTCGAGGTCATCGGTGATCTTGGAGACCGCCTTGGCGAACTTCGCCCCGTAGGTGGCCTCGAAAGACTTCACGGCCTCGAAGGACTTCACGGCCTCGAGGGCGTAACGGCGGTCCTCGGCGTTCCAGATCTCGGCCAGCGCCTTCTTCGCCCCAGGGTGGGCGGAGCGCGGCATGGCGCCGAGCACGCCTGCGATCTTGTGAAACCAGCACCTCTGCTCCCGCGTGGCCGGGAAGACCTCGCGCAGCGCGCCCCAGAACCCGAGCGCCCCGTCGCCGATCGCGAGTACCGGGGCCCGCATGCCGCGCCGTGCGCAGTCGCGCAGCAGGTCTGCCCACGACTCGGTCGACTCGCGGTAGCCGTCAGCGAGAGCGACGAGTTCCTTGCGACCGTCGGCGCGGACCCCGATCAGCACGAGCAGACACAGCTTGTGTTCTTCGAGGCGGATGTTGACGTGGATCCCGTCGGCCCACAGGTAGACGTAGTCCACTCCGGACAGGTCGCGGGCGGCGAAGGCGCGTTGCTCGGCCTCCCAGGTCTCGGTCAGCTTGGTGACCGTGGCCGCCGACAGCCCGGCCGTGGAGCCGAGGAACTGCCCCAGCGCGGGCACGAAGTCCCCCGAAGACAGGCCGTGCAGGTAGAGCAGCGGAAGTACCTCGGTGATCTTCGGGGTGCGCCGGCACCACGGCGGCAGGATCGCCGAGGAGAACCGGCGTCGCTCGCCGGTGTCGGGATCGGTGCGCCGGTCGTTCACCCGGGGTGCGGTCACCTCGACCGCTCCGGCCGAGGTGAGCACGTCGCGGGGCTGGTGGGAACCGTTGCGTACCACCAGCCGGCGGCCGTGCTCGTCGCGCTCGCCGGCGTGGCGGGCGATGTAGTCGTCGACCTCGGCCTGCAACGCCTCGGCCAGCATCCGGCGGGCGCCCTCGCGGACCAGTTCGTCGATCACGGCCGGGCGGGGCTCACGGCGGGACTCGTCGCCGCCGTCGGGTTCGGGAACTACTGTGAGCACGGGTCGTACCCTTCCGACCGGCGTTGGCGCGCCGGCCTTGCTTGAGGACCGTCAAGATCACCGGGAGGGTACGACCCCTCCCCGGTCATCCACAGGTCTCAAGCATTGCTCAGCAGGTGCACCACGCAGGTCTGGGTGATAGTGGCGGGCCAGACCGCGCCGATCGCATCCGGCAGCCCCGCCAGGCCGTCACAGACAACCATGAGCACGTCACCGACGCCGCGGTTACGGATCTCGGTGAGTATGTGCAGCCAGTACTTCGCGCCCTCGCCGCCGCTGCAGGGGGTCCCCGGCCCAGAGCCCGAGGATCTCCCGGCGGCCCTCACAGGTCACCGCGAGCGCGACATAGACGGGCCGGTTCGCGCCCTTCCCGTCGCGGATCTTGACGTGGATCGCGTCGATGAAGATCACCGGGTAGACCGGGTCGAGTGGCCGGTTCTGCCACTCGACCATCGCCTCGATGACCTTGTCGATGATCGTCGAGATCGTCTGCCGGGACACCTGGGCGCCGTAGACCTCGGCCAGGTGAGCCTGGACCTCCCCGGTGGTCAGGCCCTTCGCCGACAGCGACAGCACGAGCTCGTCGACCCCGGACATGCGGCGCTGCCGCTTGGCGACGATCTTCGGGGTGAACGAGCCGTCCCGGTCCCGGGGCACATCGAGCTCGACCGGCCCGGCCTCGGTCAGCACGGTCTTCGACCGGTGACCGTTGCGAGAGTTCCCGCCGTCACGGCCGGCCGGGTCGTGGGACTCGTAGCCGAGGTGATCGGTGATCTCACCTTCCAGAGCGGATTCCAGGACCCGCTTGGTCAGCTGCGCGAGCAGACCATTCTCCCCGGTCAGCTCCAGCCCGTTCGCCCGTGCCCGGCCGGCGAGCTGGGCGATCAGCTGCTCATCGACAGGGTCCAGCCCGGCTGGGCCTGCACCCTCGGCCGGGCCGTCGGTTACCGCGTCGAGGTCAACCACCGGCTCGTCTGCCAGGTCTGTCATCGGGTCCACACTCCTTGATCGGAGTTACACCGATGTTCTTACAGTCCCGATCAAGGCGCCCCAGTCCGGGTCGTCCCACGCCTTGTTGAGGAGCTGCGCGGCCTGCTCGGCGCTCGGCGGCCGCGGGTTCGACTTCGGGGCCGGCGGCGGCTCGGCCTGCGCGAGCGGGTTCACCGCGACCCAGCGCCAGCGCACGGCGCGCTTGTAGGCGCCGGAGAGGATGAAGTGGATGTGCCGGATCGTCGTCGCCGAGAGCGGCTTGCACCGGTGCGGGCGGCACCGGTCGTCGCACTCGTGGTCCTGGCGGGTCCGATGATCGACGAGCCCGGGTCCGGAGCAGTGGATCCGACAGCGGCGCAGCTCGGCGTAGAAGGAATCCAGGATCTCGGGGTCCAGGCGGCCGATGTTGATCCGCCCGAGCAGCGGGGAGATGTGGTTCTTCACGTGCCCGCGGTACATCTGCAGGGTGTTCGGCGCCCCGGCGAACTGGTCGAGGTGGCGCCGCACCAGCTCGTCGACCGTGGCGTTGGTCCGCGGGTTGCGGCGCTCCTCGACCTGGGCGAGCAGCCGGGCCCGAACGGCCTCGGCCTCGCGCTGCGCCTTCTTCCCGGGCTGGACCAGCTCGGTGAGGTAGTGCCGGCGCCCGGACACCGGGTCGATCCCGGCGTAGACCCGGACGCGGATGGTGCCGCTCGGAAGCGTGGTGATGCTGCCCCGGGCGCGAGCCGTGCTCGCGAGCTGTCGACCTGCCATGCAGTCAACGCTAGGACCGACTCGCACCACGTTTGATGCACGAAGTCTGTCTCAAGATCAGAGCTGATCAGCGTTTCCGCTGTTCAGAGCGTGGAGCGGGCGACGGGAATCGAACCCGCGTAGCCAGTTTGGAAGGCCTCGCAAGACTGGCGCTCTGCGACGTTGACCTGCAGGGATAGGGGACGGACAGCCCCGCGACTGACCGTGGTTGACCGCCGGTAGTTGCACGCCAATTGCACGAGCTGAGCTCGGGTCCCGGCAGGTGAAAGGGCTACTCCTGACCTGCTTCAAGTGCAAAGAAGAGGAACCCGGGTGCAGTCGAGAAGTGAGCGAAGGCCCTAGGGTGTAAGTCGCGCGCCTCCGGAAGGGGCTGCGGTTCAGTGATGCGCGTGACACGGAATCCAGCGGTCATGAAAGCGTCTAGCATCGACTGCAGTGACTTGCGCCAAAACCGCATGGGCACCCGCTGCCCTCCGAATTCCCACTCGAACTCGTAGCTGGTGTTTTCGAAGTAGTCCGGCCGGGGCTCGTGAATGGTGTACGCAACGATCGGGTGGTCGACGGAGGCGAACAGCCTGCCGCCGGGCTCCAGAACCCGCCGCATCTCGATCAGTACCGGAGCCCAGTCCTCAATGTAATGCAGCACCAGCGAGGCGATCACGTCGTCGAACGCGCCGTCTTCGAACGGCAGAGGGTCGTTGAGGTCGGCCAATCGCAGCTCAGCGTCGTCGCCGAGGCGCTTCTTCGCCAGGTCGAGCATCCCAGCACTCGCGTCCATGCACGTGACAGCGGCCCCTTGGTCGCGCAGCGCAGCGGACAGCGTTCCCGAACCGCACCCAGCGTCAAGGACGCGGCGGCCCGTTACGTCTCCAGCCATCGCCACCATGGCGGGGCGCTCGTAGTACGCGTTGGCGAGGCTGTCGTCATTCTCCGCCGAGTAGGCTGCAGCAAAAGCGTCGTAGTCGTTTACTTGTGGCCGCCTCTGAGCCTCGGCGCCCGCTGGTACATCGGTCATCTGCCTCATCATGCCGAAGACAGTGGCCGTGCCTTAAGCCGGAGCCGGAGAGGCGCGGTGACCACCTCGACGTGAAAGCGGCGACGTGGTGCCGCCCCGTAGTGGCCGGTGCCGTGTCGTACCGGCTGAGCTGGGCGATCGTTGGCAGTCCGCTCCGGGGTTGCTCCGGCTGAGTCCGGTCGTCGTGGCGCAGCATCAGAGGCTCCCTGAGGTCACCCGCTTCGCTGACTACTCGAAGTAGTCCTCGTCAAGCTTGACGATCGTGTACGTCTGCACTTCCTGTACGCCGACCCCGCGATCGATCATGAGGTTCGCGAACCTTTCCCCATTGATGAGGATCACGCTCGCGTTGACAGAACGGGCGTACTCGACGGCCTCCCGGGAGAAGGTGCTCGTAGTAATGAAGACACCTTGATTGGCTTGTTGACCATGAAGGGCGCCGACGAACCCCTGTACCTGGGGTCGACCGACAACCGTGTCCGGTGCGTACCGCTTCGCCTGGACATAGATGCGAGCCAGACCGAGGGGGTCTTGGTCGATGACGCCGTCGACCCCGCCATCCCCGCTACCGCCGATGCGACGGGCGCGCTGCTCGACCCCTCCGTAGCCCATCGCGACCAACACGTCGAGGACCGATTGCTCGAGGAAGTCAGGACTGGCGGAGCGCAACCGTTCGAGCAGCTGCGTGCTGACCTCCGCTCGGAGCCGGGCGGTGCCGGCCTCGATCTGCTCGATCGGATCAAGCTCAGAGTTGTGCTGGTTCTCCTGGACCGGTGGTGCGTTGTTCGACGGGACCTGCACACGCCGGGCCGGGACGTGGTCGCGGTACGCCGGAATCTGTCTCAGGTCGACCTCGTCCAGCCGGTGCGGGTGCTTGGCGAGCAGGCGCCGCCCCACATCGGTCACGGTGTACGACCCACGTCGCGGACGGTCGAGCGCTCCGGCTCGGGCCAGCGAGGAGACTGCCCAACCGACGCGGTTCCGGAACCGCTGCTGCCCGGAATCGAGGACCTCGTCTCGCAGGGGGTCGGCAAAGTCAGATGATCTTGATTAGCTGAAGTGGACGAAGGGCGTCGCGGCTGTGATGTCGTAGCGCTGCGGCGATGTTGGTGGCTCCGGCCAGGCGGTGCAGGCTGATCACCAGGTTCCGCAGTGAGGCCATGACCTGCGGTCCGGCACCGGTGCGGACCGTGGAGAGGTCTTCGGCGAAGGTGACGTCGCGGACCCAGTGCAGTCCGTTCTCGATCTGCCAGTGGCCGCGGATCCAGGCGGCGAGTTCGTCGGGGCGGGCCTGGTGCGGGCCCAGGTCGGTGATCGCGTAGACGGTCTCGGTGCGCCACCGGGGGCGCCGGCCCGACCGGGTGTTCGCGGGGCGGGTCTTGCGGGTGATCTGCAGCGCCTGGGCGGCGTGCGGGAACTCGATCCCGGCCGCGATGGTCACGACCTTGATCGTGCGGATCTCCCGGCGCCCGTGCGCAGTCTGCACGCTGCGATGGTCGGGCTCGCTCCCGCGCCAGGGCAGCCCGGCGAGCTGGCGGCGCAGCCGGGGCTGGTTGCCCTTCACCGTCAGTACCCAGTGCGCGCCCCGGGCGCGCAGGTCGGCGACGTGCTCGCGCTGGGTGTGTAGTGCATCGGCGGTGATGACCACCCCGGTCAGGTCCAGGCCGGTCAGAGTGTCGAGCAGCGGCGCGAACGCGGTGATCTCGTTGGTCTTGTCCCTGACCTCGACCTGGCCGAGCACGGCCCGGGTCTGCTGGTCGATCACCGCCAACAGATGCCGGGCAGTGCCATGGTCACCACGCGAACCGCGCACGGTCTTGCCGTCCAGGGCCAGCACGCGGCGCCGGCCGACGGATGCACTCGACGCGCACAGGCGCTGCACGAACCCGCCGATCACCGCGTCGAACCGGTCGGCGTCGATCTGACCGAGGATCCGGCGGATCGTCGACTCCGACGGACACCGATGCTCCACGCTCAGCGCGGCGGCGACATCGGCCGGCAGGTCGGTGACCCACTCGGCGACCGCAACGAACGAGCGAGCCCCAGCCGCGACCGCGCACACCGCGGCGGTCAGCACCACGACCAGCCCGTGGCGGACCCCGCGACGGTGGCGCGGGTCGATCACCTCGCCCAGGGCGTCGGCCAGGTTCGGGGCCAGCACGCCCGGATCGGGTAACTCCACCCCGTCCACCTGGTCGGCGACGGCAGCGATCGACAATGATGCAGGCGCGGGCACGGCTCTCTTCCGATGATCAAGGCTGGCGTCAGAACCGCCATGATCACCGTCAGGGCCGTGCCCGCACCCGTACCTACGGCCGCGTGTCGTCGCAGCTCAGCGCCCAGTCACCGCGACTTTGCCGACCCCCTGCCTCGTCTCGTTGGGCATCGGTGAGCTTGACATGGTCAGCGACGCGATCTTGAACCTCGCGAGCCTGGACCGTCTCCCCGTCACTGAGGACCTGAAGGACGGGCAGCAAGAAGCCGTCCCACGTCGGCATCTCGCTGACAGGCTGCAGAGCGTCAACCACGCGCAGCAGGCTATCTGTCCGATCAAGCTGACTGCGAGCGCGTGACACAGGCAGGACGGGCGGCAGGGGACTCATTCGTACCGAAGCAACAGTGACTCGGGCACGACAGGCGATGATGCCCAGGTGGGCGGCATCGTCGAGTCCGTAGACGTCCGCTGGACGCTTCCTTAGGCAGGGGCCGTTGTCAGGCGGCTGGTCAAGCAGCTCCACCATCACGTGCACCCTGAATCCGCGGAGACAAGATCCACTACTTGCGGCGACGCTCGACCTTCGCCGTTACCCCTCGTGCGCTGCACGGACCCGTTGTCGCATCTTCCACGGGCGACGGCCCGTCGTCGGCTTCTGCCGTTGATTTCCCGGGGTAACCCGGGGGCGAGCCCGCTCCCCCGCGCCTTCTGAGTGCCATCCCGTCGACCTGTCGCCAGACCAACCGTGCGGGCGCCCGTGGGCGGCCCTCAAGGCAACCGCACCCGAACATGCCACGCTCCGCCCACGGGTGCCCGTGCGGTACGCCCTCCGGGAGGTCGTCGGGATGGCACGGACCGCCATCCTGGAGACCTGCCCGCCCGGCGAGGGCTGTCCGTCTCGAAGCACACGTACGCCGCGGCTCTACCCATCCGATGGAGGATCGGCTGCCCGCTCCAGTGACACTGGGTCCACGCTAGTGTTCGGTGTGCCGCCCGTGCGAGACCGTCCGTTCGTGCACTTTACGCACGTCTCCAACCTGCCGACCATCGTGCAGAGTGGCGTCCTGAAGTCGGACTCAAGCGTCCGAGCCGATGCGATCGAGATCAATGAGTGCGGGAACGTTCAGATCAAGGAACGCCGGCGGACCGTGCAAGTTCCTATAGATCCTGGCGGGGCAGTTGCCGACTACGTACCCTTCTACTTTGCGCCACGCTCTCCGATGATGTACAGTATCTACCGAGGAAACGTTCCAACATATTCCGACGGACAAGAGCCACTTGTTTACTTGTGGTCACACTTCTCGGTCATTGACCAACTTCGGCTTCCGTGGGTCGCTGGCGATGGAAATTGCGCTCACTCTCTGACCTCAATGACCAACGACTGGACGATTCTTGAGTCCGCAGTTGACTGGGAGATTATGTCGTCCAAGTACTGGAACGATACTGCCGAGGACGGCGACCGGATGCGCAGACGCATGGCAGAGCTTCTTATCCACCGCGAGTTCCCTTTGCGGGCCATTCAAGGCGCTGGCACCTTGACGGAGCAGATGGCCGAGCGCGTGCGCGAGCTTCTCGGCCCAAACTTTCCGGTGCATGTTTGCGCAGACTGGTACTATTAGTCAAGAAGGGAGGCGAAAGATGTGATCACTGAAGCCCGAGGCAACTTGCTCGCAGCCGACACTGAAGCGCTCGTTAATACCGTTAATACGGTCGGGGTTATGGGCAAGGGGATTGCACTTCAGTTCAAGAGGGCGTATCCGGATAACTTCAAGGCATACGAGCGCGCGTGCAAGAGGGGGAAAGTCCAGCTCGGGAAGATGTTCATAGTCCCCGTTGCCTCGATGAGCAATCCCTTGCACATCATCAACTTCCCCACGAAGAGGCATTGGCGCTCAGCATCAAAGCTTGCAGACATTGAAAGTGGTCTGGAAGACCTCATCGACACCCTGGTCAAGTACCAGATTCGCTCCGTTGCCGTCCCGCCACTCGGATGCGGTAACGGCGGCTTGAATTGGAGCGACGTCTATCCCCTCATCATTGCCACTGCGGAGAAGCTACCAGAAGTAGACTTCCAGATCTACCCTCCGGAAGGAACGCCGTCGGCAGGAGCGATGCCGATACGCACCAAACGGCCACGAATTACAGAGAATCGTGCTGCAATGCTTCTAGCCTTCGAGCGCTATTCGGCACTCAGCCTTGCTGCTGGGCACGCAATCGATAGCGAGTTCTCCATTGTTGAAGCTCAGAAAGTTGCGTACTTCCTGCAGGAGGCTGGCTGGCCGTCCGGATTCGAGTTCGTTCCGAGCTACTTCGGACCGTACTCTCAGACTGTTGACCAGTGGCTCAGCGCGGTCGAGGGACACTTCCTCTCTGGTTACGGAGATGGATCGAGCGGTAGCCGTGCCGTATTGACTCTTCACGCAGACGCTGTTGCCGAGGCCCGCGAAGTAATGGCTGAGAGTCGTGGATTTCGCGAGATCCTCGACCGCATGGAAGACCTCGTTCGCGGCTTCGAGTCACCGTACGGGGTGGAACTTCTGAGCACGGTTCATTACATTTTTGTTCATGACGACGCACCCAAGTTCAGCGCTGAATATGTGGTCGGGAAGCTAAGAGCCTGGTCGGCCCGGAAAGCCCGCCTATTCCAGCCACGACAGGCCGAGGTCGCCGTTGACCACCTGCTTCGAGTGGGGGCAGTTTCAATCACCTGAGCAGGGGCAAAGACACCGAGACTGCTGCGCACGGACCGGCCGGAGGCCGCAGCCCGGCGCGGCAAGGCGCCGCTTGAACAGGTAGCGCCGCTGGGAGAACGATGACCAGGACGAACGCGTCCAACAGGCTCATCTAGCAGGCCCGGGGCCAACCGACAAAGGTCATAGTCGGTCAGCTCTGGTCGAACTAGCTTGTACCCGTTCTGTACCGGCCAGATCGCGAGGCCCCACGCTCCCAACGCGAACCAGGCATGATCACTGCCGGCGGGCCTCGCCTCGGTGCCCTCGATCACCAGCCCACCCGCTGCCACGCCGTGTCAGCGGGTGTTGGGCTGTCCCCGCCGCCCTGTGCCCTAGATGTGCCCGGGCGAGTCCACTCCCCGCCCTGCCAGTGCCATCCCGGAGACCTGCCCGCCCGGCGAGGGCAACAACTGCAGGTCAGTCGACCTCACGCCATCGCGCCGACTCTGGGCCCTCGCCAACTTCCCAATAGAATGATTTCTTGCGATCAGTCAAGTTTTCTATAATGCTGGCGAGTTGGTCAACGGCTTCATGGGCAACGTCTGCATCATTAGTCCGGATTACAGCGTTCATTTCGCCACGATCTGTCTTGAATGCCAGCTCAACGGTGGTCTCTCGACTCTCATCTCGACTCTGAAGGCCGGCTGGCACACGTATGCGTGCGTAAAGAAGCTTCACGCCGTCCCAGATTGCCGAGGCCAGTATGTTGGGCCCAAGCGTGCCTACAAGCCCAGCAACTTCAACCAGGATTACAGGATCGGGAACGACTGAGAACTGGAATAGCCGACTTCCGCTGGTGCGGGCTTGTGGCACTCCCTCCGTGATCGCGCGAGTAGCGCCAGCTATTGCCGCATCATCGAACCACGCCGCATCGGCAGCCACATTTATGGAGAACGAGAGAGCATCGGCATTGGTCCGCAATATAAATTTTTCCGTGGATGTGAACGAGAACCCGTTCGCATCACCGCGAGCCTCCCAATCGGTACGAAGGACTTCTGCACTAATACAAACTTGACGTCTACCGCCCCCCAAGTCCACTAACCAGGCATGGACGTTTCGCCATTGCATGGGGCGTAGAGCATCATGGTGAGCCCGAAATAGGACGGTGCCCGAGTTCAACGAGTCAACGATATCTTGAAGGGCAGAGTCGGCGAGCGCGATGCCGCCATAAGCCGGAATTCTGTCGTTCGTCGCTGCGGCAATGTCTACCGCGATCCAATCATAGGGCGCACTTGGATCAGCTTGTCCGTCGGAACTCACTGCGGCACCTCCTTTTCGGCGTTAGCTCCTGGCAGTGACTCTGCCGCACCTCGATGACGCGCGAATTCCTCGTCGGTTAGAGTATCCAGGCCGTGCATCTCCCCGTAATGATGCTCATCAACAACAGAATCGAGGCCACTGACGAAGTCGAAGTCAGGTGAGACTAGCACCGAATTTGGGATAAAATACTCCTGAATCACAGGATCACGCTCGGCCTGGAGTGAGATAAAAGCGTGTCCGGAAGTGCCGGAGATGAACCTCGGCGGTCCCCCGATGGGAGCGAACACGTGCGTTATCAGTTCATCCAGATGGCCGCTCGCCTGGAGGGCCGCGTCACGCATGTCAGTATCCAGGTCCGGGCGATAATGAACAACCGAATGCCGCAGCCTTCCGAACTTCTTACAAGCGTCGGCAGTGGTTTTGTCCAGTACGCCCCAGCCCAACAGCGCGTCTGACATGACCCGCCAGTCGTCGAAGCTGCGCTTCTTCTCTACTGAACGAGTTGCCTGGTGATCGGGGAACCTTGCCCGCAAGCGCAGAACTAGGTCATTGAGAATTCTTTCGCCTAGACCCGCAGCCCCAACAGCTGACGAATAGTAGGCGCCAGCCGTGAACGATCGGCGAATGTCTTGAAGAATACTTACGTGGGGCGCGACTACAGTCCATGGCCCACGGCCGAGGTCCACAAAATCTTGGATCTTTCGATCATACTCGTCGACCCCATACAGGTGGATTAGGTGTTCGCGCATGCCTTGCTTATTCTGTTGCCCGTTGTTCTTAACTGCTTCTTCCCAGTCGTCTTCAATTTCGGTCTCCAGGATCCAAGCTCTGGTGTCGAAGGAGATCGCAATTGGCAAATAACGTCGGAAGCCATCGGCATCCGTCCGCGGCCTGCCGCGCTCAGCCGGCATCTTCATGAGAGGGAAGGGTACGGGCTCCGACACTGAGCCTTTGCCAACCTGATCATCCGTTGGCGATCATGAGGGTCTGAACTGCGGCGACGAGCTCGGCGGCCCGGGCCGGGCAGGATCTGATCTTGCGCAGAACCTTCCAGTTCTTCAGCTCGGCGTTGACCCGCTCACCCGGCCCGCGTCGGCGGGCGTGTGCGGCGTTGACCTCCCTCTGGTTGCGCGACAGGCGCCGGTAGCGCCCGGTGTCCGGGTCGATGCGCCGACGCCGCTGCGGCACGGCCACCATCGGACCGGCGCCTTGGTAGGCGGTGTCGGCGACCGCGGGGATCTCATGCGCGGTCAGCGCCTCGATGATCCCGTGGTCGCGGGCGGCTCCCATGTCGTGCCGCGCGCCAGGCAGCGGCGGGGAGATCCACACCAGCCTGCCGACCGGGTCGGCGATGACCTGCACGTTCAGCCCGTGGGCCTTGTGCTTGCCGCTGTAGTAGGGGCGGTCTCGGCCGGACGCCATGCCGACCCGGTCGATCCGCAGCAGGCTGCCGTCGACGATCACGAACGCCTTGCGTGAGGCGACCTCGATCGCCTGCTCCAGCGTCGGGGCCATCGCCGCGAGCAGGGCGAGCGCTTCGCGCACGTAGCGGTAGACCGTTGACGTGCCGATCTCGAACCCGCAGGCCAGGTCGGCATAGGTCTCGCCCTTGCGCAGATAGGCCACCACCAGCAGGGCCTGGCGGCCGGCGGAGAGCTTGCGCCAGCGTGTAGCCCGCTGGTTGCGGTGCGCGCGCAGCGCGTCGGCGAGCAGGCCGAGCGCGCGGCTGGACACGGTCATCCCGGACGGGTAAGACAACACTCTGAAGCTCCTGGTCAGGCGGATTGATCTAGGCAATCGCCCGTCTACCAGGAGCTTCACCCTTTCGAGGTCACGCCACGCCGCACGCCAGCTGACCTGCTCGTCCATCAGGTTGGCAAAGGCTCACTGGTCTCAGAGCAGCCGCGCGCTGGACGGGGACCGGCCGGAGGCCGCACGCCCCGGCCGGCGGGAAGCGGCGCGGCGGCGGAGCCGCCGCCTTGATACCGAATGGAGACTCTAGACACGGCGCGCTCCGGCGGCGTCCGCTGAAAGGGTTTCCGCTGGTCAGAGCTCGATGACGGTCGTACCGTCGTGGGCTCGGGAGCATGGCCCCGCGGTGAAGGCGTCGAGGACACGGATGGCGTAGGCCGGCATCATCCGTTGCTGGATCTCATCGACGGTGAGCCACTCGACACGCTGAGATTCTTCTGTCGGGGTTGCCTCTCCGGAGACCGGGCGAGACCGGTAGACGAGCGCGACTACGCCGATCTTCATGTTCTTGTAGACCCCGCTGAGGGACTCCACGGCGACGGTCACGCCGGTCTCCTCGGCGATCTCGCGCTGGACGCCGTGCTCGAAGGTCTCGTCCTGTTCCAGGACTCCCCCTGGGGCTTCCCAGCGTCCGTTGTCGCGGCGCTGAACGACGAGGATTCGTCCGTCTTCCCGGACGGCGACTCCTGCGACTGCCACGGAGTGGCGCGGTGTGGTCGTCATCGGCGATCAGGGGTCCAGGTGACGATGGTCTTGTCGTCGTGGGGCTTGGCTCGCGGAAGGGCCTCGCCGCGGGGGTCGCTCTCGGCTTCCCAGTGGTGCAGACGGTCCAGGAGCGCCCGGAGCTCAGGAGCCTCCCTTGTCGCCACGTCTGCCCACTGCATACCGAGGTGGTCGACGGCACGCTGGGCGCCGTCTGTGGCGATGACGGCCCAGGAGACGGCGGCACGCGGGAGTCGTTCCGTCTGGGCATGAAGTCCGGCGGTGGGGTCGGCTTCAGCGATCCAGTAGCCGTGTTCGCGATTGCGGGCGTCGACCTCGTCGCGCTGGATCGTGGTCATGAGGTCGCGGTGGCGGTCGTCGTAGCCGTGGCCGTGGCGCAAGCGGTCGCGATAGACCTGGCGGGCAGAGGGGGCGACCGAGGAGAGGCGGTCGTCGCACAGTCGCATCTCTCCCCCATCGACCAGTCCGAGAACGACGGTGCTGTCGCCGAGCACAGCCGCCTCGACCGTCCTGCTCGACCAACGCAAGAGCGCGACTGTCGACGACGGGGCAACACCCGGTGCGAGTGCGAGCGCGTCCGCGGCGGCGCCGATGGCCTCGGAGATGAGGATGGGTAGCTCGGTGTCGCTGTCGAGACGTCTGGCGAGGTCGTCGAGCAGGGTGTCGACGTACAGCTCGGCTGGAGGAACTTCGGGGGCGCTGGCAGTGGCTCCGTCGAGCACGACAACCCCGTGGGGTGTCGCCGTCCAGCGGTCCTGCCCGGGATACCGGCCGCCCGGTAGCAGCGCACCGTGGACGGTCATTACGGCCAGCGCCGCGGGGAAGTGAGGACCTTGAGCGCGGTGGGCGTCAGTCCGTCGAACTCGCCGCTCACCACCATGCTGAACGAGCCGTCGCCGAACTCGGCCCACAGGTCGGCGACGTGCTCTGTCAGGTAGTGGGCGGCGCCGATCGATCCGAGCGCGTGCACACCGGCGATGTGCACGACGACCGCGCCGGAGGGCATGGCGTGGCGGGCGAGGTAGGCGACGTCGGCCCGGCGAGGCTCCTCGTCGTCCAGCGGAGACAGGAACCGCTCTCCGGTCTCGCGGTCGACGATCCCCCAGCGGGCCCCATCCCCGAGGGACATCGTGAGCAGCGGGTCGCGCTGCATGAGCATGTTGCCCACGTGCGCGGACGCTGGCCCGCAGACGACAACCGCGTCGTGGGCTGGTTCCCACTCCTGCTGCGGGTCGATGATCCGACGCTCGACAGTGAATGCCAGTCGTTCGGTCTCGTCGGTCAGGTGCACACCGGTGGCGTCGTCCTCGGTGGCGATGACGACGTCTTCGCGGTCGAGCAGGCGCCGGCCGGGTAGCGCGATGTCGAGCGGACCGACCCCGAAGAACGCTCGGTGCGCGGGCGGGGCGGTGCTGCGGATCTGGGTGATGCGGCCCTTGGTCAGGCCGAACGCGCGGGCCACCTCGGTGTAGCTACCACCGAGTTGGTCCCGTGCTTCCTCGATCGCGGCGCGACGGACGCGCGCGAGTTCCACCGATCGCTGCTGGTAGGTAGCCAGCAGGTCGGTCGCACGCCGCCCACGTCGGACCGGATCCGGCTCCGAACGCAGCGCGTGAAACTCCTCGTCAACGTCAACCACATCGGCCAGTTTAGGCCCCTTGACAAGGGATCCGCTCGGCGCCATGCTGGTTTAGCCCCCTGAACGGCCCAAACGAGCAAGGCAAGGGTTTAGGGGCATCAACTACGAGAGGTGGAGCGATGAGGGATCTTCCGGTGGTGCTCGACGGCTTCAAGCTCACGGTGGTGGAGCCGCCCGCACCCAAGACCCGCCAGGATGCCAACGGCGCCGAGGTGCCGGTGACCGATCGGGACGGGGTGACGCAGTTCGTGGTGTCGCTGTTCGCGAAGCTCCAGGTCCAGGCCGGGCAGCGCGCGCCGAAGGGCGAGGAGATCAAGGTGACCCTGACGACCGACCCCGGTGAGGGGTTCGGAGAGGACGCCCGGGTCCAGTTGATCGACCCGAAGATCAACCCGTACTCGATCGAGTCCGCCGATGGTCGGACGGTGTCGGGGATCGCGTTCAAGGCGATGGGCCTCAAGCACGCCCACCCCGCTCCTGCGCCGATGCGGCGGGGCAAGGACGACGAGAACCACTCCTGACCGACCTCTGAGTCGTCGGTGTCGCCCGCGGTGATGCGCGGGCCGGCCGCCTGATGTAGCGGCCCAACTATTCGCCGGAATGGTGTTCCGGCAATTCCCAGTGAATCCGGGACGGGGACACCTGTGTCCTCTGCCAAGGGGTGATCTGCGGTGGTATGTGGCGAATGCAGCGGTAGCAGGGCGTGCGATGTGTGCGACGGCTACGGCGACTCGACCTCCGGTGTCGAGTGCGGGGCGTGTGGTGGTTCCGGGGTCTGCCCGGGCTGCTTCGGAGACGGCGAGACCAGCAGCCCGGCGGCGCTGGCGGAGATGGAGATGACGCGATGAGCACGACCACGAACACCCGCCCGCGGATGACGACTGGTGTGGGTCGCCTCGTGCGGCGACTGGAGATCGAGCGACGCCGCTGGGCCCGCACCGAGCACCCCGTCATCGCGACCGAGCAGGCGTGGCGGGCCGGGGTCGCCGAGGGGCTGCGCCTGGCCCAGCTCACGATCCGCAAGGGGGTCTGAGGCGATGGCGATCAACCTCGGGGCCCGGGACCGGGTGAAGACGCTGCCGAAGGTCAACCGGCGCGCGCTGCGCAAGTACGGCGAGTTCTGGCGGGCATTGCAGCTGGTCGGGGACGCCCTCGCCGAGGCCGACAAGGTCGCGGCCAAGGCCACCGACTCGAAGACCAAGCGCTCAGGGAAGGGGATGTCAGCGAAGGCCGGCGCTCAGGGGGAGCACTGGTCGACCGCGTCGCCGGAGGAGATCCGGGCCTCGGCGAAGACCGCGCACGCCTCGCTGCGGGTCATGGCCTCGGCGGCGAAGAAGTGGGAAGCCGAACTGGTCTCCCGCGAATGGAGGAAGTGACTCCATGTCGAAGGCTGTGGACCGCACCGTCGAGGAACTCGACGCCGCGATGCGCGAACTCCGGCGCTCGCTGCACGGGATTCCGTATCGGACCGGTGGGTTCAAGAACACCCACGACAACCTCGCCCGCGACGTCGCCCACCTGACCGTGCATCTGGACTCGGCGCGTGGGGCTTTGCGCGAACAGAAATAACCCACCTCGGGTGGTGGGGTCGCCCGCTGCACTGATTCTTGGCGGAAACACACAGCGGGCGCCCCTGCTACCCGACACAAACTCTCGTGAGGACTGGTAGCAGTGAACAAGCGTAGTAGCTGTGCAACTCGTATGAACGGCCCGGCCCGCACTCATGTGGGTCGTGCGTCTCGGCCTCCGGGGCGAGAGTTCCAGGCGTTGGCCTGGACCGCCCGGCACCCCGGGTTTGAGGTTCCCCCGGTTCTCCGGAGTCTTTGAAGACTGGTCCCATCGAGGGGACTGGGAAGGAAGGCTCTGTTGCCAGCACCGAGGAAGTACCCCGATGAGCTGCGGGAACGGGCAGTTCGGCTGTATCGGGAGTCCGACCCGCGGCCGTCGTTCAAGCGGCTGGCCGGTCAGCTGAACGTGCACCCCGAGGCCCTGCGGAACTGGGTCCGCCAGGCCGAGGCCGATGCCGGCGAGCGCGAGGATCGCCCGAGCACCGACATGGTGGCCGAGAACCGCAGGCTGGCGGCCGAGAACGCCGAGCTGCGGCGAGTCAACGAGGTCCTGCGCGCGGCGAGTGCGTATTTCGCCAGCGAGATCGGCCCGACCCGGAGGTGGTCATGAGCTTCATCGACACCCATGACTTCCCGGCCGGTCTCGTACTGCGGGTCCTGGGCATCCCCGCCTCGACCTACTACGACTGGCGGGCCCGCCGCGCGGCGCCGAGCCGGCGCGAGCTCGACGACGCCGCGCTGCTCGAACAGATCTGCAAGGTGCGCAACGTCAGTGAGTTCGCCACGACCTACGGCTCGCCGCGGGTGTGGCTGGAGCTGCGCCGCCAGGGCGTGCGCGTCGGGCGCAAGCGCGTGGAGCGGATCATGCGCGAGCACGGTCTGCAGGGCGCGCACCTGCGCCGTGGCTGGAAGCACGGCTCGACCCGCCAGGACCCGAACCACACCGCCGCGCCGGACCGGGTCGAGCGCGACTTCCACGCCGAGGCGCCGAACCGGCTCTGGGTGGCCGACCTGACGCGGCTGGTCACCGGCGAGGGCGTGCTGTGGCTGGCCAGCGTGCGCGATGCGTTCGCCAACCGGGTCGTCGGCTGGGCCACCCACGCGCGGGCGACGACCGCGCTGGTGCTCACCGCCCTGGATCATGCGCTGGCTTCCCGGGCGGTGCGCTCCGGGCAGTTGATCTTCCACAGCGACAAGGGCGCCCAGTACACGGCGCTGCGGTTCACCCAGCGCCTGGTCGATGCCGGTGTCGCCCCCTCGACAGGGTCCACAGGCGACAGCTACGACAACGCCCTGGCGGAGAACCTGTG
Organism: Pseudonocardia sp. ZF1; assembly: GCF_056835605.1. Classification (NCBI taxonomy): domain Bacteria; kingdom Bacillati; phylum Actinomycetota; class Actinomycetes; order Pseudonocardiales; family Pseudonocardiaceae; genus Pseudonocardia; species Pseudonocardia sp. ZF1. The sequence continues at coordinate 4,256,344 of NZ_JAJNBY010000001.1, forward strand.
GTCCACGCTCAAGATTGAGCTCGTGTACTGGCCGGGCACGACGTTCGCCACCCGCGCCGAGGCCGAGCACGCCCTGCTGCGCTACATCGACGGCTGGTACAACCCCCGCCGGATCCAGGCCGGCCTCGGCGGGCTCTCGCCCGACGAGTACGAGGACGCCTACCATCGCGCCCAGCGCGACAATCACAGGTAACCCGGACTCCGGGAAACCGGGGGAAGCTCAGGTTCGTCGCCGTCCCCCTGGCAGTCCTGGGCCTGGCACTGATGCTCGGCCCGATCGTCACCGCGGTCATGCTCGCTGTTCTGGCGGGCTCCGTAGCGGTCTGGGGCCGCGCCCACCCGGCCACCTTCGATCGGTTCGCTGCACCCGCTCTACGGGCCACGTGGCGGCGTTGGACGGTCTACCGCGGCCGTCGCTGGGCGCAGCTCATGTCCGACTGCGGCCTAACCAGGGAGCACCGGCACACCGGCGACCAGCTCGTCCCCCGCGTCCTGCGGGTCCGGTCGGCGTCGGCGTCGATCGACACCGTCTACGTCCGCATGGTCCGCGGCCAGGACGTCGCCTACTGGCAGGAACGCTCCTCCGTCCTCTGGGAAGCCCTGATCGCGCACCGGGTCGCGATCACCCGCCACCGACCCGGCGTCGTCGCGATCGTCATCGAGTGGGAGTTGCCCTTCACCCGCACCATCCCGGCACCGGACATCCCCGAGACCACCGAGGACGTCGACCTCGGCGCGGTCGAGATCGGGGACAACGAGCGCGGCGAACCCTTCACCGCCCCCGTCATCGGTGGACACCGCCTCGTGGCCGGCGCTTCCGGGGCGGGCAAGGGCTCCGTGCTCTGGTCGACCCTGCGCGGCGTGGGGCCGTGCATCCGCGACGGCATCGTCCGGGTGTGGATGGTGGATCTCAAGGGCGGTGTGGAGACCGAGCAGGGCGCGCCGCTGTTCCACCGCTACGCCACCTCCATGCCCGCCGCGCTGGAGCTGCTGACCGAGTTCCGGGATGCGATGCGCGACCGGCAGGACGACATGCGCGACCAGAACATCCGCGCCTGCACCCCGAGTGTGGGAACGCCGGTGGAGCTGCTGGTGATCGACGAGATGGCCATGCTCACCGCCTACGGCGACCGCACGTCGGTCCGGGATGCCCTGCGGCTGCTGGCCGAGGTGATGACCCAGGGGCGGGCGTTTCTGTTCGCGGTCCACGGCTACCTGCAGGAGCCCTCCAAGGACGTCGTGGACGTCCGGGAGCTGTTCACCCAGCGGATCTGCCTCGGCGTCACCGCGGCCTCCCACGTCGACATGGTCCTGGGCGAAGGGGCTCGGGAGCGGGGTGCGCTGGCCGATGAGATCCCCGGCGACGCGCGTCATGCAGGGATCGGCTTCGTGATCGACAAGGGCTCGCGCCTGCCGGTCCGGTTCCGCGCGGCGTTCGTCTCCGACGACGACATCACCGAGCTGGTCCAGCGCTGCACGCCCCCGCCGGATGCGGACGTGATCGACCTCGACACCGAGCGGGGGGCCGCCTGATGGGCACCACCACCGCATGGGTGCTCCGCACCTGGGCCAAGTTCACGCTGCTGTTCGCGCTGATCGTCGGCGGGACCTGGCTGTACCTGGGATCAGCGTCGGGTTGGTTCTGGGTTGTGACGGCTGGTGCGATCGTGGCGGAGTGGTACGTGGTCCGCCAGCTCGCCCGGGAGTGGTCGTGGGAGGCCCGCGCTACCTGGTGGTGGTCGGCATGACCGGCACGGTGCAGGGTGCGTTGTTCGGGGACCCCGTGACCGTCGAGACCAGCGACCACGGCCCCGCCGCCACGCAGGACCCGCGCGAGGTCTCCCGCGTCGTCGGCCTGGCCCAGGACCCGGGGCTGTTTGTCGTCGAGCGGACCGGCGTGGTGCTGCGGGCGGACTCGGCCCGGCCTGGATGCGCCGACTTGCTGGCCCGGCATGACGGGGACACCGTAACTCAGCTCCTCGACACCGGACACCTGCGCCTCGGCGGAGGCCACCACGTCCGCTACGCCGGTTCCGAGGGCCCGACGCGCTCGGTGCTCGTGCCAAAGGCGACCCGGGACATGGTGTCGCGCTGGGACCACCTCCGACCCATCCCGGCACCGACGCCGGCGCCGGAAACCACGAAGGCCCCGCAGCGCTCCACGGGCGTGATCAACGTGGACGTGGTCGAGCCCGGCAAGGCCCTGGTCTGCCTCGGCACCACCGGCCAGGGCGGGACCGTGCTGCGCGATAGCGGCCGTCACCGGGTCGAGAACGACCACGGCGCACTCGTCGGCCACGCATCCAGCTACCGGGCCGCTGCCCGGCTCCTCGCCCGCTACCACGGCTACGCCCCGGGGCCAGTCGAGATCGAGCACGAGCACCGCCTCTACCGCCGCTGACCCCGGCAATCGGCCCGGCCCCGCCGCGTGAGACCAGCTCGCGGCGGGGCCGGCGCCACCCCACATCCACCGCCACGAACCATCCCCGGGAGGGATGCCGTGATGACGGCTGCCACGACCACCCCACACGACCACGACTTGTCCCACCTGCTGCGCTCGGAGAACTTCCAGACCTGGCGCCGGGAGGTCACCGCCATCGGGGGCTGCGCCGCACCGATCCACCTGACGGGCTCGTCCCGGATCTACGACCGCTCCACCGGGGCCGTTCTGGCCGAACGGGAAGGCGAGATCCTCGCCCCGTGCGGCAACCGCCGCGCGAGCGTGTGCCCCGCGTGCTCGGACCGCTACGCCTCCGACGCCTACCACCTCCTGCGCTCCGGAATGGCCGGCGGCAAGGGCGTCCCCGACACCGCCGCCACCCACCCGCGGCTGTTCGTCACGCTCACCGCGCCCTCGTTCGGACCGGTCCACACCCGCCGGGTCACCGCCCGCGGCCTCGTCATCCCCTGCCGCTGCGGCGACAAGCACCACCGCGACGACCCCCGCATCGGCTGCGCACTCGATCCTGAGTCGCACGACTACGTGGGTGCGGTGCTGTGGCAGGCGCATTCCGGGGTCTTGTGGAACCGGTTCGCCATCCGGCTCCGCCGCCTGCTCGCCCAGGTCCTCGGCGTCCGGGTCCGCGACTTCCGGGATCACGCGCGGCTGTCCTACGCCAAGGTCGCCGAGTACCAGCGCCGCGGACTGGTCCACTTCCACGCCGTCGTCCGCCTCGACGGCCCCGACGGCCCGTGGACCACGCTACCGGCCGGGATCACCGCCGACGCACTGCACGCGGCCATACGGGACGCCGCCCACGACGTGTCGCTGACAGTGAACCGGCCCGACGGCTCCCCGCAGGTGCTCGCATGGGGCACCCAGGTCGACACCCGACCCATCACCAGCACCACCGCGGCCTCGCTGGAGAACGACGACGGCGAGATCACCGACTCAGCGCTGGCCGCCTACGTCGCCAAGTACGCCACCAAGGGCACCGGCAAGTCCGAGGCCACCGACCGACCGATCCGCGATATCACCCACCTCGACCACCTCGACATCACCCCGCACCACCGGCGCCTGATCGAGACAGCGTGGGAGCTCGGCGGACGCGAGGAGTACGAGGGGCTGAACCTGCGCCGGTGGGCGCACATGCTCGGGTTCCGCGGCCACTTCCTCACCAAGTCCCGGGCGTACTCGACGACCTTCGGTGCGATCCGCGGCGACCGACGGACCTACCGCCTTGGGGAGACCCTCGCCGCTCTCGACACCCCCACCGACACGGGGGCGGTGCTGGTGGTCAACGACTGGGCCGTCGTCCACATCGGACACCGCAACGACGCCGAACGAGAGATCGCACTCGGCATCGCCGAACGCCGACGCGAACAGTGCACGACGCGATCCCGGAAGGAGACGTCATGACCGCGCACTACCTGACCGTCCCCGAGGCAGCGGCCTACCTGAACACATCGGTGCGCTTCGTCCGGCGGCTGATCGCCGAGCGTCGCATCGCCTTCCACCACATGGGCAGGCACGTCCGCCTCCGTGTCACCGACCTGGAGGCCTTCGTCCAAGCCGGACGGGTCGAGCCGGTGGACGTCTCCGCCGTCCGTCGACAGCTTCGGAAGGTGAGCTGATGGCACGCGGCAACCGCCCCGGACACCGCCGATTCGGCCTGATCAGAAAGCTGCCGTCCGGGCGCTACCAGGCCTCCTACCTCGGCCCCGACGGTCGACGACGAACCGCACCCGACACGTTCGCCCGCAAACGCGAGGCCGAGCAGTGGCTCTCGACGGTCGAGACCGAGCTGCTGCGTGACGACTGGACCGACCCGGCTCTGGGCAAGATCCCGCTGCGTGACTTCGCTGAGCAGTGGATCGCCGAGCACAAGATCAGCCGTAGGACCCGCGAGGAGTACGCCAGTCTCTGGGCGCTGCACCTGGCCCCGTACCTCGGCGACTACCCGCTCGGCCAGATCAGCACCGACCGCGTCCGATCCTGGCGTTCCGCTCTCCTGAACAACGGACGGTCAGAGGACCGGACCGCCAAGGCCTACCGGCTCCTGCGCGCCATCCTCAACACCGCCGTCGACGACGGACTGATCAAGCGCAACCCGTGCCGGATCAAGGGCGCGGGCCAGCACCGGACCCCGGAGCGACCGACAGCGACGGTCGCACAGGTCAACCGGCTCGCCGGGCTGGTGCCTCCGCGCTTCCGGGTGCTCGTTCTCGCGGCCGCGTTCACCGGACTGCGCTGGGGTGAGCTGGTGGCGCTGCGGCGCTGCGACATCGATCTCGACGGCGCAGCGATCCACGTCTACCGGCGCCTGGCCGAGCACAAGAACGGAGAGATCGAAGCGGGGCCCACCAAGTCCGTGGCCGGGGCCCGCACAGTCGCCCTGCCCGACGTGCTGGTGACCGAGCTGCGCGAGCACATCGCCGAGTACGCCGAGGAAAGCACGGAGGGCCTGGTCTTCACCGGCGACCGCGACGGCCCGCTACGCCGGAGCAACTTCCACCGCGCCACCGCCTGGACCCGCACGGTCGTCGCGGCCGGCCTGCCGACTGGCTTCCACTTCCACGACCTGCGCCACACCGGCAACCACCTCGCGGCCACGGCCGGGGCCAGCACCCGCGAACTGATGCACCGCATGGGCCACGGCTCGATGCGGGCCGCCCTCATCTACCAGCACGCCACCAGCGAGCGGGACCGCGCCATCGCGCGACGCCTCAACGACCTGGTCCAGTACGACGAGCACGACGACGGCTAGTTGCACGCTAGTTGCACGACAACGACGACGGCGCCCCTCCCAAGATCGGGAGTGGGCGCCGTTTTCGCTGGTAGACCTAGCTGAGCGGGCGACGGGAATCGAACCCGCGTAGCCAGTTTGGAAGACTGGGGCTCTACCATTGAGCTACGCCCGCATGCCCCGATCTCGTCGATCAGGACCCCCGCAGCGTATCCCACTCCGCCCCTGTGAACACCCCCGCCCCCGGGTGCGTACACACCGGGGACAGGGACGTTCAGGAGGTTCGCAGACACCGATGAAGGCGCCCCACCGCAGGTTGCGCTCCGTCGACGCGCGCCCCGCCGAACCCGGGCTCGACTCCGAGCCGGGGCTCCGCGCCGCGTACACCGCGCACGGAGCCGAGCTCTACCGCTATGCCCTGCGCCAGCTGGGCGACGAGGGTGCAGCCCAGGAGTCCGTGCAGGAGGTCTTCCTGCGCGCCTGGCGTCGTGCCGACTCGTACGACCCGTCGGTCGCCAGTCTGCGGGTGTGGCTGTTCGCCATCGCCCGCAACGTGGTCATCGACGAGATCCGTAGGGTCGCGGCGCGGCCCTGGCGCCGCGGGCTCACCGACGAGCCCGAGACCGGGAACGACTACATCGGCCCTGCCGACGACGCCCTCGTCGACGGTTGGCTGGTCGAGGAGGCGTTGCGGCGGCTCCGTCCGGAGCACCGGCAGGCGATCGTCGAGGCATACCTGCGGGGGCGTCCACACGCCGAGATCGCCGCGGAGGCGGGGGTGCCCGTCGGGACGATCCGCAGCCGGGTCTTCTACGGGCTGAAGGCGTTGCGACTGGCGATGGACGAGATGGGGGTGGAACCGTGACTCCGGACGAGCACCGGGCGATGCGGGAGTCGTTGGGTGACCACGCGATGGGCTGGCTGGAGGGCGACGAGCTGGCGACCCTCGAGGCCCATCTGCAGGGCTGTCCGGCGTGCCGCGAGGAGCTGGCCGAGGTCTCGAGTGTGCTGCCCGCGCTGGGCCGGGTCGCCCCCGACCGGCTCGACCACACTCCCGCTCCCCCACCGGATCTGGGCGACCGGATCGTGGCGGCGGCGCGGGCCGAGCGCGCGGCATCGGCCGCGGCCCGGGCACGGAACCGGTGGGCCCCGGTCGCGGCGGCGGCCGCGGCGGCGCTGCTCGTCGGCGGCGTCGCCGGGTACCTGGTCGGCGACCACGACGGGATCCCCCGCGAGCCGGTCGCGGTCCAGGCGATGGATCCCGCGGTGCAGGCCACGGCGGTCGCGATCCCGCACACCTGGGGCGTGGAGATCGTGCTGGACGGCGACGGGTTCCGCTCCGGTGCGACCTACCGCGTCGTCGTCGAGGCCGAGGACGGGCGTGAGGTGAGCGCGGGCGAGTTCATCGGCACGGGCACCGCCCCGATGGTGTGCAACCTCAACTCCTCGGTGCTGCGGGCCGACGCGGAGGAGTTCCGGGTCGTCGACGGCGCCGGGTCCACGGTGCTGCGCGGCAGCCTGGCTACCTGACGCGGCGGGCGGCGTTGGCGACCAGCCCGAGCAGGAACAGGGTGCTGACCAGCGCCGTCCCGCCCGCCGACACCAGCGGCAGCTGCTGACCCGTCACCGGGAGCAGACCGACGACGTAGCCGACGTTCATCACGGCCTGCACGACCACCCAGGTCGCGGTCGCCGCCGTCACCAGCCGCAGGAAGGTGTCCCGGGTGCGGGCGGCGACGCGCAGCCCGACCCAGGCGAGCAGCAGGTACAGCGCCAGCACGGCGAGCCCGCCGACCAGCCCGAGCTCCTCACCGATGACGGCGAAGATGAAGTCGTTCGCGGCGTTGGGCAGGTAGTCCCACTTCGCGCGCCCCTGGCCGAGGCCGGTGCCGAACAGGCCGCCGTCGGCGAGGGACAGCAGCGCCTGGCGGGACTGGTAGCCGGCGCCGAGCTCGTCGCCGGCGCCCAGGAAGGTGCTGATCCGGTCGCGGCGGTAGTCCGCGGTGAGCCCCAGGACGGCGACGCCGAGCAGCGCCCCGCCGGACAGGCCCGCGAGCAACACCAGCGGCGCACCGGCGAAGAACAGCAGCGACAGCACGATGACGCCGAGCGCCACCGTCGTGCTGAGCGCGGGTTGCAGCATGAGCAGTGCCCCGGCCAGCAGGGCGACCGGCACCAGGGGGAGGACGGCGTAGCGGCCGTGGCGCACGGCGCGCCCGCGCAACGCGAGCACGTGCGCGCCCCACAGCAGGAGCACGACCTTCGCCGCCTCGCCCGGCTGCACGGTGAACCCGGCGACCGAGATCCACCGGCGGGCACCGCCGCGGACCTCGCCGATGCCGGGGACCAGCACCAGCACCAGCGCGGTGAGACAGGCGAACAGCAGCCACGGTGTCCACCGTCGCAACCGGGCCGGTGACACCCACATCCCGAGTGCGAACGCGCCGATCCCGAGCAGCAGGAAGATCAGGTGGCGGACGAAGACGGTGAGCACCATCCCGTCGGCGACGGTCCGCCCGCCCGCCGACGCCGACAGCACCATCACCACACCGACGGCCAGCAGGGCCCCCGTCGCGCCGAGCACGAGGTGCAGCGGCGGTACGGAACGCAGCCGGGCGAGCCGCGACGCCGGACGGCGCCGCGGCGTCCCGCCCGCTGCACGCGCGTCGCGCTGTCTCGGCACCGTCACCCGATCAGTGTCGCGCCGGACCGGGCACAACGGGCGGAACCGGACCGCACGGCGCGTCGGGCAACGGTCAGAGCATGCGGGCGTGCACGACGAAGTTGTCGACGTAGCTGCGCTCGCCGCGGTCGAAGTCGCCCGCGCAGGTCACCAGGCGCAGCAGGTCCGGGGACGCCGCGCCGAACACCTCGAAGGTCGGGAACGCGTCCTTCGGAACCTGCTGGGTCCGCTCGATCGCGTAGCGCAGGGTCGTGCCGTCGCTGCGACCGACCTCGACGACGTCACCCGGTCCGAGGTCGCGCAGGTCGAAGAAGACCGCGGGCCCGCTGCGCGAGTCGACGTGTCCCATCAGGACAGTCGGTCCGGGATTGCCGCCGCGGTCGAACCAGCCGACACGGTCGAAGTCCTGCGGGACCTCGGCGGTGTTGTCCGCGGCGACGCCGAGACGCACCAGACCCGGCTCGTCGACCCCGATGGCCGGGATCCGCACCGAGGTCGGCACCGCGGCCTCCCCCGGCTCGGCGACGACCGGCTCCTGCGTGACCGGGCCTGCCGGGCGCTCGGGCGCGGCGGGTGCGGCCGGCGCGGCGCAGCCTGCGAGGAGGAGGAGCAACGCGACGACGCCCGGGAGCAGCAGGGCTCCCGGGCGCCGGTCACGCGCGGTCTCAGCTCTGCGCACGACCCCGGCGGACCATCACGACGCCCGCACCGGCGGCCGCGGCGACGCCGGCGGCGCCGATCGCGTAGAGAGCGGTGGAGTCGGACGCGCCACCGGCGCCGGTCTCGACGCCACCCATCGGGACCTCCTGCAGCTGCCCACGGACGGTGCCCGCGGCGAACTCGGCGGTGTGCGTGTCGCCGGTGAACCCGGCCGGGTTCGCCTCGATCTGCTTGAGCGAGAAGCCGGTGCCGGTGTCCTGGCCGTTGTCACCCTCGAGCCCGGTGGTGAAGGGGCCCTGCATGCAGCCGGACGAGGTGCGGACGTCGCCGTCACCCTGGGGGTTCGGGAAGGAGATCCGCGGCGGGCCGGGCTGGCCGGCGGCCGCCTCGTGGATGTGCGTCGCGGTCGCGGCCGGGCTCTGGTACTCGCCGGTCACGCCACGCAGCGTGATGTCGTAGCAGATGACCTCGTCGTCGGAGTTGATCCGGAAGTTGAACTCTCCGGTGGCACCCGGCTGGCCGGGGACCGACGCGCCGTCGTTGTTGATGATGGTGTCCGGGGTGGCCATCACGGTGTACATGCTGGTGAACGAGTCCGGCTCGGGCACGTCCGCCTGCTGGGCGAAGGCGACGCCCGCGGTCGCGGCGAAGCCGAGGGCGGTCGCGGCGGTGACGGCGGCGAGACGGGGCAGGGTGCGACGCATCGGGGTGGGTCCTTTCCGAGAGTTTCACGAGGTTCGTCGTTCTTGCCCGTCTCTACGGACCTCGCAGTGGCCGCGTTCACGTCTCACCCGATCGTGGGTGCTCGATCACCTCAGGCATGGAGCGCTGCGCCCCGGGGTATAAAGCGTAGTTAGACTGCGGTCGACGGGGTGTGGCGCAGCTTGGTAGCGCACTCGCTTTGGGAGCGGTTTACGTGCTTCTGCCTACTACCCAAGATCGTCTTCTACGTCATACATGCTGGTCAGAGCCCACATTGACCAGGTGACCGTAGCACGCCGCAGAGCCTCAACAGCTCGTTAGGGCATTCGCTTCTACATGCTGTGCCGTCCACGACGTGATCTACCAGGCCGCATGGACCATGAGCCGTGTACGGGCCTCTGAGGCTTGCGCCTGCCCACGAGGTACCCGAGACACCAGGCCATCACGATGAGCGCGCTACAGGCCAATACAGACGTCCACACTCCCGTGACCTTACGGGACAACTGAGCCAACTGAGCCATCCCGGCCAGCTCGGCATACTGAGCCATCTGAGCTATCTACGCTGCACACGTGCCCGAAGACCTGCTGTCGACCACTGAGGCTGCCAAGGCCATAGGTGTCAGTAGGCGCACGCTCGCCCGGTGGGCAGCCGACGGAACGGTGAAGCCTGACCTTGTGACCGCAGGCAATCATTATCGCTTCAATGTCGAATCTCTACGAAGACAACTCAAAGATCTACAGCAGAAATAGAAAAAGAGCCACGCCCAAGTAATTAAACCTGAGCGTGGCTCTTCTGTTGTTCGAGAACAACTATATTATAGCACTAAACGTTACCCATCCATCTAACATTCAGATAGTTCTTACCGGCTACGTTAGATGCGTTAACTACCTTAGAGTTTGTAGCACTCTGTGCGAATCTTAGTCTAATGTAGTCGCCCGGTGTGCAATAGATCGTACCGGCGATAGCCATATTAAGACCACCGCCATATGCACCACCAGCGGGAATGTTGTTAATAACTTCAAACCCGCCATTCTTCCAAATCTCGATAGCACGGAAGTTTCCTACTGTCGGATCAGGATCACTAAACGCAAGACTTCCCAAGACTAAGTACACGCCGGCCGTGTTAATCGTTATTCTTGACGGCGCTCCTGTAAGGTCAGACATGTTATCGCTGTCCTGTAGAACAGTGTCAAAGTTAATGTAAGCCGACTGACCCATAGTCTGTGAAGCTGTCGCTGTAACTGTTAACCAGCATCTAGGTGGATTGTTAGCAAAGTCTGCTAGCGCACCCATCTGGTTTAGCTTTTGCGCGGTTGGAATCTCACCGGCGCTAAAAGTTGGCAATGAAGGTACTGTTGCCACTTCATATCAAATCCTTTCGTTTAATAAGCAAGACGATTAGCTCCGTCCAAAGCTCCATACTGAGAGTCTTCTAGAACCCACACTCTTTGATTAGCTGCCGGGCTGATATTGACACTTGTCTCCCATTGAAGAACGTCACCATCTCTAAAGATAGAGTGGTTCACCGATTCAACGTAGGCATCAATACTTCCTCCGTCAGCTCCATTCTCAAATACCAAGCTTCCGCTCAGTTTGTCTGAGATACGAACTGCTTGACAGAACTCCGCTGTTGCATCATTAGCCGTAGCCATGAATGTCAGCTCTGAGTAACGCGGGAAAGGTCTATTGCTTGTCGCTACGATCCACTCCCCTACTGCCTGAGCGTCAGCTAAGTTATAAAGATCAGTCGACTTATTCGCGCTGTGCCTTCCCCATCTCTTTACTGATGCTCTATCTATGATGTTAATCTTCTCTACTGATGATTCTACTGTCATTTCGTTGATAACCTTTGCATCATCGATTACCGCGGAAAAACCAGGCTCAGGCTGCAATGCCAACTCTCCGCCAATCTGCCATGTCTTAGCAGTGTTGCTTAGGCGCTTATCCTTCGACTCAAAGACAAGTGAGCCATTGCGACCATCGAATAGCAATCCGTTACCCGACGCAGCTGTTTCTCTTAGAACACTTTGAGCAGCTGTGTTAGATGACCAATCAAAGCCACTAACATTCAAACCGCCCGGTGCTGCATAACCATCTTGGTCTTGACAGTACTTCCTAACACCAGGCTGGTCAGTAATATTCAAGACAGTATTCAAAGCTCCTACTTCTTTAGAGCCGTAAATACGTCCCGTTCCTACGTTGTAATGAGTCTTAATCTCTTGCTCGGAAAGCACATGATCATACATAGCAAAATGCGCCATGTTTCCAGAGAACATGCTGTAGAAAAACTTGTCACCTATGTACGTTCCGATCAGCGTCTCATCAAAGTAGGGAACCTGTGGACCGCTGATAAAGTCCGGCATCTTGTTTCCATTAAGCCAGATCTCTACAATACCGGGCGTAGCAGTAATGACAAGATGATTAGGTAGACCATGAGTAACATACTCATCACAAGTAGCAACGAACTTTCCACCGCTAAATACAATCGTTCCTGTGTTAGTAATTCGCGCGGTGAATCCGTCAGCAAACAAGTTGTTTGACGTATCTCTCTGATTGAACAGAATCTCCGCACTTGTCGGTGGCAGTAGACGACTGAACCAAACCTCAGTAGTCCAGCCTAAAGACTTAGGCCATGTTTCCCAATAGTAGGGATGGCTTATGTCAATACCACGGGTCTTTACGGCTTTAGAAGCTGTACTCTCTGAGTACCACTTGTAGCTACCGCCCTCATCACTTCCGGCTAGAGAGACATCACTATCAGGCTTAATTCCCCATGTATCACTTGGAATACCGTAGCCCTTGAACTTCGGCTTAACGTCAAGCCTTCCTGCCAGCTCGGTAATTGAACCATCTGACGGGTTATCGTTCATTGGTAGATAGACCAGCGGGTTAGAAGCCATGACTGATTGTTCGTATGGACGTGCTAGCTCCACTCGGCTAAGAGCACCAAGCGGACCATAGCAATTCAATCTAACTTCGTAGTTTCTCTTACCGCTAATGGCCTGGCCGGCCCCTTTATCTTCTCTCTTTTCTACCCATCCAGTAAAGACCGGATTCTCTTGGATACCGGGCGTTGCCTGATATCCGTCAGGTCCAATGTATTCATCAGTGAACTTGTATCCGAATGTATGATATCCGGCCGGTAGATTGATAGACAAAACAGGAGCTACCGCACGCCACGGAACATCAGGACCAAGCGCTTCTACTGTGATTGATCCTGTCTCAGGAAGAGTAACGACTGTCTTGTAGTCATAGGCAGGAGAAGCCAAGAAGCTTCCATCTGGACCCGGATACTCACCTGTCGTAGAAGTCCACACGATAGCGGCAGTAGTTCCGGCCGGTACGTTCTGACCGATACTTGTAATCGTCGCCTTATAGCGTGTTCTTATCTTTCCACTGTGATAGCACTTGTCCATGATGTACTTACTTCTAGTCTTATCCCATCCGTAGTTGATCCACACTTCCTGACCTTCTGTTACAGCCTCAGTTGTGTAGACCTGCGTTCTACTTCTGTTAGGAGTATCGAACGATGATGAAGTCAGCTCCGCTCTTACCTTACGGAATCTGAAAGACTTGATCTGTAGGTTCTGCACACCGCTAGATGTACCTGTAAGTCTCACACCTATAGAAGCCGCTGAGGTTCCTGTAGGCACTTGAACAACGAAGCGGTATGTCTGCCACTGAGTAGTCAATGCAAGAGAAGGAGCGAGCGTATAAGCCGTTCCAAGAGCGCTCACATTAAACTTGCTCAGCAAAGCCACTGTTCCTGTAGATGTTGAAGTCTTACGTGCTTGTATCAGAACCTCGTAATAGCGTCCCGACTGAACAGGAGCGTTGTACTGATCAGTGAAGTAACTAAACAGAAGGTCAGCCGTAGATGACCCGTTTGCCTTAGTCAGCTGATAATACTTGTCAAATGAACTATCAGTACCGGGTTCGTAGTCCACAATAATCTTGCTTGTGCTGTACCCGAACTTCACCAAATCAGGAGTAGTCATACTGAAAGGATTGAACCAACCAAGAACGTCATCCTGCGGTTCAGGCTGGTCTACAGTGACTTGAACATTATCTATGGACAAGCTGTAACCAGCGGCACCCATACGGAATGTAAGCGCACCAGAACTAAGCTGTGCAGGTGGTCTCACGTCAAATGAGTAGTAAGTCCATCCCTGGTTAGCAGTCATAGTCAATGAACCGATACCAGGCTGAGCGCCACCTTCCGAATCAAAGAACAACGATACTGACGGCGCAGTACTGTTGTTATTGCGCATCCAAAAGCTAACTCTCAGCTCAGCATTGTATGACGTAGCTATCTTATAGAACGGAATGTTGCGGTACTGAAAGCTGGTAGACAGTCTGACGTCACGGGCATTAGCTGTGTTGGTATTGCTTGTGATTGTTAGACACTTAGTACCGGCCAATGGCGCGGAAGTGCTGATAGCAAATGCTACGTTTCCATTGTTGGATATGTAGTTACCTTCCTGGCCGGCCGTTATCTCTTCAAAGTTGAACCAGCTAGGTTGCAATACCCAACCATATGCACCGGCGAAATCTGTACCTCCACCTGTAACAAGCTTTGGATAGTCTCGCTCCATCTTGTACTGATTGCCACGAAGACCAGTCTTCACCGGTGTTCCTGCTTGTGGAGAGCGTCTAGATAGATCGTCAAGCGCGAACGGCTTCACCATCGTTCCGTTAGCAGCTTCGTAAGCCGCATCGTACTTATGAATCTGGAACTGATTCCATCTGAACTGTCTGTATCCCTTAGCTGTAGAAGCATATGGATACACGGAGTTTATAGACGATTCATTACCGATAGAAGCGAACGCAGCTCTTGCAGGAGCCTTAGCCTTACCGAATCTTCGGATAGCCGCTGTCTGTCTGTTCATCCACTGCTGATTGATAACTGTTCTACCGATGAACGCACCGGATTCGTCATACCAGTAAGCAATGAGTATGTCTAAGAACTGAGGCTCTGTGACAGTTATGTCTACCTCTTGGTAGTAATAGCTAAAGACATAGTCGCTGTACTCCTTTACCGGCGCGAACAGTGAAGAACCTACGTAGCGTGGACCAGGTCCAAGACGCCACGGTGTCACTCGATAGTTGGCAGTATCCGGAAGACGGAAGTTAATCATCCCTCTTCCCTGTACCAGCTCGACTGATGTGCCGGTGTAATGCATAGCCTGGTCAGTAGTAATCAGATAGTCCTGATTGGCTCTTGTTAAGCCGTTCAAGTAGTTATCTGTCTGCTGTTCATATACTGAGTCAAAGTTAGTAGCGAACATCTGATTGCCACGTTCAACGTCAAGCTGAATGTCACAGTCAGAAGCACCGAACTCATCACGCTCATAATCTCTACCGTTCTGAGTATCAATGGACACTACGTTTGCTAGTGATCCTTCATAAGCAGGGAACTGCATTATCTTGTCTGATCTATCTAGATCGATGAATAGTCGTGATTCGTCAATCATAATTCCTCCTATACCGGCGCCAATCTGCCGTTGTTTCTGTTCTTACGGTAAATATTCTGCTCGATAGAAGTAGTCAGCTCCTTCTCAGTCACAACACTTCCCTGCACTGTCACATAGACATTGCCGTTGTTGCCGCTAAGACCTGCTGTTCTACTTCCTCTTCCGTTCATATAGCTAGAAGCGTTAGCTGCTGCCATTAGAGGGTCAAGCATGTTCAGTGCAGCACTACTTACTACACCGGAGTTACCTTCAATACCTTGCGCTAGACCGGCTGGAATCCACTTACCAATACCTCTGAATAGCTTAGAAGGTGAGGCGATGCCCAGGAACTTCAATACCGGGCCGGGTACGAAACTGCGAATAAAGCCAAGGATGCTGTTCTTTAGGAACCCACCCATTGACTTAATACCGTTCCACAAACCTTGGATTACGGCTTTACCGGCACTAACTAGAAGATTACCGAGATTACCTATTCCAGAACGGATTTGTCCTGGCAAAGCTCGTACTAATGCAAGCACAGTTTGTATTCCGGCTTGCACTGTTGCCTTTATTCTTGTCCAAGCTGAACTAAAGAAGCTAACTACAGCATTCCAACCAGAACGGATAGCATTGCCGATAGCAGAAGTTACAGAACTTACTGTTGACTTAATCCAATTCCAAGTAGCTGCCGCTGCTGCCTTTATTCCATTCCAACAAGCAAGTAGGAAAGCCTTGATCTTATCCCAATTAGCAATGATCAAAACTACGATAGCTATAA
Organism: Pseudonocardia sp. ZF1; assembly: GCF_056835605.1. Classification (NCBI taxonomy): domain Bacteria; kingdom Bacillati; phylum Actinomycetota; class Actinomycetes; order Pseudonocardiales; family Pseudonocardiaceae; genus Pseudonocardia; species Pseudonocardia sp. ZF1. The sequence goes on from NZ_JAJNBY010000001.1 coordinate 4,271,807, forward strand.
TCGCCGCTGCGATAAGAGCAATAGGATTAGCCGCTAACCAAGCTGCTGCAATAATAGCTGCATTAACTACTGCCGCTGCTGCCATTGCTATCCAACGTCCAATAGCTAGAGCAGCCTGACCTACCATTACCGCGCCGCTTGCTACGGCTCCTGCTGCCATAGAGGCCCAAGAAGCCAAAGTTGGTCCTACTGCTGCCGCTATAGAAGCGACCATAGGAGCTACAGCCATTCCGACCATAGCCAATGAACCAGCTATTGAAATAGCCTGTGGACCAAATGCACTAAGAGCGGTACCGAAAGTACCTATGATGCCCGGTGCTTGGGTTATATCCATAAGGAAGCCCTGCATACCGCGCTTCATTGCTTCTATCTTTGCTTCTGGTGCCTGAGCTAGAGAAGCGTTCATCGCGTCAGTAGCACCTTTAACGTTTCCTAGGCCAGAAGCCATAGGATCAAAGGCAGCAAGAGCAGTACGGGCAGTGTCTTCCCACTGAGTACCGAATAGCTCTACACCAATGCGGTTCTGCTCTACCGGGTCTTTCACGCCTTGAAGCGCTTGTACTACCTGAGACATAGCCTGCTGAGCACCAGGCCCACCAGCGGCAATTTTTGTCATCATCTGCTCGGCATTGAAGCCAAGAGATTGATAAGCATCAATGGTTGTCTTAGAGCCATCGATAGCTCTAATACCGAACTCCTTCATAGCGTCTGCCCACTTGTCAGTGTTCATAACGCCAAGCTCGATACCCTTGCTCATCATTCCGAAAGCAGCGGCACCATCTACACCAAGTGAAGATAGATAGGGTGTGTATTCACCGATGGTCTCTAGCATGTCGCCAGAAGCCACACCAGCCTTCTGCATTCCGGCTGTAATCATGTCCATAGCGGAAGTCATGTCAGGAGCCATGCCAGACTTGACTAGCTTTCCTGCCGCTGCAATAGATTCGTTTAGATCAGTGCCGAAAGCTTGGCTTAGACCAAGAGCACCTTCTGATACTTTGCGCAGCTCGGCTTGGCTGACGTTTCCGAAGCCGCCCATTTGCTGACTAACGTTAGCTAGAGCAGTAGTTACGTCTTCCATATTGGCGCCGAAACCGCTTTGATAAAGGTCACCTGCTAGCTGGCCGGCCCTTCCGGCTTCCTCTGTTGTAAGACCTAGCTGTGCCTTTAGTTTGGCTGTTCCGTTGCCTATATCCATAGCGCCAGATAGCGCGTTGCTTAGTGCAGCTCCAATTCCAGCACCGGCGATCATCGAACCAATGCCTGAGAAGGTTCCCTTTAGCTTGTTACCGAAACCAGCAAGACCCTTCTCTGACTTACCTACTGATCCATCAAGATCATTGAAGGCACCCTTTGCCTTATTCGCATCACCAGCGATTGTTACCCTAAGTGTTCTATCGTTTGCCACCCATGTTCAACTCCTTAATAGACTCCCTTTTTTAGTAGCTCATCCATCTTGGCTGACAATGAGCGCATCTCATACATTTTCAATGACTTCACGTCGTCGAGACCAATGCCGTAGAACCACATAAGCTCTGCCATTAGTTTCAGACGTTTTTCGCGTCGTCTTCTTTTGGGTCAGGGGTGTTCTCCATGACCAATTCGCTTACCTTCGTGTCACGCGCATCATCTAGCGTGAAGTCCGGGTTGTCTTTACGACCAAGAATCCATACAAGTGCCACCAAGTCTGTTGCTCGGTACTTGACGTGCATCTCTGGTCTTCCTCTTTCGTCTAGCACCTTCTTGCCGTCTACCATTACGGGTACGGGAGTGAAGGCTTCTTCCATTGTCTTTCCTGTGTGAGTCTCAAAGTCCTCTAGGTCTCTGAATGTCAACTCATCCTGATTTAGCACTAGCTTCATGTGTCTAGCTCCTTTTCTATGATTTACTTAGGGAACGCATCTCTTACGATCTTCTCTAGAGACTCCCAATATTGTTCTATGATTGCGTCTTCGTTCTCTCGGATAGCAGGAAACAAGTAGTAACCTGCTGATCCACTAAAGACGTCTTGTGATGGATTACCGCGCCATTGCTTGAACTGTCCGTACTTCAACGAACCCATCTCAGAACCGATGGCATACGGCGCTCTTGCTCCACCAAGCTGTACTGTTGCCTTTGAGGCTGCCTTACCGGCTTTGATAGAAGGTGAAGCCTTAGCGGCTGTAGAACCTTGTCCTCTAGCCTTACTGCTCGCCTTCTGTGCTACCTCGTTCGCTACTGCAAAGTTGGCATCCTTCAAGTCCTGCAAGTCACCTGCTGCTTGTTTCAGTGCCCTGCGGAACTGCTTGCCGCCTTCAATCTCTACACCAGCCATATATTCCACCTCTAGATAAAAGAAAAGGCGGGTAGCTACACGAGCTACCCGCCTAATCAGTAGTATTTTGTTATGCAGCGTCAGGTGTCTTGTAGACCGCTGTGATTGGGTTACCAGAAGCAGGGTGCATTACCTTTGCAGTAACTTCCTGCTCGATGATGCCCATGCCTTCCTTACCGTTGGTTACTTCATCGAAGCGAACCGCTGGCATAGTAATAAGCAGCGAACCACCGGAAGGGCTTGCCCATTCTAGTGCTACTTCTGCTACCTGACCTGTAGCCATCAGTGCGTAAGTTGTTAGACCGCTAAAGTCACACTTGAAGCTTAACTCTGCTTCTCTGTAGTCGTTTTCAATCTGCTCTAGCTTTGAGGCTGAGCCTGCGATCTTGTAACGGTCATCCTTTAGACCGCTTGTCACCTTTAGCGATACTTCGTCTACAGGGTTCAGAACACCATTGATCTTTACTGATCCACCGATGAAGCTAAGAAGCTTTCCGTCTGTATAAACAGGAGTCTGCTTAGCCAACGCACCCGCGCCGGCCCCCGCTACTTCCTTAGCGAAATCGCATGTCAGCGTGATCTTTAGCAATTCATCTACTGAGTTAGAAAGCTCCCACTCAGTTACCTTGCCGCCTGACCAAGTGAAGATGTTATCTGAACCATCTACACCTACTCGGTTAGACTGAACTGTAAAAGACTTACCGTCTAGGCTACCGATAGCAAATGTCTGTGGATATAGACCACCTACTGCCGCGCCGATTGTGGCAGTACCACCAAACATGTGAGGCAACCAGAACTGGAATCCCTGATCTAGAACCTCTAGCTCGATGTCTCCACTAGCACCCTTGGCGTTCTTTACGAATCTGTTAGCGCGAACGAATCTGTTACCAGCACGCAAGCCCTCTGATTCGATGTTCTCATAAGAGCCTTCAATGCCTTCACTGGTAAACTCGAAGAACTTATTAACTGCTACAGGTGTGCCGAACGTAGATTCATTGGCAGCACCTATGTACCCGTCATTAATCTGAGTCATTACTTACTCTCCTTTTCTGTTTCGTCACGCTCAAAATCTTCTCTTGAAAGCAAAGACTTAGCGTCATCGCCTGTTGCTTCAAACACGTCACCCTGATTCACATACACACCAAGTGACGGAATATCTAATGGGCTAGTGCCTACATACTTTATCTTCATTGTTTCTCCTTAAGTACGGCACATAGCCGTTAGATTAGCTTTGATCTCACAGGCTGAACCTTCGTCAGTGGAGAAAGCTTCTATAGTTTCAGGATTAAGCTTTGCGCTTACTACCTGTCCGTGGTCAAACTGCCCTAGCTGTGGGTTCTGTCTGACTAACTTCTCGATAGCTGCTAGATGTGCTAGAGCCTGAGCCTCAGACACCACCGCATCACGGTTCTTATTAATGAGCGTGATGTAGATATCTATCGAGATAGTTTCTTTCATTTGTTTGTTGCCTACTGCGGCATGATCGTGCTCAGGCCAGTTGATAGCGCCGATTGCGACACGTAGGGGTGGGAAGACCTTGCTGCCACCCACGATCACCTGAGCACCGGGCACGGCCTGCTTACACAGGCTCAGGAGCACGTCTCTGATCTCGATGGCTAGAAGCAGCACCTACGCCACTCCCCCACCGGGCACCGTGTAGCGCGCTAGTACGGCGTCTACGGACGGAAGCCCTGTCTCACTACCGGCACGCCCAGGCGTTGCCAGACCTACCGTCATGCCGTTGGCGTCTGACGTGTAGCCGATCGCTCTGTCAGGGATGCCGCTGTAGGGCTTGCCCACGACGCAGCTGGCGTAGGCCAGAGCCGCACGCTTGACGTCTGCCGGTACCTCCAACATGCCGTAGACGTAGTAGATCTTCACTGGACCGCTCGCCAGGCCAGTCACGAAGCCGTGCTTGGAGACGCTGACTGAGTCGTCGTGTGCGGTAGCACCGGTGATGCGCTGTACGTCTAGCTCAGGCAGCCACAGAGAGCCGCTGCGTGTGACGTCGCTGTAGAACCCTGGCTTGCTGATGAAGCTGCGTCCGGCGATGCGCTCGAACTCATCCTCCACAACCTGTAGGACCGCTAGAAGCTTGTCCGGGCTCTGCTCGGCTAGGACCGTGTCGTAGCTGCGTGCCTCAGGCACCGTGAACAGGCGTGTCCCTGCTACCTCTAGTAGGTCTGCTGCTGCCAGTCCGTCCCACGTGATCCAGTACAGGTCCTCATCCGCAGGTGCTGTGGCCTTGAAGCTGTGCACTCCGTTGGCGAATACCGCTGTGCCAGAACTTAGAGTTTGGTTCTCTATATCTTTGATTGTGTAAGGCACGTCTTGTGTAGTTACTAAGTCACCGGAAGTATCTGTTAGTTCCTTTAATACAGTGAACTGTGTTCCTCTAAGTGTTCTCACTCAAATTACGCCTCCTTTGGCTTGCGTGTTCTCTTTCTTGTCTCTACCGGCTTCACCGAGGCTGTCTCTTTCTCTTCTGTTACCGGGATAGCTCTGCCTGAGTTAAGTACGATCTGAACAGTCTGCTCGTCTAGTTCTTCTGTGTCGTACTCTTCGTCAATCTTTAGCCATGCCGCGCCGGAAGCTGTTCCACCGTAGTTCTTTGTCATTCTTATCTTCATAGATTGTCCATTCCAGAAAGCAGGCCAGGGCTCCGAATGAAGCCCTGGCCGGCCGTCTTAATAAGTTGCTCTAAAAGCTACTTCTCTTATGCGTGCTGTACGTACTGCACTAGCTCGTCATCAATTACTGCACCATCGGCGCGAACTGTTACACGAACACCTGTCTGGTTGTACTCAAAGTAGCGGTCGTCAGACACGTCTACCTGAACTCCACCAACTAGACGGAAGTAGTAACCGTTGGCAAAGTCACCTAGTAGTACTGACTTCTTGCCTGTCCCGATTGTTGGCATACCGTCGTCGATAACAACAGGCTTACCGAATAGAGTTGGTAGACCTGTAGCAGGGTCGCTGCTCCATAGACCACTTGCACCAAGGGCAGTAATTACTGCACCCCATGTGCTTGTGTGCATGATCCAAGCTGTAGCAGATGGAACACGAGCGGCTAGAGTTACTAGCGCTGCTTCTGTAATAGATGTTGCTGGCGCGTCTGCACCCTTAGATGCTCCGTTTAGAGCACCATTTGGCTGGTTAGTACCTGTACCTGTTAGAAGGTAACCGTTTAGGTCCTTAGATACCTTGGCGCCACCCTTAGCAGCTACACCGCCAACTACATCCCAAGATGCGTCGTTGATTAGCTGGTTGTCGATTCTTACGATTCCACCGAATAGGTAGGCGCCTAGCGTTACGTCGCTACCAACTGTTGTGTCAGGTAGAGCGTTACCTCTTGGTGTAAGCGCTGTCGCAATGTCGTCAACAACTACTGCTGAGATAGCGTTACCTGTTGAGTCTGTCTGTGCGATAGCACCGGCGCGGCCCATAGTTGTACGGCTATCGATAACCTGTAGCATCTTGCTACCGAAGTTAGCGTTTCCGTAGTTCTTTCCGGCTGAACCTAGAACTGCTCTCTGCTCAAAGCCAAATGACTTTGTGCCCTTACCACCCTGTAGGTGTGAGCGTAGTTCGTCTGCATCATCTGCAACCTTTGCGCGCTCGGCAACCTGAATACCGGCTACCTTTGATGCAAGCGCTGCATTACGTGCTTCTGCTTCTGCGTCTGCTACGTAACCGTCAGCCTTAGCTTCTAGCGCGTCCATCTTTGAACGAAGCTCGTCTAGCTGTGCGGCTGTCTCTTCTGTCTGCTCTTCTGCGGCACGTAGTTCGTTGAACTCTGCTAGAAGTGCTGATCTTTCTTCAAGGGCCTTCTCTGCGGCCTTCTTGTAATCCATGTTTCATGAAATCTCCTAATTGAATTTACCGTTGAGCACGGCATCGGCTTTGATGAGTGTTTTCTACGGCTCATCCAATTTGGCGTAGCTTGTAATGAGCGTTTGTCATCTTTGCTACATAAGGGGCGGAACGAAGAGTGTCTACTGACGGCCCTACTGTCTCGCCACGAATTACTGACGCTAGGTTGTGCTGAACTACTTCAATGTCAACACCGCGCTCTTCTGCAAGAGCCTCTAGCGCGCGTACACCTGAACTTGTAGCCAAGTAAGCAGGGTAAGTTACTGGACTGACGTCAAATAGCTGTACTTCCTGCAAGGTGCGTAGTGGGAAATCATCATCAGTGAAACCCCAGTCATCATTGATGGTTCTAAAACCAAAGCTGGATTCTGTGATGTCCCCTCTGCGCATGCTCTCGGCTAGATCTCTAGCGTACGAAGTGTTCGGTAGGTCTATTTCGTAGTGAAGACCTGTTGAATCTTCTGCGAGTCTCAAAGTACCGGCGCGATTGCGACCAAGCACCATGTTTGCATCGTGATTCAGCAAGCCCTTTACGTCTGCTTCCTTGATTGTCTTCTTGAAAGCACCGGACGCGATTTGCTCTACGAAGCCGCCTAGGTTCTGACTTCTAGAATTGAACACAGCGGCGTAACCGTCAATGATTACGTTTCCTGCGTCATCCTTACGCACTTCAAATTCTGATGTGATATTCGTTCTGCGTTCTTCTTGACGCATTATGTTTCCTCCGTATCTGCCTGTGGCTGAGTGCCAGGCTCAGGCAACTTATTGATATCCGCCATGTTGGATTGAACTAGTGTTTTATCTCCACCGGCGATTGGCTCTAGGTCTTGTAGAGCACGGGCTTCATTGACGGTATAGATGCCGTACATGATTCCCTTGGTGATGACGTCCATACGTTCTGACTCTCTAGCTCTTAGGTAAGCAGCTAGGTTGAACTTCATGTATTCAGAGTCACGAAGCAGCCATCTGTTGAAAGCTGTCTCCACCGTGATTGCCCACGGCTGCAATGTGTACTGAATGAACGCCTGGTTCATCTCGGACACACCGCTACCCCAACTAGAAGTAAGTGTTGGGTCTAACAGATGCGCAGGCACTCTAAAGAACTGAGCTATATCTACCTTGTTGAATCGGCGTGTGCTTAGGAACTCTGCATCTACGTTGCTGATAGATACCGGGTTGAACTTCACCCCGCCATAAAGCACACCGATGACTGAGCCTCTGTCAGTACCGATGAACTGATCACGCATGCGTCTGATCTTCTGGTCAACACCGTCTGAGTCTTTGCTCTGTGTCTGACCTGCTGCCGGTACCTCTAGAACACCCTTCAACGAAGAGCCGTTCTTAAAGAAGCTCTCTGCGTGTACTTCTACTGCGTTGCTTCCTGCGACGCTGCGACGTGCTGATTCAAGTGGACTGATGCCCTTTAGTTCACCGGGCGCAGTCAGACCTTTGATGTGGACAATGTCTTTCTCAGTGAAGTACTGATCCATGCCACGAACCGTGTAGATAATCTTGTCGTCTTTAAGCTCGATCTCTACTAGCTGTGGATTGATCGGATGAACTTCTGTGATCTCGCCTGCTCTGTTTGTCAGCTTCAAGATGTACGCGTTGCCGTGCCCAACCAGTGAGTAGAAGATCTGAGAGAAGAACTCTCGCTCTGTCATTCTGCTGTTTGGGTTCTTAAGCCATCTTGGCTTATCGGTTTGCTCTCTCTTGCCTGTACGTCTGTTGACGAATATGTCTACCGGTGCGGAGCACAGCGACTCTACGATGATGTTCATGCAGAAATGCACTGCGCTTAGCTGCATAGGATCAACGTTGCTGCTTTCTCCTACACCTTTCCAGTCAGCGGCATAGGACGGTGACATCGGTCACGTCCGGCGGAGTGGTGTATGAGATCGACTCCGCGTGATCTTGGTTCGGGATTCTAGGCGGTTATTGCCTCGGTTGTCATGAGTGCCTCGCTGCCGGTCGGTGCGGCTTCGGTGGTGACGATGCGGATGCGTGAGCGGGCCAGTAGATCGAGGCCCATGTAGCGGCGGTTCTCGGTCCACTCATCACTCTGTTCGGCCAGGACGGCGCCGACGAGGCGGATCAGGGAGTCGCGGCCGGGGAAGATCCCGACCACGTCGGTGCGACGGCGGATCTCCTTGTTCAGTCGCTCTTGAGGGTTGTTCGACCAGATCTGGCGCCAGACCTCGCGCGGATATGCGGTGAACGCCAGCAGCTCATCGCGGGCGTTGTCGAGGTGCTCGGCTGCGTCGGGCCAGCGCGCGGTGAGAGTGTCGACCACGCGTCCGTACTGGGCTGTGACGGCGTCGGCGTCGGGCTGGTCGAAGATCGTGCGCACCTGCGTAGCGACATGCGGCTGCGCCGACTTCGGAACACGGGAGAGCAGGTTACGCAGGTAGTGGGTGCGACACCGCTGCCACGCCGCACCCGGCAACGCCGAGGCGATCGCCGCCACCAAGCCGGGATGGGCGTCGGAGATGACGAGCTGGACCCCGGACAGGCCGCGGGCGACCAGACCGCGCAGGAACGCCAACCAGCCCGCTCCGTCCTCGCTGGAGGCCACATCCAGGCCGAGGATCTCGCGGTGCCCGTCGGCGTTCACCCCGGTCGCGAGCAGCGCGTGCACGTTGACCACCCGGCCGTCTTCGCGGACCTTCACCGTGAGCGCGTCGACCCACACGAACGTGTACGGGCCCTGGTCGAGCGGGCGCTCGCGGAACGCGGCGACCTGCCCGTCGAGGTGGGTGGCCATCTCGCTGACCTGCGAACGCGACAGCGACTTCACCCCGAGTTGTTCGGCCAGCTTCTCCACCCGCCGGGTGGAGACACCGAGTAGGTAGGCCGTGGCCACGACGGTGACCAGGGCCTGCTCGGCGCGGCGGCGGTGGGTCAGCAGCCAGTCCGGGAAATAGGAGCCCTGGCGCAGCTTCGGCACCGCCAACTCGATCGTGCCCGCTCGGGTGTCCCACTCCCGGGCCCGGTAGCCGTTGCGCTGGTTCGTCCGCTCGCTGCTGCGCTCGCCATAGCCGGCCCCGCACTGCTGATCGGCCTGCGACGACATCAACGCGTTCGCCATCGTCGCGATCATCGTCTGCAACAGATCCGGCGACACACCCGCCGAGGCGAACTCCTCGACAAGCTGGGCAGGGTCCACACTGTGTGGTGCGGCCATCGTGGTGGTCCTTCCTGGAGTTCCTTGGTCGGTACTCGAGAAAGATCACGCGGTGGCCGTCTCACGTCACGACGCCACGCCGCTCACCAGCGACGAACCCGTACACCACCTCCGCGGACGTAACCGTGACATCTGTCCCGCCGGCCCTGATCTAAAATCAAAAAACCCCATTAGTCACGGGTCAACTCCAATCTCTCGGCAATCAGACAGATAGCGGCTCCTGCTGCAACTACTCCTAGTGGGAGCCATGCCAGGAACAGGCCATACGCCATGAGCGCCATGCCTACTAGCTGTACTACTGCTGTTGTCTTTCTCATAAGTTTTCCTTCCTTACCAAGGGACGAAGCCCCAATCTTCTTCTTGTACTTCTTGCACGTTGACAATCATCAAAGCGTTGATCAGAGCTGCTACGCCATCGATCTTTCCTAGTGAATTCTTTCTAGAGATCTTCACACGATCGAAGTTGTCTGAGTCAATCTTGACATTCTCTACGTTCCAAGTAAGTACAGGATTGAACCCGTGATACAGGTTCTTATCGGCAACCAGAACTTCTAGCTCTTTGGTTGGTCCGTCTAGTCTTTGCACCTTCTGCGGAGCATCGATGACTAGTAGACCTTCTAGTTCTAGGTTCTCTGCCATCTGTGCGCCATTCCAGCTATCTATAGATACCGCGCGCACATCGAACTTCTGCGCATCGGCTAGTACCTGGTTCTGCACCGTGTTGAACTGGATTGACTCACCATCGAATAGGTGTAGCCATCCCTCCTGTGCCCACTGCTGCATCTGCGCCTGTAGGTAGTCGTCTCGACTGTCCACGCTGTACTGAGTGCCCCAGGAGCGGACCAGCACCGTGTAGCCGGGCGCCTCTGCGTCTGTAGGACTGCCAGGGAACACCAGGGCTTCCGCTGTCAGGTCTCTCTTCGAGCTGAGGTCTAGGCCGACGAAGCACGTTCTGCCAGCAAGCAGGTCTTCTACGACCGGGCCGCCTGCGGCTCCTGTCTCGTGCCAGCGGTGACTATCGATCCAACTTGACTCACTGTCGACCCACTGGCACAGCTGGAACGCTCGGAACTCAGGCACACCGCTCGGAAGACGCTTGGCGTCTTCGTACTGACGTCTAAGAGTCTCTAGAGACTTGGCTGATCCAAGAGAAGGGTTAGCAAATCGCCATACCTCTTCTGCTGTCCAGTCCATGTCTTCTTTGACCGGGCGCATAGAAACTAGCTGGAACTTGTTTCTAGACTGATCTTCAAAAGTCTTTTCTGCGTCTTGCCATATCTCATAGCACAGCTTTGACTTGTTCTTGAAGCCTGCTGTAGTGATAGTGAAGAACAGCGGTTGGCTTCTAGCAGCCTGTGAACCCTTTAGGGCTCTGTATAGTTCATCGTTCTTCTGAGCTACTAGCTCGTCTAGAATTACTACCGTCGGATTTAGACCAAGAGCATTGCCACCATCAGCAGAAATTACTTTGATCTTACCGCCTGACTTCTTATGAGTCAGACATTTGATAGAAGCCTGAACCTTGAAGGCTCTAGCCAGAAAAGGATTAGTTGTGACGAAGCTTAGCATAGCGTCAAATAAGATAGAAGCCTGCTCACGAGTAGCAGCGGCAATAATGATGTTTGACTTCTCGCCGGTATTATCGAAAGCACAAAGGTAGATACCTAAAGCAGCGCAGAAGGTTGTCTTACCGTTCTTACGGCTGATACCTACGAACACGTCTGTGTATTGTCGTACGTAGCGCTGTAGCTCGTCTGACCAACGAAGAGTGCCAAGCAGCTTCTCTACGATCTCTCGTTGCCAGTCCAGCACGGTCATCTTCTGACCAGCTAGCAAACCTTCCGGCAGAACAATCGCATCTTCAATGAAGCCAATAGCGTTAGCTGGTATCGATGGATCGTAGTAGAATTCGTCAGCCTTAGCGTTAGCCGGCCTCCACTCTGCGTATTTCAAGCATCTTCATCTCCTGTTCTGTTAGATATTCTTTGCCCAGGCTGGAATCTCTTGCTCTTCTTTGTCCTCTAGTTTCAAAGCTTTGAGATCACCGGGCGAGAATCCGAACTGAGCACTTCCTGTTTTGATTGCTGCTCTAGCCTCAGCAAGAATAGTGAAGCTTGGATTCTTTACCAGCGACTCATTGCGACCACTGACTACCAAACCTTCACTATTGATGTGCTCAATGGCGTCTTGATACTGAGATACAGCCTGGCAGTACAGTGCGAACGGCACTATGTACTGCTCCTGGCAGAAACCCTTAGATTTCATGTAGGGAATCAGGCGTAGCCACTCAGCTAGTGCTACTTCGTTCAAATACTCTGGTGCTTCAAAATCCATATCGGTTCTTTCCAATCTGTAGTGGGGATGGTTGGCAGGGAAACAGGAGTGAAACCCTGCCAACCAAACTTGAATCTCTGTGAAACTCGCTGAACTAATCTGAACAGTAACCAAAAGGCTCCGAGGCCAGTTTTCTCACAGAAAAGGGAAGGGGGGGTCCACAAGCTGTGTCGGTTGTAGACTTTTGACCCGACTTTCCCGAAAATTTCTTCGTCGTCTGAATTATTTTTCGACGAACGATCGATCATGCTCGTTCATTATTTTGTTGAGCATCATGCTCATGATCTTTGATGAAGAGGACGACCAACAGGCAGGCAGTTAAACAATACTTGCATCGTCTTCACTGACTCGCCGACTTCGTTGATCAGTTGTATCTGTGTTGTATAGACTCCTTGTCTATTGAACACTGACTCACTTGTAGGCCAACGTAGTCTTTGTTCGTAGTCATCTACATCTATGAGTGCATGACCAGTCATATCTACCGGGCGATTGTCGGGATCAAAGAGCAGGACGCTGACCACGTACTCACTCAGGTTGACTGGCGTACCGTCTTCCTCCGTTACCCTGATAGGGGTAGGTCTAGGGATATCCCCTACGAATACCGCATTAGGGTAGTCGGTATAGTCCTTCATCTGTTATCTCCTTAGTTGTTATGTGTTGGCTGGGTAGAATGAATAATCCATCCCACCCCGGCAATACCGCGCCGATCTGCTGATCATGCAGTGATGCTGTTACTGATTGAGCTGGCAGTATGAATGTGATCAACTGCCCTGGTTCTGTATCGCCATGAAGATCTACTATTACTTCATTAGCTGTAGATCTAGAACCTGCTGTTGCTACCAGTACTGAACGGATAGCTTTGACTACCGGCGCAAGAGCGTGAGACTGAGAACCAGAAGGAACTATCTCCACTCTTGCCAGTGCCTTGACTGTTGGTGCTACTGCATGACTACGGCTAGAAGCTGTAGCTACTTGAATAGCATGAACTGTCTTGACTACTGGTGCATTAGCTGTGCTTGTACTACTTGCTGTCTGTGCTGATACCGGCGCGAACGGCTCTACGTCCGCAGGTGTCGAGCTCGACTCTGAACCAGCCGTAGGTACTGACACTGCCGCTGTCGGCTGTACGTCCGTCTCCCCTGCATCCGAGCTGCTTCCTGCCGTAGGCACCTGCACTGAGACCTGAGTCTGTGTGTCTGGCGTACCTGCTGAGCTTGTAGACCCAACGGTTGGTACCTCGACTACCAGTGAGCTGTAGCTGTCCACGTCTGGCGCGATGGCCTCTGACGTACTGCCAGCGGTAGGAACCTGTACCGGCGCCTGTGCTGCCACCTGGACTGCCTGAGCCTCTGAGCTGCTTCCTGCCGCCTGTACGGCTACCTGAGCCTGTGCCAGGACCGTAGGAGTGCCAGCGTCCGAGCTGCTTCCTGCTGTGGCCGCTGTGACCGGTGTAGCTGTACCCACGGTGGCCGCTGTCGCTGTGCTCTGTGAACCAGCCGTAGGAGCCGACACAGCACTGACTGCCTGGACCGCCGGCCCCGCTGCGGTTGATCTTGAACCCGCTGTTTGCGCAGCTACGGGCACTGTTGGCTGCACTGCCGGTGCGTTCGCTGTGCTGGTGCTCTGAGCCGTTGGTACGGCCACGGAGACCTGAGTACCGACTACCGGCGCCTGGGCACTGCTGTTGCTTCCCGCTGTAGGGACAGACACGGACGTCTGAGCCACTGCTGTAGGTGCTGAGGCTGTAGAGCGTGACCCTGCCGTAGGTACGGAGACCTGAGCCTGAGCCGTAGCCGTAGGAGCGTTCGCACTGCTCTGTGACCCTGCTGTAGGCACGCTGACTGCCGCTCGGCTCACTACCGAGGCTGCCTGAGCAGTAGAGGCTGATCCGGCCGTAGGGACGTCCACCTGTACACGGGCAACTGCCTCTGTGGACTGAGCCTGAGACGTGCTGCCTGCTGTAGGGCTGTCGACTGCCGATCTTGCCTTTGCATCTACTGCGTTGGCTGCCGATTGGCTTCCTGCTGTAGGTACGTCGACAGGACTCGAATTAACGCCTTCTGCTGTACCAGGACGAATAGCCAAAGACATAGCCGCCCAAGTAGCGTTCGTACTGTTAGTCGGAACACCCGTGTATTGAGGCGTTGGCGCTGACTTTGGATCTACGTAGCAAAGAAGTGAGTGCTGCCATACAGAAGTAAGGTCATGCAGCTCAGTTACTCCGGATACTGTGTTATAAGTAGTCGCTCTGTTAGAAGTCCAGAATAGAAGCTGTCTTACGTCTTCTCTTGTAGGGCTAATAGCGGGTGTTACGTGTGCTTGTGATGCTGTAGTGCTTCCTGCGAAAGTTGTTACTTCTACCGGGCTCGCTGCGTCATACTTGTTGATTGCAAGCATTGAGAAGGTGTTAGACGCGCCGCTGTTCAAGCTGACTGCATAAGTGTTACCTGTTCCATTGGCGATATCGTTGGCACCGGCCACTTTTCCTAGAACCTTGATCCAACCACCGAAAGCAGTAGTTGATTCAGCTAGTGTAGAGAAGCCTGAAATACCGATAGCTGATTGGCTTGTTACGTCATTGTCTGTAGCAATAATAGCTAGTAGATAATCGTTAGTTAAGACGTTCGCCGGCCCTGTGAAGTTGTAGCTTGTTACACCTCCACCACTGCTACCTCCGCTATAGCTCCTGATTTCAGGCTGAACGAATAGATCATCTATTGCAGTGCCGTTGAACTGAATCCACCCTGGGTTACTTGTGTTTCCGATCGCAAGATCAGTAGCTCCCGTACCTCCATATCCGATAGTAGCTGTACCACTGACAGCCATGTTCCATCCGATTTCAACAACTATTCTGTCACCGGCCGAAACGCTCAGGGCAGAAGGAATAGAGAAGGAACCTGACGTAGCAGTAAGCGTAGTTGAAGCTTGACCACCGTTGTATGAGTGACCACTAAGGACACCACGAACAGTGTTAGTGTCGCCTGCTGTTACATAAGCATAGAATCCTATGTTTGCGGTAGTTCCAGTACTGATTCGCGCAAGCAACATAGTATTTACTGTTCCAGCTGGAATAGTGCCACTTCTCACGAACGGATCTGACACGTACCTAATAACACAAGGATTATCATTAGCACTTGAAGACGGAGCATGAGCCACAGTAGTAGACGTACCGCGCTTCAAGCTCAAAGAACGAACAACTGACGAAGTAGTCTCCCAGCTTGGTCCTTTTTGGGTTGGACTAAAGGTTGGCGCTCCGTTAGATACGTAGAATCTTGTTGCCACTCATGTTCACTCCTTATACGATTACTGATGGTACGTTCCAGTAGATTCCGTTTGCTGGAATAGTTACTGGTATCTCTACGTTTGTTCCACCGCGTACCGCGCCGAAATCTACGCAAGTAAGAAGCGTGCTTGTAGACGCTGTTCCTGTTGCGACGTAGAAAACAATGAATCTTGGCGAAATGCTTACGTTTGACAGAGTGAAGTTGCTTCCGCCTAGCGTACTTACTCTTGTAGTTGCGTTGTAAGTGTAAGTAGTAGCTACTGTTGGGCCGCCTGCTGTATAGCCTGCGCCTGATACTTCACTTGCGTTGACGTCGCTCCAATACTTGTGTGTTCCCTGGTTTGGCGTGTAGCCAGAACCTAGGAAGCCTGCCTTGATAACGGCAGAGTCAAAGTTGATGCCACCCTTGTGTGCTAGGAAATCTGCGTTTCCATACTTGAATGCTGTCTCACCAGCCATAATTATCTATCTCCTTTGTTAAGTGATTAAGCTGCTGAACAGCTCTGTTTGCCGGGCGTCTTCTGACACACCGGAAGTCTTCTAAGTTTGCGCCTAACGACTAACTAAGCTAGTCTCTCGCCTAACCCCAAACTAGGAGGAAGCAAGATGGCACGGGTTTCTAAGATCGTGGATGACCTGGATGGCACCGAGTTGGATGAGCAGGATGCTGTTCATGTGGCCTTTGCCTACCGTGGCAAGCACTACTCGATGGACCTCACGCAGAAGAACGCTGAGGCTTTCGACAAGCACATGAGCAAGTACATCGATGCCGCGCAGGAGGGCTCTGCCTACACCGCGACGCTGAGGTCTGCTGCTACCTCGTCTGCTCCCACAACGGAGAAGTCCAAGTGGCTCGCTCGCGTGCGTGAGTGGGCACAGTCCAACGGGCACCAGGTTGCCGACCGTGGCCGCATCGCTCAGCCGGTGAAGGATGCCTACGTGGAGGCCAACCCTGAGGACACGGAGCCTGACGCCTGAACAGCTACGTAGAGTGACCCGGTGCCTACTTGGTGCCGGGTCTTTCTGCTTTTCGGGCCTGAGCTGGCCTGTAAGACGTTCAGGCTGCTCGCCGGTGTCCTGACCCTCAGCTCATGGCGTTCGTGCGTCAGCGTTCATCTCAGCCGGTCTATATAACGGTCTGAGGCTTTAGTTTGTTAGATACTAGGCTCTGTACTAGGTAGATCAACGGGTCTTAATAGCTCTTGTACTTTGATCCTACGTACTGCTGCGATAGCCGCTGATCTTTGATCTAGCTGTTCTAGATTCATACCAAGAAGAACCTCTAGCTCGTCCATTGTTAGTCCGTAGTCTTCGTACGCGACTCTGATATCGTCCATTTGAACTCCTTAAGTGTGTATCGGTAGATTAGCGCACCGGCCGAATAAACGCAGATAGCAAAGTCATCTTCCGTTATCGATATTCTCCCGTCTCGGTAGGCTTCCACTCTCGCGCTCCTTATCCCACTGCTCTATCTGTTGGCGCATTCGCTGAGCCATCATAAGAAGCTCCATAGCTTCCATAAGCATCTTCTGCTCACTCTTCTTCATTAGTTTCTCCTGTTTCCAGCAATGTTGCTATTTCAGTATCAATGTTTTGCATCTCGTGTGCAATGAACTCTTCTATGAGAGCAGATAATCTTCTGTTCCAATCTTCTGGGTTCATTGCCCCACTCCTTACGTAAGCAGGTCTTCAAGTTCTCCGTCTATGTCTGCCATCAGTGCGGACACTAGACTGTCTTCAAACAATTTGTCGTTGAGCATCTGATTGATGCCTGCTCTTAGTCTTTCTTCTTCTGACATACTATCTCCCGTTTTCAAAGTACCGGCGCTTTTTGCGCTCGATCTCTAGTTCTAGTTCGATCTCTCTTTGCCGCAATGCTGCAATCTCTTTCTCTTGTTTGGATATCTGCTCTTCAAGAGCTATACCGCGGCCTGTTAGATGGCCTAGCTCTACTCCGATCGCAAGCATTTGCTCTCTCGCTAGACGAAGCGCAATGTTTGTTGTCTCTACTATCCCACTCTCTGTGGGATCAGGTTTGACTTCCCTCTTACCGCGCTCGGCTATCCATATGACGAACCACGTAGCGAGAACCAAAGCCACTGCTACCGGGCCGCCCAATTCTAACAGTTCTAACCAGGTCATCGAATATTTCTAGCTCGGTTACAGCTACCGCAAAGAACTCTAAGATTGGACAGGCTGTTGTCTATTCCGTGACGAAGTTCTTTGATGTGGTCGACTTGCAGATCTTCTTTAGTGCCACAGAACTCACAGCTAGGATTATTGGCTAGGAGGATTGCACGATTACGTCGATATTCTGCGTTGTATCCTCGCTGGCCGGCCGTGCCACGCTGCAATTCTTTACGATTATCTCTCGCTGTCGTACATGATGGACAACGGCTTTTCTCAGATAGTCGATTGCATTCAAGGCATAGTTTTAGTGGCATATTAAGTTCTCCTGTTATTACAAAGCGGTGGCTGCCGTAGCAGCCACCGCCTATGAGTTGACCCTGTAGGTCGTCAATGCCGCCTGCATTGATGTTTGAATCCTGCCGACGAAGTAACCTTTGGTGAAAATTACGTGCAATGGGTCGGCAGGAAAATTAGGATACCCAGGAATGATCAGCGATAAGGGAGGGGCTTGATCATTCCTGGGTAAGTTAACCGTAGAAGAGGTTAAGTTGTAATACTGGCACTTGTCTGCCTATTGCTTGATAGACTTGTTGTACTTAGGGGCGACACTCCATGTACAACAATAATATTACCATAATGGATGAAATACTATCTATAGTATTTTTAATATTAGTTGTGATCTATTTACCGCCAAGAAGATAAATCATAACGCAAGTGGAAGAAACCCTCTAATATATATACTGTGCGTACGAAGCTCGAATCATACGCACCTTTCTTAACTATTTCTATTAAACAATGGATTCTTAAGTACCGGCGCGAATTGAAGTCTACTGCGCATCTCTTCTATAAACATGATGATGCGTTCGTGCGGTGTATCTAGTCTTCTCAGCTCAGTCAAGCACTCTTCAACTGTCTCTAGAAGCGCTTCAATCTTTGCTGTTTTCTCTGCTTGCTGTATCGTTTCCTTGGAGTATTTAACCATCAGAATCTGCCTCTTCTATGTAGGCTTCTTTCCCACTTCACTATTCCAAGCTCGTTGTCCACGATGTCTAGAGCGTCTAGATATATCTGCGGCTCCTGAGCTAGGGCACGAATCTTGCGCTCCTTTGGGCAGTCACGAAGTAGTCTCTGACGACGTGTAATGCCGTTGTGCCAGTCTTCAATAGTTACCATGATAGTTCTTCCTCCACCTTCGGTTCTGGAATGCTAAGGGTGTTTGCTTCGTACAGTGTTTCTAGAGAAATAGGATCAGTAAACTTGTTACCCGGCGCGATGACGCCATAGTGATTACGAAGTACAGCCTCTACTCTTGCCCACTCTGTACTGAACCCCTTACGTAGTCCTAGTGCAGCTCTTGCTTCCTGCACCGTTGAGACTGTCTTTTCAGGGTCATATGCCGGTCTCTCGCTGACTTTTATTTCTTCCTCGTGCATCTTTACTACCTCCTGTGATTCTTTTTGCTTGATAACTTCTGTATCTTCCTTCACCGCGCCGATTGCGTTATCTAGGAGTGCCTGCTTGCGCTCTGCACCCTTACGGCGTGATGGTCCTTGACGAAGGTTGCTAAGAGAAGCCGCTGACATGGCGCGTGGCTCCTGCTCCCAAGACTGGCCCACTGTCAGGCGGTAGAACGTCTTGCGTCCCCCTGTGGTTGTCTCGACTACCTTTTCTATCCAGCCGTACTTAGCTAGCTCTGTAGTCAGCTCGGAAACGCGAGAGTTGCTGTCACCTGTCTCTTCAGTTATCTGTGGGACAGTTGGATACGCCCAACCGAAGCGGTCACTGTCTTCCCTGCAATCCACTCTGTTTGCTAGGAACCAGGCTACTGCTAAAACTCTCTTTGGTGCTCTAATCTTAACTAGCTGGCCGAACCAGCTCATTCTATCTACGAAATCTGTAATCAATTTTATTCATCTCCATATAATAAAGTAACCGCCCCAGGAGACTCTGACCTCATCCTAGGGCGGTTACCAGTGTTACTTTTTTATTTGGAGACCTGCGAACTCTTGGGTAGTAATGGTCAGAGTCATACCGTCTTGGTTCTATATCTATTATGAAGGAATGTGTAGAGAATGTCAAACTAGGCTAAAGAGAAGGCTCTGCAAAGATGCAGGTCAGAGAGGTGCGCTAGAGAAGCAGCAAAGAAAGTTGAGAATCTTTTTCGTGGCTAGAGGAATCTGTGCACCGGGCGCGCTGCGCATGCCTGGCCGGCCCTTTTGCGCCGGAACATTTGATGACTGTCTTCTTAGCTTCTTGGAAAGAAAGAAAGAGTTATAGCACTTCGAGCGATAGCGAGAAGTGCAGGAGCGGAGCGACTGTTACTGATTCAGTTATTGATTAACTTACTGATTCAGTTACTGATTATTCTTCGATAGTATCGGAGTAGCCCATTCGATATTATCGGAGTAGCAAGTTCCAGATTATCGGAGTAGCCCATTCGATATTATCGGAGTAGCGGAGCTGACATGACCTAAGAGGGTCATTCGATACTATCGGAGAAGGCTCATGCTAAGCACAAATAGCATTGTTAGGCCATTCGAGTGATCTTGAAATTAGTCTCCGGAAAACATTCAATATCATGCAATTTGATGGAATCATATGTTATAGTTATTACATCAGAGCAAAGCAGCATCGCTCTGAAATAACATTTGGAGAAACATTGATTAATGAACGAGATTTGGAGAGTAGTGGAAGGAACTACTTACAAAGTTAGCAATACAGGTAAGGTAAGAAATAAGCACGGTCGTCAGATAGCTAGCAGATTTGACCGCTACGGATATGAGAAGCTAGAACTAAGTGTCGATAGTAAGACCCTGAGAAAGTACGTTGCCCATCTAGTAGCAGAGGCTTTCATCGGACCTCGTCCGGCCGGTATGCAGGTCTGCCACAACAACGGAATCAAGTCAGACAACACCGTTGAAAATCTTCGATACGACACACCAAGAAACAATGTTGCAGACAAGAAGAAGCATGGATCGTACGGCCCGTATAAGCGAATCAGTTACGGCGAGAAGCAAAATATTCTAGCTGCACTTCAAACTATGTATATGCCAGAAGTGGCGGATAAGTTCGGAGTATCAGTAGACACACTTAAAAGACTAAAGAGAGAGGTAGCATAATGGAAAAGAAGACAGAAAGAGTGACAGCCCTTCTAACACCAACCGAACTACAAGAGTTCAAGAATTGGCTAGAGGCTCGCGGACTGAACCTATCATCAGGTGTCAGATTCATCATTAAGAAAGAGTTGAGCAATAGATAATGACAACAGCTGAGTTGACCTTTGACATATTCCGCTTGTACCCGCTAATCAAACAGTACAGCGCAAGCATCGTAGGCAAGTTTGGCCTAATGCAAGACAGAGAAGATATAGAGCAGGACGTAGCAGCCAAGCTGTTTGCAGAGATTCAGAGCAACAGCCTAGCGCTAGAGAAGATTAAGGATGAGCACACGTTGCAGAAGGTGATTCGTGCTCAGATTAGACGAGAGTGCCGCAAGTACTTCAACGAACGCAATGCCAAGTCTTATGTGTATCACTACAGCAAAGACTTTATTCTAGAAAACTGGTTCGAACTCAGTGCAGGTCTCAATGAGTCGCTTGTAGATGAGTTTGCCTGCGGTACAGGGATCAAAGGCGTAGATGTTCTAGCTGACTTTTCCAGCGCGGTAACTAAGCTTACAGACAAGCAAAGAGAAGATCTCTTCCGTATAGATTATCAACAACTTACCCCGGCAGAGAACACAGCTCGTCACAGAGCAATAGATGCACTGGTTAAGAAATTGAACGGTCATCTGCCGTTCGTACCAAGATACACACAATTACAGGAGGAAATATGAGTAACCACAGAAAGCCGCAAGTAGAGCCTGGCAAAGCAACACAGTTCTTTAGCGTGCTCTTCGTTCTTATGGCCTTAGTCGCCGGTATCGGAGGATGCACCATGCTTGTCACAGAGTCAGGCAAGCCACCAACTCAGCAAGTCACAGCTCTACTAGATCAGTCAGCCATCAGTGCATGTGACCTGGTCTACTACGAAGTCAACCGCAAAGGCATGCACTCGACTCAAGAAGAACGTCAGGCATTCGCAGTAGACTTCCGCGCGGCATCGGAGACAAGCGCTAACGATCTCATCAGACAAGCAGCGAACGCAGTAGACAACTCAGCTCTTGGTAATAACGAAGCCTGGAAACTAGGTCTAGGAACAGCTTACGTACGTTGCAACGAAGCCGGGTATGACTTTGGAGATAGAGACTGATGGAGATAACAAGACAGCACGTAATAGACACACCGATAGAACAGATCGTCTCGTTCTACTGGCAGCTAGCAGAAGAGCAATGGTTCAAGGATGAGTGTGAGTACTATTGGATTGAGAACGGATGCAACTCACTCGACACACAAGAAGTTATTAAGCGTATTAAGGAAGAGGGAATGAGATCATGGGGCTCTCAGTAGGAACGTCAGGAGTCAACGTTAATGTGACCGGGCGAGAGATAAACAACGCAGCAAAGAGCGCGGGTAAGGGTTTCGCCGGCCTTCTTACGATCATGCTATTGGTGCTATGGCTACCTATTAAGTGGACCGTTCTAGCAACCTACTACGTTATCAAGTACTCATGTGTAGTCGCGCCGGTATGGCTATACAAACACTACGCCATGACAGCTTCAATCGATAATACTACCCATTCTCGCCATTAGAAAAAACCTGCTTTCAGCAAGTTCTGTCAGTCGTTCGTTATGTTTTTTTAGCTGAGCTTTCTGTTTGCTTGTTAGATTGCTAAGGGCTTCCAGTTCTTTAATTTCTTTGCTCACTATTTTTTCGGAACCTATCACTCTAGTTAGTTCCTTCCGGTTAACCGGCCTACAGTTATAAGACATGACCCATCCCTCGCTCTCCGCGTCCTTGAAAGTGAGGTAAAGACGATTCTCGCTCCGGAAGGACCAAGGAGAAGCACATTCAGAGTTTGGCTTTAGGTAACCGGCAATGTAGGTAAAGTTTGGATTTGCGCTGGTAACCCACTGGTCAGGGACCTTGTCATATAACCAGATGTTCGTAACAGGCTTATCTGAGTTGTTATAGACTATAATGTTATCGTCTTCGTCAATTGTCCAGCTTATCCTTTTGGCTTGATCCTCCGTCATATCTGCTCGTTGCTGGTCTATTTGTGCCTGCTGTAGCTGTAGTGCTTGCTGCTGTGCTCGGTTGGTCTTGACAGTCGCCCAAGCAGCCACCGCAGCAACTATGAAGGCCAGGAAAGCCACACCTGCGGCAAGCCAATCAGGCCAACTGCCCAAGTCAGGCATCGTAATCGTCTCCGTAGTAACTGCTGAGATAGAGGTTATCGTAGTCATCTTGCAGGATAAGGAGACGGAACTTAGCCTCGTTCATCAACGATTCTGCTGCATCAATTCTCTGTGGAATATCAGGCTCAGAGCTTCTCGAATAAAGATCCAGAAGGTGTTCTTGGTGTCTGATCTTTTGTTCAACAGCAAACCATCTGTCTAGATTTAGAAGCTTGCCTGATTTACTTGTCAACCAGAACATCTTAGATGCGTCCCGAAATACTACACATGAGTCGCTATTGAACCACTGAGGCTTAGCAATTGTTTGAGTCTCACCGGGCGCGAGATATGAGATAACATGCTTCCTGGTTATGGAATCGAACCAGGGAGGCGCGCTCCACAAAACAACAGAAGTAGAAGGCAGTTCAGAATGATTCAAGATGTAGATGTTTTCCTTATCTGTGTACCAGCTAAGACGTCGAATGTGATGCTCTCTCTTCTCTTCTTCTAAGGCGTTTAGCTGTTCTTGTTGCTGGGCAAACTGCTTCTGCTGGAGTCTTAATGCTTCTTGCTGTGCTCGGTTAGTCTTGATTGTTGCCCAAGCTGCTGCTGCCGCTACGCCTACGGCAAGCACTCCTGCTCCTGCTGCAACCCAGTCAGGCCAGCTACCCATGTCTGGCATACCGCTTGGGTCCATGACGACACTAGGAACACCTGTAGTCGTTGGTACGGCCGTAGGCGTAGGCACGACGGTCGGTACAACCTCAGCGGACGGCAGAGGCGTAGGAGTCGGTACAGGCGCAGGAGTCGGCACAGGCGGCTGCATGATCGGAGGCTACACAGCAAAATGCCCGGTACCGAGTTGATACCGGGCATCTGCCTCTAGAACCTGTCGCCTAAGCCTGCCTTCCTATGGGCCTCTCTAGCCCTATCGGCTGCAACGCTTGCTCCGTAGCGGCTAAGCATCTCTCTGGACCGCCACCCGGCAATATGCATCAAGTCTGTCTCTGAGCCACCGTTACGTAGCCACGTATCGGCCAGGGTGTGCCTGAACCTATGCGGGTTTACATGTCCCACACTAGCCTTCTTAGTTCTCTTATCTAAGACAGAACGAAGACCAGTGATAGACAATGCACCCTTGGTTCCGAGTAGCAGCATGTCGGTTTGATCGGCAAGACGATGCTTAGCTCTAGCACGAAGATAGCGACGCATAGCTAAGGCAGTCCTCTGGCCGAAAGGAATGATGCGTGGCCTCTTGTTCTTACCGATAACGACGATGGCATTAGGGCTGAACTGAATGTCTTCAAGTCTGAGATTGACTATCTCTGCACGCCGCGCGCCGGTATCCATAAGTAGCCTGACAATCATCATGTCTCTACGATCAGTAAACCTACTACCCTCACATGCCTTAATAAGAAGTCTCATCACATCTTCTTCAATGATCGGAACTAACTTCTCAGGAACAGTAGGAGCAGGAACCTTATCCATAGGGTTGCCGTCTAGCTCATCTTCTACATCTGTTAGCCACTTGAAGAGTTGCAGAAGTCCACGATAGACATTGTTTACATACCCGGGCGAGACAGTCTGACCAGGCTTGTAGTGATGTGGTCGGCTAGAGAACTCAACTAAGAATCTCTGCACCGCTCGATGATTGATCTTGCATGCCGGGCGATCTTCACCGACATGAGAGGCCAGCTCCCGTGCGCTCCGCATGTACGTAGCAACCGTGTTGGGTGACTTACCCGCCGCTCGTAGGTACAGCTCGTAGTCCGGTAGCAGGTCAGACAGGGTCTCTCGGTACATCAGGTTGCACCCCTCGCCTCAGTAGGTTCAGGGCTATGACGAAGATGTAGAGTCGCAGGTCGACGGGGTGTGGCGCAGCTTGGTAGCGCACTCGCTTTGGGAGCGAGGGGCCGTGGGTTCAAATCCCGCCACCCCGACCAGCGGAGACGTCACCGTGCGCGGCGGTCCGGAAGCGGTCGACAGCGGCATCCGACAGCGTCCGGCAACGGCCGGTGGTCCCGGCCGGCGCCCGCACCGAGCCGTGGTCCGGCCGTCCCCCGCAGCGGCGACGTGCTCAGTGGGAGCCGCCGTGGCGGTGGTACCGACGGAACTCCGAGGGCGACAGGCCGTAGCGACGGCGGAATGCGGCTGCGAACCGGCTCGGACTCGAGAACCCCAGTTCGCCGCGACATCGCTGACCGAGGTCGACGTCCGGCTCTCCAGGTCCGCCTTCGCCCGTTGCAGGCGGACGGTCGTGAGGTGCTCCATCGGGGAGCATCCGATCCACTCCTGGAAGCCCTCCTGCAGCCGTCGCACGGTGGTGCTCCCGAGGACCGCCATGTCCGCCACGGTCCACGGCCGGGCCGGGTCGTCACGGACCGCGTCCACGACCCGGGACACCGTGCGCGGCCGCGCGGGCGACCCGGTGCCCAGGTCGGGGCAGCTCGTCAGCAGGAATCCCGCGGCCACCGCGCCGGCCAGCTGCTCGGAGACCACGGGAGAGCCGGCGAACAGTGACGGGCGACGAAGGTGGCTGGCGAGACTGCTGACGAGTCTCCGCCAGTCCTCACCTCCGCCCCGGTCGAGATCGAGCTGGTCGGGCAGGACGCCGGCGACCCGGACGGGGTTGCTGCCCAGTACGCGTTCCGCCTCGCGATCGAGCCAGGTGCGGTCGAACTTGACCCCCAGCACGGTGCACGTCGCGTCCCAGTGCGTGATCCGGCACGCGCTGTCGGCCCGGAAGACCGCCGCCTGGCCGGAGACGGAGGTCATCGATCCGCGACGGGTCTGGCTGACGAAGTGACCGGTCAACGGGATGTTGACCTCGTACGCCCCGGGATAGTCGCAGTCGATGGCGATGTCGGCTCCCCAGCCGACGTAGCCGAGGAGAACCGGGCCGAGATCGAGTGTCTGCAGGGTGAGGCGAGGCCTGCTCCCGGGACCGATGGGCGTCAGCTCGTGCGGGAAGTACACGTCAGCGACGCTCTGCGACACCTGGTCCCAGTCCCGAGGTGGCGCACCCCTGTGTGCGGCCATGCCCTCGATCGTATCCGACACCGATCACGTTCGAACTCCTCGCGCGATCGGTACCGAAACCGCGCGATCGGTGTCGTCAGCCCCCGACGACCCCGCCTACCTTCTCGCCGTCCCGAACCGACGCAGTGAAGGAGCCACCCCCATGACGGCGGTGAACGACGCCCGCACCCCGGACCTCTCGTGGCTGGACGACGTGACGATGTCCGACCTCGAGCGGAACCCGTACGCGACCTACGAGCGTCTGCGTGCCGAGGCACCACTCGCCTACGTCCCGGTACTGGGCTCCTACGTGGCGTCCACCGAGGAGGTCTGCCGCGAGGTGGCCACGAGCGCCGCCTTCGAGGCCGTCATCACCCCGGCGGGCGGGCGCACCTTCGGCCACCCGGCGATCATCGGGGTCAACGGGGACGTCCACGCCGACCTGCGCGGGATGGTCGAGCCCGCGTTGCAGCCGGTCGAGGTCGACCGCTACGTCGAGGACCTCGTCCGTCCCATCGCCCGCCGCTACCTGGAGAGCTTCGAGAACGACGGCCGCGCCGAGCTGGTCGCGCAGTACTGCGAGCCGGTCAGTGTGCGGTCCCTCGGTGACCTCCTCGGGCTCCGCGACGTGGAGTCCGACGTCCTGCGCGACTGGTTCGCGAAGCTCAACCGCTCGTTCACGAACGCGGCCATGACCGAGAGCGGTGAGTTCGCCAACCCGGAGGGCTTCGTCGAGGGCGACCGGGCGAAGGCCGAGATCCAGGCCGTGGTCGACCCGCTGATCGACCACTGGATCACCCACCCCGACGACAGCGCGATCTCGCGCTGGCTGCACGACGGCATGCCTCCCGGGCGCACCCGCGACCGCGAGTACATCTATCCGACCGTCTACGTGTACCTGCTCGGCGCGATGCAGGAGCCCGGACACGGGATCGCGTCCACCCTCGTCGGGCTGTTCGGCGAGCCCGAGCAGATGGAGCGGGTCGTCGACGACCCCGCGTTGATCCCGCGAGCGGTCTCGGAGGGGATGCGCTGGACGTCGCCGATCTGGTCGGCCACCGCACGCGTCTCGACCCGGCCCGTGACGGTCGCGGGCGTGGACCTCCCGGCCGGCACCCCGGTGATCCTCTCCTACGGCTCCGCCAACCACGACCACGACCGGTACGAGGCGCCGACCCGGTTCGACATCGACCGGCCCCCGCTCCCGCACCTGGCCTTCGGGGCGGGCAACCACGCCTGCGCCGGGATCTACTACGCCAACCACGTCATGCGCATCGCGCTCGAGGAGCTGCTCGAGGCCATCCCGAACCTGGAACGCGACACCTCCTCCGACGTCGAGTTCTGGGGCTGGGGATTCCGCGGTCCGACCACCCTGCACACCGTGTGGGAGGTGTGAGGGCATGGCCTTCACGGCGACCGTCGCCGGGCGGAGGGTGACGTGCGGGCCGGACCAGTCGGTCCTCGACGCGTTCCTCCGCGCCGGGGCGTGGATGCCGAACTCGTGCAACCAGGGCACCTGCGGCACCTGCAAGGTGCGCGTGCTGAGCGGCGAGGTCGACCACCGGGACTCGCCGCTCGGCACGTTGACCGAGGACGAGCGGTCCGCCGGTCTGGCGCTCGCCTGCCAGGCCCGGCTCCGCTCGGACGCGGAGGTCGCACCGTCGGGGCCGGGCGGCGGGAGCGCGGGGCGTCGGACCCACCCCCTGCGCGATCTGGACGCCGTCGTCGTCGACATCGAGGACATGGCGCGGGACACCCGCCGGGTGCGGCTGGGTCTGGCCGACCCGCTCGCTTTCCACGCGGGCCAGTACGTGGAGCTCACGGTCCCGGGCTCGGGTGCTCGTCGGCAGTACTCGCTGGCGAACGTCGCCGACGACGACCAGGTCCTGGAGTTGCACGTACGGCTCGTCCCCGGGGGCACGGCCACCGACCGCTGGATCTTCGACGGGCTCGCCGTCGGCGACCGGGTACGGGCCGCCGGGCCCCTGGGCGACTTCTTCCTCGACCCGGAGGACGACGGCGGCGAGCCGATGGTGCTGATCGGGGGCGGCACGGGGCTGGCCCCCCTGCTGGGCATCGTGAGGACCGCGCTCGCCGGCCGACCGGGCCGCGAGATCCTCCTGTACCACGGGGTCCGCGGTGCGGCCGATCTCTACGACCTGGACCTCCTGGCCCGTCTGTCCGAGGCCCACCCGAACGTCAACGTCGTTCCGGTGCTCTCCCACGAGAGCCCGCCCGACGGCACGTTCCACCGCACTGGACTCCCGACCGACCTGTTCCTGGACGACGTCGGATCGGCCCGGGGCTGGTCGGGCTGGCTCTGCGGGCCGCCGGGGATGGTCGAGGCCGGGGTCAGGGCGTTCAAGCGGCGCCGCATCGCCCCCCGCCTGATCCACCGGGAGACGTTCACCCCCGCCGACGCCGGCTGAGGGCCGCCCCACTCAGGACAGCACGCGCAGCTGGAACGGGTAGTCGTAGGGCCGGTCGTTCGACGCCCGCACCGCGCCCTTGATGTGGCACCACGCGGACACCACGAACAGCACGAGCATCAGCGGCAGCGCCACCACGATCCCGACCACGGTGAAGATCAGGATCCAGCAGAGGATGAACAGCACCCAGAACGACAGGTTGAAGTTGAACGCCCCGGCGGCGGCCCGGCGCGCGAACGGGTCGTCCTTCTTGACCAGCCAGACCAGCAGCGGGCCGACCAGGCTCAGCAGCCCGGCGCTGAGGATCGCGGCGATCGGCGCCGAGAGGTGCGCGAGGATCGCGGCGATCCGGCTGGAGTCGGAGGGGTGCGGCTGCGACATCGAGGTCCTTTCCGGGTCCGGTCGGCTCAGCGCCTCTGGGCCGACCACCCTGCCAGGCATCGGGCCGGCCGGCGGGAGCCGAGCGGCACGCCGGGCCCCGACCACCCGGACGGGTGCGCGGGCGCCCCGGTCACGAGCACCGCGAGCCGTCCGAGCATCCGCCACGTCATGACCGCGCTGACCACGCCGGTCAGCCGGACCGCCGCCCGCTCCACGAGACCCCCGGTCTCGTAGCGTTCACGCAGGTGCAGCCGGGTGCCCGGCGTGCCGTCGGGCAGCGCGACCGGCCACACCTCGGCGGGCGGCGCGGCGAGGGTGCGGGCGCGGTCGTACTGCAGGTCGGCACGGGGCAGCAGGGTGTCGCCGGGCCGCGGCACGCGCGCCTCGGCCGGGGACGCCCCGGTCCGGCGGGCCATCCGTGCGGCGAGCACCGTCATCATCGCCGCGACCGCGAGCACCACCGGGACCGTCCGTCGGGTCGTCATCGTCGGCCACCTCCTCGCCGTCGATCCTCGTGCGGCGGCGCCGGTCCGCTCAGGGCCGAAGGACCGTGGGCCCGCGCGGTGTGACGGCGGGAACACCCCGCCCCGCGCCGGCGTTCCGGTCGTCGAAGCGTCCGTGGGGGTGCGTCCGATGCCGTCGACTGCGAGACCGTCGTTCACCGTCGGCCTCGTCGTGCCCTCGGCCGGCTCCGACGGCATCTACGGGCCGTCGTGCATCCTGTGCGCCCGGCTGGCCGTCGAGGAACTGAACGCGGTGGGCGGGGTCCTCGACCGCCCCGTCCACCTGCGGATCCTCGACGGGTCCGGGGCGCCGGAGCAGGTGGCGGCGGCGGTCGCGCAGGCGGCGCGGACCGGGGCGATCGACGCCGTCGTCGGCTGGCACATCTCCCCGGTGCGGGTGCGGCTCGCGTCGGCGCTGCGCGGACTGGTGCCGTACGTGTTCACCGCGCTCTACGAGGGCGGTGAGACCACGCCGGGTGTCGTCCCGATCGGTGAGACACCGGACATCCAGCTCACCCCGGCGCTGCGGTGGATGGCCCAGGAGATCGGCGTCCGGCGCTGGGCGGTGATCGGCAACGACTACCGCTGGCCGCACCGGTCGATCGCGCGGACCCGGGCCGCGCTCGACGGGTCCGGCGGGCCGACGCTGGACCACACCCGTTTCGTGCCGCTCGGCACCTCGGACCACCGGCCGGTGCTGGACGACCTGGCCGACCTCGACGTCGACGGGGTCCTGACGCTGCTCGTCGGCTCCGACGCCGTCGCGTTCCACCGCGAGTTCGCCCGGCGCGGGCTGGAGAGCCGGTACGCCCGGTTCTCCCCGTTGATGGACGAGAGCATGCTGGCCTGCGCCGGGGCCGGGGCGTCGCAGGACGTGTTCACCGCCGCCGGCTACTTCGAGGCCCTCCCGACCGCGGAGAGCCTGGCCTTCGGCGCCCGCTACGCCCGCCGGTTCGGCCCCGGCGCACCGCTGCCGTGCGCGCCCGGCGAGTCCTGCTACGAGGGCGTCGGGGTCCTCGCCGCCCTGGTGAACCGGGTCGGCACCACCGACGCGGTCCGGCTGTCCGAGGCCGCCGGACGGTGCCGCTACGTCGGCCCGCGAGGACCGGTGACCGTACGCGACGGCCGGGCCGAGCAGCGGATCTACATGGCCGTCGCCGACGGGTCGGGTTTCGACATCCTCGCGTCCCTCTGAGCCCTCCGGGCGATCACGAGCGCGGTCACGACCGCGACGAGGACCAGGATCCCGGCCAGCGGCAGCCCGAACAGCAGCATCAGGCCGCCACCGATGTTCGCGCCGATCGACGCCGCCGTCACGACACGTCCGGCCCACCCGACCAGCAGGCCCGCCACCACGCACAGCACCACCGGTGACGCCACGGCCCACCGGCGGACGACCGCGGCGACGCAGCAGACCAGCCCCGCCCCGGCGAGCACCCCGACGGGCCACGGCAACGCGGGCGGGTCGTACGCCCGGATCCCGTCGGCGAGGTCGGATGCCGGGCTGACGTCACCGATCAGGTACCAGGCGACGACGGTCGCGCAGAGCCCGGCGACCAGTCCCACCGGGATCGCGCGCAGAGCGCTGTGCACGGGGGTCTCCTTCCCCTCGGGTCCCGCCACCCTGCCCCGGACGTCGTCGCCGGGCCTCCGTGGAACCACGCAGGTCAGTCCGCCGGCCGCCACGGCCGCGGCGGCAGCGTCGGCAGGCCGCTGGGCGCGCACTGCCCGCCCCGCTCACCCGCCAGCCGGAACACCAGCCAGCCCGACAGCGCGGCCAGCACCGACCCGGTCAGGATCCCGATCTTCGCCTCGGCGACGAGCAGCTCGTCGGTGAGCGCGAGCTCGGTGACGAACAGGGCGACGGTGAACCCGATGCCCGACAGCGCCGAACCGCCGAGCAGCTGTCCCCAGCGCAGCGTGTCCGGCACCCGCCCGATCCCGGTGCGCAGCGCGACCCAGGTCCCGACGGCGACACCGATCGGCTTGCCCACCACGAGACCGAGCACGATTCCCCAGGTCAGCAGGGAGGTGGCCGCCGCGGACAGGGTCTCGCCGGAGAGCACCACCCCGGCGTTGGCGAGCACGAACAGCGGCACGATGACGTAGCTGCTCCACGGCTGGATCGCCTGCTGGAGCCGCTCGTTCGGGGAGACGGCGGCGACCGCGACCGCGCGGGCGGTGCGGGCCCGCTCCGGGGTGGGGTCGAGCAGGAAGTTCTTCCCGATCCGGACGGCCTCGACCATCTCGGTGCGACGCGGCGCGTAGGCGTTGACCAGCAGCCCGAGCGCGACGCCGACGACACTCGGGTGCACCCCCGACCGCAGCACCGCGACCCAGCACAGGATCCCGACGACGGCGTAGAACGGCGTCCGCCAGAACCGCACCCAGCGCAGCGCGAGCAGCCCGGCGAGCAGCACCACGGCGACGAGCAGCGCGAGCAGGTCGACCTCGTCGGTGTAGAACAGCGCGATCGCCAGCACCGCGCCGATGTCGTCGACGATGGCCAGAGCCAGCAGGAACACCCGCAGCTGGTCGGGGCAGCGCGGCCCGAGCAGCGCGAGCACACCCAGCATCACCGCGGTGTCGGTGGAGATCGCGATCCCCCAGGCGCCCGCCGCCTCGCCGCCGGCGTTGAGCGCGAGGAAGAACAGCGCGGGCACGACGAGTCCGCCGAGCGCGGCCGCGGCCGGTGCGGCGAGGGCGCGGAACCCGCGCAGCTCGCCCAGCGTCGTCTCGCGGGCGATCTCGAGCCCGACGGAGAGGAAGAACAGCACCATCAGGCCGTCGTTGACCCAGTGCCGCAGGTCCAGGTCGAGCGCGGACTCCCCGAACGACACGGCCAGCGGGGTGTGCCAGAACGTCTCGTACCCGCCGCCGAGGTTGGCCCACAGCAGCGCGACGACGGCCGCCCCGACCAGCAGGACCGCCGATCCGGACTCGGTCCCGAGGAACCGCCGCGCGGCATCGGAGAGGTCGCCGCGCTCGGCTAAGGTCATCACCGCCATGTGCTGATCCTGCCCCGCCCGTCGCGGGACGCAACGAGGAGGCCGTCATCAGCCTGGATCCACCCGTCGGACCGTACGACCACGTCCTGGGCCCGCCCGAGGCCGAGCTGACGCTGGTGGAGTACGGCGACTTCGAATGCCCCTACTGCCGCGACGCCGCACCGGTGCTGGAGGAGGTCCGCGACCGCTTCGAGGGGCGGCTGCGGTTCGCGTTCCGGCACTTCCCGCTGCACGAGGTGCACCCGCACGCCATCGCGGCCGCCCTCGCCGCCGAGATGGCCGGGTTCGACGGCCGGTTCTGGGAGATGCACGACACCCTGTTCGCCCCCGGTCCGCCGCGGCTGCGCCAGGACGACCTGCGGGAGCACGCCGTCGCCGCGGGGGTGCGGCCGGACCGGGTCGTCTGGCCGGCGACGCGGCTGGCGGAGGACCGCGTCGAGGCCGGGTTCAACGCGGCGGTGCGCTCGGGCGTGCGCGGCACGCCGACCCTGTTCGTCAACGGCGAGCAGTACCGCGGCGACGTCACGGTCGCCGCGCTCACCGCCGCGCTGGACCCCGCGCTCCGGTCGTAGCCGCTCAGGCCGTCGCGGCGGGCCCGACCAGCATCACCGGGCAGTCCGCGCGCTGGACCAGCGCGAGCCCGGTCGAGCCGAGCAGCAGCCCGGTGAACCCGCCCCGCCCCCGGGTGGCGACGACGACCAGCCGCGCCGCCCCGCTGCGCTGGGCCAGCACCCGTCCCGGCTCGGCGCGCTCGATCACCCGCTCGACGGCGACGTCGGGATAGCGTTCCGACCAGCCGGCGAGCCGCTCGGCCAGCGCCCGCTCCTCGGCCTCGCGCAGCCGGTCGAACGCACCGGTCGCGCGCAGGGCCGGGGACCGGCCGTCGTGCCAGGCGTGCAGGGCGACCAGCCCGGTGCCGTGCTCGGCGGCCGCGGCGAAGGCGTGCTCCAGCGCGACGTCGGACAGCGGGCCGCCGTCGATCCCGACCAGGACCGGCCCGTCGGACGACGTGCCGCGGACGACGACGACCGGGCAGCCCGCGTGCGAGGCCACGGCGAGGGTCACCGACCCCAGCGCGGTGCCCATCGCCCCGCGCCCGGCGGACCCGAGCACCAGCAGCTCCGCCGTGGCGGACCGCTCGACCAGTGCCGTCGACGGCGCCCGACGGTCCTCGGCGACGTCGACCGCGACCTCGGGTGCGGCCTGCGCGGCGGCGTGCCGGGCCGCGTCGAGGGTCGCTCGGGACTCCTCGCGGATCGACTCCTCGACGTCGTCGAGCAGGGGGGCGACGGCGGCGTCCGCGTACAGTCCGGCCACGTCGAAGGCCTGCACGAGCAGCAGGTCGGCGTGCCGGGCGGCGGCCTCGCGGGCCGCCCATGCGACGGCGTCCAGGGCCGCGTCCGATCCGTCCACGCCGACGACGACGGTGCTCATCACTGTGCTCCGTTCCCGGCCGGCCCGGTGTCGGCCGTTCACCCTCCACTGTGCTCCCTCGCGGGCCGGGTCGCACGGCCCCGTCGTGTGAGGTCGGAGACGGCCCGCACGGGCCGGGACGGGCACCCGGGGCCCCGGGCCGCATCGCTACGGTGATCGCTGCTGCATTCCGGAGACAGGGAGGTCCCGTGCACGCACCGAGCGTTCTCGTGGTCGGCGCCGGGTTCGGCGGCATCGCCGCCGCGATCGAGCTGCGGGCCCACGGCATCCGCGACGTCACGATCGTCGACGCCGCCGACGGCATCGGCGGTACGTGGCTGCACAACACCTACCCGGGCGCCGCCTGCGACGTGCCGAGCCATCTGTACTCGTACTCGTTCGCCCAGCGCACCGACTGGTCGCGGCTCTGCTCACCGCAGCCCGAGATCCTCGCCTACCTGCGGGGTGTCGCCGCCGAGTTCGGGGTCGACGAGCTCGTGCAGACCGGTGTGCGGATCGTCGACGCCCGGCGCGACGAGGCCGACGGACCCTGGACGGTCACCGCCGACGACGGCCGCACCTGGACCCCCGACGTGCTGATCGTCGCAACCGGTCAGCTGAACCGGCCGGTGTCCCCCGACCTGCCCGGCGTCGACTCGTTCGCCGGGACGATGTTCCACTCCGCGCGCTGGGACCACGACCACGACCTGCGCGGACGTCGCGTCGCCGTGATCGGGACCGGAGCCAGCGCCGTGCAGTTCGTGCCGGCGATCGCCCCCGAGGTGGGGCACATGACGGTGTTCCAGCGGTCCGGGAACTGGTTCCTGCCGCGACGGAACCGGAGGTTCCCGGCGTGGTGGCGGGCCGCGATCGCGCGGGTGCCCGGCCTGCAGGCCGCTCGGCGCCGGTTCATCACCGAGTACTGCGAGGCGCTGACACTGATGATCCGCCACCCCGCCACCTGGGGCAGGCTGGGGCGGCTCTACGCGACGCTGTTCATGCGGGCCCAGCTGCGCGACCCCGAGGTCCGCCGCAAGGTCTGGCCGGACTACACCTTCGGCTGCAAGCGCATCCTGTTCAGCTCGCACTGGCTCCCCGCGCTGCAGCGGCCCAACGTCGCGGTCGAGACGTCACGCATCACCGCCGTCGAGCCGACCGGGGTGCGCACCGAGGACGGCACGCTGCACGAGGTCGACACGATCATCTGGGGCACCGGGTTCGCGGCGACCGACTTCATGTTCCCGATGAAGATCAGCGGCCCGGGCGGACGGTCGCTGCGCACCGAGTGGTCCGACGGCGCGCACGCCTACCTCGGCATGACCGTCCCCGGGTTCCCCTCGCTGTTCGTGCTCTACGGCCCGAACACCAACACCTCCGGCGGCTCGATCATCCGGTACCTGGAGCACCAGGTCCGCTACGTCCGCGAGGCCCTGCAGGAGGCGGCCCGCCGCGGCGCGTCCGGCGTGGAGGTCCGCCCCGAGGTCGAGCAGGCCTACGACGAGGAGGTCCAGGCCCGCTTCCCCGGCACCGCGTGGACCCGCTGCGACTCCTGGTACCGCGACGACACCGGGCGCATCGTCACCAACTGGCCCGGCTACATGCGCGAGTACGACGAGCGCACCCGCCGCGTCGAGCCGTCGGACTACGTCTTCCACTGAGCCCCGGCCGGCGCCGGGCAGGACGGAACCGCCCCCTGCGTCCCGTGGCGGCGGGAGGCAGGGGGCGGAGGTCGTCGTCGGGGGTCAGTCGCAGGACGTCGGGTTGTCGCGGTTCTGCGCCGCCCCGCCGCCGAGGATCCCGAGGACGTTGCCGAGGGCCGCGTTGACGCCCGGGCAGATGTTGGCGTTGTTGAGGACGTTGACGTCGTCGAGGTTCACCAGGCCGAACTGGTCGCCCCGGGTGTTGCCGACGTCCTGGACGAAGGAGTCACCGTCGTCGTCCTTCGGCGCGGGCGCAGCCGACGCCAGCGGGCTGAAGGCGACCATGGTGGCGATGACGGCGACGCCGGTGACCGCAAGCTTCCTGCGCATGTCTTTCTCCCCGATCGTGTCCGGTGGGACGGACGTGTCTCACGATTCCCGTGAGCACCACCGGGACGCCTGTGCGTCGCGGCAAGCGGACAGTAGGCAGCCGCTCACCGGCGGGGATACGGCAGCGACACCAACGGCTGACCCGGTCACCACGGGTACCAAAAGTGTGGTGTGAAACGGACGGAACCGGTTCCCCCAGGACGCCGGACACCCTCCGTCCCCACGTCCGGGGCGGCCGATGCGAAGGGTGATCGACCGACCGGACCGTGGGCGGGGGGCGACCACTCGCGGGGGTGAATCCGTGACCGGCGTGTCGCGGGACCCGGCGTGTCGCGGCGGGACCGTGGCGTCCGGGGCTTGCACCTGACGCGACGTGAGGCGGCACCGTCCATCATGCCGCCACGACGTGGCGGCCCGACAGGAGGGGATTCCGGTGAAGGTGGGCGAGCTGGCCCGGGTGACCGGGCTGACCGTACGGACACTGCACCACTGGGAGGAGCGGGGGCTGGTCGTGCCGTCGGCGCGGACGGCCTCCGGCCACCGGGTCTACGACGACGGCGACGTCCGCAGCGTCTACCAGGTGGTCGCCCTGCGGGAGCTGGGCCTGCCGCTGGAGGCGATCGGCGGGCTGCTCTCGTCCGGGTCGTTCGCCGACGTCCTCACCGCGCACCTGGACCAGGTCGACGCCCGGCTGGCGGCGCTGCACGCCCTGCGGGGCACGCTCGCGGCGGTCGTCGACCGGCTCCGGGACGCGCCGGACCCCGACCCGTCGGACGTGTTGATGATGATCGACGAGGTGAGCAGGGTGAACGACACCTTCGCGCAGTACTTCACTCCCGAGCAGGTCGCCGAGCTCCGTGCGCGGCGCGCCGAGGGCGAGACGGCAGCGGCCGCGTGGCCCGGGCTGATCGCCGACGTGCAGGCCGAGATGGACGCGGGCACCGACCCGGCGGAGCCGCGCGTGCAGGCGCTCGCCGCGCGGTGGTCGGAGCTGCTGGCGACCTTCCACCGTGGTGACGAGTCGTTGCAGCGGCAGCTGTACCGGCTGCGGGACGAGAACCCCGACGAGGTGACCGCGGCGGGTGGCCCGGACCAGGCGATGATCGACTACATCGCCCGGGCCGGGGTCACCGGCTGAGCCGGTGGGGCGGGAGGGCGGGGGTCAGACCGACCCGATACCCCGCACGACCGCCCCACCCACACCGGCCGCCTCCAGCAGCCCCGCCAGCACCGGGTTCACCGCACCGGCCTTCCACGCCAGCGCCAGCGGCACCTCCGGCGGGTCGGTCAGCGGCACCAGCACCACCCCCGGCGTGCGCAGCTCCGCCGTCGCGTCCAGCGCCAGCCCCACCCCGACACCGGCCCCGACCAGGGACAGCAGGGTGTGCGTCTCGGGGGCCTCCTGCTCGACACGCGCCAGGAATCCGGCGTGCAGGCAGGCCGCGTCGACCGACGTGCGCATGACCGCCATCCGCCGGGCCGGGTAGGTGACGAACGGGTCGTGGGCCAGCTCCGCCAGGTCGATCACGTCCCGCCCGGCGAGCGGGTGCTCCTCGGGCAGCGCGGCGACGAGCCGGTGCCGGTCGATCTCGTGGACGACGAGGCCGTCGTCGTCGACCGGGGTGCGGATCAGCGCGGCGTCGACCCGGTCGGTGCGCAGGTCCTCGGCCAGCTCGCCGGAGAACCGGCCGGTGACCAGCACCAGCCGGGCCTGCGGCCGGTGCGCGCGGAAGCGGCGGGCGGTCCGGTACAGCCAGGCGTTGGAGCTGGGTCCGGCGAACCCGAGGCGGACCGAGCCGGTGCCGCCGGCGGCGGCCTCGCGCGCCGCCTCGACGGCCTCGTCCGCGGCGGCGAGGGCACGGCGGGCCCGGGGCAGGAACGCCGCACCCGCCGGGGTGAGGGCGACGGCGCGGGTGTGCCGGTCGAACAGCGTGGCACCGACCTCGCGTTCGAGCCTGCGGATCTGCTGGGACAGCGGCGGGCCCGAGACCTGCAGGCGGGCCGCGGCCCGGCCGAAGTGCAACTCCTCGGCGACGACGACGAACGACTCCAGCTGCCGTAGCTCCACCCTCAGATCATGTCGATCCGACGACAGGAATGGAAGCAAGAGAGTCCCGATGGCGTCCCAATGCTGTTCTACCGTTGCGTGGCGGTGGTCACGACGGCGTGGTCGCGACCGTCGCTCCACGACGAGTGCAAGGGGGCACCGGGTTGAGCACGAGCACACCGTCGATGCGCCGCAAGGTGGGGATCGCCTCGTTCGTCGGCACCACCATCGAGTGGTACGACTACTACATCTACGGCACCGCCGCCGCGCTGGTGCTGGGGCCGCTGTTCTTCCCGAACGCCTCCCCCGCCGCCGGCGTGCTGGCCTCGTTCGCCACGTTCTGGGTCGGGTTCCTCGCCCGGCCGATCGGCGGGATCGTCTTCGGCCACCTCGGTGACCGGCTCGGCCGCAAGACCGCGCTGGTCGCGACGCTGCTGCTGATGGGCGTCTCGACGCTCGCGATCGGGCTGCTGCCCGTCTACGACGACATCGGCGTCCTCGCCCCGGTGCTGCTGGTCGTGGCCCGGCTCGTGCAGGGGCTCGCCGTCGGCGGGGAGTGGGGCGGCGCGGTGCTGATCGCCTCGGAGCACGCGTCGAAGAACCGCCGGATCCTCTACGGCGCCTTCGCCCAGCAGGGCAGCCCGGCGGGGCAGATGCTCGCCACCGGCTCGTTCGCGCTCGTCGCGATGCTGCCGGAGGACGCCTTCCTGTCCTGGGGCTGGCGCGTGCCGTTCCTCGTGTCGGCGGCGCTGGTCGTCGTCGGGCTGGTGATCCGGCTGCGGATCGAGGAGAGCCCGGCGCTGGTCGCGATGCGGTCGCGCGGCACGACGGCGCGGTTCCCGCTCGCGGAGCTGCTGCGGGAGCGGACGATGCTGGTGGTCGTCTCGGTGGGCGCGTGCGCACTGGTGGCGGCGGCCGCGTACTTCAAGAACACGTTCGCGCTGTCCTGGGCGGTCAACGACCTCGGCTTCGACCGCCAGGTGTTCCTCAACGTCGTGCTGATCAGCTCGACCGTGCAGTTCTTCACCCAGCCGCTCGGGGCGTTCATGGCGACCTGGTGGAACCCGCGGAAGGTCGTCACCGCCCTGCTGCTGATCGAGCTTCCGCTGTTCCCGGTGATGTTCTGGCTGATCTCCACCGGCAGCTTCGGGCTGGCCGCGCTCGGCATGGCGCTCGCGACGCTGCCGCACACGATGTACTACGCGATCCTCGCCGGGATGCTGGCCGAGGCGTTCCCCGCGCGGATGCGCTACACCGCGATCTCCCTGTCCTACGCGCTGGCGGGCACGCTGTTCGGCGGCACCGCCCCGCTCGTCGGGCAGTCGCTGCTGGCCGCGACCGGGTCGATCGTGCCCGTCGTGGGGTACTCGCTGGTGATCGTGCTCGTCTCGCTGCTGGCGGCCCGGTACGTGCTGGCCCGCGGACCGGTCCCCGACGACGAGCGTCTCGACACCGCCGTCACCGGCACCACCGGGAGGACCGCATGACCGCACGACTCCGCGAGCCCCGCTTCCCCGAGCCCGAGGTGCCCGCCGGCGCGACCGCGCTCGCCGCCCGGCTGCGGGCGCTCGTCGCCGCCGACCCGGACCGCCCGCTGGTCACCGAGGACACCGCGGACGGCCCCGGTGTGGTGCGCACCCGCGCCGAGTTCGACGCCCGCACCAACCGTCTGGCCAGGGCGTTCGCCGACCGCGGGGTGCGGCGCGGGGACCTGGTGTCGATCGCGCTGCCGAACACCGCCGCGCACCTCGAGTGCTCGGTCGCGGCGTGGAAGGTCGGCGCGGTGCCCCAGCCGCTGTCGGCCCGGCTGCCCGCCGCCGAGCGCGACGCGGTGCTCGCCGTCGCCGCGCCGGCACTCGTCGTCGACACCCCGGTCGACGCGGGCTCCTACGACGACGGCCCGCTCCCCGACGTCGTCGGGCCCAGCTGGAAGGCCCCCACCTCGGGCGGGTCGACCGGTACCCCGAAGGTGATCGTCGCCGGTCAGGC
Source organism: Pseudonocardia sp. ZF1 (assembly GCF_056835605.1). Lineage (NCBI taxonomy): Bacteria > Bacillati > Actinomycetota > Actinomycetes > Pseudonocardiales > Pseudonocardiaceae > Pseudonocardia > Pseudonocardia sp. ZF1. Next base: position 4,311,019 of record NZ_JAJNBY010000001.1, read on the forward strand.
CGCCTGCGTCGAACAGGTCCTGGCCCGCGCCGACGGGCTGCGCATCGACCGCGACGGCGTCTTCGGCTGCACCGCGCCGCTGCACCACAACGCGCCCTTCATGTTCACGCTGATGGCGTTGCTCCAGGGCCACCACGTCGTGCTCATGGGCCGGTTCGACGCCGCCCGCGCGCTCGCGATGATCCCCGCGTACGGCGTCACCTGGCTCTACGCGGTGCCGACCATGATGAGCCGGATGCTGCGCCTGCCCGACGCCGACTGGGCCGCCTGCGACACCGCGACCCTGCGGACCGTGCTGCACGTCGGCGCGCCCTGCCCGCCGGAGGTCAAGCGCGGCTGGATCGACCGGGTCGGCGCGGAGACGGTGTTCGAGATCTACTCCGGCACCGAGTCGCAGGCCGGCACCGCGATCGACGGCCACGACTGGCTGGCCCACCCGGGGTCGGTCGGGCGGGTCACCCGCGGCGAGATCACCGTCCGCGACGACGACGGCCGCGAGCTCGGCCCCGGTGTCACCGGTGAGATCTGGATGCGGTCGGGCGGGGCGCCGACGTACCACTACCTGGGCGCCTCCGCCCGCGAGCGCGACGGCTGGGAGTCACTCGGCGACATGGGCTCGCTGGACGCCGACGGCTACCTCTATCTGGCCGACCGACGCGCGGACATGATCCTCGTCGGCGGCGCGAACGTGTACCCGGCGGAGGTCGAGGCGGCGCTGACCGCGCACCCCGGGGTGCGGGACGCCGTCGTCGTCGGGTTGCCGGACGCCGACTACGGGCACGTCGTGCACGCCGTCGTGCAGGCCGAACCGGGCATCGAGAACGATCTTCGCGAGTTCCTCGACGGGCGTCTGAGCAGGGCGAAACAGCCACGGAGCATCGACGTCGTCGACCACCCGCTGCGCGACGACGCCGGGAAGGTGCGCCGCTCGGAGATCGCCGCGCGCGCCGCGGACGCTCGACGGCGCGCAACGGCGGACGGTGCGACAGGATGACGTCCATGACCGACCTCCTGGACCGTCTGCGCGAGCTGCAGGTGTCCTCCATCTGCGACGCCGACAAGTCGCTTCCCGTGGTGGACCCCGCTATCCGGGCCCTGGTGCCGGACGTGTCGATGGCCGGGCCCGCGGTGACGGTGTCCTGTGTGGACGACCACCTGCCGATGTTCGCCGCGCTGTCCGCGGCCCGCCCCGGCTCGGTGCTCGTGGTCGCCGGGGCGGGTGGTCACCGCGCCGTGTCCGGTGAGCTGTTCGCGACCGAGGCGAAGCGGCGCGGGCTGGCCGGGATCGTCGTCGACGGGCTGGTCCGCGACGTCCGCGGGCTGCGCGGGATCGGGCTGCCGGTGTTCGCCCGCGGGACCTGCCCGGCCTCGGGCAGCACGAACGACCCGGGCACCGTCGACGAGATGGTGTCGTTCGGCGGGCTCGTCGTGAGCCCGGGCGACCTGGTGTGCGGCGACGACGACGGCCTGCTGATCGCCGCGCCGGACCGGCTCGCCGAGGTCGTCGACACCGCCGAGGGCATCGAGGCCGCCGAGCGCGCGCTGGTCTCGGCCATGCGCAACGGCCACGACCTGCACTCGCTGACCACGGTCGTCGAGCACGTCGCGGCGCTGCGCCGGGGCGACCCCAGCGCGCTGGGGTTCAAGGTCTGAGCGGGCCGCTCAGGCCGCGACCGCGTCCCAGCTGAACTCCTCGGTCATCGAGCCGGGGCAGTCCGGGCACGGGACGGCGACGCCCGCCGTCTCGTCACCGGGGAGCTCGGCCTCCGCGCCGCAGCCGGCGCACCGCTGCCAGGACACCAGTTCTCCGTACATGTGTTCGAGGGTGAACCACATCGGTGTAGTTCGCAACCCCGCAGGTCCGGGCCGGGTCAGACGTCGTCGATCAGGTCCGCGACCGAGGAGACGACCCGCGTCGGCCGGAACGGGAACCGGTCGATCTCGTGCTCCTTGGTGATGCCCGAGAGCACCAGGACCGTGCGCATCCCGGCCTCCAGCCCGGCGAGGATGTCGGTGTCCATCCGGTCGCCGATCATGACCGTGGACTCCGAGTGCGCGCCGAGCCGGTTGAGCGCGGCCCGCATCATCAGCGGGTTCGGCTTGCCGACGAAGTACGGGTCGACCCCGGTCGCCTTGGAGATCATCGCGGCGACCGAGCCGGTCGCGGGGAGGATGCCCTCCGGGGACGGGCCGGTCGCGTCGAGGTTGGTGGCCACGAACCGGGAGCCCTGCTCCACCAGACGCATCGCGGTCGCGATCGAGGAGAAGCTGTAGGTGCGGGTCTCGCCGAGCACGACGTAGTCGGGGTTGCGGTCGGTGATGACGTAGCCGATGTCGTGCAGCGCGGTGGTCAGCCCGGCCTCGCCGATCACGTAGGCGCTGCCCTGCGGGCGCTGCTCGCCGAGGAACGCGGCGGTGGCGAGCGCCGAGGTCCAGATCGACTCCTCCGGCACGTCGAGGCCGGTGGCCTGCAGCCGGTAGCGCAGGTCGCGGGGGGTGTGGATGCTGTTGTTGGTCAGGACCAGGAACGGCACGCCCTTGTCCCGCAGCCGCGACAGCAGCGTGTCCGCACCCGGGACGATGCTGCCCTCGCGGACGAGGACACCGTCCATGTCGGTCATCCAGCACTCGATCGGCTTCTGCTCCACGGGGCCGACCCTAGACCCGCGACGGTTGGCAGGCCGGGCACCAGAACAGGTTGCGGTTCTGGTGCTCGGCGTGCCGTACCGGCGTCCCGCAGACGAGGCACTCCATCCCGGTGCGGCGGTAGACGTAGACCTCGCCGCCGTGCCGGTCCTTCCGTCCGGCCCGACCGCGCCGGCGTGGGTCGTGCTCGGGACGCACGGTGTCGATACGGCCGGTCCGCACGCCGTCGCGCATGAGCGCGACGAGGTCGGCCCACATCGCGTCCCACGTCTCCCGGTCCAGCGACCGGCCCGGGAGCTGCGGGTCCAGGCCGTGCCGGAACAGCACCTCCGCGCGGTAGACGTTCCCGACGCCGGCGAGCACCTTCTGGTCCATCAGCAGCGTTGCGAGCGGGCTGCGCGAGGCCGAGATGCGGGCCCAGACCGTGTCCGGGTCGGCGTCGGGACGCAGCGGGTCCGCACCCAGCCGGGCCCGTAGGGCGCGGGCCTCGGCCGAGGTGAGGAGCTCACAGGCGGTCGGGCCGCGCAGGTCGGCGTAGTGGGTCTGCCCGACCAGGCGCATCCGCAGCTGCCCGACCGGTTCCGGTGCGGGCAGCGGCTGTTCGACGAACGTGCCGTACAGCCCGAGGTGGACGTGCACGACGCGGTCGCGGCCGTAGCGGTGGAACAGGTGCTTGCCGTGGGCCTCGGCCCCGGTCATCACCTCGCCGTCGAGCAGCGCCGCAGAGGCTCCGAAACGGCCCTGCGGGCTGGACACGCCGACCGGCCGGCGCACGAACAGCTTCCGGTGCAGCCGCGCCAGCCGGTGCAGCGTGTGTCCCTCGGGCATCCCGGCTCCGGGTCAGGACGCGGGGAGCGCGATCTCGCCGGTCCGCTCGTAGTCGAGGACCTGGTCGATGCGCCGCTGGTGGCGCGCGTCGCCGGAGAACGGGGTGGCCAGGAAGGCGTCGACGATCGCGACGACCTCGTCGAAGCTGTGCTGCCGCGCGCCGACACCGATGACCTGGGCGTCGTTGTGCTCGCGGGCGAGCTTCGCGGTGGCCTCGTTCCACGCCAGCGCGGCGCGGATGCCCTGCACCTTGTTGGCGGCGATCTGCTCGCCGTTGCCGGATCCGCCCAGCACGATGCCGAGGGACTCCGGGTCCTCGACCACGCGCCGCGCGGTCTCGATGCACCAGGCGGGGTAGTCGTCGAGGGCGTCGTAGGTCGGTGCCCCGACGTCGATCGCCTCGATCCCCTGCTCGGTCAGGTACTCGACGAGCTTGCCCTTGACCTCGAAACCGGCGTGATCACTGCCCAGGTAGACGCGCACGGGGCACGATCCTCCCCCATGCGGATCAGCGGCGTGGACGGGGTCCCGGGTGGCTGGGTGGTGTGCGTGCTCTCCGGCAGCGGACGGACACGTGAGGTGACGTGGACGGTGGTCCCCGACGCGGCGTCGGTGCTCGCCGCGACGGCCGGGTGCGACGCCGTCGGGGTCGACATCCCGCTGTCGGTCCCGGCCGGTGCGCAGCGCCGCGAGGCCGAGATCCTCGCGTCGGCGCGGCTGGGCCGGGCGCGGTCCTCCCTGTTCCCGACCCCGCCCGCCCCGGTGCTCGACGCGGGCTCCTACGACGAGGCCTGCGCCGCCGCCCAGGCCGTCACGGGGAAGAAGATCAGCCTGCAGACCTGGTACATCGTCGGGAAGATCCGCGAGTTCCAGCAGGTGCGGCTGCCGTCGTCGGTGGTCGAGGCGCACCCGGAGCTGACGTTCCGCACCATGGCACCGTCGCGTGCGTTCGCGTCGAAGAAGACCGCGCGCGGGGCGGGCCAGCGGGTCGCGGCGCTGTCGGAGTGGGTCCCCTCCGCCGCGTCGCTCGGTGACCTGCCCACCGCCGCCCGGCTCGACGACGTCCTCGACGCGCTGGCCTGCGCCTGGACCGCGGAGCGCGTGGCCCACGGGACCGCGGAGCTGCTCGGCCCGGGAACCGACGCCCTGGGCCGGTCCACCGCGATCGCGGTCTGAGCGCGAGGATCACCGGATGGACGGGCAGCGGTCGGACGGGCAGCGGCCGGACGGGCAGCGGCCGGACGGGCGCTGGCTCGAGCTCGCCGACGGGGTACTCGCCCGCCGCCACGACGAGCTCGACCTGACCACCGGCCTCGTGCTCGGCACGTCCGCCGCCCTGGTCATCGACACCCGTGGCGACACCGCCCAGGGCGCCGAGCTCGCCGCCGCGGTGCGCGCGGTGACCGCCCTGCCCGTCGTCGTGGCACTCACCCACGCCCACTTCGACCACTGCTTCGGCACCGCCGCGTTCCCGGGCGCCCCGGTGTACGCCCAGGCCGGCTGCGCGGGCGCGCTCCTGGCGACGGCCGCCGCCCAGCGCGCCCACTGGACCCGGCACTACCGCGACGCCGGGAGCGCCGGCAGCTCCGGGGGATCCGGCAGCTCCGCCGCCGCGACGGCCGATGCGCTCGCCGCCACGGTCCCGGTCCTCCCCGACCACCCGGTCTGCGCCCGCCCGGCCTCCGTGCACCCGCTCGACCTGGGCGGACGCGTCGTGCAGCTCGTGCACCCCGGCCCCGGGCACACCGGACACGACCTGGTGGTGCACGTCCCGGACGCGGGCGTGCTCTTCGCCGGGGACCTGCTGGAGAACGGGGCACCGCCGTCGTTCGGGCCGGACTCCTACCGCCGCGACTGGGCGGCCGCCGTGGGGCTGCTGCTCGAGGTCGGCGCAGCACCCGCCGCCATCGGGACACGGGTGTTCGTCCCGGGGCACGGCGATCCCCTGTCGCCCGACGAGGTGGCGGCACAGCACGCGGACCTGCTGCGGATCGCCCGGACCTCCGACGCCGTGGTTCCGAGGGCTCCCTCTGCGAAGTCGCTTACCCGGTGAGTGAATCCACGCACCAAGGGTCTGTCGACCCCCGTGTGTCGACCGCGCAAGCCACGAGTGATGGCGCAGATCGTCGTGCGTCGGTGTCGCAGATGCCAAGCGGCGAGTGCTCTCTCTCTCTCTCTCTGCGAATTCGCTTACCGGGTAAGCGATTCCGTACACAGAGGGTCTGTCGACCACACCGCATCGACCGCGCAAGCCGCGAGCGATGGTGCAGATCGTCCTGCTTCGGTGTCCCCCGATGCCGCGGGGCGACGGTTCCTTCCGGGAATTCGCTTACCCGGTAAGCGAATTCCCGGATCCCCCACCGGCAGCCGCGGTGGTCCGTCGGGAGTGGTCAGGTGCACCGGTCTGCCGCACGGCTTCGTCGACGGTGGTCAACGCGAAGACCGTCCGCGCGTCGCGGCACGGTCATCCGCCCGGTCGAGCCCGCCGCCGCGGAGCCGCGGCAGCGCCGGAGCCCGGTGGGGCGGCTGTCGGCGTGGCGGCGTTCGACAGGGCTGCGGCCGGTGGGGCCGTGGGCGGCGGGGCGGCAGCCCGGGACCGGTCGGACAGCACCCGCGCGAGGCGGTCGGCGAAGCCGGAGGGGTCCGGACCCGCCCCCCGGCGCAGGCGGTACAGCTCCACGGTCGGCGGCCCGTCCACGACGCGGGACAGCGGCGCCGTCGGACGGTCGTCCATCGCGATCCGTGGGAGCTCGACGGTCGGAGCGTCCGCGGGGGCGGCCGAGAGGAACGGGGCCGCGGGGGACGGGGCCGGGAGCGCGGTGGGCAGGTACCGACGCAGTGCGAGCACCGCGGGCAGGCCCAGCGCCGGCCCGACGGCGAGCACGACGAGCGCCGTCTGCCATCCGACCGCCGCCGCGACCACCGGGACCGTCGCGATCCCCGCGACGGTGAGCAGGAAGCCCAGTGCGGTCTGCACGGTCAGGGCGGTGCCGGTGTAGCGGGGGTCGGCGACCTCGATCGTCGCCGTCGTCAGGACCGCGGAGTCGGCGACGGCGGCCGCGCCCCACAGCACGCAGAACGCGCCCACCAGCAGGGGCGCGGCGCCGAGCACGAGTGGGGACACCGCACAGCAGACCCCGCTGACCAGCAACGACGTCGCGATCACCGGGACGCGGCCGTAGCGGTCCGCGGCGCGGCCGCCCAGCACACAGCCGGCGGCGCCGCCCAGCCCGGCCGCCACGAACACCAGCAGGTGCTCCGACGGGCCGGGGTCCCCGCCGGCGAGTGCGGCGCCCAGCCAGGTCCACAGCGCGTACAGCTCCCACATGTGCCCGAGGTAGCCGAGCACGACCAGCCGCGGTCCGGGCTCGCGGAGGAGCCGGAGCGCGTAGCCGGTGTCCGGGGGCGGGGCCGGGGCGAGCGCCGGGCCGGGGCGCAGGCACCAGCGGGCCAGCGCGGCGGCCACGACACCGCACAGCGCGGCGCCGGCGAGCACCCCGCGCCACGGCAGCCCCGGCAGCCCGCCGATCAGGTGCGGCAGCGCTGACCCGACGGTCAGCGCCCCGACCAGCACCCCGAGGTCGCGGGCCCGGCGCGACCGGTCCGACCAGGAGGTCATGATCTTCATGCCGACCGGGTAGACGAGCGCGAGGCACACCCCGGTCAGGGTCCGCAGCACCAGCGCGGCCACCGGACCGTCGACGACGGCGGCGAGCAGCAGCGTGCAGGACGCCGCCGCGGCCGCACCGCCCGCGAGCAGCAGCTGCGGCGGGACCCGGTCGGCGAGGGTCAGGACCGCCGAGACGACCGCGCCGGCCGCGAAGCCGAGCTGCACCGACGTCGTCAGCCACACCCCGGCCGCCGCGGACAGGTCCCACTCGGCGCGCAGCTCGGGCAGTACCGCGGACGCGGAGAACCACACGGCGAGCCCGAGCACCTGGACGAGCGCGACCAGGGCCCGCGCGCGGCGACCGGCGGTCATGGGCGGCTCCGTGGGGTCGGCGGATCCGGACACGCTAGCGAGAACAGCAGGTGGGAACTGGTCCGGACAGACGTCCGGATACCGCCGTACGGACCAGCGGACGGAGTGGCGTCGGGCGAGATCGCCGCGGGACACACGGACGTAACAGCGGACACCTAGCGTCACCGGCCGTGGGGAACGTGCCGCTGGTGGGGGTCGAGGAGGAGTTCCACGTGGTCGGCCTGGCCGACCGCCGGGCCGCGCCCGACGCGGAACGGTTGCTGGAGCACCTGGACGGGGCGGAGTTCTTCCCCGAGCTGCAACGGTCGCTGGTCGAGACCAACTCGCCCGCGACGCCGTCGCTGGACGAGCTGCGCACCCACGTGCGACGCCTGCGTACCCGGCTGCGTGAGGCGGCCGAACCGCTGGGGCTGGGTGTGGTCGCGGCCGGGACGGTGCCGCTGGTGGACCTGTCCGGCGACGACATCTCCGCCGGAGCACGGTACGAGCGGATGCAGCACGAGTACCAGATGCTGGTGCGCGAGCAGCACATCTGCGGGGTGCAGGTGCACGTCGACGTCCCCGACCGCGACACCGCCGTGCAGGTCTCGCGCCGGGTCTCCCCCGCCCTGCCGACCCTGCTCGCCATCACCGCCAGCTCGCCGTACTGGCGCGGCCACGACACCGGTTACGCCAGCTACCGCAGCATGATCTGGCAGCGCTGGCCCACCGCCGGGCCGCCCGGCGACGTCACCACCGCCGCCGAGTACGACACGATGATCGACGAGCTCATCGCGTCCGGGACGATCAGCGACGCCGGGATGCTCTACTTCGACGTCCGCCCCAGCGCGCACCTGCCGACCGTCGAGCTGCGGCTGTGCGACGCCTGCCCCGACGTCGACGACGTCGTGCTGGTGGCGGGGCTGTTCCGCGCCCTGGTCGCTCGTGCCCGCGCCGACACCGAGGCGGGCAGGCCGCTGCCCCGCGCCCGGCACGAGCTGCTGCGTGCGGCCGGGTGGCGGGCCGCGCGGTCCGGGCTGGAGGGCGACCTCGTCGAGATCGGCCGGGCCCCCGGCGGTCCCCCGACGCTGAGCTCCCCGTCGGTACAGCTGCGCGCGCTGGTCGAGGAGCTGCGGCCGTGGCTGGAGGAGGTCGGCGACCACGAGCAGGTCGCCGAGCTGGCCGAGGGCGTCCTGGCCCGCGGGTCGGGCGCGGCGGCGCAGCGGCGCGCGTTCGGGCGTCGCGGGTCGCTGACCGACGTCGTCGACGACCTGCTGGCCCGCACGTACGGCGAGCGGCCGCCGTCCGCGCCCGCGGAGACCGTGCCGTCCGCGCCGGAGCTGCTGCACGGCTACGTCCCACCCCGCTACGACGAGGCCGTCGACGCGTCCGGCGCCGTCCGGCCCGGCTACGGCTGGCTGTTCCGGTCGCTGGAGCGGCTCGGCCCGCGCGGGCTGGCCGCGGCGGAGAACGCCCTGCGCACCGAGCAGCGCGCCCGCGGGGTCACCTTCCCGGTGCCCGGCATCGAGCCCGGCGACGACGGCGAGCGGCTGTTCCCGCTGGACCTGGTGCCGCGGATCATCGAGTCGCAGGACTGGGCGCACCTGGCCTCCGGGCTGGAGCAGCGGATCCGGGCCCTGGAGTGCTTCGTCCGCGACGTCTACGGCCGCCGCGAGATCGTGCGCGACCGGGTCGTCCCGGCGTCGGTGGTCGAGCAGGCGCCCGGCCGCACCCGCGCCGGCGCGCTGGTGCCGCCGGACGCGGTGCGGATCGCCGTGGGCGGCATCGACCTGGTCCGCGACGACGCCGACGGCTGGGTCGTGCTGGAGGACAACCTGCGTGTCCCCTCGGGCATCGGCTTCTCGATGATGAGCCGGCGCCTGATCCGCAGCGTGCTGCCCGACCTGGAGTCGCCCTCGGAGGTGCGCCACCTCGACGACGTGCCGGACCGGCTGCGGGCGGCGCTCGCGGCCGGCGACCCCGACGGACCCGACGGGGAGGCCGCGCTGCTGACCGCGGGCGAGGTGGACCCGGCGTTCTTCGAGCACCGGCTGCTCGCCGAGGCGATGGACGTCCCGCTGGTGACCCCGGCCCGGTTGCAGGTCACCGACGGCGCGCTGTTCCTCGTCGGCGGCGGGCGGCGGCGCCGGATCACCACCCTCTACCGTCGGATGGACGAGAACGAGCTCGCGACCGCCCGCGGAGCCGACCACCGGCCGCTCGGCCGCGCGCTGTGGGCGGCGATGGCCCGCGGGCGGGTCGCGCTGCGCAACGCGCCCGGCAACGGCGTCGCCGACGACAAGCTCGTCTACGCCTACGTGCCGGAGATGATCCGCTACTACCTCGGCGAGAAGCCGGTGCTGGCCTCGGTGCCGACGCTGCCCTGCGTCGACCCGCTCGCCCGTGAGCAGGTCCTGGACCGGCTCGACCGGCTGGTGCTCAAGCCCGTCGACGGCTACGGCGGCGCCGGGATCGTGATCGGCCCGCACGCCGGGCGCGCCGAGCTGGACCGGGTGGCCGCGGCGATCCGGGACACCCCGGCCGGCTGGGTCGCCCAGGACCTCGTCGGGATCTCCACCCATCCCACCTTCACCGACGGCGCCCTCCGGCCCCAGGCCGTCGACCTGCGGGTCTTCGCGGTGCAGTCCCACGGCGCCGGCGGGGTGCCCGAGGTCGACGTGCTGCCCGCGGCGCTGTCGCGGGTCGCCCCGCCCGGCGGGATGATCGTGAACTCCTCGCGCGGCGGCGGGGCGAAGGACACCTGGGTGCTGGCCTGAGGCGGGCTCAGCCGGCGAGCAGCAGGTCCGGCTCGCCCAGCACCCGGTCGGCGACGGCGCGGGCGGTCCCGGTGACGGTGGCCGCCCGGCCGTGCGGGGACACGAGCACGGCGACGTCCGGCCCGGTCGCGACCCCGCGGCGCACCAGCTCCGCGTGCACCGCGGGGACCAGCCAGCTGCCCAGCTCGGCGTAGCTGCCACCGAGGACGACGGTGCCGACGTCGACGACGTGGAGCACCGACGTCAGCGCCGTCCCGAGCGCGGCGCCGGCCCGGGCCAGCGCCCCCGTCGCGGCCGGGTCCCCCGCGCGGGCGGCGGTCCGCAGCGCCGCGACGTCGGCGGCGCCCGCGTCGCCGAGCAGGGCGGGCAGGCCCGCGTAGACCTCGACGCAGCCGGTGCCGCCGCAGCCGCAGCGCCGCCCGTCGCGCTCGATCACGACGTGTCCGATCTCCCCGGCGACGCCGCGGGCGCCGGGCAGCACCCGCCCATCGACGACGATCCCGCCACCGATCCCCACGTCGGCGGAGACGTAGACGAAGTCGTCGGCCTGCCCCAGGTGCGCGAGCGCCCCGAGCGAGGCCTCGTTGCCGACGAGCAGCGGCACCTCACCGAGCGCACCGGCGTGCTCGGCGGGGCGGCAGCCGTCGAGCCGGGGCAGGTTCGGGGCCCGCAGCAGCACCGCCGCGTGGTCCGAGCCGCGCACCGGTCCGGGGACGGCGATCCCGGCCCCGGCGACCGTGCGGCCGGTGCGCGCGGCAAGGTTCGCCGCGGTCCGCGCGGCCCGCCCGAACACCGCATCCGGGTCGAGGCCGCGGTGGTCGCGGCGCCGGCGCGACCGGTGCACCACCTGCCCGTCCAGACCGGTGACCAGCGCGTCGACGCCGTCGACCTCGACCGACACGGCCAGTACGACGGGCCCGGTACCGGCGAACGCCAGCGGCGTCCCGGGCCGCCCGACCCCGCTGCGGTCCGGCTCCCCCTCCGCGAGCACGCCCGCGGCGACCAGCGGGTCCAGCAGCCCCGCGACGGTGCCGCGGGTCAGCCCGGTCGCCGCGGCGAGCGACGCCCGCGACGACGGCGCCGCCCGCAGCGCCCCCAGCAGCAGGCCGAGGTTGTGCCGGCGCACCGCCGGTGGACGCGCGGGTGGGGCCTGCGGGCGGGGAGATCGGTCGTGCACGGGGTCAGCGTGCCCCGGTGAGGTGCTCGCACGCGAGCTGGTGGAGCCGGACGAAGCCGTAGCCGCGACGGCCCAGCGCGTCCGGGTCGGCGGCGTCCAGCGCCGGGTCGGCCAGCAGGTCGGCCACGGTCTCCCCGGCCCCCAGCGTCGGCTCGGACAGTGCGGGCACCCCGGCCTCGGCGAGCGCGGCGACGACCTCGGGGTCGGCCCGGAACGCGGCCGCCCGCTCGCGCAGCAGCAGGTAGGTGCGCATGTTCGCCGCGGCGCTGTCCCACACCCCGCGCCGGTCCTCGGTGCGCGAGGGCTTGTAGTCGAAGTGCCGCGGCCCGTCGTAGCCCGCGGACTCGAGCAGGTCGACCAGCGAGAACGCGTTCAGCAGGTCACCGTGGCCGAACACCAGGTCCTGGTCGTACTTGATGCCGCGCTGTCCGTTCAGGTCGATGTGGAACAGCTTCCCGGCCCACAGCGCCTGGGCGACGCCGTGGGTCATGTTCAGCCCGGCCATCTGCTCGTGCCCGACCTCGGGGTTGACGCCCACGAGCTCGGGGTGGGCGAGGCGCTCGACGAAGGCCAGCGCGTGCCCGACGGTGGGCAGCAGGATGTCCCCGCGGGGCTCGTTGGGCTTGGGCTCGATCGCGAACCGGATGTCGTACCCCTGCTCCAGGACGTGCCCGCAGAGCAGGTCCATGGCCTCGCGGTAGCGGTCCAGGGCGGCACGGACGTCCTTGGCGGAGTCGTACTCCGAGCCCTCCCGTCCGCCCCACAGCACGAAGGTGCGGGCACCGAGTTCGGCGGCCAGCTCGACGTTGTGCAGCACCTTGCGCAGCGCGAGGCGCCGCACGGTCCGGTCGTTGGAGGTGAACCCGCCGTCCTTGAACACCGGGTGCGAGAACAGGTTCGTCGTGATCATCGGAACGGTCATCCCGGTCGCCTCGCAGGCCGTGCGCAGGCGTGCGATCTGCCGGTCCCGGTGGGCCGGGTCCGGCGCGAAGCCGAACAGGTCGTCGTCGTGGAAGGTGAGGCCCCACGCGCCGCGCTCGGCGAGCTCCTCGACGGCCTCGACGACGTCGAGCTCGGGGCGGGTGGGCGAGCCGAACGGGTCGGCCGCGGTCCAGCCGACGGTCCACAGTCCGAAGGAGAACTTGTCGGCGGGGGTCGGGGCGGGGACGGCCATCGTCTGCTCCTGGAGGTGTGGGGGCGGCTCCGGCGAGCATGCTCCCGGCAGCGATCCAGGTCCAGGATTTGTTCGTGTTCCGCACGAACAAATCCCTCGTTCGCCGTAGCGCTTGTCACCACCGGCGAAACGCAGTGGGTCTTGCGGGCGGGGCCCCGGCGCACGTGAGGTGGAACCCGGTGCGGACCCACCGGGTAGTTTCGGCGTCCGGCCGCGCGGAACCGCAGGACACGACAGCAGGAACGGGGGATGTGATCGGTGGAGGCCGGGCAGACCGTGCAGATCACCCAGACCGCCCCCGACCGTGCCGTCGCCGGGGCCGAACCCGGGCACCACTCGCCCGCGGTGTCCCCCGACGGCACCCGCATCGCCTGGATCTCCGACCGCACGGGGCGCCCGCGGGTGCACGTCGCGGCGCTGCCGGCGGACGGACCGGTCGACCCGGACGGGGCGCGGGTACTGGAGGCCCCCGGACCGCACGCCGACGTGACCGCGCTGTCCTGGTCCCCCGACGGCAGCCGGATCGCGGTGCAGGTCGCCCCGTGCGGCGGCGACCGCACCCGGGTGGCGCTGCTGGACCCCGACGGCGGGCCCGCCGTCGGGATCGCGACCCATGCCACCGCCGTCGTGCTGGGCGCGTGGGCGCCGAGCGGACGGTCGCTGGGCGTCACCGTGCTGTCCGACGCGACCCCGCGCGGCGCCCGACCGGGCGACGGCACCGCCTGCCTGGTCGACGTGCGCGACGGCTCCTCCACCGTGCTCGGGTCCGGGCAGGCTGCCGTCGTCCAGGCGGTGTCGGCCGACGGACGACGGGTCGTGCTGCGCACCGGCCGCCGCGGGGAGCGCGCCCTGGAGCTGGTCGACCTGCACCGCGGCACGCGGGACCGGGTGATCGGCGGGCCCGGCGGGGCGCTCACCGCGGCCGCCCGCTTCGGCAGCGCCCCCGGCACGCTCTGGGTGCACACCGACGCCGACCGCGAGCACACCGCGCTGCTCGCCGTCGCGCTCGGCCCCGCGGGCGAGCACCGCCTGTCCCCCGCCCGCCCGGTCGCCGTCCGGCCCGGCGCCGACCTGGAGGTCGTGGCACTGGACCCGGGTGGTCCGCGGGCCGCGCTGGTGTGGAACGTCGGGGGGCGCAGCCAGATCGAGATCGCCGACCTGCGTGGCGGCAGGCCGGAGCGGCTGCCCGCGCCGTGCGACGTCGTCACCGGGGTGGCCTTCGCCCGCGACGGCGTGTCGCTGCTGGTGGCGGGGCACGCGCCGGGGGTGGCGCCGTACGTGGTGCGGATGCCGCTGGACGCGAGCCCGGCCACACCGCTGCTCGGCGGCACCCCGGTGACGCCGCGGCCCCCGCGCCCGGAGGCGGTCGGCTTCCCGGCCGAGGACGGGCTGCGGCTGGCCGGATGGCTGCACCGGCCGTCGTCGCCGACGGGGGTGGGGTTCGTGTGGCTGCACGGCGGGCCCGAGTCCGAGGAGCGGCCCGGCTGGGCGCCGCTGCTGCACGGTCTGGTCGCCGCCGGGGTCACCGTGCTCACGCCGAACGTGCGCGGGTCCTCCGGGCGCGGGCGGTCCTTCGCCCGGCTCGACGACGGCCCGCTGCGGCCGGGCTCGATCGCCGACGTGCGGGCCGCGACCCGGCTGCTGGCGGGGGTGCCCGACGTCGACCCGCGCCGGATCGTCGTCGGCGGCCGGTCCTACGGCGGGTTCCTCACCCTGGCCGCGCTGACCCGGTTCCCGGAGTTGTTCGCGGCCGGCGTCGACGTGTGCGGCATGTCCGACATGACCGCCTTCTACGCCGACTCCGAGCCGTGGATCAGCGGGCCGGCGACCACCGAGTACGGGCACCCGCACCGTGACCGCGCGCTGCTGGAGGAGCTGTCCCCGCTGCGCGCCGCGGACCGCATCGCCGCACCGCTGCTGGTCGTGCACGGCGAGCACGACACGAACGTCCCGCTGGCGCAGGCACTCGCGATCCACGCGGCACTGGCCGCGCGCGGTGCGCCGGTCGAGCTGCTGCGCATCCCCGACGAGGGCCACGAGGTGCACGACCGGCACACCCGGGCCGCGGCGAACGCCCGCATCGTGGAGTTCGTGACCGCGACGGTGGCCCGTGGCTGACCGGGCGCCCCGGCCCGGGTGGGCGGTCGCGGTGCGGGCGCTGGTCGGGATCGTGGCCGTGGTCGTCGTGATGGGGATCGTCGTCGTCGCGGGCCCGGTGCTGCTCGCCGGGCACCCGGCCTACCCGGTGCTGCTCGCCGTCGTCGCCCTGGTGGGGCTGGTCCTGGTGGCGCGTTCGGGGCGCCCGGCGCGGCCCGGACGGCTGCGGACGGCCGGGCGGGCCGCCGGTGCGGTGCTGCTGGTCGCGCTGGTCGCCGCCGTGCTGTGGCTGCGTCCCTACGCGGCCGACGAGACCGCGCTCGCCGCGACCACGCCGTCGGACCGGGTCGCGGTGGTGCACACCGCGACGACGTGGGAGCTGCGCCCGACCGCGCCGTCCGGCCGGGGCCTGGTGTTCGTCCCCGGGGCGCTGGTCGACCCGCGGGCCTACCTGGCGCTGCTGCGCCCGCTGGCCGAGCAGGGGGTGCGCGTGATCGTGACCACACCGCCGCTGGGCGTCGCACTGACCGATCCGGGGGCCGTCGGCCGGGCGGTCGATTCGGCGCCCGAGGTCCGTACCTGGGCGGTCGGCGGGCACTCCCTGGGCGGCGTGGCGGCCGCGCGGGCACTGGACGTGCCCGGGGTGCGTGGGCTGGTGCTGTGGGCGTCCTACCCGGCCGCCGACGTGTCGGGGGCGCCGGTCGCGGCCCTGTCGGTGTCCGGCTCCCGCGACACGCTGGCCACCCCGGACGCGATCGCGGACTCCTGGACGCAGCTGCCCGCGGGGACCCGTTTCGTCGTCGTCGACGGAGGGGTGCACGCCTACTTCGGGGACTACGGCCCACAGACCGGCGACGGCGAGCCGGGCGTGGACCGGGCGACCGCACAACGGCAGATCGTCGCCGCGACCACGGACGTCGTGACGTCGCTGCGCCCCGGCTGACCGGTCGGGACGGTCAGGCCGTGCTGAACGACTGCAGGATCTCCTGGCCCTCGCTGTCGGTGCCGACGACGAACCGGTAGTTCTCCCGGGTCGTCGTGCCGTCGTTGCGCATGAACACGACGGTCGCGGTGACCGTGTTCGGGCCGGCGTTGCGCAGGTTCTCGGCGTAGACGTTCCGCACGGTGCTGTAGAAGGTCCGGAAACCCTGGATGCCCTGGCTCTGGGCCTGCGCCTGCGGGCTGAGCATCGCGAACGCGCCGTCGATGTCGCCGGGCAGCATCCGGTAGTAGTTCTGCACGAACGACACCGGATCCTGGACCTCGCCGGTCGCGGTGGTCGGTGTCGGCGTGGTCGTCGGCGCGGGCGTGGTCGTCGGGGCCGCGCTCGGGGTCGGCGACCCGCTCGTCGGCGGGGCGGCGATCACCGGCGGAGCGTCCTGCTGCCGGCTGGTCGAGTAGACGCCGAACGCGACACCGCCACCGACGACGAGCAGCACGGCCACCGCGCCCAGCACGACCGGGGTGCGACGACCCCGCCCGTCCCGGGAGCGGGTGGCACCGCCTCGTCGGCCGCCACGGCCGCCGGGACCGGGGATGACCTGCGGTGCGGGCACGGCCGGCGCGTCGATCACGGTCCCGCCGCCCTGCGCCTCGAGCCCGTCGGGCGCGCCCGCACCGTCGCCGGTGTCCATCACCGCGGTCGCCGTCGACGGCGTCGCGAGACCGGCGACGGACTGGCCCGCGGCGATCCGGGCGAGCGCCTCGCGGGCCTGGGCGGAGCTGGGCCGCTCGGCGGGGTCGTTGGCGAGCAGGCGCATCAGCAGCGCGGTCAGCGGGCCCGCCTCCTGCGGCGGGGTGATCGCGCCGGTGGCGACCTTGTGCAGCAGGGCGTAGGCGTTGTCGTCGAGGCCGAACGGCGGCTCGCCCTCGACCGAGGCGTAGAGCATCGCACCGAGCGCGAAGACGTCCGAGGCGGCCGTCGGCTCCTGGCCGCGGGCGACCTCCGGGGCCAGGAAGGCCGGGGTGCCGGCGATGACGCCGGTACGGGTGAGCTGCACGTCGTCGACGGCGCGGGACACGCCGAAGTCGGTGATCTTGGCCCGGCCGTCCTCGGCGATCAGGACGTTGCCCGGCTTGATGTCCCGGTGCACGACGCCCGCGGTGTGCGCGGCGGCCAGCCCGTCGGCGACCTGGCGGCCGATCGCGGCGGCCTCCCGCGGCGGGATCGGCCCCTTCTCGGCGAGCACCGCGGCCAGCGAGCGCGACGGCAGGTACTCCATGACCAGCCACGGACGGTCGTCGTGGACGACGACGTCGAACATGCTGATCACGTGCGCGTGCTGCAGGCGGGCGCCGATCCGGCCCTCGCGCAGGATCCGCTGGCGGGACTCCTCCAGCTGCTCGTCGGACGGCAGGGCCGCCGCGAGCAGTTCCTTGACGGCCACCGTGCGGTTCAGCAGCTCGTCCGTCCCCCGCCACACGGCACCCATCGCACCGGCACCGATCCGCTCGTCGAGCCGGTAGCGGTTCCCGATCCGGTGGGCGTCGGGGATGGGCGAACTCATGAGGTCCAAGGGTAGGGAATCGAGGCCGGGCCGCCGTCGGCAGGGCAGGTGCTGCGAACGACCGGGAGAGGGACCACGGACCCTACGCGACCACCGGTCGCGCAGCCAGCGACCGTACGCCACACCACAGGACCATCGATCACCTCGGAAGGCCCAACTTGTTGGCACATGCCGGCCACGATCCGTAACCGCCGCGGGCGTCGCGGACCTTGGTCGCGATCTCGATCTGCTGCTCCTTCGTGGCGCCGTCGGCGGTGGGGGCGTATCTCGTGCCGCCGAAGTCGCTCCAGGTGCCCTTGTCGAACTGCAGACCACCGTGGTAGCCGTTCCCGGTCGAGATGGACCAGTCGCCGGAGGACTCGCACTGCGCCAGCTCGTCCCAGGTGCCGTCGGCCGCCTTCGCCGACGACGACGGCGCCGGCTCCTTCTTCGCCTCCGGCTCCGGGGCGGGGGCCGGGGCGTCGGCGTCGCCCCCGCCGCTCCCGTTCCCGCGGTCCTCGTCCGGCTCGTCCCCGCGGTCCCTGTCCCCCTTGTCGCCCTTGTCGCCCTCGTCGCCCTTGTCGCCCTTGTCGCCGCGGCCCTCGTCGCTGCCGGACCCGCCGCTGCCGCCCTCGGCGGAGTCGTCGCCATCGGACGATCCACCGTTCCCGCCGGACGGGGCGCCGTCGCCGCCGGACCCGCGGAAGTCGCGGTCCTCCGGCTCCGATCCCGAGGCCGGGCCGTCACCTGCGCTGCCGCCGGAGGGGTGGCCGGAACCGCCGGAGCCCGACGGGGAGCCGCTGCGGGAGCCGTCGTCGCCCCCGCCACCGGTGCCGCCGTCCCCGCCGGTCGGACCGTCGCCGTCCGAGCCGTCGTCGTCCGAGGCGTCGCCGTCCGCGCCGCTGTCCGGCCCGGCGCTGTCCGGGGCGTCGTCGGCTCCGCTGCCCGTGCCGTCCCGGCCCCCACCGTCCGCCGTGTCACCCGCGCCCCGGCCGTCGCCGGAACCCTCGCCGTCGCCGGACCCGCCGGAGGGGCCCGCCGGGCCCGGTCCCCCGGCCGAGCCGTCCGAACCGGAACCCTCCGCCGCGGAGCCCCGGCCGGACCCCGCCCGTGCCACCGCGGACCGCACCCGCTCCCCCACCGCCCGTGCGACGGCGTCCGCGTCGGGCGCGCCGTACCCGGCGGCGACGTCGTCGACGACCAGGACCCAGTCGCGGCTGCCGCCCGGGCCCTGCGGGGCCGGGAACCGGGCGATCCCCGAGCTCGCGAGCTGGGCCAGCTCCAGCGTCGTCCCGGTCGCGGGCTGCACCCACCACGGGCGCGCGGTGTCGCCGGAGAGCAGGTCGAGGTCGAGGACCACGTCGCTGCCCGCCGGGGTGTGGCCGAGCACGTAGGACCCGTCCTCCGCCCCGGCGATGTCGACCCGGCTGTCCACCGCCGCGGCCCGCACGGTGAACGCGCCGTCGGAGTACGGGCTCAGCGCCGTCCGGGGCACCGCGTCGGCGAGCGCGCCCAGGTCCAGCACGGCGCCGACCGCGAGCTGCCCGCCCACGAGCGTCCCGGCGACCAGCGCCACCGCTCCGAGCACCAACGTCGTCCGCCGCGAGAACCAGGTGTCCACGGCCGGGCACTGTGCGCCCCCGCGGCGCCCGCCACGGCCGAACGGGCGATCCCGTTCGCGATCGCGAGCGGCGCCGCCGGGTGACCGTCACGGGCGAGGGGCCGGTGCCCCATCCGGCACCGGCCCCCTCGATCGCGGCGATCACGCCGTCACCGGCTCAGTAGTCGAAGGACGGGTCCTCGGTGCGGGTGCGCTTGAGCTCGAAGAAGTGCGGGTTCTCGGCCAGCAGCCGGGCGCCGTCGAACAGGCGGCCGGCGTCCTCGCCCTTCGGGACCCGGGAGATGACCGGCCCGAAGAACGCCACGCCGTCGACGTGGATGGTCGGGGTGCCCACGTCGAGGCCCACCGGGTCCATGCCCTCGTGGTGGCTGGCGCGCAGCTTCTCGTCGTACTCGGTGGAGTGCGCGGCCTCGGCCAGCGACTCCGGCAGGCCGAGCTCCTTCAGCGCGCCCGCGATGACGTCGTCGAAGTCCTTGTTGCCCTGGTTGTGGATGCGCTCGCCGAGCGCGGTGTAGAGCGGCGCCAGGATCTCCGGGCCCTTCAGCTCGGCGGCGGCGATGCACACGCGCACCGGGCCCCAGCCCTTCGACATGAGCTCGACATACTGCTCGGGCAGCTCACGGCCCTCGTTCAGCACGGACAGGCTCATGACGTGCCAGGTGACGTCGACGTCGCGCACCTTCTCCACCTCGAGCACCCAGCGGGAGGTCAGCCACGCCCAGGGGCACAGCGGGTCGAACCAGATGTCGATGCGGGCACGGCCGTCGGCAGCAGGAGTCGTCATACCCGGCGCAACGCCGGGCACCGGCCGCGGATTCCACGGGCCGCGCCCCGGGCACCGTGATTGGATGCCGACGACACCACTCCCCCGAGAGGACCCCGAACGACGTGACCCCGCCCAACCTCACCCGTGCCCAGGCCGAGGAGCGCGCGGCGCTGCTCGACGTCTCCACCTACGACGTCACGATCGACCTGACCGACGGCGCCGGAGCCCCCTCCGAGCGGACGTTCGCGGTGACGACCACGGTGCGCTTCACCGCCGCCGAGCCCGGCGGGAGCACGTGGATCGAGTGGGTGGGCGACGGCATCACCTCGGCGACGCTGAACGGCACCGAGCTCGATGCCGCCGTGTGGACCGAGGAGGACGGCCTCGCGCTGCCCGGTCTCGCCGCGGAGAACGAGCTGACGATCGTCGCGACCGGGCTCTACACCAACACCGGTGAGGGCCTGCACCGCTTCGTCGACCCCGTCGACCAGGCCGTCTACCTGTACTCGCAGTTCGAGACGGCCGACTGCAAGCGGCTGTTCCCCTGCTTCGACCAGCCC
Source organism: Pseudonocardia sp. ZF1 (assembly GCF_056835605.1). Lineage (NCBI taxonomy): Bacteria > Bacillati > Actinomycetota > Actinomycetes > Pseudonocardiales > Pseudonocardiaceae > Pseudonocardia > Pseudonocardia sp. ZF1. The sequence goes on from NZ_JAJNBY010000001.1 coordinate 4,331,112, forward strand.
GACCTCAAGGCCCGCTACACCCTCACCGTGACCGCGCCGGAGGACTGGAAGGTCATCTCCAACTCCCCGGCGACGGTCGAGGGCGGCGTGCACCGCTTCGAGCGGACCGAGATCCTCTCGACCTACCTGGTCGCGCTGATCGCCGGGCCGTACGCGAGCTGGCACGACACCTACCGCGACGAGCACGCCGAGATCCCGCTGGGAATCTTCTGCCGCGCCTCGCTGGCCCCGCACATGGACCACGAGCGGATCTTCACCGAGACCCGGCAGGGCTTCGACTTCTACCACCGCAACTTCGGCGTGACCTACCCGTTCGGCAAGTACGACCAGCTGTTCGTGCCCGAGTTCAACGCGGGCGCGATGGAGAACGCCGGCGCGATCACGTTCCTGGAGGACTACGTCTTCCGGTCGCGGGTGACCCGCACGCTCTACGAGCGGCGCGCCGAGACGATCCTGCACGAGATGGCGCACATGTGGTTCGGCGACCTCGTGACCATGCGCTGGTGGGACGACCTGTGGCTCAACGAGTCGTTCGCGACCTGGGCGTCGGTGCTGTGCCAGGCCGAGGCGACCGAGTACACGGGCGCCTGGACGACGTTCGCGAACCTCGAGAAGTCCTGGGCCTACCGGCAGGACCAGCTGCCCTCGACGCACCCGATCGCCGCGGACATCCCGGACCTGCAGGCCGTCGAGGTCAACTTCGACGGCATCACCTACGCCAAGGGCGCGTCGGTGCTCAAGCAGCTCGTCGCCTACGTCGGGCTGGAGCCGTTCCTGGCCGGGCTGCGCGACTACTTCGCCGCGCACGCCTGGGGCAACGCCACCTTCGACGACCTGCTGGGCTCGCTGGAGAAGGCGTCCGGCCGGGACCTGTCGGACTGGGGGGCGCAATGGCTGCGCACCACCGGCCTGAACCTGCTGCGCCCGTCGTTCCAGGTCGACGAGGCCGGGACGTTCACCTCCTTCGACGTCGTGCAGGGCGGTGCCCGGCCGGGTGCCGGTGAGCTGCGCACGCACCGGATCGCCGTCGGCGTCTACGACGACGACCCGGAGACCGGCAAGCTCGTCCGCACCCACCGCGTCGAGCTCGACATCTCCGGCGAGCGAACGGCCGTCCCGGAGCTGGTCGGGCTGTCCCGCGGCAAGCTCGTCCTGGTCAACGACGACGACCTCACCTACTGCGCGCTGCGCCTGGACCCGGGCTCGCTCGCGACCCTGGTGGACCGGATCGGCGACATCGCCGAGTCGCTGCCGCGCACGCTGTGCTGGTCCTCGGCGTGGGAGATGACGCGTGAGGCCGAGCTGAAGGCCCGTGACTTCGTCACGCTGGTCGCCGGCGGGTTCGACACCGAGTCCGAGATCGGCGTCGCGGCGCGGCTGCTGCTGCAGGCCCAGACCGCGACGGCGTCGTACTGCACCCCGGAGTGGGCGCAGGGCCGCGGCTGGCCGCTGCTGACCGACGCGCTGCGGTTCCGCCTGGACACCGCCCCGCCCGGGTCGGACGTCCAGCTGGCCGTGGTCAACGCGCTGACCGCCTCGGTGCTGCCGGAGAACACCCTGGACCGGATGAAGGGCTGGCTGCTCGACGTCGACGTGCCGAAGGGGCTGACCGTCGACGCCGACCTGCGCTGGCGGCTGCTGCACGCGCTCGTCGCGCACGGGAAGGCCGGCGAGACCGAGATCGCCGAGGAGGCCGAGCGTGACGCCACCTCCACCGGGGCGCGGCAGGCCGAGCGGGCCCGCGCGCTGATCCCGACCGCGGAGGCCAAGGAGCGGGCGTGGCAGCGCGCCGTGCACGACGACTCCCTGCCGAACGCGATCAACGAGTCGGCGATCTCCGGGTTCTCCCACCCCGCACTGTCGACGGTGAGCCCCGGGCTGCTCGACGGCTACGTCCAGCGCTACTTCGACGAGATCGACGGCGTGTGGGCGCGCCGGACCTCGGAGCTGGCGCAGAACGTCGTCGTCGGGCTGTTCCCGTCCTGGGCGGTCGCGGAGCCGACCGTCGCGGCGGCGGACGCCTGGCTCGCCGACCAGTCCAAGCCGGCGTCGCTGCGCCGGCTCGTGTCCGAGGGGCGCGCCGGGATCGTGCGCGCGCTGGCCGCCCGTGAGTTCGACGGCCAGGCCACCCCTGACCCGGAGCGGACCACCGCGGTCGAGCAGCCCTGACCCACGCACGACGGCGCCCCGGGAGTCGTGCTCCCGGGGCGCCGTTCGTGTGTCGGGGGTGTGGTCAGCGGCGGCGCAGCCACCGCCGCAGCGGGTTCGTCGAGGCCGGTTCGTCGGCCGGGCGGTAGCCCGCGCAGACACGCGTTCCGCAGCTGCCGCAGTCGGTGCCCGGGCGGTAGTGGTCGTGCAGGTCCTCCGGGTGACCGCAGGTGCACAGTCCCACCTGCGGGACGACGGGCGCGGGCGGGCCGGCCGGGGTCTTCGGCTCGGACGGTGTGCGCGGCCGGGGCAGCGCCGGGACGGGCTCCAGGCCCGTCGGCGGTGTCAGTACCGCGGCCGTGGGGGTGGCGGGGGTCCTGCGGTCGGTGCCGTCGTTCTCGTACGCCATGGTGACCTCCTTCGTGCCGGCGAACGGCAGCGCGGACGACCATCGCGTCATCGCACCGTGCCGTTGCGTCACCCAGTATGAGATCGGGTGGGGCGCGTGGGAATGGCTCGCGGCGACGAAAAGACCGTCCGTGGACGGAACGGCTGGTCGTGGACACGTCGCCACCCGATCAGCGGGCCACCGGAAGTGTGAGTACGGCAAGACAGCCGCGGGGTTCGTCCACCGTACGGAGCACCAGGGTGCCGCCGTGCTCCCGAGCGAGCTGGGCGCTGATGTGCAGCCCGAGCCCGGAGCCGCCGGCGGCCTCGTCGTGCCGCCCGCGGACGATCTCGAGCTGCTCCTGCCCGTCGGGCAGGCCGGGGCCGTGGTCGCGGACCTCGACGGCGACCAGACCCGGCTCGTCGGCGAGGCGGGCCCGCACCACCACCGGGGTCCGGGGCGCGTGCCGGTCGCAGTTGGCCAGCAGGTTCGTCACGACCTGGCGGGTGAGCGACTCGGGCGCGGCGACCGGGGGCAGGTCGTCCTGGGTGTCGAGGGTGATGCAGCGGCCGTCGCGCAGGTCCACCAGGGTGCGCAGGGCCTCCCCGACGTCGTGCTCGGCGGTGTCCCCGCCCGGCGACGGGACGACCGGGGCGTAGGCCGGGCCGTAGTCGAGCAGGGCGGCGTCGCGTTCGTCGACCATCGGGTCGGTCACCGTGTCCTCGACGGTGATCGGCGTCTGCAGCATCTGGCGGAGCCGGTTCAGCTCGGCCAGCACCGCCTCCCGCATCCGGGCGACCTGGGGGTCGTCGCCGGGGCGGGTCGTCAGCAGCTGCGCGGCCCCGGCCAGGCCCGCCAGGCCGTTGCGCAGCTCGTGGTCGCGCTCGGCGGTCTGGCCGGTGGCCCGTTCGAGCAGCGCCGACGCCTCGCCGAGGGTGTCCTGGAGCTGGTCGTAGTCGTCCTGCATCCGGGTCACCGCCCGCAGTGCCATGGTCAGCAGCGCGGTGAGCACCACGGCCATCCCGAGCACCCGCAGCGACGGGTAGACCAGGCCGGCCGTCGGCTCCCGGCCGGGCACGATCGCCCGGTACAGCTGGGACACCGCGACGATCAGCAGGCCGAGCCCCATCCGGGCCCGGATCCGGCTCGGGCGCCAGTAGCCGTCGAGCAGGAACAGCACCGCGACCAGCGCCCAGCCGCTCTGCACCACGATCGAGTAGAGGGGCGAGGTCGCCAGCATCCGGGTGAACGGGCTCTCCGCCTGCGAGGCGATGACCCCGCCGATGACGAGGGCGAGCGCGGCCAGCGCCCAGCCGCCCCAGGCCCCGAGCGCCCGTGGCGGCCGCAGTGCCGCGACCAGGATGCACAGGCTGATCACGAACATGGTCAGCACCGCCAGCCGCGGGGTGCCCGCCGGGTACTGCGGCAGGACCAGCGCGGACAGCGGGAGGAGCACGACGCCGTAGAGCAGGAGGGCCGCCCCGAACCACGACGGACGGGGGTCCCCGGACAGCCGCCCCGTCACCAGCGCGACGATCGCCGCCGCCGAGCCGACCGCGGCGGCGACGAGGGTGAGCACCGCCGTCGCGTCGGAGAGGTCGACCCGGCCGTCGACGACCGCGGGGCGGCTCACGGCGACCACGAGGACGGCCAGGACCGCGACGACCAGCATGTCGGTCAGATGTCCCACCAGGAACCGGGCCCGCCGCTGCGGGCCCAGGAGCACGCCGAGGAAACCGGACGCCACGTCCCCTCCGCTCCGAGATGTCGCCGGACTGATGAGAAAGCGATAATAGGACTCGTCATTCTCGGTGACGTTCGGTGGGCCGTGTTGTGGGCCGAACGGTCAGATACCCGCGGCCTTGCGGTAGAGGGCGACGGCCTCCAGCTGGGAACCGACCTCCAGCTTGGTCAGCACCGCGCGGATCTGCGTCCGGACCGTCGCCAGGGAGACGACGAAGTGGTCGGCCACCGACTGTGCACGCTTGCCGCCCGCCAGCAGGGCGAGGACCTCGCGCTCGCGCTGGGTCAGCCTGCCCAGCTTCTCGTGCAGGTCGCGACGCTCGTGCTCCCGGTCGCGGTGCAGCCGGATCAACTGCTCGCGGCGGCCCGGCGGCATGATCGAGCGCCCCGCGTGGGCCTCACGGATGGCGCTGAGCAGCGCCGGGAACGGCGCGTTCTTGGGGACGAACACGAACCCACCCGCGTCCAGGGCGGCGCCGACCCGGCCGGCGTCGGAGCTGCCGGACAGCACCACCACCCGCCAGCCCGCCTCGCAGAGCGGGCCGACGAGCCGCACCCCGTCGATGCGGTTGCCCTCCGGGTCACGCCCCAGGTCGAGGTCGAGCACGATCAGCCCGGGTGTGACGCGCCGGGCGTGCTCCAGCACCGCCGCGGCGGAGCGGACCGGCTGGAAGGTCGCGTCCTCGCCCTCGGCGCGCAGGTTGAGGGCGAGGGCGGACCCGACCAGCTCGTGGTCGTCGACGATCAGGATCGGACTGCCGGTGGGCCCGGTCACAGCTCCGTCCTCCCGCTGCACACCATGGGGGACACCTTAGAGCCGTTGGGCCGACCGTGGTGGCCCGCGAGTGGCGGACACGCGGGCGCCGTGGTGTCCACGGACGCGCCCGGGTGTCCGCCGGTGGTGTCCACCGGGTGGGGAAACCCCAGCTCAGGGTCGGCTGCCGGCCTGGTCCGCCAGCATCCTCAGTCCGGACAGGATTCCGCCGAACAGATCCCCCTCCTTGAAGGAGGCGACCATGCTCATGAGAGCGAGCTTGGCGCCGCGGTCCGGGAGCCGGACCTTCGCGTCGGCGCCGGTCACGATCTCCAGCAGCCGCTGCTCGGGGCTCACGGCGACGAGCACCGCGTCCTCGTGGTCGTCGACGCGTCCGTGCAGGTCGACCGCGGTGGCCCGCGCGTCGGCACCCAGGTCGCCCAGGTACAGCGCGAACCGCAGGCCGGTCTCGCGGCTGGCCAGGTACAGGGCCTCGTCCAGACGGGTCAGCTGCACCGGGGTGAACGGGTGCGCGGCCGCGGACGGCTCGACGAAGTTCTCGGCCACCGACAGGCGACCGGAGTTCGTGACGACCGACCCCTCGGGCAGGTCCTCCTCGTTGCCGGTGAAGACGGCGAGGTCACCACTTGCCACCGGTACCTCCTCGGGTGTCGCCGCCCTCGGACGGGGCGGTGTCGCCGTGTCCGGCGTGCGCGGCGTGGTGCCCCGCGGCGGACGGCTCGGCGATCCAGAACAGCGGCTCGTACGGCCAGGGGTCACCCGCGTTGTAGCGGGGGCGGTTGCTCCGGTTCCGCACCGCGATCCAGCCCCAGATCGCGAAGTACAGGACAGCCGGCGCGACCACGAAGACCAGCAGGGTTTCGACGACGGTCACGGGGCCAGAACCTAGCCGATCGCCGTGCCCGGCACCTGCTCAGGTGTCCGATCCGACAGCCGCCCGGACCGCACCGCGCGGACCAGCGCGTCATGATCGGCTTCGGTCTGGTCGGCGTAGGCCCTGGCGAACGTCGCGAGCGCCGCGGCCACCTTCCCGCCCTTCCCCAGGTAGCCGGCGATCATCGACGCCCCCGAGGTGCGGGCGTGCCCCTTGGCGAGCAGTCTGCCGCAGACGTCGGCGTAGTCGGCCAGCGCGGGGGCGTCGAGGGTGTCCGGGACGATCGCGCCCTTCATGTCACGGAACTGGCGGACGTAGTACTGGCGGCCGTTGATCGTCGTCCAGCCCAGGAGCGGGTCGGAGACGGTCTGCAGGGCCTGCTGGTACTCCACGACCCGCTGGCCCTGGTGGGCGTGCCAGGCCTCGCCGCCGTGCACGAACGGCGCGACGACCGACCGGCGCGCCTGCTTGAGCTGCAGGAACAGCACGTCGTCGGGGCTGGAGCCCTCGCAGAGCACGAGGTAGGCGCGCAGCCCGACCGAGCCGACCCCGACGACCTTGTGGGCGACGTCGACGGCGTGGTACCCGCCGAGGATCCGGCTCCAGTGCGGCGGCAGCGTCGCGAGGTACTCGTCGAGGGCGGCCAGGATGCGCGCGGTGTGCTCGTCGTCGGGGTGGGTGATCAGCGGCGGCTCGGTGACGATCCGCCGCGCCCCGCCCTCCTCGGTCACGAACCGGGGCAGCGCGCGGTCGCTGGTGCGCCGGCGCGCCCGTTCGGCGGCCTTGTCGATGACCCGGCGCGAGGTCTTGTGGTCGGCGTCCGAGCGCAGGGTGTCGATGTCCATGATGTCGAACGAGCGGGCGAGCAGCGGCTCGTCGGCGAGGTGGCGCAGGTGCTCGGCGTAGGAGGTCACGCAGCGGGCTACGGCCTCGCCGCACTGCTCCTCGGTCGCGCCGGAGTCCCGGCCGGCCACCCAGGTGGAGGACACCAGGCGTCGCAGGTCCCACTCCCAGGCGCCGGGGTGGGCCTCGTCGAAGTCGTTGAGGTCGAAGACCAGGTCACGCTCGGGCGAGGCGTAGAAGCCGAAGTTGCCCAAGTGGGCGTCGCCGCAGATGACGGGGTGCACGCCGGTCTCGGGCAGCACCGCGAAGTCCGCGGCGTGCAGGGCGGCGGCGCCGCGCAGGAACGCGTGCGGGGATGCGGTCATCCGCTGGATCCGCAGCGGGACGAGCTCGTGCACACGCCCGGCGTTCTGTGCCTCGACGACGTCGACCGGGTCGGCCCGGCGCAGCTGCGCGGACCACTCGGCGAGCCCGGACCGGGGCGCGACCTTCCGCAGCCCCTTGCCGATGCGGTAGCGCTCGGCGCGGGGCGTGGAGGCGCGCTGCAGCGAGCCGAACGCCGCGCGGTCCGATCCGGCGAGGACGGGGTGCGAGGTCACGCCTGCGTTCTACCGCACAGCGGGCCCCGGAGCCCGCGCGGCGGGCCGGCCTCAGACGTTGCGCCTGCCCAGCGCGCGGTAGGTCCAGCCCGCGGACTCCCACGCCTCGCGGTCCAGGGCGTTGCGGCCGTCGAGCACCCGGCGGGTCTTCACGACCTTCCCGAACGAGCCCGGGTCGAGCTCGCGGTACTGCTTCCACTCGGTCAGCAGCAGGACGGCGTCGGCGCCCTCGGCGGCCTCCTCCGGGGTGTCGACGCAGTCCAGCTGCGACCAGTGCCGCCGCACGTTGGGCAGCGCCTGCGGGTCGGTCACCCGGACGTTCGCGCCCTGCAGCTGCAGCTGCGCGGCCACGTTCAGCGCCGGGGAGTCGCGGATGTCGTCGGAGTCGGGCTTGAACGCCGCGCCCAGCACCGCGATCCGCTTGCCGAGCAGGGAGTCGTCGCACACCTGGCGGGCGAGCTCCACCATCCGGATCCGGCGCCGCATGTTGATGTTGTCGACCTCGCGCAGGAAGGTCAGCGCCTGATCGGCGCCCAGCTCGCCGGCGCGAGCCATGAACGCCCGGATGTCCTTGGGCAGGCAGCCGCCGCCGAAGCCGAGCCCGGCGTTGAGGAACTTGCGGCCGATCCGGTCGTCGTGGCCGATCGCGTCGGCGAGCTGCTTCACGTCGGCGCCGGTGGCCTCGCACAGCTCGGCCATCGCGTTGATGAAGGAGATCTTGGTGGCGAGGAAGGAGTTCGCGGCGGTCTTGACCATCTCCGCGGTGGCGTAGTCGGTGACGACCTTCGGCGTGCCGTCGGCGACGATCCGCGCGTAGACGGTGTCCAGGACCTTCTCCGCGTCCACCGCGGTGTCCGCGCCGGACAGCGACGGGACGCCGTAGACGAGCCGGTCCGGGTGCAGGGTGTCCTGCACCGCGTAGCCCTCGCGCAGGAACTCGGGGTTCCACGCCAGCGCGGCACCCGGCACGCGGGCGGCGACCTGCTCGGCCAGCCGGGCGGCCGTGCCCACCGGCACCGTGGACTTGCCGACGACCAGCTCGCCGGGCCCCAGCACCTCGATCAGCGACGCCGTCGCCGCCTCGACGTAGGTCAGGTCCGCGGCGTACTCGCCGCGCCGCTGCGGGGTGCCGACGCACACGAAGTGCACCGCGGCGCCCCGGGCGTCGGCCATGTCCGAGGAGAACGACAGCCGCCCCGAGTCCAGCGACCGGCGCAGCAGCTCCTCGAAGCCCGGCTCGAAGAACGGGACCCGGCCCGCGGCCAGCGACTCCGCCTTCGCGACGTCGACCTCGATACCGACGACCTCGTGGCCCAGCTCCGCCATCGAGGCCGCGTGCACGGCTCCGAGGTAGCCGCACCCGATGACCGACAGCTTCAGCGGGGTGGTGTTCTCCGACATGGCCGGAGGTTAGCTGCCGCCCCGGACGGGCCGTCGCAGACGTCGGGCAGTGTGCGTCCCGGTGACGCCGAGGTGTCGCGCCGGCACTAACGTCCTCGGCCGTGCGGACCCTGCTGCTGGCCGAGGAACTGCTCCTGCTGGGGCTCGACCGCTCGACCGGTCGGATCGGTGACCGGTTCGACGGGCGGGTCCTGCCCGTCGCGCTGGTGCGCGACCTGGTCGACGCCGGTGCACTGCACCTCGACGGCGGGGACGGCCCCGACGGCGGCGACACCGTGACGCCGTCGGGCGGGGAGCCCGACCACCCCGCGCTGGCCGCGGCGCTGGCCGCGGTGACCCGGGACGGCACCGACACCGGCTCGCACGCCGTCGCCGCCACCGCGGCACACCTCGCGCGGACCCCCGCGGGCTCGGCGGGCGGCGCCGTGGGGCAGCTGGTCGCCGACGGGGTCCTCGCCGCGCAGGAGTACCGCCGGTTCGGGCTGTTCCGCCGGGTGCTGCTCACCGAGCAGGACCCGGAGCCGGCCCGGGCGCTGCGCACCCGGCTGGCGTCGCTGCTTGTCACCGAGACGGCGCCGGGCGGGCACGACGGCCTGCTGCTCGCGCTGCTGGGGCTCACCGACCTCGCCGGTGACGTCCTGCCGCCGGAGATCGACGCGGAGACGCGCGGGGTCGCGCAGCACCGCGCGGCGCTCGTCGCGGAAGGGGCGGCGCGGGACCCGTTCGTCCGGGCCTACTTCGCGGTGCGGTCCGGGTGGGCCGGGAACTGAGCCGCTACCCGCGCAGCTCCGCCAGGCGGGCGCGGCAGCTCTCCCAGGTCGGCAGGGCGCCCGCGGCGAGGGCCTCGTCCAGGGTCGGCGCGCCGCGGTCCTTGTCGGACAGCACCGGCTCGACCCCCTCGGCCCAGGGCAGCGCGAGGGCCGGGTCCAGCGGGCTGATCCCGTGCTCGGCCGCCGGGGTGTACGACGTCGAGCACAGGTACCCGACGACGGTGGTGTCGGCGAGCGCCTGGAAGGCGTGCCCGAGCCCCTCGGACAGGTAGACCGCCCGCATCGAGGCGGCGTCGAGGTCGACGGCCTCGGCCCGCCCGAACGTCGGCGACCCGACCCGCAGGTCCACCACGACGTCGCGGACGGCGCCGGCGGCCACGTACAGGTACTTGGCCTGCCCGGGCGGCACGTCGGCGTAGTGCACGCCGCGCACGACCCCGCGCGCCGACACCGACTGGTTGGTCTGGGCGACGGTCAGGTCGAACCCGAGCGCGTCGCGGAACCCCGGCCCCTGGAAGGGCGCGGTGAACGAGCCGCGGTGGTCGGCGAAGGTGGTCGGCTCGAACAGCCAGGCGCCCTCGATCGACAGCGGGGTCGCCTTCACGCCCACCAGCTCCGGTGGTCGCGGTACCAGGCCACGGTGGCGGCCAGGCCCTCGTCGAAGGGCACCCGGGGGGCGTAGCCGAGCTCGTCGCGGATCTTCGACCAGTCCACGGAGTAGCGGCGGTCGTGCCCCTTGCGGTCGGCGACCCGCTCGATGCGGTCCTCCCCCACGCCGACGGCGGCGAGCAGCGCGCGGGTCAGGTCCAGGTTGGTCAGCTCGGTGCCGCCGCCGATGTTGTAGACCTCCCCGGCGCGGCCCGCCGTGGCGGCCAGGGCGATCCCGCGGCAGTGGTCGGAGACGTGCAGCCAGTCACGGACGTTGAGACCGTCGCCGTAGAGCGGGACGGTGCCGCCGTCGAGCAGCCGGGTGGTGAACAGCGGGACCACCTTCTCCGGGAACTGGTACGGCCCGTAGTTGTTCGAGCAGCGCGTGACCACCACGTCGAGGTCGTGGGTGCGGTGGTAGCTGCGCGCCAGCAGGTCGCTGCCCGCCTTCGCCGCGCTGTAGGGCGAGTTCGGCTCCAGCGGGTGGGTCTCGGGCCACGAGCCCGACGCGATCGAGCCGTACACCTCGTCGGTGGAGACGTGCACGAACCGGCCGACGCCCGCGTCCAGCGCGGCCTGCAGCAGGACCTGGGTGCCGACGACGTTGGTCGTCACGAAGTCCGCGGCGCCGGTGATGGAGCGGTCCACGTGGGTCTCGGCGGCGAAGTGCACGAGCAGGTCGGCACCGCCGTCGAGCACCTCGGCCACGCGCCCGGGGTCACGGATGTCGCCGCGCTCGACCGTCAGCCGCGGGTCGTCGGCGACGGGCGCGAGGTTCTCGGTCCGGCCGGCGTAGGTGAACGCGTCGAGCACGGTCACCCCGGCCCCGGCCAGCTCGGGGTGCTCCCCGCCCAGCACCTCCCGGACGAAACAGGACCCGATGAACCCGGCCCCGCCGGTCACCACGATGCGCACGTGCCCTCCCCGCTCACTCTCCGGCCCCGCCAGCGTGTCAGAGTCGGCCCCGACGATCGGGAGGTGGGCGCGTGCGCGCGTGCGTGCTGGGGGCGAACGGGCAGCTCGGGCGGGCGCTGGTCGCCGCACTGCCCGGCGCGGTGGCACTCGACCGTGCGGCGCTGGACATCGGCGACGCCGACGCCGTCGCCGCGTACGACTTCACCGGCGTCGACGTGCTGGTCAACGCGGCCGCCTACACCGCCGTCGACCGTGCGGAGACCGAACCGGGCGCGGCGTGGCGGGCGAACGCGGCGGGCCCCGCGCACCTGGCCGCGGCGGCCCGCGAGCACGGTTGCCTGCTGGTCCACGTCTCCACCGAGTACGTCTTCGACGGCACCGCGCCCGGCCCGGTGCCCGAGGACGCCCCGCCGTCCCCGCTCGGGGTGTACGGCGCGTCGAAGGCAGCCGGGGAGCTGGCGGTGCGGGCGGCGCTGCCGGAGCGGCACGTGATCGTGCGGACCAGCTGGGTCGTCGGCGACGGCGGCAACTTCGTCGCCACCATGGTGCGGCTGGCCCGCGACGGGGTCTGTCCCGCCGTCGTCGACGACCAGGTGGGGCGGCCGACGTTCGCCCCCGACCTGGCCGCGGCGCTGCTCGTGCTGGCCGGGTCCGGGCGGCACGGCACGTTCCACGTGACCGGCGACGGCGAGCCGGTCAGCTGGCACGGACTGGCCCGGGAGGTGTTCGCCCGCTGCGGCCGCGACCCCGGCGACGTCCGCCCGGTGTCGACCGCCGAGTACGGCGCGGACAGGCCGCACCTGGCACGCCGGCCGGCGAACTCGGTGCTCGACCTGTCCCGCGCGACCCGCGCCGGGGTGACGATGCCGCCGTGGCGCGACGGGCTCGGCGCCCACCTCGGGACCGTCCGGTGAAGGGCGTCATCCTGGCCGGTGGCACCGGCAGCCGGCTGTTCCCGCTGACCGCGGCGGTGTCCAAGCAGCTGCTGCCGGTCTACGACAAGCCGATGATCTACCACCCGCTGACCACGCTGATGCTGGCCGGGATCCGGGAGATCCTGCTCATCTCCACCCCGCACGACCTGCCCGGGTTCCAGCGCCTGCTCGGCGACGGCGGCCGGCTCGGCCTGCAGATCACCTACGCCGCCCAGGAGCACCCCAACGGCCTGGCCGAGGCGTTCGTCATCGGCGCCGACCACGTCCGCGGCGGGCCGTCGGCGCTCGTGCTGGGCGACAACATCTTCCACGGCGCCGGGTTCGGCGACCTGCTGCGCCGCCGCGCCGCCGAGGTCGCCTCCGGCGACGCGGGCTGCGTGCTGTTCGGCTACCCGGTGCGCGACCCGCGGCGCTACGGCGTGGGCGAGGCCGCCCCCGACGGCACCCTGCTCTCGATCGAGGAGAAGCCCGAGCACCCCCGCTCGGACCGCGCCATCACCGGTCTCTACTTCTACGACGACCGCGTCGTCGACATCGCCGCGCGCATCACCCCCTCGGCCCGCGGCGAGCTCGAGATCACCGACGTCAACCGCGCCTACCTCGAACAGGGCCGCGCCCGCCTGCAGGACCTCGGACGCGGCTTCGCCTGGCTCGACACCGGCACCCACGAGTCCCTGATGGAGGCCGGCCAGTACGTCCGCGTCCTGGAGAACCGCCAGGGCATCCGTATCGCCTGCGTCGAGGAGGTCGCCCTGCGGATGGGCTTCATCGACGCCGCCGCCTGCCACGCCCTCGGGGCGCAGCAGGCGGGCTCGGGCTACGGCGAGTACGTCATGGCCGTCGCGGATCAGTTCAGGTCGTAGCCCGGTACGGCGCCGCCGTCCTCGCCGCGGTGACAGCGACGGCGGGCCTCGTGGTCACCACCGACGGCGTGTCCGGGTCCTGACTCTCCGTGGTCGATCGACGGCATCGACCCGGGTTCCGTTGTGGCACTTGTCGTCACGCAGCGCTCGTCTTCTTGAGAAGACAACCAGGGCAAACGAGTGATGCGAATCCCACGTTCGCTGCTGTAACGCACGTAGCGTGCACGACGACCTCGCCACGTGTGCGGCCAGTTCTCAGGCAATACCTCTGAATGGGTTAATGCCGTGCGCCGTTCCGGCCCGCGCCTCGCGATTGGTGGTTACTCATCGTGACATCGCTCGCACCATCCACCGCAACGCTCCGTCGCACGAACGGGCGGCGCATCATGTGGATCTTCTTGTCGCAGTACACCTTCCGCGCGGCCGGCCGACTGTGAGCGCCGGACCGACGCAGGCCCGTCGCCCCGCACGCGCCACACCCCGTACCCATCACCGGCCCCTGCTCCGGCGGCCGGTCACGCCCCGGGGCCCCGGCCCGGTCGGACCACCCGCCCGGGCCGACACCTCCTCCGCCCCCGCGCCGGTGCGCAGGCTGGCCGCCCGGGTCAGCCTCGTCCGGACGGTGCTGGTGCTGACCGACGTCGTCGCCGTCGGGACCGCCGCGGTCGTGGTCGCGCCGACCGGGCACGACGGCGTCGTCGCCGCCTCCGCGCTGCTGCTCGCGGTGCGCTCGGCGGCGCGTCTGCACCGCTCCCGGCTGCGTCTGTCCTGGTTCGACGACCTGCCCCGCGAGCTGGCCGCCCTCGTCGTGACGATGGGGCTCGTGCTGGCCGGGGCGATGGCCCTGCAGCAGAACCTGGACACCCGCATCGACGTCGCCGGGCCGGTCGAGGTCGTGTTGCTGGCCACCCTCGTCGCCCTGACCCTGCGCGCCGCGGTGCTGTTCGCCGCCCGGCTGCTGCGGGTCCGGTGGGCCGTCGGCGAGCCCACGCTGATCGTCGGCACCGGATCGCGGGCGGTGGAGCTCGACGAGACCATGCGCGCCCACCCCGAGTACGGCCTGCGCCCACTCGGCCACGTCCTCTCCGAGGACCTCGACCTCCTGGTGGCGCGCGAGCGGGCGGCGCTGTCCGCGCGGATCCGGGACGCCGCCGCCCGGCACCGGGTGCGCGTCGTCGTGTTCGCCTGCCACGGCGTCGACGACGCCGCCGTCCTCGACGCTGCGATCGAGGCCCGCCGCGACGGGCTCGGCGTCCTGCTGCTGCCGTGGCTCTCGGAGCTGGTGCACGACCACTCCGGCGTCGAACGGCTGCGCAGCATCCCGCTGCTGCGGCTGCCCGCGGACCCGAGGAACCGGCTGTCCTGGCGGCTCAAGCGCCTGGGCGACGTCGTGGTGTCCGCGCTGGCCCTGGCGCTGGCCTCACCGCTGCTGGTCGCGGTCGCCCTCGCCGTGCTCGTCGAGAGCGGGCGGCCGGTCATCTTCCGTCAGGAACGCATCGGCCTGGACAACCGGCCCTTCACCGTCCTGAAGTTCCGCAGCATGCGCCCGGCCGACGAGCGCGAGCAGCAGACCCGGTGGTCCATCGCGGGCGACTCCCGGGTCGGCCCGGTCGGCAGGCTCATCCGCCGCACCTCGCTCGACGAGCTGCCCCAGCTCTGGAACATCCTGCGCGGGGACATGAGCCTGGTCGGGCCGCGCCCGGAGCGGCCGTCGTTCGTCGAACGCTTCTCCGCCGAGCACGAGCGCTACACCGCCCGCCACCGCGTCCCGGTCGGGCTCACCGGGCTCGCCCAGATCTCCGGGCTGCGCGGCGACACCTCGATCGCCGACCGGGTCCGGCACGACAACTACTACATCGCGAACTGGTCGCTCTGGCTCGACGCGCAGATCGTCGTGCGCACGGCGCGGGAGCTGGTCCGGCGCGGCCGGCACTGAGCGGCCGCGCCGGGCGGGTCAGCCGGCCTGGCGCTGCGCGAGCCCGAGGGCGTACTCGGGGTACCACTGCCCGGCGGCCGGCTCCCCCGGACGGCAGGCCCCGTCGGACTCGCCGGGGCGCTTGACCCACAGCAGTGCGTCGACGCGGTCGTCGCCGGTCTCGGTGGTCGGGTCCGCCCCGAGCCCGCGACCGGGCGGGTTGCAGAACGCGGGCACCCCGCCCAGCGACGCCTCGTCGGCGACCCCCCGGCCGTTGCGGCTGGTGTCGACGACGAAGTGCGCCCCGCCGAGGCGGTCGGAGAGCTGCCGCCCGAACGCGACGACCTCGGGGGTGGGGTAGAAGTTCGCGACGTTGAGGGCGAACCCGTCGGCGGCCCGGACCCCGGAGCGCTCCAGCGCGCCGGCGAGGGCGTCGACGTCGCTGATGAAGCCGGGGTTGCCCGCGTCGACGTAGACCCGGGCACCCGCGGTCTTGAACGCCGCGACCGCCTCGGACAGCAGCTGGTAGCGCTCGTCGCGCAGGTCGCCGTCGACGCAGCCGGACAGCTCGTGCGGCACCGCGTCGGGCTCCAGGACGACCGTGGCCGTCGTGCCGCCCAGCCCGCGGACGATCTCGGTGACCCAGTTTCGGTAGTAGCCGCCGTCCGGGGCGCCACCGCCGGAGAAGCTGCCGCAGTCGCGGTGCGGGATGTTGTAGGCGACCAGCAGCGGGCGCGCACCCGCCGCGGTGGCCCGGTCGACGTAGTCCTTCGTGTCGGCCTGGGCCGCGGCGACGTCGCCGCTCACCCAGTGCGGGAACGGCTGCGAGGCGATCTTCTCGATCTGGTCGGCGTCGGCGTCGCGGCCCTCGTCGCGCCACCGGACGACCTGGTCGGCCGCGGCGCTGCGCGGGTCCACGAACAGCCCTGTCGCGCTCGGCGGGGCGGACGCCGGGTCGCCCGGTGCGGGCGCGGTGGGCGCGCCCGCACCGCACGAGACGAGCGTCAGGGCGGCGGCCAGGGCACCGGAGGAGACTGCCAGCAGCGAGCGCACGATGCTGGAGTGTGTCACCTGAGGTGCACCCATGACGCCACGGACGGCACCCCGGCGTCGTCGACGAGGAAGAGCATGTACCAGCCGGGCGGCACCAGGGTCGGCTCGGCGGGTACGGCGAGGCGGAGCGAGCCGTCCGGGCCGCGGGCGATGTCGAGACGCACCGAGCGCTGGTCGACGTCGGTCGCGTGGGTGACGGCGCTGGGCCGGATCAGCCGGGCCTGGGTGACCCGGGCCGCGTCCGGGCTGGTCACGGTCATGGTGGTGCCGAGACCGGCCTCTTGCGGGGCCGCCGCGATCACCGGCTGCGGGCCGTGGAACAGGTACGGCGGGGTGTAGATCTCCAGCCGCTGCTCGAACGGGGCGGGCTTGGTGTTGTCCACGTTCTTGAACAGGGAGTTCCCGCCCGCGGTGAGCACCTGGCCGTTGGGCAGCAGCAGCGCCTCGGCGTGGTAGTCGCGCCCGACCGCGGGGTCGGCGACGGCGGAGAGCGTGTTCGTGCCCGGGTGGTACAGGTTGGCCTGCAGGATGTCGCTCGCGCCCTTGCCGCGGTAGTCCGCGGAGCCGCCGGTGATCAGCAGGTCGTCGGTGGGCAGCTGCACGACGCTCGGGTAGCGGGTGGGGGTGCGCAGGTCCGGGCCGGGGGTGAACGCGGGCGCCGGGGCGCGCAGGTCGATGGTGTCGATCCGCGCCGAGGACACCGGGGACTCCCCGACCCCGCCGCCTCCGACGACGACCATCCGCTGGTCCTGCACCGGCCCGGCCCAGGACGACCCGGAGGTCTCCATCAGCTCCGGCTCGCGCAGCCCCGGGACGGGGGCGAACGAGTTGTCCGCCAGGTTCCAGAACCCGGGGACGCGTCCGGCGTCGGCCGGGCCGTAGCCGGCGTTGGAGCCGGAGTAGAACAGCCGTCCCTCCTGCCGGGTCTGGAAGATCGCCGGGTAGGTCGGGAAGTAGCGGAACAGGTCGGGCCGGTCGGTCCAGCGCTTCGTCGCCGGGTCGTAGACCTCGTTCTGGCCGGGCAGGATCTGCCCGGTGCCGTCGAGACCGGAGATCGCGAGCACCCGGCCGTCGGGCAGCCCGGTGAGCGTGGGGTACCAGCGCTTCTGGGTCATGTCCCCGACGCGCACGTACTTCTCGGCGAACGGGTCGAACTCGTAGGAGTCGGCGATGCCCTGGAAGTCCTGCTTGTCCAGGGTCATCCGGTCGCCCATGCCGTAGACGTCCGCGGCGTCCGCGGGGTCCAGCGACGGGATCGCGTACTGGGCGGGCCGGTCGGTGACCCCGGCGGCGCCCTCCTCGGTGGACTCGACGAAGCCGATGGTCTCGCTGGCGGTGACGACGGTCCCGTCGCCCTCGCCGGTCTTGGTCGCGGCCATGACGTGGGCCGGACTGGTGAGGGTGTAGTCGCGTCCGTCGGGGTCGCGGAACACGGTGCCGGAGTCCAGGTGCAGCTCGCGGTCGGGGTTCTCGTTGCGGATCCGCATCGCGCCGGCGGCGCGGGTGACGAAGCCGTCGAGGACCTCGTAGCGCTGGGTGCCGCCGGCGACGAGGAGCTTCCCGTCGGGCAGGAAGGTGTGGCCGCCGCAGAACAGGTCCGACGGGGTGTCGATCTCCGTCGCGTCGCCGGTGGCCGGGTCGTAGACCAGGGTGCGGAAGGTGCCGGCGTCGAACTGCTTCTGGTCGTTGCCCGAGCCGGCGACGAGCAGGACCTTGCCGGTCGGCAGCATCGCGGCGTGGATGGCGTTGATCCGGACGTCCGCGGGCAGCTCGACGACGTCCCAGCGGCCGTTCGCGGCGGTGTACTCGGCGCTGTGCAGCCACGCCTCGTGGCGCACCTCGGCGATCCAGGCGAACGCGGGCGGGGCGTTCACCGCCAGCAGCACGGTGGGCACGCCGATCATCGCGATCAGCCTGCGGCGGCCGAGGACGGCGCGCGCCGCCCGGGAGAGCAGGCGCCTCACGCCACGGCTCCGATCTTCTCGTCACGGGGTTCGGGGATCACGGGCACGAGCTCGACGAGCTCGGCCGCGGACGCGATCCGGCCACGGGTGCGCAGCAGGCCACCCAGCCAGATCGCCATCGGGACCAGGGAGACGACCAGCGCGAGCGCCGGCCACATGAGGACGTCGAGGTTGGCGTAGCCGAACGCGAACGACGCCGCGATCGCCGCCGCCAGGAACCCCGACCAGCGCAGGTGCCGGGCGAAGGTGACGACGCGGTCCGGGCTCGCCGCCTCCGCCTTCGGGGTGACGACGAACGTCGCCGGGCGCCGGAGCACCGTCGCGACCAGCGAGGACGCGTAGATCGGCGCGGAGAGCACCGACATCGCCATCCCCGTCAGCCCGGTCGAGTTCTCGTGCTCGTAGGGGCTGACGTTGTAGCGGCGGTTGCGGATGTAGACCCACAGCTGGAACGCGGTCGCGTCGACGTAGAGCGCGAGCCACAGCGCGGGCGGGACGACGATGCCCGACACCCCGGACGCCAGGTAGAGCGAGGCGTTGACGGCGCCGAGGATCCAGCCGATCGCCATCGACGGGTAGAACGCGGTGATCAGCAGGTAGTGCAGCGCCCGCGGCGGGGACAGCCGGCGCAGCCGCTTCAGGAAGATGCCCTGCAGGATCACGAAGGTGCCGCGCGACCAGCGTAGCTGCTGGGAGAAGAAGTCCGTCCAGGACGACGGCCCCTCCCCCACCGCGACGACGTCCGGTGTGTACACCGAGCGCCAGCGCTGCCCGGTCCACGGGTTGCGCCGGGCGTGCAGAGCCAGCCCGGTCGCCATGTCCTCGGTGATCGAGTCGTGCAGCCCGCCGACGGCGAGCAGCGCGTCGATCCGCACGGCGTTGTTGGTGCCGACGAGCATCGGGATGCCGTAGGCGTTCGCGGCCCGCTGGATCAGCGAGTGGAACGGGAACTGCTGGGACTCCGCGGCGGTGGTGACGAAGTTGTCGCAGTTGGCGTAGCACTGCGGCCCGACGACGAACGCGACGTCGGGGTCGCGGAAGTAGCCGAGCATCCGCTCGGCGTAGTTCGCGAGCGGCACGTGGTCGGGGTCGACGGACAGGAACACGTCGTAGCGGTGGCCCTCCGCGTGCACCCAGGCGTTGTAGTTGCCGTGCTTGGTGCGCGCCTTGAAGAAGCCCGACGGCTCGTTGTAGGCGGCGACGCCCTTGCGGGAGAAGTGCCGGACACCGATCTCGGCGCACATCCGCCGGACCTCGCGGTCGTCGCCCTCGTCGAGCAGCCAGACGTCGAAGGTGCCCTCGTGCCGGATCCGCCGCGCGGCCTCCAGCGTCGCGCGGACCATCTCGATCGGCTCCGAGCCGGGGACGATCGTGGTCAGGAACGCGACGCGCAGCGCCGGGTCCGGCCGGACCGGGACCGGGTCGCGGGCGAGCACCGAGGCCAGCGACAGCGAGAACACGTTGACCAGCCGCATCGTCTCGACCAGCGCGATGGAGCCGATGACGAAGACGTTCGCGGCCTGGATCCACCAGCGCTCGTCGACGTCGGGATGGTGGGAGGGCTGGAGCAGCCAGACCACGAACAGCACCTCGAAGGCGACGTTCGCGCCGATGATGGCCAGGGTGCCCGCCCAGCGGCGGCCCTGACCGTCGTGCAGGTTGCGGTACCGCACCCGGTACGTCTCGCCTGCCGGCGGCGGCTCGGTGACCTCGCCGGAGATGCGGCTGAAGTCGTGCAGCGACCGGGCCCCCACGGCGGGCGCCCGGTTCTGCGGGGTGCCGGACGCGACGCTCGCGGTCACCGGCGTACCTCCCAGATCTCGGTCGGGAACGTGCGATGGGCACGCCGGAGGGAGGGCTCGGCGCGTGTCCCGGCCGGCCCCCTGGAGGCGTGATCGTTCCCGTGTGGAGCGTCCATCGACGCGTCTCGACACCCTGTTACGACGCGTGGCGGCCGGACTGGGCCGTCCGCGCCGGCCGCCCGGGACCCGCCGTGATCGTGTCGTGATCGAGAGATGCGGTGAGCAGGGGAAACCCCGCCGTGGATGATCTTTTCGGCCGCACGGCCCTGGGCCGAACAGCCTAGTTCATCGTTACGCGATGTGTCGGATCATCGATTCTGATGATCCATCGCGAACTCCGCCGAGGTCCCCAGTTCTGATGACGGGAGGGACCGGCCGGGGGGGGTCAGAAGGGCAGGTGCCCGGACAGCACGACGGCCGTCGCGACCGCCGCGGTGAGCACGAGCAGGAGCGCGGCGACCGCGGTCCGGCGGGTGCCCGTCGTCGCGGGACCGGCCGCCGGAGCGACGCCCGGTGGCGACCAGAGCGGCCGGCCCGTCCGGCGCCCGGCGGGCCAGGGTCCGGCGCCGTCGCGTTCCCGGCGGGCCGCGACCGTGAGGGCCTCGGCCCGGTCCGCCGTCGCCGGGTCGATCCGGTCCGGTGCGGTGAGTGCGGCGACCAGGTCCCGGATCCCGACGGCGTCGCCGGGCAGGGCACGGCCGCGGACGACGTCGCGGACCCGCGCGGTCGAGGTCCGCAGCCGGCGCGCGAGCACACGCTCCGACGGGCAGCCGTGGTGCACGTGGACGTCGTCGAGCAGGTCGAGCAGGTCCCGGTGCGGGCCGTGCTCGGGCCAGGACGTCCGGTCGAAGCGGCGCAACGGCACCCGTTGCCTCCTCACGCAGGATGATCGTTCGATCACCTGTCGCATCCGGCGGCGTCGGCGTTACTCAATTCTGATGAGACGCCGCGATCGTCACTCCTGATGACAACCCTTCGCATGGATTACGGCGAACGGCGCAACTTGCGCGCCGGTGAGGGAGCGGTCGCTAACGGTAGGCGTCCGCCTGTCGAATGCAGGAGCAGCGAACGGTGCACTCCGGGCACCGAGCGGGCGACGACGCCGACCCCAGCGGTCCGTGGCCCCTTCTCCCCGTCCCTAGGAGCACGTAGCCCTGTGAGCACCGACCACGACGTCTCCCGCCTGCCCGAGCGGACCGTCCCGAGCCCGCGGGTCGCCACACCGGCCGGGGGCGGGCGTGACCCGTTGCCCGGCACCCCGCGGTGGCAGCGCCGGTTCACCGCACTCGTGGTCCTCGGTGACCTCGCGACGGTCGCGCTCCTGACGGCGGTCGCGGTGCTGGTCGGGCTGACCGGCCTCGAGGCGGCCGACCGGGCGCGCATCGGCTCGGGTCTGATCGCCGCCGGCCTGCTGGCGGTGGCCCTGCCGGTCTCGCGGGCCTGGGACGGCCGGGTGCTGGGGACCGGGTCCGCGGAGTTCGTCCGTCTCGGGCGGGCCGTGGTCCTCACCGACGTCGTGCTGGCCCTGGGCGGTCTGGCGCTGATGGTCGACTCGTCGCGGGAGTGGGTCTTCCTGCTCGTCCCGGGCACCGGCGTGGCGCTGCTGGGGGTGCGGTTCGCGCTGCGCAAGATGCTGCACGTGCAGCGCGGCCGGGGCCGGGGTCTGGCCCCGGTGCTGGCGGTCGGCGAGGAGGCGTGCGTGGCGGACCTGATCCGCCGCACCCGTCGCGACCCGTACTTCGGCTGGCGGGTCACCGGGGTGTGCACCCCGACCGGCACCGGCACCGGCGGCGGCTACGTCGTCGACGGCGTCCCCGTGCTGGGCGACCTCGACGCGGTGACCGGTCTGGCCCGCGACGGCGGGCACCGGGTCGTCGCGATCTGCCGCTCGCCCGGCTGGGGCCCGACGCGGCTGCACCGCCTCGCCTGGGACCTCGAGGGCTCCGAGACCGAGCTCGCCGTCGACCCGGGCCTCATGGAGATCGCCGGGCCGCGCATGCACATCACGCCGGTCGACGGGATGCCGCTGCTGCGGCTGTCCGAGCCGCGGTTCTCCGGCGCGTCGAAGATCGTGAAGTACGTCGCGGACCGCGCGGTCGCCGCGCTGCTGATGCTTCTGGTGGGGCCGTTGTTCCTGGTCCTGGCGGCCGCGGTGAAGCTCGGCGACGGCGGCCCGGTGTTCTTCCGCCAGGAGCGCGTCGGCACGCACGGGCGCACCTTCGGGATGCTGAAGTTCCGGTCGATGTGCGTCGACGCCGAGGCGCGGCTGGCGTCGCTGGCCAACGACCACGGCGACGGCCCGCTGTTCAAGATGCGTCGCGACCCGCGCGTCACCCGGGTGGGGGCGTTCCTGCGGAAGTACTCGCTCGACGAGCTGCCGCAGCTCCTCAACGTGCTCGGCGGGTCGATGAGCCTGGTCGGGCCGCGCCCGCCGCTGCCCCGCGAGGTCGCCACCTACGGCGACGACGCGCGCCGCCGCCTGCTCGTCAAGCCCGGCATGACCGGCCTGTGGCAGGTCAGCGGACGCAGCTCGCTGACCTGGGAGGAGTCGGTCCGCCTCGACCTGCGCTACGTCGAGAACTGGACCCCCGCACTGGACCTGCTGATTCTGTGGAAGACCGTCGGCGCGGTGCTCCGCAGCCGCGGCGCCTACTGACCCGGCGCCGCGGCCCGCGGGCCGCTCAGGCGAACAGCTTCTCCTGCTCCTCGCGGAGCGCGTCGACGAGCCGGCCCGGGGGCAGGGTGACGTCGTCGTAGGTGAGCACGGCGTCCTTCGCGACGTCGCGCACCAGCGTGCACCCCTCGGCCACGCCCATCGGCAGCAGCCGCTCCGCGCGCGTGACCGGCGAGGACTCGGCGACGCCGTAGGTGTCGTAGCCGCCCAGCCCGTCGACCGTGTGTCCTGCCTTCAGGTCCTGCTTGGCGGTGGCGACGACGTCGACCCGCTGCCCGGCGGGTGGGCTCAGCGCGGCGTCGGCGAAGTCGACGGCCCGCACGATGGTGTTCGGGACCTCGAAGTGGCACAGGTGGTACGGGGTGTAGAAGCTGTACAGCGGGCCCTCGCCGAGCTTGTACAGGTTCAGGTAGTGGCGCTGCTTCGGGTCGTCGTGGGTGCCGAGCACGTAGATGCCCGGGCCCGGCTTGGCGCCGACCACGTAGTCGACGACGCCGCCCAGCTCGCGCAGCTCGTCGACGTCGTAGGTCTGCGTCAGCTCGTCGACGTGCCCGGCGTGGTCGCGGCCGTACATGCCGCGCTGGCCGACGGTGAAGCCGAACGCGTTGGCCACGATCGCCTGCTCGAACGACACCTTGGTGCCGTCGGCGAAGCTGGTGACCATGTAGGGGTCCTGCCCCCACTTCTCCGCGAACGCCTGCTGGGTGGTGGGGGTGCGATACTCGTCCTGCAGGCCCTTGATGTTGCCGGCGACGAGCGGGGTGACCCCGATGCCGCGCACGAAGCGCAGCAGGTTGGCCTGGACGCCGGGCTGGTCGCCGTCGGCACCGGTCAGGACGACCCCGGCGGCGCGGGCGCGGTGCGCGAGCAGCGGGCCGACGGTGCCGTCGAGCTCGGCGTTCATCGTGACGACGGGCAGCCCGCGCTCGATCGCGGCGACGGTGACCCGGGCGCCGAACTCGACGGCGCCGGTGACGTCGACGAGCACGTCGATGTTCTCCGCGGCGAGCAGCGCGAACGCGTCCCCGAGCACGGCCGGGACGCCCTTCGCGACCATCGCCTCGACCTGCGCGGTCGTCGACACCTCGACCGGCTCCAGACCGGCCTCGGTGTAGGCGCGCACGGCGGTGGCGACGGTGCGGTTGGCGATCGCGACGACGTCCATCCCGGGGGTGGAGTTCACGATCTGGTTGACCAGGCCGCGGCCCATGAACCCGGCGCCGACCAGGCCGACCCGGATCGGGCGGTTCTCGGCGGCGCGCTTCGCGAGGGCGGTGTCGAGGATCAGCATCAGCGGGCTCCGGTGACCGACGGGAAGTCGGCGTTGTCGGCCAGCAGCGGCCAGTTCGCGTCCTTGTCCGAGACGTGGTCGACCGCGTGCGGCCACTCGACGTCCAGGGCCGGGTCGTTCCAGCGCAGGCCGCGCTCGGCGCCCGGGGTGTAGGGCGTCGAGACCTGGTAGATCGTCGTCGCGTCGGGGGTGAGGGTGAGGTAGGCGTGCGCGAAGTTCCGCGGCACGTACATCGCCCGGTAGTTGTCCTGGGACAGCTCGGCACCGAACCACTGCAGGTAGGTGTCGGAGTCCGGGCGCAGGTCGACGATCACGTCGAAGATCGCGCCGCGGACGCAGCGGATGACCTTGACCTCGGCGTTGGGCTCCAGCTGGTAGTGGAAGCCGCGCAGGGTGCCCGCCTCGTGGTTGTACGAGAGGTTGCACTGGGTGATCGTCGGGTCCAGCCCGGCGTCGCGGAACTCCTGCTCGCAGAAGGCACGGGCGAAGAAGCCGCGGTCGTCCTCGAGTCGCTTCAGGTCGATGAGAGCCGATCCGGGGAGCGGGGTCTGGTGAATCTCCACGCCCGGCATCATCGGCCAGAGCTGATCGACCGTTATCGGGTACCCCCGCGCGGGTGGCGCACACGACTCCGGCTGTGACGGGGTGTGTGCCACTCGCGGCACGGGGTGACCGAGACGGGGTCAGACGGAGCCGGGCGCCACCGGGTGGATGTAGGTGCCGGGGCGGGTCGCGCCGTCCTGACGGGAGACCGGGCCCTGGTCCCACTTCAGCGTCGTCGACGTCGTCTCGTCCGGCGCGGTCACGACGATGTCGGTCGGCGTCCAGCTGTCCCCGGGCAGCCAGGTGATCACGGTGTGCGCGGTCCCGCCCGGCTTGACGACGACCGCGGTGGGCTCCTCCCCCGCCCGGGGCAGCGAGTAGGACGGCCCGAACTGCGGGTCGTCCGGGCCGCGCAGGTCGACGCCGCCGAACCCGGTCATCGTGCAGGGCGCGTCGGAGGTGTTGCGCCAGACGACCGTCGTGTCTTTCTGGTTGTCGCCGAGGGTGGTGCCGAGGCTCGCCCGGAGCGACGCCGAGGTGCAGCGGTCGACGCGCGCGGCATCGGGCCGGCCCGTATCCGGGCCCGCGGCCTGCGCGGACGTGGTGGTGGTGGGCGCGGCGGCCGGCGCCGTGGACAGCGCGGCGGGCGTGCTGCCGCCACCGCCGCAGCCGGCGCAGAGCAGAAGGATAAGACCGGCGGCGAGCGTGATACGGCGCGACGTCATGCGCGACACCGTGCTCCGGCCCGCCGCATCCTGCTGTGTGGCACAGGAACGACCACCCGACAGGGGGTCAGCGACCCCGGGCGAAGAGCACCTCGGCGAACGTCCGCACCATGATCTTGAAGTCGAGCCAGAGCGACCAGTTCTCGATGTAGTAGTTGTCGTAGCGGGCGCGGTCGGAGATCGAGGTGTCCCCGCGCAACCCGTTCACCTGGGCCAGCCCCGTGAGCCCGACCTCGACACGGTGCCGGTAGGCGTACCGGTCGTACTCACCCGAGAACCGGGACACGAAGTGCGGTCGCTCGGGTCGCGGCCCGACCAGGCTCATGTCACCGCGCAGGATGTTCCACAGCTGTGGGAGCTCGTCGAGGGAGGTGCGGCGCAGCAGCCTGCCGACGGGCCCCACCCGGTCGTCCGCCGCGATCGACCACTGCGTCGCGGACTCGCGGTCGTCGACCGGGCGCATGGAGCGGAACTTCAGGCAGTCGAAGGTGCGTCCGTTACGGCCGACCCGCGGCTGCCGGAAGATCACACCCGGACCGCCCTCCAGCCGGACCGCGAGCGCGCACAGGGCCAGGACCGGCGACAGCACCACCAGCGTGACGGCGGCGACCGCGATGTCGAAGGCGCGCTTGATCCACCGGCCGGGCCCGTTGACCGGCGGGGCCAGCACCCGCATGATCGGGATCGACCCGATGTGGTCGGGCAACACCGTCCGGGTCTGGAAGTGGTGCAGCCGCGGCACCACCAGCAGGTCGCACGACACGCATGCGGGCCGGCGCACCGCCTCCACCAGATGGCTCTCGGAGATGTCGCCGTCCGCGACGAGCACCACGCTGATCCGCTGTTCTCGGACGACCTGCTCCAGATCGTCCACGTCACCGAGGCGCGGCACCCACGAGCCGGCGGGACCGCGCCCACCGTCGTCGACGAACCCGACGACGTCCAGGCCGTAGCGGGGCTCGGCGCCGAGCACACGGCACAGGTCCGCCGCCACGCTGCCCGCGCCGACCACCACGGTGCGGTGCCGCGTCCGGCCCACCGCCCGCGACCACCGGATGACCGTCGTCACGGTGATCCGGCCGAGGACGACGAGGCCGATCACCACGGCCGAGTTCAGGAGGAACGTGGACACCACGTCGGCGGAGTCGTAGCGCGGGGCGATCAGGGTCGCGACGATCGCCGTGGCGATCAGCAGCTTCCCGAGCACCGCCGGCAGCTCGTCGAGGACGCTCAGGTGCAGCCGGGCGCGGTAACGGCGTCCACCGACCAGCAGATACAAGGCGATGGCCGCCATCGCGACCGTCGCCTTCACCTGCGCGCCGTGCCACACGATCGGCGACAGGAGCGAGACGGCGTCGAGGGGACCGACGACCATCCACGCACGGATACGGCCGACTGCGGACGGCCGACCGACCTGGGCCGGACGGAGCATCTCGCGCTCCACGGGGTTCGCCTCCGGCGCCGCGACGCTAGGGTCGACAGGCCTCTCGGTGATGCTCACGAGCGATCGACCTCGACTTCTCTGAGTGATCTGGCGTCGAGGAAGTCGTCGGCCACACCCTTTGCGTTTCGCTCGGACGGCTCACAACTCTCCTGATTATCTCGCTCACGGTGAGTTGTGTGACCAAGCATCCCGCTGAACGGCGTAACGCCGGTCCGATCGTGGGCGACCGTTGTGACGTAGTGCGATCAACGGCCGGCGCGGAAGCGGGAGCAGCGATGATCTTCGAGGACTTCGACGGACGGGCCGCCGAGCTGTGGGGGACACAGCCGCTGCGACTGCGCCACGGACTGTCCGAACTCGACCTCTTCTCCGACGAGTCACTCGCGGACCTCGTCGAGCACCTCCCCACGAGCCATCTGCAGATCAATACGGCGGACGCGGTCGCCGCCAACACCTGGTCGGCGTGCACCCGCGGCGGACGGACCGGGGCCGAGGTGCTCGAGGCGGTCCGCGGCGGCCGCCTGTGGATCAACATGATGGGCCTGCAGGAGATCGACCCGCGGTTCGCCGAGCTGGTGGCCGGGATCTACGCCGAGATCGAGGAGGGCGTCCCGGGGCTGCGGACGTCCAAGCACCGGATCGGTGTCCTCGTCTCCTCCCCCGGCGCCCAGGTCCACTACCACACCGACGTGCCCTGCCAGACCCTCTGGCAGCTGCGCGGCCGCAAGCGCATCTGGATCTACCCGCCCACCGCCCCCTTCCTGCGCGAGCCCGAGATCGAGGACGTCGTGCGTCGCGTCTCGGAGGAGGGCATCTCCTACGAACCGTGGTTCGACGACTACGCCCGCGTCCACGACCTCGAGGCGGGCGACATGCTGCACTGGCCGCTCAACGCGCCGCACCGCATCGTCAACGACGACGTCGTCAACGTCTCGCTGACCACCGAGCACTGGACCGCTCCGAGCCGGCGGGCCTACCTGGTCAACTTCGGCAACGGTGTCCTCCGCTCCGACCTCGGTTGGCGGCCGCGATCCCGGGCGACCGCCGGTCCGGGGCTCGTCGTGAAGGCCGGGCTCGCCACGGCGTACCGGCTCAGCGGCCTGCGCAGCCGACGGACCGCGGTCCGCACGGCGACCCACGTCGTGGACCCGCAAGCCGGAGGCGGCGCGCGCCTGCTTGTGGCCGGACCCCAGCCGGTCGCCTGACACCGGTCCGCAACCGGCCAGAGAGGACTGTCCCGCAGATGCGTGGAGGAGCCGCCACGACACCGGTGGCCGAGCCACCGCCGACGGCGACGATGCCGTCGTCCCCGGGCCGGGCGCGTCCCGGGGTCGGATGGTCGACCTGGTCGGTCGCAGCGATCGTGCTCCTCGTCAACCTGCCATGGCCGCACGTCGAGGCCGGTGGGTCCACGGTCACCGCCGCGGACCTCGCGTCGCTGGCCCTGGTGACGGTCGTCGTCGCCGGCCTGGTCGCCGGCCGGTTCGACCTGCCCCGGCCCGCCGCCGTCGTGCTCGGCGCACTGGCCGCGGCCGCCACCGTGTCGGCCCTCGTGGCCACCGACACCGGTGCGGCGCTGTCGGGGCTGGTTCGCTACCTACAGGTGTTCGTGCTCGTGCCGGCCGCCGTGGCCGCGGTCGTCCGGACCCCGCAGCGGATCGCCGTCGTCGCGGGCGCCTTCGTCGTGTCCGGACTCGTGCAGGGCGCCGTGGGTGTCGTCCAGTACCTGAGCGGGACCGGCGCCTCCATCGGCGGCGAGACCGTGCGTGCCGTCGGCACCTTCGGCGCCCAGGAGATCATGGCCATGTCGGCCGTGGTGAGCTTCGCCCTCGCCGTGTGCGTCGCGGGCGCCGTCGCGCTGACCGATCTTCGTCACCGGATCGTTCTGACCGGCCTGGCCGTCGCGCTCCTGGTCCCGCTCGCCTTCTCCCTGAGCCGCGGCAGCTGGCTCGCCAGCGCCGTGGTGCTGGTGCTGCTACTCGCCCACCTCGGACCGGCCGGGCTGCTCCGGGCGGCCGGTGTCGTGACGGCCCTGACCGTCGTGCTCGTCGGCGGGTTCGGGCTGGGCGGCGGCGAGATCGGCACCCGGCTGGGCAGCGCCGTGTCCTCCGTCGGCTCCCCCGACTCCTCGGTCGGCGACCGCTACCACCTCTGGGACACCGCGACCTCGATCTGGTCGGAGCACCCCGTCACCGGGGCCGGGCTGCGCAGTTTCCCCGAGCTGCGTGACGGGCACGCGCCGCTGGGGCTCAACTCGAGCAGCGACACCGACCAGCCGGGGGCCGGCTACGTCAAGCAGGAGCTGCTGTCCCCGCACAACCAGTACCTGCTCGTGCTCTCCGAGCAGGGGCTGCTGGGCGCGACCGCCCTGGTCGGCCTGCTCACGACGGTGGCACTGGGCACCCTGCAGCGGGTCCGGCGCAGCACGACGCCCACCGAGCGGGCGGTGGGGCTCGCCGTGCTCGGCATGGTGCTGTGGCAGGCGATCGAGTTCCTGTACGCCGACACCGGCGGGCCCACCAGCGTCCTGGTCGGCGTGGTCGTCGGGCTCGCCGCCTCCTACGGCCTGCGCAACCGCCCGGGATCCGGCGCGCCCGGCGTCACCGGTCGCCCGGGGACCCGGAGCGGGCGCGGCTCCGGGGAGTCGCGCATGGTCCTCACGGCGACCGTCGTGTCGGCGGTACTCATCGCGCTCGGGTCGCTGGGCGGCGTCGTGCGCGACCTGATGCTGGCGTCGTACTTCGGCGCGGACGGCACCACCGACGCGTTCCTCGTCGCGTGGACGATCGCCGAGTCCGCCGTGCCGCTGCTCATCGACGGTGCGATGGCGCTGCTCCTGGTGCCGGCCTTCACCCGCGCGCTGGCGGTCGCCGGGCCCGGGACCTCGACATCGGATCCGCGGGCGGCGGTCGCGGGCGTGGTCTCCTACGCCCTCCCCCGCCTCGCACTCGGGCTCGTCGTCGTCGCCGGCATCGTCGCGGTGACGGCACCGTGGCTGGTCGGCGCCCTGGCCCCCGGCCTGGCCCAGCCGGAGCTCGGGGTGCAGGCGATGCGCGTCGTCGCCGCCAGCCTCGTGTTCATCGGTCTGGCCGGCTTCGCCGCGGGTGCCCTGCGGGCCCACCTCGTGTTCGGGCCGCCCGCGGCCATCTCGCTGGCGTTCAACGTGGGGATCGTCGGCTCGATCGTGCTGTTCCACGAGCGGCTCGGCGTGCTGTCCGCGGCCATCGGGGTGACGGCGGGAGCCGTGCTGATGGTCGCGGTGCAGCTGCCGTCCTACCTGCGGCGCATCCCGGTCCCGCGGGCCGTCCTGGTGAAGTCCTCGCTGATCAGCGTCGGGGCCTTCCTGCCGATCGCCGTCTACACGCTGACCCGCCAGGCCCAGGTCTACGTCGAGCGGTTCGTCGGCTCGACACTCGCGGAGGGGACCATCTCCCACCTCAACTACGCACAGAAGATCGGCCAGCTGCCCTCGACACTCGCCCTGATCATCGCCGTGGTCACCTTCCCGCTGCTCGCCCGCAGTCTGGTCGCCGGTGACGCCGGCGACGCGCGGCGCCGGCTGGAGGCCGACGTCCGCATCGTCGGCGCCGTGGTGCTGCTGTCGACCACCTTCCTGTTCGTCTTCGCCCCGCGGGTGGTGCAGCTGCTGTTCGAGCGGGGCGCGTTCACCGCGGCCGACTCCGCGGACACCGCCGCGATCCTGCGAATCTACGTCTTCGGTCTGCTCGGTCAGGCTCTGGTCGAACTGGTCTGCCGGGCGCTGTTCACCGGACGGTCGACGTTCCTGCCGGCCGCCACGATGGGGGTCGGGCTCGTGGTGACCGCGGTCGTGGCCGGCATCGGCGCGAGCGTCTGGGGTGCTCCCGGCATCGCAGCGGGCAACGCGGCCGGGATCTCGGTGACCGCGGTGGGACTCCTGCTCGCCCGCCGCTCGAGGGCTCAGGCGATCGACCCGCGGGCGATCGGTGTCATCCTGCTCCGGCTGCTGCCCGCCGTCGCGGTGACGGCAGCGATCGGTGTCGGGATCGCGTCGCTGGTCCGGGGCCTGCCCGGGATCGTGGCGGTGCCGGTGGGGGGAACGGCCATGATGGTCGTCTTCGCCGCCGTGGCGATGGCGACCGGCGGGCTGCCGTCGGTGCGTGCCGTGCTCGGGACGGGGAGCGCGTCGTGACCGCCACCCGCTGGCCCTGGATCTGGATGTACCACTCGGTGGACCACTACGCCGAGGACCCGTACCAGGTGACCGTGACCCCCGACCGGTTCGCTCGGCAGATGGCCTGGCTCGCGGCCCGCCGGCTGCGTGGGGTGGCGGTGTCCGAGCTCCTGGAGGCCCGCCGGCACGGGCCCGCCCGTGACCTGGTCGGTCTCACCTTCGACGACGGCTACCGGGACTTCCTGCACCGGGCCGTACCGGTCCTGCGCCGTCACGGCTTCACCGCCACCGTCTACGTGCTCAGCGGACGCCTCGGCGGGACCAACGAGTGGGACGTACCGGGACCGGTGAAGCAGCTGATGACTGCCGAGGAGGTCCGCGCCGCGGCGGCGGAGGGAATGGAGATCGCCTCCCACGGGGTCTCCCACGTCTCGCTCACGACCACCGGCGTCGGCGACCTGCGCGACGAGGTCGAGCGCAGCCGCGCCGAGCTGAGCGACCTCGTCGGGCGGCCGGTCACCGGTTTCGCCTACCCGTACGGACACGTCGAGCGTCGCGAGATCGAGGCCGTGCGGTCCGCCGGCTACGCCCACGCCGTCGGGATCGCGCCGCACGAGCGGGCCGGCCGCCACGCGCTGCCGCGCACCTTCGTCGGCGAGCGCGACGGCGGGGTGCGGCTGCGCGCGAAGGACGTCCGCAGCCAGATGCGGGCCCCGGACGGGGAGGCGACGTTCGTATGAGGGTTCTGCACGTCATCACCGGTCTCGACGCGGGTGGTGCGGAACAGCAGCTGCGGCTCCTGCTGCGCCACCGACAGGTCGAGACCGAGGTCGTCGCACTCTGCAACCCGGGGGTCGTCGCCGACGGACTGCGCGCGGACGGTGTCCCGGTCCACCTCGTCCCGATGTCGGGTAACACCGACGTGGCCGCCGTGCTGGTGCTGGCCCGGCTCATCCGGCGGGGCCGTTTCGACGTGGTCCACACCCATCTCTACCGCGCCTGCGTGTACGGCCGGCTCGCCGCCCGGCTCGCCGGGGTGCGCACGATCGTGGCGACCGAACACTCCCTGAACGGCGAGCTGATCGAGGGCCGTCCGGTGGACCGGCCGGGGGTGCGCGCGCTCTACGTGGCCACCGAGAGGCTGGGGCGCGCGACGGTCGCCGTGTCCGCCGATGTCGCCGGGCGGCTCCGCGAGTGGGGAATCCCGGATCAGCGGATCACCGTGCTGCGCAACGGGACCGACGTGGAGGGCCACCGCTTCGACAGCTCCGACCGCGAACGCGTGCGTCGCCGGTACGCACTGCCCGCCGACCGTCCGGTCGTCGGTGTGGTCGGGCGGCTGGAAGCGCCGAAGCGGGTCGATGTGCTGCTCGACGCGCTCCCACGGCTGCCCGGTGTCACCGCCCTGGTCGTCGGACGGGGCGGCGAGCGGGCGGCGCTGGAGCGGCGCGCCCGTGAGGCGGGTGTGGCGGACCGGGTCGTCTTCACCGGTGAGGTCGACGACGTCGCCGCCCACCTGAGCGCGATGGACGTGCTCGCGTCGCCCTCCCCGGAGGAGACCTTCGGTCTGGCGCTGCTCGAGGCCGCGGCGTCCGGGCTGCCCGTCGCCTACGCCTCCGGGCCCGTCCTCGACGAGCTCGCCGACCCTCGCCACGTTCGCGTCGCTCCCGACGGCGACGCCGTCGCCACCGCGGTCGCGACGCTGCTCGACCGGCCGCCGGACCGTCGTCCGGCCGCGGGCCTGGACCGGTTCGACGTGTCCCGGGTCGCCGCGGAGCTCCACGCCCTCTACCTACGGCTCACCGACCGCGAACCGACACCACGAAAGGCCCTGTCATGAGCGAGCCCAGCACGTCCGGCGGATCACATCCCGGCACGGGCGCCTCCGGGAACGGGTCGGGCCCGGTGGACGATCCGACCGCGGAGACCAGCCGGTTCGCGGCGACGCCGCCCTCCCCCGCCACGGGGCCGCCCTGGTACCGGCGGCGTGCGGCGCTGCGCGCGGTCGTCGTGGCGCTCGCGGTCCTGGCCGGGGCGGGCGGCGGGGCGGTGTACGGGCTGGTGAGCGGTCCGACGTTCCGCACGGCCGCCTACGTGGCGGTGACCGCGCAGGACGCCGACGGCCAGCAGCGCGCGACCAGCTTCGCCCAGGCGTTCGGACGGATCGCCGGGGAGCCCGCCGTCGCGGCGACCGCCGCGGCGGAGCTGCGCACCCCGGTCGAGCAGCTCCTGCGCCGGGCCGAGGTACAGACCTCCCCCGACGCCCCCCTGGTGGAGATCGCCGGGCTCTCCGGTGACCCCAGGGAGGCGACGGCGATCGCGAACGCCCTTGCCGGCAGCCTCGTCGCCTACGGCAACGAGCGCAGCGTCGAGACCAGCGTGACGCTGGCCGTGTTCGCGCCGGCCGTGGAACCGGTGGAGCCGGTCTCCGCCTCGCCGGCGCTGCTCGCACTGGTCGGCGGTGCCGCGGGTGCGCTGCTCGCCGGTCTGGGCCTGTTCGCTGCCGCGAGCCGGGCGCCCCGGTGGACCGGCCCCGTCCCGGACGCGCCGCCGCAGCCCGACCCGGCACCGGCGGCTCCGCAGCTGCCGGCCCGGCGCAACGGTGCGAACCCGTCGTCGACGGCGGTTCGGCGGTGACTGCGGCCGTCGGGATCGGGGGCGGCTGGGCCATCGCCTCGGTGCGGGACGCCGGGGAGTTCCGGGCGCTCGCCGCCGAGTGGGACGATCTCGCGGACCGCTGCGCGACCGCGACCCCGTTCCAGCGTTCGGGGTGGCTGCAGGCATGGTGGGACCACTACGGCCACGGTGCCTCCCTGCACGTGGTGACGGTGCGCCGCGACGGACGCCTGGTCGCCGGCGCCGCCCTGGCGGTGCGCCGGGTCGCCGGCGTCCGTGTCCTCGGCCCGGTCGGTGGCGGGCTCTCGGACATCACCGAGTTCCTGGCGGACGAGTCGGTGCGGCCCGAGGCCGTGCGCCACCTCGCCCGGTCGGTGTTGCTCGAACCGGGCTGGCAGGTCGTCGAGTTGCCCGAGGTACGCGGGGACGGGGTCGCCGCGGCGGTGGCCGGGCACTGGCGCGGGGCGGTGTCGGTGGCGTCCTCGGTGTGCCTGGAGGTGCCGTTCGGTTCGGTGGAGGCACTGCTCGCCGGTACCGAGGGACGATCGCGCAAGCGCCTGCGTACCCGGATCCGCAAGGTCCGGGCCACCGGTGTGGAGTACGTCCCGGCCGGTCCGGGGACCACGGTCACCACCGCGGCCGGGGTCGCGACGCTCCTCGACCTGCACGCCCGGCAGTGGGAGGGGCGCGGCGGCAACCCCGAACACCTCACCCCCCGCTACGCCGCCATGCTGACCGAGGCCCTCGACGTCCTGGTGCCGGCGGGCGCAGCGCATCTGGACCTGTACCGCGTCGACGGTGTCGACGTGGCCGCCATGCTGCTGCTCGTCGGCCCGCGCGCGGTGTACGCGTACCTCCTGGGCATCTCGCCCACCCTGCGGGACGGAGGCGACGGGGCGGCGATGACCCTGTCCCGTAGCCTCGACGTGGTGGAGCAGCGCGAGCGGGTGGCCCTCGACATGCTGCGGGGCGCCGAGTCCTACAAGCGGCGGTGGCAGACCGTGGACGTCCCGCACCGGCGGGTGCTGCTGTCCCGGCGCCGCTCCCCGGCCGGCGCCTCCTACGTCGCGGCGGTACGTGTCCGGGCCGCGCTGCGCGACCGCGTCCGCGACCGCGCCCCGGAGCTGCACGCACGCCTGGGTGCGACCGTCCGGGCGCTGCGCGCCGACGGTGCCGGCTCCGCGGCACGGACCCTGCTGGACCGACGGCCCCCCGGATCCGGGGCCCCGACGACGTGAGGGTCCTGCACGTCGCCCAGCCCACCGTGGCCGGGGTGCACAGCTACGTCCTGGGCGCTGCAGTGGACCAGCTCGGACGGGGATGGGACGTTCGCGTCGCCTGCCCGTCGGACGGTCTGCTCGGCCATGACGTGGCCGCCGCCGGGGTGCCGCACGCCGTCTGGGAGGCGGGCCGGTCCCCCGGCCCCTCGGTGCCTCGCGAGGTGCACTCGCTGGGGCGGCTGGTCGCGGAGATCGCGCCGGACGTGCTGCACCTGCACTCGGCGAAGGCCGGGCTCGCCGGGCGGCTGGCGGTGCGCGGCGCCGTTCCGACGCTCTACCAGCCGCACGGATGGTCCTGGCTGGCCGCGGACGGCCTCCAGGCCAGGGCCGCTCTGCTCTGGGAGCGGTCGGCGACGCGCTGGAGCGCCTGCGTGGTGGCCTGCGGCGAGGGCGAGGCGGCACAGGGCCGCGCGGCCGGTGTGCCCGGCCCGATCACGGTCGTGCGCAACGGCGTGGACCTGGGCCGATTCCGCCCGGCCGGCCCGGCCGGGCGGCGCGACGCCCGCAGAGCCCTGGGTCTGCCCCACGCCGCGCCGATCGCGGTCTGTCCCGGGCGGCTGACCCGTCAGAAGGGGCAGGACGTCCTGCTCGCCGCGTGGGGTGCGGTGCGGGAGCGGGTGCCGGACGCCCGGCTGGTGCTGGTCGGTGGCGGCGACGACGCGCAGATCGGCGCCGCAGCGAACGGGACGCCCGGCGTCGAGCGGTTCGGCCCGACGGCGGAGATCTCCCGTTTCTACGCCGCGGCGGACGTGGTCGTGCTGCCCTCCCGCTGGGAGGGGCTGTCGCTGTCCGCCATCGAGGCCCTGGCGGCCGGCCGCTCGCTCGTGGCCTCCGACGTGCCCGGCCTGACCGAGCTCGTGCCGCACGCGGTGGGTGCCCTCGTCGCTGCGAACGCCCCCGGTGAACTGGCGGAGGCGGTGGCCGACCGGCTCCTCGACCCCGGGCTCGCAGGCCGTGAGGGCCTGGCCGCGGCGGAGTGGGCGCGCGGCTTCGACATCACCCGCACCTGGGCCGTGCTCGCCGAGCTGACCGGGCGGACCGCACGTGTCAACGCCCGTAGAGCTCCCTGACGACCGGCGCGGACCGCGGGTTCTCGCCACACCAGAACACGCCGTGCGGGCAGTAGTCGGTCATCGTGCTGTAGACGGTGTCCTGCCTCGCCATCCAGTCGTGCATGCGCCGGAAGTACTGCGGGTCGTCGCCGTGGCGGAACAGGCCCCACTCCGGGAAGGAGACGGGCTTGCCGCGGGCGGCCGCGAACGCGGCGTGCTCCGCCAGCCCCAGGGGCTGGGAGACGAAGTCGTCGAACCGGCGGCCCGGGCTCTGGTCGTAGGAGTCCATCCCGATGATGTCGACGACGTCGTCGCCGGGATAGCAGTCGGTCCAGTCGATGTCGTCACGGCCGCGGTTGACGGTGAAGTCGAAGCGGAACTGCTGGCCGGGCACCGCCCGGAGGGTGCTGACGACGTTGCGGAAGTACGCCTTCCACGCCTGCGGGTCCGGCCGGCAGCGGTGGGAGTAGGTCTCGCCGTTCATCTCCCAGCCGGGCACGATGATCGCGCGCTGCAGTCCCCGCTCCACGAGGCGCTCGCCGAGCGTACGGAAGTGGTGGTCGAACTCGCCTGCCGCGCCGCGGCGCAGGATGTCCGCGACCTCGTCGTCGGGCAGGCCGGCCTCGTTGGGGGCGGCCATCGGCACGTTGAGCACGAAGAGCCGGCCGGGATTCTCCCGCTGCCACTGCGCCCACGGGTCGAGGATGTAGGCGGGGCCGTCGAGGTCGTCCCACCCCTCGCCCGGCAGGTAGGTGTGCCCCACGTCGACGGGGCGGCCGAGCCACTGTTCGAACTCGGCGAGCCGCGCGACGCCCTCGGCGTCGGATCCGGTGAAGGCCCCGAAGGGGAAGGGGCGCGCGGGGCCGCCGTCGACCGGTCCGGCGGAGCAGGACAGCAGCAGCGCGAGCGCAGCGGCGAGCAGCAGGGCGGTCATCGGCTTCCGGCGGCGGGGACTTCGTGGCGGGGAGACGATGATCAGCCTAGCGCCGAACCGCCGTGCGGGGTGCGAGCTCGTCGACGATCCCGCGCACGGCGGCGAAGACGCGGTGCACGGCATCGCGGTGCGCGGCGTCCGGTCCGCCCATCGGGTCGGGCACGGTGTCGTCGGCCGGGGGGATGGTGCCGCGGGTGGCGCGGGCGAGATCGACCAGCGCCCGGCCGCGTTTGACCAGGTCCGGCGGGAGGAGGGTGGTGTCGGCGGCCGCGGCGAGCCGGGCGAACTCGCGCAGCGCGAACGTGCGGTCCAGCAGGTGCGGGTGGCGCTCGAGCACCGCGGAGCGGTGGCGGACGTTGGCGCCGAGGACGAGGTCGACCCCGTCGACCGCGGCATCGTCGAGCGGGCGGGCCCGGAAGCCCTCGGCGCGGTCGCCGTCGAGCCCCCAGGGCGCGAGCTGGGCCCGCGACTGCGGGTGCATCCCGGCCCCGACGACAGCGGCGACCCCGGCGCTCGACACCTCGACCCGGGCCGCCTCCCGGCCTCCGAGCCGCCCCACCAGCAGGTGGCGCAGCAAGAGCTCCGCGGCGGGCGAGCGGCAGATGTTGCCCGTGCACACGATCAGCACCCGGAACCGGTCGTCCGGTCCCGGCTGCGTGGTGGTCTGCGGCGGGCGCGCCATCGCCCCAGTGTGCGGCGCGGCAGCACGCTCGGCCAGCGTGGTCATGGTGGGCCCTCCCCCGACGGTCCGTCCTCCGTTCAGTCGTGTGCGACGGGCCGTCCATTTCCGCCGATCGGCCGCGGACCGCGGAGATCAGCACGATTGATGACGACATGTGGCGTGGACCTCACGACACGGCGGCTGTTCTCGCCACCGTCGACAACGGCGGCGCGCCGGCGGGGTGGTCCCGCGGCGGGCCATCGCCGTCGATCGACCTCCCGATCAGGTCGGGCCGGTGCAACGGGTTGCATCGCGGGCCGCCCGGCACCCAGGGCGGTGGGTGGAAGACCGGGAACCCACCGTCCATCGTGATGCTCCAGTCCCCGTGGTGGACCAACCGGTGGTGGTGCCCGCAGAGCAGAACCAGGTTGTCCAGATCGGTGGTGCCCCCGTCGGCCCAGTGCCGGACGTGGTGGGCGACGCACCACTGCGGCGGCGCCTCGCAGCCGGGATGCGCGCACCCGCCGTCGCGCTGGGCGAGGGCGCGGCGCTGCCCGCGGGTCGCGAGCCGGGCCTCCCGCCCGACGAACAGCGGCTCCCCGGCCGTGCCGAGCACGACCGGGACGACCCGCGCGTCGCAGGCCAGGCGCAGTGCGTCCCCGGCGGCGAGGGCGGCGGACAGCCCGCCGGCGCCGAACCCGAGCAGTCCGGCGCCGGTGCCGGTGGTGAGGGTGTCGAGCGGGACGGTCACGGTCACCGTGACGGGCTGCCCGTTCTCCACGCCCAGGTCTCCCGTCGCGAGCATCCGCCGCGCGAGCTCCACCAGCCCGTCGCCGGAGCGCTCGGCGGTGGACCGCTCGTCCCTCGCCCCGGTGGGCCCGTCCGGCGGGACCGGCGCGGTCAGCGGGGACAGTGCGGTGCGCAGCATCGCCGCGGACTCGGTGTCGAACCAGCCGCGCGCCTCGAAACCGGCGCCCTGCGGGCGCAGTGTGAGCCGGTTGCGCGACGGCTTCGGTTCCCGCGGGCGCGGCCCGTCGGGGTCCAGCAGGGCGATCGCCCGCCGGCCGAGTTTCTCGACGGCGTCGGGATCCAGGGTGCGGGCGTGGTGGACGAGGTCGGCCTCCAGCACCGGTCGGTGCTCGTGCAGGTGCGGCGGCAGCATCGTCAGCACGCGCTGGACCACCCGCACATGCTCGGCGCCGACCGCGCCCTCGGCGAACGCCGCGGCCAGCTCGGGCAGCTCCGCGTCCACCCGCTCCCCCGTGATCAGGTACAGCGGGGACAGCGCCCGTGCCGCGTCGACCCGGGCGCGGGCGGTGGCGCGCGAGACGTTCTGCACGGTGCGCAGCAGGTCCGCGGTGTCGCGGAATCCCCTGTCCCCGGCCAGTCCGCGGGTGGCGATCTCGGCGACCAGCGCGACGAGTGAGGCGGACTCGCGGTTGATCCGCTCCTGGACGTCGGCGACCGCGAGGAGGAGCTCCTCGTCACCGGCCTGCCAGACGTCGTCCACGCAGTCGATTTTACTCGACCATACGTTCGAAAACAGCTCGTTGAGCTGGGTGGACGCCGGGCGGCGGCGAGCGGTCAGCCGGTGAATCCGTCCATGATCCCGTCGCCGTCCAGGTCGGACCCGCAGGCCGCGGTCCCGTAGTAGCTGCTGGTGGGGTCCGAGCAAGCGGACTCCAGCCCGTCCCCACTCACCTCGTGCTCCTCTGCCTGCAACTGCTCCAGGTACTCCCGCTGCGCCTGCTCCTTCGCCGCGATCAGGTCGGGGCAGTTCTTATTGGTGATGTAGTGCGGGTGGGCCGGGTCCTCGAACTCCGGGGCCGCCGTCGGCTCGCAGGTGTAGAGCACCGGCTCCGGCTCGTCCGCCACGAACGACGCGAGCGGCGCGTCCGGCACCACCACCGGCGCGGGCGGCGCCGGGAACTCCCGCGCGACCACGCCGGGACCCGTCGGAGCCGGGGCCGCGACCGCGATCACCGGCTCGGCGGAGGCGACGGACGCGACGCAGAGCGCGGCGGCCGTCGTCGCCGGCACCAGCCCGGCCAGCAGGGCGCGGGAGAGGGAACGGCGTGGGCGGCGGTGCGTCGTCATCGTGCGGTCTCCCCGGTCGGCCGGGCCGCCGGCGCGACCCTCACCTCCGCTGGATCGCTCCGGACGGACCAGGCCGTTATCGGCCGTTCGGCGGCTTCATCGGAACTGACGAGACGGCGGGCCGCGATCAGGGTCCGAAGAGCGTCATGACCAGGTCGGTGATCTGCGCGATGTTCGCCCCCGTCCCCAGCACGGCGGCCGCGCGTGTCCGCACAGACGCCCACCGGCTCCGGACCGCCGGCCGGTCGGGCTCGGCGAGCACGATCTCGGCGGTGAGCCCGTCGAGCTCCCGTACCGCGGCCCGGGCCTCATCGCCGTCGACCTCCAGGAGCCGGCCACGCAGCGCGGACAGTTCGTCGGTCAGTCGGCCGACTGTCACCGCCGTCGAGTGACGGGCGTCGACGTGGGCGTCCGGGCCGACGGCGGAGCGGTCGAAGTGCGCTCCCTGGAAGTTCCAGTTGGTGCTCATCGGTTCCCCTTCGTCGCCGTGGCGGCTGCCGGACCGGTGGTGATCTTCGCGTCCGGTCCGACGGCGGAGTTCGAGAAGTGCGATCCGCGGAAGTCGTTGATGGTCTGGGTGAACGCCTCCTGGAACTCGACGGCGGAGTAGCCGAGCCGTTCCAGGTGGGCGCCGACCGACCGGAGCAGTACGCGGTCGATGATCTCGCCGTACCGCAGCACGTCGGTGCTCTGGAAGTAGCTGCGGAACTCGTCGCCGACCGCCAGCTCGCGCAGGCTCGGGCCTACGCCGTAGCGGTCGGGAACGAGGGTGCCCTCGGGCTGCGGAATCCGGCGCGCCGACCAGCACTGGCGGATCCGGTCCGGGATCGTCGCCGGGAACCGGGCCAGCTCAGCGCACGCCCGTCCGAATCGGCGCAGACCGCTCACCGGTTGGTCGATCTCGCGGAAGCTCTCGGGCAGCGGGGGCAGGACGCAGTGGACGCGCTCGACGTAGAGGTTCTTGTCGTCGGCGCCGACGTGGACGAACGTGGACAGGACCAGCTGCCGGTCCCAGGTCTCGACCCGGTACCGGCGGTAGTAGCGGGCCCACTCCTCGGGGGCGACGGCGAGGGTGCGCGCCTCCCGCTCGTCGAGCGTCGTGTACGGCGGGCCGTCGGTGAAGGGTTCGTGCAGGACCGGCAGGACACGGGCGGCCAGCGGACCGTCGGCGTGCTCGGCGACGTCC
Source organism: Pseudonocardia sp. ZF1 (assembly GCF_056835605.1). NCBI lineage: Bacteria > Bacillati > Actinomycetota > Actinomycetes > Pseudonocardiales > Pseudonocardiaceae > Pseudonocardia > Pseudonocardia sp. ZF1. The sequence continues at coordinate 4,371,404 of NZ_JAJNBY010000001.1, forward strand.
TCGGCCGAGGTCATCACGACCTCGTCGAACCGCAGCGCGCCGAGGCGTCCGCCCGGCCCGAGCGAGGACGCGCGACGCAGGTCCGACAACGCCTCCTCGATGGTCGCGTGGACGCCGAGGACGTCGACCGGAGCGGGCTCGTCGACCGTCTTGTCCCGCGCGACGAGCGAGATCGCGAGTGCCTCCTGGGCCCGGACGAGGCCGGCACCGACGAACGGATCGAACCCGCGGTGCACGACGAGCGGGACGCGGCCGGGCTGGTCGCCCGGCTCGACACCGGCGTCGATCCGTGCGATCCGCGCGCCGTGCTGGTCGTGTCCGAAGGTCCGCAACGTCCGCTCGGTGTCACTGCCAGGTAGGACCCGCGGGTCGGGCCGGAAACGGGTCCGCCGGAACCGGCGGCGGGTCAGCCAGCCCACCCAGTACGCGTCCGTTCCGAACACGGCCACGATCACCGCGAACAACACGGCTGCCACGTACCCGCTGCGCAGCGCCAGGATCAGCTCCGCGAACCCGCTGCCGAGCTGCCCGCCGAACACCGTGACGAGCTGGGCGATGCCGTAGACGACCTCGTAGACGAGTGCGCCGGAGGCGACGCCCGCGACGAGACCCGCGACCACGGCGCCGGTCACGACGACCGGGGAGCGGCCGAAGCCGAAGCGCTGCACGATTACCAGCGCGGCGGCGAGCACCAGCCACGCGGCGAAGAACCCCGGGCTCACGAACAGCAGCAGCACGAACAGGACGGTCAGGGTGCCGTCACGGACACGGCGCCGGGATCGGGACGCGAGCGCGTCGCGCAGCACGGCCGGCACGTTCACCCCCGGCGACGGCGGCAGCGCCCGGACGGGCTCGACGGTGTACTCGTCCAGGACGCGCCGGCAGAAGTCCGCGTCGCGGTGGACCGCCGCACACAGCAGACGGGTGGAGTCGTCGCGCAGGAACGCGCCGCAGGAGCCGCAGAAGCGGGCGGTCTGCTGATGGGCGACGCCGCACTCCGGGCAGTGGACAGGGGACACGGGTCTCCTCGGTGATGGTGGTGGGGGCGGACGGGATCGAGGTCAGCGCGGCGCGGTGTTGCCGTCGGGCCCGTCCTGGGCGATCCGCTTGGCGAAGCAGTCGTCGGCACCGATGCCCTGCTGGTCGCACCAGGCGTTCGCCGCGTCGGACGTCGTGAAGCCCTGCCCCTCCACGAGCACCCACAGCCCGCCGGTGCGGAAGGACGAGTAGTCCGACGAGTTCAGCAGCAGCACGTCCGGGTAGCTGCCGGCCATGGAGCGCACGTGGTCGAGGACCATGTCGTCGTCCCACGTCGTACCCTCGATGACCATTCCGGCCCGCTTCGAAGACAGCTGCGGCACCCAGTAGCCCTGCAGCGACGCGACGGTGCTCCGGTCGGTGTCGGCGAGCGCCTGCAGAGCGGCCGAGGAGTCGACCGGCTCCATGCTCCATGTCGTTGTGGGCGGGGCGGCCGTCGACGTCGTCGTCGGGACCGGCGGGGGCACAGGTCCCCCTCCGGCGGAGCGCGTGTACAAGTAGCCGCCGCTGGCGGTCGCGACGACGACCGCCAGCACAGCCGCCACGGCCAGCACGACGTTGCGCGGACCGCGATCGGTGGCGATGGTTCGACCGTGCCCCGTCTGCGGCTGCCACTGCTCCTGCGGCCGGGCCGGAGCCGGACGGGTCGCAGGCTCCGGTACCGCGCTCCCGGGCTCCGGGACGGGTCGCGCCCCGGTCGGTGTGCCGCAGCCGTTGCAGAACCGCACACCGGCACCGACGTGCTCCCCGCACTGGGTGCACACGCTCATGACTCCCCCGCCGCGTCGTCGATCACTTGTCACGAACGGTCGGCGGGCGTGAGCGGGGTGTTAGCGGTTGCGGGACCCGAAATGAGCTCTCGAAGGCGAAATCGTCAGCGTTGACGATGTGGGGTCACGATGTCGTCACGGCGATGACCTGGGACGTCCGGACCCGGCACCTCGCCGCATACCGAGGAACGGCACGGGCGGACGGCACGGATCCGCGGAACGGTTCGCATCCGCTCGCCCGTCAGCGACTCATCCGGCGCAGGTCGGCGAGGTGCTGCTCGAACACCCTCCGGTCGTCCTCGTACTTCTTCTTGAGGTCCGTGGTCCGCTTGGTCTCGTCGGCGGTCGCGACCTTCTCCCTGTCCGACGCCGGTCGCTGGCGCTTCAGACCGGACAGCCGCTTCGTGGCGTTCGCGATGTCCCGATCGAGGAGCTTGATCGCATCCGTCACCAGCCGGGTCTGGTCCCTCAGATTGCGTTCCAGCGTCAACGGGCACCTCCGTGTCGGGACCGACGGCGCCGAGCCCACGCCGCCGACGCCGGAGTGATCGAGTATCGGGACGGATCCGCAGGGTCACCAGCGGCCGTTCGGCCCATCCGGACACGCGCCACCGGCATTCGGGCCGGCCGAGGGCCCGATCCACCGGGCAGCCCCGGCTCACGTCCGGTCGCCTCCGGTCGTGGCCTGGAGCAGGTGCCGGCGCAGCGATCTGACCTGACGCCGCGACGTCGGTGCTGCCGGGCCTCGGCGCCCGGTACGTCCGCAGATGACCGGACCCGCCGGCGGTCACCCCGACTCGTCGAGGAACCGCACGTTGTCGACCTGCACGGTGAAGGCCGCTCCGACGTTGGTGGATGCGTAGAGGCGGACCTCACGGATCGCGGTCATGGGGGCGATCCGCACTGGCGGCTTCGCCCCCTGCACGTCGACGACGACGGCGTAGGGCTCTGCGGTCATCGTGACCGTGTAGGTGCGGCCCACATCCAGCGGCCCGTCGCCGGCATAGTCGACCTCGCGGTCGCACCGCGGAGTAGGGCAGCTCTCGACTGCGAACCCGAGCGGACCGGCCGGCCTGCTGTCGGGGCCGAACACCACCCGCCGCTGCTCACCGTTCTGCCCGATCAGGATGACGTAGAGGCCGCCCTCGCTCGGGCCGGATCCGTCGATCACACGCACGTCGAATGCGACACCGTTGGCTCCGACGACCGAGGTGGCGGTGAGGGTTCCGGCAGCCTGCTCGGACGAGGTCCGATTCACCTGCGCCTGGAGTGCTCCGTCGGCGATAGAGAAGTAGCCGGAGGGGTCGTCGATCTGCCACTTCGCCGTGTCGATGTCCGGGCCCGCCATGTCGTCGAAGAGCCGACTCCCCGGTGGCGACGTCGTCGGCTCCGGGCTCGCGGTCGCCGTGGTACTCGGCGGCGGATCCGGCGTCCCACGCTTCCCCGCATCGTCGAGATCGTTCCGATACGCCAGGACCGCGACCACGACACCGAGCACAGCTACCACCAGGCCTAGGACGGTCACAACGAGCCCCGCGATACCGACCCGGCTCTCGGTCCACCAACGGACCGAGTTCCACCACTCGTCCGGTGGTGGAACCGGACTCGGCGGACCTACCGGCCCCGGCGGTGGCCGCTCGTCGGTCGGCTCCACGTCCGCCCGGTCCGAATCGTCCCTGCGATCCGGCGATTCAGGAACGCCATCGCAGGGCTCGTCTTCCCCGGGATCGGGTGGGGTCACATCATCCTCCGCGAGCGGTCGATCTCACGGAGGGAACCGTGATCTCACTCCCGGTCGTTACGACGATAGCCACTTCTGATGATCGTCGGCGTTGCGGACGGCGATCGACCGGGTAGGGGCCACCGGCGACACTCTGCATACCGAACCCGGTCGCCCATCGGATACCCCACGCCGCGAAACGCGCCGGGTGGCACGATCGACCACACCGACAGGGCCCGGCGACATCGGGCACGCACAGCTCTCGGAGGACCCACGCCATGCTCGACCGCACCGCACGCCTGTACGTCGCAGGCCGCAGGGGGCTGGCCGGCTCCGCGGTCGTGCGCGCCGCCGAGGCCGCCGGGTTCACCGACGTCGTCGGCGCCACCAGCAGCGAGGTCGACCTGCGCGACCGCACCGCCGTGTTCGACCACCTGCTCGAGCAGCGCCCCGACGCCCTCGTCCTCGCCGCGGCCAAGGTCGGCGGCATCGTCGCCAACAACACCTACCCCGCCGACTTCCTGTCGGAGAACCTCCAGATCCAGACCAACGTCACCGACGCCGCCCGCGCCGCCGGCGTCGGGCGCCTGCTGTTCCTGGGCTCCTCCTGCATCTACCCCAAGTTCGCCGAGCAGCCCATCCGCGAGGACTCCCTGCTCACCGGCGCCCTCGAACCCACCAACGACGCCTACGCCGTCGCCAAGATCGCCGGCATCATGGCCGTCCAGTCCGTCCGCCGCCAGGACGGGCTGCCCTGGATCTCCGCCATGCCCACCAACCTCTACGGCCCCGGTGACAACTTCCACCCCGACCACAGCCACGTCCTGCCCGCGCTGATCCGCCGCTTCCACGAGGCTGTGCAGAGCGGCGCCCGCGAGGTCGTGCTGTGGGGCACCGGCACCCCGCGTCGCGAGTTCCTCCACGCCGACGACCTCGGCCGCGCCGTGATCCACCTGCTCGACCACTACGACGACCCGCAGACCATCAACGTCGGCGTCGGCACCGACATCACCATCCGCGAACTCGCCGGCATCGTCGCCGAGGTCACCGGCTATACCGGCGAGATCGCGCAGGACACCACCAAGCCCGACGGCACCCCCCGCAAGCTGCTCGACACCAGCCGCATCACCGCGCTCGGCTGGGAGCCGGCGATCGGTCTGCGCGAAGGGATCGAGCAGACCTACCGCTGGTTCGTCGAGCACCATGCAGAGGCGCGGCTAGCCGGATGAACGCCGACTCCCACAGGGTCGTGTGACGCCCGCTGGTCTCGATTCTCAGATCCAGGCAACAATGGGCTGATACGCCGTCCGTGCTCGGTAACGGCTCGCCACGGCACGACGAAAGCACGATCGTGACGACGCCTGCGCTGGACCTCACCGCCCATACCGGTCGCCGCTACGACAAGAAGCGCCCCATCGCCTGGCTCGTTCTGTGGCATGTTGTCAGCCACCTGGTGTTCCAGAAGTGGTGGTTTCCGGCGAGGCTCCGCCCGTCGGTGCTGCGGCTGTTCGGCGCGACGGTCGGAGCAGGAGTCGTGATCCGGCAGGACGTCCGCATCCACCTGCCCTGGCGGGTGCGCATCGACGGGCCTGCCTGGATCGGGCACGGCGCGTGGCTGCTCAACCTCGAGGACGTCGTCATCGGGCCGAACGCCTGCATCAGTCAGGAGGCGATGCTGTGCACCGGGTCCCATGACCGCAGGGATCCGGCGTTCGAGCACACCAATGCGCCCATCCGGATCGGGGCGGGCGCATGGATCTGCACCCGGGCGACCGTCCTCGCGGGGTGCACGGTGGGCGACAACGCCATCGTGACTGCGGGCGCCGTCGTCGGTGGCTCCGTGGACCCGTCCACCATCGTCCGATCCGCCTGAGCATTGATGCTCGGCACGACCACCCCGGCCGTCTGCCACCGGATCCGACGCGGGCGGGACACGGCCGAGCGGTCGAAGCCCGTCCTGCCGTACCGGACCTCTTCAAGGAGTTCCCGATGAGCCTCGACATCCTCGTGCTCGGACTCAACTACGCTCCGGAACACACCGGGATCGCTCCATACACACGCGACACCGCACGTGCTCTCGCCGAAGCCGGACACTCCGTCCATGTGGTCACCGGGCTCCCCCACTATCCGCAGTGGACCATCCACGACGGGTACGGACAGTCCCGCCGACATGAGGAAAAGGACGGAGCGGTGCGGGTGACCCGGCTCCGCCATCCCGTCCCGGCCGATCCGACGGGAGCCGGGCGGATTCTGATGGAGGCCCGGTTCGCCGCCGCCGCTGCCGCGGTCGGTCACCGGGATCCGGACGTCGTGCTGGCGGTCAGCCCCGCGCTGCTGACGGTGGCCGCAGCCATTCGCCACCGCGTCGGGCGTCGACGCCGGCCCGCTCTCGGCGTGATCGTGCAGGACCTCTACGGATCGGCGGTAGCGGAAGCCGGCGTTCTCGGCGGGCGCGCCGGAGGCGCTGTCGCACGGCTGGAACGGACGTTGCTGTCCCGGGCCGACGGCGTCGTCGCCGTGCACGAGGCGTTCCGGCCGACGCTGGAACGCTACGGGATCCCTGCCGACCGCACGACGATCATCCGCAACTGGACCCACATCCGGCCCGGTGCGGCGGGCGACACCGCCGTCCTGCGCGACCGCCTCGACTGGCCCACGAACCGGACCGTGGCGCTGCACGCCGGGAACATGGGGGCCAAGCAGGGGCTGGAGAACGTGATCGCCGCGGCACGGCATGCCGAGAGTCACGACCTTCCCGTCGAGTTCGTGCTCCTCGGCGACGGCAACCAGCGGTCACACCTGCAGGCGTCCGCTGCCGGATGCAGTCGGATCCGGTTCGTCGACCCGCTGCCCGAGGGCGAGTTCGTCACTGCACTCGCCGCTGCCGATGTGCTGCTGCTCAACGAGCGGGGCACGGTCCGCGAGATGTGCGTACCGAGCAAGCTGACCTCGTACTTCGCGACCGGGCGCCCGGTCGTCGCCGCCACCTTCACCGACAGCCCGGCCGCCAGAGAGGTACGCGCTTCGGGTGCCGGGGTCGTCGTCGAACCCGATGCACCCACCCAACTGCTGGACGGCATCGCGCGCATGGCCGGTGACGCCGGCCGAGCGGCCGGCGGCCGCGGCCCCGGCTACGCGGACGAGATGTGTTCCTCGACGACGGCACTCGCCGAGTACGTGAACTGGGTCGAAGGTCTGGCCGCGCGCCACTGTTCCAAGCAGTCTTGAGAAGAACGGCTGGATTGAGACGTTCGACCGTCCTGCCATCGACCGGCCCCGACGACGAAACGCACCGGCACACGGTAACGACATGAGCGCGCCACGCGACACCGCTTGTGAACCGGACCGAAGCTACGCCGCTCGCAGACTCGGCAGCGACTTCGCGACACGCTATCGTTCCGGCACCGATCGGCCCGTCCTGCGACGACGCACCGGAAGGCCGCACGACACCGCTCCCTGGGGGGAAGACTGATGACCGAGGCGTCGAACGCCCCGAATGCCCGCACCAAGCGGGCTCTCATCACCGGTATCACCGGACAGGACGGCTCATACCTGGCAGAGCTGCTGCTGTCGAAGGGATACCAGGTCCACGGCCTCATCCGCCGCGCCTCGACGTTCAACACCGGTCGGATCGACCACCTCTACCAGGACCCGCACGACCCTGAGGCGCGACTGTTCCTGCACTACGGCGACCTCACCGACGCCTCCCGGCTGGTGACGCTGATCGAGAGGATCCACCCCGACGAGGTCTACCACCTCGGCGCCCAGTCCCACGTGCGCGTCTCGTTCGACGAGCCCGAGTACACCGGCAACACCACCGGGGTCGGCACCACCCGTCTGCTCGAGGCAATCCGGATGGTCGGGGTCGACTGCCGCTTCTACCAGGCCAGTTCCTCGGAGATGTTCGGAGCGACTCCCCCACCCCAGAACGAGGACACTCTCTTCTACCCACGTTCGCCCTACGGCGCCGCGAAGCTCTACGGCTACTGGATCGCCCGCAACTACCGGGAAGGCCACGGCCTTTACGCCGTCAACGGGATCCTGTTCAACCACGAGTCCCCCCGCCGCGGCGAGACCTTTGTGACCCGCAAGATCGCCCGCGCCGCCGCCCGCATCGCGATGGGCATCGATAAGGACGTTTACCTCGGCAACCTCGACGCCGTCCGCGACTGGGGCTACGCGCCGGAGTACGTCGAAGGCATGTGGCGGATGCTTCAGGCCGACGAACCGACCGACTACGTGCTCGCTACCGGAACCGCCTACACAGTGCGGGACTTCGCCCGGTTCTGCTTCGACCACGTGAACCTCAGCTGGGAGGACTACGTCCGGTTCGACGAGACATACCTGCGCCCCACTGAGGTCGACGCCCTGATCGGCGACGCGAGCAAGGCCGAGGGGATCCTAGGCTGGAAGGCCAAGGTCCTCCCACCCGAGCTGGCCACCATCATGGTGGACGCTGAGCTGGAGATGGAGAAGGTCGGCAAGTCTCTGGTGAGGAGTGCCGATGCTTAGTAGGGACGCCCGCCTTCACCTCGCCGGCTGCCTGGACACGCGGAGCTGAGCTTCGCGCAAGACCCGCTGGTAAGAGCGTGATCGGAGCTGGAGCAACTCAACCGGTCGATGAACACCGGCTATGCCGGTGGTCGTAAGCGCTCGGCGAAGGCTTCAGCGGGCGTGCGCCAGCCGAGGATCTTGCGGGGCCGTAAATCACCGCAGCGGCCACGGTGGGGGACTGCCCGGGGTCTGGTTGACGCGTCGGGGGTAGATGGTCAGATCGCGTGAGCGGTTGCTGTAGGAGTGAGCGCCTTATTCACTTGATGTCACCCGCTCTGGATCAGGCGGTGACAGCGGCGACGAGCGCGGTCGCCTGCTGTGGGCTGCACCGGATCCGGTGCAGGGCTGTCCAGACCTTGAGCTGAGCATTCGCGCGTTCCCCAGGGCTACGCTGGCGGGCGTGGGCGGCGTTGACGGTCTTCTGCCCGGCCAAGAGTCGGCGGTAGCGGCCGGTGTCGGGTCGAGCCGGCGACGGCCTTGGGGGATCCGGATGGCCAGCCCGCCGCCCCGATAGTGTCGGCGATGACCCGAGCCTCGACATGGTTGAGGCAGTCGATCAGGCCGTGTTTCCGGGCAACCCCCACGTCGTGACGGGCCCCAGGCAGTGCGGGTGACGCCCAAACCAGCCGACCGACTAAGACCGTGTTTGAGAAGGGTCGGCGTGTCTGCGCCGCGCGGGCCGCGCTCTGGTCCATCGTGGACGGGTGGCTCGGCGTCAGCGGCGGTATCCCTCGGACACCAGCGATGAGCAGTGGGCGTTGATCGAACCGCTGTCGCGGACGTAGCTGGAATCCTGGTGGTACCGATCCCGAACTCGTTGGCCAGTGCGGTGTAGGTCTCGCCCTTGTTCAGCAGGGCCAGTACCAGCAACGCCTGGCGGCCGGGCGTGGGCCGGTGCTACCGGCTCCGCCATCACGGTGCGACGGTGGCGCAGCGCTCAGTGTCGATCCTTTCAGCGAGGAGCACGTCCTCACAGGTCTGGAGTCGACCGGCCCTTGGGCAGCCCCTCACTCACGAGCTGTGCAAGTTAGAGGCGCGCTGGGTGGTGCGGATCTCCTTGCCGCTATTCGGGACGGGCACGACATGGCGCTGCCCGCGAGCACGGCATCATCGACGCCCAGAGCGAGCACCGAATCTGGGCGGCGGACACCGCTCACCAGCGCGCCGGACCAGCCTTCGCGGCCCCAGAACGGCGGCTGCGCCCGACCCCGACATCGACCGCTTTCGGCCCTTGTCCGCAACACAGAGAGCCGTCAACGCCACGCACGCTCGCCATCAAGCCCTGGAAGATCCTCCGCAAGATGCGCTCCAGCCCGAACCACGCCCCCTGATCGCCACAGTTCCGACCCTCATGATCGCCAGCTCATAGCCAGATTGGCAAACGATAATAGAAGCATCTCTCTTGCACTCATAAGCCGAACTAGCTCATCATCTATTTATCCAATGACCTTAGAACGCTTTCCGAGATGATCCGGGCAGCATCGCTCAGAAGCGGGACTCGTGAATTATCTTCCGGCAGCGAGGGCATCTCAAGCAATCGAAGCCAGGCCTCACTGAAACTTTCGACATCGTCAGCGGCCTCGAACATGTCCCGTCCCGCGATCAAATACTCAGCCTCGGGGGCATGCCTAGCGCCGACACAAGTTAGAACTCTCATACGTAAAGCAATAGCATCAACTGCCACTAGTCCTATTCTCCCTGGATTGATGAGGACACTCGAAAGTCCAACGAGCTCAGGGATCTCGTCGCGGCTCATATGACCAAGAACTGTAACCTTTGCAGAATCAGCCTCCAGGAGACGAATTTTCTGGATTTCGTCACCTGAGCCCGCAACAATAAGCCAAGCATCTGGTCGGCGTTCAAACACTCGCCGCGCTGCAGACACTATCAGGTCAATATTCTTATACGACTCAAGCGCTCCAAGCACCACGGCACACTTGGCGTTGTGTGGGATTCCGAGGCGTCGTCTTACCTGCTCAGCCAACTCAGGACCATGCTGCGCCCGCGATAAGATCTGTGAAGTGTCCACTGTATTTCCGAACGCCGTAACTTGCGACTCGTCGAGAGTAGATCGGCGAAGGACTTCTACTCTGCCTGACTCAACGTACGTTAGAACATGTCGAGCACTCGAACATAGAACCCCTTCAAGCCTCTTCGAAAGTGGGCCTTCCAGATCTGTGTACCCCATGCCGTGACCCAACAGAATATAAGGAACGCCAGAAAACTTGCTCATCCAAGCGTTTCCGTTACCAGCGGCAAGCTCTGTCAAGACTAGATCGTAGTCTCTCTCCAGCAAATCTCGTCGAAAGTAGATCGATCTACCTTTTATGGTCATGACGCACTCAGGAACGCATCTTGCCCAGTTTGGAAGCCTAGCGTCGCCCCTCCTGCCCCCTACTGCTAAGCCTTCCGCGCCATAGACAAAGTCTACTTCAACAGAACTCTCCCTTAGTAGCCGTTGAACATGCTCGAACAGGGCAATTCGATACCCAGGGAAGTACGGCTGAGTCACCAACACAGAACCGCGACGGATCACTTGTTTACCTCATCTCTAGAGAAGGAGCGCGATCTCTGAAAAAAAGCCCCGAATACCCGCGATATTTAGAAGAAATCAGAAGCAATGGCACTACAGTAAACAGAAGTCTTTCGAAATCGACACTTATCCCGCCACGCACGAAAACGGCAAGCATCGGAAGTGACGCGGCATATATGGCAAGCGATCTGACAGAACCCTGCTGACGTTTATACCAACAATAACATTGCGAACTCACGAAACCCATTAAGCTGAGCTGAAGAATCACACCCATAAGTCCGAAATTGTACAATGGCTCACTCACAATCGAGTAAGAGTATCCAGTCTGCAAACCCGTCTGGTTGACAATAATTGCTTCGTTAATGATTTCGTCCCCTGAACGAGGCTTGGGAACATCGCCAAAGAACTGTCGTGGAATCGGTCGCGTTACAATCGAGAGATAGCTATCGCCAAAACCATAATCTAGCACGTTCGACGTGCCTGCAATCTGTAGAGCTAAGTTCCGCGCCATAGCTGTGTCGTCACCTTGCCATACAGTCGCAAGCGGATCGTCGGTTGCCGTAGCCGCAGCGTCGCTCAGACTGCCTCGATCGTCTGTATTTGACCGGTACTCTTGCGGCAGAATTATCACAAGACCTACAAAGAGCGGGATCAACGGCAACGTATACCGAAGCTTTGGTCCAGAGTTTTTGAGCAGCCAACGAGCAATTAAGAAGCTCAATAGGACCGGAACAAAAAAACTTCTATTTCCGGAAACAATAGCAATAGTTTGCGAGAGAGCTGCGATTAATAGACCGCCATACTTCATTCGCTTTGACGTGACCACCGTACCTCGAACGTACATATAGATACCTGGGCCGGCTAGCCATAGAGGAGCCGTGTACAGATATCCGCTGCTGTTGCGTAACGCATCAGCTGTCGTTTGGGATCGTCCCTCGAAAAAGATCAAGAAGCTCGATAGGCCACCTACCTGAGCAATGAATGTACTGTAGAGCGCCATTACAACCGCCGTGAGCACTAGCACCCGACGGTTCAGGACTTGCGCATCTGGATCGTTCATTCGCGAGTAGCCAATGAACGATTGCGAGATTGCGGGCAACCTGGCCAGCAGTACTGGGATCAGAAACGCAACGAGTCCCACTGCGCCTAAGTACAATGCTTGAGCATAAGTTGCCCCGATAAATAATCCTTGGTGGTAGCTCAAATCGCCACTTATAGCGTCACTCCATGGGCGACCGACGAAAATAATCGACCAGGCTGCGCAAAACCAGGTGCCAGGATGGAACCAGAAGTCCCGCTGAAAACGAAGTTTCAGCACTAAAAAAGCTGTTGAAGCTAAGACGGAGTTGACAGTTGCTGCCGCTCCTACGGTCAACAAGTTCTCAGCGTACTTCAAGACGATATACCATGCGAAACCCACAGTTGTACAGAGCAAGCCAATAGCCAAGCTAACTCTGATTCTCGGTTCATTCACGTACTTCATCGTGCCCGCCTCCTCTTCTAACGTCAGAATAAGCGAGCAGAAGAACACTCGAAGTGAACCCCGCGCCGGAGTAAATCAGCAGCAGTATGACTATGCCAGTTGGATTCCAAGCTGCCGCTAGCGGAACCCACAGCAGACACGCCGCGATAGCAGAAAAATTTGACACTAGAGCATAAGTGGGATACCCGTTCGCCCGTAAGACCAAATGGACCAACTTCCAGAGGCCTGTCAGGATGCCAAAGATTGAGACTAACGACCCCATCGTTGCCAACTCGGCATACTGGCGTCCGAAAACACTTTCGATCAGCACCGGCATCACTGGAAGAGAAACTAGCCCGATAGCTAGCACCAATGCTGCAGTAAGGATGGTGTATGGATTCTTGAAACTTGATGATTCTCTTTTTCGACTGAGAAGAGCCGGAGTAAATGCTTGCACTGGGAGAGAAATCGGAGATCCAGCGCTCTGACTAATACTCGTAGTGGCCGTTGCAGCTAGCCCACCGAATGTTGATATGAATGTCACACCTCGATCAGAGAATGCCATCCCGACTTGTGACAACGCGTGTCTACTACCGCTCGTCAGAACCTCTCTAGGCCCCACACGGTTTTCCCGCGTCTGCCGATCTACCGAACCCTTGGACACCCTATTTAAAACAGTTATGCAGCAGCTGAGTACAGTCAACTCCGACAGCAGCCAGACGACTAGGACTGCATCGATACCAATCGTATTGGCCGACATTCGAGATGAGAAAGCTAGCCCCAGCAGAGTAACTGACGGTAGAATCAACCCGGCAAGACTTACTGACGTTAACCCACGCCAACTGAACAAGAGGGCCAAGAGAACAACATTAGAGGAAGATCCAATGCATACTGCAGTGAACAAGCTTGCTGAGAGCAGCGATAGATCGAGAATTACATACATTAGAGCACTGGCCAGAAGTGCCAAAACTGTTGCAGTCGACGCAATCAGTATCAGCGCACCGTTGGACACTGACGCTTGACGACCTCGTTTCAGAATACGCTCACCTGCACCTAGCACTCCCACGAGACCAACCAAGCTAGAAACTACGTTCAGCACCGCAAGTGCTCCACGAACTTCGATCACCGTCGCCCGTGCGAGTATTACTCCTGCGGCTAAGTTTGCAGACATAACGAAGCTTTGAGTCGCCAGCGCTGCGACTTTTGACCCATGCTTAGAGAATCTGTCGAGGAAGCTCAAGTCAAACTCAATGCAGAGAAGAACTTGGTGTATAACTCGACAACATTACTGTGACTTAACTTGCGAGCCTCCAACGTGCCTTTGCGACGTATATATTGATCTTGATCTGTGCCCTCTTGGCCCAAGACTGCTTCGATCCTGTCGGCCCAAACTTCTGGATCGCGGCCAGATACAACTTCACACTGAGATGTATCAAGGAACTCAGCAACTCCTGTTGTTTCTCGACACAATACTCGAACACCTCGCATCGAGGCCTCAAGAACTGCAAGCCCATACGACTCGATTGAAGGGCTAAGCAACAATGAACTGGTGCGGTAAAGTCGATCGATCGATTCAGGATCAAGGATCCCCACATAGTCTACGTGATCGAACTTGAGGAGCCACTCCCGAACATCCTGTGGAGCGGCACCCGCAACAACTAGCCGAGTACGAGGCGCTGTCAACTTAGTAGCAGCAACAGCTAGATCTAGTCCCTTGAACGCATCGCCACGCCCGACATAGATCACCGATCGGTTCTTTCGAACGATACTGTAGTCGACCTCTTTCGGAATCGTTGAGGCGAGTGGAAGTACTTGGATTCTATCGCTACTGAATCCTCGGGATATAAACGATTCTCGAGCTACTGAGCTATAGACAACAATTCTATCCGACCTCTCGTACTCGAAATCTAGAGTATCTCTGAGTCGATTCTTCACTCGCTTAAAAGGGAAGCCCAGGAAGCACTCTATATCCTGTTCGAACACCTCATGATGAAAGTTTCTGCGCTCACAAATTGAGAATCGGTACTCGCCGCCGCTGCTACGAAGGAGACGGCTTCCAAGTCCCTCAACGAACATAAAGAGATCAATCGGCTTCTCTTTTGCAACTCTTTTTGCCATCTGTCTCATCGCAAACCGACTGATGGTAGGTGGAAGCTTGACACCAGCTCGAGCGAATATCGGATGGACTAAATCCATTGCCCCCAGGCTCTTATACTGGACGCCACTACGATCTATTTCTTGCGTTGGCACCCGCGTAGCTAAAGGCAGTACGAGTCGCCCCATTGCTGTGCTGTTTAGAAGTTCGCCCGCGCGGCTCGGCAGTCCCGCTCTGCCCACTAGCGTCGTCATATAGCCAGCCTGGGTTAGGCCGGCAAGAACGCTACCAACATGTGAAACATTTGAAGCGTACAGCGCAGTGGGCGGTAAAGTTTTCGCTGAGTGGTAGCTCAATTTAGCTTCCTTATCGAGGTTTGATAAGCGTGCGCCAAGGGTAATCCTAGTGCGTCAATAGACAGCTTTGATTTTATCGCACTCGCGCCGTTGATACCCATCTCGTACCGTAGTGCCGAGTCATTCAACAGCGCTTCGACCGCTCGTGCTAGTGATTCCGCGTCAGGTCTACATACAATTCCGCAGTTCGATTCAGAAACAATTTGTTTTAGACCGCAGGAATCGGTAATGACAACTGGAACGCCAGTCGCCATTGCTTCAAGAACGCACATTGGAAAGGGTTCGTTCACGCTCGGAAGCAGAAGAATGTCCGCCCGGGATATTCGCTCTGCAGCCATAGAGTAGTTTAACGGTCCTTCATAGATGACAGTCCGCACACCTAAACGATCAACTGTACTCTGCAGACCTGAAAGAGAGCCTTCGTCGTTGCCAACGATAGAGAACCGTACTTGATCCAAGTAGTCAAGTCGTGCTGCCACTTCAGCCACAGTTTCTGGACGCTTCCGTGGATGCAGTCGGCTACAGAATAGAACGTCTAGTTGTCTCCGATCTTTCTCAGGCATATTGTACTTCGAAATGGGTTTAACTTGCACGGCATTGAAGATCTTCCGGATTTGCTTATGCTGGAAGATGGCGGCAAGTTCTGCCTCTTCGAAGCTAGTCAGAGCTAGAATTGTTTCTGCTCGCCCAAGAAGCGGTTTGATTATAAGAGAATCAAGGAGCCGTACGGTCAGTCGCTGGCACCGAGAGATCATGCCATGCGGTTGCATGAGGAACGGAGTTGAGGTCAGAACACAGATGAGAGCTGTTCCCAAAGCTACGATGTCTCGACCCGCATGTATATGCACAATATCGAACTGGCGTACTCGTCGAAAAACTTGTAAGAAGAGCCTCAAACTCACTACGGAGGCAAACGATCGACCGAGCTTGCGGCCCGCGTAAGCTGTCACACTAATGCCGTCAATTGTATGGCTCTCGTCGGACTTTCGCGTAGATCCGCCAATGACTTCAACTTGATATCCACGCGGTCCCAACGCTTGCGCCTGAACCACGCTTACCCTGAGCGGACCGCCGTAAGACCCGTCGGAGGCGGCGACGGTCAGGACATGCAGAGCACGCATCACGAGCTCCTAGGAAGAGGGTTGCGGTAGTGGCTCTGGTAGTACTGGGAGTACTCACTCGCAGCGAACTCGCCTTTGAGCGGCACGCCATTCAGGACGCAACCTCCGACAGCGAGCCTTGCTGTTTCGATCATTTCTTTGCAAAGAGTGAGATCACTAATAGAGCTCTTCCCGTAGCGAGCAACGACCAACAGCTGGTCGGCGACTGCGGCGCAGCTTAACGCGTCGGCCACGGCCAACATAGGAGGGGTATCAATCAAGACAAAATCGTACCGTGATTTCAGATGCTGAACTAGATTTTTCATTTGGCTAGATGCGACTAGCTCATTTGGGTTCGGAGGCAATTTGCCACTGGCGAGCACATCGAAACCCAAAGCGGAGGATTGAACTGCTTGATGCGGACTGATGGAGGTCACGAATGTCGTACTCAAGCCAACACTGCCCTCGAGACCTAATCGTTGTGCGACCATCGGCCGGCGCAAATCTGCGTCGATTACAAGCACTTTGCTGCCGGCGGCGGAAAGCACCCGAGCCAAACTGATTACAACGGTAGTCTTTCCTTCCCCGGCCAAGCAGCTTGAAACTGCGAATATGCGGGGTTTCGTATCGACCGCTATGAACTGAACATTAGTACGTACTCGGCGGAACGCTTCGAGCACCCGAGAATCGCCGTCTGTCGAGATCGTATTCTCGTCTCCGGAATCTGGAATCACTCCCAGGACAGGAGCATCCACAGCTCTGCTCAACTGCTCACGACCTCGAACTTTGGTATCAAGGCGCTGATGCATCATAGCTGCGAGAAGACCCGCAACTGTCGAAGACAAGACCGCAATTGGAAGGGCGACGGATAGGCCGATTGAAGAAGGCACAGTTGGAGCCTGTGCCGGTTGAACCAGTTTGAGCACGACTGGAAGCGGAGAACTTGTGGGAGCTATAGGCGAATCCAGCTCCTGGGCAAGTGCGATGACAGAGTTGGCTGCTTGATCTGCGATACTGGCCGCGGCGCCTGGATTACTGTCAACTGCGGATATTTCTATCAGGACCGTATTGAGTGGGTTCGATGCCTTTAATTTTGCGCAGACCTCGGCGCTCGAGTAACTGTCCTGAGCCCCGTCTTGTACGACCGCTTCGCACACCCGTTGACTCGTTGCTAGTTCGGTGTACGAGCGAACACGTTCCGCCGAGAGCTGAGCCGACTGCAGGTAAGCTGTGCTCGTCGTATCGACCGTTTGAGCTGAAACATACAAGACGCTCGTCGCCGTATAGCTGGCTGGACTGACGACCCACACACCTAGAATTACCGCGGCAACTAGCACGAATGCGGCTACCGCGGTTTTCCAGCGACTACGCAGAAGCTTAGCGATAGAATCGATATCCATGGTGGTGAGTACTCCATTAAGATAGAATCGGGAAGCTACTAGATTCGTAGACGAAACAGCCTTTTAAGGTTCAGCACTGGCTCGAGCTTGCGCGGCTCCGACTCCGCACTTTTGACCAACTGGCAGTACGTCAAGCGCTACGACTCCCGCTTGGTGGCCGAGGAGAACCGACTGGTTTCGGGGTACGGCCAGATCGCAAGATCGCTTGGCCAATCTCCGCGCACAAATGAGACTCAAGCTGTGGGCGGTGACGACACCGCCATCTCGATCTCCAGTAGCCCCGAAGGCCCCACCGACTCCAGCGTGGGCCCGGACCAGCCGATAAGGGATCCGACAGCAGTGTCGACTCGAGCACCGAGAGCTCGGTCGACTTGTGCGCCGGGAGAGAACCGTGCCTGCCCAGTCCGATGGCTCCGCCGAGAGGCTGGCGGAGCCGAGGCTGGCAGGTACACCCTTGGAACTGCAGAACTGTAGCGCCAACGTCGGTGCGGACTAAGCGCACTGAGCCACCGGCCGGCGCCGGGTCTCTGGGTACGGGGGTTCGGCGCCGGGGTCTCACCTGTGCGGGCGCGTACGAGGGCACTGGGGCGTCTCCTCGGCTCGGACGTCCATGCCTTCGTTGGGGAGCACTGGGGCACCGCGCCACTGTTCCACGCAACAGCCGATTGCAAAAGGTCTGCCAATCTGCTCGATCTCGACGGAGTCTACGAGCTGTTGTCCTGCAGGGGACTGTGGACTCTGTTTCTGAGGCTCACGCGTAACGGGTCAGTGATCGACTCCACAGCTTCACCGGCCCCGGTGGTGTCGGGTCGGAGATCGCCGACCAGGTCCGCGACGACCGCGTCGCCGCGCTGTTTGCCGACCGCAAGCACCGTCGTCCTGCAGGCCTGCAGCGCACGTGGCCCGCGGTCGTCGACTTCTGCACCGCGCTCGCCGAGGACCTCGGCCACCCCGTGCGTACTGGCCAGCACCTACATCACTCCCCCGCAGTCGCGGGGCTTCTCCGCGCACCACGACGTGCACGACGTCGTCGTCCTGCGGCTCGCCGGGCGCAAGCGCTGGCGCGTTGACGAGCCCGTCCACGTCGACCCGCTGCGGTCCCAGCCGGGAGCGCAGCACGGCGCCACCGTCGCGGCGCGCGCCCGGGACGACGAGCCGGTCATTGAGCGTGGCCTCGAGCCGGGCGACGTGAAGTACCTTTCGCGCGGGCGACGGCACTCGGGGACGTATCGGCACATCTGACAATCGGTTTTCACGTCGTCACCCGTTACGCCCTGGCGGGATCGGTCCTGAACCTCATCGCTTCTGATGAGCGTCTGCGCACCAGCCTGCCGCTCGGCCTCGACCTCGCCGACCCCGCGCAGCTCGCCCCGCACCTCGACGCCGTGCGCGGCGCGCTGACCGATGCCGTCGCCGCCACTCGCTAACCGCCGCGCGCGTCGCCGACGACCCCGACGACACCTGGGGGTGCAGCCACATCGGCGGCTACCGCTGCGCCCCCTCCGTGGTGCTCCCCCGCTGCCTCACCTATGGCGGCCTCGGCCCGTGCGAGGCGCCCACGATCGTCCGCCACCACGCGCGGGCTCCGTCGTCCACGGGAAGCTGCGCGGCCGTTCCTCGCTGCCGCCCGCGGTCCAGTCCTCCCAGCACCACGCACGGCTCGCCATCGGCGCGACCGGTCCGGACGACCTGCGCGTCGGCGAGGTGACCTCCGACGGTGCTCCCGCCGAGAGGTCACGTTCACCCGCGCCGGAGTGTGGATGCAGATGCAGGAACGGTCCGTTCCGGTCGACCGGCCCCTGACCTGCGCCGCGAGGCCGGCCGGGCGGATCGGGGTGTTCGACCTCGTCGACGCCCGCTGCTGACCGGCGGTCACGGCACGTAGTCAAGATTGTCGATCTGCCCCCGAGATCGTTAATGAGGGGGTATTCGATCTCGACAGCCTGATCGAGAACAGGGCCGAAGGGCCCGGATCGCACAGGGGGATCGACGCGATGACCGCACCGGCGCACCGCACCACCATCCGGCAGGCCCGCACCACGGCCGACCCGGTCGGCGAGGCCACCCGGGCCACCGAGGCCGCGGCCGCCGCCGTCGACGAGGCCACCCGGACCGTCGAGCTCGCCGTCGTCACCGCGGTTCCGGCCGCCGCACCGCGCCGCACCGCCGGCCGCGCCTACACGGTGCTCAACGCCGTCGTCGCCCTGCTGCTGATCCTGCTGCTCGCCCCGGTCATGCTCGCCGTCGCGATCGCCGTGAAGCTCGACGGCGGCCCGGTGTTCTTCCGCCAGACCCGCGTCGGCCGCGGCGGCAGCGACTTCGAGATGCTGAAGTTCCGGTCCATGGTCGTCGACGCCGAGGCCCGCCTCGCCGCGCTCGCCGCCCGCAACGAGGGCGCCGGCCCGCTGTTCAAGATGTGCTTCGACCCCCGCGTCACCCGCGTCGGCTGCGTCCTCCGCCGCTACTCCCTCGACGAGCTGCCCCAGCTGTTCAACGTCGTCGCCGGGACCATGCACCTCGTCGGCCCCCGCCCCGCCCTGCGCCGCGAGGTCGACGCCTACTGCCCGCTGGCCGCACGCCGCCTCGCAGTCAAGCCCGGCCTGACCGGCCTGTGGCAGGTGTCCGGCCGCAGCGACCTGTCCTGGGACGAGTCCATCCGCCTCGACGCCGAGTACGTCGAGCGCTGGTCCCCGATGCTCGACCTGCAGATCCTCGCCCGCACCGCCGGTGCGGTCACCCGCGGCGGGGGCGCCTACTGACCACCCGACTCCCGGGTCCTCCGCGACGGCGGGGGCGGACACCGCACCGGTGACCGCCCCCGCCGTCGTTGTTCTCCGGCGCAAGCACGTGCATGACCGGGCTCCCGGTGGGGTAGCCGCCCCCCGACCGTCCCGACCGACTCTGGAGACCACCATGGCTCTGAACGACGACGACATCACCACGAGCGGCGACTCGGGCCCCGAGGGCCCCGCGGACTCCGGCGCTGGCCAGGGCACCCCCGGCCAGCACGACGGCGGCGCCGACGGCGGCGCCGACTCCGGCGCCGAGGGCCCGGCCGACTCCGGCGCCGGCCAGGGCACCCCCGGCCAGCACGACGGCGGCGCCGACGGCGGCGCGGACTCCGGCGCCGAGGGCCCCGCGGACTCCGGTGCCGGCGAGGGCACCCCGGGCCAGCACGACGGCGGCGCCGACGGTGGCGCCGACAGCGGTGCGAACTGAGCTGAGCGAGCCGACGGCCGGTGCCGGATCGCCCCCCGCGGGCACCCCGGCGCCGGCCGGCGCGCGCGCGGCGTCCGGGAACGGCGCCCTCGCGCGGCTGGTCGGCTCGGACACCGACACGTTCGGCGCCCGGCACTGGGGCACCACCGCGCTGCTGCGCACCGGCGCGGACACCGGCGCGTTCGGCGACCTGCTCGACCTCGACGGCGTCGACGAGCTGCTGTCCCGTCGCGGGCTGCGCACCCCGTTCCTGCGGCTGGCCCGCAACGGGTCCGTCGTCGGCTCGGGTGACTTCACCGGCCCGGGCGGGGTGGGCGCCGAGATCGGCGACCAGGTCCGCGACGACAGGGTCGCCGCGCTGTTCGGCGACGGCAGCACCGTCGTCCTGCAGGCGCTGCACCGCGTCTGGCCCGGCGTCATCGACTTCTGCACCGCGCTCGCCGAGGACCTCGGCCACCCCGTGCAGGCGAACGCCTACATCACCCCGCCCCAGTCGCAGGGCTTCTCCGCCCACTACGACGTGCACGACGTGTTCGTGCTGCAGCTGGCCGGGCAGAAGCACTGGCGCGTCCACGCACCGGTCCACACCGACCCGCTGCGCAGCCAGCCCTGGAGCGACCACGGCGACGCCGTCGCCGCCCGCGCCCGCGACGACGAGCCCGTGATCGACCGGGTCCTCGAACCCGGTGACGTGCTCTACCTCCCCCGCGGCTGGCTGCACTCCGCCACCGCACTCGGCGACGTCTCGGCGCACCTGACCGTCGGCGTCCACGTGGTGACCCGGTACGCGCTGGTCGAGTCGCTGCTGGGCCTGGTCGCCTCCGACGAGCGGCTGCGCGCGAGCCTGCCGCTGGGCGTCGACCTCGCCGACCCTGAGCAGCTCGCCCCGCACCTCGACGCGGTCCGCGCCGCGCTGACCGGTGCCCTCGCCGCCGTCCCCGCCGAGGACGTGTCACGCCGGGTCCGGGGCCGGTTGTGGTCCGGCGGGCGCCCGGAGCCGGTCCGGCCGGTCGCCGCCGCTGCGTTCGCCCGCGATCTCGCGCCCGGGGACACCGTGCGCCGGCGTCTCGGGGTGCACCACCGCCTCGTCCCGGGTGATGATCGGGTCGTGCTGGAACTGGCGGAGAAGACGCTGACGCTGCCCGCCGTCGTCGCACCCGCTCTGGCGGCCCTGCTCGGCGGCGGAACGCACACCGTCGGGGACCTGCCCGGGCTGGACGCCGACGACCAGATCGTCCTCGTCCGGCGGCTGCTGCGCGAGGGCGTGCTCGTCCCGGCCTCGGCGTGACCGCGGCCCGGGAGTACCAGCGCTGCGCCGAGCTCGCCGAGGCGGCCGGTGACCCGGCGGAGGGCACTGCGCCGCCCGCGCGGCACTGGTTCCTCGTCGAGCATCCCGGGCCGTGGCCGCGTCAGGCCCTGGCCGGGCTCGACCCCGCCGCCGCGGCGGCGCTCGGGTCCTGGGCCGGGGAGGTGGGCGCGCGGGTCGTGCTCGTGCGCCGGCCCGGGCGCCGGGACCGCGACACCGTCGAGCCGGGGCGGCGCTGGTTCCGCGTCGACGCCCGGCCCGGGCACGAGGACGTCCGCACCGGCATCTGGTCCTCCCCCGCCGAGCTGGCCGCCGCCGTCCACGCCGACGGCGACCCGCACCGCGACCCGCTGGTGCTGGTCTGCGCGCACGGCCGCCACGACGCCTGCTGCGCCGTCCGCGGTCGGCCGCTCGCCGCCGCGCTCGTCGCCGACGACCCCGAGGGCACCTGGGAGTGCAGCCACATCGGCGGCTGCCGGTTCGCCCCCGCCCTGGTGCTGCTCCCCCACGGCCTGACCTACGGCGGCGTGACCCCGGCCGACGGGCCCGCCGTCGTGCGGGAGTACGGACGCGGGCTCGTCGTCCCCGGTCTGCTGCGGGGGCGCTCCGCGCTGCCGCCCGCCGTGCAGGCCGCCCAGCACCACGCGCGTGCCGTCACCGGCGCGACCGGGGTGGACGACCTGCGCGTCGCGGACGTCGACTCCGACGGGCGGCCCCCCGGGCACACGTCCTGGCGGGTCACGTTCCACCACCCGGACTGCGTGGTGCAGGTGCGGGAACGGTTCGTGGAGGTGGACCGGCCGCTGACGTGTGCGGCGCGGCCGGCGGGCCGGATCCGGGTCTTCGACCTCGTCGACACCCGCACCTGACCTCCGGCGGGGCGGCCGTCGTTTCCGAAACGGAAACGACGGGGCCGATCATCCCGTCCCCACCGGAGCCCTGGATGACCTGCGGACAGGTCGTGGCGAGGCGACCCGCGCTGTCCGGTGTCGCCCGATGTGAGGCGGGAGACAGCCCGACGGCGATAACAGTGCGGTAGTGGTGTTCGGTTGCACCACTACGACGCCGTCGCCCCACCACGCTCCCCACGAAGGAACGGAACACCCCCATGGACCCCCAGACCCCCGTCGTCATCCTCTGCGGAGGCAAGGGCACCCGCATCCGCGAGGCATCGGAGAGCCTGCCCAAGGCGATGGTCGAGATCGGTGACCGGCCGATCGTCTGGCACATCATGAAGACCTACCGGGAGCACGGCTTCCGGCGCTTCATCCTGTGCCTGGGGTACAAGAGCTGGGCGATCAAGGAGTACTTCCTCGACTACCGGGCACGCTCGGCGGACTTCACGCTGTCCATGTCCGACCGGCACCGCATCGACTTCCACAACGGCGTCGACGAGGACTGGGAGATCACCTTCGCCGAGACCGGGCTGGAGGCCGCCACCGGCTCCCGGGTGCGCACCATCGCCCCCTACGTCGACACCGACAACTTCTTCCTGACCTACGGCGACGGCGTCGGCACCGTCGACATCACCGCGCTGGCCAAGGAGCACGAGCAGTCCGGGAAGATCGGCACCGTCACCGGGGTGCACCCGACGTCGAAGTTCGGCGAGATGAACGTCGAGGGCGACCGGGTCGTGGAGTTCAACGAGAAGCCCACCCAGGTCACCGGCTTCGTCTCCGGCGGGTACTTCGCCTTCCGCCGCGAGTTCCTCGACACCTACCTCGGCGAGCCCGGCGACGACGGCGTGTGGCTCGAGCACG
Organism: Pseudonocardia sp. ZF1; assembly: GCF_056835605.1. Lineage (NCBI taxonomy): Bacteria > Bacillati > Actinomycetota > Actinomycetes > Pseudonocardiales > Pseudonocardiaceae > Pseudonocardia > Pseudonocardia sp. ZF1. Next base: position 4,394,717 of record NZ_JAJNBY010000001.1, read on the forward strand.
AGCCGCTGCAGCGCCTGGCCCGCGACGGGCAGCTCAACGTGCACCGCCACGAGGACTTCTGGTCGGCGATGGACACCTTCAAGGACTTCGAGTACCTCAACAGCCTGTGGGCGCGCGGCGAGGCGCCCTGGAAGATCTGGGCCTGACCGGTCCCGAAACGGACGAAGTAACAGTTTCCACCCACTCGACGAGGTCGTCGGCGTAACCCTGCGCCGACGGACGGACGACCGTGACCGACACACCCAGCGCGTACGGGAACCGGATGCACATGGGCATCCGGTCCCGGCGTCCGCGCCACCACCCGGCCGACGACGCCCCCGTCCTGGCGGCGCCGTGACCGGCCCGTCGCGGCCCACGGCCGCACGCGGCGCCGCTCCCCGGTGGGTCATCGGTCATCTCACCGGGCTCGACGGGCTCGACTCCGTCGCCGCCGAGTGGGACGACCTCGTCGACCGCTGCGCCACCGCCACCCCGTTCCAGCGCAGTGCCTGGCTGAGGGCGTGGTGGCAGCACTACGGCCCGGCCGGCGAACCCTGCCTGGTCACGGTGCGGCGCGACGGTCTGCTCGTCGCGGGCGCCGCGGTCTTCACCGAACGGCGGGGCGGTGTACGGCGGCTCGCTCCCGTGGGCCGCGGTCTGTCCGACGTCACGGAGTTCCTCGCCGACGACACCCACCGCGGGCCGGCCGTGCCGTACCTCGCCGACGCACTGCTCGCCGTGCGCGACTGGCACGTGATGGACCTACCCGAGATCCGGGAGGGCAGCGTCGCGTCCGTGCTCGCCGCGGTGTGGCCGGGACGGACGGTCCGTACCCCCGCCTCGGTGTGCCCGGAGATCCCCCACCGGACCGTCGACGACATGCTCGCCGCCGGTCCCGCCCCGAAGTACCTGCGCCGCCGGCTGCGTACCGCGGAACGGTCCGGCATCACCTGCGCCGCCGCACCGGCCGAGGACCTTCCCCGCGCCGTGGACACCCTCCTCGAGCTCCACCACCGCCAGTGGGCCGGGCGTGCGATCAACCCGGAGCACCACGCGCACCGCTTCCGCGGGCTGCTCACCGACGCCGTGCCCGGCCTCGCCCGAGCGGGCGCCGCCCAGATCGACCTGTACCACCGCGACGGGCGTCCGGTAGCGGCCGAGCTTCTCCTGCTCGGCGGCCGATCCGTGCACAGCTACCTCGTCGGGGCCGATCCGGCCCTGCGCGCCGACGTCGACGTCGCGGCGCTCACCATCCGGCGCGGGATCGAGGTGGTGGCCGAGCGGGACCTCGCGTCACTGGACATGCTCCGCGGGGACGAGCCGTACAAGCGGCGCTGGCGGGCCGTACCCATCCACCAGGAACGGGCGCTGCTCATCGCACGCCGGTCCGTGCCGGTCCTGGCCCTGGTGACCGCGGCCCGCGCCCGTGCCGCACTGCGACGGCGTATCGCCGGGGGGACCCTGCACCGAGTGCTCGGCGAGGCGGTCCGCCGGTGGCGCGGTGACGGGCCGGTGGGCCTCGTCCGGGCCGTGCGCGCTAGGACGGGGTCCCGCCGAGTGCCTCGGTCGGGTTGAGGTCCGCGTACTGCGCCACCGTTCCGTTGCGCACCGCATCCCACAGATCCGCGGCACGCCCGTCGAGGTAGACGACCGACTGCGCGCCCTCCCGACCCAGACCGGCGACCGGCGCCGTCACGAAGGCCACCCCCGACCCGCGCAGGTTCCGGTTCTCCAGTGCCAGCTGCACCAGCCCCGTGTTCGACAACGAGTCGTCGACGCTCACCGCATCGCCGACGCTGGTGGCGAAAGCGTAGAGCGCGGCCGGGTCCGTGCTCGCCTTCTCCTGGACCTTCTCCAGCAGCGCCCTGATCGCGTTCTGCTGGCGCGCCGCACGGTCGATGTCGCCGTTCGGCAGGCCGTAGCGCTGCCGGACGTAGGCCAGGGCCTCGCCCCCGTCGAGGTGGTTCTCCCCCGCGGTGAAGTCCACCCCGGCGTTGCTCGTGGCCCGCGCGACCGTCACGTCGATCCCGCCGACCGAGTCGACCAGCGAGGTGAACCCGGCGAAGTCGATGACGCCGAAGTGGTCGACCCGCACCCCGGTCAGGTTCTCGACGGTCTCGATGAGCAGCGGTGCACCACCGAACGCGTACGCGGCGTTGATCTTGTTCGTGCCGCGGCCCGGGATCTCGACCCAGGAGTCGCGCGGGATGGACACGACGCTGCCGTGCTCCCCGTCCGGAGCCAGGGTGCCGAGCATGATGACGTCGGAGCGCTGCGATCCCGCGTCGACCCCCGGAGTGGCGTCGACGCCGGTGGTGGGCTCCGAGGAGCGCGAGTCCGTCCCGACGAGCAGGAACGTCGTGCCGCCGAACGACGCCGGGCGGCTTCCCGCGTCGATGCCGCGGAACGCGTCGGGGATGCGGGAGATGCCTCCGCCGATGCTGGAGGTCAGGTACGCGACGGCGCCCGCCACGGCGAGCAGCAGTACCAGTACGACGGCGAGCAACGCCACGAGCACGCGACGGCCCCGGCGGCCGGGTCGCCCCGTCTGCAGGCCGGGCACGACGTCGTCGTGCCGGGTCGGGGGTACGGCGTCGCGCATCAGGTCTCCTGGATGATCCGGATCGGTTCACCCGGTTCGTCGTCCGGCGGCGACCGGCGTTACCGCGGAACCCGCGGCCACCCCGTCGGTTGTACGCAACGTGATGAATCGCTGCAGATCAAGGCCCCGGAAGGCACTCAGCGCAACGTCGGATACGCCAGACCTCATCACATCTGTGGAACCGGTGGCCCTCACGCTAATGGTCCGCACGGCCCAGGCGAATCCAGGGACAGAACGGCCGCACGGCCGTCGCGGACCGAACAGGAGACCCGATGAGCGTCACGCCCGACATCCCGGCCGCCACCGTCGCGGCGATCCCGGCGCCCCGCGCCGCCGCCGAGGACGCCGGGCCGCCGCCCGTCGCCACCGTCCCGGCCGGCGCCGGGCTCTGCCGCTGCGGCCACGAGCGCGACGCGCACGAGCACTATCGCGCCGGCACCGACTGCGGAGTCTGCGGCGTCAGCTGCCGGGCCTTCCGCGCACGCACCGGTGCCGGTGCCGGGCGTGCTGCCGGCCGGGCCGCCCGCCTCACCTCGGCGCTGCTGCGTCGCCGCTGACCCGTGGCCGCCGTCCCGCGGACGGTCCGCCCGCGGGACGCACACGGGAGCCCCTGCCGTTCGGAACGGCAGGGGCTCCTGTACGTCCGGGTGCGCCGGCCGGTGCGGATACCGGTCAGTGCACCGACGCGAAGACCACGACGTTCTCCCGGTAGGAACGCGCGGCCCGGTCGAACGATCCGCCACAGGTGATGAGACGCAGCTGCGCGTTCGCCGTCGGTCCGTACACCTCGTCGGACGGGAACCGGTCCTTCGGGTAGACCTCGATCCGGTCGACCGTGAACGTCGTCGACCGCCCGTCGGTCCGGGGAACGGTGACCGTCGCGCCGACCGGGATCTCCTGCAGCCGCCAGAACACCGCGGGCCCGCGGAACGAGTCGACGTGGCCGACGATCACCGCCGGTCCCGCCTGCCCCGGGGTCGGCCCACCGGTCCAGAAACCGATGCGGTCGAAATCGGCGGGCGCACCGAGCGCACCGTCCGGTCCGATCGTCAACTGCTCCGGAGACCCCGCGCGCAGCCCGATCGCGGGCACCACGAGCCCGGACGGCGGCGCGACCGGGCGGGCGCGCGGCGCGGACGACGGCGGCGACGACGCCGCGACCCGGCCGACCGGGGCGGCCGGCGGGCCGGCGACACGCACCGCCTCCCCGGCCGGGGCGACGGGCGGATCGGGATCTCCGAGCAGGACGGGCAGCAGCGGGAGGGCGAGCAGGGCAGCCACGGCCGCCGCGCGCGCCGCGGGGCCGGACGGCACCGGTTCGGGACGGACCACGGCCACGAGCCGGCGCGCGCGCTCGACGGGGCCGGGCCGCGTGACCAGTGGCGGACTCCACGCAGGTCCGACCGGGGTCCGCATCGGGGCGCGCCACGGCGCACCGTCGGCGTCGAGGTGGACCGGGTCGGCCGGCGGCGGACCGGCCGGACGGGAGTGCTCGGGGGACACCGGTCACCTCCGGCGGCGGGCCGCACCCAGGACGGTCATCCCGTAGGCCAGCACCGGGGCCGCCGGCAGGGCCAGGAGCAGCGGGAGGACACCCGGCCCGTCCGACGCGCCGCCGGCACCCGCGGGCACACCGCCCCGCGGGATCACCGGCGCCGCCGCGCTCCCTCCGGTGGCCGCGGTGACACCTGGCCGGTCGACGAGCGACTGCACCGTCAGGGCGCCGTCGGCGGCGGACGTCACGACCACGGTGCTCACCGAGCCCGGCCCGACGGGGAGCGTGGCGTCCTCGGTCCTGCCATCGCTGGCCAGACGCACGTCCCAGGTCCGCGCGTCGACGGTCGCGTACCCGGTCACCGTCCCGTAGCCGAGATCGGTGGCGAGACGGGGACCACCCACCGCCTGCGCCTCCAGCAGGGACCCGGCGTGGGCGGCCTGGACGAGCCTCACCCGGCCGAGACCCGCACCCGGGGCCGCCACGTCGTCGTCGACGACCCGCCCCTTCGGCCGTCCCTCCGGCGCACTGTCGAAGAAGAACAACGACCGCGAGGCTCCGGTGTCGACGCGGACCGGTGCCGAGATCAGGGCCGGAGAGTCCGGACCGCTCCCGACCGCGTGCATCGACACCGTGTACTGCCCGGCGGCGAGGTCGAGGTAGCCCGAGACGGTCCCGTAGCGCACGTCCGGCGCCGCCAGGCGCGGCGACGATGCGGCACCGTCCGGGCCCTCGATCCGGGCCTCGACGGCGCCGACCGACGGCGCGAGGTGGCCGAGCCGCAGCCGACCGGCCGGTGGCGACGCGTTCGCCACCGGCACGACGGACAGCGCCACGGCCGTCGCGAACAGCAGGGATCCGACCAACACGGCGATCCGTGCGCGCCGCCTCCGCCCGTCCATCGAGGGCTCCTCCGTCCAGGCCGGTATCCGGGCCCCGGCTGCTTCGCTCCTGAGATCAACGATCTTGGCGATGGCAGGTTACCCAGAATGGTGAACGGATCCCCAGGGGCGTGACAGCCCGTATTCAGTTGTGCGCGGTCATGTCATGCGACCGAGGCCAACCACGGCTCCCACGCGGGCAACGGCTCCACCGCCAGCACCAGCACCCCGGCACCCGTACGGGGCGGTGGCGCCGGTGTCGTCCCCAGTGTCCAGCCGATCTCCTCGATCAGCCGGTCCGCCTTGCGCGAGTTGCAGGCCTTGCAGGCGGCGACGCAGTTCTCCCAGGTGTGCGCGCCGCCGCGGCTGCGCGGGACCACGTGGTCGATCGTGTCGGCCCGCTTGCCGCAGTAGGCGCAGCGGCGGCAGTCGCGCCGCAGCACCCCGGCCCGGGTCATCGGGACCGAACGGCGGTAGGGCACCCGGACGTAGCGCGACAGGCGCAGGACCGAGGGTGCGGGGAGCGCGAGGTTCTCCGAGCGGAACTCGGCACCCTCCAGAGCTTCCTGGAGGCATTCCGCCTTGCCGGAGAGCAGCAGGCAGATGGCACGTTTGGACGTCACCACGGCCAGCGGTTCGAAGCTGGCGTTGAGGAGCAGGACCCGGGACCCCACCGGGACGTGAGCCGTGGTCGGCGGCTCGGTCCCGGGTGCCGGGACGGGATCGTCGGGGAGCGGATCGACCATCCGCAGATCTCCACCCGAGATCATCTCGGCACCACCGGGGACGGGTTGTCGGTACGGCACGCGACCACCTCCGCGAACGCTCGAGGTCCGGATGTAGTCGACCATACGGAAGCCGGGTTACGCGAGTGTGATAGACGGACCGACGCCGGGTGTCCCGTCGGTTCCGCGGCGCGGATCAGCCCCCGAGTGCGCCGATCACGTCGGCGAGGAGGTCGTCGGTGTCCTCGACCCCGCAGGACAGCCGCACCAGACCGTCCGGCACCGCGTCGCCCCAGCGCGCCCGCCGGTCCGCGGCGGTGCGCAGCCCACCGAAGCTCGTCGCCGAGTCGACCAGCGTCGTGGCGGCCAGGAAGTCCGAGACGGCGTGGGTGTCGGCGAGGGTGAACCGCAGGATCCCGTTCCAGCGCCGCATCTGGGTCCGGGCGAGCACGTGCGACGGGTCGTCGGCCAGCCCGGGCCAGCGCACGTCGTGCACGCCCGGGGTCTCCCGCAGCGCGACGGCGAGCGCGCGGGCGTTCTCGGCCTGCCGGGCCAGCCGCAGGTCCAGGGTGCCGAGCCCGCGCAGCGCCAGCCAGGTCTCCATCGGCCCGGCGATCGCGCCGCCGCGGGTGCGGAAGGCGCGGACCCGCTCGTGGTGCACCGGGTCGGCCGCGGACACGTGCCCGAGCAGCAGGTCCCCGTGCCCGGACAGCGCCTTGGTGTCGCTGGCGACGACGAGGTCCGCCCCGAGCGCGAGCGGCTGCTGCCCGAGCGGGGTGCACGTGGTGTTGTCGACGGCGACGACCGCACCGGCCGCGTGCGCGGCGGCGGCGACCGCGGCGACGTCGCAGACCTCCAGGCCGGGGTTCGACGGCGTCTCCAGCATCACCAGTGCGGGCCGGTGCCGGGCGATCGCCGAGGCCCAGTCGCCCGCGGTCGCGCAGTAGGCGACCGGCACCCCGAGCGGGGCGAGCTCCTCGTCGGCGAGCAGGCGCGCGACGTAGTAGCCGTCGCTGGGCAGCAGCACGCCGCGCCCGGTACCGGTGAAGGCGCGCAGGACCGCGGCGATCGCGGCCATCCCGGACGGGAACACCGTGCACGGCCCGCCGTCGAGCTCGCCGACGGCGGCCTCGAACTGCCGCCACGTCGGGTTGTCCGCGCGGGCGTAGAAGTCCGCGCCCGGGTCGGCCTCCTCCGGGCGCCCGAGGTGGTACGTGCTGGTCAGCACCGGCCCGCGGTGCACCGGATCGCCGACGGCGTGGGCGTCGTGCTCCCCGCCGCGCACGCAGCGGGTGCCGTCTCCGAGCATGGGGTTCACTCCGGCTTCGGGGCCCGGGAGATCAGCTCCTTGGCCATCTGGTGGGCGGTCATGCCCTCGTGGCAGACCCGGCGCACCGCGTCGGCGATGGGCAGCTCCACCCCGGCGCGCTCACCGAGCTCGCAGATCGACAGGCAGGACTTCACGCCCTCGGCGACCTGACCGTGGTTGGCCTTCTCCGCCTCGGCGAGACTCGCGCCGCGGCCGAGCTGCTCGCCGAAGGTGCGGTTGCGCGACAGCGGGGAGCTGCACGTCGCCACCAGGTCGCCCATGCCGGCCAGGCCGGCGAAGGTCAGCGGCGAGGCACCGAGCGCCATCCCGAGCCGGGACATCTCGGCCAGCCCGCGGGTGATCAGCGACGCCCGCGAGTTGTCGCCCAGACCCATCCCGGACGCGACGCCGACGGCCAGCGCGATGACGTTCTTGCCCGCCCCGCCCAGCTCCGCCCCGACGACGTCGGTGTTGGTGTAGGCGCGGAAGTAACCGGTCGCACAGGCGGTCTGCAGCGCCACCGCACGGTCGTGGTCCTCGCACGCGATGACGGTGGCCGTCGGCTGCTCGTGGGCGATCTCCGCGGCCAGGTTCGGCCCGGACACCACGGCGAGCCGGTCCACCCCGACGCCGGTGACGTCGTCGATGACCTCGGTCATCCGCTTGAGCGTCCCCAGCTCGACGCCCTTGGCCAGGCTGGTGAGGGTGACCCCGGCCGGGACCAGGTCCCGCCAGCGCTCCAGGTTGTCGCGCAGCGACTGCGACGGCACCGCGAGGATCACCGCGTCGGCCCCGTCGAGGGCCTCGGCCGCGTCGTGGGTGGCCCGCAGCGTGTCCGGCAGCGCGACGTCGGACAGGTAGTCGGGGTTGCGCCGGTCGGCGTTGATCGCCTCGGCCACCTCCGCCCGGCGGGCCCACAGCCGCACGTCGCGGCCGGCGTCGCCGAGGACCTTCGCGAACGCGGTGCCCCAGCTGCCCGCGCCGAGCACGGCGACGCGGTGGATCGAGTGCACGGGTTCGTTGACCGGACGCTCCCCGAACGACGGGGCCGGGGGGACGCTCATCGGCCCGCCTCGCTCTCCGGGCGGCGGCGGTAGAACTCCTCCGGCGCGTCCTCGTCGCGGACCTCGGCGAGCAGCTCCCGCACCCGTCCCATGATCAGGTCGGTGACCTCGCGCAGGATGTGGGCGTCCAGCGGGCGCCCGCGGTAGGCGCTCAGGTCCACCGGGTCCCCCGCGCGCAGCACGACGTCGGTGCGCGGCAGCGGGCGGAACTTCTTCTCGTAGCCGTTCAGGACCTCGCGGGTCCCCCAGTGCACCATCGGGATGACCGGCACGTCCGAGGCCAGCGCCATCCGCGCGACGCCGGTGCGCGAGCGCATCGGCCACCCGTCGGGGTCGCGGGTGATGGTGCCCTCCGGGTAGATGATGACGATCTTGCCGTCGGCCAGGGCCTGCGTCCCGGCGGCCAGGCTCTGCTGGGCGTCGGCCGAGTCGCGGTAGACCGGGATCTGCCCCGAGCCGCGCAGCACCTGCCCGAGCACCGGCACCTGCCACAGGCTGCTCTTGGCCAGGAACCGGGGCACCCGCCCCGCGCTGTGCACGTAGGTCCCGGTGTGGATCGGGTCCAGGTGCGAGATGTGGTTGCCGACCAGCAGCGCGCCGCCCCGGGCCGGGAGGTGCTCACGGCCCTGGTAGCGCGGCCGGCCGGTGAGCCAGCCGATCGAGTAGAAGAACGGGACGGCGAAACCGACCCAGAATCCGCCCTTCTCGCGTGCCACCGGCGGCCTCCTCCTGCCCGCCTCGGTGGCGGGTCGTGGGGTCGTCGCGGATCGGGATGATCCGGATCTCGTCCGTGGAGTCTCCCCACAGAGGCCCCACGGTGTCACGCGGGGTGCCAGACTGGGGCCGTGACCCTGCGGGTGGACCTGGTCGTACCGGTGAAACCGCTGCCCCGCGCCAAGACCCGGCTGCGCGGCGCCGCCGACGGCGGGGTGGGTGATCTCGACGCGCACCAGCGGCTCGCGCTGGCCCTGGCCCGCGACACGGTGGCCGCCGCCGTCGCCGCGACGGCGGTCCGGCACGTGCTGGTGATCTCCTCGGACCCGGCGGTGGCGATGGAGGTCGGCGCGCTCGGCGCGGAGGTCGTCACCGACCCCGGCCGCCGGCTCAACGGCGCGCTGCGCCACGGTGCCGCGCTGCTGCGCTCGCGCGACCCGCACGCCGCGCTGGGGGCGCTGCAGGCCGACCTGCCCGCGCTGCGCCCGGCCGAGCTCGACGACGCCGTCGCCGCGGCCGCCGTGCTGTTCGCCGCCGGCGCGACCCGCGCCTTCCAGCCCGACGCCCCCGGCGAGGGCACCACGCTGCTGCTCGTCGCGCCGGGCCACGACCTCGACCCGCACTTCGGCCGCGGCTCGGCCGCCCGGCACAGCGCCTCCGGGGCACGCCCGCTGCCCGGTGTCCGTCCCGGTCTGCGGCGCGACGTCGACACCGCCGCCGACCTCGACGACGCCGTCGCCCTCGGGGTGGGGGTGTGGACCCGGGCCGTGGTCGACGCCCGGCACGGGCCGCCCGCCGCACCTCACCCACCCGGATGTCCCCCGCCCGGTGACGCCGTCGCCCGACGGTGTGGCACACCACGTACGTGACATCGCCGGACGGGGCCGTGTCCGCGTGGACGGTTGCGGAGCGGTACGAAACAATTGCGACGTGAGTGACGACTCGGCGACCCTGGACGGACGGAACGGCACCTCCGCGCACCCGGGGGGCCGTCCCCGGACGGCGTCGCGCCGTGCCCCGCGTCCGGCGTCGCGGCGGCTGCACACCGCGAGCCGCAGCGTCGCCGAGCAGGCACCGGCCGCGGAGATCCCGTCCCAGCAGCACGTGCCGTCGGGACCCGCGACGCCGCCCGCGCCGCCGGCCGCCGCGCCGTCGCAGGTCCAGGGGGCCGCCCCGATCGCGCCGCCCGCGGGGGCGACCACCCCGGCGTCGACGATGGCCGAGCTGCTCCCCGAGGACCGCTACCTCAACCGCGAGCTGTCCTGGCTCGACTTCAACGCCCGGGTGCTGGCCCTGGCCGAGGACTCCAGCCAGCCGCTGCTGGAGCGCGCGAAGTTCCTCGCGATCTTCGCCTCCAACCTCGACGAGTTCTACATGGTCCGGGTCGCGGGTCTGAAGCGCCGCGACGAGACCGGCCTGTCCGTGCGCAGCGCCGACGGGCTGACCCCGCGCCAGCAGCTGGCCCGGATCACCGAGCGGAGCCGCGCGCTGTCGCGGGCGCACGCCGAGGTGTTCATGGATGAGCTGCTCCCCGAGCTCGACGCGGCCGGCGTCCACCTGCGCAGCTGGGAGGACCTGACCGACGCCGAGCGCCTGCGGCTGTCGGACTACTTCACCGAGACGGTGTTCCCGGTGCTCACCCCGCTCGCGGTGGACCCGGCGCACCCGTTCCCCTACATCTCCGGGCTGTCGCTCAACCTCGCGGTGACCGTCCGCGACCCCGAGGGCCGGACCGAGCGGTTCGCCCGGGTCAAGGTGCCGAACAACGTGCCGCGGCTGGTGTCGGTCGACCCGCCGGACACCGACACCCGCGCCGGGAACCGGCAGTGCACGTTCCTGCCGATCGAGGACCTCATCTCCGCGCACCTCGGCGACCTGTTCAACGGCATGGAGGTCACCGAGGTCCACCCGTTCCGCGTCACCCGCAACGCCGACCTCGAGGTCGAGGAGGACCGCGACGAGGACCTCCTGCAGGCCCTGGAGCGCGAGCTGGCCCGGCGCCGGTTCGGTCCGCCGGTCCGCCTCGAGGTGCTCGACACGATGTCCGAGCACGTGCTGGAGCTGCTGCTGCGCGAGCTCGACGTCGACCCGAACGACGTCGTCACCGTCCCCGGGCTGCTCGACCTCACCGGCCTGTGGCAGGTGCACGGGGTCAACCGTCCCGACCTGAAGGACGAGCCGTTCCGCCCCGCCACGCACCCGGCCTTCGCCGAGCGGGAGACCCCGCGCAGTGTGTTCGCGACCCTGCGCGAGGGCGACGTGCTGGTGCACCACCCCTACGACTCGTTCTCGACGTCGGTGCAGCGCTTCATCGAGCAGGCCGCCGCCGACCCGAACGTGCTCGCGATCAAGCAGACCCTCTACCGCACCTCCGGCGACTCCCCGATCGTCAACGCCCTGATCGACGCCGCCGAGGCGGGCAAGCAGGTCGTCGCCCTGGTCGAGATCAAGGCCCGGTTCGACGAGCAGGCCAACATCCGCTGGGCACGCGAGCTGGAGAAGGCCGGCGTGCACGTCGTCTACGGCCTGGTGGGGCTCAAGACGCACTGCAAGACCTGCCTGGTCGTGCGCCAGGAGGGGTCGGAGATCCGCCGCTACTGCCACATCGGCACCGGCAACTACAACCCGAAGACCGCGCGGCTCTACGAGGACGTCGGCGTGCTCACCGCCGACCCGACCATCGGCGCGGACCTCACCGACCTGTTCAACTCCCTCACCGGCTACTCGCGGCAGACCTCCTACCGGAGCCTGCTCGTCGCGCCGTATGGGATCCGCCGCGGCATCGTCCGCCGCATCGACGACGAGATCGAGGCGCACCTGTCCGGCGAGTCCGGCGCGCGGGTGCAGATCAAGGCGAACTCGCTGGTCGACGAGGCCATCATCGACGCCTGCTACCGGGCGTCGCAGGCGGGCGTGCCGGTCGACATCGTGGTGCGCGGCATCTGCGCGATCGTGCCCGGCCGCCCCGGGCTGAGCGAGAACATCACCGTCCGGTCGATCCTCGGGCCGTTCCTGGAGCACTCCCGGGTGCTGCACTTCGGCTCGGCCGACGAGTACTGGATCGGCTCGGCGGACATGATGCACCGCAACCTGGACCGCCGGGTCGAGGTCATGCTGCGGGTCGCCGACCCGAAGCTGGCCGACCAGCTCGGCGCGATGTTCGACTCCTGCCTGGACCCGGCGACGCGCTGCTGGACGCTCGGGCCGGACGGGACCTGGTCGCCGTCGCCCGCGCCGGGCTCGGAGAACATCCGGGTCCGCGACCACCAGGTCGAGATGATGAACTCCCGTCGCGGCAGCAGCGAGGACTGATGCTGTCCGCACAGCTCCGGACCGACGGCGCCGAGGTCGATCCGGCGGGCATCGCCGACGTCGTCGCGGCCGGGACGGTGCCGTGGCGCCGCGCGGACGACGGCACCGTCGAGGTGGCCCTGGTCCACCGCCCCCGCTACGACGACTGGTCCTGGCCCAAGGGGCACCAGGACCCGGGCGAGGCGCTGACCCTGACGGCGCTGCGCGAGACCGCCGAGGAGGCGCACCTGGGGTGCCGCCTCGGCGCCCGGCTCGGCCACACCGCGTACGCCGTGCCCGGCAAGGGCCAGAAGGTCGTGCACTACTGGGCCGCCGAGGCCGTCCGCGACCACGGCTTCTCCGGCACCGACGAGACCGACGACCTGCGCTGGCTGCCCCGCGACGAGGCCGCCGCGCTCCTCACCCGCCCGACCGACGCCGACCTGCTGGACCGGCTCGACCGGGTGGGGCCGCCGTCGTCGACGGTGGTGCTCGTGCGGCACGCCAAGGCGGGGAGCCGGACCGCCTGGGAGGGCGACGACGACCTGCGCCCCCTGTCCGGTACCGGGTTCACCCAGGCCGACCGGCTCGCGGACTTCCTCGACCGCTTCGGCCCGGACCGGCTCGCGACCGCCCCGCCGTTGCGCTGCGGCCAGACGATCGAGCCGTACGCCCATGCGTCCGGCGCGGGCGAACCGGACGTGGAGCCGCTGCTCGGTGAGCACGGCTACTGGGTCTCCCCCGCCGACGGCCTGGCCCGCTTCCGCACCCTCGCGGCGCAGCCCGGTGTGACGCTGCTGTGCAGCCAGGGCGGGGTCATCCCGGACGTCGTCGGGCACCTGCTCGCCGCCGCGGGCCGGTCCCCCGAGCCCGAGCTGCCCTCGCACAAGGCCAGCACCTGGGTCCTGGGCTTCGGCGACGACGGCGCCCTGCTGTCGGCCGACTACTACCGCCGTCCGCCCTCCTGACCCGCGCCACCATCCCGCGCCTACCGCCCCGCTCGCTGTCGCGCCTCCCGCCGCGCCTCGCACTCCGTGCGACCGCCACTCACCGCCCGCCACTCCGTGCGGCCGCGGTTCCGCACGCCCGTCGGTCGCGCGCCCGTCGGTCGCGCGCCCGTCACTCCGCGCGCCCGACCCCCGCGCTGAGCCGATCGCCCCACCCCGCCGTTCCGCCTGCCCTTCCCCAGCGTGACCGGGCCGCGCGTCGATCAGTACCTGAGTGCTCGTCGGCCCCGGGTCGGCAGCACTGGTGCACTGATCGAACGGTCTCGGAGGCGCCGTCCCGTGTGCGATCGCGAACGGGCGCGCCGGTTCCGGCCCGCCGGGCGAGGGCCGGGGTGCAGGGTGCGCGGGTGGAGGAGCCGTTCCGGGGGTCGGAGGCCGTCGCGCGCGGGATCGTCACGCCGGCGCGGCTGCGCGGGCCACGGTTCGTGCGTCTGTTCCCCGACGTGTACGTGTCTGCGGCGGTCCCCATGACCCCGGTGATCCGGGCCCGGGCCGCATCGGTCTACGCCGGGCCCCTCGGCGCGGCGTCGGCCTTCTCGGCGGCCGAGATCCTGCGCGCGTCCTGCGGGCCGTGGACGGCGCCCGCCGAGCTCGTCGCGCCACGGCGGATCCGGCCCCGCCCGGACCTGCTCGCGCACCAGGGCGTCCCCCTCGAACCCGGTCTCTGCGACGGCGTCCGGGTCACCTCACCCCGCGCCACGGCGTGGGAGCTGTGCCGGCGGCTCGAGCTCGTCGACGCCGTCGTCGCCCTCGACGCGCTCGCCGCCCGCAGACGGGATCGGCCGGTGTTCGTACCGGTACAGGGCACACCGGCACCCGACCAGCCGAGACTGTCCAGGATGACGGCGCCGTGCCCCGGCTTCGACCCCGCCGACCTCCTGGTCCTGCGGTCGCTGTACCCGCACGTGCGGGGCTCGGCCCGGCTGGACCGGGTCGTCGCACTCGCCGACCCCCGGGCGGAATCGCCACCCGAGACCCGGCTACGGCTGTTGCTCGTTCTCTCCGGGCTCCCCGTCCCGCAGGTCCAGTTCCCGTTGTGCGACGCCCGCGGCCGCCCCTGGGCGCGTTTCGACCTCGCCTACCCCGACGCCCTGCTCGCCATCGAGTACGACGGCGCCCACCACGACGACCCGCTCGACCGCGTACGCGACACCCGCACCGCGGCGCTGGGATGGCAGACCCTCCGGATCACCGCCGACGGCCTCACCCGCAACGCCCGCCGCACCGTCGGGACGGTCCGCGCCCTGCTCGCCCAACGCACCCACCTCACCTCGCCCTGACCCGCACCGGCGCGGTGTCCCGGACCCCACTCGACGCCCCCCGCTCTCCTGCACGGACCCCCGTCGATCAGTACGTGAGCGTCGCTGCGTTCCGGTCGGACAGCACTCACGTACTGATCGACGCACTCGTGGACGGCGAGCACAGGACGGCGTGGCAGGGCAGACCACGGCGGCGCGGTGGCGCGGCTACTTCTCCGCAGCGGCCTTCCGTCGGGCCGGCTTCTTCGCCGAGGCGGCCGCCTTCTTCGGGGCAGCCGCCTTCTTCGCCGGAGCGGTCGCGGCGGCCGGAGCGCCCGCGGTGTCCGGCGGGATCGTCTTGCGGGTCGCGGTGCTGCGACCGGTGCCCGTCGCGGCTCGCTCGGTACGGCGGGGGGCGCTGGTCGCGTTCGCGGCGGCGGCCTCGCTGGCGGCCACCCGCTCCTTGAAGGCGGCGCCGGGCCGGAACGACGGCACCACGGTCTCCCCGACGGGCACCGTCTCCCCGGTGCGCGGGTTGCGGGCGGTGCGCGGCGCGCGTCGTCGCGGCTCGAACACCCCGAACCCGGTCAGGGTGACGGTCTCACCACGGCCGACGGCGTCCACGATCACCTCGACCATCGCGTCGACGGCCGACGTGGCGGCACGACGGTCTCCGAGCCGGGCGGTCAGCGCATCGACGAGCTGAGCCTTGTTCATGGTCACGAAAGGTAAGGCTGCGGCCCTGCCGCGCACCAGATCCCGACGCGAGTCCAGGTCGCATACCGTCCGTCAGCACAGGTCCGAACGGGTGATCACCACGACATCTGTCGGAGCATGGTGACCACCCGTGTTCGGATCAGGCCAGAGTGCGTGGCATCCGGGCGGGCCGGGTTCCCTCGAACGCGGTGATGTCGCCCTCGTGCCGCAGGGTCAGTCCGATGTCGTCGAGACCCTCGAGCAGCCGCCACCGGGCGTAGTCGTCGATCTCGAACGGCACGGTCAGGTCGCCGGCCTGCACGGTCTTCTCACCCAGGTCCACGGTGATCTCCGTGCCGGGCTCGGTCTCGAGCTTCTTCCAGATCAGCTCGACGTCGGGCTGGGCGACCTCGGCGGCCACCAGCCCCGCCTTCGCCGAGTTGCCGCGGAAGATGTCGGCGAACCGCGACGAGATGACGACCCGGAAGCCGTAGTCCATCAGCGCCCAGACCGCGTGCTCACGCGAGGAGCCGGTGCCGAAGTCCGGACCCGCGACGAGCACCGACCCCCGGTCGAAGGGCTCGTTGTTGAGCACGAAGGACGGGTCGTCGCGCCAGGCGGAGAACAGGCCGTCCTCGAAGCCGGTGCGGGTGACCCGCTTGAGGTAGACGGCCGGGATGATCTGGTCGGTGTCCACGTTGGACCAGCGCAGCGGCACGCCGATCCCGGTGTGGGTGTCGAACTTCTCCATCAGTCCAGGTCCTCCGGGCTGCTCAGCGTGCCGCGCACGGCGGTCGCGGCGGCGACCAGCGGCGACACCAGGTGGGTACGGCCGCCCTTGCCCTGCCGCCCCTCGAAGTTGCGGTTCGAGGTGGACGCGCAGCGCTCACCGGGCGCGAGCTGGTCGGGGTTCATTCCCAGGCACATCGAACAGCCCGCGGAGCGCCACTCGGCGCCCGCGGAGGTGAAGACCTTGTCCAGGCCCTCCTCCTCGGCCTGGAAGCGCACCCGCATCGACCCCGGGACGACGAGCATCCGCACGCCCTTCGCGACCGAGCGTCCGTCGAGCACCTCCGCGACCGAGCGCAGGTCCTCGATCCGGCCGTTGGTGCAGGAGCCGACGAACACCGCGTCGACGGGCACCTCCCGCAGCGGGGTCCCACCGGTGAGGCCCATGTAGGCCAGCGCCTTCTCCACGGCGGCGCGCTCGCCGTCGTCGGAAATGGCGGCCGGGTCGGGCACGGATTCGCCCAGCGGCAGGCCCTGACCGGGGTTGGTGCCCCAGGTGACGAACGGGGTGAGCTCGTCGGCGTCGATCCGCACGACCCGGTCGAACTCGGCACCGTCGTCGGTGCGCAGGGACCGCCAGTCGGCGACGGCGGAGTCCCAGTCGTCGCCGGCCGGGGCGTGGTCGCGGCCCTCGAGGTAGGCGAAGGTCGTCTCGTCCGGGGCGATCATGCCCGCACGGGCACCGGCCTCGATCGACATGTTGCAGATCGTCATCCGGGCCTCCATCGAGAGGTTGTCGATGACGTTGCCCCGGTACTCCAGCACGTGGCCCTGCCCGCCGCCGGTCCCGATCCGGGCGATCACGGCGAGGATGACGTCCTTGGAGGTGACGCCCGGGCGCAGCGTGCCGTCGGCGCTGGTCACCTCGATCGCCATCGTCCGGAACGGCTTGAGCGGCAGGGTCTGCGTGGCGAGCACGTGCTCGACCTCGGAGGTTCCGATGCCGAACGCCATCGCGCCGAACGCGCCGTGGGTGGAGGTGTGGGAGTCCCCGCAGACCACCGTGGTGCCCGGCTGGGTCAGCCCCAGCTGCGGCCCGACCACGTGCACGATCCCCTGCTCGGGGTCGTTCATCGGGTGCAGGCGGACGCCGAACTCCTCGCAGTTGCGACGTAGGGTCTCCACCTGGGTCCGCGAGACCTCGTCCGCGATCGGGGCGAGGACGTCGAGGGTCGGGACGTTGTGGTCCTCGGTGGCGATGGTGAGGTCCGGACGGCGGACCGGGCGGCCCGCGAGCCGGAGCCCGTCGAACGCCTGCGGGCTCGTGACCTCGTGCACCAGGTGCAGGTCGATGTAGAGCAGGTCGGGCTCGTCGCCCTCGCCCTTGCGGACGAGGTGCCGGTCCCAGACCTTCTCGGCCAGCGTGCGCGGCTTCTCTGCGGTGGTCACGCCCGCCTCCTCTGTGATCTGATCGCGGTGGACTTCCCAGATCGTGGGAAGTTAGTATCGGAACGTGGGACAGTCTAGCGGGATCGGCGTGCTCGACAAGGCCGTGGGGGTTCTCCGGGCGACGGCGGAGGGGCCGTGCGGCCTGGCGGAGCTCTGTGAGCGCACCGGCCTGCCGCGGGCCACGGCCCACCGGCTCGCCGTCGGGCTCGAGGCGCACGGGATGCTGCTGCGCACACCGGACGGGCGCTGGCACCCGGGCCCGACCCTCGGCCAGCTCGCGGGCGGGCGGCCGGACCCGCTGCTCGACGCCGCGGCCGCCGTCCTGCCTCGGCTGCGCGACATCACCGGCGAGAGCGTCCAGCTCTACCGGCGCGACGGGATCCACCGGATCTGCATCGCGCACGCCGAGCCGCCGTCCGGCCTGCGGGACACCGTGCCCGTCGGGTCCCGGCTGCCGATGACCGCGGGCTCCGGGGCGAAGGTGCTCGCCGCCTGGTGCGACCCGGCCACGCAGCGGCTCGTCCTCGCCGACGCGAGCTTCTCCGAGCGCGTGCTCGTCGACGTCCGCCGCCGCGGCTGGGCACAGAGCGTCGCCGAACGTGAGGCCGGGGTGGCGTCGGTGTCGGCCCCGGTGCGCGACGCGGCGGGCCAGGTCGTCGCCGCCGTCTCGGTGTCCGGGCCGGTGGACCGGATCGGGCGCCGTCCGGGGGTCCGCTGGGCGGCCGACCTGCTCGCCGCGGCGGACGCGTTGCAGCACCGGCTCACCTGATCGGTTCCTGCCTGCGGTACCGACGCGACTGAGGGGACGGTTCCGGGCTCCACTACCGTGTGGAGGTCCGGCACCGGGCCGGATCCTTCGGACATGGTCGGCACACCGGGGAGACGATGGGTTACCTGCTGGGCATCGACGTCGGCACCACCCGCACCGCGGCTGCGGTCATCGGCTCCGGCACCGTCGAGATGGTCACCCTCGGTGACCACTCGGTCGACATCCCGTCCGTGGTCTACGTGGCACCCGACGGCGGTCTGCTGTTCGGCGAGGCCGCCGAGCGCCGCGCGCTGACCGAACCGGACCGGGTCGCCCGCGAGTTCAAGCGGCGCATCGGCGACCCGACGCCGATCCCGCTGGGCGAGCTGTCCTTCGCCCCCGAGCAGCTGTCCGCGCTGCTGGCCGAGCACGTCGTCGACGTCGTCGCGCGCACCGAGGGCGGCGCACCCGAGCGCATCGCGGTGACCCACCCGGCGTCCTGGGGCACGCACAAGTGCGACCTGTTCGCCGCGGCCCTCGCCGAGCGCGGCCTGACCGTCACGTTCCTCACCGAGCCGCAGGCCGCCGCGCTGCACTACGCGACGAACGAGCGGGTCGAGCCCGGCGCGACCGTCGCCGTCTACGACCTGGGCGGCGGGACCTTCGACGCCGCCGTCGTGCGCAAGGAGGCCGCGGGCGGCGGGTTCACGCTGCTCGGCAGGCCCGAGGGCGTCGAGCAGCTCGGTGGCGCCGACTTCGACCAGGCCGTCGTCGACCACGTGCGCGACGCCGTCCCGGCCGCCTTCGAGGGGCTCGACGAGACCGACCCGAACGTCCTGTCCGCGATGGCCCGGCTGCGCCGCGACTGCCGCGAGGCCAAGGAGGGTCTGTCGGCCGACACGGAGGTCTCGATCCCGGTGTGGCTCGGCGAGGTCCGCACGACGGTGCGCCTGCACCGCAGCGACTTCGAGGAGCGCATCCGGCCCCGGCTGGAGGAGTCGGTCGAGGCGCTGCAGCGGGCGATCGCCTCGGCCGGGCTGGCCGCGTCCGGACCGTCGGTCGTGCTGCTCGTGGGCGGGTCCTCGCGGGTCCCGCTGGTCGCCGAGCTCGTCTCCACCGGGCTCGGTCGTCCCGTGCAGGTCGACGCGGACCCGAAGAACACCATCGCGAAGGGCGCCGTCGTCGCGCTCGGGCCGGCCGACCCGGTCCCCGGCACCGGCTCGGGCGGGTTCGGCGCGGTGGCGGCGAGCAGCAGTCCCGCGCTCGCCCCCGACCCCGGCCCGTTGCCCTGGGAGAACCCGGACCCGGTCACCGATCGGATGCCGACCGGCGGCACGACCCAGCTCGACGGGGACCGCACCGTCTACCTCGAGGGCGCCCGCGCCGATCCGCCCACCGACCGCATCCCCGTCGTGCCGCCGATGGGCTACGACCAGACCGCCGTGCACGGCTACGGCGGGTACGGCGGCTACGACGACGGGGAGACCACCGTCGCCCCCGGGCCCGCACCCGTCCGCCGTTCTCCCGCGCTGCTCATCGGCGCCGGCGGGGTCGTCGCGGCGCTGGCCGTGCTGGGCACGGTGTTCTTCTGGCCACAGGACCGCACGATCAGCAATGCGACGCCCGAGCTGCCGGCAATCCCGACGACGACCCAGGCTCCGCCCCCGACGACCGTCGACCAGGAACCGGTGCGCGAGCCGGAACGGACCAGGGACCGGCCGACCGAGGTCGCCCCGACGACGACCGACGCCCCGGCCCCCGTGCCGCCGCCGGTCGTGACCACGACGACGACCGCCCCGCCGCCGCCGCAGAGCTCGACGTCCTCGTCATCCTCCTCGTCCTCGAAGCCGCCGGAACCCGATCCCGGCGGAGGCGAGGGCGGCCAGAACCCGCCGGTCCCTCCGGCCCAGTGACCAGGAATCGGCAGCTCGTACCCATGATCGGCGGGGCCGTGCCGAACCTGGTGAACTCGTCGCTGATCGCGGTCGCGCTGGTGTCCGGCCTCTACCTCGCGACGGCGGTCGGCCGGCCCGTCACCGGGCGCCTGGTCGAGTGGTAGAGGCCACGCCCGCTCTACCCGGCCGGCGCCGTGTTGGTCGGCGTCGGTGGGGCCCTGGTCACCACGACCGACCGGCTCCCCGGACCGCTCGGCAACCAGGCCCGGACACGACGAAGGCCCCGCTCCGTGGAGCGGGGCCTTCGTGGAGTAGTCCCGACGGGATTTGAACCCGCGCTACCGCCTTGAGAGGGCGGCGTCCTAGGCCGCTAGACGACGGGACCAGGACATTCGGCTCGATCTCGATTGCGGACCCCCGGTGAGGGAGTCCGTGGTAGTCCCGACGGGATTTGAACCCGCGCTACCGCCTTGAGAGGGCGGCGTCCTAGGCCGCTAGACGACGGGACCTTGGACGAGACCGTGCCGATTGTCAGAAATCATCATTCCGAAGAATTCGTGATCTCCGCTGGGGTACCAGGACTCGAACCTAGACTAACTGAACCAGAATCAGTCGTGCTGCCAATTACACCATACCCCATCGAAAAGCGGGCCCCGTTCCGGAGCGAGGCCCGCTCTCCGTTGATGTAGGTACTCTAACCCATGCCCTGGGAGCGTCTGACACCGGCCCCCAGGCGGGAGAGCGACCGCTCGCGGCCCAGCAGCTCCATGCTCTCGTAGAGCGGCGGGGACACCGTGCGGCCGCTGATGGCGACGCGGACGGGGGCGAACGCCTTCCGCGGCTTGAGCTCCAGACCGTCCACGAGCGAGGTCTTGAGCGACTCCTCGATCGCGGCGGCCGACCATTCCGGCAGGTCCGTGAGCCCGGCGACGGCGGCCTCCAGCACCGGGGCCGCGTCGGCGCCCAGGTTCTTCGCGGCGGCGTCGTCGTCGGGGGTGAAGGTGTCCTCGTCGCGGAAGAGGAAGGCCAGCATCCGGGCCGCGTCGGACAGCACCTGGCTGCGCTCCTGCACCAGCGGCGCGGCGGCGGCGAGCACCGAGCGGTCGGGGTCGGTGATCCCCTCGGCGGCGAGGTGGGGCACGACGCGCTCGGCGAAGTCCTCGGGGGCGAGCAGGCGCAGGTGTGCGGCGTTGATCGCCTCGGCCTTCTTCAGGTCGAAGCGGGCGGCGTTGCTCGACACCCGGGACACGTCGAAGGCGGCGACCATCTCGTCGAGGGAGAACACGTCGCGGTCCTCGGCGATCGACCAGCCGAGCAGCGCGAGGTAGTTGAGCAGTCCCTCCGGCACGAACCCGCGGTCGCGGTAGTGGAACAGGTTCGACTGCGGGTCCCGCTTGGACAGCTTGCGGTTGCCCTCACCGGTGACGAGCGGGAGGTGGGCGTAGGTGAAGGGGCCGTGACCGATACCGACCCGGGCCAGCGCCTCCAGCAGCGCGATCTGCCGCGGGGTGGAGGCCAGCAGGTCCTCCCCGCGCAGGACGTGCGTGATCTCCATCAGCGCGTCGTCGACCGGGTTGGTCAGCGGGTAGAGCGGGGTGCCGTCGCCGCGGGCCAGCACGAAGTCGGGCACCTGCCCGGCCCGGAACGTGATCTCGCCGCGGACGAGGTCGGTGAAGGTGATGTCGTGGTCGGGCATGCGCAGCCGGTAGACCGGGGCGCGACCCTCGGCCCGGAACGCGGCGCGCTGGTCCTCGGTGAGGTCGCGGTCGGCGTTGTCGTAGCCGAGCTTGGGGTCACGGCCCGCGGCGCGGTGCCGGGCCTCGATCTCCTCGGCGCTGGAGTACGACTCGTAGACCTCGCCGGCGTCGATCAGCCGGCGCAGGGCGTCGGCGTAGACCTCGCCGCGTTCGCTCTGCCGGTACGGCCCGTGCGGGCCGCCCTTCTCTACGCCCTCGTCCCAGTCGAGGCCGAGCCACTCCAGCGCGTCGAGCAGGGCCCGGTAGGACTCGTCGGAGTCGCGGGAGGCGTCGGTGTCCTCGATCCGGAACACCAGGGCCCCGCCGTGGTGGCGGGCGTGGGCCCAGTTGAACAGGGCGGTGCGGATGAGGCCGACGTGCGGGGTACCGGTGGGCGACGGGGAGAACCGCACCCGGACCTGGGCTGGAGTACTCATGGTCGGTCCAGCGTATCGACCCCGTACGGAGGGGTGGTGCACGCGGGCGCCGGATGGACCATGGTGGACGGCAGTCGCGGCGCACCGGAGCGTCGCGGGACGAGGCGAGGAGGAACCCCGTGTTCCAGCTGACCGCTCTGTACAACCACCCCGAGGACGCCGCCGCGTTCGACCGGCACTACGACACCGTGCACGCCCCGCTGGCGAAGAAGATCCCCGGTGTGCAGCGGTTCACCGTCTCCCGGCCCGCGCCGGGACCGGACGGGGCGCAGCCGCCGTACCACCTCGTGGCCGTGCTGGAGTTCCCCGACGCGGCGGCGTTCCAGTCCGGGATGGGCGGCGCCGAGGGACAGGCCGCCGTGGCCGACCTCGACAACTTCGCCGGCGCCGGGGTGACCCTGCTGACCGGTCCGTCGAACCAGGTCTGACCCGCCCGCACACGACGACGGGGTGGCCCCGGAGATCCGGTGCCACCCCGTCGGTGTGTGCGTGGGTCAGTTGGTGGCGACCTCACGGCTCGACACGAGCGCGGCGAGCCGGTCCCCGATCGACGAGGTGTTGCCCGTCGCCGCGTGGTCCCGGGTGGCCAGGTCGAACGCGACCGCGGCCTCGATCCGGCGGGCCGAGTCACGCTGGCCCATGTGGTCGAGCAGCAGCGCGACCGAGAGCACGGCGGCCGTCGGGTCGGCGATGCCCTGGCCCGCGATGTCCGGGGCGGAGCCGTGCACCGGCTCGAACATCGACGGGTTGGTACGGCTGGCGTCGATGTTGCCGCTGGCCGCCAGGCCGATGCCGCCGGTGACCGCCGCCGCGAGGTCGGTGAGGATGTCGCCGAACAGGTTGTCGGTGACGATCACGTCGTACCGGCCCGGGTCGGTGACCAGGTGGATCGTGGTCGAGTCGACGTGCTGGTAGGCCACCGAGACCTCGGGGTACTCCAGCGACACCTCCTCGACGATCCGCGACCACAGCGCACCGGCGAAGGTCAGGACGTTGGTCTTGTGGACCAGCGTCAGGTGCTTCTTCGGCCGCCGCTGGGCACGGGCGAACGCGTCGCGCACGACACGGTCGATGCCGAACGCGGTGTTCTGGCTGACCTCGGTCGCGATCTCGTGCGGGGTGTCCTTGCGGAGCAGGCCGCCGGTGCCGACGTACGGCCCCTCGGTCCCCTCGCGCACGACCACCAGGTCGATCTCCGGGTTGCCCGCCAGCGGGCCGCGCACCCCCGGGTAGAGCCGCGCGGGGCGCAGGTTCACGTGGTGGTCCAGCTCGAAGCGCAGACGCAGGAGCAGGCCGCGCTCGAGGATGCCGCTGGGCACCGACGGGTCGCCGACCGCGCCCAGCAGGATCGCGTCGTGCTGCTTGATCTCGGTCAGCACCGTCTCCGGGAGCAGCTCGCCCGTGGAGTGCCAGCGGGCGGCACCGAGGTCGTACTCGGTCGTCTCCACGTCGCGGGCGACCTCGCCCAGGACCTTGAGTGCCTCGTTGATCACTTCCGGGCCGATGCCGTCACCGGGGATGACCGCAAGGCGCATGACCTCGTCCTCTCGTCGTACTGCTGGCCGCACGCTACCGCCTGCCGACGCAGGGTCATCGTTCGGCCACCCGGTGGGGTGGTCCCGTCCGGGTGACGCGTGCGCCGCACGCGGTCGGAGTACCCGCGACACGCGGCCGTTCCGGGGACTCCGGCCCGTTCCGAGGGGTGGGACGGCCGCCGCGGCCGTCACCCGTCCGGATGGTGGTGGGGAAGAAGCGCGACGACGGCGTCGTTGCCCCGGACGTGCCCACGCCCGACCGCCCGCTGCGTCGCCTCGGCTTCCTCACCATCGGTTCGTTCGACGGCGACGACCCCCGCCCCGGACACGAGACGACCCTGGACATGATCGCCCTCGGCGAGCGTCTGGGCTTCGACTCGGCCTTCGTCCGGCACCGTCACCTGCAGTTCGGCATCTCCTCGCCGGTCGCGGTGCTCGCCGCGGCGACCCAGCGGACCACGCGGATCGAGCTCGGGACGGCCGTGGTCCCGCTGGGCTGGGAGAACCCGCTGCGCCTCGCCGAGGACCTCGCGACGGTCGACGTGCTCTCCGGCGGCCGGCTGAACCCGGGCGTCTCGGTCGGGCCGCCGATGCAGTGGGAGCACGTGCGGGACGCGCTCTACCCGGACACCGCCGACCTCGAGGACTTCGGCCGCGAGCGGGTGTCGCGGCTGCTGCGCCTGGTGCGCGGGGAGCGGGCGAGCACCTTCTCCGGGACGGTCGGGATCGAGTCGTTCTCCGAGCGGGTGCAGCCGCACTCCCCCGGTCTGGCCGGGCGCATGTGGTACGGCGCGGGCAGCGACTCCTCCGCCGTCTGGGCCGCGGGGCAGGGCCTGAACCTGCTGACGAGCAACGTGGTGCGCTCCGGCGGGGAGACCGACTTCGCCGCGATCCAGTCCCGGCAGATCCGGGCGTACCGCGAGGCGAACCCCGCGGGGCGCGTGTCGCAGGGCCTGGTCGTCGTCCCGACCGACTCGGCGACACCCGCCCAGCGCGAGCGCTACGCCGCCTACGCCCGCGAGCGCGACGCCCGGGTCGGCGTCCCGCAGGGCCCGGCCGGTCTGCTGTTCGCCCGCGATCTGGTCGGCACCTCCGCCGAGATCGCCGAACGGCTGTGGGCCGACGCCGGGTTCCGCGAGGTCGACGAGGCGGTGTTCGCGCTGCCGTTCGGCTTCCCGCACGACGACTACGTCCAGATCGTCACCGACATCGCCGGCGCGCTCGGACCCGCGCTGGGCTGGACGCCGCGCGACTGAGCCCGGCGCCCGGCCGGCCCACGCGCGGCGGAGCCGGTGCCGCCGGGACCGGCGCGGGCGCCCCGCGGGGCACCGGGCTCAGTGGCCGGCGCGGGGCAGCGCCCGGCGGGCCCGCACCCGGCCCGGGGCCTCGATCATCGCGACGAGCGCGGCGAGGACCACGAGCATGCCGGGGCCGATCGTCATCGTCGCCGACGGCGGCCCGGTCACGATCGCCATCACCGACACGACGTAGGGCACGGTCAGCGACAGCCCGGTGACGAAGCCGACGCCGAGCAGCACCAGGCACCCCACACCGACCGTCGTGCCCGCCAGTACCAGTGCCCGCAGCCAGCTCACCGGGTCCCCCTCCGCTCGTGGCGAGCAGACACGATCCCACGACCGGCCGGGTCCGCGCAGCCGTTTCCCGCAGGGCGGGACGGGCCCGGTCGCTCAGTCGTCGAAGGAGATGAGCCGGATCGTCCGGGCGCCGACCGAGGCGCCGATCGGCTCCAGCACCGCCGGGTCGATCTGGCGGTCCACCCGCAGGAGCATGACGGCGTCGGTGCCGTCGGTGGTCTGCGAGATCTGGGCGGCCTCGATGTTGACCGCGGCCTCCCCCAGCAGCGACCCGACCCGGCCCATCACGCCGGGGCGGTCGGCGTACTCCAGCAGGACGACCTCGCCCTCGGCACGCAGGTCGAAGTGCCGTCCGTTGATCTCGACGAGCTTCTCGACCTCGGCGCGGCCGGTCAGGGTGCCGGACACGGTGACCTTCTCCCCGTCGGGCATGGCGCCGCGCAGCTGCACCACGCTGCGGTGGTTGGCGCTCTCCGGGCTGGTGGTGATCTCCACGGTGACCCCGCGCTCCTCGGCGAGCTGCGGCACGTTCACGAACGTCACCTGGTCCTCGACGACGTGGGTGAACACCCCGCGCAGCGCGGCCAGGCCGAGGACCTGGACGTCCTCGGTGGCCAGCTCGCCCGCGACGTCGACGGTGACCGAGGTCGGGGTGCGCCCGGCGACGGCGTGCAGGGTGGTGCCGAGCTTCTGCACCAGCGGCAGCCAGGGCCGGACCTCCTCGCCGACGGCGCCGTGGATCTGCACGTTGACCGCGTCCGGCACGAACTCCCCGGCCAGGGCCAGCTGCACCGAGCGGGCCACGTCGGTCCCGGCCCGGTCCTGCGCCTCGGCGGTGGAGGCGCCCAGGTGCGGGGTGACGACGACGTTCTCCAGTTCGAACAGCGGGCTCGACGTGGTCGGCTCGGTGACGTAGACGTCGATCCCGGCGCCGCCGACGTGCCCGGAGCGGACCGCCTCGGCCAGGGCGTCCTCGTCGATCAGGCCGCCGCGGGCGGCGTTGACGACGAGCACCCCCGGCTTCGTGAGCGCGAGCTGGTCCTTGCCGATGAGGCCGAGGGTCTCCGGGGTCTTCGGCAGGTGCACGGTGATCATGTCCGCGGTGCGGAGCAGGTCGTCGAGGCCCATCAGCTCGATGCCGAGCTGCGCGGCGCGCGACGGCGCGATGTAGGGGTCGTAGGCGACCAGCGTCATGCCGAACGCGGCGAGGCGCTGCGCGACGAGCTGCCCGATCTTGCCGAGCCCGACGATGCCGACGGTCTTGCCGCCCAGCTCGACGCCGCCGTAGGACGAGCGCTTCCACGCCCCGGAGCGCAGCGCGGCGTCCGCGGCCGGGATGTGGCGCGCGGTCGCGAGCAGCAGCGCGATGGCGTGCTCGGCGGCGGAGACGATGTTCGAGGTCGGGGCGTTGACGACCATCACCCCGCGCGCGGTCGCGGCGGGGACGTCGACGTTGTCCAGACCGACCCCGGCGCGCGCGACGACCTTGAGGCGGCCGGCCGCGGCGAGCGCCTCGGCGTCGACCCGGGTGGCGGACCGGACCAGCAGCGCGTCGGCGTCGGCGAGCGCCGCCAGCAGGGCGGGGCGGTCGGTGCCGTCGACGTGGCGGATCTCGACGCCGTCCCCGAGCAGCTCGACGGCGGAGGGCGCGAGCGTCTCCGCGAGCAGGACGACGGGACGGTGGTCGGTGGCTGCGGTGCTCACGGTGTGCGAGTGCTCCCCGAGGTCGGTGCGCGAACGTCGACCATCCTAGGACCGCGGGGGCCCTCGTGGACCCGGACGGGCGGACGGGTCGTTGCGCGGCACCCCCACCGGACGCGCGAAACCCCCGCCCGGTGTCGCCGGTACGGGGGTTCCACGTCGCCTGGTCCGGATGGGTGCGTCCGGGCCCGGGCATCCGCGGGCCGTCTGGGGCCCGCGCGATTCATCCTGCCGGACGCGTCCGGCAGTGGATCACTTGGCCTTCTCGCCGACCCAGCTCATCAGGCCGCGGAGCTTCTCGCCGACCTGCTCGATCGGGTGCTCGGCGCCCTGCTGCTGCAGCTTGGTGTAGTTGCCGCGGCCGGCCTCGTCCTCGGCCACCCACTCGCGGGCGAAGGTGCCGTCCTGGATCTCGCCCAGGATCTTCTGCATCTCGGCCTTGACCGCGGGCGTGATGACGCGCGGGCCACGGGTGAGGTCGCCGTACTCGGCGGTGTCGGAGATGGAGAAGCGCTCGTTGGCGATGCCGCCCTCGTACATGAGGTCGACGATCAGCTTGAGCTCGTGCAGGCACTCGAAGTAGGCGATCTCCGGGGCGTAGCCCGCCTCGGTCAGCACCTCGAAGCCGGTCTGGACGAGCGCGGCGGCACCGCCGCAGAGGACGGCCTGCTCACCGAACAGGTCGGTCTCGGTCTCCTCCTTGAAGGTGGTCTCGATGACGCCCGCACGGGCGCCGCCGATCCCGGCCGCGTAGGAGAGCGCGAGCGCCTTGGCGTTGCCCGAGGCGTCCTGCTCGACGGCGATCAGGGCGGGGACGCCCTTGCCGTCGACGAACTGGCGGCGGACCAGGTGGCCCGGGCCCTTCGGCGCGACCATGGCCACGTCGACGTTCGCCGGGGGCTTGATCAGCTCGTAGCGGATGTTGAAGCCGTGGCCGAAGAACAGCGCGTCGCCGTCCTTGAGGTTCGGCTCGATGTCCTGGGTGTAGATGAAGCGCTGCTTGGTGTCGGGCGCCAGGACCATGATCACGTCGGCCCAGGCGGAGACCTCGGCCGGCGTGCCGACCTCGAGGCCCTCGTCGGCGGCCTTCTGCCGGGACTTGGAGCCCTCGGGCAGACCGATCTTCACCTCGACCCCGGAGTCACGCAGGGACAGCGAGTGCGCGTGCCCCTGGGAGCCGTAGCCGATCACGGCGACCTTGCGGCCCTGGATGATCGACAGGTCGGCGTCGGCGTCGTAGTAGATGTTGACACTCATGGCTCTGGGACGGTTCCTCTCGGAGGTTGTGTAGCGACGACTGTCTAGCGGACGGCCGCGGCGGTGATGGACCGGGGGCCGCGGCCGACGGCCACCATCCCGGACTTCACCATCTCGCGGATCCCGTAGGGCTCCAGCATGCGCAGGAGCGCGTTGAGCTTGTCGGCCGACCCGGTGGCCTCGACCGTGACCGCCTCCGGGGAGACGTCGACGACCTTGGCGCGGAACAGCTGCACGGTCTCGACGACCTGGCTGCGCACCGTGGCGTCGGCCCGGACCTTGACCAGAAGCAGCTCGCGCTGCACCGAGGCGTCCGGCTCCAGCTCGACGATCTTGATGACGTGCACCAGCTTGTTGAGCTGCTTGGTGACTTGCTCCATCGGGAGCTCGTCCACCTCGACGACGATCGTCATGCGCGAGACGTCGGGGTGCTCGGTCGGGCCGACCGCGAGCGAGTTGATGTTGAACCCGCGCCGCGAGAACAGCCCGGAGACCCGGGCCAGGACACCCGGCTTGTCCTCGACCAGGACCGAGAGGGTGTGGAGCTCGCTCACTTCTCGCCCTCCAGGGCCTGCTCGGTGACGTCGGCGACCGCGTCGACCGACGCGGCCAGCTCGTCGTGCTCGAACTCCGGCCGGATGTCGCGCCGGACGTTGATCTCGTCGTTGCTCGTGCCCGCGGCGACCATCGGCCACACCTGGGCGTCGGCACCGACGACGAACTCCACGACGACCGGCCGGTCGTTGATCTCCATCGCCTGGTGGATGACCCGGTCGACGTCCTCCTTGGACTCGACCCGCAGTCCCTCACAGCCCATCGCCTGCGCGAGCATCGGGAAGTCCGGGATGCGCAGCTTGTGGGTGTTGAGGTCGGTGTTGGAGTACCGCTCGCCGTAGAACAGGTTCTGCCACTGGCGGACCATGCCGAGGTTGCCGTTGTTGATGACGGCGACCTTGATCGGGATGCCCTCGATCGCGCAGGTGGCGAGCTCCTGGTTGGTCATCTGGAAACAGCCGTCGCCGTCGATGCACCAGACGACGGCATCCGGCTCGCCGACCTTGGCGCCCATCGCGGCCGGGACCGCGTAGCCCATGGTCCCGAGCCCACCGGAGTTCAGCCAGGTCCGCGGCTTCTCGTACTTGACGAACTGCGCGGCCCACATCTGGTGCTGGCCGACGCCCGCGGCGTAGATCGCGTCCGGCCCGGCGATCGCGCCGATCCGCTCGATCACGTACTGCGGCGAGAGCGCGCCGTCGGTCGGCTCGTCGTAGCCGAGCGGGTAGCGGTCGCGCAGGCCGCCGACCTGCTTCCACCAGGACGACAGGTCCGGCTCACCGTGCTCGGCCCGGTCCGCACGCACGGCCTCGACCAGGTCGGCCAGGACCTCCTTGCAGTCCCCGACGATCGGCACGTCGGCGCGCCGGTTCTTGGAGATCTCGGCCGGGTCGATGTCGGCGTGGATGATCTTCGCCCCGGGGGCGAAGCTCTCCAGCTTGCCGGTGACCCGGTCGTCGAACCGGGAGCCGAGCGCGACCAGCAGGTCGGACCGCTGCATCGCCGCGACCGCGGCGACGGTGCCGTGCATCCCGGGCATGCCCAGGTGCAGCGGGTGGCTGTCGGGGAACACACCGCGCGCCATCAGGGTGGTGACGACGGGCGCCCCGGTCAGCTCGGCCAGCTCCCTGAGCTCCTCGGCGGCCTCGGCCTTGAGGACACCGCCGCCGACGTAGAGCACCGGCTTGGCCGACTCGCGGATGAGCCGGGCGGCCTCGCGGATCTGCTTGCCGTGCGGCCGGGTCGTCGGCCGGTAGCCGGGCAGCTGCAGCTCCGGGGGCCAGGAGAACGTGGTCTGCTCCTGCAGCACGTCCTTCGGGATGTCCACCAGGACCGGGCCGGGCCGGCCGGTGGACGCCAGATGGAAGGCCTCGGCGATCGCGCGCGGGATCTCCGTCGCGTCGGTCACCAGCATGTTGTGCTTGGTCACCGGCATGGTGATGCCGGTGATGTCGGCCTCCTGGAAGGCGTCGGTACCGATCAGCGGCCGGGTCTGCTGCCCCGTGATGGCCACCAGCGGCACCGAGTCCATGTGCGCGTCCGCGATCGGGGTGACCAGGTTCGTGGCCCCCGGCCCGGACGTCGCCATGCAGACCCCGACCCTGCCGGTGGCCTGCGCGTAGCCGGTCGCCGCGTGTCCGGCGCCCTGCTCGTGGCGGACGAGGATGTGGCGCACCCTCGTCGAGTCCAGGAGCGGGTCGTAGGCGGGCAGGATCGTCCCGCCGGGAAGCCCGAAGACGACCTCGCAGCCGATCTCCTCGAGCGAACGCACCAGGGACTGGGCGCCGGTCATGGGCTCGTCCACGATGCGCGGACCGGGCACGGTGGTCTCACCGGCTGCCGGGGCCGCGCTGCGGGACGTGCCGGAGGCCGCGGACCGGCCGGGCGGCGGGCCCGGCTTCGGGCCGGACGAGCCGGGCTTGGCGGGGACGGTGGTCATCTGGGTCTGCCTCGCTGGAGATCGTGTCGATCAGATGCCGGACATGGGCTGAACTCGGAGCTGGACATGAAAAAACCCCCGCCGCCCGGTACTCCGGGCGCTGCGAGGGTGAGCGCGTCGTCGTTCGAGAAGGTCGAACTCAGGCGACGACGCGCCCAAGAAGTACGAGAATTCGAACGGCGAACATGCATCGACGCTAGCACGCGTCCCACGGACGGAGTCAAACGACCCCACCCGTCCGGGCCGTGGGGTCACGGTCCGGATTTGTCACACTGGGGTCGTGAGCAGCACCGACGACCGCGCCGTCCCCGCCGACCCCACCTCTGCCGACCCGCAGTCGGCCCCGGGGGCGTCCCAGCAGGTGGACGGCGAGCTGGCGTGGACCCCCCGGGTCCGCGACGAGGGCCGCAAGCTCCGCGTGGGCTCGCGCGCGCTGGTGTTCAAGCCGAGCCGGCTGACCATCTTCGCCATCCTGGTCGCGGTCGTCGGATCGACGCCGCTGGTGTTCAGCCTGCCGTGGTTCTGGGTCGTGCTGGTGGCCCCGGTCGCGGCGATCGCCTGGATCCTGCGGGTCCGCACCACCGTGGACCCGGACACGCTCACCGTCCGCGGCGCGTTCTCCTCCCGCACCGTGGACTGGGACGACGTGCGCGGTCTGCGGATCGGCTCGCGCTCGCGGGTCAGCGCGGTGCTGGGCGAGGACGACGACCTCGTCCTGCCCGCGGTGCACGCGCGCGACCTGCCCGCGCTCTCGGTCGCCAGCGGTGGCCGGTTCGCCGACCCGGCCGCGGTGAGCGACCCGGAGGATCCGGCCGAGGGTCACTGACGCCCGTCGCGGGGCGTACGGTTGCGGGCGATCGGCCCGCCGGCCGGCGGGACGCGACCCGCCCCGCCGCCGTCGCGCCGCACCCCCCGGGCGGCTCGTGCCCACGCTCCGCGACGCGCCCACCGGGGTCCCTCACGAACCACCACGGAAGACCCGGCTGGAGAAGACCGATGCCCGCCCTGCGTTCCCGCGTCACCACCCACGGTCGCAACGCCGCCGGAGCGCGTTCGCTCTGGCGCGCGACCGGCATGGGCGACGACGACTTCGGCAAGCCGATCGTCGCGATCGCCAACTCCTACACCCAGTTCGTGCCCGGCCACGTGCACCTCAAGGACATGGGTGACCTCGTCGCGGGCGCGATCAAGGAGGCGGGCGGGGTCGCCAAGGAGTTCAACACGATCGCCGTCGACGACGGCATCGCGATGGGCCACGGCGGGATGCTCTACTCGCTGCCCAGCCGGGAGATCATCGCGGACGCGGTGGAGTACATGGTCAACGGCCACGCGGCCGACGCCCTGGTGTGCATCTCCAACTGCGACAAGATCACGCCGGGCATGCTGAACGCCGCGATGCGGCTGAACATCCCGACCGTGTTCGTCTCCGGCGGGCCGATGGAGGCCGGCAAGGCGGTCGTCGTCGGCGGGGTCGCGCAGGCACCCACCGACCTGATCACCGCGATCTCGGCGTCGGCGTCGTCCGAGGTGGACGACGCGGGTCTCGCCGAGGTCGAGCGTTCGGCCTGCCCGACCTGCGGGTCCTGCTCCGGGATGTTCACCGCGAACTCGATGAACTGCCTCACCGAGGCGCTCGGGCTGTCCCTGCCGGGCAACGGCTCCACCCTGGCCACGCACGCCGCGCGCCGCGAGCTGTTCCTGAACGCCGGGCGCACCGTGATGGACCTGGCCACCCGCTGGTACCGCGACGACGACGCGTCCGCGCTGCCCCGCAACATCGCCACCCGCGAGGCGTTCGAGAACGCGATGGCGCTCGACGTCGCGATGGGCGGCTCCACCAACACGGTGCTGCACATCCTGGCCGCCGCGCAGGAGGGCGAGATCGACTTCGACCTCGCAGCCATCGACGCGGTCTCCCGCCGGGTGCCGTGCCTGAGCAAGGTCGCGCCGAACTCGGACTACCACATGGAGGACGTCCACCGGGCCGGTGGCATCCCCGCACTGCTGGGCGAGCTGTGGCGGGCCGGGCTGCTCAACACCGGGGTGCACACGGTGCACTCGCCGTCGCTGGAGCAGTGGCTCACCGAGTGGGACATCCGGTCGTCGGCACCGTCGGAGACCGCGGTCGAGCTCTACCACGCCGCCCCGGGCGGGGTCCGGACCACGCAGGCGTTCTCGACGGAGAACCGCTGGTCGAGCCTGGACACCGACGCCGCAGGCGGCTGCATCCGCGACCTGGAGCACGCCTACTCCGCCGACGGCGGACTCGCCGTGCTGCGCGGCAACCTGTCGATCGACGGCGCCGTGATCAAGACCGCCGGCATCCCGGAGGACATCTGGGAGTTCGAGGGCCCGGCCGTCGTCCTGGAGAGCCAGGAGGACGCCGTCTCGGCGATCCTGAAGAAGGAGATCAAGCCCGGCGACGTGCTGGTCATCCGCTACGAGGGCCCCTCGGGCGGGCCGGGCATGCAGGAGATGCTGCACCCGACCGCGTTCCTCAAGGGCGCCGGGCTGGGCAAGGTCTGCGCCCTGATCACCGACGGCCGCTTCTCCGGCGGCTCGTCGGGCATCTCGGTCGGCCACGTCTCCCCCGAGGCGGCCGCCGGCGGCACGATCGGCCTGGTGGAGAACGGCGACCGGATCCGGCTCGACGTCCGCGCCCGGTCGCTGGAGCTGCTCGTCGACGCCGAGACGCTCGCCGACCGGCGCGCCAAGATGGAGTCCTCGGAGCGGCCGTGGCAGCCCGTCGACCGGCAGCGCGTCGTGTCGAAGGCGCTGCGCGCCTACGCCCACATGGCGACCAGCGCCGACACCGGAGCGGTCCGCCGCATCCCCTGACCCGGCACGCACGACGGCCCCGGTCCGCCCTCCTGCGGACCGGGGCCGTTCGCGTCTAGGTTGGTTGTCATGGCTACCGGAACCGGCCTCGGAACCCGTCGACTCGGCGATCTCACCGTCTCCGCCCAGGGCCTGGGCTGCATGGGCATGAGCCAGGCCTACGGCGACACCTCCGATCGTGCCGAGTCGATCGCGACCATCCACCGCGCCCTCGACCTGGGCGTCACCCTGCTCGACACCGCGAACGTCTACGGCGACGGCGCCAACGAGGAGCTCGTGGGCGCCGCGATCGCCGACCGCCGCGACCGCGTGGTCCTGGCGACGAAGTTCGGCATCGTGCGCGACGCGCAGGGCAACCAGGGCGCGCAGGGCGACCCGGCCTACGTCCGGCGGTGCGCCGAGGAGTCGCTGCGCCGCCTGGGCGTCGACCACATCGACCTCTACTACCAGCACCGCGTCGACCCGGACACGCCGATCGAGGAGACCGTCGGCGCGCTCGCCGGGCTGATCGAGGAGGGGAAGATCCGCCACTACGGGCTCTCCGAGTGCGGAGCGGACACCGTCCGCCGCGCCCACGCCGTGCACCCGCCCGCCGCGGTGCAGTCGGAGTGGTCGCTGTGGACGCGCGGCATCGAGGAGTCGGTCGCTCCGACGTGCGCCGAGCTGGGCGTCGGCGTCGTGCCGTTCTCCCCGCTCGGGCGCGGTTTCCTGACCGGCGCGATCACCTCGACCGGGCAGCTCGGCGAGGGCGACATGCGCCGCGGCCTGCCCCGCTTCTCCGACGAGAACATGGCCGCGAACCTGGCCATCGTCGAGGCGCTCACCGCCATCGCGCAGCGCCGCGGGGTCACCGCCGGGCAGCTCGCGCTGGCCTGGGTGCAGAGCCGCGGTGAGCACGTCGTGCCGATCCCGGGGACCAAGCGGCGGACCTACCTGGAGCAGAACGTCGAGGCGGCCTCGCTGGAGCTGTCCGCCGACGAGCTCGCCGAGATCGAGGCGGCCGCCCCGTCGTCGGCGGTGGCCGGGGAGCGCTACCCGGCGCACCTGCAACGCAACGTCGGCCGCTGAGCCGGGCGCCCGGCCGCCGTCTCAGCCGGAGGCGGCGGCCGCGGCGCCGCCCCGCGGCCGGCGTGGGGTGACGAGACGGACCCGATGTTTGCCGGTCCCCCCGCGACGGACACCCGTCGGGCAGGAGCGCGACCCGCGCCACCCCGCGACGGAAGGACACCATGACCGCCTACGTGACCACGAACCCCGCCACCGGCAAGACCGAGAGGACGTTCCCCGAGCTCGACGACGCGGCGGTCTCCGACGTCCTGGGCCGCGTCACCGACGCCTATCCCGGGTGGCGCGCGACCCCGGCCGCCGACCGGGCACAGATCCTGGTCCGGGTGGCCGAGGCCTACGAGGCCCGCAGCGACGAGCTGGCCGCGCTGATCGCGACCGAGATGGGCAAGCCCGTCAAGGAGGCCGCGGGGGAGGTCGCACTGGCCGCGTCGATCTACCGCTGGTACGCCGAGCACGGCCCGGACCTGCTGACCCGGGAGACCCTGGACCCGCAGGGCGCGCAGGAGTCGGTGGTGCAGACCGAGCCGATCGGACCGCTGGTCGGGGTCATGCCCTGGAACTTCCCGTACTACCAGGTGGCGCGGTTCGTCGCGCCGAACCTGGTCGTCGGGAACACGATCGTCCTCAAGCACGCCCCGATCTGTGCCGCCTCGGCCGAGGTGATGGACGAGATCTTCCACACCGCAGGTGTTCCCGACGACGTCTACGTCAACGTCTACGCGACCAACGAGCAGATCGCCGACATGATCGCCGACCCGCGGATCCAGGGGATCTCGCTGACCGGCAGCGAGCGGGCCGGTGCCTCGGTCGCCGAGACGGCGGGGCGCAACCTGAAGAAGGCCGTCCTGGAGCTGGGCGGGTCGGACGCGTTCATCGTGCTCGACGACGCCGACGTCGCCCGCACCGCGAAGGTCGCCGCCCGGGCCCGCCTGATGAACGGCGGCCAGGCCTGCAACTCCCCGAAGCGGATGATCGTGCCGACCGACAAGGTCGAGGAGTTCGTGTCGGTGCTGGTCTCGACGTTCGAGGCGACCGAGCACGGCGACCCGACCGACTCCGGCACCCGGCTCGGCCCGCTGTCCTCGGTCGCGGCGCGCGACGGCGTCGCCGAGCAGGTGCGCCGCGCCGTCGAGCAGGGCGCCACCCTGCACACCGGCGGCGAGGTGCCCGACGGCGACGGCGCGTTCCTCCGCCCGGCCGTGCTGACCGGCGTCACGAAGGACATGGACGCCTACTCCGAGGAGATCTTCGGGCCGGTGGCCGTGGTGTACGGCGTCGACTCGGTCGACGAGGCGGTCACGCTGGCCAACGACGTGAGCTACGGGCTCAGCGGGTCGGTGTGGAGCGGCGACATCGAGCGCGCGCAGGAGATCGCCGACCGGCTCGAGGTGGGCATGGCCTACGTCAACGAGCACGGAACGACGCTGCCCGGGCTGCCGTTCGGCGGGGTGAAGCGCTCCGGCTTCGGTCGCGAGCTGGGCCGCTGGGGCATGGGCGAGTTCGTCAACACCCGGCTGCGTCGCACGGCGAAGCCCCGGGGCTGAGGCTCCGGCCCTCGCCGGGATCAGCCGCGGCGGGCCGTGACGAGCAGGTCACCCAGCTCGTCGAGGGCCGCGGCGGCGACCCGGACCATCGAGGCGACCCGGTCGGGCTCCTGGTGGTCGGCGGCGAACGGCAGGTACTGCACGTGCGCCGCCGCCCGCGCCCACGCCGTCTCCACCGCGACCATCGCGGGCGGGTCCGGCGCGCCGAGCGCGGTGTGCAGGGTGTCCCGGTAGACCGCGGGCACCGGCGACGACGGCGCGTCGGCCGGGCCGTCGGACGGCGGCGCGGCCAGCACCACGACGTCGAGCGACCCCACCGCGACGCGGGCGTTGCCCCAGTCCAGCAGCACCGCACCGGCCGGACCGGCGACGACGTTGCCGCGGTGGGCGTCGCCGTGGCACAGGGTGCGGGGCAGGGCGCGCAGCGCGGTGCGGGCGCGGTCGTCCCCGGCCCAGGCCACGACGGACGCGGCAGCGGTGTCGTGCCCGGCCGCCCTCAGCCGGTCCGCGGCGTGCCCGCACAGCCGCGCCCACCAGGCGTCGTCGACGACGGGGACGCCGCGCGGCCGGTTGCGCCGCCAGTGCGCGTGGACCAGCGCGAGGGTGCGCCACACGTCGTCGGGTACCGGGGCCCCGGCCGGCAGCGGCGCGCCGGGCTCGTGATCGAGCAGCACCCAGCCGTCGCCGGAACCGAGCATCCGGGGCAGCCGGACGGGCCCGTTCACCACCGCGACCGCACGCAGCGCGGCCGTCTCCACCGCCCCGGTCCGCTTCAGGACGACCGCGGTGCCGTCGTCGAGGTCGATCCGCTCGGCCCCGCCGGAGGCGTACCCGCCGGTCAGCGGCGTGCGTGCCCGCACCCCGAGGTCGCGACGGCGGCGCCTTGCGAGCGGGCGCAGCCAGACGTCGTCGGCAGGGGTCACCGGCGCAGCACGAACAGGACCAGCAGTGCCACCGCGACCGCGACCAGCAGCGACAGCACCGACCACGGCAGCGGGCGTCGCTGGTAGGTACGCCCGGCGTCGAGGGCGATCCGCCCGGCCCCGGCGAACACCAGCGCCGCGGCCCCGGCACCGAGCAGCAGGTCCAGCTCCAGGGAGTTCGCGCCGTCCGAGGCGAACAGCGGCACCGACAGGGCCGGCACCAGCGCCACCACCACGGCGACGCCCTTCGTCGCGAGCAGGCCCGCCGCGGCGAACGGCGTCAGCAGCCCCAGCACGAGCAGCACGCCGAGGACCAGCTGGCCGACCGCGAGCACCCAGGCCAGCGGGCCGGCGAAGGACGTGAACCCGGCGTCGGCGAGCGCGGTCGCGCTGGCGTCGAGGCCGATCCCGCCCGCGACGCCGAACAGCGTGCGTGCGCCCGCCGCGGCGAAGGACGCCCCGACGACCAGCCGCAGCACGAGCAGCCCGATGTCGGAGGAGAGGTGGGCGGGGACCGGCATGCGCTCCGGGCGGGTCTTCTCCGCCGGTTCGTCGCCGGAGATGTTGCCCCAGTCGTACTGCTGCGTGGGCCCGCTCATGGTCGGCGACAGTACCGGCGCGCGCCTAGTAGGCGCCGGTCACGAGGTTCGGCGGCGCGTCACCGGCGGCGAACGCCGCGAGCTGCTCGGCCGCGACGCCGTAGGCGCGACGCATCGCCAGCGGCACACTGCCGCCGACGTGCGGAGTGAGCAGCAACCCGGGCGCCGACCACAGCGGGTGGCCCGCGGGGAGCGGCTCGGGGTCGGTGACGTCGACGGCGGCCCGGATCCGTCCCGAGGTCAGCTCCGCGACCAGCGCGTCGGTGTCCACCACCGGCCCGCGGGCGCCGTTGACGAGCAGCGCCCCGTCGGGCATGGCGGCCAGGAAACCGGCGTCGACCATGCCGCGGGTCTCGTCGGTGAGCGGGACGATCAGCACGGTCGCGTCGTGGTGCGGCAGCAGCGCGGGCAGCTCGTCCCAGCCGTGGACGCCGTCGCGGGCGGTGCGCCCGACCAGCGCGGTCTCCACCTCGAAGGGCTCCAGACGGGCCCGGGTCTTCTGCCCGACGTCGCCCGCGCCGACGATGAGGATCTTCTTGCCGGCCAGCTCCTCGGTCTGGTGGTAGTCCCACTCGCCGCGGTCCTGGGCACGCACGAAGCGGTCCAGGTGCCGGTAGACGGCCAGCAGCACCGACACCACCCACTCGGCGGTGGCGCCGCCGTGCGCGCCGCGGCCGTCGGAGAGGCCGACGCCCTCCGGCAGCCGCCCGATCCACGTCTCGGCGCCCGCGGTGAGCAGCTGCACCAGCTCGAGGTTCGGGACCTGCTCGATGATCCCGACGGCGTCGGAACCCGCCAGGAACGGCGCGACCAGCACGCGGGCGTGGGCGGCCTCGTCGGGCAGCGGCTTCTCCGGGTCGTAGACGACCGGGTCCAGCCCGTCCACACCGGACAGGATCTCGGCTCCGACGGTGTGCGGCACCAGGACGGTCACGGGGCTGCTCATGACGCCCGACCGTACTCACCGGGCACTCACCTCGCGGGGCCTAGCCTGGTTCCTCGTGACCGCCCGGCTGCTGCTGATCGTCGCGACGCTCGTCGTGCTGCTGGGCGGCTGCGCCACCTTCCCCGACGCGGGCTCCCGCGACTGGCGCCCCCAGGCCGAAGGAGAGGGCGAGCTCGGCGGGCCGCCGCAGGTGGCGCCGGAGGAGCGGACACCGCCGCCGAGCGGAGCGCCGTCGCCGCAGCAGCAGCAGGGGGCCGCGCCGGCGCCGCAGCCGTGCGTCGACCCGGACCCGCAGGTCGTCGCCGCCTGTCTGGGGCCGGTCGGGGCGGTGGCGGTGCTCCCGCAGGGCGACCGCGCACTCGTCGCCGAGCGGCGGACCGGGCGCGTGCTCGAGGTCCGCCGCGACGCCACCCCGCAGCCGGTCGCGACCGTGCCGGTCGACCCGGCCGGCGGGCTGACCGGGCTGGTCCTGTCCCCCGGCTACGCCGAGGACCGGCTGCTCTACGCCCTGTCCGAGGGACGGGTCTGGCGGATCGCACCCGGTGAGGCGCCGAAGCCGGTGCTGGAGGGGCTGCCGCCCGGCGGGGCGCTGGCCGTCGACGCCGACGGCTCCTCGCTGCTCGTCGCCACGCCCGCCGGGGCGGGCCCGCTCGCCGGGGCGGTGCTGCGGATCGACACCCTGGGCCGTCCGGCCCCGGGCAACCCCGACCGTGCCTCGCCGGTCCTGGCCCGCGGGCTCACCGCGCCGGGCGGGGTGTGCGTCGACCCCGCGGCGCGGACCACCTGGGTCACCGACCGCACCCCGGGGCGTGACGTCCTGCACCGCGTCACGCCGGGCACGCTCGGCGCGCCCGCCTGGACCTGGCCGGACCGCCCGGGCGTCGCCGGGTGCACGGTGCTGCCGGGCGCGGTCGTCGTCGCGCAGAGCACCGGCAGGGCGCTGTTCGTGCTCAACCCGGGCGCCGAGGGCACCTTCACCGGCGACCCGAAGCCGGTCCTGGAGGGCACCTACGGCCGGATCGGCCCGGTCACCCTCGCCCCGGACGGCCTGCTGTGGCTGGGGACGGTCAACCGCGACGGCGGAGCCCCCGGCGCCACCGACGACCGGGTCGTACGCATCCAGCCGCCGACCGGCGGCGGTGCCAGCGCCATCTGACGCCGCCCGGTACCGATCCTGCATCCACCTGTCGCCCACTGTTGCCCGGTCTAATATATCAATGTTAGAACAGGCGCCGCGCTGTATGCCGGGACGTCCCGGCACGCGCCCGGACGGCGAAGGGGCCACATGATCGAGAAGCCGCGCAGGAGCCGTCGCCGGATCCTCGACACCGCGGTCGAGGACGAGGCCACCGTCCGCCGGGCCGCCACCGCGGCGTCGGTGGGCAACGTCGCCGAGTGGTACGACTTCGGGATCTACTCCTACCTGGCCGCGGTGGTGCTGAACCGGGTCCTCTTCCCGGACGCGGGCCGGTGGTCGCTGGTGCTGACCCTCGCCGCGTTCGCGGCGGCGTTCGTCGCCCGCCCGTTCGGCGGGTTCGTGTTCGGCCACCTCGGCGACCGGGTGGGCAGGCCGCGGGTGCTGGCCGCCACCGTGCTGCTGATGACCGTCGCGACGGTGCTGCTCGGGCTCGTCCCGTCGCACGGCACGATCGGCGTCGCGGCGCCGGTCCTGGTCGTGCTCATCCGGATGCTGCAGGGCTTCTCCGCGGGCGGCGAGTACACCGGCGCGCTCACGGTGGTCGCCGAGTACGCACCCGACCGGCGGCGCGGCTTCTTCGGCAGCTGGCTGGAGTTCGGCACGATCGTCGGCTACTCGCTCGGAGCCGGCGTCACCGCGGCGCTGGTGGCCCTGATGCCCGACGACGACCTGCTCGCCTGGGGCTGGCGGATCCCGTTCCTGCTGGCGCTCCCGCTCGGCATCGCCGGCGTCTACCTGCGGCTGCGCCTGGAGGACACGCCGGCGTTCCGCCAGCTCATGGAGCGCTCCCCCGCGCTGGTCACGATGACCCACGGCCGCGCGTTCGGGATCCTGGTGAAGCGCTACCGCTCCGCGGCGCTGGTCACCGCCGGCCTGGTGATCGCCTGGAACGTCACCAACTACGTGCTGACCGCGTACGTGCCGACCTACCTC
The DNA here is from genome assembly GCF_056835605.1 of Pseudonocardia sp. ZF1. Lineage (NCBI taxonomy): Bacteria > Bacillati > Actinomycetota > Actinomycetes > Pseudonocardiales > Pseudonocardiaceae > Pseudonocardia > Pseudonocardia sp. ZF1. Next base: position 4,435,343 of record NZ_JAJNBY010000001.1, read on the forward strand.
ACCGGCACCCTGCCCCGGTCCGGCGCGGCCGGCACCAGCCGGGAGGTCGCGACCCTGCTGCAGGTCGGGGTCACCGTGGTCGCGCTGGCCGCGGTGGTCGTCGTCGGGCGCTGGAGCGACCGGATCGGACGGCGCCCGCTGCTGGCGGCCGGGAGCATCGGGCTGGTCGTGCTCGGCCTGCCGATCGTGTGGCTGCTGCAGCTCGGGCTCGCCGGGCAGGCCACCGGCCTGGTCCTGCTGGCCGCGATCCTGGTCTGCTTCGCGGGCGTCTGCCCGTCGACGCTGCCCGCCCAGTTCCCCACCCTCATCCGCTACGCCGGACTCGGGCTGACGTTCAACCTGGCGGTGTCGCTGTTCGCCGGGACGGCGCCCGCGGTGATCGAGGCCGCGGTGACCGCCACCGGGAACCTGGACTGGCCGGGCTACTACCTGATCGGCGCCGGGCTGGTCGGGCTGGTCAGCGTGTGGTTCCTCGTCGAGCCCGCCGGGAGGCCGCTGCCGGGCGCCGCTCCGCTGGAGTTCACCGGGGACGTGCCCGAGGCACCCGGCGAGGACCCGGGCGCCGCCGGCCCCGACGCGACGGCGACCCGCGCCTCCGGCTGAGCGGCCTGGCCGCTCGGCCGAGCAGCGCGACGGTGGCCGCCGGAGCAGCCGCACGCGGCGAGCAGGCCCGCCGTGCCGACCGCAGCGAGGAACTGACGGCGGGTGGCGTTCTCAACGGCCGGGCCCCGGGCGGACGGTGTCCGGCCGCCCGGGGCCCGTGCGTGTGGTGCAGGGGGGTCAGGCCCCGACCCGCTCGACGATCAGCTCGCGGACCCGCTTGGCGTCGGCCTGGCCCTTCGTCGCCTTCATGACCGCGCCGACGATCGCCCCGGCGGCCTGGACCTTGCCGCCGCGGATCTTCTCCGCGACGTCGGGCTGCTCGGCCAGCGCCGCGTCGACGGCGGCGATCAGCGCGCCCTCGTCGGAGACGACCTTCAGCCCGCGGGCCGCGACGACCTCGTCCGGGCCGCCCTCACCGTCGAGCACGCCGTCGACGACCTGGCGGGCGAGCTTGTTGGTCAGCTCCCCCGTGGCGACCAGCTCGACCACCCGGGCGACCTGCTCCGGCGTGATCGCGAGGTCGACGAGCTCGACGGAGCGGGTGTTGGCCTGCTGGGCGAGGTAGGACACCCACCACGAGCGGGCCTCCTGCGTCGGCGCACCCGCCGCGACGGTGGCCTCGACCAGCTCCAGCGCCCCGCCGTTGACCAGGTCGCGGATCTCCTCGTCGGAGATGCCCCACTCGGTCTGGATGCGCTTGCGGCGCTCCCAGGGCAGCTCGGGCAGGGTGCCGCGCAGCTCCTCGACCCACTCGGCCGAGGGCGCGATCGGGACCAGGTCGGGCTCCGGGAAGTACCGGTAGTCCTCCGAGGTCTCCTTGCGCCGCCCGGCGCGGGTGTGGCCGGTGGACTCGTCGAAGTGCCGGGTCTCCTGCACGATCTCGCCGCCCGCGTCCAGCACGCCGGCCTGGCGGCCCATCTCGTGCCGGACCGCGCGCTCGACCGACCGCAGCGAGTTGACGTTCTTCGTCTCGGTGCGGGTGCCCAGCGCGCCGCCCTTCGGCGAGAGCGACAGGTTCACGTCGGCACGCATCGAGCCCTGGTCCATCCGGACGTCGGAGACGCCCAGGGACTGGATCAGGTCGCGCAGCGCGGTGACGTAGGCGCGTGCCACCTCCGGGGCGCGTGCCCCGGTGTCCGGGATCATCTTCGTGACGATCTCGATCAGCGGGACGCCCGCCCGGTTGTAGTCCAGCAGCGAGTGGTCCGCGCCGTGGATGCGACCGTCGGAGCCGCCCACGTGCAGCGACTTGCCGGTGTCCTCCTCCATGTGCGCGCGCTCGATGCCGATCCGGACGACCTCGCCGTCGTCCAGGGTCAGGTCCAGGAACCCGTCGACGGCGATCGGCTCGTCGTACTGGGAGGTCTGGAAGTTCTTCGGCATGTCCGGATAGAAGTAGTTCTTCCGGGCGAACCGGCCCCACGGCGCGATCGAGCAGTTCAGCGCCAGGCCGATCCGGATCGCCGACTCCACCGCGGCCCGGTTGACCACCGGCAGCGCGCCGGGCAGGCCCAGGCAGACCGGGCAGACCTGGGTGTTCGGCTCGGCGCCGAACTCCGTCGGGCAGCCGCAGAACATCTTGGTGTTCGTCGACAGCTCGACGTGCACCTCGATGCCCAGCACCGGGTCGTAACGAGCGACGACGTCGTCGAAGTCGACCAGCTCCACGGACGTGGTCATGCCCTCACCCCAGCAACCTCCGGGACACGGGCGATCAGCGGACCGCCCTCGTCGGCGTCGCGGGCGGCCTCGAACGCCGCCCCGACGCGGTACATGACGGCCTCGCCGAGCGCGGGCGCCATGATCTGCAGACCGGTCGGCAGCCCCTCGGAGATCCCGTTGGGCACCGACATGCCGGCGACCCCGGCCAGGTTGGTCGGAATGGTGGCCAGGTCGTTCAGGTACATGGCCAGCGGGTCGTCCACCTTGTCCCCGATCGGGAACGGCACGGTCGGCGCGGTCGGCGACACGAGCACGTCGGCCTGGGCGAACGCCGCGTCGAAGTCCCGGCTGATCAGCGTGCGGACCTTCTGCGCCTGCCCGTAGTAGGCGTCGTAGTAGCCGCTGGACAGCGCGTAGGTGCCGAGCATGATCCGCCGCTTGACCTCGGGCCCGAAGCCCTGCTCGCGCGTGTTGGCCATGACCTCCTCCGCGGAGCGGCCCTCGGCCGCGCGCAGGCCGTAGCGCATGGCGTCGAACCGGGCGAGGTTCGACGACACCTCGCTCGGCAGGATCAGGTAGTACGCGGCCATGCCGTACTCGAAGTGCGGGCAGGAGACCTCGACGATCTCGGCGCCCAGCTTCTCCAGGCTGCGCAGCGACGCGTCGAACGCCGACCGGACGCCGGGCTGGTAGCCCTCGCCCCCCAGCTCGCGCACGACGCCGACCTTCAGACCGGACAGGTCCCCGGTCGCGCCCTGGCGCGCCGCCTCGACGACGGCCGGGACCGGCCGGTCGATCGAGGTCGAGTCGCGCGGGTCGTGGCCGCCGATGACCTCGTGCAGCAGCGCCGCGTCCAGCACGGTGCGCGCGCACGGCCCGCCCTGGTCCAGCGACGACGCGCAGGCGACCAGCCCGTAGCGGGAGACCTGGCCGTAGGTGGGCTTGACGCCGACGGTGCCGGTGAACGCGGCGGGCTGGCGGATCGAGCCACCGGTGTCGGTGCCGATCGCCAGCGGCGCCTCGAACGCGGCCAGCGCGGCCGCCGAGCCGCCGCCGGAGCCACCCGGCACCCGGGAGGTGTCCCACGGGTTGCGGGTGACGCCGTACGCGGAGTGCTCGGTGGAGGAGCCCATCGCGAACTCGTCCATGTTGGTCTTGCCCAGGATCGTGATCCCGGCGGCGCGCAGGCGCGCGGTGACCGTCGCGTCGTAGGGCGGCTGCCAGCCCTCGAGGATCCGCGAGCCGCAGGTGGTGGGCATGTCGGAGGTGGTGAACACGTCCTTGAGCGCCAGCGGCACCCCGGCCAGCGGGGACTCCGGCGCCTCGCCCGCGGCGATCCGCTCGTCGACCAGCGCGGCGCAGGCCAGCGCGGACTCGGCTCCGACGTGCAGGAACGCGTGCACCTCGCCGTCGACGGCGGCGATCCGGTCGAGGTGGGCCTGCGCGGCCTCCACGGCGGAGACCTCACGGGAGTGGATCTTCTCGGCGAGCTCGGCGGCGGTCAGCCGGATCAGGTCGCTCACTGCTCCTCCCCCAGGATCCGCGGGACGCGGAAGCGCCCGTCCTCGGCGGCCGGGGCGCCGGCGAGCGCCTGCTCCTGGCTCAGGCCGGGGCGGCGCTCGTCCGGGCGGAAGACGTTCTCCAGCGGGACGGCGTGCGAGGTCGGCGGGATGTCGTCGGCGGCGACCTCCCCGACCCGGGCCACCGACCCGATGATGACGTCGAGCTGGGACGCGAAGGTGTCCAGCTCGGAGTCGGTGACGGCCAGGCGGGCCAGCCGGGCGAGGTGTGCGACCTCGTCCCGGGTGATGACCCCGCCCGTCCGCTCCGCGGAATCGGCGGTCATGCCCCTCCTCGGGATGGTGTCCGATGATGACGACGGCGGGTGGACGGTCGTGGCGGTGCCGTGGCAGCGGCGACGACGGTGCGACCGCCGGTCCGGCTGCCGACACGACCCGGACGCTCCCGCGCGCGCCGGTCTACCCGCCGAGTCTATTCCCGCCGGTCCACCGGCCGATCGCCCCCCGGTGACCGGGCGCGCACACCCCGCTGCGGGTGGCGGGTGACCGAGGCGCCCGTGGGTGGCAGGATCATCGTTCCCGCCCGGAACCGCTCCCCGCCGCTCCGGTGCGGTGCTTGCGCGTGCCGACGAGGCGCCCGCTGTCGAGGGAGAGGATCCACTCCGTGTCGTTCCTGCTCCGGGTCGTCCTCCCGGACAAGCCCGGCAATCTCGGCGCCGTCGCGTCCGCACTCGGCGGGGCCGGGGCGGACATCCTGAGTGTGGACGTCGTGGAGCGTGGCGACGGCCAGGCGGTCGACGACATCGCCGTCGAGCTGCCGACCAACCGGCCGCCGGACGTGCTCATCACCGCTGCCGAGTCGGTGCCCGGTGTGTCGGTGGAGTCGGTGCGCCCGCACACCGGGCAGCTGGACACCCATCGCGAGCTGGAGCTGCTCGACGAGATCGCCGGCGACCACGCGCACGGGCTCGACCTGCTCGCCGCCGAGGTGCCGAGACTGTTCCGCGCAGGGTGGGCGCTCGTCGCGGTCAGCGAGCACGGCCGCTCCTACCGGATCGCGGAGAGCTCCGCGGCGCCCGAGACCCGGTCCGGGGACCTGCCCTGGCTGCCGCTGGACCGGGCGATCGCCCTCGACGAGAGCCACTGGGTGCCCGAGCCCTGGCGGGCGATGGACACCGAGCTGGCCGCCGCGCCGTTCGGGACCGGGGCGCCACCGAAGACCCTGGTGGTCGGGCGGCCGGGTGGGCCGGTGTTCCGGCCGTCGGAGCTGGCGCGGCTGGCGCACCTGGCCGGGATCGTCGCGACGGTCCTGAAGGCCTGACCCGCCGCGCCACCGCCCCCCTCCCCCAGGCCCGGGGCTGCCCCCAGGGGAACGTTCGTAGCGCTCTAAGCCACGAGAGTTCCCCTGGGGGCAGCGCCGGGAGTGGACGAGCGGCCGGGGCGACGGCCCGGCGGGTCAGACCCGGATCGACAGGGCGGTGCGGACGAGGTCGTCGTTGCCGGTCGCGAGCCAGCCGTCGGGGCGGACCAGGACGTCCTCGAAGCCGATCCGGGTGTCGATGTTGACCCGGGTCGCGTACTCCAGCACCGGCCAGGCGCCCTCCTCCTCGCCGTGCAGCAGCACGGGGACGGGGGGCTGACCGAGGGCGCGCAGGATCCGGATGCCCTCGGCGACGGCGGTCTCGGGGTCGATCACCGTCGACTCCGCGATCACCCGCCGGGTCCCCGGGGGCAGCCCGTTCTGGCGGAGGGTGACGGCGTCGCCGCTGGTCCAGACGCCGAGCTCGACGGCGATGCCGACCGACCACGCGGCGTGGCAGACCTCGGTCCAGCCGAGCTCGTGCACGTTGACGCCGCACACGTCGGGCTTGCCGGAGCCGAGCCGGCCCCAGGACAGGACGGTCTCGACACGGTCCTTCGGGTCGGGCTGGATCCAGCGCCCGGTCGGGACCCCGATCTCGATGCCCGGGGCCTCCTGGCGGATCAGCGAGACGACGTCGCCGACCACGGCGGGCTCGATCGACTCGGCACCGCTGTCGTCGCGCGGGTGCACGTGCACCGAGGTGACGCCGAGCCGGGCGACGGCCCGGGCGTCGCGGGCGAGGTGGCGGGCCAGGGTCGGCAGCGCCGGGTGCGCGTCCGCCGGTCGTGAGCCGTTGAGCGCCGCCTGCAACACCGTGTGTTCCCCGATCCGAGTGGTCGTGCCCCCGCGGGAGGACCCCGCCATGCAACCGAGAGTAGGCGGTGATCGACCCGCGCCCGCGGCCGGGCGCGGGCGCGCCCGGGGGACGTCGACGTCCGGCCACCGGGCCGCGCCGGACGACGAACACGCCCGGTGAACGGTCGCTCACCGTCGGCGTGGCGCACGTCGTGTCGCCGGACGGCGTGGACCGGACGGCGCCGGTCCTGCGGTCAGGCGTCGGCGGCCTGCTCGCGCGCCGCATCGGGACCGCGGTCGAGCAGGACCGAGAACCCGGCCTCGTCCAGCACCGGCACCCCGAGCTCGACGGCCTTGTCGTACTTCGAGCCGGGCGCCTCCCCCGCGACGACGAACGCCGTCTTCTTCGACACCGACCCGGCCGCGCGCCCGCCGCGGGCCATGATCGCCTCCTTGGCCTCGTCGCGGGACCAGTTCTCCATTGAGCCGGTGATCACGATCGAGAGGCCCTCCAGGAAGCGGGGCACCGAGTCGTCGACCTCGTCCTCCATCGCGACGCCCGCCGCCCGCCACTTCTGCACGACCTCGCGGTGCCAGTCGACGGAGAACCAGTCCCGCACCGCCGCCGCGATGGTCGGGCCCACACCGTCGACCCCAGCGATCGGGGCGAGTGCCTCGGCCACCGCCTTCGCCCGGGCGCGCGCGGCCGCACGCTCCTGCTTCGCGGCCTCGGCGGCCGCGGCGTCCGCCTCGGCGGCGTTCTCGTCGGCCTTCTCCGCGCCGTCCACACCCTCGGCGCCGTCCACGGCCTGCGGGGGTTCCGCCGCCCCGGCGGCGGTCGCAGCCTCCGCCTCCGCGGTCTCGACGTCGCCGGCCGCCTCGGCGGCGGCGCCCTCGGCCGTCGGCGCCGCGGCCTCGGCCGCGGCGTCGTCCTCCCCCGCCGTCCCGTCGGAGACGATCGCGACCCCGGCCGCCTCGGTGTCCGCCCTCGCCTGCGCCGCGGCGCGTTCCAGGGCCTCCATCGACCCGAACTCGCGGCCCAGCGCCTGCGCGGCGGTCGGCCCGACGTGGCGGATCGACAGTCCCACCAGCACCCGCCACAGCGGCCGGTCCTTCGCCGCCTCCAGGTTCGTGAGCAGCTTGCGGCCGTTGACCGTCAGCTCGCCCTTCTGGTTGCGGAACAGCTCGGTCCGCAGCAGGTCGTCCTCGGTCAGGGCGAACACGTCACCCTCGTCGATCAGCACGCCCGAGGTCAGCAGCGCCACCGCGGCCTCGTAGCCGAGCCCCTCGATGTCGAACGCGCCGCGGCCCGCGACGTGGAACAGCCGCTCCCGCAGCTGAGCCGGGCAGGAGCGGGCGTTCGGACAGCGCCGGTCGACGTCGCCCGCCTTCTGCTGCACGAGCGCGGTGCCGCACTCGGGACAGTGCGTCGGCATCACGAACTCGCGCTCGGAGCCGTCGCGCACGTCGGTGACCGGGCCCAGCACCTCGGGGATCACGTCGCCCGCCTTGCGGATGACCACCCGGTCGCCGATCAGCACACCCTTGCGGCGCACCTCGTCGGCGTTGTGCAGGGTCGCCATCTCGACCGTGGACCCGGCGACCTTCACCGGCTCCATCACCGCGAACGGGGTGACCCGGCCGGTGCGCCCGACGTTGACCCGGATGTCGAGCAGCCGCGTGGTGGCCTGCTCCGGCGGGTACTTGTAGGCGATCGCCCAGCGCGGGAACCGGGAGGTCGCACCGAGTCTGCGCTGCAGCGCCACCTCGTCGACCTTCACGACGACGCCGTCGATCTCGTGCTCGACGTCGTGCCGGTGCTCGCCCCAGTGCTCGACGTACTCGATCACCTTCTCGATGCCCCGCAGCACGGTCGTGCGCGGGGAGATCGGCAGGCCCCAGGCGACCAGCGCGTCGTAGGCGTGGGACTGGGTGTCGGGGGTGAACCCCTCCCGCTTGCCCAGGCCGTGGCAGATCAGCCGCAGGTTGCGCGAGCCGGTGACCCGCGGGTCCTTCTGCCGCAGCGATCCGGCCGCGGTGTTGCGGGGGTTCGCGAACGGTTCCTTGCCCGCCTCGACCAGCGAGGCGTTGAGCCGCTCGAAGTCCTCCAGCCGGAAGTAGACCTCGCCCCGGACCTCGACGAGCCCCGGCACCGGGAACTCGTCGGTGCCGGTGAGCTGCTCGGGCACCTCGGCGAGGGTGCGCATGTTGAGCGTGATGTCCTCGCCGGTGCGCCCGTCACCGCGGGTCAGCGCGCGGGTGAGCCGCCCGTCGGTGTAGAGCAGGTTCACCGCCAGTCCGTCGATCTTGAGCTCGCACAGGTAGTGCAGGTCCTCGCCGACCTCCTTCGTCACCCGCTCCTGCCAGGTGCGCAGGTCCTCGGGCGAGAAGGCGTTGTCCAGCGACAGCATCCGCTCGAGATGGTCGTGCGCGGTGAAGTCGGTGGAGAACGTGCCGCCGACGCGCTGGCTCGGCGAGTCCGGCGTGACCAGCTCGGGGTGCGCCTTCTCCAGCGCGAGCAGCTCGTGCCACAGCTCGTCGAACTGGCCGTCGGAGACGACCGGCGCGTCCAGCACGTAGTACCGGAACTGGTGGTCGGCCACCTCGGCCGCCAGCTGCGCGTGGCGCTCGCGGGCCTGTGGGTCGTCGGACTGGGAGCTCACGACGCGCAGGTTAGCGGCGACCCCCGACAGCCACCCGGCGCCGAGGGTTCCCGGACGGGTGGCGGCCCGGGTCCGGTACCGCGGTCGCCGCCCGGCGGGGTGGCCGCGGCACCCCTACCGTGGCGGGGTGGACCAGGCCGCCGTGGAACTCGCGCACCGGATGTTCGACCTGGCCCGTGAGGGTGCGGCGGAGCAGCTGGCCGCCTACCTCGACGCGGGCGTCCCGGTCGGCCTGACCGACCCCAAGGGCGACACCCTGCTGATCCTCGCCGCCTACTACGGCCACGATGCCGTCGTCGCCGACCTGCTGGCCCGCGGCGCGGCGCCGGACCACACCAACGACCGCGGCCAGACCGCGCTCGCCGCCGCGCTGTTCGCCCGGTCGGCGCCGTCGGTGACCGCGCTGCTCGCCGCGGGGGCCGACCCGCACCACGGCAGCCCGTCGGCGTGGGCGACCGTCGAGCACTTCGACCTGCCCGACATGCGGGCGCTGCTGGAAGCGGGGGCCTGAGCAGTGCTGCGGCCGGGGTTCCCGGTCGTCGGCGTCGCCGACCTCGACCGGGCCGCCGCGTTCCGGGCCGCCGCGCTGCACCTGCAGGTCTCCGAGGAGTGGGCCAGCCCGTCCTGGCGCACCCTGACCGGCCCCGGCGGCGACCGGGTACTCGGCCTGGTGCGCAGTGCCTCCCCACCCGAGCCGAGGCCCCGCCTGCACCTGGACCTCCTGGTCGACACCACCGACGAGCAGGAGGCCGAGGTCGCGCGGCTCGGATCGCTGGGGGCGACCCTGCCCGACCGGGACGGCTACCCCGCCGAGCCCGACTTCGTCGTCCTGGCCGACCCCGACGGCAACGTGTTCTGCGTGGTCGACCTGAGCCGGGCGCCGTCGTCGGGGGCTGTCGGTGGCGGCGCCTAGAATGCGGGTGTGAGCACCACCGAGAGCGACGCCCGGCAGCCCGGATCCGCCACCGACGCACGCGTCGTCGGCGAGACCGCCCGCCGGCGCACGTTCGCGGTGATCTCCCACCCCGACGCGGGCAAGTCGACCCTGACCGAGGCGCTGGCGCTGCACGCCGAGGTCATCGACTCCGCCGGTGCGGTGCACGGCAAGTCCGGCCGCAAGGGCGTCACCTCGGACTGGATGGAGATGGAGCGCGCCCGCGGCATCTCGGTGTCCTCGGCGGTGCTGCAGTTCGCCTACCGCGACTGCGTGATCAACCTGCTCGACACCCCCGGCCACGGCGACTTCTCCGAGGACACCTACCGGGTGCTCGCCGCCGTCGACGCCGCGGTGATGCTGCTCGACGCCGCGAAGGGCCTCGAGCCGCAGACCCTCAAGCTGTTCGACGTCTGCCGCTCGCGCGGCGTCCCGATCGTCACCTTCGTCAACAAGTGGGACCGACCCGGCCGCGAGGCCCTGGAGCTGCTCGACGAGGTCGAGCAGACCATCGGCCTGCGCCCGATGCCGCTGACCTGGCCGCTGGGCATCGCCGGACAGTTCAAGGGCCTCATCGAGCGCACCACCGGCGAGTACACCGCGTTCACCCGGGCCGCCGGCGGCGCCACCAAGGCCACCGCGCAGGTCGTCGACGCCGAGACCATCGCCGCGCAGGAGCCGGAGTACTGGCAGAACGCGCAGGACGAGCTGGGCCTGCTCGACGAGATCGGCGCCGGGTTCGACGAGGAGGGCTTCCGCTCCGGCAAGGCGACCCCGGTGCTGTTCGGGTCGGCGCTGTCGAACATCGGCGTCGCCCGGCTGCTCGACTCCCTGGTCGACCTGGCCCCGCCGCCCGCCCCCCGCCCGGACGTGAAGGGCGACGACCGCCCGCTCGAGGCGCCCACCTCCGGACTGATCTTCAAGGTGCAGGCCGGCATGGACAAGGCGCACCGCGACCGGATGGCGTTCCTGCGGATCTGCTCGGGCCGGTTCGAGCGCGGCATGGTGCTCACCCACGCCGCGACCGGCAAGCCGTTCGCCACCAAGTACGCCCAGTCGGTGTTCGGCGCCGAGCGCAAGACCGTCGAGGAGGCGTTCCCCGGCGACATCGTCGGCCTGGTCAACGCCACCGCGCTGCGCCCCGGCGACACCCTCTACGCCGCCGACCCGGTCGAGTTCCCGTCGATCCCGGCGTTCGCCCCCGAGCACTTCGCGGTGATCCGCGCGAAGGACGCGGGCAAGTACAAGCAGTTCCGCAAGGGTATCGAGCAGCTCGGCAACGAGGCGGTCATCCAGATCCTGCGCTCGGACCTGCGCGGCGACCAGGCGCCGGTGCTCGCCGCGGTCGGGCCGCTGCAGTTCGACGTCGTCACCACGCGACTGGAGACCGAGTTCAACGCCCCGGTCACCCTGGACCGGCTGCCGTACCAGATCGCGCGCCTGGTCGACGCCGAGGCGGTCGAGAAGCTGGCCGGGCAGTCCGAGTGCGAGGTCCTGCGCCGCGACGCCGACGGTGAGCACCTCGCGCTGTTCACCAACAAGTGGCGGATGGACATCATCCAGCGCAAGTTCCCGGACATGCGGTTCGAGGCCATGCCCGCCGGATCGTCGATCTCCTGATCCGCTGAGCACCGTCGCCGCGGTCGGCGCCGCGCTGCTGTCGGCGCTGCTCTTCGCGCTCGCCGCCGTCGCCCAGCAGACCTCGGCGTCGGCGGACCCGCACGACCGCGGCACGGCGATGCTCGCCCGGCTGGTCCGCGACCCGCGCTGGCTGGCCGGGTCGCTCGGCGACACCGCCGCGTTCGCGATGCAGGCCGTCGCGCTCGGGTTCGGGTCGCTGCTGCTGGTGCAGCCGCTCATCGTGACCCAGCTGGTGTTCGCGCTGCCGCTGGCCGCGTGGTGGGCCGGGCGGCGCCCGTCGCGCCGCGAGCTGGTCTGGGCCGCGGTCCTGGTGGTGGCGCTGGTGCTGTTCGTGACCGTCGGCGAGCCGACCGCCGGGGTCGACCGGGCGGGCCTCGCGGCCTGGGCGCCGACCGGGTCGGTGCTGCTCGTGCTGTTCGCCGCGTGCCTCGTCGCGGCCCGGAGCGCGACCGGCACCGCCCGGGCGCTGCTGCTCGCCGCGGCGACCGGGATCGCCTACGGCGTCGTCGCCGCACTCACCCTCGGTGTGGTCGACACGCTGTCCGACGGGCTCGTCGCGCTGCTGACGTCGTGGGAGACCTGGGCGCTCGCGGTCGCCGTCGTCGGGGGCACGCTGCTGCAGCAGACCGCGTTCCAGGCCGGCGCGCTCGGGGCCTCGCTGCCGGCGGTGGTCGTCGGGGAACCGGTGGTCGCGGCGGTCGTCGGGGTGACCGTGCTCGACGAGCGGCTGGCCACCGGCGGGGCGGGGTGGCTGCTCGTCGCGGTCCTGGTGGTCGTGCTCGTGGTGGCGACGGTCGCGCTGGCGCGGGCGAGCGCCGAACCCGGCGAGCGGTCAGGGGTCCTCGACACCGGCGAGCAGGCGTCGTAGCAGCCCGTCGAGGAGGGCGCGGTCGTCCGGGCCGAGCGGGCCGAGGATCCGCCGCTCGTTGTCGACGTGGTCGGCGACGGCCCGGTCGACGAGCTCGCGGCCGGGGTCGGTGAGACGGACCAGGATGCTGCGGCGGTTCTCCGGGTCGAGGTTGCGCTCCACCCAGCCCGCGTCGTCGAGCCGGTCGAGCCGGTGGGTCGTCGCGGCCGGGGACAGCATGAGCGTGCGGCTGAGCCGGGTGGGGGTCAGCACGTACGGCGCACCGGCCCGGCGCAGCGCGGCGAGCACGTCGAACTCCCCGGTCCGCAGCCCGTGCGCGGCGAACACCCGCTCGACCCGGGGTGCGACGAGTGCCGCGAACCGGCCGAGCCGGCCGATGGTCGCCATCGCCGCCAGGCCGTCCGGAGAGAGGTCGGGGCGCTCGTGTCGCCACTGGTCGACGAGGTCGTCGACGGCATCGCGTTCGGGCACACCCCGATCGTAGGTCGCCGTCGAAAACATTGTTCTCAAACATTTCGACGCCGTACTGTTCGAGCATGACGACACTCACCGTCTCCGTTGCCACGACCGTCGCCGCACCGGCGGCCGACGCCTGGACCGTGCTCGCCGACTACGCCCGCGACCGGCAGTGGCGGGCGGGGGTGCGCTCGATGGTCCCCACCCCGCCGGGCCCGGTGGGGCCGGGTACGACCACCCGGGAGGTGCTGCGCGCCGCGGGCCGGACCACCCGCAACGACGGCGTGGTCACCGACGTGACCCCCGGCCGCAGGTTCGCCTGGCGGACCACGTCCGGCGTCGACGCCGACGGGTCGCGCGAGGTCGCGCCGCTGCCGGACGGCTCGTGCCGGGTCCGGCTGGAGCTGCGCGTCCGGCCGCCGGGTCTGCTGCGGCTCGTCCCCGGCCCGCTGCGGTGGCTGCTCGCCCGCGGGCTGCGCGGCGACCTCGACCGGCTCCGTGCGCTCGTCGAGACCGGCCGCGCGACCCGACCCGCCTGCGAGCGGTCGTGACGCCCCCCTGGCGAGCCACGAGCACGCGATCGGGGCCCATCGCCGCTACGGCGCCGGCCGGACCGTCGTCAGCTGGCCCGAGGTGGTCGTGCTGCCCGCAGCGCGCGGTTCGAGCAGGTGAGCTGCCCGCCGACGGTGGGGCTGCCGCCGCACACGCCGACCCTGCCGCAGGTGCGCCGACCCGTCCGGCCGACTCTCGGGACCCTCACCCCGCGGGCGCGGCACCGGCCGCCGCGACGGCCGCGGCGCTCGCGTAGGCCGCGGCGGCCGGGATCTGGTCGGCGCCGAACACGACGTGCCCGACGGCGGCGCGGTCCCCGACGGCCGCAGCGACGGCGGCGACGTCACCGCTGCCGAAGCCGCCGCACAGCTCGACCAGGGTGACCCGCTCGTCGCGGACCAGGGCGGCGGCGACGACGGGCGCGTCCGCGGTCGACGCGACGGCGACGACCATCGAGCGCTGCCCACCGGACTCGAGCACGAGGCGGTCACGGTCGGGCTCGGCGCCGGGGTGCTCGAACAGGTAGGCCCAGCGGGCCGGTTCGGTGGTCATGGGCCCATGCTCGGAGCTGAACCCCGCTCGAGGTCAAGCCCTGTTCGGGCACATCCGGCTCCGCCGAGGACCCCGCGCCCACCCACGGGCCCGGCGGGCGGGCGTCGTAGCGGGGCTACGAGGCGAGGTGGAAGAACTCCAGCGCGTTGCCGTCGGGGTCCTTGAACGACAGGGCCAGGCCGTAGTCGGCCTCGACGATCCCGTCGTGGGCGATCCCGACCGAATCCAGGTGGTCGCGCCACTGCTCGATCTCCGCCCGGTCCGCGACGCCGAACCCGACGTGGTCCATGCCCGGCCGGTCCGGGGCGAACGCGTCACCGGTGTCGACGGAGTCGTGCCGGGTCAGGCCCAGCAACTGGCCCGAGGGCAGCGCGAACACGCGGCGGTGGAACGGCCCGTCGGACAACGTCATCGCCGGCTCCGAGCCGATCAGCTTCGAGTACCAGGGCTCGCTGACCTCCAGGTCGGTGACCGAGAGGGCGAGGTGGTGGATGGCGGGGAACTCGGGCACGGGACGACCTCCGGATCGCATGGCGGGACGTGCATGTCCCGGGTTCCCGTTCCACCCGATGATCAATCGCGCACGACCGTTCTGCGGGCCGCGCCGCACCGGCTCCCGAACCGACGCGGCGCGTCCGCCCCGGCGCGGCGGGGTACGGCGGGCGGGGCACGACAGAGCAGGACGCCACAGGGCGGGGAGGGGGTCAGCCCGCAGCGTCGGCCGGGTCGCCGTGGCGCACGTCCACCGGCCACGCCCCGGCGGGCAGCCGGTGCAGCCGGGCGTAGTGCTCGGCGATGTCGTCCGGGTCGTAGGCGGTTCCCGGCGCGACCGGCCCGCACACGGTCACGGTCGCCGACCGCACCCCCCGCGGCCCGAACTCGGCGTCGAGCAGCTCGGCCAGCGCGCGCAGCCCGGCCTTGCCCAGCGACAGGCTCGTCAGCTGCGGGAGCGGGTGCGGCATGCCGGCCGTCATCAGGTAGCTGCCGCCGTCCCCGTCGGCCATCGCCGGCAGCAGCGCCGCGGCGGTGGTGACCGCGCCGCCGACGTTGACCGCCCAGGTGTCGAGCAACGTGGCCGCATCGAGCCCGGTGACGGTGTCGGTGCGGATCACCCCGGCGTTGTAGACGACGACCTCGGGCACCCCGAGCCGCTCGACCAGGCCGCCGAGGGCGGCGCGCAGCGCGGCCTCGTCGGCGACGTCGGCGGTGGCGCCGGCCGCCCCGTCGGGCAGGTCGGCGAGCAGACCGTCGACGGTGGACCACGAGCGGGCGAGCACCCCGACCGGGTGCCCGGAGCCGGCGAAGCGGCGGGCGACGGAGCGGCCGATGCCCGGCCCCGCGCCGACGACGAACACGGCGGCCATCAGGCGGGCCGTTCCGAGGCGGACCGCATCCCGGTCACCGCGACCGAGTCCGCACCGCCGCACCGCGCGGCGAGCTCGTCGCAGGCGCGGAGCCGGTCCACCGGTCCCGTCGGGCGGTGCACGGCGAGCCCGTGCCACGGCCGGAACGCGATCGGGTCGTCGGCGGACACCCGGCGCGACGGCGCGTGGGCGTGCTGCGGCAGGAACGTCGGCGTCGCGCCGGTGACAGTGGTCGCGGGCGCGGCGGAGGCGCCCGGCCCGGGCACGTCGGGCTGCCGCCGTGCGACGACGTCGGTGCGGGGAGTCGGTGGCACACCACCGGTTACCCCGTGATCAGGTCGCCCATCCCCCGGCACCGGCACGGGCGGCCCGTCACGTCGTCGCCGGCCACCGACGATAGCGCGAGGGCGAGCTCGGCGCCGTGCTCGCGCATCGAGGCCCTCACCTCCGCCGGGCGACGCCCCCTGCCGACCGTGCCGCGCGGGCCCCGCGGTGATCGGGCCGGGCGGTCGGCCCGCATGTCAGTGGACGTGGCAGACGTCCGGCGCACAGGCCGGTGTGGTGTCGGGACCGTCGAGCGGGGCGGGGCCCGGCCCGGTGACGGCGAGGATCACGAAGGCGGCCAGCCAGATCAGCCCGCCGGCCAGCCCGGCGATCGACAGCCCCGCGGCGGAGATCGCGGTGCGGGACCGGCCCGGGCAGGCGCGGACCGCGCCCAGGGTGCCGAGCACCAGACCACCGATCGTCAGGACCACCCCGGCGGAGGCGAGGGCGAGACCGGCGACGGTCAGCGGCGACACCGCGGACAGCGCGATGGCGGCGGCGACGAACACCGAGCCCAGTGCTCCCAGGACGAGCGCGGACGACCCGAGGCCACCCCGCGGGGCGGTCGGGTGTCGGGTATCGGGCCGGTCTCGGAGCACGGCACCAGAATCGGGGTCGGACGGCCCCACCGCTGTCAGGGACACGACAGATCCCCAGTTCTGGGTACGCGGCGGCGGTCCCGGAACCGCCCTACGGTGACCCCATGACCTCCACCGCCGAGAAGGCCACGAAGCTGCAGGAACTGCACGCCGCGCCCGAGCTGCTGCTCGTCGTCAACGTCTGGGACGCGATCACCGCGAAGGTCGTCGCCGAGACGCCGGGCACGAAGGCCCTGGCCACCGCCAGCCACGGCATCGCCGCCTCCCGCGGCTACGAGGACGGCGAGAACATCCCGCGCGACCTGATGATCGCCGAGGTCGGGCTGATCGCGAAGGTCGCGGGCGACCTGCCGGTCACCGCGGACCTGGAGGCCGGCTACGGCGACCCGGGCGGCACCGTGGCCCGCGCGATCGACGTCGGCATCGTCGGGGCGAACCTGGAGGACCAGGTCAAGCCGCTCGCCGACGCCGTGAAGGCGGTCGAGGCGGCCGTCGCCGCGGCGGAGTCGGCGGGCGTGGACTTCGTGCTGAACGCCCGCACCGACGCGTTCCTCAAGGCCGGCGACAAGGACCCCGAGGCGGTGCTGGCCGGCGCGATCGAGCGCGGGAAGGCCTACCTCGACGCCGGCGCGTCGAACTTCTTCGTGCCGGGCAAGCTCGACGAGACCCAGGTCGGACGCCTGGTCGAGGCGCTCGGTGAGCGCCGGGTCAACCTGATCGGCATCCCCGGGTCGATCCCGCTGAAGCGCGCGCAGGAGCTGGGCGTCGCCCGCGTGTCCTACGGCCCGTGGAGCCAGAACGTGGCGCTGACCGCGCTGGAGGACCTCGCCACCGACGTCTACGCCGGTGGTGGCCTGCCCGAGGGCACCCGCAAGCTGAACTGAGCGGCGACCGGGCCGGCGCCACGCTGCGCCCGCGGGTCCCTCCCCGCCGCGCAGTGATCCCTCCGCCGCGCGGTGATCCACTCGGCGCGCCGTGATCCGTTGGGCGCGCGCTGATCCGTGGGACGCGCGCGTCCGGACACGCGCGCGGCGCGGATCACTGCGCGCCGAGTGGATCAGCTCGCGCGGAGTGGGTCAGCTCGCGGGGGTCGGTGCATCGCAGGGCGGGCAGCGCGTACGAGGGCTCAGCGCTCGTCGGCGGGCGGGACCTCGTCGGGGTCGGCGAAGGCCTTCCCCAGCTCCCGGGACAGGGCGAGGGCGCGGTGCGCCCAGGCCGGGGTCGCCCCGGCGAGCCCGCAGGCGGGCGTCGGGACGGCGAGCCGGGCCAGCCGCGGACGGTCGAAGCCCAGCCGGTCGGCGAGGTCGTAGCCGATGCGGGCGAGATCGCCGACCGCCGGTTCGCGGGCCGGCGCGGTGCCGGGCAGCAGCCCGAGGAACAGCGGGACACCGCTGTCCCAGGTCTCGCCGATCGCGTCGAGCGCGCGCGGCTCGGCGGTGGCCCCGGCGAACGCCGGCCGGGTCGCGTCGATCCCGACCGCGGCCGCACCGGTCCCGGCGAGCAGCCGGATCGGCGGGCGGTCCGCGCAGCAGTGCACGACGACCGGGGCGTCGATGCCGGCGATCAGGTCCCGGAGCAGGTCCTGGGCGTCCGGCGCGGCGATCGAGCGGACGGTGCCGTAGCCGGACGCGGTCGGCAGCGACCCGGCGAGCACGGCGGGCAGGCCGGGCTCGTCGAGCTGGACGACGACCGTCGCCCCGGTCCGCTGCGCCACCTCGGCGACGTGGGCGCGCAGCCCCTCGGTCAGGCTGGCGGCGAACTCGCGGACGGCGCCGCGGTCGGTGAGCACCCGGTGCCCGGCGGCGAGCTCGACCGAGGCGGCGAGCGTCCACGGGCCGGCGACCTGCACCTTCACCCAGGACGGGCGGATGCGGTCGCAGGCGTCGTCGAAGGCGTCCAGGTCGCCGGACATCAGGTCGCGGGCCCGGCGCAGGTCGCGCCCGGGGTGGGCGGCGACCCGCCAGCCGGTCGGCACGACCTCGACGGCCAGGTCCACGAGCAGCCCGGCCGTGCGGCCGACGATGTCCGCGCCGACACCGCGGGCGGGCAGCTCGGGCAGCGCCGGGAACTCCGGGGTCTCGCCGGTGACCAGCGCACACGCCTCGCGGACGTCGGTGCCGGGCAGCGAGCCGATGCCGGTGCCGACGCCCGCGGGCCACAGGGCGCGGGGCGCGGCGGGCTCGGCAGGGGCGTCGTCGACGACCTCGATGCGCGGCGGGGGCGGGAGGGTCTCACCGGGACGCACGTCGCCGAGTCCGGCGGCGGCGAGCGCGGCGGCCAGCGGGTCGGTGGGGTCCGGGACGGTCACATCCCCCAGTCTCCCCCCGTCACTCCGGACCGCCGCGGCCGACCCCGGGCCCGCGGGGCGGCGCAGGATGGGCGGACATGATCGGCGGGAGTGGAGTGCAGGACACAGTGCTCTGCACTCCACGCTCCACTTTCGGCGATCACCACCGGGGCGGCGCCGGACGGGGACCACAGGATGGACACCGCACGGGCGGCACGGGGCCGGCGCTGCGGGCGGTCGGTCCGCAGGGGCCGGAACAGGGCCGTCGGGCCGCGAGGTCAGAGCTCAGGCGGCCGGTGCAGCGCGAAGACAGGGTGCCGCCGAGCCGCGACGGCGAACTCGGCGTCGGTGGAGGCGGGACCGACGTCGTCGAACAGCATCCCGGCGACCCGGCCGAGTCCGCGCACGTAGGCGCGCAGCACGGGGACGGCCGCCGCGGCGTCGAGCTCGGTGGCCGACACCGGCTCCGCTCCCCCACGACCGCGCAGCTCGGCGCTCCCGCCGGCCGCGCGCAGGTTGAGGACCCAGTCGGTCTCACCGCGCGGCGAGATGAGGTGGCGGGTCCCGCCGAGCAGGACCGGGGTCAGCGGGACGGTGCGGACCGTGCCGCTGCGCCGGCCGCGGACGGCGAGCACGGCGGTGTCACCCGGGGTGATGCCCCGCTGGGCCAGGGCCCCGACCAGCGGGTTGAGGACCCGGCGCACCAGCATGCCGGGTGCTCGGTAGTCACGGTCGCTCATCGCGACAGCCTCTCACCGATCACGTCGTCCGTCGCTCCGGTGATCCCTCCTCCCGGAGCCCACGGCGACCGAGGGGGGCGCTCCCGGCTCCGCGGAGAAGGATCATGCGGCCAGGACGAAGATGGGGTGGCGGTGGGCGACGGCGGCGAGCTCGGCGTCGGACGAGGAGGCGTCGACACCGTCGAAGAACGCCCCGACCTCCCAGGCCCAGCGACGCAGGTACTCCCGCAGCACCGGGACGACGGCGGCCGGCTCGGTCAGCTCGGTCGCGGCCACCCGCTCGGTGCGACGGCCGACGGTCAGCTCCGCCTCCCCCGCGACGCGCAGGTTGCGCACCCACTGGGTCTCACCGCGCGCGGCGACGAGGTAGCGGGCGCCGTCGTGGCGCAGCGGGTTGACCGGCGTGGTGCGGACCTCGCCGGAGCGGCGGCCGCGGACGCCGAGCACCGCGGAGCCGGCGAGCGGGAGGCCGAGCCGGGTCAGCCCGGCGACCAGGGGGTTCATCAGCCGGCGGGTGATGCGGCCGGGGGCGAGGTAGTGGGACTGAGAGCGCTGATTCGTCATGAGAGCAGTGTTCACTATCCGTCGCACGAAAGCAAGAGCAGTGCTCTCGTCGGGTCGGTGCGACGGGCAGGTTGCACCGAGATGCAGGTCAGCGGGCTCGAACGGCTCCGCGCAGCCCGCTGGAGTGCATCTCGGCGCAGAGGCGATGCCGGACCAGGCCGCTCGCGGCGCCGGCGGACGCGGTGTGCTCCGGGGCAGGCGGCCGCGGCCGGCCGGGCCCGGTCCCCGTTCACGCGGTCCCGGCCCGGGCTGACGCGATCAGGCGGAGGCGGGTCGGGAAGGCCGCGACCGGACGGGCCCGGGGCCGGTCAGGCGCCGCCGGGTGACCTCGGTCAGGCCGTCCCGGTGATCGTCGCCGACCCCAGGACGACGTCGCCGTCGTCGTCGGGGCGGTAGAAGGCGACGGCCTGCCCCGGGGCGACACCGCGCAGCGGTTCGGACAGCTCCACCTGCACGGCGGAGTCGAGCGGGGTGACGGTGGCGGGTGCGGTGCCGCCGTGCGCACGGACCTGCACGACGCAGCCGAACGGTGCGTCCGGCGCCGCGCCCGAGGTCCACACGGGGGTGCGCGCGGTGATCGCGGTGACGTCGAGCGCGGCCTCCGGCCCGACCCGCACGGTGCCGCTGACCGGCTCGATGCCGAGCACGTAGCGGGGGCGGCCGTCGGCGGCCGGCCGGTCGATCCCGAGGCCCTTGCGCTGCCCGACGGTGAAGCCGTGCACGCCGTCGTGGGTGCCGAGGGTCTCGCCGGAGGCGGCGTCGACCAGCGCGCCGGGAGTGGTGCCCAGGCGGTCGGCCAGGAAGCCGCGGGTGTCGCCGGTGGGGATGAAGCAGATGTCGTGGCTGTCGGGCTTCCCGGCGACGCGCAGCCCGAGCCGGGCGGCCTCGGCCCGGATCTCCGGCTTGGGGGTGTCGCCGACCGGGAACATCGCGTGCCGCAGCTGGTCGGCGCGCAGCACCGCCAGGACGTAGGACTGGTCCTTGCCCGCGTCGGCCGAGCGGCGCAGTACCGGCCCGGCCGGGTCCAGCCGCGCGTAGTGGCCGGTGCAGACGGCGTCGAAGCCGAGGGCGAGCGCCCGGTCCAGCACGGCCGCGAACTTGATCTTCTCGTTGCAGCGCAGGCAGGGGTTCGGGGTCTCCCCGGCGGCGTAGGCGGCGACGAAGTCGTCCACGACGTCGCGGGTGAACTCCTCGGACAGGTCCCAGACGTAGTACGGGATGCCGAGGACGTCCGCGGCGCGGGCGGCGTCGCCCGCGTCCTCCTTGGAACAGCAGCCCCGTGACCCGGAGCGCATGGCGTCCCGGGTGCGCGACAACGCGAGGTGCACCCCGACGACGTCGTGTCCGGCGGCGACCGCCCGCGCGGCGGCCACCGCGGAGTCGACGCCGCCGCTCATCGCAGCGAGGACCCGCACGGCTCAGCCCGTGACCGAGGCGGGGGTGCGACGGCTCGCGTTGCGGGCGCGCTCCACGACCGACCCGATGGCCCCGGCGACCGCGGCCACGTCGGCGGAGGTGCTGGTGTGCCCCAGGGAGAAGCGCAGCGACCCGCGGGCGGTGCACTCGTCGGCGCCCATCGCCAGCAGCACGTGGCTGGGCTGGGCGACGCCCGCGGTGCAGGCCGACCCGGTCGAGCAGTCGATGCCGTGGGCGTCGAGCAGCATGAGCAGGCTGTCGCCTTCGCAGCCGGGGAACGACAGGTGCGCATTGCCGGGCAGCCTGCCGGGACCGCCGTCGACCCGGGAGTCGGTGGTGTCGCCGTTCAGGACCGCGTCGGGCACCTCGGTGCGCACGACGCGGACCAGCTCGTCGCGCAGCCCGGCCAGGTGCACGCGGCGGCGCGGCGCGGCGGCCACCGACTCGACGACGGCCGTCGCCAGCCCGGCCAGCGACGGCACGTCCAGGGTGCCGGAGCGGACGTCGCGCTCCTGGCCGCCGCCGTGCAGCAGCGGGGTGCAGGTGACCTCGCGGCCGAGCAGCAGCGCGCCCGCGCCGTAGGGGCCGCCGAGCTTGTGCCCGGTGAGGGTGAGGGCGTCGGCGCCGCTCGCGGCGAAGTCGACGTCGAGGACGCCGACGGCCTGCACGGCGTCGGTGTGGAACGGCACCCCGAACTCGTGGGCGACGGCGGCGAGCTCGCGCACCGGGTTGACGGTGCCGACCTCGTTGTTGGCCCACATGACCGAGACCAGGGCGTTCCCGTCCGGGTCCTCGGCGAGCGCGGCGCGCAGCGTCTCCGGGTGGACGCGGCCGGTCGCGTCGACCTCGAGCATCCGCAGCCGGGCGCCCTCGTGGGTGGCCAGCCACTCCGCCGCGTCGACGACCGCGTGGTGCTCGACGGCCGAGACCAGCACCCGGGTGCGGCGCGGGTCCGCGGCCCGGCGGGCCCAGAACAGGCCCTTGACCGCGAGGTTGTCGCTCTCGGTGCCGCCGGTCGTGAACACGACCTCGGACGGGCGCGCCCCGACCGCCTCGGCGATCCGCTCGCGCCCCTCCTCGACCGCGCGCCGGGCGCGGCGGCCCGACGAGTGCAGCGACGACGCGTTGCCGGTGCGGCCGAGCGCGTCGCTCATGGCGGCGACGGCAGCCGGCAGCATCGGTGTGGTCGCCGCGTGGTCCAGGTACGTCATCGGCCTCCAGGGTAGACCCCGTCGTGACAGCGGTGCGTGCCGAACCCGTCGTGGACGACCGTCCGTCTCACACGGCCGTGGCGGTCGCGGCCGGTCGCGGGTGACGGACCCGGTCGCGGGCACGGGCGGCCAGCGCGCGCCGGTCGGTGTGCGGGCCCGGCTCGACGAGCTCGCCCACGGTGACCTCGCAGACCAGGCCGGGCAGCCGCAGCACCCGGCCGACGGTGTCACCGAGGGTCTGCTCGCCGACGAACGCGGCGGCCGTCGTCGGCCGCCCGTCCGGGGTGGTGATCGCGACGGTGACCGGACGGACCGGGGCACCCGCGTCGATCGCGGCCTGGAACGGGGCCCGCCGGTAGTCCCCGGAGATCGCGCCGCACCACGTCGTCGCCTCGGGGAAGACACCGACCAGCGTGCCGTCCCGCAGCGCGTCGGCGCAGGTCGCGACGGTGCCGGGGAGTCGGGACAGGCCCTCGCGGTGCACGAACAGGGTCCCGATGCGGGCCGCGAGCGCGCCGATCAGCGGCCAGTCCCGGACCTCCCGCTTGGCGAGCATGGTGACCGGGCCGATCGCACCGAGCGCCGGGATGTCGATCCACGACGTGTGGTCGGCCACGACCAGCGCGCCCCGCCCGTCCGCGGGCGCGAGCGGCCCGCCGCGCACGACGAGCCCGACCCCGGCGGCGCGGAGCACCGCGCGGTGCAGCGCCCGCAGGACCGGGTCCAGTGCCCGGGCGCCGAGCAGCGCGGCGGCCGGGACGACGGTCACGGCCACCGCCAGCACCGAGAGCAGCGCCGCGGTACGGCGGGCCAGGCGCAGCGTGCCGGTCGTACCGCGCGGGGGCAGGCACTCCTGCGGGGTGCACGGCGACCAGGCCGCCCACGGCCCGCCGGGACGCCGCGACGCGGGCGGTGCCGGCGGGTGCGTGGGGTGGTCGACGAGCGGGTGCACCGGGGTCCGCAGGGCGGCGCGGGCCGGGTGGTGCACGGCGCCACGGGGGTCCCCCACGACAGCCGGGACGACCGGGGCGGCCGGGGCTCCTGGCGGAGCGGACGACAGCACCGCGGCCCCGGCGGACGGGACGGGGACGGTGGAGGCACGGCCGCGCGGCCGGAACCGGCGGCGCGGGCGGAGGGGCGCGCCGGCGTCGCCCTCCGGCCCGGCGGCGACGGTCATGCGCCCGTCACCCCGGCGGCGTCCTCGCCCAGGAAGAAGCGCAGGTAGCGCTGGTCGATGTGGTCCATCCCCAGCAGCACCGGGAAGTCCGCGACGCCGAAGTCCGGGTCGTGCGCGGGCGGCCCGCACACCCAGGTGTTCAGGCGCAGGTAGCCGCGCAGCAGCGGCGGGATGCCGCCGCCCCGGCCCGCGGGGGCGCCGGTCGGGTCCCAGGGGCGGTGCGGGACGGTGCGGTACTCCTCGGGCGCGAGGTGCTTCGCGCGGACCCGGTCCCAGACCGCGGCGGCCTGGGTGCCGCCGTCGGCGAGGGAGACGCTGGCGCAGCCGATCAGCCAGCGGTGCCCGGTGAGCAGCATGTAGCGGGCGAGCCCGGCCCACACCAGCCCGACGACGGCGCCGCCGCGGTGGTCGGGGTGCACGCAGGAGCGCCCGGTCTCGACGATGCCGGGGCGCAGCGGGTCGAGGTTGGTGAGGTCGAACTCGCCGTCGGCGTAGAGGCCGCCCGCGGCGCGCGCCCGCTGCGGCGGGAGCATCCGGTAGGTGCCGACGATCTCGCCGGTGGCGTCCTCGCGGACCACGAGGTGGTCGCAGTGGGCGTCGAAGCGGTCGACGTCGCGGCCGGGGACGGGGCTGTCGAGCCGGGCGCCCAGCTCACCCGCGAACACCCGGTGCCGCAGCGCCTGCGCCGCGGCGACGTCGCCGTCGTCGGTCGTGAGGAGCAGGGAGTACCGCCGGGCCGCGGTCTCCGGGGTCGAGACGATCACCTGGTTCACACCCGGCTTGGTACCGGCCGGGTGCGACACCCGGGCGGTTGCGGACCGACACGCCGGTGGCGTCGGGGTGAACGGACCCGGACAGGTGTCGTCGCAGGCAGGAGCGGGTGAACAGGCCCCGCACACACGACGACGCCCGGGTGCGGGCGGCACCCGGGCGTCGACGCGGTGGAGGACCGGAAGGGGTCAGCCCTTGCGCTTGGCCACTTCCTCCTGCAGCTGCGGCGCGACCTTGAACAGGTCGCCGACGATGCCGAAGTCGGCGATCTCGAAGATCGGCGCCTCCTCGTCCTTGTTCACCGCGACGATCGTCTTCGACGTCTGCATGCCGGCGCGGTGCTGGATCGCGCCGGAGATGCCGAGGGCGATGTAGAGCTGCGGCGAGACCGACTTGCCGGTCTGGCCGACCTGGAACTGCGGCGGGTAGTAGCCGGAGTCGACCGCGGCGCGCGAGGCACCGACGGCGGCACCGAGGGAGTCCGCCAGTCCCTCGACGACGGTGAAGTCGTCGGCCGAGCCCACGCCGCGCCCACCGGAGACGATCACGGTCGCCTCGGTCAGCTCCGGACGGGACCCGCCCTGGATCGGCTCGCGGCCGGTCACGGTCGCGGCACGCCCGGACGGGGCCGGGACCTCGACGGTCTCGCGGGCACCCGCACCTGCGGCGGCCTCGATCTCGATCGAGCCCGGACGCACGGTGATGACCGGGTGCTCGGTGTTCGACTTCGCCTCGGCGGTGTAGGCACCACCGAAGATCGAGTGCGACACACCGTCGGCCGAGACGCCGACGACGTCGGACAGCAGCCCGGAGTTCGTCCGGACGGCGAGCCGACCGGCGACCTCCTTGCCGTTGCCGGTGGCCGCGAGCAGCACCGCGGCCGGGGACGCCGACCCGATGAGCGACTCCAGGACCGTCGTCTCCGGGGAGAGGAAGTCGGTGGAGTCGGTCTCGGCGACGTAGATCTTCTCGGCGCCGTGCTCGGTCAGGCCGTCGGCCAGCTTGTCCGCGGTGCCCGCGGGACCGACGACGACCGCCGACGGCTCGCCCAGCGCGCGGGCGGCGGTCAGCAGCTCGTATGTGGTCTTCTTGATGTCGCCGTCGACGTGGTCGACGAGGACCAGAACCTCAGCCATGATTCTCTATCTCCAAACGAAGAGGGAAGCCAGGAAGAACCGGGGTCAGATCAGCTTCTGGCCGACCAGGAACTCGGCGATCCTCGCGCCGCCGTCGCCCTCGTCGGTGACCTTCTCGCCGGCCTGCTTCGGCGGCTTCGGCGACGCGGAGACGACCGAGGTCAGGGCGTTGGCCAGACCGACCTCGGAGGCGTCGATCCCGGCGCCGGCCAGGTCCAGGGTCTGCACCGGCTTCTTCTTCGCCGCCATGATCCCCTTGAACGAGGGGTAGCGCGGCTCGTTGGACTTCTCCCCGATCGACACCACGACCGGAAGCTCCGCGGTCAGGTGGGTGACGCCCTCGTCGGTCTCCCGCTTGGCCGTCACCGTGGCGCCCTCGACCGAGAGCTCGTTGGCGTGGGTCAGCGACGGCACACCGAGCAGCTCGGCGATCATCGCCGGGACCGCGCCGATCTGGCCGTCGGACGCCGAGTTGCCCGCGATGACCATGTCCCAGCCGTCCACGGTGCCGATCAGCTTCGTCAGCGCCTTCGCGGTCTGCACCGCGCACGAGCCGTGGACGGCCTCGTCCGACAGGTGCACCGCGGAGTCCGCGCCCATCGACAGGGCCTTGCGGATCGCGTCGGTGGCCCGGTCCGGGCCCATGCACACGACGACGACCTCGGAGCCGTCGTGCGCCTCCTTCAGCAGCAGAGCCTGCTCCACCGCGCGCTCGTTGATCTCGTCGATCACCGCCTCGGCACCCTCACGGTCGAGGGTGTGGTCGGAGTCGGACAGCTTCCGCTCCGAGTAGGTGTCGGCCACCTGCTTCACCAGGGTCACGATCTTCATAGGACCTCTTCGACCTCCTGCCGCGGCGGCCTGCGCCCACGCGCACACCGCGTCGTCCTTCGTCGCGTTCCGGTCCCGGTCGTCCCGGGTCCGGATCGTCTCGCGTCACCGTGACGGTGCTGCGCCGCGCGCTCTCGGTCGGAGCGGGGGTGGGCCGCGGCGTCTCGCCCGTCGTAGCCGGTGACTCTGCCATTGCTCGTGCCGTAACGGCACGCCGTGCCACTGTGACGTTCATTGTTACCAGCGAGTAGCGTCCCGGCAAACCGGGGCAGGTCGTGACCGTACTCACGCGCGGCCCTCCTCACCTGGTGCGCGCACGAGGTCACACGCCGCAACCCCTGATCGGGGGTCCGGTTTCGCTACCGTCGGCACCTCGCGCACTCGGCAGGAGGGAGCCGTCGTGCAGGTGACGGGGTTCGACGACCGTCTGGGGACCGGCTACGTGCTCAGCACGGGGCCGCACGCCGACGAGGACGTACCGGGCAGCCGGACCGTCGAGCACGGCGGTCGCACCGTCCGGGCCACCGACGGTCTGGCCGCGATGCTGGAGGACGCGCTGGTCCACCGGCCGACCACACGTCTGGGGTGGGGCGGGCCGGAGGTCCCGCTGACCCTGGACGACGCGACGCTGCTGGCGTGGCTGCGCCAGGACATCGGCGGGGTGGTGGCCGTCAGCGGGGAGCCCGAACCCGTCTGAGCCGCCCTCAGCGGCCCAGGTGGGCGAGCGCGCGACGCGCGGCGTGCGCGCCGCACATCCCGTGCGCACCCGGGCCGGGTGGCGTCGCGGCCGAGCAGAGGAAGTGGCCCGGCGCCCCCGTGTCGTAGGGCTGCAGCGTCGTGCGCGGCCCGAGCAGCAGCTGCCGCAGGTCCTTGGACCCGGTCAGGATGTTCCCGCCGACGAAGTTCGGGTTGCCCGCGAACGCGGCCGGGTCGGTGACCATCGTGCCCACGACCCGCTCCCGGAACCCGGGCGCGAACCGTTCGATCTGCGCGGTGACCGCCTCGGTGGCGTCGCCGGTGTACCCGCGGGGGACGTGCGCGTAGGCCCACACGGGGTGGACGTCGCCCGCCGACCGGGACGGGTCGGCCAGGTACTGCTGCCCGACCAGGACGAACGGCCGCTCCGGCATCCGGCCCGCGTGCACCTCGCGCTCGACGAGTGCGTTCTCCGCCGCCGACCCGACGACGTGCAGCGTCCCGGCCCGTCGCGCGTCGGGATGCGTCCAGGGCACGCCGCCCGCCACCGCGTAGTCGACCTTGAACGCGGCCGGGCCGTGACGGAAGCGCCGGTAGGCCCGCGCGACCCGGGCCGGCAGCCGGTCTCCCAGCAGGGCGGGCAGCCGGTCCGGGCCGACGTCCCACACCACGACGTCCGACGGCGGCAGCTCGTCCGCCGTCCGCACGCGCACCCCGGTCTCGACCTTCGCCCCGTGCTCGGCGAGCACCGCGGCGAGCGCGTCGGAGATCGCCCGCGACCCGCCCTCGGCGACGCCCCAGCCGTGCCGGTGCCCGGCGGTGAACAGGCCGAGCCCGATCGCCGAGGACAGCGGCCGGTTCAGCGGCCGGAACGCGTGCGACGCCGACCCCAGGAACAGCGCCCGTCCGCGCTCGGTGCGGAACGCCCTGGCCAGCACCTCCGCCGGGAGCACGGTGGGGGCACCGAACCGGGCCAGCAGCAGCGGGTGACGCGGGATCCGCACCAGCGGGCCGAGGAAGTCCGGGGAGAAGGTGTCGTAGTCGCGCACCGGTCCGGTGAACAGCGCACGCCACAGTGCGCCGTCGGCCCCGAGGCCGGCCGCGGTGCCGGCGACCGAGCGGACCAGGACGCCGGCGTCGCCGCCGTCCAGCGGGTGGGCGCAGTCGACCTCCGGCAGCCGCCACCGCAGCCCGTACCGGTCCAGGCCCAGCTCCTCGAGCACCGGCGAGCCGACGGCCATCGGGTGCACCGCCGAGCAGTGGTCGACCAGCAGCCCCGGGACGATCGCCTCCACCGTGCGGGTGCCGCCACCGATCTCGTCGGCGGCCTCCAGCACGGTGACCGCCACCCCGGCGCGGGCCAGCAGGGCCGCGGCCACGAGCCCGTTCGGCCCGGATCCGACGACGGTCGCGGTGGTCATGGCGTCCTCCTGGGGTACCGGGTCGGAGCAGCGACGCGTCGAGGCCGCCGTCGAGGACGAGCCTGCCGGCGGCGTCGTCGCTGCTGCGGGGACGACTGCAGTCCCGCCGCCTCCGCTCAGCTCACGCGGCGGCCGGGCGGGGGCTCGGCGTGGACGCGGTCCTCCTCGGGCACGACCATCGACAGCACCTCGCCGAGTGCCTCGTCGTCCATCGCGCGCGGCTCGACCGGCTCGTCGCCGAGCACACCCGACACCACCCAGGACCCGGACCGCCCGGTGATGGTGAGCGACAGCGTCTCGTTCTCGTCCGCCGGATCGTTCATCCTGGGCTCCTCTCGGCACGACGCCGTCGGCGTCATCCCTGGCCCGCACGGGCCCGGGGTACGGCGGATACCCGTCGGTGGGCGGTTGATACCCGTCCGGGGACCGACCGCACGCCGACCGGCACGAACCGTGCGCCGACCGCGAATCGGACGTGCGCGACCGGACCGCGGCTCAGCCCGGGTGACGGCGACCGGGCGCGGGGGCCGGGTACGCGGGCCCGTGCGCGGCCGACGGTGCCACCGGCAGCATCGCCCACAGCATCTCGGCGAGCGCGCCGTCGTCCAACCCCTTGAGCGGCAGCGGTTCCCGGCCGAGCACACCCGACACCAGCCAGGATCCGCTACGGCCGGTGATGGTCAGCGTCACCGTGTCCTCGTCGGTCGCGATGTCGGTCATGTGTCCCCCTCCGTCGTGCCTGGCGGGATGTCGGTCGGGCTCCACGTCGTCAGACGTCCGTGGTGACACTGCGTTGCTCCGCGTCGACGAGCGGTAGCGCACGCGAGGGGACCGGTGCGAACTCCCCCCGACGGGCGTGGTGAAGTCGGTGGGTGACCAGCAGCCTGCCCCTCACCGGAGAGCGCACCGTCCCGGGCATCAGCCACGAGAACTACTGGTTCCGCCGCCACGAGGTGGTCTACGCGGCCATCGCCGCCGACTGCTCGGGCGTCGCCGTGCTGGAGGCCGGCTGCGGCGAGGGCTACGGCGCCGACCTGCTCGCCGGGGCCGCCCGCTCGGTGCTGGCGCTGGACTACGACGCGACGACCGTGGCCCACGTCCGGGCCCGCTACCCGCGGGTGGACGTGGCCCGGGCCAACCTGGTGGCGCTGCCGGTGCCCGACGGCAGCGTCGACGTCGTCGTGTCGTTGCAGGTCATCGAGCACCTGTGGGAGCAGGAGCGGTTCCTGCGCGAGTGCAGGCGGGTGCTGCGTCCCGGCGGGCGGCTCATGGTGTCGACGCCGAACCGGATCACCTTCTCCCCCGGTCGGGACACCCCGCTCAACCCGTTCCACACCCGTGAGCTCGACCCGCGCGAGCTGGCCGGCCTGGTCGACGACGCCGGGTTCGGCCGTGTCGTCGTGCAGGGGCTGCACCACGGTCCGCGGCTGCGCGAGCTCGACGCCCGCCACGGTGGCCTGATCGAGGCGCAGACCCGGCTGGCGCTGTCCGGGGAGCCGTGGCCGCAGGCGCTGGCCGTCGACGTCGCCGGGGTGCGGTGCTCGGACTTCGTGCTGCGCACCGGCGACCACACCGACCTCGACGCCTCGCTCGACCTGCTGGTCACGGCGACCCGGCCGTGAGCCGCGCGCCCGTCGGGACGTTCTGCCTCGTCCTGCACTCGCACCTGCCGCTGCTGGCCCGGCACGGCCGGTGGCCGGTCGGCGAGGAGTGGCTCTACCAGTCCTGGGCGCACTCCTACCTGCCCGTCGTCGCGACGCTGCGGGAGCTGGCCGAGGAGGGCCGCACCGGCCTGGCCACCCTCGGGGTGACGCCGGTGCTGGCCGCACAGCTCGACGACCCGCACTGCCTGCGCGGGGTGCACGACTGGCTCGGCGGGTGGACGCTGCGCGCGCACTCGGCGGCGGGCCGGCTGCCGGACCTGGCCGCGCACGAGCACCGGGTGTCGACGGCGGCGACGGCGGAGTTCGAGCGGCACTGGCGCCACGGCGGGTCGCCCGCGCTACGCGGTCTGCGCGACTCCGGCGCCGTCGAGCTGCTGGGTGGGCCGGCCGCGCACCCGTTCCAGCCGCTGCTCGACCCGCGGGTGCGGGCGTTCTCGCTGCGCGCCGGGCTCGACGACCACGCCCTGCGACTGGGCGCCCGGCCGGCCGGGATCTGGGCGCCCGAGTGCGGCTTCGCCCCCGGGATGGAGCACGGCTACGCCGCCGCCGGGGTGCGCCGCTTCCTCGTCGACGGTCCCGCGCTGCGCGGCGACACCGCGTTCGCCCGGCCGGTCGGGACCTCCGACGTCGTGTGCGTCGGCCGCGACCTGGAGGTCACCTACCGGGTGTGGTCGCCCCGCAAGGGCTACCCCGGCTCGGCCGAGTACCGCGACTTCCACACCTGGGACCACGAGTCCGGCCTCAAGCCGGCGCGGGTCACCGGACGGCGGGTACCGACCGAGCGGAAGAGGCCCTACGACCCCGCGCTCGCCGCCCGCGCCGTCTCCCGCGACGCCGACGACTTCGTCGACACCGTGGTCGCACGGCTGACCGCGCTGCGCGCCGAGCGCGGCCGCCCGGCGCTGACCGTCGCCGCGTTCGACACCGAGCTGTTCGGGCACTGGTGGCACGAGGGACCCGCCTGGCTGGCGGCGGTGCTGCGCAGGCTGCCCGAGGCCGGGGTCGCCGTGCGCACCCTCGGCGACGCCGTCGACGACGGTCTGGTCGGCGACCCCGTCGACCTGCGGGAGTCGTCCTGGGGCTCGGGCAAGGACTGGCGGGTCTGGGCCGGGCCGCAGGTCGCCGACCTGGTCGCGCGGAACGCCGAGGTCCAGTCCGACCTGCTCGCCGCCCCGCTGCCCGGCCCCCTCCGGGACCCGCTGGCCGACCTGCTCGCCGACCAGGCGCTGCACGCCCTGTCCAGCGACTGGGCGTTCATGGTCAGCAAGGACTCCGCCGCCGGGTACGCCCGCTCCCGCGCCGACCTGCACGCCGGACGGGTGGCGGAGCTGTCCGGGCTGCTGCGCGCCGGGCGACGGCGGGCCGCACAGCGCCGGGTCGCGGCCTGGGCGGACGCGCCGCTGCCGACCTTCGGGCACGTGGACGCCCGGGACCTGGGACGGGTCTGACCGCGAACTCCCTTACCGGGTAAGCGGATTCGGCGGGGTCGGGGTCGGTGGGGCACCGGCCCGGACGCCTCGGGCCCCGGCCGCCCGGGCCACCGATCCTGTTCCGCCGGGCGCGGCGCAGCGATCGCACGGTGTGGCGACCTGTCGCCCGGCGCGACGATCGCCGCGCGGGGTGCCGCGCAACGGGGCGGGGTGCCGCGCGACGTGGCGGGTAGCCACGCGACGGACCCCACCCACGCCCCGTGCCACGTCCCACCGACCGGCCGATGGACGCGTCCGCGTCCGGAGAACGCGCTCCCGATCGGACGCGCGTTCTCCCGACCCCCGCGCGTCGCCGGTTCGGCGCGGGACACCGGCGCGCGACAGGGATCGGGCACGGCGGAGCGGAGTCGACGCGGTGGGCACGGTGGGCACGGTGCCCCGGGGGTTACCGCCGGTCCGGTGTTTGTCAGGATCTAGCGATGCGGGTGCTGATGGTCAGCTGGGAGTTCCCGCCGGTCGTCGTCGGCGGGCTGGGCCGGCACGTGCACGCGCTGTCCCGCGAGCTCGTCGCGGCCGGGCACGAGGTCGTCGTGCTGTCCCGGGCCCCCACCGGCACCGACGCCGAGACCCACCCGACCCGCACCGGGACCGTCGACGGGGTGCGGGTGCTGCGGGTGGCCGAGGACCCGCCGGAGCTGGAGTTCGGCACCGACCTGGTCGCGTGGACGCTCGCGATGGGGCACGCGATGCTGCGCCACGCGCTGACCGCGCTGCTGCCGGGCTGGCGGCCGGACGTCGTGCACGCCCACGACTGGCTCGTCGCGCACCCGTCGATCGCGCTCGCCGACGTCCTCGGGGTCCCGCTGGTCGCGACCGTGCACGCCACCGAGGCGGGCCGGCACTCCGGCTGGCTGCCGGGGCCGCTGAACCGGCAGGTGCACTCCACCGAGTGGTGGCTCGCGCAGCGCGCGGACGAGGTCATCACCTGCTCCGGCGCGATGCGCACCGAGGTGTCGGCGCTGCACGACCTCGACCCGGCCGCCGTCCACGTGGTGCACAACGGCATCGACCCGCGTCGCTGGCGGTCCCGCGCCGCCGCTCCCGCGCACGCCGGCGACGGGCCGCGGATCGTCTACTTCGGACGCCTGGAGTACGAGAAGGGCGTCCAGGACCTGATCGCGGCACTGCCCCGGATCCGGCGGCGGCACCGCGGGACCCGGCTGCTCGTCGCCGGGGGCGGGACGCAGCAGGAGATGCTGGCCGAGCGCGCGGCGCGGCACCGGGTGACGCGCTCGGTGACCTTCCTCGGCCACCTGCCCGACGCCGAGCTGACCGCCCTGCTGCGCGGCGCGGACGCCGTCGTGCTGCCGAGCCGCTACGAGCCGTTCGGGATCGTCGCGCTGGAGGCCGCCGCGGTGGGAGCGACCCTCGTCGCCTCGACCGCGGGCGGGCTCGGCGAGCTGGTCCGCGACGGCGAGACCGGCCTCGGGTTCGCCCCCGGCGACGTCCCCGGGATCGCCGACGCCGTCGACCGCGCGCTGGCCGACCCGGCCGCCGCCCGCCGCCGGGCCCGCGCGGCCCGGGCCCGGCTGCGCACCGAGTTCGCCTGGCCGGTCATCGCCGGGCACACCGCCCGCATCTACGCCGGCGCCACCGCGGCCGGGCCCCGGGAGCTCCCCCGCCCCAAGATCCCCACCGGGAACCTGTTCGACGCCTGAGCCGCCGGCTCAGGCCCGGTCGAGCCGGGCCTGCAGGGCCCGGTCGGCCTTGCGTGCCATGTCCGCGACCGCGGCGCGCTCGGCGGCGGCGGCCTCGTAGTCGGCCCGCCGGTCGCGCACCACCCGGGCCGGGGTCCCGACGGCGATCGACTCCGCGGGGATGTCCCCCCGCGCGACCGCGTGCGCCCCGAGCACGCTGCCCGGGCCGATCCGGGTGCCGCGCAGCACCGAGGTCTTCACCCCGAGCCAGCAGCCCTCGCCGATCCGGACCGGCGACTTCACGATGCCCTGGTCCTTGATCGGGCGCCGGACGTCGGAGGTGCGGTGGTCGAAGTCGGTGACGTAGACCCAGTCGGCGACGAGCGTCGTCGCGCCGATCTCGACGTCGAGGTAGCAGTTGACGGTGTTGTCCCGGCCGAACACGACCTTGTCGCCGATCCGCATCGAACCCTCGTGGCAGCGCAGGGCGGTGCCGTCGCCGATGTGCACCCAGCGGCCGATCTCGAGCCGCCCGAATCCGGGTCGGGCCTCGATCGTCACGTCCCGGCCCAGGAACACCATGCCGCGCAGTACGACGTGCGGGTGCCGCAGTCGCAGCTTCGCCAGCCGCCAGTACCGCCGCAGGTACCAGGGGCTGTACGCGCGGTGGCGCAGGATCCAGCGCAGCGAGGTGAGGCTGAACAGCTTCGCCTGCTCCGGGTCGGCGTCGGGGATCGGCGGACGTCGCACCCGGCAGAGACTAGGCGTGTGCACCCCACCGGCGACGGGTACCTCCGGCGAGTACCCGTACCCCACCCGAGAGGTCCGCTTGTGAGCGAGCACCGCCAGCCCGACGACGGCACCGACGTCGGCACCGACGAGCTGACCTCCGGAGGAGGCGGCACCTCCCGCGTCGACACGGACAAGGCAGGCAACCCGCGGCCCGACGCGACGACCGACGACTCCGGGGCCACCGGGGCGGCCGCCCGCGAGGTCGAGGCGGACAACGAGGACGAGCCCACCCGCAGCGAGTGATCACCCCGGCGGGCCGGTCGTAGGCTCGCCGGTGTGCCCCGCCCCCTGATCATCTCGACCGATCCCGGCGTCGACGACGCCGTCGCGCTCGTGCTGGCCCTGCGCAGCCCCGAGGTGGACGTCCGGGCCGTCGTCGCCACCTTCGGCAACGTCGGACTGGACGCCACCCTGCCCAACGCGGGTCGCCTGCTCGCCCTCGCCGGGCGCCCGGACGTCCCGCTGGGGGTCGGCGCGGCGCGGCCGCTGGTGCACCGGCTCGAGCGGCGGGCCGGGCACGTGCACGGCTCCGACGGGCTCGGCGGGCGCGCTGCGTCGCTGCCCGGCCCCGCCGCACCGATGCCCGGGTCCGGGGCCGCGTTGATGGCGCGGGTCCTCGAGGAGGCGACCGAGCCGGTCACGATCGCCTCGATCGGCCCGCTCACCGACACCGCGATCCTGCTGGCCGCCCGCCCGGATCTGGTGGGGCGGATCGAGCGGGTCGTCGTCATGGGCGGGGCGATCGGCGGCGGGAACGTCACCGGTGCCGCCGAGTTCAACGTCCACGCCGACCCGGAGGCCGCCCACCGTGTCCTGGCCCAGGACCCCGGCGAGGGCTCCGTGCCGGTCGCGCTGGTGCCCCTGGAGACCACGCTGGGCTGTGCCGCGGGCCCGGAGTGGGTCGCCGCACTGGGCGACGCCGACCCGGTCGGCGCCGAGCTGGCCGCGATGATCGCCCCGTACATGCGGTTCTACCGGGAACGCTACGGCCGCGACGCGGTCGCCCTGCACGACGCGACGGCGCTGCTGGAGTGCGTCGCACCCGGGTCGCTGACGCCGACGCCGACGGCGCTGACCGTGGACACCGGGTTCGGCCCCGCCCGCGGGGCGACCGTGCCCGCCGGACCCGGCACCCGCCCGGTGGACGTGCTGTCCGCGCCGGACGTGCCGGCCGTCCTCGACGCGGCGCTGGCCCGGCTCACGTCGCGTCCGTAGCCGCGCACTCCCCGAGGCGCACCATCGCGCCCCGCGGCCACCGCCCGTCTCAGCCCGCCCACACCGCGACGGCCACGAGCAGCACCGAGAACCCGAGCCCGGCCCACGCCGTGACGGCGTGCCCGGGCCGGCACAGCGGCAGCGTGCGGCCCCGCACCACGGCGACCGCCAGCGCGGCCGCGGCCGGAGCGAGGACGAGACCCCACACCCAACCGCCGACCGAGGACCACGGGCCCCGGTTCCACAGCAGCACCAGCCCGAACACCGCGGTCAGCAGGCCGTCGGCGATCGGCAGCAGCGCACCTTCCCGCAGCGCACGGCGCAGCGCGAGCAGCGAGAACAGTGCCGCGATCGCGGCCGGCGCCCACGCGAACAGGTCCGCGCCGTCGTCGGACGGGGGTGTGCCGAACAGCAGGGTGCGGGCGACGGGTTCGACCCCGGCGGTGGTGTCGCCGAGCACGACGACCGCCCGCCCGCCCTCGCGGTCGAGGGCCAGCATGCTGCTGAACCCGGCGGTGCCCCCGTTGTGCCAGACGTAGGGGTACCGGGCGTCGTCGGCGCCGGTGGCCCCGCTGGTGACCCATATCCAGCCGATCGACGTGCCGGGGTCGTCCTGCGCGGTCGGGGTCAGCGCCCCGGTCCCCGGTGCGACGCCGGTGAGCTGGGCCTGTGCCCAGCGCGCGAGGTCGTCGACGGTCGAGAACGTCGAGCTCCCGGCGGGCAGGTAGCCCTCACCCGCCCAGCGGGGCGCGGGGCGGCCGTTGTCGCGGTGCCCGGGGACCGCGGTGTCCGGGACCTGCGCGTCGGTGGCGGCGAAGGTCGTCGAGGCCATGCCGAGGGGGCCGGTGATCCGGTCCGCGACCAGCTGCGGGTAGCCGTCGGCGCCGGCAGCGCGGACGACCGCGGTCCCGAGCAGCGCGACACCGAAGTTGGAGTACGTCGGCGGCTGCTGCGGGTCGACCGCGGCGGTGCGGGCGTCGTCGAGGAGCTGCGCGGTGGTCGTCGTCGAGTAGGGGTTCAGGTTCACCGCCGTGGCCAGGGCCCGGGCGGCGGCGGTCGCCCCCAGCGCCGGCAGCCCGGAGCGGTGCTGGGCGAGCGAGGCGAGCGTGACCGCGCCCGCCGGGGTGCCCGCCAGCTCCGGCAGTGCGCGCTCGAGCGGGTCGTCGGGGCGCACCTCGCCGCGGGTCACGGCGTCGGCGAACAGCGCGGCGGTGAAGGTCTTGGTGACCGACCCGATCTCGAAGGGGGCCGCGGCGTCGGCGGGGCCGAGCCCGGCGGTGGTGACCGTCGTCGGCGTGACCTCGGCGACGGCGAGCGACCGCAGGCCGCCGAGCGGCCCGGCGGCGGCCCGGACCCGGTCCGCCAGGGCCGGGTCCCCGGCGTCCTGCGGGCCGAGCCGCTGGCGCTCCGGGCCGGCGAGTGCCCCCACGAGCACGGCCAGCACGGCGACGACGGCCGCGACGATCCCGATCCGGTGCCCGGTGACGGAGGTGGTCATGACGGTTCCCCTCATCGGTGCGCGGCCAGGACGGTGACGAGCAGCGGGACGACCCGGGCGGCCGGGACCTCGTAGTGGCCGCGCCGGGTCGAGGCCAGCCAGCCGGCGGCGACGAGCTGGCGCAGGTGGTGGTGCAGCTGCCCGGTCGTGCCCACCGAGGGCTGTTCCAGCAGCTCGGCGGTGCTGTGCACGCCCCCCAGCACGTGCTGCAGGATCGCGAGCCGCGCGGGATGGGCGAGCGCGTCGAGGGTCGCGCTCAGCTCGGGCCAGTCGGCGTCGAGCAGGACCTCGCCCGGGCGGGCGTACTGCCAGCGGACGGTGCCCTCGTCGCCGGGGAGCCCCACGCTGCCGGCCATCAGCACCGCGCCGGGGCTGCGGGCCTCCAGCCCGGTCAGCGCCCACAGCGCGTCGTCGTCGGGGACGGCGGTGTCCGCGGACCCGACGGCGTCCGGCCGGGCGGCGGCCCGCCGGGCCTCCTGCAGCTCCACGACGGCCTGTTCGACGGCGCGCAGCCGCTCCTCGATCTCGCTCACGCACCCAAAGTACGGAAGTACGTGAAAACGCACAAACGACGTTCAGGCGAGTCCGTACTCGATGGCGTGCCGGACGAGGGCCGCACGGCCGGGCACCTCGAACTTGCGCAGCAGCCGCTG
Source organism: Pseudonocardia sp. ZF1 (assembly GCF_056835605.1). NCBI lineage: Bacteria > Bacillati > Actinomycetota > Actinomycetes > Pseudonocardiales > Pseudonocardiaceae > Pseudonocardia > Pseudonocardia sp. ZF1. Next base: position 4,472,438 of record NZ_JAJNBY010000001.1, read on the forward strand.
CACGTGGTTCTCGACCGTGCGCGGGGACAGCACGAGGCGGGCTGCGATCTGCCTGGCGGTGAGCCCCTCGACCACCAGCCGCAGCACCTCGGACTCGCGCGGGCTGAGCTCCGGTACCGCGTGCGTGGGGGCCGCGACCGACTCCAGGACGACGTCGGCCAGCCCCGGGGAGAACGCGGGACGCCCGGCGGCGGCCGCGGCGGCGACGGCGGCCAGCTCCCGGGGGTCCGCACCGGTCGCGACGCCGGTCGCCCCGGCCCGTACCGCGTCGAGGACCCGGGCGTGGTCGGCGACCGCACCGGCGACCGCGAGCACCGCCGCGTCCGGCACGCGGGCGAGCACGGCGGCGATCACCGCGGGCGCCACACCCTCGGGGCCGGTCAGGTCGACCAGGACCAGACCGGGCCGGGCGCGGTCGACCGCGGCCGCGGCCCCCTCCGCGGGCACGGGCGGCACGTGGGCCACGACCTCGACCCCCGGCGGCACCACCGGCCGCCCCACCGCCACCGCCGAGACCCGGTCGCCGTCGTCGTGCACGTCCTCAGTTCTCCCCGCCCCGTTCGTCCGGACGGCCCAGCTTGCCATGTGCCGCAGCACAGTAGGCCGTCCGAACGGCGCGGAACCCGCCGGTTCGGCGCGAACGGGTCGGGCGGGCGTCAGACCGCGACGACGGGACGGCGCAGCCGCAACAGCGCCCTGGCCGCGGCCACCGCGGAGGCGACGAGCGCCGCGAGGACGACCCCGGCGAGCACCGACATCAGCGGGTCGCCGCGCGTGATCGGCCCGACCAGGACGCCGATGCCGGTCATCCAGGTGCTCCACACCAGGGCGCTCGCGACGGTCGCGGGCAGGAACGCGCGCAGCGGCAGCCGGACCCGGCCGGCCGCGGACACGCTCGCCAGCCGTCCGCCGGGCAGCAGCCGGGTCGCGACCAGCGCGGCGACCGGTCGGCGGTGCAGGTGGCGGCGGACCCAGGCGCCGGTCCCGTCGCCGCGACGGGCGCCCCGGACGACCGAGTGGGAGCTGCGTCCGGCGCCGTAGAGCACCGCGTCGCCGAGCAGCGACCCGACCACCGCGGCACCGAACAGGGCCACGATCCGCCACCGGTCGCCGTCCGCCAGCGCAGCGGCCGTGGCGCTGAACAGCACCGGCTCGCTCGGCAGGAACGGGAGCGGCCCGTCGCACATCACGGCGACGGCGAGCAGGGGCACCAGCCAGGGGCTCTGGAGCAGGTACCCGATCAGGGCGCTCGGGTCGGTCACGGGCTCTCCGGAGGTCGAGCGTCGGGGGCGGAGCCGAGTCTGCCCGGTCCCGTGACCTGTTCGTGATGGGGGTGGCCCCCGTTACGGGTTCACTCCGCTCACCGCAGGGAACGCACCGCCCCGCCCGCTCAGTCCGCGAGGCCCTGCTCGATGGCGTACCGGACGAGCTGGCTGCGGTTGTGCAGCTGCAGCTTGCGCAGGGTGTTCTGCACGTGGCTCTCGACGGTCCGGTGCGAGACGACGAGCTTCGCCGCGATCTGCTTGGCCGTCATGCCCTTCGCGACCAGGCGCAGCACCTCGGTCTCGCGGTCGGTGAGCGCCGGGGCGGCGGGCGCGCCGTCGGCGGGACGCGGGGCGTCGGCGAGCCGCCGGTACTCCCCCAGCACCAGCCCGGCCAGCCCCGGGGTGAACACGGCGACGCCGTCGGCGGTGCGCCGGATCGCCTCCAGCAGCTCGTCGACCCCGGCGGACTTCACCAGGTAGCCGAGCGCACCGGCCTTGACCGCCTCCAGGACGTCGGCGTGCTCACCGGAGGCCGACAGCACCAGTACGCGGCTGTCCGGGCTCTGCTGCCCGATCGCGGCGATCGCGTCCACGCCGGAGGTCACGCCCAGGTTGAGGTCCATGAGGATCACGTCCGGCCGCACGGCCGTCGCGATCCGGACGGCCGCGGGCGCGTCCGGGGCCGTCGCGACGACGTCGAGGCCGCGCTCGGCGAGGTCGCGGGCCACGCCCTCGCGCCAGATCGGGTGGTCGTCGACGACCATCACCCGGATGCTCATGTGTCCTCCCTGGGGACCCGGATGACCCATTCGGTCCCGATGTCCGGTCCGGTGTCCAGCGTCAGTGTCCCGCCGACGTCGCCGACGCGGCCACGGATGGAGCGGGACACCCCCATCCGGCCCTGCGCCTCGGCCTCGGCGAGGCGGCCCTCGGGGATGCCGGGGCCGTCGTCGCGGACGCTGACCTCGACCGCCCCGGGCAGCTCCTCGACCAGCACCCACGCGCGCGCGTCCGGGCCGGCGTGCAGCGCGACGTTCGCGAGCGCGGCCCGCACCGCGCCCTCCACCTCGTCGACGACCGGCCCGCCCAGCTCGACCGGACGTCCGGGGGCCGAGACGGTGACCCGGTCCGAGGCGAGGATCCGCAGCGCGGCGGCGAGGTCGCGGTACCCGGACGCGTCGGTGGTCCCCGGCCCGGACAGCAGCGCACGCAGCGCGGTCTCCTGCTCTCCGGCGAGCACGCCGAGCTCGGTCGCCCCGCCGCCCAGCTCGGCGCCGCGGCGCTGGACGTGCGCCAGCACCTGCAGGACTCCGTCGTGCACGGCCCGGGTGAGCCGCTCGCGTTCGGCGGCGGCGGCCTGTTCGGCGACGAGGCGGCGCAGCCGGGCGGCGGTGCGGTCGAGCACGTGCGCGGCGAACCCGACGGTCAGCCCGGCCAGTCCGAGCAGCTGCATGTCGCCCAGCTCCAGCACCCCGAACCGCTGCTTGGACAGCACCAGCGCCGCCGAGATCACGGCCGCGGCGAGCACCCCGCCGGTGATCCGGAACGCGACCGCGCAGGCCAGCACCGCGCCGGAGGTCCAGATCGACCCCATGCCGGGGCCGCCCTCGTCGAGGTGGGCGACCCGGACGACCAGCGGCGTGGTCGCCATGATCGCGACGCAGACGCCGAGGTCGGCCAGGGCGAGCAGGCCGCGGCGGTCCGGGGCGCCGGGCAGCCCGCCGAGGTAGCCCCAGGACGTCACGGCCGTCCACACCGCCATCACGACGAGCACGCCGACCGCGGCCGGCGGACGTTCGTAGCCGGTGCGCAGGTGGTAGAGCGTCACGCCGACGACGGTCAGCAGCGTGAGCAGGCGGTAGGCGATGACGCCGCGCCAGAACGGCTCCAGCGGGTGCTCCACGTCGTCCATGCTGACCGACAGCGCGCCGCGCCGGGGCCGATCGCTCATCTCGGCTTGGTACCGGTGATCAGGGCGTTGTAGAACCAGCTGCGCGGCACGACCCGGTTCAGGACGTGCTCGTCGAGCCAGGACAGCCGCTGCCAGCCGTGGTAGGCGAACATCGCCCAGTTCCAGCCGAGCTTGCCGGGCGGGACGGCGGCCTCGAAGGTCCGCACCGGCCAGCCCAGCATGGCGGCGGCGAACTCCTCGGTGGAGGCCCGCACCCCCTCGGCCCCGGCCCGGGTCGCGGTGTGCTCCAGGTCGGCCGGGTCGAAGGTGTGGATGTCGACGACCGACTCCAGCGCGGCGGCGCGGGAGGACTCGTCGAGCTCGTGCTGGGGGCGGCGCCAGCCCTGCAGCGGGCCGAGCCGCGTCAGGGTGGTGGTGGCCTTCCACGTCCACTGCCCGAGCTTGCGGGCGTAGGCGTCGCCGACGGTGGTGGGCTCGCCCGCGAACACGAACCGCCCGCCCGGCTCCAGCACCCGCAGGACCTCACGGAACGCGGCCTCGACGTCGGGGATGTGGTGCAGCACCGCGTGCCCGACGACGAGGTCGAAGCTGTCGTCGGGGAACGGGATGTGCTCGCCGTCGACGACGGCGCCCTCCACCTCCAGCCCGAGGTGCTCGGCGTTGCGGGTGGCGGCGGCGACCATGCCCGGGGACAGGTCGGTGACGACGCCCCGCTCGGCGACGCCGGCCTGCATCAGGTTCAGCAGGAAGAACCCGGTGCCGCTGCCCAGCTCCAGGGCGCGCAGGTAGGGGCGGCCGTCCCACGGGGCCGCGGCGCGGAAGCGGCCCGCGGCGTAGTCGATGCAGCGCTCGTCGTAGCTGATCGACCACTTCTCGTCGTAGGTGCCCGCCTCCCAGTCGTGGTAGAGCACGTTGGCGAGCTTCGGGTCGTGCCAGGCCGCCTCGACCTGCTCGGCGGTGGCGTGCGGGGTGGGCGCCGGGTCCGAACTCATGAGTAGGAGTTTCGCAGAACACGGCCGCCGACCTGCTCCCCGCCCGGGCGCGTCGCGCGGCCGGGCGGGGGCGGGACGGCTCAGCGGCCGGTGAAGGTGGCCTTGCCGGGGCCGTTCTCGACGAAGCTGGCCATGCCGGCCTTCGCGTCGTCGGTGGCGAACACGCCCGCGAACAGCTCGGACTCGATGTCCAGGCCGGTGCGCAGGTCGGTGTCGAGGCCGTTGTCGATCGCCTTCTTGGCGGCGGCGTAGGCCAGGGCGGGGCCCGCGGTGAACTGCTGCGCCCAGGCGACGGCGCGGGTGTAGACCTCGTCGGCCGGGACGACCTCGTCGACCAGCCCGATCGCCAGCGCCTCGTCGGCCTTCACCATGCGGCCGGTGTAGATCAGGTCCTTGGTGCGCGACGGCCCGATCAGCCGCGCGGCGCGCTGGGTGCCGCCGCCACCCGGGAAGATGCCGAGCAGTATCTCGGGGAAGCCGAGCTTGACGTTGTCGCCGGCGATGCGCCGGTCGGCCCCGAGCACGACCTCCAGGCCGCCGCCGAGGGCGTACCCGGTCACCGCGGCGACGGTCGGCTTGGGGATGGTGGAGATCGCGCCCAGCCCGGCGGACAGCCGCCGCGCCTGCGGCGCCATGTCCGAGTAGGACATCGACGCCATCTCCTTGACGTCCGCACCCGCGGCGAAGGTCTTCTCCCCGCCGTACACGACGACCGCACGCACGTCGGCGCGGGTGGCGGCCTCGTCGGCCACCTCCAGCAGCTCACCCTGGATCTGGCGGTTCAGGGCGTTCATCGGCGGGCGGTCGATCCGGATCGTCCCGACGCCCTCGTCCACGGACAGGCTCACGAATTCGGTCACGTCTGCGGACCCTAGTCGCCTCCGGCGCCCCGGAGCGCGCAGTGATCCGACCCGGCCGCCTCGGCCGGCGTGGCGTCCCGTCCCGGTTCGCGGCGACCCGCGCGACGGTCGCCCCACGCGGGTGCGGGCACCGGCGCCCGGCGGCGGATCAGTCGCGCCGGTGGGCGGTGAACCGTCCGTTGCCGCGGCGCTCGACGGTCAGCGGCAGCCCGAACGTCTCCGACAGCGGCTCGGAGGTCATGACCTCGTCCAGGAGCCCCGCGGCGACCACACGCCCTTCACGCAGCAGCAGCCCGTGGCTGTAGTTCGGCGGGATCTCCTCGACGTGGTGGGTGACCAGCACCGACGCCGGGGCGTACGGGTCGTCGGCGAGGTCGGCGAGCCGGGTGACGAGGTCCTCGCGGCCGCCGAGGTCCAGCCCGGCGGCGGGCTCGTCGAGCAGCAGCAGTTCCGGGTCGGTCATCAGCGCGCGGGCGATCAGGGTCCGCTTGCGCTCGCCCTCGGACAGCGTGCCGTACGCGCGCCCGGCGAACCCCGCCATGCCGAGCTGGCCCAGCAGCTGCTCGGCGCGGCCGGTGTCGTCGCGCTCGTACTCCTCGCGCCAGCGCCCGAGGACCGCGTAGCCCGCGGAGACGACGACGTCGGAGACGATCTCGTCGCCCGGGATCCGGACGCCCAGGTTCGCCGAGGTGAGACCGATCCGGGTGCGGAGCTCGAAGACGTTGACCCGGCCCATGCGCTCGCCGAGCACGTGGACGGTGCCGGAGGTCGGGTGCAGCTCGGCACCGGCGAGGCGGAGCAGGGTCGTCTTGCCGGCGCCGTTCGGGCCGAGGACGACCCAGCGCTCGTCGAGTTCCACCCGCCAGTCGACGGCATCGAGCAGGGTGGTGTCGCCGCGGCGGACGGTGGCGCCGTCCATCCCGACGACCACGTCCTCGTCGTCGATCGGGGTGGAAACGGGTGTGACACCGGGCGCGGACGGGGTTCGGGGCGAAGTCACCCCCCTATCCTGGCCGATCGTGCGTGTCTTCCCCCTCGGTGCCCACCCCGACGACCACGGGACCCGCTTCGCGGTCGCCACCACCAGCGCCGAGACCGTCGAGGTGTGCCTGATCGACGGCGCCGCCGACGGTGAGGGCGGTGGTCTCACCGAGCGGCGCGTCGAGCTGCGCGAGCACACCTTCGGCGTGTGGCACGGCCACGTGCCCGGGGTGCGGCCCGGGCAGCGCTACGGCTACCGGGTACACGGCCCCTACCGGCCGTTCGAGGGACTCCGCGCGAACCCGCACAAGATCCTCGTCGACCCCTACGCGGCCCGGATCACCGGCCTGGTGACCGACGTCGTCGCCGCCCGCGGGTGGGACGGCGACCCGATGTCCGGGCGGCCCAGCACCGTCGACTCGCTCGGCTCGGTACCGCTGTCGGTCGTCACCGCCACCGACGCCGCGCCGCGCCCGCCCCGCCCGGACGTGCCGTGGTCGGAGACGGTGATCTCGGAGATCCACGTGCGCGGCTGGACGAAGCTCCACCCCGAGGTGCCCGAGGCCCACCGTGGCACCTACCTGGGGCTGGCCCACCCGGCGGTGATCGCGCAGCTGCAGCGGACCGGGGTGACGGCCGTCGAGCTGCTCCCGGTGCAGGCCAACGCCCCCGAGCCGCCGCTGCTGGAGCGCGGCGCGTCGAACTACTGGGGCTACGCCACGCTGGGCTTCCTCGCCCCGCACGCCGGCTACGCCTCGGACCCCGGCAACGAGGTCGCCGAGTTCCGCTACCTCGTCGACACCCTGCACGCGGCCGGGATCGAGGTCATCCTCGACATCGTCCCCAACCACACCTGCGAGGGCGGGGTCGGCGGCACCACCCTGTCCTACCGCGGCCTCGACGCGCCGGCGTACTACTCGCTCGGCGGGTCCGGGCACGACGCCGACATCACCGGCACCGGCAACACCCTCGACGCCGGCTCCCCCACGGTGATCCGGTTGGTCTGCGACGCCATGCGGCACTGGGTGCACGCCTACGGCGTCGACGGGTTCCGGATCGACCTCGCCTCGGTGCTCGGCCGCCCGCGGTCGGGCCCGTTCTCCCCGGACTCCGCGCTGCTCACCGCGATCGCCCAGGACCCGACCCTGTCGACGACCAAGTTGATCGCCGAGCCGTGGGACGCGACCGGCGAGGGCTACCGCGTCGGCGGGTTCGGTGTGGCGTGGTCGGAGTGGAACGGCCGTTACCGCGACGCGGTGCGCGACTTCTGGCGCGGCCACGGCGGCGTCGCCGAGCTGGCGTCGCGACTGACCGGCAGCTCCGACATCTACCAGCTCTCCGGGCGTCGCCCGTGGGCCTCGGTCAACTTCGTCACCGCCCACGACGGATTCACCCTGCGCGACCTCGTGTCCTACGAGCGCAAGCACAACGAGGGCAACGGCGAGAACAACCGCGACGGCACCGACGACAACCGCTCGCAGAACCACGGCGCCGAGGGCCCGACCGACGACGCCGGCATCCGCGCCGCCCGGCAGGCCACGGCCCGGGCGATGATGGCGACGCTGCTGCTGTCGATCGGCACCCCGATGATCACCGGCGGCGACGAGCGCTGGCGCACCCAGGGCGGCAACAACAACGCCTACTGCCGCGACGACGAGACCTCCTGGGTCGACTGGACCCGCACCGACGAGACCGCGGCGATGGAGGCCTTCACCGGCCGCGTCGCCGCGCTGCGCCGCGAGTCCCCGGTGCTGCACCGCGACCAGTTCTACGTCGACGGCGAGGTGCTCTGGTGGGACCCGTCCGGGCGCCCGATGGAGCCCGGCGACTGGCACGACGGCGGCCGGCGCACCCTGGTCGTGCTGCTCGCCGACTACTGGCTGCTGGCGCTGCACGCCGGGGACGAGCCCACCGACTGCGTGCTGCCCAGCGACCACGGCTTCGACCCGGTCCTGGACTCGACGACGCCCGACGGCACCCCCGCCGACACCACCCCGCTCGACGCCGGGGCGACGGTCGTCCTGCCGCCCCGCTCGGTACGCCTGCTGCGCAGCCGCTGACCGGCCCCGTCCCGCCGGGTTCCGGGAGCTGGGTCCGGCGGGCCGGGCGGCGTAGGCTCCGCGCATGCCGCGCTACGAGTTCCGGTGCCGCGAGTGCGCCACGACGTTCGAGGTCGACCGGCCGATGGCCGCGTCGTCGGACCCGGCGGACTGCCCGCACGGGCACGCGGACACCGTCAAGCTGCTCTCGACGATCGCGCTCGGCGGCCGCTCCGGCGGCGGTGCACCCGCGATGGCCCCGGCCGGTGGCGGCGGTGGCTGCTGCGGCGGCGGGTGCTGCGGCGGCTGACCCGTGCCGCCGACGGGTCCCGCCCCCTCGGACCGCGGTCCGGCGGGCGGAGGTCCGGCGGGCGGTGGGACGTCGGGGGCGGCCCGGCGCGTGGTGCTCGCGAGGTCCCCGGTGCCCACACCCCGCTGCCCGTCTGCGGCGACTGACCGCCACACCATTGCTGGGCCGAACGGGCGTATTCCGCTCCATCGTGTGACGCACGTCAACACTGCTCCGATACGCCGAGAGCATCTGTCCCCGTGGAACGGGAGTCCACGTGCCCCGAGCGCTCCCCCGTCTTCTCCGTGCCGCCACCGTCGTCGCCGCCGTGGCCACCACCGCTCTGCTCACGACGCCGGCGATCCCCGCCCCGCCGTCGCCGCCGGCCGAGGCGCTCCCGGCGCCCGGCCCGGTGCAGGCCCTGCAGGTCTCCCCCGTACCCGGCGGCGGCGCCCGCGGCCTCGGCCTGCAGGTGTCCTGGTCGCCGCCCGTCCGGAACGAGGGCGCCCTGCGCACCCACTACGACGTCGAGGTCCGCGACCACGCGGGCGCCGTCCTCCACTCCGCCTCGACCGAGACCACCACCAGCGCCCCGGTGTACGGCGACTACTGCCTCGCGCCGTTCACGGTGTCGGTGCGCGCGGTGACCCGCGACGTCGACGAGAGCCGGTCCGAGCCGGGGCCCGCCGTCCTCACCACGTTCGGCGAGCAGGCCCCGTGCGCCCTCACGATGTCGATCACCGCGGCCCGCGCCGCCGACGGCACCGTGCACGTGCGCGCCGACCGCGAGGCCCCGGTCGACCCGTACGTCTCCGGGCCCTGCACGCTCGCGACGGCCGGCCGGGTGCTCTGGTCGGGCACCTGCGGCGGCTACGCCACCACCCGGGACATCGTGGTCGGCGCGCTGCCCCCGGGACCGCGGGAGCTCGCGCTGACCACCGTCGCCCCGCGGGGTGAGCACACCACGAGCCGGACCACGCTGCGCTAGCCCGCCAGGACGATCCGCCCCAGCTCGACCGAGGACGCCAGGTGCGGGTGGTGCGGCAGCACCCGCACCGTGTACCCGGTCAGCCCCGCGTGCGGCAGCGGCACGGCGACCTCCCAGGACCCGTCGCCGCGGTGCTCCATCGCGACGGTCACGGGGTCCGCCAGCTCGTCGGAGGAGTCGACCCGCCCGACGACGGCCTCGACCGTCACGTCCGACGGGTCCAGCCCGGCCAGGTCCACCCCCGCCCGGACCGTTATCGGCGACCCCACGACCGGGGTGTCGGGCAGCCCGGACGCGTCCACACCGGTGATCCGGACGTGGTTCCACGCCTTGTTCAGCCGGGCCCGGAACTGCGCGATGTCGCGGGCGACGGCGTAGTCCGACGCGGCCGCGTCCGCGGCGGCGCGGGCCGCCGGGGTGTACCAATCCTGCACGTACTCCCGCACCATCCGGGTGGCCTGCACCTTCGGCCGCAGGGTGGTGAGGGTGTGGCGGACCATCTCGACCCAGCGGTGCGGGACACCGTCGACGCGGTCGTAGAACGCCGGGCCGACCTGGGTGGCGATGAGCTCGTAGAGGGCGTTGGCCTCGAGGTCGTCACGCCGGGTCGGGTCCTCGACGCCGTCGGCGGTGGGGATGGCCCAGCCGTTGGCGCCGTCGTAGAACTCGTCCCACCAGCCGTCGCGGATGGACAGGTTCAGCCCGCCGTTGAGCGCGGACTTCATGCCGGAGGTGCCGCAGGCCTCCAGCGGGCGCAGCGGGTTGTTCAGCCAGACGTCGCAGCCCCAGTAGAGGTAGCGGGCCATCGACATGTCGTAGTCGGGCAGGAAGACGATGCGGTGGCGCACGCCGGCGTCGTCGGCGAAGCGCACGATCTGCTGGATCAGCGCCTTGCCGCCGTCGTCGGCGGGGTGCGACTTCCCCGCGACGACGAGCTGCACCGGCCGGTGCGGGTCGAGCAGCAGGCTGCGGAGCCGGTCGGCGTCGCGCAGCATCAGCGTGAGCCGCTTGTAGGTCGGGACCCGGCGGGCGAAGCCGACCGTGAGCACGTCGCGGTCGAAGACGTGGTCGGTCCAGCCCAGCTCCGGCTCGGACGCACCCCGCTCCAGCCACGCGGCGCGCACCCGGCGGCGGACCTCGTCGACCAGCCGGGACCGCAGCGTGTTGCGCAGGCCCCACACGTCGGCGTCGGACACCTCGGCGGTGCTGCCGCCGGGCTCCCCGAGCAGCTCGGTGACCTGGTGGGCCTCCCAGGTGGGGCCGTGCACGCCGTTGGTGACCGAGCCGATCGGTACCTCCTCGCGGTCGAACCCGGCCCACAGCCCGCCGAACATCTCCCGCGACACCGTCCCGTGCAGCCGGGAGACACCGTTGGCGCGCTGGGCCAGGCGCAGACCCATGTGCGCCATGTTGAACGTCTCCGGATCCTCCTCGGCGCCGAGCGCGAGGAGCCGGTCGGTCGGCAGGCCCGGCAGCAGCCGGTCGGTGAGGTAGTGCCGCACGAGGTCCAGGCCGAACCGGTCGATCCCGGCGGGCACCGGGGTGTGGGTGGTGAACACCGTGCCCGCGCGGACGGCGGCGAGCGCCTCGTCGAAGTCCAGCCCGCCGGACGACGCGGACGCGGTCGCCGGTCCCGCGCCGTTGGACGACACCGCCGAGCCGGTGCACAGCTCGCGGATCCGCTCGCAGCCGAGGAACCCGGCGTGGCCCTCGTTGGTGTGGAAGACCTCCGGCGTCGGGTGCCCGGTGAGCCGGCAGAACGCGCGGACCGCGCGGACCCCGCCGACACCGATCAGGATCTCCTGCTGGATGCGGTGGTTCTGGTCGCCGCCGTAGAGCCGGTCGGTGACCCCGCGCAGGTCGGCCCCGCCGTCGGAACCGGCGTTCTCCTCGATGTCGGTGTCGAGCAGCAGCAGCGGGACCCGCCCGACCGCGGCCTGCCAGATCCGCGCGTGCAGCGTGCGGTCCCCCGGCATCGCGACCTCGACGAGCTCCGGCTCGCCGGAGGCGTCGGTGAGCAGCTGCAGCGGCAACCCCTGTGGGTCGATCGCCGGGTAGTGCTCGAGCTGCCAGCCGTCGAGCGACAGGGACTGACGGAAGTACCCCGACCGGTACAGCAGCCCCACCGCGACGAGCGGGACGCCCAGGTCCGAGGCGGCCTTCAGGTGGTCGCCGGCGAGCACGCCGAGACCGCCGGAGTAGTTGGGCAGCACCTCCGAGACGCCGAACTCCATCGAGAAGTAGGCGACGGCCGACGGCCTGCCGGCGCCGTCGGCCTCGTCGTACCAGCGCGGCTCGGACAGGTAGGTCTCCAGCTCCGCGGCCCGCTCGGCGACCTCGGCGGCGACCGCGTCGTCCGCGGCGAGCTCGGCGAGCCGCCCGGTGGGGATCTCGCCGAGCAGGCGGACCGGGTCCTGCCCGCTCGCGTCCCAGGCGGCGGGGTCGAGGGAGGCGAACAGGTCCCGGGTCGGCGCGTGCCAGGTCCACCGCAGGTTCGTCGCCAGTGTCTGCAGCGGCGCGAGCGGAGCGGGGAGCTGGGCACGGACGGTGAAACGACGGAGGGCTCTCACGGCCGCGAGGGTAGCCGGGAACACCGACACGCACGCGGTGTCCCGCCCGGCCGGGACGGGGTCCCACCGGTAGGGTCGCACTGCCACGGGACCGGTGGGTCCGTGCACGTCGAATCGGTTCCGTCCACATCCGTTCCGATCCGTTCACGCCGATGGTCCCGCGGGTGTGGCGACAGGTGACGTGGTGGCGTCAGACTGGCCGTCTCGACTCTGGTGGGACTTCTACCGACGGTGACAATTTCCTGGGGGTGCAGCCGATGACCGGTCGGCTCGGAATCGACGACGTGACCCCGTTCGTGGAGAGCGGAGACCCGGCCAAGGCCGTGGTCGGCGAGGTCGTCCCGATCCGGGCGACCGTGTGGCGGGAGGGACACGACGCCGTCGCGGCGAACGTCGTGTTCACCCCGCTGTCGGCCGACGGGACGCCGGGCGACGCGCAGTACGTGCGGATGCAGCCCGACGGGCTGGGCACCGACCGCTTCGTGGCCTGGGTCCGCCCCGACGCCGAGGGTCGCTGGACCTTCCGCGTCGACGCGTGGAGCGACCCGTGGGCGACCTGGCGCTCGGCCGTGGAGAAGAAGATCGCCGCGGGCCAGACGGCCGAGGAGCTGGCCAACGACCTCGAGGTCGGCGCCCGGCTGCTCGCCAGGGTGGGGCGTCGCCCGGCCGAGAAGGACAGCCGCGACCTGCTGCTCGGCGCCGCGAACACGCTGCGGGACACCGCGCTGCCGTTGCGCGCGCGGGTCGCCCCCGCCCTGTTCGACGCCGTCGTCGCGATCATGGTCGAGCGTCCCGTCCGGGAGCTCATCACCCGCGGCCCGGAGCGGACGATCTTCGTCGACCGGCCCCGCGCGCTGTACGGGTCCTGGTACGAGTTCTTCCCCCGCTCCACCGGCGGGCGCGACGAGACCGGCCGCCCGGTGCACGGCACGTTCGCGACGTCGTCGAAGGAGCTCGACCGCGTCGCGCGGATGGGCTTCGACGTCGTCTACCTGCCGCCGATCCACCCGGTCGGCACGGTGCACCGCAAGGGCCGCAACAACTCCACCCACGCCGAGCCGGGCGACGTCGGCTCCCCGTGGGCGATCGGCTCCGCCGCGGGCGGGCACGACGCGATCGACCCGGAGCTGGGCGACTTCGACGACTTCGACGCGTTCGTCGCGCGGGCGAACGAGCTCGGCATGGAGATCGCGCTCGACCTGGCGCTGCAGTGCGCGCCCGACCACCCCTGGGTCACCGAGCACCCGGAGTGGTTCACCGTGCGCCCGGACGGGACGATCGCCTACGCGGAGAACCCGCCGAAGCGCTACCAGGACATCTACCCGCTGAACTTCGACCGCGACCCGGCCGGCATCTACGCCGAGTGCCTGCGCGTGGTCCTGAAGTGGGTCGAGCACGGGGTGACGATCTTCCGGGTCGACAACCCGCACACCAAGCCGCCGAACTTCTGGCACTGGCTGATCTGGGAGGTCAAGCGGACCCACCCGGAGGTGCTGTTCCTGGCCGAGGCGTTCACCCGCCCGGCCCGGCTGTTCGGGCTGGCACGGCTGGGCTTCACCCAGTCCTACACGTACTTCACGTGGCGGACCGAGGCCGAGGAGCTCGCCGACTTCGCGACGATGCACGCCGAGCACGCCGACGAGTGCCGCCCCAACCTGTTCACCAACACCCCGGACATCCTCCACGAGTCGCTGCAGACCGGCGGCCCGGCGATGTTCGCGATCCGGGCGACCCTGGCCGCGACGATGTCGCCCACCTGGGGCGTCTACTCCGGCTTCGAGCTGTACGAGGGCACTCCGGTCAAGCCGGGCAGCGAGGAGTACCTGGACTCGGAGAAGTACGAGCTGCGTCCGCGGGACTTCGAGTCCGCCCTGAACCAGGGGCGCTCGCTGGAGCCGTACGTGACCCGGCTCAACGAGATCCGCCGCGCCCACCCGGCGCTCCAGCAGCTGCGCGAGATCCACTTCCACGAGGTGGACAACACGAACATCATCGCGTACTCGAAGCTGGACCCGTCCACCGGCGACCAGGTGCTCGTGGTCTGCACGCTGGACCCGGCGGCCCCGCAGCAGGGCACCCTCAAGCTGGACATGCCGGCGCTGGGGCTGCGGTACACCGACGTCGTCGAGGTGCACGACGAGGTGTCGGGCGAGACCTACCGCTGGGGCGAGTACAACTTCGTGCGGCTGGTTCCGACCGACCACGTCGCGCACGTGATCGCGCTGCCGGCGCAGCCCCCGCTGCTCTGAGCCCCACCCCTCGTCGCATGAACGGGCCCCTCGTACGAGGGGCCCGTTCATGCGGTAGGGCTCAGGCGGCTCCCGCGTCCTCGGCCGGGGGCTCCAGGACCACGGCGGTCGCCCGGAACGGGGCCATCCCGATCCGGAACCCGTTGAGGTCGTCGACGGTGCCGACGGTCTCGCCGGAGAACAGGTCGGTGACCGTCGCGCCCGGCGCCAGGTGCTCGGACCGCACGAACGCGTCCACCTGCTCGTCGGCGAAGTTCAGGACGGTCACGCTGGTCCGGTCGTCGTCGAGCAGGTGCACCATCACCAGCAGGCCGCGGTGCGACACGTCCGGCACGTCGACCTGGCGGGCCGTCGCCACCCCGGAGCGCTTGCGCACGGCCAGGATCGCCTGCATCTGGCGGACGAAGCTGGTCTCCTCGGTCAGCTGGTCGGGCAGCGACCCGTAGAGGCTGCGCCCGCGGGGCATCCCCGACGAGGAGCGCTCGGCGTCCGGCCGGTGCCCCATCAGGTCGTGCGCCGGCCGCGAGATCCACCGGGTGTCCCCGGAGTTCAGCAGGTCCGAGACCGAGTCCGGCGGCAGCGTCAGCATGCCCAGCAGGTCCCAGCCCGACAGCGCGAACACCCCGGGCTGGAAGGCGTTGAACATGACCAGCAGCAGGTGCACCCGCCGGATGCGCTCGACGTCGTCGGGGCCGATGTCGTCGAGCGCGGAGATGCCGAGCGAGGCGGCGATGACGGTCGCGGTGGTGCAGGCGATCCCGTTCGTCGTGAAGATCAGGTTGTACGGCGCGTCCGGTCCGGTGAGGACGTCGCACAGGTCGCGGCGGATCGTGTCGGCCAGATCCCCGCCGCGCATGTCCTCGCCGCGGAAGTGGAAGAGCTCGTCGGTGTGGCCCGCGGTCCAGTGCACGAGCTCGTAGGTCAGCTCGTCGTGGTTCTGCAGCGCGTGCACCAGCGACGCCGGGTCGACGCCCAGATCCAGCGCGGTGCGCAGGGTCAGCCGCAGGAACTCGGTGTCGGAGGTCGCGAGCGCGTGGTGGTAGGCGGGGCGGTTGATGAAGTCGTAGGACAGGTCCGCGCCCGCCTCGGAGGTGACCTTGATGTCGTCGACGGTCAGGTTCAGTTCCTGGAAGGTGAACCCGCCGACCTTGCGCACCATGCTCGCGATGAGGTGGTTCGCGGCCTCCGACAGCGGGTGCCCCTCGGACCAGCCGGGGTTCCCGGAGCCCGCCTTCTCCACGCCGAGGAAGCCGTTCGCGTCCAGGCGCAGCGCACCCGAGCCGAGGTCGGCCAGCGAGTGCAGGGCGTCGCCGATGACCATCCGCATGCCCGCGAAGGTCGGGTCCAGCCAGTTGACCGACGGCTGGCCGTCCTTGAAGTAGTGCAGGTACACCCAGCGCCGCACGACGCCGTCGACGCCGGTGACCTCGCCGGTCGCCGACCAGTTGGTCTCCTTCACGCCCTCGCGGTAGAAGATGACCCGCTGCAGCCGGCCGACGATGTAGCCGGCCTTCTCCAGTGCCTCCTCGGTCGCGGCGTCGAGGTTGGCCGAGTCCTTCCCCGGCGGTACGTCCGGCAGCATCCCCCAGTCGGACTGCTCGATCTCGACCATGTGGTAGATGCCCGGGTAGTCGCCGTAGGCGAGCTCGGCGAGCCGGAAGTCCGGGCCCTTGCCGGTGTGGCCGGGGACGATGTCGTCGATGATCGTGCCGCCGTGCCAGGTGGCGGTCGCGCACATCGCGCGGAACTCGTCCTCGGTGCCGAAGGCCGGGTCGAGCTCGTTGGAGATGCGGTCGAAGTGGCCGTCGACGCTCGGGGTGGGCTGCCAGCCCGAGAGTCCGCCCGCCTTCTTCACCGGCCCGGTGTGGACACCCTCGATGCCGATCGTCTCGAACGCCTGCCACAGCGCCTCGTCGCCCAGCGCCGCCAGGAACGACTCGCCGGAGGCGGTGATCAGCGAGATCGGGTAGGCGGTGAACCACACCGACGCCGTCTCGACCGCGTGCCGCGGGCCGGGGCTGGCGTAGGGGTTCTGCCACATCGAGCCCTGCCCGGAGAACTGGCGGGCCAGCTCGTCGGCGTGGCCGAGCATCGACTGGGACAGCAGCCACGACACGTAGACCGGGTTCTCCCCCGATGCCGGGCCGTCCTGCGACACCGACCGGCGCCGCACCGTGGACCGCACCCGGGCACGGTGACGCAGCGTGCGCGGACGCGCCTCGTGGTAGTACTCGGCGAAGTTCACGTCCGGTGGCTCCGGGACGTGCTCGGCCTCGGCGGGCACCGGTTCGACGGCGGCGAGCGGATCGGCCGGTGCGATCCGGGCCTGGGTCTCCGGGATCGTCGGGGGGATGTCGGCCTTCGGCTCTCGCTCGGTCACGCCGCCGGTCCTCCGGTCGCTGTGGGGGGCAGGTCAGGGCAGGTTCTGGGCATGTCCGGCCCACGGTGCGCCCTGCGACGGCGATCCGCACGCGGGCGCGTGCGCACCGTCGCGGGGTACCCGCGGGCACCACGTCCAGTATGGGTTTCCCGGCACGGGGATGCCGGACAGAAGCGTGATCACCGCCCGTGACCAACGGGTGGTCGATCCGACACGGACAGTACCGCCCACCCGACCTCCTGACCCGGCCGGGTCGGCCTGTCCCGGTTAGGGTTTTCGCCTGCGGGCCCGGGTGGCACCGACCGGTACCCCGACGTGGTGCGGGCGGTGGCCGCGACCGGTCCGCGGTGGTGTTCACAGGCCGGGCGGACGCCCGGCAGGAGGGGGACGACGCGTGCGGCCGACCGGAGCTTCCGAGGACCTGACGGCGCTCCCGGGCCTGTTGCGCGACTGGCTGCCCGGGCGTCGCTGGTTCGCGGAGAAGGGGCGCCCGCTGACCGGTGTCGCCGTCGCGTCGCGGCACCCGCTGCCCGCCGCCGAGGGTGTCACCGGGCTCGAGGTGCTGGTCCTCGCGGTGTCCTTCGCCGACGGTCCGGACCGGCACTACCAGCTGCTCCTGGCCCGCGCCCCGCACGCCCCGGCCGGGGCCGCCCCGATCGGCGACCACGACGGGCAGGTCCTCTACGACGGCCTGCACGACGGGCGCGTCACCGCGCTGCTGCTGCGGCTGATCGCCGAGGGCGCGGCCGTCGGTGACCTGTCGTTCGTGCCCGAGCCGGGCGCGGACCTGCCGCTGACCGAGACCGGCCGCGTCGTCGACGCCGAGCAGTCCAACACCTCCGTCCGCTGGGGCGAGCGCTCCATCCTCAAGGTCTACCGGCGCCTGTCCCCCGGTCTGAACCCCGACCTGGAGCTGCACCGGGCGCTGCGCGCGGCCGGGTCGACGTCGGTCGCGGCGCTGCAGGGCGGGATCGAGGGTGTCCTCGACGGCGAGCCCGCCACCTTCGCGCTGCTGCAGGAGTTCGCGGCCGGCTCGCACGACGGCTGGGAGCGGGCCACCGCGGCGGTCCGCGACCGGACCGACTTCACCGGCGACGCCCGCGCGCTCGGTGAGGCGCTCGCCGACGTGCACGTCGCGCTGCGCGCCGAGCTCGGCACCGCCGAGGCCGACCCGCGCGAGCTGGCGGCGTACTGGACCCGGCGGTGCGCCGAGGTCGCCGGCCAGGTGCCGGTGCTCGCCCCGCACGTGCCCGCGATCCGCACCGTCTACGACGAGGTGGCCGCGCTGGACGCGCCCGTCGTCGTGCAGCGGGTGCACGGCGACCTGCACCTCGGGCAGACGCTGCGCCGCCCGGACGGCCGCTGGCTGGTCATCGACTTCGAGGGCGAGCCGGCCGCCTCGCCCGAGGAGCGCCGCGCGCCGGACTCCGCGGTGCGCGACGTCGTCGGGATGCTGTTCTCCTTCGACTACGCCGCCTTCCACCACCTGCTGACCCGGTCCGACACGCCCGGGGCAGGTCTCGGTTCGGACACCGCCGAGGCACGCCTCGCTCACGACTGGTCGGCCGCGAACCGTGACGCGTTCTGCGCCGGCTACGCCGCCCGCGCCGGTGAGGACCCGCGCGCGCACGCCGCGCTGCTGCGCGCCTACGAGCTGGACAAGGCCGTCTACCAGGTGCTCTACGAGACCCGCAGCCGTCCGACCTGGCTGCCGATCCCGCTCACCGCGATCGCGCGCGGCACCGCTTAGCACGTCCGGGCCGTCGGCGACACCCGGTGGTCACCGGACCTTCCCGCCGACGACGCCGGGGCGACGCCCGACTCCCCGGGCGGCCCGGCGCGGGATCGTGGAATCCTCCCCGACCAGGAGGACACCCACCGTGAGACGACCACCCCCCACCCGGCCCGAGGACCTCTCGTGACCCCGGCCGGTCTGCTCGGTGCGGACGGTCTGGACGGCGTCCTGGGCCTCGTCCAGCGCCCCGACGGGCCCACGCTCGGCGTGACGCTGGCCGTGCTCTTCCTCGGTGTGCTGGTGGAGGGGCCGGTCGTCAGCGTCGTCGCCGGCTCACTCGCGGGCGCCGGGCTGCTCGACTGGTGGGTGGTGTGGCTGGTGGCGTTCGCCGCCGACGTCGTCGCCGACACCGCCTTCTACGTCCTCGGGCGCGGCGGGCGCCGACCGGCCATCGCTCCGCTGCTGGTCCGGCTGGGTCTGACCGAGCGTCGCTGGGACGCACTGCGCGCGAAGGTGGGGGGCCGTCCGGGCCGGTTGGTGCTGGGCGCGAAACTGGTGGACGTCGGCGCGATCCCCGCGTTCCTGGCCATCGGCCTGGCCGGGGTGTCGTACCGGCGATTCGTGGCCTGGGTGGTCCCGCTGACGGCGGTGCGTTCGGCACTGCTGGTCGGGATCGGCTGGGTGGTCGGGGGCCGGTTCGCCGCGGAGCTGGCCGACCGGCCGTGGATCATCGTGGCGGTGGGGCTGGGCGTGGGCCTGGTGCTCGTGGCCGGGCGCGCGCTGTGGGTGCGTGCCAGGACCTCGCGGAAGGAGAACGTGTGCGCGTCCTGATCGGGGCCGACACCTGGGCACCGGACGTCAACGGGGCCAGCTACGCCGGACAGCGGCTGGCGGCCGAGCTCGCCGCCCGTGGGCACGAGGTGCACGTGGTCGCACCGTCGCGCGGCCTGCGCAGCCTCCCGCCGCGCCGGGTCGGGCCGGTGACCGAACACCGGGTCCGCTCCTGCCGCGTCCCCAAGCCGCCGGACTTCCGGCTCTGCCCGCCGCCCGGGCTGCGCCGGACCTGCCGCGCGATCCTGCGCCGGGTCCGGCCCGACGTCGTGCACGTGCAGAGCCACATGGTGCTGGGCCGGATGCTGCTCACCGCGGCCGCCGACCTCGGGATCCCGTCGATGGCGACCACGCACATGATCCCGGAGAACATCATCCCGGCGATCAGCTTCCTGCACCTGCCGGAGTCCGGGCTCAAGAAGCTGTTCTGGTGGGACGCGGTGCGCGTGCTCAGCCGGGCCGGATTGGTCACCGCGCCCACCCCGCTGGCCGCGTCGATGGCCGAGCAGGGCGGCGTCCCCGGCCCGGTGCTGCCCGTGTCCAACGGCCTGGACCTGGGCCGCTTCCGGCCCGACACCACCGGTCGCGGGCCCGCGTTCCGCGCCCGGCACGGCATCGCCGAGGGCGTGCCGCTGGTCGGCTTCGTCGGGCGGCTGGACCGGGAGAAGCACGTCGACGAGCTGGTCCGCGCCACCGCGCTGCTGCGCGCCGGTGCCGTGCCCGACGCGCAGCTGGTCGTCGTCGGCGACGGCGAGGAGCGGGCCCGGCTGGGCGCCCTGGTCCGCGCCGAGCACCTGGAGCACGCGGTCACCTTCACCGGCCGGCTCACCGACGACGAGATCCCCGACGTCTACCCGGCCCTGGACGTGTTCGTGAACGCCGGCACCGCCGAGCTGCAGAGCCTGGTGACGCTGGAGGCGATGGCGACCGGGAAGCCGGTCGTCGCCGTCGACGCGGGTGCGCTGCCGCACCTGGCCCGCCCCGGGGTGAACGGCTGGCGCTACCCCCACGGCGACGTCGCCGCGCTCGCCGACCGGCTGGCCCGGGTGCTCGACGACCCCGACGGCGCGGCCGAGCTGGGGGCAGCGAGCCTGCAGATCGCCTCCGAGCACTCGCTGGCGACCACGGTGGACACCTTCGAGGAGCTGTACCGGACGAAGGCCCGCCCGGTCGTGCCGGTGCGCGCGTTCCGCTCGGCACGCCGCGCCCGCCGGCACGCGGACACCCGGCGGTGACCGCGACGCCGTCGCCCGCCCTCGCGGTGGCCTCTCCCGTGCACGTCGTCGACGGCGCGCCCACCGTCGTGCACACCCTCGGGGACCCGGACGGGGCGCCGGTGCTGGCGCTGCACGGGCTGCGCGGCAGCCACCACGGGCTCGCGCCGCTGGCGTCGCGACTGGCCGGGTACCGCGTCGTCGTGCCGGACCTGCCCGGGTTCGGGGCGTCGCCTGCGTTCACCGACCGCACCCACGACGTCGACGGCTACGCCCGCTGGGCCTCGGCGCTGCTCGCCGACCTCGGCCCGGACACGGTGCTCCTGGGGCACTCGTTCGGGTCGATCGTGGCCGCGGCCGTCTGCGCCGGCGCTGCGATCACCCCGCGGGCGCTGGTCCTGGTCAACCCGATCGCCGAGCCCGCCTCGGGCGCCGGCGGCGTCACCGGCCTCGGGACGGCCGCCACCGCGCTGCTGCACTCCGGTGCCGCCCGGCTCGGCCTCGACGGCCTGCTGCGCCACCGGCTGCTCGCCGACGCCGCGACCGTCTCCATGACCACCACCCGCGACCCGCTGCTGCGTCACTGGATCTCCGACGAGCACCGCGCCCACTTCGGCACCTTCGCCACGACGGCGTCGCTGCTGGAGTGCCTCCGCGCCGCCGGTTCCGGCTCGGTGCGGCCCTGGGCGCCCCGGGTCACGGTGCCGACACTGCTGCTGGCCGGGGCCCGCGACCGGGTCGCCCCACCGGCCGGGCAGCACGCGCTCGCCGCCGCCTTCGCCGACGCCCGGCTGGTCCTGCTGCCGCGCACCGGCCACCTCGTGCACTACGAGGCCCCGGCGTGGGCGGCCCGCGAGATCCGGGGTTTCGTGGCGCGGTGAGGGTGCTCGTCGACTGCCGCTACATCCGTCCCGGACGCCCGGACGGCATCGGCCGCTACACCACCGGGCTGGTCCGCGCGCTGGACCGGATCGCCCCGGTGGAGCTGCTGGTGTCCGACCCGCGCCAGCGCGACGGGCTGCCCGACCGGCCCGCGCACACCCTGCCCGCCCCGACCGGGGCCGGGGAGCCGCTGGTCGCGCGGCGGGTGAACCGGATCGTCGCCGGGTCACCCGATGCGGTCGTCTTCAGCCCGATGCAGACGATGGGCACGCTCGGGCGCCGCTACGCGGTGGTGCTCACCGTGCACGACCTCATCTACTACCGGCACCCGGCGCCGCCGCCGTGGCTGCCCGCGACGGTGCGGGCCGTGTGGCGGGCCTACCACCTGTCGTGGTGGCCGCAGCGACTGCTGCTCGCCGGCGCCGACGCCGTCGCGTGCGTGTCCGGCGCGACCGCGGGCCTGGTCGCGGCGCACCGGCTGTCCCGGCGCGAGGTCGCCGTCGTCCCGGACGCCACCGACTTCCACCTGCCGCCCGGCACGCCGACGCGGTCCCGGCCGCCGGGGAACCGGATCGTCTACGCCGGGTCGTTCATGCCCTACAAGGACGTCGCGACCCTGGCCCGGGCCGCGGCCCGGCTGCCCGGCCACGAGCTCCACCTGGTCTCCCCCGTCCCGTCCGGGGTGCGCGCGGAGCTGGCGCGGCTCGCCGCGCCGGCCCGGCCGGTGTTCCACGACGGCGTCGACGACGACGGCTACCGCGCCCTGCTCGACGGCGCCACCGCGCTGGTCTCCGCCTCCCGCGACGAGGGGTTCGGGCTCCCGGTGCTGGAGGCCATGGCGCGGGGCTGCCCCGTCGTCGTCACCGACATCCCGGCCTTCCGCGAGGTCGCGGGCGACGCCGGGGTGTTCGTCGCGCCGGGCGACGACGCCGGGTTCGCCGCCGCCGTGCGCGCGCTGGACACGACATGGACGCAGCGCTCCGACGCGGTGCGCGCCCGGGCCGCCGAGCAGACCTGGGACGGCGCCGCCGGCGCGCTGCAGGCGGTCCTGGAACGGGCGCTGGCCCGTCACCGGCGCCGGCGCGGGCGGGGATGACGCGGCCCCGCTCACGCTCGACTGCGATCCGGCAACACTGTGCGACCGCGCGCGGCGGGCGTTCGTCACCCGCAGTACGGTTCCGCAGTGACCTCCGAGGAGACCCGAGCGACCCGCTCCGAGACCGATGCGTACGCACCGGACCAGGCGACGACCGACCGGCTCCTGGGCGGTGCCCACCACGACCCCCACTCGGTGCTCGGCGCGCATCCGCACGTCGACGGCACCGTGGTCCGTGTCCTGCGGCCGCACGCCGTCTCGGTGGCGGTGCTGCCCGACGGTGACCGCGCGCAGGCCTGCGAGCTGACCAGGGTGCACGACGCCGGACTGTTCTCCGGCCTCGTCCCCGGCTCCGGCGGCGACTACCGGCTGCTCGTGACCTACGGCGACGGCGCCGGCGGCACGACCGAGCAGACGGTGGACGACCCGTACCGCTGGCTGCCGACGCTCGGCGACATGGACCTGCACCTCATCGGCGAGGGACGGCACGAACGCCTGTGGGACGTCCTCGGCGCACACGTCCGGGACTACGACACCCCCTCCGGCCCGGTCTCCGGGACCAGCTTCGCCGTCTGGGCGCCGAACGCCCGCGGTGTGCGGGTCACCGGTGACTTCGACGGCTGGGCCGGTTGGGCGCTGCCGATGCGCTCGCTGGGCAGCTCCGGCGTCTGGGAGGTGTTCCTGCCCGGCGTCGGCGTCGGCGACCGCTACAAGTTCCGCATCCTGGGCCCCGACGGCCGGTGGCGGGACAAGGCCGACCCGATGGCCTTCGCCACCGAGATCCCGCCGCAGACGGCGTCGGTCGTGACCCGTGACGTCCACGAGTGGACCGACGACGCGTGGATGGCCGACCGCGCCCGGCGCCGCCCGCACGCGGAACCGATGAGCGTCTACGAGATGCACCTCGGCTCCTGGGTGCCGGGGCTGGACTACCGCGAGATCGCCGAGCGGCTGGTGGCCTACCTGGACACCACCGGGTTCACCCACGTCGAGCTGCTGCCGGTGGCCGAGCACCCGTTCGGCGGGTCCTGGGGCTACCAGGTGACCTCGTACTTCGCCCCGACCTCGCGGTTCGGCACGCCCGACGACTTCCGGTACTTCGTCGACCGGCTGCACCGCGCGGGCTACGGCGTGATCGTCGACTGGGTGCCCGCGCACTTCCCGCGCGACGAGTGGGCGCTGGCCCGCTTCGACGGCACGGCCTGCTACGAGCACGCCGACCCGCGCCGCGGCGAGCAGCCCGACTGGGGCACGCTGGTGTTCGACTTCGGCCGCAACGAGGTGCGCAACTTCCTCGTCGCGAACGCGCTGTACTGGCTCGAGTCGTTCCACATCGACGGCCTGCGCGTCGACGCCGTCGCCTCGATGCTCTACCTGGACTACTCCCGCGCCGACGGCCAGTGGCTGCCCAACGTCCACGGTGGCCGGGAGAACCTCGACGCGGTGGCGTTCCTGCAGGAGATGAACGCGACCGTCTACCGGGAGCACCCGGGTGTCGTCACGATCGCCGAGGAGTCCACCGCCTGGCCGGGCGTCACCCGGCCCACCTACATGGGCGGTCTCGGGTTCGGGCTCAAGTGGAACATGGGCTGGATGCACGACACGCTCGACTACACCGGGCGCGACCCCATCCACCGCAGCTACCACCACAACCAGATGACCTTCTCGCTGATGTACGCGTTCAGCGAGAACTACGTGCTGCCGATCAGCCACGACGAGGTCGTGCACGGCAAGGGGTCGCTGTGGACCCGGATGCCCGGCGACGACTGGAACAAGGCCGCCGGGGTCCGCGCACTGCTGGCCTACATGTGGGCGCACCCGGGCAAGCAGCTGCTGTTCATGGGCGGCGAGTTCGGGCAACCGCGCGAGTGGTCCGAGCAGCGGTCGCTGGACTGGCACCTGCAGAGCGACGACCCGCTGCACGGCGGGATCACCACCCTCGTCGGGGACCTGAACCGGACCTACCGCGCGCAGTCCGCGCTGTGGTCGCGCGACACCACCCCGGACGGCTTCGGCTGGATCGACGCCAACGACGCGCAGGGCAACGTGTTCTCGTTCCTGCGCCACGGGGTCGACGCCGAGGGCCGCGCCACCGTGCTGGCCTGCGTCGCGAACTTCTCCGGCTCCCCCCGCGAGGACTACCGGGTGGGGCTGCCGTTCGCCGGGAACTGGACCGAGGTCGTCAACACCGACGCGTCGGCCTACGGCGGGTCCGGGGTGGGCAACCTCGGGCGGGTCAGGGGCGAGCAGGTCATGTGGCACGGCCAGCCCGCGTCGGCGGTGCTGCGGCTCCCGCCGTCGGGTGTGCTGTGGCTCGTGCCGGAGGAGACCGGCGGCCCGGTGCTGTCCGCCCCGGCGCAGGAGGCGGCCCCGGCCGCGACGGTCCCGCCGCCGCTGCCGGCCGCCGCGCTGCCCGACGAGCCGGAGGACACCGACGTCGAGGCACCGGTGACCCCGGACGACGACCTGCGGGTCTCCGCCGCCCCGGCGGACCCGGCCGGCCTCGTCGACCCGGGGCCGGACGACTCGCAGGACGTCCCGGGCGCCGATCCGGTCTCCACCTCGGTCGCGCCCGCGCCCGGCACCGTCGGTGTCCGGGCGGTGCGCACCGGCACGTTCGTCAACGGGAGCTCCGGGACGGGCGCGTCGGACACCGGGACCACCGCCGGCGACTGACCTCCGCTGACCGCGACCGGCCCCTCGCCGGGCCGGTCGCGGTCAGCGGTCGGTCGTGCGGGGTCCCCCGCCGGTCCGGTACGGGTCGGCACGGTGGCGGGTGTGGCGCACCTCCGCACCGGAGCGGTCGGGGGCGGCCGGGGGCGGCCGCACCGGGCCCGGTCGTCGCGTCACCGTGTCGTCCACCGGCGGACGGTCGCCCCGGGCCGGCGACCCGCGGGACGGTTCGTCGTCGGGGCCGATCCACACGCGTGCCATCGGCTCACCCCGTCGTGCGCCGGTCGCCGGGTACCGCCAGTACCGCCAGGGCCCCCAGCGCGGCGACCGCCCCGAACGCGAAGAAGCCCCACGGGTAGGCGAGGCCCGCGGTGAGCAGCACACCGCCGAGGAGCGGCCCGCAGATCGCGCCGAGCCGGCCGATCCCGCTGGCCGCCCCGAGCGCCGAGGCCCGGGCGTGGTCCGGGTAGTGCCGGCTGACGAACGCGTAGACGAGCACCTGCGAGCTGAACACGAACACGCCCGCGAGCAGGACGCTGACGTAGATCCCGCCGCCGGGCAGCGGCACCGCGAGCAGCGCGAGGAAGACCGCGCCCGCGGCGAACCAGCCGACCGTCGCCGTGCGCAGCCCGATCCGGTCGGCGACCCGGCCCGCGACGAGCAGACCGACGATCGCGCCGACGTTCAGTACGAGCAGCTGGGCCAGCGCCGCGTCGAGCCCGTACCCGGCGACCCGCATGATCTGCGGCAGCCAGGTGTTGAGGCCGTAGACCAGCAGCAGCCCCATGAACGAGGCGACCCAGAACGCCACCGACGAGCGCAGGTAGCCGTCGCGGACGAGCTGGGCGACCGGGTTGCGCGACCGCGGCCCGGCCGGTGCGGCCGTCGCGCGGGCCTCGGCGGGCAGCGTGTCCGGCAGGTACCGGGCCAGCAGCGGGACCAGCACGATCGCCGGGAGCGCGCCGAGCACGAACATGGGCCGCCAGCCCCAGACCGGGATGACCAGGATCCCGAGCAGCGAGGTCGCGACGGCGCCGACGTGGTAGCCGGTCATCAGGGTCGTGGTCGCGCTGCCGCCGCGCCCGGGCCTGCTGTGCTCGTTCACCATCGCCAGCGCCACCGGCAGCACCCCGCCCAGGCCGAGCCCGGCCAGGAAGCGCAGCGCGCCGAACGTCCACGGGCCGGTCGCGACTGCGCACAGCAGCGTCAGCACGGAGAACGCGACGACGGTCGCCAGCATCGCCCGGCGCCGTCCGACGAGGTCGGCGAGCGGGCCCGCCGAGAGGGCGCCGGCCATCACACCGAGCAGCCCGGCGGTGGACACCAGCGACGCCGTCGCCGGGGTCAGGCCCCAGGCGGGCTCCTCCAGCAGCGACGGCAGCACGACGCCGAGCACCACCAGGTCGAAGCCCTCGAGCGCCACCGCCGCCCAGCACAGTGGGGCCACCCAGCCCCCGTGGCGGACGGCGTCGGGGGCGGTGGTGGGTCCGCGGGCGGGGTCGGGCCGTGACGTCTGCGCCATCCGGGAGCCTCCTTGCGTCTCGGGTGGCGCGGAGTCTGGACCGTCAGGCCGGTGCGCGGGCCGACTCTTCCGCAGAGCGGAAGGATCCGCCGGGAACCGGTCCGGTCGCCGGAAGCAGCAGCGACCACCAGGTCACCAGGAGCACCGCCGTGTAGAGCGCCCGCCCGAGCGGGGTCGCCCAGCCGCCGTCGGCCCACAGGTCCGACCAGCTCACCGGGACGACGGCGAGACACCCGACCGCGACGACGACCCGGCGGCGGGTGTCCCCCGCCTCCCCGGACGCGACGAGCGCCAGCAGCCCGGGCACGAGCAGCAGCAGGTAGTTGTGCCAGGCGATCGGCGCGGCCAGCAGACCGGTGGCGAGCACCGCGAACAGCGCCGTCCCGCCCGGGTCGGTGCCCGCGGCCGGGCCCGCTCCGTACCGGCGGGTACGCCGCCCGAGGTGGACGAGCGTGCCGACCGCGACCCCCGCGCCCACGAGGGTCCCGACGACGGTCGGGATCCCCCAGCGCAGCGCCTGGCCCGGGAGCGACGCGTTGTCCGGGGTGGGGCCGACCGGCTCGGCCAGCGCCATCGCCAGCCACTGGAACGCCGTCGGCCACCCGGCGACGGCGACGCCGACGAGCGTCGCGACCGCCGCGGCGGCGATCCCGGCCGCGAACGGCCGCCACCGGGCCTGCACGGCGGGGAGCAGCAGCACCGGCGCGAGCGAGGGCTTGAGGGCGACCGTCACGCCGTAGCAGGCGGCGGCCAGCAGCGGGTGCCCGCGCCGTTCGGCGACCCAGCCCGCGGTCAGCCCGGCCAGCAGCAGCGGATAGATCTGGCCCAGCAGCAGCGTCCCGTGCAGCGGCGACGACGCCAGCACCACCACGAGCGCGCCGGTCGTCCAGCGGCGGCCCAGCCGCAGCTCCCGGCAGACCAGCAGCACCGACCCGGCGACGAGCAGCACCGACAGCGCCGTCAGCAGCCGGTAGCCGGTGACCGGGTCGGGCAGGGCCAGCGGCGCGAGCAGCACCGACAGCAGCGGCGGGTTGAGGTTGTGCAGGCGGGCGCCGGTGTCGTAGATCGCGGCGCTGCCCGGGCCGTGCCGGACCAGCGCGTACGCGGAGGCGCGGAAGGTGTCGAAGTCGACGTGCATCCGCGCGATGTCGGTCGCCGGGATCCAGCGCAGCAACGGCGGGCCGCCCAGCAGGAAGAGCAGTGCCGCGGTCACCAGCGCGGCGACGGCGACGACCGGCGCCACCGGCCGGGCGAGGCGGTGCACGGCGTCGCGCACCGTGCGCGCCCGCCGCGCCGTCCGCCCGGTCCACCCCGTGCGCACGGGGTCCGCCGCGGCGGGGCCCGACCGGAGGTCCGCGGTCATTGCGTGTCCCGCCGACCGGCCGATGCCGACCCGGTCCTCGTGGGCACCGTCTCCGGCGGCCGCGGGGTCCGCAGGCGGACCTCCGGCGGCCGGTGGGTCATCGGGGCGGGATCCGGCTCAGAACAGGGCGCGGGCGAGCGCGCGCCGGGCCGTGGCGACCCGCGGGTCGTCGGCCGGGAAGAGCTCGAAGAGCCCGACGAGGTGCCCGCGGGCCCGGTCACGGTCCTCGCCCCCGGTCCGGGCGACGGTGGCGACCAGCCGGGTGAAGGCGGCCTCGACCCGGTCGGCGGCCAGCTCGGCGTCGGCCGCGGCGAGCTGGGCGTCGACGTCGTCGGGCGCGGCGTCCGCCCGCTCGATCGACGACGGGTCGGCCTGCTCGGCGCGGGCGAGGAAGCGGACCTGCGCCAGCGCCGCCTTCGCCTGCTCGTTGGCGGGCTCGGTGTCGAGGATCGCGGTGTAGGCGGCCTCGGCGGCGGCGTAGTCACCCTGTTCCAGGGCGTCCTCGGCGGCGGTGAAGCGCGGGTCCTCGGGCTCCTCGACGGGCTCGTCCGAACCGGCCGCGGCCGCCCGGCGCTCCCCCTCGGCGATGGCGGGCATCCGGTCGCGCAGCGCGTCGAGCAGGGACGTCACCCACTCGGCGACCCGGTCCTCGGGGATCGCGCCGTTGACCGCGTCGACCGGCTGACCGCCGACGAGCACGACCAGCATCGGGACCTGCTGCACGCCGAAGGCCTGGGCGACCCGGGGCTGGGTGTCGATGTCGACCCGGGCCAGCCGCCAGGCGCCGCCGCCGGTCGAGGCGAGCCGCTCCAGCTCGGCCGACAGCTGCTCCTCGCGCGGGTAGCGGCTGGCCCACAGCTCGACGACGACCGGGACCTGCAGCGACGGCTCGAGGACCTCGTTCTGGAAGCCCTGCTCGGTCGCGTCGACGACCCAGGAGCCGTCGCCCCCGCCGGGCGCGGGCGGAGCACCCGCGCCGCCGCCGGACGGGGCGGGACGGTTCGCCGCATCGGCACGGGCCTTCAGCCCGGAGAGGTCGACCGCCCCGGCCATGGCCGAGGACATCGCCGCACGCTGGGCCGCCTGACGAGGATCTGGGCGAGACACGCCGACCATCCTGGCACGTCCGGGTGTCCGGCGTGACACGCCCCGCCCGGTGACACGCGCCCCCGCGCGACGCGTGCGCCACCGGCCGGTCGGCGTCATCCCCTCGCCGGCTCGGGCGCTCGTCCGCTCCCGGCCCGTCCCCTCCCCACCCCGGGCGACGCTGCTCCGTCCGGCCGCCCCTGCGCCGTTCGGTCGCCGGCCCGGCCCCCGGTACCGGGCCGCACGGCCGACGGCGGGGACGACGGCGCTCCCACGATCACCGGACCGGCGGAGCAACACCGGGCGTCGTCACTCGTTGAACACCCTGCAGGGACTCGATGCTGACTCTGCGTGACCGCGGCGGGGCGTTCCCCCGGTTGCCCCACCCCGCGGTTCCCTTCCCCGACAGAACGACCGCCGGCACCCCGGCGCACAACGGAGGGCTCCAACCCGATGAGCAACATGCAGACGACCGACAAGCCGACCCTGGCCTACGCGTCGCTGGCGCTGGGCATCATCGCGATCGCCGCGTTCCTCGTCCCGATCGCCGCCTGGATCCTGGGTGCCGCGGGCCTGGTCACCGGCTTCCTCGCCTACCGCAAGCCGGGCATGGCCAAGCTCGCCCAGATCGGCATGACCGTCAGCTTCGTCGGCATCCTCGCCGGCGTGTACTACTTCTCGACGATCATGGCGGGCTGACGACGGCCCTCCTCGCGGTACGCCGCGACGACGACACGGCCTCCGGACCCGGTCCGGGCGCCCGACGGCCGGTGACGGGTCTCCCGTCACCGGCCGTCGTCGTCCCGGCCACCGGCGCTCCGGTGACCCCGCCCCGGTGCGCGTCGGCCGGCAGGGCCCGTCGTCAGGCCGGCGCGGCGAGCCCGGCCAGCAGCTCCGCCGTCTCCTCCGGCCGGGTGAGCATCGGGAAGTGCCCGCCCGCGAGCTCCACGAGCCGCGCGCCGACCCGGTCCGCCTCCCGCCGTCCCGCGACGGGGCTGACGACCCGGTCCTCCGCGCACACCACCGACACCGTCGGCACCGCGGGCCACGACGACACCGGGCACGGCTCGGCGAGCAGCGACCAGTCCTGCAGGCGCAGCTCCGCCGCCGCGTCCGCGACCACGGCCCGCCCGTCGCGTCCCGCCGCGTCGAGCTCGTCGGCGACGCCCCGGTAGAGCCCGTCGGCGACGGTCCGTGCGTCCGGCCAGTACGTGCTGACCCCCGGGCCGCGACGGACCTCCGCGTCGTAGCCGGCGACCATCAGGTCGCGCTCGGCACGCATCCGGTCCCGGTAGGGACGACCCGGCTCGGGGACGAGCGCCGCGACCAGGACCAGCGCCCGGACGCGGTCGGCGATCCGGCCGGCGGCCGCGGTGGCCACGAGGCCGCCGAGCGAGTGGCCGACCAGCACGAGCGGCGGACCGTCGCCCCGGTGACCGGGCCCGCCCGGCCCGTCGCCGGCCCCGGACAGGACCGCGCCGACGAGCTCGGCGTGGCCGACCCCCGGCTCGTCGGACGGGAGGTCCGGCGCGACCGCCGCCACACCCCGGGCCGCCAGTGCCTCGGCCACCGGCGCCCACGACACCCCGCGGTGCCAGGCGCCGTGGACCAGCACGACCCGTGCCGGACCGGGTCCCCCGGCCCCCGGTCCGGCCGGGGCGCTCACGCGCCGCCCCCGCGCAGGTGCTCCTCGACCCGCTCCACCTTGGCCCGCAGCTGCCCCTGGTACCCGGGCCGGATGTCGGCCTTGAGGACCAGGCTGACCCGCGGCGACACGGCGGTGACGGCCTCGACGGCGCGCTTGACCACCGCCATCCCCTCGTCCCAGGTCTCGGACTCGATCGTGGTGAACATCGAGGTGGTCTCGTTCGGCAGGCCGGACTCGCGGACCACCCGGACGGCCTCGGCGACGGCCGCACCGACGCTGCCGTCCCCGGAGTCCGATCCGGACGGGGCGATGCTGAAGGCGAAGAGCATGCCGACACCGTGCCACGCCCGGCGTACGGAACGGATCCGGTCACGGCACTTGCTAGCGTCGGGCCATGGCATCCCGCGGGTCGCTCCCCTTCGACCCGATCCAGCGTGCGGCCGAGCTCTGGGAGGAGCGGGTCGGCCCCGCGCGCACGATGGCGACGGTCACCAGCGTGATGCGGGTGCAGCAGATCCTGCTCTCCGCCGTCGACACGGCGCTGCGGCCGCACGGGCTGACCTTCGCCCGCTACGAGGCCCTGGTGCTGCTGGACTTCGCGCGCCGCGGCAGCCTCCCGATGCGGGTGATGGGCGAGCGCCTGCAGCTGCACCCGACGAGCGTGACCAACATCGTCGACCGCCTGCAGGGCGACGACCTCGTCCGGCGGATGCCGCACCCCACCGACCGCCGCGCCACCCTGGTCGAGCTGACCACCGAGGGGCGCGCCCGGCTGGAGAAGGCCACGGCCGCGGTGACCGGCATCGACTTCGGCCTGTCCGGGCTGGACCCGGCGGAGGAGGAGCAGCTGACCGCGCTGCTGCGCTCGGTGCGCCGCGCCGCCGGCGACTTCGCCTGATCCGCGCACCTCAGCCGGCCCGTCTCCGCCGTCCCGGCCCGCCCGGTGGCGGACCGCCGTGTCCCGGGCCGCGCCAGCTGCGCATCACCGATCCGCGGGGCGGCCGGGGCCACAGCATCCGCCGCACCGCGGCCCGCCCGGCCAGCGCTCCGCTGAGGCCGGACAGACCCACGCACGCCAGGTAGTCGATGAGGTCCACGGGCACGCTCCGGAGGATTCGGGGGTGGTGGTGACACGGGTTGCGTCAACGGTGTTGACCCTACGACGGGGCACCGACAGAATCGGTCGCGTGCACGCTCCACTGCCCTCTGCCGACCGGCCCTCCCCCGCCCGGCCCGGTACCGGCGCGGCGCTGCGGGCGGCGCGCGACCGGCGGGGATGGTCCCAGTCCGAGGCGGCCCGCGCGCTGGCCGCGCTCGTCGCCGGGAGCGGCGGCACCGCGCGGGCCGCGAGCCTGAAGACCCAGCTGTCGCGCTGGGAGAACGGCCACGCCGTCCCGGACGCCGCGCACCGCGCACTCCTGTCCGAGCTGTACGACAGCACCCCCGCCGGGCTCGGCCTCGCCGACGCGACCGGACCGGACCCCCTCGACGGGGCGGCGCGGCTGCGTGCGGCGCTGGAGCGGGCCGCCGCCGTCGGGGAGGAGGAGCTGGACCTGCTGCGCGCCCAGTGGGCCGCCACCACCGCGCTGGACGACCGGCTGGGCACGGCCGCCGCCCACGACGCGGTGGCCGCCGTGGTCGCCCAGCTGCGCGAGCCGGCCGCGCACGCGCGGGACCCGCGCCGGGTGCGGGCGCTCACCGGGCTGCTGGCCGCGGCCGCGCTGCGGCTCGGGGACCAGGAACGCGACCGTGCCGCCCCGGACCGGGCGTGGGCGGCCTACGTCGAGGCGGAGTCCGCCGCCCTGCGAGCCGGTGACCCGGGGACCGCGGACGAGGCCCGGCACCGGCGGGAGCGGCTGCTGGCCGAGCTGCCGGCCGTCGACGCGCAGGACGGTGCTCCGGATCCGGCCGGACCGCACGGCGCCACCGGACGGCGCGCGGCCACCTCGACGGGCGCCGCCGGGCCCGGGGACGAGACCGGGGACGAGACCGGGCACAGCGGCGAGACCGGGCACAGCAGCGGGACCGGGGACAGCGGCGAGACCGGGCGGGCCGGCCCCGGGCCCTGCCCGACCGTCGACGTCCACACCGCGCCCGGGTGGCTCACCGTCGCCGACGGCCCGCCGCAGAGGCCGGTCCGCGAGCGCACCGACCTCGCCCTGGACGAGGTGCTCACCGCCCTGCGCGACGGCGACGGCCCCGCCGCGCGGGCCGCCCACGCCCGGGCCCGGGCACTCGCCCTGCGCAGCGGGTCGCAGCGCGTCCTCGACCGGCTCGCGACGCTGCCCGGGGCCACGCCCCCCTGACCGGGGTACCGGCTCAGCCCGACTGTTCCAGCAGCTCGTCGGCGGCGGCCCACGGGTCCAGCTCGCCGCCCAGCACCCGCTCGGTGAGGGTGTCGAGCGCGTCGCCGCCACGCACCCGTTCCATCCGGGCCCGGACCTGTTCCATCCCGATGCCCTCGATCTCGCGGCGCGCCCGCTCGCGGCGCCGCCGTTCCCGTTCACCGGACTTCTCGGCCCAGGCGAGGTGCTCGTCGAGGGCGTCGGCGACGGCCCCGATCCCCTCCGAGCGGGACGCGACCGTCGAGAGCACCGGCGGCTCCCACGGCTCGGCGCCGATGCTCGTTCCGCCTGCGCTCCTCTCGGCACCGTCCGGCGTGCGCAGGTGCAGCATGTTCCGCAGCTCGCGCACCGTGCGGCGGGCCCCCTCGCGGTCGGCCTTGTTGACCACGAAGACGTCGCCGATCTCCAGGATCCCGGCCTTGGCCGCCTGGATGCCGTCGCCCATCCCGGGCGCGAGCAGCACGACGGTGCTGTCGGCGAGCCCGACGATCTCCACCTCGGACTGCCCGACACCGACGGTCTCGATCAGCACGACGTCGCAGCCCGCCGCGTCGAGTACCCGCAGGGCCTGCGGCGTCGCCCAGGACAGCCCGCCCAGGTGCCCGCGGGTGGCCATCGACCGGATGAAGACGCCGTCGTCGTCGGCGTGGTCGCCCATCCGCACCCGGTCGCCCAGCAGCGCCCCGCCGCTGAACGGTGAGGACGGGTCCACCGCCAGCACCCCGACCCGGCGTCCGCGCGTCCGCAGCTCGGTGACCAGCGCCGACGTCGACGTCGACTTGCCCACCCCCGGGGACCCGGTCAGCCCGACGACGTGCGCGCGCCCGGTGTGCGGCGACAGCGCCGCCGACACCTCCCGCAGCTGCGGGCCGGCGTTCTCCACCATCGAGATGAGCCGGGCGACGGCGAGCTGTTCGCCGCGGCGGGCGCGTTCCACCAGGTCGCGGGGGTCCGGCGGTCCGGACACGGTCGGCCTCCTTGTCGGGGGGCGGATGCACGTCGGCCCCCGCCGAGGCGGGGGCCGACGTGGACTACACGGAGATCAGGCCTTGGGGACGCGCACGATCAGCGCGTCGCCCTGGCCACCGCCGCCGCACAGCGCGGCCGCACCGACGCCGCCACCGCGCGCCTTGAGCGCGAGCGCCAGGTGCAGCGCGATCCGCGCGCCGGACATGCCGATCGGGTGGCCGAGGGCGATGGCGCCGCCGTCGACGTTCACCTTCTCCTCGTCGATGCCGAGCTTGCGGGCGGAGACGATGCCGACCGCGGCGAACGCCTCGTTGATCTCGATGAGGTCGAGGTCGGCGGGCTGGATGCCCTCCTTCTCGCACGCCTTGGCGATCGCGTTCGCGGGCTGCTCGTGCAGCGAGGCGTCCGGACCGGCGACGACGCCGTGCGCGCCGATCTCGGCGATCCAGTCCAGGCCCAGCTCCTCGGCCTTGGCCTTGCTCATCACGACCACGGCGGCCGCGCCGTCGGAGATCTGCGAGGCCGACCCCGCGGTGATGGTGCCGTCGGCGGCGAAGGCGGGCCGGAGCTTGCCCAGGCCCTCGGCGGTGGTGTCGCCGCGCACGCCCTCGTCGGTCGAGAAGACGACCGGGTCGCCCTTGCGCTGCGGGATCTCGACCGGGGCGATCTCCTGGTCGAACGTGCCGTCCTGCGCGGCGCGGGCGGCGCGCTGGTGCGAGCGGGCGGAGAAGGCGTCCTGCTCCTCGCGGGTCAGGCCGTAGCGCTCGTTGTACTTCTCGGTGGAGGCGCCCATCGCGACCTGGTCGAACGCGCAGAACAGACCGTCGTAGGCCATGTGGTCGGTGAGGGTGGCGTCACCGAACTTGGTGCCCTCGCGGGACTTGGTGAGCAGGTGCGGGGCCTGGGTCATCGACTCCTGGCCACCGGCGACGACGATGTCGAACTCGCCGGCGCGGATGAGCTGGTCGGCCAGCGCGATGGCGTCGACACCGGACAGGCAGACCTTGTTGATGGTCAGCGCCGGGACGTCCATCGGGATGCCGGCCTCGACGGCGGCCTGACGCGCCGGGATCTGTCCCGCGCCGGCGGTGAGGACCTGCCCCATGATCGTGTACTGGACCTGGTCGGGGGCCACACCGGCGCGCTCGAGCGCGGCCTTGATGGCCACGCCGCCCAGCTGGGCCCCGGAGAAGCCCTTCAGGGAGCCGAGCAGACGGCCCATCGGGGTGCGGGCGCCGGCGACGATCACGGTTCCGGACACGGGGTCCTCCATCAGGCTTCGTTGTCAGGTGGGCCGCCACCATACCCACGACCACGACCCGTCCGGACGCACCGAACGGTGGGGGTGACCAGTGGCACAGGCACCTACCGACGAGTAGAACCGGTAGCTTCTGCCCCCATGACGACAACCGAGGACGCCCTGTCGCCGCTGGTCGTGGCCGTGGACCACGTGGGCATCGCGGTGCCCGACCTGGACGAGGCCATCCGCTGGTACGCGGAGAACCTGGGCCTGGTCGCGGTGCACACCGAGACCAACACCGAGCAGGGCGTGCGCGAGGCCATGCTCGGGGCGCCCGGCGAGGCGGCCGGCGCCACGAAGGTGCAGCTGCTCGCCCCGCTGAACGAGGACTCGACGATCGCGAAGTTCATCGGCCGCAACGGCCCGGGGCTGCAGCAGGTCGCCTACCGGGTCACCGACGTCGCCGCCGCGGCGGACGCGCTGCGGGCGAAGGGCCTGCGCCTGCTCTACGACGCCCCCCGCCGCGGCACGTCGAACTCGAAGGTCAACTTCGTGCACCCGAAGGACGCCGGCGGGGTGCTGGTCGAGCTCGTCGAGCCGGCCGCGGACGCGCACTGACGGACGACGCACGACCCCGTCCCGAAGGACAGTACGGACGTCCGGTGGGGTGCATCACGAAGCGCACTTCGGGTATCACCCTCACCGGCGACCTACGGTTAAGATACTACGCAGTAACTTGCGGTATCCCAAGCATCATCGGGTGAGCCCACCCGACTCCCCTGACAACGTCGCCATCGGAGGCCAGCAGTGAAGGACATCCGCGACGCCATCCTCGCCGGACGGTTCACCGACGTCGGAGGCCTGGAGGTGCCCGAGCACTACCAGGGCGTCACCGTCCGCGCCGAGGACGCGGACATGTTCGAGGGTCTGACCACCAAGGAGAAGGACCCGCGCAAGAGCCTGCGCGTCGAGGACGTCCCGGTCCCCGAGCTCGGCCCCGGTGAGGCGCTCGTGGCCGTCATGGCCAGCGCGATCAACTACAACACCGTCTGGACCTCGATCTTCGAGCCGGTCTCGACGTTCAGCTTCCTCAAGCGCTACGGCAAGCTCTCGCCGCTGGCCAAGCGGCACGACCTGCCCTACCACGTGGTCGGCTCCGACCTCGCCGGCGTCGTCGTGCGGACCGGGCCGGGCGTGAACAGCTGGAAGCCGGGCGACCAGGTCGTCGCGCACTGCCTCTCGGTCGAGCTGGAGAGCCCGGACGGGCACTCCGACACGATGATGGACCCGGAGCAGCGCATCTGGGGCTTCGAGACCAACTTCGGCGGCCTCGCCGAGCTGGCCCTGGTCAAGTCCAACCAGCTGATGCCGAAGCCGGACCACCTCACCTGGGAGGAGGCCGCGTCCCCGGGCCTGGTCAACTCCACCGCCTACCGCCAGCTGGTGTCGAAGAACGGCGCCGACATGAAGCAGGGCGACGTCGTGCTGATCTGGGGCGCCTCCGGCGGCCTCGGCTCCTACGCCACCCAGTTCGCCCTCAACGGCGGCGCCACCCCGATCTGCGTCGTCTCCTCGGAGGAGAAGGCCCAGATCTGCCGCGACATGGGCGCGGAGCTGGTCATCGACCGCAACGCCGAGGGCTACAAGTTCTGGAAGGACGAGACCACCCAGGACCCGAAGGAGTGGAAGCGGCTCGGCGCGAAGATCCGCGAGCTCACCGGCGGCGAGGACCCTGACATCGTCTTCGAGCACCCGGGCCGCGAGACCTTCGGCGCCTCGGTCTACGTCACCCGCAAGGGCGGCCAGATCGTCACCTGCGCCTCGACCTCGGGCTACATGCACGAGTTCGACAACCGCTACCTGTGGATGAACCTCAAGCGGATCGTCGGCTCGCACTTCGCGAACTACCGCGAGGCCTACGAGGCCAACCGGCTCGTCGCCAAGGGCATGATCCACCCGACGCTGTCGCGGGTGTACCCGCTGACCGAGACCGGCCAGGCCGCCAACGACGTCAAGCAGAACCTCCACCAGGGCAAGGTCGGCGTGCTCGCGCTGGCTCCCGAGGAGGGACTCGGTGTCACGAACCCGGAGAAGCGCGAGAAGCACCTGTCCGGCATCAACCGGTTCCGCGGCGTCTGACCCCCGATCGGTCGTCCGGAGGCCCCGTCCGTGTCACACGGACGGGGCCTCTGTCCATAGCGGGGTGAACCCCGTGACCCTCGGTGCGAACTCACGTCTGTGGAACGTCGGCGACGGTACGGTGAACGACATGGCCGGTGACCACGATGTGCCCGTACCCCGGACCGGTTTCTCGATCGCGCGCCGCGGCTACGACCAGGCGCAGGTCGACAGCCACCTGCGCCGGCTCGACGCCGAGGTACGCATGCTGGCGGCCGACCGTGACGCGGCGGTCGCCCAGAACACCCGGCTGAGCCGCGAGCTCGACGACGCCCGTACCCGCGCCGAGGCCATGCAGCAGCAGGTCAACCGGCTCGCCGGCCCGCCGCAGAGCGTGCAGGGCATGAGCGAGCGGCTCCGGTCGATGCTGCGTCTCGCCGAGGACGAGGTCGCCGAGATGCACGCCGCGGCGAACCGCGAGATCGCCGAGCAGCGCCGCCAGGCCGAGGAGCACGCCCGCGCCGTCGTCGAGGACGCGCGCGTCCGGGCCGAGCAGACGGTCGCACAGGCCGAGGCCACGGCCGCGGAGGCCGCGCACCGGACCGCCGAGCGGGAGCGCGCCGCCGAGGAGAAGCAGTCCCGCGTCGAGCGGGAGCTGGCGGCGCTGCGTGAGCGCACCGAGGCCGAGCTCGCCGAGCGGCGACGCGTCACCGAGGCCGAACTGGCCGAGCAGCGCACGACGACCGAGCGCGACCTCGCCGAGCAGTGCAGCACCACCGAGCGCGAGCTCGCCGAGGCCGAGCGCACCGTCACCGCCCGGATCACCCGCGCCGACACCGAGGCCCGGGAGAACCGCGAGCAGGTCGAGCACGACTTCCGGATCGCGATGGACCAGCGCCGTACCGAGGCGCTGACCTCGCTGTTCGCCGAGCGCGACGCGCTCGAGGCCGACATCTCGCGCCGTGAGCGCGAGGCCGCCGAGCGGATCCGCCGCGACCTGGACCAGGCCCGCACCGACGGCGAGAAGATCCGGTCCGACGCCCGCCGGGACGCCGAGGAGACCACCTCCGCCGCCCAGCGCCGCGTCGAGCAGCTCATCGGGCTGCGCGCCCGGGTCGCCGAGCAGCTGCGTGGCGCGCGGTCGCTCATCGAGTCCGGCGTCGACGACCTCGATGCGGGCCCGGCCCTGGCCGACCTGCCCGCCGACGGGCCGCCCGCGGGGCAGGCCCCCGTCGAGCAGCCCGCGGCCGGGACCGCCGAGCCGCCGACCACCGTGGCTCCCACGGCGCCGGGCGCGGCCGACACCCCCCCGAGCACGCCCCGCACGGTCGAGGAGGCCGTCGCGGCGACGGAGCGCCGGCCCGCCGCCGCGGGGAGCGAGCCGGAGCCCCCGGCCGGGCCGACGGGCAGCGGGAGCTCCGGGTCCGGCCGCCCCCGGCCCTCGCCGCGGGCCCGCAGCAGCTACGGCGGCAGCAAGCGCACCGCACGCACCCGCTGAGCGGGACCCGTCCGCGCGGCGCGGTACGGCCGGGAACCGGCCCCGCGCGGCGCGGGGCCGCCGGGAACCGCACCGCGCCGCTCGGTACCGCCGGGAACCGGCACCGCGCCGCTCAGTGCCGCCGGAAGCCCGCCCGCCGACGGTCGCGCGCGTTCCAGCACGGCAGGTGCCAGTGCCGCCGCTCCTCGACCCCGCGGCCGTCCTCGGCGGGCCAGGTCACCACGTGCGGCATCCCCGAGGGCAGCAGCTGGTCGCAGCCGGGGCACCGGTAGTGCTTCACGGTGGTGCCGCCCGGCACCCGGCGGACGTAGTGCTCGCCGTCGCGGCCGCTCTCCAGGTCGGTCGTCATGCCGCTGCCCAGCGGTGGCGCGACGGGACGGCCCCGCCCCCGTTCCGAGGGGCGGGGCCGTCGTGCACGCCGTCCTGCCATGCCCCCCAGTGTCCCAGGGGTGCCGGGATCCCTCAGCGCTTGGTGTAGTCCCGGAACCCGTGACCGGTCTTGCGCCCGAGCCGGCCCGCGGTGACCAGGTGCTCCAGCAGCGGCGCGGGGGCGAACCCGGCCTGGTGGAACTCGGCGTAGAGGGACTTCTCGATCGCCAGCGACACGTCGAGCCCGACGACGTCGAGCAGCTCGAACGGGCCCATCGGCAGCGCGCAGCCGGTCTTCATGGCGGCGTCGATGTCGTCGGCGGTCGCGTAGTGCGCCTCCAGCATCTTGACCGCGTCGTTCAGGTACGGGAACAGCAGCGCGTTGACGATGAACCCGGCCCGGTCACCGCAGCTGACCGGGACCTTCTTCAGCTTCTGGCACACGTCGAGGATCGTGGCGGCCACATCGCGCGAGGTGCCGATCGTGGACACCACCTCGACCAGCTTCATCACCGGTGCGGGGTTGAAGAAGTGCATGCCGATCACGTCGCCGGGGCGGCTCGTGACCGCGGCGCACTCGACGACGGGCAGCGAGGACGTCGTCGTCGCCAGGATCGCGCCCGGCTTGCAGATCTCGTCGAGCGCGCCGAACATCGCCCGCTTGACGTCGAGCTCCTCGGCGACGGCCTCGACGACGAGGTCGACCTCGGCCATGTCCTCCAGCGCGGTGGTGCCGCTGATCCGGGCGAGGACGGCGTCGCGACCCGCCTCGTCCAGCTTGCCGCGGGCGACCGCCTTGTCCAGGGACTTGCGCACCAGCGCGACCGAGCCCTCGACCTTGGAGTCGCTGCGCCCGCGGACGACGACGTCGTAGCCGGCCTTGGCGAACACCTCGACGATGCCCGAGGCCATGGTGCCGGTGCCGATCACGCCGACCCGCTGCACGTCGCGCAGGGTCACGTCGTCGGGCACGGCCGAGGCGGGGGTCTCGCCGTCGGCGACGACGGTGGAGCTGTGCGGGGCGGAGTAGGTGTAGAAGCCGCGCCCGGTCTTCCGGCCGAGCAGCCCGGCGGTGATCATCTGCTTGAACACCGGGTTCGGCGCGTGCATCAGGTTGCGCGACTCGCCGTACATCGTCTCGAGGATCTCGTAGGCGGTGTCGAGGCCGATGAGGTCGAGCAGGGCCAGCGGGCCCATCGGGTAGCCGCAGCCGTAGCGCATGCCGGCGTCGAGGTCCTCGCGGCTGGCGTAGCGCTCGGCGTACATCTTCGCCGCGTGGTTCAGGTAGCCGAACAGCAGCGCGTTGGCGATGAAGCCGGCGCGGTCGCCGATGACGACCGGGACCTTGCCGAGGGAGTCGGCGAACGCCTGGACGTCGGAGATGACGTCGGGCTCGGTGACGACGGTCCGCACGACCTCGACCAGCTTCTGCACCGGTGCCGGGTTGAAGAAGTGCATCCCGACGACCTTGCCGGGACGCGTGGTGCGCACGGCCAGCTCGGTGACCGACAGCGACGAGGTGTTCGAGGCGAGGATGGTGTCCTCGGCGACGACCTTGTCGACCTCGGCCAGCAGCGCGGTCTTGGCGTCCAGGCTCTCCGGGATGGCCTCGACGACCAGCTGCGCCGGCGCCAGGTCGGCCAGGGTGGTGGTGACGGTGATGCGACCGAGGAGCTCGTCCGCCTGCTCCCGGGTGAGCTTGCCGCGCTCGATGGCGCGGTCGGTCGAGGCCGTCAGGTGGGCCCGGCCGCGCTCTCCCGACGCCTCGTCCACCTCGACGGCGACCACGTCGAGACCGTTGCGGGCGAAGACCTCGACGATGCCCGCCCCCATCGTGCCGAGGCCGACCACTCCGACGGTCCGGAACTCACGTGTCACGCTGCAACCTCCTGGTTCGACAACCCTGTCTTCCGCGTCGTCGCGCATCCTGTCATCCAGCGGTGCTACCAGTGGGTAACATGCGACCAGGACCACCCCGACGTGCGGGAACGGTCCTGGTCGTCGGGTGAGGGGGTCCCTCAGCGCCCGTGGCGGGCCTTGACGATCCCGACCAGCGTCTGCATCGTGCGCGCGGTCCGCCGGAAGCTGGTGACGACGATCGGCATCCCGAACCGCTGCCGGGCGATCGACTGGGCGCGGGTGAACTCGCGCAGGCCGTCGGCGCCGTGGATGCGTCCGAAGCCGGACTCCCCCACCCCGCCGAAGGGCAGCGACGGGATCCCGGCGAAGGAGATCACGCCGTTGATCGAGACCATCCCGCAGCGGAGCCGCTCGGCGATCTGCTCGCCGTGCTTCGCGGAGAACACGGTCGCGCCGAGGCCGTAGCCGGTGGCGTTGGCGCGGCGGACCGCCTCGTCGACGTCGGGCACCCGGTTGACCACGACCAGCGGACCGAAGGTCTCCTCGGTGACCGCGACGGAGTCCTCGGGCACGTCGGCGATGACGACCGGCGAGATCGACCCGCCCTGGGCGGGCACCGAGTCGGCGCCGCCGACGATCGCGCGGCCACCGCGCTCCAGGGCGTCGGTGACGTGCCGGCGCACGATCTCGGTCTGCGACGGCATCGTCATCGGCCCGAGGTCACCCTCGTTCGTGGCCGTGCCGACCTGCAGCTTCGACGCCGAGGCCCGCACCTTCTCCAGGAACCGGCCCGCGACGGACTCGACGACGTAGACCCGCTCCACCCCGACGCAGGTCTGGCCCGCGTTGGACATCCCGCCCCAGACGGCGGCGTCCGCGGCGGCGTCGAGGTCGGCGTCGGCGTCGACGATCAGCGGGTCCTTGCCGCCGCACTCCATGAGCACCGGAACCAGGTTCTCCGCGCAGGAGGCCATCACCCGGCGGCCGGTCGCGGCGGACCCGGTGAACGCGATCTTGCCGACGCCGGGGGCGCGGCACAGCTCGGCGCCGGTCGGCCCGAACCCGGTGACGACGGTCAGCAGCGGGTGGCGGCCCACCTCGGGAACGGCCTCGGCGAGCGTGCGGGCGATCTCGTGCCCGACGCCCGGGGTCAGCTCCGAGGGCTTGAACACCACGGTGTTGCCGGCGGCCAGCGCGTAGGCGATCGAGCCCATCGGGGTGAAGATCGGGTAGTTCCACGGCCCGATGACGCCGACGACGCCCAGCGACCGGTACGCCACCGACGCCGCCTGATTCGCCATCAGCAGGCCCGGGGACACCGAACGCTTCCCGAGCACCTTCGCGGCGTTGGCCGAGGCCCAGTCCAGGTGGTCGATGGCGAGCACGACCTCGAGGCGGGCGTCGTCGAGCGGCTTGCCGGTCTCGGCGGCGACGACACCGGCAACCCGGTCGAGCTGCGCGACCAGCACCTTCTTCCAGGCCGCGAGCCGGCGACGGCGCTCGGCGAACCCGAGCCCGTCCCACCACACCCCGGCCTCGCCGGCGTCGCGGACGGCGGCACGCACGTGCTCGCCGTCGTGGACGGGGTAGCGGGCGAGCTCCTCCCCGGTGCGCGGGGAGAGGGACGCGAAGTCCCCCGAGGCGGGCGCGGCGGCGGTCGTGCGGGCGGAGTCAGCGGCGGTGGCACTCACGCGGTCAGGCTAGACGCCGTGGCAGGGCCCGGCCGGGCCTGCGCTGGCCCGGCGGGGCCGCCTCAGAACAGGAGCAGGTCGTCGCGCGCCATCCCGCGCAGCGCGTCGTAGTCGACGGTCACGCAGCGGATCCCGCGGTCGACGGCCAGCGTGCGGGCCTGCGGCTTGATCTGCTGGGCCGCGAACACCCCGTGCACCGGCGCGAGCAGCGGGTCGCGGTTCATCAGCTCCAGGTACCGGGTGAGCTGCTCGACGCCGTCGATCTCGCCGCGGCGCTTCACCTCGACCGCGACGTGCGCGCCGTTCCCGTCGCGCAGCAGCAGGTCGACCG
Organism: Pseudonocardia sp. ZF1; assembly: GCF_056835605.1. Lineage (NCBI taxonomy): Bacteria > Bacillati > Actinomycetota > Actinomycetes > Pseudonocardiales > Pseudonocardiaceae > Pseudonocardia > Pseudonocardia sp. ZF1. The sequence continues at coordinate 4,515,434 of NZ_JAJNBY010000001.1, forward strand.
GGCCGACGGCGGTCATGTACTCGCGGCGGACCAGCGTGTGGCCCTCCCCGAAGGTCTCCGGGTGCGCGGCGAGCAGCTCCTGCAGGTGCGCCTCGACGCCGTCCTTGACCAGGCCGGGATCGACACCGAGCTCGTGGCTGGAGTCGTGCAGCACCTCGTCGATGGTGATGACCAGCGACTCGTCGGCCTTGTTCCGCACCGTCCACACGCCGGGCTCCTCGGTGAGCCAGCACGGTGGCGACATCCAGTTGAGCGGCTTGTAGGCGCGGTCGTCGGCGTGGATGCTCACCGAGCCGTCCCGCTTGACCAGCAGCAGACGGAGGGCCATGGGCAGGTGGGCGGTCAGCCGTCCGACGTAGTCCACCTGGCAGCGGGCGATGACGAGACGCACCCGGCTCACTGTAAGGCCGGGTGGATGGATCATCCTGGGCGGGTGATCGAGCAGACCTCGAGCCGCCGGGTGTACGCCAACGACTGGATGACCGTCCGGGAGGACGGCATCCGGCGTGCCGACGGCACCCGGGGGATCTACGGCGTCGTCGACAAGCCCACCTACGCCCTGGTGATCCCCCGCGACGACGACGGCCGTCTGCACCTGGTCGAGCAGTACCGCTACCCGGTGGGCGGCCGCCGCTGGGAGTTCCCGGCGGGCACCGCGCCCGACCGGGCCGACGTGGACCCGGCCGAGCTGGCGGTGCGCGAGCTCGTCGAGGAGACCGGGCTGGCCGCGGCGCGGATGACCCTGCTCGGCACGCTGGACTGCGCGCCGGGCATGTCCAGCCAGCGCGGTCACGTCTACCTCGCGACCGGGCTGACCGCGGGCCCGCCGCGCCGCGAGCACTCCGAGCAGGACATGCGCGCCGCCTGGTTCACCCCGGACGGGTTCGAGGCGATGGTCCGCCGCGGCGAGCTGACCGACGCCCAGTCGCTCGCCGCCTGGGCGCTGCTGATCCTGCACGACGCGCGGGCATGATCGGCGGGAGTGGAGCGCAGGACGCAGTGCACTGCCCCCGGCGCTCCACTCCCGGCGATCACCCGGTGAGCACCGGCAACGCCGCCACCCGGCTGAACCCGGGACGGGGCAGCCAGGTGACCTCCGCGGCCGGCACGGCGAGCCGCAGGCCGGGGAAGCGTTCGAACAGCATCCGGAAGGCCACCTCGCCCTCCTGCCGGGCCAGCGCGGCACCCAGGCAGTAGTGCGCGCCCTGCCCGAACCCGAGGTGTCCCTCGCCCCGCCCGGTCTCCCGGGCGACGTCGAGCTCGTCGGGCCGGTCGTAGGCCCGCGGGTCGTGGTTGGCCGGCAGCAGCCCGGCGATGACCGGGGTCCCGGCGGGCACGACGGTGCCGCCCAGCTCGACGTCGACGGTCGGGTACCGGAACTGGGTGAACTGCACCGGGCCGCGGGCGCGCATCAGCTCGTGCACCGCGCCCGGCCAGCCCGCCGGGTCGGCCCGCAGCGCGGCGAGCTGGTCCGGGGCGCCCAGCAGCGCCAGCACGCCGTTGGTGACCAGGTGCGCCGTCGTCTCGTGCCCGGCCATGACGATCGCGAAGATCATCGTGACCATCTCGCGGTCCGAGAGGCGGTCGCCGTCGTCGTCCTGGGCGGAGATCAGAGCGCTGACCAGGTCGTCGGCGGGCTCGGCCCGGCGGGCGTCGATGAGGGCGTGCACGTGGGCGATCGCCGCCCGCAGCGCGGGCCCGGTCCGCTCGCGGTCCATCGTGGTCAGCACCGCGCCCCATTCGTGCCACTGCGGGCGCTCGGGCCCGGGCACCCCGACGAGCTCGCAGATCACGGTGATCGGCAGCGGGTAGGCCAGCGCCTCCACCAGGTCCACCGGCGCGCCACCGGCCCCGGCGGCGGCCACGTCGTCGAGCAGGGCGGCGGTGATCTCCTCCACCCGCGGGCGCAGCGCCGCCACCCGCTTCACCGTGAACGCGCGCGACACGAGCTTGCGCAGCCGGGTGTGCTCGTCGCCGTCGACGGTGAGGATGGTGCGCACCAGGTAGCCCGCGACGTCGTCGGGCACCCCCATCGTCGCCATGATCTTCTCGCGGATGTCCGGCCCGCCCGCGAGCGCCGGATCGGTCACGAACCGCGGGTCGGTCAGGACCGTGCGGACGTCGTCGTAGCGGGTGACGAGCACGGCGGGCGGGCTGCCCAGCATCGTCACGGTGGTGGTGGGCGCCTGCTCGCGCATCCGCCCGTAGGCGGTGTACGGGTCGGCGGTGACGGCCGGGTCCATCAGGTCCACGGCACTCGGTGCGGCCATCTCGGGGATCCTCTCCTCGCGCGCCCGGGTCAGCGGACGCGACGTCTCCACTCGTCGTCGATGTGGGCGACCAGTGGCCGGTACAGGGCGGCGACCTCCCCCGCGAGGTCCGCGGCGCGGGACGCGGGGGCGGGCCCGGCGAGCTGCCGGGCCAGGCCGTGCTCGATCAGTGCGGCGGTGCGCGCCGGGCCGGCCGGGGCGAACGCGCTCCCGGTGCCCTCGGCGAGGAAGTACCCCCAGGTCACCGCGCCCCAGGCGTGGATCTGCTCGTCGGCGGCGATGTCGTCGTCGACCAGGCGGGCCGCGCGCAGCAGCCGGAAGTGCTCGCGCACCACGGCGTCGCGGCGGCGCCCGAGCTCCCCGAGGGTCCCCGCGGCCTCGTGCGCGAGCCGGCCGAGCACCTCGGTGTCGCCGAGGTAGAGCACCCGGGCGACCTCGTCGGCGCGCAGCCGCTCGTAGAGCACGCGCGACATCCCCCAGGGCAGGGCGACGACGTGCTCGGCGAGCATCCGGTCGGCCAGCTCGGCGAACAGCCGCCGCTGCGACCGCAGCAGCACGGTGAGGAACAGCGCGTCCTTGCTGCGGACGTGCAGGTAGACGGTGCCCTTCCCGACGCCGGCGCGGCGCGCGACGTCCTCCACCGTGACCCGCCGGTAGCCCTGGCGGACCAGCAGCTCGGCCGCCGCGTCGAGCACCCGTTCCATCCGCGCCAGGTCCGCCCCGTCCCCGGCCGGCACCACTGCCGTCACGCCACCTCCCGACCTTGTGACCGGATCTACGAATCCGGTCATGCGGTCAGGCTAGCCCCGACGGGTCTCGGCGTCGAGGGTTTTCCGGGCTACCGTCGACCCATGCCCGACTACGAGCACCTGCTGGTCAAGCAGGACGGCGACACGGTCCGGATCACGATGAACCGCCCGCAGCGACGCAACTCCCTCACCGAGGACCACCTGCGCGAGCTGCTGGACGCCTTCGAGAGCGCCGGACGCAGCGACGCGACCGGGATCGTGCTCGCCGGGGAGGGCAAGGCCTTCTCCTCGGGCCACGACTTCGGCGACGTCGCCGCCCGCGACCTGGCGGGGGTCCGCTCCCTGCTGCGGCTGTGCACGACGGTCATGCGCACCGTGCAGGAGGTGCCGCAGGTCGTGATCGCCCGGGTCCACGCGACGGCCTGGGCCGCGGGCTGCCAGCTCGTCGCGTCCTGCGACCTCGCCGTCGCCGCGGAGTCCGCGACGTTCGCGCTGCCCGGCGGCAAGGGCGGCTGGTTCTGCCACACCCCGGCCGTCCCGGTCGCGCGGAACATCGGACGCAAGCGGCTGATGGAGCTGGCCCTGACCGGGGACCCGGTCGACGCGGCCACCGCCGCCGACTGGGGCCTGATCAACTACGCCGTTCCCGACGGCGACCTCGACGCCCGCGTGGACGAGCTGCTCGCCCGTGCGACCCGGGGCAGTAGGCTGTCCAAGGCCGTCGGCAAGCAGACCCTCTACGCCCAGCTCGACCGTCCCGAGGCCGACGCCTACGGTGTCGCGGCCGAGGTCATGGCGTCGATGTCGCAGTCCGGGGGCGCCCGCGAGGGCATGGCGTCGTTCCTGGAGAAGCGGGCCCCGGAGTGGACCGACTGATCGACACCTAGGCTCGCGGGACCATGCAGATCCGCACCACCACCCGGCTGAGCCGGCGGCGCCTGCTGGGGGCGGCCGCCGCCCTCGGCGGGACGGCGCTGGCCGGGCCGCTGCTGGGCGGCTGCGGGGGGCCGTCGGACCCGCTGTCCCGGCTCCGAGCCGGCGGCGACGTCGTCGTCGGGCTGTCCGGGGAGCGCCCGTTCGGCTACACCGACGGCTCCGGCCGGGCCACCGGGGAGAGCCCGGAGGTGGCCCGCGCGGTGGTCACCGACCTCGGCGGCAGCGGCTTGGCCGCGGTCCAGACGAGGTTCGACCAGCTCGTCCCCGGCCTGCTCGACGGCCGCTTCGACGTCATCGCGGTCGGGCTGACGATCACCGCGCTGCGCTGCCAGCAGGTCGCGTTCTCCCGCCCCGACTACGTGGCGGGTACCGGCCTGGTGGTCCCGGCCGGGAACCCGCTGGGCGTCGCGACACTGGCCGGGGTCCGCCGGTCCGGGGCGACGCTGGCGGTGCTCGACGGCAGCGCCGAGCAGGAGTACGCGCTCGCGGCCGGCATCCGGGCCGAGCACATCGTCACCGTCGACTCGCAGGGCGCGCTGGTGCGCGAGGTCGCGAACGGCGGTGCGCAGGTGGGGGCGCTCACCCGCATCTCGCTGCTCGACGAGGTCCGCCGCAACGCGGGCATCGGTCTGGAGGTGACCGCCGCGTTCGCCCCCGAGGTGGCGGGACGACCGGTCGTCGGGGCAGGGGCGTTCGCGTTCCGCCCCGCCGACGGTGCCTTCCGCGACGAGTTCGACCGCGGGCTCACCGCGCTGCAGGACTCCGGGCGCTGGCTGGAGCTCGCCGCGCCGTTCGGGTTCACCGCGGCGAACCTGCCGCCACGCGACCTCACCGTCGACGAGCTCTGCGCCCGCACCCCCGACTCCTGAGCCGCGCGGCCGCCGGACTGGAATGATCCGGGCCATGGCGCTGCGCATCGCGGGTATCGACGTTCCCGGCCCGTCCGACCTGCTCTCCGGCGCGGCCTCCGTGGTCGAGGCGACCGGCGACCTCGCCGGGACCGTCGCCGGGCTGCCCGCCCGGGCCGGGGAACTGCTGGAGGAGGTCGGCTCGCTGGTCGGCCGGATCGGCACGATCGCGACCCGCGCCGAGCAGCTGCTCGACCGGGTGGACGGCGTCGTCGACCGGGCCGAGGGGCTGATCGGGACCGTCGACACCGTCGCCGGGGAGGCGACCGGGCTCGTGGCCCGGGTCCGCCCGGTCGCGGAGCAGGCCGAGGCGCTCGTCGCCCGGGTCACCGGCGTCGCGGGGAACGCGGAGGAGCTGGTCGCGCGGGTCACCGGCGTCGCCGGGAACGCCGAGGAGCTGGTCGCGCGGGTCGGCGGGGTCGCCGACGAGGCCGACACCCTGGTCCGCAAGGTCACCACCGTGTCCGAGCAGGCCGACGGCCTGGTCCGCCGGGTCACCACCGTCTCCGACGAGGCGGGCGAGCTCGTCCGGCGCGTCACCACGGTGTCGGAGGAGGCGGGCGACCTGGTCCGGCGGGTCACCACGGTCTCGCAGAACGCCGAGGGCATCGTCGAGCAGGTGTCGGTGGTCACCGGGAACGCGAGCGGGCTGCTCGCGCGGGTCGACACCGTCACCGGCGAGGCGGGCGGGCTCATCCGGACCGTCGGCGAGATCAGCGAGCGCGCCGGCGGCCTCATCGGGCAGGTCGAGACCGTCACCACCGACGCGACCGGTGTCGTCACCGCGGCGAAGGCGGTGTCCGACCGGGCGGGCGAGGTCGTCGGGCAGGCCGCGGGCGCCAGCGAGCAGGCCGGTGAGCTGCTGGACCTCTACGGCCCGCTGGCCCGCCGGGCGGCCCCGCTGGCCCAGCGCTTCGTCGACGAGCTCTCCGAGGAGGAGGTGCGCGCCGCGATCCGGCTGGTGGACCAGCTGCCGAAGTTCACCGAGCACATGGAGGAGGACATCATGCCGATCCTGACGACGCTCGACCGTGTCGGACCGGACGTGCACGAGCTCCTGGACGTGCTCAAGGAGGTCCGGCAGGCGATCATCGGGATCCCCGGCTTCAAGCTGCTGAGCCGCCGGGGCAGTGAGAAGGACGAGAGCTGACCCACCGGGAGGACGGGGCGTGGACCGGACCTGCGGCGAGCAGACGTTGTACGCACGGACCCTCGAGAGCAGCGCGACGTTCGGTCCGCGCCAGGGCCGTGAGGTCGTCTTCGGCCGCAACCGGCCGCTGGTGCACCTGGCCGGCTCCCCCGGGCGCGAGCACGCCCTGGAGGTCCGGGTGAGCGGCCCGGAACCGGGTGGCACCGGCGCCCTCCCACCCGACGCGCACACCTACGAGCCCCCGGTCTGGCCGCTGGACCCCGACGAGCGCCGGGTCGTCGTACTGCTGGCCCGGCGCTATCTGCAGGGCGACTCCCGCCCCACGCCCCAGAGCTGGCGGCAGGTCGGGGAGGGCATGCAGGCGCTGGACCCGGAGGCGGGCTGGACCCACCGACGGGCCGAGCACACCGTGCGTGCGGTCCGCGAGCGGCTCTCCGCCGCGGGTGTCGCCGGGCTGCTCGCCGAGGAGGTGGAGCCGCCGGTCGGCAACGCGCTGAACGAGAACCTCGTCGCCGAGCTCGTCCGCAGCCGCTCGATCACCGCGGCCGACCTCGACGCATTGGACCGGGAGACGCCGTGAGCACGGTCCTGGTCCCGGGCGCCGTCGTCGCCGGGCGCTACACCGTCGGCGAGCGGCTCGGCGCCGGCGGGATGGGCGTCGTGCACCGGGCCCGGGACACCGTGCTGCAGCGCGACGTCGCGCTCAAGCAGGTCCTGCTGCCCGACGACGGCGACCCGGGCGGGTCCGACGGGGCCGGTCCGGCGGCGACCCGGCGGCTGCGCCGGGAGGCCGCGGTCGCCGCGCAGCTGCACCACGGCCGGATCGTCACCGTCTTCGACGTCCTGGAGCTCGACGGCGGCCCGCTGCTGGTCATGGAGTACGTGCCCGCGGAGAGCCTCGCGGCGCTGCTCCTCCGATCCGGACCGCTGCCGTCCGGCGTCGCCGCCCGGATTGGGGCGCAGGTGGCCGAGGCACTCGCGGCACTGCACGAGAACGGGATCGTGCACCGCGACGTCAAGCCCGCGAACGTCCTGGTCTCCGCCGACGGCCCGGTGAAGCTCACCGACTTCGGGATCGCGCTCATCCCCACCCGGCACGCGCACACGGTCGGAGCCCTGGGCACCCCCGCGTACTTCGCACCCGAGACCGCCCGCGGCGCGGACCCCGCCCCGCCCGCCGACGTCTACTCCCTCGGGGCCACGCTCCGGGTGCTGACCGAGGGCGAGCCACCCTACGGCTGGGCCGAGGACAGCCCGCTCGCGCTCATCCGGCGGATCGCCGAGGAGCCGGTACCGGCCCCGTCGGGCCGGGGGCCGGTACCGGAGCTGCTGACCACGATGACGGCCACCGACCCCGCGGCCCGGCCGACCGCGGCCGAGGCGGCACGGGCGCTGTGGGCGCTCGCCGACCGGCCCGAGCCGGTACCGGCCGCACCCGCGCCGGGCGACGGGTCCCCGACCCGTCCCGACGACGTCACCGCCGGGCCCGATCACGGCGTCGGGGACCCGCGGCAGCGACGACGCGGGGCCCTGCTGGTCGGCGCGGCCGTGGTGCTCGCCGCGGCCGCGGTCGTCGGCACGACCCTGGTGCTCCCCGGCGACCGGCCGGACACCACCGCCGCACCCGGCGGGTTCCCGGAGGCCGTACCGGCCCTGGCCGTCGGCGACCAGCGCACCGCCGATCCCTGCCTGGTGGACCCGGCCGTGCTGGCGCCGTGGGGTGCGCCGCAGACCGTCCCCGACCACGGCGGCTTCGCCTCCTGCGACGTCGACGCCTTCCGCGAGGGCACCGACACCGTAGGGTGTCGGTCCGCTACCAGCAGCGCACCGACGACCCTCCCGACGGCGCACGGGAACGTCGCAGCGAGCTCACCGTGATCCGGCGCCCCGCCGAGGGCACCGACTGCGAGCGCTACCTGTGGCTGGCCGACGGCACCGTGGTGCAGGTGCAGAGCGGGTTCGCCCCGTCGGCCGCGGCACAGGCGGCCCCGGACCCGTGCGCCCCCGCCGAGGCGGCCGCGGCGTCGGCGGCGGCCACCCTGGCCCGCGGTGTGCCCCGCCGCACACCGCCCATGTCGAGCGCACTGTGGGCCGCGGACGCGTGCACCCTGCTGCGTCCGGAGGACCTGACCGTGCTGCCCGGGCCGAACCGCTCGGAGTTCTTCCGCGACGTGGCGGGCTGGCGGTGCGGCTGGGACGCGGGCGACGCCGTCGACGCCCTGCAGATCACCCTGTCCTTCGACCGCTACGACGACCCGCGGGGCACCGACGCCCGCCGGGGCCCGGGCACCGACACCTGGACACAGGCCGACGGCGACACCGCCTGCAACGCCGAGGTGCCCGTCCGGGACTTCGTCGGCACCAACGGGCGGCCCATGTCGGAGGTGCTGCGGGTCAGGACCGCCGAGGGCGGCCTCGGTACCGGCGAGCTGTGCGACCTGGCCGCCCGCCTCGCCGGTACCGCGCGCACGCGGCTGGGCTGACTCAGTCCAGACCCTGGGACCGCCGGATCAGGGTGACGATCTCGTCCATCATCCCGGTCAGCCGGAAGTTCTTCGGCGTGAAGACCGCCGCGACCCCGCCCTCGCGCAGCCGCTTCTCGTCCTCGGGCGGGATGATCCCGCCGACGACGACCGGCACCTCCCCGGCCCCGGCCTCGCGCAGCCCCCGCACGACCGCGGGCACGACCTCCAGGTGCGACCCGGACAGCACCGACAGCCCGACGGCGTGCACGCCCTCCTGGACCGCCGCCGCCACGATCTGCGACGGCGTCAGCCGGATCCCCTGGTAGACCACCTCGAACCCGACGTCGCGGGCGCGCACGGCGACCTGCTCGGCGCCGTTGGAGTGGCCGTCGAGGCCGGGCTTGCCGACCAGCATCCGCAGCCGCTGCCCCAGCTCGTCGCCGGTGGCGCGGACCCGCTCGCGGACCTCGGAGATCTCGGTGGCGCCCTCGCCGGACATGCTCGCCCCCGCCACTCCGGTCGGGGCCCGGAACTCCCCGAACACCTCGCGCAGCGCACCGGACCACTCGCCGGTGGTGACGCCCGCCTTCGCGCAGTCGATCGAGACCTGCATGAGGTTCTGCTCGGTCTTGGCCGCGTCGCGCAGCGCCCGCAGCGCCTCGTCGACGGCGTCCTGGTCCCGCGCGGCGCGCCACTCGCGGATCGCCTCGACCGCGGACCGCTCGGTCGCCGGGTCGACGGTGAAGATCGCGTCGGCGCCCTCGGCCTGCAGCGGGCTCGGCTCGGTCGTGTCGAACTTGTTGACCCCGACCACGACCTCGTCGCCGGACTCCAGCCGTCGACGGCGGGCGGCGAGGGAGTTGACCAGCTCGCCCTTCATGTAGCCGGACTCGACGGCCGCGACCGCGCCGCCCATCTCCTGCACCCGGTCGATCTCGGCGCGGGCGCCCTCGACGAGCTCGGACACCTTGGCCTCGACGACGCGGGAGCCGTCGAAGATGTCCTCGTACTCCAGCAGGTCGGTCTCGTAGGCCAGCACCTGCTGCATCCGCAGCGCCCACTGCTGGTCCCAGGGCCGCGGCAGGCCGAGCGCCTCGTTCCAGGCGGGCAGCTGGACCGCACGGGCCCGGGCGTCCTTGGACAGGGTGACGGCGAGCATCTCCAGCACGATGCGCTGGACGTTGTTCTCCGGCTGCGCCTCGGTCAGCCCCAGCGAGTTGACCTGCACGCCGTAGCGCAGGCGTCGCTGCTTGGGGTTCTGCACGCCGTAGCGCTCGAGGGTGATCTCGTCCCAGAGCCGGCCCAGCGCGCGGAGCTTGCACATCTCCTCGACGAACCGGATGCCGGCGTTGACGAAGAACGAGATGCGCCCGACGACGTCGCCGAACTTCTCCGGCGGCACCTGCCCGGAGTCGCGCACCGAGTCGAGGACGGCGATCGCCGTGGACAGCGCGTAGGCCAGCTCCTGCGTCGGCGTGGCCCCGGCCTCCTGCAGGTGGTAGCTGCAGATGTTGATCGGGTTCCACTTGGGGATCTCGCCGACCGACCAGGCGACCATGTCGGTGATCAGCCGCAGGCTGGGCCCGGGCGGGAACACGTAGGTGCCCCGCGACAGGTACTCCTTGACTATGTCGTTCTGGGTCGTCCCGGCCAGCTTCGCGCGGACCTCGGCGTAGTCCAGACCCGACTGCTCCGCCTGCTCCTCGGCGACGGCCACGTACAGCGCGAGCAGCCACATCGCCGGGGCGTTGATCGTCATCGAGGTGTTGGCCTCGGCGACCGGGATCCCCTCGAAGAGCGTGCGCATGTCACCGATGTGGCTGACCGGCACGCCGACCTTGCCGACCTCGCCCTTGGCGAGCTCGTCGTCCGGGTCGTAGCCGGTCTGGGTCGGGAGGTCGAAGGCCACGGACAGGCCCGTCTGCCCCTTGGCCAGGTTGCGGCGGTAGAGCTCGTTGGTCTTCTCCGCCGAGGAGTGACCGGCGTAGGTGCGGATCACCCACGGACGGTCGCGCTCACGATCGGTGGGGTACGGCACCGGAACCTCCGTGTCGTCGCGGGAGCACAGTCGGCACTGCCTGTGATGCGGACTGAGACTACTCGTCAGTAGCCGGCGACGGGCACGGAGTCGTCCCTCGTCACAGTCCTGCGTTCGGCAAAGTACGCGACGCGCGCGGGAAACCGAGCGCTGGATCGGTTCACCACCCGACCCCTCGGACAGGGCGCGTCGCCCGTCCGGGTGCGACCATCGGCGGATGGAGCTCGACCTGGTCCCGCGGCTCGGCGCCGTCATCGGCCTGGCGGTGGTGCTGCTGGTGCTCGGGCTGCTGCTGCGCTGGACCTACGGCCACCAGAAGCACCACGCGCTGCCCACCGACGACCCGGACGACCCGGTGGCCACCGGGCTGCTCACCGAGGTCTCCCGGGTACCGGGCCAGGAGGCCGCCCGCGTGCTGCGCGACCGGCTCCGCTCCGAGGGCATCCGCGCGACGACCTCGCGCGCCGACGGCGGCGGCTGGGCGCTGCTCGTCTTCCCCCGCGACGTGAAGGACGCCCGCGTGGTGCTGAGCCGCCGCTCCCTGGACTGAGCGCTCAGTCCACCCGGTGGTAGCGGGCGTCGAGGAAGCAGAACACCCCGTAACAGGCGATCCCGACGCCCACCGCGACCAGCAGGAACACCCCGTAGGGCTGTTCGCGCAGCGTCTTGAGCGCCGAGTCCAGCCCGTTCGCGCGCTGCGGGTCGAAGGTCAGCGCGGCGACGCCCAGCAGGATGCCCAGCACACCGATCGCGATCCCCTTGGCGATGTACCCGGCCTGCCCGGTACGGGCGTTGATCCGCCGCAGCCGGGTGTCGGCGCCGCCGAGGTCCTGGTCCTCGGTGAACTTCTTCCGGTAGCCGTTCCAGGCCAGCACACCGCCGCCGACCAGCACACCCAGCCCGATCAGCGCGGTGAGGATCTGGCCGCCCGGCAGGCCGAGCAGTCCGGCGGTCGCCCGCCCGCCGCCGCCGCTCGAGGCGCGCCCGCTGACCGCGGTGGTCGCCGCGGTGACGGCCAGCACGGCGTAGACGACCGCCTGTCCACCGGCGACGACCCGCTTCGCCGTCCGCTTCGTGCTGTCGCCGACGTAGTGGAAGCCCCACACCGCCGAGACCGTCCGCCACAGGACGACCGCGGCGAACCCGACCACCAGCACCCACAGCAACACCCGGCCGGCCGGCTCGGCGGCGATCGCCCCGAGGGCGCCGTTCTGGTCGGCCTGCCCGCCCGAGCCGAGCGCGATCTGGACGGCGAGCCACCCGATCAGCAGGTGCAGCACCCCGTTCGCGGCGATGCCGACCCGGGCGGCGACGCGCACCGGTGTCGAGTGCGCGGCGTCCCGCGCCCCGCGGCCCGCCTTGCGGCCGGCCTGCGAGACGTCCGCGGCATCGGGGGTGCTCACCATGACGGTCCTCCTCGTCGAGTCGACGCGAAGGGTGGCACGGCGCGGACCGGTCCGCCGGGCTGATGGGCCGTTCGGAGCAACGGCGAGGCGGCCCCCGGGCCGTGTCGCGCCGAGGGTTGTCGCCCACCCCGGCCGGATCGCCGCCGGGTACCGGCGCCGCCACGGCGAGCCGCCGTCGGCGCCCTGCGGGGCCGAGCGCCTACCGCTCCGGCTCGCCCGCGACCCGCCGGATGTCGGCGCCGAGCGCGGACAGGTTCTCCACGAACCGCGGGTAGCCGCGGTCGATGTGCGCGACGTCCCAGACCTCGGTCGTGCCCCGTGCGCACAGCCCGGCCAGTACCAGCCCGGCCCCGGCCCGGATGTCGCTGGCCCACACCGGCGCGCTGGACAGCTCCGGCCGCCCCCGTACGACGGCGTGGTGCCCGTCGGTGCGGGCGTCCGCACCCAGGCGCACCATCTCGTCGACGAAGCGGAAGCGCGCCTCGAACACGTTCTCGGTGATCATCGACGTGCCCTCGGCGACGGCGGACAGCGCGATCGCCATCGGCTGCAGGTCCGTCGCGAAGCCCGGGTAGGGCAGCGTCACGAAGTCGACCGCCTCCGGGCGGCCGGGCATCGCGACCGAGAACTCCTGCTCGGCGGTGGTGATCTCGGCGCCCGCGCTGCGGAGCTTGTCGAGAACCAGGTCGATGTGGTGCGGGTCGACGCCGCGCACGGTGACCTCGCCCCGGGTCATGGCGGCCGCGAACGCCCAGGTCGCACCGACGATCCGATCCCCGATGACGCGGTGCGTGGTCGGCTGCAGCCCCGCGACGCCGTGCACGGTCAGCGTGGAGCTCCCGACGCCCTCGAGCTTCGCGCCCATCTGCTGCAGCATCACGCAGAGGTCGACGATCTCCGGCTCGCGGGCCGCGTTGTCGATCACCGTCGTGCCCTCGGCGAGCACCGCGGCCATCAGGATGTTCTCGGTCGCGCCGACGCTCGGGAAGTCCAGCCAGATCTGCGCGCCGTGCAGGTCGCCCGCCGTCGCGGTGACGCTGCCGTGCACGATGTCGGTGGTCGCGCCGAGCTTGCGCAGCCCGTTCTGGTGCATGTCCAGCGGCCGCGAACCGATCGCGTCGCCCCCGGGGAGCGGGACGACCGCCCGCCGGCAGCGCGCGACCAGCGGCCCGAGCACGCACACCGACGCGCGCAGCTTGGAGACCGAACGGTAGTCGGCCTCAGCCCCGGGGTCGGCGGGCACGTCGATGTGCACGGTCGACCCCTCGATCGCGACCGTGCAGCCCAGGCTTCGCAGGACGTCGGCCATCAGCGGCACGTCCAGGATCTCCGGGCAGTTCTCGAGCGTCGTCCGTCCCTCGGCCAGCAGCGCCGCCGCCATGAGCTTGAGCACGCTGTTCTTCGCCCCGACGACGTCGACGGACCCGCTCAGCCGGGCCCCGCCGTTGACCGCGAAATGCTCCACCACGACCGGAACGGTAACGGGACCGTCACCACGCCGGATGCCCGCCCCGGACGGCCCTGAGCCTTCGGACCGTCCGGCGCACCCCCGCATCTGGTCGCCGAGGCACCGGCGCACCTAGCCTGTCGGGGTGGCGGTGCATCTCACGCGGATCTACACGAAGACCGGCGACGACGGTACGACGGCCCTGGGCGACTTCAGCCGGGTCCGGAAGACCGATGCCCGGCTGGCGGCCTACGCCGACACCGACGAGGCGAACGCCGCGATCGGGGTCGCCGTGACCGTCGGGGGACTCCCGGAACGGGTCGTCGACCCGCTGCGACAGATCCAGAACGACCTGTTCGACGTCGGTGCCGACCTGTGCACCCCGATCGTCGAGAACCCCGAGTACCCGCCGCTGCGGGTCACCGAGGGCTATGTGACCCGGCTCGAGGGCTGGTGCGACGAGTTCAACCCCGAGCTGCCCAAGCTCAACTCCTTCATCCTCCCCGGCGGCACCCCGGGCGCGGCGTACCTGCACGTCGCCCGGACCGTCACCCGGCGTGCCGAGCGGTCGGTGTGGGGCCTGCTGGAGGTCGACCGGGAGCACACCAACCCGCTGACCGCGCAGTACCTCAACCGGCTCTCGGACCTGCTGTTCATCCTCGGCCGGGTCGCGAACCCCGACGGCGACGTCCTGTGGCAGCCGGGCGGCCCGCACGGAGCACCGACCACGGACACCTGACCGGACCCGCTCCGGACGGCCCGCTCAGGTCAGCACCGCCACCAGCAGCGCGACGACGGCGCCGCAGCCGAACACCACGGCACGCCGCATCGCGGTGCCGCTGCGCCTCCGGCTGCGCTCCAGGTGGTCGCCGCGCTCGGCGACGGTGAGCGTGAGCGGGTGGCCGGCCGCGGCGGACAGCCGTACCCGGTCCCCGGACAGCCGGGCCTCCCCCACCACGGTGAGCCGGGAGCCCGGCTCGATCCGCCACTCGGTGCGCTCTCGGGCCACCGTCGGGTCGACGAGGCGGAACAGGCCGAACTCGCGGCCCCCGCCGTCGTCGGTGACCCGGCGGCGCTCGGCGACCGGGATCTCGGTGCGCGCGTCACGGGGGTCGACCACGACCTCCGCGCCACCGTCGGTCAGCCGGAACGGCCGCTCCCGCCGCTGCTCGGCGACGACCTGCCGTTCCTCCCGGTCGTCCCGGCCGCGGGAGAGCGCCTCCTCGACGAACCGGAACCAGACCGAGTCGACCCCGGTCAGCGGGGCCGGGCGGGCCTCGTCGTCGAGCGGCTCGACGGTACCGGACAGCGACACCACCTGGCGGAACGCCGGGGCGTCGAGCTCGTCGCGGACGGACCCGGCCATGGCGACGAGCTCCGCGACCGTCACCGGAGTCGCGGCCAGGCCGCGCGTCCAGCGGGCATGCCCGTCGCGGGCCTCGCGGAACGACGTCCACGCCAGCCGGCCGAGAATGCCCGCGAACGCCAGGAGGACCAGATCCACGGCGGCAGCATAGAACGGACAGAACGGACGACAGGTCCGTAGAGCTACCGATCCGGCGAGGTCAGGACGCCTCGCGGTAGCCGTGCCCCTGCCCCGGCGGGGTGGACTCCAGCCAGGCCATGAAGCCGGTGCGGACGCCCGCCGACATCGCCAGCTCGACGTCGATGCCCCGGCCCGCGGCGTCGCGGCCGCGGCAGCGCAGCACCTCGACCGCCATCGGGATCGCGAACTCCTCCGACCGGTGCGGCGGCCGCCGGTCCACGATCTCCAGGTCGGCCCGGTCCATCACGACGGTCGCACCGATCCGGAAGCTGGTCAGGCGGTACCAGGCGAACCGCTCGCCCTCGTAGCGCCCGACGCCGAAGTGCCAGTCCGTGACAGCGAAACGGCGGCGCAGACACAGGTCCACACCGCCGTTGCGCATGAGTCGTACCCGCCGTACGGCGAGCCAGATCAAGGGGACGACCAGGCACAGCAGCAGAACTCCGACGAACGCCGCGATGAGCTCCACTGCCTGCCCGGTCCCCGTGCTAGTTCGCCTCGGCCGCCCGAAGGCGGGCCTCGGCCCGGGCGATCGCCGATCTGCCCTCGTCGGTGGACGAGTCGGCGCCGTCGCGCGCCCGCCGGGCCCGCTCGACATCGATCTCGTCCGCCTGCTCGGCGAACTCGGCCAGGATGGACACCCGCTCCGCCGACACCGACAGGAACCCGCCGTGCACCGCGATGGTGCGCTTCGAGCCGTCGGTGGAGTCGATGCGGACGACCCCGGCCTCTTCCATCTGGGCCAGCATCGGCTGGTGGCCGGGCAGGATGCCGACCTCGCCGACCGTGGTCCGGGCGAGCACGAAGCGTGCGTCACCCGACCACAGCCGGCGCTCGACCGACACGAGCTCCACAGTCATCTCAGCAGGCATAGTCGAACTCCGCTGTCTCTTCGCTCCGCAAGCGTCGCTCAGCCTTCGAGCTTCTTGCGGTTCTTCTCCAGGTCGTCGAGACCGCCGCAGAGGAAGAACGCCTGCTCGGGGACGTCGTCGAACTCGCCCTTGGCGATCTTGTCGAACGCCTCGATGGTCTCCTTGAGCGGGACCGTCGACCCCTTCTGCTGGGTGAACTGCTCGGCCACCAGCAGGTTCTGGGACAGGAAGCGCTCGATCCGCCGTGCGCGGCCGACCAGCTGCTTGTCCTCCTCGGACAGCTCGTCGATGCCGAGGATGGCGATGATGTCCTGCAGGTCGTTGTACTTCTGCAGGATCCGCTTGACCTCGTTGGCGACGCGGAAGTGCTCGTCGCCGACGTACTGCGGGTCCAGGATCCGCGAGGTCGAGGTCAGCGGGTCCACCGCCGGGTAGATCCCCTTCTGGGAGATCGGCCGGGAGAGCTCGGTGGTGGCGTCGAGGTGCGCGAACGTCGTCGCCGGAGCCGGGTCGGTGTAGTCGTCCGCGGGGACGTAGATCGCCTGCATCGAGGTGATCGAACGACCGCGGGTCGAGGTGATCCGCTCCTGCAGCTCACCCATCTCGTCGGCCAGCGTGGGCTGGTAGCCCACCGCGGACGGCATGCGGCCGAGGAGGGTCGACACCTCCTGGCCGGCCTGGGTGAACCGGAAGATGTTGTCGATGAACAGCAGGACGTCCTGCTCCTGCACGTCGCGGAAGTACTCCGCCATGGTCAGCGCGGAGAGCGCGACGCGCATACGGGTGCCCGGCGGCTCGTCCATCTGACCGAACACCAGGGCGGTGTTCTTCATGACGCCCGACTCGGTCATCTCCGTGATGAGGTCGTTGCCCTCACGGGTGCGCTCACCGACGCCGGCGAACACCGAGGTGCCACCGAAGTTCAGCGCGACACGCTGGATCATCTCCTGGATCAGCACGGTCTTGCCGACGCCGGCACCACCGAACAGACCGATCTTGCCGCCGACGACGTAGGGCGTCATCAGGTCCAGGACCTTGATGCCGGTCTCCAGCATCTCCGTCTTGCCCTCGAGCTCGTCGAAGCGCGGGGCCTTCTGGTGGATCGACCGGAGGTCACCGGTGAACTGGATGGACGGGTCGTCCAGGCAGTCGCCGAGGGCGTTGAACACGTGGCCCTTGACCTGGTCGCCCACCGGCACGGAGATCGGGCGGCCGAGGTCGGTGACCTCCTGGCCGCGCACGACGCCGTCGGTCGGCTGCATGGAGATGGCCCGGACCAGGTTGTCACCCAGGTGCGTGGCGATCTCCAGCGTCAGCTTGCGCTTGTCGCCGGAGAGATCCACCTCCAGCGTGAGGGCGTTGAGCAGGTTCGGGACCTGGTCACGCGGGAACTCGACGTCGACGACCGGGCCGGTCACCTGGACGACGCGCCCGGTGATCGGGCCGGCCGAAGTTTCGGCGGTCGTGGTCATCAGCTCTCACTTCCTGCGCTGGCGAGAGCGTCGACCCCACCGACGATCTCGCTGATCTCCTGGGTGATCTGTGCCTGGCGAGCCTGGTTGGCCTCCAGGGTCAGGCTACGGATCAGTTCGTTGGCGTTGTCCGTCGCGGCCTTCATGGCCCGCTGCCGGTTCGCCGACTCCGACGCCGCCGACTCCAGCAGGGCCGCGTAGAGGCGGGCCCCGATGTACTTCGGCAGCAGCGCGTCGAAGAGCGTGTCCGGGTCCGGCTCGAACTCGTAGAGCGGCTGGAGCCCCTTGCTCTCCGGGTGGTCCCGCTGGCTCTCGGCCGTGTCGGCGTCGGCGTCGCGGGCGACCGAGGGCAGCTCCGACCCGGCACCGACCGGCCTCGAGGAGGCGCTGTCGGCCGCGTACTCGACCTCGAGCGGAGCCATCCGCCGGGCCTGCGGCACCTGGGTGATCATGTTCTTGAAGCTGGTGTAGACGAGGTGCAGCTCGTCCACGCCGGTCACACCGTCGGTGTTGCCGTCGTGGTCGTCCTCACCGGCCATGAACGCGTCGACCAGGGCTTTCGCCGCCTCGGCCGCGTGCTCGTAGCCCGGCTGCTCGGAGAAGCCGGTCCACGACTGCTCGATCTCCCGGTTGCGGAACCGGTAGTACGAGACGCCCTTGCGGCCGATCACGTAGAGGACCGGCTCCTTGCCCTGCTCGCGGAGCAGGGCCTGGAGCTGCTCGGCCTCCTTGAGGACGTTGGCGTTGTAGCCGCCGCACTGACCGCGGTCACTGGTGACGACCAGGACCGCGGCCCGCTTCGGCTGCTCCCGCTCGACGAGCAGCGGGTGGTCCAGCGCCGAGTTCGACGCGAGCTCCGACAGGGTGCTCGTCATCAGCTCGGCGTACGGACGTGCCTCGTCCACCCGCGCCCGGGCCTTCGCGATCCGTGAGGTCGCGATCAGCTCCTGGGAACGGGTGATCTTCTTGATGGACTGCGTCGACCGGATACGCCGGCGCAGCACCCGGATCTGTGCCGCCATCGGGTATCAGCCTCAGTTCTTCTTGACCGTGACGGTCTCCTGCTCGACATCGTCCTCGTCGAGGGCCTTCTCGGCCTTCTCCTTGGGGACGACCGAGGAACCGTCGGACGCGGTGAACTCGTTGCGCTTGAACTCGTCGACCGCCTTGGTCAGCGTCTCGACGGCGTCGTCGGAGAGCTTCCCGGTGTCGGTGATCTCGTTCAGGGCGCCGGAGGCGTGGCGACGCGAGTACTCGCGGAACTCCGACTCGAAGCGCTGCACGTCGGCGACGGGCACCGAGTCGAGCTTGCCGGAGGTGCCCAGCCAGATCGAGACGACCTGGTCCTGCACCGCGACCGGCGCGTACTGCGCCTGCTTGAGCAGCTCGACCAGGCGCTCGCCACGGCCCAGAGCGGCGGCCGACGCGGCGTCGAGGTCGGAACCGAAGGCGGCGAACGCCTCCAGCTCACGGAACTGCGACAGGTCCAGACGCAGCGAGCCCGAGACCGTCTTCATGGCCTTGATCTGCGCCGAGCCGCCGACCCGGGAGACCGAGATACCGACGTTGATCGCCGGCCGGACACCCTGGTTGAACAGGTCGGACTCGAGGAAGACCTGGCCGTCGGTGATCGAGATGACGTTGGTCGGGATGTAGGCCGACACGTCGTTCGCCTTGGTCTCGATGATCGGCAGACCGGTCATCGACCCCGCGCCGAGCTCGTCGGAGAGCTTCGCGCAGCGCTCCAGCAGACGCGAGTGCAGGTAGAAGACGTCGCCCGGGTAGGCCTCACGGCCCGGCGGGCGGCGCAGCAGCAGCGAGATCGCGCGGTAGGCCTCGGCCTGCTTGGACAGGTCGTCGAACACGATGAGGACGTGCTTGCCCTGGTACATCCAGTGCTGGCCGATGGCCGAGCCGGTGTAGGGCGCGAGCCACTTGAAGCCGGCCGGGTCGGACGCGGGGGCCGCGACGATCGTCGTGTACTCCATCGCACCGGCGTCCTCGAGGGACTGCCGGACACCGGCGATCGTGGAGCCCTTCTGGCCGATGGCGACGTAGATGCAGCGGACCTGCTTCTTCGGGTCGCCCGACTCCCAGTTCTCCTTCTGGTTGATGATCGTGTCGACGCAGACCGCGGTCTTGCCGGTCTTGCGGTCGCCGATCACCAGCTGGCGCTGGCCGCGGCCGATCGGGGTCATGGCGTCGATGGCCTTGATCCCGGTCTGCAGCGGCTCGCCGACGGACTGGCGGTCCATCACGCCGGCCGCCTGGAGCTCGAGCACGCGGCGGGCGTCGCTCTCGACGTCGCCGAGGCCGTCGATCGGGTTGCCCAGCGGGTCGACGACCCGGCCCAGGTAGCCCTCGCCGACCGGCACGGACAGGACCTCGCCGGTACGGGTGACCTGCTGGCCCTCCTCGAGGCCGGTGTAGTCGCCCAGGACGACCGCACCGATCTCGTTCTGCTCGAGGTTCAGCGCGACGCCGCGGACGCCGCCCTCGAACTCGAGCAGCTCGTTGGTCATGGCCGAGGGCAGACCCTCGACGTGGGCGATGCCGTCACCGGTGTCGGCGACGGTCCCGACCTCACGGCGGGACGTGCCGCTCTCCAGCGACGAGACGTAGCTGGAGATCGCACTCCGGATCTCCTCGGAGGAGATCGTCAGCTCTGTCATGGCTGCGTCGTTCCTTCTCTCGAACGGGGTCTTCGGGTCGTTCCGCCGGGGTCCGGCGATCGCGTCCGAAGCAGGTCAGCTGGGCAGGGATCGGCGAGCTGCGGCGAGTCGACCCGCCACGCTGCCGTCGATGACCTCGCCGCCGACCTGCACGACCAGGCCTCCGAGGAGGCTCCGGTCGAGCTCGACCTGCAGGGAGATCGTGCGGCCGTACATACGGCCCAGGGTCTCGGCGAGCTTGGTCTCCTGCTCGGAGGAGAGCTCGACGGGTGTGCGCACCTTGGCGACCGAGCGGTCCCGGCGGGCCGCCGCGAGCTCGGCGAGCTCCTCGGCGACGACGTCGAGGTGCCGGCTGCGGGGCAGCCGGACCGCTTCGCGGAGCAGCGTCGCCGTCACCGGGTAGACCTTCTCGCCGAGCACCGAGTCCAGGAGCTGGACGCGACCCTCGACGGGCCGGGCGGCGTCGCCGAGCAGGCTCGCCAGCTGCGGCTCGCGGGCCACGATCCGGCCGAACCGGAACAGCTGGTCCTCGACCTCGTCGAGGGAGCCGTTGCGGTCCGCGATCGCGATGGCCGTGCGGCGGGCCAGGCCCTCCGCACCGGTGACGATGTCGCGGGCGGTGGACCAGCGCTTGCGCGCCAGCTCGGAGACGAGGTCCACGGTCGGCTGCGAGAGCTGGGACCCGAACAACCGGCGGACCAGGTCCGCGCGGGCGTCCTCGGGGGAGGACGCGTCGGCCAGCAGGCGCCGGACGGAGCGCTCGGAGTCCAGGAACCGGGCCACCGCGAACAGCTCGTCCGCGGTCGTGGTCAGGTCCCGGGCCGACGCGGAGTCGGTCCAGGAGTCCAGCCGCTCGGTCAGCGCCGCGAGGGACTCACGGCTGGCGGGCTGCAGGACAGCCGCCATCAGTTCGCCCCGCTCCGCTGGGCCACGCCCTGCTGGTCGAGCTCACCGAGGAACGAGTCGATCGTCGCGGAGCGACGCGAGTCGTCGGCCAGCTGCTCGCGCAGCAGGCGCTCGGCCAGCTGGACCGACAGGCCCCCGACCTCGTTGCGCAGAGCACGCTGGGCGGCGTCGCGCGACGCGGCCACCTGCTCCTCGCCACGGGCCTTGATGCGCGCGGCCTCGGCCTCGGCCTCCTCGCGGAGCTCGGCCTTGATCTGCTGGCCCTCGGCCCGGGCGTCGTCGCGGATGCGCGCCGCCTCGGCCCGCAGGCCGGCGAGCTGCTCCTCGTACTCCTTCTTCAGCCGGTCCGCCTGCTCCTGGGTCTCCTGAGCACGCTTGAGGCCGCCCTCGATCGCGTCGGTCCGCTCCTCGTAGAGCGTCTCGAAGCGCGGGACCGCGAACTTCCAGAGCAGGAACAGCAGGATCGCGAACGCGACCACACCGAGCACGAGCTCATCGAGGTGCGGGAGAATCGGAAGCGGCTGTTCGGCGGCGAGAATCAGTTCCACCGTGTGTCCTTCCCTGACATGGCCGCCGGTACCGGGACCGGCATGAGAGTGATCTGCCGGCTCTTACTGCGCGATGAAGAAGAGCACCAGGCCGATCAGCATGACCAGCTCGGCGAGGACGAAGGTGGTCCAGCCGATACCCATCAGCTGGCCGCGGGCCTCCGGCTGGCGGGCGGTGCCGCTGATGACGGCCGACCAGATCAGGCCGACGCCGATACCGGCGCCGATGGCCGAGGCGCCGAACCCGATGGCCGCGAGGCCCGGGTTGATGTTGGCGGCTTCCTGGGCCAGAACCTGGGTGACGTTCACTTCGGGTTTCCTTCCGTCGGGTCCGCGGGATGCGGGTCGTTCGGTGTATCGGCCCGGACGGGCCGGCGGATGAAGCAGGTGGTGCGAGCGCGGTGCCGGCGGCACCGGGGTCTCGGTGGTGCTGTCAGTGGTCCTCGGAGATCGCCGCGCCGATGAACACGGCGGCCAGCAGGGCGAAGACGTAGGCCTGGATGACCTGGACGAGCGCCTCCAGGAACGTGAACGCGATCCCGGCGGCGAACACCACCGGGGACGCGATGACGAGCGCGGAGCCCGCCGACACCAGGAACGCCGCACCCACGGCGGTCAGGGCGAGGATGAGGTGGCCTGCGAACATCGCGGCGAACACACGCAGTGCCAGCGAGAGCGGCTGCACCAGGAACTTCTGCAGCAGCTCGATCACGATGATCAGCGGCGCGATGAAGACCGGGACGCCCGGCGGCAGCGCGGCGTGCTTGATGTAGCCGAAGAACCCGTGCTTCTTGAACCCGGCGTAGTGGTAGAAGACGTAGACGAACAACGCCAGCGCGATGGGGAACCCGATCCGCGACAGCGTCGGGAACTGGATCACCGGGATGATCGCGAAGATGTTGTTGACCAGGATGAAGCTGAACAGGCCGAGGATCAGCGGGATGTACCGCTTGAAGTCCTCGGAGCCGATCTGGTCACGCGCCATCGTGTTGCGCGGGATGTTGTAGAAGGACTCCAGTCCGAACTGGAATCGGCTCGGCACGATGGACAGCTTGCGCGTGCCCAGCGTGAAGACGGCCGCGACGATGATCAGCGACAGGACCGCCAGCACCATCGGCTTGGTGACGGCGCCGAAGATCGGCGGGTACTCGAACAGACCTGCGCCGGGCGGAGTGAACTCCTCGGCCGCCAGTACCAACGTGCCCAATGGGGGTCCTTCCGGTGCTCCCGTTCCGCATCCACGCGGAACGGGGGATCGCCTGCAAGGTGCCTCGTGGCGCGATGTGTTTCCGGGCGGCCGGGTCGAAACACCGGAAGTCACCCACATCGCCTACGTGGCGGATGCTATCAGCCGTACTTCTACACGATGTCGGGGGCTCGTACGCACCTCACCTGCGCGTTCGTCCGACGAAACGATCTTGATCGGGTCCGGTGGGTCGCGTCGGGTGATTCACCGTTAACTCCCCCGGCGGTCGCCGCCCGGCCATCCGCCCGACGCCCTCGACAGCCCCCGCGGACGCCCGCGAGGGCGCCGCAGGAACGGACGAAACGGTCGTCGAACCCCAGGTCAGGCATTCGTGGACCCCGGATCGGTGCCGATCAGGATCTGGAGCTTCTGCCCTGCCCAGGCCTCCGCCGCCGTCGTCGTGATGAAGACGACGAGCATGGTGACGGCCAGTGACATGCGGTGCAGACCCGGCGCATCCCCGAGGGTGAACAGGGCGAGCAGGAGGATGATGGCCTTCATCGCGAGGCCGCCGAATGCGGCCAGCATCACAGCGCCCGGCTCGAGATGGGTCGTACGCAGCATCAGCACCGGCGTGAGCAGGGCCGAGCCTGTGGCCAGCAGGCCACCGAGGGCCGCGGCGGACAGGCCCGGGACCCCGGCCGCGACGACCCCGCCGACGGCGCAGACCACCGTGGTGGCCGCGCCGACCAGGGCGGCGCCGCGGGCCATCGACCCCGACAGCCGCCGCACGACCTGCGCCTGGCCGAGCGCGGGACCGTCGTACTCCACGGTCCCCCAGCGGTCCCATCGCCACACGGTGCGTCCGCCTCCCGGCTCACCGGCCGCCCCACCAGCGGGTACGGCTCCGCGCACACGGTAACCGGCGGGTCCGGCGCCCCGACCGGCGCCGTCCCCCGCGGTGTCCCGTGCCGCCCGGCCGCGTCGGGAGGCGCCCGGGCGTCGCCGGCCGCCGTCGGGCAGCACCCGGGCGCTTCTCGACGCGCTCGGCGGGCCCGGGACCGGGCGGCGTACGGGGCGGGCGGGGCCTGATCCGTGAGCGCGGACACCTCTCCCCAGGGCCAGGACCGGCGCGGGTCAGGCGTCGCGGTCCCGGGCGGGGTTGTGCGCGGGGGTGGGGACGGTCGGCTGGTCCGGCCCCGGTGTCGCGGCGGGGTGGGCGCGGTGGCCGGTGCCGCGCGGGTGCTGCGGGCGGGGTGGGACCGGCCCGGGGTCGGTCGGGGCCGGCGTCGGCGGTCCGGCGGCCGTGCCGCGTGGCATCCGCGGACGGGCGGCGACGGGCCGGGACGGGGTCGGTGGTGTGGACGGCCCGGCATCGGCGGACGTCATCGGGCCGACGTGTTCCGGCCCCCCGGTCGGGGTGCCCGCGAGCCGGGCGGGTCCGGGTCCGGCGGGCGCAGGTCCCGCAGTACCGGCGACCAGCGGTCCCCCGGTGCCGGCGGGCGCGCGTCGCGTCCCGGTCCGCGACGGGCCGCGCCCGCCGCTCGGCCGGTGCACGCCCCGCGTCCACGGCGCAGGCCCCCCGGGTGCGTCCCGACCCGATGTGTCCCGCCGTGACGGGTCCCGACCGGACGTGTCCCCGCCCGGCACGACCCGGCCCGGCACCGGTGCCGCCGCGGCGGGGCCCGGCGGTCCGGGGCCGTCCTCGACCAGACCACCGGCGGACGGCCGGGCGGGGGGCGCCCGGCGCCCGGGCCCGGCGTCCGGGAGGTCGTCGGTCGAGGCGATCGCCGTCTCCCCCGCGGCGACCGGCGCCGCGGAGGCGGCGGTGCGCATCCGCGACCGGTGCGGCACGGCCGAGGCCACGAACGCCACGACCAACGCGATCCCGGTCGCGGCGAGTACCAGCCCGGCGCGGGGGACCAGGGCGAGCGCGACCGCGCCGAAGGCGATCACCGCGACCCACAGGTAGACCAGCAGCACCGCGCGCCGGTGGCTGTGCCCGACCTGGAGCAGGCGGTGGTGCAGGTGCATCTTGTCCGGACTGAAGGGACTGGTCCCGGCCCGGGTCCGGCGCACGACCGCCATGAGCAGGTCCAGCGACGGGATGAAGACGATCCCGACCAGCACGATGACCGGGGAGACCAGGGCCAGGATGTTCCCGGCCGCCGTGTCGTCGGGCGGGATCCGGCCCGAGGCGGTCGTGATCGCCGCGGAGAGCATGACCCCGACCATCATCGAGCCGGTGTCGCCCATGAAGATCCGGGCCGGGTGGAAGTTGTGCGGCAGGAACCCCAGGCAGGACCCGGCGAGCACCACCGCGATCAGCGAGGGCACGAACGCGGCCGGGTCGTTGCCGTTCTTGCTGATGAGGCCGATGCAGAAGACCGCGGTCGCCAGCGTGGTGATCAGCCCGATGCCGGCGGCGAGCCCGTCGAGGCCGTCGACGAAGTTCATCGCGTTTACCAGCACCACGGTGACCAGCACCGTCATGAGCACCGATTGCCCCTGCCCCAACAACAACAGCGAGCCGCTGAGGAACGACTCCCCTCCGATGGGGATCCATACCGTCACCCACTGCACGCCGTAGAGCACCAGCAGCCCGGCCGCGGTGACCTGCGCGGCGAACTTGGTGAGGGCGTCGAGGTCGTAGCGGTCGTCGAGCATCCCGACGCCGACCAGCAGCCCGGTCGCGACGACGACCCCGACGACCTCGGTGCTCTGCTCGAAGTAGGCCAGCCGCAGGGCCGGGAGCTGCAGCGACAGCAGCAGCCCGGCCAGCACCCCGCCGAACATCGCGAGGCCGCCCCACCGCGGGGTCGGGGTGACGTGCACGTCCCGTCCCCGCGGCCAGGCGACCGCGCCGACCTTCAGCGCCAGCATCCGGACCGGCCCGGTCAGCAGCAGCGTGACGACGGCGGCGACCAGCCCGACGAGCAGGAGCTCCCGGATGGGGAGTCCGTACGTGAACTGGTCAGTGGGCACGTCGCGAGCGCCTCTCCGCCTCCGCCGTGGGTCTCAGGTCACCCCCGAGGGTAGGCCGGTGCCTTCGAGACGAGCGCGGTGACCGCCTTCGCGACGTCGGCGAGCTCGGCGTCGCCGGCCGTGGTGTCGTGCTCGGCCTTGACCGCGCGGGCCAGCAGCGCGCCGACCTCGGCCATGTCGGCCTCGGTCATGCCCTGCGTGGTGACGCTGGGCGAGCCGACCCGGATGCCGGACGGCTTCATCGGCGGCGCCGGGTCGTAGGGGATCGCGTTCTTGTTCAGCGTGATGCCGGCGCGGTCGCAGCGGGTCTCCGCCTCCGAGCCGGTGACGCCGATCGGACGCAGGTCCAGCAGCGCGAGGTGGTTGTCGGTGCCGCCGGAGACGGCGCGCATGCCCTCGGACTCCAGGCTCGTCGTCAGCGCCTGGGCGTTCGCGATGACCTGGCGGGCGTAGGCCTGGTACTCCGGCTGCGCCGCCTCCTTCATCGCGACGGCCTTCGCGGCGACCGCGTGCATCAGCGGGCCGCCCTGGGAGAACGGGAAGACCGCCTTGTCGATGGCCTTGGCGTGCTCCTCGCGGCACAGCACCATGCCGCCGCGCGGGCCGCGCAGGACCTTGTGCGTGGTGGCGGTGACGACGTCGGCGTAGGGCACCGGCGACGGGATCGCCTTGCCGGCGACCAGGCCGATGAAGTGCGCGGCGTCGACCATGAGCTTGGCGCCGACCTCGTCGGCGATCTCGCGGAACACCGCGAAGTCGATCAGGCGCGGGTACGCGGTCGCACCGGCAATGATGATCTTCGGCTGGTGCTGCTTGGCCAGGTCGCGGACCTGGTCGTAGTCGATGACCTCGGTGTCCTCACGGACGGTGTAGGACACCGCGTTGAACCACAGGCCGGAGAAGTTGACCTTGCTGCCGTGCGTGAGGTGGCCGCCCTGCTTGAGGTCCATGGCCAGCACGGTGTCGCCGGGCTTGGCGAACGCGGCGTAGGCCGCGAGGTTCGCGCTCGCACCGGAGTGCGGCTGGAGGTTGACGTGCTCGGCGCCGAAGAGCTCCTTGGTCCGCGCGTTGCCGATGTTCTCGGCGACGTCGACGACCCCGCAGCCGCCGTAGTAGCGGCGGCCGGGGTAGCCCTCGGCGTACTTGTTCGACAGCGTCGACCCGAGCGCCGCCAGCACCGCGGGGCTGGTCAGGTTCTCGCTCGCGATGAGCTGCAGTCCGCCGCGCAGGCGCTCGAGCTCGTCCAGCACGACGCCCGCGATCTCGGGGTCCTGCTGCTGCAGTGCGTGGAAGTCCGGTCCCCAGAAGGTCTGCTCGCTCACGCCGGGACACGCTACCCGCTGCCATCCCCGCAGGCCGCGGCCGTGCAGGCGTGATCACACCCGCGGGTGGCCCCCTCAGACCCGGTCGACCTCCTGGCCGACGACCTCCTCGACCTGTTCGGCGGTCACCCCGCCCTCGCGCAGCATGCGCGGCCGGGCGCCGGTGAGGTCGACGATCGTGGAGGCGACCGGGTCACCGGACGGGCCGCCGTCGAGGTAGACCTGCGCGCTCGAGGCCAGCTGGGTGATCGCCTCGGTCACGTTCGACGCCGGCGGGTTGCCCGAGGTGTTCGCGCTCGACACCGCCATCGGCCCGACCTCGCGCAGCAGCTCCAGCGCGACCGGGTGCAGCGGCATGCGCAGCATCACCGTCCCGCGGGTGCTGCCCAGGTCCCAGGCCAGCGACGGCGCGTGCTCCAGCACCAGCGACACCTCGCCCGGCCAGAACGCCTCGATCAGCGCCCGGGCGGACTGCGGTACTCCTGAGACGAGGCCGTCGATGGTGGTCCAGGAACCGACGAGCACGCCGACCGGCATGTCCGGGCCGCGCCGCTTGGCGGCGAGCAGCGCGCGCACGGCGGTGCCGTTGAACGCGTCGCAGCCGATGCCGTAGACGGTGTCGGTGGGCAGGACGACCAGCTCACCCGCCCGGACGGCGCGCGCGGCGGCGGTCAGACCGCGTGCGCGCTCGGCGGGGACGCTGCAGTCGAACAGCGGCTGGGTCTGCGGTGCACTCACGATCCGCGAGGATACGACCGTGCCGCGCGGGGGTGCGGGGCGGCTCACATCCGCGGCGCCGGCGGGACGTCCGGACGACCGCTCCCAGCTGGGTGGGACGGGCGTCAGGGGCAGGGGACGCGGCGGGCGGTGACGAAGCGCGGGCGGCCGGTGAGGTCGTCGTGCTCGGTGACCTCACCCAGCGTGCGCCGGCGACGCAGCAGTGCCGGGACCGTCTCGCCGTGGGTGTCGTCGTGCTCGATCGCGAGGTGCCCGCCGTGCCGCAGCCATCCGCTGGCCCCGCGTACGACGGCCTGGATGATCTGGGTGCCGTCGGGCCCGCCGAACACGGCGCCGGGCGGGTCCCACCGCTCCACCTCGGGCGGCACCGGCGTCCCGTCCGGGACGTAGGGCGGGTTGCAGACGACCAGGTCGACCGCACCCTCCAGCTCGATGAGCAGGTCGGTCCACCGGACGTCGGCGACGTGCAGGGTCACCGGGCGTCCGCCCGCGGCGACGTGCGCGTCGAGGTTGCGCCGGGTCCAGGACAGTGCCGACGGGTCGGCCTCGAGAGCGTGCACCTCGGCGTCGGGCCGGGACACCGCGAAGGCCAGCGCGAGCGCGCCGGAGCCGGTGCAGAGGTCGAGCACCCGGGGGCGGCTCACGTCGCGGATCGCGGCGAGGCCCCACTCCAGCAGCAGTTCCGTCTCCGGGCGCGGGGTGAACACCCCTGGTCCGACGGCGACCTCGACCGGGCCGAGTACCGCGGTGCCGAGGATGTGCTGCAAGGGTTCGCGGGTGGCGCGGCGGGCCACGAGGGTCTGCAGCCGTTCGACGACCGGCGGGTCCACCAGCGGGGTCATCAGCAGCGTGGACCGCGACGAGCCGAGCACGTGCGCGGCGAGCAGCTCGGCGTCGACGCGCGGCGACGCGACACCGGCGGCGGCCAGGGTGCGCTCGGCCTCCGCGATCGCCACCCGGAGCGGCAGCCGGCTGCCGGTCGTGGGGCTCGCCGTCGTCTCGGTCACGGCTCCAGTGTCCCGGCTGCGGGGCGCGGGGACACCGCAGGTGACCGGAGCATCACCTGAGCGGGGGATCATTCCTGTCCCTGCTCCCCCGCCATGGCCTCGGCGCGCTCGGCCGCGGTCAGAGCGGCGAGGACGTCGACGAGGTGGCCGTCGAGCACCGCGGACAGGTTGTAGGCCTTGAACCCGACGCGGTGGTCGGAGATCCGGTTCTCCGGGTAGTTGTAGGTGCGGATCCGCTCCGAGCGGTCCACCGTGCGGACCTGCGAGCGACGCTGTTCCGACGCCGCCTCGGCCGCCTCGGCCTCGGCCTTCGCCTGCAGCCGGACCCGCAGCACGTCCATCGCGCGGGCCTTGTTCTGCAGCTGGGAGCGCTCGTTCTGGCAGGTCACGACGATGCCGGTCGGCAGGTGCGTGATCCGCACGGCGGAGTCGGTGGTGTTGACACTCTGCCCGCCGTGCCCCGAGGCCCGGTAGACGTCGACCCGGATGTCGGCGTCGTGGATCTCGACGTCCCCGGCGTCGTCGGTGTCGGGGAAGACCATCACGCCGGCCGCGGAGGTGTGGATGCGGCCCTGCGACTCGGTGACCGGGACGCGCTGGACGCGGTGCACGCCGCCCTCGAACTTCAAGGCGGCCCACACCCCGTCGACCGGGTCCTTGCTGCGCAGGGACAGCGTGATGTCCTTGTACCCGCCCAGATCGGACGGGGTCGCGCCGAGGACCTCGACCTTCCAGCCGCGGCTCTCGGCGTAGCGGCTGTACATGCGCACGAGGTCGCCGGCGAACAGCGCGGACTCCTCGCCGCCCTCGCCGGACTTGACCTCCATCAGGACGTCGTCGCCGTCGTGCGGGTCACGCGGGCGCAGCAGCTCGGTCAGCTCGGTCTCGAGCTCGACGATGCGGGTGTCCAGGGCGTCGGCCTCGGCGGCGAAGGCGCGGTCCTCGGCGGCGAGCTCACGGGCGGCGTCGCGGTCCTCGCGGACCTGGGCGAGCTCGCGGGCGCAGCGCACGACCGGGCCGAGCTCGGCGTAGCGACGGCCCAGCTTGCGGGCCTGCGCCTGGTCGGAGAGGACGTCGGGGTCGGCGAGGCGCTGCTCCAGCTCGGCGTGCTCGTCGAGCAGGGCGTCGACCGACTGCGTGCTCATCGGGGATTCCTTCGAGGCGCTGGGGCGGGAACGCGAAACGGCGCCCGCCTCCTCGCGTGCGGCGAGGCGACGGGCGCCGTGTCGGGAGCTACTTGGCGGCGCGCTCGCGCTTCCCGTAGCGGGCCTCGAAGCGGGCCACGCGGCCACCGGAGTCCAGGATCTTCTGCTTGCCGGTGTAGAACGGGTGGCAGGCGGAGCAGACCTCGACGCTGATGGCGCCGCTGTTCTTGGTGCTGCGGGTGGTGAACTGGTTGCCGCAACCGCAGGTGACCTGGGTGTCGACGTACTGAGGGTGGATTCCCTCGCGCATGGCTCTCTCCTCATCGTTGGCCGCCGGGTCCCTGGTACGACCAGGGTGAACCGGTGCCGGGAAGCTGACGGTCCATTCAACCATCCGGGCCCCGGCGGAATTCCCACCGGGGCCCGGACGGCACGGCTCGGACTAGTCCTCGTCCTTGCCGGGGGTGTTCTTGGCGACCTGCATCAGGAACTCGATGTTGGTCTTGGTCTTCTTGAGGCGGCCGAGCACCAGGTCGAGCGCCTGCTGGTCGTCGAGCGCGGCGAGGACGCGGCGGAGCTTCACCATCACCGCGTGCTCGTCGGGCGACATCAGGAGCTCCTCCTTGCGGGTGCTCGAGTCGCCGACGTCGATGGCCGGGAAGATCCGCTTGTCGGCGATCTTCCGGTCCAGCTTGAGCTCGGCGTTGCCGGTGCCCTTGAACTCCTCGAAGATCACCGTGTCCATCGTGGACCCGGTCTCGACCAGCGCGGTCGCGAAGATGGTGAGTGAGCCACCGTCCTCGATGTTGCGCGCGGCGCCGAGGAAGCGCTTCGGCGGGTACAGCGCCGTGGAGTCGACACCACCGGACAGGATCCGGCCCGACGCGGGCGCGGCCAGGTTGTAGGCGCGCCCGAGGCGGGTGATGTTGTCCAGCAGGACGACGACGTCGTGCCCCATTTCGACCAGGCGCTTGGCCCGCTCGATGGACAGCTCGGCGACGGCGGTGTGGTCTGCCGGCGGGCGGTCGAAGGTCGAGGCGATGACCTCGCCCTTCACCGACCGCTGCATGTCGGTGACCTCCTCGGGCCGCTCGTCGACGAGGACGACCATGAGGTGGCACTCGGGGTTGTTCGTGGTGATCGCGTTCGCGATGTTCTGCATGATCGTCGTCTTGCCCGCCTTGGGCGGGGAGACGATCAGCGCACGCTGCCCCTTGCCGACCGGCATGATCAGGTCGATCACGCGGGTGGTCAGCTGCGACGGGTCGGTCTCCAGGCGGAGCCGCTCGTTGGGGTAGAGCGGGGTCAGCTTGGTGAACTCGGGCCGGTTGCGCGCGGCCTCCGGGTCCCGCCCGTTGATCGAGTCGACGCGCACCAGCGGGTTGAACTTCTGCCGCTGCTGCTCGCCCTCGCGGGGCTGACGGACGGCGCCGGTGATGGCGTCACCACGCCGCAGTCCGTTCTTGCGGACCATCGACATCGACACGTAGACGTCGGTCGGGCCGGACAGGTAGCCGGTGGTCCGGACGAACGCGTAGTTGTCGAGGATGTCCACGATGCCGGCGACCGGCAGCAGGACGTCGTCGTCGCGGATCTCGGTGTCCACGCCACCGCCGGTGGCGCCGCCACCGGTGCGCTCGCGGTCCCGGCCGCGACGGCGGTCGCGGAAGCGGCGGCCGCGGCGGCCGCGGCCGTCACCGTCGTCGCCGTCGTCGTCGCGGAAGTCGTTACGGTCGGCACCGCGGTCGTTGTTCCGGTCGTTGTTCCGGTCACCGTTGCGGTCGTTGTTCCGGTCACCGTTCCGCTCGCCGCGGTTGTCGCCGCGGTTGTCGCCGCGGTCGCCGGTCCGGTCGTTGTTGCGGTTCCCGCGGTTGCCGCGGCCGGAGTCGTCGCCGTCGCGGTTGCGCCCGCCACGGCCGTTGTCGCCGTTGCCGCGGCCGTTGTCGTCGCGGCCCTCACCGGTGCGGTCGCCACCGTTGCGGTCGGCACCGTTGCGGTCGGCACCGCGCTCGGCGTTGCGGTCGGCCCCACGGCCGCGACGGCGGTCGCCGTCGGTGCCGGCGTCGTCGCCGTCGGCGTCGCGACGGGCGTCCTTCTGGCCCGCGTCCCGCTGGCCCGCGTCCGTGGCGGTGTCCTTCGGGGCGCCCTGGGGGGCGGTGTCCTTCTGGCCGTTGTCGTCGGCCTGCCCGCGGCGGCGGGTCCGGCCACGACGACCGGCGCCGTCGGCGTCCTCACGGCGCTCCTCGGCCGGGGCCGGGGTGCTGTCGGCCTTCTCCGGCGCGCTCGCGGCGGGGGCGGCCTGCTCGGGCGCAGCGGCCGGGGCGCTCTCTGCGGCGGCCGGGGCCGCACCGTTGCCGGCGGAGGTACCGGGGTCGTCGGCTGCGGCGTCGGTCGCGATGGCGTCGGGGGCGCCGGCCGGACGGGTCGCAGCACGGCGACGACGGGTGCGCGGCGCGGGGGCCTCGGCCTGCCCGGCCTGTCCGCCCTGGTCACCGGCCTGCTCGGCGGGTGCCTGGGGGGCGGCCGGCGCGGCGGAGCCGTTGCCGGCGGGGGCCGCGGCGGTGTCGCCGAGGGCGAGCTGCGGCGCGTCCGCACCGTCGGAGCCGGTGGTGGCGGCGGGGTCCGCCTTCGCCTTCGGCTTCCTCGCGGGGGCCGCCGCCGCTCCGCCCTGACGCTCCTTGATGGCCGCGATCAGGTCGCCCTTCCGCATGCCGGAGATGTCCGGGACGTTCAGCTCGGTGGCCAGCTGGCGCAGCTCGGCCAGCACCATGCCGGACAGGCCGCCGCGTCGGCGGGGCGCCGCCTCGGCCGACGCGGTCCCGGTACCGGCGAGATCGGTCTCGCTCACAGAGTTCCTTCCTGACCGACCCGGTTACCTGTCCAGGTCAGGGGATGTCACACGCTCGGCCGATACGGAGACCCCGTATCGGCAGCATTCACAGATGGAGTCCCACGACGACGTCGCGGGAGTCAGGCCGCCCGTTCGGGATTCCGAGTCCAGTTCAGAAAGGAGATCGGGCGAGCGGGCCCGGCCGCAAGACTACGCCGATGTCGCGTGGATCGCCATGCACGGGCGAGACTAGTCCGTACACCCCGGGGCGGCAACAACCCCCTCGGGCGACGCGCCGACGCACGGGGTCGCGTACCTCACGTTCCCGGCGGGCACCGGTGCTCAGCGGACCTCGACCTGCACACCGGTGGTGTCGACCGGCAGCCGCTGCACCGCGAAACCGTCGGTGTCGACGCCGTCGGGCAGCGCGCCGTCGCCGGTCAGGGCCAGCACCGTCGGCCCGGCGCCGGAGATCGCGGCGGGTACGCCGTGCTCCCGCAGCGCCTCGACCAGCCGCAGCGACGACGGGTACGCCGGACGCCGGTAGGGCTGGTGCAGCCGGTCCTCGGTGGCCGCCATGAGCAGGTCCGGCCGCCGGGTCATCGCCAGCACCGCCAGCGCGCAGCGGCTGCCGGTGAACGCGGCGTCGGCCAGCGGGACCTGCTCGGGCAGCAGCCCCCGGGTGGTCTTGGTCGAGGACTCGACGTCGGGCACACAGGCGACCGGGTGCACGTCGGGGTGCACCTCCAGCTTCTCGGCGTGGAAACGCCGGGCCGAGTCCGCCGCCTCCCAGGCCACCACGAACCCGCCGAGCAGACTGGCCGCGGCGTTGTCGGCGTGGCCCTCCATACCGGCGGACAGCTGCAGCAGCGCGTCGCGCTCCAGCTCCGGGTCCCGCCCGGCCAGCACGGCGGCGGCCGTCACCCCGGCGACGGCGGCCGCCGCGGAGCTGCCGAGGCCGCGCGAGTGCGGCACCGCGTTGAGGCAGCGCAGCCGCAGCCCCGCGGGCGCCCCGCCGAACGTCTCGAAGGCCAGACGCATCGCCCGCAGGACCAGGTGCCGCTCGTCGCGCGGGACGTGCCGGCAGCCCTGCCCCGCGACGTCGACGAACAACCCCGGCGTCTCGAAGGTCTCGACCTCGATCTCGTCGTACAACGCCAGGGCCATGCCGAGGGAGTCGAAGCCGGGGCCGAGGTTGGCCGTCGACCCCGGGACCCGCACCAGTACGCGCGTCGGGCGACCCATCAGGCCAGCTCGAGCGCCGCCGCGACCGCCCCGGGGTCGATCGGGACGATCTCCGGGTCCGGCGCGGTGAGCAGGGCGGTGTCGGGGTCCTTCAGGCCGTGCCCGGTCACCGTGCACACCACGAGGGAGCCGGTGGGCAGCGATCCGTCGGCGTGGCTCTGCAGCAGCCCGGCGACGCTGGACGCCGATGCGGGCTCGACGAACACGCCCTCCTGCGCGGACAGCATCCGGTAGGCGGCGAGGATCTCGTCGTCGGTGACGGCCGCGAACTTCCCGTTCGACTCGTCGCGCGCGGTGGTCGCGCCCTTCCACGAGGCGGGGGCACCGATCCGGATGGCGGTCGCGATCGTCTCGGGGTCGCTCACCGGGGCGCCGTGCACCAGCGGTGCGGCGCCGGCGGCCTGGAACCCGAACATCCGCGGCAGCGCGGGGATGATGCCGTCGGCGTGGTAGCCGCGGTAGCCGTGCCAGTACGCGGTGATGTTGCCGGCGTTGCCGACCGGCAGGCAGTGCACGTCCGGGGCGCGGCCCAGCTGGTCGCAGATCTCGTAGGCGGCGGAGGCCTGGCCGGCGATCCGGGTCGGGTTCACCGAGTTGACCAGCGCGATCGCCGGGTAGTCGGCGGTCGTCTTGCGGGCCAGCTCCAGGCAGTCGTCGAAGTTGCCGTCGATCTGCAGGATCCGGGCGCCGTGCGCGACGGCCTGGGCGAGCTTGCCCAGCGCGATCTTCCCGGTCGGCACGAGCACCGCGCAGGTCATCCCGGCACGGGTGGCGTAGGCGGCCGCCGACGCCGAGGTGTTGCCGGTGGAGGCGCACAGCACGCTGGACTTGCCGTCGGCGAGCGCGGCGGTGACCGCCATCGTCATGCCGCGGTCCTTGAACGAGCCGGTCGGGTTGGCGCCGTCGACCTTCAGGTAGACCTGGCAGCCGGTCAGCTCCGACAGCCGGGGGGCCGGCAGCAGCGGCGTGCCGCCCTCCCCGAGCGTCACCACGGTCCAGTCCGGATGCACGGGCATCCGGTCGCGGTAGGCCTCGATGACACCCGGCCACTGGCCGGGTGGCGGCGGCGCAACCGCACCGGCGACCTGGGTCACGGGGCCGAAGGGACCGGAGGCCGGCCCCCGGACTCCTCGCACGCTGTCCGTCACGACCGGTCCACTCCCTGATCCCCCACCTGTGGTCATTCGCCCATACCCAGTGCGCTCACCGCGCGGCCCAGGCCCTCCACCCGCAACACGCCCGCGACGCCGAGCACGTGGTCGAGGTCCAGCAGCGCCGACACCGTGGCCGACAGCGCGGCCTCCGGCGCCGAGTGCGTGACGACCGTCAGCCGGGCCTGGCTGCGGTCCGAGCCGTCGGCCCGGTCCACCGAGCCGTTCACACCGCCGGTCTGGCGGACCGCGGCGATCGAGACGCCGTGCCGGGCGAACTCGCTCGCGATGGCGGCGAGCACGCCCTCACGGTCGGCCACCTCGAGGTCGACGTGGTAGCGCGTCGGCACCTCGCCGATCGGGCGCACCGGCAGGCTGGCGTAGGCCGACTCGCGCGGCCCGCGGCCGCCGCCGACCCGGTTGCGGGCCACCGCGACGAGGTCGCCGAGCACCGCGGAGGCGGTCGGCGCGCCGCCTGCACCCTGGCCGTAGAACATCAGCTGGCCGGCGGCCTCGGCCTCGACGAACACCGCGTTGAACGCGCCGTCGACGCCCGCCAGCGGGTGCGAGTCGGGGACCATCGCCGGGTAGACGCGCGCCGAGACCGACTCGGTCCCGTCCGTGGCCACCACGCGCTCGCAGATGGCGAGCAGCTTGATCGTGCAGCCGAGCCTGCGGGCGGCGGCGACGTCGGCCGAGCTGACCTCGCGCATGCCCTCGCGGTGCACGTCGGAGGCGGTGAAGCGGGTGTGGAACGCCAGCGAGGCCAGGATCGCGGCCTTCGAGGCGGCGTCGTAGCCGTCGACGTCGGCGCTCGGGTCGGCCTCGGCGTAGCCCAGCCGGGTCGCCTCCTCCAGCGCGTCGGCGTAGGACGTCCCGCCCGAGGACATGGCGGAGAGGATGAAGTTCGAGGTGCCGTTGACGATGCCGGCGACCCGGGTGATGCGGTCCCCGGCCAGGGACTCGCGCAGCGGGCGCAGCAGCGGGATCGCCCCGGCGACGGCGGCCTCGTAGTAGAGGTCGGCGCCGGAGGCGTCGGCGGCCTCGGCCAGCGTCGGGCCGTCCTCGGCGAGCAGCGCCTTGTTCGCCGTCACGACCGAGCGGCCGGACTTGAGCGCCTCCAGCAGCCAGCCGCGGACCGGCTCGATCCCGCCGATGACCTCGACGACGACGTCGACGTCGTCGCGGGTCACGAGCTCGCCGGCATCGGTGGTCACCAGGTCCGGGAAGTTCTCGGTCAGCCAGGGGTGCCGGTGCGGTCGCCGCACGGCGACCCCGGCCAGCTCGATGCGGGCTCCCACCCGCGCGGCCAGCTCGTCGGCCTGCTCGGTGATGAGCCGGACCACCTCGGTGCCGACGGTGCCGCAGCCCAGCAGTGCCACCCGGACGGCGCCGGTCTCGCTCGCCACGTGTCCTCCTCGCGTGCGCGCACCCCTCGGGCGCGCGCCGATCATTCCTGGTCGGGCGGGTGCAGACAGGTCCGGGTGGCGGTTCTCACCCGGGTGCGCTCACACCTCGAAACGGAACTGGTCCTCCAGTGTCTCGCGACGCAACAGGGTCCGGTCGACCCCGTCACGGACCGCGACGACAGCAGGGCGCGGCAGCCGGTTGTACCCCGACGCCATGGCATAGCAGTAGGCGCCCGTCGCCGCGACGGCCAGCAGGTCGCCCGGCGCGAGATCGGCCGGCAGCCAGCAGTCGCGCACCACGATGTCACCCGACTCGCAGTGCTTGCCGACCACCCGGGACAGCACGGGGACGTCCCCGCCGGGGACCGAGTCGTGCCCGCTGGCGCGGGATACCAGCCGTACGTCGTACTCGGCGTCGTAGAGGGAGGTGCGGATGTTGTCGCTCATCCCGCCGTCGACGCTGACGTAGCGCCGGGAGTACCCGCCGAGCGGGACGTCCTTGACGGTGCCGACCTCGTAGACGGTGACGGTGCCCGGCCCGGCGATGGCCCGGCCCGGCTCGACGGCGATCGCCGGCACGTCCAGCCCGGAGGCGGCGCACTCGCGCTTGACGATCGCGCGCAGCTCCTCGGCCAGCGCCGGCATCGACAGCGGGGTGTCCCCCGGCCGGTAGGCGATGCCGATGCCGCCGCCGAGGTCCAGGGTGCGCAGCGCGGTCAGGTTCTCGCCGCCGTGCTCGGCGTGCAGGTCGGCGAGCACCTTCACCACGCGGCGGGCGGCCGCCTCGAAGCCCTCGGTCTCGAAGATCTGCGAACCGATGTGGCTGTGCAGCCCGACCAGGCTCAGGTGGCTCGCGGCGAGCACACGGCGGGCGGCCTCCAGCGCCGCGGAGTCCTTCGTGTCGGACCCGGCGATGGAGAACCCGAACTTCTGGTCCTCGTGCGCGGTGGCGATGTACTCGTGGGTGTGCGCCTCGACGCCGACGGTGAGCCGGATCAGCACCGGCGCGACGGTGTCCCGCGCGGCGGCGACGTCGGCGAGCCGGGCGATCTCGTCGAAGGAGTCGACGACGATCCCGCCGACCCCCGCCTCGACCGCGGCCTCCAGCTCGGCGAGGGACTTGTTGTTGCCGTGCAGCGCGATCCGCTCGGGCGGGAACTCCGCGCGCAGCGCCACGGCCAGCTCGCCGCCGGAGCACACGTCCAGCGACAGGCCCTCCTGCGCGACCCAGCGGGCGATCTCGGTGCACAGGAACGCCTTCGCCGCGTAGTGCACGGCCTCGGCCCCGAACGCGGCGGCGAACTCGCTGCAGCGGCCGCGGAAGTCGTCCTCGTCGAGCACGAACAGCGGGGTGCCGTGGGCCGCGGCGAGGTCGCGGACGTCGGCCCCGGCCAGGCGCAGCGCGCCGTCGGCGCCGCGGGCGGCGTGCCGCGGCCAGACCGCGGGTGCCAGCTCGTCGAGCGCCGCGGCGCTCTCCGGGCGGGGCCCGGCCGACTCGGGCGCGGGGGTGAGGCCCGCGTGCATCGGGCCTGCGGGGTGTGCCCTCATGTCACATCCGTTCCGGGGCATCGACGCCGAGCAGCGCCAGGCCGTTGGCGAGCACCGTGCGGGCGGCGACGCAGAGCGCGAGGCGCGCGCGGTGCAGGTCGGAGACCTCCTCGTCGCCCTGGGGCAGGACGCGGCAGGAGTCGTAGAACTTGTGGTAGGCGCCGGCGAGCGACTCCAGGTAGCGGGCGACCCGGTGCGGCTCGCGCAGCTCGGCGGCGGTGCGCACGACGTCGCCGAACTCGCCGAGGGTGCGGATCAGGTCGCCCTCGCGCGGGTGGGACAACAGGCCGTAGTCCTCGCCGGGGGTGATGCCGAGGTCGGCGGCGTTGCGGGCCAGCGAGGACAGCCGGGCGTGCGCGTACTGGACGTAGAACACCGGGTTCTCGCTGGTCCGGCTGGCCAGCAGGTCCAGGTCGATGTCCAGGCCCGAGTCCACCGAGGACCGCACGAGGGAGTACCGGGCGGCGTCGACGCCGACGGCCCCGACCAGGTCGTCCATCGTCACGACGGTGCCGGCGCGCTTGCTCATCCGGACCGGGGTGCCGTCCTTGACCAGGTTGACCAGCTGGCCGATCAGCACCTCGACCACGGCCGGGTCGTCGCCGAACGCGGCCGCCGCGGCCTTGAGCCGGGCGACGTAGCCGTGGTGGTCGGCGCCGAGCATGTAGATGCACAGGTCGAAGCCGCGGGCCCGCTTGTCGCGCAGGTAGGCGATGTCGCCGGCGATGTAGGCGGGGCGGCCGTCGGACTTGATGACGACGCGGTCCTTGTCGTCGCCGTGGTCGGTCGAGCGCAGCCACCAGGCGCCGTCGGACTCGTAGAGCGAGCCCTTCTCCTTGAGCGCGGCGACGGCGGTGTCCACCGCACCCGAGTCGTGCAGCGACTGCTCGTGGAACCACACGTCGAACTCGACGCGGAACTCCCCCAGCTTCTGCTTGATCTCGGTGAACATGAAGCCGACACCGACCCGGCGGAACACCTCGTCCCGCTCGGCGTCGGACAGGTCCAGCACGCCGGGCTCGGCCGCGACGACCCGCTGGGCGATCTCGGCAATGTAGTCCCCGCCGTAGCCGTTCTCCGGGGCGGGCTCGCCCTGCGCGGCCGCGACCAGGGAGCCGACGAACCGGTCGATCTGGGCGCCGGCGTCGTTGAAGTAGTACTCGCGGGTGACCTTCGCGCCGCGCGCGGACAGCACCCGGCCCAGCGCGTCGCCGACCGCGGCCCACCGGGTGCCGCCCAGGTGCAGCGGGCCGGTCGGGTTGGCGGAGACGAACTCGAGGTTCACGTTGCGCCCGGCCAGCTCGTCGCCGGTGCCGTAGCCCGCGCCCGCGGCGAGGACCTCCCCGACGATCGCGCCCTGGGCGTCGGCGGCCAGGCGCAGGTTGATGAAGCCGGGCCCGGCGATCTCGGCGCTGGCGACGCCGTCACGGGTCGCGAGCTCCTCGGCCAGCCAGGTCGCGAGCTCGCGCGGGTTCACGCCGGCCTTCTTGGCGGTGCGCAGCGCGATGTTGGTCGCGTAGTCGCCGTGGTCGGGGTTGCGGGGACGCTCGACACCCGCATCGGCCGGCAGTGCGGAGACGTCCAGGTCGCGTCGGAGCAGCACGTCCCGCGCGACGTCACGGACCAGGTCGGCGAGCACGTCGGGATTCACCACCCGGATTCTACGGAGGGACCCCCGGCACCCTCATGCAGGTATCCGCACCCCGACCGGCGACGATGCGGGGCGTGACGCCCCCCTCCACCGACCGGAGTACCCGCGCGCCCGTCGTCTCCGGGGCGGTGGCGCTGCTGCTCGGGGCGGGGTTCGTCGCGGTGTCGCTGGCCTACAACCGCGGGAGCCTGGTCCCGCCGCTCGACGACGTCTACATCCACCTGCAGTACGCCCGGCAGTTCGGCGACGGCGAGCCGCTGCGCTACCAGCCGGGTGCGGAGATCACGACGGGCGCGTCGAGCCTGCTCTGGATG
Source organism: Pseudonocardia sp. ZF1 (assembly GCF_056835605.1). Taxonomy (NCBI): domain Bacteria; kingdom Bacillati; phylum Actinomycetota; class Actinomycetes; order Pseudonocardiales; family Pseudonocardiaceae; genus Pseudonocardia; species Pseudonocardia sp. ZF1. The sequence goes on from NZ_JAJNBY010000001.1 coordinate 4,555,350, forward strand.
GTCCTGCTCGGCGCCGCGCACGCGGTCGGGTTCGACGGCCGGTGGCTGCTCGCCGTCGCCGTCGCGGGCGGGGTCGTCGGCGTCGCCCTCGCCGCGGCGTTCACCTCGGCCGCCGCGACCCGGCTGGGCGGGCGTGCCGCGGGATGGTGGGCGGGACTGCTCACCGCGCTGTGCGGGCCGCTGCTGTGGGGCGGGGCCAGCGGGATGGAGGTGGGCCTGCTCGCGGCCCTGGTCACCGGCACCCTGCTGTCCTACCTGCGCGAACGTCCCCGTTTCCGGTGGACGCCGGTGGTCGCGGCGCTGATGGCCCTCACCCGCCCCGAGGGCTTCCTGCTGGCCGCCGCGTTCACCGCCGCGATGGCGTGGACGCTGCTGCGGTCCCGCCCCGGGACGCCCCCAGGGGAACTCTCGTGGCCTAGGTGGCAACGAGGGTTCCCCTGGGGGCGTGCGGCGGCGCGGGGGCTGCTCGTCGCGGCGCCGGTGGTGGTGTTCGCGGCACAGCTGCTGCTGTTCCGGGTGCTCACCGGGACCTCCGAGGCCAACGGGGTGCTCGCGAAGTCGTGGCTGCACACCGGGTTCCTGCACCAGCCGCTGGAGATCGCCGACCACGTGCAGCGCAACGTCGCGGCGCTGCTCGCCTCGCTGGCCGGGCTGTCGGGGCAGGACGTGCTGGCGCCGCTCGCGCTCGTCGTCGCGGTGCTGGGGGTCGCCGCGCTCGCCGCGCGCCGGGAGCGGACCCTCGCGGTCGCGCTCGGCGGCGGGCTGGTGCTGGTGGTGGCGGCGGTCGCCACGCTGACGACGGCGATGTGGCAGGACCTGCGCTACCTGCAGCCGTTCCTGCCGCTGCTGCTCCTGCTCGTGGTGCTCGGCGCCGGTCTCGTGCCGCACCGGGCGGCGCGCGGCGGGCTGCTCGCGGTGGTGCTGCTGTTCACCGTCGCCGCGACGCCCGCCTGGGCGCTGCGGCTGGGCCAGCAGGCCTCGGCGATGCGCGAGGGGCCGGTGAGCGTCGCGCAGTGGATCGCCGGGAACGTCCCGCCGGGCGACGCCGTGGCCGTCAACGACGTCGGCGCCGCGGCCTGGTTCGGCGGTCACCGCACCGTCGACCTGGTCGGCCTGACCACGAACGGGATGGCCTCGCCGTCGCTGAACGGGCCGGGGACGCTCTACGAGGCGCTGCGCGCGCTGCCGCCGGACGAGCGGCCGCAGTGGTTCGCGGTGTTCGACCGGTGGGGCGGGGTGCCCGTCGCCGACCTCGGCCGCGCCGGGCTGCTCGGCACCGAGCCGGTCATCACCTTCGGGCTCGCCGGGCCGGCCCGGCCGATCTCGGCGTCCGCACCGCAGACCTGCCAGATCGACCGCAGCTGCGACCGGGTGAGCATCTGGCGCGCGGACTGGTCCGCCGCGGACTCCGCGCAGGCACCGGACGCACCCGTGCCCGGCCGGATCGTGGACCACCTGAACGTCGGGGACACCGCCGACGAGGCCGCGCACGGCTGGACGACCGACCCGCCGGTGCTCGGCGTGCAGCCGGACTCGGTGCTGGACCGGGCCGTCGTCGCGCCGGGGCGGCTCGTCGCCGACAGCGGCCGGCACGTCGTCGGGGGCGAGACCTTCACCCTCGGCGGCACCGTCCCCGGACGGCCGCTCACCCTGACCGGGCGGATCGGCGCCGGGCCCGCGCTGCCCGGCGAGCGGACCCGGGTGGTCGCCGTCGACGTCGACGGCCGCCCCGCCGGGGAGTGGACGCTGCCGGACGCGCAGCCGTGGGCGCAGGCGTCGTTCACGGTGCCCGGGGAGCTCGTGACCGGTGACCGCGTCACGGTGACCACCCGTCCGGTCGCACCGCTGCTCGCGCCCTACCCCGACTACCGCTCCTACGGGTGGTGGGCGAGCCGCTGACGGCGTCTTCCTAGACTCGGGCGAACCCGCCCGCCGACCACGAACAGGACTCCCCCATGGCCAGCGGCAAGTCCGGCAAGAAGCGACCGTCGATGCCGAGCTCGGTCGGCCGGCGCCAGTTCCCCTGGGGCATGGTCGCCGCGATCACCGTGCTGGTGCTGCTCGCGGGGGCGTTCATCGTCTACCCGCTGGTGCAGCGCAACCAGAACCGGGCCTGGGAGCCCACCGACGACAACCGCAACCCGGCGCTCGCGATCCCCGGCATCGTCAGCCAGGACTACCCGGGCCTGCAGCACGTGCTCGGCTTCCAGCGGGTCGCCTACACCCACAGCCCGCCCTTCGGCGGCGCGCACGACGGCTTCTGGGCCGCGTGCAACGGCGTGGTCTACCCGAACCCGGTCCGCTCGGAGAACCTCGTGCACTCCCTGGAGCACGGCGCCGTGTGGATCGCCTACAACCCCGACACCCTCGACGAGGCGGGCAAGGCCGCACTGTCCCAGCGGGTCGAGGGACAGCCGTACACGGTGATGTCGCCCTACCCGGGCCTCGACGCCCCGATCTCGCTGCAGTCCTGGGGCAACCAGCTGAAGGTCCAGAGCGCCGACGACGAGCGGATCGACCAGTTCATCCGCGCGCTGCGGCTCAACCGCTTCACCCACCCCGAGGTCGGCGCCTCCTGCGACGCCCTCGGCGCGCAGGGCTTCGACCAGGACAACCCGCCGGCCTTCCAGCCGATCCCGGAGCAGTCCGCCGTCGACGGGCAGACGATCCTGCCCGAGAACCAGGGCGCGACCCCCGGCGGCGCCCCGGCCCCCGACCCCACCGTCCCCGGGCAGCCCGCACCCGGGCAGCAGGCCCCGGCGCCCGCACCGGCCCCCGGGCAGTGAGGCCCCGATGACGACCCCGGCCGACGAGACCCCGCTCTGGCGGAACCCGATCACGATCGCGCTCGGCGTGATCGCGCTGGTCGCGGTGCTCGTCGCCGGGTTCGCGGTACGCGGCGCGTTCGGCCCGTTCGTGCCCGAGCCGGGCTCGGTCGACGTCGGGTTCGCCCAGGACATGACCGTGCACCACCGTCAGGCCGTCGAGATGGCGTCCTGGGAGCGCGACCGCGCCACCGACCCGCGGGTGCGGCAACTGGCGTTCGACATCGAGACCACCCAGAACCAGCAGGTCGGCCGGATGCAGGGCTGGCTCGGCCTGTGGGACGCGCCGAGCCTGCCCAGCGGCGGCCACATGGCCTGGATGGACGACTCCGCGCACGCCGGCATGTCCGGCATGTCCGGCAGCGTCGCGACGATGCCGGGCATGGCGAGCACCGCCGACCTCGCGCGGCTGCGGGCCACCCCGCCCGGCGCCGCCCTGGACGTCGAGTTCCTCCAGCTCATGCTGCGCCACCACCAGGGAGGCGTGTCGATGCTCGAGTACGCCCGCGACCACGCCGACACCGGCGAGGTCCGCAACCTCGCCGGGCAGATGCTCTTCTCGCAGAACTCCGAGGCGGACCTGATGCGCGGGCTGCTCGCCGAGCGGGGCGCCGCCCCGCTGCCGCTGAGCTGATCACGCACGGGCCCCCGTGTCGGGGGGTCGCGCACGGTGCGCTACTGTTCTCCCATCGCACGGCCCCCGTAGCTCAGGGGATAGAGCACCGCCCTCCGGAGGCGGGAGCGCAGGTTCGAATCCTGCCGGGGGCACGTCACAGCTCGACAGAACGCGGCCCCTCACCTGCTGGAACAGGGTGAGGGGCCGCGTTCGTCGTGTCCGGCCGCCACCAGCCGTGGATGGCCCGTTGCGGGTGTTCTCCCGACCGCGCCCCGAAGTCGGCTCAGCCCGCCGATCCGCCCGACGCAGCGTCGATGCGCCGACGCGTGGCGTCCTGCCGGCCGTCGATCGTCGGTACGTGGACCTTCGGCAGCACCGCCACCGAGTGCCCGGTCACCGGCCGATCCTCCGTCGAGCGTCGGACACCGGCCCCTCGTGGGAGGTCCGACACGCCCGGACCTACGCCATCAGCCCCGGGCCCCTCCTCGGGATCGCCTATCGAACGCGGCGGCGCGGTGCGGAGAAACGCATTGCCGGCGTCAGGAGCCGTTCGGGCGAACCGATCCAGGAGTAGGCGAGCAGACACGGGGACTGTCGTCCGGTCGTGATGCGGTGTTCGTGCCCGGCCTCGTTGAGAATCAGCGAGCCCGGAGCATGCACTGCACCGTCGTTCTCCGACCATTCTCCGGCGATCGCGACGTAGGATTCCTGGATCCCCCGGTGGTGATGCTGGGGATAGACGGTCTCCGGGGCGGAGAGAACCAGTCCCAGAATGATGCGGTCGGACACCACCGGCCCCTTCGGGCCGACGATCTCGCAGTAGCCGTACTTCTTCACCAGCCCCCGCGGAACCTTCTCGTACCCGTGCTCCCACGTCAGCCGGTCGGAGATCCTTCGCAGCGAGTCGCTGAGTACGCCCAGGTCGCCACGCGAGCCCAGATCCAGTGCGCGACCGAGATGGTCGACCACCGGAAGTCGGGTGGGTTCGCGGCCGACGACCTCCGGGTTGTCCTCGAACACGTCGGCGATCGCCTCACGCACCTGCCGCATGTGCGTGCGGATCTGCCGGCTCCCCCCGGCGGAGCCGAACCGGTAGAGCGCATCGAAGTCGCTGATCGTGTAGGCGAAGTCAGGATGATCTCGCAGGCGTGACGTCCCCATGTCCTCGATTCCCCGTCAGCTCTGTCCTTCCTCCGGCGGCTGGTCCCTCTCGGGCTCCCGGGGTGGGGGCATGCTCGGCTCACACCGGACGTGATGTCAACAGTGGACTCGCCGGGGAGCGCCCCGCGGCCGGCACGATGCTCAGCTGGAGCCGCACACTTCTCGGCCGGGAAGAGCGATGTCGGGTCACCCACGTACGTCCTGTCACCACGTCACCGCGAGCCCTCCGAACTGCACGAGCACCGGTGACAGCCCGGGTGCCGGGGCGAGCGACGTGAGAGCGTCCGCCATGGCGGGTCATTCTGCCGACAGGTCGGCGATGGCTCGCTCCTCAGCGCCCGGTGCGGCCGTCGATGCGCTCGCGGAGGATGTCGGCGTGCCCGGCGTGGCGCCCGGTCTCCTCGATCATGTGCACCAGCAGCCACCGCCTCGACGGGGCCGACCTCCGTCCCGCGGGTACCGGCGCAGCCCGGTCCAGGCCGGACCACGTGTCGACGACGGCGTCGGCCCGGGCGGTGGCCTCCCGGTAGGCCGCCACGACGTCCTCGGCGGTGTCCTCCGCCCGCGGCCGGAAGGTCGCGGGCCAGTCCCGGACGGCCTCACCGAGGAAGTAGTGACGCTCGACGTGCGTCAGGTGCGCGACCAGGCCGAGCAGGCTGGTCCCCGAGGGGACCCCGGGCTCGCGGGCGGCGGCGTCCGGGACGCCGAGGGCCTTGGCCGCGACCGCGCCGCGGAGGTGGCCCAGGAACCCGGTCAGGACGCTCTTCTCGTCCGCGGCGTCGGGCGGGAGGGCGGTGTCGCGGCGGGGCACGGGTCAGCTCCGGTGGGTGGCGCCGGCGCGGCGCAGGACCAGGACGGTGTCGACGACCGTGGCGGTACGGCCGTCGGGGCCGGTCGCGAGGCGCCGGGGCTCGTCGGCGCGCTCGACGGCCCATCCGTCGGGATCGAGGCCGAGCCCGGCGGCGATCTCGGCGGCGGTGGGGTGGCGGGCGTCCGGGTCCTGGTTCCACGACCACGGGGCGACGGACCCGTGGTCCACGACGAGGAGCAGCCCGCCCGGGCGCAGTGCGCCCGCGGCGGTCCGCAGCACCGCGTCGCGGTCCAGCGTGAACGGGGTCTGCAGGTACTGGGCGGAGACCAGGTCGAACGTCCCGTCCGGGAACGTCGTCGCGAGGTCGTGGCGCTCGGCGCGGATCCGCGGCGCGAGCCCCTCGGCGCGGCCGCGACGCGCGAGCCCGTCCACGGCGGCGGCGGAGATGTCCACCGCCGTGACGTGCCAGCCGTGCCGGGCCAGCCAGATCGTGTCGCCCCCGGCACCGCATCCGAGGTCCAGGGCCGTGCCCGGTGTCAGCGGGCCGGCGACCTCGGTGAGCAGGGGGTTGGCGCGGGCCTCTCCCCCACCGCGGCGGCGGTAGAGCTCGTCCCAGAAGGTCGCGGGGTCGGACGCGGTCGGCATGGGCTCCATCGGTGGTTCCTCCGGGAGGTGTGGGTGCGGCGTCATCGGCGTCGCCGACGTCGGTTCCTCCGCAGCATCGACACCCGCCGTCCCGGGTTGCAAGGAATCTTGCCGATCGGCAATCTGGCGAGGTGGACGACACCGGACACGACGTGCTCGCCGGCGTGGGCCCGAGGTTGCGGGACCTGCGCCGTCGCCGCGGCGCCACCCTCGACCAGCTCGCGGCGGAGACCGCCCTGACCGCGAGCACCCTGTCCCGGCTGGAGACCGGGAAGCTGCGGCCGACACTGGAGCAGCTGCTGCCGCTGGCCCGGGCGCACGGGGTCCCGCTCGACGACCTCGTGCAGGCACCGCCGACCGGTGACCCCCGCATCCACCTGCGCCCGGTGCGCCACCGCGGGCTGGTGTTCGTCCCGCTGACCCGTCGCGGCGGCGGGGTCCAGGCCTTCAAGGTGGTCTACCCGCCGGCCGCCGCGTCGCCGACGACCGCCCTGCAGACCCACGAGGGCTACGAGTGGTTCTACGTCCTCGACGGCCGGGTGCGGCTGGTCCTCGACGACACCGAGCACCTCCTCGACCCCGGCGAGGTGGTCGAGTTCGACACCGGCACACCGCACTGGATCGGCAGCGCCGACGACCGGCCCGCCGAGACACTCGCGCTGTTCAGCCTGCAGGGGGAACACGCCCACCTCGGCCGGGGTGCGACCGGTGCCGGACACCACGGCTGAGGGGTCGCCGTCGGTGCGACCGGTTCGGCGACCACCGTGATGGCGCCGATCGGCACCGGTCAGCGGCGTCGCGGACCGTGGCGAGGCCCTCCCCGTCGAGCGGTGCCCCGGTGCGCCGGGCCCGGACCCCCAGGGCTGAGGAGGCCCGCGGTCAGCCGCCCTCCTGGGCCAGCGCGACGAGGATCCCGCCCGGCCCGCGCAGGTAGGCCAGGGTGTGCGCGCCGAACGTCACGACGTCGCCGACCGGCTCGGCACCGTGGCCACGCAGCCGCTCCACGGTCTCCGCCAGGTCGGTGACGGCGAACATGACCCGCCGGATGCCGAGCACGTTCACCGCGGCGCCCGGATCACCCACCGGCGACGACGGCGACTCGAACCGCATCAGCTCCAGCCGGCCGTAGCCGTCGGGCGTCCGCACGACGGCCATGTCGCACCGCACGCCGTCGAGCCCGACCAGCCGGTCCACGTCCGGGCCCGCCACCGTCGCCCGGCCCTCCTCCTCCAGGCCGAGCGCACCGAAGAACGCGACCGCCTCGTCGAGGTCGGTGACGACGACGCCGACGTTGTCCATCCGCAGCACGCTCATGACATCCTCCCGACCGCGCGGCCCCGGTGGCCGCGTCCGCCCCGGGGACGGAGCCGGTCCCCGGTTCTCGACATGTGTCAGCCGAGGATCTCGACCAGCCCGCTCCCGCCGTCCACCCGGACCCGCTGACCGTCCCGGATCAGCCGGGTCGCGCCCTCCACCCCGACCACGGCGGGCAGGCCGTACTCGCGGGCGACGACGGCGCCGTGGGTCATCCGCCCGCCCACCTCGGTGACCAGCCCCGCGACCGTGACGAACGCCGGCGTACAGCTGGGGTCGGTGTAGGCGGTGACCAGCACGTCTCCGGGTTCGAGCGCGGCCCCGGACAGGTCGGCGACGACGCGGGCGCGGCCCTCGACCGTCCCGGCCGACACCGCGAGCCCGGCGAGTGCTCCGGGCGGCACGTCGTCGCGGTGGTAGGAGCCCTGCAGGCACTCGCCGTCGGAGGTCAGCACCCGCGGCGGGGTCAGCGCCTCGTACGCGGCGAACTCCGCCCGCCGGGCGCGCACCAGTGCGAGGTCGGCGTGCCCGGTGCGCGAGACCTGCTCCAGCTCGTCGAACCGCAGGTAGTAGGCGTCGGTGCGGTCGTCGAGCACGCGTGCGGCGACGAGCCGGTCGGCCTCGGCGAGCAGCGCGGCCCGGTAGACCGCGTAGCGCGAGACCATGCCGAACTTGGGGAACTCGCGGTAGCCGATGAAGGTCCGCAGCCGGTCGATCATCAGCGCCGTCCGCGCGGCCCGTGCCTCGCCGTCGACCCCGGCCCGCAGCCGGGCCAGCAGGTCGTCGCGGGTCGCCTCGGCGGCGCGGCGCCCCTCCTCGAACCGGCGGCGCCCGGCGCCGGGCTCCTCGCCGTCGACGTGACCGAGGATCAGCGGCACGAGCGCGGCCGGGCGCTCGTGCCACCGCGGCCGGCTGATGTCGATCTCGCCGACGCAGCGGGCCCCGTAGGCGTCGAGCCAGCCGACGATCGCGTCGCGGGCCACCGCGCCGCCCTCCACCGACCCCAGCGCGTCGAGCACGTCGTCCCCGGCCTCGCGCAGCGGCGCCACCGCCGCCGGGTACGGGCGGACCGCGTCGGCGACGTCGAGCAGCGCGAGACCCATCTGCGAGGTCACGTTGTCGGGCACCGACCGGGTCAGCACGTCCGACGGCCGCTCCCCCAGCCACTCACCGACGTGCTCGTCGATCCAGTACGCCGCGTCCATCGCCGTCATGAACACCCGGGTGCTGCGCGGGTTGCTCAGCCGCGCCCGCAGCTCGGGGATGTCCTCGCGGATCGCGACGAACAGCTCCGGTCCGACGCGGCCGTGGATCCGTCGCGCCGCGTCGGCCACCGACGCCCGTCCCTCGGCGACCAGCTCGGCGACCAGTGCCGGGTCCGGGTCCAGCGGCTCGGTGGTCGGCGCGCCGTGCACCGGGGCGGGCGTCGCCGGATCCTCCCCGAGCGGGACCGCGCCGCGGTCGAGCACGGTGCGCAGCGCGTCGGTCATCAGCGGGTCCGACCGGCCCATCACCGCGAGGAGGCCGGCCCGTCCGGAGGGGGTGCCCAGCGCGGCGGTGACGTCGACGAACAGCCGCCCGCCGGCCTCGGCCATCGGGCGCGGCGTCGTCATCTGCCAGAACGACAGCCCGAGCGGACGCATCGCGTCGGTCATCATCTGCTGGTAGCCGACCGACAGGTAGACGTGGAGGCGGTCGTCGCCGGTGTCGGGGACCGGGAACAGCGTGGTGATCGGGCGGCTCTGGACGACCTGGAACCGGCCGCCGGACAGGCACCACTCGATGTCCTGCGGGCTCCCCAGCCCGGCCTCGACCGTCCGGCCGAGCCGGACCAGCTCCCGTACCCGGTCCTCGGTGAGCAGGGGCGGGCCGTCCGGGTCGAGCCGCTCGGTGCGGGTGCCGCCGCCCGGCGCAGGCTGCACCGCGACCGTCCGCGGTGCGATCCGCGTGTCGACGACGGTGTCGGCACGGACCGTCCACGCGTCCGCGGCGACCAGGCCGGACACCAGCGCCTCCCCCAGCCCGGGCACCGCCTCGACGACGGTCACGGTCCGGTCGGAGGTCACCGGCTCGGCGGTGAACAGCACCCCGGACACATCCGGGACGACCATCTCCTGGATCACCACCGCCATCGCGACGGCGCGGTGGTCCAGGCCGCGGCGCCGGCGGTAGGCCACGGCGCGGTCGGTGAACAGCGACGCCCAGCAGTCCCGCATCCGGTCGAGGACCGCGTCGGCGCCGACCACGTTCAGGTACGAGTCCTGCTGCCCGGCGAACGACGCCGTCGGCAGGTCCTCGGCGGTCGCGCTGGAGCGCACCGCCCACGCCGTCCCGGCCGGGGCCCGGCCGACCGCCGCGGTGACCGCCGCCGCGACGTCGTCGGGGACCGGCCGGGACGCCACCAGCCCGCGGAGCTCGGCGGCGACCGCGGCGAGCCCGTCGGCGTCGTCGGCGGGCAGTCCGGCCAGGCGGTCCAGCAACGCGTCGAACCCGGGCGCGCCCCCCACGACGGCCCGGTAGGCGCCGGTGGTCACGCACCAGCCGCCCGGGACCGCGACCCCCGCCGTCCGGGTCAGCTCCCCCAGGTGCGCGGCCTTCCCCCCGACGACGCCGAGCCGGTCCCGGCCGACCTCGCCCAACTGCAGCAGCACCTCGTGCACTCCCACCCCCGTGTCACCACGACGCTGCAGGTCACGGCGCCGGGCGCAGAGTCTGGCGCGGTCCCCGGGTCTTGCCGCAAGTCCCCCGGTGCGTTATACGTTGACCATGGCGGGAGGGACTCCCGCCGTGGTTGTCAGCCGCAGGTGGGCGTGGTCGGCAGATCGGCGAAACGGGCCTGCAGGAACGCCAGCGCGCGGGTCTGGCCGTCGGGGTACCCGCCGAGGTGACCGGGGACGGGCGACGGCCGGAACTCGACGTCGGCGCCGCGGGCGCACCAGCGCTCGGCGAGCTCCTCGCCCTGGCCGAACGGCACGATGTCGTCGGCGACGCTGTGCACGATCAGCACCGGCGCCCCGGGCGTGCGACGCCCGATCAGCTGCTCGTCGACCCGGCTCGCGAAGGGCTCCTCGTCGAGGAACGCCGAGATCGGGCGTCCGTCGGCGGACAGCGTCTCCGAGCGCAGGCCCGGGTAGCGCAGCGCGGAGTCCTGGGTGCACTGCTCGCGCAGCTCGGCGACCACCTGCCGGCCGCGGTCGTTGAGCAGGTCCTGCACCCCCAGGTCGGGGTAGGCGGCGTCGAACCCGGAGACGGCGTAGCCGAGCAGCGCGACGGACGGGCCGCCGTCGAGGGCCCGGCCGGTGGCGCGCAGGTCGGCGGGAGGCGCGCCCGCGTAGGCGCCGACGAGGTCCAGCTCGGGGGCGTACTCCGGGGCCAGCTCGACCGCGGCCGCCGACGCGCCACCGCCCTGGGAGTAGCCGTAGAGCGCGGTCGGGGCGTCCTCCGGCACGCCGACGCCGGCCCGCTGGGCGGCGCGCGCCACGTCGAGCAGGGCGTGCGCCTGCGCCGCGCGGTTGACGTAGGTGTGCTCGCCGGGCGTGCCCAGGCCCTCGTAGTCGGTGACGGCCACGGTGTAGCCGCTGGTCAGCAGCGCACCGATCGCCGAGGCCTCGTACTCGGTGCCGGCCTGCAGCTGCCGCGACGGCGCGCAGCGATCGGCGAGCCCCTGGGTCCCCGCGGCGAAGCCGACGACCCGGGTCGGCCCGGGCGCCGGGACGAGCGGGGTGAGGACGATCCCGCTCACCGTGACCGGGCGGTCGTCGGTGTCGAGGCTGCGGTAGAGGATCCGGGTCGCCGTCGCGGCGGGCACCGTCGGAGTGAGGACCCGCTCCGCGGACACGACGTCACCCGGAGCACCTTCGCCCCCCGGCCCGTCCGGCGATGCCAGTGCCTGCGGCACCGCGACCACCGCCGCGACGACCGCCACCACCCCCGCCACGACCGTCGCGCGCAGCCTCGTCCTCATGCCGTCCCCCTCCGCAGATGATCTCCACTGGACTGAACGAGCACCCGTCCGCCGGGGAACGGACGGCACCGCGACCGGACGTTGCGACACGGTCGCGGCGGGCGCCGTTCCGTCACTGTCGACGGGCTCGTCGCTGCGACCCGACGCTGCGGCGCGGCGTGCGGCGCCTCGTCCCGCTCCCCGGCGCCGCTCCGCCGGTGATCCGTGCCGCGACGAGCGGCACGCAACGGCACCCGGTGCCACAATCGACGGTGACGATCGGGTAGACGCGGGAGGCCACCGTGGATCATCGGGTACGTGTCGCACGAGGAGCGCTGCGCGGTGTGCTGGCCCTGCCGAAGCCGGTGAAGCGGGCGATCGCCGGCCCGCCCGTCCGGCGCGACGGCCAGCAGCTCGACCTCGACATCCAGCTCCTGCTGCGACTGCTCACCCCGCGCCGGCCGCAGCCCGTCCCGCCGCCGGAGCAGATGCGGGCGGGCCAGTCGTTCGTCGACCGTGTCGTCGCCGGGCCCGAGGAGCCGGGGGTGCGCCGCGAGGACCGCACGGTCCCCGGTGCGGTCGCCGACCTGCGGGCGCGGCTGTACGTACCGCCGCCGGGACCCGACGTCGTCGACGGCGCGCTGCTCGTCTACGTGCACGGCGGCGGTTTCGTCGCCGGTGACCTGGACACCCATGACGAGCTGTGTGCGACGCTGGCCGCCGAGTCCGGCGCCCGGGTGCTGTCGGTGGACTACCGGCTGGCGCCCGAGCACCCGTTCCCGGCCGCCGTCGACGACTGTCTGGCCGCGTTCGCGCACGTCACGGCGCACCCGGAGGAGTTCGGGGCGGCCCCGGGCCGGATCGCGGTCGGCGGGGACTCCGCCGGGGCCAGCCTGGCGCTGACGGTGGCCCGCGAGACCAGCCGCGACGGCGCCGACCCGGCCGGGCGTCCGGTGTTCTGCCTGGCGTTCTTCCCGGTCACCGCGCTCGACGGGCACACCCGCTCACGCGAGCTGTTCGGCGACGGGTTCCTGCTCACCGGCGAGGCGATCGAGGCGATGGCGGGCTGGTACGTGCCCGAGGCGATGCGCGACGACCCGCGGCTGCGGATCGCCGAGGGCGACCTGTCCGGGATGCCGCCCGCCTACGTCGCGACCGCCGGGTTCGACCCGCTGCGCGACGAGGGCGAGCACCTGGTCACCCGCATGCGGGAGGCGGGCGTCCCGGCGACGCTGCGCCGCCACCCCGACCTCGTGCACGGCTTCGCGACCTCGCTCGGGATCGGGGTGCGGCCCCGCCAGGCCGTCGCCGAGGCCGCCGGGGCGCTACGGACGGCGTTCGCCCTGCTCGGCGCGACCTGACCGACCCCCGACATGGGCCCGGCGCGTCACCGGGCCCGAGGTGCGGGCTCCGGTGACGCGCCGGTGGCGCGGTGCGTCGCTCAGCTGCGGCGCTCGTCGCGGGGCAGGGCGTGCTGCGGGTCGTCGACCTCGATGCGCTCCTTGCGCACGGTGTCGGAGACCTTCTCGTCCTCGGTGACGGTGCGGGTGCCGAGGCGCACCTTCTCGACGGCCTCGGTGGTCTTGTCGACGACCGGGCGCTCGCGGTGCAGGGTCACCTCGTGCTCGGCCTCGCCCATGGCGCCCGGGCGGGCCGTCGCCTCGGTGCCGTCGATCGGCTCGCGCTCGAGGCGGACCTCCTCGTGCGACACCGGGACGGTGACGGTCTGGTCCTCGGTCACGACGTACTTGCGCAGCGCGACGCGGCCGGTCTCCTCGGTCTCGGTGCCGACGCGCAGGTTCTCCTCGTGGCGGACCATCGCGTCGTCGCCGGTGCGGTCGGTGCGGTCGGTGCTGTCGGTGCGGTCGGTGCGGTCGCGGTCGGTGCGCTCACCGGTGGCGTGGCGGGCGTCGGTGCGGCCGTTGCCGTTACCGTGCCCGATGCCGTAGTGGCGGTAGAGCTCGTCCTCCTCCGACCCGGTCAGGCGCTCGTCGGAGCGGCCCACGTGCGGGCAGTCCTTGACTGCCTTCTTCTCCACCCCAGCGCGACGTCGCGGTCGTGCACGTCGGCGTTCTGCAGCGGCACGAAGCTCTCCTTGGTACCGAACAGCCCGGTGTTGACCGTGGCCCAGGTCGAGTCACCGCTGCGCTCGTCCAGGTAGATCTGGCCGATCTTGCCGACCTTCTCGCCGTGGTTGTCGACGACCTGACGACCGATGAGCTCCCGGGTCATGTCCTCCGTGATCATGCTGCTGTCCTCCGTGGCTCGGTGCGAATGCTGTCGAACACCGGTGGGGTCGACCCGGAACCGCCCCGGCATGCGGCGGACGCCGCGTTCCCCGTCGTCCGTGTGACCGTCGTCATCCACCCGCCCCACGGGATCGCTTGTGCGACAACGCTGGGTGTAGCGCGTTCCCGTCGCGGGCGACCCCGGACGGCATGTTTGGGACGGTCTGTTCTGGACTTGACCTCGGACGTTCCCGACGACGGGGACGGATCATCCCGCCGCCGGGTCCCCGGAACCGGCGTGGAATCGTGGTGACGTGCTCGCCGGGACCGCACTGCTCCCGCTCGGGTCGGCGGTCACCGTCACCGCCGTCGCGGGCACGGCCGCGCTCACCCTCGTACTGCTCGTGCGCCACTGGGCCCGCCGGCGGCCCGCGGTGCGGGCGGCCGCGCTGCCGGCCGTGGTCGCGCTCGTCGTGCTCGCCCTCGCGGTGGGGACGAACGCCTGGTTCGGCTTCTACCCGACGCCCGCCTCGCTGGCCGCCGGACCGGACCGCGGCGGGCTGCCCGCGCCACCCGCCCCGCCGGTCACCGGTCCCGGCAGGGACACCGTGCTGACCGTCGACGGCGTCGACGTGCCCGCGCACCTGCCGCCCGGCTACGACGAGCACCTCGCCCACCCCGTCCTGGTGTGGACCGGGCCCGCGGACGGATCGGCCGCGGTCGACGCCGCCGTCGACGCCGCGGTCACCGCGGGCCGGATGCCGGCCGTGGTGGTGCTGTGGACCGACCGGGTGCCGGTGTCCCGGCTGCGCGCCGCCGCCGTCGCGGCCGGCTCGCCGGTGCTGCGGACCGACCGGGCCGCGTGGGCCCTCGCCGGTCCGCCCGAGGGCCCCGGGTGCCCGCTGGGCCGGGCGCTCGCCGAGCGCGCCGACGTCGCGACGGCGGCCGGGCCGCCCGGCGGCGACGGCTGCCCCGCCCCCGCGTCCGGTTCGCCCGATCCGTTGGACCTGGTCGTCGTGCGCACCGCGGCGACGCAGGATGACCCGGTGCCGGGCGCGCCACCGCCGGGCCCGGCGCTAGCGTCGGGGTCGGTGACCGCGGCGCCCGGGACACCGGCGGCCGACGTCGTCGCCGCGGAGCTGGACGCGCTCGGCGCCCGGCTGCCGGGTCCGGTGGCCCGCTCGGGCGTCGCCGGTGGTCCGCCACCGGCGACGGGATCGACAGGAGGAACGCGTGACGGGCTCTGAGGGCTCCGGCCCGCCCGGGACCGCCGGGGACGAGCACCGGGACGAGCACGGGGACGTCCGCACGCGCGGAGCGGCCCCGGCGCCGGACCCGGAGGCCCGCAGACGACGGTTGTCCGAGGCCGCCGTCGTCCGCGCCGTGGTCTGGGCGGCCCGGATCGTCGGTGCGCTGACCGTCGTCGCGGCGGTGCTGCCCGCGCCGCGCCGGGTCATCGGCAGCGAGCTGCGCAGCACCCTGGGCCTGCCCGCGGGTCTGGGGCTGGCGTCGCTGGTCGTGACCGCGCTCGCCGGGGTCGGCCTCCTGCTGCTGGCCACCGGGCTGCGCCGGCGCAAGCAGCGCGCCTGGTGGGTGGCGACAGCGACGACGACGTTCCTCGTCGTGGTCAACCTGCTGCACGTGCTGGACCAGCGGCGCGGCATCGGGCCCGCGGTGCTGGTCGTCGCGCTGCTGGCGGCGCTGATCGCGACGCGCCGCTACTTCGTCGCCCGGCAGGACCCGGGAGGGCTCGGCCGGTCGGTCCGGTCGCTGCTGCAGTTCGGGCTGTCCGGCTTCCTCATCGTCTGGGTGCTGCTCGCGCTCAACCCGCGCCGGCTCGTCGGCGACCCGTCGATCGCCGCGCAGGCCGCGCACGCGGCGCTGTCGCTGATCGGGGTGATCGGACCGGTCGAGTTCCAGCAGCGCGCCGTGTGGCTCGACGACCTGACCTCGGCGATCGGGCTGACCTTCGGGGTGGTCGCGCTCGTCGTCGCCGGGTACCACCTCCTGCGCTCGCCGGAGCCGCGCCCGTCGCTCGACCCCGACGACGAGCAGCGCCTGCGCGCCCTGCTCGACCAGCGCGACGGCGACTCGCTGGGCTACTTCGCCCTGCGCCGGGACAAGGCCGCGGTGTTCGCCCACGGCGGCAAGTCCGCGGTGTCCTACCGGGTGCTCGCCGGGGTCGCACTGGCCTCGGGCGACCCCGTCGGCGACGTCGGCGCCTGGCCCGGCGCGATCGAGGCCTTCCTCGGCATCTGCACCCGCTACGGCTGGTCGCCCGCGGTGCTGGGCTGCTCCGAGCGCGGCGCGACCGCCTGGTCCAAGGCCGGTCTCGACGCCCTCGAGCTCGGCGACGAGGCGGTACTGGAGACGGCGTCGTTCAGCCTGGACGGACGCCCCATGCGCGGGGTCCGCCAGACCGTCAACCGGATGCAGCGCAGCGGGCACACCGTCGAGGTGACGCGGCTGCGGGACCTCGACGAGACCGCACGGATGCGGGTCGCCGAGCGCGCGCACCGCTGGCGCGGCGCCGAGGACGAGCGCGGATTCTCGATGGCGTCCTCGCGGGTCGCGGACCCCTCCGACCCGGACGCGGTGATCGTCACCGCGCTCCGGGACGGCGAGCCGTCCGGGATGCTGCAGCTGGTCCCCTGGGGCCGCGACGGTCTCTCGCTGGACCTCATGGTCCGCGACGCCGACGCCGACAACGGCGTCAACGAGCTGATGATCGCCGAGCTGATGGCGGCCGCGAAGGACCATGGTGTGAAGCGGGTGTCGCTGAACTTCGCGATGTTCCGCTCCGCCCTGGAGCGCGGCGAGCGGATCGGCGCCGGACCGGTCGCCCGCGGCTGGGCCCGGGTACTGCGGATCGCGTCGCGTTGGTGGCAGATCGACTCGCTCTACCGGTTCAACGCGAAGTTCCGCCCGAGCTGGTACCCGCGCTACGTGCTGTTCCCCGCCGTCCGCGACCTGCCGCGGGTGCTGTTCGTCGTACTCGAGGCCGAGGGCTTCGGCGGCCGCCCGCCGTCGCTGCTGCGGCTGCTGCGCCGGTGAGCCGGGTCCGCGCGGGGGCGGCGCCGTGATCCACGCCTCTGAGCTGCGCCTCGACGTCGTCGCCGCGGTGGTCGTGCCGACGGTGGCGGCGGTGCTGCTGCTCGCCCTCACCGGTGGGGTGTGGCACCGGCTGCGCCGGGTGGCCCGGACGCTGCTCGTGGCCGTCTCGGCCGTGGCCGTGCTCGCGGCCGCCGGGGCCGGGGCGAACCTGCTCGGCGGCTTCTTCCCCACCGTCGGCTCGCTGATCGGGTCCTCCCCCGACCCCGGCGAGGGCTCGGTCGCCGACATCGGCCCGGACGGTGCGGGCCTCGACGCGGCGATGCCGCTGGTCGCCGCCCGCTCGGCGCAGGGGCTGGGCTCCACGCTGCACATGACCCTGCACGGGGCCGTGTCCGGCATCGACCGCGACGCCGACGTCTACCTCCCGCCCGGCTACACCGAGCACCCGCGGGCCCGCTTCCCGGTCGTCGAGTGGCTGCCCGGGTTCCCCGGAGAGCCCCGCGAGGTGGCCGCGCTGTTCACGGTGCCCGACGTGCTCGACGCCGCGATCGCGGCGCACCGCATCCCGCCGGTCGTGCTGGTGGTCCCCGACATCAACGGCGAACCCCGGTTCGGCCACGACCAGGAGTGCGTCGACGCCCAGCGCGGCGCGGCCGACGACACCTACCTGACCACCGACCTCGTCGACTGGACGACCCGGCACCTGCGGGTGCGGCCCGACCGCGGCGCCTGGGCGCTGGCCGGCTGGTCCTCGGGCGGCTACTGCGCCATGAACCTGGCGCTGCGCCACCCGCGCACCTACGCGCTCGCGGTCAGCCAGAGCGGCTATGACCGCACCCCCGACGACGTCGTCACCGGGGATCTGTTCGCCGGGCGGCCCGACCTCGCCGCGGCCAACGACGTCGTCGCGCTGCTGGGCGAGCGGCCCGCGCCCCTGGCGATGCTGGTCACCGCGGGCTCCGACGAGCCCGAGGAGCGGGCCGCCGCGGACCGGATCCGCGCGGCCGCCGCGCCACCGGTGACCGTCGACACCCGGCTCTACCCGGGTGGCGGACACAACCAGAACGCCGTCCGCGCGCAGCTGCCGGACCTGGTGGACTGGCTGGGTGCGCACCTGCTGGGGCCGCTGGTCCCGCCCGCGACGCCGGCGGGTGTCACGATCGACGACGGGCCCGGTGTGCCGCAGCGTGTGCTGCCGGTGCCCGACCCCTAGGAAGGAGACACACGTGGTCTGGGAGGGAGTCGGCACCCTGCTGCTCGTCGGCGGGCTGCTCGCCGGGGTGGTGTGGATCGTGATCGCGGCCGGCGTCGGGGAGATCCCGAAGGTGCTGCACGGCCTGGCGCTGTGGCTGCTGGTGCCGCTGGCGTGGCTGGGCTCGCTCGGGGTGGTGCTGGCCGGCGGGTCGGTCGGGGCGGGCTGGGCGGTGCTGCTCGGGCTGCTCGTCGCCACCGGGGTCGCCTGCGCGGCGGCGCGGATGCTGGCGGGTCGGCGGAGCTGAGCACCCACCGGTCAGAATGACGGCGTGGACTTCCGCTCCGTCTACCGCCACCACTTCCTGCGCACCGCCGCGGCGACCCTGCGCACCACGATGGCCGACCCGGCCGCGAACGTCGCCGCCGTGCTGGAGACCGCCCGGACCTGCGCCGACGACGGCGTCGGGCTGGTGGTGTTCCCCGAGCTGACGCTCTCGGGCTACTCCATCGAGGACGTCCTGATGCAGGACACGCTGCTGGAGACCGTCGAGACCGGACTGCTCTCCCTCGTCGAGGCGACCGCGGACCTGCTGCCGGTCCTCGTGGTCGGGGCACCGCTGCGGTACCGCCACCGCCTCTACAACTGCGCGATCGTGATCCACCGGGGCCGGATCCTGGGCGTCGCCCCGAAGTCCTACCTGCCGACCTACCGCGAGTTCTACGAGCGTCGCCAGACCGCCCCCGGGGACGACGTCCGCGGCGCCTCGATCCGGCTCGGCGCCACCGACGTCCCCTTCGGTACGGACCTGCTCTTCGCCGCCGAGGACCTGCCCGGCTTCGTGCTCCACGCCGAGGTCTGCGAGGACTACTGGGTGCCGATCCCGCCGTCGGCGGAGGCGGCGCTGGCCGGGGCGACGGTGCTGGCGAACCTGTCCGGCTCACCGATCACGGTCGGCCGGGCCGACACCCGGCACCTGCTGTCGCGCTCGGCGTCGGCGCGCTGCCTGGCCGCCTACGTCTACGCCGCCGCGGGTGAGGGCGAGTCGACCACGGACGTCTCGTGGGACGGCCAGACCATGATCTACGAGAACGGTGTGCTGCTCGCGGAGTCCGGGCGCTTCCCGCAGGGCGCGCGGCACGCGGTCGCCGACGTCGACCTGGACCTGATCGCCGGCGAGCGCCGCCGCCAGGGCACCTTCGACGACAACCGTCGCACCCACGCCGCCCGCACCGACGCCTTCCGCACGGTGGCGTTCCGGCTCGACCCGCCCGGCCACGACATCGGCCTGCGCCGCACCGTGGAGCGTTTCCCGTTCGTGCCCGCCGACCCGGCGCGCCTGGAGCAGGACTGCTTCGAGGCCTACTCGATCCAGGTCGCCGGGCTGGAGCAGCGGCTGCGGGCGATCGGCCAGCCGAAGGTCGTGATCGGCGTGTCCGGCGGGCTCGACTCCACCCACGCCCTGATCGTCGCGGCGCGGGCGATGGACCGTCTCGGCCGCCCGCGTACCGACATCCTCGCCTTCACCATGCCCGGCTTCGCCACCTCCGACCACACCCGCAACAACGCCGTCGCGCTGTCCGAGGCCCTCGGCGTCACCTTCGCCACGATCGACATCACCGGCACCGCGCGGACGATGCTGTCGGAGATCGACCACCCCTTCGGCCGGGGCGAGCCCGTCTACGACGTCACCTTCGAGAACGTCCAGGCCGGGCTGCGCACCGACTACCTGTTCCGGCTGGCGAACCAGCGCGGCGGGATCGTGCTCGGCACCGGGGACCTGTCGGAGATCGCGCTCGGCTGGTCCACCTACGGCGTCGGCGACCAGATGTCGCACTACAACGTCAACGGCGGCGTCCCGAAGACGCTGATGCAGCACCTCATCCGCTGGGTGGTCTCCTCCGAGCAGTTCCCGCCCGGGGTGTCGGCGGTGCTGCGCTCGGTGCTCGACACCGAGATCACCCCGGAGCTGGTGCCCTCGGACGGGACGACCGAGGTGCAGTCCAGCCAGGCCACCGTCGGTCCGTACGCGCTGCAGGACTTCACGCTCTGGTACACGCTGCGGCACGGCTTCCGGCCGTCGAAGATCGCGTTCCTGGCCGGGCACGCCTGGTCCGACGCCGCCGCGGGCCAGTGGCCGCCCGGGTTCCCCGACGACGAGCGGCCCGCCTACTCCCCCGCCGAGATCCGGCACTGGCTGCAGGTCTTCGCGCGGCGGTTCTTCCAGTTCGCGCAGTTCAAGCGCTCCGCGCTGCCGAACGGCCCGAAGGTGTCCGCGGGCGGCGCGCTGTCACCCCGCGGGGACTGGCGGGCCCCCTCGGACCTGTCGGCGACGATCTGGCTCGACGAGATCGAACGGGAGGTCCCGGCAGGCTGAGGGCGGGCCGGCCGCGGGGCGCGACGCGGACGCCGCAGCGCCTCGGGTCCGGACGGGGGTGACCCACTGAGCCCTCCGGCGGTGCCGAGGAGTGACCCGATCGCACGTCCGGCGCAGCGGTGGTGCGTGTCGTCGTGTCGCCGGAACCGGTCGCCGATCGGTGACACGGTTCACCGAGCGGACGGGGCAGCCCTGTGCCGACGGGGCGGCGTCACACCGGGCGACTGGACCGCCGGAGTTCCTCGGCTCGATCCCGCACACCCCTCGCCAGCAGCGGGAACGCCGGGTCCTGAGTGGACCGGCGGACACCGGCCGACGGGCCCCCCGCCCCGCCGGGGGCGGGTGAACCCGACCACTACTGTCGCCTGCATTCGACCTGGAGGTGAGTCGTGGCGCTCGCGAACATCCTGTCCGAGATGCCGGATCTGCTGGAGCGGACCCTGGCGGAACACACCCCCGACGCGCAGGGCTTCTGCCGTGAGTGCCGGGACGCGACGGGAGTCAGCGCCACCTGGCCCTGCGTGACCCGCGAGCTGGCCGAGCAGGCCCGCTCGATGTCCTCCGACGGCCCCGGCACCGTCGACGAGCGGCCCGCCGAGGGCGCCGTGGCCGGGCGTCGCCGGGCCCGGGACCTCTCGGCCCCGCTCGGCAACGGCCGGCACCGCTCGATCTAGGCCGCTCCGGTGCCCCGGACACCACGTCCGGGGCACCGCCGTCGTCAGGAGAGCCGGGCGGGCGCGGCCGGGCGGTGCGTCTCCCGGATGAGCAGCACCGCGACCAGCGAGATCACGGCGACGACGACCATGTAGGCCGCGACCGCCATCGACGTGCCGTAGCCCTGCTGCAGGGCGGCAGCGATCAGCGGTGCGAACCCACCGCCCAGCACGGCGCCGACGGCGTAGGAGAACGAGGCGCCGCTGTAGCGGAAGCGGGCCTCGAACATCTCCGCGAACAACGCGGACTGCGGGCCGTAGGACAGGCCCAGCCCCACCGTGAGCACGACGACCGCGACGACCATCGCGGCGAACCCGGTGGTGTCGAGCAGCAGGAAGAACGGCACCGGCCACACCACGAGCAGTACCGAGCCCACCAGATAGGCGCGCTTGCGGCCCACCCGGTCGGACCAGACCGCGCCGCCGACGATGCTGACCAGCCAGC
Source organism: Pseudonocardia sp. ZF1 (assembly GCF_056835605.1). NCBI lineage: Bacteria > Bacillati > Actinomycetota > Actinomycetes > Pseudonocardiales > Pseudonocardiaceae > Pseudonocardia > Pseudonocardia sp. ZF1. The sequence goes on from NZ_JAJNBY010000001.1 coordinate 4,576,674, forward strand.
TCAGCGAGCCGATGATCACGACGACGATCATGGTGTTCCGCGGGACCTCGAGCACCTGGGTGCCGTAGGAGAGCAGGTAGGCCAGGAAGATGTAGCCGATCGCGTTGTTCGCGACGAAGCTGACCGAGGCCAGCACCAGCTCGCGCGGACGGTGCCGGAACACCTCCAGGATCGGGGCGCGGCTGCGGCCGCGGTTCTGCCGCAGCATCGCGAACACCGGGCTCTCCTCGACCCGCAGCCGGATCACGAGCCCGACGACGACGAGCAGGATCGACAGCAGGAACGGGATCCGCCAGCCCCACGCGGCGAACTGCTCGGGGGTGGTCAGGTTGGACACGACGAGGAACACCAGCTGGGCCAGGATCAGCCCGGCGGGCACCCCGATCTGCGGGAACGAGCCGTAGCGTCCGCGCCTGCCGGGCGGGGCGTGCTCGACCGCCATCAGCGCTGCGCCGCCCCACTCACCGCCGGCCGAGAGACCCTGCAGCAGGCGCAGCACGACGAGCAGCACCGGGGCCGCGACGCCGATCTGGCCGTAGGTGGGCAGCAGGCCGACGCCGACGGTGGCCACGCCCATCAGCAGCAGCGAGAGGACCAGCATCTTCTTGCGGCCGAGGCGGTCGCCGAAGTGCCCCCACACGATGCCGCCGAGCGGACGCGCCACCAGCCCGACCCCGAGGGTCGCGAACGCGGCCAGGGTGCCCGATGCCGCGGACATCGTGGTGAAGAACTGACTGTTGAACACCAGGGCCGCGGCCGTGGCGTAGATGAAGAAGTCGTACCACTCGATCGTCGTGCCGATCGCGCTCGTCGCGGCGACCCGGCGCACCTGCGCGGGCGCGGAGCCGGTCGTGTCGGCGGCGCTCGTCGGGCCCGCGCCGGGCCCGGCCTGCTGCTCGGTCATGCGTCCTCCCCTGACCCGGGACGGCGGTGTCCCGGACCGCGCCACTTTTGCACCGAACGTCCGGTCGGGTAAAGACGTGCGGGGTGCCCGATCCGTGCCACTCGTCGCACGGCCGGGTGCGGTCGCCGCCACGAACGGCCCGCGAAGATCGGACATCACGGGACATTCGCTACCGTCCGGTCACTGAACACGCGGTCCGGTACCCCCGACGGGCCGGGATCCCCCGATCCCGACGCTCCCCCGCAGCCCGGCCGTTCCGCGTGCCGGAGGAGAGACCGTCGTGCCCCGACACCGACATCGGGCGCAGGCCGGGCTGCGGCCCGGGCTGCGTCACGTCGCCACCGCGGCCGCCGTCGCGAGCGGCACGCTCGCCGTCGTCACGCCCGTGACCGGGCTCGGCGTCGGACCGGCCGAGGCCGACCTGCGCCTGGCCGCACAGGACGTGTCCGACGGCCGGGACGGTGACACCCCCGGCGCGCCGTTCGCCGAGGCCGCGGCCGCCGCCGAGGGACTGCGGGACACACCCGTCCTCGGCGCCGAGATCGTCCGCGACGCAGGCCTGCTCGACCCGGCCGCGGACGCGAGCCTCGCCGCGGCCCGCAAGGCCCAGGGCCTGGCGCAGGAGGCCGCCGAGCAGGCCAGGGCCGCCGCCGAGCTCGCCGCCCGCGGGCTGAACGACCCGTCGTGCGGGCTCGACCTCGACGACCTGGGCCGGGTGAAGGACTGGGTGTCCGACGCCGCGGAGTTCCTCGGCTGCGCCTACGGCGAGACCGACCTGATCGGCGTCGCGAACCGGGCGAACGCCTCCGACCATCCGACCGGACACGCCCTGGACATCATGGTGCGCGGGAAGAAGGGCGACCGCATCGCCGACTGCGCCCTGGCCAACGCCGACGAGCTCGGCGTGAAGTACGTGATCTGGGAGCAGCGCATGAACGACGGCTCCGGGTGGTCGACGATGGAGGACCGCGGGGGCGACACCGCGAACCACTACGACCACGTGCACATCTCGTTCGACAAGCGCGCCGGGTCCGGCGAGCCGGACCTCGGCCGCTGCGCCTGACCCGCAGCCCGGTCCGCGGCGGAGCACGGACCGGGCGGCGGTGGCCTCAGACGCCGATCTTCGCCGGGCGTCCGTCCTTCAGGTGCCGGATCGCGGCGACGGCCGGACGCGGCTGCGCGGCGCCGCCGTCGGGCCAGTGCGACGCGGGCTTCTCCGGTGAGGCGTCGTCGACGTCGCCCGGGTGCTGCACCGAGACCAGCACGAAGTTCTCGGTGACGACCGGCCCGCAGCACTCCGAGCCGACCGGGACGCTGGCGAACAGCCGGGTCGAGCCGCGCTGCGGCCCCTCCAGCACGACGCCGTAGAGGCCGTCGTTGATCTCCAGTGCCTGGGTGGAGTCGGTCGAGACCCACAGGTTGCCGTAGGGGTCGAACGCCACGTTGTCCGGCGAGGTGATCGGGCTGACCTGGGACTTGTCGAACCCGCCGAAGTAGGTCGACGGGTCGTCGGGGTTCCCGCAGACCAGCAGGATGTTCCAGGCGAACGTCGTCGCCGCCGGGTCGTCGCGCGTCTCGGTCAGCTCGATGACGTGGCCGTGCTGGTTGGCGTTGCGCGGGTTCGCCTCGTCCGGACCGGCCTTGGCGCCCGCCTTGCCGCGGTCGGAGTTGTTGGTGCAGGCGATGTAGACCTTCCCGGTGCGCGGGTTGGGCTCCACGTCCTCCGGGCGGTCCATCTTCGTCGCGCCGACCTTGTCCGCGGCGAGCCGGGTGAACACGAAGACGTCGGCGACGCTCATGCCGTCCACGTAGGACTTCGTGGTCGACGCCAGCGGCTTCCACTGCCCGGAGCCGTCGAAGCGGCCGTCGCGCGGCAGCGCCCCGGTGCCGGTGATCTCCGCGGCCGGGCTGTCCCCGGTGAACGTCGCGACGTAGAGCGTGCCCGACGACAGCAGGGTGGCGTTGTGCTCGCGGGCGGCCCGGCTGTGACCACGGCGCATCCGCTTGTCCGACACGAACTTGTAGACGTAGTCGAAGCGCTCGTCGTCGCCCATGTAGACGACGGGGCGCCCGTCCCGGGTGAGCGCGACGGTGGCGCCCTCGTGCTTGAAGCGGCCGAGCGCGGTGTGCTTGACCGGCTTCGAGCGCGGGTCGTGCGGGTCGATCTCGACGATGTAGCCGAACCGGTTGGCCTCGTTCGGCTCCTGCGCGAGGTCCCAGCGCGGGTCGACGGTCTCCCACCGGCGCTCCGAGGACCCCTCGGAGATGCCGTAGCGCTTCGCGCGCTCGTCGGTGACCGGGCCGGAGGCGAAGTAGCCGTCGAAGTTCTCCTCGCCGGACAGGAAGGTGCCCCACGGGGTGGTGCCGCCGGCGCAGTTGCCGATCATGCCCTTCACGCTGCGCCCGGTCGGGTCAGCTTTCGTGCGCAGCACCTCGGCACCGGCGGCCGGGCCGTCGAGCACCATCTCGGTGTCGGCGGTGATGCGCCGGTTGAGCTTCCCGTCGCGGTCGTAGCGCAGCTCGCCGGTGCGCAGGTCGCGGGTCACCTCGACGACGCCGCCGCCGTGCGCGGCCATGCCGATCCGGATCTGCTCGGGGGTGGGGGCGTCCTCGTCGTACCCGCGGAACATCAGCGGCTCGAGCGTGTACTCGTGGTTGGAGAACATGACGTAGCGGCGGCCGGGGCCGTCGATCGGCAGGATCCCGCAGAAGTCGTTGTTGTAGCCGAACTGGCGGGCCTGCGCGGCGGCGGTCTGGTTCTCGAAGTCGAACTCCGGCGCGTCCGGGAACATCGGGTCGCCCCAGCGGATCACGACGTTGCTCGCGTAGTCGACCGGCACGCGGATCGCGTCGTCGAGGTTCGGCGCGACCGTCTCGTACTGCAGCCCGCGCGGGGGCCGGGCCTGCGCCGGCGCGGCCACGTCGGCACCGAGCGGGTGGGCCGGCGCGGCCGGGACGGGCTCCGCCGCCGAGGCGGTGCCGGCCAGGGCCACACCGGCCCCGGCGCCCAGGCCGATCACCGCACCGGCGCGGAGCATCCCGCGCCGGTCGAGCACGGCCTGCATGACGTCACCGAAGTAGGCGTTCGACGACGGGTTGGGCTCGGGCCGGGAGCAGGCGTCGCCGCACCGGTAGCGGCAGGTGAGGCCCTGACGTCCGTGCCGCACGCGGTCGAGGAGCGGGAGGGCACGGCGGGGCCGGCCTGGGGGGCGTCGCCGGGGCAGCTGTGGGCCACGGTCGTCCTCCTGGGGTCGTGGTGGGATGACGCGGTCCGGTCCGGTCCGTTCGGAACCGTCCGTTTCCTCCGCATCCCAGCACCCCCGTTCTCCCGTGGGGTGAGGAGAAGGTGGCCGCCGGGTGAACGCATCCCCGGAAGGGGTGGTGTCGACCACGCAACGCGACCGGCGCGGTCACCCGTCGGGTGACCGCGCCGGTCGCGCGTGCGCTGGCCGAGGGCACGGACCGGGGCGGGCGCGTGCCTCGCCCCGGCCCGGCGGGATCAGACGATGCCCTGGCGGGCGGCGGTGTAGACGATCTCGGTGCGACGACGGACCTCGAGCTTGTCGCGCAGGTTCCGCACGTGGAACTTCACGGTGGCCTCGGAGATCCGCAGCCGGGTCCCGATCTCGCGGTTGGACAGGCCGACGGCGAGCAGCCGCAGGACCTGGTTCTCGCGGTCGGTCAGCAGCGAGGTCTTGCAGAGGTCCGGCGTGGGCGACGGCGCCGGGTCGGTGTCGCGCAGCACCTGCAGCGGGCCGGCGCTCGCGGTGCCCGGGTCGAAGACACCCTCGCCGCGCAGGACCGTGCGCAGCGCCCGCACGATCTCGGCGGTGTCGGCACCCTTGCGCAGGTAGCCGTGGACACCCAGGCGGACGGTGCGCATCATCGAGTCGCGGTCACGGCAGCCGGTCAGCACGAGGATCTTCACCCCGCGGCAGCGCTCCAGCAGCGCGCGCACCAGGTCGAGGCCGGGCCGCTCGTCGCGGGCGAACTCGATGTCGACGATGATCGCGTCGGGGCGGGCGCGCTCGGCGGCCATCAGGGCGTCGCGCGGGGAGGCGGCCTCGCCGGCCGGAGCCAGGTCGGGCTCGGCGGTCAGCAGGGCGCGCAGCCCGTGCCGGACGACCGGCTCGGAGTCGACGACGAGTACCCGGGCCGCGCGGCGGATCACATCCGCGCCGTCGGCCCCGCGGCCGGCACGCAGATCGGTGGCCTCACGAACGGCTTCGAGCGTCATCGCTGTCCTCCGGTGGATCTGTTGCGTCATCGCAGGAACGCCACCCGGCGTCCCGATGCGGCAAACCGTAGGGAGCGCCACGTTGCCCCCACGTTGCGCGCGATCGAGCGACGTCGCATCCCGCCCCGGTCACGAGGGGTCGAGCCCCCGAGCAGCGGGTATGCTCACGACCCCGGGACGGTCCACCGATTCCGGGACGGTCCCGCGCCGGCGCGGGACATCACGTGGGAGCAGGGCACGACGTGCCCCCAGCCGTGACGGGAGGCGACGTGAGCGGAGCCGAGGGCGGGACGTCCCCCGAGGAGATGGTCGCCGACGCACATCGCCTGCGGCGCATCTACGACGACGGTCTCGGCGCCGGCGGTTCGGCGGGCACCCCCCGCCCGGTCGTCTCGGACTCGTGGCAGCGCAGCCTGGCCGCGCACGTCGACCCGGAGGGCCGACTCCCCCCGCTCATCTATCTCGCCGACGAGCTGAAGGAGGTCCGGACCGGCCACCCGCTGCACGCGGTGATGCCGCTGCTCCGTTCCACCCTCGTGAGCATCGCCGACGAGGCGATGCACGTGATGCTCGTGACCGACGCCGACGGCACCGTCCTGTGGCGCGACGGCGCGCACGGCCTGCTGCACTCCGCCGACGACGTCGGACTCGTCGAGGGCACCCGCTGGGCCGAGGAGACGATCGGCACCAACGCGATGGGGACGGCGCTGGCCGTCGACGAGCCGGTCCGGATCCACTCCGCCGAGCACCTCGTCCGGACCTACCACGACTGGACCTGCGTCGCGGCCCCCGTCCACGACCCCGACACCGGCGACACCATCGGCGCGATCGACATCTCCGGGCCGCTGCACACCGTGCACCCCGCGCTGGTGCAGCTGGTGACGGCGACCGCGCACCTCGCGGAGAACCAGCTGCGGGTGCGGCTGGCGATCGCCGACGAGCGGCTGCGGGTCAAGAACATGCCGCACCTCGCGGTGCTGCGCGGCTCCGAGGGCGCCCTGCTGTCCGCGAGCGGCCGGGTCATCGCCAGCGAGCCCTACGGCCTGTTCCCCGAGCGGATCCGGCTCGACGACGGCGTCGACCGGGTGCAGCTCGGCGACGGCCGGGAGATGGCCGTCGAGAGGCTGACCGAGGGCTACCTGCTGGTGCCGCCGTCGCGGCGGCGCGGGCGCGTCGTCCCGACGGCGCCGACCGGTGCGCCCCGCCCGCTGGAGCTGCGCTTCACCGGCGGGGCCGGTCCGCGCGTCACCCTCGACGGCGAGGAGTTCGCCGCCACCCTGCGCCCGGCGGAGATCCTCACCGCGCTGGCGCTGCACCCCGACGGGCTCTCCGGCGAGCAGCTGACCCTGATGCTCTACGGCGAGGACGGCAACCCGACCACCGTCCGCGGCGAGATCCACCGGCTGCGGTCGTCGCTGGGCGCGGAGCTGCTGCTCACCCGCCCCTACCGGCTGGCGGCCGGGCCCCAGGCCGACTTCCTGCGGGTCCGCGCGGCGCTGCGCGACGGCCGGGTCTCCGACGCGCTCGACTCCTGCCACGGCGAGCTGCTGCCCCGCTCCGACGCGCCCGCCGTGCGCGAGCTGCGCGACGAGCTCGCGGTCGGGCTGCGGCACGCCGTGCTCGCCTCGGACGACGTCGCGCTCCTGCACCGCTTCGTCGTGCACCCGCTGGGGACCGACGACCTGGAGGCGCACGAGCTGCTGCTGGACCTGCTGGACCGGGACGACCCGCGCCGCGCCGCGGTCGCCGCACGGGCCGAGCACCTGCGGGACTGACCCCCGGGCCGCGCTCAGGTCTGTGCGGCCAGCGGGCTGTCCGGCTCGGGCTCCAGCTCTCCCGCGCGCCACAGGGCCGCGTAGCGACCGCCCGCGCGGACCAGCTCGTCGTGCGTGCCCTCCTCGGCGATCCGACCGCCGGACAGCACCACGATCCGGTCCGCCCGCCGCGCGGTCTGCAGCCGGTGGGCGACGACGAACGCGGTCCGCCGCGACGCCACCCGTTCCCCCGCCGCCAGCACGGTGGCCTCGGTGGCCGGGTCCAGTGCCGCGGTCGCCTCGTCGAAGATCAGGACGTCCGGGTCGACCAGCTCGGCCCGCGCCAGCGCGACGAGCTGCCGCTGCCCCGCCGACAGGCCCTGCCCCCGCTCCCCCACCGGGGTGCGGAACCCCTGCGGCAGCGACCGCACCAGGCCCAGCGCCCCGACCGCGCGGGCCGCGGCCTCGATCCGCTCCGGCGGGGCGTCCGGTCGGCCGTAGGCGATGTTCGAGGCGACGTCACCGGTGAACAGGTGCGCCTCCTGCGGGACCACCCCGAGCCGCGCGCGGTACCCGGCCAGCGGGAAGCGGCGCACGTCGACGCCGCCGACGCGGACCTGGCCGTCGCCGGTGTCGTAGAACCGGGCGATCAGCTTGATCAGCGTCGACTTGCCGGCTCCGGTCGCGCCCACCAGCGCGACGGTCTCGCCCGCCCCGACGTGCAGCGACACGTCGTCGAGGGCGGGGGCGTCCACCCCCGGGTAGCGGAACGTCACGTGGTCCAGCTCGACCTCGCCGCGCAGCCGCGGCGGCACGGGCGCCGGCCGCTCGGGCTCGTCCGGGACGGAGGTGGGCGTGCGCAGCAGCTCCGAGATCCGGTTCAGGCCGACCCGGGCCTGCTGGTAGCCGTCGAACACCTGCGACAGCTGCTGCACCGGGCCGAAGAACAGGGTCAGGTACAGCAGGAACGCGGTGAGCACGCCCGGGGTGATGTCCCCGCCGACGATGCGGGTCCCGCCGACGAACAGCACGACCGCCGTGGCGATGTCGGACAGGAACGCCACGAACGGGAAGTAGGTGGCGATGTAGCGCTGCGCGCGCAGCCGCGACCGGCGGTAGGCGTCGGAGCGCTCGCCGAAGCGGTCGTAGCTCAGCTCCTCGCGGACGTAGGCCTGCGCGATGCGCACCCCGGACACGTTCTCCTGCAGGTCGGCGTTGACCACGCTGACCCGCTCGCGGGCCTCGGCGTAGGCGCGGGAGGAGAACCGGCGGAACACCACGGTGCCGACCGCGAGCAGCGGCAGCAGCCAGCCCAGCGCGTACAGCGCGAGCTGCGGGTCGGTGAGCACCAGCGCGGTCGCGACCCCGCCGATCGTCAGGAGGCTGACGACCGCCTGCGCCAGCCCGGTCTGCAGGAACGTGGACAGCGCGTCCACGTCGGTGGTCATCCGGGTCATGATCCGGCCGGACAGCTCGCGCTCGTAGAAGTCGAGGCCGAGCCGCTGCAGGTGCGCGTAGCTGCGCAGCCGCAGCAGGTAGAGCAGGCTCTCCCCGGCCCGGGCGGTGACCAGCGTCTGGAACCCGACGACGACCGCGTCCAGCACGACGATCAGCAGCCCGGCCAGCGCCGCCAGCAGCAGGACCCGGGTGGCGCCGTCGGCGATGCCGTCGTCGACGGCGATCCGGGCGATGCTGGGCAGGGCCAGGGTCGCCAGCGCGTCCGCGGTCATCAGCGCGACGCCGAGCACCAGCAGCCACCGCACGGGGCGCAGCAGCGAGGACAGCCGGAACGCGGGATCGGGGGCGGTCGGGTCGTCGTCGCCGCGCAGCCGGGGGGACTCCTTCGCCGGGGGCAGCTTCGCGACGGACTCGAGCAGCTCGGGGGTCGCGCTGATCCCACCGGCCCAGCCGGCCGCGCCGCCGCCGCCGTCGCGGGTCAGGGCCCGGTCCGGGTCCTCCTCGATGCTGACCCGCGGCCACAGCTCCGGGGTGACGGCCGGGCCCGCCGCTGCATCGGCGAGTACGCCGGTGCCGGTGCCGGGTGCCGCCTCGTGGGCGGCGGGCTCGCGGGTACCGCCGCCGAGCTCGTCGGCGGGGCCGGTGGCGAGCAGCTCCCGGAACAGCGCGCACCGGCCGCGCAGCTCGTCCTCGGTGCCGGTGTCGACGACCCGGCCCTTGTCCAGCACCGCGATCCGGTCGGCCAGCGCCAGGGTGGACCGCCGGTGCGCGACCAGCAGCGTGGTCCGCTCGGCGGTCAGCTCGTGCAGGGTCTCGTGGATCGCGGCCTCGGTCGCGGTGTCGACCGCGGAGGTCGCGTCGTCGAGCACGAGCACCCGCGGCCGGGTCAGCATCGCCCGGGCCAGCGCGATCCGCTGCCGCTGACCGCCGGACAGGGTCAGGCCGCGCTCGCCGACCTCGGTGTCGTAGCCGTCGGGCAGGTCCTCCACGAACGACGCCACCTGCGCGGCCTCGGCGGCGGCGCGGATCTCGTCCTCGCCGGCGTCGGGCCGGCCGTAGGCGATGTTGTTGCGGATGCTGTCGGAGAACAGGAACGCCTCCTCGAACACCACCCCCAGCTCGGCGCGCAGGTCGTGCAGCCGCAGGTCGCGCAGGTCCACCCCGCCGATCGCGAGACGCCCGGCCTGCGGGTCGTAGAAGCGGGGCAGCAGCAGGGCCACCGTCGACTTGCCCGAGCCGGGCGGACCGACCAGGGCGAGGGTCTCGCCGGGTTCGACGCGCAGGGAGAGCCCGTCCAGGACCGGATCGGGGGCGGCGTCGCCGTCCGGGCCGGAACCCGCGGGCTCGTAGCCGAACCGGACGTCGTCCAGCTCGACGGTCAGCGGGCCCTCGGGCAGCGCGGCCGGACGCTCCGGGTCGACGATCCCCGGTGCGGCGTCGACGATCTCGAAGACACGCTCCGCCCCGGCCCGGGTCAGCTGCGCGGTGACCACGAGCGCGCCGATCAGCCGGGCGGGCCCGACGAGCATCCCGACGTAGGTGGTGAACGCCAGGAACGTGCCGAGGTCGATCGTGCCGCGGGCGGCCATCCAGCCACCGACGCCGATCACCGCGACCTGTCCCAGCCCGGGCAGCGCGAGCAGCATCGGGTTGAGCCGCGCGGTCAGCCCGGCGGCCCGCAGCCGCTCGCCGTAGAGCCGGCGGGCCCGTCCCTCCAGCGTGGCGGTCTCGCGGGCCTCCTGCCCGAATCCCTTCACCACGCGCACGCCGGTGACGGTCTCCTCGACCTGCTGGGCGATCTCGGCGGCCCGTTGCTGCGCGGACCAGGTGGCCGGGAACAGCCTGCGCCGGATGCTGTTGGTCGCCAGGAACGCCAGCGGCAGCATGACCAGAGCGACCACGGTGAGCAGCGGCGACAGGTACAGCATCGCGACGATCGCGACGACCACCAGCACCACGGTGCCCGCCGACAGCGGCACCATCGACAGGAAGCCCTGCACCAGCTGCAGGTCGGAGATGGCCCGCGAGGCGACCTGGCCGGTGCGCAGCCGGTCCTGGCGGACGCCGTCCATGCGCTGCACCGCGCCGAACACCGCGCGCCGCAGGTCGTGCTGCACGTTCAGCGCCATCTTGCCGCCGAGGTAGCGGCGCACGAAGGCACCGACGAACTTCAGCACGCCCAGCACCAGGAGCCCGCCGACGACCGGCGTGAGCACGCCGGTGTCCCCGCCGATCGCGCCGTTCACGCCCTCGCGGATCAGCAGCGGACCGATCGCCTCCAGCCCGACGCCGAGCATCGACGCGACGAGCGCACCGACGGTGACGCGGCGGTGCCGCATGCAGGCCGTGGCCAGTCTGCGGATCCAGCCGGGGCGTGCGGAGGGGTGGGGAGAGGGCACGTCGCCAGGCTATGCCCGCCCCCCGACAACCGGCCCGGCGACGCCGCCCGGCGCGGGGCCGGCGGACACCCGCCGTCGACGACGGCCTCCCCCGCACCGCCCACCGGACTCCCGGCCACCGCCGCCCCTGCGCCGCCACCTCGTCGCTCCGGACCCGCGCCGTCGATCAGTACACGAGCGCGGCCGGGAGCCGGGCGGACGACGCTCATGCGCTGATCGACAGGGCTACGGCGGTGCTCACCGCGCGAGGCGGCTCGGGAGCGGCGTCCCCTACGCACGGCAGCGCCGGGCCCGGGGCCGCCGGCTCGTCTCAGGTGATGTCCCGCCGCGCCCCGACGACGGCGGCCAGTGCGATCCCCGCGGCCGTCCAGACCGCCAGGACCAGCAGCCCGACCCAGCCGGGCGGCGGGGCGCTGACCCCGGCCAGGAACTCCAGGACGAACTGCGACTGCGCCCCCAGCCCGGCCGAGCTCACGACCGGCTCCCAGATCGCGAGGTCACCGGCGTTGCCGGGCAGGAACGGCGTCAGCCGGGCGAACACCGACGGGTCGCCGAGCGAGGACCCGTCGCCCGCGCGCAGCGCCCCGGCGATCAGGTTCTCCCCGATGAGCAGGTAGCCGACGGTGAGCGCGATCGCCCCGGCCTGGTTGGTCACCAGGGTCCCGACGGCGACGCCGAGGACCCCCCACAGCGCGCACACCAGGATGCCGATCGCGCCCAGCCCGGCGAGCCGCCCGAGGTCGGGCAGCTGCTGGCCGCCGAGCGCCGCACCGCCGAGCAGCGGACCGACCACGACGAGGAACAGCGCGTACAGCCCGGCGACGACGGCGGCGATCAGCGCCTTGGCCGCGAGCACCTGGCCACGGGACCCGGTCAGGTAGGCCAGCGTGACGGTGCGGTGCCGGAAGTCGCCGGTGCCCAGCAGCGTCCCGAAGGCGCCACCGACGATCGCGGTCATGGTCAGCGCCGACGCCAGCCCGGCGAGCATCAGGATCGACGAGGTCTCGGTGGCCTGCGGCACGAGCAGCTGCAGGATGCTGCCGAGCAGGCTCTGGGCCAGCGCGAGCAGCAGCACCGGCAGGAACAGCAGCCACCACACCCGGGTGGACAGGGTCTTGCGGACCTCGGCGGTCAGGACCGCGCGGAAGCGGTCGAGGCTCACGGTCGCCATCAGCGCTGCTCCTCCCCGGCGAGCAGGCGCAGGAACATCTGTTCCAGCCCGGCCCGCTCCTCGCTCATGCCGTACACGGCGACGCCCGCGGCGAGCGCCAGGTCCCCGACGCGGACCGCGTCGGCCCCGCCGACGGCCAGCACGCCGTCGTCGACGCGGTCGATCTCGGTGATCCCGTCCGTGGCGAGCGCCTCGGCCAGCCGGGCCGGGTCCGCGGCGCGCACGAGCACCCGCGAGCCGTGGCCGGCGCGCAGCTCGGCGACGGTGCCGTCGAAACGGCAGGCACCACGGTCGATGACGACCAGGCGCTGCGCGGTCAGCTCCATCTCGGCCAGCTGGTGGGAGGAGACGAGCACACTGCGCCCGGACGCGGCGAAGGCCTGCAGGAACGAGCGCAGCCAGGCGATGCCGTCGGGGTCGAGGCCGTTGCCCGGCTCGTCGAGCACGAGGATGCGCGGGTCGCCGAGCAGCGCGACGGCCAGGGCCAGGCGCTGGTTCATGCCGAGCGAGAACCCGCCCGCCGAGCGGTCCGCGGCGGCGGCCAGGCCGACCAGTGTGAGGACCTCGTCGACCCGCGAGTCGGGGACGCCGATCGCGGCGGCCGCGGCGCGCAGGTGCGCACGCGCGGTGCGTCGCGGGTGCACGCCCTGGACCTCCAGGACCGCGCCGACGACGCGGCCGGGCGAGGTCAGCGCGGAGAACGGGACGCCGTCGACGAGCGCGCGCCCGGTGCTGGGCACGACCAGGCCGAGGATCATCCGCAGCGTCGTCGTCTTGCCCGAGCCGTTGGGTCCGAGGAACCCGGTCACCGAGCCGGGCTCGACGGTGAACGACAGGTCGTGCACGGCCTCGACCGGGCCGAACCTCTTGCCCAGACCCTCGACGACGATCCGCCCGCTCCCGGCCGCCGTCGCCGGGTCCGTGGACGCGGTCTCCTGCACTCCGGCCTCCCGCCGTTCTCGCGTCGCGCCCCGGTTCGCACCGGGGCATCGCCTGCCGGCCATCCTCACCCAGACCGGGATCCCGCCGGGAGGCGGCCCCGGCGCGGGGTCGGCCCGACGGCGGCGGCCGGGACCACGACCGCTACGCGGTGGCGCGCACCGCCGCCTCGACCGCCGCGGCGAGGGTGTCCAGGTACGCGTCGTCGCACGCCGCCCCGGTGACCAGCACCCGGAACAGCAGCGGAGCGATCAGGAGGTCGACCGCGAGATCGACGTCCACCGACGGCGGGAGGTCCCCCCGCTCGACCGCCGCCCGCAGCATCTCCACGCCGACCTCCCGCCGGGGGCCGGCCACGTCCGCCTGCACCACCTCGGCGAGGGCCGGGGTGTGGCGGAGCTCGGCCAGCAGCGTCGGGACCACGTCCGCCACCACCGGGGCGGCCACCTGGTCACGCAGCTCCCCGAGCAGCTCCCGCAGGTCGCTGCGGAACGCGCCGGTCGACGGAGCGGGGGGCAACGTGTCGGCGACGGCCTGACGGACCAGGTCGGCCAGCATCTCCTGCTTCGACGACCAGCGGCGGTACAGCGCGGCCTTGCCCACCCCCGCACGCCGGGCGACGGCCTCCATCGACAGGCGGGCGTACCCGCACACGGCCAGCTCGGCGAAGGTCGCGGACACGATCGCCTCGGTGACGCGGGGGCGCAGCACCGCTCCGCCGGTGGTGGCTCGTCGGACGGTCACACCCTCACCCTAGCGACCGACGGAACGCGTGCGTTCCGGCGACTGGTCGTCGACCGGCCACGTCGCCGACGGCACCCCGGCCGCGATCTCCTCCGTCGCGGTGGCGACCTCGTCGTGCGCCACCGCGACGACATCGGCCCCCTCGACCTGCGCCCGGCCTTCCCGCGCGCACCTGGGGTCCCGGGATCGGACCGATCCGGTCGGCACTGGCGCGAGACCGACGAAACGGACTTGAATGGCGTGCGTCACACGCTCAGCGACGAGCCCCGAGGAGCCGCCCCGTGATCGACCCGACCAGCACCGTGTCCTCCCTGCTGCGCACCCACGCCACCGGGCGCCCGGACGACGAGGCCCTGCGCTTCGGCGACGTCCGCCGCACCTGGTCCGAGCTCGACGTCCGGGTGCGCAGGCTCGCGGCGGCCCTGCGCGCGGAGGGCATCGGCCCGGGCGACCGGGTCGCGGTGCTGGACCTCAACCACCCGTCGTGCCTGGAGCTGTTGCTGGCGTGCGCGTGGATCGGGGCGGCGAACGCGGTCGTGAACTTCCGGCTCGCCCCGCCGGAGATCGTCTACGTGATCGGCGACGCCCGGGCGCGGCTGCTGCTGGTCGGCCCGGAGTTCGCCGGGGCGGTCGGGCAGCTGCGGGAGAAGCTCACCGCGGTGGAGCGGGTGCTCCACGTGGGCGGGGACGCCGACGAGTACGAGGCGTTCCTCGCCGCGCACGAGCCGGACACCGACCCCTACGACGCCGGCCCCGGCGACTGCTTCGTACAGCTCTACACCTCGGGCACCACCGGGTTCCCGAAGGGCGCGATGCTCACCCACAGCGCGATGCTGGCGCACGCCGCGCACGTCGCCGCGGACTTCGAGCTGACGCCGACCGACGTCGTGCAGGTCGCGATGCCGCTGTTCCACGTCGGCGGGACCAGCTACGCCTTCCTCGCGCTCGCCCAGGGCGCGCGGATCGTGATGGCCCGGATGCCCGACCCGGCGGCGCTGCTGGACATGGTCGCCGCAGAGGGCATCACGCACACGTTCTGGGTGCCCGCGCTGATGGGCGCGATGACCCAGGTGCCGGGCGCGGCCGACCGCGACTACACGTCGCTGCGGGCCATCTCCTACGGCGCCTCGCCGATGCCGCTGCCGGTGATGCGGGCGTCGCTGGCGCTGTTCGGCCCGAAGCTGCACCAGGTCTACGGGATGACCGAGGCCTGCGGCGTGGTCAGCTCACTGGGCCCGGAGGACCACGGGGACCCGGCCGTCGAGCACCGGCTGGTGTCGGCGGGCAGGCCGATCACCGGCTGCACGATCGAGGTGCGCGACCCGGCGACGGGCGAGCGGCTCGGCACGGACGAGCCCGGGGAGATCTGGGTGCGGACCGACCAGCTGATGAGCGGCTACTGGGACAAGCCGGAGGCGACGGCGGCGGCGATCACCCCGGACGGATGGCTGCGGTCCGGCGACGGCGGCCACATCGACGCCGACGGCTACGTCTACGTCACCGACCGGATCAAGGACATGATCGTCTCGGGCGGCGAGAACGTGTACCCGGCCGAGATCGAGCGGGTGCTCGCCGAGCACCCGACCGTCGGCGACGTCGCCGTCATCGGAGTGCCCGACGACCGGTGGGGCGAGGTCCCGAAGGCCTGCGTGGTGGCCGCGCCGGGGGCGACCGTCGACCCCGAGGAGCTGCTCGTTCACGCGCGCGCCCATCTGGCGTCGTTCAAGTGTCCGAAGACCGTCGACGTCCTGCCGGAGCTCCCCCGCAACCCGACCGGCAAGATCCTCAAGAAGGATCTCCGGGCACCGTTCTGGGCGGGCCGGGAGCGCAGCACCGTCTGACGTGGCGCCGGTCTCATACTGAGACACGCCGAAACTTGACCGATTCAAGAAAAGCAGGCAGTCTCGCCGTCGTGTCGAACGCATCGGACTACGAGGGCATGCTGCGCGCGGCGTCGCTGCGCGTGACGCGTCCTCGCCTGGCCGTGCTGCGGGCGGTGCACTCCCACCAGCACGCGGACACGGAGTCGATCATCCGTGTCGTGCGGGAGGACCTCGGGGAGGTGTCGCACCAGGCCGTCTACGACGTCCTGCGTGCGCTGCACTCCTCCGGGCTGGTCCGCAGGATCCAGCCCACCGGTTCCGTCGCGCGGTACGAGGCGCGGGTCGGCGACAACCACCACCACGTGGTGTGCCGGTCCTGTGGCGCCATCGCCGACGTCGACTGCGCCGTCGGCGCCGCACCCTGTCTCACCGCCTCCGACGACAACGGCTTCGTGATCGACGAGGCCGAGGTCGTCTACTGGGGCCGGTGCCCCGACTGCTCATCCACTGATCCCGAGAGGATGTCCCGTGTCTGACGAGCACCCCACCGTCGAGAGCGAGATGAACCGCGAGCAGGACGGCGGTTGCCCCGTCGCCGCCGGCCGCATCGCGCACCCCACCGAGGGTGGCGGCAACCAGAGCTGGTGGCCGAACCAGCTCAACCTGAAGATCCTCCGCAAGCACGCTCCCGCCGCGGACCCGATGGACGAGGGCTTCGACTACGCGAAGGAGTTCGCGACCGTCGACCTGGACGAGCTCGCCCGCGACGTCGACGCCGTCATCACCACCTCGCAGGACTGGTGGCCCGCCGACCACGGCAGCTACGCCGGGTTCTTCATCCGGATGGCCTGGCACTCGGCCGGCACCTACCGGACCTACGACGGCCGCGGCGGCGCCGGCGCCGGGATGCAGCGCTTCGCCCCGCTGAACAGCTGGCCCGACAACGGCAACCTCGACAAGGCCCGCCGGCTGCTGTGGCCGGTCAAGCAGAAGTGGGGCCGCAAGGTCTCCTGGGCCGACCTGATGGTCTTCGCGGGCAACCGCGCCCACGAGATCTCCGGCTTCCCGATGTTCGGCTTCGCCGGCGGCCGCGCCGACGTGTGGGAGCCCGACGAGGACGTCTACTGGGGCTCGGAGAACGTCTGGCTGGGCAACGAGGCGCGCTACGGCGGCAGCAAGGACTTCGCCCACCGCGAGCTGGAGAAGCCGCTCGGCGCGTCGCACATGGGTCTGATCTACGTCAACCCGGAGGGCCCCGACGCCAGCGGTGACCCGATCGCCGCGGCCCGCGACATCCGCGAGACCTTCGGCCGGATGGCGATGAACGACGAGGAGACCGCTGCGCTGATCGTCGGCGGCCACACCCTCGGCAAGACCCACGGCGCCGCCAACCCGGACGAGAACGGCAACGTCGGCCCCGAGCCGGAGGCCGCCGACATCACCGAGCAGGGCCTGGGCTGGAAGCAGAACTTCCGGTCCGGCAAGGGCCGTGACGCCATCACCTCCGGGCTCGAGGTCATCTGGACCCGGACCCCGAACCGGTGGAGCCACGACTACCTCAAGCACCTCTACGCCTACGAGTGGGAGCTGACCGAGTCCCCGGCGGGTGCCAAGCAGTTCATCGCCAAGGACGCCCCGGAGATCATCCCCGACCCGGAGCCCGGCTACCCGAACCGCAAGCCGACGATGCTGGTCACCGACGTCGCGATGCGGGTCGACCCGTCCTACGGCGAGATCACCCGCCGCTGGCTGGACAACCCGTCCGAGTTCGAGGACACCTACCGTCGCGCCTGGTACAAGCTGACCCACCGCGACATGGGCCCGAAGGAGCGCTACATCGGCGCCTGGGTGCCGCAGGAGGAGCTCCTGTGGCAGGACCCGGTCCCGGCCGTCGACCACCCGCTGGTGGACGCCGACGACGTCGCGTCGATCAAGGCGAAGGTCCTCGAGTCCGGTCTGTCGGTCACCGACCTGGTCAAGACCGCCTGGGCCGCGGCCTCGTCGTTCCGCCAGTCCGACAAGCGCGGTGGCGCCAACGGCGGCCGCATCCGCCTGGAGCCGCAGCTGCAGTGGGAGGTCAACGACCCCGACACGCTGCGCCAGGTCGTCTCGACGCTGGAGTCGCTCCGGTCCGACGTCAACGGCTCGCTCACCGGCGGCAAGAAGATCTCCTTCGCGGACCTGGTCGTGCTGGCCGGTGCCGCCGCGGTGGAGAAGGCCGCCAAGGACGGCGGGCACGACATCACCGTGCCGTTCGTCCCGGGCCGCACCGACGCCACCCAGGAGAAGACCGACGTCGAGTCGTTCTCCTACCTGGAGCCCACCGCCGACGGCTTCCGCAACTACCGCGGCAAGGGCCACACCCTGCCCGGCGAGTTCCTGCTCGTCGACCGCGCGAACCTGCTCGGCGTCTCCGCCCCGGAGATGACCGTGCTGGTCGGCGGCCTGCGTGTGCTGGGCGCCAACACCGGCGGGTCGACGGCCGGCGTGTTCACCGACAAGGTCGGCACGCTGACCAACGACTTCTTCACCAACCTGCTGGGCTCCGACGTCCAGTGGCGTTCGGTCGCCGGTGACGACGACTCCTTCGAGGCCGTCGACGCCTCCGGGAACGTGAAGTGGACCGGCACCCGTGCCGACCTGGTCTTCGGGTCGAACTCCGAGCTGCGCGCCGTCGCCGAGGTCTACGCCTCCGACGACGCGAAGGAGAAGTTCGTCCGTGACTTCGTCGCCGCGTGGGACAAGGTCATGATGGCCGACCGCTACGACGTCTGATCGTCGCGTAGCAGCGCGTCACGACGCCCGGGCCGGGTCACCGGTCCGGGCGTCGTCGTGTCCGGGCCCTCGCCGCACACCTCCGTCGAGACGCAGCTGAAGGCTTGCGGCGCGCCCCCGCACGACCCTGAGTCGCCTATCGACGCTTTCCGGACGCCGAGATGCAGCTCAGCGGGCTGGGGAGATCCACAACTCCCGCTGAGCTGCATCTCGGCGTTCGACCCGCGGCCCGGCACCCCTGGCAGAGTGCCGGCGGCACGCACCGAGGCAGCGGGTCACCCCAGCCCGTCGAGCACTCCCGCGAGCCCCGAGGGCTCGGACAGCATCGGCCAGTGCCCCGTCGGGAGCGCGACGATCGTCCACTCCGGACCGCCCATCTCCGCGAACCCGGGTGCGCCCGCGTCGATCAGCTCCCGGACGTCGTCGGGAGCGAAGCTGCAGGCCACGACGGTCTTGGGCAGCGAGGGGTCGGGCGTCCCGCGACGCGCGCCGGTGAGCACCACCCCCGGCGGCTCGGCCACCGAGCGGGCACGGACGTCGTCGAACACGGCGTCCGGGACGCCGGCGGTGCTGCTGCCGGCGGCGTCGAGCTCGGCACGGGCCGGCATCGGCAGCGCGCCGTGCCCGGCGAGGGTCGCCCGGGTCGCGGCCTGCGCGTCGGGCGGGGTGAAGTCGATCTGTGCGACACCGTCGGGCAGCGGTCCGGTGTCGACGAACACGAGGTGCGCGAGCCGGCCCCGGGCGCGCTCGGCCACCGCGGCGCAGACGGGGCCCGCACCGCTGTGGGCGACCAGGACGACCGGGGCGCCCGCGTCCCCGAGTGCGGTGAGCACCTCGTCGACGCGGGTCTCCGCGGTCGCACCGGGCTCGTGGCCGAGGTCGAGCGCGGCCACGTCGTGCCCGCGGGCGCGCAGGTCGTCCGCGACCGCGCTCCACGCCGTCGCGTCGATCCAGAAACCGGGGACCAGGAGGTAGCTCGTCATGCCACGAGCCTGGCGGCGGACGAGGACGGTTCCGGTCCTCGACCTACTTCTTCTGCTGCTGCGCCTTCAACCGTGCAGCCTCGCGCTGGCTCTCGGCGCGGGTGGCGCGCTCGCGCGCGAGCCACTCGGGCTCCTCGGACTTGATCGCGGCGATCTGCTCGGTGGTCAGCGGCTCGGTGATCCCGGCGCGGGCGAGCCCCGAGATCGACACCCCGAGCCGGTCCGCGACGACCGGGCGCGGGTGCGGCCCGGTGGTGCGCAGCTCGCGCAGCCACTCCGGCGGGTCGGCCTGCAGGGCGTCGAGCTCGTCGCGCGAGACGACCCCCTCGCGGAAGTCGGCCGGCGTGGCGTCGAGGAGCACGCCGAGCTTCTTCGCCGCGGTCGCGGGCTTCATCGTCTGTGCGGACCTCTGGCGCGTCATGTCACCAGGCTATGCGGCTAGCCTCGACCGGTGACCGCCACGTCCTTCCACCTCGGCTACGTCCCGGGCGTCACCCCCGGCAAGTGGACCCGGATGTGGGCCGAGCGCCGCCCCGGAGTCACCCTGGAGCTGCACACGGTGACCGCCGCCGAGGCCGCGGACCTGGTCCGCGCGGGCACGGTGGACGCCGCCGTCGCCCGGCTGCCGATCGACCGGACCGGGCTGCACGCGATCCCGCTCTACACCGAGACCACCGTGGTGGTCGTCCCGAAGGAGCACGTGGTGACCGCGGCCGACGAGGTGACCGTCGCCGACCTGGCCGACGAGATCGTCCTGCGCAGTGGCGACGACACGCTCGACTGGCCCGACGGGCCGCCCGGCCGGGCCGCGGAGTACGCCCCGCCGACGACGGCCGAGGCGGTCGAGATCGTCGCCGCGGGGGTCGGGGTGCTGGTCGTCCCGCAGTCGCTGGCCCGGCTGCACCACCGCCGGGACCTCACCTACCGGCCGCTGGTCGACGCCCCGGGGTCCGGCGTCGCGCTGACCTGGCCGGACGCGGAGAACAGCGACCTCATGGAGGAGTTCATCGGGATCGTGCGCGGCCGCTCGGCGCACAGCACCCGGACCCGCCGCAGCGAGCCCCCGGCCGCGCCGGCACCGCGCCCCCCGTCGACGGCGGGGAGGCGGCGACCGGCCCGGCGTCGCCGCTAGGGCCCCGGACACGACGACGCCCCCGGTGCACGGGGCACCGGGGGCGTCGGACGTATGACGCGGAGGGGTCAGGCCGCGGTGGCGGCCGGCTTCTTCGAGAGCTTCTCGAGGCGGCGCGTGGTGGGCCAGCGGACCGCGGTCGCCCAGCCGAGCTTCTCGAAGCCCCGGATGACGACGGCCGAGATGTCGATCTGGCCCTTCTTCACACCGTGCCGGGCGCAGGTCGGGTCGGCGTGGTGCAGGTTGTGCCAGGACTCGCCGAAGGACAGGACCGCCAGCCACCACACGTTGGCGGACTTGTCACGGGAGGCGAAGGGGCGCTCGCCCCAGATGTGGCAGATCGAGTTGATCGACCAGGTGACGTGGTGCAGCACCGCGACGCGGACCAGGCCGGCCCAGAAGAACGCGGTGAACGCGCCCCACCAGGACATGGTGACCAGGCCGCCGACGAGCGCCGGGCCCGCCAGGCTGAACACGACGATCAACGGGAACGCCTTCTCCACGCGCATCATGTCGCGGTCGGTGAGCAGGTCCGGGGCGAACCGCTTCATGTTCGTGAGGTCGCGGTTGAAGATCCAGCCCATGTGCGAGTGCCAGAAGCCCTTGACCAGCGCCTTCGCGCCGGTGCCGTAGAGCCACGGCGAGTGCGGGTCGCCCTCCTTGTCGGAGAACGCGTGGTGCCGGCGGTGGTCGCCGACCCAGTCGAGCACGCTGCCCTGCAGCGAGATGCTGCCGGCGATCGCCAACGCGATCCGCAGCGGCCGGTTCGCCTTGAACGAGCCGTGGGTGAAGTAGCGGTGGAAACCGACCGTCACGCCCAGGCCGCTGACCAGGTAGAACACGACGAACAGCGCGACGTCGACCCACCCGAGGCCCCAGCCCCACGCGAGCGGGACGGCGGCGAACAGCGCGAGCGTCGGGAGGACGACGAACAGTCCGACCAGGAACATCGCGCCGGGCGGGCGCTGCCCGTCGACGATCGGCGCGGGCGTCCGCTTCGCGGACGTGCTGCGGGGAGGTGCGGCCTCGAGCGTCATGCGTCCCACTGTCGCGGAACCCGTACCCCGCGGGCAGTGCGGTTAACCCCCCTGTTGGGATTCGGGTTCCGCCCCGGTCCGGGCTTGACCGACGAGTAACTTGTGAGTACTGAACGGGGAGTGAAGCTCTCCACCGTCCTCCCCTACGGCGACGACCCGATCCGCAACGCGGACGCCGTCACCGACATGGAACGCGCCGGCCTCGACGTCGTCTGGGCCGCCGAGGCCTACTCCTTCGACGCCGTCTCCGTGCTCGGCTACCTCGCCGCACGCACCGAGCGGCTCGAGATCGGCTCGGCGATCCTGCCCATCTACTCGCGCACCCCGACCCTGACCGCGATGACCGCGGCCGGCCTCGACGCCCTGTCCGACGGCCGGTTCAGCCTCGGCCTCGGCGCATCCGGCCCGCAGGTCATCGAAGGCTTCCACGGCGTCGCCTACGACAAGCCGATCGGGCGCACCCGGGAGATCATCGAGATCTGCCGCAAGGTCTGGAAGCGGGAGGAGAAGCTCACCAACGACGGGCTCTACCCGATCCCGCTGCCCGGAGGAACCGGCCTCGGCAAACCGCTGAAGATCATCAACCACCCCAAGCGCGCCGACATCCCGATCTGGGTGGCCGCGCTGGGCGAGAAGAACCTGCAGATGACCGCCGAGCTCGCGAACGGCTGGCTGCCGCACGTCGTGCTGCCGGAGAAGATCCAGGAGGTCTTCGGGCCCGCCCTCGAGGCCGGCTACGCCAAGCGCGCCCCCGAGCTGGGCCCCCTGCAGATCACCGGCGGCGGGATCGTCGCGCTCGAGGAGGAGTTCTTCGAACCGGCCCGCCAGGCCGCCCGCGGCCTCTACGCGCTCTACATCGGCGGCATGGGCGCGCGCGGCAAGAACTTCTACAACACCGTCTTCGCCAAGCAGGGCTACGCCGACGCGGCGAAGACCGTGCAGGACCTCTACCTGGACGGGAAGAAGGAGGAGGCCATGGCCGCGCTCCCGGACGACTTCATCGACAAGGTCACCCTGATCGGCTCCGAGGGCCACGTCCGCGAGCGGATCGCGGCGCTGCAGGAGAACGGGATCACCCACCTGCACGTGAACCCGATGACCGACGACGTGAACCACACGTTCGAGAAGCTCAAGACCTGGATGTCCTAGGTCCGGGCTTGCCGGGCCCGCGCGGGCGTGCTCATCTGGGTGACATGGTCGACAGCGCTGTTGGTCAGGACGTCGCCTCCGAGGAGTTCGACGCGGTCGTGGTCGGAGCCGGGTTCGCCGGGCTCTACATGCTGCACCGTCTGCGCGGGCTCGGGATGTCCGCCGTCGTGCTGGAACGCGCCGACGGCGTCGGCGGGACCTGGTACTGGAACCGCTACCCGGGCGCGCGATGCGACTCGGAGAGCTACTACTACTGCTACTCCTTCGACTCCGCGCTGGAGCAGGAGTGGACCTGGACCGAGCGCTACCCGCGCCAGCCGGAGATCAGGGCCTACCTCGACCACGTCGCCGACCGGTTCGACCTCCGCCGTGACATCCGGCTCTCGACCACCGTCACCGGGGCCCGCGCCGACGCCGACGGCCGGGGCTGGACCGTGTCCGTCGAGGACGGCCCCGACCTGCGCTGCCGGTTCCTCGTCACCGCGGTCGGCTGCCTGTCCGCGGCGAACGTGCCGGACCTGCCGGGCCTGGACGACTTCGCCGGGCGCTGGTTCCACACCGGCAGCTGGCCGCACGGCGGCGTCGACGTCGCCGGGCGGCGGGTCGGCGTCGTCGGCACCGGCTCGACCGGGATCCAGGCGATCCCGGTGCTGGCCGAGCAGGCCGCGCACCTGACCGTCTTCCAGCGCACCCCGAACTACTCGATCCCGGCCCGCAACGGCCCGCTGACCGAGGACGAGTCGCGCGCCTACAAGGCCGACTACGACCACATCCGCGAGATCCAGGCCGGATCCACCAACGGGCACCCGTTCACGATCGACGACCGCTCCGCCCTCGACGACCCCGACGACGAGCGCGAGCGCGTCTACCGGGCCGCCTGGGAGCGCGGCGGGCTGCGGTTCCGCGCGGCCTACCGGGACCTGCTCGCCGACGAGGCCGCCAACGCCACCGCCTCGGAGTTCATCCGCGACCGGATCCGGGAGGTCGTCGAGGACCCAGCCACCGCCGAGGCGCTGCTCCCGCACGACCACGGCTTCGCCACCAAGCGCCCGCCGATCGACACCCACTACTTCGAGACCTACAACCGCGACGACGTGACGCTCGTCGACGTCCGGGCCGACCCGGTCGAGGCCGTCGAGCCGGGTGGCCTGCGGCTGCGTTCGGGCGCGCTGCACGAGCTGGACGACCTGGTGTTCGCCACCGGCTTCGACGCGCTGACCGGTCCGCTGCTGCGGCTGGACCCGGTCGGCCCGGACGGCACCGCGCTGAGCGACGCCTGGCGCGAGGGCCCCCGGACCTACCTGGGACTGGCCGTGTCCGGCTTCCCGAACCTGTTCACCGTCACCGGGCCGTTCAGCCCGTCGGTGCTCACGAACATGCCGACCTCGATCGAGCAGCACGTCGACTGGATCGCCGGCTGCCTGGCACACCTGCGCGCGACCGGCCGGGACCGGATCGAGGCCGACCCGGCCGCCGAGCGCGACTGGGGCGAGCACAACCGGGCCGCCGCCGACGCGACACTGCTGCCGCGGGCCGCGTCGTCCTGGTACCTGGGCGCGAACGTGCCGGGCAAGCCGAGCGTGTTCATGCCCTACGCCGGCGGGTTCGCCCGCTACGCCGCGACCTGCGCCGACGTCGCCGCCGACGGCTACCGCGGGTTCCGGCTGTCCGGCCGCGGCCCGGCCGCGTGAGCACCACGTCACCCCCCGACGAGGGGACCTGCGGCATTGCGCCGTTCGGCCCAGTACCGGGGGGTCGCGTCACGGCTCGTAGGCAGGGCGTAGAGAATGTGTGACGTCATCCACGGTTCACGGCGCCCCGGGCAACCCCTGCCGGGGCACCCGCGACAGGACTCGCGACATGACGAGGAGCCCGACTTGCTGGAGCTCGCCATCCGGACCTCCGACGAGCCGATCTCCCCCGGTCAGTACCGGCACACGGCGACGCACGCCTGGTGGATGGGGACCTGCTTCGCCCGCGACGAGCTCTGCGTCCACTACAGCGAGCACCTGCTCCAGCAGTGGACCCCGCTCGACCCGGCCCAGGACTGGCTGCTCGACCGCGAGCTGACCGGCCGCGTGCACTGGCTGTCCGGCGACGGCGCCGCCGCGATCGAGGACGGCTTCGACATCGCCGACCAGTGGCCCACCGGCCGCTTCCGCGCCCCGCACGGCGACTTCTACGCCGCGCTCCACGGCCACCGGCCCGCCGCGAAGGTCGGCTCGTGGGCCAACCCCACCGAGGCGTTCCTCGCGGGCCTGCCCCGCGACCCGGCCGCGATGCTGGACCGGCTGATCGCCGACAGCCCGCCGGGCCGCGGCTACACCGGCCCGTTCCCCAGCGCGGTCGACGCGCTGCGGACCTGCCGGGTCCCCGCCGAACTGCGCGCGGTGCTCTACGCCGCGCTGCGCCGGATGCCGGCCGTCTCCCTCGGCGAGACCGACAACCTCGACGGCGAGCGGCACCCCACCCTCGTCCACGACGACGGGCCGGTCCGCACCGAGCTGCTGATCTCCCCCGTCGACGGGCAGTACGCCGGCGAGCGCGACACCGTCCGCCGCCCGGCCCGCGTCGGCCCGCCGGTCGGGACGGTCGTCGCCGAGACGGCGACGCAGACCGCGGTGGTCGGCGTCCTCGGGTCCCCGCCCGGCTTCTGAATCGTGCCGCTCGCCGTCCGCGTGCGGTCGATCACGAAACGATCACGAAGTGGGACCCGGCACACTGCCCGGTCTCGCGCCGAGGGGACTAACCTGGTAGCCGGTCGCGACAAATCGAGCAGCTATCAAGGCGGTTGACGCAGAGTGTCATCGAGCAGTACCTCCCATCAGGCGAGCGACTTCGGTCCGAACGAGTGGCTCGTCGAGGAGATGTACCAGCGCTTCCAGGAGGACCCGTCGGCCGTGGACCCGGCCTGGCACGAGTTCTTCGCCGACTACGGCAAGGACGGTGAGAAGGCCTCCTCGTCGTCCGTCGGGACCGAGGAGCCGGCCGACACCTCCGCCGGCAACGGGTCCGCCCCGGCGGCCTCCTCGGGTGGGGTCACCCGGGGCGCGGCCACCGAGGACGACCAGGGCAGCGGGAGCGGCACGGAGACCGGCGCGGCCGGCTCCGGCGACGCCCCGGCCCAGAAGGCCGTGACGAACGGCGGGAAGGCAGGCGGCAAGGGCACCGCCACCTCCCGCGACGTCCCGCCGCCGGTCACCCCGAAGGCCGAGCCGCCGCCCGCCGAGGAGCGCCTGCGCACCGCGAGCGCACCGGCCCCGGCGTCGTCGAACGGGACATCGGCCAAGCCCGCCGCGGGCAGCGGTTCCAAGGCCGCGAAGCCGGCGCAGGACGGGGGTGGCGCGACCACCACCCCGCTGCGCGGTGCCGCGAACGCCATCGCCAAGAACATGACGTCGTCGCTCACGCTGCCGACCGCGACCAGCGTCCGTGCGGTCCCGGCCAAGCTGCTGGCCGACAACCGCATCGTCATCAACAACCACCTCAAGCGCACGCGCGGCGGGAAGCTGTCGTTCACCCACCTGATCGGCTACGCGCTGGTCCGGGCGCTGACCGACTTCCCGAACATGAACCGGCACTTCGCCGAGACCGACGGCAAGCCCTCGGTCGCGACGCCGGAGCACGTGAACCTGGGCCTGGCGATGGACATGCCGGGCAAGGACGGCAGCCGCTCGCTGATCGTCGTGTCGATCAAGGGCTGCGAGAACATGTCGTTCGCGCAGTTCTGGCAGGCCTACGAGGGCATGGTCCGCAAGGCCCGTGACGGCAAGCTGACCGCCGACGACTTCGCGGGCACCACGATCAGCCTGACCAACCCCGGCACGCTGGGCACCAACCACTCGGTGCCGCGGCTGTCGGTGGGCCAGGGCGCGATCGTCGGCGTCGGCGCGATGGAGTACCCGGCCGCCTTCCAGGGCGCGTCGGAGGAGCGGCTCGTCGAGCTCGGCATCTCCAAGATCATCACGCTGACCTCGACCTACGACCACCGGATCATCCAGGGCGCCGAGTCCGGCGACTTCCTGCGCCGGATCCACCAGCTGCTCCTCGGCGAGGACGGCTTCTACGACGACATCTTCGCCTCGCTGCGGGTGCCGTACGAGCCGGTCCGCTGGGTGCAGGACTTCCCCGAGGGCGAGGTCGACAAGACCGCCCGCGTGCTGGAGCTGATCGAGTCCTACCGGACCCGTGGCCACCTGATGGCCGACACGGACCCGCTGAACTACCGCCAGCGCCGGCACCCCGATCTCGACGTCCTCAGCCACGGCCTGACCCTGTGGGACCTCGACCGCGACTTCGCGGTCGGCGGGTTCGGCGGGCAGAGCCACATGAAGCTGCGCGACGTGCTCGGCCTGCTGCGCAACTCCTACTGCCGCACCATCGGCACGGAGTACATGCACATCGCCGACCCCGAGCAGCGCAAGTGGCTCGAGGAACGCATCGAGGTCGCGCACGTCAAGCCGGACTCCTCGGAGCAGAAGTACATCCTGTCCCGGCTGAACGCGGCCGAGGCCTTCGAGACCTTCCTGCAGACCAAGTACGTCGGGCAGAAGCGGTTCTCGCTGGAGGGCGGCGAGACCGTCATCCCGCTGCTCGACGCCGTGCTGGACAAGGCCGCCGAGCGCGAGCTCGACGAGGTCGTCATCGGCATGCCGCACCGTGGCCGGCTCAACGTGCTGGCCAACATCGTCGGCAAGCCGATCAGCCAGATCTTCCGCGAGTTCGAGGGCAACCTCGACCCGGGCCAGGCGCACGGTTCCGGCGACGTGAAGTACCACCTCGGTGCCGAGGGCAAGTACTTCCGCATGTTCGGCGACGGCGAGACCGCGGTCTCGCTGACCGCGAACCCGTCGCACCTGGAGGCCGTGGACCCGGTGCTGGAGGGCATCGTCCGCGCGAAGCAGGACCTGCTCGACAAGGGCGACGGCGGCTTCACCGTGCTGCCGGTGCTGATGCACGGCGACGCGGCCTTCGCCGGTCAGGGCGTCGTGGCCGAGACGCTGAACCTCGCGCTGCTGCGCGGGTACCGCACCGGCGGGACCGTGCACGTCGTCGTCAACAACCAGGTCGGGTTCACCACCGCGCCGGAGCACTCGCGGTCCTCGCAGTACTGCACCGACGTCGCGAAGATGATCGGCGCGCCGGTCTTCCACGTGAACGGCGACGACCCGGAGGCCTGCGTCTGGGTCGCCAAGCTGGCCGTGGAGTACCGCCAGCGCTGGAACAACGACGTCGTGATCGACATGATCTGCTACCGGCGCCGGGGCCACAACGAGGGCGACGATCCCTCGATGACCCAGCCGTCGATGTACGACATCATCGACGCCAAGCGAAGCGTCCGGAAGATCTACACCGAGTCGCTGATCGGCCGTGGTGACATCACCATGGAGGAGGCCGAGCAGGCGCTCAAGGACTTCTCCAACCAGCTCGAGCACGTCTTCAACGAGGTGCGCGAGCTCGAGAAGACCCCGCCGGTGATCTCGCCGTCGATCGAGTCCGAGCAGCTCGTCCCGTCCGACCTCGACACCTCGGTCCCGCTCGAGGTCGTCCACCGGATCGGCGACGTGCACGCCAACCTCCCCGAGGGGTTCGCCGTGCACAAGCGGGTCGAGCCCGTGCTGCGCAAGCGCGAGAAGATGTCCCGCGAGGGCGACGTCGACTGGGCCTTCGCCGAGCTGCTCGCCATCGGCTCGCTGGCGATGGACGGCCGGCTGGTCCGGCTGTCCGGTCAGGACTCGCGTCGCGGCACCTTCGTGCAGCGGCACTCGGTCCTGATCGACCGGCACACCGGTGCGGAGTACTTCCCGCTGCGCAACCTGGCCGAGGGGCAGGGCCGGTTCCTGCCCTACGACTCGGCGCTCTCGGAGTTCGCCGCGGTCGGCTTCGAGTACGGCTACTCGGTCGCCAACTCCGACGCGCTCGTCATGTGGGAGGGCCAGTTCGGCGACTTCGTCAACGGCGCCCAGTCGATCATCGACGAGTTCATCTCCTCCGGCGAGGCAAAGTGGGGCCAGCTCTCCGACGTCGCGCTGCTGCTGCCGCACGGCCTGGAGGGCCAGGGCCCCGACCACAGCTCCGGGCGCATCGAGCGCTTCCTGCAGCTGTGCGCCGAGGGCTCGATGACCGTCGCGCTGCCGTCGGACCCGGCGAACTACTTCCACCTGCTGCGCCAGCACACCCTCGACGGGGTGCGCCGGCCGCTGGTGGTCTTCACGCCGAAGTGGATGCTGCGTGCCAAGCAGGTCGTCAGCCCGCTGTCCGACTTCACCGAGGGCCGGTTCCGCCCGGTCATCGACGACCCGGAGCACGCCGGCAAGGGCGACACCGTCTCCGGGGTGAAGCGGGTGCTGTTCTGCTCCGGCAAGATCTACTGGGAGCTGGCCGCGGCCCGCGACAAGCGCCGCAAGAACGGCGACGCAGGCGTGGACGAGGCCGCGCTGGTCCGCGTCGAGCGGCTCTACCCGATGCCGGCCGAGGAGATCGCCGCCGTCCTCGAGCGCTACCCCGAGGCCGCCGGTGACGTCCGCTGGGTCCAGGAGGAGCCGGCCAACCAGGGCTCGTGGCCGTACTACGGCCTGGAGCTGCCGCAGAAGCTGCCCCAGCTGCAGGGCAGCTTCACCCGGGTGTCCCGGCGCCGGATGGCGGCCCCGGCCGCCGGCTCGTCGAAGGTGCACGAGGTCGAGCAGGCCGAGCTGATCGACAAGGCGTTCGCCCGGTAACACCACGCACGACGACGGCCCGGTCGGGGATCTCCCCGGCCGGGCCGTCCGTGTCCCACGGGTCAGGAGCGGCGCAGCGCCCCGGCGACGACCGCGACGCCGGTCACGACCGGCACGGCCCACTCCGCCACCCGGATCCGGCGGCGCAGCGCGGCATCCGGGCCCTCCGGCGTCGCGGCGCGGCGGCCCAGCGCCCCGGCCCAGGCGCTCGCGGCGAGCGCGGCACCGGTCAGTGCGGTCCGGGTCGCCGCCGCGGCCGCGACGCCCGGCTCGCGCCGGCGGACCGCGTCGCGCGCCAGCAGGCCCGCCCCGCCCAGCAGGTGCGCCGCCGTCGCGGCGGTGCCGATCCGGCCCCACCCGCCCCAGCCCGCGCCGGCGAGCCGTTCGCGCTCGGCCGGGTCGCCGACCGCGTCCAGTGCGCCGTTGAGGCCGGTGACGCCCATCAGCGAGCCGCCGAACCAGGCGGCCAGGCCGACGTCGTGCAGGGTGCGGGCCACGGGAGGGGTGAGTGCCATGAGAACTCCGGATCGGGGGGCGGCGGGGCCGCGGGCGCGGCGGTCCGTCGACGCTACCGAGCGCTCCGCGGCGACGGCCCGTAGGTCAGGCGGCGCAGCAGCGTCTCGGCGGGCCCCCGCACGCCGGCCCGGTCGAGCCGGTACGCGACGACGACGGTCAGCAGCCACACCCCGACCGCGACCAGCGACGCCGACCAGCCCGACAGGTGCGCGCCCAGCCCGAGGCCCCACGCGGCGAGCAGCGGCACGAACAGCAGCGACTGCGCCAGGTAGCCGCTCAGCGAGCGACGGCCGAGCGCGACCAGGGCCCGGACCGGCAGCGGCGCCGTCGGACGGGTTCCCAGCCGGTGCGCGACGAGGCCGAACACCGCCGCGTAGCCGAGCGCGGCGAAGATCCCGGTGGCGATGTGCAGGCCGGCGAACGCACCCGGGTCCGGCAGCGCGACGACGCCGACGTGCACGAGGGCCTGGGCCAGCCCGGCCGACCAGCCGACGGCGATGCCGACGGCGGCGGTGCGGCGCAGCAGGGGCAGGTGCGCGCCCGGCTCCTCCAGCACGCGGTGCCGCGCGGCGAGCAGCCCGAGCAGCACCGCGGCAGGCATCACCAGCGTCACGAACGCCCCGGGGATCGCCGACACCCACAGCGCGAGCCGCAGCGGCAGCGTCGCGAACCAGTCCGGGGTGGCGAGGGCGAGCTGCTGCGCGGCGGACGTCGGCGTCGCGCCACCCGTGAACTGCGCCAGCACGCCCGTCGCCGCGGGGACGGCCACGGCGAGACCGACCAGGACCCCGGCCCCGATCCGCAGGGTGCGGTCGCTGCGGTGCAGGAACAGCGGCACCAGCACCAGGCCCAGGACCCCGTAGGTGCCCAGGATGTCGCCCTGCCACAGCAGGGCCGCGTGCAGCAGGCCGAGGACGAGCAGCCACCGGTGCCGGGTGCGCAGCAGCCGCCGCGCCTGCGCGTCGGTGCCGCCGCCGGCGATCCGGCGGGCGTGGAGCTGCCCGATGCCGTAGGCGAACAGGAACCCGAACAGCGTCCAGGCGCGGCCGTCGACGGCGGTGATGGTCACGACCTGGGCGATCCGGTCGGCGGGTCCGCCGTCCGCGGCGTGGAGCAGCGTGGCCCCCAGCTCGGAGGTGTAGGCGAACCAGGGCGCGTGGGCCAGTGCGATCAGCAGCAGCATCGCGCCCCGGGCGAGGTCGGGGGCGAGCGCGCGGTCGCTCACCGGGGTCGGGGCGACGGTCGCGGCGGGCGGCGCGGTGGACATGGGATCTCCTCACGGGGCGGTGGGAGACCCATCGGAAACGATGCCGTCGCGTCCGGGTCAAGCGGCGGCCGCCGTATCCTCGCCGGCATGTACTTCACCGACCGCGGCATCGAGGAGCTCGTCGACCGGCGCGGCGACGAGCAGGTCAGCGTCGAGTGGCTGGCCGACCGGCTCCGCGCCTTCGTCGACGCGAACCCGCAGTTCGAGACCGCCGTCGAGCGGCTGTCGAGCTTCCTCGCGCGCGACGACGCCGACGACGAGTAGCCCCGTGACCACAACGACCACAGGGCACGCAGCGACCACTACGTGGGCTGTGTCCGCAAGCGGGACCGGGGCCGGGCCCCGGACCTAGCGTCGCTCCTCGACACATCCGTCGAGGAGGAGCACCGATGCTCATCGTTCTCGGGTCCGCGATGATCGCGGTCTTCATGTACCTGATCCTGGCGAAGCGGCTCGCGCCGACGCTGGCGCTGGTACTCGTCCCCCTGACCTTCGCCCTCGTGGCGACCGGCACCGGCCTGTCCGAGCCGGGTGAGGACGGCGTCGTCGACTCGATCTCGTCGGCGTTCTCCGACTTCGCGCCGACGGCCGTGCTGCTGTTCTTCGCGATCATCTTCTTCGGCACGATGATCGACGTCGGGCTGTTCGACCCGCTCATCCGCTTCGTGCTGCGCACGGTGGACAACGACCCGGTGCGCCTGGTCGTGCTGACCGCGGTGCTCGCCGGTGTCGTCTCCCTCGACGGCGACGGCTCGACCACCTTCATCATCACGGTGTCCGCGCTGCTGCCGATCTACCTGCGGCTCGGGCTGAGCCCGGTGGTGCTGACCGTCGTCGCCAACCTCGCGAACGGCGTGCTCAACATCCTGCCCTGGGGCGGCCCCACGATCCGCGCCGCGACGGTGCTGAACGTGTCGCCCTCGGAGCTGTTCAACCCGATGGTCCCGGGCATGGTGGCCGGCATCGCCACCGTGCTGCTGCTGGCCTGGCAGCTGGGCCGTTCCGAGCGCAAGCGGCTGCTGGTCTCGGGCCGCACGCTGTCGGTCGTCGCCGACGAGATGGTGGCGGTGCGCGAGCCCGCCCTGGTCGGCGGGGGCACCGCCACCGACGGCCCGGCCACCGGTTCGGGCGGAGGCCCCGCCGACGGAGCCGACGCCGGGGGCGCGCTGGAGGGCACGCTGGACCCGAACCGTCCGACGTTGCGGCCGAAGCTGATCTGGTTCAACCTCGGGCTCACCGTCGCGCTGCTGGTGCTGCTGGGCATGGACGTCCTGCCGCTGTCGCTGGTGTTCGTCGCGGCCGCCGCGATCGCCCTGGTCGTGAACTTCCCGAAGCCCGAGGACCAGCTCCGGGCGGTGACCTCGCACGCCACCTCGATCGTCGGCGTCGTGTCCATGGTGTTCGCCGCCGCGGTCCTGGTCGGGGTCCTGTCGGGCACCGGCATGGTGACGGCGATGGCGAACGGGATCGTCTCGGCCGTACCGCCGTCGGTCGGCTCCTGGTTCGCGGTGATCACCGGTGTGCTGAGCATGCCGCTGACGTTCTTCCTCACCAACGACGCGTTCTACTTCGGCATCCTGCCGATCCTCACCGAGGCCGCGGGCCACTACGGCATCGCCCCGGTGGAGATGGCCCGCGCCTCGATCATCGGCCAGCCGGTGCACATGACCAGCCCGCTGGTCCCGGCGCTGCTGCTGCTCGTCTCGCTCGCGAAGGTCGACCTGGCCGACCACCACCGCAGGGTGATCTGGCGGGCCGCGCTCTGCTCGCTGGTGATGCTCGGGGTCGCGCTGCTGCTGGGCGTCGTCCCGCTGGGCTGACCGCCCGCCCACCATCCGGTGCCGCCCACGCGGTACGCCGGGGAGGGGCGGACGGCGACCACCGGCCCCGGACCCCCGGCACGACCGTCGAGATGCAGCTCGGGGCTGCCCGCCACCCGTGGGGCGGCCCCGGGCTGCATCTCGGCGTATCCGGCCCGCGGCCGGGCCGGGCCGGGCCGGACGGGTGCGGCGTGCGGGGCGGGGTCAGTCGTCGTCGCGGCGCAGGCGGAACAGCCGCCGGTCGCCCGAGGAGCGCAGCTCGCGCAGGGCCTCGTCGGCGGCCTCCTCCAGCGCGGCGTGCTCGTCGGGGTCGGCCCGCAGGTCGGGCCGCGGCCGGGGCCGCCCCGGCTCCTCGGCCGACCACATCAGCTGCAACGCCGCCTCCCAGCGCAGCTCGAACATGCCGCGGGCCAGGGTGAGCCGGTCCGCGGCGTCGCGCAGCTCCCGCTCGGTGCCGCGCAGCTCGCGGCGCAGCTCCTCGGCCCGCCGGGCGTCGCGTTCCCGCAGGTCGACGACGGCGCCGGCCAGCTCGGCCACCACCGCGCGGTAGCGCTCCACGGCACTCACACCCCACCTCCGGCGACGCTGTCCGGGCCGCCCCCGCCCGCGTCGGTCAGGATGACCAGCTGCGGGCGGCCGTGCCGGGAGCGGTCGAGGAACAGCGCGCGCCCCGGCGTCGGCGTCCAGTCCAGCGGCTGTCCGCCCAGCAGCGGCACCAGGTCGGTGCCCTGCACGCCGGTCGCCACCCAGGCGCCCAGGTCGTCGATCGCCGCACCCGGCGGGGCCAGCAGCGTCTTCAGCCGCTGCGCGCCCTGCCACCAGCCCAGCACGTGCACCCCGACCCCGGGCCCGTGGCGCAGCAGCGCCCGCAGGTCCTCGGTGCCGGTGCGGTCCAGCATCGACTCCGCCGCGTCGGCGCCGAACACCACGACCAGCAGCGACGCGTGTCCCCCACCGCCGCCCGACGCGGCCCGGGCGCGGACCGTCGCCGCCAGCTCGGCGACGCGGGCGGCGAACCCGTCGGCGGACACCTTCTCCACCGTGCCGGGCAGGTCCGGGGCGAGCGCGCCCGCGGCCGCCGCGTCCGGGGCCAGCGGCACGAGCAGGACCTGCGCACCGGCCGGGTCGGGCAGCGACGCCGCCACCGAGCGGACGGCCGAGCACAGCAGCGGGACCGCGACACGGGCGTCGGGACCGATCACCCCGAGGTTGCGGCCGGGGCCGTCGGACAGCTCGGCGGCCGCGGGGCTGCCGTGCACGTCGACGAACTGCCCGACCAGCGCGCGGGGCACGCCGTCGGCGGGCAGCCGGGCGGCCAGTGCGTCGTGGGAGGGGGCGCGGGCGCCGTCGAAGACGACCGGCTCCGGGGTGTCGGGGAAGTCGGTGAACGCGGTGACCTGGACGTCGCGGACCACCGGGCCGCCCGCCTCGGGCAGCCGGACCACGTGGTTGCCGTGCGCGACGCCCGAGTCGTGGTTGACGATCGCGTGCCAGCGCGGGAGCGCCAGCGCGGCCTCGTTGTCCTGGGCGAGGATCCGCCGCGCGCGGGGCAGCGCGATCCGCAGCACGAACTGCTCGAAGATCGCCGAGCGGCCCCACAGCGCGTCGATGCCGGAGACGTCCTGGCTGGCCAGGACCAGGTGCACCCCCTGCGAGCGGCCGCGCCGGGCGACGTCCTCCAGCAGCGCGGTCGCCTCGGCGCTGACGGCGTCGCGACCGGTGAACAGGAACTGGAACTCGTCGATGACCGCGACGATCCGCGGCAGCCGCAGGTCGGGACGTTCCACCCGGAGCTCGGCCAGCTTGGTCGCGCCGTGCCGGCGGGCGGCCTCGGCGCGGCTGCGCATGACCTCGGACAGGTGGCGCAGCAGTGCCAGCCCGAACTCCCGGTCGGTGTTGATGTTGACGCCGATCAGCCGGGCCTGCGGGAGCCGGTCGGCGCGGTGGCCGTCGGGGTCCGGGGCGAACGGGGTGAACGACACCCCCTCCTTGAAGTCGAGCAGGTACAGCTCGACCTCGTCCGGGCCGTAGTGCGCGGCGAGACCGGCGATCCAGGCCAGCAGCAGGTTCGTCTTGCCCGACCCGCTGGGCCCACCGACGAGCGCGTGCGGGGAGTGGTCGTCGAGGCTCAGCTCGGCGGGGATGCCGTCCTCGTGCCCGACGACGACCTTGAGCCCGTCGTGCGAGCGGCCCTCGCCGCGCCGCCGGGGCAGCATGTCCTTGAACGCGCCCAGCCGTCCGCGCCACTGCTCGTGCCCGGCGGCGATCGCCTCGCACACCGCGGTGACGTCGTCGGCCGGTACCGGCGGGTCCGGCTCGACGAGCACGTGCGGCCCGGTCACCGAGGTCCGCACCGGGACCGGCGACCGGTCGTCGGCCGGGTCGACGCCCGGCGGGTCCCCGAAGCCGACGGTCTCCACCGGACGCGGCAGGGCCGCCGGCACGTCGAGCAGCACCAGCTGCACCCCGGCCGCGACACCGCCGCGCGCCACCCGCTGCAGCTGGCGCAGCTCGGCCTCGGGCAGCTCGCGGCCGTTGCCGACGAGCACCGCCACCAGCCACGCCTCGGGCCGCTCCCCCGTGCGGTCGGCGAGCTCGCGCAGCGAGGTGGCGCCGTCGGCGAGCACCCGGGTCTGCACCCGGCGGATCCGGTCCGCGAGCTGGTCCAGCAGCCGCCCCAGCCGGGTCGGGTCGTGCACGGTCAGCAGCCCGGTGCGGGTCAGCGGGTACAGCCCCGGCAGGGCGCCTGCGAGCTGGCCGACGTCCCAGACGTGCACGTTCACCGCGCCGGGCCGGAAGTACCGCACGGTGCGCAGGACCAGCTGCTCGACCATCGCCTCGGCCCGGTCGCGGGAGCGTGGCGTCGACACCACCTGCAGGTGCGCGCCGTCGAGCAGCGGGACCGCGACCCGGAACGGGGCACCGCCCTCCACCGAGCCGGTGCCCAGCACCCACATCTCCGGGACCGGGCCGGTCGGCTCGACGGCGCCCGCGACCGGCCTCCAGTCCGCCGGGGCGTCCCCGGCGGCGCCGGGGGTGGCGTCGGCGACGATCTCCGACAGTGTCTGCGGCGAGTCGCCCTGCCAGCGGTCGAACACGTGCGCCCGGTCCTCGGCGACCCGGGCGAGGACGCCCGCGAGCCGCGGGTTGCCGAGCACCCGGGCCAGCCCCGGGTCGCGGCGCGCGGCGTCGTGCCCGGTCTCGCGCAGCCACAGCTCCGCCATGACCTCGGCGTGCCGGGCCGCAGCCCGGTCGCGGCGGCCCTCCGCCGCACCCAGGGCCCGCGACGCCGCCCGGTGGAACCCGTCGAAGGCGGACCGGATCCGCTCGCGACGGTTCGGACGACGTGCCATCAGGGGCGGGCGGGCGCGGTCAGAGCCGCGAGGCGACGTCGTCGGCGGACTGCATGGCGATGTGCAGGGCCTGCTCGACCTCGTCGATCTTCTCCGACGCGGCGGCGAAGCGGGCGCGGGCGTCGTCGGCGTCGTTCTGGGCGGTGCCGTAGATGTTCTGGGAGAACGCGGCGCCGGCCTCCTCGATGGCCTGGCGGGCGTGCCGCAGCGCGCCGAGGCTCTCGGTGGCCTGCTGGTTGGCCCGCCCGATCCCGGCCCGGATCTCGTCGATGTTCGCCATGCCCACCCTCCGTGCGTGCGCGTGCGGCGACCGTGACCCGGCCGACGCCGCGGTCAATCTATCGGCCGGTCCCGGTACCCGTTCATGGTGCGCCGGGCGTGCACCGCCTGCAACGGCGGGTGCGCCGTGCGTCGTAGCCCGTCGCCGCGATCGGGGGGTCCGATACGTCCGTTCGTGACCCTTCCGCGCTGGAATGCACCGCCCCGCTCGCCTAGCGTGCTCGGCGAACCCGCGCGACACCTCCCACGACGCCGTGATCGGAGACTGTGACGATGGCCTCCCCCGGTCCGCAGACGGACTTCCTCGAACCCCCCACCGGCGCGCGGAAGATCCGCTCGATCGGGCCGGGCCTGCTCGCCGCGGCGACCGGCGTCGGCGCGGGCGACCTCGTCGCGACGATGGTGGCGGGGGCGTCGTTCGGGACGGTGCTGCTGTGGGCCGCCGTCGTCGGGACCCTGGTCAAGCTCGCGCTCGGTGAGGCCGTCGGTCGCTGGCACCTCGGTTCCGGCGCGACCATGCTCGACGGCTGGCGGCGGCTGGGCTACTGGGCGACGGGCTTCTTCGGCGTCTACATCGTGGTGTGGGGCTTCGTCTACGGCGCCACCGCGATGTCGGCGGTCGGGCTGCCGCTGAACGCGCTGTTCGGCGGGCTGCCGGTCGGCGGGTGGGCGGCGATCGCGGGCGTCGTCGGGCTCGCGCTGGTGTGGGTGCAGCGCTACCACGCGTTCGAGAAGTTCATGACCGTGCTCGTGCTGATCAAGTTCGCGACGGTCGTGTTCGTCGCGATCCTGGTCGGCCCGGACCTGCCCGCGCTGGCGAACGGCCTCGTCCCCCGGCTGCCCGAGGGGTCCACGGTCTACGTGCTCGGCCTCATCGGCGGCGTCGGCGGGACGATCACCATGGCCGCCTACGGCTACTGGCTGTTCGCGAAGGGCTGGAAGGGCCCGAAGTGGCTGTCGATGATGCGCCTGGACAACGCGACCGGCTACATCATGACCGGCATCTTCGTGGTCTCGATGCTCGTCGTCGGGTCCACGATCCTGTTCGGGGAGAACCTCACCGAGTCCGACAGCGGGCTGCTCACCCTCGCCGACCGGCTCGGCGCCCTCTACGGCGAGCCGGTGCGGATCCTGTTCCTGGTCGGCTTCCTCTCGGTCACCTTCACCTCGCTGCTCGGCGTGTGGAACGGCGTGTCACTGCTGTTCACCGACTGGGTGCGGGCGATCCGGCTGCCGCACGGGAAGAAGGCCGCGATCGGGCCGGAGGTGACGAACGCCGTCGTCACCGGGGAGGAGGACGCCGCCGTCGCGACGCCCGGGCGCGGCGACGGAGAGGGACCCGAGCGCGGCGACGGGCCCGGGCGGCCCGGGGCCTACGAGGCGGCCCGCGCCGAGCGCTCGCTGCCCTTCCGCGGGTACCTGCTGTGGCTGACGTTCCCGCCGATGGCGCTGCTGCTCATCGGGCGGCCGTTCGCGCTGACCCTGGTCTACGGCGTGCTGGGCTCGTTCTTCATGCCGTTCCTGGCGGTCACGCTGCTCCTGCTGCTCAACACCCGCATGGTGGCGCCCGAGGCGCGCTCGCGGTGGCTGTCGAACGCGATCCTGGGGATCTCGTCGGTCCTGTTCGCGGTCCTGCTGGTCACCGACGTCTACGGCCGCCTGACCTGACCCCCCGCCTCACGGCCCCGTCCCTCCTCACGAACGGGTGGGACGGGGCCGGGCGGTCAGGAGATCTCGAGCCGGTCCCCGGTGCGCAGGGTGCCGGTGTGCTCGACGCGGGCGTAGAGCCCCGCGCAGGGCAGGACACCGAAGCCCTCGACCTCGACGCGGTTGCGGTCGGCCGGGCCGCGCAGGGCGTGCGGGGCGCGCGGCAGGTCGCCGTGCTCCAGCGTCGGCACCGAGCAGCGCGGGGTCGGCAGCGTCGCGACCAGCACGACGTCGCCGAGGGTCAGCCGTCGCCCGAGCCAGGTGTTCTCCACGAACGGCTCGGTGCCCGGCGGCGTCGCGACCACGACGTTGGGCCGGTAGCGCAGCGCCTCGACGCCGAGCGCGTCGAGCGTCGCCGTGGTGATCAGGTGCACCGGTGAGTGGTCGACGAACCGGCCGCCGGGTGTGCCCTGGGCGATCTCCAGGGTCGGCGCGTCGACCTCGGCGTCGAGGCCGTGCGCGAGCACGTCCTCCGGGTCCGGCCGTTCGACGACGGCGCCGTCGGCCCGCTGCTGCGCGACGACGACCGGGCGGCCGAGCAGCTCGGCCAGCGGCCCGGCGGCGGCCCCGGCGGCCACGGTGCGGCCGTCGGGGAGGGTGACCCGGACGTCGTCGCCGACGCCGGACGAGGCGCAGCGCAGCAGGGCCCGCCAGTGCCGGGGCTGCTTGGCAGTGGCCACCAGACCGGAGTCGGGGTCGGTGAGCGCGAGCGCCCGGTCGCCGACGACGCCGTGGGTGTCCAGGTCGAGCGCGGCGAGGTCCTCCCCCAGCATCGACTTGACCGGGTAGCGGTGCAGGCTCGTGACATTCATCCTGATCTCCCACAGTGGCGAGACAGTCTGCTTCTACTCAAGTACGCTCAGGGCGTTCAGCCACCCATGTATTGACACCTAGAGACTGATCCGATTCAATTTCCACAGGCTCCGAATCGACAAACAATTCAACGGTGCCTCCAGTCCGCCGGAACCCCGTGCGACGCACTGTATTGCGGTTTCTGTCATGGCCCGCACCCAACATCTCCTGGACGTGCAGTGCCGCCAACCCCGCCGCCTCCTCCACTGAGGACGGATACGAGCCATCCCGCACCATGCAGCTGCAGTACTCCGAGATGTCGGACTCGTGGACAATGAGCTGCACGGGTCGACGATACGCGAGATCGTCTCGCCCTATAACGCTGAAGACTCCAGCGTCACCCTCGGCCTCCACCTCGAATCCATCGGACTCCAGTCCAGCAATTACCACCCCACTGATCCCGTCAACCATCAAGGACAGTTCCTTACATCAGGATACGCAGTAATGACGTCTCCAGTGGAGAGGACCACGAACATTCGAAAGTTCTGCTGGCGGACAACTTGGTTCGTACGAAGATTCTTGAGGTAGATCACTCGGTTCAAGCACCCCTTTCCATCTCCTGCCGGCCGAGCAACATCAGGGTCTCGCGCGATCGACTCCATCGCAAGATCAGCGACATCTCGCCAGTTCATATATGTCCCGGCCGCCAACTTTTCGAAGTCCACTCGGTGCCTGGCTACGATGTGTCGGTAGCCCACATTAGCGTTTCCGCAGCGAAGATAGTAGTTGCTGCGGGCATTCACGGCGAACTGCCGCACCAACTTGGACTCTGGAGTGCTTGCGCCGCAGGCCCCCCAGGGCGCTGCCTCCGCCGGGGGAGCCAACATCAAGGAGGCGCCGACAAGTGACATCGCAACTACCGCAAACGCGGTGAAGTGTCTTACCCAACGATTCATCGTCGCCCCCCATGGTTGATGTTGATCAGCCTAGCACCCGAGATGGACCGTCGAACACGATTCATCCCCGAAGGAGTGGTCAGTTCCTTTTCAATCAACGTTCGGCACCCACAGACTTGACTTCCGGGGCCGAAGCATCCTTTCGGGGGGGGCGTTGCGGTTGGCCTAGTACTGCAACGGCAGTTGTTCAGTCTGGTGGTCGTTCGCCGCGGCGCCGGTACTGGCAGGCGCGGGCTTGGTGCTGGCGTATCCGCCGCCAGCGCGACCAGTGCATGACCCGGTCCGTGCAGGTCAGCGGTGCGGAGGCGAGGGTGGCGAGAGTCGTCGGATCTCGTTGCTGCTCAGCGGAATCAGCTGTGCTCGGCTGGGTGGAGGCCCCCCCGCATTGCGGCTTCGCAACGGAAATCGCGACGGCGTCGGTCGCGCTGCGGCGATGCGAGCACGATCTCCACCCGCCGTAATGGGATCAGGTACTTCGCCGTCGTGGTAGTCCTTGCCAGGCGTCGAGCCTCATCCCGGTCGGCCTCGCGGACGAACATCTCAGGCTGACATCACATCACCTACCTCGTGTGGCAGCCTTCCAGGCCGCTGTCGATGCGGTTACAACTACAACGTTCCCGAACGAGGGAACACCAGCTCCGTACGGGGACTTCCGTAGTGAGAGGCTCGGTCAGACGAGTCCCTGCCGCTTGAGCCAGTCCCGGGCAATAGTTTCCACTGACGGCTTGTCAGACGCTCCCGCCGCCTCCCCCATCCCAAGTAACTCCTGCGTTGTCAGTTTTGCCGTCACGGCATTAAGTGCATCAACTACCTGCGGAGTCGCCTTCGCCTTATTGATCAACGGAACAACATTCTGCGCAGCAAAATTGCTCTTTGGATCGTCAAGGACCACGAATTCGTTCGCCGGGATCGCCGGGTCGGTGGTGAACAGGTCGGCGGCCTGGACGTCACCGTTCTTGAGCGCCGTGACCGTCAGAGTGCCGCCGGCGTCGAGCGAACGGTAGCTCTTGAACGTGCAGTTGTAGGTCTTCTCGATGCCGGGGATGCCGTCCGGGCGGGTCTGGAACTCCGGCGGCCCGCCGAAGACGAGCTCGCCGCAGCGGGCGGCGAGCGCGTCGATGGTCGGGGCCGACAGCTGCGCCGCGGTCTCCTTCGTGACGACGACGGCGTCCTTGTTCTCGGCCTCGGCCTTGTCGAGCACGATGAGGTTCGGGTCGGCGGTGCCGAGCGTCGACTGCAGGGCGGTGTAGACCTGGTCCGGCTCGGTCTGGGTCGCCGCCTTGTCCAGGTACTGCAGCAGGGTGCCGGAGTACTCGGGGATGAGGTCGATCGAGCCGTCCTTGAGCGCCGGGATGTAGGCCTCGCGGGACCCGATCGGCGGGCGGGTCTCGACGGTGACGCCCTTGGCCTGCAGCGCCTGGGCGAACACCGACGCGAGGATCTGGCTCTCGGTGAAGTTCGCGGCACCGACGACGACCGTGTTCTGGTCGGTGTCGGCGGGCTGCCCGCCGCCGGCGAGCGGGTCGGAGCCGCCGCCGCAGGCGGAGAGCGCGAACGCGGCGGTGACGGTCGCCGCGACGGCGGCGAGCAGTCGGGTGCGTCTCATGGTGGGTCCTCTCGGGGAGGGTCAGGCCGCTTCGCGGACCGGTTCGGGTCGGGTGGGGACCGCGCGCAACCGGCGCGGGGCGGCGGTCCGGCCGGTGGCCTGCAGGCCGGGCGAGACGATCAGCTTCTGCAGCCCGCCGAGCAGCAGGTCGGCGATGATCGCGAGCAGCGCCACCAGGATCGAGCCGCCGATCATCACTGAGAAGTCGCGCTGGCCGAGGCCGTCGATGATGAACCGGCCGAGGCCGCCGAGGGAGACGTAGGCGGCGATCGTCGCCGTCGCGATGACCTGCAGGGTCGCGCTGCGCAGCCCGCCGATGATGAGCGGCAGGGCGTTGGGCAGCTCGACCTTCCACAGCACCTCGGGGCCGCGCATGCCCATCCCCCTGGCCGCGTCGACGACGGCCGGGTCGACGTTGCGGATCCCGGCGTAGGTGCCGGCGAGCACGGCGGGGACGGCCAGCACGATCAGTGTGATGAGCGGGCCGAGCAGCGACAGCCCCAGGAACGTCGCGAGCAGCACGAGCAGCCCGAGCGTGGGCAGCGCGCGCAGCCCGTTCGCGAGCCCGACGACGAGGAACCCGCCGCGGCCGGTGTGCCCGATCCAGGCGCCGAGCGGGACCGCGACGACGACCGAGACCAGCAGGGTCAGCGCGGTGTAGCCGAGGTGCTCGGCGAGCCGCGCCAGGATGCCGCCGGTCATGGTCCAGTTCTCGGGCGTGAACAGCCATCCGAAGAGGTTCACGTGGTCGCGCCCGCCTTCCGGGTCCGGGCCCGCTGCCACGGGGTGAGCAGCCGCCCCGCGAGCAGCAGCGCGGAGTCGACGACCAGCGCCAGCAGCAGGACGAGCACGATGCCGGTGACGATCTGGGCATCGTTGCTGCGGTTGAAGCCCTCGGTGAACAGCAGGCCGAGCCCGCCGAAGCCGATCACGGCGCCGACGGTGACCAGGCTGATCGTGGACACCGCGGCCACCCGCAGCCCGGCCACGATCACCGGGACGGCGAGCGGCAGCTCGACGCCGACGAAGCGGCGCAGCGGCGTGTAGCCCATGGCGTTCGCGGCGTCGACGACGTTGCCGGGGACCGCGGTCAGCGCGTCGGACACGGTGCGGACGAGCAGCGCGACGGTGTAGATCGTCAGCGCGACCACGACGTTGACCGGGTCGAGGATCTGGGTGCCGAGGACGGCCGGCATGAACACGAACAGTGCGAGCGACGGCACCGTGTAGAGCAGCCCGGCGGCGTTGGTCAGGACCGCGCGGACGGTCGGGTTCAGGTTGGCGAGCCGCCCCAGCGGGATCGCCAGCACCAGCCCGAGCAGCACCGGGACGAGCGCGTAGACGACGTGCTGGCGCAGCGCGCGCAGCACCGGGTCGAGGTTGCCGAGCACCCAGGTCACGACGGCGGCCTCACGCGGCGTCGCGGGCGGCGGGCAGGGCGGCCAGCACGGCGTCCGCGGTGACCGCCCCGGCGACCCGGCCGTCGGCGTCGACGGCGACGCCCTGCCCGGACGGCGACGACAGCGCCGCGTCGAGCGCGCCGCGCAGCGAGCCGGAGCCGACGGTGTAGAGCGAGCCGCCGGGGACGACGTCGTCCTCGCCGATCGGGCCGTCGCCGGCGGCGACCCAGCCCAGCGGCCGGCCGGTGCCGTCGACGACGAGCGACCAGCCGTCGTCGGGCAGGGGGTCGCCGACCGAGAGCACCGGCAGCGGGCCGAGCGGGATGTCGTCGGAGCTCAGGAAGCCGAGGCCGCGGTAGCCGCGGTCGCGCCCGACGAAGGAGTCCACGAAGTCGTCGACCGGGCGGGACAGCAGCACGCCCGGCTCGTCGTACTGGGCCAGCTTCCCGCCGACCCGGAACACCGCGACCCGGTCGCCGAGCTTGATCGCCTCGTCGATGTCGTGGGTGACGAACACGATCGTCTTGCCCAGCTCGGACTGCAGCCGCAGCAGCTCGTCCTGCAGGCTCTCCCGCACGATCGGGTCCACCGCGGAGAACGGCTCGTCCATCAGCAGCACCGGCGGGTCCGCGGCGAGCGCACGGGCGACGCCGACCCGCTGCTGCTGGCCGCCGGACAGCTGCGCCGGGTAGCGCCTGGCCATCGAGGTGTCGAGGCCGACGATCTCCATCAGCTCCATCGCCCGGTCCCGCGCGGCCTTCTTGCTGCTCCCGACGAGCATCGGCACGGTCGCGATGTTGTCGACGATCGTGCGGTGCGGGAACAGCCCGGCCTGCTGGATGACGTAGCCGATGCCGCGGCGCAGCTCCGCCGGGTCGGCGGCCAGGACGTCCCGGCCGTCGACGTGCAGCTCGCCGCCGGTCGGCTCGATCATCCTGTTGATCATGCGGAGGGAGGTCGTCTTGCCGCAGCCGGACGGTCCCACGAAGACCGTGATCCGCCCCTGCTCGGCGACGAGGTCGAGCTCGTCGACCGCGACCGTCCCGTCCGGGAAGCGCTTCGTGACGCCCCGGAACTCGATCATCGGCGGTTCCCCCTGCCGTCGCGCGGGACCCCTGCTCCCCGCTTGGTCGCAGCACACTAACCCGGTCGTGCGCGACGGGCGAGCGGTCGGCCGCAGGTCACGGGACCCCCTCACGCGTGACCTGCGGTCCGGTTCGGCACCGACGCCGCGGGCATGACCCTGACCACTGCCGCGGGCCCGCTCTGCCGTGCGGCGGGTGCGCCGCGGCGCAACAGTGGGGCCATGCCGAAGGAGCCCACGCGCCTGCCGAAGCCCGAACTGGACCTCGACCCGGACCACCCGCACGTCGCGGACTGGTTCCACTACGCCGACCTGCTCACCGACGCCGAGCGCGCCGACCTGCGCCGGGTGCGGGAGTTCCTGCGTGCCGAGGTCGCCCCCGTCGTGCTCGACGCCTGGGACCGCGCCGAGTTCCCGATGCAGCTCGTGAAGGGCTTCGCGGGCCTCGACCTCGCGGGGGCCGGCTACGCCGACCCGCCGGCGTCGCGGCTGTTCCTGGGGTTCCTGCACGCGGAGATCTCCCGGGTGGACCCGTCGGTCAACAGCTTCTACGGCGTCCACACAGGCCTCGCGATGGGCTCGATCCACGCCGGCGGCACGCCCGAGCAGCGCGAGCGCTGGCTGCCCGCGATGTCCCGGA
Organism: Pseudonocardia sp. ZF1; assembly: GCF_056835605.1. Taxonomy (NCBI): domain Bacteria; kingdom Bacillati; phylum Actinomycetota; class Actinomycetes; order Pseudonocardiales; family Pseudonocardiaceae; genus Pseudonocardia; species Pseudonocardia sp. ZF1. The sequence goes on from NZ_JAJNBY010000001.1 coordinate 4,621,318, forward strand.
TGGACTCGATCGGTGCGTTCGGGCTGACCGAGCCGCACGGCGGGTCCGACGTGGCCGGTGGCATGGAGACCACCGCCACCCGCGACGGCGACGAGTGGGTCCTCGACGGCGAGAAGCGCTGGATCGGCAACGCCACCTTCGCCGACCTGATCATCGTGTGGGCCCGCGACACCGACCCGGACGCCGGCGGCGCGGTCCGCGGGTTCGTCGTGCCGTCACCGTCGGAGGGCATGACGATCACGAAGATCGAGGGCAAGCAGTCGCTGCGGATCGTGCAGAACGCCGACATCCTGCTCGACCGGGTCCGGGTGCCGGAGTCGCACCGGCTCTCCGGCGGCTCGGGCACCTTCCGCGACGCCGGCCTGGTCCTGCAGCGCACCAGGGCCAACGCCGCCTGGGGTGCGGTCGGGGTGCAGATGGCCGCCTACGAGCTGGCGCTGTCCTACGCCGCCCAGCGGGAGCAGTTCGGCCGCCCGATCGGCGGGTTCCAGCTGATGCAGGACCTGCTGGTGCGGATGCTCGGCAACGTGAGCGCCTCGCTGGGGATGGCGGTCCGCAACGCCCAGCTGCTCGACGAGGACCGGGGCTCGGACGCGCACTCGTCGCTGGTGAAGGAGTTCTGCGCGACCCGGATGCGCGAGACCGTCGCGCTCGGGCGTCAGCTCGTGGGCGGCAACGGGGTGGTGCTGGAGAACCGGATCGCGAAGTACTTCGCCGACGCCGAGGCGATGTTCTCCTTCGAGGGCACCCGGGAGATGAACACGCTGATCGTCGGGAAGGCGATCACGGGGCAGAGCGCGTTCGTGCGGTGACGACGGCGGTCGCGCCCGCGGCGGGCGGGCGCGACCGGCTCACCAGACGCCCGGGGTCCCGTCGGCCGGGGTCGCGCTCGTCGCCGGGGTGGGCAGGCCGCCGCCGCGCAGCACCCGGTGCAGGTCGTCAGGGCGCAGCGAGCGGGCGAACAGCCAGCCTTGGAACGCGTCGACCCCGAGGCCCCGCAGGACGTGGAACTGCTCGGCGGTCTCGACGCCCTCGGCGACGGTCTTGCGGCCCATCGCGCGCGCGACCTCGACGACGGCGCGGGCCAGCGCGAAGTCGGCCGGGTCGGTGCCGACGCCGGTGACGAAGGCGCGGTCGACCTTGACCGTCTGCGCCGGGAGCTCCTTGAGCCGGGCCAGCGACGAGTAGCCGGTGCCGAAGTCGTCGACGGCGAAGCGGACGCCGCGGTGCACGAGCTCGCTCATCGCGTCCAGCGCGGGGCGCGGCAGCGCGACCAGGCTGGTCTCGACGAGCTCGAGCACCATCTGGTTCCACGGCAGCCCGGCGCCCTCGACGACGGCGGTGACGTCGGCCAGGAACGACGGGTCGGCCGGCAGCAGCCCGGCCAGGTTCACGGCGACGGCGACGGCCTGTCCGGCACGGGGCCAGGTCGCGGCCTCGGTGGCCGCGGTGCGCAGCACCCACAGGTCCAGTTCGCGCTGCAGGCCGCCGCGCTGGGCGACCGGCAGGAACTCGCCGGGCGAGACCTCGCCGTGCACCGGGTGCGACCAGCGCAGCAGCGCCTCGGCGGACAGCACGGTGCCGTCCGGCGCGACGACCGGCTGGTACTCCAGGCGCAGCGCGTCGCCCTCGATCGCGGCGCGCAGCTCGGCCTCCAGCTCCAGCTGGCGGCGCGCCGGGGCGACGGCGCCCCGCTCGGCGACGGCGACCGTGCCGCGTCCGCGCTGCTTGGCCTCGCGCACCGCGACCTCGGCCGAGCGCAGCAGGTCGTCGCCGCGGGGGCCGCGGACGTCGGCCTGCGGGCCGGCCACGGCGGCGTCCCGCCCGGCGACGCCGACCGAGGCGGTCAGCGTGATCGGCCTACCGGCCACGGTGACGTCGCCGCGCAGCAACCCGGCGACGACGGCGGCGAGCGCCTGCGGTCCGCCGACCTCGTCGACGTCGGCGCAGACCACCGCGAACTCGTCGGCCGACAGCCGCCCGGCCGTGCAGTGGTACGGCAGCTCGCGCTGCAGCCGCCCGGCCAGCTCGACGAGCAGGGTGTCGCCGGCGTCGTGGCCGAGGCCGGTGTTGACGCGGGCGAAGTCGTCGACGTCGCCGCAGACCACGGCGACCCGGGCGGCGTCCGGCCCGGCCAGCAGCCGGTCGGCGAGCTCCAGCAGCCCGGCCCGGTTGGGCAGCCGGGTCAGCGGGTCGACGGTGTCGGCCTCGCGGAGCACGTCGGCGGCGCGGCGGCGCTCCCCCACGTCGGTGACGACGAGCAGCCAGAACGGGCGGCCGTCGTCGGAGGGCGCGGCGTTGACCACGACCTCGCAGTCGACCCGGGTCCCGTCGGCGCGCAGCAGCGGCAGCGACTCGATCCGGTAGGTCGGCTCGGGGTGCGACGGGTCACGCAGCCAGTCCGGCAGCCCGCCGCGACCGTCGGACTGGGGCTCGGCGGACAGGCTGCGTGCCGGGACGCCGCGCAGGGTCTCCAGGTCGGCGTCGAGCAGCTGGCAGAGCGCCGGGTTGGCGTCGACGATCCGTCCGCGTCCGTCGAGCATCGCGACGCCGGTGGTGATGGTGGCGACGAGGTCGGCGAACCGCTGCCCGGAGCGCTGCGCGCGGGATTCGGCCCGGCGCCGGTCGGACACGTCCTGCACGGTCCCGATCAGGCGCAGCGGGGCACCACCGGGGGTGCGGTCGATCCGGGTGCGGCACGACAGCACCGCGCCGCCCTGGGGGCGGATCTCGGAGCTGTGCGCGGTGGTGGGCTCCGGCGCGGCGTCCGGGCCGCGGCGCAGCATCCGGCAGACGCGCTCGACCTGCTCGCCCTCGATGGGCCCGTCGGGGCCGTCGGGGCGCACGCCGAGCGCGCGGTAGAGCTCGACGAGCCCCTCGCTGCGGGTCAGCGTCCCGGCCTGCAGGTCGAAGGTCCAGGTGCCGGAGCGGGTGGCGCGCTCGAGGTCGAGCGCGGGGGCCTCGTCCGACGGCGCGGGCGCGGCGTCGGGGAACGGGGTGAGCAGCACGACGGTGCGGTCACCCGGCTGGTTCCAGCGGACGACCTTGACCCGGGCCAGGCGGCGGTCGGCACGGACCAGACGGGCGTCGGAGTCCGGGCCGACGAGCAGCTGCGGGAGCCGCATGCCGGTCGGGTCGGCGGAGCCGGCGAGGCGGCGGAGTGCGGCGTTGGTGTGGACGACGACGCCCCCGGCGTCGCAGACCATCGCGGGCGAGGGCGGGAGCTGCACCGCGGAGTGGTCGGCACCGTCGGCACCCGCGGCCCCGGTCCCGGGGGTCCCCGGGCCGGGGGCCGCCTCGGCGACCGACGGGGCCGGGCCGGCCGGGCGCGGCGCACCGGGGAGGCGGCGGGCGCTGCCGAACGGCGGCTCCCCGAAGCCCGCGCCGGAGATCTCGGCGTCCGGCGCGGCGGCGAGGTTCAGGGCCTCCGCCCGGCCGAGGAGCGGCTCGTTCTCGGGAGCGGGCCGGGCGCGGCCCGCCGGGGTGCCACCGGGACCGGCGAAGGCCCGGGCGAGGTCACCGGCGAGACCGGGGTCCCGGTCCCTGTCACGGCGGGCACCCGGTGCCTGCTCCGCGCGTCCACCGGCCGGGTCCCCGACCGATGCACCCGGACGGTGTCCCGCCCGCGATTCCTGCTCCGACACGCCCGCCTCCGTTCCGTTCGGCAGCTCCGTGGGGAACAACGAGCCACCGTGCCGGGCGATCCGGGCGGGTAGACCGATCGAGCCACCCGATACAGCGAGTGACGGGACCGTTCGGCCCAACACCATTGCTCTGACCGTCACTCACAGGTGGTGACAGGTAGTCGCCGGAGGGTGAAGGGTGTGACGTGCTCGGCGAGCGGTGGCAACCGATCCGACCGTGTGTGTTCGACCGCTCACAGCGCGCCGTGCCGTTCGGCGCAGACCCCGGTCGCACACGTTTCGTAACCGGGGTTATGGCCGTCCGTCAGCCCGCGGTCACGCCGGCGTCGCCCGCGGCGCGGGCCACCGCCGCGGCGACGGCCGGCGCCACCCGCGGGTCGAACGGGCCGGGCACGATCTTCTGCGGGGACAGCTCGTCGGCGACGACGTCGGCGATGGCGCGGGCCGCCGCGACCTTCATGTCGTCGGTGATGCGGCGGGCGTGCGCGTCCAGTGCGCCGCGGAAGATCCCCGGGAAGGCCAGCACGTTGTTGATCTGGTTCGGGAAGTCGCTGCGGCCGGTCGCGACGATCGCGGCGTGCCGGGCCGCGACGTCCGGGTGCACCTCGGGGTCGGGGTTGGACAGCGCGAAGACCATGCACTCCGGGGCCATCGTGGCCAGCAGCTCCTCGGGCAGCGTGGCGCTGGAGAGCCCGACGAACACGTCCGCACCGGCCAGTGCCTCGGCGATCCCGCCGGTGACCGCCCGCGGGTTGGTGACGGCGGCCAGCGCGGCCTTCTCCCCGCCGCGACCGGCGTCGACGACCCCGCGCGAGTCGAGCAGCACGACGTCCGAGGCACCCGCGGTCAACAGGATGCGGGCGCAGGCGATGCCCGCCGCGCCGGCCCCGGAGATCACGATGCGCAGGTCCGACAGCGAGCGGCCCTGCACCCGGCAGGCGCCGTCGAGGGCGGCGAGCAGCACGACGGCGGTGCCGTGCTGGTCGTCGTGCATGACCGGGCAGTCGAGCGCCTCGACCAGGCGGCGCTCCAGCTCGAAGCAGCGCGGCGCGGCGACGTCCTCGAGGTTGACCGCGCCGAAGGTCGGGCGCAGCCGGACCAGGGTCTCCACGATCTCGTCGACATCCGTGGTGTCGAGCACGAGCGGGATCGAGTCGAGCCCGGCGAAGGACTTGAACAGCGCCGACTTGCCCTCCATCACCGGCAGCGACGCACGCGGCCCGATGTCGCCGAGACCGAGCACCGCGGTGCCGTCGCTGACGACGGCGACCAGCCGGTGCGCCCAGGTGTAACGGGCGGCGAGCGAGGCGTCGTCGGCGATGGCCCGGCAGACGTCGGCGACACCGGGGGTGTAGGCGATCGACAGGTCGCGCTCGTCGGCCAGCGGCGCGGTCAGGCCGGTCGCGAGCTTGCCGCCCTCGTGCGCGCCGAACACCTCGTGCCGGTCGGGGGCGGAACGGGTGGTCGGGTCCTGGGCGAGCGTCATGGGAAGACTCCACGGGTGGTGCGGTACGAGAGCGGCGCACGGACGCGCCTGCCGTTGCACCGGGCGTCGCGGGTTGACGTCGACCTGCTCGCGGTGCCGGACGGCCATCCCGCGCACAGCGCCGGGATAGGGGCGCCGGGCCGGGACGAGCTGTCGGATCTGGCGACGAGTCTAACCGGGTGGACGCCGGGGACCGGTCACCCGGCGCGTCCGGAGTGGCCACCCGCACACCGACGGGCGTACGGATCGCCGCACGCCGGTCCCGGGAGCCGTGTCAGCGGGTCAGCGCAGCGGCGCCGGGGTGAGGTCGGGGAGCGGGAGCGCGGGCAGCGACGGGCCGCTGGGCAGCTCGGTCAGCGGCAGCACACCCGGCGTGAACGGGACCCGGCCGGGGACGACCTCCAGGGCGCCGACCTCGCCGTAGCGCTGGGCGTAGGCCAGTGCCCGGGCGATGTCGGTGACCCCGTTGGTGTTGGTCGGCAGCATCAGGCTCGACAGCAGCCCGAACGCCCGGCCGCGCGCGTCGAGGTAGCCCGAGCCCGAGTCGCCCGGCACCCCCGGCGGCGTGGTGGAGACGACGTGCGTGCGCGGCCCCTCCGGCTGCCCGAGGCTCAGGCCCTGCTTGTACGGCGTCGCCACGAGCTGGTTGGGCTGGAAGCTGTAGACCTTCTCCCCCTGCTCGGTGCCGTCCGTGTCGAGCCCGGTCGGGCCGCCGAAGCCGGGGACCGTCGGGTCGGCGACGGCGACGGCCGCCGGGCTCAGCCGGATCAGCGAGAGGTCGTTGTAGAGGCACAGCTGCGGGTCGGTCTCGCCGCGATCCTGCATGACCGCCCAGGAGTTGTAGGCGACCCGTCCGGTGTAGTTCTTCCCGTCGCGGCCGCGGATGCCGACCTCGATGCCCTCCGGCATGACCGGCTCACGGCAGCCGTCGACCGAGGACATCGCGTCCTCGCCCGCCATGCAGTGCGCGGCCGCGCCCAGGTAGAGCACCCCGGCCGGGGCGGCCTGGTGCTCGGCACCGCGGCCGCCGGGCTCGTCGCGGTGCCCGTCCTGCCCGGCGGCCGGGGTGTAGAGGAAGTTGGCCGTGCACAGCTCGGCGCCGCCGGTGACCGGGGTGGCGATCTGCACGCCCGGGCCGATCGCCCCGGCCTGCACCGCCGGGGCGGACGGGGCGGCCGTCGCGACGCCCGCGGCGGCGGGCGCGGTGAGCGCGGCGGTGACCGCCAGGCCGGCCGCGGCGGCGATCCCGGCGATGCGCCGCCGCGCGGGGCGGCGGGAGAACTGCGACGACATGACGCTCCTCGGCTCGTGGTCCGCCACGGATCCCATCCGATCCGGCCACCCTGCGGGTACGGCGCGCCCGGCGGACTGCCCGGTCGGGTCCGGATCCGACCCGACCGGGTGACCTGATCACCGCGAGCGTCCCGCAGTGTCCGCGACTAGCGTCGCCGCCCGTGAGCACCGACGCCGATCCGGACGGACGGATCCTCCTGCTGCGCCACGGCGAGACCGAGTGGTCGCGCACCGGGAAGCACACCGGCCGCACCGACGTCCCGCTGACCGACGAGGGCCGGGCCGCCGCCCGCCGGGTGCGCGACGCACTGGCTCTGGTCCGCCACGACGCCCCGCCCGCCCGGGTGCTCTGTTCCCCGCGCACGCGCGCGAGGGACACCGCCGAGCTGGCCGGGCTGCGCGTGGACGCGGTCGACGACCGGCTCGTCGAATGGGACTACGGCGACAACGAGGGCTGGACCACGCCGCAGATCCGCGAGTCCCTGCCGGGCTGGACGATCTGGGACGGGCCGTGGCCCGGCGGCGAGACCCCCGGCGACGTCGCCGCCCGCGCCGACGCCGTGCTCGCCGACGCGCGCGCCCTGCTCGGCGGCGGCGACGTCGTGCTCGTGGGACACGGCCACTTCTCCCGGGTGCTGACGGCGCGCTGGATCGGGCTGCCCGCGAGTGGCGGTGTGCACTTCCGCATGGACCCGGCCGGGGTCAGCGTGCTGGGGTTCGAGCGCGGGGCCCCCCGCCTCGACCACGTCAACCAGCGCCCCACCCCCGCGGAGGACCAGTGAGCGTCCGTACGGCCACCCCCGACGACGTGCCGGTCATGGTCCGGCTCGTGCACGAGCTGGCCGACTACGAGAAGGCCGCGCACGAGTGCGGGCTGACCGAGGACCAGCTGCACGCCGCGCTGTTCGGCCCGGACCCCTCGGCCGGGGCCTTCGTGGCCACCGGCGACGACGGCGCGGTCGTCGGCACGGCCATCTGGTTCCGGACCTTCTCCACCTGGGAGGGCGTCGCCGGGATCCACCTGGAGGACCTCTACGTCACCCCCGGCGCCCGCGGCGGCGGGCACGGCGCGGCCCTGCTCGCCGAGCTGGCCGCCGAGGTGGCCCGGCGCGGCTGGAAGCGCCTGGAGTGGAACGTGCTGGACTGGAACACCCCGGCCATCGGCTTCTACCGCTCCGTCGGCGCGGTGCCGAACGAGGGGTGGACCACCTACCGGCTCACCGGCGACCCGCTCGTCGCGCTGGCCGGGCGGACCGGCGGGGCGGCGGCCCGCTAGTCCTCGGGGTACTCGTCGCCCATCGACCAGCGCCGGGACTGCTCGCTGATCAGCATCAGGAACGTGAACAGCACGAACAGTCCGCAGACGATGCCCCACACCAGCTGACGGCTGGGGCCCAGCGCGTAGTAGATGGCCGGGAACAGCAGCAGCTGCACGACGATCGCCGGGGTGCGGCAGCCGTGCACCCCGCGGACCAGCCCGTAGCCGACACCGGCCACGGCGGCCGCCAGGAGCACGAAGATCCCGGCCTCGGCGAGCCCGTAGTAGAGGCGGGCGCCACCGGCCTCCAGGGCGCGTACGCCCAGCACGACCGCGAGGACGGCGCCGACGAGCCCCTCGGCCGCGACGAGCACCCCCGCCACCCGCACGTTCTCCGGCGGTCGCTCCCGCGTCACGGGGCGGTCGTCGCGGTCATCGGCCACCCGCCGAGGATAGGCCGCCCGCCGCGGCCGCCACCGCCGGGCGGCCGACGGACCGGCCGGTGCGCGGTCGATACAGTCGCCCCGTGCGCGCGCTGCTCGTGGTCAACCCTCAGGCCACGTCCACCACCGCCGCCGGCCGGGACGTGCTGACCAAGGCCCTGGCCAGCGAGCTGAAGCTCGACGTCCTGCAGACCCGCTACCGGGGCCACGCGGCGGAGGCGACCGCGGCGGCCGTGGCGGACGGCGTCGAGCTCGTCGTCGCGCTCGGGGGCGACGGGACGGTCAACGAGGTCGTCAACGGGCTGCTGGCCGCGCAGACCGGCTCGGGCAGCGGTGCCCCGCGGCCGGACCCGGACGCCACCGCGATGCTCGCGGTGGTCCCCGGCGGCTCGGCGAACGTGTTCGCCCGCGCCCTGGACATGCCGCGCGACCCGGTCGAGGCCACCGGGCACGTGCTCACCGCGCTGGCCCACCGGCGGCGACGGCTGGTCGGCCTGGGCTGGGCCGACGACCGCTGGTTCACCTTCAACGCCGGCATGGGCTGGGACGCCGAGGTGGTGGCCGCGGTCGAGCGCGCCCGCGCGCAGGGACACGAGGCCAGCCCCGGCCGCTACGCGCTGACCGCGATCGCCCAGTACCTCGCGCAGCTGCGCCGTCCGCCGTCGATGACGGTGGAGCTCCCCGACGCGGCGCCGCTGACCGGGGTGCGGCTGGCGTTCGTCTCCAACACCGACCCGTGGACCTTCCTGTCCGGCCGCGCGGTGCGGACCAACCCCCGCTCGTCGTTCGGCAGCGGGCTGGGGCTGTTCGCGCTCACCGGGCTGAGCCCGCGGACGATCGCCTCGACCCTGCGCCAGATCCTGGCCGCCGACGGCGACCCGCACGGGAGGCACATCGTCCGGCACGACGCCGTCGGCCGGGTGCGGATCACCTCGGAACAGCCTCTCGCTCTCCAGCTCGACGGCGACCACCTCGGAATGCGCACCGATGTGGAATTCCTCAGCGTGCCCGGAGCGTTACGCGTCGTCGTGTGAGACGGACGGTTCGTCGCGCATCGTGCGGGCGCTCTCACACGCCGGAGTGAGCAACCGCGCCATTCACCGATGTGAGCGGACCGTCGGTCCCGTTGGGGCTTACACCAGGCCAAACCCGTGATCCAAGGTGGTCCCTACGCAAGCGAGGCCACGAGCAACGCCGCTCGTGGAGGTTCCGTCCCACCGGGCCGGACCCCTCACTCAGAGGGTGTCCGGGTCGACATCGTTTTCGGGTGGCCGATTCCGGGTGGGACAGGGACACTGGATCGTGGAACCGGCCCAGGGCGGCTCGAAGTCCCGGGCACTGGTCTGTCTGCGTGCGTTCCCTATGAGGGCGCTCACGCATCCCGCGAGCAGTTTCCCATTGAGGACCGCGGTGGCTCGTGAAAGTATTCACAAGCTGCGAAACACGCACGTAACACCAAGCGCACAGACGATCGGCGCGACCCCGATCGCGCACCAGAGGAGAAAGTGATCATGGACTGGCGTCACGACGCGATCTGCCGCGACGAGGACCCGGAGCTGTTCTTCCCGGTCGGCACCAGCGGCCCTGCCCTGATGCAGATCGCGGAGGCCAAGAGCGTGTGCCGGCGTTGCCCGGTCACCGAGTCGTGCCTGCAGTGGGCTCTCGAGTCCGGCCAGGACGCCGGTGTCTGGGGCGGCATGAGCGAGGACGAGCGGCGCGCCCTGAAGCGGCGCAGCACCCGTCCGCGCGCTCGCACCGCGTAGGCAGCCCCGCCCGGGCACTCGCCCGGAATGCGGCAGGAACAGCTGTCCCGGACAGCAGCTCCGAACAGTAGAAGAAGTAGCTCCCCGACCTCGGGCCCGTAGCCGGACGCCACCGGCCACGGGCCCGAGGTGCGTTCGGGGTGATCTGCCACCCCGGCGTGAGGGTCGACCACGGTGCCGGCGCGACCACGGCACCGGGATCAACGGTCACAGGACGAGCGTATCCGGTGCCCTCCGGGCCCCCGTCCACGCCCCGGGTCACCGGGAGTGACCGGGATCGGTCACCCGCCGCACCGCAGCGACCGCCCGGGGACGGCGAGCATGTCCCCGGTTGCCTCTGACCGCCGTCGTCCGCGCCGTCCCTGGGCCCTCTCCGAGCCGTCCTGCGCGGCTCCGCCGGCCTGCTCCCAGGGGAACTTTCGGGGCGCTCTACGCCACGAGAGTTCCCCTGGGAGCACGCCCGAAGGGCGGTGGGGCGTTCAGGAGCCGCCGAGTGGTACCCGGACCACCGCCACCGTGCCGCCGCCCTCCCGGGCCCGCACCTCGATCGTCGCCTCCAGCTCGGAGGTCAGCAGTGTTCGCACGATCTGCAGACCCAGCCCCTTGGACCTCTCGAAGTCGAAGTCGACCGGCATGCCGTGGCCGTCGTCGGCCACCGACACCTCCAGGCGGCTCGCCGAGCGCACCGGGCTGACGACCACCTCCCCCGCCGTGCCTGGGTCGTAGGCGTGCGCCAGCGCGTTGTGGGTCAGCTCGGCCAGGACCAGCACCAGCGGGGTGGCCTTCGCCGCGGGCAGCGCCCCGAACCCGGAATCGACGCGCACCCGGGCGCGGGACTCGGTCGTCGCGCCGTCGCGGATGGCGGGCAGCACCTTCGGCAGCAGCTCGTCGAGCTCGACGACCTCGGCGACGGAGTAGGCCAGCGCCTCGTGCACGAGCGCGATCGAGGTGACCCGGCGGACCGACTCCTCCAGCGCCCGGCCCGCCTCCGGGTTCTCGCTGCGCCGAGCCTGCATCCGCAGCAGCGCCGCGACCGTCTGCAGGTTGTTCTTCACCCGGTGGTGGATCTCCCGGATGGTGGCGTCCTTGCTCATCAGCGCCGCGTCCCGGCGACGCAGGTCGGTCACGTCGCGGACCAGCACCAGCGCGCCCGCCGCGTCACCGCGGGGCCGCAGCGGCAGCGCGCGCACGAGCATCGTCGCCCGGCGGCCCTTGACCTCCATCCGGGTGGACGGGGCGCCGTCGAGGGCCTCGTTGATCCGGCCGGCGACGTCCTTCGCGTCGAACGGGTCCAGCACGAGCGCCTTGGTGACGGTCGCGAGGTCGGCGCCGGCGACGTCGCTGGCGTGGCCCATGCGGTGGTACGCCGACAGCGCGTTCGGGCTGGCGTAGGCCACGTTGCCGTGCACGTCGAGGCGGACCAGGCCGTCCCCGGCGCGCGGGCTGCCCTCGCCCGAGCCGGGCGGACCGGACTGCGGCGGGAAGGTCCCGTCGACGATCATCTGGCACAGGTCCGAGGCGCTGCCGAGGTAGGCGATCTCCAGCGGGCTCGGGACGCGCGGGGTGGACAGGTTGGTGTCCCGGGACAGCACCGCCACCGTGCGGCCCTTGAAGCGCACCGGGATGGTCTCCCGGCGCACCGGCACCTCCAGGTGCCAGCGCGGGTCGTCGTCGCGGCAGATCCGGCCCTCCAGCACCGCCCGGCGCAGCTGACCGACCTCCACCGGCACCGCCCGGCGGCCGACGACGTCGTCCGGGTGGGCGGTCGGCGCGGTGGTCGGCCGGGCCTGGGCGACGCACAGGAACTGCGCGGTCGCCGCCCGGGAGGCACCGCCGGTCCCCGTGTGGAGGTCGTCCAGCGGCACCCACAGCAGGAAGTCGGCGAAGGACATGTCGGCCAACAACTGCCACTCGCCGACCACGCGCTGGAGGTGATCGGCGGTCTCGCCGTCCATCGTCGTGTGCTCGGCGAGCAGCTCGCTCAGCGTGGTCACGATCGCCCATCCCACCACATGCGAGAATCGCGCGTACGAAGCTCCCGCGGCAACGCCGCGGAACCGTGACCCGGACGGGAAGGAGGGTCGAGATGTCCAAGCGTGCACGCAAGCGCCGTGACCGCGCCAAGAAGGGCGCCAACCACGGCAAGAAGCCGAACTGCTGAGTTCGGCGGCACCGACGCGAGAGGGCGGGCACCCCGGTGGGGTGCCCGCCCTCTCGCGTGTGTCGCCGGAGCGGCGGTGCCGGTCAGCCGCCGGAGCGGCGGTACTCGGTGCGCTGGTGCGACACCGAGACGCTCGTACCGTCCGGGCCGCTCTCCACGGTCACCTGGGCCTGCTCGAGCACCGCGGAGCGGATCTGCGACCGCAGCCGGTCCTTGAGCCCGGCCGGGGCCGCCTCGCCGCCGCACTTGCGCGCCAGCAGCGCCTTCAGCTTCTCGTCGATGCCGTACTCGGCAAGGCAGGGCCCGCACTCGTCGAGGTGCTGCTGGAGCAGGCGTCGCCGCTCCTGGTCGCACTCGTGGTCGAGGAACAGCCACACCTCGGCCAGCACCTCGGTGCACCCGGTGTTCGCGGGCGGGTCCTGGATCATGGGGTTGCGCTCGAGCGGTGCGCCCGAGCCCTCGGCGGCGCTCACGATGCCGTCACCTCCCGGTCCCCGGTCGCGCCGGCGGCCCCGTCGCGGACGAATCCGCGCTCGCGGGCCACGTCGGTCAGCATGTCGCGCAGCTGACGCCGGCCGCGGTGCAGCCGCGACATGACGGTGCCGATCGGCGTGCCCATGATCTCGGCGATCTCCTTGTAGGCGAACCCCTCGACGTCGGCGAGGTAGACCGCCATGCGGAAGTCCTCCGGCAGGCCCTGCAGGGCCTCCTTGACGTCGCTGTCGGGCAGCGCGTCGAGGGCCTCCACCTCGGCCGAGCGCAGACCTGTCGAGCTGTGCTCACCGGCCTGGGCCAGCTGGTAGTCGGTGATCTCGTCGGTCGGCGACTGCAGGGGCTGACGCTGCCGCTTGCGGTACCCGTTGATGTAGGTGTTGGTCAGGATCCGGTACAGCCACGCCTTGAGGTTGGTGCCTCGCCGGAACGACCCGAACGCCGAGTACGCCTTGAGGAAAGTCTCCTGCACCAGGTCCTCGGCGTCGGCCGGGTTCCGGGTCATGCGCAGCGCCGCGCCGTAGAGCTGGTCGAGCAGCGGCATCGCGTCACGCTCGAAGCGGGCCGTGCGGTCGGAGACGCTCTCATCCTCGGGCGCACGGTTGCCGTCGGCGTCGGCCACACCCACCAGGGCGGCGAGCTCCGCGGGATCGGTCCCTGCCGCGCCCGTCTCCGGCTGACCCGGCTGATCCGGCTGTACTGACAAAGGTTCCCTCTCCAGTGACACGAGTCGCGCACCGGTGCGGGTCACCGGCACGGCGGACGCGTCGGAGGGTACGCGCCCCGGCCGCTCACGGCCGTCCGGCGGCGCGGCCCCGGGCCTCTCCATCACTGATGTCGTCACGTACGGAACAACGGTGCGCCGCCGGAGGGCATTCCCGTAGGTTCCCGTCGGCGCCCGGGGCACGGCCCCGGGGACGGGTATGGGAGGACGACCATGGCGGGCAGGGGCACCCCGGCGACGGCGCTGCTGGCGAGGCGCGGCGTGGCGCACGAGCTGCACACCTACACCCACCACGACGGCGCCGGCTACGGCGAGGAGGCCGCCGCCGTCATGGGGCAGGACCCGCGCCGGGTGTTCAAGACCCTCGTCGCGCTCGTCGACGGGGCCATGACGGTCGGGATCGTGCCGGTGTCGGCCCAGCTGGACCTCAAAGCGCTGGCCGCCGCCGCGGGCGGCAAGAAGGCCGTCATGGCCGACGTCGCCGACGCCGAGCGGGCCACCGGCTACGTCGCGGGCGGCATCTCCCCGCTGGGCCAGCGCAAGCGGCTGCCGACCGTCCTGGACGCCTCGGCGCAGGAGCACCCGACGGTGTTCTGCTCCGGGGGCAGACGTGGCCTGGAGATCGAGCTCGCCCCGGCGGACCTGGTGGCGCTCACCGGCGCCGTCGTCGCACCGATCGCAACCGGCTGACCGCAGAGGGGCACCCGGACGGGGTCCGATCCGGGCACCGCGCCAGTAGGGTCGATCACCGACGGCAGCAGGACGCCGTCGCCACCGATCGAGACGAGCTACGGGGAGCACGCGTGGACCGACCGGCATGGGCGCCCGACGAGGTGGACATGACCAGCCCGAGCGTCGCCCGGGTCTACGACTACTACCTGGGCGGGTCGCACAACTTCGAGGCCGACCGCGCCTTCGCCGAGAAGGTGCTCGACGCGCTGCCCGAGATGGCGGCCGTCGCGCAGGCCAACCGGGCGTTCCTGCGCCGGGCCGTGCACCACCTGTGCGCCCACGGGATCCGCCAGTTCCTCGACCTCGGGTCCGGCATCCCGACCGTCGGCAACGTGCACGAGGTCGCGGCGACCGCCTGCGACGACGCGCGGGTCCTCTACGTCGACCACGACCCGATCGCCGTCGCGCACAGCCGTGCGCTGCTCGACGGCGACCCGTCGACGGCCGTCCTCGCCGCCGACCTGACCGACCCGCTCCGCGTCCTCGACGACCCGGTGACCCGGGCCCACCTCGACCTGTCCCGGCCGGTGGCGGTGCTGCTCGTCTCGGTGCTGCACTTCGTCCCGGACGAGGCGGACCCGGCCGGGATCATCGCCGCCTACGCCGGCGCGGCAGCCCCCGGCAGCCACGTGGTCGTCAGCCACGCGAGTGACGAGGGGGGCCTCTCCGGTGCGAGCCGGGCCCAGAACCTCTACAACAGGGACAGGTCCCCGAACCGGATGCGGATGCGCGACACCGAGGAGGTCGCGGCGCTGTTGGGTGATCTGGAGCTGGTCGAGCCCGGCGTCGTGCGGATCCCGCTCTGGCGACCGGAGTCCCCGGTGGGCCCCGAGGCGCAGCGTTACCCCGGCCTCGCCGCCGTCGCCCGTCACGCCGGGCAGCCCGGGATCTGACCGTCGGAGGGAGAGCCGTCGTGGCGAAGCCCGTCCCCGTCCTGCCCGGTGGGCAGGGACCGGGGCCGTCGGCGCTGACCGACGCCTGGGTGCGCGCCATCGAGGCCCGCAACTTCGTCTCCGCCGCCCGCGCCGACCTGTACGCGGTGCTGTCCGGCGCGGCCTGGTGGTTCACCGCCGTCGTCGAGGGACGGGCGGAGGAGGCGATCGCCGAGGAGGTCGGCGCCGAGCTGGTCGCCGCGCACCTCACCGACCCGGCCGCGCTGCGCTGCTCGATCGACGTCCTGGCCCGGCACTTCGCCGGGCCCAGCCCGGACCCGGAACGGTTCCGCCGCTGGACCGCGGCGGTCGGGGCGCTGTCGACGGGGTACGCCCGGACGCTGCGCGACCGCACCCGGTTGGAGCAGGAACGGATCAGCTCCGCCGCGTTCGCGGCGCGCGCCGCCGCCGAGGACGCCCGGTGGCAGTCCGAGGCGCGCTACGGGGTCGTCTTCGAGAGCTCCGTGCTCGGCATCAGCGTCGCCGACACCGGGGGCCGCATCCTGGAGGCCAACCGCACACTGACCGCCATGCTCGGCTACCGGCCGGGCGATCTCGTGGGCCGCTCGGTGTTCGAGTTCATCCACCCCGAGGACACCCCGGAGATGTGGCCGCAGATCGAGGCCATGCTCGCCGGGCGGATCGGCCACGCCCGGATGGAGAAGTCCTACTTCCGGGCCGACGGTGACCAGGTGTGGACCGAGCTGACCGTCTCGCTGGTCCGCTCCCCCGACGGCGAGCCCCGCTACCTCGTCGCGATGGTCTCCGACGTCACCGAGCGGCGCCGCCTGCAGTCACGGCTGCGCCACCAGGCCGAGCACGACCCGCTCACCGGGCTGCC
The DNA here is from genome assembly GCF_056835605.1 of Pseudonocardia sp. ZF1. Lineage (NCBI taxonomy): Bacteria > Bacillati > Actinomycetota > Actinomycetes > Pseudonocardiales > Pseudonocardiaceae > Pseudonocardia > Pseudonocardia sp. ZF1. The sequence goes on from NZ_JAJNBY010000001.1 coordinate 4,637,087, forward strand.
GAACCGCTCGCTGTTCTTCACCCGGCTCGAGTCCGCGCTCGCCGGCCCGTACGGCTCGCCCGCCCCGGTGGGGGTCTGCTACCTCGACCTCGACGGTTTCAAGGCCGTCAACGACACCCTCGGCCACGACGCGGGCGACCAGCTCCTGCGCACCGTCGCACACCGCCTCGACGCCGAGCTCCGCCCGGCCGGGCACACCGTCGCCCGGATGGGCGGCGACGAGTTCGTCGTACTGGTGGAGCGCTGCGCCGGCGTCGAGCAGCTGACCGCGGTCGCCGAGCAGGCCCTGGCGGTCGTCCGACGGCCGGTGCACGTGCGTGGCCGGGAGGTCGTGGTCTCGGCCAGCATCGGGATCGTCGACCGGCCGTTCGCGGTGGGCTCCGGCGCCGTCGGTGCCGAGGGGGCGGCCGAGCTGATGCAGGCCGCGGACACCACGATGTACTGGGCCAAGCGCGACGGCCGGGACCGGATCGCGGTGTTCGACCCGGCCCGTCACGCCAACGACGTGCATCTGTTCGAGCTGGCCGGGCGGATGCCGGGCGCTCTGGAGCGCGGTGAGTTCCACCTGGAGTACCAGCCGCTGGTGTCGCTGCACGACGGCTCGGTCGTCGGGGTGGAGGCGCTGGCCCGGTGGCGCACCGCCGACGGCGAGCGGCTCGGCCCGGACGTGTTCATCCCGCTGGCCGAGCAGACCGGGCTCATCGTGCCGCTCGGGCTGCTCCTGCTGGAGCGGGCCTGCACCGACGCCCGGTCCTGGGTGGACGCGGGCGCCGACGCCGGGCTCGTGCTCAGCGTGAACGTGGCGGGCCAGCAGCTGCGCAGGCCCGACGCCGTCGCCCGCATCGCCGACGTGCTGGAGCGGACCGGGTGGCCCGCGTCGTCGCTGCAGCTGGAGCTGACCGAGAGCGACCTCATGTCCGCCGCCGGGCGCCCGGTGCAGGCGCTGGAGGAGCTCTCGCGGCTCGGAGTACGGATCGCCATCGACGACTTCGGCACCGGCTACTCCAACCTGGTCTACCTGCACCGGCTCCCGGTGGACGTGCTCAAGCTGGCCGGGTCGTTCGTCACCGGGCGGGGCGGCCCCTGCCCGGACGACGACGGCGTCCCTCACGACGTCGACAGCCCGGTGATCCTCTCGGCGATGATCGAGCTGGCCCACACCCTGGGGCTGACCGTCGTCGCCGAGTCGGTGGAGACCGAGGGCCAGGCCCGGCGGCTGCACCAGCTGGGCTGCGACGTCGGTCAGGGCTGGCACCTGGGCTGCCCGGCCCCGGCCGCGGAGATCGCCGCCCGACTCACCGCGCCCGGCGGGTCACCGAGGTCGTAGGGGGCCGCAGAGCCGGACCGACTCCGGGCGGCGACCCTCACCGACTCACCGGGTGAGTGTCGCCAGCCACTCCCCCACGGCGGACCCGAGCAGGTCGTGCTGCCGCTTCAGGCCGTGGTCGCCGTCGAGCAGGACGACCCGGCGGTCCGGACCGTCCCCGGGGACGCCGAAGCGGTCGTTGCGGCCCTGCACCACGAGCACCGGCACCCCGGCCGCCTCGAGCTCCGGGGCCCGCGTCCGCTCCGGGCGGCCCGGTGGGTGCAACGGGAAGGCCAGGCACAGCACCGCGGCGGCACCGGCCGTCGTCGCCGTGCGGCAGGCGACGCGCGCGCCGGAGCTGCGGCCGCCGACGACCAGCGGGCCGTCGTGGCCGGGCCGCACCGCCGCGACGACGGCGAGCCACGCCTCGTCGAGGTGCCCGGCCGGGGCGGGGGCCCGCCGGCCCGCCACCCGGTAGGGCTGCTCGACCAGGCCGACGTCGAACCCGGCGGCGGTGGCCGCCGCGGTCGCGGTGACCAGGTCGGGGGCCTCGACGCCGCCGCCCGCGCCGTGCCCGAGCAGCAGCAGCCCGCGCGGGGACCCCGACCGGTGCAGGGTGACCCGGGCCGGGCCGCGCGGGGTGTCGACCTCGCGCGCCGCGGTCACGAGAGCAGGTCGAGCTGGATCGGCTCGGTCACCTGGTCGTCGGGGAGCCGGTCGAGCAGCTCGGGCGCGTTGTTGCGGACGTTGTTGACCTGCGGCGAGACCGGCCGGATGTCCAGTGTCGAGACCAGCTCCGGCGACGGTGGCACCAGCAGCCGGGTCACCCCCTCGTCGCCGGTGCCGCGGTCCGGGTCGAGCCAGTCCGACCAGTCGTCGGGGCGCAGCAGCAGCGGCATCCGGTCGTGCACCTGGGCCAGCGGGCCGACCGCCTCGGTGGTGAGCACGCAGGCGGTGACCAGCCCGTCGGGGTACTTCTCGGTCAGCTCGTCGCCCTTCGGGCGCCAGAACTCCCAGATGCCCGCCATCGCCATCGTGGCGCCGTCGGCGTAGTGGGTGAAGTACGGCTGCTTGGTCGGCTTGCCGGTCCCTCCCTGCGACTTCGGGACGGCGTCGTGGCGCTGCCACTCGTACCAGCCGTCCATCGGGAACAGGCAGCGCCGCGACGCGGCCGCGCGGCGGAACGCGGGCTTCTCGGTGATCGTCTCCGACCGGGCGTTCACCATCCGCGCACCCGCCGACGGGTCCTTCGCCCAGAACGGCACCAGCCCCCAGCGGACGGTGCGCAGCGACCGCTCGGTGGTGTCCCGGTCGGGCTCGCCGCTCTCGTCGCGGGGGTGGCGCTCGACCACCACGGTGATGTCCTTGGTCGGCGCCACGTTGTAGTCCGGACGCTGCGAGGACTCCTCGGTCGCGTCGACGGCGTGGAACTCGTCGGCCAGGTCCGCGGGGGCCTTGGTGGAGGCGTAACGGCCGCACATGCGCCCCATCCTCCCACGTGGGGAAGGATGGAGGCGTGAGCAACTGGACCGCCCCCACGCCCGGGTCGCCGGTGACCGGCACCGTCACCGTCCCCGGGTCGAAGTCGGTGACCAACCGTGCGCTGCTGCTCGCCGGCCTGTCCGGCGGCGGCGTCCGGGTCGACGGCGCCCCGCCCACCCGCGACACCGCGCTGATGACCGGGGCGCTCGCCGCGCTCGGCGTCCCGGTCACCACGCTCGGGGACACGGTGGAGATCGGCGCGCACCCCGGGCTGCGCGGCGGGACCCCCGAGGCGCCCGCCGCGGTCGACTGCGGGCTCGCCGGCACGGTCATGCGGTTCGTCCCCCCGGCCGCGGCGACGGCGTCCGGTGCGGTCCGCTTCGACGGCGACCCGCGCGCCCGGGAGCGCCCGATGGGCACCGTGCTGGACGCGCTGCGCGCACTCGGTGCCACCGTGTCCTACGACGGCGCCGCCGACGCGCTGCCGTTCGTGCTCGACGGCGGCCCGGTCCGGGGCGGCGAGGTCACGATCGACGCGTCGGCGTCGTCGCAGTTCGTGTCCGGGCTGCTGCTGTCCGGGTCGCTGTTCGAGCGCGGCGTGACCGTGGTCCACGAGGGCGCGCCGCTGCCGTCGCTGCCGCACATCGCGATGACCGTGGAGATGCTGCGCGCCGCCGGGGTGGCCGTCGACGACGCCGAGCCGAACACCTGGCGGGTCGAGCCCGGCCCGGTCGCGGCGCGGGACTGGTCGGTCGAGCCGGACCTGTCGAACGCCTCGGTGTTCCTCGCCGCGGCCGTCGTGACCGGCGGGCGGGTCACCGTGCGCGGCTGGCCGGCCGAGACGACCCAGCCCGGCGTCGACGTCCTGCCGGTCCTGGAGCAGTTCGGCGCCACGGTCACGCACACCGCCGACGGCCTCACCGTGACCGGACCGGACCGGCTCACCGGCGTCGACGTCGACCTGCACGACGCGGGCGAGCTCGCCCCCACCGTCGCCGCGGTGGCCGCGCTGGCGTCGGGCACCTCGCGGCTGCGCGGGATCGGGCACCTGCGGGGCCACGAGACCGACCGGCTCGCCGCACTCGCCACCGAGATCACCGCGCTCGGCGGTGCCGTCACCGAGACCGAGGACGGCCTGGTCATCGAGCCGAAGCCGCTCACCGGGCGGTCCGACCGGCCGTGGGGCGCCTACGCCGACCACCGGATGGCGACCGCGGGCGCGATCATCGGGCTGGTGGTGCCGGGCGTCGAGATCGACGACGTGGCGAGCACCGACAAGACCATCCCGGACTTCCCCGGCCGGTGGGCGGCGCTGGTCGGGAACTGACATGCCCCGCGACATCAGCAGGCTCGACGAGTCCGACGTCCGTGTTCGCCCCGGACGGCGTGGGAGCAGGCCGCGCAGCAAGCGCAGGCCCGCACACGCCGACGCGACCCGCGCGATGGTCACCGCCGTCGACCGGGGACGGTGGACCTGCGCGGTCGACGCCGACCCGGGCCTGCCCCAGGTCGTCGCCATGCGGGCCCGCGAGCTGGGCCGGACGCCGGTCGTCGTCGGGGACCGGGTGGACCTCGTCGGGGACCTGTCCGGAGAGCCGGACACCCTCGCCCGGATCGTGCGGGTCGCCGAGCGTGACACCGTGCTGCGCCGCACCGCCGACGACACCGACCCCTACGAGCGGATCGTCGTCGCGAACGCACAGCGGCTGATCGTGGTCACCGCCGTCGCCGACCCGGTGCCGCGCAGCGGGTTCGTCGACCGCTGCCTGGTCGCGGCCTTCGCCGGTGGGCTGCAGCCGGTGCTGTGCCTGACCAAGTCCGACCTCGCCGACCCGGAGCCGTTCGCGGCGCAGTACCGCGAGCTCGGCGTGCCGGTGCTGGTGACCGGGCGCTCGGAGTCCGGGCCTCCGTCCGGGCTGGACGCGCTGCGCGAGGAGCTGTCCGGGCGGCTGTGCGCACTGGTCGGGCACTCCGGGGTCGGCAAGTCCACCCTGGTCAACGCGATCGTCCCGGCCGCCGAGCAGGCCACCGGGGTCGTGTCGGGCGTCGGGAAGGGACGGCACACGACCACCGCCGCGCTCGCGTTCCCGCACGCCGACGGCTGGGTGGTCGACACCCCCGGGGTGCGCTCGTTCGGGCTGGCGCACGTCGGTGCGGACGACGTCGTCGCCGCGTTCGGCGACCTGGCGACCGCGATCGAGGACTGCCCGCGCGGCTGCGGGCACCTCGGGCCGCCCGCCGACCCGGAGTGCGCACTGGACGACCTGGTCGCCTCCGGCGCACTCGGAGGAGGCAGACTCGAGGCGTTGCGCCGCGTGCTGGTGGCGCTGGCGAGCGACAGGTTCTGACCATCACGACGACGGCCGGGGAGCGGGTAGTGCCGGGACGGCGCGCGATGACGCTGCTGCTGTGCGGGGCGGTGCTGGTGCCCGGGCTGACCGGCTGCGCCTGGCCCGGTTCCCTCGGTGACACCCCCGCACCGCCCGCCGCCGCGCCCGCCGCGCTGCCGAAGTACTACGACCCGGCGCCGCTGATCACCGACGTCCGGGCCCGTACCCGGCTCGACGGCGGCTCGACGCTGTCGGTGGCGGGCACCCTGACCCACGACGGCACGACCGTCCCGGTGACCGGCGACGGCGCCCTGCGGGTCGGCCAGGACGGGGACGCCCCCGCGGTGCGGCTGCTGCTGCGCTCCGGCCCGTCCGGCGCGGTCGCCCGGAGCACGGAGCTCATCCGGATCGACGGCCGGACCTGGCTGCGCCCCGGCGACCGCGGCTGGGGCGAGGCCGGCCGGGTGGCGCTGCCCCCGGAGCAGATGTCCCACGCGACGCTGGCCGCGAACGTCGCCGCCGGACTGGACCCGCTGGGGGCGGTCGCGCGCTACCCGGACGCGGTGCTCGTCGCCGAGGCCGCCGACGACGCCGTCGACGGCACCCCGGCCGTGCACTACACACTGGTCGTCGACCTGGTCCGGGCCGCGGCGACCGAGACCGACCCGGCGCGCCGCACGGCGCTGCAGGCCCAGCAGCGGGCCGGGCTGACCCGGCTGAGCGCGGAGATCTGGGTCGACGCCGAGCGCAGGCCGCTGCGCAGCCGGGTCCGCCAGCAGCTCCCCGACGGAGCGGCGCTCGACGTCCTCGTCCGCTACGACGGCTGGGGCGCCCCGATCACCATCGAGCCGCCGGTCCGCGGCTGACCCGGGTCCTCAGCGGCGGAACGCCAGGTCCAGGCCGTCGACCGGCCAGGTGCAGCGGTAGAGCCGCCCCCACCCCGACGAGGTGACCCACGCCTCGCGCGACCCGGCGCCGGCGAAGCAGATGTTCGTGACGTGCGGGTCGTGCTCGGGCGGCGCGACGGTGCCGAGCAGCTCCCCGGCCGGGGACAGCACGCTGACCTCGCCGGAGACCAGGGTGGCCACGCAGACGTTCCCGTCGCCGTCGACGGCGAGCGAGTCGAGGTTGCGGAACCCGGCGAAGCCGTGCAGCAGCCGGGCGTCGCCGGGGCCGGGCGGGCCGGGCAGCTCCGGCGGCGCGGCGAGCGCGCCGGGTCCGGTCACCGCCCAGCACCAGACACGGCCGGTGGCGGTCTCGGCGACGTAGAGCCGTAACCCGTCCGGGGACAGGCCCACGCCGTTCGGGGTCATGAGCGGGTGCACGACCTCGGTGAGCGCCGAGCCGTCGGGACGGGCGTGGTACAGCCCGCCGAGGTCGACCTCGCGGGGGCGGCGCTTGCCGAGGTCGGTGAACCAGAAGGTGCCGTCGGCGGCGAAGACGATGTCGTTGGGGCCGCGCAGGCCGTCGTGGAGCACCGAGGAGCGGCCCGTGTCGGGGTCGACGCGCAGGATCGCGCCGCCGCGGTAGTCCTCGGGCTGGTTGCCCGGGTACACGGTGCCGTCGGGGCGGGTGTGCCAGGTGAAGCCGCCGTTGTCGCAGACGTAGACGGCGCCGTCCGGGCCGATCGCGGCGCCGTTCGGGCCACCCCCGGTCTCGGCGACGGTGACGTGGCCGCCGTCGGGCAGCACCCGGGTCAGCCGCCCGGCCGCGATCTCGACCACGAGCACCGACCCGTCGGACAGCGCCACCGGGCCCTCCGGGAACGCGAGCCCACGGGTCACCTCGTGCAGCTGCGGCGCGACGAACGCCATACCGGCCTCCGATCCGGGTTACGGTCCGGTGCATGAGCGAGCGTGTCCGGACCACCGTGGACGACGGCGTCGCCGAGGTGCGGCTCACCCGCCCGGAGCGCCGCAACGCCCTCGACGTCGTCCAGTTCACCGCGATCGTGCACGCCGCGGAGGCGCTGCGCGACCGCACGGACGTCCGCGCGGTGGTCCTCTCGGCGGACGGGCCGGACTTCTGCGCCGGGCTGGACCGCGACATGTTCCGCGCGATGCGCTCCGGGGAACGGCTCTCGGCCACCGCCGAGCCGCCCCCGCCGCGCGAGGGCTCCCCGGCGCACGCGACCGGGCAGCGCGCCGCCCACGTCTGGGCCGAGCTGGACGTGCCGGTGATCGCCGCCGTGCAGGGGCACGCGCTGGGCGGCGGGCTGCAGATCGCGCTGGGGGCGGACCTGCGGATCGTCGCGCCCACCGCGACGCTGTCGGTGCTGGAGATCGTGTGGGGCCTGGTGCCCGACATGGGCGGCACGCTGCTGCTGCCGCAGCTGGTCGGGCGCGACGTCGCCCGCGACCTGACCTTCACCGGGCGCACGGTGTCCGGTACCGAGGCCGTCGCGCTGGGGCTCGCGACCCGCACCGCCGAGGACCCGCGGGCGGCCGCGCTGGCGACCGCGCACGAGATCGCCGCGCGCAACCCGCACGCCGTGCGTGCGGCGAAGCGGCTGCTCGCGGCGCCCCGCCCACCCGCCGAGCAGCTCGCCGCCGAACAGGCCGAGATCGGTGCGCTGATCGCGAGCCCGAACCAGCGCGAGGCGGTGACCGCGCGGCTGGAGGGGCGGGACCCGCTGTTCGCCGATCCCGCACCGGGGCCGCCGGCCGGGACGGGCTGACCGCCCGCCGGGGCTCAGCCCAGCTCGACGAGGAACGGCAGTTCGGTGCCGTCGTACCAGGCCAGCTCGTGGTCCTCGGCCTCGCCGACGAGGAACTCGGCGTCCATGTCGCCCAGGTCGGCCTTGTCGACCGCGCCGGCCGCCTCCCGGACGGCGTGCTCGGCCTCCGGCAGGTCCACGTGCACGGCGGCGATCTTCGACACCGGGACCGGGCCGGTCACCCGGACCGCGCCGTCGTCGAGGTCGGGGCGCAGGGTGACGTCGTCGGTGTCGGCGGACACCACGACCCGGCGGGCGGGGGTGTCGTCCTCGCCCAGCCCGAACTCGACCGAGAGCAGCCGCAGCGACGCCCGCGCCGCCTCGTTCATCGCGGCGTACTCGAGCTCCTCGTCGTCGCCCGCGGTGTAGGACTCGCGCAGCTTCGGGGTGAGTGCGAACGCGGTGCCGCCCAGCGGCTCGAAGTTCCCGGTCTTCACCGTGCGGGCCAGCATCGGCCAGGTCGCGGGGAGGTAGATCCTCAACGGTCGTCTCCTCTGACGGGTGTCATCGGTGTCTGTCGCAGTGTCTCGAGGAGCTCCTCGAGTGACTCGTCCACCATCCCGGCGAGCACCTCCAGGTCGCCCATGGCGTCCCTGTCCCCGTTCAGCCCGTAGTACACGCCACCGTCGTAGCTGGTCAGGCCGATGGAGACGGCCTGGCCCTTCGCCAGCGGCACCACCGGGAACATCTCCAGCATCCGCGCCCCGGCCGCGTAGAGCGGGAACTGCGGGCCGGGCACGTTGGTCACGACCAGGTTGAAGAAGTGCCGGGCCATGCCGTTCGCGGCGCGGGCGCCGACGGCGTGCAGCGTCGGCGGGGCGAACCCGCCGATCCGCACCAGCGTGTCGGCGCCGACGGCGTCGCCGGTGTCGGTGTGCTCGCGCATCTGGTGGGTGACCTGGTGCAGCCGCACCAGCGGGCTCGGCTCGCCGACGGGCAGGTCCACCAGGAACGACGCCACCCGGTTCCCGAGCGACCCGCCGGTCGCCGAGCTGGGCACGTCGCCCTCCCCGCGCACCGACAGCGGCACCAGCGCCCGCACCGACGACGACCCGGCGACCGGCTCGCCGCGCGACATCAGCCAGGTGCGCAGGGCACCGGCGATGACGGCGAGCACCACGTCGTTGACATCGCAGCCGTAGGCGGCGCGGACCTTGCGGTAGTCCTCCAGGTCGGTGCGGGCCATCGCGAAGCGGCGCTGGGTGGAGATCTCGGCGTTCAACGGGAGCCCGGGCGCGCGGCGGCCCGCGGTGCGGGCCATGTTCAGGACCTTGCCCGCGGCCCCGGCGAGCTTGCCGACGGTGGCCAGCGCGTCGCCCGCGGCGACCCGGACGTTGTCCACGATCTCGGTGGGGCGGGTGACGGCCTCGGAGATCGCGTCGAGCACGAGCTGGCCGTCGGTCGGCTCCGGGCGCGGCATCCACAGCTCGTCCGGGGTGTCCCGCGGCTCGGCGGACACGTCCAGGATGACCTGTCCGATGTCGATGGCGGAGATCCCGTCGACCATCGCCTGGTGGGTCTTGGTGAGGATCGCGACGCGTCCGCCGTCGCCGCCGCCGCGGCCGTCCGCTGCGGGGGCGAGGCCCTCGATGAGGTACATCTCCCACAGCGGGCGGGTGTGGTCCAGCGGGCGCGACATCAGGCGCCCGACCAGCTCGGTCAGCTGCTCCTCGCTGCCCGGACGGGGCAGCGCGGACCGGCGCACGTGGTAGGCGATGTCGAACTCGGGGTCGTCGACCCACACCGGGCGTGCGAGGTTGCCCGGGACGTGGCGGACCTTCTGCCGGTAGCGCGGCACCAGCGCGATGCGCTGCTCGATGAGCTCGACCAGCCGGTCGTAGTCGAAGCCGTCGTCGGGGCGGTCGAACACGGCGACCCCGCCGACGTGCATCGGTGTGGTCGCCTCCTCCAGGTACAAGAAGGACGCGTCGAGTGCGGAGAGCCGGGACGGCATGGCCGCGATCCTACGTGCGACGCTTCTCCCCGTGAGCGATGCAGGTGCGGTCTCCCCGAAGGACCGGTTCATCACGGTCTACGGCCGCAAGCCCGTCCTGGAGGCGCTGGCCGACCCCGACCTGGAGGTCGACAAGGTCGTGCTGGCCGACACGGTGCGCGGTGGCGGCGAGCGCGAGATCACCGCGGCCGCCCGCGGCCGCGGGGTGCCGGTGCAGCGCGCGACCGCGCAGCGGGTGAAGGTGCTGGCCGGCAACGGCCGCCACGACCAGGGTGTGCTGGCCGACGTCGTCGCCCCGCGGATGTCGCCGCTGGAGCACTTCCTGTCCGATCTGGGCACCCGGCGGCCGGCGTCGGTGCTGGTGCTCGACGCCGTCACCAACCCGTCGAACGTCGGGATGATCCTGCGCAGCGCGACGGCCGCCGGTCTGGACGGCGTGCTGCTGCCCCGCCGCGGGGTGCCCGCCATCGACCCGCTGGTGATCAAGGCGTCGGCCGGGGTGGCGTTCGCCGCGCCGGTGCTGCGCTGCGCCACCGCCACCGAGGGCGTCGACCTCATGCACGCCGCCGGGTTCGGGGTGTTCGGGCTCGACGCCGGCGGCGACTCGCTGCTGGAGGCGTCGCTCCCGCCCCGGGTCGCACTGGTGCTGGGCAACGAGACCGACGGCCTGACCGAGGACGTCCGTTCCCGGCTCGACGGGATCCTCTCGCTGCCGATGTACGGTGGGGTGGAGTCGCTCAACGTCGCCTCCGCCGGCGCCGTCGCCGCCTACGAGCTGCTGCGCCGACGCTGACCGGTCACCTAGTGTCGGGCGATGGTGCGCCGTCGCATTCCCCGCCCGTCCGAGCTGGCGCCGCTGCTGCGGCCGGCTCCGTTCACCCTGGACCGCACGGCGGCCCGGCTCGCCCGCGCGTCGAGCATCGGTGACCTGCGCGAGCTGGCGCGGCGGCGCGCGCCGCGGGCCGTGTTCGACTACACCGACGGGGCCGCCGAGGACGAGGTGAGCCTGCGCCGGGCCCGCGAGGTGTGGGCCTCGGTGGAGTTCTCGCCGACCGTGCTCACCGACGTCTCGCGGGTGGACACCGGCCGGGACATCCTGGGCGGTCGCTCGTCGCTGCCGTTCGCGCTGGCCCCGACCGGCTTCACGCGGATGATGCACACCGAGGGCGAGCGCGCGGTCGCCGCCGTCGCCGCGCGGGCCGGGATCCCCTACGCGCTCTCGACGATGGGCTCGACGACGATCGAGGGCGTCGCCGAGGCCGGGCGCGGCGGGCGGCACTGGTTCCAGCTCTACCTGTGGCGCGACCGCTCGGTCGCCCACGAGCTCGTCTCCCGGGCGCGGGAGGCCGGCTACGACACGCTGCTGCTCACCGTGGACACCCCGGTCGGCGGCAACCGGCGCCGCGACGCCCGCAACGGCCTGTCCATCCCGCCCGCGCTGTCGCTGCGGACCTTCGTCGACGGCGCCCGCCACCCCCGCTGGTGGTTCGACCTGCTCACCACCGAGCCGCTGACGTTCGAGTCGCTCGCCGCGGGCGGCGGCAGCCCCTACGAGGTGATCAACCGGGTGTTCGACCCGGCGCTGACCCTCGACGACGTCACCTGGCTGCGCGGGGCCTGGCCCGGGAAGCTGGTGGTCAAGGGCGTCCAGTCGGTCACCGACGCCCGCCGCGTCGCCGACGCGGGCGCCGACGGCGTGCTGCTGTCCAACCACGGCGGACGGCAGCTGGACCGGGCCCCGGTGCCCGCCGAGCTGATCGAGCCGGTGGTGCAGGAGCTCGGCGACGACGCGGAGGTCCTGGTGGACACCGGGATCACCCACGGCGGCGACGTCGTCGCCGCCGTCGCGCTCGGCGCCCGCGCGGCGCTGGTGGGCCGCGCCTACCTGTACGGGCTGATGGCCGGTGGCGAGGCCGGGGTGTCCCGCGCGGTGGAGATCCTGCGCGCCGAGGTGGAGCGGACGATGCAGCTGCTCGGCGTCACCCGGGTGGACGACCTCCGCCCGGAGCACGCCCGGCTCCGCTCGGCGACCGGCGGCCGCCATCACCCGAACGAGCGGCGGCCCGGCACTGCGCCCCGGCGCTGACGGGGCCAGCATGGGGCGCATGAGTTTCCTGGACAAGGCCAAGGAACTGCTCGGCAAGCACGACGACAAGGTCGACCAGGCCCTGAACAAGGTCGGCGACGCGGCCAAGCAGAAGTACGGTCACGACGGTCAGATCGACACCGCGACCAAGTTCGCCCGCGAGCGGACCGGCACCGGTGACACCGCCGCGCCGCCGCCCCCCGGTCAGCCGGGTCCGGACGGCCAGGCCCCGCCGCCGCCCGCGCCGGGCCAGGCCCCGCCGCCCCCGCAGCAGTAAGCAGGGCACGACCGGTCCGGCCACCGCCGGGCTGCCCACGAGGCGCCGTCCGCACGCTGCGGGCGGCGCCTCCGCATGTCCGGGGTGTGCCCCGGCTGCGCCGCGGGTCGCCCGGGGCTCAGTCGCGGGCGGGCACCCCGAGCAGGACCTCCAGCTCACCGAGGGTGGTCTCGGCGCCGGTGTGGCGCACCCCGACCGCCCCGGCCGCGGCGGCGCCGCGCACGCACGCCCCCATGTCGTCGACGACGACGCAGTCCCCCGCGGGCAGGCCCAGCTCCGCCGCGGCGGCGGCGAAGGAGTCCGGGCTCGGCTTGCGGGCCCCGCGGACCGCACCGAGGAGCACCGTGCCGAACGCCGCGGCGACCTCGTCGGGCACCGCGTGCGCGCCGGAGAACAGTGCGGTGCGGATCCCCGCCGCCGCGGCGCGACGGGCGTAGGCGAGCAGCAGGGCCCCGTCGGCGGGGTCGTCGAGCACCCCGCCGTAGTCGACGATCAGGCCACGCAGGGTCCGGGTGTCCGCCACCCGGCCGACGGTACCGAGTGTCGCCGCCTCCCGGGGCGCTCCGCGGCTCAGTCGAGGGCCCGGCGCAGGAAGCCGCGGATCCCCAGCAGGGTGAACAGCACGATCGCCGCCACCGGGACGAGCACGCACACCCACAGCGGGATGTGCGGGACCTGCGGCACCAGCGACGCGCGGATCCCCTCGCTGACGTAGGTCAGCGGGTTCACCGCCGACAACACCTGGAACCAGCGCAGGTCGGCCAGGGTGAGCCACGGGTACTGCACCGAGCCGGTGAACAGCAGCGGTGTGAAGATCACCGCGAACAGGATGTTGATCCGCCGCGGCGGCACCGCGGTGCCGATGGTGAGCCCCATCGCCGCACCGAGCAGGCTCCCGAGCACCACCATCAGCAGCGCGGGGGCCAACCCCTCGGCCGGCCACCGGATGTCGATCATCGCGAATCCGATGGGGACCATCAGCAGACTGGCGAGCAGGCCGCGCAGCCCCGCGAAGGCGATCTTCTCGACGGCGACGGCCCACACGGGCATCGGCGCGAGCAGCCGGTCGTCGATCTCCCGCGTCCAGGACAGCTCGAACACCAGCGGCAGCGTCACCGCCTGCAGGGCGCCGAACATCGCGTTCAGCGCGATCAGGCCGGGCAGCATGATCTGCCCGTACTCGGGTGACACGAAGCCGCCGCGGCCGAGCACCACGACGAAGACCAGCAGGAAGAAGAACGGCTGCACCAGCGTCTGGGCGAGGAACGACGGCAGCTCCCGGCCGGTGACGAACAGGTCGCGGCGCAGCACCGCCAGGAAGGCACGCCCGGTCATCGCAGGTCCCTGCCCGTCAGGTCGATGAACACGTCCTCCAGCGTCGCCTGCCCCAGACTGACGTCGCGCACCGTGGCGCCGTGCCGCCCGAGCAGGTCGACGGCCGGCGCCAGCAGCGCCGCCGGCTCCGCGGTGACCGACAGCCGGAACGCCGACACGGTGCCGTTCTCCCCCGGGCCGCGGCCCGGCGGGGTCTCGGCACGCGCGACACCGCCCAACCCGGCCAGCGCCACGCGCAGCGTCTCCGCCGCACCGGGCCCGTGGTCGGCGACGATCTCGACGGTCGCGCTGCCCGGCAGCGACCGGACCAGCGCGTCCGGGGTGTCCAGCGCGAGCAGCCGCCCGTGGTCGACGATCCCGATCCGGTCCGACAGCTTGTACGCCTCGTCCATGTCGTGGGTGGTGAGCACGACGGTCACGCCCTCGTCGCGCAGCCCGCTGATCTGGTCGTGGACGAACAGCCGGGCCTGCGGGTCCAGGCCGGTCGAGGGTTCGTCGAGGAACAGCACCTCCGGGGAGTGCATGAGCCCGCGGGCGATCATGACGCGCTGGGCCTGGCCGCCGGACAGGTCGTCGGCGACGGCCTTCGCCTTGTCCGTCAGCCCCATCCGTTCCAGCAGCTCGTCGGCGCGGCGGTTGCGCTCCGCCCGCCCGACGCCGTGGTAGGCGGCGTGGAAGACTAGGTTGTCGCGGACACCGAGGGAACGGTCCAGGTTCTGGCGCTGCGGGACGACGGCCAGCTTCGCGCAGACGGCGACGGCGTCGGCACGCACGTCGAGCCCGGCGACCCGGGCCGTACCCGAGGTCGGCACCACGCGGGTCGTCAGCACGCCGACGGTCGTGGTCTTCCCGGCGCCGTTGGGCCCGAGCAGCCCGAACACCTCACCCTCGGCCACCGAGAACGACAGGCCGTCGACGGCGTTGCCCTTCGCCTTCGGGTACCGCTTCACCAGGTCGACCACCTCGACCGCGGTCCGTCCCATCGCACTCCCCCGCCGATCACGTCACGTCGGGCCGATCCTGCTCCAGGTCGGCGATCACCGCGAGCAGATAGGCGCGGACGGCGTCGTCGAGCCCGTCCGCCGGCTCCCGCAGCCACGGTCCGCGCCCGTCGGGGCGGGCGTCGCGCCACCGGTCCCGCCCGGCGTCGGTGAGCGCGACGAACCGTACCCGCCGGTCCGCCGGGTCCCCGCGGCGGGCCACCAGCCCCGCCGCCTCCAGCGCGTCGACGACCGGGGTCAGGCTGGTCGGGGCGACCCGGACCCGGGCGGCGAGCTCGCGCTGGGCCAGTCCGCCGCACCGCTCCAGCACGTCGAGGACGGCGAACCCGGTGACACCGAGGCCGTGGCCCCCGGTCCGCCGCCGGCGTTCGGCGAGCACCGCCGCCCCGGCCCGGACGACGAGGTCGGCCAGCGACTCCGCGGGGCCGTCCACCGGGTCGGGAGCGGCGACGAGGCGGGGCGGGGTGAGGTCGATGCGTCCCGGTGGGTGGGGTGCGGGCATCGCGGGAGGGTAGGACGCGGCGGGGCCCGGCGGGGGCGGTCGGGCGGGGCCGGTCGCGTTCGTGAACACCGGCCCCACCGGAGGGCGGCTCACGACCGCGGCTCAGGCGCCGCTCGCCTCCGTGGCTCCGTCGGGGCGCCGGACCACGCCGGCCGCACGTGCGCCCCCGGACCGTGCGGCACCGGACCGTGCGGCACCGGACGATCCGGTGGCGGATCCGGGCCGGGCCCCGTCGCGGCCACCGGGACCGTCGCAGTCTGGCGCCGTGACCACGACGACGACCGGCACCGCCCCGGCGGGGGGCACCTCCAGCCCGCGGACCGACACCACTCCCGGCACACGGGCCGCGCCCGCGCCACCGCCTCCCGGGAACCGGGCCCGTCCCGCCCCGGTTGCGGCCGGCCACGCGCGGCACGCGTCCTCGCGGGTGGGGACGGCGGCGCCCGCCGTCGCCCCGGCACCGGGCGCCGACACCGGTGCCGTCGACGCGTCCGGGTCCCCGGTCACGTCCGCGCAGGCCGGGGCCGTCGACGGGCAGGCTCCGCCGCCGCCCGGCCCCGGCGCGCTCCTGGTCCGCACCCCCGCCGAGGTGCCGGAACCGCTCGCACCGGGGGTCGTCGTCGTCCTGCCGGGTGGGTTCCGGATGTCCTCCGGACCGGCGCCCGCACCGCGCGGGGCGGTCCGCCCCGTCCCGGCGCCGACGGTGCCCGAGGAGACCTCCCCGGCCGACGCCGACCGGGTCCGGGCCCCGGCCCACGAGATCGTCCGGCTGCTGACCGAGGTGCTCGCCGGGCGCCGCCCGCCGGACGGGGTCACCGCCGTCACCACCCCGGCGGTGCGCCGCTACCTGACCGCGGCCCGGATCGTGCACCCGGCGCGCCCGCCCCGTGGCCGCCCGGGCCCCGGGGGACGGGTCGGTGCCCCCGGTTGCGGGAGCCCGGGCGGCTCGACCGCACGCCGGGCGCCGCGGGTGCACCTCGGTCTGCCTCGGCCGGACGTCGCCGAGGTCTGCGCGACCGTCAGCGTCGCCGGGCGGGTGCGTGCCCTGGCGCTGCGGCTGGACCGGGCGCCGGACGGCCGGTGGCTCGCCACCGCCGTCCGGCTCGTGTGAGGCGCGACGCGGCCGAGCCCGGCCGGCGGCGCCCGGAGCTCAGCGCCGCCGGCGGGCCTTCTCCGCGCGGCGCCGCTCGGCGCGGTTGACGCCGTCGTCGCCGTTCGCGGACGCCCCGTGGCCACGGGCCGGGACCTGGTGACGACCGGTACGACCGGTGCCCGGGGCGGCCGCCCCGCCCTCGCCGCGACGCGCGACCCCGCCGTCCTCGCCCGGGCCGCTGTACTGCAGGTTCTGCGGCGGGCTGGTGCGG
Source organism: Pseudonocardia sp. ZF1 (assembly GCF_056835605.1). Classification (NCBI taxonomy): domain Bacteria; kingdom Bacillati; phylum Actinomycetota; class Actinomycetes; order Pseudonocardiales; family Pseudonocardiaceae; genus Pseudonocardia; species Pseudonocardia sp. ZF1. The sequence goes on from NZ_JAJNBY010000001.1 coordinate 4,653,440, forward strand.
AACAGGTTCGGCAGGACCACGGTGGACTCGGCGGGGTCCTCGGCCGGGACCCGGCGTACGACCGGGATCTCGGTCGTCTCCGGCTCGGCCTCCTGGACGGGGGCGGCCGGCTGCTGCACCTGGACGACGACGTTGAACAGGTGCCCGATCGTCTCCTCCTTGATGCCCTCGAGCATCGCGGAGAACATGTCGAAGCCCTCGCGCTGGTACTCGATCACCGGGTCGCGCTGGGCCATGGCCCGGAGCCCGATGCCCTCCTTGAGGTAGTCCATCTCGTAGAGGTGCTCGCGCCACTTGCGGTCGATGACCTGCATCAGGACCTGGCGCTCGAGCTCGCGCATCCCGCCCTGGGCGCCGATCAACGCGTCGATCTCGGCCTCGCGCCGGGCGTACGCGGCCTCGGCGTCGGCGAGGATGACCCGCTCGAGCTCCTCGGCCGACAGGTCGTCGATGTCGTCGGCGACGGTGCGCCAGTCGAGCTGGATCGGGTACAGGCCCTTGACCGCGGTCCACAGCTTCTCGAGGTCCCAGTCCTCGGAGTAGCCCTCGGCGGTGGCGCCGACGACGTAGGCGTGGATCACGTCCTCGAGCATGTTGCGGGTCTGGCGCTGCACGTCCTCGCCGTCGAGGACCCGGCGACGCTCGTCGTAGATGACCTTGCGCTGCTGGTTGAGCACCTCGTCGTACTTGAGGACGTTCTTGCGGATCTCGAAGTTCTGCTGCTCGACCTGGGTCTGCGCGCTGCGGATCGCGCGGGTGACCATCCCCGCCTCGATCGGCACGTCGTCCGGCAGGTTGAACCGGTTCATGATCGACTCGACGACCTGGCCGTTGAAGCGGCGCATCAGCTCGTCGCCGAGGGACAGGTAGAAGCGGGACTCGCCCGGGTCGCCCTGCCGGCCGGACCGGCCGCGCAGCTGGTTGTCGATGCGGCGGGACTCGTGGCGCTCGGTGCCGAGCACGTAGAGCCCGCCCGCGGCGCGGACCTCGTCGGCCTCGGCCTTGACCTGCTTGCGCATGCGGTCGAGCACCGCGTCCCACGCGGCCTCGTACTGCTCACGGGTCTCGACCGGGTCCAGGCCCTGGCTGCGCAGCTCCAGGTCGGCGAGGAACTCGGGGTTGCCGCCGAGCATGATGTCGGTACCGCGACCGGCCATGTTCGTGGCGACGGTGACGGCGCCCGCGTGCCCGGCCTGGGCGATGATCTGCGCCTCGCGCGCATGGTTCTTCGCGTTGAGCACCTCGTGCGGCACCCCGCGGCGCAACAGCAGCGTCGCCAGGTACTCGGACTTCTCGACGCTCGTCGTACCGATCAGGACCGGCTGGCCCTTCTCGTGCTTCTCGGCGATGTCGTCGGCGACCGCCTCGAACTTCGCGGGCTCGGTCTTGTAGATCAGGTCGGCCTGGTCGGCGCGCACCCGCGGCCGGTTCGGCGGGATCGAGACGACCGACATCTTGTAGATCTCGTGGAGCTCGGCGGCCTCGGTCTGGGCCGTACCGGTCATGCCGGCGAGCTTGTCGTAGAGCCGGAAGAAGTTCTGCAGCGTGATCGTCGCCAGGGTCTGGTTCTCCGGCTTGATCTCGACGCCTTCCTTGGCCTCGATCGCCTGGTGCATGCCCTCGTTGTAGCGACGGCCGGCGAGCACACGACCGGTGAACTCGTCGACGATCAGGACCTCACCGTCGTTGACGATGTAGTCCTTGTCCTTCTTGAACAGCTCCTTGGCCTTGACCGCGTTGTTCAGGTAGCCGACCAGCGGGGTGTTCGCGGACTCGTAGAGGTTGTCGATGCCGAGCTGGTCCTCGATCAGCGCGACACCCTCCTCGGTGATGCCGACGGTGCGCTTGCGCTCGTCGACCTCGTAGTGGATGTCCTTGGACAGCATCGGCGCGAGCCGCGCGAACTCCTGGTACCAGCGGGCGCTCTGCTCGGCCGGGCCGGAGATGATCAGCGGCGTGCGGGCCTCGTCGATGAGGATCGAGTCCGCCTCGTCGACGATGGCGAAGTTGTGCCCGCGCTGGACCATGTCGGCGGTGTTCCACGCCATGTTGTCGCGCAGGTAGTCGAAACCGAACTCGTTGTTCGTGCCGTACGTGACGTCGCAGGCGTACTGCTCGCGGCGCTGCGCCGGGGTCATCTCCGACAGGATCACGCCGACGGTGAGACCGAGCCAGCGGTGGATGCGGCCCATGGTCTCGGAGTCGCGCTTGGCGAGGTAGTCGTTCGTGGTGACCACGTGCACGCCGTCGCCGGGCAGCGCGTTGAGGTAGACGGCCAGCGTCGAGGTCAGGGTCTTGCCCTCACCGGTGCCCATCTCCGACACGTTGCCCATGTGCAGGGCCCCGGCACCCATCAGCTGCACGGTGAACGGGCGCTGGCCCAGCGTGCGCCGGGCGGCCTCGCGCACCGTGGCGAAGGCCTCGGGCAGCAGGTCGTCGAGTGACTCGCCGTCGGCGTGGCGACGGCGGAACTCGTCGGTCTTGGCGCGCAGCTGCGTGTCGGTGAGGCCCTCGAAATCGGGCTCCAGTCCGTCGATGTGCGCGGCGATCTTCGCGAGCCGCTTCACCAGCTTGGTTTCGCCGGCCCGGAGGAGTCGACTCAGGAAGGGCACTGCCGACCTCATTCACGTCGCGGTCAGGACACGGGGCCTCCCACCACGGTCTCCGCGCCGCGACCCGGTGCCGCGGGCGGCACCGGCACGGCACCGGCGCCGCACGGCGGGCCGACCCCGTCGTCCATGGTACGGGCACCGGCGACGGTGGCCCGCGCCGCGGCGGGGAGGCGTTCCCCGCCGCGGTACGGGCACCGTCGGGCGCGGGTGGTCAGCCGTCGAGCCGGATCACGCCGTAGTCGTAGCCGCGGCGGCGGTAGACGACCGAGGCACGGCCGGTCTCACTGCAGGCGAACATGTAGAAGTCGTGGCCGACGAGCTCCATCCGTGACAGCGCCTCGTCGACACTCATGGGTGTGGCCGGGTGGGACTTCTCGCGGACGATGCGTCCGGGCCGGTACTCGGCCTCCCACTGCTGCTCGAGGCGGACCAGCTCGTCGTCGGTCAGCGACTCGTCGTGGCTGCGCGGTGCGGGGATGGTGTCGGTGACGGGAGGGGCCGCTTCCATCAGCGCGACGGCCGAGGCGTCGGCGGCGGCGCGGGAGGCGGCCACGCGGTCGCGGCGGCTGGGCTTGCGGCGGTCGTGGGAGCGGCGCAGCCGCTCGGCGAGCTTGCCGACGGCCATGTCGAGCGCGGCGTAGAAGTCGGCGGCGGAGGCCTCGGCGCGGGCGACGGCTCCGCAGCCGCCGCGCCCGGTGATCTCGACGCGCTGGCAGGACTTCTGCTGACGGCGGTTCGGCTCGTGGAAGAGCTCCACCTCCATTCCGACGATCTTGTGGTCGTGGCGTTCCAGGCGGCTGAGCTTGTCCTGGACCAGGCCACGGAAGTGCTCCGGCACCTCGACGTTCCGGCCGGTGACGACGATCTCCACTCGAACATCCCTCGCTTCAGTCGTGCTGAACCCGGGACCCGACGACGGCCCCGGGGGGTGGGCTCGCGGTCGTTCCTCCTGATGTGGTAGCGGTCGGAGTTCAGCGGACGTTATCGGGAAATCCGCCTCCGGGACAGGCCGTTCGCCGACCCGTCGGGTGGACACCCTGGTGCCATCGGACGCGGTGTGCGACGACCCTGCGGCACCCGGGTGACCCGTCGCCCGCGGAGCGGCACGCTCACCTCCGGATCGCGCTTCCGGCGACCACTGTGGACGACTGACCGGGAGATCGGCTGACCCGCCGATCCGTGTGACCGCTGTCACAGTCGGCCACCCGGTAGGCGCCGTCGGGCCGAGGCGTCGGCGAGCACCACGGCCCCACGGCGGGCAGTCCGGATGCGGCGAGCGCCGCCCCGCAGGCCCGCAGGGTCGCCCCGGAGGTCACGACGTCGTCGACCAGCAGCACCGCCTCCCCGGGGGCCGCGGGCACCGGCTCGCGGCCCCGGGCCGGGTGCAGCGCCGAGGCCAGGTTCGCCGCCCGGCCCGCGCCGTCGAGCCCCACCGAGTCCCGGGCGCGGCGGTGCAGGGCCAGGACCGCGTCGGTGCGGGCGGGCAGCCCGGCAGCGGTCAGCAGCGGCGCGAGCGCCCGGCACAGCCGCAGCACGTGGTCGCCGCCGCGCACCCGGGCCGCCGACGGCCGGGACGGGGCCGGCACCAGGCGCACCGCGGCCGGGTCCGGCGTCCCGTCGGCCCGCGGCGCGAGCACCGCCGACACCGGGCCCACCAGCAGCCCGGCCAGGTCCGGCGCCAGGTCCCGCCGGCCGCGCTCCTTGTAGGTCAGCACGGCCCGGCGCAGCGGCCCGCGGTAGCGCCCGGCCGCCGCGACCCGGCCGGCGCCGGGCACGCGGACCGGCACCGGGCCCGCGGTGTCCTGCGCGCAGGCCGGGCACCAGCCCCCGCTGCCGGGCGGCCCGGCACCGCAGCCACCGCAGGTCCGGGGCAGGAGGAGGTCCAGCAGGGCGGCGGCCGCGGACGGGGCTCGGGTCGGGGTCACGGCTCCGATACTCGCCCCCGGCACCGTCGCCGCGGCCCCGCCGGAGCCCGCCCGGGCCGAGTTGTCCACAACCGCCGGAGTTGTCCACAGGCCGGGGATCCGGCCACCGGGACGCGCTCAGCCGGGGTAGAACGGCTGTGCGGCCGCTCCGGTCCCGCCCGCCTGCTGCCAGGCGTCGAACTCGCCGCCGGAGTAGCTCCACAGGCCGGTCCGGTCGGTCACGTACAGCGGGCGCCCCTCGGCGGCGGCCAGCGCCCCCAGCGGCGCGGTCAGGTTCGTGCCGGGGATCTGGTCCAGCCGCAGACCGTCGGCGCTCACCTCGGACATGGGGCGGTCCGAGTCGGACGCGACCACGATCCGGTCCGCGGAGTGCCAGTCGATCGACACCACGTCGTCGAGCTCCCCGGGGCGCAGGCGCCGCAGCGGCCCGACGGCGACCTCGCCGTCGTCGAGCGGGACGATCGGGCCGACGAGCAGCGCACCGTCGGCGACGACGGCGATCCGGCCGCCCTCACGCGCCAGCGCGATGTCCCCGATCCGGCCGAGCGGCGTCAGCCGGCCCGCGTCCACCGCGCCCTCGACCGGCGGCCCGGACGGCGGGACGAGGACCCGGCGCAGCCTGCCGTTCACGACCGCCCAGATCTCGTCGCCCGCCCCGTTCCAGCTCAGCGAGCGGACGTCGGCGCCGGACACCGGGGTGGCGGTGAGCTCCCCGCCCAGCGGGCCGGTGAGCAGCCGCTGGGTGCCCGTCGACTCCCGGGACACGACGGCGATCCGCCCGCTGCGCGCGGACGCGGCGGCCTCGGTGATGTCGAACGAGCCGTTCCCGGCCTGCCCGGCGACCGGTGCCGCCACGCCGGTCGCGCTGAGCTGACGGACCCGGCCGGCGTCGACGACGTAGGGGAACGCGGGGGCCCGGCCGGGGCCGGCGACGAGGTCGGCCTGGTCCGCGGCCGACACCGTCGGCGTGGCGGGGACCAGCGGTCCGCCGTCGGCCAGCAGCTCCACCCGCGGCACGCCCACACCGCCGAGGGTCTGCGCGACCTGCGCGGCGAGCAGCTCCCGGTCCTGCGGGGACAGCCCCGACACCCCGGTCAGCTCGATCGACGCGGTGCCCGCCGCGGGGTCGGTCGTGGCCGAGCGGATCCGCGCGGTCGCCGGGAACATCGTCACCGCCGCCCCGGCCAGGCCGGTGGACGGCCCGCGCAACAGCACGTCGACGGCGTCCATCGCGAGCTCACCGGGACGCCCGCCGCGGATGTAGTGCCCGTCGGGCAGCAGCATCCGGCGGACCGGGTCGACGAACCAGGCCTGCAGCTCGCGGTAGTGCGAGCGGAAGTCCGACAGCCGGACCATCACCCCGGGCGGTGGCCGGTCGATCCGCCAGCGCTCGCCCTCCCGGACGACGCCGACGTCGACCTCGACCCGCTGCGGGGAGGACTCGAACGCCCCGTTCGGCCCGACCGTGCCCAGCCGGGTGCCCCGCACCCGCACCGTCATCCGGTCCGGGCCCGGGGTGCCGTTGTCCGGGGACACGACGGTGTCGAACCGCTCGTCCAGGACGGTCAGCGACGCCGCGTCGTCCCAGCCCGACGCCGACGCCGACAGGTAGCGGCGGGCCTGCGCGTGCCGGTCGTCGGGCGAGCCGGAGCGGTAGACGAACCCGCGGACCAGGCCGAGCGGCTCGTCGTCCTCGATCGGGCCGCTCAGGTTCTGCTCGGCGGCCTGCTCGCCCTGGCGCAGCACCTGCACGTCGGACTGCTGGGGCACCGTCGCGCACCCGGCGACGACGGCGGCGGCGACCGTCACGACCAGCGCCGCCAGTGCACGGCGGGCGGTCACCGGTCGCCGCCCGGGTCGATGATGGCGCGCTCGGCGGGCTGCATCGGCGCGTGCTCCTCGGGGCGCAGCCGCCACAGGTCCTCCTCGCGCAGGTCGCGGCCGATCCCCTGCGGCGGGGTCGGCACCGAGCTGCCGTTGCGCCGGTCCCCGGCCGCGGCGGCGGGCGGGCCGAGCGGCAGTGGCGAGGCGCTGATGTGCCCGCCCACCTCGCGCGGCAGGGTCAGCCGGAACGCCGAGCCGTTGCCCGGCTCGCCCCAGGCCTGCAGCCAGCCGCCGTGCAGCCGGGCGTCCTCGATGCTGATCGACAGCCCGAGCCCGGTGCCGCCGCTGCGCCGGGCCCGCGACTCCTCGGCCCGCCAGAACCGGTTGAACACCAGGTCCGCCTCGCCGGGCCGCAGCCCGACGCCGTGGTCGCGCACGACGACGGCGACCGCGGCGTCGTCGCCGGCCACCGTCACCTCCACCGGGCGGCCCTCGCCGTGGTCGATCGCGTTCGCGACGAGGTTGCGCACGATGCGCTCCACCCGGCGCGGGTCGGCCTCGATCAGCTCGCCCGCCGGCAGGTCCAGGACGAGGTCGGTGCCGGCGTCGGCGGCGATGCCGCGCACCGCGTCGGTCGCCCGCCGCACCACCGCGGACAGGTCGACCCGTTCGGCACCCAGCTCGGCCACGCCGGCGTCGAGGCGGGAGATCTCCAGCAGGTCGGCGAGCAGCTCCTCGAACCGGTCGAGCTCGGTGACCAGCAGCTCGGAGCTGCGGCGCAGCGCCGGGAGCAGCTCGTCGCGGGAGGCGTAGAGGACGTCGGCGGCCATCCGCACGGTGGTCAGCGGCGTGCGCAGCTCGTGGCTGACGTCGGAGGTGAACCGCCGCTGCAGCGCCCCGAACTCCTCGAGCTGGGCGATCTGCGCGGCGAGGCTGCCCGCCATCTCGTTGTAGGACTCGGCGAGCCGGGCGACCTCGTCCTCGCCGCGCACGGCCATCCGCTCGTCGAGGTGTCCCCCGGCGAAGCGTTCGGCCACGTCGGCGGCGTGCCGGATCGGGCGGACCACCTGCCGGGTGACGAGACTGGCGATCGCGGCAAGCAGCACCAGCAGCACCAGCCCGCCGACGATCAGCGTGCTCTGCACCAGCCCGAGGGTCAGCTGCTCACCGTTGAGCGGGAACAGCAGGTAGAACTGCAGCTCCCGGCCCGCGGTGGCGATCTTCTGCCCGATGACGAGGTTCGGGACGCCGTCGACGGTCGTGTACTGGCGGTTCAGGCTGTCCAGCGACCCGCGGGCGGTGATGTCCTGCTGGCGCGCGGTGATCTGGCCGACGTCGCCGGCGGACACCTCGGGCCCGTTCGCCGACCCGGTGGTCAGCGCGGCGCTGAACTCCCCGGCCGTCCCGGCCCGGCCGGGGCCGGTGGTGTCGGTCAGCCGTTCCAGGGCGGTGTCCAGTGTCTCCTGCACGCCCTCGCGGTCCGGGTCGACGCTCGCCAGCTGCCCCTCGAGGACCTGCCGGTTCGCGTCCGACTGGGAGATCGCGGCGTCGAGCTTGCTCTGCAGCAGCCGTTCGGCGATCTCGCTCTGCAGCACCAGGCCGAGCACCAGCACGACCGCCGACGACAGCGCCAGCGTCGAGGTGACCACCCGCAGCTGCAGCGACCGCCGCCAGGCCGCGGCGATGAGCATGCCCAGCTCGTGCGCCTGCACCCGCAGCGGGCCCAGCCCTCGGGCGACCCGCCGGGCGCCGGGCAGCCGGGCGAGCCGGGTGCGGAGTCCGCGGCGCCGCGTCACCACGGCCGGTGCACCCGCGGCGCGCCGGTCACGGAGGACCGGCCTTGTACCCCACCCCGCGGACGGTCAGGACCACCTCGGGGCGCTCCGGGTCGCGCTCGACCTTCGACCGGAGACGCTGCACGTGCACGTTCACCAGACGGGTGTCCGCGGCGTGCCGGTAGCCCCACACCTGCTCGAGCAGGACCTCGCGGGTGAACACCTGGCGCGGCTTGCGGGCCAGCGCGACGAGCAGGTCGAACTCGAGCGGGGTCAGCGCGATCGGCCGGCCCTCCCGGGTGACCTGGTGCGCGGGCACGTCGATGTCGATCTCGCCGATGGACAGCTGCTCGGCGGGCTCGGCGTCGTTGCGGCGGACCCGGGCCCGGATCCGCGCGACGAGCTCCTTGGGCTTGAACGGCTTCACGACGTAGTCGTCGGCGCCGGACTCCAGCCCGAGCACGACGTCGACGGTGTCGCTCTTGGCCGTCAGCATGACGATCGGGACGCCGGACTCCGCCCGGATGGCCCGGCACACGTCGATGCCGTTCATGCCGGGCAGCATCAGGTCGAGCAGCACCACGTCCGGCTGGGTGTCCCGAACGGCGGGCAGTGCCCGCGTCCCGTCGGACACGACCGCTGTCTCGAAGCCCTCGCCCCGCAGCACGATGGTGAGCATCTCGGCCAGGGCCGGGTCGTCGTCGACCACCAGTACGCGCGACTTCATGGACGTCACTATCCCAGCCCCGTGATCAGCACCGGTGCAGCAGGGCGGGCACGAGGGCCGACGGTGCCGCGGCGGGGTCGTCGAGCACTGTCCAGCGGCTCAGCCAGGACCGCGCCGCCAGCTCCCGGTAGACGGCGTCGGTGCGGGCCTGCAGGCCGTCGTCGCTCTCGTAGGCGTCGCGGGCGCGGCCGGGCTCGGTGGCCGCGCGCGACCTCGCCCGCTCCGCGGCGACCTCCCGGGGCGGTGCCAGCAGCAGCTGGTGGCCGGGCAGCGGGATGCCGAACCGGTCGACCTCCAGCGCCCGGACCCAGCCGACGACCTCGCCGCCGGCGTCCTGGCCGAGCCGGGCGGCGCTGTAGGCGGCGTTGGAGGCGACGTAGCGGTCCACGAGCACGACGTCGTGTGCGGCGAGCGCCGCACGCAGCCCGGCCGCGGCGGCCCGGCGGTCGAGCGCGAACAGCACCGCCATCGCGTGCACCGAGGAGGCGAGGTCGCCCATCCGGCCGTAGAGCGCGTCGCGGGCCAGCTCGGCGTGCACGTCGTCGTCGTAGCGGGGGAAGGCCGTCGTGGTGACCGAGGCGCCGTGTGCGCGCAGCCCGGCGACGAGCTCCGTGGTGAACGTGTGCTTGCCCGCACCGTCCAGTCCCTCGACGACCACCAGTTCCCCCACGGCGGTCGAGCCTAGGTCAGGCACCCAGCTCCGAGACGGTGGGCCAGGTCGTCGCGAAGCCCGGGTGCAGGTCCAGCTCACCGAGCCGGTCGGTGCGCACCCAGCGCAGCTCGGTGCTCTCCGCGCCGCGCACCCGGACCGGCGGCGCGTCCGGCGTCCGCACGACGACCGTGGTGTAGCTCCAGCCGCCGTGGTCGTCGACGAACTCCTCCACCGGCGCCAGCCCGGCGACGGCGAGGGTGCTCTCCTCGGCCGCCTCGCGCAGCGCCGCCCGCACCGCGGACTCCCCCCGGTCCCGGGCACCGCCGGGGATCCCCCAGGTGCCGCCGTGGTGGCTCCAGGACGCCCGGTGCTGCAACAGCACCCGGTCGACGCCCGCCGGGTCGGCTTCGTCGCGGTGGCGCACGAGCAGCCCGGCCGCGCCGAACAGACCCCAGTGCCGGTGCCCCCGGGCGCAGTGCACCCAGCCGTCACCCGACCCGATCTCGATCGTCATCCCGACGGTGACCCCCTGGTACGCCGACGGCGCGGCGCCCCGGGAAGGGGCCACCGCGCCGTCGGAACGGAGAACGCGGTACCGATGCGCGATCCGCGAGCTTCTCGCTCAGTAGCGGTAGTGCTCCGGCTTGTACGGACCCTCGACGTCCACGCCGATGTACTCGGCCTGGTCCTTGGTGAGCTTGGTCAGCTCGCCACCGAGGGCCTGCACGTGGATCCGCGCGACCTTCTCGTCCAGGTGCTTCGGCAGCCGGTAGACGTCCTTGTTGTACTCCTCGTGCTTGGTGAACAGCTCGATCTGGGCGATCACCTGGTTCGAGAAGCTGTTGGACATCACGAACGACGGGTGGCCGGTCGCGTTGCCCAGGTTCATCAGGCGGCCCTCGGACAGCACGATGACCGAGTGGCCGTCCGGGAAGATCCACTCGTCGACCTGGGGCTTGATGTTGATCTTCTTGATGCCCTCGACGCGGGACAGGCCCGCCATGTCGATCTCGTTGTCGAAGTGACCGACGTTGGCGACGATCGCCTGGTGCTTGGCCCGCTTGAGCAGGTCGACCGTGAGGATGTCCTTGTTGCCGGTCGCCGTGACGATGATGTCGGCCTGCTCGATGACCGAGTCCAGGGTCGCGACCTGGTGGCCCTCCAGCAGCGCCTGCAGCGCGCAGATCGGGTCGACCTCGGCGACGATGACGCGCGCGCCCTGGCCCGCCAGCGCCTCGACCGAGCCCTTGCCGGTGTCGCCGTAGGCGGCCACGACGGCCACCTTGCCGCCGAGCAGCACGTCGGTGGCCCGGTTCAGGCCGTCGATCAGCGAGTGGCGGATGCCGTACTTGTTGTCGAACTTCGACTTGGTGACCGAGTCGTTGACGTTGATCGCCGGGAAGAGCAGCTCGCCGCGCTCGGCCAGCTGGTACAGCCGGTTGACGCCGGTGGTGGTCTCCTCGGTGACGCCGCGGATGTCGGAGTTGATCGTCGTCCAGCGCTGCGGGTCCTCGGCGAGGCTGCGGCGCAGGGTGTCGAACACGACCCGCTCCTCGTCGGAGACCGACAGGTCGTCGTCCTCGAAGCTCGGCACGACGCCGGTCTTCTCGAACTCGACGCCCTTGTGCACGAGCAGGGTGGCGTCACCGCCGTCGTCGAGGATCATGTTCGGGCCGACGACGTTGCCGTCGGCGTCACGGAACTTGAACAGCTGCTCGGTGCACCACCAGTAGTCCTCCAGCGACTCGCCCTTCCAGGCGAAGACCGGGACGCCCTGCGGGTTCTCCGCGGTGCCGTGCGGGCCGACGACGGTCGCGGCGGCCGCGTAGTCCTGGGTGGAGAAGATGTTGCAGGACACCCAGCGGACGTCGGCGCCGAGCGCGACGAGGGTCTCGATGAGGACCGCGGTCTGGGTGGTCATGTGCAGCGAGCCGGCGATCCGCGCGCCGGTCAGCGGCTTGGACTCCCCGTACTCACGGCGCAGGTCGATCAGGCCCGGCATCTCGTTCTCGGCGAGCCGGATGTCCTTGCGGCCGTACTCCGCCTCGGAGATGTCGGCGATCGCGAAGTCCAGGCCGCCGGCGTGCTGCAGCTTCGGGTGATCGGTCATGGGGTGGGTGCGCCTCCTCAGGCGTAAGAGTCGTACTCGTCGGCACGACGGGTGCGGTCCGGCCGGGAGGAGGAGCGGCGTACACGGGTCACGGCGTCCTCCCTCCTCGTCGGAGACAGGCGCCCTTTCTCGTCCGTGCCGGCCGGGCCCGAGCGTGGCGGCCGGTGACGGCCGCTGCAGCGCCTCTCGGCGCCCGGCGATGTCGCGACCTCCATGGTTCCGAGCCACCGCGGGGGTGTCAACTCAGGGGTGATCAGCCCGTCAGGTGCTCGGCGAGCAGCCCGCCCGCCGCGACCTCGCGGCCGTGCGCGGCCAGCAGCCCGGCCGGGGCCAGCACGGACTCGCTGTCGACCCGCACCTCCGCCCGGGCCAGCAGCGGGGCCAGGACGGCGTCGTGGCGCACCGTGCGGGCCGCCGCGGCCAGCCCGGCCGCGTCGCGCTGGCGGAACACGCCCCCGGTGAGCACGACGAGACCGATCTCACCCGCGTCGACGGGGGTGTCCGGGCCGGTCCCGGGGTGCGCGGGGTCGGCCAGGACGCCGGTGTGGCGCAGGTGCCTGCGCAGCGCGACCACCGCCGCGATCGCGGCCAGCCTGCGGTCCTCGGCGGCCGCGCCCCGGTCGGCGGGCACGGTGGCCCGCGACTCCTGCAGCGCGGCGACGGCCGGGCCGAGCAGGTCGGCCTCCACCGGGTCGACGACGCCCTCGGCCTGGGCCTCCGTCAGGACGCCGACGGCGCCGTCACGCACCCCGAGGTCGCCCTCCACGGTCGCGGCCCCCGGCCCGGGCCCGGGGCCGCCGCGGTGCACGTCGGTGGTCGCCGACCCGACGTCGACGACGAGCACCCCGGTCCCGGTCAGCCGGGCCAGTACCCCGGCCCCGGCGCCGACCGCGGCGTGCGTGGCGGAGTGGACCAGCGCGCCGAACCGGCCGGTGCCCGCACCGAGGACGTGCCGGGCGTAGAGCGCGGCGACGGCGTCCCGCGCGGGCCCGGCGACGATCCGGCCCGGCTGCGGCGTGACGTTGGGGCAGGTCGTGACGGCCCGCCCACCGGCCAGCAGCAGGCCGAGCGCGTCGGCGCGGGCGTCGTCGTCGTCGACCGAGAGCAGCACCGGCCAGTGCCCGCGGGTGCGGGCCAGCCTGCCCGCGTTGTGCAGCAGCACCGCCGGGTCGGCACCGTCGGCACCGCCGAGCAGCAGCACCGCCCCGGGGCGGCGGCTCGACAGCTCCAGCACCGCGTCGGTCTCCAGCGGTCCGGGGTGCACCCCGACCACCCGGGCCCCCGCGGAGCGGCAGACCCGATGCCCGGCCTCGGTGGCGATCAACGTCTCGGCCCCGACCACGGCCAGGCGCAGCGCCCCGCCCGCCGAGGAGCAGGCCAGCACCCGCGGCGCCGCACGCCTGCCCCGGCCCGCGGCGGCCGCCGCGGCGGCGACGGCCGCGTCGACCCCGGTGAGCACGTCGGGCGTGGTGGGGTGCTCGGCGAACCCCGCCGGGGTCCCGTCGGGCAGCACCAGCACGGCCTTGGTCCAGCAGGAGCCGACGTCGAGGCAGACCGCGGGCGAGTGCGGGTCGTCCGGCGACGCGTCGGTCATGGACGGCGAGCGTACCGAGGTCGGGCGGTCACAGGGAGTGTCCGCGGCAGATCCGTTGCGACCCGCACCTGCCCGAGAGGTGGGTGATCGCGGTCACCCCCGCCGGTAGGTTGATCGACGTGCTCGGACTGATGCAGGACCGCCCGCTGACCCTGCCGCACGTGTTCCACCGTGCGGAGCAGCTGTTCGCGCGCAAACGGATGGTGACCGCTCGGCCGGACGGCACCGAGGACGTCGTCACGGTGGCCCAGTGGGCCGAACGGGTACGGCGGCTCGCGACCGTCCTGGACACCCTGGGCGTCTCCGCGGACGGCCGGGTCGGCACGTTCTGCTGGAACACCTCGCGGCACCTGGAGCTCTACCTCGCCGCCCCGTGCACCGGCCGGGTGCTGCACACGCTCAACATCCGGCTGCACCCCGACCAGCTCGTCTACGTCGCCGAGCACGCCGGCGACGAGGTCGTCTTCGTCGACCGGTCCCTGCTGCCGCTGTTCTGGCCGCACGTCGACCGGCTGCCCGGCGTCGCGCACGTGGTGGTGCTCGACGACGGCGCCGACGTCGCGGTCCCCGACGACCCGCGGATCCGGTCCTACAAGGAGCTCCTGGCCGCGGCCGAGCCCTACGCGGGCCGGTTCGTCGTCGACGACGAGAACACCGCCGCCGCGATGTGCTACACGTCCGGGACCACCGGGAACCCGAAGGGCGTGGTCTACAGCCACCGCTCGACGATTCCGACGACGAGCTCGCCGCCGCCCGCGTCCGCCAGGGCAGGCCGATGCCGCTGGTGGAGATGCGGATCGCCGACCCCGAGACCGGCGAGGAGATGCCCTGGGACGACCACGCCACCGGTGAGGTGCAGGCATCCGGGCCGTGGATCGCGAAGGAGTACTACCGCGGTGAGGGCGGCGGCGCCCAGTTCACCGACGACGGAAGGCTGCGGACCGGCGACGTCGCCACCGTCGACCCGTACGGCTCGTTGCGCCTGGTCGACCGCACCAAGGACCTGATCAAGTCCGGCGGCAAGTGGATCGGCACCGTCGAGCTGGAGAACGAGATCATGGCGCACCCGAAGGTCGCCGAGGCCGCGGTGATCGGCGTCGCGCACCCGCAGTGGGTGGAACGGCCGCTCGCCTGCGTCGTCGTCGAGCCGGGCGCGACGCTGACCCTCGACGAGCTGCGGGACTTCCTCACCGACCGGGTGGCGAAGTGGTGGCTGCCCGACGCACTGGAGCTGGTCGACGAGGTGCCGAAGACCAGCGTCGGCAAGTTCTCCAAGAAGTCCCTGCGCGAGCGGTTCGCCGTCTACGAACTGCCCTCCTGAGGACCCTCCCCGGACACGACGACCTCCAGCCAGGTGTACTCGGTCGTCGAGTCGTGCACCGTGACGCGGGCACCGTCGGGCACCGCCAGCTCCCGGCCGGGGACGACGACGAGGCTCGCGGTGACGGTCGCGCCGTCGTCGTGCAGGCCGAGCACGATCTCCCGCGCCGGGATGCCCGCCAGCGCGGGACGCAGCAGCGCCGCGACGCGACCCGGTTCGACGCACAGCCCGGCCGACGGCTGCAGGACGACCCGGCAGCCCTCCGCGCGGGCGGCGTCGAGAGCGGAGCGCAGGCCGTCGTCGAGCACCTCGGGCAGGTGCAGCTCGTCCCGGATCGCGGCGTCCAGTCGCAACGCGGTGTCCCTCCGGGTCTCGGCCTTCTCGGTCCCCGCGGCGACCGCGGTCAGGAACGGGCGCACCTCGCGGTGCAGCGACTCGATCCGGCGGTCCCGCACCGCGCGCCGCACCCGGTCGACCACCGCGTCGGCCTCGACGCGGGTCCGCCGGTCGTTCGCCTCGATCGTCGCCCGGCCGAGTCGCCGGACCGTCCGCCCGATCAGCCACGCCATCAGCGTCCCCAGCGCGGGGGCGACGAGCATCGGCATCGCGAACAGGACGACCGTCACCAGCGGTTCGGCGGCCAGGGGTCCGACGGCGAGCGCGGCGACGATGCCGACCTGCGCGGCGACCACAGCGAGCAGCGCCTCGCCCGAGCGCCGCACCGTCACCAGAACCATGAGCAGCGGCGTGGTCGCACCGATCGGCCACGAGGCGAAGGTCAGCAGGTCCGCCACCGGTACCACGAGGACGGTGGCGACCGCTCCCGCGACCGCGACGAGGGCGGCGCTCGCCGAGAGGGCCGCCCCCACGCCTCGCGCGGCCCGGACCACCAGCACCGCCGCCAGTGCGCACACCACCGCGTACCACGCCAGGAACCATCGCGACTCCGGGACCTGGTCCGGCTGCAGGGCCGCCACCAGCGCGTTCATCGCGAGGTATCCGACCAGCAGCGCGTAGAGGGGCCGGCGCACGTCTCCCGTGGCGGCGGCGAAGGAGGCGATCCGGTCGACGGATACGGGAGCAGGTGGCGGGCCGACCGGCTCCGGGGGACGCTTCAGGCACACCGTGGTCCCGTGTCCGGGCACGCTCGTGAGCGTCGCCGTCCCGCCGACCGCCCGCATCCGCCCGACGATCGACTCGTCGATGCCGGCCGACCTGCCCAGCGCCCCGGGATCGAAACCACGGCCGTCGTCGACGACCGTCACCCGGATCCCCGGCCCGTCTGCGAGTTCGATCCGTGCCTCGTCCGCGGCGGCGTGCCGGTCGACGTTCCGCAGTGCCTCGCGGACCGCACCGCGGACGGCGGCGACCACCTCGACCGGGGCGACGACCGGCTCACCGGGCAGCTCGATCCGGCACGGGGTCCGACCGTCCAATCCATCGAGCGCCGAACGGACATCGGTCTCCCGACCGGTCGACGGTGTCGGCGCGGATCCGTCGAGCGCCGCCGCGGCGCGGCGAGCCGCCGCGCGCCGCTGCGTCCCGTCCACGCCCCTGGTGGCGGCTCCCCGCAGCGCGGCGGACACCTCGTCATGCAGGACCCGGGCGAACTCCGCGGCCGCCTCCCGTTCGGCTGCCGCGGCGTCGGCAGCGATCCGGGCGGCGCGTTCGGCCTCTGCCGCGGCGTCGGCCCGGGCACCCGCGGTCCGCAGCACCGGTGCCACGACCGCGGCGATCGCTCCGCTGACGACCAGCGACCACACCCCCAGCAGCGCGGCGGGCAGCCCGTCGGTCGGAGTGCTCGTCGCGACCTGCAGGACGACGAGACCGCCGGTCCCGGCAACCGCCCACCGCGGCGTGGCCAACGTCAGCAACGGGACGATCGCGGCCACGACCGGCTGGCTGCGGTAACCGACGACCAGCCCGGGCGGCGCCTCCAGGAGGTATCCGACCTGCACCAGCGCGGCGACCAGCACGACGACGGCGGCGTCGACCGGGCCGAGCCGGGTCCGGACGCCGCGGACCGCCAGGACCGTCGCCGTCGTCACGAAGGCGACCGCCGCCGCCGTCGACACGGGGGCCCCGGCGGTGGGACCGGTACCGGTCGCACCCCGGAACGCGATCGCCGCCCAGCCGACGGCGAAGAGCACCAGCAGCGCCGCATAGGCACGCTGCAGACCGACCTCGACCCCCGACCGGAAGCTCATCCCGGATCCAGGTCGAGGTGACCGTCCGCGTAGGCACGCCACGGCAGTTCGGTGGAGTCGTCGAACACGACCCCACGGGCCGCGTAAGCCGCCAGCGCCCGCTCGCGGTAGGTCTGCAGCGTCCCCGGCGTCACGAACAGCTGCTCGGCGATCGAGCGGCGCGGCACGCCGCGCGCCATCAGCCGCAGCACGTCGAGCTGGCGCTCGGACAGCCGGACCCGGCCGGCCGGATCGTTGACGATCTGATGGGCGAGCTCACTGGAGACGTAGGCCGTGCCGCTGCCGGCGCAGCGGACCGCCTCGACCAGCACGTCCTCCGGGTCGCCCTTGAGAACCAGTCCCGACGCCCCTGCCTCGATACCCCGGCGGATCGGCGCCGGGCGTCGCTCGGTGGTGAACAGCAGGACCGCCGCGCCCCACTCACGTAGGCGGGCGACGTTGTCGGCCACGTCGCTGCCGTCGGCGAGCCTGACGTCGAGCAGCACCACGTCCGACGGGTCACCGGCGGGCAGGTCGTCGACCGTCGACGCCGCCGCGGCCCAGACGATGTCGTCCCCCGCCGTTTCCAGGTGCGCTCGCAGCCCGGTGAGGACGATCGGGTGGTCGTCGACGCCGGAGACTGTGAGCGAGGTCATGGGCCGATCCTGCCAACCCCTCCGTGGCAGGACCGACCCGCCCGACACGCTCATCCCACGTCCGGTGCGAAGCGCTGGACCAGCCAGCCGCGGTCGACGTCGATGTCCCAGGTCAGGTAGAGGTCCGGGCCCTGGGCGGTCGTGATGTACCCGGCCGCCTCCCCCGACGACACCACGTCGTACCGGAGGTCGAACGCCTCTTCCGCCGGGGAGGAATCCAGGAGGTTCTCGACGAGCGGACGCCCGAACGTGTCGGTGGCGTCCGATGCGCTCAGCGCGCGCATCGCGGCCGCGTCGCGCGCCCGCCACGCCGCCAGGAACGCGGCCGCGCTCTCCCGGAAGTGCTGCTCCTGCAGGGCGTCGCGCCGGGCGCAGGACCCGCCGTCGTCGCCGGGGGTGCCGCGGCAGAGGTCGTTGGCCTCGTTGCGGGCCCGCCAGAGCGCGTCGAGGTCCCCTCCGGCAGCCGACGGCACGGTCTCGGTCGTGGTGAACAGGCTGATCTCGCGGGCTCCCCGGTCGAGCAGCAGGGTGGTGGTGAGGTCCGGCAGCACGAACCCGGCGTACTCGACGACGGCCAGGTGACGCATCCACTTCTTCAGATCGGTCGTGGCCCGCCGGACGCCCTCCGGAACACCGCCGGCCGCCGCACGCCACGGTGCCAGCACCGTCTCCGGGCTCTCCAGCACGCACCGGGCCGAGGCGGCGAGCACCGCCGCGAGGCCGTCGTCATCCGACGTCGGCAGGCACGCCATCGCGACGAGGTACTCCAGCCCGACGGGTCCGTCGTCGAGCAGCTCGATCGCGAGATTCGTGATCACCCCGAACGCCACCCCGGTCGTGGTGTAGGAACCGGACAGGGTGAACGGGATGTCGCCGGTACCGCGCACGGTGTCTTCGGTGAGTCCCAGGTGCAGCTGGTCGCCGGGCTGCACCAGCCAGGTCCGGTCCTGTTCGACCGGCCCCTCGGCGACGCGGTCGAGGACCTCGGCGACCAGCTCGGGGGCGATGTCCTGCATGGAGCCGTACCGCCGCTCGGAGTAGGCCCAGCTCGGGGCGGCCGGGGACCGGACCACCAAGGTCGCCCCCCGGTTGTTCGCGATCTTGACGACGGCGGTCGCGGCGTCGGCGGAGTCGGCACCGACGCAGGTCAGCAGCGGGGCGTTCGGATCCCCGTCGAGGAAGACCACGTCGTCGACCCACGGCGGTCGCTCGCCGGCGCAGGTGGGCGGGTCCGTGCGCTGGTCGAAGAACCTGCCGACCGCGGCGGTGGTCGCGCCGGTGAACTCCTCCAGCCACTTCCAGCTGAGGTGCCCCACCGGGAAGACCGCTTCGGTCCGGTCGGCATTCCACACCGCCGGGATCACGTCCTCGGCCGGGATCTCCCCGGGTGCGGCCGCGCGCTGGGAGACGAGCACGACGACACCGTCGTCGGGGCGCGGGGTCGGCGGTCGCCACACCAGCGTCCACGGGGCGGTCGGCTGCCCGGACGACAGACGGAGATCCAGCGCGGGTGAGACGAGGGTTCCGAGTGTGTCGACGGTGACCGGGGCGATGTCGAGCCGCGCCCCCTCCCGGGGGACGCCGTCGGCCGGGACCCGCAGCGTGAGGTCGTCGGCGAGCCGGACTTCGGTGGGGACTCCACCGGGCAGCTCGACGCTGCTCGATCCCGTCTCCTCCGGTGCCGATCCGCCGGACACGTACCACCAGCCGAGCGCCGAGCACCCGGCCAGCAGCACGGCGACGACGCCGACGAGCGCTGCACTGCGCGTTCGTGTCACGATCCCGGCCCGTTCACATCCGCCCGGGTGCCGAGCCCGCCTCGACGGCCTGCAACCGCCGGAGAGCGCCCTCCGCGATCGGGATGCCCTTGGAGCGCAGATGTGCGCGACGCAGGCTCACCCACATGATCACGTCGAACGGGGTGTGTCCGACGACGCGTAGCAGCACGTCGCGGACCGGGCCGCGGTCCTCGATGTGGATCTGCACCGCCCACCCGCCGAAGTGCCGCGTCACGCTCGCCACGGCGGCGAACGTCGGGTCCGTCTCGAACGGGTCCGTGGTCGGGTCCAGAGGCTCCAGGAGCACCTTGCGCGACTGTGCCGACACGTACTCGTGGAAGGCGCGCTTGATCACCTCCACCGGCAGCGGGGTGGTGAACGTGATGTCGTGGACACGTGCCTTGACCATCGCCATCGCTGCTCAGCGCCCGTCGAGCAGCCGTCGGGCCCGGTTGCCCCGGGAGCCGGACTCGCGCGCCATCCGGGCGAGCAGCAGCCGTTCGGCTGCGTTCAGCGAGCCCATCCCGGTGATCTCGCCCTTGTCCAGCACCCGCTCGTACTCGTCGGCGTTCGCCACGTCCCACCTCTGCTCGTCGCGCTGTCGATCATTCGAGGAGATCGTGTCGCGAACCGACCTCCGGTGGTGTCGGTGATCGATCGGACACCGGTCCGCGGCGACAGGTCCGGCCTCGTCGTCATGATCGATCTGCGCCACTGAACGTCTACGCCCGCAAACCACGAAGACCTTCCGCGGTCAGCTCATCTCCCGCAGGCGATCCCGCAGACGGTCCAGAGCCCGAACCCGGGCGGCATCCCCGCCGACACCGGCCACCAGACGAGGTCGCAGCTCGTCGAGCTCCTCGATCGCCCGGTCGTGTTCGCCCAGCCCACCGAGAAGCTGGGCGATGAGGAACCGCGCGTCGACGACGTCGGGTTCGGAGAGCGTGTCCGCCTGCCCCACCGCCAGCCGCAGGTGCGGGAGCGCCTCCGCCGCGCGGCCGAGTTCGGCGTAGACGTAGCCGGTCTGGAACGCGAGATCGACCAGGATGTGCGACGGGGTCTTCTCGAACCGGCGGTACTCCTGCGCGACGGCGACGAGCAGCGGGGCGGCCCGCGACAGCCGACCCGCTTCGACGAGTGCGCCGGCGAGCATGTGCCGCAACTGCAGGTGGTGATACGGACGGCCGACGCTGCGGACGACGCCCTCGTCCAGCGCGCGGACGGCCCGGTCCGGCTGGTCGGCGTCCAGGAGCGCCGCCGCGTTGCCGACGAGTTCCTCGTACTCGGCGTCGCCGAGCGGCGGCAGCTCGTCGCGTTCGGCCGCATCGGCCGACGGAGACAGCAGCGGGCTGCGGAACGGTCGGAGAGGGTCCCGATCCCCGCCGCCCGCGGTGTCATCCGGGCCTGCCGTGTGCGGCAGCAGTCCCGTGTAGACCTCCGCCGCGGTGGGGCGTTCGGTCGGTTCCTTCGCGAGCATCGCCTCGACGAGCCGGGCGAGTTCCTCGGGGATCTCGGGGCGGCGCTCACGAACCTGCGGCACGGGCGACTGGAGATGGTGCACGCGCAGCGGCCTGTCCGCGGTCGCGTGGAACGGCAGGTCGCCGGTCAACATCTCCACCAGGAGGCAACCGAGCGAGTACACGTCCGACGCGGCGGTGACGACGATCCCGAGGCACTGCTCGGGCGACATGTACGGCGGGGTGCCGATGGTGCGGTCGACCTGGGTGAGGCGGGGCAGTGCGCCGGCGCCACGCAGGATCGCGATGCCGAAGTCGAGCAGCTTGACCAGGCCGCCGTCGACCAGCATGACGTTGGCCGGCTTGAGATCGCGGTGGACGACGTCGACCCGGTGCACATCGGCCAGCACCGCGGCGAGCTGGGCGCCGATGGCCGCCGCCCACGCGACCGTCGGCGGATCGTGTTCGAAGTCGAGGGCGTCGATCACGGCTTCCAGCGTCGAACCGTGCAACAGCTGCATCACGACCCACAGCTCGTGCACGCCGTCCGGTCCGGGCTCGACGCCGGTGTCGTAGACCGCGGGGGCGCCGGCCAGCTCGAGGCGAGCCGTCGTGCGGATCTCGCGCAGGAACCGCTTGCGGTCCCGGTCGAGGTCCTCGGCGATGTCGGCTTCCTCCGGGGTCGTCGGCGGGTTCGGCACCGACCGGGACTGGCGGAGCACCTTGATCGCGACGCGGCGGTCGAGCCGTTCGTCGTAGCCGTGGAAGACCTGGCCCATACCGCCGCGGCCGAGGACGCCGTCGACGCGGTAGCGGCCGCCGAAGTACCGCGCACCGTCCGCCGTCAAGGGAGCTCCGCGAGACCGTCACGCATGGTCGGGATCGTCCCGCCCCCGTTCGATCTCCGTCAACGCCCGGAGATCGTCGATCTCCTGTTCGGTCGAACGGCGGGACTCCTGTGCTCGCCGTCGGGTGTCGAACTCGCCGTAGCGCTCGGCGCTGACCGCCTTCGCCTGCTCGGTGGACACGGTTCCGCTGCCGCGGAGCACCGTCTGCTCGTTGAACACGAGGAACCGGTCGGCCTGGGTGACCCAGTCCTGCATGAGCGTCTGCTTCCGCATCTCGGCGCGGTTCTCGGCGAAGTCGAGGAACATCGTCGTGAGCCGGTTGAGATGGGTGACCTCGGACTCGGTCAGGTAGTTCTTCGCGGTGTCGACGTCCTTCTTCCTGACCCGTGCACCGGACCAGGTCGTGAGCCCCAGGTTGACGGCAGCGGGATCGCAGCGTTGTAGGACCAGCTCACCTGCGGTCCGCCCGGTGACCGCGTAGATCAGCTTGTTCTGGATGGTCGCGAAGAAGACGCGGGCGGTGTCGGTGTCCTTGTCGTAGTCCGCGCTGGTGGCGGCGAACACGTCGCACACCTTCTGGTAGAAGCGCTTCTCCGACGCCCGGATCTCCCGGATCCGTTCGAGCAGCTCGTCGAAGTGGTCGAACCCGCTGGGGTTCTTCAGTCGGGGGGTATCGAGGACGAACCCCTTGACCAGGTACTCACGCAGGGTCGTGGTCGCCCACTGACGGAACTGCACGGCGCGGGAACTGGTCGCCCGGTATCCGACGGCGAGCACCATGTCGAGGTTGTAGACCTTCACATCCCGACGCACCTGGCGAGCACCTTCGGCGCGAACCATTGACTGTGAGTCAATAGTTGCCTGGGTCACCTCACCGTCGTCGAGCACCCTCCGCATGATGTGAGCGATGTTCGAGACCGAGGTGTCGTAAAGCTCGGCGATCTCAGCCTGAGTAAGCCAGATCGTGCCATCCACCGCCCGCAGCTGAACGTGCGATCGGCCGTCGTCACTGCGGTAGACGACGATCTCCCCGCCCGGCTCGATCATCCGCCGGTCTCCCGTTCCATCTCCGCCCGCAGCGCGGCCATCGCCTCGTCACGCGCCGGCTCCCGGATGATCCGGTAGGCGCGCTTGCGGGCCGCCTCCTTGATGGCCTTGGAGAACTGGTCGTTGTCGAAGTAGAGCTTCATGAAGTCGGTGTTGCGCTCGGCGTTCTCGGCGACGATGTCGTCGAGCCGGTCGTCGGCGACCTGACCGAAACGCTCCTCGTCGTTCATCAAGGCAATCTGTTGCATCCCGGTGTCGGCGACGAGGCCGAGGACCTGCTGGTAGACGAGCACCTGGTCGGACGTACCGAGTCCGAGCCCGAAGCGGTCGTTCAACTCGGCGATGACCTCAGCGAGCGGCACCATCTCCGGCTCCCGTGCGGTGGCCCCGTCGGCGGCATGTCCGCGCACGGTGTGGTCGCCGCCGTCGGACAGGGACACGTTGTGGGCGCCGGTGAACTCCAGCCGGAAGTGGGTCAGGTCGGAGTCGCCGATGTCGACGGTCACCACAGGCCGCCCGGGCAGGCGCAGCAGGAGCAGCCGGCCGTACTGGTAGAGCCGTTCGAGGTCGGGGTCGCCCCAGTCGATGACCTGGGCGAGCACGCTGTAGGCGTTGACGTAGCCCTGGAGGGCCTTGCGGAACAGCTCCTGCTCGTCGGTGTCGAGCGCAGCGAACCGGTCGAGCGCCGGGACGAGGTACCCGTGCAGCTTCGCGTGGAGCTTCTTCTCCGCCGCCGGCGCCTGCCGCCCGGGTGGGGCGTCGGCGAGCACCCGGACCAGGTTCTCCATCTCGGTGACGTCGAGCAGCCCGAAGTCCATCACCTCGCGCTGCTTGTCGTAGAGCAGGTTGGGGTCGCCCTCGGTGGTCAACGTCCGCTCGAACCAGGGCGCGAACGACTCACTTATCGCGTCGGCGGAGTTGGCAAAGTCGAGGATGCGGACGTCGTCCTGGGTCTTGAGCGGGTGGGTGCGGTTGAGCCGGGACAGCGTCTGTACCGCGGCGACACCGGTGAGCAGCTTGTCGACGTACATGCCGCAGAGCAGCGGCTGGTCGAAGCCCGTCTGGTACTTGTCGGCGACGACGAGCAGCCGGTACTCCTCCTGGCCGCGTGCGGCGGCGTTCGGGTCGTCGGCCCGGGTGTAGGCGAACCGCTCGGGCAGTCGGGCCTCCGGGAACCCGTTGAGCTGGGCCTCGGTGTACTCCAGTTCGGAGTCGGCGTCGGTCAGCTTCCCGGAGAACGCGACGAGCACACCGATGTCCGGGCGGTCGGCGACGTCCTGCACGAAGTGGATGATCGCCTGGTAGAGCGACAGCGCCTCCTGACGGCTGCCGGTCACCACCATCGCCTTGGCGCGGCCGCCGAGGCGCGGCGCGACGGACTCCAGGAAGTCCTCGACGATCAGCTTCGCCTTCTGCTTCACCGCGGTGGGGTGCTGCTCGGCGAGCTTGACCAGCGCGGCCTTGGCCTTGCGCTCGTCGACATCGGGATTGGACGTTCCGGACTGCTGTTCGACGGCGGCGTTGCGCAGCCGCCACTTGGTCTCGTAGGTGAGGTAGTTGGCGAGGACGTCGAGGATGTAGCCCTCCTCGATGGCCTGGCGCATCGAGTACACGTGGAACGGCTCGTAGACACCGGGCTCACCGGAGACGGGGTCGATCCCGCGCTCGTTCCACGTCCCGAACGTCTTCAGCGTCGGCGACTTCGGGGTGGCGGTGAAGGCGAAGTACGACAGATTCGGCTGCTTCCCCCGCGCCCGGGCCAGCGCGGCCACCGGGTCCTCGCCGTCTTCGGCGGTGGCGTTGGAGCCGAGCGCCTGCTTCAGCCGGGTGGCGGCGTCACCGCTCTGGGAGGTGTGCGCCTCGTCGATGATGACGGCGAAACGACGGTCGCCGAGGTTGCCGTCGGCGAGCTTCTGCAGGACGAACGGATACTTCTGCAGCGTCGAGATGACGATCTTCGACGACGAGTCGGTGAGCGCCTCGGCGAGCTGGGTCGTGTCGTCGTCGATCTTGCGTACGACGCCGGGGACATGGTCGAACTGGTAGATCGTGCGCTGCAGCTGCCGGTCGAGCACGACCCGGTCGGTAATGACGACGGTCTTGTCGAACACCGGCCGGTTGTCGGCGCCGTGCAGGTTCGACAGCCGGTGCGCGAGCCAGGCGATGGTGTTCGACTTCCCCGAGCCCGCCGAGTGCTGGACCAGGTAGTTGTTCCCGGCGCCGTGGGCGCGGGCGTGGTCGATCATCGTGGTGACGGCGTGCCACTGGTGGTAGCGCGGGAAGATCCGGTCCGCGGTGTGCGGGTTGAGCCGCTTCCCGGTCGAGTCGGCGCCCTGTACGTGCACGAACCTCTGGATGATCTCCAGCCAATTGTCGCGCTGCCAGATCTCGCGCCACAGATAGGCGACGGCGTACTCCCCCGCCGGCGGCCGCGGGTTGCCCGCCGAGCCGCTGACCCCGGGCCCGTTCGTGCCGATGTTGAACGGCAGGAACCGGGTGCTCCCGCCGGCGAGCCGG
Organism: Pseudonocardia sp. ZF1; assembly: GCF_056835605.1. NCBI lineage: Bacteria > Bacillati > Actinomycetota > Actinomycetes > Pseudonocardiales > Pseudonocardiaceae > Pseudonocardia > Pseudonocardia sp. ZF1. The sequence goes on from NZ_JAJNBY010000001.1 coordinate 4,678,469, forward strand.
GTCGCAACCGCGGCCTGATCGGGGTCGACGGCGAAGTGGACGAACGCACGCTTGGCGAACAGCAGTTCGCGCGGGTCGCGATCACGGTACTGGGCCTTCGCGTGCTCGATGCCCTGGCCGGTGTTGGGGTTCTTCAGCTCGATCGTCGCGGTGGGCAGGCCGTTGACCAACAACACGACGTCGACCGACAGCGTCGCCTGCTTCGTGCTGAAGTGCACCTGCCGGGCGACGGTCAGGACGTTCGCCTCGTACTCGGCCAGGGCGTCCTTCGCGATGGTGTGACCGGGGCGGAAGAAGCACAGCTCGATCTGGACACCGCGGTCCTTCACGCCCTGGCGGAGCACGTCGAGCGTTCCGCGGGAATCGATCTCCATCGCGACGCGCTCGGCGAACTTGCGCTGTGTGGTGTTCTGGTCGCCGCCGTGCAGCTCGACGAGCCGATTCCAGGGCTTGATCTGCGTGGAGGCGATGAACTCGAACAACGCGCCGGTGTCCAGGCCGAGGTCGGGGCGGTAGAAGCCCTTCGACGCCCGCACCCAGCCGGAGTGGGTGGTCAGCTCGTGCTCGACGGCGTTCTCGAACGCCAGCTCGGTGTGGGCTCCGGGGTTCATAGATCGACACCTCGGGAAGTCGCGACGTCGAGCCGGCCGGTGACGGCAGCCGAGATCATAGCCTGACGCCGCTCCCCGATCAGACGAATCTGGCGTTCAACGGCCTCCCTGAGAACTGTCCGATCTCGACTCCGCGCATCAAGTTTCGCAATAATTCGATCCTGCATGACCGGATCCGGAAAGGGGAATCGTTGAGATTTGAGCTGCTCGCCAGTGAGATGCGCAATTGTGGTGAGATTCCCCTGTCCCGCAAAAACATTCATGTAGCTGGCCGCCTTCAGGCAGTAGTATAGCCACCTCTCCCGACTCCCACCTCGCGAGCGCACACGGTGTAGAGCCTTCTGGTAGTACATCTCAGTCGGACTGTCGCCCCAAATCGCTGCTCGCCCCGGTTCACCACCCTCACATACCAGAAGATCACCCGGTAGTACCCGATATCTACGACGCTCCGGTGGAGGAAAGTCCATCAGCAGAAGGTCGGTGGTATCTATGCGATCCCATTGGACATTCGTGTTTCGAAGATACTGACGAAGGTGTCGACCCTGAGTCCGAGCTGAGTTAAGCATCTTCCCTAATGCAACATCGTACTCGTAAGAAACTGCTGCAATTCGAGTTTCTGCTGCGACATCGCCGAGCCAGGCGAGACCACTCGGGCGCATGCCGACATCAAGATCCAAGCCACGGACGGATTCGACTATCTCAGCCGCTTCAAGTTCAGCGAGAGTGCTCAGTTGCGCCTCTCGCATCCGCAGAAAGGAGTCTATCTCAGCACAGTGACGGTCCAGGAAGTTCGCGATAGAATTCTGCTCGTCGAGCGGCGGCAGAACGATCGGAAGTCTTCGGAGTTCGTCGTTATCGATCTCCAACTGACCCGGCCGAACACCCCGCGATCGGCGAGCATACTCGTATCGGTATACGTCTGACCGCAAAAGCCAGTTCAAGAATCTTGAGCTCTCATGATGCTTCGGCCGAAAACAAACATAATGCCCAGAAACGATTCCCCGAAAAGGGGATACTCCCACAGAACCTTGCCATGCCTTCATTCGATTAAAAACAAGCCACGAATCATCAACGAGCTGGTAGATGCTCCGATCTTCGGCGGTCTTGTTCAGGTTATCCGAACGAGAATCCTTGACTACGACTCCGTAGTCCCGATAGACGCTGAGCATCTGCTCCGCTGGGTGATTGACATCCTTCACGCGATCGAACAGTGACCAGAGCGGAACGCTCCGCCAGCCCACCGGCCAACTCACTGAGGTGATCATGGAATGGCCGATCACCGAACAACCGCAGAGAGAAGTTCGCGGATCCGAGCTTCGATGCCCACGAGCTCCGCATCGATCTCCGCGAGCGGCCTAGGTGGGGTGTAGACGTGAAAACTTTGCAAGACCGGAATCTCGTACCCGACCTTAGTATTGCCCCGGTCAAACCATGCGTCCGGCGCGAACGGCATGACTTCTCGCTGAAGATACGAGTCGGGGTCCTCGTCAAGCGGCACGTTCTCGTAGTCCCGCAATTCCGGGTCCGGCACCCGTTCCCCCTTGACGAGCTGGTACTCGCCCTCCGGATCCGAGACCCCGACCGCACCCCAGATCGCCTTGAGAACCGACTGTGTGCTCGGCCAGAGCACCCGGGTCCCGGCGAGGATGTCCCGCAGCCCGACTCCGGCCTCCTTCTTCGTCGGCCACACCGTCCCGACATGGCCGCGCAGCGCCTCGATGAACGCGTCCCGATCCGCCCACTTCGCGAGCGGCTTCGCGTACTCCAGCGCGACGAGCGTGTCCTCGGTGATCTCGAAACGTTGCCGTAGCGGCCGCTCCACGGTGATCCGCTGGTACCCGAACTCACGGGTCCCGAAGACCTTCACCTTCGCGTGGTCGGGGTGCTCCGGATCGGCGGCGACGTCGACGGCCTTGTCGTACAGCTCGGTGATGTGCTTGATCTGGTCGGCGCTGATCTCCTTGCGCTTGTCCCCCAGAGACTTGCGCATCTTCACCCACTGGTCCCGGGCGTCGAGCAGGATGACCTTGTCCTTCAGCGCCGGGCGCTTGCGGTTGGACAGGATCCAGAAGTAGGTGGAGATCCCGGTGTTGTAGAACAGCTGGTCGGGCAAAGCGACGATGCCTTCGAGCAGGTCGCTCTCCAGGATCCACTGCCGGATTCTCGACTCCCCGGAACCGGCGGCGCCGGTGAACAGCGGGGACCCGTTGAACACGATCGCGAGCCGTGAGCCCTTGCCGTCGGCGGGCTCCATCTTCGAGATCATGTGCTGCAGGAACAGGAACGAGCCGTCGTTGATCCGGGGCAGGCCCGCCTCGAAGCGGCCGGCGGGGCCGAGCTCGGCCTCGACCTCGACGTCGTCCTTCACCTTCTTCCACTCCACGCCGAACGGCGGGTTCGCCAGCATGTAGTCGAACTTCCGGTCCGCGAACGCGGGCTGGGAGAACGTGTTCGCCAGGTCGATGCGGCCCGGACGATCGCTCATGAGCATGTCGGCCTGCCCGATCGCCCACGACTCGGGATTGACCTCCTGGCCGAAGAGGTAGACCTCGGCGCGCGTGTTCATCGAGCGGATCGCCTCGTCCGCGGCAGTCAGCATCCCGCCGGTCCCGCAGGCCGGGTCCAGGATGTTGATCACCTGGCCCTCCTCGCTGATCCGGTCGTCCGGGGCGAACAGCAGGTTCACCATCAGCTTGATGACCTCGCGCGGGGTGAAGTGCTCACCGGCCGTCTCGTTCGAGTCCTCCGCGAACTTGCGGATGAGGTGCTCGAAGACGTACCCCATCTCGTGGCTGTCGAGCTTCTCCAGGCCGTGGAACTCGTTGAACTTCGCGACGACCTGGTAGAGCAGCTTGTTCTCGGCAAGCTTGGTGATCTTGTTGTCGAAGTCGAACGCGGCCAGGATCTGCCGGATGTTCTCGGAGAACCCGTTGACGTAGTCGCGGACGTTCTTCGCGACCCCGGTCGCGTCACCGGACATCGTCGTGAAGTCCTGCTGCGAGACGTTGTAGTACGGCAACCCGGACGCCCGCACCAGCAGCGGCTGCTTGTTGCGCATGTCCCCGAGCTGCGCGTCGCGCTCGCGGACCTTGGCCCGGGTCGGGGCCAACTGCGCATCGAGGCGGCGCAGCAGCGTGAACGGCAGGATCACCCCGCCGTACTCGTGGCGCTTGTAATCACCACGCAGCAGATCGGCCACCTTCCAGATGGCGCCCGGCATATCGGTGAAGGTGAGTCCGGAGGTCACGGGGTCTCGCTTTCGCTCGGTTCGGTGACGATGGTCTCGCGGTCGGTGATGGCGGCGGGCAGCAGGGCTCCGGCGGTCAGGCCGTGCAGGGTCTGCTCCAGCACCCCCTGCCCGAGACCGGCCAGTGCGGCCATGGCGGCCTGCAGGTCGACGACGTGGCGGAAGTGCGCGCCGTAGCGGCGCTGCTCGGCCGACGGCATCCGGGGGATCCGACACCGGCGCAGGTCGTCGCGGCTGATCGCGCCGTGGGTGTTGGACACCGGGAGTGCGGCGACCTCGGCCCGCAGGAACAGCGCTAGGAAGTGCGCGTCGAGCTTCCCGGGCGCGATCTCCACGACCTGGGCGACGCCGCGGTCGTCGTCGGCCGTGCCGGTCGCGACGACCGGTGGGCGCCCGAGAACCCGCAGAAGCACGTCCCCGGCCCGCGGGGTGGTGTCCCGCGCGCGAACGCGTAGTGCCCCGGCCCGTTCGAGTTCGGCGATCGTGACCGTCGACCGCTCCCGGCCCCCGGGGGACCCCACGGGGTCGGGGATCGCGTCGCTCACACCGACGAATGCGGCACGCAGTCGTCGCACGATGTCGGTGAACTCGTCGGCGGGTCCGATCCCGACGTCGTCGACGTAGCGGCGCGGCGACAGGTCGACACCGTCATCGAGCAGGTCCAGCCGCGGGACCATTCGGACCCGCTCCGGGCCCGCATCGGCGATCAGGTGCTCCCACCCGCGGTCGTCGGTCGGCAGATCGGCCGGCTCGGCGAGGTGGTCGAGCGCAACCATCCGGACCGGACGGTCATCGACCGGGGGCCGACGCAGGACCCAGAGGTGCAGCATCGACCCGGTCGCACCGGTCAAGGTCGCCGGGAGCGCGACCACGGTCCGCAACGTCCCACTCCGGACCAGCTCGGCGCGGAGATCGCGCCCCGAGCCCAGGGCTGCGATCGTCGGAGGGACCGCGACCACGGCCGTCCCCCGGGGGCGCAGCAGGGACAGGGCGTAGCCGATCCAGCCGAGGTCGTGCCGCGGCGCGTCGTCCCGATCGTCGGTCGGCCGTGGAGCGGGTCGGGTCAGCGCCGGTCCCAGACAGAGGACACCGGCAGCCCGGCCCCGGTACGGGGCGAGCCGGTCGTCGCCACCGCGCTCGGCGGACAGGACCGCATAGGGCGGGGCGTGCGGGTGGGAGCGGAGCCGCTCGGCCGCCGTCCGCGCCACCGCCTCGTCGCCCTCATGGCCTACCAGCAGGGCATGGTCGCCGAAGCGGTCCGCGACGGCCGAGAGCAGCACCCCGCCGGCACACGACGGGTCCAGTACGACAGGGGGCTCGCCGGAGTCAGGGGTGCCACCTGCTCCGGGGTCACCGAGATCGTCGGGGAACGGGAGGAGCGCGGCCATCGTCCGTGCCAGCAGCTCGTGGTCACCGAGTCCGTCCACGGCCCGTTCCTGGGGGACGACGGCGACCCCCGCGATCGAACCGGCCACGACGCCGTCGAGCCGCTGAGTGCCGGTGTCGGTCTGCCCGGCGACGGCGAGCTGGTCGGCCTTGCCCGTCGCCCGCAACCACCGCAACACCTCCGGCCAGAAGTACAACCCGCCCCGGGGGCGGGGGAAGTCGGGGTACCGCTTCCGCCAGTTGGACACGGCAGCTCTGCCCACTCCGGCCCGGCGCGCGATGGCGGCGGCCGTGACGAGATCGTCCGTGTCGGTGCTCACGAACGAGACAGTAGCGTTCACAACATCACGAATCAAGTTTGTGAACACAGTGGCGAGCGCACACAAATGCCCTTACGGTTGCGCCACGTCCACCGTCAGGAGGCCAACCGTGCGCCACCACCGTCTCGCCCTCGCCGCCGAACGCGCGCTCTGCTCCCCGGTCGTCCGGGAGAGGTCCTGCGGAAAGCGCCGCTTCCGTGATCGGATCGCCGCCGACCTGGCCCTCGCCCGGATCCGCTGCTCGGGCGCCGCCCGGCACCGCGACCCGGTCCGCTCCTACGCCTGCCCGACCTGCGACGGTTGGCACCTGACCTCCCGCCGGACGTGGACCACCGTGCCCGTGCCCCGTCGCCCACGGGAGACCTGACATGACCTACGGACCCGACGAGCAGCGCACCCCGGTCGCCCCGCCGGACCCCCTGGAGATCGCGGCGGACCTGCCCGGCGGCCGGTGGTCGGCCGACGCCGACGCCGCTGTCGCGGCCGCGACGGACCTGCTGGACGTCCTCACCGGCACCGTCGTCGCCGACCTCGAAGCCGAGCGGTCCACCACGAACCCGGATCCGGTGCGCCTCGACGCGCTCCGGGCGGAGCTGGAGCACTACGCCGCCGAGCGACAGCGGCTGTCCCTGCGGGACCCCCGCCACGTCGAGCAGGTCCGGCGCCACTACGGCCCGATCGTCCGACAGCGGTCGGCCGAGCACCGGGACGACGCCCGGGACGGACACCCCGGACCGTCCTGACACCCCGACGGCGGCGGTGTCCCACGACCTCCGGTCCGCACCGTCGGCCGTCGCCGGGGACGGCCGGCACGGGTGGGGACGGCGTTCCGGGTCTCCGAACGGGAACGGCGGCGCCCCCGGACGATCCCGGGGACACCGCCGTCGTCGGGCAGGGTGGGGTGTCAGTCGGAGGACGTCGCCTGGGCGGGCAGGTCGCCGCGCTCGCGGCGGCCGAGGATCGAGTTCTTGCGCGAGTACGCGAAGTACACGATCACGCCGATGACCATCCAGATGACGAACCGCAGCCAGGTCTCGACGGACAGGTTCAGCATCAGCCAGACGCAGGCGAGCACGGCCAGGATCGGCACGAGCGGCACCAGCGGGGTGCGGAAGCCGCGGGGCAGCTCCGGCCGGGTCCGGCGCAGGACCACCACGCCGATCGAGACCAGCACGAACGCGAAGAGCGTGCCGATGTTGACCATCTGCTCGAGGTCCTGGGCCGGGAAGAACGTCGCGACCAGGGCGATGACGACGCCGATCAGCCAGGTGGCGCGGCCCGGGGTGCCGAAGCGGTTGGTCCTCGCCAGCGCGGTCGGCAGCAGCCCGTCGCGCGACATCGCGAAGATGACGCGGATCTGGCCGAGCATCAGCACCATGACGACCGTGGTGAGGCCGAGCAGCGCGCCGACGGCGATGATCGTCGCCGCCCAGTTGATGCCGAGCGAGGCGAACGCCGTGGCCAGGGTGGCGCGGGTGCCGTCGGGCTTCGTGGCCAGGTCGGTGTAGGGCACCATGCCGGTGATCACCAGCGCGACCGCGACGTAGAGCACGGTCACGATGGCGAGCGAGCCGAGGATGCCGCGCGGCAGCGCCTTCGACGGGTTCTTGGTCTCCTCCGCGGTGGTCGCGACGGCGTCGAAGCCGATGAAGGCGAAGAACACGATCGCGGCGGCGGCGAACACGCCGTAGACCCCGAACACGCTCGACGAGGCGCCACCGAAGAACGACAGCAGTGACTGCTGGATGCCGGTGCCGGTCTCGACGGTGCCGGGCGTGGGCTCCGGGACGAACGGGGTGTAGTTCGCCGCGTTGATGAAGAAGGCGCCCAGGATGATCACGAACAGCACGATCGCGACCTTGATCGTGGTGATCACCAGGCTGACCCTGCTGGACAGCTTCGTGCCGCGGTAGAGCAGGAACGCCAGGACGACGACGAGCAGCAGCGCACCCCAGTCGAAGGAGAAGAAGCTCCCCAGCTCGAACGAGGTCGAGACCTCGATGCCGATCAGGCCGAGGGTCTGGGCGAGGTACTCCGACCAGCCCTTCGACACGTAGGCCGAGCCGACCGCGAACTCCAGGACCAGGTCCCAGCCGATGATCCAGGCGATGAACTCGCCCAGGGTGGCGTAGGAGAAGGTGTAGGCGCTGCCGGCGACCGGCACCGTGGAGGCGAACTCCGCGTAACAGAGGGCCGCCAGACCGCACGCCACCGCGGCGAGCACGAACGACAGCGACACCGCGGGACCCGCGATGTTGCCGGCCGTGCTGGCCGCGAGGGTGAAGATGCCGGCGCCGATGACCACCGCGACCCCGAAGACGATCAGGTCGATCGTCCCCAGGTCCTTCTTCAGCCGGGTGTCCGGTTCGTCGGTGTCCCGGATGGATTGCTCGACCGTCTTGGTGCGGAACATGCCGCCACCACGGCTCGTGACCGTCATGGGCGGTGAAACTACGTCCGCGATGCGGTCTGCGTCACGCCATGCAACGCGGATTTGAGGTCACGATGCGGTTGCGCAAGGACACGTCCGGCCTCAGACGGTCCCGCGCTCCAGTCCGTGGGCCTGCGCGACCTCCTCGGAGAGCAGCACGCCGTGATGGGTCGACAGGCCCGCGGCGAGGTGCGGGTCGGCCTCGGTCGCGGCCCGCCAGCCCTGGTCGGCCAGGCGCAGCACGTGGGGCAGCGTCGCGTTGGTGAGGGCGCGGGTCGAGGTGTGCGGCACCGCACCGGGCATGTTCGCGACGCAGTAGAAGACGGTGTCGTGCACCCGGTAGGTCGGGTCGGCGTGGGTGGTGGGCCGCGAGTCCTCGAAGCATCCGCCCTGGTCGATCGCGATGTCGACGAGGACGGCGCCGGGCCGCATCTGCGAGACGAGCTCGTTCGACACCAGGGTGGGCGCCTTGGCCCCGGGCAGCAGGACCGCCCCGATCACCAGGTCGGCGGTGGTCACCGCCTCGCGCACGGACAGCGCGGTGGAGTACTGGGTGCGCACGGCTCCGGCGTACTGCTCGTCGATCACGCGGAGCTTGTCCACGTCGACGTCGAGCACCGTCAGCTTCGCGCGCATGCCGGCGGCGATGGCGATGGCGTTCGCCCCCGCGACCCCGGCACCGAGCACGACGACGTCGGCGCCCGGCGCGCCCGGGACGCCGCCCAGGAGCATGCCGCGCCCGCCCGCCGAGCGCATGAGGTGGTAACCGCCGGCCTGCGGGGCGAGCCGGCCCGCGACCTCGCTCATCGGGGCGAGCAGCGGCAGCCGGCCACGGGAGTCGGTGACGGTCTCGTAGGCGATGGAGGTCGTCCCCGCCGACAGCAGTGCGTCGGTGCAGGCGCGCGACGCGGCCAGGTGCAGGTAGGTGAACAGCGTCAGGTCCGGGCGCAGGTGGCCGTACTCCGAGGAGATCGGCTCCTTCACCTTGAGCAGCAGCTCGGCCGAGCCCCACACCTCGGCGGTGTCGGACACGATCTGCGCCCCGGCCTCCTTGAAGTCGGCGTCGGAGATCGCGGACCCGGCGCCGGCGTCGTGCTCGACGACGACCTCGTGCCCCCGCCCGACGAGCTCGTGCACCCCGGCGGGCGTGAGCGCCACCCGGAACTCGTTGTCCTTGGTCTCCTTCGGCACTGCGACGCGCATGTCGCTCTCCTCCACTCGGCCCGCCAACTGCGTCAATGGTGAAGAAACATCGATAGGCTGCCAACAGAACTGAACAAGATTCTCGGAGGGTTCTCATGAGCGATGATTCTTCGGAACCGCGGCGGATCAGGCCGTCACCGTCGAACCCTGTTCGGCTCGACGGGGTCGACCGGGCCCTGCTGCGCCAGCTGGAGCGGGATGCCCGCACACCGAACAACTCACTCGCCGCGGGCGCGGGGATCGCGCCGTCGACGTGCCTCGGCCGCATCCGGGCGCTGCGCGAGCGCGGGGTGATCCGCGGCTACCACGCCGACGTCGACCCGGCGGCGACCGGCCACCCCCTGCAGGCCATGATCTCGGTCCGCCTGCAGTCCGACGCCCGCGACCGGCTCGCCGAGTTCGTGACCCGGGTGTCCCGCCGCCCCGAGGTGCGCGACGTGTACTTCCTCGCCGGCGACGACGACTACATGATCCGGGTCGCGACCGCCGACACCGTGGCACTGCGTGACCTGGTCGGGACGCTCAACGCCTGGGCGGAGGTCGCGGGCACCCGGACATCGCTGATCTTCGAGCACCACCGGGCGCCCGACACCTACTGAGCCCCGTCGTAGCCGTGGCGGAGCAGGGCGAACGCCGCGTCGAGGTGCTCGCGGGCCCGGCCCGCCTGCTCGCGCAGCAGCGGCGGGATCCCGACGACGTGCGCCAGCACCCGGTCCGCCGGCGCCGGTGGGCTACAGCGCGTCGCCGGACAGGAAGACCGTGGCCCCGTCCTCACCGGTGGTCAGCACGGCGCCGCTGTCGGCCGCGGAGAGGAACACCGCCCGACCGCGGGGCAGCTCGACGGTGACACCGCCCGCGTCGACCGCGGCGTCACCGTCGACACACAGCAGGATGCGGGCGCCGGTGCCGGGGACGTCGAGCTTGTCCCGGCCGTCGGTGACCGCGCGGCGGAGCAGGAACTCCTCGACCGGCACGTCGTAGCGGTGCCAGCCGTCGGCGCCGGGGTCGGGGACCGGGGCGCGGACCGGCGGCGGCGGGGCGGTGAAGTCGAGGACGCGCAGCAGCTCCGGCACGTCGACGTGCTTGGGCGTCAGCCCGCCGCGCAGCACGTTGTCGGAGTTGGCCATCACCTCGATGCCCGCCCCGGACAGGTACGCGTGCAGGTTCCCGGCCGGCAGGTACAGCGCCTCGCCGGGGGCCAGGGTGATCCGGTTGAGCAGCAGCGCGGCGAGGACGCCTGCGTCGTCGGGGTAGCGCTCGGACAGGTCGAGCGCGGTCTTCGCCTCGCCGGTCCACTCCTGGGCGGTGCCGCGCTCCAGCAGCCGGACCGCACCGTCCTGCAGGGCCGGGACGAGCCCGTCGAGCACCGACTGGGGCAGCGTGATCCAGGTGGTGAACAGCGCGCGCAGCCCGTCCGGGCACGGCTGGCCGGCGAGCAGCTCGGTGTAGGCGGCGAGCTCGGGGACGTCCAGGGCGCGCAGCAGCTCCACCGTGCGGGCCGGCTCGCGGAACCCGACCAGCGCGACGAACTCGGTCAGCGCGCAGATCAGCTCCGGCTTGTGGTGGGCGTCGCGGTAGTTGCGGTCCGGCGCGTCCACCGCGATCCCCGCGGCGTTCTCCCGCTCCCAGCCCTCGCGGGCCTGCTCCAGGCTCGGGTGGGCCTGCAGGCTCAGCGGCTCCTCGGCGGCCAGCACCTTCAACAGGAACGGCAGCCGTCCCTCCCAGCGGTCGCGGCCCGGGCCCAGCGCGGCGAGCGGGTCGGCGGCGATGAGCTCGTGCAGCGGGCGGGTGCCCCCGGCGACCGTCGACGGGGCGGCCGGGTGCGCGCCCAGCCACAGCTCCGCCTGCGGGTGCGGTGACGGGACGGGCTCGCCGAGCAGCTCGGCGATGACCGTCCGCGAACCCCAGGCGTAGGTGCGGATCGGGTTCTCCAGCAGTTCCACGGGTCTCCCGGTGTCAGGTGCGCGGGGTCAGGTGATCAGGGTGGCGCCGGTCGCCAGGCCGAGGTACACGGCGGCGATGTCGGCGCGCAGGGCGAGCACACCGGCCCGCAGCAGCGCCGCGTCGCGGGTGCCGCGCGGGATCTCGTCGACCGGGTGCGCCAGATCGGCGTTCGGCCACTCCCGGCCGAGCACCCGGCGGCTCACCGACTGCGGGTCCTCCTCCCCCGTGCCGAGCAGCACCAGCCGCGGCGGCGGCGCGTCGCCACCGGGGGCCGGGTCGTCGAACGGGTCGTGGAAGATGTCGCCCCCGCCCCGCTCGGACAGGTCGACGGCGACGCGCAGACCGGCCAGGGTGCCCGCCTGCGCGAGCCCGTCGGCGTGCGCGACGACACCGGCGTGGGTGGCCAGCGCCAGCGCGCCGTGCCGGGCCACCGCGGCGGCGGCCGGGTCCACGCCCCACAGCAGCGGCGTCCGCTCGGCCAGCCGCAGCGCGAGCGCCTTCGCCGGGTTCACGAACGGCTCGTGCGCGGGCTGGCAGCGCTCGGCCTCGGCGTCCAGCGCGTCGGCCAGCGCCTCGAGCCGGGCCGGGACCTCCTCGCTCCGCATCCCGGGCAGCAGGTCCAGCTCGGCGACGGCGACCAGCGCCACCGTCAGCGCCTGGGCGAACCCGAGCCCCTCCGGCAGCGGAATGCGCGGCTCGACCAGCCGGGCGCGCCCGGCGCCGGCCTGGGCGACCGGCCCGGAGTCCGGCGCGGACAGCACGACCTCGGCGCCGCGGTGCACCGCGACGGCGACCGACTCGGCCAGCTCCGGGTCGGTGGGGTCCGCGGAGTGCGCGACGACGACGTCCAGCGGCCCGATCCAGCCCGGCATCCGCTCGGCGGCCACGACCGGCACCGGACAGCGGTCGGTGAGCAGGGCCGTGACGAGGTCGGCCACCACCCCGGAGACACCGGGCCGGTGCAGCAGCACCAGCGCGCGCGGACGGTGCCCGCGCAGCCGGTCCAGCCCGGCCTGGCCCGCGGTGTACAGCGCGGAACGGACCTGGGCGCCCGCGGTCGCGGCGGCCCGCAGGACGCCCGTGGTGTCCCGCGCCGCCAGCCCCTCGGGATCGGCCAGCAGCGTGTCGTCGAGCACCCCGTTCACCCGTCGTCCCGTCCGTCCCCCGCCGGCCCGGTCCCGGGCAGCGCCTCGTCGAGGAGCAGCACCGGGATCCCGTCGGTCACCGGGAACGCGCGACCGCACGTCGTGCAGGTCAGCCGGTCCTCACCCGGGGTCAGTACCGCGTGCGCGTCGCACGGGCAGGCCAGGATCTCCAGCAGCTGGGGGTCGAGCTGTAGGGCCACGGTTCTCCTCGTCGTCATGTCGCGCTCTCGATGCTGCCACCCGGTACCGACACTCCGCGGCAGCCGACCGGGTACGGACGCCATCACCGCAGGTGTGCGGGGCCGCGCGATCAGGCGCGCACGACCGCCAGCACCTCGTCCACCAGGGCACGGACGGCCGCGTCGTCGGCCGCCTCGACGTTGAGCCGCAGCAGCGGCTCGGTGTTCGAGGCCCGCAGGTTGAACCACGATCCGTCCGGCAGCGAGACGGTCAGGCCGTCGAGCCGGTCGAGCTCGACGCCGTCGCGCGGGCCGAAGACGCCCTCGATCTCGGCGACCCGCGCGGCCTGGTCGTCGACCGTCGAGTTGATCTCCCCGGAGGCGGCGTAGCGGTCGTAGCCCGCCATCAGCCCGGACACCGTCGCGCCGGCGGCGGCCGCCCGGTGCTCGCCGAGCGCGGCCAGCAGGTGCAGCGCCGCGAGCATGCCGGAGTCGGCCTTCCAGAAGTCGCGGAAGTAGTAGTGCGCGGAGTGCTCGCCGCCGAACACCGCGCCGGTCTCGGCCATCGTCTGCTTGATGAACGAGTGGCCCACCCGGGTGCGGACCGCACGACCGCCGTGCTCGGCGACCAGCTCGGGGACCGCCCGCGAGGTGATCAGGTTGTGGATGACGGCGACGTCGGACTCCCCCGCCGCGTGCGCCCGGGCGAGCTCACGGGCCGCGACCAGCCCGGTGATGGCGCTGGGGCTCACCGCCTCGCCCCGCTCGTCGACGGCGAAGCAGCGGTCGGCGTCGCCGTCGAAGGCCAGGCCGAGGTCCGCGCCCTCGGCGACGACCCGCTTCTGCAGGTCGACCAGGTTCGCCGGGTCCAGTGGGTTCGCCTCGTGGTTCGGGAAGTTCCCGTCGAGCTCGAAGTACAGCGGCACGACGCGCACGTTCAGGCCGTCGAACACGGTCGGGACGGTGTGCCCGCCCATCCCGTTCCCGGCGTCGACGACGACGGTCAGCTCCGGGGAGGCGTCCAGCGAGGTCAGGTCGACCAGGCCGCGCAGGTAGCGCGCGTAGCCGGTGAGCATGTCCTCGGTGCGCACGGCACCCGTCGACCGGACCTCGGGGACCCCGGAGTCGAGGAAGCGGCCCGCCTCGTCGCGGATCGTCGCGAGGCCGGAGTCCTGGCCGACCGGGACGGCACCGGCGCGGCACAGCTTGATGCCGTTGTAGGCGGCCGGGTTGTGGCTCGCGGTGAACATCGCGCCGGGCAGGTCCAGCGTGCCGGAGGCGTAGTAGAGCATGTCGGTGCTCGCGAGCCCGATGTCGACGACGTCGAGCCCCTGCCCGGTCACCCCGTCGGCGAACGCCGCCGCGAGCGCGGGCGAGCTGTCCCGCATGTCCCGCCCGACGACCACCGCCGACGGCGCCGGGTCGTCGCCCGCCACGAGCCGCGCCGTCGCCGCACCCAGTGCGCGCGCGGTGGGCTCGTCCAGTTGGTCGCCGACGACACCGCGGATGTCGTAGGCCTTCACGATCGCCGAGAGGTCGGGCACGACGCACGACCCTAGCGCAGCCGTGTCACCCGTCCGCGCAGGTCTCCTCACCCCGTGGGGCTGCTCAGCCGTCCTCGAGCTTCGGGAGCACCCGCAGGTGGCCGCGCCGCCCCGTGCCACCGGGCCGTGCGACCACCTCGACCGGCCGGTCCACCCGGCCCGCCTCGCGGACGGCGTCGGCGAGCGCGGTGAGGTCCTCGCCGCTGTGCTGGGGCTGGGCGAACTCGCCCTCGAACCGGACGACCTCCCACCCGCGGGGGGCGGTGAGGTTGTGCGCGTGCCCGGTGCAGAGGTCGTAGGAGTGCGGCTCGGCCTGCGTGGCCAGCGGGCCGACGACGGCGGTCGAGTCGGCGTAGACGTAGGTGAGCGTGGCGACGGCGAGCTCGGTGCAGCCCGTCCGTGAACATCTCCGCACACTCAACACATCGCCGACGATAGCCCGTCACGGGCCCGCCGCCGTACTGCGACGCGCACCCCGCTCGGCGGACGGTCCGCCCGCCGCGGTCGCGGGTCACCCCCGGGTGGGGCGCGGGGGTCCTAGAATGCCCTGGTGCCCACCGCTCGTCCCCAGAACGACCGCCGGTCGCCGCGCAGCCCGCGCCGGCGGGACCGGCGAGGACGCGGCCTGCGCGGCCTGATGTACCCGGTGTCGACGCCGGCCTTCCGCACCCGCGCCGAACGCTTCGACGCGAAGGTGCTGGAGGCGCTCGAACCGATCGAGGCGCGCTGGGGCCCGGAGCTGGTCGACCTCGACCTCGCCGTCGACGACGTGCCGTCGGTCGACCGCACCTCGCCCGACGAGATCGTGTGGGGCACCGGGGTGCTGGCCGACGTCGGCGTCCCGCTGGCCCACCTCGTGCCGGCCGGGGTCGACTCCGCCGGGATGCCGACCCGGGCGCGGATCGTGCTCTACCGCCGCCCGCTCGAGGCCAGGGCCCGCAACGGCGAGGACCTCGCCGACCTCGTGCACGAGGTGCTCGTCGAGCAGGTCGCGGAGTACCTCAACATCGAGCCCGACGCCGTCGACGGTGGCTGAGGCCCCCGCGGCACGACACGGCCCGGGGACGACGACGGGCCGGTCACCGTGACGGCGACCGGCCCTCGTGTTCCTGTTCCCCCGCGGAGTCTCAGACGGCGGCGCGGCGGAGGCGACGGCGCTCCCGCTCGCTCAGCCCGCCCCAGATGCCGAAACGCTCGTCCTGGGCCAGCGCGTACTCCAGGCACTCGGCCCGGACCTCGCAGCCGGAGCAGATGCGCTTGGCCTCACGGGTGGAGCCGCCCTTCTCGGGGAAGAACGCCTCCGGGTCGGTCTGCGCGCAGAGCGCACGCTCCTGCCAGTCCGGCACCTCCTCGGAGGAACCGTCGTCCAGCAGGCCCTTCAGGTCCAGGATCTGGGCGACCTGGTCGTAGTCGGCCATCTCGTGATCGGGCCGTTCGACCGTGCCCATCGGCTCGGCCCCCACCGGCCGCAGCATCCGCATGAACCCCTCGACGTCGTCCACTCGCCCACCTCCCCGCAACGCACTGGCGAATGACACCGCTGTAAGTACAGCGCTGACACTCGCTCTGTGCAAGCCGGCTCTGCCGATTGAGTGAAGGGTCGCGCGCGGGCGTTTCCTCCGACATGGAGTATGGGTACGTGCCGTCCCTGACACGCCGCATCAGCCCCTGGTTCCTGCTGATCCTCGGCGTCACCCTTCTCGGTGGTGTCCTCGCCGCCGCCGCCGTCCCCACCCGATCGGGGGTCCTGGCGACCTCCGGGATCTTCGTCCTGGTACTCGGCGGCTGGGTGGTGTCGCTGTGCCTGCACGAGTACGGGCACGCCGTCACCGCCTATCGCGGCGGGGACACCTCGGTCGCGGCGAAGGGCTACCTGACCCTCGACGTGCGGCGCTACGCCGACCCCGGCCTGTCCCTGGTGCTGCCGCTGATCATCCTGCTGATCGGCGGGCTGCCGCTGCCCGGCGGAGCGGTGTGGATCAACCAGTGGGCGCTGCGGTCGCGGGCCCGGCGCAGCGCGGTCTCGCTGGCGGGCCCCGCGGCGAACCTGGCCCTCGGCGTCGTGTTGATCATCACGGTGGCCGCGTTCCCGGGGATGCCGCTGCCGGTGGCGGCCGGGCTGTCCGCGCTCGCGTACTTCCAGATCATCGCGTTCGTGCTGAACATGCTGCCCGTGCCCGGCCTCGACGGCTGGGGGGCGCTGGAGCCGTACCTGTCCGCGTCGGCGCGGAGCCTCGGCGAGCGGGTCCGGCCCTGGGCACCGTTCGTGCTGCTCGCCCTGCTGCTGTTCGTACCCGGGGTGAGTGCGCTGTTCTTCGCCGCCACCCAGCTGCTGTTCGGCGCCGCCGGCGGGGACCAGGAGCTGTTCCGGCTCGGCTACTCCGCGATGTTCTTCTGGCGCGACCTCTGAGCCCGGCTCAGCGGGCGGCGGCGACCATCGTCGCGACGGTGTCGTCGTCGGCGGGCAGCGCGTCCACCGGCCACCACCGCAGGTCCAGCGACTCGTCGCTGATCCGCGGCGTCGCGCCCGCGGGGGCGCGCACCAGGTAACGCACGTCCAGGTGGCGGGTCGGGACCCCGAGCGAGCAGGTGACGGGGTGGACGTCGACGTGCAGCGGGTGCTCGTCGATCTCCAGGCCGTCGATCCCGGACTCCTCGGTGGCCTCGCGCAGCGCCGCGGCGCGCAGCGAGTCGTCGCCCGGCTCGCAGTGCCCGCCCAGCTGGATCCAGCGGCCCACCCGCGGGTGCAGGGTCAGCAGCGTGTGGTCCCCGCCCGCGTCGAGCAGCAGCGCCGACGCGGTGAGGTGCCCGGGCACGCAGGAGCGGTCGCAGGCGTCGTCGGGGCGCGCGTCGAGGAAGGCCAGCAGCGCGTGCTGCAGGGCCCGCTGGCCGGGGTCGCGCGGTGTCCAGGCGCCCAGCTCGCGGGCGGCCGTCGCCGTGGCCACCACGGGCTCACAGCTCCAGCAGGCCGTCGCCGGCCGGTCGGGGAGCGCGCGGGGCGATCGGCTCGGCCGGCACGCCGACGGCGACCGCACCGAGCGCCGCCCAGTCGTCGGGCAGGTCCAGGACCCGGCGGGCGACGTCCGCGGCGAAGATCGTCGAGCCGACCCAGCAGGACGCCAGCCCCTCCGCGGCCAGCGCGACCAGCAGGGACTGCACCGCCGCCCCGCCGGCGACGGTGAACATGTCCCGCTCGGCGGCGTCCCGGGCCGGGTCCGGGTAGCCGTGCATCCCCGCGGTGGACCGGAACGCCAGCACCAGCTCCGGGGCGCGTCGCAGCAGGTCCCCGCGGGCGAGGCGACGCTCCACCTCGTCGGCCGGGCGCCCGTCGGCGACCAGGTCGGCGCGCCAGCGCTCGCGCAGCGCGTCGAGCACCGCGGTGCGCCGCGCCGCGTCACGCAGCCACACGAACCGGAACGGGGTGCTGTGGTGCGGCGCGGGCGCGGTCAGCGCGACGCCCACGGCGCGGCGCACGGCGTCGTCGTCGACCGGCTCGTCGGCGAAGTCCCGGGTGCTGCGACGCAGCAGGACCGCCTCGCTGCGCCCGCGGGCGATCGCCTCCTCGGTGCCCAGCCAGAACAGGTCCTCCTCGATGGGCCGGATCAGGTCACGGGCGGTCGAGCCGTCGTCGGGCAGGGCCGCGCCGCGCAGCACCGCGACCGGCAGCCCGCCGAGCTTGCCCTTCACCAGGTCCGCGGCCGCGGCGATCTCGTCGGCGACGGCGATCTCGGTGACGACCAGGTCGTTGCCCTGGCCGTCGACGGCGCCGGAGTAGCCGTGCAGCACCGGCAGTCCGGCCGAGCCGATCGCGATGTCGGTCTGGCCGACCCGCCAGCTGCGCCCCAGCGTGTCGGTGACGACGACGCCGACCTCGACCCCGAGCCGCTCCCGCAGCCCGGCGCGCAGCCCGGCCGCGCTGGCGTCCGGGTCGGCCGGCAGCAGGGCGAGCTCGTCGCGGCGGACGTTGGAGCCGTCGATGCCCGCGGCGGCCTGCACGATGCCGAGCTTCCCGGCCACGATCAGCGTCCGGCCCTTGCGGGCCACCACCCGCTCGGTCTCCTGGTCGACCAGCCTGCGGCGCAGCGCGTCGCGCTCCTCCTCGTCGGCGGGGGCAGGCACCAGCCTGCCCTCGACCTTGGAGAACACCTTGCTGGTGACCACCACGACGTCGCCGTCGCGCAGCCAGGTCATCCGCTCGGCCAGCGCGGCGGTGAGGTCGTCGCCGGGGCGGAACTCCGGAAGCCCCGGGACTCCGATGATCTCCAGCCGCTGCGACGCGTGGTCGGGGAAACCCTCAGACACCGACGCCCGCCAGCTCGAACGCGGCGCGGGCCATGGCGGCGGTCGCGTCGTGGTCGGTCATCAGCAGCGGCACCTCGCGCACGGTCGCGCCGGGCACGGTCGCGGCGTCGCCGGTGTGCACCAGGTAGCCGTCGAGCAGTCCGCCCTCGCCGCGGCCGCCGTAGTGCCGGCCCACGCCCTCGGCGCTGGTCTCGACGCCGATCGCGGTCAGGCAGGCGTCGGCCATGCCCCGCACCGGCGCCCCGCCGACGATCGGGGACAGCCCCACGACCTTCGCGGGCGTCGCCGCGAGGGCCTGGGCCATCCCGGGGACCGAGACGATCGTGCCGATCGACACCACCGGGTTGGACGGGGCGACGAGCACGACGTCGGCCCCGGCGATCGCGGCCCGGGCGTCGGGCAGGATCGCGGCCTGGTCGGCGCCGACCGAGGCGAAGCGGTACGCCTTCGGGGCGGCCCGGTGCCGGATCCACCACTCCTGGAAGTGGATCGCGACCTGCGGGGTCTCCTCGACCGCGGCCGGGTCCGGGTTGTCGATCACGACGTGGGTCTCGACGCGGTCGTCGGAGGCGGGCAGCACCCGCACCCCGGGCTGCCAGCGGTGGCAGAGCGCCTCGGTGACCTGGGACAGCGGGTAGCCGGCACGCAGCATCCGGGTGCGGACGAGGTGGGTGGCGACGTCGCGGTCGCCCAGCCCGAACCAGGTCGCCTCGGCGCCGTAGGCCTCCAGCTCGGCCTTGACCGACCACGTCTCGTCCGAGCGGCCCCAGCCCTTCTCGACGTCGATGCCGCCGCCGAGGGTGTACATGACGGTGTCGAGGTCCGGACAGACCCGCAGCCCGTGCAGCCAGATGTCGTCGCCGACGTTGACCACGGCGGTGACCTCGTGCGCGGACTCGCCCGACCCCACGGGGGGCAGTCCGAGCGCGTGCTTCACGCCTTGCAGGAAGCGGGCTCCGCCGACGCCGCCGACCAGAACGGTGACCTTCACACGGCGACCCTACGTCGGTCAGAACGAGCGGTAGTCGCGCGGGGAGAACCGGGGCCCGAACCGGGGACGGCGGAACCCGGACGCCTCGATGTAGCGGACCGCGCGCTGGCGCTGCGGCACGTAGGGAGCGAGCACCTCGAGCATCCCCGCGTCGTCGAGGTCGTGCCCGAGCAGCGCCCAGCCGACGGTGTTGGGCACGTGGAAGTCGCCGAAGCTGACCGCGTCCGGGTCGCCCCAGGCGCGCTGGGCGATCTCCGCGGCCGTCCACACCCCGATGCCGCGGACCCGGCGCAGCAGCACCCGGCCCTGCTCCCCGCCCAGCTCGGCGGCCCGTTCCAGCCGGTGGGCGACGACGGCGGCGTGCAGGATCGCCGTCCGCCGGGCGTGGTCGACGCCGGCCCGGTGCCACTCCCACTCCGGCACCGCGCGGATCTGCCCGGGTGTCGGCGGCACCCGCATGCCGGCGGGCACCACCCCGGCCGGGCCCGGTGCGGGCGACCCGAACCGCCACGCGAGCTCGCGGAACGAGCGGTGCGCCTCGGTGCCGGTGACCTTCTGCTCCAGCACCGCGGGCAGCAGCGCGTCCCACACCCGGCCGGTGGAGCCCAGCCGCAGCCCGGGACGGCGCCGGTGCGCGTCGGCGACGAGCGGGTGGTGCGCCACGAAGGCCGACGGGTCGTCGTCGGCCCCCAGCAGCGACGGCAGCCGGTCGACCTCCCAGGCCGCGCCCGGCCCCCAGCCGGTCGCGCGCACGGTGCCGTGCGGACCGCCGTCGGCGCGGCGGCGGATCGCGACGGTGGCGGGGCCGGCCGGCGTCGTCGAGACCCGCCAGATCACGGCACCGTCGACGGCGGTGCGCCAGGTGGGGTCGCCGCGGCCGCGGCGCAGCGGGGCGAGGACGCCGTACAGGTCGAGCGGGAACGGCGGCCGCCATTCCCGGTCCACCACCACGGCGGCCGTGTCCACGCCCCCGATGGTCACACGTCGGGCGAGAACCGGACCCCGTGGGGCGGCAGCGTGACGTCCGGCCACACCCGCATGTTGTGCCGCAGCTCGCAGTGCGCGCCGATCACGGCCCGGTCGCCGACCACGGTGTCGCGGACGCTCGCGCCCTCCTCGACGACCGCACCGGCCCCGATCACCGAGTTCTCCACGACCGCGCCCGCCTGCACCATCGCGCCGTCGAACAGCATGGAGCCCTCGACCCGGGCGCCGGAGCCGATCCGGGCGCCACGGCCGACGGTCGTCCCGCCGAACACGAACGCGTCGGAGGCCACCTCGGCCCCCTCCAGCACCATCGACTCGCCGGTCGGCCCGGGCAGCGCCGCCGAGGGCGCGACCCCGCGGACCAGGTCCGCCGAGCCGTGCACCAGGTCGCCGGGGGTTCCCATGTCGCGCCAGTAGGCGACGTCGACGTGGCCCTGCACGTGCGCCCCGGAGGCGAGCAGGTCGGGAAACGTCTCACGCTCCACCGACACCGGCCTGCCCTCGGGGATGGTGTCGATGACCTCGCGGCGGAAGACGTAGCACCCGGCGTTGATCTGGTCGGTCGGCGGGTCCTCGGTCTTCTCGAGGAACTCCAGCACCCGGCCGGTCGGATCGGTGGGGACGCAGCCGAAGGCCCGCGGGTTCTGCACCCGCACCAGGTGCAGCGTGACGTCGGCACCGGTGCTGCGGTGGGTGTCGGCGACGGCGGTCAGGTCGGTGCCCGCCAGCACGTCGCCGTTGAAGATCATGACGTGCTCGGCGGAGAGCTTGCCGGCCACGTTGCGGATGCCCCCGCCGGTGCCCAGCGGCTCGGTCTCGGTGACGTAGGTGAGGTCCAGCCCCAGCGACGAGCCGTCGCCGAAGTGCTCCTCGAAGGTCTCGGCCAGGTAGCTCGTCCCCAGCACCGCCCGCCGGATGCCCGCCTCGCGGATCCGCGACAGCAGATGCGCCAGGAACGGCACCCCCGCCGTCGGCAGCATCGGCTTGGGCGCCGACAGGGTCAGTGGCCGCAGCCGGGTGCCCTTGCCCCCGACCAGCACGACCGCCTCGACGTCCTGCAACGCAGGTTCCCCCTCAGGTTCTTTCTTCTCGTTCGCGCTCAGCCGGTCCGCCGCAGCAGACCCGAGCGCACGGCCAGGCCGGCGCGCAGGGCCGCACGCAGCGGCGCGTGCACCGGACCGCGGTGGCGGTCGGCCAGGTAGCGGTAGGCGCTGCGGTGGTGCTCGGCGAGCATCCGTGCCGACACCTCCGGCTTGCCCGTGGACGCTCCGCCCACGTGTACGACATCGGCGCCGGGGACGTACACGTTTCGCCATCCGGCGAGACCGAGCCGCATCCCCAGGTCGACGTCCTCGAAGTACATGAAGTAGCGCGGGTCGAAACCGTCGACGGAGTCGAACGCGGTGCGCCGCAGGAGCAGGCACGACCCGGACAGCCAGCCGGCCGCGCGTTCCGTCAGGTCCTCCCGGCTGCGCCGGTAGGCCGCCGTCCAGGGATTGCCCGGCCAGACCGGGGCCAGCACGGCGTGCGCCGCCCCGGCCGTCAGCGACGGCACCTCGCGCGCCGAGGGGTAGACCTCGCCGGACGGCTCGCGGATCAGCGGGCCGAGCGACCCGGCCCGGGGGTGGCGACGGCCGGCGTCGAGCAGGATGTCCAGCGAACCGGCACCCCACTCCAGGTCCGGGTTGGCGACGACGACCCAGCCGTATCGGTCGGGCAGCGAGGCCACGCCGCGGTTGGCGGCGGCACCGTAGCCGACGTTCTCCCCGATCGGCAGGACCGTCACGTGGTCGCGCTCGCGGGCCGCGCGCTCGGGGGCGCCGTCGACGGATCCGTTGTCGGCCAGGACGACCGGCACGTCCGTGCGGGTCGTCGCGCCCCGCAGCGAGTCGAGGAAGGTGTCCAGCAGCGCGCCCGGCGAGTAGGTCACCGTGACGACGGCGACCCCGTCGCCGTAGGACCGTGCGTCGTCGGTCACGTGGCCTCCCCGTCCTTTTCGTCCACCCCGCGCATGTCCCGCAACCTAGTCAGCACGGGCACACCCGCGCCCGGCGGCTCCGTCCGGCACCGCCCGTTCGCGCCCGCGAAGATCACACTCCGTCACCGCGACCATGATCGCGATACCCTCACTCCAACGTTCGGACCGTCCCCGAGCAGCGACGACACGCCGTACCCGTGTGTCACCCTCAAGTCCCGACCCCCTACGACGACCGGGCGAGCAACCCGACACGCAGGCCTGTACGACCCACCGCGGGGGCCCGGATGCTGCACCCTGGTCCCCGACCGGGGTGTCCGGTCCCAGAGACGCACGAGCCGTGCTCGGGTTCACCGGACTCCCCCGTCCGGGTGAGACGCAGCGGCGCGGACGAGACGGACCCCGAGGGGAGCGAGCATGGGCGAGGGCTACCGGGACCGCTCCCGCCCGTCGGCCGCCGAGCGCGCCGCGGCGCGACGGTCCGGCCGCCCCGCCGCCCCCGGCGACCGGTCCCGCTCGCCCCGGGTCCGCCCGGACACCGGCGCCGCACGCGGACGCCCCGCGGGCTCCGCGGGCTGGAGCCGGGCCGGGACCGCGACCGGCCCCGACGAGCACCCCCCGTACCCGGCGCGGGGCGGGCGCACCGGCGGAGGACCGCCCCGGGCCCGCGGGCTGCTGGCCCGGCTGCGGGTCGCCGTCGCCGTGCTGTCGGCGCTGACGGTGCTGCTCACCGGCGCCGTGTGGACCTTCTACCGCGACGTCACCGGCGGCATCACCACGACGAACCTGCTGTTCGGCGGCTCCGCGGGCGGCGAGCAGAACATCCTGCTGGTCGGCGTGGACAGCCGTACCGACGCGCAGGGCAACCCGCTGCCGGCCGACGTCCTGGCCCAGCTGCGCAGCGGCGCCGAGTCCGGCGTCCTCAACTCCGACACGATCATCGTCGTGCACCTGCCCGCCGACGGCGGCAGCGCGACCGCGTTCTCCATCCCGCGCGACTCCGAGGTGTCGATCCCCGGGATCGGCCGCAACAAGATCAACGCCGCCTACCCGCAGACGAAGGCGGAGACCGCGTCCCGGTTGGTCGCCGAGGGCGTGCGCGACCCCCGGCAGATCGACCAGGACTCGTCGCAGGCCGGTCGGCAGGCCCTGATCGACACCGTGCAGGACCTCACCGGGCTGGCCATCGACCACTTCGCCGAGGTCAACCTGCTCGGCTTCTACAACCTCACCAACGCCGTCGGCGGCGTCGACGTCTGTCTCAAGGCCCCGGCCAGGGACGAGTTCTCCGGCGCCGACTTCCCCGCAGGCCCGCAGACGATCTCCGGTGCCGACGCGCTCGCGTTCGTCCGGCAGCGGCACGGGCTCGCCGGCGGGGACCTGTCGCGTATCAACCGTCAGCAGGTGTTCCTCGCCGCGGTCGCCAACAAGGTCCTGTCCTCGGGCACGCTCACCGACCCGACCAAGCTCGGAGCGCTCATCGAGGTGATCCAGCAG
This sequence comes from Pseudonocardia sp. ZF1, assembly GCF_056835605.1. Classification (NCBI taxonomy): domain Bacteria; kingdom Bacillati; phylum Actinomycetota; class Actinomycetes; order Pseudonocardiales; family Pseudonocardiaceae; genus Pseudonocardia; species Pseudonocardia sp. ZF1. The sequence continues at coordinate 4,702,231 of NZ_JAJNBY010000001.1, forward strand.
TCGGTCGTCATCGACAGCGGCTGGGACCTGCTCGGCTTCGCCCGCGAGGCGTCGTCGATCGCGGCCGGGAGGATGGACTTCCTGACCATCCCCACCGGCGGCCCGGAGACCACCCGCGGCAAGGACGTGCTGCTCGTCGACCCCGCCGAGGTCCGCGACTTCGTCGCCCACCACACCGACCCCGAGCCCGAGGAGGCGCCCGCGACCTCCACGGAGGCGGCGGCGCCGGTCGTGGCCGACGTGGCGAACGGGTCCGGGGTGACCGGGCTGGCCGCGCAGGTCGCCGACACCCTGGGCCGCACCGGGTTCACCCCCGGCGAGGTCGGCAACGCCCCGGACCGCACCACCTCGGTGGTCCGCTACAGCCAGGCCGACGGCGACGCCGCCGCCCGCCGGGTCGCCGAGGCGCTGGGTGGCATCGGCGTCGAGCAGTCCGACGCCGTCGCCCAGGGCCGGGTCCAGGTGCTGCTCGGCACCGACCGCGCGAACGGCGGCCGGTCGACCTCCGCGGCGGCCGCGCCCGCCGCCGCCCCGGCTCCCTCGACCCCGCCGATCACCGCGGGCGGGGTCCCCTGCATCGACTGACGTAGCGTTCCGGCGTGATGGACACCGTCTTCGGCTCCGGCCTGTTCCTCACCGACGCGCTGCTCGGCCCGGCGCTCGGCGCCGCCGCCCCGCGACCGCTGGTCACCCACTACGACGACGCGACCGGCGAGCGGACCGAGCTGTCCGGCACGACCACCGCGAACTGGACAGCGAAGGCGGCGAACCTGCTGCGCGACGAGGTCGACGTCGAGCCGGGCACCCGGGTCGCGGCGCTGCTGCCCGCGCACTGGCAGACCGTCGCCGCGCTGCTGGCCGTGTGGTCCTGCGGCGCGGAGCTGATCGGCGACCCGGCGGGCGCGGACGTCGTGCTCGCCGACGCGGCGCGGCTCGACGTGGCGCTCGCGGCCGGGGCGGGCACGGTCGTCGCGTTCTCGCTGGACTTCTTCGGCCGCGGCCTGGGCGACCTCCCCGGTGGCACCGTCGACTTCGCGACCGAGGTGCGGGTGCACGGCGACGAGTTCGTCCCGTGGGACCCGGTGGACGGCGCGGCCCCGGCCTGGGACGGCGCGAGCGGAGAGCAGGTCCTGGCCGCGGCCCGGGAGCGTGCGGACGCACTCGGCATCACCGCGGGCGCCCGGGTGCTGTCGAGCACCGGGTGGGACAGCGCGGACGGCCTGCGCGACGGGCTGCTCGCCGTCCTCGCGGCGGGGGCCTCGCTGGTCCAGACCGTGAACGCCGCCGAGGACCCGGCGACCCTCGACCGCCGCGCGGAGTCCGAGCGGGTCACCCTGCGCCTGGGGTGAGCGGCGACCCCGTGCGGGGGTCATGACACCCTGGTCGACCGTGACCCCCTCTGTGAGCGCCCGGGACGTCGACGACGCGGCGGCCCGGCTCCGCGCCGTCATCGGCCCGACCCCGCTGCAGCTCAACCCCCGCCTGTCCGACGCGCTCGGCGGCGAGGTCTGGGTCAAGCGCGAGGACCTGCAGCCGGTCCGTTCGTACAAGATCCGCGGCGCCTACAACCTCATCGCGCAGCTGCCCGAGGCCGACCGTCTCGCCGGCGTCGTCTGTGCCAGCGCCGGCAACCACGCCCAGGGCGTCGCGTTCGCCTGCCAGCGCCTCGGCGTGACCGGGCGGGTGTACCTGCCCGGCACGACCCCGCGCCAGAAGCGGGACCGGGTCGCGCGGCTGGGCCGCGACGCCGTCGAGGTGCGGGTGGTCGGCAACACCTACGACGAGGCCGCCGCGGCCGCCCGCGCCGACGCCGATTCCACCGGTGCCACCCAGGTGCCCGCCTTCGACGACCCGCGCACCGTCGCGGGCCAGGGCACGATCGCCCGCGAGATCGTCTCCCAGCTGGCCGACCCGCCGGATGTGCTGGTCGTGCCGGTCGGTGGCGGTGGACTGCTCGCCGGGGCCATCACCTACCTGCGCGAGCACGCGCCGTCGACCCGGATCGTGGGCGTCGAGCCCGCCGGGGCGGCGAGCATGGCGGCCGCGGTCGCCGCGGGCGAGCCGGTCGACCTGGGATCGCTGGACCCGTTCGTCGACGGCGCCGCCGTGCGCAAGGTCGGCGCGGCCACCTTCGACGTGGTGCGCGACGCGGGCGTGGAGTTGCTCGCGGTGCCCGAGGGCCGGATCTGCGTCGAGATGCTCGCGCTCTACCAGTCCGACGGGATCATCGCCGAGCCGGCGGGCGCGCTGTCCCCCGCGGCGCTGGACCGGCTCGACATCCCCCGCGACGCGACGACGGTCTGCCTGCTCTCGGGCGGCAACAACGACGTCTCCCGCTACGCCGACATCGTCGAGCGCGCCCTGGTCTTCGAGGGCCGCAAGCACTACTTCCTCGTCGAGTTCCCGCAGGAGCCGGGCGCGCTGCGCCGGTTCCTCGACGACGTCCTCGGCCCGGACGACGACATCACCCTGTTCGAGTACACCAAGCGCTCCAACCGGGAGACCGGCCCGGCCCTGGTCGGCATCGAGCTGGGTTCGCCGGACGACCTGCCCGCGCTGCTCAAGCGGATGCAGGAGGCTCCCCCGCACATCGAGCCGATCCCGCCGGACAGCCCGCTGTTCGGCTTCATCCTGTAGACGCCGCGCGCAACACGGCGGCAATCCGGGCCGCCTACCGTGCACGACCGTGCCCGAGATGATGTTCGACGTCCGCTGGCCGGACGGCACCGAGGTCAGCTACTACTCGCCGTCGCTGGTGGTGACCGAGCACCTGGACACCGGCACGACCTACCCGGTGGCCGAGTTCGTCACGCGCAGCCGCACCTGCATGGAGATCGCCGACGCGCGGGTGCGGGCGAAGTACGGGTTCGGCTGCGCGCAGTCGGCGCGGACGATCGCGCTCATCGACGCGGCCGCGGGGCGGTTCGCCCCGACCGACGAGGTGCGGGTGGAGAGTTTCCGCCGCTGACGCCGCCGGGTCCTGCGGTGATGTGGCGGCTGCGGCGCGGCGTCACGCGGCGGCCCGGCGCCGCCGCAGCACCAGGTGCAGCGCCACCCCGGCGAGCAGCCCCCAGAACGCCCCGCCGATCCCGGCGATCGTGACCCCGGCCGCCGAGACCAGGAACGCGGCGGCAGCGGGCACCCGCGCGACGGCCGGGTCCGGCGCCGGGTCGGTGACGGCGAGGGCCCCGGCGAGCGCGGCACCGAACGTCCCGAGCAGCGCCAGCCCCGCGACGGACTCCACGACCCCGGGCGGCGCGGCCGCGACCAGGGCGGCCATCGTCGTCGCGAGCGGGGCCAGCAGCAGGCAGGCGACGCCGTTGGCCTGGCAGGCGACCCAGCGTCGCGCCGGGTCCGGGTGGGACTCGGGCGAGGCGGGCAGCGCGGCGGTGATCGCGGCCAGGTTGATCGCGTGCGCACCGGCCGGGGCCCCGAGCACCGTCCCGGCGCCGGTGAGCACCATCGCGTACCGCCAGGGGACGGGGTAGCCCGCCGCGGCGAGCACCGCGACGCCGGGCACGTTCTGCGAGGCCATCGTGACCACCCAGAGCGGCAGCGCGACCCCCACCAGGGCCGCGACCGAGAAGGCCGGGGCGGTGAGGGCGATCTCCGGCGGGCGCAGCCACGACCAGCCGTCGGCGAGCACGACGACGATCACCAGCGCCAGCCCGAACGCGGCCGGGGACGCCCAGCGCGGCGCGAACCGCGACAGGACGACCCACAGGACCACGATCGGCGCCACCAGCAGCGGCCGCTCGACCAGCGCACGGACCGGCGCCAGGCACAGCGGCAGCAGCACACCGGCCAGCATCGCCTGCGCGATCGGCGCCGGGATCGCGCCGACGAGCCGCCCGAGCGGGCGCACGAGCCCGGTCGCGACGATCAGCAGACCGCCGACGACGAACGCGCCGACCACGGCGGGCCACCCACCCGCGACGGCTCCGGTGGAGGCCAGCAACGCCGCGCCGGGAGTGGACCAGGCGACCATCAGCGGGCGGCGGAACCGGCGGGACAGCCAGATCGTCGCCACCCCCATCAGCGCGGTGAGCACCACCAGCCCGGACGCGGCCTGCGCCGGGTCGGCACCGGCCGCCGTCAGCCCGGCGAGGACGACGGCGAACGAGCTGGTCACCCCGATCACCGCGGAGACGACACCGACCGACACCGGTTGCGCCCAGGAACGATCCACGGCGCCACCCTAACCGCGTCGTTCTGTAAACAGAACTCGCCGCGGGCGGTAAGCAGGATGTTCTGCAGCCGATACACGGGGAGCCGCCGACCCGACCAAAGATGACCGAACCGTGTCGTCCGGAAAACAGGCGGTGACGTCCGGTCCGCCGATCTTGGTACGGCCACCTGCCGCGGCCCATCCTGCGTGGGCCGCCGCACCCGCCGGGCGCGGCTCTACCGGAAGGCCCGTCTCATGAAGCTGCCCGTCGCTCTGGCCCTGGTGATCGGCGTCGCCGGGGCGGTGATCGCGTACCTCTACCTCGGTCCGCTCTCCGGGCTCGGCCTGTTCGTACCGGCGACGTTCCTGGGCGCCGCGACGTTCTTCGCGGCGGGCGGTGACCGGCCCGCGCTGGTCACCGCTCTGGCCACGAACGTCTGGGGCATCGTCACCGGCACCGTCATGCTGGTCCTGGCCGGCCTCACCACGAACCCCGCCCTGCTGGGCCTGATCATCGGCGGGATGACCGCGGTGTTCATCCTCGGTGCGCTCGTACCGGTGCTCGGGTTCGTCCCCGGCGCGGTCGTCGGGTTCGCCACGACCGCGGCGTTCGGCCTGCTCAGCGGGGCGTCGGGCACCGACTTCTCGCTGCCCACCGGCCCCTTCACGGTGATGCTGCTGTCGTTCGTGGTCGGCTCGGTCGTGCTGGGCTACGGCTGCAGCCTGGTCGTCGGCCGCCTGACCGCCCGCTCCGCGGCACCCGCCGCGGCCTGACCGGCGGCGGCGCCCGGTGCGACTGGTGACCACCGGCGAGGCCGCGACCAGACTGGCCCTGAGCCCGCGGGCACTGCACCGCTGGGCCAGGGCCGGCCTGGTGACACCGGCCTTCCGGGAACCGGACGGCCGTGACCTGTGGGACGTGGAGGATCTGCGGGACCAGGTCACGGCGCTCCCGGCCCGCTTCTCCGCGGCCACCGCGGTGCGCGACCCGGGGACGCCCGTGCCGCGGCCCGGCCCGGACGCGCCGGCGGGGTAGCCCGCGCTCCCCCGCCGCGGGCGTCCACCTGTCCGGACGGGCCGGGCTACAGTCGCCCGGTGGACGACGGGGGGCTGCGCACGGCCGTCGGCGCACGGCTGCGGACGGCCCGGGCCGCACGCGGCCTGTCCCTCGGAGCGCTCGCGGAGCGGGCGGGGATCGGCAAGGGCTCGCTGTCGGAGATCGAGAACGGCAGCCGCAACCCCACCCTGTCCACCCTCTACGCGCTCGCGGACGCCCTCGGCGTACCGCTGTCGCGGCTGCTCGCCGAGCACCCCGGGGCCGAGGTCGCCGGCCCCGGCATCACCGCGCGCCTGCTGGACACGGCCACCGACGACCACGGCACCGTCGAGGTGTACGCCCTGGCCCTCGTCCCGGAGGCGGTGCACGTGTCCCCCGGGCACGGTCCGGGCGTGATGGAGCACCTGCTCGTCACCCGCGGTGCCGTCCGGGCCGGACGCAGCGGGCGCGAGGCCGACCTCGGCACCGGCGAGGCCACCCGCTGGCCCGCCGACGGCGAGCACACCTACACCGCCCTCGCCGGGGAACCGGCCGCGGCCGTGCTCGTCATCCGCACCCCGCCGGGTCCGTGATCGTCGGCACCCCGGCGCTGCGCACCCGGCCCCGGACCGCGGCCCGGGTACCGACTCCTCAGGCCGCCGCCTCCCACCAGGCGAGCACCCGGGTGGCGTACAGGGTCAGCCACGGCGACGGCTCCCCCGGCGGCACGTCCACCTCGAACCACATCTCACCCGGGTCGCGGACGCCCTGGACCCAGCGCCCGTCCGGCCGCCGCGACGCGCGCAGCGCCGCGACGGCGTCGCCGAGCCGCGGGTCGGGCGGGACCCCGTCGAGCGCGGCGGCGAGGCGGAAGTACTCCGTGCCGCGCAGCACGTCGTGCCGCCAGCGCAACGGGTAGGCGAGCTCGGCCGGGTCCCGTTCGAGCTCCACCGGCTCGCCGGTCGAGAGCCGGTACAGCAGACCGCGGGTCAGCAGGTACTCCTCACCCGACCGGCGGGCGGCCCGCGTCGCGACGGTCCCGCCGGTGGCCCGCTCGTGGGCGAGCAGCCCGTACAGCGCGTTCAGCGTGGAGTGGAACGACGACCGCTGCGCGCCGTCCACCCAGAAGCAGTTCCAGCCGCCGTCGGCGAGCCGGTGCTCGGCGAACCAGGCGGCGAGGCGTCCATGTCACGGCCGAGCCACAGTCCGTTGGCGACGGTGAACGCGTTGATGCAGGCGTCGACCTCACCGTCCCAGTAGGGCAGGTCGTCGTACTCCCAGCGGCACGACTCGAGCTTCTCCGCGGTGCCCGCCAGCGCCGCCGGGTCCAGGCCCCACTCGCGCAGGGCGTTCAGCGACCAGGTCGTCGCCGTCCAGGGCTGCCCCTCCACCGTGGACGGTGCGGCCGGGAAGTACGCACCGCCCGCCCAGGTGCCGTCGGGGTCCTGGCGGGCGAGCAGCCGCGCGCCCATCCCCTCGGTCGCGACGCGGGCGCGGGTGGCCTCCCAGACCTCGGGAGGCGCACCCGCCAGGTCGCGCTCGACCTGCCAGCGCAGCGCCGGATCGGTGTCGAGCAGCCGGTCGAGCAGTGCGCGGTCCACGACGGCCCCGTCCATGGGGCGTCAGGGTGTCACCTGAGCAGCGAACGCGCCATCACCATCCGCTGGATCTGGTTGGTGCCCTCGTAGATCTGGGTGATCTTCGCGTCGCGCATCATGCGCTCGGCCGGGAAGTCGCGGGTGTAGCCCGCGCCGCCGAGCAGCTGGACGGCGTCGGTGGTCACCTGCATCGCGGTGTCGGAGGCGAAGCACTTGGCGGCCGAGGAGATGAAGCCCAGGTCGGGCTCGTTGCGCTCGGCGCGCGAGGCGGCCACGTAGCAGAGCTGGCGGGCGGCCTCGACCTTCATCGCCATGTCGGCGAGCATGAACTGCAGACCCTGGAACTCGGCCAGGTGCCTGCCGAACTGCTTGCGCTCCTTCATGTACTGCGTCGCGACGTCGAGCGCACCCTGCGCGATGCCGACGGCCTGCGCACCGATGGTCGGACGCGTGTGGTCCAGCGTGCGCAGCGCGGTCTTGAAGCCGGTGCCCTCGGCGCCGATGATCCGGTCGGCCGGGATGCGGCAGTCCTCGAAGTGGATCTCGCGGGTCGGCGAGCCGTGGATCCCGAGCTTGCGCTCCTTGGTGCCGACGACGAAGCCCGGGTCGTCGGAGTGGACCACGAACGCCGAGATCCCGTTGGCCTTCTTCTCCGGGTCGGTGACGGCCATGACCGTGTACCAGGTCGACTCGCCCGCGTTGGTGATCCAGCACTTGGTGCCGTTGAGGACCCACTCGTCGCCGTCGCGGCGGGCGCGGGTCTTCATCGACGCGGCGTCGGAGCCCGCCTCCCGCTCGGAGAGCGCGTAGCTGACCATCGCCTCGCCGGCGGCGACCGACGGCAGGACCTGCTTCTTCAGCTCGTCCGAGGCGGACAGCAGGATCGGGGTGAGCCCGAGCCCGTTCACCCCGGGGATCAGCGAGGACGACGCGCAGACCCGCGCGACCTCCTCGATCACGATGCAGCCGGCGAGCTCGTCGGCGCCCTGGCCGCCGTACTCCTCGGGGATGATCACGGCCTGGAAGCCGGCCTTGACCAGCGCGTCGCGCGCCTCGACGGGGTACCGGCCCTGCTCGTCGACGTCGGCGGCGTGCGGGGCGATCTCCTTCTCCGCCAGGTCCCGGACCGCCTCGCGGAGGGCCGTGTGCTCGTCGCTGAGCCGGTAGCTGTCGAACTCGCTGTTCATGCCGACCATGCTAACGGCACTCCGTGCCACATGTCACGGGACCTTGCTACCCTCCGTGCCATGACGACCAGCACGCGGCGCGGGCGTTCCCCCGAGGGGCGGGCCGAGGTGCGGCGGGAGCTGGTGGCGGCGGCCGCGCGGCTGTTCACCGAACGCGGCTACGACGACACGACCGTCGACGACATCGCCGCCGCCGCGGGCGTCGGGCGCCGCACCTTCTTCCGCTACTTCCGCGGCAAGGAGGACGCGCTGTCCCCCGACCACGAGCGCGGGCTGGCCCGGATCGGCGAGGTGTTCGCCGGCGCGCACCCCGACGAACCGCTGCCGTCACTGGCACTGCGTGCCGCGGAGACGGTGTTCGAGCTCTACACCGAGGACCCGGAGGTCGCCCGGCTGCGCTTCGCGCTCGTCGGCTCGGTGCCCGCGCTGCGCGACCGCGAGGCCGCGTCGGTGCACCACTACCGACGGCTGTTCACCCGCGAGCTCACCGCCCGGCTGGGCGACCGCCCGGACGGCGAGCTGCGGGCCGCGGTGACGGCGGCGGCGCTGGTCGCCGCGCACAACCAGGCGCTGCGCCGGTGGCTGGTCGAGGGCGCGCGTGACGCCGACCTGCCCGGCACCGTCGACCACTTCCGCCGGGTCGCGCCGATGCTGCCGCTGGAGGACGCGGGCGAGCCGGCCCCGGCACCCGACCTGGAGGACGTGACCCGGCGTCTGGAGCGCGCGGCGCGGACCCTGGAACGGGAGTCGACCCGGCGCACGGGCTGAGCCCGGCCCCGGGGCGTCCGGCCCCGGACATGCGTGATCCCCGGGCCGCACCGGGGTGCGTCACCGAACCGGACAGAGTTCGAACCCGGGGATCACGGGTGACCGTCGGGAACTCGCCGGCACCACACCGGCTTCCACGACCGCCTCTCCGACGGGTTCTCCCCGCCGGAGCAGAACGTGGTGCTAGCTGACGGCCACCTCACGTGTCCTGCTGTAGCTCATCTGCTGGACCACCTCCTCTCCCGTGTACCGACACCGTACGCACGGGATCGAGCGGCGCGCCACCGGAAAATCGCGGCCCGGTCCTCAGCCCTCGCGGGCGGCCACGCGCAGCGCCGCGTCCTTGTCCAGGACGCTGCGCTCGAGGTCGGCCTGGTACTCCACCATGGCCTGCCGGAGCCGCTCGTCGCCGGCGCCGAGGATGCGCACCGCGAGCAGTCCGGCGTTGCGAGCGTTGCCGACCGCGACGGTCGCCACCGGCACGCCGGCGGGCATCTGCACGATCGACAGCAGCGAGTCCAGGCCGTCGAGGTACTTCAGCGGCACGGGCACGCCGATGACCGGCAGCGGCGTCGCGGCGGCGACCATCCCGGGCAGGTGCGCGGCGCCACCGGCCCCGGCGACGATCGCCTGCAGGCCGCGGTCGGCGGCCGAGGCGGCGTAGTCGAGCATCCGCTGCGGGGTGCGGTGGGCGGAGTAGACGCCCACCTCCCACGGCACGCCGAACTCGTCGAGCGCGGCGCCCGCGGCGCCCATCACCGGCCAGTCGGAGTCGCTGCCCATGATCACGCCCACGCGCGGGGAGCCGGTCTGCGTCATCGAGGTCCTTCCGGGGAGTGCGGGGAGCGGGGATCGCCGGTGTGGGCGGACCAGCCGTCCGCCCAGGTCGCGGTGGCCAGCCAGCCCGCGGCGAGCTCCGCGCGGGTGCGCACGTCGGCCTCGTCGCGGCCGAGCACCGTCACGTGGCCGATCTTGCGGGCCGGGCGGCCGTCCTTGGCGTAGAGGTGCACCTTCGCCTCGGGGAAGCGCGCGAAGCAGTGGTGCAGCCGCTCGTCCATGCCCATCGCGGGCTCCTGCGCCGCACCCAGCACGTTCGCCATCACCGCGACCGGGGCGACCGGGGCGGTGGAGCCGAGCGGGTAGTCCAGCACCGCGCGCAGGTGCTGCTCGAACTGCGAGGTGACCGAGCCCTCGATCGTCCAGTGCCCGGAGTTGTGCGGGCGCATCGCCAGCTCGTTCACGACGACCTCGCCGGGCGCGGTCTCGAACAGCTCGACCGTCATCAGCCCGACGACGCCGAGCTCGGCCGCGATCCGCAGCGCCAGTTCCTGGATCCGGGCGGCGTGGTCCGGGTCGAGCCCGGGGGCGGGCGAGGTGACCCGGGCGCACTGGCCGTCGACCTGCAGGGTCTCGACGACCGGCCATGCGGCGGCCTGGCCGAAGGGCGAGCGGGCGACACTCGCGGCCAGCTCGCGGGTCATCGGGACCGCGGACTCGACGAGCAGCGGGGTGCCGGCGTCGAGCAGGTCGGCGACCAGCCGGTCGGTGTCGTCGCCGCCGGCGCGCAGGAACCAGACGCCGCGGCCGTCGTAGCCGCCGCGGGTGGCCTTGAGCACGACCGGCCAGCCGTGCCCTGCCCCGAACGCGGCGACGTCGCCGGGCGCCGCCACCTCGGCGAACGCGGGCACCGGCAGCCCCATCTCCGACAGCCGTCGTCGCATCACCAGCTTGTCCTGCGCGTGCACGAGCGCCGAGGGCGGCGGCCGCAGCGGCAGCCCGGCCTCGGCGAGCGGGACCAGCACCTCCTGCGGGACACCCTCGTGGTCGAACGTGACGGCCGAGCAGCCCGTCGCGAGCTCCCGCAGCGCGGCGGCGTCGTCGGGGTCGCCGATGACGACGTCCGGCGTCGCCCGGGCCGCCGGATCGTCCGGCGACGCGGCCAGCACCCGCAGGGTCTGCCCCAGCGCGACGGCGGCCTGGGCGGTCATCCGGGCCAGCTGGCCACCGCCGACCATGCCGACGACGGGCAAGGCGGCCTTCTGCGCGTCAACCCTCTCCACGAGACCGGGAGCCTAATCTGGCACGATCGATCCCGTGACGGTGGTGGAGGCGACGCTCGCCAGGATCCCCCAGCCGTACCGCGACAAGGCGATCAAACACCGCGAGCTGATCAAGTTCCTGATGGTCGGTGGCAGCACCTGGGTCATCGACACGGTGGTGTTCCTGGTGCTGAAGGCCACGGTGCTGGCCGACAAGCCGGTGACCGCCAAGGTGGTCGCGGTGCTGGTGGCGACGATGGTGTCCTACGTGCTGAACCGCGAGTGGTCCTTCCGGACCCGCGGCGGGCGCGAGCGGCACCACGAGGCCCTCCTGTTCTTCGTGATCAGCGGGGTCGGGGTCGGGGTGTACTCGGCGCCGCTGTGGGTCTCGCGCTACGTCTTCGAGCTGCAGGTGCCGTTCGTCTCGCTGGTCGCCCAGGAGTCCGCGGACTTCGTGGCCGGCCAGATCGTCGGCACCCTGGTCGGGATGGCCTTCCGCTGGTGGGCGTTCCGCCGGTTCGTGTGGCCGGACCAGTTCGTGCGACGCCAGCCCCCGCCGGTCCCCCCGGCCCCCGGGGACTGAGCGACCGGGCCACCGGCTACCGCGGGCCGGTGCGGTCGGGCACCGGGGCCGCCGCGGCGACGTCGTCGGTGCGGGCCGCGGGCAGGTACAGCCGGAACACCGGCGGCCGGGCCCGGGACAGCTCCAGCCTGCCACCGTCGGCCTCGACCAGCGTCCGGGCCAGCGCCAGCCCCAGCCCGGTCGAGGACTGCGCCGAGATGCCCCGGTCGAACACGTGCGGCACCAGGTCCTCCGGCACGCCGGGCCCGGTGTCGGACACCTCCACCAGCAGCGCGTTCTCCCCGGTCCGCGCGGAGATCGTGACCGGTCCGTCGCCGTGCTGCAGCGCGTTGTCGACGAGCACCCCGATCGCCTCGCGCAGCCGTGCCGCGGTCACCCGGGCGAGCAGCCCCTCGGGCACCCGCACCTTGAGCGACCGGCCGGCCGCGGTGAGCGGGCCGCGCCACTCCCGCTCGGCGTCGGCGACGGCCTCGGCCAGGTCGACCGGTTCCGCCCCGACCGCCCGCGCGGCGCGCGCGGACTCCAGCAGGTCGTCGAGGACGGCGGTGAGCCGCTCGGTCTGCTCCAGCGCCGCGTTGGCCTCGCGGCGGGCGTCCGGGTCGGGGTGGCAGGCGAGCTCGTCCAGACGCAGCTGCAGCGCGGTGATCCGGCTGCGCAGCTGGTGGGACACGTCCCCGACCAGCGACCGCTCGCGGTGCAGCAGCTGGGACAGCGCCGTCGCCGAGGAGTCCAGGACCTCCGAGACGCGGTCGAGCTCGGCGATGTCGTAGCGGGCCGGGGACCGGCGGAAGTCGCCCGCACCGAGGCGGGCGGCGCGGGCCGCGAGGTCGCGCAGCGGGTCCGACAGCCGGCGCGCGGTGTACACCGCGACCCCCGTGCCGACGGTGACGGAGAACCCCACCAGCAGCACGACGACGGCCACAACCTGGGTCTGCTGGGACCGCATCACCGAGGTCGGCTGGGACAGCTCCATGATCCCGCCCGGCCCGAACGGCAGCGACTCGGTCACCGGGTCGTCGACCCGGTCCACGCCGTAGACGATCGGGTCGGAGTCCGGCGGCACGACCACCAGCCGGGAGTTCGGCGGGATCGCCGCCTCCACCAGCCGTTGCGACTGCGGCCCGGTGCCGTACTCCTCGACGGTCTCGGTGACCTGCTCGAGGCGCTGGGTCAGCTCGGCACGGGTGAAGTCCTCGACGAGCTGCCAGGTCGCGAGCGCGAGCGGGCCGCCCAGGAACAGCGCGGTCAGCGCCACCGTCAGCAGTGTGGAGATCAGGATCCGGCGGCGCACGGCGACCTCAGTCCGAGTTGTACCGGAAGCCGACGCCGCGGACGGTGGCGATCCGCTTCTCGCCGCCGATCTTGCGGCGCAGCCACGACATGTGCATGTCCAGCGTCTTCGACGACTTCATGTCCGCGTCACCCCAGACCGCGTGCAGGATCTCCTCGCGCGTCACGACCTGGCCGGCGTGGATCATCAGCACGCGCAGCAGCTCGAACTCCTTGTTGGCCAGGGAGATCTCGTCGCCGTCGAGCAGGACGCGGCGGCCGGACAGCTCCATCCGCAGGCCGTCCACCTCGACGACGTCCTGGGTGCGGCGGCGCAGCAGCGCCCGCACCCGGGCCAGCAGCTCGGCCAGCCGGAACGGCTTGGACACGTAGTCGTCGGCGCCGGCGTCGAGCCCCACGACGAAGTCGACCTCGTCGGTGCGGGCGGTGAGCATGAGGACGGGCAGGTCCGGCAGGGTCGCACGGACCCGCCGGCAGACCTCCAGGCCGTCCATGCCGGGCAGCCCCAGGTCGAGCACGAGCAGGTCGACCTGCGCACGGGTGACCCGGTCGACGGCGCCGACGCCGTCGGCGACGACGTCGACGTCGTACCCCTCGCGCTGCAGGGCCCGCGACAGCGGCTCGGCGATGGCCGCGTCGTCCTCGGCCAGAACCACGGTGGTCATCTCACCGAGCATAGGGCTCCGGGCCCCGGGCACGGTGGCGGTGCGAGCTGGCATGCTCGCCCAACGTGAACCCCGACCGATGCGTGCCCGCCGAACCCGGTGATCTGGATCTCGCCCTGCGCCTGGCGGACCTCGCCGACGCGATCACGCTGCCCCGTTTCCGGGCCGCCGACCTGCGGGTGGAGCGCAAGCCGGACCGCACCCCGGTGACCGACGCCGACACCGCCGCCGAGGACGCGATCCGCGCCGCGCTGGGCCACGAGCGCCCCGCCGACGCGATCCTCGGGGAGGAGCGCGGCGGGTCCACCGACACCGCGCACGGCCGCGGCTGGGTGATCGACCCGATCGACGGGACCAAGAACTTCTCCCGCGGGGTGCCCGCGTGGGCGACGCTGATCGCGCTCGTCGTCGACGGTGTGCCGACGGTGGGTGTGGTGAGCGCGCCGGCGCTGCACCGGCGCTGGTGGGGCTCGGCGGGGGCCGGGGCCTGGGCGCGTGACCTGCCGTCGGGGACGCCGAAGCGGATCGCGGTGTCGGGGGTGGCCGACGTCGCCGACGCCTACGTCTCGACCACCAACACCGAGACCTTCCGCACCGACCCGTCCCCGGCGTCGCGGGAGGGCTGGATCGCGCTGACCGAGGCCTGCTGGGAGTCCCGCGCGTTCGGCGACTTCTGGCAGCACGTGCTCGTCGCCGAGGGGGTCGTCGACGTCGCGGTGGAACCCGCCGCGAACCCGTGGGACCTGGCGGCGCCGGCCGCCGTCGTCGCCGAGGCGGGCGGGCGGCTGACCGACCTCGCCGGGAACCCGACCTGGTCCGGCGGGCACGGCCTGACCAGCAACGGTCTGCTGCACGACGCCGTGCTGGAGGTGCTGCGTGGCTGAGCTGTACTTCGACGACCTGCCCCCGGGGACCGTCGTCGACCTCGGTACGACCGCGGTCGACCGCGACGAGATGGTCGCGTTCTCGGCCCGCTTCGACCCGCAGCCGTTCCACCTGCACGAGGCCGATGGCGAGCGGGTGTTCGGCGGCCTGGCCGCGTCCGGCTGGTTCACCGCGAGCCTGTGGATGCGCGCCTACGTCGACACCGTGCTGTCCCGCGCGGCGTCGCTCGGCTCACCCGGAGGCGACGAGATCGCGTGGCCGGCACCGGTGTTCGCGGGCGACGAGCTGCACGCGGAGATGGAGGTCCTCGAGGCCCGCGTCTCGCGCAGCCGCCCGTCGATGGGCCTGATCACGCTGCGCGGGACGCTGACCCGCACCGGCGACGGCGCGGTCGTGTACCGGTCCCGGTTCACCGGAATGTTCGAGGTCAGGCCGACAGCGCCGTGACCACCCGCGACGGCGACGGCCGTCCCAGGTGCCCGGCCATCCACACGCTCGTGTCGACCAGCTTCCGCAGGTCGGCGCCGTGGTCGATGCCGAGCCCGTCGAGCATCCACACCAGGTCCTCGGTGGCGAGGTTGCCGGTCGCGGACCCGGCGTAGGGGCAGCCGCCCAGGCCGCCCGCGCTGGCGTCGACGGTGGTCACGCCGTACCGCAGCGCGGCCAGGGTGTTGGACAGCGCCTGGCCGTAGGTGTCGTGGAAGTGCACCGCGAGCCGCTCGACGCCGACCCCGCGGGCGACGCACGCGTCGAGCACCGCGCCGACGTGCGCCGGGGTGGCGACGCCGATCGTGTCGCCGAGGGAGAGCTGGTCGCAGCCCATCTCCATCAGCCGCGCCCCGACGGCGGCGGCCTGGTCCGGGTCGACGCCGCCCTCCCACGGGTCGCCGAAGACCATCGACACGTAGGCCCGCACCCGCAGGCCCTCGGACACCGCGCGGGTCACGGTGGGCTCGAACATCGCGAACTGCTCGTCGAGCGTGCGGTTGAGGTTGCGCTTCGCGAACGTCTCGGTGGCCGAGGCGAACACCGCGACGTGGTCGCAGCCGGCGTCGATCGCGCGCTGCAGCCCGCGCTCGTTCGGGGTCAGGACGGGGTAGTCGAGCCCGGCGCGGCGGTCGAGCACGGCGAGCAGGTCGGCGGCGTCGGCGAGCTGGGGCACCCACGTCGGGTGCACGAAGCTGGTCGCCTCCAGCGTGCGCAGGCCCGCGTCGGCGAGCCGGTCGAGGAACTCGGCCTTCACCGCGACCGGGACGACGGTCTTCTCGTTCTGCAGCCCGTCGCGGGGGCCGACCTCGTAGATCTCGACGCGCTCCGGGAGCGCGGGGTCGCGCACCGTCGTGGGAAGACCGTTGCTCACAGGGACGCCCTCTCTCGCTGCGGTGCGGGAGCCTCCATCCTGCCCCGCACGGCCGCGTCGGCGTGACCACGGCGGGCCGTGTGCTCGCTCTCCTTCTCGTTGCTGCGGCGCCGCTCGGCGAGCCGGCCGATCTCCCGGTGCAGCCGGGCCTGCACCCGTTCCACGCCCGCGACGTCGGTGAACCGCAGCCGCTCCCCGGCGACGTCGAGCAGCAGGGTGCCGCAGCCGAACAGCCGTCCCCCGGCGCCGGTCCGGACGCGGACCGAGTCGATGCGGTCGATCGGCACGTCGAGGCCGTCGCGGACGAGCAGGCCCTCCCGGACGAGGAACCGCCGGTCGGTGACGACCAGCAGGGTGGCACGCCAGCGGGCGATCGGCAGCAGCGTGAACCGCACCGCGACGAGCGCGGCGAGCACCCCGAGCACGAGCCAGGCCCACGGCGCCCACGGCTGCAGCCGGACCACGGCGGCCCCGAACCCGGCGACGGCGCTGACCCCGACGAGGACCGCGGCCGGGCGCAGAGCCAGCCGCCAGTGCGGGTGCCCGACCAGCACGACGTGCTCGCCCTCGTCGAGAACCCGGTCCAGAGCCCGGTCCAGAGCGCTGTCGGGGAACGCCATACCTCCCACGGTAGGGCGCCGGGCGCCGACCGCCCACGCGACGCGCGGGGGCTGCGTCGCAGGTCAGCGCAGTGGGTGATTCAGGACTGGTCGGCCGCGCGCAGATGGACGATGTCCCCGGCCGCCACCGCGACGCGGGCCCCGTCGTCCGGGTGGACCAGCAGCCGGCCCTGCGGGTCGACGTCCTCGGCCGTCCCGACGAGGTGGTCCCCGGCCGGGCGCTCCACCCGCACCCGCGAGCCGAGGCTGGCGCAGGCCGAGCGGTAGTCGCGGCGCAGGCCGCAGACGTCGGCGTCGCCGCGGGCGTCGCGCCACTGCGCCTCGCGCCGGTACAGGTGCCCCAGCAGTACGGTCGCGGTCTCGGCGCGGGTCGCGGTGAACCCGTGCGCGGCCAGCGAGGTCGCACCCCACGGCAGGTCGGTGGCCGGGGTGGAGATGTTGAGCCCGATGCCCAGGACGATCCCCGGCCCGCCGCCGGAGACCGCGGTCATCTCGGCGAGGATCCCCGCGGCCTTGCCCCGCGCCGGCCCGACCAGCAGGTCGTTGGGCCACTTCAGGGCCACCGGCACGTCCGGGGCGAGCTCGGTGATCGCGTCGGCCAGCGCGACGCCCGCGAGCATCGGCAGCCAGCCCAGCCGGTCGGCGGGCACGCCCTCGGGGCGCCACAGCACCGACATCGTCAGCGCCGCCCCGGGCCGCGAGATCCAGGTCCGGTCGAGGCGGCCGCGGCCGCGCACCTGGTCCTCGGCGATCAGCACCGAGCGGTCCGGCGCACCGCGCCCGGCCTCGGCCAGCAGGTCGGCGTTCGTGGATCCGGTGGAGGCGACGACGTCGAGCGCCGTCCAGCCCCCCGCGGGACGGAGCACGGCCGTCCGCAGGGCGTACGGGTCCAGCGGGGTCCCGTCGCCGTGATTCGTCCCGGTCGTCATCACCGCGCACCGTAACGGCCCCGCGACGCGCCGGGGACCGCGGAGGGTGAACGGATCGGTAACGGTGTCGGCGGGACGGCCACCCGGTCGGCTGCGTCGGACGTCACGCCCGGGCCGAACCTACTTGCGGGTTAAGCTCCGACCTCATGAGCGCCGCAACGGAGCCGATGGCGACCCCGGACAGTGGTGGGGCAGAGCCGGACATCCACACCACGGCGGGCAAGCTCGCCGATCTCTACCAGCGTTTCGAGGACGCGGTCCACGCCGGTTCGGCGTCCGCGGTCGAGAAGCAGCACGCGAAGGGGCGGCAGACCGCCCGTGAGCGGATCGACCAGCTGCTCGACCCGGGCTCGTTCGTCGAGCTGGACGCGCTGACCCGGCACCGCTCGACGAACTTCGGGATGGACGCCAAGCGCCCGTTCGGCGACGGCGTCGTGACCGGCACCGGCACGATCGACGGCCGCCCGGTCGCCGTGTTCTCCCAGGACGCGACCGTCTTCGGCGGCGCGCTCGGCGAGGTCTACGGCGAGAAGATCGTCAAGGTCATGGACGTGGCCGCGAAGATCGGCTGCCCGGTCGTCGGCATCAACGACGGCGGCGGCGCCCGCATCCAGGAGGGCGTGGTCGCCCTCGGCCTCTACGGCGAGATCTTCACCCGCAACGTGCAGAGCTCGGGCGTGATCCCGCAGATCTCGCTGATCATGGGCCCGTGCGCGGGCGGCGCCGTCTACTCCCCCGCGATCACCGACTTCACCGTGATGGTCGACGAGACCAGTCACATGTTCATCACCGGCCCGGACGTCATCAAGACCGTCACCGGCGAGGACGTCGACATGGAGGAGCTCGGCGGCGGCCGGGCCCACAACACCAAGTCCGGTGTGGCGCACTACCTGGCGGGCGACGAGGCCGACGCGCTCGACTACGTCAAGCAGCTGCTGAGCTTCCTGCCGTCGAACAACCTGTCCGAGGCGCCGTCGTTCCCGGCCACCGAGCCCGTCGAGGGGTCGATCGAGGACGGGATCATCGACTCCGACCGCGAGCTCGACACCCTGATCCCGGACTCGGCGAACACGCCCTACGACATCCGCGAGGTCATCAACCGGGTCGTCGACGACGAGGACTTCCTCGAGGTCCAGGAGCTCTGGGCGCCGAACATCGTGATCGGCTACGCCCGCGTCGAGGGCCGCAGCGTCGGCATCGTCGCGAACCAGCCGACCCAGTTCGCCGGCTGCCTGGACATCGACGCCTCGGAGAAGGCCGCCCGCTTCGTGCGGACCTGCGACGCGTTCAACATCCCGGTGCTGACCTTCGTCGACGTCCCGGGCTTCCTGCCCGGCACCGAGCAGGAGTGGAACGGCATCATCCGCCGCGGCGCGAAGCTGATCTACGCCTACGCCGAGGCGACCGTCCCGAAGGTCACCGTCATCACCCGCAAGGCCTACGGCGGCGCCTACGACGTCATGGGCTCCAAGCACCTCGGCGCCGACGTCAACATCGCCTGGCCGACCGCGCAGATCGCGGTCACCGGCGCGCAGGGCGCGGTGTCGATCCTGTACCGCAAGGAGCTCAAGGGCCTGGAGGGCGACGAGCTCGCCGCCAGGCGGGCGGAGCTGCAGCAGGACTACGAGGACACCCTCTGCAACCCCTACATCGCCGCCGACCGGGGCTACATCGACGCGGTCGTGCCGCCGTCGCACACCCGCGGCTACGTCGGCCGGGCGCTGCGGATGCTGTCCACCAAGCGGGAGCAGGGCCCGACCCGCAAGCACGGGAACATCCCGCTCTGATGGCCGCCGAGGAGTCCACCGAGCAGACCCCGGAGGAGCGCCGCGCGCTGTTCCGCGTCGTGCGGGGCACCCCGGACGACCACGAGCTCGCCGCGCTGACCGCCGTCGTCGCCGCGGCGGCGAGCGCCGGTGGGCCGCCCGCCCCGCCGCGGACGCCGGACCTGTGGTCGCACCCCGCGACCCAGCTCCGCGCCCCGCTGCACGCGGGCCCGGGCGCCTGGCGCGCCTCCGGCCTCCCCCGCTGACCTCGGAGGTACCACCGACCGACGCCCGGTCCCCGGCACACCACGTCGCCGGGGCCGGGCGTCGTCGCGTCCGGCCCCCGGGGCGGCGGTCCACCCGGGGGTGGAGGGTGCGGGTCCACCCGGGATCGACCCCGGCGCCGACGCGACGACCGGGCCCGCGGGGAGATCGTTCTCCCCATGGACGCCACCTCACTCGTCATCACGGTCGCGATCGTCGGCCTGGTCCTCTACAAGCAGTTCCGCGGGCAGTTCGTCGGCGGGCGACGCGACGTGACGCTCCCGTTCGTCGCGATCGGCATCGGGGTGCTCACCCTCGCCCAGGCCCGCCCGGAGGTCACCGCGGCCGGGGTGGCACTGCTCGCCGCCGAGCTGGTGCTGGCGGCCGGGCTCGGGGTACTGCGCGGCTACGCCTTCCGCCTCGGCACCCGCGACGGGTGGGCCTACCGCAGCGGCTCGGCCGCGCTGCTGGTCGCCTGGGTGCTGACCATCGGTGTGCGGGTCGGCGCCGGGGTGCTCGGCGGGGCCGTCGGTGCCGGACTGCTGCTGTCGACGTCGTCGGCGCTGGTCTTCGGCGGCAGCCTGCTGGTCCAGAGCCTGGTCCTGCGACGCCGGGTGACCGCGGCCGGGCTGCCGGTCCGGCCGGACGAGGCACGCCGTGCCCGCGCGGCGGCCTGAGCGTCCCGCCCGGCCCGGCCGCTGTGTCAGAGTGAAACGGTGAGCACGCCCGCCGCCCGCACGGCCCGCCGCGTCGAGCACGACCGGTCGCCGCTGCTCGGGGTGCCCCGGCGGCTGGTGTCGCTGCTGTGGCTGCCGATCGTGCTGTTCCTGCTGTTCTGGTCGCCGGCCCAGCAGGTCTCCCCGACCTGGCTCTACGCCGGGCTCGTCCCGGCCGTCGCCGGGTGGGTGGTCTTCGCCCTCCACCGGAGCATGCCGCCGGTCGCGACGATCCTGACCAGCATCGCGCTCGCCGGGGGCGGGATCGCCCTGCTGGCCGGGTCCGACGGCTGGACCACCTCGGCGGCCTTCCCGATGATGGCGGTGTTCGTGGCCGCGCTGCGGCTGCCGTACCGGACCGCGCTGTTCGTCGACGTGCCGGTCATCGCCGCCACCACGATCGTCGTCGGGCCCTACACCTCGCTGTGGGACGCGCTGCTGGTGGTCGCCGCGCTGACCGCGATGGTGCTGTTCGGGATCGGCCGCCGCGACTCCGCCCGCCGGATCGAGGAGCACGAGCGGACACTCGTCGCCGACGCCAGGGCCCGCGAGGAGCACGCCCGCGCCGAGGCCATCGCCGACCGCGCCCGGGTCGCCCGCGACGTGCACGACGTGCTGGCCCACTCGCTGTCCGCGCTGGCCGTCCAGCTGCAGGGTGCCCGGCTGATGGCACTGCGCGACGGGGCCGCGCCGGACACCATCGCCCAGATCGAGCGGGCCCAGCGGCTCGCCTCCGACGGGATCACCGAGGCCCGCCGGGCCGTGCGGGCGCTGCGCGAGGGACCGGCGCCGGTCGACGTCGCCGGGGAGCTGCGCGAGCTCGGCCGGGCGCACCCGGACGCGACCGTCGAGGTCGCCGACGGGCTGCGCCTCGGCGCGCGGGAGGGCGAGACCGTGCTGCGCACCGCGCAGGAGGCGCTGTCCAACGCCCGCAAGCACGCCCCCGGCGCCCCCGTGACGGTGCACCTGCGCCGCGACGGCGACGGCGCCGAGCTGGAGGTCGTCGACGTCGCGGGGGCCCCGCCACCGCCCGGCGACGGCGAGGGCTCCGGCCTGGCCGGGATGGCCGAGCGGGCGGCGCTCGTCGGCGCCGAGCTGCGGACCGGCCCCACCCCCGACGGCTGGCGGGTCCGGCTCCGGCTGCCCGCCCGCTCCCCGGACCGCGAGAGGATCACGACGTGAGCGACCTGCGGGTGGTGCTGGCCGACGACCAGCGGATCGTGCGCGACGGCCTCGCCACCGTCCTGGGCCTGCTCGACGGCATCGAGGTCGTCGGCACCGCGTGCGGCGGCGACGAGGCGGTCGCCCGGGTCGCCGAGCTGGCGCCGGACGTGCTGCTCACCGACCTGCGGATGCCCGCGGGCGACGGGGTCTCGGCGACCCGCCGGGTCCGCGACGGACACCCCGGCACCGCCGTCGTCGTGCTCACCACCTACGTCGACGACGACGCCGTGGTCGACGCGATCGCCGCGGGCGCCTCGGGCTGGCTGTCCAAGGACGCCGACGCCGAGGCCATCGGCCGGGCCCTGCGCTCGGCCGCCGACGGTGTGTCCACCGTGGATGCCGGCGTGCTGTCCCGGCTGGTCGCCGCCCGCGCGTCGACCGTCCCGGCGGCACCGGTCGACCCGCCGGACGGGCTGACCCCGCGCGAGGTCGAGGTCCTCGGCCTGATCGCCGAGGGGCTGTCCAACACCGAGATCGCCCGGCGCCTGGTTGTCGGAGAGGCGACGGTGAAGACCCACGTCAACCACCTGTTCGCCAAGACCGGGCTGCGCGACCGCGCCCAGGCCGTCGGCTACGCCTACCGCCACGGCCTGGCCGGCCGCTGACGCCGGCCAGGCGGCCCCACAGCGTCCGGCGAGCGCCGCGGCGACCCGTAGCGTCGCCCGGCACCCGCCGCGCGGGTCGCCGCACCCCGTCACCGGTCGCCACGCACACCCGGCTGCCGGTGTCGTGGACACGGCGGGGCGGGTCGGCGGTGACGAGGTGTCGATCCGGCCGGGACCCCGCGGCTCAGTCGGCGGTGGGGGGTTTCGGGCTGGGAGCGGGCGTGGGGGTGTGCCCGTGCCCGTGGCCATAACCGTGTCCGTGGCCGTGGCCGTGGCCCTGCTTGGCCGCCACGCCCGCGCCGGGCAGGGGGGCGGTGCCGCCCAGCTGGATGTCACCGGCCCGCAGCGGGGCGTCGTGGTACTTGCCCTCGTGCGCCAGGATCGGCCGCTGGTCCCCGGCGATCTCCGGGTACTTCTCCTCCAGCCTGCGTCGCTGGTCCCAGGTCCGGCGCATCGAGTCGATGTACTCGGAGTTCCCGTTGTAGACCCCGCGCCAGGTCTGGGGCATCTCGTCCTTGGACAGGCCGGGGCTGGCCTGGCCGCCGAGCGCGAACCCGGCGGGGACCTTGGTCGTCGCGCCGTCCCCGCAGAGCGGGCAGGGCGGGGTGGCCGCGTCCGACATGGACGCGAGGTGCTCGAAGCGGGCTCCGCACCCGCAGCGGAAGACGTAGATCGGCATCGTGCCGCCTTCGATCGGGGCGGCCGGCGGCCCCGGAGGACCACCGGCCGCGACGGTCACCAGTTCTCGACGGACTTCGTGAGGATGTCGGCGATGTCGTCCTCGGTCGGGGTCCGCGGGCAGGTCGCGAGCAGCCGCTGCTGCTTCATCGTCCCGGGGACCAGGTCCGGCACGTCGGCCTCGGTGTAGCCGACGCCGCCGATGCCGTTCGGGATGCCGATGTCGCGCATCAGCCGGGTCAGGACCCCGGGCAGCTGCTCGCGCGGGTCGTTCACCTTGTCCGCCCGCGGGTCCATCAGCTCCGCCGCCCGCAGGTGCCGCTCCGGCGCGGAGTCGAAGGAGAACCGGAACGCCTCGGGCGCGGTCAGCGACACCGACTCCCCGTGCGGCACCATCGCCTCGTCCTGCGGGTAGCCCTGCGGCCGGTAGTCCTTGACCATGCCCGCGATCGGGTAGGCGTTGGCGTGCGGGATGTGCACGCCGGAGTTGCCGAACCCCATGCCCGCGAAGGTCGCGGCCATCATCATGTCCGAGCGGGCCTCGACGTCCTCGGCGCCGCGCTCGACGGCGGCCCGGAACGACTTCGCGAGCAGTGACATCGCCTTCTCGCACCACAGGTCCGAGACCGGGTTGGAGCCGCAGTAGGTGACCCGCTCCTCGGGCTTCTTGCGGTCGAAGGTGGTGTAGTACCGCGCCGTGTAGCTCTCCAGCGCGTGGCAGGTGATGTCCATCCCGGCCGCCGCGGTGACCTGCGGCGGCAGCGTCATCGTCAGCAGCGGGTCGATGACGGCCAGGGTCGGGCGCAGCCGCCAGTGGCTGATCCCGGTCTTGACCTTCATGGACAGGATGTCCAGCACGCACATCGCGGTGGACTCCGAGCCGGTGCCCGCCGTCGTCGGGACGGCGATCAGCGGCTTGAGCTGCCCGGGCGGCACCTTCGCGCCGCCGATCGGCTTGTTGATGTAGTCCATCAGCTCGCCGGGGTGGCTGGTGAGCAGGTTGATGGCCTTGGCGGTGTCGATCGCCGACCCGCCCCCGACGGCGACGAAGCCGTCCCACGGACCCTGCGCGCGGGCGTACTCGGTCGCCTTGTTCATCGAGTCGTCGGTCGGCTCGACGTGCACGCCGTCGAAGATCTCGGACTCGATGCCGTAGCGGGACAGGTTGTCGGCCAGGCGCTGCGGCGCGCCGAGCGCGTTCACCCCCGGGTCGGTCACGATCAGGACCCGGGACACGTCGTAGGCCGACAGCTCGAAGCCGACCTCGTCGATCGCGCCCGCGCCGAACTTCAGCGGCGGCGCACCCCAGGTGAAGATCGTCTCCTCGGTGTACTCGGGAACCTCGAACGTCATCAGGTGTACGACCCCTCCGGTGCCTTGCGCAGCTGGTGGATCTGCTCGGCGTCGTGGCCGAACACCATCTGCGCGTTCGTCTGCTCCTGGATGCCGCGCAGCTTCTCCACCGAGGAGAACCAGTCCTCGAGGTTGTTGACGATCGCGGCGGGCGCGGCGGGCGGGCCGTAGCTCTCTCCCATGTAGACCGCGTCCGAGGTGAAGATCATCGTGCCGGTGTCGGGGAGGTCGACACGCATCGACATGCAGCCGGGGGTGTGTCCCGGGGTCTGGATCATGCTGACGCCGGGGAGCAGCTCGACGTCGCCGGAGACGATCTCCCAGTCGATGCCCTCGTAGTCGGCCTTGAGGTGGGCGCCGTTGAACGGGCCCTCGAAGCCGAGCGCGAACTCCTTCTCCTTGTCCGAGCAGATCATCTTCGCGTTGGTGTTCTTGAACATCTGGGCGTTGCCCGCGTGGTCGAAGTGCAGGTGCGAGAGGACGACGTAGTCGATCTCGTCGAGCCCGACGCCCATCTTGTGCAGCTGCTTGTCCAGGTACTCGTCGTCGGCGACCTGGTCGTAGGGGAAGAACTCCTGCAGACCGGTCGGCGCCCAGCGCGTCTCCCAGTCCGACGGACAGCTGGTGTCCCACAGCAGCTTGCCCTCGTCGGTCTCGACGAGGACGCAGTGCGTGGGCACCTCCACCCAGTCGATCGGGGCGTCCTTCTCGGACCGTGGCTTGATGCTGACACCGGGCTTGAGGAGCAGGAACGGGAGATTGGCGTGCATCGCCCCGCAGGGGATGACGCTGAGCTTGTTAGCCGTGGCCATGAGGATTCCCTTCGTCGCTGGAGGGTTCTGGCAGTTGGTCGCCGGGCCAGTCTCGGGAAGCCCGGGGCGGACGTCCATGGTCGTATGCGCCTGTCTTGATCGCAGGACATGGCGCGGACAGACATAGGGTCGGGCGCATGAAGCCGGCTCCGCCGTTCCCCGAGCCCAGCCAGGACGCGATCCTCCAGGCCGTCGGGCAGACCGCGCTGGACCTCGCGAACGTCGGCGACCGCGACGTCATGCTCGGCGCCGTTCTGCGCCGCACCCGGGCGCTGCTCGGCGCGGACATGGCCTACTTCAGCCTCAACGACCTGCACTCCGGTACGACCTACATCGAGCTGACCGACGGTGTCCGCACGCCGGAGTACCGCGCGATCCGGATGCCGTTCGGCACCGGTGTGCTGGGGCGGGCGGCGGCCGGCGCGGGCACGGTCGCCACCGCGGACTACCTGGCCGACCGCGCGCTCAACCACCTGTCGGGGATCGACACGATCGTGCGCGGTGAGGGGGTGCGGGCCATCGCCGGCGCCCCGATGCGCCTGGGCGGGCGGGTCGTGGGAGCGCTGCTCGTGGCCCACCGCGGACCCCGCACCCTCGGCCCGGCCGCCCGGACCGCGCTGGAGCACATGGCCGTGCAGGCCGCCGTCGCGCTGGAGCAGACCCGGCGCGGCGAGGAGATCCGGCGCCTGCGCACCACCCGCGACGACGGTTCCGACCCCGGCGCCCGGCTGCGCCTGGAACACCTCCTGCACCTCGACGAACGCCTCATGGGGGCGATGGCCGGCTCCACCGCCGAGGCGGCCGGGGTGTTCGCCGTGCTCGCCGAGTCCGTCGGGCACCCGCTCTCGCTGCACGACCCGTCCGGGGCGCTGCGCACGGGACGACGGCTGCTCACCCCCGAGGAGCTGGCCGGGTGGCGGCTGCGGTCGGCGGTCCGCACCTCCCAGCAGGCCGGTGGGGTCGCGATCGCGCACCTGCCCGGCGGCGGGACCTACGCGCTGCTCGCGATCACCACGGCGGGGGAGCACCTGGCGACCCTGGTCATGGAGGGCGCCGACGACGACGCCGTCGCCCGGCTGGCGCACGCCTCGGCGTTCATGACGGTCGCGCTGCTGGTCGAGCGGGCACTGGCCCAGGCCGACGAGACCGCCCAGACGACCCTGGTCGAGGAGCTCGTCGACAGCCGGGTCCCGCCACGGCCGACGCTGGGGACCCGGCTCGCGCAGTACGGCCTCTCCCCCGACGCCCCGGCGACGGTGCTGGTCGTCGACGTCGACCCGGCCGGTGCGGTGACCGCGGCGCGGGCGGTCCGGGGGCTCGACGGGGCGGGCCGCTGGCTGGTGTCGGTGCACGACGGGCACGTGTGCGTGATCGCCGCCGGGACGACCGGCCCCGGCCCCGCGGGGACCGGGGCGGCACCGCTCGTCGCCGAGGGGCTCGCCGCGGCCGGGACGCCGTCGCTCGTCGGCGCCGCGCACAGCCCCTCGGGCGGGCCGTCGGACCTGCGCCGCGCGCACACCGAGGCCGCCGACGTCGCCGCGGCGGCCCGTGCCCTGGGCCGCACCACCGGGCACGCGGACTTCGCCTCGCTCGGCGCGGTCGGCGCGGTGATCCGGGACCGGACCGGCACCACGTCGCGGGAGATCGTCGGGCGCCACCTCGGCCCGGTCCTCGACTACGACCGGCGCCGGCGCACCCGGCTGGCCGAGACGCTGTGGCACTGGTTCGCCGCGGGCGAGCTGCTCGCCCCGGCCGCCGACGCGCTGTCGGTGCACCCGAACACCGTGCGCCAACGCCTCGAACGCGTCGACGACCTGCTCGGACCGGACTGGCGCACCCCCGAGGGCCGCTTCCACCTGCACCTGGCGCTGCGCCTGCACCGCGTCGCCGGGCCGGACCGGACCACCGACGCGGTGGCGGACCACGGCTCCGCCGTGGCGGGCCGGTAGCGTCCGACGTCGTGCGCCTGGTTCTCGCCTCCGCCTCCCCCGCCCGCCTGTCGGTCCTGCGCGCCGCCGGGGCCGACCCCGCCGTGGAGGTCTCCAACGTCGACGAGGACGCCCTGCTCGCCGCGCACCCCGACGCCGACCCCGCGCGCAAGGTGACGCTGCTGGCCGCGGCCAAGGCCGCCGCCGTCGCCGGCCGGCTGACCGGTGACGGCGTCGTCGTGGGCTGCGACTCCATGCTGCTCGTCGACGGTGAGCTGGTCGGCAAGCCGCACGACGCGGAGACCGCGCGGCGCCGCTGGAAGGCCATGGCCGGGCGTACCGGCGAGCTGCTGACCGGGCACGCCGTGCTGCGCCTGGCCGGCGGAGCGGTCGCGCAGGAGGCCGAGGGGCACGCCGGGACCGGGGTGCGCTTCGCCGAGCCGACCGACGCCGAGCTGGACGCCTACCTCGCCACCGGCGAGCCGCTGGAGGTCGCGGGCGCGTTCACCCTGGACGGGCTGGGCGGCTGGTTCGTCGAGGGCATCGACGGCGACCCGTCCAACGTGATCGGGATCAGCCTGCCGCTGCTGCGCCGCCTGCTGGGCGCGGTCGGGGTGTCGGTGGTCGATCTGTGGACGCCACGGTCCTGACCGCCGTGTGGGTGTCGGGGCACGCGGTTACCCTGCGGCCATGACTGTCGGACACGACCCCGACCCGAAGCTCGCCGAATACGCGCACCCCGAGCGCCTGGTCACCACCGCCTGGCTGGCGGAGCACCTGAAGGACCCCGGTCTGGTGGTCGTGGAGTCGGACGAGGACGTCCTGCTCTACGACACCGGGCACATCCCCGGCGCGGTGAAGGTCGACTGGCACACCGAGCTCAACGACCCGGTCACCCGTGACTACGTCGACGGCACCCGCTTCGCCGAGATCATGTCCGAGCGTGGCATCGGCCGGGACACCACGATCGTCGTCTACGGGGACCGGAACAACTGGTGGGCCGCCTACGCGCTGTGGGTGTTCTCCCTGTTCGGCCACACCGACGTGCGGCTGCTCGACGGCGGCCGGTCCAAGTGGGTCGCCGAGGGCCGCGAGATGGTCACCGACGCGCCCACCCCGGCCCGGGCCGACTACCCGGTCGTCGAGCGCGACGACTCCGGCATCCGCGCCTTCAAGGACGACGTCCTCGCCCACCTGGGCAGGCCGCTGGTCGACGTGCGGTCCCCGCAGGAGTACACCGGCGAGAAGCTGCACATGCCCGACTACCCGCAGGAGGGCGCGGTCCGCGGCGGGCACATCCCGGGCGCCGCGAGCGTCCCGTGGGCCCGCGCCGCCGCCGAGGACGGGTCCTTCCGGAGCCGTGCCGAGCTGTCCGCGATCTACGAGCAGGAGCAGGGGCTGTCGGCCTCGGACGACGTCGTCGCCTACTGCCGGATCGGCGAGCGTTCCAGCCACACCTGGTTCGTGCTGACGTACCTGCTGGGCTTCGACCGGGTCCGCAACTACGACGGCAGCTGGACCGAGTGGGGCAACGCCGTGCGCGTGCCGATCGTGCAGGGCGAGGAGCGCGGGTCCGCGTGAGCTCCACCGACCCGGGCACCCTGCCCCCCGATCTCGCCGAGCTGGTCGACGACTTCGCCGCGGTCGGCCCGAAGGACCGTCTCCAGCTGCTGCTGGAGCTGTCCCAGGAGCTGCCGGACCTGCCCGAGCGCTACGCCGACAGCGCGGACACCATGGAGCAGGTCCACGAGTGCCAGTCGCCGCTGTTCCTCGCCGTCGAGGTGGAGGACGGCGGTGAGCGGCCGGTGCACCTGTTCTTCTCCGCACCGAAGGAGGCGCCGACCACCCGCGGGTTCGCCTCGATCATGGTGACCGGGCTGGACGGGCAGCCCGCCGCGGCGGTGCTGGCCGTGCCGGACGACTTCTACACCGACCTCGGCCTCGCCGAGGCCGTCAGCCCGCTGCGGCTGCGCGGCATCGCGGCGATGCTGGCGCGCATCAAGAACCAGGTGCGGGCCGCGACCGCCTGAGCCCGCACACTCACTCCCGCGACAGCCGGGGTCACCGTCGGTGACCCCGGCTGTCGTCGTCCGCGCTCCTTCCTCAAGTCCACCTCAAATCGGTCACCCGGTCGGGGTGAGCGGGCGCACACTGCTTCGAACGACGAAGTGTCGCTCAGCGCAGGGGGTGGTGGAGATGGGCACGAACCTCACCGGGGACACCTGGGGCATCCCGGGTCAGACCTTCCTGGTCGCCTACGTCGTCGCGCTGGTCCTGGTCTCCGGGATCGTGCTGCGCCGGCGGCGGACGATCGCGCAGGGGGATCCGCGCGGCGTCCGCACCCTCGACAGCAGACCCGAGGACGTCGCGTACCTCAACGGCGGCCCCGAGCTGGCCGTGTACGCGGCCCTGTCTGCCATGCACGTCGACGGCAGCCTGGTCACCTCCGGCCGCACCACGGGCCAGGTGCGGGCGGGCCGGGTCCCCGGGCACGGCGCGTCGGCGCTGCAGCGGGCGATCCACCGCTCCGCGCAGCGGCTGACCCCGGGCCGGATGCTGGGCACCCACGAGCCGGTCCGCACCGAGCTGGCCCGGGCCGCGCAGCGGCTGGAGACCGCGGGGCTGCTGCTGTCCCCGTCCGACCGGGTCCGCTACCGGGCGACCGCCTGGCCGGTCGGGGTGCTCGCCCTCGCCGGTGCGGTACGGATCGCCGCCGGTCTGGGCGGTGGGCGCCCGGTCGGGTTCCTGTTCGCGCTCGTCGCCGCCACCGCGGTGTTCGCCACGGTGCTCGCGACGCGGGTGCCCGACCGGACCCGGGCCGGGGACGCCGCGCTCGCCGTCGTCCGGTCCCGGAACGACGCGCTGTCGCCGTCGATGCGGCCGGACTGGACTGCCGTCGGGCCCGCCGCGGCCGCGCTGTCGGTCGGCGCGTTCGGGGTCGGCGCGATGCTGGCCGCCGAGCCCGCCTTCGCCGAGGAGCTCGCCGCGCAGAAGCTCGCCACGCTCGGTGGGGCGCCCGCCGCGACCGGGGGCGGCTCCTCCGACGGCGGTGGCGTGGTCGGCTGGTCCGGCGGTGACAGCGGCGGGAGCAGCTGCGGCGGAGGCGGCGGGGGTTGTGGCGGAGGCGGCTGCGGCGGCTGAGCCCGCGCGGGGAACCGGATCTGCCGTCCCCGCAGCTGCACCGTGGGGGGTGTGAAGCTGCGGGGACGGGCTCGTACGGGCGGAGGTGGCGACATGACGGGTGTCCCGGGCGGGACCGGGGTCGGCTGGCGCAGCGGAATCGCCGCCGTTCTCGACGACGTCGACGGTCTCGCGTTCCACGAGGTCATCGCCGAGCCGCTGCGCCCGGACGCGGTGCCGGCGTCGCTGCTGCGCAGGCCGGTCGTCGTGCACGGGGTGCGGCTGTCGCCCGGCTCGCCCGAGGGCGTCGACCCGGGGCGGGTCGCCCACCTCGCGGCCTGTGCCGCGGCGACGTGTGCGGCGCTGGTCAGCGAGCACATCGCGTTCACCCGGGCCGGCGGGATCGAGGCGGGGCACCTGCTGCCGCTGCCCCGCACCCGCGAGGCGCTCGACGTGCTCGTCGCCAACGTGACGGCGACCCGCGCGGAGCTGGACGTCCCGCTGGCGCTGGAGCCGATCGCGGCCCTGTTCGACTGGCCCGACGACGAGTTCGACGAGGCGGGCTTCCTGCACCGGCTGCACGACCGGACCGGGGCGCCGCTGCTCCTGGACGTCGCGAACGTGTTCGTCAACGCCCGCAACCGGGGCCGTGACCCGCGGGCGGACGTCGACGCGCTGCTCGCCGGGCTGCCGTCCGGGGCGGTGGCCTACTGCCACGTCGCCGGGCATGCCGCCGACGCGGCGGGACTGCTGCACGACACCCACACCGACCCCGTCCCGGACGCGGTGCTGGCGCTGCTGACCCACACCGTCGCCCAGCTGCCGGTGCCGCCACCGGTGATGCTGGAACGCGACGGCCGCTACCCGCCCGCCGCGGTGCTGCGCGCGGAGCTGGACGCCGTCGCGGCCGCCGCCGGGCACGCGGCGCCGTGCCGGGCGGGTGCGGGCGCCGGGCACGGGGCCGGGCCGGTGGCGGCGCCCGCCGCGGACGGGCCGGGCCCGACGTGAGCGACGGGCTCGCGCGACGACAGGCCGAGCTGGTGGCGGCGCTCGTCGCCGGCGGGACGGACCCGGCCGGGTTCGACGCGGCGCGCCTGGCCGCGACCCGGGCGGCGCTGCTGCGCAAGCGGGCCGGGCTCGCCGCCGCGGCGTGGCCGCTGCTCGCCGCCGACGCCGGGGCGGACTGGCAGGCCCGGTTCGGCGCCCGCTTCGAGGGCGTCGCCCCCTACGGCCCGGAGCGGGAGGGCTGGGACCTGGCCCGCGAGCTCGCGGCCGCCGGGCGGCTCGGTGCGGGCGCACGGCGCGAGCTGGCCGCACGCGAGGCGGCGCTGCACTACGACGGACGCACCGCCCCGCGCCCCCGGAACCGCCTGTCCCGATGGTGGTACCGGTCACGACCGGAGCGATCGGGGTCGAGGTCGGGGCCCTCGGACGGGTGACGACGTTGCCATCGCCACATTCCCCGCCGGTAACTTCCGGCGGCTCTGCTCTTACACTCCGCCTAACCCTGCGCCGGAGCATCGGGCCGGCGCCGTGACCGGAGGAGTTCGACCGTGCCCGCACTGCGCAAAGTGCTCGTCGCCAACCGGGGAGAGATCGCCGTCCGCGTGATCCGAGCAGCGAAGGACGCGGGACTTCAGAGCGTCGCCGTCTACGCGGACCCGGACCGGGACGCGATGTTCGTGCGGCTCGCCGACGAGGCCTTCGCGCTGGGCGGCTCGACCGCCGCCGAGTCCTACCTCGACATCGAGAAGGTCATCGGTGCCGCGAAGCAGGCCGGTGCCGACGCGATCCACCCCGGCTACGGCTTCCTGTCGGAGAACGCCGACTTCGCCCAGGCCGTGATCGACGCCGACCTCACCTGGATCGGCCCGTCGCCGCAGTCGATCCGCGATCTCGGCGACAAGGTGACCGCGCGTCACATCGCCCTGAAGGCCGGCGCCCCGCTGGTGCCGGGGACGAAGGACCCGGTCAAGGACGCGGACGAGGTCATCGCCTTCGCCGACGAGCACGGCCTGCCGGTCGCGATCAAGGCCGCCTTCGGCGGTGGCGGGCGCGGCATGAAGGTCGCCCGCGAGCGCTCCGAGATCGCCGAGCTGTACGAGTCCGCGGTCCGTGAGGCCACCGCGGCGTTCGGCCGCGGCGAGTGCTTCGTCGAGCGCTACCTGGACAAGCCGCGACACGTCGAGACCCAGGTGCTGGCCGACCAGCACGGGAACGTCGT
This sequence comes from Pseudonocardia sp. ZF1, assembly GCF_056835605.1. NCBI lineage: Bacteria > Bacillati > Actinomycetota > Actinomycetes > Pseudonocardiales > Pseudonocardiaceae > Pseudonocardia > Pseudonocardia sp. ZF1. The sequence continues at coordinate 4,734,049 of NZ_JAJNBY010000001.1, forward strand.
CGTCGTCGGGACGCGGGACTGCTCGCTGCAGCGCCGCTTCCAGAAGCTCGTCGAGGAGGCGCCCGCGCCGTTCCTGAGCGACGAGCAGAAGAAGACCCTGTACGACGCCTCGAAGGCGATCTGCAAGGAGGCCGGCTACTACGGCGCCGGGACCGTCGAGTTCCTGGTCGGCCAGGACGGCATGATCACCTTCCTCGAGGTCAACACCCGTCTGCAGGTCGAGCACCCGGTCTCGGAGGAGACCACCGGGATCGACCTGGTCCGCCAGATGTTCCGGATCGCCGAGGGCCACGAGCTGGACTTCGACGACGACCCGCAGCCGCGCGGGCACGCGATCGAGTTCCGCATCAACGGCGAGGACGCCGGGCGCAACTTCCTGCCGGCGCCGGGCACCGTCGAGCGGATCTGGTACCCGGCCGGCCCGGGCGTCCGGATGGACGCGGGCGTCGAGGACGGCTCGGTCATCGGGGGGCAGTTCGACTCGCTGCTGGCCAAGCTGATCGTGTGGGGCAGCGACCGGCAGCAGGCGCTGCAGCGGGCCCGTCGCGCACTGGGCGAGTTCACGGTCGAGGGCATGGCGACCGTGCTCGAGTTCCACCGTCTCGTCGTCGAGGACCCGGCCTACGCCGCCGAGACCCTCGAGGACTTCACCGTGCACACCCGCTGGATCGAGACCGAGTGGGACAACACCGTCCCGCCGTTCGAGGGCGGCGCGGGTGCCGAGGACGAGTCCGGCGAGCGGCAGACCGTCGTCGTCGAGGTCGGCGGGCGACGCCTGGAGGTCTCGCTGCCCGGTGACCTCGCCCTCGGCGGCGGCGGCAACGGCAACGGCGGCGGCGCGGCCAAGGCGGCCCCGCGCAAGCGCGGCGGCAAGGGCGGCGGCGGGGCGAAGGCCTCCGGCGACGCCGTCACCGCGCCGATGCAGGGCACGATCATCAAGGTCGCAGTCTCCGAGGGCGACACCGTCGAGGTGGGTGACCTGATCGTCGTCCTCGAGGCGATGAAGATGGAGAACCCGGTCACCGCGACCAAGGCCGGCACCGTGACCGGCCTGGACGCGGAGCAGGGCGCCTCGGTCACCCAGGGCACCGTCATCTGCGAGATCAAGGACTGAGTCCCCTGGACCAGGTGCCCGTCCCCGCTACCGGCCCGGTGCTCGACCCGGTCGAGATCAACGCCGGGACGTGGTACCTGCGCGGACCACGGCACGACGGCCGGGTGGACGACCGCCCGGCCGTCGCCGCGTCCTGCCGGGACCCGGAGATCCGGCGCTGGCGCAACCGTCCGGACCCGGCCGCCCCGGACTTCGACGAGCAGGTGACCGCGCACGTCGCGGACCGGATCGACGGCTGGGCCCGCGGCACCCGCTGTGCCTGGTCCGTCGCCGAGCCGACGACCGGGGAGATGCTCGGCGAGATCACCCTGGAGCACCTGGACATCGCCCACGGCACCGCCGAGCTGCGCTGCTGGACGTTGCCCGGCGCCCGCGGACGCGGCCTGGCCCGCACCGCGGCCGGGGCGGTCGTGCGCTTCGCCTTCGGCGGGCTCGGGTTGCACCGCGTCACCTGGATGCACGCCGAGCCGAACCGGGCCTCGGCCGCCGTCGCCGCGGCGCTGGGGTTCGTGCCGGAGGGGCGGCTGCGGGAGGCGTGGACCGTCGACGGCGAGCGGGTCGACGTCGTCGTGCTGGGGCGGTTGGCGGGCGAGGGCTGAGGCGGTCCGCCCGGCCCCGTCGCCCGCACGTCGACAGCCGCGTTCCGCGGAACGCGAAGTGCCGACCGGGTCACCGCCCGTTGACCGGCACGTCGCGCCGTTCTAGCGTTCCCGGCGTGTCGCGCACGCCGTCCGGCGCCCGCGGCACGCAACGTCACAACTCCACAGCCGACCCGTGTGCCCGATCCACGGGGCCCGGAACTACCGCCACGCGGAGTACCGCGCCGCGGATCCGCTCACCACGCAGGCCCTGCCGCGCCGTGAGCCGTCCCAGTTCGACCGAGACGTCACAGGATCCGTCATGCCCCCAGAGCTCGACATCGCGCCGACGACGTTCCATGTCACGACGCACGTCCACACCGACGGCCCGATCCCGGGCCCGCACTCCCTGCTCACCCTGGCCTCCTCCGCGTACGGCGCGGACGGGGTCCTGATCGGCACCTTCACCGCCAACCTCCGGGAGCTCCCGGGGGCCACCCTGCACCCGACCGCGCTGGCGACCTGGCGCACCCGGGCGGAGGACTGGCTCCTGACCCGGCGGGCCTCGCGCCCACCGGGGCAGGTGGCGAACGACTACGCAGCCTGGGTCACCGACCTGGGCGAGCGTGCGCTGTTCGTCTCCGACCCGGAGGAACCGGACCACCTGTTCGTCTACTGGTACCTGCAGCGTTTCGCAGGCCGGTGGCCGTTCGCGGGGACCGTTCCCGCCCTCGGCGGGACGCCCCGGTCCTGGGCCCCACCGCCGTGCCCGCTGCGCGGGTGCGCCCCGGTCGAGGTCCCGGAGCCGGCCGAGGTGACGGCGGCCTGACCGCGACACACACCCCCGTCCGCGCCGGTGACCACCGGTGCGGACGGGGGTGTCGTCGTGTGCGGGCTTCGCGATCGCGACCGTTCCGCGGCGAACCGCCGCGGCGACGGCCGGTGCGGGCCTAGCGTGCGCCCGTCCGTGATCCGCCCGTCCGCACCGGAGGCCGACGTGCCCGACATCCACCCGGACCTGCGTGTCGACCCGGCCGCCCCGGCCGGGGCGGCGGAGGCGCTCGACCGGGCCGCGTCCCGGCTGGCCGTCGCGCTCCGCACCCTCGACGCCGACGCCCGCCGGGTCGAGCCGTGGCTGGGGGATCCGGCCAGCGCCGAGGCCGCCGCCCGCTACGCCGTCCACGCCGCGGACGGCCCCGACGCCGCGATCGGCCGGCTGCGCACCCTGCACGCGGAGCTGCTGCGGGCCCGCGACGCCGCCGGTGCCACCGGGCGTGCCTACACCCGCACCGAGGAGTCGACGACGGACGCGCTGAACCGGGGTGCCCGGTGACCGCGCCGCGCTGGGCGGGACTGAGCCACGCCGAGATCGTCGCGATGGTGGCGGCCGGTCCGGGCCCCGCGGCGTCGGCCGGGGCGGAGCGGGCGTGGCGCGACGCCGCCGCCGCGCTCACCGACGTCCACCGCGAGCTGTCCGGGCAGGTCCGTGACCTGCCCGGAGGATGGTCCGGCGGCACCGCGGACGGCGTCACCGCGGCGTTCGCGTCGCTGGACGGCTGGGTCGTCTCCGCCGCCGCCGACGCGGGCCGCACCGCCGACGCGCTGGCCGCCCAGGCCGGGCTCGCCGCGGACCTCCGGGCCCGGATGCCTGCCGCCGCGGCGCCGACGCCGCCCGAGACCGCACCCACCGGCCCGGCCCTGCTCGACGACTGGGCGGCCGCCGACCTCGCCGCGGGCAACTCGGCCGGCCGGGCCGCGGAGCTGATGGTCCGTTACGACGACGACACCCGTGTCACCGGTGCCCCGTGGGCCGGGTGGGGTGCGTCCCCGGTCGTCACCCACGAGGGCACCGTGAGCTCCCGGCCGGCCCCGTCGCCCGGCGGGCCCCGCCCGGCGGCGACGCGGACCCGGCCCCGGACCCGGCGGGCGGCGCCGGGACGGGGACGACGGTGTTCGCGGGGATCGGCTTCGGCGGGATCACCGCGGCGGTGCTGACCGGGAACGGACGGGCCGGGGTGCCCGGGGCGCGGCCGATCGACGTCGGCGGGCCCTCCTCCGGGCCGGCTCCCGCGACCGATGCCCCCCGCGCCGGCACGCCCGGCACGGACACCGGCCCCGGCACCGGTGAGCTCCCGGCCGGTCCGGCGTCCCCCGCGGGCGCGGGCGTCCCGGACGGCGTCGGCGGCGCGGACCCCGGCGGCGGCAGCACCGCGGTGACCGCCGCGGTGCTCGCGGGCGGGGCGCTCGGCGGGGCCGGGATCCTGGTCGGCGCGACGATCCGCCGGGAGCGGCAGGCCCGGGACGGACGCGGGTCCGCCGGGGACGGCACGCCGCCCGGGCACCCGCGCCCCGGCGGCGACGCCACCCCCGCTGAGGGCCCGCGGCCCGGCGACGCGGTCGGCCACGGGACACCGTCCGGCCGTGTCGCCCAGGAGGCGCCGGGTGACGGACCGCCGAGCGGGGCCGAGCACCGCCCGCCGTCCGGCGACGCGACGACCAGCGGCACCCGCGCCCCCAGCGGCGCCCCGGCCGCCGACGGTGGGGCGCCGCCGACGCCCGGTGACCCCGCCCCGGACGGCGCCACCGGGAACACCGCGCCCGACGGCGGTCCCGCGCCACACGCAGGCCCCGCTCCCGGTGCGACCACGAGCGACCGACCGTCCCCGGACGGAGCGGGCGGCGGTGCCGCCCCCGAAGGCCCCGACGGTCCCCGGAGCCCGGTCCACCACGGCGTCACCACCGGCGACCTCGCCGTTCCCCACCCCGACGGCCCGGCGCCCCACGGCGCCGTCACACACGCCCGCCACGCCCCGCCGCCGACGCCGGCACCGGGCGAGCCGGCCGTCACCCCCGCCGGGGTACCGGTGGGCGCGGTCCCGGCCGCCCCGCTCCCGGCCGCGGCGACCGTCGGCGCGCCCGCCGACCCCCGCACCCCGGCCTGGCGCCTCGTCGCCGACGAGCACGCCGCCCCCGACGACCCCCCGGAGCAGCCCGATGCCCGACCGGACCCCGGCGTCCTGCGCCCCGACGCCCGCTGGAGGGGCCGTGGCTGAGCCCGCGCCCTGGACCCCGTCGGTGCCGTTCGTGCTCATCGGCGCCGAGTTCGACGTCGTCTGGGAGCACCTGGGGCTCGGCCCCACCCCGGTGGCGCTGCGGCTGCCCTCCCCCGGGCGCACCCGCGAGGAACGACGCCGGGTCGTGGCGGCCGGCGTCGGCGGGCTGCGCGCCCGCGGCCTCGCCGGTCCGGCCGGACCCGACCCCGCGCTGGTACGGCTGCTGGCCCTGCTCGCCCGTCCCGACCGTCACCTGGAGGTGCGCGGCCGTTTCGACGACGGGCCGCTGCGCGCGGTCGCCGCCGAGCGCGACGGCGACGGCGTCCTCGCCGTCCACACCGGCGGAGCCGTCACCGTTACCGCGGCGGGCTCACCGGCGCACGCCGCGGTGTCGGCCCTGCCCCGGCGCGCGCCGGGGCCCGGGCCCGCCGTGGCCCTGCCCACCGCCGAGCTGGCCCGCCTCCTCGACGCGGACGTGCACACCGACCCCGGCACGGACAGCGAGCAGCGCGCCCGGCTCGCGCCGCTGCTCGCCGGGCCCGCGCACCGGGCACAGATCTGTGCCGTCCGGCACGACCGCTGGGGCAGCCCGTCGCGGCTGCCGGGGCACGTCGCCGTCGTCGACACGCCGCGGGGGCGCTACCGGCTGACCCGCGGGACCGGCGCGCACGGCGGATCCGAGTGGTCCACCCTCGCCCCCGCGGGCGACGGCGAGCTGCGCGACCGGTTCGCGGAGCTGTTCAGTCCAGGTCGGAGTGCTGCATGAGCTGACGGCCCGCCTCGGTGATCGACCCGGACAGCGACGGGTACACCGAGAAGGTGTGGGCCAGGTCGTCCACACCGAGCCCGTTCTGGACCGCCATCGCGATCGGCAGGATCAGCTCGCTCGCGACCGGGGCGACCACGACACCACCGATGACCACGCCCGACGCCGGGCGGCAGAACAGCTTCACGAAGCCGCGGCGCAACCCGCGCATCTTGGCGCGCGGGTTCGTCGACAGCGGCAGCATCACCGTGCGGGCCGGGACCTCACCGGAGTCGATCGCGTTCTGGCTGATCCCGACGGTCGCGATCTCGGGGCGGGTGAACACGTTCGCCGCGACGGTCCGCAGCCGGATCGGGGACACGCCCTCGCCCAGCGCGTGCCACATCGCGATCCGGCCCTGCATGGCCGCGACCGAGGCGAGCATGAGCACGCCGGTGCAGTCGCCGGCCGCGTAGACGCCCGGCTCGGAGGTGCGCGAGACCTTGTCGACGGGGACGAACCCGCCGCGGTCGGTCTCGATGCCGATCTTCTCCAGGCCGAGGTCGGCGGTGTTCGGGATCGACCCGACGGTCATGAGGGCGTGCGAGCCCTCGACGACCCGGCCGTCGGACAGCGTGACGCGGACGCCGTCGCCGGTGTTCTCGACCGAGTCCGCGCGGGCGTGGGCGAGGATCTCGACGCCGCGCTCGGCGAAGACCTCCTCGAGCACGGCGGCGGCGTCGGCGTCCTCGTGCGGGAGGACCCGGTCCCGGCTGGAGACCAGGCTGACCCGGCACCCGAGCTCGACGTAGGCGGAGCAGAACTCCGCGCCGGTCACGCCCGACCCGATCACGATCAGGTGCTCGGGCAGCTCGTCGAGGTCGTAGAGCTGGCGCCAGTCCAGGATCCGGTCGCCGTCGGGGCGGGCGGAGTCCAGCACCCGCGGGGTGGCCCCGGTCGCGATGAGGACGACGTCGGCGACGAGCTCCTCGACCGTCCCGTCGGCGTGGGTGGCGGTCACCTCGTGCGCGGCGCGGGCCGCGGCGGGCCCGGCGAACTGCGCGGTGCCGGCGATGATCCGGACGCCCTCGTCCTCCAGCCGGGCCCGCACGTCGGCGGCCTGGGCGAGAGCGAGGGACTTGACCCGCTCGTTGACCGCGGGCAGGTCGACCGCGGAGTTGCCGCGGTCCACCAGCACGCCGAGGTCCTCGGCACGGTGCAGGTCGACCCGGACGGCCGCGGAGGAGATGAAGGTCTTCGAGGGGACGCAGTCGTAGACGACGCAGGCGCCGCCCATCCCGTCCCGCTCGACGACGGTCACCTCGCTGCCGTGCTGTGCCGCGACGAGTGCGGCCTCGTAACCGGCCGGTCCGCCGCCCATGATGACGATGCGGGTCACGGGAGATCCCCCTGGAGAAGTCGGTGGTGGTGGACCGGCAGGCGGTCCCGCCCGCCGGCGTCGACGGGGCTCACAGTACGCGTGTCCCATCGTTACGACCGGGCGGGTCGAGGCCCCGCCGGGCTCCCCATTACCCTGCACGCGTGCCGCTGTATGCCGCGTACGGGTCGAACATGGACCCCGAGCAGATGAAGGAGCGCGCCCCGCACTCGCCGATGGCCGGGACCGGGTGGCTCCAGGGCTGGCGGCTGACGTTCGGCGGCGAGGACTACACCTGGGAGGGCGCGCTCTCCACCGTGGTGGAGGAGCCGGGCTCGCAGGTGTTCGTCGTGCTCTACGACGTCCCCGAGCACGACGAACGCCAGCTCGACCGCTGGGAGGGCGGCGAGCTGGGCATGCACAAGAAGCTGCGGCTGCGGGTCGCCACCCTCGACGGCAGCGTCCTCGCGTTCATCTACGTGCTGAACGCCTACGAGGGCGGGGACCCGTCGGCCCGCTACCTGGGCGTGATCGCCGACGCCGCGGAGACCGCGGGCGCCCCGGACGACTACGTCAACGAGCTGCGCAGCAGGCCCAGCCGCAAGTCCTCCCCCGGCAACCGGTCCTGACCGGCCGCACCGGCTGACGAGGACGGCCCGGCCCCCGCGAGGGGACCGGGCCGTCGTCGTTCACCGCGGGAGACGGTGGTTCAGGAGGCCGCCTGCGCCAGCGCGGACAGCGCGGCCTGCACCAGCACCCGCGACCCGAACGGCAGGGCACGCTCGTCGAGGTCGAAGGTCGGCTGGTGGATGTCCCGCTGCTTGCCGGTGCCCGACCACACCCCGAGCCGCGCCATGGCGCCCGCGGAGTGCTCCAGGTACCAGGCGAAGTCCTCGCCGCCGGAGGACTGCTCCGTGGACGCGTCGGCGACCTCGCCACCGACGGTCACCGCGGCGTCGCGCAGCATCCCGGTGGACACCGCGTCGTTGACGACCGGCGGGACACCGCGGACGTGGTCGAGCACGTAGCCGACACCGGTCGGGGCCAGCACGGACGCGACGAGCGCCCGCAGCTTCTCCTCGAGCTCGGTCCAGGTGGTGTGGTCGGCGGTGCGCAGGGTGCCGCGCAGCAGGCCGGACTGCGGGATCGCGTTCGCCGCGTCCCCGGCGTGCACCGCACCCCAGGTCAGGACGGTGCCCGAGCGCGGGTCGACGTGGCGGGTCAGCAGCAGCGGCACCTGCGTGGCCAGCAGCCCGAGCGCCTGCACGAGGTCGGCGGTCAGGTGCGGGCGCGAGGTGTGCCCGCCCGGGGAGGTCAGCCGGACCTCGATGAGGTCGCAGGCCGAGGTGATCGGCCCGACCCGGGTTCCGAGCCGTCCTACCTCCAGGCGCGGGTCGCAGTGCAGAGCGAAGATCCGCTGCACCCCCTCCATCACGCCCTGCTCGACGGCGTCGAGCGCGCCGCCCGGCTGCACCTCCTCGGCCGGCTGGAACACCAGCCGGACCCGGCCGGGCAGCGACGGCGCGGACTGCAGCGCCAGTGCCGCGCCGAGCAGCATCGCGGTGTGCGCGTCGTGCCCGCAGGCGTGCATGACGCCGGGCACCTCGGAGGCGAACGGCAGACCGGTCTGCTCCTGCAGGGGCAGCGCGTCCATGTCCGCGCGCAGGGCGACCAGCGGCTCGCCGTGCCCCACCTCGCAGACGACACCGGTGCCGCCGCGCAGCGTGCGCGGCTCCAGACCGGCCCGCAGCAGGGTCTCCGCGACCCGCGCGGTCGTGAGGTGCTCGCGACGGGCCAGCTCGGGCTGGGCGTGGATCGCGCGGCGCCAGCCGACGATCTCGCCCTTGTGCGCCCGCATCCACGACTCCAGCCAGGCCGGACCCGTGCCGGAGCCGAGATCGTCGACCGCGGGATCGGTGATCTCCGGGAGCTCGGTGCGGGTCTGCAGCGCAGTCACCTTGTCCTCCTCGTACTGGCCCTCGGCGGGAACGGCCCGCGTGTCCGCGGTCGACGCGGACGGCGTTCGGTCGTCTCCCACCACCCATGATGGTGCTCACCCGTCCGGCGGTGTTCCAGTCGAAATCGTCCGTTCACGCCACGGGGCGGCAAGGGGTCGGCGAGCTGCTGCCAGCGGGTTCACCGCTCCAGGTGAACGGCCGCGTGCGACCGTTCCTCCCGTCGGCGAACGGCCGTCCTCGCCGTTCACCGGCGGTTCGGACGCCCGTCACGGGGAACTCCCGGGACGACGACACCGGCCCGCGGCCGGAACGCCACCGGACCGTGACCGTCCGCACGCCCGGCCCGCCGCGGCGGCCGTCCGGCGTCCCGGAACGACCAGTGTCGTCACGCACCGTCACCAGTGGGCACCGGCGGTGACGATCCCGGCCGGGAACGGTGTGCGGGGACGGGCCGCGCGGGCACGATGGAACAATCGGCGGCGTGTCCGTTCCCGAGGGCGAGGTCCAGCGCCGACAGTTCGCCGGGCGGTACCGCGTCGACGGTCCGCTCGGGAGCGGCGCGATGGGCACCGTCTGGTCGGGTTTCGACGAGGTCCTGCACCGCCGCGTCGCGCTCAAGGAGCTGAAGATCCCCGACGGCATCCCGGCCGGGGAGAAGCTGGAGCTGCGGGAACGCATCATGCGGGAGGCCCGGGCACTGGCCGGGCTGTCGCACCCCAACGTCGTGACCGTCTTCGACGTGCTCGACTCCGGCGGCGACGAGCCGCTGGTGGTCATGGAGCTGGTGCCGTCGAAGAACCTGGCCGCGGCGATCACCGAGCTGGGCAGGCTCGACGCCGCGCAGGCCGGCGTCGTCGGGCACGGCACCGCGGCGGCGCTGCGGGCCGCGCACCGGGCCGGGATCACCCACCGCGACGTGAAGCCCGGCAACGTCCTGATCTCCGACGACGGCCGGATCAAGCTCACCGACTTCGGCATCGCCCGCAACGAGTCCGACGCGCCGATGACCTCCGCGGGTCTCGTGCTCGGCTCGCCCGCCTACATCGCGCCCGAGGTCGCCGCGGGCCAGCCGGTCACGCCGGCCGCGGACCTGTGGGGCCTCGGCGCGACGCTCTGGGCCGCCGTCGAGGGCCGCCCGCCCTACGACGTCGACGGTGACCCGGTCCGCACCATCACCGAGGTCGTCGACGGTCCCGTCCCCGCGCCGACGGTCACCGGCCCCCTCGCCGAGGTCATCGCCGGGCTGATGGTCAAGGAGCCGTCGGGCCGGATGCCGCTCGACGAGGTCCGGGCCCGGCTGCGCCCGCTGCTCGCCGACCCGGACGACCCGATCTTCCCCGGCTCCCCGGACGTGCCGACCGTGATGGCGCGGGTGCCCGCACCGACCGGCCCGGCACCGGCACCGACACCGGCACCGCCGCGGGTCGCCGCACCGCCCCCGCCCGGCCCGGTCGGCCCCACCGGCACCGGCGCCTACGGCCGCGTCCCGGTCACCGACCCCGTGCCCGCGCCGGCTGCGCCGCCCGCCGGGCCGCCGCGCCCCCGGCAGGCCCGCCCGTCGTCGCGGGGGGCGGCGCCCGCCCGTACTGCGGCGGCCGGCCCGACCACCGTGCTCGGCGCCGTCCCGCTGGTGCTCGGCGGCGCCCTGATCGTGCTGCTCGGCGCGCTCGCCGGGTTCACCGGGGTCCGCACGCTGGCCGGGCAGGAACCGCTGTCGACGGTCACCGTCGCCACCGACCGGTCGCTGCGCACCACCTACCCGGACCCGCTCGGCTTCACCGTGCCGGTCCCCGACGGCTGGACCCAGTTCCGCTCGCCCGCCCCCGACGGCTCGGTCGTCGTCCGCTTCGTCAGCCCGGACGGCCGTCAGGAGCTGTCGGTCCGGGCGGCGACCTCGGCCGGGGCCGTCACCGACGCCCTCACCCCCGAGGCGCTGGGCGTCGACCCGGTCGAGGCCGGGCCGGTCGAGCAGCTGCCCGACGGCTCCAGCCAGGTCGCGCTCACCACCGGCAGCGGCAGCGCGCAGCGCAGCACGCTGATGCGCATCATTCCCGGCCGCGACCAGCTCGGCGGGGTCTGGGTACTGCAGCTGACCTCCCCCGCCGGCCGCGCCGAGGACGCCGTCGCGGGCCTGTTCGACGCCGTCGCCTCGGGCTTCCGCGCCACCCCGGGCTGAGCCGGCCACGGCGCCGGCGCCCCCTAGGCTGGCGCGCATGGCCGACACCGCCGACCCCACCGCTCGCGCCCACGCCGCCGCCGCCGAGCTCGCCCGCCGCACCGGCACCGACGCCCACGACGTGGCGGTGGTCCTGGGCTCCGGCTGGCGGCCGGCCGCCGACGTCCTCGGCACCCCGGACACCGAGGTCCCGATGGCCGAGCTGCCCGGGTTCGTCGCGCCGTCCGCGGTCGGCCACGGCGGCACCGCCCGCTCGCTGCGCATCGGCGACACCCGGGTGCTGGTCCTGCTCGGGCGCACCCACCTCTACGAGGGCCACGGGATGGACCCGGTCGTGCACGGCGTCCGCACCGCCGCGGCGGCCGGTGTCCGCACGGTCGTGCTGACCAACGCAGCGGGGGGCATCACCGAGGGTCTGTCGGTCGGGCAGCCGGTGCTGATCTCCGACCACCTCAACCTGCTGGCGCGCTCTCCGCTGCACGGCGCGCACTTCGTCGACCTCACCGACGCCTACTCCCCGCGGCTGCGCGCCGCCGCCCGCGAGCTGGACCCGTCGCTGGTCGACGGCGTCTACGCCGGGCTGCCCGGTCCGCACTTCGAGACCCCGGCCGAGATCCGGATGCTGCGCACGCTGGGCGCGGACCTGGTCGGGATGTCCACCGTCGCCGAGACGATCGCCGCCCGCGCCGCCGGACTGGAGGTCGCCGGCATCTCGCTGGTCACCAACCTGGCCGCGGGTCTGTCCGGGCAGCCGCTGAACCACCAGGAGGTCCTCGACGCCGGCGCCGCGGCGGCGACCCGGATGGGCTCGCTGCTGCGCGACCTCGTCGGCCGCATCTGATGGTGCTGCCGGGGCCGCTGCGCGACGCGGCGCTGCGCTGGATCGCCGACGACCCCGACCCGGGCACCCGGGCCGAGCTGCAGCGCGTGCTGGCCACCGCGATGGCCGGCGGCGACGGTGCCGCGGCGGCCGGCGACGAGCTGGCCGACCGGCTGTCCGGGCCGCTGCGCTTCGGCACCGCCGGGCTGCGCGGGCCGGTGCGGGCCGGGCCGTCGGGGATGAACGTCGCCGTCGTGACCAGGGCGACCGCCGGGCTGGCCGCCCACCTGGCCCGGACCACGGGCACCGGCCGGGTCGTCGTCGGCCGGGACGCCCGGCACGGGTCGGCGGCGTTCGCCGAGGCCAGCGCCCGGGTGCTGACCGGCGCCGGGTTCACCGTGACCCTGCTCGACGGCCCCGTCCCCACCCCGCTGGTGGCCTTCGCCGTGCGCCACCTCGGCGCGGTCGCCGGGATCGCCGTCACCGCCTCGCACAACCCGCCCGCCGACAACGGCTACAAGGTCTACCTCGCCGACGGCGCGCAGCTCGTGGGCCCCGACGACGCCGCCATCGAGGACGCGATCACCGCCGCCCCGCCCGCGGTGTCGGTGCCGCTCGGGCCGCTGCCGGACCCGGCGGAGGTCACCGGCGCCTACCTGGACCGGGTCGCAACGCTGTCGGGGAACACCGGGGCGCCCGCGCCGCGGATCGCGCTCACCCCGATGCACGGCGTCGGCGGCGCGACCGCGGTCGCCGCGCTCGCCCGGGCCGGGGTGCACGACGTCGCCGTCGTCGCGAGCCAGGCCGTGCCCGACCCCGACTTCCCGACGGTCGCCTTCCCGAACCCGGAGGAGCCCGGCGCGACCGACGCGCTGCTCGCGCTGGCCGCCCGGAGCGGCGCGGACCTCGCCGTCGCGCTGGACCCGGACGCCGACCGGTGCGCGCTCGGCGTCGCCTTCGGTGACGGCTGGCGGATGCTGTCCGGCGACGAGACCGGCGTGCTGCTCGGCGACCACGTCCTGCGGACCGGGACCGCGGCGGACCCGCTGGTCGCGACGACCGTCGTGTCGTCGTCGATGCTCGCCCGGGTCGCGGCCGCCCGCGGGGCCCGCTCCGCCGAGACCCTCACCGGGTTCAAGTGGATCGTGCGGGCCGGCGACGGGCTCGTCTTCGGCTACGAGGAGGCGATCGGACTCTGCGTCGACCCCGACGGCGTCCGGGACAAGGACGGCGTCTCCGCCGCCGTCGTCGCCGCGGACCTGGTACGCGGGCTCGCCGCGGCCGGGTCGTCGGTGCCGCGGCGGCTCGACGAGCTGGCGGCGGAGTTCGGCGTGCACGCCACCCGGGGTGTCTCGATCCGGATGGCCCCCGTCGAGCGCGACGCCGCCGTCGCCCGGCTGCGCGCCGCGCCCCCGGCCGGCTGGGAGGCCGACCGCCCGGCCCCCGACGTCCTGCGGCTGCGGCGCCCCGGGACCCGCGTGGTGATCCGCCCGTCGGGGACCGAGCCGAAGCTCAAGGCCTACCTGGAGGTCGTGGAGGACCCCACCGGCGACGTGGCCGCGGTGCCGGCGTCGCGGGCCGTCGCCGCGGAGCGCCTGGCCGCGCTGCGCGCGGAGGTCGACGGGATGCTCGCCGGATGAGCGCGCGCCTGCTCCTGGTCCACCACACGCCGTCCCCCGCCACCGCGGAGCTGCTCGCGGAGGTCCGCGCGGGCGCGGCCGACCCGGACATCACCGGGGTGGAGGTCGTCGCCCGCGCCGCCCTGGCCGCGACGGCGAGCGACCTGCTCGCCGCGGACGCCGTCGTCCTCGGGACGCCGGCGAACATCGGCTACATGTCCGGCGCGCTCAAGCACTTCCTCGACCAGGTCTTCTACGTCTGCGCCGACGACACCCGCGGCCTGCCCTACGGGCTGTGGGTGCACGGCGGCTCGGACACCTCCGGCGCGACCCGCTCGGTGACGACGGTCGCCGGGGCGATGGGCTGGACCGCGGCGGCCGCGCCGGTCGAGGTCGCGGGTCCCCCGGACGCCGCCGCCCGGGCCGCGTGCCGCGAGCTGGGCGCGGTCGTCGCCGCGACCGTCATGCCGGAGGGCTGAGCTACCGGCGCCCGGTGGCGGGCCGCACCCCGAGGTGCGCCTCGATCCGGTCGGCCCACACCGACGCGATCGTGCGGTAGGCGCCCGGTCCGGCGTGCAGGCCGTCCGCGGTCCGCCCGGCGGGGAACAGGGTGGCGGTGTCGACGAACTCCACCGAGTGCCCGGCCGCCCGGTGCGCGGCGGCGACCCGGGGCAGGTACTCGGCCAGCCGCGCCCGCTCGGCCCGTTGCTTCGGCAGCGGCGCCCACACCCCGGCCATGATCACGTGGGTGTGCGGTGCGGCTGCGAACACGCGGTCCAGCAGCCGGTCCAGGCTCGCCGCCGTCGCCCGCGCGCTCGCGTCCTGCAACAGGTCGTTGGTCCCGGCGTGCAGCAGCACGACGTCCGGCTGCGCGGCCAGCACCCAACCGCCCGTCATCGGCACCATCCGGGCCGCCGTCCAGCCGGAGCGGCCCTCGTGGTCGGTGTCGGGCAGCGCGTCCGGCCCGGAGCTGCGGGAGCCGACGTAGTCGATGCGGACGCCGTCGGCGGCCAGGCGCTGCCACAGCGGGAGGCGGTAACCGGCCGTCGCCGGGCTCCCCACCCCGACCGTCGACGACGCGCCCAGCGGCATCACCCGCACCACCCCGGGATCGTCGACGGCGGCGGGCACCTCGGCGTCCTCCGGCCGGTCCGCCGCGGGCAGCGCCGACAGCGCGACCGCGGCCACCGTCGCCACGACCCCGGTGAGGATGCGGCGGGAGGGCCTCACGGCGGACTCAGACCGCGCCGAACTGGCGGTCCCCGGCGTCGCCGAGGCCGGGGACGATGAACGCGGAGTCGTTGAGCCGCTCGTCGATGCTGGCGGTCACCATCCGGACCGGCAGCCCGGACGCGCGCAGCCGCTCCACGCCCTCCGGCGCGGACAGCGCGCAGAGGACCGTCACGTCGTCGGCGCCGCGGCGGGTCAGCAGCTCCACGGTGTGCACCATCGAGCCGCCGGTGGCCAGCATCGGGTCGAGCACGAACACCGGCCGCCCGACGAGGCTGTCGGGCAGCGACTCCATGTAGGGCACCGGCCGGTGGGTCGTCTCGTCGCGGGCCATGCCGACGAAGCCCATCTGCGAGTCCGGGATCAGGTTCAGCGCGGCCTCGGCCATCCCCAGCCCGGCCCGCAGCACGGGGACGAGCACCGGCGGGACGGCGAGCCGGTGACCGACCGTCCGCGAGACCGGGGTGTGGATCCGCTCCTCGGCCAGCGGCGCCGAGCGGGTGGCCTCGTAGACCAGCATCAGGGTGAGCTCGCGCAACGCCGCCCGGAAGGTCGCGTTGTCGGTGCGGGCGTCCCGCATGGTGCTGAGCCGGGCCCGCGCGAGCGGGTGGTCGACGACGATCGTGTCCACGGCCGCACACCCTACGGCGGCCGGGCCGCGCGGAGATCCCCCGTGAGGAGGCGCCCGGCCCACCGATCCGGTGCCGTCGCCCCGCCGGGCCGTGGGACCCGACGGCCGGACGCGCTCCGTGTCCTGCGACGATGCCGTCCCGTGACCGGACGGACACCGGGACGTCATCCCCGGACGTTGACACGGATGCGTGTCACGGTTCACGAAGCGTGAGAAGCACGCGCTCACCGACGAGTGACGCCGGGACCGGCCGGATGCATCTCCTCGCCCTCCCGGGTGAGGCCGCGGACACCCTCGCAGACCTTGCGTGACAGCCGATCCCGGAGCGGAACCGTGATCACCAACGGTTGCCGGTCGGACACGGCCGGTTCCCCGGATCGCGTGATCGACCGCGTGGAGTGCCACGATCAGCACGCGCGGTCGCCGATCTCGCGATTCACCTGACCCGAACGGGTGGTATGGCCGAAACGGTGTCACATCGAGGGTACCGCCGACGCTGTACTAGACGACAAGGAGGTGATCCGATGCCGGAGAACACGACTTCCGAGGAGCAGACGTTGATCGCTGCTGCGGAAAAGCTCACGCAGTGCGACGGATACGTTGTTCTGGCGGTGGACCCACAGACCGGGGAGGTGGACGCGCACGGCCCGTTCGACGGGATGACGGCGACCGTCAAGGCCGACCAGCTGCGACGCGACTTCGACCGGGGTGGACTCGAGGACGTGTCCATCGGAGTGGTCCGACTGCACTCCCAGGCCTGACCCCGCACGACCGTGATCCGCCGGGCCGGCGACACCCGAGGTGGTGGGACCGGCCGGCGGCAGGACGCGACGATAGGCTCGCCCCGTGGCAAGCGACATCGTCCCGATCCGGCTCGCTCTCACCCGGGGCGACGTGGTCACCCTGTGGGCTCCCCCCTGGCGCGAGGACGGCGAGGAGTGGGAAGCCTTCCTCGGCGACGACGAGCACGTGTTCGTCTTCGACGAGGTGGCCGGTCTCGCCGCGTTCGTGCGGACCGCACCCGAGCACGACCTGGCCGACCACCCCGCGTGGTCCGCGGTCCCCGGGCTCGCGGTCGCCGAGCTGACCCCCGACGCCGTCCACCGGTACGACCTGGTCGGTCTGCCGGAGCTGGCCGCCGCCGACCCGGACGCGCTGACCGTGCAGGAGCTGCACGAGACCGTCTCGATCGTCCGGTCGCTGGCCGACGTCTGCGACCTCTCCGCCGTGATCGCCGCGCTCGACGGCGAGCCCACGTTCGCGCTGCTGCGCGAGGGCGAGCAGGCCTTCGCCGGACGTGACGGCGCCAAGCGCTGGACCGCGCTGTCCGAGGCGATCGCGACGCACTGGGACGGGATCGTCGACACCGTCGACGACCTCGTCGCCACACCGGACCTCGACGCCGGGGCGCTGGACAAGGCGCGCGCCGAGGAACAGGAGCTGCGCGACCGTCTCGCCGAACAGCCCCTCGACGACGACGAGGCCCTCGAGGCCGCCGCGCTCGCCGCGGGCACCGAGGACGCCGACACCGCCGCGGAGGAGCCGAACGGCTTCTGGGCCGAGGTCGGCATCGACCCGATCCGCATCGAGGTCGGCGACCGCTCCGTGGTCAGCCTGCGCTGCTACCTCGACGACAAGCCGGTCTTCCTCGGCTCCGACGGCCGGATCGACGTGTTCGGCTCCGAGCGTGCGCTGTTCCGGGCGCTGGCCGACCGGGAGCACCCCGCCGTCGCCGGGACCGACCTGACCGCGGCCGTCACCTTCGCCGAGGTGCTCGACGCGGCCGCCGTCGGCGAGCTCGACGGCGGCGTCGAGGACATGAACACCTACGTGCTGACCGGGATCGGCCCCGACCTCGCCGAGGGCGTGCTCGACCTGGACCCGGTCCAGCTCGACCTGGCCTCGGAGCTGCTGACCGACGTCGGCGAGTGGGCCGGGGACCCCGAGCCCGCCGAGGTCCTCGCCGAGTCCAACAGCCTCGGCTGGCTCGTGTCGTTCGTCGTGCGGCCGGACCCGACGCGGATGGCGCCCAGCCCGCCGTTCACCCAGGAGGCGCAGTCCTGGGGCGAGCTCGTCGCCGGGCTCGAGGCCCGGCTGCGGGAGCACTAGCCCGGTCGGTCCGCGAGGGGCCTGCCCAGGGGTCGGCAGAACCCGCCCTGCGCGACGAGGCGCCCGCCGATGTCGCCGGCTCCCACGGCTTCGGAGCCCGCGGCTGGGCGCGGGAGCACCCCGTGACTACCGGCACGGACGGTCCCGGGTCGCGACGACCTCGGAGACCCCGGGCGTCCCGGGGCGCCCCAGGGTCTGACATACGGCCAGGTATTGTCAGCGCCAGAGACCTGTGATTCGCTTATGTCGTCAGCAGTCATCTCGACAAGGTGGTCGACGGCATGCGCGTTCCCGATCAGGTCCGCACCCGAGCCCAGGCGGCGATCCCGATGCGCCGCCAGATCCAGGCGCTGCATCTGATGCAGCGGGCCAGGAGGCTGGTGGTCGGTGACGGGCAACCACGTTTCACCGAGTCCGACATCGCGGAGGTGTCCGACCTCGATCTGACCGAGATCGACGTGAGCAACCCGTTCCTGTGGCGTCAGCAGCAGTGGCTGCCCTACTTCCGTCGGCTGCGCGACGAGGCGCCCGTGCACTTCCGGGCCGACAGCGCGTTCGGGCCGTTCTGGTCGGTCACCCGGTACGACGACATCGTGCGGGTCGACAAGGACTTCGAGACCTTCTCCGCGGAACCGCAGATCGTCCTCGGTTCGCCGCCGGAGGGTCTGGACATCGAGATGTTCATCGCGATGGACCCGCCGCGCCACGACCAGCAGCGCGCAGCCGTGCAGGGTGTCGTGGCTCCCCAGAACCTCGAGGAGATGGAGGGCCTGATCCGTTCGCGTGTGCGGGAGGTCCTCGACGGGTTGCCGGTGGGAGAGCCGTTCGACTGGGTCGACCGGGTCAGCGTGGAGCTGACCGCGCGGATGCTGGCCACCCTGCTCGACTTCCCGTACGACCAGCGCCGCAAGCTGGTGCAGTGGACCGACCTGGTGGCGACGAGCGCGTCGGCGACCGGCGGCGCCAACGACACCGACGAGATCTACCGCGGCGCCGCCGAGATGGCACGCGCCTTCAGCGAGTTGTGGCACGAGAAGGCGGCTCGTCTCGCCGACGGCGACAAGCCGGGTTACGACCTCATCACGCTCATGCAGCTCTCCGAGGACACCAAGGACCTGATCCACCGTCCGATGGAGTTCCTGGGCAACCTGGTACTGCTCGTCGTGGGCGGCAACGACACCACCCGGAACTCGATGACCGGTGGCGTGCTGGCCCTCAACCAGTTCCCCGAGCAGTTCGACCGGCTGCGTGCCGAGCCGACGCTCGTGCCGAAGCTGGTCCACGAGATCCTGCGGTGGCAGACACCGCTGGCCTACATGCGCCGGGTCGCCACGCGCGACACCGTCCTCAACGGCCAGTTCATCCGCAAGGGTGACAAGGTCGTGATGTGGTACGCCTCGGCGAACCGGGACGAGCGGACGTTCGAGGACCCGGACTCGTTCATCATCGACAGGCGGAACGCACGGCACCACCTTGCGTTCGGTATCGGTCCGCACCGCTGCATGGGCAGCCGGCTCGCCGAGTTGCAGTTGCGCATCCTCTGGGAGGAGTTGCTCGCACGCTTCGACGACATCGAGGTCCTCGCCGAGCCGACCCGGGTGCAGTCGAACTTCGTACGCGGCTACAGCTCGATGATGGTGCGGCTGACGCCCACGGGCGGAGAGCGGCGCGGCGACGGTCCCTACCGCTCCGCCCTGGCCGCCGAGCGGACGACCGCCCCGGCTGCGGTGTCGTCCGGCCCGTCCGTCTCCGAGCCCACCCCCACCTCGACGCCCACGTCGTCGTCCCGGGTCGGGCGGGCCACATCGGGCGGCGCCGGCCTCCTGGATCTGCAGGTCACGACCCGCCGCGAGGTGGCCGAAGGGGTTGTCGAGCTGACCCTCACCGACCCCACCGGCGCCGCACTGCCGGCCTGGGCACCCGGTGCCCACATCGACGTGGTCCTGGACCGCGGGCTGACACGGCAGTACTCCTTGTGCGGCGACCCTGCGCCGGGCTCCCCCTGGAGGGTGGCGGTGCTGCGCGAACCGCAGAGTCGCGGAGGGTCGGCGTACGTGCACGACACGCTGGATGTGGGGCACACGCTGCGTGTCCGGGGTCCCCGCAACCACTTCGCCCTCGAACCGTCGCCTCGCTACCAGTTCATCGCCGGCGGCATCGGCATCACCCCCATCCGTGCCATGGTCGAGTCCGCCCGCTCCGACGGCGCCGACTGGCACCTGCTGTACGGCGGCCGGTCCCGGGCGTCGATGGCCTTCCTCGACGAGCTCGAGGACGACGATCGGGTGACCGTGTGGCCCCAGGACGAGCGCGGGTTGCTCGACCTCGACTCGGTCCTGGGCACCCCGCGGGCCGACACCCTCGTCTACTGCTGCGGTCCGGGCGCACTCCTCGACGCGGTGGAGGACATGTGCGGCACCTGGCCCCGGGACAGCCTGCATCTGGAACGGTTCGTGGCCGCGGTGGTCGACCCGACCACGGGAGGGCTGGACACGTTCGAGGTCGAATGCGCCGCCTCGGGGGTCACCGTGGACGTCGCTCGAGGCACGTCGGTCTTCGACGCGCTGGAGCAGGCCGGTGTGGCCGTGATGGGCTCCTGCATGGAGGGCATCTGCGGCACCTGCGAGGCCGACGTCGTCGAGGGCACCCCCGATCACCGCGACGCGGTGCTCTCGCGGGCCGAGCGGGAGCGGGGCGAGGTCATGATGACGTGCGTGTCACGTGCGCTGACCCAGCGCCTGGTCCTGGACCTCTGAGACGGCTGCCGCCCGGAAAGGCCGGGATTCAGGCGAACCCGCGCACCACGTGCCTGATCCGGTCCACGGCCTGGTCGACCTCCACGGTCGGTTGCAGCAGATGGCTGAGGACGAGCCGGACCACGGTGTCGACCATGGCCTCGGGGGCGGCCGCACCGAGCTGGGAGCCGAGGGCCTGCACGGCGTTGCCGAGCACGGCGTCCGGATGCACGGCGACCAGCTCCAGAAGACCGTGGTCGTGGCCGGGACGCAGGACCGCGGCGAGGACCGCGTTCTCCCGACCGTGGTCGAGCGCGTGGCGCGCCGCCGCGGCGATCGCGTCCTCCAGCGAGTCGGGATGGGCTGCCAGTCCCTCCTGCACCCGCGCCAGGAACCGTTCCACCTCACGGTCCACCACGGCGCGGCCGAGTTCGGCCTTGGTACCGACCTCCTTGTGCAGGCTCTGCCGCGGCACTCCGGAGCGCTGGGCGACCTTGGTGATGCTGAGCCGGTCCCAGCCCTCCTCGGTGATCAGCTCGACCGAGGCGTCCAGCACCCTCTCGAGCCGCAACGCGCGCAGTTCGGCGTAGAAGGCAGGAGCACTCATGCGACGAGCGTAGGACAGCGGTGACGCGCGACGCCGCACCCTCGGGCAGGCCCGGACACCGGAGGACGGCCGCCCGGCGGCGCCCGACCACCACCTGAGCTGCGACGCCGCCGTGCAGCCCGTGGGACCCGGTGGCGGCGTGCCCGCTCACGGGTCCACGGCCGTCGGTGGTCCGTCGCAGCTCGCACCCGAGGGCTGCAGATCCGCACTCGATGCAGGGACCGCCGGGCCACCACGATCATGTCCATCGGGACGAGCAGCGTCGGCCGGGCCGGCACGACTAGCGCGACAAGACCTCGTAGCCGGGCTTGATGACGTCCTCGATCAGGGCCAGACGCTCGTCGAACCCGATGAACGCGGACTTCATCGCGTTGACGGTGAACCAGCGCAGGGTGTCCCAGCCGTAGCCGAAGGTCTCGGCCAGGTCGTACATCTCGCTGGTCATGGTGCAGCCGGACATCAGCCGGTTGTCGGTGTTGACCGTGACCCGGAACCGCAGGTCGGTGAGCAGCCCGATGGGATGCTCGGCCAGCGACGACGCGGCGCCGGTGTGCACGTTCGAGGTCGGGCACATCTCCAGCGGGACGCGGCTGTCGCGGACCCAGGCGGCGAGGCGGCCCAGGTGCGGGCCGTCGTCGGTGACGGTGATGTCGTCGACGATCCGGACGCCGTGTCCGAGCCGGTCGGCGCCGCACCACTGCACGGCCTCCCAGATCGACGGCAGCCCGAACGCCTCACCGGCGTGGATGGTGACGTGGGCGTTCTGCTGACGGACGTACTCGAACGCGTCGAGGTGGCGGGTGGGCGGGAACCCCTTCTCGGCGCCGGCGATGTCGAACCCGACCACGCCGGAGTCGCGGTGGCGCACGGCCAGCTCGGCGATCTCCCGGGACCGGGCGGCGTGCCGCATCGCGGTGAGCAGGGTGCCGACCCGGACGGTGTTCCCGGCCGCCGCGGCGCGGGCGGTGCCGATCCGGAACCCGTCGAGGACGGCCGCGATGACGGCGTCGAGGTCCAGACCGCCCTCGACGTGCAGCTCGGGGGCGAAACGCACCTCGGCGTAGACGACACCGTCGGCGGCCAGGTCCTCGGCGGCCTCGGCCGCGACCCGGGTCAGCGCCTCCCGGGTCTGCAGCACGGCGACGGTGTGCCCGAAGGTCTCGAGGTAGCGGACCAGCGAGCCGGAGTGGGCGGCACCGAGGAACCAGGCCGCGAGCTCGCCGGGGTCGGTGGTGGGGAGCTTGTCGTAGCCGTACTCGCGGGCCAGGTCGACGACGGTCCCGACCCGCAGGCCGCCGTCGAGGTGGTCGTGCAGGAGCACCTTGGGGGCGCGGCGGACGGTGTCGCGGGTGACCGGGACGGGAGCGGTGGGATCTGCCACCCGGGCACGGTACCGAGCGGCGTGGCGCGCGACGACCGGCGCCCGGACCTGCCATGATCGACCCGATCCGGGCGCGGAGACATGCCCCGGACGGCCGAGCGCAACACCGTCCGTCGACCCTCGTACGGCGGTCGCTACCCTCTGGGCACTCCCCACTTGGCTCAGAGGAAGCGCAGCAGGTGCCATGAGCGACACTTCGAACCTCTCGTTCGACCGGATGCGCGGCATGCTCATGCGAGCGGCCGAGATCCGTGACAGCGAACAGCAGCAGATCTTCGACTCCCTCGACGAGATCCACGCCCGGCTGGCGGCCCTGGACGCCATCGGCACCGTGCGCAAGAAGCTCACCGAACTCCCCGACCGGACCGAGCTGAACGTCCTGGCCGAGCGCCTCGACGAGACCGTGTCCAAGCTGGACAACACCGAGATCGTGCTCGGCGCGATCACCCGGGCCATCGAGTCCCTGCCGGACAAGCTGGCCAAGCCGATCGCCCAGCTCGACGGGCGGCTCGACGGCATGGGCGGGCGCCTCGAGGGCGTCTCGGGCCGGATGGACGGCCTGGACGACCGCCTGGGCGGCCT
Source organism: Pseudonocardia sp. ZF1 (assembly GCF_056835605.1). Taxonomy (NCBI): domain Bacteria; kingdom Bacillati; phylum Actinomycetota; class Actinomycetes; order Pseudonocardiales; family Pseudonocardiaceae; genus Pseudonocardia; species Pseudonocardia sp. ZF1. The sequence continues at coordinate 4,756,765 of NZ_JAJNBY010000001.1, forward strand.
GCACAAGCGCCTCGACGACCTCGACAACCGCCTCGACCGGCACGAGATGCGGCTCGACGCGATGCCGAACGCCGTCGCCTCCCCGATCAAGGAGCGGGTCGACGGCGTCGAGCGTCAGGTGCGCGAGCAGCTCGACGCGGCCGTGCACTCCTTCGAGGAGACCGGCGAGGGCCTGCGCAATCTGCTGGGCGACACCTCGGTGGGCCTGCACCGCCGCCTGGAGGACCTGGCCCAGCGCCCGGCCGTCGACCCGGCCCCGGCGTTCGACGCCCTCACCGAGCGGCTGGAGGCCCTCTCCGCCCGCCTGGAGGAGGTCGGCAACCGGCTCGACTCGGTCGAGTCCGGTCTCGACGGCAAGCTGACCGACCTGGACGGGTCGGTCAAGGAGCGGGTCGGCAAGCTCGGCGGGTCCCTGAAGGACCGCCTGGGCGAGCTCGACGGCTCGGTCACCGAGCGGCTGTCGTCGCTGTCGGAGGCCGTGGACGGCCGGTTCGACGCGCTCGGCGAGAGCGTCGACGGGAAGCTCGACAAGCTGACCGGCGACGTCGACGGCCGCCTCGACAAGCTGACCGGGGAGGTCGACAGCCGCCTGGAGAAGCTGTCCGGCGACGTCTCGACGCTCTCCGCGGGCGTCGACGACCGGCTCGCCGGCCTCGACACCGTGCTGCGCGACCGTCCGGACACCGGCTCGGTCAGCGACCTGGTCACCAAGGCCAACGCCGAGTCCGAGCGCCGCAACGCCAGCCAGCTCGACGAGGCCATGGCGACGTTCGCGGAGCTGATCATGGGCCGGGGTGGGCAGTACGCCCAGCAGGCCCCGCCGCCCCCGCCCCGCCCGGCCCAGCGCCGCGGGCGGGCCAAGGTCGCGGTGAAGAGCCAGAACGGTGCCTCCGCCGCCGACCTGGTCGGCGACGACCCGGACGACTGAGCCGCCGGTTCTCCTGACGGACGCCGCGCCCCGCACGCCGGGGGCGCGGTGTTCGTGCGTTCCGGGCCCTTGCACCGGCCGGTGACAACCGGCCGCGACGGTCCCATCGTCTCCGCACCGCTGCCGGTGGACGGAGGTCGTCGTGGATCCTGCCCTCAGCTCCGCCCCAACCGCGCCCCGCACGCCCCGGCGGGGGTGCCCCCAGGGGAACTCTCGTAGCGCTCTAAGCCACGAAGGTTCCCCTGGGGGCACCCCGCGGGGGGCGACGCAGGAGGGTCAGCGGCGGGCGAGGCGGCGGAAGACGGCGTCGAGCTCGGACACCTTCAGCACCCGCATCCCGGCGACGGCCAGCGGCAGCGCGATCAGCGCGCCCCCGACCAGCAGGGTCCAGGCGCGAGCCACGTCCGGCCAGTCCTCCAGCACCGGGCCCAGCAGCCGGGTGAGACCCCAGGCGACGGCGGCGGCGACCGCGGAGGCGGACGCGACCTTGGCCAGGCACACCAGGACCTCGCCGGAGCGGGCCCGCCCGAGGCGGCGGCGCAGCAGCCACTGCCCGAGCACCGCGCCCCCGACGAACGAGACCCCGTTCGCCGCGGCGAGGCCGAGCACGACCTGCTCCGGCGGGAGCAGCAGCGGGCACGCCAGCAACAGCGGGATCTTGACCCCCACCATGCCGACCTGGATCAGCGTCGGGGTGCGGGCGTCGGTCATCGCGTAGAACACGCGCATCTGCAGCATCGTGACCGCGTAGGGCAGCAGCCCGAACGCCGACCAGGCGACGGCCTGACCGAGGCGCTCGGCCCCGGTCCCGCTGCCCGCCCCGACGGAGAACAGCGCGGTGCCCAGGGACGGGCCGAACGCCGTCATGACGGCCGCGATCGGGACGAGCCCGACGGTGGACAGGCGCGCGCCGAGCGAGAGGTCGGTGACGACCTGGTCGACGTCGCCCTTGGCCGCGGCGCGGCTCATCCGCGGCATCAGTGCGGTCAGCAGCGACACCCCGAGCACCCCGTACGGGACCTGGAGCAGCAGCCACGCGTTCATGTAGGTCGCGACCGACCCCTCGGACGCCGACGCGGCGACCCGGGTGGTGACGATGTAGCCGGCCTGCCCGACAAGCACGTAGGCCACGATCCACAGCGCCATCCCGCCGGCCAGCGACAGCCGCGGGTCCCAGCCCCACACCGGGCGGTAGCGGAACCCGATGCTGCGCATGAACGGGATGAGCACCAGTGCCTGGACGACGATGCCGAGCGTCGTCCCGACACCCAGCACCAGCAGCTTCGGGTCACCCATCCGGACCGGGTCGACCGAGATCTCCCCCGGCACGAGCACGTAGACGACGAGCACACCCAGCAGGACCAGGTTGTTGAGCACCGGCGCCCAGGCGAACGGCCCGAACACCTGTTTCGAGTTCAGGACCGCGCCGAGCAGCGCGCCGATGCCGTAGAAGAAGATCTGCGGCAGCAGCAGCCAGGCGAACGCCGTGGCCAGGGCCGGGTTGGCCTGCCCGGTGTCCCCCGAGCCGAGGTAGAGCCTCGTCAGCAGCGGGGCGGCGGCCATCGCGATCAGGGTCGCGACCAGCAACGCGGCCCCGACGACGGTGAGCAGACGCCGGGTGAAGCGTTCGCCGCCGTCGGCGTCCTCGGCCTGGGCGCGGACCAGCACCGGGATCATCACGCTGGTCAGGACCCCGCCGAGCAGCAGCTCGTAGACGATGTTCGGCAGCGTGTTCGAGATCGTGTAGGAGTCGTTGACGACCGCGAAGCCCAGCACCGCGACCAGCGCGAGGTTCCGGACGAAGCCGGTGAGCCTGCTGACCAGGCTGGCGATCGCGATCATGCCGGAGGAGCGGACGAGCGAGCCGGTGTGCTCCGCGCCGCCGGACGGTGTGGTCCCGGCGGGGTCGTCCCCGGACGTCCCCGGGGCCGGTGCTCCGCCGTCCCCGGGCGTCTCCCCCGCCGGCGCGGTGCCGTGCGAGGGCGTCCCCGGACCCGCGGCGGCGCCGTCCGGGCGCGCCGGGGGTGTGGGACGGCCGGGCGACGCGCCGGCCACCGGTCCCAGCGGGGTGGTCGGCTCCCCCGGGTCGGGGATCCGGCCGGGCCCGAGCGGACGGGTCACCTCGGCGGCCCCCTCCGGGGGCGTCCGCGGGGTCCGCCGGGCGTCGGGGCCCATCACCGGTCGGGGCAGCAGCTGGTGCCGCACCACCGCGGGGTGGGGCGCCCGCTCCGCCGCTCGTCGGTCCTCACGCATCGTCGTCCATCGTGCCGGATCGGAATCGTCGTGCCGACGCCCGCCCGGCACCGCGCCGTCACCCACCGGTGGGCGCACCGGCCCGGCGTCACGGCGCAGCGGCGGGCGTGTCACGGATCCGCCCGTCCCGGCGGCGCCCGCCGGCCACGGCCCGGCTCCGGCCGGCGGGCGTCGGCCGGGGGCCGGGGACGCGGCTCAGCGGGACGGCGTACCGGGCCCGGGCCGCTCCCGCCCCGGGCGCAACTGCGGGTCCCGCCCCGGGGCGGCCGGCGGCCGGTACGGACCCGCCGGCTGGCCGCCACCGGGCCGGGCGTCGCGCCACGGCCCGCCGTGGGGGCGTCCCGTGCGGAGAGGTGCGGCGGCACCGTCCGGCCGAGCGGTACGGGCCGCCCCACCGTCCGGACTCCGGTGCGGCGCGGGCCCGGCCGGGCCTCGGTGCACCGCGGGACCGGCCGGGCCCGGGTGGGCCGCAGGACCGTCGGGGCGCGGGTGGGCACCGTGACCGGCGGGGTCTGGGTGGGCTCCGTGACCGGTGGGGACCGGGGTTACGCCGTGACCGGCGGGGGCCGGGTGGGCACCGTGGCCGGTGGGGAGCGGCGCCGGCAGGCCCTCGGGCACCGCACGTTGCAGTCCGGCCCCGGTCAGCGCCCGGACCGACATCTGCGCATGCCCGGCGGCGTCGGGGCGTTCGCGGCCCAGGACGGAGCCGAGGTAGCCGAGCAGGAAGCCCGCCGGGACCGACACCAGGCCCGGGTTCGCCAGCGGGAACCACGCGAAGTCGAGGTCGGGCAGCATCGCCGTCGGCGCCCCGGACACCGCGGGCGAGAACACGATGAGTGTCAGCGTGACGGTGAGGCCGCCGTACATGCTCCACAGGGCACCGGTCGTGGTGAACCCCTTCCAGAACAGCGAGTACAGCAGCGTCGGCAGGTTCGCCGAGGCGGCCATCGCGAAGGTCAGGGCGGCCAGGAACGCGATGTTCTGGCCGTTGGCCAGGATGCCCCCGGCGATGCCGACGAGCCCGATGACGACGGTGGTCAGCCGGGCGACGCGGACCTCCTCGGCCGCGGTGGCCTGCCCGCGGCGCAGCAGCTGGGCGTACACGTCGTGGGCGAACGCGGCCGCGGCGGTGATCATCAGACCGGCGACGACCGCGAGGATCGTCGCGAAGGCGACCGCCGAGACCAGCGCCAGCATCACCGGCCCGCCGATCTGCAGTGCCAGCAGCGGCGCCGCCGAGTTCACCCCGCCTGGCGCGGCGAGGATCGCCTCCGGCCCGACCAGCGCCGTGGCGCCGTACCCGAGCGCCAGTACCAGCAGGAAGAACGCGCCGATCAGCCAGATCGCCCACACGACCGACTTCCGGGCCTGCCGGGCGTCGGGGACGGTGTAGAAGCGCATGAGGATGTGCGGGAGCCCGGCCACACCGAGGACACCGCCGACGGCCAGTGACAGCAGGTCCAGGTTGGCCGTCAGGCCACCGCCGTACAGCAGCCCCGGGGACAGCACGGCCTCGCCGCGCGGGTGGTTCGCGACCGCCGCGGTCAGCAGCGCGGGCAGGCTCAGACCGGTCGTGCCGAGCACGAACGCGGCCATGATCATCCCGGTCGCCAGCAGCAGGACCGCCTTCACGATCTGGATCCAGGTCGCGCCGCTCATCCCGCCGATCAGCACGTACCCGATGACCACGGCCCCGACCCCGGCGATCGTCGCGGACTGCCCGGCGCGGTCGGTGATGTTCAGCAGCAGCGCGAGCAGGCCGCCCGCGCCCGCGAGCTGGCCGAGCAGGTACAGCGTGGAGATCACCACCGCCGAGGTCGCGGCGGCCGCGCGCACCGGGCGCTGCCGCAACCGGTAGCTGAGGACGTCGGCCATCGTGTAGCGACCGGTGTTGCGCAGCATCTCGGCGACGAAGAACAGCGCCACCAGCCAGGCGACGAAGGCGACGACGGCGTAGAGGAACCCGTCGGGACCGGCGACGGCGACCGCGCCGACGATGCCGAGGAACGTCGCGGCCGACAGGAAGTCCCCGGACAGGGCCAGGCCGTTCTCCGGACCGGTGAAGCCGCTGCCCGCGGTGTAGTAGTCCCGGGCCGCCGACGAGCGCCGCCGCACCCGCAGCACCAGGACGAAGGCCAGGAGGATGAACGACGAGAAGACCAGGATGTTGAGCAGCGGGTCCCCGGGGGCCGGGGACACGGCCGCGACGGCTGCGGTCACCGGTGGCCCCGCTCGAGACGCTCACGGATCTCGTCGGCGAGCGGGTCGAGCCGGCGGCCGGCGTACCGGACGTACAGCGCGGTGATCGCGAACGTCGTGACGAACTGCCCGATGGCCAGCACCAGCGCCAGCGTGAGGTCGCCGAGCACCCGGGTGCCGAGCAGCCCGGGCGCCCAGGCGCTGAGCCCCACGAACAGGAACAGCCAGCCCAGGAAGCCCGCGGTCGCCGGCAGCACGAAACGCAGCAGGCGCGCGCGGAGCTCGCGGAAGTCCTCGCTCGCCTCGGCCGTGGTCCAGACGTCGGGGCCCGCCGTCACCCCCGCGCGGTCCGGTGACACGGGGACGTGGCTGGGGGACGGCATCGTCGCCGGCGAACGGTTCACACTGTGCGTAACGGACGGAGACACCGAGAGTTACGTTTCGTCACGAATGCGGCACGCGGACGCAGGAAGATCTGTCACGTCCCGTCAGCCACCTGACGCCGTTCGGGATCGCATGCGACCCCGGCCGGGCCGGGTCAGCTGCCCCGGCGGACGTCGAGGACGAGGTCCCGCTCGGGCGGCGGGTCCGTGGTGATCATCAGTGCCGCTCCCGCGAGCAGCCGGCGGGCGGTGGGGAGCCGGGCGTCGTCGTCGGTGTGCAGCTCGGCGAGCGGGGTGCCGGGACGGACCTCGTCGCCCGGGTCGACCAGCAGCCGGACCCCGGCCCCGGCCTGTACCGGGTCCTCCTTGCGGGCGCGCCCGGCTCCGAGCCTCCAGGCCGCCGTGCCGACGGCGAGCGCGTCGGCCCCGGCGAAGATCCCGGACCGCTCGGCGACGACCGTCTCGACGTGCGTGGCCACCGGCAGCGGTGCGGACGGGTCCCCGCCCTGCGCGGCGATCATCCGCTCCCACACGTCGTACGCGGCACCGGAGGCGAGCACGGCGGCCGGGTCGGCGTCGGGCAGACCGGCGAGGGCGAGCATCTCCGTGGCCAGCGCGACGGTGAGCGACACCAGGTCGGCCGGTCCCCCACCACGCAGCACCTCGACCGACTCGGCGACCTCCAGGGCGTTGCCGACGCAGCGGCCCAGCGGGCGGGACATGTCGGTGAGCAGCGCGGTGGTCGGGAGGCCGTGGGCGGCCCCGATCGCGGTCATCGCGTCGGCGAGCTCCCCGGCGCGCGGCAGGGTCTTCATGAACGCGCCGGACCCCACCTTCACGTCGAGGACCAGCCCGCCGGTGCCCTCGGCGAGCTTCTTGCTCATGATCGAGCTGGCGATCAGCGGGACGGACTCGACGGTGCCGGTGACGTCGCGCAGCGCGTAGAGCCGCTTGTCGGCGGGGGCGAGCGTGGGCGTCGTCGCGCAGACGACCGCGCCGACCTCGCGCAGCTGCGCGGTGATCTCGTCGGTGGTCAGCGAGGCGCGCCAGCCGGGGACGGCCTCCAGCTTGTCCAGGGTGCCGCCGGTGTGGCCGAGCCCGCGTCCGGACAGCTGCGGCACCGCCGCCCCGCAGGCCGCGACGAGCGGCGCCAGCGGCAGCGTGATCTTGTCCCCGACGCCGCCGGTGGAGTGCTTGTCGACCAGCGGGCGTCCGACGTCGCCGAAGTCGAGGACCTCGCCGGAGTCGATCATCGCCTGGGTCCAGTGCGCGATCTCGCCGGGCTCCATGCCGTTGAGCAGGATCGCCATGGCCAGCGCGGCCATCTGCTCGTCGGCCACCTCGCCGCGGGTGTAGGCGTCGACCACCCAGTCGATCTGGGCCCTCGACAGGGTGCGGCAGTCGCGCTTGGCCGCGATGACCTCGACCGCGGAGAAGCTCACGGGAGATCCTCCGGGCCGAACGCGTCGGGCAGCACCTCGGTGAACGGCAGCACCCCGCGCGGGGTGTCGCAGAGCAGGGCGGCGCCGCCGAACTCGTGGAGCACCTGGCGGCAGCGTCCGCACGGCATGAGCAGGTCGCCGTCGCCGGAGCGGCAGGCGACCGCGAGCAGCCGTCCGCCGCCGGAGAGGCGCAGCTGCCCGGCGAGGGTCACCTCTGCGCAGACGCCGAGACCGTAGGAGGCGTTCTCGACGTTGCAGCCGGTGACCACCCGCCCGTCGTCGACGAGTGCGGCCGCGCCGACGCGCAGCCGGGAGTACGGCGCGTACGCCCAGGCCGCGGCCTGCACCGCGGCGGCCCGCAGGGCGTCCCAGTCCGGGACGGGCGCGTCGGGCCGCATCATGTCCGCGCCCGCTCCGGACGGTCCCCCGCCTGCCATCTAGCGTCCCTCCCCGCGCCGGTACGGCTCGCCGAGCCGGGCCGGTGGTCGTAGTCGTTGCGAGGCCGCCGCGAGCACGATCAGCGTGACGAGCTGCGGGGCGTAGGAGGCGAACTCGCTGGGCACGGTGTCGACCGACCAGTAGACCGCGTACACCAGCAGCCCCGCGACGAGCGCGACGGCGGCGGCGGTCCACATCCGGCGGATCGCCCACAGCACCGCGACGACGACCGCGACCAGCGTCGCGCCGTAGAGCAGCGCGTGCACCGCCTCACCGCCGGCACGCAGCTGCAGGCCGTCGACGTAGCCGAACAGCGCCGAGCCGACGAGCAGCCCGGCGGGCCGCCAGTTGCCGAAGATCATCGCGGCGAGGCCGATGTACCCGCGGCCGCCGACCTGGTTCTCCAGGTAGCCGAGCTGGCCGGGGTTGAGCACCAGGGCCGCACCGCCGAGCCCGGCGAGCGCGCCGGAGATCGTGACCGCGACGTACTTGTGCAGCACCACGTTCACGCCGAGCGACTCCGCCGCGACCGGCGACTCGCCCGCGCTGCGCAGCCGCAGCCCGAACGCCGTCCGCCACAGCACGAGGTAGCTCACCGGGACCAGCGCGACCCCGATGACCAGGATCGGCGTCAGGCCGGTGACCAGCCCGGACAGCAACCCGGCGAGGTCGGAGACGAACACCCGTTGCTGGGCCTCCAGCGCCGCGAGGCCCTCGGAGACCCCGGGGATCGAGAACTCGGTGAAGCCCTCCAGCCGCGGGGACTGGCGCGGGTTCTGCGAGACCGGGGTGAAGACCAGCGTCGCCAGGTACTTCGTCAGCCCCGTCCCGAGCAGGGTGATCGCGACGCCGGAGACGATGTGATTGACGTTGAACGTCACCGTCGCGACGGCGTGCAGCAGCCCGCCGAGCGCGCCGAACACCAGCCCGCCGAGCATCGCCGCCCACGGCCCCCACTGGTAGCCGGCCCAGGCCGCGCCCCAGGTGCCGAGCACCATCATGCCCTCGAGGCCGATGTTGATGATCCCGGCGCGTTCGGCCCAGAGGCCGCCCAGGCCGGCGAGCAGGATCGGCAGCCCCAGCCGCACCGCGGCGGACGCGGTGCCACCGGAGGTCAGCTGGATCTGGCCGGTCAGCGTCACCGTGACGGACAGGACGGCGACGAGCACGGCCGCGATCAGCGCCGACCGGGCCCAGCCGGGCAGAGACCGCGCACGATCCAGCACCGCGGTCACGACGACACCTCCGCGGGTTGCGGTGCGGGGGCCGCCGCGGCGACCCGCCGTTGCTCGGCCCGGCGCTCGACCCGGCGGACGACCTCGTAGGCGACGACCACCGACAGCACGATCAGGCCCTGCATGATCAGTACGATCTCCCGCGGGATGCCGACGACGTCGAGCGCCACCGCGGACTTGTCCAGGAACGCCCACAGCAGCGCGCCCAGCGCGATGCCGACGGGGTGGTTGCGGCCCAGCAGCGCGATCGCGATGCCGGTGAAGCCGTAGCCCTGCGGCGAGGACAGCGTGTAGGCGTGGTCGCGCCCGAGCAGCTCGGGCAATCCGACCAGCCCGGCGACCGCACCGGAGAGCAGCAGCGCGACGACGATCGTGCGGCGCGCGTTCACCCCGCCGGTCGCGGCGGCCGTCGCCGACTCGCCGGAGGCGCGCAGCTCGAAGCCGAACCGGGTGCGTCCGAGCAGGAACCAGTAGCCGATGCCCAGCGCGGCCGCGACGAACACCATCCCGAAGATCGCGCCGTTGCCGACCGGGATACCGGGGAACCAGCCCGACTCGGGGATCGGCGGGGTGGTGATGTTGTTGCCGCGCAGCTCGCCGAAGGTCTCGGCGCGGATCAGGTAGGCGATCAGCCCGGTGGCGATCGCGTTCAGCATGATCGTCGAGATGACCTCGGAGACGCCGCGGTAGGCCTTGAGCAGCGCCGGGATCGCGACCCAGGCGGCGCCGGTCAGCAGCGCCACCACCATGATCAGCACGGTGTGCAGGACGGGCGGGAGCGCCACCGTCCCGCCGACGATCGCGGCGACGCAGGCGGCGACCCGGAACTGGCCCTCGACGCCGATGTTGAACAGCCGCATCTGGAAGCCGATCGCGACGGCCAGGGCGGCGAGGTAGTAGACGGCGGCGGAGTTCACGGTGTCCACGACGACCGTGCCCGACCCGACCTGCGCGAGGATGGTGGTGACCGCCGTCCACGGCGACGCCCCGCTGATCACGAGTGCGACCCCGCAGAGCAGGGCGGCGACCGCGATCGCGAGGACGGGCGCGACGACGGCGCCCCGCAGCCGGCTCACGTGGCGGCTCCGGTCATCTTGGTACCCAGCTCCTCGGGGGTCACGGTCGCGGGATCGGCGGTGCCGACCAGCCGCCCGCCGGAGATGACGGCGAGGGTGTCGGACAGGCCGATCAGCTCGTCGAGGTCGGCCGAGACCAGCAGCACCGCGAGCCCGGCCGCGCGGGCGCGGCGCAGCTCGGCCCAGATGCCTGCCTGTGCGCCGACGTCGACACCGCGGGTCGGGTGGGCCGCGATGAGCAGCACCGGGTCGCCGGACAGCTCCCGTCCGACGACGAGCTTCTGCTGGTTGCCACCGGACAGCGCGGCCGCCATGACGTCGATTCCGGGGGTACGCACGTCGAAGTCGCGCACGATCCGCTCGGTGTCGGTGCGCGCGGCGGCGGTGTCCAGCAGCCCGCGCCGGGCGATCGGCGGCCGGGACTGGAACCCGAGGATCCGGTTCGCCCACAGCGGCTGCTCGCCGAGCAGGGCGTGGCGGGACCGGTCCTCGGGGACGTAGCCGATGCCGGCCTCGCGGCGGGCCATCGTGGAGTTCGCCGAGATGTCGGTGCCGTTCAGCAGCACCCGGCCACGGGCGTGCCTGCGCATCCCCATGACCGTCTCGACGAGCTCGGTCTGGCCGTTGCCCTCGACGCCGGCGATGCCCAGCACCTCACCGGCGTGCACGACGAGGTCGACGCCGTCGAGCAGGTCGCGGCCGCCGTCCGGGCTCGTCAGCCCGAGGCCCTCGACGCGCAGCACCTCGCGGTCGGTCACGGTCGACTCGCGGGTCTCCGGCGAGGGCAGCTCCGAGCCGACCATCATCTCCGCCAGCTCGCGGTTGGTCACGGTCAGCGGGTCCGCGGTGCCGACCGTGCGGCCGCGGCGGATCACGGTGATCCGGTCGGCGACGGCGCGGACCTCGTCGAGCTTGTGCGAGATGAACAGGAACGTGTAGCCGTCGCCCTGCATCCGGCGCACGGTCGCGAACAGCTCGTCGACCTCCTGCGGGACCAGCACCGCGGTCGGCTCGTCGAGGATCACCGTGCGGGCGCCGCGGTAGAGCACCTTCAGGATCTCGATGCGCTGCCGGTCGGCGACGCCGAGGTGCTCGACGAGCGCGTCCTGCCGGGCGGCGAGCCCGACGGTCGCGGACAGCTCGGTGATCCGCGCCCGGGCCGCCTTCCCGATGCCGTGCAGGCGCTCGGCGCCGAGCAGCACGTTCTCGGCGACGGTCAGGTTGTCGGCCAGCATGAAGTGCTGGTGGACCATCCCGATCCCCGCGGCGATGGCGTCGGCGGGGCTGCGGAAGTGCGTGTCCGCCCCGTCGACGACGATCGTGCCCTCGTCGGGCGTCTGCATCCCGTAGAGGATCTTCATCAGGGTCGACTTGCCGGCCCCGTTCTCGCCGCAGAGGGCGTGGACCTCACCGTGGGTGACGGTGAGGTCCACGCCGTCGTTCGCGACGACGCCGGGGAACCGCTTGGTGATCCCGCGCAGTTCGACCGCGTGGCGCTCGTCGGTCACTTCGTGGACGTGACGTCGATCTGTCCGGCGATGATCGCGGCCTTGTACGCCTCGAGCTGCGGGACGATGTCGTCGACCTGGCCACCGGAGGTGGAGTAGCCGACACCGTTGTTGGCGAGGTCGAATCGCGCCGGGAGCGTCGCGACGGCGTTGCCCGCGACCGCGTTGATGTACTCGTAGACCGCCACGTCGACCCGCTTGATCATCGACGTCATGATCGTGTCGCGGACCTGCGTCAGCTGCGGCGAGTTGTACTGGTCGGAGTCGACGCCGATGGCCTTCTTCTGCGCGGTCTGCGCGGCCGCGAAGACACCCTGGTTCGACTGGCCCGCCGCGGCGAAGGCGATGTCGGCGCCGCCGTCGTACTGGCCGGATGCGATCTCGGTGGCGCGGGTGGCGTCGTTGAAGCCGGTGAAGTCGCCGGCCGGGGAGATGTAGGCAGACTCGACGTCGATCTGCGGCGCGACGGCCTTGGCACCCTGCTCGTAGCCGGCGTCGAACTTCTGGATCAGCGGGTTGTCGACGCCGCCGATGAACCCGACCTTGCAGGTCGAGGTCTTCAGCGCGGCCGCGGCGCCGACCAGGAACGAGCCCTGCTCCTCGGCGAAGACCAGCGGCTTGACGTTGGGCAGGTCGACCGTGTCGTCGTCGACGATGGCGAACTGGATGTTCGGGAACTCGGTCGCGACGGTCTTCACGCCGGTGGCGTAGTTGAAGCCGACCGCGACGATCGGGTTGAACCCGCCCTGGGCGAGCTGGCGGAGGCGGTTGGTGCCCGCGTCCTCGCTCTCCCCCGCCTGGGCTGTCGCCTCGCGCGTGTTGGCCTTCTGGAGCCCCAGCTCGGCGACGGCGCGGTCGAGGCCGGCGGCCGCCGCGTCGTTGAACGAGGCATCGCCACGGCCGCCGATGTCGTAGGCCAGCCCGACCTTGAGCCGGCTCGCGTCCGCCTTCGGAGCCTCCGGCGCCGGCTGGGCCGAGGCTGCCGGGACCGACGGCGGCGCGACGCGCTCGCACTCCCCGGCCTGGGCGCCGTCGCCCCCGCCGGTGTCGCGGGCACAGCCCGCGAGCGTGAGTGCCGCCGCGGCCACGAGCGCGATCGCGGTCGCGTACCGGCCCCTGCCTCCGATGCGCTGGTTGATCCGCACGAGGTGACCTCCCCCTCCGGCGCCACCGCTCGGCGGCGCATGTCCGGACGGGACGGTAACCGCTGGACAACGGTTTCGGCAGAACTCGAAACACGGCCGTGACGCGGAATCGTCGAGCGGTTGACGGACGGTACCGTCCGCACACCCGGACGATCTTGTACCCGGGAGGTGACGCAGTCTCGGAGGAGGATCGATGGATCGCGCGGAACGTACGGTGCAGGCCCCGCCGGAGCGGGTGTGGGAGCTGGTCTCGGACATCACCCGGGCCGGTGAGTGGAGCCCGGAGGCCACCGGGGGACGGTGGCGCGGCGACGCGACCGGGCCCGCCGTGGGCGCGAGGTTCACCGGGGGCAACCGGCACGGACGGATCCGCTGGTCCACGCACTGCCGCGTCACCGAGTGCGAGCCGGCCCGCCGGTTCACCTTCGTCGTGACCGAGTCGCGCACGGCCTGGGGCTGGGTCCTGGAGCCGGCCGGGGACGGGGCGACGACCGTCGTCGCCTGGCGGGAGAAGACCGGCGAGGCGGCGCTGCCGGTACGGCTGCTGCAGCGCAGCGGGATCCTGGGCCGGGACCGCGAGGCCCTGATGCGCGACGGGCTGGAGCGCAGCCTGGACCGGGTCAAGGAGATCGTCGAGCGCTGACCGTGCCGCGGGGCGCGGTCCGTGGTGCCGGGCCCGCAGCGGGCGGCCCGTTCCGCCGGGCCGTGGGTCATGCTGCAACGGTGACGACCCCCGCCGGCCCGGGCTCCCCGCGCCGACCCGCCGCCCGGCTGCTCGTTCCCGTCGTCGTGGCGCTCGCGCTGGCCGGGGCGGCGGGCACCGCGCCGGTCGCCTCCGCCGCTCCGGTCGCGGTCGCCGCGGGCTGCCCGGGGCAGGAGGTCCCGCCCGGCCCGCCCGCGCGGGAGGAGACGGTGCCCGTCCCCCCGCTGCCGGTGCCGTCGCCACCGGTCGGCGGGCTCGGCGGCTGCGGTGACACCCACGCCGGGCCGGCGCCGCCCCCGCCGGTCGGGGTCGCGTCGTACGTCGTCGCCGACCTCGACTCGGGTGCGGTGCTCGCCGCCCGGGCCCCGCACGCGCGGCAGCGTCCGGCGTCGACGATCAAGCTGTTGCTCGCGCTGGTCGTCGACGAGCGGCTGCCGATGGACCGGGTGGTCGTGGGCACCGCCGAGGACGGAGATGTCGACGGCAGCCGGGCCGGGATCGGTCCCGGCGGGCGCTACACGGTCGACCAGCTGCTGCACGGGCTGCTGCTGTCCTCGGGCAACGACGCCGCGAACGCCCTGGCCCGCGAACTCGGCGGGGTCCCCGCGACGCTGGCCGCCATGCGCGACGAGGCCCGCCGCCTCGGTGCCCTGGACACCCGTCCCGCGACACCCTCCGGCCTCGACGGCCCGGGGATGTCCGCCTCGGCCTACGACCTGGGCCTGCTGCTGCGCGCCGCACTGGAGCGCCCGCGGATCGCGGCCGCGCTGACCACCCGGAGCATCCCGTTCCCCGGGTTCGCCGACAAGCCCGGCTTCCTGCTCGGCAACGACGACCGGCTCCTCGGTGCCCCCGGCTTCCTCGGCGGCAAGAACGGGTTCACCGACGCCGCCCGGCACACCTTCGTCGGCGCGATGGAGCGCGACGGGCGACGGCTGGTCGTCGCCGTCGTGCGCGGCGAGCCCCGGCCGGTGCTGATGGTCGACCAGGCCCGCGCCCTGCTGGACTGGGGCTTCGGCGCCCCGGCCACCGGGATCGGGACGCTGGTCGAGCCGGGCACCACGGGCTCCGCCGACGGCTCGGACACGCCCCCGGGCGCCGCGGCCCCCGCGGGCGGGGCAGGCGGCGCGGACGGCGCAACGGGATCCGGGGGCGCGGACGGGGCGACGCGAAGCGCCGACGGGGCGACGGCGACCGGCGCCCCGGATCCCGCGGGTGCTGCGCCGGTCCCCGCCGCGGTGCTGGTCGGCGGGGTCGCCGCGCTCGCCGGCGTCGGGGCGCTGGTGGCCGCGCGGCTGCGCCGGCGCCGTTGACCTGCGGCAGACGCCCGGGAAACCCGACCGGGTCGGCGTCGGCTCGCCCGGTGCCCGAGGGCAGGGGTGCACCCTTCTGGGAATCCGCTTACCGGGTAAGCGGATTCGTCGGACGACGTCCCCGGATCTCGGGTCCGCGGGACCGTTCACGGGGCGAAGGAGTTCGTCGGGGCCTGTACCGGGAGAACCGGCCGAGACGGCACAGGCTCACCCCTGCGCCCGAGGGCCGGGCCACACCCTCCTGCGAACTCGCTTACCGGGTAAGCGAATTCGTCGGGATCACGTCCTTCGAGATCGGGGCGGGACGGCGATCCGGGTCAGCGCCGCCGGCGCCCCAGGGCCCGCAGGCCGAGTGCCCCGCCGATCAGACCCGCGGTGACCAGGCCCGCCGACGCGAGCGCGCCCGGGCCGTCCCGGACGACGTACTGCGGCCGGATGATCGCCGGGGCGGGCAGGTCGCGGTAGCCCAGGTCGTTCTCCTCGGCGCTGGCGGCCCAGGCCGTCACGAACAGCAGGAACCGCGAGGTGAAGAAGATGAAGACCAGCAGACCGAGGATCGATCCGAAAGCCGCACCGGCCGCGGAGTTCGTGACCGAGCCGAGGTAGATCACCATCACCCGCTGCAGGATCGCGAACCCGATCGCGCCGATCAGCGCGGCCCTGGCCGCGCTGCGCAGGGACACGGGCTCGCGCGGCAGCCGGGCGATCACCCAGAGGAACACCAGCCAGTTCCCGGCGAGCACGAGCAGGAACGAGGCGATGCTCAGCAGCACGCGTGCCCACGTCGCCTCGCCGAGGCCGACCAGGTCGAGCAGGAACCTCCCCGCCGCGCCACCGATCGAGGAGATCGCGAACGACAGCACCAGGGCCAGCCCGAGCCCGACCAGGGCGAGCAGGTCGAACGCCAGCCGCTTGATCATCGGCGGGGCATCGTCCCGCTGGCCCCACTGCTCGGTCAGCGCCTCGCGCAGGTTGCTCATCCAGCCGATGCCCGAGTACAGCGCGCCGACCAGACCGATCAGACCGATCGCCCCGGCCCGGTCGATCGCGGTCTGCACGATCCCGCCGAGCAGTTCGCCGATCTGGCCCGGCGCGGCCGACTGGATCGCCTGGCGCAGGGAGTCGAGGAGCTCAGGGTTCCCGCGCAGCACGAACCCGGCCGCCGCGAACCCGACCATCAGCAGCGGTACCAGCGCCAGGATGGAGAAGTAGGTGATCGCCGCGGCGTAGTGGTCGCCGTGGTTCTCGGTGTAGCGCTCCCCCGCCCGGACCAGGTGGTCGAGCCACGGATGCTTCTCCCGCTGGCGGTCGAGGAAGGTCTCGGTCTCCTCCTCGTCGGTCTCCAGCCGGTGCGCGATCGTGGCAGCGCGGTTCTCGGCCATCATTCCCCCGGTTCGGTGGTTCTCCCCGCCCCGGGAGCGTCGCTCAGGCGGGCGGGAGGAACCCGATCCTCTCGTGAACCGCGGCCAGTGTCGCGCCGGAGACCTCACGCGCACGGGTGGCACCGCGCGCGAGCACCCGGTCGAGCTCGGCCGGATCGGCCAGGTAGCCGTTCACCTTCTCCGCGAACGGCTCCGCGAACGCGGCGACGATCTCGCCCAGGTCCTTCTTCAGGTCGCCGTAGCCGCGGCCGACGTACTCGGCCTCGACCTCGGCCACCTTCCGGTCGGTCATCGCCGCGTTGATGGTGAGCAGGTTCGCGATGCCCGGCTTGTTCTCCGGGTCGAAGCGGATCTCGCGCTCGTTGTCGGTCACCGCGGAGCGGATCTTCTTGGCCGAGGTCCGCGGCGGGTCGAGGAGCTCCACGATCCCGCTGGGCGACGACGCCGACTTGCTCATCTTCGCCGTCGGGTCCTGCAGGTCGTAGATCTTCGCCGTGGCCTGCGGGATGTGCGGCTCGGGCACCCGGAACGTCTCGCCGAAGCGGTGGTTGAACCGCTGCGCGAGATTGCGGGTCAGCTCCAGGTGCTGGCGCTGGTCCTCGCCGACCGGGACGCGGTCGGCCTGGTAGAGCAGGATGTCCGCGGCCTGCAGGATCGGGTACGTGAACAGCCCGACCGTCGCCCGGTCGGTGCCCTGCTTGGCGGACTTGTCCTTGAACTGGGTCATCCGGCCGGCCTCGCCGAAGCCGGTGATGCACTCCAGGATCCAGGACAACCGCGCGTGCTCCGGGACGTGCGACTGCACGAACAGCGTGCAGCGGTCCGGGTCGAGCCCCAGCCCGAGCAGCTGCGCGGCCGCGACCCGGGTACGCCGGGCCAGCTCGGCCGGGTCGTGCTCCACCGTGATCGCGTGCAGGTCCACGACGCAGTAGAACGCCTCGTGGTCGTCCTGCAGGGCCACCCACTGCCGCAGCGCACCCAGGTAGTTGCCGAGGTGGAACGAGTCGGCCGTGGGCTGGATCCCGGACAGCACGCGGGGACGGTGGGCGTCGTTCATGCCCGCCATCGTTCCCTACCGTCCGTCATCTCGGGCGCACCGGGGACACCGAGTCCCGGGCGAACGCCCGCCCGCACTGCTCGCAGTCCAGCCGCACGCAGAGCGGCTGCCCGCAGGCCCGGTGGCGGATCGTGAGGTCGATCGGGGCGCCGTCCCCGCCGCACCAGCGGTGCGACCACTCGACCAGGCAGGCGTGGATCGGGAAGCTGGCCCGGCCCTTGTCGGTGAGGCGGTACTCGCCGTCGCCGCTGCGGCTGAGCACCCCGAGCGCGACGAAGCGGCGCAGCCGGTCCGACAGCACCTCCGGGGAGATCGCCAGCTCGTGGGCGAAGCAGTTGAACGCCCGGATCCCGGTGAGCGCGGCGCCGAGGACGGCGGCACCCCACCGGTCGCCGATGATCTCCATCGCACCGGGCAGGAACGAGAGCGGGTCGACGGGCAGCGTGCCGCGGGTGCGCCGCGGGTGTCTGCGGGCCAGCAGGTCCAGCCCCGGCGCCCACGGCTCGCGCTCGACCTCGGTGTCCCGCGGCCCGACCGCGCCGCCGCAGGCCGCACAGCACACCCGCACCCGGGTGGGGCGGCCGCAGTCGCGGTGCACGATCTCGGGGAGCGGGACCTCCCGCGGGACCCAGGTCTTCTCCCAGTCCCAGGTGCAGATCAGCAGCTTCCAGATGTCGCCGCCGCGCTCGGTGAGGGCGTAGCCGCGGCGCTCGCGGGCACCGTCGGCGTAGCTGCGGGGCTCGAGCAGACCCGCGTCGACGAGACCGCGCAGCCGCGCCGACAACGTCGCGTCGGAGATGTTGAGGGTCTCCCGCCACTCCGCGTACCGGCTGACGCCGAGGAAGGCGCGCTGCAGGATCAGCAGCGTCCAGGTGTCGGCGAGCAGGCCGAGACCGCGCCCCACGGCGCCCAGCTCCTGCGGCCGCACCCGCTCGCCTCCCTTGACCCCGGACTGCTCAAGATCGTACCGTTGGCCTCACTCTGCCGATCGAAGCCGCGCCTCCGGGCCCGGCCGGCGGCGGGGTGGGCCGGATCGGGGGGTCGGCCCACCGGCCGGGGCGGACGTCCTGCGACAGCGCGGTGAGGGGGCTGCGGCAGCCGCGGGGCGTCGTCCCGGTCAGCACGTCATCCGTTCTCCCGGTCCTTCTCGTGCTCCGGGTCCTCGGGCCGTGGGGCCGGCTCGACCGTCACCACGCCCTTGTCGAGGTCGATCGGGCCCAGCCGCCACTGCTGTCCGCCCTGCGCGGCGTCCGAGTCCTCGTGCATCCGCTTCCGCGGGAACATCTCTCCGAGTACACCCATACCGCCACCGTAGGCCGATCGGCGGCCGAGCCGGTCCCGCGCGGCCCGGGGGCGACGCGGGACCGGCCGGGATCAGGCCGGGGTCAGCGGCAGCATCCGCGGCCCGGTACCCGACGCCGGGGTGAGCACGCGGGGCTCGCCGCGGTAGGTCGTCGTCCGCTGCCGGACCGGGCGACCGGCGGCCGCCGCGATCGCGGTGAGCTCGGCGACGGAGCGCTCGGAGCCGTTCTCCGAGCCGGCCATCCGGGAGATCGTCTCCTCCATCAGGGTGCCGCCCATGTCGTCGGCACCCCCGGCCAGGATGTCCGCGGCGAGGTCGTCGCCGAGCTTCACCCAGGAGCACTGGACGTGGTCGATCCGCCCGTGCAGCGCGAGCCGGGCGAACGCGTGCACCGCCCGGTTGTCGCGCTCCGTCGGACCCGGCCGGGCGATCCCGGCCAGGTAGATCGGCGCGTTGTGGTGGACGAACGGCAGCGGCACGAACTCGGTGAACCCCCCGGTCCGGTCCTGGATCGAGGCCAGGGTGCGCAGGTGCCCGAGCCAGTGCCGGGGCTCGTCGACGTGGCCGTACATCATCGTCGAGCTGCTGGGGATCCCCAGCTCGTGCGCGGTCGAGACGACCTCGATCCACTGGGACGCTGGCAGCTTGCCCTTGGTCAGCACCCACCGGACCTCGTCGTCGAGGATCTCGGCGGCGGTGCCCGGGATCGAGCCGAGCCCGGCGGCCTTCAGCTCGGTCAGCCACTCCCGGATCGACACCCCGGCCTTGGCCGCCGCAGAGACGATCTCCATCGGGGAGAACGCGTGCACGTGCATCCCCGGCACGGCCGCGGTGACCGCGCGGACCAGGTCGGCGTAGAACGACACCGGCAGCTGCGGGTCGATGCCGCCCTGCACGCAGACCTCGGTGGCACCGTCGCGGGCGGCCTCCGCGGCGCGCTGGGCGACCTCGTCGAGCGAGAGCCGGAAGGCGTCGGCGTCGCGCTCGCGCTGGGCGAAGGCGCAGAACCGGCAGCCGACGTAGCAGACGTTCGAGAAGTTGATGTTCCGGTTGACCACGTAGGTGACGTCGTCCCCGGTGACCTGCCTCCGCACGTCGTCGGCGAGGTCGAGCAGCGTGCGCAGCGCGGGCCCGTCGGCGGTCAGCACGGCCATCGCGGCGTCGGCGTGCGCCGGGTCGAGCAGCGCCGCCGGGTCGGACGCGGCCAGGTCCAGCCCGGCCCGGACGT
Source organism: Pseudonocardia sp. ZF1 (assembly GCF_056835605.1). NCBI lineage: Bacteria > Bacillati > Actinomycetota > Actinomycetes > Pseudonocardiales > Pseudonocardiaceae > Pseudonocardia > Pseudonocardia sp. ZF1. Next base: position 4,776,358 of record NZ_JAJNBY010000001.1, read on the forward strand.
CGGAGTCGAGCCGCTCGGGGGCCGCCCCGTGCCCGGCGCGCTGGTGCTCCAGCTCGGCGGCCACCTCGTCCCAGTCGCCGTAGACGTCGCCGAAGTCGCTGCGCCGGTCCTCGGTGCGCCCGGTCGTGTCGATCGTGGAGTTCAGATCGGTGCGCCCGGTCGAGGCGAACCCGCCGTCGGGCTCCTGCCACGCCCGCCCCTCCACGACGGCGTCGGGCCGGGCGAGCCCGTCCGGCCCGGCCAGCGCGGCGACATGGCCGAGCAGCCGCGCGTCGATCCACGGCGACCCGGCCCGCACGTACTTCGGGTAGGCGGTGAGCCGCTCCTGCAACGTGAAGCCCTCGGCCTCGGTGATCGCGACCAGCTCGTCGACGGCGGGCCACGGCATCTCCGGGGACACGTGGTCCACCGTCACCGGGGAGACACCGCCCCAGTCGTCGATCCCGGCACGCAGCATCAGCGCCTGCTCGTCGCCGACGAGGTTCGGCGGCGCCTGCAGCCGCACCTTCGGACCCAGCACGAGCCGGGCGACCGCGATGGTGGCGGCCAGGTCCTCCAGGTCGGCGTCCGGGTCGTTCGCCATCGCGGTGTCGGGCTTGGCGCGGAAGTTCTGGACGATCACCTCCTGCACGTGCCCGTGCGCGCGGGCGGCGGAGCGGATCGCGAACAGCGACTCGGCCCGCTCGGTGCGGTTCTCGCCGATGCCGATCAGGATGCCGGTGGTGAACGGGACGCCGACGCGGCCGGCGTCGGTGAGGGCGCGCAGCCGGACCGCGGGCTCCTTGTCGGGGCTGCCGAAGTGCGGGCCGCCCTTCTCGAACAGCCGCTGCGACGTCGTCTCCAGCATCATCCCCATGCTGGCCGCGACCGGCTTGAGCCGGGTCAGCTCCTCCCAGCTCATGACGCCCGGGTTGAGGTGCGGCAGCAGCCCGGTCTCCTCCAGGACGGCGATCGCGCAGGCCCGGACGTAGTCGAGGGTGGAGTCGTAGCCGCGCGCCTCGAGCCACTCGCGGGCCTGCGGCCAGCGCTCCTCGGGGCGGTCGCCGAGGGTGAACAGGGCCTCCTTGCAGCCCTGCGCGGCGCCCTGGCGGGCGATCTCGACGACCTCGTCGCGCTCCAGGTACATGTCGTCGAGCCTGTGCGGGACGGTGGCGAACGTGCAGTAGTGGCAGCGGTCGCGGCAGAGCCGGGTCAGCGGGATGAAGACGTTGCGGGAGTAGGTGACCACGCCCGGGCGGCCCTCCTCGACGAGTCCGGCGTCGCGGACCCGGCCGGCGTGGCCGAGCAGCTCGTCGAGGTGCTCGCCGCGGGCGGCGAGCAGGACGGCGGCCTCGGTGACGTCGAGGGTGGACCCGTCCCGGACCCGGCGCAGGGCCCGGCGGAACGCCGAGTCCGAGGGCACCGGTTCGGCGGGTGCGGGGGTCGGGAGTCCGACCGGCGGTTCGGCCTCGGCCGGGACGGGTGCGGCGGGAGTATCGGCCATGCCACCCACACTAGGTTTCACCGATCACCACAGCGACCGTCCGTTTCCCGGCGATGGATCACCGCCGATGCGGGAATACGGCTCAGGCGACCTCGGCGGGCGTCCCGCCGGTGACCGCGACGAGCTCGTCGAAGGTCGTCGGGAACACCGAGCGGGCCACCCCGCCGGCCGCCCAGACCCGGTCGAACTCCCCCAGTGCGACGTCGACCAGGGTGCGGACCGGCGCCGGGTGCCCGACCGGGGCGACCCCGCCGATGACCTGCCCGGTGGTCTCGCGCACGAACTCCTCCGACGCCCGTCCGACCCGCGCCGCGCCGACCAGCGCGGCGACCCTGTCGGTGTCGACCCGGTGCGCGCCGGAGGTGAGCACGAGCAGCGGGGCGCCGTCGGCGTCGAAGACCAGCGAGTTCGCGATCTGGCCGACCTCCACCTCCAGCGCGGCGGCCGCCGCGGCCGCGGTGGTCACCGCGTCGGACAGCAGCACCAGGCCCGCGATCGACGCGGGGTCGGCACCGGCGCGGCGCAGCGCCTCCTTCACGGCGGCGACGCGGGGGTGGTCGGCGGGGTGTTCGACGCTCCGGCTCACCCGGCTCATCCTGCCCGCCGCCGCGTCGCGGGCGCCGCCGGGTTCCCGCCGCCGGGTGTGCTCAGAGGACGGCGAGGACGAGCAGCACGACGACGACCACGGCCAGCACCCCGGCCACGCCCAGCAGGATCCACCGGTTGCGGCCGAGGTCCCCGCCCGGGGACCGGGGCCGGGCGCCGCGTTCGAACAGCTCGGCGGCCCGGTCGTGGGTCGGGCGCTCGGCCGGGTCGTCGGCGGTGAGGCCGTCCAGGACCGTCGCGAGCGCGCTGCCCGCCGACGGGCGCGGGCCCGCCGCCTCGCGCAGGACGGCACCCAGGCACCACAGGTCCGCGGCCGAGGTGTCGGCGCCCTCGGGGGCGGCGGGCGCACCGTTCCCGCCGGGGCGCGGACCGACTGCCCGGGCGAGGCCGACGTCGGTGAGCAGGGCGCGGCCGTCGGCGGTGACGAGCACCGCGTCGGCGTCGAGGCCGCCGTGGGTGCCGCCGTCGGCGTGCACCGCACGCAGTGCGGCCAGCACGTCCCGGCCCACGAGCGCGACCTGCCGGGGAGAGGGCGGCGCCGTCTCGACGACCGCACCCAGCGGTCGCGCCTCCGGGTGCTCGGTGACCAGGTACTCGCGCATGTCCCCGGCCGAGGACCGGTCGGTGACCAGGTCCAGCACCCCGACGACCGACGGGTGGCGCAGCCGTCCGGCCGCCCGGACCTCCGTGAGCAGCCGCTCCCGGACCCCCGCGACCGCGGGCAGCGCGATCTCGGTGACGGCGACGGTGCGGCCGGTGATGCGGTCCTCGGCACGGTGGGTGGGCCCGAAACCGCGCCGGCCCAGCTCGTCGAGCAGCAGGTAGCGGCCGCCGACCATCCGGCCGGCGATCACGCGGCCCCCAGCCGGACGACGACGGGGGCGTGGTCGGAGAAGCGCCGGTCGTGCGCGGGCGCCCGGTCCACGACGGCCTCGTGCGCGGCGTCCGCGATTCCGGGCGTGGTGAGCAGGTGGTCGATCCGCCACCCGGTGTCGTTGTCGAAGGCCCGCCCGCGGTAGCTCCACCACGAGTACGGCCCGTCGACGCCCGGGTGCCGCTCGCGCACCACGTCGCGCCAGCCGTGCTCGAGCAGCTTCGCGAACCACTCCCGCTCGTGCGGCAGGAACCCGGAGTTGCGCCGGTTCCCGCGCCAGTTGCGCAGGTCCAGCTCGGTGGGCGCGATGTTCCAGTCCCCGCCGACGACCATCTGCCGCCCGGTCGCGGCGCACCGGTCGAACGCGGTGCGCAGATGGTCACCGAAGGCCGCGCAGAACGCGTCCTTGTGGTCCTGCTTCTCGGTGCCCGCCATGCCCTTGGGCAGGTACAACGAGGCCACGGTGAGCCCGCCGGGCAGGTCCACCTCCACGTAGCGGCCGTCCAGGTCGGTGGTGGGGTCGGTGCCGTTGCTCGCTCCGCGGGCTCCGCTCGGGAAACCGATCCGCACCGCCTCGGGCTCGTCCCGGCTCAGCACCGCGACGCCGTTGCGGCCCTTCGCCGTCAGCGACGGAGCCAGGCGCAGGTGCCAGCCGCCCTCGTCGAGCGCGGCCAGGAAGGCGGCCGGCAGCTCGTCGGGCCGTGCCCGGACCTCCTGCAGGCAGACCGCCCGCGCGTCGGTCGCGGCCAGCCACTCCAGCAAGCCCTTGGTGGCGGCGGCACGGACCCCGTTGACGTTGACCGTGGCGAGCGCGTTCACACCGTCTACTGTGCCGCACCCCTGATCACGCTGCGCGACGGGTTCAGCACCGGCTGCCCGAGGTCGCGGCGACGGAGTCCACCGGGACCCACTGGTTCTGCTCGGTGAGCTTGCGGAAGCCGCCGTCGACGATCGTCTCGGCCGCGACCTCGGTCCCGACCGGGAGCGTGCGGACCGGCGCCGCCGAGTTGCCGGGCGACGCGCGCACCGTCACCTGCTCGCCCTGCACGACGACACGGCACCCGGTGGTCTCCAGGTTCCCGGTGACACCGCCGTAGGCGAGTGCGACGACCGTGAGGCCGACTCCGATGAGCCCGACCAGCGGCCAGCCCCTCAGGAGCGACTTCCGGGTGAGCCCGAAGACCTTCGCCACCGTGGTTCCCCTCCCGCCGAGCGCTGCCGCGACCACGGTAGCCGGTCCGCGGCCGTGGGCTCGACCATCACGGGGGTGTCGGGCCGGTTACTCCTGCGGGCGTGCAGGGCCGGTGAACAGATAGCGTGTGGCCCAGTCAGCGGGTCGCCGCGCCGGGGACCCGCCCGGTCGTCCCGGGCCCGTCCGCCGGCGCCGTCGCGGCCCGCTCGCTGGACACGGCAGCACACACGACGAGCCGAGGCAGGCCTGAGGACGCGATGAAGCTCATCTACACGTACACCGACGAGGCGCCGGCACTGGCGACCCACTCCTTCCTGCCGGTCATCGAGGCCTTCGCCGGCCAGGCCGGGGTCGACGTGGAGACCCGCGACATCTCCCTGGCCGCCCGCATCCTGGCGAAGTTCCCGGACCGGCTCACCGACGCCCAGCGCGTCCCGGACTCGCTGTCCGAGCTGGGCGAGCTGGCGAAGACACCGGACGCCAACATCATCAAGCTGCCGAACATCTCGGCGTCGATCCCGCAGCTCAAGGCGGCGATCACCGAGCTCCAGGGCGCCGGTTACGAGGTACCGGACTACCCGGACAACCCGCAGACCGAGCAGGAGAAGGCCGCCCGCGCCGCCTACGACTCGGTCAAGGGCTCCGCGGTCAACCCGGTGCTGCGCGAGGGCAACTCCGACCGCCGCGCCCCGCTGTCGGTGAAGAACTTCGCCCGCAAGCACCCGCACTCGATGGGCGCCTGGAGCTCCGACTCCACCAGCCACGTCGCCACCATGGACGACGGCGACTTCCGCCACTCCGAGACCTCGTTCACCGCCGCCGGTGACGGCGCGGTCCGCATCGAGCACGTCGCCGCCGACGGCACCGTCACGGTGCTGAAGGAGAAGGTGGCGCTGCTGGACGGCGAGGTGTTCGACGGCGCCGTCATGCGTCGCGAGCCGCTGCAGGCCTTCCTCGCCGAGCAGGTCGCGGACGCCAAGGCCAAGGGCGTGCTGTTCTCGGTGCACCTCAAGGCCACGATGATGAAGGTCTCCGACCCGATCATCTTCGGCCACGCCGTCCGCGCCTACTTCGCCGACGTGTTCGCCTCCTTCGCCGACGACCTCGCCTCCGTGGGCGCCGACCCCGACGACGGTCTCGCCTCGATCCTGACCGCGCTGGAGAAGCTGCCCGCCGACAAGCGCGACGCCGTCGAGAAGGCCATCACCGCCGCCTACGAGACCGGCCCGGCGCTGGCCCAGGTCGACTCCGCGCGCGGGATCACCAACCTGCACGTCCCGAGCGACGTCATCATCGACGCCTCGATGCCGGCCGCGATCCGCACGTCCGGCCGGATGTGGAACGCCGACGACGCGCTGCAGGACACCAAGTTCGTCATCCCGGACTCGTCCTACGCCCCGCTCTACGACGAGACCGTCAAGCACTGCCAGGCCAACGGCGCCTTCGACCCGACGACGATGGGCACCGTCCCGAACGTCGGGCTGATGGCCCAGAAGGCCGAGGAGTACGGCAGCCACGACAAGACCTTCGAGATCGCCTCCGCGGGCACCGTGCGCGTCGTCGACGCGGCGTCGGGCGAGGAGAAGCTCTCGCACGAGGTCGGCGAGGGCGACATCTGGCGCGGCTGCCAGACCAAGGACGCCCCGATCCGCAACTGGGTCGGTCTGGCCGTCGAGCGGGCCCGGGCCACCGGCTCCCCCGCCGTCTTCTGGCTGGACTCGGCGCGCGCCCACGACGCGCAGCTGATCGCGAAGGTCGAGACGTACCTGGGCGAGCACGACACCGACGGACTGACCATCGAGATCCTCCCGGTCGCCGAGGCCACCCGCTACACCCTGGAGCGGGCCCGCAAGGGCGAGGACACCATCTCGGTGACCGGCAACGTGCTGCGCGACTACCTCACCGACCTGTTCCCGATCATGGAGCTGGGCACGTCGGCGAAGATGCTGTCGATCGTCCCGCTGATGAACGGCGGCGGCCTGTTCGAGACCGGCGCCGGCGGGTCCGCGCCGAAGCACGTGCAGCAGCTGCAGAAGGAGAACCACCTGCGGTGGGACTCCCTCGGCGAGTTCCTCGCGCTGGCCGTCTCGCTGGAGATGCTGGCGTCGAAGACCGAGGAGCCGCTGCGGGCCAAGCTGCTCGGCCAGACCCTCGACGAGGCCACCGGCACGCTGCTGGAGAACGGGAAGTCGCCGTCGCGCAAGGTCGGGGAGCTCGACAACCGCGGCAGCCACTTCTACATCGCGCTGTACTGGGCGCAGGCCCTCGCCGCGCAGACCGAGGACACCGAGCTGGCCGCGATCTTCGCCCCGCTCGCCGAGAAGCTCGCCGCCACCGAGGACACGGTCGTCGGTGAGCTGAACGCGGTCCAGGGCGACCCGGTCGACCTGGGCGGCTACTACTACGTCGACCGCGCGAAGACCGACGCGGTCATGCGGCCGAGCGCCACGTTCAACGCGGCGATCGACGCCTTCGCCGGCAAGTAGCCCCACCGCGACGGCCCGTCCCCCCGCTGCTGGGAGGGCGGGCCGTCGGAGTGTCAGGCCGAGCTGACGCCGGGGATGCGCCCGGAGCGGAACGCCTCCACGAACAGCGCGTGGTCGGCGCGCACGGTCCGGGCGTAGTCGTGGGCGAACTCCACGACCCACTCCACGAACGCGTCCTCCGCACCGGCGGTGCGCGCCGCGACCGCCTCCTCGACCCGGAAGTCGACGAGCGCGTGGTCGGCGTCGGCGTCGGCCACGCAGTGGATCTTCGCGGTGGCCCGGCCCAGGTCCGCGACGACCGGCGCGATCTCATCGGGCTCGGTGAGCTCCGACCAGTCCAGGTCCGCCTCGTAGGGCGAGACCTCGGCGACGACGAACCCGACGCCGTCGAGCTCGGTCCAACCCAGCATCGGGTCGGCGTGCGCCTGCAGCGCGCGCTGCGAGACCGCCGTCCGGTGCCCGTGGTGGCGGAACGCCGACGCCACCCGCTCGTCGGTGACCACCCGCGAGGGCGCGGCCACGTTGCCCTGCTTCATCGACACGACGATGTCGTTGTCCAGCGCCTGGTTCAGCCCCTCGACCAGCACCGTGTAGGTCGGCAGCCCGGCGCTGCCGATGCCCACGCCGGAGCGCCCGGCGACGTCCTTGACGGTGTAGGCGACGCCGCGGTGGCGCCGGGACTCCGGGATCGTGGCCACGTACGCCTCGAACGCCGCGGTGACCGCGGCCTTCTCGTCGTCGTCGAGGGTGCGGACGCCGGGGCCGGCGCGCAGGATCCGGTCGAAGCCCTCGGTCTCGGTGACCGCGTCGAGCAGTCCGACCCGGGTCCGGGTGCGCGCGGTCTGCAGGACCTGGTGCACCGGTCCCTCGGTGGTGTCCAGGCGCAGCGAGAACGCGTCGTCGTCGCGGTCGGCGAAGTGCCGCACCTGGGCCAGGTAGCTGCGGCAGTAGCGCTCGACGAGCTCGGACAGCGACCGGTCCGACAGCGCCTTGCGCCAGCCGAGCAGGCACAGGCTGGCCGCGAACCGGGTGACGTCCCAGGTCCAGTGGCCGAGGTAGGCCTCGTCGAAGTCGTTGACGTCGAAGACGAGCACGCCGTCGCCGTCCATGTAGGTGCCGAAGTTCTCCGCGTGCAGGTCGCCCTGGATCCAGACCCGGGCGGTCCGCTCGTCGACCCAGGGGTCCTCGCGGCGGGCGACGTCGTCGTAGAACAGACAGGCGCTGCCCCGGTAGAACGCGAACGGGTCGGCGGCCATCTTCCGGAACTTGGTCCGGAACGCCGCGGGGTCGGCGGCCATCAGGTCGTCGAAGGCGGTCACGAGGGTGTCGACGATGTGGCCGCTGCGGTCGGTCATGGCGCGATCATGCTCGCGGACGGTGGCAGGGACCACCTCCGTCCGTGGGGTCCCGCCGGACCGAGCGCCGCCGACCGGGTGGCGGATGGATCTTCGTTGCGATCAACGGGTGATCAGCGGGCCACCGTGGGCGGCGTCACGCAACCCGTCCGCAGCAACCCCCGTCCCGGAGCGGGTGTACCCACCGGTAGAATCTCGTTAGCGATGATCATTATCAGGCCGTCCCGCAGCGCACCGACCGGGGATCTCCCCGCCCGGCCGGGCCGGGTCGTGCGCGCGACCAGCACCGGCCCCGGGCGTCCCGGGAGCAAGCGTCCCGCGGGCCCCCGCAGGCCCCCGACCCGGCGCCCCGCGGGCCCGGAGACGACCGGCGGCTCCCGCAGCTGAGCACTCAGCTGATGGTCAGCGACCCCTGGGTGATCGTCAGAGCCAGCAGCAGGACGACGACGCCGAACCCGCCGTACACCAGCGCGTCGGCGTAGCGGCCGCGGATCGCGAGCAGCCCGACCCGGTCCGGCGGCAGCGCCACGCGCAGGCCCGCGGCGACCAGCATCGCCACCGCCAGCGCCGCGGACCCCTCGCGCCAGTGCTCGGTGACCACCCGCTGCAGCCCGACCAGCGACACACCGAGGACGACGAGCAGCGGCCAGTGCGCCCGCAACCGGGCCCGCAGGCCGTGACCGGAACGGGTCGCCACCATCACCGCCCCCCGCCGCCCGTCACGACGACAGGCTGCGTTCGGTATCGATTCTCACTCCGACAGGCTGCGTTCGGTATCGATTCTCACTCCGACAGGCTGCGTTCGGCTGCCTCGACGACGTTCGTCAGCAGCATCCCGCGGGTCATCGGCCCCACGCCGCCCGGCATCGGCGCCAGCAGCCCGGCGACCTCGGCGACCTCGGGCGCCACGTCGCCGACCAGGCCCAGGTCGGTACGGGTGACGCCGACATCGAGCACCGCGGCGCCCGGCTTGATCTGGTCGGCGGTGATGAGCCCCGCCCGGCCCGCCGCGGCGACGACGACGTCGGCCTCCCGCAGGTGCGCCGTCAGGTCCCGGGTGCCGGTGTGGCACAGGGTGACGGTGGCGTTCTCCGAACGGCGGGTCAGCAGCAGCCCCAGCGGGCGGCCGACCGTCACGCCACGACCCACGACGACGACCCGCGCCCCGTTCAGCTCGACACCGAACCGGCGGCACAGCTCGACGATGCCGCGCGGGGTGCACGGCAGCGGTCCCGGCTCGCCGAGGACCAGGCGACCCAGGTTGGTCGGGTGCAGACCGTCGGCGTCCTTGCCCGGGTCGACCCGCTCCAGCGCGGCGCCGGCGTCGAGACCGTCCGGCAGCGGGAGCTGCACGATGAAGCCCGTGCAGGTCGGGTCGGCGTTCAGCTCGTCGATCGTGTCCTCGACCTGGGCCTGGCTCGCGTCGGCGGGGAGCTCGCGCTGCAGCGAGGTCATGCCGACCTTGGCGCAGTCGCGGTGCTTGCCGCGCACGTAGGCGTGCGATCCGGGGTCGTCACCGACCAGCACCGTGCCCAGCCCGGGGGTCACCCCGGCGGCGGTCAGCTTCTCGACACGGCCCCGCAGGTCGTCGAGCAGCTCCGCCAACGTCGCCTTGCCGTCCATCACGCGTGCGCTCACCCGGGCATCCTCTCAGGTGACGCCCGGGCCGGTCGAACCTGACCGAAGGACGCGTACGTGCCGCGCAGGTAGGGGGCGCCGCCCCCGCGAGCTGCGACGACGGCCCGGTTCCGTGCGACCGGGGTACAGGTCGGGGTCTGGTCGTACGGAGGGGCGAAAAACGATCTCCGCGAGAGCAGAATCACACCGCCGGTGCTCGACCGGTCACGAACTCGACGAGGAGTTTTCCATGAGCGTGGAGAGCGACACCGCGGGGGCGCACGCCGCTGCCGCCCCGCCCGCCCCGGCAGCAGCCGCCCCGGCTGCCAACCCGGCCCTGATGGGCCTCATCTGCTTCCTGCCGTCCGGCATCACGCTGGGTCTGTGGTTCGTGGGCTACCTGGACACCACCGCACTGCCCGGCGGCATGATCCCGATCGTGACCTTCTCGGCGGGTCTGTTCCTGCTGCTGTCGGCCATGGTCGCGCTGCGCGTCGGGGACAGCGTCACCGCCGCGATCTTCGCGGTCTTCTCCGCATTCTGGACCAGCTTCGGCGTGCTGCTCATGGCGCTGAACAACGGCTGGATCATCGACGCCGGCACCGGAGAGGCCCTGTCCACCGAGCAGGTCGGGTCGATCCAGTCGACCTATCTGCTCTCGTTCACCCTGGTGTTCGTCCTGCTGACGCTGGCGACGCTGCGCCTGCCGCTGATGTTCACGATCGGCTTTGTGCTCGTCGACATCACCTTCGTGCTGGCCTACATCGGGGTGACCGCGGGCAACGCGGGCCTGTTCCCGATCGCCGGGATCACGACGTTCGCGTTCTGCATCGTGTTCGCCTACATCCTGTTCGACGCGTTCGGCCAGACGCTGGGCGGACGCGCGATGTCGATGGGCGGGCCGCTCGTCAAGTCCTGACCCCGTTCCGACCGCCCACGGGCCCCGCCGGTTCCTCCGGCGGGGCCTGTGGTCTGCCCGGCCCCGGTGGTCCGCGTGTCCCGGTGGTCCGCGTGTCCCGGTGGTCCGCGTGTCCCGGTGGTCCCCGTGGTCGGGGACCGCGGGGCCCGGAGGTCGCGAGGGCCCGGCGCCGGGCGCGGGCGAGACGGTCAGCGGAAGTCCCGGGACGCCACCGTCACCGCCAGCGGCATCCGCTGCAGCCGGTCGGCCAGCAGGTTCAGCACACCCTCCGGGCTGCGTTCGAGCCGGCCCCGGACCAGCAGCCCCGCGCTCCCCAGCGCCACCGACCGGTAGCGCGCCCACAACCCCTCCGAGCAGGTCACGTTCAGCATCCCGGACTCGTCCTCGAGGTTCACGAACGTCACCCCGCGCGCGGTCGCCGGACGCTGGCGGTGAGTGACCAGTCCACCGACCAGCACCCGGGCCGGGGTGTCCGGGCCGGCACGGCGGCCCACCTCGTCGAGCCGGTCGATCCGGACCGCGCCGAGCGCGTCGAGATCCGCGCGCAGGTGCTGCACCGGGTGGCCGTCCGGGGAGACGCCGGTGGCCCAGACGTCGGAGACGGTCAGCTCCGCCTCGGTCATCCCCGGCAGGGCCGGCGCGTCGAACCCGACGGCGGTGCCCGGCAGGTGCTCGGGGCGCACCCCCGCGACGACGCCCGCCGCCCACAGCGCCTCCCGCCGCTCCACCCCGAAGCAGCCGAACGCCCCGGCCGTCGCCAGCGCCTCGGCCTGCGGGCCGGTCAGCCGGACCCGGCGTGCCAGGTCGGGCAGGTCCGCGAACGGCCCGCCCGCGTCGCGCTCGGCGTCGATGGCCCCGGCGAGGTCCGCGCCGACGGTGCGGACACCCGCCAGGCCGAGCCGGACCGCCCGGCCGCCGGTGCTGTCGTCGTCGGGTTCGAGGACGGCGTCGGCCCGCCCGGCGTTGACGTCCGGCCGGTGCACCCGCACACCGTGCCTGCGGGCGTCGGCCACCAGCGACTGCGGCGAGTAGAAGCCCATCGGCTGGGCGTTGAGCAGGCCCGCGCAGAACGCCGCCGGGTGGTAGAGCTTGAACCACGCCGAGTAGTAGACGAGCGCGGCGAAGCTGATCGAGTGGCTCTCCGGGAACCCGAAGTTCGCGAAGGCCAGCATCTTGGCGAAGATCCGTTCGGCGAGCTCGCCGGTGATCCCGTTCGCGGCCATCCCGTCGTAGAACCGCCCACGCAGCCGTTCCATCCGCTCGGTGGACCGCTTGGAGCCCATCGCCCGGCGCAGCTCGTCGGCCTCGGCCGCGGTGAACCCCGCGACGTCGACGGCGATCTGCATCATCTGTTCCTGGAACAGCGGGATGCCCAGCGTCTTGTGCAACGCGGGCTTGAGCAGCGGATGGTCGTGGTCCCAGGTCTCGAGCTCGTTGCGCCGCCGGATGTAGGGGTGCACCGAGCCACCCTGGATCGGGCCGGGCCGGATCAGTGCGACCTCGACGACGAGGTCGTAGAACTCGCGCGGGCGCAGCCGCGGCAGGGTGGCCATCTGGGCGCGGGACTCCACCTGGAACACCCCGACCGAGTCCGCGCGCGACAGCATCGCGTAGACCTCCGGGTCGGACTCGCCGATCGCGTGCAGCTCGATCCGCTCACCGGTGGCGGCCGTGACCAGGTCCACCATCAGGTGCAGTGCGGTGAGCATGCCCAGCCCGAGCAGGTCGAACTTCACCAGCCCGGCCGCGGCGCAGTCCTCCTTGTCCCACTGCACGACGGTCCGGTCGGCCATCCGCGCCCACTCGACCGGCACGACCTCGGACACCGGCCGATCGCAGATGACCATTCCGCCGGAGTGGATGCCCAGATGCCGGGGCGCACCCATCAGCTGCCCCGCGAGGTCCAGCAGCAGCGGCGGCATCTCCTGCGGGAGCTCGCTCGCCTCCAGGGCGTGCCAGCGTTCGACGCGCCTGCTCCAGGCGTCCTGCTGGCCGGGTGAGAACCCGAGCGCGCGGGCGGTGTCGCGGATCGCCGACCGCGGCCGGTAGGTGATGACGTTCGCGACCTGCGCGGCGAACAGCCTGCCGTAGCGGCGGTAGACGTACTGGATCGCCTCCTCGCGGCGGCCGGACTCGATGTCGAGGTCGATGTCGGGGTAGCCGTCGCGGTCCGGGGACAGGAACCGTTCGAACAGCAGCCCGTGCCGGACGGCGTCGACGTTGGTGATGCCCAGCGCGTAGCAGACCGCCGAGTTCGCAGCCGATCCCCGGCCCTGACAGAAGATGTTCGACCGGCGGCAGAAGTCGACGATGTCCTGGACGATCAGGAAGTAGCCGGGGAAGTTCTTCGCCTCGATGATCTCCAGCTCGCGCTGCACGGTGTGCGCCGCGAACGGGTTCTCGTCACAGCTGCCATAACGCTCCATCCGGCCGCGTTCGGTCAGCACCCGCAGCCAGGTCGTCTCGGTGTGCCCGGGCGGGACGTCGAACGGCGGCAGGTCCGGCGCCACCAGGTGCAGCTCGAACGCCAGCTCCCGGCCCAGCTCCGCCGCGCGCTCCACCGCACCGGGGTGGCGCTCGTCGAACCGCAGGGCCATCTCCCGCCCGGACCGCAGGTGCGCGGTGCCCGCCGCGGGCAGCCAGGGGTCGATCTCGTCGAGGCTGCGCCGGGCCCGGACCGCGGCGACGGTCGCGGCCAGCGGGGCCCGGTCGGGGGTGGCGTAGTGCGCTCCGGTCGTCGCCACCGTCGCGACGCCGGCCCGCTCGGCCAGCGCGGCCAGTGCGTCGTTGCGCTCGGTGTCGCCGGGCTCGCCGTACACCGTCAGCTCGACCCGCACGTTCTCCGCGCCGAAGCGCGCGACCAGCCGGTCCAGCTCCGCCGCGGCGGCCACCGGGCCCGAGCGGTCCAGGGCGCGGCGCACCGCGCCCTTGCGGCAGCCGGTGAGCACGACGACCTTCCCCGCGGTGTCGGCGACGACCTCGTCCGGGTCGTAGACCGGCCGCCCCTTCTCCCCGCCCCGCATCTGCGCGGTGGAGATGGTGCGACACAGCGCGCGGTACCCGTCGGGGCCGCGGGCCAGCAGCAGCAGGTGCTCGCCCTCGGGGTCGGCGACGCCGTTCTGCGGGGCGGTCAGCCCGGTGCTCAGCTCGGCGCCGAACACCGTGCGCACTCCGAGCGCGCGGGCCGCCTCGGCGAACCGCACGACCCCGTACATGCCGTCGTGGTCGGTGAGCGCGACGGCCTCCAGGCCCAGCTCGGCAGCGCGCTCGACCAGCTCCTCCGGGGCGCTCGCGCCGTCGAGGAAGCTGAAGTGCGAGTGGCAGTGCAACTCCGCGTACGGCACGACGCCGGGCCCCGCCGGGTGCAGGTCCTCGGGCGGCTCGTAGGGGCCGCGGTGGACGGACCAGGCCGGTGCGTCCCCGCCGTCGGCCTCCGGGCCGCCGCGCAGGCTCGCGCCGTCGCGCACGGAACGACCCGACAGCGCACTCTCCAGCTCCGCCCAGGGGACGTCCGGGTTCTGCCAGCCCACCCGTGCAGCGTACTCGAACGCAAGTTCGAACGTCGAGTGCCGGGTTCCGCGGACGGGCGTCGCCGTGCGGGCCGGCCGGCTGCTCCCCAGCGCCGGTCGGCCCCGCACGGCGGGTCCGGGCTCCGGCGCGGCACACCGGCCGCTCCCCAGCGCCGGCCCGCGGGCCACCCGGACGTACCCATCCGGTGCCGGCAGGTGGTTCGTGGACCTCCCCGCCGACATCTCCGAGTTCACCAGCCGAACCTGTGGAACGACTGAGACCCCGGTGTGGATCGACCGAGGATCACCGCGGCCCCGGGTCGCGCCGGGTCGTACCGTCGTGTTCGTGACGCCGTGTCGTGATCGTCGGTTCACCGCACGGCCACGCCCGATGGCGGATGCTGGTCCGACGCCGCGGCGCCCGACCGGTACCGCGCACGCACGAGGAGCGCCGGACACCCGGCGCGGACGAGGCCCGGTACCGGGCCGGACGGCAGAGGTGGCTCCATGGGACGGGCGAGCACGACGGGTGGCCTGCACCGGCCACGTCTCGGGAACCGGCTGGTCAGGGTCGCGGCGGCCGGGGTGGCCGTCGTCGCGCTCGCGGCCTGCGCGGACGTCCCCGCGGCGCCGGGCGCCGCGACGATCGGCACCACCGGCGGCGGGAGTCAGGGGACCGCGCAGGGCGACCCCGGCCTGCCGCAGCGGCTCGCGGCCGCGGTGGGCGGCGACGGCGCCTACGCCCACCTGCAGCAGTTCGAGAGGCTCGCCGACGCGAACGACGGCAACCGCGCGGTGGGCACCCCCGGGTACGACGCGGCCGTCGACCACGTCGTCGGGACGCTGCGTGCGAGCGGGTTCGAGGTGTCGACCCCGTCGTTCGAGGTGCGCACCTTCTCCGCGGGCGACGCACGGCTGACCGTGGCCGGCGCACCGGTGACGACCGAGGTGCTCGGCTTCTCCCCCGCCACCCCGCCCGGAGGGCTGACCGCGCCGCTGTCGCTGCGCCCGCGCACCCCGCAGGACCCGACACCGGGCTGCGACGCCGCCGACTACGCCGGGATGCCGGCCGGGGCCATCGCCGTCGTCGAGCGCGGGACCTGCGAGTTCGGCCAGAAGTCCCGGCTCGCGGGGGCGGCGGGCGCGGCGGCGGTGATCGTGGTCAACACCGAGGACGCGGCCCTGCCCGCCACCCTCGGCGACACCCCGGGGGTCGTCCCGACGGCGGCCGTGACGAGGACCGCCGGAGCCGCCCTGCGCGACGGGCAGCAGGCGTCGCTGGTGCTCGACACCACGATCCGGCAGCAGACCTCGCGGAACGTGATCGCCGAGACCACCACCGGCGACCCGGGCCGGGTCGTGGTCGCCGGGGCCCACCTCGACAGCGTGCCCGAGGGCGCCGGCATCAACGACAACGGCAGCGGCAGCGCCGCCCTGCTCGAGATCGCGCAGAAGCTCGGCGGTTCCCCGCCGGTCGGCCAGAAGGTGCGCTTCGCGTGGTGGGGCGCCGAGGAGATCGGCCTGGTCGGCTCGACGAAGTACGTCGAGGGGCTGTCCGAGGCCGACCGCGCGCGGATCGCGCTGTACCTCAACTTCGACATGGTCGGCTCGCCGAACCCCGGCTACCTCGTCTACGACGGCGACAACTCCGACGGCCTCGGCGGCGAGGCGGGCCCGCCCGGCTCCGACACCGCGGAGCGCGTCCTGACCGAGGCGCTGGTCGGGGCCGGCGTGAACGGCCCCGAGGGCACCGCGTTCGACGGGCGCTCGGACTACGGCCCGTTCATCCAGGCCGGCATCCCGGCCGGTGGCCTGTTCACCGGCGCCGAGGAGCGGAAGACCCCGGAGCAGGCGCAGAAGTGGGGCGGCACGCCGGGACAGTCCTACGACCCCTGCTACCACACGGCCTGCGACCGGCTGACCAACATCGACCGGACCGCACTGGACCGGAACGTGACGGCGATGGCCTCGGCGATCGGCCGGTTCGCCGTCGACCTCACCGGGGTCCCGCAGCGCTGACCCGCCCGCGGCGGCCGGTGGCTCAGTCGTAGACACCCGTCACCTCCCAGCGGCCGCCGCGGTGCACGAGCAGCAGGGCCGTGCCGTCGGCGAGCACGACCTGCAGCCGGACCGCGGGCCCGGGGCCGTCGGGGGCCCACCAGCGGGTGTGCACCGGCCAGGGTCCGGCCCAGCCGGTGACCTCCCGGTCCGGGCCGCCGCCCGCGACCCGGCGCGGGACGCCGTCGAGCAGGTCCGGCGCGGCCGGGCACACCTCGGCGCCGTCCGCGGCGAGCAACCGGACCGGGACCGGGACTGGGGGCACCGTCGCCGGGGACGGTGCCGGGAGTCGGCCGGGCCAGGTCGCCGGGGGGTCGGCGGGTGGACGACGACCGGGAGGCTCCGGGGTCACCTGCTCCGCATGCCCGGGGGCACCGGTGGCGCCGTCCCGCGCGGGAGCCACGGGTCCCGGCCGGGCGGGGACCGCCGTGTCCTCGACGACCCGCTCGTCGCCCCACGGCACCAGCCGCACCCGCTCGCCCGGGTCCCGGCCCCCCGTCGGGACCGCGGTGAGCACCGCCTCCGGCCCGAGCAGCGCCTGCACCCGGACCAGGGTCCGCCCGGCCCGCTCGTCGCCCTCGCCGACGTCGCCCCACAGCCCGCGCTGCAGCGCCCCGGCGACCACGGTGTCCTCCGGGGTGAGCCGCAGCGCGACCAGCGTCCCGGAGCCGCCGCGCCCGAGCCACGAGTCGAGCTGCCAGCGCACCCGGTCCACCGTCCCGGACGGCGTCAGCGGCTCGGCGCACCGCCAGACCCGCAGCAGCTCCTCCCCGCTCTCCGTGCGTGCGTGCACCCCCAGCCGGGTGCAGGCCAGGCCGTGCCCGGCGAGCGCGGTGTGCAGCCGGGTCGCGAGTGCCCGCGCGGCGAAGGCGGCCGCGTCGACCCGGTCCACCGGCGGGTCCAGCTCGACCGCCGCGGACAGCTCCTCCGGCGGGACCCGGCGCGCGGGCGGGCGGGGGTCGAGCCCACGGGCGAGCCGGTGCGCGGCCACCGCGTCGGCGCCGAAGCGCGAGGCCACGTCGGACTCCGACAGCGACGCGAACGCCCCCAGCGACCGCAGCCCCAGCCGGCGCAGCAGGTCCACCAGCGCGGCCCGGTCGACGTCGGGGTCCCGGTCCAGCTCGGCGACCTCCAGCGGTGCGAGGAACTCCGCCGACCGTCCCGGCGGCACCCCGCGCCCCCGGCGGGCGGCGAGCGCGGCGGCGAACATCCCGTCCGCGACGCCGATCTGGCACTCGGTCCCCGCGTGCAGGGCGACCTGGTCGATCAGCCGCTCCACCGCGGCGCGCTCCCCACCGAACCAGCCGACCGGACCGCGCGCGGGCAGCACCAGCAGCCCCGGCCGCACCACCTCGACGCCGGGGGCGAGCGCCTCCACCGCGGCGGCGACCGGCTCGAACAGCCGGGCGTCGCGCCCCGGGTCGGGGGCGAGCACCACGAGCTCCGGGCACCGGGCCTGCGCCTCCCGGCGCCGCAGCCCCCGGCGGACCCCGTGCCGGCGGGCCGTCGCCGAGCAGGCCAGGACCCGGTTGGCGTGCAGGACCGCGGCCGGCCGGTCCGCCGGGACGTGCGCGGCGCGGGCGGCCGCGGTGACCGGCCAGTCCGGGGACCAGACCGCCAGCACCCGCGGGTCGGGCTCCGCCCGTCCACCGCCGCCCGTGCCCGTCGCGCCGCCCGCCTCCGCCGTACCGGGCGTGCTCATCCCGCCGCCCGGGCCACGGGCCGCGCGACCGCGACCTCGCCCACCCCGGCCGCGGAGACCGCGGGCACCGACGGCACCGAGGTGATCGCGGGCACCGACGGCACCGCGGGGACCGGGGGTGTCGCCGGGGCGGGGACGACCGTCCCGCCGGGGCCCGGGAGGAGCACCTCCACCCCCCACCCGGCCGGGCCGGAGCGGGCCGGGCCACCACCACGAGGTCCAGCCCGTCCAGCAGTGCCGCGGTCACCCCGACCAGGTCCGCGCCGGGGTCGGGGACCAGCGCCAGCCGGTCCAGCCGCACGCCCGCCTCGGCCGCGGCCGTCGCGCCGAGGCCGGGACGGCCGACCACGCCCGCCCACGCGCCCTCCGCGGACGCGGCGGCCAGCAGCGCGAACAGCAGCGACCCCGCGCCGGACCCCACACCCACCGCCACGGTGGACCCCCGCCGCAGGCCCCCGCCGGGCAGCAGACCGGCCAGCGACCCCGGCACCGGCAGCAGGTCGGCCTCGGTCACCGGACGCGCCTCGACCGTCCCGGCGCTGCGGGCCGGGGGCTCCGGCTCCGGGCAGGGCCCCACGGGCCCCGGCCGGGACCGCTCCAGGCCCGCCCGGGTCTCCGTGCGGCGCAGGACGTGCCGGGCCCGGGCGAGCCGCTCGGCGGCCGAGCCGGCCGCGGCCCCCGGCCCCCGGCCGGGCCCCGTGCCCCGGGCAGCGGCTCCCGCCCGCCCCCGGGGACACGTGACCCGGCCCCGACCACCGGCCCGGACCCCTCCGGACCGGTGTCGTCCCCGGCGTCGACGCCGGCTCCCCCACCGGCACCGCCGACCACCCGGCCGACCGCCGCCGCTCCTCCGACGACGACCGGCCCCTCGCCCGCACCGACGCGCACCGCAGTACCTCCCCGCCACACACCGCGCCACGACCGAACGGTCGCGACCTCGCCCGGCGCGCCGCGGGGAAGGCGACGCGTGCTCGAACTGACGTTCGAAGCATAGGGCCTGTGCCGTCTCTTCGCATCCCCCGGGTGGGGGTGGCGACGACGACGGGAGGACCGTCGCACGCACCCCCGACATTCTCGGCCGGGACACCCTCCGAACTGCTCCGAACGCCGACGGGTCGACGGCCCGGGCCGCGCGAGGCGGTCCCGGGCCGTCGGGGTGGGCGGTGGGTCAGTGGGCGAAGTGCCGCGTCCCGGTCAGGTACATCGGCACGCCCGCCTTCGCGCAGGCCGCGACGACCTCGTCGTCGCGGACCGAGCCGCCGGGCTGCACGACGGCGGCGACCCCGGCGTCGAGCAGCACCTCCAGCCCGTCGGGGAAGGGGAAGAACGCGTCGGAGGCGGCGACCGAGCCGCGGGCCCGGTCCCCGGCCCGGGTCACGGCGAGCTTCGCCGCGTCGACCCGGTTGACCTGGCCCATGCCGACGCCGACCGCGGCGCCGTCGTGGGCGAGCAGGATCGCGTTGGACTTCACCGCGCGGCAGGCACGCCAGGCGAACGCGAGGTCGTCGAGCACCTCGGGGGCGACGGCGTCGCCGGTGACGAGCTTCCAGGCGGCCGGGTCGTCGCCGTCGGCGTCGACGAGGTCGCGCTGCTGCACCAGCAGCCCGCCGGAGATCGGGCGGATCTCGGTGCCGGTGCGGGCGGCGCCGTCGGGGATGCGGAGGACACGGACGTTCTTCTTGCGCTGGAGCACCTCGAGGGCGCCGTCGGCGTAGCCGGGGGCCACGACGACCTCGGTGAAGATCTCGGCGACCTGCTCGGCCATCGCGACCGAGACCTCGCCGTTGACCGCGATGACCCCGCCGAACGCCGACACCGGGTCGGTGGCGTGCGCCTTGCGGTGGGCCTCGGCGACGTCGGCGCCGACCGCGATCCCGCACGGGTTGGCGTGCTTGATCACCGCGACCGTGGGGCGGTCGCCGTGGTCGTGCGCGGCGCGCCAGGCGGCGTCGGCGTCGACGTAGTTGTTGTAGGACATCTCCTTGCCGTGCAGCTGCTCGGCGCCGGCCAGGCCCGAACCGGTGCCGTCGGTGTAGAGCGCGGCGGACTGGTGCGGGTTCTCGCCGTAGCGCAGCGGGCGCTCGCGGGTCCAGGTGGCGCCCACCCACTCGGCGGAGGCGTCGTCGTCGCCCGCGGGGAACTGCTCGCCCATCCAGGTCGCGACCGAGACGTCGTAGGCGGCGGTGTGCCGGTAGGCGTCGGCGGCCAGCCTGCGGCGGTCCTCCACGACGAACCCGCCCGCGCCGACCTGCTCGAGCACCCAGGCGTAGCGCGACGGGTCGACGACGACCGCGACGCTCTCGTGGTTCTTCGCCGAGGCCCGCACCATCGCCGGGCCGCCGATGTCGATCTGCTCGACGGCCTCGTCGCGGCCCGCGCCGGACGCGACGGTCTCGCGGAACGGGTAGAGGTTGGACACCAGCAGGTCGAACGGCGCGATGTTCAGCTGCTCGAGCTGCGCGAGGTGCTCGGGCTTGCGGGTGTCGGCGAGCAGCCCGGCGTGCACCCGCGGGTGCAGGGTCTTGACCCGGCCGTCGAAGCACTCGGGGAACCCGGTGACCTCCTCGACGGGGGTGACCGGGACGCCGGCGTCGGCGATCCGCTGTGCGGTGGAGCCGGTCGAGACGATCTCCACCCCGGCGGCGTGCAGCCCGGTGGCCAGGTCGAGGAGACCGGCCTTGTCGTAGACGCTGATCAGGGCCCGGCGTACCGGCCTGCGCTCACTCACTGTTCACCTCATGGGGTTGGGCGGCGGCGGCGAACCGTCGCACGGTCGCGACCAGCAGCCGTCGTTCCTCGGTCTTGATGCGCTCGTGCAGGGAGGTCTCGTCGTCGCCCGGGAGCACGGGGACCTCCGCCTGCGCGAGCACCGGTCCGGTGTCGAGCCCGGCGTCGACCTCGTGCACGGTCGCGCCGGTGACGGGCACCCGGGCGGCCAGCGCGTCCCGGACGGCGTGCGCGCCGGGGAACGCCGGCAGCAGCGCCGGGTGCGTGTTCAGCATCGGGCATCCGAGCGCGTCCAGGAAGGCCGGGGAGACGAGCTTCATGAACCCCGCCCCGACGACGAGGCCCGGCCGGTGCGCGAGGACGGCCGCGGCGAGCGCGGTGTTCCAGGCGTCGCGGTCGGGGTGGTCGGCGACCCGCTCGACGAAGGTGGGGACACCCGCGGTGCGGGCCCGGTCGAGCCCGGTGGCACCCGCCCGGTCGGCCCCGACGGCGACGACGGCGAACCCGGCGCCCGCGGTGTCGAGCAGTGCCTGCAGCAGGGTGCCGCTCCCGGAGACGAGGACGACGACCCGCAGCGCCCCGTGCCGCTCCTGCGCGCCCACCGTGTCCCTTCCTCGCCGGTCCGGGCCGCTCCACGGCCCCTGGCCAGGGTAGACGCGCCCTCCGACGACGAGGGCGGCCGGTGCGGTGGCCCGGGTCACCCGGCCCGGCCGGGCGGGTCAGTCGTCCCGGGAGCGGTCGCGGGGGCGGGTGATCCGGTCGGTCCGGCCGTCGGTGCGCCGGTCGGACGGGTCCCCGCCGTCGGTGCCCCGGTCGGCGCGGCGCCCGGCTGCGCGGCGACCGTCGGGGCCGTGGTCCCCCGCGTCGTCGCCGTCGCCGTGGTCGGGGTCGTCGTCGGGGTCCTCGTCGTCGCCGGCGGGGTCACGGCCGGCGGAACCGTCGACGCGACGGGCGGCCGTGCGACCGGCTCCGTCGGGCTCCTCGTCGGGGGCGGCGTCGGAGTAGGGGTGGAGGTCGTCGTGGCCCCCGTCGTCGTCCCACACGGCGTCGGCACGGCGGGCGGGCGCCCCGGCGGTGCGACGGCGTTCGACCAGCTCCCCCACCGTCGACGCGCGACGGCGGTCCCGGGCCGCCCGGGCCCGGTCGACCGCGGTCCGCGACCGGTCGGTGCCGCCCATCGGGACGTGCCGGGCGAGCTCGGTCCCGGCGCAGGTCAGCACGGCCGGGGTCCCGACCAGCAGCAGCGCGCAGCCGAGGACCGCCCACGGGTGGAACGACACCGGGTCGTAGGGCCCGCCCGCGAGCGCACCCCCGGCGAGCGCCGCCGGGACGGCCGCCCCGACCGCGACGACCACGGCCGCCAGCGCCGGTGCCGCGACCCGGTCCACGACCGGCGCGTCGTCGGCCAGCGCCCGCCGGCAGGCGATCCCGCCGAGCACCCCCGCGACGACGGGCAGCAGCACGACCAGCACCGCGGCCGTCGGGACGGTGGCGACGGGCAGGACCACCGCGGGCGGGAACGGCGGCAGCGGACCCGGCTCGACGCCGAACGGACCGGAGCGGGCGATACCGACCGACACCCCCGCGCCCAGCGCCCAGGACAGCGCCCCGACCAGGGCGTTCGGCAGGTACCCGATGCTCAGCACCAGCACCCCGACGCCCGCCCAGGCGCCGGGGGCGATGCGCTCGGCGGTGTCGGCGACGTCCGGGGCGCTCGCGACCAGCGCCACGGTCAGGACGAGGGCGGCGACCAGCAGCAGCGCGGCGGCCGCGACCCGGGCCCCGGCGAGCGCCGCGCCGGGCCAACCCGCCAGCACCCGCTTCCAGGCCGCCGGCGCCCCGCAGGCGTGGACGACGCCGATCCCGGCGGCCGCCCCGGCCACCAGCCCGGCCCCGATCATCGACGCCCAGGGGGCGGTGACGGCCATGTCCCGCGGCAGCAGTGCGCCGGCGAGCACGGCGAGCGCGGCGGCGGCCCCGGCCTGGGACGCGACGACGGCGCCCGCGTCGTGCCGGACCCGCCCGCCCAGGCGGAGCACCGCCCAGCGCGAGCAGAAGGCGACCAGCGCGACGACCACCAGCGTCGGCAGCAGCGGCAGCACCCCGAACGGGCGCCCGTCCACCGCGACCGGGATGAGGTGCGCGGCCAGCCACAGCGGGACGGCTGTGGCGAGTGCCCCGTCCGCGGTGACCGCGACGCCGCCGGTGCCGGTCAGCAGCGCCGCCACCGGGACGAGCATCGTGTACCCGGCGAGGACGGCGCCCATCGTGGCCACGAGCAGGATCCGCAGCCGGTCCAGCCCGGTGCCGGTCCCGGTACCGCGCGTCGGGGTCCGGGCGGGGCGGCGGCGCCCCCGCTCCCGGTCCGCGACGGCGGTCGCGCGCCCACCGCGGGAGCGCTCCGGTGCGGGCCCGGTGGACCGGGCCCGGGAGCCCGGGCGGCCGCGGGCGGGACGGGGCGGGGTGGTGCTCACCCGGTCAGCGTCGCAGCGAACGCGGCCCGGGAGGGGCAGGCACGCCGCGACGTGCCGGGACCCACGGTTCCCTCCGCTCAGGCGGAGCCGTCACCGCCGGGCCGGAAGGTGCGGGTGGCCTCGTCGTCACCGGACGCCGGGGCCGCGGGGCGCTCGGTCTGCTCGCCGGGCGCCGGGGCGGAGCCGGAGCCGGGGATCGCGGAGGGGCGGGTGACGCCCGCGTCGTCCCCGGTACCGCTCGTGCCCGCCGTGTGGGGGGTGGTCGGGGGCGGGGCCTGCTCGCCCCCCGGCGCGCCGGTCACCGCGGCGGCGCGGTCACCGTAGGACACCCCGGAGAAGGCGCCGCCCGCGCCGGACGGCGTGTGCGGTGCCGCGTCCGCCTGCGGGGTGCGGCCGCCGACCGCGTGACGGCCCGCGTCGTCGCCGGTCCGGTCCTGCGCCCCGGGCACCTCGGGCGCGCCGTGGGCCCCGGACTGCGCCGGGTACTGCCCGGCGGCGGGCTGCGACGCGGCGGGCACCGCACCGGGGGCGCCGTACGCGGCGGCACCGGCGTGATCCGCGCCGGGCTGCACCGCACCGGACTGCGCCGCACCGTGGGCGGCGCCGTACTGGCCCGCTCCGTACTGGCCGGCGCCGTACTGGCCGGCGCCCGGCTGGGCGACACCGTGCTGTCCCGCACCGGGCTGCCCCGCGACGTGCTGTCCGGCGGCGTACTGGCCCGCACCGGGCTGGCCGGGGGTGTACGGGGCCGCGCCGGGCTGGGCGGCGTAGGGGCTCGCGCCGTACTGGCCCGAGGCGTAGGGGTCCGCTCCGTAGGGCGTCGCACCGGAGGCCGCACCGTACGGGGCCGCGGCACCCGGCTGGCCCGCACCGTAGGGCTGCTGCGGCATCCAGGGCGGCTGCCGGCCCGGCGGGACCTGGCCGGGGCCGGGGCCCCAGCCGGGCTGCCCGACGTGCGACGGGCGCTGCGCCCGCGGCGCGGGGGCGGAGACGACACCGGACAGGAGGAGCTGGGCGTAGAGCAGTGCGGCGGCGGCGAGCAGCGCGACCACGAACACGACCCACCCGAGCGTGCCGCCGACCGCCCCGGTGCCGCTGCCGGCCAGGAGCAGCAGCATCGTCAGCGCCCCCGTCGTCGACAGGACCACGCCCGCGACCAGGGTGCGCCCGGTGCCGGGCAGCAGGGTGAGGCCTCCCGCGACGCCACCGGCGACGACCATCGCGACCGGGAACAGCCCGGTCGTGACGTCGAAGAAGGTCAGTACCAGCGCCAGCAGGGCCAGCACGGCCCCCGCCAGGACGGCGACCCGCACCGTCGGAGCGGGCGCGGCCTGCTCCGGAGCCGGGACGGCCCCGGGCTCGTTGCTCGACATGACGACCACTCCCGTGTGACGGACGGACTCGCTGCACCGCACGCTAGCCGATGCCCCCGACCCGGCCGGGTGAGGCGCTCGGGGTGCACACAGCACGACGCGCGGGCACCCGGGAGAAGTTCCCGGGGCCCGCGCGTCGGACGTGCGACCCGAACTCCGATCAGGCGGAGAGGATCTCCTTCATCAGCGCGGCGGTCTCGGACGGCGTCTTGCCGACCTTGACACCGGCGGCCTCGAGGGCCTCCTTCTTGGCCTGCGCGGTGCCGGCCGAGCCGGACACGATCGCGCCGGCGTGGCCCATCGTCTTGCCCTCGGGGGCGGTGAAGCCCGCGACGTAGCCGACGACCGGCTTGGTGACGTTGGCCTTGATGAAGTCCGCGGCGCGCTCCTCGGCGTCGCCACCGATCTCACCGATCATCACGATGGCCTCGGTCTCGGGGTCCGCCTCGAACGCCTCGAGGGCGTCGATGTGGGTGGTGCCGATGACCGGGTCGCCGCCGATGCCGATGGCGGTGGAGAAGCCGAACTCACGCAGCTCGTACATCATCTGGTAGGTCAGCGTGCCGGACTTCGACACCAGGCCGATCCTGCCCGCGCCGGCGATGTTCGCCGGGATGATGCCCGCGTTGGACTTGCCGGGCGAGATGATGCCGGGGCAGTTCGGGCCGATGATCCGGGTCTTGTTGCCGGTGGCGACCGCGTGCGCCCAGAAGTACGCCGAGTCGTGCACCGGGATGCCCTCGGTGATGACCACGGCCAGCGGGATCTCGGCGTCGATGGCCTCGATCACGGCGTCCTTGGCGAACTTCGGCGGGACGAAGATGACCGACACGTCGGCGCCGGTCTCCTTGATCGCCTCCTCGACCGTGCCGTAGACGGTGACGTCCTTGTCGCCGATGGTGTGCGTGGTCCCGGCCTTGCGGGCGTTCACACCACCCACGATGTTCGTCCCGGCGGCGAGCATCTTGGTGGCGTGCTTGGTGCCCTCGCCGCCCGTGATGCCCTGGACGATGACCTTGCTGTTCTCGTTGAGGAAGATCGACATGTCTCAGGCTCCAGCGTTCGCGAGCTCGGCGGCCTTGGCGGCCGCGTCGTCCATCGTGCCCACCACGGTGACGAGCGGGTGGTTCGCGTCGGCGAGGATCTGACGACCCTCCTCGACGTTGTTGCCGTCCAGGCGGACGACCAGCGGCTTGGTCGCGTCGTCGCCCAGGATCTTGAGGGCCTCGACGATGCCGTTGGCGACCGCGTCGCACGCGGTGATGCCGCCGAAGACGTTGACGAAGACGCTCTTGACCTCGTCGTCACCCAGGATGACGTCCAGGCCGTCGGCCATGACCTGCGCCGAGGCGCCGCCGCCGATGTCGAGGAAGTTGGCGGGCTTGACCCCGCCGTGCGCCTCGCCGGCGTAGGCGACGACGTCGAGGGTGCTCATGACGAGCCCCGCGCCGTTGCCGATGATGCCGACCTGGCCGCCGTCGAGCTTGACGTAGTTGAGGCCCTTGGCCTTGGCCTTCGCCTCGAGCGGGTTCTCGGTGCGCTCGTCGACCAGGTCCGCGTGCTGCGGGTGCCGGAAGTCGGCGTTGGTGTCCAGGGTGACCTTGCCGTCGAGGGCGATCACCTTGTCCTGCGGGTCACGGACCAGCGGGTTGACCTCGACCAGCGTCGCGTCCTCGGAGACGAAGGTCTCCCAGAGCTTCACGATCACGTTCGCGGCCTCGTCGGCGACGGCGGCCGGGATCTTGCCCGCGGCGACGATCTCGTCGGCCTTGGCCTTGTCGACACCGGCGATCGGGTCGATGGCGATCCGGGCCAGCGCGTCCGGGCGCTCGACGGCCAGCTGCTCGATCTCCATGCCGCCCTCGGCCGAGCACATGGCCAGGAAGGTGCGGTTGGACCGGTCCAGCAGGAAGGAGAAGTAGTACTCCTCGGCGATGTCGCTGGCCTCGGTGACCAGGACCTGGTGCACGGTGTGACCCTTGATGTCGAGGCCCAGGATGGCCTCGGCCTTCTCCTTGGCCTCGTCGGCGTTCTCGGCCAGCTTCACGCCGCCGGCCTTGCCCCGACCACCGGTCTTGACCTGTGCCTTGACCACGACGGCGGTGCCCAGCTCGGCCGCCGCGGCCGCCGCGTCGGCGGCGTTGTCCACGGTCCGGCCCGGCAGCACCGGGACTCCGTGCGCGGCGAAGAGGTCCTTCGCCTGGTACTCGTAGAGGTCCACTCGGCTCTCCCGCTCCACTTCGCTCTCGCCGCGACCGGCGCGACCCCGGCTCGTTCTCCGGGCGCGCCCCGCACAGGTGGCGGGCGGCAGCGGTCGCGGACGTCGGTGATGCTGCGACGGGGAGCCTAGCCACGCCGCGCGCACCGGTCCTGACCTGGGCCGGTGACCGCTGTCACCCCGTCGGCGCAGTGCTCGATTCAGATCGGCCGACCGAGTGATCGGGGCCACCGACCGTCCCGCGACACAGCGGAATCCTGTGACCTGCCTTACCTTTCGGACATGGCGACGTCGCTACCCGGAGGCGCTCGCCTGCGCGCGATCGCCGACGGGGCGCTGTCGACAGTGACGGCCGCGACGTCCGATCTCGGGCAGGCGGCGGGATACGCCGCGCGGACCTTCACCTCGCGGGCGGGACTGCGCGGACTGGCACTGGAGGGCGCCTGGCTGGCCGCGCACCTCGCGCTGTACCCGATCGGGCTGGCCGAGGAGACCGTCCGCCCGCACGGCCACTGGCGCACCGACAGCCTGCCGCCGGTCAAGCGCAGCCTGGTCGTCGCCGACCCCACCGCCGCCGGGACGCCGATCCTGCTGGTCCACGGCATCATGGACAACCGCTCGGTGTTCACCGTGTTCGCCCACGAGCTGCGCCGGCGCGGCTTCGGGGTGGTGCACGCCATCAACTACAGCCTGTTCACCGACGACGTCCGCACCGCGGCGCACGAGCTGCGCGGCCACGTCGAACGGCTGCGCGAGGCCACCGGGTCGGACCGGGTGCACATCGTCGGGCACTCCCTCGGCGGGGTGATCGCCCGCTACTACGTGCAGCGGATGGGGGGCGACGCCGTCGTCGACACCCTGGCGACGCTCGGCAGCCCGCACTCGGGCAGCAACCTGGCCCGGATCGCGCCGCTGCCGCTGTGCCGCCAGCTCCGCCCCGGCTCGGCGATCCTGCGCGAGCTGGACGAACCGGCCCCCGGCTGCCGGACCCGGTTCCTGGTGGTCTGGTCGCGGATGGACGAGATCATCGTCCCGCAGCGGAACTCCCGGCTGCGTCACCCGGACCTCGACGTCACCGAGCTGGAGCTCGACGACGTGGGCCATCTCGCGCTGCCGGTGGACCGGCGCACGGTGCACTTCGTGGCGAGCACGCTGGCCCGCGGGGAGGCGGAGCGGCGCGAGCACGACCGGGTGCGCGACCGGCGGCTGCGCGGGTCGCTGCGGCTGGTCGGCCGGCACGCCGCCGAAGGCGCCTGAGCGTCCGGTCCGGGTGGGGGAATGGGATCCTCCGTTCGCCGTCGCGTCGCCGACCGCCCGACCGGTCGTCGATGATCCGCGACCGTCCGCAACCGCGCGGCGGGCCGCCGTTGCCGCCCGGCGGGGCCCGGGTTACCGTCGCGTCGTCCACGTCACGGACCGGTCACGGTGATCGGTGTCGCCCCGAACGACGCCATCCCCCGACGGAGCCCCCACTCCGACGATCACCGCCGAACGGCCCGCGGCGCCCTGAACACCAGAAGGGCAGTCTTGTCGCGCCACCGCTTCCCCAGCGGCGCCACGCGACCGGAGGCCCGGCCCGGCACGCTCCCCCCTGTGCCGCCGGCCGGTCACCGGCTCCCGGCGCTCCCGGCTCCCCCGCCGGTGGTCTCGCGTACCCGTGTGACCGTCGCCGCGGCGGCCGGTGGCGCCCTGGTCGCGGCCGGTCAGACGGTCGCCGGCGCCCTCGGGGTGCCCGGCTGGGGCGGTGAGGCCGCGGTCGAGGAGGCCTACGCCCGGCTCGCCGCCTCGGCGATGCTGCCGGTGTCCAGCGACACCCGCCCGGCCGACACGACCGCCCCGATGGACGCCTCCGCGATCGGCGGCGAGCAGCTCTCCGCGCAGGCCGCGTCGCTGCCCGACCTGGACTCCACCTCGAAGGTCGACGTCGCCAACCTGACGAAGGCCGCCCGGATGGGCCGCGAGGCCGCCAAGCTGGAGCGGGCCGTGACGACCGCGATGTCGCACGGCGCCCCGAAGGCGGTCATGTACAACGGCGAGGCCCTGGTCATGCCGACGGCCGGCCGGTTCACCTCCGGCTTCGGCGCCCGCTGGGGCGTGCAGCACAAGGGCATCGACCTCGCCGCCCCGATCGGCACCCCGATCTTCGCCCTGACCGACGGCGTCGTGGAGAAGTCCGGCCCGGCCAGCGGCTTCGGGATGTGGGTGGTGCTCAAGCACCCCGACGGCACCAGCACCGTCTACGGCCACATCAACCGGTCGTTCGTGCAGGAGGGCCAGCAGGTCGAGGCCGGCGACGAGATCGCCGAGGTCGGCAACCGCGGCCAGTCCACCGGCCCGCACCTGCACCTCGAGGTGTGGGAGCCGGACGGCACCAAGATCGACCCGCTGCCGTGGCTGGCCGCGCGCGGCCTCGACGTCACCGCCGCGACGGGCTCCCGCGACGCCTGACCGGCGGTCGCCGCTCCCCGGCCCGCCCGGACGGTCCAGAATGGCCGGGTGGCGGACGAGTCGGCGTACCGGGTGGGGGACGGCGAGCGACGGGCGGTCGACGCCCGGCTGCAGCGCGCGCACGGCGAGGGACGACTGTCCCTGCCCGAGTACGAGGAACGCTCGGCGAAGGCCTGGGCGGCCCGCACCCGCGCCGACCTGGAGCCGTTGACCCGCGACCTCCCGGCCGACACCGCCGGGGCGCCCACCGCCGCCGTCGAGCAGGCGCCGACCACGGCACTCCCGGCGCGGGCACCGACCGGCGAGTTCGCCGCGGCCGCCGGGCGGCGCGCCGGCGGGATCCTCGCCACGGCCGCGCTGGTCGTCGCCGCCGTCTGGGGCGGGTCGCAGGTGCTGCCGCTGACCGACGGCGTGACGGTGTTCGGGTCCCGCACGATCGGGGTCCAGGCCGAGGCCCCGCGGGTGGGCGGGGTGCTGCTGTTCGGCTCGGTCGAGGTCGTGGTGCCCGAGGGCACCCGGGCGGACGTCTCCGGGTTCACTGTGTTCGGCTCGACCGACTGCCCGACGGCGTGCGCCGCGCCGGGCGACCGGACGGTGGACGTGCACGTCGTCGGGGCGTTCGGGTCGGTGAAGGTGCTGACCCCGGCCGAGGCCGCGACGCAGGACCGCGACGACGACTGAGGTCTACAGCTTCTGCATCGGGACGCCGCCGATCAGCATCAGCCGGACCGTCCCGCCCGAGCCGAAGTCGATCGTCACCGTCGCGCGCGGGCCGATGCCGTCGGCCGCGACGACGGTGCCCAGGCCGTACTTGTCGTGGTTGACCCGGTCCCCGACGTCGAGGTGCAGCGACTGGTTGTTCAGCGACCTCTCCGGGACCTTCCAGCTCCCGCGGTCGGTCGCCTGCGGCCGCTTCCCGAACCCGAACCGCCCCACCGGCGCCGACGGCCGCTGTGCGGCGAGCTGCTCCTCGGTGCGCCGCCAGTCGAGCAGTGACGGGGGCACCTCGTCGAGGAAGCGCGACGCCGGGTTGGTGCTGGGCTGCCCGAACGCGGACCGGACGATCGCCCGGGACAGGTAGAGCCGCTTCTCCGCGCGGGTGATCCCGACGTAGGCCAGGCGGCGCTCCTCGGCGAGCTCCTTCGGGTCCCCGAGGGTGCGCAGGTGGGGGAAGATCCCGTCCTCCCAGCCCGTCAGGAAGACCACCGGGAACTCCAGGCCCTTCGCCGTGTGCAGGGTCATCATCGTGACCACGCCGGAGTCGTCGTCGGGGATGGAGTCCGCGTCCGCGACGAGCGCGACGCGCTCCAGGAACGCGGCCAGCGAGCCGGGCTCCGGGACACCGTCGGGGGTGTCGTCGTAGGTGTCGGCCTCGCCCTCGGGGGCCGCGCCGTCGGATGCCCCGTCGGCGGGGGCGGCACCGGACCCGATCGCGGCCCCGCCGTCCGGCGCCAGGTCCGCGACGGCGGCGTCCCCCGCGAACTCCCGCGCCACCGTGACGAGCTCGGCGAGGTTGTCCATCCGGGTGCCGTCCTGCGGGTCCTCCGACGCCTGCAGCTCCTCCAGGTAGCCGGTGCGCGCGTAGACGGCCTCGAGGACCTCGGCGGTGTCGTCGCCGCGCTCGACGAGCTCGCGCAGCTCGTCGAGCATCCGCACGAACCCGGCGATGTTCTTCTGCGAGCGGGTCGCCAGGGCGGGGAGCCGCTGCGGCTCCTCGGCGGCGGCGCGCAGCGCGCGGGCGAACGAGGTGCGCTCGCGCTCGGCGTACTCGGCGACGACGGCCTCGGCCCGGTCCCCGATGCCGCGCTTGGGCACGTTGAGGATCCGGCGCAGGCTGACCGTGTCCTCCGGGTTGGACAGCACCCGCAGGTAGGCCAGCGCGTCGCGGATCTCGCGGCGCTCGTAGAACCGCACCCCGCCGACGACCTTGTAGGGCAGCCCGACCCGCAGGAACACGTCCTCGAAGACGCGGGACTGGTTGTTGGTCCGGTAGAACACCGCGATGTCGGAGTTGCGGTACTCGCCGGTGTCGACGAGCCGGTCGATCTCACGGGCGACGAACGACGCCTCGTCGTGCTCGTTGTCCGCGACGTAGCCGACGACACGCTCGCCGTCGCCCGAGTCGGACCACAGCCGCTTGTCCCGCCGCTCCGGGTTGCGGGCGATCACCGCGTTCGCCGCGGACAGGATCGTCTGGGTCGAGCGGTAGTTCTGCTCCAGCAGGATGGTCCGCGCGTCCGGGAAGTCCTGCTCGAACTCGATGATGTTGCGGATGTTCGCGCCGCGGAAGGCGTAGATCGACTGGTCCGAGTCACCGACGACGCACAGCTCGCCGGGACGCCCGTTCGCCGTGGCCGGCGCGACGAGCTGGCGGACCAGCTCGTACTGGGCGTGGTTGGTGTCCTGGTACTCGTCGACCATGACGTGCCGGAAGCGGCGCCGGTAGTACTCGGCGACGGCCGGCAGCCGGTCCAGCAGCGAGACCGTCTCCATGATCAGGTCGTCGAAGTCGAAGGCGTTCGCCTGGCGCAGCCGCGACTGGTAGACGCCGTAGACCTCGGCGATGCGCCGCTCGTGGTCGGTGGCGGCGCGCTCGGCGGCCTCGTCCGGCGAGACGAGCTCGTTCTTCAGGTTGGAGATCTGGGCGGCCAGTGCGCGCGGGGCGAACTTCTTCGGGTCCAGCTCCAGGTCGCGCCCGACGATGCCGACGAGGCGGCGGGTGTCGTCGGCGTCGTAGACGGAGAAGGCGCTGCGCACGCCGAGGTGCTTGGCCTCGCGCCGGAGGATCCGCACGCACATGGAGTGGAAGGTGGACACCCACATCGGCCCGGAGCGTCGCCCGACGAGGGCGTCGACGCGCTCCTTCATCTCGGCCGCGGCCTTGTTGGTGAAGGTGATCGCCATGACCTCGCCGGGGTGCACCCCGCGTTCGGCGAGCAGCCAGCCGATCCGGTGGGTGAGCACGCGGGTCTTCCCCGACCCCGCTCCGGCGACGATCAGCAGCGGTGAACCCGCATGCGTCACGGCCTCCCGCTGGCGGTCGTTCAGGCCGTCCAGCAGGCGGCGGCCCTGGGCCGTCGTCGGCTCGGCAGCGGCGGCGGGGCCCGTCCCGGGGAGTTCGAACAGCGCACTCATCGTGTCGAACACGGTACGCCGGGGGTCCGACGACCCCGCTCCGGCGTCGCCGGTCCCGGAAACCACGGCGGCCCGGTGCGCCGGGTGGTCTACACTCGCCGCGTGGCTCACGACGGGCGATTTCGCTACGGGTACCGGACCCCGGTTCCCGCTGCGCCGCCCGTCTGAGCCCAGACGCCACCCGCACGCCCCGGAGTCCGACGGACCCGGGGCGTTCGCATGTCCTCGGTCCCGACGGCCCGTGACCGAGACGAGGAGACCATGACCGTGACCGACCCCGCAGCCCCGCAGCCGAGCTCCGGCACGAGCACCGAGGTGCGCACCGGAGCCGACCCCGAGATCGAGCAGCTGCGCCGGGAGATCGACCGGCTCGACGCCGAGATCCTCGACGCGATCCTCCGCCGCACCGAGGTCTCGAAGCGCATCGGTGCCGCCCGCATGGCCGCGGGCGGACCGCGCATCGTCTACAGCCGCGAGATGGCGGTGCTGGACCGCTTCGCCGACCTCGGCCCCGAGGGCCGCGAGCTGGCGATGATGCTGCTGCGGCTGGGCCGCGGACGTCTCGGCGGCCGTTGACGACCGTGTGACACCCTGTCGCGCCCGGCGACGGGGGCCGGAGCGGCGACCGCTCGGCGATTCACGCGCAGTACACAGGGCGACACGCCCACACGGGCCCCACCTGGGGTTCAGGTCGGGGCAGGCTTGCGCAGTGGTTGCCTTGCGAGGCAACGAGCAGGTCGAGCGGTCGGATACGGCCGATGAACGGGAACCACCCGATCGGGTGATCTGCGACGAGCGGAGTGTGATCACTTGGGGATCAAGGACTCTTTCCGGTACATCTTCCCAGGTCGAAATGACCCGAAGGAGGACGTGCGGCCGTGACCGACACACCTGCCGGAGCCCCGCTCCCCGGCGCCCCCGGCGCCACCGGGCCCCGCGACGTGGTGAGCGTCGCCGAACTGCTGGCGCGTCACTCGCGTGCATCCCACGCGTCCTCCGACGGCGCGGGTCCGCTCACCGGGCCCGTCCTGTCCGTCGGTGACCTGCTGCGCCGAGAGGGGCGTCCCCCGGTGGCCGACGGCGCGGCCGCCGACGCCGCGTCGGCCGGTGACATCGCCGCCGCGGGTGCCCCGGGCGGCTGGGGGGACATCGACCTCCCGCAGCCCCGCGCCGCGGCCGGCGCCGACGGCTGGACCGGCCGTCAGGTGTCGGGTCGTCGTCGTGCCGGTGTGGTCGCCGGCGCGCTGCTCGCCGCGGGCTCCGTGCTCGGCGCGGCGCTCTACAACGGCGTCGGCACCGAGAACTCCGACGCGCGCGCCGCCGCCGACGGCCTGTTCCCCGGCTTCGGCCTGCCCACCGCGGGCGACACCCCGGACACGCTGCCCGCCCAGTACCTCCCGGCGAACGTGGCACTGAGCTCGCCGCTGCCGGACGCGCCCGCGACCGCCCCCGGCGCCACCGACTGGATGGCCGTCGCCTTCGGTCCGCAGCAGCCGGCGCAGGCCGTCGCGGCGGGCCGCGCCCCGGGCACCGCCGCCGGGCCCGCCGTCGCGGTCCCCGCGCCCCGCACGCCCACCTCGCCCTCGACCGGGAACCCGGGCACCGGGGCCCCGTCGTCGCCGGCGGTCCCGGCTCCGCGCGGCTCCGGTGGGACGGGCTCGCCGCTCGCCCCGATCGTCGCCCCGATCAACAACCCGGACCGGCCGTCCGCGGGCAACATCCTCGAGCCCGTGACCGGCACCCCGCCGTCGCGCGGCGGGACCAGCACCGGCCCGATCCAGGACGTCACCGAGAACGTCCGCCCGGTCGGGGACGCCGTCGGTGGCGTCGTCGCCCCGGTCGCGCAGGCCGCGGCACCGGTCGGGAAGACCCTCGGCGGTGCCGTGTCCCCCGTGACCGAGGCCGTCCGCCCGGTGACGAAGGCGGTCAAGCCCGTCACCCGGCCCCTCACCGACACCCTCGAGCCGGTGACGACGCCGGTGCTCGGCGCGCTGTCGCCGGTCACCGAGCCCGTCCTCAGGAGCACGGAGCCGCTCACCGGCCCGGTCCTGAAGGCGGCCGAGCCGGTCACCGGGCTCCTCGACACCTCCGCGAAGAAGGCCACCGCGGACACCGGTTCCTCGTCCTCGGACGCCACCCAGCCGCTGCAGGCCGTCACGAAGCCCGTGGGGCAGGTGGCCGGCACGGTGACCGAGCCGGTCGGGGGCGCCCTGTCCGGCGTGACCGAGCCGGTCGGCGGGGTGCTCGGCGGCGTCACGAAGGGCGCGGGCGGGCTGCTGGGCGGCTGACGCCCCACCCACGACGACGCCGCTTACACGAGCCTCCTGTCGGAAGCCCAGCGGGACAGCTCGTGCCGGTTCGACGTCTGCGTCTTGCGCAGCACGCTCGACACGTGGGTCTCCACCGTCTTCACGGAGATGAACAGCTCCTTCGCGATCTCCTTGTAGGCGTAGCCGCGGGCCAGCAGCCGCAGCACGTCCCGCTCCCGCTTGGTCAGCTGGTCGATCTCCGGGTCCACCGGCGGTGCCGCACCGGGCCGGTCGGAGAACGCGTCCAGCACGAACCCGGCCAGGCGTGGCGAGAAGACCGCGTCACCGGCCCGTACGCGTCGCACGGCGTCGGCGAGGTCCCGGCCCGAGATCGTCTTCGTGACGTAGCCGCGGGCGCCGGACCGGATCACCGAGATGACGTCCTCCGCGGCGTCGGACACCGACAGTGCCAGGAACACCGACTCGGTGCCCGCCGCGCGCGCCCGGCGCAGGATCTCCGCGCCCCCGCCGCCGGGCATGTGCACGTCGAGCAGCACCACGTCCGGCGCGAGGTGCCCGACGCCGGCCACCGCCTCGTCGACGGAGCCCGCCTCACCGACGACCTCCAGCACGGGGCTGCGCCCGTCGCCACGGTCCAGCTCGGCGCGCACGCCGGACCGGAACAACGCGTGGTCGTCGACCAGGTAGACCCGGATACCGGTGTCGCCCGGACCGGCCGGTGTCCCCGGCACGTCGGCGGTGGTCATGCCGTCTCCTTCTCCGTCAGCGGCATCGACAGCCGCACCTCCGTACCCTCCCCGGCCCCGGTGCGGATCCGGACCGTGCCGCCGTGGCGGCGCATCCGGGCGTGCACCGAGTCCGCGAGGCCGTGCCGGTCGTCGGACACCGCATCCGGGTCGAAACCGGTGCCGCGGTCCCGCACGAACACCTCGGCCGCGCCCGGCCCCTCGTCCGAGGCGGGCTCGACCTCGACGTAGACATCGACCTCGGACGTCCCCGAGTGCTTCGCCGCGTTCACCATCGCCTCGCGTGCCGCCAGCACCAGGGCGCGCAGGTCGTCGTCGAGCTCGGCGTCACCGACCAGCACCGGGCCGACGGCCACCGCGTAGGTGTCCTCCACCTCGCCCGCGACGCGCGTGATCGCCGCCGACAGCAGCGTCTCCACGGCGTCCGGGCTGCCGCCGCCGCCCCGGGCGCGTCCGCCCGGCCCGTAGAGCCAGGCACGCAGCTCCCGCTCCTGGCCGCGGGCCAGCCGCTGCACCTCGCGCGGGTCGCCGGACTGGCGCTGGATCAGCGCGAGGGTCTGCAGCACCGAGTCGTGCAGGTGCGCGGCGATCTCGGCGCGCTCGGCGGCGACCGCGCGGGCCCGGCGCTCCTCGCCGAGGTCGCGCACCAGCCGTACCCACCAGGGGACGGTGAGGACCGCGACGCCCAGCAGCGTCGCCAGCGCCGCGAGGATCCCGAACCTCACCTGGCTCAGGTCCAGGTTGCCGAGCAGGAACACCGCCAGCCCGGTCAGGACGAGCGCGGCGCCGAGCACGGTGCGGGCCAGCGCCGCACGACCGCCCGTGACGCGGCTGCGGGCGTCGCGTGCCCACCGCCGTCGCTGCGCCTCGTCGGCCTCCCGCCACACGACGGCCGCACCGACCGTCGCCAGCCCCAGCGGGCCGGCGATCCAGCCGAGCACGGCCGAACCCGAGGTCGCCGCGACCAGCGACAACCCCAGCCCCAGCGTCAGCAGCCCGGCGGCCTGTAGGCGTTCGGACCGGGTGACGGTCCGCTCGACGACGGCGGCCTCCTGCCGCAGGAACACCCACAGCAGGCCGTAGGCCAGGACCCCCGCCCAGCCGAGCAGGGTCAGCGCGACGAAGGCCGCCCGGATCCAGCGGACGTCGACGCCGAGGTGGTCGGCCACCCCGCCCGCGACGCCGCCGACCATCCGGCCGGAGCGGCGCCGGGTCAGCGGGACGCGTGCACCGGGGCGCGGCGGTACCGGGCCGCCCGGCCGCGGGGGGACGGCGTCTCCGGGCGGCGGGGGCACCGGGCCGGCGGGCACGGGCACCGTCGGCCCCGGTCCCCCGTCGGCCCCGGGCCCGGCAGCTCCGGACACGGTCGCCCCGGGGGCGGCGGCGCCGGGCAGCGCGGCACCGGGCAGCGCGACACCGGGCGACGGGGCCGCCCACGGAGCGTCGGTGGGCCGCGTCGGCGCGTCCGCCGCCCCCGGTGCGGTACCGGTCGAGGGGTCCGAGCTGTTCACGACCCCATCGTCACACGACCCGCGCCGGATCCCCTCGGGATCGGGACCGGGGTCCTCTCGGGGTTCTCCCCGAGACGCCGGGGCCCGCCCGGACGGCAGGCTCGACGCCATGAACCAGACGCAGCTGCCCGGGAGCGGCCGACCACCGTCGGCGTCGTCGACGGCCCGGAACACCATGCGCGACATGTGGGACTCCCGGCCCCTGCGTCCGCGCGACGACCGCAAGCTCGCCGGTGTCTCCGCCGCGATCGCGCGCCGCTACGAGATCGACCCGACGCTGGTCCGGGTCGGGTTCGTCGTCGCCGCGATCGTGGGCCCCGGCATCCCGCTCTACCTGGCGGGCTGCGCGGTCCTGCCGGACGCCGGCCCGCCCGGCAGCCCCGTCCCGCCGCGCAGCGGACCGTCCTCCGCGCTGTCGGTGACGCTGCTGGTCCTGGCCGCGCTGCTGGCCGTCCCGCTGGTGCTGTCCGCCGACCGCGTCATCCCCGCCGTCGTCACCGTCGCGCTGCTCGTCGCGCTGCACGTGACCCGGGGGAACCGGCCCGGGGCCCGGGAGGCCGCCGCGTCGCCGACACCCGTGGTGCCGTGGGTCGCGGACCCGCACGCCCCCACCGTGGCGCAGGTGACGCCACCGGCTTGGGACCCGCTCGGCGCCGCACCGTTCGCCTGGGACCTGCCCGAACCGGGCCCGGAGCCGGGTCCGCCCCCGGCGCCCCGCTCGATGCTCACACCGATCACGCTGGCCGTGTCGCTCGTCGTCGCGGGGATGGTGGGGGTGCTCGCCCTGGCCGCACCGGGTGCGGTGCCGGCCTCGGCCGTCCCGGGGGCCGCG
Organism: Pseudonocardia sp. ZF1; assembly: GCF_056835605.1. Taxonomy (NCBI): domain Bacteria; kingdom Bacillati; phylum Actinomycetota; class Actinomycetes; order Pseudonocardiales; family Pseudonocardiaceae; genus Pseudonocardia; species Pseudonocardia sp. ZF1. The sequence goes on from NZ_JAJNBY010000001.1 coordinate 4,813,893, forward strand.
CTCGCCGTCGTCGGGGTCGGGCTGGTCGTCGGCGGGCTGCGGCGCGCCGGACGCTGGCTGGTGCCGTTCGCGGTGCTGCTCGCACTCGTCACGGCGGCCACCATCCCGCTCAACGACGCCGTCGGACCCGACGGCTGGGCCGTGCGCGGCGGCGTCGGGGAGACCGTCGAGGCCCCCGCGACCGTGGCGCAGCTCGCCCCGGAGTACCGGCGCGGCACCGGTTCGGTCCAGCTCGACCTGACCCGCCTCGACCTCACCGCGACGCCCGGCGCGACCGGACCGGTCCGCACCCGGGCCGAGGTCGGCGCGGGCGCGGTGGAGATCCGCGTCCCGCGCGACGCCGACCTGCTCGTCCGCAGCTCGGTGGGCACCGGCGACCTGACCGTCGACGGGCAGACCCGCACCGGGCAGGACGTGGACCTGACCGTGAACGACCCCGGCCCGGACGGACCCGGTGGCCGGGTGCTGGAGCTCGACCTGCGGGCCGAGCTGGGAACCGTGGAGGTCACCCGTGGATAGCTCGCTCGCCCGTCGCGCCGACCCGTTCGCCCTCGTCGCCGGGGTCCTGTCGCTGCTGGTCGCGGTGTGCGGGGTCCTCGGGATCGCCCCGTGGGAGGTCGTCGACCTGCGCTGGGTGCTCGCCGGGACCGCCGTTGTGGCCGGGATCGCATTCCTGATGGCGAGCGTGCGTAACTCCCGGGCCACATCGGACGACTGAAGGGGCATCACGGGAGCCGGCGGGCTGGGGAGCGCCGCCGGACCCGCCGCCGCCCGCGTGGCAGCGGTGTCCGACGGGGGTCGGACACCGCGAGGCCCGGGCTGGCCGGGGCGGGGCCGAGACATCGGCCCCGCCCCTGTTACGTCAGGCCCCGGTCACTCCCACTCGATGGTGCCCGGGGGCTTGCTCGTCACGTCGATGACGACCCGGTTGACCTCGGACACCTCGTTGGTGATCCGGGTGGAGATCCGCTCGACGACGTCGTAGGGCAGCCGGGTCCAGTCCGCGGTCATCGCGTCCTCGCTGGACACCGGGCGCAGGACGATCGGGTGGCCGTAGGTGCGGCCGTCGCCCTGCACACCGACGCTGCGGACGTCGGCCAGCAGCACCACCGGGCACTGCCAGATCTCCCGGTCCAGCCCGGCCGCGGTCAGCTCCTCGCGGGCGATCGCGTCCGCGGCCCGCAGCGTCTCCAGCCGGTCCCGGGTGACCTCACCGATGATCCGGATGCCCAGGCCGGGGCCGGGGAACGGCTGGCGGGCGACGATGACCTCGGGCAGCCCCAGCTCGGCACCGACCATCCGGACCTCGTCCTTGAACAGCGCACGCAGCGGCTCGACCAGGTCGAACTCGATGTCGTCGGGCAGACCGCCGACGTTGTGGTGGCTCTTGATCACCGCGGTGCCGTCGCCGCCGCCGGACTCGACGACGTCGGGGTAGAGCGTCCCCTGGACCAGGAACCCGACGTGGTGGTCGGCGACCACCTCCGCCGTGGCCGTCTCGAAGACCCGGATGAACTCCCGGCCGATGATCTTGCGCTTCTGCTCGGGCTCGGTGACCCCGGCGAGCGCGTCGAGGAACCGGTCGGCGGCCTCGGCGACGTGCAGGGTCGCGCCGGTGGCGGCGACGAAGTCCTTCTCGACCTGCTCGCGCTCCCCGGACCGCATCAGCCCGTGGTCGACGAACACGCAGGTCAGCCGGTCACCGATGGCGCGCTGGACGAGCGCGGCGGCGACGGCGGAGTCGACCCCGCCGGACAGCCCGCAGATCGCGCGGCCGTCGCCGACCTGGGCACGGATCGCCTCGACGGTCTCGTCGATGATCGACGCCGTCGTCCAGGACGGGCGGATGCCCGCGATGTCGTGCAGGAACCGGCGCAGCACCTCCTGGCCGTGCGGCGAGTGCCCGACCTCGGGGTGGTACTGCACGCCGGCCAGACGCCGGTCGGTGTCCTCGAACGCGGCGACCGCGACCCGGTCGGTCGACGCGGTGACGGTGAATCCCGCGGGGGCGGCGGTCACCGAGTCGCCGTGGCTCATCCACACCGGGTGCGTGCGGGGCAGGCCCTCGTGCAGCGTGCCGGGGGTACCGGTCAGCGCGACCTCGGTGCGGCCGTACTCGCGGGTGCCGTCGTGGGCGACCTCGCCGCCCAGCGCCCGGGCCATCGCCTGGAAGCCGTAACACATGCCGAACACCGGGATGCCGGCCTCGAACAGCGCCGGGTCGACCGCGGGGGCGCCGTCGGCGTACACGCTCGCGGGGCCGCCGGAGAGGATCACCGCGGCGGGCTCGCGGGCCACGATCTCGGCGACGGGCAGGGACGCGGGCACGATCTCGGAGTAGACGTCCGCCTCGCGCACGCGACGGGCGATGAGCTGCGCGTACTGGGCGCCGTAGTCCACGACGAGGACGGTCGGGGTCTGCACACGACCAGGGTAAACGGGCGATCCAGGTCACCCGTCGTCCGTACCGTCTCGTCGATCCTGATGATCCCCGCCGGCCGCGGGCGGTACGGCGTAACGGCGAGGCCCGGTTGCTCCGATGGGGGGAGGACGGCACCGTACGACCTGGAGGCACCCCGATGGCCACCACCCCGACCGGCCACACCACCGGCACCGGCGACACCCCCGCCGACCCGGCCGTCGACGGCGCCACCACCACGACCGCCGCGCCGCTCGTCCCCGCCCAGCGCTCCGCGCCGGAGCAGGAGACCCGCCCGGCCGCCGGCACGCTCGGCACCGGCGCGCTCGGGGTGGACGCGCTGGGCCTCGGGGCGCTCGGCACCACCGGGCTGCTCGGCGGGAGCCCGGCCCCGGTCGCCCCGGCGCAGGCACCCGCAGCGCCCCCCGTCGACGAGCCCGCGGTCGCGGAGCCGGTCCGGGAGTCCGCGGAGCCGGTTCCCGGGGCCGCGGTCGTCCCCCGGGCCCGCGCGTTCCGGACCCGGATCCTGCCGGTGTTCCTGTGCGCCGCCGCCACCGGTACCGCGGCGATCGCCGCCGCGGGCCTGATCATGACCCCGTCGGCGACCTCGCCGCTGCCCACCCCGCGGACCGTGACCGCCTCCGGCGCGACGGTGCCGCAGGGCCCGCCGCTGCCGCAGGCCGTCGCGGCGTCGCTGGTCGGGTCCGCCGCCGGGACCGGGCTGCGGGCCGGGGACCCGGTCGTCGCGATGACCGCCTGGCGCGACAACGGCGGGCTCACCCACCTCACCGCGATCGGCGACGGCTTCACCCGCGTCGCCGACGCCGCGGGCCGTCAGGACGCGGTGGCGCTCGCCGTCGCCTGCGGGCGGCTGCAGGCCGCCATCGACGCCGCACGGGCCCACGACGCCTTGCCCGACGCCGTCGCGCAGACGTCCTGGACCGCGCTGCTCGACCACGGCACCGCCGCCGCCACCGCGGGGACCTCCGGGGCGCTCGCGCTGGACCCCTCGCAGCTGTCGGTCTTCACCGCGCAGGCGAACCTGGTGCGCGACGACCTGACGGCCGTCACCGACCGCGTCCGCGCCGTCCTGGCGGGCTGAGCCTCAGTCCTCGTGCCGCCCGCGCGAGCGCAGCGGCGGCGGCTGCACCGACCCGAGCAGCGCCCGCAGGTCCGCGGCGCTCGCGGCGCGGCGCCCCAGGTCGACGGCGACCGTCGGTGCGATGTCGCGCAGCCGTCCGAGCAGGGCCGGGTCGGCCAGGTCGTACCGGCCGTCTGCGGTCCCGGTGACGATCGCGTCCGGGCGCAGCGCCCGCACCGCCTGCGGGTCCGGGCTGCGGTCGTCGCCGACCGCGTCGACACCGTCGAGCGCCCCCGCGCAGCCGACCAGCTGGGCGCCCAGCTCCAGCAGCAGCTCCCCCACCCGGGGGTCGGTCGCCACCACCCGCACGACCGGTCCGCGCAGCGGCACCGGGGTCCCGGTCGCGTCGACGAAGGCTCGTCCACCGCCCATGGCGGCTCCGGCGGTGGGGCGGCTCATCGGCGGGCTCCTCCTGGCTGACGACGGCGTCGCCGTCGAACCTACCGCGCGAAACCCGCTCGACCCGCGCGGCGACAGGCGCCTAGCGTGGCCCGCCGTGACCAGCCCGACCGAGACCCGGATCCGCCGCGCCCTCACCAACTGCTCCAAGGGGGAGGCGACGCGGATGGTCCTGCCCGCGTGGGTCCGCGACCTGGACCCCGACCGGCTCGACGACGTCCGCGGCTGGCGTGACCCGAAGGCCCCCGACCGCGGGGTGCTGCTGGTCCCCACCGACGACGGCCCGGCCGGTGTCGTGCTGCGCGCCGCCACCGGCGCCACCCGCGCGGCGGCGATGTGCGCGCTGTGCCGGACCACCCACACCGTCGGCGGGGTCGCGCTGTTCGCCGCCCCGCGCCGCGGCGCGAAGGGGCGCCAGGGCGACACCGTCGGCACCTACATCTGCGCCGACCTGGCCTGCGCCGAGCACGTCCGCGTCGAGACGGCGACGGCCGCGCTCAAGCCGGCCCCCGGCACGACCGTCGACGAGCGACGGGCCGGGCTGCGGGAGCGGGCCGCGGAGTTCGTGGCGGCCGTGACCGCCGAGGGGTGACTCAGGTACGCAGGTTCAGCCCGACCCGCTGGAACTCCTTGAGGTCGGAGTAGCCGGTCTTCGCCATCGCCCGCCGCAGCGCACCGAACAGGTTCGTCGTGCCGTAGGGGCTGTCGGTCGGCCCGAACAGCACCTGCTCCAGGGTCCGCCCGGACCGCGCGAGGCCGGTGACCTCCGAGCGCGGCAGCGACGGGTGCGCCGCCGAGGAGGTCCAGTACAGCCCGCCCGCGGGGGCCTCCGCGGCCTCGGCCAGCTGCTCCCCGAGCATGACCGCGTCGGCGCCGCAGGCCACGGCACGGGCGATGTCACCGGAGGTGCCGATGCCGCCGTCGGCGATCACGTGCACGTACCGGCCGCCGGTCTCGTCGAGGTAGTCGCGGCGGGCCGCCGCGGCGTCGACGATCGCGGTCGCCATCGGGACCCCGACCCCCAGCACCTCGTCGGTGGTGGTGGAGGTGGACTGCCCGTACCCGACGATGACGCCGGCGGCGCCGGTGCGCATCAGGTGCAGCGCGGTGCGGTAGTCCCCCACCCCGCCGGCGACGACCGGGACGTCCAGCTCGGCGATGAAGTCCTTGAGGTTGAGCGGCTCGCCGTCCGAGACGTGCTCGGCGGAGATGATCGTGCCCTGCACGATGAGGATCTCGACGCCCGCGGCGAGCAGCGCCGGGGTGAGCTCACGCGCGCGCTGCGGGCTGACCCGCGCCGCCACCGTGTGCGAGCCGTCGCGCAGCGGGCGCAGCGCCTCGGTGATCAGGTCCTGCTGGATGGGGGCCTGGTGCAGCTCCTGCAGCAGCGCCACCGCGGAGTCCGGCTCGTCGCCGGTCGCCGCCGCGACGACACGCTCCAGCGCGCCCTTCGGGTCGGTGTGCCGGGCCCACAGGCCTTCGGCGTTCAGCACCCCCAGCCCGCCGAGCTCGCTGATCCGCACCGCCGAGTCCGGCGACACCACCGCGTCGGTGGGGTGGGTCAGCAGCGGGATGTCGAAGCGGTAGGCGTCGAGCTGCCAGGCCGTCGAGACGGCCTTCGAGCTGCGGGTCCGCCGCGACGGGACGATCTCGATCTGGTCGAGGTCGTAGGCACGACGGGCCTCCCGGCCCATCCCGATCTCCACGAGGTCACGCACGGGCACCACCCTAAGCGGCGCTGCTCAGGATGGTGCTGGGGCCCCCGTCACTACCGGGCGGCGTAGTTCGGGGCCTCGACGGTCATCGTGATGTCGTGCGGGTGGCTCTCCTTGAGACCGGCCGCGGTGATCCGCACCAGGCGCGCCTGCTGCAGGTCCGGGATGGTCTGCGCGCCGACGTAGCCCATGCCCGAGCGCAGCCCGCCGCCGAGCTGGTGCACGACCGAGGACAGCGGCCCGCGGAACGGGATCCGGCCCTCGATGCCCTCGGGGACGAGCTTGTCCTCGCTGAGCACGTCGTCCTGGGCGTAGCGGTCCTTGGAGTAGGACCGGCCCGCGGCACCGGCACGGCCCTGCATGGCGCCGAGCGAGCCCATCCCGCGGTAGGTCTTGAACTGCTTGCCGCCGACGAGCACGACCTCGCCGGGCGACTCCGCGGTGCCGGCCAGCAGCGAGCCCAGCATGACCGTCGACGCGCCGGCCGCGATGGCCTTGGCGACGTCGCCGGAGTACTGGATGCCGCCGTCGCCGATGACCGGGACGCCGGCCGGGGCGCACGCCCGGGTGGCCTCGTAGATCGCGGTGATCTGCGGGGCGCCGACCCCGGCGACGACGCGGGTGGTGCAGATCGAGCCCGGCCCGACGCCGACCTTCACCGCGTCCGCGCCCGCCTCGACGAGCGCCCTGGCGCCCTCGTAGGTGGCGACGTTGCCGCCGACGACGTCGACGTGGTCGCCGACCTCGGCGCGCAGCTTCGCGACGGTCTCCAGCACCCGGCGGGAGTGGCCGTGCGCGGTGTCGACCATCAGGACGTCCACACCGGCCTCGACGAGCTGCATCGAGCGGGCGTAGGCGTCGTCGCCGACCCCGACCGCGGCGGCGACGACGAGCCGCCCGTCCGGGTCCTTGGTCGCCAGCGGGTACTGCTCGGTCTTGTTGAAGTCCTTGATCGTGATGAGGCCGCGCAGCATGTCGTCGCCGTCGACGATGGGCAGCTTCTCCAGCTTGTGCCGGCGCAGCAGGCCCAGCGCGGCCTCCGCGGTGACGCCGACCTTGGCCGTCACCAGGGGCGCGCGGGTCATGACCTCCGACACGGGCCGGTCGGTGTCGACCTCGTAGCGCATGTCGCGGTTGGTGATGATCCCCACCAGCCGGCCGGTCTCGTCGGTCACCGGCACACCGGAGATCCGGAACTTGGCGCACAGGGCGTCGACGTCGGCCAGCGTCGCGTCGGGGCTGCAGGTCACCGGGTCGGTCACCATGCCGGCCTCGGACCGCTTCACGACCTCGGCCTGGGCCGCCTGGGCGTCCGGGGAGAGGTTGCGGTGCAGCACGCCGAGACCGCCGGCGCGGGCCATCGCGATGGCCATCCGGGACTCGGTGACGGTGTCCATCGGGGACGAGACCAGCGGCACCTGGACCCGCACCCGGCGGGTCACCTGGCTCGACGTGTCGGCCGAGCTGGGGATCACGTCCGACTCGGCGGGCAGCAGCAGCACGTCGTCGAAGGTCAGTCCGAGCATCGCGAACTTGTCCGGCAGGCCGCCCATCTCGCTCGTCATCTCTCCGGGGCTCCTCTTGCGGTCGAAGCAGTGTTGTCGAGGCGGTGCGGTCGACGCTGACGGCGGGCTCCCGCCGCAGGCCGCCATCGTACGTCCACCACCCCGGGGTGGGCCGGGGCCCGACCCCCCTGCACCGGTACCGTGTACGCCGTGTCACCAGAGGCGCTGCCACCGGACCCGTTCGCCGGAGACCCGGATGACCCTGCGCTCTCGATGCAGGCCTACGACGACCGTGGTGACGGCCCGTGGCCGGGTTCCGGTGACTCCGATGTCCCCCCGTTGAACGAGACCGACCGCGGCGAGATCCTGGCCGACCTGGCGGACCTCGCCGTGTACCAGGCGCTGCTGGCGGGCCGTGGCGTCCGCGGGATCGTCGTCGACTGCGCGGACTGCGGCGAACAGCACTTCCACGAGTGGAACCTGCTGCGCGCGAGCCTGCAGCAGTTGCTCGACGAGGGCCGGATGCGGCCGCACGAGCCGGCCTACGACCCGGACCCGGCGTACTACGTCACGTGGGAGTACTGCCGCGGGTACGCCGACGCGACCCTCGCCGACTGAGCGCGGCACCCCGGAGACATACGACGGGCCCCGGAGGAGATCCTCCGGGGCCCGTCGCCGTGCTGCGTGCCGGACCGCGTCAGTTCGGTGTGCTGCTCACCGCACCGGTCGTCGTCGACGACGGCGGGGGCGTGGTGTCGTCCGAGGGGTCGGCCTGTCCCTCCCCGGCCGCGGTGGGCCGGGTCGTGGGCGCCGTCGTCGGCGTCGTCGGGTCCGCCTGGCCCTCCGTCGTCGGCGAGGTCTCCGACGGCGACGGCGACGTCGTGGGCGACGTCTCACCCGGCCCGTTCAGCACGGACGGGTCGGTGGTGCCCTCCGGGGAGGTCGGGCCGCCCGGGGTGGTCGCTCCCTGCGTCGGACGCGGGTCCGGCGCCGGGGTGTCCTCGTCGCCCTCGGAGACCGGGGGCGGCGGGGCCGGGGTCCCGTCGCGCAGCGGCGACCGTGGGTCGGTCGGCGTGCCCGGCGGGGTCTCGGCGACCTTCTGGCTCAGGAAGCGGTTCTGCTGCTCGAAGTCGTTGCGCAGGTCGGGCGCGGTGCGGTCCACCAGCGGGCCGAGCGCGGCGAGTTCCTGCTGCGCACCGACGGTGTCCCCGGCGGCGAGTTTGGCGTTGACCCGCTCGATGCCCTCGCGCAGCGTGGTCGCGGCCTGCACCTGTTCGGCGCGCTCGCTGTAGAGCACCCGGGAGACACCCCACAGGGCGTCGCCCGGCTGGGCCTCGTGCGCACTGATCGAGACGACGGCCAGCGCACATGCCGCGACCGCCGCGGCGGCGACGAGCGGACGCAGGAAGGAGACCTTCCGCGACGGCTTCGCCGGCTGCAGGATCTGCACGGCCTCGTCGGTGTCGAGGAGCTGCGGGATCGGGTCGCGCTCGACCTCGTCCTTCCAGGACGAGAGCATCGCGGTCAGGTGGTCGTCGACGTCGTAGCCGCGCCGGCCGGGGCCGGACACGCCGAGCCCGGAGGACAGGGCGTTGATCAGCTCGTCGTCGGCCTGGAGCTCGACGAGGTCGATCGGGCCGTCGTCCTCGACGCCGTCGAGGTCGTCCCACTCGTCGGCGCGGGCGGCGTGCCGCTGCACGGCCGGCTGCGGGACGGTGCGCCCGTCGAAAGGCACCGGGTGACCCCGGTGCCCGAGCGGATGCGAGTGGCCGTTGGTGTGGCCGTTGGTACGGGGAGGGCGGGGCTCGCCGAAGCGGCCACGCGTCACCGGTGCGGGCGGGCGCTCCCAGCCCTCACCGGGCGGCGGGGGGAAGCCCGGACCGTGCGGACCCTGGTCACGCATCCCGGACCACCTCCTCACTCATCATCTTCCTCAGCCGGGCCAGCGCCCGGTGCTGGGCGACGCGGACGGCGCCCGGGGTGGAGCCGACGGCTGCCGCGGTCTCCTCCGCGGACAGACCCACGACCACGCGCAACACGATGATCTCCCGATGCTTGTCCGGAAGGATCTCCAGGAGCTTGGACATCTCCTTCGACAGTTCCACCTGCAGGGCCCGGGACTCCGGACCGTCGGACGACTCCATGCGGTCCGGCACGTCGGCCATCGGTTCCGAGCGGTTCCGGGACGCAGCCCGGTGCGCGTCGATGACCTTGTGGGACGCGATGCCGTAGACGAAGGCGAGGAACGGGCGACCCTGCACCCGATACCCCGGCAACGCCGTGAGCACGGCCACGCAGACCTCCTGGGCGACATCGTCCGCCGAGACGGACCCTCGGTCGGTCCCCAGACGGGCGCGGCAGTAGCGCACGACGAGGGGCCGAATCATGGCGAGAACGCGCTCGACCGCGGACCGATCGCCGGCCATGGCCGCTTCGATCCACTCGTCGGGAACGTCTCTTGATTCACTCATCGTGGGGAACCGCCCAGGCGTTACGAGCTTCCAGCAGTGTCATCCGATCGTGGAGGCAACCCGCGTTCACGCAGGTGGGATCGGCTCGGATCCACCGTATCCGAGCGGGGCTCGCCGACGGGAGTCGCTCCATGTCAGATCAGACGATCGTGCACTGTTCCGGGTTGCGCGGGGCCACGCCGGAACACGGCCACGGGGCGACCACGGTCGGCGAGCGGTTCGTCACCCACCGCAGATTTGCGGTCACCGGACACAGTGAAGATCGTCCGCGCCCGATCACCGGCCGTGGACCGCCCGGCGCGGGTCGCGCCCGGTTCGGCGCGGAGTCCGGACGGGTCGCCGTGGGGTCGCGGGGCTGCGGCGGCGCATGTGACACCAGGGACGAGAGGGACGACGGAGGTCGATTCCCGGCGTCCCCCCGACCGCTCGTCGGACGAGGGCCGATCGGACGCGGACGGTTACGGCGTCCGGCGGATCCGTCATCGGTCCCGCCGAGGCGGCCGCGCTCCGGCGGGGTCCGGTCGCGGGGAGCACGACCGGCGTCCCGTCACCGGGCGCCGGGCCGGCCGGAGCCGGTCGGGGCGGGGGTCCCGGGCGTGGTGCCCCGGGTGCGGGCCGCGGGGGTCTGCAGCGGCCCGGGTGCGTGGGCCGGACACGGGGATGTCCGGGCGTGGAGCCGGACCGCGGGGGTCGGTCCGGCTCACGATGCCCACCCGCGGGCGAGTGGGTGGAGCGGCCGGTTCGGGGTCGGTCGCTCGGTGGTGCGTTCTCGTGCCGTTCCGGGTGGGGGCCCGGTCAGGACACCAGGCCGCGCCGGAAGCCGTGGGCCACGGCCTGTGCGCGGTCACGGACGCCGAGCTTGCGGAACAGCCGGCGGGCGTGGGTCTTCACGGTGTCCTCGGAGAGGTAGAGCTCGCGGCCGATCTGGCCGTTGCTCTTGCCCTGGCTCATCCCGCGCAGCACCTGGAGCTCACGCTCGGTGAGCTGGACCCCCGGGTCGGTGGGGACGCGCGGGGTCGGCACCGAGGTGCTGGCCAGGGTGTGTGCCAGCGCGGCGACCAGCTCGGGACGCGAGGCGTCCCAGCGCAGGTAACCGCGTGCCCCACCGGCGATGGCGGCGGCGATGCTGCCGGCGTCGTCCGGGGCTCCGAAGACGATGACGTTGGCCTGCGGGTGGGCGGCCACCAGTCGCCGGGTGGCCTCCACCCCGGTGGGCACAGCACGCTGCGTCCCGACCAGGACGACGTCGACGGACTGGCGGGCGTAGCGGGCGAGGAGCTCGTCCCCGTGGGCGACGCAGTCGATGCGCTGGACCCCCGGGACCGCGGACATGACGCGAGTCAGTCCCTCGCGGACGCTGCGACGATCGTCGCAGATGAGTACCGTCGTCACGACGATTCCTTCCTGCAGCTTCCTGCAGCCGGGTGATTCATCACCCTCCGAATCGGCGGGTGACACTCTCACCTTGACACGGTCGGGGCGATTTTGTGCCCTCCGTTCGGCGCTCTGACCCACGTGCATCAGCGTCATGTGGGTGAAGCGTCGCCGAATGGAGTAATCCGTACGGTACATCGTCCGGGCCCGGCTCCGGGCACTACTCCCGCAGCAGTTCTCGCCCGCTACGGTCACTTCGCGTATAGAGGACGCTCACCGTGTGCAACACCGCATGTCGGCGACCCTCCGCACCCGCTCGGCGACTGCGCGTATCGAATGGTGACGCTCCGGCGTGTCGCGCTCCGGCGACCGGTCCGGAACCGGCCTCCGGTATCGCCCGATCGGCCCCGCGGCGCCCGCGGTGCGGCCGAGCGGGTACGACATCCGGACCACCTCCGGCCGGGTCCGGTGCCCCGTCCGGCCCCGGTGCCGGCCCGGTGAGGTCGGACCGGGCGAGCAGCGCAGGGCGGTGCAGCGGTAGCAGTCCGTGTACGAGCGCGTCCGCGGCCACCGCGTCCAGCTCGGCGACGACGTCCGCCGGGTCGTGCCCCGCCACCCCGGCGGCGACCGCCCGGACCAGGCGGCTCTTGAGCACGTGCCGCGCGGACCCGAGCGCCCGCGCCCCGGCCAGCGCCTCGTCGGCGGCGGCGAGCGCCGCGGCCGGGTCGCCCGCGACCAGTGCGGTCTCCGCGGTCACCCAGCCGTGGCGGACCCGGGTGCGGTGGCCGTGCGGGCCGCACCACGGCCCGGCCCGGCGCAGCAGCACGGCGGCGGTCGCGGCGTCGAGGCGGCCGAGCGCGTCGGCGGCGAGCCCGGTCAGCGCGTCGGCGACGGCCGCGGCGCGGCCGAGGCCCCACGGCCCGGGGTCGCCCGGGGTCACCGCGCCCGGCAACACCAGCCGGAGCGCGGCGCCGTCGAGTGCGGCCGCGGCGCGGTGCCCGCCGAGCTGGCGCAGGTGCGAGGCCCGGGTGACGGTCGCGTGCGCCCGCGGCACGACCCCGGTCGACGGGTCGCGGCGCACCCCGTCGAGGAGCGCGGCCGCGGCCGCGTAGTGCCCGGAGCCGCCCCGGGCGACGGCGGCCGCCCACCGCAGCTCCGCCGGCCCGTCCGGGCGCGCCGCCGCGGCCACCACCCGGTCCGTCGCCGCCCCGGCGAGCAGGGCCCGGACCTCCGCCGACGGCGCCCGCCGTGCACCACCCTGTCGGACGTGCACCATCGTTCACCTCGAATCAGGTTTGCGGCCGCCATGGCCAGGGAATCTGAGCGTCGTCAGGTTCGATAGCGAAGGCAGGTGACGAACATGGCGGACATCCGGAGGCTTCCCGGCCCGGTCGCCGACATCTACGACTGGCAGATGGAGGGAGCCTGCCGGGGGATGGACAGCGCGTTCTTCTTCCATCCCGAGGGTGAGCGAGGTCCCGCCCGGGCCCGTCGTGAGACCCGAGCGAAGCAGGTCTGTTCGGAGTGCCCCGTGGTGCAGCAGTGCCGCGAGCACGCACTGAAGGTGCACGAGCCCTACGGCATCTGGGGCGGCCTGTCCGAGTCCGAGCGGGACGCGATCATCCGCGGTCCGCGCCGCACGCTCAAGGTCGCCGCCGAGGCGACCGTCCAGCCGGTGGAGATTCACACCGCCTAGAGAGCCCCGACCGGCGGGGGCTCCCATCTCCCGCCGGACGGCACACACTTCCTGCCCCGCAACGCACAACGGCGGGCGACCCGAGGGTCGCCCGCCGTCGTCGTGCTCGGACCGGATCAGTGACCGTGACCGTGCCCGTGGCCACCGGCCGGGGCCGGGTCGGCCTTCTCCGGCTTGTCCACCACGGCGCTCTCGGTGGTCAGCACCATGCGCGCGATGGACGCGGCGTTCTCCACCGCCGACCGGGTCACCTTGACCGGGTCGATGACGCCGTCGGCCAGCAGGTCGCCGTAGGAGCGGGTGGCCGAGTTGTACCCGGTCCCCCAGCCGCCCTCGGCGACGCGGGACACGACGATCGCGCCCTCGTCGCCACCGTTCTCGGCGATCCAGAACAGCGGCGCCGACAGTGCCCTGCGGACGATCGCGACACCGGTCGCGGCGTCACCGGTCAGGCCCAGCCCGCCCTCGAGCTCGGCCGCGGCGTGCACCAGCGCGGAACCGCCGCCGGGGACGATGCCCTCCTCGACCGCCGCACGGGTCGCCGCGACGGCGTCCTCGATGCGGTGCTTGCGCTCCTTGAGCGCGGTCTCGGTGGCGGCACCGGCCTTGATGACCGCGACGCCGCCGGAGAGCTTGGCCAGGCGCTCCTGGAGCTTCTCCTTGTCCCAGTCGGAGTCGGACTCCTCGATCTCGCGCTTGAGCTGCGCGACACGACCCTCGACGTCGGCCTTGGAGCCGGCGCCCTCGACGATCGTGGTGGCGTCCTTGGTGACGACGACGCGACGCGCGCGGCCCAGCAGCTCGAGCCCGGCCTCGTTCAGCTTCAGGCCGACTTCGGGGTTGATGACCTGACCGCCGGTGGCGACCGCGAGATCGTCCATGAACGCCTTGCGGCGGTCACCGAAGAACGGCGACTTGACCGCGGCGACCTTGACGGTCTTGCGGATCGAGTTGACGACCAGGGTGGACAGCGCCTCGCCCTCGACGTCCTCGGCGATGATCAGGAGCGGCTTGCCCTCGCCGAGCACCTTCTCCAGCAGCGGCAGCAGGTCCTGGATGGACCCGATCTTGTCGCGGTGCAGCAGGATGTACGGGTCGTCGAGCGCCGCCTCCATGGACTCGGAGTCGGTGACGAAGTACGGCGACAGGTAGCCCTTGTCGAACTGCAGACCCTCGGTGATCTCCAGCTCGGTCGAGAGGGTGGAGCCCTCCTCGACGGTGATCACGCCGTCCTTGCCGACGGTGTTGATCGCCTGGGCGATCAGGTCGCCGATCTCCTGCTCGCGCGAGGCGATGGCGCCGACCTGCGCGATGTGGCTCTTGGCGTCGACCGGGGTGGCCTTCGCCAGCAGCACCTCGGAGACCTTGGCCGAGGCCGCGGCGATGCCCTGGCCCAGCGCGAACGGCGCCGCACCGGCGGCCACGTTGCGCAGACCCTCCTTGACCAGCGCCTGGGCCAGCACGGTGGCGGTGGTGGTGCCGTCACCCGCGACGTCGTTGGTCTTGGTCGCGACGGTCTTCGCCAGCTGCGCGCCGAGGTTCTCGTACGGGTCCTCGAGGTCGACCTCACGGGCGATGGTGACGCCGTCGTTGGTGACGGTCGGGCCGCCGAACTTCTTGTCGATGACGACGTGCCGGCCGCGCGGGCCGAGCGTCACCTTCACCGCGTCGGCGAGCTGGTTCACGCCGCGCTCGAGCGCGCGACGGGTCTCCTCGTCGAAGCTGATCTGCTTCGCCATGTCTTGTTCTCGCTGCCTCTCGGGATACTCGGGTTCTCGGGGGAGAGACGCGACCGCCCCGGTGCGGGCCACCCGTGAGGGTGGACCACCCGGGGCGGTACGTCAGGCGGTGCCTCGCGTCAGTTGACGACGGCCAGCACGTCGCGCGCGGAGAGGATCAGGTACTCCTCGCCGTTGTACTTGACCTCGGTGCCGCCGTACTTCGAGTAGATGACGACGTCGCCGACGGCCACGTCGAGCGGGACGCGGTTGCCGTTGTCGTCCACCCGGCCCGGGCCGACGGCCAGGACCTTGCCCTCCTGGGGCTTCTCCTTGGCGGTGTCCGGGATGACGATGCCGGAGGCGGTGGTGGTCTCCGCCTCGCTGGCCTGGACGACGAGCTTGTCCTCGAGCGGCTTGATGTTCGCCACGACGATGACCTCCCCTTCCTGGGGTGAATCCGGTGTCACGGGTTCTCTAGCGGTGTCAGCAGCGCGCATGTGGCGACTCCCGCCCCGCCGTCGCGGGTGCCGGGGCGGAGGTCGTCCGCCGCGCGCGTTGGCACTCTATCCATGAGAGTGCCAGAAGCCGAGCGGGGGCTCAACCGCGCCGTTCGGGCGTGTCGGGAGTTCCCGTTCGTCGCCCGTTGTTCACGTGCTCGTCGGCGGGCGGCCCGGTGTCACTCGATCGGGAGCGTTGCACTGCACATCGTGGTCACCTCCCGCCGTTCGCTGCTGCGCGCCGGACTCACCGCCGCCGCCGTCACCGCCGCCGCACCCCTGCTGCCCGGCGCCGCCGCCGCGGCGCCCGGACCCGCCCCGGCCCGGCCGCCGGGCGACCCGTTCGGGCTCGGCGTCGCCTCCGGGGAACCCGATCCGACCTCGGTCGTGCTGTGGACCCGGCTCGCCACCGACCCCGTCGCCGAGGACGGCCTGGGCGGGCTCGGGAACCGGGCCACCGACGTCGAGTGGGAGGTCGCCGACGACGAGCGCTTCACGCGGGTCGTGCGTCGCGGCCGGGTCCGCACCGGGCCGGACGCGGGTCACAGCGTGCACGTCGAGGTGCCGGGCCTGCGCCCCGGCCGGGACTACCACTACCGCTTCCGCGTGGGCCGCACCGTCTCCGACGCCGGCCGCACCCGGACCGCGCCCCCGCCGGCGTCGATGGCGCCGGTGCACATGGCCTTCACCTCCTGCTCCCAGTTCGAGCACGGGTGGTTCACCGCGTACCGGCGGATGGCCGAGGAGCGCCCGGACGTGCTGCTGCACCTGGGCGACTACATCTACGAGTACCCGGCGAAGGACTACGTCGCGCCCGGCGGGAACGTGCGCGACCACGCCGGCCCGGAGACGACGACGCTGGCCGGCTACCGGCAGCGACTGGCCCAGTACCACGCCGACCCCGATCTGCAGGCCGCGCACGCGGCCGCGCCCTGGCTCGTCGTGTTCGACGACCACGAGGTCGAGAACAACTGGGCCGGCGACGTGCGGGAGCTCCCGCTCGACCCGCCAGGGGACTTCACCGCCCGCAGGACCGCCGCGTTCCGCGCCTACTGGGAGAACATGCCGCTGCGCGCCGCCCAGCGCCCCCGCGGCGCGGCCATGCGGCTGTACCGCCGCGTCGGATGGGGCGGGCTGGTCACCTTCCACATGCTCGACACCCGCCAGTACCGCGGCGACCAGCCCTGCGGCGACGAGTTCCGGACCGACTGCGCGGAGCGCACCGACCCGGCCCGCTCGCTGCCCGGGTCGGCGCAGGAACGCTGGATCGCCGACGGCTTCGCCCGCTCCCGCGCCCGCTGGGACGTGCTGGGCCAGCAGGTGTTCTTCTCCCAGGTCGACTTCACCCCGGGCACCGGGCGCGGCTTCAACCCCGACGCGTGGGACGGCTACCCCGGCTCCCGGGACCGCGTCGTCGACTCCTGGACCGCGGCCACGCAGCGCGGCCGCGCGCGCAACCTCGTCGTGCTCACCGGCGATGTGCACGCGCACTGGGGCGCCGACGTGAAGCGCCGCTTCGACGACCCCGCCTCGCCGGTGGTCGGCACCGAGCTGGTGTCCAGCTCGATCACCTCGGGCGGCGACGGCTCGGAGAAGCAGAACGGCTCCGACGCCGTCCTCGCCGAGAACCCGCACATCCGGTTCCACAACAACCGCCGCGGCTACGTCAGCACCCGGTTCACCGCGGACCGGATGGAGGCCGACTTCAAGGTGGTGCCGTTCGTGAAGCGGCCGGGTGCCCCGGTGCAGACCCGCGGACGGTTCGTGACCGAGGACCGGCGGCCGGGCCTGCGACCGCTGTAGCGGAGTAGGTTCGGACGCGTGGCTGACCTGGTTCTCGGCGCGAACGTCTTCGGCTGGACGGCGGACAGGGAGACCTCGTTCGCCGTCCTCGACGCGTTCGTCGCCGCCGGCGGACGGATGATCGACACCGCGGACTCCTACATGTGGCGCGCGCCGGGGAACTCCGGCGGCGAGTCCGAGACGATCCTCGGCGAGTGGATGGCCGCCCGCGGCAACCGCGACGCGCTGCACCTGGCGACGAAGGTCGGTGCCCTGCCGGGCCGCGAGGGCCTGTCGGCGGAGAACATCGCGGCCGCGGCGCGGGACTCGCTGCGCCGCCTGGGCACCGATCGGATCGACCTCTACTACGCCCACCGCGACGACGAGGCGACCGCGCAGGAGGAGACCCTCGACGCGTTCGACGCCCTGGTCCGCGAGGGGCTGGTCCGCGAGGTCGGCGCGTCGAACTTCTCCCCGGAGCGGCTGCGGTCGGCGCTGGAGATCTCCGCGCGCGACGGGCTGACCGCGTTCAGCACCATCCAGCCGCACTACAACCTCATGGAGCGCGACGCCTTCGAGGCGGGTCTGGCCCCGCTCGCGGAGTCGGAGGAGCTGGCCGTCCACCCGTACTACGGGCTGGCCAAGGGCTTCCTGACCGGCAAGTACCGGCCCGACTCCCCCGCCCCGGAGGGCCCGCGCGCCGAGGGCGCGGCGGCGTACCTGGACTCCCGCGGCCGCGCCGTGCTGGCCGGGCTCGACGAGATCTCCGCCGGCTACGGCGTCCCGGTCCCCGCGGTCGCCCTGACCTGGCTGGCCGCGCAGCCCGCGGTGACCGCGCCGATCGCGAGCGCACGCACCGTCGAACAGCTGGAACAGCTGCTGCCGATGCGCACCCTGGAGCTGACCGACGACGAGCTGCGCCTGCTGTCCTACCTGTCCGCGACGTCCTGAGCGGCCTTCCGCACGCGGTCGCGGCGCATCGTGTGGGCGTCGGCCATCGACGGCCGGTAGTAGCGCCTGCGCAGCCCGACCACGGTGAACCCGTGGCTCTCGTACAGCGTGCGGGCCGGGACGTTGTCGGTGCGCACCTCCAGGAACACCGTGGCCGCCAGCTCGTCGGCGACGGCGAGCAGCCCCCGCAGCAGCGCGCGGCCGATGCCGTGGCCCTGCCACGCCGGGTCGACGCCGATCGTGTGCACCTCCGCCTCGGCCATCGGCGGCCCGGCGACGACGGCGAGCCCGGCGTAGCCGACCAGCTCGTCACCGGCCCGGGCGGCGAGGTAGAGCTGGCCGGAGGAGACGGCGTCGCGGAACGCCTGCGCGCTCCACGGGTCGTCCCCGGGGAACAGGATCTCCTCCAGCTCCGCGCAGCGCGCCGCGTCGGCCCGGTACAGCGGGCCCAGCGAGACGGTGGCGTTCACGCGGTGACGCGCTTGCGGCCGGTCGGCGGGGCGGCGTCGGGGCGGCGCAGGTAGAGCGGCTCGACCGGGGCGGGGGCCCGGCCGGCGAGCAGGTCCGCCGCGGCGACGCCGACCAGCCCGTCGACGGTCGGGGCGCCGGGGCCGCCGATCTCGCGGCCGAGCCGCTGCGCGAACGCCGGATCGCCCACCACGGTGCCGATCGCCAGCTCGTCCAGGCGCGCGGCCAGCGCCTCCGGGGCCTCGACGGCCGGGCCGGTCAGCCTGCGGACCGAGCGGGCGTCGGCGGGGTCGGACGCGTCGTAGGCGGCCCAGTAGACCTCCGTGCGCCGGGCGTCGGTGACGACCAGCAGGTTCCCGCCGGTGTGCAGCCCCCAGGCGAGGGCGTCGTGGGTGACGACGCCGTGCACCGGCACGTCGAGGGCGTGGCCGAGTGCTGTGGCCGACGCGATCCCGACCCGCAGCCCGGTGAACGGGCCCGGACCGGCACCGACGACCACCGCCCCGACCTCGGCGAGCGCATGACCCGCCTCGGCGCACAGCGCACGGACCGCGGGCATCAGCAGCTCGCCGTGGCGGCGGCCGTCGTGCGCGCGGGCGGCGAGGGTCCGCGGCCCGTCGGGGCCGAGGTCGACGAGACCGGCGGTGACGACGGTCGTCGCGGTGTCGAGGGCCAGTACCAGCACGCCCGCGAGCCTACGGACGCGCGGTGCGGCGCAGCGTCGCGACCCGGGTGTCGTCGTCGCGGCGCTCCAGCGTGATCGTCACCGCGGACCCGGCGAGCCGTTCCGCGACCCCGACCCCCCACTCGACGGCGACGACCGCCCGGTCCAGTTCGGTGTCGAGGTCGAGGTCGTCCAGCTCGGCCGCGACGTCGGGCGGCCGGGCCGCTGTGCCGTCTCCGATCAGCCGGTAGGCGTCGACGTGCACCAGGGCCGGGCCGTCTCCCGCGGAGGGGTGCTCGCGGGCGATCACGAACGTCGGCGAGGCCACCGTGCCGGTCACCCCGAGCCCGCGGGCCAGGCCGCGGACCAGGGCGGTCTTGCCCGCGCCGAGCGGCCCGGCCAGGAGCACGACGTCACCGGCGACCAGCTCGCGCCCGACCGTCTCGCCGAAGGACTCGGTGTCGGCGACGGTCGGCAGCTCGGTGACGACGGCGTCCGCGCCGGGGGCGGGGATCACGGCCGGTCCTTCTTCCGGGACCGGCCGGCCCGGGCCGGGGTCCGGCTGCCCCGGCGGACCCGGCCCGCACCGCGCAGCAGCCCCTGCAGCGCGCCGCCGCCTGCCTCGGCCTGCTCCTCGTCGGTCGTGTCGATGAGCTGGGGCGGGCGCTTGGCGCGCAGCCCGCCGCCCGCGGTGCGCTCGGTGGTGCGGGCGATCAGCGCGTCGAGCTCGGCGTCGACGACCTCGGGCTGCTCCAGCATCGGCATGTGCCCGACCCCGGGCAGGCGCACCAGCCGGGCGGTCGGGATCGCCTCGGCGATGACCTCGCTGTGCCGCCACGGGATGATCCGGTCGCCGTCGCCGGCCAGGACGAGCACCTCGCAGCCGGACAGGCCGGGCAGCGCCGCGAGCCGGTCGTGGGTGCCGAGGGTGTCGACGAAGTCGGTGAGCGCGCCGACGGCGTTCGAGTCGATCATCGTGTCGACGAGGTCGACCATCCGCGGGTCGACCTGGCGGTCGCCGTAGGCGAAGCGCTTGGTGAACGCCCAGATGATGTCACCCAGTGCGCGCCGGCCCGTCTCGACCAGGCCGGGCTGCCACGCGGCGAGCCCGCCGAGGGCCCGGATGACCGGGTTGCGCCGGGACAGGAACGTGCCCGGCAGCCCCGAGGACGCCATCTCCCCCGCCGAGGTCGACACCAGCGCCACGCCGGCGACGCGCTCGTGGAACAGCTCCGGGTGCTGCTCGGCCAGCGCCATCACGGTCATGCCGCCCATCGAGTGCGACACCAGCACCAGCGGCTCCTCGGGGGCCAGCGCGCGGATGACGGCGTCGAGGTCGCGGCCGAGCTGGTCGATCGTGCAGGAGTCCGCGGGCGCCCGCTCGGAGCGGCCGTGGCTGCGCTGGTCGTAGAGCACCATCCGCACCGACGGGCCGGTCAGCCCGGCCAGGTGCGGCCGCTGCTCGGACCAGGTGCGCCGGTCCAGGGCGAAGCCGTGCACCAGCACCACCGTCAGCGCGTGCTCCGAGCCGTCGGCCGGGGCGACCACCTCGCAGGCGATGCGGACGCCGTCGTCGGCCATCACCGACATCTCCTCGCCGACGGTGCCCGGCGGCGTCCCGGCGTGCGCGGACATCTCGGTGGCCAGGCTGCGGCGGGTGGCGGCGATCTTGCGTCGCTGCGCGGCGACGCCGACCCCGGCCGCGGCGCCCGCCGCGCCGACCACACCGCCCGCGATCCCGGCGACGGTCCATCCCCTGCGGCTCATGCGACTCCCCCGCGCCCGTCGGTCACCGTGCGGCGCACCCGCCCCCGGACGCCCGTGACGATCTCGTAGTGGATGGTGCCCAGCTCGTCGGCCCACTCGCGGGCCGTCGGTCCGCCGTCGGCGCCGGTGCCGAACAGCTCGACCGGGTCGCCGATCGCGACCGGCAGTACCCCGGGCCGCCCGCAGTCGACGACGAACTGGTCCATGCAGACCCGCCCGGCGACCGGCCGGACGGTGCCGCCGATCCGCACGCGCATCCGGCCACCGTCGTTGAGCCGGCGCGGGACGCCGTCGGCGTAGCCCAGCGGCACCAGTGCCAGCGTGCGCGGTTCGCGGGCGACCCACTCGTGGCCGTAGGACACGCCCTCGCCCGCCTCGACGGTCTTGGTGAGCGCGACCCGGCCGCGCAGCGTCATCGCCGGGCGCAGCGGGCTGTCGGCGGGGCGGGCGATCGGGTCGAGCCCGTAGACGGCGATCCCCGGCCGGACGACGTCGAGGTGCAGGTCGGGGCGGGTCATCAGGCCCGCCGAGTTGCACAGGTGCAGCTGTGGGGCGAACCCGCGGTCCCGGGCGAGCGCGGCGGCGGCGTGCAGCCGCGCGGCCTGGCTGTCGACGGCGGGCTGGCCCGGCTCGTCGGCGGCGGCCAGGTGCGACCACACGGCCACGACCTCGCAGGTGCCGTCGGCGACGCCCTGGGAGACGTCGTCGAGCAGGGCGGGCCACTCGCCGGGCGGGCAGCCGTTGCGCGACAGCCCGGTGTCGGCCTTGAGGTGCAGCCGGACCGGGCGGCCCGCGGCGCGGGCACCGGCCAGCACCTCGGCGAGGTGCACGCGGCCGGACACCGACAGCTCCACCCCCGCGGCGACGGCGGCGGCGAAGTCGGCGTCGGGCAGGTGCAGCCAGGACAGCAGCGGCGCGTCGACACCGTCGGCCCGCAGCGCGAGCGCCTCCTCCAGGGTGGCGACGCCGAGCCGGGTCGCCCCGGCCGACAGCGCCGCCCGTGCGACGGCGGCGGCGCCGTGGCCGTAGCCGTCGGCCTTGACCACGACCATGGTCTCGGCCCCGGACGCGAGACCCGACAGGTACCGGGTGTTGTGCCGGACGGCGTCGAGGTCGACCACCGCCTCGGCCGCCGGTGCGCCCGGTCCGGGCCGGGGCCGCGGACCGGGTGCGGGGTCGGTCGTGGGTAGCACGGCCCCGATCATCGCATCCCGGTCCGTCGCGGCCCGGTCCCGAGCCCGGCTCAGTCGGTCCCGGCCTCCATCGCGGCGCGGTCGAGGGACTCCTCGGCCTGCTCGGCGTCGGGGTCCGACGGCGTCGCGGTGATCTCCGCCGCACGCCCGGCCTCGATCTCGCCGACGAAGGTGCCGAACTCGCCGCCGAGCATCCCGGTGGCCGAGTACTGCTCCAGCTTGGCGCGGGAGTCGGCCAGGTCCAGGTTGCGCAGGGTGAGCTGGCCGATGCGGTCGCCCGGGGTGAACGGGGCGTCCTCGACGCGCTCCATCGAGAGCCGGTCCTCGGCGTAGGCCAGGGCGGGGCCGCGGGTGTCGAGCACCGACCAGTCGTTGCCGCGGCGCAGCCGCAGCGTGACCGACCCGGTGACCGCGTTGCCGACCCAGCGGGTCAGGGACTCGCGCAGCATCAGCGACTGCGGCTCCAGCCAGCGGCCCTCGTAGAGGAGCCTGCCGAGCCGGCGGCCCTGCTCCTCGTAGGCCGACAGCGAGTCGTGGTTGTGGATCGCCGAGACGAGCCGCTCGTAGGTGACGAACAGCAGCGCCATCGCCGGGGCCTCGTAGATGCCGCGGCTCTTGGCCTCGATGATCCGGTTCTCGATCTGGTCGGTCATGCCCAGGCCGTGCCGGCCGCCGATCCGGTTGGCCTCGGTGACCAGCGCGACGGGGTCGTCGTAGCGGGTGCCGTTGATCGCGACGGGGCGACCGGCCTCCCACTCGACGGTGACGTCCTCGGTCTCGACCGCGACGGCCGGGTCCCAGAACCGCACGCCCATGATCGGCTCGACGATCTCGATCGAGGTGTCGAGGTGCTCGAGCCTCTTGGCCTCGTGGGTGGCGCCCCAGATGTTGGCGTCGGTCGAGTACGCCTTCTCCGCGGAGTCCCGGTAGGGCAGCTCCCGCTCGCCCAGCCAGGCGCTCATCTCCGCGCGGCCGCCGAGCTGGTCGACGAACGCCTCGTCCAGCCACGGCTTGTAGATCCGCAGGGCGGGGTTGGCGAGCAGGCCGTAGCGGTAGAACCGCTCGATGTCGTTGCCCTTGAAGGTCGAGCCGTCGCCCCAGATGGAGACGCCGTCGTCGGCCATGGCGCGGACCAGCAGGGTGCCGGTGACGGCGCGGCCGATGGGGGTGGTGTTGAAGTAGGGCATCCCGCCGGCGCGGATGTGGAAGGCACCGCAGGCGATCGCGGCGATGCCCTCGTCGACCAGTGCACGACGGCAGTCGACGACGCGGGCGGCCTCGGCGCCGTACTCCAGCGCGCGCTCGCGGACGGCGACGAGGTCGGGCTCGTCGGGCTGTCCGAGGTCGGCGGTGTAGGCGTAGGGGACCGCGCCGTTCTCGCGCATCCAGGCGACCGCGACGGAGGTGTCGAGGCCACCGGAGAAGGCGATGCCGACGCGCTCGCCGACGGGGAGGCTGGTCAGGATCTTCGGCACGCGCGGAACGCTAACAACCCGCTCCCGGCGCAGGTCCGCCGGTGTGCCGCTTCAGCGCCCCGACGCCGCCGACCGGACCGACCGCAGTGCGACCGGGATCGCCGCCTGCATCGCCGACGCCGGCGCCGGGACCGGCGGCAGCCCGTGCTCGCGGGCGGCCGCCGTCGCGGCGCGGGCGTGCACCAGCGTCGCGCAGCCCGCCGCCCACCACGGGTCCAGCCCGGCGGCCAGCAGCGCGCCGATCATGCCGGTGAGCACGTCGCCGGAGCCCGCGGTGGCGGCCCAGGAGTCCGCGGCCGGGTCCACCAGCACCCGTCCGTCCGGTGCGGCGACGACGGTCGCGTTCCCCTTCAGCAGCACCGTCACCCCGAGGTCGGCGGCGGCGCGGCGGGCGGCGCCGATGCGGTCGGGCCCGACCTCGCCCGCGATCCGGGCGAACTCCCCCGCGTGCGGGGTGAGCACGACGGGCTCGCCGTGGATGCGCATCCGCAGGTGGGCGTGCTGTGCGAGCAGGGTGATCGCGTCGGCGTCGAGGCAGAGCGGCACCTCGCGGTCCAGCGCCTCCTCCAGCACCGCCCGGCCCTGCCCGCCGGTGCCCAGCCCCGGCCCGACCGCCCAGGCCTGGGTGCGGCCCGCGTCGGTGATGTCGCCGGTGGCGACGATCTCCGGCCAGTGCCTGCGGACCTCGTCGGCGGCGGACCCGGCGAAGCGGACCATCCCGGAGGTGGCCAGGGCCGCGGCCCCCGCGGCGAGGACGGCGGCGCCGGGGTAGGTGGCCGACCCGGCGGCGATCCCGACGACGCCCTGGCTGTACTTGTCGTCGCCGGGTCCCGGGACCGGCCAGCGGGCGCCGACGTCGCCGTCGGACAGCACCCGCGCGTGCGGCTCGGTCCCCTCGAGGAACGGCCCGAGCCCGAAGTCCACCAGCCGCACCGGGCCGCAGAGCGGGGCGGCGAGGGCGTGCACCGGCTTGCGGCAGCCGAAGGTGACCGTCAGCGCGGCGCGGACGTGCGGCCCGTCGGTCGCCCCGGTGTCGCAGTCGACGCCCGAGGGCAGGTCGCAGGCCACGATCGGCACACCCGCCCCGTCGGCGGCGGCGACCAGCTCCGGGGCCGGGTCGCGCAGCGCACCGCGCCCGGAGATGCCGACGATCCCGTCGACGACGACGTCCGCCCCCGCCACCAGCGCCCGCGCCGAGTCGAGCGCGCCGGCGGCCGGGCCGGGCGGGTGCAGGGCCAGCACCCGCCCGCGGGCGGCGCGCAGCGCGGCGAGGCCCGCCGGGTGCGCACGGTCCGGCGCCAGCAGCACCGCGGTGACGTGCGCGCCCCGGCGGCGCAGCTCGGCACCGGCCCACAGGGCGTCGCCGCCGTTGTCGCCCGCCCCGACGAGCAGCACCACCCGGCGGCCGTAGGTCGCGCCGAGGAACTCCCGCACGTGGTGCGCGAGCCCCGACGCGGCCCGGCGCATCAGCACCCCGTCGCCGACGGTGCGCATCATGGCCGCCTCGGCCGCCCGTACCTGGTCCGCGGTGTGGAGCCCGTGCATGGCCGCGAGGCTAGCGCCGGGCGACCATGATCGACGGTTGTGGAGCGGGACGCCCGCGTCGCGGACGCTCCGCTCCACGACCGGTGATCACTCGACGGTGACCGACTTCGCCAGGTTGCGGGGCTTGTCGACGTCGTAGCCGCGGGCCCGGGCGATCTCGGCCGCGATGACCTGCAACGGGATCGTCGCGACCAGCGGCTGCAGCAGCGTCGGCACCGCGGGCAGCTCGAAGAGGTGGTCCGCGAACGGGCGCACGGTCTCGTCGCCGGTCTCGGCGAGGACCACGGTCCGCGCCCCACGCGCCTTGATCTCCTGGATGTTGGACAGCAGCTTGGAGTGCAGGACCGCGCGTCCCTTCGGCGACGGCATCACCACCACGACCGGCAGCCCGTCCTCGATCAGCGCGATCGGGCCGTGCTTGAGCTCGCCGGCCGCGAAGGCCTCGGCGTGCATGTAGGCGAGCTCCTTGAGCTTGAGCGCGCCCTCCAGCGCCACCGGGTAGCCGACGTGGCGGCCGAGGAACAGCACCGCCTTCGACGGCGCCAGCTCCTGCCCGAGCGCACGGGCCTCGCCGAGGGACTCCAGCACCTCGGCGACGGCCGCCGGGATGGCCTCCAGCGCCTCGTACTCGCGGACGACCTCGTCCGGGTACTTGGTCCCGCGGGCCTGGGCCAGGGCCAGGCCGACGAGGTAGTTCGCGGCGACCTGGGCGGTGAAGGTCTTGGTCGCGGCGACGCCGATCTCCGGACCCGCGTGGGTGTAGATCACCGCGTCGGACTCGCGCGGGATCTGCGCCCCGTTGGTGTTGCAGATGGCCAGCACGCGCGCCTTCTGCTCCTTGGCGTGGCGCAGTGCCTCCAGGGTGTCGGCGGTCTCGCCGGACTGGGAGATCGCGACGACCAGCGTCGAGCGGTCCAGCACCGGGTCCCGGTAGCGGAACTCGCTGGCCAGCTCGATCTCGACCGGGATCCGGGTCCAGTGCTCGATCGCGTACTTCGCGAGCAGCCCGGAGTGGTAGGCGGTGCCGCAGGCGACGACGAAGACCTTGTCGACGTCGCGCAGGTCCTGGTCGGTCAGACGCTGCTCGTCGAGGACGATCCGGCCCTCGACGAGGTGCCCGCGCAGGGTGTCGGCGATCGCGGTCGGCTGCTCCTCGATCTCCTTGAGCATGAAGTAGTCGTGGCCGCCCTTCTCGGCGGCGGCGAGGTCCCAGGTCACCTCGAACGGGTTGACCCCGACCGGCTCCCCGTGGAAGTCGGTGACGTCGTAGCCGTCGCGGGTGATCGTCACGACCTGGTCCTGGCCGAGCTCGACGGCGTCGCGGGTGAACTCGATGAACGCCGCGACGTCGGAGGCCAGGAACGTCTCCCCCTCGCCGATGCCGAGCACCAGCGGCGAGTTGCGACGGGCGGCGACGATCCGGTCCGGCTCGTCGGCGTGCGTCACGACCAGGGTGAACGCGCCCTCCAGCCGGCGGGCGACGGCGCGGACCGATGCGGGCAGATCGCCCTTCGTCGGGCCGTCGGCGTAGGCCAGCGCCACCAGGTGCGCGGCGGTCTCGGTGTCGGTGTCGGACTCCGCCCAGATGCCACGGGCCTCCAGCTCGGCGCGCAGCTCCAGGAAGTTCTCGATGATGCCGTTGTGGACGACCGCGACCGTGCCGTCGCTGCTGCGGTGCGGGTGGGCGTTGCGGTCGGTGGGCGGGCCGTGCGTAGCCCACCGCGTGTGCCCGATGCCCGAGGTCCCGGTGAACCGGTCGCGACCGATCTCCTCGAGGCGTGTCTCCAGGTTGGCCAGGGCTCCGGCCTTGCGCTCGACCAGCAGCTCACCGCCGTCCGGCAGCGCGACGCCGGCGGAGTCGTAACCGCGGTACTCCAGTCGTCGCAGGCCGCCAAGGACGACGTCGAGTGCGGACCGATGACCGACGTAACCGACGATGCCACACATACGGATGAGCGTATCGACGCCCGGTTGCCGATCTTCCGGCGACGGGGTCGGTCCGGCGCCACGCCGGACGTCCGTGCGAGTCGGGCATGCGGTGACCTGCACCGGTACGGTGCCGACCGTGGCCCGGACCAGCGTGACCCGACCCCCGTCGATGAAGGGGGCCAAGGACGCCCTCGGTGTGCTGTCGCGTCCGGGGCCGAACCCGGTGAAGCACGGCGACCTGGGCCTGATCGGTCTGCCGGGCATCGTCTACACCCCCGCGGAGGGCTACCAGCTGCCCGCCGTGGTGATCGGGCACGCGTGGCTGCAGCCCGCGCACCGCTACCACGAGCTGCTGCGTCACCTCGCGACCTGGGGTTTCGTCGCCGCCGCGCCGAACACCCAGCGCGGCCCGGTCCCGAGCGTCGCCCGGTTCGCCTCGGACCTGAACACCGTCCTCGACGTGTGCGTCGGCGTCCGGCTCGGCGACGGCCACGTCAGCGTCGACGCCCGCAAGACCGCGCTGGTCGGGCACGGAACCGGGGGCGGCGCCGCCGTCCTCGCCGCGGCCCGGCGTGAGCGCCTCGGCGCGCTGGTGACCCTCGCGGCGTCGGAGGTGAAGCCGTCCGCGATCGAGGCGGCCGCCGCGGTGACCGTCCCGACGCTGCACCTCGCCGCCGCCGTCGACTCGCTGGCCCCCATGGAGGGACACGCGCAGCGGATCGCCGCCGCCCAGCACGAGGCCGGCACCGACGTGACGCTCCGCGAGATCGAGAAGGCCGGGCACCTCGGGTTCTGCGAGGGCAGGCACTGGACGAGCTTGCTGCTGCAGAACCGCCCGCAGCACCGGACCCGGAAGATCACCCGGGCGCTGGTGACGGCGTTCCTCATGCAGGAGCTGCAGAACGAGAAGCGGGTGTCCTCGCTGACCTCGGGGAACGTCCCCGGGGCGCCGGTGGTGGACCTCACCCCGGAGCCCCAGGAGGAGCCCGAGGAGCGCTCCTCGGGCCTGCTCGGCATCGGCGGCTGACCCCGGTCCTCCGCCGGGCGCGCGACGCACCGCCCGCGCGGTGATCCGCCGCCCGCTCGCCCCCCGGAACACGTGACGATCCACCCGGCGCGCGGTGATCCGTCGTTCGCGCGGGTCCGGACACGCGCGCGGAACGGATCATCGCGCGCGCCGCGGATCAGCGCGCGGGGGCGGCCGGCGGATGGGCGCGGACGGCGGATCGGCGCGCGGACGGCGCGCTCAGGGCGCCAGCCACACCTTCCGGTCGGCCCCGGCGACGGCGTCGAACGCCGCACAGGCCGACGGCGGTGACCCGGACGAGGACCTCGCCGGATCCTGCCCGACGACGAGCTCGACGCCCATCTGGCCTCGGTCACCGTGCAGCGGCGGACCGACCAGACGGTGCGCGACGTGGCCGCGCTGCGCGAGGCCGTCGTGCGGGGCCCGGGAGCAGGGCTGGGCGCTGGTCGAGGGCGAGCTGGAGGACGGCCTGCGCGGCGTCGCGGCGCCGGTGCGCAACCGGGCCGGGCGGGTGATCGCGGCGGTGAACGTGTCGACGCACGTCGGCGTGGCGTCGCGGGAGGAGCTGACCGGGCGGCACCTGCCGCGGCTGCTGCGGGCCGCCGCGAGGATCGAGGCGGACCTGGTGGCCTCGGACCTGTGACCCCGGGCCCGCGCGGCCCGGTGGGCGGTCCCGTCAGCGCTCGGTGGGACCGTCCGGGACGGACGACGGGGTGAGCGACGGCGCCACCGGGCCGCGACGGTCGGGGACGCGGATGCCGGTGAGGCCGGGCAGCCGCATCCCCGGGACCTCCGGGTCCGCGGTGCCGTCGGACTGCGCGCCGCCGTGGGGCCGCGGGTCGTGGGACTCCGGACCGTGGTGCCGCGGGTCGTGGGGCTGCGCGGCGTCGTGGGCGGTCTCGTCGGCGAGCCGGCGCACCTCCCGCCCGACGAGGTCGAGCCGGCCGAGCCACTCCCGGCCCGCGGGGTCGTCCCAGGCGTCGGCGACGGCGGTGCGGATCCCCGCGAGCACCCCCGCGACGTCGTCGAGCCTGCCCACCAGCTCCCGCAGCGCCGCGGCCTGCTCCGCTGTCCCGGGCGGCCCGTCGATCAGCACGTTCCCGCCCCGGGCGGGGCGGGAACGTGCCGGTCGACGGCGCGCAGGACGGCGACGGTGTCGTCGTCGGCGGTGCGGGCGGTGGCCGCGGCACGCCGGGCCGCGGCGGCGAGCGAGATCAGCTCGTCGGCGACGCGGAGCAGCCGGACCACCCGGTCCCCCGCCGGCCCGTCGACGGTGCCGGGGAGCCCGTCGGCGAGATCGTCGAGCCGACGGGCGGCACGGTCCAGCGCGGCGGGGTCACGCAGCAGCTCCGGTCTCATCGCGCCAGCATCCCGGCCGGTCCGGCCGGCCGGGCCGGCTCGACGGGATCCCGGTCGCGATCGCGAACCCGCGACGACATCGGGGCCGCCACCCGGTGTGGGTGACGGCCCCGATGTCGGGCGGTGTCCCGCTCAGCGCGCGGCGGCGACGACCTCGGCCAGCCGGCCCGCGACGGCGTCGGCCTCGCCCTCGCTGGGCGCCTCGACCATCACGCGGACGAGCTGCTCGGTGCCCGACGGGCGCAGCAGCACCCGGCCGGTGTCCCCCAGCTCGGCCTCGGCCTTGGCGACGGCCTCGGCCACGTCCGCCGACGCGGCGACCGCGTCCTTGTCCGCGACGGCCACGTTGCGCAGCACCTGCGGCAGTACGGTGACCACCGAGGCGAGCTCGGCCAGCGACGTGCCGGTCTGTGCGACCCGCGACATGAGCCGCAGGGCGGTGAGCAGACCGTCGCCGGTGGTGGCGTGGCCCGGCAGCACCACGTGCCCGGACTGCTCGCCGCCGAGGGTGAACCCGCCCTCGCGCAGCCGCTCCAGCACGTAGCGGTCCCCGACCTTGGTGGTGTCCAGGGTGATCCCGGCCTCGCGCATGGCGATGTGCAGGCCCAGGTTGCTCATCACCGTGGCGACGAGCGTGTCGTGGGCGAGCTCGCCGGCGTCGCGCATGGCGAGCGCCAGCACGGCCATGATCCGGTCACCGTCGACGACGGCGCCCGTCCCGTCGACGGCCAGGCAGCGGTCGGCGTCGCCGTCGTGGGCGATGCCGAGGTCGGCGCCGTGCTCGAGCACCGCGGACCGCAGCGGCTCCAGGTGGGTGGACCCGACGCCGTCGTTGATGTTGAGCCCGTCCGGCTCGGCGTGCAGCGCGATCACGTCCGCGCCCGCCTGGCGGTAGGCCTCCGGCGCGGCCAGCGCGGCGGCGCCGTGCGCGCAGTCCACGACCACGCGCAGCCCTGACAGCGAGCCGGGCGCGGCGGAGAGCAGGTGCGCGACGTAGACGTCGGTGGCGTCCGGGGCGTCCCAGACGCGGCCGATGCCCTCCCCGGTGGGGCGGGCGCCGAGCCCGGCGGCCAGCTGCTGCTCGATCGCGTCCTCGACGTCGTCGGGCAGCTTGTGGCCGCCCGCGGCGAAGAGCTTGATGCCGTTGTCGGGCATCGGGTTGTGCGACGCGGAGATCATCACGCCGAGGTCGGCGCCGGTCTCGGCGACCAGGTGCGCGACGCCCGGGGTCGGCAGCACACCGACCCGGATCGCGTCCGCACCGGCCGAGGTGAGCCCGGCGACGACCGCGGCCTCGAGCATCTCGCCGCTCGCGCGGGGGTCGCGTCCGACGACCGCGAGGGGCCGGCGGCCGGAGCCGTTCGAGAGCGTGCGGGCGGCCGAGGCACAGACGCCAACGGCGAACTCCGGAGTGAGGAGTTCGCCGTTGGCCAGGCCCCGGACGCCGTCGGTTCCGAAGAGACGAGGCATCCGGTGTGCGATCAGCGCTTGGAGTACTGGGGCGCCTTGCGGGCCTTCTTGAGGCCGTACTTCTTGCGCTCGACGGCGCGGGCGTCACGGGTCAGCCAGCCGGCCTTCTTCAGCGGCGGGCGGTCCTCGGAGTCCAGCTCGACCAGCGCACGGGCGATGGCCAGGCGCAGCGCGCCGGCCTGACCCGCGGTGCCGCCACCCTTGAGGTTGGCGAAGATGTCGAAGCGCTCGGTCTTCTCGAGGAGGACCAGCGGCTCCTTCACGATCTGCTGGTGCAGCTTGTTCGGGAAGTACACCTCGAGCGGCTTGCCGTTGAGGGTGAACCCACCGGTGCCCGGCAGCAGCCGGACGCGGACGACGGCCTCCTTGCGGCGGCCGACGGTCTGGACCGGGCGGTCGCCCAGCACGGGTGCCTCGGCGGCGAACTCGTCGGCGTCGAAGTCGGCGGCGTCACCGATGGTGTAGTCGACGTCGGCGACCTCGGTCTCGGTGGCCTCGGTCTCGGTCGCCTCGGCGGCCGCACCCTCGGTCTCGACCGCGTCGACGACCTCGTCGGGTCCGTTCTCGGGGCTGGTCACGGGCTGTCCCTCTTCGTTGCTCGGGGTGGTCACTGGCTGACCTGCTTGATCTCGAACGGCTGCGGCTTCTGGGCCTCGTGCGGGTGCGCCGGGCCGGCGTAGACCTTCAGCTTCTTGGCCATGGCGCGGC
The DNA here is from genome assembly GCF_056835605.1 of Pseudonocardia sp. ZF1. Classification (NCBI taxonomy): domain Bacteria; kingdom Bacillati; phylum Actinomycetota; class Actinomycetes; order Pseudonocardiales; family Pseudonocardiaceae; genus Pseudonocardia; species Pseudonocardia sp. ZF1. Next base: position 4,845,169 of record NZ_JAJNBY010000001.1, read on the forward strand.
CGAGACGGTTCTTCGGCAGCATGCCCTTGATCGCCTTCTCGACGAGGCGGTCGGGCTGGCTGTCGATCATCTCGCCGACGGAGCGCTGGCGGAGGCCACCCGGGAAGCCGGAGTGGCGGTAGATGAACTTGTCGGCACGCTTGTTGCCGGACACCGAGATCTTCTCCGCGTTCACGATGACCACGAAGTCGCCGTTGTCGACGTGCGGGGCGTAGGTCGGCTTGTGCTTCCCGCGCAGCAGCGTGGCAGCGTGGGTGGCGAGCCGACCGAGGCGCACGTCCTCGGCGTCGATCACGTGCCAGGCGTGCTGGATGTCGCCGGGCTTGGGGCTGTACGTGGGCACGGATCTACCTCGTCGTCGTTCTCGGCTGGTGGGCCGTCCGCACGGGTTCCGGCCCACTCTCTAGTCTCTGGTTCCTCAGCGTGCTGCTGGTGGACGCCGGAGGGACGCTCGATCCCGCCGCTGTCGCCGGAGGACGGCGCCCGCGGGTCTCCACCGCTGCACAACGAGAGCCAAGCGTACCCGCCGGTTCCGGGGGCGGACGCAAGGGGGTCGTCCGGGCCCCCGGACCGGGTGTCAGGCGAACCGGGCCCGGTTCGCCTGCTCGGTGGCCCGGTAGTTCTGACCGGCCTGGCCGACGAGCTTCCCGATGGTGCCCAGGGTGGTGGTCAGCTCGGCCGCCGAGGTGTCCCACTTCTGCTGCGACGCCCGGTAGGTGGCCGCCGCGTCGCCGGTCCAGGTCGCGACCATCGGCGCCAGTTGCCGCCGGAGGTCCTCGAGCTGGGAGGTGATGCGTGCGGTCGTCGCGACGGTGTCGGCCGACGCCGTCTCGAGCGCGCTGAAGGTGACCTTGATCTCGGATCCCATGGTGTGGCTCCCCCTCACCCGAGCACCGACGTGATGGCGGTGCGGTTCCGGTCCTCCTGCTGCTGGTACGTCGTCGCCGTGCCGCCGAGCTGCTCACCGATCGCACCCAGCGCCTCGTTCAGCCGCCGCGCCTCGGTGTCCCACTTGGCCATCAGCTGGGCGAACGCCGTCGCCGCGGTGCCGGACCACTGGCCCTGCAGCGGTCCCAGCTGGCTGCGCAGGCGGCCGAGCTCGCCGTTGACGGCGTCGCTCACCGCCCGCACCTGGCCCGCCGCGCGGACCATCTCCTCGGTCGTCGTGCCGAACCCGTCGGCCATACGTCCCACCTCGTCCCCTGATCGGACCCCGGCGCGGCCGTGTCGACGGCTCCCGGGCCCGGGGGCGCGGTGCCCCCGGCCCGCGCACAGTGGCAGGGCGCGCCGGTGGCCGTGGCCGTTCCGGGCGGACCGTTCGCGACCGGGAACGCCGGGGGCTCAGGGCACCCGGTGCAGCGTCGCGACGACCTCGCCGCAGGCCGCGGCGACCGGGGCGCCCACCGGCCGCCGGCACCCGGCGACGAGCTCGTCGGTGCCGGAGAACACGACGTGCCAGTCGACGACGGTCCCGTCGCCCGGTGTCTCGGTCCAGCGCAGGACCGCGCGGCCGCCGACCGTCGCGGGCACCGGCCCGGGGTCACCGACCAGCGCGGCGAGCTCGCGGCGGGCCCGGTCGGGCTCGCGCCCGGCGTCGTAGCCGAGCGGGCTGCGCTCCAGCACGAGGAGGTCGGCCCCGTCCGGGCCGCCGGCGGGGGTGAGCAGCACGCGTCGGCGCTGCGGGTCGCCGCCGGTGTGCTCCCAGCCGGTGGGCAGCGCGGCGGCGTAGCCGTACTGGGCGACCGTGGCCCCGGCCGGCGTCACCGGGCGCGGGCCACCGAGCAGCAGCCCGGTACCGAGGAGGACCGCTCCCAGCACCCCCGCGACGACGATCGCCGCCCGGGCGCGGTCCGGGCCCTCGGCAGGCGGGGTGGCGGGGTCGGGCGCACCGGGCCAGTCCGGTTCCTCCAGCGCCTCGATCGCGCCGGGCGGCGGGACGACCGTGTCGGGGCCGGGGTCGGCGAGCACGGAGGCGCCCAGCACCGCAGCCCCGACCACCGCCGCCGCCTCCGGGCCCCAGGGCTCGCCGCCGTCGGGCCGCCGCCCGGCGACGCGCACCGGGCACGGGAGCCGGTACCCGGCCGCGCCGCCGGGCCGCCCCGCAGCCCGAGTGCCCGCGGCCCGGCCGTCCGCAGCCCGAGTGCCCGCGGCCCGGCCGTCCGCGGGTCGAGTGGCCGCGGTCCGGGAGTCCGCGGTCCGGGAGTCCGCGGGCCGAGTGGCCGCGGTCCGGGAGTCCGCGGTCCGGGTGTCGGCCGCAGTGTGCTCCCCGGGGAGGAACGGGCCGACCGTCCCGGCGACCACGACCAGCTCCGCACCGGTCGCCCGCACGAGCGACGCGAGGTCGGGGCCCCGCTCCCCCACCCGTTCCGGCACCCCGTCGCGGACCAGCACCACGTCGTCGTCGACGACCAGGACCGGCCCGTCCGGCAGCTCCGGTTCCGCCGCGAGCACCGCGACCGCGGCCGGGACCACCAGCACCCGCGGGCCTCCGGGGAAGGCGCCGCCCGCCGTCGTCCCGACCCGGACGACGACCCCGGGCGGCTCGTCGCCGAAGAAGTCCGCGACGGCCGTCGCCGGGGGTGTGCCGGGCGGGGCCGCGGCGACCAGGCGCAGCCCGGCGGCGTCCGCGGCGGCGAGCAGCACCGCGTCGCGGCGGTCGTGCACGGCGACCGCGACGCCGCTCACCCCGGCTCGGTCCAGGCCAGCTGCACCCGTCGCGCCCCGGCCCGCCGGTCGACGAGCACGGCGCGGCCGGGTGGCATCGGCCCGGGGCGGACCTTCTCCAGCAGCGCGCCCTCGTCGGGGCTGCCGGAGCCGACCAGGCCGGGGGCGCCCAGCTCGCGCAGTCGCCCGAGGACCGGGTCGAACAGCGCCCGCCCGGCCCCGCCGGTGCGTCGCGCGAGGACGACGTGCAGCCCGACGTCGCGGGCCTGCGGCAGGTACTCGGCGAGCGCGAGCAGCGGGTGCGTGCCGGCCGACCCCGCCGCGGGGACGACGAGGTCGTAGTCGTCGACGAGCAGCCACACGTCCGGCCCGCTCCACCAGGACCGTTCCCGCAGCTGGGCCGGGGTGACGTCCGGGCCGGGCAGCCGCCGTCCGAGCGAGCCCGCGATCTCGGCGCAGGCGTCGGTGGTGGCCTGCGCGGTCGAGGTGTGGGCGAGCAGGTGGCTCTGCGGGACCCCGCCGAGCAGCGTCCGCCGGTGGTCGACGACGACGATCCGCGCCTGCTGGGGCGCCCATCGCGCGGCGATGCCGTGGGCGAGGGTCCGCAGCAGGGTCGTCTTGCCGCCGCCGGAGTCGGCGAAGCAGAGCAGGTGCGGCTCGTCCGGGTCGAGCTCGACGGTGGCGAGCCGGTCCTCGTCGACGCCGAGCGCGGGCCCGCGGCCCGGGCCGCTCGGGAGCTCGGTGACCTCGATCCGGGTGGGCAGCAGCCGCACCGGGCCGACCGACGGGCCGTCCCAGGCGTCGTCGATCTCCCGGGCCGGGTCGGTGCCGGGGACCAGGCAGGGCGCGGCGACGACGGTGGCCTCGCCGTCGGCGGACAGGCCGTGCCCGGGCAGTGCGGGCACCGCGGCCGCACGACGGCGGTCCACCTCGGAGTCCGACGGGTCGCCCAGCCGCAGCTCGACCCGGCTGCCGAGCTGGTCCTTGAGCGCGGGGCGGATCTCGGCCCAGCGGGCGGCGGACAGCGCGAGGTGCACGCCGTAGGCGAGCCCGCGGGCGGCGAGGGCGGTCAGCTTCTCGTCCAGGTCCTCGAACCCGGCGCGCAGCGCCGCGTAGCCGTCGACGACGAGCAGCAGGTCGGTGGCGGTCACCCCGGCGAACCCGCCCGCGGCGCGCCGGGCCCGGAACTCCTCGATCCCGGCGACGCCGTGCGCGGCGAACAGCTGCTCGCGCTCGTCGACGGCGGCGACGGTCTCGGCCACCACCCGTCGCACCAGGTCGCCGGCGCGGCGGTCGGCGACGGTCCCGACGTGCGGCAGCCCGGCCAGCGGGGCGAGCGTGCCGCCGCCGAGGTCGAGCACGTGCACGCCCAGTTCGCCGGGGGTGTGGGTGAGCGCGAGCGCGGTGACGACGGTGCGCAGCGCGGTCGACTTCCCCGACCGCGGCCCCCCGACGACGGCGAGGTGCCCGGCCGCGCCGGACAGGTCCAGCACCAGCGGGTCGCGCCGCTGGGCGTAGGGCCGGTCGACGAGCCCGACCGGCGCGGCGAGCCGTCCGACCGGTCCCGGCGCGCACAGCCCGCGCCCGGCCCGGACCAGCGGGTCGCCGAGCACCACCGGCAGCGGCGGCGGCTCCGCGAGCGGCGGCAGCCACACCCGGTGCGCGCGCGGACCGGGCCCGGACACCGCGCCGGCGATGCGGTCGAGAACGGTGCCGGTGGGCGCGGGCCCGTGGTCCGGCGCCGGGAGCTGCGCCGAGGCGGGCAGCGCGACCGGGCCCGCGCGGAACGGCAGCGCGAGCCGCGGCGCGCCGGGTGCGCGGCGGCGCTCGGCCCGCGGGGTGTCCGGGCCGGAGACGTAGGCGGCCCGGAAGCGCACCAGCTCGTCGGTGCCCGCGGACAGGTACGCGGCGCCGGGCGTCGGCGGGAGCAGGTGCGCGTCGGGCACGCCCAGCACCGCGCGGGACTCCGCGGCGGAGAAGGTGCGCAGCGCGATCCGGTAGGACAGGTGCGACTCGAGACCGCGCAGCCGGCCCTCCTCCAGTCGCTGCGAGGCCAGCAGCAGGTGGATGCCGAGCGAGCGGCCGAGCCGCCCGACGGTCACCATCAGGTCGATCATCTCCGGCCGCTGGGCGAGCAGCTCGGAGAACTCGTCGACGACGACCAGCAGCGACGGCAGCGCCGCCAGCGGCGTCCCGTCCCGGCGCAGCGCGTCGTGCTCGGCCAGCGACGACAGGTTCCCCGCGGCGCGCAGCACCTCCTGGCGGCGGGTGATCTCCCCGGCGAGCGCGTCGGCCATCCGGTCGACCAGGGTCAGCTCCTCGGCCAGGTTGGTGATCACCGCGGAGGTGTGCGGCAGCCCGGCGAGCCCGAGGAACGTCGCGCCGCCCTTGAAGTCGACGAGCACCAGGTTGAGCTCCTCGGCGGTGTGCGTCGCCACCAGCCCGAGGACGAGGGTGCGCAGCAGCTCGCTCTTGCCGGAGCCGGTCGCGCCGATGCACAAACCGTGCGGACCCGCACCGCCCTGCGCGGACTCCTTGAGGTCGAGCAGCACCGGCCGGCCGCCGTCGTCGGTGCCCAGCGGGACCCGCAGCCGCTCCCCCGGCCCCCGCCGGCCGCGCAGCGCGGCGACCCCGGCCGGGTCCGTCGTGGACAGTCCGAGCAGCGACGGCAACCCGGTCGACCCGCTGTCCACACCGGACGTGACGACGTCGCCGCCGCCGTCCGGGCGGTAGCGCGCGAGCCGGCGCGCGAGTGCCAGCGCCTCGGCGACGACGAGCCCGTCGGGGACGCCGACGTCCCGGCCGCCGGGCCCGCCCCGGCGCAGCGTGCGCACGCCGTCGGGCCCGGTCCCGGCGGCGAGGCGCAGCACCGACGCCGCGGGCCTGCGCCCGCCCGCGGGCCCCAGCCGCAGCACGGTGACGCCGGGCAGCCCGGCCCACGCGCCCGGGGTGTCGGCGGCCCCGTCGAGCACGACGAGCAGGTGCTGCTGGGCCGCGGACGGCTCGTCGACCCACCAGCGCCGCACCCGGTCCGGGTCGTCGGTGATCATCCGGACCGGCCCGACGGCGTCGGAGAGCCGCGGGTGGGCGACGTGCGGCAGCCACTTCGCCCACTCCCAGCGCGCGGCCGCACCCCCCGGCGCGACGACGGCGAGCCGCGCGTCGTCGGGACCGTGCCAGGTGACGTACTGGGCGACCAGTGCCCGGGCGAGGTCGAGCACCGGGGCGGCGTCCGGGTCCGGTTCGAGCCAGATCGTCGCCGACGCGCGGGTGTCGACGGCGACCGGTAGATCGTCCACGGTGGACCAGCGGCGCAGGAAACGGCGCAGCGCCAGCGCGGACAGCGGTTCGAGTGTCTCCATCGGACCGGTGTGCGGCGCGGTGAGCCGGGTGGCGAGACGCTGGGTGCCGCGCCCGGCGCGCAGGCGGCCGAAGTCGTCGTCACCGGGGCGGCGCTCCCACAACCGGTCCGCGGCGAGCACGTCCGGCCAGGCGGCCGGGTCGGGGTGCGCGCTCTCCAGCGCGTGCCGCTGCTCGGCGGCGATCGCGCGGGCCCGCCCGCCCAGGACGTCGAGGTAGCGCAGGTAGTCGCGGCGGTCCTCGTCCATCGTCGCGGTGCGCGCGCCGGCGCCGCGGCCGCCGCCGGCGAGCATGCCCAGCGCGGACAGCGTGAACATCCCGCCGAACAGCCAGGTGCTGGTGTCCCCGCGGCCCAGCACGACGAACAGCAGCGCCCCGCCGACCATCGCCAGCGGGAGCAGCCGCGCCGCGAGGCCGCCGGGGACCGGGCGCTCCGGCTCGGGCGGTGGTTCGAGCACCAGCTCGCCGCCGGGCAGCTCGGGCACCGAGCGCCGCGGACGTCGCATCCCGACGGTCCCCGCCATCGCCACGCGCCTCCCGTTCACGGTTCTCCCGAACGCCCACGGCGGCACCGGGGCCGTCGGATACTCGCAGCCGCCCCGGGCCCGCCGGGGCCGTTCGGAGAGATCTGCCAGGGAGCCGCCCGTGACCTCCGTCCTGCCCGCACCGGCCGCGACCGGCCCCGGCGACGCGGTGCCCGCCACCACGTCCGGGCCGGTGCCCGGCCGCTGGACCCGGGTCGGGGTGCACACCCCGCGCGGGCGCCTCGACGTGGCGCTGCCGGCCGACGTCGCCGTCGCCGAGCTGGTCCCGATGGTGCGCGAGCTGCTGGGACGCGCGTCCACCGACACCCCGCAGGCCTGGCGGTTCACCGGCCCCGCGGGCGGCCCCCTGCCCGCCGACGCCACCCTCGACGAGCTCGGTGTCCACGAGGGCGAGCTGCTGCACCTGGGCCCGCCGCGTCCGGCACCCGCGCCGCCGGTGCTCGACGACGCCGCCGAGACCGTCGCCGGTGCGGTGCGCGGTGCGGCCGACGCCGCCGGGACGGCGCGCTGGTCCGGGACGGCCGCGGCCGTGCTGGCGACGGCCTCCGCGGGCGCCGTGCTGTCCACCGTGGATGGTTCGTGGCGGCCGTGGGCGTGCGCGCTCGCCGCCGCCGGTGCCGTCGGGGCGCTGCTGGTCGCCCACCGCGCCCGCGACGACGACCGGCTCACGACCGCCGCCGCACTCTGCGCCGTCCCCGCCGCGGCGACGGCCGGGCTCACCGCGCTGCCCGCACCTGCCGGGGCGGGGGCGCTGCTGCTCGCCGCCGCCGGGACCGGTCTGGCCACCGCCGCGGGTCAGGCGATCGCGCGGGCGGTGTCCCCGGTCCTGCTCGCCGTCGCCCTGGCGGCCTCCGGGACCGCCGCCGCGGCGCTGGCCCGGCTGCTGCTGGAGGCCCCGGTGACGGCCGTCGCGGCCGGGCTCGCGGCGCCCGCCCTGGCCGCCGGGCCCCTGCTGCCCCGGCTGGCGCTGCGCCTGGCCGGGATCCCGGCCCCGGCCGTCCCGACCGACGCCGAGTCCGTCGCGGGCGCCGAGCGGGTGCTGCCCGGTGCGGAGCTGACCGCCCGGGCCGGGCTGGCCCGCGGCCTGCACACCGGGACGCTGGCCGGCACCGCGGTCGCGGCCGCCGGGGCTGCCGCCGTCGCCGCGACCGGGGGCTGGACCGGTGGCCTGTTGCTGGTGGTGACGGCGGCGGTGCTGCTCCTGCGGGCCCGTGCGCTCGTCGAGGCCGCGGCGGCCCGCGTCCTGACCGGGGCCGCGGTGGTCGCGGTCGCCACCGCCGCCGTCCCGGCCGCGCTCACGCTGGACCCCGCGCCGCGGCTCGCCGTCGCGGCCGGGCTGCTGCTCGCCGTCGGCGCGGGTGCCGCGGCCGCGCGGACGAACCCGTCACCGCCGGCCCGCCGGGCGCTCGACGTGTGCGAGCTCGTCCTCACCGCCGCCGCCGTGCCCGCCGCACTGGCCGCGATGGGCCTGTTCGCCCTGGTCCGCACCCTGTGACCGGCCCGGTCCGGCGGGCCGTGCCGCTGCTGGCGGCGTCTCTGCTCGCTCTCCCCCTGCCCACCCCGCCCGCTGCCGCCCCTCCGTCACCCCCGCCGCGTCGTGCGCCGTCCCCACCCCCTGTGGGATCGCCACACCCGCTGCAGCAGGTGTGGCAGCGGGCGACGGGGTGTGGACGCGGCCGGTCGCCGTGGCGGCCGAGCCCGGACCGCCGGGGCCGGCCGACGGGTTGCGGCAGACCCGCGCCTGCACCCCGCCCGGCGACGACGGCCCGGGCGCCGCCCGCGGTGCGGTCCCGCAGCCACCCCCGGATCTCGCGACCGGGGCGGGGCAGCTCGTCGCCGTCGTCGACACCGGGGTGGCGCCGCTGCCCCGGCTGGCCGGACGGCTCAGCGGCGGCGGGGACTACCTCACCGGCGGTGACGGTCTCACCGACTGCGACGGCCACGGCTCCGATGTCGCGCTGCTCCTCGCCGGAGCCGCCGACCCCGTCACCGGGCTCGGCGCGGGTATGGCGCCGGGCGCGCGAATCCTGTCGCTGCGCCAGTCCTCGGGTCGCTTCGCCGTCCGCGGCACCGACGGCACCGAGCGGCCCGCCGGGGAGATCGGCACCCTGGCCGCGGCGATCGACCGGGCCGTCGCACTCGGCGCGAGCGTCGTCAACGTGTCCGAGGTGGTGTGCGTGCCGTCCGCGCAGGTCGACTCCGCGGGGGCCGCGCTGCGCGAGGCCGTCGACGGGGCCGAGCGGGCCGGGGTCGTGGTCGTCGCCGCCGCCGGGAACATCGACGGGAGCGGCACCTGCACCGGCGACCCGGACCTGCGGCCGCTGCCCGCGTCCTACGACACGGTCCTCGCCGTCGGCGCGGTCGACGGCGACGACGTCCCCGGCGACTTCTCCGTGCCGGGCCCCTGGGTGGACCTCGCCGCTCCGGGGGCGGACCTGCCCCGTCCGTCCGGACCGGACGGTGCGGTGGTCCGCGGCACGTCGTACTCGGCACCGCTGGTGGCGGGGACCGCGGCGCTGCTGCGCGAACGGTTCCCGATGCTCACCCCGCGCCAGGTCGGGGACCGGTTGCGCGCCACGGCCCGCCCCACCGCGGGCGACGGCCGCACCGGTCACGGTGTGCTCGACCCGGGGGCCGCGCTGACCGCGGAGCCGCTGCTCCTGACCCCGGACGACCCCGCCGGTCCCGGCGGCCGCGCCGGCCCGTCCGGGGCGGGCCGGGCCCCGCTGCCGCTCGCGTCGGCCCCGCCGGCGGACCTGCCCGTGGTGGCCGGGGTCGGCGCGGTCGCGGCGGTCGGCGGGGCGCTCGTCGCGGCGCTCGCGGGGCTGCGGCGCCGGCCCTGAACCGCGGCTCAGCCCGGCAGGTCCGCCACCTCCCGCGCCGCCGCGACGCTCAGCACCCCCGCCCGCGGCAGCAGGCGCACCATCTCCGCCGGTGCGTCCCCCGCCTCCCCGATCCCCAGCGCACGCCCGGTCCCGGCGTCCGCGACGCCGTGCACCGCACCGGACGCGGCGAGCAGCAGCCGCGTCCCGCCGTCACCGCCGCCGGTGTCGACCGGCCCGGTCCGCAGCGGCCCCGGGCCGCTCCCCGGCAGCACCACGGTGTCGAGACCCGGCCCGGCGTCGTCGGCACCGGCGAGACGCACCCGCACCGCGCCGGGCGCGACCGGCTCCCCGCTCCCCGCGACGAGTGCGCGCCGTCCCTCGCGCCAGGTCCCGCACAGCACCGGGGGCACCTCGGTGACCTCGGCCCGGGCGGCGGGCCAGGCCTCGGCGCCGGGCACCCGCGTCTGCCCGACGTCGTCGACCAGCCCGGGCGGCAGCGTCGCCGGTTCGGCCTGCCCGGTCCGGGAGCGGACGGCGTCGGCGAGGGTGACCGGGATCCGGGCGAGCCCGTCGTCGATCACCAGGAAGTACGTCGACCCGGCCCCGAGCGACTGGCTGCGCACGACGTCCCCGTTCCGCCCCAGCCCCACGACGGGTGTCGGTCCGGGGGCGGGGACCCGCAGCGGCGCGCCCTCCGGGATCGCGGAGAGCAGACCGTCGCCGACCCGGCGGACGGGCGCGCCGAGCAGGCCGAGCCCGTCGAGCGCGTTCCGGTCGGACGGGTCGATCCGGTGCCGGGCGCCGTCGTGGACCAGGTAGGTGGCGCCGCCCTCGGCGGTCAGCAGGGCCACCGGTTCCGGTCCGGCCGGGACGGGTCCGAGCGCCCCCGCGAGCACCGTCGTGGTCCCGGCGCCGGAGCCCTCGCCGCGGGTGTCGCAGACCGCCCACGCGGGTGGGACCGGGACCCCGTCGAGCGGGACGCCGACGGTGCCGGGGACGGCCGCCGGCGCGGTGCGCGGCGCGGCGGCCAGTGCGTCGTCGGGCACCGGGACGGGCACGGCGGTGGCACCGTCGTCGCGACCGTGCGCGGCGAGGACCAGCCGTCCCGCGACCGGGTCGGGCACCGGCACGAGCAGCGCGGACCGGTCGGGGTCGCGGACCACGGCGTAGAGCACGCCGCTGCGCTGCCCCTGCACCAGCGCCCGGGAGCGCCAGTCGGTGGCCGGGTCGACCCGGGCCAGCAGCGCCGCCACCGCGAGCGCGAGCAGCCCGACCAGCACTCCGGCGAACACGGCGCGCCGCTGCGAGCGGATCTGCTCGTGCAGCGGCACCGGGTCCGCCCGCACCAGCGCGGCCTCCATCCGGCGCACACCGAACCGGTGGGCGTCGACCTGGTCGCGGGTGGCCGGGGCGCGCTGCACGCGCGCGGGGGCGGGATCGGTGCGCACCGCCCGGACGGTAGGACGGCCGCGACCCCGGCGGAGCCGGTCCGCGGTCACTGCGTAGAAGTACGCCACCTGACCGATCGGTCCAGTTCGTTGCCACCCTCACTCTGTTGCCCATAATGTGCCGTTGCGTGATCACCCTCCGGAACATCGTCGTCCCGTTGGTGGCCGCCGCCCTCGTGGCCGGCTGCTCCGCGCCCACCGCCGCCCCGGGCGAGGCGGGCCCGGCAGGGGACGGCACCACCATGACCCTCGCCGACGGCTACGAGCCCGACGACCTCAACCCGCTGCTCGGCTACGGGGCGGAGGGCGCGAGCAAGTTCTACGACGGTCTCTACGCCCGCGACGCGCAGCGCACCCTGCAGCCCGCGCTCGCCTCCGGCCCGGCGACGCCGTCACCGGACCGCCTGTCCTGGACGGTGCCGCTGCGCCCCGGCGTCACCTTCCACGACGGGTCGGCCTTCGGGCCCGAGGACGTCGTCGCCACCTACGCCGCGATCCTCGACCCGGCCCGTGCCGCGACGATCCGGTCGAGCGTGCCGATGCTCGCCGGGGTCGAGGCCGTCGGCGACGACGCCGTGCGGTTCCGGCTGGCCTACCCCTACGGCGCGTTCCCGGCCCGGCTCACCTCCGGGATCCTGCCGTCGGAGGTCCTCGAGGGCGGCGGCCCCGTCTCCGACCTGCCGGTGAACACCCGGGCCGTCGGCACCGGCCCGTACCGGCTCGCCGAGTGGCGGCGCGGCGACACGATGGTCATGGAGTCGAACCCCGGCTACTGGGGCGGTGCCCCCTCGGTGACCCGGGTGACCGTCGTGTTCGCCACCGACGACAACACCCGTGCCCAGCGCACCGCCGCCGGTGAGTTCGACGGGACCGTGCTGCCGCCGGCACTGGCCCGCGCGGTCGCGCAGCAGAGCGGGCTGGCGCTGCGCGAGCACGCCAGCGCCGACTACCGCACCGTCGCGCTGCCGTTCGCGAACCCGGTCACCGCGGACCCGGCGATCCGCGCGGCGCTGAACCGCTCGGTGAACCGCCAGGGCATGATCGACGCGTTCCTCGCGGGCCAGGGCGAACCGGCCCACCACCCGATCCCGGGCGTGCTGCCCGAGCAGGTCGAGCCCTCGGCGACGTTCACCTTCGACCCCGCGGAGGCGGGCCGGATCCTGGAGCGGGCCGGCTGGGTCCCCGGGCCCGACGGGGTGCGCGTCCGCGGCGGGCAGGCCGCGCGTTTCACGCTGATGTACCCGGCCACCGACACCGTGCGCCGCGACCTGGCCCAGGCGTTCGCCTCCGACGTGCGCGCGGCCGGGATCGACGTCCGGCTGGAGGGACTCGGCTGGGAGGCGATCGAGCCGCGGATGGGCGCCGACGCGCTCGTGCTCGGCGGCGGCGACCCGTTCGACCCGGGGTTCAAGGCGTGGCAGCTGCTGCACTCGTCGAACGCCGCCGACGGGTTCAACAACCCCGGCTCCTACCGCAACGCCGCCGTCGACGCGGCGCTGGACACCGCGCTGCGGGCGCCCGACGAGGCCGCCCGCACCGCGGCGGTGAAGGAGTTCCAGCGGGCCTACGTCGCCGACCCCGGCATGGTCTTCCTGGCCTTCCTCGGCCACAGCTACGTCGCCCGCGACGCCTGGGACGGCTACACCCCCGTCGTCGAGCCGCACACCCACGGCACCACCTGGGGCCCGTGGTGGAACCTGCAGGACTGGACGCCCCGCTCGTGACGGCCGTGCTCCCGGGCCGGCACCGCGGCCGCGCGGTGGCCCGGCTGGCCGGGCTGCGGCTGCTGCTCGGCGTCCCGACGGTGCTGCTGGTCGCGGTCGGGGTGTTCCTGCTGGCGGCGGCGTCGCCGTTCCGGCCGGTGTACCAGTACTTCGGGGTCGGGATCTTCTCCGCGAGCGACGCCGACATCGCCGCCGCCGAACGTTCGCTCGGGCTGGACGCGAGCGTGGGCGAACAGCTCCTCCGGTGGCTGGGCGGGCTGCTGACCGGCGACCTCGGGCAGAGCCTGTCGATGCGGCAGCCGGTGGCCCAGGTGGTCGCCGAGCGGCTCCCGTGGACGTTGCTGCTGGTCACCCTGGCCCTGCTGGTGTCGCTGGTGCTGGCCCTGGCCGCCGGGACCGTCGCGGCGTGGCGGCAGGGCGGCTGGTTCGACCGGGCCGTCACCGCGGTCGGGCACACCCTGGAGGGGCTGCCGCCGTTCGTGCTGGCCCTGGGTGCGATCGCGGTGTTCGCCGTGGCCTGGCCGGTGCTGCCGGTCGCCGGGCTCACCGATGCCGGCGCCGCACCCACGTTCGGCCAGGTGAGCAGGCACCTGGTGCTGCCGGCGCTGGTGCTGGGGGTCTCCCAGACGCCCTGGCTGGTGCTGCACGTCCGGGCCTCGCTGCTGGCCTCCCTCGACGACGACCACGTCGCCGGCGCCCGGGCCCGCGGGCTGCCCGAGCGTCTCGTCGTGCTGCGCCACGCCCTGCCGACCGCGCTGCTGCCGTTCGTGACGGTGCTGGGCAACCGGCTGCCGGAGCTCGTCACCGGCGCCGTGCTGGTGGAGACGGTGTTCTCCTGGCCGGGGATCGCGGCGGCCGTGGTCACCGCGGCGCTGGCCGTGGACTTCCCGCTGCTCGCCGCACTGACCCTCCTCTCGGCGGTGGCGGTGCTGGCCGGGTCGCTCGTCGCCGACCTGACCGTGCTGCTGCTGGACCCGCGGGTGGACGCCGATGTCTGAGACCGCCGTCGCCCCCCGCCCGTGGCTCCCGGCCGGCCGGCCGCGCCCCGGCTCGCCCCGCGGCCGTCGCCGGTCCGGGCGGGCCCGGCTGGTCGCCGGCGCCGGCGGGCTGGTCCTGCTCGTCGCGGCCGCGGTACTCGTGCCGTGGCTCGGCGGGCTCGACGAGGGCGCCGTGGACTACACCGCGATCCGGCTGCCGCCCTCGCCCGCGCACCCGTTCGGCACCGACTCCGTGGGCCGTGACGTGCTGCTGCGCAGCTTCGCGGGACTGGGGGTGTCGCTGCAGGTCGCCGCGGCCTGCGCCGTGCTCTCGACGGTGATCGGCACCCTGTTCGGGGCGCTGTCCGGGCTGCTCGGCGGCTGGTGGGACCGGATCGCGATGCGCCTGGTCGACGCCGTCAACGCCGTCCCGCACCTGCTGCTCGGCATCGTGATCGTCGCGCTCTACCGGGGCAGCGTGCTCGCGGTGATCGCCTCGATCGGGCTGACCCACTGGACGACGGTGGCCCGCGTCGTGCGCGCGGAGATCCTGACCCTGCGCACCCGCCCGTTCGTCGACGCCGCGATCTCCGGCGGCGCGTCCCGGCGCCGGGTCCTGCGCCGGCACCTGCTGCCCGCGGTCGCCCCGCAGGCGGTGCTCTCGGCGGTGCTGATCCTGCCGCACGCGGTGTGGCACGAGACCGCACTGAGCTTCCTCGGCCTCGGCCTGCCACCACACCTGGCGAGTCTGGGCACCATCCTCGGCGAGGGGAGACAGGCCGTGCTGCTCGGCTCCTGGTGGATCGTGGTGTTCCCGAGCGTGCTGCTGGCCGCGACGACGCTGTGCGTCGCCGGCATCGCGGCCTGGTGGCGGGACCGCACACTCCCGCGCCGGCGGTCGGAGCAGGCGCTGTGACCGGGCCCGGCAGCGCCGCACCCGGCACGGTGCTCGCGGTGCGCGGCCTCGACGTCGCCTTCCGGGTCGGGCGTGGGCGTCGCGCCCGCACGGTCCGCGCGGTCACCGGCGCCGACCTGGACCTGCGTGCCGGGCGGTTGACCGCGCTCGTCGGGGAGTCCGGCTGTGGCAAGTCGGTGCTCACCGAGGCCCTGACCGGGCTGCTGCCGGGCACCGCGTCGGTCCGCGGGTCGGCACTCCTGACCCCGCCGGAGCGGTCCGATCCGGTGGAGCTCCTCACCGCACCCGAGTCCGTGCTGCGCGACCGGGTCCGCGGACGGCTGGTCGGGCTGGTCCCCCAGTCCGCCGCCACCCACTTCACCCCCACCCGCACCGTCGGCGCCCAGCTGCGCGAGACCCTGGCCCGGCTCGGCGCGACGGTCACCGTCGCCGACCTCCTCGACCGCGCCGCGCTGCCCCGCCACGTCGCCGCGCTGCACCCGCACGAGCTGTCCGGCGGGCAGGCCCAGCGCGCCGGGCTCGCCGCCGCGCTCGCCGGGGACCCACCGGTGCTGCTCGCCGACGAGCCGACCGCCGGGCTGGACCGGCCACTGGTCGACCACGTCACGACGCTGCTGGCCGGGCTGGCCGCGGAGGGCCGCGCCGTCCTGCTGATCACCCACGACCTGCGCGCCGCCCGCGCCGTCGCCGACGACGTCGCCGTCATGTACGCCTCGCGGCTGGTCGAGACCGGCCCCGCCGACGACGTGTTCGCGGCCCCCTGGCACCCCTACACCGCCGGCCTGCTCGGGGCGCTGCCCGACGCCGGGTTCACCCCGGTACCCGGGCACCCGCCGGAGCTGTCCGCGCTGCCCGACGGCTGCGCGTTCGCCCCACGCTGCCCGGTCTCCGGCGACTGCTCCGGAGACCCCGTCCCGGTCCGCCGGGGTGGGCGGAGCGTGTCCTGCCATCCGCCGACCACCCCCGCGCTCCCCGCGGCGGCCCGGTCCGGGGCGGGGTCGCGGTGAGCCTGCGCGCGGAGGGGGTGCGGGCCGGGTGGCGGGCCGGGCACGCCGTCGTCGACGGTGTGGACCTGGCCGTGGAACGGGGGTCGGTGCTCGGGCTGGCCGGGCCGTCGGGGTGCGGGAAGTCGACGCTGACCCGGGTGCTGGCGCTGCTGCACGCACCGTGGTCGGGCCGGGTGAGCGTCGACGACGAGCCGGTCCGCCGGTTCCGCTTCGACGCGCCCGCGCCGCTGCGCCGCCGGATCGGGGTGGTGTTCCAGTCCCCGCGGGCCTCGACCGACCCGCGGCTGACCTGCGAGGAGATCGTGGCCGAGCCGCTGCGCGCCGCCCGGGTGCCCGGGGTCACCGCACGCGTCGACGAGGTGTGCGCGCAGGTCGGGCTGACCGCCGAGCTGCGCGGACGCCAGCCGCACGAGGTGTCCGACGGGCAGCTCCAGCGCGCCTGCCTGGCCCGTGCGCTCGCGCCCCGGCCGGACTACCTGCTGTGCGACGAGATGACCGCGATGCTCGACGCGTCGAGCACCGCGGCCCTGGTCTCGGTCGTCGCCGCCGAGGTCGACGGCCGCGGGCTCGGTGTCCTCGCCGTCAGCCACGACGAGGCGCTGCTCGCGGCGTGGGCCGGGCGGGTGCTGCGGCCGTGGAGCTGAGTCAGGCCTCGCGGACCGGACGGCGCAGCTGCTCGGCCAGGGCGCCGTCGTCGCCGAAGAGGGTGTCGCGCCAGCGCTGCTCCAGCGCTCGGGTGTCGTGCCGGTCGGGGTGGAAGCGCGGGTGCCCGAAGACGGGCATCCGGCCCAGCACGCGGCGCAGGAACTGGCCGCGCCCGAACAGCAGCCGGTAGCCCTCGCGCAGGTCCCGCGGCCGCCGCCAGACGCCCTGCTGCACGAGCAGGTACGCCCACCCGAACACGACCGCGGGCAGCACGGTGGCGACCACCAGCGGGGCGGCGCGGCCGCGCTCGGGGCCGTCGGTGCCGATGAGCTCGTAGACGTCCCAGGTCACGGACTTGTGCTCGAGCTCCTCGAGCGCGTGCCAGTGCCACAGCTCGCGGATGTCGGCGTGCACGCGCTCGGCGAACTCGTCGCTGCCGAGGATGTCCTCGGCCATCACCGCGGTGAAGTGCTCCATCAGCGCGGTGCAGGCGAGCTGCTGCCGCGGCGGGGTGCGGTCGAGGACCTTCAAGGCGAGCGCGACGGCGGCCTCCGGTACGTGCACCGGGAAGCCGCGGGAGCGGAACGCCTCGTTGAGCCGGTCGTGCTCGCGGCTGTGGATGACCTCCTGCGCGGTGAACCCGGCGACCCGGGCGCGCAGCTCCGGGTCGGTCACCCGGTCCCGGAAGTGGATCACCGAGCGGACGAAGAAGTCCTCCCCCGGCGGGAAGATCGCCGAGAGCATCGCGAGGAACAGCGTCGCGGTCGCGTTGTCGGCGTAGGCCCAGCGGACCATCTGCTCGGGCAGCCGGAAGTCCAGGTGCCGCGGCGGGATGCCGACGTCGCCGCCGGTCAGCCTGCGGGGGCGTGGGCCGGACCCGGTGTCGGTCGCCGTCTCGGTCACGGTCGGTCCTCCGGTCGTCGTCGACGGTCGGGCCGCATCCGTGACAGAAAGTATCCCGTACAGCGCGTACCCCTTAACGCCGAATCATCGGTGGCACCGGGCGCGGTGTCAACCGGGCGCGGGATGATGGCCGGGTGAACGGATCCGTGACCCCCGGCGACGGCCGCGCCCGTCGCTGGGCCGGGCAGCGGGCGGCCCGGCGGGCCGAGGTCGTCGAGGCCGCGATGGCCGCGATCGCCGAGCACGGACCGGAGGCCACGACCGAGCAGATCGCCGGTCGCGCCGGGGTGCCCCGGCCCGCGCTGTACCGGCACTTCGACGGCCTGGAGGACTTGCAGGGCGCGATCGCCGAGGCCGCGCTGGGGCTCTACTCCGAGGCGCTCGCGCCGGTGTGGAGCCCGCGCGGTACGCCGCGGGAGATGCTCGTCGCCGCCATCGCCGCGCACGTGCGGTGGCTCGCCGCGCACACCGAGCTCTACCGGTACGTGCTGCGCGCCGCCGGGGTCACGACGGCCGTCACCGACATCCGGCACCGCATCGCCGACCGGATGACCGGCCTGCTGACCGGTGGCTACCCCGGGCTGCCCGCGACCGTCGCGGCGCCGCTGGCCGCCGGCGCGGTCGGACTGGTCGACGGCGCGACCGAGCGCTGGCTCTCCTCGGCGGACCCGCTCCCGCTCGACGAGCTCGCCGAGCACCTGGCCCGGTGGGTCTGGTCGGTGCTCGACGTGGCGCTGCGCGAGGTCGCGATCGAGCTCGACCCGGACGTCCCGCTCACGGCGGGCTGAGCGCTACTCCGCGACGCCGATGTCCTCGTTCCACAGGTCGGGGCGCTCGGCGACGAACGCGGTCATCATGTCCACGCAACGCGCGTCGTCGAGCACCTGCACGCGCACCCCGTGCTCGGCCAGCCAGTCGTGCCCGCCGTGGAAGGTCCGGGCCTCCCCCACGAGCACCGCGCCGATCCCGAACTGACGGATCAGCCCCGCGCAGTACCAGCAGGGCGAGAGCGTGGTGACCATCGTCGTGGACCGGTAGTCGCGGCGGCGGCCCGCGTCGCGGAACGCCGCGGTCTCGCCGTGCACCGTCGGGTCGCCGTCCTGCACCCGACGGTTGTGGCCGCGCCCGAGGACCTCCCCGTCCGGTCCGACGAGTGCGGCGCCGATCGGGATGCCGCCCGAGGCCAGCCCGGCCCGGGCCTGCTCCACCGCGACGTCCAGCCAGCTCGGATCCATGCGCGCGAACCTATACCGAGATCGCGTCCAGGCGTTCGCGCAGGAACGGCGCGGACACCACCGGCTCCAGGGCCGTCCGGCCGAGCGGCGGGGCCAGCGGCGTGACGACGGCGTCGTGGTCCAGCTCGAAGAAGAACACCAGCGACACCAGGTCCTCGGCCGGGGCGTGGGCCTGCGGCGGCAGCACCCGGTGCCGCCCGGCCCGCCAGCGGTGCCCGGTCCAGTGCGCGAGCAGGTCGCCGACGTTCACCGTCAGCGCCCCCGGGGTGTACGGCGCGTCGGTCCAGCCGTGCCCCTCGACGTCGACCTGCAGCCCGCCCGCCCCCGGCTCGCGGTCGAGCAGGGTGACGGTGCCGAAGTCGGTGTGCGGGCCGATCCGGAACTGCCCGGGCAGCGGGGCCCCGGTCTCGGTCATCGGCGGGTAGCGGTTGATGTTGAACGTCCACGTCGGGTGCGTCGCGAGGTCGCGCAGCGTCGACGGCTCCTGCCCGAGCGCCCCCGCGCACAGCTCCAGCAGCGCGCCCGCGACACGGGTCATCGCCGTGCAGTAGGCGGTCACCGCCTCCCGCAGCGCCGGGGCCTGCGCCGGCCAGACGTTCGGCGGGAACCACACCGCGTCGGTCTCCGCGTCACCGGTCGGCGCGAACGGTCCCACCGCGAAGGACTCCTTGAGGTCCGGCGGGGAGTCACCGCCCTCCACACGGTCGTTGGCCTCGACGCCGGGCGGCAGCCACCCCCGCCCGCCGACTCCGACCGCGTAGCCGCGCTTGACCGTCTCGGGCAGCGCGAAGAAGTCCCGTGCGGCGGCCCGTACCGCCCAGGCCGCGTCGTCCGGCACCCCGTGCCCGACGACCTGCAGGAACCCGGCCCGCTGCAGCGCGGTGTCCACCGCGGCCGGGTCCGGCGCGGCCAGGTCCACGGTCGGGATGAGCGCGTTCACCGGGTACCCCCGGGCGTCCCGACGGCGGTGCGGCGCACCAGCAGCGCGTAGAGCCCGGCCGAGAGCAGCAGCCCGACCAGGAAGGTCACGTCACCGATCCCGGGCAGCAGGCGCGGCACCAGCCCGGTGAACAGCTCCTGGTTGGCGAACAGCAGCACCGACACGACGATGCCGGCGACGAGGGCGACCGGGCCCGCGTGGTTGCGGTGGGTGCGGTCGTAGAGCAGACCGGGGTCGGTCGGGCGCAGCCACTGGTCGGTGAGCACCACCCCGAGCCACGGCCCGACCCAGTACACGACGACGAGCAGGAACGCCTCGTACCCGGCCGCGGCGTCGCCGAGGGCGACCAGCGCGATCACGAACCCGACCGCGCCGAAGGCCACCGCGACGACGGCCCGCGCCCGCGCCAGCGGCACGTCGATGCCGAGCGCGAGGAACGCCATCGCCCCGGAGTACACGTTCAGGACGTTCGCCGCGACCGCCCCCACCGCGATGGCGACCAGGGTCAGCACGGCCAGCCACCCGGGCAGCAGGCCGGTGTAGTTCGCCACCGGGTTGTCCGAGTCGAGCCCGGCCGCCGTCGCCGCACCGACCGACGCCGCACCGACCGTCATGAGCACCGTGGTGGACAGGAACAGGCCGCCGCCCGCGGCGAGGCCGGTGGCCCGCGCCGACACCGAGCGGGGCAGGTAGCGGGAGTAGTCCGCGGCGTAGGGGCTCCAGCCCGCCGAGTACCCGACGACGGCACCGACGGTCAGCAGGAACCCGCCGACCCCGCCCACCCCGTCCGGCGACGCGGCCGCCCCCGGGTCCGACGCGGCGAGCACCAGCACCGCCCCGGCCCCGAGCACGACCGCGAGCAGCGGGAAGGCGAGCCGCTCGAACGCCTGCACCAGGTTGTGCCCGAAGAACGCGACGGCGACCTGGACGACGACCACCGCCACCAGCCACGCGACCGTCCCGCCGCCGGTGATCGCCGACAGGGCGAAGGCGGCGCTGACGCTGTTCACCGCGAACCAGCCGAAACCCGAGGTGATCGTCATCAACGCGGCGGGCAGTGCGTTGCCGCGGTGGCCGAACGCGAGCCGCCCGAGCACCATCTGCGGCACTCCGGCGGCCGGTCCGCGGGCGGACAGGATCCCGTGGGCGAGCGCGGCGAGCAGGTTCCCGACGACGATCGCCGCGACCGCCGCGGGCACCGACTGCCCGAACGCCGTCACCGACAGCACGCCGACGAAGATCGTCGCGAACTCCAGGTTCGGCGAGGTCCACGTCCAGAACAGCTGGCGGGGTCTACCGTGCCGCTCGGAGTCCGGCACGGGCTCGGTGGAGCCGGGCTCGACGGCGACGATGCGGTCGCCGTACCCGCGGTCCGCGGTCGCGCCGACGGTGTTCTCGGTGGTCACCGCGCCACTGTGACCCGCGGACCGGGCGGGACGGAACCTCGGTAACCGACTGTTGACACGGGTTGCTCCGTCCGGCCCGTAGTCCTGCGGATTCCGCGGCCGGGCCCGGTCCGCCACGATCGTCGGCATGCGGACGAACCCGAACGTGGCCCTGCAGGCCGGCGCCCTCCTGGCCTTCGCGGCCCTGCGGTTCACCGCGCCGGGGTGGTTCCTGATCATCCTGATCATGACCCTGGTCGGCCCGGCCCTCCTGACGGTCCCGACGGTCCTGTCGCTGACCGTGCTGCGACGCCGGGTGCTCGGCCCGGCGGTGACCGCCCCGTTCGTCGCCTGCGCCGGGTTCCTGCTCGCCGGCGGGCTGCTGATGCCCGACTTCGGCGACACCGCGGACTCGGTGCGCGCCCCGCTGACGGTGCTGCTGGAGTCGGCCGGGCTGCCCGCCGGGCCGACCGAGCCGCTGTACGTCCTCGGCTCGCTGGCCCTCGCCGGCTGGTCGGTGTCACTGGTCTGGCTGGGCGTGGCCCTGGCGCTCGACGCCCGCCGGACGCACCGGGTCCCCGGGCCGCCGCACCCGGCCTGGGTGCGGCCGGTCTCCTGAGGCCGCTCGCGCCGTCCGCGAGGTCCCCGTCCGCGCCGTCCGGACCGGTCACACCGGGGCCGGTCCCGGCCCCACCCGGCCGGCCGCGTCCGGCCGGCCCCGGCGGGGTCTGCTCAGCCCTCGCCCGGTACCCGGATCCGCCGGGTCCGCTCGGCGCGGGCGGCGAGCTCGTCGTCGGCGGGGTAGTCGACGCCGGTCAGCGACAGGCCGTGCGGCGGCGCGACGGTCACCTCGGAGGCGCGCAGCTCGCGGCGCAGCAGTCCCGCGGGCCAGTCGGCGGGCCTGCGCCCACGGCCGACCTCGAACACCGCGCCGACCAGGCTGCGGACCATCGAGTGGCAGAACGCGTCCGCGGAGACCGCCGCGACCAGCACGTCCGGCTCGCCCGGCGCGGGCGACCAGTCGAAGCGCTGCAGCGCGCGTACGGTCGTCGCGCCCTCGCGGCGCTTGCAGAACGCGGCGAAGTCGTGCTCGCCCAGCAGCAGTGCCGAGGCGGCGTTCATCGGCTCCGGGTCCAGCGGGTACGGCCAGGCGACGGTCTCCCGCGCCCGCAGCGGCTCGGCCCCGAACGGGGCCGTGGTGACCCGGTAGCGGTAGTGCCTGCGCAGCGCGGAGAAGCGGGCGTCGAAGGCGTCGGGGACCCGCCCGAGACCGTGCACCCGCACGTCGGGTGGGAGCAGCCGGTTCAACCGCCGCAGCAGGCCGTCGATCTGCGGTGCGAGCGTCTCCGGGAGGTCGACGTGGCAGACCTGGCCGGACGCGTGCACCCCGGCGTCGGTGCGCCCGGCGACGGTGAGCCGCAGCGGGGTGCGCAGCACGGTCGACAGGGCCTCGGTGAGCACGCCCTGCACGGTGCGCCGGGTCGGCTGCTGGGCCCATCCGGAGAAGTCGGTGCCGTCGTAGGCGACGTCGAGCCGCAGCCGGACGGTCCCGGCCCCCGGATCGGGGGCACCGGAAACGCCGACGAGCCCGCCGTCGGTGACGGCGGGCTCGTCGGTGTGGTGCGCTCGGCTCAGGAGCCGGACTCCTTCTTCGAGTCCTCGGCGGCGTCGGCAGCCTCCTCGGCGGCCTCCTCCGCGGCGGCGGCGTCGACGGCCTTGTCGGCGGCCTCGGAACCCGGGGCCACCTCCTCGGCCTCGACCGCGGCGTCGACCGCCTTCTCGGCGGCCTCCTGGGCCTCGTCGGCGGCGGTGACCTCGGCCTCGGTGGCCTCGGTCGACTCGACCGTGGTCTCCTCGTCCGAGGACGCGGCGGCCGGGGCGGAGGCCGCGGCCTGCGACGCGGCCGAACGACGGGCACGGTTGGCCTCGTCGGTCACCGTCTTCTGCTGGACCAGCTCGATGACCGCCATCGGGGCGTTGTCGCCCTTGCGCGGCATCGTCTTGGTGATCCGGGTGTAGCCACCGTTGCGGTCCGCGAAGAACGGGCCGATCTCGGTGACGAGGCGGTGCACGACCGACTTGTCACGGATCACCTTCATGATCTCGCGCCGGTTGTGCAGGTCGCCGGCCTTGGCCTTGGTGATCAGCCGCTCCGCGTACGGACGCAGCCGCCGGGCCTTGGCCTCGGTGGTGGTGATCCGGCCGTGTTCGAACAGCGAGGTCGCCAGGTTGGCCAGGATCAGCCGCTGGTGCGCGGGCGACCCGCCGAGGCGGGCACCCTTGGTGGGCTGGGGCATGGCTACAACTGCTCCGTTTCTGCGTAGTCCTGACCGTCGTCACCGAAGGTGTCCGGGTCGAACCCGCTCCCACCGTCGACGCCGTAGTCGCTCGCCGCCGCCGACGGGTCGAACCCGGGCGGGCTGTCCTTGAGGGCCAGGCCGAGACCGACGAGCTTCATCTTGACCTCGTCGATCGACTTGGCGCCGAAGTTGCGGATGTCGAGCAGGTCCGCCTCGCTGCGGCCGACGAGCTCGCCGACCGTGTGGATGCCCTCGCGCTTGAGGCAGTTGTAGGACCGGACCGTGAGGTCCAGCTCCTCGATCGGCATCGCGAAGGCCGCGATGGTGTCCGCCTCCTGCGGGGAGGGGCCGATCTCGATGCCCTCGGCGTCCACGTTCAGCTCGCGGGCCAGGCCGAACAGCTCGACCAGGGTCTTGCCGGCCGAGGCCAGCGCATCCCGCGGGGTGATGGACGGCTTCGACTCGACGTCGAGGATGAGCTTGTCGAAGTCGGTGCGCTGCTCGACTCGCGTGGCCTCGACCTTGTAGGTCACCTTCAGCACCGGCGAGTAGATCGAGTCGACCGGGATACGGCCGATCTCGGCACCGGTGGCCTTGTTCTGCATCGCCGGGACGTACCCGCGACCGCGCTCGACGACGAGCTCGACCTCGAGCCGGCCCTTGTCGTTGAGCGAGGCGATGTGCAGGTCCGGGTTGTGCACGGTGACACCGGCGGGCGGGACGATGTCCCCCGCGGTGACCGCACCCGGGCCCTGCTTGCGCAGGTACATCGTCACCGGCTCGTCCTCCTCGGAGCTCACGACGAGCTCCTTGAGGTTGAGGATGATGTCGGTGACGTCCTCCTTGACCCCCGGCACGGTGGTGAACTCGTGCAGGACGCCGTCGATCCGGATGGACGTGACGGCGGCACCGGGGATCGACGACAGCAGCGTCCGGCGCAGGGAGTTACCGAGGGTGTAGCCGAAGCCCGGCTCCAGCGGCTCGATGACGAACCGCGACCGGGTCTCGGTGACGACGTCCTCGGCCAGTGAGGGTCGCTGAGAGATCAGCATGGGTGTGTGCCTCCTTCGCACCTGCGACAACCGCTATTTGATGTCGCAGTGGGAACCGTCGCCCCTCCCTGCGGGGCGACGGCGTGTCGAGCTACTTCGAGTAGAACTCGACGATGAGCTGCTCGGTGACCTGGGTGTCGATCTGAGCGCGCTCGGGCAGCTGGTGGACCAGGATCCGCAGGGTCGACGGGACGACCTGCAGCCACGCCGGGACCGGGCGGTCGCCCTGGGTCTCCTTGGCGATGACGAACGGGTCGGTGTTCCGCGACTTGTCCTTGACGTCGATGATGTCGTAGCGCGACACCCGGTAGCTGGGGATGTCGACCTTCTTCCCGTTGACCAGGAAGTGGCCGTGGTTCACCAGCTGACGGGCCATGCGCCGGGTGCGGGCGAGGCCCGCGCGGTACACGACGTTGTCGAGGCGCGACTCGAGGATCTGCAGCAGCTCGTCGCCGGTCTTGCCCTCGCGACGGTGCGCCTCCTCGTAGTAGGCGCGGAGCTGCTTCTCCTGCAGGCCGTAGCCGAAGCGGGCCTTCTGCTTCTCCTGCAGCTGCAGGAGGTACTCGGTCTCCTTGATCCGGATCCGGCCGTGCTGGCCGGGCGGGTAGGGACGACGCTCGAACGCCTGGTCGCCGCCGACGAGGTCGGTCTTCAGTCGGCGGGACTTGCGGGTCATGGGGCCGGTGTAGCGAGCCATGGTGGTTCTCCCTTCCCCTAGACCCGGCGCCGCTTGGGCGGACGGCAGCCGTTGTGCGGCTGCGGGGTCACGTCGGAGATCGTGCCGACCTCGAGGCCGGCCGCCTGCAGCGAACGGATCGCCGTCTCACGTCCGGAGCCGGGGCCCTTGACGAAGACGTCGCACTTCTTCATGCCGTGGTCCATCGCCTTGCGGGCGGCGTTCTCGGCGGCGAGCTGCGCGGCGAACGGCGTCGACTTCCGGGAGCCCTTCAGGCCGACGTGCCCGGACGAGGCCCAGGCGATGACGGCACCGGTCGGGTCGGTGATCGACACGATCGTGTTGTTGAACGTGGACTTGATGTGGGCGTGACCGTGCGCGACGTTCTTCTTCTCGCGACGGCGGACCTTCTTGGGTCCGGCACCCTGACGTGCGCGGGGCGGCATTACTTCTTACCTGCCTTCTTCTTACCGGCGACGGTCTTCTTCGGACCCTTGCGGCCGCGCGCGTTGGTCTTCGTGCGCTGGCCGCGGACCGGAAGGCCGCGACGGTGACGGATGCCCTGGTACGAACCGATCTCGATCTTCCGGCGGATGTCCGCCTGGATCTCACGGCGCAGGTCACCCTCGACCTGCAGGTTCGCCTCGATGTACTCGCGGAGCTTGCTGACGTCCTCGTCGGTCAGGTCCTTCGACCGGAGGTCGGGGCTCAGCGCGGTGGCCTCGAGGATCTCCTTGGACCGGGTACGTCCGACCCCGAAGATGTAGGTGAGCGCGATCTCCAACCGCTTTTCGCGGGGGAGGTCGACGCCGGCAACACGTGCCATGCGGCGTGGTCTCCTTGTTGTCGTCCCAGGTCTTCCCGATGCCCGTCCCGTTCCGCCGCTGAGCTGAACGGGCCCCGGCCTGGTTCCGGGGGTACTACCGGGCCCGTGTGGCCCGGCAGGTGCATCGGGGGCTTCTGCTGCGCGATCAGAGGATCGCGACCGGTACCGCTCTGCTCAGCCCTGGCGCTGCTTGTGGCGCAGGTTCGAGCAGATCACGATGATCCGGCCGTGACGGCGGATCACCTGGCACTTGTCGCAGATCTTCTTGACGCTCGGCTTGACCTTCACGTCGTCTGCCTCTGTGTGTCGTTCTTGTGGGTCTCGCGACCGACCGTGGTGGAGCTGGTCGTCACTTGTAGCGGTAGACGATGCGGCCGCGGCTGAGGTCGTAGGGCGACAGCTCGACGACCACCCGGTCCTCCGGAAGGATCCGGATGTAGTGCTGGCGCATCTTCCCGCTGATGTGCGCGAGTACCCGGTGGCCGTTCTCCAGCTCCACCCGGAACATCGCGTTCGGCAGGGGTTCGACGACCCGGCCCTCGACCTCGATCGCCCCGTCCTTCTTGGCCATGTCCTCCGCTATCCGTGACAGGTGTCGGTTGCCCCGGTCGACAGCGGTGCCGACGACCGGTTCGGCGCGCGCGGACGGAGCCGGACCGGGAACACTGTGGGATACACGGAGCACACGGAGCGGACGTCACAGGACGCGCCGATGGTCCAGTGTACGGAGGCCGTGCGAGGCCGGTGCAGGCGGGGGTGACGGGCGTGGTAGACGCCCGGCAGACCGACGGTAACGGACCGACCCGGTCACGGACCAGTACCCGCGCGGAGCGCGTCGGGTACCGGTGGCGCGGGGCTCAGGCTCCGGGGCGGTCCGGTGCGCCGGCGGGCGCGGTCAGCAGCCACGGCCCGTCCTCGGTGACGGCGACGGTGTGCTCCCAGTGCACGGCCCGGCCGCCCGCCGCGGTGACGACCGTCCAGCCGTCCTCGAGCTCCAGGGTGTCCGGGTCCCCCGCGACGAGCATCGGCTCGACGGCCAGGGCCATGCCCGGGCGCAGCCGCGGCCCCTTGCCCGGCTCGCCGTGGTTGGGCAGGAACGGGTCCATGTGCATCGAGGTGCCGATGCCGTGGCCGCCGTACTCGGCGACGATCCCGTAGTCGGCGCGGTCGGCCAGCGCCGCGGACCGGCACGCCTCCTGGATGGCGTACGAGACGTCGGTCAGCCGGGCCCCGTCGCGGACGGCGAGGATCCCCGCCTCCATCGCGCCGCGGCAGGCCGCGGACAGGGCGAGGTCCTCCGGCGACACGTCCCCGACGGCGATGGTCACCGCGGAGTCGCCGTGCCAGCCGTCGACGATCGCGCCGCAGTCCACCGAGATCAGGTCTCCCTCGGCGAGCACCTGCTTCGGCGACGGGATGCCGTGCACGATCTGCTCGTTCACCGAGGCGCAGATGCTCGCCGGGAAACCGTGGTAACCGAGGAACGAGGGGACACCGTCGCCGTCGCGGATCGTCTGCTCGGCGAGCGCATCGAGCTCGGCCGTGCTGACACCGGGCTTCGCGTGCTCGGTGACCGCGGCCAGCGTGGCCGCGACCAACGCACCCGCCACCCGCATCGCCTCGAGCTGACCGTGGGTCTTGAGCTCGATGTCCCGACCCCGGTAGCGGGCGATGGCCCCGCGGATACCGCCGCGACCGTTCATGTGTCCGTCCCTCGGTTCCCCGCCGTGGCGCCGGTGGTGCCGGCGCCGACCGGGTCTCAGCCGTTGCGGTTGTGCAGCGCCGAGAAGACCCGGTCGGTGATCTCGTCGATCTCGCCGACGGCGTCGATCGTGACCAGCCGGTCACGGTAGTGGTCCAGCAGCGGAGCGGTCTCCTCGCGGTAGACCCGCTGCCGGTTGCGGATGGTGTCCTCGTTGTCGTCGCTGCGGCCGCGGCCGAGCAGCCGCTGCACGACGACCTCGTCGTCGACGTCGAACTGGACGACGGCGTCGAGTTCCAGGCCCTTGTCGGACAGGATCTCCGACAGGGAGCCCGCCTGGGCCACGTTGCGCGGGAAGCCGTCGAGGATGAAACCGCTCGCCGTGTCGGCGTCGCCGAGCCGGTCGCGCACCATCGCGACGGTCACCTCGTCGGGGACGAGGTCCCCGGCGTCCATGTAGCGCTTCGCCTCGCGACCGAGCTCGGTCTCGTCACGCAGGTTCGCCCGGAACAGATCCCCGGTCGAGATGTGCGGGACGTCGAGCCGCTTGGCCATCTGCTCAGCCTGGGTCCCCTTGCCGGCACCGGGCGGTCCCACCAGAACGAGTCGCACGAGACCCGACCTCCTGAAGTCTTGTCGTCCATGGTGCCGGCGTCCTCGCCGGCACACGATGCCCGAGGCACCACGATCGGGGCCGGGGCCCCGCACCGGGTTCCCGCTCGGCCACGTTCCGGCGAGCCTAACGCAGGAAACCCTCGTAGTTCCGCTGCATGAGCTGGCTCTCGATCTGCTTCAGGGTGTCGAGGCCCACGGTGACCATGATCAGCACGGCCGTGCCGCCGAACGGGAAGTTCTGGTTCTGGCCGCTGCCGGTGATCCCGAGGAAGAAGTTCGGGAGCACCGCGATGAGGCCCAGGTACAGCGATCCCGGCAGCGTGATGCGGCTGAGCACGAAGTTCAGGTACTCCGCGGTGGGCCGGCCCGGGCGGATGCCCGGGATGAATCCGCCGTACTTCTTCATGTCCTCGGCGCGCTCGTCGGGGTTGAACGTGATGCCGACGTAGAAGTACGTGAAGAAGATGATCAGTGCTACGTACAACACGATGTGCACGGGATTGGACTGATCGACGAGATAGGTCTGCACGAACTGCTGGAACCAGCCGCCGTCGTTCCCGGCGAGCCGGGCGACCAGGTCGGGCAGGTAGAGCAGCGAGCTACCGAAGATCACCGGCACGACACCGGCCTGGTTGACCTTGAGCGGCAGGTAGGTCGAGGTGCCGCCGTACATCCGGCGGCCGACCATGCGCTTGGCGTACTGCACCGGGATCCGGCGCTGGCCGTTCTCCACGAACACGACGC
Organism: Pseudonocardia sp. ZF1; assembly: GCF_056835605.1. Lineage (NCBI taxonomy): Bacteria > Bacillati > Actinomycetota > Actinomycetes > Pseudonocardiales > Pseudonocardiaceae > Pseudonocardia > Pseudonocardia sp. ZF1. Next base: position 4,873,658 of record NZ_JAJNBY010000001.1, read on the forward strand.
TGGCGATGATCGCGAGACCGAAGACGCAGACGCCGGCGAAGACCAGGCCGCCGGAGTTCTCCAGGATCAGCCGGCCCTCGGCGGGGATGCGGTGCGCGATGGAGGCGAAGATCAGCAGCGACATGCCGTTGCCGATGCCGCGCTCGGTGACCTGCTCGCCCAGCCACATCACCAGCGTGGTCCCGGCGACCATGACGATCACGATGACGATCAGCGTGAAGACCGACGAGTCCGGGATGATCGGAAGCGCGCAGCCCTGGAACAGCTGACCGCGCTCGGCCAGCGCCACGAAGCCGGTGGCCTGCAGCACCGCGATGCCGATCGTCAGGTACCGCGTGTACTGCGTGAGCTTGGCCTGGCCGGACTGGCCTTCCTTCTTCAACTGCTCGAACCGCGGGATGACGACCTGCAGCAGCTGCACGATGATGCTCGCGGTGATGTAGGGCATGATGCCCAGCGCGAAGATCGACAGCTGGAGCAGTGCCCCACCGGAGAACAGGTTGATCAGGGAGTAGACGCTGGCGTTGTCGCCGCCCTCGACCTGACGGACACATTCCTGGATGTTGGGGTACGACACCCCCGGCGAGGGGATGTTCGCCCCGAGCCGGTACACCGCCACGATCGCCAGCGTGAAGAGGATCTTCTTGCGGAGATCCGGCGTGGTCAGGGCCGCCCGGACTGCGCTGAGCACTCGGTGATCCTCCTACGACGTCGGCGGCCCGACACCGCCTGCGCCGGCCCCTGAGGGGTCGGCCGGGTTGGTCGACGCGCGTTCCGCGCCTCGCGGGACACCCGGGCCGGTGTGTACCGGCGGGGGCTGCGCGCCTCGAGGCGCGCCAGGTAATCGGTGGACACTCGGTCCGGAAGTGACTGTAACAGCGGCCCGGAAACGCCTCGGCGCCGCCCACGGGCCCGGTCCACCTGGGGTGGAGCGGGCGCCACGGACGGCGCCGGGGGACGTGCGGTGGGGCCTACAGCTCGGAGACCGAGCCGCCGGCCGCCGAGATCTTCTCGCGCGCGGACGCGGAGAACTTGTGGGCCTTCACGGTCAGGGCGACGCCCGAGAGCTCGCCCTCGCCGAGGACCTTCACGAGCTGGTTCTTGCGAACCGCGCCCGCCTCGACCAGCTCGGCCGGACCGATCTCGCCACCCTTCGGGAACAGGGTGGCCAGCTCGCCGACGTTCACGACCTGGTACTCGACCTTGAAGCGGTTCTTGAAGCCCTTGAGCTTCGGGAGCCGCATGTGCAGCGGCATCTGCCCGCCCTCGAAGCGCGGGGACACCGTCTTGCGGGCCTTGGTGCCCTTGGTACCGCGACCGGCGGTCTTGCCCTTGGAGCCCTCACCGCGACCCACACGGGTCCGCGCCTTCTTCGAGCCCGGGGCCGGCCGCAGGTCGTGGAGCTTGATGACGGAGTTCTCGTTCTCGCTCACGACTGCACCTCCTCCACGGTCACGAGGTGGCGCACGGTGTGGACGTAACCGCGGGTCTGCGGGTCCGCCTCACGCACCACCGACTGCCGGATCTTGCGCAGGCCGAGCGAGCGCAGCGTGTCGCGCTGGTTCTGCTTGCAGCCGATCCGGCTCTTCACCTGGGTGATCTTCCACGTGGCCATGTCGCTCACACCTTCGCCGCGTCGGCCTCGGCGCGCTGGCGCATCATGCTCGCCGGGGCGACGTCCTCCAGCGGCAGGCCGCGGCGGGCCGCGACCTCCTCCGGACGCTGCACCGACTTCAGCGCCGCCACCGTGGCGTGCACGATGTTGATGGCGTTGTCGGAGCCGAGGGACTTGGACAGGATGTCCGAGATCCCCGCGCACTCCAGCACCGCGCGGACCGGGCCGCCGGCGATGACACCGGTACCCGGGGAGGCCGGGCGCAGCATGACGACGCCGGCGGCGGCCTCACCCTGCACGCGGTGCACGATCGTGCCGCCGATGCGGGGGACGCGGAAGAAGTTCTTCTTCGCCTCCTCCACGCCCTTGGCGATCGCGGCCGGCACCTCCTTGGCCTTGCCGTAGCCGACGCCCACCAGGCCGTCACCGTCGCCGACGATCATCAGCGCGGTGAAGCTGAACCGGCGGCCGCCCTTGACGACCTTGGCCACGCGGTTGATCGTGACCAGCCGCTCGATGTACGGGGTCTTGTCCTGGGCCGCCCCGCCACGGCCACCGTCCCGGCGGTCCCGGTTGTTGCGGTTGTCGTTCCCACCGCTGCCGCCCGGGGCTCCGCCGTCACGCCGCGTACGTCCCGGCATCAGACAGTCCCTTCGATCTTCTCGGTCTGGTTCATCAGAACTCCAGGCCTCCCTCGCGGGCGGCGTCGGCCAGGGCCGCGATGCGGCCGTGGTAGGCCAGCCCGCCGCGGTCGAACACGACCGTGGAGATGCCCGCCTCCTTGGCCCGGGCGGCGATGAGCTCGCCGACCTTGGCCGCCTTGGCCTTCTTGTCGCCCTCGACGCCACGCACCTCGGCGTCCAGCGAGGACGCGAAGGCCAGCGTGTGGCCCGCCAGGTCGTCGATCAGCTGGACGGTGATGTGCCGCGAGGAGCGGTTGACCGCCAGCCGCGGACGCACCGGCGTCCCGGAGATCTTCTTCCGGAGCCGGGCGTGCCGGCGGATGCGCGAGTCGCGGCGCTTGCGCGCCACCTGGGACGCCATCCGGCGGCGGGCGGAACCCGACACCGTCTCGTTCGTCTCGGCCATCACTTACCCGTCTTTCCGACCTTGCGGCGGACCTGCTCGCCGGCGTACCGCACACCCTTGCCCTTGTACGGGTCGGGGCGGCGCAGCTTCCGGATGTTGGCAGCGGTCTCGCCGACCAGCTGCTTGTCGATGCCGGAGACCGAGAACCGGGTCGGCGACTCGACCGCGAAGGTGATGCCCTCCGCCGGCTCGATCACGACCGGGTGCGAGTAGCCCAGGGCGAACTCGAGGTTCTGCCCCTTCAGCTGCACGCGGTAACCCACGCCGTGGATCTCCAGCTTCTTCTCGTAGCCGGCGCTGACGCCGACCACGATGTTGTTGACGAGGGAGCGGGTCAGGCCGTGGTAGGCCCGGGTCTCGCGCTCCTCGTTCGGCCGCTTCACCAGCACCGTGCCGTCGTCATCGCGCTCGATCGTGATCGGCTCGACGGCGGTGTGCGACAGGGTGCCCTTGGGGCCCTTCGCGGTGACCGTGCGGCCGTCGATGGTGATCTCCACGCCGGACGGGACGGTGATGGGCAGCTTTCCGATGCGTGACATCGTTCGTTACCCCTCTCTCACCAGACGTAGGCGAGGACTTCCCCGCCCACGCCGCTCCGGTAGGCCTGCTGGTCGGTCATCAGACCCTGAGAGGTCGAGATGATCGCGATGCCGAGGCCACCCAGGACCCGCGGCAGGTTCGTCGACTTCGCGTACACACGCAGACCGGGCTTGGACACCCGGCGCAGACCGGCGACGCTGCGCTCACGGTTGCGGCCGTACTTCAGCTCGACGACCAGGGACTTGCCGACCTCGGCGTCCTCGGTGTGGTGTGCCGCGATGTAGCCCTCCTTCTGAAGGATCTCCGCAATGGCGACCTTCAGCTTCGAGTGGGGCATCACGACGCGGTCGTGGTAGGCCGAGTTCGCGTTCCGCAGACGGGTCAACATGTCTGCGATCGGATCGGTCATCGTCATGGTGTCTGTCTCTTTCCCGCCGTGGTTCCTCGTACCGGCGCGGTGCCCCTGTGCGGGGCACCGCACCGGTGCGGGCCTGCGGCGATCGGATCCGCTGCCCCGCGGACGCGGGGCGGTCGGATCACCAGCTGGACTTGCTCACACCCGGCAGCTCGCCGGCGTGCGCCATGTCTCGCAGGCACACGCGGCAGAGGCCGAACTTGCGGAACACGGCACGCGGCCGGCCGCACTTGTTGCAGCGGGTGTAACCCCGCACGGCGAACTTCGGCTTCGCGTTCGCCTTGTTGATGAGCGCCTTCTTCGCCATTCGCTCAGCTCTCCTTGAACGGGAAGCCCAGGTGGCGCAGCAGCGCCCGGCCCTCGGCGTTCGTGGTCGCGGTGGTCACGACCGTGATGTCCATGCCCCGCGGCCGGTCGATGGAGTCCGGGTCGATCTCGTGGAACATCGACTGCTCGTTCAGGCCGAACGTGTAGTTGCCACGCCCGTCGAACTGGTTGCCCTCGAGGCCGCGGAAGTCGCGGATACGGGGCAGCGCGATGGTCAGGAGACGGTCGAGGAACTCCCACATCCGGTCGTTGCGGAGGGTCACCTTCGCACCGATCGGCATGCCCTCGCGCAGCTTGAACTGCGCGATGGACTTGGTGGCGCGACGCAGCTGCGGCTTCTGGCCGGTGATCGTGGCCAGGTCCCGCAGCGCACCGTCGATCAGCTTCGAGTCGCGGGCGGCGTCACCGACACCCATGTTCACCACGACCTTGGTCAGGCCGGGGATCTGCATGACGTTGGTGTAGCCGAACTCCTCGCGGAGCTTGTCGAGCATCTCGTCGCGGTACCGCTGCTTGAGCCTCGGCACGGTCTTCTCAGCCGTGGTCATCTCAGATCTCCTTCCCGTTGCGCCTGGAGATCCGGACGCGGCGGGTGGTGCCGTCCTCGCCCTCGACGGCCTTCTTGCCGATACGGGTCGGCTTGCCGTCGGAGTCGCACACCATCACGTTCGAGACGTGGATGGCGGCCTCCTGGGTGACGATCCCGCCGCTCTCGGCCCCGCGCTGGTTCTGGCTGATCCGGGTGTGCTTCTTGATCCGGTTCACGCCCTCGACCAGCACGCGCTGGCGCTCCGGGTAGGCCGCGATGACCTTGCCCCGTGCACCCTTGTCCTTGCCGGCGATCACCAGAACGGTGTCGCCCTTCTTGACCTTCATCTTCGCCTTCATGTCAGAGCACCTCCGGGGCCAGGGAGATGATCCTCATGAACTTGCGGTCGCGCAGCTCGCGCCCGACCGGGCCGAAGATACGGGTCCCCCGAGGTCCGTTGTCCGCCTTGATCAGCACGGCGGCGTTCTCGTCGAAACGGATGTAGCTGCCGTCGGGACGGCGCTTCTCCTTCTTGGTGCGCACGATGACCGCCTTGACGACGTCACCACGCTTCACGCCGGCGCCGGGGATGGCCTCCTTGACCGTGGCGACGATGACGTCGCCGATCCCGGCGTAGCGCCGCGCGGAGCCGCCCAGCACCCGGATGCACAGGATCTCCTTGGCACCGGTGTTGTCGGCGACGCGCAGCCGCGACTCCTGCTGGATCACTTCGACTCCTACTTGGCCTTCTCGAGGATCTCCACCAGCCGCCAGCGCTTGGTCGCCGACAGCGGACGGGTCTCCATGAGGCGGACACGGTCGCCGATACCGGCGGTGTTCCCCTCGTCGTGCGCCTTGACCTTGCTGGTCCGGCGGATGACCTTGCCGTACAGGGGGTGCTTCACCCGGTCCTCGAGGGAGACGACGATCGTCTTCTCCATCTTGTCGGACACGACCAGGCCCTCGCGGACCTTGCGCTCCCCGCGCTCGTCGTTCTTCTGCTCGTCGCTCACGCCGCGCCCTCGCTCTCGGTCGGTGCGGCGGAAAGGCCGAGCTCACGCTCGCGCATCACGGTGTAGCACCGCGCGATGTCGTGACGGACGGCCCGCAGCCGCCGGTTGTTGTCCAGCTGCCCGGTGGCCATCTGGAAGCGGAGGTTGAACAGCTCCTCCTTGGCCTCCCGGACACGCACGACCAGCTCCTCGTCGGAGAGCTCGCGCAGCTCGGCGGCCTTGGTGTTGCCACTGCTCGCCATCAGATGTCACCACCCTCACGGGACACGATCCGGCACTTCATGGGCAGCTTGTGGATCGCACGGGTCAGGGCCTCGTGCGCCACCTCGCGGTTCGGGAAGCTCATCTCGAAGAGCACCCGGCCCGGCTTGACGTTCGTGACCCACTTCTCGGGCGAACCCTTACCGGAACCCATGCGGACCTCGGCCGGCTTCTTGGTCATCGGGATGTCCGGGAAGACGTTGATCCAGATCTTCCCGCCACGACGGATGTGCCGGTTGATCGCGATACGCGCCGACTCGATCTGCCGGTTCGACACGTAGGCCGGCTCCAGCGCCTGGATGCCCCAGTCGCCGAAGGTGACCGCGGTACCACCGCTGGCCATGCCCTTGCGCTTGGGACGGTGCTGCTTGCGGTGCTTGACCTTGCGTGGGATCAGCATCGGTCAGCTCTCCCCACCGTTGCTCTGGTTCTCACCGGAGGCCGGGGCCTCGGCGGTCGCCGTCGCGGCGCCGCCGGCCTGGCCCGCGCTCTGCGCGGCACGCCCGGCCTCGGTGCTGGTCGCAGTGGTGCCCGAGGCACCGGAACGGCGCCGGGCCGGACGCTCACGGCGCGGGCCACGGCCCGGGGCCTCGGCAGCGGCCGGGACGCCCTCGCGGCGGCCACCGACGACGTCGCCCTTGTAGATCCAGACCTTCACGCCGATGCGGCCGAAGGAGGTCCGGGCCTCGAACAGGCCGTAGTCGATGTCCGCACGCAGCGTGTGCAGCGGGACCCGACCCTCGCGGTAGAACTCCGACCGCGACATCTCGGCACCGCCGAGGCGGCCCGAGCACTGGACCCGGATGCCCTTGACCTGCGGGCTGCGCATGGCCGACTGGATGGCCTTGCGCATCGCACGCCGGAAGGCGACCCGGTTCGACAGCTGCTCGGCGACGCCCTGGGCGACGAGCTGCGCGTCGGACTCGGAGCTCTTGACCTCGAGGATGTTCAGCTGGACCTGCTTCTTGGTCAGCTTCTCGAGGTTGCCCCGGATCCGGTCGGCCTCGGCGCCACGACGGCCGATCACGATGCCGGGACGCGCGGTGTGGATGTCCACCCGCACACGGTCCCGGGTGCGCTCGATCTCGACCTTGGAGATGCCGGCCCGCTCCATGCCCTTGGAGAGCATGCGGCGGATCTCGACGTCCTCCTTGACGTACTCGGAGTACTGCTTGTCGGCGTACCAGCGCGACTTCCAGTCCGTGGTGATGCCCAGGCGGAAGCCGTGCGGGTTGATCTTCTGCCCCATCAGCGGGCCCTCCCCTTCGCACCACGACGGCCGGCCTTCTGCGGAACCGACTCGACCTCGATGGTGATGTGGCTCGTCCGCTTGCGGATGCGGTACGCACGCCCCTGGGCGCGCGGCCGGATCCGCTTCAACGTCGGGCCCTCGTCGACCATCGCCACGGCGACCACGAGGGTCTCCGGGTCCAGGTCCAGGTTGTTCTCGGCGTTGGCCGCGGCGCTCGCCACGACCTTCGCGACGGGCTCCGCCGCGGCCTGCGGCGAGAACCGCAGGATCGCCAGCGCCTCGTCGACCGGCAGGCCGCGGACCAGGTCCACGACACGACGGGTCTTCGTCGGCGAGCTGCGGACGAACCGCGCCACGGCGCGCGCACGAGTCGGCTCGAGCGCAGCGCCGGTGGTCTCGGCAGTGGTCTCTGCCATTTTCTCCACCTCTCCTAGTCGCTACTCGGGCCGGCTGCTAGCGCCGACGCGCCTTGCGGTCGTCCTTGATGTGACCCCGGAAGGTCCGGGTGGGGGCGAACTCGCCCAGCTTGTGACCGACCATCGAGTCGGACACGAACACCGGGACGTGCTTGCGGCCGTCGTGCACGGCGATGGTGTGACCGATCATGTCCGGGATGATCGTGGACCGACGGGACCACGTGCGGATGACGGTCTTCTTGCCGGACTCGTTGAGGACGTCCACCTTCTTGAGCAGGTGGTCGTCCACGAAGGGGCCCTTCTTCAGGCTGCGCGGCATGTCTTACCTCCCTGCTCAGCGCTTCTTGCCGGTACGACGCCGGCGGACGATCAACTTGTCGGACGGCTTGTTGCGGCGGGTACGGCCCTCGGGCGTACCGGCCGGGTTCACCGGGTGGCGGCCACCGGAGGTCTTGCCCTCACCACCACCGTGCGGGTGGTCCACCGGGTTCATGACGACACCACGGACGGTCGGGCGCTTGCCCTTCCACCGCATACGGCCGGCCTTACCCCAGTTGATGTTGGCGTGCTCCGAGTTGCCCACCTCGCCGACGGTGGCGCGGCAGCGCACGTCGACGTAGCGGATCTCGCCGGAGGGCATCCGCAGCTGCGCGTAGGGCCCGTCCTTGGCGACCAGCTGGACGCCGACACCGGCCGAGCGCGCGATCTTGGCGCCGCCACCGGGGCGGAGCTCGATCGCGTGCACCACGGTGCCCGTCGGGATGTTGCGCAGCGGCAGGTTGTTACCCACCTTGATGTCGGCCCGGGGACCGTTCTCGATCTTGTCGCCCTGCTTGAGCTTCGCCGGCGCGATGATGTAGCGCTTCTCGCCGTCGGCGTAGTGCAGCAGTGCGATCCGCGAGGTGCGGTTCGGGTCGTACTCGATGTGCGCGACCTTCGCCGGCACGCCGTCCTTGTCGTTACGACGGAAGTCGATCAGACGGTAGGCGCGCTTGTGTCCGCCACCCTGGTGACGGGTGGTGATCCGCCCGTGCGCGTTGCGGCCGCCCTTGTTGTGCAGCGGGCGCAGCAGCGACTTCTCGGGGGTGTCCCGGGTGATCTCGGCGAAGTCGGACACGCTCGAGCCACGACGGCCCGGGGTGGTCGGCTTGTACTTACGAATGGCCATGGGTCAGCTCGCTCCCTCAGCTCGCCGGGCCACCGAAGACGTCGATCGACTTGCTCTCCTCGGAGAGCGTGACGATCGCGCGCTTGGTGTCCTTGCGCTTGCCGTAGCCGGTGCGGGAGCGCTTGCGCTTGCCCGGGCGGTTCAGCGTGTTCACGCTGGTCACCTTGACCCCGAACACCTTCTCCACGGCGATCTTGATCTGGGTCTTGTTCGCGTCCGGTGCCACGACGAAGGTGTACTGGCGCTCGTCGAGCAGCCCGTAGCTCTTCTCCGAGACGACCGGCGCGAGCAGCACGTCCCGCGGGTCCGTGATCACTTGTCGGCCTCCTCAGCGCGGCGGCCGGCAGCCTTCGGCTTCGCGATCGGGCCGGCCAGGAACTCGTCCAGCGCCGCCTGCGTGAACAGCACGACGTCGTTGACGAGCACGTCGTGGGTGTTCAGCTGGTCGGGCGCGATCAGGTGGACCTGCGGCAGGTTGCGCAGGCTCAGCAGGGCGTTCTCCGCGGAACGCTCGACGACCGCGAGCACCCGGCGGGCGTCGGGCACGACGGCCTCGATCGCCTTGCGGGCGGCCTTGGTCGACGGCGCGTCGCCCTCGGAGAAGGCGGACACGACGTGCACGGCGCCGGCGCGGGCCCGGTCGGAGAGGGCGCCACGCAGGGCGGCGGCCTTCATCTTCTTCGGGGTCCGCTGCGAGTAGTCGCGGGGCGTCGGGCCGTGGACGATGCCACCACCGGCGAACTGCGGCGCGCGGATCGAGCCCTGACGGGCGCGACCGGTGCCCTTCTGCCGGTACGGCTTCTTGCCACCGCCGCGGACCTCGCCGCGACCCTTCACGTCGTGCGTGCCCTGACGCGCGGCGTTGAGCTGCGCGGTCACCACCTGGTGCATGAGGGCGATGTTCGCCGTCACGTCGAAGACGTGGTCCGGGAGCTCGACGCTGCCGGAGGCGGAACCCTCGGGGGTCTTGATCTGCACGGTGCTCACTTGCCATCACCCTTCGCGGGGGTCTTCACCACGACGAGGCCACCGCGCGGACCGGGGACGGCGCCCTTGACGAGCAGCAGCCCGCGCTCGGCGTCCACCCGGTGGACCTTCAGGTTCTGCGTGGTCTGGCGGTCGGAACCCATCCGGCCGGCCATGCGCACACCCTTGAACACGCGGCCCGGGGTGGCGCAGCCGCCGATGGAGCCCGGCGAACGGTGCTTGCGCTGCGTGCCGTGCGAGGCGCCCAGGCCCTTGAACCCGTGGCGCTTCATGACACCGGCGAAGCCCTTGCCCTTGGTCACGCCCACCACGTCGACCTCGGCCACCTCGGCGAACGCCTCGACGGTGACCTCCTGGCCGGTGGTGTACTCGGCGGCGTCGGAGGTGCGGAGCTCCAGGACGTGGCGACGGGGGGTGACGCCGGCCTTGGCGAAGTGACCGGACTCCGGCTTGTTCACCTTGCGCGGGTCGATGGCCCCGTAGGCCAGCTGGACGGCGGTGTAGCCGTCGGTCTCCTGCGAGCGCACCTGCGTCACGACGTTCGGCCCGAGCTGGACCACGGTGACCGGCACGATGCGGTTGTTCTCGTCGAACAACTGGGTCATCCCGAGCTTGGTGCCCAGGAGGCCGGTGACCTTCTTCGTCTGCTTGGTGGCAGTCGTCTTCTTGAATGCAGCAGTCATCGTCTCCACCCCGCCGTCACTGAATGTTGACGTCGACGCTCGCCGGCAGGTCGATGCGCATGAGCGCGTCGACCGTCTTGGGCGTCGGGTCGAGGATGTCGATGAGTCGCTTGTGCGTGCGCATCTCGAAGTGCTCGCGCGAGTCCTTGTACTTGTGCGGCGAGCGGATGACGCAGTACACGTTCTTCTCGGTAGGCAGCGGCACGGGGCCGACGACCCGGGCACCGGTACGCGTCACGGTCTCCACGATCTTGCGAGCAGACGCGTCGATTGCCTCGTGGTCATAGGCCTTGAGCCTGATGCGGATCTTCTGTCCCGCCATGGTCGTCGGTCGTCCTCTTCTTCCTGCCGCGGGGGTGTCGCGGTTCGGCCCCGTAAGAACTCGCGCCGTGCTGCCACCGGATGTCCGGCGGGCCGGCTGCGGCCCGTGCTCTGTTCAGGTCTCTGTCGGCCCGGAGTCGCGCGTCCAGTTCCCTGGAGCACTCGTCCTGCCGGGGCTCTCCGGTCCACGAGGTCGGGCGTGTCGCGCCCTGCCCGCATGGTTGTGCCCGGGTCACCGCGTCCCACCCCCATCTGGGGCGGGCATGTCGCTCGGAATCTCCCCGGTAACACGGCGGACCGCAGAACCGGGGCTGACAACGAACATGGCGCGTGGTGCGCGACCCCTGGACTACCGGAGACCGGGAACAGAGGCGGCGCTTCCACGCGCCATGCTCATCGTGCAACCCGTCAAGGATGACACACCGCTGTGCGGCACCCTCGACCGGGGGGTGGGTAACGGGGCCGCCCCGGGGGACGGCCCCGTCACATCACGCGTTGATCTTGGTGACCTGGCCGGCGCCCACGGTGCGGCCACCCTCACGGATGGCGAACTGCAGGCCCTCCTCCATGGCGATCGGCTGGATCAGCTGAACGCTCATGGTGGTGTTGTCACCCGGCATGACCATCTCGGTGCCCTGCGGGAGGGTCACGACGCCGGTCACGTCGGTCGTCCGGAAGTAGAACTGCGGACGGTAGTTGTTGAAGAACGGGGTGTGACGGCCGCCCTCGTCCTTGCCCAGGATGTACACCTGGCCCTCGAACTCGGTGTGCGGGGTGATCGAACCCGGCTTCACGACGACCTGGCCGCGCTCCACGTCCTCACGCTTGATACCGCGCAGGAGCAGACCCACGTTCTCGCCGGCGCGACCCTCGTCGAGGATCTTGCGGAACATCTCGACACCGGTGACGGTGGTCGAGGTCTTGTTCGGCCGGATGCCGACGATGTCGACGGTCTCGTTGACCTTGACGATGCCGCGCTCGATACGGCCGGTGACGACCGTGCCGCGACCGGTGATCGTGAAGACGTCCTCGACGGGCATGAGGAACGGCTTCTCGATGTCGCGCTCGGGCTCCGGGATGGCCTCGTCGACCGCGTCCATGAGCTCGACGATGGCCTCGGCCCACTTGTCGTCGCCCTCGAGCGCCTTCAGCGCCGAGACGCGCACGATCGGGAGGTCGTCGCCCGGGTAGTCCTGAGCCGACAGCAGCTCGCGGACCTCCATCTCGACGAGCTCCATGATCTCCTCGTCGTCGACCATGTCCGCCTTGTTCAGGGCGACGACGATGTACGGCACGCCGACCTGACGCGCGAGCAGCACGTGCTCACGGGTCTGGGGCATCGGGCCGTCGGTCGCGGCGACCACCAGGATCGCGCCGTCCATCTGGGCGGCACCGGTGATCATGTTCTTCACGTAGTCGGCGTGCCCGGGGCAGTCGACGTGCGCGTAGTGCCGCTTCTCGGTCTGGTACTCGACGTGCGCGATCGAGATGGTGATACCGCGCTGGCGCTCTTCCGGCGCCTTGTCGATCATGTCGAACGCCGAAGCCTCGTTGAGGTTCGGGAACTTGTCGTGCAGAACCTTGGTGATGGCCGCCGTCAGCGTGGTCTTGCCGTGGTCGATGTGACCGATGGTGCCGATGTTGACGTGCGGCTTGGTCCGCTCGAACTTCGCCTTCGCCACTGCTGGGTCCTCCTGGACTCGTGTCTTCGTCTCCGCCGTGCTGACGGCAGGTCTGTTAGGGGTGGTGGGGTGCGGGCCGCGGACCTTACCGATCCGCGGCTCGCACCCTCCGGGCAGGTCGGGCACTCCGGCCCGCCCCGGGGAGCCCTTACTCGCCCGTGGCCTTCGCGATGATCTCCTTCGCCACGTTCGCCGGAACCTCGGCGTAGGAGTCGAAGACCATCGTGTAGTTCGCCCGGCCCTGGGTCCGCGACCGCAGGTCGCCGACGTAGCCGAACATCTCGGACAGCGGCACGGTCGCCTTCACGACACGGGCACCGGCCCGCTCCTCCATGGCCTGGATCTGGCCGCGGCGGGAGTTCAGGTCACCGATGACGTCGCCCATGTAGTCCTCGGGCGTCATCACCTCGACGGCCATCATCGGCTCGAGGATGGCGGGGCTCGCCTTGCGGGCCGCCTCCTTGAACGCCATGGAACCGGCGACCTTGAAGGCCATCTCCGAGGAGTCGACCTCGTGGTACTGACCGTCCAGCAGGGTGAGCTTCACGCCGACCACGGGGTAGCCGGCCTGGATGCCGTACTGCATGGCGTCCTGGGCACCGGCGTCGACCGACGGGATGTACTCCCGCGGGACACGGCCACCGGTGACCTTGTTCTCGAACTCGTACAGCGCACCGTCGCCGCTGGTGAGCGGCTCGAGCTTGATGATGACGCGGGCGAACTGGCCCGAACCACCGGTCTGCTTCTTGTGCGTGTACTCGAACTTCTCGACGGCCTTCTTGATGGTCTCCCGGTAGGCGACCTGCGGCTTGCCGATGTTCGCCTCGACCTTGAAGTCGGACTTCATCCGGTTGACCAGCACCTCGAGGTGCAGCTCGCCCATGCCGGCGATGATGGTCTGGCCGGTCTCGTCGTCCAGGGAGACCTGGAACGTCGGGTCCTCCTCGGCGAGCTTCTGGATCGCCAGGGAGAGCTTCTCCTGGTCCGCCTTCGACTTGGGCTCGACGGCGACCTGGATGACCGGGTCCGGGAAGGTCATCGACTCGAGGACGATCGGGTTCTGCGGGTCGCAGAGCGTGTCGCCCGTGGTCGTGTCCTTCAGACCGATGACCGCGTAGATGTGGCCGGCCACGGCCTCGTCGACCGGGTTCTCCTTGTTGGAGTGCATCTGGAACAGCTTCCCGATGCGCTCCTTCCGGTCCTTGGTCGAGTTGATGACCTGGGCGCCCGCGGCGACCTGACCCGAGTAGACCCGGATGTAGGTCAGCTTGCCGAAGAACGGGTGCGCGGCGATCTTGAAGGCCAGCGCCGAGAACGGCTCGTCCTTCGACGGCTTCCGGCTCGCCGGCGTCTCGCCGTCGGTGAGGAAGCCCTCGACCGGCGGCACGTCGTACGGCGACGGCAGGTAGTCGATGACCGCGTCCAGCATCGGCTGGACGCCCTTGTTCTTGAACGCCGAGCCGCACAGGACCGGGTACGCGGCGCGGTCGGTGACCAGCTTGCGCACGCCGTTCTTGATCTGCTCGACGCTCAGCTCCTCGCCGCCGAGGTAGAGCTCCATGAGCTCGTCGTCGGTCTCGGCGACGGCCTCGACCAGCGCGGTCCGGTACTCCTCGACCTTGTCCTGCAGGTCGGCGGGAATCTCCTCGACCGTGTAGTCCTCGCCCTTGGCCACCTCGCCGCGCCAGGTGAGGGCACGCATCTCGACCAGGTCGACGACACCGATGAAGTCGTTCTCGGAGCCGATCGGGATCTGCAGCGGCAGCGGGGTCGCGTTCAGCCGGTCCTTGATGGTCCGGATGGTGAAGTAGAAGTCCGCGCCCAGCTTGTCCATCTTGTTGACGAAGCAGATGCGGGGGACGTCGTACTTGGTGGCCTGCCGCCAGACCTGCTCGGACTGCGGCTCGACCCCCTCCTTGCCGTCGAAGACCGCGACCGCGCCGTCGAGCACCCGCAGCGACCGCTCCACCTCGACGGTGAAGTCGACGTGCCCGGGGGTGTCGATGATGTTGATCTGGTGGTTCTTCCAGAAGCAGGTCGTCGCGGCGGACGTGATCGTGATTCCGCGCTTCTGCTCCTCCTCCATCCAGTCCATCGTGGCGCCGCCGTCGTGGACCTCACCGATCTTGTAGTTGATTCCGGTGTAGAACAGGATCCGCTCGGTGGTGGTCGTCTTACCGGCGTCGATGTGGGCCATGATGCCGATGTTGCGGACCTTCGTGAGGTCCGTCAGCACGTCCTGTGCTGCCACTGCTCAGCTCTCCCTCGATCGCGAGTTGGCGCCCGACGGTCGGCCGGTCACCAGCGGTAGTGGGCGAAGGCGCGGTTCGACTCCGCCATCTTGTGCATGTCCTCGCGCCGCTTCACGCTGGCACCGAGACCGTTGCTCGCGTCGAGCAGCTCGTTCATGAGGCGTTCGACCATGGTCTTCTCGCGGCGCTGCCCGGAGTAGGTGACCAGCCAGCGCAGACCCAGCGTGGTCTGGCGGACGGCCCGGACCTCGACTGGGACCTGGTAAGTCGCGCCACCGACCCGGCGGCTGCGCACCTCCAGGGCCGGCTTCACGTTGTCCAGCGCACGCTTGAGCGTGACGACCGGGTCGGTTCCGGTCTTGTCCTTGGTGCCCTCGAGCGCGGCGTAGACGATCCGCTCGGCAAGCGAGCGCTTACCGTCCTTCAGGACCTTGTTGATGAGCTGAGTCACCAGCGGCGACCCGTACACCGGGTCCGAGACGAGTGGGCGCTTCGGCGCCGGTCCCTTGCGCGGCATCAGCTCTTCTTCTCCTTCTTCGCGCCGTACTTGCTGCGGCTCTGCTTCCGGTTCTTGACCGCCTGCGTATCGAGTGCGCCACGGAGGATGCGGTACCGCACACCCGGCAGGTCACGCGGGCCGCCACCCTTCACCAGGACGATGGAGTGCTCCTGCAGGTTGTGACCCTCGCCGGGGATGTAGGCGGTGACCTCCATGCCACTGCTCAGCCTCACTCGGGCGACCTTGCGCAGTGCCGAGTTCGGCTTGCGCGGTGTCACCGTGTAGACGCGGGTGCACACCCCACGACGCTGCGGGCTCCCCGCGAGCGCCTTCATCTTGACCTTGTTGGGCTTGTCCTGGCGGCCCTTGCGGACCAGCTGCGAGATCGTGGGCATGTACCGACTACTTCTTCCCGTCGACGTGGCTCGACTTGCTCATGGTGCTGCCGTGGCTTTCCGTGCTGGCATCGTGCCCGGGCGCCGGCCGCAACCGTCGCGCCGGATCCCGAGGTCGGGCGTGTGGTTACCGGCGTCACGAAACGTGTGTCCACGATCTCCGCCGGAGACGTCCACCGCCCGCGGTACCCGCCCTTCGCGGCGTCGACGTGGACGTCGTGGAAGACCCGGGTTGCGGGCAAGCAGAGTGGCCCGACCGGGACCGAGCGCGAGATACAAGCGTACCCGGCCCGTTCGACGAGGGTCAAAACGGGTCGGGGTGACTCCGCGATGGAGATCTCAAGCATGTACCGCGGATCGCCCCCGGACAAGGCGACTCGCCCGTTCGTCGCACGTCGTTCACCGCTCGACGCGCGTCACGGGCACGACGGCGGCGCCGTTCGACCCGGCGCCGTCGGACCTCCACCCGGTGATCATCCGGCCGGACTGTGGTGGAGTGCGTCCGTCATCGCGCGGGTGCCGCGCCCGACCGAGGAGACTCCGACCGTGACCGGTGGCCCCGACCTGATCCCCGACGCGTTCGCCGAGACGGTCCGGGTCCGCCACGGCGCCCGGGGGGATCGCTGGCTGCGCGCGCTGCCGGGACGACTGGACCGACTACTGGAGCACTGGGGGCTCCGACCGGTGGGACCGGTGCGTCACGGGCAGTGCGGCGTGGTGGTGCCGACCGAGTCCGACGGTGTCGCGTCCGCGCTCAAGGTGTCCTGGATCGACGAGAGGACACGGTGGGAGCCGGTCGCACTGCGGACGTGGGACGGGCGCGGGGCGGCACGCCTGCTCCGGCACGCGCCCGTGGACGGGGCGATGCTCATGGAACGCCTCGACGGCGACCGCTCGCTCGAGCTCCTCCCCGAGGACGAGGCGGTGCCGGTCGCCGCGGCGCTGCTGCGCCGTCTCGCCGTGCCCGCCCCGGAGGGCGTACCGACCCTGGCCGGCCTGGCCCGGGAGTGGACACACGACCTCCCGGCCCGATGGGCCCGCCTGCCCGCTCCCCCGCCGGCCCGGATCCGGGACGCGGCGGTGGAGGCCTGCCGGTCGCTCGGACCGCACGCGCGGACGGACCTCGTCGACCACGACCTGCACTACGCCAACGTCCTGGCGGGACGCCGCGAGCCCTGGCTGGCCATCGACCCCAAGGTCGTGTCCGG
This sequence comes from Pseudonocardia sp. ZF1, assembly GCF_056835605.1. Lineage (NCBI taxonomy): Bacteria > Bacillati > Actinomycetota > Actinomycetes > Pseudonocardiales > Pseudonocardiaceae > Pseudonocardia > Pseudonocardia sp. ZF1. The sequence continues at coordinate 4,890,310 of NZ_JAJNBY010000001.1, forward strand.
CGACGTCGAGTTCGGCGCGTGCCCGCTGCTGTGGAACCGCCTCGATCCCGGATCGCCGGGCGCGGGCGCCCTGCTGCGTCGGCGGCTGGACGTCCTGGTCGACACGGCGGACCTGGACCCGGAGCTCACGCGGGCGTGGTCGCTCGTGCGCGCCCTCGACTTCTGGCTGTGGCAGGCGGAGGCGGGCGCGGACACCCGGGCCGCGGAGATGGTCGCCACCTTCCTGTCGGGTCCCGTTCACACGTAGTAGCACTGCAATTCATTGCGAGAAAGCTATAAGATGCATGTGACTCGTCTCACATTGAACCTGCGACGATCGCGTATACGGTCAATCGTGAGTCGGGGGAAATTGAGTACCAGAGCGAGCGGTGTCGCTCACCCAAGGCACCATCGTGCCCGTCGTCGGAGCACGACGAATTCCTCCCGTCCGACAGACGACCCTCGCCGCACCCCGGTCACGACCGGGGCATCGAAGGGAGACCAGCTGGTGGCCGTCCTCGGACTGTCAGGGTTATTCGCTACCGAACGTGACGATTACGATCCAGCGACGTTTCACGGATTCTTCCACGACGCGGCGGCGTGTCTCGTGCAGAACGGCCGGACATTGGCCGCGATCGAAGAAGAACGCCTCAATCGGGACAAACACACCAACCGCTTCCCGGGCCGCGCAGCCGTCGCATGCCTGGCCGCCGCGGGCGTGTCCGCCGCCGAGGTCACGGACGTGGCGTACTTCTTCGACGAAGACTTCACCGATCGCGACCTGGGCAGAGTCGCGTACGACGACCCGGCCATGCCGCTGCCGGCGGCCCGCGACGTTCTGCTGTCCCGGCTGCGCGAGGCGCTCGGGGACGTGACCCCGCGGGTGACATTCGTCGACCATCACCTCGCGCACGCCGCTTCGACGTTCTACGAGTCCGGCTTCGACGACGCCCTTGTGGTGATTGCCGACGGTAACGGCGAACGGGCCGGAATGAGCGTGTACCGCGGCGGCCCGGACGGGCTCGTACCGCTGCGGTCGTACCCGCGAAGAGACTCGATCGGACATTTCTACACCGCTGTCACAAAGGCATTGGGTTACCGTCAGTTCGATGAGTACAAAGTCATGGGACTCGCGTCGTTCGGCTCTCCGGAAAAGTTCGCGGGCAACTTCTCAGGAATCTACGAACTCCGTCCCGGCGGAAATTATCGGCTTCATCATGAAAAGATTCCGGACCTACTGCACGACGCGGGAGTCTGGCCGCGTCGACGCACCGAGGAACTGACCGGGACCCACCGTGATCTGGCCTCGTCGGCGCAGGAGGTGACCGAGCGGATCGGTCTGCACGTGATCTCGTACTGGTTACGCGGCACCGGCCTGCGCAACCTCTGCCTGGCCGGGGGCGTCGCGCAGAACACGTCCCTGAACGGCCGCGTCCTCGCCTGCGGCGAGGCGGACCGGGTCTTCGTACCCCCCGCCGCGCACGACGCAGGCGCTGCACTCGGCGCCGCGATCGTCGTCGACCGGTCCCGTGCTGGCGCGCCGCGGACGACGCGCTACAGCACGGACGCCTACCTCGGCAGGCACCTGGGCGACGACGACGCTATCGCCGGGCGGCTGCGGGACTGGGCCGGATTCGTGGAGTGGGAGCGAGTCGATGACCCGGAACGGGTGGTCGCCGCCGAGCTCGCCGCCGGGGCCGTGGTCGGGTGGGCGGACGGGCGCTCGGAGTTTGGTCCGCGCGCGCTCGGTGCGCGCAGCATCCTGGCCGACCCGCGGCCCGCGGCGAACCGCGAGCGGGTCAACAAGCTGATCAAGAAGCGCGAGGACTACCGGCCGTTCGCGCCGATCGTGCGCGCCGAGGCGGCGGACCGCTTCTTCGACCTCTCCGGCGCCGGTGCCGACCACTCGTACATGGGCTTCGTCGTCCCGGTCTGGCCGGGCGCGGGCCTCGACGCGGTGACGCACGTGGACGGCACGGCCCGGGTGCAGACGCTGCGGGAGGAACAGAACCCGCGCGTGTACCGGCTGCTCGGCGAGTTCGAGGAGCTCGCGGGCGTCCCGGTGCTGCTCAACACGTCGTTCAACAACCAGGCCGAGCCGATCGTGGACTCGGTGGACGACGCGGTGGCGACCTTCCTGACCACCGGTCTGTCCCTGCTCGTCCTGGGCGGTCACGTGGTGACCCGCCGCGACGGCGGGGACGACGCGCTGGCCGCGTCCCGCATCGAGCTCCTGCCGTTCTGCCGGCTGGTGACGACCACCGACCGGCACTCCGAGCAGCACGGGGTCGTCCGCACCGCGACGCCGACCCGGGTCCATCCGGTGTCCGCGGCCGTCGCCCGCCTCCTGCGCGGCGACGGCGTGATCGACCGGGCGGGCGCGGACGGGCCCGACCGCGACGAGCTGATCCGCGACGTCAGCCGGCTCTGGGACGACCGCCTCGTGCGCGTCGTGCCCCGCTCCGACGAGGGAGAGTCATGACCAGTCCCGTTCTGCCGACCCCGACGACCGACCAGGCCGAGGCCGTCTCCGACCTGCGCGAACACGGCTACTGCGTGCTCGCCGACGTCCTGGACGTCGACACCGTGGCGCGGCTGCGCCACGCCGTCGACCTGATCGCCCACCGCGAGCGCGGCGAGGGCACCAGCTGGAACTCCAGCGGCAACCAGAAGTGTTTCAATCTCGTCAATCACGGCCTCGAGTTCCTGCAGCTCGCCGAGCACCCGACGGCGCTCACTTTCGCCGCCGAGCAGCTCGGCCCGCACCCGTTGCTGTCCAGCCTGACCGCCAACGTCACCCGGCCGAGCAACGTTCAGCAGGGCCTGCACGCCGACCAGCAGTACGTCCCGCCGCCGTGGTCGCACGTGTCGTCGATGAACGTCGTGTGGGCGCTCGACGACTTCACCGAGGACAACGGCGCGACCGTCGTCGTGCCCGGCAGCCACCGGGAGGGCCGCCCGCCGCAGCCGGACGCCGGTCCGCTGGTCTCGATCACCGGCCCGGCCGGCAGCGCCGTCGTCCTGGACGGTCGGGTCTGGCACGCCAGCGGGGTCAACCGCACCGCCGACGAGGCGCGCACCGCCATCCTGGCCCACTACTGCGCGCCGTGGATCCGGCAGCAGGAGAACGTGTTCCGCTCGCTGGACCCGTCCGTGCGCGCACGTCTCACGCCGGGCCAGCGCGCCCTGCTCGGCTACGACGTCTGGTCCGGGCTCGGCGTCGTCGGCGGTCCGCCGCGGGAGTGGATCGGCCGCTCCGAGCGCACCGGCCCGACGAACGCCGACGGCCTGTTCGACGAGACGGACCGGGATGGCTGAGGCCCCGCGCGTCCTCCGTTCGGACACGTCGCCCGGCGCCGCCGCCGGGACCGTCGTCTACCTCACGAACCAGTCGCCGTACCCGCCCTACAGCGGGGGCCAAATGCGGGAGTGGCAGTTCCTGCGCCGGCTCGGGCGGCGCTGGGACGTGCACCTGGTCGCGGTCACGCCGCACCTGGAGCGGGACACCGCGGCCGCCGCCGAGGTCCTGTCGGTGTGCCGCAGCGTGAGCCTGGTCCCCGCGGTGCCGCGGCCGGAGCCGTCGGCGGATCTGCCGTCGCGGATGACCGACCACTGGTCGCCGGACGCCGCGGCCGTCGTCGCCGAACGGGTGTCCGAGGAGCGTGCCGACCTCGTGCACGTCGAGGGCTACTTCCTGATGCAGCACGTGGACCCCGACGGAGGCACCCCGGTGCTGCTCGTCGAGGAGAACATCGAGTACCTGATCGACGCCCGGCGCGACGAGCTGCTGGGCCCGTCCGGCCCGGACTGGACCCGCACCCGGGACCTGGAGCAGCAGGCGTGGCGGCGGGCCACCCGGTGCGGCACGGTCAGCGCCGACGACCTCGCCGTCATCCGCGACGACGTCCCCGGCGTGCTGGCGGGCCACCTGCCGAACGGCTGCGACCACATCGGCCCCGCCCCGGACCCGGCGGACACCTCCCTGATCGACCCCCGGCAGGTCCTGTTCGTGGGCAGCGCCGGATGGGGCCCCAGCCGCGACGCCGCCCACCTGCTCGTGACCGAGATCTGGCCGCTGGTGCGCGCGCGGGTGCCGGACGGCGAGCTCGTCCTCGCCGGAGCGGGCATGGACGCCCGCGAGCTCGGGCTGCCGGACGACGACCCGTCGGTCCGGATGATCGGCACGCAGCCCGACCTCGGCCCGGTGTTCGCCGCCGCGGGCGTGTTCGTCTGTCCGGTCCGCTACGGCGGCGGGGTCAAGGCCAAGATCCTGGAGAGCCTGCACGCGGGCTGCGCCGTGGTCAGCAGCCGGTCCGGGCTGCAGGGCCTGTCCCCGGCGCAGCGACGGTCGATCGTCCCCGCCGACGGGGCGGCCGAGACCGCCGACGCGATCACCCGCCTGCTCCTCGACCACGACCTCGCCGCCCGGACCCGGGCGGCCTCGCTGAGCGCGGCGCGCTCGCTGACCACGTGGGACGAGGCCGAGCGGCTGATGGACCGCGCCTGGTCCCGGACGGCCGCGATGAGCCGCCTGCGCTGCTCCATCGAGGCCTGAGTTCCCACGGCCCACGCCACGCAACGACGAGAGGATCTCCATGTTCGACTCCGACACCGCCGTGCCCGTCAGCTCGCACAACGAGTGGGACCCGCTGGAGGAGGTCATCGTCGGGACGGCCCGCGGGGCCGCGCGGCTGGCCTACGAGCCGGCCCTGTCCGCCTACTACTCCCCGTCCGAGCGTGACTTCCCGGGCGAGCCCTACCCGGCCGAGGACGTGGAGCGCGCCGAGCGCCAGCTCGACGGGTTCGCCGCGGCGCTCGAGCGGGAGGGCGTCGTCGTCCGGCGGCCGGACCCGATCGACCAGACCGCGGGCCTCACGACGCCGGAGTGGGCGGTCGACAACGGTCACGCCCAGACCTGCCCCCGGGACACCCACCTCGTGGTCGGCGACCGCGTGATCGAGGTGCCGATGGCCCAGCGCGGACGCTTCCTGGAGTACCGCTCCTGCCGCACGCTGGTCACCGAGTACTTCCGGGCGGGCGCCCGCTGGGTCGCCGCGCCGCGCCCGCAGCTCGACGCGCGCGCCTACGTCGCCGACTACACGACCGACGACGAGCCCTACGACTTCACGACGCATCCGGCGCTGACCGAGTTCGAGCCGCTGTTCGACGCGGCGTCGTTCACCCGCTGCGGCCGCGACCTGTTCTGCCAGCCGGACATGGTCACCAACCAGATGGGCATCGACTGGCTTTCCGGCTACCTGGGCGACGAGTACCGGATCCACACCGTCGAGTTCCACGACCGCCACCCGCAGCACATCGACACCACCCTCGTGCCGCTGCGCCCGGGGCTGGCCCTGACGAACCCGGAACGGCCGTTCAAGAACGACATGGCGAAGTTCTTCGACGCCAACGACTGGCAGCTGGTGGACGCCGTCCCGTCGGTGCGCACGGGCGAGCCCACGACCCGCGACGTCAGCAACTGGATCTCCACGAACATCCTGATGCTGAACCCGGAGACGGTGGTCGTGGAGACCGCCGAGGAGCCGCTGAAGGAGCTGATGCGTTCGTTCGGCATCGGTGTCATCGAGGTCGAGTTCGACGCCGTGTTCCAGTTCGGCGGCAGCTTCCACTGCTGCTCGCTGGACATCCGCCGAACCGGCCCGCTGCAGAGCTACTTCGGCTGACCGATGCGATCCACCGTTTCGGTCCCGACGTCCGGGCCGCACCCGGCCGACGCGGGCGTGCTGGCCAAGCCCCACCTGCTGGGCGGCTCCGGCGGTCCCGACGACACGGCCCCGTCCTGGGTGTCGGGCGCCCGCGGGGCCCACGTCGACGACGAGCACGGACGGCGTCACCTGGACCTGCTGCTCGGCTTCGGGTCCGTGGTGCTCGGTCACGCCGACCCGGTCGTCACCGAGGCCGTCGTCGACGCCGTCCGGCGGGGCGTGTCCCCGTCCCTGCGCTCGACGACCGAGCGTGACCTGGCCGAGCTGCTGACCCGGACGGTGCCGAACGCGGAGTCCGCGTTGCTGCTGCGGACGGGGTCGGACGCGACGGCCGCGGCGGTGCGCGTCGCGCGGGCGTACACCCGCCGCGACCGTGTCCTGCGCTGGGGCTACCAGGGCTGGCACGACTGGTGCGCCCCGCGCGGGGCGGGCGTCCCGCGGGCCTACCGGGAGCTGACGACGACGCTGCCCTTCGACGATGTCGAGGCGCTGCGGGCGGCGTTCGCCGAGCACGGCCCGGACGTCGCCGCCGTCGTCGTGATGCCGGGCGACGAGGAGTACCTGGGCCGCGACTACCTGCTGGAGTGCCGCAGGCTGGCCGACCGGCACGGCAGCCTGTTCGTGCTCGACGAGGTCCGGACCGGGTTCCGCCTCGCGCTCGGCGGAGCCCAGGAGTACTACGGCGTCGACGCCGACCTGGTGGCGCTGAGCAAGGCGATGGCCAACGGCCACCCGATCTCCGCGCTGACCGGGCGCCGGGAGGTCATGGCCACCGTCGCCGACGTGTCGGTGTCGTCGGTGTACTTCCGGTCCACCGACGGGATGGCCGCAGCGATCGCGACGATCGAGGTGCTGCGCGACACCGACGCGCTGGACCGGGTGTGGGCCCGCGGCCGCCGCCTGCTCGACGGCATGGCGGCAGCCGCCGAGCGGACCGGCGCCCCGGTCCGGCCGGTCGGTCTGCCCCCGACACCGTTCCACCGCTTCCGGCTGCACGGCGCGGAGCGCGAGCGGGCGGAGCAGACGTTCAGCGAGCTCGCATGGTCCAGGGGTGTGCTGCTGCACCGCGGCCACCACTGGTTCACCTGTGCCGCGCTGACCGACGACGACGTCGACCACGCGCTGCGCGTCATCGAGGACGGGTACCGCGCGGTGGTCGCGACCGGAGGTGCCCCGTGATCCTGGTGACCAGCGACGACGGCATGGACTCGCCCGGGCTGACCGCTCTGGCGCGCGCGGTCACCGGGGCCGGTCTGGCGCACGTCGTCGCCGGCAACGACCGCGGCTGGACGTCGGCCGGGACGTCGCTGGGCGTCCCGGACGGTGCGCAGTCCGTCGTCCGCACCGGCGACCGCGCGTACCTGTTCCGGGGTGCGCCGCCCGCGCTCATGGTGACCGCGGCTTGCGACGGGCTGCTCGGGGCGGCGCCGGACGCCGTCGTCGTCGGGGTGAACCACGGACCGAACGTGGGCCGCACGGCCCTGCACTCCGGCACGGTCGGCGCGGCGCTGACCGCGCTCGCGTTCGGCCTGCCCGCCGTCGCCGTGAGCTGCGACGACGTGTATTCCACCGGCGGCGACGAGGACGGGGAGATGCACCTCGACCACGCCGCGGTACTGGCGGTGGAACTGCTCGCGCCGCTGCTCGGCGGGCCCGCCCGCGCGCTGAACCTGAACGTACCGAACCTGCCTGCGGAGGACGTCGGCCGTCCGCGCCCGGCCCGTCCGGCCCGGACATTCCCGACCGTGACCGCCGGCCCGGACGGCCGGCTCGCCGCCGGGGTGCGGGTCACCGGGCCGGACCCGGACGGCGAGGACGACGTCACCCTGCTGCGCGCCGGCCACCCGACGTCGACCGAGCTGCGCCCGCTGTTCGACGGCGTCGGCGTCCACCCGCCCGCGGCCCGGCCGATCCCGACGCCGCCGCGCGACACGAGCGACCGAGAGGCAATCTGACATGACCACCGCCACGGACCCCACCACGTCCGGCGTGCCCCGCTGGATCGCCGGCCTGAACCACGGCGCGCACGACGCGTCCTGCGCCCTGCTGGAGAACGGCCGGCTCGTCACCACCGTCGAGCAGGAACGGCTGTCCCGGCGCAAGCGGGCCGTCGACGAGTCCCCGGCCCTCGCGCTGCGGCACTGCATCGACGAGGCAGGCATCTCACTGTCCGACGTGGACGTCGTCGCGCTCGGATCGGATCACGACGCGCTGGCCGGCTGGCTCGGCCTGGACGCTTCCGCCCGCGCCGAGGTCCTCCCGTTCGACGACCCGGAGCGCCTGTTCCCGGTCGAGCTGTTCGGCGGGGCGCGTCCCGGTTCGGTGCGGCCGGTGCCGCACCACCTCGCGCACGCCGCCAGCGCGTACTGGCCCAGCTCGTTCGACGAGGCGGCCGTGCTCGTGCTGGACGCGATGGGCGAGGACACCGCCACCTCGATCGGCGTCGCCGACGGGAACCGGATCGAGCTGCTCGAGACGTTCCCGGTCGAGACGTCGCTGGGTTTCTTCTACGAGGCCGCGTCGGAGTTCGCCGGGCTCGGGCGCAACGAGGCAGGCAAGCTGATGGGCCTCGCGTCCTACGGCCGTCCCGCGTACGACACCGGTCTCGCGTTCCGCGACGGCGCGATCGTGTGGGAAGGCGTCGGAGCCGCGACCGCCACCGGCCGAGCCGGTATCGAGGAGCGGCACGCCGCCGTGCTGGAGCGCTTCGCCCGCACCTGCTACCCGTACACGGTCCGCCGCGGCGAGTCGGTGATGGCGTACGCGGACTTCGCCGCGTCCGTGCAGGCCGACCTCGAGCGGGTGGTGCTGGAGCTGGCGCGGCGGGCCGTGCGCCTGACCGGGTCCGGGCGGCTCGCCGTCGCCGGCGGCGTCGGCCTCAACTGCACCGCGAACGGCAGATTGTCCCGCAGCGGCCTGTTCGACGAGGTCTACGTGCAGCCGATGGCGCACGACGCGGGCGTCGCGCTCGGCGCGGCGCTCGTCGCCGCGTCGGGCGACGGCGCGACCCCGCCGCGGGCCGCCATGTCGCACGCCTACTGGGGCCCGGACCTGGACCCGGCCGACACCGCGGACGCGTTCGCCGCGGCCGGACTGCCCGCCGAGGAGCTGAACTACGAGTCCCTGCTCCCCCGGGTCGCCGGCATCATCGCCGACGGCGGCGTCGTCGCGTGGGGGCAGGGCCGCGCCGAGGTCGGGCCGCGGGCGCTCGGCGCCCGCAGCATGCTGGCCGACCCGCGGGACCGGGAGAGCCTGTACCGGCTCAACATGGCCAAGAGCCGGGAGATGTGGCGCCCGCTCGCGCCGAGCGTCCCGGTCGAGCGGTTCGACGAGTTCTTCACCGGCGCCCCGAACGCGTTCATGATCGTCGCCGCGCGAGTGCGGGACGCCGCGCGGAGCCGGATCCCGGCCGTCGTGCACGTGGACGGCTCCGCGCGCCCGCAGGCCGTCGACCGCGCCCACAACGCGCCCTACCACGGCCTGCTGACCGCGTTCGACCGGCAGGCAGGCGTTCCGGTGCTGGTCAACACGTCGCTCAACGTCGCCGACGAGCCGATCGCCAGCTCCGCCACGGACATCATCGGGACGTTCCAGAAGAGCGGCGCCGACGCCGTCGTCGTCGGGCGGCACTTGGCGGTGCGGCGATGACCGCCACCCAGGTGCGTGGCACCGCGTTCCGCGCGGGTCTCGACGACGAACAGTGGTTCCTGGACGCGGCCGCCGACGGCAGGCCGACGCTGGCTACGACGGCCTGGTGGGAGCTGCCCGCCGGTACCGACCCGGCCCGCCTGGAGGCGGCCGTCCGGGCCATCGTGGCCCGGCACGAGGTGCTCGACTCGCGGGTACGGGTGGACGACGGCGGGGTCTGGTTCGCCCCGGACGGCTCCGGGCCGGAGATCGTGCGCTCGACGGCGCGGAGCGGCCGGCTGGACGAGCCGATCGACCCGTTCCGGGACCCGCTCGTCCGCGCAGCGGTCCTGCCGGGGCCGGCCGGCGTCGGGTTCGGGCTGCAGGTGAGCCACGCCGTGCTCGACGACTGGACGTGGGACCTGGTGCTCGCCGGGATCGACGACGCGTACCGCGGGCCCGACGGTGACCGGCCCGCGGACGTGTCCGCGCCGCAGCTGCGCGACTGGGTCGCGTGGCAGCGCGCGGCCGGCGACGACGACGTGGTCCGGTCCGGCTGGCGGGCGCTGCTCGACGCGGCCGGGGCGCCGCCGCCCGCCCGTCCCGGGACGACCCGGCGCGGGCGGGTCGAGTGGCGCGGCGGGCCGGACGCGTGGCGGTCGCTCTGCCGCGGCGCGGCGCGGTTTCGCACCACGCCCGCCGGTCTCGTCGCCGCCGTGTTCGGCGCGGCTCTGACCGAGACGTCCGGGCGGCCCCGCGCGCTGCGGGTGCCGTACCTCAACCGCGACGTCCCGGAGGCGTTCGACGTCGTCGGGAATCTCGGTTGTCAGATGCTGCTCCCGGTGCCGCACGCGCCGGGCGCGCCGCTGGCAGCGGCCGTCGAGTCGGTCCGCCGGCGCACGGCCGAGGCCGCCGGGCTCGCCCCGGTGTCGCTGCACAGCGCCCTGCGCGGGCCCGGTGCCGGCACCGACCTCGCAGCCGGCGTCGACGAGGCCGACCTGCACTGCTGGGCACCGTTCGTGACCGTCCACCCGCCCCTGTCCGACGACGACGAGGACGGCCTGCTGGCCGGCACCGCCGCGGTGTCGGTGCACTCCCCGCCGGACGTCGAGCTCGACGGCTGCGAGGTCGCCATCGACGCCCGGGCCGACGGCCTCGAGGTCGTCGTCACCTGGCGGGGTCTTCCCGACCCCGACGTCGCCGCCGTCCGCGACGCCGCCGCCGCACTCGTCGCCGAGCTCGGGCGCCTGCCCCTGCACGACGACCCGAACCACACCACCCACCCGAGGGAGAGCTGAATCCGATGACCACCTCCGACACCGGAGTCCGTGTCGCGGTCGTCGGCGTGGGCAACTGCGCCGCGTCGCTGGTCCAGGGCGTCCATCACTACGCCGACGCAGACCCGACCAGCCAGGTCCCTGGCCTGATGCACGTCGACTTCGGCGGCTACCACGTCGGTGACATCACATTCGTCGCCGCGTTCGACGTCGACGCCAAGAAAGTCGGCCACGACCTCTCGGACGCCATCGCCGCCAGCGAGAACAACACCATCGCCATCGCCGACGTCCCCCCGCTCGGGGTCACCGTCCAACGCGGACACACCCTCGACGGACTCGGCCGCTTCTACCGCGAGACGATCACCGAATCCGACGACGACCCCGTCGACGTCGTCACTGCACTACGCGAAGCCCACGCCGACGTACTGGTGTCCTACCTGCCCGTAGGCAGCGAGGAGGCCGACCGCTTCTACGCCCAATGCGCCATCGACGCCGGCGTCGGATTCGTCAACGCCCTACCCGTGTTCATCGCCTCCGACCCCGACTGGGCCGAGAAATTCCGCACCGCAGGCATCCCGATCATCGGCGACGACATCAAATCCCAAGTCGGCGCCACCATCACCCACCGCGTCCTAGCACGCCTGTTCGAAGACCGCGGCGTCCAGCTCGACCGCACCATGCAACTCAACGTCGGCGGCAACATGGATTTCCTCAACATGAAAGAACTCGAACGCCTCGAGTCCAAGAAGACCTCCAAGACCCAGTCCGTCACCTCCCAGGTCGACCGCGACCTGGGCAAGGCCAACGTCCACATCGGCCCCTCGGACTACGTCGCCTGGCTCGATGACCGCAAATGGGCCTACGTTCGCCTGGAAGGACGCGCGTTCGGCGACGTCCCACTGAACCTGGAATACAAACTCGAGGTCTGGGACTCCCCGAACTCCGCCGGGATCATCATCGACGCCGTCCGCGCAGCGAAGATCGCCATGGACCGCGGCATCGGCGGACCCATCCTCTCCGCATCCGGCTACTTCATGAAATCCCCACCCGAGCAGTACCGCGACGGCGTCGCCCGGGACAAGGTCGAGGCGTTCATCCGCGGCGAGTCGACGTCGTGACTGCCGCGGCGACGCCGGCCGACCCGGTCGCCGACCTGTTGCGGGTCGCCGCCCGGCAGCCCGACCGGTGCGCGCTGCTCGACGGGGATACCCCGGTCGGCTACCGCGAACTGGCGGCGGCCGTGCGGGGTGTGCTGGACGCGGTCGCGCCACACGGCGACGGGCCGGTCGGCGTCGTCGCGCGCCACGACGCGGCCGCGATCATCGGAGCGCTCGGCGTGCTCGCGGCCGGCCGGAGCTACGTCGCGCTGGACCCGTCCACCCCCGCCGGGCGGCTGCGCGCGATGATCGAGCAGGTCGGCTGCACCGAGATCGTCGGCCGGCTGCCGGACGCGGCCGTGCCGCCGTCCGCGCGGATGCTCGCCCCGGCCCGCGACGGCGACCCGCTGACCGCAGACGAGGTCGTCCCCGCCGACCCGGAGTCCGCCGCCTACCTGCTGTTCACGTCCGGCAGCACGGGCACGCCGAAGGCGGTCGTCGTACCCCGCCGGGCGCTGTCGGCCGTCGTGCCCGAACTCGTGCGGTGCTACGGCATCGAGCCCGACGACCGCGTCCTGCACTTCACGCCACTGTTCTGGGACACCAGCCTCGAGGAGCTGTTGCCGACGCTGTCCCGTGGCGCGACCCTCGTCCTGGATCCGGTCGCCGACCTGGACCTGCCGAGCGTGCTGCACACGCACGCGGTGACCGTGGTCAACCTGCCGACCGGGTTCTGGCACGAGACGGTCACCGTGCTCCTGGAGGACGGCGGCACGCTGCCCGCGTGCACCCGCACCGTCGTCGTCGGCGGGGAGCCGGTGCGCCCGGAGATGCTCCGGGCGTGGCACCGGCTCGGGCTCCCGGCGACGCGGCTGGTCAACACGTACGGGTCGACGGAGACGGCGCTCGTGACGCACGCCGTCGACATCGCCGGACCGGCGGCGGTCGAGCTGCCCGACGACGCGCCGGTGCCGTTCGGCCGCCCGCTGGGCCACGTCCGGCAGGCCGTCGTCGCCCCCGATGAGGGCTCCGAGAGCGACCAGGAGGTCGGCACCGGGACGGAGGCGTCCCCCGACTCGACCGGCGAGCTGCTGCTCTCCGGCCCGAACGTCGCGCTCGGCTACCACGGTCGGCCCGAGCTGACCGCGCGCCGGTTCCCGGTGCTCGACCTCGGCGACGGCCCGCGGGTCTGGTTCCGGACCGGTGACCGAGTCGGGCCGGGGCCCGCCGGGACGCTCGTCCACAAGGGACGGATCGACGGACAGGTGAAGGTGCGCGGGATCCGCGTCGACCTCGGCGAGGTCGAGTACCTGACCGCGGGGCACCCGCGGGTGCGCGCCGTCGCCGTCGCCCCGGTCGCGCGCCGCGGGCACACCAGCCTCACCGCGTTCGTCGTGCTGCACGACGACGGGTCGCCCGAGGCGGACGCCCTCGCGGACATCCGACGGCACCTGCGGGCGACCGCGCCCGCGCACCTCGTGCCCGGCGCCGTGCTGGCCGTGCCGGAGCTGTGCCACACGCGCAGCCGCAAGATCGACCGCGCGGCGACCCAGCGGCGGTACGCCCCGGACGGGGAGACCGATGGCTGAGCCGATCGACCCGGCGTTCGCGCCGATCGGCACACCGGACACCCGCGGGCCGCGACAGTTCCTGTGGTGGGTGATCCGCAGCAGGCTGCGGCTCACGCTCACCGCCGCTGCGTTCGGCGCGGTGTGGATGGTCCCGCTCTCGGTGCTGCCGTTCGTCGTCGGCGAGGCGATCGAGGGCATCCGCGCGACCGGCGGCCCGCAGGGCGCACTCGTCCCGGCCGCGGTGGCGCTGGTCGTGGTGACGGTGCAGGCGCTGGCCGGTGGCGGGCTCCTGCGGGCCTCGGCGTTCGCCGGCCTGCACGCGCGCACGGTCAGCCACCGCGCCCTGATGGCCCGGCTCGTCGCGGTCGTGCCCGGCGAGCGGCTCCCGGCAGGCGACCTCACGACCGCGGCGACGATCGACGCGGTGCACGTCGAGGAGTTCGTGGAGTCCCTCGGGCGGACCGTCGGGTCGCTGCTCGGGCTCGTGGTCGTCTCGGTCGTCGTGCTCACCCGCTCCCCCGTCCTGGGCGCCGTGCTGCTCGTCGGCGCCGTGCTCGCGGTGCTGACGATCGGCCCGCTGATGCGTCCGCTGCGCGAGCGCAGCGAGCGCCAGCGCGAGGAGCAGGCGCGGGCGACGGCGCTGTCGGTCGACATCGTCAACGGACTGCGGGTGCTGCGCGGGATCGGTGGCGAGGACCGGTTCGCCCGCCGCTTCGACGAGGTCAACCGACAGGTCCGGCGACTGGGCGTGTCCGCCGGGAGGTCCGAGGCGACGCTGATCGCCGCCGCCACGCTGCTGCCCGGCCTGGTGATCGTCGCCGCGACGTGGACGGGGGCGCGGCTCGCGCTGACCGGGGACGCGGCCGTCGGCGACGTCGTCGCCGCGTTCGGCGCGTCCGGGTTCCTCTACCTGGCCATCACGAATGTCGTGACCAGCGCGGACGCCGCCGCCGTCGCGACCGTCGCCGCCGACCGCATCCGCATGCAGATCCTCTCGACCCCGCCCCCGGTCGTCGGGACCGGGACGGGTGTGCGGCCGGCCGCCGGCGTGCTCACCGTCGTCCCCGTGGGCGGATCGGCCGCGCGGGAGCTGGCCCGGTCGATCGCCGCGGCGGCGCGCAGGGAGAGCGGCGCCACGGCCGTGCTCACCGCGGACGCCTCGGACCGGCTGTTCTCCGGGCCCGTCGGCGAGCAGTTGCGCGTCGCCCGGCCGGACGCGGACCTGCGTCCGGCGCTGCGCGCCGCCGTGGCCGAGGACGTCGTCGACGACGTGCTGGGCGGCCCGGACGCGCACCTCGACGTCGACGCCCGGTCCCTGTCCGGCGGCCAGCGGCAGCGGCTCGTGCTCGCCCGTGTCCTGCACGCCGACGCCGACGTCCTCGTGCTCGACGACCCCACCGGCGCCCTGGACGCCTACACCGAGTGGGAGGTCTGCCGCGGCGTCGCCGCGCTGCGCCGCGGGCGGACGACGGTGGTGCTCACCGAGAGCCCCTCGTGGCGCTCGGTCGCCGACGACGTCGCGGAGCCCGCCGGGATGGTGACCCGGTGACCGCGACGGAGACCGGGACCGCGACCGGGCCGACGACGGGGACGCGGCGGTCGCTGGCCGTGCCGCGCGCCGGACGAGCCGTCGTCCGGACCTGGCTCGCCGAGCAGCTGCGCGCCGAACCCGCGCGGACCGCGACCGTGCTCGGGCTGGTCGTCGCCGCCGCGGTCGCCGGTCTCGCCGGGCCGTTGCTGCTGGGACGGATCGTGGACACGCTGGTCGACGGCGGTGACCCGGCCCGGATCGACACGCTCGCCCTGTGGTTCCTCGGTGTGCTCCTCGCGCAGACGGTGTGCACCCGGTGGGCGCGCTCGTGGGGCGCGGCCATCGGGGAGGGCGTCCTCGCGCGGACCCGGGGGTCCTACGTCCGGCACGTGCTGGCGCTGCCGCTGGGGACCGTCGAACGCGTGGACGCCGGTGAGCTCGTCAGCCGCTCGACGGCCGACGTCGAGGTGCTCGACGAGGGCGTCCGCTCGGCCGTCCCGGAGATCCTCACCGCGGCCGTCACGCTGGTCCTGACGCTCGTCGCGATGGTGCTCGTGTCGCCGCTGCTGAGCCTCGTCAGCCTCGTCACGCTGCCGCCGCTGCTCGCGCTCGGCGTCTGGTACCGCAGGCGCGCGGGGCGCGCCTACGAGAACGTGCTCGGCGGCTGGGCGTCCGTGCAGTCCAGCGTGCACGAGACGGTCGCGGGCGCGCAGAGCGTCGCCACCCTGCGGCTCGGGCCGCACCGGACCCGCCACCACGCCGAGGCGCTGCGCGTCGCGCGCGCCCACAACCGGCGGGCCATCGACCTGCGCACGGTGTTCTTCCCGGGCCTGGAGTTCGGGGTGTTCCTCCCGCTCGCCGTCCTGCTGCTCGCGGGCGCGTACGGCGTGCAGCAGGGCCTCGTCGGCCTCGGGGCCCTGACCGCGATGGTCCTCTACGTCGAGCGGCTGTCCGAGCCGCTGGCCGACGTCCTGACCTGGCTCGACGAGCTACAGCTCGGCGGTGCGGCGCTGCGGCGGATCCTCGGGGTCCGCGAGATCGAGGGCGAGGCTCCGGGGAACGGCGTGGCGCCGGACGGGCGGGAGGTCCGCCTCGACGGGATCGGGTTCGGGTACACCCCGGGCGTCGAGGTCCTGCACGACGTCGACCTCGTCCTGCCGGCCGGCAGCCTCACCGTGCTGGTCGGGCCGTCCGGCGCGGGGAAGACGACGCTCGGGCGGCTCGTCGCCGGCCTGCACCGGCCGACGTCCGGCGCGGTGACGGTGGGCGGGGCGCGGGTCGACACCCTCCCCGCGACCGAGCTGCGCCGCGCGGTCGTCATGGTCACCCAGGAGCAGCACGTGTTCGCCGGGACGGTGCGGGAGAACCTGGCGCTGGTCCCGGCGCGCGAGGGCGAGCGGACCGACCGGGAGGTCTGGGCCGCGCTCGACGCCGTCGGCGCGGGCGACTGGGTGCGCGACCTCGACCACGGGCTGGACGGCGCCGTCGGCGACGGCGGCGCGACGCCGACGCCCGCGCAGAGCCAGCAGCTGGCGCTCGCGCGTGTCGTGCTGGCCGACCCGCCGGTGGCCGTCCTGGACGAGGTCACCTCGGCGCTCGACCGGGACGCCGCCCGCGGTGTCGAGCGCTCGCTGACGGCGGCACTGGCCGGGCGCACCGTGCTGGCCGTGTCGCACCACCTGGACATCGCCGCCGCGGCGGACCGGGTCGTCGTCGTCGCCGACGGCCGGATCGTCGAGTCCGGCAGGCACGACGAGCTCGTGGCCGCCGGAGGGCGGTACGCCGCGCTCTGGGCGGGACGGAACGCCGAAACGCACCGACAAGGGGGAACCGAGCTGATGACACCGACACCGACGACCGGGAGCGGGACCGCTCCGGCGGCACTGGCCGATCTCGTGGGCTGGGTCGCCGACCTGCTCGACCGACCGGCCGGGGAGATCGACACCGGCCGCAACCTGTACGAGCTGGAGATCGATTCGCTCGACCTGATCCGGATCGCGAGGAACATCCACCGGACCCACGGGGTGCGGGTGACGACCCAGCAGATGCTGGACCCGGACATGACGCTCGACGACCTGGGGCGCATGGTCGGTGCCGCCGCGCACGCCGGCCCGGCCTCGTCGGGAGGGGTCGCGCCGTGACCCTCGTCGACGAGCTGTCCACCCGGACACACTCCGGGCCCGCGCCCTACCGGTACGTCCGGCGGCGGCTGACCGAGCCGGACTGGCGGCGCCTGCCCGGCTGGCGTGACGTCGACGAGGAGCAGTGGCGCGACGCCCAGTGGCAGCGCGCCCACTGCGTCAAGTCCGCGCGGCAGCTCGCCGAGCTGCTCGGGCCGCTGCTGCTGCCGGACTTCCTCGACGACCTGGTCCGGGACCAGGAGGAGACGGCCACGATGGCGATGCTGCTGACCCCGCAGATCGTCAACACGATGGTGCCGCGCCTCGGCGCGGGCACGGACGCCGTCACGTTCACGGCCGCCCTGTACCGGGACCCGGTCCGCCGCTACATGCTGCCGGTGCGCACCGACCGCGACCCGTTCTGGCCGAGCCACCCGCTCGCGACCCGGGACTCGCTGCACGAGGCCGACATGTGGGCGGTCGAGGGCCTGACCCACCGGTACCCGACGAAGGTGCTCGCCGAGCTCGTGCCGACCTGCCCGCAGTACTGCGGGCACTGCACGCGGATGGACCTGGTGGGCACGTCGACGGCGGCCGTGACGAAGCACCGGCTCGAGCTGCGCCCCCGCGACCGGCAGGCCGCCATGCTCGACTACCTGCGCGCGACGCCGGGCGTCCGCGACGTCGTCGTCTCCGGCGGCGACGTCGCGAACGTGCCGTGGCCGCAGCTCGAGGCGTTCGTCGAGCAGCTGCTCGACATCGACTCGGTGCGCGACGTCCGGCTGGCCAGCAAGGCGCTCGCCGGGCTGCCCCAGCACTGGATGCAGCCGCGGATCGTGGACGGCCTGGCCCGCCTGGCCGGCGTCGCCCGGCGGCGCGGCGTGCACCTGGCGATGCACACGCACGTCAACCACGCCGCCTCGGTGACCCCGCTCGTGGCCGAGGCCACCCGCGGGCTGCTCGACGCCGGCCTGCGCGACGTCCGCAACCAGGGCGTGCTGATGGCCGGCGTCAACGACTCCGTCACCGACCTGCTCGACCTGTGCTTCGCACTGCAGGACGAGGCCGGGATCCTGCCGTACTACTTCTACATGTGCGACATGATCCCGTTCGCCGAGCACTGGCGGATCCCGCTGTGGAAGGCGCAGGACCTGCAGCACGGGATCCTCGGTTACCTGCCCGGCTACGCGACGCCGCGGATCGTCTGCGACGTGCCGTTCGTCGGCAAGCGGTGGGTGCACCAGGTCGAGCACTACGACCGGGTCACCGGGACGTCGTACTGGTCGAAGAACTACCGGACGGCGTTCGAGGACGACACACACGCCCGGGACCTCGTGTACCACGACCCGGTGCCGTCGCTCCCGTTCAGCGGGCAACGCTGGTGGCAGACACCGCCCGTGGAGACCGGCGCGCGGGGGTGACCCTGCGGCCCGCCCCGGTCCGGACGACCGGGGGACGACGAACACCGGGATAGGGTCCGGTGTGCACCTTCCGCTCGCCGTCAACCGGGCCCTGACCTCCGTCGTCGCCGCTCCGCTGCTGTCCCCGGCGCTGCCGGTGGCGCTCCGCCGACGCCTGCTCGACCTCACCGGAGCGGCGCTGCCGCTGCCGCGCGGTGTCCGGCGGGCGCGGGGCTCGCTCGGGGGCGTGCCCACCGAGGTCGTCTCCTCGGTCGGCGCGCCGGGCCCGCACCGCGTGCTCTACCTGCACGGCGGCGGCTACCTGGTCGGCTCTGCGGCGTCGCACCGGGCGCTGCTGGCCGGGTTGAGCCGGGCGACCGGCACACCGGTGCACGCCGCGGAGTACCGGCTCGCACCCGAGCACCCCTACCCGGCCGCCGTCGACGACACCGTCGCGGCCTTCCGCGCGCTGCGCGCGGCCGGTCACCCCGCCCACCGGATCGCCGTCGCGGGCGACTCCGCGGGCGGCGGGCTCGCGATGTCGCTGGTGCTGCGTCTGCGCGCGGCCGGCGAGGAGCTCCCCGGCTCGGTCGGGCTGATCTCGCCGTGGCTGGACCTGGACTGCACGTCCCCGGTGCTGCGCCGCAACGCCGCGAGCGACGCGATGCTCGACCCGTCGTGGCTGCCGAACGCGGCAGGTGACTACCGCGGCGCGGCCGATGGCGACGCCGCGGACCTGCGCCCGCTCGATGCGGACCTGTCCGGGCTGCCGCCGCTGCACGTCGTCGCCGGCGCGGACGAGGTACTCGTCGACGACGCCGACCGCCTCGTGGAGCGGGCCCGGGCTGCCGGCAACCCGGTCACCTACCAGCGGGCCGACGGCATGTGGCACGCGTTCCCGGTGCTCGCCGGCACGCTGCGCGAGGCCGACGCGGCGCTGGGCGCGCTGGGGGCCGCGCTGCGCGCCGACTGCGCGGCCGAGCGCCGCTGACCCGCCCGTTCACGCCCCCCGGGAACGCGAACGGGGCCGGGCACCTCCACGGGAGAGAGGTGTCCGGCCCCGTTCGAGACTCTCCGGGCGGTCCGGCCCCACCGTCGTGGGATCGGACCGGTGCGACCGCCTAGCGGTAGTCGCGGCCGAAGTCGTAGTCGTCCAGCGGCACCGCGGCACCGGTGCCCGTGCCGAACACGTCGGGGCTGTAGTAGCCGTCGTCGTAGCTCGGCAGCGCGTAGGCGGCCGCGCGGGCCTCCTCGGTCGGCTGGACCTGGATGTTGCGGTACCGGTTGATGCCGGTACCCGCCGGGATCAGCTTTCCGATGATCACGTTCTCCTTGAGCCCGACGAGCTTGTCGCGCTTTCCGTTGATCGCGGCATCGGTGAGGATCCGGGTGGTCTCCTGGAACGAGGCCGCGGACAGCCACGACTCCGTCGCCAGCGAGGCCTTGGTGATCCCCATGAGGACCGGGCGGCCCGAGGCCGGCTCGTTGCCCTCCGCGACGACCCGACGGTTCTCGGACTCGAACTCGCCCCGCTCGGCGAGCGCGCCGGGCAGGAACTCGGTCGCACCCGAGTCGATGATCGTCACCCGGCGCAGCATCTGCCGGACGATGACCTCGATGTGCTTGTCGTGGATGTCCACGCTCTGCGTGCGGTACACCTTCTGCACCTCACGCACGAGGTGCAGCTGCACCTCACGCGGGCCCATGACACGCAGCACCTCGTGCGGGTCCGCCATGCCCTCGAGGAGCAGCTGGCCGACCGTCACGTGGTCGCCGTCGGCGAGCGGACGCTCGGTGCCGTCGACGGTGGTCATCCCGAGCCACTGCCGCTTGGACAGCTTCTCGTAGACGATCTCCTCGCCGCCGTCGTCCGGGATCAGCGTGATCTTCCAGAACCGGTCGCCGTCCTCGATGCGGATGCGGCCGTCGACGTCGGCGATCGGCGCCTTGCCGCGCGGGACCCGGGCCTCGAACAGCTCGGTGACACGCGGCAGACCGGTCGTGATGTCGTCACCCGCGACGCCACCCTGCTTGAACGTACGCATCGTCAGCTGGGTGCCGGGCTCACCGATGGACTGTGCGGCGACGATGCCGACGGCCTCGCCGACGTCCACCAGCTTGCCGGTGGCCATCGAGCGGCCGTAGCACATGCCGCAGATACCGGTGGCCGAGGCGCAGGTCAGCGCGGAGCGGACCCGGACCGTCTTGACGCCGGCCGCGACGAGTGCGTCGAGCACGGCGTCGCCGAGGTCGTCGCCCTTGCGGACCAGCACGGTGCCGTCCGCCGCGGTGATCTCCTCGCCGGAGGTCCGGGCGTACACCGAGGTGCGCAGGTAACGGTGCGGGATGAACCGACCGTCGCTCGTCTCCTCGGTGACCGCCATCGGGATGGCGCGCTCGGTGCCGCAGTCGACCTCGCGGACGATGACGTCCTGCGACACGTCGACCAGACGACGGGTCAGGTACCCGGAGTCCGCGGTCCGCAGCGCGGTGTCCGCCAGACCCTTACGGGTGCCGTGCGTGGAGATGAAGTACTCCAGCACCGACAGGCCCTCACGGTACGAGGCCTTGATCGGACGCGGGATGAACTCGCCCTTGGGGTTCGCGACCAGACCCTTCATACCCGCCAGCTGGCGGATCTGGGTCATGTTGCCCGCGGCCCCGGACTGCACGATCGTCGGGATCGGGTTGTCCTCGGGGAAGTTCTGCTCCATCGCCTTGGCGACCTCCTCGGTCGCCCGGCTCCAGATCTTGACCATCTCGTCGTTGCGCTCCTGGTGCGACAGGGCACCACGCTGGTAGCGCTTGTTGATCTGGTCGGCCTTCGCCTCGTACTCCTCGAGGATGCCCGCCTTGGCCGGCGGGACCAGCACGTCCGCGATCGAGATCGTGACGCCGGAGCGCGTGGCCCAGTAGAAACCCGCGTCCTTCAGCCGGTCCAGGACCTGCGCGACCTCGGTCATCGAGTAGCGCTCGGCCAGCTCGTTGACGATCGTGGCCTGGCGCTTCTTCGGCAGCGGCTCGTTGACGAACGGGTAGTCCGCCGGCAGGAGCTCGTTGAACAGCACCCGCCCGAGCGTGGTCTCCGCGGTCCAGACGCCGTCCTCGGTCACGGTCTCGGCGTCCGTGCCCGGGGTCGGGGTGACCTGCGGGAGCCGGATCTTGATCGGCGCCTGCAGGTGGAGGACCTTGCGGTCGTAGGCCATGATCGCCTCGGCCGCGGAGCCGTAGTGGTTCCCGGCGCCGTGGGCATCCTCGCGGAGACGGGTCAGGTGGTACAGACCCGTGACCATGTCCAGACGCGGCATCGCCAGCGGGCGACCCGACGCCGGGGACAGGATGTTGTTCGACGACAGCATCAGCACGCGGGCCTCGGACTGCGCCTCGGCCGACAGCGGCAGGTGCACCGCCATCTGGTCACCGTCGAAGTCCGCGTTGAACGCCTCGCAGACCAGCGGGTGCAGCTGGATGGCCTTGCCCTCCACCAGCTGCGGCTCGAAGGCCTGGATGCCGAGACGGTGCAGCGTGGGCGCACGGTTCAGCAGCACGGGGTGCTCGGAGATGACCTCCTCGAGCACGTCCCACACCTGCGAGCGGCCGCGCTCGACCATCCGCTTGGCGGACTTGATGTTCTGCGCGTGGTTGAGGTCCACCAGGCGCTTCATCACGAACGGCTTGAACAGCTCCAGCGCCATCTGCTTGGGCAGACCGCACTGGTGCAGCTTCAGCTGCGGGCCGACGACGATGACCGAACGGCCCGAGTAGTCGACGCGCTTGCCGAGCAGGTTCTGGCGGAACCGGCCCTGCTTGCCCTTCAGCAGGTCGGACAGCGACTTGAGCGGGCGGTTGCCCGGACCGGTCACCGGCCGGCCACGACGGCCGTTGTCGAACAGCGCGTCGACGGACTCCTGGAGCATCCGCTTCTCGTTGTTGACGATGATCTCGGGCGCGCCGAGGTCGATCAGTCGCTTGAGGCGGTTGTTCCGGTTGATGACCCGGCGGTACAGGTCGTTCAGGTCCGAGGTCGCGAAGCGGCCACCGTCGAGCTGCACCATCGGGCGCAGGTCCGGCGGGATGACCGGCACGCAGTCGAGCACCATGCCCATCGGCGAGTTGCCGGTGGTCTGGAACGCCGCGACGACCTTCAGGCGCTTGAGCGCACGCAGCTTCTTCTGGCCCTTGCCGGACCGGATGATCTCGCGCAGCTTCTCGGCCTCGGCCGGGATGTCGAAGTTCTCCAGCAGCTTCTGGATCGCCTCGGCACCCATGGCACCGGTGAAGTAGTCGCCGTAGCGGTCGTAGAGCTCGCGGTAGATGGACTCGTCCGCGATGAGCTGCTGGACGTCGAGCTTGGTGAACGTCGTCCAGATCTCGTCGAGCCGGTCCAGCTCGCGCTGGGCACGGTCGCGCAGCTGACGCATCTCGCGCTCGCCGCCGTCCTTGACCTTGCGGCGGACGTCGCCCTTGGCACCCTCGGCCTCGAGCTCGGCGATGTCGGCCTCGAGCTTCTGGGCGCGGGCCTCGAGGTCGGCGTCGCGGGTCTGCTCGACCCGGCGGCGCTCCACGCTCATCTCGTTCTCGAGCGTGGACATGTCGTTGTGCCGCAGCTCGGTGTTCACCGAGGTGATCACGTACGCCGCGAAGTAGATGATCTTCTCGAGGTCCTTGGGGGCCAGGTCGAGCAGGTAGCCCAGCCGGCTCGGGACGCCCTTGAAGTACCAGATGTGCGTGACCGGGGCGGCCAGCTCGATGTGGCCCATCCGCTCACGACGCACCTTGGCGCGCGTGACCTCCACGCCGCAGCGCTCGCAGATGATGCCCTTGAACCGGACGCGCTTGTACTTGCCGCAGTAGCACTCCCAGTCCCGGGTCGGACCGAAGATCTTCTCGCAGAAGAGCCCGTCCTTCTCCGGCTTCAGGGTGCGGTAGTTGATGGTCTCGGGCTTCTTGACCTCACCGTGCGACCACTGGCGGATGCCCTCGGCGGTGGCCAGGCCGATGCGCAGTTCGTCGAAGAAGTTGACGTCGAGCACGTATGTCCTCTGTTTCTTCGTTTAAAGGGCGGCTGGTCGGACGGGGGTCAGTTGACGACGTCGTCGACGGTCATCGACTCCGAGCCCGGGCGGCTGGACAGGTTGATGCCCAGGTTCGCCGCGGCACGCTCGAGGTCCTCGTCGTCGGCGTCCCGCATCTCGATCGCCGCACCGTCGCTGGAGAGCACCTCGACGTTCAGGCAGAGCGACTGCAGCTCCTTGAGGAGCACCTTGAACGACTCGGGGATCCCCGGCTCCGGGATGTTCTCGCCCTTGACGATCGCCTCGTAGACCTTCACGCGGCCCACGACGTCGTCGGACTTGATCGTCAGCAGCTCCTGCAGGGTGTAGGCGGCGCCGTACGCCTGCATCGCCCAGCACTCCATCTCACCGAAGCGCTGGCCACCGAACTGCGCCTTACCGCCCAGCGGCTGCTGGGTGATCATCGAGTAGGGGCCGGTCGACCGGGCGTGGATCTTGTCGTCCACCAGGTGGGCCAGCTTCAGGATGTACATGTAGCCGACCGCGACCGGGAACGGGTACGGCTCACCGGAGCGGCCGTCGAGCAGCTGCGCCTTGCCGTCCGGACCGACCATCCGCTCGCCGTCCCGGTTGGGACGGGTCGAGCCCAGCAGACCCGTGATCTCGTGCTCGCGCGCACCGTCGAACACCGGCGTCGCGGTGTTCGTGTCGGCGGGCACCGAGTAGAGCTCCTCGGGCATCTGCGCCGCCCACTCGGGCGTGCCCTCGATCTCCCAGCCGGACTTGGCGATCCACCCGAGGTGGGTCTCCAGGATCTGGCCGATGTTCATACGACGCGGCACACCGTGGGTGTTCAGGATGATGTCGACCGGCGTGCCGTCCGGGAGGAACGGCATGTCCTCCTGCGGGAGGATCTTGCCGATGACGCCCTTGTTGCCGTGCCGGCCGGCGAGCTTGTCACCGTCGGAGATCTTGCGCTTCTGGGCCACGTAGACGCGGACCAGCTCGTTGACCCCCGGGGCCAGCTCGTCGTCGTCGTCGCGGGAGAAGACCCGGATGCCGATGACCTTGCCGTTCTCGCCGTGCGGGACCTTCAGCGAGGTGTCGCGGACCTCGCGCGCCTTCTCACCGAAGATCGCGCGGAGCAGGCGCTCCTCCGGGGTCAGCTCGGTCTCGCCCTTGGGCGTGACCTTGCCGACCAGGATGTCGCCGGGCTGGACCTCGGCACCGATCCGGATGATGCCGCGCTCGTCGAGGTCGGCGAGCACGTCCTCGGAGACGTTCGGGATGTCCCGGGTGATCTCCTCGGCACCGAGCTTGGTGTCGCGCGCGTCGATCTCGTGCTCCTCGATGTGGATCGAGGTGAGCACGTCGTCCTGCACGAGGCGCTGCGACAGGATGATCGCGTCCTCGTAGTTGTGGCCCTCCCACGGCATGATCGCCACGAGCAGGTTCTTGCCCAGCGCCATCTCACCGTTCTCGGTGCAGGGACCGTCGGCGAGCACCTGGCCCACCTCGACCCGCTGCCCCTCGTCGACGATGGGCTTCTGGTTGTTGCAGGTGCCCTGGTTCGAGCGGCGGAACTTGTTCAGACGGTAGGTCTGACGCTGCCCCTCGTCGTCCATCACGGTGATGTAGTCGGCGCACAGCTCCTCGACCACACCGGCGGCCTCGGCGGTGACGACGTCACCGGCGTCGACGGCGGCACGCAGCTCCATGCCGGTGCCGACCAGCGGCGACTCCGAGCGCAGCAGCGGCACGGACTGACGCTGCATGTTGGCGCCCATCAGCGCGCGGTTCGCGTCGTCGTGCTCGAGGAACGGGATCATCGCGGTCGCGACCGACACCATCTGGCGCGGCGAGACGTCGATGTACTCGACGCCCGAGGGCGAGATCAGGTCGACCTCGCCGCCCTTGCGGCGAACCAGCACCCGCTCCTCGGCGAACGAGCCGTCCTCGTTGAGGCGGGCGTTGGCCTGCGCGACGACGAAACGGTCCTCCTCGTCGGCGGTCAGGTAGTCGATCCGGGACGTGACGACGCCCTCGACAACCTTGCGGTACGGCGTCTCGATGAAGCCGAACGGGTTGACCCGCGCGAACGAGGCCAGCGACCCGATCAGACCGATGTTCGGCCCCTCGGGGGTCTCGATCGGGCACATCCGGCCGTAGTGCGACGGGTGGACGTCGCGGACCTCCATGCCGGCGCGCTCACGGGACAGTCCACCCGGGCCGAGCGCCGACAGCCGGCGCTTGTGGGTCAGGCCTGCGAGGGGGTTGTGCTGGTCCATGAACTGCGAGAGCTGCGAGGTGCCGAAGAACTCGCGGATCGCGGCCGTGATCGGCCGGGTGTTGATCAGGGTCTGCGGCGTGATGGCCTCGACGTCCTGGGTGGTCATCCGCTCGCGGACGACCCGCTCGGTGCGGGACAGACCGACCCGGACCTGGTTCTGGATCAGCTCGCCGACGGTGCGCAGGCGCCGGTTGCCGAAGTGGTCGATGTCGTCGGTCTCGACCGGGATCTCCCGCGCGGAGTCACCGGAGCCCACGGCCATCGTGGTCTCGCCGGCGTGCAGCCGGACGAGGTACTCGATGGTGGTGGCGACGTCCTCCTCGGTCAGCGTGCCGACCGAGTTGTCGATGTCGAGGCCGAGCTTCTTGTTGGCCTTGTAGCGACCGACCTTGGCCATGTCGTAGCGCTTGTCCTTGAAGAACAGGTTCTCCAGGAGCGCCTGGGCCGACTCGCGCGTCGGCGGCTCGCCGGGGCGCAGCTTGCGGTAGATGTCGAGCAGCGCCTCGTCCTGGCCCGCGGTGTTGTCCTTCTCGAGCGTCGTCATGATCGTCTCGGAGAACCCGAAACGCTCACCGATCTGCTCGGCGGTCCACCCCAGGGCCTTCAGCAGCACGGTGACCGGCTGACGGCGCTTGCGGTCGATGCGGACACCGACGGTGTCGCGCTTGTCGACGTCGAACTCCAGCCACGCACCCCGGCTCGGGATGATCTTGACCGAGTAGACGTCCTTCTCGGTCGTCTTGTCGATCGCGTGGTCGAAGTAGACACCCGGCGAACGGACGAGCTGCGACACGACGACGCGCTCGGTGCCGTTGATGATGAAGGTGCCCTTGTCGGTCATCACGGGGAACTCGCCCATGAAGACCGTCTGGGACTTGATCTCACCGGTGGTGTTGTTCGTGAACTCCGCCGTCACGAACAGCGGGGCACCGTAGGTCATGTCCTTGTCCCGGCACTCCTCGACGGAGGCCTTGACCTCGTCGAAGCGGGGGTCGGAGAAGGACAGCGACATCGAGCCCGAGAAGTCCTCGATCGGCGAGATCTCGGTGAGGATCTCCTCCAGACCGCTCACCGGGAGATCGTCACCGGCCTCGATCCGGCGCTGGAACCAGGCCTCGCTGCCGACCAGCCACTCGTACGACTGGATCTGCAGGTCGAGAAGGTCGGGGACCTCCAACGGCTGGGCGATCTTCGCGAAGGTGACCCGGGTGGGTGCGCCGGGGTAGTTCGGGTTCGCCGAAGCGGAGAGGGTCGAGGTGGTCGCGGCGGCGCGGGAGACAGCCAAGATGCGTCCTTCCGAGAACTGCGCTTCTCGTCTGGCGTGCGCCGGTGGCGGGCGCTACCGTCTCCCTCGATCCGATCGGGGTCCCCCCCGGATCGAGAAGCCGGTAGCCGGCCACGTCGCACGCCGTCTGTTGTCGGGCGCTGACGGACGAACGAAACCCCCGCACCCATGTCCGCCGAACCCTCTCCGGCGGCCGACGGATCGGTCCGGAAGTCTTCCCCGGTCATGAGCGCGTGAGCCTGGACGCAGACAGCGCAAAGAATGACTATAGACGCTGCGAGCGCAGCTGTCGAGACAGGTCGCCGATTCCAGCATCCAGGCAACCACCGTTGCCCAAGGGTGACCTGCACGCCGCACCGAGTCAAGTCCCACTTCGTCGACGAGCGGTCATCCTGCCGGGACGACCGGTCCACCGACGCCCGTCCGGGGCGATCCGCGTGACGGTTGACACGGTGTCGTCGGGACGCCAACGATCGGTCACAGGTCGGTGACGGCCGGCGGCGACGAAAGGACGACGATGTCCGACAGCACTCCTCCCATGCGCGAGCTCCTCGGTGACGACGCCCCCAGCAACTGGGGCAAGTGGGGTCCCGACGACGAGCTCGGCTGCCTGAACTACCTGGACGCGGGCGAGGTCCTGCGGGGCGTGCAGCACGTCCGTTCCGGCGAGGTGTTCACCCTGCAGATCCACATGGGACGCACCGAGGCGCCGGGCGACCCGCTGTGGCCGGGCCGCGAGGGCATCAAGCGCCAGAACGTCATGGACGAGGGCACCTGGGACTCGGCCGACGCACCGCAGTTCCCCGGCGGTCTGCACTACGCCGACGACACCGCCCTCATCTTCCTGCAGGGCTCCACGCAGTACGACGCGCTCGGCCACGTCTGGTACGACGGCAAGCTCTGGAACGGCTACGACGCGCGCTCCACCGTCGACGCGATGGACCGGGCCTCGGTGCTGCCGATCGCGGAGAAGGGCGTCGTCGGGCGGGGCGTGCTCGTCGACATGGCCCGGCACCGCGGCAAGGAGTGGCTCGACAAGGGCGAGACCTTCGACCACACCGACCTCGAGGCCGCCGCGCAGGCACAGGGAGTCGACATCGAGCCGCACGACGTGCTCGTCATCCGCACCGGATGGATGAAGTACTGGTACGAGCTCAACGACCCGGCCACCTTCTACACCGACTTCACCGAGCCCGGGCTCACCTACTCACGCGAGCTCGTGGAGTGGTTCCAGCGCAAGGAGATCCCGAACCTCGTCACCGACACGATCGCCAACGAGGTGACCAGCGAGCCGCACACCGGCGTCGCGCTCCCGCTGCACTGCGCGCTGATGCGCAACCTCGGCGTCGCCCTCACCGAGATCGCCTGGCTCGACGACCTCGCCGAGGCCTGCGCCGCCGACGGACGGTGGAGCTTCCTCTACGCCGCGGCCCCGCTCAAGGTCGTCAACGGCACGGGGGCACCGGTGAACCCGATCGTGATCCGCTGATGTCCTACGCCGACCGCCCCTGGCTGGCCCGCTACGCCGAGGGCCAGCCGCACGACATCACCCCGGACTTCCCGGACGCGCTGTCGATGTTCCGCGCCGCGGTGGCGCGGAACCCCGACGGCGACGCGATCCGCTACTTCGACGGCGCGCTCACCTACCGCGAGCTCGACGAGCTCACCGACGCCTTCGCCGCCGGGCTGCTCGCCGGCGGGTTCACCGCGGGCGAGCGCGTCGCGATGTATCTGCAGAACGTGCCGCAGTTCGTCCTCGGCCTGGTCGGCACCTGGAAGGCCGGCGGCGTCGCGGTGTCGGTCAACCCGATGAACCGGGAGCGGGAGCTGGAGCTGCTGCTGCGCGACTCCGGGTCGTCGGTGCTGGTGTGTCTGGAGTCGCTCTACGACGGCGTCGCGCGGACCGTGCTGGCCGGGCAGCCGGGCGTGCGCACCGTGCTCACCACCTCCGAGCGCGAGTTCCAGACCCGCGACGACCGGCGTGCGCTCCCCGACACCGCGCGGCCGGACCTGTCCGGCGACGACGTCACCGACCTCGGCGCGTTCCTGGAGACGCACCGGGGCGGCACTCCCCCGCCGGTGTCGTTCACCGCCGGCGACACCGCGTTCCTCACCTACACCTCGGGGACCACCGGGCCGCCCAAGGGCGCGATGAACACCCACGGCAACGTCGTCTTCACCAGCCAGGCCTACGCCACGTGGTGCGGCCTCGGCGACGACGAGGTCGTCCTCGGCATCGCCCCGCTGTTCCACATCACCGGTCTGATCGCGCACGTGACCCTCGCCCAGTACCTGGCCGCGCCGCTGGTGCTGTTCCACCGGTTCGAGCCGTCGCTGGGCGTCGACGTCATCCGGGAGCACCGGCCGACCCTGACCGTCGGGGCGATCACCGTGTTCATCGCGCTGATGAACGCCCCGAACGCCGACCGGGAGGCGCTCGCGTCGCTGCGCACGATCTGCTCGGGCGGGGCGCCGATCCCGCCGTCGACGGTCACCGCGTTCCACGAGGCGTTCGGGCTGTGGATCCACAACATCTACGGGCTGACCGAGACCACCTCGCCGTCGCACGCGACGCCGATCGGCACCCAGGGGCCGGTGGACTCCGCGTCCGGGGCGCTGTCGGTGGGCGTTCCGATCTACGGCACCGTCGTGCGCATCCTCGACGACGACGGCGCGGAGCTCCCGCCCGGCGAGATCGGGGAGATCTGCACGTCCGGGCCACAGGTCGTCGCGGGCTACTGGGGCAAGCCCGAGGAGACGGCCCACGCGTTCCCCACCGGGGAGCTCGCGCAGCCCGAACTCAGAACGGGGGACGTCGGCTACATGGACGCCGACGGCTGGTTCTACATCGTCGACCGCAAGAAGGACCAGATCAACGCGGGCGGCTACAAGGTGTGGCCGCGCGAGGTGGAGGACGTCCTCTACGAGCACCCCGCGGTGCGGGAGGCCGCGGTGGTCGGCGTCGCCGACGAGTACCGGGGCGAGACGGTCAAGGCGTTCGTGTCACTGCGGGCCGGTGCCTCGGCCACCCCGGAGGAGCTGATCGCGTTCACCCGGGAACGGATGGCGGCCTACAAGTACCCGCGGCAGGTGGAGCTGCTCGACGAGGTGCCCAAGACCGTCACGGGCAAAGTGCTGCGCCGCGAGCTGCGGGCCCGCGAGCAGACCTGACCCGGAGACGACGACGGGGCGCCGACCCGGTGGGTCGGCGCCCCGTCGTGCGAGCGGTGCTCAGGTCACTTGAGCGAGACCTTGGCGCCGGCCTCCTCGAGCTTCGTCTTGGCGGCCTCGGCGGCCTCCTTGGCGACACCCTCGAGCAGCGACTTCGGCGCGGACTCGACGAGGTCCTTCGCCTCCTTCAGGCCCAGGCCCGAGACGACCTCGCGGACGACCTTGATGACCTGGATCTTCTTGTCACCGGCGGCCTCGAGGACGACGTCGAACTCGTCCTTCTCCTCCTCGGCGGGGGCGGCACCGGCGGCGGGGGCACCCGCGGCGGCGACGGCGACCGGGGCGGCCGCGGTGACCTCGAAGGTCTCCTCGAACTTCTTCACGAAGTCCGAGAGCTCGAGCAGGGTGAGCTCCTTGAAGGCGTCGAGCAGCTCGTCGGTGGACAGCTTCGCCATGGTGGCGGTCCTTTCTCTACGAAAGACAGATGGGGGTGGTGATCAGCTCTCGGCGGAGTCGCCGTCGGCATCGGCCGGAGCGGCGGACTCGCCGGACTCGGCCTTCTTGTCGGCCAGTGCCTGCGCGAGGCGGGCGACCTGCGAGGCCGGGGCGTTGAACAGCCCCGCGGCCTTGGACAGGTTGGCCTTCATCGCGCCGGCCAGCTTGGCCAGCAGGACCTCACGGGTCTCGAGGTCCGCCAGCTGCTCGATCTCGGCGGTGGACAGGGCGCGCCCGTCCATGTACCCGCCCTTGATCGTCAGACCGGGGTTGTCCTTCGCGAACTGCTTGATCGCCTTCGCGGCCTCGACGGGCTCACCCTTGATGAAGGTGATGGCCGTCGGGCCGGCGAGCAGGTCGTCCAGGCCCTGGACCCCGGCCTCCGCCGCCGCGCGCTTGACCAGGGTGTTCTTCGCGACGCGGAAGTTCGCGTCCGAACCCAGGTCCCGGCGCAGCTGGGTCAGCTTGGCGACGCTGAGCCCGCGGTACTCGGTCACGACCGAGGCGTCCGACTCGCGGAAGCGGTTGGTGATCTCCTCGACCGCTGCGACCTTGTCAGGTGCTGCCATCGCTGCCCTCCTCTCGGGGGTCGGTCTCGTGCACGTGGGACGTGCTTGGGGGTGCCACCGACGCAGTTCCCACTCCGACCCCGGAGACGACGAACGCCCCGTGCGCAGCAGCACGGGGCGTCGGAAGTTCGTGGGGCACTCGCGCGCCCGGTGTCGCCTCGTCCTCCTGCGCGGGCCGTCCGGACGTTCCCGGAACCTTCGTACGCCCTTCGGGAAGGACGCGGACCTGCGGTCTTCGGTGGATCGGGACCAACTGTAGCTCCTCGCCGTACCCCCGGTTCACCCGGGGGTACGGCGGGGCGGGCCTGCTCAGGCCGGCGTCATCGCGGAGATCTTCCAGCGGCCGTCGACGAACTGGGCGTCGACCCGCAGCCGCGCCGCCGCGGAGCCCTCCTGCGGGGCGCCGCCGTCGGCCTGGCGGCGGATGACCTGGTTGACGAAGGCGTAGACGGTCGCGCGGTCGCCGTCGATGCTCGCCACGGCGAGCTTCGGGATCGTCGCGGTGACCACGGCCTTCTGCTGCGGGGCGAGGTCCTTCACGCTGCCGAAGATCTTGTCGAACTCCGGTTGGAAGCCCGGGGTGATGACGCCGCGGGCGTCGTCCTCGGCCTGCTGGAGGCGGGCGTAGTCGAAGGAGTAGACCTTCGTGATCGCCTCACCGACCTGCTCGCCGACCTGCGCGGTGGTGCCGACGTCGGTGAGCGCGGTGTTGGACGCCGACCCGGTGAAGGTCGTGCGGTACCACTCGGCGCCGAAGAACGCGGCGGCCGCGACGAGCAGCACCGTGACGGCGAGCAGCAGCCCGGTCGCGCGCCGGCTCGTCGGGGCGGACAGCAACGACCGGCGACGCGGGGTGCCGTCGGCGCCGGCCGGGGTGCCGTCGGCGTCGTCGTCGTCGGCCGTGCCGGGGGCGTCGGTGCGCCCGGCGTCGCCGGAGCGGACCGGTGCGGCGGACGGGACCGCGTCACCGGAGCGCTCGTCGAGGGCGACACCGCCGGTGCCGGTCTCCTCCTCGTCGGGCTCGTCGGCGCGGGTGCGCGGGCGGCCCGCGACCTGGGGCCTGCGGATGCCGCCCGCAGGGCGGCGGCGGGGGGTGGACATGCGGTGACCTCCTGGGGTGGTCGACCTGGGAGCGGCGCGGTGCGGGGCACCGCCGGGGGGCCGGGGGTCGGGCCGGAGGGTCAGCCCGTACCCGGGGTGACCAGCGGCTCCAGTGCGTCGACCTTCCAGCCGTCGTCGGTGCGGACCATGCCGAGCTCGATGCGCTGGCGGGTCACGGCGGGCTGACCGCCCTCGGGCGTGACGGTCACGTCGACGCCGGCGAGCACCCGGGCGGTCCCGGCGCGCGGGTCGACCTCGGTCACCGCGGCGTCGGTGACGGTCGCGGCGGTGGTGCGCTTCTGGTCGGTCACCAGCTTGGCGTAGGCGTCGCGGTTGGACACGAACTCGTCGCGGACCGACCCGGCCGAGGACTGGATCCACAGGTCCAGGCCCTTCTGGGCGTCGGAGTGGTCCAGGGTGTTCAGGTTGATCACGGCCTGGCGGGCGTCACGGAGCGCCTCGTCGCGGGCCTGGGCGACCTGGGTGGCGTCGCTGTTCAGCGCGAACAGCCACAGGCCGCCCAGCACGAGCGCGAGCACCGCCGCGACGACGGCGGCCACGGGCAGGGCCCTGGCGAGCGGTCCGGGCGGGGTCTGGCCGCCGTCCGGACCGGTGGCAGGCTCCACGGGCGCGGAACCGTCGGGGGTGTCGGCCGTCGGGTCGGCCTTCGTGTCGGCGTCGGAGCCG
This sequence comes from Pseudonocardia sp. ZF1, assembly GCF_056835605.1. Classification (NCBI taxonomy): domain Bacteria; kingdom Bacillati; phylum Actinomycetota; class Actinomycetes; order Pseudonocardiales; family Pseudonocardiaceae; genus Pseudonocardia; species Pseudonocardia sp. ZF1. The sequence continues at coordinate 4,923,251 of NZ_JAJNBY010000001.1, forward strand.
GCAACGTCGGTGTTCATCGGGGAGCGTTCCTCCTCCCGGCTGCGGGGGCACAGCCGCTCGGCGACCGCACCGGGCGGCCGTGGGCCGGCCGTGGGGGTCCGCGCCGTCCGGCGGACGGCGGTCCCCCGCGGTCGTCGTGCCGGCCGGGCCCGGGTGTGACCCGGCCGTCGTGCCGGTCACGCCCCGGACGGGGCGCGACCGTCGTGCTCAACCGCCCAGGATCTGGGCGAAGCTCGTCACCAGGCCCGGCGTCGCGACCCGCTCGGCACGGTTGTCGCCGAGCGACCCGGCGTTCGGCCGCGGGGCCGGTCCGTCGGCGGTGTCGCCGCCGTGGTGACCGTCACCGTGGCCGCCGAACCCCGAGTTGCCGGAGTAGTCCGGCACCTCGAGCGGCTGGGGCCTCGGCACATTCTGCATTCCGCGCACGTTGGTGGGGCTTCCGGGGGGCTCGGTGCAGCGGGCGTCCTCGTTCACCGGTCGCTCGGAGACGTCGAGGCCACCGCGGTTGGGCGTGCCCTCGTAGCCCCGGGTGCAGACCGGCGGGTCGGCGATGTTGACGACCAGACCGAGGTGCGCGGTCCCGTCGCCGGGCACGACCTTCGGCGCGACGGCCACCAGGCCGGGGTAGGTCACGAGCAGCTGGCGCAGGCCCGCCTGGCGCGGGGCCAGCAGCTCGGTCACCGTCCGCAGGTTCGCGATCGACTCGCCGAGCCCGGGGCCGCTCTCCCGGAGCAGGCCGCTGACCTGGTCGCCCAGGCGCGGGCCGTCGTCGATGATCCGGCGCAGGTCCGGGTCGGACTGCTTGAGCTGCTCGGTGACCTCGCGCAGGCCGCGGCTGAACTCCTGGAACTGCGGGGCCACCTCGTTCTGCGTGGTGAGCACCGGGCGGGCGTCGCGGATCAGCGCGGTCGTCTGCGGCAGCGCGTCGGTGGCGGCCCGGGTGAACTCCCCGGTGGTGTCGAGCAGCTGCTGCAGCGGCTGCGCGGTGCCCTCGAAGCCCTGGCCGAGCTCGCGGACGACGGTCTGCAGCGAGTCCTTCGGCACCGTCGACACGAGCTGGTCCAGCTCGGTCAGGAAGGTGTTGATCTGGACCGGGGTCCGGGTGCGGTCCTGCGGGATGACCGAGCCGGAGGCGAGCGCCTCGCCGCCGTCGGCCACCGGCTGGAGGTCGACGTACTGCTCACCGATCGGCGACAGGTTCCCGACGACGGCCCGGGCGTCGGCCGGGATGGCCGGCGCGGAGTTATCGATGTCGAGCTGGACGTCGACGCCGCGGGCGGTCAGCGACAGCGGCCCGACCCGGCCGACACTCACGCCGCGGTAGGTGACGTCGGCGCCGCTGAAGATCCCGCCGGAGTCGGCGAGCTCCACCGTGACCGGGTACGTCGTCGCCCCGAAGATGCGGTCGAGACCGGCGTAGCGGAAGCCCGCGTAGCCGACCGCCACGATGGTGACGAGCACCAGCGCGGTCAGCTGCCAGCGGACGGTCTTGGTGATCACGATCCGCCTCCGAAGAGTCCGCCGAGCAGGCCGCCGCCACCGGAGCCCTGCTCCGGCGTCGGGCTCGGTGCCGGGGTCGCCGACGGTGCCGGGGTGGCCGGCGCGGTGCCCGAGGCGGGCGGCGCCGGCGCGGTGGTGGGCTGCTCGGTCCCGAGCAGCGGCAGCGCGGGCGCACCGGGGACCGCCGGGTCCGGCTGCCGCGGGGTGGCGCCGAGCAGCGGCGTCAGCAGCTGCGCGGTGGGCGGCAGCTGGGCCAGCTGCGTCGGGTCGAGCGGCAGCCCGAGCTGGTTGGAGTTCAGGATGTTGCGCAGGACCGAACCGAGGTCCAGGTCCAGGTCCACGTACAGGTTGGCGTAGTCACCGGCGACGGCGTCGGTGGCCGCATCGGTGAACGGGATCGACAGCAGCAGCTGCAGCGAGTCCGGCAGGTTCTGGCCGGAGTCGGCCAGGTTCCGCAGCACCGGGCGCAGCGCCTCCAGGTCGGCCAGCAGGTCGTCGCGGGACCGGTTGACCACGTTGGTGGCGACGCCGGACAGCCGGTCGAGGGCCTGCAGCATGCCGACGAGCTGGGTGCGCTGGGACTCGAGCTCACGCAGGCCGGGGCTGATGTTCTGCAGGGCGTTCTCGATCTGCGGGCGACGCTCGGCGAGGGTGGCCGAGAGCCGGTTGAGGCCGTCGAGGGCGCGGTTGATGTCGTCCTTGGAGCTGTCGAGCGAGCCGACGAGCCGGTCCAGGTTGTCCAGCAGACCGCGGATCTGCGGCTCGCGACCGGACAGTGCGTTGTTCAGCTCGGTGGAGATGGTCCGGATCTGGGCCACGCCGCCGCCGTTGAGCAGCAGCGACAGGGCCCCGAGGACCTCCTCGACCTCGGCCGCGCGCCCGCTGGCCTGCAGTCCGATCCTCCCGCTCCGGGCGAGGTCGCCCTCGGCGGGGACGGTCGGCTGGGACAGCTCGACGAACTTCTCACCGAGCAGCGAGGTCGTGCGGACCCGCGCGGTGGCGTTGGCCGGGAGCGTGACGTCGCGGTTCACCGCGACGGTGACCAGCGCGTTCCACGACCCCGGCTCGACGGCGACGGTCTCGACCGCGCCGACCGGCACGTCACCGACGCGCACGATCGACTGCGGGACGAGGTCGACGACGTCGGCGAACTCGATCTGCACCGAGTACGGGTCGTCGCCCAGGTTCGCGCCACCGGGCAGCGGGATGCCCCGGAGGCCGCCGTCCACCGCGCCGCAGCCGCCCGCGAACAGGGCCACGGCGGTCAGCAGCGCCGACACCCGGCCGACACGGCCGCTGGAGCCGATCACGATCCACCTCCGAACAGGCCGAACAGTCCGCCGCCCCCGCGCTCCTCGGTCTCGGGGACCGGGGTGGGAGTGGCCTGCGGGGCCGTCGTCGTCGACGGCGCCGGGGTGGCCGGGGCGCCGGTGGCGCCCGGTGCGGGCTGCCCACCGGGGGCGGGAGCCTGCGGGTCGGCCGGGGCGCGCAGCTGCGAGCCCGGGTCGGTCAGCGACAGCGGCGAGCCCGGCATCAGCTGGGGCACCGCCGGGTTGACCCCGGAGCCGCCGGCCTGGAGCTGCTCGAGCACCTGCTGCGGGGTCGGCAGCGGCACCGCGCCGTCGAGGATCGGGGCCAGGCCGTCGCAGAGCGCGGCGGTGGGCTGGTCCAGGCCACCCGGGATCGCACCCGCGCCGCGGCGGAGGATCTCGCAGATCGCGACCGGCAGCGGGTAGGCCAGCTCGTTGATGTTGGCCCGGGTGTCGAGGGTCTCCGACGAGCCGTTGTAGATGTTGGTGAGGTTGCCCAGCGCGGCCGGGGCCACGTCGGCGATCTCGGACAGCGCCCGCTGGTGGTCGACGACCTCCTGCGAGACGCTCGCGAGCTTGTCCACGTTCGACCGCAGCGTCGAACGGTTGTCCTGCACGAAGTCGGCGACCTCGCCGAGCGCGAAGGACAGCTGGTTCAGCGCGCCACCGAGCTCGCCACGCTGGCTCGCGAGGAAGCCGGTCACGTCGGCCAGCTTCCCGTTGAGCTCGCGGATGCCGGGGTCGTTCTCGCGCAGCGTCCCGACGAACTTCTGCAGCTCGGTGATGGTGCCGAACAGGTCGCCGCTGGACCCGTTCAGCGTCGCCGAGAGCCCACCGAGGTTGCGGATGGTGTCGTTGAGTGCGCGCCCGTTGCCGTCGAGGTTCTGTGCGGTGACGTCCAGGACGTCGTTGAGCGCGCCGTCCTTGTTCGCTCCCTGCGGGCCCAGCGCCCGGGAGAGCTCGGTCGCGGTCCGGGTGAGGTCGTCGACACCGAGCGGGAACGCGGTGCGCTCCAGCGGGATCGGCTCGCCGTTCCACTCCGGGCCGCCGGTCCACACCGGGGTCAGCTGCACGTAGCGGCCGGTGACCAGGCTCGGCGAGACGACGGCGGCCTTGACGTCGGCGGGCAGGCGCACCTCGTCGTCGGTGATGGTCATGTCGACCCGCACCCGGTCCCCCTCGGGCGTGATCCGGTCGATCTTGCCGACCGGGACGCCGAGCACCCGCACGTCGTTGTCCTGGAACAGCGCGGCGGAGCTGGTGAAGTAGGCGGTGACCGGACGGCCGCCGCCGGAGGTGATCAGCCAGATCGCGCTCGCCACCAGGACGGCGACGACGGCGATCAGGGCACCGAACTGGATCTGGCGCCGGTCGTTGGCCCAGGAACCCATCAGCAGTCACCCCCGAGCGGCACGACCGGCGGCAGCAGGCCGCACAGGTAGTTGTCGAGCCAACGGCCGTTGCCGAGGACGTTGCCGAACACGCGGACGAACACCGCTTCCTTGTCGAGGATCTCGCCGAGGTTGTCGCGGTTCTCCTCGAGTACCGCCAGCACGCGGTCGAGGGTCTCCAGGGCCGGGCGCAGCTGCGCCTGGTTGTCGGCGACGAGTCCGCGCAGCTGGATCGACAGGCGCTGCACGCCGTCGAGCAGGTTCGCGATCGCGTCCTTGCGCCGCTGCAGCTCACCGAGCAGCAGGTTGCCGTCGTTCACCAGCTTCACGACGTCGCCGCGGCGGTCGGCCAGCGTGGTCGACAGCTGCCGGGTGTTGGCGAGCAGCTTCTTCAGCTCGGCGTCCCGGCTGGAGATCGTGTTCGACAGGCGGGACAGCCCATCGAGGGCCCCGCGGATCTCCGGCGGGGTGTCGCGGAAGGTGTCCGAGAGCGTGGTCAGGCTCGACGCGAGCTGCGTGGTGTCGAGCTGGTCGATCGTGCCGGAGAGGCCGTTGAAGGCGTCGACGACGTCGAACGGGGACTTGGTCCGGTCCCGGCCGATCGGCTGGTCGGGGTCCTGCTCGGCGTCGCCGCGCGGGTCGAGGGCGAGGAACTTCGACCCCAGCAGCGTGGCGATCTCGATCGACGCCGTGGTCCGGTTGCCGACCCAGGCGTCCTCGACGGTGAACTCGACCTTCACGTGGTCGCCGTCGAGGGAGACGTCCTGCACCCGGCCCGCCTCGACCCCGGCCACGGTGACGCGGTCGTTGGCCTGCAGGCCCGCCGCCTCGGGGAACTCCGCGGTGTAGCGGGTGGCCCCGGAGAAGATCGCCTCGTAGTTGAACGCGGCCAGTGTCAGCGCCGCGATCAGCACGAGTCCGATCACCGCCGTCAGGACGGGGCGCTTCTGCCCTGCCTGTGCCATCAGTTGCCTCCCGGCTGCAGCGCTGCGGTCGGGTCGCTGCTCGAGTCGACCGGGCCACGGCCGGCCGCCTGGTCCAGCAGGCCGCCGACCGACTCGGTGGTCGGCTCACGCATCAACGGGTTGTCCTCGGCGCGGTTGTCCGCGGGGTCGCCGGGCTGCGAACCGTCGGTCGGGACGGTGTTGCCGGCCCCGATCCCGGACGGGTCCGGGCCGCAGCGCCGCTCGGGGTTGCTGATCGGGCCGATGCCCAGGTCCTCCAGCGAGGTCGGCTGCAGGATCGGCGAGATGCCGATCTGGCCGTCGAGGCCGCAGAGGTAGAAGTTGAACCAGCTGCCGTACGAGCCGACGCGGGCGATCCGGTTCAGCTTGAACGGCGTGTACTGCAGGAACCGCTCGATCGCGGGGCGGCCCTGGTCGAGCTGGGTCGCGAGGTCGCCGAGGTTGCGGATGTCGTCGCGCAGCGGCGGGCGGGCGTCCTCCAGGAACGACCCCGTGACCTGGGTCAGCTCGCCGATGGACTGGATCGCGTTGCCGATGGGCTCGCGGTCCTGGGCCAGCCCGGACACCAGCGCCTGCAGCGAGCTGATCAGCTCGTTGAGGCCCTCGTCGTTGCGGTTGACGGTGTCGAGGGTCAGGTTCAGGTTGTCGATGACCTGGCCGATGACCTGGTCGCGGTCGGCGATCGAGTTGGTCAGCGACGACGTCGAGGCCAGCAGGCTCTGCACCGTGCCGCCCTCGCCCTGCAGGACCTGGACGATCTCCATCGACAGCTTGTTGATCTGGTCCGGGTCCAGGCCCTGGAACAGCGGCTGGAAGCCGTTGAACAGCACGGTCAGGTTGACCGCGGGGCGGGTCCGGTCGATCGGGATCTGGCCGCCGGCGGGGAGGTCCTCCCCGGTCGGGCCCGCGCCCTGGTCCAGCGCCATGTACCGCTGGCCGATGAGGTTCTTGTACTTCAGGGTCGCGCCGACCGTCGACGGCAGCGGGTTCGACGAGTCGACGTCGAACGCCACCTCGGCGACCCGCTGGTCGACGATGCGGACGTCCTTGATCGATCCGACGACGACGCCGGCGATGCGGACGTCGTCGCCGGCCAGCAGACCGGTCGCGTCGCTGAACCGGGCGGTGTACTCGGTGACCTGACCGCCCCGGGCGTTCGCGATGGTCAGGCCGAGCAGCGTCGTGCCCAGCGCCGTGACCAGCGCGAAGACCAGGAACTTGACCAGCGCCGAGATCGGGAGCCTGCTCACGTCAGCGTCACCTCCGTGCCGCGCAGGAGCGGGCCGACCATCGTGCTGCTCCAGGCCGGCACGGCCTGCGGGGAGCCGCCCTGCTGGGCGGCCAGCAGCTGCGCGACGACGTCCTGCTCACCGGCGGAGTTCGCGACGCCCATGTCGACCGAGCCGCTCTGGTGCGTCCCGTCGTAGGACGACGGCTGGATGCCCGCCTGACCGAGCGCGGTGGTCAGCGGGGGGAGCACGCCCGCGCCGTTCTCCGCGCTCTGGTCCTGGATGAGACCGAAGCTGTCGGTGCCGTCGTAGGTGCCGAAGGTGTCGACCCCGAAGTCCTCGGGGTTGCCCATCGGCTGCCCGGCCGGGGCCGGGCCCGGGACGGAGCCGTCCCGGAACGGGCCGTCCGGCGGGTACTGGGTGCCGGTCGGGACCGGGATCGGGTAGCAGCGCGGACCGCGGTCATCGCCGTACTCGGGCTCGTCCTGGTTCGGCAGGTACTTGCCCTTGCTCGCCACGATCTCGAGGGTGATGTTGACGCCCACCCGGTCGGTGCCCGGCCGGAACGCGTCGTTGATCTTCGGGATCAGCTCGACGAGCTGGCGGGTCAGGCAGGGGAACTCCGGCGAGTACCGGGCCAGGGTCTCCAGCGTCGGCCGGCTCGCGGCGGAGAGCCCGATGATGTTCTCGCCGTTCGCGTCGAGGAAGGCCCGCAGGTCGTCCGAGGCACCGGTGATGGAGCGGTAGAGGTTCCGCAGACCCTCGCGCTTCTCGACGACGGTGCGGCTGGTGACCGTGAGGTTGTCGAGCGCGTCGAGCAGGTCGGGCGCGGCCTGGTTCAGGTTGTCGGAGAAGGTCGCCAGCTGGCGGATGTCCTCCTGCAGGTCCGGCACGGCCGGGTTCAGGCCCTCGACCAGCGTGTTCAGCTGGGTCAGGGTCTCCCCGAGCTGGTTGCCCCGGCCCTGCAGGGCCTGGGAGAGCGAGCCGAGCGTGGTCGCCAGGTCCTGCGGACGGACGGTCTGCAGCAGCGGCAGCAGCTCGTCGAGCACCCGCTCGACCTCCAGCGCGGCCTGGCTGCGGTCCTCGGGGATGACGTCGCCCGCGGCCAGCCGGGCCGTCGACGGCGCGGCCGGCGGGACCAGCGACACGAACTTCTCGCCGAACAGCGTCTTGGGCAGCAGCTGGGCGGTGACGTTCTCCGGGATCTGGTCGAGGAACTGCGGGTCCATCGACATCTCGATGCTGGTGTCCGTGCCGTTCGAGACGACCTGGTCGACCTGGCCGACGATCAGGCCGTTGACCTTGACGTCGGAGCGCTCCTGCATCTGGGTGCCGACCCGGGCGACGTTCAGGGTCACCGGGACACCGGAGGAGAAGGCGCCGACGTACTGGGCGACGGCCAGCCCGAGCAGGACGACGATGACCGTGACGAAGGCCAGGCCCTGCAGCACTCGCTTCGGGGACCTCATCCGGCCACCCGCACCGAGGTCGAGGTGCCGAACATGACCAGCGTCAGGAAGAAGTCCAGGATGGCGGTGCTCACGATCGACAGCCGCACCGCCCGACCGACCGCGACACCGACGCCGGCGGGGCCGCCCTTGGCGGAGTAGCCGTAGTGGCAGTGGATCAGGATGATCACCGTCGCGAACACGATCACCTTGAGGTAGGACAGCAGTACGTCACTGACCGGTAGGAACAGGTCGAAGTAGTGGTCGTAGGTACCACCGGGCAGACCGTTGATCAGCGTGACGTTGATCCGCGAGGCGGCGTAGCTGGCGAGCAGGCCTAGCGTGTAGATCGGGATGATCGCGACGATGCCGGCGACCACCCGGGTGGTCACCAGGTAGGGCACCGAGGGCACCGCCATGACCTCCAGCGCGTCGATCTCCTCGGAGATCCGCATCGCGCCGAGCTGGGCGGTGAACCCCGCGCCGAGGGTCGCGGTCAGCGCCGAGGCGGCGACCAGGGGGGCGATCGAGCGGGTGTTGAAGTAGGCGGTGATGAAGCCGGTCAGCGCCTCGACGCCCAGGGCGTCCAGGGCCCGGAAGCCCTGCAGGCCGACCAGCGAGCCGACGAACAGCGACAACGACGCCATCACGCCGACGGTCCCGAGGATGACGATCAGCGCCCCGGAGCCGAAGGAGACCTCGGCGAGCAGCCGGGCGACCTCCTTCTTGTACCGGGTCAGCGTCTTCGGGATCCAGAGGATCGACCGGACGTAGAGCGACAGCTGGTCGCCGAGCTCCTCGAGCTGGTTCAGCGGCGCCTGGGCGGCCCGTCGGGCCCGCGTTCCGAGTGGGGTGGCCATGGATCAGAAGCCCTTCGGCGGGACGAGCTCGAGGTACAGGGCGGTGAGCACGAGGTTGATCAGGAAGACGAGCACGAAGGAGATGACGACGGCCTGGTTCACCGCGTCACCGACACCCTTCGCACCGGGCGGCGGGTTGAGGCCGCGGAAAGCGGCGACGACACCGGCGACGATGCCGAACAGGAACGCCTTCAGCTCCGACACGACGATGTCGCTGACCTGCGCGATCGCCGAGAAGCTGTTGATGTACGCACCGGGCGACCCGCCCTGGATGATCACGTTGAAGAAGTAGCCGCCCGCGACGCCGACGCAGGTCGCGAGCCCGTTCAGGACCAGCGCGGTGATGCCCATGGCGAGCACCCGCGGCACGACCAGGCGCTGGATCGGTGAGATGCCGAGCACCTCCATCGCCGCGATCTCCTCGCGGATGGTCCGGGCTCCGAGGTCCGCGCAGACCGCGGAGCCACCGGCGCCGGAGATCAGCAGCGCGGTGACGATGGGGGCGGCCTGCTGCACGATCGCGAGGACCGCACCGGCGCCGGTCTGGGACTGGGCGCCGAACTGGCGGGTCAGCTCACCGAGCAGCAGCGCGATCGTCGCGCCGAACGGGATGGTGAACAGGGCGGTCGGCAGCGCCGAGACCTTGGTGACGAACCAGGTCTGCTCGACGAGCTCGCGCCACTGGAACGGCCGGCGCAGTCCCTGGCGGCCGATCTCGGCGAACAGGCCGAAGAACTTGCCGACCGGGGTGAGCGCCCGCGTGACGGGGCTGGGGATGCTCACCGGTCACCGCCGGAGAGCTGGTGACGACCGCCGGGGTCGGGGGTGTCGTCGGTGATGCGCGGGTGGATGTCGGTGGGACGGTCGTCGCTCACCGTCGCGCCGCTGCGGGCCATCTGACGGGTGGTGCCGTCCTGCGACGGACCGCCGCCGGCCTGCGCGTCGCTGTCGGCGTGCTGCTCCCGGATCGCCTCCTGCGCCGACTCCGGCAGCTCGTGCATCATCGCCTCCACCCGCTCCCGACGACGGTGCACCGCCTGCCGGTCGGGCATCCCGGTCGACGCGACGAGCTGCGGCTTCATCGGCGGACGGCCCTCGAGCTCACCGGCCTCCTCCATCTCACGGGCGGCCTGCGCGGCGTCCTTCTCCTCCGACATCCCGATCGGCCCCTCCCGACGCCCGTTCAGGAACTGCGCCACCACCGGCTCGTCGGAGGTCAGCAACACCTCCCGCGGACCGAACATCGACAGATGCTTGCGGTAGAGCAGCCCGATGTTGTCCGGCACCGTCTGCGCCGAGTTGATGTCATGGGTCACGATCAGGAACGTCGAGTCCGTCATCGCGTTCAGATCGATGATCAGCTGGTTCAGATACGCCGTGCGCACCGGGTCCAGACCCGAGTCCGGCTCGTCGAAAAGAATGATCTTCGGATCCAGCACCAACGCCCGCGCCAGCCCCGCCCGCTTACGCATACCACCCGAGATCTCACCCGGCAGCTTGCCCTCGGCACCGACCAGACCGACCATGTCGATCTTCTCCATGACGATGTCCCGGATCGCCGACTCCGACTTACGCGTGTGCTCCCGCAACGGGAACGCGATGTTGTCGAACAGGTTCATCGACCCGAACAACGCACCGTCCTGGAACAGCACCCCGAACAGCTTCCGGATCTCGTACAGCTCGGACTCCGAGCACTTGCACAGGTCGACGCCCTCGATGACGATCGATCCCCGCTCCGGCTTGAGCAGCCCGATCAGGGACTTCAGGAACACCGACTTACCGGTACCCGACGGTCCGAGCAGCACCGACACCTCGCCCGCGGGCAGCGTCAGGGTCACGTCCGACCAGATGTTGGCCCGACCGAAGGACTTCGTCAGCCCCTCGACCTTCACCTCGACACCGGTCACGTGTCGCCTCCTCGCGCAATAGACCGACGAACCGCACCGGGGCCCGGGAACGCTGGGGAGCGGGGGCCAGTGGTCGGTGCTGAACGGCACAACGAGTCTGCGCGTCGGGGGTTACTGGCGGGTCGGCGGGGTCGCCGATCGGTGACCATGCCGTAATCTAAGTTATGGTTACCGTGGGTTACAGATTACCGTGCAATGTTGCGGACCGTGGGTAACAGTGCTCCCGGCCGGGTAGCAGCGCTGGTCCGAACGGCCCGATTGCCGCGGTACGACCGAGTCGGCGACCACGCCCCCACCCGCACGGAGGATCACCCGATCGGCGGCGTCACGTGCGGGGCGTGCGACAGGATGAGGCGCTGGTAGTCGTCGAACAGGGCACGCAGGAGATCCCGGTCGCGGGGGTCGCAGGTCTGCTGGTAGCCGGCCATCAGCGAGATGCCGAAGACGGCGAGCCTGCGGGCGTCGTCCGGGTCGGGCACGACGTCGGCCACCACCTGCTCCAGCGCGATCCGGCGCTGCACGTCCACCCGCGCCTGGGCGCGGCCGACCTCGGGGTCGATCTGCGCCCACGCCCGGATCGCGGCCTCGGCGTCGTGCCGCAGGGCCACCGTGAGCTGCTTGACCACGTCGATCCGCTCGACCGGGTCCGCGGTCGCCCGGGCCAGCTCGACGATCCGGTCGGTCTGCTCGGCCTCCCAGTAGCGCAGCAGGCCACGGACGAAGCCCGCCCAGCCGCCGAAGTGGTGGTAGAACGACCCGCTGGTCACGCCGAGCGACCGGCACAACGGACCGATCTTGAGCCCGGCCGCGCCCTCGCGCGCGAGGATCGACATCGCGGCGTCGTAGTACTGCTCGGCAGCGATCTGCCGACCCGCTCTCCTGGCCACCCGCCCGCCCCCTCTCCACGACCCGTGCCGACCCACCAGGGTGCCACGCCGGACGCGTGTCCGATCAGAAGATCCTGCGCAGCAGGCGTTCGGTCCGCCCGTCGTAGGGCGGGTAGACGATGCCGGGATCGGGCCGGGCCGGCTTGCGCAGCACCGCCCGCCGGTGCGAGAAGGTCTCGAACCCGAACCGCCCGTGGTAGGCGCCGGAACCGCTGCGCCCCACTCCCCCGAAGGGCAGCCGGGGCACCAGCACGTGGAACATCAGGTGGTTGACGACGGTCGCCCCGGCGGGGACCTCGCGGGTGACCCGCTCCGCGGTGCGCGACGAGCCGGTGAACACGTAGGCGGCCAGGGGCTTCGGGCCGGCGTTGACGTGCGCGATCGCGGCGTCGACACCGTCGACGGTCAGCACCGGCAGGATCGGGCCGAAGATCTCCTCGGTCAGCAGCCGGGACCCCGGCCGCGGGTCGAGCACGACCGTCGGCTCCCCGGTGCGGGCCTCCGGGTCGATCGTGCCGCCGGCCACCACGGTGCCCCCGTGGTCGTCGGCGAGCAGGCCCGCGAGCCGCGCCGCCTGCCGGGCGTCGACGATCCGCACGCCCCCGCCCGCGCCGCCGCGCATCCGCGCGGTCTCGGCGACGAGCCGCTCGACCAGCTCGTCGCGGACGGCGGAGTCGACGAGCAGGTAGTCCGGGGCGACGCAGGTCTGGCCGGAGTTCATGAGCTTGGTCCAGGCGATCCGGCGCGCGGCGACCTCGACGTCGGCGTCCGCGGCGACGATCACCGGGCTCTTCCCGCCCAGCTCGAGCGTGACCGGGGTCAGGTGCGGCGCCGCGGCGGCCATCACCTTCGCCCCGACCTCCGGGCTACCGGTGAAGAACGCGTGGTCCAGGCCCTGCGCGAGCAGCTCCTGGGTCTCCCCCGGCCCCCCGGTGACGACGGCGACGGCGTCCGGATCGGTGTAGCGCGGCAGCAGCCGGGCGAGCACCTCGGCGGTCGCGGGCGCGTACTCCGACGGCTTCACCACGGCGCAGTTCCCGGCCGCGAACGCGGCGACCAGCGGCGCGAGCGTGAGGTATGCCGGGTAGTTCCACGGCCCGATGACCAGCACGACCCCGAGCGGCTCGTGCACCCAGCGCGCCGACCCCGGTTGCACCGACAGCGGCAGACCGACCCGGTGCGGGCGCATCCAGCGGCGCAGGTGCCTCCGGGCGTGGCGGGACTCCGCGACGGTCGGGGCCAGGTCGGCCATCCATGCCTCGACGCGGGGACGGCCGAGGTCCGCGGCCAGGGCCGCGACGAACTCGTCCTCGGCCTCGGTGAGCATCCGCTCCAGACCGCCCAGCTGGCGCAGCCGCCAGCTCCGGTCACGGGTCCGGCCACCACGGAACGTGGCGCGCAGCCGGGCCACCTGCTCGGCGACGGACGGCCCGCCGGCGTCCGCTCCCACGGCACCGGTGGGCCCACCGGTCTCGGTCACGCTCATCGGCGGCTCTCCCACGTCGTCGGGGTCGGGTAATTCCCCAGTAACATAATCTACGTTACGTTCCGGGTATAAGGTCACACACTCACGACGACGTGGAGGAACCGTGCCCGGATTCGCCGACGAGGACGAGCTGTACCGCTACATCGGTGGCATCTTCGAGGCCGCACTGGCCGACCCCGAACTGGAGCCCAAGCTCCGCGGCACCGGACTGGTCCTGCGCCAGCAGTGCACCGACCCCGACTCCGCGCTGATCATCGACCTGCCCGGTGCGAAGGTCTGGAAGGGCTCCGACGCCGGCGCCCCCGAGCCGCAGGCCACGATGACCATGTCCACCGAGACCGCGAACGCCTACTGGCAGGGCACCGTCAACCTGACCTTCGCCATGGCCAAGGGCAAGGTGAAGGTCGACGGCACCGTCACCAAGCTCCTGCAGCTCGCGCCGCTGTCCAAGCGCCTGTTCCCGACCTACGTCGAGCGCCTCGAGGCCGACGGCCGCGAGGACCTCCTGATCACCACGTGAGCCGCCGGGTACTGGTGACCGGTGCCGCGTCCGGGATCGGCGCCGAGGTCGCGCGCCGGTTCGTCGACGCCGGCGACGAGGTCGTCTCGCTGGACCTGAAGGACACCTCCGTCGGCGTCGCGCGGCACGTGCACTGCGACCTGTCCGACGTCGCGTCGATCGACGCCGCCGTCGCCGCCCTGGACGGGGAGTTCGACGCCCTCTGCAACGTGGCCGGGGTACCCGGCACCGCGCCCGCGGAGCTCGTGCTGCGGGTGAACCTGCTCGGGCTCCGTCATCTCACCGAGTCGGTCGTCGAACGGATCCGCCCCGGTGGCGCGATCGTGAACGTCGGGTGCGGATGAACGCCGTCTGCCCCGGACCGGTCGAGACACCCGTCCTCGGCGACTTCGAGGAGTCCATGGGCAAGGAGAACCTCGACGCGCTCGCCGCGTTCCTCGGCAGGCACGCGGACCCCGCCGACATCGCCGGACCGGTGCTGTTCCTGGCCGGCCCGGAGTCCGCCTGGATCAACGGGCACGCGCTCGTCGCCGACGGCGGCATCAGCGGTGCCGTGCTGACGGGCATGATCCCCCCACCCGAGATCTGATCCGGTTCCGACGACGTAACCGCGAGGAGGCAACCCCGTGACCACCACGGAGAAGCGCCCGTACGACCCGCTCGACATCTCCACCCAGGCGTTCTGGGCACAGACCCCGGACGCCCGCGAGGTGCAGTTCGCCGAGCTGCGCCGCGAGCGCCCGTTGTCCTGGCACCCGCCGGCCGAGACCGATCTGCTGCCCGACCCGGACGCCCCCGGGTTCTGGGCGCTGGTCACCCACGCCGACATCCAGGCCGTCAGCCGCGACGCCGAGACCTTCGCGTCCGGCCAGCAGTACGGCGGCGTGATGCTGGAGGACGTGCCCGAGGACATGCTGGAGGCCGCGCACTCCATCCTCGCGATGGACGCACCGCGCCACCACCGCCAGCGCAAGGTCATCAGCTCGGTGTTCACCCCGCGCCGGGTCCGGCAGATCGAGGAGCAGATCGCCGAGCAGGCCCGGCTCATCGTCGACGACCTGCTCGCCGGCGACGGCTCGGCGGACTTCGTGACCGCGGTCGCGGCGCGGCTGCCGATGTGGACGATCTCGCAGATGATCGGCATCCCGCCGGAGAAGCGGCAGGAGGTCGCCGACGCCGCCAACGCCATGGTCGGCTGGAACGACCCGGACTACATCGGCGAGGGCGACCCGATGGCGGTGCTGCTCAACGGGCTGATGACGCTGCACACGGCGTCGTTCGAGCTGTCCGCGCTGCGCCGCGAGGACCCCGCCGACGACCTGATGACCGCCCTGGTGCAGGCCGAGGTCGACGGCGACGCGCTGACCGACGAGGAGATCGCGGCGTTCTTCGTCCTGCTCTGCGTCGCGGGCAACGACACCACCCGGCAGACCTCCAGCCACGCGATCCTCGCGCTGGACCGCAACCCCGGGCAGAAGCGGCTGCTGACCGAGGAGTTCGACGACCGGATCAAGCCGGCCGTCGAGGAGTTCGTCCGCTGGGCCAGCCCCGTGCTGACCTTCCGGCGCACCGCGACCCGGGACACCGAGATCCGCGGGCAGAGGATCGCCGAGGGCGAGCGGGTCGTGCTGTTCTACCACTCCGGCAACCGCGACGACGCCGTGTTCGCCGACCCGCACGTCTTCGACATCACCCGGTCCGAGAACCCGCACGTCGGCTTCGGCGGCGGTGGCCCGCACTTCTGCCTGGGCCACCACCTGGCCAAGACCCAGCTGCGGGCGCTGTTCCACCAGCTGCTCACCCGCGTCCCGGACCTGTCGGTCGGCGAGCCGGAGTGGCTGACCGGCAACTTCATCAACGGCATCAAGCGGCTGCCGGTGACCTTCGGGACGGGCACGTGAAGCTCGGTCTGGCACTCGGCTACTGGGGTGCCGGGCCGCCGCCGGGGACCGTGGAGAAGGTCGACGCCGCCGAGGACCTCGGCTTCGACTCGATGTGGACGGCCGAGGCCTACGGCTCGGACGCGTTCACCCCGCTGTCCTGGCTCGGTTCCCGGACCACGCGGATGCGCCTGGGCACCTCGGTCGTGCAGATGTCCGCGCGCACCCCGACCGCGACGGCGATGGCCGCCATGACCCTGGACCACCTGTCCGGCGGCCGGATGGTGCTGGGCATCGGCGCGTCCGGGCCGCAGGTCGTCGAGGGGTGGTACGGGCAGCCGTACCCGAGGCCGCTGGCCCGCACCCGGGAGTACGTGCGGTCCTGCGGGACACGATCGCCCGGGAGAAGGTCGGCTCCGACGGGCCGCACTACCCGATCCCGTACCCGGGCGGCACCGGGCTGGGCAAGCCGCTGCGCTCGACGCTGCACCCGTACCGGACCGACCTGCCGATCCTGCTCGCGGCCGAGGGCCCGAGGAACGTCGCGCTGGCCGCCGAGATCGCCGACGGCTGGCAGCCGCTGTTCTACGCGCCCCGGCACGACGCGCACTACCGTGAGTCCCTCGACGCCGGGTTCGCCGCCCGCGGCGGGCGCCCGGACGGCTTCGAGGTCGTCTGCATGGTGCAGGTCGTCGTCGACGACGTCGTCGAGGCCGCCGCGGACCGGATCCGCCCGTTCCTCGCGCTCTACATCGGCGGGATGGGCGCCAAGGGCGCGAACTTCCACTACGAGGTCTTCGCCCGCATGGGCTACGACGACGAGTGCGCCCGCATCCAGGAGCTCTACCTGGGCGGGGACAAGGACGCGGCCGCGAAGGCCGTCCCGACCTCGATGATCGAGCAGGTGGCCCTGATCGGCCCGAAGGCGAAGATCGCCGAGGAGCTGCCGGTGTTCCGCGACTCGCTGGTCACGACGATGGTCGTCGACGGCAGCCCGGAGCAGCTGCGCACCGTGCGCGAGCTCGTCGACGGCTGACCCGCTCCCCCACGCCGACGGCCCCGGTCCCGCTCGTGCGGGCCGGGGCCGTCGGTGCGCGCCGGGGGCGGTCAGTAGCGGATCAGTCCGCGGATGTTGCGTCCGGAACGCATGTCCTCGTAGCCCTCGTTGACCTGGTCGAGGGTGTACTCCTTGGTGATCAGCTCACGGAGCTTGAGGTGGCCGAGGTTGTGCATCTCCAGCAGCCGCGGGATGTCGAACTGGGCCGCGGAGCTGCCGAACAGCGCGCCGCGGATCTGCTTCTCGTAGAGCGTGAGGTCGAGCAGCGACAGCGACGCCGTCTCCTCCTCGGCCCGGGCCAGCGCCGTGACGACGACCCGGCCGCGCTTGCCGACCAGCTGCAGCGCGGGCTGCAGGTCCTCGCCCATCGCGACGCCCGTGCACAGGACCGCCGCCTCGGCCATCTGCCCGCGGGTCAGCTCGCTGACGATCTCCCAGGCCTCGTCGATGCTCGCGGCGACGTGCGTGGCGCCCAGCTCGCGGGAGCGCTCACGCTTGTGCTCGACCGGGTCGACGGCCACGACGTACCGGCAGCCCGCCGCTCGGGCGCCCTGCACCGCGTTCGCGCCGATGCCGCCGATCCCGATGACCACGGCGGTGTCCCCGGCCCGCAGGTCCGCGGTGCGCACCGAGGAGCCGAAGCCGGTGGTGACGCCGCAGCCGACCAGCGCGGCCAGGTCCAGCGGGAAGCCCTCGTCGATCTTCACGGCGGACTTCACCGGGACCACGGTGTGCCGGGCGAACGTGCCGAGCAGGCACATCTGGCCCAGGTCCTCGCCACGGGCGTGGAACCGGTAGGTGCCGTCGAGCTGCGGGCCGAGGGTGGCGCCGGCGCCGTCGTTGCAGAGGTTCGGCTGGCCCTTGGAGCAGTACGGGCAGCGCCCGCAGGAGGGCAGGAAGGTCATGACGACCGGGTCGCCGACCTCGAGCTCGGTGACGCCCGGGCCGACCTCGATGACCCGGCCCGCGCCCTCGTGGCCGCCGACCATCGGCAGGACCGCGGGTAGGTCACCGGTCACGAGGTGCTCGTCGGAGTGGCACAGCCCCGATGCGGTCAGCTCGACCATGACCTCCCCGGCGTTCGGGGAGTCGAGCTCGACCTCCTCGATCTCCCACTTGCCACCGGGTTCCCACAGCACCGCTGCCGTCGTACGCATGGCGGTCGATCCTGGCCGTGCGGAGACCTCCGGCACAGCCGTCGCCCGCGCCAGCGCTGGCCCCCGGGTGCCAGCGGAGGTCCTCAGGCGCCGGCGAGCGGCAGGGTGAGCCGGGCGACCAGCCCGCCGCCCTCACGCGGGAGCAGGCTCAGCTCACCGTCCATCGCGGACGCGAGCGCCTCGGCGATCCACAGGCCCAGCCCGGCGGTACCGCGGCGCTCCCCCAGCGCGACTCCCTTGGCCGTCACGACGCCCTCCTGACCCGCGGGCAGCCCGGGCCCGCGGTCGCGGACCTCGGCGGTGAGCACGGCGCCGTCGTGGGCCAGGTGCAGCTCCACGACCTCGTCACCGGAGTGCCGGGCGGCGTTCTCGGCCAGGTTGGTGAGCATCCGGCGCAGCCGCTGCGGGTCGCAGTGGACCGCGGCCCCGGCCGGTTCGACGACCGGGTGCCGCCGGTGCGCGGCGATCCCGGCGGCGTCGAGCACGGCGTCGGCCAGCTCGGCGAGCGCGACGCGGCGGGGCCGGTCGCGCCCGAGCGGGCTGCCGTCGGCGACGGCCAGGTCGGCCAGCCCGTCGAGCATGTCCTGGAGGTGGGCGGCGTGGTCGGCGAGCAGCCGCGACGCCCGCCGGGCGGCGTCCCCGCCCAGCCTGCCCGCGGCGAGGTCGGCCGACAGCGCGGTCAGCGAGGCGACCGGGGTCCGGAACTCGTGCAGCACGACGCGGGCCCCGTCCAGCCGGGCCCGGCTCTGGGACACGATCCGGTCCCGCAGCGCGCGCTCGGACAGGTAACGCTCGTGCTCGCTCTCGGCCCGGGCCCGGGTGGTGGCGATGTCGGCGAGCTGGCGTTCCAGCAGGCGCACGAGCACCCCGGTGAGCACCGCCGTCGCGAACAGGAAACCGGTCCACCACAGTCCCGCGACGACCGCGGCGCCGACCGTGACCCCCGGGTCGGAGCCGAGCAGCGCCGCCGCGGTGTAGCCGACGCCGAGACCGAGCGCGACGAGCTGCCCGAGCCGGTGCCCGCCGCGGAGCGCGATCGCGATGACGACCAGCGGCAGCGCGGCCACCATCGGGCTCGCCACCCCGCCGGTGAGTCCGCAGGCGAGCAGGGCGAGCAGACCGTCGATCCCGGTCAGCACGGCCGGCGGGACGGGCAGCCGCCCGCGGAGCACCGAGACGACGCCGAGCGCGGCCGCGTAGACCGCGCTCAGCCCGATCAGGACGGCGGCGACGACCGGCCGGGCTCCGGTGAGGTCCGGCCGGGCCACCAGCAGGCCGACAGCGCCGAGCACGACGCAGATCCTCAGGACGACGGCCTGGCGCTCCTCCCGGGTGCGTTCGGGCAGTTCACCGGCGTGCGCGGTCACGGTCGGGGCCTCTCGGGAGCGGACGGGGTCGGCGGCCACACTAGGCTCGCCGACCATGCCGCCCGTGCCGACAGCACCGCACGTGGTCGTCATCGTCGACGACCACGCCCTGTTCGCACAGGGCCTCGCCCTGCTGCTGGAGTCCCGCGCCGGGGACACCTTCCGGGTCGCGGGCTCGACCACCGCCGGGGAGGACGCCGTCGCGCTGGTCGGGAGGCACCGGGCCGGGATCGCGATCGTCGACCTCGCGCTCCCCCCGCTGGGTGGGGTGGAGACGATCCGCCGGGTCAAGGCCGCCTACCCCGCCACCCGGGTGCTGGCGCTGTCGGGCACCGAGGACCTGGACCTCGCCGCCGCCGCGATGCGCGCCGGCGCCGACGGCTACCTGGGCAAGTCCGCCGACCCGGAGGTGCTCATCGCGCCGCTGCTGTCGATCCTGGCCGGAGTGCGGGTACTGCGTGCGGAGCTGCTCGACGCGCTGCTCGTCGCGGCCGACCGCACCGCCGACGGCCTGCTCGACCGGCTCGGTGAGCGCGACATCGAGCTGTGGACGCTGCTGGCGCGGGGCCTGGAGACCGCCGACATCGCCCGCCCGATGCTGGTCAGCGAGCGCACCGCCAAGCGCATGATCGCCTCCCTGCTGCACAAGCTGGGCGCGGCGAACCGGATCGAGGCGGCCGCGCTGGCGGGGCGCTGCGGGCTGCTCGACGAGCACCCGGCCGGCCGCTGAGGTCCGCGACGGCGCGCCGCACGGCCCGGACGGGCCAAGCCTGGCCCGGTGATCGGCTGCGCGCCCCGGACGGCGCGGGACAGACTCGCGGCGACGTGCCGGGCGGCATCCTGCCCGGCCACATCTCGCGAGGAGGCGCTGATGGCCGTGTTCGCCGACGAGGCCGAGGTCTACGAGTACCTGGGCGGGGTGTTCCGGATCGGGATGGCCGATCCGGACCTGGTGGCGAAGCTGCAGCCGTCCGGGGTCGTCCTGCGGATCACGTACACGAACCCGGACGCCGTCCTGACCGTGGACATGCCGAACTCCGAGATCCACACCGGCGCCGGGCAGGGCCCCGACCCGAACATCGAGCTGTTCATGTCCGCCGACACCGGCAACCGGTTCTGGCTGGGCAAGGTCATCCTCCCGGTCGCGATGGCCAAGGGCGACGTCCGCGCCAAGGGCCCGGTCTCGAAGGTCCTCAAGCTGCTGCCGATCGCCAAGCAGCTCTTCGGCCCGTACAAGGCGAAGCTCGAGGCCGAGGGCCGCGAGGACCTGCTGAAGGCCTGACCACGATCGGGTGAAGACCCCCGGCCGTCCGTCCCGCCACGACGGCGCCCGCCGAGACTGGGGTCGACCCCACCCGACGGAGGCGCCGGCGATGGACAACATCTGGCTGGACGTGCACGCCTGGCAGCCCCTGCGGGGCGTGCTGCACCGGATGACCGAGATCGAGTGCGACGCACCCGACCCGCTGCCCCGCGACTTCGACGAGTGGCACGGCTGGGCCGAGGCCTGCCTGCTGGAGGTCGCGACGCGGGACGGCTGGCAGCACGGCCGCTACGCCTACACGATCCAGGAACGGGACGCGACCGACCATCCCGTCCGTGAGATCGGCAAGGACATCTGGGACTACGAGGAGCCGGCTCGCGAGTCGACCGGCTGAGCACCGGCGCCGGGTCGCTACCGTCGCCGGGAACCGATCGCGCGACGAGGAGGTCCACGGTGACACGGGGCAAGGGTCCGCTGGCCGGACTGAAGGTGATCGAGCTGGCCGGGATCGGGCCGGGGCCGCACGCGGCGATGATCCTGGGCGATCTCGGGGCGGACGTCGTCCGCGTCGACCGGCCGTCGGGCGGGCTGAAGCTCGGGTCCGACGCGGTACCCGACCCGACGGCGCGCGGTCGGCGCTCGGTCACCGCGGACCTGAAGGACCCGGCGGGCCGGGAGACCGTGCTGCGGCTGGTCGAGTCCGCCGACGTCCTCCTGGAGGGCTACCGGCCGGGCGTCACCGAGCGCCTCGGCGTCGGCCCCGAGGACTGCCACGCCCGCAACCCGCGCCTGGTCTACGGGCGGATGACCGGCTGGGGCCAGGACGGCCCGATGGCGCCGCGCGCCGGGCACGACCTGAACTACATCTCGCTGACCGGTGCGCTGCACGCGATCGGCCGCGCCGGGGAGCGTCCGGTCCCGCCCCTGAACCTGGTCGGGGACTTCGGCGGCGGGTCGATGCTGCTCGTCGTCGGCGTGCTGGCCGCGATCTGGGAGGCGAAGGCCTCCGGGCAGGGCCAGGTCGTCGACGCCGCCATGGTCGACGGCGTCAGCGTGCTGAACCAGATGTTCTGGGGCTTCCTGTCCCAGGACGCCTGGGTCGACGAGCGCGACTCGAACCTGCTCGACGGGCACGCCCCGTTCTACGACACCTACACCTGCGCCGACGGCGGGCACATGGCCGTCGGGGCGCTGGAGCCGCAGTTCTACGCCCAGCTCGTCGCCGGCCTGGGGCTCACCGAGGACGAGCTCGGCCCGCAGTACGACCGCGGCGGCTGGCCGGCCATGCGGGCCCGGTTCACCGAGGTGTTCGCCTCCAAGCCCCGCGACGAGTGGGCCGCGGTCTTCGAGGGCACCGACGCCTGCACCACCCCGGTGCTGTCGTTCGCCGAGGCCCGCGAGAACGCGCATCTGACCGCGCGCGGCACCATCGTCACCTCCGACGGCGTGCCCCAGGCCGCCCCGGCACCGCGCTTCTCCCGCACGCTCACCGAGACCGCCGGTCGCGGCACCGGCCCGGAGAGCGTCGAGGACGTCCTGCGCGACTGGGCCTGACCCCGCACACGACGACGCCCCCGGTTCCGCAGGGAACCGGGGGCGTCGTCGGGTCAGGCGCTGATCAGTCGATCAGTCGGTCTCCTCGTCCGCGACCAGCAGGTTGCGGGTGCGGTTCGGGTCCACCGGGATGCCCGGCCCGGTGGTGGTGGAGACGGTGATCTTCTTGACGTAGCGGCCCTTGGCCGCCGACGGCTTGAGCCGCAGGATCTCGTCGTAGGCGGCGCCGTAGTTCTCCACCAGCTTCTCGGTGTCGAACGAGGCCTTGCCGATGACGAGGTGCAGGTTGGCCTGCTTGTCGACCCGGAAGTTGACCTTGCCGCCCTTGATCTCGTTGATGGCCTTCGTGACGTCCGGCGTCACGGTGCCCGTCTTCGGGTTCGGCATCAGGCCACGCGGGCCGAGGATGCGGGCGATGCGGCCGACCTTGGCCATCTGGTCCGGGGTCGCGATGGCGGCGTCGAAGTCGAGCCACCCGCCCTGGATCCGCTCGATGAGGTCCTCGGCGCCCACGGCGTCGGCGCCGGCGGCCTCGGCCTCGGCGGCCTTGTCACCGGTGGCGAACACGATCACCCGGGCGGTCTTGCCGGTACCGTGCGGCAGGTTCACGGTGCCGCGGACCATCTGGTCCGCCTTGCGGGGGTCGACGCCCAGCCGCATCGCGACCTCGACGGTCGCGTCGGTGTTCTTGCTGGACGTCTCCTGGGCCAGCTTCGCCGCCGAGAGCGGCGAGTAGAGGCGGTCCGCGTCGATCTTCGCGGCGGCCTCTCGGTAGGCCTTGCTGCGCTGTGCCATCTGTCCTCGTCTCCTTAGAGAGGTCAGGTCGTGGTCGGAGCCGCGCCCGGCTCTCCCACGCGTACGGGTGGTGTGGGGGGCTCGCTCAGCCGTCGACCGTGATGCCCATCGACCGGGCGGTGCCGGCGATGATCTTGGCGGCCTGGTCGAGGTCGTTCGCGTTCAGGTCGTTCATCTTGACCTGGGCGATCTCCCGGACCTGGGCCATGGTCACGCTGGCGACCTTGGTCTTGTGCGGCTCGCCGGAGCCCTTCTCGACACCGGCCGCCTTGAGCAGGAGCCGCGCCGCGGGCGGGGTCTTCAGCTCGAAGGAGAACGACCGGTCCTCGAAGACCGAGATCTCGACCGGCACGATGTTGCCGCGCTGGGCCTCGGTCGCCGCGTTGTAGGCCTTGCAGAACTCCATGATGTTGACGCCGTGCTGGCCCAGTGCGGGGCCGACCGGCGGGGCCGGCGTCGCTGCGCCTGCCTGGATCTGGAGCTTGATGATCGCGGAGAGCTTCCGCTTCTTGGGGGGCATGTCCGTTCCTCAGTGATCGATGTGCACGCCGCGCGGCCCTGCCATGCCGCGGACGTTCCTCACGGGTGCGATCAGATCTTGGAGACCTGGTTGAACCCGAGCTCGACCGGGGTCTCCCGGCCGAAGATCGAGACCAGCACCTTGAGCTTCTGGGCGTCGACGTTGACCTCGGAGATGCTCGCGGGGAGCGTGGCGAACGGGCCGTCCATGACGGTGACCGACTCGCCGACCTCGAAGTCGACCTCGATGGTGGGGGCGCCGCCGGACGAGCCGGAGCCGCCGCCGGACGCGGTCCTGCCGGCCTCGGCCTCCTTCTTGGGGGCCTCGACCTTCGGCAGCAGGAACTTCACGACCTCGTTGATCGTCAGCGGCGACGGCTTGGACGTCGCGCCGACGAAACCGGTGACGCCCGGCGTGTTCCGCACCGCGCCCCAGGACTGGTCGTTGAGCTCCATCCGCACCAGGATGTAGCCGGGCAGCACCTTGCGCTGGACCTTCTTGCGCTGCCCGTTCTTGATCTCGGTGACCTCCTCGGTGGGCACCTCGACCTGGAAGATGTAGTCCTCGACGTCCAGGGTCTGCGCCCGAGTCTCGAGGTTCGACTTCACCTTGTTCTCGTAGCCCGCGTAGGAGTGGACGACGTACCAGTCGCCGGGCGCGCGACGCAGTGCGGCGCGCAGCTCCTCCTCCGGGTCCACGTCCTCGGCCGGCTCCTCCGCGACGGCGTCGGCACCCTCGGTGTCGGCGTCCCCGGAGTCGGCGTCGTCCGCGTCCCCGGCGGTCGGGACCGTCTCGCCCTCGCCGTCCAGCGTCTCCGCCTCGGCGCCGGGGGTGCTGTCGTCGTCGGCCTCGGTGTAGTCGCCGGAGACGGCGTCCTCACCGTGCGCCGCCTCGACGTCGGCGTCCTGGACGGACTGCTCGGGCAGCGTCTCGTCGGCCGCGTTCTCGGCGACGGCGTCGATCGCGGCCTCGTCGGCCGCCTCGTCGTACGCCTTGCTGTCGGAGGTCACGTCCTACTCGCTTCCATTGTTCGGTGTCGGTCGGAGCCGGTCGGCGTTCGTACTCGCGTCAGTTGCCGAACAGCAGGGCGACGCCCTCGGCGAACGCCGAGTCCAGCACGAACACCAGCGCCACCATGATCGACACGAAGATCAGGACCGCGATGGTGTACTTCACCATCTGGCCGCGGTCGGGCCAGATGACCTTGCGGAGCTCGGCGACGACCTCCCGCAGGAACCGGGCGAGCCGGGCGAAGAGCGACGGCTTCTTCTCCTTCGTCGCCGCGGCGGCGCGGGTCGGGGTGGCACGGCCCTTGCCGGGGGTGCTCGCGGAGCCGGAGGCCCGCCGCCCACGACGGTCGGCGGCGTTGCTCGGGCGCTCCCGCCCGGGCCGCTCCGACTCGTGCTCGTCGCTCACGCGTGTCGCCCTCCGCACGTGGCGGGCGTCCGCCCGCCCTCGGTCACGTCCTCCGCTTCGGGAGAACCCTCGTCGCTTCGCCGTCCGTGCCGTCGGCCGCGCCGCCGTGATCTCCGGCGGCCTGCGGCGTCGTGGCAGGGGTGACAGGACTTGAACCTGCAACCTGCGGTTTTGGAGACCGCTGCTCTGCCAATTGAGCTACACCCCTTTGCCCCGATCCGCCACGTGGCGGCGGGGCGGACGCAACGGATCGTCCGGTGCGTCCGGCTGGAACGAGTGTACGCACCCGCTTCCGCGGGCCCGTACCCCGGGTCGCCTCACCCCGGGAGGACGACCTCGGCGCGGGCGCGGCCGAGCACCGTCTTCCCCTCGAAGGCCGCCTTGAGATCGACGACGGCGATCCGCTCCCCGCCCTCCTCGCGCACCTCGGCGACGGTGCCGGAGAGCTCGACGGTGGCGCCGGCGTCGTCGTCCGGGACGACGACGGGCCGTGTGAAGCGGGTGCCGTAGCTGCGGATCGCGGCCGGGTCCCCGGTCCACGCGGTCAGCACGCGGCCGGCGAGGGCCATCGAGAGCATCCCGTGCGCGATCACACCGGGCAGCCCGGCGACCGCGGCGACGCGGTCGCTCCAGTGGATCGGGTTGAGGTCGCCGGAGGCACCGGCGTAGCGCACCAGGTCGGCGCGGGTGACCTGCACGGTCAGCGACGGCAGCGCGTCGCCCTTGGCGCAGGCGGCGGCGGTCTGCGGGGTCAGCGGTGCACTCACGCGTCCCCCTCGCCGCCCGTGTCCTCACCGGCGGGGCTGACCAGCATCGAGTGCGTGGTCGCCACCGGCTCGCCCACCGCGTCGGTGACCTCGCAGCGCAGCGTCAGCATGTGGTTGCCGGCCCGGGTGCGCAGCTCGTCGACGTGCAGCACCGTGGTGAGCTCGTCGCCGGCGACGACCGGCCTGCGGAACGTGATCCGCTGGTCCCCGTGGACCATGCGGGTGTAGTCCCACCCGAAGGCGGGCTCCCGGAGGAAGCCCTCGATGACCGGCATCGTGAAGCAGGTCGGGAACGTCGGCGGGGCCACCAGGTCCGCGTGACCCGCGGCACGTGCCGCGTCCACGTCACGGAAGAGCGGATCGCCGTCACCGATGGCGACGGCGAACTCGCGGATCTTCTCGCGACCGACCTGGTACGGCCCGACCGGGTCCGAGCTGTGCCCGACCCAGGACTGGTCGACCACCGTCAGCTCCGGGAGTCGCTACGCACTCAGCGGGTCTCGCGGTGCGCCCGGTGGGTGCCGCAGTTCGGGCAGAACTTCTTGATCTCGAGCCGGTCGGGGTCGTTCCGCCGGTTCTTCTTGGTGATGTAGTTGCGGTGCTTGCACTCCTCGCAGGCCAGAGTGATCTTCGGCCGCACGTCCGTGGCCTTGGCCATCGCGGGTGCCTCCCAGCATGTCTCGTGAATGATGCGCCAACGTGGTGACGATGGCCGGACTTGAACCGGCGACACAGCGATTATGAGCCGCTTGCTCTACCAACTGAGCTACACCGTCATGCAAGAAGCCCCGCCGCATGCGGCGAGGCCCCTTGTAGAGCCCCCTTACGGAATCGAACCGTAGACCTTCTCCTTACCATGGAGACGCTCTGCCGACTGAGCTAAGGGGGCGGCAGCACCGGTGTCCTGCGGGCCCGAGGGCCTCGCTCTCACCGACGGGAAGAACTTTACACCGGGGTCCCGGGCCCCCGAACGGGGGGTCCCGGAACCCGGTTCCTGCAGGTCAACCGCTGTTGGTCACCAGCTCGACTTGCGGACACCCGGCAGTGCGCCGTCGTGTGCGAGCTCGCGCAGCCGGACCCGGGACACCCCGAACTTGCGGAGGTGCCCGCGGGGACGCCCGTCGACCGAGTCGCGGTTGCGGACCCGGGTCGCGCTGGCGTCGCGTGGCTGGCGGCGCAGCTCGGCGACCGCGGCGGCCCGCTCCGGCTCCGGCGTCGACGGGCGGGCGATGAGCGCCTTGAGCTCGGCCCGCCGCTCGGCGTAGCGGGCGACGATCTCCTTGCGCCGCTCGTTCTTCGCGATCTGTCCGGTCGTGGCCATCAGACCTTCACCCCGTTCGCCCGGATCTTCGCCACCGCGGCGGAGACGCCGATCCGGTCCACCGTCCTGATCCCCTTCACCGAGAGCGTGAGCCGCACCCAGCGGTTCTCCTCGGCCAGCCAGTAGCGGCGGGTCTGCACGTTGGGGTCCCAGCGCCGGCTGGTGCGCCGGTGGGAGTGCGAGACCGACTTGCCGAAGCCCGGCTCGCGGCCGGTCAGGTCACAGCGCTTCGCCATCGCTCACCGTCCCGCGTGCGGGTAGGGCAGCAGGGCCATCTCGCGCGCGTTCCGGATCGCGGTGGCCACCTGCCGCTGCTGCTGCCCGTTGAGACCGGTCACCCGGCGGGCGCGGATCTTGCCGCGGTCGGAGATGAACGTGCGCAGCAGCGCGGCGTCCTTCCAGTCCACGTGCTCGATCCCGCGCTGCTTCAGCGGATTGGGCTTGCGGCGCGGCGCGCGCACCGACTTGCCACGTGCGGGCATCAGCGCTCCTCCTTGAACTCGACGTGCCTGCGCACCTTCGGGTCGTACTTGCGCAGGACCAGGCGGTCCGGGTCGTTGCGGCGGTTCTTGCGGGTCACGTAGGTCGTGCCCGTCCCCGCCGTCGAGCGCAGCTTCACGATCGGCCGAACGTCGGTCGACTTGGCCATCGCGCCCCTCCTCTCAACATGGGAATCGTTTTCGTTTACGCTACACCGGACCGCGACCACGTCCGACTCCGGGAGGAAGACATGACCGAGCTGGTGGTCCTGTGCGGGACCGAGCCCGACGGGGTGGAGCGGACTATCACGCGGATGCGCGAGCTGGACCCGGGTGTCGTCGTGCTCCACCACGACCTGCGTGACCTCGGCCGCGGTGTGGTGCACCGGCGGCTGCGGGACGCGGGCCGCGACGAGCGCACCGTGCTGGAGCTCGCCCACGGCTGTGTGAGCTGCACCATCCGCGAGGACGTGCTGCCGACCCTGGCCGCGCTGGCCGGGACGGTGGACCGGGTGGTGCTGCACCTGGACCCGCGCCTGGAGCCGGAGCCGGTGTGCTGGGCGCTGGGGGCGGTGGTGTTCGAGCCGCCGGGTGGCGGCGAGGCCTGCACCGCGACCGACCTCGTCGACCTGCGCGGCGTGGTGGCCGTGCTCGACCCGGACCACTGGCTGGACGACGCCACCGGGGACGCGACCCTGCCCGAGCGCGGGCTGTCCACGCTGCCCGACGACGAGCGGACCGTCGCCCAGCTCGCCGTCGGGCAGGCCGAGTTCGCCGACGTCCTGGTGCTGACCCGCGCGGTCGGGCCCGGGGGCGCGGACCGGACCGCCGCCGTCCTGGACCGGCTGTGCCCGACCGCACCCCGGCTGCTCGCCGGGCGGGCCGACCACCGGGTCTTCTGCGACGGGCTCGACCCCGCGTCCCGCCGCGGTGTCCCGGGCGGGGTGCACGACCCGCTGCTGCGCGGGACACCCCCGCTGGAGGCCGACAGCGGCGTCCGCACCCTGCTGTTCTCCGCCCGACGCCCGTTCCACCCGGACCGGCTGCACGACGCGATCGACAGCCTGCTCGACGGCGTCGTGCGGGCCCGCGGCCGGGTCTGGCTCGCCACCCGTCCCGACGCGGTGCTGTGGGTGGAGAGCGCGGGCGGCGGCATGCGGATCGGCCACGCCGGCGACTGGCTGGCCGGCGCCGACGAGCAGGCGTGGACCGAGGCCGGCGACCAGCGCCGGGCGCTGGCCGCCCTGGCCTGGCACCCGCGCTGGGGCGACCGCGCCCAGGACATCGTCGCGATCTGCCACGACGCCGACCCCGACGAGATCGACGCCGCCCTGCGCTCCGCGCTGCTCACCGACGCCGAGATCGCCGCGGGCGAGGACGCCTGGGCCGCCCTGCCCGACCCGTTCGGCTGGGCCCACGACGAGCCCTGCGCCGAGTCCGAGCCCGTGGGGCCCGCCGCCCTGGACGACCCCACCGTCCGTTCCGACCGAGAAGGAGACCTCTGATGGCCGTTCCCAAGCGACGGACGTCGCGATCGAACACCCGGCACCGCCGGTCGCAGTGGAAGGCGACCACACCCGACCTGGTGCCGCTCACCCTGGAGGGACGCCGTCACCTGGTGCCGCGCGCCCTCGTCCCGGCCTACCGCCGGGGCCTGCTGCCCCCGCCCGCCGGACGGGGCTGAGGGCACCCCTTACCCGCGGGCCCCGGGCGGCCCGCGGGACGGCGTGATCGCCCGATGCCCCGGCCGGCCCCTCAGCCGCAGTGTCGTCGTCATGCTGATGACGCACATCCCGATGGACCATCTCGTCGCCCTCGCCGAGCAGCGGCAGGCCCGGCTGCGGGAGGAGGCGGACCGGTACCGCACGGAGCGGCTGGCGCGCGGCGCCGCCGGCCCGTCGCCGGTGGGACGGCTGTGGCTGCGGCTGCGGGCCCGGCTCACCGCCGCCCGGCGGCCGGGCCCCCGCGGGACCACCGTCGCCGGACCGGCGCCGCACCGGGCACCCCACCCGGCGGGCCCCCGCGGCGCGGTAGGGACCGGGCGGGACCCGGCGGCACCGGACGGGCGGGTCCCGGCCGGGCCGCGTGCCTGAGCCGCGCGGACGGTCCGGTGCCGCCGTCGCGCCCCCGGGGGTGTCGGTGGCCCGTGCCACGATGCGCTCCATGACGGCGGGAGCGACCCACGGGGACGGCGCGACCGGCCCGGACCCGGACGAGCTGGTGGGCCGCGCGGACGAGCTCGCCGGTCTGCTCCGCGACCTCGACGCCGCCCGGGCCGGGCGGGCCCGCGCCGTGCTGCTCGCCGGGGAGGCGGGGATCGGCAAGTCCCGGCTCGCCACCGCACTCGGCCGGGCCGCCGCGGGGGCGGGCGCGCAGGTCGTCGTCGGGCGGTGTCTCGACGCGGGCGGCGCCGCACTCCCCTACCTTCCCTTCTCCGAGGTGCTCGACGCGCTGGCCCGGGCGGGCACCGCGCTGCGGCCGGTGCTGCACGGGCTGCTGCCCGGCGCGGCGGAGGCACCCCGTCCCGCGGCGGGGGACGGGGACTCCGGGCGCCTGCAGGTGTTCGACGCGGTGGCCGGTGCCGTGCGCGACGCGGCCGCGACGGCGCCGCTGCTGGTCGTGCTGGAGGACCTGCACTGGGCGGACCGTTCCACCCGCGAGCTGCTCGCGTTCCTGCTCGCCCGGCTGGGCTCGCAGCGTCTGCTGGTGCTGGGCACCTACCGCTCCGACGACCTGCACCGCAGGCACCCGCTGCGCGCGTCGCTGGCCGAGCTCGTCCGGCTGCCCGCCGTCCGCCGGGTCGAGCTGGGCCCGCTCACGCCCGACGCCGTGCTGGCCCTGGTCCGGGCCCGGGCGGCCACCGGGGGTGTCGACGAGGCCACCCTGCACCGGATCGCCGCCCGCAGCGAGGGCAACGCCTTCTACGCCGAGGAGCTGGTCGCGGCGGGGTCCGACGGCCTGCCGGGCGGCCTGGCCGACGTACTGCTCACCCGGCTGGACCGGCTCGGCGGACCGGCGCGCGAGGTGCTGCGGGTGGCCTCGCTGGCCGAGCGGAGCATCCCCCACGACCTGCTGCGCGACGCGTCCGAGCTGTCCGCGGCCGACCTGGAGGCGGGGCTGCGGGAGGCGGTGTCGCATCACCTGCTCGTCCCGGACCCGGCGCCCGGCGCGGAGTCCTACGTCTTCCGGCACGCCCTGCTCCGCGAGGCCGTGCACGACGATCTGCTCCCGGGTGAGCGGGTCCGGCTGCACGCCCGGCTCACCGCGCTGCTCGCCCGCCGGTCCGACGACCCCGGGGTGGCCGCCGCGCTCGCCCGGCACGCGCTGGCCGCCCACGACCTGCCGCGGGCGCTCGCCGCGTCGGTGCGCGCCGCCGAGGAGGCCCACCGTAGGCACGGCCCGGCCGAGATGCTGGCCCACGCCGAGCGGGCCCTGGAGCTGTGGTCCGCCGTCGAGGACCCCGAGCGGCTCACCGGTGTCACCGAGAGCGCGCTGACCCGGGAGGCGGCCTGGGCGGCGAGCGCCTCGGGCGACCAGGAACGGGGCATCGCCCTCGGCGCCCGCGCGGTCCGGGTCGCCGACCTCGACGAGGATCCACGGGCCAGGGCCGGGGCGAGGCGGCACTACGCGATGCGGCTGCTCGACAGCGGGGCCCGGGTGGACGCGGCGGTGGCAGCGGCCACCGAGGCCGTCGCGCTGCTGGCCGGGGGCCCACCCGGCACGGAGCTGGCCTGGGCGCACGCCGTGCTCGCGCGGGCGCACCTCAACGCCGACCACGCCGAGCCCGCCTGGTCGCACGCCCGCGCCTCGCTGGCGGCGGCCCGTGCCGTCCACGACACCGCGCCACCGGCGGAGGGGTCGACCGCCTACCGCGACCTCAGCGCGGTCTGCGCGGACGCGCTGATCACCCTGGCCTTCTGCGCCCGGATGGAGGGGGACCCGCAGGCGGCCCGGGACCGGCTCGCCGGGGCGTCCTCGCTGGCCGCCGCGTCGGGGAACCGGGTCGTCGAGCTGCGGACGGTGTGGAACCGCGGGGTGTCGTTCATCGAGGACGGCCTGCTCGACGCCGCCGCGGACGAGTTCGCCGAGGGGGCCCGGCGAGCCGCCGCGTACGGCCTGCTCTGGGGCCGGTACGGCCTGGAGTTCCGGATCGCGCAGGTCCGCGTCGACGTCCAGCGCGGGGAGTGGGACGCCGCCGTCCGGACCGCCGCGGACGTCGACCCCACGCTCCCGCTGCGCGTCACCGGGCAGCTGGCGGTGGCGGGGGCGCTGGTCGGCGTGGCCCGCGGCGACCTCGACGGCGCCGAGGAGCTGCTCTCCGTGCTGGCCACCGAGCCACCGGTGCACGACCAGGCCGCGCTGCTGCAGGGCGTCGTCGGGGCCGAGTCGGCGCGCTGGCGGGGCGACGCGGCCCTGGCCGTGGACCGCGTCGCCACCGCGCTCGGGGTGCTGCGGGCGGAGTACCCGCACCACCTCGGCGAGCTGGCGCTGTGCGCACTGGGCGCAGCGGCCCGTGCCGACCTCGCGGAGGCCGCCCGTACCGCGGGCGACCCGGCGGGGGCGCAGGCGCACGCCGGGGCGGCGGCCGGCCTCGCCGACGAGGCCGCGCTCACCGCCGAGCGCGGCCTGCCCCGCGGGACCGCGGTCGGGCCGGAGGGCCGGGCGTGGCTGGCCCGGGCCCGCGCCGAGGCCGCCCGGGCCCACGGCGAGGCGGCACCACAGGTCTGGGACGCCGTCGTGGAGACCTTCGCCGGGTACGGCGACGGCTACCGCGCCGCGGAGGCCCGGTGGCGGCGGGCCGAGGCCCTGCTCGGACGGGCGCACCGCGGTGGCCCCGGCACCGACGGCGAGGCCGACCGCCGCGCCGCCGCCGAGGACCTGGCCGTCGCCGCCACCGGGGCCGACCGGCTCGGGGCGCGCCCGCTCGCCGAGGCCGTCGCCGCGCTGCGGCTGCGGGCCGGCGACGGCGGTCCCCGGCCCGCACCGCCGTCGGGCGCCGGTGGTTCCCCGCTCACCCCGCGCGAGCACGCGGTGCTGGAGCTGGTCGCGCACGGGCTGACCAACCGGGCCGTCGGCGAGCGGCTGTTCATCTCCGAGAAGACCGTGAGCGTGCACCTGTCCCGGGTGATGGCGAAACTCGGCGCCTCCGGCCGTGCCGAGGCGGTCGCCCTCGCGCACTCCCGGGGTCTGCTCACCCCCCGCGACTGAGGACCGGGGCACGCCGGTCTGTCCCCTCCGGACCGGACCGGACCGGGCCCGTGCGGGCCGTGACGTGTGCCACCCCCCGTGCCTAGGGTCGGTCGTGCCGCACGTCACCGGCAGACCGATGGAGGTCGCATGGTCGTCCACGGGCTCGTCCCGTCGTCCCGGACCGGCAGCGGGGCGGGGGTGACCGCATGATCGCCCGTTCGCCCGCCCCGGACCTGGACGTGCCCGCCCTGCCCGCCTCCGCGACGCTCCGCGGCGCGGCCGACCGGTTCGGCGACGCGACGGTCCTGCACCAGGCCGGGCACGAGGTCACCTTCCACGGGCTGCTGGCCCGCGCCTCGGCGTTCGCGCACGCGCTGCACGCCGACGGGGTCGGCCGCGGCGACGTCGTCGCACTGCACCTGCCGAACTGCCCGCAGTACGCGATCGGTTACTGGGGGACGCTGCTGGCCGGGGCGACCGTCACCCCGGCGAACCCGCTGCTCGCCCCGGACGACCTGGGCGCGCAGCTCGCGGACGCGGGGGCGGCCGTCGTCGTCAGCTGGGAGGCGGCACTGCCCGCGGTGCTCGCCGCGCGGCCGGCGACGTCGCTGAAGCGCGTGCTCGTCACCGGTGCCCACGGCGACCCGGAGCAGCTGCCCCCGGAGGTGACCGGGTTCTCCGCGCACCTCGACGGCAGGCCGGCCACCCCGCCGGGCACCGACCTGGAGGTGGACCCGGACCGCGACCTCGCCCACCTGGCCTACACCGGCGGCACCACCGGCCGGTCCAAGGGTGTGCGGGTCACCCACCGGCACGTGCTCACCAACGCACTGCAGGCCGCCTGCTGGGGCACCGGCGCCCGGCCGGACGTGACCGCCACCGTGCACGGGCCCGGCGTCGTCCTGGCCGACCCCGGTCCGGCGTCGGAGTTCCCGACCCCGATCGGCACCGGACGGGCGATCGGCATCGCCCCCTGGTTCCACGCCATGGGCACGATCGGCGGGCTCAACGTCCCGCTGCTCACCGGGACGACGACGATCGTGCACGCCCGCTTCGATCCGCGCGCCTACCTGGCCGACGCCACCCGGTTCGCCGTCACCTCGCTGTCCGGCGCGCCACCGGTGTACGCGGCGCTGCTCGCCCACCGCGAGGCCGCCGGGGACCTGTCCTCGGTGCGGTCGCTGACCTCGGGCGCGGCACCGCTGCCGGTCGAGATCATCCGGGCGCTGCGCGACTGGTTCGGCGAGGACCTGGTCATCTCCGAGGGCTACGGCCTGACCGAGGTCACGATGGCCGCCACCCTCGGTCCCGCCGCCCGGTCCGCGGACCGGCGCCCGGGCACCGTCGGGCTGCCGATCGCGGGCACCGAGATCCGCATCTCCGGACCGGACGGCGAGGAGCTCGACGCCGGCGCCGAGGGCGAGGTGTGGATCCGCGGGCCGCAGGTCACCGGCGGCTACCACCGGCGCCCGGCCGAGACCGCGGCCGCCTTCGACGGCGACGGGTGGCTGCACACCGGCGACGTCGGCGTCCTCGACGGCGACGGCTACCTGCGCATCGTGGACCGGCTCAAGGACATGCTGCTCCACAAGGGCTACAACGTGTACCCGCGCGACCTGGAGGAGCGGCTGCTGGCGCTGCCGGGCGTGACCGGTGCAGCCGTCGTCGGGCGCCCGGTGGGGGTCGACGGCGAGCACCCGGTCGCGTTCCTGACCACCGTGCCCGGCGCCGACGGGGCCGCGGTCCGCGCCGCCGTCGGCGGGCTGAACGAGCGCCTGCTGCCCTACCAGCGGCTGCGGGAGGTGCACCTCGTCGGGGCGATCCCGGTCTCGGCGGCGGGGAAGGTGCTCAAGCGGGACCTCCGCGAGCAGCTGCCGGCCCTGTCCCCGGACGTGGCGAAGGAGTGACGATCAACCACTCTGTGTGAGGGAACGGGCGCTGCACGGGTGGACGAGTACGTCCGATGGGTGGAGTAGTCACTCCTACGGTTGGCGTAGGGGATGACCGGATAACAGGCTGGTCGTACGACACGACAGACGGGTGGAAGCAGGAGCCGGCGGCGCGCACCGGATCCCGAAGAACCCCGTATCGACTCCCCCGAGATCGTGGTGATCGTCATGTCCGCGCCCGCCGTCCACATCCCCAGCCCGCGCCGTCCCCTGGGCGCCGCCCCCGCCACCCCGTCGGTCCCCGCACCGCGGGCCGGTGGGACCGGGCGTGCGGACCGGGTCGAGGGGCGGCACCGCCGTCGCGAGGACCACGTCGACCTGCCGGCGCCGCGCCGGGAGCGTCCGCGGTCGACCTCGCCGCTGGCGCCGGGCATCCCCGCACCGCGACCGGCGTCGCCCGGGTCGTCGGCGTCGCGTCCGGGCCCGGCGGCGCAGCACCGCACCGTCCCCGCACCGCGTCCGGCCGGCGGCTCCGTCCCGGAGCCCCGCCGCACCGGCACCCCGGCCCGGCCGCTCGGCGGCACCCCGGCGCGGGGCCCGGTCGCCCCGGACCGGGACGGCGCCGGACGCACCGGCGGGCCGTCGGCCGTCGCACGCACCCTGGACGTCCTGGGCCGGGTCGGAAGCATCACCACGATCGCGGCGATGCTGGTCCTGTCCGCCGCGCTGGCCGGGCTCGCCGACGGCACCCCGCCGAGCGGTGCGGCCGCCGAGGTGGCCGTGACGACCCTGCGCTGAGCGGGGTCAGGCCGCGTCGGAGCGCGCCGCCCGGTCCGGCGGCACCGCCTTCATGACGTGGTCGACCAGGTCCAGGACCATGCGGTTCCCGCCGAGGCGGTACCCGAAGTCCTCCCAGCCGAGCAGCTCGCGCGAGATCAGCTCGCCGACCGGCCCGGGGTAGATCCGGGTCGCACGGAACGCGGCCGCGCGGATCCGCATCTTCTCGTGGTGATCCATGGGTTGCGGGTCGCTCATACCCTCACCTCCACGTCAGGGGGACTGGACGTGGCGCGTCCTCCACACTGAGTGGCTCGCCTGCGTTCCATCGTGACACCCCCACGCCGCAGGACCAGGCGACGTGCGCAGGATCTCAGGCGCCGTGTCACCGGGGTGTTCCCCGCCGGTCACGCCGGCGTTGCGGGGTCGATCACACGACCGCCCGGGCCCCGGTGGATACCGTGCCCGCATGGCCGACCGCACCCGGGACCTGCTCTGGTCCGACGTCGACACCCTGTACGGGGCGATCCTCGCCCACCCGTTCGTCACCGGGCTGACCGACGGCTCGTTGCCGCACGAGACGTTCCGGCACTACATCGTCCAGGACGCGCACTACCTGCGCGGCTACGCCACCGCGCTCGCCGTGTGCGCGGCGAAGGCCCCGACCGACGACGACACCCTCATGTTCGCCGAGCACGCCGCCGGCGCGATCGCCGCCGAGCGGGAGCTGCACGCCGACCTGCTCGGCGCGCTCGGCCTCACCTCGGAACAGGCCCGCGAGCTGCCGGTCGCCCCGGCCACCCGCGCCTACGTCAGCTACCTGCTGGCGGCCGCCTACGGCGGGTCCTACGCCGAGGGCGTCGCCGCGGTGCTGCCCTGCTACTGGATCTACGGCCGGGTCGGCGAGCACCTGGTCGGCGCAGGCTCCCCCGACCCGGTCTACCAGCGCTGGATCGACATGTACGCGGGCGAGGAGTACCACGCCGTCGTCGAGGCCGTGCTGGACGCGACCGACCGGGTCGGCGCCGCCGCGTCGACGGGGGAGTTCGCCCGCATGCGCGAGCACTTCACGACGACCTCGCGCTACGAGTGGATGTTCTGGGACGGCGCGTACCGCCGGGAGACCTGGCCGGTCTGAGCCCGGCCGGTCGCCTCAGCGGTTGTCGAGCCGGTCCGGGATCACCAGGTGCAGGAAGAACGACACGATCCCGACGACGATCGCGCCCCAGAACGCCGCCCAGAACCCGTCGACGGTGAACGGCAGGTTCAGCACCGACGACAGCCAGCCCGTCAGCAGGAACATGAGCGCGTTCACCACGAGCGCGAACAGACCCAGCGTGAGGATGTAGAGCGGGCAGCCCAGCGTCGCCACGATCGGCTTGACCACGGCGTTGACCAGGCCGAACACCAGGGCCACGCCGATCAACGTGAGGATCGAGGTGGAGGTGCCGGCGCTGTCCAGCCGGATGCCGCCGACCAGCACCGTCGCCACCCACAACGAGGCGGCGACGACGAGCGTGCGGATGGTGAAGGTGAGCACGGGGCTCGGTGGGGTCATCGGTCGGTCACCGCCTGCTGGACCAGCGTCTGGAGCTGGGATCGGATCGGATAGGTGCTGGAGGGGACGAGCTGGGTCATGAAGACGACCACCAGGTCGTCGACGGGGTCCACCCAGAACGCGGTGGAGGCCAGCCCGCCCCAGGCGAAGGTGCCCTCGTTGGCGAAGCCCTTCGTCGCCGCCCCGTCGACGACGACGGAGAAGCCGAGCCCGAAACCGACACCGGCGAACGCCGACTCGGAGAAGATGGGCCGCCCGACGGTGTCGAGGTCGGCGCCGCCGGGCAGGTGGTTGCGGGTGGCCCGGGCCAGGGTGCGCGGGCCGAGGATGCGAGCGCCGTCGAGCTCGCCGCCGCGGGCGAGCATCCGGGCGAACCGCAGGTAGTCGCCGGTGGTGGACAGCAGTCCGCCGCCGCCGGAGAGGAAGGTGGGCTCGCGGGTCGCGGACCGGGCGAGCACCTTGTTCTCGACCAGACCGCCGCCGGGGCGGGCGTTGTAGAGCGTCGCGAGCCTGCCGGCCTGCGCGGACCCCTCCGGCACCCAGAACGCGGTGTCGGTCATCCCGAGCGGGCCGGTGATCTCCTCGCGGAGGAACTCGTCGAGCCGGCGTCCGGACGCGACCTCGACGATACGGCCGAGCACGTCGGTGGCCACCGAGTAGTTCCACTCGCGGCCCGGCTGGAACAGCAGCGGGAACGACGCGAAGTGCTCGCTCGCGGCCGCGAGGTCCATCCCGGACGGGGCGCCGAACTCGAAGCCCTTGGAGCGGTACATCTCGTCGACGGGGTGGGCGTGGTGGAAGCCGTAGGTCAGGCCCGCGGTGTGGGTCAGCAGATGGTGCACCCGCATCGGCTCGACGGCCGCGTCGGTCCCCGGATTGAGCGCCGAGCCGCCGCGGTAGACGCGCTGCTCGGCGAACGCCGGGATGTAGCGCGACACCGGGTCGGTGAGCTCCAGGGCGCCTCGCTCGGCGAGCATCAGGACCGCGACCGAGGTGATCGGCTTGGTCATCGAGTAGATGCGCCAGAGCGTGTCGTCGGTCACCGGAGCGGCGGAGTCGAGGTCGCGGACGCCGAGGTGGGTCAGGTGCGCGAGCCGGTCGTGCCGGGCGACGGCGATCGTCGCGCCGGCGAGGCGGCCGTCGTCGACGTAGCGGCGGAAGTGGCTGTCGATCCGGGCCAGCCGGGCGGGGTCGAGGCCGACCTCCGCCGGGTCCGCCTCGAGCGTGCCGAAGGTCGGGGAGGTCACGATCACGACCCTACCCGCGGGCCGCGTCCACAGTTCTGACGATCCTGCGGCCCGGCGCGTCACCCGGCGGACGCCCGCTCGTACTACCGGAAGTGCCCTGCGGGGCACGCGGACACCGGCGGGGGCCGGTGCCCGCCCACGCGTCGTGGCCGGTCCGAACGGGGAGCCCGGGCGGGCCACGGCGCGGCCGGGCCGGAGCGACGCGGACCCGAGCGGCTCAGACCGGCACGATCTCGTAGCGGGCCAGGCGCTCGCCGCGCAGCGCGGTCGCCCGCAGCGCCGCGGCCAGTGCCCGCGACGCCCGCGGCAGCCGGGCCGCGATCTCGGCGGGTGGGGTCGCGGCGTCGCAGGAGGCGGCCAGGCGCAGCCCCCACGGCTCCAGCTCGCGCGGGTCCTCGCAGGTCCAGTCGACCTCCAGCTCGCGCAGCGGGCCCGCGGCGAGCCGCCCGGCCGCGCCCCGGGACAGCAGGTCGGTGACGAGCTCGGCGCCCGGGAGCATCCGCGCGGCGGTGAACACGATCCGCTGCACGCCCTGCTCGGGCAGCAGCGTCAGCACCCGGTCGGAGACGACCAGGTGCGGGCCGGGCAGGTCGCGGGCCAGCTCCAGCCAGTCCTCGTCGAGCGCGGACCCGGCCACCAGGTGCGCCGGGCCCGCCAGCAGCTCGCGGCGCAGCTCGGCCACCCCGGGCAACTCGACGTCGACCCAGTGCGCCGGGCCGTCGTCGCCGAGCCGTCCCGCGCGGTCACCCAGCCCCGGTCCCAGCTCGACGACGGTCCCGCCCGGGTGCCGTCGTGCGAATCCGCGCACCCACTCGTCGAGGACCGCGACCCGCAGCAGCGTGGAGAGCGTGTCGGCCCGCCCGGGCGCCGAGCCCAGGTCGAGGTCGTCCGCGACGACGGCGGCGGCGTGGTCCCCGACCACCGGATGGCGGCGACGGGCGTCGCGGGCCCTGGCGTGTGCCGCGGGCAGCGACGTCGCCTCGAGCGCCTGCAACCGCGGACGGCGTCGTTGCGTCACGGTGTCCTTCCCCCCTCCAGCGGGCCTCCGCGAGGGCGTCGGCGCTGGTCGCGCGAACGTACTAGTTGCGCGACGAGGCACCCGAGCCGGGAGGCGCCGGGCGGTGGACGGTCCGCGGTCGGTGGCTCGTGAGCGGTCCCCGGACACCGGGGCGCCGCCGCCGCGGGGCCGCGGGGCCGCGGACCTCCATGATGGGGGGCGTGCCTCCCGCCCTCCTCACCTCCGCCGCGCACGGCGACACCGAGGTCCTGCGCCTGCTCGAGCGCCGCCGCGACACCGGGCGCCGCCCCGGCCGGCACGCCGACGGGGCACGGATCGCGCTGGTCGTCGGCGGGGGCGGGATGCGCGGCTCCTACGCGGCCGGGATGGTGCACGCGCTGTCCGACCTCGGGCTCGCCGCCGGCGTCGACGAGGTGTGGGGCAGCTCGGCCGGGGCGTTCGTCGGGACGGCGCTGGTCATGGGGCACGGAGCCGAGGTGTCCCGGGTGTTCGAACGGGACATGGCGTGCCGCGAGTTCATCGACCCGCGCCGGTTCGGCACCCGTCGCCCGATGGTGTCGTTGGACCACCTGTTCGACCGGATCCTGGTCGACTCCCTCCCCACCGACTGGTCACGGCTGGTGGACCCGCCGGTCCCGCTGAACGTCGTGGTCACCGGGGCGGTCGACCTGCGCCCGCGGGTGCTGACCGCGCTTCCCGACGGCGCCACGTGGAGGACCGCGATGCGGGCGACGGCCGCGATCCCGCTGCTGGCGGGCCCCCCGGTACGGGTCGGCACGGGCGAGGACGCCGAGGACTTCATCGACGGCTCGGTCGGCGACCCGCTCCCGGTCGCACGGGCCCTGCGCGACGGCGCCACGCACGTCCTGGCCCTGCTCACGCGCACCGCCGACGACCTCACCGGCATCCCGCCGGACGCCCGCACCCCGCTGTGGGCCCGCTCACTGGACCGGCTCGCACCGGGCCTGGGCCGGATGGCGCAGGACGCCGCCCGGCACGGCGAGTGCCTGCCCCTGCTCGCCGACGCCGCGCACCCGGACCGGGCCGGGGCGCACCTGCTGACGCTGAGTCCGCACTCCCCCGCCGGCGTCCACGGCCTGTCCACCGACCCCGGGCGGGTCGCCGCCGCGGCCCGGATCGGCTACGAGACGGTGCTGTCCGCGACGGCCCCGGCCGCCGCGGCCTGAGCCCC
Source organism: Pseudonocardia sp. ZF1 (assembly GCF_056835605.1). NCBI lineage: Bacteria > Bacillati > Actinomycetota > Actinomycetes > Pseudonocardiales > Pseudonocardiaceae > Pseudonocardia > Pseudonocardia sp. ZF1. The sequence goes on from NZ_JAJNBY010000001.1 coordinate 4,963,202, forward strand.
CTCCCGCCCGTGCGCCGATGACTTCGGCGCGGCCGGGCGGTCGGAGCTGGTGTGAGCACCGTGCCCCGCACCGGACCCGGGGGGTGGCCCATGCACGACGACGCGCCGTCGCGGGTGCGGACCCGCACCGTCGTGCTCGCCCCCGGCGAGGTCCACCCGCACGTCGAGGACGAGTGGCGGGGCGCCGTCGTCGTGGTCGACGCCGGCCGGATCGAGCTCTGCTGCGCCGCGGGCGGGAGCCGGACCTTCGGTACCGGGTCGGTGCTGTGGTTCACCGGGCTGAACCTGGTCCGGGTCCGCAACCCCGGGCGGGACGAGGCGGTGTTCCGCGGCATCACCCGCGGGCCGCCCTGACCCGGTCCCCCTCGGCCCGCCGTGTCGAGCCGGCCCGCCGCGTCGAGCGTCCGCTGCGTCGGGTCAGCCCGCCGCGTCGAGCGCCCGCTGCCAGATCCCGTTGCGCGTGGCGACGAGGCCGAGCTCGCGCGGGTCGGTCACGCACACCCCGCGGGGACGGTGGGTGTCCCACAGCTGCGCGTCGTCGAAGACGGCTCCGCAGCCGCCGAACCGGCGGCAGCAGTGCGCCCGGTCCGGCCCCACCCACTCGGTACCGCAACAGGACATCCGCATGATCCGCACGGCGGGCAGGCTACGGGGCACCCCCGACAGTTCCGGTGGGCGCCGGGATCGGGTCGGTGGCGAGGAGGTCGTACCAGACGCCGTCGTCGACGATCTCGTTCTCCGTGCCGTGCACGCCGTCGGCCCGCGGGCGGCCCCACAGCCGGAACCCGGCGCGCTCGGCGACGCGGCGGCTGGCGGTGTTGTCCGCCGCGGCGCCGAGCTGCAGCCGGTGCCGGCCCATCCCGCCGTCGGCGACCGGGGTGAACGCGTGCCGCACGACCCGTCGGACCGCGGCGGACACCGCGCCGCGGCCGCGGGCGTCGGGGTGGGCGCGGTAGCCGACCTCGCCACCGGTCGGGGTGTAGGCCCGGTCGGTGCCGAACACCGAGACGGTGCCGAGGTAGCGGTCGTCGTCCGGGTCGGCGATCACCCAGCCGACACCGGAGCCCAGGGAGCGTTCCAGCGGGTGGTCGCGCAGCCAGCGTCGGGCGTCGTCGTCGGTGTAGGGCACCGGGAGGGTCGCGCTCCACCAGCGGGCGAGGGGGTCGTTGCACGCCTCGACGTGCCGGATGAGGTCGGCCCCGGTGGGCGGGCGGAGCCGGACGCCGTCGCCGTCGAGCACCGGGTGCGGCCACCACGTCGTCGCCGGGGGCCGGTCGGCGACGGGTGTGCCGGGCAGCAGCACGGCGGTCCAGGCGTCGACGAGGTCGTCGCCGGCCGGCAGCGCCCGGGTGCGGACACCCTCGAAGCGGAACCCGCAGGCGTGTGCCACGCGCCAGGACGCGACGTGCCCGGCACGGCAGTCCCAGTGCAGCGCGGCGAACCCGGCGACGTCGAAGCCCCAGTCGGCGGCCAGCCGCAGCGCACGGCTCGCGAGCCCCCGTCCGCGCGCCCACGGCGCGAGCAGGTAGCCGACCGACGGCAGCGGGTCGCGACGCAGGTCGATCGAGCCCGCGTAGCGCGGGCGGCCGTCGCACTCGGCCTCCACCGCCCACACGTACTGACGGCCGTCGGCCCACCGGCGACGGGCGAGGTCGATCCACTCCCGGGCCCGGTCCTCCCCGGAGGTCGGGTCGAGCGACGTCCAGCGGTGCACGTCGGGGTCGCGGTACACCTCGAGCATCCCGGGGACGTCGGATCCGGTGTGCGCGCGCAGGGTCACGACCCCGTCGGTGAGTACGGGAGGGACGGTCACGTCGACACCGTCACCGGCCACGCCCGGTCGGGGCAACCGGGTTCTCCTACGATCGGACCTGTCCGCAGGGGGCGGGCGAGGGGGAGGTGTCATGGCCGCGCTCACGGAGCGACTGGTCGACCGCAGGCTGGGCTTCGGTGCCGACGAGCCGTACGTGCGCGAGCGTGACCTGCGGGTCCCGCTCTCCGACGGTGTCGTCCTGCTCGCCGACCTCTACCGGGCCCCCGGCCCGCTCCGGCCGCGTCCGACGGTGCTGATGCGCACCCCCTACGGCCGCGACGGCCTCGGGTCGATCATCGGTTCGCTGCTGGCGCGCCGCGGGTTCCAGGTGCTGGTGCAGTCCACCCGGGGCACCTTCGGCTCGGGCGGGCAGTTCCGCCCGTTCCTGCACGAGAGCTCCGACGGTCTGGACACGCTCGCCTGGGTGCGCGGGCAGAGCTGGTGCGACGGCCGCGTCTCGATGGTCGGCCCCAGCTACGTCGGGCACACCCAGTGGGCGGTCGGCCCCTACGCCGACCCGGGTCTGTGCTCGATGAACGCCGACATCACCGCGTCGGAGTTCACCAGCACCTTCTACCCGGGCGGCGCGCCCGGCCTGCTCAACCTCGCGACCTGGGTGAACCAGATCGGCCGCCAGGAGCGCATCGGCGCGGTCACCGGCTTCCTCGCGACGCCGGTGTTCAGCCGTCGCAAGCGCCGCGCGGTGACCTCCCAGCCGCTGCAGGCCGCGGACGTCGCGCTGACCGGGGCGCCGGTGGTGTTCTGGCGGGACTTCGTCGAGCACGCCGAGCAGCCGCGCGAGTTCTGGGCGCCCGCCGAGCACGACGGTTTCGACGCCGCCGCGATGCCGCCGGTCTGCATGGTGACCGGCTGGTGGGACCTGTTCCTGGACCGTCAGCTGGTGGACTTCACCGCGCTGCAGCGCGGCGGGGCGACGGCGCGGATCACGATCGGCCCGTGGACCCACGGCGACCGCGGCTCACTGTCGACCATCGCCCACGAGATGGTCCACTGGCTGGGCGTGCACCTGCACGGCGGCGAGCACGACGAGCGCGCGCCGGTCCGGGTGTACGTGCAGCACGCCGACCGCTGGACCGACCTGCCGTGCTGGCCGCCGCCGGAGGCCCGCCCGACCGAGTGGTACCTCGACGCCGACGGCGGGCTGGGCCCGGACCGGCCGGCCGGGACACCCCCGCCGTCGCGGTTCGTCTACGACCCCGCCGACCCGACACCGACGGTCGGGGGCCCGATGCTCCAGCCGCCGTCCAAGCAGCTGGACAACCGCGCCGTCGAGACCCGCGACGACGTGTGCGTCTGGACCGGCCCGCCGCTGGAGTCCGACCTGGACCTGCTCGGTCCGGTGTCGGCCGTGGTCTACGTGCGGACCGGGACGGGGATCGGCGACGTGTTCGTACGCCTGTGCGACGTCGGCCCCGACGGGACCTCGATGAACATCACCGACGCGATGCACCGGCTGGTGCCCGACCGGGAGGCCACCGCCCCGGACGGCACGACGGTCGTCCGGATGACGCTGAGCCCGACCGGGTACCGCGTGCGGGCCGGGCACCGGCTCCGGGTGCAGGTCGCCGGCGCGGCGTTCCCGCGCTTCGCCCGCAACCCGGGAACCGGTGAACGGACGGCGACCGCGGTCGGCGGGGAACGGATCTCCTACGAGATCCTGCACGATTCCGAGCACCCCTCGCACGTGGTCCTGCCGCACCACCCCTGAATTCCGGGTCCACCATTCGTCTTTCCGGTCGTCCCCGGAAATGCGGATATCCCCCGCTCCGGTCGGAAGAGCGGGGGATCTCCGGAAGTGCAGGGTCACGGATGACGGGAAGACGGTCCCGTCATCGTGCCCGGTGGTGCAGGTGCACTCAGTCCTGGATGTTGGTCTGGTTGTCACCCTGCGAGCAGTCGCTGAAGCTCGGGGCGTCCTCACCGTTGGTGGCCTGGCCACCCAGGATGCCGAGGACGCTGGCGGCGACGTCGGCGCTGTTCAGCGAGCAGCTGAGCACGTTGGCGTTGTTGAGGGCGTTGACGTCGCCGACGTTGACCAGACCGGTCTGGTCGCCGCTGACGCGGTCCTTCTCCAGGTTGTTGATCTGGTCGGCGTTGATGCGGTCGCCGCCGTGGCCGTGCCCGTGGCCCTTGTCCCAGCCGCCGTCACCCGCGAAGGCGAGCGGGGAGATGGCGAGCAGACCAGCGGTGACGCCGGCGGTCAGGATTCCAGCCTTCTTCAGCACAGTTATTTCTCCGTCGTGTACGGGGTCCGATGTCGGACCGGCGTGTTCGGCGTGGGTTCGGGAGCCCCGCCGATGCACAGAACGCTATCCGGTCCATCCCCGATCCAACGAACTTTCTACCACTATCGGACGATGGGCATTACTGCCCGCGAGGTTATTGCTCTCTTCCGGTAGCCGGGAATCCGCGTGGACGTCGCTTCCGGACGCTGTCCGCGACGGATCGTCACCACAGTGGACCCGAACGGACGCGTACCTTTTTCCCGGAACACGCTCCGTGATGCACCCTCCGCACGGCCGTGTCACCGCGTCACCCTGTCGTATTGACCCGGGGGACCTCCCGGCACCGGATCGCACCCCCCGACGGACGGATCCGCCCCGGAAGAGTGGGCCGGAACCGGCTCGTGCGCGGCGTGCCGCCGTCGACGTCCGCCGCCGACGACACGCACCGCCGGGATCGCCACGACCTCCGACGTCCCCGCCGCCGCGGAACTGCTCTGCGCGGCGCTCCTCGACCACCCGTTCACCCGTCACACGATCGATGCGGTCGAGCACCCGCGACGCCCGGGCGCCGGCCAGGAGCTGCTGGTGCGCGAGGTCGGTGTCCCGCACGGGCCGGGCCGGGTGGACCGCGACGGACTCCCGGCCCTCGCTCGCGTCGGACGTGCGGCTCCGCACCCGCCCCGGCTCCCGGGTCACCGCCGAGGTCGACCGGCCGCGCGGCGGGCCCCGCACCTGGTCGATGCTGCGCTCGGCCACGACGAGTGGCCCCTGAGAACGGCCCGGGAACGGACCGGACACCGGGGCCCGCCCGCTGAGACCGGCTCACGGTGTTTCTTCATCGTTCTCTCTGACTAACATTGCCCCATGGCGATGAATTGTTGCCCTGATGTCGGCCCGGCGGTGGCGCTGTTCCGATCGCTGGCCGACCCGGCACGGCTGGCCATCGTGCTGCGGCTCGGCCGGGGTGAGGCCCGCGTGGTCGATCTGACCCGCCAGCTGGGTCTCGCCCAGTCGACGGTGTCGAAGCACCTGGCCTGCCTGCGGGACTGCCGCCTGATCGACTCCCGGGCCGAGGGACGCCAGTCCTACTACCGCCTCGTGCGCCCGGAGCTGCTCGACCTCCTGCGCAGCGCCGAGACGGTGCTCGCCGAGACCGGCGACGCGGTCGCGCTGTGCCCTACCTACGGCGCACCGGGACAGACCGGGGAACGGGCGTCGTGACCCTGTCCCTCTCCGACGACCGTCGCGCCGTCCTCGTCCGCCGCATCCGCCTGCTCGTCGCGATCACCATCGGCTACAACGTGGTCGAGGCCGTGGTCGCCATCGCCGCAGGTCGTGCCGCGTCCTCGATCGCCCTGATCGGGTTCGGACTGGATTCGGTCATCGAGGTCAGCTCGGCCGCTGCCGTGGCGTGGCAGTTCGCCGGCCGCGACCCGGCCCGCCGCGAGCACATCGCCCTGCGGGTCATCGCGTGCTCGTTCTTCGCCCTCGCCCTCTACGTGACCGTCGAGGCGCTGCGGGGCCTGTCCGGGGCGGCGGAGGCGGACCGTTCGACGGTGGGCATCGTGCTGGTCGCGGCCAGTGTTGTGGTCATGCCGTTCCTGTCGTGGGCGCAGCGGCGCGCGGGGCGCGAGCTCGGCTCGGCCAGCGCCGTGGCCGACTCCCGGCAGACGCTGCTGTGCACCTACCTGTCGGCCGCGGTGCTCGTCGGGCTCGTTCTCCACACCACCCTCGGCTGGTGGTGGGCCGACCCCGTCGCCGCGCTGGTGCTGGCGGGCCTGGCCGTGCGCGAGGGTGGGAACGCGTGGCGGGGAGAGGGCTGCTGCGCCGCGCTGCCCGGCGCCGTCGCGACGTCCGACGCGCGCGCCGACGGCTGCTGCCGCTGACGGTCCGGAGCCACCACGATGTGGACACCCCTCGGGCGAGGGGTGCGGCCGGATCCCGCGCCTGGACGTCGTCCTGGCGATGGATCGTGTACCTCACGAACACGATCAGGGCCGATATCCCGAGATGGACGTCAGGGCTTCTCGTCTCGGAGACTGCCCGGGGTGGCCGCTCCGGGTCACCGCGCCGGCCAGGGTCTGCGCCGCCCGCCCGCAGAGCCCCGATCGAACGGGGATGCGGCCGGCGTTCGGCGGCCGGGTCGAGTCGTGAGGGATGTCGATGAGCGACGGCACGTCGAGCAGGTTCCACGTCAGGGCGCAGGACCAACCCGTCGTCGACCAGGGCGACGCCGGGAACGAGTCGTGGATGAGCGCCGGCGGTGACCCGCGCGATCGGGGACGGCTGATCGAACTCGTGTCGGAGCAGCTCGTCGGGTCCGAGCGCCTGATGGTCGGACTGGCCTGGCTGAGCCCCGGCGAGGTGCACCTGCTCCACCATCACCCGCACGCTGACGAGTGGTACTACGTCATCCGGGGGTCGGCGCAGTTCACCATCGGCGACGAGGTCATCCGTGGTGAGCCCGGTTCGGCTCTGTGGATCCCCACGGGGGTACCGCACCGGATCCACAACGACCGTCCGCGGGAGACGCTCGAGTTCCTGTGGGGCTTCGACCGCCCGCGTCTGGACTCGGTCGGGATCGTCTGGGACGAGTAGCCCGCGGGACATGATCGCGCGGTGGCTCGACGGGCACGCAGCGGATGGCATGTGGACACCGATGCCGGACATCCGGGCTCGCTCGGCGACCGGGGCCGGGTGGCCGGTTCCGGCGGCCGCGACCGGGTCGGAGGTGGAGGCGGGGTGCCTGTCCGAGAACCGCTACGGGCGTCTGCGGGCCGCTGCCCGGCCGAGCGCGATCTCGCCGGACGAGGCCACCTTCCCGCTCGCCCCCACCACCTCCGGCACGCCGCGGTGTCGACGTGGGCACCCCGGCGGGGCCCGGTGACCGACCGCGGACGACTGCTGGCCGACCGGGTCGTCACCGCTCAACGGGGGCGTCCCGGTCGTCCAGGTCGCGACCTGGGCCGGGCACAGCGTCGATGTCCTGCCGGGGGTCTACGCGAACTGCATCGGAGCAGCAAACCCCGCGTGCGTCCGCATAGAGTCTGTAGCTCGCGCCGGCGGGTTGTGGCCATTTCTCCCCCGTCCCCTCGTGCTGGCCGCATCGCTCGTCGTGGCGGCGGAGGCAAGGGGTGGCGCAGCCATCGCGCAGCGACGCCCTGCGGCCGACACCACGACGTGGGCGCTCAACGGCCGAGGGGTCGAGCCCGGCTACCCGACAGTCGTTCGTCGACGTCGATGGCCGTCGGGAATCGAGTGCGGGTCAGCGCACTCGCCCGAGGATGGCGGCGAGCTCGTCTGGAGCGGAGATCATGGGGCTGTGCGACGACGAGATGTGTTCGACGTGGTCCGCCACTGGGGCCACCTGCTCCTGGACGGCCGCGGGGAGGGCCTCGTCGTTCTCGGTGATGATGTAGGTGGCCGGGTGTCCTCGATCGGGGGCGGAGCTGGGTGCTGCGGCAGCGGCGATCGACAACGGCACCATGCGACGCATATAGATCTCGGCGGACTTTCTGTCCACATCGGCGCAGAGGGCCTGCCGGAGCAGCTCCAAGTCGTCGGTGACTCTCAGCGTTCCGTCATCGTGTGGCGCGAGCCAGGTGGCTGGCGGCATCCCGGGCATGGACATCAGGTCCATCAGCGGCTGGCCGAGCGACGGCATGGCCGCGGCCAAGTAAACACTGTGGGCAACGCCTGGATGGCCGGCGAGCTCGGTAATGACCATCCCGCTGTAGGAGTGCCCGACGAGCACCACGGGTTCACCAGCGCTCTCGATGTGCTTCCTGATGGCAGCCGCGTCGGCCGCCAGGTCCCCGAGTGAAGTCGGATCGGGACCACAGCTCGGTAGCTGCTCGACCACGTCGACCAGGTGGCCGTCCTTCTCCAACCGCTTGGTGACTTCGCCCCAGTACCAGCCGCCGACGAAACCCCCATGAACGAGAACGAAGGTGGACATGTCGGAGGCCTCCTGGTCGTGGGCGCCGAACGAGGATCGTCCTGCCCGGAGCCTGTGTCTGCATCGGCACTCCTGGGTAACCGCCCGGTACGCCGTGGACGAACTCCCGATGGCCCAGCGCCGATAGAGGAAGGGTGCCTGCCCTGGTGGCTGCGTGCCGGGTAGCCGGACCGACGGCCGTGCCCGGCCGGAGGTAGAGGGTCGGACCGTGGGCCGGCGTGGCCGGCCCGTTCGGACTCCACCGGCCCGCCCCGCCGGGGACACCGATCCGGATCTACGCCAAGTGCACCACCGGTCAGGACGACGCGGTTCGCCGTCGCGTGGAGGACGCGCTCCGCGACCAAGATCAGTCCGTGCATGGTCCGTGAACACCCGTCACGAGCCGTCCGGAGCCGGACAACGAAAAAAACCCCCGGTTCCAGCATTTCCGCTGGTCGGGGGTCTCTTTCACCTGCTGTGGCTGGTCCAGGATTCGAACCTGGGAAGGCTACGCCGACGGATTTACAGTCCGCTCCCTTTGGCCGCTCGGGCAACCAGCCGGGGTGCACGTCGCTCTCGCTGAGTGCGTGAACGAGGATACGACACGACCGACGGCCCCCGACGAGGGGGCCCCGACCGACCCCGAGGGAGTGACCGATGGCCGACCCGTCGTTCGACGTCGTGAGCAAGGTGGAGCGCCAGGAGGTGGACAACGCCCTGAACCAGGCCGCCAAGGAGCTGTCGCAGCGCTTCGACTTCCGCGGCACCAACACGACGGTCGCATGGGCCGGTGAGGAGGCCGTGACCTTCGAGTCCGACACCGAGGAGCGGCTGCTCGCCGGGATCGAGGTGTTCAAGGAGAAGCTGATCAAGCGCTCGATCAGCCTGAAGGCTCTCGAGGTGGACGAGCCCCAGCTGTCGGGCAAGGCCTACAAGGCCGGCGGCAAGATCCTGCAGGGCATCGCGCAGGACAAGGCCAAGGAGATCAGCAAGGCCATCCGCGACGAGAAGCTCAAGGGCGTCCAGGCCCAGATCCAGGGCGACCAGCTGCGCGTCTCGGGCAAGAAGAAGGACGACCTGCAGGCCGTCATCGCGCTGCTCAAGTCCAAGGACTTCGGCATCGCGCTGCAGTTCACCAACTACCGGTAGCCGGGCCGGCCCCGGCACGGCCGGACACCTCCCGCCCGCCACGCCACACGCCCACGATCGACAGGCTGTCGCCGATCGTGGCGGTCGGGTCGCGGGCGGGCGGGCCGGCTCCCGGCCGGACGCACACCCCTCGATGCGTCCCGCCGCAGCCTCTCGGGCACACCGGCCCCGGACGGTGACGCGGGCCGGCGTCGCCGTCGGGTCGCTGTACCAGTACTTCCCGGACAAGCAGGCCCTGCTCGACGAGCTGGTCGCCCGGCACGTCCGGGAGGCCCGGTCCACTCTGAACGCGATCTGCGCCGAGCTGCGGGCGGACCCGCCGGAGCCGCGCACCGCGCTGCTGCGCATCGCCGACACCGCGGTGGCCCTGCACGCCGACCACCCGCGTCTGCACGCGCTGTTCGCCGCGTTCGCGACCCGCACCCCGCACGGCGTCGCGGCCGTCGAGGCGCTGCGGGAGGACTGCGTCCGGGAGGTCGCGTTCCACCTGTCACGGCGGCCCGGCACGGCGGACCCGGACGGGCTCGCGCGCACCCTGGTGCACGCCGTCGACGGTCTGCTGCACCACGCCCCGGCCGTGGCCGGAGTGCAGCGGGAGCGGGTGTGCGGGAACTCGCGCGGCTCGTCGACCCCTAGACCGCGGGCCGCAGGTGCGCCCACGGCCGCGCCCGCTCCAGCTGCGCCGCCAGGGCGAGCAGCAGCGGCTCGGACCCCGGCCGCCCGACGAACTGCACGCCCAGCGGCAGCCCGGACGCCGTCCGGTACAGCGGCACCGACGACGCGGGCCGCCCGGTCAGGTTCGCCAGCTGGGTGTAGGGCACCGGGGCGAAGTTGGCGTCGACCAGGCTCTCGACCAGGCCGAGCCGTCCGAACAGGCCGGATGCGCCGGCCCGCAGCAGCGCCTGCGCGCCGATCCGGGCCGGGGCGGGCAGTGCCAGCTCCCCGATCGGCCACGGCGGCCGGGCCAGGGTCGGGGTGAGGAGCAGGTCGTAGCGCTCGTGGAACGCGGCCAGCGCGCGGGTGTGGTCCTGGCGGCGGGCGAGCGCGGCGAGGTAGTCCGGCGCGGGGGTGGCGCGGCCGATCGCGGCCATGACCCGGGTCTCGGTCTCGAAGGCGTCGTCGCCGCAGCCGGTCAGCGCCCGCGCCGACGCCACCTGCGCCGAGATCGTGGAGAACCAGGTGGTGAGGAAGTCGGTGGCCAGCGCCCGGCCGTCGAGGGCGGGGGCGGACTCCTCCACGACGTGCCCGAGCGAGGTCAGCAGCTCGGCGGCGTCGGTGGCCGCGGCGACCGCTTCGGGGTCCACGTCGGTGCCCAGCGGCGCGGCGGTGGCCAGCCCGATCCGCAGCGGCGCCGGGTCGTCCCGGACGGCGTCGACGTACGGGCGCTCCGGCGGACGCACGACGTAGGGGCCCTCCGGTTCCGGACCGGCCGTCACGTCGAGCAGGGCCGCGGAGTCCCGCACGGTCCGCGACAGCACACCCTGCACCGCCGCGCCGTGGAAGCCCTCGGCGACGTCCGGCCCGGACGGCGTCACGCCGCGGCCGGGCTTGAGCCCGAACAGCCCGCAGGCGGCGGCCGGGATGCGGATGGAGCCGCCGCCGTCGCTCGCGCCGGCCGCGGGGACGATCCCGGCGGCGACGGCCGCGGCGGACCCGCCGGAGCTGCCGCCGGGGGTGCGGCCGGGGTCCCACGGATTGCGGGTCGGGCCGCCGAGCGCGGGTTCGGTGACGGCGCGGGCACCGAACTCGGGCGTGGCGGTCCGTCCGAACACGACGAGACCGGCCTCGGTCCAGCGCCGGACCACCGTCGAGGTCTCGGGGCGCGGGTGGTCGGCGAGCGGACGGGAGCCGGACGCCGTCGGGACCCCGGCGATGTGCTGGGCGAGATCCTTCACCAGGAACGGGACGCCCGCGAACGGCCCGGTCAGCGGGCCACGTGCGCGGGAGCGGGCGGCGTCGTCGAGGCGCAGCCGGATGGCGTTGAGGCCCGGCTCGACGGCGTCGGCGCGGGCGACGGCGGCCTCCAGCAGGTCGGCCGCGCTCACCTCACCCGCGGCGACGAGTGCGGCCAGCCCGACGGCGTCGTGGCTGCGGTAGTCGTCCCAGGAGATCCCCACGGCGGGGATACAAGCAGATCGGTCAGGGAGTGGACACCGGGGCGGGCGCGGGCGCCGGCAACGCGTCGGACGTGCCGGTGACCCCGGCGACGACACCGAGGGCCAGGACGACCGCGGCCGCCGCGCCCAGGACGGCGGGCAGCACCGGCCGGGTGCGGGCCGGGAAGTCGGGCAGCCGGAAACCACCGGAGGTTCGGGTGCCGCCGCCCTCGGGCAGCGGCGCCGCGCGGAACGGCTCGGGGAGCCGCTGGACGGCCGGGGCCTGTGCTGCGGGTCCCGACGGGAATCGCGCGGGCGGGCGCTGCACCGCCGGGGGCCGGCCCGCCACGGGCTGCCGGGGCGCCGTCGGTCGGAACGGGTGTCGCGGGGCCGCCGCGGCGTACTGCCCGGGGACGTAGGCGCCCGGGGCCTGCCGGGGCGGGACGCCGACCGGCCGCTGCCGGCCGGGACCGGCCGCGTCGCGGGGACGCGGGACGACGGGCAGCGCGGTGGTGGGTGCGTAGTCGGAGGACCCGCCGCCGGGCGCCGTGTCCGGCGCGGCCGCACGGGGGGCACGGGGCTCCGGCGTCTCCGGCTCCGCGTCCGGGGTGGGCGCGGCCGCGGTGTCCGTGTCGGAGTCCGGGGCGGAGGAGGCCGGGACGTCGGCGGCGACCGGTGCGTCGGCGTCCGAGGACGACCGGGCCGCCGGCAGCGCGACCTGCTCCCCCGGGCCGGTCCCGGTGACCACGTCGTCCCCCGGGCGCGCCGGTGACGGCACCTCGACCGGGCCGCCCTGGAGCGGCACCGACGGCGTCCCACCGGTGTCGGTGAGCGTGTGGCGGGGCTTCTGGGACGGGGTCTCGCTCATGGGTCCTCTTCCGCAGGGGGAGCTCTGCTCTGGGAGTTCCATCGCTCGCGGTACCCCGAACCGTTACGGAACAGCGACCCGGGGACACGCAACCACCCCGAACGGTCCGCTCAGCGGCGGGCCATCTGCTGGAGCCGCGCGATCCGGTCCTCGATCGGCGGGTGGGTGGAGAACCACCTCGCCATCTTCTCGCCGGGCCGGAACGGGTTGGCGATCATCAGGTGCGACTGCGCGGTGAGCCGCGGGTCCGGGGGCAGCGGGGCGGCCGCGGTGCCGTACTTGAGCTTGTGCAGCGCCGAGGCCAGGCCCAGCGGGTCGCCGGTGAGCTCGGCGCCCGACGCGTCGGCCTGGTACTCCCGGGACCGGCTGACGGCCATCTGCACGACGCCGGCCGCGATCGGCCCCAGCATCGCGACCAGGATGATCGCGATCGGGTTCGGGCGGTCCTCGTCGCCGCCGCCGAAGATCGAGGCGAACATCGCGAAGTTCGCGAGGAACGACACCGCCGAGGCGAGCGCACCGGCGATCGAGGAGATCAGGATGTCGCGGTTGTAGACGTGGCTGAGCTCGTGGCCGATGACGGCGCGCAGCTCGCGCTCGTCGAGCAGGTGCAGCAGACCGGTGGTCACGCAGACCGCGGCGTGCCGCGGGTTGCGGCCCGTGGCGAACGCGTTCGGCGCGTCGGTCGGGCTGATGTGCAGCGACGGCATGGGCTGGCGGGCCCGCTGGCTCAGCTCGCGGACGATCCGGAACAGCTGCGGGTACTCGGCCTCGGTGATCGGCTGGGCGTGCATGGACCGCAGCGCCGTCTTCGCCGAGTTGAAGTAGGCCCACCCGTTCACCGCGAACGCGATGACGAGCGCGATGACCAGTCCGCCGCGCCCGCCCAGGACCCCGCCGATCGCGAGGATCAGGGCGCTCATCGCGCCGAGGAGGACGGCCGTCTTCAGACCGTTCATGTGGCTGTGCACGCCGGGGTCGCCTTTCCGTGCGGTCCTGCGGGGGTCACCCGGGTCAACGGACGAACCGGGCGCCGCGTTCCCGGGTGTGACCCGCCCCGGCCGCGGCTCAGCGCGCGTGCCGCTCCCGGAAGCGGGTGCCCTCGGGGGCGTGGCGGCGGAAGTGGTCGAGCGTGACGCCGAGGAAGAGCGCCGTCGCCGACACCGCGACGGTGCCGTCCGGGGCGTCGAGCCTGCCCGTGCCGCGGACCCACAGCTTGCGCCCGTCGACCGACTCGATCACCGCGTCGAGGTGCAGCGTCGTGCCGAGCGGCACCGGCGCCCGGTAGCGGGTGGTCAGCTCCGCGGTCACGTAGTGGCCGTCGAGGTGGTGCTGGAGCGCGCCGAACAGCTCGTCCATCGCCGCGGCCAGCACCCCGCCGTGCACCAGCCCGGGCGCGCCCTCGTGCGCGTCGGCGACGACGACCGCCCCCGTCACCCGGGCCCGCCCGTCGGAGTCGGGGCCGGGATCGGCGAAGCGCATCCGCAGCCCGCCGGGGCCGTCACCGCAGGCGAAGCAGCCGGCGTGGTGGCGGGGCAGCTCGGCCCGCCCGGTCACCTGTGCACCCGTCACGTGCGGGAGGCTAACCCGGCGTGGAAGAGTCGGGCCCATGAGCGACGGCGATGTCACGACAGAGGTCCGCACCGAGGTCACCGACGGTGTCGCGGTGCTCACCGTGTCCAACCCGGCACGACGCAACGCGCTGAACCTGGACCTCTCGCAGAAGCTCGTCGCCGCCGTCGAGGCCGCGAACGCCGACGACTCGGTCGGTGCGATCGTCGTCACCGGGCAGGCACCCGCCTTCTGCGCGGGCGGTGACCTCGCCGAGCTGCAGGAGGCCGACCCGGCCACGCTCAAGCGCGTCTACTCCGGATTCCTCGCCATCGCCTCGTCCCCGCTGCCGACCCTGGCCGCGGTCAACGGCGCCGCCGTCGGCGCCGGGATCAACCTGGCACTGGCCTGCGACGTCCGGCTGGCCGGCCCGACCGCGAGGTTCGACGTCCGCTTCATGCAGCTGGGCCTGCACCCCGGCGGCGGCTACACGTGGATGGCCCAGCGCGCCCTCGGCGCCCAGGGCACCGCGGCGATGACCCTGTTCGGCGACGTCCTCGACGCCCGCGAGGCCGAGCGCGTCGGCCTGGCCTGGCGCGCCTACGACAGCGACGAGGACCTGATGGCAGGCGCCCACGAGCTCGCGGGCCGGGCGGCCGCCGCACCGCGGGATCTGATCGTCACCACCAAGGCGACGATGCGGATCACCTCCCGGCTCACCGCGCACGCCGACGCCACCGACGTCGAGGTCCGCGCGCAGGCCGAGACGGTGCACTCCGAGGCGTTCGCGGAGCGCGTCGCGGCGCTGCAGAAGAAGATCAGCAAGAAGTGATACGCGACACGAACGTAATCCGGGTTATGTGACGTGACCCCGGGTCTCCGGACAGGGGGCCGAACCGGGAGTTAACCTCGATGCATCGAGGGACAATTCGACGCCGAACTGGGGACCATCAGCCCATGACGACCAGCGACACTCCCGTCGAGGCACGCGACTCCGAGGTCGTGCAGCGCGACCGGGTGGTCATCCGGTTCGCCGGCGACTCCGGCGACGGCATGCAGCTGACGGGTGACCGTTTCACCTCCGAGACCGCGAACTTCGGCAACGACCTGTCGACGCTGCCGAACTTCCCCGCGGAGATCCGGGCGCCTGCCGGGACCCTGCCGGGGGTGTCGTCGTTCCAGCTGCACTTCGCGAACTACGACATCCTGACCCCCGGTGACCGCCCCGACGTGCTGGTCGCGATGAACCCGGCGGCGCTGAAGGCCAACATCGGCGACCTGCCCCAGGGCGGGGTGCTGATCGTCAACACCGACGAGTTCACGAAGCGGAATCTGACCAAGGTCGGCTACGCGGCGAACCCGCTGGAGGACGGCTCGCTCGAGCCCTACGCGGTGCACGGGGTCGCGATGGCGACCCTGACCCGCGGGGCGCTGGAGGAGACGGGGCTGTCGAAGAAGGACGCCGAGCGGGCGAAGAACATGTTCGCCCTGGGTCTGCTGTCCTGGATGTACCACCGCCCCTCGGAGTCGACCGAGCGGTTCCTGCGGGAGAAGTTCGCGAAGAAGCCCGACATCGCCGAGGCCAACATCCTGGCGTTCCGCGCGGGGCACGCCTACGGGGAGACGACCGAGGCGTTCGCGGTGACCTACGAGGTCGCGCCGGCCCGCCTGGCACCGGGGACCTACCGGCAGATCACCGGGAACGTCGCCCTGGCCTACGGGCTCATCGCCGCGGGGCGGACGACGAGCCTGCCGGTGTTCCTGGGGACCTACCCGATCACCCCGGCCTCGGACATCCTCCACGAGCTGTCCAAGCACAAGGCCTTCGGCGTGACCACGTTCCAGGCCGAGGACGAGATCTCCGGTGTCGGCGCCGCCCTCGGCGCAGCCTTCGGCGGGGCACTCGGCGTGACCACCACGTCGGGGCCGGGGATCGCGCTCAAGGCCGAGACCGTCGGCCTGGCCGTCGCCCTGGAACTGCCGCTGCTGGTCATCGACGTGCAGCGGGGTGGGCCCTCGACGGGGTTGCCGACCAAGACCGAGCAGGCCGACCTGCTCCAGGCCCTGCACGGGCGCAACGGAGAGGCGCCGCTGCCGGTGATCGCCCCCTGCACGCCGGGGGACTGCTTCATCGCCGCGGTCGAGGCCGCCGCGATCGCGGTGAAGTACCGCACCCCAGTCATGCTGCTGTCGGACGGGGCCCTGGCCAACGGTTCGGAGCCGTGGAAGATCCCCGACGTCGAGTCGTTGCCGACGGTGGACCCGGGGTTCGCGACCGAACCCAACGCCCCCGACGGGTCCGGGGAGTTCTGGCCGTACCTGCGTGACCCCGAGACCCTGGCCCGGCCGTGGGCGATCCCGGGCACCGCCGGGCTGGAGCACCGGGTCGGTGGGCTGGAGAAGGCCGACGGGCGCGGCTCGATCTCCTACGACCCCGACAACCACGACCGCATGGTCCGGCTGCGCCAGGCCAAGATCGACGGCATCGACGTCCCCGACCTCGTGGTCGACGACCCCGACGGCGACGCGGACTTCCTCGTCATCGGCTGGGGCTCGACCTACGGCCCGATCAACGCCGCGGCGCGGCGCGTGCGCAAGCTGGGCCACTCCGTCGCCACGGTGCACCTGCGCAACCTCAACCCGATGCCGGCCAACCTCGGCGAGATCCTGGGCGGCTACCGCACGGTGCTCTGCCCCGAGATGAACCTCGGTCAGCTCGCCATGCTGCTGCGCGCCGAGCACCTGGTCGACGTCAAGAGCTACACCAAGGTCGCCGGGCTCCCGTTCGGGGCCGAGGAGCTCCAGGACGTGTTCCTGGACTACCTCACCGGCAAGCACCCGGAGTCGGCGTCCGACATCGCCAACGAGACCACTGGAGCGCAGGCATGACCGCCACCGACCTGGGCCTGCCGTCCATCGGCGGCCTCGACGGCGTCCCGACCACGGACGCGAAGCAGACCGCGAAGGACTACACCTCCGACCAGGAGGTCCGCTGGTGCCCCGGCTGCGGCGACTACGCCGTCCTCGCCGCCGTCCGCCAGTTCCTCCCCACCCTGGGCATCAAGCGCGAGAACACCGTCTTCGTCTCCGGCATCGGCTGCAGCTCGCGGTTCCCGTACTACCTCAACACCTACGGGATGCACTCCATCCACGGCCGCGCCCCGACCATCGCGACCGGTCTCGCGACCAGCCGCGAGGACCTCAGCGTCTGGGTCGTGACCGGCGACGGCGACGCGCTCTCCATCGGCGGCAACCACCTGATCCACGCGCTGCGCCGGAACGTCAACATCAAGATCCTGCTGTTCAACAACCGGATCTACGGGCTGACCAAGGGCCAGTACTCCCCGACCTCCGAGGTCGGGAAGGTCACCAAGTCCACCCCGATGGGATCGCTGGACCACCCGTTCAACCCGATCTCGCTGGCCCTCGGGGCCGAGGCGAGCTTCGTCGGACGGGCCCTGGACTCCGACCGCAAGAGCCTCACCGCCGTGCTGCAGGCCGCCGCCGAGCACCGCGGCTCCGCCCTGGTCGAGATCTTCCAGGACTGCCCCATCTTCAACGACGGCAGCTTCGACGTGCTCCGCAAGGGCGACACCGACAACCGGCTCATCCCCGTCGTCCACGGTGAGCCGATCGTCTTCGGCGCCGAGGGTTCGCACGCCGTCGTGCAGGACGGGTTCAAGCTCAAGGTCGTCGAGACCGCCTCGGTGGACGCCTCGCAGATCGTCGTGCACGACGCCGCCGACCACGAGCTGGCCTTCGCCCTGTCCCGGCTCTCGGACCAGGACCTCACCCACACCGTCACCGGGATCTTCCGCAACACCGACCGCACCACCTACGACGACGCCGCCCGCGCCCAGGTCCAAGCGGCCAAGGACGCCAAGCCCGACGCGGACCTGCAGGCCCTGCTGAACGGCCGCGACACCTGGACCATCGTCTAGGTCCCGGCCCGTGACACACCGCGGCCCCGGTACTCCTCGGAGTACCGGGGCCGTCGTGTGTCCGGAGGCGGTGGGTCTCAGCGGGCCCCGGGGCGTTCGTGCCAGGCGATGAACCCGGCCGCCCGTGCGGCGCCCTCCGCGGTGAAGTACAGGTCCGCGCGGGTGCGGACGTAGTACGGCGACTCGGGCGGGTGGAACCGCCGCGAACCGCTGTGCACCTTCACCCGGTGCGTCTCGGGCGGGTCGCCGCCGTCGGTGGGGGCGAGCACCGAGTCCGGGTACGGGCCGGGACGCACACCCGGGGGCAGCGGCGCGGACGCCGCGGACGGGCCGATGATCATGGAGTCGAGCGCCGCCAGCGCCGAGCCGCCGGCGCCCTGTCGCGGCCGCGACGGGATCGGCAGCGGTGCGGGCGGGCCGTCGTCGGCCGGCGCGGGGCCCGGCTCGGGCAGCGGGGCCGGTTCGACGTCGTCGCGCAGGGCGTGGCGGCCGGCCGGCTCGTCGTCCTCGGCCGATCCCTCCGGCGACGCCGGGTCGCTCTCGGGGCGCGGGAGGGGGACCTCGGGGGCCGTGGCGGCGCTGCCCGGCTCGCCCGGGATCGGGACGGGGCCGGCCGCGCCGTCGTCCACCGGACCGTCGTGGGCCGCACCGTTCTGCACCGCACCGACCTGGGCCACACCGACCTGGGCCACGCCCTCGTGGGCTGTGCCGTCCGGGGCTGTGCCGTCCGGGGCTGTGCCGTCCAGGGCTGTGCCGTCCAGGGCTGTGCCGTCGTGGGCCGCACCGTCGTGGGCCGCACCGTCGTGGGCCGCACCGTCCTGGGACAGGGCAACGGCACCGTCGGACGTGGGCCTGTCGCCGCCACCCGGGCCGGTCCCGCCCGCCGTGACGACGTCCCCGTCGGCTCCGTCTCCGGCGGCACCGCGATCCGACACCTCCGGACCGGACGGGTCCGGGGCCGTCGCCGTGGCTCCGGGCGCGACGTCCGGTGGCCGCGTCCCGGGCGCCGGGTCGTCCTCCGTCCCGTCGGACAGCCCGTGCCCAGCCGGCGCATCGCTGGTCCCGGTGGGCCCGCCCGCGGTCGCCCCGGGGCCGGACCACTCCTCCGCACCGTCCGCCGAGGAGGGCTGCGGTGCGACGTCCGGCGACGGCGCGTGCGACCCGGCCGCCGCGGCGGACGGGTCGACCACCCCCGCGGTGTCGAACAGCGCCACGGTCCCGGGGTCGCGCCCCGGGCCCGGCCCGTCGGGCACCTCCGCCGTGTCGGGCGTCCCCGTGGCCTCCGGACCGCCCTCGACGGTCCCTCCGCGGCGACGGGACACCAGTACTCCCGCCGCCACCAGGACCACGAGCACCGCCAGCAGTACCCACATCCAGCCCATGCCGGACCTCCGTCCGCCCGGGACCGTCCCGGACCGCTGTCGCCGTGCTTGGTATCACGGATCGTGCCCGCCCCGCCGTCGTCTCGCGCGGGAGCACACCCGTACCGGATCATCGTGCCCGTGACCGACCACCCGAAGCGACCATGACCACCGCTCGTTCCCCCGAACGAACCACACCCGAACGGAGCGAGCGGAACCCCGCCGGGCTCACCGCGGGGATCGGCGCGTACGTCCTGTGGGGCCTGTTCCCGGCGTTCTGGCCGCTGCTGGACCCCGCGGCGCCGCCGGAGGTGCTCGCCCACCGCGTGCTGTGGACCGCGGTGCTGATGTCGCTGGTGCTGACCGTGCTGCGCGGCTGGGGCGACGTGCGCGGGCTCGGTGTCCGCGGATGGCTCGCGACGGCCGCCGCCGCGGTGTTCATCGCGGTGAACTGGGGCCTGTTCATCTGGGGCGTGTCGGCGGGCCTGGTCGTCGAGTCCGCGCTCGGCTACTACATGACCCCGCTGGTCGGGGTGCTGTTCGGCGTCCTCGTCCTGCGGGAGCGGCTGCGGCCCGCGCAGTGGGTGGCGCTGGGGCTGGCGGCGACGGCCGTCGTCGTCATCGCCGTCGGGAACGGCACGGTGCCGTGGCTGTCGATGGCACTGGCCTGCTCGTTCGGGATCTACGGACTGTTCAAGGCGACCGCGCCGCTGCCCGCCGCGGCCGGGCTGACCGCGGAGGGCCTCGTTCTCGTCGTGCCGGCCGCGGTGTTCCTGGTCGTCGTGGAACTCTCCGGCGGCGGCACGTTCACCGGGCACGGCCCGTGGCACCTGCTGCTGATGCTGTCCGCGGGCCCGGCGACGGCGCTGCCGCTGCTGCTCTACGGCTCCGCGGCGCGCCGGCTGCCGCTCACGACCCTCGGGGTGCTGCTCTACATCAACCCCACGCTGCAGTTCCTGTGGGGCGTGCTGGTGGTCGGGCAGACGATGGCCCCGGCCCGCTGGGCCGGGTTCGCCCTCGTCTGGCTGGCGCTGGTGGTCTTCACCGTCGACCTGCTGCGACGGCGACGCCCACCGGCCCCTCAGCCCACCCGCTCCACCGTGTAGTCGGTCAGCGTCCGCAGCGCCTCGATCGCCGGGCACGGCGGCAGCACCGCCAGCTCGGCGCGCGCCCGGTCCGCGTACCCGGCGACGGTCTCGCGGGCCTTGACCAGCGCGTCACCGGAGCGGAGCAGCTCCAGCGCCTCGGCCACCTCGTCGTCGTCGCTGATCGGGGCGGCCAGCAGCTGACGCAGCCTGCGCGCGTCGGCGGAGTCGTCGCCGTCGCGCAGGGCGTAGAGCATCGGCAGGGTGTGCACGCCCTCGCGCAGGTCGGTGCCGGGCGTCTTGCCCGAGTCGTCCGACGGCGACGCGATGTCGATGATGTCGTCGGAGATCTGGAACGCCGCCCCGATGACCTCGCCGAAGGTCCGCAGCGCCTCGACGTGCTCGGCGGGTGCGCCGGAGAACATGCCGCCGTAGCGGCCCGAGGTCGCGATGAGCGACCCGGTCTTCTCCGCGACCACCCGCAGGTAGTGCTGCACCGGGTCGTCGGACGCCTTGGGGCCGCGGGTCTCGCGCATCTGACCGGTCACGAGCAGCGCGAACGTCTCGGCGATGATCCGCACCGCGTCCGGCCCCAGGTCGGCGACCAGCCGCGACGCGTGCGCGAACAGGAAGTCCCCGGTCAGGATCGCGATCGAGTTGTCCCAGCGCGAGTTCGCGGACTCCGCGCCCCGCCGCATGGACGCCTCGTCCATCACGTCGTCGTGGTACAGCGTCGCCAGGTGGATCAGCTCCACCACGGCGGCCGCCGTGATCACCTCGTCGCGTTCGGGATGCGGCCCCACCTGCGCCGCGAGCAGCGTGAACAGCGGACGGAACCGCTTGCCCCCCGCGTCGATCAGGTGCAACGAGGTCTCGGTGACGAACTCGTAGTCGCTGTGCACCTCGCGGTGCAGCAGGTCCTCGACCCGCTTGAGCCCGTCAGCGGTGGCCTCGGCCAGGACCGGATCGGCCATCCGGATCCCGGCCACACTCTGTGTCTCCACCCCCACAGCCTACGAACGTCAGCCCGAGAACGCGCCGCTGGCGGCCCATTCGAGGACGGGTGTGGGAAGAATCCCGAGAACGAGGGTCGCCAGCGTGCCCAGGGTGATGGCCACGGTGGTGAACGCCCCGGGCACGACGACGGCCGGACCGTCCTCGGCGGGCTCGGAGAAGTACATGAGCACCACGATGCGCAGGTAGAAGAACGCGGCCACCGCGGACGCGACCAGCGCGATCACCACCAGCGGCACCATCCCGTCCGCCGACGCCGCCGAGAACACCGCGAACTTGGCGGTGAACCCGCTGGTCAGCGGGATGCCGGCGAGCGCGAGCAGCAGGAACGTCATGATCCCGGCGACGAGCGGCGACCGCTTCGCCAGGCCCGCCCAGGCCGCCAGGTCCGAGGCCTCGCCGTCACCGGTGCGGACCAGCGAGATGATCCCGAAGACCGCGATCGTCGTGAAGCCGTAGGCCAGCAGGTAGAACATGAGCCCGGACGTGCCCTGCGGGGTCAGCGCCATCGCGCCGAGCAGGATGAACCCGGCGTGCGCGATCGAGGAGTAGGCGATCATGCGCTTCACGTCGGTCTGGGTGAGCCCCAGCACCGCGCCGACGACCATCGAGACGACCGCGACCACCCACAGCACGCCGCGCCACTCCCAGACGGTGCTGCCGAAGCCGACGTAGAGCACCCGGGCGATCGCGCCGAACGCGGCGACCTTCGTGCAGGCCGCCATGAACGCCGTGACCGGCGTCGGGGCGCCCTGGTAGACGTCCGGGGTCCAGGTGTGGAACGGGGCGACCGAGCCCTTGAACAGCAGCCCCACCAGCAGCAGCGCCAGGCCCGCGAACAGCAGCGTGTCCGACGCCAGGGTGCCCGCGGCGGCCTGGGAGATGGCCGAGAGCCGCACCGAGCCCGCGTAGCCGTAGAGCAGCGCGATGCCGTAGAGGAAGAACGCCGAGCCGAACGCGCCGAGCAGGAAGTACTTGACCGCGGACTCCTGCGACAGCAGCCGGCGGCGCCGCGCCAGCCCGCACATCAGGTACAGCGGCAGCGACAGGACCTCGAGCGCGATGAACATCGTCAGCAGGTCGTTCGCCGCGACGAACGCCATCATGCCGCCGAGCGCGAACAGCACGAACGGGAACGGCTCGGTCTGCATCGTCGGTGTCTCGTCGGGCGCCCCGTAGGAGCGGTCGACGTGCTCGCCGCCGGCCGGGGTGGCCGGGCCGCCGCCGGCTCGGACCGCGGCCCGCTCGGCGGCCGAGGCGACGAACACCCCGCCCGGCTCCACCGACCGGTCCGCGATCAGCAGCAGGCTGGGGATCGCGAGGACGATCAGGGTGCCCCACAGGAACAGCGACGGCGCGTCCACCGACAGCGCGGTGCCGAAGGTCAGCACGGCCGCCGGGGACCCGAGCGCGTACCCGGCCAGCGCGACGAGCGCCGCGACCAGGGTCAGCCCGGTCAGCACGACCTGGACGGGCCAGCGCTGGTGCCGCGGGAGGAACGCCTCCAGCAGCACCGACACGCAGGCACCCGCGAACACGATCCACAGCGGCGCGGTGGCCGCCCAGTCGACCGCGGGCATCTCGATCGGAGCCACCTGGGCGGGGAGAACCAACGAGCTCATCGAGCGATCCCTCCAGCGACGACCGGGTCGGGCAGGCCGAGCTCGGTCATCGTCGCCGTCACCGACGGGTTGATCAGGTCGAGCACCGGGCCCGGGTAGAAGCCGAGCACCACGATCGCGACGATCAGCGGCACGAGCACGCCGATCTCGCGACCCGTGAGGTCGGGGAAGCCGGTGCCCTTGCGCTGCGCGGCGACCGCCGGGTCGATCATCGACCCCGGGCCGCCCACGCCGCCGCGCTCCAGCGCCGCCATGACCGCGGTGCCGCGCACCGGGCCCTGCATCGTGCGCTGGTAGAACCACAGCACGTAGAGCGCGGCGAAGATGATGCCGATCGTCGCGATCACGGTGAACACCGGCCGGTTCGGGAACGAGCCGACCAGCACCAGGAACTCCGAGACGAACGAGTTCGTGCCGGGCAGCGCCAGCGAGCTCATCCCTGCCAGCAGCAGGCAGCCCGCCATCACCGGGGCGAGCTTCGCGACGCCGCCGTAGTCGGCGATCAGGCGCGAGCCGCCGCGGCTGATCAGCACGCCGACCATGACGAACAGCATGCCGGTCGAGAGACCGTGGTTGACCATGTAGAGCGTCGCGCCGGCGAAGGCCTGCGAGGAGAACGCGAACACCCCGAGCGCGATGAAGCCGAAGTGCGCCACCGAGGTGTAGGCGACGAACCGGCCCATGTCGGTCTGGGCGACCCCGAGCAGTGCGGCGTAGACGATCCCGGCGACGGCGAGCACCAGCACCAGCGGCGCCAGGGTCTGCGACGCCTGCGGGAACAGCGGCAGCAGGTAGCGCAGGAAGCCGTAGGTACCGACCTTGTCCAGCACGCCGACCAGCAGCACCGCGCCGACGATCGGGGCCTCGGCACCGGCGTCGGGCAGCCAGGTGTGGAACGGCACGAGCGGCGCCTTGATCGCGAAGGCGACGAAGAAGCCGAGGAACAGCCAGATCTGGGTCGACTCCGGCACGCTCGACGCCATCGCCTGCAGGTCGGCCCAGGTGAACGTGCCCTGGCCCAGCTGCTGCTCGCTGACCACGAACAGCCCGATCAGCGACGCCAGCATGATGAGGCCGCCGAGCAGCGAGTACAGGAAGAACTTGACCGCCGCGTACTGCCGGCGCGGCCCGCCGAAGCGGCCGATCAGGAAGTACATCGGGACCAGCATGGCCTCGAAGAACACGTAGAACAGGAAGACGTCGGTGGCGGCGAAGACGCCGACCAGCGTCGCCTGGGTCGCCAGCAGCAGCGCGAAGTACCCGGCGGCCGAGCGGCCCTCGGGCACCTTCTCCGCCCACGCGAACAGCATCAGGCCGGGCACCAGGAACGCGGTGAGCCCGATCAGCGCCAGCGCGATGCCGTCGACGCCGAACGCGATGTGCGTACCGAACGCGGGGATCCAGGACATCGAGAACTCGAGCTGGAACCGGGCGCCGGCCTGCGCCGCGGGGATGGAGTAGAGCGCCCACGCGACGACGACGAGCACCAGCTCCAGCAGCGCCGTCGCCATCGCGACCGCCTTCGCGAGCCCGGTGTTGGCGCGCAGCGGGTACATGACCAGCGCGCCGACGACCGGCACCAGCAGCAGGACGATCAGGAACGGGTTGCCCCCGGAGCCGGGGACGATGGGAGCCGTGTCCAGGGGGGTCATGAGACGAACCTCACCGCCAGCATCGCGGCGACGACGATGACCGCCCCGCCGAGCATCGAGAGTGCGTAGGACCGGACGAAGCCGGTCTGGAGCCGGCGCAGGCGGCTGGAACCGCCGCCGAACGCCGACGCGGTGCCGTTGACGGCCCCGTCGATCCCGCGGTCGTCGAACCAGGCGAGCGCCCGTGTGAGGACGATGCCGGGCCGCTCGATGAACGCCTCGTTGAAGGCGTTCGCGCCGAGGTCGGCACGGGCCGCGGCGACGACCGGCGACACCCGCTGCGGGCGCTCCACCGGCACCGGGGAGCGGCCGACGAACAGGTAGCCCGCCAGCACGCCGAGCAGCGAGACGCCGACGACCAGCCACGGGATCACCGCGTGCGGCAGGGCGCCGCCCTCGAGCTCGAGGCGCTCCCCCACGACCGGGGCGAGCCACTCCGGGATCATCCCGTAGAGCACGCCGCCGCCGAAGACGGAGCCGACGGCCAGCACGATCATCGGGACGGTCATCGTCGCCGGGGACTCGTGCGGGTGGTAGTCGCGGCCGTCGGTGGACTGCACCGTGCGCCACCGCTCCGCACCGAAGAACGTCATGATCATCAGGCGGGTCATGTAGAAGGCGGTCAGACCGGCCGCGAGCGTCGCGAGCCCACCGAACACCCAGCCCTGCCAGCCCTCCTGCGCGAACGCGGCCTCGATGATCGCGTCCTTGGAGAAGTAGCCGGACAGGAACGGGAAGCCGATCAGTGCGAGGTAGCCGAGGCCGAAGGTCACGAAGGTGACCGGCATCTTCCGCCACAGGCCGCCGAAGCGGCGCATGTCGACGTCGTCGTTCATGGCGTGCATGACCGAACCGGCGCCGAGGAAGAGCCCGGCCTTGAAGAAGCCGTGCGTCAGCAGGTGCAGGATGCCCAGCGCGTAGCCGGCCGGCCCGAGCCCGACGGCGAGGATCATGTAGCCGATCTGGCTGACCGTGGAGTAGGCCAGGACCTTCTTGATGTCGTCGTAGGCGCAGCCGATGATCGCGCCGATCATCAGCGTGACGACACCGATGAGCGCGACGACCAGCCGTCCGGTCTCGGACAGGTTGTAGATCGGCGACGCCCGGGCGATGAGGTAGACGCCCGCGGTGACCATCGTGGCCGCGTGGATCAGGGCCGAGACCGGGGTCGGGCCCTCCATCGCGTCCGGGAGCCAGGACTGCAGGGGGAACTGGCCGGACTTGC
The DNA here is from genome assembly GCF_056835605.1 of Pseudonocardia sp. ZF1. NCBI lineage: Bacteria > Bacillati > Actinomycetota > Actinomycetes > Pseudonocardiales > Pseudonocardiaceae > Pseudonocardia > Pseudonocardia sp. ZF1. Next base: position 4,988,762 of record NZ_JAJNBY010000001.1, read on the forward strand.
CGCAGGCGCCGAGCAGGAGCAGCAGCGTGATCGCGAGGACCGTGCCGCCGCCGACCTCGCCGATGCGGGCGAAGACCTCGGTGTACTGCAGGGTCCCGAGCTCCAGCCAGAGCAGGAAGATCGCGATCGCCAGGCCGACGTCGCCGACCCGGTTCATCAGGAACGCCTTCTTCGCCGCCGTCGCCGCGGAGGGCCGGTCCTGGTAGAAGCCGATCAGCAGGTACGACGCCAGACCGACGCCCTCCCAGCCGAGGTAGAGCATCACGAAGTTGTTGCCGAGGACCAGCACCAGCATCGCGGCGACGAACAGGTTCAGCTGCGCGAAGAACCGCCGCCGGTTCGGGTCGTGGCTCATGTAGCCGACCGAGTAGAGGTGGATGAGCGCCCCGACCCCGGTGATCAGCAGTACGAACGTCAGCGACAGCGTGTCGATCCGGAGCCCGAAGTCGACCTCCAGCGCGCCGGAGGACATCCAGGACCACAGCGACTGCTCGCGCAGCCGCTCGTCGGCGGAGAGACCGAGGATCTGCAGGAATATCGTCACACCGACGACGAACGCGCCGACGACGGTCGCGACGCCGAGCCAGTGGCCCCAGGCGTCGGCCCGCCGTCCGGCGAGGAAGAGCACGAGTGCACCGGCCGCGGGGAGCGCGATCAGCAACCAGGCCAGCGAGGCGGCGCCGGTCGCCTGCGGGGCGGCCTGTGCGAGAAGGACGGTCACCAGCGCGCTCCTAGTACTTCAAGAGGTTCGCGTCGTCCACCGACGACGACTGGCGGGTGCGGAAGATGGCCGTGATGATCGCGAGCCCGACGACGACCTCACAGGCCGCGACGACCATCACGAACAGGGCCATCACCTGGCCGTCGAGGTTGCCGTTGATGCGCGAGAACGTGACCAGGGTCAGGTTCACCGCGTTCAGCATGAGCTCGATGCACATGAACACGACCACGGCGTTGCGCCGCACCAGGACGCCGACGGCGCCGATGGTGAACAGCAGCGCCGAGAGCAGCAGGTAGTACTCGGGCCTCATCGGTGCTCCCCGGTGTCGGCGGCCTCACCGGAGGCGGCGGTCCGGTCGGGTGCGGGGCGGCCGGTCAGCGCGTGCGCGTCCGGGGTCGTCGTGTCCGGCACGTCGACCGCGACCGACTCGATGATCTCCGACAGCGACTCCGGGGCGATCGAGCCGTCGGGCAGGATCGCCGGGACCGCGACCGAGTTCGCCGTCGCGTAGACGCCGGGGCCGGGCAGCGGGGAGATGCGGGCGTGCTCGCCGCGCAGCCGCTTCAGCACCGTCGCGCGCTGGCCGATCTTGGTGTGCTGGCTGCTCTGCGAGCCGGACAGCACCATCGCGCCGAGCGCGGCGACCATCAGCAGGGCCGCGGTCAGCTCGAACGCCAGCAGGTAGTCGGTGAAGATCAGCCGGCCGAGGCCGGGGACGTTGCCGTTCCACCCGAGCCCGCCCTGCGCCAGCCCCGCGGGGGTGACGCTGGTCAGGCCGCGGGCCAGCCCGCCGACCAGGAGCGCGGCCAGCGCCACGCCGAACACCAGCGCCGCGGCCCGCTGCCCGCGCAGGACCTCGATCACCGAGTCCTTGGAGTCCCGTCCGACCAGCATGAGGACGAACAGGAACAGCATCATCACGGCGCCGGTGTAGACGATGATCTGCACGAACCCGAGGAACGGGGCGGACTGCACCAGGTACAGCACCGCGATCGAGAACATCGTCAGGACCAGCAGCAGCGCGGCGTGCACCGCGTGCCGGGCGAAGACCAGGCCGAGCGCACCGGCCAGCGCCACCGGTCCGAGGATCCAGAACGCGACCGCCTCGCCGGTGCTCACCTCCCCGGCCGCCTGGGCCAGGACCGCGGCCGTGGTCATCGGGCCTGCTCCTTGGTCTGGTCCTGGGCGGACACCTTCGCGAGCGTCGGGCCGGAGACGTAGTAGTCCTGCTCGTCGTCGCCCAGGCGCATCGGGTGCGGCGGCTGCTCCATGCCCGGCAGCAGCGGGGCCATCAGCTGCTCCTTGGTGTAGATGAGGTCCTGCCGGTTGTCGTCGGCCAGCTCGTAGAAGTTCGTCATCGTGAGCGAGCGCGTCGGGCAGGCCTCGATGCACAGGCCGCAGCCGATGCACCGCAGGTAGTTGATCTGGTAGATCGCGCCGTAGCGCTCACCGGGCGAGTACCGCGCCTCCTCGGTGTTGTCCCCGCCCTCGACGTAGATGGCGTCGGCCGGGCAGGCCCAGGCGCACAGCTCGCAGCCGACGCACTTCTCCAGCCCGTCCGGGTGCCGGTTGAGCTGGTGGCGCCCGTGGTAGCGCGGCGCGGCGGGCGGGAAGTCCTCGGGGTACTCCTCGGTGACGACCTTCTTGAACATCGTCGAGAAGGTGACGCCGAATCCCTTGAAGAAGTCGAACATCTAGCGCGCGTCCTTTCCGGCCGTGACGGCCTTCCGACGCTTCGGGGGTGAGTCGGGGACCACCAGGTCCAGCGGCGGCACCGGATAGTCCGACGCCGGTTCGACCGGTGGCGCCTCGGTCTGCCGGTCGGGCAGCAGGAACGCCACCGCGAGCACGACGGCGAGCGCGAAGCCGATCAGCGACAGCAGCAGCACGTAGTTGTCCGAGCCGGTGTTGACGAACGCCCGGATGCCGAAGATCGCGACGATCCAGACCAGCATGACCGGGACCAGGACCTTCCAGCCCAGCTTCATGAACTGGTCGTAGCGGAACCGCGGCAGCGTCCCGCGCAGCCAGATGAACACGAACAGGAACAGCAGCACCTTGATGATGAAGGCGACGAACTGCATCCAGCCGTACTCGTTGAGGAAGCTCAGCGGCCACGGCCACATGCCGCCGCCGAGGAACAGCGTCACCGCCATCGCCGAGACGGTCACCATGTTCACGTACTCGGCGAGGAAGAACAGCGCGAACTTCAGCGACGAGTACTCGGTGTGGAACCCGCCGACCAGCTCCGACTCGGCCTCGGGGAGGTCGAACGGCGCCCGGTTGGTCTCGCCGACCATCGCGATCACGAAGACCACGAAGCTCGGCAGCAGGAGCCAGAAGTACCAGCCCGACGCCTGCGCCCCGACGATCGTCGCGGTGGACAGCGAGCCGGAGTAGAGGACGACGCCGACGACGGCCAGGCCCAGCGCGATCTCGTAGGAGATGACCTGGGCGGCCGAGCGCAGCGCCCCGAGCAGCGAGTACGGCGAGCCCGAGGCCCAGCCGCCGAGCACGATGCCGTAGACGCCGATCGAGGAGCAGGCCAGCACGACGAGCACGCCGACCGGGACGTCGACGAGCTGGAGCACCGTCTGCTCGCCGAAGATCGTGACCTCGCCGCCGAACGGGATGACGGAGAAGGCGACGAACGCCGGGATCGTCGAGATGACCGGGGCGATGAAGTAGACCTTCTTGTCGGCCATCGCCGGCATGATGTCTTCCTTGAACGCCAGCTTCAGACCGTCGGCGAGGCTCTGCAGCCAGCCGCCGGGGCCGGTCCGGTTCGGGCCCGGACGGTGCTGCATCCGGCCGACGACCTTGCGCTCCCAGTTGATCATGAACAGGGTCAGCACGACGCCGAGCGCGAACAGCCCGACGACCTTGATCAGGATCAGCCAGATCGGGTCGTCGGCGAGCAGCGCCTGGGTGTGCGTCAGCTGGTCCACCGGGGCGGGCGGGACCTGGGACAGGTTCACGACGCGCTTCCGTTCCCGGCCGGACCGACCGTCACGAGGTCACCGTGGCCCACCCCGAGCGTGGGGCGGACGTGCGAGCCGGGCGAGCAGGTCGGCAGCCAGACGACGCCGTCGGGCAGGTCGGTCAGTGCGACCGGCAGGGTGATCGCCCCGCGGTCGGTGCGGACCGTCGCCTCGGCGCCCTCGACCAGCGCGAGCCGCTCCGCGGTGGCCGCGTTGACCTTGACGTAGGGCCGCCGCGCCGTGCCGGCGAGCGCGGGCTCGTCGATCTGGAGGCTGCCGTCGTCGATCATCTGGCGCGAGGTGGCGAGGACCGCCTGGCCGTAGCCGGGACGCCGGGCCTGGCCCGCCGTGTGGTCCGGTGCGACGCCGTCGGCGCGGCGCGAGCCGAGCCGCTCCAGCTCCCCGGCCGCGGCGGCCGGGGTCTGGGTGAACAGGTCCGCGTCCATCTCGACGCCGAGGGTGTCGAGCACCCGGCAGTCCGGGAGCACGCCGGTCGCGTCGAGCGCGACGCCGAACTCGCGGCGGCGCCCCTCCCAGTTCACGTAGGCGCCGGAGCGCTGGGCGTCCGGGGCGACCGGGAGGACGACGTCGGCGAGCTCGGTGACCGCCGAGGTGTGGATCTCCAGGCTGACCAGGAACCCGACCTCGCGCAGCGCGGTGATCGCGGCCGTCGGGTCGGCCATGTCCTGCGGGTCGACGCCGCCGACGACGAGCGCGGCCAGCTCACCGGACGCGGCGGCGGCGAGGATCGCGTCGCCGTCGCGGCCCGGGGCGGACGGGACGGGGGCGCCCCAGACCTGCTCCAGCTCGGCGCGGGCGGCGGCGTCGGTGACGAGCCGGCCGCCGGGCAGCAGGGTGGGCAGCGCGCCCGCCTCGACCGCACCGCGGTCCCCGGCCCGGCGCGGCAGCCAGCCGATCGCCGCGCCGGTGCGGGCGGCGAGCGCGGACACCGCCGAGTACAGGCCCGGCGACTCCGCGGCCCGGTCCCCGACCAGGATCACCGCACCCGGCTGCTCCAGCGCGGCGACGACGTCGGCGCCCGGGTCGGCGACGACCGCGGCCTCCGCGCCGGGCACAGCGTGCAGCACGGTGGCGCCGGTCTTCTCGGCGCCGTAGCTGGTGAACGGGCCGACCTGGAAGTGGCGCAGCCCGCGCTTCCGGTACGCCTTGCGCAGGCGCAGGAAGACGATGCCCGACTCCTCCTCGGGGTCGGTGCCGACGGTGAGCACCGCGGGGGCGTTCTCGACCGCCGTGAAGGTCACCGAGTCCTGAGGAGTCCCCCCGGCGACGTGCGCGGCGAGGAACTCCAGCTCCTCGCCCGAGTGCGGGCGGGCGCGGAAGTCGATGTCGTTGGTGCCGGCGACGACGCGGGCGAACTTGGCGTAGGCGTAGGCGTCCTCGACGGTCAGCCGTCCCCCGGGCAGGACGCCGATGCCGCCGGCCGCGCGGGCCGCGAGCAGCCCCTCCGCGGCGACGGCGAGCGCCTCGGTCCAGGAGGCCTCCTCCAGCGTGCCGTCCGCGCGCCGGACCAGCGGCCGGGTGATGCGGCCCTGGCTACCGGTGTAGCGGAAGGCGAACCGGCCCTTGTCGCAGAGCCACTCCTCGTTGACCTCCGGGTCGTTGCCCGCCAGCCGGCGCAGCACGGTCCCGCGACGGGAGTCGGTGCGCGAGGCGCAGCCGGAGCTGCAGTGCTCGCACACGCCCGGGGTCGAGCGCAGGTCGAACGGGCGCGACCGGAACCGGTACGCGGCGCTGGTGAGCGCCCCGACCGGGCAGATCTGGATCGTGTTGCCGGAGAAGTAGGACTGGAACGGCTGGTCCTCGGCGATGCCGATCTGCTGCTTCGCCCCGCGCTCGAGCAGGTCGATGAACGGGTCGCCGGCGATCTCCTCGGAGAACCGGGTGCAGCGCTGGCAGAGCACGCAGCGCTCGCGGTCGAGCAGCACCTGGCTGGAGATCGGCAGCGGCTTCGGGAAGGTCCGCTTGGTCTCGACGAAGCGGGAGTCCGACCGGCCGTGCGCCATCGCCTGGTTCTGCAGCGGGCACTCGCCGCCCTTGTCGCAGATCGGGCAGTCCAGCGGGTGGTTGATGAGCAGCAGCTCCATCACACCCTGCTGCGCCTTGTCGGCCCGCTCGGAGGTGTGCTGGGTCTTCACCACCATCCCGTCGGCGACGGTCATGGTGCAGCTGGCCTGCGGCTTCGGCATCGGCCGGCCGCCCATCTCCACCTCGACCAGGCACTGGCGGCAGGCGCCGGCCGGGTCGAGGAGCGGGTGGTCGCAGAACCGCGGGATCACGATGCCGAGGCGCTCGCAGGTGCGGATCAGCAGCTCGCCCTTGGGGGCGTCGACGACCTGGCCGTCGATGGTGAGACGGACGTGGCCCTCGGGGACGGGTGTCTCCTCGGTGGCGTTCCGCTCCGGTGTGAGGGTCATGCGCTCGCTCCGGTCAGTGCGGCCAGCTGCTCCGGGCGGTCCACATCGGGCTGCTCCGCGATGAGGTCCAGGAACTCCTGGCGGAAGTACTTGATGGCGCTGGTGATGGGGCTCGTCGCACCGTCGCCGAGGGCGCAGAAGGAGCGGCCGAGGATGTTGTCGCAGACGTCGAGCAGGGTGTCGATGTCGGTCGAGGTGCCCTCGCCGCGCACCATCCGCTGCAGCACCTGGACCAGCCAGTACGTGCCCTCGCGGCACGGGGTGCACTTGCCGCAGCTCTCGTGCTTGTAGAACTCGGTCCACTTCATGACCGCCCACGGCACCGAGACGGTCTCGTTGAAGACCTGCACCGCGGTCGTCCCCAGCATGGAGCCGGCCTCGGCCGCGCCCTCGAAGTCCAGGGGGACGTCGAGGTGCTCGGCGGTGAACAGGGGTGTCGACGAGCCGCCCGGGGTCCAGAACTTCAGCGGGATCCCGTCCTTCATCCCGCCGGCGAGCTCCAGGAGCTCCCGCAGCGTGATGCCCAGCGGCGCCTCGTACTGGCCGGGACGCTCGACGTGCCCGGAGACCGAGTAGATCTTCGGGCCGGGCGACTTCTCGCGCCCCATCGAGCGGAACCAGGCCGCCCCGCCGTTGACGATGGCGGGGACGCTGGCGATGGTCTCGACGTTGTTGACGACGGTCGGGCAGGCGTAGAGCCCGGCGGTCGCCGGGAACGGCGGCTTGAGCCGGGGCTGACCGCGACGGCCCTCGAGCGAGTCGAGCAGCGCCGTCTCCTCGCCGCAGATGTAGGCACCCGCACCGGCGTGCACCACGATCTCCAGGTCGAACCCGGAGCCGAGGATGTCGCGGCCGAGGTAGCCCTTCGCCTTCGCCTCGCGGACGGCGGCGCGCAGCCTGCGGATGCAGTGCAGCGCCTCGCCGCGGACGTAGATCGCGCAGAAGTTGGCGCGGATCGCGTAGCTGGTGACGATGCAGCCCTCGATGAGCGCGTGCGGGTCGGCCATCATCGTCGGGATGTCCTTGCAGGTACCCGGCTCGCCCTCGTCGGCGTTGATGACCAGGTACTTCGGCTTCGCACCGGGCCCCGTGCCGCTGCCGTCGTCCTGCGGGATGAACCCCCACTTCATGCCGGTGGGGAACCCGGCACCACCGCGGCCGCGCAGCCCGGAGTCCTTCACGAGCTGGATGAGCTGGTCGGGGTGGGCGGCGAACGCGGTACGCAGGGAGGTGTAGCCCTCGAGCTGCTCGTAGGTGTCGATCGACCAGGACCGCGGCGACAGCCAGCGCCTGGTCAGGACGGGCGTGATCGGGTCCGGCTTGCGCACAGGCTCAGTGGTGCTCATGCGATCACTTCTTCTCCGGTAGCGCGGGCATCGCCGGCGGCTCGTCGGGCAGCGCCGGGGCGGTCCAGCCGTTCTCCTCGGCCATCCGGGCCCCGCGCACCGACTCGATCGCACCGGACGGGCCCTCGACGCGGGCCGTCGTGTCGACGCCTCCGGCGTCGTCGGTGAACCCGGCCAGCTCCAGCTCGACGGTCCGCAGATCGGTCAGCGGCGCCCCGCGGGTCGGCTGCGGGCGCTCGCCGCGACGCAGGGCGTCGACGAGCTCCACCGCGGACTCGACGGTCTGGTTGTCGAAGTACTCGTAGTTGACCTGCAGCACCGGGGCGAGGTCGCAGGCCGCGAGGCACTCGGCGTGCTCCAGGGTGACCGAGCCGGTGCTGCCGGGCTCCCCCGCCGTCTCCTCGTGGCCCAGCGGACGGTCCTCGGTACCCAGCTGCGTGCGCAGGCGGGCGTAGATGTCGTCGCCGCCCAGCGCCGCACACAGCGTGTTGGTGCACACGCTGACCAGGTGCTCGCCGCACGGAGTGCGCTTGTACATCGTGTAGAACGTCGCGACCGCCGACACCTCGGCGGTAGTCAGCTCCAGCGCCTCCGCGCAGTAACGGATGCCGTCGGGGCTGACGTACCCCTCGACCGACTGGACCAGGTGCAGCAGCGGCAGCAGCGCCGACCGGGACTCCGGGTAGAGGGAGATGATCTCCGTGGTGCGCTGCCGGGTCAGCTCGTCGAACACCGGCGAGACGGGGCTCTTCTCCTGCGGGGGGACCGTCATCGGTCGCAACCTCCCATCACGGGATCGATCGAGGCGACGGCCGCGATGACGTCGGCGACCTGGCCGCCCTCGCTCATCGCGGGCATCGTCTGCAGGTTCACGAAGCTGGGGTCCCGGACGTGGATGCGGACCGGGCGGGTGCCGCCGTCGGACACGGCGTGCACCGCGAGCTCGCCGCGCGGGGACTCGACGGCCGCGTAGGCCTGCCCCGGCGGGACTCCGAAGCCCTCGGTGACCAGCTTGAAGTGGTGGATCAGCGACTCCATCGACTGACCCATGATCTTGCGGACGTGCTCGAGGGTGTTGCCCATGCCGTCGCTGCCGACCGACAGCTGCGCCGGCCAGGCGACCTTCGGGTCGTCGACCATGACGCGGCCCGGGCCGAGCTCGTCGAGCTTCGTCACCGCCTGCTCCATGATCTTGAGCGACTCGTGGATCTCGGCGACGCGCATCCGGTAGCGGGCGAAGCAGTCGGCCTCGGTGGCCGTCGGGACCTCGAAGTCGTACTGGTCGTAGACCGAGTACGGCATGTGCTTGCGCAGGTCCCACGCCAGACCTGCCGAGCGGAGGATCGGGCCGGACGCGCCGAGGGCCAGGCAGCCGTCGACGGGCAGGTAGCCGACGCCCTCCAGGCGCTGGCGCCAGATCGGCTGCCCGGTGAGCAGCCGGTCGTAGTCGGGCAGCCGGGAGTTCATGACCGCCACGAAGTCACGGACCTTCTCCTGCCAGCCCTCGGGCATGTCCTGGGCCAGGCCGCCGGGGCGGATGAACGCGTGGTTCATCCGCAGGCCGGTGAGGAACTCCAGCAGGTGGAGCACCTCCTCGCGCTCGCGGAAGCCGGAGGTCATGCCGGTCAGCGCGCCCAGCTCCATGCCGCCGGTGGCCAGCGCGACCAGGTGCGAGCCGATCCGGTTCAGCTCCCAGAGCAGCACCCGCAGGTGCTCGGCCCGCTGCGGGACCTCGACGCCCAGCAGCTTCTCGACGGCCATGCAGTAGGCGCCCTCGTTGAACAGCGGGGACAGGTAGTCCGCGCGGGTCACGAAGGTGACACCCTGGGTCCAGGTCCGGTACTCGCAGTTCTTCTCGATACCGGTGTGCAGGTAGCCGATGACCGCGCGGCCCTGGGTGACGGTCTCGCCCTCCAGCTCCAGGACCAGGCGCAGCACCCCGTGCGTCGACGGGTGCTGCGGGCCCATGTTGATGACGATGCGGTCGTCGTGCTCGGCCTCGAGCAGGTCGTCCCAGTCGCCGCCGGTGACGGTGTAGACCGTGCCCTCGGTGGTCTCCCGGCCGGGCGCGGCGTACGGGTCGGTGGTGGCGTCGGCGGTGGTGGTGGGGTCGGCGTCAGTCGTCACGAGTAGGCCCTCCGCTCATCGGGCGGGGGGATCTCCGCGCCCTTGTACTCCACGGGGATGCCGCCCAGCGGGTAGCTCTTGCGCTGGGGGTGGCCGTCCCAGTCGTCCGGCATGAGGATCCGGGTCAGCGCCGGGTGGCCGTCGAAGACGACGCCGTACATGTCCCAGGTCTCGCGCTCGTGCCAGTCGGCCGTCGGGTAGACGTCGACGACGCTCGGCACGGTGGGCGGGTTCGCGGCGTCCCCCATGTCGAGCGCGACCTCCAGGCGCACCCGGCGCCGGTAGGTCATCGACAGCAGGTGGTAGACGACGTGCAGCGGCCGGTCGACCGGGGCGCCGTCCGGCGCTGAGTAGTCCACACCGGACACGCCGGAGCAGAACTCGAAGCGCAGGCCCGGGTCGTCGCGCAGGGTGCGGGCGACCTCGTGCAGCCGGGCGGGCTCGACGTAGAGGGTCATCTCGTCGCGGTCGATCGTGACCTGCTCGATCGCGGCGCGCGGGACGCCGCGCTCGTCGAGGGCCGCGCCGAGCTCGTCGGCGAACTCGTCGAACCAGCCGCCGAAGGGCCGCTCGGCCGGGGCCGGGGCCCAGCCCTGCAGACGCAGGCCGCCGTAGCCGGAGGTGTCGCCGGAGCCGCGGACGCCGAACATGCCCGAGCGGGTACGGGTCTCGGTCATCCTCTGCGCGGGGCGGGCGCCGCCCAGCGCGTCGGAGGGGGTGGCCGCGTCCCCGGGAGCGGCCAGGTCGCCGGGGGCCTCGCCGCCCGCCATCCGCTGCTCCTCGGCCGCGGCGCCGCTCTCCTGCGACGACGAGTGCGCGCCGCCGGTGGGCTCGGCCCCGTCCTTGGAGGTGCCGGTCGGCTCGGTCACGTCGCGTCACCTCCGCGGGCCGCGTCGGCCAGCGACGGCAGCTCCAGGGTCTCCCCCGGCGCGAGCGCGTTCGGGGCCGGTTTGGGCTGCGAGCCCGGCTCCAGGTAGTTCGGGACATCGGGGGTGTGCGTGGTCTTCAGCGCACCGAGCTGCTTGTGCTTCGGCGCGTACTTGACCGACGACGGCACCATCGGCGTGCGGTACCCGGACTCGGCGAGCTCGGCGGCCCGCTTCGGGCCGAGCGGCTCGTCCATGATCTTGGCGTGGATCTTGAGGATCGCGTCGATCAGCATCTCCGGCCGCGGCGGGCAGCCGGGCAGGTACATGTCGACCGGGACGACGTGGTCCACGCCCTGGACGATCGCGTAGTTGTTGAACATGCCGCCGGAGCTGGCACACACGCCCATGGCGAGCACCCAGCGCGGCTCGGGCATCTGGTCGTAGATCTGGCGCAGGACCGGCGCCATCTTGTTGCTCACGCGGCCCGCGACGATCATCAGGTCCGCCTGGCGCGGCGAGGCCCGGAAAACCTCCATGCCGAACCGGGCGAGGTCGTAGCGCGGGGCGCCGGTGGTCATCATCTCGATGGCGCAGCAGGCCAGGCCGAACGTGGCAGGCCAGAGCGACGACTTCCGGGTCCAGTTGACCAGCTTCTCGACGTTGGTCAGCAGGACGCCGCTGGGCAGGTTCTCCTCGAGTCCCATGACGGCCTCAGCTCCACTCGAGCCCGCCGCGACGCCATTCGTAGGCGTACGCGAAGGCGATCGTGGCGATGTAGAGCGTGATGGCCACGAACCCGAAGACGCCGACCGCATCGGCGACGACGGCGTACGGGTACATGAACACCAGCTCGATGTCGAACAGGATGAACAGCATCGCCGTGAGGTAGTAGGCGACCGGCACGCGACCGCCGCCGACGACCGGCTGCGGCGAGGGCTCGATACCGCACTCGTAGGAGTCCAGCTTGGCCCGGTTGAACCGGCGCGGACCGATCAACGGCGCGGAGGCGACCGAGAACACCGCGAAGCCCGCCGCCAACACGAACAGCAGGACGAGCGGGAGATAGGGATCGAGCATTCCTACACCTTCGTTGTCGCGGCGCCACCGTCGTTGGTGGTGATCGACGAGCCGGTCGCGGCGACCCTATGTCCGGTCCCCTGTGACCAAGAACCCAGGCGAGCCTTACCTGTGACGGGGCGCGGGTCACATGTGATCCGCATCCGTGCAGGTCGGCGCGCTCCGGGTCGCGTGTCTCCCACCACCCTTGTGAAAAAGTTCACGAACTGCGCGAGCAGTGTAGGACGACGTCGCCGTGATCGCGTGGGCGGATCGGGCGACGACGCGGGACTCCTTGCGGCGCAACGCGCTTCGACGCAGGGTCAGTGGGCGGCGACGGCCGGTGCCGGGCTGCGCACGCGGCGTCCCCTCGCACAGTCGGCCCTCCCGCGGTCGACCTCCCACGCGGTCGACCTCCCACGCAGCCGACTCCCACGCAGCCGACCACCGACCGCCGGGCGCAGGGTGACCGACCGCCGCAGCGCCCACCGCTGCACCGCGGACCGCCGCGTGCCATGAGAGACGCGACTCCGGACCCTCCCTTCCCGAATTCGCTTACCCGGTGAGCGAATTCCGAGAAGGGAGCACGTCGTCGCGTGGTGCTGCCGGGCCCGGCGCAGCAGATCGAGCGCGATCCCCGGGGCCGTGCATTCCCTTGCCAACTCGCTTACCCGGTGAGCGGATTCGCCCGGCCCCGGGCGCTGGCCGCGCGGGAACCCGGCACCGTGTGCACTGGTCCGCGGCGGAGCGGGCTCGCTGCAGGGGCGCGAGCCGGTGGAGGGACGACCGCCCGGCCGCCGCCGCGACCGCACGCGTGCAGCGCGCCCGGCTCCGCCACGACGTCGGCCCCTGTGTCGCAGGCCGCCTCCGCAGACCCGTCCACGGGGACCGTGGCGGGACGGGGCGGCGGGGGCTCAGGCCGGCTTGTACGCCCGGTGCAGCGCGACGGCGCCGAAGGTCAGGTTCCGCCAGGCGGGGCGCTCCCAGCCGGCGTCGGCGATCTTCCCGGTGAGTGCGGGCTGGTCGGGCCAGTCCCGGATCGACTCGGCCAGGTACAGGTAGGCCTCGGGGTTGGAGGAGACCGTGCGGGCGATCGCCGGGAGGGCGTGGCCGAGCACCGCGTTCTGGTAGAGCACGCGGAAGGGGGCCCAGGTCGGCGTCGAGAACTCGCAGACGACCAGGCGGCCGCCGGGGCGGGTCACGCGGGCCATCTCACGCAGGCCGGCGACGGTGTCGTTCACGTTGCGCAGGCCGAACGAGATGGTGACGGCGTCGAAGCTGCCGTCGGCGAAGGGCAGGTGCAGCGCGTCGGCGGCGGCCTTCGGGACGTCGCGGCGGGCGCCCGCACGCAGCATGCCGAGGGAGAAGTCCGCAGCGACGCACCAGGCGCCGTCCTTCGCCAGCTCGACGGTCGATACCGCGGTCCCCGCGGCGAGGTCGAGGACCTTCTCGCCCGGGCGCAGGCCGAGGGCCCGGCGGGTCTGGATCCGCCAGTAGCGGTCCTGGCCCCCCGACAGCGCGGTGTTGGTCAGGTCGTAGCGCCGGGCGACGCCGTCGAACATGCGGGCGACGTCGGTCGGGTTCTTGTCGAGCTCGGCGCGGGACACGAACACAGCTTAGGCGACCCGGCCGCCGGCTCACCGCCGTCCGAACCGCTGCCCGAACTGCTGTCCGAACTGCTCGCGCAGCACCTCACGCAGGCCGCTCAGGTAGTCGGCACGGACCCGGGCGGCGACGCCCGCCCACTCGGCCGACGGCGTGCTGACACCGTTGCCGTCGCCGGTGAAGGCGCCCATGCCGTGCAGCGCGATCCAGCGGTGGTCGTAGTCGTGCGGCGCCGCCCGGTCCCAGGCGACGGCGCGGACCGCGGCCCGGCGGACCCGGGCCGGGTCGGCGAAGGCCCAGCGGTTCACCGGTTCGCCGAAGCGGTCGCGCAGCACGGCCAGCGCCTGGGCGGCGGTGGTGTCGGTGCAGCGGCAGGCGTCGTAGCGGGCCCGCAGCTGGCCCGCGTAGAACCAGCGGGCGGCCTCGGGCATCGCGCCGTCGGCGACGAGGTTCTCCGACAGCGCGAACAGCACCGGCGGCATCTGCCGGTGCGGGGCGTCGAGGACCTCGGCACGGGCGGCGGCACGGACCGCGGGCGCGGGGTCGAGCAGCCGGGACATCAGGCGGACGGTGGCGGAGGTGTCGACCGTGGCGAGCTCACCACGGGGCGCGACGACGACGGTGCGGCTCATGGGACCACCGTCGCCGCCGGGCCGCGGCCACGGATCCGCACGACTACGCAGGCACCCTCCCCGGCCGCGTCGGCCCGGCCGGCGGCGGCCCGACCAGGCGGGGGTCCGGTCGGCGGGGGTCCGGTCGGCGGGTGTCCGGTCGGGCGGCGGCGTGCCGGTCAGGCCGCGAGGCGCTCCGGGGCCGCGGCGCGGAGCACGTCGCCGTAGTGGGCGAGCAGCTCGTCGCCGACCGCGGTCCAGGTGCGGCGCAGCACCGACTGGCGGGCGGCCAGGCCGAACTCCCGGTTGCGCTGCGGCTCGCACAGCGCGGCGACCGCCCCGACCAGCTCGCGGTCGGCGGCGTCGGTGGCCGGGTCGCCGGGCTCCCCGCCGTCGGGGCGGGGTGCCACGAGGTAACCGGTGCGGTCGGGCAGCACGAGGTCGCGCGGGCCGCCCGCGTCGGGCGCGACCACCGGGACGCCCGAGGCGAGTGCCTCCTGCACGGCCTGGCAGAACGTCTCGGCCTGGCCGGTGTGGACGAACACGTCGAGGCTGGCGTAGATCTGCGCGAGCTCGTCACCGCCGCGGTGCCCGAGGAACGCCGCCGAGGGCAGTCGCTCGCGCAGTCCGTCGGCGCTGGGGCCGTCGCCGACGACGACCAGCCGCGTCCCGGGCAGCTCCCCCAGCACGGCGAGCCGCTCGACCTGCTTCTCGGGGGCGAGGCGGCCGACGAAGCCGACGAGCCGCTCGCCGTTCGGGGCGAGCCGGCCGCGCAGCGCGTCGCTGCGCCGCGACGGGGTGAACCGTCGGGTGTCGACGCCGCGCGCCCACTGGTGCACCCGCGGGACGCCGCGCTCGCGCAGGGCCCCGGTCGCCCAGCTCGACGGCGCGAGGGTCCGGTCGGCCATGCCGTGCAGCCGGCAGGTCCAGCGCCACGCGGCCCGTGCGGTCAGCCCGAGCCCGTACGCGGAGGCGAACCCGGCGACGTCGGTCTGGTAGATCGCGACCGTCGGCACGCCGAGGCGCCGCGCCGCCGCCAGCCCCCGCGCCCCGACGACGAACGGCGCCGCCAGGTGCACCACGTCCGGCCGGAACCGGCGCAGCGCGGTCAGGATCCGCCTGCTGGGCACCCCGACCGGCATCGAGTTCACCACCGGCAGCTCGACGGCCGGGATCCGCACGACCGGGATCCCCTCGTGGGAGTCCGGCTCCCCGGTGCCCGGCGCGATCACCACGACGTCGTGACCCCCTGCCCGCAGGTGCTCGCACACCCGCAGCACCGAGTTGGTGACGCCGTTGACCACCGGCAGGAAGCATTCCGAGACGATTGCGACGCGCACGGCCGGAACGGTGACGGGGGCGGGACAGCGGGCCGGGTCCCTGGCGTGATCAACCACCCAACCCTGGGCGAACATCGGGTGGGCGGGTCACGAGTTGGCACGTCCGGCACAAGGTGGACACCCGCACGTCGTCGCCGGGACATCACCCGCCCGGACACTCGGGTCGCATGACGGCCGTGCCCCACACCCCGCCACACACGGCGCCACCCCCGGTACCGTCCCCCCGGCCGGTGGACCCGGCACTGCTCTCCCGCGCGCTCGAGACCGCGGGCCGGCTGGCCAACGACGCCGCCGAGGTGATCACCGCGACGCTGGGTCGCGAGCACACCGGATCGCTCGACGCGTCGGCCAAGGCCAACCCGTTCGACTGGGTCACCGACACCGACCGCACCCTGGAGCGGCACACCCGCCGGGTGCTGGCCGCGGAGTTCCCCGGATGCCCGGTCGTCGGCGAGGAGTTCGGCGCCGACGCCGGTGCCGACACCGCACCGCTGCGCTGGGTCGTCGACCCGGTCGACGGCACCGCGAACTACGTCGCGGGCCTGCCCTGGTGCGCCTACAGCCTGGCCCTGGTCGACGGCGACGGCCCGGCCGTGGGTGTCGTCGCCGACCCGGGCCGTGGGCAGATCTACGCCGCCGCCCGCGGGCGCGGCTTCCGGGCCAACGGCGTGCCGGTGCCGTCGCGGCGCACCGCCCGGGTTGCCGGGTCGCTGATCTGCGCCGAGGACCCCGACCCCGGGTTCGTCGAACGCGCCCGCGCCGCGCACGTCGGCGTGCGGGTGCTCGGCTCGGCCGCGCTGGCGATCACCCAGGTCGCGCTGGGCAACGCCGTCGCCGCGGTGCTGACCCGTTACCACGAGTGGGACGTCGCCGGGGCGCTCTGCCTGGCCACCGAGGCCGGCGCGCTGGTGCTGGGCCGCGACGGCCGGTCGACGCCGCTGCCCGAGGGCGGGCTGCTCGTCGCCGCACCGCAGGTCGCCGCCGAGGTCGGGGCGCTCTGGCGGGGCTGAGCCCGGTGCGGGGCGGCGCGGTCCGGTGCGGTCCGGCCCGGGCGCCGTCAGACGGTGCCGGTGCGGGCCCGGCGGCGGCGCAGCCACACGTACAGCGGCCCGAGGAGCACCCAGCCGCCCGCGATCAGCCCGGCGACCGGGAGGATCCCGTCGACGGCGGTGCGGCCCGCGACGCGCACGTGCGTCGGGTCGGCGGTGTCGTACTCGACGTAGATGTTCTCGCCCGGGGTGAGCCCGACCGGGTAGGAGATGCCCGCGGCCGGGGTCTGCAGCCGGCCCTCGTCGTCGACGAACCTGACCAGGGTGCGCCAGTAGTCCGAGCCGTCGAGGACGGTCGCGGCGGTGGTGCCGCGGTTGCCGTCGATCGCCGCGTCCTCCAGGAACGCACCGCCCAGGGCCACCAGCGCGACCAGCGTCCACGCCAGTGCGACGGCCAGGACGATCTCGGGCAGGTGGTACCGCGTCCGGCCGATGAGACGGGCCGCGACGGCCGAGGTCTCGGTCAGCACATCGCCGGTGGGACGGCCGCTCGGACTGGTCACGGGACCCGATTCTAGGAGCGCTCCGGCACCCGGGTGTGTCCGGTGCCTCCCACCCTGGCGCCCGCCCCGGCCGAGGAAGTTGCCTACTCTCGAAGGGTGACCGTCGCACCGGCCAGCACCGCGTTGCGCGTCCGGACACGCCCGCTGCGGCTCGACGGGCGGCTGCTGGACGTGCTGCCCGCCGACGCCGGGGCGCTGTCCTGGGTGCGCGACGGCGAGGGCGTGGTCGGCTGGGGCGAGGTCGCGCGGTTCACCGCGTCGGGACCCGAGCGCTTCGCCGAGGCCGACCGCTGGTGGCGCCGCGTGGTCGACCGGCTCGACGCCGGCGCCGGCTACGACGACGTCCGCCTCCCCGGTACCGGCGCCCTCGCGTTCGCCTCGTTCACCTTCGCCGACGGCTGCCCGGGCTCGGTGCTCGTCGTGCCGCAGGTGATCGTCGGGCGGCGCGGGCACCGCGCCTGGATCACCGAGATCACCCCCGCCGACGCCCCGGAGACCCCGGGCAGGCTGCCGGTCCCGTCGCCGGTGCGCCCGAGCGGACGGCTGCGCTACGCCGACGGCCAGGTGTCCGCGCACCGGTACCGGGCCGCCGTCGCAGCGGCGGTCGGGCGGATGCGCGACGGGGAGCTGGAGAAGGTGGTGCTCGCGCACGACCTGCTCGCCGTCGCCGACCGCCCGCTGGACCCCCGGTTCCTGCTCCGCGGGCTCGCCCGGCGCTACCCGACGTGCTGGAGCTACGCCGTCGACGGCCTGGTCGGCGCCACCCCCGAGCTGCTGTTGCGGCTGCGTGGGCGGACCGTGGAGTCGCGGGTGCTGGCGGGCACGATGTGGCCCGGCTCCGGACCGGACGGCGACACCGCGGGCGCGCTGATCGGCTCGTCGAAGGACCGCCGCGAGCACGCCTACGCCGTGGACTCCCTCGCTGCGTCGCTGCGCCCGCTGGTGGCCGAGCTGCACGTGCCGGACGCGCCGTCGGTGCTGACCCTGCCGAACGTGTCGCACCTGTCCAGCGACGTGCACGCCCGCCTCGACCCGGCCCGGCCCGCGTCGCTGCTGACGCTGATCGGGGCGGTGCACCCGACGGCCGCCGTGGGCGGCACCCCGACCCCGGACGCGACGGCGCTGATCTCCGAGATCGAGGGTCTCGACCGCGGCCGCTACGCGGGCCCGGTCGGCTGGGTCGACGCCGAGGGCGCGGGCGAGATGGGCATCGCGCTGCGCTGCGCCGAGCTGCAGGGACGCACGGCGCGGCTGTTCGCCGGATGCGGGATCGTCGCCGACTCCGAGCCCGACGGCGAGGTGCGCGAGGCCGCCGCCAAGATGCGCGCGGTCCGCGAGTCCCTGGAGGGCTGAGCCCGGCCCGGTCCGGACGGACGCCGTGTCCGCCGGGGCGTCCGCACCACCTGCCGCGGCGCGGACGCGGGCGGGACCGGCTCAGTCCAGCGCCGCGACGACCACCCGGCGGAGCTCGGCGTGCGCGTCGCGCAGCCCGGCACGGTGCGCCGCGACCCGGACCAGCCGACGTCCCGAGCCGGGGCGGGCCGCGAGTTCGCCCGCGTCGCCGCCCCAGTCGGTCGCCCGCCAGCCCGCCGCCCGGGCCAGGGCCACGAGGTCGACGCCGGTCGGCGTGCCGAAGATGCGCTCGAA
Source organism: Pseudonocardia sp. ZF1 (assembly GCF_056835605.1). Lineage (NCBI taxonomy): Bacteria > Bacillati > Actinomycetota > Actinomycetes > Pseudonocardiales > Pseudonocardiaceae > Pseudonocardia > Pseudonocardia sp. ZF1. Next base: position 5,007,052 of record NZ_JAJNBY010000001.1, read on the forward strand.
GGCGTGGGCGTGCGACGGACCGCCCTGTTCGAGCAGGTGGAAGATGCCGCCGCCGTCGTCGTCGAGGACGGTGACGGTCAGGTCCGGGGACGGCTCCCCCGGGCCGACGACCAGTCCGGTGGTGTCGTGCAGCAGCGTGAGGTCGCCGAGCAGCAGCGCCGTCGGGCCCGGGTGGGCGAGCGCGGCGCCGAGGGCGGTCGACACCGTCCCGTCGATGCCCGCGACCCCGCGGTTCGACCGCACGGTGAGCCCGGAGCGGGGCACGGCGGCGAGCGCGACGTCGCGTACCGGGTTCGACGAGCCGAGGACGAGCTGGCCGCCGTCGGGCTGGGCGGCGACGAGGTCGCGGGCCAGCCGCAGGCCGGGTGCGCCGGCGGCGGTGCCGTCGTCGAGCGCGGTGTCGAGGGACGTGGCCGCGGCCCGGTCCGCGTCGCGCCAGGACCGTACCCAGTCCTCGGGCGGGGACAGCGCGGGCAGCGCACCGACGGCCCGGACCGTGCCGGCGACGTCGGTCCACGGGGCGCCGTCCGGACCGGGGTCGGCGAACACCGCCACCGACGGGTCGGCGAGCAGCGCGGCGACGCCCCGGTGCAGGGTGGGCCTGCCGAGCACGACGATCTGGGTGGGGCGCAGCTCCGGCCGGTCGAGCAGCCACGGCGCGGTGCGCAGCGCGTGCGCCCACCAGCACGACGACGGCTCCGCGACCAGTGGGGCCCCGCCGAGCAGGCCGGGGTCCGCGGCGGGCCCGCCCGCCCCGGCGACGACGAGCGTGCGCGCCCCCGGGTCGAGCTCCAGCGGGGGCAGCGCGCGGACCGGGCGGGACACCGCGGTCCACGGCGCACCGCCGGGCCGTCCGGCGGGGAGGTCCGCGCCCGGCAGACCGGCGTCGTGGTACCCGGTGTCCGGCCCGGCCGGGTCGTCGTCGGGCACGAGCGGGTCGGTATAGGGCAGGTCCAGGTGCACCGGCCCGGGCGCGCCCGCGCCGGCACCGGCGGCCGCGGCGAACATCCGCGCGACGACCGCCCGCCAGCGCCGCGCCTCCGGCTCGGTGGTGCCCACGGGCACCGGCAGCGCGCCCGCCCAGCGCACGGCGCCGCCGTACAGACCGGCCTGGTCGACGGTCTGGCTGGCGCCGGTGCCGACCAGCTCCGGCGGCCGGTCCGCGGTCAGGACCAGCAGCGGGACCCCCGAGTGCGACGCCTCCAGCACCGCGGGGTGCAGGTTCGCCGCGGCCGTCCCGGACGTGACGACGACCGGGACCGGGCGCCCCGACGCCAGCGACAGGCCGAGCGCGAGGAAGCCCGCGGCACGTTCGTCGATGCGCACGTGCAGCCGGACCGTGCCCCGCTCGTCGGCCCGGGCCAGCGCGAACGCGGGTGGCGCGTTGCGGGAGCCGGGGCACAGGACCGCGTCGGTGACACCGGCCCGCGCCAGCTCGTCGACGAGTACGCGCGCCTGCGCGGTCGAGCCGTTCACCCCATCACCCCTCACGACGACGGTACCGGCGTACTGCCTGCGATCCCCGCCCGGTCGAGTTCCTCCGGCAGGGACCAGCAGGTCCGCCATGTGGCCCAGTCTGCCGCGCAGTCGCGACCGGGTGTGGCCGGGGCACGTCACGGTCGGGGTACCGATGTGGCCGGAACCGGTGAAAACGGCGCACCACGGCCCTACCGTGGCGCCACCGCAGATGTCCGTCGACGGGGAGGGACCGTGTCCGACACGCACGCCGGCGCCACCGCGCCGGGATCACCGACGCCACCGGCGTCCGACCAGCCGCGCACGCCGATCGCGAAGGTCGTCGCGGGGAGCATGCTGGGCACGACCGTCGAGTGGTACGACTACTTCCTCTACGGCGTCGCCGCCGCCCTGGTGTTCCCGGCGGTGTTCTTCCCCGAGTCCGACGGCGCGACCGGGACCCTGCTCTCGCTCGGCACGTTCGCGGTCGGGTTCATCGCGCGCCCGGTGGGCGGCCTGGTCTTCGGCCACTACGGCGACAAGATCGGCCGCAAGAAGCTGCTGGTCCTGTCGCTGATGATGATGGGCGCCTCGACGTTCGCGATCGGCCTGCTGCCGGCCTACGCCACGATCGGGATCGCCGCGCCGCTGCTGCTCGTCGTGCTGCGGCTGGTCCAGGGCTTCGCGCTGGGCGGTGAGTGGGGCGGCGCGGTCCTCATCGTGTCCGAGCACGGGAAGCCCGAGCACCGTGGGTTCTGGGCGAGCTGGCCGCAGGCCGGTGCCCCGGCCGGGCAGCTGCTGGCCAACGGCCTGCTCGCGATCATGGCGCTGGTGCAGTCCGAGGAGGCGTTCCTGGCCTGGGGCTGGCGGATCCCGTTCCTGCTGTCCGCGGTGCTGGTCCTGATCGGCCTCTACGTCCGCCTCGCCGTCGAGGAGTCGCCGGTCTTCCGGGAGGCGCAGGCCAGGGCCGCCGCGCGGGCCGCGGCCGGCGAGAAGGACACCATGCCGATCCTGGACGTCCTGCGGCTCTACCCACGCGAGGTCCTCACCGCGATGGGCGCCCGGTTCGCGGAGAACGTCTCGTACTACATCTTCACGATCGTCATCTCGACGTACGTGAAGGAGCAGTTCGGGCTGCCGTCGTCGTTCGTGCTGGGCGCGGTGCTGATCGGTGCCGCGGTGCACCTGGTGACCACCCCGATGTGGGGTGCGGTCTCCGACCGGGTCGGCCGCAAGCCGGTCTACCTGTTCGGCGCCGCCGGCGTCGGCATCTGGGCGTTCGTGTTCTTCCTCCTGGTGGACACGCAGAGCTTCGCCCTCACCGCCGTCGCGGTGACGGTCGGGCTGGTGCTGCACGGCGCGATGTACGGCCCGCAGGCGGCGTTCCTGTCCGAGCTGTTCGGTACCAGGGTGCGCTACTCGGGCATCTCGATCGGCTACCAGCTGGCGTCGGTGTTCGCGGGCGGCCTGGCCCCGCTGATCGCGGCGTCGCTGCTGGTCGCGACGGGTACCGGCTACTCGATCGCGGTGTACATCGCGGTCGCGTCGGTGGTCACGATCATCGCCGTGGCGAGCTACTCGGAGACCCGCACCCGGCGCCTCGACGACGACGGCGCGCTGACCAGGACCTGATCCGGTACGTACCACCCGAACCGCGCCGGCGGTCCGGCGGAACGCCTCCCGGGGGCGTAGAACGGGTGCGACCCGTCGATCACCCCCGGGAGGCCGGACCCGTGCCGCGCACCGACTTCACGATCAGCACCCCCGACGGCGACGCCGCCGCCACCCTGCACACCCCGGACGGCGACGGCCCGTGGCCGGGTGTGCTCCTCTACCCCGACGCCGGCGGTGTCCGGACGGCCATCCACGACATGGCCGCGCACCTGGCGTCGCTCGGCTACGCGGTGCTGCTGCCCGACGTCTACCACCGGCACGGCGACTGGTCCCCGTTCGACTTCGCCACCGTGTTCTCCGACCGGCCCGAGCGGGCCCGGCTGATGGGGATGGTGGGCTCGCTGACGCCCGAGTTCGTCGCCGTCGACGCCGAGGCGTGGGTGACCGCACTGCTGGAACGGCCCGAGGTCGGCGGCAGCACGGTCGGCACCACCGGCTACTGCATGGGCGGGGTGATGAGCCTGCGCACCGCCGCGACGCAGCCGGAGCGGGTCGCGGCCGCGGCGTCGTTCCACGGGGGCAACCTCGCCACCGACGACCCGGCCAGCGTGCACCGGCTCGCCGACCGCATCCGGGCCGAGGTGTACGTGGCCGGTGCCACCGACGACGACTCCTTCCCCGACGAGCAGAAGCAGCGCCTCGGCGACGCGCTGTCCGCGGCCGGGGTGTCGGCGACCCTGGAGACCTACCCGGCGGCGCACGGTTTCGCGGTGCCGGACGCCCCCACCCACGACGACGACGCCGAGCAGCGGCACTGGGACGCCCTGCACCGGCTCTTCGGGGCGAACCTGTAGGGGTAGCGTCTGCGCTCGAGATGAGCGCGACCCTTCACGTGACGGGCCTGGCCGCCGGCCACGGCGACCGACCCCTGTTCTCCGGGCTGGACCTCGTCGTCGCGCCCGGCGACGTCATCGGGCTGGTCGGTGCCAACGGCGCCGGCAAGTCCACCCTGCTGACGGTGCTGGCCGGCTCGCGGCCCCCGGACGACGGGTCGCTGACCCTCGCCCCGCCCGACGCGACCGTCGGGCACCTGCCGCAGGAGCCCGACCGGCGTCCCGGGGAGACGGTCGCCGGGTTCCTGGCGCGCCGGACCGGCGTCGCCGACGCGCAGGCGACGATGGACGCCGAGGCGGAGGGGCTCGCGTCGGGCACCCCGGGCGCTGACGACCGCTACGCCGCCGCGCTCGACCGCTGGCTGGCCCTCGGCGGCGCCGACCTCGACGAGCGCTCCGGCGAGGTGCTGCGCGAGGTCGGGCTGGCGGTCGGCCCGGACGCCCCGATGACCGGGCTGTCCGGCGGGCAGGCAGCCCGGGCCAACCTCGCGGCGCTGCTGCTGTCCCGCTACGACCTGCTGCTGCTCGACGAGCCCACCAACGACCTCGACCTCGACGGCCTGGAGCGGCTGGAGCGGTTCGTGGGCGGCCTCGCCCGGCAGGGCACGCCGACGGTGCTGGTCAGCCACGACCGGGAGTTCCTCGCACGCACGGTGAACCGGATCGTCGAGCTGGACCTGGTCCAGCAGCGGATCGACGTATACGACGGCGGCTACGAGTCCTACCTCGCCGAGCGCGAGGTCGCCCGCCGGCACGCCCGCGAGGACTACGAGGAGTACGCCGACAAGCTGGGTGGCCTCAAGCAGCGCGCCGTCATGCAGCGCAACTGGATGGCCCAGGGCGTGCGCAACGCCCGGCGCAAGACGAAGGACCCGGACAAGAACGTCCGCGCGCAGCGCCAGGAGTCCAGCGAGAAGCAGGCCGCGAAGGCCCGGCAGACCGAGCGGGCGATCGAGCGGCTGGAGGTCGTGGAGGAGCCCCGCAAGGAGTGGGAGCTGCGGATGGAGATCGCCTCCGCACCCCGGTCCGGGTCGGTCGTCGCGCGGGCCGACGCCGCCGCCGTGCGGCGCGGGGACTTCGCGTTCGGCCCGGCCACGGTGCAGGTGGGCTGGGCGGACCGGGTCGTCGTCACCGGCGCGAACGGGGCGGGCAAGTCGACGCTGCTCGGGCTGCTGCTCGGCCGGATCGCCCCGGACTCGGGCTCGGCGGGGCTCGGGTCTGGGGTCCTGGTCGGCGAGATCGACCAGGCCCGCGGCGCCTTCCTCGGGGACGCGACGCTGTTGCGCGCGTTCGGCGAGCAGGTGCCGGACTGGCCCGAGTCCGAGGTGCGGACGCTGCTCGCGAAGTTCTCCCTCGGCGCGGACCAGGTGCTGCGGACGGCGTCGTCGCTCTCGCCGGGCGAGCGGACCCGCGCCGCGCTGGCGCTGCTGCAGGCGCGCGGGGTGAACCTGCTGGTGCTCGACGAGCCGACCAACCACCTCGACCTGCCCGCCATCGAGCAGCTGGAGCAGGCGGTCGAGGACTTCGACGGGACCGTCCTGCTGGTGACCCACGACCGGCGGATGCTCGACACGGTGCGCGCCACCCGCCGCTGGGACGTCCGCGACGGGACCGTCACCGAGCTCTGAGACGGCCGTGGCCCCACCGGGTGTCCGGCGGGGCCACGCAGTGCGTCGGGTGGGTCAGGCCTGGACGGTGTCCGGGGCCTCGGGCTGCTCGACGATCGCGAAGCGCAGCTCCTGCTCGCCCTGCTCGGTCGCCACGGGCTGGACGTCGAGGACCTTGTCGTCCAGGAGCTCCGCCGCGGCCGGCTCGAGGAAGACGGTGATGCCCTCCCCGCGCAGCACGGTGTCCTGCGCGTCGGCCTCCTGCGCGAGGGCCAGTTCGAGGCCCTGCGCCGGGTCGGTCGCGGAGATGCGCAGGCCGCCGTCGTCGGGCAGCTCCGCGTCGGTGCTCAGGGTCTTGATCGCCTCGGCGGCGTTCTCGGTGATCGCCAACATCGTCCCCACCGTACGGACGCACGCGCGGACGTCCACCGCGCCGGCCCGTCCGCGTCCCCTGTCGGGTGATCCGTGGCGCTGTGCCCTCCGCACATGCCGCACGGTGACACCCGTCACTCCCACCGACGACGACGGCCCGGCGCCCCTCACGGAAAGGGGTGCCGGGCCGTGGCGCGCGGGATGCGGATCAGCCGAAGTCGTCGGGGTCCGGGCCGATGCGCTCGCCGGTGTGGAGCTTCTCGACGGCGGCGATGTCGTCCTCGCTCAGGGCGAAGTCGAAGATCTCGGAGTTCTCCTTGATCCGCTCCGGGTTGTTCGACTTGGGGAACACGATGTTCCCGAGCTGGATGTGCCAGCGGAGCACGACCTGCGCGGCGGACTTTCCGACCCGCTCGGCGATCTCCTTCAACTCGGGCGCGTCGAGCAGGCCCTTGCCCTGGCCGATCGGGCTCCACGCCTCCAGCGCGATGTCGTGCTGCTGGAGGTACTCGCGGAGCTCGCGCTGCACCAGGTGCGGGTGGAACTCGATCTGGTTGATCGCGGGGACCGTGGGGGTCTCCGCCGCCAGCCGGTCGAGGTGGCCGGGCTGGAAGTTCGACACGCCGATCGACAGCGCCTTGCCCGCCTTCTGCGCGTCCTCGAGGCCCTGCCAGGTCTCGACGTAGCGGTTCTCCTTCGGCCGCGGCCAGTGGATCAGGTACAGGTCCACGTGGTCGAGGCCCAGCTTGGTGAGGCTCTCGTCGAGCTTGCTCACCGCCGACTCCCGGCCGTGCCCGTCGTTGTTGAGCTTGGTGGTGATCCACAGCTCGTCGCGCGGGATGCCGGAGTCGGCGATGGCCTTGCCGACGCCCTCCTCGTTGCCGTACATCTGCGCGGTGTCGATGTGGCGGTAACCGACATCGAGGGCCGCCCTGACCTTCTCCGCGGTGTCACCGGGCTCGATCTGGAAGACGCCGAAGCCGAGCTGGGGGATCTCGCGGCCGTCGTTCAACTTGATCGTGGGAACAGTCATGGCCCTCGGCTACCCGGGCCGTTGCGCGCTCATGCGACCCCGTGGGATCGGTCTCCGGCGGGAATACAGGCCGAGCTCAGCCCCAGACCCGTGCGACCTCGGCGGCGACGATCGCCGCCTGCGCGCGGCCGGCCCGCACCGACGCGGGGCGCCGCGCCGGGTCGAGCATGTTGCGCCCGAACGCCCGGCGCGACCGCCGGTCCGGCTCGACGACCACGACCCGGGCCAGCGCGCCGAGCGCCTCGGCCTGGACCCGCGGCGCCACGGCACCGCCGAGCCCGCCGGACAGCGGCGCCAGGACGACGACACGGCCGTAGCCGGCGGCGAGGTCGGCGTTGGCCATCGAGCGGACCCCGCCGTCGATCCACCGGGTGCCCGCGGCCGTGACCGGCGGCCAGACGCCGGGCACCGCGCAGCTGGCGGCGACCGCGGTGGCGAGCTCGACGCCGTCGTCGCGGCCGAAGACCCGGAACCCGCCGGTGTGCGCGTCGACGGCGGTGACCCGCAGGTCGCGGTCGGCGGGCCAGTCCGCGCCGTCGAGCCGCGAACGGATCACCGCGATCCGCTCGGCCTCGTCGACCGTGTCGGTGTCGAGGGCGAGGCGGCCGATCCGGGCCCGGACCCGGGTCGCGTCGCGCGGTCCGGAGAGCGCGGCGACGCCGTAGCGGACCGCGAGCCGCAGCCCGAGGGTCGCGGCGATCTCCCCGGACGGCGGGGCGAGCTGGGTCGCGGCGAGCGCCGCCGGGTCACGCCCGACGGCCAGGTTGGTGCCCACCACCGACCCCGCCGAGGTCCCGACGACGAGGTCGGCGTCGCGCAGGTCGACGCCGTCGGCGAGGAGCCCGGCCAGCAGCCCGTACATCCAGGCGATGCCGGTCAGCCCGCCGCCGCCCAGCACCAGCGCCCGTCGGTCGTCGGCCATGGGTCCTCCTCGTCGTCGCCCTGCACGATCACCACGGGCGAGGGGTCCGGTGCCGGATCCGGCACCGGCCCCCTCGCCGCCGGCGATCACCCTCGCAGGGAGCGGTAGGCGATCTGGGCCAGGTGCACCGGTTCCCGTTCCCCGGCCTGGCGGACCTGGGTGCGGCAGGAGTAGCCGTCGGCGAGCAGGTCCACGGTCTCGTCGGCGGCGCGCAGCGCGGGCAGCAGGGCCCGCTCGGCGCACGCCATCGACACGTCGTAGTGGCCGTCCTCGAACCCGAAGTTGCCGGCCAGGCCGCAGCAGCCGGAATCGAGCACGGTGGCGTCGACGCCGAGCGCGGCGAGCACCGCCCGGTCGGGCTCGGAGCCCAGCTCGGCGTGCTGGTGGCAGTGGATCTGCACCAGCGCGGCACCGTTCCCGGTCCCCGCGACGGCCGACAGCTCGTCGGCGTGCCGGGCCAGCAGCTCGGCGAAGGTCGACACCTGCCGCGCCAGCAGCGGCACCCGCGGGTCGTCGGGCAGCAGCTCCGCGGCGTCGCTGCGCAGCGCGGCGGTGCAGGACGGCTCCAGCCCGACGACCGGGATGCCGGCGTCGAGCGCCGGCCCGATCGCGCGCAGGCTGCGGGCCAGCACCCGGCGGGCCGCGGTGACCTGGCCGGTGGAGGTCCAGGTCAGCCCGCAGCACACGTTCTTCGGGGGCAGCTCGACCCGGTACCCGAGCCCGGTGAGGACCGCGACGGCGTCGGCCGCGATCTCCGGGTCGAAGTGGTCGGTGAAGGTGTCGGTCCACAGCAGCAGCGGGCCGCGGCTGCCGGGTGCGACGCCGAGGTCCGGCACCGTCGACATCGGCAGCCCGCGGGCGGCACGGGCGGTGTAGGTCTCCCGGGCGATCGGCGGGATGGCGCGACGGGCGTCGATCCCGCCCGCCTTCTTCGCGACCTTCGCCAGCAACGGCACCTGCGCGAGCCGGTTCACCCCGTCAACGGCGGCGGCCGGCAGCACCCCGACCGCGCGCAGCCAGCGCGGGAGCGCGCCCATCGAGTAGTGCGACCGCGGCCGCAGCTTCCGGTGGTAGCGGTTCGCGAGGAACTCGGTCTTGTACGAGGCCATGTCGACCCCGACCGGGCAGTCGGACTTGCAGCCCTTGCAGGACAGGCACAGGTCGAGGGACTCGGCGACCTCGTCGGACTGCCAGCCGTCGGTGATGATCTCGCCGTTCGCCATCTCGAACAGCAGCCGGGCGCGTCCGCGGGTGGAGTGCTTCTCCTCCTTGGTCACGTTCCAGCTGGGGCACATGACCCCCGATCCGGTGTCGACGGCGCACTTGCCGACGCCCAGGCAGCGGCGGGTGGCCCGGTGGAAGGAGCCGCGGTCGTGGCCGAAGGCCAGCTTCGGCTCGTCGGGCATGGTCGGCATGCCGAGCTGGACGCGCAGGTTCTCGTCCATCGTCGCCGGGCGCACGACGCGGCCGGGGTTCATCCGGTCGTCCGGGTCCCAGATCCCCTTGAAGTCCTCGAACGCGGTGATGATCTGCGGCGGGTACATCCGCGGGAGCAGCTCGGCGCGGGCCTGGCCGTCGCCGTGCTCACCGGACAGCGACCCGCCGTGCGCGACGACGAGGTCCGCGGCCGCGGTCATGAAGTCCCGGAAGTTCTGCACGCCGGGCTTGCTGAGCAGGTCGAAGTCGATCCGGACGTGCAGGCAGCCGTCGCCGAAGTGCCCGTAGTAGATGCCCTTGCGGCCGTGGTCCTCCAGGACCTTGTCGAACTCGCGCAGGTAGGCGCCGAAGCGCTCCGGCGGGACGGCGGCGTCCTCCCAGCCGGGCCAGGCCTCGCCGCCCTCGGGCGAGCGGGTCAGCAGGCCGGCGCCCTCCTCGCGGATCTTCCACAGCGCGGCCATCCGGGCCGGCTCGCCGACGACGACCGCACCGGTCGTGTACGCCCTCATGGCGTCGGCGACGGCCTGCGCGGCCGCCTCGGCCTCGGCGCGGGTGGCCCCGCCGGTCTCGACGTAGAGCCAGCCCTTGCCCTCGGGGAGCATCCGGCTCGTCGTCTCGTTCGGGCGCAGGGCGCGCAGCGAGGCGATCAGCCCGGCGTCCATGCCCTCGATCGTCAACGGCGAGTGCTCGCGGACGATCATCACGTTGTCCGCGGCGTGGTAGGCGTCGGGGAAGCCGAGCACGGCCAGCGCCCGTGCGGGCGGGGACTCGACGAGGTCGACGGTCGCGGACAGGATCGTCGCGCAGGTGCCCTCGGTGCCGACCAGCGCCTTGGCCAGGTTCACGTTGCCCGGGACGAGCTGGTCGAGGTTGTAGCCCGACACCCGCCGGGTCAGCTCGGGAACGTGCTTCTCGACGTCGTCGGCGACCCGCGCGCCCAGCGCACGCAGCGCGTCCGGGATCGCGCCGGTCTCGGTGCCGTCGCCGCCGAGCACGAGCCGCTCGCCGCGGTAGGTGAGGACCTCCAGCGATGCGACGTTGTCGACGGTCTTGCCCCAGGCCACCGAGTGCGAGCCGCAGGCGTTGTTGCCGATCATCCCGCCGATCGAGCAGCGGTTGTGCGTCGACGGGTCCGGGCCGAACGTCAGGCCGTGCGGCTTGCCGGCGTCGCGCACGGCGTCGCAGACGGCGCCGGGCTGCACGGTCGCGGTCCGGGCGTCGGGGTCCACGGACAGGATCGCGTCCATGTGCGTGCGGAAGTCCATCGCGACCGCGGTGTTGACGGCCTGGCCCGCGATGGAGGTGCGCGACCCGACCGGCAGCACCGGCACGTCGTGGGTGCGGCACACGGCGACGGCGGCCTCGACGTCGGCGGCGTCGCGCGGGGAGATCACGCCGATCGGGACGCCCCGGTAGTTCGAGGCGTCCGCCGACCACATCGCGCGGCTGCCCGCGTCGAACCGGACCTCACCGCCGATGGCGGCACGCAGGTCGTTCTCCAGGGCGCGGTACGCGGTGGTCGAACGCGATCCGCCTTCGCTCCTCGCGGTGGTGGGACGCGCGGCGCTGTCGGTGGTCACGGGGCTCCTCTCGGCGCAGACTCCGGCACCTGCGACGGCCCGGGGCTGGGAGATGACGCTACCCCGCGGTCCCCGGGCCCCTCCCGTCGACGGGAACGCGGTTGCGGTGATCCGGATCGCCGTCGGGATCGGGTGGGACCGCGCCGTCGCGTGGGGGTACGCGGTGTGCGTGCTGTCCGCGGTGTGGGACGCCGGCGGCGACACCGGGTGGCCCGGCCCGGGCCCCGCACCGGCCGCGGCCCGACGGCTGGCGCCGCTCGTCGCGGAGTGAGTCCTTAGGGTTCGGCCATGACCGTCTCCGAGACCTTCGACCCGGACGCCTGGACGCCGGTCGACGGGTTCGACTTCCGCGACATCACCTACCACCGTGCCCGCGCCACCGGCGCCGTGCGGATCGCGTTCGACCGTCCTGAGGTCCTCAACGCGTTCCGGCCGGGCACCGTCGACGAGCTCTACCGCGCCCTGGAGCACGCCCGGACCAGCGCCGACGTGGGCGCGGTGCTGCTGACCGGGAACGGCCCCTCCCCGAAGGACGGCAAGCGCGCCTTCTGCTCCGGCGGCGACCAGCGCATCCGTGGCCGCACCGGCTACCAGTACGCCTCCGGGGACACCGCGGAGACCGTCGAGCAGGGCCGGGCCGGGCGGCTGCACATCCTGGAGTGCCAGCGGCTGATCCGGTTCATGCCGAAGGTCGTCATCGCCGTGGTGAACGGCTGGGCCGCCGGCGGCGGGCACTCGCTGCACGCCGTCGCCGACCTCACGATCGCCTCCCGCGAGCACGCCCGCTTCAAGCAGACCGACGCCGACGTCGGCTCGTTCGACGGCGGCTACGGCTCGGCGTACCTGGCCCGCCAGGTGGGGCAGAAGTTCGCCCGGGAGATCTTCTTCCTCGGCCGCACCTACAGCGCCGAGCAGATGCACCACATGGGCGCGGTCAACGCGGTGGTCGACCACGCGGACCTGGAGACCGAGGCCCTGCAGTGGGCGACGGAGATCAACGGCAAGTCACCGCAGGCCCAGCGGATGCTGAAGTACGCCTTCAACCTCGCCGACGACGGCCTGGTCGGCCAGCAGCTCTTCGCCGGTGAGGCGACCCGGCTGGCCTACATGACCGACGAGGCGGTGGAGGGCCGGGACTCGTTCCTGGAGAAGCGGGACCCGGACTGGTCGCCGTTCCCCTGGCACTACTAGCGGCGAGCAGCGCAGCGGCACTGACCAGCGAGAACACGACGACGTAGATCATCCGGGCAGCACCTGGGCAGCGGGAGCGTCGGCGGGCAGCGCGGCCCACGCCCCGTCGACGGCCTTCCGGGTCCGGTCCTCGGAGTCCGGCATCAGGTGGCCGTACGTCGTCAGCACCAGCGTCGCGTCCTCGTGGCCCAGGCGCTCGGCGACGGCGAGCACGCTCTCGCCGGCGGCGAGCAGTACCGAGGCGTAGTGGTGGCGCAGGTCGTGGCTGGTCGTCCCGTCCGGTAGACCGGCCCGCCGGACCCCGGGGCCGAACACGTCCCTGCTGACGTACACCTGGAGCAGCGGCCGGCCCTCGGCGGTGTGGAAGATCAGACCGTCGGGGGCCGCCGGGTGCGCCGCCAGGTGCTCGGCCAGGGCCTCGGCGACGACGGTCGGCAGCGGGACCGTGCGGCGGCTGCGCGGGGTCTTCGGCGGGACGCGCTCACGGGAGCGCCGGTCGATCTGGTGCTCGACGCGCACGGTGCGCCGGAGGAAGTCGACGTCCTGGGCCCGCAGTGCCAGCAGCTCGCCGATGCGCAGCCCGAGGCCGGCCTGGGTGATGATCAGCGCGCGGTGCCGGACGACGACGGCGGCGGCCAGGGCGCGCACCTGCTCGACGGTCAGCGGGACAACGCGGTCCTGTTCGTGGCGGGGCAGGGTGATCCGGACGAACGGGCTGCGCGCGATGCGGTGGTCGTCGACGGCCGCACGGAACACCGACCGCAGGAACTTGACTAGGGCGCGCAACGTCGAGGGCGCCATGTGCGCGGCGCGGTCCGTGACCCACGCCTGCACGTCGGACGGCCGGACCGCGGTGAGCCGTCGAGCGCCGAGGTCGGTGCCGGCGACGTGGTTGCGGACGTAGCCTTCGGTCCGCTCCAGCGTCCCGGCCTTGTACGGGCGGGTCGCGATGTAGGCGCGGGCTGCTTCGGTGACCGTGGTGCGGTCGGTCAGGTCCACCCACTGGCCCCGCTGAGTGGCGGCCTCGAGCTCGGTCAGACGGCGCTTCGCGATCGCCTTGACGTCGTAGGTCCCGCCGTCGCGCTCGCGGCCGTCGACACGAATCTTGACCTGCCAGCGCTTCCCCTTGCCGTGGCGGGCGGGGTCGCGCCACCGGTCCCGGATGTAGCCCACGTCAGGTGTCCATTCCGGGAAGATGCACATCGAGAGCTGCGGCGCGGTGGTGCAAGTCGGCGAGCGGAAGCTCAGGCATCGGCGCTCCGGCCGCGCTAATCCGGAACATCATGTTGGCGATCTGCTTCAGAGCTCGCCTATCGACTTCGTCTCCAGCGCCTCTGCTGAGGTCGTCCAGCGCGCCAACGATCCTCCAGCCGGCATCAACCAGCCATGCAGCAGATGTGTACTCAGCCCCTGCTGTCGCTTCTTCGACAGCAGCTATCCCGGTGATCCACAACAGCGCATCCCAGCTAGGCAGCGAGACCCCGCGAGCCACTTCGACATTCGCCACGTGGCGAGGGTCAGCGAGCAGCATGGTCGGTGGGGTTCCAAAGATGCGGGCCAAGGCGAGCAACTCCTGCACCGTCACGGCGTCGCGCCCAGTGCCGCCTCCCCGACTTCCCGGGGCGCGCTTTTCCAGGTTCACGACCGTCGACCGTTTCCAGTCGACACCTTGAGCCGACATGGCGTCGGCCAGGTCCCCTTGTGACATGCCGGCGGCTACACGCAAAGAGCGAACCCGATCAGCAATAACCGCGGTGATCGGCTCGGCCGTAGGTCGAACGGCTGGCTGCTCGTCTGTCACACCTCGACGGTAGCGCACATGTGGATTGAAGCAACACCCAGATGCCCCAGTTGACTCCCGATACCCCTCTGTGCTCCCATGCTTCGTGTCGCTTCAACTCACTCCGAGTTGATCCAACTAACACGGGAAGCGTGATGACAACGGACTGGTTGAAGGCCGAGCAGCTCGCCGAGGTATTCCAGGTCAAGATCAAGACGCTCGAGAACTGGCGCTCTCGCCAGGTCGGTCCGCCGTTCGTCAAGATCAACGGATCGGTTCGCTACTCCCGGAAGGCCGTCGATGAGTGGCTGGCCGCGCAGCCTCGGTTCGAGGGGGGCGACGCGGCGTGAGAAACAAGAACGGCGCCGGCCGGGTCACCACCCCGGCCAGCGCCAGCCCCTTACTCGCGGCCTCCACAGCCTCTGAGCACAGTAGCGCGCCGACTCGCCTTCCGGTCGCGGTCGGCGAATGGCATCCCCCCGGTGGCCGGCGGACCCTCGGCTGCGTCTTGGTCCGGCGCTGCCCGTGGTGCCGCCACCTGCACATCCACCGCGCCGGCGCTGCGGCGAACGCTGACGGGGCGACCCGCACCGGTTCGTGTGGACGCCCGTACAAGATCGCGTTGCAGCAGCCCGCGGCCCGGCTTGGGGAGGCGGCGTGAGCGTCATCGACTTTCCCCGCCAGCGCCAGCGGGGCCGCGAGACTCCTCGGGAGCTGCAGGCCCGGTTGCGCGACACCTTCAATGCGGTCGAGCTCGCCGCCGCCCTGTCGATGTTCCAGCCGGGCGACACCTTCCTGATCGCCGCCCTCAGTGGTGTCGAGGTCGCCACGCTCCGCGCTGGCAAGCAGCTCGACGACCCCTACAACTGCGCCTACCACCGCCACGCGGAGATCGCCGGACCGTCGCAGCTGATGCGGTGGCGCTACCCGCCCACCGGCGTCCCCGAGCTGTGGGTGAAGTACGGCGCTGACGGCCCGCCCGGATGGCGCGAAGGAGGTGGAAACGCCCGATGACCAGCACCCGCTCCCCGCGCGTCGTGGACCCGTCCCAGAAGACGTACCCCGACCCCTACGCGGCCAGCGCCGTCGTCGAGACACCCACGCCGTCCCTGCTCGACGGACTCCGCACCGGCACCTGGTTGGACAAGCAAGAGTTCCCCGAGCTGAAGTACGCGATCCCCGGCATCTTCCCCGAGGGACTGACCGTGCTCGCCGGGCCACCGAAGGTGGGAAAGTCCTGGCTGTCGCTTCACGTCGGGCTGTCCGTGTCCGCCGGCACCGAGGCGTTTGACTGCCTCGACCCCGGTCCTGCCCGGCCGGTGCTGTACCTGGCGCTGGAGGACGGGTGGCGTCGGCTGCAGTCCCGCGCCCGCTCGTTGCTTCGTGACGGCGAGAAGATCCCCGACGACCTAGAAATGCAGCTTGAGATCGAGCCAAACATGGGCCTCGAAACTGTGGCCGAATGGATGGAACGCGCCTCCCACGAGAAGCCGGTCGTCCTGATCGACACGCTAGCGAAGGTGATGCCCAAAGCTCACTCCGGCGAGTCCGCCTACGAGCGAGACTACCGCGCGATCGGCCGGTTCAAGCAGTTGGCAGACGCCATCCCGGGCAGCTCCATCATCTGCGTGCACCACACCCGGAAGATGGCCGCCGAGGACTTCGTCGACGGGGTTTCCGGCACCGCAGGCATCACCGGCGCCGCGGACACAACCGTTGTCTTGTCTCGTCAGCGCAGCGACGAGGAGGGCGTCCTGAAGGTCACCGGCCGCGACGTCTGGGAGGCCGAGTATCTCGTCCAGAAGTCCGATCGCGGTTTGTGGCATCTCGTGGGCGGCTCGCTCGACCGGGCCCGCGAGGCGGCTGCCGCCCGTCATGTAAAGGCCGGGGTCAGCGACCGCAGCGGCGAGATCATCGACGCCATCACCGACCCAGCCGGGATCGGCCCGAAGGACCTCGCCGAGAAGATCGGCATGGACGCCAAGGAGCTCTCCGTCTACCTCGGGCGCCTCCACAGGTCCGGTCGAATCGAGAAGCTCGGACGTGGCCGCTACGCCCCAACAAACCAACAAACCAACACACCCAACGGTGCTAACAGGGGTCTCCGACTTGTTGGCCCCGACAGCCCTGTTGGGTCTGTTGGAACTGTTGGGTTGCCAGGTCAGGACGACGACGAGGACTGACGGTGTTGGGTTCGCGGAGCCCCCGCTGCACCCAGTTACATCCGTTACGAGTGTTATTTTCCCAGCTCAGAGGCTTGTAGGACGCGCATCGTGTTACAAGCCAGACAAGGACTGATCGTGTACCTGATCGACTGCTCCCAGGCCGAGGCGCTCGGCTGCGTCGAGGCAATCGCGGCGCACGTCCCCCGGGACGAACCCGCCGGCACACCCAACCTCATTCACGGCGGCCGCGTCGTCATCACCGACGACGACCACCGGTACGCCCTCGAGGTCGACGCCGAAACCGGGAACGCGTTCGTCACCCGGACCCGCGTCGTCGGCCCCGGCCAGGTCGAACTCACGGCGTGGCGGGACGGCCGCGAGATCGTCCGCCGCGTCGAGACCATTCAGGATCCGGCATGAGCGACGAAGCCAACGCGTACGAGCTTTGGCATGCCGTCGACCTCTCCCGGAAGCACCTCCCCGACGGGATCCTCGGCACCGTCATCACCGGCTACCACTGCGCCGAGGGAATCGTGTTGCACACCGACACCGGCAACTTCCTGACCACGGAAATCGGGACCGGACGCCACCGCATCTTCGACGACGGAACCGGACGACTCGACCTCTACGAGAACGGGGAGTTGCTCGGCAGTCGAGCAACCGGACGGTCGTACAAGTCCGACTGATCCGCTACGCTTCACCGCAACAACTGCAAGGCGATCAATTTTGACCAGCCGGATTTGATCCGTGAGGCCCGCCGACTCTCAGCGGCCCGCCTCGCCAGTCCCGGTCCGTCAGCCCGAGACCATCCCCGCCAGGCGAATGAGCACCGCCCGCCGGCCCCCGATTCCCATGTCGGCAGCCGAGCCAGCGAGTAGCCCGCCCCGCGGTCCCTGCTGACATCGCGAAGGACACACCATGCCTACCAAGGCTGATTTCACTGCGGCCATGAAGTCGAACCTCGACAGCGCCCGCGCCATCACCGACCGGGTGGAGCGCGAGAACCGCGACTACACCACCGCTGAGCGCGACCAGGTCAACGACCTCATCGCCCGCGCCAAGTCGGCGAAGGACGCGATCGAGCAGGCCAAGCTCACTGAGGCGAAGACCCGACAGGTCAACGGCGACCAGGCCGTCCGCGACACCATCCGCAGCCTCACCGCCGGAGCCTCCGAGGCGCCGCCCGAGTGGTCGATCCGCGGGAAGGCCCTCGCCGGCGAGTGGGCGAAGTCGACCGCGACCCACGTCGCCGCCCTCAACTCGTCGCAAGGCCGCAAGGCCGTCGTCTCAGGCCAGTACGAGGTCGGCTCCGTCCTGCAGCCCGGCATCGACCGGCTCCCCGACTACCCGACCCGGCTCCTCGACCTGCTCGTCAATCGCCGCCCCCTCACCGAGGGCAACGTCTTCAACTACCTGAAGCAGACCGCCCGCACCCACAACGCGGCCCCCGTCGCCGACAACGCGACCAAGCCGACCTCGGTCTACAGCTTCGGTGAGGTCGAGGACCGCGTCCGGGTCATTGCTCATGTGTCCGAGCCGATCCCGCTGCGCCTGCTCGCCGACATCGTCGAACTCGAGGAGTTCCTCGTCTCCGAGATGGAGGAGGGCCTCAAGCGGGCGGTCGAGGAGCAGGTCCTGTCCGGCGACGGCACCGGCGAGAACATGCGCGGGCTGCTGCAGACCTCCGGCGTCGCTGTCCAGGCCTGGTCGAACTCGCTGCTCGAGACGCTGCGCAAGGCCGCGACCACTCTCGAGGTCGCCGGCGAGGTCCCCAACGCCTGGGCCATCCACCCCACCGACGTCGAGACCCTCGACCTGCTCACCGACGCCAACGCCCGCCACTACTTCCAGGGCCCGTCGCAGCAGCTCGGCCAGTCCGCCCCGGTGTGGAGCCTGCCGATCGTGCGATCGGTCGCAGTGCCGGCCGGGACCGCGATCCTCGGTGACTGGTCCCGGCTGCAGCTGGTCGTCCGCGAGGACTCCCAGCTCGACGTCAACACCACTGGTGGTGACCTGTTCGAGAAGAACCAGGCCAAGTTGCGGCTGGAGGGCCGGTACGGCAACGCCGTCCTGCGACCGTCCGCGTTCTGCGAGGTCGCGACCAGCAACCTCTGAGGCTCCGGTCTGCGGTGTTGATCGTGCGCCGTAGACCGGTCGGCGGTGCTCGTGGGCACAGAAGTACCGCCAATCCCCGGGATTCTCCCGGTTCCCGGGGTGCGTGAGGGACCGAGCCGAGTTTTCTGTTCAGGTGGGCTCGGCTCGGCCCTCGCGCGAAACACGCCTCGTGAACCGAGAGGCGCGAGGCGTTCCGCACTTCTCTCGGGGAAATCGAGTACCAGATGTCTCAGGAGGCGCTGACCTTCGACATCCTCGCCCGTGACCAGGCTTCGCGGGTTTTCGCGAAGGTCGCGGACAAGGTCGAGGACCTGTCCGATGAGTTGGACGAGCTCGGCCGTAAGAAGGTCGAGCCGAAGGTCGACGTCGACACCAAGCGCGCCGAAGAGAAGATCGAACGGTTCGCGAAGAACCTTCGTAAGAAGGTCGACACGGCGGTCAAGAACCTCCCCGACGTCGAGATCACCGCGGACTCCTCGGACGCGGACCGTGAGATCGCGCAGGTCAAGAAGGACCTGAAGAGCCTCCGCGACAAGGAGATCGGCGTCGACATCGACGCCGCGCAGGCTGAGGCCCGTCTGCGGGAGCTCACCGCCCGCCTGCAGCGCCTGAACTCCGAGTCGGTCGACATCAAGGTCAAGGCCGACACCCTCGCCGCGGTCAAGGCGCTGTCGAACGTCAAGCTTGACGCGATCAAGCTCGACGTCGACACGAAGGGCGCCGAGAAGCAGGTCGGGGCGTTCGCCACCGATGTGCGTCGCCGCCTCGAGGCCGCGGTGAAGACCCTGCCCGAGTTGGAGATCACCGCCGACTCGTCGGACGCCGACCGGGAATTGTCGCGGATCCGGTCGGAACTGCAGCGGCTGCAGAACGCGGAGATCGGCGTCGACATCGACGCGGCCGAGGCAGACGCCCGGCTACGGGACCTGAAGCGGCAGCTCGAGGATCTGGGCGATTCGACGACGGACGTGCGGGTTCAGACCGACACCGCCGCCGCGATCGCCGCTTTGAAGGTCGTCGACGCGGAGGTCGACAACCTCGACGGCCGCACCGCGCGGGTGAAGGTCGACATCGACAAGTCGTTGGCTGACACCGTCATCCAGTTCGCCGCGCTCGGCCGGGCGATGTCCAGCCTCGCGCTGCCGGCCGCGATCGTCGCCGCAGCCCCCCAGATCGCCGCGCTCGGCGCCGCCGCAGTCACCGCATCCGGTGCACTTCTTCTCGTCCCCGCCGCCGGTGGAGCCGCCGCCGCCGCCATCGGGACGCTCGTCGTCGGGTTCCAGAACTTCGGAGACGCCGTCTCAGCGGACGGTGAGAAGGCCGCAGAGGCCCTTGGGAAGCTCACCCCACCCGCACGTGAGGCCGCCCAGGCCCTGCGTGATCTGGGGCCGATCTGGGAAACCCTCGCCGACCGGGTCCAATCGGAGCTTTTTGAGGGCTTCGCCGATGAGATCGACCGGCTCGGCACCACCTACTTGCCGGTCCTGTCCGACGCCATGGCTCAGGTCGCTGAAGGATTCAACTTCGGTGCGACCCGCGCGGCGGCGTTCCTCGAGCAGGCATCCACCGTCGACTCGGTCCGCACGATGTTCGACGACCTCGCCCACACCGTCGAGAACCTCACCGCGCAGACGATGGCACCGCTCACGTCGGTGTTCGTCGACCTCGGCTCCGTCGGCGCATCCGTCCTCAAGGACTTGTCTTCCGGTGCGGGGGACGCAGCACAGCGGTTCGCCGACTTCATCTCCGAAGCTCGCGCCAGCGGTGAGCTCGAGGCGTGGATCCGCGGCGGCGTCGACGCCCTCGGCCAGCTCGGTTCGATCGCCGGCAACGTCGGCTCCACCCTCGGCGGCGTCTTCAAGGCATCACGCGACTCCGGCGCCGACTTCCTCGCCACCCTCGACCAGGTCACCGCCAAGATGTCCGAACTGACCAACAGCGCGCAGGGCCAGTCCGCGCTGGTCAGCCTGTTCCGCGACATCCAGGCCGGGGTGCAAGCCGCGCTGCCCGGGATCGAAGCGCTCGTCACGGCTGTCGGTGACGTCGTGCGGGCGCTCGCCGACGCCGGGGTCCTGCAGTCCGCCGGCGCCGCGTTCTCCGCGATCGCGCAGCAAGTCGCCCCGCTGATCTCGTCGCTGTCCGGGCTCGCCCCGCTGATCTCCGGTCTCCTCGACGTCGTCGCCGCGCTCGCCCCCGTCCTCACCTCCGCAGCGATCGCGTTCGGCGCGTTCTGGGCCGCAGCCAAGGTCGTCGACGGGGTCCAGGCCATCGCCGGACGTGTCCGCGCCTTCGGCGATGCGATCGGGCAGATGGGCCGGCAAGCCTCCGGTGGAGGCGCCCTGGGTGCGATCAGCACGTTGGGTAGGTCCCTCGGCGCCGGCGGGATCCTCGGTATCGGGCTCGCCGCCGCCGGCATCGCCCTGCAGATCTGGTCCGACCGCAACGCCGAAGCCGCCCGCGCCGCCGAGGCCAACAAGGCCAAGGTCGACGAGTTGGCCGGGAGCTTCGACAAGGTCACCGGATCGGCCACCGCAGCGACCCGCGAGATCAAGGCCCAAGAGCTGACCCAGGTCAAGCTCGCCGACGGAACCACGTCACTCGCGACCGCGCTCGATCAGCTCGGGATCTCGTCTCAGACGTGGGTGGACGCCACCACCGGCTCGATCCCAGCGCAGCAGCAACTCGCCGAGAAGCTCAACCAGGTCACCCAGCGGGCCATCGAGCAGTCCCCGGCATGGCAGGAGAACGCCGCCCAGGTGCGGAGCTGGGGAGTGTCGCTGCAGGACGTCGTCGCCGCGGCGAACGGCAACGTCGACGCCCAGAATCGACTGCGCGACGCCGCCCGATACTCCGCGGCCGGGATCACGGAGAACGAGCGCGCCAACAGCGAGCTCGTCGACACCTTGATCCGGACCGGCGGGGCGTCCGGGGAGGTCGCCTCCCGGCTCGGGGAAGCCATCGGCCGGTACGCCGAAGCGAAGACCCAAGCGGACCAGGTCCGAGAGGCCACCGCCGGGTTCACCGACGGCCTCAAGGCCCTCGGGAACGAAGGACTGCGGGTGTTCGCGGCGCTCGCCGCCGGTGCACCGGTCACCGCCGAGATGGCCGCCGGCCTCCAGCAAGTCGGCGCCAGCGCCACCACGATGGCGCTGGACGTTGGCCGGTCCACCGCCGCCGTGTCCGGTGTCGAGCAGGGCGCGATCGCCGCCCGCGAGAAGATGGCCGGACTCAGGCAGCAGTTCATAGAGTCGGCCACCGCAGCCGGCATGGCCGCACCACAGGCAGCCGAGCTCGCCAACCAGCTCGGATTGATCCCGTCCGCGGTCGAGACCCAGATCCGCACCAACGCCACCGGTGTCGCCGCCGAACTCGTCACCCTCAACGCGCAGATCGACGCAGTCCCCGCAGGTAAGGACGTAAAGGTCCAGGCCCTCACCGACGAGGCCAAAGCCAAGCTCACCGACATGGGCTTCCAGGTCGAACAGCTTCCGGACGGGACCTTCCGGATCTTCGCGAACACCGACGAGGCCCGAGCCCGCCTCGCCGAAACCGTCGCCGCCGGCAACTCGGCGACCGCCACGATGCTGTTCAAGGCCGACGGCAGCCCCGCACAGGGCACTATCCAGACGACAGTCGGGATAGGTAACGGCTCGTCGGCGACGATGACCTACCTCGCCAACAGCGACCCGGCGACCGGGAAGATCAGCACCACTGCCGCGATCGGTAACCGCACGATCGCGACGATGACGTTGGACGCCAACAACAATCCAGCAACCGGGAAGATCTCTTATTCGGTGCGTTACGCCGACGGATCCACCGGCACGATCACCGTCAACGCGAACGACGCCGCCGCCCGCAACGCGATCGCCGCACTGCAGCGCCCCACGAGCTCGACCCACACCGTCAACGTCCGCTACAACGACCGCCCATTCCGGCCAGGTGCCGGGCTCACCACCCGGGCGATGGGTGGTTACGCCACCCCCGCCGCGTACGCGCAGGGCGGCTTCCGGCCCATGTCGCCGGCACGGGCAGAAGTCGTCCCTGCCCGCCAGCCACGTCTGATCGGGGATCGGATGCGCGGCGACGAAGCCTTCATCCCGGTGAACCGGTCGCCCAGGTCGATGTCGATCCTGCGGCGCACCGCACAGGAGATGGGTCAGGCGATCGTCCCTCTCAACGCGATCGGGATGGCGAACGGCGGGATGCTGTCCGCTGCCCGCGCGATCCTCGGCCGGATGAACACCCGAGGGCAGATGTTCGAGGACTGGACATGGAAGGGCGCCCCCGCCTACGTCGGCCAGAACAACGACGCCCTGCACAACGCTCGCGAGCGCGCCGGGTACAGCTACGCCAACGGGAAGCGGTTCCTCGAGGACTACATCCGCCGTGCGTCCGCAGCACCTGTCCAGAACAAGCAGGTCATCACCCCGCCCGCTCAGGTACGCCAGGTGTCCCGCACCTCCACCACCGCAGCAGCAGCCAGCACCGGCGCCACCGTCGCCGTCACCAGCCAGGCAGCGTCGATCGTCGCAGCCATCGGAGCACAGACGAGCGCACTCACCGCAGCCATCACCGCCCAGACCGCAGCGCTGAACGCGCACGCACGAGGCGACCTGATCCTCAACCAGCACATCGCAGCCGGCGGCACACCACGCGACACAGCAGCCGAGGTCGCCCGCCTCTGCCGCACGCAGGGCAGCCTCGGCCTGTTCGGAGCACCCCGATGAGCCCAGTTCTCGGCAGTGGGGAGAGACGAGACTTCGACTGCGGGGTCCGCCTCACCGGCCGATGACGTGATCGCGACCCCCCTACTCGCCTGGGCGCCCAGGCAACATGCCTCTGACCTGCGGAAACGCGGAGCGCGGCTGCGTTTCCGCAGGTCAGGAGGGGGGTCGAGATCGCCCCAATCGACCCCCAGCCGGACCCCGCAGTGAAAGTTTGAATCTCTCCCCGGGGCACGGGGGGACACCGCAGAAGCGCAGGTCAGGAGGCTAACGTGGCTGGTTGCTTGGGATGTGGCGTGGAGCTGGTGCAGCGGCCGGGCCGCGGTCGTGCTCGGTTGCGCTGCGATTCCTGTCGGGATGCTCTGCCGCATCGGGTGTCGTCGCGGGTGTGCCGGCGGTGTGGTGTGCCGGTTCCGGCTGGCTCGAGGCGGTTCTATTGCGCCGAGCACGTTGGGATGTTCTTGCCAAAGCATGCCACCCAAGCGTGCTGAGCTTGTCATCGTGTCCGGCTGCGGCGGATCCTGCTCTGCTGCATGGGCTGGCCGAGGCAGTCGTAGGCGACGCTGACGACGTGCTGCCGCGACTGCGCGTCCATCGTGGCGAGGTGCTCGGACAGGAGGTCGAGCAGTGCAGCGAGCGGGTCCGCGATCTCCGGCCGGTCGAGGCCGGCCCAGTTGTGGAGTTCGGGCGCGGAGCGGATGACGCCGGCGGCGTCGCGGACGGTGGTCTGTTCGCGGCGGAGCCGGTCAGCGGCGCGGCGGTCTCGTTCGTTCATGGCTGTCCCCCGGGGTAGACGTCGAGCGTGTGAGGCCCCGGGGGAAGCGGGACAGCTGAGGGTAGCTCTGCCACTGTCGTCGGGCATGAGTACGCCTCGTCCTGTGCGCAGGACCAGAACTGTCCGGGAGTGCGCCGACGAGATCGGGGTCTCCACCGACGTGGTGCGGGACTGGATCCACTCCGGCGAGCTGCCGGCGAAGTTCTGCGGGAACAAATACCTGATACTCGATCGCGTTCTCGAGGAGTTCATAGAGGGGTTCGGTCGTCGAACGACATGACCTAGGTCGACGGGTCGAACACTTCGCATGATCGCAGGTCAGCGGTGTGCGCTGGGTCTACGGATGCGGGTCGACGCGTCAACACACCAGTGCTGACGCGTCGACCCGTCTACGGCCTTCCTAGAGCGCCCTGAGATGCCCCGTGCGGGTCTCGCGGGCGGCCTTGAGGTCGTCGAGCTGGAACCCGGTGAGGTTCCGCCGCGGGGACCCCTTCGGGTCGAGCGGGTCCTTCCGGTTGATCGGCTTCGTGGGGACACCGCGCCGGGACAGCAGCTGCCCCAGTGACGCCTCGTTCAGCCCGTCCCACGCCTCCGGCCGCAGCACGGCGAGCGCGCCGACGGCGGCCTGGTTCCACATCCACGTCAGGCCCTGGCCCTCGAGCACCTGGATGAGGTCGTCGACCAGGTCGACGCCCGCGGCCTTCTTCTCCGCCTCGTCCGCATCCACGCCGGCGGCGTGCCCGGTGATGCGGTTGTCGGCTTCGCGGAGCTCGTGGGCGCGTTCCCCAATCCGGTCCGCGACCAGCGCGTCCAGGTAGAACGAGCGGACGACCAGGTCGTCGTCGGTGGCGCCGAGGACGTAGCCGACGCCCTGCTCGGACTGCTTGAACAGCTCCGCCTTCAACCCGCGGCCGTGGGCGCCGGTGCCGAGGACCATGTCGACGGCGACGTGGTCGGTCATCCGCAGGCAGATCTTCACCGAGGCGTTGGCGGACACCCCCTTGGGAAGGCTCGTCGTGTCCGGCCGCTGCGTGCACAAGATCAACGAGATGCCGTAGGCGCGGCCCATCCGGATGATGTCCATGGCGACCTTGCCTGCCTCGCCGCCGTAGGTCTCGTGGCTGAACAAGTTCTGGCATTCATCGACGACCAGCACGACCGGCTGCAAACCGAGGTCACGCCTGTTGGCGAGCTCTCGGGTCAGCTTCCCGTCGGGGCAGTCCTCCTTCGGCTGTGCGGACAGCACCTGGGTGCGGCGCACGATCTCGGCCTTGACCGCGTGCAGGTCCTGCAGGCAGGCCTGGATGACGTCGTCGGTGAGGCCGTAGCCGAACGTGTGCGACACCCGCTCGAGGGCGGCGAAGTCGTTCTGCTTGAGCGACCACAGCCGCAGCTGCACCGTCGGGTCGAGCGCGGCCGCGGAGGCGATGACCCTCACCGCCGCGGACTTCCCGGCACCCGGGATCGCGCCGACGACGATGTTGTTCTCGAACAGCCCCACCTTCACGATCCGGCCTCGCTTGTCGGTGCCGTACGCGGCGGGGGTGAAGAAGTCCGCGCGGCCGGCCTTGAGCAGCGGCCATACGGGCTGCTTCATCTTGCCCATCGGCTGGAACCCGACCCACAGCCGCAGGATCGAGGCGTCGTCGTCGTCGCCCTCGGGCCACACCGCGCCGGTCGGGCGGCGCAGCCCGTTCGCGAGTTCCTCCTTCGCACCGAGAACCTTGGTGACGGTGTAGCCGTGGGGGAGCCGGATTGTGGCCAGCCACCCGGGTCCGTCCCGCATGATCGGCGCCGGGTACTCGATCAGGGCGTCCTTCTTCATCCCGGGCAGCGCGCGGATCGCGATCTCGACGGCTTCTTGCCGCAGCGGCGGCGCGACGTGGGCGGGTGTGGTCGCCTTCGACACGAGCGGCCGTTCCCGGTTCCGCCCGACCACTCCGAGGGCGTTCACCGTCGTGGCGAGGAACAGCCACCACGCCCACCCGGGCGCGAGCAGCCACCACGCCCACCCGGGCGCGAGCAGCCACACCAGTAGCCCCGACACCAGCAGCACGAACGTGAACACGGCGGCGGCGATCCCGCGGTGCCGGATCCGGGCGTTCCGCTCCTTGGTGAGCTTGAGGTACTCGGTGACGTCGTCGCGTTCGACAGCGGAGAGCCGCAGCGGGCGGCCCTCGGTGTCGGTGAGCGCGTCGAACACCGCCCGCAGCACCCGGTAGGCGCCCACCGGCGCCCGCGCCAGCAGCCTCGCCTCATACACCGGGAGACGCAGCAGGTGAAACAGCACAATGTGCCAGGAGTAGCCGGCGGCCCACCGCAGGATCGGCGCCCGCTGCTCCCGGTCCCGCACCCACTCCGCCACCACGGGTGACTTGGTGGCCTCCCGGTGGGCGGAGATCCGGTCGAACGCCGTCGGGCGCGGGGTGGGGATCTGGTCGACGAGCTCCGGTGTCTGCTCGTCGGTGTCGAGGTCGCTCACCGTCGCCCACCCCGCTTCCGGCGCTTGGCGGGAGTGAGGACGAGGGTGAGGCGGCCCTTGCGGTCACGCTGCAGGAACCCGCCGACGAGGGTCTTCCCGGGCTTGGTGAACGCGCCCACGATCAGCGCGGCCACGATGAGGCAGAGCAGGACGGTGGTCATCGGGTCTCCTCCTGGTGGCCGGGGCACGCCCGCGCGCAGCGGGCGCACCGGGTGCAGGTGGTGCAGCAGCCGGGGCAGCGCCGGCACAGCCTGCAGATGACGTCGGGGTCGTTGCGGTGGAAGCAGCCGCGGCACTTCGGCCACGGGTTGGGGCGGGCGGGCCGGACCTCCCGGATCGCCCGCCGCCACACCCGCCGGGTGCGCCACAGCATCGGGCGGCTCATCGGGTCATCACCGGGTGACCGTTGCGGCGGGCGGCGATGAGCTCCCGCGCCTGGTGTTCGGTGACGCCAAGTTCGCGGGCGAGGCGCCGGCGTCCGGCACCGTCGGCGAGCAGGACGTCGACCCGGTCCACATCCAGCACCTGGTTCTGCCCGTTGCCTGCACCGCCTTGGGAGCGGTCCAGATCTGAACCAGCCTCCGACTGGTGCAGGTCGGAGATTGTCTGGACTCCATCCGGCTGAGGGGTGCGGACAGTGTCCGCACCCTCGTCGACCACCGGGCCCTGCCCGGTGGTTGCCGGGACGGTCCATGCCCTGGCGACGAGGTGGGTCGTCACGATCGCGCCGACCGGACCCACCAGCCCGAAGACGCCGTAGGCGTGCACCCCGGCGTACCCGGACACCGCCGACGCCAGGACCACCGCCGTCGCGGCCTCCCACCGCAGCCGCGGCTCGGTCACCCACAACCACGTCCCGGTGACCGCGACGACCTCGACGATGCCCACCGCGGCGGGGTGCGCCCACCCGGGCACGTTCACCGCCGCGGCCAGCGCCACGGTCGCGGTACCCGACAGGACCAGAGCGCAGCCGATCGCGGCCAGGACCAGGACGGTCTGCACGATCCGCTTCACCGCCGACCACCCACGATCCGCTCCCGGCGGGTCACCGCGTAGGCGCCCACGGCCATGACCGCGGACCCGGCCAGCAGGATCAGCATCGACGCCGTTTGCACCTGCACCACGGCCAGCACGGACACGAGGTAAGCGAGGACGGCCAGGAACCACGCGCGGCGCGGCATCACACCTCACCGCCCAGCGCCGTCACGGCCACGGTGACCGCCCGGGCCAACGCGGCAGCCTCCGCGACGGTCAGACCGGGCTCAGCCCCGCCGGCGCCGCGGACGCACACCACAGGCTCGTCGACCGTGATCCCATCGGCCGGATCCAAGTCGACGTACTGCTCGACCTGCACCGTGACCGGATGCTGAGAGAACTTCGGGCGCTCGACCGCCAGGATCTCCACGCCACGGTGATGCCGGTAGATCCCGCCAGCCGTCTGAATGTCGTCGACGGTGATCCCGTGGTTCGGATCGGCGATGCACCAGGAAGGGCAACGCAGCTCGGACGCCAGCAGCGCAACGTCGGCCGGGTCGAAGATGGGGATGCTCATCGCGCGCACCGCCCCGTGGCCGTCTCGGCGAGATCGGCGAGGTTCAGCAGCTCCGCCGCGGCCTGCCTTGCCTCGGCGGGGGTCAGCACGGACTCGGCGAACACCGGCCGGTCACCCGCCTCGGTCAGGGTCTCGGCGACCCCGACGACGATCTGAGGTGCGTCCACCACCCACTCGGTGCCGTGGTGGTCGCGGCTCATCGGCTGGTGCAGGAACAGGTAGGTGGTCATCGGGTCACACGCGGCGCCGGCGGCCGGTTCCAGCACCGCGGCCTCGGTGGCGCAGTACTGGTCCCACCTACCGCCGTCGCTGTGGGCTCGGCACCACGCGGCGTGGTCATGGGCGGGAACAGGGGCGTCGTTCAGTACGGTCTTCACGGGTCAGCTCCTGGGCTGATCTAGGGCCCGGCCAGCGCGCGTAATCGCTGCGTCCGGGCCCGCCTGTTGTGGAGGCGGGAAGATCAGTCAGGAGGAGGCCCTCGCGCTCTCCGGGCAGCCCGTGGGCAGCAGCAGAGAGCGAAACCCCGGGGGGCGCCGGGAGGAATCGGGAGGGATCGGGAAGTGGTAACTAGCAGGTCAAAGCAGTGATCCAGAGAGGACCAGCAGGTGACCGCGTACTGCAGAGGATCCGCAGCACCAGTCCCCCTGGCACTACTAGGTCGTCACTCCGCGGCGGGGCGCGGCCGGGGCACGGGGACCGGCCGCGCCGCGACGACGGCCCGCGGGCCGCTCTGCTGCGGGACGGCGACCGCCGGGCGCTGCGGCGCCGGGGCCGGGGTCACCGGGCCGGACGGCACGTCGAAGGCCAGGGCCGCGAGCTCGCCGGCGACCGCACGGTGCCCGGAGCCGGCGGGCCGGCGGCAGCGCAGCGAGCGCGGGCTGCCGGTCGGGGACGCGTCGGCGGTGGCGGTGTACGGCATGGTGAGCCCCTTCGAACCCGTGACCGGCGGGCGGGTGCGCCGCCGCTCTCACCCCCTGAGTCGGGTGGAAGGCCCCCCGCGTTGCACCCGCCCTACACCGTTCCCCGAATCTGATGAAAGACGCCGTTCGGACGCCGCTCCCGGTTGCGTGCGTCACGACAGACAGGGTTGACAGCATGACTGTGCGTGCACTTCCGGTGGACGGCTCCGCGGAGTCGGTGACCCGGCTGGCGGCCGCGCTGCGGGCCGCCGTGGACGGCACGGGCCCCGCGGTGCTGCCCGTGCGGGCCGAGCCGGGCCCGGGTCCGGGTGCCGCGGCGCCGGGCGACGCCGGGCCGGGCACCGCCGGACCGAGCGCGCTGCCCGGGCCGGTGGCGCGGGCCGCCGCGGCCGGGGAGCTGCCCGACGGGCTCGCCGCCGTCGTCGCCACCTCGGGGTCGACCGGGGAGCCCAAGTACGTCGCGCTCACCGCGGACGCGCTGCGGGCCTCGGCCGCGGCGACGCACGCCCGGCTCGGCGGCCCGGGGTCGTGGCTGCTCGCGCTGCCCGCCGAGCACGTCGCCGGGGTCCAGGTGGTGCTGCGCGCCCTGCTCGCGGACACGGCCTGCGTGGTCCAGGACGTCCGCGACGGCTTCCGGCCCGACGGCCTGGCCCGTGCCACCGGGCGGATGGCGCACGGCACCCGTCGCTACACCAGCCTCGTCCCGACCCAGCTGGCGCGGATCCTGGACCACGGCGGTGCCCCGCTGTACGCCCTGGCCGGGTACGACGCCGTGCTCGTCGGCGGGGCCGCTCTGGACCCGCGGCTGCGCGGGCGCGCGCTCGCCGAGGGGATCCGGGTGGTCACCACCTACGGGATGAGCGAGACCTGCGGCGGCTGCGTCTACGACGGCGTCCCGCTCGACGGCGTCGAGGTCACCCTCGACCCGGCCGACGGACGGGTGGTGCTCGGCGGGCCGGTCGTCGCCGGCGGGTACCTGGGGGCGCCGGAGGCGACCGCGGAGGCCTTCGTGTCCGACGGGGGCGTCCGCCGGTTCCGGACCGGGGACCTCGGCGCGCTCGCACCGGACGGGACGCTGACCGTCCTGGGCCGGGTCGACGACCTCGTCAACACCGGGGGCGAGAAGGTCGCACCGGCCGCGGTGGAGCGGGCGCTCCTGGCGGTCGACGGCGTCCGCGCGGCGTGCGTCGTCGGCCTCCCCGACGACGAGTGGGGCCAGATCGTGGCCGCGCTCGTGGTGCCCTCCGGGGCCGCACCGGACGATCACGCTCTGTGTGCCGCGGTCCGCGCGGCGTGCGGCCGGGCCGCCGTGCCGCGGCTGCTGCTGCGGGCCGACACCGTGCCCGAGCGCGGGATCGGCAAGCCCGACCGCACCGCCGTCGCGGAGATCCTGGCGGGGGCACGCCGCACCTGACCGCTCACCCAGCGGAGTTGTCGGTCACGGTGGGCAGTCGGATCACGGCGTTGCGTCACGGTCTCCACCACCCGATCCGTGTACACACCTTGGAGTTGGTTCACGCAGCGTGCGTTGCGCGCACCCCTGAGATCGAGTGTGCTTCGACCACTGGCGACACAGAGCCCTCACCCATCACAGGGCTCCCCGTCGTCACACGAGTCACAGCGATCAGCGGGGGTTGTCCATGCGCAGCATCACGCGGGCCGGGCTGCGGGCCATCGGTCTGCTCGCCGCGACCGGCGCGCTCTGTGCCGCCGCCACGGTCCCGGCGATGGCCGACGAGCCGGGCACGACGTGGCAGCCGGAGCTGAGCGAGGGCACCGGCAACGGTGTCGTCGTCTCGCCCGACGGGGCCCGGTTCGACCGGTCGACGGCCTTCGGGGCCCCGGCCGACGAGGGGGACACGGAGTCCTCGGCGGACCCGGCCGAGGTGGTCCCGACCGGGCTGCTGACCCTCGCGCCGCGCACCCTGGACACCCCGACCCGGGAGGTCGACTCCCGGCTCGTCGCGGACACCCCGCCCGGCTCGACGGCGTCGGTCGACGTCCGCGGGAAGCGGGCGGGCGGCGGCTGGACCGAGTGGATCCCCGCCCAGGACTCCCGCACCGAGCTGCCGGAGGCCGTCACCGAGGTGCAGGGACGCCTGGTCCTCACCGCCACCGGCGCGGCCGACCCGACCGTCCGGGAGCTCACCCTCACCGCGACGCCCGGCTCCGGCGCCGAGAGCGAGCCGGTCACCGAGGCCGCTCCGCGCAGCTACTCGGTGTTCGCCACCCGCGAGGGGCTCGTCGGCGGCACCACCGCGAACGGCCACAAGATCGTCAACCGGGACCGCTTCGTCGCGCTGCCCTCACGCCGGGCGCTCTCGGCCAACGGCAAGACCGACTACTCGGTCAAGGTCTGCGCCCCCAACGGACGCTGCGCGATCGCCCCGGTCTGGGACATCGGCCCGTGGAACACCAAGGACGACTACTGGAACCCGTCGAACCAGCGGGAGATGTGGAAGGACCTGCCCCAGGGCGTGCCGCAGGCCGCGGCCGCGCGCAACGGGCACAACGGCGGCAAGGACCAGTTCGGGCGCCGGGTCGCCAACCCGGCGGGCATCGACCTGGGCGACGGCATCTTCTGGGACGTCCTCGGCCTGAAGGACAACTCGCAGGTCCAGGTCGACTACCTGTGGACCGGGTCGCAGCGGCTGTCCGCGATCCGCACCGAGGGCACCCCGGACATCCAGATCCTCGCCCGGCCCGAGGCCGGCGCGGAATCGGTCGGGATCGCCGTCGACGCCACCGAGGTGCCGGTGCAGTGCACCTCCGGCGCGTTCGTCCGGATCGGCGACGGCCAGTACCTCCCGGCGACGGCGTTCACCGGGCTGCCGGGCGACGTCCCGGCCTGCGACGCGGCGGCACCGTCCGCACTCGCCGCACCCTCGCCCGCTGCACCCACCGCGCCCGACGCCTCCGCCGCTCCGTCGGCCCCCGGCACTCCCGCGGCTCCCCCGGCGCCCGGCACCCCCGCAACTCCCCCGGCGCCCGGCACCTCCGCGGCTCCCGCGGTGCCCGACGCCTCCGCCGCGGCCGGCGGCTCGCCGGCTCCGGCCCCGGCCGTCCCCACCGCACCGTCCGGTGCCACCCCGTCCGCGCCGGCACCGTCCTCCTCGACGCCGTCCGCGCCGTCCGCGCCGTCCGCGGCGACGGGGCCGGGAGCCGGAGCACCGGCCGCCGGCGGGGCCACGGCGGGCACCCCCTCACCCGGGTCCACCACCGCGACCACACCCGCGACCGGCGTCCCCAGCGGCGACAACCAGGCCGCCCGCGTGACCCCCGGCTCGGCCCAGCGGGCGCCCTCCGGCACCTCCTGACCGTCCTGCCCGGCAGCCACACCCCTGCGCCGGTCCGCACACCCGTTGCCGCGGGTGTGGCGACCGGCGCAGGGGTGTGGCCGTGCCGTGGGACGGCTCCGTCGGACGGCGGCGCGGCGGGATAGGT
This sequence comes from Pseudonocardia sp. ZF1, assembly GCF_056835605.1. Lineage (NCBI taxonomy): Bacteria > Bacillati > Actinomycetota > Actinomycetes > Pseudonocardiales > Pseudonocardiaceae > Pseudonocardia > Pseudonocardia sp. ZF1. Next base: position 5,039,113 of record NZ_JAJNBY010000001.1, read on the forward strand.
TGCCGGGGTGGCCACCACGGCAGAGTGGGTCGAGGGTGCGCGGCCGCGCACCCTCCCCACCGCGATCTCCCCCGTCCTCGTCGGGACCGGCGCCGCGCTCGGCGTGGGCGCCCTCGCCCCCGGTTCCGCGCTGCTCGCCCTCCTGGTGGCGGTCGCGCTGGTGATCGGGGTGAACTTCGCCAACGACTACTCCGACGGCATCCGCGGCACCGACGACGACCGTGTCGGCCCCCAGCGTCTGGTCGGCTCCCGGGCCGCCGAACCGGCCACGGTGAAGGCCGCGGCGTTCGCCTGCTTCGGGGTCGCCGCCGTCGCCGGGCTGGTGCTCACGGCGGTCTCCGGCCAGTGGTGGCTGCTGCTGGTCGGGGCACTGTGCATCGTCGGCGCCTGGTACTACACCGGCGGCTCGCGGCCCTACGGCTACGCCGGGCTCGGCGAGGTCGCGGTGTTCGTGTTCTTCGGCCCGGTCGCGGTGCTGGGCACCATGCTGACCCAGGCCGGCCGCGTCGACGCCGCCGCCGTCGGGGCCGCGGCCGGTGCCGGGCTGCTGACGTGCGCGGTCCTGGTCGCGAACAACCTGCGGGACATCCCGGGCGACCGGGTCGTCGGCAAGCGGACCCTCGCGGTGCGGCTCGGGGACCACGGCACCCGGATGCTCTACCTCGCGCTGGTGCTGGTGCCGTTCGTCGTCGCGGTCGGCGCCGCGTTCGACCGGCCGGGGCTGCTGGTGGCGCTGCTCGCGCTGCCCGCCGCGGTGCGGCCGGTGCGGATCGTGCTCGGCGGGGCACAGGGGCCCGCGCTCATCCCGGTCCTCAAGGACACCGGCCTGCTGCTGCTGGCGTGGGGCGTCGCGGCGGCGGTCGGGCTCGCGTTCGGCTGAGCGCTCCCGGCACCGCGCACCTCCGGCGGACGCGGCCCGGGGCGCGTCGGCCCCGCCCCCCGTCGGACCGGGCCCGGACCGTCAGCGGGTCGGGCCGTCGCCCTCCGACGGGGCCGGGTCGGACCCGGCCGGCACCTCGGCCCCGTCCGCACCGGCCGCGGCGGGCGGGGACGCGACGGTCGACGACGCGGACGGCGCGACGGGGGCGCCCGGGGACGCGGGCGCGACGGGCGCGTCCGGGGACGGCGGCGGGCCGACGTCGCCGCGCAGCTGGGCCCGCAGCGACGCCCGCTCGGAGGACCGGCGGGCCGTCGACGCGGCGATCGCCCGGTCCAGCCGCTCCCGCAGCCCGCGGAACAACACCATCGACAGCGGCAGTGCGACGACGAGCGCCACGAGCAGCGCGACGAGCCACGGCACGCCGATCAGCGCGAGGACGACCGTCATCACGGCGAGCAGACCGAGCCGCGCGAGCGTGTAGAGCGCCACCGTGGTGGCCAGCCCGGGCTCACCGGCGCGCTCCCGCGCCGCGGCCTGCGGCGGGGTCGGAGACGTCATGGTCCCCAGGGTACGGGCCGGACCGGCCGGACCGCGGCTGCCCGGTTCCACCCGGACTCGCCCCGGACGTCCGGATCGCGGGCACCCGCCCGGGCGGCGGTCCCTCCCCGGGCGTCCCCGCCTGTCCGGTTCGAGTCGTTCACCGGCTTTGCCCTTTAAGAACCCTTTACTCACACAACACCGTTCGAGTACCCGGGGTCTGAGGTGTCACGATGGCCCGGAAACCGAGAGCGGTACCCGGCCGGATGCCTCCGGCGAGCACCGTGACACATACTCCACGTGCACTTCGGGAGGATCCCCATGGCAGCTCCGACTCAGGCACCCGAGCGTCTCCTCACCCCGGGTGAGGTGGCCACGCTCTTCCGCGTCGACCCCAAGACCGTGACCCGCTGGGCCTCGGCCGGGCGGATCGGCTCGATCCGTACGCCGGGCGGCCACCGCCGGTTCCGCGAGTCCGAGGTCCGTGGCCTGCTCGCCGACCTGACCAGCGAGGCCAACACCGGTCTCCGCTGATCCGGAGCGCACACATGGGGTGAGGGTCTCGACTTCACCCGTACGTCAGGCCACCTTCGCTACGCTGGACAGCGGAGGTGGCCTGATGTTGTTCTTCCTGATCCTTCTCGCCGGCGCGGCCGTGGTCGCGGTGCTGCTCGTGCGGACCCTGCGGTCCGAGCAGGTGGTCTCCGACCGCATCCCACGCGCGGAGTTCCCCTGGTCGCCGGGCCAGCGGGCCGAGAAGCCGCGCGCGACCGGCCCCGACGACGATCCCGACTTCCTGCGCGAGCTCGACGAGAAGGTGCGTGACCAGGAGGACCCGCCCGAGCGTTCCTGAGCGGGTCGCGCCGGCCGGCACCTCCCCGACACGCCTTGACCGAAGGGCGGTCCACCCACCGGGCGGACCGCCGTTCGGTGTCTCCGGTCACGTCCGGGGCGGCGACGGGGGCCGTCGCGGCCCGGGATCAGACCGGGAAGCCGTCGGCGACGGCCGCCGCCAGCTCCAGCAACGCCGTCCGGGTCGTCTCCTCCAGGCGCTCCAGGTCGATCTCCGCGCCCTCCTCCAGGTGCGGGTCGAATGGCACCTTCACCACGGCCCGGCACCGTCCCGAGAAGTGCTCGGCGACGCGGTCCAGGTCCACCCCGCCACCGGCACGCCGGTAGACGGTGTTGATGACGACGACGGCGTTGCGGACCAGCGCCCCGTAGCCGTGGGCGTCGAGCCAGTCCAGGGTCGCCGAGGCGCTGCGGGCGCCGTCGATCGAGCCCGACGACACGACGACGATCTGGTCGGCCATCCCCAGCACGCCGTACATCGCAGAGTGCATCAGACCGGTGCCGCAGTCGGTCAGGACCAGGTTGTAGAAGTGCTCCAGCAGGTCGACCGCGCGCCGGTAGTCGTCCTCGCTGAACGCCTCCGACACCGCCGGGTCCTGCTCGCTGGCGAGCACCTCGAGCCGGGACACGCCCTGCGAGGTGTAGGCGCGGACGTCGCTGTAGCGGCGGACCCGGTCGGCGTCGCGCAGCAGGTGGCGGACGGTCGCGGTGGTCTCCAGCGGGATCTTCTGGCTCAGCGTGCCGCGGTCGGGGTTGGCGTCGACGGCCACGACCCGGTCGCCGCGGTGCGACGCGAACGTCGCCCCGAGGGTCGCGGTGACCGTCGTCTTCCCGACCCCGCCCTTGAGGCTCAGCATCGCGATCTTGTGCGAGCTGATGAGCGGCCGGTTCGCGCGGGCCACCAGGTCGCGCCGGTGCAGCTCCGCGGGGCTCTCCCCCGGGTTCACCAGGCCGCCGGTGAGCACGTAGACCCAGCGACGCCACCCGCTCGTCGGCGGACGGCCCGCGCTGCCGTGCCCCGTGCGCGAGGGCGCGAGGTCCAGCCCGCCGTGGGGCTCGTCGCCGCGGCGGTGCTGCGCGGCCCGGGCCTCGATCGCCTCGGGGGCCGTCCAGCGGGGCCGCTTCACCCCCGTCTGCGGGCGGCCGCGCGGCGGGGTGAGGGTGCGCTGGGGCCCGGTCTCCGCGGACTCGTCGTCCCAGGCGGCGCGCCAGGGACGTTCCCCCTGGCGGGGGCGCCGGTCGTCGCGGGAGCGCTCCGTCCGGGGGGTGCCGGTCCGGGCCCCCCGGCCGGGGTCGCTGCCGGCTGCGGCGGGCCCGGCGACGGCGGCCCCGTCCTCCCGCGCGGTCGCCGGGCGCCGGGCGGTCTCGGCGGGCCGTGCCGGCCCCGTGTTCCCGGAGCCCTCGCCCGGCGCCGGTTCCGGGGCCGGACCGGCGGAGGACGGGTACCCGTCCCGCACCGCGCGGCCGCCGTGCCCCGCGTGCGCCGGACCCGCAGGATCCGTGGGCGCCGGAGCGGCGGGGTCGGAGTGCGGCGGATCGGCGGACACGGGCGCGTCGTCGTACCCGGCGGCCGCGGTGCGGCCCGGGGAGTCGTACCCGGCGGCCGCGGTGCGGCCCGGGGACTCGTCCCGGGAGGCCGTGGCGCGGTCCGGGAGGTCCGGGCCCGCGGCGCCGCCGTCCGGCGGGTGCCCGGGGGCCGTGGTGTCACCGTCCGCGGAGTGCCCCGGGGCCGCATCGCCGTCCGGGGGGTACCCGGCGGGCGTGTCGCGGTCCGGGGGGTACCCGTGAGTCGTGTCGCGGTCGCCGGTGTCGTCCGCCGCGCGGCCCGCGGACCGGTCGGCGCGCCAGATGAGGTCCGCGTCGGGGTCGTCGTCGGGCACCGCGGAGGCGGGCACGGCCCACCACGGCTCGGGGTCGGCGCCCGCGGCACGGTAGAGACCGGTGTCGTCGGGGCCGTGGTCCTGCACGGCCGGGTCCGGGGCGGCGTCGTCGCGGCGGTGCCGGGGGTCGCCCGCAGAGGCCGGGGCGGGCTCGTCGTCGGGGTCGGCGACGGTCGCGGCGCCGGAGGAGGCCGGGCGCGGGGTCTCGCGCAGGGCGGACAGGTCCATCCCGTGCGGCGGGGTGGACGGGTCGATCTCGTCGACCAGGTCGTCGTCGATCTCGGGCAGCTCGCTGCCCCACGCCGAGCCCGCCGGCGGGGTCTGCGTCCCGACGGCCGCGCGGCCCGGGGCGGGCGCCGACGCGGCGCGTTCGGCGGCCGACGGGGTCCGCGGCGGCGTGGCACCGGCGTCGGGGACCGGCTCCGCAGCGTCGTCACCGCCGGTCCGCCTGCGCCGTCCGAAGGACCGGCCGGGGGACTCCGTCGTGGCCCAGCGCTCCCGCACGTAGCGGCCCACCGAACCGTCGGGCTGCTCGCCGGAACCGTTCTCACTCACGGGAAACGACGGTAGCCGCGCGGAACCCGGTGGTCGAGGCGCCTCACACCCCCGCGTACGAGTGCAGTCCGGCCACCACCATGTTGATGAAGAACAGGTTGAACACGATCGTGGCGAAGCCGGCCGTGTTGATCCAGGCCGCGGCGCCGGAGTTCTTCCACCCCGCGGTGGCCCGGGCGTGCAGGTAGGCGGCGTAGAGCACCCACGCGACGAAGGCCACGGTCTCCTTCGGGTCCCAGCCCCAGAACCGGCCCCAGGCCGCCTCGGCCCACACCGCGCCGGTGATGATGCCGAAGGTGTAGAGCGGGAACGCGAGCACCGTCACGCGGTACGCCAGCCGGTCGAGCGACTCCGCCGACGGCAGCTTCGCGGCCCACGACGCCGGCTTCCCGTTCCGCTTGACCAGGAACAGCAGGCTCGCCACACCGGGCACGAGCAGCAGGCCCGACGCCAGCGTGATCGTCGTGACGTGGATGATGATCCAGTACGACTGCAGGGCCGGGACGACCGGCGCCGCGTCGAGGTAGAGCACGGTGCCGGTGACGAACATGAGCAGCACGACCGGCGTCAGCACGAACACCCCGGCCGGGCGCAGACCCGGGTGCCGGCGCACGAGCACCAGCCACGCCCCGACGGCCATCAGGCACAGCGCCGACGTGAACTCGTACATGTTGCCCAGCGGCCACCGGTAGGCGGCGAAGCCGCGCAGCACGATCGACCCGAGGTGGGTCAGGGCCGCCAGCACCATCAGCGAGATGCCGATCCGGCCGTAGCGGTCGGCACGGGAGCGGCGGCCGTCGTCGGACGGGGGCTCCTCGGGCGCCGCGACCGCCGTGGACCCGGCCCCCACCGGGGCGGGCTCCTCGTGCCGGGCGGCGGCCCGCGCGACGCGCCGGGCCGCGTACTCCAGCGACGCGAACACCAGCGCCAGCAGCAGCACGACGAGCGTCGCCTGGAACAGGCGGTCGCTCCACATCGCGGTGGTCGGGTCGACGAGCATCTCGGGTTAACCGTCCTTCTTGTCCGTCGGGTCGAGCAGCTCGGTCGCGAGCCGGTCGAACTCCTCGCCGTAGCCTGCCCGGTCGGTCCGGGCCAGACCACCGAGGGCGATGTGACCGCCCCCGCCGTCGCGCGGGGACACCCGCACCCAGAACCGGCGACGCGTGACCGACAGCGACAGCGCGAGGCCGCCGACCATCAGCACCGCCGCGGCCAGCACCCAGGACTGGCCGGGGTCGTGGCCCACCTGCAGGTTCACCCACGGGGTCACACCGTCGAACCGGACGACCGTGCCGTCCGGCAGCCGTGTGGTGTCGCCGATCCCGAGCCGCGCCGTCGCGACGGAGCGCAGCTCGCCGTCGTCGATCTTGCTCTGGTCGACGCTGAAGATCGACTGGCCGCGGCCGTCGTCGATGCCGAGGTCACCGAGGAGCACGTCGACGTCGGCGGTCGGCGAGCGCAGGTCCGGGTGCACCGACACCAGCGTGCCCTCGGGGTCGACCGCGCCGGTCGGTGCGAACGTCCCGGTGACGGCGAGCTGCGTGGTGCGCCGCTGCTCCGGGTCGGTGATGCCGGGGCGCTCGAACTTCGTCGCCCCCTCCGACAGCTGGGTGCCGGACTGGTCGACCGGGCGCCACTGCACCTCACCGGTGCGGCTCTGCCCGTCCGGCCAGGTCACCGTGAACTCCGGTGCGTAGCCGTAGCCGGTCAGGTAGACCCGGTCGCCGTCGGTGCGCAGCGGGTGGTTGACCGCGATCTCGTCGGGGCGCCAGGTGCTGACGCCGTCGCGGACGTCCTGCCCGGTCTGGAACCCGACCGAGGCGCCGAAGGTCGACGGCTGGCCGTTCGGCAGCCAGGTGCCGTCGAACCGGTCGACCTTCACGCAGAAGTTGTTGAGGTCGGTGCCGTCGACGCGCAGCCCGGCGCGGAAGCTGTCGTAGCCGAGGATGGAGCTGTTGCAGAACTCGCTGCCGTCGGCGCGGACGATGACGTCGCCCTCGTAGCCGTACATCTTGCCGCCGGCCAGGCCGAGCAGGATGCCGATCAGGCTGAGGTGGAAGACGAGGTTGCCGGTCTCGCGCAGGAACCCCTTCTCCGCCGAGATCGTGCGGGAGCCGTCGTCCTCGGTGCGCTCCACGGTGCGCCAGCCGCGCAGCAGCCGCCGCACCCTGGCCAGCTCGTCGTCGACGCCCGCGGTCGTGTCGCCCTCGGCGTGGTGCGGCAGCCGTGCCAGGTTGCGCGGGGTCATGACCGGGGGCTGGCGGATCGAGCGCAGGTACTCGCCGGTGCGCGGGAACACGCAGCCGACCAGCGAGATCATCAGCAGCAGGTAGATGGCGGCGAACCACGGGCTCGCGAACACCTCGAACCCGCCGACCGCGTCGATCACCGGCGCGACGGCGGGGTTGTCGCGGTAGAAGTCCTCGACGAGGAACGCGTTCAGCGACCGCTGCGGCAGCAGGGCCCCGGGCATCGCGGCCAGCGCGAGGAGGAACAGCAGGACCAGCGCGGTGCGCATGCTGGTCAGCCCGCGCCAGGTGTTGCGCAGGAACGCCAGCGCGCGGGAGAGCGGCCCGGGCCCCGGCGACGACGGGGGCACGCCGTCCGGTGTCGACACGGACGGCTGCGGCGGGGCGTCGGGCGGGGAGCTCATCAGATCGGCGGGGTGAATCCGGCGATCGACACCTGCAGCCTGACCAGCCACTGGGACCACAGGCCGGAGACCAGCAGCGCTCCGACCCCGACCAGCAGCACTCCCCCGGCGATCTGCACCGCCCGGGTGTGGCGGCGCAGCCAGCCCAGTGCGCGCACCGCCCGGGTCGCGCCCAGCGCGATGAGCACGAACGGGATCCCGAGCCCGGCGCAGTAGGCCAGGATCAGCACGATCCCGCGCACCGAGCCGCCCCCGGTACCGGCGGCGACGGCGACGACCCCGGCCAGCGTCGGCCCGATGCAGGGCACCCAGCCCAGGCCGAAGACCGCGCCCAGCAGCGGGGCGCCGGCGAGGCCGAGCCGCGGCGTCCAGTGCGAGCGGTACTCCCGCTGCAGCGCCGGGACGGCCCCGGCGAACGCCAGCCCCATCACGATCATCACGACGCCGCCGATGCGCTGGAGCAGCGCCTCGTTGTCGATGAGGACGTCGGACAGCCACACGACGCCGACCATGATCGCGCCGAACACGACGGTGAACCCGCCGACGAACAGCAGCGCGGCCCCGGCGACGCGCCAGCGGCCGTCGTCCCGGACCGGCGCGGCGGTCACGGCGGCGGCACCCGCGACACCGTCCTGCACGCCGTCCTCGGGGGCGGCCGCGGTCCCGCCCCGGCGGGCGGCGGCGCGCTCGGTGGCCTCGGAAGGGGTGACCGGCGGGGACTGCGCGCCGACGAGCCCGGCGAGGTAGGCGAGGTAGCCGGGGACCAGCGGGACGACACACGGCGACGCGAAGCTCACCAGCCCCGCGGCGACCGAGACCAGCACTGCGAGCAGCAGCGGCCCCGAGATCGCCAGCGTCGTCGTCGCGTCCATCGCACCCCAGGGTAGAAGCCCTGCTCGGGGTGCCGCGCGGCGGGTTCTACAGCGTGTAGTTCACCGGGCGGGGCGCGACCGCGCGATCACCCGGGGTCAGCGGGACGAACCGGACCTCGGCTCGGCGGCGAGCCGGGTGATGAGCGGCAGCAGGTCCGAGCTCCCGACCGGGACCAGGAACACCGCGGCCACCCGGGCGTCGCGGTCGAGCACGATCGTCGAGGGCACGACGTTGCGCGGGTAGCCGTCGAGCCGGGCCAGGGTGCGGCCGGGCGCGTCGTAGATCGAGTCGTAGGTGATGCCGCGGTCGGTCACGAAGTCCAGGGCGGCCTGCCGGTCGTCGCGGACGTCGATCCCGAGGACGACGGCCTTGCCCCGGGCCGCCTCGGCCACGGCCTGCAGCTCGGGGGCCTCGGTCCGGCACGGGCCGCACCAGGAGCCCCAGATGTTGATGACCCGCACCGTGTCGGGGAAGTCGCCGATGCCGACCTGGGTGCCCTCGCGCAGCAGGCTCTCGCCGCGCAGGTCGGTGATCGGCTGACGGCTCTCCGGCGGGTCGTAGGTGATGCGCACCTGGCCGCCCGGGGCGACGAACTGGAAGTCCTGGCCGGGTCCTCCGCCCGCGGCGTCGCGGCCGACGCCGCAGCCGGCGACGAGCAGCAGCAGCCCGAGCAGGGCGGGCAGCAGGCGTCTCATGCCCCGGTCACCATCGCGCCGCTCGGGCCGGCCGGCTCGGCGTAGCGCAGCCCGGTCATCCGGGTGCCGGTGAACTCGATGCTGGTCAGCGAGGCGAGCGCGCACTGGCGGCGGCGCGGGTCGTGCCAGAGCAGCTGCCCCATGAGGTAGCGGCGCAGCGTCCAGATCGGCAGCTGGTGGGACACGCACACGACCTCGCGGCCGGGTGCGAGCGCCCGCGCGGCGTGCACGGCGCCGAGCATCCGGTGCGCGATCGCGAGGTACGGCTCGCCCCAGGACGGGGTGAACGGGTCGCGCAGCAGCCGCCACACCTGCGGGCGCTTGAGCGCGCCGTCGCCGACCCCGAACCGCTTGCCCTCGAAGAGATTGCCGGACTCGATCAGGCCCTCCTCGGTGTGGATGTCGACGCCGTGGGCGTCCGCGATCGGGCGGGCGGTCTCCTGGGCGCGCTGCAGCGGCGACGCGACGACGGCGGCGACGTCGTTGCCGTCGAGGTACGCGGCGACGGTCTTGGCCTGCGCCCGGCCGTGGTCGGACAGGTGGTAGCCGGGGATGCGGCCGTAGAGGACGCCCTCGGGGTTGTGCACCTCGCCGTGGCGCAGCACGTGCACCACGGTCACCGGCCCCGACGCGGGCGGGCTGGTCCGGTCACCCATGCTCAGGCCCCGTCCGGACGGGTGGCGGCGGCCGCGGCCCGCGCGGCGGCGGCCAGGCCGGTCTCGATCCGTTCGAACGCCTCGTCGTCCAGCGCGGTGGAGACGAACCAGCCCTCGAAGGCGCTCGGGGGCAGGTAGACGCCGTGGTCGAGCATCGCGTGGAAGAACGCCGGGTAGCGCCAGGTCTCGGCGGCCTTGGCCCCGGCGTAGCCGGTGACCGGGGTGTCGGTGAAGAACGGCGAGAACATCGTGCCCGCGTACTGCAGGGTGTGCGCGACGCCCTCCCGCTCCAGCGCCGAGGTGACCAGCGCGCCGACCCGGTCGGCGTGGGACTGCAGGGTGGCGTAGGCGGCGTCGTCGGCGTGGCGCAGCGTGGTGAGCCCGGCGGCGACGGCGACGGGGTTCCCGGCCAGCGTGCCCGCCTGGTACACCGGCCCGGCCGGGGCCAGGTACGACATGTGCTGCGCCGACCCGCCGAACGCGGCTGCGGGCAGCCCGCCGGACATGACCTTGCCGAAGGTGTAGAGGTCGCCCGCGACGCCGTCGCAGCCGAACCAGCCCTGCCGCGACGCGCGGAACCCGGTCATCACCTCGTCGATCACCAGCAGCGCGCCGTGCGCGTGGCACAGGTCGCGCAGCCCGGCGTTGAAGCCCTCGACCGGCGGCACCACGCCCATGTTGCCCGCGGCGGCCTCGGTGATCACGCAGGCGATGTCGGCGCCGCGCTGCTCGAAGACCTGGCGGACGGCGTCGAGGTCGTTGTAGGGCAGCACCACGGTGTCGGCGGCCTGGGCGCCGGTGACACCCGGGCTGGTCGGCAGGCCGAGGGTGGCGATCCCGGAGCCGGCGTCGGCGAGCAGCGCGTCGACGTGGCCGTGGTAGCAGCCGGAGAACTTCACGATCACCGTGCGGCCGGTGATCCCGCGGGCGAGCCGGATGGCGCTCATCGTCGCCTCGGTGCCCGAGTTGACCAGGCGGACCTGCTCGACCGGGGTCCGGTCGACGATCTCGGCGGCGAGGTCGATCTCGCCCGGGGTGGGGGTGCCGAACGACAGCCCCTGCGACGCCGCCGACCGCACCGCCTCGACGACGGCCGGGTGCGCGTGCCCCAGGATCATCGGCCCCCAGGAGGAGACGAGGTCGACGTAGGTGGCGCCGTCGGCGTCGGTGAGGCGGCAGCCCTCACCCGAGACCATGAACCGCGGGGTGCCGCCGACCGAGTTGAACGCCCGCACCGGGGAGTTCACCCCGCCCGGGATCAGCTCGGTCGCCCGCTCGAACAGGCGGGCGGACTCCTCGGGTTCCGGGTTGCTCACGGCGGTCCCTGCGCTTCCGGTGCTCACGTCCCCAGTCTCGCAGCCGGTGTCAGGACCGGCTCGCGGCCCCGAGCTTGCGGGTGGCGTACCACTCCTTCGCCGGGCGCCCGAACAGCAGCGTGACGCCCACCGCCGCGATGCCGATCACGAGTACCGCGAACACCGGCTGTCCGCTGGTCGCCATGATCGCGAGCAGCGGGAGACCGTAGAGCGCCAGCAGCACGATCAGCACGACCCGCGCCCAGGACGCGCCGAGGAACGCCGCTACCGCCAGCACGATCCAGATCACGGCCATCGCGACGAAGACCACGCCCAGGATCCGCACAGCGTCCCCGAACTGCGCCATCGTCAGCCCGGACTGGGCGAGCGCGGCATCGAACTCTCCACGGGGGATCCCGGCGTCGTTGAGCAGGGACTCGTTGAACGTCACGAACAGCGACCCGATGCCCGTGACGACGAACGGCAGCGCCGCCGCGATCAGTGCGACCAGCGCGGTGACCACCTGACGCGGCCGGGCCGGACGTCCCTGCGGCCCGCTGCCGAGCCCCGCCGGGGGCGGCCCCCAGCCCGACGCGGCGTTCCACTGCGGGCCCTGCCCGGCCTGCTGCCCGGGCCCCGGATGCGGCGCGGCGCCCGGCTGTGCGGTGGTGCCCGGCTGTGCGGTGGTGCCCGGCTGTGCGGTGGTGCCCGGCTGTGCGGTGGTGCCCGGCTGTGGCGCGGGCCCGGCGGGTGCCTGCTGCGGGGCAGGCGGCGGTGTGGAGCCGCCGTGCCAGCCGTGGGGGTACGGGTTCTGCGGGTACTGCGGGTAGTGCCCCGTCGACGGCCCGGGCCGGTAGTACTGCGGGGCGTCGTGCTGTCCCGGGTTGCTGCTCACGAGCTCCACGGTAGCCGGGCCGGTGTCCGGTTTGCCACGTTCGGCGGTACCCGGCGCCGCGATTCACCCCTCACGGAGCGATCGCCCGGCACCGCCCGGCGGGATCCGGCACCCGGCCGGCCCCCGCCGGGCCCTGCGTTGCCGTTCTTCCGGAACCGGGACGCGGCGTCGCGCCCCGGTCTCGTCGAGGCACAGGGAGTGCGGCGAATTCGCTTACCCGGTAAGCGAATTCGCGGACAGGTGACCCCGGGGGTCGGCACCCGGCGCCCCTCTTCCCCGCGGAAACCCGTCACCGTGCGAACGGTCTCCGTGGACGCCGCCTCCGATGGGTGTGCCGCCGACCCGCCCAGCGTCCGCGCTGCGTCCCGTCGGGGTGGAGGGCCGACCGGCCGAACAGCGCCGGGCAGCCGAGCAGCGCCGGGTGAGTCCGGCCGGCGACGCGCCCGGGTGAGCGGTGTCAGCCCCGGTCGAGCCAGGTCGCGGCCTCGGTGGCCCAGTAGGTCAGGATCACGTCCGCACCGGCGCGGCGGATCGAGGTCAGCGTCTCCATGATGGTCCGCTCGCGCTCGAGCCAGCCCCGGGCGACGGCGGCCTCGACCATCGCGTACTCACCGGAGATCTGGTACGCCGCGACGGGCACGTCGGCGACGTCGGCCACCCGGGCCAGGACGTCCAGGTAGGCCAGGGCGGGCTTGACCATCACCATGTCGGCGCCCTCGTCGAGGTCGAGCGCCAGCTCGCGCAGCGCCTCGCGGGCGTTGCCGCCGTCCTGCTGGTAGGTCTTGCGGTCGCCCCTGAGCTGCGAGTTCACCGCCTCGCGGAACGGGCCGTAGAACGCCGAGGCGTACTTGACGGTGTAGGCGAGGATGCCGGTGTCGGTGAACCCGGCCTCGTCGAGCGCGGTGCGGATGACGCCGACCTGGCCGTCCATCATCCCGCTGGGGCCGACCAGGTGGGCGCCCGCGCGGGCCTGCTCCACGCCCATCCGGGCGTAGATCTCCAGGGTCGCGTCGTTGTCGACGCCGCCGTCGGCGTCCAGCACGCCGCAGTGCCCGTGGTCGGTGAACTCGTCGAGGCACAGGTCGGACATGACGACCAGGTCGTCGCCGACCTCGGAGCGCACGTCGCGCAGGCCGACGTTGAGGATCCCGTCCGGGTCGACGGCGCCGGAGCCGGTCGCGTCGTGGTACTCGGGGACCCCGAACAGCATCACGCCGCCGACGCCCGCGGCTGCCGCCTCCGCGACCGCCTTGCGCAGCGAGTCGCGGGTGTGCTGGACGACCCCCGGCATCGACCCGATCGGGACCGGCTCCGTCGCGCCCTCACGGACGAACATCGGCAGCACCAGCTGCCGCGGACGGACCTCGGTCTCGGAGACCAGCCGCCGCATCGCGGGGGTGGTCCGCAACCGTCGGGGACGCTGCGCCGGGAAACCCATGCGGACCAGGCTACGACCGCCCCGGACACACGTCGGCCCCGCACCACCTCGGGAGGCGGTACGGGGCCCGACGGGAGCAGCTCGACGGCTCCGCTCAGCGGCGGTGCCGATGCGCCCTTCGCTCCGCTCAGCGGCGGTGCCGATGCGCCCTTCGCTCCGCTCAGCGGCGGCGCGCCTTCACCTTCTTCGGCGGCGGCAGGTTGCCCTCGGCGCGCAGCTTCGCGGTGTGGCTGGCCAGCGCGTCGACCAGGGTCGGGACGCGGGCCTCCTCCGGCTGCACGTCGACCCGCAGGCCGAACTCGCGCGCCGTCTCCGCGGTGGCCGGGCCGATGCAGGCGACCAGGGTGCGGGCGTGCGGCTTGCCGGCGATGCCGACCAGGTTCCGCACGGTCGACGACGAGGTGAAGCACACCGCGTCGAAGCCGCCGGTCTTGATCGCCTCACGGATCGGCGCGGGCGGCGGGGCGGCCCGGACGGTCCGGTAGGCCGTCACGTCGTCGACCTCCCAGCCGCGCTCCTGCAGCCCGGCCGACAGCGTCTCGGTGGCGATGTCGGCGCGCGGGAGCAGCACCCGGTCGACCGGGTCGAGCACGTCGTCGTGCGGCGGGAAGATGTCCAGCAGACCCTCGGACGTCGAGGACTGGGCCTCGTCGATGTCCGGGACGAGCTCGGGCTCGATACCGAACTCGCGGACCTTCTCCGCGGTCGAGCGGCCGACGCAGGCGATCTTCACACCGGAGAAGGCGCGGGCGTCGAGGCCGAACTCGCCGAACTTCTCCCAGACGGCCTTGACCGCGTTGGTCGAGGTGAACACGACCCACTGGTAGCGGCCGTCGACGAGACCCTTTACCGAGCGCTCCATCTGCGCGGGCGACCGGGGCGGCTCGACGGCGATCGTCGGCACCTCCTCCGGGATGGCGCCGTGCATCCGCAGCCGCTCGCTCATCACGCCGGCCTGGTCCTTGGTGCGCGGCACCAGGACCCGCCAGCCGTAGAGCGCGCGCGACTCCCACCAGGACAGCTCGCCGCGACGACCGGCGGCCTCGCCGACGGTCAGGACGAGCGCGCCCTCGAGGTCACCGCCGTCGGCGGCGATCCGCCCGACCGACGACGAGATGGTCCGCTGGGTGGAGGTGGTGCCGCCCGCGGTGATCGCGACCGGCGTCTCGTCCGGGACGCCCTGGGCGGTCAGCCCGGCGGCGACGTCGCCGAGCAGCGCGCTCGTCGCGTGCAGCACGACCGGGCCCGGGCTCGCGGCCAGCGCGGCCCAGTCGACGCCCGCGCGGACGTCGGCCTCGACGTGCGCCGACCCGAGCGCGACACCGGCGTAGGCCGGGACCGCGGTCGAGGACGGGACGCCGGGGACGACGTCGAACGGCGTGCCCGACGCGGACACGGCCATCGCCTCGGCGACGACGGCGTCGTTGGTCAGCGGGTCGCCGGAGACCAGGCGGGCCACCGAGCGGCCCTGGCCCGCCTCGGTGAGCAGGTCGCTCGCGATGTCGGCGGGCTGGCCGACGGCCGGGCGCACCTCGGCGCCGTCGGCGGCCAGGGCGAGGATGCCCTCCGGCACGTCCGGGTCGGTGATGACCAGCGGCGAGCCGGCGAGCACGTCCCGGGCGCGCACGGTGAGCAGCGCCGGGTCCCCCGGTCCGCTGCCCACGAAGGCGATCCGCCCTGAGGGGTTGGCAGGTCCTGTCATTGAAGAAACTCCCGAATCAGCGGTTGGCGGGACCACCGGGACCTGCGGGGGGCAGGTCCTCGGCTCCCAGGTCGAGAAGCTCGAGGGCGACCGCGGCCCCGATCTTCTCTGCGTCGTCCATGTCTCCGGTGGCGGAGGCGCGCACCACGTCGCCCCCCGCGATGTCCCCGATCCCCAGCGCGCCGCGCAGCGACAGGCGGTCGACCGCCCGGCCGTCGTCGTCGAGGTCGGAGACGACCTCGGCGAGCGCCCCGACGGGGGTGTCGCACCGGGCGTCCAGCCCGGCCAGCACCGCGCGCTCGGCGGTGACGGCGAGGTGGACGCCCGCGTCGTCGAGCACCGCGTGCAGCGCCGAGACGAGGTCGGTGTCGGCAGAGCGGCACTCGATCGCCAGCGCACCCTGGGCGGGCGCGGGCAGCATCTGCAGAGGGTCGATCAGCTCGTCCGCCTCGTCGACGCGGCCCAGCCTGCGCAGCCCGGCGGCGGCCACGACCACCGCGTCCAGCTCGCCCGACCGCACCTTCCCGATCCGGGTGTCCACGTTGCCGCGGATCGGCAGCACCTCCAGGCCCTGGCCGAGCGCGTGCAGCTGCACGGTCCGGCGCGGGGACCCCGTCCCGACCCGGGCACCACGACCCAGCTCGCCGAGCACGCGACCGCCGGTGACCAGCGCGTCGCGGACGTCCTCGCGTTCGGGGACCGCCGCGATCGTGAGCCCGTCGGGCTGTGCGCTCGGCAGGTCCTTGTACGAGTGCACCGCGACGTCGATCTCGCCGGCGTAGAGCGCGTCGCGCAGCTGCGAGACGAACACCCCCACCCCGAGCTGCGGGATCGGCGCCGACGAGCGGTCACCGCTGGTCGAGATGGTGACCAGCTCGCACGGGTGCCCGGCGGCGATCAGCCGGTCGGCGACGGTGGTGGACTGGGCGACCGCCAGCTTCGACGGCCGGGTGCCGATCTTCAGGACGCTCACGGGATCTGCTCCGGGGGACGGGACCCGATCGACGGCGTGGGGCCGAGCGGGGCGTTCAGGGCTGCGGTCACATCGCCGCCGTCGACGCTCGCGTCGGCGCCCCGGACCGGGGCGGCGACCGCGGCGGCGGCCTGCGGGTCGAGCTCGAACAGGGTGCGCAGCGCCGCGGCGTAGCTGTCCCCGTCCGGCCCCTCGGCCAGGCGCTTCACCTGGACCGTGGGGGTGTGCAGCAGCTTGTCGACGACCCGGCGCACGGTCCGCGAGAGCTCCTCGCGGACCCGGGTGTCGAGGTCGGGCAGCCGCGAGTCGAGGCGCAGCAGCTCGGCGTCGACGACCTCCGAGGCGCGCCGGCGCAGCGCGGTGACGGTCGGGGTGACCTCGGCCGAACGCTGCCCGGCCAGGTACTGCTGGGCCTCGGCGTCGACCATCGTCTGCGCCGCGGCGACGGAACCGCCGTCGGCGACGTCGAGCAGCCGGCGCTGCAGGGTGATCAGGTCGACCATGCGGACACCGGTCAGCTCGGCGACCGCCGGGTCGACGTCACGCGGCAGGCCCAGGTCGCACACGATCAGGGGCGCGGTCCGCCCGGCCAGCGCCTCGGCGACCGGCCCGACCTCCACGACGTGGCCGATCGCCCCGGTGCAGGCCAGCATCAGGTCCGCGTCGCGCAGCTCGGTGGCCAGGTCGTCCATCGCCGCGTAGCGGGCGGTGGTGCCCGGGTCGGCGTGCTCCAGGATCTTCTCGACGAGCCGCTCGCCGCGCTCGGCGGAGCGGTTCAGCACGACGATCTCGCCCGCCCCGGCCCGGCGCAGGTGGGCCGCGGCCAGCGCGCCCATCGCCCCCGCCCCGACGATGACGGCGCGGCGCCCGGCCAGGCCGTCGCCGCCGAGCTCGCGGTCGGCGTCGCGCAGGGCCTCCGACACCACCGAGGCGCCCGCCTCGTCGATGCCGGTCCCGGCGTGCACCCGCTTGCCGACGCGCAGTGCCTGCTGCACCAGCTCGTGCAGGACCTTGCCGACGGCGCCCGCGGCGTCGGCGGCCGCGTAGGCGCCGCGCAGCTGGCCGAGGATCTGCGACTCGCCGACCACCATCGAGTCCAGGCCCGCCGCCAGCGCGAACAGGTGCTGGACCGCGGAGCCCGCATAGTGCACGAACAGGTGCTCGGACAGCTCGCCGATGGGGAACCCGGCGTGGGTGCCGAGGACGTCGGTGACGTCGCCGAGGCCGCCGTGGAACGCGTCCACGACCGCGCAGATCTCGATCCGGTTGCACGTGGAGAGGACGACCGCCTCCTCGACGTGCGTGCGGTCGAGCATCTCCTCGAGAAGCTTGGGCACCTCACCCGGAGCGACCGCGAGGCGCTCCAGCACCTCGACCGGCGCGCTGCGGTGCGACAGGCCGACCACGAGGACGCTCATGGCTCTACGACACCACCGATTCGTTCGTCTTGTCCGTCACCGCGGCGGCACCGGTGTGCCGTCGCGCCACGTGGAACGCGAGGACCTGCAGCTCGACCGACAGGTCCACCTTGCGGACCTCGACGTCGTCCGGGACCGTCAGCAGCACCGGAGCGAAGTTGAGGATGGACTGCACACCGGCCGCCACGAGCAGGTCGCAGACCTTCTGGGCCGCCGGGCCCGGCGTCGCGATCATCCCGATGGTGACGCCGCCACCGGCGCACACCTCGGGGATCTCGCGCACGTGCCGCACCCGGATGCCGTTGATCTCGCTGCCGACGAGGTCGTCGTCGACGTCGAACAGGGTGCTGACCGGGAAGCCGCGGCCGGCAAAACCGGTGTAGCCGGCCAGGGCGTGACCCAGGTTGCCGACGCCGACCAGCGCGACCGACTGCCGGTGGTCCATGCCCAGCTCGCCCTGCAGCCGTCCCTGCAGCGAGGTGACGTCGTAGCCGACGCCGCGCACGCCGTAGGAACCCAGGTAGGACAGGTCCTTGCGGAGCTTGGCCGAGTTGACCCCGGAGGCACCGGCGAGCTCCTCGGACGACACCGTCTCGACCCCGGCCTCGCGCAGCTCGCCGAGCACCCGCAGGTACACAGCGAGCCGGGACACGGTGGCCTCCGGCACCGGGCGCGCGGGACGCTCGCCGTTGCCGTCGGGCGCGGTGGCACCGGACTCGGGCGGCAGGGCCACGGGCCGTCCTCCTCGGGCGTCGGTCGCGGGCGGCCGGGTCCCGGTGCCCGCTCCCGCCCGCGGGGGCTTGATCCGCGGGCGGTCGGTCATCGAGACTGGGCGTGCTCCGGTCGGGGGTGTGCAAGTACCGGTCGCCGGCGCGCTCGTGGCACGCCCGCGAACCGGCCGGACGGGCCGGTCGGGCTGCGGACGGACGAGGCCCGGCGTTCCCGGCGCCGCGGAGGCACCGTGCCACCGGGTCCGGCGACGGGAACCCACGGTAGCCGCTTGTGAAGGCACGCACAAAGTTGCGATCTTGGTCCTCTCCGTGCTCGGCCCGGGCCCCTGACCTGGAGCTACCGGTGATCGACGGGCAGGAACCGCTCATCGTGCGACGAGCGCCACGTCGGTCTCCACGACACCACCGTCACGCATACCGTGCGACCGCCCGTGACACACCTCTCCGCCCGGGACGGCGCGACGAGGCCCAGGTCACCGTCGCTCAGGTCACCGTCGCTCAGGTCACCGTCGCTCAGGTCACCGTGACGGTGCGGGTCGGCCGGCCGGTCGCCGCGCCCGGCAGCGGGGAGCGGCGCTCGGCGGTCTGGACGACGCCGTCGCCGTCGGTGGCGCGGCACACCAGGGTGTACCCGCCCGGCGGCAGGTCCAGCTCGGCGCGCCACTGCCGCCAGGTGGCCCCGCCGGACGGCACCGGCGCGAGCTCCGCGGTGACCCAGGACCCGGCCGCGCCGCCGTCCTGCACCCCGACCTCGACCCGGCGGATCCCCCGGGGCACCGCCCAGGCGGAGCCGGTGACCACGACCCGGCCGGCGGGCACGTTCGCGTACGAGACGGGCGACTCGATCCGCGCGGCGGTCTCCATCGGCCCGGGCGGCGCCCATCCGCGGTCGCGCCAGTAGTCGGCGCGGGCGGCGAACGTGGTGAACTCGATGTCGGTGACCCACTTGGTGGCCGAGACGTAGCCGTAGAGGCCGGGGACGACGATCCGCACCGGGAAGCCGTGCTCGGGCGGCAGCGCGACCGGGCCGTCCGGTCCGGCCATCGCGACCGCGAGCAGCGCACCGCGGCCGGGGTCGAGCAGCAGCGACGACGGGCTGCCCGCCGTCCAGCCGTCGGTGGAGGTGGACAGCGCCTGGTCCGCCGCCGGGTCGGGCGCGGCGGCCGCGAGCAGCGGCGCGAGCTCCACCCCGGTGAACCGGGTGGTGGACACGAGGTCGCCGCCGACGTCGTTGGAGACGCACGCCATCGTCACCCAGCGTTCGACGAGCGGGCGGGCCAGCAGGTCGTCGAGGGTGAGGGTGAGCTCGCGCCCGACCCGTCCATGCACCCGCAGGCTCCACGACGCCGGGTCGACCGACGGGACCCGCAGCGCGGTGTCGATCCGGTAGAAGTCGTCGACGGCGGTGGTGAAGGCGGCCGCGCCCGGCACCTGCGCCCCGGCGGGCAGCGCCGGGGCGGGCGCGATGCGGCCCTGCGCGGCGAGCGTCCGGATCCGGGCGGTGAGCGCGTCGCGTTCGGGCCCGATCCGGCCCGAGGGCAGCAGGGGCGCGGCGACCGCGGCCCCGGTGCCCAGCACGACCCCGCCCGCCCCCGCCAGCGCGGTGGTGCGCAGGAACCGCCGCCGGGTCAGCGACGACCGGACGGGCCGCCCGTCGGGCAGCGTCCCGTCCGCGGTCGGGGCGGGGATCCGGGCCGCCAGCGCGTGCAGCCTCCGGAAGACCGTCACCGCGACGACGGCCGCGGCACCCGCCGGCACCATGTCGAGCTGACCGGCGCCCGACGCCGTCGCCGCGGCGACGACACCCAGCAGCCCGAGCGCCGCGAGCCCCCACGCCCCCGGCCACGGCGAGCGGCGCGACAGCGCGCCGAGCCCGGCCGCGGCCAGGGCCAGGACCACCAGCACCCCGGCGACGACGGTGTGGCGGCTGCCGATCCCGGCCCCGACGGTCGCCGCGCCGGCCAGCGCGGGCGGGGTGAGCGCCACGACCTGCTCGGCGACGGCGTTCACCGGCCCGGCGGCCGGGGCGACCAGCAGCGCGAGCGCCTGCCCCGCGCCGACGCCCAGGGCGGCCGCGGCGAGCCCGGCCAGGGCGGTGCGGCCCGCCGGTGCGGTGCGGACCGGCGGGCGGTCCGCACCCGGGGCGCCGCCGGCCGGGCCGTCCGAGGTCGCGACCGGACCGTCGGGGGCCGGGCTCACGGCCGGGCCAGGTCCGCGCGCAGGCGCTCCTCGTCCACCCGGAACGAGTCGTGCTCACGACCGTCGAGCAGCACCACCGGCACCTGGTCGCCGTACTCGGCGCGCAGCTCGTCGTCGGAGTCGACGTCGACGGTGTCCCAGCCGGTGCCGGTCTCGGCGCACACCCGGGCCAGCACCTCGGCGGCGTCGTCGCACAGGTGGCAGCCCACCCGGGTCAGCAGTCGTACCCGCATCTCACATCCTCGCCAGTGTCCTTCGGGCGATCTTGCCCGTCGGGGTGCGGGGCAGCTCGTCGGCGAAGGCGACGACCGCGGGCCGCTTGAACCGGGCGAGCCGGGCCGCGCAGTGCGCGGCGACCGTCTCCTCGGTGAGCTCGGCGCCCGCGACCGGCACGATCACCGCCTTGACCGCGGCGCCGGTCCGGTCGTCGGGCACCCCGACGACGGCGACCTCGGCCACCGCGTCCAGCTCGGCGACGACCTGCTCCACCTCGCGCGGGTAGACGTTGAAGCCGTTGACGATGACCAGGTCCGAGGACCGGTCGACGAGGTGCAGGTCGCCGTCGGTGTCGAGGTAGCCGACGTCGGCGGTGACGAACCAGCCGTCCTCGCCCGGGCCGCCGGAGCCGTCGGGCCAGTAGCCGGAGAACAGGTTCGGCCCGCGCACCGCGATCAGCCCGGTGTCGTCGGACGGGTCGGAGCCGTCGTCGTAATCCAGGTCGTCCAGCGGGTCCTCACCGCGCGGCTCGGGCTCCGGCGCGGTTCTGCGCTCCATCGGCTGCCCGTCGGCATCGACCAGGCGCAGCTCGACGCCGGGCAGCACCTGTCCGACCGAGCCGGGCTTGGCCGGTCGGCCCAGGTCGTTGCTGGTGACGACGGGCCCGCCCTCGGTGAGGCCGTAGCCCTCGTGCAGGTCCAGCCCGCTCGCCGCACGGAAGTCCGCGAGCCAGCCCGCGGGCAGCGGCGCCCCGCCGGAGGTGCACAGCCGCACCCCGGCCATCGCGGCGCGCAGCCGCTCGGGCCCGAGGTCGAGCAGCATCCGGAACATCGACGGCACCCCGGCGACGACGCTGACCCGCTCCTCGACGACCGTCTCGACCAGCCGGTCCGGGGAGAACCGGCCGGGCAGCACGACGGTCGCTCCGGTCCAGCAGACCTGCAGCAGCCCGGCGGCGAGGCCGTAGACGTGGAACAGGGGCAGCGCCAGCAGGACCCGGTCGACCCCGTTGACCGGTGCCGGGCGGAGCGCACCCGCCTGCTCGCGGTTGGCCAGCAGCGCGCGGTGCGACAGCTGCACCCCGCGCGGGCGCCCGGTGGTGCCGGAGGTGAACACGACCAGCGCGATGCGCTCGGGGTCGGCGGGAGCCCGGTCGACCGGGGCGTCCGGGACCGGGGCGGCCAGGTCCGGCGGGCCCAGCAGCGTCGCGCCGACGCCCTCGGCGCAGCCGGCCGCGACGGCGTCGTCGGGCCGGGCGACGACCGCGACCGGCCGGGCCTGGTCGAGCACGACCTCGAGCTCGCGGGTCACCGAGCCCGCGCCGAACGGTACGACGACCGCGTCGGCCCGCAGCGCGCCGAACAGCGCCACGCAGTAGTCGGCGCCGTCGGGCAGGCCGATCGCGACCCGGTCGCCGTGGCGGACGCCCGCCGCACGCAGCCGGGCGGCCTCGGCGGAGACCGCGGCGTCGAACGCCGACCAGGTCAGCGTGAGCGGCGCCGCGCCGGACAGGTCACGGACGGCGTCGTGGCCCGGACGCTCGGAGGCGTTGCGCGCCACCAGGTCGGCGAGGTGGGCGGGACGGTCGGGACGGTGGCCCGGCACGGGGTCGGAACTCGGCACGGCGGTCTCCATCCTCGGACCCGCCGGGGCGGGGTCGGCTCGTCGGCACGCGTCGCCGCCAGTGTTCCAAACCCGGCCACGACCGTCGTGTCCCGAGGGACCGCTCACCGCTGTGTACGCCACGTGTCGATTCGGACACGCTTCGCGCACGGTTCGTCCACCGCGCGTATCGGGCCGCTCGCCGGAACGGCACGCGACGAGAGGCGGCGAGTGCGTTGCGCCACTCGACAGACGTCTATGCTCCGCCGCTACATGAAGTTCAACGCGTGAACCGCCGGTTCGTCGCGCGACTCACCCGAGGGAGTGGCATGCAGCTCGACGCCAGCGCGCCACGGCGCACACCGCGCCGCGCCGCGCGGGACGCGCCGGCGGTCCCCGCCGGCCGGGTCGCCCGCCGAGCCGTACCCCGTCCGACCCCCCGGGATCCATGACCCGGCCGATGCGACCGCACCGCCTGCTCCGACAGCAGCGCTCCGAGACCATCCCCGAGACCGTCCGTCCGACCCGGGCCCCCGAACCCGGCCAGGACAGACCCGACACCGTCCGCCCCCAGCCGGACGGGGAGGTGTCCGTGACTTCAGCGACCTCTGCACCGTCCCAGCCGACGGGGCCGATCGCGTCCGCTCCCCTGGTCGACGCTCCCCCCACGTACCCCGCAGGCCCCGCCCTACACCGCCCGGACGGCCGGACCACCCGGTCGGGTCCGCCCGGCCGTACCGAGCAGGACATGCCGATGCCACGACAGGCACCGCAGATCTCGCAGGAGCTGCAGCGCCCGGAGGCCGACCCGGCCGACGAGGCCGCCCGCGCCGTCGAGGACGCGAACAGCTCCTGGGCCCTCGTCGAGGCCTGCCAGGCCGGCGACGCGGCCGCGTTCGGCGAGCTCTACGAGCGCTACCACGACGTGGTCTACCGGTACGTGCTGTTCCGGATGGGTGACCGGTCCTTCGCCGAGGACGTGACGCAGGAGACCTTCGTCCGGGCACTGCGCCGGATCTCCTCGGTCAGCTACCAGGGCCGCGACATCGGGGCCTGGTTCGTCACCATCGCCCGGAACCTGATCTTCGACTACGTCAAGTCCAGCCGGTTCCGGCTGGAGCAGACGACCTCGGAGATCGTCGAGCTGTCGCCCAGCACCGGTGGTCCCGAGCAGCAGGTGCTCGACATGGCGACCAACGACGAGCTGCTGGCCTCGATCGCCAAGCTCAACTCCGACCAGCGCGAATGCATCCAGTACCGGTTCCTCAAGGGCCTGTCGGTCGCCGAGACCGCCGAGCTGATGGACCGCAACGAGGGTGCGGTCAAGGCGCTGCAGCACCGCGCGGTGCGTCGTCTCGCGCAGCTCCTCCCGGACGGTCTGCGGTGAGCGGGTCTGCCGCCGGATCAGCCGGAACGCGAGAGGGTGTGTCGATCACTGCGCCGAACGCACTACTCGATGCGGTGAACGGTTGGAAGGCCGTAACCTCGTCCGCGGTCGGTCGTTGTACAGACCGGCGCGCACTGACGGCGCCACACGCGCCGACGAGCAGCGCGAGACTGCAGTGAGGACGGACGGCATGCCCAGGGCATGGGACGACGGGTACCCCGGCGACGACGGTTTCGACCGCGCGCCGGCGGGTGCCCCTGCATCGGAGGAGCTGGCGCACGAGATCGCGCTGGCCGCCGCGCTGGACCGTTCGCGGCGTGATCTCTCGCCCGATCCGCACGCCTCGGCCCGGATGCGGGCGCGGCTGTTCGAGGTGCTGGCCCAGGAGGGCGTCGGACAGCAGTCCGGCGGGTCCCCGTTCGGCGACCGGTTCGACCGCGTCGACCAGGCCGACCTCACCGCGCCGATCGGCCCTCCGATCGCCGACGACCTCGACTGGGACGCGGTGTCCAACCGCCGCGCCGCCGGCGAGCACGCCCCGGCCGCGGACGACCCGACCGGTCGCAGCAGCCGTCCGCGCCGCGGCCGCCACGTGCTGCCGTCGGACCACCCGGACCACCCGGAGCAGGTGGGCGCCCCGGCCGGACCGGCCCGCGACGCCGAGGCCGGCCCAGGCCGCGACGACTCCGCCCGCCCGGCGCAGTCCGGCGCCCGGATGCTGGACCGCCGCCGTCCGAGCGTGCGCAAGCGCTTCGGCGTCGTCGTCGGCGGGTTCGCCGCGCTCGCGGTGATCGCCGGCGTGACCTCGACCGCCAGCCGCGACGCCCTGCCCGGCGACGCGATGTACGGCATGAAGCGCGCCAGCGAGAGCGTCGGCGGGGTGTTCACCGTCGGCCAGCAGGCCGAGGCCGCCCGTCAGCTCGACCTGGCCCGCTCCCGGGTCGACGAGCTGGAGAGCCTGGTCGCGCGGTCCACACCGCCGTCGCCGGACGCGGTCGCGTCCGCGATGGGCGACTTCGACCGGGCCACCAGCACCGGCAGCAGGCTGATGCTGACCGGCGCCGGGACCGACGGCGCGGACACCTCCCGCCTGGCCGAGCTGCGAACCTGGGCGGCCGCCCAATCCGGGCGCATCACCCGTCTGCAGTCCGACCTGCCCGCCGAGAGCCGCGGGGAGACCTCGGAGGCGATCCGCCTGCTGGACCGGGTGCTGTCCCGGGCCGAGGCGCTGCGGGCCGGCACCGGCTGCGCCGCGGACAGCGGCGGCACCGTCGACGACCTCGGCCCGGTGCCCGGCGAGTGCCGCACCGCGGGCGGGCCGTCTTCGGCGCAGGCCGTCGAGCAGTCCGCGCCGGTGACGCCGTCGGAGACCGCGACCGGCACGCCGTCGCCGTCGCCGACCTCCGGTCCGGCGACCTCGACCTCGCAGGCCCCGACCACCTCGGGGTCCGCGCAGCAGGGCGGCGGGCTGCCGCTGCTGAACGGTGGTGGGTCGACCACCTCCGACAGCGGGTCCAGCAGCTCGTCGGAGTCGTCGTCGGAGCAGGACCGCCTGCTGCCGCCGATCACGATCCCGCCGCTGCTGCCGGGCCTCGGCCCGGTCACCCTCGGCTGATCCGCTCCGGACACCACGGGTACGGGCCCGGTCCCCGGTGCGTCGACATGTGTCACGTACCGGAGGCCGGGCCCGCTCCCGCGTTCCGGCAGTAGGCTGGGGCCGCGCCCCGATCCCCTCGGGACGCGAGACGCCGTCGCACCAGGAAGGCCGCCGTGGTGAGTGATCCCGGGTCCGTCCCCCCTCTCGACCAGAGCGGGACCCGCGAGTCTCACCCGCCCACCCACACCGGGCTCTCCGAGGAGCCGGGGGTGCTGGAGCGGGCGACCGCCCTCGACTCCGCGCAGCGGGCCGGTCAGGCCTCCGCCGCCGCGGCCGTCGCCGCCGAGGCCGACGACCACCCCGACGGCCCGGAGGGCGGGGACGGCGCGCCGCCCGACCTCACCGCCGCCGCGTTCTTCGACTGCGACAACACGATGATGGTCGGCGCGTCGATCTTCCACTTCGCCCGCGGCCTGGCCGCGCGCAAGTTCTTCACCACCTCCGACATGGCCGGCTTCGCCTGGCAGCAGATCAAGTTCCGGGTCGGCGGCCGGGAGGACAAGGGCGGCATCGCGGGACACCGCGACACCGCGCTGTCGTTCGTCGCGGGCCGTCCGGTCGACGAGGTCGTCGCGCTCGGCGAGGAGATCTACGACGAGCTGATGTCGGACCGGATCTGGGCGGGGACCCGGGCGCTGGCCCAGATGCACCTCGACGCCGGCCAGCGGGTCTGGCTGGTCACCGCGACGCCGATCGAGCTGGCCCGCATCATCGCGCGGCGGCTCGGGCTGACCGGGGCGCTGGGCACCGTCGCGGAGTCCGTCGACGGGCTCTACACCGGACGGCTGGTCGGCGAGATCCTGCACGGCCCCGCCAAGGCGCACGCTGTCCGCGCACTGGCCGCGTCGGAGGGGTTGGACCTGCGTCGCTGCACCGCGTACTCGGACTCGGTGAACGACGTCCCGATGCTCTCGGCGGTCGGCACCGCGGTCGCGGTGAACCCGGACTCCGAGCTGCGTGACGTCGCGAAGGCCCGCAACTGGCAGATCCGCGACTTCCGGACCGGGCGCAAGGCCGCCCGGATCGGGGTGCCCTCGGTGCTCGGCGCGGGCGCCGTCGCCGGGGCGGTGGCGGCCGGCATGGCCTACCGCAAGCGCTGACCCGCCCGGCCGCTCAGGGCGGCGGGGCCCCGCGGTAGCGCTCGGCGTAACGGCGGGCGGCCTCGGCCCGCTCGTCGGCGGTGGCCTCCCGTCGCGTCGCGCGGGCGGTGCCCGCGGGGTAGCCGGCCTTCGTCACGCGGTGCTCGACGGACTCCTCCATCACGAACAGCGCGTACTGCAGCGACACCAGCCAGCCCAGCAGCAGGGCGGTGAGCCGCAGCCACAGCGGGCCGGGGACGGCGAGCGCCAGCGGCACCGACAGCAGCGTCAGCACCGCCGCCGTGCGCGCGAAGTGGCGCAGGTGCCAGGTGCGGCAGGTCGTGTCGTGCAGCACCCACCCGCGGTACCGCGCGGGCAGCCGTCCGCCGGCGGCCTACCAGAGTTACCGCAGCGGGTCCGGCCGCCGGATCATCCCAGGAACACGTTGCGCCGCTGGGACAGCAGCCGGTACAGCGTGTGCTGGATGGTCTCCCGGACCTGGTCGGTCAGGTTGAACACGAGCATCGGGTCGTCGGCGTCGGCCGGGGTGTGGTCGTCGGTGCGGATCGGCTCGCCGAACTCGATGTACCACTTCGACGGCAGCGGGATCAGCCCCGCCGGACCGAGCAGCGGGAAGGTCGGCGTGACCGGGAAGTACGGCGCACCGAACAGCCGGGCCAGCGGCGCGAGGTCGCCGATCTTGGGGTAGATCTCCTCGGCGCCGACGATCGAGCACGGGATGATCGGGACACCGGTGCGCAGCGCGGCGGAGACGAACCCGCCGCGGCCGAACCGCTGCAGCTTGTAGCGGTCCCGGAACGGCTTGCCGATGCCCTTGAACCCCTCGGGGAACACCCCGACGAGCTCGCCGGAGGTCATGAGACGCTCGGCGTCGGGGTTGCAGGCCAGCGTCGCGCCGGCCTTGCGGGCCAGCGAGCCGGAGACCGGCATGGTGAACATGAGGTCGGCGCCGAGCAGCCGCAGGTGCCGGTGCGACGGGTGGTCGTCGTGCACCGCGACGGTCGTCATCACCGCGTCGAGCGGCAGCGTCCCGGAGTGGTTGGCGACGATCAGCGCGCCACCGGTCTCGGGGATGTGGTGGGTGCCGATGGTCTCGACGCGGAACCAGCGCTTGTAGAGCGGGCGCAGGGCGGGCAGCACCATCGCGTCGGTGAGCTCGCGGTCGAACCCGAACTCGTCGATCGGGTAGTCGCCCGCGAGCCGGCGGCGCAGGAACTCCAGGACCTGCTCCAGCGCGGCCTCCCAGGCCGGGCCCTCGTCGTCCTCGGGCTCGGGTGCGGAGGCGACCGGCGCGGGCCGCGACTGCTCCTCCGCCCGCGCGGGCCGGGCAGGCCCCCGGTTGCCCCGGATCGGGATCACCCGCGCCTCGGCCATGCCGTCGCCCTTCGTCGTACCACCGCGGCCGTCCGGCCGTCCCTGCTCGCGTGCCCGCATGCCGCCGTCCCGACCCGTCACCGCAGCGACCGGGCCAGGCCGAGCACGCCCCGTTCGAGCGAGGCGATCCGCTCCGGGCCGAGCACCGGCGCCAGCGCCTTGCCGCGCACGAAGTCGTCGAACGCCTGGGTGGTCGTCCACCGCGGCTCGAAGCCGAAGTCGTCGATCAGACGGGTGAGGTCCACGACCCGGCCGAAGTTGAGGAAGCGCATCTGCTCCGGGGAGAAGTCGACGACGCGCGCGCCGCGCAGCACCCGGCTGACCGGGCCGACCGCGCCGCTCGGCACCGGTACGGCGATCTTGCCCGCGCGCCGGATGGCCTGGGACAGCATCAGCACCCCGTGCGCGGCGACGTTGAACACGCCCGGCAGCTCGTGGGTGGCGGCACGCTCGAGCACGGCGAGGCCGTCCTCCTCGTGCAGCAGCTGGATGCGGGCGTCGTAGCCCAGCACGGTGGGGACGACCGGAAGCGCGAAGTAGCGCGACAGCACGGTGTCCATCCGCGGACCGATGAAGTTGGCGAACCGCAGGACCGTCGTGGTGACGTCCGGGCGGCGACGGCTGAACCCGCGCAGGTAGCCCTCGATCTCCGCGGCGTCCTTGGCGTACCCGCCCGAGGGCAGGTCCTTGGCCCCGATGGCCTCGTCGAACACGGCGGGGTCGCGGGAGCTGGAGCCGTAGACCGCGGTCGTCGACTTGAGCACGACCCGGCGCACACTGGTCGCCTTCTGGCACGCGGCGAGGAGCTGCATCGTGCCGATGACGTTCATCTCCTTCATCGTCGCGCGGCCGCCCGCCGAGGCGGGGCTGGCCGAGAGCGACGCGTGCACGACGGTGTCGACGTTCGCCGAGGAGATGACCTTCGCGATGAGCGGGTTGCGGATGTCGGCGCGCACGAACTCGGCGCGGCCCATCCGCTTCAGCAGGTCCCGGGGCGGGGGGACGGTGTCCACGCCCAGCACCCGGTCGATGGCCGGGTCGGCCGCCAGCCGGGCCGCGAGGTGCCCGCCGAGGAAGCCGCTGACCCCGGTGACCAGCACGACGTTCGGAGTCGGCCGGTCCATGGGAGCTCCGTTCACCGGGTGCTGACGCGAGATCGTGCCGATCGTAGTCCCGCCCCGTCACACCGGGCAGGTACGCGGACACGTGAGGTGCGCGACGCGTCCGTCCGGGGGGCGGACCGCCACAACGACACCGGCCGCGCACCCGCGGGGAGGCGGGGGCGCGGCCGGTGCGCGAGTCACTTGCCGAGCTTGCGGCGCTGCACCCGGGTCTTGCGCAGCAGCTTGCGGTGCTTCTTCTTCGACATCCGCTTGCGGCGCTTCTTGATGACCGAGCCCATGTGGGTGCTCCTCCTGTGTCGACGCAGATCGTCAGCGACCGCTCCACCGGGTGACCTCGGAGTGGGCCGCCCGCACGATCCGTGCACGTGGACACGAGGCGCGGGCCGGGCGACGCCCGCCGGAGCGGGGCGACGACGCGATGCGACCGGTGGGGGTCGGCAGCCGGTTCACCAGTCTACCCGGGCGTACCGGCCTTCACCCCACCGGGGATCAGCCCGCGTCGAAGTAGGCGTTGCGCAGGTAGTCCTCGACCGCGCGCTGCGGCACGCGGAACGAACGACCGACCCGCGCGGCGGGCAGCTCGCCGGAGTGGACGAGCCGGTACACGGTCATCTTCGAGACGCGCATCATCGACGCGACCTCGGCCACCGTCAGGAACTGGACCTGGGACGGCCGTAGGGGCTCGGGACGTTCCGCCGCCATGGGGCACCGCCTTCCTCCCCCGAGACGGGTTCCCCGGTTCGCCCGGTGGTGGGGGATGCAGGTGCAGTCTACCGGGGCGGATGTGACGATCGGTCCGCCAGAGGGGGCCCGATCGTGCTACAGCACGGCGCGTCCGTGTGACTTTGCGTCATACGATGAGCTGAACGAGGTACCGGCGGCCCGGGTCAGCCGCGACCGAGCGCCACCGAGCGGTCGTGCGCCGCGGCGACCGCGTCGGCCAGGGCCGCACGCAGCCCGTGCCGCTCCAGCTCGCGCAGGGCGGCCGCCGTCGTCCCGGCCGGCGAGGTGACGTTCTCCCGCAGCACCGCGGGGTGCTCGCCGGTCTCGCGCAGCATCCGCGCGGCACCGAGCGCGGTCTGCACGGTCAGCTCGGTCGCGTCGGGGCGGGTCAGGCCCAGCCCGACGCCCGCCTCGATCATCGCCTCGGCGACGAGGAAGAAGTACGCGGGCCCGGAGCCGGACAGCGCGGTCGCGGCGTCCTGCTTCGCCTCGTCCAGGCGCAGCACCGCGCCGACGGTGGACAGCAGTGCCTCGGTCTCGTCGAGGTGCGCGGGGGTCGCGTGCGCACCCGGGGAGATCGCGCACATCGCCGCGCCGAGCAGCATCGGGGTGTTCGGCATGACCCGCACGACCGGCGTGCCGTCGGGCAGGGCGCCCTCGAACAGCGAGGTCGGCAGGCCCGCGCACAGCGACACGACGAGCGCGCCCGGCTCCAGCGCCCCGGCGACCTCGCCGAGCAGCGTGACGACGTCCTGCGGCTTGACGGCGACGACGACCGTCCCGGCCCCGCGCACCGCCTCGTCGACCGGGGCCGCGGTGACCCCCAGCGACGCGGTCAGCTCCTGCGCCCGCGCCGGGTACCGCTCGGCGACCACCAGGTCACCGGCGTCCCGCCCGGCCGCCAGCAGCCCGCCGAGCAGTGCCTCGCCGATCCGTCCCCCGCCCAGTACCGCGATCCTCGTCATGGGGGCAGCGTAGGAACCCCTCAGCGGGCCAGCGGGGCCAGGGCGAGCTGGCGGGCCTGGCAGACGGTGCGGCCGCGCGCGTCGACGACGGTGACGTCCTCGTCGAACTGCGCGCTCGACACCCCGCCGCCGGCGGGCGGGCTCGACACCGCACGCGAGCGGGACCCGACCCGCAGCCAGCCCGGGGCGGGTCGGGCCCGCAGCAGCGCGGTGAGCTGCACCGTCGGCGCCCAGCCGAACGTCCCGCCGAGGTTGAACACGGTCGGGGGCAGGATGTCGCCGGCCATCAGCGCGAACAACACGTCCGGCTCCTCGCCGCGCGGGCGGACCCAGCCGGTCATCTCCGGCGGCCCGGTCTCGCCGCGCAGGAACGGCAGCGCGCCGCGCGGGTAGCGCAGCTCGCAGGCGGCGGCCAGGCCGCGCGCGCCGCCCTCGGCCGACGCCGGGTCGAGCGCGTCCGGGTCCGGTTCGACGGCGAGCGCGGAGCCGTCGTCCAGGCGTGGGGCCTCGGTCGGCAGCACGCCGGCGGTGACGGTGGAGTGCAGCATGAGCCTGCCCTCCTGGTGCAGCCGCACGGCGACCGTGGACACCGTCCGCCCGACCTTGAGCGGGTCGGTCGTGATCTCGACCGGGCCCAGGTCGGGCGCGCGCAGGAAGTCCACGGCGACGGCCAGCGGGTCGGGCGCGGGGGCGTCGTCGGCCGCGAGGCGGGCCAGCCCGGACTTGGCCATGAGGACCATCAGCAGGCCGCCGAAGGCCTTGTCCCCGATCGCCCAGGTCCCGTCGAGCCGGGCGCGGAACCGGCCGTCCCCGAGGTGCTCGATCACGTGCGAGTCGGCGAAGGGCCGGACCGTCGTACTGCTCATGCGGGCATGTTACCCACGGGTAGGGGCGGCGGCGGACATCGTCGGGGTGAGGTGCAGCCGGGCGAACAGCAGCGACTCGGCGAGCAGTGCCGTGCGCTCCTGCCGGGTCCGGCAGCGCCGGGTCGACACCTCCAGGACGACGGTGCCGCCGTCCGCGGCGAACCGGGAGTCGGCCAGGCGCTGGCACACCTCGGCGCACGGCTGCGCCCCGCGGCCGGGGACCAGGTGCTCGTCGCGCGGGGCACCGGAGCCGTCGGTGAGGTGCAGGTGGGTGAGCCGGTCCCCCATCCGCCCGGCGAGGTCGAGGGCGTCGACGCCGGCCGCGGCGGTGTGCGACAGGTCCAGGGTGTAGGCGCCGAACCCGACCTCGGTCGGGTCGTGGCCGAGCGCGTAGGGCACGGTTCTGATCGCGCCGCGGGTCACCGGGAACATGTTCTCGACCGGGAGCGTGACGTCGTGGAACTCGCGGGCGCGGGCGACCTCGTCGGCGAAGACCCCGGCGTAGCGGCGCTGCCAGCGGAACGGCGGGTGCACCACCACGGTGCGTGCGCCGAGCCGGGCCGCGACCTCGACGGTGCGGCGCAGCCGGTGCACCGGGTCGGCCCCCCAGACGCGCTGGGTGACGGCCAGGCAGGGGGCGTGTACGGCGAGGATCGGCACCCCGTGGCGGTGCGCGAGGCGCTCGACCGCGCGCGGGTCCTGGCTGACCGGGTCGGTCCAGATCATGAGCTCGACGCCGTCGTAGCCCAGCTCACCGGCGATCTCGAACCCGGCGGCGACGCCCTCCGGGTAGACCGAGGCCGTGGACAGCGCGACGGGCGCCGCCCCGGGCAGGTCGGCGGTGGGCGGACGCGACGGTGTCACGAATCGTCGAGTCGTCACACCGTCGCTCATCGTTACCGGTCCAACAACACCAGGATCGCCGGGGACACGGTCAGCAGCAGTCCGACGAGCACCGCGAACAGCGTGGTCCTCAGGTCGTCGTTGCGCAGCAGGGCCCGCACGCCGAGCACGAGCCCGACGGTCAGCACGACCGCGAGCGACAGCGCCACGATCGGCAGCGAGGTCCACAGGTAGCGGAACAGCACCCAGATCGCCGCACCGGCGACGGCGCCGCCGATCCACTGGGCGATGACGACCGCCCAGGCCTGGCCGGTCCCGGCCGCACCGGACGGGGTGTCGCCGTCGAGGCCCGCGGGCGGCTGCGCACCGCTGTCGGTGACGGCGCCGCGGCGTCCGAAGCGGCGACGCGGGGGCTCGTCCTCCTCGACGGCGCCGGCGGCGAGCTCGCCGTGGTCCTCGTAGTCGTCGTAGTCGTCGTCCTGCGGGCGCTCGGGGGCGAGCACGCCGGTGCGGCCACCGTCGGCGGAGCCGGGTCCGTCGTCGTACCCGGCGGGGCCGTGGTGGTCGTCGTAGCGGGGGTCGGCGTCGTAGCCCCGGTCCTCGTAACCCCGGTCCTCGTGACCCCGGTCGTCGTAACCCTGCTGGTCGTCGTAGTCGTCGGTGTACGGGTCGTAGGCGCCGGTCGGCGGGCCCGCGTCGGCCGGATGCGGACGGGGGCCGTCGTGCTCGTCGTCCAGCGGCGGGGCGCCGAACTGGTGGGCGGGCCGCCGTCGTCGGCGGTGGGGGCCGGGCGGCGGGCGCCGAGCCGGCTGGTGGGGATCTCGTCGGGGACGTCGTCGGCCGCGCCGGGCGGGGGCCGTACGGACCGGCCGGGCGCGGGGCGTCGCGGGGCCCCAGGCCTGGGTGGCGGGGCCGTCGTCGTGACCGTGGGGGCGGCCGTTCGGCGGGCCCTGTGGCTCGGGCGGGAGCGGACGGGCCTGCGGGGCCGGGCCGGGACCCGCGGACCACTGACCGGGGGGCGGCCCTGCGGCCTGCGGGGCGGGGCATTGTTCGGGGCGCCGCCGAAGGCCGTGGCCCCGTGGGGCGCAGCACCGTTCGGGCTGCCGCCGTTCGGGCTGCCGCCGTTCGGGCTGCCGCCGTTCGGGCTGCCGCCGTTCGGAGCGCCGCCGTTCGGGCTGCCGCCGTTCGGAGCGCCGCCGTGGGGGGCACCACCGTTCGGGGCGTTGCCGTTCGGTACGAACGGCTCCGGTGCGCGCCCGGCCTGCCCCTCGGAGGGGTCGGGGCGGCGCGCGGGCGGGAACGAGGGGTGCTCGACGGGGGGCGGGCCGTCGCCGCCGCGCGGGGCGAACCCGCCCGCGCCCTCGGGCGGGCGGACACGGTCGGCGACCGCGGGGCGTCGCGGCGGGGCCGCCACGTCCGTCCGCGCGGGTGCCGCGGGCGACGGGGCGCCGGGCCCTTCGTCGTCCTCCGCGGCGCGACGACGGCGGCGTCGTCCGGGCTGCTGGCCGCCGTTGGCGGCCAGGAGCTCCGCGACCGTCCGCTGGCGAGGCTCTCCGCTGTCCACACTCATCACGACCACCGTGCCCTGTGTGTTGTCAAGGGTCCAAGCCCGCCCGGGGATGTCTGCGCCGAGCGGTCGTCCCCGTTCGTCCCATCGAGCATGTCGAAGCGCCGGAGGATCACTCCCTCGCGCAACGCCCACGGACAGATCTCGAGTTCGGTCACGCCGAGGGCGTCCATCGCGGCCTGCGCGACGACCGCCCCGGCGACGAGCTGGTGCGCCCGGCTGGCGCTCACGCCGTCGAGCTGGGCGAGGTCGGGACCCGACATCCGGGTGATGAACGCCGACAGCTGGCGCAGGCCCTGCGCGGTCAGCGTGCGGCGGGCGCCCGGCCCGGCGCTGGACGGCGCGGCACCGGCGAGCCGGGCCAGCGTCCGGAAGGTCTTGGAGGTGCCGACGGCCCGGTCCGGGCGCCCCGCAGCACGCAGCCGTCCGGCGACGGGGGCGATCTCGTCGCGGACGCGCTCGGTCAGCGCGGCGACCTCCGCCCGCGACGGCGGGTCGGAGGTGAACGCGTCGCGGGTCAGCCGGCCCGCACCCAGCGGCACCGACGCGGCGACGTCGGGGGTCTCGTCGCGCCCGACGGCCAGCTCCAGCGAGCCGCCGCCGATGTCGAGCACGAGCAGGCGCCCGGCCGACCAGCCGCACCAGCGGCGGACGGCGAGGAAGGTCCAGCGGGCCTCGTCCTCGCCGGGCAGGACCTCCAGCGCCACCCCGGTCTCGCGCTGCACCCGGGCGAGGACCTCGGCGGAGTTCGTCGCGTCGCGCAGCGCGGACGTGGCGAACGCCAGGAGGTCGTCGCAGCCGGCGGCCCGGGCGGTGTCCCGGGCCCGGTGCACGCTCTCCAGCAGCGCCTTCACGCCGTCGCGGCCCAGCGCACCCTTGCGGTCGAGGTGCTCGGCCAGGCGCAGCTGGTCCTTCTCCGAGGACATGGGCCGCGGGTGAGCACCCCGGTGGGCGTCCACCACCAGCAGGTGAACGGTGTTGGACCCCACGTCGAGAACGGCCAGGCGCACCCGATCAGGTTACCGAGCCGTTATCGTCGGTCGGGCAACCCCTGGCTCACACGTCGAACTTGTAGCCGAGCCCGCGCACCGTGACCAGGTGCTTGGGCGTCGAGGGGTCGCCCTCGACCTTGGACCGCAGCCGCTTGACGTGCACGTCGAGGGTCTTGGTGTCGCCGACGTAGTCCGCGCCCCACACCCGGTCGATCAGCTGGGCGCGGGTGAGCACCCGCCCGACGTTGCGCAGCAGGTACTCCAGCAGGTCGAACTCCTTGAGCGGGAGCGCGACCTCGTCGCCGTTGACCGACACGACGTGCCGCTCGACGTCCATCCGCACCGGCCCGGCCTCCAGCACACCGGTGCCGCCCTCGGTCTCGCCGCCGGTCTCGCCCCCGCGGCGCAGCACCGCGCGGACGCGGGCGATGAGCTCGCGCGCCGAGTAGGGCTTGGTGACGTAGTCGTCGGCGCCGAGCTCCAGCCCGACGACCTTGTCGATCTCGCTGTCGCGGGCGGTCACCATGATCACCGGCACGGCGGAGCGGGAACGCAGCGCCTTGCAGACGTCGGTACCGCTCATGCCGGGCAGCATCAGGTCCAGCAGCACGATGTCGGCGCCGTTGCGGTCGAACTCGCTCAGCGCGTCGTTGCCGTTGGCCGCGACGGCGGTGGTGAACCCCTCCTTGCGCAGCATGAACGCGAGCGGGTCGGCGAAGGACTCCTCGTCCTCGACGATCAGCACCCTGGTCATCTCATCCTCCGGTTCCGGCGGTCTGGGGGGAGCTGCCGGCGGCAGCCTCACCGTGGGGGGCGCCGCCGATGCCCATCCGGGCGGGCAGGCGCATGGTGAAGGTCGATCCGGTGCCGGGACGGCTCCACAGCCGCACCTCGCCACCGTGGTTGGCGCAGACGTGCTTGACGATCGCCAGGCCGAGACCGGTGCCGCCGGTGGCCCGCGAGCGGGCCGGGTCGACCCGGAAGAAGCGCTCGAAGACCCGCTGCTGGTGCTCGGGGGCGATGCCGATGCCGCGGTCGGTCACCGCGATCTCGATCGAGCCGTCGACCGAGCGGCGGCTCACCGACACCGACGAGTCCGCCGCGGAGTAGGCGATCGCGTTCTCCAGCAGGTTCGTCAGCGCGGTGACGAGCAGCGTGCGGTCGCCGTCGACGACCAGCCCCGAGGTCTCGTCGGCGGTGATCTCGACGGCGTGCGACTCGGCCGAGGTGCGGCTGCGGGCCAGCGCCTCGGAGACGATCTCGTCGACGTCGACGGCGGCCAGCGCGGGCAGCCGTTCGGCGCCGGTCAGCCGGGACAGCGCGATCAGCTCCGACACCAGGTTCCCCATCCGGGTCGCCTCGCGCAGCAGCTTGTCGCCGAACCGGCGGACCTCACGGACGGCGTCGGGGTCGGGCTCGCCGCCGTCGGCGGGCTCCAGGCCGTCGAGGCTGTCGAGCAGGGCCTCGGCCAGCAGTGCGACCGCGCCGACCGGGGTCTTGAGCTCGTGCGAGACGTTGGCGACGAAGTCGCGCCGGGTCGCCTCCAGCCGGGCCACCTCGGAGGTGTCGACGGCCTCGACCAGCGCGAAGCCGTCGCCGAGGGAGCGGACCCTGGCCTGCACCGCGACCGGGCCGCGGGGCGTCCGGTCCAGCGGCGAGAGGTCGACGGTGTAGTCACCGGAGACGAGCAGCCGGTCCCTGCCCTGCACCCGCCGGCAGGCGGCGAGCGCGCGCGGGTCGAGCCGCTCACCGGTGACGGCGCCGAGCGCGGCGGCCCGCGGGTTGTGCAGGAGCACCTCACCGCCGGCCCCGACCACGGCGAGCCCGGAGCTCGACTGGCGGAACGTGCGGTGCAGCAGCTCGCCGAGGGTGGGTCCATCGGCGGCCACGGGGTCCGCCGGGGGGCGGCCGGTGCCGGGGCTGGGTCGGCCGTGCGACGGCCGTCGCGCCAGTGCGGCCCCGGCGGTGAGACCGAGGAGCAGGGCGAGGGCCGTGATCAGCCACGCGAGCGTGGTCACGGGTGCATGGTAGGCAGCCGGGGGTACCCCCTGACCAGCGCCGGACACCGGATGGTGACGCCCGCGACCCCTCCGCGCGACACTGTTCGGTCCCCGTTCACCGAGGGTTCAGCGAACCCCTCCCCCACCCGACCCGGGGTGCTCCCAGGGTCACTCTCGTAGCGCTCTAAGCCACGAAAGTGACCCTGGGGACATCCCCGGGGTGCAGCGGGCGGGGGCGGTGGGGTCAGCGACCCTGGTTCGCCACCCCGGCGATGGCCTCCTGCGCCGCGGCCGGGTCGAGGTAGCGCCCGCCCGGGTTCGTCGGCGTCAGGTCGTCGTCGAGGTCGTAGACCAGCGGGATGCCGGTGGGGATGTTCAGGCCGGCGATGTCGGCGTCGGAGATGCCGTCGAGGTACTTCACCAGCGCGCGCAGCGAGTTGCCGTGCGCGGCGAGCAGCACGACCTTCCCTTCGCGCAGGTCCGGCACCACGGCCTCGGTCCAGTAGGGCAGGAACCGGTCGACGACGTCGGCCAGGCACTCGGTCAGCGGGGCGTCGACGCCGGCGTAGCGCGGGTCGGCGTCCTGGGAGAACTCCGAGCCCTTCTCGATCGCGGGCGGCGGGGTGTCGTAGGAGCGGCGCCAGAGCATGAACTGCTCCTCGCCGTACTGCTCCAGGGTCTGCTTCTTGTCCTTGCCCTGCAGCGCGCCGTAGTGGCGCTCGTTGAGGCGCCAGTCGCGCTTGACCGGGATCCAGTGCCGGTCGGCGGCGTCGAGGGCGATGTTCGCGGTGGAGATGGCCCGGCGCAGCAGCGAGGTGTGCACGACGTCGGGCGCGACGCCCGCCTCGGCCAGCAGCTCGCCGCCCCGGCGGGCCTCCGCCTCGCCCTGGGAGGAGAGCGGCACGTCCACCCAGCCGGTGAACAGGTTCTTCGCGTTCCAGTCGCTCTGACCGTGACGCAGCAGTACGAGGGTCGGCATGGCGGACAGCCTGCCACCTACCCGCGGGAGAGGTCGGCGAGCACGGCCCCGAACGTGTCCACCAGCACGTCCACCTCGTCGTGGGTGACGACCAGCGGCGGGGACAGCCGCACGGTGACGCCGTGGGTCTCCTTGGCCAGCACCCCGCGCCGGGCGAGTGCGACGCACACGTCGCGGCCGGTGCCGATCCGCGGGTCGACGTCGACGCCGGACCACAGCCCCACCCCGCGCACGGCGGTGAGCCCGGGCAGCGCGCGCAGCCGCGCGTCCAGGTGCGCGCCGAGCTCACGGGCCCGCGCCTGGTACTCCCCCGTCGCCAGCAGCGCGCACACCGCGGACCCGACGGCGGCGGCGAGCGGGTTGCCGCCGAAGGTGGAGCCGTGCTCGCCGGGGCGCAGCACGCCGAGCACGTCGCGCCGCCCGACGACGGCGCTGACCGGCACGATCCCACCGCCGAGCGCCTTGCCGAGGGTGTAGAGGTCGGCGCGCACCCCCGACAGGTCGGTGCACAGCGTGGCCCCGGCCCGGCCGAGCCCGGACTGGATCTCGTCGCAGACCAGCAGCACGCCCCGCCGCTCGGTGAGCTCGCGGACCGCGCGCAGGTAACCGGGTGGCGGCACGAGCACCCCGGCCTCGCCCTGGACCGGTTCGAGGAGCACCGCGACGGTGTCGTCGGTGAGCGCGGCGGCCAGCGCGTCGGCGTCGCCGTAGGGGACGCGGTCGAAGCCGGGGGTGAACGGGCCGAAGTCGTCGCGGGCGACCGGGTCGTCGGAGAAGGAGACCACCGTCGTCGTACGGCCGTGGAAGTTCCCCCCGGCGACGACGATCCGCGCCGCCCCCGGCCGCACGCCCTTCACCCGGTACCCCCAGGCGCGGGCGACCTTCACCGCGGACTCGACGGCCTCCGCGCCGGTGTTCATCGGCAGGACGGCCTCGGTGCCGGTCAGCGCGGCGAGGTCGCGCTGGAACGCCGGCAGCCGGTCGTTGTGGAACGCCCGCGCGGTCAGGGTGAGCGTGTCGAGCTGGGCGTGCGCGGCCGCGGTGAGCGCGGGGTGGCGGTGCCCGAAGTTGAGCGCGGAGTAGCCCGCCAGCGCGTCGAGGTAGCGGACGCCGTCGACGTCGGTGACCCAGGCGCCGTCGCCGTGGGACAGCACGACCGGCAACGGCGCGTAGTTCCGTACGCCGAACTCCTCGGCGAGGGCGATCTGCGGGTCGGTGCCCGGGACCACGGCGGTCACGACCGCAGCTCCAGCGTGGCGCACTTGATCCCGCCGCCGCCCCGGCGCAGCTCCGAGGTGTCGACGCCGACGGTGCCGAACCCGCGCTCGGCCAGGTCGGCGGCGAACTTCTCGGCCTGGGGCGCGTGGACGACGGTGCGCCCGTCGGAGAAGCAGTTCAGGCCCAGCACCGCCGCGTCGTCGTCGGAGACGACCACC
Source organism: Pseudonocardia sp. ZF1 (assembly GCF_056835605.1). Taxonomy (NCBI): domain Bacteria; kingdom Bacillati; phylum Actinomycetota; class Actinomycetes; order Pseudonocardiales; family Pseudonocardiaceae; genus Pseudonocardia; species Pseudonocardia sp. ZF1. The sequence continues at coordinate 5,078,176 of NZ_JAJNBY010000001.1, forward strand.
GCGTCGGGGAAGCGGAACCGCAGCACCTCCTGGGAGGCGTCGTCGAACGCGCCGGGCAGGTAGGCGACCGCGCCCGGCCCGCCGGCCGGGTCGAGCACCGCGAACGCGGTGTCGAGGTGGTAGTAGCGCGGGTCGACCAGCTGCAGGGACACGACCTCGCGGCCGAACACCTCCGCGGCCTCGGCGTGCGCGCGCGGGTCGGTGCGGAACCCGGTGCCGGCGTAGACGGTGTCGCCGACGAGCAGCAGGTCGCCCTCGCCCTCGTTGACGTGGCGGGCCTCGTGCACGGCGAACCCGGCGGCCCGGAACCACGCGCCGTACGCAGGCCCCTCGGCGGCGCGCTCGGTGTGCCGGAACCGGGCGGTGAGCGCGGTCCCGTCGATCACGGTGCCGCCGTTGGCGGCGTAGACCATGTCCGGGTACCCGGGCAGCGGGTCGACGAGCCGGACGTCGAACCCGAGGTCGCGGTAGACCGCGTGCAGGGTCTCCCACTGCGCCAGCGCGAGCCGGGTGTCGGTCGCCTGCTCCGGACGCATCCAGGGGTTGATCCGGTAGCTCACCGTGAAGTGCTCGGGGCGGCACATCAGCACAGAGGTCATGGGCACAGCATGGCGCGCCTACCCCGTGCGTTTCCCGGCTTCGGGCGCACGATCTGCGCGTGCCGTCCCGGTTCGGCGCTGGTTCCGCGCGCTCCGGTCTAGCATCCGGCGTCGTGGACGGGATCGACGCGATCGACCGCAGACTGCTGGACCTCCTCCGGGTCGACGGGCGGGCCGGCTGGGCCGAGCTGGGCGAGCGGGTGGGCCTGTCGGCGTCGGCGGTGCGACGCCGGGTGGACCGGCTGACCGCCCGCGGCGTGGTGCGGGGCTTCACCGTGCAGGTGGACCCCGACGTCGAGCAGGGCCCGGGCGTGGAGGCCTACGTCGAGCTGTTCTGCCGCGGCACGGTGGCCCCGGCCGAGCTGCAGCGGATGCTGTCGGCGGTGCCCGAGGTCGTCACGGCGGGGACGGTCACCGGGGAGGCCGACGCACTGGTCCTGCTGCGCTCGCGCGACGTGCGGTCCCTGGAGGACGCTCTGGAGCGGCTGCGGCTCGCGGCCAACGTCGACCACACCCGCTCGGCCGTGGTCCTGACCTGGCTGGTGACTCGTTGAACTCTCACGGGACACCGCGTACCGTAGTCGATTGAGAGTTCAACCAAAGGAGCAGCCGTGCCCGTCCAGCGACTCAACCACGCCGTCCTCTACGTCCGCGACGTCCCGCGCAGCGTCGGCTTCTACCGCGACACCCTCGGCTTCCGCCCGGTCGTCGAGCTCCCGGGCGGGCGCGGCGCGTTCCTGCAGGCCGAGGGCTCGACCAACGACCACGACCTCGCCCTGTTCGGGATCGGCGCGCAGGCCGGGGCCTCGCAGGCGGGCCGCGGGACCGTCGGGCTCTACCACCTGGCGTGGGAGGTCGACACGCTCGGCGAGCTCGCCCGGATCGGCGAGCGGCTGCAGGCGGCCGGGGCGCTGGTCGGCGCCTCCGACCACGGCACGACCAAGGCGCTCTACGCGAAGGACCCCGACGGTCTGGAGTTCGAGGTGTGCTGGCTGGTCCCGGCGGCCCTGATCGACGGCGACGACCACGACATGCGCATCGAGCCGCTCGACATCGCGGCCGAGATCGCCCGCTACGGCGCGGACACCCGCGGCGGGATCGGCGTCTCGGTCCCGGCCTGAGCCCGTCTCAGCCGGGCTCGTTGAGGTCCACCCGGTAACCCGAGCGGGACGAGAACCGGGCGGTGACCGAGAACCGGTCGCCGCGGACGAGGGTGTGCCGCCACTCCACGGGGCGCCCGGCGGACAGGCCGAGCCGCTCGATCGACAGGGCGGCGACGCCCTCGTCGATGCCGAGCAGCTCCCGCTCGCCGCGCCCGGGCAGCACGGCCCGGATGTTCTCCATGCCGCCGTCGACGCGGATCCCGCAGCGGCGCCGGTACTCGGGGTAGATGCCGGTGTGGGTGAAGTCGACGTCGAGCAGCGGCGCCGCCAGCTCCTCGGGCAGCCACACCCGGTCGACGGCGAGCGGCTCGGCGTCGGCGAGACGCAGCCGCTCCAGGTGCACCAGCGGCGTGGACTCCTCCAGCCCCATCCGGGCCGCGACCACGCCGTCGGCGCGGACCTCGAAGGTCCGCACCACGCTGCGCTGGGTGCGCCCGGCGGACTCGACCGCCACGTAGAGCGAGTACGGCTCGTCGAGCGGCTGCTCGATCTCCGAGCGCACGGTCGGGCGGGCGACCCGCCCCCGCCCGGCGACGACGGCGCCGTCGTCCCGCAGCCGGCGCAGCGCCTCGCGCACGGTGTGCCTGCTGACCCCGTAGTCGGCGGCCAGCGCGAACTCGCCGGGCAGCGCCTCGTCGAACTCGCCGTCGGACAGCCGGCGGCGCAGGTCCGCCAACAGCTGCTGCCACAGCGGCATGGCCCCGTTGCGGACCAGTGCTCGCGCCGTCATCGCCCCACCCCCTCGCGCGTGATCACCGTAGGCGAGCGCCGTGGGGTCACCGCACGGCAGCCCGCGCGCGACGCCGGGTGAGCAGCACGCCGACACCCACGACGCCGGCCGCGATGAGCGCGGTCATGCCCAGCTCGAAGCGCGAGCCCTCGCGGGTGGCCATGTAGACGAGCACCACCGGGATCACGACGATCACCGCCCAGGTGAGCACCGGGTAGCCCCACATCCGCACCGGCATCGCGACGCCGTCGCGCTCCAGCACCCGGCGCATCCGCAGCTGGGACACCGCGATGACCAGGTAGACCAGCAGTGCGATCGCGCCGGAGGTCGCGAGCAGCGCGGCGAAGACCTCCTCCGGGAAGGCGTAGTTCGCGATCACCGCGACGAACCCGACCAGCGTCGACCCGAGCACCGCGAACCGCGGCACGCCCTGCCCGGTGGTCCGGTTGACCAGGTCCGGGGCCTGCCCGCGGCGACCGAGGGAGAACAGCATCCGCGACGCCGTGTACAGCGCCGAGTTCAGGCAGCTGGCGACGGCGACGAGCACCACGACGTCGACGATCAGCTTGGCCGACGGGACGCCCAGCGCCTCCAGGGCCGCCTGGTAGGAGCCGACCTCGGGTAGCCGCGGGTCGTTCCACGGCACGATCGCGACGACGAGCAGGATCGAGGCCAGGTAGAACACCGCGATCCGCCAGATCACCGAGCGGGTGGCCCGGCCGATCCCGCGGGCCGGGTCGCCGGACTCCGCGGCCGCGATCGTGACGATCTCGGTGCCCATGAAACTGAACATCGTCACCAGCACCGCGGCGACCACCGCGCCCGGCCCGTTCGGCAGGAACCCGCCCTCGGACACCAGCCGGGACAGCCCCGACACCGACGAGTCGTCGCCGACGAAGCCGGGCAGCAGGCCCAGCACCGCGAGCACCCCGACGACGATGAACGCGATGATCGCGACCACCTTGAGGAGGGCGAACCAGAACTCGAACTCGCCGTAGTTGGCGACGGAGAACAGGTTGGTCACCGTCAGCAGCACGGTGACGGCCAGCGCCCAGCCCCACTGCGGCACCCCCGGCAGCCACGAGTTGAGGATGACCGCGGCCGCCGTCGCCTCCACCGGGATCACGAGGACCCAGAACCACCAGTACAGCCAGCCGACGGTGAACCCGGCCCACGGCCCGATCGCCCGGTCGGCGTAGGTGGAGAACGAGCCGGAGTCCGGCTGCGCGGCCGCCATCTCGCCGAGCATCCGCATCACCAGCACGACCAGCGTCCCGGCGAAGAGGTAGGCCAGCAGCACCGCGGGGCCCGCGGTGGCGATCGCGCTGCCGGAGCCGATGAACAGCCCGGCGCCGATCACCCCGGCGATGCTGATCATCGTGACGTGCCGGTCGCGCAGCCCCGCCTTCAGCTCGCCACCGGCCTCCGGCCGGTTCACGGTCTCCGTCATGGCGCCTCCCCTCCTCGGTGCCACAGCCGGCGGTGTCCGGTGCGTTGCGCAATGGTCACCCGGGTGTCGCCCGTTGTCACACCCCGGGCCGCGTCCGGGGGGCTGCGCCTAGCCTGGGCGGCATGGGATTCAGCGTGCAGCTGCGCGAGTCGACGGCCGCGACCTGGGACGCGGCGGTCGGACACCGGTTCGTCGACGAGCTGTGGTACGGCAGCCTGGACCGCGGCGTGCTGCGGCACTACCTGGAGCAGGACCTGCAGTTCGTCGACTCGTTCCTCGCGCTGCTCGGCGCCGCCGTCGCGACGGCCGACCGGCCCGGCCCGCGGGTCCGGCTGGCCCGTCAGCTGGGGCTGGTCGCGGGCCCGGAGAACGACTACTTCGAGCGCTCGCTCGGTGAGCTGGACGGGAACACCGAGCCGGAGCGGACCGCGCCGACCGTCGGGTTCGTCGACCTGATGGACTCCGCCCGCGACGCCGGGTACGCCGAGGCGCTGGCCGTGCTGGTCGTCGCCGAGTGGCTGTACCTGGACTGGGCGACCCGGCCGGGCGCCACCACCCCCGACGACCGGATCTCCCGTGAGTGGATCGAGCTGCACCGCGGCGTCGAGTTCGAGGAGTGGGTCGCGTTCCTGCGCGACGAGCTCGACCGCGCCGCCGACCGCCTCGACCCCACCCACCGGGAGCGGGTGGCGGCGCTGTTCGTGCGCGCGGTGGACCTGGAGCTGGCGTTCTTCGACGCCGCCTACCCCGGCTGAAGGCCGACGACGGCCTTCACGACCTGGGCCCGGGCGACCACGACGCCGTCGCAGACGGCCGTCACCGCGGCGAACGCGGAGCGGCCGGTGCGCCGGTCGAGCGTTCCGCGGAACGCGAGCTCCCGGCCCCGCGGGGCCTGCGCGGGCAGCGTGACCGCGGTGGACACCGACACCGCGTGCTCGGCCTCGGTGAGGTGCGGCAGGACCGCGAGCAGCGCGGCCACCTCCAGCCCGACGGCCAGCGCACCGGCGTGCGCACCGCCCGCGCCGCCGTCGGCGAGCTCGTCGACGGTGAACGCGACCCCGGCGGCCGGGTCGGCGTCGTCGAGCAGCCGGGCGCCCAGCGCGGCCTGCAGCGGGACGGCGAGGACGAGCGCGGCCCGGCGGGCCAGTGCCGGGCCGGTCAGCAGCGGTGCGGTCACGGGCCGAGTGTGCGCCCCGCGGGTGGCCGGGCGTCGACGTCCGAATGACGATCCGGGGCCGGTGGCTGCGAGGATCGCCGGCATGGGAGGCAACCGGCGGGCGGTGGTGGTCGGCGCCGGGATCGCGGGCCTGAGCTGCGCGGTCCGGCTGCGGGAGCGGGGCTGGTCGGTGCGGGTGCTGGCCGACGCACCGGTGGAGGCGTCGACGTCGCACCTGGCCGCGGCCGTGTGGTTCCCGACCCGCGCCGGGCCGCGGGACAAGGTCCTCGACTGGGGCCGGCGCACCTTCACCGAGCTGGCCCGACAGGCCGCCGACGGCGTCCCCGGCGTCGTGATGCGGGAGTCGCTGACCCTCTACCGGACCGAGCCGGAACCGCAGTGGTGGGCCGACGCCGTCGGCGGGGCCCGCCCGGCCCGGCCCGGCGAGCTGCCACCCGGCTACGCCCACGGCCTGCGTTTCGCCGTGCCGCTGGTCGAGATGCCGGTGCACCTGCCCTGGCTGGCCGCCGAGGCCGGGCGCCTCGGGATCGTCCTGGAACGCCGCCGCGTCACCTCGCTCGACGAGGCCGGGCGGGACGCCGACCTCGTCGTGCACTGCTCCGGGATGGGCGCGCGGACCCTGGTCGGTGACACCACGGTGACCCCGGTGCGGGGACGGATCGTGCGTGTCACCAACCCCGGCCTGACGATGTCGGTCCGCGACGAGGCGCACCCCGGCGGACGCGCGTACGTGCACCCCCGCGCGCACGACTGCGTCCTCGGCGGCACCCTCGACGACGGCGTCTGGGACGCGACGCCGGACCCGGCCGCCGGCGAGGCGATCCTGCGACGCTGCCGCGACATCGTCCCCGCCCTGCGCGACGCCGAGGTCCTGGAGCACCTCGCGGGCCTGCGCCCGGCCCGCCCGGAGGTGCGGCTGGAGGCCGAGCCCGCCACCGCGACCCGGCCGCGGGTGATCCACGACTACGGGCACGGCGGTTCCGGCATCACCCTGTCCTGGGGCTGCGCCGGCGACGTCGCGGACCTCGCCGACGCCCCCTGACCCGGTCAGGACATCCGCGGCTGCCCGTTCGACGCGGACAGCCCGCCGTCGACGGGCAGGTTGACCCCGGTGACGAACCGCGCGTCGGGCCCGGCGAGGAAGGCGATCACGTCGGCGACCTCGGCGGGGTCGCCGCCGCGGCCCATCGGGATGCGGTCGGCGAAGCGGGCCATCAGGTCCTCGTCGCCGGTCATGCCCTCGGTCATCTCCGTGTGGGTCAGCGACGGGCTGACCGCGTTGACCCGGATCCCCTCGCCGCCGTGGTCGAGCGCCATCGCCCGGGTGAGGTTGACGACGGCGCCCTTCGCCGAGTTGTAGGCGACGTTCGCCCAGTCCCCGCCCAGCCCGGACACCGAGGTCACGTTCACGATCGAGCCCCGGGTCGCGCGCAGGTGCGGCACCGCGGCGCGGGACGCGAAGAAGACCCCGTCGACGTCGACGGCGTGCACAAACCGCCACTGCTCGGTCGAGGTCTGCACCGCGGTGCCCGGCCGGGCCACCGCCGCGTTGTTGACCAGCGTGTCCAGCCGCCCGAAGCCGGACGCGACCTCGTCGACGAGGTGGGTGATCGCCTCCTCGTCGGACGAGTCGGCGACCAGCACGTGCATCCGGTCGGCGACCGCCGGGTCGGCGCCGGCCACCACGTCGTCGAGCTTCTCCTTCGTCCGCCCGGTCAGCACGACCGTGGCCCCGTCCGCCGCGAACCGCCGCGCGGTGGCGGCGCCGATGCCCGAGCCCACTCCGGTGACGATCGCGACCGTGCCGTCCTTCGTTCCCATGATCGGCGGATACCCGCGGTGGGCTCACACGATGCAGAAGTCGTTGCCCTCCGGGTCGGCCATCCACAGGTGGTCCACATGTGGAGAACCCGGGGACAGGTGCTCCTCGACGACCCGGGCGCCGAGCGCGCACAGCCGTCGTGCCTCCGCCGCCAGGCGCTCGCCGCGCAGCTCGGCGGGCAGGTGCCGGCCGCCGGAGACCTGCAGGTCCGGGTGCAACCGGTTCTTCACCGTGCGCGGCTCGTCGACCCGCAGGAACGAGATCCGCGGGCCCGCGCCGTCCGGGTCGCTGATCGCGGCGACGTCACCCCACTCGTCGGCGGGCACCTCGTGGTGGACCATCCACGCCTCCCAGCTCTCGAACCCGGTCGGCGGAGGGGCGGGGGCGTAGCCGAGCGCGGCACTCCAGAACTCCGCGAGCAGGCGTGCGTCGGCACAGTCGACGGTGATCGTCCAGGGGGTCGCCATGGGTGGAGGCTACGGCCGGGCCCCGACCGTTCCGCGGTGGCGCGGGTCGCGCCGACGCCCGGTCACGGGGTAACTTTCCGCATCCGATCACCCGGTGCACCGGTGGAGGGCGAGTGGACGGACAATCGCCCGGCAACGGAGTGCGACGGCTGAGCCTGCGCATGGGGTCGGCGGCCGACGTCGAACGGTTCGCCGCGGAGTTCTACGCAGGCGCGGTCGTACGGCCGTTGGGCGACGGCCGCGACTTCGAAATGGGGAACGAGACCGTCGCCGCCCCGGGGTTCTCGCTGAGCGATCTGTGGGTCACCGCCGAGATCGACGCGACGGTCGACCCGGTCGAGAACGCCTTCATGATCGATCTGGTGCAGGGCGGACGCATGCGCCTGGACACCGAGGCGTACGGCACCGTGCTGCTGCAGCCCGGCGACGTCGGCGTGCTCCCGCCCGAGGGCCGCTTCCGGGACCTCGCCGAGGACATCGACCTCGACGTCGTCGCCCTCGACACAGCGGGCCTGACCCGCTGGGCCGGGCAGGTGCACGGCGTCGCGGTCGACCGGGTGCGACTGTCCGGGATCACCCCGCTGAGCGGGGCGCACGCGCGGCGCTGGGCCACGACCGTGGTGCACGTGCGCGACCGGGTGCTCGGCAACCCGATGCTGCTGGACGGGTCCGTCGCCCTCGACGAGGCGTTCGGGCTGCTGGCCTCGCGGTTCCTGGAGACGTTCCCGAACACCGTGCTCGACGAGGCCGGCCGGCGCGGGAGCGCACGCACCCCGGCCCTGCCCTCCCGTCTGGTCCGCAGCGTGACCGAGCACCTGCGCACCCACGCGCACCGGCCGTTCGACCCCGCTGAGCTGGCCCGGCTGACCGGGGGCCCGGCCCGGGCCGCCGTCGCCGGGCTGCGGCGGGCCGGGACGGACCCGGCCGCCGTGCTGTGGCGGGCCCGGCTCGACGGTGTGCGTGCCGCGCTGCGCGACGCAGGTCCGGCGGTGCCGGTGGACCTGGTCGCCGGCCGGTGGGGATTCGTCCGGCCGGCCCTGTTCCGGACGGCCTACGCCCGGGCCTTCGGCGAGACCCCGGAGGACACCGCGGCCGGCTGAGGGCACCACGCACACCGGCGGCAGCACCCTCGGCGGGGCCTACGGCTCCGCCGACCCCTCGGACGCGGGCTCCGGTACCCCGTCCGCGGTGGCGGGATCCCGTACCCCGGACCGGGCCGAGGGGTCCGGCGCACGTCGGACGCCGGCCCCCCGGCCACCGGCCCACACCCCGGCGCGCCCGACGAGTCCGCCGACCAGCCCCTCCAGTGGGCCGCGCCGGAACCGAGTCCGCCACATCGTGGCGAACACGGCGTAGCAGGCGATCTCGGCGACGAAGGCCGGCACCGAGTCCGTCCGCGCGTACGGGGAGATCAGGTACAGCACGTGGGTGCAGTACAGGGTCAGCGTCATCGACCCCATGGCGGCCGGCGGTGCCGTCACCACCGCCACCACGTGCCCGGCCCGGCCCGGCAGCCCCGCCGCGAGGCACAGCGCACCGACGACGGCGACGGCGATCCCGGACGACTGCACGACCTGCGGGGTGGTGCCGGTGTGCGGGCCGAGCACGGCCAGCCACCACCAGCTGTCGGTGGGCACGACCCCTCCCGCGCCCACGGACAGCAGCTCCGACACCGGGTCCTCGGTGCCCAGCGGCAGTGCGAGCAGCCGGGACAGACCCCCGAGCGGGTGCAGCAGCAGCCACGACGCCCACCAGGCGGCGGCCGCGGCGGCGGTGCCTGCGGCGACGAGACGCAACGCCACCCGTCGCGACGACAGGTCCAGCCGCCCGACGACGAGTCCGACGCAGACGTAGGCGAACCACGTCGCGACCGGGTAGTTGCCGGTCAGGAACACCTCGCGCAGCGCTGTGAGCGGCTCGGTGGCGACCGACACGAACGACGGATCGGTCCCCAGCGGGGCGGGCAGGTGCGTGCGGGCCAGGTGGCTCACCACCGGCATCACGCAGGCGGAGGCGACCCCGACGGCGAGCACCACGCGGGTCGGCAGCAGTACGAGCGGCACGGCCAGGACGAACAGCACGCCGTAGAACACCAGGATGACGCCGGGGCTGCGGTCGGTGTCGAACGAGCCCAGTGCCAGGCCGATCAGGCAGACCAGCACGGCGCGGGTGCCGAGCCGGGCCGCCGCGACCCGGGCGGCGCGGGCCCCGGTGACGCGGGCGCGGCCGGTCGTGAAGGCGACGGCGGCCCCGGCGAGGACGGCGAACAGCGGCGCGGCCCGCCCGGCGAGCACGCTCTGGACCGGTGAGGCGGCGCCGTCCGGGCCGGACTCGGAGAACAGGTGCACCGCGATCATCCCGATCAGCGCGAGGCCGCGGGCGGCGTCCACCGCCACGACCCGCCCCGGCGGCGGCGCCGGGTCCGGGCCACGCCGCCGGGAGGTGGTCGTCGTCCCCATGGGCCGGGGCTCGCGCGTCACCGCGACGGCGTTAGCCGCGCCGGGGCCGCTCCCGGACACGGCGGGACGAAGGTCCCGCCGGGACCGGGCCGGAAGTCCCGGGGCCACCGGCCGGTGGCGCGCGATGGTGATCCCGCCCCGTGCGACGCCCGGCGTCCCGGGCACCGGTTCCCCTCCCGGAAGGCACACGATGCCCCGACCGCTGCGTGCCCTGCTCGCCCTCGCCCTGGCCCTGCTCGCCGCCGCCGGGTGCTCCACCACCGTCGACCGCTCCGAGGTCGCCGCCCGCGCCGCCGCGGAGGCCGACGCCGCGGACGCCGACGGCCCCGCGGGGCCTGCGGGGCACGCCCCGGTCGCCGGCGGCTTCGGACGGCCGCACACCTTCCCCGGCGGCAGCGTCGTCGACGTGTCCCCGCCGCGCGGCGGGGGCCCCGGGGGCGCGGGCGCGCGCACGGCGACGGTCACCGTGACCCTGACCAACCCGACCGGGTCGCCCGCCGACCTCACCGGGCTGGACGTCGGCGCCACCGCCGACGGCGCCGAGCTGACCGCGCACGCCGAGGAGAGCACACCGGAGGTGCGGCTGCCGCCGGGCGGCACCGCCCGCTTCGACCTGGTCTTCCCCCTGACCCCCGCGCCCGTGCGGGAGTTCGTCGTGACCGTCACACTCACCGCCGTCGACGCCGAGGGCGAGGACGTCGAGGGGTCGGACCACGCGGCGGGCGCGAGCGTGACCTTCGAGGCGGCGGTCTGACCGGGGGGGGCCGGCCCGCACCCACAGACGACGGAACGGCGCCGCCCCCGCATCGCTGCAGGTCACGGCGCCGTCCCGGCCGTTCGGAAGGGTCAGGCCCTCTCGTTCTCCCGGGCCCGCAGGTCCTTGCGCAGGATCTTGCCCGAGGCCGACTTCGGGATCTGGTCGATGAACTCGACCACGCGCACCTTCTTGTGCGGCGCGACCTTCTCGGCGACGAAGCCCATGACGTCGTCCTCGGTCAGGTCCTCACCTGAGGCCTGCTTCACCACGAACGCCTTCGGGACCTCTTCGCCGTCGGCGTCCTTGACCCCGATGACCGCGGTGTCGGCGATCTTGTCGTGGGTCAGCAGCAGCGCCTCCAGCTCGGCGGGCGGCACCTGGTAGCCCTTGTACTTGATGAGCTCCTTGACCCGGTCGACGATCGAGTAGACGCCCTCGTCGTCGACGACGGCGATGTCACCGGTGTGCAGGAAGCCGTCGGCGTCCTTGGTGGCGTCGGTCGCCTCGGAGTTGTTGAGGTACCCGACCATCACGTTCGGGCCCTTCACCCACAGCTCGCCGCGCTCGCCGACGCCGACCTCCTCGCCGGACTCCGGGTCGACCAGCTTGCACTCGATGTTCGGCAGCGCGAAGCCCGACGAGTTCAGGTCGAGGTCGCCGCGGTCGTCGGGCATGCAGTGGCTGACCGGGGACAGCTCGGTCATGCCGTAGCCCTGCAGCACGGTGCAGTCCAGCCGCTTGGCGACGGCGCGGCCGAGCTCGCCGTCCAGCGGGGCGGCACCGGAGAAGATCGTCTTCACGCAGGACAGGTCGAACTTGTCGATGATCGGGTGCTTGGCCAGCGCGACGGCGACCGGCGGGGCGATGTAGAGCCGGTCGACCTGCAGGTCCTGGGTGATGGTCAGGAACTGCTCGAGGTCGAACTTCGGCATGGTGACGACGGTGGCGCGCGCGTGCAGACCCTGGTTCATCATCACGGTCATGCCGTAGATGTGGAAGAACGGCAGGAACGCCATGATCTTGGTCTCGCTGGTCACGTCGCCCATGGCCTGGATCTGGAGCAGGTTCGCCACCAGGTTGCGGTGGGTCAGCACCACGCCCTTGGCCAGGCCGGTGGTGCCCGACGAGTACGGCAGCACCGCGGTGTCGGTCGCGGTGGTCGTCAGCTCGGGGGCCGGGGCGCCGGAGCCGACGAGATCGCGGAGCGAGTCGTGGCCCTCGGTGGCGTCGATGGTGAGCACGACGTCCTCGGACAGTCCCGCCTCCTTCGCCCCGGCCACGGCCCGGTCGAGGAACGGCGAGACGGTGATGACCATCTTCGCGCCGGAGTCCTTCAGCTGGTGGGCCAGCTCGCCGCCGGTGTACATCGAGTTCGCGCTGGTCACGATGCCGTTGGCGCGCAGGATGCCGTGGAACAGCGCCGCCCACTGCGGCAGGTTCGGCGCGAACAGCGCGACGACGTCGCCGGTGCCGATGCCGCGGGCGGCGAGCCCGCCGGCGATCTTCTCGACCAGGCCGTGGAACTCGGTGTAGGTCAGCTGGTCACCGGTGGTGCCGTCGACGATCGCCGGCGCGTCCGCCCGGTCGCCGAACCCGTCGGCGAACAGGAACTCGGTGAGAGAGACGTCAGGGATCTCGACGTCCGGGTACGGGCTGCGCAACGACAAGGTTCGCTCCTTCGCGAGGTCCTGCGGGGGACGGACGGCGCGGAGATCCGGCCGGGTTCGGCGTCATGCTAGAGGCACCGCGCCCGTACCGTCGTCGTGGCGCGGTGAAAAGTTACCCGCGGGTCACCGGAAGAGGTGCTCGAACGCGGTCAGGTTCGCGGTCGACTCGCCGTTCTCGCTGCGCCAGGCGTACTCGCGGCGGATCGAGGAGGCGAAGCCGAGCTCCAGGAAGGTGTTGAAGTCGCCGTCGGCGGCCTCCAGCACCGAGCCGAGGACACGGTCGAGCTCGTCCGCGGTGACGGCGTGGCGGGCCAGCCGCCCGACGAGGTGGATGTCCCCGACCCGGTCCAGGCAGTAGTGCACGCCGTAGAGCTTGGCGTTGCGCAGCAGCATGAACCGGTAGACGCCCTCGTGGTTCTCATCGGGCCTGCGGCACACGAACGCCTGCACCGCGAGGGTCTGCTCGCGCAGGATCAGCCAGGTCTGGGTCTGGAGCCGGGCCTCGCCGGGGAGGGTGACCAGCCACTGCCCGGGCCCGCGGTGGACGTGCTCGGCGCCGGAGTCGGCCAGCGCGGCCCCGATCCGCTGCTCCAGGTCGCTCATACGTCCCCCCGTCGCCGCGCCGCGAACTCGGTGCGGGCCTCGTCGTAGGCGCCCAGCAGGGCGTCGGTCGTGCGGTCCCAGGAGAAGCGGTGCGCGTGCGTCGCCGCGGTCCGCCCCATCTGCTCTCGACGGCCCGGGTCGAGCGCGAGCTCGCCCAGCGCGTCGGCCCAGTCGGAGATGTCGTGCCCGGTGACGAGCAGCCCGGACCGGCCCTCGGCGACGGCGACCGGCAGCCCGCCCACCCGGGTCGCCACCACCGGCGTCCCGCACGCCTGGGCCTCCAGCGCGACCAGCCCGAAGGACTCGTTGTGACTCGGGACGGCGACGACGTCGGCCGCCCGGTAGACCGTCACCAGCTCGTCGCCGGCCCGGGGCGGCAGGAACCGGACGAGGTCGGTGATCCCCAGCTCGGCCGCCAGCTCGTGCAGCGACGTCGGCTCGGCCAGCCCCGACCCGGACGGCCCGCCCGCGACGAGCACGACGAGGCGCTCCCGCAGCCCCGGCGCGCGCGCGGCCAGCTCGGCCGCGGCGCGCAGCAGCACGTCGGGGGCCTTGAGCCGCTGGATGCGCCCGACGAACGCCAGCACCACCGCCCCGGCGGGCAGGCCCAGCTCGGCGCGGGCCGCGGCGCGGTCCCCGGGCCGGAAGCGGTCGGTGTCCACCCCGGGCGGGATGGTGACGGTGCGGCGCGGGTCGGCGTCGTAGAGGTCCAGCAGCTGCTTCGACTCGATCTCGGTGTTCGCCACCAGCCGGTCGGCCTCGGCGACGACCTGGTCCTCGCCGATCACCCGCACCCGCGGCTCGGGGGTGTCCCCGGCGGCGAGCGCGGCGTTCTTGACCTTGGCCAGGGTGTGCGCGGAGTGCACCAGCGGCACCCCCCAGCGGTCCCGGGCCAGCCAGCCGACCTGGCCGGACAGCCAGTAGTGGGAGTGCACGACGTCGTACCAGCCCGGGTCGTGGCGGGCCTCGGCCCGCAGCACCCCCGCGGTGAAGGCGCACAGCTGGCTCGGCAGGTCGTCCTTGCCGAGGCCCTCGAAGGGGCCCGCGGCGACGAACCGGACCGTCGCGCCGGGCTCCAGCTCGACCGTCGGTGGCTGCTCCGACGACGTGGCGCGGGTGAAGATCTCCGCCTGGACGCCGCGGCGGGCCATCCGGATCGCCGTCTGCGCGACGTAGACGTTCATCCCACCGGCGTCGCCGGTGCCGGGCTGCTCGGTCGGGGAGGTGTGCACCGACAGCACCGCGACCCGTCGGGGCAGTCGCTCACTCACCCGAGCATCCTGACACGGCGCCGGAGCGCCAGCGCAGCCACCAGCGCCCGCAGCGGGTCCGCGGCGTGCCAGTCGTCGCCGCGGCCGGGCCAGGCCGGGACGGTCACCGTCCCGCCGTCGTCGAGGTCGACGACCAGCTCGTCGTGCCGGTGCAGCCGCCCCGGGGGCGCGGTCTCCCCCAGCGCGGCCAGCGCCAGGACGACCTCGGGGTCGGCCGTCCACGGGCCGGGGGTGCCGGTGCCGCGGGCGGTCCCGGCGACCCGGTCCGAGGCCAGCGGCACGTCGAGCAGCTCCGCGAGGGCGGCGGGGTCGGGCCCGCCGGGGACGGCGGGCAGCGCGTCCAGCGCGGGCAGCACCCACGGCGCGTCGAGGACGACGGCGCGGTCGGTCGGCGCGACCGACCCGGTCACCGTGCGGACCCGGTCCGGTGGGTCGACGTCGTCGAGGTCCACCCGGCCGTCGGCGACGGCCGCGGCGAGCGCGGAGTAGGCGGCCGCGGCGACCTCCCCGGTCACCGCGCGCGCCGGGTCGGCCAGCCGGTCGAGCAGCTCGGTGACCTCGTCCGGCCCGTCGACGACGACCCGGTCCCGGACGCCGGCGGCGGCGAGCACCGCGTCGTCGACGCCGGGCAGGGCCCCGACCTCGTCGTAGAGCCCGGCCAGCCCGGTCGCCGAGCGCAGCCGCCACGTGCCGGCCAGCCGGCCGCCGAGGCGGACGTGGCGCGACAGCCACCAGGCGGTGTACCCGGTGAGCAGCGCGGCCCGGGTGTCGCGGTCGCCGGCGAGCAGGGCCAGCGCCGCGGGCCAGCGGTCGTCGGCGACGAGGTCGAGGTCGCGTACGGCGGGCGGGGGGTCGCCGTCGCCGGGGTAGTGCTCGGCGTCGTGCAGCACGTCGGGGTCGAACGCGACGACCGTGAACCGGTCCAGCACGCCGGCGGCGACCAGGGCGTCGCGGGGCACGTCGGCCCACTCCGGCCCCAGCACCCCGACGGGGGCGTCCGGGTCGAGCAGGTCCCGGAGGGCGGCGTCGGGCAGGACGAGCTCGTCGGCGCGGGCGGGGCGGCCGTCCTCGTCGGTGAGGGCGAGGGCCCCGAACCGCGGGTCCGGCGCGGCGCCGGGGGTGTCGAGCAGGGCGAGGACGGCGCGGGCCGCCGCGGTGGTGTCCAGGCCCGCCTCGGCGTCGTCGACGGACCGCTCGACGGCGGCGTGCAGCGCGGGCGCGTCGAGCAGGGTGTCGCGGTCGGCGTCGGCGGCGCCGAGGCGGCGCAGCAGCGGGTGGACGGCGCCGGGGTGGGCGATCCGCAGCTCGGGGAGCGCCGCCGCCCCGGCCGGGTCGCCCCCGACGGGGAGCAGCACCGAGGCGGGCCCGGGCACCAGGCGGCCGTCGACGAGCGGGACGGGCAGCGCGCCCAGCTCGGCGGCCAGCCCCGGGACGGTGTCGGCGGCGGGGGCGAGCGCCGCGTACAGCTCCCGCCACCGGCCCGGATCCGCCTCGAGGCCGGTGAGCCGCTCCGCCAGCGCGGCGGGGCCGACCCGGTCCACGCCGAGCCCGGCGGGCGGGAGGACCCCGGACGCGACGAGCCGGGCGAACGCCGGACCGGTCGCGGCGAGCAGCTCGGGCAGCCCGTCGGCGGGCACGTCGAGCCACTCGGCCCGCTCCGGTGCGAGCACGTCCGCGTCGCCCGTGGCGGCTGGGAGCCACGGGGTGCGGGTCAGCGCCGCGGTGACCGCCTCGCGAAGCCGGCCGTCGAGCGGTGAGCGCGGGAAGCCCGGCTCCGGCACCAGGGCGGTGCGGTCGGCGGGGCCGACGCGCCGGACGAGGTCGGCGTAGGCGGCCGCCGCGGCGTCGACCAGCACGTCGACGCCCGGGTCGTCGGCACGGATCCGGCGGCGGTCCGGGTCGAGCGGGAGCGGTGCGACCAGCCGGGCGGGCAGCGACAGCTGCTCGGCGCTGCGGGTGGGGGCGTGCAGGACCTCGCCGTCGTCGGGTCCGTACGGGGCGGGCCGGTCGCCGCGGCGCGGCAGCGCCCAGCGGACGCCCGCGTCCCCGGTGACCAGCAGGTACCCGGCGTCGCCGACGCGCACCCGGCCGTCGCCGAGGTCGGTGCGGGCGACGGTCACCGGGCCCGCCGTGACCGACTCCAGGCCGGGCAGGGCCAGCAGCAGGTCCCCGGCGGTGCGGGCGAGCTCGTCGAGCAGGTGGTGCGGGTCGGTGCCGGGCGCCGGGCGCAGCCGGACCTCGGTGGCGAACCCGGGCGGCGGCGGTTCCTCCTCCGGCGCGGGCCAGGCCAGCCGCAGCACCGGCACCCGGGCGTCGCGGGCCAGCTCGGCGGCCGCGGCACCGCCCAGCCCGGCCACCTCGACCGCGGTCCGCGCGGCCGAGAACGCGACGGCCCCGGCCGCCGTCACCAGCCGGGGGGCCGTACAGACGGCGAGCACGGCGGCGAACCCGACGCCGAACCGGCCGGTCGCTCCGGCGGCGTCCCGCTTGGCCGAGGCCCGCAGCGCGGCGAGCGCGGCGACCCCGGGGGCGGCGAGCGGGGCACCGGTGTTGGCGACGCGCAGCTCACCGTCCACCACGACGGCCCGGACCCGGCCGGGCAGGTCCGCGGCCAGCGCGGCGTCGGCGGCGTTCTGGAGCAGCTCGGCGACCCAGGTGTCGGCGTACCCGCCGCGGCGCAGGTCGTCCTCGGCGTTGACGTCCTCACGGAACCGGGTCGGCGACGACGACCAGGCCGCCAGGACCCCGTCCCGCAGCGCCGCCGTGCCGAACGGGTCGGTGCCGTCCGCGACGCCGGGAGGGCTCAGGACCCGACCGGCTCGAGGTCGACGCCGTCGTCGTAGACCAGGGCCGAGACGTGGACCGGGGAGCCGGGCTGCTCGGCGACCGAGGAGTGCGCACCGCAGCCGAAGCCGACGGCGACGACCTGGGCGTCGGCCGGGGAGGAGCCGTTCGCGCAGACCCCGAACACGCCCTGCAGCGACCCGGCGAGCGGCACCAGGAACCCGCAGGTCCCGCAGGACGCGGGGGCGGACCGGGCGAGGTCGGCGGCCGGGCCGCGCTCCCCGTCCTGCCAGCGCTCGGCGGCGGCGACGCGGCCCTCGAACGACAGCACCCGCTCGCGGCCGAGGCCGACCTCGCGGGCCAGCGCGTCGACGGCCGGGTCCCCGGAGTCGACATAACCCGGCACCAGGCGGGGGTCGTCGGCCGGGGTGGGCAGCAGGTCGCCGGGCTTGAGGTCACCGGGGCGCACGCGCTGGTCCCACGGCACCCAGTCGGGCGCGACGAGCGCGGTCGAGCCGGGCAGCAGCACCGACTCCGAGACCGTCACCGGCCCGTCACCGGCCGCGGCGGCGACGGTGACCGCCCACCGCCAGCCGCGGTAGCCGGGCAGGTGTGCGGCGAAGGAATGGGTGACCGAGCCGTCGTCCTCGACGGTCGTGCCCAGGTGCGCGCCGACGGCGGCCACGGCCGCCTCGTCACCCAGCTCGTCGGCCGCCTCCTCGACGGCCGCGGCCCGCGCCTCGTCCACCGCGTCGAACAGGTGCGACGGCGCGGGTGTCACCCGGGGCTGCGGCGTCTCCGCCCGCTCGTCACCGGAGTCGCCGACCTCGACACCCACCTCACCAGTGCTCACCTCACCAGTGTGCCACCCGTGCCCGGGCATCCTGGGCGGGTGCCCGCCCGAGCGCTGCTCCGCCGCCCCTCCGTGACGGGGCTGCTCCCCCTCCTGCTGGCCCTGGCGGCCTGCGGGGCCGCAGCCCCGGCGACGGGGCTGCCCGCCCCGGGCCCCGTTCCGGTGGTCCGTCCGCAGATCCTCGCCGAGATCCCGCACGACCCGCAGGCGTTCACCCAGGGCCTGGAGCTGCGCGACGGGACCCTCTACGAGGGCACCGGCCGGGTGGGGCGCTCGCAGCTGCGCGCGCTGGACCCGGCGACGGGCGCGGTGCGGGCGGCGAGCCCGCTGCCGCCGGCGTACTTCGGGGAGGGCATCACCGTCGTCGGGGACCGGATCTGGCAGCTGACCTGGCAGGACGGGGTGGCGGTCGAGTGGGACCGGGCGACGCTGCGGCCGCTGCGCGAGGTGCCCGTCGACGGCGAGGGCTGGGGGCTGTGCCTGCTGGGCGACCGCGTGGTGCGCTCGGACGGCACCGACCGGCTGTTCTTCCACGACCCGGCCGACCTGGCGGGGACCGGCTCGGTGGCCGTCACCCTGGACGGCGCCCCGGTGACCCGGCTCAACGAGCTGGAGTGCGTCGGTGACCGGGTGTGGGCCAACGTCTGGCAGACCGACGACCTGGTGCGGATCGACCCGTCGACCGGGGTGGTCGACGCCGTCGTCGACGCGACCGGGCTGCTGCCGGCCGGGCAGCGGGCCGGGGCCGACGTGCTCAACGGCATCGCCCACGTCGACGGCGACGAGTACCTGCTCACCGGAAAGCTGTGGCCGGCGACGTTCCGGGTGCGGCTCCCGGTGCCCCCGGCCTGACCGGCGCTGCGCCGGGCGGGTGACACCACCCGGCGGGATCGCCGGAACCGTCGGTGCCCGCCTGCACAATGACCGCGTGGCACCGAACCCGTTCCGCAGCCGCCGCCGGGCGGCCGGGTCGAGACGTGGCCCGGCCCCGCGCACCACCCCGATCACCACCCCGATCGCCTCGGACCCGGCGCTGCGCCGTGCGCGCTCCGCCGGTGCCGCCACCGACGAGCTGCCCCGCCCCGGCCCGGCCACGGTCCCCCGCAGGCTGACGGTCACCCGGGTCGCCGTGCACCGCACCCGCGAGCTGGGCGGGCGCGCGGTCGCGCTGTTCCGGCGCGCCGCGACCGCCGACGGCGCCGACCGGTCCGGGCTGACGGCGCTCACCTACGCCACGATGCTGACCTACGCGCTCGACGCGGCGGTCGCCGTCGCGCTGGCGAACACCTTGTTCTTCGCGGCGGCGACGGCGGAGTCCACCGCGAACGTGGCGCTCTACCTGGCGATCACCGTCGCGCCGTTCGCGCTGGTGGCGCCGGTGATCGGTCCCGCGCTGGACCGGTTGCAGCGGGGCAGGCGGATCGCGATGGCGGTGTCCTGTGCCGGCCGCGCGGTGCTCGCCGTGGTGCTCGTGTTCCACCTCGACGACTGGCTGCTCTACCCGGCCGCGCTGGGGATCATGGTGCTGTCCAAGTCGTTCCTGGTGCTCAAGGCGGCCGTGACCCCGCGGGTGCTGCCGTCGACGATCACCCTGGCGACGACGAACTCCCGGCTCACGACGTTCGGGATGGCCGCGGGCGGGGTCGCCGGGGCCGTCGCGGGTGCCGCGGCGCTGGCCGTCGGCGGCGCCGGGCCGCTGTGGTGGACGGCGGTGCTCGGCGTCGCCGGTGCCGTGCTCTGCCTACGGATCCCCCGCCGGGTCGAGTCCACCGCGGGCGAGGTGACCGCGGCGGTGCCCGCCACCCGGCCGGGCAAGCGCCGGTCCCGCGCCCCCGCGACGCGGGCGGTGCTCGTCGCGCTGTGGGGCACGAGCACGGTGCGGGTGCTGACCGGGTTCCTCACGCTGTTCGTCGCGTTCGTGGTGAAGGCCGGGGCCGAACAGTCCCCCGACGGCGATCCCGCCGGCCAGCTGGTGGTGATCGGGATGGTCGGCGCGGCCGCCGGCGTCGGGCTGTTCGCCGGCAACGCGGTGGGGGCACGCAGCCGCTTCTCCCGGGTCGAGCCGGTGGTGCTCGCGGCGGCCGCGGCGGCCGTGCTGGCCGCGGCGGCGGTGGCGCTGCTGCCGGGCGTCCCGGCGGCGGTGGTCGCGGCCCTGGTCGCGTCGACGGCGAGCGCGCTGGCGAAGGTCTGCCTCGACGCGGTGGTGCAGCGCGACCTGCCCGAGGACGCGCGGGCGTCCGCGTTCGGGCGGTCGGAGACGGTCCTGCAGCTGGCCTGGGTGCTGGGCGGCGCGATCGGGGTGCTCGCCCCGCACGACACCTTCCGGACCGGGTTCGTGATCGTGACCGGGGTGGTGGCGGTGTTCGCACTGCAGGCCGCGCTGGTGCGCCG
Source organism: Pseudonocardia sp. ZF1 (assembly GCF_056835605.1). Classification (NCBI taxonomy): domain Bacteria; kingdom Bacillati; phylum Actinomycetota; class Actinomycetes; order Pseudonocardiales; family Pseudonocardiaceae; genus Pseudonocardia; species Pseudonocardia sp. ZF1. The sequence goes on from NZ_JAJNBY010000001.1 coordinate 5,098,369, forward strand.
CGGCACCTCGCTGGTGCCCGGCCTGGGGCCGCGCCCGGCCGTCGCCCGCTGAGGGCCCACCCGCGCGCCGGGCCCGGATCCGTACGCTGGTCGGCGTGATCACCCGCCCCCGACCGCGCCCCCGCCGGTCCGCCGGCGTGCTGGCCGGGACCCTGGCCGCGGCCGCCCTCGTCCTCGCCGGGTGCGGCGGCGAGGCCCCGACGGTGACGTTCGACGTCGGCGGCACCTCGCTGACCGCCGCGCCCACCCAGTTCTGCGACACCAGCCTGCAGAACTGCCAGGACGCCCCGAACGCCCGGGTGACCGCGCAGGTCCCGCCCGGGACGGAGGTCCGCATCACGGTGCCCGAGGAGGTCTCCTCCGCGCCCTGGCAGGTCGCCTACGCGTTCACCCGAGGCACCGACCCGACCCCGGTCCAGCAGCGCAGCGCGATCGCCGCGCCGGACACCCGCACCGACTTCACGCTGTCCCTGCCCGAGCCGGGCGACCGGCTCGTGACCGCGCAGGTGCAGGTGTTCGGGGCGCCGCCGTCGATCGACCCGGCGAGCACCGACCTCCAGTTCCCGGTCCGGGCGACCTGGGTGCTGGTCGGCGAGCAGGGCTGAGCGGGCGCGACCCGGGATCTCAGCGGCCCGCGCCGAGCAGCCGGGCCAGCGCGGCGTCGGAGTCGGCCTGCGCGTGGCGGTCGTGGGTCGAGGAGAACACCAGCAGCTCGTCGGCGCCGGTGCGGGCCACGAGGTCGTCGAGCCGCTCGGCGACGGTGTCGGGGTCGCCGGCGATCGCGTTCGCCAGCGCCCGGTCCACGGTCTCGCGCTGGCGCCGGGTCGTCACGCGGTGCGGGTCCGGCGGCTCCAGCGGCGGGAACTCCCCGGTGGTGCGGGCCGCGGCGTGCGCCCACGCCTCGGACAGCGCCAGCTGCGGGTCCCCGACGAGCACGTCGGCGGACACCACCAGGTGCGCCGCGTCCCCGGCCCGCTCGCGGTAGTCCGCCAGCGCCGCCGGGTCGTCGAGTACCGGGCCGCCGACGACGGCCGGCAGCCCCAGGTCCCCGGCCAGCCGCAGTCCCGCGCCGGTGGCGAGCAGGAACAGGGGGACGGCGTGCTCCAGCCGCGGCCGGGCCGTCACCGGGCCGCTGCCGTCGAGGAAGGAGCGGAGCTCGTCGAGGGCGGCACGGAACTGCGCGTCGTCGGCCCCGCCGGCGCGCAGGGCGCGGCGGACCGGCTCGGTGAACCCGGGCGAGCGGCCGATACCCAGGTCGATCCGCCCGGGGTGCAGCGCCTCCAGCAGCGCCACCTGCTCCGCGACGACGAGCGGCTGGTGGTTGGGCAACATGATCCCGCCCGAACCGACCCGGATCCGCGAGGTCGCCGCGCCCACCGCGGCCATCAGGACCGGCGGGCTGCCCGACGCGATCCCGGGCACGGCGTGGTGCTCGGCCACCCAGAACCGGTGGTAGCCGAGCTGCTCGGCGCGGACGGCCCGCGCCACCGTGCCACGGACCGCGGCGGCGTCGGGCTCCCCGGCCCGCGTCCGCGAGCGGTCCAACATCGACAGGCGCACACCCGTGCCAACACCGCCCGAACCCGCCACCATTCCGCCGCTCGTGCGGCACCCCGCGACACCCCGCGGCGCCCCACGCACGCGTCGCCACGCACCGTGCCGGGTCGCCACGTACGCCCGCGGGGGCGGCGGGACGGCGGGTCAGCCGTCCAGGTCGCGGGCGACGGCCCGCACGACCTCGGCGGCCAGCTTGCAGGTCTTGCGGTCCGGGTAGCGCCCGTGCCGCAACGCCGGCTGGATCTTGTTCTCCAGCAGACCCATCATGTCCTCGATCAGACCGTGCAGCTCCTCGGCGGGGCGGCGCGCGTTCTCCACCGCGGACGCCTGCTTCTCGACGATGCGCACGGAGAGCGCCTGCGGCCCGCGACGGCCCTCGGCCATCCCGAACTCGACCCGCTGGCCGGACTTGAGCGCCTCCACGCCGGACGGCAGCGCCGCCTTGCGCACGTAGACGTCCTCACCGCCGTCCTGGGAGAGGAAGCCGAAGCCCTTCTCCGCGTCGTACCACTTCACCCTGCCGGTGGGCACCGTCGTCCTCGATTCCTGCTTGCTGTGTTGCTGCGTGCACGACAAACGCGCCCGGGCTCGCCGGACGCGCCGTCACCGATGGTACGCCTGGGACCCGTCCGGGGGTCAGGCGTTTCGGACGTTCGCCGCACCCTCCAGGTCCAGCAGCCCGACCGACTTCTCCCGCATCTCGACCTTGCGGACCTTGCCGGTGACCGTCATCGGGAACTCGTCGACGACGAGCACGTAGCGCGGGATCTTGTAGTGCGCCAGCTTCCCGGTGGCGAACTCGCGCAGCGTGTCGGCGGTCAGGGGCGCGGCGCCCTCGCGCAGCACCACCCAGGCGCAGAGCTCCTCGCCGTAGCGCTCGTCGGGGACACCGATGACCTGGGCGTCGACGACGTCGGGGTGGGTGTAGAGGAACTCCTCGATCTCGCGCGGGTACACGTTCTCGCCGCCGCGGATGACCATGTCCTTGATCCGGCCGGTGATGTTGAGGTAGCCCTCGTCGTCCATCACGGCGAGGTCGCCGGTGTGCATCCAGCGGGCGCGGTCGATGACCTCGGCGGTCTTCTCCGGCTGCTCCCAGTAGCCCAGCATCACCGAGTAGCCGCGGGTGCACAGCTCGCCCGGCTCGCCGCGCGGCAGCGTCCGGCCGGTCTCCGGGTCGACGACCTTGACCTCCAGGTGCGGGTGCACCCGCCCGACCGTGGACACCCGGCGCTCGACGGAGTCGTCGGCGCGGGTCTGGGTGGACACCGGGCTGGTCTCGGTCATGCCGTAGGCGATGGTCACCTCGATCATGCCCATCCGGTCGACGACCTGCTTCATCACCTCGACCGGGCACGGCGAGCCGGCCATGATCCCGGTGCGCAGGCTGGACAGGTCGTAGTCGCCGAAGCCGGGGTCGTTGAGCTCGGCGATGAACATCGTCGGCACCCCGTAGAGCGAGGTGCAGCGCTCCTGCTGCACGGCGTGCAGGGTCGCCTTCGGGTCGAAGCCCTGCGCCGGGATGACCATCGTCGCGCCGCTGGTGGAGCAGGCGAGGTTGCCCATGACCATGCCGAAGCAGTGGTAGAAGGGCACCGGGATGCAGACCCGGTCGGCCTCGGTGTACCCGCAGGTCCGGCCGACGTAGTAGCCGTTGTTGAGGATGTTGTGGTGCGACAGCGTCGCGCCCTTCGGGAACCCGGTCGTCCCGGACGTGTACTGGATGTTGATCGGGTCGTCGGCCGTCAGCGACGCCTGCACCTGCGCCAGCTCGTCGCGGCGGGAGGCGTCGCCCGCGGCCAGCGCGTCCCACCCGGGGGAACCGGTGATCACGACGCGCTGCAGGTCGGGGCAGTTCGCCCGGACCTCGGCGATCATCTTCTCGTAGTCGGAGGTCTTGAACGACGACGCCGACACCAGCGTCGAGATCCCGGCCTGCTTGAGCACGAACTCCAGCTCGTGGGTCCGGTAGGACGGGTTGATGTTGACCAGGACGACGCCGATCTTGGCCGTCGCGAACTGGGTCAGCGTCCACTCCGCGGTGTTCGGCGACCAGATACCGACCCGGTCCCCCACGGTGAGACCGGCGGCGAGCAGCCCGGTGGCCAGGTCGTCGACGGCCTTCTGCAGCTCGCGGTAGGTCCAGCGGCGTCCGGTCTGCATCTCGACGAGCGCGTCGTTGTCGGGGACGCGGGCGACGGTGCGGTCGAGGTCGTCACCGATGGTGTCGCCGAGCAACGGCGTGTCCGAGGTCCCGGACGCGTAGGACGGGACGGCGGGGGTTGCGGCGGCTGAGGTCACGACGTCGTACTCCTCGGGCGGTTCGGTGCGGGTCGTCACATCCTCGCCCCCGGACGACGCGGTTGCCAACACCCGTCGGTCAGGACGAGGACAGGCGCCGCCGCCCCGAGTCGGCGACCTTCGCCGCCCCGCGCCGCGCCCCGTGGGCCGCGCGGCGCAACGGCCGCGGCGACGGCTCGGGCCACGGACCGACCGGCACCAGCACCCGTTCGGCCGGGGCGAACCCGGCGGGGTAGCCGGGCACCCGCCAGGTCCCGGCCGGTGCGTCCGGTGGCAGCCATTCCGGGCGCCACATGCCCAGCGCGAGGTCCAGATCGGCCAGCCGGGGCGCGAGCTCGTCGGTCAGCTCGGTGCGCAGGTGCTCGGCCCACAGCCGTACCCGCAGGTCGCGCACCTGGTCGCCGGTGGTGACGAACGCCGTCGAGAGCTCGGTGTCGGTGCCGCGCATCGAGCGGGAGAAGAAGTTGGCCGACCCGATGGAGGCGAAGACGTCGTCGACCAGCGCCAGCTTGGTGTGGACGGTGAGGTCCTCGATCCGGTGCATGATCACGTTGCCGCGGTCGGCCGGGTCGAGCTGGTCGATGACACCACGCTGCACGTCACCGGTGACGCGACGGCGGAATTTGTTCACCCCGGCGTCGACCGGGTCCTTGCGCCCCGAGCACACGAGCACGACCTTCACCCCGCGGGCGGCGGCGTCGCGCAGCAGCCCGTAGAGCCGGAACGCCCGGCGGCCGCCCGGGACCTCGAAGAAGTACTGGTCCTCCAGGTAGACGTAGCGGCGCGCACCGCGGATCGCGGTGGACAGCGTGTGGAAGACCTCCTGGGTGCCGTTGCGGGGCAGCACCGTCCAGTGCCGCCGGTAGAGCATCCCGAAGTGGTCGATCTTCCACGGCCGCAGCGAGCGCAGCACCTGCACCGCGGTCCCCGGGGCGGACCGCGGCGGGGCGGGCGGCGACGGCGGCAGGTCGCGCCGGAACGGCTCGGGGTTCATCGGCTCCCAGTCGGTGGGGGTGACCATGAACCGGCGCGGCGGCAGCGTCGCGGCCTCGGTCCACCGGCCCCGGTACACCTCCCACACCCGGGCCGCGCCCGGCCCGTGCAGCGCGGCGGCGCCGTCGTGCCAGCCCCAGCGCTCCTCGCCGATCGAGAGCCGGTCGTGCGGCTCGGCGTCGAACCGGTTGGCCGACAGGTCCAGCCCGCCGACGAACGCGGTCAGCTCCCCGCCGACGTGGGCGAGCACCACCTTCTGGTGGTGGCAGCCGATGCCCGAGCCGGACCAGTCCAGCAGCACCCGCCCGGCGAGCTGCGGGCGGCGGCGCAGCTCCAGCGCGGCGAACGCGTTGGCCCGGAACGGGCCGATCGCCACGCCGGGCACCGATCCGGAGAACAGCGCCGCGGTGAGCAGCACCCGCACGTCCACGCCGGCGTCGACCAGACGGGCGAAACGGTCGGCGAGGGCCTCGTAGCCGTCCTCGTCGGGGTCGAGACCGTTCAGATCCATGTCCGGTTCCAGGTTCAGGCCGGTGACCAGCACCGTGTCCCCCGGCCCGGCCCGGTCGAACAGCGCGCGCAGCCGGGCGAAGTAGTCGACGCCGTCGACGATCGGCTCCCACCCGGTGTCCTCGACGAACGTGGGGCAGTCCGGGGTGGCGGGGGCCAGGTAGCGACGGGTCAGCGACGCCAGGTCGGCGGGCGGGGAGCCGGGCATGCCCGGACGCTATCCGGCGCGTCGGGGGTCGCGCCTACTCTGCGGGCATGGCACGTCCGGGAACGCTGGACCGGGTCTCCGCGGCCGTCGCGGCGGCGGGCGCGGTGGTGGTCGGCGGCTGGTTCGTCGTGACCGGGGTGCAGATCGAGATGGTGGGGGCGCCGGGCCGGGGACCACTGGACCGTGCGTTCCCGTTCCTGCTGGCCGCGACCGCGGTCGCGGTGTTCGGGCTGATGGCGTGGCGCTCGTGGCGGGCGGCGGACCGCGCGGACGCGGCCGCACCCCCGGTCCCGGCGCCGGTGGTGCTGCCGACGCCGCCGCCCGGGGCGCCGACGACCCCGGCGTCACCCGTCGCGGTGCGGGTCGTCCCGGACCTGTCGGCCGAGGGCCGGGACCGGCTGGGGCACACGGTCGCGGTACTCGAGCGCGCGGGGGTGCTGCCGTCCGGCGTCGTCGAGCCCGATGCGCTGGCCGGTGGGGTCGCCGACCACGGCGAGCCGGTCACGGCCGGGGCCGTGCTGGGCGCGCTGGGCGAGGCCGGACCGGACGGCTGGGACGCGTTGCTGGCCCTCCTCCCGACCTGGGCCGAGCAGGACCCCGCCGAGCACGCCGCCGCGCTCGACCGGCTCGCCGGCCCGGACCACCGGGTCGCCGTCGCCGGAGCGTCGGTCGAGGTGGACGGCACGGTCGTCGCGGTCGTGACCACCGGCCACCCGAAGGCCCTCGACCCCGGCCCGCTCGCCGCCGCCGCCCGTGCCCTGCGCGACCGCGGCGCGCCTCGGATCGCCTGGCTGTGGACCGACCAGGTGCTGTGGCTCGCGACGCCGTCGGTGTCGCCGGCCGAGCTGAACGACCTGCTCGACCAGCCCGTGTACGAGCTGTGGGAGTGGGCCGACGAGGCCCGGGGCTAGAGCCCGCCGGTCTGCAGCAGCCGGTTCGGGGTACCGCCGGTGCCGCCGCCGTCGACCTTCCCCGGCACCGCGTTGTCGACGATCCACTTCGTGACGGTGGTGGCCGGCGCGTCGCCGCGGGCCTGCTTGTACAGCGCTGCCACCCCGGCCGCGAAGGGCGCGGCCATCGAGGTCCCGCTGTAGGAGGCGGTGCCGCCCCCGGGGACCGGCGCGACGATCCGGGTGCCCGGTGCGTAGAGCGAGACGCAACGGCCGGTCGAGGAGTTCGACGAGCGCTTGTCGTCGATCGTCGAGTTCGCGACGACCAACACGTCACCGATCGCTCGGGGCAGCGCGGTGCAGTCGTCGCCGCCGGTGTTGCCGGCCGACGAGGTCGCGAACACCCCGGAGTCGATCATGCGCTGTACGGCCTGCTGGAGCATCGGCGAGCCGCCGTAGCTCCACGACATCACCGCGACCGCGGGGCCGCGCTTGTTCTTCGTCACCCAGTCCAGACCGGAGATCAGCGACGACAGCGTCCCGGTGCCGTTGCAGTCGAGCACCTTCACGGCGCGCACGGTCGCGCCCGGGGCCACGCCGTAGTCCTTCGACGCGGCGATCCCGGCGACGACGGTGCCGTGCCCGTCGCAGTCGGTGTCCGTCCGGTCGATCGTGTTGAGCTCGAGCTCGGCCCGGCCGCCGAACTGCGGGTGGCTCGCGTCGACGCCGGTGTCGAGGACGAACACGTCCACCCCGGCGCCGGTCGCGGTGTGCCGGTACTGCCCGTCCAGCGGCAGGTTCGGCTGGTCGATGCGGTCGAGCCCCCAGTTGCCCGGCGCCTGCTCGGCACCCGCGGGCGGGCCGACCGGCGCGTCCTGGTGGGCGGCCTGCGGGTCGAGCGGGGAGATCGTGCGGTCCTCCTCCACCCCGACGACGCCGGGCCGGTCGCGCAGCTCGGTCGCCTGGGCGGGGGTGAGGTCCGCGGCGAAGCCGTGCACCACGCTGTCGAAGGTGACCTTCGGCTCGACGCCGACGGACTCCGCGGCGGCCCGCGTCTGCCCGTCGGTCGCCGTCTGCACCAGGTACCCGGCAGGTGCCGACGGCGCCGTCTCGGCGGCGGACGCCGTCGGCGCGAGAGGAACACCGAGCGCGACCGCCAGGACACCGGCAGTGACCAGACGGGCGGCGCGGGGACGCATGGATCTCACGGACAGCGACGCTATGCGCCTGTGACGCCTGGTGCGAGAGACACGATGGTGGCCCGGGTGACACCTGGGACCACCCGGGTGACGGAGCGTTTCGGTACCGGCGGTGCCGGGGACGCCTGCCGACCGGGGCCCGGCAGGGCTCCGAGTTGCACGATCAGCGGATCGGCCGTGGCCCTCAGGCGTGCCGGCCGTGCACGGCGACCTCGGTCGCCTTCACCGCGAACCACACCTCGTGACCGGGTTCGACACCCAGTTCGGCGACGGCGGCCGGGGTGACGTCGGCGGCCAGCCCGGACACCCAGTCCGGCCCCCCGGCGACGGGCGCGGCCCGCAGCCGCACGGTGTCCCCGCGCGGCTCCAGCGCGGCGATCCGGACCGGTACGACGTTGCGCGGGCTGCCCTCGGGCCTGCTCGCGTGCACCGCGACCGCGGACGGCGGGAACACCGCGACGGCGGGCTCCCCCTCGGCGACCTCGACGACCCGGCCCCGGATCTCGGTCCCGTCCGCGGTACGCACCCCGGAGCCCTCGGCCACGCCCGGCACCAGGTCCAGACCGGCGATGCGGGCGGAGAACGCGCTCCGCGGCCGGGCCAGGACGTCCCGGGCGGGGCCGGACTCGACGATCCGGCCCCGGTCCAGCACGACGACGCGGTCGGCGAGCACGAGCGCGTCGAGCGCGTCGTGGGTGACCAGCAGGGCGGTCTGCTTGCCGTCGGCGATGACCCGGCGCAGCAGGGTGCGCATCGCGGGGGTGGCGTCGACGTCGAGGGCGGCGAGCGGCTCGTCGAGCAGCAGCAGCCCCGGCCCGGGCGCCAGCGCGCGGGCCAGCGCGACCCGCTGCTGCTGTCCGCCGGACAGCTGCGCGGGGCGGCGGGCGGCGAGCCCGCCGACACCGACGGCGTCGAGCAGCTCGCGGGCCCGGGAGTCGGCCGCGGCGCGGGGCGTGCCCTGCGCACGCGGCCCGAACGCGACGTTCGCCAGCGCCGACAGGTGCGGGAACAGCAGCGGCTCCTGGGCGAGCAGCCCGACACCGCGCCGGTGCGGCGGCACGAAGGTCCCGTCGGCGGTGTCGAGCAGGGTCCGGCCGCCGACGCGCAGGTGCCCGGAGTCCGGGCGCAGCAGCCCGGACAGGATGCCGAGCATCGTGGACTTGCCCGCCCCGTTCGGGCCGAGCACCGCGAGCACCTCGCCCGCGGCGACCGACAGCTCCAGGTCCAGGGCGAACCCGTCCCGGTCCAGCCGCGCCCTCATGTCCACACCGGGCTCCACCGTGTCGCCGCCGCCGCTCATCCGCGGCCGTCCAGCCCGCGCGGACGCCCGACGACGATCACGACCAGCGACACGACGACCAGCAGCAGCGACAGCGCGACCGCTCCCGCGACGTCGGTCTCGCCCTGCAGGTAGACCAGCAGCGGCAGGGTCCGGGTGGTGCCCTCCAGGCTGCCGGCGAACGCGATCGTCGCCCCGAACTCGCCCATGCAGCGGGCGAAGGCCAGCACCAGCCCGGACGCCAGTCCGGGCAGCACGAGCGGCACGGTGACCCGGCGGAAGGCCAGACCCGGCGACGCGCCGAGGGTGGCCGCGGTCGCCTCGTAGCGCTCTCCCGCGGTCCGCAGGGCGCCCTCCAGCGACACGATGAGGAACGGCATGGCGACGAAGGTCTGCGCCAGGACCACCGCGGCCGTCGAGAACGGGATGAAGATCCCGAACGCGGTGTCCAGGCCCTGCCCGACCAGGCCGTTCGCACCGAGCAGGAACAGCAGCGACAGCCCGCCGACGACCGGCGGCAGCACCAGCGGGAGCAGGACGACCGAGCGGACCCCGCGCATCAGCCGGGGCAGCCGGTTGATCCGGCCGCGGGCCAGGACCACCGCGAGCGGCCCGCCGAGCAGCAGGCACAGCGTCGTGGAGATCGCCGCGGTGAGCAACGACAGGCGCAGCGCCGACAGCGCGGCGTCGCTGGTGAGCAGGCGGGGGGTCTCCGCCCAGTCGGCCTCCCACAGCAGCCCGAGCACGGGGAGCGCGATGACCAGGAATCCGATGCCGGCCGGGACCCACATCCAGACCGGCAGTCCGACGCCCGTGCCGTGGCGGTCGGCGGCGCCCTCGCGGCGCCGGGTCGGGGCCGGCGCGGGGGCGGTGCCGGCCCCCGGGGTCACAGGTGCCCGCCCGGCGTCTCCACCACCACGTTCGTCGACTTGATCACCGCCACCGCGAGCGCCCCGGGCTCGAGACCGAGGTCGCGCACGGCCTCGCTGCTCATCAGCGACACCACGCGGTGCGGGCCGCACTGCATCTCGACCTGCGCCATCACCGTGTCGGCCAGCACCGAGGTGACCAGGCCGACCATGCGGTTGCGGGCCGAGCGCTGCACCACCGAGGGGTCCGGCGGGGCGGACGCGTGATCCCGGGCGAACGCGGCGAGCGCGGCGCCGTCGATGACCTTGCGGTTCGAGGCGTCCGCCTGCACCGGCAGCGTCCCCGCGTCCACCCAGCGGCGGACGGTGTCGTCGCTGACGCCGAGCAGTCGGGCGGCCTCGGAGATCCTGAAGTGCGGCACGACCCGGATACTATGGTCGCGCCTGCGGGGGTGCCACGGTGGATACCCCGCACGATGTCGGGATCGCGCACTGCCGGGGCCTGCGGACCTGTGATCTGATCGGTGGCGTGGACTTCGCACCCAGCGCCGTGGCGGCCGACTACACCGCGCGCATGCGCGCCTTCCTCGACGAGGAGGTCCTCCCGGCCGAGGCCTCCTACGACGCGTTCCGGGCCGAGCGGCGCGGCACCCCGGAGGAGTGGGCCCTGCCCCCGGTGGTCGAGGAGCTGAAGGCGAAGGCCCGCGGGCGCGGCCTGTGGAACCTGTTCCTGCCGGAGCTCTCGGGGCTGTCGAACCTGGAGTACGCGCCGGTCGCGGAGGTCTCCGGCTGGTCCCCGGTCATCGCGCCGGAGGCGATCAACTGCCAGGCCCCGGACACCGGGAACATGGAGACGCTCCACCTGTTCGGCACCGACGAGCAGAAGCAGCAGTGGCTGGAGCCGCTGCTCGACGGCGAGATCCGCTCGGCGTTCGCGATGACCGAGCCGGACGTCGCGTCGTCGGACGCCACGAACATCGAGACCCGGATCCGGCGCGACGGCGACGACTACGTCATCGACGGCCGCAAGTGGTGGATCTCCGGTGCCGCGGACGAGCGCTGCCGGATCTTCATCGTCATGGGCAAGACCGCCGACGACAGCGACGACACCGTGTCGACGCACCGCCGGCAGTCGATGATCCTCGTCCCGCGCGACACCCCCGGCCTGACGATCGAGCGGCACCTGCCGACGTTCGGCTTCCAGGACCAGCACGGGCACTCCGAGCTGCGCCTCGAGGGCGTGCGGGTGCCGGCGTCGAACCTGCTCGGCGAGGAGGGCGGCGGGTTCGCCATCGCCCAGGCCCGGCTCGGCCCCGGCCGCATCCACCACTGCATGCGGCTGATCGGCATGGCCGAGCGCGCGCTGCACCTGATGACCGAGCGCGCCCAGGCGCGGGTCGCGTTCGGCAAGCCGCTGGCCGAGCAGGGCGTGGTGCGCGAGCAGATCGCGCTGTGCCGGATGGAGATCGAGCAGGCCCGGCTGCTGACGCTCAAGACGGCGTGGCTGATCGACAACCACGGCGCGAAGGGCGCGGCCACCGAGATCGCCGCGATCAAGGTCGTCGTGCCACGGATGGCGTGCACCGTGATCGACCGGGCGATGCAGGTGCACGGCGGGGCCGCGATGAGCGACGACACCCCGCTGGCCTACTTCTACGCCTGGGCGCGCGCCCTGCGCTTCGCCGACGGACCGGACGAGGTGCACATCCGCTCGGTGGCCCGGCAGGAGCTGAAGGCCCACCGGTCCTGATCCCGGTCCGACGGCGACGCGGCGGGCTCAGACGTTGCGGGAGCGCAGGATCCAGTACTCGCCGATGCAGCCGTCGGCCGCGGTGGGCGGGCACCCGGCGGTTCCCGCTCCCACCGAGTAGGTCTTCTCGCAGGTGAAGGTGAACCCGCTGAACGGCCCCCCGGCGGCGATCTGCTGGCGCGAGCCCTCGGCCTGGCAGGCGTCGTAGGACGTGAACACCGGCGCGGGTGCCGCCGACGCGGCCGGGGCCACGACGACGGCGGCCGCGGCTGCGGCCAGGGCGGCGGGGACGAGCTTCGATAACATGGCGGTTCCCTCCTGTGGGGCGACCGGCCACCGGGGCGGCCGGTCCGTGTCGTCCTGGAGCCCGGGACGCTAGGCGGGGCCGCCCGGGAGCCCTCCCGGGACGGCGGGCGGGACGTCTCGATGTCCCTGTCCTGTCGACTAGGTACACGATGACTAGTTCCGCACCTGCGACGGCGTGGCCCCGACCACGTCCGCGGGTGCGGATCACGGTTCTGAGCTGCGGAAACCCGCCCTGGGCGGGCCCGCACGGCGGGGGTTAGCCTCGGGCCCATGACCACCGAGCTCGGCCTGCCGTCGCTGCGGGGCGGCACGTCCCGGGACCCGGCCCGGCCGGCCGACCCCCGCCTCGTCGACGGGTTCGGACGGGTCGCGACCGACCTGCGGATCTCGCTCACCGACCGCTGCAACCTGCGCTGCACCTACTGCATGCCCGCCGAGGGCCTGGACTGGATGCCCCGCGAGGAGCAGCTGACCGACGCGGAGCTCAACCGGCTGATCGCGCTGGCGGTGCGCGACCTCGGGATCGAGGAGCTGCGCTTCACCGGCGGGGAGCCGCTGCTGCGCAAGGGCCTGGAGGAGATCTTCTCCGCGGCGTCGGCGCTGGAGCCCCGCCCGGACATCTCGCTGACCACCAACGGCATCGGGCTCGCCCGCCGCGCCGAGGCCCTCGCGGCCTCCGGGGTGAACCGGCTCAACGTCTCGATGGACACCCTGCGTCCGGAGCGGTTCGCGCAGATCACCCGGCGCGACCGGCTGTCGGACGTCATCGACGGGATGGCCGCCGCGCACGCCGCGGGCCTGTCCCCGGTGAAGATCAACGCGGTGCTGCTGCGCGGCGTGAACGACGACGAGGCCGCGGACCTGCTGGAGTTCGCGCTGACCCACGGCTACCAGCTGCGTTTCATCGAGCAGATGCCGCTCGACGCCCAGCACGGCTGGCGCCGCACCGAGATGATCACCGCCGAGGAGATCCTCGCGCGGCTCGAGGAGCGCTTCGTGCTCACCCCGTCCGACGAGGACCGCGGCGGTGCGCCCGCCGAGCGGTTCGTGGTGAACGGGGGCCCCGCCACCGTCGGGGTGATCGCCTCGGTGACCCGTCCGTTCTGCGGGGCCTGCGACCGGACCCGCCTCACCGCCGACGGCCAGGTCCGCACCTGCCTGTTCGCCACCGGCGAGACCGACCTGCGCGCCATGCTCCGCGGCGGCGCGACCGACGCCGAGATCGCCGACGTCTGGCGCGACGCGATGTGGGGCAAGAAGGCGGGCCACGGCATCGACGACCCCGGATTCCTGCAGCCCGCGCGCCCCATGAGCGCGATCGGAGGATGAGCATGACCCCCTCGCTCACCACGCCCCTGGTGACCCGCACGCTGACCGTCCGCTACTTCGCCGCCGCCAAGGCGGCCGCCGGCACCGGTGAGGAGACCGTCGCGCTCCCCGGCGACGCGACGGTGGCCGACGCCGTCGCCGCACTCGGCACCGCGCACGGCCCGGAGCTGGAGCAGGTGCTGCTGCGCTGCAGCTTCCTGCTCGACGAGGTGGCGGTGCGCGACCGCTCCACCGCGGTCGGCGGGGCGGCCACGCTCGACGTGCTCCCGCCGTTCGCCGGCGGCTGAGACCCGGCGCCTCCGGCGGGGAGCCCGGTCCGTCCGGGCGGCTCGGTCCTCGGGGACAGTCGGTCAGTCCTCGGGGACGCTCGCGACCCGGCCGGTCGGCACCCCACCGGCGCAGCTCAGCGTGACCCGGACGTCCGGGACGTCGTCGCCGTCGAAGACGACCTCGGCCGGGCCGATGTCCTTGTCGTCCTCGCGCTCCCAGCCCTGCGCGGGGTTGACCGACACGATCCGCGGGGTCGCGCCGTCGCACCGGACCAGGACGTTGCCCGCCGTCCCGGCCTGCACCACCGCGGGCGGGGCGGAGGCGGGTGCCGTCGTCGGGACGGGCGCGGGTGCCGGTGGCGCGGCGGTGGCGGCCTGCTGGGCCAGGCGGGCGTCCACCTGCTCGGCACTGAGCGGCTGCGTCTGTGTGCCCGCGAGGTCGCTGCCGATGCTCCCGACGGCCGTCAGGCCCAGGAGCAGGGCACCCGCGGCCGCGGCGGTCCAGAGCGCGATCTGCAGGACGGGGCGCGTCGGTCGTTCCACGCGCACAGCATGCCCCGGACCCCGGTTAACGGATCCCTAAACGGGACACAAGCGACGGCTGTGCCCGCCGCGGGCGGGGTCGCGGCGGATAGGTTCTCCCTCCGTGGCCCAGATCCTGATCGTCGAGGACGACCCCGGCATCCGCGGAGCGCTCATCCGCGGGCTGACCGAGCGGGGGCACGCCGTCGACTCCGCACCGACCGCGATGGCCGGGCTGGAGCACGCCGTCGGGAAGCGGCCCGACCTCGTGGTGCTCGACCTCGGCCTGCCCGACATGGACGGCACCACCATGCTGCGGATGCTGCGGGGCGCCAGCACGGTGCCGGTGATCGTCGCGACCGCCCGCGACGACGAGACCGAGATCGTCTCCGTGCTCGACGCGGGCGCCGACGACTACCTGGTCAAGCCGTTCGCCGCCGCCCAGCTCGACGCCCGGATCCGGGCGGTGCTGCGCCGGCTCGGCGACGGGGCGGGCGACCCCTCCGTCGTCGTCGGCGGGCTGTCGGTGGACCCCCGTTCGCGGCGCGCGGTGCTCGACGGCACCGAGCTGGAGCTGACCCCGCGCGAGTTCGACCTGCTGCACCACCTCGCCGCCCGCCCCGACCAGGTCGTCAGCAAGCGGGAGCTGGTGACCGAGGTCTGGCAGCAGCCCTACGGCGGCGCCGACAAGACCGTCGACGTGCACCTGTCGTGGCTGCGCCGCAAGCTCGGCGAGACCGCGCAGGCCCCGCGCTACCTGCACTCGGTGCGCGGCGTCGGGGTCCGGCTGTCCGCGCCGCCGGCGCCGCCGGGGACCGGGGAGGGCACCACCTGATGCGACGGCGCATCCTCGTCCTCGTCGGGGCGACCGTGCTGCTGGTGCTGGTCGCGTTCGCGGTCCCGCTCGCGACGCTGATCCGCACGGTCGCGGAGAGCTCGGCGGTGTCCGCGGCGACCGTCCAGGCCCAGGTGCTGACCCCGGCCGTCGCGGGCGGGGACCGGTCGGTGCTGGTCCCCGCCGTCCAGAACGCCGACGGCCGCGACGCCTCCGACGTCTCGGTGTTCCTGCCCGACGGCACCGTGCTCGGCGCGCCCGCACCGCGGAGCCCGGTCGTCCGGCTGGGTCTGCTCGGGACGAGCGCGTCGACCGAGGCGGCCGGCGGACGCGAGCTGGTGTTCGCGGTGACCGGCGCCGCGGGCGGCAACGCCGCGATCCGCGTGTTCGTCCCCGACGCCGAGCTCACCCGCGGGGTGACCCGCTCCTGGCTGCTGCTGGGCGGGCTGTCGCTGGTGCTGCTCGCCGGAGGACTGCTGCTCGCGGACCGGCTGGCCCGCACCCTCGTCGACGCCACCACCGACCTGTCCGGGGTGTCCGAGCGGCTCGCGGCCGGCGACCTGTCCGCGCGCGCCGACCCCGGCGCCCCGGCCGAGCTCGGTGTCGTCGCGAGCGCGCTGAACGGGCTGGCCGGGCGGATCTCGGAGCTGCTGCGCGAGGAGCGGGAGAACGTCGCGGACCTGGCACACCGGGTCCGCACCCCGCTGACCGCCCTGCAGCTCGACGCCGAGGCCCTGCGCGACCCGGACGAGTCCGCACGGCTGTCGGCCGGGGTCGACGGCGTCCGGCGCGCGGTCACGGGCGCGATCGAGCAGGCCCGGCGACGCGGCGGCACGACCCGCAGCGCGGACGCGGCGGCCGTCGTCCGGGAGCGGGTGGAGTTCTGGCGGGTGCTGGCCGAGGACACCGACCGCTCGGTGACCCTGCACCTGGCCGACGGCCCGCTGCCCGTGGCCTGCGCACCCGGCGACCTGGAGGCGTGCGTGGACGCGCTGCTGGGCAACGTCTTCGCGCACACCCCGGACGGCACGGCCTTCGGCGTCGAGCTGTCGGCCCGGACCGGCGGCGGCGCCCGGATCGTCGTGCACGACGACGGTCCGGGGCTGCCGCCCGGGACCGACCCGACCTCCCGCGGGGTCAGCGGCGGCGGCTCGACGGGGCTGGGCCTCGACATCGCCCGGCGCACCGCCGACCAGGGCGGCGGGGCGCTGACGGTGCACTCCCCGGCCGGGGGCGGGCTGCGGGTGGAGCTGAAGCTGGGGCCGCCCGCGGGCTGAGCGGGCACCGATCTTGGGGTGCCGTTAGGAGTCGCGCAACGCGCCGTTGATCAACTGCGCGGCATCGTCACCGGTGTCAGCACGACCCCTCCCGGAAGGACATCCCGATGCCCTCGACGCTCTCCATCGCCGCCCTCGCCGCCACCGGCCTCCTGCTCGTCGGCGGCGGCGCCGCGTGCGCCTCGCCGGCCGAGGTCGCCGTGACCCCCGCCGCGCAGAGCGCCGCCGACACCGCCCCCGCACCGGGCGCCGGTGCCGCCGTGGACCGTGCCGCGGCCGAGCGGATCGCCGTCGAGCGGGCCGAGGGCGGGCAGGTCGTGACGGTCGAGTTCGACCGCGCCGACGACGGCCGCGACGACGACCGCGACGACGACTCCCGCTCCGACGGCCGCGACCACTGGGAGGTGGAGGTCCGCACCGCCGACGCCGAGCACGACGTCGACGTCGACGCCGCGACCGGCGAGGTCCTCGACCACGACGTCGACCGGGACGACCGCACCGACGACGACCGCGACGACAGCTGATCCGGACCGGGTGAGCCCTCAGGCCGGGGCGAGCCCGTCGCGCCAGTCCGGGTCGCCGGCCAGGACCGTGACCCCGACGGCCTCCTGCGCCAGGCGCGCCCCGGCCGCGAAGAGGTCGCGGACGGGGCCACGCAGTCCGGCGTCGAGCCACTCGACGTCGCTGTGGTCCACCGTCCGCGCCGAGGCCGGGCGCCCGTGCCGCAGCAGCGCCCGGTACAGCCCGGTCGCGGGCCGCACCGGCGGCAGGCCGTGCGCCTCGGCGAGGTCGGAGGCGGCCCGCGGGATCCGCAGCCCGGCGGCGTCGAGGTCGCCGAAGTAACGGACCGCCGCGGGCGGGTCGTCGCGCAGGGCGAGCACCGATGCGGTGAACGCGTTCCCCACGCCCCAGGCGAGGCCACCGACCGGGCCTGGCTCGGGCGCCAGGGCACGGCGCAGCGAGTCCAGGGTGTCGGCGTTCTCGACGACGAGCAGCACCGGCCCGCCGCCGGGCAGGCGCTCGCGGTGCAGCGGCGGGACGACCCGGCGGGCCCGCAGGACCTCCGGCGTCAGCCCGCCGGGCAGCGGGCCGTCGAAGGCCTTCTCGTCGCCGGTGATCTCCAGCGCGCGCTCGCGCAGCGGGACCTCCACCGCCCGGGACGCGTGGGCGAACAGCCAGTCGTTGACCTGCAGCAGCACCCGCGACGGCCGCCGCAGATCCGCGGCCCCCGCCAGCGCGGGATGCCACGGGCCCCGGTCCACGGCCGGTGCGGCGTCGGTACGCGGCCGGACCAGCCGTACCGAGTTCGGCAGCGGCGGCACCCCGTCGTCGGTCCGGCCGGTCGGCTCCAGCACGCCCGCGGCGGCCAGCTCGGCCAGTACCCCGGCGAGGTTCCGCCGGGCGTCGACGCTGCCGACCATCGTGGGGTCCGCCTGCAGGAACGCCGCGCGCACCGCCGAGCGCGGGATCCGGGTCCGCCCGGAGGCCGCCAGCAGCTCCGCGAGCCGCTCCGCGACCGGCCCGGGCGGGGTCATCCGGCCGACCCCGCGCCGTCGTGGCCGGTGCCGGCGGCCACCGCGGCCTCGGGGCGCCGGTAGACGCGGGCGGCGGTGATCCGGCCGCCGGGGGCGTCGGCGTCGGGCACCGACCGGGTGACCCGCTCGTCGACGGACAGGTACTTGCGTCCGGCGCGCAGGTCGGCGTCGTTGCGCAGCCGCACGAGCAGCGGGAACGACGACAGCGCGCCCGCGTCGAACAGCCCGGTCGTGTAGACCAGCTGCACCCCGAGGGCCTGCGCGACGCCGAACTGCAGCTCCAGCAGGTACCCCGCCGACGCCCGCCCGATCGGGTTGTCGAGGAACAGCACGCCCGCGTGCGCCCGCCTGCCCTGCCCGCGCTGGTGCGCCCGCAGCGCCGCCATCGTGCAGTACAGGACGATCGCCGCGGTCAGCTGCTGCCCGCCGGAGAACACGTCCTTGATCGCGGAGACGCGCAGCCGCTCGGTGCGCAGCACGGCGTCGGGCTTGAGCATCTCGACCCGGACGCCCTTCGGCATCGCCGCCCGGACCCCGCGCAGCAGCATGGACATGCCGTCGCGCCGGTCCTTCGCCTTCCCGCCCGCCATGACGGTGGCGGTGCGGTCGACGACGGCGCCGAGCTCGTGGCGCAGCGCCGCGTCGGGCAGCTCCTCGAACCGGATCCGCAGGAACTGCTGGCCCGACCAGTCGCCGAGGCCCTCGGGCAGCTGGGACAGCCGCTGCGCGAGACGCACCGTGCGCAGCGCCTCGCCGACCATCCCGGACAGCCGGGTGACGATCCCGGAGCGGTGCCGCTCGATGTTGCCGAGGTCGTCGTCGAGGGAGCGCAGCCGCGGGCGCAGCGCGGCGATCCACTCGGCGGCGAGGCCGGGCATCTCCGACCGGTCGACGCCGCCGATGTGGCGGTGCACCGGGGAGCTCAGGGTCGCGAACCGCGGGTCCTGCGCGAAGCGGGCGACGGCGTCGACCCCCTCGCGGACCTTCTTCTCGGCCCGCGTCCGCTCCCCCGCCGCGTCGCGGACCGCGTTCTGGTGGCGCTTGAGCGCGGCCTGGGCGGCCTCGACGTCACCGTCGAACGGCACCCCGGACGGCTCGGGCGTCTCGTCCAGCGAGGACACGACCAGCCCGAACCCGCGGGCGAGGTCGGTGGCGGTGCGGTGGGCGCCCTCGGCGTCGGTCCGGGCCCGACGACGGCGTTCCAGGTCCTTGCCCGCCGCGTCCAGGTCGGCCGTGGCGCGGGCGACCAGCTCGCGGCCGTGCTCGGCGTCGCGGGGCGGGTCGTAGGGGTCGATCGGCCGCTCGCCGCCGGTGAACCGCTCCAGTTCTCGGCGGGCGACGGCCAGCTCGGTCGCGGCGTCGGCGCGGCGGCTCTCGGCCTCGTCGTAGGCGGTTCGGGCCTGCTCGGCGGCGGCGCGGCGGCTGGCGGCGTCGGCGCCGTCGGGGGTGTGCAGGAACGCCGTCGCGGCCTCGACGACGGTGCGCGGCAGCCCGTCGACGGCGACCCGCCGCTCCCGCGCGTCGGCCTCGGCCCGCTCCAGCGCACCGTGCAGGTCGGTGTCGACGGAGGCCGAGGCGTAGGCGTCGCGGGCCCGCTGGAACTCCTCGCGCAGCTCGGCCAGCGACGTCCCGGGGGTCCCCTCCGGCTCCCCGTCCCGCCCGCCGACCTCGTCGGCGGAGACCGGGAGCGCCGCGGCCTCGTCGCGCAGGGTCGTGCCGATGCCGCGCTGCCGGTCGCGCGTCTGCTGGGCGTCGGCGGCCTCGCGACCGGCGCGGTCGGCGGTGGTCCCGGCGGCGTCGGCCTCCTCGCGGGCCCGCGCGGCGTCGGCCTCCCCGGTGCGCATCCGCTCCTCGTGCGTCGCCCGGCGGGCGAGCTCGGTGCGCAGCGCGGCGAGCGCGTCCGCCCGGCGACGGGTGTCCCCGGCGGTGCGCTCCAGGCCGGGCCGGTCGACGGTGAGCCGGTCGGCGCGCTCGTCGAGGTCCTCGACCTCCGCGCGGGTCGCCTCGTGCTCGGCGACGGCGGCGGCCCGCGTGGTCTCCGCGGCCTCGGCGGCCTCGGTGAGGTCGGCGAGGGTGGGACGTCGGTCGCGCAGCGCGGCGAACCGGTCCCGCAGCCTGCGGTCGTCGTCGAGGACGGTCTCCAGCTCGGCGAGCCGGGCGGCGCGCTCGGTGGTCTCGGCGACGAGCCGGACCCGGACCTGCTCGGCGGCCTCCTCGTCGTGCAGGGCCGGGTTGGGCGGCACGACGAAGTCGATCCCGGGCGCCGCGTCGGCGTCGGCGCGCAGCGCGGCGGTGGTGCCGACCGCGACCAGGCAGGCCGGCAGCAGCCGCGCCGCGTCCAGCTCGGCGCGGGCCCGCTCGGCGTCGCGCGCGTCGTTGAGCAGCACCCCGCCCGCCAGGTGCGGCAGCCGCGTCAGCACGGTCTCCCGGTCGGGGGCGGGCAGCTTCGCCAGGTAGCGACGGCCGGACCAGGCGGTGATCCCGGCGGCCTCCAGCGCCGCGAGGACGTCCTCGATCTCCGTGGGGTCGGGCAGCAGGCCGCCGTCGCCGAGCGCGGCGAGCGCGCGTTCGTCGCGGCGCTGGTCGCCGTGCAGGGTCGTCCGCTCCCGCTCGGCGCCGCGGATCGCGGTGGTCAGGGTGTCGACGACGAGGCCCGCGTCGGTGTCCGGGCGGATCTCGTCGAGTCCGAGCAGCTCCGCTGGCCGGACCTCCCCGGCGAGCGCGACGGCGTCGGCCTCCGCGGCGGAGCGCGCGGCCTCGGCGGTGGCGGCGTCGGCGCGGGCGGCGGCCGCCGCGTCCTGGGCGGCGGTGCGGCGGGCCTCGGCGGCCCGTCGCTCCTCGCGGATCGTGGCGGCCGCGCTGTCGGCGTCGGCGAGCGCGGTGGCGCACCGCTCCGCCTCGGTCCGGGCGGCGGCCGCGGAGTCCTCGACGTCGGCGGCGGTCGAGCCCGCCTTCAGGTGCCCGGCGGAGACGGCGGCGGCGACCCGGGTGTCGAGGTCGTCGAGGGCCTCGCGGGCGGTGGCGGCGGCGCTCTCGGCGCGGGCGGCGTCGGCGGTGCGGGTGACCTGCTCGCGACGGGCGGCCGCCGCGCGCTCCTCGGCGTCGGCGCGGTGTTCCTCCGCCGCGTCGGCGGCGGCGTCGGCCTCCGCGGCGACCCGGGCCAGCGCGACCGCGAGCGCGCGGGCGGCGTCCTGCCGGGCGGCGAGCGCGGGCCGGGCCTTCTGCTCCTCCTCCTCGACGCGGGCGCGCAGCCGCGCGGCCTCGGCGGCGGCGACGCGGTGCGCCAGGACCGGTTCGACGGCGTCGCGGGCCATCGAGACGGCCGACGCGGCGTCGCGCTCGCGGGTCGCCTCGGCCGCGGTCCGCTCGGCGGCCTCGACGGCGAGCCCCGCGGTGAGTCTGCGCAGCTCACCGACGGTGTCCTGCAGCCGCTCCGCCGCCCGGGCCGCGGACTGCTCGGCCTCGACCGCGCCGGTGGCCTCCTCGGCGGCGGTCACCGAGCGGGCCTCCTCGGCGATCCGGCGGGCCGCGATCCGCGACGCGGTCGCCGCCAGCTCGGTGCGCGCGGCCGTCTCGGTGTCGCGGGCGGCGGTCGCGGTGGCCTCGGCGTCGACCATCGGCTCGAGCCGGGACAGCGTGCCGTCGACGAACTCCCGCTCGGTCTCCAGCTCCTCGCGCTGGGCGAGCCGGTCGGCGTAGCCGGCGACGAGCTCGGCGACGTTCTGCGGCTCCGCCGGGTCGAGCACCGCGCGCAGCAGGAAGTCGACGAACGCCTCGTCGGAGGAGAACGAGAACGCCTCGGCGGCCTCGCCCTCGCCGGCGTTCATCGCGCGCTGGTAGCGGAACAGCTCCGGGTCCAGGCCGACCTCGACGAGGTGGCGGGTCCAGTCCCGGTGCCCGGTCTCCCAGGCGAGCTCGGCGTCGGGGTGCTCGCGGTGCGCGGTCTGCAGGCGCTCCCGGAAGGCGGCCAGGGTGACCCGGCGCCCGTCGTGGGTGAACGGCAGGTCGTCGAGGCCCATCCCGGGGACCGGCCGGAAGGAGAACCAGGCGTCGGCCAGCTTCTCCGGGTCGCTGGAGGCGACGTGCCCGCGCCACTCCGACACCTTCCCGGTGACCAGCAGCCGTCCGGTGCCGACGTGCATCCACTCGCAGACGACGTGCGCCACGTCCTCGGCCAGCACGAAGTTCTCCAGCACCGTGGTGCTGGTGGTCCCGACCACCTGGCGCCGCCCGGGCAGCAGGACCGAGAAGATCAGCTTGAGCAGGACGGACTTGCCGCCGCCGTTCTCCAGGAACAGCACCGAGGCCGGCGACGGCCGACGCGGCGTCGTGCGGTCGAGCGCGTCCGGGGCGAACAGGTCCTCCTGCACGGCGACCTTCACCGGGGCCCCGACGCCCCGCAGGTCGAGCGCGACGTCCTGGTAGCGGGCGGCGGTCGGACCGACGGAGAACAGGCGGACGCGGGTCAGCTCATACATCGCGGTCCTCCGTGGGGTGGTCGGTCGGCGGGGTGTCCGACGGGCCGGCCGGATCCGCACGCTCCGTACCCGTATCGGCAGGGTGTCGGTCCCCGGCCGTGTCGCCACCCCCGGCACCGTCCTGTGCGAACTCGCTTACCGGGTCAGCGGGTTCCCCCGACACAGCCCCGCCGACGGGATCGACAACGCCCATCGGGTCACCGGCCACGCCGTCACCCCCGACACCGCTCTGCACGAACTCGCTTACCGGGTAAGCGAGTTCCACGGACACGGGGCCCTCGACCGAGCCGACCGAGCCGTCGGTCCCGGCACCGTTCGCCCCGTTCACCGGATGAACGATGTCCGAGGAGGTCTCCCCCACAGGCTGCCTCGCCGCGGGTGCCGGATCGAGTGCCGACGACGGCCCGGCCGTCTCCCCCGACCCCGGCGGATCGTCGAGGTCGGGCGCGCTTCCCGTCCCGGCCGCGCTCTGAGCACCGGACCCGGGCGCGTCGAACACGCCGTCGTGCTCGGTCACCAGGGTCCCGGCGGCGGTCGCGGCGGGCAGGACGTTCAGGGCCAGCAGCTCGTCGAAGGCCCGCTGGGCCGCGAGCTCGCGCACCTGCACCTGGTAGCGCGGCGTCGTCCGGTAGGCGCCCTCCGCGCCGACCGGGACGAGGAAGCCCTGGTCGGCGAGGAACCGCAGCGCCTTGCCGACGATTCCGCGGGTGGTGGACTCCCCGACGCGGCCGTCCTTGGTCGCGGTGGCCTCCGGGCGACGCTGCCAGACCCGCCAGACCTCCTCGAGCTGCGGGGCGTCGGACTCGGGGTCGGCGGGACCCGCGGCACGCTCGTTCAGCACCCGGCAGGCCTCGCGGACGGCGCCGTCGACGAGCTCCACCGAGACCCGGCCGACGTAGGAGTCGTCGCCGAGGTCGTCGGGGCGGGGGAAGGCCAGCGCGGCGACGGCGAGGTGCGCGATCCCGTGCAGGACCTTGTCGGCGCCCCGGTTGGCCAGGGCGGTGCGGCGGGCGTACTCGTCCATCCGGATCTCGAACACCGAGCCCTCGGTCGCGGCGAGCACGATGCCCGGGCCGGTGTCGACGGCCAGCACCACCAGGCCCAGACCGGACGCGACGCGCTGCACGGTCGTGCGGAACTCGTCGTCCTCCCGGTAGCGCCGGACCAGGTCGGCGTAGTCGGGGTCGCGGCCGGGCAGCGCCTTGGGGCGCATGCCGTAGCCGACCAGGCGGGCCGCGGTCTCGGTGTCACTCATGTCTGCGCCGTCCGTCGGTTCGTCTGTCCGCCCTGCACCCCGGCCCGCGCCAGCAGCAGGTCCGCGCCGCCGAACTCGGGGTCGTCGAGGACCGTCCCGTCGTCGACGGCGACCAGCACCGACGGGTCGCCCTGGGTCCGTGCCGTGGCCACCGCCGTCCCGACGGCGTGCATCGCCCGCAACGCGACCAGCTGCGGCAGGTCCGCCCCGGCCGCGCGGGCCGCCGCGAGCGCCGCGGACAGCCGCACCGGGTGCTCGACGTCGGCGGGCAGCACCGCGTCGGCGGCCGCCCACGTGTCCACCCCGAACCGCTCGCGCGGCTGCGGCGCCAGCTCCGGCTCGGGAACCTCGGCGCCGAACGGGTCACGGTCGCTCGGCGGTGTCAGCAACGTCTCGACCAGCCCGCCCAGGCTCGGCACCGACGGGTTCCGCACCCCGGCCCCGGCACCGAAGTAGCCGGTCACCGGGTCGTGCGCCGCCTCGACGGTCAGCGCCAGCGACGGCCGCAGCAGCTGCCCGAACACGTCGACGGCGGCCCGCTTCGGCTTCCCGGAAAACTGCTGGCGGTCCTGCTCGGCGCGGAACGACGCGCCCGCCTCCTGCAACCGTGCCTGCAGCTGGGTGTGTCGCTGGATGCAGTCGTCGACGACGGTCACCAGCTCCGCGGCCTGCCTGCGGCGCCCGGGCTCGGTGGCCTCGTCACGGGCGTCGGCGATGTTCGCCTTGATCATCGTCTCGGCGCGGTAGCGGGATTCGATATGGGTCAGTGCCTCGTCGAGCAGCTGCGGGACGGCGTCGAGCCAGTCCACCGAGCGGACGTCGCGCCGGGTCGCCTCCAGCTTGCGCCGCAACGACTCGGCGTACTGCACGGTCCGGTAGCGGGCCTGCTCGGCCGCCAGCCGGGCGTCGCCGAGACGACCGCGGACGATCAGCGTCTCCAGCTTCGTCTCGGCGGCCTCCTGGGCCGACTCGACGTCGGTGTCCAGCGCCCCGACCAGCACGTTGATCGCCTCGTCCGAGGCGCGCAGGTAGATCCCGCCGTCCGGGGCGGCCACCTCGACGAGCAGCTTGAAGTCGAACCGGCGACGCACGTAGCGCCCCTCGTCGTCGGTCGTGCCGTACTCCACGGCGAACCCGCGGTCGATCGACCCCACGTTGATCAGGTTGTCGATCACCCACTGCGCGACGCGGACGTACTCCGACCGCGGCGCCCCCGGCACCTGCGCGCCCACGAACGGCAGCAGCCGCCGGACGACCTCCGCGTGGTCGGCACCGTGGTCGAAGTCCATGGCCAGGGTGACCTGGTCGATCGCCTGCAGGCCGATCTCGGCCATCTGGTAGCCGGTCGCGTCCCAGTCGAGCCGCCCCTTGCGGGCGTCGAGGTCGTGCAGCGGCGCCGTGCAGGCCAGGGCCTTCAGCCGGCGCGCCACTCCCTCGTCCGGGCTGATGGTCGACACCCCGACGACTGTAGTTCGGCCGCTCCGGGCCCTAACGCCGCCTTAGGGCTCACGCAGCGCGACCTTGGGGAGGGCGGCGGCACAGTTCCCACCAGCATCCGGGTCGCACCGACCCGGACCAGCCGGAACCTCTCGGAGGAAGATCACCGTGCGTACCCCGCTCACCGTCGCCGCCGTCGCCGCCACCGGTCTCCTGCTCGTCGGCGGGGGCACCGCCCTCGCACTCGGCGCGGGCGGCGCCCCGGACGAGCTCACCGTCGTCCCGACCGGCGCCGCGATCGCACGCACCGCCGACCTGCTGCCCCCGGAGCTGCCCCGCACCGCCGTGCCCACGGCACCCGCGGCCGCCACCGCGCCCGCAGCCCCCACCCCCGCCCCGCCGGCGGTCGACCGCGCCGCCGCCGAGCGCGCCGCCCTCGCCGCCGCGGGCGGCGGGCGGGTCACCGAGGTCGAGTTCGACCGGGCCGACAGCGACGACGACCGACACGACGACGACCGCGACGACGACCGCAGCCACGGCCGGGACCACTGGGAGGTCGAGGTCGTGAACGGCACCACCGAGCACGATCTCGACATCGACGCCGCCACCGGCCAGGTCCTCGACCACGACGTCGACCGGCACGACGGCGACGACCGGCACGACGACCGGCACGACCGCGACGACGACTGAACCGGCGCCGGGACCGGGGGCCGGCGGGACCCGGGTCACGGGGCCCGCCGATCGGGCGGTCAGCCCCGGCCCGCGGTCCCGTCGGCCGCGGCCAGCACCGTCGCCCGCAGCAGCTCCCGCTCCCCGGGCGGGGCCACGGCGTCGAGCAGCTGGTCGAGGGTGTGGCAGAGCGTGTAGTAGCCGCTGAGGAACGACACGGTCCACCCGTCGTCGAACGCGCGCACGTCCACGCCCCGCACCACGTCGTTCACCGCCCGGGCCGCGGCCCGCCGCCGGGGCAGCCCCACCAGACGCACCGCGTCCGGGTCCGGCGCCGACGGCGGGCGCGGGGCGCGCGGTCGCCCCAGCCACGGGTTGGGCGCGCTCACGGGCCCACCAGGAGCGACGAGTACGACGGCCGGTCCGGCGCCGGTTCCGCCGCGAGCAGCGCGTGCGCCACCGCCCGCGCCGTCACCTCCGCCGCGGCCGCCTGCAGCGCGAACACCCCGGCGACGTCCGGTGCGGCCCGGGTGCCCGTGGCCAGCGCGAACGCGCAGTCGCCGTCGCGGATCGTGTGCACCGGCGAGATGGACCGGGCCAGGCCGTCGTGCGCCATCGTCGCCAGCCGGGTGCAGCCGACCTTGTCCAGGGCCGCGTCGGTGCCGACGACCACCAGCGTCGTCGCCGTCCCCAGCGGGTTCACGTGCCCCGCGTACAGCTCGGCGAGCCGCTCCGGCGGGGCGAGGGCCGGGGCCACCCCGGCGGCGAACTCGCCCGGCAGACCGTGCCGGGCGCCGTACACCTCACCGGTGGCCGGGTCCGCGGCCGCACCGGCGGAGTTGAGGACGACCAGGGCCGCGATCGTCGTCCCGGCGGCAGAGCCCTCGGTGAGCACCGCGGACGCCGACCCGATCCCGCCGCGCAGCCCGCCGGACACCGCGCCGGTGCCCGCCCCGACCGAACCCTGGACGACCGGGCCGGCGTGTGCGTCGTCGTAGGCGGCCGTGCCGGTCGCCGCGGTCGGGCGGACCCGGGGGTCACCGCCGCGACCGAGGTCGAACACCACGGCGGCCGGCACGATCGGCACGACGGCGCCCGGCACCGGGAACCCCTCGCCGTCGCGCTCCAGCCGGGCCATCACGCCGGACGCGGCGTCGAGACCGAAGGCGCTGCCCCCGGACAGGGTGACGGCGTGCACGCGCTGGACCGTCGCGACCGGGTCGAGCAGGTCGGTCTCCCGGGTGCCGGGCGCGGCGCCGCGCACGTCCACGCCGGCGACCGCGCCGCCCGGCGGGGTCAGCACGACCGTCGTCCCGCTGCGGGCACCCGGCCCGTTCACCGCCGCGTGCCCGACCCGCAGGCCCTCGACGTCGGTCAGCCCGTTCCGCTCGCCCGCTCGCACCGCTCCATCCTGCCCCGCAACGCCACGGGCCGGCACCGCGGAACGCGGTACCGGCCCGGAGGGACGTGCGGGGGACTCAGCCCTTCGCGCCGCGCAGACGCCGGATCAGCACGACCAGCAGCACGAGCGCGCCCACGCCGCCCAGCACCGGCCCGAGGCGCTTGAGCACCGGGGCACCCGCCGAGTCGAGCAGGTCGATGGCCTCGACCGGGCTGCTCTGCGGCTGGTAGGTCCGCTTCACCGGGGCGGGCGCGGCCTGCTCACCCGGGCCCGGCGGGACGGCCGGGATCGGGCTGGTCTGGTCGGCCGCGTGCTTCGGGCCCGCGCCGTTGGACGTCGCCGCACCGGGGCCGGTCAGCTTGTCCGCGACGCAGCTCGAGAACTGGCCGATGATCTTGTCGGCGACGTCGGAGATGACACCGCGACCGAACTGGGCCGGACGACCGGTGACGGTCATGTCGGTGACCATCGTGACCGAGGTCTTGTCCGGGCCGTCGGCGACCATGGTGCCGGTGACGATGGCCTTCGCGGTGCCGTTGCCGCGGGCGTCGCGGCCGGACGCGTCGATGACCACCTTGTGGTTCGCGTCGTCACGCTCGATGTAGGTGCCCTTGCCCTTGTACGTGAGCGAGATCGGGCCGAGCTTGACCTTGACGGTGCCCTGGAACGAGTCGCCCTCGTACTCGGTCAGGGTGGCCCCGGGGAAACACGGGGCGATGAGCTCCGGGTCGTTGAGGGCCTTCCACGCGTCCTCGATCGGCGCCGCGATCGTGAACTTGTTCTCCAGTTGCATCTTCTCTGCCCAGCCTCCTCGAACGAACGCCGGCGCCGGTCCCGGGGGTTCCGGGGCCGGCGCCGGCGTCGGTGTGTTCCTCGGGTACGTCAGCCGGCCGCGGCCAGCACCGCACGACCGGTGAGAACCTTCGCCAGGTGCTCACGGTAGTCGGCGGCGGCGTCCGCGTCACTCGGAGCGGACGTGCCCTCGAGCGCGTGCTCGGCGGCCGCCTTCGCGACGTCCGGACCGGCCGCCTTGCCCACCAGGGCCGCCTCGACGCCGGTCGCCCGGATCGGCACGTTGCCCATGTTGGTCAGGCCGACGCGGGCCTCGGTGATGGTCCCGCCGTCCACCTTCAGCGCCACGGCGACGGCCACCATCGACCACGCCTGGGCGACCCGGTTGAACTTCTCGTAGTGGCTCTTCCAGCCGGTCCGCTTCGGGAACCGGACCATGGTGAGGATCTCGCCCTCGCCGATCGCGGTCGTGAAGTAGTCCTGGAAGAAGTCCGCCGCGGTCACCAGGCGGGTGCCACCGGCACCCAGGATGACGAACTCGGCGTCCATCGCCAGGGCGGCCGCGCCCAGGTCACCGGCCGGGTCGGCGTGCGCGAGCGCGCCGCCCAGGGTGCCGCGGTGCCGGACCTGCGGGTCCGCGACGGTCTCGGTGGCCCGCGCGATGAGCTCCACGTGGGTGTTCACCAGGTCGTTGCGCATGACCTCGTGGTGGGTGGCCATCGCGCCGACCATGACGTACTGGTCGTCCTCGCCGATCCGCTTGAGCTCGGGGATGCCCCCGAGGTCGATGACGGTGCTCGGCGCGGCCATCCGCAGGCGCAGCACCGGCAGCAGGCTCTGCCCGCCCGCCAGGATCTTCGCGTCCTCACCGGCCGACTGCAGGGCCGACACGGCCTCCTCGACCGAGGAGGGCCGGACGTAGTCGAACTTCGCCGGGATCACTGGACCTCTCCCTTGGGGTTGTTCGGGTCGATGGAACCGAGGCCGGCGCCGGGCGCGTGGGTGTCGCTCGGGGTCTCCTGCGGGCTCTTGCCCTTGGCGACCTGCAGGGCACGCCACACGCGCTGCGAGGTGGTCGGCATGTCGATCTCGTCGACGCCGAGGTGACGGACCGCGTCGAGCACACCGTTGAGGATGGCCGGGGTCGAGGCGATGGTGCCCGCCTCGCCGACGCCCTTCACACCGAGCGGGTTGGACGTCGCCGGGGTGGAGACGGTCTCGGTGGTGAAGCTCGGCAGGTCCGCCGCGGACGGGATCGTGTAGTCGACGAACGTGGCGTTGACCAGGGTGCCCTGGTCGTCGTAGTTCGCCTCCTCGAACAGGGCCTGCGCGATGCCCTGGGCGAGACCGCCGTGCACCTGGCCCTCGACGATCAGCGGGTTGATGACGTTGCCGATGTCGTCGACGCAGACGTACTTGCGCAGCGTGACCCGGCCGGTGTCGGTGTCGACCTCCATCGCGGCGAGGTGCGTGCCGTGCGGGTAGGAGAAGTTCTCCGGGTCGAAGACGGCGTCGGAGTCCAGCGACGGCTCCATGCCCTCCGGGTAGTCGTGCGCCATGAACGCGGCGAACGCGATCTCCTGGATGGCCTTGCCCTTGTCGGTGCCGCGGACGGTGAACTGCCCGTTCGCGAACTCGATGTCGTCCTCGGACGCCTCGAGCAGGTGCGCGGCGATCTTCGTCGCCTTCTCGATCACCTTGTCCGCGGCGTTGACGATGGCGACACCGCCGACGACCAGCGAGCGCGAGCCGTAGGTGTCGAGGCCCTTCGGCGCCACCTGGGTGTCGCCGTGCAGGATCTCGACGTCCTCGAACGCGACGCCCAGCTTGTCCGCGACGATCTGCGAGAACGCCGTCTCGTGGCCCTGGCCGTGGGCGGAGGCACCGGTGGTGACCTCGACCTTGCCGGTGGCCAGCATCCGGATGCTGGCGGCCTCCCAGCCGCCTGCGCCGTAGTCCAGCGAGCCGAGCACGCGGGACGGCGCGAGGCCGCACATCTCGGTGAAGGTCGAGATGCCGATGCCCAGCTGGACCGGGTCGCCGGAGCGGCGGCGCTCCTCCTGCTCACGGCGCAGACCGGCGTAGTCGAACAGGTCCATCGCGCGCTGCGTGGCCTGCTCGTAGTTGCCGGTGTCGTAGGTCAGGCCCACGACGGTCGTGAAGGGGAACTCCTCGTGCTTGATCCAGTTCTGCTCGCGCAGCTCCATCGGGTCGCGGCCGAGCTCGACGGCGAGCTCGTCCATCATCCGCTCGATGGCGAACGTCGCCTCGGGACGGCCGGCGCCGCGGTAGGCGTCGGTCAGCGTCTTGTTGGTGAAGACGTTGGAGCAGGTGAACTTCAGCGCGGGGATCTTGTAGATCGCGTTGAACATGAACGCGCCGAGAATCGGCACACCCGGCCCGACGAGGCCCAGGTAGGCGCCCATGTCGGCGTAGAGGTGGACGTCGAACCCGGTGATGGTGCCGTCCTTCTTGGCGGTCATCACGAGGTCCTGGATCTGGTCCCGGGCGTGGTGCGCGGTGAGCATGCACTCGCTGCGGGTCTCGGTCCACTTGACCGGCTTGCCCAGCTTCTGCGCGAGCAGCACGCAGAGCATCTCCTCGGGCAGGACGCCGATCTTGCCGCCGAAGCCGCCGCCCACGTCGGGGGCGATGACACGCAGCTTGGACTCCGGCACCCCGAGGGTCACCGTGGTCATGGTGCGCAGGATGTGCGGCACCTGGGTCGCGGCCCAGATGGTCAGCTGCTCACCGGT
This sequence comes from Pseudonocardia sp. ZF1, assembly GCF_056835605.1. Classification (NCBI taxonomy): domain Bacteria; kingdom Bacillati; phylum Actinomycetota; class Actinomycetes; order Pseudonocardiales; family Pseudonocardiaceae; genus Pseudonocardia; species Pseudonocardia sp. ZF1. The sequence goes on from NZ_JAJNBY010000001.1 coordinate 5,128,787, forward strand.
CGGGTCCACCACGCAGGAGCGGGGCTCCATGAACGCGGGGATCAGGCGCTGCTGGCGGAAGCGGCGGCGGACGACGACGGAGTCGCTGTCGGCCTCGGCGGCCTTGATGGCCTCGGCCACGTCGGCACCGGTGCCGGCGGCGGCGGAGTCGAACACCCAGGTCGCGGAGACGTTGGTGCCGAGGTCCGGGTGGACCAGCTCGGCGCCGTCCTGCGCGGCGGCCTCCATGTCGAGGACCGGGTCGAGCGGCTCGTAGTCGACCTCGACGAGCTCGGCGGCGTCGCGCGCGGCGGCGGCCGACCGGGCGACGACGACGGCGACGCCCTCACCGGAGAAGTTGACGCGGCCGACGGCGAGCACCGGGCGCTGCGGGGCCTTCTGGTCCGGGGTGATCGGCCACGCGCAGGGCATGCCGACCTCCTCCGCACCGAGGTCGGCCGCGGTGTAGACGCCGAACACACCCGGGGCCTTCTCGGCCTCGGACTTGTCGATCGAGGTGATGGTCGCCCGCGCGATCGTCGACCGGACGACGGCGATGTGGACGGTTCCCGGAGGGGTGATGGAGTCGGTGTAGCGGGACCGGCCGGTGATGAGGCGCTGGTCCTCCTTGCGGACCCGGGCCTTGCCGATCTCGCCGGTCGTGGTGGGTTCGGCGGTCGTCGTCACGTCAGTTACCTCCCGCAACCGGGGCGGCCTGGCCGGAGGGCTGAGCGGCTCCCGGCTTCATGTTCTTCGCCGCGGTCTGCACGGCGCGCACGATGTTCTGGTAGCCCGTGCAGCGGCAGAGGTTGCCCTCGATGCCCTCACGGACCTCCTGCTCGGACGGGTCGGGGTTGTCCCCGAGCAGGTCCACCGAAGCCATGATCATTCCCGGCGTGCAGTACCCGCACTGCAGGCCGTGGCACTCGCGGAAGGCCTCCTGCACCGGGTGCAGCTGACCGTCGCGGGCGAGACCCTCGATGGTGGTGACCTCGGCGCCGTCCGCCTGGACCGCGAGCACCGAGCAGGACTTCACGCTCTGCCCGTTGAGATGAACCGTGCAGGCACCACAGTTGCTGGTGTCGCAGCCGATCAGCGTCCCCGTCTTGCCCAGCGTCTCCCTCAGATACTGCGCGAGCAACATGCGGGGCTCGACGTCGTCGGCGTAGTTCACGCCGTCGACGGTGACCCGGACCTCTGTCATGAACTCTCACTCCTCGTACGCGACCACGCACGCTCCGAAGCGCGGGGTCTGACCGGGGACTTCGTCCGAGGAACGCCGATCGCCGTCGCCTGTCTCGCGACCACGCCGGCGCGCCCGGAAAAGTTGCCGCACGTCTCGTGTGGCAGCGCCCACATCACACTCCCGATCTTCCTGGGGTGCAAGGAGCCGGGACCGGGGCGACCGGAGGTCGACTGGCGTGGTGCCGACGTCACGGCGACAGCCTGTCGTGCGCAACCGCAGGCGCGGAGAAGGTGGGCGAGAGGCGCCCTCAGAATCGGATCCGTGACGCAACACGAATCACCCGTTCAGACCAGTCCTGATGGAGTGGTGCAACGCCGGAGGTCAGGGAAGCCTAACCTGCGTCAGGGTCGTGCGCCAGGACCGGTCGGCCGCAGCGGGGCGGAGGTCCGGTGCTCGACGGCCCCCCACCACAGACCGGCACCGTAGGCGAGGTCGTCGAGCCGGTGCGCGAGCAGGTGCAGCAGCGGCCCGGTCCGGACCCGCGGGTCACGGTCGCGGTGGCGCCACCAGTCGGTCAGCCCCTCCGCCAGCGCCGCCGCGACGACCGCGCGGCGGGCCCGGCGCGACACCAGGCAGGCGAGCGCGGCGACCGGCCAGAAGTGCCGGGTCAGCGCCGACGCCGTCTGCCACAGCGCCCCGGACAGGCCGAGCGCGGTGAGCAGGGCCGCCCCGCGCCGCGGGTGGTCGAGCCGAGGCAGCTTCCGGGACAGCCGTTCGGTCGCGACCCCGGTGACGACGGCGGCGAGCGCCGTCGCCCCCCGCCGCTGGGCGAGCAGGAGCAGACAGACCGCCGCCGTCCAGGGGGAGAGGATCACCGGCGGCACCGCCCCGGGGTGCCTGCGCGCCAACGGCGCCGCCCCGGTGCCGTAGAACGCCTTGCGCCGCAGCCACTCCCCCGGGTGGGTGCGGTGCTCGTGAGCGACCCGCGCGACGGGTTCGAAGCGCATCGCCCAGCCGGCCGCGTGCAGGCGCAGGACGAGGTCGACGTCCTCGGCGACGTGCATCCGCGGGTCGAACGCGACCGGCCCGACCGCCGACACCCGGACGAGCATCGCCGCGCTCGGCACGTAGGCGACACGGGACCGCGGCACGATCAGTGCCGGGTCGGGGCCCAGGTCCAGCGACGACCGCACCGCCTCGTAGCGCCCGACCGCCCCGCGCAGCCCGCCGCCCCGTTCCGGGTCCGGCGCCACGATCCGCGGTGCGACGAGACCGACCGCGGGGTCGGCGAGGTGGGCGAGCAGCGGGGGGAGCCAGCCGGGTTCGGGGACGACGTCGGAGTCGAGGAACACCACGAACGGGGTGGTCGCGGCGGCGAGGCCGGCGTTGCGGGCGGCCGCCGGGCCGCGCGGGGTGGCGTGCCGCAGGACCGTCCCCCCGGCCCGTTCGACGGCGCGGCGCAGCGGTGCCGGGTCGGTGGACCCGTCGTCGACGACGACCGGGCCGGCCACCCCGGTCCCGGCCAGCGCGGCGAGGAGCCGGTCCAGCGGCCGGTCCTTCACCGGCACGACGACGGTGACCTCGGCCGCGGTGATCCCGGCCGGGGCGTCGGGGACGGGGTGGGCGAGCCCGGCGTCGAGCAGGGTGCGGGCCAGGGACCGCTCGGTGGGACCGGTGACGACCAGCGGCCGCCCGGGGGCGGGCAGCAGCGCGCGGGCCCGCGCGGACAGGTGCACCAGCCGGGGCGGGGCGCCGCCGAGCAGCGCCGCGCCGCCGTCGAGCCGCCGGGTGCGACGGTCGAGCACCACCCGGAAGCCGTCCGGGAGCCGCCGGTCCGCCGGGCCCGAGGGGGTCGTGGCGGAGGGACGGTCGGGGTCGGTCCGGGCGGCGGTCACCTCCGGGAGCCTTCCATCCCCGGCCGCCGCGGGTCGACACCCGCACCTGCCCGATCGGCGTGGTCCGCACGGGTCCCGCCGGGCAGACTCCGGGGCATGCCCGAGGTCCTCCCCCGCTACGGCTCGGCGACGCTGGCCGACGTCCTCCCCGCCCTGCTGCACGCGATCGGCGCCCCGCTCGACGACCGGCCGCCTGCGTTCGGGCTCCCGCGGGCAGGGGCGGCGGTGCTGCTGCTCGTCGACGGGCTGGGCCACGAGCTGCTGCACGCCCACGCCGCCGACGCGCCGGTGCTGGCCGGGCTCGCCGACGCCGGACCGCTCACCGTCGGGTTCCCCTCGACCACCCCGATCAGCCTGACCTCGCTCGGCACCGGGCTGCCGCCGGGCGCGCACGGCACGCTCGGGCTGCGGTTCCGCGTCGACGGCGAGCTGCTCGACGCGCTGGGCTGGTCCTCGGGCCGCCGGGATCTGCGGGAGCGGCTCGTCCCGGAGCGGGTGCAGCCGGAGCCGACCGTGCTGGAGCGGGCCGCGGCGGCGGGCGTCGCGGTCCGGTCGGTGTCGCCGCTGGAGTTCCGGACGTCCGGGCTGACCCGGTCGGGGCTGCGCGGCGGCGAGTACCGCGGGGTCGCCGCGCTGGGCGACCTGGCCGTGGAGATCCTCGCCGGGGTGGAGGGCCCCGGCCCGCGGCTGGTCTACGGCTACCACGCCGACCTGGACAAGGTCGGCCACCTGTACGGCCCCGGGAGCCCGGCGTGGCGCTGGCAGCTGCGCCAGGTCGACGCGCTGCTCGCGATGCTGCTGGAGGCACTGCCCGCGGGGACCCTGCTGGCGGTCACCGGCGACCACGGCATGGTCACCGTCGACCGGACCGTCGACGCCGACACCACCCCGGCGCTGTCCGACGGCGTGGCGCTGCTCGGCGGGGACCCGCGTGCCCGGCACGTCTACACCGAGCCCGGGGCGGCGTCCGACGCGCTGGCCGCCTGGCAGGCGGTGCTCGGCGACGACGCCGCCGTCGTCAGCCGGGAGGAGGCGGTGGCCCGGGGCTGGTTCGGGCCGGTCACCGACCGGGTGCTCGACCGGGTCGGCGACGTCGTCGCCGCGCTGCACGGGACGGCGGCGGTGGTCCGGAGCGAGGCGGAGCCGTTCCTGTCCACGCTGCCCGGCCAGCACGGCTCGTTCACCACGGCCGAGCAGCTCGTGCCCCTGCTGGTGCACCCCGCGGCGTGACCCCGCGCTACGCCGGCGGCGGGCGGAGGCGTCCGGTGCCGGGGTCGGGGTCCCACGCGGTGACCGCCGCGGACGCCGTCGCCGTGATCGCCGCGAGCAGCCGCAGCCCCTCCCCGGCCGACGCGCCGGCCGGGTCACCGAGCACGCCGTTCGGGCTGACCGCGGCGATCCCCCCGGCCCGCAGCTCCCCGATGACCTCGCGCAGCGGCCGGGTGTCGCCCACCTCGGCGCGGTCGGCGCGGACCAGGCCGGGATGCAGGTGGGCGAGCAGCGAGGTCTCGTAGCGCCCGGCGTGGGCGTCCAGCAGCACCCCGGGGACGTCGGCGACGCAGGACAGCCAGCCGGCGTCGCGGCCCTCGTGGCGCAGCAGGGTCACCGCCGAGCGGAGCGCGGCGACGTTGCCGCCGTGCCCGTTGAGCAGCACCAGCCGCGACGCCCACCGGCACGCCGAGCGGCCGTACTCGACGAGGACGGTGCGCAGCGCGTCCTCCCCGATCGACACGGTGCCGGGGAAGCCCTCGTGCTCACCGGCGGCGCCGTAGGGCAGGGCGGGGGCGAGGACGAGCCCCGGGTCGGCGTCGTGCAGCGCCGACGCGACCGCCGACGCCACGGCGGTGTCGGTGCCCAGCGGCAGGTGCGGGCCGTGCTGCTCGGTGGAGCCGACCGGCACGAGCAGCGTGTACGCCGCGGCCGGGTCGAGGTCGGGCCAGGTCAGATCCGCGAGGAGCACGGTCCCAGCCTGCCCGCTCGGGCCCCGGTCCGGCGCGGCGCGGTCGGCGCGAGGTCGACGAGGCGGCCCTCACGGATCGCGGCGTCGAACCGGCGCGGGGTCAGCGCGTCGCCGATCCGGTGCACCGGCCACGGCCCGCCGGCCAGCGCGGCCCACAGGCGGGTGGCGGGGACGGTGGCCGTCGCAGCGACGACGGCGCCGACGTCGCGCCGCTCGGTGCGGCCGGTCGGGTGGTGCAGCAGCTCCACGGTGCAGTCGGGCTCGGCGCCGCTCTGCTCGCTGCTCTGCTCACCCCTGCGCAGCACCCCCAGCACGGCGAGGTCGGTGCTGCAGCGGATCCCGGCGGCGTGCGCGCGGCGGCGGAACCCCTCGCGGTCCAGGGTGAGCCCGAGGTCCTGCCCGACGACCAGCGCCGGGGTGACGACCTCGACGGCGTGCCCGCGGGCGGCGAGCAGCTCGGCGACCGAGGTGGCCTGGTGGAACCCGAGCTCGTCGACGACGAGCACCGGGCCCGCGGGCAGGCGCACCCCGGCCAGCACGTCGTCGACGGGGACGGTCAGCCGCGCCGGGTCCCACGACGGGACGGCGGGCACCGACCCGGTGGCGACGACGACCGCCGCGGGCTCCAGCTCCTCGACGAACCCGCGGTCGACGGTCGTGCCGTACCGGATCTCGACCCCGGCCGCGTGCGCCTCGCGCAGCAGGTCGGCGACGACGTGGCCGAGCTCGGCCCGCCCGGGCGCGGTCGCCGCGAGGGCGAGCCGTCCACCGGGGGTGCCGGCCCGTTCGGCGAGCAGCACCCGGTGCCCGCGCCCGGCGAGCGCGGCGGCCGCGGCGAGCCCGGCCGGCCCGGCCCCGACGACGAGCACCCGCCCCGCGCCGGGATCGGCGGCCCGGGCGGGCGGGACGAGCCGTTCGCGCCCGGCGGCCGGGTCGACCGCGCAACCCAGCGGCAGGTTCAGCCCGACCCGGCCGATGCAGTCCTGGTTGCACCCGACGCACCGGCGTACCGGGCGTCCGGTGAGGGCCTTGTTCGCGAAGCCGGGGTCGGCGATCTGCCCGCGGGCGACGCCGACGAGGTCGCACTCCCCACGGTCCAGCGCCGCGGCGGCCTGGGCGGGCGTGGTGAACCGGCCGACCCCGATCACCGGGAGGTCCGCCCCGGCGGCACGGACGGCGCGGCGCAGGGTCGCGGCGAGGTGCCCGGCGTAGCCCGGCGGGGTGTGCATGGACGGCTCGATCAGGTGCAGCGTCGAGGTGGCGACGCCGATCGAGGTGTTGAGGTGGTCCACCTGCCCGGTCGCGGCGAGACGGCGGGCGAGGTCGGCGCCGTCGGCGGGGGTGATGCCGCCCTCGATGCGCTCGTCGACGCCGATCCGCAGGCCCAGCACCGGGTCCGGGCCGATGGCCGCGCGGACGGCGGCGACGACGTCGAGCACCAGCTTCGCCCGGTCGCTCCCCCAGGCGTCGGTGCGACGGTTGGTGGCCGGGGACAGGAACAGCCGCAGCAGCGAGGCGTGCGAGCACTGCAGCTCGACGCCGTCGAACCCGCCCTCGACGCAGCGCGCGGCGACGTCGGCGAAGGCGTCGACGACCGCGCCGATCCCGGCCGCGTCGAGCTCGGCGGGGACCTCGCGGAACATCGGGTCGGGCACCGGTGAGGGCCCGACGACGGCCGTGCGCGAGTACATCCCCGACCCCTGCGCGCCGTTGTGGTTGAGCTGGGCGAGGACGAGGGCGCCGTGGGCGTGCACCGCGTCGGTGAGGGCGCGGTAGCCGGGCAGCACGGCCGGGTCGTGGCCACGGATCAGCCGCTCGTAGGGCCGGTCGCCGGGGTGGACCGCGTGCTCCTCGGTGATCACCAGTGCGGCGCCGCCCGCGGCGCGGGCCGCGTAGTAGGCGGTGTGCCGGTCGGTCGGCATACCGCCCTCGGCGAAACCGGTGAGGTGGGCGGTGAAGACGATCCGGTTGCGCAACGTGGCGCGGCCGAGGCGCAGGGGGTCGCCGAGCCGGGGCCGCGGGGGTTCGGGGTCCGCTGTCTCCGGCATCGCGACCGCGGTGGGCCCCGGACGAGGTGTCACGCGTCCGCGGGGCCCGGCGGGCGCGGACCCCGGGAGCACGGACCTCAGGAGCTCGGACTCCGGGAGCACGGGCGTCGGGAGCACCGCGGGCGCGATGGCCGGGGGCAGCGGCAGAGCCGCACCGGCTCCGGTCACGGCGCACGGCCCGACTCCGGCCGGGGCCCCGGTCCCGGCCGCGGTTCGGACTCCGGGCGCAGCTCCGGTCGCGGGCCCGGCCGTGATGCCCGCCGAGGCGCCGACGCCCGTCACGGCGAAGGCGGCCCGCCGCCCCTCCCGCACCGCTTCGGCGAGCGTCCGCGGCGCCACCCGGTCACCCGCGACCGCGCAGCCGGGGAGCGCAGGCAGCGCGTCCTGCGGCAGCCGCGGTCCACAGTCGACGACGACCGCGCACGGCACGGTCGTCACCGCCCCGGTGTGGACGTCCACCAGCTCGGCGACGCCGCCACGGACGACCCCCGGCCGGGTGAACAGCGCCCGGCGGACACCGGCCCGTTCCAGCCGCGCGTTCGCCGCGGCCATGTCGCCGCAACGGCCGAGCTGGTGCCCGGCGACGGCGTCCGGCGTGGCCAGGACCACGGGATGCCCGGCAGCGGCGAGCAGCTCCGCGACCCCCGATCCGGTCCAGTCCCCGAGCGGGTCGACGACGAGCACCGGCGCGTTCCGCGGAACGCGCGCGGCGGCGAGCACCGCGACGACTGCGTTACGGTGCCCGCCATGGAGGTTGTCGTCGTCCTGTTCTGGCTGGTCATGGCGTTCGCGTTCTTCTACGTCCTCCACCACGTGGTGCGTCGCGCGGTCCGCGCCGGGATCGCCGACGCCCTCAGCCGCACCGACACCGCGCCCGGCAGCGGCCGGGACGACGACACGGGCTGACCGCGCCACCCCCGCGCAGAGTTCCGCCGCGGTGAGCACCGGGACGTCCGCGTCGACCACCGGCGGCGACGGCCGGGACCCGGTCGCGAGCACCACCGTCTCCCTCCGTGCCCGGGCGGCGCCGAGCGCGGCGGTGTCCACCTCGGATCCCAGCACGACCCGGACGCCGAGCCGGTCGAGCTCCGCGGCCCACCAGGGCACCGGCAGCGCGAGCCGGTCCCGCCCGGGCAGTACCGCGGCCGCGGGGAGCAGGCCGCCGAGCCGGTCGGTGCGCTCGTGCAGCGTCACCGGGTGCCCGCGCAGCGCCAGTGTCCGGGCCGCCTCGAGCCCCGCGGGCCCGCCGCCGACGACGAGCACCGGCCGTCGCGCTCCCACCCCGCGTTCCGCATCGCGGTGTCCGGGGCCCGCCGCGGCGTCCGGACCGCGTTCCGCGGAACGCGACGGGTCCGGGTCCGGGTCGGTCCGTTCGTGTCCCGACCGCGGTTCCAGCTCGTCCCCGACCACGGGGTTGCGCGGGTCCCGGGCCGCGGCGAGGGCGTTCGTCAGCAGGCACGGCCGGATGCGCTCCGGCGTCCCGGCCCGGGTCAGCGCGACGAGCCGCGGGTCCGCGACCTGCGCTCTCGTCATCTCGACGATATCCGCGTCGCCGCTGCTCAGGGCGTCCTCGGCGAGGGCCGGGGTGACGACGCTGCCGGCCAGGACGACCGTCGTCGCACCGCCGAGGGCACGCCGCAGCCCGCCGCACCGGGCCCGCAGGAACGCCTCGGGCGTGTGCAGGTCCGGCCGGGTCGCGGCGATCGACAGCGCGCTCCCGACGACGGGGACGAGCAGGTCCACCCGGTCGGCGACGGCCCGGGCGAGGGCGAGGCCGTCGTCGGGGGTGATGCCGGCCCAGGGGGCGAGCTCGTCGACGCACAGGCGCAGCGCCAGCAGGGGGTCCGGCCCGATCGCCGCCCGCACGGCGTCGAGGACCTCGCGCAGCAGCAGGGTGCGGTCGCGGCCGTACGCGTCGTCGCGGTGGTTGGTCAGGCCGGAGCAGAACTGGCGCAGCACCGAGTGCTGCCCGGCGGAGATCTCCACACCGTCCACACCGCTGTCCACAGCCGCGCGGGCGGCGTCAGCGAAGCCGCGGACCACGGCGCCGATCTCCGCGGCCCCCATCGCGACCGGGACCTCGCGGGACACGACGTCCGGGACCGGCGACGGCGCCCACAGCGGGTGCCCGGAGTGCGCGGAGCTGCCCTGCCCACCGGCGTGCGCGAGCCCGGCCAGCACGAGCGTCCCGTGCGGCCGGCACGCCGCGACGACCGCCGCCCACCCGGCCGCGGCGGGCACCCGCGCGCCGTCCCGGTCGCCGAGATGCAGCTCAGCGGGCGCGAAAGATCCACAACTCCCGCTGAGCTGCATCTCGACGCGCCCCGACGCCGCGGCCGAGCCGGGCGACGCGGCAGGACCGGGCGACGCGGTGGGGAACGCGGCGGGGGCGTAGGCGTAGGGGTGGTCCGAGGCGTGCACCGACGCCGGCTCGACCACGACGATCCCCGCACCCCCGGCGGCCCGCGCCGCGTAGTAGGCGACGTGGTCGGCCGTGATCCCGCGTGCGGCGTCGCCGAGGTTGGTCTCGTGCGGCCCGAACAGCACACGCGACGGGGCCCGCCGACCACGCAGGTCGACGGGCCCCGTCAGCAACAGGTCCGTGGTCAGCTCCCGGCGACCGGCTGTGCCACGGGCACGGCGTCCGGTGCGAACCCGGCGAGCGGGTTCTCGTCGCAGGCCCGGTCCGGCCGGCGCGGCGGCGGGGTGAGCGAGAGCATCGTCGGCTGCTTCGGCGCACGGGTGTTGCGCGGCGCGGAGCGCGAGTGGTCGACGTCGGACTTCGGGATGACCGTCCCGCCGTCGCGCGCGGCCAGCATCGCCTCGCCGTAGCCCTGCACGCACTCCGGGTCCGGGCCGTCGAGCGGCAGGCCGGTGAAGAACTTCGCGGCCATGCACCCGCCCTGGCAGGTGTCGTAGTGCGGGCACGACGCGCACGCCCCGCCGGTCTGCGGCTGGCGCAGCTCGGTGAACAGCTCGGAGTGCTCCCACACCTCCTTGAAGCCGCCCTCGTCGCGGACGTTGCCGGCCAGGAAGTTCTCGTGGATGGCGAACGGGCAGGCGTAGACGTCACCCACCGGGTCGATCAGGCAGACCACGCGGCCCGCGCCGCACAGGTTCAGCCCGGGCAGGGCCTCGCCGTAGGCGGACAGGTGGAAGAACGAGTCACCGGTCAGGACCTGGTCGCCGTGCGCGACCAGCCAGTCGTAGAGCTGCTTCTGCTGGGCCTGGGTCGGGTGCAGCTCGTCCCAGACGTCGGCACCGCGGCCGGACGGGCGCAGCCGGGTGATGCGCAGCTGGGCGCCGTACTTGTCGGCGATGGCCTTGAACTCGTCGAGCTGGTCGACGTTCTCCCGGGTCATCACGACCGAGATCTTGGGATGCTTGAACCCGGCCTCGGCGAGGTTCTCCAGCGCGGTGATCGCGGTGTCGAACGAGCCCGGGCCACGGACGTAGTCGTTGACCTCGGCCGTCGCGCCGTCCATCGAGATCTGGATGTCGACGTAGTCGGTCGCGGCGAGCTGCGCGGCCCGCTGCTTGTCGAGCTTGACGCCGTTGGTGGAGAACTTGACGCCGACGTCGTGGGCGATGGCGTAGTCCAGCAGCTCCCAGAAGTCCGGGCGCACGGTCGGCTCGCCACCGCCGATGTTGATGTAGAAGACCTGCATGCGCTGCAGCTCGTCGATGACGGCCTTGGCCTCGGCGGTGCTCAGCTCGCGCGGGTCACGCCGCCCGGAGCTGGACAGGCAGTGCACGCACGCGAGGTTGCACGCGTAGGTGAGCTCCCAGGTCAGGCAGATGGGCGAGTTCAGGCCGTACTGGAAGTGGTCGACCAGCTTCACGGGCACCTCACTGTGGTGGTCGGCGGGGCGGGCGGGACTAGCGGGCGACGATCGTGCGGGACTTCAGCAGTCCGGCGAGGGCACGCAGGTAGGCGTCGTGCTGGGGCTCCTCGACGCCGGCGGCACGGACCGCCGAGCGGGCGTCCGGCTGGTTCTCCAGGTCGCGCACGACCGAGACCAGCTGGGGCGTCTTGAGGAAGGAGAGCTTGCGGGTCACGAAGTCGTACACCAGGGCGCCGAAGGGCTCCGGACGCAGCGAGACGCTCTCGCTGAGCCGGTACGGCGCCGCGGGGTCGAAAGCCCCCGCGGCGCCGTCCGGAACCGTGGTGTCGAGGGGCTTAGTAGACACCGCACATGCCGTCGATGGAGACCTCCTCGACGAGGGTCTCCTCGGTCAGGGCGTCCTCGTTCTGGTGCTCGCTCATGCGCAACCTCCGCTGGATCCGACTCTCGGCGAGAGAGGTGGTGAACCGCCCCGCCGGCCGGCGGTGGCAGCGGATCGGACGCTATTGGCACCCGGTGCCGGAAATCAATACTCGATGTCCACGCCCGTCCGATCGGACGGGCGTGCAGGCTGTCTCCCATGACGGTCGGGACGGTCCTGCTGCACCTGTGCACCCCTGGTGAGTGGCGGAGGTGGCTCGGCACCGGAGCCGTGGCGCCCTCCTCCCTGGACGAGGTCGGGTTCGTGCACCTGTCGACGCCCGACCAGGTCGCCCTGCCCGCGCAACGCCTGTTCGCGGGCCGGACCGACCTGGTCCTGCTCGTCCTCGACCCGGCCCGGATCGACGTCGCCAGGGTCGACGTCCGGTGGGAGCCGGGGGTGCCGACCGACCCGGCGTCGATGCGGTTCCCGCACGCCTACGGGGCGGTGCCGGCGTCGGCGGTGCTGATGGTGCTGCCCTACCGCCCCGGCCCGGACGGCTTCGCCGCACCGGAGGTCCCCGACCCCGGCGCGGCGGCGCGGGCGATGGGGTTCGAGCCGTCGATGCTGCGGCGCGGCGCGACCGCGGAGGAACCGGTGACCGGCGGCGTCGCGGTCCGGACCGACGCCTGGCCGGTGTCGCGGATGCACAACCAGCTGCTGCTCGGCCGACCGGACCGCACCGACCCGGCCACCGTGCTCGCCGAGGCCGACCGGGCGCTCACCGCGCACGGCCTGCACCCGGGGGCGCTGCTGTGGGGCCCGGGCGCGGACGAGCTCGCCGACGGCCTCCGCGCCGCCGGGTGGTCGGTCTCGGCGAACGAGGCCATGACCGCCCCCACCGCGACCGGCGCGGCCACGGGTGCCGACGCGGCGGCGGTCACCGAGCTGGACCACCACGAGCTCCGCGGGTTCCGGCGCGCCTGCTGGGCCCGGGACCTCCCCGGCGCCGGACCCGGGGACCTCGACCAGCTGGTCGACCGCGACACCGGCGACGACCGGGTACTGGCCCTGCACCGCCTCGCCGTCGTCGCCGACGACCGGGTGGTGGCGGCCGCGACGCTGCGTCGCGACGGGGCCACGGCCTGGCTCGACGCCGTGGAGACCGATCCGGCCCACCGCGGCCGCGGGCACGGCCGGGCGCTGCTGGCCCGCTCCCGCGAGCTCGCCGCCGAGCACGGCTGCGACCTGCTCGCGCTGGGCGCGGACGCCGCCGACTGGCCGCGGGACTGGTACCGGCGCAGCGGTTTCACCCCGGTCGGCACCCACCTCGAGGCCTCCGCCCCACGCCGGTGACCCCTCCGGACGGAGGGTGGACCCGCCCCGGCGAACGACCGGGTGGTCAGGTACCCATCCGTAGCTGTTGCCAGTAGTTCGCAACAACCAGGGTTGTGCTCGTCCGTCAGCCGACGAAGCCGTCGAGGAGAGTCATGGCCATCGAGCTCAACCAGATCTGGGACTTCCCGATCAAGGAGTTCCACCCGTTCCCGCGAGCCCTGCTGGGCGTCGGCGCCCACGACATCCTCGGCGTCGAGGCGAAGAACATGGGGATGACCCGCGCCCTGTTCGTCACCTCGGGCCTGCGCGGCTCCGGGATCGTGGAGGAGCTCAAGGGCAAGGTCGAATACCAGGGCGTCGACGTGGTCGTCTACGACCAGGTCGAGTCCAACCCCAAGGACTACAACTGCATGGACGCCGCCGCGCTCTACACGAGCGAGAAGTGCGACGGCATCATCTCGATCGGCGGCGGCTCCTCGCACGACGCCGCCAAGGGCGCCCGCGTCGTCATCGCCCACGACGGCCGCAACATCAACGAGTTCGAGGGCTTCTCGAAGTCCACGAACATGGAGAACCCGAAGCACATCGCGGTCTCCACCACCGCCGGCACCGGGTCCGAGACCTCGTGGGCGTACGTCATCACCAACACCAGCGACATGGACAACCCGAAGAAGTGGGTCGGGTTCGACGACGCCGTGGTCGCCACCCTGGCGCTGGACGACCCGCTGCTCTACTACAGCTGCCCGCAGCACTTCACCGCCTTCTGCGGGTTCGACGTCCTCGCCCACGGGTCCGAGCCGTACGTCTCGCGGCTGGACTTCGAGCCCTCGCTGGGCAACGCGATCTACTCGATCGAGCTCGTCGGGCGCTACCTGCGCGAGGCGGTGTACGAGCCGCGCAACCTCGAGGCGCGGTCGAAGATGATGCACGCGCAGTACATCGCGGCCCAGGCGTTCAACTCCGGCGGCCTCGGCCTGGTGCACTCCGCATCGCACGCGGTCTCGGCGTTCTTCGACACCCACCACGGCCTGAACAACGCCATCGCCCTGCCGCGCGTGTGGGAGTACAACCTGCCGTCGCGCTACGAGCGCTACGCGAAGATCGCCACCGCGCTCGGTGTGGACACCCGCAACATGACGACCGTGCAGGCCGCGGACGCCGCGGTCGAGGAGGCCATCCGGCTGTCCAAGGACGTCGGGATCCCCGACAACTTCGGCGCGCTGCGGTCCGACAGCTACGACAAGAACCGGATGAACACCGGCAAGTACTCCGGTGTCGGCGACACGATCCCCACCGACGGCGACACCGTCCACCGGATCGCGGAGCACATGATGGGCGACTACTGCACCCCGGGCAACCCCCGCGAGTGCACGGTCGAGGCGCTGGTCCCGATGGTGGACCACGCGTTCAACAAGTCCTACTAGGACGTACCGCCCACCCGCCGTCGCGCCCGGATCAACCCCCGGGCGCGGCGGCGGCCGTCCGTCCGCCGCACCGCTGCGTGCGGCTCAGCAGTCGAGGAGAACGGTGTCCGACAGCACGGAGTTCGGCAAGGCACGGTCCGGCGGCGCGGCGTCCGGCCCGCCGGCCTTCGAGAGCGCGGAGGCGCTCACCGAGGCGCTGTCCGGTCAGGACTACGTCATCGACCCCGGGTTCGCCGTGGTGGTGCACCTCGCCACGGCACTCGAACGCCCGCTGCTGCTGGAGGGCCCCGCCGGCGTCGGCAAGACCGAGCTGGCGAAGTCCCTGGCCGCGGCGAGCGGGCGCCGGCTGATCCGGCTCCAGTGCTACGAGGGCCTCGACGACGGCCGCGCCCTCTACGAGTGGGACTACGGCAAGCAGCTGATGCACGTCCAGATGCTCCGCGACCGGATCGGGGAGCTGCTGTCGGGGACCACGACGATGGCCGAGGCCACCGCCCGGCTCCAGGAGCAGGACACCGGGCTCTACACCGAGTACTTCCTCTCCGCCCGCCCGCTGCTCGAGGCGGTCCTGTCCGACGACCCGGTGGTACTGCTCGTCGACGAGGTCGACCGCACCGAGGAGTCGATGGAGGCCCTGCTGCTCGAGGTGCTGGCCGAGCGGCAGGTCACCGTGCCCGAGATCGGCACCTTCACCGCGCGCTCCACCCCGTGGGTGGTGCTGACCTCCAACGACACCCGGGAGCTCTCCCCCGCCCTCAAGCGCCGATGCCTGCACTACCAGGTCGACTTCCCGACCCCCGAGCGCGAGACCGAGATCGTGTCCCGGCGGGCACCCGAGGTGGCCGCCGACGTCGTCGCCGACGTCGTGGAGCTGGCCCGCAGGCTGCGGGGGTTCCCGCTGCGCAAGTCCCCGTCGATCTCGGAGGTCATCGACGCCGCCCGCGCCGCGGCCGTGCTCGGGCTCGCCACGACCGGCGAGGTCGAGAAGGTGCGCTCGGCGCTGCTGTCCGCGCTGCTCAAGTACGGCTCGGACCGCGAGCTCGCCGTGCGCCGTCTCGACGAGGGCGAGCCGGAGGCCGAGGTGGACGTCGCGACCGACGAGGGCTGGGTCCGCCGGTCCTCCCGGCCCGCCGACACCACCTCCGGCGCCTTCGGGAAGGGCCGGGCGAGCTCCGGTGCGACGCGCGCCGAGGCCGACCGGGCCCGGCGGATGCGGCGATGACCGCGTCCGCGGCCGGAGACCCCGGCACGCGGCTGCTGTCGGTGCTGGCCGCCGCGTTCACCCGGGTGCTGCGGTCGCAGCGGGTGGCGGTGTCCCCCGCGGAGGCGATCGAGGTCCGCCGGGTGCTGGCGCTGCTCGGCGCGGCGGACACCGGGCGGCTGCGCGCAGGGCTGCGCGCCGTGACGGTGAAGTACGCCCACGAGCGGCCCGGGTTCGAGCGTGCCTTCGACGCGTTCTTCGGCCTCGTCGCCGCGGACGGTCCCGGCGCGGCCGGCGGCTCGGGGCCCGCCCTGCGCGAGCCCGGCGGCGACGGCCTGCCCGGGGACCTGGACCTCACCGAGGACGACGACCCGCTGGGCCGCTACGCCGGCTACGACCCGGGCGCCGCCGAGGTGGGCGACCTGCTCGACGCGCCGGAGCAGGAGAAGGGGTTCGACCCCCACCGCGACGACGACGACGCCTCGCTGGGCGGCTCGGACAAGGACCTGTCGGTCTCCTCCGGCGAGGACCGGGGCCGGCGCGGCACGACCTACACCGTCGACCTCGAACGCGCCGGGGCCGCGGTCGGCCGGGAGCTCACCTCCGGGGCCACCACGCAGGCGTCGGGCGAGATCGCCTTCGACGACCCGGAGGCGATCCTGGCCTGGCTCGCGGAGTACGACCCGCACGCCGTCTACGCCGACGGTCCCGACGGCGAGGACCTCTCGCAGATCCAGCTCGACCGGCTCGTCGACGCGATCACCGACTTCGTCGCCCAGCTGGCCGAGCGGGTCGCGACCACCGGGGCCGAGGGCCCGGAGACCGGGGCCGGCGGGAACACGCTGGACTCCGCGGACATGGCACAGGCCTGCCACGAGCTGCTGCACCGGATGCGCGGCGCGCCGCGCCGGGTGCCCCGCGAGCACGCGCACGGTCCGCTCGACGTGCGGCACACGGTCCGGCGCAGCATGCGCAGCGACGGCGTCCCGTTCCACCTGCACCACCGCGCGAAGGTCCCCGACCGGGTGCGGCTGCTGGTCGTCGCGGACGTGTCGCTGTCGGTGCGGTCGATCACCGCGTTCGTGCTCCGGCTCGCCCGCACCCTGCACCGGCAGGCGTTCCGCTGCCGGGTGCTCGCCTACGTCGACACCCCGGTCGAGGTCACCGACCTGTTGATGGCCGCGCACGACGACCACGCACTGGCCGCCGTGCTCGCGGCGCCCGGCATCGACCTGGACGCCACCAGCGACTACGGGCGGGTGCTCCGGACCCTGAACGAGGACTTCGCCGACGCCGTCGACTCCCGGACCGCCGTCCTGTTCGTCGGGGACGGCCGGTCCAACGGCCTCCCGCCCGGGACCGACGAGCTGCGCCGCCTCGCCCGCCGCGCGTACCGGGTCGGGTGGATCACCCCGGAGCAGCGCCGCTACTGGGACCAGGCGTCCTGCGCCATGGGCGAGTACGAGGAGGTCCTCGACCACGTGCTGGTCGCCCGCGACGCCGACGAGCTGCTCGCCGGGGCGGGCGAGCTGGGGCACGCCCTGTCCTGAGCGGTGCTCAGCCCTCGCGCAGCGACCGGCGCGGGATGTCCGGGGCGGCCGCGCCCGCGGCGTCGCGGGGCATCCGCCGTGCGAACGTGACGACGGCGTCGGTCAGCGCGTCGAGCCGGTCGCGGACGCCGTCGTCGACGAGCGCGCCGCCGTCGAAGTGGGTGTTGTTCGCGTACACCGCGCCGGGGACCGCCCAGGCCCGGAAGAACCCGACGAGCGGCTTGAGCTCGTGCTCGACCGCGAGGAAGTGGTGGTCGGTGCCCCCGGTCGCGACGAGCCCGACGGGCTTGCCCGCCAGTGCGTCGTTGGGGAGCACGTCGAACAGGTTCTTCAGCCGGCCCGTGTAGCTGCCGCGGTACATCGGGGTGCCGACGACGAGCGCGTCCGCCGCGACGACCCGGTCGATCACCGCGCGGGTGTCGCCGGTGTAGTCGGCGGGGTCGCGGCCGTCGGAGAAGACGACGTCGTGGTCGCGCAGGGCGAGCAGCTCAGCCGACACATCGTCGTGCGCGGCCGCCCTGGCCACCGCCAGTTCCAGCAGCAGCGCGGTCTTCGACGGGTCGGACGGGCTGCCGGAGATCGCGAGGAGGTCCATCCCGGCGACTCTAACCGTCACCCGACCCGGCACCCTGGTGTCGTGCAGCTGAGCCGTCGTTCGTTCCTGCAGGCCGCCGGTGCGTCCGCGGCGCTCGCGGGGATCCCGGCTCTCGCGGCGTGCGGCGCGCCGGCCGACGCGGCGTCGCCGCGGCTGGTCACCTCGTTCGCCGGGACCGGCCCGCTCGGGGCACCCGACCCGCACCGGGTGTGGCGGCCGGTGGACCGGGCGCGGGCCGCCGCCGTCGCCGACACGCTGCTGGTGTGGGACCAGGACATGACCCCGCGTCCGCACCTGGCGGCCTCCGCGGCACCCGACCGGACGGGGACGCGGTGGCGGATCCGGCTGCGCGACGCCGTCGCCCACGACGGGCGGCCGCTGGCCCCGGCCGACGTGCTCGCGTCGCTGCGCCGGGTACTCGACCCCGCGACCGGGGCGACGGCCGCGCCGCTGCTCGCGCACCTGGACCTGACCGCCAGCCGCGCGGTGTCGGCGACCGAGGTGGAGCTCGTGCTGGGCCGACCCGACTTCCTGTTCGCCCTGGCCCTGGCCGCGCCGGGAACCGGCATCGTGCGCGGCGGGCGGGGGGACGTGCCCGTCGGGACCGGCGCGTTCCGCTTCCTGCCCGGCTCGCCGGACGCCCTCTACCGGCACGACGGCCACTGGGCCGGCCGCCCGCCCGTCCCCGCGGTGGAGTTCCTGGTCGACGACGACGAGGAGAACCGCTACCAGTCCCTGGTGGACGGCTACGTGCACTGGGCACACGACCTGTTCCCGCACAGCGCACGACGGCTGCTCGGGCGGACCGGGACGACCGTGCTGTCCGCACCGGGCTCGGTGACCCGCTTCCTCGACACCGGGCCCGGCCCGCTCGCCGAACCGCGGCTGCGCGAGGCGGTGCGGCTCGGGATCGACCGGGTGGAGCTGGTGCGCCAGATCCTGCTGGACCTCGCGCAACCCGGTGACGACCTGTTCGGGGCGGGGTTGGCCTACCACCCGGGCGGGCTCGCGCCGGTGGTGCGCGACGTCGCGCGGGCCCGGGAGCTGGTCGTCGCGGCGGGGGCGGACGGGGCGCGGGTGCCGCTGTTCTTCGACCCGTTCGACCCGATGTCGCGACCTACCGCCGACCTCGTCGTGGAGCAGCTGGCGGCGGTCGGGCTGCGGTGCGAGCCGCGTGAGCCGGAGCCGCCGGACGTCGAGCCGACCCCGGGCATCCGGTTCCGCCGTGCCGCGGCGCAGCCGATCCCGCTCTACCTGCAGGCCGTGGCCGCGGCACCCCGGGTCCCCGGCGACGACACCGCGGGCGACACCGGCGACGACACCGCGACCGACGGTGCGGCCGGTCCAGGGACCGGCGGTGCCACCGGGAGCGGGGATGCCGCGGGGGGCCGCCCCGACGTGCGGGCGCTGCTCGCCGTCGCCGCCCGGGCACCGGACGAGGCCCGCCGGACCGACGCCCTGCGCCGCGCCCAGCTCCTGCTGCGCACCGACGCCACCGCCTGGTCGGTCGGGGACGAGCACGTCGGCGTCACCGCGGACCTGTCCGGCGTCGGACCGGCCCGCCCGGACACCGGGACCTGGGCCCGGTTCCACCGCGCCCGCCTCGGCTGACCGCGCTGCATCTGATCGGCAGGTGCGCATCAGTGGCACTTGTGTCCGCAGGGACGTATGTGATCCCGTTCAGGTGATCAACCGACGGGGGGACGTCGTGCTGCGCTCCTTCGGCGAACTGACCGCGCCGAGCCGGATGCTCGTGGTGAACCAGTTCGGCATCAACCTGGGCTTCTACCTCGTGCTGCCGTTCCTGGCCACCCACATGGGGAGCCTGGGCTACGCGGCGGCGACGATCGGACTCGTCCTCGCCCTGCGCAACCTGTCGCAGCAGGGGATGTTCCTGGTCGGCGGCTCGGCGGCGGACCGGATCGGCTGCCGTCCGGTGATCATCGTCGGGTGCGCGCTGCGGATCGTGGCGTTCGGGCTGTTCGTCGTCGCCGACTCCCTGCCCGGCCTGATCGCCGCCGCGGTGCTGACCGGGCTGGCCGGGGCGCTGTTCAACCCCGCGGTGCGCGCCTACCTGATGGCCGAGGCCGGCGATCGCCGCGCCGAGGTCTTCTCCGTGTTCAACGTGTTCGGCCATGCGGGGGCCCTGCTCGGGCCGCTGCTCGGCGCCGCGCTGCTCGCGGTGGACTTCCGCCTCGTCGCAGCCGTGGCGTGCGCCGTGTTCACGGTCCTGACCGTCGCGCAGCTGTTCGTCCTGCCCGCCCGTCCGGCGCCGCCGCAGGACCGTGGGCTGCTCGGCAGCTGGGGCGAGGTCGTCGGCAACGGCCGGTTCCTGCTGTTCGCGCTCGGCGGGGCCGGCTACTTCGCCCTGTTCAACCAGCTGTACCTGGTGCTGCCGGTCGAGGCGCAGCGCGTGTCCGGCGTCGCCGGTGCGGTCAGCGCGGTGTTCGTCGTGTCGACCCTCGTCGGCATCCTCGGCCAGGTCCGCATCACCGCGTGGTGCCGCGCCCGCTGGACCGACGGGCGCACGATGGCCGCCGGGCTCGTGCTGATGGGCGCCGGGTTCGTCCCGCTGGGTGTCGCGGCGCCGTTCGTGCCGACCGCGCCCGCCGGGGAGTGGACCGCGGCCGGGCTGCTCGCGGTCACACCGGTCCTCGCGGGCACGGTCGTGTTCACCGTCGGCATGGCGATGACCAACCCGTTCTCGCTCGCGCTGCTGCCCCGGGTCGGCAGCGAGCAGCTCGCCGGCACCTACTACGGCTGGTACTACCTCGTCTCCGCCGCCGTCGTGGCGGTGAGCAACACCGCCGTCGGGAACCTGCTCGACCGCCATCCCGACGGCGCCGGCCGCTGGATCCCGTTCGCCGTCCTGCTCGCGATCGGGCTCGTCGGCGCCGCTGTCATCGCCTGGATGCAGCGCACCGGCAGGCTCGAACCGCGCGCCGTCACGACCAGCACCGCCACCACCGCCTGAGGAGCACCCGTGGAGCTGACCCGACGCACCTTCCTGGGCGGCGCCGCCGCGCTCGCCGCGGCCCCCGCCCTCGCCGCCTGCGGCGGCGGCACCGGCGGGGGTTCCGAGCGGCTGCGCGCCGCCTTCCCCGGCGGCGGCTCCCGCGAGTCGCTCGACCCGCACGTCGTCCCGCAGTTCGTCGACCAGGTCCGGGCCAGGGCCACCTTCGACACGCTCACCGGGTGGTCGCAGGACATGACCGCCGAGCCCCGGCTGGCCGAGTCCGTCGAGCCGGACGCCGCCGGCACGCGCTGGCGGATCCGGCTGCGTGACACCCGCTGGCACGACGGCCGCCCGCTGACCGCCGACGACGTCCTGTTCACCTTCCGGCGCATCGCCGACCCCGCCACGACCGCCTCGGCCGCGTCGCTGTTCACCCGGGTCGACCTCACCGCGAGCCGGGCCGCCGGACCGCGCGAGGTCGAGGTCGTCCTCACCGCGCCGGACTTCACCTTCCCGCTCTGGCTGGGCGCGCCCGGCAGCGAGATCGTCGCGGCGGGCACCACCGGGTTCGCCACACCGGTCGGGACCGGGCCGTTCCGGTTCGTGTCCTTCACCCCCGGCGGCCCCACCGTCTACACCCGCAACGACGCCTACTGGGACGGCGCCCCGCCCGCCCCGGGGCTGGAGCTCACCCCCATCGACGAGGAGCAGGCCCGTCTCGGGGCGCTGCTGTCCGGCCAGGTCGCCTACGCCCACGACCTGCGTCCGGCGAGTGCCCGCCAGGTGGAGGCCCAGGGCGGGCGGGCCACCCTGCTCACCGCACCGCAGTCGACCACCCAGTTCCTCAACCTGCGTGTTGACCGGCCACCGTTCGCCGACCCACGGGTGCGGGAGGCCGTGCGGCTCGGCATCGACCGCGAGGCGCTGGTCCGGGTGGTCCTGCTCGACACCGGGCAGGTCGGCGCCGACCTGTTCGGCGGGCCGGACCTGGAGTACTACCCGGCCGGTGCGACGGCGGCCCCGCGCGACGTCGGGCGCGCCCGGGCACTGCTGCGCGAGGCCGGGGCCGAGGGGCTGGCGTTCGAGCTGCAGACCTCGGGCAGCGACCCGAACTTCCAGCCCGCGGCCACACTCGTCGCCGAGCAGCTGCGCGAGATCGGCCTGGCCCCGACCCCGCGGGTGCTCGACGCCCCGACCTACTTCACCACCGTCCGCACCTCCGGGGTCGCGTCGTTCACTCGCACCGGGGCGCTGCCGATCCCCGACTTCATCGGGCGTCGCCGGCTGTCGTCCGCCGACAACTCGAACTACACCGGCTACCGGAGCGCCGAGGTCGACCGGCTCTACGCCGAGGCCGTCGCGAACCCCGACGAGAGCGCCCGCGGGGCGGACCTCACCCGGATCCAGACCCTGCTGCGCGACGAGTCGGGGGCACTGGTGTGGGCGCTGTCGGACTGGAACGTCGGTGTCGCCGCGGGGGTCACCGGGATCGAGGCCGCCAAGCCCAACAGCCACCTGTGGGGCCGCTTCGACAAGGCCGCCGCCGGATGAGCACCGGCGCGGCCCCGCCCGTCGTCGACGCCCGGGGCGGACGGTCCCCCGCCGGACGGGTGGCGGTCGCGGCCGCCCAGCTGCTCGCCGCCGTCGTGGCGATCTTCGCGCTGACGACGCTGCTGCCCGGCGACGCGGCCGAGGTCGTCCTGGGGCCCGACGCGACCGACGAGCAGGTGGAACGGCTGCGCACCGAGCTGGGTACCGGCCTCCCGGCCGCGGAGCGGCTCGGCGACTGGCTCGGCGGGCTCGTCACGGGCGACCTGAAGACCTCGCTGGTGACCGGGCGGCCCGTCGTCGACGAGGTGGCGGACCGGCTCGGGAGCACCGTGCTGCTCGCCGCGCTGGGGCTCGCCGTCATGGTCCCGCTGGGGGTCGCCGTCGGCACCGCGGCGGGACGCAGGCCGGGCAGCGTCGTGGACCGGGTCTCCACGGCGACGGTGTCGGCGCTGCAGGCCGCCCCGCAGTTCGCGACCGGGCTGCTGCTGGTCGGGCTCTTCTCGCTGCAGCTCGGCTGGCTCCCCGCGACCGGGGGCGGCGGGTCCCTGCTCAGCCCGGCGGTGCTGGTGCTGCCGGTCGTCGTGCTGGTCGCGGCGCAGCTGGGGTGGCTGTCACGCCAGATCCGCCAGGGCGTGCTGCAGACCGATCGGGCACCGCACGTCACCCACCTGCGCCGGCTCGGCCTGCCCGAGCGCGACGTGCTGCTGCGCCACGTGCTCCCCGGCGGGCTCGCGCCGTCGGTGCAGCAGCTCGCCCGGATCGTCGAGGGCACGCTCGGCGGGGTCGTCGTCGTCGAGGCGCTGTTCGCGTTGCCCGGGGTGGGGGCCGGGGTGGTCGACGCGGTGCAGAACCGCGACATCCCGCTGATCCAGGGCTACGCGCTGCTCGCCGCCCTCGTCACCATCACGGTCAACCTGGTGGCCGACGCGGCGACCGCACGGCTGAGCCCGGTACGGGAGGACGAGCCGTGAGCCGGGTGCCGGTGACGACCGCGGTCGCCGCGCTGCTCGCCGGGGTGCCGCTGCTGTGCGCCGTGGCCGGGCCCGTCCTCGCGCCGCTGCTGCCGGTCCCGGGCGGGTCCGGCGCGCTGCTCCCGCCCGGGCCGGGGCACCCGCTGGGCACCGACGCGCTGGGCCGCGACGTGCTGACGCTCGCGCTCACCGGTGGCACCACCGTCGTCACGCTCGTCGTCGGCACGCTGGTGCTGGCCTACGCGGCCGGGGTCCCGCTGGGGCTGGTGCTCGCCGCGTCCGGGCGCCGGTGGGCGGTGCTGCTCACCCAGCGGACGCTGGACGTACTGCTGGTCCTGCCGTCGTTGCTGGTGCTGCTGGTGCTCGCCGGCACCGGACGGCGCGGTGTCGGCTGGCTGCTGGTCGCCACCGCGCTGCTGCAGCTGCCCGCGGTCGTCCGGGTGGTCCGGGGGGCCGCCGGGGCCCCCGCGCGGCGGGTGGCGCTGGAGACGATGACGCAGAACGGCGAGCGGTGGTGGCGGATCCATCTCGCCGAGACCGGGCGGTTCGTCGCCGGGCCGGTGCTCGTCGACGCCGGGACGCGCGGCGTGCTCGTGCTGACCGTGCTGACCAGCGCGAGCTTCCTCGGGGTCGGGCTGCCACCGGACACCGTCGACTGGGCGGTGGTGATCGAGCAGAACGCGGCGTCGCTGTTCCTCGCCCCGTACGCGCTGCTGGTGCCGGCGGGTCTGCTCGTGGCGCTCGCCGCGGGGACGAACGTGCTGGTGGACCGGCTCGCGGACCGGACGGGGGCGGTCGTGTGAGCGCGCTGTCGGTCCGCGGGCTGACCGCACGCACCGTCGACGGGACGGTGCTCCTCGACGGCGTCGACCTCGACCTCGCGCCGGGTGCGGTGCTCGCCGTCGTCGGGCCGTCCGGGGCGGGGAAGTCGACGCTCGGGCTGGCGGTACTCGGCGAGGCCGCCACCGGGGTGGCGCTCGACGGGTCGGTACGGATCGGGCCCGCCGAGCTGCTCGGCGTCGCCCCGCGGGAGCTGCGGACGCGCCGGGCCGGTCGGGTCGGGCACCTCCCGCAGCACCCGGGCCGGGTCCTGGACCCGGTGCGTCGGGTCGGGCCGGTCCTCGACGAGCTCGCCGCGACCGTGCACGGTCGCGGTCGACGGCACCGGACCGCCCGGGCCCGGGCGGTCACCGAGGCCTGCGAGCGGGCCGGCCTCGGAGCCGAGCCGCACCTGCTCCGCCGCCACCCGCACCGGCTCTCCGGCGGGCAGCAGCAGCGGGTCGCGCTGGCCCAGACGCTGGTGACCGGGCCGGCCGTCGTCGTCCTCGACGAGCCGACCACCGGACTGGACCCGGTCACCACCGACGCGGTGCTCGACCGGCTCGCCGTGCTGGCCGCCGGCTCCACGGCGCTCGTGCTGCTCACCCACGACCTCGACGCCGTCCGCAGGCTCGCCGCCGCCGTCCCGGTGACGCTGCTGGAGCTCGCCGCGGGCCGGGTCGTGCGCACCGGCCCGGCCGCCGCGCTGCTCGGTGCACCCGCCCCGACCGCGTCCCCGCCACCACCGGCGGCGGTCGGGGCGATGCTCGAGGTGACGGGTCTGGGGGTCCGGACCGCGGGCGGGGCGCAGCTGCTGTCCGGGGTGGACCTCGCCGTCGGGCGGGGCGGGTTCGTCGCGCTGACCGGGCCCTCGGGGGCGGGCAAGACGACGCTCGGCCGGGCCCTGGCCGGGCTGACCCCCTGCTCGGGGACCGTCCGCGTCGGCGGCCGGGACCCGGCGGGCGACCGGCGCGCCGTGCAGTACGTCCACCAGGACTGCCGGTCCGCGTTCCTCAACCACCGCCCGGTCCTCGACCAGGTCGCCCGGCCGGCCGTGCTGCTGCGCGGGCGGTCCCCGGCCGACGCCCGCGCCGCCGCCGTCGCGCTGCTGGAGCGGCTCGGGGTCCCCGCCGCGACGGCCGCGCGCCGCCCGGGCGGACTGTCCGGCGGTCAGCTCCAGCGCGCCTCGGTGGCGAGGGCCCTGCTCGCCGGGCCCGCAGTACTGGTGGCCGACGAGGCCACCTCGGCGCTGGACGGCGGGCACCGCGCGCTGCTGCTCGCCGAGCTGCGGCGCGTCTGCCGCGAGGACGGCACCGCGGTGCTGCTGATCAGCCACGACCCGGTCGCCGTCGCGTCGGCGGACCGGGTCGTGACCCTCGTCGACGGCCGGGTGGCCGCGGCACCGCAACCGGTCCCGGCCGGCTGAGCCGGAGCGCTCAGGCGCCCGCGTGCTCGCGCAGCAGCTGCGCGGTCTCCCGGGTGACCTCGGCGTGCAGCCGGCAGTGCTCGTGGTGGTCGGCGTGCGCGCCGCAGGCGGCCGAGCTGGCCTCGCAGGCGAGCGCGGCGGCCGACGCGGCGGCCTCGCCGACCGCCTTGTCCCCGGTCCGGCGGCCGAGCACGCTCGCGGCCGCGGTACAGAGGTCGGCGGCGTCGAGGGCGAGGAGCACCTCGGTCTCCATGCCGCCGGAGGCGACCATGGCCGAGGCGCAGGCGGTGCTCGCGCGGGCGGCGTCGTGCAGCTTCTCGACGACGGTGGCCGGGGTGCTGACGCCGGCGGCCTCGAGGACGTGGTGGCTCATGGGGATCTCCTGGTGTCCGGGGTGTGGGACCCGAGGGTTCCCGCGTGGCGGTGGCCGCACTCACCTGATTGTCACCCTCGACGTCTGAACAGTCCGTCATATGTCGCGTAGGGTCGGATCATGTCTGCGCTGTCCGCCGTCACCGTCTGCCGGGGATGCTGCTGCGGCTCCGGTCGCAAGCACCCGGGCCTGGACCGGCCCCACCACGACGGGCTGCTCGACCGGCTCACCCGGGGCATCGAGGGCCACGCGCGGCTGCGGACCAGCGCGTGCCTCGGCCCGTGCGCCGACTCCGACGTCGTCGTGGTCGGCCCCACCCCGGTCGCGCGACGGGCCGGTGCGCGGCCCGTGTGGCTGCGTGCGGTCCTGGACGCAGCGACGACCGACGCCGTCGCCGATTGGGTCCGCGCGGGCGGACCGGGTACGGCGCCCCGCCCGGCCGTCCTCGACGGGCACGTGTTCACCCCCGGCCTGCGCGCCTCGGACACCGGGCGGGCCGCCGGATGACCCCGCCCGAGCTGTCCCGGCGCCGGGTGCTGACCGGCGCGCTCGGCGTCGCCGCGCTCGCCCTCACCGGCTGCTCCGGCGGCGGGACGGGCGAGGAGCGGCTGCGGGTCGCCTTCGCGACCGGCGGCTCGCGCGAGTCGCTGGACCCGCACGTCCTGCCGCTCTACGTCGACCAGGCCCGGGCCAAGGCGTGCTTCGACACCCTCACCGGGTGGTCGCAGGACATGACCCCCGAGCCGCGGCTGGCCGAGTCCTGGGAGAGCGACGCGACCGGGCGGCGGTGGCGGATCCGGCTGCGCGCGGCCCGCTTCCACGACGGCTCCCCGCTCACCGCCGACGACGTGCTCGCCACCCTGGCCCGCATCACCGACCCGGCGACCACCGCGATCGCCGCGACCCTGTTCCGCGACCTCGACGCGGCCGCCTCGCGGGCGGTGTCGCCGACCGAGGTCGAGCTGGTACTGACCCGGCCGAACACGCTGTTCCCGCTGGCCTGGGGCGCGCCCGGCACCGAGATCGTCAAGGCCGGGACGACGTCGTTCGACCGTCCGAACGGGACCGGGCCGTTCCGGCTCGCGTCGTTCACCCCGGGCGGGTCCACCGTCTACGCCGCGTCGGAGGAGCACTGGGACGGCGCGCCCGGCGTACGTGAGCTGGAGTTCCTTCCCGTCGACGACGAGGCCGCCCGGATCGGCGCCCTGCTGTCCGGCCAGGTGCACTACGCCCACGACCTCACCCCCACCGGCGCCGCCCGGCTGGGGGGCGAGCAGCGCGCCTCGGCGCTGTCCGCGCCGGCCTCGGCGAGCCAGTTCCTGGTGATGCGGGTGGACCGGGCATCGTTCTCCGACCCGCGGTTGCGCGAGGCGGTGCGGCTGGGCATCGACCGCGAGGAGCTCGTGCGGGTCGTGCTGCTCGGGCGCGGCCGGGTCGGCGACGACATGTTCGGCCAGGGACTGCGCTACCACCCGGCGGGGGTGGGCCCGGTGGCACGGGACGTCGCGCGGGCCCGCGCGCTCGTCACCGAGGCCGGGGCACAGGGGGCGGCGATCGAGCTGCAGACCAGCGGCGCCGACCCGACCTTCGACGCCGCCACCGCACTCGTCGCGCGCCAGCTCGGCGAGGTCGGGCTGCGGGTCACGGCACGGCCGCTGCCGTCGTCGGGCTACTTCCGGGCCATCCGGCAGCAGGGCGTGTTCTCCCAGAACAGCACCGGCTCACTGCCGATCCCGGACTACATCGGACGCCGGATGCTGACCAGCACCCCGACCTACGACTTCACCGGCTACCGCAGCCCGGAGATCGACCGCCTCTACTACGCCGCCGTCGCCACCACCGACGACGCCGCGCGCACCGACGCGTTCGCCCGGATCCTCGGCCTGCTGCGCGCCGAGTCGGGCGCCCTGGTGTGGGGTGTGCGGGACTGGAACGTCGGCGTGGCGGCCGGGCTCACCGGGCTGGAGGCGGCCCGGCCGAACACGTTCGCCTGGGCGAACTTCGCGCGCGCCCGGCTCGGGTGATCAGCGGATCGCGACCAGGGTCCGCCGGTCGAAGGTCTGGGTGAGCGTCCCGACCTCGGCGAGCCCGGCGCCGGACAGCGCCTGCTCCCAGGCCGGTAGCGACGACCCGCCGGTGGCCCGGTCGGCGAAGCGGCGCTCCCGCTCGGCGAACCCGTCGGCCAGGGCGGGCTCGTCGGCGAGCGCGTCCCACCAGGTCCGGAAGTCCTCACCGGTCGCCAGTCCCCGGTCGGTGCGCTCGACCCGCAGGGTCCGGGTCAGCTCGGCCAGGCGCGGCCGGGCGGGGTCGGCGAGCAGGGTGTCGACGTTCACGAACACCCCGCCGGGGCGCAGCACGGACGCGAGGCGCTGCGCGAGCCCGGGCAGCGCGTGCTCGGGTAGCCAGTGCAGGGCGGTGGCCGAGACGGCCGCGTCGAACGGCCCGCCGCCGACGGCGTCGGTCCACCCGGGACGCGAGAGGTCGGCGTCGACCCAGTGGACGCGCTCGCCGGTGGTCCGCCGGGCCAGCTCCAGCATGACCGGGTCGACGTCGACGCCGACCACCTCGGCCCCGGTCCAGCGCGCCGCCGCGCGGGCCGCGAACGACCCGGGCCCACAGGCGAGGTCGAGCAGCCGGGCGGGGGTGCCGGCGAGCCGGTCGACGACGTCGAGCGCCAGCGCGAACAGTTCCTCCCGGTCGGGGATGTAGCGCTCCTGCTGGGCGTCCCACCGGCGCAGCCAGTGCTCGGCGTCGAGGTCCGTTCCGGTGGTCATCGCACTCTCCTGCACAACGGTGGCAACAGTGCGCCCGACGGTATCCGCGCGGACCCGTCGCACGGAAGGGACCGCCGGGCACGTGACCGGCGACGTTCACCGTGCGTGACTCGATGGTCGTCGAAACCGGAACTGATAGGGGGGTCGATCGTGTCCGGACCCCAGATGTAGTGTCCGGGGCGCTGGTGGTTCACCGGTCCGCACGGGCCGGTGAGGCAAGAGGGAACCCGGTGGGAATCCGGGACTGCCCCGCAGCGGTGAACGGGAACGACCGCCGTCAACAGCACTGGGAGTGATCCCGGGAAGCGACGGCCAGTAGGTGTGCGCAGTGCGCCCGTGAGTCCGAAGACCTGCCACCGGTGCGCGTGCCGACCGGTGCGCGCTGCTCCGGGGCCTCGTGGGACGGCGCCAGGGTGCGGTGGGCCGCCGACGACACGCCGACCCACCGCCTCCTCGTACCGCGCCCGCCCCCGGAGGGACGGCGACTCGCGAGGAGAGAGCCCGTGACGGCTTCCACCGCTGCACCGGCAGCAGCACCACCGGCCCTGCGCGTCATCCGGCGCGACGGGTCCGAGACCGGGTTCGACGCCACGAAGATCTCGGTGGCGACGACCAAGGCGTTCCTGGCGGTCGAGGGGGACTCGGGCGCGGCGTCGTCGCGCCTGCACCACCTCGTGGCCGGACTGACCGACCAGGTCGTCGCGGCGCTGACCCGGCACCCGGCGCGCGCCGTGCACGTCGAGCAGATCCAGGACCAGGTCGAACTCGCCCTGATGCGCGGAGGCCACCACAAGGTCGCCCGCTCCTACGTGCTCTACCGCGAGCAGCAGGCCCGGGCCCGCGCGCACGACGGCGGGGACACCGCCGCCGCGGACGCCCCGGTCGTACACGTCACCCACCCCGACGGCAGCCGGGCCCCGCTGGACCGGGTCCGCGTCGCCGCGGTGCTCGACGAGGCCTGCGCCGGCGTCGAGGACGTGACCCCGGACAGGGTGCTCGCCGAGCTGGACCGCACCGTCTACGACGGCATCACCGCCGACGAGCTGGCCCAGGCCCTCGTCCTGGCCGCGCGCACGCTGGTCGAGCGCGAGCCCGCGTACTCCCTGGTGGCCTCGCGGCTGCTGCTGGACCGGCTGCGCGCCGAGGCCGTGTCGCACCTGTCGGGCTCCCGGGAGACCCCGGACCACGCGACGATGGCCGGGCGGTACGCGGCCTACACGAAGGACTACCTGCGCCACGCCATCGCGATCGGCCTGGTCGACCCCGAGCTCGCGACCTTCGACCTGGACCGGGTCACCGCCGCGATCCGCCCCGGGCGCGACCTGCAGATCGGCTTCCTCGGCCTGCAGACCCTCTACGACCGCTACTTCCTGCACGAGCGCGGCGTGCGCTTCGAGCTGCCGCAGGCGTTCTTCCTGCGGGTCGCGATGGGGCTGGCGGTCCGCGAGGTCGACCGCGAGGCGCGGGCGGTCGAGTTCTACGAGCTGCTGTCGAGCTTCGACTTCATGGCCTCGACCCCGACGCTGTTCAACTCGGGCACCACCCGCCCCCAGCTGTCGTCGTGCTTCCTCACCACCGTCGACGACGACCTGGAGTCGATCTTCGGCGGCTACCGCAACAACGCGCTGCTGGCGAAGTACTCCGGCGGGCTGGGCAACGACTGGACCCCGGTCCGGGGGCTCGGCGCGCACATCCGGGGCACGAACGGCGTCTCCCAGGGCGTGGTGCCGTTCCTCAAGATCGCCGGGGACACCGCCGTCGCGGTGAACCAGGGCGGCAAGCGCAAGGGCGCCGCGTGCGCCTACCTGGAGACGTGGCACGTCGACATCGAGGAGTTCCTCGACCTGCGCAAGAACACCGGCGACGACCGTCGCCGCACCCACGACATGAACACCGCGAACTGGGTGCCCGACGAGTTCCTGCGCCGCGTGCAGGCCGACGGCGAGTGGACCCTGTTCTCCCCGGACGAGGTCCCCGACCTGCACGACCTCTACGGCACCGCGTTCGCCGAGCGCTACCGCGCCTACGAGGCGGCCGCGGCGCGCGGTGAGGTGCGGGTGCACCGCACGGTGCGCGCGGTCGAGCTGTGGCGGCGGATGCTGACCATGCTGTTCGAGACCGGGCACCCGTGGATCACGTTCAAGGACCCGTGCAACCTGCGCAGCCCGCAGCAGCACGCCGGCGTGGTGCACTCGTCGAACCTGTGCACCGAGATCACCCTCAACACCCGTGCCGGCGACGAGGGCGAGGTCGCGGCCTGCAACCTGGGCTCGGCGAACCTCGCCGCGCACGTCACCGCGGACGGGCTCGACGCCGACAAGCTGCGCCGCACGGTGACCACCGCGGTGCGGATGCTCGACAACGTCGTGGACATCAACTTCTACACGATTCCCGAGGCCCGCCGGTCCAACCTGCGTCACCGCCCGGTCGGCCTGGGCCTCATGGGCTTCTCCGACGCGCTGTTCACCCAGCGCATCGCGCCCGGCAGCGACGCGGCGGTGCAGTTCGCCGACCGCAGCGCGGAGGCGCTGTCGTTCCACGCGATCACCGCCTCGTCGGACCTGGCGGTCGAGCGCGGCCGCTACGCCAGCTTCGACGGGTCGCTGTGGAGCCGCGGGATCCTGCCGCTGGACTCGCTCGAGCTGCTGGCCGCGGCCCGCGGCGACGGCGAGCTCGACGTCGACCGGTCGTCCACGCTGGACTGGGACGCGCTGCGGGAGAAGGTGCGCACCCAGGGGATGCGCAACTCCAACGTGCTCGCCATCGCCCCGACGGCGACGATCTCGAACATCTGCGGGGTCGGGCAGTCGATCGAGCCGATCCACCTCAACCTGTACGTGAAGTCCAACATGTCCGGCGACTTCACGGTGATCAACCCGCACCTGGTCCGCGACCTCAAGGACCGCGGGCTGTGGGACGAGGTGATGGTCGCCGACCTCAAGTACTTCGACGGGTCGCTGGCCGAGATCGACCGGGTCCCCGCCGACCTGAAGGAGCTCTACGCGACCGCGTTCGAGATCGAGCCGCGCTGGCTCGTGGCCGCCGCCTCGCGCCGGCAGAAGTGGCTGGACCAGGCGCAGTCGCTGAACCTCTACCTCGCCGCCCCCAGCGGCCGGGCGCTCGACGAGCTCTACCGTCTCGCCTGGCGCTCCGGGCTCAAGACCACCTACTACCTGCGCACCCGCGCGGCGACGTCGGTGGAGAAGTCCACCCTCACCGGCACCGACGGCCGGCTGACCGGCGTGCCGAGCACCCCGGCCGCCGCCCCCGCCGCGTCGCCCACGGCCGGGGTGCCCGCGGTCCCGGCCACCGCCGTGCCCGCCACCGCCCCCGACCTCGATCCGGGCCGTGCCTGCTCGGTCGACGACCCCGACTGCGAGGCCTGCCAGTGACCACTCTGCAGCCCACCGGAAGCACCGAGAACGCCAGCGGCCTGGGCGAGATCGCCCGCGGCGCCGCCCCGATCGACGCCGACGACAAGCGCATGATCAACGCGCGCGCCGACGTCAACCAGCTCCTGCCGCTGAAGTACACCTGGGCCTGGGAGAAGTACCTGGCCGGCTGCGCCAACCACTGGATGCCGACCGAGGTCGCCATGCAGGCCGACATCGCGCTGTGGCGCTCCCCCGGCGGGCTCACCGACGACGAGCGCCTCATACTCACCCGCAACCTCGGGTTCTTCGCCACCGCGGAGTCGCTGGTCGCGAACAACATCGTGCTTGCGGTGTACCGCCACCTCACCAACCCCGAGTGCCGCCAGTACCTGCTGCGGCAGTCGTTCGAGGAGGCCGTGCACACCCACACGTTCCAGTACGTGTGCGAGTCGCTCGGGCTCGACGAGGGCGCGCTGTTCAACGCGTACCGCGAGGTCCCCTCGATCACCGAGAAGGACGCCTGGGCGCTGCGCTGGACCCGGGCCCTGTCCGACCCGGACTTCCGGACCGGCACCCCGGAGAACGACCGTGCGTTCCTGCGTGACCTCGTCGCGTTCTACGTGGTGTTCGAGGGCATGTGGTTCTACACCGGGTTCGCGCAGATCCTCTCGCTCGGCCGGCGCAACAAGATGGTGGGCATCGCCGAGCAGTACCAGTACATCCTGCGGGACGAGTCGATCCACCTGAACTTCGGCATCGACTGCATCAACCAGATCAAGATCGAGAACCCGCACCTCTGGACGGCCGACTTCGCCGCCGAGATCCGGACGATGCTGTACGAGGCGTGCGAGCTGGAGGTCGCCTACGCCCGCGACACCATGCCCCGCGGGATGCTCGGCCTGACCGCCGAGTCCTGCGAGCGCTACCTGCGGTTCATCACCGACCGGCGGGCCGAGCAGATCGGGCTCGCCCCGCTGTTCGGGGAGCCGGAGAACCCGTTCCCGTGGATGAGCGAGGCCATGGACCTGCGCAAGGAGAAGAACTTCTTCGAGACGCGGGTGACCGAGTACCGGACGGGTGGGTCGCTGGACTGGGACTGAGAGGGTGGGCCGGGCCGGGTGACCGGCCCGGCCCGCGGACCTGACCTTCCGGGGACGGGTCGAGCAGCGGTGGTCCGCCACCGGTGCGCCCGAACTGGCCGCGGAGGTCCGAGGGCCGTCAGCCGGCGTTGCGGTCGCCGCTCGGGTCGAGGAGCCCGTCCGCGCCGGTCCTGCCGCGCCAGGCGTCGAGCACGGCCGGGTCCGCCCCACCGGCGACGGCGAGCACCCGCAACGCGACCGCCTGCGCGGCCCGGCCGGGCGCCGTCGCCGGACGCGGCCCGGGCGCCTCCCCCGCCGCGACCGCCCGGACCACCCCGGCGGTCACCGCCCACTGGTCCGGATCCCCGAACCGCTCCAGCAGCCCGTCGAAGGCGGCCGCCCGGGTCGGGTCGAACGGGATCGGACGCCCGGTGAGGTCGGTCAGCGGGTGCGCCGGGTAGAGGTGCGCGCAGGCCAGGTGACCGGCGGGCACGGGCACGGTCGCCGCGTGCGTGCGGCCCTCGCGCAGCACGTGCGGGAGCAGGTGGGTGTGCGGCCCGTCGGGGGAGCGACCCTCCGGCGGCGGGATCGCGGCGTACACCTCGACCCGGCCGAGCGCGGTCGTGAACACGCGGTGCGGGCCCGCCTCGACCAGCGCGGTGGTCAGCGCGCCGTCGAGCGGGCCGCCCGCGGCACGGCGCAGCAGCCCGAGCAGGTCGGGGTCGGCCGTGCGCACGCAGGCGTCCACCGTGGTCGTGCCCAGCCCGAGGTCGACGAGCACGGCGTCGCGGTCGGCCCGCCGCAGCGCGGAGCGGTCGGGCCCGAGCACGGTGACGGCCCTCCGTGCGGCCCCGCGGGCCGCGGGCGCGGGCAGGCAGAGCGCGACCGCGTGGTTCCAGTGCTCGTGCGGGCCGACCGGCGTCCGGTAGGCCAGCGGCCGGGTCGCCGGGTGCGGCTCGATCCGGATCCCGCCGCGCGCGGTGACGACCGTGCCCGGCCCGGACGGCCCGACGGGCTCGTCGGGGGTCCGCACGAACTCCGCGATCGCGCCGGGCGCCCCCATGCTCCAGCCCGCGTACGGGTCGGCCAGGTACGCGCTCAGCAGCCCGGCCACGTCGTCCACGTCGTCCACGTCGTCCCCATCGCCCACGTCCCTCACCCTGCCCCTCCGACCGGAGGGTTCACACCCCGACACACTCTGTTGCACAGTGATGGCAACAACGATCGGGAGGCATCGTGGACGAGCACCCGCACGACGGCCCGGAGTGCGCCGGCTGCGACTGGGAGGGCAGGCCGGAGGCGTTCCGCTGGTTTCCCGAGCTGGGCAGGCCCCTCGAACCCGCGGGCGGGCAGGTCCACGCGGCCTGAGCTCACCGGGCACCCACCCGTTCCCACCGGCGTCCCCACCACAGGGCCGTCCCGGCCGTCAGCACGACCGCCAGCGAGGGCACGAGCACCACCTGCGGCGCGCCGAACAGGTACTCGCGGCCCTCGGCCACCATCGCGCCCCACTCCGCGGTCGGCGGCTGGACGCCGAGCCCGAGGAAGGACAGCCCGGAGACGGTGAGCAGGGTGCTCGCGAACCGGACGCACGCGTGCGCGGCCAGCGGCGGGACGAGGTTCCGCGCGATGTGGCGGGTCAGGACCCGCCCGGGCCCCGCGCCGAGGGCGACCGCCGCCGTCACGTACTCCCGCTGCCGCTCGGCGAGCGCGAGCAGGTAGGCCTGCCGGGCGAACGGGGTCCAGGCGATCACCGTGACCGCCACCAGCAGCGACCCGACGCCGGGACCCAGCGCGACCGCGGCGAGCAGCCCGAACAGCACCACCGGGATCGCGGCCAGGACGTCGACCACCCGCATCGCCGCCCGCCCGACCGGGCCCGCGACCGCGGCGAGCGACCCGACGGCCACCCCGGACACCCCGGTGACCAGCACCGCGGACAGCGCCAGCCCGACGGTCAGCCGTCCGCCGTGGACGGTGCGCGCGAGCAGGTCCCGGCCGAGCTGGTCGGTGCCCAGCGGGTGCGCCGCGGACGGCCCGGCGAGCATCCCGGCGAAGTCGACGGCGTCGGGGTCGGGCAGGAGTACCGAGAGCAGGCCCGCCGGAACGAGCATCGGCACCGGCGCGGCCAGGGCCAGGGCGGCCACCCCGGCCGCGACCCACCACCCCGTCCGCACCCGGGGCCTCACCGTGACCCCGCCGAGCGCAGCACCGGGTCCAGCGCCGTCGCCAGCACCTCCACCAGCACCCCCGCGACCACCGCGACCGCGACGACGAGCAGCGTGCCCGCCTGCACCACCGGCAGGTCCTGCGCGACGACGGCCCGGTGCAGCAGCCGCCCCAGCCCCGGGATGCCGAACACGACCTCGACCACCACCGAGCCACCCAGCAGCCCGGCGACGAACATCCCGGCCAGCGCGGTCACCGACGTCGTCGCGAGCCGGGCGCCGTGCCGCCACAGGACCCGGTGCGCACCGAGGCCCTTGGCCCGGGCGACGAGCACGTGCGGCCGGGTCAGCACCCCGGCGGTCTCGGCGCGGACGAGCTGCGCGGCCAGGGCCCCCGGGTAGGCGGCGAGGGTCAGCACCGGCAGGACCAGGTGGGCGGGGTCACCCCAGCCGAGCGCGGGCAGCGCCCCGGCCCACACGGCGAACACCAGCACCAGCCAGGGGGCGAGCACGAACTCCGGCACCGCGACCCCGGCGACCGTGCCCAGCCCGAGGAACCGGTCGAGCAGTCCGCCGGGCCGGCGTGCCGCGTAGGCCCCGGCGGGGATGCCGACGACCGCCGCGAGGGCGAGCGCGAGCACCGCGAGCAGCCCGGAGACCGCCGCGGCGTCGGCGATCTGCCCGGCGACCGGGGTCCGGGCGACGTAGCCGTGGCCGAGGTCGCCGCGCAGGACCCCGCCCAGCCAGCGCAGGTACTGCTCGGTGACCGGCGCGTCCAGCCCCAGCGAGGACCGCAGCCGCGCCTCGGTCGCCGGGTCCGGCACCGCCTCGGCGCTGCGGGCCCGCAGGACCGCCCGCGCCGGGTCGACGCCGACCAGCCGCGGCAGCGCGAACACCAGCACCGACGCGGCCAGCAGCACCGGCCCGACGACGGCGAGCCGGCGCAGCAGGAGCCCGATCACCCCGTGGTCGGGGAGAGCTGCGGCAGCACCGGGCGGATCTGCAGCGGGTCGGGGACGAAGCCCGTGGCGCCGCGCAGCACGGCGGTGTTGCGCGGGTGCACGACCATGACGCCGACGGCGTCGCGGGTCAGCATCGCGGCGGCCTCTCCGAACAGCTGCTGGCGGGCTGCCGGGTCCTCGGTGGAGTTGAGCCGGTCGACCAGCGCGTCGTAGGCGGGGTTGCAGTACTGGTCGATGGCGTAGCTGCCGTCGCAGGTGTAGTCCGAGGTCAGCGTGCTCGCCGCGTCCGGGAAGTCGGACAGGTAGCTGCGCGAGTTGAGGAACATGTCGTAGTCACCGGCGAGGACCTTCGGCTCCTGGGCCTCGTAGTTCCCGACGGTGATGTCGACCGTCACCCCGGCGGCACCGAGCATCGCCTGGATCGCGTTCGCCAGCGCGGGCAGCTCGGGCCGGTTCGGGAAGGTCCACAGCCGCACCGTCAGCGGGTTCTGCTCGGTGTAGCCGGCCTCGGCGAGCAGCTGCCGGGCGCGGGCGACGTCGGCCCCGGGCGGCGGCGCGGTCTCGCCCCAGGGCACGGCCGCGCCGAACAGGTCGGCCGCGGGTGCGGCCCCACCGGCGAGGACCTGCTGGGCCAGCACCGGGCGGTCGAGCGCCGCGGTGACGGCCCGGCGGACCCGCAGGTCCGAGAACGGCGTCGCGGACTGGTTGAGCTGCAGCGGCACGGTGCGCGCGTTGGGGTACTCGACGACCTCGGCGCCGGCGGCGCGGACCTGCGCCAGCTGGGCCTGCGGCAGCCCCTCGGCGAACTGGACGTCGCCGGCCTGGATCGCCAGCGCGCGGGCCTGCGGGTCCTCGACGTAGCGGACGGTGACCCGGGCGGCACCCGCCGGCTCGCCCCAGTAGTCGTCGTTGCGGACCAGCTGCGCGGAGTCGGCGCCGCTGACCGAGTCCAGCACGAACGGGCCGGTCGCGGTGCGCAGGTAGGCCGGCGCCCCGCCGCCGGCGTAGGCGGCGGGCGCGAGGATGCCGAGGTTGCCGCTGGACAGGCGCAACGGCATCACCGGGTCGGGCTCGGTGGTGGTGATCCGCACGGCGTCGGCGCCGTCGGGGGTGACGGCGAAGCCGATGCCCCGGATCGCCCGCGGCGGGGCCTCGACGCCCGCGACGTAGCGCAGCGCCGTGACGACGGCGTCCGGGGTGAGCGGGGTGCCGTCGTGGAACCGCACGTCCTGGCGCAGGGTGACCCGCCAGGCGTTGCCCTGCTGCTCCCAGCCCGTCGCGAGCATCGGCGCCGGGCGGGCGTCGGCGTCGACAGTGGTCAGGGTCTCGGCGACGCCGAGGGACTGCAGCCGGGCGCCGTCGTCGGCGTCGAAGGCGTAGTCGGCGCGCGGCGGGAACTGCAGGGCCACGGTCAGCTCACCGGCCGGGTCCGGGGTCCCGGCGCCGCCGGTGCCGGCACCACAGCCGGTCAGCACCAGGGCGGCGGCCGCGAGCAGCGCGGCCATCTTTCGTGCGATCACTCCATATGACTACATCTGATCATCTGTTCAATCAATGGCGCGTGAGCAACGCCCCGCGGCCGGGGAGCCGCGGGGCGTCGCGACGCGGGCTCAGCCGGTCGTCGCCGAGTCCCGGACCAGGCGGGCCGCGGCGACCAGGTTGGTCAGGGCCGCCACCGTCTCCGCCTCACCGCGGGTCTTCAGCCCGCAGTCCGGGTTGGCCCACAGCCGGTCCGGTCCGATGTGGCGCAGGGCCGCGCCGAGCTGCTCGACCAGCTCGTCGGTGCCGGGCACCTCGGGTGAGTGGACGTCGTAGACGCCCGGGCCGAGCCCGCGCGGGACCCCCGGTCCGAGGTCGGCCAGCACCTCCATCCGCGACCGGGCCGCCTCGACGGTGGTGACGTCGGCGTCGAGCCCGTCGATCGCCCCCACCACCTCGCCGAACTCGGAGTAGGAGAGGTGGGTGTGGATCTGGGTGGCGTCGGCGACGGCCCCGACGGCCAGCCGGAACGCGTCCACCGCCCAGTCCAGGTACCCGGGCCGGTCCCGCTCGTGCAGGGGCAGCAGCTCGCGCAGCGCGGGCTCGTCGACCTGGATGATCCGGATCCCGGCGGCCTCCAGGTCTCCTACCTCGTCGCGCAGGGCCAGCCCCACCTGCCGGGCGGTGTCACCCAGCGGCTGGTCGTCACGCACGAACGACCAGGCCAGGATCGTCACCGGGCCGGTCAGCATCCCCTTGACCAGCGCGTCGGACAGCGACTGGGCGAACCGCGCCCACTCCACCGTGATCGGCCGGGGCCGGGACACGTCCGAGTGCAGGATCGGCGGGCGTACGCACCGCGAGCCGTAGGACTGCACCCAGCCGTGCTCGGTGGTGGCGAAGCCGTCGAGGTGCTCGGCGAAGTACTGGACCATGTCGTTGCGCTCGGGCTCACCGTGCACCAGGACGTCGAGCCCGATGTCCTCCTGCAGCCGCACCACGCGGACGATCTCCTGGCGCATCCGCTCGGTGTAGGTGCCGGTGTCGATCGTGCCGGAGCGGTGCGCGGCCCGGTCGCGCCGGATCTGCGCGGTCTGCGGGAAGGAGCCGATCGTCGTCGTGGGGACGACGGGCAGGCCGAGCGCCTCGCGCTGGACCTTCGCCCGGACGTCGCCGGGACCGCGCCGGTAGTGGTCGGGGCCGAGCGCGTCGAGCCGGGACCGC
The DNA here is from genome assembly GCF_056835605.1 of Pseudonocardia sp. ZF1. Taxonomy (NCBI): domain Bacteria; kingdom Bacillati; phylum Actinomycetota; class Actinomycetes; order Pseudonocardiales; family Pseudonocardiaceae; genus Pseudonocardia; species Pseudonocardia sp. ZF1. Next base: position 5,167,325 of record NZ_JAJNBY010000001.1, read on the forward strand.
ACCCGCTCGTCGCGGCGCGCGGTGGCGGCGACCCGCTCCCGGACGGCCCGTGCGGCGTCGAGCTCCGCCGCGACCGCGTCGGGTCCCTCGCGCAGGGCCCGCCCGAGCAGCACGACCTCGGTGACCTTCTGCCGGGCGAACGCCAGCATGTCGACGACGTCGCCGGGCAGAGCCGTCTCCGCGGTCAGGTCGTAGGGGACGTGCAGTAACGAGCACGACGTCGAGACCTCGACCCGCCCCGCGACGCCGACCAGCCGCTGCGCCGTCGCCAGTGCCCGGTCCAGGTCGGTGCGCCACACGTTGCGCCCGTCGACGACGCCGGCCAGCACCACCTTCCGGTCCAGCCCCGGGACCGCCGGGTCTCCCACATCGAGGGCGTCCAGGTCGGTGGCCCCCGCGACGAGGTCGAGCGCCAGCCCCTCGACGGCCGTGGCGGCGAGCGCGGGCAGGGCGGGTCCCAGCTCCCCGAAGTACGACGCGACGAGGATCTTGGGCCGCCGGGTCGCCGAGGCGAGCCGGTCGTAGGCCCGGCGCAGCGCCGCGACCTCCTGCGGCGTCCGGTCGGCGGCGAAGGCGGGCTCGTCGAGCTGCACCCACTCCGCGCCCGCCTCGGCGAGCTCGGCGAGCAGGTCGCGGTAGACCTCGACGAGCGGCCCGAGCAGGTGCAGCGGGCGGAAGCCCTCCGGTGCACCGTCGGCCGGCTTGGACAGCAGCAGGAAGGTCACCGGCCCGACCAGCACCGGACGGGTGGTGATCCCGCAGCGCAGGGCCTCGCGGAACTCGTCGAGGGCCTTGCGGCTGCCCGGCGCGAGCCGGGTGTCCGGGCCGACCTCGGGGACCAGGTAGTGGTAGTTCGTGTCGAACCACTTGGTCATCTCGCAGGCCGGGGCGCCGGTGCGGCCGCGGGCCATCGCGAACAGCCGCTCCAGCGGGTCGGCGACGCCGGCGAAGCGCTCCGGCACAGCCCCGACCGCCAGCGCGGTGTCTCCGACGTGGTCGTAGAACGAGAACGTGTTGCCCGGCACCGAGCCGAGCCCGGCGTCACGCAGCCCGGTCCAGGTGTCGCGGCGCAGCCCGGCGGCGACGTCGTGCAGTGCGGACGCATCGGTCCGCCCGGCCCAGTACGACTCGGTCGCCCGCTTGAGCTCCCGGTCCGGTCCGATCCGGGGGTACCCCAGGACGGTGCTGCCGATGGTGCTGCTGGAAGGAATGCTCACGGCCCTCTCTCCTCGCGAGTGCGGTGGAGGACCCGTCGCCGGCACGGGGCGCCTGCGACCGCCGGGCACGACGGTGCCCGGTCGTCCGCCCGGTCCTCCCGCGAGGCCACGGATCCGCGCACGCCGGACGGCGCACGCACCGGCGGCAGGTCTTCGGACTCACGGGCGCACTGCGCACACCTACTGGCCGTCGCTTCCCGGGATCACTCCCAGTGCTGTTGACGGCGGTCGTTCCCGTTCACCGCTGCGGGGCAGTCCCGGATTCCCACCGGGTTCCCTCTTGCCTCGTGACGCCCCGTCGTCGGGCCGGCACGAACCGTCGGCGAGCCGACAGTACCCCGGACCGGCCGGACAGACTGTTGCCGAGCGATCCCTGTTGCCATACATTGGCATTACTGTCACACCCTCCCCGGCGGCCGGGTCGAGGGCGACCTCACCCTGTGCCCCTCCGTTCGGAGGGGGAACCTGCCCGGTCTCCCGAGGGGTAATGGCGATCACCCCTGTGCCCGCGGCCACAGGGGTCATAGCGTGCGGTCTCGACCCATCCACCTGCCTCAGAAAGGGCTGACATGCAGGTAGACGAGCTGCTCAAGCCGTTCCCCATCAAGGAGTTCCACCCGTTCCCCCGTGCGCTCATGGGTCCGGGGTCGCACGAGCTCATCGGCCCGGAGGCCCTGAAGCTGGGCTTCAAGAAGACCCTGGTCATGACGTCGGGCCTGCGGGGCACCGACATCGTCCACAAGATCGTCGAGTCGATGAAGTACCACGGCCTCGAGGTCGTGCTGTACGACAAGGTCGAGTCGAACCCCAAGGACTACAACGTCATGGACGCTGTGGGCCTCTACCAGCAGAACAACTGCGACTCGTTCGTCTCCATCGGCGGCGGCTCCTCGCACGACGCCTGCAAGGGCGCGCGCATCTCGGTCGCGCACGACGGCCGCAACGTCAACGAGTTCGAGGGCTTCAACAAGTCCGAGAACCCGGCCAACCCGCCGCACATCGCGGTCTCCACCACGGCCGGCACCGGCTCGGAGACCTCGTGGGCCTACGTCATCACCGACACCACGACCGACCCCGACAACCCGCACAAGTACGTCGCGTTCGACGACGCCTCGGTCACCACCCTGGCGATCGACGACCCGGTGCTCTACTACGACTGCCCGATCGACTACACCGCGCAGTGCGGGTTCGACGTGCTCGCGCACGCCTCGGAGCCCTACGTCTCGCGGCTGGACTTCCAGCCGTCGCTGGGCAACGCGCTGCACGCGATCAAGCTGACCTCGCAGAACCTGCGCAAGGCCGTCTGGAACGGCCAGGAGCTCTCCGGCCGCGAGGGCATGATGTACGCGCAGTACATCGCCGCCCAGGCGTTCAACTCCGGTGGCCTCGGCATCATCCACTCGATCAGCCACGCGGTGTCGGCGTTCTACGACACCCACCACGGCCTGAACAACGCCATCGCGCTGCCCCGCGTGTGGGCGTTCAACATGCCCGTCGTGTACGAGCGCTTCGCCGACATCGCCGAGGCGATGGGGGTCGACACCCGCGGCATGACCAAGCCGCAGGCCGCCGACGCCGCGCTCGCCGCCTCCATCCGGCTGCTGCGCGACGTGGGCATCCCGGAGAAGTTCGCCGACGTCAAGCAGGACACCTACTCGAAGAACCGGCTGGGCACCGGCCCGACCAAGTTCTACGAGAACGCGCCCACCATCGTCGGTGACGCGGCCGACGTCGACCGGATCACCAACCACGTCCTCGGCGACGCCTGCACCCCGGGCAACCCGAAGGAGTGCACGTTCGAGACCGTCCGCCCGGTCGTCGACCACTCCATCAACGGTGACCTGGACGACCTGCTGACCTGATCCGCAGGTCAGTACGTCCACCGTCGCACCAGCGGGCCCAGCCATCCGAGGTGATACTCGGGTGGGTGGGCCCGCTGGCTGCGGCCCCGCTCTTCTCCGCACCAGAGCCGGTGCGGCCCGCGAAGGAGATATCCGCGTGTCCGAGGCTGTCGTCCCCACTGTGACCGAGGCGGCGGACGCCGTCGCCTCGACCGGTCCGTTCGAGTCCGTCGACCAGGTGATCGAGACCCTGCGGGAGCAGGGCTACATCGCCGACACCCGCCTGGCCACGACGGTGTTCCTGCTGACCCGGCTGGACAAGCCGCTGCTGCTGGAGGGGCCCGCCGGGGTCGGCAAGACCGAGCTGGCGAAGATGCTCGCCGTCGCCACCGGGCGCCGGCTGCTGCGCCTGCAGTGCTACGAGGGCCAGGACGAGACCAAGGCCCTGTACGAGTGGGACTACGGCAAGCAGCTCATGTACACCCAGATCCTCCGCGAGAAGATCGGGCAGCTCGTCGAGGACGCCCCCGACCTCGCCTCCGCGGTCGACCGCATCGGGTCCCAGGAGAGCGTGTTCTTCTCCGAGCGCTTCCTCGCGCCGCGCCCGCTGCTGGAGGCCATCCGCTCCGAACAGCCCGTCGTGCTGCTGATCGACGAGGTCGACCGCGCCGACGAGGCCCTGGAGGCCGTCCTGCTGGAGACCCTGGGCGAGTTCCAGATCTCCGTGCCCGAGATCGGCACCTTCGTCGCCGAGCAGCGCCCGTACGTGCTGCTGACCTCGAACAACACCCGCGACCTCGCCGCCGCGCTCAAGCGCCGCTGCCTGCACCTGTTCCTCGACTACCCGTCGGCCTCCCGCGAGCTGGAGATCGTCAAGTCGAAGAAGACCGGGCTGTCGGACCAGCTGGCCGAGGAGCTCGTCAACGTCGTGCGCGGGCTGCGCGAGCTGGAGCTGCGCAAGTCGCCCTCGATCTCGGAGACCATCGACTGGGCGCGCACGCTGGCCGTCCTGGGGGTCGACGAGCTGAGCTCGCAGATCCTGTCCGACACCGTCTCGGTCGTCGTCAAGTACGACAAGGACGTCAAGAAGGCGCTGGACGCGCTGCCGAACCTGGTCGACCCGAACGCGGTCGTCGCCGAGCAGGGCCACGGACACGGGCACGGCCACGGACACGGACACGACGGCGACCACAGCCACGACGAGCCCGCGCCGCGCGCCGCGCGCACCCCGAGCGCCCGCGACGACGACCCGGACGACGGTGACATCGACGGCCGCGCCAAGCGGGCCGCGAAGGACCAGGCCGGCCGGCACGGCGGCATCTACGGCGGCCTGCCGGGCGGCGTCGCCCCGCCGCCGTCGGCGGTCCGGAAGGTCTCGCCCGGCCAGGGCTCCCGGTCCTTCGGCGGCTCCCGCAAGCGCCCGGTCTGATCGGGGCGTCGGCGTGGAAGCGAGCATCCACCGTTTCGTCCGGCTCCTGCGGATCCGGGCGGTGCGCATCTCGGTGTCCGAGGCACTCGACGCGATGGCCTGCGCCGCCCAGCCCGGGGTGCTGTCCGACAAGGCGGTGCTCAAGGAGGCGCTGCGCATCGCGCTGATCAAGGACCGGCGTGACGAGTCGACCTTCGACGAGGTCTTCGACCTGTTCTTCGCCCTGGTCAGGGTGGGCGAGGCGGACACCGGCCACGGGCACGGCCACGGCCACGGCGATCTGTCCGACGACACCCCACTGGAGAACTTCACGCTGTCCGAGGAGCCGTCGGAGACCCCGCAGGAGGGGCACGACCACGGCTCACCGGTCGACATCAAGGAGTTCTTCGACCCGGAGGACCTGGCCGAGCAGTACAATCTGCACCAGGAGGCCAACAAGATCGACATGGCCTCGATGACGGACGAGATCGTGCTCTCCAAGGAGCAGGCGGGCGACGTCACCGACGGCCAGCGCGTGCAGATCGAGACCGACCGGTTCTCCGGCGGCGGTCAACCCGGCGACATCTCCCAGCAGCAGGGCACCAAGGTCGACGCCGACCTGTCGGTCGCCCAGCAGGACGCGCTGCTGGGCTGGCTGAACTCCGAGGAGGACCGGCTGTCGGAGGAGGAGCAGGGCACCGAGGACGACGCCGCTGCGCTGCGCCGGCGCCTCACCGGGGTGCTCGACAACCTCCCGGAGCTGCTCAAGGCGCACCTGGAGAAGCTGCTCGCGATCGAGCAGCGGATCGTCGAGGGCCACGACGACGCCGAACGCGTCGCCGAGGTCGACCGGGCGAGCGAGACCGAGCGCATGCAGCTGGAGGACTCGTTGCGGCGGCTGGCCAAGTCGCTGCACGGTGCGCTCACGCACCGCAGACGGGTCTCGCCGCGGGGCCGGATCGACTCGGCCCGCACCATGCGCAAGAACATGCGCTACGACGGCGTCCCGTTCTCCCCGGTCACCGTGCAGCGCCAGGAGGACAAGCCGCGCCTGGTGGTGCTGGCCGACGTCTCGCTGTCGGTCCGGGCCACCGCGCGGTTCACCCTGCACCTGGTGCACGGGCTGCAGGACCTGTTCGGCCAGGTGCGCTCGTTCGCGTTCGTGGCCGACCTCGTCGAGGTGACCGACCTGTTCGCCGACCACCCCGTCGAGCACGCCCTCGGTCTGATCTTCGGGGGCGACCAGCTCGACGTCGACGCCAACTCCAACTACGGCCTGGCCTTCGGCCAGTTCCTGGAGGACCACGGCTCGGCGGTCACCCGCCGGACCACGGTCCTGGTGCTCGGCGACGGCCGCGGGAACGGCAACGACCCCAACATGGAGGCGTTCGTCGAGATCACCCGGCGGGCCCGGGAGACGATCTGGCTGACCCCGGAGCCGCGGTACTCGTGGGGGCTCGGCCGCTGCGACCTGCCCGCCTACGCCGAGTACTGCGACCGCGTCCGCGTGGTCCGGGACCTGTCCGGTTTCGAGGCGACCACGAACGAGATGGCCGGCGAGCTGATCGGCCGCTGACCCCGCCGGTGGGTGGTGCCGGTGTCCGCACCGGGGCCACCCGCCGGGGTCCACCTACCGCTCGACCACGATCTTCCCGACGGTGCCGCCGGACTCGATGAGCCGGTGCGCCTCCCGCAGCGACGCCGCGGTCAGCCCCTGCAGGCGCCGCGTCTCGGTGGTCCGCAGCTCCCCGGCGTCCACGAGCCGGGACACCTCGTCCAGGATCTCCCGCTGCACCGTCGAGCCCGGTTCCGACAGCGGCCGGGTGAACATCAGCTCCCAGTGCCAGGCCTGCGACTTCGTCTTCAGCGGGAGCGTGTCCAGGCCCTCCGGCTCGTCGATGGCGACGACGATCCCGCGCGGGGTCATCAGCTCCGCGTAGGCCTCGACGTTGCCCGCCGACACCGGCGAGAACACGTACTGCACGCCGTCCGGGGCGACCTCGCGCACCGTGCCGACGAGGTCGTGGTGGTCGGCGACCGCGTGCGCACCCATCTGCCGCGCCCAGTCCGCGGACTCCGTGCGGGAGGCGGTGCCGACCAGCGTCAGCCCGGTGCGCCGGCCGAGCTGCAGGACCATCGACCCGACCCCGCCCGCGGCGGACACGACGAGCAGCGTCCCGGTGGTGTCGGCGGTGACGCGCAGGTGGTCGTGCAGGCACTCCCACGCGGTGATCGAGGTCAGCGGCAGCGCGGCCGCGGCGGCGAAGTCCAGGGTCGACGGCTTGCGCCCGACGATGCGGGAGTCGACGAGCTGGCGGTGGGCGTTGCTGCCGGGCCGGTCGATCGCGCCGGCGTAGTAGACCTCGTCGCCGGGGGCGTACCCCTGCACCCGGTCGCCCACCTCGACGACGACGCCCGCGGCGTCGAAGCCGAGGACCTTCGGCCCGTCGGCCGCGTCGAACGACGAGCGGACCTTGCCGTCCACCGGGTTCACCGAGACGGCGCGGACGTCGACGAGCAGGTCGTGCGGGCCGGGCGCACCGACCTCGATCTCGGCGTCGACGAGGCACTCGGGGTCGTCGACGGGCAGCGGTCGGGGCGCCACGACGGCGGGTACGGAAGCCATGACCGGACACTATCCGCCCCACCGGGCCGCCGCCCGACGCATCGATGCCCCCGGCTGGGCCGATCGGCCGATTTCGTGCCGCCGCAGGGGCGGCCCGGAGTACGATCGGGCGTCCCCTTCGGGAAGGAGGGCCGGATGTCGGACGGTGGCGGAGCGGTCCTCCGGATCGTCGGTCGCGTGTGCACCGCGCTGTGGGGCTACACGCCGGGGGTGATCCCGGCGATGGTCACCATGATGGGCAGCGGGCCCGCGCTGCGCTGGTTCGCGGCCAACTTCCCGCGCTTCCTGGTCACCCTGCGCGTGCTGGGCCCCGTACGCACCCACCTCGCCGGGCTCACGATCTCCCTGGTGAACGGGTGCACGTACTGCGCCTACGGTCGTGCGCACGCCCTGGAGCTGATCCACCTGCGCGACCGGGACCTGCTGTTCCCGCTCGATGCCCGCACCCTCGAGAGCTGGAACGGGCTGTCCCGCCGCGAGATCGGGCTGCGGCTGCGCGGTGTGCTCGAGGAGGCCGGGATGCACGCCGAGGTGATCTGGGTGAACCGCACCCTGGCCCTGCTCGACGGCGCCCCGCCCGTCGACGCCGACGAGCGCCGCATCGCCCACCTGTGCCGGATGGTCGGCACCATGAACGCGATCGCCGTCGCCGCGGGGACGACCCCGGACGGCGCCCACGACCCGGTCAACAAGGACGCCGCACTGAAGGCCCGGCTGCTCGCCGCCCAGGGCGCCTGAGCATCCCGGACCGGCACCGGAGCCCGCCCCCACCGTCCGGACGGGGAGGGACCCGGCCGTCGGACGTGGTGCGGCGTGCCCGCGACCGCCTAGCGTGGAGCGGGCCCCCGCACGCACAGGAGCGATCCATGATCGGAACCGACCGGCTCTCCAACGACCTCGCCGGCTGGCTGGACCGCACCCTGGTGCAGCCCGGGATCCTGCCGGCCGAGCGTTTCGAGGAGGCGTTCGTCGCCTGCGTCGCGAGCGCCGCGAAGGACCCCGACCTCCCGGACGACGCGTGGCTCGCCTTCTACCGCAACACCCTCGACGCGCTGGCCGGTGAGCCCGAGCCCGGCGGCACCAACGCCGAGATGGCGCCGGTGCACGCCCGCGCCCGCTCCCTCGTGCTGGGCGAGGAGGTGCTGGAGCTCGGCTGCTGCTTCGGCTTCCTGTCGCTGCAGCTGGCCCGCGACGGCCATCGCGTCACCGCCACCGACCTGACCGGAGGCACCGTCGAGCTGCTGACCCGGATGGCGCCGCAGCTCGGCGCCGACGTCGAGACCCACGTCGCCGACGCGCGTGCCGTCGCCCTGCCCGACGGCTGCGCGGACACCGTGTTCGCCGTGCACCTCGTCGAGCACCTGTCCGAGTCCGACGGCGACGAGGTCGTCGTCGAGATGCTGCGCCTGGCCCGGCGACGGGTGGTCGTCGCCGTCCCGTTCGAGAACGAGCCGAACCCCGCCTGGGGTCACGTCCGGGTCTTCGACGAGCGCGTCCTGACCCGGATCGGGGAGCGCACCGGCCATCCGTTCACGGTGTCCGAGCACCACGGCGGCTGGCTGGTGATCGACCTCTGAGCAGGGCCTGGGTGAGTGCCTCCAGCGGCCCGCGGTCGTGGCGGCGCAGCCACCACCCCGCCGCCGCGGCCGACCCGGCGACGACGAGGACCCACATCCCGACCACCGCCCCGGTCCGCAGCGGCGCCGCGACACCGGCGAGCGCCCCGGCCACGCCGAGCCCCCAGGCGCCGAACAGCACCGCGGCCACGACGTTCTGGCCGACGTAGCAGCTCATCGCGGTCCGGCCGAGCGCGATGAGCCCGCACCGCACCGGACCGGCCGGGCCGCGCAGCCGGGCCAGGACCTCCGGGACCAGGCCGAGCAGCCCCAGCGCGACCAGCGGGGCGACCAGGTAGCGCTCGACGAGGAACCACGGGTCACCGCCCAGCGTGGTGAGCACCGTGAGCAGCGCGCCGGCCACCCCGGTGCCGATCATCCGTCGGCGCAGGGTGGTCGCACCGGCGTCGAACAGCCCGGCGCGCAGCAGCGCGGACCCGGCCAGGAACAGCACCACCGCCGACGGGACGATCAGCGCCAGCTCGACCCGGTACAGCAGCGGGTCGGCCAGCCGTGCGGCCACCTGCCCGGTCCAGGTCGCCGGGTACGGCGGGAGCGGCACGTCTGCGCCGGTGCTCCCGGCCGTCGCGACGGTCGCACCGCCCACCAGCAGCACCGTGACCGCCCCGGCGACGCAGGCGGCCGCCACCCGCACCCGCGCCGACCGCCCCACCAGCCACGCGACGAGCACCGAGGCGGTCGCGTAGCCCATCAGCACGTCGAACTCGAAGACCAGCACGTAGTGCAGCAGTCCCTCGGTGAACAGGATCGCGGCGCGGGCGAGGTGGCGGCCCGGCCACCGCAGGCCGCGGCGCACCGCCGAGCGGTACTGCAGCTCCATCCCGATCCCGAACAGCAGCGTGAGCAGCGCGAGGAACTTCCCGTTCGCGACGGCGCGGAGCGCGGTGTCGAGCCACCAGCCCCCGGCGAACCCGGCGAACACCGCGCCCGGCCCGCGCGGGTCGGCGAACACCCAGACGTTCGTCGCGAAGGTCCCGGCGATCGCGAGGCCACGGAGCACGTCCGGGGCGGCGAGGCGGTCACCGGACACCGGTGCGCTCCCGGTCCCCGCTGCCGGGGAAGACGGTCGCCCACAGCGGCCCCACGACGAACCAGATCCCGGCGGCCAGCGACGCCGTCGCGAGCCAGGACCACATCGGGTCCTCCGGCCAGGCGCCCGGCGCCGGGAACGTGCGGCCGCCGGCCACCGACAGCAGGACCAGCACCGCCGCCGTGACCACCCAGGCGGCGACGACCTTGCGGTACTCGCGCCACTCGTACCGCGTCCGGGCGACCCCGCCCCGGGGCGGGCGCACCGGTGCCGGGCCGCCCGCGAAGCGGTGGGCGCCCCGGACGTCGGCCCACCGCACCAGCGAGTGCCCGAACGCGACGGTGATCCCGAGGTAGAGCGCGGCCAGCCCGTGCACCCGCGACGGTGCGCCGCCGGTCGCGAGGTCCACCGTCGAGGCGGTGACCAGCACGAGGTCCATCAGCGGCACCCCCAGCAGCAGCACCGCCCCCAGGCCCCGGCGGCGCAGCACGTAGCGCGCCCCCAGCCCGGCCGGCAGGAACACCCAGAACCCGATCTCGGCACCGACGATCAGCCACAGCAGCGGCTCGGCGAACAAGGACTCCCCCATGGCCGGTGATCGTGCCGACCCGGCCGCGGTGACGCGTCCGGCGTGCGACCGATCCGCGCGTACCACCTTCGACGGACGCCGCGCGGGCGCCGGGCGTGCTGGGATGGGGTGTGATCACGTACCTGGTGAACCGCGACGGCGGCGCACCCTCGGTGCTGCGGGACGCCGGTACCGGCGTGGTGTGGTTCGTGGTCGGGCTGCTGCTGATCTGGGCACTGCCCGACGCGGGGATCGCCTGGTGGGGCGCGGACACCGGGGCGACGACGGCGTCGCTGCTGGTCATGGGGCTGGGCTGCGCCGCGTCGGCGGTGCGCCGGATCGGGGTGCCCGCCGGCCTGCTGGTCGGCACGGCGGCCCTGGTCGCGGGCCCCGTCCTGGGCGGCCGCACCGAGATCGGGACGGTGCTCGTGTTCACCGACCTGCTCTACTGCGCCGTGGTGTTCCCGCCACGGCGCACCGCGCGTGCGGTGGCCGTCGCCGCCGGTGGGGTCGCCACCGTCCTCGGTGTCGCCGCGCTGCTCGTGGCGGGCACCCGCACCGGCACCTACGCCGTGCTCAACCTGACGCTGGTGGTCGGGCTCCCGCTGGTCTGGGGGCTGGAGGTGCGCCGGTTCCGGGACCTGGCGGCCGTCGAGGGGGAACGGGCCGTCGCGGCGGAGCGGACGGCGGCCCGGGAGCGGGACGCCGCCGTCGCCGCGGAACGTGCCCGGATGGCCCGCGACCTGCACGACGTCGTCGCCGGGCGGCTGTCGGCGATCGCGCTGCAGTCCGAGGCGGCACTGCAGCCCGGCGCCGACCCCGCGCTGGTCCGGCGGGTGCTGGGGACGGTGCGGTCCTCCGGCGTCGCCGCGCTCGGGGAGATGCGCACGATGATCGGGCTGCTGCGCGACGGCGACACCACCGACCCGCCCGGGGCGCCCGCCCGGCTGTCCGAGGTCGACACCCTGCTCGACGAGGCCCGCGCCGCCGGCCTGTCCCCCGCCCTCGACGACGGTCGCGGCGCGGCCCCGCTGCCCGCCCCGGTCGACCTCGCCGGGTACCGGATCGTGCAGGAGTCGCTGACCAACGCGGCGAAGCACGCGCCCGGCTCGGACGTGACGGTGCGCCTCGCCGTCACCCCCGGCACCCCCGGCATCCCGCGCCGAGTGGCACACCAGGCACGCGGCCCGGCCCCGTCCGGGTCCGTGGTGTGCCACTCGACGAGCCGGCTGCTCGTCGAGGTGCGCAACGGCCCCGGCCGGCGTCCCGCGGCGGGCCCGGGGCTGCACGGCGGCACCGGGCTCGACGGGCTGCGCGAGCGCGCCCGGGCCGTCGGCGGCACCCTGCACGCGGGCCCCGACCACGACGGCTGGCTGGTCCGGGCCGACCTGCCCCTGGGCCCGGCACCGGCCTCGGACCCGACCCTGGACATCCGCACCGGCACCGGCACCGGCGAGGAGGTGGGGCGGTGACCATCCGGGTGGTCGTCGCCGACGACCAGGAGGCCGTCCGCACCGGGCTGGTGCTGATCCTCGGCTCGGCACCGGACATCGACGTCGTCGCCGAGGTCGCCGACGGGCTCGCCGCGGTGCGGGCCGCCGCCGAGCACCGGCCCGACGTGGTGCTGATGGACATCCGGATGCCCGGCATCGACGGCATCGAGGCCACCCGGCGGATCACCGGGAGCAGGCCCACCGGAACGGGCGCCGGCACCGCGGCAGGGGCCACGCAGGTCCTGGTCCTGACCACGTTCGACCTCGACGAGCTCGTCGACGGCGCGCTCGCGGCGGGTGCCGGCGGGTTCCTGCTCAAGTCGGTCGACGCGGCCCGGCTCACCGACGGGGTCCGGGCCGTCGCCCGCGGCGAGGGCGTGCTGGCGCCGGAGGTGACCCGGCGGGTGATCCGCCGCTACGCGGGGGCGCCGCGGCCGTCGTCGGTGCCGGGGCTGGAGAGGCTCACCGCACGCGAGACCGACGTGCTCGCCGGGCTGGGCCGCGGGCTCTCGAACGCGGAGCTGTCCGCGGAGCTAATGATCTCGGAGGGGACGACAAAGACGCACGTCTCGCGCGTCCTCGCGAAGCTGGGCCTGCGCTCCCGCACCCAGGCCGCGATCGCCGCCCAGGAGGCGGGGCTGGTCCGTCCCGGGCCCTGACACGACCACGGCCCGCGCCCCGGGGAGGGACGCGGGCCGCGGGTGCGCGGGTCAGCGCGCGCCGTGCGCGGTCTCCAGGGCGCGGCGGGTCAGCACCTGCACCAGGTGGGTGCGGTAGGCGACCGACCCGTGGGTGTCGGCAGGCGGCTCGGCACCCTCGGCGGCCAGCGCGGCCGCCTCGGCGACCGACTTCCCGTCCTTCAGCGCCTGCTCCGTCGCGGTCGCCCGCAACGACGTCGACCCCATGTTGACCAGGCCGATGCGGTCGTCGGACACGGCGACGGCGACGATCGCCCAGTCGTTGCTGCGACGGGTGAACTTCTCGTACGCCCAGCCCTTGTCCCCGCAGCGCGGGATCCGGATCTCGACGATCAGCTCGTCGGGCTCGCGGACCGTGGTGAACACGCCGGTGTAGAACTCGCCGATCGGCACGGTCCGCTTCCCGCGCGGCCCCTGCAGGACGACGGTGGCATCCAGCGCGAGCAGCGCGGCGGGCAGGTCCGCGGCCGGGTCGGCGTGGGCGACGGTGCCGCCCAGCGTGCCCCGGGCCCGGATCTGCGGGTCGCCGACGGTGCGGGCGACGGCCCCGAGCAGCGGGACCTCCTTCGCGACCTCGGCCGAGTCGACCACGTCGCGGTGCTTGGTCGCCGCACCGACGGCGAGCTCGTCGCCCTCGACGCGGATGTAGCTCAGCTCCGGCAGCCGGCCGATGTCGATCAGGAACTCCGGCGCGCCGAGGCGCACCTTCATGACCGGGATCAGGGAGTGGCCGCCGGCCAGGACGCTGGCGTCCTCGCCCTTCTCGGCGAGCAGCGCGATGGCGTCGTCGAGGGTGTCGGGGCGGGCGTAGTCGAATGCGAGGGGGATCATGCGCCGGCCTCCCCACGGGAGAAGGCGGGCGCGGTGCGCAGCGCGTCGGACTCGGCCTCGGCCTTCTGCGCGGCGTCCGGGTCCTTGCCCGCGGCGACGAGCACGGCGCGCACGATGTTGTGGTAACCGGTGCAGCGGCAGAGGTTGCCCTCCAGGCCCTCACGGACCTTCCGCTCGTCCAGGTCGTCGTCGTGGCTGATCAACGACACCGCGGACATGACCATGCCCGGGGTGCAGAAGCCGCACTGCAGCCCGTGCTCGGACCGGAACGCCGCGGTGACCGGGTGCTCGGGGCGGCCCTCGGACGCGCCGTCGAGCCCCTCCATGGTGGTGACCGACTGCTGGTCGGCCTGCACCGACAGCACGGTGCACGACTTGACCGCGTCACCGTCGAGCAGCACGGTGCACGCACCGCAGGACGTGGTGTCGCAGCCGATGTTGGTGGCCTTCAGCCCGACGGTCTCCCGCAGGTAGTGCGCGAGCAGCTGGCGGGGCTCCACGTCGGCGCTGGTGGGCTCACCGTTGACGGTGATCTCGACCTTCACTTGGAGGCCTCCTGGATGGCTTCCCAGACCCGCATCGGGGTCAGGGGCATGTCGATGTGCGTGACGCCGAGGTGGGACAGGGCGTCGATGACCGCGCTCTGGGTGGCGGGGGTGGAGCCGATCGTCCCGGCCTCGCCGATGCCCTTGTAGCCCATCGGGTTGACCGGAGTCGGGGTCGTCATCTCGACCAGGTCGAAGCTGGGCAGCTCGGCCGCCGACGGGATGCCGTAGTCGGCGAAGGTCCCGGTGAGCGGCTGGCCCTCCTCGTCGTACATGACCTCCTCGAGCAGCGCCTGCGCGATGCCCTGGGCGATCCCGCCGTGCCGCTGCCCGTCGCAGAGCAGCGGGTTGAGGATGGGACCCGCGTCGTCGACGGCGATGATCTTCTCGACCGTCACCTTGCCGGACTCGGTGTCGACCTCGACGACGCAGACGTGCGCGCCGAACGGGAAGGTCGGCTTCTTGCCGTCCCAGGTGGTGTCGACCTTGAGCTGCTCGGCGGCCGCCAGCTCCGCCAGGGTCACCGACTTCGCGCCGGGGACGCCCTTGACGGTGATCGCGGCGTTCGCCGGGTCGAGCTCCAGGTCGTCGACACCCGCCTCGAGCAGCTCGGCCGCGCGCTGCTTGGCCAGGTCGATCAGCTCGGCCGAGGCCTGGTGCACCGCGACGCCGCCGGTCTGCAGCGACCGCGACCCCATGGTGCCGCCGCCGCGCGGGACGAGGTCGGTGTCGCCGTGCTTGACGGTGATCTTCTCGATCGGGACGCCGAGCTGGTCGGACGCGAGCATCGCCCACGCCGTCGCGTGCCCCTGGCCGTGCGGGGAGGTGCCGGTCAGCACCGTCACCGAGCCGTCGGGGTGGACCTCGACCGAGGCGTCCTCGGCGAACGCGCCACCACCGGTGATCTCGACGTAGGAGGACACGCCGATGCCGATCTGGCGGGCGTCGCCGGACTCGCGGCGGGCCTTCTGCTCGGCGCGCAGCCGGTCGTAGCCGGCGTTCTCCAGGGCGAGGTCGATCGCCTTGGCGTACTCGCCGGAGTCGTACTCCACCCCGCCCTTGGTCTGGAACGGGAACCGGTCCGGGGCGACGACGTTGAGCTTGCGGACCTCGGCCGGGTCCTTGCCGATCTCGGCCGCGAACAGGTCCATCGCACGCTCGATCGCGGCGGTCGCCTCGGGGCGGCCGGCGCCGCGGTAGGCGGCGACCGAAGTCGTGTTGGTGACGACGGCCTTCGCGCGGGAGTCGACGTGCTCGATGTCGTAGGTGCCGGGCGCCATCATCCGCGTGAACATCGGCAGGAAGGTGCCCAGGCGCGGGTAGGCGCCGAGGTCCTGCACGACGTCGAGCCGGTAGTGGGTGACCTTGCCCGCGCGGGTGCCGCCGATCGTGACGGTCTGGCGCTGGGCGCGGCCCTGCACCATGCCGGTCATGTTCTCGGAGCGGGACTCGTTCCAGCGGACCGGACGGCCCTGCTGCCGGGCGAGCCACGCGACGAGGGCGAACTCGGGGTCGGACCCGATCTTCGCGCCGAAGCCGCCGCCGACGTCCGGCAGGACGACCCGCACCTTCTCCTTGTCCAGACCCAGCCAGCCGGCGATCTCGTCGCGGCCGCCCTGGGCGTTCTGGTTGGACATGTAGACGGTGACGCGGTCGCCCTCCCAGAAGGCGCTCGCGGCGCGGGTCTCCAGCGGGGCCGCGGCCAGGCGCTGGTTCACCAGGTCCCGGGTGACGACGACCTCGCAGCCGTCGAAGAACGAGGCGTCCTGCTCCTCGTCGTGCCCGTACGCGGCCGCGGTGTTGGTCCCGGCCTCCGGGAACAGCAGCGTCTCGTCGCGGGCTGCGGCCAGCGGGTCGATCACCACGTCCAGGGGCTCGTACTCGACGTCGACCAGCTCGGCCGCGTCCTCACCCTGGTAGAACTCCTCGGTGAGGACCGCGGCGACCGGCTCGCCGACGAACCGCACGCGGTCGGTCGCGAGGAACGGGCGGGTCATGGCCTTGTTCGCGCCCGGGAACAGCAGCGCCGGTGTGATGTCGAGGTCGGCCCCGGTGACGACGGCGACGACGCCGGGCGACGCGAGCGCCGCCGAGGTGTCGATCGAGGTGATCGTCGCGTGGGCGAGCGGGGAGCGGACGAGCGTCAGGTGCAACGCCCCGGTCAGCCGCTCCTCGGTCAGGTCGTCGGTGTAGGTCGCGCCGCGCGTGAGGAAGACCGGATCCTCGGTGCGGACGACGCGGGTGCCCAAGATGCTCATCGGACGCGAGCGTATACATCTCGACCGGCCCGTGCGATGCAGACCACAGCGCCCGATCCCCAGGTCAGGGCACCCTTCGCGGAGCGACGCGCGGGCGGATCACCGCATCTGCGGCACGCCGGGGGCCGGTCGGCCCCGACCTCGGATCTGCTGAGGTCGCATCCATCTCGTATCCAAGGACCGGCGAGGGTCAGTCGCGTTCGTCCCACCACGGCCGTACGGCCCACAGCGCCGAGACCGGGCCGTGCCCGGCGCCCAGCGGGTAGGCATGGCGGACCGCCTCGACGATGTAGCGCTTCCCGAACCGGACCGCCGCCTCCAGCTCCATCCCGCGGGCGAGCCCGGACGCGATCGCGGCGGCCAGGGAGTCCCCGCCGCCGTGGGTGTGGCCGGTGTCGAAGCGCGGGCCGGGCAGCTCGACGGCGGTCTCGCCGTCGTAGAGCAGGTCCAGGCAGCCGTCGGTGTCCTCGGCGAGGTGGCCGCCCTTCACCAGGACCGCGCGCGGGCCGAGCGCGTGCAGCGCCTTCGCCGCGGCGTACTGGCCCGCGCGGTCGTGGACGTCGTGCTCGACGAGCAGCCGGATCTCGTCGAGGTTCGGGGTGACCAGCGTGGCCCGCGGGAACAGCGTGTGCCGGTAGGCGTCCAGCGCCTCGGCGGCCAGCAGCGGGTCCCCGTGCATCGAGGCCGCGACCGGGTCGACGACGAACGGCGTGGCCAGACCGGCGCCGATGCCGCATCCGTCGCAGGCCCGCGCGACGGCCTCGATGATCTCGGCGTTCGCGAGCATCCCGGTCTTCGCGGCCTGCAGCCCGATGTCGGAGGCGACCGTGGAGATCTGCCCGGCGATCGTGTCGACCGGGATCGTGTGCACGCCGGTGACGCCCACCGAGTTCTGCACGGTCACCGCGCAGACGGCGAGGCAGCCGTGCACCCCGCAGGCGGCGAAGGTGCGCAGGTCCGCGGCGATGCCCGCGCCGCCGCCGGAGTCGGTCCCGGCGATCGTCATGACCCGCGGGGGTGTGGTGCCGACGGTGGGTTCCATGGACGTGTCCTCCCTGGCCGGCATTACCCGGCCGGTACGCGGTCGGCGACGCCGGTCCGGTGGGACCCGGCCGCCCTCTCAGCCCGCCTGCTCCGCGAGCTCCCGCGTCGTGCGTGGTCGCCGACGACGGTAGACGGTGCCGGGGCCGCGGGTGGGATCCCCGCGGCCCCGGCGGTGCACGTCCCGGTCCGGGCCTCAGTCCGTGGCGGAGATCGGCAGGTACACCCGGCCGCCCTCGTCCCGGAACTCCCCGGACTTCTCCGCCATCCCGGCCTCGATCGCCTCCACACTGGTCAGCCCGTGCGCCTCGGCGTAGTCCCGGACGTCCTGGGTGATCTTCATCGAGCAGAACTTCGGCCCGCACATCGAGCAGAAGTGCGCCGTCTTCGCGGGCTCGGCCGGCAACGTCTCGTCGTGGTAGGCGGTCGCGGTGTCCGGGTCGAGCGAGAGCGCGAACTGGTCACGCCAGCGGAACTCGAACCGGGCCTGCGAGAGCGCGTCGTCGCGGGCCTGGGCGTGCGGGTGGCCCTTGGCCAGGTCCGCGGCGTGCGCGGCGATCTTGTAGCTGATCACCCCGACCTTGACGTCGTCGCGGTTCGGCAGTCCCAGGTGCTCCTTGGGCGTGACGTAGCAGAGCATCGCGGTCCCGGCCTCGGCGATGCGGGCTGCGCCGATCGCGGAGGTGATGTGGTCGTAGCCGGGCGCGATGTCGGTGGCCAGCGGGCCGAGGGTGTAGAACGGCGCCTCGTCGCACCACTCCTCCTCCAGCCGCACGTTCTCGACGATCTTGTCCATCGGGACGTGGCCGGGACCCTCGATCATGACCTGCACGTCGTGGCCGCGGGCGATCCTCGTCAGCTCGCCGAGGGTGGCGAGCTCGGCGAGCTGGGCCTCGTCGTTCGCGTCGGCGATCGAGCCGGGGCGCAGGCCGTCGCCGAGGGAGAACGTGACGTCGTAGCGGCGCAGGATCTCGCACAGCTCGTCGAAGTGGGTGTAGAGGAACGACTCGGCGTGGTGCGCCAGGCACCACGCGGCCATGATCGACCCGCCGCGGGAGACGATCCCGGTGACCCGCTTCGCGGTGAGCGGCACGTGGCGCAGCAGCACGCCGGCGTGCACGGTCATGTAGTCCACGCCCTGCTCGCACTGCTCGAGCACGGTGTCGCGGTAGACCTCCCAGCTCAGGGCGGCCGGGTCACCGTTCACCTTCTCCAGGGCCTGGTAGATCGGGACGGTGCCGATGGGGACCGGCGAGTTGCGCAGGATCCACTCGCGGGTCTCGTGGATGTCCCGGCCCGTCGACAGGTCCATCACGGTGTCGGCACCCCACCGCGTCGCCCACACCATCTTCTCCACCTCCTCGGCGATCGAGGAGGTCACCGCGGAGTTGCCGATGTTGGCGTTGACCTTGGTGAGGAACCGCTTGCCGATGATCATCGGCTCGCACTCGGGGTGGTTGCGGTTGGCCGGGATCACGGCCCGGCCGCGGGCGACCTCGGCGCGGACGAGCTCCGCGTCGCACCGCTCGCGGACGGCGATGTAGGCCATCTCGGGGGTGACGATCCCGGCCCGCGCCCAGGACATCTGGGTCCCCGGCTCCCGCGACCCGACCCACGGCTCCCGCAGCCGGGGCAGCCCGGCGTGCAGGTCGACGGTCGCGTCGGAGTCGGTGTACGGGCCGGAGGTGTCGTAGACGTCGTGGTGCTCGCCGTTGGAGAGCGGGATCCGCCGGACCGGGACGGTGATGCCGTCGGGTCCGGGGATCCAGGCCTTGGCCGACCCCTGGATCGGGCCGGTGGTGACCTGCTGCGGGCGCACTGGTGCCGTTGTCATGACAGTCCTCCCTGGCCGGCATTACCCGGCCGGTTCTGCGGTCGGCGACCGGCGAGTCGCCCTCTCAGCCCCGCGCGACGGAGCTCCCGCGTGTTCAGTTGGTCGTGCACCCGCACCGTAGGCACCGTCCGGCGACGCGCACCAGCCCCTCACCCGGCTGCGAGGAATGATCACAGGAGGTATCGGGTTCTCCACCGTTATGACGCAGAACGCTGAGCTCTCCCCGACCGACTGGGTCCGCGAGCAGACCGAGAAGATCCTCGAGAACGGCACCACCGAGGCCGTCACGGTCATGGACCGCCCGATCATCCTGGTCACGACGACCGGCGCGAAGTCCGGCAAGCAGCGCTACGTGCCGGTGATGCGCGTCGAGCACGGCGGCTCGTACGCGATGATCGCGTCCAAGGGCGGCACCCCGGAGCACCCGGCCTGGTACCACAACGTCGTCGCGAACCCGCAGGTCCAGGTGCAGGACGGCACGCAGACCGGCACCTTCGTCGCCCGCGAGGTCACCGGGGACGAGCGCCAGGAGTGGTGGGACCGCTCCGTCGACGCCTACCCGCCCTACGCCGAGTACCAGGAGAAGACCTCCCGGATCATCCCGGTGTTCGTGCTGGAGCCCGCGAGCTGAGCCCGGCGCCCGCGCTCCCGGTCCGCACCGGGCGCGCGGGCGGCCCCTCAGGCCGTGGCGACGCCGTGCGCGGGCTCGACCCGTCCGGCGCGGCGCATCGGCCCCACCGAGGCGACCACGGCGACGGCGACCACCACGGCGGCCAGCCCGCCGAGCTGGCCCAGCGGCAGCGCCGTGACCGACCCGATGCCGGTCGCCCGCAGCGCCAGCAGGCCGTAGACACCGCCCAGCACGACGCCGAGCACCGCCGCGACCGCACCGGCGAGTGCCGCCTCGAACGCCACCGCCCGCCGGGCCGCGGCCCGCGACAGACCGAGCGTGCGCAGCAGTGCGATCTCCCGGGTCCGCTCGCTGACCGACAGCGCGAGGGTCACCCCGACCCCCACGACGGCGACGAGCAGCGTGATCCCGACCAGCCCCAGCCCGATCCCGCGGACCGCCCCGACCGCGGACTCGGTCTGCTCCCGCAGCTCCGCGGTGAACGTGACGGGCGCCTCGCCTGCGGCCCGCACCACCGCCGTACGCACCGCGACCGGGTCGGCCCCCGGCGCCGGGTCGACGAGCACCGTGCCGTCGGACACCCTTGCGGTCAGCCCGGGCTCGGCGTCGAGCCGGGCCACGAGCGTCGCGGCCTCGGCGTCGTCGCCGGCGAACACGACGACGTCGGCCGGGTAGTTCCGTTCGATCGACGCCGTCGCGTCGGCCGAGGCGCCGGCCACGGCCACCAGCAGCGCCGCGGTCAGGCCCACGCCCAGTGACAGCACCGTCGTCATCGCCGCGGTGCGCCGCGACATCCGCCGCGCGTTGCCCACCGCGATCCGGCCCGGTGCCCAGCGTGCGACGACCGGCGCCACCAGCGCCGCCGCCCCGGACACCACGAACGGCCCGGTCACCACGAGCGCCGCGAACACCAGCATCCCGGACAGCGCGGCCAGCGCCGTCCCCGCCAGCGGGCTCCCCATGCCCACCCCGGCGACGGCGAGGACCACGGCCAGGACGAGCGCGACCGCGGCGAGCGGCAGCCGTACCCGGGCCCGCGGTGCACGGGCCCCGCTCGCGTCCGCCGCGCCGAGCGCCACCACCGGCGGGGTCCGCCCGGCGGCGAGCGCCGGGGCCAGCGCGGCCGCCACCGTCACGAGGACCGCCGGCAGTACGCACCCCGCGAGCCGCCCCCACGGCACCACGAGCGCCGGGGCGTCCAGCCCGGCCGCGCCCGCCGCCGCCAGGACGGCCCACCCGCCCGCGACGGCCACGAGCGCCCCGGCGACCCCCGCGACCAGCCCGGTGAGCGCCGCCTCGACCAGCACCGACCGCGTCACCTGCCCGCGGCCCGCGCCGACGCAGCGCAGCAGCGCCAGCTCACGGGTACGGCGGGCCAGGACGATCCGGAACGTCGAGGCGACCACCACGGCCGCGGCGACCAGCGCCAGCCCGACGAACACCGACAGCCCGGCGAGCAGCGCGTCCGCCGACGCCGAGGCCGACGCCAGGTCCTCGGTGCGCTGGTCGTCGGCGGTCCGGACCCCGGTGACGCCCGGGACGGCGGCGAGCGCGGCCGGGTCCGGGTCCCCCGCGACGGCGGTCCGGAAGCCGGACAGACCGGCGGCGGCCGGGTCGTCGTCGCGCACGACGAGCACGTCGCCGTACTCCGACCGGACCGGCACCACCCCGGTGACGGTCAGCGTGCGGTCGCCGAGGCCGACGGTGGCACCGGGGGCGAGCCCGGTGCGTTCCGCGGTGCCCGCCCCGATCAGCGCCTCCCCCGGCCCGGACGGCAGGCGACCGGCCGTCACCGGCTCCGGTCCCTGCAGCGGCCCAGTCATCGGGTCGGTGCTCAGCAGCCAGGTGCCGCTCGCACCGCCCGCGACGACGGCGGCCGTCGCCGACCGGGCGGTCGACACCGCGGTCACGCCCGACACCGCGCGCAGGCGGTCCTCCAGCTCCGTGGTGGCGGCCCCGGCAGAGGTGTCGGTCTCCACGGCGAACGTCGCGCCCGCGGGCACCGAGGACGTGCTCCCGACGAGGTCGGCCCGCAGGCTCGCGGTCAGCAGCACCGCACCGGCGGCGAACACCGTCGCCACCAGCACGGCCAGCCCGGTCAGCAGCAGCCGCCGCGGACTGCGCCGGGCACCGGCGACCGCGGCGCGGGTGGCGGGGTTCACCGGGTCACCGGCCCGGTGGCCGTGACGTCGGACAGGGCGGGGTCGTCGGCGCCGGTCAGCGCGCCCATCGCGGACAGCACCCGGTCCGGGGTGGGCCGGTCCAACCGGCCGGCGGCACGGCCGTCGCGCAGCAGCAGGACCTGGTCCGACGCGGAGGCGGCGATCGGGTCGTGGGTGACCATGACGACGGTCTGGCCGTAGTCGTCGACGCAGGCCCGCAGCAGACCCAGCAGTTCGCGCCCGGAACGCGTGTCGAGCGCACCGGTCGGCTCGTCGGCGACGACGATCTCCGGGCGGCCGAGCAGCGCCCTGGCCACCGCGACGCGCTGACGCTGCCCGCCGGACAGCTCCGAGGGCAGGTGGGTGAGCCGGTCGGCGATGCCGAGCCGTTCGACGAGCTCGGCCCGCCAGGCGTGGTTCGGCCTGCGCCCGGCCAGGGAGGCGGCCAGGTCGATGTTCTCGCCCGCGGTGAGGTGCGGCAGCAGGTTGCCGTCCTGGAAGACGAAGCCCATCCGGTCGCGCCGGACGCGGGTCAGCGCGGTGTCGTCGAGGCTCCCGAGGTCGGTCCCGCCCAGCAGCACCTGCCCGGACGTGGGCCGGTCCAGCCCGGCCAGGCAGTGCAGCAGTGTCGACTTGCCCGATCCGCTCGGGCCCATCACCGCGGTGAACCGCCCCGCGGGCAGCCACAGGGTGACGCCGTCGAGCGCGCGGACCGTGGCGCGCCCCCGCCCGTAGGTGCGCACCAGGTTCACCGTCGCCGCGGCGACCTGCGACGGCACGTCGGCCGGATTCCTCAACCCCTCGATCATGACGACGAGGCTGCCGCTCGACGGGGGTCCGGGGCATCGGCCCGTGGTAGGGCGTTGCCCGACCGGGTCGTCGTACTTCCGACCGAGGTCGGAGGGTCGCCGCCCGCCCTACGGTGTGTCCCATGAGCACCGCACCACGCCGCGGCCGCCCGCTCCTGGCCGGGCTCGAGCTGCTCGCCTACCTGTTCTGGGCGGGGTGCGACGCCGTCCTGGCGATGAACTACGTGGGCTTCTGGGTGCCGAGCGGAGCGGTGTACGGGCTGCTCGTGGCAGGCGTGGTGCTCCTCCGGTACCGGACGGGCAGCACGGCACTCCCCGTGGCGGTGGTCGCCTACGGGCTGTCCGCAGCCGGCTCGGTCGCGGGGCTGGTGACCGGCGGGATCCCGTTCGTGTCGCTGACCGAGCTGTTCGCGCTGGCCGTGGTCACGGTGTCGGTCGTGCGGACCGCACCGGTCCGGGTCGTGCTCGCGACGGCGGTGGTGTCGCTGTGCCTCATCGTGGGCATGCCGCTGCTGCGCGTGCCGGACATCGACCGCGAGGTGTTCGCCAGCCTGACCGTGGTCGGCTGGGCCGGGACGATGGTCGTCGCGACCGCGGCGCGCGAGCTGTGGCAGCGCCGCTCGGCCCGGCTCGCCCAGGCCCGCAACGACGAGCGCCTGGAGCTGGCCCGCGAGCTGCACGACACAGTCGCCCACCACGTGACCGCGATCGTGGTGGCCGCGCAGGCCGGGGTCGTCGTCGCGGGGAGCCGCCCGGAGGAGGCCGGCCGGGCGCTGGAGTCCATCGAGCGGGCCGGCGCCGAGGCCCTCGACGGGATGCGCCGCATGGTCGGGGTGCTGCGCGCCGGTGCCGACGGCGGCGCCGACCGCGCCCCCGGCCACGACGTCGCCGACGTCGAGGACGTCGTCGCGCGGTTCGACCCCGAGCGGACCCGCACCCGGCTGGAGATCGCCCCCGAGGTACGGGCCGCCGTGCTCGGGCCCGCGGTCGCGGCGACCGCGTTCCGGGTGGTGCGCGAGGCCCTGACCAACGTGCACCGGCACGCCCCCGGCGCGACGACGGTGTCGGTCGGCGTGCACCTGCAGGCCGGGAGACTGGTGACCGTGGTGCACAACGACGGGACCGGGACCGAGAACCCGCTGCGCGACCCGGGCGGGTTCGGGCTGGCCGGGATGCGTGAGCGGGTGGAGGCCCTCGACGGCTCGCTGCACGCCGGGCCGGACGGGCCCGGCCGGTGGATCGTCGTCGCCGAGGTGCCCGCCGGGGCGGGCCGGTGACCGCGATCCGCGTCCTGCTCGCCGACGACCAGGAGATGGTGCGCACCGGCTTCGGGCTGATCCTCTCCGCCGAGGACGGCATCGAGGTCGTCGGCGAGGCCGCGACCGGCACCGACGCCGTCGCCATGGCCCGCGAGCTGCGCCCGGACGTCGTGCTCATGGACGTCCGGATGCCGGGGATGGACGGGATCGCCGCGACCCGCGCGCTGACCGCGGACCCGTTCCCCCCGCGGATCGTGGTGGTGACGACCTTCGACCTCGACGAGTACGTCTACGGCGCGCTGCGCTCGGGGGCCTGCGGGTTCCTGCTGAAGACGGCGGGCCCGCGGCTGCTCGTCGAGGCGGTCCGGGCCGCCGCGGCGGGCGACGCCCTGGTGTCGCCGTCGGTCACCGTGCGGCTGCTGGAGCGGCTGACCGAGCCGGAGCCGGCCCGTGCCGAGGTCCACGCCGCGCTGTCACCGCGCGAGCTGGAGGTGGTGAAGGCGGTCGCCCGGGGCCGGACGAACTCCGAGATCGCCGGGGACCTGTTCGTCTCGCTGTCCACGGTGAAGACCCACATCGCCAACATCGGGTCCAAGCTGGACGCCCGCAACCGGGTGGAGATCGCGGCGTGGGCCTGGGAGAACCGGCTGGTCGAGTAGGGCCGGACCCCTCAGGCCCGGGCCGTGCTCCGGCCGACCGGGGCGAGCGGGCCACGCGGCGCGGGGATCCGCAGCGATGCGGCGACGTCGCCGAGCGCCTCCGGGTAGGCGACCGGCGCGACCGGCAGCGCGGGGACGTCGGAGTCGAGCACGGCACCGGCGGAGCGGGCGCGGTCGTGGTCGGAGGCGCGGGCGTCCCACAGCTCGAACAGCGGCTGCGCGGCCATGACCAGCAGCACCGCGAGGACGGGGGCGACGGCGAGGATCGAGAGCAGCATGGGGACCACGGTGCCCGCCGGGGGCACCCCGCCACATCGGCCGCGGGGCCGGTCTCCCGGGCCGACCCCTAGTACCGGGGTATGACTCCCGGGGTCGGACCCGGGGTCATCCCCGGGGGACGTCCTCGGCCTCGACGGCCGACGGGTCCCACGAGTCCGACGGCGAGCCCCAGCCGTTGCGCTTGAGCATCTTCTTCGCCGCGCGCTGGTGGCGGCCCATCAGCCGGTCCAGGTAGAGGTGACCGTCGAGGTGGTCGGTCTCGTGCTGCAGGCACCGGGCGAAGAACCCGCGCCCCTCGTAGGAGACCGGCTCACCGTCGAGATCGGTGCCGGTGACCCGGGCCCACTCCGCCCGGCCGGTCGCGAAGTTCTCGCCGGGCACCGACAGGCAGCCCTCCTGGTCGTCGTCCGGGTCGGGCATGACCTCCGGGATCCCGTCGGTCTCCAGCACCGGGTCGACCACGACACCGCGCCGCATCGTGCGCGTCTCCTCGTCGGGGCAGTCGAAGACGAACAGCCGCAGGTCCACTCCCACCTGGTTGGCCGCGAGCCCGACGCCGTTCGCCGCGGCCATCGTCTCGAACATGTCCTCGACCAGCGTCCGGACCGTGTCGTCGACCGTGCCGACGGGGCGGGTGGGGGTGTGGAGCACGGGGTCGCCGACCATGCGGATGCGCAGAACCGTCACCGGAGCAGCCTACGGTCGCCGCCGGGCGTGACCCGGCCGGGCGGTTTCGGTGTCGTCCGACCCGCCCTCCAGGCGCGTCGCAGCCCGGGACCGTCGGTCCCCTGTGGTTGAATCCGCACCGCGAATGACAGACGTGTCGTTCGTCGTCGCGGCGCCCGGGCGGGGCCGCCGCAGCACGAGATCGTCGTCCGCTCGAGGAGCGTGATGGAGTCCGCCGGGTCCCTGCCGGAACGCCGCGGAGCGCACCGGCGCACCGCTGCCGCGTCCCCCCGCGAGCTCGACCGTCGCGAACGCGAGATCCTCGCGTTCGAGGCCCAGTGGTGGAAGTACGCGGGCGCCAAGGAACAGGCGATCCGCGAGCTGTTCGACATGTCGGCCACCCGCTACTACCAGGTGCTGAACGCCCTGGTCGACAAGCCCGAGGCGCTGGCGGTGGACCCGCTGCTGGTCAAGCGTCTGCGCCGGCTGCGTTCCAGCAGGCAGCGCACCCGCGCCGCCCGTCGCCTCGGCCTCGAGCCCTGACAGCCAGGAGGTCACGATGACCGCACCCGCGTCCGGCGGGCAGTCACCGCTGAAGATCGCCGGTATCGCGCTGATCGGCGTCGGTGTGGTCGCCGCTGTCGTCGGCCTGATCGGCCTCACCGGCGGCGGTGAGGACGGCGGCAACCAGGCCGCGCCCCCGTCGGCGTCGGCCGAGCCGGCCCCGGCCCCGGCCCCCGCTCCGGGGGACGGCACCGGCGACGGCGCCACGCCCGGCACCGGTGGCACCCCCGCCCCGGGCACCCCCGGGGAGACCTCGCCGTTCACCCCCGGAGCG
The DNA here is from genome assembly GCF_056835605.1 of Pseudonocardia sp. ZF1. Classification (NCBI taxonomy): domain Bacteria; kingdom Bacillati; phylum Actinomycetota; class Actinomycetes; order Pseudonocardiales; family Pseudonocardiaceae; genus Pseudonocardia; species Pseudonocardia sp. ZF1. Next base: position 5,193,655 of record NZ_JAJNBY010000001.1, read on the forward strand.
CCCGGCACGCCGGGCTCCCCCGGGTACGACGGCGCGGGCCCGGCCGTCGCCGCGCCGCCCGCCGCGGGCTCCGGCTCCGCGGGCCAGGGCGGCTCCGGTTCCGCAGCCGGTGAGGGGTCCGCCGTCGCGGCCCGCCCGGTCGTGCGGATCTACAACAACTCGACCATCCGCGGTCTCGCCGAGAAGGCGGCCGGGGAGTTCCGCACCAACGGCTGGACCGTGTCCCAGGTGCAGAACTACTCCCAGGGCGTCATCCCGACCACGACCGTCTACTACCGGCAGGGCACCGGCGAGAAGGCCGCCGCCGAGGAGATCGCGAAGAAGTTCGGTATCCGTTCCGAGCCCCGCTTCGACGGCATTCAGGACGCGACGCCCGGCGTCATCGTGATCGTGACGCGGGACTTCTCCGCCGCCTGACGTTCCACACGCACGACGGCCCCGGACGCCTCCGCGTCCGGGGCCGTCGGCGTTCCGGGGCCGTCCGTGTGCCGGACTCAGCCGTCGCTGCGGCGACGGGCGTAGGCCTCCAGCTCGGCGACCTGCGCCGGGTCCAGCGACGCCCGCACCGTGCGGCGCGCCGTCGCCAGGTGCGCGGCGGTCACCTCGCCCGCGTCGAGGGACTCGCGCATCGCGGTCAGCGCGGACTCGCGCAGCAGCGCCGCGCAGTCCGCGGCCGAGTAACCGTCCAGTTCGGACGCGAGCGCGTCGAGGTCCACGTCGTCGGCCAGCGGCACGTCGCGGCCCGCCGCGCGCAGGATGTCCGCCCGCGCGTCGGCGTCCGGCGGCGGCACGAACACCAGCCGCTCCAGCCGGCCCGGCCGCAGCATCGCGGGGTCGATCAGCTCGGGCCGGTTCGTCGCCCCGACCACGACGACCTCGCGCAGCGGTGTCGCGCCGTCCAGCTCGGTCAGCAGCGCGGCGACGACGCGGTCGGCCACCCCGGCGTCGGTGGAGCCGCCGCGACGCGGGGCGAGCGCGTCGACCTCGTCGAGGAAGATCAGTGCGGGGGCGGCCTCGGCCGCCCGGCGGAAGAGCTCGCGGACCGCGCGCTCGGACTCGCCGACGTACTTGTCGAGCAGCTCGGCGCCCTTCACCGCGAACACGTTGAGGTCACCGGAGCCGGCGAGCGCACGCAGCAGGAAGGTCTTGCCACCACCCGGCGGGCCGTAGAGCAGCACCCCGCGCGGGGCGTCGACCCCGAGCCGGGCGAAGGAGTCCGGGTGGCGCAGCGGCCACAGCACGGCCTCGGTGAGGGCCGCCTTGACCTCGGTCATGTCACCGACGTCGTCGAGGGTGAGGCCGCCGCTGCCCAGCGTGCCGCCACCGGACAGCGAGATCGGGCGGACCGAGCCGACGGCGTCGAGCAGGTCGGACTGACGGACCTGCTCGGTGGGGTCGGAGCCGGTGCCGCGCAGCGCCGCGCCCACCGCGGCCTCCCGGCGGACCGCCGCGAGGTCGGCGACGACGAACCCCGGTGTGCGGGCGGCGACCGCGCCCAGGTCGACGTCGTCGGCCCGGGGTACGTCGGCCAGCAGCCGCTCCAGCAGCGCACGCCGGGTCGCGGCGTCGGGCAGACCGACCGACAGCTCGCGGTCGACCAGGTCCGGCGCCCGCAGCCGCGGGTCCAGGGCCTCCGGCTCGGCACTGGTGACGACGAGCGCGGGCCCGCCCGGCGCGGTCGCCGCGCGCAGCTCGTCGAGCACCAGGGTGGCCAGCGGCGGCGGGTCGGTGGCGGGGAGCAGGGCGTGCGCGTCGTGTACGAGCAGCACCGCGGGTGCGCCGGTGCCGGTCCCGCCGGTGCGGGCCTGCGCGATCGCCGCCCGGACCCGCTCGGCCGCGGCGGCCGGCTCGACGGCGGCGACCGCCGGGGCCACGAGCTCGACGCACCGGGCGCCCGCCGCCGCGGCCGCGCTGCGGACCAGTGTCGCCTTGCCCGCGCCCTCCGGCCCCGAGACGAGCACGCCGAGCCGGGCGTCGCCGCCGAGCCGGGTCAGCAGCTCCGGGCGGCGGAACATCAGCTCGAACCAGTCCAGCAGGCGGCGGGCGACGGCCTCGTTCGCGGCGAGGTCCTCCAGCGGCAGCACGGGCTCGGCGGGTCCGGCCGGCGCGTCGGCCCCGGCCGCGGCTCCCGCGGCCCGCACGGCGGAGGGGGCGGTGGAGCCGCGCCCGGCCCCGCCCGGGCCGGGGACACCGGGCCCGGGCGCCGCCGGTCCCGCGAGGGCCGGGCCGCCGTTCCCGGGGACGCCGGAACCGGGGATGCGGAGCGCGCCGGCTGTGGCCGGGGCGGGGTCGCCGGTATCGCGGCCGCCCTGCCAGCCCACGACCGTCGACGGCGTCACCACGACCGGCCCCGCCGGGTCGGCGACCGCGACGGTCAGCAGCTCCGAGGTCCACGTCCCGCCGACGGCCGCGGCCAGCGCGCGGCGCACCGAACGGACGTCGGCCCCGGCCGCCGGGGCGATGTCCTGCGGGAGCAGGGACACGGCGTCGCCGCGGACCAGGACCTTGCCCGTCAAGGCGAGCCGCAGTGTCGCCGGGGCGACCGTCGCGGTGGTCAGCGCGGACCCGACCAGGCGCACCTCGCGGGCCGCGGTGACCGACGCCGGCGCGACGACGACGGTCGCGCCGTCGGTCAGCCCGGCGTTGGACAGGGTGACGTCGTCGAAGCGGGCCTGACCGTGCGGGTCGCCCGGCTCACCGGCGACGGCGAGCGCCGCGGTGACCCGGGCCCCGGTGAGCGTCACCGCGTCCCAGGAGCGCAGGCCGAGCGCGGCGAGCACCTCGGGGTGCAGCCGGACGACACCGCGGCGGGCGTCGGCGGCCGCGGGGGCCAGTCGGGCGACGAGCTCCAGCACGGGCGGTCCTCCGGGGGATCGGGTCAGCGACGGCGCAGGCCGAGGCGGCGGCCGGAACCGCGGGGCGCGGCGGCGACGCCCGGACCGCGCGGGTCGCGGACGGCGCCGGTCTCGCGCATGCCGTCCCGGCGGGCCTCGCCCTCCGGGTCGAGCCGGCGCCGGACACCGCGGGCCACCGCACCGGCACGGCCGGCGACCCGGCGGCGCAGCGGCGGGCGCAGACCGAGCCGACGGGCGGACCGGGCCGCGCGGGCGACGGCGCGGCGCTGGCGGGTCGGCACGTCCCACGCCTCGGGGTGGTGCGACAGCCAGCGGTAGCGGTAGGCCGTCCAGGGCAGGAGCAGCAGGTAGACGAACCCGGCGACGGCGATCCCGAGGAACGGGATCGTGATCAGGATCGCGACGACCGCGGCCACCCCGACGAGCAGCCACCGGGTGGTGCGCGGGGAGACCCGGACCGTCTTGAGCGACAGCGTCGGGATGCGGCTGACCATGAGCCCGGCCGTGACCAGCGCCCACACCGCGACCAGCGGACGCTCCGACCACCAGCCCTGACCGAAGTGCAGCCACAGGTAGATCGGGATGCCCGCGGTCAGCGCGGCCGCGGGAGCCGGGACGCCGACGAAGAACTCCCGGGCGAACGGCGGGGCGCTGTCGTCGTCGATCAGGGTGTTGAAGCGTGCCAGGCGCAGCGCCATGCACACCGCGAACACCAGGGCCACCATCCAGCCGGCCCGGGTGCCCTCGAACGCCCAGATGTAGATGACCAGGGCGGGGGCGACACCGAAGGACACGAGGTCGGCCAGCGAGTCGAGCTCGGCGCCGATCCGGCTGGAGGCGTCGAGCAGCCGGGCCAGGCCGCCGTCGAGGGCGTCGCAGAGCGCGGCCACCAGGACGGCGATGATCGCGAAGTCGAAGCGCGACTGGAGCGCGAAGTAGACCGCCGTCAGGCCCGCACAGAGGTTGAGGACGGTGACCGCGTTCGGCAGCAGCCGCACGCCGGCGGGATAACCGCCGGCGGGGCGGGACATCCCCACGACCTCAGCGCTCCGCCGGCCCGGCCACCAGGCCGAGCACGGTCTCCCCGCCCACGGTCCGCTGGCCGGGGCGGACCAGCGCGGTCGTCCCGGGCGGGAGGTAGGTGTCCACGCGCGAGCCGAACCGGATGAGGCCGAACCGCTCGCCCGCGGCGACCTCGTCGCCGTCGCGCAGGGCGCAGACGATCCGGCGGGCCAGCAGGCCGGCGATCTGCACGACCCCGACCCCGACGCCGTCGGCGCGGACCACGGTGATCGCGTTGCGCTCGTTGTCCTCGCTCGCCTTGTCCAGGTCCGCGGACAGGAACGTGCCGGGCGAGTACTGGACCCGCGCGACGCGGCCGTGCACCGGGACCCACTGGACGTGCACGTCCAGCACGGTCAGGAAGATCGAGACCCGGGTGTGCGGGACGCGCGGCAGGTCGAGCTCGGCGGGCGGGACCGTCTCGGTCACGGTGGCGACCGCGCCGTCGGCGGGGGCCAGCACCGCGTCGGTGCGCAGCGGCGGGGTCCGGACGGGGTCGCGGAAGAACAGCGCGGTGGCCGCGGTGGCGAGCAGGCCCGGCAGGGTGCCTCGGCCGGTGAGGGCGCGCACCCCCGCCGCGGCGAGCGCCACACCGGCGACGATCGGACGCCCGCCCGGGTGCATCGGGGGGATCGCGTCCCGGACCAGTCGGGCGATGTGGGTCGGGGAGGTCCCGGTTCCTTCGGCCATGGTGGGTCGTCGGCTCCTGATGCTCCGGTGGGGGATCACCAACGCTACGCGGGCGCCGCGGACGGCTGTCCGGCGGGACGACCGGGACACGCCGAGGATCCGGGGGTCCCCGCGCCGAGACGGGACCGGTGGCACGATCGTCGGTTCGTGCCCGGAGCCGGCCGCACGCGGTGCGCGACCCCGCGGGCCGGTCGGGGGCAGAAAAAGGGCCGGGGCCGTCGTCCCCCGAGACGACGACCCCGGCCTTGGAACCGCTCGTCCGCTCCCCAGCGACGGGCGGTGGGTCTTGTGCTGTAAAGGGTCTACCCCTCCACACCAGAAAGTATTCCTCTCCGACGACCGGCAGTCCAGATCACGACGGATGTCCGCCGTGATCTACCTCTTTCGGCCGAACGGACACCCCCTAGGACGTCGCCCGCGGTGAGATCGTTGCCCCGACGGCCGATGACATAGCTCACACTTTCGGCGCAGCCGCACGTCCGCGCGAGTGGTGGGCCCGTCGCACAGCGCGATCCCGCTCGCAGCACCCGGACGCCCGTTCCGGTCCGCCCGGCTCCGCGGGTCACCGCCCGGCGCGCCGGGCCGCGGCCACCGGACACCGGGTCACGGGGCGTCGAGCAGCCAGACCGCGACCTGCTCGCCGTCGGCGACGGAGGTGGTGTCGGCGGGCAGGTCGATCAGGCAGTCGGCCCGGGCGAGCGCCGCGATCAGGTGCGACCCGGTGGACCCCACCTCGGACACGGTCCCGGCGGCGGCGTCGAGCAGGCCGCGCCGGAACTGGCGGCGCCCCGCGGGCGAGGCCAGCGCACCGGACAGCCGGGCGGTCACCACCGGCCGCGCCGGCGCGGGGTGCCCGGCCGCCGCCCGGAGCGCGGGCCGGACGAACACCTCGAACGAGACCTGGGAGCTCACCGGGTTCCCGGGCAGGGTGACGGTGGCGACCCCGGTCCCGCCCAGCTCGAGCCGGCCGCAGCCCTGCGGACCGCCGGGCTGCATCGCGACCTTGCCGAACTCCACGCCGTGGCCGGTCATGGCGTCCTTGACGACCTCGTAGGCGCCGGCGCTCACGCCGCCGGAGGTGAGGACGAGGTCCACGCCGTCGCCGACCTTCTCCGCGAGCACCGCGCGGAACCGCTCGACGTCGTCGGGGACGAAGGACAGCTGCTCAGCCGTCGCGCCGGCCTCCCGGACCGCGACGGCCAGCATCGTGCCGTTGGACTCGTAGATCTGCCCGGGCTCCAGCGTGCCCCCCGGGGCGACGAGCTCCGAGCCGGTGGACAGCACGAGCACGTGCGGGCGACGGCGGACCGGCAGCTCCGCCCGGCCCACGGCGGCGGCGAGCCCGATCTGGGGCGCGGCCAGCACCGTCCCGGCCCGCAGCACGACGGCACCCGACGCGGCGTCCTCACCGGCCCGGCGGACGAACGCGCCCGGCTGCGGGGCCTCGTGGATCCGGACGCGGTCGAGCCCGCCACCGGGACCGGCGTCGGTCTGCTCGACCGGCACGATCGCGTCCGCGCCCTCGGGCACGGGGGCACCCGTCATGATCCTGGCCACCGTGCCCGGCGCCAGCGCGGGGACGTCGGTGCGCCCGGCCGGGATGTCGGCCGCGACCGGGAGCTCCACCGGCGAGGCAGCCGAGGCGCCGGCGAGGTCGGCCGCACGGACCGCGTAGCCGTCCATCGCGGAGTTGTCGAAGGGCGGCAGCGCGACGCCCGCCGTCAGGTCCTCGGCCAGCACCCGGCCGCTCGCGGCGGCCAGCGCGACCGGCTCGGTCCCGGTCGGCGGCAGCAGGGCCGCGACCGCGGCGGCGTGCTCGGAGACGGTGCGCGGACCGGCCTGCGACCAGGTGCTCATGGCCCCATCCTGCCCGCCGTCGCGGGCGGCCCGCAGCCCGGCGGGGTCCGCTTGCACTCACCACGGGCGAGTGCTAGAAACGGGCTCAGCATCCACTGGCACTCGTGTCCGTGGAGTGCCAAGGTCGGGTCGGTGAGTCCGGCGCAGGGTTGCCGGGCGTCCGTCGCGGGCACCGCATCCGATCACTCGACTCACCTCTATCGGAGGGCAACACCCCCATGGCGAAGCAGATCGCGTTCGACGAGGAGGCCCGTCGGGGCCTCGAGCGGGGCATGAACACCCTCGCCGACGCCGTCAAGGTGACGCTGGGCCCGAAGGGCCGCAACGTCGTGCTCGAGAAGAAGTGGGGCGCGCCGACCATCACCAACGACGGTGTGTCGATCGCCAAGGAGATCGAGCTCGAGGACTCCTGGGAGAAGATCGGCGCCGAGCTGGTGAAGGAGGTCGCCAAGAAGACCGACGACATCGCGGGCGACGGCACCACCACCGCCACCGTGCTGGCCCAGGCGCTGGTCCGTGAGGGCCTGCGCAACGTGGCCGCCGGCGCCAACCCGATGTCGCTCAAGCGCGGCATCGAGAAGGCCACCGAGGCCGTCTCCCAGGCGCTGCTGAAGTCGGCCAAGGAGATCGAGACCAAGGAGCAGATCGCTGCCACGGCCTCCATCTCCGCCGCCGACCCGCAGATCGGTGAGCTCATCGCCGAGGCGATGGACAAGGTCGGCAAGGAAGGCGTCATCACGGTCGAGGAGTCGCAGACCTTCGGGCTCGAGCTCGAGCTCACCGAGGGCATGCGCTTCGACAAGGGCTACATCTCGCCCTACTTCGTGACCGACGCCGAGCGCATGGAGGTCGAGCTGGAGGACCCGTACGTCCTCCTCGTCTCCTCCAAGATCTCGACCGTCAAGGACCTGCTCCCGCTGCTGGAGAAGGTCATGCAGTCGGGCAAGCCGCTCGCCATCATCGCCGAGGACGTCGAGGGCGAGGCCCTGGCCACCCTGGTCGTCAACAAGATCCGCGGCACCTTCAAGTCCGTCGCCGTCAAGGCCCCGGGCTTCGGTGACCGCCGCGAGGCGATGCTGGCCGACATGGCCATCCTGACCGGTGGCGAGGTCATCTCGGAGAAGGTCGGCCTCAAGCTCGACACCGCCGACCTGTCCCTGCTGGGCACCGCCCGCAAGGTCGTCGTGACCAAGGACGAGACCACCATCGTCGACGGCGCCGGTGACGCCGACCAGATCGCCGGCCGGGTCAACCAGATCCGCGCCGAGATCGACCGCACCGACTCCGACTACGACCGCGAGAAGCTCCAGGAGCGCCTCGCCAAGCTGGCCGGCGGCGTCGCCGTCATCAAGGCCGGCGCGGCCACCGAGGTCGAGCTCAAGGAGCGCAAGCACCGCATCGAGGACGCCGTCCGCAACGCGAAGGCGGCCGTCGAGGAGGGCATCGTCGCCGGCGGCGGCGTGGCGCTCATCCAGGCCGGTGCCGGCCTGTTCGAGGGCCTCGGCCTGGACGGTGACGAGGCCACCGGCGCGAACATCGTCAAGGTCGCGCTGGAGGCCCCGCTCAAGCAGATCGCGGTCAACGCCGGCCTCGAGGGCGGCGTCGTCGCGGAGAAGGTCCGCAACCTCCCCACCGGTGAGGGCCTCGACGCCGCCACCGGCGAGTACAAGGACCTCATCAAGGCCGGGATCATCGACCCCGCCAAGGTGACCCGCTCGGCGCTGCAGAACGCGGCCTCCATCGCGGCCCTGTTCCTCACCACCGAGGCGGTCATCGCCGACAAGCCGGAGAAGGGTGGCGGCGCCCCCGCCGACCCGACCGGTGGCATGGGCGGCATGGACTTCTGATCGGTCCTGCCTCACCAGGCACAGCACCACCCCGCGGGGGCGGTACCGGTTCGCCGGTGCCGCCCCCGCGGCGCGTCCGGGGGCCGCCGTCACCCCAGGGCGACGACGGCCGCGCGGGCCCGCTCCCGCAGCGCCGTCACCAGCTCCGGCGGGTCCAGCACCCGCACGTCCGGCAGCAGCGGCCACAGCGCCCGCCCGGCGTGGACGAGGTCCCCGAACGCGGCGACGACCTCGGTCGTCCCGTCCCGTGTCCGCTCCTCGTCCACGGTGACGGCCGACAGCGCGTCGCGGCGGTCGGCGGGCAGCACGAGGTGGACCCGGATCCCGGGCCGCCGCGCCCGGAAGTCCTCCCGGCGGCGCAACCACAGCTCCTCCAGGTCGACGCCCTCGGGCCGGTGCGCGGGCTCGGCCAGCGGCTCGGCCTCCTCGATCCGCGACACCCGGTAGGTGCGGTCGTCCCCGTCGCGCAGCGCCAACAGGTACCAGCGCCCCGACGCCTGGACCAGCCCGACCGGGTCGACGACGCGTTCGGCGGCGGGCCCGGGCTGCGCGCCCGGCCGGGTCCCGGTCCGGTAGCGGATGCGGAGCCGGACCCCGCCGAACACCGCGCGCTGGACGGCGGTGAGCACGTCGGTGGTCGCGCCGTCGTCGGTGTCGCGCAGCCAGCCATCACGCCGGACCAGCACCCGTCCGGCGGCGTCGGTGGCCTGTTCCCGGGCGGCGTCCGGCAGCGCGGCGACGATCTTGCGCATGGCCGAGGCGAACTCCGGCCCCAGCCCGATCGCGCCGGGCGTCGACGTCGCGCCGGAGCCGAGCAGCGCGACCGCCTCCCCCGGGGTCAGACCGGTCAGGTCGGTGGTGAAGCCCGGCAGCAGTGCGAAGCCGCCGTGCCTGCCGCGTTCGGCGTAGACCGGGATGCCCGCGGCCGACAGCGCCTCGACGTCGCGCAGGACGGTGCGCTCGGAGACCTCCAGCTCACGCGCGAGCACGGCGGCGGTGGTCCGGCCGCGGTGGCGCAGCAGGAGCACGAGGGACAGGAGCCGGTCGGCGCGCACGTCCCGGAGAATGGCATGGAATCACGACAGGAGGTGTCGGGTATCGCGGGCACGCTGGCGCCCATGACGAACCCGCCGCTCACCACCGACCCCCGCCCCGCCTACCTGGCCGCCCTCGACTGGGTCGCCGGCCTCGCCCGGGCCGTGCCCGCCGACCGGATGGCCGACCCCACGCCCTGCGACGACTTCGACGTCCGCACCCTGCTCGCGCACCTGGTCACGACACTGCGCAGACCGGCGGCGCTCGCCGCCGGGACCGACCCGATGGCCGCCCCGCTGGTCAGCGACGACGTCCTCGACGACCCGGTGTCGGCCTACGTCGACGAGGCGGCGGCGCTGCAGGCCGTCTGGTCCGGCCCGGACGGCGAGGCGCTGCTCGACCGGGTCGCCCGGCTGCCGTTCGGCGAGGTCCCGGCGCGGGCCGCGCTGGCCGTGTACCTGAACGAGACGCTGGTGCACGGCTGGGACCTGGCCGTCGCCACCGGGCAGGACCCGGAGGCCGACCGGGAGCTGGCGACGACGGCGCTCGCCACCGCCCACGCGTACCTGCCCGCCGAGCGGCGTGGCGGCCCGGTGCCGTTCGGCCCGGTCGTGGAGCACCGCCCGGAGGCGGGGCCGACCGAGCGGCTGGCGAACTGGTCGGGCCGGGTGTCGACGGGCTGGGTGGGCTGACGGGCCGGGCGGACCTACGGGCTCCGGTGTCGCGGCTCCCCCTCGTGAGCCGCGACGCCGGAGCCCCGCCCGCCCACCGGCTCAGGCGGCCGGTGCGATCAGCCAGGCGGCGAGGTAGACCAGTGCCGCCGCGCCACCGGTGACCAGGGTCAGGACGAGGACCGCGATGCGCAGCAGCGCGGCGTCCGCACCCAGGTCGGCGGCCAGACCGCCGCAGACACCACCGAGCATCCGGTCGGTCCTGCTGCGCCGGAGCCGGAACGCGGCGACGCGGTCGCCGATCCCCTGCGCCGTCGTCCGGGTCCCGGCGCCGCCGTACGGCGTGCCCGCGGTGTGCGGCGCCCCCGTCGTGTAGGGCGCCCCGGTGCCCGGACCGGGGTGGGCGGCCCCGGGGTCCGCAGCGGCGGCCGGGCCCGCGTCGGAGGGACCGGTGCCGGTGGGCGGGACCTCGGGTCCCGCGGTGCCGGCGCCCGCGGTACCGGCGCCTTCCGGCATGCCGGAGGTGGCGGCGCCGAGCGGTCCGGGGTCGGTCGCGTCGGAGCCGGTGGCCGCCGCGGCGACCGGCACCCGGTCGGTCACCGCGGCGTCGTCGGCTCCGGTCGAGGCGTCGTGGACGTCGGTCCCGGTGGGTGCCGTACCGGTCGTGCTCGCGTTGTTCTCCATGGCTCCAGGCTGTCGCCCCGGCGCGCGCCGGGACTCGGGACGAGCCCGGAGACCGACCCGGAACCGGGACCGCCCCGTCTCAGGGGCACGCCCCGCGCGTCCCGGGGTCGCGGCGCCGCTCAGCCCGGCGGACGGGGCCCGGGCGGGGGGTGGCCGGGCGGCGGCTCGACCGGGCCGCGCTGCTCCGGCGGGGCCGCGGACGGCGGGCCCGGCCGGTGCGGCGGGTCGGGCACCTGCCGGTCCCGCATGCGCACCACCCGGCCGAGCACCAGCGCGACGACGACCGACAGGACCAGCCACGCCCCGATCCCGACGAGGATCCACAGGGCGGTCGACATGTGCCCTCCCCGGCCGTCGCGGACCGCACCAGTGTGCCCGTGATCGGCGCCGTACGGAGGCCCCCGATCCGGGGGGCGGGCTCAGCCGGCGTCGGGCAGGGCGGGGCCGAGGAGGTCGTCGGCGTCGACGATCCGGTAGGCGTAGCCCTGCTCGGCGAGGAAGCGCTGCCGGTGCGCGGCGTAGTCGGTGTCCACGGTGTCGCGGGACACCACCGAGTAGAAGTGCGCCTGGCGGCCGTCGTTCTTCGGGCGCAGCAGGCGCCCGAGCCGCTGGGCCTCCTCCTGCCGGGACCCGAACGTGCCGCTGACCTGCACCGCGATCGTCGCCTCGGGCAGGTCGATGGAGAAGTTCGCGACCTTGGAGACCACGAGGGTGTCGATCTCGCCGCGGCGGAACGCGTCGAACAGCTTCTCCCGCTCCTTGTTGCGGGTCGAGCCCTGGATCACCGGGGCACCGAGCTTCTCCCCCAGCGCGTCGAGCTGCTCGAGATAGGCCCCGATGACCAGCGTCTGCTCGCCCTTGTGCCGGTCCAGGATCGCCTGCACGACGTTGAGCTTGGTGTTCGCCGTCGACGCCGTCCGGTAGCGCTCCTCGGAGTCCGCCGTCGCGTAGGACATGCGCTCGGCGTCGGTCAGCGTCACCCGCACCTCGATGCACTCGGCGGGCGCGATCCAGCCCTGCGCCTCGATGTCGCGCCACGGGGCGTCGTAGCGCTTCGGGCCGATCAGGGAGAACACGTCGCCCTCGCGGCCGTCCTCGCGGACCAGGGTCGCGGTGAGGCCGAGCCTGCGGCGGGACTGCAGGTCCGCCGTCATCCGGAAGACCGGCGCCGGGAGGAGGTGCACCTCGTCGTAGACGACCAGGCCCCAGTCTCGGGAGTCGAACAGCTCCAGGTGCTTGTACTCGCCCTTGGTCTTGCGGGTGACGACCTGGTACGTGGCGATGGTGACCGGGCGGATCTCCTTCTTCTCGCCCGAGTACTCGCCGATCTCCTCCTCGGTCAGCGACGTCCGCGCGATCAGCTCGCGCTTCCACTGCCGCCCGGAGACGGTGTTGGTGACCAGGATGAGCGTCGTCGCGCCCGCCTTGGCCATCGCGGCCGCACCGACGAGGGTCTTGCCCGCGCCGCAGGGCAGCACGACCACCCCGGAGCCGCCCTCCCAGAACCCGTCGACCGCGTGGCGCTGGTAGTCGCGCAGCGTCCAGCCGTCCTGCTCCAGCTCGATGGGGTGGGCCTCGCCGTCGACGTACCCGGCGAGGTCCTCGGCGGGCCAGCCGACCTTGAGCAGCGCCTGCTTGAGGTGCCCGCGCTCGGACGGGTGCACGACGACGGTGTCGTCGTCGAGCCGCGCGCCCAGCATCGGGCTGATCTTCTTCTGCCGGAGGATCTCCTCCAGCACGGCGCGGTCCAGCGCGGTGAGGACGAGGCCGTGCGCGGGGTGGTGGGACAGCTGCAGCCGCCCGTAGCGCCCCATCGTGTCGACGACGTCGACCAGGAGCGGCTGCGGGACCGGGTAGCGGGCCCAGCGGACCAGCGCGTCGACGACCTGCTCGGCGTCGTGCCCGGCGGCGCGCGCGTTCCAGAGGGCCAGCGGGGTGACCCGGTAGGTGTGGACGTGTTCGGGTGCCCGCTCCAGCTCGGCGAAGGGCGCGATGGCGGCACGGGCCGCCGCGGAGTCGGGGTGGTCGACCTCGAGCAGCAGTGTCTTGTCGGACTGGACGATCAGGGGGCCGTCGGTCACGGAACGAATCCTCTCGAGGCCGGGGAACGGAGCTGTGCGGGTCCGCCGGACGCCGAGCGGAGACGAGCGGTCGGCGTGTGTCACGTCACGTGACCATGAGGCAACCGGCCCTACGCCACTCGGGAGACGAGGGTTCCGGGGGCTAGACTCGGCAGCCGTCCGTCACGCACAGACGGGACCCGGCACGATCATATCCGTCCGACTCCCCCGGGACGCGGCAACCGCCGCCCCGTGTCGGTCGTGGTGTGGTCGAGCGGTTCCCGTCGTGACCCCGAAAGGCGCACCGGACCAGCTGATGCTCCCCGACCTCGTGCCCGCCGCGCCGCCCGTCCCCGGACCGGAGACCGACAGGGAGATCTCGCCGTGACCACCGTGACCAGCACGGAACACCCGAGCACGTGGTCGGAGCGACTCGACCCGCGGAACTGGAGCCTGGTCGCCAAGCTGGCGGTCGTCGGTCTGGTGCCCACGGTCCTCGCCCTGTCCATCGGCGCCGTCCGCGTCGTCGACCAGGCCAACGTGGCCGAGGAGCTCGGCCGCGGCAGCGGCCTGGTCGACGTGCACCGCCAGATCGAGACGCTGACCGGCGCACTGCAGACCGAGCGCGACGCCGCGGTCCGCTTCGTGGCGGGCAACCGGCTCGGTGACCGGGCCGCCGTCGACCGGGCGCAGGCCACGACCGACCAGGCGCTGCAGGCCACCACGGCGGGGCTCGACACCGCCGAGCAGCAGGCCCCCGACCTGGCCACGGCCCGCCGGCAGGCGGACACCACGCTGGGCCAGCTGCCGGTCATCCGGTCGCAGGTCGCCGAGGGGCCGACCGCGGCCGCCGACCTCACCGGCCGCTACACCGGGGTCGTCCAGCGCACGCTGGGGCTGGACCGGGCGCTGGTGGGGCGGCTGCAGACCGCCGACACCGCCGGCCTGACCACGGCGATCGCCGCCGGGTCGAGCGCCCGCGAGGCCCTGCAGCTGGAGCGCACCGTGATCGGTGGCGCGCTCGCCGCGGGGACGCTCGAGGAGCAGCAGCGCGCACAGGCCACCGGGGCCGAGGCCTCGTTCCAGGCCGCGGCCGGTGACTTCCAGTCGTCGCTGACGCCGGAGCAGGCCGAGTCCTTCGGGAACTTCGGTGCGGGCCAGGCGAACGGAGAGCGCAACGCGCTGCGTGACCAGGCACTCTCGGTCCCGCCGGGGGTCGCACCGCCGGTCGACCCGAACGCGTGGAACGCCGCCGTCGACCGGTCCGTCGCCGCGGTGGACCAGTCCACCGCCGCCGCCGAGCAGGCGTTCGTCGACGGCCGGGCCGCGGCCGCCGAGCAGGCGGGCAACACCGCGGGCCTCAACTCCGTGCTGCTGATGCTCACGATCCTGCTGACCGCGGGCATCATCCTGCTGCTGGGCCGTCAGATGGTCCGTTCGCTGCGTCTGCTGCGCAGCTCGGCGCTCGAGGTCGCGGAGCAGAAGCTGCCCGCGGCGGTGCAGAGCATGCGGTCCGGGCAGGCACCGAACGCGCTCGTCGAGCCGGTCCCGCTGGACAGCCGCGACGAGATCGGCCAGGTGGCGCGGGCCTTCGACGCCGTGCACGGCCAGGCGATCCGCCTGGCCGCCGACCAGGCCGCGCTGCAGCAGAACGTCAACTCGATGTTCGTCAACCTCTCCCGCCGTTCGCAGGCGCTCGTCGAGCGCCAGCTGCAGCTGATCGAGCAGCTGGAGAGCAACGAGCAGGACCCGGACCAGCTGTCGAACCTGTTCCAGCTGGACCACCTCGCGACCCGTATGCGCCGCAACAGCGAGAACCTGCTGGTCCTCGCGGGCACCGACCTGGCGAAGCGGAACGTGGCGCCGGTGCAGGTCGTCGACGTCCTGCGGGCCGCGGTGTCGGAGGTCGAGCAGTACCAGCGGGTCGTCGTGCAGACCCCGCCGAACGCGACGATCGCCGGTCGCGCCGCGAACGACCTCGTCCACCTGCTCGCCGAGCTGCTGGACAACGCGACGAACTTCTCGCCGCCGGACTCGCAGGTCGTCATGTCGACGACCCGCACCGCCGACGAGTCGCTGCTGGTCGAGATCTCCGACCGCGGTGTCGGCATGACCGACTCCGAGCTGGTCGACGCCAACCAGCGGCTGTCCGGCCCGGCCGAGGTCGACGTGTCGGCCTCCCGGCGGATGGGCCTGTTCGTGGTCGGCCGGCTGGCCGCACGGCACCGCGTCGGCGTCCGGCTCGCCTCGGCCGCCGTCGGCGGCGGCTCGGGTGGGCTGAGCGCCTCGGTGACCGTCCCGCCGCAGCTGGTGCCCTCCGCTCAGCTGCCCGAGCAGCGCCGCGACGGCGACCCGGGAGGCTGGGGCGGCGTGCCGCCCCAGGGTGGCGAGCAGCAGGCCCCGCAGCTGCCCGCCCCGGCGCTGACCGGCGGCGGAGCGCCCGACGGACCCCGGCCGGACTCCCCGGTCGCGGTGAACGGGAACGGTCGCGGTGGGTCGCTGCCGTCGATGGTCGCGGGCTCCGACGGCCCGATGACCCCGACCTTCGAGACCGGCACGCCCTCGTCCACGACGACGCGCAACGGCTCGGGCTCGAGCCTGCCGACACGCCGTCCGGGGTCGTCGCTGACGAAGAACGCGGCCCCCGGCGACGCCGGCGGGCAGACCGCCGACGGGTCGGCCCCGACCCTGAACGGGTCCGCCCCGCAGGGTCTGTCGGCCTTCGCGCCGTCGCAGGACGGCGCACGCGACGGGCGGACCCCGGCCGACGTCTTCACCCCGGCCGACGAGGCCGGCTCCGGTCCCGCCGACGGCGACGCCCCGCGCGACGCCGAGGCGTTCCGGAGCACCGGCCCGGCCCCGTCCGGCGACGGTGACGGTCCGTCCGGCGACGCGGGCACCGGCGCCGGGTCCGTCACCGACACCGAGGACACCGAGGCCGCGGTCCCCGGCGACGGCACCGACCACACCGAAACCGACGGCGATGCGGACCGCTCCGGTGGCACCGCGGCACCGTCGGCCGCCGCCGCGCTCGGGCTGGCGGGTGCCGCTGCGGCGGCCGCCGCGGCCCGGGCCCGCGCCGACCGCGACATGGACGACACCGTCGTCCTGGACCGGGCGATCGGTGACGGTCCCGAGGACCACGGGCGGACCCCGGCCGACGACGAGGACGCCGGGGAGACCGACGCCGTCACCGACGCCGGTCCGGACGGGACCGACCCGGACACCGACGGCTCCGTGGACTCCCGCGCCACCGACGGGGACACCGACCGGGACACCGACCGGGACACCGAGGGCACCGCACCGGAGGAGACACCGCTCGCGACCCGGACGAACGGCATCGCGCCGTTCCCTCCGGCCCCCGGGGACCGCACCGACGCCCGCACGACCGACGGTCACGCCCACGACGGGACCGGGGCCGCGGACGCGGCCGGCACCGATGTGAGGACCCCGTCCGACGACACCGATGTCGACGACACCGCCGACACCACCGGGGCCGACACCACCGGCGCCGGCCACACCGGGCCCGACCCCGCCGAGGACGACACCACCGGCACGGCCGCGTCCGCGGACGCCCCCGGGACCGGCGCCGACGGCGACCGTCCCGCGGACACCGCGTCCGTGGACGGCGCAGCCGCGGACAACGGCTCCGGGGAAACCGGATCCGGGGACGGCGGCTCCGCCGGTACCGAACCCGAGACCGCGGCACTCCCGACGATCCGCCCGTCCGGCCGTACACCGATGGGCGGGCCGCTCCCGGCCCGCACCAACGGGTCCCGTCCCTCCCCGTCGCGACGCCCGGTCATGCCGGCCCGCGGCGCCGGACCGGCGCTGCCCACCCGTGGGCCCGGCCGCCAGGGCCCGCCCCCGGCACCGGCCCGCGGACCGCAGCAGCCCGCGCCCCAGCAGGCGCAGCCGGTCCAGCAGGCGCAGCACCCGGAGGCTCCGCAGGAGCGTCCGGTGCAGCAGGCGCCGGGCAGGCAGGCGCCCGCACCGCTGCCGAAGCGGGAGGGTGGCCGGGCCGCGGGCCCGGCGGGCCTGGCCGCGAACGCCGCCGGTTCCTCGCAGGACGCGCTGTTCGCACCGAAGGTGCCCGTCGAGGGCGACCGGGGTCAGCTCCGGCGCCCCGGGGCGGTCGAGTCGGCCCGGGCCCAGACCGGGTTCGACATGGGTCAGACCACCCCGATCTTCGACGACATCGCCTCGGCCTGGTTCCGCTCGAACCGCTCGGTGCCGGTCCGCTGGCAGGAGGGCGCCGGCCCGAACGACGGCGCCCCGGCGCCCCCGTCGGGCTTCGCCTCCCCCGCCGACGACGTCTGGCGGCAGGCCCGCGAGGCCACCGACGGCGACGAGTCGGAGACCGCCGGTGACGACCTGACGACCGCCGGACTGCCCAAGCGACGCCCGCGGGCGCGACTGCTCCCGGGCAGTGCGGCAAGATCGACCGTGCTCAGCCCCGCTCCGGCGGAGCCGAGGGACGCCGAGAGCGTCCGTGGCCGTCTCGCCAGCTACCAGCAGGGCGTGCGTCAGGGCCGGGAGAGCGCCTCCGGTGTCCGCCGCAACGCACTGGCCGGCACGACGGACACGGTCGACGGCGACTCCGAGCAGCACGACCCGCAGGACCAGCACGACCGGCAGGGCACCCGTGCCCCGCAGGACACCACCGCGACCGGCACCCCCGAGCCCGCCGCGGACCGACCGAACTCGTCCGACCCCGAGGAGAACCAGTGAGGGCACCGCAGGCACAGCCGAGCCAGAGCCGTTTCGGCTGGCTGGTCACCAACTTCGCGGAGCGCGTCCCGGGTGTCGCGCACGCCATCGTGGTGTCGACCGACGGGCTGCTGCTGACCGCGTCCGACCGGCTGCCGCGCGACCGGGCCGACCAGCTCGCCGCCGTCGCATCCGGTCTGGTCAGCCTGACCCAGGGCGCCGCGCGCTGCTTCGACGCCGGTGGCGTCGTGCAGACCGTCGTCGAGATGGACCGCGGGATCGTGCTGCTGATGTCGATCAGCGACGGCTCCTGCCTGGCCGTGCTCGCCTCGCCGAGCTGCGACATCGGCCTCGTCGGCTACGAGATGACGCTGCTGGTCGACCGGGTCGGCCAGCTGCTCACCCCGGAGCTGCGCGCGGAGCTGCAGGGTTCGTTCGGGCCCTGAGGCCGCGACTCCGGACCCCCAGGACGCGTTACCGTCATGCACCCCATCCCAGGATCGACCAGAGCGGGTGAGATCCGATGACCCAGGACCCGGGCGGACACGGCCCCGAGCCGACGTTCGCCGACGTCATGAACGGGTTCAGCCTGGACTCCAAGCGCAAGCCGAAGAAGCGCCGATGGGGGCGCAACCGTCCGGAGGACGACGTCGAGCCGGAGGTCGCCGCCCCCGGGCGCCCGGTCCCGCCGCCGAACCCGGCCGAGGTGACCGGCCCCATCGGCGGATCGGCGGCCTACGGGCTGCCGCCCACCCCGGCCGAGCTGGAGGCCCAGCGGACCGGTGACCGGCCGGACCGGCCGTCGCCGTCGCCGTCACAGAACATGGGGCCCGGCCCCGCGCACGACCCAGTGGCAGCGCCGCCGCCGGTGCCCCCGTCCGCGGGTGGCGCCGCCTTCGTCCGGCCCTACGCCTGGACGCGGGGACGGACCAAGTCGGGCTACGAGCTGGCCGTCGAGACCCTGGTCTCGGTCAGCAACCGGGCCCGCAGCCAGCTGGAACGGCTGCCGATGGAGCACCGCTCCGTCGCCGACCTGCTGCTCGAGCAGACCCGCTCGGTGGCCGAGGTCGCGGCGCTGCTGTCGCTCCCCCTGGGCGTGGCCCGGGTGCTGCTCGGGGACATGGCCTCGAACGGCACGGTGACCGTTCACCAGACCGCGAGCACCCCCGGCAACGCGCCGGACCTCGCGCTGATGGAAAGGGTGTTGAGTGGACTCCGTCGGCTCTAGGCCACAGCCGCCCCAGCCCGCGGCCGGGATGGCCCGTGCCGCGACGATGTCGGCCAAGATCGTGGTGGCCGGTGGGTTCGGCGTCGGGAAGACCACCTTCGTCGGATCGGTCTCGGAGATCATGCCGCTGACCACCGAGGCGGTGATGACCGAGGCGAGCGCGTCGCACGACGACCTCTCCGCCACCCCCAACAAGCGGTCCACGACCGTCGCGATGGACTTCGGTCGCGTCTCCCTGGACGCCGACCTGGTGCTCTACCTGTTCGGGACGCCGGGCCAGCAGCGGTTCTGGTTCATGTGGGACGACCTGGTCCGCGGCGCGATCGGCGCCGTCGTCCTCGTCGACACCCGGCGCCTGGCCGACTCCTTCGCCGCGATCGACTTCTTCGAGGACCGTGGCCTGCCCTACGTCGTCGGGGTCAACGCCTTCGACGGGCAGCTGCAGCACACCCTCGACGACGTGCGCGAGGCGATGTCGATCGACCCGGCCGTCCCGATGGTCGTGTGCGACGCCCGGCACCGGCAGTCGACCAAGGAGACCCTGATCGCGCTGGTGCAGCACGCGATGCACCAGCGGATGGCCGCCGGCGCGCGCTGACCCGTACCCGACCCGACCCGGACACCGCGGCGGCGCAGGCACATCGTGTGCCGGCGCCGCTGCGGTACCGCGTCCGGGGCTAGTCGCGTCCGGCCGGTTGCTCCGATCCGGCGTCCACCGGCGCGATCGAGGTGATGCGGTGCAGCTGGATGCGGCGCAGCTCGCCGTCGAGCGCGTCACGGCCCTCGACGTACCCGCCGCCCACCGAGACCGGCGCGAGCACCCGGTCCCCGGCGACGCCGTGCGCGTCGACGTAGCCGATCCACACGGTCCGGCCCTCGCGCACCGCCTCCTGCAGCGAGGCCAGGTTCCCGGTCGCGCCGGTGAGTTCACGCCGCCCGGCGACGCTGTCGCGTACCCCGGCCAGGCGGTCCCCCGCCCGCAGCCGCTCGACGAGTTCCTCGGCCCGGTTCGTCGGGGACCGGTCGACGACCCGGCCGGCGTCCCGGGTGCCGCGACGCAGCCGCGGCTCGGTGCGCCGCCCCTTCGGCCCGAGGTCGACGACGGCGCCGACCGCGTCCTCCGCGGCCGGGCTGAAGCCGGCCGCCCGCAGCCCGTCGAGCACCTCGGCCAGCGGCAGCGAGCTGACCACGACGGTCGGGGCGATCCGGCGCAGCCCCAGCTCCTCGGCCGCGGAGTGCGCGAGCACCTCGGACAGGAGCACCTCGTCGTCGGAGCGCAGGAAGCAGCTGACCGCGCCGCCGCGCAGCCTGCCGTGCCGGCGGGCGACGTCGTCCACGAGGTAGGTCAGGGTCTGTGGGACCGGGGTGCGGGAACGGGCCTCGAGGATCGCGCGGACGTCGTCGGCGGTGCGGCCGGTGTCCAGCGCCCGGCGCAGGCTGCGCTCGGTGAAGCGGTACACCGTGGCGCCGCCCGCGGACTCGACCTCCGCCAGGATCGCGAGCTCGTGCGCGAGGTCCGCCGACAGCCGCCCGGGTGCGACGGCGGTCAGGTCGGCCTGGAGCAGGATCTCCTCCACCGGGGCGGGCAGCGCCGCGTGCAGCGCCGCGGCCAGCTCGGTGGGGTGCCGGGTGGGGTGCGCCGGGTCCGGGCGCAGGGCCGGGTCGAGCAGCACCCGCCCGGCCGTGGTGAGCGCGTCGAGGGCGACCACACCGATCGCGGTGGCCTCGGCGACGGTCCAGCCGACCGTCTCGTCGCGCAGCCGTCCGCCGCGGCGCGGGGCGTGCCAGGCCAGCAGCCGCGCCAGGTCCTCCGGCGACCCCACCGAGGTGCCGGGCGCGAGGTCGGCGAGCGCGTCCAGGACCCGGCGGCGGTCCCGCGCGGCCGGCGGACGACGCGGCCCGTCGGACAGCGCGGTGATCGGCTTGCCGGTCTCGTCGCGGCGCCCCACGAGCCCGGGCAGCCGCGGCAGCTCCAGCCAGGCCTGGGCCAGCACCGCCCAGCGGGACTCCTCGGGACCGGTCCCCCACACGTCCCACGTGGTGGTCGGCAGCCACTCCGGTGTCACCGACTCGGTCGCCCCGACCAGGTCCGCGGCGTGCAGGATCTCCAGGACCAGCGCGGCGGTCGGCTCGTCGGTGTCGGCCGCCTTCGCCGCACGCTTAAGCTCGCGGACGCCGAACCCGCCCGAGCGCAGCACCGGCACGGACTCCCGCGCCAGCCACTCCAGGAGCAGGTCGGTGCGGCGCAGGAACTCCAGCGCGGCCCCCGCGCCGGTGCCGTCGACCAGCGGGGTCTCCCGCACGCGCAGCGGGACGTCCGGCCGGGACAGGTCCAGCGACCCCATCGGACGGTCGCCGCGCAGGGCGAGCGCGACCTGGCGGGGCAGCTCGACGGTGTCGGCGTCGCGGCGCACGAGCAGTCCCTTGTCGACGAGGGAGCCGACCGGCCCGGTCGGCCCGGTCGCGTTGCGGGAGCGGCCGACCGGCGGGCCCTGGGCGAGCACGTCGAGGACCTTGCGCTCGTCGTCGCCCACCCCGGCGAGCAGCGTGTCGAGCTCGGGGCCCGCTGCCGCGCCGGTGGCGGGGGCGCCGAGCCCGGCGGGCCACGGCCCGACGACGTCGGCGGCCGCGGGGACCAGCGACACAGCCTCGTCCGGGCCCCAGGCCAGCGCGCGGTCGCGCAGCGCGGCGAGTCCCTCGGCGACGGTGGCCGCGTCGACGTCGGCGCCGAGCCAGCCGCGCAGTCCCGCGCCGGGCGTCGTCGCGTCGGCCGGGGTCCGCCACGCCGTCGCCAGCACCAGCGCGTCCAGGACGGTCAGCGCGACGGTGCCCAGGTCCTCACAGGCGCGCTGCACCGAGGCCCGGATCGAGGCGCGGGTCGCGAGCACGGTGAGGTCGCCGGGGGGCGGGACGGCGAGGTCCGGACGCGCGCGCAGCAGCGCGGCGAGGAACCCGTCGTCCTGCCCGCGCAACCACTCGACCAGGGACGTCTGCATCATCGCCAGGGTAGTCGGACGATCGCGGGCGCACCGGAGCGGACAGCCGCGCCCGCGTCCGCGATACTGGGCACAGGAGACTGCCGCGGTCCCGCCCGGGACCGGACGACGACGCTGGAGGACGCGATGGCCGCCAAGCCCGCGAAGCAGGACCGGATCCACCCGGAGTGGCCGCACTCCGACGACGGCGACCACCCGGTCACCGAGCTCCTGGGCAGCGTCCAGGGAAACATGTCGCCGTTCGGAGACATCGAGTTCCCGGTCGCCAGCGTGCCCTACGAGCACCCGGTCACCGAGATCAACCGCTGACCGTGGTCGCCGGCCTGTTGCTCGCGGGCGGCGCCGGGCGCCGCATGGGCACCCCGAAGGCGCTGGTCCGACTGCACGGTGAGCCGCTCGCGGTGCGGGCGGTGAAGGCGCTGCAGGCGGGTGGGTGCGGCCCGGTCACCGTCGTGCTCGGCGCCCGCGCCGACGACGTCACCGACGTGCTGCGCGGCGCCGGACTCGGCACCGACGGCAGTGACGTCGGTGTCGTGGTCGCCGAGGACTGGGACGAGGGCATGGGCGCGTCGCTGCGGCGCGGGCTCGGGTCGCTGACCCACCTGCCCGGCACCGGCGCGGCGCTGGTGCACCTGGTCGACCTGCCGGGCATCGGACCGGAGGCGATCCGCCGGGTCGTCGACGGCGCCGGGCCGTCGTCGCTGCGGCGCGCCGCGTTCGACGGCGTCCCCGGGCACCCGGTCCTGCTCGGCCGGGACCACTGGTCCGGGGTCGTCGCGCTGTCCTCCGGGGACTCCGGCGCCCGTGACTACCTGGCCGGCCGCTCCGACGTGGAGCTGGTCGAGTGCGGCGACGTCGCCGTTCCGGACGACGTCGACACCCCGGGGCAGCTGCGCCGCCTCGCCGGTACCTGACACCACCGCACCGGTCCCGACACACGCGTGCCCCGGTCCCTCGCCGAGGGACCGGGGCGTCGTCGTGCCGGGATCAGGTGTTGATGACCTGGCCGGGGGTGATCAGGTGCCCGGCGCCGAGGCCCGGGTTCTTGGACAGCAGGTCCTTCCAGTTCGCGATGCCGTGCGCGGCCGCGATCTGCCCGAGGGTGTCGCCGGACTTCACCGTGTAGGTGCCGCCGGACGACGCCGCGGGGGCGCTGGCCTTCACACGCTCCGGGGCCCGGGTGCCGGAGTCGGTCTCCAGGGTCCGCGGTGTGGCGGACCCGGACGCGCCGGTCTTGGACGAGCACGACGGCCAGGCGTTCCAGCCCTGGGCGGCCAGGACCTTCTCGGCGACGGCGATCTGCTGGGCCCGGGTGGCCTGGTGCGCCGACGTGGCGTACTCGCCGCCGCCGTAGGCCTTCCAGGTGCTCGGGCTGAACTGCAGGCCGCCGTAGTAGCCGTTGCCGGTGTTCGCGGCCCAGTTCCCGGTGCTCTCGCAGTGCGCGAGCGAGTCCCAGGTGGAGTCGGTGGCGGCGTTCGCGGTGCCCACGACGGCCAGCATCGGGGCGCCGAGGACTGCACCGGCGACGGCGGTCCGGACGATCGTGCGGCCGGCGGTGCTCGGTTTACGGTGTTTCCCACGGTAACGAGGCATGGCAGGTCTCCCGCGTGACGCGACCCGAACCGCACCCGGGGAGTGGGTGCCCGGTCCGGCGGCCGGGGGAGCGGCCACCGATCCGTCTGACGATCGGCCCTGTCCCACACCGATACCTCGGGGGCCGGTGGACCGCCGGACAGGGAGCGTTGCGGCACCGGAGCCCGGCCGCATGGGGGAGTCGGCCGAGCCGGGACCGAAGGTAGGTCACGTCAGGACGACGCGAAAGTCGACGGCGACACGGCGTGGCGTCGGACGTACCGGACACATGATGTTCGGGCCTTGCGTTTGCCCAGGTGACGAGACCCGATCACGAACGGGAAACGTTCGTGCAAACAGTACGATCGGTTCCACAAACGTGATACAGATCACAGCGACTGGGCCATCCGGGGGGCCCGGCCCGTGCACACGGAGTGGCAGGGGCCGCCCTACCGGCGCCCCCGTACTGTCGGGGTCGTGACCACCGAGCACAACCGGCCCGGCCCCGCGCTCAGCCACGTCGACGACGCCGGGGCGGCCCGGATGGTCGACGTCTCCGACAAGCCGCCCGGCCGCCGCGCCGCCGTCGCGACCGGGACCGTGCACACCACGGCCGAGGTCGTGCACCTGCTGGAGACCGACGGCCTCCCCAAGGGCGACGCGCTCGCCACCGCCCGCATCGCCGGGATCATGGGCGCCAAGCGCACCCCGGACCTCGTCCCGCTCTGCCACCCGATCGCGATCAGCGGGGTGACGCTGGACCTGACCCCGGCCACCGACGGCGACGCCGGCCGGGTCGCCATCCGCGCCGAGGTCCGCACCACCGACCGCACCGGGGTGGAGATGGAGGCGCTGACCGCGGTCGCCGTCGCCGGGCTCACCCTGCACGACATGATCAAGGCCGTGGACCCGGCCGCCGTGCTCGACGCCGTGCGCGTCGAGCGCAAGGAGGGCGGCAAGACCGGGCTGTGGGAGCGCGGGGCATGACCGCCGCGCGCACCGCCCGGGTCGTCACCGCGTCCAACCGGGCCGCGGCGGGCGTCTACACCGACCGCGGCGGGCCGCCGATCGTCGCCTGGCTGCGCGAGCGCGGCTACGACACCCCGGACCCGGTCGTCGTGCCGGACGGCGAGCCGGTCGGGCAGGCGCTGCGGACGGCCGTCGCCGACGGGGTCGCGGTCGTCGTCACCACCGGGGGCACCGGCATCTCCCCCACCGACGCCACCCCCGAGGTCACCCGGGCGGTGCTCGACCACGAGATCCCGGGCCTGGCGGACGCGATCCGCCGCGCCGGGGAGGAGAAGGTGCCCACCGCAGTGCTCTCCCGCGGCCTGGCCGGGGTCGCGGGCCGCACCCTGATCGTCAACCTGCCCGGTTCCCCGGGCGGGGTGAAGGACGGCCTCGGCGTGCTCGCCGGGGTCCTCGACCACGCGGTCGACCAGCTGCACGGAGGAGACCACCGATGACCGATCCCGCGACCACGCGGACCGCGACGGTCCTGCGTGCGGCCGTCGGCGAGGAGCCGCTCGACGTCGACGAGCACGCCCGCCTGGTCGAGCACGCCGCGGCCGGCGCGGTCGTCACCTTCGCCGGCGTCGTGCGCGACCACGACGACGGGAAGTCGGTGCACGGGCTGGAGTACAGCGCGCACCCGACGGCCGCCCGGATCGTCACCGAGGTCGCCGAGCAGGTGGCCGCTCGCTCCCCCGGCGTCCGGGCGCTCGCGGTCAGCCACCGGGTCGGCCCGCTCGACATCGGCGAGGTCGCCCTCGCCTGCGCCGTCGCCGCCGAGCACCGCCGTGAGGCGTTCACCGCCTGCGCCGAGCTCGTCGACGAGGTGAAGCGGCTGCTGCCGGTCTGGAAGCACCAGCGGTTCGCCGACGGCTCCGACGAGTGGGTCAACTCGACCTGAGCCCGGCCGCGCACCCCCGGAACGACGGAACGGCCCGGGTCCGCCTCCCCGCGAGGGGGGAGGAGGACCCGGGCCGTCGTCCGCCGGGGCGGGTGCTGGGGACACCGCGCACCCCGTGTCGTCCGTCCCGGATGGCGGTCCGGGGACGGTCGGCGGGATCAGCCGAGGTTCAGGACCTGGCCGACGCTGATCACGTTCACGTTGCCGATGCCGTTCGCGGCGGCCAGCGCGGCGACGGAGGTGCCGTTCGCGGCGGCGATCTTCCCGAGGGTGTCGCCCGACTTCACCGTGTAACCGCCGGCGGCCGGGGCGGCCGCCTTCTTCTTCGGCGCCGAGGCGGCCGGGGCCGACGCCTTCACACGCTTGCCGGTGTCGGCCGAGTGACCGGTGATGCCCAGCTTCTTCGAGCAGGACGGCCAGGCGCCCCAGCCCTGAGCGGCCAGCACCTTCTCGGCGACGGCGATCTGCTCGGCGCGGCTCGCGTTGTACGCCGAGCCCTGGCCGCCGTAGGCGGACCAGGTGGACGGCGAGAACTGCAGCCCACCGTGGTACCCGTTACCCGTGTTGATCGACCAGTTCCCGCCGCTCTCGCACTCGGCGAGCTGGTCCCAGACGCTGTCCGGGGCGGCGTTGGCGGTACCGGCGATCGCAGCCGTCGCGCCGACCGCGACGACACCCGCCGCAGCCATGCGCAGGAGACTTCGGCCCTTGGGTCCCTTGGTCATTGTTCCGCTCCCACCGCGCCGTCCCGAGGACACGCACACTCCGCGCAGGAGGTCCCCAGGGCACAGGTGTGCCCACCGTGTCGTCGCGGGTGCGTCGATCGGGACCGGGGAGCGACGTCCATGACGCCCGCGGAGGTGGTCTCTCTCGTCCCCGTCCCGTTCCGTTTCCTCGACGGACCGGACAGCCGCGGGACGGGGGTGGTTCGGCGCGGCGGGTCCGGATGTGTGACTCGTTCAGGCGGCCGCTCCGGTGGACCGGCCGACGAGAAAGGTGAATGCGCGGGAAGAATTCGTCAATGAAGGGACCCGTGAGCGGAATCACTGTGACAACGATGTAATTATCAGATTCTCCCTAAACGCACTGGTCAACGACGTCACATCACGGACCTATCACGTGGTCGTGAACATTTCTGATCCGGAAGCAACTCGAACCTTCCGGGGGCCTCGTTCGTCGTCACGGGGAGGTCCCGGACCCGCCCGCGCGGGGAGGAGGGACCCTCCTGCTGTGGCCGCGTTCACCGCTCGTCCTGCATGCTGGTTCGGTGAACGAACCTGCACCCGGCCCCGGGAGCCCGGCCGAGCTCGCCGACGCGCTGCGCGCGACCGGCTACCTCGCCGACGACGGTCTCGCGACGGCGGCCTTCCTCGCCCTGCGCATGAACCGTCCGCTCTTCTGCGAGGGCGAGCCGGGGACCGGCAAGACCGCGCTGGCCCAGGCACTGGCCGCCACGCTGGACGCACCGCTCATCCGCCTGCAGTGTCACGACGGAATCGACGCCGGTCAGGCCCTGTACGACTGGGACTTCCCCCGCCAGCTGCTGCACCTGCGCACCCTGGAGGCCGCGAGCGGGCGCGACGGGTTCGATCCGGACACCGTCGAGGCCGGCCTCTACGACGAGCGCTTCCTGCTGTCCCGCCCGATCCTGCAGGCGCTGCGCACCAGCCCGTCGGTGCTGCTCATCGACGAGATCGACCGCGCCGACGACGAGTTCGAGGCCTTCCTGCTGGAGGTCCTCACCGAGCACGCGGTGACCATCCCCGAGCTCGGGGAGGTGCGCGCCACGACGCCGCCGGTCGTCGTCCTCACCTCGAACCGGACGCGCGAGGTGCACGACGCGCTCAAGCGGCGCTGCCTCTATCTCTGGCTGGAGCACCCGAACATCGAGCGCGAGATCGAGATCCTGCACAGCAGGCTGCCCGAGGTGCCCGAGCGCCTCGCCGCGTCGGTCGCGCGGGCCGTGCAGAAGCTGCGCCACGCCGACCTGATCAAGCCGCCGGGTGTCGCGGAGACCCTGGACTGGGCCCGGGCGTTGCAGCTGATCGGTGCCCGGCACCTGGATCCGGAGTCGGCGGCGCGCACCCTCGGCGCCGTCCTCAAGTACCGGGAGGACGCCGACCGGGTCCACAAGCAGCTCGACACCCTGCTGGCGTCCTGACCCGGCCGCGATGACCGTCCCCCCGAGCCCGTCCCCGGCGGCCCCGCCACGGCCGCCCGCGGCGGAGCCCACCGGCACCACCGACGAGCTGTTGACCGGATTCGTCGGGTTCACCGAGGTCCTGCGCGCGGCGGGGGTCCCGGTCACCCAGGACCGGGTGACCGCCTACCTGCAGGCGCTCGACACCCTGGAGGTCACCGACCGGGACCAGGCGTACTGGGCCGGCCGGCTGACGCTGTGCGCCGACCCCGACGACATCGTCCGGTACGACCTGGCGTTCCCGTCCTGGTTCGAGCCGACCAGCAACCGCCCGTCGAGCAACCGCGACGACCGCCCGCCCGCACCACCGAAGCTGGCCGCGCTGCTGCCCGGCAGCGAGGGCGGGGAGGACGACTCCGACGACACCGACGGCCCGCAGATCAAGGCCGCCGCGACCGGCGCGGAGATCCTGCGCAACCGCGACCTCGGGGAGCTCTCCCCCGCCGAGCGCGAGCACCTGCGCCGGCTGATGACCCTGCTGAAGCCGGAGCCGCCGACCCGGGCGTCGCGGCGCCGCAGGCGCAACCGGCACGGCGAGGCCGACCCGCAGCGCACGTTGCGCGCGGCGCTGCGCAACCAGGGCGAGATCTTCCGGCTGGCCCGGCGCGACACCTCGCGCCGGCCGCGCAAGGTCGTGCTGCTGATCGACGTCTCGGGGTCGATGGAGCCCTACGCGGACGCGCTGATGCGCTTCGCCCACGTCGTCGTCCGTCGCTCGCCGCGCTCGGTCGAGGCGTTCACCCTGGGCACCCGGCTCACCCGCATCACCCGTGAGCTGCGGCTGCGCGACCCCGAGCACGCGCTGCGCGCCGCGGGCAGGGCGATCCCGGACTGGTCGGGCGGCACCCGGCTGGGCGAGGTGCTGCAGGCCTTCGTCGACCGCTGGGGACGCCGCGGTGCGGCCCGGCGGGCGGTCGTGGTCGTCTTCTCCGACGGCTGGGAGCGCGGCGGCACCGAGCTGCTCGGCACCCAGGCCGAGCAGCTGTCCCGGTTGGCCCACCGGCTGGTCTGGGTCAACCCGCACGCGGGCAAGGACGGCTACGCCCCGGTCCAGGGGGGAATAGTCGCGGCCCTTCCGCACTTGGACGACCTGCTGGCCGGGCACAGCCTGGACACGCTGGAGAAACTGCTTGAGGTGGTGCGCAATGCGTGACGTGATCGACCAGCTCGAAGGCTGGTGGAAGAACGGTGAGCCGGCCGCGCTCGCGACGGTGGTCGGGACCTTCCGGTCCGCACCGCGCCAGCCGGGGGCATCGATGCTCGTCGGCCCGGCGGGCGAGGCCGTCGGCTCGGTCTCGGGCGGCTGCGTCGAGGGCGCGGTCTACGAGCTCGGGCAGCAGGTGCTGTCCGAGGAACGGCCGGTGCTGCAGCGCTACGGCGTCTCCGACGACGACGCGTTCGCCGTCGGCCTGACCTGCGGCGGCATCCTCGACATCTTCGTGGAGAAGGTGACCCCGGAGACCTACGCACAGCTCGGCCGGATCGCCGAGGCGATCCGCGACGAGGACCCGGTCGCGGTGGCCACGGTCGTCGCGGGCCCCTCGGAGCTGCTCGGCAGGCGCCTGATCGTCTGGCCGGACCGGACCGAGGGCGGCACCGGTTCGGACCGGATCGACGACGCCGTGCGCGACGACGTCCGCGGTCTGCTCGACTCCGGCCGCAACGCGACGCTGACCTACGGCGTCCACGGCGAGCGACGCGGGGAGGGCCTGCAGATCTTCGTCGAGTCGTTCGCGCCGCCGCCCCGCATGATCGTGTTCGGGGCGATCGACTTCGCCGCCGCGGTGGCCCGGATGGGCACCTTCCTCGGCTTCCGGGTGACCGTCTGCGACGCCCGTCCGGTGTTCGCGACCGCGAGCCGCTTCCCGGGGGCCAACGAGGTCGTGGTCGAGTGGCCCCACCGGTACCTGCAGGCCGAGGCCGACGCGGGCCGGATCGACCAGCGCACCGCGCTGTGCGTGCTCACCCACGACCCGAAGTTCGACGTGCCGCTGCTGGAGGTCGCGCTGCGGCTGCCCGAGATCGGCTACATCGGGGCGATGGGCTCGCGGCGCACCCACGACGACCGGCTCGAGCGTCTGCGCGAGCGGGGCGTGACCGAGGCCGAGATCGCGAAGATGTCGTCGCCGATCGGGCTGGACCTGGGGGCCCGTACCCCGGAGGAGACCGCGGTGTCGATCGCCGCGGAGATGATCGCCCAGCACTGGGGCGGCGAGGGCGTCCGGTTGGCCGAACGCGAGGGGCCCATCCACGCGTCCTGACCTCCTCCGCTTTCGGCCAGGCCGGAGCCGGTCGACGACCCGGCTCCGACCTGCGGATCGGCGTGCCGTCCGCCGATCGAGGGGGTCGAGGGGGTCGAGGGACAGGGTGTCCCTGTACCGTGGGCCACACGCTCGTGACAGATCCGCTCGCCGTCGTCGAGTGGTGAGTCGACAACGCGCAGCAGCAGGAGGAGGGCAACGTGGTCCTCACCGGTTCGGCCGGTCCCGTCGCCCCTGACCACGGGCATCGCGGAACCGTGCGACGGGAGACCGTTCTCGTGCTCGACGGGGAGACCGGCACGTCCGGCGCCGACGAGGGTTACGCCGTCCGCGCGGCGCACCGCCCGCGGGAGCGGCCGCGGCTGTCCAAGTTCCACGCCCCGGAGATCGTCTTCGGGCCGGACTCGCTGCCGGAGACCGCGCACGCCGCACTGCGGCTCGGTGCGCGCCGCCCGTTCGTCGTCACCGACCCGGGGGTGACCGAGGCCGGGTGGCCCGCCGAGCTGCTGCGCCACCTGCGCGCCGCGGGCCTGCGTCCGCAGCTGTGGAACGAGATCACCCCGAACCCGAAGGACCACGAGATCCAGGCCGGGTTCGAGCGCTACGAGAGCTCCGGCTGCGACGTGGTGATCGGCGTCGGCGGCGGCTCGGTGATCGACGCCGCGAAGGGCGTCGCCCTGCTCGCGGCCAACGGCGGCACGATCCTCGACTACGAGGGCATCGACCGCATCGCCAACCCGATCCCGCCGCTGGTGATGGTGCCGTCGACCTCGGGCACCGGCGCCGACGTCTCCCAGTTCTGCATCATCACCGACACGGCCCGCCTCACCAAGATCACCATCATGGGCCGGGCCCTGGTCCCGGACGTCTCGGTGATCGACCCGCGGCTGCTCGTCACCATGCCGGACTGGCTCAACGCCGCGACCGGCCTGGACGCGCTCACCCACGGCATCGAGGCGTTCGTGTCGCTGGCCCACGGCCCGCTGACCGACACCCACGCGCTGCACGCGGTCGCACTCGTCCACGCCAACCTGCCGACCACGATGATCCGCCGCCACGACGACGGCCCCCGCACCGCGATGGCGCAGGCCGCGCTCGAGGCGGGCCTGGCGTTCACGAACGCGATCCTCGGCGCCACCCACGCCATGAGCCACCAGGTCGGCGGCATGCTCGACCTGCCGCACGGCCTGATCAACGGGGTGCTGCTGCCGCACGTGATCCGGTTCAACGGTTCGGCCTCCGACGCCGACGCGGCGCGCTTCGTCCCGATCGCCCAGGCCATGGGGCTGCCCGCCCGGCCGGGGATGCCCGGCGACGAGGCCGTGGACATGGTCGCGACCGAGGTCCGCAAGCTGGCCGACGAGGTCGGCGTCCCGACCGGGCTCGCCGCGATCGGGGTGCGCGAGGCCGACGTCCCGCGGCTGTCCCGGCTCACCCTCGGCGACGCCTGCCTGACCACCAACCCGCGCACGGCGAGCGTGGAGCAGATCGAGAACCTGTTCCGGGAAGCGCTGTGACGCCCGCACGGAGGCCCTCGCGGTGACCGCCGCCGCCCGCTTCCCGCGCCGCCGCACTCCCGCACCGCCCTCGTCGCCGGCCGCCGGGGGCCGGGCCCGCCCCGACCTCGATCAGCTCACCGGCCTGCGGACGGGCAAGCCGTCGTTCTACCCGGAGTACCGCGAGGGGGCCGAACGACTGCGCCGGGTCATCCTCGCGCTGGACCGGATCTCGGCCGCGCTGGTCCGCACGATGGAGGGCTCCGAGGCGCTGGTCCGCGCCGTCGCCGACGCGGCCGCCGACCACCTGTCGGCGGACTGGGTGGTGCTCGGGCTCGTCGACGGCGAGCTGCCCGACGCCGCGCCGCGGCACGTGGTCCTCGGCCCGGACGGAGTCGAGTGGGCCGACCTGGGGTCGGTGCCCGAGCGCGTGCGCCGGCACGTGGAACGGCTGCACGCCGGCGACGGCCATCACCACCACCACGAGGACGACCCGCGCCCCCGGCACCTGCACGTCCCGATCCGGCTCGACGGACGCACCGTCGGCGGGTTCGTCGCGTGGACGCCGCCGGAACGGCACATCGACGACACCGACCACTCGGTGCTGCGCATCCTGGCCGGTCAGACGGCGTCGGCGCTGCAGAACTGCGCGCTGCTGGAGCGCGCCGAGCGGCTGCACGCACGCACCGCGGCCCAGGCCGAGGACCTGCGCGTCCGCAACGACGAGCTGATGCTCACCCAGCAGGCACTCGGGGCGGCCCGCCAGCGGGAGGTCCTCGACAACGAGCGGCACCGCATCGCCCGCGAGCTGCACGACAGCGTCACCCAGTACGCGCTGTCGGCCGGGATGCACATCGAGCTGTGCCGGTCGGAGATCACCGAGCCGGTCCTGCTCCAGCACCTCGACACGGCGAAGGACCTGACCCGGCGCGCCGTCGAGCAGCTGCGGTCGGCGATCTACGCGCTCAACGACGACGACCACGCCGACAAGGACCTGCCCTCGATGCTGCGGCAGCTGTCCACCGTGCACATGCCCGACGAGCTGCGGGTCGAGGTGACGATCGGCGGGGCCCCGGTGCCGCTGCCGCACGAGCACGAGCAGTCGCTGTTCCGGATCGCCGGCGAGGCGTTGTTCAACACGGCGATGCACGCGTCGGCCTCGCGGGCGGTGGTGCGACTGGCCTACGCCGACGGCCGCGTCCGCCTGTCGATCTCCGACGACGGCGGCGCCTCCCCCGAGCAGATCCGCCGCACGCTGCGTGCGGCGTCGGTGCGCGGCCCCTCCGGGGAGCACCGCGGCCTCGTGAACATGGACGCCCGCGCCCGAGAGATGGGCGGGGCCCTGCGGTTCCGCCGCTCGCGGATCGGTGGGCTGCAGGTGCAGGTGGACGTCCCGATCGGGACGCCGGGGAAGGAGCTCGGATGAGCAGCGGCACACGGACCGCCCCGGGCGGTCCCGGGCACGTCTCCGGCGGCCCCGCCCGGGGCCGCGCCGTCACGGACGCCCGCAGCGGCGGCGGACCGGATGCCCGCGGCGGAGCCGGTGTCGGTGCGCGCGGCCCCGGCCTCGGCGGTGGTCACGGCGGTGGTCACGGCATCCCCGGTCAGGCGGGCCCCGGGCAGGGCGGCGGGAACGCGCCGGGCGGCGGGATGCACGGGTCCGGTGGGACCGCCGCGACCCGCAGCGGTCCCGGTCCCGCGGGCGTCGCGGCGCGGCCGATCCGGATCGTGCTGGTCGACGACCACTCGATCATGCGCCAGGGGCTGCGCGCGGTACTGGAGCGCGAGGACGACCTGCGCATCGTGGGCGAGGCGGGCAGCGCGCCGGAGGCGTTCGCCGCCGTCGCGACCGGCCGGCCGCAGGTGGTGCTGCTCGACCTCAAGCTGGCGTCCGGCCCGCAGACCGACGGTCTCGCGGTCTGCCGCAAGCTGTGCGCCGACCACCCCGGCATCGGGGTGCTGGTCCTGACGACCTTCGCCGAGGACCGCCTCGTCGTCGAGTCGGTGCAGGCCGGCGCCCGCGGCTACGTGGTGAAGGACGTCGACACCACCGAGCTCGTCCGTGCCATCCGCGCGGTGTCCCGCGGGGAGAGCGCGTTCGACGCCCGGTCGGCCTCGGCGATGGTGCGGTCGCTGTCCGGCGGGATGCCCGACCGGGAACGGCTGACCGACCGTGAGCTGGACGTGCTCCGCCTGCTGGCCCGGGGGCTGTCCAACCGCGCGATCGGCGCCGAGCTGTTCATCTCCGAGACGACGGTCAAGTTCCACGTCGGCAACCTGATGCGCAAGCTGATGGTGTCGCGTCGCGCCGAGGCGGTCTACGCGGCCACCAAGCTCGGCCTGCTCTGACCTCGACGTCCCCGGCCACGCCTCTCCGACCAGCACGGCGGCACCGCGGCACGGCGTGCGCGCAAGTCGAGGGGGCGTCGTCGACGAGTCCGGATCGCGTTCCGCGGAACACGAGGTCGGCCCGCCCACCCGGCATCCACGCCCGGACCGGGTCGGCGCATCCGTGACCGGCCCGGTCAGCGCGTCGCCTGGACGGTGACGCTCAGTGGCACATCGGGGAGGCCGTCGGTCACGTGCCACTCGCCGTCGTCGTCCTCGGCCATCCGGCCGGGCAGGGCCTCCCAGGGGACGGTCCGGTGCTCGGTGAGACCGGTCAGCGTCAGTCCCTGGTCGAGGAGCGCGGTGACGATCTCACCGAGGCCGTGGTTCCACTCGTGGGTCACGGTCGCGGTCAGGGGGCGTGCGGTGGCGACGTAGCTGCTGTCGTCGTCGAACTCCAGCGGTTCGGTCGTCTCGAACCAGGGGTGGCGGACGGCGAGGGTGTGCTCGTCGAGGGTCGCGAGGAAGGGGTGCATGTCCCGGACGAACAGCCTGCCGCCGGGGGCGAGCAGCCGGGCGACGACCGCCGCCCACCGGGTGACGCTCGGCAGCCAGCAGAGTGCGCCGATACCGGTGTAGACCACGTCGAAGCCGTGGTGCGGCAGGACCTCGTCGGCGCGCAGGACGTCGGACTCGACGTAGTCGATGTCGGCTCCAGCGCGGGCCGCGAGGGCACGGGCCTGCTCCAGTGAGGCCGGCGAGAAGTCCAGCCCGGTGACCCGGGCGCCGAGCCGGTGCAGCGACAGCGTGTCGGTGCCGATGTGGCACTGCAGGTGTACGACGCGAAGGCCGGCGACCGGGCCGAGCCGCTCGGCGTCGAAGCGGACCACTCCGGACAGCCGCGCGGGATCGGCGACGAGCGCGTCCACGCCGTAGTCGGGACTCTGCGCGTGCAGTGGGGCGCGGTCGTCCCAGGAGGCGCGGTTGAGGGAGAGCGAGCGGTCCACCCGCCCAGCAGAGCACGGGCGGGCCGTGGGGACGACCGGTTTCCGGTCCCGGTAGACAGGACCGATGCGCTGGTACGCCGAACGCCCCGACCGGATCGCCCGCCAGGTCGTCGCCGACGTCGTCGCGCTGCTGTGGACGGTCCTCGCCGTCACCGCCGGCGTGGCCGTGCACGACGGGCTGTCCGCGCTGCGTGGGCCCGGCGACTCGCTGGTCGTCGCGGGCGGGCGGGTCTCCGACGCCTTCACCGGGGTCGCCGGGGCGGTCGGTTCGATCCCGTTCGTCGGGTCCGACCTGGCCCGCGCGCTGGATCCGGCCGCGGGGGCGGGCACCGAGCTCGTCGCGGCGGGGCGGGAGTTCGGCGACGCCGTCGGCACCCTCGCGACGGGGGCGCTGGTCGTCGTCCCGCTGGTGATGCTGCTGCCGGTGCTGCTCGGCTGGCTGCCGCCGCGGCTGCGCTACGCCCGGCGGGCCGGTGCCGCCGTCGCGGCGCGGACCGCCGCGCCGGACCTGCTGGCCGTGCGGGCGCTGTCCCGGGTGCCGGTGTCGCGGCTGGTCCGGGTCGCGCCCGACCCGGCGGCGGCGTGGCGGTCCGGGGACCCCGCCGTCGTCGCGGCGCTGGCCGCGCTGGAGCTGTCCGACCTGGGTCTGCACGCACACCCGCACGACTGAGCGACACGGGGGGAGCGGGCGACGACGCGGTCTCGTCGCCGACGGGCACCGCGGCGGGTGCGAAGCTGTCGGCCATGCCGCTGTTCGCCCTGGAGGGCCTCTCCCCCACCGTGCACCCGGACGCCTTCGTCGCTCCGACCGCGACGCTCGTCGGGGACGTACGCGTCGAGGAGGGCGCCTCGATCTGGTACAACGCCGTGCTCCGCGCCGACCTGGGGCCGATCGTCGTACGTGCCGGCGCCAACGTGCAGGACGGGTCGGTGCTGCACGGCGGCGACGACCCGGTCACCGAGATCGGCGAGGGCGCCACGATCGGGCACCTGTGCGTGGTGCACGGCGCCGTGATCGGGGCGCGCGCGGTCGTCGGGAACGGCAGCACCGTGCAGGACGGTGCCCGGATCGGCGAGGGCGCGGTGGTCGCCGCCGGGTCGACGGTCGCACCGAACTCCGAGCTGGCTGCCGACCGGCTGATGCTCGGGTCCGCGGCGAAGGAGCGCGGCGAGCTGACCGAGCAGGCCCGCTGGTGGGTACGGACCAACCCGGACTTCTACCGCGCCCTGGCCCGGCGGCACGCCGACGGCGTCGCCCCCGCCTGAGCCTCCCGAGACGGTCCGGTGCGTTCCGCGGAACGCACCGGACCGTCGGTCCTCAGTCCTCGCGGCCGGGCGAGCTCGCCTGTGCCCGGTAGCGGCGCGGGATCCGACCGGCGTGCCGGGCGTCCCAGCCCGCCTCCACCCCGCGGCGCATCGCGCGGGCCATCCGCTCCGGGTCGGCGGCACGGGTCACGGCGGTGGCGAGCAGGACCGCGTCGCAGCCCAGCTCCATCGCCAGCGCCGCCTCCGAGGCGGTGCCGATCCCGGCGTCGAGCACGACCGGCACGCCCGCGGCGGCCACGATCATCTCGATGTTGTGCGGGTTGCGGATGCCCAGCCCGGTACCGATCGGCGAGCCGAGCGGCATGACGGCGGCGCACCCGACCTGCTCCAGGCGACGGGCGAGGATCGGGTCGTCGTTGGTGTAGGGCAGCACGGTGAAGCCGTCGTCGACGAGCTGCTCGGCGGCGTCGAGGAGCTCGACCGGGTCGGGCAGCAGCGTCGTCTCGTCGGCGACGACCTCCAGCTTCACCAGGTCGGTCTCCATCGCCTCGCGCGCCATCCGCGCCGTGAGGACCGCCTCGGCGGCGGTCCGGCAGCCCGCGGTGTTGGGCAGCACGGCGATCCCGAGGCGGCGCAACAGGTCCAGCAGCCCGGTCCCGCCCGCGACGTCGACACGGCGCAGCGCCACCGTCGTCAGCTCGGTGCCGGACGCGACCAGCGCCCGCTCCAGGATCTCCAGGTTCGCGGCACCACCGGTGCCCATCACCAGCCGCGAGTCGAACAGGTGGTCGCCGAACGCGAGCTTGTCGGTCTGCACAGCCATGCTCATCCTCCCTGTACCGCGGTCAGGACCTCGACCCGCGCGCCGTCGGCGGGGCGGTGCCCGGCCCACGAGGTGCGCGGCACGACCTCCCCGTCCACGGCGACGGCGATCCCCCGCTCCGGCAGCCCGGCCTCGGCCAGGATCCGGGCGAGGTCGGCGCCGTCGTCGACGTCGCGGTGCTCGCCGTTCAGCACGATCCGCATCAGTGGTTCCCCTCCTCGCGTGCCCCGGCGGCGGCCGGGGCGAACCGTCGCGGATCCGCCGCGCGGACCGGTTCCGGCACGTCGTCGCCGCGCAGCACCGCCGCGACGGCCGCCGCGGTCACCGGTACCAGCAGCATCCCGTTGCGGCCGTGCCCGGTGGCCGCGACCAGCCCGTCGGGCCCGGTGCGCCCGATCAGCGGCAGGTTGTCCCGGCTGCCCGGCCGCAGCCCGGCGGCGGTCTCGGTCAGGGCGTACTCGGCGATGCCGGGCAGGATCCGCTCCGCGTCGCGCAGCAGGTCGCGCACCCCACCGACGGTGACGTCGGTGTCGAAGCCGTTCTCCGCCGTCGTCGCGCCGATCACGAGGTCGCCGTACCCGGGCAGCGTCCGCGGCACGGCGTAGACCGGGCGCCCGTCGACGAGCGCCCGCACCGTCCGCGACGGCGGCGGCAGGGCACCGGCGCGGCGGGTCAGCCGCAGGATCTCGCCCTTCACCGGGCGGACCAGCCCGTCGAGCACCGGGTGCAGCGACGACGAGTGCGCCCCCGCCGCGACGACGACCGCGTCCGCCGCGACCTCGGTCCCGTCCGCGAGCCGCACGCCGGTGACACGGGCGCCGTCGTCGAGGACGCGCGCGACCCCGCGGTCGGAGACGACGACCCCGGCCCGCCCGGCCGCGGTCGCCAGTGCGGCGAGCAGCCGCCGGTTGTCCACCGACGGGTCGTCGGGCACCGAGAGGCCGCCGCGGACCTCCGGGCCCAGCGCGGGTTCGAGCCGGCGCAGCTCGCGACCGGTCAGCCGGTGCACGTCGCGGCCGAGGGACTCCAGGTAGTCCGCGAGCGCGGTCAGCTCGGCGCGGTCCCCCGACCCGGTCGCGGCGACGACGGTGCCCTCAGGGTGCAGCCCGGCGTCGGTGCCGGCGTCGGCGGACAGGGCCGCGGCGAACTCCGGCCAGCGCGCGACCGAGTCCAGCCCGAGGGCGAGGAGGTCCTCCTCGCCGGGCCAGGCCTCGGTGACCGGGGCGAGCATCCCGCCCGCCACCCAGGACGCGCCGCGACCGGGGGCCGGGTCGAACACCGTCACCGACCAGCCGTCGCGGGCCGCCGCGCGGGCGACGGACAGGCCGACGGCCCCCGCACCCGCGACGACCAGCCGTCCGGCACTCGCGCTCATCGGATCCACCTCACTCCCTGCGCCGGCATGACCCGGATCAGGTTCGACGGTCGGGACCGCGTCGCGGATCCCCTCTCAGCCCGCTGCCCGGGCTCCCGTGGTTCGTCGTCGTCCGGGGCCCAGGCTACGCCGTAGCCTGCGAGCCGTGTCCGACACCGATACCCGTCCCGGCACCGGCGACACCCGCCGCGCCCGGCTCGACGGCCTCACCGACGCCCGTCTCTACCTGTGCACCGACGCCCGCACCGCGCGCGGTGACCTGGCGGAGTTCGCCGACGCCGCGCTCGCCGGCGGGGTCGACATCGTCCAGCTGCGGGACAAGGGCGGGCCCGGCGGGCCGCTGGAGGCGAGCGCGGAGCTCGCCGCACTGGAGGTGCTCGCCGACGCCTGCCGCCGGCACGGCGCGCTGCTCGCGGTGAACGACCGCGCCGACGTCGCGCTCGCCGCGGGCGCCGACGTGCTGCACCTCGGCCAGGACGACCTGCCGGTGGCGTGGGCGCGCCGGGTCGTCGGCGACGACGTGCTCATCGGCCGGTCCTCGCACAGCCCCGCCGAGACCCTGACCGCCGCCGACGAGGACGGCGTGGACTACTTCTGCGTCGGCCCGTGCTGGCCGACCCCGACCAAGCCGGGACGTCCGGCCCCCGGCCTGGACCTGGTGCGCACGGTCGCCGGACGGACCCCGGCGCGGCCGTGGTTCGCGATCGGGGGCATCGACGGCGACCGCCTGGACGAGGTCCTCGACGCCGGTGCGGACCGGATCGTCGTCGTCCGGGCGATCACCGAGGCCGAGGACCCGCGCGCGGCCGCGGCGGCGCTGCGGGCCCGCCTGCACTGAGCCCGCCTGCGCCGGGCCGGCCGCGCTCGAACCGGCCCCGCGGCGCCGGGATCCGGCGCCGCGGATCAGTTCTGCGTGCCGGAACCCTGGTTGCCCGAGCCCTGGCCGCCGGAGCTCTGCCCGCCCGAGTCCTGACCCGACTGGCCGGAGCCTGGCTGCTGGGTCGGCAGGACCCGGTTCAGCCCGTCCTGCAGCGGGTTCGACGAGTCCGAGCCGTCCTGACCGGAGTCCCGGTCACGGGTGCCGGTCGGCGACTCCGACGTGCTGGTGCCCGACTCCTCGGTGGAGGTCGAGCTCGACGACGACGTCGACGAGTCGCCCCCGGAGCCCTCGCCCCGGTCGTTCTCCTGCTGGGTGGGGGGAGCACCGCCGCGGACGACGTTGCTCACCGAGGTCCCGGACGAGCCGGACAGCGACGAGCCCTTCACGAACTCGATGCCCGAGATCAGGAACATCGACACCGCGAAGGTGACGACGCCGAGCACCGCGGACACGATGACCGTCTTGCGGGTGACCCGGACCCGGCGGAACCGGCTGTGGCCCGCTCCGGCGGCGCGGGTGGTGCCGCCGGGTGTCTGCCACGGGTCCAGCAGCACCGTCTCCTCGCCGGTGGGCCCGGCGAGACCGTGGCCGGCACCGTTCTGCGCGGCGACCGCGGTGCCCTCGGCGACGCCCTTGCCGCGCCGGGTCGCCCTGTCCTTCAGCTCGAGTGCCTTGTCCTTGCTGACCTCGAGCGAGCGGGTGAACAGCGTGGTGGCCAGCGTCGAGATGATCGAGCCGAGCGCCGCGCCGATCACCGTGCCGACCGCGCCGAGGAACGAGCCGAGCACCGCCGTGACGATCGCCGCGCCGGCGCCGGCTGCGATCTTCGTCGGGCTGAGGTCGGCCTTGAGGCCGCTCGCCTTCGTGGTGTCCGACGAGGCGTCGCCGGAGCCGTCACCGGACCCGCCCGAGCCCCCGGACCCACCGGGTCCGTTCGGTCCGCCGCCGACCGGGCCCACCGGACCGCCGGGACCGGCCGCGCGGGTCGTGTCCGACGCGGGCGGCAGCACCCGGGTGCGCGGACGCCCGCCGGGCGGGGTCCCGTCCGGCACGCCCGGACCGGGCACGACCGGGCTCACCGGACGGCCACCGGGCGGGGTCTGCGTGGTCCGGCCGCGGACGGTGCCCGACGGCGGCTGCGGGACCCGGCCGCCGTGCGTGCGGGGCGGATGCGCGGTGCGCTGACGGGGCAGCCGCGGGGCGTCGGGGGCGGCCACCGGGCGACCGGCTGCCGGGTCGGGGAGCGGACGGCTGGGCGGGGGACGGGCCGGGCCGGGGACGCCACGGGGGCGTCGCCGAAGCCGGGCTCCGGGGGGCGCTGGTGTGGCATGGCTCCTTGCAGTGATCGTCGGTGCGGCGGCTCGCCCCGGGGGAACGTCCGGGCGGCCACGATTGCGCCGGACGATCACCCGAAGTGGTGACCTTCACACGACCGAGCAAAGGTCACGGGAAGATCACGATTCTAGCGCTACGAGGCGTCAGAGCCTGTCACCGGGGGTGACGGATGCCCGGGTGATCGGCCGGCAGCGCCGTACGCAGCAACGGCCACGACACGAGCACGCTCAGCCCGACCAGCACCGGGCTCAGCACGGTCCGCGCGACACCCAGGAGCACGACCTGGTCGGCCGCCCACAACGGGAGGAACACCGACAGCCGCAGGACGTACTGCGCCACCCACGCCCAGGACGCCCGCTGGTACCCGCGGAGCAGGTCCGGGTCGCGCCGCCACCTCGTGCGCTGTCCCAGCAGCCCGCCGACGACGACCCCCAGCAGCGGCCACCGCACGACGACCGAGATCGCCCAGGCCAGCGCGCTGCCGACGTTGGACACGATCTGGACCAGGAAGAAGTCCGACGCCCGCCCGGTCACCAGCGCGATCCCGGCCGCGACGACGACCCCGGCCAGCCCGAACAGCACCGCCCGCGGCCGCCGGCCGCGGTACAGCCGCCACCCTGCCACCGCGGCCCCGCGACGATCGCCGCGCCGGCCCCCAGTTGATCGGGAACGCCGACCCCGCCGCCCCCGCCACCACCCAGGCGAGCACGAACGCGACCACCGGTATCGAGGCGTCCATGGCACCGGCCCGGCCACCGAGCAGATCGGCGAGCCTCGGGTCCTCCCGGGATGCGGTGTGCGGAGCGCGATCGGACGTCACCCCGCTAAGGGTGCCCTATCCCGCACGCCGGGTCGACGGGATCGGATTGGCGGACAGCGCCGAACAGGGTGATCATCGGCGTAACACCGGACATCGTTGCGGTGAACAACAGACAAGGCACGCGGAGGACCGGGGACGAGAGGGGGCCGTGCCGATGCACCAGCAGACGCACGCACAGCACCGGAGCTACGTCGCGATCGGCGACAGTTTCACCGAGGGGCTCGACGACCTCACCCCCGACGGCCGGGCCCGCGGCTGGGCCGACCGCGTCGCCGAGACCCTCGCCCACCGCCGCCCGGGCTTCGGCTACGCCAACCTCGCCGTGCGCGGGAAGGTCCTCGACGAGATCGTCGCCGAGCAGCTCCCGGTCGCCGAACGGATGCGCCCCGACCTGATCACCTTCTGCGCGGGCGGCAACGACATCATCGGTTGGTCCTGCGACGTCGACGACCTCGCCGCCCGCTTCGACGCCGCGCTCGGCAGGCTGGTCGCGACCGGCGCCGAGGTGCTGATCTTCACCGGCTTCGACCTGCGCCGGATGCACCCGTTCATCCGCAGGCTGCGCGGCCGGATCGCCTGCTACAACGAAGACATGCGGGCCGCCGCCGAACGGCACGGCTGCCGCGTCGTCGACCTGTGGGCGATGGACTGCCTCGCCGATCCGCGGGCCTGGGGGCCGGACCGGCTGCACCTGGTCCCGCACGCGCACGAGCGGGTCGCCTGGCGGGTGCTGGAGACCCTCGGTGAGCAGGCCCCGGACTGGCGCGGGCCGTGGCCGGAGCCCGAGGGCGGACCGACCCCCTGGACCGCGCGCCAGGCCGAGGACCTGCGGTGGGTCACCCACCACGTGATGCCCTACCTGCGCAAGCGGCTGCGCGGCGGGCACACGTGGGACGGGTACCGGCCCAAGCGTCCGGAGCTCTCACCCCTCCAGGACGCCTGAGCGCGAGCCGCTCAGCGGACCGGTGAGTGGTCCCGGGCGGCGATGTGCGACGGCCGCGGCCGCGGCGCGGAGAACGGCGCCACGCAGGCGTTCTCGACGCTGTTGAACACCAGGAAGATGTTCGAGCGCGGGTACGGGGTGATGTTGTCGCCCGACCCGTGCATGCAGTTGGAGTCGAAGAACGTGGCGCCGCCCGCGTCGCCGGTCATCATCTCGATGCCGTGCCGCTGGGCCAGCTTCGCGATGGACCCCGGGTCGGGGGTGCCGATCTCCTGCTCCGTCAGCGACGTCAGGTGGTAGTCCTCCGGCGTCTCGCCGACGCAGGACACGAAGGTCCGGTGCGACCCCGGCATGATCATCAGGCAGCCGTTGAACGCGTGGTTGTCGGTCAGCGAGATCGAGCAGCTCACCGCACGCGGGCCGGGCATGCCGTCCTCGGCGTGCCAGGTCTCGAAGTCGGAGTGCCAGAAGAAGCCCCCGCCGCCGAGCCCGGGCTTGTAGTTGATGCGGCTCTGGTGGACGTACACGTCGGAGCCGAGGATCTGACGGGCCCGCGACAGCACCCGCTCGTCGCGCACCAGCCGGCCGATCGCCTCGGAGATCCGGTGGACCTCGAAGATCGAGCGGACCTCGTCGGAGGACTTCTCGACGATGCAGCGCTCGTCGGCGCGGACCTCGGGGTCGTGGGCGAGCCGGTCCAGCTCGGCCTGGTACTCCACGATCTCGTCGGCCGTCAGCAGGCCCGGCACCTGCACGAAGCCGTCGCGCTCGTGCGCCTCGAGCTCCTGGGCGCCGAACATGCCGGCGCTCGCCCGGTCGCTCCAGACGGTGGGCTCGGCGCGGTCGATGAAGGCGGGGGTGTTCGAGACGCGCGTGGGGTAGCGGTCCCCGGCTCCACGCACGAGACGCGGTTCGTCGTTGCCGACCAGTGCGGTCATGGACCCTCCTGTGAGTCGCTGTGGGTTCGGTGTCCCTTCGGATGGACGTCGTGTGAACGACCGCGAGGGGCGTTCCCGCTGTCACACAGCGGAAACACCCCTCGCGGTGTCGATCCCGGTACGGAGCCCTCAGTCCTCCGTGACCAGCGGGTACACGCCGTTCTCGTCGTGCACCTCACGACCGGTCACCGGCGGGTTGAACACGCACACGCAGGTGATCTCGGTCTTCGGGCGGAGCTGGTGCTTCTCGTTGCCGTTCAGCACGTAGATCGAGCCCGGCTTGAGCTGGTACGTGACGTCGTTGTCCTTGTCGTACAGCTCGCCCTCACCGGAGGTGATGAAGACGGCCTCGATGTGGTTCGCGTACCAGAAGTCGTTGATCGTCCCGGCCTTCAGCGTGGTCTCGTGGACCGAGAACCCCACCTTGTCGTTGGCCAGGACGATGCGCTTGCTGCGCCACTGCTGGTCCTCGGAGACCACGTCACGCTCGGTGTCGGTGATCTCGTCGATGGTGCGGACGATCATGGTTGTGGATCAGCTCCCGATGACGGTCTTGACGGACTCGCCGATGATCGCAAGACCTTCGTCGAGTTCGTCGTCGGTGGTCGTGAGCGGCGCCAGGAGCTTGAGCACCTCGTCGTTCGGACCGGCGGTCTCCAGCAGCAGCCGCTGCTCGAAGGCCTTCGAGGCCACCTTCTCGGCGAGCCCCTCCCCCTCGAACTGGATGCCCCGCGCCATCCCACGACCCTTGGTGAACATCTCGGTGCCCTGGTTGTCGCCGATGATCTTGTTGAAGGCCTCCTCGACCTTCTCCCCCTTGCGCAGCGTCTCCTTCTCCAGCGTGTCGTCGGTCCACCAGTTGCGCAGCGTGTGCGTGGCGGTGACGAACGCGGGGTTGTTGCCGCGGAAGGTGCCGTTGTGCTCGCCCGGGCCCCACTGGTCGTACTCGGGCTTGATCAGCACGAGCGCCATCGGGAGGCCGTAGCCGGAGATGGACTTCGAGATCGTGACGATGTCGGGCTGGATGCCCGCGATCTCGAAGGAGAAGAACGGGCCGGTACGGCCGCAGCCCATCTGGACGTCGTCGACGATCATGAGGATGCCCTTGCGGGTGCACAGGTCCCGCAGACCCTGCAGCCACTCGATGCGCGCCGGGTTGAGGCCGCCCTCGCCCTGCACGGTCTCGACGATGACCGCGGCCGGCTCGTTGAGGCTGGAGCCGGTGTCGTCGAGGACCTTCTCGAACCACAGGAAGTCGGGCATCTTGCCGTCGAAGTAGTTGTCGAACGGCATCGGCGTCGAGTGGACCAGCGGGATGCCGGCACCACCGCGCTTCATCGAGTTGCCGGTGACCGACAGAGCGCCCAGTGTCATGCCGTGGAAGGCGTTCGTGAAGTTGATCAGCGCCTCCCGGCCGCTGATCTTGCGCGCGAGCTTCAGCGCCGACTCGACGGCGTTGGCGCCGGTCGGGCCGGGGAACTGCACCTTGTACTCCAGGCCACGCGGCTTGAGGATGACGTCCTCGAACGTGGTCAGGAACTCGCCCTTGGCCGAGGTGTACATGTCCAGCCCGTGGGTGATGCCGTCACGGGTCAGGTACTCGATCAGCGGCTTCTTGAGCACCTCGGGGTTGTGCCCGTAGTTCAGGGCTCCTGCGCCACCGAAGAAGTCGAGGTAGGAGTGGCCGTCGACGTCGGTCAGACGGCTGCCCTTCGCCGTGTCGAAGACGACGGGCCAGTTGCGGCAGTAGCTTCGGACCTGGGACTCGAGATCCTCGAAAACGGTCATGTGTTCCCACCCTTGTCTGCTGCGATCGGGCCGATGAGATACAGGTTCTCCGGCTCGTGCTCGTCACCGAGCAGGTCCGGACCGAACAGGTCCTCCCGCTCGATCGTCATGTCGTGGCGCTCCGCGAACTTCGTGAACAGGCGGATCGAGGAGGCGTTGTCCGGCGTGATGGTGGTCTCCATCCGCTCGGCGCCCGCCTGGTCCCAGACGGCGTCCAGCATCCGGCCGGCGAGCCCCGCACCGCGTGCCACCGGATCGACGCACACCTGCCAGATGAGCAGGGCGCCGTTCTCGGGGCGCAGGTAAC
This sequence comes from Pseudonocardia sp. ZF1, assembly GCF_056835605.1. NCBI lineage: Bacteria > Bacillati > Actinomycetota > Actinomycetes > Pseudonocardiales > Pseudonocardiaceae > Pseudonocardia > Pseudonocardia sp. ZF1. Next base: position 5,238,601 of record NZ_JAJNBY010000001.1, read on the forward strand.
CGGTCACGTAACCGACGGCGCGGCCGTCGTCGCGCCGGGCGACGACCGAGGTGCGCGCGAAGTCGCGGCACCACAGGACGTAGGCGTAGCGGGAGTTCGCGTCCAGCGTCCGCGCCTCCACCGCCAGCCGCCACATGTCCACCCCGTCGGCCGGGACCGGGGAGCCGATCTCGTACGAAAGGTCACCGTCGGCGTCGGCCGCCGGGGCGGGCGCGCCGGTCGCGGCGTCCCCGTCCGGAGCCGTGGACGCCCGAGGAGGAGCCTGTTCGGGAGCGGTCATGACGGATGAGGTTAGTGCCGTCCGGCGCAGGTCGCAGCCGCTGACGACCGGCACCGACCCCGTGCGCCCTGATCGACGTGACCGGCGACACAGAGCGGCCCGTGACATAGCGACCGGGTGTCCGCCCAGGAAGACACCGTGATCGCCGAACAGCTCGGTGACCCCGACGGGGCCTGTCCGGCGCAGCCACGGACCCGGACGTGGCCCTCGCCACGCTCCGCGACCACCCGCCCGCACGTTCGGCCAATCGTGCGGATGCACTTGCATCTGCACCGCTGCGGGGTGAGGATGGTTATTCCGTCGAATCGTGCCCGGAGGAGCTGCCGTGTCGGTGACACCCGCCAGTACGCGCCCCGTGGCCGTGGTGACCGCGCCGGACGAGGAGCAGACCGTCACGGTCACCTGCGCCCGCGACAGCCGCAGCCACGTCGTGGCGCAGGCGGTGCTGGCCGACTCGCTCACCGCCGGAACCGGACACTGCACCGCGCTCTGCGGGCACGTGGTGCTGCCGGCGTCGCTGGCCTCCCCGCCCGGGGACGGCTGCCTGCTGTGTGCCGAGACCTCCGGGGCCGGGCGCCGCGCCCGCCGCCGCGGACGGATCGGTTTCGGGCGCTCGGCCCGCGCCGCCTCCTGAGCGCCGCCGCCGACCGCCGACCGCACAGCCGGTCCGTTCCCCCACCGCCGGCCGGGCCCCGACCCGCGCCGGTGGCTCCCTCAGCTGCCACCGGTCCGGTCCCGCCGGCGGATCAGCGCCCGCCGGACACGTCCAGCACGGCGCCGGTGACGTAGCTGGCCTCGTCCGACAGGAGCCAGGCGATCGCCGTCGCCACCTCGTCGGGGTGGCCGGCACGGCCCATCGGGATCGACGGCGCCATCCGCTCGATCCGCCCCGGCTCACCGGCCCGGGCGTGGAAGTCGGTGTCGAGCAGGCCCGGTCGTACGGCCGCCACCCGGATCCCGTCCGCGGCGACCTCCTTCGCGAGCCCGACGACGAGCGCTTCCACCCCGGCCTTCGCGGCCGCGTAGTCGGTCCACTCGTCGGGCGAGCCGAGCACCGCCGCGCGGGAGGTGACGTGCACGAGCACACCACCCGCCCCGCCGTAGCGGGTCGACATGCGGTGCACCGCCTCGCGTGAGCAGAGCAGGGCCGCGCGCAGGTTGAGCGCGACGACCTCGTCGATCCGGGCGTCGCTCATGTCCTCGAGACGCTGCCGCGAGGGAGCTCCGCCGGCGTTCGCGACCACGCCCGTCAGCGGCGAGGGCATGGCCGACGCAGCGTCGAACAGGCGCTCGACGCCCTCGGTGCGGGTGACGTCCGCTGCGACCGCGTCGGCGTGCACCCCGGCCGCCCGGCACTCCGCGACGACGGCCGCGGCGTCCTGGGGTGAGGCCCGGTGCCCGACGAGGACGTCCTGGCCGCGGCCGGCCAGGAGCCGGGCGGTGGCCGCGCCGACCCCGCGGCTGGCCCCCGTCACGAGCACCGTCATGCGTCGTCCGTCCTGCGGAGTCAGGCCCGGTGAGCCTCGGGACCGGGCTCCGGACGGGCGGTGCCCTCCGGCGTCCCCGGCTGCCGGGTACCGGGGTCACGGACCTCGGTGTCGGCACGGGGCGCGCCGCCGGGTCCGATCTCACCGGGGCGCTCGTCGTCGTCGCGCAGGCCGCGCATCTCGCTCTTCAGGATGCGGCTGGACCGACCGACCGACCGCGCCATCTCCGGCAGCTTCTTCGCGCCGAACAGCAGGACCAGCACGACCAGCACGATCAACCAGTGGGTGGGGCTCATAGCGCCCATGACAGCCTCCTCGCTCGTCGACCGGATCAACGAACCATCCTCCGCCGGGGTTCTCCCGCGCAAGAACAGCCTCCCACGGCGCACGGAACCTGATCGCTCGGTCACTCACCGTTGATCCGGCGGCCTCGAACGGGTTTGGATGACGGTGACACCGTGGGCGGCACCGGCGCTGCCCGGGGACGAAGGAGCTGATCCGTGCAGCCGACCGCACTCGCGACCCCGCAGGAGCTCGACCCGGTCGACCTGACCCGCTATCCGGTGCACGAACCGGGCTCGTCCGGGTGGGAGGACGCGGTCCGCCGGGCCCGCGCCCAGCTCGCCGCCGACGGCTGCGCGGTGCTCCCCGGGTTCGTCCGGGCGTCGTGGCGGGACCGGCTGCGGACCGAGGGCGAGGCGGTCGCCCCGCTGGCGCACTACGAGACCGCCGTGGTCAACGTCTACAACACCGACCCCGACCCCTCGCTGCCCGCCGACCACCCGGCGCGGGTGCCGATGGAGCGGGGCAACGCCTTCGTCGCCCGCGACCGGATCCCGGCGGCCGCGGTGGTCCACCGCCTGTACCCGCAGCCCGCCTTCCGCGCCTTCCTCGCCGCCTGCACCGGCGTACCCGAGCTGCACGAGCTGGCCGACCCGCTGGCCGGGCTGTGCCTGAACGTCGTCGGCGACGGCCGGTCGCACCCCTGGCACTTCGACACCAACGAGATCGCGATCAGCCTGCTCACCCGCGCGCCGGAGGCCGGCGGGGTCTTCGAGTACTGCCCGGACATCCGCAGCTCCTCCTCGGAGAACACCGCCGACGTCGCCGAGGTCCTGCACGGCAGGGCCGGCGACCGCGTCCGACGGCTGGTGCTGCGTCCCGGCGACCTGCAGCTGTTCCGCGGCCGGTACTCGCTGCACCGGGTGACCGAGGTGCGCGGCGACACCGCCCGGCACACGGCGATCTTCTCCTACAGCACGCGCACCGGGGTGGTCGGCAGCGCGGTCCGCACCCGCCAGCTGTTCGGCAGGACACTGTCCGAACACGGGGGGTCGCGCGCCGTGCGTGTCGACGGGCTGCTGGACTGATGCCCGTGACCACCACGTTCGCGGCCGACGACGACCTGCCGAAGGTGCCGCTCCCGACCCTGTCCGCCTCGGTCGACCGCTTCCTCGAGTGGTGCGCCCCGCTGCTCAACCCCGACGAGTACGCCCGCACCGAGTCCGCCGCCCGCGAGCTGCTCGCCGAGGGCGGCCCCGCGTCGGTGCTCCAGGCCGACCTCGAGCGCTTCGACGCCGGCGCCCACAGCTGGCTGGACGCGTTCTGGCCGTCGCGCTACCTGGGCCGGCGCGACCGGATCGCGCTCAACGCGAACTTCTTCTTCCTGTTCGGCCCCGGCTCCACCACCGACCCGTGCGCGCGGGCCGCGCAGCTCACCGTGGCCGCCCTCGGGCACAAGGCCGATCTCGACGCCGGGACGTTCCCGCCACTGGTCAACCGCGACGTGCCGCAGTCGATGGACCAGAGTCGCCACATCTTCTCCACCACCCGCATCCCGGGCGACCCCCAGGACACCGTCCGCACCCCCTACAGCGACGACTGGCCGGGCCCGTCCACCGAGCGGCACGTCGTGGTGCTGCACCGCGGCCGGATCCACCGCCTCGACGTGGTCGGCGCCGACGGCGCCGCGCACACCGCCGAGGAGATCGCCGGCGCCCTGCGGGAGATCCGGGACGCCCACCCCGAGCGGGCCGCCACCGGTGACGCGGTCGGCGCGCTGACCACCCTGGCCCGCGCCGAGTGGGCCGCGGTGCGGGACCGGCTGACCGGGCTGGACCCGGCCAACGCCGAGGCCGTCGACCTCGTGGAGCGGGCGCTGCTCGCGATCTGTCTCGACGAGACCGACCCCGCCGACGAGGAGTCCGCCGCGCGGACCCTGCTGGCGGGGGACTCCGGCGACCGGTGGTTCGACAAGGCGCTGTCGATCGTCGTGCTCGCCGACGGCACCGCCGGGGTCAACATCGAGCACTGCGAGCTCGACGGCACCACCGTCCTCACCCTGGTCGACGCGATGTTCGCCGACCCGCTGCAGGTGCACGCCGAGCGGATCGGGGCCCGCCCGCAGGGCGTCCCGTCGCACGCCGAGCTGCGGTTCGTCCTCGACGACGACCTGCGCGCCACCGTGGCCCGCGCGCACGACGAGTTCTCCGCGTTCCTCGACGCCACCGCCACCGAGCTCGTCGCCTTCGACGACTTCGGCGCACGCGACGCGAAGGCCCTGAAGTGCTCCCCGGACGCCTTCGTGCAGGCCTGCTACCAGATCGCGCACCGGCGGGCCAAGGGCGTCACCGGGGCCACCTACGAGTCGATCGCGACCCGGCAGTTCCGGCGTGGACGCACCGAGGCGATGCGGGTGATCACGCCGGAGATGGTGACCTTCGTCGACACCATGGGGGACCCGCAGGCCTCCGACGCCGACAAGGTCGACACCTTCCGGGCCGCCGCCGCGGCGCACGGCGCCCGCGCGAAGCAGTGCCAGCAGGGCGATGCGCCCGAGCAGCACCTGTGGGAGCTGGACTGGATCCGGCGCCGTCGCGGGGCGGACCTGGGCGTCACCGAGCAGCTCGCGGTGTTCGACTCCCCCGGCTGGACGATCATGCGCGACGACTGGCTGTCGACCAGCTCCGCGCCGTCGGACAACATCCGGTACTTCGGGTTCGGCTCGACCAGCTCGCGCTGCATCGGGGTGGCCTACGTGCTGCTGCCCGACCGCTTCCACGTGCACCTGTCCACCCCGGCCGACCAGGCCGAGGGGATGCACGCCTTCGCCCGGGAGCTGCGGACGGCGGTGACCGAGCTGCGGAACCTGCTTGCCTGAGCGGGTTCACTGGTGGGGTGGAGCGTTTCCTCGTCACCGGCAGTTCCGGCCACCTCGGTGAGGCGCTGGTCCGCACGCTGGCCGGCGACGGGGTGCCCGTCGTCGGTCTGGACCGGCGGCCCTCGCCGTGGACCGCGGTCGTCGCGTCGCTGACCGACCGCGACGCCCTGCGGTCGGCGCTGCGCGGGGTCAGCCACGTGCTGCACACCGCGACGCTGCACAAGCCGCACGTCGGCTCGCACAGCAGGCAGGACTTCGTCGACACGAACGTGTCGGGCACCCTCGCGGTGCTGGAGGAGTCCGCCGCCGCGGGGGTGCGGGGCGTGGTGTTCACGTCCTCGACCAGTGCGTTCGGCCGCGCGCTGACCCCGGCGCCGGGCGAGCCGGCGACCTGGATCGACGAGACCGTGGTGCCCCGGGTGCGCAACGTCTACGGCGCCACCAAGACCGCCGCCGAGGACCTGTGCGAGCTGGCCGCGCTGGACCCGGGGCTGCCGGTGGTGGTGCTGCGGACCTCGCGGTTCTTCCCCGAGGCCGACGACCGCGACGAGGTCCGCGCCGTCCACGACGACACCACGCTCAAGCTGGTGGAGTTCTGCCACCGGCGGGTCGACGTCACCGACGTCGTGTCCGCGCACCTGGCCGCGGCCCGGCGGGCGCCCGGGCTCGGGTTCGCCCGCTACGTGGTCAGCGCACCGCCGCCGTTCCACCGGTCAGACCTCGCCGAGCTGGGCCGCGACCCGGCCGCGGTGCTGGAGCGGCGGGCCCCGGCCCTCGCCGCGCTGCTGGCCGACCGCGGCCGGCCGGTCCCGCCGGTGGACCGGGTGTACTGCCCGGGCCGGGCGGTCGCCGAGCTCGGCTGGACCCCGGTCTGGGACGTCGACGCCGTCGTCGCGCGGGTGCGTGACGGCGGGCCGCCGCGCAGCCCGCTGGCCGACGCCGTCGGGGCGAAGGGGTACCACGATTCCCCGACCGGGGTGTACACCCGGTGATTTCACCTCGCCGGACCGGGTGACTGTAGGTCGTCAGGGCTAACGCCGTGGGTACGACCGGCGGTAGAGGTGACACAGCACGTGTCGCCGACCGTGACGCCGTACCCCGGAGGTCCTGCCATGACCGGCCCGCAGCACCGACCCAGCCCCGGCCCGCGCGGTGCCGACGCCGACCGCGCACGGCCGTCGCCGCGACCGCGGCACGGGTTCGACGACCACGAGTTCCCCGAGGACTCCTACCAGGGCGGCTACCCGGACCTGCGGCCGTCGCGGCCGGTGGAGCGGGCGACGCCCACCGACCCGGAGGGCGTCGGCGAGCTGTACGGCGGGACCGGTCCGCAGCCGACCGTGGGGCGGGGCGGGTACGCCGCACCGATGCGCTACGAGGGCTACGGCGCCCCCGTGCCGGCCGGCGGGTCGCAGCCGGGCGGCGACGACCCCGACGACCCCGACGACGGCGGGTACGGCCCGTACGGCCGGGCCGCGCACCGCCAGTCCGAGGAGCCGGTCACCCCGACCCGGGCCGCCTACGGCGAGTACGGCGACCCCGGGTCCCGCGGCGGGACCGCGATCGACGGCGGCCCGCCCTACCCCGGCCCCACCGGCTCCGGGTACGGGCGCACGCGGGCCCCGGAGGAGGACGAGCCGGTCCGCCCGGCCGTCCCGTACGACGACCCGGACCACGTCGCGGACCACGAGGACCTGCCCCGGGACGAGGTCGTCGGGGCCGGGCCGCTCGCCGCCGCCACGTCCGGCCACGACTCCGGCGACGACCGGGCCGGGCACGAACGGCCCGGGTACGGCGAGGGCGGCGGGACCGCGGTCGTCGAGCGCTCCGCCGTCGGGACCGGCGCCGGGGCGGTGCCCGCGCCGCGTCCGCCGTCGGAGTCCGGCGGCCGTCGTCCGGCGACGGTGGCCGAGGCCGCCGCGGCCCGGTTCGGCGCGACCGGACGGTCCGCCGACACGGCGGCGGCCGCACCGGCCGTCGAGGCGACCGGGCCGGTGACCACGACGCCACGCGCGGCCGCCCCCGCCACGGCCGCCGCGCCGGTGCGGGTCGCGAAGGACCCGACCGCGCTCACCGTGCTGCGGGTCCTCACCTACGTACTGGTGTCGCTGTCCTGCCTGGTCTTCCTGGCCGGGGTGGTCTACGGGCTCGTGGTGTACCTGGAGTTCCGCTCGGCGCTGGGCACGTCACCGCTGTTCGGGGGCGGCACGCCGTTCGGGAGCTGGTGAGGGCGCCGGGCGTGGCTCACGGCTCCGCGAGCCACGCCCAGGACAGCGGCGGGAGATGGGCCCGCCCGCCCTCGGTGCGGACCGGCCCGTCGGAGGACAGCACCGTGTCCAGGCCGGTGACCAGGGCGGCGTCGACCGAGGCGGGCCGGTCGGACACGTTGACCAGCCCGACGAAACGATCGTCGCGCGGGTGCCGCCGCGTCCACCCGAGCACCGCCGGGTCGTCGAGCACGGGCACCTCCACCGGCGCCGACGCGTGCAGCGCGGGCAGCTCGGCCCGCACCGCGGCGAACCCGGTCAGCGCACCGAACACCCGCCCCTCGACGGTGTCCGGGTCGTAGCGGCGGGCGAACGCGGCCTCGTCCATCGGGGGCCGGTGCATCCAGCGGTTGTCCGCGGCGCGCTCGGGGTCGGCGCGGTAGCCGGTGTCGTTGGCCAAAGCCAGCTCGTCGCCCATGTAGAGCAGGGGGATGCCGCCCCAGCCGTAGACGACGGCGTGCGCGAGCAGCAGGCGTCGCACACACGCGTCGAGGGCGGCGGGGTCGTGGCGGGCGCGGGCGTCGTCGATGCCGCAGAGCGCGGCGGCGCTGCCGGAGATGCGGGCGTCCCCCGTGTCCGGGTCCTCCTGGAACAGGGCGCCGCGGGCGAAGCTGCCCGGGAAGCGTCCGGCGAAGAAGTCGTTGAGGAACCGCCGGTGCGACGGGCCGTCCCAGCCGACGGCGGCGGCGTCGACGTCGGAGACGGCCCAGCCGATGTCGTCGTGGCAGCGGACGTAGGTCGCCCACGCCGTCGTCGACGGGGCGGGGGTCATGCGCCGCAGCGCGTGCGCGGCGAGGCGGGCGTCGCGGGTGGCCAGGCTCGACCACAGCATCACCATGAGCTGGTTGTGGTAGGCCAGCTCGCACTCGGGGCGGTAGCGGTCGTGCGCGCCGAGGTAGCCGACGAGGTCGTCGGGCGCGACGATCGCCTCCGCCTTGAAGACCACCGCCGGGGCCGCGATCCGGGTGAGCGCGTGCAGCGCCTGCAGCACGTCGTGGGCCTCGGGCTGGTTCTGGCAGTTCGTGCCGAGCCGCTTGCCGAGGAACGGCGCCGCGTCCATCCGCAGGACCTCGACCCCGCGCCCGGCCAGGGTGAACACGGTGCCGAGCATCGCGGCGAACACCTCGGGGCAGGTCCAGTCGAGGTCCCACTGGTAGTCCCAGAACGTCGTCCACACCCAGCCGCCGTCGCCGCCGCCCGCCCCGGGCACCCAGCTGAACGATCCGGGCGCGCGGTCGGGGAAGACGTCGGGGATCGTCGCCTCCCAGGCGTCGGGCATCTCCCGGTCCGGGTAGGCGGTGTAGAAGCCGGCGTAGCGCGGGTCGCCGGCGAGCCAGCCGCGCGCCCACGGGTGCTCGGCGGCGGTGTGGTTGAGGACGAGGTCCACGCACAGGCTCATCCCGCGCTCGCGCAGCGCCCCGGCGAGGGACTCGAGGTCGTCCATCGTGCCCAGCCGCGGGTCGACGGCGGTGTAGTCGGCGACGGCGTAGCCGCCGTCGTTCTCGCCGTCGCGCGGCCTGAGCAGCGGCATCAGGTGCAGGTACCGCACGCCCAGGTCGGACAGGTGGTCCAGGCGGGTGCGGATGCCGCGCAGGGTGCCCGCGAAGCGGTCGGTGTAGGCGACGTAGCCGACGGTGCGGGGGTCCTGGAACCAGTCGCCGTCGACCTCGCGGCGGCGGTCGAGCTCGCGCAGCGCCTGCGGGCGGGCGGCCGCGGCGGCCAGCGCGGCGCGCACCAGCCGGGCGGTGAGCCCGCCCGGGTCGGCGACGGCGCCGTAGAGGGCCTCCAGCGGCAGGTGCGCATCGGCGTACCAACGTTCGGTGCGGGCGAGGAACCCCGCCGCCTCGACCGCGCCGAGCGCGGCGACCGCGTCCCGGGACAGCTGCGGGAGCAGGTCGTGCAGGGCGGCCCGGGCCCGGCGGCGACGCTCGGAGTCGGGCCGGGCGCGGACGGCGTCGCCCGCAGCGGTCGTGCTGATCACCGCGCCATCCTGCCGAACCGCGCGGCCGCTGTCAGGTGCGCGCCGGCACCTGCCGCAGCCGGGCGACGACACCGGCCGGGGCCGCCCGCAGCGCGACGGTGGAGTCGGTGTCCGGGTCGTCGGCGGGGCTGCGGCCGGTGCCGCGCGGGTCGAACGTGACGACGGTGTGGTCGTCGGCCATCGCGTCGGCGAGCGGGCCGAAGCCCTCGGCACCCATCGGCGAGCCGACGAGCACCAGCAGCGGGCCGGTGCCGCGGACGTCGAAGGTGATGCGGGCGTCCGGGCGGTCGAGCAGATCCGTGGTCACGACGGTCATGGGTGCCTCCTCGCGGGCGGTGTCGCGGTGTCGACCGTCGGCGGGCACCGGACTCATCGCCGTACCGTGGGAGGCACTCCGACAGAACGGACGAAGACCCCGTGAAGACCCGCGTCGCCCCGGTGCTGGGCGTGCTCCTCGTGCTGGCCCTGCTCGTCGGCGGTCTGGCCTGGTTCGCCGGAAGCCGCGGGTTCACCCCCGACGACCTGCGCGACCTGGTCGACCCACCCCCGCCGGAGCAGTGCGACCAGCCGGACCCGACGACGTCGGGCTGCCTCACCCCGTCCGCGCTGCGCCTGCACGACGCCCTCGTCGGGCGGTTCGGCGAGCCGGGCCCGGGGGCGCCGGTGCGGGCGATCACGTGCTGGTCGGAGCACGCGTGGAACCCGTCGAGCGACCACCCCGCGGGCCGGGCGTGCGACGCGTTCCCCGCCCGCTACGGCGAGTTCCCCGCCGGGCAGGACCTGGAGGACGGCTGGGCGGTCGCGAACTGGGCGCGCGACAACGCCTCCGAGCTGCGGGTCCGCTACGTGATCTGGCAGGGCCGGATCTGGTACCGCGGCACCGGGGACTCCGGGGAGGGCCGGGAGAACTGGGGCCGGCCCTACGACGGCGGCGGGGTGTACGACCCGGAGGACGCCACCGGCGGGCACTTCGACCACGTCCACGTCAGCGTCCGCCGGTGAGCACCCCGCTCACAGCACGTGCTGGCCGTACATCTCCCCCAGCGGGTCGGCGATGAGCTCGATGCGGGCGCCGTCGGGGTCGCGGAAGTAGACCGAGACACCGGAGTGCACCTCGTGCTCCACCCCGGCCTCGGTGAGCCGCGCGACGAGCTCGTCCCACCGCTGCGGCTCGACGCTGATCGCCATGTGGTGCAGCCCGCCGAGGACCTCGGCGTAGGGGCCGACGTCGAGGCCCGGGAAGTCGAAGAACGCGAGCAGGTTCCCGTTGCCGATGTCGAAGAAGAAGTGCGAGGACCCCGGGTAGTCCCGGTTCTCGATCAGCTCGGTGAGCGGGAAGCCCAGCACGTCCTGGTAGAAGCGCACGGTCCGCTCGACGTCCGAGCTGACCAGCGCGGTGTGGTGCAGGCCGCGGGCGGTCGAGGCCGGCCGCTCCCCCGCCGGCTTCAGGTGGGCGGTGCGGATCCGGTCGCGGGCGGCGTCGAGGGCGGCGGTGTCGGTGGGGGTGCCGGTGTCGGTCATGGCGGTCAGCCCTTCAGCAGTGAGGTGAAGTCGGGGACGTCGGCGAACAGGTCGGTGCGGGTGGCCGGCGGCCGGGCGGCGACGGCGTCGGCCAGCTCGCCCGCGGCGCGCCCGACACGGCCGTCCAGTGTGGTGCCCACCTCGGTCGCGCCCCAGTCCTCGGGTGCGGCGAACACCGCGGTCGGGACCGTCGCGGCCCGCAGGTACGCGAACAGCGGGCGCATCGCGTGCTCCAGGGCCAGCGAGTGCCGCGCCGTGCCGCCGGTCGCGGCGAGCAGCACCGGGGTGCCGGTGAGTGCGTCGCGGTCCAGGACGTCGACGAAGGTCTTGAACAGCCCGCTGTAGGACGCCGAGAAGATCGGCGTCACGGCGACGACGGCGTCCGCGGCGGCCACCGACTCCAGCACCGGCGCCAGCGCGGTGTTCGGGAAGCCGGCGACCAGGTGGTCGGCCAGGTCGCGGGCGTGCTCGCGCAGCTCCACGACCTGCACCTCGGCCCGCTCGCCCCGGTCGGCCAGTGCGGCCGTGACCGCGGCGGCGAGACGGTCGGCCAGCAGCCGGGTCGACGACGGCGTCGACAGCCCGGCGCTGAGCACGACGATCCTGCGGGTGGTCATCACGCGACCTCCTTCTCCTGCGTCCCGGTGCTGCCGGTGCTGCCGGTGCCCGCGGCGTCGCGGGCGGCGACCAGCGAGGCGTGGGTCGGCGCGTCCGGGACGCCCGGCGCGCGCAGCGCGGCGAACTCGCGGCGCAGCACCGGCACGACCTCCTCGCCCAGCAGGTCGAGCTGCTCCAGCACGGTCTTCAGCGGCAGGCCCGCGTGGTCGATGAGGAACAGCTGACGCTGGTAGTCGCCGACATAGTCGCGGAAGTCGAGCGTCCGCTCGATGACCTGCTGCGGGCTGCCGACGGTCAGCGGGGTCTCGCGGGTGAAGTCCTCCAGCGAGGGCCCGTGCCCGTAGACCGGGGCGTTGTCGAAGTACGGCCGGAACTCGCGCACCGCGTCCTGGCTGTTGCGGCGCATGAACACCTGGCCACCGAGGCCGACGATCGCGCGGTCGGCCGGTCCGTGACCGTGGTGCTCCCAGCGCGTGCGGTAGAACTCGACCATCCGCTTCGTATGCGACGCCGGCCAGAAGATGTGGTTGTGGAAGAAGCCGTCGCCGTAGTAGGCGGCCTGCTCGGCGATCTCGGGGCTGCGGATCGAGCCGTGCCACACGAACGGCGCGACGCCGTCGAGCGGGCGCGGGGTCGAGGTGAAGCCCTGCAGCGGGGTGCGGAAGTGCCCCTCCCAGTCGACGACCTCGGTGTCCCACAGCGTGCGCAGCAGCGCGTAGTTCTCGACCGCCAGGTTCAGGCCCTGGCGGATGTCCTGGCCGAACCACGGGTAGACCGGGCCGGTGTTGCCGCGGCCGAGCATGAGGTCGACGCGGCCGCCCGCCACGTGCTGCAGCATCGCGAAGTCCTCGGCGATCTTCACCGGGTCGTTCGTGGTGATCAGCGTGGTCGAGGTGGACAGCTGCAGGGTCTCGGTGACGCCGGCGAGGTAGCCGAGCGTGGTGGTCGGCGACGAGGAGAAGAACGGCGGGTTGTGGTGCTCGCCGATCGCGAAGACGTCGAGCCCGACCTGCTCCGCGTGCTTCGCGATGGTCAGGACGTCCTGGATCCGCTGGGCCTCGGTCGGCGTGCGGCCGGTCGTCGGGTCCGGCGTGACGTCGCTGACCGTGAAGACTCCGAACTGCACGGCTTCCTCCTCTGCTCGTCGACGGCTCATTGGTTGATCCGTCATCTACATCCTGCGGCAACATAGATGATGAGTCAACTATTCCGCTACGATGGTGCCGTGACACGGTGGCTGGACGAGCGCGAGCAGGTGGCCTGGCGAGGGCTGCTCCGGATGCAGGCCCGCCTGCAGGGCGAGCTGCACCGGCGGCTGCAGACCGGGTCGGGGCTCTCGCTCACCGACTTCGACGTGCTGGTGGCCCTGACCGACCGGCCCGACGAGCGGTGCCGGGTGCTGGAGCTGGCGACGCTGCTGGAGTGGGAGAAGAGCAGGCTCTCCCACCACCTGGCCCGGATGCAGAAGCGCGGCCTGGTCGCCCGCGAGGAGTGCGACGACGACGGCCGCGGCAACTACGTCGTGCTCACCGCGGCGGGCCGGGCGGCGATCGAGGCCGCGGCGCCGGGGCACGTGGAGACCGTGCGGGAGCTGGTCTTCGACGCCCTCTCCGACGACGACGTGGCCGCGCTGACCCGGATCACCGCCGCCGTGCAGGCCCGGCTCGACGGCCGCGCCCCCCGCTGACCGCGTTCCGCGGAACGCGCGACGGCCCGCACCGGGCGTCGCCGGTACGGGCCGTCGTGAGCGGGACCGCGATCGGAACAGCAGGTCAGGGCACCAGGATGGCGCGGCCCCTGACCTTCCCGGCGTCGAGGTCGTCGAGCGCGGACTGGAAGTCGTCCAGGGCGTAGGTGCTGGTGTGCAGGGTGACCCGGCCGCGGGCGGCCAGCTCCATCAGGTCGCAGAGATCGTTGTAGGACCCGACCAGGTTGCCGACCACGTTCACCTCGGCCGAGATCAGGTCGATCGTCGGGACGTCGACGTTCTCCCCGTAGCCGACCACGTGGTAGTCCCCCGCACGCCGGGTCATCGCCAGGCCCTGGGCGGTGGAGCCGCCCTCGCCGACGAAGTCGATCACGGCCTCGGCGCCGTTCCCGCCGGTGAGCGACAGGACCTCGTCGACCTGCCCGCCGTCGGCGACGATCCCGTCGTCGGCGCCGATCTCCAGCGCCAGCTTCACCGCGTCCGGGTTGCGGTCGAGCACGACCAGCCGGGCCGGGGTCAGCGCCTTCAGCACCTGGATGCCGATGTGGCCGAGCCCGCCCGCCCCGATGACGACGCAGGTGTCGCGCGGTCCCAGCCGGCGTGCGGCCTTGGCCGCGGCGTGGTAGGCGGTGAGGCCGGCGTCGGCGAGGGCGGCGACGTCGGCGGGCTGCAGCGACGGGTCCAGCTTGACGACGCTGCGCGCCGAGGTGCGCAGGTACTCGGCGTAGCCGCCGTGGGTGTCGATGCCCGGGAACGCCGAGGCGGTGCAGTGCACGTCGTCGCCGGAGCGGCAGGCGCGGCACAGGCCGCAGGTGGCGAGCGGATGCAGGATGACGCCGTCGCCCTCACGGACGTGGGTCACGGCCGACCCCACGGACTCGACCCAGCCCGCGTTCTCGTGGCCGATCGTGTAGGGCAGCGCGACCTGCGACTTCTCCGCCCACTGCCCCTCGAGGACGTGCAGGTCGGTGCGGCAGACCCCGGCCCCGCCGATCCGGACGACGACGTCGAACGGGTCGACGACCTCCGGCTTCGGGACCTCGGTCAGCTCCATCGGCCGGTGGTAGCCGACCACCTGTACTGCTCTCACGACACGGATCCCTTCACGGACTCGGGGTAGCGGGTCTTCAGGAGCCCGCGGCAGAAGTGGGCGTTGCCCTCGATGGAGATCCGCACCGAGCGGGCCATCCGCAGCTTCAGCGGAACCTGCTCGGCCGGGTACGGGACGCCGTCGTGGCCGACCAGGACCGGCCGGTCGCCGCCGGTGGGCAGGCCGATCGCCGCGCGGCGGCGCAGCAGGGCGTCGGTGGCCGGGCCCGCGGGCAGGTCGGCCAGCGTGACGCCGTGCAGCGACTCGGGCGTCCGGTCCGGGTCGACCCGCAGCAGCCCGGTCAGCGAGCGCTCCATCGCGGCGGTGTGCGCCTTGCGCCGGAAGGTCTCGCGCAGCTCGTCGAGGTCGGACTCGGCCTCGTGCCGGAAGGTGCCCTTGTAGCCGGCGTCGGCGGCCAGCCCGGCGTTGATGAGGTCGGAGTCGTGGTGGTCGTCGAGCTCGACCACGACCTCGCCGGTCCAGTCCAGCGCGGTGAGCACGTCCTTCGCGTCCGAGCACATCAGGTAGGCGAAGTTCGGCGCGCAGAACGCGGTGGGCAGGCGCAGGTGCAGGGTGACCCGGTCGCCGTCGACGTCGAGGGAACGGACGAACTCCAGGTCGGTGATCGGCTCGTCCAGCTCGGGGTCGACGACGGCGTCGAGCGCCCGGAACGCCTGGTCGGTGCGCGAGGTGCGGGCGAGGGCGGGGGCGCTCACGACGCCACCGGGACCTCGGTCGGGGTCTCGTCGCGCAGCTGCAGCTCGGCGGGGACCTCGATGTCGTACATCGCCGCGGCGTTGAGACCCAGGATCTTCTTCTTCTGGGCGGTGGTCAGCGGCGCGTACTCGGACAGCTCGTCCGGGATCTCGAAGTCGACGAAGCGCTCGACCAGCCAGCGCGGGGTCCAGATCGCGTAGTCGCTGGAGAACTGGATGCGGTCCTCGCCCAGCCAGTACAGGAGCTCGCCGATGATCTGGCCGAAGTACTTGGGCCGGGTGTGGATGAACGGCATCGCGACGGCCAGGCCGGCGTGCACGTTCGGCTCCTGGGTGGCGATCCAGCAGAAGTCCTCGAGGCGCGGCAGGCCGCAGTGCTCGACGACGAAGTTCAGGTCGGTGAAGTCGGTGGCGACCTTGTCCACGTCGGCGACGTCGAACGCGTCGCGGTCCAGCGGGCGGATGGTGGGGCCCTTGTGGATGTGGATGTTGCGGATGCCCAGCTCCTGGGCCGCCTCGAGGTACTTGTAGGACCAGTGGTCGTCGAGCTTCCAGCCGCGGGACTCGCCGTGCCACTCCGCGGTGTAGAGCTTCGCGCCCTTCAGGCCGAAGCGCTTCGCGTCCTCGCGCAGCTGCCGCAGGCCCTGCTCGCCGTTGCGGGGGTCCCAGTGGTGGTTGTAGGTCAGCTTGTCCGGGTGGGCCTGGGCGAGGGCGAAGGCCTCCTCGGTCTGGCCGAACCCGTTGTCGTAGAACTCGCCCAGGTAGGCGGGCTGGAACACCGCGTGGTCGACGTGACCGTCGGTGAACAGGTCCTTCATCAGCCGCTCGCCGCCCTGGTAGAGGTAGTCCTCGTAGGGCCAGACCTCGGACTCGGGGCTCAGGTTGCGGTGGTAGTCGTAGAAGCAGTCGATGAACTGCTTGCCGTGGATGTTGCGCTGGTTCTCCGGGCGTGCGTCCCAGAGCGCCACGTGGGCGTCCACGATGAAGTAGGACTCACCGTTCTTCGAGTACATCGTCGTCCCTCTCAGGTCGCGGCGAGGTGGTGGGCACCCCGCGACTGCGCGGGCCGGTGGGGGATCCCGCGTCGAGGGCCGAAGGTAGGAACGGCGGCGCCCCGGCGGTCGTGATCACCGTCTCAACCTGAGACGAGACGGCGTCGCGACGGCGTCGCTGATGTGACACGGTCGTGAGCAGCAGGTACGAGGAGGTACGCGCGATGGGGCAGTCACTGGCTCCGGCCCGGATCTCGGCGTCCTGGGCGCGCAGCGAGACCTACGGCGCCCCCACCGAGGCCGTCGACCCGGCGTTCACCGGCGCCGTCGACGACGGCTCGTTGTTCGCCCGGTGCGGCGGCGAGGTGCTCGCCGGGCTGCACGAGGGCCTGCCGGGCGAGCCGATCTCACTGATGCTGACCGACGCCGACGGCATCGTCGTCTCCCGGCTCTGCGACGAGCGCGCCCTGCTCGACGCGCTGGACCGCACCTACCTCGCACCCGGGTTCGCCTTCGGCGAGCGGGAGGCGGGGACCACCGGGCTCGGCCTGGCCCTGGCCGACCGGGTCCCGTCGCTGGTCCGCGGCGACGAGCACTACTGCACCGGGTTGTGGGGCTACACCTGCGCGGCGGCCCCCGTGCTCGACCCCGTCGACGGGTCGCTGCTCGGCAGCATCAACCTCACCACCTGGTCGCAGCGCTCCGACGGTCTGCTGCTCGCGCTGGCGCGCACCGCGGCCGGGCAGACCTCGGCGCTGATGCTCGCGCACGGACGCGGCGCGAGTCCCCGGCGCGCGCCGCGCGGCGAGGTCTTCCGGGTCGCCCCGCAGCCCGTCGGCGGGACCGCGGCGCTCGGCCCGGCCTGGGCCGCCGCGCTCGACGAGGTCCGCGACGCGCTGCGCGACGGCGCCCGGGTCGGGGTGGTCGGCGAGCCCGGCGCCGGCAAGTCCGCGCTGCTCGCCGCGGCCCTGCGCGCCGTCCGCCCGCGGCACCGGGTGCTGCACGCCCGCCCGCCGGCCGCCGAGGACGCGGTGTCCTGGCTGTCGCTGTGGTCCCCGGAGCTGGGCAAGGACGACACCGCGGTCATCGCGGGACGGGTGCACGAGCTGCCCGCGCCCGTCGCGACCCGGCTGGCGGCGCTGGTCCGGTCGCTGCCGCGGGCGTCGCTGAGCGTCACCGCGGGCGGTGTCGACGGGATACCGGACGCGCTGTCACGGCTGCTCGACGTCGTCGTCGAGGTGCCGGCGCTGCGCCACCGTCCCGAGGACGTGCCGGTGCTCGCCGCGCACTTCGCCCGCGACGGCGTCACCTTCACCGACGCCGCCGCCCGCGCGCTGCGCACCTACTCCTGGCCGGGCAACGTCGAGCAGCTGCGCCGCACCGTGCGCGACGCCGCCGCCCGCAGCACCCTCGTCGACGTGCGGCACCTGCCCCCGGAGCTGCTCGCCACCCGATCCGGATCGCTGACCCGGATCGAGTCGCTGGAGCGCGACGAGCTGGTCCGCTGCCTCACCGAGCACGGCATGAGCGTCACCCGGGCCGCGGAGACGCTCGGCATCAGCCGCGCGACGGCGTACCGGCGGGTGCAGCGCTACGGGATCACGACCTCCCGGTGAGACCGTTGCGGCATCATCGGTTCCGTGCCGCAGACGGTCCTCGTCGCCGACGGCGTCCAGGTCCTCACCGGGTGCGCCGCGGTCCGGTCGACGCCCTCGTCCTGGACGTGATGATGCCCGCCCTCGACGGCCTCGGCGTGTGCCGCGTGCTGCGCGCCGACGACCGGAGAACGCGGCGACGTTCGACGCCGACCCCGACCACGTCGTCGAGGTGGCGGGGCGGGGCGGGACCGTGACGGTCGCCGACCGCGGCCCCGGCGGCGGCGCCGCGGTCGGCTTCTCCGTCGGCCCGCAGCGGCTCCTCCCGGGTCCCGGCACCGGTCTCACCGACAGCACACCGGATCCGACGGGCCCCGGAGGTACCTGACCCCCGGCCGGACGAGCGGATGCCCACCCGCCGTCCGCCCCGACCTGCCCACCCGGACGGGGGACGCGCTCACCGGACCGGTGCTACCGGTGGCCGTGCTCACGGCCGTGGCGGGACCTCCGGACCTGCCGATCCCGGTCGACGGTGGGACGATCGATGTGCCGGGCGACGACGCCCCGGGAGACCCGGCGGCCGGCCCGGCCACGGGACTCGACACCGCCACCCGACGACGCCGTCACACCCGGTGACGAGGACCCCGCGTCGTGCGACGACGACGGGCCGCCCGCCGCCCGGTGCGGCACACAGGGCACCATTCGGTGTAGGAGCTGATGGGAGGCGTTCGTGTTCGGACTCGCGGACACCGTGGCCGCACTGCTGGCCGCGATCCCTGCTGCGCCCGTCCGGTCGCTCCTCGTGATCGGGGTCGGGGCGTTCCTCGAGGGTCCGATCGTCACGGTCGCCGCCGCCGCGCTCGCCGGGGCCGGGCAGCTCCCCTGGTGGGGGGTGTGGCTGGCCGCGCTGGTCGCCGACGTCGTCGGGGACACCGCGCTCTACGCGCTGGGCCGCAACGGCGACCGGCCGGCCGTCGCCCGCGTGCTGAACCGGCTGGGCCTGACCGAGGAGCGCCGCGAGGTGCTGACCCGCGAGGTCCACACGCACCTGCCGCGGATCGTCATCGGCGCCAAGCTCGTCGACATCGGCGCGATCCCGGCCTACCTGGCCGCCGGGCTGTCCAAGGTCGGCTACCGCCGCTTCCTGGCCTGGATCATCCCCACCACCGCGGTGCGCGCCGCGGTGCTCGTCGGGATCGGCTACGCGGCCGGTGACCGGCTCGCCACCGACCTGGAGTCGCGGCCCTGGCTGCTCGTCGTCGGCGGGATCGCCGTCGGGCTGACCCTGGTCCTCGGGCGCACCGCGATCGTGCGGGCCACCGGCTCGCGACGTCGCGCCGACGCCCGGTCCTGACCGGGTCGATCCCCTCGCGCCGAACGTCCCCGACGGCCCGGGCCTGTCGGTGCGGTTCCCGACCCTGGTCGGGCTGCTGAGCCTCGCGAACGCGGTGTCGGCGGGGCTGCTGGTCACCGCGATCCTCGACGGCTCCTCCGGCGGCTCGGCCGCCCCGCTGCCGGCCGGCGGGGCGGCGATCTGGCTGACCGACATCATCGCGTTCGCGGTCTGGTACCGGCAGCTCGACCGCGGCGGGCCGGCGGCACGGGCGCACGGGCGCCGTCCCACCGCGGACCTCCTGTTCGTGCAGATGCAGAGCACCGACCCGCACGACGCCGACTGGGAGCCCCGCTCCGCCGACTACCTGTACCTGTCGTTCACCAACGCCACCGCGTTCAGCCCCACCGACGTGATGCCGCTGAGCCGGTGGGCGACGATGCTGATGCTCGTCCAGGCACTGGTGTCGCTGGTGACGATCACGCTCGTCGTCTACCGGGCCGTGAACGTGCTGGGCGGCTGAGTCCCGGGCGGGGCTCAGCCACCCAGGAGGGACCGCAGCACCCCCGGTGCGTCCGACGGGCCGGCGACCGGCGCCCACCGCGCGTTGCTGCGCGCGGCCAGCTCGGCCGCCTGCTCGTGGTCGGACTCCGGGGCCAGGATCAGCAGCTCCGGGACCTGCCGCGCCGCCGGGACCGGGTCGTGGTCGTCGGTGGCCCGGCAGTCCGAGAGCAGCACGACGATCCGCCGCTCCGCGCGCGTCCGTTCCAGCTGCGCGGTGGCCGCCCGCAACGCACCCGACAGCGCGGTCACCCCGTGCCCGCGCAGGCCCAGCACCCGGTCGACGACCGCCGACGGCGGACGGGTGGACCCGATGTCGCGCAGGACCCGGGTCTCGGCGGCGAACGACAGCACCGCGTGGTCACCGGGTGCCCGGAACGCGCAGGCCGCGGCGGTCAGCGCCGCCGCGGCGAGCCGGTCCCCGCCCATCGACCCGGACGCGTCCACCACCAGGCACAACGCGAGCGCGGGCCGCGCCCAGGTGCGCGCGGTCAGCTCGTCGAGCCCGACCGGGCGCCGCGCCGCGCGGGCCTCGGCGACCGCGCCCAGCGAGGCGTCCAGGTCCAGGTCGCCGCCGCGGTCGGCCGGGACCGCACGCAGCCTGCCGATCCCGCGCCGGGTGACCCGGCCGGACCGGCCGATCTCCAGCACGACCCGGCCGGCGAGCCTGCGGGCCGCCGCCCGCAGCTTCTCGTCGGTGGCCTTGCCCATGTCGACGAGCAGCGTCAGCGTCTCGTCGGGACGCTCGGCGAGCGCGGCGTCGAACGCGTCGGGGTCGAGCACCCCGACCTCGGGCGAGATCTCGGTGAACCCGGGGTGGCCCGCCAGGGAGCTGCGGGCCACCGTGCGGTCCTCCGGGCGCGCACGCGGCCGGGACGGACGGGTGGAGCCGTCCGCGGGCCGGGGACCGCCCGCCGGTGGCGGGCTCAGGCTCCCCCCGACGCATCACCGCCGTCCGCGGCCCCGTCGGCGTCGTCGGCGGGTTCCCGGCCGAACTCGGCCGTGTACAGCTCGCGGACGATGTCCTCGGCGCTGCGGGAGCCGGACTCGGCGAGCCGGATGCGGCCGGACAGCGCGACCAGCGCCGCGTCCAGCCCGGCCCGCCAGTCGGTGGTCTCCCGGCCGCGCCGGGCCGCCAGCGCCGCGGCGATACGGACGATGTCGATCGCCCCGCGCACCGAGGAGCCCACGTGCACGTCCGGGTGCTCCCGGGTCCGGCGGACCAGGGAGACGACCTTGGCCCGCCACTGCTCGTCGACCTCGGGGCCGCGCAGCGCGACGACCGCGGTCTCGTCCCCGGCGGTCTGGTAGCCCATCGCGATCCGGCAGACCCGGTCGTAGACGGCGGAGGAGATCCGGGCGGTGCCGACGGCGTCGAACGGGTTCATCGCGGCGACCAGCCGGAATCCCTCGTGCGCGGTGATGCGGCCCAGCCGGGGCACGTGCAGCTCGCCCTCGCTCATCACGGTGATGAGGACGTTGAGGGTCTCCTCCGGGATCCGGTTGATCTCCTCGACGTAGAGCAGGGCCCCGGAGCGCAGCGCCTCGGCCAGCGGACCGTCGACGAAGGTCTCGGGGTTGTAGCCCCGCTCCAGGACCTTGGCCGGGTCGAAGTGCCCGACCAGCCGGGCCGGGGTGAGCTCGGCGTTGCCCTCGACGAACACGAACGGGAGCTCGGCCTCCTCGGCCACCGACCGCAGCAGCGTCGTCTTCCCGGTGCCCGGCGGGCCCTCCAGGACGACGTGGGCGCCGGCCTCCAGCGCCGCGACGAGGAGTTCGACCTCCCGGCCGCGGCCGACGACGGGGGTCCCCGCGGGACCGGCCGCAGCCGGTCCCGCGGGGTTCGTGACAGACCCCATCAGTGCTCGTGGACGAGGACGCCGCGGACGTTCTTGCCCGCGAGCAGGTCGTCGTAGCCCTCGTTGACCTGCTCGAGGGTGTAGGTCCGCGTGATGATCTCGTCGAGCTTCAGGTCCCCGCTCTGGTAGAGGCCGAGGATCTTGGGGATGTCGACGGTCGGGTTGCAGTCGCCGAACAGCGAGCCCTTCACCGTCTTCTTGAACAGCGTCAGGATCGAGCCCGGCAGCGTGACGTTGGTCGTCGAGAGCTTGTTCAGGCCGGTCAGCACGACGGTGCCGCCCTTGCCGGTGTTCTCGAACGCGCCGGTGACGATCTCCTCGGTCACGATGCCCGCGGTGACGATCGTCTTGTCCGCGCCGTTGCCGTTGGTCATGGCGCGGGCCAGGTCACCGGCCTCTGCGGCGGTGGCGACGGCGTGCGTGGCGCCGAGCTCCATCGCCTTCTCGCGCTTGTTGGCCAGCGGGTCGACGGCGATGAGGTTCTTCGCGCCGGCGTAGCGGGCGCCCTGGACGGCGTTGATGCCGATGCCGCCGACGCCGGCGACGATCACCGTGTCGCCCGGCTCGACCTTCGCCGCGTTGACCGCGGAGCCCCACCCGGTGGGTACGCCGCAGCCGACGAGCACGGCCTTGTCCAGCGGGAGGTCGTCGTCGACCTTGACCACCGAGTTCTGGTGGATCGTGGAGTACTGGGAGAACGTGCCCAGCATGCACATCGCGCCGTACTGGCCCTTCGGCCCGGTAAAGGGGAAGCGCTCGCCCGGCAGGTAGCCCTCGAGGATGGTCGCGCCCATGTCGCAGATGGCCTGCTGCCCGGTCGCGCACCAGCGGCAGACCCCGCAGTTGGGGATGAACGAGCAGACGACGTGGTCGCCCGGCTTCACCCGGGTGACGCCCGGGCCGACGTCCTCGATGATCCCGGCGCCCTCGTGCCCGAGGACCATCGGCAGGCGTGCCTCGAGGTCGCCGTGCGCGATGTGGACGTCGGAGTGGCACAGCCCGGCGTGGGTGTAGCGGATGAGGACCTCACCCTGCTGCGGCCCGTCGAGCTCGAGCTCCTCGATCTCGATCGGCTTGCCGGCCTCGTAGACGACTGCTGCCTTGGTCTTCACGGGCACGCTCCTCTGCGCTGGTGACGTCGGTGTCGCCCCGGATCCTGTCCCACCCCCGGGGGTGTGGCGTGTTCCACATGTGGACACGTGCGCACTGCCTCATACCGGGCGGGCTACGTCTCCGCCACGTCGAGCGCGCGCATCCGGCGGTACAGGGTGGTGCGGCTGATCCCGAGCGCCCGCGCGGCCTCGCGCTTGTTGCCGCCCGCGACCGTCAGGGCGTGCTGGATCGCGACCCGTTCGGCGCGCTCCCGGCCGCCGAGCCGGGTGATCCGCGGGCCGGGCCGCAGGTGCTCCGGCAGGTCCTCGACGTCGATCCGGCGGGTCCCGGACAGGTGCGCCAGTTCGGTCACGACCCGGGTCAGCTCGGTGAGGTTGCCCGGCCAGGCGTACGCGGACAGCGCCGCGACCGCGGACCGGGTCAGGATCAGCTCCCGGCCCGGCCGGACCCGTGCGGCGATGTCGGCGACCAGCCCGGGCAGCTCGTCGCGGCGTTCGCGCAGCGGCGCGAGCTCGACGCGGCTCGCGCACCGGGCGACCAGCCGCGCCGCCGGGACGGACAGCTCCCCGACCGGGCCGCAGGTGAGTACGAGACGGGTCGGGCCGGCGTCGAGCAGCGGGCGGAGCACGGTGCAGAGCTCCTCGGGCAGGACGTCCACGTCGTCGACGACGACCGCGGGCACCCCCTCCCCGAGCAGCGCGGACAGCCGGGCCGCCCAGTCCCGGGACGGTCCGGTGAGGGCGTCGGTGGCCGCCAGCACGACCGGGTCGGCGGTACCGAGCAGCCGGGCCGCCTCGGTGCTGCGCCCGGTCCCGGGCTCACCCGCGACCAGCACCGAGCGCCCGGTGGGAACCGGCCGCGCGGTGCGGCGGACCTGCTCGCGCGGCGCCGCACGGACCGGGACGAGGTGGAACAGCACCCCGTCCGCCGTGTCCGCGACGGTCTCGGCCCGCACCCGGATCCCGGCGCCGTCGGGCGCCTCCAGCACCCGGGTCAGCGGGCCGTTCTCGACGACCTCGGTCCGCAGCGTCGCGAGCAGGTCCATCCCGCCCTCGCCCAGCACGGTGACCGCGCCGCGGTTGGTCAGCACCACGTCCGAACCGAGGACCACGATCGGCGACGAGCGCCGCCGGGTGGCCTCCTGGAAGGCGAGGAACAGCCTGCGGTCGCCGTCGCGGGCGGTCTCGACGATCCGCTCCTCGATGTCCCGGGCGGCACGCGACAGCAGCGGCGCGAACAGCGGGTGGGCGCGCCCGCCGGCGACCGTGATGTCGAGGACGCCCTCGGTACGGCCGCGCAGCGGGTGCCGGATCGGGTGGCCGAAGCAGCTGACGCCCTTGAGCCCGGCCAGGAAGTGCTCCTCGCCGTGGACGGCGATGCCGCGGCCGGTCTCGGCGGCCGTGCCGATCCCGTTGGTCCCCAGCACCTGCTCGTCGGCGGCCGCCCCGACCACCAGGCCGATGTCGTCGAACGCCGAGTCGAGGGTGCGGTCGTCGCACCAGATGTCGAGGATCCGGCAGTCCCGGTCGGCCAGCTGCACCGAGAACGGCTCACCGGCGAGCTCGGCCGCCAGCGCCTGCAGCACCGGCTCCGCGGCGACCGCGAGCCGGCCGACCCGGTCGACCTCCGCGATCTCCGGCCGGTCGACGCGGTCGGGGTCGATGCCCGCCAGCCGCGCACGCCGCCAGGACGAGGCGATGTGCTCGCGCACGCCCCCCGGGGCGGATCGGCCGACGGCTCCGTCGAAACCCATGGCGCACACCTTCCGTGACCGTGGTGACCGAGGCGACACTACCCGCGCCCGGCCGGGTCCCCGGTCGTGCGCGGGCGGGCGGGGTGCAGGATCGTCCGACATGGACCGACGCGTACACGCGTTCACCGACGACGCCCTGGGCGACGACGACGCCGTCGCCCTCGCCGAGCGGCTGCGCCGCCGTGAGGTCGCGCCCGCCGAGCTGCGCGCCGCCGTCGCCGCGCGCGCCGCCCGGGTCGAGCCGCACCTGCACGGCCTCGCCCTGGACCGCACCGCCGACCCCGTCACCGGGGACACCGGCGGCCCGCTGGCCGGGGTGCCGACGCTGGTCAAGGACAACGTCGAGGTGCGGGGATGGCCCGCGGGCCACGGCACCCGGGCGTTCGTCCCCGCCCCGTCGCGCGAGCACGCCGAGGTGACCCGGCAGCTGCTCGCGGCCGGGCTGGACCTGGTGGGCACGACCCGGATGCCGGAGTACGGGCTGAACGCCTCCACCGAGTTCGCCGACGCCGAGCCGACCCGCAACCCGTGGGACCCGCGCTTCTCGGCCGGCGCGTCCTCGGGCGGGGCGGCCGCGCTCGTGGCCGCCGGCGTGGTGCCGCTGGCCCACGCCAACGACGGCGGCGGCTCGATCCGCATCCCGGCCGCGGCCTGCGGGCTGGTCGGGCTCAAGCCGTCGCGCGGGCGGCTCGCGCCGAACGCGACCGGCGCCCGGATGCCGATCGACCTCGTCGCCGACGGCGTGGTGTCCCGATCGGTCCGCGACACCGCGGTGTTCCTCGGCGCCGCCGACCGCGGGCGCCGCAACCCGGCGCTGCCACCGCTGGGCCTGGTCGAGGGCCCCGCCCGGCGACGCCTGCGGGTCGGACTGCTGCTGGAGTCCCCCACCGGCGCCGCCGTCGACGCCGACACCCGCGAGACCGTCACCGCCGTCGCCGAGCTGCTCGCCAAGCAGGGCCACGAGGTGTCCGAGGCCGTCACCGGGGTGGGGACCCGGTTCGTCGACGACTTCCTCGACTACTGGGGGCTGCTCGCGTTCTCCGTGGTCACCGGCGGCCGGCTGCTGCACGGGCGCACCTTCGACCCGCACCGCCTCGACGGCCTGACCCACGGCCTGGCCGACCACTACCGTCGCGCGCTGGCCCGCACCCCGGTGTTCCTGCACCGCCTGCGCCGGGTCGCGGCCACCCACGCCGAGCTGTTCACCCGGCACGACGTGCTGCTCTCCCCGGTGCTCGCGCACACCCCGCCGGAGATCGGGTGGCTCGCGCCGACGGTGCCGATCGAGCAGCTCACCGCCCGGCTGCTCGACTACGTGGCGTTCACCCCGCTGGCCAACGTCGCCGGGGCGCCCGCCGTCGCGCTGCCCGCCGGGGCGACGGCCGGCGGGCTGCCGGTGGGGGTGCACCTGGAGGGCACGGTCGGCGACGAACGGACGCTGCTGGAGCTGGCGTACGCCATCGAGGCCGACCGCCCCTGGCGGCGGATCCGGGACTGACCCGGCCCGGACACGCACCGGTCAGACGTTGCCGCGGCGCTCCTGCTCCCGCTCGATCGCCTCGAACAGCGCCTTGAAGTTGCCCTTGCCGAAGCCGAGCGAGCCGTGCCGCTCGATGAGCTCGAAGAACACCGTGGGCCGGTCCCCGACCGGCTTGGTGAAGATCTGCAGCAGGTAGCCGTCCTCGTCGCGGTCGACGAGGATCCCGCGGGAGGCCAGCTCGGCGATCGGGACCCGCACCGACCCGATCCGGGCCCGCAGCTCCGGGTCGGAGTAGTAGGCGTCCGGGGTGTCGAGGAACTCCACGCCGCGCGAACGCAGCACGTCGACGGTGGTGAGGATGTCGTTCGTCGCCAGCGCGAGGTGCTGGGCACCGGGGCCGCGGTGGAAGTCGAGGTACTCGTCGATCTGGGACTTCCGACGGCCGGGGCTGGGCTCGTTGAGCGGGAACTTCACCCGGTGGTTGCCCGACGCGACGACCTTGCTCATCAGCGCCGAGTAGTCGGTGGCGATGTCGTCGCCGATGAACTCGGCCATGTTCGTGAAGCCCATGATCCGGTGGTAGAAGTCCACCCAGGAGTCCATGCGGCCGTACTCGACGTTCCCGACGACGTGGTCGAGCGCCTGGAACAGCCGGCGCGGCGCGTCCGCGGGCCGGTCCACCGAGGAGCTGCGGGCGACGTGGCCGGGCAGGTACGGGCCGGTGTAGCGGGACCGGTCGACCAGGGTGTGCCGGGTGTCGCCGTAGGTGGCGATCGCGGCGGAGCGCACGGTGCCGTGCTCGTCGGTCGTGTCGTGCGGCTCGACCAGCACGGTGGCCCCCTGGGCGCGGGCGTGGGCGATGCAGCGGTCGACGTCGGGGACCTCGAGGGCGATGTCGACGATGCCGTCGCCGTGCCGGCGGTGGTGGTCGGCGACCGGGCTGTCCGGGTCGACGGCGCCACGCAGCTCGAACCGGACCGCGCCCGAGCGCAGCACGTAGGAGTGGTGGTCGCGGTTGCCGGTCTCCGGCCCGGAGTACGCGACGAGCTCCATGCCGTAGACGACCTGGTAGAGCTGCGCGGCCTGGGTGGCGTTGCCGACCGCCCAGACCACGGCGTCCCAGCCGGTGACCGGGAACGGGTCGGCGGAGTCGTCGTGGGAGACGAGGCCGACCAGGCGTCGCAGGGCGGCGGCGTCGAGATCGGCGAGCTTCTCGGAGTCGGTGAGGATGTCCATCAGTGCTCTCCCGTCAGTGTGCGGGCGGCCAGCTCCTGTGCCGCGGTGACCGTGGTGGTGCCATGCGTGCGGGCGTCGGCGAAGACGCCGGTCAGGGTGTCGCCGATCGCGCGGGTCCGGCCGGCGACGGCGTCGGCGCTCCAGCCGAGGACCTCGCGGCCGACCAGGTGGATGGCGCCGCCGGCGTTGGCGACGAAGTCCGGGGCGTGGACGATGCCGCGCCGGCGCAGGACCTCGGCCGCGTACGGGTCGGCGAGCAGGTTGTTCGCCGCGCCCGCGACGACCGCGGTGGGGAGGGTCTCGGCGACCTCGGCGGTGATCAGACCGCCGGTGGCGCACGGGACCAGCACGTCGCACTCGCGGGTGGTCACCGCGCCGGTGTCGACCACCTCGGCGCCCAGCTCGTCGGCGACCGCGGCGCAGCGGGCCGGGTCGACGTCGGTGACGATCAGCTTGGCCCCGGCGTCGGCGGCGAGCCGGGCGACGTCGGCGCCGACCGCGCCGAGCCCCTGGACCAGCACCCGCAGCCCGTCGACGCCGTCGAACCCGGCCTCCGCGACTCCCGCGCGGATCGCGGCGAACACCCCGAGGGCGGTCATCGGGCCGGACGAGCCGGGCCCGCCCGCCGCGACCGAGCGGCCGAACACGTGCGGGGTCAGGCCGGCGAGCACGTCCATGTCGGCCGAGCAGGTCCCGACGTCCGGGCCGGTGGTGTAGTTCCCGCCGAGCAGCTCCAGGTTGGCCGCGTGGATCTCGAGGATGCGGCGCCAGGTCGCCTCGCCGAGCTCGGCGCGCGGCGCCGGGAGCGCGATCACCGACTTGCCGCCGCCCATCGGCAGGCCCGCGACGGCCATCTTCAGCGTCATCGCCCCGGCCAGGCGGCGGGCGTCGGCGACGGCGTCGCCGGGCGAGGGGTAGACCATCGCGCGGGTCCCGCCCGACGCCGGTCCGAGACGGGTCGAGTGCACCCCGATCACGAACCACGCGCCCGTCCCCCGGTCGTACCGGACCGAGGTCAGTTCGCCGTCCCACTCGGGCAGAGCCATCCCGCGCCTCCATCGCCTCGCTGGTGTGCAGCGAGGACACCGCTGATCCCGGTATCTACGCAACCGGCCCACCACGAGCTGCACACCGGCGGCAGGTCACCCGGCCGTGGTGCCGGTCCACCTGGACGGATCGCCCAGGAGATCGGCGTCACCCCCGGGGCCCGTCGCCGGCGTCCGTAACCTGGACCGGTGACGACCAGCGACGCCACGACGCCCGCCGACCTGCGCGGCAGGCCCCGACCGCCGGTCCACCCGCGGACCGCGCCGTCGGACCCGGCCGGGCTGGACCCCGGGCGCGCCGCGCTGCACGCCCGCATCGCGACCGGCCCGCGCGGAGCGCAGGCCCGGGTCCCGCTGGTCGACGACGCCGGCCGCCTGCTCGGCCCGTTCGCGACGATGCTGTTCTCCCCGCGCATCGGCGACGCCGTGCAGCAGGTCGGCGCGGCCCTGCGCACCGACGACGACCTCCCGCCCCGGCTGCGTGAGCTCGCCGTTCTCGCCGTCGCCGTGCACCACGGGTCGGCCTTCGAGTGGTCCGCGCACGAGGGCCTCGCCCGCGACACCGGGCTGTCCGGGGCGCAGCTGCAGGCCCTGCTCGACGGCGGCGTCCCCGACGGCCTCGACGAGGCCGAGCGGGTCGCGCTGACCACCGTGCGGGCCCTGCTCACCCGGCACGACCTGGGGGACGGCGCCTACGCCACCGCGCTGCGGGCGCTGGGCCGGGACACCCTCGCGGCGCTGGTGTGGCTGACCGGGTACTACTCGATGCTGGCCACGGCACTCGCCGTGTTCCGGCCGGAGTGAGGCCGGGTAACCCGCGTGGAGAGGGGAGGGACGCGATGAGCACCGCACCGAGCACCGCACCGGACGGGGTGCGCGTGGCCGCGGCCATGCACACCTTCCCCAAGACCTGTGGACCGGCGACGACCGTCGCGCAGGCGTGGGCGGCGTTCGAGCGACCCAAGGTGCACTCGCTGCTGGTCCTCGACGCGGGACGGCTGCTCGCGGTGGTCGACCGGGCCGACCTGACCGGGGCCGGACCGGACGAGCCCGCCGCGCCCCTCGGGACGCTCGGCGGGCGGGTGGCCCACGCCGGCGACGACCTGGCCTCGACCTGGGCGGCGATGGCCGACGCCGGGCGGCGGCGGGTCGCCGTCGTCGACGACGCCGGCCGGCTGCTCGGGCTGCTCTGCCTCAAGCGGCACGGTCGCGGGTTCTGCTCCGACGCGGGCATCCAGGCCCGGATCGACGAGCGCGCGGCGGCCCCGGACGGGCCGTGAGGCGGCCCACCGCGGGGAACACCGGCGCCGGGCCGGACGCTGGACGGGGTGACCACCTCCGACGCCGCCGTCGCCACCCGCAGTCGAGAGGACCCTCCCGGTGACCCACACCGACGACACCGTGCTCCTGAACGGGGGCGTCGCCATGCCCCGTCTCGGGTTCGGTGTGTCCGAGTCCCGCGACGCCCACGCCGCCGTCGCCGAGGCGCTCGCGCAGGGCTACCGCAGCATCGACACCGCCGCCGTCTACGAGAACGAGACCGGCGTCGGCGCCGCGCTGGCCGGTTCCGGCCTGCCCCGCTCCGAGCTGTTCGTGACCACCAAGGTCTGGAACGTCGACGGCGACCGCCCCGACGCGCTGGGCGCGGCACGGCGCAGCCTGGACCGGCTGGGGCTCGACCACGTCGACCTGCTGCTCGTGCACTGGCCCAACGACGACCTCGGGCACTGCCTGTCGACCTGGGAGGCGATGGAGCAGCTGCTGGCCGAGGGCCGCACCCGCGCGGTCGGGGTGTCGAACTTCCGACCGTCGCACCTGCGCAGGCTCCGCTCGCTCGGCGGTCGGCTCCCGGCGCTCAACCAGGTCGAGCTGCACCCGCACCACCAGCAGCCGGAGCAGCGCGCGGTGCACGCCGCGCTGGGCATCGTCACCGGCGCCTGGAGCCCGCTGGGCCGCGGCGCGGTCCTCGGCGAGCCGGTCCTGGCCCGGATCGCCGACCGGCACGGCGTCACCCCCGCCCAGGTGGTCCTGCGCTGGCACCTGCAGCAGGGCACCGTCGCCGTCCCGAAGTCCGACGACGCGGGGCGCATCGCCGCCAACCGCGATCTCGCCGGGTTCACCCTCGACGGGGCCGACCTCGCCGCCGTCGCCGCGCTGCACCGGACCGACGGACGGGGCCGGATCGGCCCGGTGCCCGGCCGGGTGGACCGCATCGCGTCCTGAGTGACGTGTGTCACGTCCGCGTGAGGACGGCGGGGCGACCATCCTCGAACGACCAGTCCATCGAGGAGGCAGTCGTGTCGTTCACCGACAAGGTCACGAACAAGGCCGAGAACGCCGTGGGCGTCGCCAAGGAGAAGACCGGCGCGGCCACCGGCGACCGGGAGCTCCAGGCCGAGGGCAAGGCCGAGCAGTC
Source organism: Pseudonocardia sp. ZF1 (assembly GCF_056835605.1). Classification (NCBI taxonomy): domain Bacteria; kingdom Bacillati; phylum Actinomycetota; class Actinomycetes; order Pseudonocardiales; family Pseudonocardiaceae; genus Pseudonocardia; species Pseudonocardia sp. ZF1. The sequence continues at coordinate 5,268,813 of NZ_JAJNBY010000001.1, forward strand.
GAAGGCGTCGCTGAAGGACGCCGGCGAGAAGCTGAAGGACGCCGCGGGCAACGTGAAGGACGCGTTCGGCGGCTCGAAGGGCTGAGTCCGGGACGGAGTGACGGGGGCGACCGGGACGCATGCCGGTCGCCCCCACCGGGAACGCGACGGAGGTACCGAGCCGGGTCCAGTGCCGTACCGGGCTCCTCCCCTCACATCTACCGGAGGAACCATGAGCACCGTCAAGCTCGCCGTCGTCTACTACTCCGCCACCGGCACCGTCGACGCGATGGCCCACCGGGCCGCGCAGGCCGGCGAGAAGGCGGGCGCCGAGGTGCGCCTGCGCCGCGTCGCCCGCGAGGCGACCACCGGTGAGCGCGAGGCCACCGACGCGCAGGCCGCGCACGCCGAGGCCGCCCCGGAGGTCACCGCCGCGACCGCCGACGACATCGTGTGGGCCGACGCGGTCCTGTTCGGCTCGCCCACCCGCTACGGCAACATCGCGGGCCAGCTGAAGACCTTCATCGACTCGCTCGGCCCGCAGTGGGGCCAGGGCCTGCTCGCCGACAAGGTCTACGCCGGGTTCACCGCCAGCCAGACCCTGCACGGCGGCCAGGAGTCCACGCTGCTCGCGCTGTACAACACGATCCACCACTTCGGCGGGATCGTCGTCGCGCCCGGGTACACCGACCCGACCAAGTTCGTCGACGGCAACCCCTACGGCGCCTCGCACGTGACCGGGGCGGACAACGACGCCCCGCTCGGTGAGGCCGACAATGCGGCTCTCGACCACCTCGCCACCCGCGTGGTCACCGTCGCCGGGAAGCTCGCGGGCTGAGCCGGATCCGGCGACGCGACACCGTCCACCGCGCCACGCCGCGGGCTAGCCTCGGTGCATGTACTTCCGGATCACCCCCGGCGACGTCGAGCTCGTCGACCCGGATGACGTGCGGAGCTTCCATGTCGTCGCCCCCGCGGACCTGACCGAGGACACGCTCGCCGACACCGTGCGCAGCACCGGTCTCGGCGAGGTCGCCGACGACGGCGGGCACGTCCTGGTGCGCGTCGACGCGGTCCGCAGGCTGGCGGCGGGCCGGGTCGGCCCGGACTGGGAGGACGACCTCGCCGGGATGCTCGGTTACGCCCGGAGCAAGGGCTGGCTCTCCGACGACGGCGACTCGGTGCGCGCCCACGTCGAGCGCCGCTGAGACCGGGCTACGGCAGTAGCGCCCGGACCCTGTCGGGGTCCGGGCCGCCCGGCCCGATGACCACGACGGCGTCGTCGAAGCCCGCGTCGGCGTAGCGGGCCAGGTCGTCCCGCAGGCGCCCGAGGTCGGCCCCCGCGGGCACCGGGAGGGCGTAGGCGACCGCGCGACCGCCGCCGCCCCCGGCCGCCCGGTAGCGGCCGAGCGCCTCCACCATCTCGTCCGGCGTGGTGCGGTAGCCGGAGGCGAGCCAGCCGTCGAAGGACCGGGCGGCCTTCTCGACGTTCGCGCCCCACGACCCCAGCAGCAGCGGCGGCCGGGCGGTGGGGGCGTCCGCGAGCCGGGCGTCGGCGTCGCCGCCGCGTTCCAGCAGCTCACGCAACCGGACCACGTTCTCGTCGAAGGTCCGGAAACGGGTCCGGTGGTCCCGGTCGAGGGCGGCGTAGTCGTCGCGGGTCGAGCCGGGACTCACCCCGAGCGCGAGCCGGTCCCCGCAGACCGCCTGCAGCGACAGCATCCGGTGGGCCAGTTCGGCCGGGTGGTGCAGCGGGACCTGCACCGTGCCCGTCGACAGGCCGACGCCGTCGGTGGCGCCGGCTGCGACGGCCAGTGCGACGAACGGGTCGGGCACCAGCCGTCCACGGCCGATGATCTCCGGCGCCCACAGGTGCGCGAAACCGGCGCCGGCGAGTCGCCGGGCCCACCCGGCGACCGGGTACGGCGGCGCGTCGGACAGGTGCGCGAGCGTCGCGCCCAGCCGCACCGCTACGCCCGCCGGTCCGCGGCGAACCGGGCATACCAGCGCAACGCGTCCGGGTCGTCGACCGAGGCGATGTTCGCGGCCTTCTCCAGCGGACGGCCCGCCATCAGCTTCTTGATCGGCACCTCCAGCCGCTTCCCGCTCAGCGTGTGCGGCACTGCGGGGGCCTCGACGATCTCGTCCGGGACGTGCCGCGGCGTCAGCCGGGACCGCAGGGTGGACACGATCGTGGCCCGCAGGTCGTCGTCGAGGGCGTGACCCTGCGCGGGGACGACGAACAGGCCCAGCCAGTACTCGTCGTCGGGGAGATCGACGCCGACGACCAGCGCCTCGTCGATCTCCTCCATCGTGTCGAGGACGTCGTAGAAGTCGCCGCTGCCCAGCCGGACGCCCTGCCGGTTGAGGGTGGAGTCCGAGCGGCCGTGGATGGAGACGCTGCCGTCGGCGTGCAGGGTCACCCAGTCCCCGTGCCGCCACACACCGGGCCAGGTGTCGAAGTAGGAGTCGGTGTAGCGCTCGGCGTCCGGGTCGTTCCACAGGTGCACCGGCATCGACGGCATCGGCTGGAGGACCACCAGGTCCCCGACCTCGTCGACGACCGGGTTCCCGTCCTCGTCCCAGGCCGCACAGTCGACGCCCGCGAGCCGGCCGCCGATCCGCCCGGCCCGGACCGGGGAGTACTCGTTCGCGCCGACGAACGAGCCGGAGACGTCGGTGCCGCCACTGGTCGAGTCGATCCGCATGTCCGGGCTGACGTGGGAGTACAGCCAGTCGTAGCCGGCGGGCGGCAGCGCCGAGCCGCTGACCATGACGTGCCGCAGCCGGGACAGGTCGTGCTCGGCGCGCGGGGACACCCCGGTGTTCGCCGTCGCGGTGACGACGGCCGCCCCCATCAGGACGACGTCGGCGCCGGTCCGGGCGGCGACCTCCCAGACCGCGCCCGGCGGGTGGCCGGGGCTGCCCTCGTAGAGCACGATGCTCGCGCCCTGGGTGAGCGCCCCGAGCTGCATGTTCCACAGCGCCCAGCCGGTGGAGGTGTAGGTGAACATGCGCTCGCCGGCCCGCAGGCCGCAGTACAGCCCGGACCACTTCAGGCCCTCGAGGGTGATGCCGCCGTGGCCGTGCACGAGGCCCTTCGGCAGGCCGGTGGTGCCGGAGGTGAACAGCACCCACAGCGGGTGCGAGAACTCGACCTGCGTGAACTCCGGCTCGGCGTCGACGGCGAGCAGCTCGTCCCACGGCGTCGTGCCCTCGGGGGCGGGCCGGTCGAACACGTAGGGGACGGCCACGACGTGGCGCACGGTCGGCAGCTCGGCCCGCAGCCGCGCGACGACGTCGGCGCGGTCGACCTCGCGGCCGTTCCAGTGGTAGCCGTCGGCGACGACGAGCACGGTCGGTTCGAGCTGGGCGAGCCGGCCGATGGTGCCCTCGGCGCCGAAGTCCGGTGAGCAGCACGACCAGACCGCGCCGACCGCGGCCGCGGCCAGCAGCCCGATCACGGCGTGCTCGGTGTTGGGCAGGTAGGCGCAGACCCGGTCCCCGGGGCGCACCCCGGCCCGGCGCAGCCAGCCGGCGGCGGCCGCGACCGACCGGCGGAGCCCGCCGCGGGTGATCTCCCGGGCGGGCGCACCGCCCTCCTGCACGCACACCAGGGCGGGGTCGTCGTCGGCGCCGCGGCGCAGCGCGTGCTCGGCCCAGTTCAGCCGGGCCCCGGTGAACCACCGGGTGTGCGGCATGGCGTCCGCGGTGCGGACCTGCTCCCACGGCGTCGAGAACGCGACGTCGTAGTGGTCGACGACCGAACGCCAGAACCGGTCGACGTCGGCGACCGACCACGCGTGCAGGGCGTCGTGATCGTCGAACGGGCGGCCCTCCCGCTCGGCCAGCCAGTCCAGGTAGGCGCGCAACGCGGACCGCTCGATGCGCTCCGCCGACGGGCTCCAGAGGACGTCGGTCATCGGTGTCTCCTCCGTGGGGGCGTCCCGCGCGTCGGCGGACCCACCCGGGAGGTGGACCCGCCGACGCGGTGCTGCGGTGCGGTGCCGCGGTCAGCCCACGGCGGAATCGCCGGGCGACACCCGGCTCGGGGCGCTCAGGAGGCGAGCACCTTCGGCATGATGTCGTTCTTGATCCGCTTGAGGTCGTCGAGCGTCTTCGACACCGGGACGTCGGCGAACGGCGGCCAGATCAGCGGCATGGTCATGCCCGCCTCCTTGTACGCCTTGAGCCGGTCGGTGAGCTGCTTCTCGGTGCCCACCAGCAGGTTCGACGCGACGCCGTTGACGGTCTGGTCGACCTCCTCGTCGGTGATGACCGTCCAGATCATCGAGCAGATCTCGAGGTCCTTGGCCCGCTTCGGGCTGCCGATCTCCTCGAACTGCTCGTCGATGGCCGTGATCCACTTGGCGAGGCCCTCGGGCGAGTCCTGGATGCCGATCCAGCCGTCGAGGTCGTACTTGGTGATCCGGCGCGCCGAGCGCAGCGGGTCCTTGAGGCCGCTCATGAAGATCGGCGGGCGCGGGTCCTGCAGCGGCTTGTGCCCGAAGCCGCACGCGTCGAAGTCGGCGAACTCGCCGTGGAACTCGTAGTGGTCGGCGTTCTTATCCCAGATGCCCTGCATGATCTCGATCGACTCGCGCACGTGCTTGTGGCGCTTCGGGAAGATGTGGGCGGCGCTCGCCGCGGCGAACTCCTCGGGCATCCAGCCGGAGCCGACGCCGACGTTCAGCCGGCCGCCGGAGAGGTGGTCGATGGTCGCCAGCTCCGCGGCGAGGACGCCGGGCGAGCGGAACGGCGTGTCGATGATGCTCATCCCGATGCGGACCTTGGTGGTCTTGGCGGCGAGCCACGGGATCAGCGGGTAGCCCTGGAACCACTTGCCGCGCGAGGACACCGGCAGGGCGTTCGGCAGCCCGTCCATCATGCCGAAGGAGTACTGCAGCTCCTGGCGGTCGGACTTCTCCGGGACGACGATCCGGTCGAGCGTCCAGACCGAGTCGAAGTCCAGGTCCTCGGCGAGCGCGGTGAGGTCCTCCAGCTCCTTGACCGTGACGAGGTCGCGGAAGTTGGGGAGGTACAAAGCGAGCTTCATGTGATGCTGCCTCCTTGCGGCATGACAGTGTCGCTAACGGGAGAGTGTGACCCTGATCTCGTTCTTCAGAACTTTACCCACAGTCGAGCGCGGAAGATCGGTCCAGAGCTCGACCTGCTTGGGGGCCTTCACGGAACCGATGCGCGCCTTGACGAACGCGACCAGTTCCTCGGTGTCGATCTCGGCACCGGGCTGGGGCTGGACCACCGCGGTCACCCGTTCGCCCCACTTCTCGTCGGGCAGGCCGACCACCGCGCAGTCCCGGACGGCGTCGTGCGCCATCAGAGCCTGCTCCACCTCGGCGGAGTACACGTTGAAGCCGCCGGAGATGACCATGTCCTTGGCCCGGTCGACGATGTGCAGGAAGCCGTCGTCGTCGAGCAGGCCGATGTCGCCGGTGTGGTGCCAGCCGTGCGCGGACACCTCCGCGGTGGCCTCGGGGTTGCGGTGGTAGCCGGCCATCACCAGCGAGCCGCGGACGCAGATCTCGCCGCGCTCACCCCGCGGGACCGGGCTCCCCTGCTGGTCCAGGATCGCGACGGTGACCAGCGGCGACGGCCGCCCGGCCGAGGCCAGCCGTTCGGTGGCGACGCTCCCGTCGGCGCGACGGTGCTCGGCGGGCGACATCGTCGAGATCATCATGGGGGCCTCGGACTGGCCGAACAGCTGCGCCATCGGCCCGATCCGGTCCAGCGCCTCGGTCAGCCGGGCCACCGACATCGGGGCCGCGCCGTACCAGAAGCACTGCAGCGACGACAGGTCCGTCGCGTCGAGCGCCTCGTGGCCGAGCACCATGTAGATCAGCGTCGGCGGCAGGAACGTGTGCGTCACCCGGTGCGCCTCGATCAGCTCCAGGAACCGGCCGACGTCGGGCTTCGCCATGATCACGACCTCGCCGCCGCGGGCCATCACCGGGAAGCACAGGACGCCCGCGGCGTGGGTCAGCGGCGCCAGCGCGAGGTAGACCGGCCGCTCGTCGAACGGGTAGCTCATCAGCGTGATCGCCGACATCGTCTCGACGTTGCGGTCGGTCAGCAGCACGCCCTTGGGACGCCCGGTGGTGCCGCCGGTGCCGACCAGCGCCACGATCTCGTCGGGCGGTGCCGCCTCGGCGGACGGGTCGTCGCGGGCGGCGTCGAGCCAGGCGTCGAAGGCCTCGGCCCGCCCGTCCGGGCCCGGGTCGCCGAGGCGCACCAGGGTGGTCAGCTGCGGGAGGTCCGGGGCGATCTCGGCGACCAGGCCGTCGAAGGAGGGCTGGTAGATCAGCGTGGTGCAGTCGAACAGGTCGAGCAGCTCGGCGGTCTCGTCCGCCGCGTTCCGCGGGTTGATCGGGCACCACACCGCGCCGGCGCGGGCGATGCCGAACACGCAGGAGAACGCGGTCGGGTCGTTCGCCGAGAGGATGCCGACCTTGTCCCCCGGCGCGACGCCGGAGCGTCGCAGCGCCCGCGCGACGGCGTGCGAGAGATCGACGACGTCGCCGTAGGACAGCGACGTGCCGTCGAGGGTCAGGCAGGGGGCCGCGGGATCGAGGGAGACGCCCTTGTCGAGGTAGTAGGTCAGCGACATCGCGGCTCCCCGGATCTGCACCGTTGCGGACAGCGACGACCGTGGCGGGAATCTGGACAGTTGTCAAGATTCCCTGCCCGACCGGGATGGGGAACGCCGACGGCGGACGGCCCGGGAGGATGGTCCCGGGCCGTCCGCCGTCGTGGTGCGGGGGAAGGGTGCCTACGCCTGCCCGGTCAGCGCCCCGGCCAGCGGGCCCAGCGGCGGCGCCCACTCGCGGATCTCGGCGCGGGCGACGACGCCGGCCGTGGAGAACGGGTCCGCGTCGACGATCGCCTGCACCGCGGCCCGGTCCTCGACGCGGAAGATCAGCAGGCCGCCCGGGTCCTCACCCGGGGCCCAGGCGCCGGCGACGAGCATCGTCCCGTCCTCGGCGAGGGGGCGCAGGTAGTCACGGTGGGCCGGACGCGTGGCGTCCCGGAGCTCCGTGTCGTCGGTGTAGGTGTAGATCAGTGCGAAGGTCGTGGCCACACCGCGATCCTCGCACGCGACGAAGCCGACGGGCCACCGTCGGCGTCGCCGCCGGTCGTCACTTCGCCGCGAGGCGCTCCAGGCGACGGGTGGTGGGCCAGCGGACGTTCGTCGCCCAGCCCGCCTTCTCGAAACCGCGGATGACCACGGCGGAGATGTCGATCTGGCCCTTCTTCACGCCGTGCCGGGCGCAGGTCGGGTCGGCGTGGTGCAGGTTGTGCCACGACTCGCCGCAGGACAGCAGGGCCAGCCACCAGACGTTGGCGGACCGGTCACGCGCCGCGAACGGGCGCTCGCCCCAGATGTGGCAGATCGAGTTGATCGACCACGTGACGTGGTGCAGCACCGCGACGCGGACGAAGCCCGCCCAGAACAGCGCGGTCAGCGCACCCCACCAGGACATCGAGATCAGACCGCCGAGCAGTGCCGGGCCGAGCAGGCTCGCGACGACGATCAGCGGGAACGCCTTGTCGACACGGGCGATGTCGCGGTCCTCCAGCAGGTCCGGGGCGAACCGCTTCATGTTGGTCAGGTCGCGCTGGAACAGCCAGCCCAGGTGGGCGTGCCAGAAGCCCTTGACCAGGGCCATCGGGCCGGTGCCGTAGAGCCACGGCGAGTGCGGGTCGCCCTCCTTGTCGGAGAACGCGTGGTGCCGGCGGTGGTCACCGACCCAGTCGAGCACGCTGCCCTGCAGCGACAGGCTGCCCGCGATCGCCAGCGCGATCCGCAGCGGGCGCTTCGCCTTGAACGCGCCGTGGGTGAAGTACCGGTGGAACCCGACCGTGACGCCGAGGCAGCTCACGTAGTAGAGGACGAACGCCAGTACGACGTCGGTCCAGCCGAGGAAGCCCACGCTCCAGGCGAGAGGGACGGCCGCGAACAGCGCCAGGGTCGGCAGCACGACGAACAGCCCCACCAGGAACATCTCGCCGGGTGGGCGCTTGCCGTCCAGGACGGGTGCGGGCCCGCTCTTCGTGGGAGCCGGCGCCGCATCGAGTGTCGTCATGGCTCCACTACATCGAGTGGCCGGCGTCGGCACAGTCCGGCTGGCCCCCCTGTGTGGAAGGGGTATCTCCTCGGGTCAAGTCCCCGGGCGTGGTGTGTGACGGCTGACGCGTGATCTTGCTGGGTCAGGCGCTGAGCGCCGGGATAGTTGGGGTCGGGATGGTCTCCTCGTGGTCGTCGGTGGGGCTGGGGTCGGTGGCTGCGCGGGCTCTGGCGAGGACGTCGAGGCCGAGGTAGCGGCGTCCTTCGGTCCACTCGTCGTGCTGCTCGGCCAGGACCGCGCCGACGAGGCGGATCAGTGAGTCGCGGTCGGGGAAGATCCCGACGACGTCGGTGCGGCGGCGGATCTCGCGGTTGAGGCGTTCTGTGGGGTTGTTCGACCAGATCTGTCGCCACACCTCCTTCGGGAACGCGGTGAACGCGAGCACGTCGGCGCGTGCTTCGTCGAGGTGGGCTGCGACCTGGGGGAACTTCTCGTCGAGAGCACTGTGGATCCGGTCGAACTGGGCATGCACGGAGCTGGCGTCGGGTTGGTCGTAGACCGAGTGCAGCAACGTTTTCACCCACGGCCAGCTCGCCTTCGGTGTCGCCGACATCAGGTTCGCCACATAGTGGGTGCGGCACCGCTGCCACGATGCTCCGGGCAACGTCGCCCCGATCGCGGCGACCAGCCCGGCGTGCGCGTCGGAGGTGACCAGGCGGACCCCGGTCAGGCCGCGGGCGGTCAGATCGCGGAAGAAGCCCAGCCAGCCGGCGCCGTCTTCGGCGGAGGTGACCTGCAGGCCGAGGATCTCCCGGTGACCGTCAGCGTTGACCCCGGTGGCGAGCAGGGCGTGCACGTTCACGACCCGGCCGCCCTCACGGACCTTGAGCACCAGGGCATCGGCGGCGACGAAGGTGTAGGGACCCGCATCGAGCGGGCGGGCACGGAACTCGGCGACGTGGGCGTCGAGGTCGGCGGCCATCACCGACACCTGCGACTTCGACAACCGGGTGATGCCGAGCGAGTCGACGAGTTTCTCCATCCGCCGGGTCGATACCCCGAGCAGGTAGCAGGTCGCCACGACCGTGGTCAGGGCCCGTTCGGCGCGGCGGCGGCGCTCGAGAAGCCAGTCCGGGAAGTAGGAGCCCGTACGCAGCTTGGGGACCGCGACGTCGAGGGTGCCGGCGCGGGTGTCGAACTCGCGGTGCCGGTAGCCGTTGCGCACGTTGACCCGGTCGTCGGTGCGCTCGCCGTAGTCGGCGCCGCACACGGCGTCGGCCTCCGCGGACATCAGGGTGTTGATGAAGGTGGTCAGCATCTGACGCAGCAGGTCCGGACTCGCCTGGGCCAGCTGCTCGTGCAGGAACCGGGTGGGGTCGATACTGGAGGGTGCGGTCATCGCGTGGTCGTCCTTCTTGAGTTCTGTGAGAGGTGTTCAAGAAGATCACGCGGTGGCCGCCCTACACGAGGCTCCGCCCGTCACCGGGCCGGTCGCACACCACTCTGATGGACGCCACTTCTCCTCGGCTGGGCCGTTCGCTCGCTCCCGTACCCCCGTCAGCAGAACCTACGACGACGACACGACCGTCCGCTCCCGGTCGACGGCTCACCCGGTGAACTGCCGATCGGGAGGGCGGCGCGTGCGGTCGGGGGGACAGTGGCGTCTCAGGTTGTGTGCATCGACGCGCGGTGGCGGTGGTCGGTCCCGGCTCGCCGGTCCCGGCCCCACGGCCCGCGGGCACGCCTGTCCAACCACCGCCGGACCGCGGTCAGGAAACGGGTGACCGTCGACGGTCCGCGGCGGCGTTCGATGGTGGCATCGAGCGCGCCCAGCAGCCAGCTCAGGAGCGGGACCCCCACGGCGAACAGCAGCCAGATCCGGATCCAGCGGGACAGGAAGACCCACATGGGGAGCTCCGATCGTCAGGGTGTCCGCACTTCTGCGTCACCTGTCGCCCCGTGTGACGTCCCGGACGCGCCGTCCTCACCCGCCCACCGGGTGGCGTACGTCACCGCGGTCCTCAGGGTTCGGTGAAGACGTCGTCGATCAGCACGGTGACCTGGACGGGTTCGAGGTCCGTGAGGTGGCGGACCGTGGCGACCACGGCGCGGCGGACGTCGTCGGCGAGCTGGTGCAGCGGGCGCCCGAAGTCCGCGGCGAGGGTGATCTCCAGGGCCGTGCTCGCCCCGGCGACGCCTGCGGTGATCTCGGAGTCCGAGTCGCGGTGGCCGGACAGGTCACGGCTCAGGGCGACGCGGACACCGGGAACACCTTCGGCGGAGTGCCGCGCGGCGGCGACGACCACCCGCGCGGCGACGCAGGTGACCCCGTCGGCGGTACGGACCGTGGCGTAGTCGCTGTCGTCGATCGCGCTGCGGATGCGCGCGAGCGCCTCCTCCATCGGACCCTCGGGCGCGATCACCTGCTCGGCGGCCAGGTCGCGCAGGGGTGACAGGAGCCTGTCGTACTCCGCGAGGGCCGCCTGGCAGTGCACGCAGCCCTGCTGGTGCGCGTCACGGTCGGCACCGCGGCCGTCGGCGACCTGGGTGAGCAGCGCGTCGACCGCCGTGCCGCAGGTGAGGGTGTCCTGGTCCCGACGGTCGGTGTGGTCGGGCTGGTCGTGCTCGGCCATGCCCACCCCCGCATGGTGTCGGCGAGCCGGCGGCGGGCTCGGTACAGACGGCCGCGCAAGGTCGGTTCGGAGACGCCGAGGATGGCGGCGGCCTCGTCGGAGCCCAGCTGCTCGATGTCCACCAGCACGACGGGGGCCCGCTGCTCGGCGGGCAGGTCGGTGACCGCCGCCAGCATCGCCGAGAGCCTGTTCCTGGCCATCACCTGGACGTCGGCGCCCGGCGAACTGACGATGTCCGGGTCGGTCAGGGGTGTGTCGTCACGGCGACGCCTGATCGTGCCCAGACAACGGTTCACCACGATGCGGTAGAGCCACGTGGTGAACAGGCTCTTGCCCGCGAACCCGGCCAGCGCCGTCCACAGCTGGATGACGACCTCCTGGGCGACGTCCTCGGCGTCGTCGGGGTTGCCGAGCATGCGCAGGGCGATCCGGTAGATGCGGTCGCGGTGGCGCCGCACGAGCGCCTCGTAGGCGTCGAGCGAGCCCTCCTGGGCCTTGCCGACGAGCCAGTCGTCGGCCTGGTGGTCGAGCCGCTCGGGGCGGTGCCACGCCGCGCCGGGACGGGGCCGGGCCGGCTGTCGTCGTGTGCCACGTGGGTCCGTACCTCCGGCTGGACGGTCGACGTCGACCTGTCGGGCTCGGGAACTCGTTGTTGCGGTGCCGGGAGCGCCGACGCCCTCGAGCCGGCGACAGGGGCGACGGACACGGGGACGATCGTTGCCTACACACGGACGTCCCGCCCGGCGGAGCAGTGGCTCAGGCGCGCACCGGGCAGGGGTCACCGGTAGTCCTCGACGGTCACCGTGATCCCCGCGTCGGGGATGACCCCGCGGACGGCGGCTCTGACCTGGTCGGCGATCTCGGCGATCGGATGGGGGTGGCGGCCGACGACGTGGACGTCGACATGCGTGGAGTGTCGGGCGTCCGCGCCCGTCCGCCCGGCGCTCCCCGGGTCGACGCCGAGGCGGACACCCACGACCCGCCGTCCCGGCAGATGGGTGGCGACGGTGCCGAAGGGCCCGCCGTGGAGATCGACGACACCCGGACAAGCCCGAACCGCGTCGGCGAGTGGGACGCTGAGGTGGTCAGGATGTTCTGGTCGGGGGTCGGTCATGGGCCCTCTCCTCTCTCGTCGTCGCGAGCTGTCCAGGTCGTGTGGGGGGTGGGCGCCCGGTCGTGCTCGGCCGGCTCCGTGTCAGGTGCGATCGCCTGCGTGACGTCGTCGGCGAGATGCAGCACGCGCTCGATGCCGCTGACCGCGACGAGACGTTCGAGTGCACGGTTCCCCGACACGACCACGCGCATGTCGATCCCGTGGGCACGCGCGAGCCGGTGGGTGCGCACCAGCAGGTCCAGACCATGGGAGTCCAGGTAGCCCACCGCGGTCAGGTCCACGCACAACCGGGTCGGAGCCGGGTCCGGTACGAGCGCGATGACCGTGCGCCGCAGCTCCGGCACGCGTGCGGCGTCGACCTCGCCGACGATCCGCAGCACCACGATGCCCGGGCCCGGCCTGTCCACGAGCACGTCAGCGGCATGATGCCCGCTCATTCGGTCCTCCTCGACCTCGTCGTCGGTGATCGGGTGATGCCGGGTCCGCCGGGTGGGCCGACCGCGGCCGGGCGCATCGCCCGCAGATCCACCACGAGCTCGCCGCGGACGAGCGGTGGCGGTCGGTGCGGCGCCGCGGAGAGCACCTGCAGCCCTCGATCACGTCGACGATCTCGGCCGCCCGTCCGGCGGAGGCAACGGATGCACGGACCAGGGCGGCGATCCCGTCGGGCGCGCATGCCGCCCGTCCGACGGCCGGGGAAGGTGGCCGTCGACCTCGCCGCAGGGCCCGGGTGCCGATTCCCTCCGGCAGCGCGCAGCTCAGCGCCCGGGGCGCGGCCGGAGCGAGAGCCGGCCCGGTGTGGACGTCACGCGATGCGGGCCGCTCCGCCGCCGAGGGTGTACACGCCGCGGACCTCGCGGGCCGCCGGACCTGCGATCTCGGCGACGACTGCCTCGGCGATCCGGGTACTGCCCCGGCCGGAGGACAGCGCGCCCGACACCGCCGGGCCCGGGGTCGTCGCCGTGGGGGTGTTCGGGGTGGTCATGTCCGGTCTCCCTTCGTGCTGCGGGCCCGGCCGCCTGGTGTGCCGGGGTCTCTGCGGCGGAGGAGGCCTCCGTTGCCGGAAGGTCTCGTTCCGTTCCACAGCCGTGGGACACGATCGGGACAGGATCCTCACGCGGCGGTGCTGTGATGTGATGTGAGCCATCGCCGAGCGGTCGGTCCTCGTGACCGGGGGAGACCGGTGCCGGCGAGAGTGGAGGGTCGTCCTGCCATCCGGCGTCTCGCGAATCGTCCGTAGCCCTGCGTCACGCTGTCGGCCGGCCGGCACGGCCTCGACCACGGGGAGCCGTGCGAGCGGTCCTGCCGGAGACGTTCCGGAGCGGACCGCTGATCGGACGTGGAGCCGGAGGTCGGGATCGAACCGACGACCTACCGCTTACAAGGCGGTTGCTCTACCACTGAGCTACACCGGCGGGCAGGCCCCAGCCTAACCCGCCCCTCCGTCGCAACCGCTCACCCCGCCCGGCCGTCGGACGGTGTGAGGTAGGCCGACGCCCCGACGCGGGTCGGCGGCCCGCCCCTAGCCTGGTGGGCGACGCCAGACCCGCACGACGGAATGGAGGGATCGTGGCCGAGGAGACGCCGCCGGCCGACCGGTTCGCACGGCGACTGCGCGGCGCGCTGCGGCGTGACGCGAAACGGCTGCTCACCCCGGGTCCGTCGACGGTGCCGATGCTCATGCTCGGCCCGCAGGTCCCCGACGACGCCCGTGTGCAGGAGGTCCTGGACCTCTGCATGCGGATCGGTGAGATCGAGCTGTCCTCCGGCGAATCGGTCGACGAGGTCACGGCGACGATGCTGCGGCTGGCCAACCTGGCGGGTCTGCCGGCGGTCGACGTGGACATCACGTTCACCTCGATCACGATGTGCTGCCACCGCGGCAACGCCGCCCAGCCGGTGACGACGATGCGGCTGGTCCGCTACCGCACGCTCGACCTGTCCCGCCTCGCCGAGACCGAGGCGATCATCCGCGACGTCGAGGCGGGTCGGCTCGACGTGCGGGCGGCGTCGTCGAAGGTCTCCGAGGTCGTGCGGCACCCGCACCCCTACCCCCGCTGGGTGGCGACGTTCGGCTGGGCCGCGCTGGCCGCGTCGATCGCCCTGCTGCTCGGTGGCGGCCCGCTGACCGCGACGACGGCGTTCGTCACCACCGCGATCATCGACCGGATCGGCCGGGTACTGGCCCGGCGCGGGGTCGCAGCGTTCTTCCAGCAGGTGGTCGGTGGCTTCCTCGTCACCGCCTCGACGGTCGCCCTGGTGCAGCTGGAGGTGTTCCCGCCGGGCACCCGGGCGTCCTACATCGTCGCCGCGGGCATCACGGTGCTGCTGTCCGGGCTGAGCGTCGTCTCCACCGTGCAGGACGCCCTGACCGGCTACTACCTGACCGCGGCCGCCCGCATGGTCGAGATCTCACTGCTGTCGGCGGGGTTGCTGACCGGCGTCGTGCTCGGCCTGCAGCTGGGGCTCGCAATGGGGACCCAGATCGAGGTGTCCGGGGACCTGCCGTCGGGACCGGGCCAGTTCGGGCTCTCGCTGGTCGCCGGTGCGCTGGCGGCGGCGTTCTACGCGCTCGCCGGGTACGCACCGTTGCGGTCGTTGCCGATCGCCGGCGCGGTCGGCGCGTCAAGCTGGCTGGTCTACGGCCTGCTCACGCAGAACGCCGGGCTCGGCCAGGTACCCGCGACCGGTGCCGCGGCCCTGGTCGTCGGGCTCGCGGCGGGCCTGCTGCGGCGCGGCACACAGACCCCGCCGATGGTCGTCACCCTCGCCGGGGTCACCCCGCTGCTGCCCGGTCTGGCCGCCTACCGCGGCTTCTACCAGCTGGCGATCGAGGGGCCGTCCGAGGGATTGGTGACGATCACGATCGCGCTGGCCGTCGGTCTGGCGCTGGCCGCGGGCGTCGCCCTGGGGCAGTTCGTGGCCAGCCCGCGCCGCCGTCCCGAGGACCGGCCCGGCGGGGCCGAGAGCTCCCCCACCGGCGCCGCGGCCGTCGGCTCCCCGGTGCCCGACACCACGGCCGGCGGGGCCGATCCGAAGTAGGGTCGCCACGGGGCGAGCGTCGAGGAGGGCATGTGTCCACAGGGGAACCGGTGACCGCAGCGGATCTGGTGGTGGTGGCCAACAGGCTCCCCGTGGACCTGGAGCGGCATCCGGACGGCAGCACCACCTGGCGTCGCAGCCCGGGTGGCCTGGTCACGGCGTTGGAGCCGACCCTGCGGGCCCGGGAGGGTGCCTGGGTCGGCTGGCCCGGCGTCCCCGACGCCGAGGTCGAGCCCTTCGCCGAGGACGGCCTGTCGCTCTTCCCGGTGATGCTGACCGCGCAGGAGGTCACCGACTACTACGAGGGCTTCTCCAACGGCACGCTCTGGCCGCTCTACCACGACGTCGTCGCGCCACCGCAGTTCCACCGGCACTGGTGGCGCGCCTACACCGCGGTGAACCAGCGCTTCGCCGAGGAGGTCGCGAAGGTCGCCGCCCAGGGCGCGACGGTCTGGGTGCAGGACTACCAGCTCCAGCTCGTCCCGGGGAAGCTGCGCGAGCTGCGCCCGGACCTGCGGATCGGCTTCTTCCTGCACATCCCGTTCCCGCCGGTCGAGCTGTTCCGCCAGCTCCCGTGGCGGACCCGGATCATGGAGGGCCTGCTCGGCGCGGACCTCGTCGGTTTCCACACCGACGGCGGCGTCCGCAACTTCCACTGGCTCGCCCAGGAGCTCGCCGGGGCCTCCACCGACCGCGACCCGGAGGTGCTCCACCACGGCGGACGGCGGATCCGGCTCGGCGCGTTCCCGATCTCGATCGACTCGCACCGGCTCGACGAGCTGGCCCGGACCCCCGAGGTCGAGAAGCGTGCCGCCGAGATCCGGACGGAGCTCGGCAGCCCGGAGAAGATCGTGCTGGGTGTCGACCGGCTCGACTACACCAAGGGCATCGACGTCCGGCTCCGCGCGTTCCACGAGCTCCTCGAGGAGGAGCGGGTGTCCGTCGACGACGCGGTGATGATCCAGCTGGCGACGCCGTCGCGGGAGCGGGTCGAGCACTACCAGCAGATGCGCGCCGACATCGAGCAGGCCGTCGGCCGGATCAACGGCGAGTTCGCCCGCGTCGGGCACCCGGCGGTGCACTACCTGCACCGGTCGTTGCCGCGCGAGGAGCTCGCCGCGTTCTTCCTCGCCGCCGACGTCATGCTCGTGACCCCGCTGCGCGACGGCATGAACCTCGTCGCCAAGGAGTACGTCGCCTGCCGCCCCGACGACGGCGGCTGTCTCGTGCTGTCCGAGTTCGCCGGTGCCGCGATCGAGCTGACCAGCGCCCTGCTGGTCAACCCGCACGACACCGACGGCGTCAAGGAGGCGCTCTACGCGGCGCTGACCATGAACGCCGAGGAGGGGCGCAAGCGGATGCGCACGCTGCGCCGCCAGGTCCTCGACCACGACGTCGACCGCTGGGCCACCGGGTTCCTGGAGGCGCTCGGCATCCGGGTCGAGCAGTGAGCCCCGACGCCGTCCTGGATCAGCTCGCCGGCGTGGGGCGGCTGCTCGTCGCCCTCGACTTCGACGGCGTGCTGGCCCCGCTGGTCGACGACCCGTCGGCGTCGCGGCCGCTGCCCGCCTCGGCCGACGCCGTCCGGCGCCTCGCGGCGCACGACGCGACGACCGTCGTGATGCTGTCCGGCCGGGGCCGCGACGACCTCGCAACCGTCTCCGGGTTCGTCCCGCCGGTCGGGCTGGTGGGCAGCCACGGCGCCGAGTACGACGACGGGCTCGCCGCCCTGCTCGGGCGCGGCGGCCTGCTGACGCCCGAGCAGGAGCGCCGGCGGACCGCGCTGCTCGACGGCCTGCGCACCCTGGTCGACGGGACCCCCGGGGCGCGGCTGGAGACCAAGCCCGCGGGCGGAGCGGTGCACGTGCGCGGCATGAACCCGGCCGCCGGGGCGGCACTGCTGGAGCGGGTCCACGCCGAGTGGGCCGGTGACGGCGTCGACGCCGTCGCGGGCAAGGACGTGCTGGACCTGGCCGTCGTCGAGACCACCAAGGGCTCCGCGGTGGAGGCGCTGCGGTCGGCCCTGCACGCGGACGCGGTGCTGTTCGCCGGGGACGACGTCACCGACGAGACCGCGTTCCGGGTGCTGGGCGACGGCGACGTCGGCATCAAGGTCGGCGACGGCGCCACCGCTGCCCGCTTCCGGGTCGCCGACCCGCAGGAGATGGCCGGGGTCCTGGAGCGGCTGGCCGCGCTGCGCTGCGGGTCCTGACCGGGTCCTGACCGGGTCGCGGCAGCTCAGTCGAGGTCGGCCAGCGCGGCCGGGGGCTCGCGGCACGGGTCGTCGGCGGCGGGCAGGTCGGAGGCGTTGCCGGGGATCCCGAGGCCCTCGGTGGCGGCGAGCCCGCCCATCTGGGTGTACCAGCGCGGGGCGCGCTCGCGGGCGTGCCAGTAGCCCTTCGCGCTGATCCAGCCGCGTTCGCCGGGGTCGGCGACGCCGTTGCCGTTGGCGTCGCCGAGGAAGCGCATGCCGCCGCCGGGGGCGCGTTCGACGTGCAGCGGGGACGGCAGCAGTCCGATGAGCTGGGCGGACTCGTCCACGCTGAGCGAGCGGCTGGACTTGCCGAAGTAGTACCAGGAGGCGGCGCAGACGCCGTAGACGCGCGGCGCGAACTGCGCGACGTTGACGTAGATCTCCAGGATCCGGCGCTTGGGCATGACGAGCTCCATCGTCTCCGCCGGCGGGATCTCCAGCGCCTTGCGCACCGGTTCCAGCGGCGGGTAGCGCCCGGCCCACAGGAACAGGTTCTTCGACGTCTGCTGGGTGATGGTCGACCCGGACGGGTCGTCGGTGCCGTCCATGTACGCCTGCACGCGCGCCCACTGCATCCCGTAGTCGACGGCGAGGGTGCGCTCCGGGAACTGCTGGTCCTCCTGCCCCATCACCACGATCAGGAAGTTGCGCGACACGTGCTCGGCGTCGGTCCACTGCGCGACGGTCGGCCCGAAGTTCCACAGCCGGAACATCGTGTACGGCGGGTTGACCAGGGTGAACAGCAGCACCAGGACCAGCGGGACGGCCTGGGCGACCAGGGCCCAGCGCAGCAGCCTGCGCAGCCGGGCCCGGGTCGACGGCGGCGGGGTCCCCGGGGGCTGCTGCGGCCGCAGCCGGCGCAGCCGGTCCCGCAGCGCCGCGACCTGCGGCCCGATCGGGCGGCGCGGGGCGGGCCCGGACTCCGAGCGGGGCACCGCGCCCGCACCTCGGCGCGGGGGCGGGCCGGTCCGGCGGGCGCCGCGACGCGTGGGCAGTGGCCGCTGGGCCGGGTGGAGCACGTCTGGGCGGTCGGACGCCACGGGGCGCGGGATCGGGCGCCGGGCGTCCGGGGAGTCGGACGGTGCGGGGCGCGGGGCCCGACGCAGGCCGTCGGGGCGGTCGGGCGGCGCGGAGGGCCGCGGGGCCGGCGGGGTGGCACGGCGCGGGCCGGCCGCCCGCCCGCCGGCGGACGTCCGGGAGGCGGGGGCGGCACGACACGTGGCGGCCCGGCCCCGGGACGCGACGCGGGAGGCGGCATCGGGGGGCGCCGCCCGGCGGGGCCCGGGGGCGGTGGTGGCGGACGGCGACGTGGGTCGCGCTCGTCGTTCAGCGCAGCCTCCCCCTCACCCCGGTCCGGCCACCCGGACGGGCGACCCGAACCCGACGATACCGACGGGGCGGGAGGAACCGTGGCCGGTCCGGTCAGCGCGGAGGGCCGCAGGCCGGGTCGACGGCGTCGAGCACCTCGACCTCGTCGCCGACGGCGATCTCGGCTCCCGGGTCGTCCGGGATCAGGTTGACCCCGAACCACACCTTGCCGTCGAACCGCCGGTGCCGGGCCAGGGTCGCCATCGGCTCGCGGCCCTTGACGGCCGTGTCCGGGTCGACGGTGGTGAGCACGCAGCGGGCGCAGCCCTTGGCCACCCGGAACTCCGCGGCGCCGATCCGGATGCGCCGCCAGCCGTCCTCGGCCCAGGCCGGTGCGCCGTCGACGACGGCGTTCGGCCGGAACCGGGTCATCGGCAGCGGGGCCTCGGCCGCGTTCGGGCCGTCGGCGACCAGCGCGTCCAGCGCGTGCAGCGAGGCGGTGGAGGCGAGCAGCAGCGGATAGCCGTCGGCGTAGGAGACGCGGTCGTCGTCGTGGGAGAAGCCGGGGTCGGGACGGCGCCGGGCCGGGTCGTCGAGGTGGATCAGCCGCACCGGGTCGCCGAGCAGCTCGGAGAACCACGCGTCGGCCGCCGGGCCGGCCGGGACGCCCGCGGTGTCCCAGCGGTGCACGCGGGCCGGCACCGGCTCGCCGTCGGGCACGGGGACGGTGAGCGGCGGCAGCCCCGGTCCGGTCAGGCGGAGCCCGTCGGCGGCGGGGGTGGGCGCGACGAGCACGAGCCGCGGGTGGGTGCGCGCGGTGACCACGGCGCCGTCGTCGCGGACCAGCATCCAGCGCCGGTCCCCGGCGAGACCGGCCCGTTCGACGACGGCGCGGGCGACGTCCGCGCCCCGGCAGGACTTGACCGGGTAGCGCCGCAGCCCCGTCAGGCTCACCATCCGGAGAAGAACTCCCCGGACTGGCGCAGCCCGCGGGTGGTCGTACCGACGATCAGCTCGGTCGGGAGCGTGACGTGCTCGGGGACGTGGCGGTCGCCGCGTTCGAGCAGCAGCCGTCCGGCCTCGAGGCCCTTCTCCCGGAACGGCTGGCGGACCGTGGTCAGGCCGACGCGCTCGGCCTCGGGCACGCCGTCGAACCCGGCGACCGAGAGGTCCTCGGGCACCCGCAGGCCGCGGTCGCGGGCCTCGCGCAGCGCGCCGAGGGCGAGGATGTCGGAGGTGCACACCAGCGCGGTGATCCCGGGGTGGGAGTCCAGCAGGGTGGCGGCGCCGTCCGCGCCGGCGTCGAGGGAGTGCTCAAACCGCTCGATGACCGGGACGTCGGCCCAGTCGACACCGGCCTCGGCGAGCGCCGCGCGCAGCCCGGCGAGGCGCTCGCGCTGCACGGCGTAGGAGCTGCCCTCCTGCCGGGCGACGTCGGCCCTGCCGTCGTGCCGGTGCGAGGACAGGCGCATGCAGAGCACACCGACGCGGCGGTGGCCGAGCTCGACGAGGTGCCGCCCGAGCGCGAGGGTCCCGGCGCGGTCGTCGACGCCGACGCGGTCCACCCCGGTGATCCCGGTGGGCTGGTCGCAGACGACCGTCGGCACCGGGCGCTGCAGGACGGCCCGGAAGTGCGGGTCGTCCTCGCTGACCGAGTAGACGACGAAGCCGTCGACCCCGGCCTGGTAGACGGAGTCGACGTCGGAGTGCTCGGGGCTGACCGGGATCAGCAGCAGACCGGTGCCCGCCTTCTCGCAGGCCAGCGCGAGCCCCTCCAGGAAGCCGGTGGCGCCCGGGTCGCGGAAGGCGTAGCTGAGCGCCTCGGTCAGCAGCAAGCCCACCGCTCCGGCACGCCGGGTGCGCAGCGAGCGGGCGACCGGGTCCGGGCCCGGGTAGCCGAGCCGCCGGGCCGCCTCCAGGACGCGCTCGCGCAGCGGCGCGGACAGCTGGTCGGGGCGGTTGTAGGCGTTCGACACGGTCGTCCGGGAGACCCCGAGCTCGGCGGCCAGCGACGCGAGCGTCGCCGGGCGCCGCGGGTGCTGGGGGCCGGTCATTCCCCGAACGGTAGCGGCGCGGTCACGCACGTGAAAGTCCGCCCCGACCGGCCACGACGGGATCACACGCCGCGCGCGTTCCGGGCTCCCCGTACAGCGGTAGAGTGAATCTGAGAACGATTTCCAATAAATCTATGCCGATATGTTGATGGGAGTTCCGTCCGTGTCCCGATCCCCGCTCCGCCCGGCCGCGCTCGTGGCCGGGCTGGCCGCACTCGCCCTGGGTCTGACCGCCTGCGGCTCCGGCCAGGTCGACGCCCCCACCAGCGCCGACACCCCGCAGGTGAAGATCGTCGCCTCCACCGACGCCTGGGGCGCGGTCGCCCGCGCCGTGGGCGGCAACTACGCCAGGGTCGAGTCGGTCATCAGCTCCCCCGACGTCGACCCGCACGGCTACGAGCCGACCCCGCAGAACGCGGCGACCGTCGGCGAGGCCCAGCTGCTGGTCATGAACGGCGGCGGCTACGACGCGTTCATGACCGACCTCGTCGCCGCGTCCGGCAACAAGGCCCCGCTGGTCGACGCCGTCGAGGTCTCCGGCATCGAGGGGGCCCAGGAGGCCGCCGCCGACGACCACGGCCACGACCACGCCGCCGGGGCCACCCCCGAGCCCGCGGGCGAGGCGGACCACGAGCACGAGCACGGCTCGTTCAACGAGCACGTCTGGTACAACCCGGCCGCGGTCGGCCGCGTCGCCGAGCAGCTCGCCGACCAGCTCGGCCGCATCGACCCGAGCGCCGCGGAGTACTTCCGCACCAACGCCCAGACCCTCGAGGGCGGCGTCGCCCAGCTGACGTCGAAGGCCACCGAGATCGGCCGCGCGCACCCGGGGGCCCGGGTCGCCGTCACCGAGCCGGTGCCCGCCTACCTGCTGCAGGCCGCCGGGATCGCGAACGCGACCCCGCAGGAGTTCTCCTCGGCCGTCGAGGAGGGCACCGACCCGCCGGCCGCCGTCGTCGCGCAGATGCTGGGGCTGTTCACCGCGCAGCCGCCGGTCGACGCGCTGGTCCTCAACAGCCAGACGACCTCGCCGACCACCGACCAGGTCCGCGACGCCGCCCAGAAGGCAGGCGTCCCGGTGGTCCAGATGTCGGAGACGCTGCCCGCGGGCACCACCGACTGGGTGCAGTGGATGAACGCCAACCTGGACGAGCTCTCCGCGGCGCTGAACCGCTGACATGGGTTCCTCGCAACAGTCCGCGCTGTCGCTGCGCGGGGCGGGCCTCCGGTTCGGGGACCGGACCCTGTGGTCCGGCCTCGACCTGGACGTCGCACCCGGCGAGTTCGTCGCCGTCCTCGGCCCGAACGGCTCCGGCAAGACGACGCTGATGCGCGTCCTGCTGGGGCTGCTCCCGCTCTCCGACGGCACCGTGACCGTCGGCGGACACACCCCGCGGCGCGGCAGCCCCGAGATCGGCTACGTCCCGCAGCAGCAGCCGCTCGACCCGGACCTGCCGCTGCGCGGGCGCGACCTCGTCGGCCTCGGGCTCGACGGGCACCGCTTCGGTCCCGGCCTGGGCCGGCGACGCGAGCGGCGCGAGCGCGTCGACCGCGCGCTGGCCCAGGTCGGCGGCACCGGGCACGCCGACGCCCCCGTCGGGCGGCTGTCCGGGGGTGAGCAGCAGCGGCTGCGGGTCGCGCAGGCACTCGTCGGGGACCCGGCGGTGCTGCTGTGCGACGAGCCCCTGCTCAGCCTGGACCTGTCCCACCAGCGGATCGTGACCCGGCTGATCGACGAGCGCCGCCGCGCCGCGGGCACCGCGGTGCTGTTCGTGACCCACGAGATCAACCCGGTGCTGCCGCTGGTGGACCGGGTCCTCTACCTCGTCGACGGCCGGTTCTCGATCGGCACCACCGACGAGGTCATGACCTCGGAGACGCTGTCGCGGCTCTACCGCACCGACGTCGACGTGCTGCGGGTCCGCGACCGGCTGGTCGTCGTCGGGGCCGAGGACTCCCCGGTCACCCGGGACGAGCACGCCGAGCACGGCGTCGCGGTCGGGGGTGGCGCGTGACCGAGTTCCTGGCCCGGATCCTCGACCTGTCCGGCACCGGCACGCTGCTGGGCTACCCGTTCGTCCGCAACGCGCTCATCGCCTGCGCGGTGCTCGGGCTGGTCGCCGGGCTGCTCGCCCCGCTGATCGTCAGCCGCGGGATGGCCTTCGCCGTGCACGGCACCGCCGAGCTGGCCTTCACCGGGGCCGCGGCCGGGCTGCTGCTCGGCGTCGCCGTCGGGGTGGGGGCGGTGGTGGGCGCCGTCGTCGCCGCGGTGATCTTCGGTGTGCTGGGCCTGCGCCAACGCGAGCGGGACTCCGCGATCGGCGTGGTGATGGCGTTCGGGCTCGGCCTGGGCGTGCTGTTCCTGGCCCTCTACGACGGCCGCTCCTCCAACCGGTTCGGCCTGCTGACCGGCTCCATCGTGTCGGTCGACCAGCAGAACCTGTGGGTGCTGGGGGCCGTCGCCGTCGTCGTTCTCGCGACCCTGGCGCTGCTCTACCGGCCGCTGCTGTTCGCCAGCACCGACCCCGACGTCGCGCTGGCGCGCGGCGTGCCCGTCCGCGCGCTGACCCTGGTGTTCGGCGTGCTGATCGGCCTGGTGACGGCACTGGCCGTGCCGATCGTCGGGGCGATCCTGGTGCTGTCGGTGCTGATCGTGCCCGGCGCCGCGGCGAACCGGGTCACCGCGAACCCGTTGCTGGCGACCGTCCTCGCGATCGTCATCGCGGAGGTCGCGCTGGTCGGCGGGACGATCCTGTCGCTGGCGCCGGGGCTGCCGATCTCGGCCTACGTGGCGACCATCGGGTTCGTCGCCTACCTGCTCTGCCGGCTGGTGGGCCGGCTGCGCGGCCGGGGCCCGGTCCGCGCCTGATCTCCCCCGGCCTCGCACGAACGGGCCCCTCGTACGAATGGTTCGTACGAGGGGCCCGTTCGTGCAGGGAGGGGGGTTCGCTCAGCGGCCGACGCGACGACGGCGGGCCACCTCGGCCAGAACGACGCCGGTGGCGACCGAGGCGTTCAAGGACTCCACGCGGCCGGCCAGGGGGATCGAGACGGTCACGTCGCAGGTCTCGCGGACCAGCCGGGACAGGCCCTTGCCCTCCGACCCGGTGACGATCACCAGCGGCCCGGAGGCCAGGTCGAAGTCGTCGAGGGAGACGTCGCCGTCGGCGGCCAGACCGGCGACCATCAGCCCGGCGGAGGCGTACTCCTGCAGCGTGCGGGTCAGGTTCGTCGCGCGCGCGACCGGGACCCGGGCCGCGGTGCCCGCCGAGGTCCGCCAGGCCACCGCGGTCATGCCCGCGGCGCGCCGCTGCGGCACGACGACGCCGTGGCCGCCGAACGCACCCACCGACCGGACGACCGCACCCAGGTTGCGCGGGTCGGTCACCCCGTCCAGGGCGACGGCCAGTGCCGGGCGCCCGGAGTGCGACGCGGCCTCGAGCACCTCGTCCGGGTGGGCGTAGGCGTACGGCGGCACCTGCAGGGCGAGGCCCTGGTGCAGCGCTCCCCCGCTGATCCGGTCGAGGTCGTTGCGCGGCACCTCCAGGATGGAGATGCCCCGCTCCGCAGCCAGCGCGACGGCCTCGGTGACGCGGTCGTCGGCGGACATGCCGGTGGCCACCTGCAGCGCCGTCGCCGGGACGCCGGCCCGCAGGCACTCGACGACCGGATTGCGGCCGAGCACGGTCTCCGGGGTCTCCCCGTCACCGCGACGGCCCGCGACCGGGCGTCGGCGCTGCTGCTGGTCCTGGGCGGCGCGGCGCGCGGCCGCCCTCGCCTTCGGGTGGCCGGGTCGCATCTCGCCGGGCGGGGTCGGGCCCTTGCCCTTCAGTGCGCGCCGGGGCTGGCCGCCGGATCCGACGACCATGCCCTTCTTGGTGCCTTCCTTACGGATCGCACCGCGGCGCTTGGAATTGCCTGCCATGAGTTCTACGAGTCCTAGTTGTCTTTGAGAGTCCAGGTGGAGCCGTCGGCGCCGTCCTCGACGGCGATCCCGGCGGCGAGCAGCTCGTCGCGGAGCCGGTCCGCGGTGGCGAAGTCGCGCTCGGCGCGCGCGGCCCGGCGGCGCTCGAGCATCGTCTCCACCAGGGTGCCCAGTGCCTGACGGGCGGCGTCGCCCGACTCCTCGGCCACACCGCCGGCTGCCAGCGGGTCCAGGCCGAGCACCTCGGTCGTCGCGCGGACCGCGGACGCGGCCCGCAGCGCGCCGGTGACGTCCCCGGCGTCGAGGGCGGTGTTGCCCTCGCGCACCAGGGTGTGCACGGTGCCGAGCGCGAGCGGGGTGCCCAGGTCGTCGTCGAGTGCGGCGGTGAACGCGCCGGGCAGCTCGGCGGCGACCTCGGGCAGGCCGTGCCGCTCGCGCACGCGGTGCACGAACGACTCGATCCGCCGGTACGCGGCGACGGCCTCGTCCAGCGCGGCGTCGGAGTACTCGATCGCCGACCGGTAGTGCGGGCCGACCAGGTAGTAGCGCAGCTCGGCCGGGCGGACCCGTTCGAGCAGGTTCTCGATCGCCAGGGTGTTCCCCAGCGACTTCGACATCTTCTCCCCGCCCATGGTCACCCAGGCGTTGTGCAGCCAGAACCGGGCGAACCCGTCCCCGGCCGCGTGGCTCTGGGCGCGCTCGTTCTCGTGGTGCGGGAACACCAGGTCCAGGCCGCCGCCGTGGATGTCGAACTCCGGGCCGAGGTAGGCGGTCGCCATCGCCGAGCACTCCAGGTGCCAGCCGGGCCGCCCGTTCCCCCAGGGGGTGGGCCAGCTCGGCTCGCCGGGCTTGGCGGCCTTCCACAGCGTGAAGTCCAGCGCGTCGCGCTTGTGCCCGCTGTCGCCCTCGCCCTGGTGCACGTCGTCGACGCGCTGGCCGGACAGCGACCCGTAGTCGGGCATCGTGCGCACCGCGAAGTAGACGTCGCCGCCGGCGGCGTAGGCGTGGCCGCGCTCGATCAGGCGCTCGATCAGCTCGACCATCTGCGTGATGTGCCCGGTCGCCCGGGGCTCCACCGACGGCGGCAGGCAGCCCAGCGCGTCGTAGGCGGCGGTGAAGGCCCGCTCGTGCGTGGCCGCCCACTCCCACCACGGGCGGCCCGCGGCCTGGGCCTTGCGGAGGATCTTGTCGTCGATGTCGGTGACGTTGCGCACCAGCGTGACGTCGTACCCGGACCGGGCCAGCCAGCGGCGCAGCACGTCGTAGTTCAGGCCCGAGCGCACGTGACCGATGTGTGGGAGGCCCTGCACCGTCGCCCCACAGACGTACATCGACACGGCTCCGGTCCGCAGCGGCGTGAACGCGCGCTGCTCCCTGGTCGCTGAGTCGAGAAGTCTGAGGCTCACGTCACCAGGGTACGGGCCTCCGATTCGTCCACTACACGGGCGGTGCGGACGGGGCAAGGTGTCGGCCATGGGTGTTCAGCGGATGTACCCGCGGCTGGTCGTGCACGACGCCGACGCCGCGATCGACTTCTACCGCGCCGCGTTCGGCGCGCAGCTCGTGGAGCGCTACACCGACGGCTCCGGCGCCGTGGTGCACGCCCTGCTGCGGGCCGGCGGCGCGGAGTGGGCCGTCAAGGACGGCGACGACGTCGACCCCCCGCCGTCGGGGCCCGGCGGGGTGATCCTGGCCCTGGAGGTCGACGACCCGGACGCGGTCGCCACGGCGATGGTGGAGCACGGCGGCCGGGTGCTGTTCCCGGTGACCGACCACGACTACGGGCAGCGCGGCGGCCGGCTCGCCGACCCGTTCGGCCACGCCTGGATGGTGGCGGCCCACGCCGACGATCTCACCCCGGAGCAGATCCAGGAACGGACCGGGCGTCTCTAGCCCGCGGGCAGCAACAGCGCCGTCGCGACGGCGGCGCGGCCCTCGCCGCGCCCGGTCAGCCCCAGCCCGTCGGTCGTCGTACCGGACACCGACACCGGGCCACCCACCACCTCCGAGAGCACCCGTTCGGCCTCGGCCCGGCGCTTCCCGATCTTCGGGTCGTTCCCGATCACCTGGACGGCGGCGTTGCCGACGGTCCAGCCGTCGCGGGTGAGCAGGCGGCGGACCTCGGCGAGCAGGGTCGCCCCGCTCGCACCCGTCCACTCCGGACGGCCGGTGCCGAACACCGCGCCCAGGTCGCCCAGCCCCGCCGCGGACAGCAGGGCGTCGCACAGGGCGTGTGCGGCGACGTCGCCGTCGGAGTGCCCGGCGCAGCCGTCGGTCCCGGGCCACAGCAGACCCGCGACCCAGCAGTCGCGGCCCGGCTCGACCGGGTGCACGTCGGTACCGATCCCGACCCTCATGCGTGTTCCTCGTGCTCGATGACGCGGCCCGCCCCGGCGAGCAGCAGTTCGGCGATGCGCAGGTCCCACGCGGTGGTGACCTTGAACGCGAGCGGGTCCCCGGCGACGGTGGTGACCGGGTCGCCGAGCGCCTCGACCAGCCCGGCGTCGTCGGTGCGGGGGTCGGGTGTGCCCGCGTGGGCGCGACGCAGGTCGGCCGCGCGGAACCCCTGCGGTGTCTGCACCGCACGCAGCTCGGAGCGGTCCACGGTGGACACGACGGTCCCGGCGCCGTCGACCCGCTTGACCGTGTCGGCCACGGGGAGCACCGGGATGACCGCGGGCGCGCCCGCGCGCACGGCGCCGACCACTCGGCGGACGACGTCGGGTGGTGTGAGCGGGCGCGCGGCGTCGTGCACCAGCACGACCTCGGCGTCCGTCCCGGTCGCAGCGAGACCGGCCGCGACGGAGGCGGTGCGGTCGGCACCGCCGGCGACGACGGTCGCCGGGCGTCCGGGCAGCATGGCGGCGGCGGCGTCCACCTGGTCCGCGGGGACGACGACCACCACGTGTCCGACGACGTCGGACGCGAGAAGGCCGTCGACCGCGCGTACCAGCATGGGAACCCCGGCCAGTCCGACGAACGCCTTGGGCACACCTGCACCCAGACGCACCCCGGAACCGGCCGCGGGAAGCACCGCGACGACACCCGCCCCGGAGGACGGTCCGTGCACGCCGGTCAGGCGTTCGCGGTGGCGAGCACCTCGTCGAGCAGGACCTCGGCCCGCTCCTCGTCGGTGCCCTCGGCCAGCGCGAGCTCACTGACCAGTATCTGCCTCGCCTTGGCCAGCATCCGCTTCTCACCGGCGGACAGGCCCCGGTCCTTCTCCCGCCGCCAGAGGTCGCGGACGACCTCGGCGACCTTGTTCACGTCACCGGACGTGAGCTTCTCCCAGTTCGCCTTGTACCGGCGCGACCAGTTCGTGGGCTCCTCGGTGTGCGGCGCGCGCAGCACCTCGAAGACCCGATCCAGTCCCTCCTGGCCCACGACGTCACGAACACCGACCACCTCGACGTTGTCGGCGGGGATGCGCACCGTCAGATCGCCCTGCTGAACCTTCAGGACGAGGTACTGCACTTCCTCGCCCTTGATCGTCCGGGTCTCGATCGCCTCGATGAGCGCGGCACCGTGGTGCGGGTAGACGACGGTCTCTCCGACCTTGAAAACCATGTGTCCTCTGGCCCCTTTCGCTGGGTCCAGATTAACACGTCGCCCGGGCGGGACGGTGACCGGCTTTCACCGTCGTCGCAGGTCAGGGGGTTGACAACGGCGGAGGAACGTGTTCCCCGCGGGCGTGGCGCCCATCCGGACCGGCCCGGCCGCGTGCCGGTCGCCGCCGCGGCACGTCCCGGACCACCGGGTCTGCCGCCCCACCGTCCGGCGGGGACGCGGTCGTCACACCCGGGTGCCCGACCGCGCAACGCGCCGGAGCGCGCGACTAGGCTGCCCCCCGACAGACCCAGCATGTGCGCCGGGGGCACTTCGGGGCACCGGCAAGGAAGGACACGACGACCGTGAGCCGCACCCGCCGTCCCGCCCGGACCCTGGCCGGGGTCGCCGGCGCCGTCGCCCTGACCGGCCTGCTGATCAGCGGCTGTGGAGCCGGGCAGATCGCGCAGACCGCAGAGCAGGTCGCCGCCGTCAACGGCGCCAACGCCACGGTCGGCTCGGTCGACCTGCGTGACGTCCAGGTCGCCTACCCGACCACGCCCGCGGGCCCGGACGCGCTCTACCGCCAGGGCGGCGCCGCACCGCTCGTCGCCACCCTGGTCAACACCGGCTCGGTCGCCGACCGCCTGGTGTCGGTCACCTCGCCGGCCGCCGCGTCGGTGCAGATCCAGGGCGACGCGACCATGCCGCAGGACGTCGCGCTGGTCTCGCCGGGCAACCTGCAGCTGGCCCCCACCAACGCCAAGCGCGTGCAGCTCGTCGCCGAGGGTCTGACCCGTCCGGTCCCCTCCGGCGCGCAGCTCCCGATGACGTTCGTGTTCGAGAAGGCCGGCTCGGTGACCCTCACCGTCCCGACCGGCGTGCCGACCGTCGAGGGTTCCCCCGGGCACGCCCCGGAGCGCGCGTCGTTCGCCGACGGCGAGGAGGGCGCCAACGGCGCCGAGACCGGCGTCAACTCCGAGACCGGTGGCCAGGCCGAGGCCCCGCCGGTGGACCGGCCGAACCCGGTCCCGGCCGGTGAGGGTGCCCCCGTCGCGCCCGGCAACGAGGGCAGCGGCGCCGGCGGCGCCGCCGGCAACTGACCCCCCGGTCCCGCGCCGCCCGCTCGGGCGGCTACCGCTGCACGGAGTGCGACCACCGCACGGCGCAGTGGGTGGGGCGCTGTCCGGGCTGCCAGGCCTGGGGGTCGCTCGAGCAGGTCGAGCCGGTGCGCACCGGCGGGGGCGGCCGGACCGTCGTCGCGGGGGCGCCCAGCACCCCGGCCCGGCGGATCGCCGAGGTGGAGCTGGACTCCGCCCGGGCCCGGCCGACCGGGGTCGACGAGCTGGACCGGGTCCTCGGTGGCGGGCTCGTCCCGGGCGCGGTGGTGCTGCTGGCCGGTGAGCCGGGCGTCGGGAAGTCCACGCTGCTCCTGGAGGTCGCCGCACAGGCCGCCGCCCGGTCCCGGGTCCTCTACGTCTCCGGTGAGGAGTCCGCGGGCCAGGTCCGCTTGCGCGCCGAGCGCACCGGCGGCGTCCACGACGAGCTCTACCTCGCCGCCGAGTCCGACCTCGAGTCGGTGCTCGGCCACGTCGACGCGCTGCGGCCGTCGCTGCTGGTGGTGGACTCCATCCAGACCATGTCCACCGCCTCGGTCGACGGCAGCCCCGGCGGGGTGACCCAGACCCGCGCCGTCACCGTGGGGCTGACCGCGCTGGCGAAGGAACGCGGCCTGGCCGTGCTGCTCGTCGGCCACGTCACCAAGGACGGCGGCATCGCGGGTCCGCGGGTGCTGGAGCACCTGGTCGACGTGGTGCTGCACTTCGAGGGCGACAAGCACTCGGCGCTGCGGATGGTCCGCGGGGTGAAGAACCGGTTCGGTCCGGCCGACGAGGTCGGCTGCTTCGAGCTGCGCGACTCCGGCATCGTCGGTCTCGCCGACCCCTCGGGGCTGTTCCTCGGCCGGTTCGGCCAGGGCGCCGACGCGGTGCAGCCGGGGACCGCGGTGACCGTCGTGATGGACGGGCGACGGCCGCTGCTGGCCGAGGTGCAGGCGCTCGTCGCGGGGGCGAACATCCCGAGCCCGCGCCGGGCGGTGACCGGGCTGGACTCGTCGCGGGTGCCGATGCTGCTCGCCGTCGTCGAACGGCGGGGCGGGCTCAAGCTGCACGACGCCGAGGTCTACACCGCCACCGTCGGCGGGATGCGGATCACCGAGCCGGCGGCCGACCTCGCGATCGCGCTGGCGGTCGTCTCGGCGAAGCGGGACGCGGCGCTGCCCGCGGACCTCGTCGTGCTGGGCGAGCTCGGGCTGGCCGGCGAGCTGCGCCGGGTGCACGGGGTGGACCGGCGCCTCGCGGAGGCCGCACGGCTGGGCTTCACCCGGGCGATCGTCCCCACCGGGGCCGAGGTCGGGCGGACCGGGATGCAGATCACCGAGGCGTCGTCGCTGCGCGAGATCATGGCCCGCATCCGCTGAGCCTCAGCTCATGAGCAGCGGGGCGGGCTCGCTCACGACCCGGTCGAGCCGGGCCAGCACCCGGTAGCCGCCCGGGCCCACCCGGGTGCGCTCGCCCGCACAGCCGGGCTCGGAGGCGAGCCCGGTCCAGGTCACGGCGAAGGCCACCGGCTGGCCGGGCACCAGGGTGCGCAGGTCGTCCGACGACGGGTTGGAGCAGTCGTTGGACGACCAGAGCTTGGTCGCCCCGTCGCCGCTCCAGACGGCGATCTCCTGCTGGGCGCCGTCGAGGTCGCGCACGCAGGGCTGGCCGGAGACGTTGGTGACGACCAGCCGCAGCTCGGGCCGCGCGCCGGAGGGGTAGGTCGGCTGCCCGGTCTCGGCACGCACCTCGATCATCGCGTCGGTGCAGGGCACCGGACCGGTCGGCGGGGAGGGTGCGGCCTGCGGCACCTGCACGGACGGGCGTGGTGTGTCGTCGGGGCGGACCGTCTCGTCCGCCGGGCCCGCGTTCGGGGTCGCGGGCCCGGCGGACGTCCCCGCCGCGGCGGCCGGCGGGGGTCCGGGCGCGGCGGGGTCGGGGAGCGGCACGGACGTGGGTGCCCCCGTCCCCGGGGCTGGGGATGCCGGGGACGGGGACCCCGGGGGCGGCGCGGGTGCGGCCGTCCCCGTGTCCGGTGTGGTCTGCGACGACTGGGGGGTCGTCCGTGCGGCCGTCCCGGCGGACTCGTCGGAGCCCCGCGGGATCAGCAGCCAGGTGGTGAGCCACAGCAGCGCGAAGAGCGCGAGCAGCGCGACGCCGACCGCGCACGCGCGCCGACGCCAGTAGACCGACGCCGGCAGGGGACCCACCGGGTGCATGTCACCGACGGTAGATCTCCGATTACACGAAGTCGCCGCCGCCGCGCCGGGAACGGACATGTCCGGCGAGGTCCACCCGGCGGGGCGACCCGCGCGTCCCGACCGGGTGAGTGCAGTGGCGGAACGGCCGCCCGGGTGCCCCCCGGACCGGCCCGGACGGGGTCCGCGCCCCGGATCGCCCGACCCCCGTGCGGGTGGCGCACCGACCCGGGGTGACCGGCGCCGTCCGACGACAGGGTCCCGCCCGGCACCCGCGGACGGGAACCGCCCCGGTCGTGGCGCGCGCCCCGGTGGCGGGCGCGGTAGGGACCGTGATCCACGCGCCGGCACCCGGGACGGTCGCCGGGCGACGCCGACGGCGCCCGGTCCGCGGTCACGGCGGGGCCGTCGCCGGGGCCCGGCGGGGGCGCGCGACACTGGGACGGTGGTGGCCGATCTGATCTCCCCGTGGTTCCGGGCGCACGCCCGCGACCTGCCGTGGCGGCGCCCGGAGACCACGCCGTGGGGAGTGCTGGTCAGCGAGTTCATGCTCCAGCAGACCCCGGTCGCCCGGGTCGAACCGGTCTGGCGGGACTGGATGGAGCGCTGGCCGGCGCCGTCGTCGCTGGCCGCCGCGCCGCGCGCGGACGTGCTGCGGGCCTGGGGCAAGCTCGGCTACCCGCGCCGCGCGATCCGGCTGCACGACGCGGCCGCGGCGATCGCCGCCCAGCACGGCGACGCCGTCCCCTCCGACGTCGAGGCGCTCGAGGCCCTGCCCGGTGTCGGCTCCTACACGGCGCGGGCGGTGGCGGCGTTCGGCTTCGGGCTGCGCGCCGCCGTCGTCGACACCAACGTCCGCCGGGTCGTGGCCCGCGCGGTGCACGGTCAGGGCGACGCCGGACCGGCCCGCACCCGGGCCGACCTGGCCGACGTGGACGCACTGCTGCCCGACGACGACGCCGAGGCCGCCGTCGTCTCGGCCGGGCTGATGGAGCTGGGCGCGGTCGTCTGCACCGCCCGCTCGCCGCGCTGCGCGGACTGCCCGGTCGCGGCCCGCTGCGCCTGGGTGGCGGCCGGCAGGCCCGCCTACGACGGCCCGCGCAAGCCGGTCCAGGGCTTCGCCGGCACCGACCGGCAGGTACGCGGCAAGCTCATGGACGTGCTGCGCACCGCGCACGGGCCGGTCGAGCGGGCCGCGCTGGACGCCGTCTGGTCCGACGCGGGCCAGCGCGACCGGTGCCTGCACTCGCTGCTGGTCGACGGCCTGGCCGAGCAGACCGACGACGGCCGCTTCGCCCTCCCCGTCTGAGCGGGGGACCGATGCCCAGCACCGTCCGCTTCCGGCTCGACGACGACGGCGCCGCCGCGCTCACCGCGCTGCGCGACCGGCTCGCCGCGGCCGGGATCCCGGTCGCGGCCGGCACGCCGCACGTCACCGTCGCCGCGGCGGGCACGGTCCCGCCGCCCGCCGTGCGGGAGCTGACCGCCCAGCTGCGCCTGGTCGCGCTGCCGGTGCTGTGGCTGGCCGGTCTCGGCTCGGTCGGCCCGGACGCGCCGGACGCGCTGGCGCTGACCGCCGTCACCGACCCCGAGGTGCTGGCCGTGCACACGGCGGTGCACGACGCGCTGGCCGGGCGGGTGCGGGGCGCGCACGCCGCGCACCTGCCGGGTTCCTGGCTGCCGCACGTGGTGCTGGCGACCGGGCGACCCGCCGAGGCGTTCGCGCGGCTGCACCCGGTCGAGCCGGTGCGGGCGCGGATCACCGCCGTCGAGCTGCACGACTCGCGCACCGGGGAGACGGTGGCCCTCAGCGCGGGCTGAGCCCCGCGAGGGCCTGCTCGACCAGCGCCTCCACCATGGGGGTGAGCGGCCCGCGGCGGTCGGCCGGGATCGCACACCAGCGCAGGACGGCCCCGAGGTAGCCGTCGAACAGGAGGTCGGCGGCGACGTCCGGGTCGGTGGCCGGGTCGGTCCCCCGCCGTCGCGGCCCCGCTCGATCCACTCCGCCGGCCGCCGGGCCGCGGTCGTCCGGTGCCGGACCGGCCCGGGCGCGGCGAGCCAGCCGAGCATCATCTGTCCGGTCCCGTCCGGGTCGGTTGTACCGGCCGGGGTCGGAGCCCGCGCGGCTGGTCGTATACCTGCACGGCGGCGGCCCGTCCCCTGTGGTGCGCCCCGACCCTAGGCTCGCCCCGTGGCGGACGAACAGGACGTGCGGCGGATCGCGCTCGCCCTCGACGGCGTCGTCGAGAACCCGAGCGAGGGGTTCGACTTCCGGGTGCGCGGCAAGGGCTTCGTGTGGTCCTGGCCGGAGCGGGTGCCCGGGCGTCGGCGGGTCATCCGCACCGACGTCGCGGTGCTGTACGTCGGCGACGAGGCGGAGAAGCAGGCCCTGCTGCGCGGCGAGCCCGACCTGTTCTTCACCGACCCCGGGCACGAACCGTGGCCGCTGGTGCTCGTCCGCCTGGACCAGGTGGACGAGGCCCGCCTCGCCGAACTGGTCGGCGACGCCCGGCGCATGCGCATCGACGACGCCGGGCAGGGATAACGTGGCGGACATGGCCATTGTGAAGATCAACGCGATCGAGGTCCCGGAGAACGCGGGCCCCGAGCTGGAGAAGCGGTTCGCGAACCGCCTGCACGCCGTCGACGGGCAGCCCGGCTTCCTCGGGTTCGAGCTGCTGCGCCCCGTCTCCGGCGACGACCGGTACTTCGTCGTCACCCGCTGGGAGACCGAGGCCGACTTCCAGGCGTGGCGCGAGGGCCCGGCCGCCGAGGCGCACGCCGGCCAGCGCTCGCCGCAGCCGGTCGCCAAGGGCGCGTCGCTGCTGGAGTTCGAGGTCGTCGACCTGCAGCAGATCGCGGCGGGGTCCTGATCGACGCCCGCGAGGTCGCCGCGGCCTTCTCCGACGAGATCGCCGCGGCGGCCCGCCTGGTCCGCGACGCGGACGCCCTGCTGGTCACCGCGGGCGCCGGGATGGGCGTCGACTCCGGGCTGCCGGACTTCCGCGGCGGCGAGGGCTTCTGGCGGGCCTACCCGCCCTACGCCCGCCTCGGCCTGCGCTTCGAGGAGCTGGCCGATCCCGCGCACTTCGCCGACGACCCGGCGCTGGCCTGGGGCTTCTACGGCCACCGCCTACACCTCTACCGGGACACCGTGCCGCACCCGGGGTTCGCGGTGCTGCGCCGCTGGGCCGGCCGGGTGCCCTCGAACGTGTTCACCTCGAACGTCGACGGCCAGTTCCAGCGGGCCGGCTTCGCCCCGGACGACGTCGCCGAGGTGCACGGCTCCATCCACCACCTGCAGTGCCTGCGGCTCTGCGGTCACGGCGTGTGGCCCGCCGACGGCGTCGAGGTGCCGGTCGACGAGGCCACCATGCGTGCCGTCGGCGAGCTGCCCCGCTGCCCGGGCTGCGGCGGCCTCGCCCGTCCGGCGATCCTGATGTTCGGCGACGGCGGCTGGGACGACGCGCACGCCGCGACGGCGCTGCAGCGGCACGTGGACTGGCTGGCGGCGCACCGGACCGGGGTGGTCGTCGTCGAGCTGGGGGCGGGCGGTGCGCTGCCCACGGTGCGTCGCCGCTCGGAGCTCGCCTCGGCCGCGACCGGCGCGCTGGTGCGGATCAACGTCCGCGAGCCGCAGGTGCGCCACGGCCGCGGGGTCGGCATCGCGGCCCCCGCGGCCGCGACCCTCGCCGCGATCGACGCCGCCCTCTGAGCCGACCCGCCCCGCGCACCTGCGTGCCGCGGGGCGGGGCAGGGCTCAGGAGGGGACGGCCTTCTGGTCCGGGACGACGATCGCGGGCAGGTCGGCGAGGCCGGCCAGCGCCGCGTCGTGGACCTCGGATGCCGGGACGGTGCCGTGCACGCCGGGCAGGGCCCGGGTGGCCGTGGCCGCCGCGACGACGGTCGGCACGTAGCCGCCGGAGAACGCGCTGCGCGCGGTGGAGTTCACGCACATGTGCGTCATGAACCCGGCGAGCACCAGGTCCTGGTAGCCCTCCAGCAGCTCCGCCAGCCCGGTGTGGACGAACGCGCTGGGGAAGTTCTTGGTCACCACGGCCTCGCCGTCGCGCGGGGCGACCGAGTCGTGGATGGCGCCGATCGGCGCGGTGACGTCGTACGGGCTGCCCTCGCCGGCGTCGTGCCGGACGTGGATGATCCGGGACCCGGCGGAGCGGGCGCGGTCGAGCAGCTCGGCCGCCTCCCCGAGGGCCGGCTCGACGTTCTCCAGCCGCATCACGCCCTCGGTGTAGGTGTTCTGCAGGTCGATCATGATGAGTGCGGATCGGGACAGCGGGGCCGGTTCCGCCGGCAGGCCCATCAGTCCGCGCAGGGTGTGCGTCATCGGTGCTCCTCGGGCGGGGACGACCACGGCCCGGGACGGTCGTCCCGGGCCGTGGAGGGGGTGGTCAGTCCTGCATCGCCCGGTACTCGTCGTCGGTGAACAGCCGCGAGCGGATCAGGAACCGGACGCCCTCCGGCGCCTCGACCGAGAACCCGCTGCCGCGCCCCTTGACGACATCGACCGTGAGATGCGTGTGCTTCCAGTAC
The DNA here is from genome assembly GCF_056835605.1 of Pseudonocardia sp. ZF1. Classification (NCBI taxonomy): domain Bacteria; kingdom Bacillati; phylum Actinomycetota; class Actinomycetes; order Pseudonocardiales; family Pseudonocardiaceae; genus Pseudonocardia; species Pseudonocardia sp. ZF1. The sequence continues at coordinate 5,304,601 of NZ_JAJNBY010000001.1, forward strand.
TCGTACTGCGACGCCGACATCCAGAAACCGATCGGCCGGTCCACACCCTCGACGACCAGGTCGCCGAGGTGGACGTCCGACCCGCCCGTCCGGAAGTCCCCGTCCGGGTAGCACATGGGGGCGCTGCCGTCGCAGCACCCACCGGACTGGTGGAACATCAGCGGGCCGTGCAGGTCGGTGAGTTTCACGAGCAGATCGGCGGCGGCCGGCGTCAGCGTCACCCGCTCGGTCGGGGTGACGCCGACGTCCGGCTCACCCATCAGAAGAAGCCCAGCGCGTTCGGCGAGTAGCTCTGCAGGATGTTCTTCGTCTGCTGGTAGTGGTCCAGCATCATCTTGTGGTTCTCGCGCCCGATACCGGACTGCTTGTAGCCACCGAAGGCCGCGTGCGCCGGGTAGGCGTGGTAGTTGTTCACCCACACCCGGCCGGCCTGGATCTCGCGGCCCGCGCGGTAGGCGGTGTTCGCGTCGCGGCTCCACACGCCGGCGCCGAGACCGTAGAGCGTGTCGTTGGCGATCTTCATGGCGTCGTCGTAGTCGCTGAAGCGCGCGACCGACACGACCGGGCCGAAGATCTCCTCCTGGAAGATCCGCATCTGGTTGTTGCCCTCGAACACGGTCGGCTTGATGTAGTAGCCACCCGCGAGGTCGCCGCCCAGCTCGGCCTTCTCACCACCGGCGAGGACCTTGGCTCCCTCCTGCCGGCCGATGTCGATGTAGGAGAGGATCTTCTCGAACTGGTCGTTCGAGGCCTGCGCACCCATCATGACGTCGGTGTCGAGCGGGTTGCCCTGCTTGATCTGCTCGACGCGCTTGACGGCCTGCTCGATGAACTCGTCGTAGATGCCGCCCTGGACGAGGGCGCGCGACGGGCAGGTGCAGATCTCGCCCTGGTTGAGGGCGAACATCGCGAAGCCCTCGAGCGCCTTGTCGTAGAACGCGTCCTGCTGCGAGGCGACGTCGTCGAAGAAGATGTTGGGGCTCTTGCCGCCGAGCTCCAGGGTGACCGGGATCAGGTTCTCCGAGGCGTACTGCATGATCAGCCGGCCGGTGGTGGTCTCACCGGTGAAGGCGATCTTGCGGATGCGCTTGTTCGACGCCAGCGGCTTGCCGGCCTCGACACCGAAGCCGTTGACGACGTTCAGCACGCCCGGCGGGAGCAGGTCGGCGACCAGCTCGAGCAGCACGTGGATCGAGACCGGGGTCTGCTCGGCCGGCTTCAGGACGATCGCGTTGCCGGCGGCGAGCGCGGGGGCCAGCTTCCAGATCGCCATCAGGATCGGGAAGTTCCACGGGATGATCTGGCCGACGACGCCCAGCGGCTCGTGGAAGTGGTAGGCGATGGTGTCGGCGTCGATCTCCGACGACGTGCCCTCCTGCGCCCGGATCGCACCGGCGAAGTAGCGCAGGTGGTCGACGGCGAGCGGGATGTCGGCGGCGAGGGTCTCGCGGCAGGCCTTGCCGTTGTCCCAGGACTCGGCGATGGCGATCAGCTCGAGGTTGGCCTCGACCCGGTCGGCGATCTTGTTCAGGATGTTCGCGCGCTCACCGGCGGAGGTCTTCCCCCACGCCGGGGCGGCGGCGTGCGCGGCGTCGAGCGCCTTCTCGACGTCCTCCGCGGTGCCCCGGGCGACCTCGGTGAAGTTCTCACCGGTGATCGGGGTCGGGTTCTCGAAGTACTGGCCCTTCACCGGAGCGACGTACTCGCCGCCGATGAAGTGCTCGTAGCGCGGCTTGAAGGAGACGACGCTGCCCGGCTGACCGGGGTTGGCGTAGACGGCCATGAATGTTCCTTCCCTGAGGTGCTTCGTCGAACCGAGGGCGCGGTGCGGAACGCACGTTGCGCGTGACCGCCGACACTAGGAAGGTGGGGGTTGCACGGAAGTTGCACGCAGATGCGGAACCTGACCCTCCGGTGAGTACCGACGACGCGGATTCGACTCAGGTAAGGCAAAGTTGACCATAAGGTGAGGACGTGGCTGCGCAGCACGCGGATCGCCGGGTGTACGAGCGGGCGCGCGACGCCGTGCTCGGCGGCTCCTGTGCGCGCGGCGCCGGGGTCCGGCCCGAGGTCCGCGCCTCCTGGGCCCGCTCGCTGGCCGCGGCGGTCGACCCGGAACGCTCCCGTCCCCCGCACGACTACGACCGCGCCGAGCTCACCGACCGGCGGGCGGCGCACCCCCTCGCGTCCGTGCTGCCGGTGCTGCGCGACACCCTCACCGACGCCGCCGAACAGGCGCGGCACATGATGATCGTGACCGACGGGCAGGGGCGGATCCTCTGGCGCGAGGGCGCCCGCGCGGTGCTGACCCGGGCCGAGCGGGTCGACCTGGTGGAGGGCACCCGGTGGAGCGAGGACGCCGTCGGGACCAACGCGATGGGCACCGCGCTGGCCGGCGCCGCGCCGGTCCGCATCCACTCCGCCGAGCACCTGGTCAGCGCCTACCACCCGTGGACCTGCGCGGCCGCCCCGGTGCACGACCCGGCGACCGGACGGGTGGTGGGCACCGTCGACGTCACCGGGCCGGAGGAGAGCTTCCACCCGACGACGCTGGCGCTGGTCACCGCGGCCGCGCGGCTGGCCGAGCACCGATTGCTGGCCATCGCCGAGGCCCACGACCGGCGGCTGCGCGAGGAGTACTGGCCGCACCTGACCCGGCTCGGCGGCACCCCGGGCGCGCTGTTGTCCGCGCACGGGCGGGTGCTGGCCGCGTCGCCGGGCAGCGAGTTCCCGGAGCGGATCGCCCTGCCCGACGGCGGGGACCGGGTCGTCGTCGACGGCGTCGCGGTCGGCGGCGTGCCGCTGGGCGGCGGGCCCGTCGCGGGCGTGCTGGAGCCACTGGGCGAGGGCTGGCTGCTGCGGCTGCCCGCGGGCGGACCCGTCCGGACGGCCCTGACGCTGCCGCTGCTCGGGGCGCGTACCCCCGTCGTCGCCCGCCGGGACGGGCGCCCGGTGCGCCTGGGCCTGCGGCACGCCGAGGTCCTCGCGCTGCTGGCGCTGCATCCGGAGGGGCTGACCGCCGACCAGCTCGCCGCCGCCCTCTACGGCGACGGCGGCCGCGCCATCACCGTGCGCGCCGAGGTCCACCGGCTGCGCCGCGCCGTCGGTGAGGACACCGTGCGCACCCAGCCCTACCGGCTCGTCGCCGACCTCGACGCCGACTTCCTGCGGCTGCGCGCGGCGCTGCGGGAGGGCCGGATCCGCGACGCCGCGGCCGAGGCCGCCCGCGGGCCGCTGCTGCCGACCTCGGACGCACCGGAGATCCGCCGGGCCCGCGAACAGCTCGCCGTCGCCGTCCGGTCGGCGCTGCTGCGGGCCGACGACCCGGACGCGCTGTGGACCCTGGTCCGGTCCGGCCGGGGCGACGGCACCGACGACGAGGAGCTGCGCCACCGGCTGCGGACGCTGCTGCCGTCGTCGGACCCGCGGCGCGACGAGCTCGGCTGAGCGCTCAGTCCGGGTCGGTGTGGTCGGGGATGCCGTCGTCGTCGGAGTCGGGCAGCCGCGGATCCTCCTCACCGGCCCGCACCGCCTCCAGCTGCGCGGACAGCGCCACCCCGGCCAGCAACGCGACCCCGCTGATGTTCGCCCAGATCAGCAGGGCCATCACCGCCGTCAGCGGACCGTAGGTCTCACCGAAGGTGTCCGCGACGGCGACGTAGAGACCCAGCAGTCCGGACGCGACCAGCCACAGCAGCACCGTGACCGCGGCCCCGGCGCCCAGCCAGGACAGTCCCGGCTGGCGACGGCGCGGCGCGAACCGCAGCAGCACCGTCACCGCGACGACGAGCAGCGCGAGCCCGACCGGCCAGCGCACGACGTCCCACACCGTCTCGGCGACCGCACCCCACCGGTACACCTCGCGCACCGCGTCCCCGAACGGCTCCCCCGCCACGATCAGCAGCAGCCCGGTCGCCATGGCCACGCCCGCGGTGGCGGTCAGCGCCGCGGCACGCGCGTACTTGGCGAGCGCGGGCCGGTCCCGCTCGGTGCCGTAGATCCGGTTCGCGCCCCGCTCCAGCTGCGCGAACGCCGAGGTCGCCGCGGCGAACGCGGTGAGCAGGCCGAGCGCGAGGACCAGCTCACCGCGTTCCCCGGTGGGGGTGTCGTCCCGCTCGGCCTGCTCACCGGGGTCGTCCGGGTCGGCCTCCCCCGCTCCGGCACCGCGGACGGCCTCGGCGACCAGCTCGTCGCTGGTCCCGGGGGACAGCGCCAGCACCGTGCGGGCGACGACCTCCGAGGCGCCCTCGGCGCCCGCCGCGGCGGACAGCCCGACCCCGGCGATGATCAGCGGGACGGCGGCGAGCGCCAGCTGCAGGCCGAACGCGCGGGCGTGGGAGAAGCCGTCGCCGTAGCGGAAGCGCAGGAAGCCCGCGGACAGCAGGTGCCCGAGGCCGTAGCGGCGCAGCGTGTGGGCGGCGTCGTCGGCGGAGAGCTCCTCGCCGGTCATCAGCCGGGTCTCGGGGACCGGGCGCACCGAGCTCATGCGCAGAACCTAGCCGCAGGCGGAAAGAATGACGCTCGTGGACACCCCGGCACGGACCGACCGCTTCGACGAGCTGGTGGAGCGCGCCCGGGCGCTCGCCGCCGGACGACGACGGGCGGTGCTCGGCATCGCGGGGGCCCCCGGGGCCGGCAAGACGACCGTCGCGCTGGCCCTGGTCCGGGCGCTCGCCGCCACGCCCCCGGACGGGCTCGGCCCCGGCTGGGTCGCCCACGTCCCGATGGACGGCTTCCATCTCGCCGACGTCGAGCTGGACCGGCTGGGCCGCCGTCATCGCAAGGGCGCCCCGGACACCTTCGACGCCGACGGCTACGCCGCGCTGCTCGCCCGTCTGCGGCTCACCCCCGACGACGGCGCGGGCCCGGTGTACGCCCCGGCGTTCGACCGGGAGATCGAGCAGCCCGTCGCCGGGTCGGTCCCGGTGCACCCGGAGTGCCGGCTCGTGGTCAGCGAGGGCAACTACCTGCTCCTCGGCACGCCCCGCTGGCGGGCGGTGCGGGCCGGGTTCGACGCCGTGTGGTTCCACGAGACCGACGAGGCGCTCCGGCTGGAGCGCCTGGTCGCGCGGCACGTGCATTTCGGCAAGACGCCCGAGGCCGCCCGGGCCTGGGTGGAACGGACCGACGAGCCGAACGCCCGGCTCGTCGAGGCCTCGCGGGACCGGGCCGACCTGGTCGTCGCGCTGCCCGACCACGCCCCCGGCCCGCTCCCAGGGGAACCTTCGTAGCGCTCTACGCCTCGAAGGTTCCCCTGGGGGCCACCGGGCCGGGGCCGGAACCGGGCTCCGGACCGACGACGGCGGGCCGCCCCGGGAACTCCCGGGACGGCCCGCCGTCGTCATGCGTGGGTCTGTCTCACTCCTCGCCGGCCAGCGCGGTGGGCGGGGAGTCCGGCACCGGCTCGGACGGCTTGCGCTCACCACGGAAGGTGAACTTGGCCTTGTCCGACCAGGCGTTGGAGCCCTCCTCCGCGGAGGTGTCGAGGCCCTCGACGTCGACGATGACGATCTGCCCGGCCTCGATCTCGCCGAACAGGATCTTCTCCGACAGCTGGTCCTCGATCTCCCGCTGGATCGTCCGGCGCAGCGGCCGGGCGCCCAGGACCGGGTCGAACCCGCGGTGGGCCAGCAGCTTCTTGGCGTTGTCGGTGAGCTCGATGCCCATGTCCTTGTTCGCCAGCTGCTTCTCCACCCGCCCGATCATCAGGTCGACCATCTGGATGATCTGTTCCTGGTTGAGCTGGTGGAAGACGATGATGTCGTCGATGCGGTTGAGGAACTCCGGCCTGAAGTGCTTCTTCAGCTCGTCGTTGACCTTCGTCTTCATCCGCTCGTAGTTCGACTTCTCGTCGCCACCGGAGGAGAAGCCCAGTCCCACGGCCTTCGAGATGTCCTGGGTGCCCAGGTTCGAGGTGAAGATCAGCACGGTGTTCTTGAAGTCGACCGTGCGGCCCTGGCCGTCGGTGAGACGGCCGTCCTCGAGCACCTGCAGGAGCGTGTTGTAGATCTCCTGGTGCGCCTTCTCGATCTCGTCGAACAGCACCACCGAGAACGGCTTGCGCCGCACCTTCTCGGTGAGCTGGCCGCCCTCCTCGTAGCCGACGTACCCGGGAGGGGCACCGAACAGCCGCGAGGCGGTGTAGCGGTCGTGGAACTCACCCATGTCGATCTGGATGAGGGCGTCGTCCTCGCCGAACAGGAAGTTCGCGAGCGCCTTGGACAGCTCGGTCTTACCGACACCGGACGGGCCGGCGAAGATGAACGAGCCGGACGGGCGCTTCGGATCCTTCAGACCGGCGCGGGTACGACGGATCGCCTGCGAGACGGAGCGGACCGCGTCCTCCTGGCCGATGATCCGCTTGTGGACCTCGTCCTCCATCTTGAGCAGACGGGTCGTCTCCTCCTCGGTCAGCTTGAACACCGGGATGCCGGTCCAGTTGCCCAGCACCTCGGCGATCTGCTCGCCGTCGACCTCCGCGACGACGTCGAGGTCGCCCGACTTCCACTGCTTCTCGCGCTCGGCCTTCTCGCCGAGCAGGGTCTTCTCCTGATCGCGCAGGTGCGCGGCCCGCTCGAAGTCCTGCGCGTCGATCGCCGACTCCTTGTCCCGGCGGACGTTCGCGATCTTCTCGTCGAACTCCCGCAGGTCCGGCGGAGCCGTCATCCGGCGGATGCGCATCCGGGCGCCGGCCTCGTCGATCAGGTCGATCGCCTTGTCCGGCAGGAAGCGGTCGTTGATGTAGCGGTCGGCCAGCGTCGCGGCCGAGGCCAGTGCGTCGTCGGTGATCGTGACGCGGTGGTGCGCCTCGTACCGGTCACGCAGACCACGAAGGATCTCGATCGTGTGCTCGACCGACGGCTCGGACACCTGGATCGGCTGGAAGCGGCGCTCCAGCGCGGGGTCCTTCTCGACGTACTTGCGGTACTCGTCGAGCGTCGTCGCACCGATGGTCTGCAGCTCGCCGCGGGCCAGCATCGGCTTGAGGATCGAGGCGGCGTCGATCGCGCCCTCGGCGGCACCCGCACCCACCAGGGTGTGGATCTCGTCGATGAACAGGATGATGTCGCCGCGGGTGCGGATCTCCTTGAGCACCTTCTTGAGGCGCTCCTCGAAGTCACCGCGGTAGCGGGAACCGGCGACCAGCGAGCCCAGGTCGAGGGTGTAGAGCTGCTTGTCCTTCAGCGTCTCCGGGACCTCGCCCTTGACGATCGCCTGGCCGAGGCCCTCGACGGCGGCGGTCTTGCCGACGCCGGCCTCGCCGATCAGCACCGGGTTGTTCTTGGTCCTCCGCGAGAGGACCTGCATGATCCGCTCGATCTCCTTCTCCCGGCCGATGACCGGGTCCAGCTTGCCCTCACGGGCCTGCTGGGTGAGGTTGCGACCGAACTGGTCCAGCACCAGCGACGAGGACGGCGTGCCCTCGCCACGGCCACCGGTGCCGCTCTCCTGCGGCTCCTTGCCCTGGTAGCCGGACAGCAGCTGGAGCACCTGCTGACGGACACGGTTGAGGTCGGCGCCCAGCTTGACCAGCACCTGGGCCGCGACGCCCTCGCCCTCGCGGATGAGGCCGAGCAGGATGTGCTCGGTCCCGATGTAGTTGTGGCCGAGCTGCAGCGCCTCGCGCAGCGACAGCTCCAGCACCTTCTTCGCCCGGGGGGTGAAGGGGATGTGCCCGGACGGGGCCTGCTGCCCCTGGCCGATGATCTCCTCGACCTGCTGTCGCACGCCCTCCAGAGCGATACCGAGGGACTCGAGCGCCTTCGCGGCGACGCCCTCTCCCTCGTGGATCAGGCCAAGGAGGATGTGCTCGGTCCCGATGTAGTTGTGGTTGAGCATCCGGGCCTCTTCCTGGGCCAGGACGACAACACGTCGCGCTCGGTCGGTGAACCTCTCGAACAATTCGCACTCCTTGCCTGCTGCGCCTCACTGACGGCGCGACCAGCATCTCCGTACGGTCCGGGCTCGCCCGAACCGACACTGCGCCCTCGCGTGACACCGCGCCAGGCCACCCTCGCGGGAGACCACATATCACTGTATCGGTCGAAGGGGCCCCGGCGCCTCCACCTGACGTGCACCGGGGTACGTGCCCGCAGTAACACGGGTGACACCTGCCGTGTTCCCGACGGACGTCAGCCGGTCGCGGCAGCGGCCTCCTCGCGCTCCCGCTCGGCCGCCTTGAACTGCCGGAACCCCTCCTCGTCGCGCCCGCGGCGCCAGTACCCGGAGATCGACAGGTCGTCCTTGGCGACGCCGCGCTCGCGGGTGAGATGCCTGCGGAGTTCGCGCACGGCGATCGCCTCACCGTGCACGAAGGCGTGCACGCGCCCGGGGAGGAACTCCAGACCCGCGACGACGGCGGGCAGCTGCTCCGAGTCCGGGTCGCCCCCGGCGTCGGTGCGGTACAGCCACCGCACGTCCACCCCGGGGCCCGTCGGCACGTCGATCTCGTCGCCGGGACCGTCCACCTGCAGGACGGCGACGACCGGCCGCCCGGCCGGGATCCGCTCGAGCGCGGCGCAGATCGCGGGCAACGCGGCCTCGTCGCCGACGAGCAGGTGCCAGTCGGCGTCCGGGTCCGGTGCGTAGGCGCCGCCCGGGCCGAGCATCCGCAGCCGGTCGCCCGGGCGGGCGGCGGCCGCCCACGGGCCGGCGAGGCCGGTGTCGCCGTGGTGGACGAAGTCGATGACGAGCTCGCCTGCGGCGTGGTCGAGCGAGCGGACGGTGTAGGTCCGCTGGGCGGGCCACCGGTCGCGCGGCAGCTCGGCGTGCACCCGGTCCATGTCCAGCGGCTCGGGGTACTCGACGCCGGGGAGCGGGAAGAGGATCTTGACGTAGCGGTCGGTGTACTCCGTGACGGGGAACGCGGCCAGGCCGTCGCCACCGGCGACGACGCGCACCATGTGCGGGCTCAGGCGTTCGGTGCGGAGCACCCGGAGATCGGTGACGGGGCGGGCCATCAGGCTGCCTCCCAACGACGAGAGGGGAAGGGGCCGTCGCGACGGTACCCCTCCCCCGCCCCGCCGGGTAAGGCAGACCTTAGTTCTCCTGGTGGTAGGCCTCGAGCACCTCGGCCGGGATGCGGCCGCGGTCCGAGACCTTCATCCCGCGGTTGCGGGCCCACTCGCGGATCGCCTGGTTCTGCTCGCGGTCGACCGACGGGCGGCGGGCCGCCCCGCCCGACGAGCCGCTGCTGCGCCGGCGGGCCGCTCCACCGGCGCGACGGGCGGCCGCGACGTAGTCGGCGAGCACGTCGCGCAGCTTCTTCGCATTCCCGTCGGACAGGTCGATCTCGTAGTTGCGTCCGTCGAGACCGAACTCGATCGTCTCGTCCGCCGCGTCACCGGTCAGATCGTCGACGAGCCGGACTTCCTTGATCTGCGCCATCTCCGCAGCCTCCCTGAATGGCCGAACACGTTCATGATGAGGGACCGGGGCGGACATCGGCGACTGCGCGATGCAATAGCAGGACGCAATATGAGGCCACCGGGTACCGGTTCCGACTCGAATCCGAGAGTATCCGAGAAATGTTCGTGTCGTCGACCTGGGTACGGCGAAATACGGCGAACCGAGTTCGACACCACTCGTACGGGTCCGCCAAACACGACGCCCCCGGTCGCTCTTCGCGGCCGGGGACGTCGTCGGATGTGCGTTCGGAACCGGTTCAGGACTCGCCGCGGACCAGCGGGAACAGGATCGTCTCGCGGATTCCGAGGCCGGTCAGCGTCATCAGGAGACGGTCGATACCCATTCCCATCCCACCGGTGGGCGGCATGCCGTACTCCATGGCGCGCAGGAAGTCCTCGTCGAGCTGCATGGCCTCCGGGTCGCCCGCCGCGGCCTTGAGCGACTGGGCGTGCAGGCGTTCCCGCTGCTCGACCGGGTCCACCAGCTCGGAGTAGGCCGTGGCCAGCTCCACGCCGAAGACGATGAGGTCCCAGGACTCCGACAGCCGCGGGTCGTCGCGGTGCGCACGGGTCAGCGGCCGCACCTCGACCGGGAAGTCGCGCACGAAGGTCGGCGCGTGCAGGGTGTGCTCGACCAGCTTCTCGAACAACTCCAGCACGATCTGTGCGGCCGTCGGGTAATCGGTGATGTCGACGTCGTGGGCGTGCGCGATCCGCTGCAGTTCCGACAGTTCCGTGTCCGGCGTCACGTCCCGCCCGACGGCCTCGGACACCGATCCGTAGATGGTCACCGATCGCCACTCGCCACCGAGATCGTGCTCGGTGCCGTCGTGGTGGCGCACCGTGGTGGAACCGAACAGCGCCTGCGCCGAGGACTGGATCAGCTCCCGGGTCAGGACCGCCATGTCGTCGTAGGTCGCGTAGGCCTGGTAGGCCTCCAGCATCGCGAACTCCGGGGAATGCGTGGAGTCGATGCCCTCGTTCCGGAACACCCGGTTCAGCTCGAAGACGCGCTCGATACCACCGACCACGCAACGCTTCAGGAACAGCTCCGGTGCGATCCGCAGATACAGATCGGAGTCGAGTGCGTTCGCGTGCGTCACGAACGGACGCGCAGTGGCACCGCCGTGCAGGTTCTGCAGCATCGGCGTCTCGACCTCGATGAAGTCGCGGCCGGTGAGCGACTCGCGGACGGTCCGCAGCACGGTGGACCGCGCGCGCACGGTCTCGCGGGCCTGCGGGCGCAGGATGAGGTCGACGTAGCGCTGCCGGACCCGGTTCTCCTCGGAGAGCTCCTTGTGCGCGGTCGGCAGCGGCCGGACCGACTTCGCGGCGACCGACCACTCGTCGACCATCACCGAGAGCTCGCCCCGTCGCGAGGTGATGACCTCACCGCGCACCGCGACGAAGTCACCCATGTCGACGACGGCCTTCCAGCCGGCCAGCGCCTCGGCCCCGACCCGGTCGAGCGAGAGCATGGCCTGCAGCTCGGTGCCGTCGCCCTCGCGCAGCGTCGCGAAGCACAGCTTGCCGGTGTTCCGCACGAAGATCACCCGGCCGGCGACGGCCACGGTCTCGCCCGTCGCGGTGTCCGCGGGCAGGTCCGGGTGGGCGTCGCGGACCTGGCGCAGCGAGTGCGTGCGGGGGACCTCGACGGGGTACGGGTCGGTGCCCGCGGCGATCAGCTCCGCGCGCTTGGCCCGGCGCACCCGCATCTGCTCGGGGAGGTCGGCCTCGGTCGCCGGGTCGGACGGTGTGCCGGGAGTGTTCACGGCAGGTCAGGCTATCGGCGGTACCCGGGAGCGCCCGTCGTCACCCCCCCACCTCCGCGGCGAGGCATCGCGCGGTGGCCGGCCACCGGCCTACCGTGCGGAGGTGCCCGACGACGAGGTGGACCGCGGCCGCACGTTCGGTGCCGTCGCCCGCGCCTACGACGACCACCGCCCCGCCTACCCCGACGCCGCCGTCGACGCGGCGCTGGCCGGGACCGCGGAGCGGCCCCGCGTGCTCGACCTGGGAGCGGGGACCGGCAAGCTGACCCGCGTCCTGACCGCGCGCGGCCTCGACGTCGTCGCGGTGGAGCCGGACCCGGCGATGCTCGCCGTCCTGCGGGAGCGCTCCCCCGGCGTCGAGGCCCGGACCGGGTCCGCGGAACGCATCCCGCTGCCCGACGGCCACGTCGACGCCGTGCTGGTGGGCCAGGCGCTGCACTGGTTCGACCTCGACCGGGCCGCCCCGGAGATGGCGCGGGTGCTGCGGCCCGGCGGCGTGCTGGCCGGGCTGTGGAACGGCGGGGACGACGACGTCGCCTGGATCCGCGAGTTCGGCGAGCTCACCGTGCGCGGGCGGCGTGTGCCCGGCGACCCGGCCGGTGGCGGCGGCGCGACGCCGCACCCGGGCTCCCCCTGGTTCGTCGACGACGGGGAGGAGCGCGTCACCTGGGGCCGCCCGACCACCGTCGACGAGCACCTCGCCGACATCGCCACGCACTCCTGGGCGCTGCTGAGCACCCCGCAGGACCGGGACGCGGTGTTCGCCGCCGCCCGGGAGTTCCTGACCGGGCGGGTCGCCGGCCCCGACGGCCGCTTCACCATGCCGATGCGCACGATCGTGCGGCGGTCCCGCAGGCTCTGAGCCCGGCCGGCGGGCGCGGTCCACGGGGCCGGTCAGCGGGGCCGGTCAGCGGGGCCGGTCAGCGGGGCCGGTCAGCGGGGCCGGTCAGCGGGGCCGGTGGTGGCGCAGGTGGGTCAGCCGCAGCCCGTGCAGCGTCAGGTCCGGGACGTGGTGGGTGACGGTGTCGGCACGGCCGTGGACGAGCTCCGCGAGCCCGCCGGTGACGATCACGGTGACCGGCAGCGCGTCCGGGCCCAGCTCGGCGAGGATGCGGCGGACCAGCCCGTCGACCTGCCCGGCGGCGCCGTAGAGCACCCCGGCCTGGACGGCCTCGACCGTCGTCCGGCCGATGACCGAGCGCGGCTCGACCAGGTCCACCGGCCGCAGCGACGACGCCCGCTCGGCCAGCGCCTGCATCGCGATGTCGATGCCCGGGGCCAGGGCCCCGCCGAGGAACTCGCCCTTCGCGGTGACCACGTCGATGTTGGTGCAGGTCCCGAGGTCGACGCAGATGCAGGTGGTGCCGAACAGGTGGTGCGCGGCGAGCGAGTTCACGACCCGGTCCGCGCCCACCTCGCGCGGGTGGTCCACCAGCAGCGGCACGCCCGTCCGCACCCCCGGCCCGACTACGAGCGTGCGCATCCGGTCCGACCAGCGCGAGAGCAGCGTGCGCAGCTCCCGCGACGGCCCGGGCACCGTGGACAGCGCGGCGACCGCGGTGACCTCGGGGAAGTGCGCGCCGAGCATCCCGGTGACGGTCAGGTCCAGCTCGTCGGCGGTGGCGCTGGTGTCGGTGCGCAGCCGCCAGCGCCGCTCCGGCTCCGGGTCGAGCGCCTCCGCACCCGTCCCGGTGTCGGGGTAGAGCCCCAGCGAGACGTGGGTGTTCCCGACGTCGATGCAGAGCAGCACCGTGTCGTCCTCAGCGGGCCGCGCTGGTCAGCAGGCCCGAGCCCTCCGGGGCGTGTCCCGGGTCGGCGCCCAGGTCGGCGATCCGGTTGTCGGCGTCGACGAAGACGACCCGCGGGCTGTAGCCGCGCAGCTCGGCCTCGTCATAGGAGCCGTAGGAGATCAGGATGACCAGGTCACCGGGGTGCACCAGGTGCGCGGCGGCGCCGTTGATGCCGATCACCCCGGAGCCGGGCTCGCCGGTGATCACGTAGGTCTCCAGGCGGGCACCGTTGGTGATGTCGACGATGCTGACCTGCTCGCCCTCGAGCAGGTCGGCGGCCGCCATGAGGTCGGCGTCGACGGTGACCGAGCCGACGTAGTGCAGGTCGGCCTGCGTCACGGTGGCGCGGTGGATCTTGGACTTCATCATCGTGCGGTTCACGGCGGTTCTCCTCGGGACGCGGTCAGAACGCGATGGGGGCGTTGTCGATCAGGCGGGTGGCGCCGACCCGGGCGGCGACGAGCAGGCGGCCGTCCCCGGCGCCCGGGGCGGGGGCCGGTCCGAGGTCGGTGTCGCGCAGCTCGAGGTAGTCGACGTCGACCTCCGGCTCGGTCGCCAGCTCGGCGCGGGCGGCGTCCAGCACGGCGTCGTGCCCGCGGACCGACACCGCGGCCCCGGCCGCGAGCGCGCGCGACAGCACGGCGGCGGCGCGGCGCTGCCCGGGGTCGAGGTAGACGTTGCGCGAGGACAGGGCCAGGCCGTCGTCCTCGCGGACGGTCGGGACGCCCACGACCCGGGTCGGGAAGTCCAGGTCGCGCACCATCCGGCGGATCAGCGTCAGCTGCTGGTAGTCCTTCTCGCCGAACAGCGCGACGTCCGGGCCGACGATGTGGAACAGCTTGGACACGACGGTCAGGACGCCGTCGAAGTGGCCTGTCCGGGAGGCGCCCTCCAGCTCATCGCCGAGCGGCCCGGCGGTGACGCGGGTCTGCGAGCCCGGCGGGTACATGTGCTCGACCTGCGGGGTGAACACCAGCTCGACGCCCTCGTCGCGGCAGGCGTCCAGGTCGGCCTCGATCGGGCGCGGGTAGCGGTCCAGGTCCTCGCCCGCGCCGAACTGCAGCGGGTTCACGAAGATCGACACGACCGGGACGACGGCGCCGGGGATCCGCTTCGCGTGCCGGATCAGCTCGCGGTGGCCCTCGTGCAGGGCGCCCATCGTGGGGATGAGGACGACCTTGCGGCCCGCACCGCGCAGCGCGCGGGTGACCGCGGCGAGCTTCGCCGGGTCGGCGTGCACGGTCAGCCGGCCGGTGCCGTAGCCGTTCCGGGTGGAGCCGGGGGTGCTCACTTCTCCTCCAGTGCGGTCTCGATGTCGCGGACGCCGTCGGGGCCGAGGAGCCCGGCGGCGGCGGCGCGGTGGGCGGTGCGCCCGGCCAGCGCCCGGTATACGGCGGCCAGGTCGGCGTCGGCGTCGCCGATGTGCTCCAGGTGGGTCCGGACGGTGCCGGCGTCGCCGCGGGCGACCGGTCCGGTCAGCGCGCGGTCGCCGTGGCGCAGCGCGTTGTCCAGCGCGGCCGACAGCAGCGGCGCGACGAGCCGCTCCGCGGGCCGGATGCCGGCGGTCTCCAGCAGCTGCACGCAGTCCCCGACCAGGGTGGTCAGGTGGTTGGCGCCGTGGGCGAGCGCGGCGTGGTAGAGCGGGCGCATCGCCTCGGGGATGCGGACGGGCTCGGCCGACATCTCCAGCACGAGTGCCTCGGCGACGCTCCAGCCGACGGCGTCGCGCGGGTCGCCGTGCTCCGGGTCGCCGGGGGCGGTGACGCCGATGCAGCAGGCGGCGAGCCGGTCGACGTCCTCGGGGCGGCCGGTCACCGTCATCGCCGGGTGCAGCGCCAGCGGCAGCACACCCCGCTCCGTCGCCGGGTCCAGCACCGCGACGCCGCGCGACCCCGCCGTGTGGACGGCGATCTGGCCCGGGCGGAAGCATCCGGCGGCGGCGAGACCACGGACCAGGCCGGGCAGCACGTCGTCGGGGACGGCGAGCAGGACCAGGTCGGCGCGCGAGCAGACCTCGTCCGGCGGGAGCAGGGGGACGTCGGGCAGCAGGGTCTCCGCCCGGCGCACCGAGGCCTGCGAGACCCCGGAGGCGGCGACGACGTGGTGGCCCGCGCGGGCGAGCGCGGCGCCCAGCACCGCACCGACCCGACCGGCCGAGACCACCCCGACCGCGAGCCGCGCGGGGCGACCGCCATCGATCGCAGAGTCCATCACGAGAATCCGTTTCCTCCCGTTCCGGTCCTGGTGGGGTACCGGTCGGGCAATCCGCGGGTGGCGCGACCTCCGGTGGCCGCGCGCCGGACGCGAGGGTAGACGGGCGCCGGGTGGCGGGGCGTGCTCCTGAGACCGGCCTCACCCCCGGCCCCGCCGGTGATCGACGGTTGTGGAGTTCAGCGCCCGCCTCGCGAACGCTCCGCTCCACAACCGGTGATCATGGAACGGGGTGGGGGCGGGCGGGCGGTCCCCGGCGCCCCGGATCGGCCCGGATCGGCCCCGATCGGCCCCGATCGGCCCGGGTCAACGGGCGGCGGGACGGTCCGGGTCGTCGTCGGGGCGGAGCATCGGGCGGGTGGGGCCGGGGTCGGACGGGTTGTCGTGGTGGCGGCCGCGGGGCTCGGCGGCGGGTGGTTCCGGACGGCGGACGGCCCGGGTGAGGTGCTCGTCGCCTCCCCCCGGGGCGGGTCCGGCGGCGCCGGGGACCGCGGGGCCCGGCGCCGGCGAGGCGGACGGTGCCGGACCGGACACCGGGGAACCGGGCGGCTGGTGTCCGGGTGACGGCGAGCCCGCTCCCCGGCCGCCGGGGACCGGACCGGGCCCGGCACCCGGCTGGCCCGGACGTCGGGCCGGCTCCTGCGGACGGCCGGGCACGCCCGGGCCGTCGGAGCGGGCCTCGGGATCGGCCGACCCCGGACCGCGCGGGCCGGCGGGACGGGCGACGCCGGGCGGTCCCGGGGTGTACGGGGCGGGTGTCCGCGGCGCACCCGACCACGGAGCGACCCGCGGTCCCTCGGGGCGCCCCCAGGGCGCCGCGGTCATGAGCGTGTCCGGGCCGGGCGGGAGCGGCGGCACGGCGGGCCCCGCGGAGGCGGACGCGCCGCCGCCGTCGGGGAAGGTCGGGATCCGGAACTGGCCGGAGAAGCTGCCGTCCGGCGCGGCCGGGGGCGGCGGCTCCCAGTCCGACGGACGCTTCCGCGCCCAGGCCGCGACCAGCGCCTCCGGCACCCCGACGGCGACGGCGCGGGCCCGCAGCACCGCGGCCAGCTTCTCGTCGTGCAGGGCGTGGGCGCTCTCCTTCACCGCGCCGCGCGCGATCCGGTTCCGCATGAACGCCAGCTCGGTGACCGCGGACTGGTACTCGGCGACGGCCTTCGCCGCCGCCGGGCCGGAGCGGCGCCGCACCAGTGTGCGCCAGCCCTTCCGCCGGGACAGCCGGGCCAGCAGGGTCACCTCGCTCGGCGCGATCCAGCCCGCGGCGGCGAAGCCGGGCAGCTGCGCGGCGACGATCCGCGCCTCGCGGCGACGGGCGAACACCACGAGCAGGATCAGCCCGACGAAGATCGGGACCATCACGAACAGGTAGATCTGGAAGAAGCCGCCCGGCGTCGCGGCCAGCACCGACGCGCCGTTCCACAGCGCGTGCAGCACCACCGCGGCGACGTAGCCGGCGATCATCGCCAGCACCCGCACCCCGATGCTGCGGCTGGCCACCGCGATCCCGGCGGCGATGCCGATCATGCAGGTGAACAGCGGGTGCGCGAACGGCGAGGCGACGCCGCGGACGAACAGCGTCGCGAGCACGCCGGCCGACTCCGGCTCGGACACCGCGCGGCCGAGGTAGAGGATGTTCTCGCTGAAGGCGAACCCGGCGGCGACGATCCCGGCGTAGACGACGCCGTCGACGATCCCGTCGAACTCGCGGCGCCGGAACAGCAGCAGCCCGACCAGGAACAGGCCCTTGGTGAACTCCTCGACGACCGGGGCGACCACGACCGGGCCGAACAGGTCGCCCGCGCCGCGCCCGGCGGCCGCGTCGAGCACCGCCGAGGCGCTCGTGTTGATCAGCAGGGCGACCAGCGCGGCGAACCCGGCGCCCCAGAGGAACGCGCCCATCAGCATCCGCGGCGGCTCGGGCTCCCAGCGGTCCACCCAGAGGAACGCCGCCACCACCGGCACGACCGGCAGCAGCGCGGCCAGGGTCCCGACGATCACACCCGGCGTCCCGATCGCGCGTTGCAGCACCCCGATCGTGATCACCGCGAGCAGGGCCAGCACCACCAGGCCGACGACCGGCAGCAGCACGCCCCGTCGCTTGGCGGACGGCGCCGGCACCGGTGTGTACGGGCGGCCGAGCGTCGGGGACGTCATGACCGTCCAGCGTAGAGAACCGGCCCCGCCCGCGCGGGGGGACGCGCCTCAGGTCGAGCGGATCCCACCGTCGGTGTCGTCCGGGTCGTCGGGGGCACGGCAGCAGTACTCCAGCCAGAACGCGGCGCCGATCAGCAGCAGCGCGCTGACCACACCGAACCCGGCGACGACGCTGTCCCGGAACGCGGCCACCACGACCGCGGCCCGCGGCAGCGTGTGCATCAGCACGCCCACCCACAGCCCGGCGACCACCGCGCCGCCGACCGCGGAGGCCTTGGCGAGCAGCACCGCCCGGGCCGCGACGAGCGGCGGTACCGGGACGGCCCCGTTCCGCCGCTCGGTCCGGCGCCGCAGCACGACCCCGCCCGCGGCCTCGGCGGCGGCGAGGACCGTGACGACGACCGCCGCGGCGACCGGCAGCGTCGGCAGCGACCCGTAGGTCAGCTGGACGAGAATGTTGCCGAGCAGGGCCGCGACCACGGCGATCGCGGCGACGTCGCGGACCCGGGTCGGGCGCACGGTCGGGCGCGGGTCGCCGTCCGGGCCGCGGCCGGGGCGCCGTCCGCCCGGTCCGGGCGCGGTCATGCCGGGTCCCGCAGGACGACGTCGTCGCGGCGGTGCGCACCGGCACGGCCGTCCGGGCCGAGCCGGTCCAGCAGGTCGGCGACCGGCCCGTGCCCGTGCAGGACGGCGCCGGGCTCGGCGAGCAGCCAGGGCAGCAGCACGGTGGCCCGGTCGGGGGTGCCCGGGTGCGGCAGGAGCAGCTCCGGGTCGTCCGAGGTGACCGGGGCGCCGTCGTCGGTCACCTGGACGACGTCGACGTCGAGGGTGCGCGGCCCCCACCGCTGCTCGCGGACCCGGCCCGCGGCGTCCTCGAGTGCCTGTCCACGGCGCAGCCAGCCCCACGCATCGAGCCCCGGGTCGTCCGCGACCAGCACCGCGTTGAGGAAGTCCGGCTGGTCGGTCACGCCCCACGGCGCCGTCTCGAACACCGGCGACACCGCCACGACGGCCGCCCCCAGGTCCGCGACGACCGTGCGCAGGTGCGCGGCCCGGTCGCCCAGGTTGGAGCCGAGGGACAGGACCGCGCGGGTCACGCCCGGCTCCGGGTCAGGACGACCGCGACGTCGTCGAAGGTCAGGGGGATCGGCGCCGACGGCTTGTGCAGCGTCACCTCGACGGCGGCGACCCGGGCGTCGTGGTCCAGTACGGCCTGCGCGATCTCCCCGGCGACGGCCTCGACGAGGTCCCGGGCCGGACCGCCGACGATGCCCGCGGCCAGCTCGGCGAGCTCGCCGTAGTGCAGCGTGTCGGCCAGGTCGTCCGAGGCGGCGGCGGGCGCGAGGTCGGCGTGCACCACCAGGTCGACGACGAACTCCTGGCCGTCGCGACGCTCGTGGTCGAACACGCCGTGGTTCCCGCGGACCCGCAGACCCCGGAGCTCGATCCGGTCGCTCACCGCCCGGTCTCCCGCGGAGTGCGGGCGCGCGAGGCGCCGAGCCGGCAGGCGGCGGCGACCGCGATGGCGTCCATCGTGGACTCGACGTCGTGCACCCGCACGCCCCAGGCGCCCGCGTTGGCGGCGAGCGCGCTGACCGCGGCGGTCGCGATGTCGCGGCCCGGCGGGGTGCGCGGCTCGCCCTCGGCCGAGGCCAGGAGCTCGCCGAGGAACCGCTTGCGCGAGGCCCCGACCAGCACCGGGAAGCCCAGGTCGACGAACACGTCGAGCCGGCGCAGCAGCGCCCAGTTGTGCGCGGCGTTCTTGGCGAACCCGAGACCGGGGTCGAGCACGATGCGGCCGGGGTCGACCCCGGCCATCACGGCGTGGTCGACCCGGGCGACTAGCTCGGACCGGACCTCGCCGATCACGTCCTCGTAGCCCGCGAGCTGCTGCATGCCGGCGCTGTGCCCGCGCCAGTGCATGATCACCCAGGGCGTCCTCGACTCGGCGACGACCGCGGCCATCCGCGGGTCGGCCAGGCCGCCGGAGACGTCGTTGACCATCGCCGCACCGGCCTCGACGCAGGCCTGCGCGACCTCGGACCGGGTCGTGTCGACGCTGACCCGCACGCCCGCGGCGACGAGCTCGCGCACGACCGGCAGGACGCGGTCCCGCTCGGTCGCGGCGTCGATCCGCTGCGCCCCGGGCCGGGTCGACTCCCCGCCGACGTCGACGAGGTCGGCCCCGGCGTCGCGCATCGCGACGCCGTGTGCGACGGCGTGCGACCGGTCGACGTAGCGGCCGCCGTCGGAGAACGAGTCGGGGGTGACGTTCAGGATCCCCATGACCGCACAGCGGCCGAGCTCCGGCAACGCCCCGCCGGGGGCGACCACGTCAGCGCCCCCTGATCAGCGAGAGCGCCTCCGCGCGGGAGGTCGCCGAGCTCTTGAACAGCCCGCGCACCGCCGAGGTGGTGGTGCGCGACCCCGGCTTGCGGATGCCGCGCATGGCCATGCACAGGTGCTCGGCCTCCAGTACGACGATCACCGCGCGCGGGTTCAGCTTGCGCACCAGGGCGTCGGCGATCTGCGCGGTCAGCCGCTCCTGGACCTGCGGGCGCTTGGCGTACAGGTCGACCACCCGGGCCAGCTTGGACAGGCCGGTGACCTGGCCGTCGACGGCCGGGATGTAGCCGACGTGGGCCACCCCGTGAAAGGGCACGAGGTGGTGCTCGCAGGTGGAGAACATCGGGATGTCCTTGACCAGCACGAGCTCGCCGTGGCCCTCGTCGAAGGTCTTCTCCAGCACCGTGTCCGGGTCGACGAACAGCCCGGCGAAGATCTCGCCGTAGGCGCGCGCGACCCGGGCCGGGGTCTCCTTGAGGCCCTCGCGGTCCGGGTCCTCCCCGACCGCGATCAGCAGCTCGCGGACGGCGCGCTCCGCACGGTCCAGGTCGACCCCGCCGGGTACGGCCCGGGTCACCCCGGGCGCCACCGCGGCGGACTCCACCGGTCCGGAGCGTCCGTCCGTCGTCGACGTGCTCAGTGTCCTGCCTCCGGGTCGTGTCCGCGTCGCTGCTCGCCGGCGCCGGGATCGTTCGCACCACCCGGCGCGCCGTTGCCGTGCGCGCCGTTGCCGTTGCCGCCGTCGCCCGCTCCGGGACCGGACCGGGGACCGCCCTGGGCGGGGCCCTGCGGCCCGCCCTGCTGCTGCGGCTGCGCCCAGTTCGGCGGCGGCCAGCTCTGCCCCTGCGGGGTGGTCGCGGGCCGCCAGTCCGGCGGGGCGCCGTAGTTCGGGGCGACGGCGGGCGGCGGGGGCTGTCCCGGTCCGCCGTAGGACCCGGCCCGGCCGTAGCCGTGGGCCGGGGCGCCGTGCCCGTTGCCGGGCGCGCCGTAGCCGTTCCCGTTCCCGTTGCCGCCGCCGTGCCCCTGGCCGCCGTCGCCGGGGCCGTAGCCGCCGTCGTTCGGGGCGTCCGGGCGGCTCGGGGCCGAGCCGCCCGCCGGGAACGGGGAGGCGCCGGGGGTGCCGGGCGCGTCGCCGTAGCCGTTGGCGGAGCCCGAGCCGACCTCGACCGGGGTGCGCTCGTCCTCCTCGGGCGGCAGGACCTCACCGCGCTCGTGCGCCAGCTCGCGCCGGGTCTTGATCGGCGGCTTCTCCGACGGCGTGCGCACGCCGAAGTCGTCGAACGCGGTGATCCGCGGCCGCTTCTCCACCGACCCGAAGATCCGCTCGAGGTCCTTGCGGTTCAGGGTCTCCTTGTCCAGGAGCTCCAGCACGAGGTCGTCGAGCACGTCGCGGTAGGTGTTGAGGATCTCCCACGCCTCGGTGTGCGCGGCCTCGATGAGCTTGCGCACCTCCTCGTCGATCTCGTGGGCGACCTCGAGCGAGTAGTCCGCCTGGTTGCCCATCGAGCGGCCGAGGAACGGGTCGCCCTGCTCGCGGCCGTAGCGGACGGCGCCGAGCTTGGCGCTCATGCCGTACTCGGTGACCATCGCACGGGCGATCTTGGTGGCCTGGTCGATGTCGGAGGACGCGCCGGTCGTGGGCTCGTGGAAGACGAGCTCCTCGGCCGAGCGCCCACCCATCGCGAACACCAGCCGCGCGATCATCTCGGCGCGGGTCATGAGGCCCTTGTCGTCCTCCGGGACGACGAGCGCGTGCCCGCCGGTGCGCCCGCGCGGCAGGATCGTGAGCTTGTAGACCGGCTCCAGGTCCGGCATCGCCCACGCGGCCAGCGCGTGCCCGCCCTCGTGGTATGCGGTGATCTTCTTCTCGCGCTCGGAGACGATCTTCGACTTGCGCCGGGGGCCGCCGACGACGCGGTCGACCGACTCCTCCAGCGCGGCGCCGTTGATCAGCGTCCCGTGCTCGCGGGCGGTCAGCAGCGCGGCCTCGTTGATCACGTTGGCCAGATCGGCACCGGACATGCCCACGGTGCGCTTGGCCAGCGACTCGAGGTCGACGTCGTCGGCGAAGGGCTTGCCCTTGGAGTGCACCTTCAGGATCGCGCGACGGCCCGCCAGGTCGGGGGCGCCGACCGGGATCTGCCGGTCGAACCGGCCCGGGCGCAGCAGCGCCGGGTCCAGGATGTCCGGCCGGTTCGTCGCGGCGATCAGGATGATGCCGCCGCGGGCGTCGAAGCCGTCCATCTCGACGAGCAGCTGGTTCAGGGTCTGCTCGCGCTCGTCGTGCCCGCCGCCGAGGCCGGCGCCGCGCTGGCGGCCGACCGCGTCGATCTCGTCGACGAAGATGATGCAGGGCGCGTTCTGCTTGGCCTGCTCGAACAGGTCGCGCACCCGGGAGGCACCGACACCGACGAACATCTCGACGAAGTCGGACCCGGAGATCGTGTAGAACGGCACGCCCGCCTCACCGGCGACCGCACGGGCCAGCAGCGTCTTGCCGGTGCCGGGCGGGCCGTAGAGCAGCACGCCCTTGGGGATCTTCGCGCCCAGGGCCTGGTAGCGGCCCGGGTTCTGCAGGAAGTCCTTGATCTCGTAGAGCTCCTCGACCGCCTCGTCGGCGCCCGCCACGTCCGCGAACGTGTTCTTCGGCATGTCCTTGTTCAGCTGCTTGGCCTTGGACTTGCCGAAGCTCATGACCCGGTTCCCGCCGCCCTGGGCGTTGTTCAGGAACCAGAACAGCAGGATCAGGACCAGCGCCAGCGGGATCATCGTGATCAGCAGCGTGGAGAGGAAGGAGTCCTGGCGGACGACGGTGTCGTACTCGGCGATCCCGGGGACCTGGCGGACCTGGTCGAAGATCTGACCGGAGATCTGCGCCGGGTACTGGGTGAGGATCTGGGTCGTCTCGTTGCCGTCGACCTCGATCGGGCGGTCCAGCGTGAGGCGGAGCTGCTGCTCACGGTCCTCGACGAGGGCGTCCTTGACGTTCCCCGACTGCACCTGGGAGAGCGCGACCGACGTCGTGACCTCGGTGTATCCGCGGGTGTCGTCGAACAGCTGGCTGAACCCGAGATAGATCAGGAGTGCGACGAGGATCCAGATCAGCGGGTTGCGGAGCAGGCGCTTGCGGTCCATGCAACGTCGGCCTGGGTGGCCTTCACCTTCCCGGGAGTGGTTCTCGGCAGCGGCGGCGGACGGTGTACCGCCCCGCCGGAGGGCCCTGACCCGCCAGGATAGCCCCACGGTGGGTGGCGTGCTCCGGACGGACCTGGCCGGACCGCCCGGTGAGCGGACGGCCGATCGGTGAACGAACCGGCGACCTGCCCGGTTCCCCCACAGGGGTGTCCCGACGCACACGTCGACACCGTGGTGTGGGACAACTGTGCAGCACGCTCGGTACCGGGACGGCGGCGGAGGGCAGCGGCGCCCTGCTCCGTCCGGTCCAGCGGCGATGGTCTGCGGGTCGGGAGGGACGATCGGATGGCGCTGCACGCGGTGGCCGGACCCCGGCGGACGGTGTCGGTGCTCGCCGCCGGTCTCGCCGCCGCGGCGGCACTGGCGGTGTTCACCGTGCCGGTGGGGACGGCCGCCGCCGTGCCCGTGATCCCGCCGCCCGCGGCCGCCGCACCGACGCCGCCGGTCGTGACCGCGCCGCCGGCGACCACCGCCCGGGCCGAGGCGAGCGACCTCGTGCCGCACCCGGCCGTCGTCGCGGGGCCGGGGTCGATCGGCCCGGGGACCGTCACCGAGACCACCGGCGCGGGCCTGTGCACGGCCGGGTTCGTGTTCACCGCGGGCGAGCGCACCTTCCTCGGGCAGGCCGCGCACTGCGGCGGCACCGGCGACGAGACCGAGACCGACGGCTGCACCTCCGACGCGGTGCCGCTGGGCACCCCGGTGCTGGTGCACGGCCGCGACGGCACGGTCACCGGGACGCTGGCGTGGAGCTCGTGGAACACCATGCAGGCCCGCGGGGAGCGCGACCCCGACGCCTGCGCCTACAACGACCTCGCGCTCGTCGAGCTGCCCGCGGGCGCCCGCCCCTCGGTGGGTGCCGCGGTGCCGTTCTTCGGCGGTCCCGGCGCGGTCCGCACCGCGCCGCTGCCCGCCGGCACCCCGGTCTACGGCCTGACCAACCCGCCGGGCGCCGGCGGCGTCCGCACGGTCGGGGTGCGCGCCGGTGCGGCCGCCGCCGAGGTCGGTGGCGGCTGGGGACACGCGGTGTTCGCCGTGCAGGACGGCGTCGCCGGGGAGTCGGGCAGCCCGCTGCTCGACGCACAGGGCCGCGCGATCGGCGTGCTGTCCAGCCTCACCACCACCGACGACCTGCCCAGCATCGAGTACACCGACCTGGCGAGGGCGTTGGACTACGCCGCCCGCACCGACGGTCCGGCCGGTCTGGCACTCGCCGGCGGACCCGCGTTCACCGCGGCCCCGGCCGGGGTGGACCCGCGCGCGCTGGCCACACCGGCCGGGCCCGGGCTCGGCTGAGCCGCGCTCAGGCGTAGACCGACGGGTCGAGCGTGCCGATGTAGGGCAGGTCGCGGTAGCGCTCGGCGTAGTCGAGGCCGTAGCCGACGACGAACTCGTTCGGGATGTCGAAGCCGACGTAACGGACCGGGACGTCGACCTTCACCGCGTCCGGCTTGCGGAGCAGCGTCACGACCTCCAGCGACGCGGGCGAGCGGGTCTGCAGGTTGCCCAGCAGCCAGTTCAGGGTCAGCCCCGAGTCGATGATGTCCTCGACGATCAGCACGTGCCGCCCGGCGATGTCGCGGTCGAGGTCCTTGAGGATCCGCACGACGCCCGACGACGAGGTCGACGAGCCGTAGGAGCTCACCGCCATGAACTCCAGCTGGGCCGGGATGGGCAGCGCGCGGGCGAAGTCGGTCATGAACATGACGGCGCCCTTGAGGACGCCGATCAGCACGAGGTCGGACTCGCGGCCGTCGCGCACGAGGTCGGCGTAGTCACCGGCGATCTGCTGCGCCAGCTCCGCGGTCTTCTCGCGCACCTGCTCCTCGGTGACCAACACCGAGGAGATGTCCCCGTCGTACACCCGACCCCCTCGCACGGACCGTGTGGCGGTCCGGTCGACCCTGTGCACCGGACCCGCGGTCACGCCCGGTCACGCGGCCGGCTGCGGCGGCGCAGCACGAGCCTGCCACGGGCGCGGGTCAGCACCAAGCCGCCGCCCACCGCCGGTCCGCCCTGCCCGCGCCAGGCCCCGACGAGGTCGTCGGCCGCCCGCAGCTGCGCGTCGGTGAGGGCCCGCGCGCCCGCTCCGGCGAGCCATTCCCGCAGGACCCGGCGCCGTACGGCGGGCTCGGCAGCGGCCAGTACACCGGTGTCGAGCGCGGTGCCGAGGGCCTCCCCGACCCCCGCCGCGGCCCCGGTGGGGTCGGTCACGGCGGTACCCGGTGGTGAGCCGTTGTCGCCGGAATCACCCGGCCCGGGCCCCCCCGCCGGTGCATTCCGCTCACCGTCCGTGGCCACGCGGGCCGCGGACAGCAGCCGGGCCGCGGCGACGGAGAGGGCGGCGTCGTCGTCGTGGAGCTGGTCCGCGGTGCGGGCGAGCGCGGCCGCGACCCCGCCGCCCAGGACGT
The DNA here is from genome assembly GCF_056835605.1 of Pseudonocardia sp. ZF1. Lineage (NCBI taxonomy): Bacteria > Bacillati > Actinomycetota > Actinomycetes > Pseudonocardiales > Pseudonocardiaceae > Pseudonocardia > Pseudonocardia sp. ZF1. Next base: position 5,329,887 of record NZ_JAJNBY010000001.1, read on the forward strand.
CCTCCAGCAGCGGCAGCACCTCGTGGCGCAGCCGGGAGCGGACGAAGCGGGGGTCGGCGTTCTGCGGGTCGGCCCAGGCCGCGACGCCGGCGACCGCGCAGGCGGCGACGGTGTCGGCCCGGCGCACCCCGAGCAGCGGGCGCAGCCACGGCTCGGTCCACTCGCGCATCCCGGACAGCGACCGGGCCCCGGAGCCCCGGCCGAGGCCCAGCAGGACCGTCTCGGCCTGGTCGTCGAGGGTGTGCCCGAGCAGCACCGGCGACGACGGCGTCGGCCGCGCCGCCCGCAGCGCCGCGTACCGGGCGGCCCGGGCCGCGGCCTCGGGGCCGCCCGCGGCGCCGACGACGACCGGGTGCACCGTCGCCGTCACCCCGAGCCCGCGCAGCAGCGTGGCGAGCCCCGCCGAGCGCTCCGCGGACCCGTCCTGCAGCCCGTGGTCGACGACGGCGGCGTGCACCGGCCCCTCGACCGCCTCCCGGACGGCGAGCACCAGCGCGGTGGAGTCGGCCCCGCCGGAGCAGGCGACCAGCGGGGGGGCGGCCGCCACGTCGCCGGGCAGTCGGTCCAGTGCGGCCCGCACGGCACGCCGGACCCGGCCGGCCCCGGCGGGCCCGTGACCCGTCAGGCGACGCGGCGCAGCCACGCGGCGGGGTCGTCCAGCTCGGCGCGGGTCGGCAGCGTCTCCGGCGACTCCCAGACCCGGTTGATCCCGGCCATCCCGGCCTCGCGCTCGACGGCCCGGCAGAACGCGGCGCCGACGGCGTACTGGCGCATCTTCGCCTCGACCCCGAGAAGCGCGCGCAGGATCCGGTCGATCAGCCCGCCGCCGCGGCGGCGCTCGGTGAACCGGCGCCGGATGAGCGCGACGTCGGGGACCACGTCCGGCCCGACGGCGTCCATGACGTGGTCGGCGTGCCCCTCCAGCAGGGTCGACAGGGCGAGCAGCCGGTCGAGCACGGCCCGCTGCTCGGGGCCCTGCAGCAGCTCGACGAGCGCGAGCACGTCGGCCTTGCGGCCGTCCTCGCCGCGCAGCGCGCGGATCGCGTCGGGCAGCCGGGCGAGCCGCGCGGTGTCCGGTTCCTGCAGCGACAGCAGCTCGGTGACCAGCCCGGAGAAGTGGTCGCGCAGCCACGGCACCGCGGTGAACTGGAGCCGGTGGGTGGCCTCGTGCAGGCAGACCCAGAGGCCGAACTGGTCGCCGTCGACGTCGAGTGAGCGCGAGGCGGCGTAGACGTTCGGGGCGACGACGATGAGCCGCCCCGCCCCGCCGGGCCCGCCGAACGGGTCGTACTGGCCGAGCACGCGGGCACCCATGTAGGCGAGCAGCGCGCCGAGCTGCATCCCCGAGCCGGCCGCGGTGACCGTGCGCAGCGGCCACGGCGAGTCGGGCAGCCGGGCGCCGGAGGTCAGCGCCTCCATCCCCCCGACGGCGGCACGCGCCCAGGCGGGCCGGTCCAGCACGTCGGCGGGCAGCAGCGGCAGGTCCGCCCCGAGGCCGGTGACCTCGCGGACGTGTCCCTCGGCGCGGGCGGAGTCGGTGCGCAGGCGCTCCACCAGCGCGCCCGCCACCGCGGGGGTGGTGCGGGGCCCGGCGGGCATCAGCGATGCCGCCGTCGACGCGGCCAGGGACCAGTTCACCGGCAGCCCGGCGCCGGTGATGTCGGGCCGGGGGCGGCCGGTGACCGGGCCGGTCGTGTCGGTCTCCATGCGTCCCACGCTACCCGCGACGACGGGTGCGCGAGACCGGGTCAGCCGCGGCAGCCGCAGCGCGACAGCGTCGCCGCGATGCGGTCCAGCGCGGGCCGGGCGTCGGCGGGCGAGGTGCCGTTGGACAGCAGCGCGAACACCAGCAGCCTGCCGTCGACGTCGGTGACGACCCCGGCGAGGCTGGAGGCGCCGGACAGCGTGCCGGTCTTGGCGCGCACGACACCGCGCCCGGCGACCGACCGCGGGTCGCCGAACCGGTCGGCGAGCGTCCCGCCACCGCCGGCGACCGGGAGCCCGGTGAGGATCGGGCGCAGGAACTGCACGTCGGTCGGGCTGTCGGACTGGGCGGCGGCCGAGGACAGCACCGCGCCGAGCAGCCGGGCCGGGATCAGGTTGTCCCGGGACAGGCCGCTGCCGTCGGCGAGCTGCAGCCCGGACACGTCGTAGCCGGCCTGGACCAGCGCCTCGGTGACGGCCTTCGAGGCGCCGTCGAACGAGGCCTCGCCGTCCTTGGACACCGCGACCTGGCGGGCCATCGCCTCGGCCGTGACGTTGTCCGAGGCGGTGAGCATGTACTCGATGAGGCTCGCGATCGGCGGGGAGGACACGCTGCCCAGCACCGGCGCGTTCGCGGCGGCGACGCCCTCGCGGACGTCGGAGGCGCCGAGCGCGCGGGCCAGCGCCTTCCCGGCGGCCGCGGCGGGGTCGGTGCTGCGCGGGCCGTCCTGCTGCAGCGGGTCGGTGCGCCCGCCGTCGAGCATCAGCGCCGACATCGGGGCGACGTAGCCGTCCGCGACGTCGGTGGGCCCCCAGCCCGGGGACTCGGCCGGACCCTTCCAGAGGCTCGCGTCGGTGTAGACCGTCGTGATCGGGCGGCCGACGGCCTTCTTCACCTGCTCGGCGAGGTCGGCGATCCGCGCGGGCTCCGGGTAGAGCCCGTCCTGCCCGTCGGGCAGCGCGGTCAGCGACGGGTCGCCGGACCCGACGAGGACGACCGAGTCCGGGGACGGACCGGGCACGACCCGGGTCGCGAGCCGGTCGGTCGGGTTCAGCGACAGCAGCGCGGCCGCGGCGGTGAGCAGCTTCGTCGTGGAGCCGGGGACCATGCCGCGGTCGCCGTCGCGCTCCCAGATCGGCTTCACCCCGCGCGGGGCCGCGGAGTCCATGACGACCCCGGTGACCTCGCCGAGCTCGGGCGCGTCGAGCTGGGAGGACAGGGCCTGGGTGATCCCGGCGGCACTCGGCACCGGCGCCGTCGGTGTGAGCGGGCGCAGCGCGGGCATCGGGACCGGCGGGTACTGGGTGGCGGTGGTGCCGAGCCCGAACGAGCTGCGGGCGTCCGGCCCGGCCAGGGCGACGGCGCCGAACAGCGAGGCCAGTGCCATCACCGCGACCGCGACCACGGCGAACCGCCGGTAGCTGCGCTCCGGCCGGCGATGCCTGCGTCCCACGGACCCTCCTGTACCTGCTCGTCCGGCGGCCGACCTGCCCGCACGGTGGTGCGACGCGGGCCACATCGGCCCGCTCCGCCCTCACCGGCGTGCACCCGCGCCCACCCGGTCCCTCACACTAGGGGGCAGCACCGACACCGCCGGAGCGGGCGGGCCAGCGGCCCCGCCCCGGATCCGGTGGAGCCGTGACACAAGACCGCTGACCCTCTTCAAGGAGCAACGAACCGTGGACTTCGACGTCACCATCGAAATCCCCAAGGGCGGCCGGAACAAGTACGAGGTCGATCACGAGACCGGACGTATCCGGCTCGACCGCACCCTGTTCACCGCCACCCAGTACCCCGCCGACTACGGGTTCATCGACGACACCCTGGGCGAGGACGGGGACCCGCTGGACGCCCTGGTCCTGGTGCAGGAGCCGACCTTCCCCGGGTGCGTCATCCGCTCCCGCGCGATCGGCATGTTCCGGATGAAGGACGAGAAGGGCGGCGACGACAAGGTCCTCTGCGTCCCCTCGGACGACCCCCGCCAGGAGCACCTGCGCGACATCCACCACCTGGCCGAGTTCGACCGGGCGGAGATCCAGCACTTCTTCGAGATCTACAAGACCCTCGAGCCGGGCAAGAGCGTCGAGGGCGCGTCCTGGGTCGGCCGGGCCGACGCCGAGCGCGAGATCAAGGCGTCCTACGAGCGCGCGAAGAACGCCGGGCACTGACCGGTCGCCGGGGCGGCCGTGCACGGCCGCCCCGGCTACGGGTCACACCTTCTCGAACACCGCGGCGAGCCCCTGGCCGCCGCCGATGCACATCGTCTCCAGCCCGTAGCGGGCGTCGCGACGCACCATCTCCCGGGTGAGCGTGGCCAGGATGCGGCCGCCGGTGGCGCCGACCGGGTGCCCCATCGAGATCCCCGAGCCGTGCACGTTGGTGCGCTCGAAGTCGGCGTCGGTGAACTTCCACTCCCGCGTGCAGGCCAGGACCTGCGCCGCGAACGCCTCGTTCAGCTCGATCAGGTCGATGTCGGCCAGGGTCAGCCCGGCCGCGTCCAGCGTCTTGGCCGTCGCCGGGACCGGGCCGATGCCCATCGTCTTGGGCGGGACCCCGCCCAGGCCCCAGGACACGACCTTCGCCAGCGGGCGCAGTCCGAGCTCGGCGGCCTTCTCCGGGCTGGTCACCACGCAGATCGCGGCGCCGTCGTTCTGGCCCGACGCGTTGCCCGCGGTCACGGTGGCGTCCGGATCGTCCTTGCCCAGGATCGGGCGCAGCGTCGCCAGCTTCTCGACCGTCGAGTCGGGGCGGACGTGCTCGTCGCGCTCGACGACGGTGTCGCCCTTCCGGCCGGGCACGGTCACCGGGACGATCTCCTCGGCGAACACCCCGGACTCCTGCGCGGCCGCCGCCCGGTGGTGCGAGCGGACGGCGTACTCGTCCTGCTCGGCGCGACCGATCGCGTAGTCGCGGCGCAGGTTCTCCGCGGTCTCCAGCATGCCGCCCGGCACCGGGAAGTTCTTCCCGCCGGCGGTGACGCGGCCGCGGGCCAGCGAGTCGTTCAGCATCACGCCGGGGCCGCCCTTGACCCCCCAGCGCATCCCGGTGGAGTAGAACGACGCGCCCGACATCGACTCGGCACCGCCGGCCAGCACGACCTCCGCCGCGCCCGTCCGGACCTGGCCGGCCGCGTAGAGCACGGCCTGCAGGCCCGAGCCGCAGCGGCGGTCGATCTGGATGCCGCCCGCGGTCACCGGCAGGCCGGCGTCGAGCGCGGCGACCCGTCCGATCGCCGGGGCGTCCATCGTCGGGTAGCAGTGGCCCAGCACGACGTCCTCGACGACGTCGGGGTCCAGCCCGGTCCGCTCCATCAGGGCGCGGATCACGGTCGCGGCGAGGGTGTGGGCCGGGACGTCGCGCAGCGACCCCCCGAACCCGCCGACCGGGGTCCGCAGCGGCTCGCAGATCACCGCATCACGCATGGGTTCTCTCCTCCTAGACGAACTGCCGGGTCAGCCATTCGGCGACCAGGGCGGGCTTCTCGGATCCCTCGACCTCGACGGTCACGCCGATGGTGAGCTGGACGCCGCCGGAGACGTCGCTGACGTCGGTCAGCTCGACCCGGGCGCGGATCCGGCTGCCCACCGGCAGCGGGCTGGTGAACCGGACCTTGTTGAGGCCGTAGTTCACGCCCATCGTGACCCCGTCCACCTTGTAGACGGACTGGACCAGCTTGGGCAGCAGCGACAGCGACAGGAAGCCGTGGGCGATCGTGGCGCCGAACGGTCCGGACGCGGCCCGCTCGGCGTCGACGTGGATCCACTGGTGGTCGTCGGTGGCGTCGGCGAAACCGTCGATCCGCTCCTGCGTGACGGTCAGCCAGGGCGAGGTCCCGATCTCGGTCCCCTTGGCCGCCCGCAGCTCGTCCACTCCGTCGAAGACGCGCATCTGTCACTCCGTTCGTGGTAGGTGATGGGTGATCCGTTTCCAGCTTTCCCTACCGCACCGCGGGCCGCCGGGGGGTGCGACGTCGTCGAACACACACGCCCCGCACCGCACGACCGGTGCGGCTTGGTTAAGGTCACCTCGTCAGGAGCCGCCTTGAGCAGATGGGCACAGCTTCGACGTGGAAGGCCTACGCCCCATGACCCCGACCGCCCCCGACCGCCGATGACCACCACCACCACCACCCCGCGTCCCGACCCGGACGGCCTCGTCCACCGGGCCGTGCCGTACCGGGATCCCGAGCACCAGGCCGCCGCCCTCACCGCACCGGTGACCGAGGCGCTGGAGTCGGGCCGTCGCGCGCTCGTGGTCGTCGACCCGCGGTGTGCCGCGGTGCTGCGCCGCTCCCTCGGCCACGACGCCGGGGTGGAGTTCCGCACGCCGGACCGGATGCACTCGGCCCCGCCGTTCACGGTCGCGGGGCGCTGGAGCCGCGCGGTGCGCGAAGCGCTGGCCGACGGCGCGTCCGGGGTGTGCACGGTCGGCCAGCCGGTCGAGCTGCCCGGCGCGGACGCCGCCTACTGGACCCGCCTCGACCTCGCCCTCTCGCACGCCCTGCGCGCGCTGCCCGTCGAGCTGCTGTGCTGCTTCCCCGACGTCGAGGCCGACCGCGCGCACGCCGGGGCCCTGCACGACGAGTTCCTCGTGGACGGCGCCCCGGTCCCGAGCGGCTGCCGGCGCGACGACCACGAGCTGCTGGCCGAGAACCCGCAGTGCCCGCCGGACGAGCTGGGGCCGGCGATCGTGACGCTGCCGGTGACCTTGGACGACCTCGGGTCGATGCGGCGCGTCGTCGAGCGGCAGGCCGAGCTGTCCGGGCTGGGGCCCAGCCGGACCTCCGACCTCGTGCTGGCAGTCAACGAGCTGATCAGCAACGGCGTCGAGCACGGGTCGGGTAACCCGGTCCTGCGGATGTGGCGCACCGAGGCGGGGCTGGTCTCGGAGATGAGCGACGCCGCGACGTGCCGGCTCGCGTTCCCCGGGCTCGCCGCGCCACCGGTCGCCGGGAACCGCGGCCGGGGGATGTGGCTGGCCTCGGAGCTGTCGGACGTGCTGCAGGTGTGGACCGCGGAGGACGACCCCGGTCAGGTGACGGGCACGGTCGTGCGCGTCACGATGTCGCCCCCGTGAATCCCGGTACGGTCCCGGGGTGACCCGGCACGACCGCGCCGACCCGGTGACCCGCTTCCTGCGGATGGTGACCGGGCCCGAACCGCCGCTCGACGAGGCCGCACTGGCGATCGCCGCCGGCGCCGCCCCGGATCCGGAGGTCGCGGCGGTGTCCACCGCACGGGCCCGCGCCACGCTCGACGAGCTCGCCGACGGTGTCACCGGCTTCGAGTCGCTGCTGCACCGGTTGTTCACCGAGGCCGGGTTCCGCGGCAACTCCGCCGACTACGCCGACCCGCGCAACTCCTTCCTGCCCGACGTCCTCGAACGCCGCACCGGCATCCCGATCACCCTGTCGGTCGTCGCGATCGAGGTGGGCCGCCGGGCCGGGGTACCGCTGGAGGGCGTCGGCATGCCCGGGCACTTCCTGGTGCGGGTGCCCGGCACCCAGCGCCTCGTCGACGCCTTCGACGGCGGCAGGCGGCTCGACCCGGCGGGCTGCGAGGAGCTCTTCCGCGCGACGACGGGCGCCGGCCCGGAGGTGCCCTTCGACGCGGGCATGCTGCCGCGGACCTCGACCCGCCAGATCCTCGCCCGGATGCTGGAGAACCTGCGTGCGACCTACGGCCGCTCCCGCGACCACGACGGCCTGGAGTGGGTACTCCGGATGCGGCTGGGCCTGCGCCACCAGGGCCCGGAGCTCATCCGCGAGCTCGGCGAGGTGCTCGCCGCGCAGGCCCGCTGGGACGAGGCGGCCCGGCTGATGGAGTCCTGGGTGGACGGTCCGGGGCGCGGATCGCGCTCGGGCGCCGACGTGCTGGACCAGGTGCGCACCGAGGCGATGAAGCACCGGGCCCACCTCAACTAGGACGCCGGTCAGGTGTGCGGGGCCCGGGTCGGTGCTCCGGAGTCCTCGCCGAAGCGCCACGGCTGCCCGGTCGACTCCAGCACGGCCATCCACAGGTCGCCGTGCGGGTCGACCTGGTTGCGACGGCTGACGGCCAGGCTCATCGGGATGTGCACGAACCGGCGCCGCACCCGTCCGACCACCATCGCGGTGCGCCCGGACATGGCGGCGTGCACCGCGGCCTGGGACAGCCGGACGGTGTAGACGCTGTCGTAGGGGTTCGCGGGGACGCTGCGGATGATGTAGCTCGGGTCGACGTAGCGGACGGTGGTCTCCATCCCGGCGTCGGCGAAGGAGTCGGCGATGCGCTCCTTGAGCCAGGGGCCGACGTCGGAGAGCTTCGCGTTGCCGGAGGCGTCGGTGCGCCCGACCGGCGGCAGCATCTCCTGCCCCGCCCCCTCCGCGACGACGACGACCGCGTGCCCGCGCTGGGACACCCGTCGTCGCAGGTGGTTCAGCAGACCGGTCTCGCCGTCCAGCTCGAAGGGCACCTCGGGGATCAGGACGGCGTCGGCGTCGGACCGCACGAGCGAGGCGTAGCAGGCGATGAAGCCGGAGTGCCGGCCCATCAGCTTGACCAGGCCGACGCCGCCGGGGGTGGACTTGGCCTCCACCGTGACCGACCGGATGGCCTCGCTGGCCTGGGAGAACGCCGTCTGGAAGCCGAAGGACTGGTCGATGAACGGGATGTCGTTGTCGATCGTCTTCGGGATCCCGACGACGGCGATCCGCAGCCCCCGCTCCCCCACCACCCTGGCGATCTCCATCGCGCCGCGCATGGTGCCGTCGCCGCCGATCACGAACAGCACGTTGAGGTGCATCTGCTCGAGGCAGTCGACGATCTCCTCGGGGTCCTGCGGGCCGCGCGAGGTGCCGAGGAAGGTGCCGCCGTCGACCGGGATGTCGCGCACCGACTCCGGGCTCAGCTCGACGACGTCGTGGCCGTAGGAGGAGACGAAGCCGCGGTAGCCGTTGCGGAAGCCGACGACCCGGCGCACGCCGTAGTGGTAGGTCAGGGTGCGGACCAGGCCGGAGATGACGTCGTTGAGCCCCGGGCACAGTCCGCCGCAGGTGACGATCCCGGCGCGGGTCTTCGACGGGTCGAAGTAGATCTGCCGGCGCGGCCCGCACGGCTCCAGGCCCGGCAGCTCCTCCGGTTCGACGCCGCGGGCGCGGATCCCGGCGGCGGTGTCGTCGAGCAGGACCCGGTCACCGGCGTCGACGTAGTGCTCGGTGGTGCGGCGGGCGTCGAGCAGCGGCGCCAGCGGCGAGGTGATGCGGGCCGGGCCGAGCGTGTCGATGGCCAGGTCCCCGGGCGTGATGCTGCTGTACTCCGAGGTGGTCACGCGCACACTCCGTCTGGATCGATTCGCCCGGGGGCCGGGCGATCATCGTGACGCACACCGGGCGAATCGTCGATCCGACCCCCCGGGGACGACGCCGCGGGGCCACCCGCGGGTGCGCCGGGTCCCGCCGATCGGACCATCGTCGTCGCCGGTGCGTCACCGGCCGGCCCGCGGACCGCCCCGCGTCCCCGCGGTGTGCATCGCCGGACGTCACCGATTTCGCCCACCCTGTCGCACACGCGCTGTGAACGAAACGAGCACCCGGGGTGAACGCCGCAGGTCGCGTAGGGCAATATTCGTCCATGCGGAGCATCGACCCCCGTCACACCTGGTCCACCGGATTCGCCCGCACCATCGCCGAGGAGCTGCGCCACGGCGTCGCGACCGGCGCGGTCACCTGGAGCGAGGCCGACGAGCTGCTCAACCGTCTGCGTACGGTGATCGACCAGGCGCTGGACGTGCATCCGCAGCCACTGTGACCGCGTCCTCGTCCTCGACGGGGACGCCGCGGTAGGCCCGTCCGACCCACACCAGGGGTCGGCCGCGACGGCGCAGCCCGAGCAGCTCGACGACCTCGGCCGCGACCAGCAGCGACGCGCCGACCTCGGTGACCGACAGGACCCGGCAGCGCAGCGCGGTGCCCACGTCGACCAGCCACGGCTCCCCGGTCGGCAGGGCCATCCACCGGACACCGGCTCCGAACCGTTCCGCGCCCGGGACCGCGAACGCCGTCGCGAGACCGGTGTCGGTGTCGTCGAGCAGGTGCACGACGACCGTCCCGCCCCCGGCGAGCGCACCGGCCAGCCGCGAGTCACGGGCGGTCGAGAACGACACCGCGGGCGGGTCCACCCCGACCGAGGCGACCGACGACGCCGTCATCCCGACCGGCCCGTCGGGCCCGGTCGCGGTGAGCACGGCGACTCCGGCGGGGTGCCCACGGAACGCCGCCCGCAGGCCCCCGGCCGGATCGGCGACCGTCACGCCCGCGCCCGGGCGAACCGCTCGGCGGCGTCGGCCCAGTCGACGACGTTCCACCAGGCCTTGACGTAGTCGGGCTTGACGTTCTTGTACTGCAGGTAGAAGGCGTGCTCCCACATGTCGAGCAGGACGATGGGGGTCTGGCCGGCGGGGAGCTGGGACTGCTGGTCGTAGAGCTGGTGGATGAGCAGGCGGTCGCCGAGCCGGTCGTGGCCGAGGACGGCCCAGCCGGAGCCCTGGATGGTGGTGGCGGCGGCGGTGAAGTGGGCCTGGAAGCCGTCGAAGGAGCCGAAGTCGGCGTCGATGGCGGCGGCGAGGTCGCCGGTGGGCTTGTCGCCGCCGTCGGGGGAGAGGTTGTTCCAGAAGGCGGAGTGGTTGACGTGGCCGCCGAGGTTGAACGCGAGGGTCTTCTCGAGTCCGACGATGGCGCCGAAGTCGTTCTTGTCGCGGGCGTCGGCGAGCTTGTCGAGGGTGGTGTTGAGGCCCTGGACGTAGGTGTTGTGGTGCTTGGAGTGGTGCAGCTCCATGATCTCGGGCGCGATGTGCGGGGCGAGCGCGGAGTAGTCGTAGGGCAGGTCCGGAAGCGTGTAGTCGGCCATGCCCGCAGCCTGATAGCTGAACCGGACTTCAGGTCAAGTGTGACGGCGGCCGCACGGCCCGACCTCAGTGGTCGTCGCGCCCGGTGAGCGCGTGCTCCAGCTCGTCGGCGAGGTGGACGACCTGGCGGAACGGGAACTCGAACCCGTCCAGCGCGGCCGGGCCGAGCGGGATCGAGTGCCGGAACACCACGACGCCCTCCTCCGCGGCCAGCCCACCGACCACCGACGGCCCCGCGAGCTCCAGGGCGCGGCCGAGGTCGACCTCGCCGAGCCGCGCGACCGGGGACTCGATCTGCACCCACTCCTGGTCCGGGTCGGCGACCGCGGCCGCCGCGTCGGTGACCTCGACGCCGGGGCGGCCCGCACCCTCCCGCACCCGCTTCACGACGACGAGCTGGTCCCGGTCCTCGGTCGTCGGCAGCCGGAACCGCAGCTCGTCCGCACCCTGGCGGACGATCTCGTACCGGACCACGACGTAGGCCTTCAGGTCCTCCCAGGTCGCCACGCCCGTCTCCCCCTCGATCGTCCGACGGGGCCCACCGGACCCCGTCGCCGACCCTAGCGTGATCCGGACCCCGCGCGGCCGGGCCTCACCTCCCGATGAGCCTCGCCTCCCGGTGCCCCGGCCTCCCGCGCGGCTGCTCGGCGACGCCCCGAGTCGTCCGAGCCCGGACCGGTTCCACCGACGAGATGGAGCTGAGGGTCGTCACGGCGGTCTGCGGACCACCCCGGGCTGCATCTCGACGAACGGGCCGGCAGGCCGACGATTCGTCCGTGCTCGGATCACCGGCGCCGAGATGCAGCTGAGCGGGCGCTGGAGATCCACAAGTCCCGCTGAGCTGCATCTCGGCGCAGCGGGACGCCGAGCTGGGCGGGGCACGGCACCCCGGGGCGCGGAGGGGGCGTCCTATCCCGCCAGCCCGGTGGTGATCAGCTGGTCCACCGGGGCGCGGTCGTCGGTCAGGACCGGGGCCCCCGCGGTGAACGCGGCGGTGCGGGCCGGGTCGAGGACCGTGCCGGCCGGCTCGGAACGGGCGACGGCGGCACCGAGGGCGGCCGGGTCGAGCGGCCGGTCCGAGGCGACGACCACGACGTTCCCGCCCCCGCCGGGGGCGAACTCGTCGGGGCGGGCGAGGAGCATCGTCGTCGCGAACCGGGACTCGACGGTCGCGGTGGCGGCCTTCACCAGGTCGAGCGGGTACCGGTCGATCACGTTGAGGACGTAGAGCCCGCCCGGGCGCAGCACCCGCGCCACCTCGTCGAGGAACTCCGCGGTGGACAGGTGCCAGGGCACCGAGCGGGCGCCGAAGGCATCGCCGACGACCAGGTCGGCGGAGTCGTCGGGCAGCGCGGCGAGGTTCACCCGGGCGTCGCCGGTGCGCACGGTGGTGCCGGGGATCCCGCCCGCGTCCAGGGAGCGGACGCCGAGGTCGATCACGCCCTGGTCCAGCTCCAGCACGGTCGAGGTGCTGCCGGGGCGGGTCGCGGCGAGCCAGCGCGGCATGGTCAGCGCGCCGCCGCCGATGTGCACCGCGTCGACCGGGCGCCCCTGTCCGAACGCGGTGTCGACGGCCGCGGCGAACCGCTTCGTGTAGGCGAACTCCAGGTGCGCGGGGTCGCCGAGGCGGACGTAGGAGTGGCGCAGGTCGTCGAGCACCAGATAACGACCGGCCGGGTCCGCGGGGTCGGTCCGGACGGCGGCGCAGTAGTAGGTGGTGTCGGCGTCGCAACGCCCCGGCAGCGCGACGAGCGCGACGGCCAGCAGCAGTGCCGCGGCACCACCCTTCGCGATGTCCGAGCGCCGGCGCCGGGGCGCCAGGACGAGCCCGAGCACGAGGCAGGCGGCCGCGGTGACCAGCAGGATCGCGCTCACCGGCAGCAGCGCGACCAGCACGAACCCGGTGAGGAAGGTCCCGGCGAGCGACCCGAGGGTGCCTGCCGCGGACAGCCCGCCGACGACCTCGCCGGAGCGGTCCAGCCCGGTCAGCCGGGCCTTGGTGACGGCCGGGGTGACCGCGGCGAGCGCCGTCACCGAGACCAGGGTGGACGCGGCGACGAGCACCACGGCGGCGTACGGCCCGGCCCCGAGCAGCGGCCCGAGCAGCCGGACCACCGGCCGCACGGCCAGCGTGCCCAGCCCGCCGACGACCATCATCAGCGCGGCGACCGCCACCGGGTCGCGCTCGTCGGCCCACCGCCCACCCAGCGAGGCGCCCGCCGCGATCCCGGCGAGGGCCACCCCGATCACGGCGGTGGTCGACTCGAGCGTCAGTCCGACGTAGGGCGCGACGAGCCGGGTCGCGAGGGTCTCGACGACGAGGATCGCCGCCCCCGAGACGACGACGGCGGTCCGGGCCATGGCGGGGCGCACCCCGCCATGGTGCACGCCGGGGTCAGGCCCGGTTCAGCCGGAGCACGAGCTTGCCGGTGTTCTCGCCGCGGAAGAGCTTGAGGAAGACCTCCGGGAAGTCCGCGACGGTGCCGTCGACGACGTCCTCACGGCTGCGCAGGCGGCCCTCGGCGAGCCAGCCGGCGAGCTCCGTGCCCGCCTCGCCCCAGCGGGGGAGGTAGTCGCCGACCAGGAAACCCTCCATGCGGGCCCGGTTGACCAGCAGGTTCATGTAGTTCTTCGGGCCGGTCATGCCGCCCTCGGCGTTGTACTGGCTGATCGCGCCGCAGATGACGACGCGGGCGTGCATCGCGAGCCTGCCGAGCACGGCGTCGAGGATGTCCCCGCCGACGTTGTCGAAGTACACGTCGACGCCCTCGGGGGCGAGCTCCTTCAGGCGCTGCGACACGTTCTCGGAGCGGTAGTCGATCGCGGCGTCGAACCCGAGCTCGCCGGTGATCCACGCACACTTCTCGGGGCCGCCCGCGATGCCGACGACCCGGGCGCCCTTGACCTTCGCGAGCTGCCCGACCACCGACCCGACGGCCCCGGCCGCACCGGAGACGACGACCGTGTCGCCCTCCTTCAGCGCACCGACGTCGAACAGCCCGAAGTAGGCGGTCATGCCGGTCATGCCGAGCAGCGCGAGGTAGCGCTCCGGCGGCACGTCCGCGGTCGGGGAGACCTTCTGCAGGCCGCGGCCGTCGCTCTCCACGTACTCCTGCACGCCGAGCACACCGGTGACGGTGTCGCCGACGGCGAAGTCCGTGTTCCTGGAGGCGACGACCTCACCGAGGCCGAGCGCGCGCATCACCTCGCCGATCCCGACCGGGGGCGCGTACGAACGCCCCTCGTTCATCCAGCCGCGCATCGCCGGGTCCAGCGAGATGTGGCTGACCCGGACGACGATGCGGCCCTCGCCGGGCTCGGGCACCGGCTCGGTGGTGTGCTCCCACACCTCCGGGCCGGGGGTGCCCTGCGGGCGTGCGGCGAGCCGTACCTGGTGGTTGACCTCGTTGCTCATGACACCGGTCTACCCCCGTCACGCGCGCGGCACCGCATCACGGTCGTCACGCGCGTGACGGGAATGTCGTTCGGGGACCGAACGGATCGTCGCTACAGGCCCAGGTGCCGCGCGATCAGCATCTTCTGCACCTCGGAGGTGCCCTCGCCGACCTCGAGGATCTTGGCGTCGCGGTAGAACCGCCCGACCGGGTACTCGTTCATGAAGCCGTAGCCGCCGAAGATCTGGGTGGCGTCGCGCGCGTTGTCCATCGCGGCGTTCGACGAGACGAGCTTGGCGATCGCCGCCTCCTTCTTGAACGGCTCCCCCGCGACGAGCAGCCGCGCGGCGTGCTGCCAGGCCAGCCGGGCGGTGTGCGCGCGGGCCTCCATGTCGGCGATCTTGAACTGGATCGCCTGGTAGGAGCCGATGGTGTTCCCGAACGCCTCGCGCTCACCGGCGTAGCGGACGGACTCGTCGACGCAGCCCTGGGCCAGCCCGGTCGCCAGCGCCGCGATCGCGACCCGACCCTCGTCGAGGATGGACAGGAACTGGGCGTAGCCGCGGCCGCGCTCGCCGAGCAGGTTCGCCTCGGGGACGCGGACGTCGTCGAAGAAGAGCTCGCGGGTGTCGGAGCAGTTCCAGCCGACCTTGGAGTACTTCTCGCTCACCGTGAACCCGGGCGTGCCCGCCGGGACGAGGATCGCCGAGATCTCCTTGCGGCCGTCGGGCTTCTCGCCGGTGACGGCGGTGACGGTGACGACCGAGGTGATGTCGGTGCCGGAGTTGGTGATGAAGCACTTCGACCCGTTGATCACCCACTCGTCGCCGTCGAGGCGGGCGGTGGTGCGGGTGGCGCCGGCGTCGGAGCCACCGCCGGGCTCGGTGAGGCCGAACGCGCCGAGCGTGCGGCCCGCGGCCAGGTCGGGCAGCCAGCGCGCCTTCTGCTCGTCGGTGCCGAAGCGCAGGATCGGCATGGCACCGAGCCCGACGCCGGCCTCCACGGTGATCGCGACCGAGGAGTCGACCCGGGCGAGCTCCTCCAGGGCCAGGCAGAGGGCGTGGTAGTCGCCGCCCATGCCGCCGTAGGACTCGGGGACGGGGAGGCCGAACAGGCCCATCTCGCCCATCTTGGCGGTGATGTCGTAGGGGAACTCCTCGCGGATGTAGAGGTCGCCGATGACCGGCGCGACCTCCTTGCGGGCGAACTCCTCGACCGAGGCGCGCAGCGCCTCGTACTCCTCGGCGGTGGTGGCGTCCTGGGCGGTGGTCATGCCTGCTCCTCCTGGGTGGCGGGCTCGACCACGAGCAGCACCGCGTCCTTCGCGACGGTGGCTCCGGCCCGGGCCCTCAGCTCGCGCACCGTCCCGTCGACGGGGGCGGTGAGCACGTGTTCCATCTTCATGGCCTCGACGACGACCAGCTTCTGACCTGCGACGACGGCGTCCCCGTCGGCGACCTCGACGACGGTCACCGTCCCCGGCATCGGCGAGACGACCGGCCCGCCCGCACCGCCGGCGGCCGCGGCGGCCTCCGTCGGCGCCTGCTCGCGCACGCCCCAGGCGTGCCCGTCACGGCCGATCCAGACGACCCCGTCGGCACCCTCGGCGACGGCGAACCGGCGGGTGCGGCCGTCCTGGGTGTGCTCCACGACCCCCGGTGCGACGGCGGCGGTGCGGCAGCGGGCGGCGGCCGCGGCGGGTGTCGCCGACGCCGGGACGGCGGTGTCCCCCGCGTCCCCGTCCGCGGTTCCATCGGCGGCGGGCAGCGCCAGGTCGAACCCGGCCGCCCGGCCGCGGGCCCGAACCTCGACGGCGCCGTCGGCGCCACCGGTGACCAGGCGGCTCACCGTCCAGGCGGGCTCCCCGACCCGCCAGCCACCGGGGACGTCGAAGGGGTCCACCACGGGCCCGGCCGGCTCCCGGCGCAGCAGCCCGAGACCCGCGACCGCACCGAGGACGTCGGCGGGCACCGTGTCGTCGACGAGCGCGGCGCCGCGCCGGGCGATCAGCCCGGTGTCGAGGTCACCGGCGCGGACGTCGTCGTCGGCGAGCAGGGCCCGGAGGAACCCGATGTTGGAGTCGATCCCGAGCAGTACCGTGTCGCGGAGCGCGGCGTCGAGCCGGCGCAGCGCCTCGTCGCGGGTCGCGCCGTGGGCGATGACCTTGGCCAGCATCGGGTCGTAGTCGGACCCGACGACGGTGCCGGTCTCGATCCCGGCGTCGACCCGCACCCCGGGCGGCGGCGTCCAGTCCAGCACCGGCCCGCCGGAGGGGAGGAAGGTGAGCGCGTCGCCGGACACGGCGGTGGCCTCGGCGTACACGCGGGCCTCCATCGCGTGCCCGGTGAGCACCACGTCGTCCTGGGTGATCGGCAGCGGCTCCCCCGCGGCGACGCGCAGCTGCAGCTCGACCAGGTCCAGGCCGGTGACCTCCTCGGTGACCGGGTGCTCGACCTGCAGGCGGGTGTTCATCTCGAGGAAGAAGAACTCGTCGGGACGGTCCGAGCTCACGATGAACTCGACGGTCCCGGCGCCGGTGTAACCGACGCTGCGGGCGGCCTCGCAGGCGGCGCGGCCCATCTCGTCGCGCTGCGCGGGGGTGAGCAGAGCCGACGGCGCCTCCTCGATGATCTTCTGGTGGCGGCGCTGCAGCGAGCACTCGCGCTCGCCGAGGTGCACGACGGCGCCGTGCGCGTCGGCCATCACCTGGATCTCGATGTGCCGCGGCGTGGTGACCAGCCGCTCGACGAGCAGGGTGTCGTCGCCGAAGGAGCCGCGGGCCTCGCGGCGCGCACCGGCGATCGCGTCGGCCAGCTGCTCCGGTGAGTGCACCTCGCGCATGCCCTTGCCCCCGCCGCCCGCGGACGGCTTGAGCAGCACCGGGTAGCCGATGTCGGCGACGACGGAGGCCAGGTCGTCGTCGGTGAGGCCGGAGCCGTCGGAGCCGGGCACGACCGGGACCCCGGCCTTGGCGACGGTCTGCTTGGCGCGGATCTTGTCGCCCATCGCCTCGATCGCCGACGACGGCGGCCCGACGAAGGCGATCCCCGCCTGTTCGCAGGCGGCGGCGAACGCGGTGTTCTCGGACAGGAAGCCGTAGCCGGGGTGGATCGCCTGCGCACCGGTCGCCCGGGCGGCGGCGATCACGTTCTCCACCGACAGGTAGGACTCGCCGGCGGCGGCCGGGCCGATCCGGACGGCCTCGTCGGCGGCGCGGACGTGCGGGGCCGCGGCGTCGGCGTCGGAGTACACGGCGACCGACCGGACGCCCAGCGAGCGCAGGGTGCGGATGACGCGGACCGCGATCTCGCCGCGGTTCGCGACCAGGACGGTGTCGAACAGTGCCGATCCCATGGGGGCCCTCACATCCGGAAGACGCCGAAGGCCGGGTCGGCCAGGGGCGCGTTGGCGGCGACGGACAGGGACAGCCCGAGGACGGTGCGGGTGTCGGCGGGGTCGATGACGCCGTCGTCCCACAGCCGGGCGGTGGAGTAGAGGGGGTGTCCCTGCTCCTCGTACTGGGCGCGGATCGCGTCCGGGTCGGCGTTGCCGACGGTGCCGAGCACGGTGGCCGCCTGCTCGCCGCCCATGACCGAGATGCGGGCATTGGGCCACATGAACAGGAACCGGGGCGAGTACGCCCGCCCGCACATGGCGTAGTTGCCGGCGCCGAAGGAGCCGCCGATGACGACGGTCAGCTTCGGTACCCGGGTGGAGGCGACGGCGGTGACCATCTTCGCGCCGTTGCGGGCGATGCCGCCCGCCTCGTACTCGCGGCCGACCATGAACCCGGAGATGTTCTGCAGGAACACCAGCGGGATGCCGCGCTGGTCGCACAGCTCGACGAAGTGCGCGCCCTTGGTCGCGGACTCGGAGAACAGGATCCCGTTGTTGGCGACGATCCCGACCGGGTGGCCGTGGATCCGGGCGAACCCGGTGACCAGGGTGGTGCCGTACTCGGACTTGAACTCGGCGAACCGCGAGCCGTCGACGACGCGGGCGATGACCTCACGCACGTCGTAGGGGGTGCGGGTGTCGGTGGGCACCGCGGCGTAGAGCCCGGCGGGGTCGACGGCGGGCTCCTCGGTGGGGCGCACCTCCCACGGCCGCGGGGCACGCGGGCCGAGCGTCGCGACGATCGCGCGGACCCGGGCGAGCGCATCGGCGTCGTCGACGGCGAGGTGGTCGGTGACGCCGGAGACCTTCGCGTGCAGGTCCCCGCCGCCCAGCTCCTCGGCGGTGACGACCTCGCCGGTCGCGGCCTTCACCAGCGGCGGGCCGCCCAGGAAGATCGTGCCCTGGTTGCGGACGATGACGGCCTCGTCGCTCATCGCGGGGACGTAGGCGCCACCCGCGGTGCAGGAGCCGAGGACGGCGGCGATCTGCGGGATGCCCTGCCCGGACATCTGCGCCTGGTTGTAGAAGATCCGACCGAAGTGCTCGCGGTCGGGGAACACGTCGTCCTGCTCGGGCAGGTACGCGCCCCCGGAGTCCACCAGGTACACACACGGCAGCCGGTTGTGCAGCGCCACCTCCTGCGCGCGCAGGTGCTTCTTGACCGTCATCGGGTAGTAGGTGCCGCCCTTGACCGTCGCGTCGTTGGCCACGACCACGACCTCCCGGCCGGCGACCCGCCCGACCCCGGTGATCATCCCGGCGCCGGGGGCCTGGTCGTCGTACATGCCGTTCGCGGCCAGCGGGGACAGCTCCAGGAACGGCGACGACGGGTCCACCAGCGCATCCACCCGGTCGCGCGGCAGCAGCTTCCCGCGCTCGACGTGCCGGGCCCGCGAACGCTCCGGCCCGCCGAGCCGGGTCCGCTCCAGCCGGTCGCGCAGGTCGGCGACCAGGGCGCGGTGCGCGGCGTCGTTCTCCGCGGCGCGCGGCTCGGCCGGGTCCACCGCCGTGCCGAGCCGCGGGGCCTCCGGGGCCGGCGCGGGTGGGGCCTGCGGTGCCGTCATCGGTCCTCCCGGGGAACGCTGCCTGTTAATGACCGTTAACAGGTTAGCGGTTGTTAACACGTGGCGTCCAGAGCGGGCATCCCGCGGACTACGCTGGGGTGCGTGCGCCTGCTGCTGGTCGAGGACGAGAAGCCGCTCGCCGAGTTGGTCCGCCGCGGCCTCGCCGGGGAGGGGCACGAGGTGGAGGTCGCACACGACGGGCCCACCGGGCTGCAGCTCGCGCTGACCGGCCGGCACGACGTGGTCATCCTCGACATCATGCTGCCGGGCCTGTCGGGTTACCGGATCCTGCAGCACCTGCGCGACCGCGGCGTGTGGACGCCGGTGCTCATGCTGACCGCCAAGGACGGCGAGTACGACGAGGCCGACGCCTTCGACCTCGGCGCGGACGACTACCTGACCAAGCCGTTCTCGTTCGTCGTGCTGCAGGCGCGGCTGCGTGCGCTGCTGCGCCGGGCCGGGGAGGCCGCACCGACCGTGCTGCGGGTCGGGGACCTCAGCCTCGACCCGGGCACGCACCGGGTGCACCGCGGCGAGACCGAGATCCCGCTGACCCCGCGCGAGTTCGGCGTGCTCGAGCACCTGATGCAGAACACCGGGCAGGTCGTGACCAAGACCGACATCCTGCGCTCGGTCTGGGACGCCCACTACGACGGCGAGGTCAACGTCGTCGAGGTCTACGTCGGCTACCTCCGCCGCAAGATCGACGCACCGTTCGGGACGCACAGCATCGAGACGCTGCGCGGCGTCGGCTACCGGATGTCCGAGCCCGCGCCCGCGCCGCCCCGCTGACCCGCGGGGACCTGCTCAGCGACGACGGTCGAACGGCCGCCGCGGCGACGGCGCCCCGACCGGCTCCCGCTCGGCCCGGGCGGGCTCGCGCCCGGCGTCCCGGGTGTCGCGGGACGTCTCCCGGCTGGCGACGGCGGTGCCGCCACGTCCCCGCTGCCCACGCGGCGTGACGACCGGCAACGGCCGGGTGGCGTTCTCGTCGAACGGGCTACCGACGGTGTTCGGCCGGATCGGCAGCGGCCCGGTCGGCGGGTCGAGGCGACTGTGGGCGGGTGGTGCGGACACGTCGTCCTCCGGGTCGGGCGGGGTCGTCACCGGACCGCTGTCCGGGGTCCGACCGTCCGTGCCCGAGCCGTGGGTGACGGCCGTGTCACCGGGCGTGCGTATCATGCCATCCGGAGCGGCGGTCCCGCGTGCCGACGCGCCCGCCCCCACGGGACCCGCCGACACCGGGCGGGCCGGGGCCTCGGGAGCGACCGCGGAGCCCATGACCGGGCGGACCGGAGCGGTGCCGCCCGACGCCGTGCCGTTCTGCGCCGTACCGTCCTGCGCCGTGCCGTTCTGCGCCGTGCCGTTCTGCGCCGCGCCGTCCTGCGCCGTGCCGTTCTGCGCCGCGCCGTCCTGCGCCGTGCCGTTCTGCGCCGTGCCGTTCTGCGCCGTGCCGTTCTGCGCCGTGCCGTGCTCCGGTGTCCCCTGGTCGGCGCCGCCCTGCCCCAGCCACGCGGCCGGGCCGAGGTCGGCGGGCTCCTCGGCCCGCGCCCACGGCGACCGTGTGGTCACCCGCGGGATCGGACCGGAGGGCCGGTCGTCGCACAGCTCCGCGGCCGGCTCGCCGTCGAGCCCGGCCCCGGCGTGGTCGGCGTCCACCGGTCCGGGGGTCTCCTCCTCGGGCAGCGGTGCCGTCACGGCGGGCACGGTGACCCGGAACCGGGCCCCGCCCAGCTCGGGCGACGAGGTCGCCTCGACGGTCCCGCCGTGCGCCGCGACCAGCTCGGCGACGATCGCCAGGCCGAGCCCGGAGCCACCGTCGCCGCGGGAGCGGGCCTCGTCGAGCCGCACGAAGCGCTCGAAGACCCGGGCGCGGTCGGCCTCGGGGACGCCGTTGCCGTCGTCGTCGACCTCGATCACCGCGAGGTCGCCCTCGGCGCGGACCGACACCGCGACCGTCGACGACGCGTGCCGCTTGGCGTTGTCGACCAGGTTGCGCAGCACCCGGACGAGCTGCCCGCGGTCGCCGACCACCCGGACGGGCTCACTGGTCACCCGGACCGCGACGGCGGTCTCGGCCGACGGACGCTCCCGCTCGGCGTCGGCGATCTCGTCGAGGTCGACCTCCTCGCGGCGCGGCGCGATGCCGCGCTCGTCGGCACGGGCGAGGAACAGCAGGTTCTCGACCAGGCCGGTCAGCCGGGAGGCCTCCCCGCGCAGGACGTCGACGGTGGCCCGGTCCGCGGACGCCTCCGGCATGCCCGCGCCGAGCAGCTCCAGACCGGTCGACACGGTCGCGAGCGGGCTGCGCAGCTCGTGGCTGGCGTCGGCGACGAAGCGGCGCTGGGTCGCCTGGGAGGACTCGATCCGCCCGAGCATCTGGTTCATGGTGCGAGCGAGACGGCCGACCTCGTCGCGGGCGACCGGCTCGTCGACGCGCTGGGAGAGGTCCTTGTCCCCCATCCCGGCGACCCGGGACCGCATGTCCTCCACCGGACGCAGCGCGCGGCCGGCGAACAGGTAGGTGAAGCCGCCCGCGACCAGTACCAGCAGCGGGACCCCGCCCGTGACGAGCCAGGTGACGAGGTCGACGGCGCGGTGCATCTGGTCGGTCGGCTGCGCGGAGTAGATGGTGATCGGCCGGTCGAAGGCCCGCACGCCGAGCCCGACGACCATCATGTTCTCGGTCTCGAGCGGGCCGGGCTCCGGCTCCGGGCCGCCCGCGTCGTGGAAGGTGACCGGCACGTCCATCTGGGAGCGCGTCTCGTGCGGGGCGAGGACCCAGTCCACCAGCTTCGGCTGCCCGTCCAGCGGCTCCGACGAGGCGAACACCTCGATGTTGCGACCCTCGCCGTTCGACCCGACCCGGTCGTCCGGCGCTCCGGTCCGGTCGCTCCAGGCCGTGACGACCTGCACCAGGTCGGTGCGGCGGGCGGTGGTCACCACCGCGTTCTCCTTGGCCGGGTCGCCGGGGCGGTAGTCGGCGAAGTTGGCCTGGATGCGCTCGGCCACCTGCTGGGCGTTGGCCAGGAGCGCCTCCTCGGTGTTGCGCTTCAGCTGGCTCTCCAGGACCAGCACCAGCGACACACCGGCGACGACGAGCACCATCGCGACCGCCGTCGCCGCCGCGAGGGCGGACGCGGCGCGCACGCCGAGACGCTCGCGCATCCGGCGCAGGGTCCTCATCACGCTCACGAGGGTATCGCCGCCGACCTGTGCGGAGCCTGAGACGGACCGCACGGCGCGTTAACAACCGTTAACCGACGACGCTACGATCGTCCGATGGTCGCAGCAGGCCCCTCCCCCGCGGACGGCGCGGGCGCGCGCACGGAGGCCCCGTCGCGGCGCGAGCAGATCCTCACCGAGGCGGCCCGGCTGTTCGCCCGGCACGGCTTCCACGGGGTGAGCATCGCCGACCTGGGCGCCGCGGTCGGCGTCAGCGGCCCCGCCCTCTACCGGCACTTCCCCGGCAAGGAGGCGCTGCTCGCCGAGCTGCTCATCGACATCTCCGAGCGCCTGCTCGACGGCGGCCGCGCCCGCGTGCACCACGACGACCCCCGTGCCGCGCTGGCCGACCTCGTCGACTTCCACGTCGCGTTCGCGACCCGCGAGCCGGAGCTGATCGTCGTGCAGGACCGGGACCTGGCGAACCTGCCCGAGGAGCCGCGCCGCACCGTGCGGCGGCTGCAGCGCACCTACGTCGAGCTGTGGGTGGACACACTGCGCCGGGCGCACCCCGACGTCGCCCCGGCCGAGGCCCGCACCGTCGCCCACGGGGTGTTCGGCCTGCTCAACTCCACGCCGTACGCACCGCGGGCCGAGCAGCCGTCCCCGCGCGGGGCGGACGCCCGGGCCGCGGTGCTGCGCCGGATGGCGCTGGCCGCGCTGGCGGTCGCCCCGGCCTGAGCAGCACCGGCCGGAGCACCCGTCAGGCCCCGACGGGCTCCCGTTCGGGATCCACGGCGACCGGCGCGACGGCGGCCCGGGCCCGCCGGTCCTCCCGGCGCGCGACGACGAGCAGCCGCAGCCCGTTCAGGCACACCAGCACCGTGGACAGCTCGTGCCCGGCGACGCCGACGACCAGCGGCAACGTCCCGATCAGGTCCCACCCGACCAGGACCACGATCACCGTGGCGGCGAAGGCCAGGTTCGCCCGCGCGATCCGCCGAGCCCGCCGGGCCAGCACGACCAGCGGGGCCAGCGAGCCGAGCGGGTCACGGGTGAGCACGCCGTCGGCGGCCTCCAGGGACAGCGCCCCCGCCCCCTCGGAGACCACGAGGCCGACGTCGGCCGACGCGAGCAGCGGCGCGTCGTTGATGCCGTCGCCCGCGGCGAGTACCCGGCGGCCCCGGGCCTGCTCGGCGCGGACGACCTCGACCTTGCCGTCGGGCAGCAGCCCGGCCCGCACCCGGGTCAGGCCGAGCCGGTCGGCGAGCACCCGGGCCGGGCGCTCGGCGTCGCCGGTGAGGACCTGCGGGTCGCCGCCGACCTCGTGGCGCAGCGCGGCCAGCGCGGTCGCGGCACCCGGACGCGGCTCGTCGGACAGCCCGACCACCCCAGCGGGCTCGCCGTCCACCAGCACGACGACGGCGGTCCGCCCCGCCTCCTGCAGCGCGGCGACCCCGGGGACCTCCACGTCACCGGCGAGCTCCGGGCGCCCGACGGCGACGGTCCGCCCGCCGACGACCGCCCGCACACCCTCGCCCGGGACCGCGGTGAACCCCTCGGCGTGGGGCAGGTGCAGGCCGCGCTCCAGGGCGTGCGCGCGCACCGCCCGGCCCAGTACGTGCTCGCTGCCGGCCTCGGCGGCCCCGGCCAGGGCGAGCAGCTCGTCGGCGCGACGGGACCCGATCGGGGTCACCGACACCACCTGCGGGCGGCCGGAGGTCAGCGTGCCGGTCTTGTCGAGCACCACGGTGTCGACCTCGGCGAGCGCCTCCAGCACGGTGACGTCCTTGACCAGGGTCCCGCGCCGGCCGGACACCGCGACCGCGGCGAGCAGCGGCGGCATCGTCGCGAGCACGATCGCGCACGGCGAGGCCACGATCATGAAGACGATCGCGCGCAGCAGCGTCTCGGTGAACGGGGCGCCGAGCAGCAGCGGCACCGCGAGCAGCAGCACCGTCCCCGCGACGACCAGCACCGAGTAGCGCTGCTCGACGCGCTCGATGAACAGCTGGCGGCCCGCCTTGGTCTCGGCGGCCCGCTCGACCTGCGCGGCGACCCCCGCGACGACGGTGTCCGCGGCGTCGCGCGAGACCCGGACCCGCAGCACGCCGGTGCCGTTCACGGTGCCCGCGAGCACCGCGTCGCCCGGACCGGTGCGGGCCGGGACCGGCTCACCGGTCAGCGCGGAGGTGTCGACCTCCGACACCCCGTCGAGCACGGCGCCGTCCCCGGGGACCCGCTCCCCCGGCCGCACCACGACCACCTGCCCCGCGGCCAGCTGCGCCGCCGGGACGGTGCGCTCGGTGCCGTCGTCGGCGACGACGGTCGCGGTCTCGGGGGCGAGGTCGAGCAGCGCGTCGATGCTGGCCCGGGTGCGGGCGGTCATGACCGACTCCAGCGCCCCGGACGTCGCGAAGATGACGATGAGCAGGCCGCCGTCGAACCACTGCCCGATGGCGGCCGCGGCCACCGCGGCGACGATCATCAGCAGGTCGACGTCGAGCCGCTTCTCCCCGAGCGCACGCAGGCCCTCGAGCGCGGGCTCCCAGCCGCCGAGGACGTAGCAGGCCAGGTACAGGCCGACGACCACCGCGGACGGCGCGCCGAGCAGGTCGGCCCCGAGCGCCGCCAGGAAGGCCAGCAGGGAGGCCCCGGCCCAGCGGACCTCGAGCAGGGTCAGAGCGGATCGCATGCGTGAGACCGTACCTGCGCATGCACGAAGATACGCAGTCAGCCATCCACATGGTGTGACGGTGGACCATCCGCGCAGTCACGCAGGTATCCTCGCGTCGTGCACGAGTCCATCCACGGCTTCGCGATGCCGCCCGAGGACGAGGTTCGCCGGGTGGCGGACGCGATGCGCATGCTCTCCGACCCGACCCGGGTCAAGATCCTCTGGGCGCTGCTGCAGGGCGAGTCCTCGGTGGCCTGCCTCGCCGACCTGGTCGGCGCCGCCCCCACCGCGGTGAGCCAGCACCTGTCGAAGCTGCGACTGTCGGGCCTGGTCGAGAACCGGCGCGAGGGGACCTACGTGTACTACACCGTGGAGGACGCGACCGTCCGCGCCGTGCTGGAGCGGATGCTCGGGCAGGGCACGGTCGTCGACGGGTAGGTCCGCGGTGGGGCGGGTACGCGGATCGGGAGGACGCAACCGATCTTCCCGGAGGAGTGCACCCCATGCCCCAGCTCAGCATCGGTACCGAGAACGGCAGCCCGGTCGAGCTGCACTACACCGACCAGGGCTCCGGCGCACCCGTCGTGCTGATCCACGGCTGGCCGCTGTCGGGGAGGTCCTGGGAGAAGCAGGTCCCCGCGCTGGTCGACGCCGGCCACCGGGTCGTGACCTACGACCGTCGCGGCTTCGGCCAGTCCTCCCAGCCCTGGGACGGCTACGACTACGACACCTTCGCGGACGACCTGCACGCCCTGCTCGTGCACCTCGACCTGCGCGAGGCCACCCTCGTCGGGTTCTCGATGGGCGGCGGCGAGGTCGTCCGCTACGTCGCGAAGCACGGCACCGACCGGGTCGCCCGTGTCGTGCTGGCCGCGGCCGTCCCGCCGTACCTCTACAAGTCCGACGACAACCCCGACGGCGGTCTCGACGACGCCACGATCGAGCAGTTCCAGGGCGGCGTCACCGGTGACCGGATCGCCTTCCTGGAGGAGTTCACGTCGAACTTCTTCGCCGCGGGCGACCGGACCGACCTGATCAGCGAGCCGAACCGGGCCTACCACCGCGCGATCGCCGAGTTCGCGTCGCCGAAGGGCACCCTGGACTGCATCACCGCGTTCGGACGCACCGACTTCCGCGACGACGTGCAGAAGGTCTCCGACGCCGGCATCCCGACCCTGGTCATCCACGGCGACGCCGACGCGATCGTCCCGTTCGAGGTGTCCGGCAAGCGCTCCCACGAGTCGATCGAGGGCTCGCGGCTCGCGCTGATCGAGGGTGGCCCGCACGGTCTCAACGCCACCCACCCCGACGAGTTCAATGCCGCGCTGCTCGACTTCCTGAAGGCCTGAGCGCCCGTCCCGGGTTCCGCTGTGGGCGGAACCCGGGGACCGCGGCCCCCGCCGGGACCTACCGTGCTCCCGTGAGCGAACCCCTCTGGCGGCACGCACTCGGTCGTGAGCTGCGGCGACGGCGGCACGCCCGCGGTGAGACCCTGCACGCGACGGCCGGGCGCGCCGGGGTGTCCCCGCAGTACCTCTCGGAGGTGGAGCGGGGCCGCAAGGAGCCCTCCAGCGAGATGATCGCCGCCGTCGCCGGGGCGCTCGGTACCGACCTGGCCGGGCTGACCCGCGGCGTCGCCGACGGTCTCGCGACGGCGCCGCGGGCGCGCGGGCCGCAGTGCGCCTACGCGCTGGCGGCCTGACCCGGCGCCGCTCAGCGACGCTCGCGGGTGCGCGGCGGCTGCGGTTCGAGCACGGTGTCGAGCAGGCCGTAGTCCCGGGCCGCGGACGCGGTGAACACGCGGTCGTGGTCGGTGTCGGCGCGCAACCGCTCGACGGTCTGCCCGGTGTGCCGGGCCAGGATCTCCTCGATGTCGGCGCGGATCCGGACCAGCTCGTCGGCCTGCAGGATCAGGTCCGGGATGGACCCGCGGCCCTGCGCCGCCGGCTGGTGCAGCACGACCCGGGCGTGCGGCAGCGCGCCGCGACGGCCCTCGGTCCCGGCGGCGAGCAGCACCGCACCCACCGAGACGGCCTGCCCGACGCACGTCGTCGCGACCGGGCAGCGGACGTGGCGCAGCGTGTCGTAGATGCCGAGCATCGCGCTGGGGTCGCCGCCCCCGCAGTTGACGTAGAGCTGCACCTCGCGGTCGGGGTCGTCGGCCTCCAGGAACAGCAGCTGGGCGATCAACGCGTTCGCCACGCCCGCGTCGATCTCGGTGCCCAGGTAGACGACCCGCTCGGTGAGCAGGTGGGAGTAGACGTCGAGGACCCGCTCGCCGCCCGGGGTGCGGGCGATGACGTTCGGGATCGTGTAGGTGCTCACCGCCGTCACCGCCCCACGCCGAAGCCGGTCGGGACGGCACCGCGGCGCGGCACCACCTGGTCGAACCGGTCGACGACGGCGTCGACGAAGCCGTAGTCGAGCGCCTCGGCCGCGGAGTACCAGCGGTCGTGCAACGAGTCGGTGAAGATCCGGTCCACCGGCTGCCCGGTGTCCCGGGCGATGAGGCCGAGCACGGTGTCGCGGGTGTGGCGCAGGTCGTCGGCCTGCAGCTCGATGTCGACGGCCGTCCCGCCGATCCCCGACGAGCCCTGGTGCATCAGCACCCGCGAGTGCGGCAGCGCGCGGCGCTTGCCCGGGGTGCCCGCCGAGAGCAGGAACTGCCCGGCGCTGTAGGCGATGCCGAGCACGAGCGTCGAGACGTCGCAGGGCACCAGCCGGAACAGGTCCCGCAGCGCCAGCATCGCCGGCACCGACCCACCGGGCGAGTGGATCCAGAAGGCGATGTCGGCGTCCGGGTCACGGGCGGCCAGTGCCACGACCTGGGTGGCGAGCAGGGTGCCGTTGTCGTCGTCGAGGGGGCCGTCGAGCACCACGACGCGCTGGTCGTAGAGGTCGCGGCGGGCGCGGTCGTCGAAGCGCGGGGTGCGCGGTGAGTCGCTCATGACCCCACCGTGGCCGGGGGACGGCCCGGTCCGCGCCCGGTTCTGCCCAGGGCAGCTCCGCCCAGGGCGAACGCGCCGGTCAGCCGGGGTGACCGCCGTTGTCGCGGTGCCGGTCGGCGAACACGTCGTAGTCGGCACCCCGGTCGCCCTGGACCAGGCGGCGCACCGCCTCCTGCGCCGCGGCCCGCGGGTCGGCGGCCGCCTCACCGGTGACCGGCTGCGGGCCGGTCGAGGACGCGTCGAGGTAGGGCCGGGGCCGCGACGGCGGCGGGGCCGGTGCGGGCCGCGGCGGCGGGGCGTGCGCGTCGGGCGGGGGCGCGACCGGGTCGCCGGACCCGCCGCCGTTCGCGGCCGGGCGCGGGCGCGGTGCGACGTCGTCGGGACCGCGGTGCCGGGCCGCGGCCGACGGCTCCGGGGACGGCCGCGGCGGGGCGCCCTCCCGCCCGGTCGCGGCGACGACGATGCGGTCTCCGGCCGGGTTCCGGCCGGCGTCGACCGGGCCGGCGTCGCCCGGCTCCTCGGGCAGGTGGGCCAGCGCCGCGCGCAGGTCGGCCAGCGGCAGCGGCCGTGTCGCCGTGACCGCGAACGCGACCCGCCCGGCCAGCGCGATGCCCGGCCAGCCCTGCGAGGCCAGCGCCAGGCGCTCGCCGACCCGGTCGCAGAGCCCGGCCAGGTGCCGGTCCGAGGCACCGGGCACGACCAGCGCGAACTCGCGCTCGGACAGCCGCAGGGCCGCGTCGACCGGGCCGAGCGGCTGGGTCATCGCCGCCGCGACCTGGTGGGCGGCGAACCAGGCGGCGCGGTCGTCGTCGTGCACGACGGAGCCGTCGAGGCCGGGCAGGTCGAACAGTGCGACGCCGACGGGCAGCGTCTCCGGCCCCGCCGGTCCGGCGAAGCGGTCCAGGGCCTCGGCGGTGGGCAGACCGCTCGCCGGGTCGACCGCGGCGGCGGCACGGGCGGCCGCGGCGCGCTGGGCGTCGGCCAGCTGGGATCGCAGCTCACGGGTGCCGGCCCGGGCCGACAGCAGCCGGTCGATCATGTGGTTGAGCGAGGTCGTCGCCCAGGCCTCTCCGGTGGTGCCCGCCGAGGCCGCCGGGTCGCCGCCGGTCGGCATCGAGGAGCCGAGCAGCTCGTCGACCGTGCGCCGCACCGAGGCCGGCAGCCGGTCCCCCAGCGCGAACCGCAGCCGCGCGAGCTCGGTCCCGGCCTGGGCACGGGCGTAGCCCCAGCGGCCGAGGAACACCCGCCCGGCCTCGCCCCGTTCGCGCGGGTCGCGGGCGTACTGGTCGGTCGCGACCAGGAACGCGCCCGCCCCGGGCCCGAGCGCGACGACACTCCACTCCGACGCCAGCGGCTCGTCCGGGTCCAGCACCACGAGGTGGACGCCGTCCGGCACGTCGTGCACCCCGCCGTCGGCGAACGCGACGACGACGTGCATCCCGGCCTGGGCCATCCGCGCGTAGACCTCGCGCTCGCGGTCGAAGAAGCGCAGCTGCTGGAACAGCGCGACGACGACCGTCGGGTCCTCCCGCGGCCCGGACATCACCGCGCGCTCGATGGAGTGCGACAGGTGCACGAGCAGCCGCTTCGACGCCGGCTCCGGGCGCGCGCCCGAGGCGCGCTCCCAGGCCTCGCGGCGGCCCTCGGACAGCCCGTCGACGTAGGCCTGCTCCGAGGCCACCCGGACGGCGTGGGCAAGCGGTCCCTCGGACATGGGTGACCTCCGGTCGTCGGACGGCGCCCGGTTCGCGACACGGGATCACGCCGTGTGTCGACCCAACAACCGCGGGTCGCCGAGGGCAACCGGTGGCCGGGTACGTCCGGTGGGACCACAGGCCACTGCGACCAGCGGCGTGACGCCGCCGGTCCACCCACCGCGCAGCCGAGCGGGAGGACGAACGCGACGAACGGCGATCAGCCGTCGAGAGCGGCGACGGCGCGGCGGGCTGCGACCGGGTCGGCCGCGGCGCAGGCCGCGCGGGCCCGCTCCCGGCACTGCTCCACCGTCAGCCCGGCCAGGGTCGCCCCGACCGCGGCGAGCGCACCGGACCCCATCGACAGGCTCGCGACCCCCAGACCCACCAGTACCGCGGCCAGCCCCGGGTCGGCCGCGGCCTCGCCGCACACCCCGACCGGGGTGCCGGTGCGCGCCGACGCCTCGCCGAGCAGCCCGAGCAGCCGCAGCAGCGCCGGCTGCCACGGGTCGTTGAGCGCGGCCACCGGCCCGGACTGGCGGTCCGCGGCGAACAGGTACTGGGCCAGGTCGTTGGTGCCGACCGAGACGAAGTCGACCTCGGCCATGATCTCGTCGGCGGTGAGCACCGCGGCCGGGATCTCGATCATCACGCCGGCCTGGGAGATGCCGTGCGCCCGGCAGCGCTGCACGAACCAGCGCGCCTCCTCGGCGGTGGCGACCATCGGCGCCATCACCTTGAGCGCGACGCCGGTCTCCTTCGCCGCGGCGGCGAGCGCGGCGAGCTGGCGCTCCAGCACGCCGTCGCCGTTGCCGGGGACGCGGGCGATCCGCAGGCCGCGCACGCCCAGCGCCGGGTTGGGCTCGCCGTCGAGCGACAGGAACGGCAGCGGCTTGTCCGCGCCGGCGTCGAGGGTGCGGGCGGTGACCGGCCTGCCGGCGAACGCGGACAGCACCGCGGTGTAGACCTCGCGCTGGGCGGCCTCGGTCGGCTCCTCGGCCGCGGAGAGGAACGCGAGCTCGGTGCGGAACAGGCCGACGCCCTCGGCCCGGGCCTCCGCGGCCTTCGCCGCGCCGGGGCCGTCGCCGACATTGGCCAGGACCGGCACGACACGGCCGTCGGCGGTGCGGCCGACGCCGTCCCACTCGGCGGTGACCGAGGCGGCGGCGGCGAACGCGGTGGCCTCGTCGAGGGTGGCGACCTCGACGACCTCACCGGTGCCGCCGTCGACGGTCAGCGCGGCGCCCTCGGCGATCCGGGTCGCGCCCGCGCAGCCGACGACCGCGGGGATCCCCAGCGAACGCGCGAGGATCGCGGTGTGGCTGGTCGGGCCGCCCTGCTCGGTGACCAGGGCGAGCGCGACGCCCGGCTTCAGCCCGGCGGTGTCGGCCGGGGCCAGGTCGGTCGCGACGAGCACGGCGGGCGCGTCCAGGTCGGCGACGCCCGGCGCGGGCAGCCCCAGCAGCTCCGCGACGATCCGGTCACGCACGTCGTGGATGTCGCGGGCGCGCTCGGCCATGTAGCCGCCCATCGACGACAGCATCTCGGCGAAGGAGTTCGCGGCCTCCCACACCGCGCGCGCGGCGGGCCGCCCCTGCTCGGTGACCAGCCCCTGCGCGCTCTCCAGCAGCGCCGGGTCGCCGACCATCGTCACGGTCGCCTCCAGCACCTCGCGCGCGTCGCCGATGACGGTCGCGGCGCGCGCGGTCAGGCGCTGCGAGACCAGCTCGACGGCCGGCGCGATCCGCGCGGCCTCGGCGGCGGCGTCGGCCGGGGCGGGGCCGGCGGCCGGCTCGCCCGGCGGCTCGGCGACGCGGACGACGCGGCCGCCGGCGCGGCCGGGGCTGGCGGGGATTCCGATGAGGGCGGTCGTGCTCGGCATGAGTGGCTCCCGGGGTTACGTCGACGTGACCCGTTGACAAACACAGTAAAACCCACATACTCAGACACAAGCAAGCATCGAAGCGGGAGCGAACAAAGATGTACGCAGCGGAGCGTCAGCAGTGGCTGCTCGACCGGACCCGGGACCGGGGCCGGGTCGACGTGGCCGCTGTCGCCGAGGAGCTCGATGTCACCCCCGAGACCATCCGCCGGGACCTCGGGGCCCTGGAGCGCCAGGCCCTCGTCCGGCGGGTGCACGGCGGGGCGATCCCGTCGGACCTGCTGAACTTCGAGCCCGGGGTCGGCCAGCGCGACAGCCAGTTCGGCGCGGAGAAGGAGCGGATCGCCAAGGCCGCCCTCGCCGAGCTGGGCACCGCCGCGACCGTCCTGCTCGACGCCGGGACCACGACCTCCCGGCTCGCGAGCACCCTGCCCCGCGAGCGCGACGTCACCGTCGTCACCAACTCGCTGCCGATCGCGTCCTCGCTGGCCGGGCGCCCGAACGTGGACCTGCGGCTGCTCGGCGGCCGGGTCCGCGGGACGACGCTGGCCACCGTCGACGACTGGGGCACCGAGGTGCTGGCCGGTCTCACGATCGACGTCGCCTTCATCGGGACCAACGGCTTCTCCGTGGTGCGCGGCCTCACCACACCGGACACCGGCGAGGGCGCGACCAAGCGGGCGATGCTGCGCGCCGCCCGCCGCACCGTCGTCCTCGCCGACGCCAGCAAGTTCGGCTCCGACCAGTTCGTCCGCTTCGGCACGCTGGCCGAGGTCGACACGCTGATCACCGACACCGGCCTCGACCCGGCGGACGCCGCCGAGCTGGAGGCCGCCGGCCCGAAGGTGGTACGCGCATGACCCCCCGCACGCTCCCGACCCCGCCCATGTTCGTGACGGTCACCCCGAACCCGAGCCTGGACCGGACGATCGCGCTGCCGCACCTGGTGCGCGGCGAGGTGCACCGCGCCGGGTCCGTCCGGGTCGACCCCGGCGGCAAGGGCGTCAACGTCGCCCGTGCGCTGGCCTCGGCCGGGCACCGGGCGGTGGCCCTGATGCCGTCGGGCGCCACCCCCGGTGAGCGCCTCGCGGCGCTGCTGGAGCCGACCGACGTCACGACCGTCGCCGTCCCCGTCGCCGAGGCCACCCGGGTCAACATCACCCTGGTCGAGCCGGACGGCGTCACCACCAAGATCAACGAGCCGGGCCCGCGACTGTCCGCCGACGAGGTCGAGGCGCTGTTCCAGCGCGCCTGCGCCCTCGGCGCCGGCGCCACCTGGCTGGTCAGCTGCGGGTCACTCCCCCCGGGGGTCGGCGACGACTTCCACGCCGAGCTGACCCGGCGCTGCCGCCGTCCCGGCCTGAAGGTCGCGATCGACACCTCGGACGCGCCGCTGCACCACGCCGTCGCGGCGGCCCCCGACCTCGTGAAGCCCAACCACGCCGAGCTGGCCGAGCTCGTCGGGCGCCCCCTGGGCAGCCTCGGCGACGTGCTGCTGGCCGCCCGCGAGCTGCGTGCCCGCGGGATCGGCGCGGTCCTGGTCAGCCTGGGTGCCGGTGGCGCCCTGCTGGTCGACCGGTCCGGCGAGTACCACGCCCGGACCCCTCCGATCACCGTGCTCAGCACGGTGGGCGCCGGTGACTCCACCCTGGCCGGGTTCCTGGCCGCGGGTGGGGAGGGACCCGACGCCCTGCGGCAGGCCGTGGCCTACGGCGCCGCCGCCTGCCGACTGCCCGGCTCCGCCACGCCGGGTCCGGCCGACATCCGAATCGACGACGTCGAACTGGCCCCCACGCCGGACGTCACCCTCGCCCTCACCGGAGATGCCGCATGACTGCCCTGATCACCGCTGATCTGGTCGACCTCGACGTGCCGTCGGCCGACCGGAAGACCGCCGTCACCGCGCTCGCCGAGCGCCTGGTGAAGGCCGGCCGGGTCACCGATCTCGACCGGTTCCTCGCCGACATCGAGGCCCGCGAGGCCCAGATGCCGACCGGCCTGGAGGGCGGCATCGGCATCCCGCACTGCCGTTCCGCGGCCGTCACCGAGCCGACCCTGGCCTTCGGCCGGGCGCCGTCGGGTGTCGACTTCGGCGCCGAGGACGGCCCCGCCGACCTCATCTTCATGATCGCCGCCCCCGAGGGCGGGAACACCGACCACATGACGGTGCTCGCCGCGCTGGCCCGTCGCCTGGTCCGTGCCTCGTTCAAGAACGAGCTCCGCAACGCCACCGACCCGGCCGCCGTCGCGACCTTCATCCAGCAGGAGGTGGGAGCATGAAGCTCCTCGCCGTCACCGCGTGCCCCACGGGCATCGCGCACACCTACATGGCCGCCGAGGCCCTCGAGGTCGCCGCCGAGGAGTCGGGCCACGAGATCGTGGTCGAGACCCAGGGCTCGGCCGGCTCGACGCCGTTCACCCAGGCCCAGCTCGACGAGGCCGAGGCCATCATCCTCGCCGCCGACGTCGAGGTGCGGGACAAGGAGCGCTTCGCGCACCTGCCGACCGTCACCTCCCCGGTCAAGAAGGCCATCGGCGGCGCGCCGGGCCTGATCGAGCAGGCCGTCGCCAAGGCCACCGCGCAGCCCAAGGGCAGCGCGGTCGTCCCGGCCCAGCGGGCCGACGGCGAGCCGGAGATGGCCACCAAGAACTTCGGCTCCGGCTTCGGCTCGAAGCTGCGCGGCTGGCTGATGACCGGCGTCTCCTACGTCATCCCGTTCGTCGCCGCCGGCGGTCTGCTGATCGCGCTGGGCTTCGCCCTCGGCGGCTACCAGATCACCGAGGCGCCCGACGTCGTCTCCTTCGGTGACGACGGCGTCGCCTCGGTCGCGTTCGACCCGGGTGCACTGCAGTCCTGGGCCGCGCTGTTCTTCCAGGTCGGTGGCCTGGCATTCGGCTTCCTGGTCCCGGTCCTGGCCGGCTTCATCGCCTACGCCATCGCCGACCGCCCGGCCCTGGTGCCCGGCTTCGTCGGCGGCATGATCGCCGTCCAGACCCAGGCGGGGTTCCTCGGCGGCCTGGTCGCCGGTCTGCTCGCCGGTGCGGTCGTCTACGGACTCAAGCTGTGGCAGCCGCCCCGCGCCCTGGCCGGGATCATGCCGGTGCTGGTGCTGCCGCTGATCGGCACCGCGGTCGTCGGCGCGATCATGTTCCTGGTCGTCGGCACGCCGCTCGCGGCGGCCACGACCGGCCTGACCAACTGGCTCAACGGCCTGTCCGGCACCAACGCGATCCTGCTCGGCGCGCTGCTCGGCCTGATGATGGCCTTCGACATGGGCGGCCCGGTCAACAAGGCCGCCTACGCCTTCGCCGTCGCCGGGCTGTCCACCGGTTCGGAGACCGCGCTGATGATCATGGCCGCGGTGATGGCCGCCGGCATGACCCCGCCGCTGGCGCTGGCCCTGGCCACCGCCGTCCGCAAGAACCTGTTCACCAAGGCCGAGCAGGAGAACGGGCGCGCCGCCTGGCTGCTGGGCGCCTCGTTCATCACCGAGGGCGCGATCCCGTTCGCCGCGGCCGACCCGCTGCGGGTCATCCCGTCGCTGATGGCCGGGTCCGCGGTCGCCGGCTCGCTGTCGATGGCCTTCGGCGCGACCCTGCGGGCCCCGCACGGCGGCATCTTCGTGGTCCCGCTGATCGGCAACCCGTTCGCCTACCTGCTGGCGATCATCGCGGGCACCCTGGTCTCCGCCGCCCTGGTCGTCGGCCTGAAGTCGGCCCGCCGCACCCCGGCTCCGGCCGCCGCCGAGCAGACCGCCACCGCCCCGGCCGCCGCGCCGGTCGCGGGCTGACCCACCCGAGAGAAGGAGCACCCACCATGGCCGAGCGCCGTGTGAAGGTCGGTTCGTCGGTCGGGCTGCACGCCCGCCCCGCCAACCTGTTCGTGACCGCCGCCAAGGAGCAGGGGGTCAAGGTGAGGATCGGGACCGCCGACGGCGAGCGTGGTCCGGTCGACGCCGCCTCGATCCTGTCGGTGATGGGCCTGGGAGTGAAGTCCGGCGAGGAGGTCGTGCTGACCTCCTCCGACGACGAGCAGGGCGAGGCCGCCGTCGCGGCCCTGGCCGAGCTGCTGGAGCAGGACCTCGACGCGAGCTGACCCCGCGTCACCCGGTACGACCCCGACGCCCCGCCGCGCCTCCCGCGCGGCGGGGCGTCCGGCCGTCCGCACCCCGGTCCTGCCGAGACGCACGTTTCCGCCCTCCCGGGGGCAGGAACGTGCGATTCGATCCCGCGGATCGGTCCCGCAGGACGGTCACCCCGCGCGGGGGCAGCGTGCCGGCCGGGCCGGCGAGCACCTCCGCCGCGCCGAGCGGCCCCAGGTCGACGGGGGCGTCGGTCCGGTTGACGACGAACCGGAAGCCGTCGCGGCGGACCAGCTCCACCCGGCCCACCAGCTCGCCGGGCAGCTCGGGGGCGATCCCGGCGGCGGCCAGCAGGCGTCGCAGCAGCGGGGCGCGGTCGGCGAGGCGGGTCGGGACGTAGGTCGCCGATCCGTCCCCGACCGGGCGGCGGGTCACCGCGGGCAGCCCGGCGAGGTCCCCCGCGGCCGGGTCGGTACCGCAGCCGGTCCAGCGGGTGAGCACCTCGACGGCCGGGTCCACCACCTGCACGGCCTCGCTCCACAGGTCACCGGTGGAGCCGTCGTCGAGCTCGACGACGGCGCCCGGGTCAAGCGGCGCGAACTCCTCGACCCGGATGCCCAGCAGGTCGCGCAGCGCGCCCGGGTAGCCGCCGAGGACGGCGTGCGCGTCGTCGTCGACGGCGCCGGAGAAGTAGGTGGCGACCAGGTGCCCACCGGCCCCGACGTAGGCGGTCAGCGCGGCCGCCCGGTCCGGGCCGACCACGTGCAGCACCGGGGCGACGACCAGCCCGTAGCCGGACAGGTCCGCGTCGGCGGACGTGACGTCGGCCCGCACCCCGGCGTCGAGGAACGCCCGGTACCAGCCGAGTGCCTCGGCCTTGTAGCGCAGCTCGGTGGTCGGGGTGAACGGCTGCTCGGCCGCCCACCACGACGGCCAGTCCCACAGCACCGCGGCCGGCGCGGGGACCCGTCGCGCCCCGGCGACCGGGGCCAGGTCGCGCAGGGTCGCCCCGAGCGCGGTGACGTCGCGGAACAGCGCCGAATCCGGCCCGGCGTGCGGCACCATCGCCGAGTGGAACTTCTCCGCGCCCGCCGCGGACTGGCGCCACTGGAAGAAGCAGAGCGCGTCGGCGCCGTGCGCGAGGTGGGTGAGCGCGTCGCGGGCGAGCTCCCCGGGGCGCTTGGCGCGGTTGACCGGCTGCCAGTTCACCGCCGACGTCGAGTGCTCCATCAGCCACCACGGGTGCCCGCAGGCGAGGTTGCCGGTGAGGTTGGCCGAGAACGACAGCTCGTCGCGGGCGTCCGGACCGGGGAACACGTAGTGGTCGTTGGCGACGATGTCGACCTCGGGCGCCCAGGCCGCGTAGTCCATGCCGCTGGTCTCGCCCATCACCATGAAGTTGGTGGTCACGGGCACGTCCGGGGTGAGCGCGTGCAGCAGGTCCCTCTCCGCGCGCAGGTGGTCGAGCAGGGCGTCGGAGGAGAAGCGGGCGAAGTCGAGCTGCTGGGTCGGGTTCGGGTGGGTGCCCGGGCCGGTGCGGCGCGGGGTGCCGATCTCGTCCCAGTCGCCGTAGTGCTGGGACCAGAACGCGGTGCCCCAGGCGTGGTTGAGCCGGTCGAGGTCGCCGTAGCGGCGCTGCAGCCAGGCGCGGAACGCGACCTGTGCGTCGTCGGAGTGGTCGTGGACGTCGTGGCAGCCCAGCTCGTTGGACACGTGCCAGGCGGCGAGCGCGGGGTGGTCGCCGTAGCGGCGGGCGAGCCGCTCGACCAGGGCGAGGGCGTGGCGGCGGAACACCGGGGAGGTCGGGCGGTGGTGCTGGCGCCCGCCCGGCGCCAGGGTCCGACCGTCGGCGTCGACGGCGAGGATCTCCGGGTGCCGGTGATGCAGCCACGGCGGGGGTGACGCCGTGCCCGTCGCGAGGTCGACGGCGATCCCGCCCGCGTGCAGCAGGTCCAGCACGTCGTCGAGCCACCCGAGGTCCCAGCGGTCCGGCGCGGGCTGGAGCAGCGCCCAGGAGAAGACGCCGACGGTCGCGACCGTCACGCCTGCCTCGCGCATGAGCGCCACGTCGGACTCCCACACCGCGCGCGGCCACTGCTCGGGGTTGTAGTCGGCCCCGAACTCGATGCGGGGACGGGAGGCACCGGGGGTGCGACGCAGCCAGCGGGTCATGCGCCCAGTGTGACCCGCGATGATGTGCGATGTCGTGCGGATGTGTCCGAGTTCGTGCGGATCAGGTTTCCCCGGGGTTACGGGCGGCGCCAGCGATGGCCCCGCCCCGCGCCGGCGGGGGACGATGCCGCTGCCCGAACCCCGTTCCCGACGACGCGAGCGGCCCGTCCCGACCCGCGCCACCGCGCGGAGAACCGGAGAGCCTGCGTGAGCCCCTCGGAGACCACCGCACTCGCCCCTGACTCGCTGACCGCGCACTCGGGCGTCGTCAGCGAGAGCGAACAGAAGGCGCTGCGCGCCGACATCCGGCGGTTGTCGACGATGCTCGGGCGGACGCTGTCCGACGAGTCCGGTCCCGAGGTCCTGGAGCTGGTCGAGCAGGTGCGCCGGGCGGCCCGGGACTCGGCGCGCGGCGAGGCCGGGCCGGACGTCGTCGCGGCCCTGCTCGACGGGATCGACACCGGCACCGCGGTACTGCTGGCGCGGGCGTTCTCCCAGTACTTCCAGCTGGCCAACGTCGCCGAGCAGCTGCACCGGTCCCGTGAGCTGCGGGAACTACGCCCGGTCGACGCGCGACCGCTGCGGACGGTGCTGCGCCGCCTGGCCACCGAGGCCGACCCGGACGAGGTCGCCGACGTGCTGGCCCGGGCCGAGCTGCGCCCGGTGTTCACCGCGCACCCGACCGAGTCGACCCGGCAGTCGGTGCTGGGCATCCTGCGCCGGATCGTCGACGCCCTCGACGACCGGGCGCCCGACGAGGAGCTCGCCGCGCTGGTCGACCTGCTCTGGCAGACCGACGACATCCGCCCCGGCAAGCCGATGGTGATCGACGAGGCCCGCAACGTCGCCTGGTTCGCGGCCCGGCTCGGCGAGCGGACCGTCCCCGACCTGCTGGGCGAGTTCGCCCGGGAGGCCGCCGAGGCCGGGCTGGAGATCCCCGACGACGCGCGTCCGCTCGTACTGGGGTCGTGGGTCGGCGGCGACCGCGACGGCAACCCCAACGTCACCCCCGCGGTGACCCGCGAGGTGCTGGAGCTCAACGCCGACCGGGCGATCCGGATCCACACCGCGCTGGTCGAGAAGCTGGTCTTCGAGCTGTCGGTGTCGACGCGGGTGATGGGGGTGTCGGAGGAGCTGCGCGGCTCGCTGGCCCGGGACCGCCGCGCACTGCCCGCGGTGCACGACCGCTACATCCGGCTCAACGCGCACGAGCCGTACCGGCTCAAGCTGTCCTACGTCGCGGCCCGGCTGGAGAACACCCGCCGGCGGATCGCGGCCGGCGCCGCGCACGAGCCGG
Source organism: Pseudonocardia sp. ZF1 (assembly GCF_056835605.1). Lineage (NCBI taxonomy): Bacteria > Bacillati > Actinomycetota > Actinomycetes > Pseudonocardiales > Pseudonocardiaceae > Pseudonocardia > Pseudonocardia sp. ZF1. The sequence goes on from NZ_JAJNBY010000001.1 coordinate 5,368,748, forward strand.
GCGTCGACTACCTGGGGTCGGCCGGCTACCTGGAGGACCTGCTCGTCGTCGACCGGTCGCTGCGCGGCCACCACGGCGCCCGGATCGCCGGCGGCACCCTGGCCCGGGCGATCCGCTCGGCCCGCGCGCTGGGCCTGCACCTGGTCGAGATGGACGTGCGCGAGCACTCGCAGAAGCACCACGACGCGCTCGGCGCGGTGTTCGACGGGCTCGGCGAGCTGGAGAAGCCCTACGCCGAGCTGACCCGCGACGAGCGCCGGGAGCTGCTCTCGGCGGAGCTGCGCAGCAAGCGGCCGCTGTTCCGCCGCCACTACGGCGTGCCCGAGGCCGCCGCGCCGGTGCTGGACCTGTTCGACACGGTGCACGCGCTGCAGCACGAGTTCGGCGACGAGGTCGTGCGGACCTACATCGTCTCGATGGCCCGCGACGTCGACGACCTGCTCGCCGTCGCCGTGCTGGCCCGCGAGGCGTACATGGTCGAGATCGGCGAAGACCCGCGTTCTTCGATCGACCTCGTGCCGCTGTTCGAGACCGTGGAGGAGCTGTCCCGGGCCGGGGAGCTGCTGGAGGGGCTGTTGTCGGACCCGGGGTACCGGCAGCAGGTCCGCAACCGCGGTGACCTGCAGGAGATCATGCTGGGGTACTCCGACTCCAACAAGGGCGCGGGGATCACCGCGTCGCAGTGGCAGATCCACCGGGCGCAGCGCCAGCTGCGCGACGTGGCCGCCGAGCACGGGGTGCGGCTGCGGCTGTTCCACGGTCGCGGCGGGTCGGTCGGGCGTGGTGGCGGCCCGGCCGGTGAGGCCATCGCGTCGGCCCCGTTCGGGTCGGTCGACGCCACGATGAAGCTCACCGAGCAGGGCGAGGTCATCTCCGACAAGTACTCGCTGCCCAGCCTGGCGCACGACAACCTGGAGATCCTGCTGGCGTCGATGCTGGACGCGTCGCTGCTGCACCAGGCGTCGCGCTGGCCGGCCGAGACCCTGAAGCGGTGGGACGAGGTCATGGACTGTGTGTCCGAGGCGGCCACCGCGACCTACCGGACGCTCGTCGACGACCCGGGCCTGCCGCTGTTCTTCACCGCGGCGACGCCGGTGGAGGAGCTGGGGCGGCTCAACGTCGGGTCGCGGCCGTCGAAGCGACCGGGGCAGGGCGAGCCGACGCTCGACGACCTGCGGGCGATCCCGTGGGTGTTCGGCTGGACGCAGACCCGGATGGTCGTGCCCGGCTGGTACGGCCTGGGCTCGGGGCTGAAGGCCGCCCGCGAGGCCGGCTACGCCGACGAGCTCGCCGAGATGCGGGAGTGGGCGTTCTTCCGGAACCTGGTCGGCAACGTCGAGATGACGCTGGCGAAGACCGACCTGCGGATCGCGTCGAACTACGTCGCGACCCTGGTGGAGCCGGAGCAGCAGGGGCTGTTCGCGCAGATCCGGGCCGAGCACGAACTCACCCGCCGCGAGCTGCTCGCGGTGACCGGGGAGGACCAGCTGCTCGCCCGGCACCCGGTGCTGCGGGGCACGCTGTCGGTGCGCGACACCTACCTCGAGCCGCTGCACCACCTGCAGGTCGAGCTGCTCGCCCAGCGCCGGGCCGCGGGCGACGACCCGGATCCCGACCTGGAGCGCGCCCTGCTGCTGACGATCAACGGGATCGCGGCCGGGATGAAGAACACCGGCTGAGCCCCGGTACCGGGCCGGGCCGGACGCGGGACCGGACCCGGGGCGGCACCACCTCGACGCCCGACCGGTACGTTCCGGACATGGAGCACGATCGGAACACACCCGGCCCGGAGGGCCCCGCGACCCGCCGGGTGGTCGCCTGGGTGCTGATCATCGCGCTGGCCGGGCTCCCGCTCAGCTACCTGGCCGGGACCGCGGGCCCGCAGATCGTCGGCGCGCTGGTGGTCGTCGCGCTGCTGGTCGGCGGTGTGGCGTTCTGGCTGCACCGCCGCACCCGCTGACCGGCCACCCGCCGGAACCGGTGCGGCCGCGGGCTGCTGGACTGCCCGGGTGCAGTACCGCCACGCCCCGGCCGCGAACCACGCGGCGCTCGACGCGGTGCTGGCGTCGGCGCCGGGCCGCCCGACCCTCCCGGTACGACTGACCGTCGAGCTCGCCGGCCGCGCCCGCGTCCACCTGCCCGCCGACGCCCCGCTCACCGTGTGGGACCCGTGCTGCGGCGCCGGGGCGACGCTCACCGTGCTGGGCCTGCTCGTGCCCGGCCTCGCGCGGTTGGTGGGCACCGACGCCGACCCCGAGCCGCTCGACCTGGCCCGGCGCAACCTCGCCCTGCTCGACCCGGGCGGCCTCACCGCCCGCGCCGCGGACCTCGAGGCCCTCGCGGCCCGGCACGACAAGCCGTCCTACGCCGACGCCGCGACCGCCGCCCGGGCCCTGGTCCCGGCGAGTACCCCGGCCTGGTCCGTCACCCTCGCCGACGCCCGCGACACCGCCGCCGTCCGCAACGCACTGGCCGGAGCGGGTCCGCACGGGACCGGCCCGGACCTGGTCCTGGCCGACCTGCCGCACGGGCACCGGACGACCTGGGCCGCCTCCCCCACCCGGCCCGGCGGCGTGGCCGGCACCCCGGCCCCGGACGCCGGGCCCGTCCGCGCTGCCGCCGACGACCAGGACCCCGGGGTCGAGTTCCTGCGCGCGGTCGCGACCGCGCTCCGCCCGGACGCCGTGGTCGTGGCCGTCGGGCGTGGGCGGACGGTGCCGCTGCCGGGCGGGGCCCGGCCCCTCGAACGGGTCCGCGTGGGGCACCGGGCCGCCGTCCTGGTGCGGGCGGGGGCGCTGCAGGAGGGCTGACCGGGCAGGGCTGCCCGCCGCCCTCGCGCCGGGGCAGGGCCGGTCGGTCCTCGTCCGTGCCTCGCCCCGGCTCCCCCGGTTCCGGGGAGGCCCGACGTCCGCAGAACCGTTCCCGGGACGCACTGTTTCTCGCAGGACAGGATGCCGATGAGGCGACGCGCCTCCACGCCGGCAGGAACCGGCCCCCGGACACCCCTGTTCTCCGAATCCGCTTACCGGGTAAGCGAGTTCGGAGAACCAGCACCCTCCGGTGCCCCCGGGCCCGGGCGAGATGGCCCGATCCCGGGCCGCCGGGCCCAGGAGCTCCGATCTCCGAGCGAGCCGACACCGGTCACACTGGGCCCCGGACCGACACGGACTCCGATGCAGACACCGACACCGACACCGAGGACACGCCCGTGAGCACGATCGACCTGAACGCCGACCTCGGTGAGTCCTGGGGCCGGTGGACCCTCGGCGACGACGAGGCGATGCTCGGGCTCGTCACCTCGGCGAACGTCGCGTGCGGGTTCCACGCCGGGGACCCCTCGACGCTGCGGGTCACGACCACGGGGGCGGCCGGGGCGGAGGTCGTCGTCGGGGCGCAGGTGTCGTACCCGGACCTGCGCGGGTTCGGGCGCCGGTTCCTCGACATCGAGCCCGACGCGCTGACCGACGACGTGCTCTACCAGATCGGCGGCCTCGAGGCCCTGTGCCGGGCCGCGGGCACCCGGGTCCGCTACGTCAAGCCGCACGGCGCGCTCTACAACGCCACGCGGACGCACACCGCGCAGGCGCGTGCGGTGGTCCGGGCGGTGCGGGCGTACGACCCGTCGCTGCCGGTGCTCGGGCTGCCCGGGTCCGAGCTGCTCGCGGAGGCCGAGCGGGCCGGGCTGCGCGCGGTGGGCGAGTTCTTCGTCGACCGCGGCTACACCGGTGAGGGCGGGCTCGTGCCGCGCGGCGAACCGGGTGCACTGCTCGACGACCCCGCGGAGGCGGCCGAACGGCTGGTCCGCGTGGTCGGGACGGGGACGGTGCCCGCGGTCGACGGCAGCGACGTCGCGGTCCGTGCCGAGTCCGCCTGCCTGCACGGCGACTCCCCCGGCGCCGTCGCGACCGCCCGACGGGTCCGTGACGCGCTCGCCCGGGCCGGGATCACCGTCGCACCGTTCGTGTGAGCGATGATCGGGTCATGACGAACGACCCGCACGCCTGGCTCGAGGACGTCACCGGCACCGAGGCCCTGGAATGGGTGTCGCAGCGCAACGCCCGCACCGAGGCGCGGCTGACCGGCACCCCGCTGTTCGCCGAGCTGGAGTCGGGGATCCGCGAGGTCCTCGACTCCCGCGACCGGATCCCGTTCGTCACCGCCCGCGGCGGGCACTACTACAACTTCTGGACCGACGAGCAGCACCCGCGCGGCCTGTGGCGGCGCACCACGCCGGAGTCCTACCGCAGCGCCGACACCGAGTGGGAGGTGCTGCTCGACGTCGACGCGCTCAACGCCGCCGAGGGCGAGAACTGGGTCTGGCACGGTGCCCGGTTCCTGCGCCCGGACCTCGACCGCGCGCTGGTCGACCTGTCCCGCGGTGGCGCCGACGCCGACGTCACGCGCGAGTTCGACCTCCCGACCCGCAGCTTCGTCGACGGCGGATTCTCCCGGCCCGAGGCGAAGGGCGGGATGAGCTGGATCGACCGGGACACCGTCTACCTGTCCACCGACCTCGGCCCGGGCACCATGACCACGTCGGGCTACCCGCGCACGGTGCGGCGGCTGCGCCGCGGCGAGGCCCTGGAGTCCGCCGAGCTGGTCTACGCCGGCGAGGAGACCGACCTCAGCATCTCGGCGTTCCGTGACCACACCCCCGGCTTCGAGCGGGACTTCCTGCGCCGGGCGCTGGCCTTCTACGCCGACGAGCTGTACCTCATCGGCGGGGACGGGACCCTCACCAAGATCGACGTCCCGGACTCCGCGATGACCGACGTGCACCGCGAGTGGTGCACCGTCGAGCTGCGCGAGGACTGGGGCTCGTTCACCGCGGGCTCCCTGCTCGCCGCCCGTTTCGACGACGTCCTGGCCGGCACCCCCTCGTGGGAGGTGCTGTTCGAGCCCACCGACTCCTCCTCGCTCGCCGGGTACGCCTGGACCCGCCACCACCTCGTGCTCGACGTGCTGGAACACGTCGTCGACCGGCTCGTCGTGCTCACCCCGGGCGAGCAGGGCTGGACCCGCGCGCCGTTCACCGGGGCACCGGAGTTCGGCAGCGTCACCGTCGCCGCGGTCGACGTCGACGAGAGCGACGACGTCTGGCTGATCGTCACCGACTACCTGACCCCGTCGACGCTGTCGATCGCGACGGTCGGCGAACAGCCCCGTCCGCTGCGCAGCGCGCCCGCGTTCTTCGACGCGTCCCGCCACGTCATCGAGCAGCACTTCGTGACCAGCGACGACGGCACCCGGGTCCCGTACTTCCTGGTCCGGCGCGACGACCTGCCCTTCGACGGCTCCGCCCCCACCCTGCTCTACGGCTACGGCGGCTTCGAGATCCCCATGACCCCCGGCTACTCCGGTGGCACGGGCCGGTCCTGGCTGGAGCGCGGCGGGGTGTACGCGGTCGCGAACCTGCGCGGCGGCGGCGAGTACGGGCCGCGCTGGCACCGGGCGGCGCTGCGCGAGAAGCGGCCGCGGGCCTACGAGGACATGGCCGCCGTCGCCCGGGACCTGATCGACCGCGGCGTCACCTCGCGGGCTCACCTCGCCGTGCAGGGCGGCAGCAACGGCGGCCTGATGGCCGGGAACATGCTGGTCCGCTACCCGGAGCTGTTCGGCGCGGTGGTCATCCAGGTGCCGCTGCTGGACATGAAGCGCTACAGCCACCTGCTCGCCGGTGCCTCCTGGATGGCCGAGTACGGCGACCCGGACACCGACGACTGGGAGTTCATCCGGACGTTCTCGCCGTACCACCTGATCGACGACGCGGCCGACTACCCGCCGACGATCCTGCTGACCTCCACCCGCGACGACCGGGTGCACCCCGGCCACGCCCGCAAGTTCACCGCCGCGCTGGAGGCCGCCGGCCACGACGTGACCTACTACGAGAACATCGAGGGCGGGCACGGCGGCGCCGCGGACAACGCGCAGGCCGCCAGGATGGCCGCACTGGCCTACGGATTCCTGTGGGAGAAGCTGGCATGAGCGACGTCGTGATCAGGGTGCGGGGCGAGCACGAGCGGCAGGTGCCCGCCGAGCGCGGCACCGCGCTCGTCGTCGTCCAGGCGCAGGGCCCCGAGGCCGCCCCGGTGCGGGCGGAGGTCGAGCGCGGCACCGCGGCGCTCGTCGCCGACGTGCGCGGCCTGCACGACCCCGACGCCGGGCCGGTCCGGCGCTACGTCGTCGACCAGGCCCGCAGCTGGGTCGAACAGCCCTCCTTCGAGGGGCGCCCGCAGCCGCCGGTGCACCACGCGTCGGTGTCGGTGTCGGTGGAGTTCGACGACGTCGCCCGGCTCGGCGCGTGGCTGTCCGGTGTGGACCGGTTCACCGGTGCGCAGATCCAGGGGATCACCTGGGACCTGGCCCGCGACCACCGCCGCGAGATCGAGCGCGCGTCCCGGCAGGACGCGCTGCGCCAGGCCGTCGAACGCGCCCAGGACTACGCCGACGCCCTGGACCTGGGCACCGTCGCCCCGCGCTCGGTCGCCGACACCGGGATGCTCGGCGGCCGGGCGGTCGCGATGAGCGCGCGGGCCGTCGGCGCGCCCGGCAGCTGGGGCGCCGAGTCCGCCGACGGCGGGCTCGGGACGCTGCTCGCCCCGGACGACATCACCGTCCGGGCCGAGGTGGAGGCCGAGTTCGTGGTCCGGCCGGGCTGCTGACGCCCGGGGCGGGCTCAGCCCTCCCGGGCGGCGATGTCGCCGTGCTCGGTGCGCAGCTCCCGCTTGAGGATCTTGCCGCTGGGGTTCTTGGGGAGGGCGTCGGCGAACACGACGTACTTGGGCCGCTTGTAGCCGGCGAGCTTGTCCTTCGCGTGCGCGTCGACCTGCTCGCGGGTCAGCGTCACCCCCTGCTTCGGGACGACGACCGCGGTGACGGCCTCGATCCAGTGCGGGTGGCTGACGCCGAACACGGCGACCTCGGCGACCCCGTCGAGCAGGTAGAGCGCCTCCTCCACCTCGCGGGAGGCCACGTTCTCCCCACCGGTCTTGATCATGTCCTTCTTGCGGTCGACGACGGACAGGTACCCGTCGGCCGTCATCACGCCCAGGTCGCCGGAGTGGAACCAGCCCCCGGCGAACGCCTCGGCGGTCTTCTCCTCGTTCTCGTAGTACCCCAGCGTCACGTGCGGGCTGCGGTGCACGATCTCGCCGACCTCACCCGGCGGGACCTCGTTCCCGGCGTCGTCGACGACCCGGGTCTCGACGTTCAGCGACGCCCGCCCGGCCGACCCGGCGTGGCTGAGCTGCTCGTCCGGACCCAGCAGGGTCGCCAGCGGCGAGGTCTCGGTCTGGCCGTAGAAGTTCCACAGCCGCACGTCGGGCAGTCGCCGGGACAGCTCCTGCAGCACCTCGACCGGCATGGCCGCGGCGCCGTAGTAGCCCTTGCGCAGGCTCGACAGGTCCCGGGTGTCGAAGTCCGGGTGGCGCAGCAGCGAGATCCACACCGTCGGCGGGCAGAAGAGCTTGGTGACCTTCTCCCGCTCGATGGTCTCCAACAGCCGGGCCGGGTCCGGCGACGGGAGGATGATGCTGGTCGCGCCCAGGTAGACGTCGACGGACAGGAAGCAGTCCAGCTGCGCGCAGTGGTAGAGCGGCAGCGAGTGCAGCTCGACGTCGTCGTGGGTCATCCCGCCGTCGACGACGCACGACACGTACTGGGTGATCAGCGACCGGCTCGGCAGCATGACGCCCTTGGGCCGCGACTCGGTGCCGGAGGTGTACATGAGGCGCAGCGGGTCGTCGTCGGCGACGTGCACGTCGGGCTCGCCGGGGTCGCCGTCGCCGTCGATCCAGGCGTCCAGGTCGGCCCAGTCGCCGGCCGGCGCCTGCCCGGACAGCCCGATCCGGGCCCGGACCGACGCCGGCTCCGACGACTGCGCGAGCGCCTTCTCCCCGGTGGCGGCCAGCGCGTCCTCGACGACGAACGCCGTCGCCCCGGAGTCGTCGAGGATGAACGCGATCTCCTCGGCGTTCAGCATGAAGTTGATCGGCACGAGCACGACTCCGAGCCGCGCGGTGGCGTAGACGAGCACCGCGAACTGGCGGCAGTTGTGCGAGAGCAGCGCGAGCCGGTCGCCCTTGGCCAGCCCCTGCTCCGCCAGGGCGGCGGCGCACCGGTTCACCGCCGCGTCGAACTCGGCGAACGTCCAGCGGGTGTCGCCGTCGACGACCGCGGTCTTGCCCGGGTACCGGACGGCCGTGCGGTGCAGGAGGTCCCCGAGCGAGTGCCGTCGCGCCCGCTGGATCGCCGCGGCGGTCTGCTCACTGAACCCGGTAGCGCCGTTGCCCATGGCGGCATCCTGCCCGAGGACACCCCGACAGTCACGTACGACTGTTCTCCCCGGATCCGACGGGCGCGGCGGTGTCCTGGGCGTGCTCGGCGGGCACGCAGACGCCGGTCGGCTCGTCCCGTCCGCGTAGCGTCACCGACTCCCCGGCCCGCCACCGCGCGGCCTCCGCACCGGCGGCGTCGACGGCCCGCGCGGACGCGACGACCATCCCCGGCACGGACTTCGCCAGCTCGGTGAGCCGGGCGGCCTCGTTCACCGGGTCGCCGATCACGGTGTACTCGTAGCGGCGCGGGTCCCCGATGTTGCCGGCCACGGCGTCGCCCGCGGACACGCCGATCCCGGCCTCGGCCTCGGGCATCTCCTCGGCCAGGCGGGCGCCCAGGCAGCGGGCGGCGCTCAGCGCGGCGCCGGGGGCGTCGTCGAGGTCGAGCGGGGCACCGAAGACCGCGAGCGCGGCGTCGCCCTCGAACTTGTTGATCCACCCGCCGGCCTGCTCGACGCACTCGACGACCACCCCGAAGAAGCGGTTCAGCACCGCCACGACCTCCTCGGGCGGGCGGCGGGCGGCCATCGCCGTCGAGCCGACGAGGTCGACGAACAGCACGGCGACCGGGCGCACCTCGCCGCCGAGCCGGATGCCGTCGCCGCGCGCCGAGGCCGCCTCGGCGACGTCGCGACCGACGTGGCGGCCGAACAGGTCGCGGATCCGCTCCCGCTCGCGCAGGCCCTCGACCATGCTGTTCGTCCCGGCCTGGAGCTGGCCGAGCTCGGTGTTGTCGTAGACGGGCAGGCTCACGTCGAGATCACCGTCCTGCACCCGGGCCAGCGCACGGCGCACGGCCAGCACGGGGTCGGCGATGGCGCGGGCGGCCCCGAGCGTCGTGATCAGCCCGACCCCGATCGCGGTGCCGCCCAGCGCGAGCATGGTGACCGCGAGCTGGGTGGGCGAGGAGTCGCCGAACACCAGCGCGACGAGCCCGGCCAGCATGATCCCGGAGATCGGGACCGCGGTGCCGAGCGCCCAGAACCCGACCGAGCGCAGCATGACCCCGGTGACCAGGCGACGCCGCTTCGGCGGCCGTCCGGACAGCACCCGGGCCGCGGCACGGCGCAGCATCCGCTCGACCAGCAGGTAGGACAGCGACGACGTGGTCACGCCGCCGATCAGCACGGTGGCGGTGACCGAGAAGCCCAGCCGGCCGGAGTAGCGCAGGTTCAGGAAGCAGAACAGGATCGCGGCCACCATCCACAGCAGCGCGACCATCGACGAGATGCGGGCGGGCGCCCGCAGGACCAGCGCTCGCTCGTCGGCCTGCGGATCCCGCGAGGAGCGGCGCAGGGTCAGCTTCCGGCGGCCGAACCAGATCCCGACCGGGACGGCGACGAGCAGGTAGATCCCGAGCACGACGAGGTTGACCAGCCGGATCTCGACGGCGTCGAGCAGCTGCTCGCGCGGCAGCACGAAGGCCGCGATGACCAGCACCACGGCCGCGCCGATGACGTTCGCCGACGCCACGACGAGGGCGAGCAGGGCCCGTACCGGCAGCCCGACGACCTGACGGCCCGGCCGCGTCGCGGGTCGCTGCGCATCCATGGGCCGGAGTCTAGGCCGATCGAGTGAGCTGGGCCGCCGGAGATCGGGACCGGTGGGTGGAGAGCCGATCTCCACCCGGGGTCGGTCTCCGGGTGGATCCGGGAGGGGGTCCGCGCGCGGGACCGTCGTCGGGACCGATCCGCCGTACTCCGGAGGCACCGATGACCCCGACCACCACACCGACGGCCACCCCGTCGGCCACCGCCCCCGCGGGCCGCGGCGCCGTGCTGCGGCAGACCGTGGGCTCGCTGCTGGTGGACGCGGCGCTGCCCTACCTCGTCTACGTCGTGCTGACCGGGCAGGGCATGTCCGACGTCGTGGCGCTGGCCTGGTCCGCGCTGCCGCCCGCGCTGAACGTGCTGGTGCAGGCGGTGCGGCACCGCAGGCTCAACCCGGTCGGGATGATCGTGCTGGTCACCATCGCCGCCGGGCTGGCGACGTCGCTGCTCAGCGGCGACGCCCGCTTCGCCGTGGCCCGCGACGCGATCCAGAGCGTCGCGTTCGGGCTGCTGCTCGCCGGGTCGTTGGTGGTCGGGCGCCGACCGCTGGTGTTCCACGTGTGCCGGTTCTTCGGCAGTGCCCGGCGCCCCGACCTGCCGGAGCTGATGGAGCGCCAGTGGGCGGCCAACCCGGTGTTCCGGCGGACGCTGCGCCGCGCGACGGGCGTCGCGGCGCTGGTGATGGCGCTGGAGGCGGCGCTGCGGATCACCCTGGCCTACACGCTGGCCCCGGTGGTGGCGCTGCCGATCCTGTCGGTGCAGTCGATCGTGGTGTGGGGGGGCGATGTCGGCGCTGCTGGTCGTCAGCGTCAAGCGGGCGGCGCGGGCGGGCCGGTGACCTCCAGCGGGTCTCGCAGCCGCTCCCGGTCGGCGCCGACGACGACCGGCACCCGGCTCGCGCCCGGGCCCGGCACCGCGGTCACGCCCGCAGCCCCGCGAGCCGCGCGGCCGCCTTCTCCAGCACGTCGTCGCGCTTGCAGAACGCGAACCGCACGAACGGCCGGTACGCCCGCGCCGCCTCGGGCGACGGGCAGAACACCGACACCGGGACGGCGGCGACCCCGCACAGCCCGGGCAGCTTCCAGGCCAGGTCGACGCCGTCGTCGAACCCGAGGGGGCGCGGGTCGGCGACCACGAAGTACGTCCCGCGCGGGGTGAGCACGTCGAACCCGGCCGCCCGCAGCCCTGCTGACAGCAGGTCCCGCTTGCGGGCCAGGTCCGCGGTGAGGCCGGTGTAGAAGTCGTCGCCCAAGGCCAGCGCGTGCGCGACGGCGGGCTGCAGCGGGGCGCCGCCGTGGAAGGTGAGGAACTGCTTGACCGCCCGCGGCGCGGCGACGAGCTCCGGCGGGCCGTGCACCCAGCCGACCTTCCAGCCGGTCACCGAGAACGTCTTGCCCGCCGAGGAGATCGTGAGGGTGCGGTCGGCGAGTCCGGGCAGCGACGCCATCGGCACGTGCCGGGCGTCGTCGAAGACCATGTGCTCGTACACCTCGTCGGTGACGACGACGGCGTCGTGCGCGACGGCGAGCTCCCCGACCCGGGTCAGCTGGTCGCGGGTGAGCACGGCGCCGGTCGGGTTGTGCGGGGTGTTGACCAGCACCACCCGGGTGCGGTCGGAGAACGCGCCGGCCAGCGCGTCGTCGTCGAAGCCGAAGTCGGGCGGGAGCAGCGGCACGGTCCGCAGCGTGGCGCCGGCCAGCGCGACGGCGGCGGCGTAGGAGTCGTAGGCGGGCTCGAAGGCGACGACCTCGTCGCCGGGTCCGCAGAGCCCGAGCAGGGTCGCGGCGATCGCCTCGGTCGCCCCCGTGGTGACGACGACGTCGGCCGGGTCGACGTCGAGGCCGTACCAGCGCTGCTGGTGCGCGGCGACGGCCTCGCGCAGCGCGGGTACACCCGGGCCGGGCGGGTACTGGTTCAGGCCGCGCTCGGTGATGTTGGCGGCGGCGTCGGCGAGCAGGGAGGCCGGACCGTCGGTGTCCGGGAAGCCCTGGCCGAGGTTGATCGCACCGGTCTCGACCGCGAGGCGGGAGATCTCGGTGAAGATCGTCGAGGTGAACGGGCGCATGCGCTCGACCAGCATGGGCCCGACACTATCCGGGTGGGCGGGTGGCGCAGCTCCTGATCGAGGGTCTGCGCGAACCCGTGCCGGTCCGCGGACGCCGGTGGGTTCCACCGCGCCGGGACGAGCTCCTCCGCCCGACCTAGTCGAGTCCGCGGACGATGTGGGACTCGTCGTCGTGCTGCTCGTCGGTCTCGATCGAGATGTCCTCGTTCATCGCATGGCCTCCTCACGGATGTCGGATGACGAATGATGGACACAGAGGAAGACGTCCGTCATCGGGAAAACGTTGCTGTACCGGCCTGTGGACCGATCCAGAATCACCCGACCGGGTGAGCAGACCTGCCCACCCGGTCGGGGTCGTTCCTCGTCCATGCGTCGGGCCTACCCGCCGATGCGGCCGACCAGGTGGAGCTTGTGCGCGTCCTCGGCGCTGCGCAGGGCCAGTCCCCACGCCCCGCCTGCGGTCTGCTCGGTCACGAGCTCGACCTTCGCCGGGAGCAGCACCGGCTTGCGGAACACGACCTCGTAGGTGCAGGCGTCGGGGACCCGGCCCTCCAGCGCCGCGGCGGCGTGCGCCGCGGTCCACATGCCGTGCGCGATCGCCCGCGCGAAGCCCATCGCCTTCGCGGTGAGCGGGTGCAGGTGGATCGGGTTCACGTCGCCGGAGACGGCCGCGTAGCGGCGCCCGATGTCGCCCGGGACCCGCCACAGCGCGTTCGCCGGACCGGTGGGCACCGGCGGCTCGGCGATGTCGGCCGTGCCGTCGCCGCCCACCGGGCCGTCCGGGGCCGTCGCCCCGCGGGCCAGGTAGGTGCTGCGGCCCTCCCAGACGGTCTCGCCGCCCGCGGAGACCTCGCCGATCAGATCCACCTGCGCGCCCTTGGGGTGGCGGGTGAACCGCTCGGCCCACACCCGGACGTCGAGCGTCTCGGTCGGGGTGATCGCCCGGTGCACGGTGATCCGGTTGGCGATGTGCACCAGTCCGGGCAGCGGCAGCGGGAACGACCGGCCGGCCATCAGCACGACCTGCAGCCCGAAGGTGAGCATGTGCGGGTAGGTCACCGGCAGGGCGTTGCCGACCCGGAACCCGCAGACCCGGGCGTAGTCGGCGAGGTGCCCCTGCTCGACGGTGACGCCGCGGCGGACCAGCTCGGTCGCGGGGAGCGACCGGCCGGAGGCGCCGGGCAGCGCCGCCCGGGCGGCCGCGGAGGCGTAGTACTGCCCCAGCGACGGCGGGCCGGGCAGCTCGGTGACCTTCCGGTCCTCGGCCACGGTCATCAGGCCCCCAGCATCGACTGGCCGCAGACGCGCACGACCTGCCCGTTGAGCCCGCCGGACTCGGCGCGGCCGAACCAGCCGATGGCCTCGGCGACGTCGACCGGCAGCCCGCCCTGCTTGAGCGAGTTGATCCGGCGGCCGCCCTCGCGGGTGGCGACGGGCATCGTCGCGGTCATGTCGGTCTCGATGAACCCGGGCGCGACGGCGTTGATCGTCGCACCACGCTCGGCGAACCGCGGGGCGAGCGCGCGGACCATCCCGATCACACCGGCCTTCGAGGCGGCGTAGTTGGTCTGGCCGCGGTTGCCCGCGATGCCCGACTGGGACGACACGCAGACCACGCGGCCGGCCTCGTGCAGCGGGGAGCCCTTCGCCAGCAGCGCCTCGTTGATCGTCAGCTGGGCGCCCAGGTTGACCGCGAGCACCGAGTTCCACCGGTCCTCGGTCATGTTCGCGAGCAGCTTGTCGCGGGTGATGCCCGCGTTGTGCACCACGATGTCGACGCCGTCGTGCCGGTCGGCGAGGTGCGAGAGCAGCCGGTCCGCCGCGTCCGACGCGGTGATGTCCAGCTGCAGCGCGGTGCCGCCGGTGCGGTTCGCGGTGCGGGCCAGGCCCTCGCCGGCCGCCGGGATGTCGACGGCGACGATCGTCGCGCCGTCGCGGGCGAGGGTGTCGGCGATGGCTGCGCCGATGCCCCGTGCCGCCCCGGTGACCACCGCGATGCGCCCGGCGAGCGGCTGATCCTCGGCGCGCGGGTCGTCGACCTCGGCCGGCTCCCGCGGGGTCCCGACCGGGGCGGCGACGTGCGCGACCTGGCCGTCGACGTAGGCGGAGCGGGCCGACAGGAAGAACCGGACCGACGAGTCGATCGCCGCGGGGGTCACGTCGGAGGTCACGACGAGCAGGTTCGCCGTCGCGCCGAACCGCAGCTCCTTGCCGATCGAGCGGACCAGGCCGTCGAGCGACTGGGCGACGGCGGCCGCCTCGGCCCCGGACGCCTCGGCGGGCTCGGCGCCGATCAGCAGCACCCGGCCCGAGGGCCCGAGCCGCTTCACCGCGGGGGTGAGGATCTGCTGGGCGGCGGCGAGGTCGGCCAGGGTCCGCGCTCCCGACAGGTCGACGACGACGCCGTGCAGCCGGTCCTCGCCGACCGCCGTGAGCGCGGGGACACCCTGCTCCTCGACGAACGCGGTGACGGCCTCGGCGAAGCGCGACCCGCCGACCGACGCGACGAGCACCGGGCCGGCCAGCAGCGGGTCCCCGGGGCGGTGCCGGCGCAGCGTCGGCACCGTGGGCAGCCCCAGCTGCTTGGCGATGCCGGTGTTGGACAGGGTCGCGAGCAGGTCGCTCATGCCTTCTTCGCCTCCAGGATCGCGACGACGCCCTGGCCGCCTGCGGCGCAGATCGAGATCAGGCCGCGCTGGTCCTTCTTCTCCGTGTCGGCCTTCTCCCGCAGGAGCTTGGCCAGGGTGGCGACGATCCGCCCGCCGGTCGCGGCGAACGGGTGCCCCGCGGCGAGCGAGGAGCCCGCGACGTTGAGCTTCGCGTCGTCGACGGCGCCCAGCGGCGCGTCGAGGCCCAGGCGCTCCTTGCAGAAGCGCGGGTCCTCCCAGGCCTTGCGCTGCACGAGCACGACCGAGGCGAACGCCTCGTGGATCTCGTACAGGTCGAAGTCCTGCAGGGACAGACCGTTGCGCTCGAGCATCCGCGGGACGGCGAACACCGGCGCGGTCAGCAGCCCGTCCGGGCCGTGCACGTAGTCCACGGCCGAGGTCTCGGCGTCGACGACGTGGGCCAGCACCGGCAGCTTGTGCTCGGCGGCCCACTCGTCGGAGCCGAGCAGGACGAGCGCGGCGCCGTCGGTCAGCGGGGTCGAGTTGCCCGCCGTCATCGTGGCGTCCGGGCCCTTCCCGAAGACCGGCTTGAGCTTCGCGAGTTTCTCCACCGAGGAGTCCGCGCGCAGGTTGTTGTCGCGGGTCAGCTTCAGGTAGGGCGTGACGAGGTCGTCGAAGAAGCCGCGGTCGTAGGCGGCGGCCAGGTTGTGGTGGCTGCGCGCGGTCAGCTCGTCCTGCTCGGTGCGGCCGATGCCCCACTCCAGCGCGGTGCGCGCGGCGTGCTCGCCCATCGACAGGCCGGTGCGCGGCTCGGAGTTCTCCGGGATGTCCGGGACGATCTGGCCGGGGCGCAGCTGCCCGACGAGCTTCAGCCGGTCCACCGTCGTCCGCGCGGCGTTGAGCTTCACCAGCACGCGGCGCAGGTCGTCGTTCAGCGCGATCGGCGCGTCCGACGCGGTGTCGACACCACCGGCCACGCCGGAGTCGATCTGGCCGAGCGCGATCTTGTTGGCGACGGCGATCGTCGCCTCCAGCCCGGTCCCGCAGGCCTGCTGCACGTCGTAGGCCGCGGTGGCGGGGTTCAGCCGGGAGCCGAGGACCGCCTCGCGGGTCAGGTTGAAGTCGCGGGAGTGCTTGAGCACGGCGCCGGCCACGACCTCACCCAGGCGCTCGCCGGCCAGCCCGAAGCGGGCCACCAGACCGTCGAGCGTCGTGGTGAGCATGTCGAGGTTCGAGGCGGAGGCGTAGGCACCGTTGGCCCGCGCGAACGGGATGCGGTTGCCGCCGATGACGGCGGCGCGCCGGGTGCTGGCTGGCATGGGGGTCGTCCCTCCTGGATCGGGTCCCGCCCCACCCGATCGGGTCGCCGCGCTGCACGCGGCTCCGGGCGGGCGGAGCATCAGCTCGTGGTTCGTCGTTACCACGGGGTAGCCGGTACTCAAGGTACACGGTACTATGGGTTTCGTGAAGGCCGGACGGGACAGACGCGACAGCAGATGGGACGCCCACCGCGAGCAGCGGCGGGTGGCACTCGTCGGGTCCGCGATCGGGGCCATCCGCCGGCACGGCGCCGGCATCGGGATGGACGAGATCGCCGCGTCCGCCGGGACCAGCAAGACCGTGATCTACCGGCACTTCGGCGACCGGGCCGGCCTCTACACCGCGATCTGCGAGTCGGTGGCCGGCGTCCTGCTGACCGAGGTCCGGCGGGCCACCGCCGATGCCCTGTCCGACGCGGGCCGCGGGCCGCGGGCGGCCGTCGCGGCCGGGATCGACGCCTACCTCAGGCTGATCGAGATCGACCCGGAGCTGTACCGGTTCGTGGTACAGCGACCACTGCTCACCCAGGGCACCACCCGGCGCGCCCCCACCGCCGACAGCGGCCGTACCGGGACGAGCGACCCGGTCAACGACCTCGTGACCGTGATCGGCGACGAGGTGGCGGTGGTCATCGCCGGCAACCTCGGCACCCCGACGGGGACCGGCACCGACCCGCGGGCCGCGGCCCGCATCTGGGGCCACGCGATCGTCGGCCTCGTCCGGGGGGCGGCCGACGACTGGCTCGCCCGCCCCGACGGCACCCCCCGCGAGCGGATCGCCACCCATCTCACCGACCTGGCCTGGTCCGGACTGTCCGGCCTGGCATCGCACGTGCAGCAGGAGGTTCAGCCATGACCCGCAGCACCCTTCCGAGCCCCGACGCCGTCCCCGCCGAGGCGCTCCGCACCGTCGTCGACGGGCGCTGGGCCCGGGCCCGGCAGGAGACCCGCGAGCAGCTGGCGGCCAACGCCGAGATGCGCGCGGACCCCGACCTGACCTCGGCGCAGTACCGCGAGTGGATCACCGACTCGCTGAAGTTCCTGACGTCCTCGGGCCGCCCGCACACCGGGTTCGACCCGTCGGTCGGCGGCCAGGGCGACGTCGGCGGGGTCGTCGCCGCGTTCGCGATGCTCGCCTACGGTGACCTGTCGCTGCTGGTCAAGGCCGGCGTGCAGTGGGGCCTGTTCGGCGGCGCGGTCCAGGTACTCGGCACCGAGCGGCACCACGAGCAGTACCTCCGCAAGATCATCGACGGCGAGCTGCTCGGCTGCTTCGCGATGACCGAGACCGGGCACGGCTCGGACGTCCAGCACCTGCACACCACCGCGACCTACGACCGAGAGACGGGTGAGTTCGTCGTCCACACCCCGTACCCGCAGGCCCGCAAGGAGTATATCGGCAACGCCGCGCGGGACGGCCGGATGGCGGTCGTGTTCGCCCAGCTGATCACCGGCGACGAGAAGCCCGGCGTGCACGCCTTCCTCGTGCCGCTGCGCGACAGCGACGGCAGGGCCCTGCCCGGCGTGCAGATCGGCGACGACGGCCGCAAGGCCGGACTCAACGGCGTCGACAACGGACGGCTGGCCTTCGACCACGTCCGCATCCCGCGTGAGAACCTCCTCAACCGCTTCGCCGACGTCGCCCCGGACGGGACGTACTCGTCGTCGATCGAGAACGAGACGGCGCGGTTCTTCTCCATGCTCGGCACGCTGGTCCGTGGCCGCATCTCGGTGGCGGGCGGCGCCGGCGCGGCGACCGAGAAGGCGCTCACCCTGGCCGTGCGCTTCGGCGAGCGCCGTCGCCAGTTCGCCAACCCGGCGACCGGCGAGGAGATCGCCGTCCTCGACTACCTCGCCCACCAGCAGAAGCTGCTCCCCGCGCTGGCGACGACGTTCGCCCTGCACTTCACCCAGGACGACCTGGTCCAGCGGATGCACGACATCCAGGCCCCCGGTGCCGGACCGGTCGGCGCACGCGAGCAGCGCACGCTGGAGCAGTCCGCCGCCGGGATCAAGGCGATCGCGACCTGGCACGCCACGCACACCATCCAGACCTGCCGGGAGGCCTGCGGCGGCGCGGGCTACCTGGAGGAGAACCTGCTGCCCGCCCTCAAGGCCGACACCGACGTGTTCACCACGTTCGAGGGCGACAACACGGTCCTGCTCCAGCTGCTGGCCAAGGAGCTGCTGTCGGACTACGGCCGCACGATCAAGAAGGGCAACCCGCTCGAGATCGCGCCGCTGCTCGGCCGTCAGCTCGCCGCGGTACTGGCCGAGCGGACCGGGGCCGCGTCGCTGACCCGGCGGCTCCCGTTTCGCGGGATCGACCTGACCGACCGCACGCGCCGCCGGGAGCTGCTGGCCGTCCGTCGCGAGGACACCCTGGCCGCGGCGATCCGCAACCTGGCTCCGGCCATGCGCAAGGGCAACGACGAGTTCGCCGTCTTCAACTCCGCCCAGGACCTGCTGCTCACCGCGGCCCGCGCGCACGTGGACACGCTGGTGGAGGCGTCGTTCGCGGACAAGCTCGTGACCGTCGACGACCCCGCGGTGCGCGCGCTGCTGGAGCGGGTCTACGACCTGCACGTGCTCACCGTGATCGACCGCGAGCGGGCCTGGTACCTGGAGACCGGCCGGCTCACCGCCGCCGAGTCCCGCTCGATCCGGCCGCTGGTCAACGGGCTGTGCGCCGAGCTGCGTCCGCACGCCCGGACCCTGGTCGACGGCTTCGGTGTCCCGGACGAGTGGCTGGCCTGCCCGATGCTCGACGACGAGGCGTGGGCCCCGGCCCCCGGCCGTCCGGCCGAGCCGCTCACCGACCAGGTCGAGACGGGCTGACCCGGACCACACGTCCCGGCCACGACGGACGGCCGGCCCCGGAGATCCGGGGCCGGCCGTCGGTCGTCTGCCTCAGGGGCGGGTCAGGCCTCGAACCCCAGCGCGTCGACCACGGCGCCGATCGTCGACGAGAGGTCGGCGACGGTGTCGTCCACGTACTCGGCGATCGGCGTGATCTCCGCGGCGTTGGCGGTGCCGGTGGCACCCAGCATCACGAGCGGTGCGGCGACGGCGGCAGCGGCCAGACCGGCGATACGGCGCTTGTCCATGACGGTTCCTTCCTTCGGGGGAGCTTTCGTACGCCCCGAGGGTGGAAGACCGGAGCGTCCGATTTCCAGGTTCCGGCAGTACCTGTAACCGACCGCTTACATCGATGCGTTTGCCGTCACCTGTCGGACACATCGACGGAGACGGTGATCACCCGCAGAACCTGGACAACGGATATCCTGGATATGTAGTGTCCAGTTCATGCGGATGGGACAGGGCGTCGAGTGGGCGCTGCACTGCTGCCTGAACCTGGCCTGGGTCGGCGACGCCGTCCCCGGCGCCCGGCTCGCCGGGTTCTACGACCTCCCGCCCGCGTACCTCAACAAGCAGCTCCAGGCCTTGGTACGGGCCGGGGTGTGCGAGTCCGTGCCCGGCCCACGGGGCGGGTTCCGGCTCGCCCGGCCCGCGGACGAGGTGTCCCTGCTCGACGTCGTCGTCGCGGTCGAGGGACCGGAGGACGCGTTCCGCTGCACCTCGATCCTCGGCGCGGCGCCGGGCGGGGACCCGTCGCTCGACTACTCCGGCCACTGCGCGATCTCGCTGTCCATGCGCTCGGCCGAGCTCGCCTGGCGCCGCGAGCTGGCCGGCCGCTCGCTCGCCGAGGTCGCCGCGGACGTCGTCCGCACCGCCCCGGACGCGCCGCAGCACGTCCGGGCCGCGCTCGCACCGTGATCGCACCACCCACGACACCGTCCACGAACGCCACCGACCCGAAGGGGACCGTCATGGAACCGCGCATCTCCCGGCCCTACCGCCACGTCCCGGACGGCTACCGCGCCCTGACGGCGCTGGAGGCCTCCACCCGCGACGACGCCGTCCTCCCCCGCACCGTGCAGGAGCTCGTACGACTGCGGGCGTCGCAGATCAACGGCTGCGGCTTCTGCGTGGACATGCACTCGCACGACGCACTGGACTCCGGCGAGGCCGTCGAGCGCCTGTTCTCCGTGGCCGCCTGGCGAGAGGCCCCGTGGTTCACCCGCCAGGAGCGGGCCGCGCTGGCCCTCACCGAGGAGGTGACCCGGCTGGCCGACCGACCCGATGCCGTCCCGGACGCGGTGTGGGACGAGGCCGCCGCGGTGTTCGACGAGCGGGCCCTGACCCTGCTGGTCACCACGGTCGCGACGATCAACGCCTGGAACCGGATCAGCGTCGCCACCCGGCAGATCGCGGGAAGCCACCGGCGCGCTGCGGCCGCGGGACGTCCGTGACCTTCCCCGCGCAACGGCGGACCGGCTGGGCACGACGTCGCACGCTGGGGCAACATCGTTCCCGTGCCCCGTACGCGTGGGTGATCTGCCCCGTTCCGCCGTCGTCGTGTTCGAGATGAGGTGCCCGTGTCCCCCACCCCGGTCAACAGCGCCCCGATCCACCCCCCGGTCGACACCGAGGAGTCCGATCTGCGCGTCTCGGAGCGGAAGACCTCCGCCGCCGGGGCGAAGGCTGTTGCGATCTCCATGAAGCGCTCCCTCGCCGAACAGGGCGTGGTGAAGACCGCCAAGAACCTGCTCACGATGAACCAGGTCGACGGCTTCGACTGCATGAGCTGTGCCTGGCCGGACCCGACCCCGGGCGAGCGGCACACCGCCGAGTTCTGCGAGAACGGCGCGAAGGCCGTGTCCTGGGAGGGCGACCGCCGCCGGGTCACCCCGGAGTTCTTCGCCGAGCACTCCATCGCCGACCTGCGTGACCGCAGCGCGCACTGGCTGGAGAGCCAGGGCAGGCTGACCCACCCGATGGTTCGCCGGGCCGGCGGCACGCACTACGAGCCCATCTCGTGGGACGACGCGTTCGACCTGGTCGGGACCCACCTGCGCGCCCTGTCGAGCCCGGACGAGGCGCTGTTCTACACCTCCGGCCGGGCCTCGAACGAGGCCGCGTTCGTCTACCAGCTGTTCGCCCGCGCCTACGGCACGAACAACCTGCCCGACTGCTCCAACATGTGCCACGAGTCGACCTCGGTCGGCCTGGCCGAGGCGATCGGCGTCGGCAAGGGGTCGGTCTCGCTGCAGGACCTGCACGACGCCGACCTGATCGTCATCTCCGGACAGAACCCGGGCACCAACCACCCGCGCATGCTGTCGGCGCTGGAGACGGCCAAGAAGAACGGCGCGCGGATCCTCGCGATCAACCCGCTGCCCGAGGCCGGGCTGTTCAAGTTCGACAACCCGCAGACCCCGCGCGGCATGTCCGGCATCGGCACCCACCTGGCCGACGAGTTCCTGCAGATCCGCTCGGGCGGCGACCTCGCGCTGTGGCAGGCGTTCGGGCACCTGCTGCTCGCCGCCGAGGACCGCAACCCGGGCAGCGTGCTGGACCGCGACTTCATCGAGCGGCACACGAACGGCTTCGAGGCCTACGCCGCGCACGTGAAGGACCTGGACCGCGACGCCGTCGTCGCCGCGACCGGGCTCACCTGGGGCGAGATCGAGAAGGCCGCGGAGATGCTCGCGACCTCGAAGCGGATCGTGAACTGCTGGGCGATGGGCATCACCCAGCACCGCAACGCCGTCGCCACCATCAAGGAGATGGTGAACGTCGCCCTGCTCCAGGGCATGATCGGCAAGCCGGGCGCGGGCCTGTGCCCGGTCCGTGGCCACTCGAACGTGCAGGGCGACCGCACGATGGGCATCTGGGAGCGGGTCGCGGACAGCTTCCTCGACGCGATCCGCGACGAGTTCGGCTTCGAGCCGCCCCGCGAGCACGGCCACGACTCGGTCGCGGCCGTGCAGGCGATGGCCGACGGGCGGGCGAGCGTGTTCGTCGGCCTGGGCGGCAACTTCTCCCAGGCGATGTCGGACACCGGCGTCACCGAGCCGGCGCTGGAGCGCTGCGCGCTGACCGTCCAGATCTCGACCAAGCTGAACCGGTCGCACGTCGTCGCCGGGACCGACGCGCTGATCCTGCCCGCGCTGGGCCGCACCGAGAAGGACCTGACCGGCGGCCGGGCCCAGCGGGTCACCGTCGAGGACTCGATGTCGGCGGTGCACGCCTCGCACGGCCGCTCCGAGCCGGCCGGTGAGCTGCTGCGTTCCGAGGTCGACATCCTGTGCGGGATCGCGCGGGCCACCCTCGGCGCGGACCACCTCGTCCCGTGGGCCGAGTTCGCGGCCGACTACGACCGCATCCGCGACCGGATCGGCCGGGTCGTCCCGGGCTGTGAGGCCTACACCGAGAAGGTCGCCCGCTCCGGCGGGTTCACCCTCGCCCACCCGCCGCGGGACAGCCGCACCTTCCCGACGGCGTCGGGCAAGGCGGAGTTCACCGTCAGCCCACTGGAGGTGCTGACGCTCCCCGAGGGGCGCCTGGTCCTGCAGAGCCTGCGCAGCCACGACCAGTTCAACACCACGATCTACGGCCTGGACGACCGCTACCGCGGCATCCACTCCGGCCGCCGGGTCGTGTTCATCTCCGACGCCGACCTGCGTGAGCTGGGCTTCGCCGACGGCGACCGGGTGAACCTGGTCAGCGAGTGGACCGACGGCAGCGAGCGGCGCGCGGACGACTTCCGGCTGGTGTCGTACTCGACGCCGAAGGGCTGCATCGCCGCGTACTACCCGGAGACGAACCCGCTGATCCCGCTCGAGTCGTACGCGGACGGCTCGCGCTGCCCGACCTCGAAATGGGTGCAGGTCCGGCTGGAGCCCGCCACCCGGTGATCGACGTGTGAGCGCGCTCACCCGTCCGGTGATGTCCGGACGGAATCGGCGTCACCCCTCGTGAGGTTGCACCGTTCGGCCACACGAGGGGGGGACGTCCGAGTGACCACCACTGCAGTCACCGCGCCGAGCCGGTTACGGATCGCGCTGATCCTGGGCGCGTTGATCGCGCTCGGTCCACTGACGATCGACACCTACCTGCCCGCGCTGCCGGACGTCGGGCGCGACCTCGTCGCGTCCGAGCCGGTCGTGCAGCTGACGCTGACCGGCACACTCGCCGGTCTCGCGCTCGGCCAGCTGGTGATCGGCCCGCTGTCCGACGCCTACGGCCGTCGCAGGCTCCTGCTCGCCGGCACCGCCGTGCACGTGCTGGCCTCCGCGCTGGTCGCCCTCGCCCCGAGCATCGAGGTGCTGGCGGTGCTGCGGGTGCTGCAGGGCGTCGGCGCCTCGGCGGGCGCGGTGATCGGCCTCGCCGTGGTGCGCGACCTGTTCACCGGCCGGGCCGCGGCGACCATGCTCTCGCGGCTGATCCTGGTGATGGGCGCCTTCCCGGTGCTCGCCCCGACCCTCGGCGCCGCCCTGCTCAACTGGGTCTCCTGGCGCGGGGTCTTCCTCTTCCTGGCCGGCTACGGCCTGGTCATGCTGGCCGTGGTCACCTCGGGGCTGCCCGAGACCCTCCCCGTCCCCCGACGCCGGTCGGCCCGGTTCGGCCCCACCCTGCGGACCTACGGCGGGCTGCTGCGCGACCGGACCTTCGTCGGGCTGGTGCTCGTCGCCGGGCTCGCGATGGGCGCGCTGTTCAGCTACGTCTCCGGCGCCGCGTACGTCTACCAGCAGCAGTTCGGGATGGACCAGCAGACGTTCGGCATCGCCTTCGGCGCCGGCGCGATCTGGCTGGTCGTCGGCACCCAGCTCAACCCGGTGGTGCTGCGCCGCTTCGAGCCCCGCCAGGTGATGTCGACCGCCGTCGCCGCCGGGGTGCTCGTCGGGCTCGTGCTGGCCGTGCTCACCGCGACCGGCACCGGCGGCCTGCCCGCCGTGCTCGCCGGGGTGTGGGCACTGCTGCTGGCCTGTGGCTTCGTCCTGCCGAACGCGCCCGCGCTGGCCCTGGCCCGGCACGGCGAGTCCGCCGGGACGGCGTCGGCGCTGCTGGGGTCGCTGCAGTTCGGGATCGGCGCCGCGACCTCGCCCGTGGTCGGGCTGCTCGGCAACGACGCGGCCGCGATGGGCACCGCCATGTTCGGCGCGATCGCGCTCGCCGGGATCGCGCTGGTCGCCGTCGCACGGCCGTGGACGCTGCCGGACCTGAACGACGAGCCCGAACTCGCGGCCGCATGAGGACCGCACGTTTGACCTGAAGTCAGCTTCACGTCATAGCGTCGCGCACCATGGACGCGAGCACCTGGACGGCCCTGCGCAACGCGAGCACCGAGCCCGGCAGGCGCACCCGCCCGGCCGGGGAGACGGCCCACCGGATCCTGGACTTCGCCCGGCCGCATCGGCGGCGGATCGCGGCGTTCCTCGCCGTGAGCACCGTCGCCGCCGTGCTGACGGTGGCGGTACCGCTACTGGCCGGGCGGGCCACCGACGCGGTGACCCGCGGCGAGCGGCTCTCGGTACTCGCGCTGCTGGCCGGGCTGATGGCGGCCGTCGCGCTGGTCGAGGCGGCGCTGTCGATGCTGACCCGCTGGTACTCGGCGAACCTCGGCGAGAGCCTGATCCACCAGCTCCGGACCACCGTGTTCGACCACGTGCAGCGGATGCCGGTCGCGTTCTTCACCCGCACCCGCACCGGCGCCCTGGTGTCGCGGCTGAACTCCGACGTGCTCGGGGCGCAGCGGGCGTTCTCCGACACCCTCGCCGGGGTGGTGTCCAACGTCGTCGTACTGGTGCTGACCCTCGCCGCGATGCTGGTGATCTCCTGGCCGGTGACCCTGCTGGTGACGCTGCTGCTGCCGGCGTTCCTGGTCCCGGCCCGGCTGATGGGGCGGCGGCTCGCCGCACTGGAGCGGGCGGCCGCGGACCACAACGCGGCGATGAGCACCCGGATGACCGAACGGTTCTCCGCGCCCGGCGCCACCCTGATCACGCTGTTCGGTCGCCCGGAGCGCGAGTCCGCGGAGTTCGCCGAGCGGGCCGACCGGGTCCGCGCGATCGGGGTGCGATCGGCGATGCTGCAGTGGACGTTCGTGACGGCGCTGACGCTCGCGTCGTCGCTGGCCGTCGCCGTCGTCTACGGGGTCGGGGGCGGCTTCGCGCTGGCCGGGGCGCTGTCGGCGGGGAACGTCGTGGCGCTCGCGCTGCTGCTGACCCGGCTCTACCAGCCGCTGACCGCGCTGGCCGGCGCCCGGATGGAGATCATGACCGTGCTGGTCAGCTTCGAGCGGGTGCTCGAGGTCCTCGATCTGGAGCCGATGATCACCGACGCCCCGGGGGCGCGCCCGGTGCCCGACGGGCCGGTCGGCGTCGAGTTCGACCGGGTCTCGTTCGCCTACCCGACCGCCGAGCAGGTGTCGCTGGCGTCGCTGGAGGAGGTGGCGACGCTCGACACCCGCGGCGGGGAGCAGGTGCTGCACGAGGTGTCGTTCAGCGCCCCGCCCGGCGCCGTGGTGGCGGTCGTCGGGTCGTCGGGGGCCGGGAAGTCCACGGTCGCCCAGCTGCTCGCCCGGCTCTACGACGTCGGCGACGGCGCGGTCCGGATCGGCGGGGTGGACGTGCGCGAGCTGACGACCGCCTCGGTGCACCGCGCGGTCGGGTTCGTGACCCAGGACGGGCACCTGCTGCACGACACGGTGGCGGCGAACCTGCGGATCGGGGCACCGGATGCCACGGACGCCGAGCTGTGGGCGGCGTTGCGCCGGGCCCGGCTCGACGGCCTGGTGGCGGCCCTGCCGGACGGGCTCGCGACCGTCGTCGGGGAGCGGGGGTACCGGCTGTCCGGCGGGGAGCGCCAGCGGATGACGATCGCGCGGGTGCTGCTGGCCCGGCCGCGGATCGTGGTCCTGGACGAGGCCACGGCCAGCCTGGACACCACCTCGGAGGCCGCGGTGCAGGCGGCGCTGGCCGAGGCGCTGGACGGGCGGACCGCACTCGTCATCGCACACCGGCTGTCCACCGTCCGCCACGCCGACGAGATCCTCGTGCTCGAACAGGGCCGGATCGTCGAGCGCGGGGACCACGCCGGGCTGCTGGCCCGGGGCGGGCGCTACGCCGAGCTGTGGGCCGGGGCGCCGGCCGCGGCCTAGCGGAAGTCCTCCGGCGACACCTCGTCGATGAACTCGCGGAACTCCTGCATCTGCTGCTCCGGCGGGACGTCCGCCGGGCCGGCGGTGGCCGCGCGGGCCTGCGCGGCGGCGCCGGTGGTGTCGTCGCCGTCGGGGGGGCAGGACGTCGTCGACGGCCTGGCCGACCTCGTCGAGCACGTGCTCGGCCATCCCGATCGGCAACCCCTCCCGGACGGCCAGCGACAACGCGTCCGACGGGCGCACGGCCAGCCGGGTGCCGCCGTCGAAGACCAGCTCGGCGGTGTAGACACCGTCGACGAGGTCGGAGATCTCGACCTGCTCCAGGGTGCGGCCCAGCGCCTCCACGACCGGGAGCAGCACGTCCTGGGTGAGCGGGGTGCCCTCGTCGTCGCGCGGGCCCACGGCGATGACCTCGGCCTGCGGCGGCCGTAGGAACACCGGTACGCAGCGGTCGCCGTCGGCCTCGCCGAGCAGCAGCACCGGCTGGCGTGACCGGGCATGCACGATCAGGCGAAGGACGTGCATCCTCCGAGTCATTCGCACAGTGTCCCCCGCGACGGCAGGTGACGGAAGTCTCAGAAAGAGACGCCCCTCAGCCCCGGGCGAGCCAGGGCATCGTCGTCGCCGCGACGGTCAGGAACTGCACGTTCGCCTCCGGCGGCAGCCCGGCCATGTAGACGACGGCGTCGGCGACGTGCCGGACGTCGAAGGTGGCCTCCGGGCGCACCGACCCGTCGGCCTGCCTCGCGCCGGTCGCGATGCCCGCGGTCATCTCGGTGGCGGCGTTGCCGATGTCGATCTGACCGCAGGCGATGCCGAACCCGCGGCCGTCGAGCGAGAGCGACTTGGTCAGACCGGTGATCGCGTGCTTGGTGGCGGTGTAGGGCGCGCTGCCCGGCCGCGGGACGTGCGCGGAGATCGAGCCGTTGTTGATGATCCGCCCACCCTGCGGGTCCTGGTGGCGCATCGTCGCGAACGCGGCGCGGGCGCAGAGGAACGAGCCGGTGAGGTTGACCGCGACGGCCGCGTCCCAGTCCTCGACGGAGATCTCGTCGACGGTGCCGCCCGCGCCGAACGTGCCGGCGTTGTTGACCAGCAGGTCGACCCGGCCCCAGCGCTCGTGCACCGCGGCGAACAGGGCGTCGACCGACCTGGGATCGGTGACGTCGGTGGGGACGGTGAGCGTCCCGTCGCGTCCCGCCGCGGCCCTGGTCAGGGGCTCGCGCCGGCGCCCGGCCAGTGCGACCCGCCAGCCGGCGTCGAGCAGGCCGCGGGTCACCGCCTCGCCGATGCCCGACCCGGCCCCGGTCACCACCGCCACACCGCTCATGGGTCCACCCTGCCACGCGCCGTCCGTGACCCCGGACACAGATCGTCACGCGGTGGCCCTCGCGCGGTGTCGGTATCCCGACAGCGCACACACGGGAGGACGGCGACATGGACGCGACGGTGCTGGTGGTCGGAGCGGGATACGCGGGGGTCGCGGCGGCGAACCGGATCGCGGCGGGCGGGGCGGCGGTCACGGTCGTCGACCCGCGGGAGGAGTTCGTCGAGCGGGTGCGGCTGCACCGGCTGGCCGCGGGCACCGGGGCGGCGACGGTGCCGCTGCGCGAGGTCCTGCACCGGCGGGTCCGCACCCGCGCGGCGCGGGTCACCCGGATCGGGGGCGGCACGGCGACCCTCGACGACGGCGACGTGCTGCGGTTCGATCGGCTCGTGTACGCGGTCGGCAGCGGGGCGGGGACGGCCCCGGACGGCGCGCTGCGGGTGGACACCCTGGAGAGCGCCCGCCGGGTGCACGACGCCACCGCGGCCCTGCCCGACGGGGCGGTCGTCGCCGTCGTCGGGGCGGGGCTGACCGGGCTGGAGACGGCCACCGAGCTCGCCGCCGCCCGGCCCGGCCTGCACGTGCGGCTGCTGTCGGCGGGCCCGGTCGCCGCGGAGCTGCCCGCCCGCAGCCGGGACCGGGTCCGTGCCCGGCTGGCGTCGCTGGGGGTGGAGGTCGGCGAGGGCGTCACGGTGACCGACCCGGCCGCGCTCGGCGCCGGCCTGGTCGTGTGGACCACGACGCCCGCGGTCCCGGGACTGGCCCGGGACTCCGGCCTGCCCGTCGACGACGACGGCCGCCTGCGCACCGACGCCACGCTCACCTGCACCGGCGACGCCAGGATCGTCGGCGCGGGCGACGCCGTCGCCGCCCCGCCGGAGGTCGGGCTGGTCCGCGCGAGCTGCCAGGCCGCCCTCCCGCTCGGGGTCGCCGCGGCGCGCACCGTGCTCGCGGGCCTGCGCGGACGCCCCGCACCGGCGGCCTCGGTGTCCTACGCCGCGCAGTGCCTGGCGCTCGGGCCGGACGCCGCGCTGATCCAGCTCGTGGACCGCCACGACGTGCCCCGGCCGGTCGCGGTCGGCGGCGGCGCGGCGGCCGTGGTGAAGGAGCAGGTGTGCCGCTACGCGCTGCGCCGGGCCCGGGGGCGGGTGGCCTGAGGTGGACCCGCTCGCCGAGTTCGACCGCCACCGCGGCCTGCTGTTCGCCGTCGCCTACGAGATCCTCGGCAGCGTCGCCGATGCCGAGGACGTGCTGCAGGACAGCTGGCTGCGCTGGTCGGCCACCGCGCACGACGAGGTGGGGAACCCGCGGGCGTACCTGGCGCGGGTGGTGTCGCGGCAGGCGCTGAACCGGCTGCGCACCGTCGCCCGGGCCCGGGAGACCTACCCCGGACCGTGGCTGCCCGACCCGCTGCCGACCGGCGACGACGGCGCCGCCGACCGCGCCCTGCGCACCGACGACGTCACCGTCGCGATGCTGCTCGTACTGGAGACCCTCGCCCCGGAGGAGCGTGCGGTGTTCGTGCTGCGGGAGGCCTTCGGCACCGGCTACGACGAGATCGCCGCCGCGACCGGGCGCCCGGTCGCCACGGTCCGGCAGATCGCGCACCGGGCGCGCGAGCACGTGCGGGCCCGCCGGCCGCGCTTCACCGTGCCCCCGGACCGGGCCCGGCGGGTGGCGGAGGCGTTCGTCGGGGCGGCGCTGGGCGGCGACGTCGCGGCGCTGACCGCGCTGCTGGCCCCCGAGGTCGTCTCGCTCGCCGACGGCGGCGGCGCGGTGTCGGCGGCCCGGCGCCCGATCCGCGGGGCGGGGAAGGTCGCCCGGTTCCTCGTCGGGCTGGCGGCTCGGCCGCTGCCGGGCGCGCTGACCGGCGCCGCGGAGTTCAACGGGCTCCCCGCGGTGGTGGTGCGCGGGCCGGACGGCGTCGACAGCGTCGTGCTCATCGAGGTGTCCGAGGTGGACGGGGCCGACCTGGTCACCGCGGTCTACGCGGTGCGCAACCCGGAGAAGCTCGCCCACCTGTGAACACCCGGGCCCGGGGCGCCGGCCGGCGGCGCCTCGGGCTCTCTCCGGCCGTCTCGCGCGCACGCTAGAGAAGCGCAGACCACCCGAGCGAGCAGGCGCGCGTAGCACCCTCTAGCCCTGTCTCGGATCGTCCCGAGAGAAGCGCAGACGAGTACATCGATCGTCGATCCGATTCTGTAACGCTTTCTCGCACGAGCACTAGACACCGTCATACGACGGCATCGACACACGAGCATGCCGCCGCATACCGCCGTCTAGAACGGTCGCGAGAGATCCGGATACGGGACGATCGACCTGATGCGCTACTCCTCTCCCGGTGGCGTCGTCGCAGCGTAGCAGCCCTGTGTCGAACGTGTGTGCGAGGGCCCGGATCAGCTCCGGAAGGCGGCGAGGGCATCGGCCGTGCCCGCGAGCCCGTGCCGGCGCACCCGCCCGGCGGGCTCCCCGACGACCCGCGAGAAGGCCCGTGCGAACGCCGCCTCGGACCGGTAACCGAACCGGTGGGCCGCCTGCGCCACCGTCCCACTCCCCCCTGACAGGAACTCGGCGGCGGCGTGCATCCGCCACCGGGTCACGTAGCCCATCGCGGACTCGCCGACGAGCTCGGTGAACCGGGCGGAGAACGCCGACCGCGACATGGCCGCCGTCGCGGCGAGCGCGGCGACGGTCCAGTCCCGCTCCGGCTCGCGGTGCACCGCGGCGAGCGCGCGGCCGATCCGGTCGTCGGCGAGCGCCCCGAGCCAGCCGGTACGGGTGGCCGCGTCGGCCTGCAGCCGGCCGCGCACCGCCTGCAGGACCAGCACGTCGGCCAGCCGGGTGATCACCGCGTCGCTGCCGGGGCCGCCGTGCTCGACCTCCGCGGCCAGCAGCCGCAGCGTGTCCTGCACCCGGTCCCCGATCGGTGACGGCTCGACCCGGACGAGGTCGGGCAGGCTCGCGACGAGGTCGCCCGCGGCGGGGTGGGAGAACCGGACCGCGCCGCACACCATCCGGGTCACCGGACCGTCGCCGCCGTGCCGGAGCAGGGCGTAGCGCCCGTCGAGCATCGGGTGCGGGATCGACCGGATGTCCGGGGCGGACACACCGGGCGCACTCCGCAGCACGTGCCCGGTCCCCCGCGGCACGACGACGAGCTCGCCGGGGCGCAGTTCGCGGTCGGCCCCGTCCCGGCCGCCGGCGCCGTCGACGGTGAGCCGGCACCCGCCGGAGGTGACGACGTGGAACCAGAGGCAGCCCGGCGTCGGCGGCAACGTCATCCCCCACGGCCCGCCGAGCTCAGAGCGGCAGTAGAAGAGGCCGTCCATCCGCAGCACGTGCAGCGCCTCCCCGAGCGGGTCGGCGGCCGGGAACGGCGGCGCGGTGGACACGGTGCACAGCATGACAGTCCGTCCACAGCTCATCCTCACCTGTGGACGGATGAGCATCAGTTATGGATGCACAGCCATTCTGCGTCCGGCCGATGGCGGTGATCGTGGACGGACACCGACGAGAGGGGTTCGACATGATCACCGTGCTGGGTGCGACCGGGAACGTGGGATCGCAGGTCGTCCGGGAGCTGACCGCGGCCGGGGTGGACGTCCGCGCCGTCGCGCGCCGCCCGGCCGTCGCCGCGCCGGGGGTGCGGCCGTGGCCCGGCGACCTGGGCGACCGGGCGTTCCTGCGCCGGGCGTTCGACGGCGCGGCCGCCGCGTTCGTCCTGCTGCCGTTCGACGTCACCGCACCCGACCACGCCGCCCACCAGGCCCGGCTCGGAGAGTCGGTCGTCGCCGCGCTGCGGGACGCGGCCGTGACCCGGATCGTCGCGCTGAGCTCGCTCGGGGCGGAGGTCCCGGGCGGCCCCGGCCTTGCCGCGACCGGGTACCTGGGCAGCCTGCACGACCAGGAGGCCCGGCTGGCGACGCTCGACGCGTACGTCACCCGGGTCCGGCCGGGCCTGTTCCTGGAATCGTTCCTGTGGTCGGCCGACGCCATGCGGGCGCACGGGGTGCACGCCGACTCGGTCGACCCGGACGTCGCGCTGCCGATGGTCGCCACCCGCGACGTCGGCCGGGCCGCCGCCGCGGCCCTGCTCGACCCGGACGCACCGGACGTCGTGGAGGTGCAGGGTGCGGCGGACCGGACGGTGCCCGACGTCGTCGCCGCGCTCGGGCCCGCGTTGGGCCTGCCGGACCTGGCCTACGTGCGCGTCCCCGACGGGGAGATGGAGCGGCTGCTGCGCGGGGCCGGACTGTCCGCCGACGGGGCGCGGCTGCACGTCGCGATGAACCGGGCGTTCAACGAGGGCCGGGCCCGGGCGCACGGCCCGCGGGGCGCCGCCGACGGCGTGCTGACCGTCGAGGAGTGGGCGGCGGGGGTGGCGGGATGACCGGCGTCCTCGACGGAGCCGCTCTCACCGGGGCGGGCCTGCTCGGCGGGGTCTACCTGGCGTTCTCGGTCGCAGTGCTCCCCGCCCTGCGTCGTCGCCCCGCCGCGGAGGCGGTCACGGTGATGCGCGGGGTGAACCGGGTGATCGTGAACCCGGTGTTCGGGACACTGTTCGCCGGCACCGCACTGCTCGCCGGCGCGGTGACGGTGGCCGGGGCGCTCGGCGGGCAGCCCCTGCGGATCGCGGGCGGGGTCGCGGTGCTGGCCGGCTTCGCCGTGACCGCCGCGGTGAACATCCCGCTCAACAACGCCCTGGAACGCGACGGCGACTGGGCCGCGTTCGCCCCGCGGTGGAGCGTCGCGAACCACCTCCGGGGGGCGTTCTCGGCACTCGGTGTGGTCCTGCTGCTGCTCTGAGTCGAACGTGTGTGCGACATCTCGGGGACCCGCCTGGCGCCTGCCGGGGCGGGCGGGGCACGCTGGTCGCCGCGCCCGCTCCCCCGGGTGCGGACCGGCCGTCGCCCGCGACGGCTCCGCAGCGACGACCGGGGGAGCATGAACACCCACGAACGACGGCGGCTGGCCGCCCTGCGCACCGACCGCGAGACGGTGCTCGCCGCCGCGGCCGCGCTGCGGCACGAGGCCGTGCAGGCGCGCTACGCCGGGCTCAGCCGCCCCGAGATCGCGTTCGGGCTGGCCTCGGTACTGGAGATGCTGGCGATGCGGATCGCCGACCAGCCCCCGGACGTCCGCGCGCACGTGGTGCGGATCGCCCGAGAGATGGCCGGCGACACGATGGACTCACCGACGATCCGGCGCACCCGTCGTCGGTGATCCACCGGAGTTGTCCACAGGTGTGTGCACAGCTGGGGACGGATCGAACTTCCGTTCGGTCGTCATGCCGAGCACTCCTCAGCCGGCGCACGCCCTGCTCGACGATTGGCAGATCAGCACGCCCTGACGGTCGCTCAAACTTGCCACCGAGCGGCGCCCAGGAGCGAGCCGATCACCGAATGTCGGTATCAAAAAGAAGAAACGCAAACCCGACAGGGCACATCGCCGTTGACGTCCCCCCGGAAGTAGGAGCCCACTCTCCTAGACCGTAGATTTTGGATTTCTTCTCCGAATTGCATGTCACGGTAGCCCTGAACTCCTTCTGCGGAATCGCCAAGTTCGAGCAGGTGATCCTGGAACCCGAGCTGAGTCCCGCAACCGCCTCGACCGTACAGTTACTCCTCAGTTTGTCACTGGGGATAGGAAGGTACGGGTCCGGGCCCGTTGAGGCCGCTCCCGTGATGGCCATCGATCCGCATAAGGCAGCTACCGCGATCATTGTCTTCACGGCGGTTGATCTACCAGCGAGCAAGACTCAGCCCCCCACTCTACGTCGCCAATTCGAACTCGATGCGCGCCTGAAATACGAAGCGTCCTCCGCAGTTGTCAAGAACCACCGAGCGAAGTAACTCGACCGCGTGAATTTTACGTGAGGTCAGTGCAGCCCCTCCATAAGCACCTTGATCTTCGGCACAAACGCAAGAACGACCACGCCCACGATGACCGCTACGACGCCCGTGAGCCCGAAGTAGGCCACCTCGTGCTGCGGACTGTAGTAACCCGCAAGCACACCGGAAAGCACAGTTCCCATGGAGACCGACAGAAAGAAAAGCGCTACCATCTGGGTCTGGAACGCTCGCGGAGCGAGCTTTGTCGACAGCGACTGCCCCACTGGCGAGATGAACAGCTCTGCCAGGCAGAACACCAGCAAGATGCCGACCAGAGCAAGCAGCGGCGTGCCGTTTGGGCCGGTACCGGCAAGCGGCACGAACAGCATGAACGCCAGACCGACGACCACGGTGCCGATCGCCATTTTCGTCGGGGACGACGGCTGACGCGGTCCGAGCTTCGTCCAAATCGCCGCGAAGACGCCCGCCAGCAGGATCACGAACACTGGCTCGATTGACTGGGTCCAGGCAGGTGGAATCTCGAAGCCGAGCACCGTCCGATCCAGCCGCTGGTCCGAGTAGATCGCCACCACAGTGAAGATCTGCTGAAAGATCGCCCAAAACATGACACTGGCCACCCACATCGGCGCAAATGCCAGGACCCTACGACGCTCCACTCGCTCCACACGCGAGCTAGTCAACAACAACCCGAAGTAGCCAACCGTCGCAACGAGGACGATGCCGAACACGATCCACTTCAACCGGTCGACTGCGAACACGTCGTTTGCAACCAGAACCGCAACGACGGCCACCGCCAGAACAGCTCCGAGCAGTACCCGGTTTCGCGCAGCTGCGGGCAGCGGGTTCGGCACGACCGAACCGGTCGCCGGGAGCGCGCGGCGGTAGAACATGTACTGGATCAATCCGAGCGCCATGCCAAAGGCGGCCACCCCGAACCCGACATGAAATCCCCACTCCAGCCGTAACCAGTCGGTCAGCAACGGACCAGTGAACGCACCGAGATTCACGCCGAGGTAGAAGATCGAGAACCCGGCGTCCCGACGGTCGTCGCCGACACCGTAGAGCGACGCGACGATCGTCGAAGCGTTTGCCTTCACTCCCCCACTGCCGAACGCGACCAGGACCAGGCCGATCACCAGCCCGGCTGCGCCTGGCACGGCGGCCAGGGCGATGTGCCCGAGCATCACCGAGATGGCGCTGCCGAACAGGACGCGCTCGGGCCCGAGCAGCCGGTCGGCGCCCCAGGCCGCAACGACTGTGGAGAGGTAGACAGTCCCGCCGTAGGCGCCGACGATTCCCGCCGCCGTGCCCTTGTCGATCCCAAGTCCGCCGTCGGTTACGGCGAAGTACATGTAGTACAGCAGGATCCCCTGCATCCCGTAGAAGGAGAACCGCTCGAACATCTCGACGCCGAAGAGCGTCGCGAGCTGGACGGGGTGGCCGAGAAAGGTCCTCTCCCGGCGCTGGGATGTGGTCGTGGTGTCGGACACGCCGTTCGGTCTACTCCGCGACGCAACGGTCGTAAAGCGCTTGACGAGTGACCGTCACCGCATCGCGACCCGTCAGAGGGACGCCGGTCCCTCCTCCGGGACCATCCCGACCCGGTCGGCGACCGCGGCCATGACGTCCTGGACGGCGACGGTGTCCGCGAGCGGCATGACCGGGCTCTCGGTCTCCCCGGCCGCGACCCGGCGGGTCACCTCCTCGATCTCGTGCGCGTAGCCGCGCCCGGTGGCCGGCAGCACGATCTCCTCGGGGTCGGCGCCGTGCCGGTGCACCACGATCCGGTCCGGGTGGTGGAAGCGCGGCGGCACCTCGATCCAGCCCTCGGTGCCGATCACCCGGGCCGAGCCGGGCATCGCGCACTGCAGGCTGACCTGCAGTGCGGCGCTGCGGCCGTCGGGCCAGCCGAGCAGGATCGACTCCTCCAGGTCCACACCGGACGGCGTCAGCGCACCGCTCGCCGCGACCGTGCCCGGACTGCCGAGCAGCATCTGGGCGAAGGAGACCACGTAGACGCCGAGGTCGAACAGGGCGCCGCCGCCGAGCTCCGGGGAGAAGAACCGGTCGTCGGCCCCGGAGCGGTTGCGCACGCCGAGATCGGCCTGCACGGAGCGGACCTCCCCGATCGCGCCCTCGGCGACGAGCTCGCGCAGCCGGACGACGGCCGGGAAGAACCGCGTCCACATCGCCTCCATCACGAACACGCCGCGGTTGCGGGCGGCCGCGGCGATCTCGCGGGTCGCGACGGAGCTGACCGTGAACGCCTTCTCGATCATCAGGGCCTTGCCCGCCTCGATCGCGGCCAGCGCGATCGCGCGGTGCTGCGGGTGCGGGGTGGCGACGTAGAGGACGTCGACGTCCGGGTCGTCGAGGATCGCGCGGTAGCCGGTGTGCACCCGGTCGACGCCGTGCCGGCGGGCGAAGTCGGCACCGCGTTCCGCGGAACGCGACGCGACGGCGACGAGCTCGGCGCCGGGCACGTGCGCGAAGTCCGGTGCGACGGCGTCGGCGATGCGGCCGGGCCCGATGATTCCCCACTTCACGGTCATGCCCCGATCCTGCCCGGAGCCCGGCCGAAGTTCCCGGCGCACGACCGATGAGTCCGGTCACCGGCCACGGTCCACCCCTCCGAACGGCACCGGGACCCCGGCGCCACCGTCCACAGGAGCCCCCGATGCCGAACATGATCTTCGTGAACCTGCCGGTCAGCGACCTGGACGCCGCGAAGGCGTTCTACTCCGCGCTCGGCTTCACCCTGAACGAGCAGTTCTCCGACGAGCGCACCGCCTCGTTCGTCGTCAGCGACGCCATCGTGGTCATGGTGATGGCGCAGGACCGGTTCCGGGAGTTCACCGAGCAGCCCGGTGTCGCCGACCCGCGGACCGCCCGCGAGGTCATCAACGCCTTCGGCGTCGAGAGCCGCGACGACGTCGACCGGCTGATCGACGCCGGTCTGGCCGCGGGCGGGGCGCTGTCCGGCAAGACCGAGGACCACGGCTTCATGTACGGCCGCGGCATCGACGACCCGGACGGCCACCACCTCGAGTTCGTGTGGATGGACCCGTCGGCCGTCGCCGGGGAGTGATCCCCGCCCGGTCCGTCACCGCCGTCCGAGGGGTACGGCGACGGACCGGGCCGACCGGCGCCGGCCCGGTCGGACGGCGCACGATCCGGCGGCGCACCGGCCGGGCAGCGCAGCGGCGGCGGGCGGCGCGGGTTCAGACGGCGCGCAGCGGGCGCACCTTGCGGACCAGCCCGTCGATGGCGAGCGCGTAGCCGTCGACGCCGAACCCGACGACGATCCCGGCCGCCACCGGCGAGACGAACGAGTGGTGCCGGAAGGTCTCGCGGCCGTGCACGTTGGAGATGTGCACCTCGACCGTGGGGAGCTCGGCGCCCTCGATCGCGTCGTGCAGCGCGACCGAGGTGTGGGTGTAGGCGGCGGCGTTGAGGACCAGGCCGACCGCGTCGCCGCGCTTCACCGCGGTGCCGGCCTCGTGGATCCAGTCGACGAGGACGCCCTCGTGGTTGGTCTGGCGGAAGTCCAGCTCGAGGTGGTGCGCGGCGGCCGACTCCCGGCACAGCGCCTCGACGTCGGTGAGCACGGTGGTCCCGTACACCTCCGGCTTGCGGGTCCCGAGCAGGTTGAGGTTCGGGCCGTTGAACACGAAGACGGTGGTCACGCCCGCGATCCTCTCAGCCGCTCCAGCCGGGGCGGACCAGGCCCGACTCGTAGGCCAGCACGACCAGCTGCGCGCGGTCCCGGGCGCCGAGCTTGGTCATCGTGCGGCTGACGTGGGTCTTCGCCGTCGTCGGGCTCATGTGCAGGCGGGCGGCGATCTCGTCGTTGGACAGCCCGGCCGCGACCTCCGCGAGGACCTCCCGCTCGCGGTCGGTGAGCTCGCCGAGCCGGACCGCGCCGTCGGGGCCGCCCCGGGAGCGCGCCGCGAACTCGGCGATCAGGGTGCGGGTGACCGCCGGGGCGAGCAGGGCCTCCCCGCCGTGGACGACCCGGATGGCGTGGATGAGGTCGGCCGGTTCGGAGTCCTTGACCAGGAATCCGCTGGCGCCGCCACGGATCGCGTCGAAGACGTAGGAGTCGTCGGTGAAGGTGGTCAGGACGACCACCCGGGTGCCGGCGAGCTCCGGGTCGTCGGTGATCTCCCGGGTCGCGGTGATGCCGTCGGTGCCGGGCATGCGGATGTCCATGAGGACGACGTCCGGGTGGTGCTCGCGGGCCGCGGTGACGGCCTGTGCGCCGTCGGCGGCCTCGGCGACCACGTCCAGGTCGGGCTGGGAGCCGAGCAGGGCGCGGAACCCGGAGCGGACGAGCGCCTGGTCGTCGGCGAGCAGGACGCGGATCACCTGTCGGCTCCCGGGGTCGCGGGGCGGTCGGGGACGTGGGCCCGCCCGGGGCGGTCGGTCGCCCCGGCGGCCCCGGCCCGTCCGGTCGGGTCGGCCGGAGCGGGTTCCGCGGGGGAACGCCCGGCCGGGGCGGAGCCCGGGGCGGCGGAGCCCTGGGCAGCGGGGTCCGGGGCAGCGGGGTCCGCGGCGGCGGGGTCGGCCGGCGGCGCGGGCAGGTGGGCGCGCACCCGGAAGCCCCGCTCCGGGCCCGGCCCCGCCTCCAGGGTCCCGCCGACCGAGCGCGCACGCTCGCGCATGCCGGTCAGCCCCGTGCCGTCCACCGCGCCGGGCGCCGGGCCGGCACCGTCGTCGTCGACGGTCAGGTCCAGCGCGTCGTCGCCGAACCGCAGGGTGACCATCGCGCCACCGGCCCCGGCGTGCCGACGCGTGTTGGTCAGCGACTCCTGCACGATCCGATACGCCGCCAGGTCGACCCCGGTCGGCAGCGGTCGCGGGGTCCCCTCGGCGCCGCGGCGCACCGGCAGCCCCGCGGCGCGCACCTCGTCGAGCAGCGCGTCGAGCCGGTCCAGGCCGGGGGTGGGCGCACGCGGGGCCTGCTCGTCGACCCCACGCAGCACGCCGAGGGTGGAGCGCATCTCGCGCAGCAGGTCGCGGCTGGCCCGCTTGATCTCGGTGAGCGCGGTGCGGGCCTGCTCCGGGTCGTCGTCCATCAGGTAGAGCGCGACCCCGGCCTGCACGTTGATCAGGGAGACGTGGTGGCCCAGCACGTCGTGCAGCTCCTGGGCGATGCGCAGCCGCTCGGCGTCGGCGCTGCGCCGACGCTCGGCCTCGGCGGCCCGCCGGGCCTGCGCCGTGCGCTCGCGCCGGACCCGCCAGAGGGCGCCGCCCGCGACGAGCGCCGCCAGCCAGGCCAGGACCGGCGCGGTCGCCGGCCACGGGATCGGCCGCCCGGTCACGAGCAGCCACCCGGTCAGCACGGCCGGCGCGACGGCCACCACCGCGAGCGCGCGGTGGTGGCGCCCGGCGGCGACCGCCGACACCAGCGCCACGGCGAACGCGAACCCGAGCGGCCCGATCGGCGGGTACCCCAGGCCCAGGTAGACGACGACCGCGGCTGCGCACACCGCGAGCGCCACGACCCGGTTCAGGTGCCGGAACAGCAGCGCGACCGGCCCCACCGCGAGCAGTGCGACGGCGAGCCCGTCGAGCGGGAGTGCCGTCGCGTCCGGGTCCGGGTACTGCGCGCTGCGGACGGCGTAGAACGCCGTCCCGCCCATGGTGAACAGGCCGACGACCAGCGCAGGGACGAGGATCCGCGCGATCCCGCCCCACCTCGGACGTCGGTCGGCGGGCACGCGGGACACCGTAGACCGGGGCACCGACAGCGGTCGTCGTCCGGACGGTGACCGGTGCCGTACACCCGCGGGAGTACACGGGCGGCCGCTCCTTCCCCGGGGGCGGCAGCGGGATCGGCGACCGCGGACGGACGCGCGCGACCCCCCGGCACCGCGACGCTGGCCGTCATGACAGCGACTCCGGACACCCGTCCCGCACCCGGACCGGCCACCGCCCCGGCACCGGCCGCACCGTCCCCCGTCACCCCGCCCCCGGCCGACGCGGTACCGGCCGCGACCGCGCCCACGGCGACGACCGCGGGCGGTCTCCCGCCCCGGTCCGACGCCGTGCTCGCCTCGGACGCCGAGCGCGAGCACGTCACCGCCCGGCTGCGGACGGCCGCCGCCGAGGGGCGCCTGACCCTCGCCGAGTCCGACGAGCGGCAGGCCGCCGCCTACGCCGCCCGCACCCGCGACGAGCTCGTCCCGCTGCTCGCCGGGCTGCCCCGCCCGCCGCAGCCGCGTCGCCCCCGGCGCGGTCCGCTCACCCCCCGCGCCCAGCGCAACCTGAGGATCCACGCCGGGGCGACCGTCGCCGTGCTGCTCCTGCTGGTCCTGGGCGCGGTGCTCGGCCCGGCGCCGCTGTTCGTCCCGATCGGGCCGGCGTTCTGGCTGGGCCTGATCCTGTTCGTGCACTCCCGGCGGGCCGAGCGCGAGGCGTCGCCGGACGAGGAGCTGCCCGAGGAGCTGCGGTGACCGCCGTGGCCGAGCGGGCCGGACGGACCGCACCGCGGCGGCTCGCCCGGCGACCGCGGGCCGCGCTGCGGACGGTGCACGTGCTGCTCGCGGTGGCCTGGACCGGCGCGTCGCTGGTGCTGCTGGTGCTGCCCGTGGCGGTGCTGCTGCAGGGCACCGACGCCGGGTTCGCCGTCGCGGTGATGGGCACCGTGGGGAACGGGACGATCCCGTTCCTCGCCGTCGGCACCGTCCTCAGCGGGGCGGCCCTCGGCCTCGGAACGGCGTGGGGGCTGTTCCGGTACCGCTGGGTCGTCGCGAAGACCGTACTGGCGCTGGTGGTGATCGTCTCGTCGGTCGCGCTCACCACCGGGTGGGTCGACGCCGCCGCGGCCGGGGACCGGTCGGTCCTGCCGCTGCTGGTCGCGGCGTCGGTGCTGCACCAGGTGATGCTGCTGGGCGCGACGGTGCTGTCGGTGGAGAAGCCCGGCGGACGGCTGTCCCGGCGGTTGACAGGCAACCGAATGGTTGCATAATTGGCGGCGTGACCGACCTGGACGCCGTCTTCCGCGCACTCGCGGACCCGACGCGGCGGCGCATCCTCGACCGGTTGCACGAGCAGGGCGAGTCGACGCTCGGCGCGCTGTGCGAGGGGCTGGACATGAGCCGGCAGGCCGTCTCCAAGCACCTCGCTCAGCTGGAGTCCGCCGGGCTGGTGACCACGCTGCGTCGCGGCCGGGAGAAGCTCCACCACCTCGACCCGGTCCCCATCCAGGAGATCCACGACCGGTGGATCGGGAAGTTCGAGCGCAGCCGGGTGCAGGCGGTCACCGCCCTGCGCGCGGCACTGGAGGAGCACGATGAGCAGTGAGCGCAGGTTCGTCTACACGACCTACATCCGCAGCACCGCCGAGCAGGTGTTCCGGGCGCTGATCACGCCGGAGTTCACCATGCAGTACTGGGGCGGCGCGGAGCTGACCTCGGACTGGCGGGTGGGCAGCCCGCTGGAGGCGGTCCACCCCGACCGCGACGACTTCATCGGCGAGATCCTCGCCGTCGAGCCGCCGCACCGGTTGTCCTACACCTTCACCGGCCACGCCGAACGGGCCGCGGGACGGCCGCCGACCGTCGTCGAGTTCACGCTCTCCCCGTTCGGCGAGGAGGCGGTGAAGCTGCAGGTCGTCCACACCGGTTTCACCGACGACGAGCAGGGCGCGCAGGACGCCCGCGACGTGGGCGAGGGCTGGCCCGCGATCCTGTCCGCGCTCAAGACACTGCTGGAGACCGACCGGCCGCTGGCCTCCCCCGGTCACTTCGCGCCACGGACACCGGCGACGCCCGCCCGGTGAGTCCGCGCGCGGACCTGTCGCGCCGTGATCTCCGGGGCGAGGGGCCCGACGGCTCTCAGCGGCCGAACAGGCGTGCCCACCAGCCACGGCGGGACCCCGGCGCGGTCTCCGCGCCGGCGGGCGGCGGCGCGGCGGGCCGGGCGGCGGCCCGCCGCCGCTCCCGGGCCGTGTGCCAGCGCGCGACGACCTCGTCGGCGTCGAGCCTGCGGATCGGCACGCGCGGGCCCATCGGGTGGCGCATGTGGTCGACGACCCGGGAGTTGACCTCCTCGACGTGCTCACGCACGCGGCGCTCGTCGACGAAGCGGGTGACGGTCTCGTCGATCCGGTCCAGCTCCTTGCGCAGCTGGATCGACGGCGGCAGCATCGCGTCGCCCGGGACGCCCTCCCGCTCCAGGTAGCCGCGGATCCACCAGTTCTCGTCGACCGGGCCGATCCGTCCCGCCCCGGGCAACGGCTTGCCCTTGCCGGGCAGGTCGTCGAAGTCGCCCCGCTCGACGGCCTCCCGGATCGTCCGGTCGACCGGTGACTCGAACCGCGGGTCCACACCGTTCATGGCTGCACCACCCCGTCGCGAGGTTACCGGCGAGCGCCGTTTCCTGTCGGTGGTCGGGTGCACACTCCGCGCCATGACGACGACACCCGCGACCCCCACCACCGACCGTTCCCGGGCACTGGACCTGGCGCGCCACTACCCCGGCCGGCGGGTGGGGCACGTCGCCGCGCAGCAGCGGAGGGCGGGGTTCCCCGACCGCAACTGGCGCCTCGGCGCCGACGGCGAGCAGCGCACCGCGCACCTGCTGACCGCGCTCACCGGGCGGACCCGCCGGGACCGGCTGCTCGGCAGGCCCCCGG
The DNA here is from genome assembly GCF_056835605.1 of Pseudonocardia sp. ZF1. Taxonomy (NCBI): domain Bacteria; kingdom Bacillati; phylum Actinomycetota; class Actinomycetes; order Pseudonocardiales; family Pseudonocardiaceae; genus Pseudonocardia; species Pseudonocardia sp. ZF1. The sequence continues at coordinate 5,410,453 of NZ_JAJNBY010000001.1, forward strand.
CATGGCAGGTCCTGCACTCGGTCCCGCTCGACGGCGGCGCCGCCGACCTCGACCACGTCCTGATCGGGCCGCCCGGCATCTGCGTCGTCGACACCCGCCACCACCGCGGCCGCTCCCTGCTCCTCGACGGCGATCGGCTGGTCGTCGCGGGGACGGCCACGGACGCGGTGCCGCGGGCCCGGGCCGAGGCGCAGCGGGTCCGCGAGCTGCTGCTCCCCCGGCTCGGGGCCGCCGCGTCGACGCCGGTCCGCCCGGTGATCGCGCTGGTCGGGGCCCCGCTCCGGGTGCGCCGCTGGCCCGACGACGTCGTGGTCGCCACCGAGGGCGCGCTGGTGTACGCCCTGCGCGGGCTGACCCCGGTGCTCGGCCCTCGGGAGGTGGAGCGGATCCACGCCGTCGCCCGGCGCCCGGAGAGCTGGGGGTGAGGCGTGCGCCGGGTCACGGTGCCTTCCCCGCGCAGGGCCGGATCAGCATGCTCTCCCGGTGACCTCGACCGCCCCGGCCCGGACCGGGCTGCACCGTGTCCCGGTCCCGGACGGTGTCGCACCGTCCGGGGTGGCGGCGGCGGTGCGCCGGCTCGCCCACCGGCCGTGGCTGGTCGCCTTCGGCGGGAGCTGGTCGTGGGGGGCACTGGTCGCCACCGAGCCGGTGCTCACCGCACCGGACGGGGCCGACCCGTTCGCCGTGCTGGACGCGCCGCCACGGTCCGCGGGCCCGGCGGCGAGCCCGGGCGCCGGGACCGCCGGGGCCGTCGGAGGCGGCTGGTTCGGGCTCCTGGACCATGCCCCGCCCGGTGTGCGGCCGACGGCGGTGCTGTCCTGGTACCGCGACGTGCTGCGGCACGACGGCGAGCGCTGGTGGTTCGAGGCGCTGGTCGCCGGCGGAGCCCCGCTGCCGGGCCTGCCGGACCACCCCGGTGCGGTGCACCCCGACACCGGCTCGGCCGAGCGCCGGTACACGCAGCTGTGCGCCGACCTCGCCCGCCCGGCGCCGGACCGGACGGCCCGGATCGCGGTCACCCGGTGGCCCGACCGCGACGCGCACCTGGCCGCGGTCGAGCGGTGCGTCACCGAGATCCGCCGCGGCGAGATCTTCCAGGCCAACATCGCGACCCGGCTGGAGGTGCGGCTCGACGGCGACCCGCACGAGGCGTGGGCCCGGCTGGTCGAGCCGGTCGCACCGGCCCGCGCCGCGCTCGTCGTGACGCCGGAGCGGGCCGCGGTGGGCGCGAGCCCGGAGCTGTTCCTGCACCGTGCCGGGGACCGGGTCACCACCGCGCCGATCAAGGGCACCCGGCCGCGCACCGGTGGCGACGCCGACGACGCCGAACGCGCGCGGCTCGGCGCCTCGGTGAAGGACGCGGCCGAGAACGTGATGATCGTCGACCTGATGCGCAACGACCTGGCCCGGGTGGCACGGCCCGGCGGGGTGCGGCCGGGGCGGCTGCTCGCCGTCGAACCGCATCCGGGGGTGTGGCACCTGGTGTCGCGGGTGCACGCGACGCTGCGCGACGACGTCACCGACGCCGACCTGCTCATCGCCACGTTCCCGCCGGGCTCGGTCACCGGCGCGCCGAAGATCCGGGCCTGCGAGGTGATCGCCGACTGCGAGGACGGCGACCGCGGGCTGTTCACCGGCGCCGTCGGCGGGGTGAGCCCGCTGGCCGGACTGGAGCTGAACGTCGCGATCCGCACCCTCGACCTCGGCCCCGCCGGGCCCGACGGCAGCCGCAGCGGCCGGCTCGGCGTCGGCGGGGGCATCACCGTCGACTCCGACCCGGCGGAGGAGTTCGGCGAGGTCCTGACCAAGGCCGCCCCGGTCCTGGCCGCGCTGGACGGCCCGCCCCGGCCGGTCCGGCCGCCCGTCGCCCGGCCCGCCGACCGGGCCGCGGGCCTGTTCGAGACGCTGGCCTGCGTCGACGGCCGGGCCCGCCGGGTCGGCGAGCACGCCGCCCGGCTGCGCCGCTCCTACCTCGCGGTCACCGGCCGCCCCCTCGACGCGCGGGTCGAGGCCGAGGTCGCCACGGCCGTCGCGGGGGCGGCCGGGCACCACCGGGTCCGGGTCGAGGCGACACCGGACGACCCGTCGCGGGTCACCGTGCGCGCGGTCCTCTGGCCCGGACCGGTCCCGCTCGACGCACAGGGCGGGGTGGTCGCCGTCGTCCGCCGCGGCACCGACGGCGAGTCCCACAAGTTCGTCGACCGCCGCTGGCTCGACGCCCACGAGGCCGGGGTCGGGGACGGTTCGCCGCTGCTGTGCGACCCGGCGGGCCTGGTGCTGGAGACGACGCGTTCCGCCGTCGCCGCCGTGCACCGGGGGCGGCTGTGGGTCCCCCCGCTCGACGGCCGCATCCTGCCCGGCACCGGCCGCCGCGCGCTGCTCGACCTGCTGGGCCCCGGCGCCGTGCGGATCGCCCCGCTGCCCCTGGCCGCGCTCACCGGGGCCGACGGGTTCCTGCTGGTCAACGCGCTGCGCGGGGTGCAGTGGGTGCACCGGGTCGAGGACGACGACCAGACCGTCGCCACGTGGGCCGCCCCGGACCCGCTGACCCGACGCCTCGCCGCGGCGCTGTCGCGCTGACCGGGCGTCGCGCCACCACACCGCCCCTGACGACCGCCGGTGCCGCCCCGCGGTCCCCACCCGGCACCGGGCCAGCGGCACCGCGACCGGCGGCGCGACCGGCACCGCCCCGTCCGGTACGGACCGCACGGACCTCGCACCTCGCAGCCCCTGCAGACGGTGCGAGGTCCTCGAGGTGTGCGAGGCCGGCCCGCACCGGCAGGATCGGGTCGTGAGCACCGACCGGATCGCCGCCGAGCTGCGTCGCCCCCTGCGGTGGGTCCCACCGATCCCGCTGCACCGCCCCCGGCTGCTGCGCCTGCTGCAGCGGCTGTCCCGGCGCGGCAGGCCCGCCACCGTCGACGGGGTCCGGTCCACCACCCACCCGGGCCCGCCGCTGCTGCGCGTGCACGTCCCCGACCACCGCACGACCCCCGCGGCGCTGCTGTGGTTCCACGGCGGCGGCCTCGTCCTGGGCTCCCCCATGATCGACGACGTGCGGTGCGGCGAGCTCGCCGCGGACCTGGGGATCGTCGTCGTCTCGGTGGACTACCGGCTCGCGCCCGGTGACCCGTTCCCCGCCGCGCTCGACGACTGCCACGCCGGCTGGACCTGGCTGCGGGACGCCGCCGGCCGGCTGGAGGTCGACCCGGCGCGGATCGCCGTCGGCGGGGCGAGCGCCGGGGGCTGCCTGGCCGCCGCGCTGGTCCAGCGCCTGCACGACGAGGGCGGACCGCAGCCGGTCGCGCAGTGGCTGGTCTACCCGATGCTCGACGACCGCACCGCCGCCCGTCGCGAGCTCGACCGGCCCCCGCACCGGGTGTGGAACAACCGCAACAACGAGGTCGGCTGGCGCGCCTACCTGGGGCGCCCGCCCGGGACCGGCGAGCCCGCCCCGTACGCGGTGCCCGCCCGTCGCGCCGACCTGTCCGGGCTGCCGCCCGCGTGGATCGGCGTCGGCGACGTCGACCTGTTCCACGACGAGGACATCACCTACGCGCAGCGGCTGCGCGAGGCCGGGGTGCCCGTCGAGCTCGACGTCGTCCCCGGCGCCCCGCACGGCTTCGACGGCTGGGGCAAGGGCGTCGCGATCGCCGACGACTTCACCGGGCGCTCGGTCGCCTGGCTGCGCGGCGCGCTCGGCAGCTGATCACCCGGCCAGGTCCAGCAGCAGCGCGGCCAGCTCGCGGGGCCGGTTCTGCGGCACCAGGTGGTGGGTGTCGATCTCGGCGTAGCGCCAGGCGTCGGAGGTCCGGGCGCGGTCGGCGGCCGCGGTGAACGCCCCGCCCGCGACGTCCTCCCGGGTGGCCCGCACGAACGTCCGGCCGCACGGCCACTGCTCCAGCGGCCGGGACAGCCGCACCGGCTCGGTGAGCGTGCGGACCGGCTGCGGGGAGCGCCGCGGCGCCGACCACGCGGCCTCGGCCGGGTCGTCGTAGTGCCGCTCCGGGCCCGGGACCAGCCACGACGACCCCAGCCCCGCCGAGCCCGGCGCGGGCACCGCACCGGCGAGGGCGGGTGCCAGGTCGAGGGCGGACTCGCCGTCGTCGGGGACGAACGCGTCGAGGTAGACCAGCTCACGGACCCGGTCGCCGATCTCGTCGAGCGCCCCGGTGACGACCATGCCGCCGTAGGAGAACCCGAGCAGCACGATGTCGCGCAGGTCCTCGTAGAGCACGGCGGCGACCACGTCGCGCACGTGGACGGACAGGTCGATCCACGGCCCGGCCAGGTGCGAGCGCTCCCCGATGCCGGTGAGCGCGGGCGTCACCACGTCGTGGCCGGCCGCGCGCAGCAGCGGGCGCACCAGGTGGAAGGAGTGGGCGCCGCCCCAGGCGCCGTGGACCAGCACGAACGTCGTCATGACGGCAGACTCCCACGACGATGAACGATTTCCCCGACGGCTTCTTCGACCGCGCCGACCCGGCCGACGACCGCGAGTTCTACCTGCCCCCGCGCTTCGTCCAGCACATCGACGAGGGCGCCATCGCCGCCGCGTCGGCGTTCTACGACGAGATCGGCACCACCGGCCGGGTGCTGGACCTGATGTCGTCGTGGGTGTCGCACCTGCCGCACCGCCCGGAGCACCTGACCGTGCTGGGCATGAACCGGGCCGAGCTCGCCGCCAACGAGATGGCCCACGAGGCCGTCCGCCACGACCTCAACGCCGACCCGGTGCTCCCCTTCGCCGACGCCGCGTTCGACGCCTGCGTCTGCACCGTCTCGGTCGACTACCTGACCGACCCGGTCGCGGTGTTCGCCGAGGTGGGACGGGTGCTGGTGCCGGGCGGGGTGTTCGCCACCACGTTCTCGAACCGCTGCTTCCCGACCAAGGCGGTCCGCGGGTGGCTCGCCTCCGACGACAGGACGCGGGTCGCGATCGTCGGGGAGTACTTCCGGCGCAGCGGCGCGTTCGACACCCCGGTGGCCCGTGACTGCGGCGGACCCGGGGATCCGCTGTACGCGGTGTGGGCCCGCACCCCTACCGGCTGACGAAGTCCAGCACCGCCCGCTCGAACTCCCGCGGACGCTCCATGTTCGGGTAGTGCGCGGTCCCACCGATCTCGCCGGAGCGGCCGTCCGGGACGGCGGCGACCGCGTCGGCGACGATCCGCCGGTGGTCGTCGGAATCGAGGGCGCCGACGAGACCGAGCAGCGGCACCGGGAACGCGCCGGCGCGCTCGACGGCGTCGTCGAGGAAGCCGATCGGGCCCGGGGGCGCGGCCGGGTCCGCGGGCAGGTGGTGGGACAGCAGGTCGACCGCCATCAGCCGGATCTCGGCGAGGACGGCCGGGTCCACGTCGGCCTCCGTGCGGAACGGGCCGGGCACGAACTCCAGGAACACCCGGACCCAGCGCTCGGCGTCGAGGTCCAGGCGCGCCTGCTCCCAGCGCGCCATGGTGTCGACCGTCCACGGGTCGGTCCACACCGGCTCGCCCGCGCCGGCGCCGCACAGCACGACCCGGTCGACGAGGTCCGGGCGTTCCAGCGCGGTGTCGAACGCGACCCGCGCCCCCATCGACAGCCCGACGAGCGCGACCGGCCCGGCGTCGAGGTGCTCCAGCAGCGCGGCGAGGTCGGCGTGCGGCCGGTAGCCCTGCGGGCCGGGCGTCGACGACGCGCCGTGCCCGCGGGCGTCCGGCACCACGACCCGGTGCCGGGCGGACAGCGGCCCGATCTGACGCGACCACATCCGTCCGTCGACGGCGCCCCCGTGCAGCAACACCAGCGGCGGGCGCCCGTCCGGGTGCGGGCCGGTGTCGCGGTAGGCGATCCGGCCGTCCTCCACGGGCAGGAACGTCGGGACGGTGACCTGGGCGAGGGCAAGCGTCATGACAACCAAGGTGTCATTATTTGGGCATCGTGACAACCCAGGTGTCATACTCGGAGGGTGCCCGGCATCGACGACACCGCCGAGAAGCTGGCCGAGGTCTACGTACTCGTGGGCCCCCTCTACCGGCGGGTGCTGCGCGAGGTCGAGGAGTCCGCGCCGGACAACCGGGTCTCGGCGGGCGTGCGCGCGGTGCTCGACCAGCTCCGGCGGCACGGCCCGATGACCGTGCCCGGGATCGGGCGGTCGCAGTCGCTCAGCCGGCAGTTCGTGCAGCGGATGGTCGACGACGCGCTGGCCGCCGGGCTCGTCGAGCGGGCGGACAACCCGCGGCACCGGCGGTCCCCCCTGATCGTGCCGACGCCGGCCGGGCGCGCGGTGATCGACGAGGTCGTCGGACGGGAGCACGCGCGGCTGCGCGCGGTCGCCGGACACCTCGACCCCGCCGACGTCGACGCGACGCTGCGGGTACTCGCCGCGATGGTCGCCGACCTGACCGAGATCGAACCGGAGATCGAACCCGGGCATTGACCCCCTCGGCCCGGTGGCGCACGATCCGACCGAGATCGACCCCCCACCACTGGCGGTGCCCACGCATGTCCGACACGTTCACCTTCTCCGGCCGCGACGGCGCCGCCGTCACCGCCTACCGCTGGCTCCCCGCCGCCGCGGGCGACCCGGTGCGCGGGATCGTCCAGATCACCCACGGCATGGGCGAGCACGCCCTGCGCTACGTCGCCCTCGCCGACGCGCTGACCGCCCGCGGCTTCGCCGTCTACGCCCAGGACCACCGCGGTCACGGCGCCACCGCGGGCGGGCCCGAGAAGTTCGGCGTCCTCGGCGACGACGGCTGGGAGCAGCTGGTCGGCGACATCGGGCTGCTGTCCGCGCACGCCCGCGCCGAGCATCCGGGCGCCCCGCTGGTGCTGCTCGGTCACAGCATGGGCTCGTTCGCCGTGCAGCAGTTCCTCGTCGCCGACGCGCCGCCGCCGGACGCGGTCGTGCTGTCCGGCACCGCGTTGCTCGACCTGATGGAGCAGGGCCTGGACCTGTCCGCGCCGCTGGACCTGTCGTCGTTCAATGCGCCGTTCGAGCAGCGCACCGGTTTCGAGTGGCTCAGCCGCGACCCCGCTCAGGTCGACGCCTACGTCGCCGACGCCCGCTGCGGCTTCGGCCTCGACCTGCCCGGCACGCAGGCGATGTTCGCCGCCGCCCGGCCGCTCGGCGAGGCCGCCACGCTGAAGCGGATCGCGGGCGGACTGCCGGTGTACGTCGTCGTCGGGGACGAGGACCCGGTCAACGCCGGGCTGGCCCTGGTGCGGCCGCTGACCGAGCGCTACGCCGAGGCCGGGCTGCACGACGTCACGCTGAAGATCTGGCCGGGTGCCCGGCACGAGGTGTTCAACGAGACCAACCGCGAGGAGATCGTCGCGGACCTGCTGTCCTGGCTCGACCGTGTCGTCCCCGAGCAGCGGGGGGCCTGAGGTGCGCGTCGACACCACCGGCGGCTTCTCCGCCTCCCCGCTCGAGACCGAGGCGGCGGCCGTCGCCGCGGAGGCCGAGGGCTACGACGCCCTGTCGGTCCCCGAGACCTCGCACGACGCGTTCGTGTCGCTGGCGCTGGCCGCCCGGGCGACCAGCCGGATCCGGCTGCAGTCGGCGATCGCGGTCGCCTTCGCCCGCAACCCGATGACGCTGGCCTACCAGGCCAACGACGTGCAGCTGCTCTCCGGCGGCCGCTTCGACCTGGGGCTCGGCTCGCAGGTCCGCCCGCACATCGAGCGCCGGTTCGGGATGCCGTGGAGCCGCCCCGCGGCCCGGATGGAGGACTTCGTCTCCGCCCTGCGGGCGATCTTCGACGCCTGGGCCACCGGGGACCGGCTGCATCACCGCGGCGAGTTCTACTCCCACACCCTGATGACCGAGTTCTTCTCACCGGGGCCGAACCCGCACGGGATCCCGCCGGTGATGCTGGCCGCGGTCGGCGAGCGGATGACCGAGGTCGCGGGCCGGGTCACCGACGGCCTGCTGGCGCACTCGCTGACCTCACCGTCGTACCTGGCGGAGGTGACGCTGCCCGCGCTGCGCCGCGGACGCGGCCGCGACGACCTCGCCGGCTTCGACGTGTGCCTGCCGGTCTTCGCGGTCCTGGGCGCCGACGCCGAGGCCCGGGCCGTCGCCGAGGCCGGGGTGCGACGCCAGATCGCCTTCTACGCCTCCACCCCGCCGTACCGGCCGGTGCTGGAGCACCACGGCCGCGGCGCGCTCGCCGACGAGCTCAACGGACTGTCGCGCCGGCAGGCCTGGGACGAGATGACCGGCCTGGTCGACGACGACCTGCTGGCGCTGTTCGCCGTCGCGGGCGACCCGGCCGAGGTGGCGTCCGGGATCGCGGACCGCTACCGCGGCCTCGTCGACCGGGTCTCGCTCAACACCCCCTACGACCCCGACCCCACCCTGGTGCTCGACGTCGTCACCCGGCTGCGCGCGGCGTGAGCACGCATCCGGAGATCCGGGAGGGGGTCCGCGCGGTCTGCTCCCGCTTCGGGTCGGAGTACTGGCGCACCTGCGACCGCGAGCACCGGTTCCCGCAGGAGTTCCACGACGCGATGGCCGCCGGCGGCTGGATCGGCGTAGCCATCCCCGAGGCCTACGGCGGCGGGGGTGCCGGGATCTCCGAGGCCGCCGCGGTGATGGAGGAGGTCGCCGCGTCCGGGGCGGCGATGAACGGGGCGTCGGCGATCCACCTGTCGGTCTTCGGGATGAACCCGGTCGTCCGGCACGGCTCGGAGGAGATGCGGCGGCGCTACCTGCCCCGGGTCGCCGACGGGTCGCTGCAGGTCGCGTTCGGTGTCACCGAGCCCGACGCGGGACTCGACACCACCGCGATCACCACGACCGCCCGCCGCGACGGCGACCGGTACCTGGTCCGCGGGCGCAAGGTGTGGACGTCGAAAGCGCCGTTCTGCGACAAGGTCCTGCTGCTGGTGCGCACCACCCCGCGCGCGGAGGTGGCGACGCGGACCGGCGGGCTGTCGCTGCTGCTCGCCGACCTGCAGCGCCCCGAGGTCACGATCACCCCGATCGACAAGCTGGGCCGCAACGCGGTGGTGTCCTGCGAGGTCGTCTACGACGACCTGCCCGTCGACGCCGCCGACCTGGTCGGCGAGGAGGGCCGCGGCTTCCGGCTGATCCTCGACGGGCTCAACCCGGAACGGATCCTGATCGCCGCCGAGGCGCTGGGCACCGGGCGGGCCGCGCTGGCCGCCGCCGTCGCCTACGCGAAGGAGCGCACCGTGTTCGGGCGGCCGATCGGGCAGAACCAGGGCATCGCGTTCCCGCTGGCCGAGGCGCACATGCGGCTCCGGGCGGCGTCGCTGGTGATCGCCGATGCCGCGGCCCGCTACGATGCGGGCGAACCGTGCGGCGAGCAGGCCAACACCGCGAAGTTCCTGGCCGCCGAGGCCGCGTTCTTCGCCGCGGACCGGGCGGTGCAGACCCTCGGCGGATTCGGCTACGCCACCGAGTACGACGTGAGCCGCTACTTCACCGAGGCCCGCCTGATGCGCCTGACACCGCTGCCGCAGGAGATGGTGCTCAACCACGTCGCCGAGCACGTGCTCGGGCTGCCCCGCAGCTACTGACACACGACGGCGGCCGGTGACCCGCCCGGGTCACCGGCCGCCGTACGTGCCGCGTACTACCGCAGGCCCAGCTTCTTGGAGCAGGCCGGCCACGCCTTCCAGCCCTGGGCGTCCAGGACGTTCTCGGCGACGCGGATCTGCTCGGACTTGCTGGCGTTGTGCGCCTTGCCCGACCCGCCGAAGGCCTTCCAGGTGGACGGCGTGAACTGCAGGCCGCCGGAGAAGCCGTTACCGGTGTTGGTGTTCCAGTTCCCGCTGGACTCGCACTGGGCGAGCTTGTCCCACGTCGAGGTCGCGACGGACTGCGTGGGGACCGCGACGGCGGCGGGGGCGACCGCGGCGGAGGTCTCGGGGGCGGCCGTCGCGGGCCCGGCGAGGGCGAGCGGAGCGCCGAACGCCAGGACACCGGCGACGAGAGTTCCGACGAAACGCCCACGGATGGACATACGCGTGCTGCTCATTGTGTGATCACCTGAGGTCCGGACCCACGGCTTTCCGGGCGGGCCGGTCGCGCGGGGAGCGCTGTGCCGGTGTCGTCGCGAGGGGACTCGCGGCCCGCGGCCCCGTCTCGGTCCGTGCAGGTCGACTGGCCGGGGACCGCGGGACGGGGCCGTGGTGGCGTGGCGGTTCCGGCGCTTCGGTGCGTGCCCCGGCCGTGTGGACCGGAGCGACCACGAAGGTCGCCGACCGGCCGAGATCAGGTCAAGCGGGCGACCGGTGACGTATCACACGGAGATAACGGTCGGGTACGTCGTCCCAGCTCAGGAGCGCATTTTCACGATCACGGAACAGACAGGAATCAGGCCGATGCTTTCGATCCGGAGATGTTCCACCGGCATCAGCGGCGCGGCGCGCCCTCGGCCCGGCGCAGGGTGAACACCGCGATCCGCACGACCATCGCGTCGAGCAGCAGAGCGCCGAACGCCCACGCGTCGAGCCAGGCGGTCCAGTTCACCCCCTGCGCGACGGCGAGGAGCCCGGGCACGAGGAACAGCGCGACACCGAGCCCGCCGGCGACGGCACAGGCGAGCAGCGCCGGGCCGTCGGCCCGGCGCAGCAGCAGGAGCAGCGACACGACGGCGGCCGCGGCGACGAGCCCGTCCAGCCCGGCCAGGACCGGTCCCACGGCGCCGAACGCGAGCCGGACGTGCACCGCGGCGGCGAGCACCAGCAGCACGGTCAGGATCCGGCGCCCGGTCACCGGGCCGCGGTCGTCGCTCATGGGCCCATCCTCACCTACCGCACCCGCAGCACCAGGAGGCGGCAGTCGACCTGCTGCCCGGACCGGTAGGGCGCGACCTCGATCGAGACGGCCTCGAACACGTCGGCGGCGGCGAGCCGGTCGACCTCGGCACGGTAGCCCCCGGACTCCCAGACGTCGTCGAGGACGGTCGCGACCAGGTAGCCGCCCGGCCGCACGACCCGCGTGAACTCCGCCAGCGCCGAGGGCCCGACATGGGCGTGGGTGAGCGTCCCGACGCAGACGACGACGTCGTAGGAGTCGTCGGGCAGCTCCAGCGCGGCGGTGAGGTCGGCCTCGCGCAGGTCCCGGTAGGCGCCGGTGGCGCCGGCCCGCTCCAGCATCCCGGCCGACAGGTCGATCCCGTCGACGGTGGTCGCGCCGCGCTCGCGGAGCGCGACGCCGACCAGCCCCGTGCCGCAACCGGCGTCGAGGATCTCCCCGCCGGGGCCCGCGGCCGCGACGACGGCGTCTGCGGTGACCGCGGGCGCGACGTAGCCCTGGGCCTCGCCGGTGAGGTCGGCGTCGTAGGTGGGGGCCCACTCGTCGTAGAGGGCCCGGGCGTCGGCCGGGCCGCTCAGCGAGTAGGCGCGTTCCAGGTGGGGGTCGCCCCCGGTGCTCGTGGCCATCGCCCGATCATGGTGGACGGCCCGCGGGCTGTCATGCGCGCCCGAGCAACCCCCGGCGCGGCGGGTCGGCGGCGAGCAGCGAGAGCGCGCACAGCGCGCCCCAGCCGGCGGCGACCATGGTCGCCTTCTCCCGGGCGTCGCGGTCGGGGAGCTGCGAGCCCAGCACCACGAGGTCGACGATGTCGGCGCCGACCCGCACCGCGACGGCGGCCTTGAGCGGGGTGCCGGCCGGAGCCAGCGCCATGGCCAGGCCGGACGCGAGGTCCCGCCCGCCGACCGCCCGCGCGAGCAGCGTGGTCCCCGCGGACGGGGTCCGGCCGCCGCCGGACAGCTTCGTCGGCGACAGCAGCACGTCCGGCTTCGCGGCGACGGCCGCACCGTAGGCGGCGGTGGCGGCGCCCAGCAGGCGGGGGATCCAGGTCAGGTCACGACGGGGCATGTACCCGGTGTACCCGTTCCGCGCCGGTTCTCGCCCGCCCGCACGGACCGGCGACCGAGCGACCGGTGAGCGTGCCGAGCGCGAGCACCGCACCCCACGGCCCGATGACCCAGATCGGCCAGAAGTAGCCCCCGCCCCCGCCGAGCGCGACGGCGGCCCAGACCGTCAGGACGACCACCGCAGTCAGCGCCCACGGCCCCCAGGTCGCAGCCAGGACGGTCCGGCGGACCCGACGCTCACGCTCCGGGTCGGCGGGTCGCGGCAGCCGGGGCAGGTCCGCCTCGACCGCGGCGAGCTCCGACGCCGTGCGCGCCGCGGTCACCTGCTCGCTGCGGGTCGAGAACTCGGCGAGGTCGAGCCGCCCGTCCCCCACGTGCCTGCCGAGCCGCTCCAGTGCGCGCTCCCGCTCGGCGTCACCGATGCGTACGTCCAACATGACCACCCTCCTGATCGGATACCGATACTATCCGCTATCCGTGCCGGGGGCACAAGTCAGAGCTCGTCGAGGAAGGCCAGCGCCGCCTCCGCCGAGGTGCGCCGCCAGGCGGCCAGCATCCGGTCGAACTCGTCGGCGCCGTCCCCCGCCCGTCCGGCCCGGTCCTGCTCGGCCCGCAGCGCCGCGACGATCGGGGCCAGCTCGCGACGCTGGGCGTCGACCAGCGCGGTCGCATCCCGGCCGTGCCGGTGCAGCACCGCCAGCTTCAGCAGGAACTCCGAGCGCAGGTCCCGCACGTGCGGGACGGGGGTGTTCAGCCAGGCGTCGACGTGGCCGCGGCCGGTGGTGGTCGCGGCGTAGAGGGTGCGGGGCGGGCCGCCCTTCGTCTCGACGGCCTCGGCGGTGATCAGGCCGGCGTCGACCAGCCTGCCGATGGCCCGGTAGACGACCGGGCGCGGGATCTGCCACACCCGGCCCAGCTCGCCGTCGGCGGCGGTGAGCGCGGCGACGGCGAAGCCGTGCACCGGGCGCTCACCGGCCACGGCCAGGACGACCCACTCGGCGAGCCCGAGCCGTGGAAGCATCGGGCCAGCGTAGGGCCTCACCGGTTGACGGCCGCCCCGTTGCCCTCCGCCCAGGAGAAGCCGCGGTCGTAGAGGAAGCGCCGCTCCGGATCGCTCTCCAGCACGAGCCGCTGCCCGTCCCCGGCCAGTTCCACCCGGCCGTCGGGCCGGACCACCCAGGTGAGTTCGACCGTCCGGACGGCGGGCTCGAACATCGGGGCGGCCCCGGACTGCGGCGGGTTCCACTCGACCCGGATCGTCCGGTCCCCCACGGGCCGCCACGTCCCGCGGACGAACGTGCTGTCGGCGAGCCGGATCGCGATCCCGGCGGACCCGGACTGCGGGTAGCCGGGGAGCGGGATCGACGGCCCGACGTAGGTCCACTGCCCGACGGCCACGTGCTGCCAGCGCCGGTCGTCGGCGAGCCGCGCGGCCGGGGCCGTCGGGTCCTCCACCACCCGGTACACCCCGGCGAGCGCGAGGTCACCCCGCTGGAGGGCGGGCTGGAACTGCTGGAACAGCACACCCTGCGCGGCGACCAGGGCCAGCCCGAGCACCGGGACGAGCCACCGGGTGACCCGGCGGACCCTCGGCCACGGCAGCAGCCGCGGGGACCCCTCGGTCGCCGCCGTCGGACGCCCGGCCAGGAACCGGACCACCCGCGGCAGCTCCGGGGCCGCGACGAGCGCGAACCCGACCGTCAGGGCGAGGGCGATCTGCTTGACCGGCACGTCGTAGGTCATGTTCAGCAGGAAGACGGTGCCGAGCGCGACGGTGCCGAGCAGGCCGCCGATCCACGCCGTGCGCCGGAACACCAGCAGCAGCACGACGACGAGCTCGGCGAACCCGGCGAGGAACTGGATCACCGGGGAGTAGGCCATGAGCCCCCACAGCAGGCCCATCGGGCTCTTCTCGCCGGTCATGGCCAGCGCGTCGGAGTAGTCGGCCCGGCCCATCTGGGTCAGGTTGAGCTTCGACCACACGTAGGCCTGCATGACCATGATCAGGACGAACCGCAGCAGCGCGTGCAGCACCCAGCCCACCCGGTTCCACCACGGCCGCACGGCCGTCGTGACCACGGCCCCGTCCTCCCGCCGCACCGCGGCGGCCCCCCTCGTCCCGGTCATGACACGACGGTAGGGACGGTGGCGCGGTCGCGGATCCCTCCTCCGACGGATCCTGCGCTCCTCCGCGGGTGGGAGACGTGAACCACAGCCCGCCGATGCATTGTGCACAACCATCAACGGGTAGCCACATGGCGATGCGGCTGCACGACGGCCGCCCGTCCCCGCCGCGGCGCCGGAGCCCGGCCACCCCAGACGCGACGTCCACACGCGACGCCGACCAGGAGGAAACGTGCCCACGACCGTGCCCGCCATGACCACCGCCGGCCCGAACAAGCCGTTCGAGCGCGGGACCGTGACCCGTCGCGACCCGAAGCCGCACGACGTCGTCATCGACATCCGGTACGCCGGGATCTGCCACTCCGACATCCACCAGGCCCGCGACGAGTGGGGCGAGGGCATCTACCCGATGGTCCCCGGCCACGAGATCGCCGGCGTCGTCTCCGCGGTCGGCGACGACGTGACCCGCTACGCCGTGGGCGACACCGTCGGCGTCGGCTGCTTCGTCGACTCCTGCCGCGAGTGCGAGAACTGCAGGGCCGGCGAGGAGCAGTACTGCCTCGAGGGCGAGGTGCAGACCTACAACGCGAAGGAGTACGACGGCGAGCCCACCTACGGCGGCTACTCCACGCAGATCGTCGTCGACGAGAACTACGTGCTGCGCATCCCGGACGGCGTCGAGCTCGACGTCGCCGCGCCGCTGCTCTGTGCCGGCATCACGCTCTACTCCCCGCTCCACCACTGGGGCGCGGGCCCCGGGAAGAAGGTGGCGATCGTCGGCATGGGCGGTCTCGGCCACATGGGCGTGAAGATCGCCGCGGCGATGGGCGCCGAGGTCACGGTGCTCTCCCGCACGCTGTCCAAGGAGCAGGACGGCAAGCGACTCGGAGCAGCGCACTACTACGCGACCGAGGACGAGTCCACCTTCACCGAGCTGGCCGGATCCTTCGACCTGATCGTCAACACCGTGGCCGCGGTGATCCCGGTCGACGACTACCTCGGGCTGCTGAAGCTCGACGGCTCGATGGTCAACGTCGGCGTGCCCGAGGAGAAGCTGTCCTACCACGGGTTCTCACTGGTCGCAGGCCGCAAGAGCCTGTCCGGCTCGAAGATCGGTGGCATCCGCGAGACCCAGGAGATGCTGGACTTCTGCGCCGAGCACGGCCTCGGCGCCGACATCGAGACGATCTCCTGCGACCAGGTCGACGAGGCCTGGGAGCGGGTCGTGCGGGGCGACGTGCGCTACCGCTTCGTGATCGACACCGCGACCTTCGGCTGAGGGGGTCGTCAAGCCCGCGGCGTCGCACTTCGAGACGCCCGCGATGCGGCGATCCGTGGAAAGATCCCGGCGACGTTGCCGACCAGAAGTGAACCGGAGGCTCACGTGATCCTCATCGTGCTCAAGGCCCAGATCCGCCCGGACAAGCGCGAGGAGTGGCTGTCCGGCATCTCGCAGTACAAGAAGGACGTGAACTCCGAGCCGGGCAACATCTCCTTCGACTACCACGAGAACTACGAGAAGCAGAACGAGTTCGTGATCGTGGAGGTCTTCAAGGACAGCGCGGCCGGCGACGCGCACGTCAAGACCGACCACGCGCAGAAGTTCTTCGACTTCATGGGCTCGGTCGTGCCGGAGAAGCCGCTCGTCAACTTCCAGAGCGAGGACGGCAAGGACGCCTGGGTCGAGATGGGCGAGGTCACCCCGCACTGACCCCCTCCCTCCCGACGATGCCGGCGACCCCACGGGGCGCCGGCATCGTCGCGTCCACCGGTGCCGCGAGCAGGTGCCCCGGCTGCGCCGGACCGACGGAGTCGGGCGGACCGGACATCGGAACCGAGACGGTCCTTCCGGGTGATCGGGACGGGAGCGCACCGCGTCCCGGCCGGTCGACGCCGGGGTGCAGACTGGCCGCGCACGGCAGAGCTTTTCGTCACGCAACCCCGGGCGCTCCCCGCGCGTCTCCCACGGTGACGGAACGATCACGTGGCGTCGCCTCCCCGAGCGACGCGGACGAACAGGAGCACCCCATGGACACCGTCCGGCAGCGGCCCCGCCGCCTCGTCGCACTGGGCCTCGGACTGGCCACCATCGCGGGTGTCGCCGTCGCCGGGACGGCACTGGCCGGATCCCCCGCCGCCGAGCAGGCCCGCGCACAGCCGCTCGTCCCGGGCACCCCGTGCTCGATCACCGCCAAGGCCTGCGTCGACCTGGACTCGCAGAAGTCCTGGCTCATCCAGGACGGCAAGGTCATCCGTGGCCCGATCGGCATCTCCTCCGGCGGCAACGGCCAGGAGACCCCGGTCGGCCACTCCCTGCGCGTCTACCGCAAGGACGCGACCCACAAGAGCGAGGAGTCGCGGCTGCCGAACGGCGACCCGGCCCCGATGCCCTGGTCGGTGTTCTTCAACGACGGCGGCATCGCCTTCCACAGCGGCGACCCGAACCGCTCCTCGGCCGGCTGCATCCACGTCCCGCCGGACGAGGCCAAGGCGTACTTCGACTACCTGCAGATCGGCGACCAGGTGCAGGTCGTGAAGGCCTCCGAGGAGACCGCGGCCCGTCAGGGGCAGTGAGCGCGGAGTCACCGCATCGGGGAGTGCTCGGGCATCCGGCGTAACGCGGAGATGGTCGTCCGGCGACACACCGGACGTATCACCCGTCCGTCCCCGGGAGCGCCCGATGGCCGCGAGCCGACCCGCCCGTCGCACGCCGATCGACCACGCCCGGCGGATCGCGCGGCTCTCCCTGAGCGGCGGCGCGCGTGCCGCCGCGGTCCCGGTGCGTGGCCTGGCCCGGCTCGGCCGCGACGAGCGCGACCCGCGCTGGACCGGCCAGACCTGGCTGTGGCAGCCGGGCTGGGGCCGGCGCACGCACGACCGGCTCTACCGCAGCCCGGACCCGTACTCGATCGGGCTGTCGGCCTACGAGCAGCAGAAGTACGGCACCGTCATGGATGCGCTCGCCGGCCGCCGCTTCGACCGGGTGCTGGAGGTCGGCTGCGGCGAGGGTGACCTGTCGGTCCGCCTCGCCGGGCACACCGCGGCGCTGCTCGGGGTCGACATCTGCTCCGCCGCGGTCCAGCGGGCCGCCGCCCGGGTGCCGTCGGGGACCTTCGTCCGCCGCACGCTCCCGCACGAGATGCCCGAGGGCGCCTTCGACCTGATCGTCTGCTCCGACGTCCTCTACTACTGGGAGACGGTCACGCTGCAGGTCGGCCTGGCCGCCCTGCTGGACCGCCTCCGGCCGGGCGGGATGCTGCTCGCCTACCACTACCGCGGAGCGTTCGGACAGGCCGGGACGGCCGACCGGGTGCACGAGGCGCTCGCCGCCGCGGCGGCCGCCCGCGGGCTGACGGTCCGGGCGCACGAGACCGTCGACGGCGTCGGTCCCGACGGCGCCGGGGCCCGGTTCGACGTCGTGGTCCGGCCCCGACGTCGCGGTGCCGTCCCCGCGCCGACCGGAGCCGGGCGTCGCAGCGCGCGCACGCCGTTCCTGAGGGGTCGGCTGGGCCGGGTGGCGGTGCGCCCGCTGGGCCGTCCGGTCGTTCTCGTCAGGTCGACGTGGACCTGTCGTGACCGGGCGGTTCCTGGTTACCGTCCGGAGCCATGACGGTCGACGCCGACGGACCCGCCGGGATGGCCGACGCTCAGCGCGTGGTCACGATCCCCGAGCTGAGCGCACCGAGCTACCTGCAGGCGGTGCTGTCGATCGCCTACCGCGACGAGCGCAACAGCGTCCCGCTCACCGTCGCCACACCGGCCGGGCTCGTGTTCGGCAACGCCGTGCACCCCTCGGCCTGGCTGCGCGGACTCGGGGACCAGCTGCGCCGGCTCACCGCGGGCGACCCGGGCAACGAGTCCGCGGCGTCGATGGCCGACATGTTCGACGACATGGCCGACGGCCGCGGCGACGAGCACCCCGGCCGGGACATCCCGGTGAAGGACATCCACTGGATCTACTTCACCGACGCGCTCGTGGTCCCGACCGCCGCCGGCGGGCCGAACTACGTCGAGCCGGCCTGCTGGCAGGTGGCACTGCGCGATGTCACCGGCTGGACGATCGGCCTCCCGCCCGGCTGAGTGCCACGTCCGATGATCATCTGATCGGGTGATCGCAAACCAGCGGGCCGGGACCCCCTGCGCGGACCTCCCGTCGCAGGTCACAGGGTTCCCGCCCAGATCAGCGACCCCTAGCTCCGACCGCAGTGTGACGACGACCACGCGAAGTCGTGCGTGAGGATGCGCCACCCCCGGACCTCCTATGTGTGTCGAGCGGATCGACGGGGCACAACCGGAACGAACCGGCCCCCCGATCCGGACCACTGTGAGGCCCGATACCGGGCCACGACCTGGAGGCGCACATGAGCACCACCGAGACCAAGGCCCCCGCCGTCACCGGCACCCCGTCCGCCCTGCAGTCCGAGCACGGCAGCACCCGCATCGCCGAGACGGTCGTCTCGAAGATCGCCGGTCTGGCGGCCCGCGAGGTCAGCGGCATCTACGCCCTCGGCGGCGGCGCGGCCCGCGCGTTCGGCGCGCTGCGCGAGCGCATCCCGGGTGGCACCACCAACGCCTCGCAGGGTGTGTCGGTCGAGGTCGGCGAGAAGCAGGCCGCCGTCGACATCAACGTCGTCGTCGAGTACGGCGTCTCCATCGCCGACCTGGCGAAGGCCGTCCGCCGCAACGTCATCTCCGCCCTGGAGCGGATGACCGGACTCGAGGTCGTCGAGGTCAACATCTCGGTCGACGACGTCCACCTGCCGTCCGAGGACGACGGCAAGGACGAGGAGCCGAAGAAGATCGAGTCCACCTCGCGGGTGGCGTGAGCGCCCGCGTCGCCGCGGACGGCGACGGGATCGTCGCCGCGGGTGCGGTCGACACCGACCGGATCGCCGACGCGGTGCTGGGTTGCCCCGGCGTCGCACAGCTGCACGGCGGCCGGTTCGGTGAGATCGCCACCTACCTGCCCGGACGCCGGGTGAGCGGCATCCGCGTGGACCCCACGGCCCCGGCCGTCGAGGTACACGTGGTCGGCCGCTACCCGGCCTCCGTGGCCGAGATCGACCGCCAGGTCCGCACCGCGCTGCTCCCGGTCGTCGGGGGCGCGCGGGTGGACGTGGTGGTCGGCGACTACGCCGGCCCCACCGAGTCGACGCCGATCCGGCCGTCGGACTCGGCACCCGCCACCGGCGAGCTCCCGGTCCCTCCCGCGGCCACCCCCTGACCCGCCCGGACGCCCGCCCACATCCCCGGACGTCCGGTACCTCCTCGTCTCGAAGGACGTGACTGTGATGTCCCTGTCCACCAACACCCAGATCGGCCTGATCGCCGGTCTCCTCCTGGCCATCGCCGGCATCGTCGGCGGCTTCGGCGGGTTCGTCCTCGCCCTGATCCTCGGCGCGATCGGCCTCGCCGTCGGCCGCTGGCTCGACGGCGACCTCGACCTGTCCGAGCTCTCCGAGCGGTCGGGGCTGTCCGGGCGCGGCCGCGACAAGGTCCGGTGAACCCGGTGAGCACCGTCGAGCCGGCGGGGACGGCGACCGGCGACCCGGACACGATCCGGGCCACCCGCCTCGCCCCTCCCCCGCCGGACGACACCCCGACCCGCACGATCGACACCGGTACCGGCTCCGCGGGTGCCGACGGCTCCGGCGGCACGGCCCCGGAGGACCGCGGCCGGATCGACGTCGCCGACCAGGTCGTGCAGAAGATCGCGCTCGGGGCCCTGGAGGAGACCGAGGGTGTCGGTGGCACCACCGGCACGGTCGGGCGGATGCTCGGCCGCGACGACTCCGGCGGCCACCCCCGCGTCGAGGCGACCGTCTCCGGGCAGTCGACCCGGATCGACGCGCGGATCTCGGTCGCCTACCCGTCCCCGGTGGCCGCGGTCTGCGACCGCGCCCGCGCGCACGTCGTGCGGCAGGTCGAGGCGCTGACCGGGTTGTCCGTCGCGCGGGTCGACGTCGTCGTCACCGCACTCACCGTCCCGGGCGCCGCCCGGCCGGCCGCGAGGGAGCTCGAATGATCCGCCGCCCCCGCAAGTCCCTCGCCGCGGGCATCGTGGCGCTGGTCCTGCTCGCGCTCTGCGTCGTCGTCGCCGTCGCGGTCGTACAGCTGCTCCTCGGACAGCAGCCGATCGTCGACTTCGGCGTGCTGGGGTCCACCGTCGCCGGGTTCACCGGAGCCGACGTGCCCGTACTCGTCGTGTCCGGTCTGGTGGCGCTGGTCGGGCTGGTGCTCGTCGTGGTCGCACTGCGGCCGGGCACCCCGACCGTGTTCCCGCTGACCCCGGCGGGCGGAGCCGAGCACCTCGACTCCGGGATCACCCGGCGCAGCCTCAACCGGGCGCTGGCCGACGCCGCCACCGGCGTCGACGGCGTCACCAAGGCGTCGGTGAAGAGCACCGGGCGCCGCGCCGCCGTCACCGCGCACGCCGCGTTCGGCGAGCGTGCGGACCTGCGTGACCGGGTCCGCAGTGCGGTCGCGCAGCGGCTCGACGCCGTCGGACCGGCACGCAGCCCCAGGGTCACGGTGTCCGTGACCGGCACGAAGCAGCAGGAGGCGTGATGGCCAGCGCGACCCCACCGGCCCGGCTCAACCGGACCCTGCTGTTCCTGATCGGCCTCGTCCTGCTCGCCGCGGGCGTGTTCGGGCTGCTGTTCGGCACCGGCGTCCTGCGCCAGGTGCTCCCCGGGATCGACCCGTCGGTCCCGCTGCTGCCCGCCGGTCTCACGCTGCCCGAGTGGGCGCCGTGGGTGACGCTCGCCGTCGCCGTCGTGGTCGGGCTGCTGGCGCTGCGCTGGCTGCTCGCCCAGGCCCGGCGCAGGCCGCGCACCTCGGCGTGGACACTGCCGTCCGCACAGGTGGCGGGCCGGGACGCCGGGACGACCCGGATCCACTCCGACCACGCCGCGGACGCACTGGCCGCCGACATCGAGAGCTACGACGGCGTCCAGCGGGCCGCCGCCGCGCTCGTCGGCGACCGCCGCCGTCCGGAGATCCACCTGGACGTGACCGCGGACGACGGTGCCGACCTCGCCGCGCTGCGCACCCGGATCACCGACCACGCGCTGCCGCGGTTGCGGTCCGCACTGGACATCGAGTCCGGACGCGCCGACCTGGTGCTGCGCCTGGCCGAGGCGAAGGAGCACTCGCGGGTGGGCTGAGCACCGCACGCACACACGACGACGGGGCCCCGGATCACCGGGGCCCCGTCGTCGTGTGCGGGTGGGTCAGCGGGACCGGTCGACGAACCCGGCGCCGGCGATCCGCAGGCCGCTGCCGCCCGCCATGCGGAGCAGCCCCGCCATCGCGATGACCAGACCGGCCATCTCGAAGGTCTCCTCGGTGCCGGCCAGGACGTTGTAGGTGAAGGACTGCACGTCACCGGTCTGCTCGAACAGGGCCCCACCGGCCGACTCCAGCCCGACCGCGCCGAGCAGGAACACCGCCGCCCCGGCGACGACCAGCCAGGCCCCCGGCCGGCGCAGCACCATCGGCAGGCACAGCGCCGCGACGACGACGACGAGCACCGCGGCCGGGATGATCCAGGCGTAGGTCAGGAAGCCGCTCGTGCCGAACGTGGTGTGGATGATCCAGCCGACCTGTTCGTGGTTGGCCGCGGTCTCGTCCATCGCGACGACCGCGCAGGACAGGCTCAGCAGGATCCAGCGCCACCGCTCGCGGCGCACCGAGTTCGCCGCGATCAGCGCGAGCAGCGCCGCGTTGGTCAGGTGCATCGCCGAGCTGAACCAGGTCGAGATGTTCAGCTCGGTGCCCAGCCGGATCGGGGCGGGGATCTCGAAGCCGGGCCGCCCGATGCCGTAGACGGCGGCGCCGTAGTGGGCCAGCGCCAGCACGGCGACGATCGCGGCGGCGGTGCCGACGACCGGCCCGCGACGCAGCAGCGCCAGGTGCGGTGCGCCCGGCGCGGCGGACTGGGCATCGGGCGACGGCTCCGCGCGGGCCGGGCTCGCGGCCCCGGGCGCCGCCGCGGGCCGCGGACCGGCCCCGGCGTCCTCGGCGTAGCGCGGGATGACGACCGTGGCCGGGTCGTCGTCGGCGCTGTGCGCGCCGCGGCCCTGGGCGCCGTGGCCCTGGGCGAGATGGTCCTGGGCGGTCATGTCCCCTCCTCCTCACCACGCGGCCGGGCGGCATCGGCGGACGACGCCGACTCCGACCGCAAGGTGGCTGGAAGGTAAACGAGCGTATGTCCGCCGGGAAACGCGGGGTCAGCTCCAGGGGCGCGCGGAGCGGGTGGCCCAGTAGTGCTCGGCCGGTTCGGCCAGCGCGGCGAGCTCCTCGGCCGCGTCCGCGGGCAGCGTGAGCTCCGCGCCCGCGAGGTTCGAGGCGAGCTGGTCGGTCCCGACCGGGCCGAGCAGCACCCGCCACGCCCACGGGTTCGCCAGCGCCGCGGCGACGGCGATCCGGTCCAGCCCGATCCCGGTCCGCGCGGCGAGCGCCGCGGCCGCGCGGGCGCCCTCGGTGCCGTCCTCACCGCCCGGGGCGAGCCTGCCGTTCGCGAAGACCTCCTTCACGATCACCCGAGCCCCGGCGTCGGCGGCCTCGGCCAGCGCCGGGCCCACCGAGGGTTCGAGCGGGTTCCAGGTGCTCTGGAACGAGGTGAACAGCGGCTCGCCGTCCACCCGGACGTCCAGCGCCCGGCGCACCGCGTCGCCCTGGGCGGGGCCGGAGGTGGAGATGCCGACCCGGATCCCCCGGTCGCGCAGGTGAGCCATCGCGCGGTGGACGCGCCCGTCGTCGAGGACGCCGGTGTCGAGCGTCGCGGAGTGCACGTGGTAGGTCCCGAGGTGGTCGCCGAGCAGCTCGCGGCTCAGCGCGTACTGCTCGGTGAAGGCGTCGAGCGAGTGGTCCTTGACCTCGTGGGTGTCGGCGTCGGTCCGCCACCCGCCCACGTAGCGGTAGCCCCACTTCGAGCCGATCTCGACGGGGTCCCCACCGCCGGTGACCCCGGGCCGGTCGGCGAGCCAGCCGGCGAGGAACTCCTCGGCGCGGCCGTAGGAGCGGGCGACGTCGAGGTAGCGGACGCCCGCGGCGTACGCGGCGTCGAGCAGGGCGCGGGAGCGGTCGCGCAGGGTGGTGACGTCGCGGTCGTCGCCGAGCTCGTCGGCGCGGCCGGAGGTGATGTAGGCGGGGCGGGCGATCGCGGCCAGGCCGAGGCCGAGACGGTGGGCGGGGGCGGGCATGGCCCCAGCCTGCCGCACCCAACGGCGGCGCCGCACCCGACGAAACACCTGTTGCACGCCGGTGCCGGCCGGTACCGTCCCCGGGCATGACCGATGCGCCGCCCGGTGGCTGGGTCCTGCTGCTCGCGCAACTGCCCGCCTCCCCCTCGAGCCCCCGGGTCACACTGTGGCGCCGGGCCCGCGCCGCGGGCGCGGTCGGCCTGCAGAACGGCGCCTGGGTGCTGCCGGCGACCGGCGAGCACCGCACGTTCCTGGAGGGGCTCGCGGCCTACGTCCGCGAGTCCGGCGGGACCGCATACGCGCTCGACGTCGCCGCCGGAAGCAGCGACGACGGCATCGTCGCCCGGATCCGCGCCGAGCGCGGCAAGGAGTTCGCCGAGTTCACCGAGCGCGGCGACGCACTGCTGGCGGAGCTGGAGAAGGAGTCCTCGCGGGACAACTACTCCTTCGCCGAGCTGGAGGAGAACGAGCAGGACCTGGAGAGGCTCACCCGCTGGCTGGCCACGATCTCGTCCCGGGACTTCTTCCCCGACGAGCGCGGCAAGGACGCCGAGGCCCTCCTGGACCGCTGCCGGCACGCGCTCGACGCGTTCACCGCCGCCGTCTACCGCGCCGAGGGCGTGGCCCCCGACCTGCCACCGCGTACGGACTGACCCGGTGGGCAGCCCGTGAGCGGCGGGGCGCACGCCGCGACCGGTGCGGCCGTGGTCGACGGCCTCGGTACGGACGCGCTGCGGGGCCTCACCGGCGCCGAGGCCGCGGCGCGGCGGGGGCGGCACGGCCCCAACCGGTGGGTCGTCCCGCGTCGGGTCACCTTCCTGCGGGTGCTCGCCGACGAGGTCACCGAGCCGATGATGCTGCTGCTCGCGGCGATCGCAGTGCTCTACGGCGTCTGGGGGCGGCTCGACGACACCGTCGCCGTCGTCGTGATCATCGCGGCGGTCGTCGGGGTCGAGGTGTTCGCCGAGTTCCGCGCGAAGTCGGTCATCGCCTCGCTCGGCGAGCTCACCGCCCCGACGACGCCGGTGGTGCGTGACGGCAGCACCCTCTCGGTCGGGGTCGACGACATCGTCCCCGGCGACCTCGTGCCGCTGGCCGCGGGCTCGCGGGTGCCCGCCGACCTGCGTCTGGTCGAGACCTGGGGGCTGCGCGTCGACGAGTCGACCCTCACCGGGGAACCCGTCGCCGCCCCCAAGGACGCCGCCCGGGTGCTCTCCGGCGACACCGCGCTGGCCGAGCGGGCGAACCTGGTGTTCGCCGGGACGACGGTCGTCGCCGGGTGGGCCCGCGGCGTCGTCGTCGCGACGGGGACGGCCACCGAGCTGGGCACACTCACCGGGCTCGTCGCCGCCGCGCGGCCGCCCCGTACGGCACTCCAGCAGGCCATGCGCGAGCTCGCCGGCAGCCTCGCGACACTGGCGATCGCGTTCAGCGTGCTCGTCCCGCTGGTCGGCGTGCTGACCGGGCGGCCGTGGCGGGAGATGGTGCTGACCGGGCTCACCCTGGCCTTCGCGACGGTCCCGGAGGAGCTGCCGATCATCGTCAGCCTGGTGCTCGGGCTCGGCGCGTACCGGCTGTCGCGGCGGCGCGGGCTGGTCCGGCGGCTGCGCGCGGCGGAGGCCCTCGGGCTGGTGACGGTGCTCGCCACCGACAAGACCGGCACGCTCACCCGCAACCGGATGACCGTCGCGCAGGTCGAACCGGCCCCGGGCGTCGACGACGACACCCTGCTCGGCCTCGGCGCGGCCTGCACCGAGACCGCCCCCGAGCCCGACGGCGGCTGGTCCGGTGACCCGACCGACGTCGCGTTCCTCGTCGCGGCCCGCGACCGGGGCCTGCCGACGCCCGCCGAACCGGTCGCCCGGTTCCCGTTCGACCCCGGCCGGGAGACGATGACGGTCGTCCTGCCCGCCGGCGCGTCCGGCACCGCCACGGTGGTGACCACCGGCTCGCCGGAGTCGGTGCTGGCCCGCTGCGCGGCGCCGTCGCCGGAGACCGCGGGCCGGGTCGCCGCGCTCGCCGCCCGCGGCCTGCGGGTGATCGCGGTGGCGAGCAGGCCGGCGTCGCAGGTCCCGGCGACCGTCGGCGACGCCGAGCGCGACCTCGTCCTCGCGGGGGTCGTGGCGCTGTCCGACCCGCCGCGCCCGGGCGCCGCCGAGGCCGTCGCCGCCGCGCGGCGGGCCGGGGTGCGGGTGGTGATGGTGACCGGCGACCACCCCGCCTGCGCCCGGGCCGTCGCCGCGGAGGTCGGGATCGACCCGGACCCGGTGCTGACCGGCCGCGACCTCGACGGTCTCGACGACGCGACGCTGGCCGCCGCCGTCGCGTCGACGCCGGTGTTCGCCCGGGTCTCGCCCGCGCACAAGCTGCGCCTGGTCACGGCGCTGCAGGCCGGCGGGGAGGTGGTGGCGGTGACCGGGGACGGCGTGAACGACGCCCCCGCGCTCGCCCGGGCCGACGTCGGCGTGGCCATGGGCTCGTCGGGTACTGACGTGGCGCGCGAGGCGGCCGGGCTGGTCCTGGCCGACGACGACGTCTCCACCCTCACCCGGGCCCTGAACGAGGGCCGCACGCTGCACGGGAACCTGCGCAAGGGCGTCGCCTACTACCTGGCCTGCAAGGCCGGGCTGGTCGCGACCGTCGCCGCCGGGGTGCTCACCGGGATGGCCGTACCGTTCACCCCGATCCAGATCGTGGTGCTGGAGATGTTCATGGACATCGCGGGGAGCGCGACCTTCGCCGCGGAACCCGCCGAGCGCGACGCCATGACCCGCCCACCGCGCGACCCGGGTGCACGCTTCCTGGACCGGGCCCTGCTCGGCGACCTCGCCGCGGGGGCGGCGGCGCTGTTCGTCGCCGTCGGCGGGCTGTACCTGGTGACCGCCTCGCAGACGGTCGCGTTCGTGGGCTGGCTGTCCGGGCACCTGGCGCTGGCCTGGGTGATGCGCACCGAGCGGACGCCGGTGCTGCGGGCGGGGCTGTTCGCGAACCGGTTCCTGCCGTGGTGGACGGTGGTGACCGCCGTGGCGGTGTGGGTGGTCACGACCGTGCCGGTGCTGCGGGAGACGCTGCGGCTCACCCCGCTGACCGGTCCGCAGTGGACGGCGGCGGTGCTGGTGCCGGTGGCCGCGGTCGCGGTGCTGGAGCTGCGCAAGGCCGGGCGGCGGGCCGCCACGGGGCGCCCGTCGGGGTGATCCGTGCTAGACCACCGGTCGTGAACGGATCGGTCCTGTCCCGCCCGGCCCCCGAGCCGCCCCGCTCCGTCGCCATCGACGACGACCCCGACCAGGTCATGGACCTGTGGCCGGACGGCGGGCCCGGCCGCCCGCTGGTCGTGCTGGTGCACGGCGGGTTCTGGCGGCCTCCGATCGACCGGACGCACCTGCGGTCGACGGCGGCCGCGCTGAACGCACTGGGGCTGCCGGTGGCCTCGCTGGAGTACCGCCGGGTGCCCGGTGACCCGGACGCGACGGTCGCCGACGTGCTCGCCGGTCTGCGGGCCGCCCGCGCCGTCGCCGGGCCGGTCGTCGCGGTGGGGCACTCCGCGGGTGGGCACCTGGTGCTGCACGCCGCGGCCGTCGAGCCGTCGCTGGTGCGGGCGACGGTGCCGCTCGCCCCGGTCGCGGACCTGGCGCTGGCCGACGCGGAGGACCTCGGCGACGGCGCGGTCCGCGCCTACCTCGGTGGCCCGGCGGCCGGGCGCACCGACCTGGACCCGGCGGCGGGCCCGCCCCCGCCGGGGCCGGTGACGATCGTGCACGGCGACGCCGACGACCGCGTCCCGCTGGGCGTCTCCCGCTCCTACGCCGGCCGGCACCCGTCGGTGCGGCTGGTCGAGCTGCCCGGCTGCGACCACTTCGCGGTGGTGGACCCGCTGTCGGCGGCCTGGGAGACGGTGACCCGGGAGATCCTGGCGGCGGCGACGTGACCGCGCCCGGCGGCCTGCCCCGCCATCAGCTCACGATGACCGTGCTGATGACGCCGGACATGGCGAACTTCTCCGGCAACGTCCACGGCGGTGCGATCCTGAAGCTGCTCGACCAGGTCGCGTTCTCCTGCGCGAGCCGCTGGGCCGGGACCTACGTCGTGACGCTCTCGGTGGACCGGGTCCGCTTCCGCGAAGCGATCTACATCGGCGAGCTCGTGACCTTCCTGGCGTCGGTGAACGACACCGGGCGCAGCTCGATGGAGATCGGCATCCGGGTCACCACGGAGAACATCACCGAGCGGACCCAGCGGCACGCCAACAGCTGCTACTTCACGATGGTCGCGATGGACGAGCACCGGCGTCCGGTGCCGGTCCCGGAGCTGGTCCCGTCGACCGACACCGAGCGCCGTCGCCGGGACGAGGCGCGCCGGCGTCGCGAGGCACGCCGGGCCGGCGGCTGACCCCGGACACGACGGTGCCCCGGGACCACACGGTCCCGGGGCACGTCGCGGTACGGGAAGGTCAGTTGACCGAGTCGCCCGCGCCGGAGGTCTGGCCGCAGTTGTCGGACTGGTCGGTGGTCGAGTCGCCGGAGACCGCCTTGGCCTTGCCACCCAGGCCGAGGGCGCCGGTGATGCCGCTCAGCAGGTTCGCGTCCTCGATCGGGGCCTGCACGCCCAGCACGTTGACCGGGACGTTGTTGTTGCAGACCTGGATCGGCACGTTGACGTTGTTGCCGTTCAGGCCACCCGCGAGCAGGCCCTTGGCGTCCTTGTCGATGTGGCCCGACTCGTGCTTGCCGTGGTGCTTGCCGTCCTTGGCGGAGTCGCCCGCGTAGTCGCCGGCGAAGGCCAGCGGGGAGACGGCGAGCAGGGACGCGGCGGACGCCGCGACGATGATTCCGGCCTTCTTCAGCACAGTTCTTCTCCTGATGAGGTCTCAGGGCCGTGGTGAAGGCCCCGTTCCATGACGGCACGCTGACAAAAGGGGGAGCCCGTGCCGACTGGCTGCGAATCTAGCTGCGCGGGAGAGCCCGAACAATTCTTCTACCACCATCGGGTGGCCGAATTACTTTCCGTTCGGATACTCCCACGATCGGGTCGAATGCGATCGGGGCGAACCGCCCGGAGCGGCGCCGGGACCGGCGACGACGACCACGGCGGGTGGTCACGCGACCCTGCCCCGGACACGGACGTGCCCCGGGACCGCGAGGGTCCCGGGGCACGTCAGCGACGAGGAGTCGGTCAGTTGACCGAGTCGCCCGCGCCGGCCTCCTGGCCGCAGGTGTCGGACTGGTCGGTGGTGGAGTCGCCCGACACGGCCTTGCCCTTGCCCGCGATGCCGGCGGCACCGGTCAGGCCGTTGCCCGCAGCGGCGTCCTCGACCGGAACCTGGACACCCAGGACGTTGACCGGCACGTTGTTGTTGCACGCCTGGACCGGGACCTGGGCGTTGTTGCCGTTGGCACCCGCGACGAGGCCCTTGGCGTCCTTGTCGATGACGCTGTCCGAGCCGGCGAACGCCAGCGGCGACAGGCCGATCAGGGCGACGGCGGACACGGCGGCGACGAAACCGGCCTTCTTCTTCTGCACAGTCTTCTCCTGGTGAGTCACGGATCCATTCGGATCCGGGCACGTGCCGGCCCGACGACAAAGGGGGGAGCCCGAACCGGCTGAGAAGAACCGTAATGGCGGGAAAGGTGCCCATCAAGCTCAGAACACCATCGTGGGGAACAATCACCGAGCGTCAGATATTCACACGATATGGTGTCGTCGCCGAGTCGGCTGTTCTGCACGACGACGGGGCGGAACCGCGCCCGGCCCCGCCCCGTCCGCCCGGACGTGCGTCAGCCGACGCGACCCCACTGACCTGCGGGCTCGTCGGCCTCCATCTCGGCGACGGCCTGGACCATCGCCAGCAGCTCCGGGTCGAGTCCCGGTCCGAACTCCTCGGGCCGCTCGACGGCGATGTCCATCGGGACGCCGTCGGGCGCCTGCGCGGTCGACAGCGTCGTCCCGTCGTTCGACGGCGACGGACCGCGGTAGAGCTTCCCGGCCTCGGAGAGCTGGTCGAGGCTGAACGTGTACTGCTTGCTCTGCAGACCCTGCTCCAGCAGCGTCGCCACCTCGGGGAACTTCTCGGCGTTCGTCTTCGGGATCGGCAGCAGCGTGTTCCAGTTGACCCCGAGCGCCTCGAGCGCCTTGGCGTAGGCGTTCTCGTGGGCCTGGTCGCGCACGATCAGGTACGCGATCGTCGAGCGCGCCGTCCTGTTCGCCGTCATCTCGTAGAGCCGGCACTTCTGCAGCCGGCCGGTCGACTCGAGCATGAGGTTGTAGAGCAGGTTGAGCGGCAGGTTGCCGCTGTCGTAGACGTACTTGCCCGTCCACGGGTCACCCTGCGCGTCGACCGGCAGCGCCCCCTGGGCCCCCACCAGGTAGTGGTGGATGTTGCCCTCGGTCAGGGCCGCGCTCAGCGGGGTCGCCCCGCCTGCGCCGGGCGTGTCCATGTCGTCGGTCGCGCTGCCCTGGTAGCGGGGCGAGCCGTCGGTGAGCCGGGCGATCGTGGTGGCGATCAGCTCGACGTGCCCGATCTCCTCGGTCCCGACGCCGTAGAGCAGGTCACGGAAGGGCTTCCCGTCCGGACCGCGGAAATTGAAGCTCTGGAACAGGTACTGCATCATCGTGCGCATCTCGCCGAACTGGCCACCCAGCCCCTCCTGCAGCGCATTCGCCGCGGCGGGGTCGGGCTCGTCGGGGACGATCTCGTTCAACAGTCGCTGGACGTGCAGGAACACGGGTGACACCTCGTGGGCTGTGGGGCGCGACCCCTTCCGGGGTCGTGGACACGGCCTGCGGGGTTGAAGCCGTCGGACCCCGGCTACCCGGACCCCGTGGGTCCACACCCACGCGCTGTCCGCACGGCCGCGGCCGCCGCGGCGGGCCAGGCGGCGTAGACCTCGGCCGACGGCGCGGCGGCGACCGCGGCGGCGAGCAGCGGGCGCAGGTCCGGGCGGTCGGTCCCGACGGCGAGGACGAGTGCGACCGCGCGGAGCTGCCACGGCCGGTCGAGCAGCCGCTCGTCGAGGTCGTACCCGGGCAGGCCGCGGGCCCACCGGGCGTCCGGCGGCGCCGGGGACGGGGCGGGGTCGAGACCCCGCAGCGCCGCCCGGCTGACACGTCCCTCCAGGTCGGCCGGGCCGTCGGTGCACCGCGCCGGCGCCCCCGGGACGACCAGGTGGTGGACGCGGGCCGAGTCCGACCAGATCGCGGTGCGGACCCCGGGGCCGGTGTCCCCCGCGACGTCGAGCAGGTACTCCGAGCGCGGCCGGTACCAGCTCGGGGGCACCCCGAGCACCGGCCAGCCGCTGCACCCGGTCGCGGCGGGGAGCACCACGTTGCGGACACCGGGGGTGTCGCGGTGGGTGCGCCAGACCCGGCCGCACCCACAGCGGCCGAGCCGGGCACCGGCCGCGTCCGCGGTGTCCGGCCGCCCCGTGCCGGTCCAGATCCGGGCGACCGCACGGGCACCGGCGCGGGGGCCGACCTCGTCGGCGTGGTGGTCGTACCAGCGGTCGATCGTGGCGGCGGTGGTGAGGCCGTGCCGGAGCACCGCGCGTTCGGCCAGGTTGACCAGCAGGTCCACGGTGCCGCCTCCGATCGGGGTGTCGGGAACGACGTGCGGGACCGGCCCGCGGGGAGCGCGGACCGGTCCCGCACGCGTCGTTCAGCGGGCCGGGTCGATCGCGACCGGCTCGCGTCGTGCCTCGTGGTGGTTCGCGTTGCGCGGCGTGGCCAGGACCTGGCGGGTGCGGTCGTCGAGCGCGACCGAGTCCGACAGGGCCCCGCTCGCGGCGAGCGTGTGCTCGAGCGCGTCCAGCCAGTGCTGGTAGTAGCTCCAGGGCTCGCCGCCGTCGCCGTTCTCCCAGGCCTTGATCGCCTCGACCAGGGAGAGCTGGAACTCGCTCCACTCGTAGTGGCCCTCGTGGTACGCGGCGACCGCCATGGCGAAGGCCCGCAGCTCCCACGGCTCGGTGAACGGCTTGTCCGCCCCGGGCATGTCGCAGACGAGCTTCTCGATCCGGCGGCGGGCGTCGCCCAGCTCGGTGGCGCCCGTCCGGACCCCGGCGCTCATCCGCGGGCCGCCTCGGTGACGACCGGCTTCGCCGTGCCGACGCCGATCATCGAGTCCCGGGTGACCAGCGCGGCCAGCTCGTCCTCGGAGAGGTGCTCGCTGCCGGCCGGGCGCTGCGGCAGCACCCAGTAGCGCAGCTCGGAGCTGGAGTCCCACACCCGGATCTCGACGCTGTCCGGCAGCGGCAGGTCGAAGTCCTCGGCCAGCACCTTGCGGGGCTCACGCACGATGCGGGCACGGAACGGAGGCGCCTTGTACCAGTTCGGGGGCAGCCCGAGCACCGGCCACGGGTAGCACGAGCACAGCGTGCAGACGATGACGTGGTGGACGTCGTCGGTGTTCTCGACGGCGACCATCTCCTCACCCTGCAGGCCGCCGACACCGAGTTCGCGGCAGGCGGCGGAGGCGTCCTCCAGCAGGCGCGCCTTGAACTCCGGGTCGGTCCACGCCTTGGCGACGACCTTCGCCCCCAGCTGCGGACCGACCTCGTTCTCGTAGACCTCGGCGAGACGGTCGACCGCCGCGGTGGTCATCACGCCCTTCTCGATCAGCAGCGACTCCAGGGCCTTGACCCGGGCGGTGATCTCCTCCTGCGTGCGGAGCGGGGTGTCGGTGGGCTTCGCGGTCATGGGTCAGGCTCCCTGGGTGGCGGGGACGGGCGAGAGGTACGGCTCCCACACGTCGAAGTAGTTGACGCCGTTCGGGTCCGCGTACTCGGCGCCCCACAGCTCGGCGGCGTCGAAACGGACGGTGTAGAGGTGCTCGGGGCAGTCGCCGAGCCCGTTGCCGGCGGTGTCGGGGTAGAGGTAGGTGCCGTGGGCCGCGCTGATCACGCCGCGGCGGCCGCGGATGTAGCGGGCCCGGCGGGTGTGGCCGTAGGGGCTCTCGGAGGAGATGACGACCTCGTCGCCGACGGAGAACTGCGCGACCTTGTCCGACTCGCGGTGGGCCGGGAACCCGTTGGTGACCGCCCAGTCGACGAACTCGACGATCTCGGTGTCGGTCTCCCGCTCGGGGAGCGGCGCGTCGGGGTTCTCGAGGTAGTGCCGGGTCCGCGCCTCCAGCTCGGCCGGGTCCAGCACGCCCGCGGCCTCGGCGTAGTGCTCGACCGTGTGCATCCAGTGCTCGTAGTAGTTCGAGATCAGGTACTCGGCAGGGTCCATCTTCTCGATGCCGTGCCGGAACTGGTCCACGTTGAACAGCCCGGCGCGGGCGCTCTGCGCGAACATGGAGAAGGCACGCTTCTCCCAGTCGGCACGGAACACGGGCTCGGACATGTGGTCGTTCTCGACCTTGCCCAGCCCGTCGGTGCCGCCGAGATCGAAGACTCCGTTCACTGCCGTCCTCCCACGGTGGTGAGGGCAGGCGGAGCGGGGAAGCCGCCGACGGCCTGCTCGAAGGTGTGCGCGACCCGCAACACGGTCGCGTCGTCGAATCGCCGGCCCACGATCATCAGACCGGTCGGGAGCCCGTTCACGAGCCCGGCCGGGACCGACGCGGCCGGGTGCCCGGACACGTCGAACGGGGCACAGTTGCCGATCATCCCCAGCGCGGCCGGCAGGTAGCTGTCCAGATCGGCGTCGAGCCCGAGCAGCTCGGTCGCGGTGTAGGGCACGGTCGGCATGACCAGCACGTCATAGCCGGTCAGGGCCGCGTCGTAGGCCGCCCGCACCTCCAACGCCAGGTTGCGGGCCATCCCGTAGTAGGCACCTCCCGCGTGGGCGAAGGTGTAACCACCCGAGAGGCCGACGAGCTTGACGGTCTTGGACAGCTCCGACCCGCGGGCGTGACGCCCGCGGTGGTAGTGCGCGATCAGCTCCGGGTCGTAGAGACCCGGGTAGTTCATGCCGTAGGCGTTGCCGTCGATCATCTGGTGCGCGGCTCCCTCGGTCCCGATGACGTTCCAGACCGCCATCGCGTCCAGGTGCCAGGGGATCGAGACCTCCTCGGCGACCAGACCCGCATCGGTCAGCGTCCCGATCGCCGCACGCACGGCCTCGTCCACGGCCGGGTCGCTCTCCGGGCGGGCGAAGCCCTCGGTCACGATCCCGACCCGCAACCCGCCTGCCGACCGCTCCAAGGCAGCCAGGTAGTCGACCGGCTCGAGCTCGGTGGGCTGACGCACATCGAGCCCGTCCACCCCGGCGATCACACCCAGCATCAGTGCGGCGTCGGACACCGTGCGGGTGATCGGGCCCAGATGGTCGATCGTGGCCTCGATGGGGAACGCACCGGTGTAGGGCACCAGGCCGTGGGTGGGCTTGTGCCCGACCGTGCCCGAGAACGCCGACGGCATACGGATCGAGCCGCCCTGGTCACCACCCACGGCCATGTCGACCGCGCCGGACCCGACCAACGCCGCGCTGCCCGAGGAGGACCCACCCGAGATACGGGTCGGGTCCCAGGGGTTGCCCACCGGCCACGGCCGGGAGGTGAAACTGCCCCCGGAGAAGCACAGGTCCTCGCACATCGCCTTACCGGTGATCGTCGCCCCGGCGGCCAGCAGGCGGGTCGCGACCGTCGCGTCACGGGAGGGCACGAACCCCTCCACCGTGGCCGACCCGTTGGTCATCGGGACCCCGGCCAACGCGATGTTGTCCTTGAGCGCCACGGTCCGCCCGGCCAACGGGCCCTCCGCCGCACCGGTCACCGACGTGGTCACGTACCAGCCACCCAGCGGGTTGTCCGCCGGCTCGGACCACTCCCGCTGCGGGGCCTGCGGCGCCGACGCCCGATAGAGCTCCTCGACCCGCTCCGAGGACGCCAGCGTCGCAGCCACCGCCGGACCGAACTCGGCCAACTCCGCCTCGGACAGACCGAACGCATAGTGCTTGTTCAACGCCGCCAGACGGGCGGCATCAGGGGGTGGAATCGCCATCAGGTGGTGCTCCTCACATCGGGGGATGCGAGAAAGCTAGGGTTCATGCCTGCACATGTCAATCAATACAGACGCATTGACACGAGGTCTGACACACCCGTCCCACCTCTGTTACATGCGCGTATTCAAGACCGTCCCTCGCTGTCGTTCATCGAGCCGAAGGTCGCGCCGCGGGCGGCCGCGAGGTGCAGCGGCTGCTCGACGTGGTGGTGGCCGTCGAGCGCCAGGGTGCCCCGCGGGAGGTCGTAGCGGCCGGACCGGATCTCGTCGGCGACGGGCACCGGCTCGGTCGAGCGGACGGCGCGGGCCGCGGCGGCCCACACGTGGATCGCCTCGAACATCGACTCCGACAACGACGACAGCGGCGCCGACCACTGGCCGAAGCGGGCCCGGTAGCGCTTCAGGAGCGACCCGTTGCGCTCGGTCTGCAGGTGCTGGAAGTAGCCGGAGACACCGTGGATCCCCTGGGAAGCGTGCAGTCCGATCCGCTCAAGGGTGGCCTCGTCCATCGCGGGGCCGAGGCTGACGGTCCGGTCGCGCAGACCCATTGCGTGGCACTGACGCTCGAACGCGGCGGCGTCGGCGCCCACGAACGTGTTGAGCACGATGTCGGCGCCCGAGGCGGCGATCCGCTCGACCAGCGGGGCGAAGTCCCGGGCCCCGAGCGTGGCGTAGCCCTCGCCGACCAGCACCGCGCCGTGCGCCGGGAGCACCTCCCGCGCGGCGGCGTTGACCGCACGGGGCCACACGTAGTCGTTGCCCGCCAGGAACCAGCGACGTCCACCGGCTGCCCGCATGACCGGTCCCGCCGCCGTCACGATCTGGGTCGCGGGCCGCTCGCCCAGCCGGATCCGCAGCCGGGACTCGCCGCCGCCCTCGTTCATGTTGGTGTGCACGACGAGCACGTCGCGGCCGGTCAGGGCGGTCGACACGGCGTGGTAGGTGGCCGACGTCGTCGTCAGGAAGATCGTCCGGCAGCCGGCCCGGGCCAGCCGCAGCGCCTCCAGCGCCCCGGTGCCGGGATCGGTGGCGTCGTCGGCCTCCAGCAGGTCCACCGGTCTGCCGCCGACCCCGCCCGCCGCGTTGATCTCCTCGACGGCGAGCGTGGCCACGTTCGCCACCGCCGAGGCGAACAGCCCGCCGGAGCCGGACCGGCTGGTGAGGACCCCGATGCGCGGCCCCGTGACGGCGTGGTCGGGGACCGGGTGACCGCGCCGGCGCATCAGCCACTCCAGACCGCGCTCGTCGATCCCGGCGTCGAGCCGGATCCGGGTGCCGCCGGGTGCGGGGGTGAACCGCAGCCGGATGCGGCCCCGCCAGGGCTGGTCGTGGGTGATCGTGATGGTGCGCGGTCCGCGGAGCTCGCTGATCCGGCCGAGCACGTCGACCGGCGGCCCGCCGGCGATGGGCGCCCGCAGGGTGACCGGCTCGCCCACCGCGACCCGGTCGCACGCCGCACCGAACAGCCAGCCTGCGCCGGAGTCGCGCCCGAAACGTCCGAAGACGACCGCCGGGTCGGCGGCGACGAACTCCTCCACCGCGAGCGCGATCGTCCCCATGGGGGTCAGTCTCCCGGCACGGAGGGTCCGGTCATCCGGTCGCGCCCTCCCGGTCCGTCGCGGGACGGCTCTCCACGGCGGAGCCCACCTCGCCGAGCGAGGACTGGAACAGGGTGCGCAGCAGCGCGATGACGTCGGCGGCCGCACCACCGGGCTCGATGGAGTAGTAGCGGTACCGGCCGGAACGTCGCTCGGTGATGAGCCCCGCGACGCGGAGCACCCGCAGATGGGTGGAGACGGCCGTGCGGCCGACCGAGGTGATGTGGTCGGCCAGGTCGCCCGCGCTGACCTCGTCGTGCTCGGAGAGCACGGCCAGGATGCGGCGGCGGACGGGATCGGCGAGCGCGTCGAAGGCGGGGCCGGCGTCCCGGCCGGCCCCGGCCGACGCGTCAGGATCCGATGACATGATGCCGAGTCTAACGCGGACGGACCCGCACGGTGGCCCGGCCGGGCCGAAGCGCCGACACGACGGGGAGGCCCGCCGTGCAGGGCGTGGCCGGCGACACCCCGGTCCGTGCACGCTGGTGCACGCAGGCGTGCAGTCGTGTCCAAGGCCGCCCGTGGAGTCCGCTCCTAGCGTCGGGATCCAGGACCCCGTCACGGGACCGGACCGGAGGATTCATCATGATCAGCACGGACACGCTCGCCGATCTCGAGGAGATCCGGGCGCTCAACGCCCGGTACAACTTCGCGGTCGACCAGGGGACCCCCGAGGAGTGGGCCGCCACCTTCTCGACGGACGGCGTGTTCCACGCCCTCATCGAGGGCCAGACCCCGAAGGGCCACGCCGAGCTCGCGGCCTTCGTCCCGCTGTGCCGGGACACCTTCGGCCCGATGCGGCACCTGACCATGAACGAGGTGGTCTCGGTGTCCGGTGACACCGCCACCCAGACCTGCTATCTGCTGTTCTTCGCGAACACGGCGGGGACGGTGAGCGGCACCGTCTGCGTGTACACCGACGAGCTGGTCCGCGAGGACGGCGCCTGGCGCTACCGCGACCGCAAGGTCGCGCCGGTCATGCCGTTCACCAGCTTCGCCCCGCCCGCCTGAGCGCGGCGGGCCGGTCGGCCCGGGTCCGGCGAGCCCACCGCTCGCCGGGTCCGGGCCGTCGCCGTCTCAGACCGGGCGCAGGTCGGCGGGCCGGTGGCCGCGGTGGGTGCGGAAGGCCCGGTTGAGGTGGGAGAGGTCGAAGAAGCCCCACCGGGCGGCGAGGGCGGTCAGCGACTCCCGGCACGCCGGGTCGGCGAGGTCACGGGCGCAGGCGTCCACCCGTAGCCTCGTGACCGTCTGGGCGTAGGTGTGCTCGGAGTCCCGGAAGACGTTGTGCAGTGTCCGCACCGACACGCCGAAGTGCGCCGCCACCCGGGCGGCCGCGAGGTCGCCGTTCCGCAGGTTGTCCTGCAGGTGGGTGCACACCGACGTGTAGAGCGACGCGGCCAGCGTGCGGCGGCCGGCGCCGCGGGCCTCGTCGGTCGCCCCGCAGGCCGTGGCCAGCAGGGTCGTGAAGCCGGAGCTGACCGCGCGGGCCTCGGCGTCGCCCAGGTCCTCGACGGCGTCCCACACCGACCGCATGGTGCCCGCGACCACGGCGCCGAGTGCGCGGGAGCCGTCGACGGTGGTCGCCGTGACGTCGTCGGGCCGCGCCACCAGCGACATCAGCCGGTCGCGGGGCACCCGGAACGACAGCGACCGCCAGTCCCCGGCGTAGTCCAGCCGGAACGGCCGTGTCGCGTCGAACAGGGCGAACGAGCCCGCCGGGACGTGGCAGGTGCGCCCGCCCTGGGACCCGACGCACGATCCGGCGAGCTGCAGGTTGACGAAGACCGTGGCCTCCGCGGTCCGGGCGACCTCCCGCGTGCCGTGCAGGTTCACCTGCCCGACCGGCCAACAGAGCAGCGAGAATGTGATCCCAGGTGCCGTCACCGCTGTAGCGGCGGTGACGCTTCCACAGGGTCTGCCACGGACCGAACTCGACCGGGACATCACGCCAGGCCAGCCCGCACCGGAACCGGTAGATGATCCCCTCCACCACTCTGCGGTGATCAGCGAACGGGCGTCCTGGCATCCCGTCCGACGAGGGCAACAACGGCTCAAGTCGGGCCCATTGGAGATCGGTCAGGACCGCACGACGCGACACCTGCTGATCATCGCGCAGACCCGAACGGCCGAGTTAGGAGACACGCCCTACGCCGAGTTGGCCTGCGGGTTCGGGGTCGGCACCTCCACGGTCTACCGCTACATCCAGGAGGGGATCGAGCTGCTCGCCGCGAAGGCCCCCACCCTGGAACAAGCCATCGAGGTCGCGAAACGGAAGGCGTTCGTGATCCTCGACGGCACCCTGTTGCGCATCGACCGGGTCGGGATGGCATCGGGCTACGACCGGGCGTTCTACTCTGGAAAGCACAAAGCCCACGGACTGAACGTGCAGGTCATCGCGGACCCGGTCGGCCGCCTGGTGTGGATCTCCCCGCCGATGCCGGGCGCGCGGCACGACATGGGCGCAGCCCGCGAGCACGGGATCATCGACGCCCTGGCCGAGCATGAGATCCCCGCCGCGGCCGACACCGCCTACCAAGGCGCCGGTCCTACGGTCGCCGTGCCGCAGCGGCGTCGACGTAAGGACCCCGACACCGGCCGATTCCGGAAGCTGTCACGACACCAGAAGGACGTGAACACCGCCCACGCCCACCGTCGCGGACCGGGCGAGCGGGTCAACGCCGAGCTGAAGAACTGGCGAGTCCTGCGCAAGATCCGGTCCAGCCCGAACACCGCCGACAGGCTCATCGCCGCAGTTCAGACCCTCATGATCGCCAGCGCGTGATCAGGTTGGCAAAGGCTCAGTGGGTGACGCGGCCCGCACCGCGACGGCGACGCCCGCGTGAGACCCGGCGGTGCGCGCCGGTGCACGGCCGTCCGGGCGCCGCGGCCCCGCTCCGGCCGAGGCTCGGTCCCGTCAGCACGACCGGCGAGAACGGAGACGACCATGGAATTCGACGGCAGGACGGTCCTCATCACCGGAGCCGCGGGCGGGATCGGCGCGGCGGCCGCCGCGGCGTTCGCGGCGGAGGGCGCCTCCCTCGCGCTCGTCGACCTCGACCGCTCCGCGCTGGAGAAGGTCGCGGCCGGGCTCGGCGTCGACGACGCCCGGGTGCTGCTGCACGTCGCGGACGTCCGTGACGAGCAGCAGGTCGAGGGCTACGTCGCCGCCACCCGCGACCGTTTCGGCGCGATCGACGTGTTCTTCAACAACGCCGGCGTCGAGGGCGCCACCGGCCCGCTGGTGGACACCGACCTGGAGACGGTCGACACCATCCTGTCGGTCAACGTGCGCGGCTCCTTCCTCGGGCTCAAGCACGTGCTGCGGGTGATGACCGCACAGGGCCACGGGTCGGTGGTGAACACCTCCTCGATGGCCGGGGTCATCGCGTTCGCCGGGCTGGGCGGCATGTACACGGCGTCCAAGCACGCCGTCGTGGGCCTCACCCGCGTCGCCGCCGTCGAGGCGGCGCCGGCCGGCGTCCGGGTCAACGCGGTGTGCCCCGGGCCGGTCGACACCAGGATGATGCGCTCGATCGAGAACGGGATGTCCCCCGACGACATCCCGGGCGTCCAGGAGCAGTTCGCCGGGCTCACCGCGCTCAAGCGCTACGCGGACCCGGCCGAGATCGCCTCGGTCGTGCTGTTCCTGGCCTCGGACCGGGCCAGCTACGTCAGCGGCAGCATCTACACCGTCGACGCCGGGATGACCGGGATCTGATCCGGGGCCGCCGGCCGGTGTCGGCGTCGGGCCGCCCGGTGGCGACGAGCGCACCGAGCACCAGCCGCGGCCGCACCGGACGCTGCTCCCCCGACCCGCTCCTCGGGCCTCGTCCGGGACCGGCCGGCGCGCCCGGGGTCCGCCGGCCGCGCCCGGCGTCCGACGGCACCCGGCATCATCCGGGCCGCAGCAGTGCCACGAGCTCGTCCGGCCGGTCGAGGGACACGATGTGCCCGCAGTCGTCGAACAGATGCCCGTCGAGGACGTCGGCGACCCCGCGCAGCTGGTTCTCCAGCGCGCGGCCGACCGGCGCGGCTCCGACCGCGGTCGTGGGCACCGTCAACCGGGCACCGGCCACCGCCGTGGAGATCTGGCGTCCGGTCTCGGGCAGCGACCGGTAGAGGGCGAACGCACAGCGGAGGGCGTCCGGGCGCGCGAACGTCCCGGCCATCGCGGATCGCAGATCCGGACGGATTCCGCGCCCGCGAGTGCCCTGGTCGAGGAACCACCCGGCGTACGCCGCCTCGTTCCCGCGCAGCACGCCGGCTTCGCCGACAAGGTCACCACAGAACTGTCACTCGGTGGGTGGGGCTGGCACCACGAGGCAGGCATCCACGCGCTGCGCCTCATCCTCGCCGGGATCTTCGACGAGCTACCCGATCTGCAGATCATCAGCGGGCACTGGGGCGAGATGGTCCCGTTCTACCTCCCACGCCTCGAAAGCGTGTGAGGGGCAAGCCTCCGTGGGTTCAAATCCCACCGCCACCGCCAGCCTGACCAGGCAGAACGCCGGACCTCCCAACAGGGAGCGTCCGGCGTTCTTGGTCGTAGTCTCAGTTCTAGTCTCATTCCCCGCCGGTGGTCCGGTCAGCAGAACCGCGGGAACGAGTGGCACAACCGGTTCTGCACCCGGCTGGCGACCCGCTCAGCGAACGCGCGTCTCGGCCCCGCGGGGATCTGGGTGATGCGCTCGTTCACCTGAGCGAACGCTCGACCGATCGGGCTGTTCGGGTTGGTCGGCGGGGGCGGGGGTGCGTTCGGATCTTGCGGAATGCAGCCGACGCCACATGTCGGCGGTGGTGGCTCGCTGTTGCCGTCGTCCTGAGCGAGAGCGACCGACGAACCCAACAGCAGGAACGCGACGACCAGCGATAGCACGGCCGGCAGCGAGCGACGCACGATCTCCCCCTCATCACACCCGTCCGCCCGGATCATCCGGACAGTCCTCATCGTTTGATTCGTCCGCCGTGTCATCAGCGTTAGCCCCGCCCGACATCCCGCCTTCACCGGAAGGCTTGACGCTGAACTGCCAGATCAGCCCGTCGACGCGGCTCGCGATGTCGCGCTGGATGGCCGAGGTGACGTGCTGGTGGCGCGCGGCCATCGCGGTGTGCGACCAGCCCATGATGCCCATGACGGCGCGCTCCGGGACGCCGAGCAGGAGCAACACTGTCGCGGCGGTGTGGCGGGCGTCGTGCAGCCGGCCGTCTCGCACGCCGGCCCGGGCGAGGAGCTTCTTCCAGTCGTCCCAGTCCGTGCGCGGGTTGAGCGGACCCCCCGTCGGGGTGGCGAACAACCAGTCACCGTCGGTCCAGAGCTGCGCCGCCAGGTCGCGTTCCCGATCCTGCTCGACGCGATGCGCGCGCAGCAGCTCGACGAGCTCCGCCGGGAGCCCGATACCCCGACGGCCGGCCCGGGACTTGGTCTCGGCGGTCTCGGGCCGAAGGGGTACACGGTCCGGGCAGTGGCCGGCGTACTTCCGGCCGCAGGTGTCGCCGCACCCGTGCTGCCACCGTGGACGCAGCCGGCCCCGGCGCACGAACATCGAACCGGCGTCGAGGTCGACGTCAGCCCACTTCAGGCCGAGCGCTTCCCCTTGGCGCAGCCCGAGCGCGAGTGCGACGGCCCAGCGGGCACCGTTCCGGCCGTCGAGCGCCGACTTCAGCAGCATCCGGATCTCGTCGACGGAGTACGGCTCGATCTCCGTCTCGATGAGGCGGGGCGCCTTGGCCAGGGTCGCGGGGTTGCGCCCGATATGCCCGCGTCGCACGGCCTCGTTGAGCGCTGTCCGGACGGTGCGGTGCGCCTGGTGTGCCGTGGCGGCCGCCTTGCCCTCGCGCATCATCCGCACGTAGAGCTTCTCCAGGTGCTCCGGCTCCAACCGGTCGAGCCGGTGCTTGCCGATCCCCGGGATGAGGTGCACGTTCACCGCGACCCGGTACCCGGAGATCGTGTTGTCCTTCACGAACGGCGCCGCGATGTTCTCGACCCAGTGCGTGAGCCACTTCTCGACCGTCCACGAGCGGCCGGGCTTGCGCACCGTCCCGCCGTCCCGCTGCCGTTCCAGAGCCCGCACCTTGCGCGTCACGTCGGCTTGGGTGCCCATCACGTGCCGCCGGTCGGGCCGGCCGTCATCCTTGACGCCCACGGTCACACGGCCGTGCCAGTAGCCGTCCTTCCCGAGGTAGATGCTCGACGCCCCGTTCGGTGTCCGAGCCATCACGCCGCCCCCAGCGTGCGCAGCCGTCTGACGACGCAGCGGCTGTGACCGTCCGCCCCCACGGTGGGACGACACCTGCTCGATCGCTACGGAAGGTGCGGAGAACCAGCTGATACGGCCCGGCGTGTCGACCGAGGAGCGGGCCTACGCGTCCGGCTCGTGCCGCGGACGATGGCTCCGACTGCGCACACCGCGAATGGGCTGGACACCGCGTCCCTGTGGTCGGCCGTGGTCGACCTGCCGGCCGGCGCCGGACCGCCACATGGCGGGCAACAGGTCGAGATTCTCGTCGCGCCGTCGGTTACCAACCGATGTGGCGCCGACCACACTCGCGACCGTCGTCGGAAGACGTCCCGCAGGCCTGTGGGCGTCGCGACCAGATCTGAGCCAACGGAGGTTCCGTGTCGAGGAACATTGAAGGATCCCGCATCGACCAGGTGCTGCAGGGGGCAGTGGACGCCGGTGCCGTACCGCACGTGGCCGCGATCGCCGCGGACGCCGACGGCGTGTTCTACGAGGGGGCCGCCGGAGTTCGGCTCGACGACGCCGGTGCGAAGCCTGTGTCGACGTCGACCCATTTCCGCATCATGTCGATGACCAAGATGGTCGCCACCGTGGCCGCGCTGCAGCAGGTGGAGCGCGGTGAACTCGATCTCTCGGCCCCGGTCGAGCGCTACGTTCCCGACTTCGCCGAGCTGCAGGTCCTCGACGGCTTCGACGGTGACACCCCGCGCCTACGCGCACCGAGGTCGAAGGCC
Source organism: Pseudonocardia sp. ZF1 (assembly GCF_056835605.1). Lineage (NCBI taxonomy): Bacteria > Bacillati > Actinomycetota > Actinomycetes > Pseudonocardiales > Pseudonocardiaceae > Pseudonocardia > Pseudonocardia sp. ZF1. The sequence continues at coordinate 5,453,135 of NZ_JAJNBY010000001.1, forward strand.
ACCGTCAAGCAGCTGATCACCCACACCTCGGGACTGACGTACTGGTTCTGGAACGAGGACCTGGTCAAGTACGAGCAGGTCACCGGCATCCCCAACGTGGTGCCAGGAGACATGGCCGCGTTCAAGGCGCCACTGGTCGCCGACCCCGGCACGAAGTTCGAGTACGGCATCAACACCGACTGGCTCGGCCGCGTCGTCGAAGCCGTCGCCGGCTCGACCCTCGACGTGGTGATCAAGGAGAACATCACCGGTCCGCTCGGCATGGACGACACGATGTTCGCCCTCGACGAGGCACGTCAGGCGAACAAGACGCCCGTGCACGTCAAGGGCGAGGACGGCAAGTGGATCTCGGCGGGCAACGTCCTGCCCGACGACCCGCAGTGGTGGGCGGGTGGCCACGGTCTGCACTCGACCCCGCGTGACTACATCCGCTTCGAGCGGGCGTTGCTGCGCGGCGGTGAGCTGGACGGTGTACGGATCCTGAGCCGGGAGACCGTGGACGCGGCGTTCACCGACCAGCTCGACGGCGCTCCGATGCCGACGGAGATCAGGACGGCAGACGCTCCGATCACCGACACGCTGAAGCTCGGTGAAGGGTGGACGTGGGGCTACGGGCTGCTGATCAACACCCAGGACGTCCCCGGCGCCCGGCGGGCCGGGACGGGCGCGTGGGCCGGGCTGTTCAACACCCACTTCTTCATCGACCGCACCACCGGCATCTGTGCGTCGATCTACACGAACTCGCTGCCGTTCATCACCGAGCACGAGGCGTGGAAGCTCTACGGGGACTTCGAGGCCGCCCTCTACGCTTCGCTGTGATCGTCGACCCGCCGCGACGCTGCACCCGCCGGCAGCGTCGCGGCGGTCGTCGTCTCCCTGCCGCCGCACCCTGTCGGAGGAGCCTGTGTCGTCCAGAGCCCGGCCGGAGTTCGACCCGGAGCTGAAGGCCGGCCTCGCCGTGGTCGGTGGTGTGTTCCCGCCGACCATCACCCCGAACCTGATCGCGTTCATGCGGCGGTCTTATGCCTCCCCGCCGATCGACGACACGCTGCGGGGACGCGCGATCACACGCAGCGAGCACACGATCGCCGGCCATCGAGGCGAGCCGATCCAGGTGTCGGTGCTGCGCCCCACCCGAGCCGGCTCCCCCCGGCCCGGCATCGTCTTCGTCCACTCCGGTGGGCTGATGTTCGGCGACCGCTTCAGTGGAGCCGACCTGGTGCTCGACTGGGTCGACAACCTCGGCGCAGTCCTGGTCGCCGTCGAGTACCGGCTCGCGCCGGAGTTCCCGGACCCCTTCCCCCGAGAGGACTGCTACGCCGCGCTGGAATGGGCGGCGGCGACGGCCGGGCAGTTGGGCATCCGCCACGACCGGCTCATGGTGGCCGGGGCCAGTTCCGGTGGTGGGCTCGCGGCCGGGATGGCGCTCGCGGCGCGGGATCGCGACGGCCCAGCCCTGTGCGGCCAGGTCCTCGACTACCCGATGCTCGACGACCGCGGCGTCACCGCCTCCACCGGCCAGTTCGACGGCGTCGGGGTCTGGGACCGCGTCAGCAACGAGACCGGCTGGTCCGCGCTGCTCGGCGAGGCGCGCGGTGGGCCGGACGTCTCCCCGTACGCGGCGCCGGCCCGGGCGACGGACCTGTCCGGGCTCCCGCCCGCCTTCATCGACGTCGGCGCCGCCGAGATCTTCCGCGACGAGGCGATCGCCTACGCCGACGGCCTCTGGGCCGCAGGTGGCGACGCCGAGCTGCACGTCTGGTCCGGCGGGTTCCACGCGTTCGACATCTTCGCCCCGCACACCGTCGTCGCCCGAGGCATGGTCCGGACGCGGAACACCTGGGTCGAGAAGATCCTCGCGGACTGATCCGGTGCCCCACGCCACTAGACTGCACCCACCAGTCGTCGGGAGGCGCCCGTGCAAGAACTCCTCGGTCGGATCTCGGCGCTCGACCCGCAGGCGAGCCTCGGTCTGCGGGTCATCGCCTGCTTCGACGAACTGATCATCGGCAACGTCAACACCCGAGCACTGCTGAGTGCGGCCGCCTCCCTCTCCGGGTGCAACGCCGGCTACCAGAGCGATCTCCCCCCGCGGTCGCTCCGGGTCAGCCCGCGCGGCGAGATCGTGGCCCCCGACGACGGGCCGCCGACGCCAGGGAGCTGCTCGGCCATCACGGCCGAGGGGTTGACCGTGTGGATCGAGCGCGACGGCGAGCCGCATGCGAACGACGCGATCGTCCTCGAACGCCTGGCGCTGGCCGTCCGCATCCGCCTCGGAGGAGGCCGACGAGAGATCGACGGCCGCCGCGATCTCGGCCTGCTGCTCGACCCGACCGTCCCGACCGAGACCCGCCGTCTCGCCGCGGCCCGACTCAATCTCGTGTCCACCGCGCGATACCGCGTCATCGCGGCGCCGTTGTTCGCGGTGTGGGACGAGCACCCGTCCGGCGCCGAGGACGTCGTCGCGACCCCCTACGGATCGATCCACGCCCTGGTCGTACCCCACGACCACGCGCCCGTCCCGGCACGGCCGATCGGAACCGGGCCGGCCACCGACGTCGACCACCTGCACAGGTCGTTCCGCACGGCGGTGGTCGCCCTGCGTCTGTGCGATCCCGAGGTCGCACCGTCGGTCCTCGCCGACGACTACGGCGGCCTGGTCGGCCTACTCGCCGACCTCCCCCTGGACAGCGACCTGCCCGACGTCGACTCCCTGGACGCGATCATGTCCCACCCGTGGGGCTCGGCCACCGTCGACGCACTCGTGCGAACCAGCTCCGTACGCCAGGCGGCGCGGAATGCCGGAGTCCACCACAGCACGTTGCAGACCCGGCTCGACACGATCATCGCCGAACTGGGTTACGACCCCCTCGACAACGGCATCGGACGAACCCGATTCGGACTCGCTTCACTGGTCTGGCGACTCCGCAACTCCCGCGTTCTGGACCTCCCCGCCCCGACCACACCGTCGTCGCCCACCCCACTCCGATAACGAAGCGCCCGACGACGGTGTGGGTGGCTCCGCCGTCCCACCGATGTCGGTGATCACCGCCGACGATCGGAAGCAACGATCAATGTCGGACAGCCGCACCCGCTGTGGACAGAGAACCATGAGCAAGGAGGTGCAACCGACCGACGCACACACGGGTGGAGGCCACGTCGCAGGCAGCTGACCGGCAAGAACCCGCCTGAGAGAGGCCACGAGCCACGAAAAAGGGACAGGCAAGATCCATAAGCGCGATCTGACCTGCGCAAACGAGCCGCCTTGGGGAGTCGAACCCCAGACCTACGCATTACGAGGCAACCGATGTGCGTCGCTCACCGCTCTACCAGCACCGATCGCGCGGCTCACGGCACCTACGGCACTGACGTCGCAGGTCAGACTCCGACCTCATGCCACGAGCCATGCCACGCGGTGCCCGGCAACCTCGCCCACGTCGTCGGTGCAATGGTGCACACTGACGCTCGTGGGTGAGAACAGCGCGGAGCTGCTCGACCGCCCGGTCTACGGCATGAGCCAGGCCGCGCGGCTCCTCGGCCTGCGCACCGACGGCCTGCGCCGCTGGATCGACGGCTACGAACGCGGGAACACGACCTACGCCCCCGTGATCCGAGAGCGCTCCACAGGAGTGGACACCGTCACCTGGGGCGAGTTCATCGAAGCCGGCTACCTGCGGGAGTACCGGGCCAAACGGGTCACCCTGCAGTACCTCCGCCCCGTCATCGGGTTCCTCCGCGACCGCCTCCAGGTGCAGTACCCGCTCGCCACGCTGAAGCCTTACACCTCGGGCCGCGAACTCGCCCTCGAAGCACAGGAGTTCGTCGGCCTCGACCCGGCGTTGAGCATCGTGATCCTCGGCCGCGACGGGACCCTGATGCCGTCCGACCCGGCCGTGGCGTTCCTCGACAAGGTCGAGTTCAACGACGCAGGCGACGTCGCCGAGCGACTGTTCCCCCTCGGACGGGGAAAGCCGATCGTCCTCGACCCCACACGCAGCTTCGGCGAGCCGACCATCCCGAACGTCGGCGTGCGCACCGAGATCGTCGCGGAGCTGGTGAGCGCCGGAGAGGAGCCCGACAGAGTTGCGGAAATCTACTCGATCTCCGTCACCGACGTCGAGCAGGTCGTCGAGTTCGAGCGCCGTCACGGCGAGCTCACCCGAGCCGCCTGACACGTGCCCGCTCGTCTCCAGAGTCCGCGCTGGTTCTTCGACGAGAACAGCATCGGCGTCGCCCAGGCCCTCCACTACGTCCGCGGCGATATCACGTGGCCCGGCGGACCTGGTGACCTCGTACCGGCAGGCGCCAAAGACCAGGAGTGGCTCCCCCTCGTCGGCCAGGCCGGTCTCGTCGTCCTCACTCGGGACAAGCGCATCCGCAGCCGCCCGCTCGAGCGCCAGGCGCTACTGGACCACGGCGTCCGAGCGTGCTTCCAGACCACCGCCGGTCAGTTGACCCTGTTCGAGCAGCTCCGCCTCTGGCTGCGCTGGTGGAACGAGATCGAGAAGCTCGTCGCCGAGTACCCCGGGCCCTGGCTGGCGAGCGTGACGCGGGCAGGCGCAGCGATCTTTGACGGAGACTCGTAACCTCACTCAGTGTGAGGCGAGGGTCGAGTCTCGGGGATGGGGGAAGCCGAGGGAGGTGTATCCCGGTGCGCGCTTGGCCAGCGACGAGGCGAGCACAGGGGTCTGTTCGTCGTGGTAGTCGTGCACCTCGGCCGTCGTCTTGCCGGGGTGCGGCCTGAGCACGCGGCCGACGAACTGCACGAGGCGCCCCTTGAAGGCGATCGGCGCCGCGAGGAACAGGGCGTCGAGAGCAGGACAGTCGAAGCCCTCGCCCACGTAGGGCCCGGTCGCCACGACGAGCAGCGGCGCCGCACCCGGCTCGAGACGAGCCAGAGCGGTCTTGCGTTCCCGGGCACCCATGCCCCCTCGCAACACCACAGGATCTCGTCCCTCTTCCCGGAGCCTCGCCGCCAGCGACTCCACGTGGCCCTTCCACTGCGTAAGGACGAGGCAGTTCCTCCCGCGCCCCAATGCCTCGAGCACGTCACCGACGATCTGGTCCCTCCGCGCCTCGTCAGCGGCCAGGTCACGGTAGATCGCCGCCATCCCGCCCGGCTTCGACGGATCCGCGTCCTTGAGGTACTCGTACGAGGTCGGATGCACAATTAGCTGCCGCTCCGGGGCGTCGGCGGCTCCCAGGGTGCCCACAGGCCGGGGCGTCACCGTGTGACGGATCGGACCGAGCTGGTGGTGGATGAGCTCGTCCAGGCCGTCGCGCCGATACGGGGTCGCCGTCAGGCCGACCCATCGCCGCGCCCGGATCTGCCGGGCGGCGTTCTCGAACGCGGCGGCGGGCAGGTGATGGCACTCGTCGACGAGAACGAGCCCGTAGCCCCCGGTCAGCTCCGCGACGTCCTGACGGCGCGCCAGCGTCTGCAGAGTGACAACGTCGACCACACCCCGCAACGAGGACCGTCCGGCGCCCAGCTGACCGGCCCGAACACCCAGCAGGTCCTTGATCCGGCTTCGCCACTGGTCCGCCAACGTCTTACGGTCCACCAGGACCAGGGTGGACACGCCGTGCTCCGCGATCAGCGCGCATCCCATGACGGTCTTTCCGGCACCCGGCTCCGCGACGAGCACTCCAAGGTCGTGGCCGGCGAGATCCGAGACGGCGGCTGCCTGGTCCTCGCGCAGCGTCACCGCCAGGTCGAAGCTGTGGCTGTCGCCGTCGGTGCGATCGTCGCTGACCTCGACGCGGCTTCCCGCCTCGTCCAGCACCGACACGACGCGCTCGCCGAGGCCGCGGGGCAGGACGAGACGGCCGTCCACGGTCTCGTCGTAGCTGAGCAGGAACCTGGGCACGTTCCACGTCGATAGCCGACGGCGCTGTCGCTCGCCGAACAGCGGGTTGCTCATCGACGCCGCGTGCTTGAGCGTCGCCAATGCGGCCGGCGTCAGGTCCGACACCGACACCTCGCATCCGGCCTCCAGCCGAAGCCCGATCACCGCCGCCGGTCTCGGCCTCGTCCGCGTCGACGTCGCGGGAGCCAGGCGCTCGACAGCGCCACCCACCTTGACCGCCCCGACACGGCCGGCCAGGCGGGCGGCCTCGGCGGGGGACAGACGGTGCACCCCGGAGAGATGCGCCCACTGATCCTCGTGCGGCTCCAGGGTCCCCAGGTCCAGGAACACCGTCGCACCGTCCTTGCGCGTCCGGCCGTGCAGCGGAGCAGCGATCAGGTTCCCGATCCCACCCGAGGACGGCAGCACGTCTTGGGACGGGAAGAGCCTGTCGTAGCTGCATAGATCCATCCGGCCGCGGACGGCTATCGCCTCCCGGAGCAGGCCCATGCCCAGCGCTCTCGCCGTCGCCGCAGGAACCGCGCCGGCGAAGAAGATCCACGCATGGGCGCCGACTCCCGAGCGAGACACCTCCAGAGCCGCGGGAACACCGGCCGCCCTGGCCGCCTTCAGGTAGGCCAATGCGTCCAGCATCGCAGCAGGTCCGTCGAAGTCCGCCGCGAGCCACCGGCACGTGTCGCCCGGCATCAACGGGTAGAGCCCGATGTGGTGGCGGCCCGACAGGTGCGCCGCGACCACGTCGTCACGAAGCCGCAGGTACGGGCGGGTCGTGCCCTTCCGCCACCCGCCGGCCACCGCTGGCACCCAGCCCGACTTCCCCGATCCCTCGTTCTCCCAGCGGATCGCGTAGACGTCCTCGCGGGCCGCGAACAACGCCCGGAAGAAGGCCACCTTCGCCTCCGGCGTCGACGACGCGGTCACCATGCCGGGACGCTCCAAGAACAGCCCCGATTGGGACGCATCCGGAGCGCGGGCCTGCTCCGCCGTCATCCCCAACAGGCGCAGCAGACGGTCGTTCTCTGCTCGCAACCGAGCGAGTTCACGCTCGAGGTCCCCGGTCGCCACGAACCTCACGATGCCACGGCCTAGCCAAAGCCGGCGATCAGCGGGGAGCGACGACGAGCCCGGCCTGGTCGATCCGCTCGACCAGACTCACCTTGCGCTGATGGCGAGCACGCAGCTCAGTGAGCCGAACACCGAACCCGCTCGACTGGTCCGCCCGCTCTGCGACGACCCGCAGGTCCTCCAGCAGCGCGACCGCAGCGTCGTACTCGGCAGGCTTCTTGGTGGCGATCATCGCCTCGACCCGCGCCCAGCCACCCTCCACGTCCGCCGACAGCGCCGCGAGACGCCGCTCCCGAGCCGCCTCGCGCTTGTGTCGCCGCTCCGCTTCCTCAGCGGCATGGGCTGCCTCGGCCCGCCGGTGCTTGTCCTGCCGGACGAGGTGGGTGGCATCCAGAAGCTCAGCGACCGTCCGACGCGGACGCTCGTCGCCTACCGCTGGGTCCGAGGCACTCAACTGCCGACGCAACTCAGACTGTGCGACAAGGCTCTCGCCACGAGCGACCAGGACAAGCAGGCGGTCCTTCTCGCTGCTCGGGAGCCGTGCCACCCAGGAGGCCAGCCGCCTCCCCGTGAGTCGCGCATCCGACGACGGTGCGCTCGCCTTCGCCGCCACCGTCAGCAGGTCCGGATCCAGCCGCAGGAAGTCCGCCAGTGCCCGCTGCGACGCCGTCAGTGTCGACAACCCCGCAGGCACCGCCGGCTCCAGGACCTCCTCGTTGTCGACGTCGAACGCGCCCTCATCGCGGTCCCAGGTCCCCTGTGCCGCCAGCCAGCCCAGATACAGCGGGCGCAGGTCGCCGGACGCCAGCTCGGCCCGCACCCCGACGAGTCCCGCCAACGTGTACAGGTCGTCCGGGCCGAAGAAGTCGGCGTTCTCGTCATCGCTGTGCAAGCCCAGGATCAGGTGCTCAGCGGTGTCCCACACAGACACCAGAGAATCGACCAGGAACGGCTCGACCGCCTCGACGTCGAGCACCCCCAGCGGGAGGCGCAGCATCAGCGTTCGACTGCCCCAGTTCGCGAAGTACAGATGGGCGTCGTAGTAGCGCTCCATCAACCGGAGCGGATCACCACGGAAGTCGCCCCAGTGGTACTCGTTGGTGAAGCTCGTCGCGCTGATCTGCGCCCGCGTCGACAACGCGCGTACCTCGGCCTGCTCCCGCTCGTCGAGCGGCCGGTCCATCGCGAGGAACTCGTAGTACTGGTACTCGCTCACGTCAGCCCACCGGCCGCCCACCGGAGGTAGGCGTAGATCCACTCCACGCCCTCCGGCGGCGGCGTCGGCAACGGCAGCTCACGAAGGTCGATCGACTGCGACTCACGACCCCGTCGACAGACCGCCACCAGACCGCCACTCACGGGCCAGTCGATCTCGACCACCGCCACCTCGACACCCAGCAGCGTCGTCGTGAACGGCACAGCGACGTGCTCCTCCAGCTTCGCGTGGAACCCACCGAGCTGCTCGTCCACGCCGTAGGCGTCAGCCGTCGCCTCTTCGATCAACGCAGCCAACTCGACATCCCCTCCGCCCACGCCGCCGAGCCTACGGCCAGGCCCGCTCACCACAGGTGCAACCCGAGAGCTGAGGATCGCTCCCGCAAGACCAAGCCGCCCAGGGACACCAGCCCCGTGCACACCTCAGTTCGGCCGAGCTACGCACTCACCTGTGGCATGAGTCCCGTCATGCCACGGGCTCGCAGTCGAAGACGATCACCACGACCCCGTTGAGCAGGGCCGGAACAGGTCGACAGCCTGCTGAAACAGTGTTTCTGTGAGTGCGCCGGGTCAACACGACTGAACGCACTGATCGAACATCCGCAGGTCTCTGACCTGCGAAAACAGTGGAGCCGCCTTGGGGAGTCGAACCCCAGACCTACGCATTACGAGTGCGTCGCTCTAACCGACTGAGCTAAGGCGGCGTGGTGCGAGGCAAGTATAGCCACCGCGCTCCCGCCCCCTCACAAGCCCCCACCGGTCATCCGGAGAAGGGGAAACGCGGCCCCGGCTCCCACGGCCCGCCGTCGTAGCGCCAGAGCGCGAGGCCGGGGACGCCGGCGTCCCACGGGGCGAACCCGGCGGCCAGGTCATCGTGCAGCGCCCGGGCCGCGGCCGGGGTGACCTTGTTCTGGACGGTCACGTGCAGGTCGGCCTTCCCCGCGTCCTGCCGGGTGAGGCGCGGCCGCCACCGCTCGGCGACGCCGCGGCGCAGCGCGGTCAGCTCGGGGCAGTCGAGGGTGAACGCGACCCCGCGGCCGAGGAGCCGCAGGCCGGTGACGAGGGCGGTCATCGGGGCCCGGTCGGTCGCGGCGGTCAGGTCGGTGGCGAGCTCGGCGGCGGCGTCGCCGGGCAGGGCGTGGAACAGGGTCAGGTGCGCGGCGAGGTGGTTGCGCCCGGCCGGGAAGTGCCGTTCGCGCAGGTCGTCGAACCGGGCCTGCGTGGCGTCGTCGAGCAGGGCCGTGAGGATCAGCGGCCGGTCATCCACGGTGCAGGGCCGTCATCATGGCCTCGACGGCGATCCGCGGCTTCACGTTCTGCTCCAGCGCGTCGCGGCAGGCGAGCACCGCCTCCAGGCGACGCAGGCTCGACTCCGGGCCCCACTCGGCGGCGGCCACCCGGATCTCGCGGTCGCGGTCCGGGTTGGTCAGCGGCACCGTGGCGCCGGTCGCGGCGACGATCGCGTCGCGGTAGAAGCCGGCGAGGTCGACCAGGGCGCGGTCGAGCGCGTCCCGCTGGGTCCGGGTGGCGCGGCTCTTCTGGCGCTTCTCCAGGTCCCGCTCGGCCGCCTTCGCCGAGCGGGCCGCCGACGCGGCACCCTTGCCCGTGCCGCCGGCACCCATCGCGACGGCCAGCTCCTCGCGCTCGGACTCGTCGCGGGAGGACCGCAGCTCGTCGGCCTCGGCCTCGGCCGCGCGGATCAGCACGTCGGCGTGGAAGAACGCGTCGCCGAGGCGGCGGAGCTTCGTCGGCACGCCGAGGATCTCCTCGCGCCGGGCACGGGCCTGCGGGTCGCGGGCGAGGCGCCGCGCGCGACCGACGTGGCCGCCGCACACCGACGCGGCCCACTGCGCCTGGTCGGGGTCGATCCCGTCGCGGTCGCGCAGCACCCCGGCGACGGCGTCGGGCGCCGGGCTGCGCAGGTGCACCATCCGGCAGCGCGACCGGATCGTGACGGGCACGTCGTCCGGGTGATCCGACGGCGCGCACAGCAGGAACACCGTCTCCGGCGCCGGCTCCTCGACCGCCTTGAGCAGCGCGTTCGACGCGCCCTCGGTGAGCCGGTCGGCGTCGGCGATGATCACGATCTGCCAGGTCCCGGTGGCGGGCTTCCGGGCGGCGAGCTGGACGAGCGAGCGCATCTCGGCGACCGAGATGGACAGTCCTTCCGGGACGATCTCGCGGACGTCGGAGTGGGTGCCCGCCATGACGGTCCGGCAGGCCGCGCACTCGCCGCAGCCGTGGTAGCGGCACTGCAGGGCGGCCGCGAAGGCGCGTGCGGCGTTCGACCGGCCGGATCCGGGCGGGCCGGTGAACAGCCAGGCGTGGGTCATCGCCGTCGGGTCCGACGCCGCCCCGTCCAGCTCGGCGACGGCGGCGGGCTGGCCCACCACGTCGTCCCACACGCTCACGACGCCCCCTCCTCCGTCATCTGCCGGCGTGCGACGACGCCGACCACCGCCGCCAGGATGCCGCCCCCGGCGAGGACGAACCGCGTGCCGTCGACCAGCAGCGCGGTGTCGCCGACGGTCACCGTCCGCGTCGCCACGACACCGACGACGATCGGCACCACCGACATCGCCCCCAGCAGCACCAGCCGCACCAGGGACTGGACGAACGCGTTGACCCGACCACGGATCCCGTCGGCGACCTCGGTGCCGATGACCGTGAGCCCGGTCAGGAACGCGACCCCGGCGAACGCACCCACGCACAGCACCGCGGCGATCGCCATGAACAGGTGCACCGCCACCGCCACGACGACCAACGACCCCCCGGCCCCGATGATCGCGCTGCCGAACAGCCGCCGGTGCGGCACCCGCCGGGCCAGCACCGGACCGACGGCCATCCCCGCGGCGAGACCGGCGAACACCGACGCGAACAGGATCGAGTACGCCGCATCCCCGCCGCCGAGGCTCGACGCGTAGAGCTTGGCCGTCGCGATCACGGCGCCGCCCGCGGTGAACGCGCCGATGATCCCGACGACCAGCCCGCGCACGAGGGGGGTGCGGACGACGAAGGTGTAGCCGTCGCGCAGCAGGAACAGCATCGACGGCGGGGCGTGCCGCCGCTCGGCCTCGGTGGCCCGGCCGGAGATCTCCGGGATCGCGAAGTACACGACCAGCGCCGAGACCAGGAACGCGAACCCGTTGACGCACAGCGCCGCGTAGACGGTGGTCGCCTGGTCCGCGCCGAACAGCGGGCCGACCTTGCTGACCAGCGCGAAGAGCCCCGCACCCCCGACGACGGCGACGCCGTAGGTCACCAGCAGGCTCAGCTGCGCCGCACTCTCCATCTGGGCCGGGCTGCGCAGCAGGTTCGGGACCGCCGCGTCCTTCGCCGGGATCCAGAACATGGTGCACAGCTCGAGGAGCAGGGTCACGACCAGCAGCCACCACAGCTGCCCGACGAACGGGATCGACAGCAGCAGCACGAACTTCGTGAGGTCACAGGTCACCATGACCTTGCGCCGGTCGAAGCGGTCGGCGAGCACCCCGGCGAGCGGCCCGAACAGCAGCGACGGCACCAGTTTGGTGGCGACGACGCCCCCGAGCGCGAAGCTCTGCGCGGTGAACCCGGCGCCCGCGGTGAGGTGGGTGGCCAGCGACGTGAGCGCCAGCAGCGCCAGCCACTCGCCGGTCGCGGTGACCGCGGTGACCGACCAGAGCCTGCGGAAGGCGGGGATCGCGAGGACCGACGTCAGGCGGTGCGACGTCGACGACGGGGTCGTGATCGCGGCTCACCTCCTCCTCACCCGGCACGGCGTGCGGATCTTCAGGCTAGACCGGGCGACCGACAGCGGACGCGCTGCCTCAGACGATGGTGGACAGCGTCTGGACGAGGATCACCAGGTAGATCAGGACGAAGACGATCGTGAACACCCGGGCCCCGACCCGGCCGCGGGTCAGCCGCGAGAAGCCGAGTAGGCCGTTGTCGAGGTCGACCGGGGGCCGGGCGGACACCGCGGGCGGCCGGTAGACCGTGCCGACGGGCTCGTCGCCGTTCGCGCGGGGGCGACGCGGGGCGGGCAGCCGGGGCGCCGGGCCGGTCGGCGACCGCCGGGGCGCGGGCGGGACCGGCGACGACGGGGTGGGCGTCACCGGGCGGCGGGGGCCGGGGACCGGGTCGCCCGCGTCGTCGTCCGGGGTGGGGATGGCGGCGGGGCCGGGCCTGCGGCGCCGGACCGCGGTCAGGGTCCGCTGGGTGGGGCCGTCGATGTCGGGCTCGCGCGCGGTGGGCCGCTCCTCCTCCGCCGACGGGTCGGGGTCGGGGCCCTCCACGGGGGCGACCCGCTCGGGGACGCCGGTGCCGTCCACAGCGGCCGGTCGGGCAGCCGGAGCACCGGGCCCCCGCTCCACGCCGGACACGGGCCGGATCCCGTCGGACGCGGGTCGTGACACGGCGGGACCCGCGGGGCGGTCACCCCGCTCCCGGGCGAGCCGGTCCGCCTCGCGCTCGGCGACCAGCCGCGCCACGCCCCAGCGCCCGTCGTCGGCGGGCGCCGGCGCGGGACGCCTGCTCCTCCACCGCACGGCCATGACGGCATGCTAGGCCGCGACCAGCGGTGATGCCTCGTTCCGACGGGGTATGGCGCGCGGTGCCGCCCGGCCGGGTGACCCGGCCGGACGGAGTGTCACCCGCCGTCGGGCGGCCGGTTCCCGTCGGGACGGTCCGCCGGCGGGCCGCCGTCCTGCCCCGGGGCCGGGCCGGGCGTCGGGGTGCCCGGGGGCGGCGGCGGGGCCGGCACCGACCCACTGCTGACCTGCAAGGTCACCTGCTCACCCGGGAGCGCGGCGCCGCGGGGCTCCTGCCCGACGACCGTCCCCTCCGGAGCGTTGTTGTCGACGGTGCGGGTGGTGACCTGCCAGCCGGCGCCCTCCAGCTCACCGCGGGCGGCGCCGACCGACCGGCCGACGACGTCCGGGATGCGGGACTCGGCGCCGCCGTCGAGGTAGCGGGGGTCGGTCGCGGGCAGCGGCGTCGGCGGGGTGTTCGCCACCAGCGGGGTCACCGCGCCGTACCACGTCCGGGCCGGGGTCTTGCCGCCGAAGATGTTGCCGTTCCCGCAGGCGAAGGGGGCGCCGCCGCCGTCGCAGAGGGGTTGCGGGCGGTTGGAGTTGTCGAACGTGATGACCGCTCCGGCCATCTCCGGGATCGCGCCCATGAACGCGGCCGACTTGTGCTGCTGGGTCGTCCCGGTCTTGCCCGCCATCGGCCGGGTCCAGCCGGCGGCCTTCGCGGCGGCGGCGGAGGTGCCGGCGATGTCGTCCTTGCTCAGGCCGGTGACGAGGGTGTTCGCCAGAGCGGGCTCGACGGCCTGCTGGCAGGGCTCCTCGGTGATCGGGACGGGCTCGCCCTCGGCATCGGTGATCGAGTCGATCGGCGTCGGCGGGCACCACTTGCCCTCGGAGAACAGGGTGGCGCCGACGTTGGCCAGCTCCAGCACCGAGGTCGGGGTGACGCCGAGCGTGAACGACGCGAGCCGCTGGTCCTTGATCACCTCGGCGATCGAGCGGTCGGTGCGCTTGCCGGTGCCCGGGTCGACGAACGGCGTCGTGGCCAGGGACTTCATGCCGAGGCGGACGGCCATGTCGACCACGTCCGGCACCCCGGTGAACTCCTCGAGCTTGATGAACGCGGTGTTCGGCGACTGCGCGAGCGCGTCGGTCAGGCTCATCCGGCCGGGGTAGCTGCCGGCGTTCGCGACCGGGACGGGGCGACCGCTGCCGTCGACGTAGATCGGGGAGGCGTAGCCCGAGGGCGGCACCTGCATCGAGTAGTTGATGCCGAGGCCCTTCTCCAGCGCGGTGGCCGCGGTGAAGATCTTGTACGTGGACCCGGCCCCGAGGTTGACCGGCTGGTACGGCAGGCCGTAGCTGGTCTCCTCGGCGTCGGCGTTCAGGCCGAACGTGCGGCTCGACCCCATCGCGAGCACGCGGTGCTTGTCCTGGCCGGGCTGGACCAGCGACATCACGTTCGCGACGTTGGGGGTGTCCGGCGGCACCTCCTTGTCCAGGGAGCGCTTGACCTCGGTCATCGCGCGGCGGTCCAGGGTGGTGCGGATGGTGTAGCCGCCGCGCTGGATCTGCTCCTCGGTGAAACCGGCCTCGGTGAGGTACTGCGTCACGTACTTGCAGAAGAAGCCCATGTCGCCGGCGCCGATACACCCGTTCGGCACGCGGACCAGCGGGTTCGCGACGCCGAGCGGAGCGGCCATCGCCTGCTTCGCCTGGGCGTCGTCGATCATCTGCTGCTGGCGCATCTGGTCGATGACGACGTTGCGCCGCTGCAGCGCGGTCTGCGGGTTCTGCACCGGGTCGAACTGGGTGGTCGAGCGGACCATCCCGGCCAGCATCGCGGCCTGCGGGACGGTCAGCTTGTCCGGCGTGGTGTTGAAGTAGGTGCGCGCCCCCGCGGCGACGCCGTAGGACCCGTTGCCCAGGAAGACGATGTTGAGGTAGCGGTTGAGGATCTCGTCCTTGGACAGCTGGCGCTCCAGCTGCAGGGCGATCCGCGCCTCCTTGAGCTTGCGGGCCGGGGTCTGCTCGGTGGCCTTGAGCCGCTCGGCCTCGCTCGTCGCGTCGACGTAGAGCATGTAGTTCTTGACGTACTGCTGGGTGATCGTCGAGGCACCCTGGACGACGTCGCCGGACGCCGAGTTCGCGACGACCGCGCGCAGCGTGCCCTGCCAGTCGACGCCGTCGTGCTCGTAGAACCGGCGGTCCTCGATCGCCAGCATCGCGCCCTTCATCGCGGTCGAGATCTGGTCGTTCGTGACCTCGGTGCGGTTCTGGTCGAACAGGTAGGCGATCGGGCGGCCGTCGGAGTCGGTGAGCGTCGTCGTCAGCGGCGGGCGGGTGCCGACCAGGTCCGCCGAGCTCGACGTGACGCTGTCACCCGCCTCGTTGGACAGCACGCCGAGGCCGCCGACCAGCGGGAAGGCCATGCCCGCCGTGACCACACCGAGCAGGATGCACAGGCCGGCGAGGACGCCGAGCGGGCGGAGCAGACGCCGGGGGAACCTCACAGGGACAAGCCTACGGGCCGGGAGGTCAGGACACGGTCAGGCTCGTGTCCCCGGTTGCGTAGTTTTGCGCGCTGACCCGGGCACCCTCCGCGTCCCAGGATCGAGGCATCACGTCGCGGGCCACCGGGCCCGCCCCGGCCCGAGAGGCGACCCGATGCTCGACACCCTGCGTCCCGTCACCGGCAGGCCCCGCCTGCGCCCCGCCGTCGTCGTCCGCGCCTGCACCGCGGTCTGGAACTGGCGTTCGGCCGCACGCTGCCGCACCTCCGACGCCGAGAACCTGTTCGTCACCGGTGCCGACCAGCGCGAGGCCCGCGAATTCTGCCTGTCCTGCCCGGTCCGCACCGAGTGCCTGGCACACGCCCTGGACCACCGGGTCGAGTTCGGCGTGTGGGGCGGGATGACCGAGCGGGAGCGCCGCGCGCTCCTGCGCCGGCGCCCGGACGTGCGCGACTGGGCCGCACTGCTCGGACGTGCGCGCTCCGACCACTACTCCGGACGCAGCAGGACCGCCTGACCCGATAGCGTCAGCCGCGTGCTCGACTTCCTGGCCGGCCTCTACCGGACGCACGCCGACGACCTCGCCACGGTGATCGACGGGCAGCGGGAGCTCCTCGCCGACGGCACGATCACCCCGCAGCTCGACGACGTCGAGGCCGAGCTGACCTACCTGCTGCTGCGTCATCACCGGCCGTCGCAGGTCGTGGAGGTCGGCACCTACTACGGCTGGTCCACCACCTGGATCCTGTCCGCGCTGCGCGACAACGGGTCCGGTCACCTGCAGTCGTTCGACCTGGTCGACCACGTGTGCGGCACCGTGCCCGAGGAGCTGTCGGCCGGGCGCTGGACGTTCCACCGCGGGGACCTGCGCGAGACCGTCGAGAAGGTCCCGGCCGACACGGGCTACCTCTTCGTGGACGCCGACCACGGGCGCCGCTTCGCCCGCTGGTACCTGGAGCACCTGTTCGGGCGGATCGCGACGGGCACCCCGACCAGCGTGCACGACGTGTTCCACCTGCCCCGGGCGCGCCCGTTCACCGAGGGGTCCGAGGTGCTGCGGCACCTGGAACGCAGCGGCACCGGCTGGTTCACCTCCTCGCGCGCGGCGGCGCCGCGGAACCTGCGCGCGCTCGACGCCGTCCGGGCCGAGCTGGGGATCACCGGCGTCCGCGGGACCTCACGCAACCCCATGATCTTCTTCTCGATGCCCTGAGATCAGCGCCCGGATCGCGCAGGCCCTCGACGAGACCGGCGAGGACGGTGGCGCCACGCTCGACCCGGCTGCGGGCGGCGCTCGGCGTGTCCTGAGCCTCAGCCCGCCGTCGCCGCGGCGCCGGTCTCGGTCTCGCCGGCCAGCAGCGCGCCGACCCGGCGCAGCCCGTCGAGGTCGGCGATGTCGCCGGCCAGCGCGGGGACCCGCGTCACCGACACGCCGGGGTGCGCGGCGGAGAACCGGGTGAGCAGGTGCTCCTCCCGTTCGTGCAGGTCGACGCGGTCGGCGTGCAGCCGCAGCACCGCGGCCGCGATCTGCGACCCCGGTCCGCCGACCTGCTCGGCCGCGGCCCGCGCACGCGCCGCGGAGACCGGCGCGAGCACCGGGTGGGTCCGGTTCAGCACGAGCCCGGCCAGCGGCATGTGCTCCGACGACAGCCGCTCGGTGAAGTACGCCGCCTCGCGCAGCGCGTCCGGCTCCGGTGCGGCGACGACGAGGAACGCCGTCCCCTCCGAGCGCAGCAGCGCGTAGGTCTTCTCGGCCCGCTCGGCGAACCCGCCGAACAGGGTGTCGAAGGCCTGCACGAACGCCGACGCGTCCTGCAGCATCTGCCCGCCGATGATCGACCCGACGGCCTTGGCGAACAGCCCGAACCCGGCCTCGACGATCCGGCGCAGCCCGCGGCCACCGGCCCGGGCGGGCGCGGCGAGCAGCCGGATCATGCGGCCGTCGAGGAAGCGGGACATGCGCTGCGGGGCGTCGAGGAAGTCCAGCGCCGAGCGCGACGGCGGCGTGTCGACGACGACGAGGTCCCACGTCCCGGCACCGGCCAGCTGGCCCAGCTTCTCCATAGCCATGTACTCCTGCGTCCCGGAGAACGAGGAGGAGATCGTCTGGTAGAAGGGGTTCTCGATGATCTTCTGCGCCCGCTCGGGCGGGGCGTGCGACTCCACCATCTCGTCGAAGGTGCGACGCATGTCCAGCATCATCGCGGCGAGCTCGCCGTCGACCGTCCCGACCGGGGCGGGGTCGTTGGACAGCTCGCTCACCCCGAGGGCCTGGGCCAGGCGGCGCGCCGGGTCGATGGTGAGCACGACGACCTGACGCCCGCGCTCGGCGGCGCGCACCGCGAGCGCGGCGGAGGTGGTCGTCTTGCCGACGCCGCCCGAGCCGCAGCACACGATCACCCGGGTGCCCGGGTCGTCGATCAGGGCGTCCACGTCCAGCGGGGCGGTCATCGGCGGGCCTCCAGGTGCACACCCTGCGCGGTCATCGACTCGGCCAGCTCGTACAGCGAGCCGAGGTCCACCCCGCCGAGCAGCGCGGGCAGCGTGAGCCGCGGCAGCGGCGGGGTCGGCTCGGTCTCCAGGCGGCGCAGCGCGGCGGTCTCCCCCTCGACGGCGACGGCGTGTTCCACGGTCTCGGCGACCAGCCCGTCGATCTCGGTGGGGGCCAGCTCGATCCCGGCGCTCTGCAGGCCGTTGCGGATCCGGGTCGCGTCGACCCGCCCGCCCGCGGCGGCGGTGACCGAGCGGTCGGGCAGCCACTGCTCGCGCATCCGGTTCACCACGACCGAGCCCAGCGGGATCCCGGCGGCGTCGAGCTCGGCGGCCGCGTCGAGCGTCTCGGTGACCGGCAGGTCCGACAGCAGCGTGACCAGGTGCACCGCGGTGAGCGGGGAGTGGATGAGCGCCTCGACGCCCTTGGCCTGCCCGTGGATGGGCCCGACCTTGGCCAGGTCGGCCATCGCCCTGGTGACGTCGAGGAACGACACGAGACGGCCGGTGGGCGGAGCGTCGAGGACCACCGCGTCGTAGGCGGGGAGACCGTCGGACTCCGTGCGGGTGACGCACTCCTTGGCCTTGCCGGTGAGCAGCACGTCGCGCAGGCCGGGGGCGAGCGTCGTCGCGAACTCGATCGCGCCCATCCGGCGCAGCGTCCGCCCGGCCACGCCCAGCCGGTAGAACATCTCGAAGTACTCCAGCAGGGCGGCCTCGGCGTCGACGGCCAGCGCCCGCACCTCGCCCCCGCCGGGCGCGACCGCGATCCGGCGCTCCTCGTACGGCAGCGGGGCGGTGTCGAAGACCTGGGCGATGCCCTGGCGGCCCTCCACCTCGACGAGCAGCACCCGCTTCCCGCCGCCGGCGAGGGCCAGCGCGAGGGCGGCGGCCACGGTGGTCTTGCCGGTGCCCCCCTTGCCGGACACCACGTGGAACCGCGCGCGGGAGAGCGCGTCGGGCCACGGGTCGGGGCGGGTTCCGGGCTCGGGCCGGACGGTCGTGGTCACGGATCCAGCGTACGAGCGCCCACCGACAGCGGCCCGTCGGCGAGGTGCGTCCCACAACGGACGGGGCCCGTCCCGTGCTCCGGCGGTGGGCGTCCGTCGCAGGGGGACGGCCATCCGTCGCGCCACGGCGGTTCGGTGTCGGGTGCCCGGGTTACAGTCCCGCCCATGAGCTCCCCGGTCGTGAAGTGGGAATACCTGACCGCCCCCCTGCTGATCCACAACACCAAGGCGATCCTGGACAACTTCGGCCAGGACGGCTGGGAACTGGTCACGGTGACGAGCGGCGCGAACGCCGAGCAGCTGGTGGCGTTCTTCAAGCGGCCGGTGCAGCAGTGAGCGCACTCGCCCGGCTGAAGGAGCTGGGGCTGACCCTGCCCGCGGTGGCCGCACCGGCCGGCGCCTACATCCCGGCCCGGCGCAGCGGGAACCTCGTGTTCACGGCCGGGCAGGTCCCGTTCGTGGACGGGAAGGTCGCCGCGACCGGCAAGGTCGGGGCCACGGTCACCGCCGAGCAGGCGTACGACCTGGCCCGGATCTGCACGCTGAACGCGCTCGCCGCGATCGACGGGCTGGTCGGCCTCGACAGCGTCACCGGCGTCGTGAAGGTCGTCGGGTTCGTCGCGTCGGACCCGTCGTTCTCCGGCCAGCCCGGCGTGGTCAACGGCGCGTCGGACCTGCTCGGCGAGGTGTTCGGCGAGGCAGGGGCACACGCCCGGTCGGCCGTCGGCGTCGCGGTGCTGCCGCTGGACGTGCCGGTCGAGGTGGAGCTGACGGTCGAGGTCGGCAGCTGACATGGATCGGCTCGCCGGGGTCCCGGCCGGTCACGAGCTGCTGCTGCGGCTCGCCGGCCGGTTCCCCGACGAGCTGCTCTGGCGGCTGCGCGACTGGCTGGCCGCCGGGGACACCGCTGCGCTGGGCGCGGTCCTGCCGCGCACGCTGCTGCGGCACCGGATCGGGCTGACCGGGCACGAGCGCACGCTGCTCGCCGAGGTCGTCGGGCCGGACGCGCCGTCGCGGCGCCTGGTCGAGGCGGTGCTGCCCGGCACGCCGCCCGCTCCGCCCGCGTTCACGGCGGGCGAGCCGGACCTGGCCGCGTGGTCGGCGCTGTCGGTCGTGCGCGACGAGGCGTCCGCGCTGCTGCTGGCCGTGCGCGACGACGGCGCCCGCGTGCTGCTCGTGCGTGACGCGCAGCGGCCGCACCTGCTCGCCGCCGCGGTCGCGCGGCTGCTGCGCGTCCACGGTGACCGTGTCCCGCGCGTCGAGGCCCTCACCGGCGACGCCCCGACCGAGTACCACGAGGCCGCGTGCACCGCGGCGGCGTCGCTGTGGAGCCGCGAGCCGGTCCCCACCGGCTGACGCGGGACCGCGAAGGAGGCCCCCATGTCCGACCCCACGTACCGCCTGCTGCGGGAACTGGCCGGCCTGGTGGACGACGACCTGCTCGCCACCGGACGCGAGCTCGTCGCCGTCGGCGAGGAGGGGCACGCGCTGGAGCTGCTGGTCGCCGAGCTCGTCGCGGGACGGGCGGTGCTGCCGCACGCGGTGCGCTCCGAGCTGGTCGCCGAGGCCGCAGCCCGCCGGGTGCAGCCCGACGCCGACGCCTGGCTGCCGCCCGCCGCGGACGTCGCCGCCGGTCCGCACCGGTTCGACGGCGAGGGCCCGCCCGGTGCCGCGGAGGCGGTCGCGGCCGCGCTCGCCGGCGTCCCGGTCCCGGAATCGGGCTGGACGCTGGCCTGGCGCACGACGCCCGCCGGTGCCGCCCCCGGCCCGCTGCCGCAGCCGGTGCTGCTGGCCCGCACCGGGTCGCACGGCACACCCGAGGTCCTGACCTACCAGGCCCAGTCGGCGCTGGCCCGGGCCGGACTGGTCGTGTCGGTCGAGGTCGGCGACGACGGTCCGGACCCCGGCTACCACCGCGCCGCCCGGGAGGTCGCGCGTCCGCTCCCCGCCACTCCGGTTTCCGACGCCGCCGCTCCGTCCCGGGAGGACGTGTCGGCGTCCCTCACCGGCGACGCACCGTGGCCCGCCCCCGACACGTCCCGGTCCCCCCTGGTGGAGCCCGGGGACAGGGGCGGGGTTGCGGACGGCGACACGTCCGGCTCGCCGGCCCACCGGGTTCCCGACGACCGGCCCTCCGACCGGGGCGGGCTCCTGTCCTCGGCGACGCCCCCGGCCCCGCGGCCCGACCGGGACGGGTTCCCGGCCGCCCCCGGACCCGACGCCGTCGAGGACGCACCGGGCGGACACCGCACCGACAGCTCCCCCGGCGACTTCTCCGGCGACTTCTCCGTCGGCTCCTCCGTCGACTCCTCCGTCGACACGGACATCCCCGCCTCCGACCCACCGCCCGCGCCGGTGCGCATCGACCGTCCCAAGCCACTCCCCGGGAGCCCCGCCACCGAGACCCCGGACCCGGAGGGCGGGCCCGGCCGGGCCGCCCCGGAGCCGACGACGGAGGGGTTCGCCGCGGCAGCCCCGTCGCCGGGAGCAGCCGGCGGACCCGACGCCGGGCCGGACCGGACCCCGGGCGCAGCCACGTCCGGCGCCGGGCCGGGCCCGGTTCCGGCCGCGGAGGCCTCCGCCACCGGAACCGGCCACGCCCCGGGCGAGGACGCCACCGGGTCCGGCTCCCCGGCGAGCGCGCCCGACGCGACCGGGTCGTACCCCGAGACCGGCATGTCCGACGACGCCGCTCCCGGCCCGGGGACCGGCACCTCCGATCCGACGACTCGCGGTCCGGGGACGGCCGCCTCCGGCCCGGCCACGTCCGGTCCGGGCACCGACACGTCCGACAGGGCCGCTCCGGTCCCGGGGACCGGCACTCCCGACGGGGCCGGTCCCGGCCCCGCCGGGCCACGCGGCTCCGCGGCCCGACGCGTCGCGGCACCCGCCGAAGGGGACGACGCGGCGCATCCGGCGCCGCGGCCGTCGCCGCCGATCCGGGCGCTGCGGCCGTCGCCGCCGATCCGGGCGCTGCGGGAGGCCTCCGCGGGCGACTGGTTCGACTCTCCCCCGGAGGGCGACAGCCCGGACCCGACCCCGCCGAGCGGGGTCGGCGAGGTCCCCCGGCACCGGTTCGTCGCCGGCACCGGCCCCGGCGGCAACGGCCACCTCCCCGACGCGAACGGCGCGCACCCCACGACCGCGGGCCGCGGGCCGGTGGCGGGGCCGCCGGAGCGGCGTCCGGTCGGGCCCGCCGCGACGCCGGCCGGGCGGCCCCGGCCCCTCCGACGAACCGCCCCCACCACCGGTCGCCCCCGCACCTCCCGGGATCCCGGCACATCCGGCCGTCTCGTCACCGCCCGCGGCCGCGGTGGCCCCGGCCGCATCCGTCCCGCCGGTCGTCCCCGCGGACCCGGCTCCGACCGGCCCCCGGGCGGCCCCGCGCGACCTCGGCGTGCCGCTCCGCAGGCGGGCCGGGGAGGGCCGCGCGCCCGCGGGCGGCGGGCCCGGTCCGGTCGTCGGGCGTCCGCCCGTCGGGCCGCCCGCGGCACCGGGACCCGACGAGGCGTCCTGGCTCGCCGACTGGGCCTCCGGTGCCTGGGCCGGGGAGATCCCGCCTCCGGAGACCGCGGCGCGGACCGACCGGAGCGGCAGCGAGGAGACCGTCCCGGGCACGCCGCACGTCGTCCCCGCCGCGACCGCCACCGTGACCGTCGACGACGACCGCCGCGACGGACCGGCGCATCCCGCCCACCGTGTGACCACCGGCGACGACCCGGCCCGCCCCACCCCCCGGGCCGGCACACCCGGGGCCCGGATCCGACCGGACCCACGTCGGCACGTCCCCGCCGTGGCCGAGGCGAACGGAGCGGCACCGGCCACGGAGGACGCCCCGGCGGACCCGGCCCACGCCGGACCGGCTCCGGACGACCGGGCCGGACTCGACCGTCCCGCAGGCACCGGACCGGCCGGAACCGGGACGCCCGGCCCCCGCCCCCGGCCGACGAGGCCGACCCCGTCGACGAGGCCCCCACCCCACCTCCGGGCGTCCCCATCCTGCGCGCCCCGACACCCCCGGCCCCGGCCGACGGGGAGCGTCGCCCCCGGCACCTCCTGCTCACCGACGACGAGCCGGACGAGTGGGACGCCACGGAGCGGGACACCACCGGGCGGGACGGCACCGTGGAGGCCCCCACGGAACCGGCCGACGTCGTCGCCCCCGCGACGGAGCCCCCCGCACGGGCGGCGGAGCACCCCGCACCGGGACCGGCGGCGAAACCCACGACGGGGCCCGCGGACGAGCCCGCGCCGAGGCCGCGGCCGCGACCCCGTCCCGCCGGGGGCCTGGCCGACCGGCTCACCCCGACCGAACAGGACCTGCTGCAGCGCCTCCACGAGGAGCTCGCGGCCCGCGAGAACGGCGGCGAGCCGACCCCGCGCAACGGCACCGCCCGCACCGACCGGGGCTGAGCCCGGCCGGGCCGGCGGCCGGTGCGGGGGATCAGCCGACCGCGCGCACGATCCGGTCGATCACCCGCTGCAGGTGCAGCGCCCGTGCGGCGTCCACCGGGAGGTCGGCGCCGGAGCCGATCGCGGCGGCGAGGTCGTCGAGCAGCGCGCCGAAGCAGGCGACCGCGTCGGCCGGGCGACGGTCGAGCACGTGCCGGCCGCGGCCGTCCTCCCCGAGCCCGCCGACCAGCGCCACCTCGAACTCGGTCGGGTCCACCGGGACACGCAGCGACAGCACCACCGAGCTGCGGGCGCCACCGTCGTGGACGAGGCCGATCCGCCACAGGTCGGGCTCGTCGCGATGGGCGTGGTCGACGTCGACGACCGGTCCCAGCGCCGCGTCGAGCAGGTCCACGACGTGCGGGCCGACGTCGAGCAGCGCCCCGTGCTCGGCCCGCCACGACGACGCAGCGAACGGCCCGCCGAGCAGCGCCCCGGACAGCCAGCGGGCGGTCGCGGTCGTCCCGGGACCGCCGGCGCCGGCCGGGACCGCGTCGAGCCAGGCCCGGATCGCCGGGTCGAACCGCAGGGTCAGCATCGTCACCGACCGGACGCCCGAGGCCGCGACCGCGGCGGCGGCCCGTTCCGCGGCGAGCAGGTCCGCGGCCAGCGGCTTCTCCAGCACGACATGCTTCCCGGCGGCCACCACCCGCTCCAGCAGCTCGGCCTGCACGGCAGGCGGGACGGCGAACGCGACGGCGTCGCACGCGTCGAGCAGGTCCTCGACCGAGGCGTGCACCGGACCCCCGGAGACCGCCGCGATCCCGGCGGCCGCCTCCGGCCGTCGCGCCCACACCCCGGCCGCCGACCAGCGGGGATGCGCCGCGATGGCGGGGGCGTGCACCTGGCGCGCCCACGGTCCGGCGCCGAGCAGTCCGATACGCATGCGGGCATTCTCACCACCGACCGGCCCCGATCATGACCTAGGGTCGGCGGCCATGAGCGATGATCCGGCAGCGCAGCCGGTCGAGCCGAGGGCCGCCGCGACCGTCCTGCTGGTCCGCGACGAGCCGGGCACCGGTGACCTGCAGGTCTTCCTGCAGCGGCGGGTGGCCGGGATGGCGTTCGCCGGCGGCATGACCGTGTTCCCCGGCGGTGGGGTCTCCGCCGGTGACGAGCCGGACCCCGCCCGATGGCGCGGACCGGAGCCGGAACGGTTCGGCGCCCGGCTGGCCCAGCCCGCGGACCTGGCCGCCGCGCTGGTGACGGCCGCCGCCCGCGAGACGTTCGAGGAGTGCGGCGTGCTGCTGGCCGCCCCCGCCGGCACCGAGCCCGGCCCGCTGGACGCCGCCGCGGCCTGGCGGGACGACCTCGTCGCCCGCCGGATCACGCTGCCGGAGCTGCTCGCGGCGCACGACCTGGAGCTGCGCGCGGACCTGCTGGTCCCGTGGTCCCGCTGGATCACCCCGCCGCGCAACCCGAAGCGCTACGACACCGCGTTCCTCGTCGCCCGCGTGCCGGACGGCCAGGTCGCCGACGACGCCACCACCGAGGCCGTCGAGGCGCGCTGGTGGAGCCCGGCCGAGGCCCTGTCCGGCCACGACGACGGCGACCTCCAGCTGATGCCGCCCACCCTGCGGACCCTGCAGGAGCTGCACCGGCACGACAGCGCGGACGAGGTGCTGGCCGCCGCCGCGGCGCGCGACATCGAGCCGATCACCCCCGAGGTGCGGCGCGAGGGAAGGGTCGTCACGATCACCCTGCCCGGCGACCCCGACTGGATCTACGAGGAGACGACCCGGTGAGCCACCCGCTCTACGGCACCCTGCGCGCCGCGCACCCGCTGGCGTCGGTGCTGCTGCAGGACAACCCCGGCCCGATGACCCTGGAGGGCACCAACACCTGGGTCCTCGCGGCGTCGGACGCGCACGACCGGATCGTCGTCGACCCGGGTGAGGACGACGGCACGCACCTGGAGGCGCTGGCCGACGGCCCGCCGGTGACCGCGGTCGTCCTGACGCACCGCCACCACGACCACGCCGGCGGGATCGGCCGGTTCGTCGAGCTGACCGGGGCACCCGTGTTCGCCGCGGACCCGTCGCTGGCGTCGGGGACCACCCCGCTGGTCGACGGCGCCGTCGTCGCCGGTGGCGGGGTCGAGCTGGAGGTGCTGACCACCCCCGGCCACACCTCGGACTCGGTGTCGCTGCTGCTGCGCGGCCCCGGCTCCGACGGCGTCGCGCTGCTCTCCGGCGACACCGTGCTCGGCCGCGGCACCACCGTCATCGCCCACCCCGACGGCACCCTCGGGCCCTACCTGGACTCGCTGCGCCGGATCGCGGAGCTGCCCGCGGGCACCCCGGTCCTCCCCGGGCACGGTCCGGAGCTCGCGGACGCCGCCGAGACCGCGCGACACTATCTCGCCCACCGCGAGCAGCGGCTGGAGCAGGTGCGGGCCGCGCTGGAGCGGCTCGGTCCCGACGCCTCGGCACGCGAGGTCGTCGAGGTCGTCTACGCCGACGTCGACACCTCGCTGTGGGACGCCGCCGAGCTGTCCGTGCGCGCACAGCTGGATCACCTGCGTGGATGAACGGGACCGCACGGAGCGTTGAATCGACACGACCGACCGGCCTAGGGTCCCCGCATCTCGACGGGGCATCGCCATCCGTCGGCCCCGTTCCGCTCGAAGGAGACCCCGTGCGTCGCACGATCCTGGCCCTGGGCCGCCGCGCTGCTGGCCCTCACCACCCTCGTCGGCTGCAGCAGCGGCGGGTCCGACACGCTGCGCATCGGCACCGAGGGGACCTACAGCCCCTTCAGCTTCCAGGGCCCCGACGGGCAGCTGACCGGCTACGACGTCGAGGTCGCCCGTGCGGTCGGCGCCAAGCTGGGCAAGGAGGTCGAGTTCGTCCAGACCCCGTGGGACTCGATCTTCGCCGCGCTCGAGTCGAAGCGGATCGACCTGGTCGCCAACCAGGTCACGGTCAACGACGAGCGGAAGGCCAGGTACGACCTCTCCACGCCCTACACCGTGTCCGAGGGCGTGATCGTCACCCGCGCCGACGACACCGCGATCCGGAGCCTGGCCGACCTGCGGGGCCGCACCACCGCCCAGTCCGCGACCAGCAACTGGGCCGAGGTCGCCCGCGGCGCCGGCGCGAACGTCGAGGCCGTCGAGGGCTTCGTCCAGGCCGTCCAGCTGCTCAAGGACGGCCGGATCGACGCGACCGTCAACGACACCCTCGCCGTCGGCGAGTACGAGAAGTCGACCGGGGACAGGGGCGTCAAGGTCGCCGGCACCACCGGGGACACCAGCGAGCAGGCCTTCGCCGCCCGCAAGGACAGCGGCCTGATGCCCGACGTGGACCGGGCGCTGGCCGAGCTGCGGGCCGACGGCACGCTGAAGCAGCTGTCCGAGAAGTACTTCGGCAGCGACGTCAGCGGGAAGTAGATGGATCCCGCCACCTGGGAGCTGATCGGCCGCAACCTGTGGCCGATGCTGCGGGCGACGGTCACGACGACCATCCCGCTGACGGCGATCAGCTTCGTCATCGGGCTGGTCCTGGCCCTGCTGCTGGCCCTGGCCCGGATCTCCTCGATCAGGCCGCTGTCCTGGCTGGCCCGCGCCTACATCTCGGTGGTGCGCGGCACCCCGCTGCTGGTCCAGCTGTTCATCGTGTTCTACGCGCTCCCGCAGCTCGGGCTGGTGATCGACCCGTTCCCGTCCGCGGTGATCGCGTTCAGCCTCAACGTCGGCGGCTACGCGGCCGAGGTCATCCGGGCGGCGATCCTGTCCATCCCGAAGGGGCAGTGGGAGGCCGCGCAGACCATCGGCATGGGGTACCCGACGACGCTGCGACGCGTGATCCTCCCCCAGGCCGCGCGCACCGCCGTCCCCCCGCTGTCGAACACGCTGATCTCGCTGGTCAAGGACACCTCGCTGGCCTCGACCATCCTGGTGACCGAGCTGCTGCGGGTCGCCCAGCTGGCCGCGGCGCCGACGTTCGACTTCTTCGCCCTCTACGGCGTGGCCGCGGTGTACTACTGGATCGTCTGCCTGATCCTCTCGTCCGTGCAGGTACGGGTGGAGACGCGGCTGGAGAGGTACGTGGCGCGATGAGCGACCTGCTGACCGTCCGGGGCCTGCGGAAGTCCTTCGGGACGCTGGAGGTCCTGCGCGACATCGGGTTCGACGTCCCGGCCGGGACCGTCACCGCGGTGATCGGGCCGTCCGGTTCGGGCAAGACGACGGTGCTGCGTGCCCTGAACGCACTGGACCGGGCCGACGCCGGGGTGATCACCATCGGCGACCTGGCCGTCGACTTCGGCGCCCCCGTCGACCGGTCCACGCTGGCCCGGTTCCGGTCCCGGACCGCGATGGTGTTCCAGTCGCACAACCTGTTCCCGCACCGCACCGTCCTGGAGAACGTCATCGAGGGCCCGGTGATCGTGCAGCGGCGCCCCCGGGCCGACGCGACCGCCGACGCCCGGCGGCTGCTGGACCAGGTGGGGCTGGCCGAGAAGGCCGACCAGTACCCGTACCAGCTCTCCGGCGGCCAGCAGCAGCGTGTCGGGATCGCCCGCGCGCTGGCCCTCGACCCGCAGCTGATGCTGTTCGACGAGCCCACCTCGGCGCTGGACCCCGAGCTCGTCGGCGACGTCCTGCGGGTCATCAAGGACCTGGCGACGGCGGGCCGGACCATGGTCATCGTCACCCACGAGATCCGCTTCGCCCAGCAGGTCGCCGACCAGGTCCTCTTCGTCGACGGCGGGGTGGTGGCCGAGTCCGGTCCGCCGTCGCGGGTGCTGGTCGAGCCGGAACAGCCCCGCACCCGGCAGTTCCTGAAGCGGATCCTCGACCCGATCTAGACCCCGGGCGGGGCGCCGTCGGAGTCGCCGTGGGCGTCGACCCACTCCTCGCGGAACCGGCGCAGGAACTCCTCCAGGGCCGCGTGCCGCCGCTCGCCCATCTCGCGGCCGGCGGCGGTGCGCAGCTCGCCGCGCAGCCGCAGCAGCTTCTCGTGGAAGTGGGCGACGACCGAGCCGGTCGGCCCGGACCGGTAGCCGCCGGTCGCGACGCCCGTGGCCGGGTCCCACAGGGGCTCGCCGATCGCGCCGCCGTAGGCGAACGCGCGGGCGATGCCGGTGGCGCCCATCGCGTCGAGCATGTCGGCGTCGTGCAGGCAGGCCGCGATCCGGTCCGCCGTCGGCGCCGACGCCGCCTCCGAGAACGAGTAGCGGCCGGTGGCCTCGACGGCGTCGAGCACCGGGTCCCACAGCTGCTCGGCGACCCCGCCGCGACGCAGTGCGTCCCGGGCGTCGTCGCGGACCTCCGCGGGGGCGACGACGCGGCCGAGCCGGGCCTCGGCGGCCCGGTGGTGGTCGTGCACATAGGCGGCGACGGCGGCGACGAACCCGTCCAGACCCTCCCGCACCGCGAGCCGGGCCGACAGCCCGGCGACCCGGTCGAGGTGCCCGAGGTCGTGCGCGACGTCCGCGCCGGCCATGTCACCGGCGACGACGTCGCGCAGCCGCCGCAGCTCCCCGGCGCCGCTCACCCCGGGCTCCCGGCCGCGACGACGCGGGGCTCGGTGTCGGCGACCGAGCCGCGGCGCAGCCACAGCATCCCCGCGACCAGCAGCCCCAGGGCGCCGCCC
Organism: Pseudonocardia sp. ZF1; assembly: GCF_056835605.1. NCBI lineage: Bacteria > Bacillati > Actinomycetota > Actinomycetes > Pseudonocardiales > Pseudonocardiaceae > Pseudonocardia > Pseudonocardia sp. ZF1. The sequence goes on from NZ_JAJNBY010000001.1 coordinate 5,481,858, forward strand.
GCCGCGTACCCGCCCGGCCCGACGAGGTCGATCATGACGCCGGACAGGGCCTGCCCGACCGAGACCCCGAGCACCGCGGCCATCACCATCCAGTTGAACGCCTCGGTCGCCGACCCCGCCGGAGCGGTCTGCTCGACGCCGAGGGAGTGCGCGGTGACCTGCGGGGTGATCAGCGCGCCGGCGGCCATCATCACCACGGCCAGCAGCACCAGCGAGCCGAGCGGGGAGACGAGCCCCATCGCCGTCACCAGGACGGCGAAGCCGGCGAGCAGGACCGGCAGCCGCAGATGCAACGGCCGCGGCCAGGGCCGCATCCCGTAGAGCACCCCGGTCAGCACCGAGACCACCGACCACAGCGAGAGCAGGACCCCGCCGGCGGCGGGCGAGCCGGCGAACGCGGTCGCGGCGATCACACCGACCTCGGCGGTCCCCGCCACCAGCCCGAACCCGAGCGACGCCAGCGCCACCGTCCGCAGCCCGGGGCGCCGGAACACCCCGAGCAGCCCGGCCTCGACCGGCAGCGACCCGTCGGCGCGCTCGGCGCGGATGCGGGCCGAGCGGCGTCGTACGGCGGCGGTCAGCGCGAACCAGGTGGTGCCGACGATCTCCGCGGTCGCCGCGACGACGAGCGCGGTGCCCGGCCACGGCGTCGCCACCACCAGCACCGCGGCCAGCGCGGGACCCATGATGAAGAAGATCTCGAGGCTGATCGCCTCGTAGGTGTAGGCGGCCTCGCGGCGCGGCCCGGGCGGGGTCAGGTCCGACCACAGCGCCCGCGACGACCCCTCGAACGCCGGCGTCGCGAGCCCGGTGACGACCGCGACCGCGACGGTGAGCGGCAGCGCCGCCCGGTACTCGATGCCCAGCACCAGCCCGATGACGCACAGCAGGTAGACCGCGACGAGCACCAGCATCGGCCGGGTCGGGCCCAGCCGGTCCAGCACCCGCCCCTGCACGACCGTGCCGACCGCGGTCCCGATCAGCAGCGCCGCCGAGACCGCTCCGGCGACGGCGTAGGAGCCGTGGACCTCACGGACGTAGAGCAGCGTGGCGAGACTGTGCATCGCGATCGGGAACCGACCGAGGACGGAGGCACAGACCGGCGCGGCCGCCCCGGGGGTGCCCAGGGCGGCGCGGTAGTCGGAGAGAGCGGCGGGCACGCCCCAGCATCACATGATCTGGGACGCCCGTACCAGAGAATTCAGCGTGCGCGTCGCGCGAGGCGCTCCGGCTCCAGGATCAGCACGCTCTTGCCCTCCAGCCGCAGCCAGCCACGGTGCGCGAAGTCGGCGAGCGCCTTGTTCACGGTCTCGCGGGAGGCGCCGACGAGCTGGGCGATCTCCTCCTGCGTGAGGTCGTGGGTGACCCGCAGCAGACCCGACTCCTGGGAGCCGAACTGGCGCGCGAGCTGCAGCAGCGACTTCGCCACACGGCCCGGCACGTCGGTGAAGATCAGGTCGGCGAGCATGTTGTTGGTGCGGCGCAGGCGACGGGCCAGCACGCGCAGCAGCTGCTCGGCGATCTCCGGACGCTTGCCGATCCACTCCCGCAGCGCGCTGCGGTCCATGGTGTAGCAGCGCACCTCGGTGACCGCGGTCGCCGAGGAGGTGCGCGGGCCCGGGTCGAAGATCGACAGCTCACCGAACATGTCCGACGGGCCGGCCACCATCAGGAGGTTCTCCCGGCCGTCGGGGGACTTCCGGCCGAGCTTCACCTTCCCGCCCGACACGATGTACAGGCGGTCACCGGGCTCACCTTCGGAGAAGATGAGCTGCCCGCGGGAGAACTCGGCAGTCTCCAGAGCTTCGGCCAGCGCCTCGGCGGCCTGGGGCTCCACACCTTGGAAGATCCCTGCCCGGATCAGAACCTCGTCCACTGCAATGCTCCTCGTTCACCGGCCGTGTCGTCACGGCGGGTCGTCGGCGCGTCAGTGTAGAGGTCTTCGCCACACACGTGCGCACCACTGGCCCGATCGGATTGACATCCGATCGGGTCCGATTCGTCGCGGGGCGCTGTCACGCACCCGTACGCGATCTTGTCAGGCCGACGGGACCTGGCTCCGACGAGCCCCCCGACGGCGCCGGTTGCGGAGCCGGAACAGCTCCAGCGCGCGGCCCGTGCCGGACCGGAACAGGGCACGGACCTCGTCCGGACGCGGCTGTTCGAGCATCTCGTCCAGCTCGTCCTGGCGCACGGTGGACTCACGCATGCGGGACTCGACGCGCTCCATACCGAGCGCGAAGAACATCACGAGCAGCGGGACGAGAACGCTCAACCAGGCAGTCATGGCAACTCCGATCCTCCCGTACGGGTTCGCAGCCCGGCCGGTTGGGGGTGGCCGCGTCGACGTCTTCGTGACGCGACCGTGACCTCCTAGCCCGTTCGGCGCACACCCGGCCGGGTGCGTGCACCGCTCGTCGGACGCGTCGCCACGCCGGCCGGTCGAACACCCCCCGGCGTGGACCGGATCGCGCCCGGCGACGAGCGGTGCACGGCGCGACACCGTGACACGACTGTCGGTGCCCACCCGTACGCTCGGTCACGTGAGCACCTCCGCCGGACGGCCGTCGCGGGCGTCGCGGCCCACCCCCCGCGCCGCCGCCGGTCTGACTGCACGCGTCGCGGCCGGGGAGAGCCCGATCGGGCGAGCGCGCCGGGTCAACCGCATCCTCCGGTCGCTGGCGGAGGCCTATCCGCACGCGCACTGCGAGCTGGACTTCACCACCCCGCTGGACCTCGCCGTCGCGACGATCCTGTCCGCGCAGTGCACCGACGAGCGGGTCAACCAGGTCACCCCCGCGCTGTTCGCCCGGTACCCCACCGCCGCGGACTACGCGGGCGCCGACCGGACCGAGCTCGAGGAGCTGATCCGCTCCACCGGCTTCTACCGGAACAAGGCGACGTCGCTGACCGGGCTGGGCGCCGCCGTCGTCGAGCGGCACGGCGGGGAGCTGCCGTCGACGCTGGACGAGCTGGTGAAGCTGCCCGGCATCGGGCGCAAGACCGCGAACGTCATCCTCGGCAACGCGTTCGGCGTCCCCGGGATCACCGTCGACACCCACTTCGGACGCCTGGTGCGCCGCTGGGGCTGGACGACCGAGGAGGACCCGGTCAAGGTCGAGCACGCGATCGGCGAGCTCGTCCCGCGGCGGGACTGGACGATCGTGTCCCACCACGTGATCTTCCACGGGCGCCGGGTCTGTCACTCGCGCAAGCCGGCCTGCGGCGCCTGCACGCTCGCGGCGGACTGCCCCGCCTTCGGGCTCGGCCCCACCGACCCGGGCGAGGCCGCGGCGCTGGTCAAGGGCCCGGAGCGGGACCACCTGCTCGCACTCGCGGGGATCGCGGGGCCGCCCGGGGACGGCCGGTGACCCGGACAGGCGCCTCCCGCTCCGAGATCGTCTCGACCGTGGTCGTCGTCGTCCTGGTCGCGATCGCGGTCTGGGCGCTGTGGCCCTCGGGCACCGTCTCCGGCGGGAGCAGCGGCGCCGGACCCGCGGCGAGCGCCGCCCCTGCGGACCGGCCCGAGACCGACCTCGCCGCCGCGGACCCGCGGGCGCTGGCCGCCGCGCGGGCCTCGGCCCGGCTGGCACCCTGCCCCGCCCCGTCCGGCAGCACCCCGACCGGCCCGCTCGCCGGGATCACCGTCCCGTGCCTGGGCGCCGACGGCCGTACCGACCTGGGCGCGGCCCTGACCGGGCGTCCGACGCTGGTCAACTTCTGGGCGTCGTGGTGCGTGCCGTGCCGCGACGAGCTGCCCGCGCTGCAGGCCTACGCGCAGCGCCCCGGTGCACTGCCGGTGCTCACCGTCGACGTGCAGGACGACCCGGTGTCCGCGCTGACCCTGTCCGCGCAGCTGGGGGTCACCCTGCCCGCCGTGACCGACCCGCAGCGGGCCGTGCGCCGCGCGCTGGACACCCCGCCGCTGCTCCCGGTCAGCTACGTGACCCGCGCGGACGGCGGCGTCGCGATGGTGGACCCGCCGGTCCCGTTCCGCACCGCCGACGACGTCGCGGCCGCCGTGGAGCGGTTCCGGTGACCGCGCAGGCGGGCGTGCCGCAGGTGCCCGACCCCGACCCCGCGGCGGCGCCGGCGTCGCTGCGCCCGCTCGTCGACGGGGCGCTGGGCCTGGACCCGGCCTGGTTCGGCTGGCGACGGCTGCAGCCCGACACCGGCGAGCCGCGCCGGGCCTCGGTGCTGATGCTGTTCACCGACGGGGAGTCCGGCGGGCCGGACGTGCTGCTCACCGAGCGCGCGGCGACGCTGCGCTCGCACGCCGGGCAGGTCGCCTTCCCCGGTGGGCGGCTCGACCCGACCGACACCGGCCCGGTGCACGCCGCACTGCGGGAGGCCCGGGAGGAGACCGGGCTGGACCCGTCCGGGGTGGTACCGCTGGCCCTCCTGCCGGACCTGTTCATCCCGCCCACCGGGTTCCTGGTGACCCCGGTGCTGGCGCACTGGGCGTCGCCGTCGCCGGTACGGGTGGTCGACACCGCCGAGGTCGCCCGGGTCGTCCGGGTCCCGGTGGAGGTCCTGACCGACCCGGCGAACCGGTTCACCGTGCGCGGCCCCAGTGGCCACACCGGCCCCGCCTTCGACGCCGCGGGCCTGATGGTCTGGGGTTTCACCGCGGGCCTGCTGTCCGCACTGCTGCAGCGTTCCGGCTGGGAGCGTCCCTGGGACGCCGGCCGGGTCCTCGATCTCGACGACGCCTGGGCCCGCGCCCGGCGGAACGAACCGGAAGGAGGCCGGGTGGACGACCACGGCGTGGTGGACCGGTGAGCATCAGCTGGGTCGACGTCGTCGTCGTGATCCTCGCCCTGCTGGCCGCGGCGTCCGGCTGGCGGCACGGGGTCGCGGTGGCGCTGCTGTCGTTCGCCGGCGTACTGACCGGCGCGGTGCTCGGGCTGCGGCTCGCCCCGTTGCTGGCCGGGCAGGTGGAGTCCCAGCAGGGGAAGGTGCTGCTCGGGATCGGCGTGGTGGTGCTGCTCGTCGCGCTCGGTGAGGCGACGGGCGTCTACCTCGGACGGTTCATCCGCGACCGGATCCGCGGCGAGGGCACCCTCAGGGTCGACTCGACGCTGGGTGCCGGCGTGCAGGCGGTCGCGGTGGTGGTGGCGGCCTGGCTGATCGCGCTGCCGCTGTCCTCGACGAGCTTCTCCACCCTGACCAGCGGCCTGCGCGACTCGCGGGTGCTCGCCGGCGTGGACGACGTGATGCCGGACGCCGCGCGCAAGCTCCCGGCCGAGCTGCGCCAGCTCCTCGACGACTCCGGCTTTCCCGACGTCGTCAGCCCGTTCTCGCGGACGCCGGTCGCCGCGGTCGGCCCGCCGGACTCCGCGCTCGCGCAGTCCCCGGTGGTCACCGAGGTCCGCGACCGGGTGCTGAAGGTCCGCGGGCGTGCCCCGTCCTGCCGTCGCGCCCTGGAGGGGACCGGGTTCGTCGTCGCCCCGCAGCGGGTGATGACCAACGCCCACGTCGTCGCCGGGACGTCGAGCACCACCGTCGAGGTGACGACGTCCAGCGGCCGGGCCCGCCAGCTCGACGCCCAGGTCGTCCACTACGACCCCGAGGTCGACGTGGCCGTGCTCGACGTGCCCGACCTCGAGGAGCAGCCGCTGCAGTTCAGCCCGGACCCGGCCCGCGTCGGCGACGACGTGATCATCCTGGGCTACCCGCTGGACGGCCCGTACACGGTCACCCCGGGCAAGATCCGCGAGCGGATCCGGCTGCGCGGCCCGGACATCTACGAGCAGGGCAGCGTGCTGCGCGACGTCTACACCGTCCGCGCGGTGGTGCGCTCTGGCAACTCTGGCGGCCCGATGATCACCCCCGACGGGCGAGTGGTCGGCGTCGTGTTCGGCGCCGCGCTGGACGACACCGAGACCGGTTTCGTGCTGACGGCCGAGCAGGTCGGGCAGGCGCTGAACGTGGCCGCGAGCGGCGCGGCGTCCCCCGCCGACACCGGGAACTGCGCCTCCTGACCCACCGCACTCCGTCCCACGATCCGGGAACGAATGGCCGGATCGTGGGACAGATGCTTAGCGTGGGTACATGACCTCCGTCGACGTGACCCGTACCCGCCGTCGCTGGCTGGTGCTGGCCGTCGGGGTGTTCGCCCAGACCGCGGCCTGCTCGTTCGTCTACGGGCTGCCGTTCGTGGTGCCGCTGCTACGCGACACGGAGGGACTGTCGCTGGCCCAGGTCGGCGCCTACGTCGGCGCACCGACGGTCGGTCTGCTGTGCACGCTGGTGCTGTGGGGCGCCGCCGCCGACCGGTCCGGCGAACGCGGGGTGATGACGGTCGGGCTCGCGCTGTGCGCGACGGCCGTCGCGGGTGCGGCGCTGCTGCCGATCGGGCCCGGACCGCTGCTGCTGGTGCTTCTCGGCCTGGGCGGCGCGGGCGCGGCGTCGGTGTTCGCCGCCAGCGGCCGGATGGTGATGGGCTGGTTCGCCGCGCACGAGCGCGGCACCGCGATGGGGATCCGGCAGACGTCCCAGCCGCTGGGCGTCGCCGTGGCCGGGCTGACGCTGCCGACCCTGGCCGCAGCCGTCGGGCCGTTCCGGGCGCTGGTGCTGCCCGCGGTGCTGTGCGTCGTCGCGTCGGTGCTGGTCGCGACGCTGGCGCCGGACCCGCCCCGGGCGCCGCGGCCCGCGGGGGCCGAGCCGGAGCGCTCCCCCTACGGGACGTCGGTCCTGTGGCGGGTGCACGGCGCGAGTGCACTGCTGGTGGTCTCGCAGTTCGCGGTGGCGTCGTTCGCGACCGAGTACCTGGTCCGCGAGCAGAAGTGGCACGTGGCGGCGGCGGGCGCGTTCGTCGCCGGTGGTCAGATCGCCGGGGCGGTCGGCCGGATCGCGACCGGGGTCTGGTCTGACCGGGTCGGGTCCCGGCTGCGCCCGATGCGCCAGGTCGCGGCCGCCGCGGCCGCGGTGCTGCTGCTGTTCGCGCTCGGCGACGCCGTCGCCGGATGGCTGGCGGTCACGATGCTCGCCGTCGGGGCGGTGGTGACGGTCGCCCCGAACGGGCTGGCGTTCACCAGCACCGCCGAGATCGCCGGACCCGCCTGGTCGGGGCGCGCGCTGGGAGTGCAGAACACCGGCCAGAACGCCGTCGCATCAGTGGTCCCGGCCGCGCTCGGCGCCCTGGTCGGCGCGACCGGCTACGCGGCGGCGTTCGCGATCGCCGCCGCGGCACCGTTGGCCGCGATCCTGGTGACACCGGTCCGCGACGAGCGCCGACGGTCGTCGTGACGCCGCCGGCGCAGCCGGTCAGCGGGTGATCGTCTGGTCCCGCCCGGGGCCGACGCCGATCGCGGACACCGGCGCGCCGGTGAGCTCCTCGATCCGCTGCACGTAGGCCTGCGCGGCGGGGGGCAGGTCCTCCCAGGTGCGGGCACCGGAGAGGTCCTCGACCCAGCCGGGCATCTTCTCGTAGACCGGGACGGCGTGGTGGAAGCCGGTCTGGGTCATCGGCATCTCGTCGACGCGGTGGCCGTCGACCTCGTAGCCGACACAGATCGGCACCGACTCCAGCCCGGACAGCACGTCCAGCTTGGTCAGGAAGACGTCGGTGATGCCGTTGACGCGGACCGCGTACCGGCCGATGACGGCGTCGAACCAGCCGCAGCGCCGCGCACGGCCGGTGTTGACGCCGACCTCACCGCCGGTCTTGCGCAGCCATTCGCCCATCTCGTCGAGGAGCTCGGTCGGGAACGGGCCGGACCCGACGCGGGTCGTGTAGGCCTTCAGGATCCCGATCACGCGGGTGATCTTGTTCGGGCCGATGCCGGAACCGACCGACGCGCCGCCCGCGGTCGGGTTCGAGCTGGTCACGAAGGGGTAGGTGCCGTGGTCGACGTCGAGCAGGGTGCCCTGCGAGCCCTCCAGCAGCAGCGTCTCACCGCGCTCCAGGGCCTGGTTCAGCAGCAGCCGGGTGTCGACGATCTTGTCGGCGAACTCCTTCGACTGCTCCAGGACGGTGTCCACGACCTCGTTGAAGTCCAGCGCGCGCCGGTTGTAGACCTTGACCAGGATCTGGTTCTTCAGCTCGAGGGCAGCCTCCACCTTCTGGTGCAGGATCTTCTCGTCGAGCAGGTCCGCGGCGCGGACGCCGACCCGGGCCACCTTGTCCTGGTAGGCGGGACCGATGCCGCGGCCGGTCGTGCCGATCTTGGCCTTGCCCAGGTAGCGCTCGGTGACCCGGTCGATCGCCACGTGGTACGGCATGATCAGGTGCGAGTCGGCCGAGATCAGCAGGCCGGAGGTGTCGACGCCGCGCCGCTCCAGCCCGGCCTTCTCCTCGATCAGCGCCTCGGGGTTCACGACGACCCCGTTGCCGATGACGTTCTTCACGCCCGGGGACAGGATCCCGGACGGGATGAGCTTCAGCGCGAAGTCGCGGCCGTCCGGCGTGACGACGGTGTGCCCGGCGTTGTTGCCGCCCTGGTAGCGGACGACCCAGCCGAACTGCCCGCCCAGCAGGTCGGTCGCCTTGCCCTTGCCCTCGTCGCCCCACTGGGCGCCGATCAACACGATTGCGGGCATGTAAGAGACTCCAGTTCACACACGCTCGTCACGGTCGCGGGACCGGGCGTGATTTCCGGTTTCCGCGGCGAGGAGGGTACTCGATCAGTGGTTCCGACCGATCCCGAAGCGGTTCTCCTCGACTGCCTGCCGCAGCGTCGTCACCGGCTTCCCTTCCACGGTATCCGGCCCGGCGCGCGACGTGAACGCCCACCGTCGTCGCTGGTGTCCGATCCCGCGGTGCGTTCGGTCACCGTGGGCCCGCGCCCCGGGAAGGCGGAGGTCGACGTCCTGCTCCCGGTGCCGCGGCTGATCGTCCACGGTGACGACGCGGACCTCGCCGCCGTGCTCCTCCGGCTGCTCCGGCGCGACGCGCTCGCGACCGAGGTCGCCTACCTGCCGGTGTCCCGGCGGTCGCGGGCCGCCGCGAACTGGGGCCTCCCGCCCCGGTTCGACGACGCCGTCGCCCTCGCCCGGTCCGGCACCGCACGCGAGATGCCGCTGGTGCGCGACGACAACGGCGGCGTCCTCGCCGGCCGCGGGGAGATCCCCGACCTCTACGGCGAGGCCTACTGCGACGCGACGCGCGTGCTGCACGGCCGCGTGAAGCTGCTCGTCGTCGACGCGGGGCCCGAGGGCGTGCACGTGCGGGCGGGCCGCGGGGGGACCGGCACGACCGGGCGGGCGATCCAGATCGGGACGACGGGTGCGACGCCCGTCCGCGACGGCGTCGCGCACCCGCGGGAGATCAAGCGGTGGGCCTGGTACCGGCACACCGAGCCGTGGCGGCCGGTGCTGCCGGGCTGATCAACGCCCGGGGTCCTCGGGGGCGAGCACCGCGTCGGTCGCGGTGATCCCGACGTCGAACACCTCGTCCGTGGGGACGACGTAGCGGTTGCGGTGGTCCCGGGTCTCGCCGCGACCGCCCGGGACGCCGCCGGCCATCGGGCCGTAGCCGGCCCCGCCGCGAGCCTCCGCCGCCTTGGCGCCGGTCCACGGCTCGGGCGCGCCGGCGCTCCGCGACCCGGGGGTGCGGGGCTCGGTGCCCCACGCCGTCCCGGCCCCGCCACGACCGCCGGGTCCGTGCGGTTCGGTCGCCGCGCCCGGCAGCCGCGCGGTGCCGCGGGACTCGCCGAACGGGGAGCCGACGGCGCCGCGGCCCGCTCCGGAACCGGCTCCGTACGACCCGGTCCCGCTGCCGGGGCGGGTCTGCGGGGGCGGGGCCGGTCTCGGTGCGGGGCGGACGAGCTGCTGCCGACGTGCCTGATCGCCGAAGCGGCGCGCGAGGTCCTCGCGGGTACGGGCGGCGTCCGGCGCCGGGGTCGGGGTCGGGGTCGGGGTCGGGGTCGGGGTCGGGATCCGAACGCGGTCCGGAACGGGCGGGATGCGGGAGCCCGGCACCCCGGCACCGCCTCCACCGGCGCCCGAGGACGCCGGTCCGCTCGGCAGCGGGACGACGGGCGAGGGCCCGCCACCGCCTCCGGCACCGGCGCCACCACCGGGGCCGCCGCCCGCACCGACGCCGCCCGACGGGCTGGGAGGCGCCGACACCGGCTGCGATGCCGACCCGACCGGGGGAAGCCCGACGCCGGCCGGGCCCGGTGTAGGGCCGGGAAGTCCGCCCCCACCCGGAGCGACGGAGACGCCGGGCTGCGGTCCCGGCGGACCGCCGGGACCCGGCGTCACGCCCGGAGACGTCGCGGACGGGGGCGCGGCGGCCGCCTCGGTGGTGAAGCGGTCGTCGATCGCGGAGGTCTCGGACTCGTACCTCTGGAGCGCGCGGTTCGCGACCTCGTCGTTGATCTGGTTGTGCTCGGCGATGGTGACGTGGTCGGCGCCCCTGCCCCGGAGGGACTGCCAGGCCTCGCTGATGTTGTCGCCCGCGCGCTGGATCCAGGAGAACTCGGCCGGGTCCATGAAGCGGACCTGACCGCGCATGCGCTCGAACGCGCTGCCGTGGTCGAGCATGCGGTCGGCGCCGTTCCGGGCGACGTTCGCGGTGCCGTCGACGCCGGTGGCGGTGCGGTCCAGGGACTCCTGGGCGGCCCGGGCGGCGGGGCCCTGCCACGAGATGCCGAGATCGGCCATGCCGCGGTCGAGGGTCTGCTTGGTGGTCGCCATGTCGTCGACGAGCTTGCGGAGACCGTCGGAGGTCTGCCGGGTGGCCTCGGCGCCGGGTTTGCCGAGGATCCAAGCAGCCTTGGTCGCGATGTCGAACGCTTCGTAGTTGTAGCAGCGGGGGAGGGGCATGCTCGGATCCCTAACGTTCGAGCAGCGGGCCGTTGTACGGCGGAGTCGTGGGTTTGAGGGTTACCGCGTTCTCGTCTTCGATGAGCCCGTACTCCTGCGCCGCCTCTTTCAATCGGTCTCGCGCGGCTCGCACCTCGTTCAAATAGTGCACATGCGTATCGACTAGACTGTTGATCTTTGGCTGAAAGACGACCACGGCGTCACGAGATACTGGGTCGTCGGCGCATGGGGGGAGGTTCCGAAGATGTGTCGTAACTCCACGGCCGGCCTGCAACTGCCGAACATGGTCATCCATCTTCTGGTAAAGAACCATGATGTTGTCGACGTTGACCTGGAGCATGAGGGAGTCGCTGACAGACCCTCGAGGTGTGTGCGCCGACGTCGACATGCGGTGGAGACTAGCCGGGGATCTTCGCGAACGGCTCAGATCAGTAGTACTCGTTCACATTCGCAAATCTGCTAATTCTGGCGAGCGGTCGTCAAGAACGCACGCGCAAGCGTCTCGGCCCGGCCGCAGACGGCTTCCGCAGAGCTGCCGGGTCGCGTCGTCTCACCGATGTCATCAACCTGCACACGGACACTCGCGGAGTCAGCAACGTCCAAGTAGAGCTCGCATAAGGCGGAGCCACTCCCCAGCTCGACCATGCGCACGGCACCGAATCCGTCGACAGCGGTGATGACGGCGCCGCTCGCTGTCGCGATCTTCGCCGCCGGCGTCTGGATCGTCTGCACCGAGTAGTTGTCGACGGTCTCGTAGTTCCCCCATCCACACACTCGGCTCGGACCGTCAGCGAGCGTGACGACCGAGGGCTCGTCCCCTTCGACCTCCCATTGCTGGCGCAGCTCAGGGGTCATCGCCACACACGGGTCGACATTCGCCACGTCGATCTCCGCCGGCCGCGGCGGAAACGGCCCCTCCGGCTCCGCAGCCCCACACCCCACGACCACCCCGCACACGAACAGCAGGACGACAACGAGTCGGACCACCGGCGACGCTCCCCCGGACAGGAACAGGACCGCAGCAGGCTAGCCCGCCACCGTCGCCACCGGACCCGTTCCGGTCAGGCCGCGGCGGCGGAGTCGTCCGGGCGCCGGTGGTAACTGTCCACATAGATCTGCCCGGACAGGTCCGCGATGGCGTCCATGATCTCGTCGGTGACCGCGCGCCGGATCGCCGGAGCGCCCTCCAGCCCCTCGTAGCGGCTGAACTCCAGCGGCCGCCCGAAGCGGATCTCGACCCGGGCCAGGCGCGGGATCAGCCGTCCGACCGGCTGGACGCGCTCGGTCCCGATCAGGCCGACGGGCACGACGACCGCGCCCGTCGACAATGCCAGCGACGCGACGCCGGTGTGCCCGCGGTGCAGCTTGCCGTCGAGGGAGCGCGTGCCCTCCGGGTAGATGCCGAACGCACCGCCGCGCTCCAGGACCTTGCGCCCCGCGGCGAGCGCGGCGAGGCCGGCGCGGGCGTTGGACCGGTCGACCGGGATGTAGCCGAGCGCCCCCAGGAACGCGGCCATCAGGCGTCCGCGCAGACCACGGCCGGTGAAGTACTCGGCCTTGCCGAGGAAGGCGACCGTGCGCGGGGCGACGAGCGGGATGAACGCCGTGTCGACGGCCGCGCGGTGGTTCGCCGCGAGGATCACCGGTCCGGTGGCCGGGATGCGGTCCGCGCCGCGCACGCGGGGCCGCCACACAAGCCGGACGAGTGGCGCGAGGACGTAGCGGATGAACAGCTGCACCGTGAACCCCGATCAGTGAGCGACGTCCACAACTCCGTGCAGGGGGGACCGACGTCCCGGCGCCGAACGAGGCCCGATTCTGCTCCGTGACCGGCCCGTGACGGAAGCCCTTCCGCCCGTTCAGTCCCCGTGAGGATCGGTGAGCTGCCCGCGCAACGCACGCAGCGCCTCGCTGCGGGTCATCCCGGTCGCCTGCAACAGGTCGACGGCGATCGAGCGGACCTGGGCGACCAGCACGGGCGCCGAGACCGCGGGCGCCGCGGCCGGCTGCCGTTCCGCCGGCCGGGCGACGACCGCACCGGGGTCGGCGAGGACCGGTGCGTGCTGCACGGCCTCCAGGATCGGGCCGCGCGCCTTCTCGCGGTCGCCGTCCTGCCCGAGCTCCCCGATCAGCGCTTCGACGGAGGCGGCGAGCTCGGTGATCGCGTCCGGCAGACCGGGCGGGACCGGTTCGCCGTCCTCGATCGCGGTCATCGCGCGCCGGGCGAGCACCCGGGCGTTGCGGTGGGCGTAGTCGGCCCGCTCGGCGAGCGTCCGGTAGCGGCGCAGCATGGCCCGGCGCGGCCGGTGCATCGGTGAGACCGTCACGACCTCGCCCGCGGAGCTGACCGCCGTGCGCAGCTCGTCGATGACGGCCTGGGTGTCGCGGGCCCGGGCCAGCGCCCGCGACGCGCTCTCCCGGTCGCCCTCGCGCAGCGCCGTCGCGGTCTCGGTGAGCACGGTGACGAGGTCGTCGAGCACCCGGCGGGCGACCCGGCGCACGATCCGGACCGGATGCGCGGGGATGACGGCGGCGACCAGGATCCCGGCGAGGCCGCCGATCAGGGCGTCGATGCAGCGGTCGATCCCACCGGTCTCGGTGGGCGGGAGCAGCGTCGTCACCAGCACCGCGGACACCGCGGCCTGGTTGACGAACAGGGTCCCGCCGTCGGTGAACACCGCGATGACCAGCGCGAGCGCGACGACGAGCACCAGCTGCCAGAGTCCGCTGCCGATCTGCGCGATCAGCAGGTCGCCGACCAGGACACCGATGCTCACCCCGACGACGAGCTCGGCCGTGCGGCGCAGCCGCGAGTTCAGCGACATGCCCAGGCTGAGCACCGCCGCGATCGGTGCGAAGAACGGCCGCGTGTGACCGACCAGGTCACCGGCCACCCAGAGGGCAAGGCCGGCGGCCATGGAGCACTGCAGGATCGGCAGCCACGACGCGCGGACTCGACGGGCACCGGCCCGGCCGCGTGAGCGGACCCGGTCCCACGCGGCCACCGGCGTCAGGACACGCCGAGGGCGGCGAGCGCCTCCGGGTCCGAGTCGTTGATCAGGGTGCGCAGGCGCTCGACCTCGGGGGCCTCCCCGATCGCCGTGGCGGCGCGCAGCAGCGCGCCGCACGACCGCAGGAAGCCCTGGTTCGGCTCGTGCGACCACGGCACCGGACCGAAGCCCTTCCAGCCGTTGCGGCGCAGCTGGTCCAGACCGCGGTGGTAGCCGGTGCGGGCGTAGGCGTAGGCGGCGACGGTCTCCCCGGCGTCGAGGGCGCGCTCGGCGAGCACCGCCCAGGCGATCGACGACGACGGCGACCCCGCCGCCACCTCCGACGGGTCCTTGCCCGCGGTCAGGTCCGCCGCGGCGGGGTCGACCGGGAGGCGCGTGTCGTCGGGCTCGAGCAGGTTGCCGTGCAGACTCATGCCGCCATCCTGGCGCGCGCCCACCGGTCGTCGCCAACCGGTGGGCACACGACGAGGATCCGGAGGAGGACTCAGAGGGCCTTGCCGGCGGACTTCAGCGACTCGCACGCCTCGATGACGCGCTCGCTCATCCCGACCTCGGCCTTCTTCAGGTACGAGCGCGGGTCGTAGACCTTCTTGTTGCCGACCTCGCCGTCGATCTTGAGCACGCCGTCGTAGTTGGCGAACATGTGCGACACGATCGGCCGGGTGAAGGCGTACTGGGTGTCGGTGTCGACGTTCATCTTCACGACGCCGTAGCCCAGAGCCTCGTGGATCTCCTCGAGCAGCGAGCCGGACCCGCCGTGGAAGACCAGGTCGAACGGCTTGGCGCCGGCGTCGAGCCCCAGCTTCTGCACGGCCACCTCCTGGCCCTGCTTGAGGATCTCGGGGCGGAGCTTGACGTTGCCCGGCTTGTAGACGCCGTGCACGTTGCCGAAGGTCGCGGCCAGCAGGTAACGGCCCTTGTCGCCGGAGCCGAGGACCTCGACGGTGCGCTCGTAGTCGCCGGGGGCGGTGTAGAGCTTGTCGTTGATGTCGTTCGCGACACCGTCCTCCTCGCCGCCGACGACGCCGATCTCGACCTCGAGGATGATCTTCGCCTTGGCCGCCTGCTCCAGCAGCTCGGCCGCGATCTTCAGGTTCTCCTCGAGCTCGACCGCGGAGCCGTCCCACATGTGCGACTGGAACAGCGGGTTCTGCCCCTTGTCCACGCGCTCCTGGCTGATCGCGATCAGCGGACGCACGAACGAGTCCAGCTTGTCCTTGGGGCAGTGGTCGGTGTGCAGCGCGATGTTGACCGGGTACTTGTCCGCGACGACGTGCGCGAACTCGGCGAGGCCGACCGAGCCGGTGACCATGTCCTTCACCCGGGTGCCGGACAGGAACTCCGCGCCACCGGTCGAGACCTGCACGATGCCGTCGGAGCCTGCCTCCGCGAACCCGCGCAGCGCCGCGTTGAGGGTCTCGGTGCTGGTCACGTTGATCGCCGGGTAGGCGAACTCGCCGCTCTTGGCGTTGTCCAGCATCTGGTTGTAGATCTCGGGCGTGGCGATGGGCACGGGGCCTGCCTCCTCGTCGTCGGCGGTCGCTGCTCCGCGCAGCGCTCCTTGTCTCCGGGTGAGTATCACGTACCCGCGGGGAAGGGGGAGCCATCGTCTGCCATGGGCCTGGTCTCACCACGGGCGACGCCGTCGACCGCTGCACCGGGTAATGCTGCGGAGCCTGTCGGTGGTGGTCGCTAGTGTGGTGGGCGTGGAGGAGGAGCGCGCCGAGAACGCCGTCGACCGGACGCTGGGCCGGTTGCGCGCCATCGACAGCCGACCGGCGCCCGCGGGCACCGGGCCGCACCCGTTCGCCCCGGGCACGGCGGCGGCCCCGGTCGACGGGCCGGGTGGTTCCGGGGCCCGGCAGGGCCCGGAGACACCCCTGACGCTGGCCGACCTCTACCGCGACCACCGCCTGCGGCTCATGCGCCTCGCGATGCTGCTGGTGGACATCCCGGCCACCGCGGAGGACGTGGTGCAGGAGGCGTTCACCGGCCTGCACCGGCACTGGACCGGTCTGCGGGACGAGACGGCCGCCGTCGCCTACCTGCGTGCGGCCGTGGTGAACGGGTCCCGGTCGGTGCTGCGGCGCCGTCGCACGGCACGCGAGTACGTGCCGCCGCACGCGGCGAACGCCCGCTCCGCGGAGTCGCTGGCCATGCTGTCGGCCGAGCACCAGTCGGTCGTCGACGCGCTGGGCCAGCTCCCGCCGCGCCAGCGCGAGGTCCTCGTCCTGCGCTACTACGGCGGGCTCACCGAGTCCGAGATCTCCGAGGCCGCCGGGATGAGCCGGGGCACGGTGAAGTCGACCGCCAGCCGCGCGCTCGACGCCGTCGCCCGGATCATGGCCGAGCGGGCCGGGACCGAGGCCGTCCGGCGTCCGGGAGAGCTGCGATGACCGGCCCCCAGCCGCCGCAGCCCGGCCGCGACGACGCCGCCCGCCGGATCGGCGAGGCGCTGCAGGCGCAGGCCCGCGGGCGCCCGATGCCGCAGCGCCCCGCGGCGGGCCCGGCCCCCGTGCCGCCGCGCGTCCCCGGCCGGCTCCCGCCGCCGGTCCCGCGTCCCGGGCCGCCCCCGCAGCGCCGGCCGCAGCAGGCCCCGGCGCCGGAGCCAGCTCGTTCGGCGACCGGCCAGATCGTCTGGGCCGCGGTGATCGCGCTGCTCCTCGGTGCCCTGCTCGGCGGGGGTCTCGCGCTGGTGTCGGTGCTCCTGCCGGGTGCGCTGCCCGCCCTCGGCTGAGCCGCTCACAGCACCCCCACAGCGACGGCCACGTCGATCCACATCACCCGGCCGGTACCGTTTCCCGACGTGACGGTTCTCGCCGCGACGCAGACGCTCGCCCTCGGTCCCGACTGGCTCGACCCGGCGGTGATCATCGAGTCCCTGGGTCCGTGGGCCCTGGTGGGCGTCGCTGCGATCATCTTCGCGGAGTGCGGGCTGCTGCTCGGGTTCTTCCTCCCGGGCGACTCGCTGCTGTTCACCGCGGGCCTGTTCGTCGCGCAGGGCGCGATCGGCGTGCCGCTGTGGCTGGTCTGCCTGGTGCTGGTGGTGTCCGCCTTCGCCGGCAACGCCGTCGGCTACGGCATCGGCTACCGCGCCGGCCCGGCGATCTTCGACAAGCCGAAGTCGAAGCTGTTCAACCCCAAGCACGTCGAGAAGACCCACGAGTTCTTCGAGAAGTACGGCAACCGGGCCATCGTCCTCGGCCGCTTCGTGCCGATCGTGCGGACCTTCATCACCGTGAGCGCCGGCGTCGCGCGGATGGACCCGAAGCGCTACCTGACGTACTCGCTGATCGGCGGCGTCGCGTGGGCGGCCGGCGTGACGGTGCTGGGCTACTTCCTCGGCCAGTTCGCGTTCGTCCGCGAGCACATCGACCTGATCCTCATCGCGATCGTGCTGATCTCCGTGCTGCCGATCGTGTTCGAGGTGCTGCGGGCGCGGGCCGCGTCCAGGCGCGGGGGCCCCGCCGGCCCGGTCGACGGCGTCGCGGGCGCCGCGACCGGTGCGGCCGTGGCGACCGTCGGTGGGACCGCACCGGAGCGCGAGGACGACCCGGCCGCCGTCACCATGCGGATGCCCGCCGTCGGTGACGGCCCGGTCCCGCAGGGCCCGCCCTCCGCGCAGCCCGGCCCGCAGCCGGGTCGCGCCCCGCGGTCGCCCTACGCCGGTCCCGGCCCGCAGCCGGGCGGGTACGGCCCCGACGGCGCCGTACCCGGGCGCCCGCAGCCCGGCGCCGTGGAGCCGCCGTACCGCCACACCACCGGCCGCCCCGCCATGCCGCCCCGGCACGGCAACTGATCACCAGGCGTCGGACAGGTCCGCGTGCTCGCGGATCCAGCTGTGCATCACGATGCCGGACGCGACGCCGGCGTTGACCGAGCGCGTCGAGCCGAACTGGGCGATCGACACGACCAGGTCCGCGGCGTCGCACAGCTCCGGTGACAGCCCGGGGCCCTCGGCGCCGAACACGAGTACGCAGTCCCGCGGCAGCGACGTGGCCTCCAGCCGGACCGCGCCCGCGACGTTGTCCACCGCGACCACGGCCAGGCCGTGCTCCCGGGCGAACGCGACGAGACCGTGCGAGTCGGCGTGGTGGTGCAGCCGCAGGTAGCGGTCGGTGACCATCGCGCCGCGGCGGTTCCACCGGCGTCGCCCGACGACGTGCACGCCGGCGACCCCGAAGGCGTTCGCCGTGCGCACCACCGTGCCGATGTTGTGGTCGTGCCCGAGGTTCTCGATCGCCACGTGGAACGGGTGCGCCCGGCCTGCCAGGTCCGCCGCGACGGCTTCGCGGCGCCAGTAGCGGTAGCGGTCGACGACGTTGCGCCGGTCACCGTGCTCCAGCAGCTCCGGGTCCCACTGGTCGCCCTGCGGCCACGGCCCGGCCCACGGGCCGACCCCGACCTGGCCGGGGACCGACCACTCGCTGGGCCCGGGCTCGCTCATCCCAGCTGCAGGTCCGCCAGCCCCAGCAGCGCGCGGTACGGCACGCCCTCGGCCTCGACGGCCTGCCGGGCGCCGGTGTCGCGGTCGACGACGGTGCACACCCCGACCACGTCGGCGCCGGCCCGGAGTACCGACCGGACCGCGGTCAGGACCGAGCCGCCGGTGGTGGAGGTGTCCTCGACGACCAGCACCGGGCGGCCGGTGATGTCCGGGCCCTCGATGAGCCGCTGCATGCCGTGCTTCTTGGTCTCCTTGCGGACGACGAAGGCGTCGACCGGGTCGGTGTCCGGCTCGGCCGCCGCCGCGTGCAGCACCGCCGTCGCGACCGGGTCCGCGCCGAGCGTCAGCCCGCCGACCGATCGGTAGGTCCAGTCCGCGGTGAGCTCGCGCAGCAGCCGTCCGATCAGCGGGGACGCCTCGTGGTGCAGCGTGACGCGGCGCAGGTCGATGTAGTAGTCGGCCTCCGCGCCGGAGGAGAGCGTGACCCGCTCGTGGACGACGGCGATCTCCCGGACCAGCGCGGCGAGGCGGGAGCGGTCGGTGTGTGCGGAGCTCATGTGCGATCCCTGTCGAACGTCGCCGTGATGCGTCGCAGCAGGCCCCGGGGCAGCACCCCGGTCACCCCCACGATCGCCTTGTACTGCCTGGAGGGCACGGAGACGACCCGGCCCCGGTCGAGGTCGGCGAGTGCCTCGTCGACGACCTGGGAGGCCTCCAGCCACAGCGGGCCGCGGCGGGCGCCGACGTCGATGCCGGCCCGCTCGTGGAACTCGGTGCGCACGTAGCCGGGGCACAGCACCATCGCGCGCACCCCGGTGCCCTGCAGCGACGCCGCGACGCCCTCGGTGAAGGAGATGACCCACGCCTTGTCGGCCGGGTAGGTGGAGCCGCGCCCGGCCAGGAAGCCCGCGACGCTCGCGACGTTCAGCACCGCTCCGGTGCCGCGGTCGACCATCCCGGGCAGCGCGGCCCGGGTCAGCTCCAGCACGGCGGCCACGTTCACCTGCAGCTGGCGGGCCAGGTCGGCGGCGTCGTTCTCCAGGAAGGAGGCGCCGAGCGCGAGCCCGGCATTGTTGACGAGCAGGTCGACCGGCGCGACGTCGGGGTCGGCGAGGCGGCGCACGACCCGGGCCCGCTGGTCCGGGTCCGACAGGTCGGCGGGCAGCACCTCGACGGCGACACCGAGGTCGCGGTAGCGCTGCGCGGCGGTCCGGAGGCGGTCGGCGTCGCGCGCCACGAGCACGAGGTCGCGGCCGTCGGCGGCGAGCCGATCGGCGAACGCGGCCCCGATCCCCGACGACGCGCCCGTGATCATGACGGAGGGCACGCGGGGAGCGTAGTGCGTCCGCACCCGACCGGCGCAGGCGCGACGGTTACCGACGGGTCGGGTGTGACCCGTGCGACAGAGGTGTGCGACGACCTCGTGAGACGGGCCGCTCTCGCGTGCCGGTGCACCATGAAGCCTTTACCGTCGAGACCATGACGTCCGAGGCGCTGCCGATCCAGCGGCCGGTCGATCCCGCTTCCCCCGGCACCTCCGACGTGCCGAGCGGCCCGTCGCCCCGTCATTCGAGGGTCGCCGTCGTGGGGGCGGGGTTCACCGGACTCGCCGTGGGCCTGGCCCTGCTACGGCGGGGTGTGCACGACTTCGTCCTGCTGGAGCGGGCGGACGACGTCGGCGGGGTGTGGCGCGACAACACCTACCCCGGGGTCGGCGTCGACACGCCGTCGCCGCTGTACCAGCTGCGCGCCATGACCAACCCGGACTGGAGCGACCTCTACGCGCCCGGCCACGAGGTGCAGGACTACGCCCGGCGCCTGGCCCGCTCGACCGGCCTGCTCGACCACGTCCGCTTCGACGCCGACGTGCTCTCCGCCCGCTGGGACCCCGCGGACGCCCGCTGGCGGATCGCGACGCCGTCCGGGGAGTTCACCGCGAACGTGCTGGTCAGCGCGGCCGGTCTGGTCGCGGACCCGAAGCTGCCCGACGTCGAGGGCCTCGCCGACTTCCCGGGCCCGGTGTTCCACTCGGCCCGCTGGGACCACGGGACCGACCTCACCGGCTCGCGCGTCGCGGTCGTCGGGACGGGGGCGACGGCGATCCAGCTCGTCCCCGAGCTGCAGCCGCGCGTCACCGAGCTGCACGTCCTGCAGCGCACCCCGGCCTGGATCCTGCCCAAGCCCGAGCGGCCCGTCGGCGAGCGCACCCGTCGCGCGCTGGCGGCGAACCCGCTGCTGTGCCGGATGCAGTTCGACGTCATCTACGTCGGCGCCGAGCTGCTCGCCGCGACCCGTCGCTCGCGGCTGCTGCGCGAGACACTCACCCGGGTCGGCCGCAGGCATCTCGCCGCCCAGACGCCCGACCCGCAGCTGCGCGCGCGGCTGACCCCCGACTTCGACTACGCCTGCAAGCGGCCGCTGGTCTCGAACGACTACCTGCCCGCGATGAGCGCGCCGAACACGACGCTGCACACCGGTGGGCTCGCCCGGGTCGAGGGGCGGACCGTCGTCTCCGGCGACGGAAGCCGCGCAGAGGTCGACGCGATCGTGCTGACCACCGGGTTCGAGGTCGGCGCGACGGCCCCGATCGCGCGCCGCATCCACGACGCCCACGGCAGGTCCCTGCACGACCACTGGGGCGCCTACCCGCGCGCCTACCTGGGGATGAGCTACCCCGGCTTCCCGAACCTGTTCCTCATGCAGGGCCCGAACGCGACCAGCGGGGCCAGCTCGACGTTGCTGTTCTCCGAGGCCCAGGCCCGCTACGTCGCCGACGCCGTGTGCCGGATGGCGGCCGAGGGCATCCGTGCGCTCGACGTGAAGCCTGCCGTCGAGGAGCGCTGGACGCGACGGATCCGGCGCCGCTCGGCCCGCACCGTGTACGAGACCGGCGGCTGCGCGAGCTACTACCAGAACGACGAGGGCGTCAACGTCGTCATGTGGCCGGCCAACACCGCGGAGTACCAGCTGCGGACCCGCCGGTTCCGGCTGTCGCCGTTCGACGTCGAGCGGGGCCGGGCCGGTGCCGGGCGCCCGCTGCACCCGTTGCGCCCGGTCCGGCTCGCCGCGACGGCCTGACTCACCCGCGGGCCGCGGCCCCCCAGTCGGCGACCTCGCCGAGCAGGCGCTGCACGGCCTCGTCGTCGAGGAACGACGAGGTGATCGAGTTGGCGGCCAGCGTGCGGAGCTGGTCGTCGGTGAAGCCGAGGCCCTCGCGGACCGCGGCGTAGTTCGCGTCGGCGTAGCCGCCGAAGTAGGCGGGGTCGTCGGAGTGCACCGACACGTTCAGCCCCGCCGCCAGCATCTCCGGCAGCGGGTGCAGCCCGATGCCGGGCACGCAGGCGAGCCGGACGTTGGACAGCGGGCAGACCGTCAGCGGGGTGCGGTCACGGACCAGGCGGGCGACGAGGGCGTCGTCCTCGATCGCACGGATGCCGTGGTCGACGCGCAGCACGCCCAGCTCGTCGAGGGCCTCGGTCACGTAGCCCGCCGGGCCCTCCTCTCCCGCGTGCGCGACCGGCTTGAGACCCAGCCCGCGGGCCCGCTCGAACACCGAGGTGAACTTCGACGGCGGGTGCCCGACCTCGGCCGAGTCGAGCCCGACCCCGACGATCCGGTCCAGGTACGGCTCCGCCGCCCGCAGGGTCTCCTCCGCCTCGGCGGCCGACCGGTCGCGCAGGAAACAGAGGATCAGCCCGGCGGAGACGTCGTCGGCGTGGTGCTCGATCGCGTCGGTGAGCCCGCCGATCACGTCGCCGATCGCGACGCCGCGAGCGGTGTGCGCCTGAGGGTCGAAGAACATCTCGACGTGCCGGACCCCCTGCTCCGGGCAGGTCCGCAGGTACGCCGACGCGAGCGCGGCGAAGTCGTCGCGGGTCCGCAGGACGGCCATGTTGGCGTAGTACACGTCCAGGAAAGACTGCAGGTCGGTGAAGTCGTAGGCCGCCCGCAGCTCCTCCGCCGAGGCGTACGGCAGCGCGACGTCGTGCCGCCGGGCCAGCTCGAACACGGTCTCGGGTTCGAGCGTGCCCTCGATGTGCAGGTGCAGCTCGGCCTTCGGCAGCGGCGGGGTCCCGGTGGTCGTCACCGGGACATCATCCCGTGCCGTCCCGCGCGGTCAGGAGCTGGTGATCGTCGACGTCATGTAGGCCGAGACCTGGTGGCCACGGGAGCGGTCACGGGCCGCGGCGCTCGCGCGGGCGCGCTGCGCCGCGGTGCGCACCGGACCGGCCGCCCAGTGCCGCCCGCAGTCCCCGGCGGCGACGACGGCGCGCCCCGCGCCCGGGCGGGAGGGCAGGTCCGGCAGCCGGGACGGCTCCCGGTGCCCGGCACCGCCGAGCAGCTCCTCGGGCGTGGCGGACGGGGCGGCCGGGATCGCAGCGGCCGGGGTGGCGACGGCCGCCGCGCCGGTGGGCTCCCAGGTCGCGTCGGCGAACAGCTCGACGCCGCGCCGGGCCGCACGGACGCCCGCGGCGACGGCGCGCCGGGCCGGGCCCGGACGGGCCGGGCCGCTCTGCGGGGCGCTCACGACGAGGCCGGCGTCGAGGTCGTCGAGCACCGCGTCGGCGGCGTCGGCGGTCCACTCCGGCCGGTCGTCGCCGCGAACGGCGACGACGTGCACGTCGCCGGTCAGGGTCGGGGCGAGCGAGGTGACGAACGAGACCGCCCACGCGGCCGACCGCTCGTCCCCGCCGATCGCGACGATCCCGCCGGTGCCGCGACGCAGCATGCCGGGCAGCGCGGCGTGGGTGAGGCGCATCGTCGCCGTCATGCCGAGGTCGACGCTCGCCCGCCCGCCGTCCGGTGCGGCGCCGGCCGCGTCGGCGAGCGCGTCGTGCACGAGGACGTCGACGGCCGGGGCGTCCGGTCCGGCGAGGAAGGCCTCGAGCCGGAACAGGCCGTGCCGGGTGCCGAGATCCGCGAGGAGGACGTCGGCGCGGATCCCGTACCGGGCGGCGAGCTCCCGGGCGGTGGGGGCGACCCGCTCGGGGTCGCGGGTGACGAGCAGGAGGTCGTGTCCGCGCGCGGCCAGTCGGTCGGCCAGAGCCGCGCCGAGACCCGTACCGCCGCCGGTGATGAGAGCCATAGCCACACGATCAGGCTAGCGGTACCCGTTCGGCTTAACGCGTTCGGGTGGTCACATCGCGTTGCGGTGGATCAACGCTGCGTAGATATCCACAGATCAGGACTCGATCGCGGGACGACGGGCGTGCAGCCCCTCCTCCAGAGCGGTGGCCACCTCGGCCAGATCGGCGAGCAGGTCCTGCATCCGATCGGCGGAGATGCCGACGGGCGCGGCGGCCAGCACCCAGGCGTCCTCGGCCCAGAGGAGCTCGACGT
Organism: Pseudonocardia sp. ZF1; assembly: GCF_056835605.1. Lineage (NCBI taxonomy): Bacteria > Bacillati > Actinomycetota > Actinomycetes > Pseudonocardiales > Pseudonocardiaceae > Pseudonocardia > Pseudonocardia sp. ZF1. The sequence goes on from NZ_JAJNBY010000001.1 coordinate 5,505,429, forward strand.
CCTCGCCGACCGCGTCGCTGGCGTCGGCGACGCGCGGGGTCAGCAGCGGGCGGACGGCGTCGGCGTCGCTGACAAAGGCGTAGCGCTCACCGACCGGCTCGAGCAGGTCGAGGCCGGCGTCGTCGGGCAGCGGGGCCGACGGCAGCCGCAGCTCGACGGCGGCGGGCAGCGACTCGTGCACCTGCACCGCGCAGAGCACCGAGCTGATGCGGCCGGCCTGCTCGTGGTCGAACGCGTAGGCCTTGCGCGGGCCGTCCGGGGTGGGGACGTCGCCCGAGACCAGGTTGCGGGCCACACCGGGGCCGCCCTGGTGGATCGTCCCGTAGCGCCAGCGGCTGGGCAGGACGGGATCGGACTCGAGGTACTCCCACTCCCGCATGGACGCCCAGCGACGGCGGTCCCGCGTCGCGCCCCCGCGGAACCGGTCGAACAGCAGCAGACCGACACCGACGACGATCGCGACGAGGGCGATGACGAACCAGACCGACATGCCGGGCAGCGTAGTCCCGACGGGCCCCGTGGAGTGGTAGCGCCACGGCTCCGGACGTGCACGTTCGTCGCGGATCAGCCGGCCGGCGCCGTCGGGACGGGCCCGTCCCACTCCGCAACGGTCTCGCGGGCGGACGCCTGCTGTTTCTGGCTCTCGACGACGGCGTCGAGGGCGACGGCGCCCGCGGACTCCGCACGCGAGGCACGGACCGCGTTCGACGGCGAACGCGTCTGCAGGCTCTGCCCGATCCGGGTGGCGGTGCCCGCGGCGTCCTCCAGCATCCGGAGGATCTCCTCGAGCCGGGCGACCAGCGTGCGGGCGAACTGCACGATCTCGAGGACGACGGCGGGGACCGTCACCGCCCCGGCGCCGGCCGTGGCGACGGTGACCGCGGTGGCCAGGACGATCCTGGACAGGATGGAACCCAGGAAGTCCGCGATGGCGTCGCGGATCAGTGCCCGCTCGGTCCCGACGAGGACCCCCGAGTCCAGGACCAGCCCGGCCAGCTCCCGGGTGTCACCGGCCAGCTCCCGCAGGCTCGTCACCTGCCGGGTGGCGGCGGCGAGGTAGGCCCCGGCCGCGGCACCGGTCCAGACGGCCGGGACGTCGGTGATCGCCCGGTCCAGCTCCTCGGCCCGGCCCTCCAGGTGCCGGGACAACCGGGCCCAGCCGTCGGCCCGTTCCCCGATCTGCTTCCCGTCGCCGCACAGGACGTCGAGCACCTCACGCAGGACCTCGATGTGCTCCATCGCCCAGCCGGCGACCGCCGAGCCCAGGGTGGCCACCGGGTCCTGGACGACGCTGACGTGGTCCAGCGCCAGCGCGGCTCCGGCCGAGACGATGCCCAGGCCGTCCTGCCCGTCGACGGCCTTGCCCATGTCGTGGAAGGACGAGGCGATGCCCGCGCCCTCGAACCGGTCGTCGACGAGGTCCTCGGCGGTGGGCGGCGGCGCGTCGAACAGGTGCGGGGTCGGCGCGCTCACGATCCGCTCCGGCCGGGTGACGGACCGACGTCGACTGCGCAGACCTCGGCGGTCAGGTCGGCGTCGAAGGTCCGGTACGACGCGGCGGACTCGGCGAGGTCGCCCGCCACCCTCGCCAGCGCCTCGGCCCCTCGGGCCACCTGCCGTGCGCCGATCGTGGTCGGCGCCAGCAGCGCACCCGTCAGGACCGTGCCGAGCACGCCGTAGGCGTCCGGGGAGAGGTCCGTCCAGCGTGGCACCGCGGCCGCCGTCGCCTCGGCCAGCGCGGACACCCGGCGCGAGTGGTCGGACAGTCTCGTCGGGTCGACGGAGAAACCGCCGGTGTCCGTCACCGCCCGGCCCCCGTCAGCGGTGCCATGATCGCCTCCACCTGCGCCGCCGCGTCCGCCGCGGCCTCCCGGCTCAGCCGCAGCACCGTCTCGGCGAGCCGGGCCCGCGGCATCTCCTCCGCGCGCACGCCGAGCTGCAGGTCGGTGAGGCTCCCCGACGGGTCGACGGTGACCACGACCGCACCGTCGCGGGTGCGTGCGGTCGCGGTCACCGTCGCGACCCGGTCCCGGGCCTGCTCGGCCCGGACCCGGATCGATTCGATGCGGGTGCGGTACTCGTCCAGCCAGGTCCGCCCGGCGTGCGGCTGCTCGGCGGTGAAGTGCTCCATGGGCCCCGACGATGACGTGCACCGCCGGGGCCCACGGGCGAACCGGTGGATCAGTTCGCGATCGCGACCGCCGGGTCGGCCGCCCCGACCGCCTTGCCCACGACCAGGCCGCCGGTCCCGCCGTCGGCCGACGGGTCCAGGTCGACCCGGACCGTGTCGCCCTCGCGGACGCCGCCGGACAGCAGCTCGCGGGCGAGCTGGTCGCCGATCGCGGACTGCACCAGCCTGCGCAGCGGGCGCGCGCCGTAGACCGGGTCGAACCCGTTCATGGCGAGCCACTCGCGGGCCGCGTCGGAGACCTCCAGCGACAGCCGCCGCTTGGCCAGCCGGCGCCCCAGCACCCCGACCTGGATGTCGACGATGTGGGTCAGCTCCTCGGTCGACAGCGCGTGGAACACCACGACGTCGTCGAGCCGGTTGAGGAACTCCGGCTTGAAGTGCGACCGGACGACCGCCATGACGGCGTCCGTCCGCCCCTTCTCGTCCAGGGACGGGTCGGCGATGGCCTGGCTGCCCAGGTTGGACGTCAGCACCAGGATCGTGCTGCGGAAGTCCACCGTGCGGCCCTGGCCGTCGGTGAGACGGCCGTCGTCGAGCACCTGCAGGAGTGTGTCGAAGACGTCCGGGTGGGCCTTCTCGACCTCGTCGAGCAGCACGACGCTGTAGGGCCGCCGCCGCACCGCCTCGGTGAGCTGACCACCCTGGTCGTAGCCGACGTAGCCGGGAGGGGCACCGACGAGGCGGGCCACCGAGTGCTTCTCGGAGTACTCGCTCATGTCGATGCGGATCATCGCCCGCTCGTCGTCGAACAGGAACTCCGCGAGCGCCTTGGCCAGCTCGGTCTTGCCGACGCCGGTGGGCCCGAGGAACAGGAACGAGCCGGTCGGCCGGTTCTCGTCCGCGACGCCGGCACGCGCCCGGCGCACCGCGTCGGACACCACGCGCACGGCCTCGGACTGGCCGACGACCCGGTGGCCGAGCTCGTCCTCCATGCGCAGGAGCTTGGCGGTCTCACCCTCCAGCATCCGGCCGGCGGGCACGCCGGTCCACGAGCTGACGACGTCGGCGACGTCGTCCGGGCCGACCTCCTCCTTGAGCATCACGTCCTCGGCGCGCTCGACCGTCTCGGTGGCGGCGGCGAGCTCCTTCTCCAGCTGCGGGATGCGCCCGTAGCGCAGCTCCGCGGCCCGGCCCAGGTCGCCGTCGCGCTCGGCCCGCTCGGACTCGCCGCGCAGCTGCTCCAGCTGCTCCTTGAGCTCGCGGGTGACGTCGATGGCGCTCTTCTCGTTATGCCAGCGCGCGGTCAGCGCGGCCAGCTCCTCGCGCTTCTCGGCCAGCTCGGCGCGCAGGGCCACCAGCCGGTCCTTCGACGCCGCGTCGATCTCCTTGTCGAGCGCCATCTCCTCGATCTCCAGGCGGCGGACGGCCCGTTCCACGGTGTCGATCTCCACCGGACGCGAGTCGATCTCCATCCGGAGCCGGGAGGCGGCCTCGTCGACGAGGTCGATGGCCTTGTCCGGGAGGAACCGGGCGGTGATGTAGCGGTCCGACAGGGCGGCCGCGGCGACCAGGGCGGCGTCGGTGATGCGGACGCCGTGGTGCACCTCGTAGCGCTCCTTGAGCCCGCGCAGGATGCCGACGGTGTCCTCGACGGACGGCTCGCCGACCAGCACCTGCTGGAAGCGACGCTCCAGCGCCGGGTCCTTCTCGATGTGCTGGCGGTACTCGTCGAGCGTGGTCGCGCCGACCATCCGCAGCTCACCGCGGGCGAGCATCGGCTTGATCATGTTGCCGGCGTCCATCGCGCCCTCGCCGGACGCGCCCGCACCGACGATCGTGTGCAGCTCGTCGATGAAGGTGACGACCTCGCCCGCGGAGTCGGTGATCTCCTTCAGGACGGCCTTGAGACGCTCCTCGAACTCGCCGCGGTACTTCGCACCGGCCACCATCGACCCCAGGTCGAGGGAGACGACGCGCTTGCCGCGCAGCGACTCGGGGACGTCACCGGCCACGATGCGCTGGGCCAGGCCCTCGACGATCGCGGTCTTGCCGACGCCCGGCTCCCCGATCAGCACCGGGTTGTTCTTGGTGCGCCGCGACAGCACCTGGACGACGCGGCGGATCTCGGTGTCCCGGCCGATGACCGGGTCGAGCTCGCCCTCGCGCGCCCGGGCGGTCAGGTCCTGGCCGTACTTCTCCAGGGCCTGGTAGCTGCCCTCGGGGTCCGGGCTGGTCACCCGGGCCGAGCCGCGGACCTTGCCGAACGCCTCGCGCAGCGCGTCCGGCGTGGCGCCGTGACGCCCCAGCAGCTGGGCGACCGGGCCCCCGGAGCGCGCGAGGCCGACGAGCAGGTGCTCGGTGGAGACGTACTCGTCGCCCATCTCGGTGGCGAGCTGCTGCGCCGCGGTGATCGCGGCCAGTGCGTCCCGGGACAGCTGCGGCGCGCTCACCGACGACCCCGACGCCGACGGCAGCCGGTTGCCCAGCGCGGTCAGCTCGGATCGGACGGCGGCCGCGTCCGCCCCGACGGCGGCCAGCAGCGGCGCGGCGATGCCGTCGCCCTGGGCCAGCAGGGCACCCAGCAGGTGGGTGGGCCCGACATCGGGGTTCCCGGCCAGCGTCGCGGCCTGGACGGCGGCGGAGATGGCCTGCTGGGTACGGGTGGTGGGGTTGAAGGAGTCCATGCTCCGCGTTCCTCCCGGTCCTTCTGAGGTCGATGGTCTGTGGATGGGGAGCGGCACCCCGGGCCGCTGCTCCACAGTCTGCCCGGCCGGTGCGCCTCTCGACAGGGTCAACCGCAGAAAAGTTGAGTCCATTCCGCTCAACACCGGAAAGTTCCCGGGAACGACCTCGGCCCGCCCGGAGTGATCCGGACGGGCCGAGGGTGGAACGGGTACGACGATCAGCGCTCGCTGTTGTCGATCACCGTGACGCGGTTGTCGTTGTCGCTGAAGTTGTCGTTCGCGTTGTCCCGGACGTTGTCGTTCAGGAAGTCGCTGCAGTTGCCGGCCTGGCCGATGTTCGAGCCGGCGACCGGGGCCTGCGCCAGGGCGTTGAGCGAGCCCTCGGTGACGATCTTGCCCTTGGCGTCGGCGTCGCCGCCCTCGAAGGCGCAGGCCTTCGCCGGAGCGCCGTGGTGCTCGCCCTTGTCGTGGCCGTAGTCGCCCGCGAAGGCGAACGGCGCGGCCGCGGCCAGCGTGGCGGCGGTACCGGCGACGACGAGGCCGAGCTTCTTCTTCGACAGCATGTCTGACTTCTCCTGTGGTGTATCCGATACAGGACGACGCGAACGGCACCCGGAGCCCGTGGGTGTCGCCTGCCGTCCGACCGCCCGGGGGTTCGACCGAGCGTGCTCGATCGGTGACGGTCTGCTGCTGTCAACGACCAGGGTCGACCCGGGTCACGGCTCTCGGTTCACTCGATCGGAGTATCCTCTGGTGCGCAACCGTCGCCCCAGGTCAGCGGCCGTGCGGGCGGCGCCGGAGCGTCCGTGAGGCCCCCGCGCCGAGGTGCGTCGTGCTCGGGAACCGGCGACGGGAGGGCCGTGGCACCCGCGGCTCGGTCCCCTTGGCACCGAAGAAGTCGCCGCCCTTGCGGGCCGGGTCGTCGGTCCCCCAGGCGCGCCGCTGCGTCACCCGCTCCATCCGCGGGATGTGCTTGCGGCAGTGGATGTAGGCCTCCTCCACGTCCACCACCACCCAGCGCTCGGCGCGGCGGCCCGCGGCGTGGTCGCGCGCGTGTCCGGGGTAGACGGTGCGGAAGGCGTCGTCGTCCATGATCCGGGCGCGGCCGTTGACGTGCAGCCCGATCAGCGACTCGGTGAAGTCGACCATCAGCATCCCGACGTGCGGGTTCTCCACCAGGTTGCCGAGGCTGGCGTACACGCCGTTGCCCCGGTACTCGGGGTAGGCCAGCGTGTGCGGGTCCAGCACGTGCAGGAATCCGGGCGGGCCGGCCCGCAGCGAGCTGTCGCACTCGCCGTGCGCGTCGGACGTCGCGACGAAGGCCATCTCCATCCGCCCGACGAACTCGATCATCCGCGGCAGCAGCCGGTCGCGGAGCTGGTCGTCGTAGAACCGGCCGGCGCGGGCGGAGCTGCCCACCTCGGCCTGCAACGCGTGCTCACCCGCGGAGCCGGGCCGGTGCGGTCCGTCGGTGACCTCCGGGGCGTCGGGCACGCCGCGCTCCGGGGTCGCGGGGACGACCACCGGCGGCGTGGCCGGACGGTCCCGTCCGGGCAGGACGACGGCGGGGATTCGCAACGGCACAGGACAACCGTGCCATCCGGCGCGGCCAGGACCAAACGATCACGGCTCCGACCGGCCCGGGACACGCCACGTCGGCATTCCCCGCGATGGGCGCTATCCTGACCACGGCGCCACCCACGCCATGACGAGTGACCGCCGTCCCCGAACGGATGATGAGTGACAATGCGTACCCGCTCACCACACACTGGTGAGTCGGTCGGCGTACGCCGTTCCGGCGGATGGAGTCTCTCGCGTACCCTAACCGGCGGAACGCGGGCGGCAACGCCCGGTGTCACCGCGGCACGGAGCACGACCGAGGAGAGTGTCCGCCAGGCATGACTGCTGACCAGCTGATCGCCGGCGACGTCGCCCCGCCGCGACGCCCCGCCTCGGAGGCGGAGCGCACCGTCGAGCTCATCCGGACCAGCTTCGCCCTCGTCGAGCCGCAGGCCGAGGACATCGGCAAGCACTTCTACGCCACGCTGTTCAGCCATGCGCCCGAGACGCGTGACCTGTTCCCCGTGAACATGGAGGTGCAGCGCAGCCGGCTGCTGCGCGCCATCGTGCACGTGGTGCAGATGGTCGACCAGCCCGACGACCTCGTCCCGTTCCTGCAGCAGCTCGGTCGCGACCACCGCAAGTTCGGCGTGCTGTCCCAGCACTACGACGCGGTCGGCGCCGCCCTGCTCTCGGCGATCGCCACGTTCGCGGGCGAGAACTGGACCCCGGAGATCGAGAAGGCCTGGACCGGCGCGTACGGGATCGTCGCGGACGCGATGCAGCAGGCCGCCGCGGCCGAGCGCGGGCCCGCGTCCTGGCTGGGCCGGGTCGTGGAGCACCGCCGGATCGGCTGGGACCTGGCCGTGGTCACCGTCGCGACCGACCAGCCGGTGCCCTACCAGGCCGGCCAGTACGTCTCGGTGGAGACACCGCACCGACCGCGGCTGTGGCGCTACCTGTCCCCGGCCAACGCGCCGCGGCGCGACGGGACGATCCAGTTCCACGTCCGCGCGGTCGAGGGCGGCTGGGTCAGCCGCGCGATCGTCGCGCACAGCCGGGTCGGCGAGACCTGGCGGATCGGCCCGCCGATGGGCCGGATGGCCGTCCCGCAGAACACCCGTCGCGAGCTGCTGATGGTGGCCGGCGGCACCGGCGTCGCCCCGATGAAGGCGCTGCTCGACGAGGTCGGCCGGCGCCCCCAGCCGCCGCGCACCCAGGTGTTCGTCGGCGGCCGCACATGGGACGACCTGTACGACTTCACCTCGCTGCGCAAGCTGTCCTACAACTACCCGTGGCTCGACGTCATCCCGGTCGTCGAGTACGAGGACGAGCCGTCCGGGGCCGAGACCGGCACCCTGGCCGACGTCGTGACCCGGTTCGGCGCCTGGAGCGACCACGACGTCCTGGTCTGCGGGTCGCCGTCGATGATCCGCTCCACGGTGTCGCGGATGCTGGTCGCGGGCACGCCGCTCGACCGCATCACCTACGACCCGTTCACGATGGACTGAGCAGGCCCGTACGCCACGACGGCCGCCCTCCCGCGCCGGGAGGGCGGCCGTCGTCGTCGCGGGGCCCGGTCAGAAGGCCTCGGTGGTACGCACCGACAGCACGTGCAGCTCCCGGCTGCCGGTGAACGCGTCGCGCCCGTGCAGGAAGCGGTAGTTGTCGAGGACCAGCAGGTCCCCGCTCTCCAGCCGGAACCGTGGTGCGGCCTCGAACGCGGTGGCGAGCACGTCGGCGTAGGACTCGATGTGCGCGAGGTGGGTGTCCCAGTACGGCTCGCGCGGCACCGGCAGCGCGTAGTCGCTCGCTCGGACCGCACGCCGGCCACCACGGGTGTGCTCGATCATCCGGCGCAGCAGCGGGGTCGACGGCACACCGCGCGGCGGGTTCGTCCGACTGCCGAAGAAGTCCACGTCGCAGCCGGTCAGGAACCCGTGCAGCGACGGGTGCTCCGCGGCGATCCGCTCGGCGAGCGCATAGCCGTCGACGAGCACCGAGTCGCCCCCGGACGGCGCCGGGGAGGTGCAGTGCATGAACAGGAAGTCCTCGTCGGGGTCGCGCAGCCGTACGGTGCGGCCGTGCACGTCGGCCTCGAGGAACGCGCCGTCGTTGTGCAGGCCGAGGACCGGCGAGTCGGTCCCGCCCTGTGGCCGGATGCCGAACAGCTCGCGCAGCCGCCCACCGAGCAGGGTGGCTGCGGCGACGACCATCGCCTCCGGGTCCGGGCCCGCGCCGGGGATCCGGACGACGCCGTCGCGGGCCAGCACCTCCCGGGCCTCGCCGAGCGCCGCCGCGCGGGGCACGACCCCGGTCTCGTCCACCAGGCTCTTGAGCTCCGGTCGCGCCTCGCCCCTGCGCCGTCCGTCGGTTCCGGTCATCGCCACGACGTACCTCCTGCCGTTCATCCGTACTCGCAGCAGTCTGGCAGGAACGAAGCGATGTCAGAACTGTCCGGTCGGACCGGTCGTCCACCGGCGTTCCAGCCCGCGGCCCAGCGAGGTGACGAGCAGCGCCGTCCCGACGACGGCCAGCGCGGGCAGCAGGACGAGCTGCGGGGCGTTGAACAGGAACTGCCGCCCGTCGGCGAGCATCGCCCCCCACTCCGGGGTGGGCGGCTGCGGACCGAGCCCGAGGAACGACAGCCCGGCCACGGTCAGCAGGACGTTCGCGAACCGCAGGCACAGGTGCGACAGCAGCGGCCGGGCGAGGTTCGGCAGGACGTGCCGGAACGCGATCCGCAGCGGCCCGGCGCCGACGGCGACGGCACCCTCGACGTACTCGCGGGCGCGTTCGCGGACCACGAGCTGGTAGGTGAGCCGGGCGAACGGCGTCCACCCGGCGACGACGATCGCCACCAGCAGCGACCACACGCCCGGCGCCCCACCGGACGCGGCGACCACCACGAGTCCGATCAGCACCGCCGGGATCGCGACGAGCACGTCGATGGTGCGCTGGAACAGCTGCCCGACCGCCCGTCCGCACCAGGCCGCGAGCACGCCCAGCACCGTCCCGATCCCCGCGCACAGCGCGAGTGCGACCAGGGTGAACCCGACCGAGAGCCGGGCGCCGACGGCGAGCCGGGCGAGCACGTCGCGGCCGAGCTGGTCGGTGCCGAGCGGGTGTGCGGCCGACGGCCCGGCGAAGCGGTGGGACAGGTCGTTGGCGACCGGGTCGAGCGGCAGCAGGGCGACCACGACGAGCACCCCGAGCAGGACCAACGCCCCCGCCTGCCACCACGTCGAGTGCCGCGCGACGCGCGCGCGTGCGCCCGCCGGGCGGGCCAGTGCCGGGGCGGTCACCGGACGGCGCTCCGGGCGACCGGGTCCAGCGCGAGCGCGAGCAGCTCGGCGAGGATCCCGGCGACGGCGGCGACCAGCACGATCGCGAGCAGCCCGGCCTGCACGACCGGCAGGTCCTGGCCCAGCACGGCGTCGTAGAGCAGGCGGCCCAGGCCGGGGATCGCGAACAGCACCTCGACCACGACCGAGCCGCCGAGCAGACCGCCGAGGAACAGCCCGGACAGCGAGGTCACCGAGGTCAGGGCCAGGCGGCCGCCGTGGCGCCACAGCACCCGTCCGTCGCTGATGCCCTTGGACCGCGCGACGGCGACGTGCGGGCGGGCCAGCGCGTCGAGGGTCTCGGCGCGCACGAGCTGGGCGGCGAGCGCGGCGGGGAACGCGGCGAGCGTGACCACCGGCAGCACGGCCTGGTCGACCCCGCCCCAGCCGGTCGCGGGCAGCACCGGCACGGTGACGGCGAAGGCGAGCACCAGCGCCGTCCCGAGCACGAACTCGGGGATCGCGACGCCCAGCACCGAGCCGGTGGTCAGGACCCGGTCGAGCCGGCCGCCGGGACGGCGCGCGGCGCGCACCCCGAGCGGGATGCCCACCAGGGCCGCGAGCATCAGCGCGGCGACGGCGAGGGTCAGCGACACCCCGAGAGCGGGCCAGAGCAGGCCCGAGACGGGAGTACGGCTGGTCCAGGAGATCCCGAGGTCGCCGCGCAGCAGCGCGCCGGCCCAGCCGGTGAACTGGTCCCACCAGGAGCCGTCGAGGCCGTACTCCTCCCGCAGCGCGGCCAGCACCGCCGGGTCCGGGTCGGACTCCCCGGTCCGGCTGCGCAGGATCGCGAGCGCGGTGTCCTGGCCGGAGAACCGCGGGAGCAGGAACACCAGCACCGCCGCGGCCACGGCGACCAGCGGTAGCGCCAGCAGCCTGCGCGCGACGAGTGCGGTCACTCCGTCGTCGCCAGCCCGGGGACGACAAGCGACCTGGCCAGCGGGTCGACGGTGTAGCCGGTGACCCGGTGCCCGACACCGTTCGCGTTGGTGTGCACCAGCGGGACCCCGACGACGTCGGCGGTCAGCTTCGCCGCGGCCTCGGTGAAGACCTTCTGACGTGCGGCCGGGTCGGTCTCGGTGGCCAGCGGGGCGAGCAGGGCGTCGAACTCCGGCGAGCAGTAGTGATTGAGGTTGTAGGAGCCCTGGCAGGTGTAGTCGGTGGTCAGCGTGGCGCCGGCGTCCGGCACGTCGAGCAGGTAGCTGCGCGAGAGCAGGTACATGTCGAAGTCACCGGCGAGCAGCTGCGGCTCGCGGGCGTCGTAGTCGCCGATGCGGACGGTGGCCTCGATGCCGGCCCCGCGGAGCATCTCCTGGACGGCGGTGGCCAGCGTCGGGAGCTCGGGGCGGGCGCCGTAGGCACCCAGCTCGATCCGCAGCGGGTTGTCCGGGCCGTAGCCGGCCTCGGTCAGCAGCTGCCGGGCGCGCGCGGGGTCGGCGGGCGGCGGGGCGTCCTGCGAGCCCCACGCCACCGCCGGGCCGAACAGTTCCGAGGCCGGGACCGCCGACCCGGCGAGGGCCTGCTCACCGAGCGCGGTGCGGTCCACCGCGGCGGCGACGGCCTGACGCACCCGGATGTCGGCGAAGGGCGTGCGGGACTGGTTGAGGATCAGCGACGCCGTCCGGGGCGCGGCGACGGTCTGGTTCACGTACTCGTCACCGCTGAACTCCAGGGCGCTGGACTCGGGGAGCTCCTGGGCGATGTCGGCGTCGCCGGCCCGCAGCGCCAGGGCGCGGGCGGCCGGGTCGGGCACGAAGTTCGCGGTGACACCGGCCAGCTGCGGGCGCTCGCCCCAGTAGCGGTCGTTGCGGACGAGGGTCACCGACTGGGTGCCGTTCGCCTGGGTGATCGTCATCGGGCCGGTGCCGGTCTGCTGGACCGACGGCGGGGTGGCCCGGTACGCCGACGGCGCCAGGATCGCGGTGTTCGCGCTGGACAGCCGCAGCGGCAGGATCGGGTCGGGCTTCGTCGTCGTGACGCGCACGGCGTCCGCGCCGTCCGCGGCGGCCTGCATGCCGATCCCGCGCACCGCACGCGGCGGCGCGGCGACGCCGGCCACCCAGTTCAGGGCGGTCGCGGCGGCCTGCCCGGTGAGCGGCTCGCCGTTCTGGAAGGTCACGCCGGGGCGCAGCTCGAACCGCCAGGTCCGCGGGTCGGACTGCTGGGCCCACGCCGTCGCCAGTGCGGGTCGCGGCCGGCCGTCCGGCCCGGACGCCACCAGGGACTCGGTCACACCCAGCTGGGAGACGACGAACGCGTCGTCGGTGTCCACCCCGTAGCCGGCCGACGGGCCGAAGGCCATCGCGATCGTGGCCTGCCCGTCCGGGACCACCCGGCCGGTCCCGCCGCCGGTGCCACCGCATGCGGTGAGGACCGCGGCGCTCACCGCCACGGCGACGGCGACCCGCAACCGGGAACGACGGGGTGCTACGACGGCGCGCGCGGCGGGCATGGCGACCTGTCCTCTCCGGCGCCCCTCGACCGTGTGTCACCCGGCGCCCGGAAGATCTTCGGTAAGCCTGTACACACGGTCAAGTGTGTGCATGCATGCGCATATGTCGTTACTGCCATCGAGTCGCGACTGCAGAGGGCGACCTGGTACCACTTCGTGGTGCTCCGCAGTCTGCTCCGCCGCCCCGCCGATCCCGAGTCGGACCCGCGTCCCGCGGCTCCGCTCCGCGTCGGTCGATGGGCGCACTTCAGCGGGCTCCCGCCGGTCATGAAACTGCTGATCAGCACCCAGCTGGCCTTCAACGTGGGCTTCTACATGGTGCTGCCCTACCTGGCCACACACCTGGCCGAGGACCTCGGGCTCGCCGCGGCGCCCGTCGGGCTCGTGCTGGGACTGCGGACGTTCAGCCAGCAGGGGCTGTTCGTGATCGGCGGGACCCTGACCGATCGGTTCGGTGCGAAGCCGGTCGTGCTCGCCGGGTGCGCGCTGCGCGTGACCGGATTCATCCTCCTCGGGGCCGCCGGCACGCTGCCCGCGGTCATCGGCGGGGCGCTCCTGACCGGGTTCGCGGCCGCCCTGTTCTCGCCGGCCGTCGAGTCGTCGCTGGCGCGCGAGGCCGGGGAGCGGGAACGCGCCGGGGAGGGCCCGCCACGGACCGAGGTGTTCGCGATGTTCGCCGTCGCCGGTCAGGTCGGGACGGTCACCGGGCCGCTGGTCGGCACCGCGCTCATGCTGGTCGACTTCCAGCTGGCCTGCCTGGTCGCCGCCGTCGGCTTCGTGGTGGTGGGGCTGGCGCACTGGCGGTGGCTGCCGTGGCGGGAGGCCGAGCAGGCCGGACGGCCGATGCTCGCGGGCTGGGGCGAGGTGCTGGGCAACCGTCGCTTCATGCTGTTCGCGGCCGGCTACTCGGGCTGGCTGCTGTCCTACAACCAGCTGTACCTGGCGCTGCCCGACGAGCTGGAGCGCGTCGGCCGCACCGCGGCACTGGGCTTCCTGTTCGTGCTGATGTCGGTGCTGGTCATCTGCCTGCAGATGCGGGTGACGACGTGGGGCCACCGGATCGGGGCCGGCCGCTCGGTGGTGCTCGGGTTCTGCCTGATGGCCGCGTCGTTCACCGTCGTCGCGGTGGCACGGCTGCTGCCGGGCCTGCCGGGGTGGTGGGCGCTCGCACCCGCGGTGCTGATGGTGCTGCTGCTGACCTTCGGCGAGATGTTCGCCGTGCCGGTCGCGCAGGACCTGGTGCCCCGGCTGGCCGGGGAGCGCAGGCTGGGCGCCCACTTCGGGGTGCTGGCCTCGTTCGGCGGGCTGATGGTGCTCGTCGGCTCGACGGGCGTCGGCGCGCTGCTGGACCCCTCGTTCCCGCCGGCGCTGCCGTTCGCGGTGCTGGCCGCGGTCCCGCTACTGGGCGCCGTGGTGCTCGGGCTGCTGGCCCGCCGCGGGGTCCTGACGGCGGCCTGAGCGGTCCGGGCCCGCACCGCCCGGGGGACTCAGCCGTCGTCTGCGGGGCGCCAGCGCACGACGGCCTGGCGCCGGTCCACCGGCACGAGGTCGCGCCGGTAGGAGCGGTGCACCGCCGCCGTGGCCTGCGCGGCGGCGGCACGGACCGCGTCGAGCTCGGCGGTGGCCTCCTCGAGCCGTGCCGAGAGCTCGTCGACCATCTGTTCCAGCTCGATGATCCGCTTGACGCCCGCGAGGTTCACGCCCTCCTCCTGGGAGAGCCGCTGCACCTCGCGCAGCAGCGCGATGTCGCGCTGGGAGTAGCGACGCCCGCCGCCCGCGGACCGGCCCGGGCTGACCAGGCCGATCCGGTCGTAGCTGCGCAGGGTCTGGGCGTGCAGGCCGGACAGCTGCGCGGCGACCGAGATGACGAACACCGGGCTGTCGTGTGCGACGTCGACGGTCAGCGCTTCCTCCCCGTCCCGGGGGGTGCGTCGTCCGGCCACCGCCATCACCTCCTGGTGCTACCGAGCAGATCGGCCCGCGGGTCGAACGACGACGTCGCCTCGGCATAGGCCTCCAGCGCACTGGTGGCCGCCTCGTCCAGCTTCTGCGGCACCGCCACCTCGACGGTGACCAGCAGATTGCCCTTCTTCCCGTTCCTGCGCTCGACCCCACGCCCCGACACCCGGAACGTCCGGCCGCTGGCGGTCCCCGGCGGGATCCGCAGCGAGACGGTGCTGTCGAGCGTCGGCACCGTCAGGGTCGCACCCAGAGCCAGCTCGGGGAAGGTCACCGGCACGGTGAGGGTCAGGTCGTCGGAGTTCTTCGACGACCGCCCGAAGATCCGGTGCGGGGTGACCGAGACCGTGACGTAGAGGTCACCGGCGGGTGCGCCGCCGCGACCGGGCTCGCCCTGGCCCGCGAGCCGGACCTTCTGCCCGTCGTCGACGCCGGCGGGGACCCGCACCGTCAGCGACCGGGTCCGGGTGGACACGCCGTCGCCGTGGCACTCGGGGCACGGGTCGTCGATGATGCGGCCGGTCCCGCGGCAGTCGCGGCACGGCTCGGAGAACGAGAACGCGCCCTGGCTGCGGTTCACCAGACCCTGACCGGAGCAGGTCGGGCAGGTGCGCGGGGTGCTGCCGGGCCGGGACCCGGTGCCGCCGCAGCGCTCGCAGCGCCCCGGCGAGGACAGCTTGATCGGCACCGTCGCGCCGCGCACCGCGTCGTCGAAGGAGATGGTCAGGCTGCTCTCGACGTCCTGACCGCGGCGGGCACCGGCCGTGCCGTACCCGCCCGCACCGCCGGCGTTGTTCCGCGCGGTGCGGCCGAAGATGTCGCCGAGGATGTCGCTGAAGTCGCCGGCCCCGGCACCGCCGGAACGGCCGGCCTGGCCGAACAGGTCGTTGATGTCGAAGCCGCCCTGGCCGGCGCCACCGGGACGCGCACCACCGGGGAAGCCACCGCCGGTGCCGAACCCGCCGAAGCCGCCGCCGCCCGCGAACATCGCGCGGGTCTCGTCGTACTCCTTGCGCTTGGACTCGTCGCCCAGCACGCCGTAGGCC
This sequence comes from Pseudonocardia sp. ZF1, assembly GCF_056835605.1. Classification (NCBI taxonomy): domain Bacteria; kingdom Bacillati; phylum Actinomycetota; class Actinomycetes; order Pseudonocardiales; family Pseudonocardiaceae; genus Pseudonocardia; species Pseudonocardia sp. ZF1. The sequence continues at coordinate 5,520,605 of NZ_JAJNBY010000001.1, forward strand.
TCGGAGACCGACTTGAAGCGGGCCTCGGCCTTCTCGTCACCGGGGTTCGCGTCCGGGTGCAGCTCGCGGGCGAGCTTGCGGTACGCCTTCTTGATCTCGTCCTGGGACGCCGTCGAGGAGACGCCCAGCTCGCGGTAGAAGTCCTTCTCGATCCAGTCGCGCTGGGTCACTCCGCCTCCTTCCCGATCAGACCCGCGGTGCGGCGGGAGACTCGTCGCCTCCCGCCGCACCGCGCGGTCACGTCCCTGTCCGCCCTGGTCAGGCGGGGTTCTGCGGCTCGCCGTCGCCGGCGTCCGCGCCGCCGTCGGCGGCATCGGCCCGGGCCTGCTCGGAGACCTCGGCCTCCGGGCGGTCCTGCACGGTCACCATCGCGGGGCGGAGCACCCGGTCGGCGATCCGGTAGCCGCGGCGCAGGACCGTGGACAGCACGGTGACCGTGGGGCCGGAGCCCTCGGCCGGCTCGTGCTGCACGGCCTCGTGCAGCGACGGGTCGAACGCCTCGCCCTCGGCCCCGAAGGGCTCGAGGCCGAGCTTGGAGAGCACCCCGGTGACCTTGTCGGCCGCCGACTTGAACGGCCCGGTGAGGTCGCCGTGCTGCTCGGCGCGCTCGAAGTCGTCGAGCACGACCAGCAGGTCGCTCGCCACGGAGACCTTGGCGTCGACCCGGGTCTGCTCGCGGTCACGGTCGGCCCGGCGCCGGTAGTTGGCGTACTCGGCGCTGACCCGCTGCAGGTCCGCGGTGCGCTCGGCGACCTCGGCCCGCAGCTTCTCGACCTCCGGGTCCTCCCCGTCGGCCGGGCCCGCGACCTGCTCGCCGTCCCCGGCCGGGGCCGCCGTGTCGGCGGCCCCGGTCGTGTCCGCACCGTCCGTCGCCGGACGGGCCTCGCCGGTCTCCGGGTCCACCTTGCGGCGGTCCCGGAAGGTCACCGGCTCCTCCTGCTTCTGCTCGTCTGCCATGTCGACCGTCCTGTCGTCCCGTGGATGGCCGCCGGCCGTCACTTGTCGCCCTTGGCGTCCTTGTCGTCGTCCACGATCTCGGCGTCGACGACGTCGTCCTGCGCGTCGGACGCGGCACCGTCCGCAGCACCACCGGCGGCCCCCGCGGCGCCCTCGGCACCGGGCTGGGAGTACAGGGCGGACCCCATCTTCTGGGACTCGGTGGCGAGCTTCTCCATCGAGGACTTGATCGCCTCGTGGTCGGTGCCCTTCAGCGCCTCCTGGGTCTCACCCAGGGCGGCGTTCACCGCGTCCTTGACGTCGGAGGGGAGCTTCTCGTCGTTCTCCTTGACGAACTTCTCCGTCTGGTAGACGAGGGTCTCCGCCTGGTTGCGGGTCTCCGCCTCCTCGCGACGCTTGGCGTCCTCCTCGGCGTGCGCCTCGGCCTCCTTGACCATGCGGTCGATGTCGTCCTTGGACAGCGCCGAACCGCCGGTGATCGTCATCTCCTGGCTCTTGCCGGTGCCCATGTCCTTGGCGGACACGTTGACGATGCCGTTGGCGTCGATGTCGAAGGAGACCTCGATCTGCGGGACACCGCGCGGCGCCGGCGCGATGCCGGTCAGCTCGAACATGCCGAGCTTCTTGTTGTACGCGGCGATCTCGCGCTCGCCCTGGAAGACCTGGATCTGCACCGACGGCTGGTTGTCGTCCGCGGTGGAGAAGATCTCCGAGCGCTTGGTCGGGATCGTGGTGTTCTTCTCGATCAGCTTGGTCATGACGCCGCCCTTGGTCTCGATGCCCAGGGACAGCGGGGTGACGTCGAGCAGCAGGACGTCCTTGACCTCACCGCGGAGCACACCGGCCTGCAGCGCGGCACCGGCGGCGACGACCTCGTCCGGGTTGACGCCCTTGTTCGGCTCCTTGCCGCCGGTCAGCTCCTTGACGAGCTCGGTGACGGCGGGCATCCGGGTGGAGCCACCGACGAGGACGACGTGGTCGATCTGGTTCACCGAGATGCCGGCGTCCTTGATGACCTGGTTGAACGGGTTGCGGGTGCGGTCCAGGAGGTCCTGGGTGATCCGCTGGAACTCCGCGCGGGACAGCGTCTCGTCCAGGAACAGCGGGTTCTTGTCCGAGTCGACCGTGATGTAGGGCAGGTTGATGCTGGTCGACGAGGAGCTGGACAGCTCGATCTTCGCCTTCTCCGCGGCCTCACGGAGCCGCTGCATCGCCATCTTGTCCTTGGTCAGGTCGATGCCCTGGGAGGACTTGAACTTGTCGACGAGCCAGCTGACGATCCGCTCGTCCCAGTCGTCGCCACCGAGGTGGTTGTCGCCGTTGGTGGCCTTGACCTCGACCACGCCCTCGGCGATCTCCAGCAGGGACACGTCGAACGTGCCGCCACCCAGGTCGAAGACCAGGATGGTCTGCTCCTTGTCGCCCTTGTCGAGGCCGTAGGCCAGCGCGGCCGCGGTCGGCTCGTTGACGATCCGGAGCACGTTCAGACCGGCGATCTGGCCGGCCTCCTTGGTCGCCTGGCGCTGCGCGTCCTCGAAGTACGCCGGCACCGTGATGACGGCGTCGGTGACCTCGTCGCCCAGGTAGGCCTCGGCGTCCCGCTTCAGCTTCTGCAGGACGCGGGCACTGATCTCCTGCGCCGCGAAGGTCTTCCCGTCGATCTCCGGCGTCTTCCAGTCGGTGCCGATGTGACGCTTGACCGAGCGGAACGTGCGGTCGGAGTTGGTGACGGCCTGGTTCTTCGCCGACTGACCGGTGAGAACCTCGCCGTTGCGCGCGAACGCGACGATCGACGGAGTGGTGCGGGCACCCTCCGAGTTCGCGATCACCGTCGGCTCGCCACCCTCGAGGACGGCGACGACGGAGTTGGTGGTCCCGAGGTCGATACCGACCGTACGAGCCATGGTGACTGCCTCCGAGATGTGTGGGGTGTGAGTGCGTCCGGCTCAAGTTGTACCAGGCCGGGGAGCGCCTCGTGCATCGCCCTTGAGTGGGTCCTGCTCAACTTGCTCTCATGGGGGTCAACGGGCGACCCGGAAGACTTGTTCCCGGGGGACTCAACTTTTATCCACGACGTTCGCGGGCGCTCCGAACGGCCGTCGACGGGGGTGGGGCGGGCTAGCCTGTGGCCGCTCGATCGTCGACGGAGGATCACCGTGCTCGTACCGGCTGCGCGTCGGGTCGCTCTGGGGTCGGCGGCCGTCGTCCTCACCGTCGCGGTCACCTCGTGCAGCCCCGGCGCCACACCGCCGGGACCGGACTCGCCACAAACGGCCCAGCCGGGTCCGATCGACGTGACGAGCAGGCATCCCTGCGATCTCCTGTCCGCACCGGCCCTTCGGACGCTCGAGCTCCGCGATCCCCGGGCGAACGATGCGGTGATCCGCGGAACGCGGTCCCCTTCGTGCGGCTACTTCGGCACCGGAACCCCGCGGATCGACATCAACCTGCAATTCCTCCCGCTCGCCGCGACAGATCTCCGGTCAACCGACTCCTCCTCCGGCCGGACCCGGGGATACGACGTGATCGAGAACGAGCGGTTCACAGCCCGGCTGGCCGTGTGCGAAGCCGTCGCCGACACCGACGACTCGACATCCGTACGAGCCCAGGCCTCGGTACCCACCGACGAACTGCGCGAGGCCGGTAGTCCCGTACGCGCACCCTGTGAAAGGGCCAACGAGGTCCTCGACGAGGCACTCGCGATGCTCGCTCCGCGCTGACCCTTGCGATTCGCGACCGCGAAGCAGTCGCTCGAAGGACCCATGCTCGTACGGACCGCCGACTACCTTGCCCGCCCATGAGTTCGTCGGACCCGCAGACCTTGAACGACCTGACCAGTCAGGTGTCTCCCGACAACGTCCTCGGCGTCGGTCGATCACTCGCACAGCAGGCCGAGGCCATTCGCGCCGCCCTGCAGAACGCGCTCGGCTGCACGGTCGGCCCGTGCGGTGAGGACCCGATATCGGGGATCGCGACACCGGTGTTCGACGAGAAGTTCGCTGCCATCATCGATCGTCACGTGGCGCACCGGATCGAGCTGGAGCACGCCGTCACATCACTACGCGCTGTTGCCGCGTCGTACCGGATCGATGAGGCCGCGATCGAGAGGTCCTTCCGGGCCTGATCGTCGCTCACCACCACGAGGACACGGGAATGGCGTTCCACCAGGGCTTCAACTTCGCCGCCACGTCGCTTCAGGAGAAGTACGCCTGGGTGGTCGGGAAACCCGGCTCGACAGCGGTCGCCGACGCCGCAGCCGCACTCCGCACCGCGGACGCCGAGCTGCGCTCCGCATCGGACGAGGCCCGGAAACGCATGGCCGAGCTGGGCATCTCCTGGCAGGGCCCCGCCGCGGCCGCCGCCCAGCAGTCCCTCGACGGCATCACCACCTCGATGATGTGCACCGCCCCCGTCACCGCGAACGGCGCGACCCAGCTGGACGCCTACGGGCAGTCCTTCGACCGCGCCCAGGCCGCCATCGCCGCCCTGGATCCCACCCCGCCGGGCATCTTCACCAGCGGTGTCCGCAACCTCCACCTGCTGGCGAGCACCCCGTTGACCGGGCTGAGCGCCACCGTCGCCGACTACGTCACCTCGCTCGAACGCGACCAGCGGCACAGCGAGGAGGCCGACCGCGTCCTCCAGGAGCATCTCGACACGGCGTCGGCGATCGACGACCGCTTCCGCACCGTCGACCCGGGGTCGGCCGCGACGCCCACCGGTGCGGGAGGTCCGGCGCCGGGCTCGGCCGGGGCCGGCGGTCACGGCCCGGCCGGTGTCGGGGCCGGCGGAGCCACCCCTCTCGGCGGAGGCGGTCCGGGAACCGGCGTCCCGGATCAGCCGGGCGGCGGGCCCCGCCCCGGACCGGACGGCGTCGGTGCTCCCGGCGGGCCGGGGACCGACGGGCCGGGGACCGAGGGATCGGGGTTCGTCGGATCGGGCCCCGGCACGCCGGACGTCGGGAGAACCGCGGGGCCCGGTGGTCCCGGGACCACCGGCGACGGCGTGGCCGACCGGGACCGGGGCACCGGGCTTCCCGGGCCGGTCGACGTCGTCGCACCCCAGCACCTCGACCCGACGACCACGCCCGCCCCGGACCCGTACCGGCCGGCCGCGTCCCCGGGCCCGTACCCCACGACGACACCGGGCCCCGACCCGCTCGCCACCCGCGTCGACCTCGGACGCCGGTTCGGCGAACGGACCCGGGCCCAGCCGCTCGTCCCGCCGTCGGCCCGTGGTCCCGAGTACGGCGACCGGCTCCCCGGCGGCACGGGATCCGGTGGCGCGCGCCTGCACGAGCAGTTCGGTCCCGGCGCCCGGACCGCCGAGCCGGCCTGGTCCGCCCGCCCCGGCGAGAGCACCGGACGCGGCGCCCCCGGCGGCTACGGCCCGGTGGCCGGCGGCGCGGGCACCCGCGACACCCGGGACCACCGCAACCGCTACGTCGTCCCCACCGACGAGGTGTTCGACATCGAGATCGCCGCGACCGACGCCGTCCTGGCCCCCGAGGAGCCCCACCGATGATCGACTGGAACCGCGCCACCGTCCTCACCGCCGCCGAGTTCGACGTCGCCCGGGACCTGCTCGACCTCGGTCGCAACCCCGCGGTCCTGGAGCTGCTCAGCCCCGGGTTCACCGACGTCGAGCGGGCCCGTGTCGTGCGGGGGTGTCTCGACACCCTCGCCGCACGCGGCCTGTTCACCGGCACCGCGTTCGAGCCGGACCTGGTCGGCGACCTGCGCACGGTCGTCGCACCGGAGTTCCAGCACGACCTCGTGGTCGCACCGCCGTCGTGGCAGCGGGCGCTGGTCGCGCGGCGGGCCGGGCGCGCGGTGCTGGCCACCCGGATCGGCGACGACGTCGCGCTGGTCCGCGTCCCGCCCGACGACGCGTCGGCCGTCCTGGTCGAGCTGCTCGGCGAGGTCGTACCCGGCCCCGGGGCCGGGGTGCGGATCCCCGTCGCGGTGCTGGGCGAGGCTGCCGAGCGCGCCGACGGCGATCCCGACCGGCTCGTCCACGAGCTCCTGCGGCGGGGCTGCAGCGGGACCGAGGCCGAGATGCTGCGGCGGATGGGGCAGGTCGAGGGCGTCGCCCAGCTCGGCGCCGGCCGGAAGGGACCCGACCCGTGCCGCGCGCCGGGCGTCCTCCTGGTGCACGCCACCACGGACGGCTGCTACGTCCAGCGGCGCCCGACCCCGGACGTCGTCGGCGGCCCGCTCCCCGACGACGCCGTCGTGCACGCCGGTCCGGCCGACGCCGCGTACCTGGTCCGTGAGCTGGACCGGCTCGCCGACGCGGCGCAGCGCCGTCGCGCGCCGGTCGGGACGCACCGGGCCTGGTGAGGGGGCCGGGAACTCGCTCACCGGGTGAGCGGATCCGCAGGGGAGGTGTCCCTGCCGCACGCCGAGATGCAGCTCAGCGGGCTGTGGAGATCGACGATTCCCGCTGAGGTGCATCTCGGCGACACCCCCGCGCACCGGGCCGGACCCGACCGGTGCGAGCAGCAAGCGGCGACGCGGGGCGCGGTCAGCGCAGGACGACGGTCCCCCGCGGCACCTGCCCCGCCGACGCCGGCGGCACGGTGTCGGGCACCTCCACCCGGACGGGCAGCGACCCGGGGACGACGCGGTCGTCGGCGTCGCGGTACTCGAGGTCGCCGTCGGGCCCCAGCTCGGTGACGTAGCCGTGTGTGGCGAGCTGGGCGTCGTCGAGCTCGGTCAACGGTTCGGCCCGCACCGCGGACACGGCGTACTCCGGCCAGTCGACGCCGGGGTAGGCGTCGTGCAGGTCGGTGAGCAGACCGACGAAGACCTGCTGCCAGCGCAGCGGCATCGACTGGGCCAGTGACCGCGGCACGACGAGGTGGTCCGGGCAGGCACCGGGCGCCGCGGAGTCGAGATAGTCCGAGAGCGGGGAGCGCATGTCGCCCATGATGGCGCCTCGACCCCGCTCAGGCGGGGTTCGGCGTGGTCCCCGGCCGGGTGGCGAGCGGGACGAGATCGGAGAACTCCCACGACACCGGCTGCACGCGGACGGGGAAGTTGCGGTTCGGCGCCTCGACCATCTTGCCGTCGCCCAGGTACATCATCACGTGGTAGATCGTGGTCGGGTCCGAGGTGTCGTGCGCGTAGAAGAGGAAGTCGCCCGGCTGCATGTCCCGGACCGGCAGGTGGCCGCCGGAGTTGTACTGGTCGCGCGACACCCGCGGGATCGTGACGCCGGCCGCCCGGTACGACGCCTGCAGCAGGCTGGAGCAGTCCCAGGAGTCCGGTCCGGTCGCGCCCCACACGTAGGGCTTGCCGAGCTCGCCGAGCGCGAAGCCGATCGCGGCCCCGGCGACGCCCGGGGGCAGCGCGCCGGTCGTACCGGGGGCGCAGCCCGTCGGGTTGGCGACATCGCCGATGTTCTCGACCAGCGACGCGGCCAGGCCCTCCCACTTGGCGTAGGCGTCGGGGAAGGCCGAGCGCTGCACGGTCTGCGCGGCCTTGGTGACCGGCATCGAGTCCCAGCCCGGCACCTCCATCAGCCGTTCGTAGAAGATGCGGCTGCTGTAGGCGGGGTCGGTGACCTGCGCGGGGGTGCCCCACCCCTGCGACGGCCGCTGCTGGAACAGCCCGAGCGAGTCCCGGTCGCCGTAGTCGATGTTGCGGAGCGTCGACTCCTGCATCGCGGTGGCCAGCGCGATCAGCCACGCCTTCGGCGGGAGCTGCATGTCCTTGGCGACCGAGATGATCGCGGCGGCGTTCTGCCTCTGCTCGTCGGACAGCGTCTCGAAGGTGGCTCCCCCGCCGCCACGGCCGACCGTCGCGGTCGAGATCCCGGTGTCGCACCAGGCCGCGTTCGACCGGCCGCCGCCGAGGTTGGGGCTGAACGCGAGAAAGCCGACGGTCAGGAACAGCACCAGCGCCATCCCGATCGCGAGGAACGGCAGCAGCAGCCGCAGCGGCCGCAGCGCACGCGTCAGCGGAGTGCTCATGCCCGGTCGTAGCGGGACACCTTCCAGCCCGCCTCGGTGTCGACGACCAGGATCCGCAGGGTCAGCGTGTCGGTCGGCACGGTGACCTCGATGCTCTTCGGCGCGACCCGGGTCGGGGTCGCGGGCCCGGTGACCCGGGAGGCGGGCACGTTCGACGGGTCGACGCCCGCGAGCACGCCGAGGAACTCGTCGGTCGTGTACGGCCGCAGCCCGGCGACCCACTGCTGGGAGGTCATCCCGTCGGGATGGTTCACCCAGGCCGCCGCCCACACCCGCGCCGTCTCCAGCGCCTGCCGCGGGGCCTGCGACACCGGCAGCGCCTCGGGGGTCAGCTCGGGCACCGGCGGCAGCAGCGTCGGGGTGGGCGTCGCGGAGACGCCGGACGACCCGCTGTCCCACCGGTTGCCGCCGGAGCCGCCCCCGGCGATCAGACCGCCGGACGCCGCCCCGCCGGAACCGCCGAGCGAGACCAGCCCGAACACGAGCCCGCCCAGGACCACCACCGTCACGGCGAGCCGGGCGGGGGAGCGCAGCGGCCACTGCCACACCGCGCGGTAGGCGCCGGCGCGGCCGCGGGAGGACCTAATCGGCACGGTCGCCGCCGGTGCGGGCCGCCCGCGGGCGGTAGATCTTGTAGACGGGCACGCCGTCGACGAGCTCCGGGCTCACCGGGGTCGGGTCGCCGGGGCGGCGGGGCCCCGCGTCGTCGCGGCGGTAGATGGAGCGGTCGTCGACCTCGCCGGGGTCGACCCGCGTGGCGAACCCGGTGTCGGGCCGCCCGGACGCCCCGACCGGCAGCGCCCCGCGGCGCGGCTCGGCGATCCGGGCCGCCTGGGGCGAGGACACGTCCGGTGCCGCGCGACGACGGACCCGGGCCCCCGGCCCGGCCGCGGTCTCGGCCTCCGGTCGCGCCGCGCCCGGGTCGCCGGACCCGCCGGGGCCGCCGCGCTCGGACCACCAGCGGGACTGGCGCTCGTCGGCGTCGTTCGGGCCGCGCATCCGGTTCCACACCCGCGACACCGGGCCGCCGTTGATGCCGGGGACGATCCCGCCGAACTGCTCACGGGTCAGTGTCACCATCGACACCAGCCGCCGGAACGGCCGCGCGACCGCCCACAGCACGAGCGTGACCACGCCGGTCACCAGCAGCGCGAGCCACAGGTCGACCCCGGACCCTGGGGCGAACAGCGACACGACCAGCAGCGCGTGCAGTCCGGCCAGCGCCCCGACGACGAGGGTGTTCACGATCGCGGCGCCGCCGATGCGCAGGATCGCCGGGATGACGTCCGGTTTCAGCAGCGCGACGACGGCGATCGCCGGCGCCGTCACCACCATCAGCCGGATGATCAGCAGTGCGACCAGCACCAGGACCTTGGACAGCAGCTGGAACAGCGCGATGCACGCGGCCTGGATCAGCGCGAGCGTCCCGGCCCCGATCCGGCTGCCGGAGGCCCCGGTGAAGTACGGGTAGCGGTCCCCCATGCGGTCGGCGAGCGCAGCGTACTCGCCCTTCTTGCGCTCCGCCGTCTCGGACGTGTCCTGGCCCTGGTCGATCTCGTCGATGGTGAACGCCTGCGCCCGCAGCAGGTCCCGGCCCAGCTCCTGGGCCTGCGGGACGTCCGGCGCGCCGAACGTGCCGCGCAGCCAGTTCTGGTAGGCGACCTGGTCGACGAGCACCGTCGGGAGGGTGTCGCGGGTGCCCAGCCCGACCTGGCCGAGGAAGCCCTCCTGCATCTGCGTGACGCCGTCGAGCAGCAGGTTGTCCGCGGCGCGGGACCAGTCGACCGGTGCGAGGTAGGCGGCGGAGCCGAGCATCAGCGCGAGTACGGCGATGCCGGTGCGCTGGGCCTGGCGCGCGAGCTCCCCGCGCATCGCCAGCAGCAGCACGATGATCGCGAAGCCGAGCAGGCCGAGGCCCACCCAGGTGGTGAACACGGTCTCGTACATCGCCCGGGTCGCGGTGGTGATGACCTGGTCGAGCGGCGCGAACAACGACCCGCCGTCGGCGATGAGGTAGTGCGCCCAGTTCACCCCACCGACGGTCAGCTTCGCCAGGTTGAAGACCTGGTTGCCCAGCCACGTGTCGGTGGTGACCGACGGGTTCAGCACCCCCGACGTGGCGCAGCCCAGGTCGTAGTTGTGCCAGACGAGACCGGCGTAGCCGACCTCCTCGTAGACGCTGCCGGCCTCCCCGTGCAGCGCCGAGGGCCGGTCCAGCGAGCCGACCAGCCCGGTGCCGGGGCGGTCCGGTTCCGGCGGGGACTTGCAGTCCAGCGCCTGCGCCATGGCCGGCGAGCCGAGCAGCAGCGTGCCGCCGGCGATCGCGGTGACCACCAGGACCGCCGTCCGACGACGACGGCGGCGGGTCACCCCGGGCGTCTGCGGCGTACGGCGGCGGGTCCTCCGCACCGAGACGACGACGGCCGCGAGCAGCACGCCCAGGACGACCCAGACGCCTGCGCCGCCGGACGGGTCGAGGCCCGCCGTCACCGTCCGTCCCCGTCGGGGGGAGCGGCCGCGGGGTGGCCGTTCGTGGCCGCCGTCCCCTTCGACGGGCCGGTGCCGTTCGTGGGGGCGGTGCCGTCCGCGGAGGCGATGCCGTCCGCGGAGGCGGGCTCGTCGACCACCCAGTCGTCGTCGAGCTCGTCGAGCAGGTCGAGCTGCTCGTCGTCGTAGAGCTCCGCGCGGCCGACGGCGGCGTCGGTCGCGGCGACCGACACGACCTGCACCCCACCGGCACGGATCCCGCCGGCCAGGACCGGGTCGTCGTCGCCGGGGCCGATCCGGGTGTCGGTACGCAGGTCGATCTCGTCGCCGTCGAGGTCGGGCAGCACCACGGGGGCGGGGGCGCGCCGGGCGGGCAGCGGGCTCGGCTCGTCGGGTGCGGTCATCTCGGGATGCCCGGGCGCGGTGATCGCCGGACCACCCGGCGGGCGCGGGGCGACGACGCGGGCGGCGTCGGGGTTGGTGTCGAGCGCCTCGCGGACGTGCTCCAGGTGCGGTGCCTCCAGGTCGATGCGGACCTTCTCCACGCCGCCGTGGCCGTCGGCGAAGACGAACTGGCGGGGCGCGTCGTCGGGCCGGTCGTCGTGGCGGGGGCGCGGGGACAGGGTCCCGAGCATCTCCTCGTAGCCGACGTCGGTGGGCACGCGCAGCAGCCGCAGCGCCTCGGACTGGGCCTCCTCGTCGTCGGTCCGGCCGACGAACACGGCGTTGACCAGCGACGCGAAGCCCGAGACCCGCAGCAGGTCACCGGCCAGCTGGGAGGCGAACAGGGCGCGGACGTTGAACTTGCGGGAGTCGCGGGCGAGGCGGTCGATGAGCACCTTGCCGGTGGGCACCTGGGACAGGAAGTGCGTCTCGTCGAGCGCGACGCCCTTGCGCAGGTTGCGGTCGGCGTCGTAGATCGTGCGCTGGGTCAGCCAGGACGCCAGGTTCAGCAGCTCGACGCCGAGCGACTCGTTGTCGGTCCACTCCTCGCGCGGACTGCCCGGGCGCGGCAGCGACAGTCCCTGCATCGTCAGCACGGTGAGCCGGTAGTCCCGGTCGGCCTGCCAGGGGTCAGCCCGGGTCTCGTCGGGGAACAGCAGCGCGGCCTGCGGCAGCTCGCGCCGCTCGTCGAGGAAGTCCGCGACGACACCGGCGTGGTCCTCGCCCTCACCGGCGTGCCGGCGCAGCGCGTCGATGACCATGCCCGGGTGCCGGTCGGGCGAGCCGCCGACCTCGCGGACCGCGCGGAGCAGCACGATCCGGGTGTGGGGCTGGCGGGCGATCTCGTAGGGCAGCAGCCCGGACAGCACGTCGAGCACCAGCCGACGGCGGGTGGCCGCGGCCAGCGAGCGCTCCCGCTTCCAGGCGCGCTCGGGGTCCTCGTCGTCGAGGAAGTGGTCCGGCCGCGGCTCGGCGACCACCCGGTACGGGTTGAGGATGCCGGGGTCGGCGCGGAGCAGGTTGATGTGCCGGGAGAACGGCGCCAGCTCCGGCAGCCGGGTCAGCTCGGCCAGCGGCCCGGACGGGTCGAGCACCGTCCAGCGGGCCCCGGCGCGCAACGTCTTGTAGACGACCAGCCCGGTCAGGAACGACTTGCCCGAGCCCAGCCCGCCGACGATCGCGGTGAGCCCGGACGCGCGTCGCACCTCCTGGGCGAGCCACGGGTCCCAGGCCACCGGACGCCGGGTCGCGGTGCAGGTCTCGCCGAGCATGATCCCGCGCCGGTCGCCGACACTGGCCGTCGCGGCCGGGACCGCGGCGGCCGCCCAGGTGACCGACCCGCGTCGCCGGTAGGCCGTCGCGGCCAGCGGCTCGCCGGGGATGAACTCGCGGGCGTAGCGGTACTGCGCCTCGGGGTGCTCGATCTGCACCTTGGGCCGGTACAGGTCGACGACCTGCTGGGCGCGGGTGGTGGCCTCGGCCTCGTCGCGGCCCGAGACGGCGATCCGCCACCAGCCGTAGAGACGGGTGTTGAGCTGGGTGAGCCCGGTGGTGAGCTCGTCCTCGACCTCCAGGACCCGGTCGGCCTGCCGCGCGAGCGACATCGGCGGGTCGAGGTCGTGGTCGTGGGTGTAGTGCCGGATCTGGCTGCGCACCTTGCCCATCTGGCGCTGCAGCTCGCCGGTGACGTCCTCCGGACGGCGCACGTAGATCCGCGCGGACCACTCCACCGGGAACGGCAGCCGGTCGGAGTGCTGCATCCACGGGTCGTCGATCTCGGGGATCCGCAGACCCTCCATCAGCCCGACGCTCAGCACCGCGACGTTGCGGGTGACGGTCTGGCTGCGCATCCGCCCGACGACCTGCACCGTCGGCGCGTAGGGCTCCTGGTGCAGGTCGACGCCCTCGGTGAACGCGGCGAGGTCCTCCGGCTCCCAGGTCGACACCCCGCGCGGCACCGAGGAGAGCCCGCGCGGGGCGGGCAGCCCGAGGGCGACCGAGCGGTGCATCAGCCAGGCCATGTCCTCCGCGCTCGCGGGGACGGCGTCGAGACCGGACCCGGCGACGAGCACGTCCAGGTGGTTGATCTCGGTCTCCAGCGCGGCGAGCTCGGCCTTGACCGCGGAGGGCACGAGGCGGTCCAGGACGGGCGCGGCGCGCTCCACCCAGCGGTCGATCAGCCCGCGGCCGGAGACCTCGATGCCGAGGAAGACCTCCTTGTCCGCCATCGACAGCCCCATCAGGTGGCGCTGCTCGCCCTCCAGGAACCCGTCCCAGCCCAGGGCGCCGGGCACGTCGGGCATACGGCCGATCGCGTTCTGGTCGAACGACTCCGCCCACATGTGCACCGGGTAGGGCCGGGTCGTGACGCGCAGGTGCAGCCAGCGCCCCTGCAGCTCGCCGAGCTGCGCGGCGATCTGGCGGATCAGGACCTCGCGCTGGTTGTCGCTGCGGAAGCTCCACGCCTGCGCCGCGAGCCGGTACCAGGCCATGACCTGCCCGTTGGTACGCGTGATGTGCCCGTCGATCGAGCGCAGCGCGATCGACGGGGTGTAGTCCGAACCGCCCTCGCCGGCACGGGCCCGGCCGCGCCGGGCCTTCGGCCGGGGGGTCCGCTCAGGTGCGGCCACGGTGGCCACTCCGGCGCCACGGGTCGGGACGGGGGGTGCGCGCGGGCACGCTCGCGCCGCGACCGCTGCCACCGCCGCGGGCCCGGCGGAAACGGCTCCGGCGCGGCGCGCTGCCCGGCTCCGGCAGTGGCGGGACCACGCGCGCGGGTGCGGCGACCGGCGCCTCGAGCCCCGGGACCACCGGAGCGGTGGTGGCGGGCGTGTCCACGACGGCGTCCACGGTGACCGGCGGCTGCGTCCCCGCGGCGTCGATCCGGGTGCGCTGCGCGGTGGACAGCGCGGGGGTCCGGCCACCGGCCGACGGGACGCCGGGGTGGGCACGGGTGGTGTGGACGCGGACGTGCCCCGCGCGGACCGAGCCGCCCGCGGCCTTCCGGCCGGCCCGCGGCCCGGTCACCTCGGCCCAGAACTGGCCGAGGACCTGGCCCAGCGGCCGCTCGTAGTCGATCTTCTTGCCGAGCAGGCGGGTGATCGCGACGGTGCCGACGAGCGCCCAGGCCACGGAGAAGAAGTCCAGGCCGATACCGAGCCGGCGCTGGACGAACATGATCAGCATCATGACGAGGAGTCCGACGCCGTAGCTGACGTAGCGGGCACGCCAGGGGAAGGTGGCCCGTGGCGGCCCGAGCCAGACGGCGTCGACGCGGTAGACCTCGTCGTCCGTGCGAACGAGCACGGATCAGCCCGGGGTCACGAGCAGGTTGGCCAGCGCCTGTCCGATGGCCGGACCGCTGCCGGTCACGGCGATGCCCAGTGCGATCAGACCCACCAGCAGTCCGATGCTGCGCCGGGCCACGCCGGCGTTGTCACCACGACCACCGATCCACAGCAGGATGACGGCGATCGCGAGCAGGATCAGCGGCACGATGTTGTTCGTGATCCAGTCACGGAGGTTGACCGTGGTCAGCTGTCCGCCCTGGGCGAGTACCAGCTGGATCGCCTCGTACGAGGTCTTCACAGCTCCTCCTTGCGGCAGTCCGCTTGTCCCGGTCGCTCCCGCAGGCGAGTAGACCACGAGACCCGTACGGGATCCTAGGGGCTGAGCCACCCGGCCCACCGGTGCGCCACGCTGCGCGATCGGGTCGACACGGTCGGACCAGCGCCGATCGGGCGTGACTCGTGTCTCCCCGCGGGACCGGCCCCGGTCCGAGATGTCATGGTCGTCCTTGGCTACTGTTCGGTAACAAGCACGACCCGACCATGACGGGGTCGGGCGACCCCAGGCCGGGCGCACTACCCTTCGCCCGACCGTCGTCGCACCCCACCACACCAGTGCGGCGACGAGGTCCGAGGAGGCACTGCGATGGAGAGGCCCGCCCGGTCCCGGCGGCACGGTACTCCGTGCGCCCCCGACCGCGCCCTCGCCGACGCGCGCCACCGGACCGGTTCATCGTTTCCCGTCCCGATCCGTCACGGCAGCACCACGCTCCGGCAGGGACCGCTGGGTGTTCAACAGGGAGGTTCCTCCAGATGACCTGGGTGCAGTACACGCTCGGCATCGTCACCGTGCTGTCGGCGATCGTCGCCGTGGCCCTCGTCGCGATGACCGTGACCCGGATGGTGAAGATCATCCGGCTCGGTGAGTCCGACCCGACGCGCACCGGCCCGTTCGGGCCGCGGTTCGCGACGATGCTCAAGGAGACCCTGGGTCACACCAGGATGCTCAAGTGGACCAAGGTGGGCATCGTCCACTGGCTGGTCATGGTCGGATTCGGCGGCCTGTTCCTGGCGCTGATCGAGGCCTTCGTCGAGGTCTGGAACCCGACCTTCCACCTGCCGCTGATCGGGCAGTGGTCGGTGTACTCGCTGTTCGTCGAGATCCTCGGCGTCGGCACGGTCGTCGGCATCGCCGCGCTGATCGTCATCCGCCAGGCGAACAACCCGAACCGGCAGGGCCGGATGTCGCGGTTCTACGGCTCGAACATGGGCCGCGCCTACTTCGTCGAGACGATCGTGTTCCTCGAGGGGCTGGGCATCCTGGTGGTGCGCGGCGCGAAGATCTCCCTGGGCGCGTTCGACGTGCCGGTCTGGTCCGCCCCCGTCTCCTACGCGCTGTCCGCGGTCCTGCCCGCCTCGACCACGCTGGTCACCGTCTTCGCCGCGGTGAAGGTGCTGTCCGCGACGGTCTGGCTGATCGTCATCGCGCTCACCCCGACGATGGGTGTGGCCTGGCACCGGTTCACCGCGTTCCCGAACATCTACTTCAAGCGCAACGACGACGGCTACAAGGCCCTCGGCGCGACCCGGCCGATGATGTCGAACGGCAAGCCGCTGGACCTGGAGGAGGCCGACCCCGACACCGACACCTTCGGCGTCGGCAAGGTCGAGGACTTCACCTGGAAGGGCCTGCTCGACTTCACCACCTGCACCGAGTGCGGGCGCTGCCAGTCGCAGTGCCCGGCCTGGAACACCGAGAAGCCGCTGTCGCCGAAGCTGCTGGTCAACGCCCTGCGCGACCACGCCTACGAGAAGGCCCCCTACCTGCTCGCCGGCGGCAGCCGCGACATGGCGGGCGACGAGGTCGGCATCACCGGCGAGGGCGCCGAGGAGCGGCTCAAGGCCATCCCGGTCGACGCCCTGGAGGCCGCGGGCCGGCCGCTGGTCGGCGGTGAGGACGTCCTCGGCGTCATCGACCCCGACATCCTGTGGTCCTGCACCACCTGCGGCGCGTGCGTCGAGCAGTGCCCGGTCGACATCGAGCACGTCGACCACATCATCGACATGCGCCGCTACCAGGTCCTCATCGAGACCGAGTTCCCCACCGAGCTCAACTCGCTGTTCAAGAACCTGGAGAACAAGGGCAACCCCTGGGGCCAGAACGCCAAGGACCGCCTCGAGTGGACCAAGGGCCTCGACTTCGAGGTCCCGGTCGTCGAGAGCGAGCTCGACGCCGAGACCGAGTACCTGTTCTGGATCGGCTGCGCCGGCGCGTTCGACGACGGCCAGAAGAAGACCGTCCGGGCCACCGCGGAGCTGCTGCACCGCGCCGGGGTGAACTTCGCCGTCCTCGGCTCGGGGGAGACCTGCACCGGTGACCCCGCGCGCCGCTCGGGCAACGAGTTCGTGTTCCAGATGCTCGCCCAGCAGAACGTCGAGACCCTCAACACCGTGTTCGAGGGCCGCGAGGCCGGCACCCGCAAGATCGTCACGACCTGCCCGCACTGCCTCAACACCCTGGGCCGGGAGTACCCCCAGCTCGACGGGCACTACGAGGTCGTGCACCACACCCAGCTGCTCAACAAGCTGGTGCGGGACAAGAAGCTGGTCCCGGTGTCGGCCCCGGCGGGCGAGGAGACCGGCCCGGTCACCTACCACGACCCCTGCTACCTCGGGCGGCACAACGAGGTCTACGAGGAGCCCCGCGCGCTGATCAACGCGACCGGAGCGGCCGGGACGACCACGCTCACCGAGATGCCGCGCCACGGCGACCGGTCGATGTGCTGCGGTGCCGGTGGCGCCCGGATGTGGATGGAGGAGCGCATCGGCAAGCGCATCAACTTCACCCGCGCCGAGGAGGCCGCCGAGACCCTCACGAAGGCCGGGGGCGGCTCGGAGCCGTCCGGCACGCTCGCGGTCGGCTGCCCGTTCTGCCGCACGATGATGACCGACGGCGTGAACCAGACCGCCGGTGAGGCCGTGCAGGTCCAGGACGTCTCGCAGATGCTGCTCGCCGCGGTGAAGCGGGGCGACGCCCCCGCCGACACCGCGCCGGAGCCGCAGCCGGAGACCGAGGGCCAGAGCGCGCCGACCACCGACGCCCCGGGGACCGCCACCCCGGCCGCCGAGGTGGCCGACGAGGCCGCGAAGCAGGACCCGACCCCGGCCGGCTCGGACGGCGCCTCGAGCACCGGCACCCCGGCGTCGTCGGGGAACGGGTCGTCGCCGGAGGAGGCGACGCCGGAGCGCTCGAACGAGAACTGACCCACCACCGACGACGGCCGGGTACCCCGCAGGGGGTGCCCGGCCGTCGTCGTGTGCGGCTCAGCAGGGAGTGAAGGAGCTGACCTGGAACGTCGCCGGGGTGGTGCGGGTGAGGACGACGCGGCCGAGCTGCGGTGCGGCCGCGCCCCACGCCGAGCCGCAGGCGTCGACGGCGGTGGTGGCGCCGACCGCCACGTCCGGGTCCGGACGCCGGTCCGGGACGGTGACCTGTGCCCCGGCGGGCATCCGCCCGTGCAGGACGGCGACGGCGTCCTCGCAGGCCGCCGCACCGGTCGCGGCGCGGAGCTGGTCGAGCGCGGCGGGTTGGACGAGCCGGCAGACCCGGGCCGGGTTCGGCGAGGCGACCCCGGTGTCCAGCGAGACGAGCGCGAGCTGCGGGCGGGCGACGCCGAGGTCGCTGCGGAACTGTGCGCCGGCCTGCGCGTCGACGCGGGCCTGGTCCTGCCGGATCTCGGCCGAGCGGAACGAGTAGCCGACCCCGGACACCACCAGCAGCACCACGCCGGCGGCGAGCACCGTCCAGCGCGGCAGCAGCAGCGCCCCGGCGACGACTACCCCCACCGACAGGGCCAGTGCCCATGCCCACGGGTTCTCCCGCGTCCCGTTCACCAGGGCCGCGACGAGCACGACCCCGGCGACGTGCGGTGCCCACCCCTGGAGCAGCCGGTCCAGCCGCAGCAGGGCCAGCAGGACCAGGGTGCCGAACCCGAGGCCGACCGGGACCCACCAGCGGCCCGGGTCGTCGAGGAAGGGCAGGAGCAGGACCGCGGCACCCGCGAGACCGAGCGCGGTGGCACCGCGGACGGTGCGGGGGCGCAGGCGGCGCCACGGGGCCCAGGGGTCCCGGTCCTCCGTCCCGCGGTCCGCCCGCGGCGGGTCCGCGGGGGCGGGTGCGACCCGGCGGGTGAGGGCGCGTGAGCCCGGGTCGGGCTCCGGGGGGACCACGGGGGACACGACGAGCTCGGTGCCGGGGTCCGGCGGGGTGGCGGGCTCGGAACGGGCCGTGCCCTCACCGGCCGCGTTCTCCCCGGCGCCGCCGGGCGCGGGTGTGCCGGAGGCGGGGGCGCCACGCCCGGCCGGGCCGGGACCGGCGTCGTCGTACCGGGGCGGGGTGGCGCGGCGGACGCCGCGGTCGGGGCGACCACTCCGACGGCGGCCGGTGGCCCACGGGTCCGGGGAGCTGCGGTCGGCGTCCATCACCGCCCAGCGTAGCGGCGGTGCACGCCCCCGCGGGCGCGCTCAGGCGGCGAAGAACGCGTTCATCCCCGGCTCGTCGGACAGGAAGGTCTCGATCTCGACGATCCGGTCGCCCCCGATCCGGCACACGGTGGCGAGGTGCTCGTCGAGCACCCGGTCCCCGCGGCGGGCCGTGTTGTGCAGCCCGAGCGCGACGTGTTCGGCGCTCACCAGGATGTGCTCGAGCGCGAAGTCCACCCCGTAGGACGCGATCAGCGCCGCACGTTCGAGCACCGCGTCGGCGCCGTCGACCCGACCCGAGACCGCGTTGTCGCCCGGCAGGGTCCAGGAGACCTCCGGATCGAGGATCGCCCGCAGCCGGTCGCGGTCCCCGGTGGTGAGGGCGGTGTGGAACTCGGTCGCGATGTGCCGCCGGATGTCCATGACTCCTCCAATAGTTCGACTCTATTCGAACCATAAGAGGGTCGAGCGGTCGCCACCAGATGACGGCCGCCACATCGGTTCGACTGTAGTCGTACTATGGGGCCGTGCAGGAGAACCCGCCCCCGGCCGCCGACGAGCTGCGCATCGAGACCGTGATCGCAGCACTCGACCACCCCGTGCGGATGCGCGTCGTCCGCACACTCGCCGCACTCGGCGAGGACGAGACGCTCACCTGCCAGGAGATCCTGCCGGACATGACCAAGAGCAGCGCGAGTCACCACTGGCGGACGCTGCGGGAGTCGGGCGTGATCGAGCAGCGCCGCGACGGCAGGGTGCTGCGCACCCGGCTGCGGCGCGTCGACCTCGACGCGAGGTTCCCCGGGCTCGTGGCGGCCGTGGTCGCCGGGTGAGTTCAGGCCCGCCGGGTGTCGGTGCGGTGGAAGTTGCGGAACGCGCGCGACGGCGTCGGGCCCCGCTGCCCCTGGTAGCGCGACCCGACGCCCTCGGTGCCGTAGGGCCGTTCGGCCGGGCTGGACAGCCGGAACAGGCACAGCTGCCCGATCTTCATCCCCGGCCACAGCGTGATCGGCAGGTTCGCCACGTTGGACAGCTCGAGGGTGATGTGGCCGGTGAAGCCCGGGTCGATGAACCCGGCCGTGGAGTGGGTCAGCAGACCCAGACGGCCGAGCGAGCTCTTGCCCTCCAGGCGACCGGCCAGGTCGTCGGGCAGCCCGACCCGCTCGAACGTGGAGCCCAGCACGAACTCGCCGGGGTGCAGCACGAACGACTCGCCGTCCGGCGTCTCGACCGGGGTCGTCAGCTCGTCCTGCTGCTGGGAGGGGTCGATGTGGGTGTAGCGCGAGTTCTGGAAGACGCGGAAGTACCGGTCCAGCCGGACGTCGACGCTGGACGGCTGGAGCATCTCGACGTCCCACGGGTCGAGCACGAGCCGGCCGGACTCGATGTCCTTGCGCAGGTCACCGTCGGAGAGCAGCACGCCGACACCCTATCCAGGGCCCGCGGTCACGCCTCGGAGGACTCCTCGGAGTCCGACTCCACCCCGCCGGGGCTGTGCCGGCCGCCGCCGCCGAGGTCGTCGGGCAGCTGCGGCGAGCGGGTCAGCCCGAACATCCAGGCGACGGCCTGCTCGGCGCGGGCGGCCTCGAAGCCGTCCGACGCGGCGGCGCGGCGCCCGTGGTCGCCGTCGAGCACCTGCGCGACGGCGGCGGCCGCGTCGTGCGCGGCGATGCTGCGGATCGAGTCGCCGGGCTGCGGCACGTTCGGCCCGTCGACCAGGACCGCGAGGGTGCCGAGACCGGGTGCGTCGACGACGAGCTCGTGGTCGTCGCTGACCAGGACGGTCGCCGCGGTGAGCACGGCCAGCTGGTCGGGCAGCGCCGGCTCGGCCACGACCGTCACCCGCGGGTGGGTCCCGAGCGACTGCGCCGTCTCCCCGGCGGCGAGCGCACCGAACAGCACGATCTCGATCCTCGGGTACCGCTCCAGCAGGTCCGCGATCCCGCGCAGCACCGGCGACGACGAGGCCCTCGCCAGGTCGACGACGATCAGCCTGCGGTGCTGGTCGTGCACCCGCTCCAGCGCGTCGACACAGCCCTGGTGCTGCGGGCCGGGCAGCGAGTTGATCGTGTCGCCGATCGTCAGCACGTTCGGGCCGAGCGGACTGCCCAGCGCGGAGCCGCTGGTGGTGAGGAACAGCGACGCGAGCTGGCCGATGACCCGCCGGTGCGCCTCCTGCGGGAACGGGCACAGCAGGTCGTCGGTACCCATGCCGGCCTGCATGTGCACGATCGGGATCCGCCGCCAGAACGCGACCGTCGCCGCGACCTCTGCCGCCAGCCCACCACCGTGCACCAGCACCGCGGACGGGTCCTGGTCGACGAGCAGCTGGTCGAGCCGGGTGAACAGCGCCGCGGCGACGTCGGCCATGCCGGGCCCGGTCTCCAGCGGCAGCAGGATCGTGATGTCGGTGGGGACACCGAGGGCCTCGAACGCCTCGTGGACGGACATCGGGTCCGGGCCGGTGGCGACGGTGATCCCACGGATGCGGTCCGCCGCCGCGACGGCCCCGGCGACCGGGGCGAGCCGGGCGACCTCGGGACGGCTGCCGGCGATGAGGAGGACGTCGTGCTCGTGGTCCGGGGGGAACCCGGACACGTCGCCCGACGTCGGGTCGAACACCGTCATCGCAGTCGCCTTCCGGCCGAGGTCTGACCGACGGTGACGAGTGTGCGCGGAGCGGGCGGCCGGGTCGAGACACGCGCGCCCGGTGGTCGGATCGTGCGACGACCGGGCAGGGGAGGTCCGTGACAGGTACGCGGATCGTGGTGCTAGGGTGATCTCACGCCATGCGGATGTAGTTCAATGGTAGAACATCAGCTTCCCAAGCTGAATACGCGGGTTCGATTCCCGTCATCCGCTCAGAACACGAAGGCCCAGGTCAGCGGCAGGTTTCCCGCCGAGCCTGGGCCTTCGTCGTCTCCGGGGAACAGTCTCTCGTGCCATTCCGTGCGACGACGGTCCGTGACCGGTGGCGTGTGGCAGTCGCCGTGCGGCCTCATGATCACCGTTTGTGGAGCGCGGGGGCCGTGGAGTGCACTCCGGACTCCACAACCGGTGATCATGGAGTCAGAGCGCGGGCGGTACGTCCCGGCGGGTGACCCACCAGGTCGCGACCCCGGCCCCGGTGAGCAACGGGACGAGCACCAGCACCGCGGGGCCGGCGAACACCGCGACCACGCCCAGCGCGATCGCCGCGGTCCCCGCGCCGAGGCCGCTGGCCACGGCCAGCGCCGTCGCCCGCTCGCCGACCGGTTCCCCGGCCACCCAGGACAGGGTGCGGGCCACCCCGGCGACGACCACCGCCAGCACGATCCCCACGACCACCGCGGCCGGCGGCAGCGCGGCACCCGCCGCGAGCACGACCGGGATCGCGAGCGCGGTGAGGACGGCGGACAGCAGGGCACGCAGGGAGCGCCGCAGCGGCGGGACGGGGGGTGTCACGTCTCCCCATTGTGCAGGGTCTGACCTGCGGTTTCGATGTAACCTGCGCGACCCTCAGTAGAGCCGGGCCGCGTAGCCGGCACCGTAGTACTCCTCGATCCTCTCCAGTGGCTCGTCGGGACGGGCGAGCCGCTTGGCGAGCTGCGCGGTGGAGGGCAGCGCGTCCGGCTCGGGCCAGCTCGTCGTCACCCACAGCTCGGAGCGCAGGAACGCCTTGGGACAGTGGAAGTAGATCTGGTCGATCGCGACCTCGCAGGCGAGCAGCGGCCGGCGGCCCTTCACGGCGAGCTCGTCGAAGTACGGCGCGTCCCGGACGAGCCGGGCCCGGCCGTTGATGCGCAGCGTGTCGTTGCGGCCCGGCACCAGCAGGATCACGCCGACGTGCGGGTTCTCCAGGACGTTGCGCCAGCCGTCGACGCGGCCGTTGCCGGGACGCTCGGGGATCGCGACCGTGCGGTCGTCGACGACGTGCACGAAACCGGCCGGGTCGCCCTTCGGCGAGACGTCGCAGGTGCCGTCGCGGCCCGACGTCGCCAGCAGCAGGAACCGGGACGCCGCCAGCCAGGCGCGGTGCACGTCCACGAGGTGGTCGCGCTCCTTCGCCAGCGCGGGCGCGATGGGCTGCCCGGTGATCCCCTGCAGCTCGGCGAGGGTACGGATCTCGGTGCCGTGCGCGTCGGAGGTCATGGGCCGACGGTAGGCGCGGACGCGGGCGGGGCCGAGTGGATTCCGGTCACGGGCGTCCGACGACGGGCGGCGTCCACGCCCGCCACGGGAACAGCACGGACACGTCCGGCAGCGGCGTCCGCGGACACGGCCCGTACGGCGCGCTCACCGGTGCACCGTCGATCCCTGCGGGCCGTCGCTCCAGGAGATCTTCTTGGCGAAGCAGTCGTCGGAGCCGAAGCCCTGGGCGTCGCACCAGGCGTTCGCGCCGGCCGCGGCGGTGAAGGGCTGGGCGACGACCACGACCCAGTAGTCGCTGTTGCGGAAGACCGGCCAGTCGCCGGACCAGACCAGCGCGGCGCCCGGGTACTGCGCGGCGAGGCCGCGGTAGTGCTCGAGGATGCCCTGCTCGTCATAGGTGATGCCGCCGTCGCTGGTGCCGGCGCGCTTGGAGGACAGCTGCGGAACCCAGTAGCCGGCCGTCGCGGCGACGCGCGGGCTGTCGGCGGCGGCCTGCTCGGTGAGCGACGTCGTCGGCGACGGGGTGTAGCCCGGCACGTAGGTGGTCGGCGGGATCACGACCGGCGCCGCGGCCGGGGCGACCACCACCGGTACCGGCGCGGCCGCCGGGGTCACGGTGGGCGCGGTGCCGGGGAGCAGGTCGGGGCGCAGGACGAGGAGCGCCGCCCCCACCAGCAGCAGCGTCACCAGCACCAGCGAGGCGACGACCCACGGCGTCCGCGACGGGGCGGGCACCACCGGACCCCACCCGGCCGGGGCGTCCCAGCCCGGCGCGTAGCCGGTCGGCTGCGGACCGGCCCAGGCCGACGGGACCGACGCAGGCGCGGCGGGGCGGTACTGCGCGGCCGACGGGTGCTGCACCGCGGTATGCCCCTGCGGCACCGGGGCCCCGGCGCCGACCTGCACCGCCCCGGTCCGCGGCCGGGGGACGACGGCCTGCGCCCGCGGCCGTCCGCACCCCACGCAGAAGTGCAGCGAGCCCAGCAGCTCCGCCCCGCACCGGCACCGCTCCACCATGACGACCCTCCCCGACGACGGCGGCCGGATCCGTCCGACCGTGTTGCCTGCTCATCGCACGCGACACCCTGTCGTTATCGATGATCTTGGTCCGAACGGCGCACTTCATCTCTTGTGATGACGGGTCGGAACGGAGCAGCCCGCCGGCCCGGCAGGAGGGTGCCCCGGGTGCCGTCGTGGGACGAGGGCCATGACCAACACCGTCGAGCGGGGACGCATCGGGCAGCTGCAGGACGGTCCCGTCAGCATCACCTACCAGCCCAGCACGGGCGTCATCCCCGGCTCCCGCCCGGTGGCGGCGAGCGCGAGGGCGGTGTCGTCCCCCCACCCCGCGACGACGTCGGGACCGGCCAGCCGGGTCACCGTCTCCCGCACCACCGCGAGCCCCGACGCGGGCGGGGCCGGTGCGTCCGGCAACGCGACGGTCATGTCCAGGTGGTGCACCACGACCTCGACGACCCAGGTGCCGACGAAGTCCCCGACGTCGAGGACGTGCCCCTGGAACTCCAGCCGGTACGGCCCGTCCAGGTCCGCGACGAGCCGGCGCAGGCCGCGCAGCGTCATCGCGACGTGGGCGATCTGCCCGGTCGGGCGGGCGTAGGCGGACGCGACGGCGCGGGCGAAGCGCTCGTGCGCCCAGTCCGGCAGCTCGGACCCGGGAAACGCGGTCCAGTAGGTCGCGAGGTCGGCGTCGGCGGGGCGGTCGGTGCGGGCGGGGAACCCGGCGAGCATCTCGACCAGGCCCAGGTGCAGGTGCGCGAGGACGTCCGCGGCGAGCCAGCCGTGACAGCGGCTGCGGGCGTGCAGGTCGGTGTCGTCGACGTGGTCGAGCAACGCGGACAGCCCGTCGAGCGCGTCGAGGAACGCCGGGCGCGCCACGTCGAGCGGGTAGACCGTCACAGCAGGTCCGCACCCGACCGCGACGCCGGTTGCTCCCCGGCCGCGGCCATCTCCTCGGCCACCCGCATCAGCTCGGTGTTGACCGGGGTCGCGATCCGGTGCGCCGCGCCCAGGGCCACGATCTCGCCGTTGAGGTAGCGGGCCTCGATGGAGCCGGTCCCGCGCTGCAGGCTCTGCCACGACGAGGAGCCGCGCCGCGCCGCGCCCGCGACCGGCCGCTCGCTGATGGTGCCCTCCCGGCGGACGCGGTCGTCGTCGCCGGTCCGGGCGGTGATCCCGGCCGCGTCCAGCACGGCGCGGCCCTCCGCGGTCACGGCGTCGACGAGGCGGGGAGCGTCCGGGTCGTCGAGCCCGCAGATCGCGTCGACGGCGTTGGCCAGGTTGGTGAGCAGCTTGCCGTACTTCGCGGCCATCACGTCCGGGTCGGCGCGGGAGGAGAACCCGGCCGCGGTGAGGTCGGCGACGATCGCCTCGGTGGTGGCGTCGACACCGGAGGGGAAGCGGCCGACGTCGAGCACGCCCGGGACCGGCGACGACGACGCGACGACCACCCCCGGCTCGTAGTGCTCGGCGGGCAGGATCACCAGCATCGCCTGCACCCGGTCGGTGCGGCGCGCGGCGAGCCGCTCGTTGGCGACGCCGTTCTGCGCGCACGCCACGGTGATCCCGGGGGCCGCCTTGAGCAGCGCGGCCAGCGGCGGCGGGGTGTCCTGCGACTTGACGGCGAGGATCGCGACGTCGTCGGGGGTGGGCCGGGCCTCGCCGACCGTGCCGACGGCCTCGACCGGGTGGGTGGTCGACCCGTCCGGGGTGTCGAGGCGCAGCCCGCGTTCGCGGATCGCGTCGAGGTGCGCGCCCCGGGCGACGACCACGACCTCCCGCCCGGCCGCGTGCAGCCGCGCCGCGATCGTCCCGCCGACGGCCCCTGCCCCGATCACCACATAGCGCACGACGACGATGGTGGCTCAGCCGTCGCGACGGCGCACGACCGACGGCGGGGCCTTCCGCCGCCAGGCCTCCTCGACGAGCTCCGCGAGCTGCCCCGCGTCGACCCGGTCGAGGTCGACGAGGATCACGCCGTGGCCGTCGTAGTGCGGGGTCGTGAAGTACGCCGGGTCGCCCGACGCGAGCAGCGCCTCCTTCTCCTCGAGCGAGCACATCAGCACCAGCCCGCCCTCGGCCTCGGTGCGCAGCCGGGCGAAACCCTTGCCACGGACCTTCAGCGACGGCGTCCGGTACCAGGTCGACTCCTCGACCTCCGGCAGCCCGGACCCGATCCGCACCACGTCGTCCCAGCTCGGCATGGGGTCATGGTGCCCGCGGCGGGCGCTGCCCGTCGTGGAGGAATCAGACCAGGTGGGCCGCGAGGAACCGGTCGACGGCGGCGCGGCCGTCGGCCACGTGCGGCTCGACCTTCCACTGCTCGACCAGCTCCGCGCCCGGCGCGAGCCCGGCGAGGCGGCGCGACACGGGCTCCGGGTGGAAGGCGTCGATCCCCATCAGTACCAGCCACGGCGTCGCGACGTGGGCGAGCGCCTCGTCGGGGACGGAGTACAGCATCCCGCCGCCGCCCCACATGTTCGTGCGGAACGCCGCCCAGTCGTCGTCGGGGACCCCGGGGTGGTCGGCCTCGATCCCGGCGCGCCACTCGTCGAACTTCTCCTCGAACAGGTGCTGGTTGTCGGCGCGGCCGATGGGCTGCAGCGCGACCGCGGCCCGGACGCGTTGCGGCGCGGTGACCAGCAGGTTCGCGATGAAGGCGCCGCCGATGCACATGCCGAGCACCGCGCACTCGTCGACGCCGAGGTGGTCGAGCAGGGCGAGCTGGTCGGCGGTATAGGTGTCCCAGCCGTCGCTGCCGTGGACCTCGGCGACCGAGGACCCGGCGTTGCGCTGGTCCATCGCGATGACGCGGTACCGCTGCGCGAGGTGGGTGACCGGGTCCCAGGGGGCGTTGCCCCAGGCCGCGATCGTCGAGTTCATGCCGCCCGGGGCCAGCAGCAGGACCGGGAACCCCGTGCCGTGCTCCTCGTAGTGCAGGGTCACACCGGGGCGCTCGAAGGAGGGCATGGCCCGAAACTAGGCCACCCGCGGGGGAGTCCGCTTCTCCGGACGGCGCCGCGCCAGGATCGAGGTGCCGTAGACGACGAGCGCCAGCCCGAGCAGCAGCAGCCACCACAGACCGGGGCGGACGGTGTCGTCGAGCAGGGTGATGCCGACCAGACCGGGCACGACGACCTGGGTGACCATGTAGAGCGCGGTGACCGTGGAGACGTCGCCGAGCTGCAGCGCGCGGGCGTAGTTGTACAGGCCGGTCAGGGCCATCCCGACCAGGATGTACACGAGCGGCTCGCGCAGCAGGCTCCCCAGGTCCACACCGTCGGAGACGTGCATCGCGCGGATGCAGACCGAGCCGCCGCCCAGCCCGAGCCCGGCGAGCACCGCCGACGGCCACGGCTTGGTCGAGTTCGCGATCGCCAGCGTCACCCCCATGATCGCGACGAGCGCCGCGATCAGGACGGCGACGGTCGTGCCGTGGCCGGTCAGGGCCTGCTTGCGCTCGGTCCCCGCGCTGCCGGCGACGAACGCGAGCCCGAGCATGCTGGCGCCGATGGCGAGCCGGTGCACCGGCCGCAGCCACTCGCCGCGGAAGTAGCGGGCGTACAGGGCGGTCATCGCGATGGCCCCGGCGAGCGTCGCCTGCACCGCGAAGATGGGGATGAACTGCAGCGCGACGACCATGCAGAGCCAGGTGACGATGTCCATCGCGATCCCGCCGAGGAACCGGGGGCGGGCCAGGACGGCGCTGGTGCGCCCGCCCTGGTCGGCCGCGTCGGCCTGGAGGATGGCGGCGACGGTGCTGCAGAGCATCGCGAACACCGCGAAGAGCATGCCGATCAGCACGGGCGGGCCCGGGTCAGGGCACGGGCGGCACGCGGAGTGATCGGCACCGGCCGATTGTGACGTACCGCTACCGGGTGCCGGCCGGGCGGGCGTCCGACGGGGCGGGCCGCTGCTCGGGCAGCGCCGCGGGCATCTCGAAGAAGCCGCTCATCAGCCCGCTGCCGGGCTGCTCGTCACGTGTACCGGCGGCGGCCTGCCAGGGGGACGTGCCGCCCTGGGTCGCCCGGCGCTGCGCCAGCAGGGCCCGCGGGCGCTCGGTGAGGACCAGGATGCCGACCGTCAGGGCCACCCCCACCAGCAGCGGCCCTCCGACCACCAGGATGGGCCAGCCCACCACGACATACGCGAGCACCAACGCACCCGCCGCCATGCCGATGACCGCCCCCGCCAACCGCGTCACCACGCGCCCCTCTCACACCGTGCCCCAACCGTGACGACCAGTGTTTTACCACGTCGGAGGGGGTGGACACGGCCGACGCGACGCGGTGGCGGTCACACCTTCGGGCACGGCCGTATCGCAAGGTGCATGGGGCCGAGCCGGCGTGGGGGCTCCCGTGTCCACGCCGGCCCGGCGGTCCGAATCATCCCGCCCCGGGGCCCGGGCGGGACGGGGTGGGGGTCACTCGGCGCTGTCGTCGCAGCGCAGAGGGTGATCGGCGGTGGATTCCCTGTCCGACAGAATGATCACGCAGCCGCACCCGCGGCCGGGGTGGTCGACGTCGGCGCGGGGGCCGTGGTCGTCGGGTCCGGGACCGGGGTGGTCGGGCCGGTGGCGGGCGGAGTCGTGACCGGCGGGGTGGTGACCGGCGGGTCGGGCGGGCCCTCCGGCGCCTTGCTCGGGCCCGGAGTCGTCGCCGGCGGCGTCGTGACCGGAGGGGTCGACACCACCGGGGCGGGGGGCACGACCGGCGTCGGAGCCGCCGCAGCGGGAGCCGGGGCGACGGCAGCGACCGGAGCGGCAGCACCCGCGGCGGGGCGGGCCGCCGTGCCCCCGGTGGCCGCGCCACCCGAGGCACCGGCGCCACCGGCGGCGGCGTGCCTCCCGCCCACGGGGGCGCCCGCGGCCGGACCGGCGGCGACGCCGGCGGCCGGGGCGGCGCCCGGGGCGACCGGGGCCGGCGCGACGGCCGGTGAGCTCAGCACGGGGGCCGCGCTCAGCTCACCGATCCCGGGGCTCGTCGTGGGCCAGAACAGCAGCGCACCCGCGATGGCGGCGGCACCGGCGAGACCACCGGCACCGACCACCAGGCGCTGCCGGGTGATCGTGGCGCGACGGGCGGTGGCCGGGGCGTCCCGGGTGACCAGGGTGTCCGGGGCGGGCCGCTCCGGGCGGACGGCGGACGGCGCGGGCAGCTGTCCGACCCCGAGGAACGAGGTCCGTGCGGGGGGGGGGGCTGCGCCGTACGGGGGCGGGGGACCACGGTCAGCGGGCCGGTCGGCGGCTCCGGGTCGAGCAGCGCGACGGCCGTGGCGGCCGCGGCGGGCTGCTCGGTCCGCGCGGTCCGCTCCCGCTCGCCGCGGGTCGGCCACGCCGGCGCGATGCGGTCGGTCGTGCCGGTGCGGCCGGTGCGGTCGGTGGCCTCCGGCCCGGGCCGGTCCCACGGGCTGCGCCCGGCCGGGTCGACGGGCTCGCGGGGCGCGGGGACACCGGTCAGCGGTGCCATCCGTACACCGGGCCAGGAGGTCCCGGCCCCCGGTGCGACGGCCAGTGCGGCACCGCGGGCGGCGTCGGCCACCGGGTCCGCGACGACGGCGATCGGGCGGCCCAGTGCCGCCGAGACCGCCTGCACCACGACCGGCATCCGCGCGGCACCGCCGGCGAGCAGCACCTCGGCGTCGGGGGCGGCGGCGGCGACGTCCTGCACCAGGTCGGCGACCGGCTCGAGCAGCGGGCGGGTGAGCTCGTCGAGGTCGGAGCGGTGGATCCGCACCGCGGTCCGCAGGCCGGGCATCTCCACCCGGACGGTCGCGACGGTGTCCCGGGACAGCAGCTGCTTGGCGGCGCGGCACTCGTCCCGCAGGGCGGTCAGGGCGGCGACGGTCCGCGGGTCGTCGGGGTCGAGCGCGTCGAACGCGGCGGCCGTGGCCGGGGAGGAGGACCGGACGAAGGCGAACACCGCGTCGTCGACGTCGACGCCACCGGTCCGGCAGCCCAGCGTGCGGCCGACGGCGTCGGGCAGCACCCCGGGTGCGGCCGCGGCCAGCACGGTCGCGGTGGTCCCGTTGCCCCCCAGGTCGACGACGGCGAGCGGCCCCCCGGCCGGCACGACGGCGCGGTGGGCGAGCGCGACGGCCTGCGGCGCGGTCACCAGGGAGACGGTCAGCCCGCGGCGGCGCAGGGCGGCGGCCAGCAGGTCGCGCTTGTGGCGGCCCCAGCCCACCGGGCAGGTGACCCCGATCCGCGACGGCGGGCCGCCGTGCCGGGTGGACACCTCGTCGACCAGGACACGCACCAGCCGGGCGCACAGGTCCTCGGCCGCGTAGGCGTAGCCGCCCAGCGACAGCGGGGTCGGGTCCCCGACCCGGTCGAGGAAGCCGCGTGCGACGCGGTCCGGCTCGGCCGGGGCCCGGCGACGGGCGGGCTCACCGCACAGCAGGTCACCCCCGGGCGTCGCGACGAGCACCGCCGGGAGCACGTCGCTCCCGTCGCGGCCCCCCAGCCGTACGGGCTCCGCGGCACCGCCCGTGCGCAGCACGGCCGCGGTCACCGAGGTGGCCCCCAGATCGATCCCGAGCAGGTACGACATCACTGCTCCCCCCTCGTCGAACCGGCACGCCGGCGTAGTCCTCTCGCCAGACCATCGACGGGGGCCGCCCCGGTGTTAGCCCGTGCGGCGCAGCAGTTCGAGGTTGGGGACCGATCCCCTAACGGCCCCCCCACGGACCCGGAGCGATCCCCGATGGCCGGACCCGGCGGCGCCCCTAGCTTTCTCGTCATCACCGGCCGACACCACGACCGGTACCCACCTCACTGCCCCGGAGGCAACCATGGCCGGCCGCGACCTCTCTCTCGTCGAGTTCGTCAAGATCATCCTCGGGCTCGGCCCGGACAAGGACGAGAACATCGAGCTGCGCGACTGGTTCCTGAAGGACCCCGACGCCGCGCTCGAGTACCACGGTCTCGGCAACCTGACCGCCGAGGACGTCCGCGACGCCGCCGTCCTGCTCCAGGACAACGACACCGTGTCGTTCGACCGCAGCTACGACACCGGCTTCGACTGGGACCACGGCAACGCCGGCTGGGCCTGGAAGGCCGGCTCCGAGGGCCACCACGAGGGCGGCCACAAGCACGGCGCGGAGCACGAGAAGGTCCACGTCAAGGACAACTTCTACGAGTACCACGTCAACGACCGGGACACCGTCGTCGACAACTCGATCAACCAGAACGTCGACACCGACGGCGGCGACTTCCGCCAGACGATCGAGACCAACTCGGTGACCGCCTCCGGCGACGGCGCCGTGGCCGCCGGCCGCGACATCGAGGATTCGACCATCACCACCGGCAACGGCAACGCGGTGGGCGACGGCAACGCCGTGGTCAACGGCGACGACAACCAGGTCGCCTTCGGCGACGGCTCCTCGGCCGACTCCTACGGCGACATCACCGCCGACGACGGCGGCGCCGTCGCCATCGGCGGCGGCAACGCCACCGGCGACAACTCGGTGAACGGCTCCTTCAACGAGGAGACCACCACGACCACGACGACGAACGAGACCAGCTTCGAGGACTCGTTCAACACCACCATCGACGACTCGGTGGAGAACACCACCACCGACAGCGGCAACACGAACATCGGCAACGGCCTCGAGGCGAACGTCGACCTCGACATCGCCTGATCCGACTCCCGTCGTCGACCGAGCGGGCCGGACACCGGCTCCGGCCCGCTCACCCCGCCACCACCGTCTTCCGTCGCCCGCCCGAGCGCGACGGCACCCCCTGAGGAGAACGCCATGTCCGCCGAGAAGACCCTGATCCAGTTCATCCTGGACCTGCTGAAGGACCCGAAGCTCCTGGCCGAGTTCAAGGACGACCCCCAGGGCCTGCTCGCCCAGTGCGGCCTGTCCGACGTCTCCGTCGAGGACGTCCGCGACGCGATCGTCCTGGCCCAGGACAACGACGAGGTCTCCTTCGACCGCGACTACAACACCGGCGGCGGCCACGGCGGCGGCCACCACCACACCCCGCCGCCGCCGCCCGTGCACCACGGCGAGGACCCGGTCAAGTACATCGACAAGTACGTGACCAACAACCACTACACCTACAACGTCGACGACCGCGACACCATCGTCGACAACTCGATCAACCAGAACATCGACACCGGCGGCGGCGACTTCCGCCAGGACATCGACACCAACTCCGTCGTCGCGTCCGGCGACGGTGCGGTGGCCGCCGGCGACGACATCCGCGACTCGACCATCACCACCGGTGACGGCAACGCGGTGGGCGACGGCAACGCCGTGGTCAACGGTGACGACAACCAGGTCGCCTTCGGCGACGGCTCCTCGGCCGACTCCTACGGCGACATCACCGCCGACGACGGCGGCGCCGTCGCCATCGGCGGCGGCAACGCCACCGGTGACGACTCGGTGAACGACTCCTACAACTCGTCGGAGACCACCACCACCGAGGAGACCACCACGTCGTTCGAGGACTCGTTCAACACCGACGTCGACAGCTCGACCTCGACCGTCACCGAGGACAGCGGCAACGTCAACGTGCTCAACGACGCCGACCTCGACGTCAACGCCTCGCTGCTCTGATCCTCGACACCCTGACGAGAAATCGTCCCTGCTCCGCCCGCGAGCAGTAGGATCGACTGCACGGCCCATCGGCCCCGGCCACCCTCACGTGGGTGACCGGGGCCGATGACGTTGGTGTATCCATGACAGCGACGCGACGAGCGGTGACCGCACCGCTCCGGAGCGATGGGGGGCGCAACGCACGTGGCGGTACCGGAGGCGGTCGCGCTGGTCGACCTCGCCCTCAAGGCGGTCACGGCCTACGACCGCCCCGACCTCGCTCCCCGGCTGCGCCAGACCAGGACCAGGCTGTCGGACCCGGTGGTCCGGGTCCTCGTGGTGGGCGAGTTCAAGCAGGGCAAGAGCCAGCTCGTGAACGCCCTCGTGAACGCCGCCGTCTGTCCCGTCGACGACGACATCGCCACCGCCGTGCCGACCCTCGTCCGCTTCGGCGAGGAGACGTCGGTGACGCTGGTCCGTGAGATCGCCGGTACCGACGGGGCCCTGGCCGAGAAGGCCGAGCGGACGGTCGTCGGGTTGGACGAGCTCGCGGACCACGTGTCCGAGGGCGGCAACCCGGGCAACCGCGCCGGCCTGACCCGCGCCGAGGTGACGCTACCCCGCAAGCTCCTGCAGAGCGGACTCGCACTCGTGGACACCCCCGGGGTCGGTGGCCTCGGGTCGGCCCACGGCGCGGCCACGATGTCGGCCCTGCCCACAGCGGACGCCGTGCTGCTGGTCTCCGACGCCAGCCAGGAGTACACAGCTCCGGAGCTGGAGTTCCTGCAGGCGGCGCGCAAGCTGTGCCCCAACGTCGCCTGCGTCGTCACCAAGACCGACCTCTACCCGCACTGGCGCCGCATCGTGGAGCTGGACGAGGGTCACCTGCGGACCGCCGGGATCGACGCCCGGCTGCTGCCGGTCTCCTCCGCACTGCGGCTGCACGCGGCCCGTACCCAGGACCTCGACCTCATCGCGGAGTCCGGCTTCCAGGCGCTCACCAGCTTCCTGCTGCGCAAGGTCGTCTCCGCCGCCGACGACCTGGACCGCCGTTCGACAAGCCAGGACGTTCTGGTCACCTGCCAGGCGCTGGAGTCGACGATGCGTGCCGAGCTCATGTCGCAGAACGACCCGGAGAAGGCCGGGCAGCTCGCCCGTGAGCTGGAGTCGGCCCGGTCGCGCGTCGACGGGCTGCGACAGCGGTCCGCACGCTGGCAGACCACGCTGAACGACGGCGTCGCCGACCTCATCGCCGACATCGACTACGACCTGCGCGACCGGCTGCGGGCGGTCTCCCGCGACGCCGAGCAGCTGCTCGAGGACGCCGACCCGGCCGACATCTGGGAACAGTTCGCCGAGTGGTTCCACAAGCAGGTCGCCCACGCCGTCGCGCAGAACTTCGTGTGGACCACCGAGCGGGCCCGCTGGCTGGCCGAGCAGGTCGCCGACCACTTCGCGGAGGCCGTCGACGTCACGCTGCCCGAACTCCGCGTGGCCGGCGGGTCGGTGGCCGGCCTGGTGGACCCGCTGGACATGCCCGCGGACGAGAAGTTCGGCGTCGGCCAGAAGCTCTTCGTCGGCGCCCGCGGTGGCTACGGCGGCATGCTGATGCTCGGCCTGGCCTCGACCGTCGCCGGGTTCGCTCTGCTCAATCCGGTCTCGGTCGGCGCGGGACTGCTGTTCGGTGCCAAGACCGTGCGCGACGAGAAGAAGCGCATGAAGCAGCGTCGCCAGGCCGAGTCGAAGAACGCGGTGCGCCGCCACATCGACGAGGTCACCTTCCAGGTCGGCAAGGACTCGCGGGACAACCTGCGCCGGATCCAGCGCGACCTGCGCGACCACTTCACCACCGTCGCCGACGAGCTGTCCGACGCGTTGAAGGAGTCGGTCTCGGCCGCCCAGACCGCGCTGAAGGACGACGCGTCGCGGCAGAAGCGCGTCGCGGACCTGGAGGCCGAGCTGAAGCGGGTGTCCGGCCTCGCCGAGCGGGCCCGCGCGCTGGCCGCGGCGGCCGGGGCGGAGGCGTCCGCGTGAGCGCGCTGA
The DNA here is from genome assembly GCF_056835605.1 of Pseudonocardia sp. ZF1. NCBI lineage: Bacteria > Bacillati > Actinomycetota > Actinomycetes > Pseudonocardiales > Pseudonocardiaceae > Pseudonocardia > Pseudonocardia sp. ZF1. Next base: position 5,554,973 of record NZ_JAJNBY010000001.1, read on the forward strand.
CCGACCAGACCCGTGCGCTGCTGCGCCGCACCCTGGACGCCTACGGGGACTCGCCGCAGGCCGCCGGGTGGCTGCGCCACCATCTGGAGCGGTTCGACGAGCCGCTGCGCGTCGCGATCGCCGGCAAGGTCAAGGCCGGCAAGTCCACGCTGCTCAACGCCCTGGTCGGCGAGCGGATCGCCCCCACCGACGCGGGCGAGTGCACCCGCATCGTCACCTGGTACGCCGACGCGCCGGCCCCGGGCGTGCGGATGCACCTGCGCTCCGGCGCGGACCGCCCCCTCACCCTGGCCCGGCGCGACGGTGCGCTGCAGATCGACCTGCAGGGCACCCGGGTGGAGGACGTCGACCGGCTGCACGTCGACTGGCCGTCGCAGCACCTGCGGCGCACCAATCTCATCGACACCCCCGGCATCGGGTCGCTGACCGCCGATGCGGCCGGCCGGGCCGGGGAGTTCCTGACGCCGGAGGACATGCCGTCGCCCGCCGACGCCGTCGTCTACCTGATGCGTCACCTGCACGCCGGTGACGTGCGGTTCCTGGAGGCCTTCCACGACCGCGGCGTCGCCCGCGCGACCCCGGTGAACACCATCGCGGTGCTGTCACGCGCCGACGAGATCGGCGTCGGCCGGCTCGACGCACTGATCTCCGCGCGCCGGATCGCCCGGCGCTACCGCGGCGACGACAAGCTGCGGGGGCTGTGCCAGTCCGTCGTCGCCGTCGCCGGACTGCTCGCCGAGACCGCCCGCACCATGCGGCAGGACGAGTACGTCGCGCTCACCGAGCTGGCCGCGCTCCCGCGGGGCGACGTCGAGGCGCTGCTGCTCTCGGCCGACCGCTTCGGCCGCACCGACCTCGACCGGCCCGACGCCGCCACCCGGATCGCGCTGCTGGAGCGGTTCGGCCTGTTCGGTGTCCGGCTCGGGACGACGCTGATCCGGCAGGGCGTGAAGGACCCGACCGCGCTGGCCGACGACCTGGTGCGCCGTTCCGGTCTCGACGAGCTGCGCTCGGTGCTCGACACCCAGTTCTCCGAGCGCCGCGACCTGCTCAAGGCCCGCTCCGCGCTGCTCGCGGTCGACCTCGTACTGACCCGCGAGCCCCGCCCGGCGACGGCCGCCCTGCGTGCCGAGGTGGAGCGGATCCTGGCCGGGGCGCACGAGTTCGTCGAGCTGCGGGCGCTGGCCGACCTGCGCGCCGGCAAGATCGTGTTCCCGCCCGAGGCGCTCGCCGACGCCGAACGGCTGCTCGGCGGCGAGGGCGGCTCGGCTGCGGCCCGGCTCGGGCTCGACGGCGCCGCGGGTCCGCGCGAGGTCCACGACGCCGCCTCCGAGGCGCTGCGCCGCTGGAGGCGGCGGGCGGAGAGCCCGCTGACGGGGCGGGCGTCGGCGGAGGCCGCGCGGATCGTGGTGCGGTCCTGCGAGGGGCTGCTCGCCGAGGCGTCCCGCCCGCACGCGCACCACTGAGGGATCAGGGCCGAGGGATCAGGGCGTCGCGTCGAGGGCGTGCAGCGCCGCGACCAGCGGGGCCAGCTCGGGGCGCGTCGCCGCGTCGGCCAGCGCCTGCTCCAACGCCCGGTCGTGGCCCGGACGGGCGCTCTCCAGGAGCCGGCGTCCCTGCTCGGTGAGCTCGGTGTAGATCCCGCGGCGGTCGGTGGGGCACAGGTACCGCTGCAGCAGCCCCCGGTCCTCCAGCCTGCCGACCAGCCGGGTCGTCGCCGACTGGCTGAGCACGACCACCGACGAGAGCTGGGCCATCCGCAGGTGGAAGCCGTCCTGGCGGGCCAGCGCGTCGAGCACGGTGTACTCCACCACCGACAGCCCGTAGGAGCGCTGCAACGCCCGCTCCAGGTCGTCCTCCAGCCGGGCGTGCAGGGCGGCCAGGGTGCGCCACCCCCGCGCCCGCGTCTCGACCGCGTCGTCGTCGAGCGACATGGTGTGCCTCCCCTTCGGCCCGGGTCACGGTGCTACGTTGTCGGCGTCGGCAATAACCAGCGTGTGCAACTATAAGCGTACGCCGACTGTTGCACGTGCCGACACCACGATACGAGACGGCCACCCCGACTCCTGGAAAGCGACAGCCATGCACCTCGACCTCACCGGCCGGACCGCCCTCGTCACCGGCTCCACCCAGGGCATCGGACTCGCCATCGCCGTCGACCTCGCCCGCGCGGGCGCCCGGGTCGCGGTCAACGGCCGGACCGCGGAACGGGTCGACGCGGCCGTCGCCCGGGTGCGCGACGAGTCCGGCGGAGAGGTCGTCGGCGTGGCGGCCGACGTCACCACCGACGACGGCACCGCGACCTGGCGGCGGAGCTGCCCGGGGTCGACGTCCTGGTCAACAACCTGGGCGTCTTCGGTGCCCAGGAGGCCCTCACCATCACCGACGACGACTGGCGCCGCTACTTCGAGGTCAACGTCCTGACCGCGGCCCGCCTCATCCGGACCTACCTGCCCGGCATGCGCGACCGCGGCTGGGGCCGCATCCAGAACATTGCCAGCGACTCCGCGGTCGTCATCCCGGCCGAGATGATCCACTACGGCGTGTCCAAGACGGCGCTGCTCGCGCTGTCCCGCGGGTTCGCCAAGGAGGCGGCCGGCAGCGGGGTCACCGTCAACTCGGTGATCGCCGGGCCGACGCACACCGCGGGCGTCGAGGACTTCGTGTACCAGCTGGTGGACCCGGCCCTGCCCTGGGACGAGGCGCAGCGCGAGTTCATGCGCGCCCACCGGCCCCAGTCGCTGATCCAGCGGCTGATCGAGCCCGAGGAGATCGCCCACATGGTGACCTACCTGGCGTCGCCGCTGGCCTCGGCCACGACCGGGGCCGCGGTCCGCGTGGACGGCGGCTACGTCGACTCGATCCTGCCCTGACCGGGCGGGTCAGCCGCGGTCGCCCAGGATCCGGCGGAGCTCGTCGAGCAGCTCGCTGCGGCCGCCCACGCCGAGACGCTGGCGCATCCGGGCCACGTGGTGCTCGACGGTCTTCGCCGAGATGAACAGCGCCTCACCGATCTCGCGCTGGGTGCGCCCCTGCACGACGAGCTCGGCGACCTCCAGCTCGCGCTCGGACAGCAGACCCGACCCGGACGGTTCCGGGGCGGCCTCGACGGGCGCCGGGGCCGCGACGGCGGGCTCCTCCGCGACCGGGCCGGGCTCCTCCGCGGGGGGCGGGACGGTCCCCTGGCGCAGGTCCGTCCCCGCCGCCTGCAGCGCCCGCGCGCAGGCCAGCAGGGCCGACACCGCGCGCCGGTCCCCGGTCCGCAGTGCCGCCTGCCCGGCGAGGCGGCCGCCGTCGAAGGACAGGCCGACGGCGTGCAGCCCGCGGGCGGCGGCCTCGACCTCGGCCGCGTCGACCCGGTCCTCCAGCACGCCCACCCAGTGCGGGGCCGCCGTCGCCATGGCGTGGGCGAAGCGGCTGCCGCAGGCGGCGCTCTGCAGCTCGTCGGAGCGGGCGCGGGCGGCCTCGACGTCGTCGGTGAGCACCGCGGCCTGCAGCCGCGCCCAGTGCAGCGGGGCGACCCACAGCGCGGGGCGGCCGAGCCGGTCGAGCAGCGCGTCGGCCTCGGCGAGGTGCGGGGCCACCCAGCTCTCCTCCCGCAGCCGCGACGCCGCGGTCACCAGCTCCCCGAGCGGCTGCAGCACGTAGAGGTCGACCGGGTGCCGGACGATCGCCTGCCGGGCCCGCGTCCAGGACCGCATCAGCGCACCGAGGTCGGACTGGCGGCGGGCGATCGCGACCTGCAGCGCGGCGGCGAGGAACTCGTCACGCGGTTCGAGGGGGTCGTCGCCCGCGTCGACGGCGGCGAGCCGCTCCGACGCCGGGCCGGTCGCGCCGCGCAGCAGCGCGATCCAGCCGAGCAGCAGCCGGTGCCGGGCCCGGGCGGGCGCCCCGCCGAGCCCGGTCCGCAGGGCGCGGTCCAGCACGGACGCGGCGACGTCGAACTCCCCGGTGTGCACGGCCACCAGCGCGGCCAGCGCGGCCGGGGTGTCGGGCAGCAGCGCGGCGCCGTGCGCGGTCTCCAGCAGACCGGCGGCGCGGGCCAGGCCGGACAGCGCGGCGGTCGGGGAGCCCTCGACCGAGTCGAGCATGCCGCGGGCGGTGAGGTCGTCGGCGCCGTCGACGAGGGTGGGCGCGCGGCCGGCGACGAACCCGGAGCCGTCGACCCCGACGACGGCGCGGGCCTCCTCCAGCGCCCCGGTCCCGATCAGCACGGGCACGGCCGCCGCGGGCGGGCGCTCCCCGGACACCGCCGCGGTCCACCGGTACAGCTCCGCGCTGCGTGCCAGCAGCCCCCGCCGGGCGAGGACGGCGGCCGCGACCGACCCGGCGCGGACGGCGTCGGTGGCCTCGACGGCGTCGGTCGCGGACAGCACCGAGTCCGCGTGCCCGAGCGCGCCGTCGAGGTCCCCGGCGACCAGGTGGGCCTGCGCGCGGTGCGCGGCGACGGTCAGCGGGGGCGCCCCCGCGGCGACGGCCTCGGCGTAGAACCGGACCGCGTCCGGGCTCTCCGCGCGGGCCGCTTCGGCCGCGGCGGCCCGGAACACCGCGGCGGCGCGCTCCCCGGTGGCCCCGGACCCGCGCAGGGTGCGGGCGACGGCGAGCACGCTCCCGCCACGGTCGAGCTCGATCTCGGCGAGGTGGCGGCGCAGCTCGGCCCGCCGGGCCGGCGCGACCCGGGTGCGGATCGCCTCGGCGACCAGCGGCACGACCCGCCCGTCGGGGGTGCAGAGCCCGGCGGCGACGGCCCGGCCGGACAGCTCGTCGAGCTCGGCGATCTCGGCGCCGACGCCGATGCCGGCCGCGTCGGAGATCCCGAGCAGCGGGACGAGCACCTCGCCGTCGACGGGGGCGCCGAGCGCGAGCACGGTGACCAGCTCGACCACCCGCGGGTCCTCGGCGTCGACGGCGTAGCCGATCTGCTCGGCGAGCTGCGGCGGCACCGGACCACCGACCCGTCCGTGGGCGAGCAGCCGGTCGACCAGCACCGGGGCCCCGGCGGTGCGCTCGGCGACGACCCGGACGGCCTCGTCGGAGATCCGGACCCCGGCGACGCGGGCGGCCCGGGCGGCGATCCCGGCGGCGTCGAGCGCACCCAGGACCAGCGGCGGCGCGGCGGCGGCCAGCGACGCACCGAGCCGGGCCAGCGCACGGCTGCGCGGCCACGGACGGAACGCGACGACCAGCCGGGCGCCCGGACGGCCCGCGCGCCCGCGCAGATCGGCGAGCTCGTCGTCGCCGAGCTCGTGGGCGTCGTCGACGACCGTCACGTCCTGCCCGGCGCCGGCCTCGGTCCACACCCGGACCAGCTCGCGCAGCACGGTCGACTTGCCCGCGCCGGCGGGGCCGGCGACGGCCACCAGGCGCGGTGCCTCCGGCTCCTCGGCGACGGCCCGGACCAACGCGACCGCGGCGGGGGCCCCGGCGAGCGGGCCGGTCGACGCGGCGGGGGTGGGGGACGTCGTCGGTGCCGCCATCCTCGTCCGCCCTCCCGGTCGCCCGATCGGGTCGCCCGATCGGGGACGGCCGAGGCTATCGGGTGCGGTGTCCGGTTCCCGCGCCGGACCCGGCAGGATCACCGGAGTGCGTGACCACGTGTGGGCGATCGTGCTGGCCGGCGGCCGGGGGCTCCGTTACGGCCGGCTCAAGCAGCTCGACGACCTGGCCGGGTCCCGCCTGATCGACCACACCGTCGCCGCCGCCCGGCGCACCTGCGACCGGGTCGCACTGGTGCTGCCGTCCGGGGTGGACTGGGACGGCGAGCCGGTCGACGCGCTCGCCGTCGGCGGGGACCACCAGTCGGAGTCCCTGCGGGCCGGGCTCGCCGTCGTACCCGCCGAGGCGGGGATCCTGGTTCTCTCCGACCCGGCGCACCCGCTCGCCGCCGACCGGATCTTCACCGAGGTGGTCGAGGCCGTGCGGGCGGGCGCCGACGGGGCGGTGCCGGTGGTCCCGCTGCTGGAGGTGGTGCAGCGGGTGCGCGACGGCGTCGTCGTCGACACCCTCCCCAAGCAGGACGCGGTGGTCACCCAGTCGCCGCAGGCGTTCCGCGCGGACGTCCTGCGTGCCGCGCACGCCGACGCGCCCCGGCCGGTGGAGAACTCCGGGATGCTCGCCGCGCTCGGCCACCGCGTGGTGACGGTGCCGGGGGACCCGGCGAACCTGCACGTCGCGACCCCGGAGGACCTGGCCGTCGTCCGGCGCCTGGTCAGATGAGCGTGCCGACGTCCTGGGCGACCAGGTCGTCGGTGGCCCGTTCGACGACGGCGGCGATCGTCATCGACGGGTTGCAGGCGGCCGTCGTGCCGGGCATCAGCGACCCGTCGAGCACGTAGAGGCCGCGCTGGCCCCGCACCCGGCCCGCCACGTCGCAGACCGTGCCGATGCAGGCCCCGCCCAGCGGGTGCCAGGTGGTCGGCACCGCGTAGGTGGTGTCGAGGAAGGTGCCCCGCGCCCCGGTGATGCGCCCCATCCGCTCGTGGATGCGCGCCGTCAGGGTGGCGTCGCCGTCGAGCGGCCAGTCGACGACGCCCTCCTGCCGGACCGGGTCCCAGCCCATCCGGCCGCGCCCGGCGCTGACGCCGTAGCCGACGAGCATCGTCGTGGTGCGGCCGAGGCCGAGCGGCAACGGCGGCAGCGACGCCTGGATGACGGTGTCGGCGGTCGTCGGGTCCGCCCAGTCCTTCGTCCCGAACACCACCGGGCCACCCTGGGTCGCGCCGAAGTCCTCGACCAGGGAGTTCCAGGTGCAGATCCGGTCGCCGTTGGTGCCCCAGTTCTCGCCGAGCGCGTCGGGCAGGTCCGGGACCGTGTCGTGCGCGCGGGCCCGCAGCAGCAGCCGGTTGGTGTTCTGGGTGCCCGCCGCGAGCACCAGCGCCGGGGTGGTGACGATCTTCTTCTCGAGCACGGTGCCGGTCTCGTCGATCCGGTCGACGTGCGCCTCCCAGCGCCCGTCGGCCGCGCGGACGACGTCGGTGACCTGGTGCAACGGGGCGACCGTGACCCGCCCGGTCGCCTCGGCGGCGGCGAGGTAGGTGACGTCGACGGTGTGCTTGCCGCCGTTGTTCACGCCGAACGCGGCGTCGCCGTTGGTGTAGGCGGGCCTCATCTCGCCGCGCAGCTCGGCCAGCGCGTAGTCCCAGTCGATCGGCATCGGGATCTTCTCGACCTCGTAGCCGGCGGCCTCCGCCCGGTCGCGGAAGACCCGCGGGGCGCGGTACGTCGGCGAGTCGATCAGCTCGTCCGGGGCGGTGGCCAGGCGGAGCATCCGGGCGACCCGCGGGTAGTGCTCGCGGGCGAGCACGTCGTAGTCCAGCTCGCGGGGCATCGTCGCGGCGAACACCTCGGCCGAGGGCTGGAGCGTCATCCCCTGGTAGAGCAGCGAGCCCCCGCCGACGCCGGCCGCGCAGAACGCGTCCATCCCGTTGCCGCCGACACGCTCCAGCAGCCCGGTGTACCGGCCGGGGGACAGCGGCACGGCGCCCGGGGTGCTCGCGGTGGGGCGCCCCAGCAGCACCGACAGCGGGTTCGGCGGTCCGTCCAGGGGGTCGGCGACCGTGTCGAGCCAGAACAGCCTGCGGTCGGGGTTCGTCGTCACTCGGGGGAAGGTCTCGGCGTCCGGCCCGGTGACCCACCGCCGTCCGCGTTCGAGGACGAGCACGTCCACACCGGCCTCGGCCAGGCGCAGCGCCGTGACGCCGCCGCCGAACCCGGAGCCGACGACGACCACCCGTCGCTCCTCCCGGGTCACGCTCACCCGGGACGGCGCGGCGGCGACCGCGGTGCCCGCTCCGAGCACCCCCAGCCCGGCGACACCGGCAGCACCCAGCAGGACCGACCTGCGGCTGATCGAGCGCATCGGGGAGCTCCTCTCGGAAAGACACCCGACTGGACACCTGTCCACCCGTAGTGGATCACGGTAGCGGCACCGCCCGGCGACCCGGGGCCGGGGCGGTCGACGGCTAGGCTGGGTCCGGTGGACGGAGCATTCTCCCGGCGGAGCGAGGTCGCGCCGGCGACCCGGGACCGGCTGCTCACGGCCGGGGCCGAGGAGCTCGCCGACAGCGGCGCCGCGACGTTGACCGTGCGCCGGGTCGCGCGCCGGGCGGGGCTGTCCCCGGCCACCGCGTACAAGGTGTTCGCCTCGAAGGAGCACCTGCTCGCCGCGGTGTTCCTCGCCCACCTGCGCAGCGCACCGGGTGCCGAGCCCGCCGCGGACCTGCCGGTCGAGGAGCGCCTCGCCGGCTACGTCGACGGCCTGGTGACCGCCCTCGACGGCGGCGGCGACCTCGACACCGCGCTGCGGTCGGTGTTCCTCGGCCACGACCCGGACGCGCGCCGGATCCGGGACTCCGTCGTCGCCGACTTCCAGGAGCGGTTCGACCGGGTCTGCGGCGACGACCTCACCGGCGACGCGCGCCGCACCGCCCGGCTGCTGCTCGCGGGCGCGCTGGTGCTGACCGGGACCGGCATCGACGACGCCGCCGCGACCCGCGCGGAGCTCGTCCGGGCCGTCCGCGCGCTGCGGCCGGCACCGGCCGGTCAGACCGCGAGCAGCTCCGTCGACCCGAGCCCCAGCTCGTCGAGCGTGGCGCGGACCTCGCCGGTGTAGACCGGGTTCATCAGCAGCACCGACCGCGGGGGCGAGTCCAGCAGGTCCTTCGGGGCGCGGATCGGCAGCCCGAGCCCGCCCATGAAACGCCCCTGCAGGCCGGGGTTGATGTCGACGACCGCGCCGACCGCGCCGGTCCCCTCCGCACCGCCCTCGACGACGTTGAGGAAGGTCAGCCCCTTCGCCCCGCCGCCCCAGACGACCACCTCGTCGCCGGTCGCGGCCCGGCCGCCGAGCCATTCCCGCCAGCGTCCGACCTGGTCCGACACCCGGGTCGCGAAGTCCCGGCAGGCGCTGCGCAGCGCCTCGCGCAGGTGCGGCTCCAGCTCGGGCGCGCCCGGCGTCCCGTCCGGACCCGCCTCGGCGACGACGTACTGGTCGGCGTAGGTCAGCCGCACCTGCGGGTCGGAGAAGCCGACCCCGGTCAGGAACGTCCCCATGGTCGCCGGGGTGAAGTAGGAGCAGTGCTCGTACTGCAGGTCCCAGAAGGCGCCCTCGTCGAGGATCCGGCCCAGGTCGGGCACCTCGGCGAGCAGCGCCCGGCCGCCGCCGCGACGCAGCCCGGCGTACAGCTCCGCGCCGAAGACGGCGAGGTCGGGGATGTGCTCCAGGGTGTGCCGGCAGACCAGGGCGGCGGTGTCCGGCTCGACCTGGTCACGGGCGAACTCCGCGGGGACGGCGGTGAGCCGGTCCGCCAGCTCCGGGCGGACCCGCTGCGGCACGAAGTGCGGGTCGATCCCGGTCACCCGGCCGACGCCGGCGCCGAGCAGCTCGGCGGCGAAGTCACCGGACCCGCACCCCACCTCGACGACGTGCCGCCCGGCCAGCCCGAACCGCGCCACCCAGTCCGCGGTGACCTCCGCGGCGTAGGCGGCGAAGCGGGGGGAGTGGTGCTGGGACTCCTCGTGGTCGCCGGTGTAGTCGAGCAGCCCCGGGTCGAAGTCGCGGTTGAACACCAGCCCGCAGCGCTCGCACAGCACGAGCACCTGGTCACCGGTGGCCACGGAACGCGCCGAGACCGGGTCGGGGAGCACCGCGGTGCCGTGCACCGGCAGCCCGGTCGCGGAGAAGAACGGGTCGCTCGCGGGCGCGTCGCACGCGGGGCAGCGGTTCAGCACCGGGCGAGACTAGCGGCAGGCCGTCACCCGTCCGTGCGCGCGCTCCGCCCGGGACCGGGCCCTCAGCGGTTCAGCACGCCCTGCGGGTCCTGCGCGTCCGGGACGGCGCTGCCGGAGGTCCCGAGCAGCTTCTGCCACTGCGGGTGGTCGACGACGTCGGGCACGCTCTCCACCCGTCGTGCCGCCGCGAGCACCTCGACGGCACGGGCGGCGTCGCCCTCGGTGCCCGCGCGCACCGTGCGGGCCAGCTCCGGCCAGGTCTCCCCGCCGAGCAGGCCGTTGACGTCGTCGGCGCGGTGCGCGCGCTGGAACTCGCTCACCGCGGCTGCGGTGCGGTCGTCGAACCGGCCGTCCGGCTTCCCGGTCAGCGACCCGGCGTCGCGCAGCAGGTACTGGGCCGCCTCGACCATCGGGCCGCGATCGCCGGTGCGCAGCAGCGGCCAGCTCGCCTTGGTCGACTCGGTGCGCGAGAGCCGCCTGCCCAGCAGCCCCGCCACCTCGCGGCGCAGCCGGGGCAGCGCGGCGTAGAGACGGTCACCCGGGCAGAGGGTGTTGCGGTAGTCGCGGTGGCCGTAGAGCTCGGTCGGGGCGATGCCGTAGCGCAGGCAGATGTAGGCGCAGGTGACGCGCAGCGAGTTCCACAGCGCCGGGGTCGGGTCGACCCCCATGTAGGTGCCCTCGTTCTCGATGCCGATCGCGATGACGTTCTGACCGGGCGAGTGCGCCCCCTCGACGACGCGGCGGCCCCCGTTGAGCTCGCCGAGGCTCCAGAGCCTGCCCTCCATGACGTGCCCGCCACGCGAGATCGTGAAGTGCTGCCCCGAGTCGAGCCAGCCGTTGCGGTCCATGTGGTAGTTCTGGATCGCCCTGGCCATCCGGTGCGCGGCGCCGACGCTGTAGTCGTTCGTGTTCGCCCCGGCCGTGTGGTGCACCAGGATCCGGATCGGGCGCCGGTCCCAGATCTTCGGCGGGAACTTCGGCTTGCGCGCGCCCCACTCGAAGCAGCGCGCGACATACGGGACCGGCACGCCCTCGGCGAGCGGACCGGCACCGGCCGGGCCGGGCATGCCGTCCGGCCCCGGGACCGCCGACGGGCCGGGCACCGGACCCGTGGCGGGCGGAGCGGGGTCGGTGGTCGGCGGCGGCCCGGCGAACGCCCGGCCGGGAAGGACCAGGCCCGCGCCGGCGACCGCACTCCCGACCAGCAGCCCGCGGCGGCTCCAGCTCTGTCCCGGCTCGCCCATCGCTGCTGCCCCCTTCGGCGGCACCGCCGGCACCGCCTCCGTCACACACGCCACATCCGTCCCGTGCGACTCCGCATTCTCTCGGTTCACGGGAAAAGGACGGCGCGGGCGCGCCGGTCGAGCGCGTCACACGGGTGGGCGGTCCCTGACGACGCAGCTGCACCTTGCTCTTGTTACCGGTCGGTAATACTCTGGAGTCAGTTACCGGCCGGTAAGTCGATCGGCCCTGGCACGAACGGCGGTGAAGGACGGATGGGCCACTACAAGAGCAACGTGCGCGACCTCGAGTTCAACCTCTTCGAGGTGTTCGAGGTACAGGACCACCTCGGAACGGGACCCTTCGAGGACGTCGACGTCGACACCGCCAAGGGCGTGCTGTCGGAGCTGTCGACCGTCTGCACCGGCCCGCTCGCCGAGCACTACGCCACGATCGACCGCAACCCGCCGGTCTTCCACCCCGAGGACCACACGGTCACCACCCCGCAGGAGCTCAAGGACGCCTACAAGGTCCTCTGGGACGGCGAGTGGTGGCGCCTCGGCCTGCCGAACGAGCTGGGAGGCATGGGCATCCCGCCGTCCGTGCAGTGGGCCGCCGCCGAGCTGATGTGCGGCTCCAACCCGGCCATCTTCATGTACATGGCCGGCCCGAACTTCGCCTCGATCCTCCACGCGAACGGCAACGAGGAGCAGAAGCGCTGGGCCCAGCTGATGATCGACCGCGGCTGGGGCGCCACCATGGTGCTGACCGAGCCGGACGCGGGTTCCGACGTCGGCGCCGGCCGCACCAAGGCGATCCGGCAGGACGACGGCACCTGGCACATCGAGGGCGTGAAGCGCTTCATCACCTCGGCGGAGCAGGACTTCACCGAGAACATCATGCACCTGGTGCTGGCTCGCCCCGAGGGCGGAAAGCCGGGCACCAAGGGCCTGTCGCTGTTCCTGGTGCCGAAGTTCCACTTCGACAGCGGGACCGGCGAGCCGGGCGAGCGCAACGGCGCCTTCGTGACCAACGTCGAGCACAAGATGGGCCTCAAGGCCTCCACGACCTGCGAGCTGACCTTCGGGGCGCACGGCACCCCGGCCGTCGGGTGGCTGCTGGGCGACGTGCACGACGGCATCGCCCAGATGTTCCAGGTCATCGAGTACGCCCGGATGATGGTCGGCACCAAGGCCATCGGCACCCTGTCGACCGGCTACCTGAACGCGCTCGAGTTCGCCAAGGAGCGCGTGCAGGGCGCCGACCTGACGAAGATGACCGACAAGACCGCGCCGCGGGTCACGATCACCCACCACCCGGATGTGCGCCGCAGCCTGATGCTGCAGAAGGCGTACGCCGAGGGCATGCGCGCCGTCTACATCTACACCGCGACCTTCCAGGACAGGGTGCGCCTCGGCGACGAGGGCAGCGGGATCAGCACCGCGCTCGCGGAGAAGGTCAACGACCTGCTGCTGCCGATCGTGAAGGGCGTCGGCTCCGAGCGCGCCACCGAGCAGCTCGTGCAGTCGCTGCAGACCCTGGGCGGGTCGGGCTTCCTGCAGGACTACCCGATCGAGCAGTACATCCGGGACGCCAAGATCGACTCCCTCTACGAGGGCACCACCGCGATCCAGTCCCAGGACTTCCTGTTCCGCAAGATCGTCCGGGACAACGGCCAGGCGCTCGCGCACGTCGCGGGCGAGGTCCAGGCGTTCATCGACTCCGACGCGGGCAACGGCCGGCTCAAGGAGGAGCGCGAGCTCCTGCGCACCGCGCTGACCGACGTGCAGGGGATGCTCGGCACGCTGACCGGTTACCTCTACGGCTCCACCAAGGACGTCACCGAGCTGTACAAGGTCGGCCAGCACACCGTGCGGCTACTGATGGCGGTCGGCGACCTGCTCGTCGGCTGGCTGCTGCTGCGCCAGGCCACCGTCGCGCTCGCCGCACTGGGCACCGACGGCGTCTCCGCGAAGGACCGGGCCTTCTACGAGGGCAAGGTCGGCGTCGCGACCTTCTTCGCGAAGTCCGTGCTGCCCCGCCTGACCTCGGACAAGGCGATCATCGCGAACGCCGACAACGAGCTCATGGAGCTCGACGAGGCCTCGTTCTGATCCGGTCGGCGATGACGAAGGGCCCCGGGCGCGGACTCCCCGCCCGGGGCCCTTCCTCGTCGTGCCCCTACTGCGCGATGTAGCTCTCCAGCTGTTCGCGTTCCTGCTCCAGCATGTCCATCCGGGCCTTGACCAGGTCGCCGATGGACACGATCCCGGCCAGCGCCCCGTCGACGATCACCGGCAGGTGCCGCACCCGGCGGTCGGTCATGATCCGGGCGAGGTCGCCGACGCCGTCGTCGGGCGAGCAGGTGACCACCTCGGTGGTCATCACCTCGGCCACCCGCGCGTCGAGCAGCGCGGCACCGTGGCTGTGCAGCCGGCGCACCACGTCCCGCTCGGAGACGATGCCGACCAGCCGGTCCCCGTCGACGACGGGCAGTGCGCCGAGGTTCCGCTCGGCGATCGCGCGCAGCACCTCGCCCATCGAGTCCTCCGGCGCCACGGTGCTGACCGCGCTGCCCTTGCTCCTCAGAACGTCCGCGATGCGCATGGGGTACCCCGATCCCTCGCTGTCCGACGGCTGGAGGGATCAGGGTACGAATGTGACCTGGCTCTCGTCATCCCCTGACGGGGACGATCACCGGATCAGCCGCCGCACTGCACGATCGGCTGAGGGTTGTACTTGACCGTCCGCGTCTTGCTGGTCGTCTCCCCGGTCTGCACGTTGCGCATGGTCCGGGTGTCGGTCGCGGTGAAGCCGGGAGAGCCCTTGCTGGCGCTGCACGGCTGGCCGGCCGGGATGTTGACGACCTGCGGCTGGGTCGGGTTCGTCCGCGGCCCGGTCGCCGAGGTGACCTCGTACATCTTCTGCCCGATGAACGAGACGGTGACGTTGCTGGGCGTCCACGCCGTGCGGATCAGCACCGGGGTCGGGCCGTCGTTGCGGAACTTGACGTCGATGAGGTCGTTGAAGACCGTCGCCTCGCGGGCCACCGGGTAGCGGCTGATGTAGTAGCTGTGCTCCTTGTGCTCGATGTCGGTCATGCCGGCGAAGTACGACGCGTTGTACAGCGTCGTCGCGAGCTGGGAGACACCGCCGCCGACGCCGCGCGCCGGGTGGCCGTCCTCGATGATGCCGGCCTCGACGTAGCCGTTGGCGGCGTTGCGGGGGTTGCTGACGCCGTTGAGGCTGAACGTCTCGCCGGGCTGCACGATCTGGCCGTTGATGGCCTCGGCGGCGCGCTTGATGTTCTGCCCCGAGTCGGCGGCGAACCCGCCGGTGGTGAACGTCGAGATCTCGGTGGCGTTGCCCAGCGACTCCAGGTCGGCCGTGGTGATCTCGGCCGGCTTGTTCGCGTAGACCGCCGCGACCGTGCGCTCGCCCTGGCCGGTGAGGATCGGCAGCACGTTCGCGAAGGTGGCGTCGTAGTCGATGCCACGCCCGTCCTGCGACGGGACGACCCGCGGCGGGGTCGCGGCGAAGTCGAGCTGGGCGTCGACGCCGGGCTTCTCGGTGCCCGCCAGCTGCGGCTGCGCGATGTCCTCGAGGGTCTTGTTCGCAATCACCGGCTTCAGCTTCACGGGCCCCTCCGGGTCCGCGGTGAAGCTGAGCGCAGTCGTGATGTCCTCCGGGGTGATGGTCGCGTTCGCACCCTCACCGGTGATCGTCAGCGGGCCGGCGACGGCGGGCTTGGCGACCTCGTCGATGGCCTTCTGCACGTCGGCCGGGGTCGTGACGGCCTGCTCGACGATCAGCGGAAGCTGCACCGGCTCGCCGGAGGCCCACTGCTCCTCGACGACGCCGACGGCCGCGTCGACGTCGAGCTGCTGGCCGGGCTCCGGCGCGACCGGGGTCGGGGTGACTCCCTGCCACTCGACCGAGCCCTCCTTGGGCTCCTTCATGACCAGCGGGGCCATCTGCTCCAGCGCGGTGCGCACGGCGCGGTCGTCGGCGGAGTTGACCACCCCGACCTCGCGGGTGGTGAAGAACGAGGAGATCCGGGTGATCGGGTTCAGCGGCTGCTCGCCCGCCTCGTCGAGAGTGCGCGCGTAGTCGACCTGCAGGCCCGCGGCCTTCGGGTCGATCTCGGAGCTGACCTCACCGGCCTGGACCGGCACCGGCGCGGAGGAGCGGGGCTCGATCGCGGCCTGCAGCGTCTCGGTGGCCTGGGCGCGCGACATGCCGCCGATCTGCTGACCGGCGACGACGACGCCGCGCGGCACGCTGCCGGAGCTCAGCGCGAGGTCGCCGACGTAGCCGAGGACGAGCACACCGAGCGCGACGGCCGCGACGATCAGTCCGACCGGGCGCTTGCGCTGCGGGCCGTCACCGCCCTCGCCGTCGCCGTGCCCGTCGCCGTCCCCACCACCGGGGCCGCCGGGCCCACCGGGGCCTCCCGGCCCACCCGGACCGGTCGCGCCCGCGGGGCCGGTCGCACCGGCACCGAGGACCGCGGTGCCCGCGCCCGGGCCGCCGGTGTGGATGCGGGCGGTCTGCTCGGCGGCGCCGCCCGCGGGCGGCGTCGCGGCCGCGGCCGGGGTGACCCGGGGCAGGATCTGGGTGCGCTGCTCGCTGAGCGGGGCGACGCGGACGGTGTCCTGGTCCTGCCCCTCGGGGGCGGCGGGGACCGGGCGGGTCGCGTCCGGCGCACCGGCCGGCCGGGGGCCGGGCTGCGGCGCGGCGGGGGGCCCGCGGGGGCCGGGGCGCCGCCGGACGGCTGCGGGGCGGCCGTGCCGGACTCCGGGCGCTGCGGCGCGGGGGGCTGCTGGTGCGGGGCGGGCGACGGCGCGGCCGGACCGTCCGCGGTGGTCGCCTGCCCGACGACGGTGCGGGCCGCGGGGGACTCCGGCGGCGCCTGCTCGGCGGCCTCGGCCGGGTCGGCGGGACCGGACTCGGCGGCGGAGACCTCGGTGGCGCCCTGCGGCGCGGGAGTTCCCTGCGGCGCGGCGGGGGCGGCGGGGCCGGGCGAGGGACGGCGGGCGGGCATCACGGGGCGACCGGCACCGGCGGCGTCGCCGGTCTGCGGGTCTCCCGGCTCCGGCGCGGACGTCACCGGCTGCTCGTCCGCGTCGTCGGACGAGGGAGGACGCTCGGGCATGACGTGGGACTTCCTTTCCGCACTGCCATCGACTCTGTGATCGCGACCGGCGTCGTCGACTGCGTCGACACCGCTGTCGAACCGGGTGGGCCGCGGGTCCGTGCGGACCGGCGCGACCCGGGGGGTCAGAGGTAGAGACCGGTCCCGTGCTGGGTGGCCTCGGAGGCCACCGCGTGCAGGTCCCGCTCACGCATGACCAGGTGCCCGACGCCGGCGATCTCGACCTCGTACTGGTCCTCCGGGGCGAGCAGGACGCGGTCGCCGGCCTTCACCGTGCGCACGTGCTGTCCCACCCCGACCACCTCTCCCCAGACCAGACGCTTGGCGACCTGTGCGGTTGCCGGGATCACGATTCCGGCCGAGCTCCGTCGCTCGCCGGAACCCTCGACCCTCTTGATCATGACCCGGTCGTGGAGCATCTGGATCTCGAGTTTGGGCTCGGCCACCGGGCCGATGCTACGGGTGGGCCCTGACGCCCCCGGCGGCGCCCGGCACAGGCGACAGCATGCCCCGAACGTGGAACGCCCCGCGGCGCTACCGAGTCGGGGGTCGGGTGGCGCCGCGGGGCTCAGCAGGGGTTTCGCACCGGTACGACGACCTGTTACACCGCAAACAGTTTTCACTCGTCCGGAGCAGCGGGACTCAGGTGTTGGCGAGCAGGTACCGCCCGAAGTGCGGCACGGTGAAGGCGATCTGGCCGCGCTGGGCGGAGAACACCAGGCCCTTCTTGAGCAGGCTGTCGCGCGCCGGGGACAGCGACGACGCGCGCCGGTCCAGGTGCTTGGCCACCAGCGACGTCTCGACGGGGTGGTCCTCCCCGTCGGTCAGCTCGGCCATCGCCCGCAGGTACTCGCGCTCCGCGGGCGTCGCCCGCTCGAAGCGCGAGCCGAAGAAGCCGACCGCGAGCTCTGCCTCGGCCTCGGGGGCGGCCATCTCGACGTCCTTCACGCCGATCGGACTGGTCGGTGCGGCGTCCCAGGCGGCCTTGCCGTAGGCCTGCACGAAGTAGGGGTAGCCGCCCGAGCGGACGTAGAGGTCGTCGAGGGCCTCCTGGTCGAAGGTCGCCTCCTCGCGCTCGGCCGGGGCGATCAGCGCGAAGTCGGCGTCCTTGCGGTCCAGCCGGTCGATCCGCGAGTACTTGAACAGCCGCTCCGAGTAGGACTTCGACGCCGACAGCACCGCGGGCAGGTGCGGCAGCCCCGCCCCGACGACGACGAGCGGCACCCGGGCCTGGGACAGCTCGTGGCAGGCGGCGCAGAGCGCGGAGACGTCCTCGGGCCGCAGGTCCTGCATCTCGTCGATCAGCAGCGCGATGCCGGAGCCGACGTCCTGGGCCAGCTCCGCGACCTCGGTGAACAGCTCGACGAGGTCGATCTCGATGTCGCCGGAGTCCGCGCGCCCGTTCTTCACCGGGACGTCGATGCCGGGCTGCCAGCGCTCCCGCAGCTTCGTGCCCTCGGGGGACGACCGCAGCGCGAACGCCTTGAGCACGCCCAGCACCTCGTCGATGCGCTCGGGGGCCCGGTGCCGGACGGCGAGGTCGCGGACCGCGCGGTGCAACGCAGCGGACAGCGGACGGCGCAGGTCGGCGTCCGGGCGGGCCTCGATCTTCCCGGCACCCCAGCCGGCGTGCATCGCCATCGAGCGCAGCTCGCCGAGCAGCACCGTCTTGCCGACGCCGCGCAGCCCGGTGAGCACCAGGCTCCGCTCCGGGCGACCGCGGGCGACCCGCTCCAGGACGATCTCGAAGGCGTCCACCTCGCGGTCCCGGCCGGCCAGCTCCGGCGGGCGCTGCCCGGCGCCGGGGGCGAACGGGTTGCGCACCGGGTCCATGCGAGGACGGTATCCGCCGCTCTTCGGAATTCCGTAGACGACGGCGGCGTGTCGCGGCCCCGCCACCCGTGCGGCCCAGCGACGACGTCGGTCACCCAGCGTGGTCGCGATGCCCGTCCGGGCCGGCTCCGGCGTCGCCCGTGCGGTCCGCCGCGAACGCACCGTGCGAGCGGGGCCGGTGAACGCCTGCGTTGTCGTCACGATCCGGTGGCCCGCGCCCGGCGACCTTCCGCGACCGCGGTTGACCAGCAACACTTCGAGGCGTGCACCACCCTGTCGCACGTGACTACGCCCGGGAGGAGAGCGCTGTGGGCCGACACCGCGGACGGCACCGCGCCGACCGGATGCATCACTCGACGCTGCGGATGAAGCCGATCACGCTGCGTCGCCGACGGCTGGAGAGCCTGCGCAGCCTGCTCGCAGGAGCGCGCCCCGGCTGGTGAGAAGGACGGCGGGGGCGACCCCCGAACGCCCCCGCCGTCCACCACCCCGACCCGGACCTGCCGCGCCCGGCCGTCGCACCACCGGTGCCGCCGTCGCACCCTCCGCACGGGGTGCGGAGACCGCGTGCGGGGTGCGCCGGGAGACCACGCACCGCGAGGCCCGGTGACGGGTCAGGTGCGGTCGGGGCCGTCCACGACCTCGCCGTCGACGACCGGGCCGGTGCCCGCGGCGGGACCGGTGATGCGTGGGTACGCGGTCGCCGGGCGCGGCTCGGTGACGGTCTCCCCCTCGACCACGGTGGCGCCGTAGCGGATCCGCGCGGTGCGCAGGCTCGGTGCGGCCCGCTCGGCGGCGTTCACCATGCGACGCCGGACCAGGGCCCGCGTCGGGGGGAACACCAGGGCGAGACCGAGCACGTCGGTGATCAGGCCCGGCAGGAAGATGAGGATGCCACCGGCGGCGACGAGCAGCCCGTCGGTCGCCTCCTCGTGCGCCAGCTTCCCGCGCTGCACGGCGGTGGCGAGCGCGCGGGCGGCGCGGACGCCCTCCCGGCGGGCGAGCAGGAGCCCGATCACGGACCCGGCGAGCAGGACCAGCAGGGTCCAGCCCAGTCCGATCCACGCGATCAGCCCGGCGAGCGCGACGATCTCGAGCACGACGTAGAGCAGCACGAACGGCATGCCCGTACAACGCACGGGCATGCCGTTCTGCTCCCGGATCGCCCGAATTCCCCGGATCGGTCCCCGAGGCCCCCGGATGATCTCCCCAGGTCACCAGGTGAAGGCGACCCCGGGGTCGTGCAGCAGCGCGCCGACGTCGGCGAGGAACCGCGAGCCCTCGGCCCCGTCGACGAGGCGGTGGTCGAACGACAGCGCCAGCCGGCACACGGTGCGCACGGCCAGCTCGCCGTCGACGACCCAGGGGGCGGGCTTGATCGACCCGACCGCGAGGATCGCGGCCTCGCCGGGGTTGATGATCGGCGTCCCGGTGTCGACGCCGAGCACGCCGACGTTGGTGATCGTGAACGTGCCCCCGACCAGGTCGGCCGGGGCGGTCCGGCCCGCCCGGGCGGTGTCGGTGAGCGTCGTGAGCGCGTCGGCCATGCCGCGCAGGGTGAGCGTGTCCGCGTCGCGGATCTTGGGGACGACGAGACCACGCGGCGTCGCGGCGGCGATGCCGAGCTGGACGCGGGCGTAGTAGACGATCTCGCCGGCGCGCTCGTCCCAGCTGGCGTTGACCGCCGGGGTCCGGGCGGCGGCGAGGCAGGCGGCCTTCGCGACGAACGCCAGCGGGGTCAGCTTGACCCCGGCGAACTCGCGCGAGGCCCGCAGCCGGTCGCGCAGGGCCATCATCTCGGTGACGTCGACGTCGAGGAACTCGGTGACGTGCGGCGCGGTGAACGCACTCGCGACCATCGCCGCGGCGGTGGCCTTGCGGACACCGCGGATGGGCTCACGCCGGTCCTCGGTGGGCCGGGCGGTGGTCGTGCCCGGTCCGGCGGCGGTACCCGGCCCGGCGGCGAGCCCCGGGTCGCCGGGGCCCGAGCCGTCCGGCGCGGCACCCGAGGTCGCGGCGCCGGCGAGATCCCCGGCAGCGGCACCCCCCGCGGCGAGACCACCGGCAGCGGCACCCGCCGCGGCGGGACCCCCGGCGACCGGCGACCCGGCGGACGTGCCGGCAGTGCCCGCTCCGGCGCCCCGGCCGTCGGCCGCAGCGCCGTTCCCGGCACCCGTGAGCCCGGCCCCCGACGCGGCGGCGTGCACGTCCTCCCGGGTGATCCGGCCGTCCCGCCCGGTCCCCGTCACCGCCCGCAGGTCGACGCCGAGCTCCCGTGCGAGCAGCCGGACCGGCGGCGGAGCGAGCGGGACCTGGGCGGCACGCGGTCCGACCGCGTCGCCCCCGGCCCGGCCGTCGGAGCCCCCGGCCCGGCCGTCCGAGCCCCCGGTCTGCCCGTCGGAGCCCCCGGTCTGCCCGTCGGAGCCCCCGGCTCCCGGGTCGGCTCCGGTGGACGTCCCGGTAGCGGCCTGCTCCGGCGACCCGAGCGACTGCTGGGGCGACGGGACGGGGGCCGCGCCCGGCCCCGGGGCGTCCGGGCCCCCGGCGACGGGGTCCCCCGCGGCGACGGACCCGGCCGGCGCAGCGGAGGCGGTGGGCTCGCGCCGGGGCCGTCGCCGGGCGGAGCCCTGCCGCGGCCCGTACCCGACGAGCGTCGCGATCCGTCCGTCCCTGCCCGCCTCACCGATCTTCGCTCCGGTGTCGGCGCCGGCGTCGGGCGCGGACCCACCGGTGTCGATCGCGATGATCGGCGTCCCCACCGCGACGGTCGCACCCGGCTCGGCCAGCAGCTCGCCGACCGTCCCGGCCCACGGTGAGGGCAGCTCCACGGCCGCCTTCGCCGTCTCGATCTCCACGATCACGTCGTTCACCGCGACCGTGTCCCCCGGCGCCACCCGCCAGGTGACGATCTCGGCCTCGGTCAGCCCCTCGCCGACGTCGGGCAACTTGAAGTGCTCACGCATGTGCTCGTCCTCACCAGGCCAGGGAACGGTCGACGGCGTCGAGCACCCGGTCCAGGTCCGGCAGGTACTCCTCCTCCAGCCGCGACGGCGGGTAGGGCGTGTCGAAACCGGTCACGCGGAGCACCGGCGCCTCCAGCGAGAAGAAGCACTCCTGCTGGATCCGGGCGGCGACCTCGGAGGTCACCGACGACTCCGCGGGCGCCTCGGACACCACGACCAGCCGACCGGTGCGGCGCACCGAGTCCGCGACCGGGCCGAGGTCGAGCGGGGACAGCGACCGCAGGTCGACCACCTCGAGCTCGCGGCCCTCCTCGGCGGCCGCGGCGGCCGCGTCGAGGCAGGTCTTCACCATCGGCCCGTAGGTGGCGACGGTCAGCGTCGAGCCCGGCCGCACCACCCGCGACGCGTGCAGCGGGTACGCCGACGCCAGGTCGGCGCCGTCGAGCTCGCCCTTCTCCCAGTACCGGCGCTTCGGCTCGAAGAAGATCACCGGGTCGTCGGAGAGGATGGCCTGCTGGATCATCCAGTGCGCGTCCGACGGGGTCGAGCAGGTGACCACCTTCAGGCCCGCGACGTGCGCGAACAGCGACTCGGGCGACTCGGAGTGGTGCTCGACGGCACCGATCCCGCCGCCGTAGGGGATCCGGACGACAACCGGCACCGGCACCCGGCCCTGGGTCCGGTACCGCAGCTTCGCCAGCTGGGACACGATCTGGTCGTAGCCGGGGAAGACGAACCCGTCGAACTGGATCTCGCAGACCGGCCGGAAGCCGCGCACCGCGAGCCCGATCGCGGCGCCGATGATCCCGGACTCCGACAGCGGGGTGTCGAGCACGCGCTGCTCGCCGAAGTCCTTCTGCAGCCCGTCGGTGATGCGGAAGACGCCGCCGAGCCGGCCGACGTCCTCACCCATGACCAGCACCTTGGGGTCGCGCTCCATCGCGGCACGCAGGCCGTCGTTGAGCGCCTTCGCCATCGTGGTCGGCACGGCTCAGTCCTCCTGGTCCGCGAACGACGCGTGGTAGGCCAGGAACTCCTCGCGCTGGCGCTCCACCGTCGGCGACGCCTCGGCGTAGACCTGGGAGAACATCCGCTCCGGACCGGGCTGGGGCATCGCCCGGCAGAACGCCCGCATCCGCTCGCCGAGCTCGTCGGCCTCGGCCTCGACGGCGTCGAAGAAGTCGGCGCCGACGCCGTGCCGGCGGGCCAGGTGCACCCGGACCCGCTCGATCGGGTCCTTGAGCTTCCACAGCTCGACCTCGTCGGCGAGCCGGTAGCGGGTCGCGTCGTCGGAGGTGGTGTGGGAGTCCATCCGGTAGGTGAACGCCTCGATCAGCACCGGGCCGTTGCCGGTGCGGCACTCGTCGAGCGCCCAGCGGGTGACGGCGAGGCTGGCGAGGACGTCGTTGCCGTCCACCCGGACGCCGGGGAAGCCGTAACCGCGGGCGCGCTGGTAGAGCGGCACCCGGGTCTGGCGCTCGGCCGGCACCGAGATCGCCCACTGGTTGTTCTGGCAGAAGAAGACCAGCGGCGCGTCGTAGGCGGCGGCCCAGACGAAGCCCTCGTGGACGTCGCCCTGGCTCGTGGCGCCGTCGCCGAAGTAGCAGATGGTGGCCTCTCCGGTGTCACCGTCGGCGGAGCCGACCCCAGCGGCACCGCCGCCGACCTTCGACTCGAAGCGCTGGCCCATCGCGTACCCGGCGGCGTTGAGGCACTGGTTGCCGATGACGATCGTGTACGGGTGGAACCGGGTCGCGACCGGGTCCCAGGTGCCGTGGTCGGTGCCGCGGAAGATGCCGAGCAGCTCGGTCGGGTCGACCCCGCGGCACCAGGCGACGCCGTGCTCGCGGTAGCTGGGGAAACACATGTCCTCGGGTGCGAGCGCGCGGCCGGAGCCGACCTGCGCGGCCTCCTGGCCGAGCAGCGGCACCCAGAGGCCGAGCTCGCCCTGGCGCTGCAGGGAGTTCCCCTCGCGGTCGGCCCGCCGGACCAGGACGAGGTCGCGGTAGAGCGACTGCAGGTCCTCGGCGGTGATGTCGGCGGCGTAGCGGTCGAAACGCTCGTCGGGCACCCGCTCGCCCTCGGGGGTGAGCAGCTGGACGAGCTCCGGCCCGCCCTCGTCGACGCCCTTCAGCCCGGCGACGACCTGGTCGTGGCTGGGCCGGGATCGCGGATCGGTCGGTATCCACGCCTGGGGTACGTCCACGGCAGACCTCCTCGGTCGCACCGGGCGGGGTCACGCCCGGGAGCGTCGGCTCCGGGCCCGTGCGGGTGGTGCGGGCCCCGGGACGCGCAGGCGCGTCACCGCCGATCCTGGCACGTCACCGGCCCCGAGGAGAACCGGTGCCCCGCAGGTCGACGGGTGGACGACGGACCGTCGGACGTCCACAGACGACGGTCCCGGCACCCGGCCGGGACCGTCGCGGGAGCGGGTCAGGCGCCGTGCGGGCGCTCCGGGTCCGGCGGCGGGAACGCCGGGGGCTGCTGCGAGGTGCGCTGCGTCGGCGCGTCCGCACCGCCCGCCGGGTACGGCGGGTTCCCGGCGGCCGGGCGGCCCGGGGCGGGCGGGGTGGTGCCCGGCGCGCCGTAGCCGTAGCCGGGCTGCGGGATGCCCGCCGCGTCCTTCGCCTTGCGCGCGGCCCCGGCGATCTGGTTCGTGTACTTGCCCTTGGTCTGCTTGTCGACGAACTGGGCGGCGGAGTCGAGGGCCTTGCCCGCCTTGTCCGGGTTGGACCGGGCGTAGCGGCGGGCGGCCTCGACCGCTCCTGCCAGAACGGTGAGTCTGCGGAACAGCGACATCGTCGAGGACCTCCGTGACGAATGCGGCACCGCGTCGGACCGCGGCGCTGGGTCGTCGCACCAACAGTAGGCGAACGGGCACGGACCGGCGCGGCGTTCCACCGGCGTGCGACGAGCACGTAACGGATCGACCGTGCGGGCGGCGGTGACCCGCCGACAGGTGGCAGGATCCCCGCCGTTCGACCCCGCCTCACCTGGAAGGCAACCGCATGACGACCGCGAGGACCCGCAGCGTCCGCTCCCTGACCGGGATCGCACTGAGCCTTTGCCAACCTGACGGACGGGCAGGTCAGAGCGTGTGCGGCGTGGCGTGACCTCGAAGGGGTGAAGCTCCTGGTAGACGAGCGGTTGCTGAGACCAATCCGTCCGACCAGGAGCTTCAAGGTGCTGTCCTACCCGTCCGGGATGACCGTGTCCACCCACACGCTGAAGATGGTCAGCACGCTGCTGCGTCGTCACCGCCGCGAACGCGCGACCCGCTGGCGCAGGCTCACCCCGGGCCGTCAAGCCCTGCTGGTCGTGGCGCACCTGCGCACCGGTGACACCTACGCCCAGCTGGCCTGCGGATTCAAGGTCGGGACCTCCACGGTGTACCGCTACCTGCGCGAGGCCATCGACCTGCTCGCTGCGATGGCCCCGACCCTGGAGCAAGCGATGCAGGTCGCGGCGCGCAAAGCGTTCGTGATCATCGACGGGACCCTGCTGCGCATCGACCGGGTCGGCATGGCGAGCGGCTATGACCGGGGGTTCTACTCGGGCAAGCACAAATGCCACGGGCTGAACGTGCAGGTCATCGCCGACCCGGTCGGCCGGTTGGTGTGGATCTCCCCGCCGCTGCCCGGGGCCCGTCACGACATGGGCGCAGCCCGCGAGCACGGCATCATCGACGCGCTCACCGAGTACGCGATCCCGGCCGCCGGCGACACCGCCTACCAGGGTGCCGGGCCTACGGTCGCGGTCCCGCAGCGCCGTCGGCGCCTCGACCCCGACACCGGTCGTTACCGACCCTTGTCGGTGAACCAGAAGGCGGTCAACGCCGCGCACGCCCGCCGTCGCGGGCCGGGCGAGCGGGTCAACGCCGAGCTGAAGACCTGGAAGGTCCTGCGCAAGATCCGCTCCAGCCCGAACCAGGCCGCAGCGCTCATCGCCGCAGTTCAGACCCTCATGATCGCCAACACTTGATCAGGTTGGCAAAGGCTCACTGTCCGCACTGACCGCACTGGTCCTGACCGGCTGTGGCGCCGGCGCGACGGCAGCGGGGGAGGCGGTTCCGCCGAGGCCACCGGCACCGATGCTCCGATCCCGGCCGTCGCCAAGGACGACCGGCTCGCCGCGATGGTGCCGGCCGAGGTGCGGCAGGACGGCACGTGGGTCGTCGGCACCGACCCGACCTACCCGCCGAACGAGTTCACCGCACCCGACGGCACCACAATCATCGGGATGGAGGTCGACCTCGGCAACGCCATCGCCCAGAAGCTGGGGCTGACCGCGAAGTTCGAGCAGAGCCAGTTCTCCGGGATCATCCCGGGCATCACCGGGGGCCGCTACGAGGCCGGCATCTCGTCGTTCACCATCAACGACGAGCGCACCAAGGTGCTCGACATGGTCGGCTACTTCTCCGCGGGCACCAGCCTCGCCACCCGCAAGGGCAACCCGGACGGGATCGACCCGAACGACCTCTGCGGCAAGGCCGTCGGCGTCCAGCAGGGCACCGTGCAGGTCGAGGACGTGCAGGCCCGCACCAGGAAGTGCACCGACGAGGGCAAGCCGGCCATCCAGGTGACCGAGCTGCAGGCCCAGACCGACGTGACGCTCGCGCTGAACTCGAACCGGATCGTCGCGATGCTCGCCGACTCCCCGGTCGCGGCCTACGCGCAGACCACCACGAACGGCGCCGTCGAGGTCGTCGGGCAGCCCTACGACACCGCCCCGTACGGCGTCGCGCTGAAGAAGAACGACGGCCAGTACGCCCAGGCAGTGCAGGGCGCCGTCCAGTCGCTGATCGACGACGGCACCTACAAGAAGATCCTCGACAAGTGGAACGTCGCCAACGGCGCCATCGCCACGTCCTCGATCAACGGTGGCTGAGCCGGCGACCACCGGCGCCCGCCCCGAGCCCCGCGACGCGGTCGCCGTCCGGCACCCCGGACGGTGGGTCGCGATCGCGGTGCTCGCGGTCCTGGGCGCGATGCTGGTCAACACCCTGCTGACCAATGAGAACTTCGGGTGGCCGATCGTCGCCCAGTACCTGTTCTCCGCGCCGGTGCTGAACGGCTTGGCGAACACCCTCGTGCTCACCGTGCTGTCGATGCTGATCGGCATCGTCGGCGGCGTCGGGCTGGCCGTCATGCGGCTCTCGCCGAACCCGGTGCTGTCCGGGGTGGCCGGGGTGTACCTGTGGCTGTTCCGCGGTACCCCGCTGATCGCCCAGCTGCTGTTCTGGAGCTTCCTGTCGGCGCTCTACCCGAACCTGTCGCTGGGCATCCCGTTCGGCCCGGAGTTCGTCGTGTTCGACACGAACTCACTGATCACGCCGTTCCTGGCGTGCCTGCTGGGCCTCGGGCTGAACGAGGCCGCCTACATGGCCGAGATCGTGCGCGGCGGCATCCAGTCGGTCGACCAGGGCCAGAGCGAGGCCGCCGGGGCGCTCGGCATGACCCGCGCCCAGACGCTGCGCCGGGTGGTGCTCCCGCAGGCGATGCGGGTGATCATCCCGCCGACCGGCAACGAGACCATCGGCATGCTGAAGACGACGTCGCTGGTCGTCGTCATCGGCTACACCGAGCTGCTCACCTCGGTGCAGCGGATCTACTCGACGAACTTCCAGACCATCCCGCTGCTGATCGTGGCCGCGGCCTGGTACCTGCTGCTGACCTCGCTGCTCACCGCCGGTCAGCGGGTCATCGAACGCCGCTACGGCCGCGGAGTCGCCGGTGCCGTCACCGAGGCGACCCCGCTGGTGCGGCTGTTCTCGTTCCGGACGGGAGGGAAGACCTCGTGACCCCGATGGTCCGCGCCGAGACGGTCGGCAAGAGCTTCGGCGACGTCGAGGTGCTCCGCGGCGTCGACCTCGTCGTCGAGCCCGGGCAGGTCTGCTGCGTGATCGGGCCGTCCGGCTCGGGCAAGTCCACGCTGCTGCGCTGCATCAACCACCTCGAGACGATCGACACCGGGCGGCTCTGGGTGGGCGGCGAGCTCATGGGGCTGCGCGAGGAGAACGGGAGGCTGTACCGGCTGCGCGACTCCGCGCTCGGCAGGCAGCGCCGCGAGATCGGCATGGTGTTCCAGCGCTTCAACCTGTTCCCGCACCGCACCGCGGCGGAGAACGTGATGGAGGCACCGGTCGTCGTCCGCCGGGAGTCCCGCGCGACCGCACGGAAGCGGGCCGTGGAGCTGCTCGGCCGGGTCGGGCTGGCCGACCGGGCCCACGCCTACCCCGCGCAACTGTCCGGCGGGCAGCAGCAGCGCGTGGCGATCGCCAGGGCGCTGGCCATGCAGCCGAAGCTGATGCTGTTCGACGAGCCGACCTCGGCGCTCGACCCGGAGCTGGTCGGCGAGGTGCTCGACGTGATGCGCGAGCTGGCCCGCGAGGGCATGACGATGATCGTCGTGACCCACGAGATGGGTTTCGCCCGCGAGGTCGGCGACGCGCTGGTGTTCATGGACGACGGCCGGATCGTCGAGTCGGGCGACCCGCGCGCGGTGCTCTCCGACCCGCAGGAGGAGCGCACCCGCGCGTTCCTGTCGAAGGTGCTCTAACCGCGGGGGATGCGCCCCATCAGGAAGAACTCCGGGTTGGGGCGCAGCGCGGTCAGGTGCGCGAGCCGGTTCGACATCGCGAACAGCGCGGTGATCGCGCCGACGTCCCAGATCTCGTCCTCGGACAGCCCCGCGGCGCGGGCGTCGTCGAGGTCGGCCTCGGTGAGGGCCTCGGAGTTCCGGGCGACCAGCAGGGCGAGGTCGACGATCGCGCGCTCGCGCTCCGACAGCTCCACGGCGTAGGGGTTGGTCGCGACGCGGTCGGCGATCTCCGGGTCCTTGTAGCGGACCCGGAGGATCGCGCCGTGCGCGACGACGCAGTAGGTGCAGTTGTTCGCCCCCGAGGTGGCGACGACGACCAGTTCGCGCTCGGCCTTGGACAGTCCGTCGTCGGAGTCCATCAGCGCGTCGTGGTAGTCCAGGAACGCCCGCAGCTCCCGTGGGCGCCGCCCCAGTGCGCGGAACACGTTCGGGACGAACCCCGACCGCTCCGCGATCGCGCCGATCCGCTCCGCCAGGTCCGGCGGGAGCCCGTCGGGGTCGACGTGCCCGAACCTGCTCACCTCGTGCTGTGCCATGACGCGGACGCTAGCCGTCCGGGCCGTCAGCCGGGAGCGGCGACGCCGGTCCGGTAGGCCCACACCACGGTCTGCAGCCGGTCCCGGGTCCCGATCTTCGCCATCGCCCGGCCCAGGTGCGACTTGACCGTGGACGTCTCGACGACCAGCTCGTCGGCGATCTCGGCGTTGGACAGCCCGCGGGCCAGCATCCGCACGATCTCGGTCTCGCGCGGGGTCAGCGGGGCGACCCCGCCGTCGGGCGCAGCGTCCGGGGCGGGGCGGCGACGCGCGAACTCGGCGATCACCCGGCGGGTGACGGTCTGGTCGATCAGCCCGTCGCCGCGGGCGAGTCGGCGGACGGCGTCGACGAGGTCGTCGGGGTGGGTGTCCTTCAGGACGAACCCGCTCGCGCCCGCCTCCAGCGCGCCGAACACGTAGTCGTCGAGGTCGAAGGTGGTGACGACGAGGACAGCCGGGACCGGGTCGTCGAGGCCGGTGATCTCCCGGGTCGCGACGAGCCCGTTGCCACCGGGCATCCGGACGTCCATGCAGACGACGTCGGGCCGGTGTGCGCGCACCAGCGCGACGGCCTCCGGCCCGCTCGACGCCTCGCCGACGACCTCGACGTCACCGGCCAGCTCCAGGAACATCCGGAACCCGGCCCGGACCACCGCCTGGTCGTCGGCCAGCACCACCCTGATCACGCGCGTCCCCCTCCGGTCTCCGGGCCGGGATCGTGCGGGACGACCAGGCGGACCCGCCAGCCGTCGTCGCCGGTCCGGCCCGCCTCGAACGTCCCGCCGACCAGCTGTGCCCGCTCACGCATCCCGGCCAGCCCGAACCCCCGGGTGCCCGGCGCGCTGCCGGACTCCGGCGGGGTACCACGCGCGGGGCCGTTCACCACCTCGACGGCGACCCGGCCGTCGGCGTGGGTCACGGTCACCCGGACCGGGGCGCCGGCGGCGTGCTCACGGGCGTTGGCCAGTGCCTCCTGCACCACCCGGTAGCAGGTGACGTCGGCGACCGGGGACGGCTCGCCCGGGTCCCCGCGCCGGACCAGCTCCACCGGCCCGCCCAGCTCCCGGGCCTGTTCCACGAGCCCGTCGAGCTCGGCGAGACCGGGGACCGGGGCGTCGGCCTCGGCGCCGCCCGCCCCCGGCTCCCGCAACGCTCCGACGACCAGACGCAGGTCGTGCAGGGTGCGGCGACCCTGCTCCCGCAGCCGGGACGCCGTCCGGCGCGCCTCGTCCGGGTCCCGGTCCACCAGCCGCTCGACCACCGCGGCCTGCACGACCATCGCCGACAGGTGGTGCGCGGCGACGTCGTGCAGCTCGCGGGCCATCCGCGCCCGCTCCCGGGCGACGGCGGCGTCCGCCCGTTCCCGGTACGCCGCGACGACACCGGCGGTGTGCACCCGGTCGAGCTCGGCGTAGCGACGCCGGGTCCGCAGGTACACGCCCAGCAGCAGCGGGCCGCCGTAGACCAGGACCGCCGACAGCACCTGGGCGACGACCAGCCCGGCCGCGCCGAGCAGCGCACTGTCGGACGGTCGCACCGCGATCCCGGTGAGCACCACGGTGGTCTCGACGACCGCCGCCGCGCCGACCAGGACACCGGCCCGTCGCGTCGGGAGCCGGGACCCGCAGGTGCCGGCCGCGACCGCTGTCGCCGGGCCCCGCAGGGCCGCACCCACCGGCAGCAGGACGACGTTCACCAGCTCCAGGCCGACCGTCAGCGCCAGGCAGACCGCCGGGGCGGTGCGGCGCAGCGCCAGCAGCAGGTTCTGCACGGTCACCACCCCCAGGGCCAGCGCCGCCGTGCCCGGCGCCAGGCCCAGCTCCGCGGCCGGGCCCGGTGCCAGTACCACCGGGGTGACCACCGCGAGCGTCCCGGCCGCGACGAGCACGGCCAGCGCGGCGTCGCGGCGTCGCGGTCCGGCCAGGCCGAGCGCGGTGAGCCGGGCGTCGAGCCGGTCCGCGCCCGTGCGGGGCGGCGGTTCGGGGTGCGGGTGCATGGGGTCTCCGGCCTCGGGTGGGGTGATCGTAGGGCTCAGTAGGTGAGGCTCGGCAGCAGCAGGCCCGCCACGACCGCCACCACCGCGACGCCGGTCAGCGCGACCAGCAGCAGCACCCGGCCGGTCACCGGCCACCCGCCGGCCCGGGCGCGCAGCGCGGTGACCACCCCGGCCGCCGCGACGGGCACGCCCGCCAGCCCGATCCACTGGAGCACCTGGAGCCCGCGCAGGACCGGGAGCGGCACGTCGCCCAGCGACGCGATCGCGAGCACCGAGACCACCCAGCCCGCGAGCGCGACGAGCGCGGCCACCGCCGCCGCCCGGGTGAGGCCGTGCAGGACCCGGTCGGTCCGCGGCCGGGCCGCGACGACGACGCCGTACCGGCGCCGCCACAGCGCCCCCGCGGGCCAGGCGACCAGCGCGCCGAGCAGCACCACGACCGAACCGGCCAGCACCGTGCCGAGCAGCGCCGCGTCGCGCAGCGGGCCGACCGGCAGCTCGGTGAACGCCGCGTCGTGGCCCAGCGCGGTGACCCGGCCGTCGACGTCGGTGCGCACGGTCAGCAGCCGCTGGCCGCCGACCTCCCGCCACAGCCCGGGCCGGACCTCGGCGTAGGCGGCCGGACGGACGTCGTTCGGGGCGGGGGAGACCAGCAGCGTGCCGTCCGGACGGGCCGCCACCCGCATCTGCCCCATCAGGTTCATCGCGCCCATGAAGGTGCTCGCCGACCGGCGCGCCGACTCGTAGGTGCCCGCGATCGCGGCGGCCCGGGCCGGGGTGCCGGCGTCCGGGGCGGGCGCCGGGCCCGCCGTGCCGGGCAGGTAGCGGTCGGTGAACCCCTCGGTCACCGCGCGCCGCAGCTCCAGCGTGTCCGCGCCGCCACGCCCGCTGCTGTTCGTCGTGACGAACACGCCGATCCGCTCGGCCGGATACAACTGCAGGTGCGAGTGGAACCACTGGGTGTCGCCGCCGTGGCCGAGGACGGGGTGGCCGTTGCGGCTCTCGTCGAACAGGCCGGGTGCCATCCGCGGCCCGTCGGCGAGCGCGCCGAGGGTGTCCGGGCCCAGCGCCGGACGCTGCATCAGCGCCCACGCGGCGGGGGAGAGCAGTGGGGTCGAACCGGGCGCGCCGAGCAGGGCCGAGGCGAACCGGCCCATGTCGGTGGCCGACGCGCTGAGCGACCCGGCCGGGGCCGGGCTGACGAACTCGAACGGTGCCGGCGGGGCGTCGACGCTGGTGTAGCCCTCCGACATCGCCCCGGCGGCGGCCGCGGGCAGCGGCTGGTCGAAGGTCGCGGTCGTCATGCCGGCACGGTCGAGCACCTCGCGCTGCACGTAGCGCTCGAAGGGCTCCCCGGTGACCCGCTCGACGACGTACCCGGCCAGGCCGTAGCCGTAGTTGGAGTACGACGGCACGGTGCCGGGGGTGCCGACCTGCTCGGGTGGGTCGGTGGCGAGGAACTCCCGCAGCGACGGGCCGCCCGGCGCGGCGCGGATGAGGCCGCGGATCTGCTCCTCGAAGCCCGCGGTGTGGCTCAGCAGGTTCCGCAGGGTCACCGGGCCTCGGGGCATCGGCACGTCGATGTCGAGGTAGCGGCGGACGTCGGCGTCGAGGTCGACCAGGCCGCGGTCGGCGAGCTGCAGCACGGCGACCGCGGTGGCCACCTTCGACACCGACCCGACCCGGAACAGCGTCCGGTCGGGGTCGACGGGTCTGCCCGGCCCGGCCGAGCCGTAGCCGCGGGTGGCGAGGACCTGCCCGTCGCGGACGATGGTGACCGCGGCCCCGGCGATCCCGGTCCGGTCGAGCGCGGCGGGGACGAGGCCGTCCAGCCAGGCGCCGACGTCGGCGGGGCCGAGCGGAGCGGTCGGGACGGCCGCCCGCGGGGCCGGGTCCGGAGCCGGCGCGGCCGGGGACCCGCAGCCGCCGACCAGGGCCGCGACCAGCACGACGAGCAGGGCGACGGCGGCGGGGCCGCGGCGGGGCGGGCCGCCGGTCCGGCATGCGGTGATCATGCCGTCGAGCCTCGCCGGAACGCGTCCCCGGCACATCGGGCGCGGGTCGGCACTGCGGCCTACGACCTCCGACGGAGGCCGGCCTTCCGCGCGCGAGGCCCCATCGGGGACCATGTCGCGCCATGGGAGTCCCGGAGCAGGTCCGTACGCAGCTCGCGACCTGGTGCACCGAGCAGGTACCCGACGGCGAGAGCGACCGGCGCCGGATCGCCTACACCACGGCCGGCAGCACCGTCACGATCCTCGACCGCCGGCCGCCCGCGTTCCCGGAACTGGGTACGGCGTGGTCGTCGACGGCGCTGGCGCAGCTGCGGGCCGACGACCCCGGGCCGGGCAGCTGGACGCTGTACCGCGTCGCCGACCCCGGCTCGGGGCAGCGCTGGCAGCCGGCGGGACCGCCGGACACCGACCCGTTCGTGCTGCTCGCGCAGGTCGCCGACGGGATCCGCGCGAGCAGCTGACGCTCAGTCCTCCCGACCGCCCGTGACGGCCGGGCGCGGGCCCGGGGCCATGGCCGACGGCGTCGACGGGCGGGACGGCTCGTCGTCGCGCGGCGCCGTGTCCGACCCGCGCGGGGCCGGGCGCGGTGCGGGCACCGGCGTCTCGACCGCCTCGTGGGCGGTGACCGGTCCGGCCTGCACCGGGACGGCGACCGGGACCTCCGGTGCCTCCGCGGCCGTACGGGCGGCGGGCACCGACGACAGCGGCGGGACGACCGGGACCGCGGGGTCCGGCCGCACGGCGGCGGTGCGGTCCCCGGTGCCGCGTAGGAACCGCGCCGAGGCCTGGTTCAGCACCTCGAGCAGGGTCGTCCCGGACGAGGCTGCCCGCGGCTCGTCCCCGACGACGGCGAGCATCCGCGGCGCCGCCGCGGTCAGCAGCAGCCCGTCGGCCTGCATCGCACCCGCACCCAGCACGACCACCAGGTCGGCGGTGTCCGCCGGGGGCAGCGTGCCGAGGACGTCGTCGACGGGCTCGGAGACGACCAGGCCGAAGCCCGGGACGCCGCGGCCGGCGTCGGCCGCCCAGGTCTCGGCGAGCTGTGGGTGGGTCCCGGCGAGCTCGCCGAGCAGCCGGTCCAGCTCGTCCCGGTCGGCGACCTCGCGCCGGGCGCGGTCGAGCTCCTCGCACGCGTCGGTGTAGGCCTGCGGGTCGTGCGCCCGCAGCGCCGCGACGACGGCCTCGTGCTCCGGGGCCCGTGCCCCGTCGGGCACCCGGTCGGCGCAGGTGGCGGCCAGGCGCTCCAGCTCGTCGGCGGCCTCGGCGGGGTCGCCGTGCTCGTCGTAGTCGACGATCGCGCGGGCGACCCGCTCCGCGGCGGCCAGGTCCGGCACCGAGACCGGGGAGTCCTGCTGCAGGAACAGCACGTCGTGGCGGAGCGCGCCGACCGACCGTGCGGTCGCCGCCACCCGGTCCAGGGTGTCGGTGAGCGCGGGCAGCTCGGAGGGGTCCCGCGGGATCGGCAGCCCCAGCATCGAGCACAGCCGCGCGATCTCGTCGTCGCGGCGGGTCAGGTCGAGGTGGTGGACGATCGCGACCACGTGGTCGTGGTTCTGCGGGGCCTCACCGGCGACGCGGAAGCGGCGCAGGTGCGGCTCGGCGTCCTTCTGCTCCTGCGGGCGGAAGTAGGACCGGGTCCGGCCGCCGGAGTCGAGGAAGTCCACGTAGCGGCGGATCACGTCGGCGCCGCCCTGGGGCAGCGGCTCCACGATCTCGATCGCGGGGCCTGCGGCGTAGCGGGCGCGGTCGTCGCGCTGGCGGGCGGAGTGCCCCTGGAGCGCCTCGAACTCGGCGCGCAGGCCCTGGTGGACCAGGCGGCCGACGACCTCGCGCAGCCGGTCGGCGTCCGGGGCCGCGGCGATGGTCTCCAGCGAGCGCAGCACGCAGCGGGCGACCTGGGTGACGGCGCCGCGCCGGTCGGCGTCGAGGTCGCGCAGCAGGCCGGGGACGATCCGGGCCTCACCGGTCTCGGCCCCGGCCACGACCCGTCCGGCCCGCTCGCAGCAGCCCGCGACGTCGGCCGGGTCGGGCATGCCGTCGACGTCGGGGAGCTGCTGGCCGCGCCGGGCGTTGCGGTCGGCGCCGACCCGGGCGAGCAGGCGGCGCAGCCGCTGCAGCTCGGGAACCGGCAGCTCCGGGAACGACCTGGCGACGCGGCCCGCGACGCTCGCCGGCAGCGCGTCGTGCACCGCGGCGACGCGCTCGGCAGGCGCACCGGTCAGCAGGACGCGCATGCCGTAGCCGGTCAGCTCGGCCAGCGCCCTGGCGAGCTCGCCGGGGCTGGTGTCGGAGAGCACGACGAGCGGCTCCTCGGCCACCACGCCGAGCAACGTCGACGGGTGGGCGGGGTCCTCCTCGGGGCGCGGCGGGGCCGCGGCCCCCAGCGCGGTCGACAGGGTCCGCAGACCGGCGGGCACCCGGCCGGCGCGCACGTCGCCCGTGATCCGCGCCGCCGCCGTCCGCGGTGCCGCTCCGCCGCGGCCGGCCGACGCCAGCCGTTCGACGAACGCGACGAGCGCGTCGATGTCCGTGTCCTCGGACACCCGGACGTCCAGCATCTCGCCTCACACCTCCGCCGTACCTGTGTCGTCGCCCCGGGGACGACGTTCACGGTGTGTATCGCCGTGAACGGCCCGGTGTTCCGCCTCCGCCGCGACTTTCCGGCCGGGACCGGTCGGCCACCATCACGACGAGCGACGGAGCCGGGTCCCTTTCGGGGCACACGGCGGGTGCGGGTTCGTCCACTCGGACGTCCCCGGTTCCCCGCGAGAGGCTACCTGCTGGGGCGCCACGCTGGGCCGATCTCGTCGACACCGTGCCACGACGCCCCCTCCAGCACCCTCCGCCGTCCACAGTGGGTTGCCGAGTTCGTCCGGGCACTACTCCATCGGAGTGAAATGCCCGAGTCAGCAGCAGCGGGCGGACGGGACGCGGTCCTGACGGTCGGTCCGCTCCCGCCAGAACTCGCGCTCGCCCAGCACCGGGGCACCCGGATGGTGGGCCGCCCGATGGGCGAGGTAGCGCTCGTAGTCGCGCTCCCCGGCGAGCTCGCGCAGGAACGTCCAGAACGCCCGGACCCGGCTCATCCGGAGCCCCCGGCCCGCGCGAGCTCGCGCTCCTCGCGGGTGGCGACCAGTCCGGCCGGCGCCTGGATCCGGGACTCGACGTACGGGTCCTCGGAGCCGCCGGGCAGCGGGCGTCCGCGCAGCACGGCGACCCACACCCGGACCGAGTCGGCCAGCACGATCACGATGAGCACCGCGAACAGGGCGGTGAGCACGGTGTCGACGGTCGTGTTCACGACGACCTTCTGCATCGCCTCGACGGTCTTGGCGGTGCCCAGGCTGGTCTTCCCGGCGTCGAGCGCGGCCTGGTACTGGTCGCGCTGGGCCCAGAACCCGAGCTTGGGGTTGTCGGAGAAGATCTTCTGGTAGCTCGCGGTCAGCGTGACGACGGCGTCGAACACCAGCGGCACGAGCGTGATCGGTGCGTAGCGGGCCCGGCCGGTGCGGATCAGCAGCGTCGTGCAGACGGCCAGCGCGACCGCCGCGAGCAGCTGGTTCGCGATGCCGAAGAGCGGGAAGAGCTGGTAGATCCCGCCCAGCGGGTCGTTGACGCCGGCGTAGAGCAGGTAGCCCCAGGCCCCGACGATGACCGCGCTGCAGATCCAGGCACCCGGGCGCCAGCCCGTGTCGCGGAAGCGCGGCCAGACGTTGCCGACCGTGTCCTGCAGGATGAAGCGCCCGACGCGGGTGCCGGCGTCCACCGTGGTGAGGATGAACAGCGCCTCGAACATGATCGCGAAGTGGTACCAGAAGGCCCGCATCGCGTCGCCGCCGAAGACCTGGGAGAACACCGTCGACAGTCCGACGGCCAGCGTCGGCGCCCCGCCGGAGCGCCCGACCAGGGTCTGCTCCTCCACGGCCTGCGCGGCCGCGGTCAGGTCGGCGGGGGAGATCGTGAACCCGATCTGCTGCACCGCGGCGGAGGCGGACTCGACCGTCGGCCCGAGCACCGTCGCGGGCATGTTCATCGCGAAGTAGAGGCCGGGGTCGAGGATGCAGGCCGCGGCCAGCGCCATGATCGCGACGAAGGACTCGGTGAGCATCGCGCCGTAGCCGATGACCCGGATCTGGGACTCCTTCTGGATCAGCTTCGGCGTCGTGCCCGAGGCGACCAGGGCGTGGAACCCGGACAGCGCACCGCAGGCGATGGTGATGAAGACGAACGGGAACAGCGAGCCCGCCGCGACCGGGCCCTGCCCGTCGGAGGCGAACCGGGTCAGCGCGTCCATCTGCAGCGACGGCCAGGCCAGCAGGATCGAGGCCGCGAGCAGCACGACCACGCCGACCTTCATGAACGACGACAGGTAGTCGCGCGGCGCGAGCAGCATCCAGACCGGCAGCACCGAGGCGGCGAAGCCGTAGACCACCAGCGCGAGGGTCAGCTGGTTCGCGGTCAGGTGGAAGACCTCGCCCCAGGACGAGTTCTGCACCCAGCCGCCGCCGACGATGGCCAGCAGCATCAGCGCGACGCCGACCACCGAGACCTCGATGATCTTCCCCGGTCGCAGGTAGCGCAGGTAGAAGCCCATGAACAGGGCGATCGGGATCGTCATCGCGAGCGAGAACGTGCCCCACGGCGAGTCGGCCAGGGCCTGCACGACGACCAGCGCCAGCACCGCCAGCAGGATCACCATGATCGCGAGGACGGCGACGATGGCCGCCGTACCGCCGACCGGCCCGATCTCCTCGCGGGCCATCTGGCCGAGGCTGCGCCCGCTGCGACGGGTGGAGAAGAACAGCGTGACCATGTCCTGGACCGCGCCCGCGAACACGACGCCGACGATGATCCAGATCGTGCCGGGCAGGTAGCCCATCTGCGCCGCGAGCACCGGACCGACCAGCGGGCCCGCACCGGCGATGGCCGCGAAGTGGTGGCCGAACAGCACCCGGCGGTCGGTGGGCTGGAAGTCCTGCCCGTCGTCGAGGCGCTCGGCCGGGGTGGCACGGGTGTCGTCCACGCGCAGCGCGCGGTGGGCGATGAAGCGGGAGTAGAAGCGGTAGGCGATCGCGTAGGAGGCGACCGCGGCGAACACCAGCCAGGCCGCGGAGATCTCCTCGCCGCGGGTGAACGCGACGATCGACCAGGCGATCGCCCCCACCACCGCCACCGCGACCCAGATCGCGATCTGCCTCGGGTCGCGACGACGGGCCGTGCCCGTCCCCCCGGCCCCTGGCTCTCCCGGTCGCTCCGTCGTGACCATGCCGCCCCCTGCTCGTGCACCGTGCGTGACCGACGCCGTCGTGGAGTCGACCCGGTCGGGCACGTTACGTCGAGCAACGTTCGCTGTCACCGGTCGTGGGACCGCCGTTACCGAGTCTCGACCCGGGGTCCCGTCCGCGGGGGCGGCGGACGGGGCGACTCCGGTGTGGTCGGCACGCAGCACGGAGCCCCCGCACACCGGGCGGTGTGCGGGGGCTCCGTGGGTCCCGCGCGGCCGGGGCCGCGGTGGGTCAGGCGCCGAGGCGCTGCTTCAGGGCCTCGAACTCGTCGCGGATCGAGGTCGGGAGGTTGTCCTCGCCGATCGTGGCGAACCACTCCTCGATCAGCGGGATCTCGGCCTTCCACTCCTCGACGTCGACGGCCAGCGAGGCCTCGACGTCGGAGCGCTCGGCGTCGACGCCGTCGAGGTCGAGCTGGTCGGCGGTCGGCACGAACCCGATGGGGGTGTCGACGGCGGCGGCCTTGCCCTCCAGGCGCTCGATGCACCACTTCAGGACGCGGCTGTTCTCACCGAAACCGGGCCACAGGAAGCGGCCGTCCTCGCCGCGGCGGAACCAGTTGACGTAGAAGATCTTCGGCAGCTTGTCCGCGTCCGCGCCCTTGCCGGTGGCGACCCAGTGGGCGAAGTAGTCGCCGACGTTGTAACCGAGGAACGGCAGCATCGCCATCGGGTCGCGGCGGACCTCACCGACGGTGCCGGCCGCGGCCGCGGTCTTCTCCGAGGACATGGTCGCGCCCATGAAGGTGCCGTGCTGCCAGCTGCGGGCCTCGGTGACCAGCGGGACGGTGGTCTTGCGACGGCCGCCGAACAGGATCGCCGAGATCGGCACGCCGTTGGGGTCGTTCCACTCCGGGGCGACGACCGGGCACTGGTCGATCGGCACGGTGTAGCGGGAGTTGGGGTGTGCGGCCTTGACGCCCGAGTCGGGCGTCCAGTCGTTGCCCTTCCAGTCCGT
Organism: Pseudonocardia sp. ZF1; assembly: GCF_056835605.1. NCBI lineage: Bacteria > Bacillati > Actinomycetota > Actinomycetes > Pseudonocardiales > Pseudonocardiaceae > Pseudonocardia > Pseudonocardia sp. ZF1. The sequence continues at coordinate 5,593,263 of NZ_JAJNBY010000001.1, forward strand.
CAGATGCTGGGGGTCGCCCTCGAGGTCCTCCCACCACACGTCGCCGTCGTCGGTCAGCGCGACGTTGGTGAACAGCGCGTTCCCGGCCTCGATGGTGCGCATGGCGTTCGGGTTGGTCTTCCAGTTGGTGCCCGGCGCGACGCCGAAGAACCCGAACTCGGGGTTGGTGGCGTAGAGCCGCCCGTCCTTGCCGAACTTCATCCAGGCGATGTCGTCGCCGACGGTCTCGGCGCGCCAGCCGGGCACGGTCGGCTGCAGCATCGCGAGGTTGGTCTTGCCGCAGGCGCTCGGGAAGGCGGCGGCGACGTAGTAGGCCTTCTCCTCCGGGCTGATCAGCTTGAGGATCAGCATGTGCTCGGCGAGCCAGCCCTCGTCGTGCGCCATGGCCGAGGCGATGCGCAGCGCGTAGCACTTCTTGCCCAGCAGGGCGTTGCCGCCGTAGCCGGAGCCGTAGCTCCAGATCTCCCGGGTCTCCGGGAAGTGGCTGATGTACTTGTCCTCGTTGTGCGGCCACGGGACGTCCGCCTGCCCCTCGGCCAGGGGGGCGCCGATCGAGTGCAGGGCCTTGACCCAGCGGTCACCGGCCTCGTCGAGCAGCGGCAGGATGTGCGCACCCATCCGGGTCATGATCTTCATGGAGATCACGACGTACTCGGAGTCGGTGATCTCGACGCCCAGCTTCGGGTCCTCGGCGTCGGTCGGGCCCATGCAGAACGGGACCACGTAGAGGGTCCGGCCCTTCATGCTGCCGCGGTACAGCTCGGTCATCGTCCGCTTCATCTCGGCGGGCGCGACCCAGTTGTTGGTCGGCCCGGCACCGCGCTCGGTCTCGGTACAGATGAAGGTCCGCTCCTCGACGCGGGCGACGTCGCCGGCGTCGGACGCGGCGTAGAAGGAGTTCGGCTTCTTCTCCGGGTCGAGCCGCACGATGGTGCCCTGCTCCACCAGCTGGTCGGTGAGCCGGGTCCACTCCTCGTCCGAACCGTCGCACCACACGACGCGGTCCGGGGCGGTCAGCTCGGCGATCTCCTGGACCCAGGCCGCGACGCCCTGGTTGGTGGTCGGTGCCTTGTCGGTGCCCGGAACGGTCGCTGCAGTCATGTCGTCCTGTTCTCCTCGCCGGCCCCGGCCCGTCACCGGGGGAACTACGACGGGCCCGCGACCGGAGTCGGTGACGGGCCCAGACGGGAAAAGGTGGTTTCCGAGGCTACCTGCGAAATAGTGCGCCACCCATGGGTGGAGTTGAGAGGTCAGGCACAGCACCGATCATGTAAATCGATCCAGTAGCCGACGGACGACGGCGATGTCCGCCCAGGTGACAGGCATGTCACACGAACGCAACCTGTTCCCGGTGACCGATTCGGCGACGATCCGTGACATCGGCACGCACATTCCGGGAGAAGCGTCGCGGAAATTCACCCGCAGGCCGGAAGCGACCGTTTCAACGCATTCTCGGAGCCCACTTAGGGCTTTCAGGAACGGAAGCGGTCAGCGCACGGCGGCGACGGCGCGCGCCAGCTCCGGAACCATGATCGGCAGCCGGTGCGCGGTCACCTGCCAGTAGCGCGTGCCGGGGTCACCGGCCCGCCACGCGTCGGCGAGCCGGACGACGGCGTCCGGATCGATCCGCCGGCGCGGCCGGGGTCGCATCCCGCAGCGCTCACGGACACCGGCGTCGAGCGCGCGCCAGGCGTCCTCGGCGGTGGTGTGGACCGAGACCTCCGGGCGACCCGGGACGACGTCGTGGTCCTCGGTGCCGGGATCCCCGGCGCGGTCCACGGAGTCACCGGGGTGCTCCCCGAGCACCAGGGTGTAGGCGCTGACCACCTCGTACGGCACGGCTGTCTCCCGTGTGGAGTCGGCACCGGCGACCGGCACCGGTCGCCGCGGACGAGCCGTAGTGAACCAGCCGGGGCACACCGGATCCGCCGAACGAGCGTCCGACGGGGCCGCGCGTCGCCGGAACCACCCGTCCGGGCAGCCGGACGGTCACCCGTGACCGTCACGGGTGGTCACCCGGTGCTCACACCCCGCGACGAGCGGTCAGCGGCGGGCGACCGCGTGTCCGGCGTCGGCGTCCACCGCGGAGGCACCGGCCGCCAGGACGTCCCGGTGCGCGCGGCGCAGGCCGAGCCCGGCCGTCACCAGCACCACCGCGACGGCGACCGCCGCCACCCCGGACGCGACGTCCACCCCGTGCACGAACGCCTCCCGCGCGGAGGCCAGCAGGGCCGCCGCGGTGTCGGCGGGCATCGTCGTCGCGACGTCCGCCGCCCCGCCGAGGGTCTCCCCGGCCGAGGACGGCGTCCCGTCGGGGAGCACGACACCCGCCCGGTACACCGCGGACAGCACCCCGCCGACCAGCGCGGTGCCGAGCACCGCACCGACCTCGTAGGCGGTCTCGGAGACCGCGGCCGCGGCGCCGGCCTTCTCCGGCGGGGCGGCGGCGAGGATCGCGTCGTTGGTGACGGTCTCGGACAGCCCGATCCCGGCGCCGATCAGCACCGCGGCCGTCATCAGCAGCACGACGGCCGAGTCCACCTGCAGGAACAGGCAGACCACGTAGCCGGTCAGGACGAGCGCGAGCCCGGTCGCGACGAGCTGGTGCAGCGCGAACCGGCGGGCCAGCCGCGCGGCGGCGAGCCCGGCCACGACCGTCACCACGAAGCCCGGCAGCAGGAGCAGGCCCGCCTGCAGCGGCGAGTACCCGACGACCAGCTGGAGGTACTGGGCGGAGAAGAACAGCAGCCCGGTGAGCCCGAACATGGTGGTGGCGTTGGCCAGCGCGCTGTGCCGGAGCACGGGGCGGGCGAACAGCTCCAGGTCGATCAGCGGGTCCAGGCCGCCTCGCACGCGTCGCCGGTAGTGGGCGACGAACGCGGCCCCGGAGCCGACACCCACCAGCACCGACGCGACGACGGCGGGGGTCACCCCGCCCGCGGACCCGGCCAGCTTGAGGGCCAGGACCAGCGGTCCCATCGTCAGCAGCGACAGCACCACGCCGACCAGGTCGAGCCGGCCCGGCTCGGTCTCCCGCGACTCGGGCACCACCAGCGGCGCGACGACGAGCAGCAGCGCCATCGGCGGCACGCTCATCACGAAGATCGAGCCCCACCAGAAGTGCTCGAGCAGCAGCCCGCCGACGATCGGGCCGAGCGCCGCACCCGCGGCGAACCCGGTCGCCCAGATCGCCAGCGCGAGCCTGCGGTGGGTCCGGTCGAGGAACACCGACCGCAGCAGGGCCAGCGTGGAGGGCATCAGCATCGCGCCGAACACACCGAGCAGGGCGCGCGCCGCGACGAGCTGGGCGGCCGAGGTGGCGAACGCGGCGAGCAGCGAGACCGCACCGAAGCCGGCGACACCGATCATCAGCAGCCTGCGGCGGCCGATCCGGTCGCCGAGGGTGCCCATGGTGACCAGCAGCCCGGCGAGCACCAGCGGGTAGATGTCGACGACCCACAGCAGCGTCGCCGCGTCCGGGCGGAGCGCGGCCGAGAGCTCCGGCAGCGCCACGCCGAGCACCGTGTTGTCGATCGATACCAGCAGCGTGGGGATGGCGAGCACCGCGAGCGCGAGCCAGGCGCGCGGCCCGGGCCGCGGCGCCACGTCCGGCCCGCCCCTGTCCATCGCCGCGCCCCCTGCGCCGACCTCCGGCCGTGACATCGCCGTTCTCCCTCGTGCTCGTCGTCCCGTGGTGCCCGGATCCGGACGCAGCTTTACCGTCCGGACGGTACATCTTTATACCGTCCAGACGGTACAGTCCATTCCCGGCCCGGACTGTGAGGCGGGGCACGGGCACTAGGCTTCGCCCATGGCGTCCCACTCCGAACGACGGAACGCGGGGACACGGGGACCGGGCTCGGCCCGCGACCGGGTCCTCGACGCGTACGAGACGCTGCTGATCGAGCAGGGGCCCGGCGGCGCCACCCTCGACGCGGTGGCGGCGGCCGCCGAGGTGTCCAAGGGCGGGCTGCTCTACCACTTCAACTCCAAGGAGTCGCTGGTCGGCGGCCTGCTGGAGCGGTTGCGCGAACGCAGCGCCCGGGACGCCGAGCTGATGCGCTCGGACACGGCGGGCACCGTGGCCTACTACCTGCGCACCTCGATGCCGGGCAACACCTCGCCGGTCGGGCTGACCCGCACCTACCTCGCCACCCTGCGCATCGCCGACGGCACCACCTCCGGGGAGGCCGCACGGAGCGCGCTGGCCGACGTCGACGCCGACGGGCTCGCCGCGCTCGGCGAGGAGATCCACGACCCGGTCGTGGCCTGGCTGGTGCAGCTCGTCGGGGACGGCCTCTACCTGCGCACCCTGACCGGCGCGCCGCTCACCGGCGGGGTGTCGACCGACGAGCTGCTCGACACACTGCGGGAGCTGCTCGCCGCCCGTTCCTGAAACGGATGAACACCTCGCGCGCAGAGCGCGTCGAACCGGTCGCGCGGGGTAGTCTCCAACCCTGCACACGCACGGGGAGGGGCCCACTGTGGAGGGAACCGGCGGCTATCTCGCACTGGTCGTGGTCGGAGTGGCGATCACGGTCGTCGTGGGCCAGATCCTGCTGCGCACCGGACAGCCGTTCCTGGAGGACGTCTTCCAGAACAAGGAGACGTCGCACTCCATCAACCGGCTGCTGGTGGTGCTGTTCCACCTGCTGACCCTCGGCGTCCTCGGCATGATCTCGGTGATCGACATCGACAGCATCACCGGCGTGCAGCAGATCGTGTTCAAGATCGGCGCCGTGCTGCTGATCGTCGGGATCGCCTACGGCGTCTCGATGCTCGTGCTGCTGCGCATCCGCGAGCGGCGCCGCCAGCAGAAGGTGTCCGCGGACATCGACCGCTCCATCGCCGAGCAGCGCCGCGGCGTCGGCCGGTTCCGGCGCGGAGCGAACACCGACAGCGAGGGCCGCACCCCCGCCGACCAGCCGGAGGACTGACCCCGGGCTCAGCCGGGGTCTCCGGGCAGGCCGGTCACCGCGTCGGCGAGACCGTCGCCGTCGAGGTCGGTCCAGAACTCCGGACCCCGTCCGGAGTCGACGACGAGCGTCTCCGCCACACCGTCGCCGTCGGCGTCGCGGGCGGCGGGCCCGGACACCGGGACCGATCCCGCGACGCCGGACCGGGCCCGCGGCACCCGCACCCACCAGGGGACGGGCAGCGCCGCCGCGACCACCGCGCCCGCCAGGACCGTGCTCCCGGCCGGTACCGGCGGCTCAGCACGCACGGGACGCCTCCGGCAGCCCGCGGTCGGCGTCGGAGATCCGGCGCAGCAGCTCGTGGTCCGCGGCGAGCAGCACCGCGTCGCGCACCCGCCGGGCCAGCGCACGGTCCCGGGCGGAGCGGACCGCCCGCACCCGGGCCGCGACGAGCGCACCCACCAGCAGGACGAGCCCCGCGAGGGCGGGCAGCATCCCGGGACCCCCGGCCGGGAGCACCCGCGCGCCGGCCGCGAGGACCGACGCCACCCACACGGCCGATCCGGACAGGACCGCCCCGGACCACGCCCCGCGTTCCCGGCCCGGTGCGACGGCGAGCACCCGGCCCGCCGCGGCGACGAGAGCCCCGCCACACGACGGTGACGGAACGTGAGTGACATGTGTCACGTGGACGCCCTGATGCCGCAGTGCGGCTGCGGCCGCACGGCGGCGCAGGACCGGCCCGCTGCGGCGCCCCCAGGCGTCGTCGAGGGTGCGGGCGGGACCGTCGAGCGCGGCCGTCCACCACCGGACGTCGCCGGCCCGCCCCGCGCGCCGGGCCGCGTCCGCCGCCAGGCCGTCGACCTGCACCGACAACGTCGCGAGAAGATCGGCGCGGGCCTGGTCGAGCGCGGTGCGCAGCGGCGGTCCGATGCTGCCCGACAGCGGTTCCCGGTCCATGCCGGACAGTGTCGGAGGGACCGTTCCCGGGTGGATCCGTAGGACTGCGCAGCGGCCCCGGGTGATCGTCGTCCCCCTCTCATGGGCAAGGCTGAACCGCAGCGTGGACACGGACGAATCAGCCGACCGGGGCAACCCCACGGGCTCCAGGGACGTCCACTGATCGGGCAATACCGAAGACGCCCGACACCAGAACCGCAACCGGACCGTGATCGCGTCGTTGGACGAGTAAGCGGACCTGTATGGAGGAAGTGTGAGCGCCGTTACGCCCGCCCGCCCGACCGTCACGCCCGATGCGAGCGCCCCCGCGCGCCCCGGGCGTCAGAACGGTGCCGGTGCCGGACAGTCGCCGTTCCCGGCGAACCCTGCCCGACCCGGCGGGCGCGCTCCGCTGGCGCCGCAGCCGGAGGGACCCGAGGGCTTCCGTCGCCCGCGGCCCCGCCCGGCTCCGCGCCGCAGCGCGAACCCGGCGGTGTCGGTGATCGTGCCGACCCGCAACGAGGCCCGGAACCTGGAGATCGTGCTGCCGGCCATCGCCGCGGTGCGCCCGGCCGTGCACGAGGTCATCGTCGTCGACGGCAACTCGACCGACAACACGGTCGCCGTCGCGCGGCGCACGCTGCCCTGGGCGCGCGTCATCACCCAGACCCGCAAGGGCAAGGGCAACGCGATGGCCTGCGGCTTCACCGCCGCGACCGGCGACGTCATCGTCATGTTCGACGCCGACGGCTCGGCCGACCCGAACGAGATCCCGGCCTTCGTGAACGCGCTGGTCAAGGGCGCCGACTTCGCGAAGGGCAGCCGGTTCTGCAAGGGCGGCGGCTCGGACGACATCACGCTGCTGCGCAAGTCCGGCAACGCCGGCCTGAACACCGTCGCGAACCGGCTGTTCGGCACGCGGTACTCCGACCTCTGCTACGGCTACAACGCCTTCTGGGCCGACCTGCTCCCGCAGCTCGAGCTCCCGGACCCGGCCGCGCCGCAGCCCGAGGACGGCTCGATGCTCTGGGGCGACGGTTTCGAGATCGAGACCGTGCTCAACTGCCGCGTCGCGGCCGCCGACCTGACGATCACCGAGGTGCCGTCGGTCGAGCGCGAGCGCATGTTCGGCGAGACCAACCTGCGGACCTTCGCCGACGGCACGCGCGTGCTGCGTACCCTGATGGCCGAGCACCGTCGCATGGAGCAGCGCCGCAAGGCGTCCGGCTACGCCCGCTGACGCTGCTCGCACCGGCCGCCCCCGCCGGTCCGCAGCCCCATGAGGAGCGATTGCACGTGAGCGCCCTGCCGACCGCCACCGTGGTCGTCTGTGTCTACACCGAGAAGCGCTGGTTCGACATCAAGGCCGCCGTCGACTCGGTCCTCGACCAGGACGTGACCCCGCTGGAGACGATCGTCGTCGTCGACCACAACGAGCGCCTGCGCGAGCGGGCCGAACGCGAGTTCGGGCCGCTCGGGGTGGTCGTCGTCGCGAACGACAAGATGCAGGGCCTGTCGGGCGCCCGCAACACCGCGGTCGAGCTGGCCTCCGGTGAGGTCGTCGTCTTCCTCGACGACGACGCCGCGGCCCGCCCCGGCTGGCTGCACGCGCTCCTCGCCCCGTACGAGGACCCGGACGTCATCGGCGTCGGCGGGGTCGCGCACCCGAAGTGGCCCGACGGGCGTCCGCGGACGCTGCCCGGTGCCGCCCCCGGGGACCCGAACGCCACCGGTGAGCTCGACTGGGTCGTCGGCTGCACCTACACCGGCCAGCCCACCGAGCGCGCCGAGATGCGCAACCTCATGGGCTGCAACATGTCACTGCGCGCCGAGGTGTTCACCCGTGTCGGCGGGTTCGCCGAGGACATGGGCCGGATCGGCAAGAACCCGCTGGGCTGCGAGGAGACCGAGCTCTGCATCCGGGCCCGGCAGGCCTACGTCGCCGACGGCCGGAACCCGCGCATCCTGTTCGAGCCGCGCGCCGCCGTCGACCACCGGGTGTCCGACGACCGCGTCTCCTGGCGCTACCTGCTGCGCCGCGGCTGGGCCGAGGGCATCTCCAAGGCCGCCGTGTCCAAGGTCGTCGGGACCGGGGACTCGCTGTCCACCGAGAGCAGCTACACGATGAAGGTGCTGCCCGCGGGCGTGATCCGCGAGGCGAAGGAGCGCAACGCCGCCTCCACCGCCGCGATCGTCGCCTGCTTCGGCGTCACCGCCGCCGGCTACGTCCGCGGTCGGCTGCCCGGCGCGACCGCCCACGTGCGGCTGCCCGCGGGCCGGAACACCGGTGCCTGACCGGGCCACCGCCCCGGAGGCCCCGCACCCGCACGACACCCGGATCCGCTCCTACGTCCACCAGCGCGTCCGGCTCTCCGAGGGCCAGCAGTCCGCCTGGGACCGGCTGTGGTCGACGTGGGGTTCCGAGGTCGACGACGTCGTGGCGTCCGGGGTGTGGGACCCGGCCGCGACGTTCGGCCGGACCGCGCCGCTCGTGCTGGAGATCGGGTCCGGCATGGGCGAGACCACGGCGTCGCTCGCGACGGCCGAGCCGGGGATCGACCACGTGGCCGTCGAGGTCTTCGAGCCCGGCCTGGCCCAGCTGCTCATGCGGATCGAGCAGGGCGGCCTGTCCAACCAGCGGCTGCTGCGCGGCGACGCCGTGGAGCTCCTGACCCGGGTCGTCCCGCCCGCGTCGCTGGACGGGCTGCGCATCTTCTTCCCCGACCCGTGGCCCAAGCGGCGGCACCACAAGCGGCGGTTGATCCAGCCGGAGTTCGCCGCGCTGGCCGCGTCACGGCTGCGGCCGGGTGGGTTGCTGCACCTGGCCACCGACTGGCCGCACTACGCCGAGCAGATGCGCCGAGTGGTCTCCGCGGAGCCGTCGCTGCGCCCGGACGACCGCTTCCCGCTCCGTCCGGACGGCTGGCAGGACCGTCCGTCGTGGCGTCCGGTCACCAAGTTCGAGGACCGGGCCCGGCTGGAGGGACGACCGGTTCGTGACCTGCTGTACGTCGCCGACCACGCCCCCGGCACCGGTGACACACGGAGAGTGACCGACTACGGTCGGGAGGACCCCCGACCCGGATCCCCACCCGAGTGACCCCCGAAGGACGCCCGTGACGACGGTGGAGCACGGCAAGAACTCGCACCCCGCTCCCGCGGCACCGAAGCGGCCGGTCGACCGACCGCCCGGCTTCCGGCCGAGCCCGACGCCCCGCCCGATGACGGGCCCGCCGCCGGGCGCCCTGTCGGGTCCGGGTCAGGGGCCCGGCCCGGTGTCCGGGGAGTCCGGCGCGGAGCGGTCCCGCCGGTCGGTGTCGATGGTCCCGCTGGTCGGTCCGGTCGAGGGCCCCGTGCAGGCCACCACCGCCGTGGCGCGGCCCGGGGTGGAGACGACGACCGTCGTCGACCGGTCGCGGGTGCGGCAGGCTCCGCCACGGGAGCAGGGACCGGGCGGGTCCGGGCCGCTGCGGGACCAGCAGGCCCCGGCCGAGCGGGCCACGGTCGCGACGCCGCTGCCGGAGCGCGCGACCGTCGCGACCCCGGTCCCGGGAACGACCCAGGCCCCCGGGAGCACCCCCGGCTCCGGCACCACCCCGGCCCCGGGATCGCAGCGCCCGGCCGCGGGCAGCCGCGAGCACGTCCTCAACCGGGTCGACGGCCCGGGCGCCGCGACCGCGGTCGTCCGCGTCGCGCCCCCGGCGGAGACCCGCACCGCACCGCCGGCGGAGACCCGCACCGCACCGCCGGTGGAGGGCCGTGGCGCGCCGTCGGCCGGGAGCCGTGTCGCGCCCCCGGCCGAGGCCACCGGTGGCTGCCCGGTCACCGGGCACGGACGCTCCGGCGGACACCCGCCGCCCCCCGGCGTCGCCGACGAGCGGGACCCCGCCCCGGTCGACCCGGCCGTGGCCGAGGAGTTCCTGCGCCAGGTGTACGCCGAGACCGAGCCGGGCGGCCCGCTGCCGGAGCGGCTGCGCCAGGTCCGCGCCGAGATCGACCGGGTCGGCACCTACACCCACACCACGCACGAGCTGGTCTTCGGCACCCGGGTGGCCTGGCGGAACTCCGCGCGCTGCATCGGGCGCCTGTACTGGCAGTCGCTGCAGGTCCGCGACCTGCGCCACCTGCACGACCCGGCCGACATCGCGCAGGAGAGCGTCGGGCACCTGCGCGCCGCCACCCGCGGCGGGAAGATCCGTTCGACGATGACGGTGTTCGCGCCGGACGCCCCGGGGCGGCCCGGCCCGCGGATCCGCAACGACCAGCTCGTCCGCTACGCCGGGCACCTCAACCCCGACGGCACCGTCACCGGGGACCCGGGGCAGGCCGACTTCACCGACCACGTCGTCGGGATGGGGTGGCCGCGACCGCAGCCGGCGGGCCGGTTCGACGTGCTGCCGCTGCTGATCACCGGCCCGGACGGGCGGTCCCGGCTGTTCGACGTCCCGCCGGACGCCGTGCACGAGGTCCCGCTGCGCCACCCCGAGCACCCCTGGTTCGCCCGGCTCGGGCTGCGCTGGCACTCGGTGCCCGCCATCAGCAACATGCCGCTGGAGATCGGCGGGGTCGTGTACCCGGCCGCCCCGTTCAACGGCTGGTACCTCGACACCGAGGTCGGCGCCCGCAACCTCGCCGACACCGACCGCTACGACCTGCTGCCCGAGATCGCGAAGCGGCTCGGGCTCGACACCCGGTCGGTGCGCACGATGTGGCGGGACCGGGCGATGGTCGAGCTGGTCCGCGCGGTCACCTACTCCTTCGACGCCGACGGCGTCACCATGGCCGACCACCACAGCGAGGCCGAGCGGTTCATGACCTTCCTGGCGAAGGAGGAGGCCGCGGGACGGCGCTGCCCGGCCGACTGGAGCTGGATCGTGCCGCCGATGTCGGGCTCGCAGACCCCGGTCTTCCACCGCTACTACGACGAGCCCGACCCGGATCTGCGGCCGGCGTTCCTGGAGCCGCACGGGCTGCGGCCCCGCGACGACCAGGGCTGAGGGCCGGTCAGGGCCGGGCGGTGACCGGGCTCAGGCCCGGCACCTGCCGGGTGCGGCCCCGGAACTCGGCGACGACCGTCCCGTCGGCGGCGCGGACGGTGACGTCGTAGAGCCCGGACCGGCCGCTCGCCGCCCGTTCGACCGCCTCGGCGGTGAGGACGTCGCCCTCGCGCGCCGGGCGCAGGAACGCGATGTCCGCGCCGCTGGCCAGGGCGGAGACGCCGTGGGAGTTGCTGGCGTAGGCCATCGCGGTGTCGGCGAACAGGAACAGGTAGCCGCCGTGGCAGACCCCGTGCCCGTTGACCTGCTCGGGGCGGACGGTCATGGTCGCCGTCGCCCGTCCGGGGGTGACCGCGACGACGTCGACCCCCGCCGCACGGCTCGCCCGGTCGCCGTCGCGCATGATCTCGGCGGTCCGGGTGGCGAGCTGCTCCGGCCCGGTCGGTGGGTTCTCCATGGGGACAGTCTCACCCGCGTGGGCGCCGGGCCGGGCGGGCGGGGCGACGGCGGCTAGGCTCCCCGGCATGAGCAGCGGGACGGGGCAACACGGACGCGGCGTTCCGACGGGCCCGCAGGAGCGCGTGCTGCTGGTGTGGGACGCACCCAACATGGACATGAGCCTCGGTTCGCTGCTCGGCGCCCGCCCCACCTCGGCCTACCGTCCGCGGTTCGACGCCGTCGGCCGCTGGCTGCTCGACCTCGCCGGCCCCGAGGCCGAGGCCGAGGCGTGTGTGTTCACCAACGTCGCCCCGGGCAGCATCGACATCGTCCGGCCCTGGGTCGAGGCCCTGCGCAACGTGGGTTTCGCCGTCTTCGCCAAGCCGAAGACCAGCGAGGACTCCGACGTCGACGACGACATGCTCGCCCACATCGGCATGCGCTCGGCCGAGGGCAGGCTGCGCCACGTCGTCGTCGCCTCGGGGGACGGGCGGGCGTTCCGGGAGCCGCTGGAGAAGCTCATCGAGGTCGGCACCGACGTCACGGTGATCGGCTTCCGCGAGTACGCCGGGTTCGCGCTGGCCTCGGAGACGCTGTCGTTCCTCGACCTCGAGGACATCGACGGCGTGTTCCGCGAGCCGCTGCCGCGCGTCTCGCTGGAGACCCTGCCCGACGAGGGCGCCTGGCTGCCGCCGTTCCGGTCGCTGCGCTCGCTGCTCGACCGCCGCTGACATGGCGGTCCTCCAGCGGCTCACCGCCCCGGTCGCGCTGCCCTGCACGCCCGGCTTCCCGGTCGTGCGCGACGCGGTCCTCGACGTCGACGACACCGGCCGGATCGCGTTCTTCGGCACGGCCTCCGACGCGCCGGCGACGGACGCCGTGGTGCGGCCGCTGCCCGGGCTGCTCATGCCCGGCATGGTCAACACGCACTGCCACACCCCCATGTCGCTGCTGCGCGGGATGGGTGGCGACCTGCCGCTGATGCCGTGGCTGACCGAGGTCATGTGGCCCGCGGAGGGCCTGCTGACCGAACAGGACGTGCACGCCGGGATGCTCGCGGGCTGCCTGGACCTGCTGCGGACCGGCTGCACCACCAGCGTCGAGATGTACTTCTTCACCGACGCCCTGGCCGACGCCGTCCGCACCGCGGGCTCGCGGGCCGTGCTCACCCCGGGGATCATCGCCGCGCCCGGCTGGGACCGGCTCGGGACCTGGGAGCAGATGCGCGACGACGTCTCCGCCCGGATCGACGCCCGCGGCGTGATCCCCGACGACGACGGCCGGATCGAGCTCGGCTACGGCCCGCACTCGGCCTACACGCTGCCGCCCGGCGCCCTGGAGTCGGTCGCCGCGGCCGCCCGCGAGCGCGGCGCACTGGTGCACACCCACGTCGCGGAGTCCCGCGGCGAGGACGCCCACGTGCGCGAGACCCACGGCTCCGTCCCGGCGATGCTCGACGCCGGCGGCGCGCTCGGCGGGCGGGTGCTGGCCGCGCACTCGGTGCACCTGTCCGACGACGACATCGCCGTCTACGCCCGGCACGGCGTCGCCGTCGCGCACTGTCCCGGCTCGAACGCGAAGCTCGCGGCGGGCACCGCCCGGCTGCTGGACCTGCGCCGGGCCGGGGTCCGGGTGGGGCTGGGCACCGACGGTCCCGCCTCCTGCGACGACCTGGACCTCTGGCACCAGGCGCGGCTCGCCGGGCTGATGGCGCGGGTCGGGGCCGACGACGCCGCCGCCCTCACCGCCGCCGACGTGCTGCTCATGGGCACCGCGGACGCCGCGCACGCGATCGGCCGCGACGACCTCGGCGCGCTGGAGGCCGGGCGGCGGGCGGACGTGGTGCACGTCGACACCGACGACTCCGCGTTCGTCGCGCCGTCGAACGACGCGCAGCTCGTGTCGAACCTGGTGTGGGCGGGCGGCTCCCGCCTGGTCCACGACGTGTGGGTGGGCGGCGAGCAGGTCATCGACGCCGGTGAGCCGACCCGGGCCGACCGCCGGGCGTCGCTCGCCGCGGTGCGGTCGATCTCCGCGCGGCTGCGCGGGCAGGTCTGAGCGCTCCCGCGCCCGTCAGCGGCCGAGTACGGCCGCGAGGTGCGGGTCGGTGAAGCGGCGGTCGGGATCGAACCGGTCGCGGACGGCGCGGAACGCCTCCCACCCCGGGTAGGCGACGGCGAGCTCGTCCGGCCCCCAGGCGTGCCGGGTGGTCCAGCAGGGCCGCCCGTCGGCGTCCTCGCAGACCGCGCCCGCGAGCCGGCGGACCGGCTCCTCCGCCGGTCCGCGGGTCCGCAGCCGCAGGTAGGCGGTGTCGCGACCGGACGCCGGGTGCAGCAGACCGGTCTCGGCCCGTCCGGTGCGCACCCGCACGGGACGCAGCTCCCGCCCCCGCGCGGCGACGGCGGCCCCCAGCTCGCGCAGGACCGTCCCGAGCGCGGCACGCGGCACGGCCCACTCGGACAGGTCCGGGTCCCACGGCTGCGGGTCCGGCAGGACCTCGTGCGGCGGCCCGGCCGTGCCGGGCGCCCAGCGCTGCGGCGGCGGCCACCCGGACCGCAGCCCCACCCCGGAGGACCACCACGACGACGCCAGCCGCGACACCGCCTGCCCCCAGCCGGCGCGCTCGACCGGACCGGTCGCCTCGGGCTCCGGCTCGGCCCAGCGCAGCACCGCGGACCCGGCGTGCGCCGACGGGCTGACCGCGATGTCGCACTCGGTCCAGGCGTGCTCGCCGAGCAGGTCCTCGCCGAGCACCTCGTCGATGCCGACGGCGCGCTCGTGCACCTGCAGCCGCGTGAGCGGGACGGTGCGGAGCTCCAGCGCGGTCGCGATGCCCAGTGCGCCGAGCCCGCAGCGGGCGGCGTCGAGGTCGGGTCCGGTGACGTCGCGGACGGTGCCGCGGCCGTCGACCAACCGGACGGCCCGGACCTGGCCGGACAGCGAGCCCTCCGCGGGGGCGCCGCCGTACATGCCCAGCCCGGTGGCGCCGCCGATGGTGGCGCGGGGCGCGTCGGGCACGGTGGCCAGCGCCCGGCCGGCGGCGGCGAGGGCGACGCAGAGGTCCGCGACGGTCTCCCCGGCCCGCACCCGCACGGTGTCCTCGCCGATCTCGACGACGCCGGTCAGCGCGGACACGTCGAGTAGTACGTCATCGGTCCGGACGAGGGGTCCCGGGGCGCGGCCGCCGGCACCGGTGGGGCGGACGGTGGCGCCCCGTTCCGCGGCCCGTCGCACGGCCGTCACGACGCCGGCCTCGTCGAGCGGGCGGTCGGTGCGCCGGGGGCCGGTCGCGGCGGGATCGGTGCTCATCCCTCGCAGGGTAGAACGCCGAGGGTCACCGTGCGGAACGATTCGAGCACGCGTCGCGGCGCGTCGTACGGCCGTCCGGTGGGACGGCGGTGAACGTGGTGGCGGGTGTGCCGGACGGGACGGCGAAAGCTGCGGCGAATGCCCTCTTGTGACCCGGACGGCCGCCCGATACGGTCACACTCCGTGGCGATCATGTCGCCACGCGAGTCCGGGACGAGGATGTCCCGCACTCGGCCCCGTCGCCCTGCCCGGAACCGCGCTCCCCACGGCTCCGGTCGGCGCCGACGGCGTCACCGGTGTCGCGCGCGCCACGCCGGTGGCCTCCGCACGCGCGAGGGCCGGGTGCGGTGGTCGGCTCCCTCCGACCATCGCCCCGGCCCTCGCCTTGCGTGCTGACGACCCAGCTCCCCAGCCGGTCGTCACCTCATCCCGCGGTCCCAAGGTGTGTCCGCGGGATGTTCTGGTGCATCCTCGGCGCTCCCGGTCCCCACCGGTCCTGCCGTGCGGCCGTACGCCTGTGGCGTGCGGCCACTCCCCGGGACGCTCCGGGGGTGTCGTGGTTGCCTCGCGTACCGATCCGGTCGCGAAAGGGTGCCGAACGGCCGTACCGCGCCGCCCGTGCCGGCGGAGCGACCGGGCCGGATACCCGTCCGGTCGCTCGGACGCCGCTCAGGCCGTGCGGGTCAGCCGGTGCCGCCCGGCACCGCCCAGCAGATCGGCGATCGCGGCCCGGTCCGCGGCGCGCTCGGCGTCGCGACGACGGCGCAGCATCACCATGGCGGCGTCGCCCGGTGTGTTCCAGGCGCCGTCGTCCTGCTCCTGCGGCGCGTGGCCGAGCGGCTGCGCCGGGACCGGTGCGACCTCGGCGTGGAACGCGGCGACCGTGTCCCCGGTCGGCCGGACCGCGCCACCGCGGCGGGTCGTGCGGACGGTGCCGCGGTGGACGCGGCGCACGGCGTTGCCGGCGCTCCCGCTCCGCCGGCCGTCCCGCCAGCCCCCGACGGTGAGGGCGTGGAAGATCGGGGTCTCCTCCTGGATCTCGTCGTGCGACTCGTGCCGGCCGGGGAACGGCCAGCTCTCCTGCGCGGCGCGTCGCGCCCGGATCGACGACTCGAGGCCACCCGCAGCGCTGTCGAACTCGTACACCCGCCGTACCTCCTGCTCGCCTGACATGTGGGGACCCACGGCCTGGTCCGTATCGCGTACACCCGGTACCGCCGTTCGGCCCACTCACCCGGTCAACGGGTGACACACGAGAGGGGAAACGGGGGTGACAGTTCTGGTTGCGAGGTCCCCTCGTACGAGTGGCGTGACCGGTCCAGGACTCTCCGTGTTGTCTACGGAGCGTGTTCACTCGGCCTCCTCCTGGAGCAGTCGGTGACGTCGGTTCGGAGTCCGGCCCGTCGGAAGCCCTCGGCGACAGGTCCTCGCCTCGGCCCAGGTGACCACGATCCGGCACGTCGCGACCACCATGCGGCGGTGCGTCACCACATCGCCACTCCTTCGTGCCGGCGCGGCCCACGGAGTGTCGACTACACGGGTGTAGTTCGACGGAAAGTCACGAATGGCTGTCAGCACTGCTCCGTCCGTTCCGGCGCTGGTCCGTCCGGGGTGCAGTGCTCGGGGGCCGGGCCGTCACCGTTGCGTGCACCGCGCCACCCCGGCCGATCCGCCGTACCGTCGTCCCATGACGGAGCGGACCGGGCGGCCCGCCGCTCCTGCCGGGAGCGGCATCCCGCGCCCACGGCACGACGACGACCCTGCCCTTCGCGGGCGCGCGTCCGCGGACGGGCACCACGCAGAACCGGCGCACGCCGCGGACGAGGACTCCGGCGCCGGGCACGCACGTGTGGTCGCCCCGCGGCCCGCCGATCCCGGGGCCGGCGCCCACCGGGCCACCCCCGCCCCGCACGACGACACCGAGCCCCTCCTCGACGACACCACCGACCACCATCGCGCCGCCGGCGGGCGGACCGGGCCGCACGTCGCGGACCCCGTGGCGCGGGCCGCCGGGGCGCGTCCCCGCCCGTCGCCGCGGGCGGAGATCCCGCGCCCGCTGCGGATCGCCTCCGAGGCGTGCGCCCGGATGCTCGTCCTCGCCGCCGGGTTCGCGCTGCTCGTCTTCCTCGTGATCGAGCTGCGGGTCGTGGTCGTCCCGGTGGCGATCGCGGTGCTGCTGTCCGCGCTGCTCGCCCCGCTGGTCCGGTGGCTGCACGAGCGGCGGGTGCCCCGCGGCATCGCGACGGCGCTGGTGATGGTCGGCGGTCTGGCCGCGCTCGGGGGGCTGCTGACCGCCGTCGTCAGCACCCTGGTCGACGGCACGTCCCAGGTGGTCGCGGAGGTCACCGACAACGTCGGCTCGCTGCAGGGGCTCGCCGACGCGACGCCGTTCCGGATCGACGTCGGCGTGCTCGGCGACCAGGTGCTGCAGGCGGTGCGCGACAACCAGCAGACGCTGACCTCCGGCGCGGTGACGACCGCCGCGACCGTCGGGGAGATCCTCGCCGGGTTCGCGCTCTGCCTCTTCGCGTTGATCTTCATGCTCCACGACGGCCGCCGCATCTGGGGGTTCGTCCGGCTGCTCGCCCCGCGGGCCCGGCGCTCGCGGGTCGACGTCGCCGCCCGCCGGGCGTTCGCCTCGCTCGTCGGCTACGTACGGGCGACGGTGCTGGTCGCGATCGTCGACGCCATCGGGATCGGCCTGGGCCTGTGGGCGACGGGTGTGCCGTTCGTGCTGCCGCTGACCGCGCTGGTGTTCCTCGGTGCGTTCGTGCCGATCATCGGGGCGGTGCTGACCGGCGCCGTCGCGGTGCTGGTCGCGCTGGCCTCCGAGGGACCGGTGACCGCGCTGATCGTGCTCGGTGTCGTGCTGGCGGTGCAGCAGCTGGAGAGCCACGTGCTCCAGCCGGTGCTGATGGGCCGGGCCGTCCGGCTGCACCCGCTGGCGGTCGCGCTCGGCGTCGCGGTCGGGGTGGTCGTCGCCGGGATCGCCGGCGCGCTGCTCGCCGTCCCGCTGCTGGCCGTACTGACCGCCGCGGTGCGGTCCCTGGTCGCGTCGCGCGAGGTCGCGCCGCGGGCGGTGGACCCGCTGCGCCCCCGCGAGGCGAACCCGCCGCCCGCCCTGCCGGGCTGAGCGCACGCCCTGCCGCGCAGTGCCTGCGGTGGGACGATCGCGCCGTGCGTTATCTCGTGACGGGTGCGACCGGCTACATCGGTGGGCGGCTCGCGCCCCGGCTGCTGGGCCACGGTCCGGAGCCCGACCTCGTCCCGGACCAGTCCACGGGCCCGGTCCACGTGCGCTGCCTGGTCCGCAACCCGGACAAGCTCGCCGACGTGCCGTGGGCCGCCGACGCCGAGATCGTGCAGGGCGACCTGCTGGACCCGGACAGCGTCCGCGCGGCCTGCGAGGACGTCGACGTCGTCTACTTCCTCGTGCACTCGCTGTCGGACTCCGACTTCGCCGCCACCGACCGGCGGGCCGCGCTGATCCTCGGGGAGGCGGCGCGCGCGGCCGGGGTGAAGCGGATCGTCTACCTGGGTGGTCTGCACCCGGACACCGGAGCGGGGAAGCTCTCGGCCCACCTGGCGTCGCGGGTGGAGGTGGGGGAGACCCTGCTGCGCTCCGGGGTGCCGACGGTCGTGCTGCAGGCCGCGGTGATCCTCGGTTCCGGCTCGGCCAGCTTCGAGATGCTGCGCTACCTGACCCAGCGGCTCCCGCTGATGGTCACCCCGCGCTGGGTGCACAACCGGATCCAGCCGATCGCGGTGCGCGACGTGCTGCGCTACCTGATCCGGGTCGCGGAGATCGACGCGCCGGCCGCCGAGCTGAACCGGACCTTCGACATCGGCGGCCCCGAGGTCCTCACCTACTACGAGATGATGCAGCGCTACGCCCGCGTCGCCGGCCTGTCCCGGCGCCGGGTGCTGCCGGTGCCGGTGCTGTCGCCGTCGCTGTCCGCGCACTGGATCAACGTCGTCACGCCCGTCCCGAAGTCGATCGCGAAGCCGCTGATCGAGTCCCTGGTGCACGAGGTCGTCTGCTCCGAGGACGACATCAAGGACCGCATCCCCGACCCGCCGGGCGGGCTGATCGGCTACGACCGCGCCGTCGAGCTGGCCCTGTCCCGCATCACCGACGGCGAGGTCGAGACCCGCTGGTCGGGCGCGACCGTGGCGAACGTGCCGTCCGACCCGCTGCCCAGTGATCCGGAGTGGGCCGGCGGCGACGTCTACCTCGACGAGCGCGAGCAGGTCTGCGCCGCCACCCCGGAACGGCTGTGGACGGTCGTCGAGGGCATCGGCGGGGAGCGTGGCTGGTACTCGTTCCCGCTGGCCTGGTCGGTGCGCGGCTGGATGGACCGCGCGGTCGGCGGCGTCGGGCTGTCCCGCGGCCGTCGCGACCCGCACGACCTGCGCACCGGCGACGCGCTGGACTGGTGGCGGGTGGAGCGGATGGTCGAGCCCGGCGGGGCCCGCCCGGCCGGCAGCGACCGCGACCCGGAGGAGGGGCTGCTGCGGCTGCGCGCGGAGATGAAGGTGCCCGGCCGGGCCTGGCTGGAGATGTCGGTGCGCCCGCGTCCGGGCGGGTCGACCTACCACCAGCGGGCGGTGTTCATCCCGCACGGCCTCCCCGGCTACCTGTACTGGTGGTCGGTCGCGCCGTTCCACGGGATCGTCTTCGGCGGGATGGTCCGCAACATCACCCGCACCGCCGAGCGCGACGGTGACGTCCCCGCCCCGGCGAGCCGCCGTCCGGCATGGCTGCGGTCCCGGTCGCACCGCGACCGGGCGGCCTGACCGCCTCCGGGTCGGCGCTCCCCCGACCACGGTGGCCCGGGCGGCGGCGTCAGCCGCGGTCGGGGCCCGAGAGGGCGGCGATCAGCACGGCGGACTCGCGCTCGGACACCGAGCGCGCGAAGTGCAGGAGCACGGCCTCGGTGTCGCCGGGGCCGTCGAGCAGGTCGCGCAGGGCGCGCGCGGTCTCCTCCTCGCGGCTCGCGGCCGGCGTGTAGAGGTAGGCGCGACCGTCCAGCTCGCGCTGCACCCAGCCCTTGCGGTGCAGGTTGTCGAGCACCGTCATGACGGTCGTGTACGCCAGCGGACGGGCCGGGGCCAGGCGGGCGCGGACGTCGCGCACCCGGCACGGACCCGCGTCGCCCCACAGCACGTCCATCACGGCGGCCTCGAGCTCACCGAGTCGACCACGCATGTTGCCTCCCGGACCCGAGGGTAACCGCAACCCCCCATGCTCCCCCGGTCGGTGGGCCGTCGGATCAGCAGCCGGACAGTGCGTGCACGGGCTCCACCGCACGCGGTCCCGGGCCGAGCACCACCCAGCGCCCACCTGCGGCCTCCACCTGGGGCAGCGCGGCGCGGACCTCGTCGAGGAGCTCGGGCAGGAACAGCAGGACACGGTCCGGGCGCAGGCCGGCGAGCTCGTCGGGGGACACGACGGGCACGTCGCTGCCCGGCATGCGGTGGCCCTGCTTGGCCGGCGAGGCGTCCCCGACGGCGGCCAGCAGCGACGCGTCCAGCCCGGCGCGGCACACCAGGGGCACCGCGCGGGACGCCGCGCCGTAGGCGGCGACGGTGCGTCCCGCCGCCCGCTCGGCGACCAGCCAGTCGCGCAGCAGGTGGGTGTCGTCGGCGGCCGTCTGCAGCCGGGCGAACCCGGACGGCTCGGTGACGGCGAGGGCGCGTTCCTCGTCGACGAGGCGGCGGGTCTCGGCGTCGGGCTCGGCGCCGGCCCGGGCGGTGACCAGCACGGTCCCGCCGGACAGCGGGTACCACCACGCCCGGTGCACGCCCAGGCCGTGCCGGCGCAGTGCGGTGTCCAGGGCGGGCAGCGACCAGTAGCCGTAGTGGCCGTGGCGCAGGTCGAACCACTGGCCGTCACGCAGCACGGTGCCCAGCGACAGCAGCTGGAGCGCGAGCGTGCCGCCGGGTGCGAGCAGCGCGACCCGCCGGGCGAGCGCATCGGCCTGGTCGGGCTCGTGCAGCAGCCCGTAGAAGTCGACGACGAGGTCGGCCCGCCCGGTCGCGGACACCGCGTCCGTGTCGAGCGCGGTCATGCCGCGCCCGGTCAGCCGCGGGAGCCACGAGCCGCCGTGCGGGCTGCCGAACTCCGCGACCCGGCCGCCCGGGCGGACCAGCCCGGCGCGGGTGAGCCGGCCGACCGAGCGGTCGCTCTGGTCGGCCATCGCCCGCGGTTCGACGCCGTGCAGCTCCTCGGCCACCGCGGCATCGGTCTGCAGCTGGGCGAGACCGCAGCCGGCGCACAGCCACATGCGCAGCGGGGCCGCCGGGTCGGGCAGCGGGGCGTCCCGGGCGGGCATCCGGTCCCACGGCGGCTGCTCGCCCAGGTCGAGCACGACCGTGCCCGTGGCACCGCCACAGGCACGGCACCGGGTACCCGGCGTCGGGTCGTCGGTCATGCGCCACCCCTTCGTCGCATCAGTACTAGGTCCGATAGTAGATACGGGGGCTGAAAGCCCGCTGTGAGCCCGATCGGAGCAACGTGGACTTGCGCAGCGTCACCAGGACCGGGGCCGCTCGTTGTCGTTTCCGGTACCCCAACCGCAGCCCACCGCGCGCCCGTCGCACGCGGTGACCGGACCCGAGGGAGGTCGAGTGGACGTCGTACGGACCGTGGTGCCCGGCGCGCTGCTGCTCGACCCGACCGTCGCCGACACGTCCGGCCCGGACCTCACCGCCTTCACCGTGCGGCGACGGCGCCGCCCGGCCCGCGACGCCGTGCTCGGCCTGTTCGGCCATCCCGGCGACGCGGTGCTGCTCGGCGTCCCCCGCGGCAGCGGTTATGCCGTCGTCATCGACGCCCGACCGGACGCCGACACCTTCGGCCGGCTCGCCGTCGCGCTGCTCGAGGGCCCGCAGCGACTGCTCGTCCCTCCGGGCTGCCTCTACGGCGTCCAGTCCGTCGCGAGCGGGACCGTCGTCGAGCTGCGCAGCGCCACCCGGCTCCCGCGCCGGGAACGCTTCGACGTCCACCCGGACGACCCGGACCTCGCGGTCCGCTGGCTCCGCCCCCGGCCGGCCCGGACACCGGGCACGGCACGCTCCTGGGCCGCGCTGACCACCCGCCTCGGGGCCCCCGCGGGCCCCCGCCGGGACCGCGTCTCCCTCTGGTGACCCCGGGCGCCGTCCCCGGTGTGAGGACGGGCGCATGTGAGCCCGTCGGCCCGGTCGGCCAGATCACGAATCGGTCACGTAACGTCGGTACCAGGCCGGATCGACGACGCCCCGCGCCGGACTGCGGCACGACCGTGTCCGCCGGGACGTGGACACGAGGGGTTGCCGAGGTGCTGAGCGAGCGCGAGAACCGTCGACTGCACGAGATCGAGGTGCAGCTGCGACTGACCGACCCGCGACTGGTCCGCCGGTTCTCCGCACTGAACGCCGCACTGCACGCCCCGGCCCGCCACGGCGGACGGCTGCTCGCCGGGTTCGCCCGCGACCGGCGCACCGTGCACGGCTCCGGCCCGTTCCCGACGGTACTGCTGGGAGCCGCACTGGTCGTGCTGCTGCTCGGTGCCGTACTGGTGAGCGTGCCGGTCGTCGTCGCGGGGATCCTCATCGCCGGCCTCGCCCTGGCCGTCGCGGCCACCACCGGACCGCAGGCGCACCCCGGAATCGCCTGACGCGGCACCCCGCACCGCGCGGTGCCGCCCCGGACCGGCGCCGACCGGTGCCGCCCCGGAGGGGCGGCGTGGCCGTGGCGCGCGACCGGGGTCCTCAGCCGTGGGCGAGGTCGGAGAACCGGCTGTAGTGCAGCTGGTGGGCGACGGTGATCGTCGTGGTCGGGCCGTTACGGTGCTTGGCCAGGATCAGGTCGGCCTCACCGGCGCGCGGGTCGTCCTGCTCGAACGCGTCGGGGCGGTGCAGCAGTACCACCATGTCCGCGTCCTGCTCGATCGAGCCGGACTCACGCAGGTCGGACAGCATCGGCCGCTTGTCGGTGCGCTGCTCGGGACCACGGTTCAGCTGGCTCATCGCCACCACCGGGACCTCGAGCTCCTTGGCCAGCAGCTTGATCTGCCGGGAGAACTCCGAGACCTCCTGCTGACGGGACTCGACCTTGCGGCCCGAGGTCATCAGCTGCAGGTAGTCCAGGATGATCAGCTTCAGGTCGTAGCGCTGCTTCATCCGGCGCGCCTTGGCCCGGATCTCCATCAGCGTCAGGTTCGGCGAGTCGTCGATGTAGAGCGGCGCCTCGGAGATCTCCGACATCCGCCGCGCCATCCGCGTCCAGTCCTCGTCCGACATCCGGCCGGCGCGCATGTCGGCCAGCCGGATCCGGGCCTCCGCGGACAGCAGACGCATGACGATCTCGGACTTGCTCATCTCCAGCGAGAAGAACGCGCTGGTCATGCCGTTCTTGATGGAGCAGGAGCGGGCGAAGTCCAGACCCAGGGTCGACTTGCCCAGACCCGGCCGGGCCGCGACGACGACCATCTGGCCCGGGTGCAGACCGTTGGTGACCTGGTCGAGGTCGGCGAAGCCGGTCGGCACACCCGTGGACTGGCCGCCCCGGGAGGCGATCGCGTCGATCTCGTCCATCGTGGGCTGGAGGAGCTCCTCCAGCACCGTGTAGTCCTCGGTGGTGGTGCGCTCGGTGACCTCGTAGACCGCGGCCTGGGCCCGGTCCACCGCGTCGTCGACGTCGCCGCCGTCGGCACCGTGGTAGCCGAGCTGCACGATCCGGGTACCGGCCTCGACCAGCCGCCGCAGGACCGCCTTCTCGCCGACGATCTCGGCGTAGTACGCCGCGTTCGCCGCGGTGGGCACGGTCGCGATGAGGGTGTGCAGGTAGGGCGCGCCGCCGAGGCGGACGAGCTCACCGCGCCGCTGCAGCTCCGCCGAGACCGTCACCGCGTCCGCGGGCTCGCCACGGCTGTAGAGGTCCAGGATCGTCTCGTAGACGGTCTGGTGGGCGGGCCGGTAGAAGTCCTCCGGCTGCAGGACCTCCACGACGTCGGCGATCGCGTCCTTGCTCAGCAGCATGCCGCCGAGCACCGACTGCTCGGCCGTGAGGTCCTGCGGGGGCTGACGGTCGAACGTGGCGCCCTCGCCGGGTCCGGAGGCCTTCTCGCCGTCACGGACCGCACGGGGCTTGTTGCCGGGACGATCGTCCGTCAGAGCCATACGCAGCGTCACCCCCGGTGGACACAGTACCGAACGCACGTTCGACGCGCGAGTGGTACGTGCTGCCACCCGCGACCGTCGTCGGTGATCTGCCGGCCGGCGCGGTGCCCGACGGACCGCGGCGGGCGCGGTCCGGGGAGCAAGGCGCTCGCGTACCGGTACGGCCGACACTAGGTCGGCCGCGGGCCCGTGGCGAACCGGCCTGGTGATCGAACTGGGGATGAACTGTGCACGGATGCCGCCCGTCCCGGGACCGTGCTGGGGACAACCTGGGGACAGGGGACCGGAACGGGCCGTCTGCGCAGGTCAGAGGCATACTCACAGCTGTGGACAACTTTGCTCTGGCGTGTCGTCGCACGCCGCGTACGGGCGTGTCGGAGCGCCCGGCGGACCGCTCGCCGCCCGGCGCGTCCACAGGCCCGCCCGACGAGTGGATCGTCACCGCACGGCGTGTCGGCTGCGTGACAAGACATCCGGTGTGGGGTCGTCCGATCGGTGTCGATCGTCCATCCGGGACTGCGCACCGTGTGCGCGACGCCCGTCCGGCCGGCCCGGACACGCGAAAGGGCGGTGCCCGGAGCACATGGCTCCGGACACCGCCCTGTTCACGCTCGGTGGTCGAACGACCACCGGACCGCTCAGCTCGCGACGACCGCGATCGGCAGCTCGGTGGTGACCTCCGGGTGCAGGCGGACCTGCACCTGGTGCTTGCCCAGGGTCTTGAGGTGACCCGGGACGTCGATGCTGCGCTTGTCCAGCAGCGGGCCGCCGGCCGCCTTGACGGCGTCGACGACCTGGGCCGGCGTGATCGAGCCGAACAGACGGCCGGTGTCGCCGGCCTTGGCCGGGACGGTCACGTTGATGTTGCGCAGCTGCGAGTCGACCTGCTGGGCGTGGCCCAGGTCGCGGATCTCGCGGGACTTCTGGGCCCGGCGGATCTGCTCGACCTGCTTCTCGGCGCCACGGGTGGCGACGACCGCGAGCTTGCGCGGCAGCAGGTAGTTGCGGCCGTAGCCGTCCTTGACCTCGACGATGTCACCCGGGGCACCCAGGTTCGGGACGTCGGCGTTGAGGATGAGCTTCATGTGTCTCCCCTTCCTCAGCGAGCGGTCGAGGTGTACGGCAGCAGGGCGACCTCACGGGAGTTCTTCACCGCGACGGCGACGTCCCGCTGGTGCTGCCGGCAGTTGCCGGAGACCCGACGGGCACGGATCTTGCCGCGGTCGGAGATGAACTTCCGCAGCAGACCGGTGTCCTTGTAGTCGATCAGCTGGGCCTTGTCCTTGCAGAAAGCGCAGACCTTCTTCTTCGGCTTGCGCACGATGGCCTTGGCCATGGTGGTGCTCCTGGAGATCGTCCTCCGCCCGTCACGGGCGGAGAGGTACGTGGATCAGAAGGGGGGCTCGTCGTCGGACGCGGCGCCACTGCCCGCGGGCGGGGCCGAACCCCAGGGGTCGTCATAGCCGCCGCCGGAGTTGCCTCCACCGCCGGAACCGCCGCCCTGTCGGGCGCCACCGCCACCGCCGCCGTCGTAGCCACCGCCGCCACCGAAGCCACCGGAACCTCCGCCCCGGTTGACCTTGTTGACCTTGGCGGTCGCGTAGCGCAGGGACGGGCCGACCTCGTCGACCTCCATCTCCACGACGGTGCGCTTCTCGCCTTCCTTGGTCTCGAACGACCGCTGGCGCAGGCGACCCTGGACCACGACGCGCGCGCCGCGGGTCAGGGACTCGGCGACGTTCTCCGCCGCCTGGCGCCAGATGTTGCAGCGCAGGAAGAGCGCCTCGCCGTCCTTCCACTCGCCGGACTGGCGGTCGAAGGTGCGCGGGGTGGACGCCACGGTGAAGTTGGCGACCGCGGCGCCGGACGGGGTGAACCGCAGCTCGGGATCCGCCGTCAGGTTGCCCACGACGGTGATGACGGTCTCGCCGGCCATGACGGCTCCAATCAGCCGGCGGCGGGCGCCGGCGTGCGGGTGACGTCCTTGCGCAGGACCTTGGTGCGCAGCACGGACTCGTTCAGACCCAGCTGGCGGTCCAGCTCGGTGACGGTGGCCGGCTCGGCGGTGATGTCGAGGACCGCGTAGATGGCCTCGCCCTGCTTCTTGATCTCGTAGGCCAGGCGGCGCTTGCCCCAGACCTCGATCTTCTCGACCGATCCGCCGTCGTTCTTCACGACGGTGAGGAACTGCTCCAGGGACGGCTGCACGGTGCGCTCGTCCAGGCCGCCGTCGAGGATGACCATGACCTCGTAATGACGCATGAGAACCACTCACCTCCTATGGACTCGAAACGGTCACGGCCCGGACGGCCGTGACAGGAGGTTCTCAGTGCACCCCGACAGTTTCCGGCGGATGCGCGGGAGCTGCGGGGATGCCGGTACAGGCTAGCAACGGCCGTTCCGGCCCCGACCTGCGGGTACGCGGTTCCCCGGATCGCCGGGACGGGTCCGGGCCGTGCCCGCGGAGGCACCGGCCGACGGACGGCTGTCCTTCGTCGCCGCCACCGGGCCCCGTCCTCGACGAGCCGCTCGGTGCCGTCACCGACGCCTGACCGGCGGCCCACGGCTGTCGGGGGTCCTCGCTACCGTGCCCGTATGCAGATCGGAGCACACGTCCGCGACGCCGAGGACCCTCTGGCCGCGGCCGCCGAGGTCGGCGCCGAGGTGATCCAGCTGTTCCTGTCCGACCCGCAGGGCTGGAAGAAGCCGCCGCCGCACCCACGGGCGGCGGAGCTGGCCGCGTCGGACGTCGCGGTGGTGGTGCACGCGCCCTACACCGCGAACGTCGCGTCCACGAACAACCGGATCCGCATCCCGAGCCGCAAGATCGTGCAGCAGCACCTGGCCGGGGCCGCCGAGGTCGGCGCGTTCGGCCTGGTCGTGCACGGCGGCCACGTCACGAAGGACGACGACCCGGCCGCCGGGATCGACAACTGGCGCAAGTTCGTCGAGCGCCAGGCCGGGGAGCACGGCTTCGACGTGCCCGTCCTGATCGAGAACACCGCGGGCGGGGACAACGCCATGGCCCGCCGGTTCGACGCGCTGGGCCGGCTGTGGGACGCGGTGGGCGAGTTCGGCGTCGGGTTCTGCCTGGACACCTGTCACGCCTTCGCCGGTGGCGAGGAGCTGGCCGGGATCGTCGAGCGGGTCCGGGGGATCACCGGGCGGATCGACCTGATCCACCTGAACAACTCGCGCGACGCGTTCGACTCCGCCCGCGACCGGCACGCCAACATCGACGACGGGACGATCCCGCCGGACGAGCTGGCCGCCGTCGTCGCGGCGGCGGGGGCACCGGTCGTGGTGGAGACCCCGGCCGAGGGACAGGCCCGCGACATCGCGTTCCTGCGGGAGCACACCTGAGGAGGCCTCAGGCGGTACCGGTGAGCCAGCCGGACGGCGTGAGCCCCGCCCCGATCTGCAGCCGCGGGGCGTACTGGTCGACGTAGACCCGGGCGGTGAGCTCGCGCCTGCTGCGGACGCGGTGGCCAGCGGGACGATCTCCGGCGGGCGGGCCTCCTCGATCGTCACGACGACCTTCCCCGAGGCCCCGTCCGGCCCGGCCAGCGGCGACGCGTGCGCCACCACCCAGTGCCCGGAGCGCGTCCGCAGCCGGGTCCGCGGCAGCTGCACCAGGCGCCCGTACCGGGACGACGACACCCGGCGCCGGCCGGCCACGCTGAAGCGCCGCGTCGACCCGGAGGGCGTGTTCGGCGGGCCCGTCCGCACCTGAGACCCCGGTTCCGGGAGTCCTCAGCGCCAGGCGAAGACCGGCTGCTCCAGGTGCGCGACCCGGGTCGCGCGCCCGTGCAGGACGACCTCGCGGAACTGGTGGAGCACCGCCCCGGTGGGGGCGTGGACGTAGCGGTCGAACAGCGGCACCTGGATCACCGGGGCGTCGGACTCGGGGATCGTGAGGAACCGGGGCTCGTGGTCGATCTCGGCCAGCGGCGGGCGGTGCAGCTCGGCGACCTCGTCCGGGTTGGGCGTCGGCTCGCCCGCGCCGCCGCCCCACAGCACGACCGGGGTGATGACGTAGCCGGAACGGGTCGGGTAGTCGTCGAGCAGACCGAGCACGCGGTCCGGGCCGAGCTCGAGCCCGATCTCCTCGGACACCTCGCGGCGCCCCGCCTGCTCGGCGGTCTCACCCGGGTCGAGCCGTCCGCCCGGAAGGGCCCACTGGCCGGAGTGCGCCCGCAGCGACCGGGCGCGCCGGGTCAGGACGAACGCGACCTCGTCGGCGAGACGGCCGTCGCCGGTGGCACCGGGGACCGGCAGCAGCGTCAGGGTGACGGCGGCGGCCCGCTTCCCCGCCCGGTCCGCCTCCGACGCGGCCCGGCGCTCGGCCGGGGGGAGCGTCGCCAGCGCCGCCTCGACACGCTCCCGCAGCTGGCGCTGCACCGGTTCCGGGACCACCACGTCGTCGGCCATGCCCCGATCGTCGCACCCGCCCGGGTGCCGCACAGGTTCCGTCGCCGCCGCACTCGTCACACCCGCTGCGGCGCCACCACACCCTGTGCGGCGACCGGCGGGACACATGCGGCGGCGCGAGGGGCAGCCGCAGTTCAGTCCGCGGGGTCGCGCCGGGGGTGGGCCGCCCGGGACGGCCACGGTTCGGGTGCGGCCGCGCGATCGGAGCGACCGGCGCGGCCGGAGCCCGCGGAACCGGCCGCGTCGCCGGACCGGGACGTGCCGACGGAACCGGTGGGGCCGGGGCCGCCGCCGTCCCTCCGCCGTCGCCCGCCCCGTGCGGGCACGGCCGACGCGGAGGCCGTCACGGCGGGCACGCCGGACCGGGAGACCCGCGGGCCGACCGGCCACACGGGCTCCGGGTCCCGGCCGGGGTCGGTGCCGGGCCGCAGGATCTGCCGGACGACGAGCACGCACAGCGCGACCACCACGGCGTCGCGGACCAGCACGGTCACCAGGAACGGCTCCGGCGGCAGCCCCTTGTTCGCGACGCCGAGGTACTGGAACATCCGCGGCACCCAGACCAGCGCGTCGACGACCATCCACGCCAGCAGCAGCCGCCAGCGGGGCAGGGCGAGCACCGCGAGCGGGACCAGCCACAGCGAGTACTGCGGGCTCCACACCTTGTTGACCAGCAGGAACGCCGAGACCGTCAGGAAGGCCAGCTCGGCGACCGCGGGCGGGCGCGGCGCGCGCAGCGCGAGCCAGGCGATCGCGGCGAACGCCAGCACCATGAGCACCGCGGTGACGGTGTTGAGCACGGTGGGGGACTGCCCGTCGCCGAGCGGGCCGTCGAAGCCGGACCAGCCGGTGAACCAGTACAGCGAGTACCAGACCGAGTCCGGGTCGGCCGGTCGCGTGCGGTTGAGCAGGAAGAACTCGACCCAGCCGCGCGGCCAGGCCAGCGCGACCGGGAGGTTCACCGCCACCCAGGCGAGGGCCGCGGCACCGATCGTCCACGCGGCACGCGGGAGGCCGCCGTCGGCGCGGCGTCGCCAGCCGACGAGCAGCACCGGTAGCAGGAGCAGCAGCGGGTAGAGCTTGGCCGCGCCGCCGATCCCGAGCAGCACCCCGGCCCAGACCGGCCGGTCCCGGCGCAGCGCGAGCAGTGCCCCGGTCGCGAGCGCGACGGTGAGCGTGTCGAAGTTGGTGAACGCGTGCACCGCCACCAGCGGGGACAGCGCGACCAACGCGGCGTCCCACGGACGTTCCGGGCGGAGCATCAGCACCGCCCACACCACCACCAGCCAGGCCATGGCCAGCCAGATCGCTGTGACGTCGAAGTAGACGACGACGTCGAGCGCCGTCGGCAGCGGCAACCGCTCGGCCAGCCACTGCCAGCCGTCGGTCAGCTGCGCATTGAGGTACTGGAACATCCCGGTGACGACCGGGTACTCCATGTACCGGGCGGTGCGGGAGCCGTCGGCGGCGGTCTCGAACCAGGCGTCGCGGTAGGGGACGGCGTCGTCGGCGAGACCTTCCAGCCCGTAGAGCGGGACGGTGTCGGAGTAGCACATCGCGACGTACTGACGGTCGTTGCGCCAGTCCAGCGCGAGCGCACCGTCGGGGGTGCGGTACTGCTGCAGACAGGCCGCCTTGCCCAGCCAGCCCAGCGCCAGCACGACGACGGCGAGCAGCAGCACCACCCGCAGCGGGGTCCACCAGCGCGACCGTCCGACGAGTGCGTGCCGACCCATCGGGCCTCCGACGACCCGGCTGGCGGCGCGCGCCAGCGGCTCGGTCCAGGTCGGGACCTCCCGGTCCCGGACGCCCGCCCCCGGCGCGTCGTGGGGGGCGGGCGGTGCGGCTCCGGGCCGGCCGCCTGCGGTCAGTTGTCGCCCCCGCGGCCCGGACGGTCCCGGCCCGCGTCGGAGCCGGGCGGACCGTCGCTGTTGCCGTCGCTGCCGGGGTCGCCGCTGCTGTCGTCGCCGGCCCCGTCCCCGGAGCCGTCGCCCGAGGAGTCACCCCGGTCGCTGCGGTTCCCGCGGTCACCCCGGTCCCCGCGGTCGCCGCGGTCGCCGTTGTCGCGGCTGTCGCCGGGCTCCTGGGTGGTGGTCGTCTGCTGGTCGTCGCCCTGCCCGGAGTCGTTCGAGACGGCCCGGGCCGGAGCCTGGCCGATCGGCTCGAAGTCGGAGAACTGCTCCACCGGCGTCCCCTGCAGCACGTCGTTCATGAACGACTGCCAGATCGAGCCGGGCAGCATCCGCCCGTAGACCGGGCGGCCCGCGGAGTTCTTGATCGGGGTGTTGTCGTCGGTGCCGACCCACACCGCGGTGGACACCGACGGTGTGTAGCCGACGGTCCAGGCGTCGTTGTTCTGGCCCTGGACGCTGCTCTGCACGGTGCCGGTCTTCGCGGCGACCGGACGCCCGTCCAGCCCGATCCGCGACGAGCTCGCGACGTCGGTCATGGACTCGGTGACGTTGCGGGCGACCTCGGCCGGCATGACCTGCTGGCCGTTGTCGGTGCTGCCGCGGTCGTAGATGACCCGCCCGTCGCTGGCGGTGACCTTCGCGATCAGGAACGGGTCGCGCTTCATGCCGTCGGCCGCGAACGTGCCGTAGGCGGCGGCCATGTCCTCGGGGTGGACCTCTCGGTCACCCAGCGAGATGCCGCCGGTGGGGTTCGGCAGCAGGTCGGCGGGGATGCCGGCCTGGTGCGCGGCGTCGGCGACCCGCTGCGGGCCGACGTCGAGGCCCATCCGGTAGAAGACCGTGTTGATCGACTTGGTCATGGCCTCCTTCACCGAGCACCGGCCGCAGCTGACGCCCTCGGAGTTGGTGACCGTGGTGCCGGCGAGCTCCTGGGGGGAGGAGCCGTCGTAGATCGTGCCGAGACCGACCGGCGGGTTCGCCTGCAGCGCCGCCGCGAGCACGAACGGCTTGAACGACGAGCCGGGCTGCTTGAGCACCGAGGCGTAGTCGAGGCCGACACCGTTCTCCCCGCCGAAGTAGGCGATGACCGCGCCGGTCTTCGGGTTCACCGACACCAGCGAGGACCGCAGGTTGCCGGGCTGGCCGTCCATGACCTTCTCGACGGCCGTCGCCGCGTCCTCCTGGGCCTTCGGGTCGATCGTCGTGGTGACCGTCAGACCCTGGGTGTTGATCTCGGTCTCGGAGATCCCGAGCTTCTCCAGCTCGGCGCGGGCCGCGTTGTAGATGTGGCCCTTGTCGTCGCCGGGGATGCCACCGCCCTCGGCCGCGGAGGCCTCGCGCCACTGCGGGAACCTCTGCTGCGCCCGGTCGGCCTGCGTCATCCAGCCCTGGGCGACCATGCCGTCGAGCACGAAGTTCCACCGCTGCTGGGACATCTCGAGGTTCTTCGCCGGGTCCCAGCGCGACGGCGACTGGATCAGCCCGGCGATCATCGCGCCCTCGGAGGCGTTCAGGTCCTGGACGTTCTTCCCGAAGTACGCCTGGCTGGCGGCCTGGACGCCGTAGGCGCCGCGACCCAGGTAGATCGCGTTCAGGTAGTTGCCGAGGATCTGCTCCTTGGTCATCTCCTTGGACATCTTCGCGGCCAGCACGACCTCGCGGAACTTGCGGAACAGCGAGTACTGGTCGTTGCCGGTGGTCACCTTGATGTACTGCTGGGTGATCGTCGAGCCGCCGCCGATCCCGCCGGAGAGCTGGTTGATCACCGCCCGCGCGATGCCGGTGATGTCGAAGCCGGGGTTGGAGAAGAACGTGCGGTCCTCCGCGGACAGCACGGCCTGCTGGACCGGCACCGGCACCTGGGACAGGTCGACGCTGATCCGGTTGACGTTGTCCGGCCGGACCGTCGCCAGCGGGGCGCCGTCGGTGTAGGTGAAGGTCGCTACCTGGGTGACGGCGATGTCGTCGGCGTTGGGGACCGGGAACACCAGCCAGCCGATCGCGAACGCGACGAGCGGGCCGATCACCGCGAACGCGGCGAGCCCGATCACCCAGCGCCGGAGCCGGCGACGACGGCCGGGCTTCTTCCGCCCGTCACCGCCGTCCCCGGGACCGCGACCGTCGGGACGACCGGGCGGTCCGGGCGGGCGGCCGCCACCGCCGCCCCGACGGGCGGCCGTGGCCGGTGCCGCCGCGGCCGCCGCGGCACCGCGGGCCGGCGGAGGGCCGGTGCGCTGCGGGGCGGCCGTGCGCGGACCGGCCTGGGCGGGCCGGACGACGGGGTCGAAGTGGCCGATCCCGGAGTCGTCGTGGGTCAGCAGCGGCGGAGGGGACTGGGGGACCGGGCGCGGCGGCCCCGCGGGGGTGGGACGGCCGCCCACCGGTGGACGACCGGGGGCGGGGGCATCGGGGACGGGGCCCACGCCCGGTCGGGGTGCAGGCGGGGGCATCGGGGACGGGACCGCGGAGGACCGGGGGCGGGGGGGGGGGCGGCGGGGTGCGCCGGGGGTCACGCTCGTCGTTCACCGGGCGGCTCCGTGGGATGCGGTGGACCGGATCCGCAGCGGCCCGGGCCGGGGGTGCCCGGGGCGGAGGGGATCCGGCAGCGGACCGGCGCGGTGCGCGCGGTCCGGGTGGTCGTGCTCGTCGGGCAGGGCGCCATCGGACTCAGCCACCCGCACTCCGCCGGCCGCGGCGGGGGCGGCCGGTGCCGAGGACGAACGAGCGGACCAGGTGGTTCCAGCGGCACTCGGTGCACACCTCGACGACGTGCACGGAGAAGTCGGCGACCTGCGCCGCGAGCTGCTCGAGGTCCGCCGCGGAGCGGGCCGAACCGGAGACGTGGCGCAGGCTCTCGCCGAACACCCACGAGACCTGGGCGAGCTCGTCGTGCCGGCAGACCGGGCAGGCCCGACCGGCGGACGTGCCGTGGAAGCGCGCGGCACGGAGCAGGTAGGCACCCGCATCGCACACCTCCTCACGGCCGACCCGGCCGGCCCGGACGTCGGCCAGCAGAGCACGGCGCTGCAGGGCGTAGTCCACCACCTGTCGCGGGCTGAGCACCCGGCCAGGGTACGCG
This sequence comes from Pseudonocardia sp. ZF1, assembly GCF_056835605.1. Taxonomy (NCBI): domain Bacteria; kingdom Bacillati; phylum Actinomycetota; class Actinomycetes; order Pseudonocardiales; family Pseudonocardiaceae; genus Pseudonocardia; species Pseudonocardia sp. ZF1. The sequence goes on from NZ_JAJNBY010000001.1 coordinate 5,626,447, forward strand.
GGACGGACCCGCGGACCCATCGCCGTCCCGCACGGGGCCCTGCGGGCACGACCGTTCCGTGCCTGGTCGGGGTACTCGTCCGGTCCGCGACCGCCTGTGATCACGATCATGGATGGGACGGATCGATGTATCGGACCGATAGGATGACGGGTCGGCGGTCCGCACGGAGGAGGTCGCGATGCTGGACTTCGCGGTTCTCGGCCTGCTCCAGGACGGTCCGCTGCACGGGTACGAGCTGCGCAAGCAGCTCGGCCGCAGGCTCGGCGGCTTCCGCGCGTTCTCCTACGGCTCGTTGTACCCGGCCCTGCGCCGGCTGCTGCGGGCCGGGTCGATCGCCGAGACCACCGACGAGGCGGGTGATCAGTACGGACGCGCTCCGGGACGGCTGCGACGGGGCAGGCGGGTCTACCGCATCACCCCGGCGGGCCGGGACCGGTTCGCGGCCACGCTCGCCGAGGCCGGCCCCCAGGCGTGGGAGGACGGAAGCTTCGACGTGCACCTGGCGTTCTTCGCGCGGACACCGGCGGAGACCAGGATCCGGATCCTGGAGGGCCGCAGACGGGCCGTCGAGGAACGCCGGGACGGTCTGCGCACCGCGCTCGGCAGGCCCTGCGAGGGGGTCGACCGCTACACCCGCGAGCTGCACCGGCTCGGGCTGGAGTGCTCCGAGCGCGAGGTGTGCTGGCTGAACGAGCTGATCGCGACCGAACGGGCCGAGCAGGGCGCCGCGGACGGACGCGACGAGAGGACCTTCCCCGGCGGCGGGCCATCCCGGCCCGCGACCGGCGGGGTACGACAGGACGAGACAACAGGAGGAGCCTGACATGAGCCAGGTTCGGGTGGCGGTCGTCGGCGTGGGCAACTGCGCGGCGTCGCTGGTCCAGGGGGTTCACTACTACGCGGACGCCGATCCGTCGACCCAGGTCCCCGGCCTGATGCACGTCGACTTCGGCGGGTACCACGTCCGGGACGTGACCTTCGTGGCCGCGTTCGACGTCGACGCGAAGAAGGTCGGTCAGGATCTCGCCGACGCGATCTCGGCCAGCGAGAACAACACGGTCAAGATCGCGGACGTGCCGCCGCTCGGGGTGACCGTGCAGCGCGGGCCGACCCTCGACGGTCTCGGCCGCTTCTACCGGGAGACCATCACCGAGGCCGACGGCGAGCCCGTCGACGTCGTGCAGGTGCTGCGCGACACCGGGGCCGACGTGCTGGTGTCCTACCTGCCGGTGGGCAGCGAGGACGCCGACCGGTTCTACGCGCAGGCCGCACTGGATGCGGGCGTCGCGTTCGTCAACGCGCTGCCGGTGTTCATCGCCTCGGACCCGGAGTGGGCGGAGAAGTTCCGCGCCGCCGGCGTCCCGATCGTCGGCGACGACATCAAGTCGCAGGTCGGCGCGACCATCACCCACCGGGTGCTGGCGAAGCTGTTCGAGGACCGCGGCGTGCAGCTGGACCGCACGATGCAGCTCAACGTGGGCGGGAACATGGACTTCCTGAACATGAAGGAGCTCGAGCGGCTGGAGTCCAAGAAGGTCTCCAAGACCCAGGCCGTCACCTCGCAGGTGGACCGGGACATGGGCAAGGGCAACGTGCACATCGGCCCGTCGGACTACGTGTCCTGGCTGGACGACCGCAAGTGGGCCTACGTCCGGCTCGAGGGCCGCGCGTTCGGTGACGTCCCGCTGAACCTGGAGTACAAGCTCGAGGTCTGGGACTCCCCGAACTCCGCGGGCATCATCATCGACGCGGTGCGGGCGGCCAAGATCGCGAAGGACCGCGGCATCGGCGGACCGATCCTGTCGGCGTCGAGCTACTTCATGAAGTCGCCGCCGGAGCAGTACCGCGACTCCGAGGCCCGCGACAAGGTCGAGGCGTTCATCCGGGGCGAGATCGACAGCTGATCCGTTTCTCGGTACAACGGCCCGGGGAAGACCATGCAGGTCATCCCCGGGCCGTTGCCGTACCGGAGACGTTCCGGAAGACGACATTACCGATCCGGAATGTTCTCGTTATTCGTCGTGAGCGCAGTCATGCAATGAATGTGCTCTGCGTCATTTATCTGAGCGATATCTGTTCGTAATGTGCGGTCCGGCCTTGTGCGACCACCGCCCATCCGGGGTGAGGGGTACAGGGTCACCGCCGGGCGACGACGCAGGCGGGTCGTGAGTGCCGTCGGTGTCCCCACCGGAACTCCCCCTTCGTACCGGCGCCCACGGGTCCCGCCCCGACCGCTCCTCCGGTGGTGCAACATCCCGAGGACCCCACCGTGCCCCAGCGTCATTCCGCTCCGGCGCTCCGCGTCGCCGTCGTGGCCACCACCGCCGCCGCGGCCGCAGTTCTGTCCGTGCTCCCCGCCGCCACCGCGGCACCCACGGACGCCGCCTCCGCGGCACCCGCCGCGGAGACCGTGACCCGTGACGTCGCCCCGGCCGCGAACGTCCTGCCGGCGCTCGGCTCGAACCCGGCCGCGCTGTCGGTCTCCTCCGCGGCGCAGGCCGCGGCCCCGGCCGCGCAGGCCGCCGCCGCGCGCAGCGGCGCGATGTCGACCGCGATGGCCCAGCTCGGCAAGCCCTACCGCTGGGGCGCCACCGGCCCGAGCGCGTTCGACTGCTCCGGCCTGGTCCACTACGCCTTCTCCAAGGCGGGCAAGGACCTGCCCCGCACCAGCCGGGCCCAGGCCCAGGTGGGCACCAAGGTGTCGAAGTCGAACCTGAAGCCCGGTGACCTGGTGTTCTTCTACAGCCCGGTCAGCCATGTCGGCATCTACATCGGCGGCGGCCAGATCGTGCACGCCTCCACCAGCGGCCAGCCGGTGAAGATCTCCGACATCGACCGGATGCCGTTCAACTCGGCCCGCCGGGTCTGAGAGAAGCCTGCGGAACGAGGCTCAGCTCTGAGCGCGCCCGCTCCCCGGTACGACGACTGGCCCCGTCCTCGCGCAGGACGGGGCCGGTCGTCGTAGGTTCACCGGGTGACCGCTCCGCGCCGCCCGCTCGCCCTGATCACCGGTGCCTCCCAGGGCATCGGCGCCGCCACCGCCCGGCTGCTCGCGCCGCGCTACGACCTGGTCCTGGGCGGCCGGGACGAGAAGCGGCTGGAGGCCCTGGCCGGTGAGCTGACCGAGGCGGGCCCGGTCGCGGTCCGCACCGTGGCGGTGGAGCTCACCGACGACGACGCGCTGGCCACGGCCCTCGACGGCATCGACCGGCTCGACGCGCTGGTCCACTCGGCCGGGGTCGGCGAGCTGGGCACCGTCGCGGAGACCACCGCGCAGACCTGGCGCCACCAGTTCGACGTCAACGTCGTCGCGGTCGCCGAGACGACCCGGCTGCTGCTGCCCGCGCTGCGCGCGGCGGGCGCCGACACCGGCGCCGACGTCGTACTCGTCAACTCCGGGTCCGGGATCACCGCCCGCGCGGGCTGGGGGTCCTACGCGGCGAGCAAGTTCGCGCTGCGCGCGTTCGGCGACGCCCTGCGCGCCGAGGAGTCCGGCCACGGCATCCGGGTCACCTCCGTGCACCCGGGCCGGGTGGACACGGCGATGCAGGAGCGGGTCGTCGCCCACGAGGGCGGCGAGTACGACGGCTCGCGGTTCCTGCGCCCCGAGTCGGTCGGTGCCGCGATCCTGGCCGCACTGACCGCGACCCGCGACGCGCACCTCACCGAGATCGTGGTGCGCCCGCAGGGCTGAGGGCCGACTGCTCGCGCAGCTCGTCGAGGGCCGCCAGCAGCGGTGGCGCCGCCGCCGCGGCGTCCCGGACCACCGCCAGGATCGTCCGCACCGGTGTGGGCCGCACGACCGGCACCGCGCAGGTCCCGGCCGGCAGGTCGACGGCGCCGAGCCGGGGGAGCACGGTGACGCCGATCCCGGCGGCGACGAAGGCCAGCGCCGTGCGGTAGTCGTGGGCCTCGACGTGGAACGGCGGGCGGAACCCGGCGGCGGCGCAGGCCTCGACCAGGTTGCGCCGGCACCACCCGCGGGCGAAGTCGTTGTCCACCCACCGCTGCCCGGCCAGCTCCGCCAGGTCGACCTGCTCCGCCCCGGCCAGCGGGTGCCCCTCGGGCACCACCACGACGTAGGGGTCGTCGAGCAGGTGGTGCACCGAGAACCCGGGCCAGGCCTCGAACTCCGGTCGCTCGACGGCGATCTGCAGGTCCGACCGGTCGGCCGGGTCGTCGGGCAGCCACTCACGCAGGGCCAGGTCGAGCCGGACCCCCGGGAAACCGGTGGTCAGCCTGCGCACCACCCGCGGCATCCAGGCGGACCCGACGGAGGCGAAGTAGGCCACCGACAGCGACCCGGTGCGCCCCGTGCGCAGGTCCTCGACGAGTACCTGGGCCTCACCGAGCCGGGCGAGCACCGCGTCGGCCTGCTCGGCCAGCAGGAGCCCGGCCGCGGTCGGCCGCAGCCCGCGCCCCACCCGCTCGAACAGCACCAGGCCGGTCTCCCGGGCGAGTGCGGTGACGTGCTGGCTCACCGCCGAGGGCGTGTACCCCAGATTGGCGGCGGCGGACTGCACCGACCCACCGGCCACGACCGACCGGAAGATCATCAGGCGATGAGCGTCGAGCACGCGGAAAAACGTACAGCAGAACTGAATCCAGAGGTAGAACATATCGCTGGTGCTGAACCGTGAGCGGTTCGACGATGTCTCCATGACCACCGTGAACCTGGGGCTGCTCGCCCTCACCACCCCCGCCACCCTCGCCGCGCTGTACCGGCTGTTCCGGGAACGACCGCGACGGTTGCCCGTCCGCACCGGCTACGACACCCGCCGGCCCACCCTGTGAGCGCCGCGACCCGGCCGGGACTGCTGCCGCTCGCCGCCGCGGCCACCACCGTCGTGCTCTGGGCCTCGGCCTTCGTGAGCATCCGCGCCGTCGGCCACGACCTGTCGCCGGGCGCGCTGGCCCTGGGACGGATGCTGGTCGGGGCCCTGACCCTGACCGCGATCCTGACCGTGGTCCGCGCCCGCAGACCCAGACCCGGCCCACCCCTGCCCCGCGGACGGTTGCTGGCGGCGGTCGTGATCTGGGGCGCGGCCTGGTTCGGCGTCTACAACCTCGCGCTGAACGCGGCCGAGCGGCACCTCGACGCGGGCACGACCGCGTTGCTGGTGAACGTGGCACCGGTGGTCGTCGCCGTGCTCGCCGGGCTGCTGCTCGGCGAGGGCTTCCCGGCACGGCTGCTGGCCGGGATGGCCGTCGCGTTCGCCGGGGTGGTGCTTATCGCGGCGGCGTCGTCGGCCGGGGGCGCCGACCTGTCCGGGGTGCTGCTGGGGCTGCTCGCCGCACTGGTCTACGCGGGCGCGGCCGTCGCGCAGAAGCGGTTGCTGCCCCGGGTCGACGCCCTGACGATGACCTGGACGGGCGCCGTCGCCGGGGCCGTCGCGCTGCTGCCGTTCCTGCCGTCGCTGGTCGCCGCGCTCGCCACCGCGCCGCCGACGGCCGTCGCCGGCGTTGTCTACCTGGGGGTGTTCCCGACCGGAGTCGCGTTCCTGACCTGGGGATACGCCCTGACCCGCACGACCGCGGGGCGGCTGGCCGCCACCACGTACGCGATCCCGCCGGTGGTGGTCGGACTGTCCTGGGCACTGCTCGGGGAGGTGCCCGCACCGGCCGCGCTCGCCGGCGGTCTGCTGTGCCTGGTCGGCGTCGCGGTCGCCACCCGTTCGGCTCCGCCCCGGGGGCGGGGATCGTCCGAACGACAGACCCCCGGGTCCCTCCCCGTCACTACGCTCGACGGGCATGGGGGAGTCCAGGGACGACGAGCGGTCCGTGATGCGGGTGTCGGACGCCGACCGCAGCGAGACCGCGGAACGGCTGAAGCTGGCGCACGACGAGGGCCGGCTGTCACTGATCGAGTACGACGAGCGGTTGCAGCAGGCCTACGCGGCGACCGTCCGCGCGGACCTCGACCGGCTGGTCACCGACCTGCCCGCGGTGGAACGCACGACGTTGCCGTCGGTGCGTGCCGAGACGGCGCAGGTGGAGAAGGCCGAGGCGAGGCGTGAGCACCTCACCGAGTGGCGCTCGTGGGCCGGCACCTCGGTCGTCCTGACCGGCATCTGGGTGGTCACCGCGTTCGCCTCGTCCTCCGACGGGGAGGGACTCCCGTTCTTCTGGCCGATCTTCCCGATCGGGATCTGGGGGGCGGTCCTGGTCGCGCACTTCTTCTTCGGCTCCGGGGAGAAGGACGACGACTGAGGGTCCCGCGGCGGCTGCCACGCGCACCGGACCGGGCATAGAGTCGCCCCGTGCTCGACCCCGCCCGCCTCGACCTGTCCGCACTGGCGGACGCGCTCGAGGACCGCACGCCGGAGGTCACCTGGTACCTCGACCCGGCCGACGCCGAGGTGCACGGCGTGTCCGGCGACGACCGGCCCGGTCCGGACTGGGTGGAGATCCGGCCGGTGACCAGCCGGGAGTCCTACCGGGACATGTCCGACTTCACCGCGGGCGTCCAGCACCGGCGGGCCGCGGCGCTGCTGGACCGCGCGATCGACGGCCGGGGTGCGTTCCGCCGGTTCAAGAACACGCTGTTCGAGTTCCCCGAGGTCCGCGACCAGTGGTACCGCTTCCGCGACGCCCGTTCCCGCCGGCGCGCGGCGGACTGGCTGGTCGCGGCCGGCCTGATCGGTGCCGACGACGGCGAGCGGCTCAGGGCCCGCCACCCCGACCCGGACCCGTCCAACGACGACGTGCCCGCCGCCGTCGCCGACGACCTGGGCCTGCTCTACGGCCCCCGGCTGCGTCAGGTGCTGCTGTTCGGGTCCTGGGCGAGCGGGGAGGGCTCGGTCGAGTCCGCGATCGACCTGCTCGTGGTCCTCGACGACGACGGGTTCCCGATCCTGCCCTGGGAGGAGGTCCGCGCGATGGACGACGTGCTGTGGCAGCACACCCGGCGGACCGGGCTGACGATCAGCGTGCTGCCGGTCGGCCAGGGTGAGCTCGTCCGTGCCGCCGACCCGACGGTCGTGCGTGCCCGCGCCGAGGCGGTGCGGATCCGGTGACCCGGCGGGTGCACGGCGGGATCGCGCGGGCCCGGGTCGAGCTGGGCGGGGCCCGGGTGCTGGCCGAGAACGGCTTCGGCGACGCCGCGGTCTCCCGCGCGTTCCATGCCGCGTTCCGGGCCGCCGAGACCGCGCTGCTGGTGCTGGGGGAGACCCGCGCCGAGCATTCCGAGGTCGTCAGCGCGTTCGTCCGCCGGGTGGTGCGGGAACGGTCGCTGGACCCGCGGGCCGGGCGGCTGCTGCGGTCGCTCTACAACCGGCGGGCGCTGGCCGACCACTCGGACGTGACCGCCCCGGCGGCGGAGGCGCGCGCGGCCCTCGACGACGCCGCGTTCGTGCTCGACGCCGTGGAGGCCTGGCTCGCCGAGCCGGCCCTGTCCCGGCCGCCGGACCCGGGGACCGGGGCGACCCGGCGGCCGGAGAAGCCGGTCCGGCGCGGATCCCGCGCCTGACCGGCCGCCGCCTCAGCGGAACTGCGGCGGGACCCCGTACGGCCCGGCCTGCGCCGCGACGAACTGCGCGGGAGCACGCTCGGCGCGCTTCGGGTCGTCGCCCCAGGCGTTCGGACGGTGCTCGCCGTCGGTCGCCAGCCACACGATCAGCAGCACCACCCCGACCAGCGGGACGAAGCCGATGAAGTACCACCACCCGCTGCGCCCGGTGTCGTGCAGCCGTCGCACCAGGACCGCGATCGCGGGCACGAGGTGGACGAGTGCGACCACGGTCGCCAGCACCGGCGCGCCGAGCAGCTGCGTCGTCCCCAGGACCGCGTCCAGGATCCCGGCCACCAGGTAGATCCCCAGGTAGACCAGGACGAACATCCAGTACTCGGCCCGCCGGGCGCGCCCCCGGAAGTCGGAGAACCCGCGCATCGCCTGCAGGTAGTACGTCATGACGTGGCCCCTCTCGCCGTGCGACCACGGGCTGGTCGCTCGGACGAGGGGATGCCGCCCGGGGGGCGGCCGTTACAGCGCGCGGGTCAGAAGAAGTCCCCGCCGAAGTCGGAGTCGTTGTCGAACAGGCCCCCGCCCTCGAAGCCCCCCTGGTCGGCGCCGTCGAAGCCGCCGTCGGCACCGCCGTCGAAGCCCGGGTCGTCGAGGGCGGCCCCGTCGGCGTAGGCGGCCTGGTCGGCGCCGGCCATCCCGCTGAACAGCGAGGTGAACAGCAGCGCCGAACCGACGCCCCAGGCCCCGGCGACGAGTGCCGGCTTCCACCACGGCTCGGAGTACCAGCCGCGCGGCACCGGACGCCCGGCGACGGTCCCGCCGGGGTAGTAATGGCTGTTCCGGTCGGTCGGCTGCGGCGACGCGCCCAGACTGCGGCCCTCCACCTCGACCTCGCGGTCCTCGGTGACCTCACCGGCGCGGGACTGGCCCGGCAGCGGCGGCAGCTCGGGCCCGGGGTCCATGCCCATCGCCGTGCGTGCGGCGCGGATGTAGTAGAGACCCTCGTAGGCGGTCTCGGTGACCTGACGGCACTGCGCGGCCGTGCGCGCCTGCTCCATCTGCGAGCCCGCGGCGGTGTAGCGCTCGGCGGCGTCGGCCAGCGCCTGACGGCTCGGGTCGTCGGTCCCGGTCAGGGCCAGGACCTGGCCGCCGAGACGCTCCACCCAGCGCCGGGACTCGGCCTGGGCGTCCGCCAGAGCGGCGGCGGAGTCCGCGTTGTGCCGCCGTACCAGCCACACGACGGCCGCGACGACGGCCAGGACGACGATCAGGGTCAGGACTGCGCTCATGACGGACCTCCTGCCCGCTCAACGGGCAGGAGGTCGCCTGCGTTCCCTACCGGACGACGTTGACCAGGCGCCCCGGCACTACGATGACCTTCTTCGGCTCGGCCCCGTCCAGCGCGGCGACGACCTTCTCGTCGGCCAGCGCGGCCGCCCGGATGTCCTCCTGGGCGGCGTCGGCGGCGACGGTGACCCGCGAGCGGACCTTGCCGTTGACCTGGATCGGGTACTCGACGGTGTCCGCCACCAGGTAGCGCTCGTCGGCGACCGGGAACGGCGCGTAGGTCAGCGTGTCCTCGTGACCCAGCTTCTGCCACAGCTCCTCGGCGATGTGCGGGGCCAGTGGCGCCAGCATCAGCACCAGCGCCTCCGCGACCTCGCGCTCCACCGGCGCCCCGCGCTTGGTCAGCGCGTTGTTCAGCTCGATCAGCTTCGCGGCGGCCGTGTTGTAGTGCAGCGCCGGGAAGTCCTCACGCACACCGGCGATCGCCTTGTGCAGCGACCGCAGGATCTCCTCCGACGGCGCGTCCTCGACGACGGTCACGGCCCCGGTGCCCTCGTCGACCAGGTTGCGCCACACCCGCTGCAGGAACCGCTGCGGGCCGACGACGTCCCGCGTCGACCACGGACGCGAGGCGTCCATCGGGCCGGTGTACATCTCGTACAGCCGGAAGGTGTCGGCGCCGTAGCGGTCGCACATGTCGTCGGGCGTCACGACGTTCTTCAGCGACTTGCCCATCTTCCCGTACTCCCGGGTGACGGGCTGCCCGTTCCACGTGAAACCGGCGCTCGTGCCGTCCTCGCCGACGACCTCGACGACCTCCTCCGCGGGCACGTAGGTCCCGCGGGCGTCGGTGTAGGCCCAGGCCTGGATGTAGCCCTGGTTGAACAGCTTCCGGAACGGCTCCTCGCTGCTCACGTGGCCCAGGTCGAACAGGACCTTGTGCCAGAACCGCGAGTACAGCAGGTGCAGCACGGCGTGCTCGACGCCGCCGACGTACAGGTCCACGCCGCCCGGGTCGGCGACCGACCGGGCCGCGTCCTTGCCGATCCAGTACTTCTCGGCCTCGGCGGAGACGAACCGCTCGGTGTTCTCCGGGTCCAGGTAGCGCAGGTAGTACCAGCACGACCCGGCCCACTGCGGCATCGTGTTCGTCTCGCGGCGGTACTGCTTCGGGCCGTCACCCAGGTCCAGCTCGACGGCCACCCACTCGTGCGCCCGGGACAGCGGCGGCTCCGGCTCGGAGTTCGCATCGTCCGGGGCGTAGGTCTTGGGCGAGTAGTCGTCGACGTCGGGCAGGACGACGGGCAGCTGGTCCTCGGGCAGCGCGATCGGGCCGTGCTCGTCCCAGACGACCGGGAACGGCTCGCCCCAGTAGCGCTGCCGGGAGAACAGCCAGTCGCGCAGCTTGTACTGCACGACGCCCTCGCCGGCGCCCTTCGCGGCCAGCCAGTCGATGATCGTGCGCTTGGCCTCGTCGACGCCCAGCCCGTCCAGGCTGATCTCGTCGTTCGCGGAGTTGATGGTCGGGCCGTCGCCGGTGTACGCGCCGCCGTCCCAGTCCGGCGGCGGCGCCACCGTGCGCACGTGCGGCAGCCCGAACGCGGCCGCGAAGTCCCAGTCCCGGGTGTCCTCGGCGGGCACCGCCATGATCGCGCCGGTGCCGTAGCCCATCAGCACGTAGTCGGCGACGAACACCGGGACGGCCGCGCCGTTCACCGGGTTGGTGGCGTACGCGCCGGTGAACACACCGGTCTTGTCCTTGTTCTCCTGGCGGTCCAGCTCGGACTTGCGCGCGGCCTCGGCGCGGTACGCCGCGACGGCCTCGGCGGGCGTCGCGGCGCCACCGGTCCAGCGCGGGTCGGTGCCGTCGGGCCACTGCCCGGGGACCAGGGAGGAGACCAGCGGGTGCTCGGGCGCCAGCACCATGTAGGTGGCGCCGAACAGGGTGTCCGGGCGGGTCGTGAAGACCTCGATCGCGTCCGCGCCGGACTGCACCGGGAACCGGACCCGGGCGCCCTCGGAGCGGCCGATCCAGTTGCGCTGCATCGCCTTGACCGACTCCGGCCAGTCGACCCGGTCCAGGTCGTCGGCCAGCCGGTCGGCGTAGGCGGTGATCCGCATCATCCACTGCTTGAGGTTGCGGCGGAAGACGGGGAAGTTGCCGCGCTCGGAGCGGCCGTCCGGGGTGACCTCCTCGTTCGCCAGCACGGTGCCCAGGCCGGGGCACCAGTTCACCGGCGCCTCGGAGATGTAGGCCAGCCGGTACCCGTCGACGGCGGCGCGCCGGTCGGCCTCGGACAGCTCGGCCCAGGGGCGGCCGTCGGGGGTCGGGCGGGTGCCGGCCTCGAACTCGGCGCGCAGCTCGGAGATCGGGCGGGCGCGGTCGGCGTCGGTGTCGTACCAGGACTCGAAGATCTCCCGGAAGATCCACTGGGTCCAGCGGTAGAACGCGATGTCGGTGGTGGACACCGAGCGACGCGGGTCGTGGCCCAGGCCCAGCTGGCGCAGCTGCTGCCGGTAGCGGGCGATGTTGGCCTCGGTCGTCGTCCGCGGGTGCGTCCCGGTCTGGACGGCGTACTGCTCGGCGGGCAGCCCGAAGGCGTCGAAGCCCATCGGGTGCAGCACGTTGTGGCCGTTCATCCGCAGGTAGCGGCCCAGCACGTCGGTGCCGATGAAACCCAGCGGGTGCCCGACGTGCAGCCCCGCCCCGGAGGGGTAGGGGAACATGTCCATCAGGTAGACCTTCGGCTTCTCCGAGCCGGGCTGACCCGGGTCGGGGGCGTGGAAGGTCTGCTCGGTCTCCCAGAAGTCCTGCCACTTCCGCTCGATCCGGGCGGCCATCTCGGCGTCGTAGCGGTACGCCGGTCGGTCCGCGCGCTGCTCGGACGCGGTCGTGGTCTCGGTGCTCATGTCCGTCTCACCTCGGGGATGCCTGTCGTGACGGCCCGACTCGGGGCCCGGAACACGTCGCGGCCCCTCGTGCGCATCACGCAGGAGGGGCCGTCGCGGCGCCGTGTTGTGGCTACGACGCCGCGCCGGGAAGTCGGCGGGCCGTGCACATGTGACCAGGGTAGCCGGGGCGGGCGTCCCCGTTCCCGCGGGTTCTACCCTGGTCACGTGCCCACGACGCTCCGCCTGCTCCTCGCCGCCCTGCTCCTGCTGGCCGGGGTGGTCCTCGTCGTCCTCGCCGTGCTGGGGGCGACCGGCCGGCTGCCGCGCAACCGCTTCGTCGGCGTCCGCACCGCGGACAGCCTGCGGACCGCCGACGCGTTCGCGATCGCCAACCGGGTGGCCGCGCCGCCGGTCGGCGCCGCGGGGGCGATCGCCCTGGTCGGCGGGACGGTGCTGCTGGTCCTGGACCGGACCGGCGCCGCCCCGTGGGTGCTGGGTGCGATCGCGCTGGTCGGGACGGTCGTGCTCGCCGGTCTCGGGGGCGCGGTCGGGGCGCGGGCCGCGGCGGCGGCGATCGCCGCGCAGGCCGCGGCCCCGAGCTGCGGCGGGGTCTGCGCCGGCTGCGACCTGGTCGCGGGCTGCCGCGACGCGACCGGCACCGAGCCGGGCTCGGAGCCCGGGGCCCGCACCGGGCTCACCCGCGAGGCCTGACCTGCGGGGCCGGTCCGCGGGCCCGGCCCTGCGGGGCCTGATCCGCGGGCCCCGGGCTACCAGCCGCGGGAGCCCGGCCCGCCCTTGAACGGGCCGACGACCTCGTCGGTGACCCAGCCGCCGTAGAACCCGCCGGGCTGCGGGCGGACCGTCTCCCCGTCCAGGGTGATCCGCTCGAACGGCGCCACGTAGACCGCGACCCGGTCGGTCAGCTCCGGGTAGCGCGCGTCCGGCCGCGGGTACCACCAGGCGACGTCGGTCAGCGGCGGCACGCCGGGGACGCGCACGTCGCAGTAGTGGGCGACGCCCTTCCACTCGCAGAACGTGCGGTGCTCACCGGGCACCAGCACGCCGTCGGTGAAGGCGGTGCGGGGCAGGTACCAGGTCGGCGGGTGGCTGGTCTCCAGCACCCGGACCAGGTCGTCCGACGCGGCGACGAGCGTCCCGCCGTGCCACAGCTCCGCGCGGCGGGGCACCCGCTCCGCCCGGGGCGGGCGCGGGTAGTCCCACACCGACTCCAGCCCGGGGCCGACGGGATCGGGCCGGGGACGACGGTCGAACGGCACGACCCCACGGTAGGCCGGTCAGCGGCCCCCGGCACGGTCGCGGCGGATCCGCGCTGCGCGGCACCGGCCGCGGCGTCCTGACCGGGGTGGGCCCACCACAGGTCACACACCGCCCGCGGGGATTCAGTTCCAGGCGGGATCACGCGGGAACGTGGCGAGCAGCGCCAGCGGGACGCCCTGGCGGCGCAGCACCCGTTCCCACAGCTGGTCGTAGACGGTGGTCAGCAGGTCGTCGGGCAGGCCGGGGACGACGTACCAGTCACCCCGGGCGATCTCGCCGCCCAGCTGGCCCGCGTCCCAGCCGGAGTACCCGGCGAAGATCCGCAGGCCGCGCAGCCGCTGCGCGAGCGGCGCCGGGTCGGAGTCGAGGTCGACCAGCTGCACCGGTGGCCGGACCGGCATCAGCCCGCCGAGCCCGCGACCGGTCTCCCCGGTCCGCAGGGCGGCCAGGCAGAGCGCGGTGCGCGCCTCGACCGGACCACCGACGAACATGGTCCCGGGATCACTGGTGAGCCCGGCCCAGCGCGGGAGCACGTCCCGTACGGCCGCCTGGCCCGGCCGGTTGAGCACGACCCCGAGGCTGCCCTGCGGACGGTGCTCGATCATGTAGACGACCGTCCGCGAGAAGTTCGGGTCGCCCAGACCGGGGGCGGCGACGAGCAGACTCCCCGGTGTGACCGGGGGAAGAGCGGCGCCTCGCGTGGCGCGGTGTTCCCGCACGGGTCCATGTTCGCACCTCCGGCGCGGACGCGATGTCGCCACCCGTTCGCCGCATCGTCGTACACCGGACATGATCGTCCATACGTTCGTACAATACGAACGTACATGAGTGTGGACGTCCGTACGGGACGCCCGTACGGATCAGAGGTTCTCGTCCGCCCAGGCCCGCAGGGCGACCTCGGCCTGCTCGGCGTCCATCGGCCCCTGCTCCATCCGCAGCGCCAGCATGTGCCGGTAGGCCTTCCCGACGGCCGGGCCCGGCGGGATGCCCAGCAGCTCCATGATCCGGTTGCCGTCGAGGTCGGGGCGGATCGCGTCGAGCTCCTCCTGCTTGCGCAGCTCGGCGATCCGGTCCTCCAGGCCGTCGTAGTTGCGCTGCAGGGCCGAGGCCCGGCGCCGGTTGCGGGTGGTGCAGTCCGAGCGCACCAGCCGGTGCAGGCGCTCCAGCAGCGGGCCGGCGTCGGCGACGTAGCGGCGCACGGCCGAGTCGGTCCACTCGCCCTTGCCGTAGCCGTGGAACCGCAGGTGCAGGTAGACGAGCTGGCACACGTCGTCGACCAGGGCCTTCGGGTACTTGAGCGCCCGCAGCCGCTTGCGGGTCATCTTCGCCCCGACCACCTCGTGGTGGTGGAACGAGACCCGCCCGTCCGGCTCCTTGCGCCGGGTCGCCGGCTTGCCGATGTCGTGCAGCAGCGCGGCCAGGCGCAGCGTGAGGTCCGGCCCGTCGGTCTCGCGCTCGATCGCCTGCTCCATCACGACGAGCGAGTGGGTGTAGACGTCCTTGTGCTGCATGTGCTCGTCGGTCTCCAGCTGCATCGCCGGGACCTCGGGGACGACGTGCCGGGCCAGGCCGGTGTCGCAGAGCAGCTCCAGGCCGCGCCGCGGGTGGTCGCCGATCATCAGCTTGGTGAACTCGGCCTGCACCCGCTCGGCGGTGATCCGGGTCAGCTCGTCGGCCATCGCCGTCATCGCGGCGGTGACCCGCGCGGCGGGGGTGAACCCGAGCTGGGAGACGAACCGGGCGGCGCGCAGCATCCGCAGCGGGTCGTCGGAGAAGGAGCGCTCCGGGGTGTCCGGGGTGTCCAGGACGCCCTGGGCGAGCGCGGCGAACCCGCCGTGCGGGTCGACGAAGCGGCGGTGCGACCCGGTCAGCTCGACCGCCATCGCGTTGACCGTGAAGTCGCGGCGCACCAGGTCGCCCTCGACGGTGTCGCCGAAGCGGACCTCGGGGTTGCGGGAGGTGCCGTCGTAGGTGTCGGCGCGGAAGGTCGTCACCTCGAGGGTCTGCCCGTCGCGGCGCAGCCCGACGGTCCCGAACGCGATCCCGGTGTCCCAGACGGCCTCGGCCCAGCCGCGCACGATCGCGAGAATCTGCTCGGGGCGGGCGTCGGTGGTGAAGTCGAGGTCCCCGGAGTCCCGGGTCGACGCGCCGGTGCCGCGCAGCACCGCGTCGCGGACGCTGCCGCCGACGAGATGGAGCAGGTGACCGCGGGCGGCGAAACGGGCGGCCAGCTCGTCGGCGACGGCCGGGACGTCGAGCAGTGCGACCACGGCGTTCTCCTGTGCTCGCTGCAGCTCGTCCGGGTCCGGGGCGGATCCGGCCGGAGGTCGGGTCGGCCGGATCACCTGTCGGGCGGTGGAGGACGGGGACGACGAGGACACGACGGGCCAGTCTAGGCAACGCGCCCGGCCGGTGGGCACGGGTCCTCCGGTCACTCCGTACCGCTCGACCGCTGATCGACGGCAGGGCGACCGGGTGACGCCACGGCCGCGGGCGGCTCGTCGACCCCCCTTCGAGCCACCTCCTCGTTACCATCGCCACATGTCCACCTCCCGCGGCCGCTCCTCGGCAGGGCGCGGCGCGGAACCCGGCCGTGAGGGCCGGAGCGCACGCGCCGGCCGTGCCGGGCGCGCCGACCGGTCCCCGGACCGCCGTCGCCGGCTGCGCACGGTGGACGAGACGTCCGCCGGTGGGCTCGTCGTGCACCCCCAGACCGGCGCCGCCGCGCTGATCGGCCGGCTGGACCGCCGGGGCCGGCTGCTGTGGTCGCTGCCCAAGGGCCACATCGAGGCCGGTGAGACCGCGGAGCAGGCCGCGGTGCGCGAGGTGCAGGAGGAGACCGGCATCATCGGTGAGGTGCTGGCTCCCCTGGGCACCATCGACTTCTGGTTCGTCGCCGAGGACCGGCGCGTCCACAAGACGGTCCACCACTACCTGATGCGCGCGCTCGGCGGTGAGCTCTGCGACGAGGACGTCGAGGTCTCCGAGGTGGCCTGGGTGCCGCTCGACGAGCTCGAGGGCCGCCTCGCCTACGCCGACGAGCGCCGGCTGATCCGGCATGCGGCCAACCTGCTGGAGGAGACGGCGTGAGCCGGGTCGCGGCCCTGGTCGCGATCGTGCTCACCGCGGTGGTGGCGCTGTTCCTGCCCGCGGCGTTCCCGGCGGGCGCCCCGCAGGCCGCGGCCCGGGACCGCCCGGCGCAGCAACCGGCCCAGCAGCCCGTGGCCCCGGTCCGGCTCGACGTCGGCACGATGACCCCGCGGGTGGTGACGTCGGCGGGGCCGGGCGAGCTGGTCGTCACCGGGACCGTCACCAACACCGGCCCGGGGATCGTCGACGACCTGGCCGTCCGGGTGCAGCGCGGGCCGGTGCTCGCCGGCGAGGCGGCGCTGCGGGCCGCGCTGGCCGGGGAGGCCGAGGTCGACGACGCGACGCCGCCGTTCGCCGACCTCGGCCCGCTCGCGCCGGGCGCGTCGGTCCCGTTCCGCTACGCCGTCCCGCTCACCGGGCCCCCGCAGTCGACGCTGGCGCTCCCCGGCCCGGGTACCTACCCGCTGCTGGTGAACCTCAACGGGACCGTCGACGGCACGCCGTCGCGGCTGGCCGGGGTCCGCACGATGCTGCCGGTGTCGTCGCTGCCGGGGGCCGCGCCGCCGTCGTCGCCGGTCACCGCCGCGCCGGTGACGATGCTGTACCCGATCACCGACGCCCCGCGCCGCGTCCCGCCGCTGCCCGGCGAGCCGCCACTGCTGACCGACGACGACCTCGCGACCTCCTTCGCCGACGGCGGCCGGCTGCGCGGCCTGGTCGAGGCGCTGGGCTCGGCCGCGCCCGCCGGATCCCCGACCCGGGCCGCGCTCTGTCTGGCGATCGACCCCGAGCTCGTCGCCACCGCGGCCGCCATGCGCGACGGCTACGGCGTCGTCACCGGCCCCGGCGAGTCCGTTCCCGGCCGCGGCGCGGAGGCGGCGGGCCAGTGGCTCGCGGCGCTGACCGCGGCCGCGCGCGGGACCTGCGTGATCGCGCTGCCGCCGTCGGACGCCGACCTCGTCGCCCTGGTCCGCGGCGGGCAGGCCGACCTCGCCAGGACCGCGCTGGACCGCGGCCGCCGGACCCTGGCCACCGAGCTGGGGACCACGGTCCTCGACGGCGTCGTGTGGCCCGCCGACGGCGTCGTCGACGAGGCGACGCTGGACGCCCTCGGCGGCGGGACCCGGCTGCTGCTCTCCGCCGACGGGGTGACCGGCACGACGGCCTCCGGCCGGGTGCGCGTGGGCCGCTCCGACGGCACCGGCCGCGACGGCGACGACTCCGCGCTGCTCACCGACCCGCTGCTCACCGAGGCCGCGACCAGACCCGCGGGCGTCGAGGTCCAGGAGGGGGACGTGGGCGGACTCGCCGGCCAGGACCTCGCCGGGGCGCTCGCGTTCCGGGCCGGGGACGCCGGCGGCCCGCTGGTCGTCGCACCGCCGCACCGCTGGGCCGCGGACGGGCCGGCCGCCGCCGGGGTGCTGACCGCCCTGACCTCGCTGATCGACGACGGCCGGATCGCCCCGACCGGCCTGTCCACCCTCATCGGCGGCGACGTGCAGGCGGGCGGGACGCAGCTGTTCTACCCACCGCAGGCCGGCGGCGCGGAGATCCCGGGGACGATCGTGTCCGGGGTGGCCGACCAGGTCCGGACGATCGAGGCGCTGCGGGCCGCGGCCGAGGCCCGCACCGGGGTCGGGGCCAGCCCCGCCGACGTGTTCGACCCGCTGGTGACCGGCACGCTGCGGGCGGTGTCGTCGTGGTGGCGGGGCGACCCGGCCCGCGCCGAGCGGGAGGAGACCGTCGTCGCCGACCGGATCGCCGAGATCCGCGCGTCGGTGCGTGTGGTGGAGCCGCCCAGCCCGTACTCGCTCGGAACCAGCGACGCACCGCTGCTGATCACCGTCGCCAACGGGCTGCCGGTGACGATGAACGTGCGGGTGGTGCTGTCGAGCACCACCGGGCTGCGGGTCGCCCCGATCGAGGTGCAGGCGGTCCCGCCGCGCGGCCGCGTCCAGGTGCGGGTCAGCGCCCAGGTCACCCGCTCCGGGGTGTTCAGCGTCGACGCGGGCCTGCTCACCCCCGACGGCGTCGCGCTCGGCCCGGACACCCGGCTACGGGTGCGGTCGACGGTCTACGGGACGGTCACGGTCTGGCTGACCGCGATCGCCGGCGGTGTCCTCGTGGTCCTGGTGGTCCGGCGGGTGCTGCGCCGGCTGCGTCCGGCCGCCGCAGCCGGGCCGTCCGGTGGCCCCGGGTCAGGGCCCGGCACGCCCCCGGACGTCCCCGTCCCACCGGGACCGGCGCCGTCCGGACGCGTCCACGGCTCCTGAGCCGGCAGAGACAAAGAACACGGCTGTCGTTCGCCGTCCGGTATTGACCGCTCGTCGCATCACAGGTGCTTTCCGGCGAATCCGGAGGGCGGGGAGGCAAACCGATGGTGCCCCTTCTCCGAAGACAGGGGAGACGGATCCGGGGCGTGTTCTCGGCTCGTCCACATCCGACCGAGTGCCGTAGGCTGACGCCGGACACGACACCGAGCGCCAGGGGAGGGCGAGGCCGTTGAGCGGGCAGATCGGCGAGCGCACTGCCCGGACCGGCCCCCACCCCGTCGAGGACGACGCGACCCCCCGTCCGCACCCGTCGCTCGACCCCACCGACGCCACGGCGACCGCCGACGCACCCGGGACCGCCGGAGTACCCGCCGACGAGCAGCCGACGGCCGCCGTGCCCGCGGTGCCGGCCCAGGCCCGGCCCACCGAGCGCATCCCGACCGTCCGCGAGACCGCGGGCACCACTGCGGGTTCGCCGCTCACCGAGCGCTACGTGCTCCGTCAGCGGATCGGGTCCGACCCGGCCGCCGGGGCGGAGTTCTGGCGCGCCGAGGACACCGTGCTGCGCCGCCCGGTCGGCGTCACGCTGCTGCGCAGGCTCCCCGCCGACGACCGTTCCGACGACCCGGAGGGCACCGCCCGCGCCGGTGAGATGATCGTGCGTGCCCTGCGCTCGGGCTGCTTCGAGCACTCCGGCAGCGCCCGGCTGCTCGACGTACTGGCCCCGGGCACGCACGGCCTGCCGGCCGACGTGCTGGGCGCCGCCGTCGCCGAGTGGGTGCCGGGGCGTTCGCTGGCCGAGACCGTCGCCGAGGGCCCAATCCGCGCGCAGCGGGCCGCCAAGGCCGTCGAGACCCTGTCGGCCGCCGCCACCGAGGCCCACCAGCAGGGCCTGGTGCTCGGCTGCGACCACCCGCAGCGCGTCCGGATCACCCCGGACGGGCGCGCCATGCTCGCCTTCCTGCTCCCGCGCCCGTCGGTGTCCGCCGCCGACGACGTCCGCGGGCTCGGCGGGATCCTCTACTGCCTGCTCACCCGGCGCTGGCCGCTGTCGGTGTCCGACGCCGCCCGCGCCGGGCTCGTCGCCGCCGACCGCACGCCCGCGGGCCGGCTGCGGCCCGCGTCGCAGCTGCGGCCCGGTGTGCCGCTGGAGCTGGACACGCTGTGCAGCGGTGCGCTCGGCCAGGGCGACGGCGTCAGTCGGGTGCACACCGCCGCGGCGATGCACCGGATGCTGGCCGACGTCGTCGCCGAGGACGCCGACCAGGCCTTCTTCCCGCCGGTGCACGACGGCGCGCCCGCCGAGCCCGACGACGTGTGGCAGGACTCCGACCGGCTGCCCGACACCCGCAACGACCCCCGGCGCCGCCGCAACCTGCGGATCGGTCTCGGGGTGCTCGCCGTCGGCGTGCTGATCGTGCTCGGGTACGTCGCCGTGCAGCTGGGCATGCTGTTCGGTGGTGGCGGCGCCCCGCCGGTGGTCGTCCCGCCCGCGGCGAGCGCCCCGGTGCAGCAGCAGGTTCCCCCCGCCGGGGCCCCGGCCGCGTCGTCCGGGACGGGTACCGCGGTGCCGGACGTGTCGGCGACGGTGTTCGACCCGGTCGGCGACGCGGACAACGCCGGCACCGTCGGCAACGTCGTCGACGGCGACCCCTCCACCGTGTGGACGACGAGCCGCTACTTCCAGCCGTTCCCGGCGCTCAAGCCCGGGATCGGCGTGCAGGCCTCGTTCGACGCCGCCGAGCCGCTCACCGGGCTCACCGTCGACTCGCCGACCGCGGGCGCGGTCGTGCAGGTCCGCTCGGCCCCGTCGGCCGAGCCGACGCTGGCGGAGACGACGCTGCTCGACACCGTCACCCTGTCGTCGGGACGGACGACGGTCGGCCTCGACCCGGGCCGCCCCACCCAGCACGTGCTCCTGTGGATCACGAACCTCGGGCCGAACAACCAGACCCAGATCGACGACATCGGGTTCCGCCGCACCGCACCCTGAGCCGCCCCGTTCGCGATCGCGACCGACCGGCCCGGCAACGCCCGTGAGCACCCCCCGGCGCTGCCTACCGTGCGCGGGTGACGACCGTCGACCGGATCCCGGACCGGGCCCCGCCCGACCTGGACGAGATGTTCCGCAGGTACGCCGACCGGCTCTGGTCGGTGGCCCTGCGGATGCTCGGCGACCGGACCGAGGCCGAGGACGCGGTGCAGGAGGCGTTCCTGTCCGCGCTCCGCTCGCCCGGGTTCCGCGGTGACGCCGCGACGGGGACGTGGCTGCACCGGATCCTCGTGAACGACTGCGTCGACCGGCTCCGCGCGGCCGGGCGGCGACGGGACCGGCTGCGGGCCCTGGAGACGGTCGTCGCGGCCCGGGACCACGCGGGCGGGCTCGTGGTGCGGCTCGCCGTCTCCGACGCGCTGGCCCTGCTGCCGGTGGACCAGCGGGCCGCGCTGGTGCTCGTGGACGGGCTCGGCTACGGCGTCGCGGAGGCGGCGGAGATGCTGGCGGTGGCGCCGGGGACGGTGAAGAGCCGCCGGGCCCGTGCGCGGGCCCGGCTGGCCCCCGTGCTGCGGGAGGACGAGGGATGAGCAGTTCTCACCGATCCGACGACAACTCCTCGGAGATCACTCGTCGGTACGACGACAACCACTGTTCACCTGCTTCGTCTCATCCCGACGAGGAACCGTTCGTCGAGGTCGGGGCGCGAATGGCCCGGGAACTCGGTCCGGTGGCGATGCCCGACGACGTGGCGGCGCGGATGCGGGCGCGGCTCGCCGCGGAGATGGCGCGAGCGGCTCCCGGACCGGAGCGGGGCGACGCTCCGGCGGCCGGCGGCCCGCCGCCGGGCCGCCGCACCCCGTGGCGCGCGCTCGCCGTCGCCGCGGCGGCACTCGTCGTCGCCGGGGTCGGGCTCGCCGCCCTCGTGCCCACCGCGCCGGTCGTCGTCCCGGTCGCCGGGACCGCTCCGGAGGAGCTCCGGTCCGCCGCCGCCGGCGCGGCCGTCCCCGTCGGCGCGCTCGACGATCCCGCCCGGGTCCGCGCCTGCCTCACCGCCGCCGGCGACCCGCGACCGGACGCTCCGTTCCTGACGGCCCGCCCGCACTCCGTCGACGGCCACCCGGCGGTCCTGCTCGTCCTCGGCGGACCGGAGCGGGGCCGCTACCGCCTCGTCGCCGTACCGCCGGACTGCGGGCCGGGCACCGCGCGGGTGCTCGCCGAGACCACCACCGGCTGACCCGGCCGGGCACCGGCGACGCCCGGATCACGCGGCCCACGTCCGACGGCACCGACGAGCGGGAATGCCCCTGTCTAGGATCGCGTTCGAGCCATACGGCAGCCACGACGCAGGAGCCGGCCACCCGGGCCGGCACCCGCAGGCCCGTCATCGCGCCCGTCGCCCGGGCGCGGCAGGAGGGATCGGTACCGGTGACCACCGACGACACGGTGCACAACCTGATCATCATCGGGTCCGGGCCGGCCGGCTACACCGCTGCGGTGTACGCCGCGCGGGCCCAGCTCGCCCCGCTCGTGTTCGAGGGCAGCCAGTTCGGCGGCGCCCTGATGACCACGACCGAGGTGGAGAACTACCCGGGCTTCACCGAGGGGATCATGGGCCCCGAGCTCATGCAGCAGATGCGCGGCCAGGCGGAGCGCTTCGGCGCCGACCTGCGCCCGCAGGACGTCGACGAGGTGAAGCTCGACGGCGACGTCAAGGAGGTGCGAGTCGGCAAGGAGACCTTCCGGGCCCGCGCCGTGATCCTCGCGATGGGTGCCGCCCCGCGCTACCTGCACGTCCCCGGTGAGCAGGAACTCCTCGGCCGCGGCGTCAGCTCGTGCGCCACCTGCGACGGCTTCTTCTTCCGGGACCAGAACATCGCCGTCATCGGCGGCGGCGACTCGGCGATGGAGGAGGCCACGTTCCTCACCCGCTTCGCCGAGACCGTCACGGTCATCCACCGTCGCGACGAGTTCCGCGCCTCGAAGATCATGTACGAGCGGGCGCAGAACGACCCGAAGATGCGCTGGCGCACCAACTCCGAGGTCACCGAGGTGACCGGCGAGGGCTCGGTGAAGCAGCTGCAGCTGCGCGACACCGTGACCGGTGAGACCAGCACGCTCGACGTCACCGGCATGTTCGTCGCGATCGGCCACGACCCGCGCAGCGCGCTGGTGGCGGGCCAGGTCGACGTCGACGACGAGGGCTACGTGCAGGTGGACGGACGTACCACCTACACGAACGTCCCGGGCGTCTTCGCCTGTGGCGACCTCGTCGACCACACCTACCGCCAGGCGATCACCGCCGCGGGCTCCGGCTGCTCGGCCGCGATCGACGCCGAGCGCTGGCTGGCCGGCCACGAGGTCGGCTCCGAGATGGCCGGTGGCGGCTACGGCTCGGAGGAGACCGCCCCGGCGGCCGCCGTCGCCGACGCCGCGCACTGACCGCCCACCGGCACCCGACAGACCCGCATCCGCGACCGAAGGAGAACCCCATGGGCAACAACACCGTCGACGTCACCAGCAGCTCGTTCGACCAAGACGTCCTGAAGAGCGACAAGCCCGTCCTGGTCGACTTCTGGGCCACCTGGTGCGGCCCGTGCAAGATGGTCGCCCCGGTGCTCGACGAGATCGCCGGCGAGAACTCCGAGAAGCTGACCGTCGCCAAGCTCGACATCGACGCCAACCCGGAGGTCGCCCGCGACTATCAGGTCATGTCGGTCCCGACGATGATCCTGTTCTCCGGCGGCAAGCCGGTGAAGCAGATCGTGGGCGCGAAGCCGAAGGCGGCACTGCTCGCCGATCTCGCCGACCACATCTGATCACTGTCCGTGCGCTGCATAGCGCACGGAGATAACGCTGCGTGTCCCGGTTGATCACAACCGGGACACGCGCGTATCCGCCCCGCTGCACTCCTCCGGGGGCGGGGCAGGGCACAATGAGTCCGGCACGCGTCCGGTCACCGGGCGAAACCGACCGATCACGGGCGTCGCACGGCGCCTCACGACTGCGAGCGAGGGGTGCATGCAGCTGCTCCGGCGCGGGGACTGCGGTCCGGCCGTACGCGAGATCCGGACGACGCTGGGACAGCTCGGTCTGCTCCCGGCGGTTCCGCCGGGCTCGCGCGCCCAGGACATGTTCGACGACGGCGTGGACCGCGCCGTCCGCATGTTCCAGCAGGGCCGTGGCCTGATCACCGACGGCATCGTCGGCCCGGACACCGCCCGCGCGCTGCGGGAGGCGGGCTGGAGCCTGGGCGACCGGATGCTGTCGTTCACGCTCTCCACCCCCACCACCGGCGACGACGTCGCCCACCTGCAGGAACGCCTGCTCGAGCTCGGGTACAACCCGGGCCGGCCGAGCGGGTTGTTCGACCAGCAGACCGAGCAGGCCTTGATCCGCTTCCAGCGTGACTACGGCATGACCCCCGACGGTGTCTGCGGCCCGGAGACGCTGCGCGCGCTGCGCCAGCTCGGCCGGAAGGTCACCGGCGGGCGTCCGCACCTCATGCGCGAGCAGGAGCTGCTGCGCCGGGCCGGCCCGCGGATGCGCGGCAAGCGCATCGTCATCGACCCGGGACACGGCGGGCACGACCGCGGCGTCGACGTCGGCGGCGTCACCGAGGCCGACCTGATGTGGGACCTCGCCCGCCGGGTCGTCGGCCGCATGTCGGCCACCGGCATGGAGGCTCTGCTCTCCCGGCCGGAGAACGGCAACCCGCCGGACACCGAGCGCGCGCAGTTCGCCAACGACGTCGGCGCCGACATGGTCGTGTCGCTGCACACCGACGCGAGCTTCAGCCCGCACGCGCAGGGTCTGGCGACCTACTACTTCGGCAACGGGTCGGGCACCACGTCGAACGTCGGCGAGGCGCTCGCCGGGCTGATCCAGCGCGAGCTGCTCACCCGGACCTCGATGCTCGACTGCCGCAGCCAGACGTGCACCTGGGAGCTCGTGCGCCGGACCCGGATGCCGGCCGTCCGCGTCGAGGTCGGGTACCTGACCCACCTCGGGGACCGTCGCAAGCTGCTCGACCCGGGCTTCCGCGACGTCGTCGCCGAGGGAATCCTCGTCGCCGTCAAGCGGCTGTACCTGCTCGGGCAGGACGACCAGCCCACCGGCACGTTCACCTTCAACGACGTGCTGGCCCGCGAGTACGCGAGGGACGAGATCCGGGCCGTCTGAGGCCCGTCACGACCCGCAGCGCCCCGCCCGGCCCCTCACCCGGGGCCGGGCCACCGAGGCCGTCCACAGCCCGCTCAGCGCGCCCTCAGATCGTCCCTGCGGGCGGCACGAACGACAGCTGGCAGGACCCCGCGCGGGCCGGTGTCGCCGTCGGGCGCGGCGCCGCGGTCTGCATCGGGATGGTCACCGTGTTGAACAGCTGTTCGAGCGCGGCCTCGACGTCGGACTTCCACTCCAGCCCCGAGCGCAGCTCCATCCGCAGCCGCGGCCAGCGGTGGTGCGGGCGGACGGTCTTGAAACCGACCGAGCGGAGGAAGTCCGCCGGGACGACGCAGTCGGACTCGGTGCCGGGACGCGCGTCGCCGAACGCCTCCACGGCCTTCACCCCGCGCCGGGTCAGGTCCTTCACGACGGCCTGGGCGAGCGCCCGGCCCAGTCCCTCGCCGGCGAACTCCGGGGCCACCTGCATCGTGGTCAGCAGGACGGCGTCGGCGCTGACCGGTCCGGTCGGCATCTCGGTGGCACGGGGGACCGACGCCGGCGGCGCGAACAGCACGTACCCCGCGGGGGCACCGCCGACGTAGACGACCCGGCCGCAGGAGCCCCACTCGAGGAGCACCTCCGACAGCCAGGCCTCCTTCTCCAGGTCGGTCGTGCCGTACCCCTCGGCCTGGTCGGCGAGCTGGGGTGAGAGCTCCCAGTAGACGCAGTTGCGACACCGCTTCGGCAGATCGCCGAGGTTGTCGAGGTTGAGCGCGGCAACGTGCCAGGACACGGAATCCGACCTCCGGATGTCGTCGTCGCGCGATGCACGCGCTGCTGCGCGGCCGGCCCGTCCGGGGCGTGGTCCCGACCCCGGCGCCGGAGCAACCGTCCCCCCTGGCCGCCCCCGGGTCCGGTGACCCCGCGCAGCCCGAGACTAGGTGGATTCTCGCGATCCCGTCACCCCGAGAAGGCCCACCGGTACGAACGTCACGACGAAGGGCGGGCCGATCACCCGTCGCGGTTACACTCGGCGAGCCTTTTCCCCTCGCAGAGGAGCATGCGATGACCCTGCCCGACCGCCCGCAGCAGCCCGACGTCCGCCGTTCCGCGGCCGCGGCGGCCGCGCAGGCAGCGGCGGCAGGGGAGGGGGCCGTGGTCCCGCTCGCCCCCACCGAGCGCTTCGCGACCCGCACCGCCGGGATGACGGCCTCGGAGATCCGGGCGCTGTTCGCCGTCGCGAGCCGTCCCGAGGTCGTCTCGCTGGCCGGTGGCATGCCGAACCTGGCGGCGCTGCCGCTGCAGTCCCTCGCCCGTGAGGTGGCCGAGCTCGTCGACGTGGACGGCATGTCCGCGCTGCAGTACGGCTCCGCCCAGGGTGTCCCACAGCTGCGGGAGCAGATCTGCGAGGTCATGCGGGAGGAGGGCATCGAGGCCGACCCGAACGACGTCGTCGTCACCGTCGGCTCGCAGATGGCCCTCGACCTGCTGACCCGGATCTTCGTCGACCCGGGCGACGTCGTCCTGGCCGAGGGACCGTCCTACGTCGGCGCGCTGGGCAGCTTCGCCGCCTACCAGGCGCGGGTCGTGCACGTCGCGATGGACGAGCACGGGCTGGTCCCGGAGCTGCTGCACGAGGCGCTGGAGTCGCTGGCGCGGCAGGGGATCGTCCCGAAGTTCCTGTACACGATCCCGAACTTCCACAACCCGGCCGGCGTGACGCTGGCGCACGAGCGGCGCCCGCGGATCCTGGAGCTGTGCCGGCGCTACGGCGTGATGGTCGTCGAGGACAACCCCTACGGGATGCTCGGTTTCGACGGCGAGGTGCACCCGGCGCTGCGCTCGTACGACCCGGACGTGCTGTACCTGGGGTCGTTCTCGAAGACGTTCGCGTCCGGGCTGCGGGTGGGCTGGACGCTGGTACCGCCGCTGGTGCGGGACCGGTTGGTGCTGGCCGCGGAGTCGGCGACGCTGTGCCCGCCGTCGTTCACGCAGATGCTGGTGTCGCGCTACCTGTCGCACCACGACTGGCGCAGCCAGATCAAGACGTTCAGCGAGAACTACCGCGAGCGCCGCGACGCGATGCTCGCCGCGCTGGAGACGTACCTGCCCGAGGGCTGCACCTGGAACGTCCCCGACGGCGGGTTCTTCGTGTGGCTGACCGTGCCGGAGGGCGTCGACACGAAGGCGATGCTGCCCCGTGCGGTCACCGCGCGGGTCGCGTACGCGTCCGGCACCGGCTTCTACGCCGACGGGTTCGGCAGCCGGCAGCTGCGGCTGTCGTTCTGCTTCCCGACGCCCGAGCGCATCACCGAGGGCGTGCGGCGGCTGGCGGCGGTGCTGGAGGCCGAGATGGAGGTCGTGCGGACGTTCGGGACACCGGTCCGCCCCGAGCTGACCCGGGGCACCCAGAGCCCGTCGCCGGACACGACCTGACGCCGTCCGACGACGGCGATGTTTCACGTGGAACGCCCCGGACCGGCTCCCGGTCCGGGGCGTTCCCGTTCATGGCGCAGAATGCCCGCGTGAGCGATCGAACGGTGGCCGTGCTGGCCGGAGGCCTGTCCCACGAGCGTGAGGTGTCCCTGCGATCCGGTCGTCGACTGGCGGGTGCGCTGCGCGCGAACGGTGTCGACGTCCGCGAGTGGGACGTCGACGCGCGCCTGTTGGAGCGGCTGTCGACCGACCGGCCGGACGCGGTCGCCGTCGCGCTGCACGGGGGCGAGGGGGAGAACGGCGCCGTGCAGCAGGTGCTGGAGCTGCTGGGCATCCCGTTCGTCGGGACCCCGTCCGGGGCGTGCCGGCGGGCGTGGGACAAGCCGAGTGTGAAGACCGAGCTCGTCCGTGCGGGTCTGTCGACGCCGGACTGGGTCGCGCTGCCGCACTCGACCTTCCGTGAGCTGGGAGCGCAGGGCGTGCTCGGTGCGATCGTCGAGCGCCTGGGGCTGCCGCTGGTGCTGAAGCCGGACCAGGGCGGCTCGGCGCTCGGTGTGCAGGTGGTCCGGAACGCGGCGGACCTGCCGGCCGCGATGGTCAGCTGCTTCGCCTACGCCGAGACGGTGCTCGTCGAGCGGTTCGTCGCCGGGACCGAGGTCGCGGTGTCGGTCGTCCACGACGGCGAGGAGCCCCGCGCGCTGCCGCCGGTGGAGGTGGAGGTGCCGTCCGGGTTCTACGACTACACGTCCCGCTACACACCCGGTGCGGCCACGTTCCACTGCCCGGCGCGGCTGCCGTCGGACGTGCTGGACGCGCTGGCCGACACCGCCCTGGCCGCACACCGGCTGCTGGGGATGCGCGACGTGTCGCGCACCGACGCGATCGTCGACGCCGACGGTCACGTGCACGTCCTGGAGATGAACGTGTCGCCGGGCCTGACCGACACCTCGCTGCTCCCGACCGCGGTGGCCGCGGACGGTTCCGACCTCGCGACGGTCTACCTGGCGCTCGTCGAGCGCGCGGCGGCCAGGCAGGGCTGAGCGGTGTTCCACGTGGAACCACAGCGGTGTGGTTCCACGTGGAACATCAGCCGAGCACGCCGCCGCAGGGTTCGGAGGCCCGCCACAGCTCCAGGAGCGGGCTCATCCCGTCCCCGAGCCCCGGCTGCTGCGGGACCATCGCGAAGCAGGCGACGAGCTGCACCAGCCGGGCCGCCTCGCAGAGGGCGAGCAGCTCGGCGTCGACGGGACGGTCGGCCGCCCGCTCGTAGGCGACGACGACCTCCGGGCCGGCGAAGGTCAGGTCCCACTCGACCGGTCCGACGCAGACGTGCTCGAGGTCGGCGTCGTACGGACCGTCCGGGGTCCGCAGGACGTTGTACGCCGGCGAGTCCCCGTGCACCGGCTGCGGGCGTGTGCCGGGGAACCGGTCGGCGCAGCCCGCCTCGTCGCCGAGCACCGGGAGGATCGTCGCCCACTCCCGCAGCGCGCGGTCGCGGTCGGTGGGGGAGACGTGGGTGGTGTCGTGCCGCAGCGCGTCGAGCATCGCCGTGACGGAGTCGTCGAGTGGGTGCATCCAGTCCAGCTCGACCGGACACGGTCGTAGCGCGGTGTGCAGCCGAGCGAGCGTCGCGCCGCTCGCACCGGCGTCGGGCGGGCCGTCCGGGACGACGGTCAGGCGCTCCCAGAAGGTGAGGGACAGGTCCCCGGCGGCGACGGGTCGCTCCGGGTGTGCGGGCCGGACCACGGGGTGCCCGGCGTCCGACAGCCACCGGCAGACCGCGATCTCGCGCCGCTGCTGCTCCGCCTGTCCCGCCGGATCGAGGCCGGGCGGGAGGACGGTGGGGACCCGCACCACGACCGGCTCCGGCTCCAGTGCGACGACGACCGAGAACAGGTCGTGCAGGACGCGGGGTGTGCCGGGGCGGTAGCCGTGGTCCCGCGCGGCGGACACCGCGGTGTCGACGGCGCGGTCGGTGCGAGCGGCGAGCTCGGCGTCGGTGAGCACCGGGCCATCCTGGGGCATCGGGATGTTCCACGTGAAACACACGCACGCGACGTCGGGCGGATCGGGCGGGCGGGGTCGGAGCCGCTCGGTGTGTGCCCGAGTCTGCCGCAGTGGGTCGCCCCGCCCTGCTGCATCGGCCGGTCCGATCCCACCCTGCGCCGTACGATCCCGCACCGTCCGGCCCGACCCCGCCCTGCCCCGGTTCCGTCTGCCCGTTCCGTCTGGGCCGGTCCCGCCCTGCCCGATCCCGCCCTGCCCCGGTTCCGTCTCCCGCCCGTTCCGTCTGGGCCGGTCCCGCCCTGCCCGATCCCGTCCTGCCCGATCCCGTCCTGCCCGCTTCCGCCCTGCCCGCTTCCGCCCTGCCCGCTTCCGCCCTGCCCGCTTCCGCCCTGCCCGCTTCCGCCCTGCCCGCTTCCGTCCTGCCCGATCCCGCACCGTCCGGTCCACGCGCGGTTCCGCGTCCGGAACCGTGCCGACGGGCCGAGCACTCCCGCGCCGAGCACTTGCCCGCGATGGCGCCGGCGCGGACACCGGCCTCGCAGGCCGCCGCGCGCTCCCGGGCCGGGCACTCCCGGGTGAGCACTCCTGGGCCGGGCGCCGGCGGTCCGGGCATCGCTGGACCCGGGGCCTGCGGGCCGGACGTGGTGGCCGGCGTCCACGCCGCAGCACGCGCGGTCGTCCCGGATGCTGGCCGCCGCCCACCGGCTCGGCGCATCCGGGCCGGCCGTCCCCCGGCACGGTCGCCGGACGGCGACACCGGCCGGGCTCCACCGGGAACGCCGAGGTGCGGCGATCCCACCGGTGCGTCCGGCTGCCACCTCGGGCCGACGAGCCCCCTGCGCCGCGGAGGCGCACGGATCGGCGTCGCCCGCACCCGGTACGCGGCGACGAGCTCCTCCGTCCCGCCGGGCGACGACGTCCGCACCGCCCAGGCCACCCTCGGCGGGACGAGACCTCGCCCCGGTCGCCGTGCCCGTGCGGCGCGTACGGAATCGCGACGCGGCAGGTCCCGCAGCGTGGGCGGACCACCCCGGGGCTGCGGCGTCCGCAGGCCACCCGCTCACGAGACCGAGCCCGACGCGCTGCCGGAGGCTGCCACGGCCTCCGTCGCTGTTCCACGTGAAACATCTCCGCCGCCCCGCCGCGGACCCGATCACATGCCGTACCGAGACCGCCGGAGAGAGCCGCGGACCCCAGCCGCGCACGAACCACGCAACCCCGGGGCGGACGCCCCGGCCCGCTCACCGACCGAGCCCGGCACTCCGTACGACCCTCGCCCGGGACGCACCACGAGCCGGACCACGCATGAACACCGTCGATGCGTCGAGTTCAGACATACGTACGACTGATCAGCCGGGTTCCGGGCGGTGCACACCTCCGCGACCACCGAGAAGCCGGGAAAAGCGACCAATCGGGCACGTCCGGCGGCTCAGCGGTCCCACACGACTCCTGAGACCCAGCCCGGCCTCCCCATCAACCCAGCACCCGTCGGACGTCCCAGAGGCCGTCTCAGGGCGCCCTCAGAAGTCGCCCAGCGCCCCACACCACGCCGCCACCCCGGTGCCCGGACAGACCGACGGCCGTCGTCCCCGGGGACGACGGCCGTCGGGGAAGGGGAGTGGTGTCCGGTCAGTCGCGCTCGCTGATCCCCATCAGCCCGGTGATCCGGTCGAGGTCCTCGACCGATCCGAACTCGACGACGATGCGGCCCTTGCGCTGACCCATCTCGACCTTCACCCGGGTGTCGAACATGTCGGCCAGCCGGTCGGCGCGCTCGACGAACTCCGGGCGCTGATCGCCGCGACGGCGGACCCGGCGTTCCTGCGGAGGTCCCGCGTGCCGCGCCAGCACGACGGCCTCCTCGGTCGCGCGGACGGACATGCCCTCCGCGACGATGCGGGTGGCGAGATCCTCCTGCTGCCCGGCGTCCTCGAGACCCAGCAGGGCGCGTGCGTGCCCGGCCGACAGCACGCCGGCGGCGACCCGGCGCTGCACCGACACCGGCAGCTTCAGCAGCCGGATCATGTTGGTGACGACGGGCCGGCTGCGGCCGAGCCGGTCGGCGAGCTCGGAGTGGGTGACGCCGAACTCGGCGAGCAGCTGCTCGTAGGCGGCAGCCTCCTCGAGGGGGTTGAGCTGGACGCGGTGGATGTTCTCCAGGAGCGCGTCGCGGAGCATCACGTCGTCGGCGGTGTGCCGGACGATCGCGGGCAGCGTCTCCAGCCCGGCGCGCTGGGCCGCGCGCCAGCGGCGCTCGCCCATGATCAGCTCGTAGTCGACACCGGCCCGGCGGACCACGATCGGCTGCAGCAGCCCGAACTCGCGGATCGAGTGCTCCAGCTCGGCGAGCTGGTCGTCGTCGAACTGGGTCCGCGGCTGCTTGGGGTTGGGCACGATCCGCCGCAGCGGGATCTCGCGGTACTCCGCGCCGCCGTCGACGACCGGGGTCTCGGGCTCGTGGTCGTCGCGCCGGACGGCCGGAGCCGGGCGGTGCAGGGGTGCGCCGGGCCCGTTGTTCCCGGGCCGGTCACCGGACTCCGACGGGCCGGTGGGGATGAGCGCGGCGAGACCGCGGCCCAGTCCACCCTTGCGCTCGGCCATCTCAGCGACCGTCCGGGCGGTAGGCGCCGCTCGCCCCGTGCTCGGCGATCTCCCGGGCCGCGTCGATGTAGCTCATCGCACCGCGGGAGCCGGGGTCATAGGCGAGCACGGTCTGGCTGTAGCCGGGGGCCTCGGAGACCTTCACGCTGCGCGGGATGACCGTGCGCAGCGCCGTCGGACCGAAGTGCTGGCGGACCTCGGAGGTGACCTGGTCGGCGAGCTTGGTGCGGCCGTCGTACATGGTCAGCAGGATGGTCGACACGTGCAGCGAGGTGTTCAGGTGCGACCGGACGAGGTCGATGTTGGACAGCAGCTGCCCGAGCCCCTCCAGCGCGTAGTACTCGCACTGGATCGGGATGAGCACCTCGGACGCCGCGACGAGCGCGTTGACCGTCAGCAGCCCCAGCGACGGCGGGCAGTCGATGAGCACGTAGTCGACGTCGAGCCGGGCCAGCGTCTTGTCGTTCAGCGCCTGGGCCAGCCGGGACTCCCGGGCGACCATGCTGACGAGCTCGATCTCGGCGCCGGCCAGGTCGATCGTGGCGGGCAGGCAGAGCAGGTTCGGCGACGCGGTGCTGACCGCGACGGCCTCCTCGAGGGGGATCTCGCCGAGCATCACCTCGTACACCGACGGCGTGCCGGTGCGGTGCTCGACGCCGAGTGCGGTGGACGCGTTGCCCTGCGGGTCGAGGTCGATCACCAGCACCCGGATGCCGTGCAGGGCCAGGCCCGCGGCGAGGTTGACCGTGCTGGTCGTCTTCCCGACCCCGCCCTTCTGGTTCGCGACGCCCATGACACGGCGCGCGGCCGGGCGGGGCATGCCGTGCCGGTCGGGGTGCAGGACGCGTGCGGCCCGCTCGGCCTCGTCCGCGATGGGGGTCCATCCGGCACTCATGCGCGACCCTCGCTTCCTGGACGGTTCGTGCCCGGTCGGTGTTTCACGTGAAACGGCGCTCCGGCACCCATCATCGCCGTTCCTTCCTCCGGTTGCGGCGGGGCGCGCCGGTCCGCGGGATCTCGACCACCGTGGTCAGCGGATCGACCACACCGGCTCCGGTCTCGTGGATCCGGGGCTCGCCCCCTCCGAGCGCACGGACCGCCGCGGCGTCGCGGGCGATCTCGTCCGGGGCGGAGGCGCCCTTCAGCACCAGCATCGCACCCCCCTGCCGCAGCAGCGGCAGGCAGATGCCCGCGAGCCGGGCCAGCGGTCCGACGGCCCGGGCGGTGACGACGTCGGCCCCCTCCCATCGTCGCAGAACGGGCTTCTCCTCGGCACGCCCCCGTTCGACGACGATGTCCAGGCCGAGGTCGCCCAGCACCTCGTCCAGCCACTCCACCCGGCGGGCCAGCGGCTCGATCAGCACGATCCGCAGGTCCGGCCGGGCCAGGGCGAGCGGGATCCCGGGGAGCCCGGCACCGGAGCCGACGTCGGCGACCCGGGCGTCGGCGGGCACGACCTCACCGAGGACCGCACAGTTCAGCACGTGCCGGTCCCACAGCCGGTCCCGCTCGCGCGGGCCGATCAGCCCGCGCTCGATCCCGGAGGTCGCGAGGTGCTCGACGTAGCGGACGGCCAGCCCGGTCCGGTCGCCGAAGACCTTCTCCGCGACCTCCGGGGTCGGGATGGGGGAGGTGGTCACTTCTTGTGGACCACGACCTGGCGACGCGGCTCCTCGCCCTCGCTCTCGGAGACGACGCCCTTCACGGTGGCGACGGCGTCGTGCACGACCTTGCGCTCGAACGGCGTCATCGGGCGCAGCCGCGCGGACTCGCCGCTGGCCTTGACCTCCTGGGCGGTCTCCAGGCCGAGCTCGGTGAGCTCGTCGCGGCGGTGCCGCCGCCAACCCGCGATGTCGAGCATCAGCCGGCTGCGGCTGCCCAGCTGCTGCTGGACGGCCAGGCGGGCCAGCTCCTGCAGGCTCTCCAGCACCGAGCCCTTGTCGCCGACGAGCTTCTGCAGGTCGGCGTCGTGCTCGGCGCCCTCGATGCTGACGATGGCGCGGCCGCCCTCGACGTCGAGGTCGATGTCGCCGTCGTAGTCCAGGATGTCCAGCAGGCGCTCCAGGTAGTCACCTGCGACGTCGCCCTCCTGGATCAGCAGGCTCTCGCCGGACGGCTTGTCCTGCACGTCCGGCCCCTCGGCGGGCTCCTTGGCGGTGGTGGGCACGCGCAACTCCTCTCGTCAACGGTTCGCTGTCCGTCGCGCCCGGGCCCGCGCGGCGGTGGGGTCCGCCGGGGCCGGCGGGGCGCGCCGGGGTCTGTCGGGGTGGTGCGGTGGGACGGTCAGCGACGCTTGCCGCGCCGGGCCTTCGCCCCCGGACGCTTCTGCACCGGCTTCGCCCCGGGCTTCTTCTGGCCGTTACCGGAACCGTTGCCGTTCCCGTTGCGGGCCGTTCCGTTGCGCTGCCCGTCGGGGGTCGCGCCGGTGCCGGCGGAGGCACCGTCGGATCCGGTGGCACGGGCCTCGGACGCCGCCTCGGCAGCCTCCTCCTCGGCCGGCTGGATCGGCTCGTCGGCGATCTCACGGACGTCCTCGGCGGAGCCGCGACGGACGTCGCGGAGCGGCTTCTGGCCGGGGCGCGGGGCGCGGGCCTTGGCGGACTCGGTGGCCTTCTCGGCCTTGTCCGACTCCTCGGCGTCGATCTTGCGGTAGACGACGTACTGCTGGCCGAGGGTCCACAGGTTGTTGGCGACCCAGTAGAAGAGGACCGCGAGCGGCAGGAACGGCGCACCGACGACGACACCGATCGGGAACACGTAGAGCATCAGCTTCTGCATGATCTCGGCCTGCGGGTTCGCCGCGACGGTGCCGGCGGCGATCTGCGCCTGCTGGCGGGCGACCGAGTGGCGCGCGGTGATGTGGGTGAAGATGCCGGCCGCGATCATCAGCGGGATCATCACGATCCACTGCGAGACCAGGTTGCCGCCGAGCGCCTCGACCGAGGCGGTGTTCTGCAGCGGGAAGATCGCCGAGCCCAGCTTCGCGCCGAACAGGCTCGAGTCGACGAACGAGGCGTTCTCGGCCGCGTTGAAGACGTAGTTCTCGGTCTTGCCCGGCTTGAACTCGCGCAGCACGTGGAACAGACCGATGAACACCGGGATCTGCACCAGGATCGGCAGGCAGCCCATGAGCGGGTTGGCGCCGTTCTGCTGCTGGAGCTTCTGCATCTCCGTGGCGAGCTTCTGGCGGTCGTTCGCGTACTTCTTCCGGAGCTTCTGCATCTCCGGGGCCATCTCCTGCATCTTGCGCATGGAGCGGACCTGCACGACGAACGGCTTGTAGAGGATGACGCGCAGCGTGAAGACGAGGAAGACGACCGACAGCGCCCAGGCGAACCCGTTGTCGTCGCCCAGGACGAAGCCGAAGACCTTGTGCCAGACCCACATGATCCAGCTGACGGGGTAGTAGATGAAGTCCAGCACTGCTGCGTTGCTCCTCGTGGTCTCGGGCGGGGCCCGCGGGTCAGCGGTCCGTACCGCGTGAGAGGCCTTCGGTCCGGGGCGGGTCGGTGGACGTCTGCTCCGGCCCGGGGTCGGGTTCGGTGCCGCTGCGCGGGACCCCGTCGCTGCGCCGCCGGCGCGGCGGCACCGGATCCCACCCGCCAGGGTGCCACGGGGCACACTTCAGCAACCGCCACACGGTGAGGCCGAGACCGCGCACGAAGCCGTGCTCACGGAACGCCTCGACCGAGTACGCGCTGCAGCTCGGGTGGAACCGGCAGCTCGGCATCAGGTTCGGGGAGATCCACACCTGGTACCAGCGCACCGCGGCCATGGCGGCCCGCGCGCCGACACCGGGCCGTGCGCCGGGGAGCTCTCCGTCGTCCATCGGAGCCTCCTCGCCCGTCGGGGCCGCGTCGTGTGTCGTGCTCATCGCGGGCCGTCCGCGGCCGGGCGCGGACGGCGCGGCCGCTGCGCCGCGCGCAGTGCGGAGTCGAGGTCGGCCGCCAGCTCGGCGGACGAGGCGTCACCGGCGGGCGGCAACGCTCGGACGACGAGTGCCGCGCCGGCGGGCAGCGCCGTCAGCCTGTCCGCGACCAGATGGCGCAGCCGCCGGGAGACCCGGTGCCGGGCCACGGCGTTGCCGACGGCCTTGCTCACGACGAAACCCGCCCTCGGCGAGGCGTGCTCGGGCACACCGCCGGGGCGGGTCAGGTCGAGATGAACCACCAGCCTCGACCGGCCGGCACGTCGTCCGCGCCTGATCGTCGAGGCGAACTCGGGCCGGCGGGTGAGCCGGGCGTGTGCCGGCAGCACGGCGCGGGCCGGTGGGGGCGCCGGCCGTCAGGCCGAGAGGTTGCCGCGCCCCTTGCGACGGCGCGCGGCGAGGATCGCGCGGCCGGCGCGGGTGCGCATGCGCAGCCGGAAGCCGTGCGTCTTGGCCCGGCGGCGGTTGTTCGGCTGGAAAGTACGCTTGCTCACGGTCGGCTCCTGGTCGGCGGTTCGCAGGCGTCCTGCGACGCCGAGATGTCTACGGTCACTGGCTCGGGTTCGCGGGCCACCGGCCACACGACGCTCCACAACGACAGATGCGGGGAGCCGCGTTCGACGGGCGCGACACGCCCATCCGACCAGGTGTCCGGTCGTCAAGGGTACGCAGCGCGTTTCGAGGGGGTCAAACCGCCCCCACCGGGCGCCGCGACCCCGCCGGACGCCCGCCACGACGGCTGCTGCTAGCGTCGCCGACCCCGCCCGGGACCGGCGCGGGAGTAACGACCGCCCGCACCCCGACCGAGACCTCCACACGACCGACGGCCGGTGCCCCGATGCGCGTCGGCCGGGACCTGCTGCGTACCTTTACGCACAAGTGTGGACAACTCTGGGGATACATCGCCCCCGAGGCCGAGTCCTCGTGTCCGGACGGCTCATCGCCAGTGCTCCGGGGGAGCAGACCGCCGGCGGCGGTCGATCGGGAGGGGGAAACGCGG